>NZ_CP169240.1:982500-6785578 GCF_059506005.1 Pseudomonas sp. Pseusp18
CCATCGTGATGATGGTGAATGTTGATTTCTAGTCTTTGGCTAGATCGTTCTTTAAAAATTTGGGTATGTGATAGAAAGATAGACTGAACGTTACTTTCACTGGTAACGGATCAGGCTAAGGTAAAATTTGTGAGTTGCTCTTAATTGAGCATGCGAATTTTCGGCGAATGTCGTCTTCACAGTATAACCAGATTGCTTGGGGTTATATGGTCAAGTGAAGAAGCGCATACGGTGGATGCCTTGGCAGTCAGAGGCGATGAAAGACGTGGTAGCCTGCGAAAAGCTTCGGGGAGTCGGCAAACAGACTTTGATCCGGAGATGTCTGAATGGGGGAACCCAGCCATCATAAGATGGTTATCTTGTACTGAATACATAGGTGCAAGAGGCGAACCAGGGGAACTGAAACATCTAAGTACCCTGAGGAAAAGAAATCAACCGAGATTCCCTTAGTAGTGGCGAGCGAACGGGGACTAGCCCTTAAGTGGCTTTGAGATTAGCGGAACGCTCTGGAAAGTGCGGCCATAGTGGGTGATAGCCCTGTACGCGAAAATCTCTTAGTCATGAAATCGAGTAGGACGGAGCACGAGAAACTTTGTCTGAATATGGGGGGACCATCCTCCAAGGCTAAATACTACTGACTGACCGATAGTGAACTAGTACCGTGAGGGAAAGGCGAAAAGAACCCCGGAGAGGGGAGTGAAATAGATCCTGAAACCGTATGCGTACAAGCAGTGGGAGCCCACTTTGTTGGGTGACTGCGTACCTTTTGTATAATGGGTCAGCGACTTATTTTCAGTGGCGAGCTTAACCGAATAGGGGAGGCGTAGCGAAAGCGAGTCTTAATAGGGCGTCTAGTCGCTGGGAATAGACCCGAAACCGGGCGATCTATCCATGGGCAGGTTGAAGGTTAGGTAACACTGACTGGAGGACCGAACCGACTACCGTTGAAAAGTTAGCGGATGACCTGTGGATCGGAGTGAAAGGCTAATCAAGCTCGGAGATAGCTGGTTCTCCTCGAAAGCTATTTAGGTAGCGCCTCATGTATCACTGTAGGGGGTAGAGCACTGTTTCGGCTAGGGGGTCATCCCGACTTACCAAACCGATGCAAACTCCGAATACCTACAAGTGCCGAGCATGGGAGACACACGGCGGGTGCTAACGTCCGTCGTGAAAAGGGAAACAACCCAGACCGTCAGCTAAGGTCCCAAAGTTATGGTTAAGTGGGAAACGATGTGGGAAGGCTTAGACAGCTAGGAGGTTGGCTTAGAAGCAGCCACCCTTTAAAGAAAGCGTAATAGCTCACTAGTCGAGTCGGCCTGCGCGGAAGATGTAACGGGGCTCAAACCATACACCGAAGCTACGGGTATCACTTAGGTGATGCGGTAGAGGAGCGTTCTGTAAGCCTGTGAAGGTGAGTTGAGAAGCTTGCTGGAGGTATCAGAAGTGCGAATGCTGACATGAGTAACGACAATGGGTGTGAAAAACACCCACGCCGAAAGACCAAGGTTTCCTGCGCAACGTTAATCGACGCAGGGTTAGTCGGTCCCTAAGGCGAGGCTGAAAAGCGTAGTCGATGGAAAACAGGTTAATATTCCTGTACTTCTGGTTATTGCGATGGAGGGACGGAGAAGGCTAGGCCAGCTTGGCGTTGGTTGTCCAAGTTTAAGGTGGTAGGCTGAGATCTTAGGTAAATCCGGGATCTTAAGGCCGAGAGCTGATGACGAGTGTTCTTTTAGAACACGAAGTGGTTGATGCCATGCTTCCAAGAAAAGCTTCTAAGCTTCAGGTAACCAGGAACCGTACCCCAAACCGACACAGGTGGTTGGGTAGAGAATACCAAGGCGCTTGAGAGAACTCGGGTGAAGGAACTAGGCAAAATGGCACCGTAACTTCGGGAGAAGGTGCGCCGGTGAGGGTGAAGCACTTGCTGCGTAAGCCCACGCCGGTCGAAGATACCAGGCCGCTGCGACTGTTTATTAAAAACACAGCACTCTGCAAACACGAAAGTGGACGTATAGGGTGTGACGCCTGCCCGGTGCCGGAAGGTTAATTGATGGGGTTAGCTAACGCGAAGCTCTTGATCGAAGCCCCGGTAAACGGCGGCCGTAACTATAACGGTCCTAAGGTAGCGAAATTCCTTGTCGGGTAAGTTCCGACCTGCACGAATGGCGTAACGATGGCGGCGCTGTCTCCACCCGAGACTCAGTGAAATTGAAATCGCTGTGAAGATGCAGTGTATCCGCGGCTAGACGGAAAGACCCCGTGAACCTTTACTATAGCTTTGCACTGGACTTTGAATTTGCTTGTGTAGGATAGGTGGGAGGCTTTGAAGCGTGGACGCCAGTCTGCGTGGAGCCATCCTTGAAATACCACCCTGGCAACTTTGAGGTTCTAACTCAGGTCCGTTATCCGGATCGAGGACAGTGTATGGTGGGTAGTTTGACTGGGGCGGTCTCCTCCTAAAGAGTAACGGAGGAGTACGAAGGTGCGCTCAGACCGGTCGGAAATCGGTCGTAGAGTATAAAGGCAAAAGCGCGCTTGACTGCGAGACAGACACGTCGAGCAGGTACGAAAGTAGGTCTTAGTGATCCGGTGGTTCTGTATGGAAGGGCCATCGCTCAACGGATAAAAGGTACTCCGGGGATAACAGGCTGATACCGCCCAAGAGTTCATATCGACGGCGGTGTTTGGCACCTCGATGTCGGCTCATCACATCCTGGGGCTGAAGCCGGTCCCAAGGGTATGGCTGTTCGCCATTTAAAGTGGTACGCGAGCTGGGTTTAGAACGTCGTGAGACAGTTCGGTCCCTATCTGCCGTGGACGTTTGAGATTTGAGAGGGGCTGCTCCTAGTACGAGAGGACCGGAGTGGACGAACCTCTGGTGTTCCGGTTGTCACGCCAGTGGCATTGCCGGGTAGCTATGTTCGGAATAGATAACCGCTGAAAGCATCTAAGCGGGAAACTAGCCTCAAGATGAGATCTCACTGGGACCTTGAGTCCCCTGAAGGGCCGTCGAAGACTACGACGTTGATAGGTTGGGTGTGTAAGCGCTGTGAGGCGTTGAGCTAACCAATACTAATTGCCCGTGAGGCTTGACCATATAACACCCAAGCAATTTGTGAACTCGAAAGAGGCCAGATTGCGGTGTGTGAAGACGCAATGAACCGAAAGTTCGCAACCATTCACAAAAGCCGCACAAACTATCGCATACCCAATTTGCTGAAGCGTCGAAAGACGGTTCGGTACCCGAATTTCTTGACGACCATAGAGCATTGGAACCACCTGATCCCATCCCGAACTCAGAAGTGAAACGATGCATCGCCGATGGTAGTGTGGGGTTTCCCCATGTGAGAGTAGGTCATCGTCAAGATTAAATTCCGAAACCCCTATCTGCGTATGCAGGTAGGGGTTTTGTTTTGTCCGCAGGAAAGTTTCTTCAGCCTGGATCATGGCTATATCTTTTTTATCGAATATCGCAGTATATGAAAATATATAGCGAGAATTCGTACAAAAGGAATGATCGATGACAGCGGCCCTGAGCGGTAAAGAAGCAGTAGGCGAGCATTACACGTTGGAAACGATGCGCCATGCGCAGCAGATGACCTGGAAGGCCATCGAACAGATTGCCCGGGTTGTTTCTCCCGGCATGCGCGAGTCCGAAGTCCAGTTACTGGGTAAACAGGTTCTGTCGGAACTTGGCATGGATCGCATCTGGCACCCGCTGCTGATCCGCTTTGGCGCCAATACGCTCAAGACGTTCAAACAGCGCTCCGATGGCGATCCTGTGCTGGGTGACGAAGATATTTTCTTCGTCGACATGGGCGCGGTCTGGCAAGAGCACGAAGGTGATGCAGGGGCGACTTTCACCACCGGTTCCGACCCGGAAATGATCGCCTGTGCCGCGGCCTCCCGGGAGCTTTTCAATCGGGTCGAAGGCTTTTGGCGTAGTGAGCAGGTTTCCGGCATGGAGCTTTACCGCTATGCGGCTGACCAGGCGCAAGCCATGGGGTGGAAGCTCAACCTCAACATCAAAGGCCACAGAGTCAGCGATTTCCCTCATGCGATTCACCGTGGTGGCGACCTCGGGGATTTAGACAAGTGCCCGACGACCGGCCTGTGGATTCTGGAAATCCAGATCGCCCACCCTGAGCGCCCTTTCGGAGCGTTCTACGAAGACTTGCTTATCTGATCAAGGAAACCTCATGCCAAACCAAACAGAGCAACCGGTTCTGCTGTTCTCTTACGGTACTTTGCAGGACCGGGCCGTTCAGCTGTCCACCTTCGGGCGCGAGTTGAAAGGGCGCCTGGACAGCCTGCCAGGTTACAAGCAGAACCTGGTCGAGATAACCGATCCGGCGGTGTTGGCGGCGAGTGGGAAAAGCCATCATCCGATCGTGCAGGAGAGTGGCGACCTGTCGGACGAGATCGCCGGCACTGTTTTCGAGATCACGGCCCAAGAGCTGGTCGCGGCCGACGAATACGAGGTAGCGGACTACAAACGCGTCAGAGTGACCCTCAAGTCCGGCATCAGTGCCTGGGTCTACGTGCGAGCCTGACTTCTGGAAGTTTCACGCCGACGGGCAAGGACTCTCGCCGGCGATGATCATGCAGGCCCAGGCTGAGGTTCAGCAATTGCCTGGGGAGATACTCATTTGCTGGGGAGGAGGATTACTGACCACACTACCAAAGTGATCGCTGCCGCCAACAGACTACACGTCCCGGCAATCAAATGACGGAAGGCGGGGTATTCAGACTGCTTCAGTCTGGCCATCACCAAGAGCCATGTGCCGACGAAGGCGCCCATAACCGCCATCAGCGTATAGAGTACGTATAAAACGATCCGTGCTGAGGAGGCTTCTCCGGGGGCAAGCCATCTATTGAACAGAACCAGCACCGCTATCCCGACAATAAAGCTACCCACGGCACCTGCCAGGTTGGCGAGCCATAGATTCACAGCTCCGCGGTTTTTCACCACCCAAACCCACATCCCCACTGTCGCAGCGAGGAACACCAATACGCCAATTAGCAGCATTCAATCCTTTTCCTTGTTCGCAATAACCCTGAAACCGCCATTGCTCATCTTTGATGAGATGAGGCGATGGCAACACGATATCAAACCGATGGGGTTATGCCGAAGGATGTTGCTGATTGATGTGGATTTTGGCTGCGTTTGGCTCTGTCACTCATTGAATAAAGGGTCGACGTTAAAAACGCTGGAACGCTCCCTTGGCCCGTCTCAACAGGCCAAGGGATCTGTAAACCTAAGCCTCCCAGCCCGCCCCACTAACCGCCGCCTGCGCCAGCGGGTGCAAGTCTGCCCCCTGATGCGCCGTCTGCCAGGCCAGCAACTCCTTGCGCATGCCGGGCGTCCAGTACATCTGCAGATGATTGCGCACGCCGAGCACGGCCTGTTGCTGATCCGGTTCGCTGGCAAAGTATTGGGCGATCTGGTTGACCATCTTGATCAGGTTGTCCGTACTCATCGGCGTACCTCGGCTTTTGTCCCGGCGCTACGTTCATGGCGACGTTCGTTGAGCAGGCGTTGTTGTTCGTCGCTGAATGCCTGATAGCGTTTTTGCCACTCGGAAGGGTGATAGACGCGGCTGACCTCCACGGCAGTGACCTTGTACTCCGGACAGTTGGTAGCCCAGTCGGAGTTGTCGGTGGTGATGACGTTGGCGCCCGACTCAGGGAAGTGGAAGGTGGTGTACACCACGCCTGGGGCAACCCGCTCGGTGACTCGTGCCCGCAGTACGGTCTGGCCGGCGCGGCTGCCGATGCCGACCCAGTCACCTTCGTTGATGCCACGGCTCTCGGCGTCGGTCGGGTGGATTTCCAGGCGGTCCTCATCGTGCCAAGCGACGTTTTCAGTACGCCGGGTCTGGGCGCCGACGTTGTACTGGCTGAGGATGCGCCCGGTGGTCAGTAGCAGCGGATAGCGACTGTTGACCTTCTCCTCGGTCGGCACGTAGCCGGTGAGCATGAAGCGCCCCTTGCCACGCACGAATTCCTCAATGTGCATGGTTGGCGTGCCGTCCGGTGCCGCGGCGTTGCATGGCCATTGCAGGCTGCCGTGACTATCCAGTGCGGCGTAGCTGACGTTGGTGAAGGTCGGCGTCAGGCTGGCGATTTCATCCATGATTTCCGACGGATGCTTGTAGTTCATCGGATAGCCCAGGGCGTTAGCCAGAGCCACGGTGCCTTCCCAGTCGGCCTTGCCGCCCAGAGGCTCCATGACCTTGCGTACCCGGGAGATGCGCCGTTCGGCGTTGGTGAAGGTGCCGTCTTTTTCCAGGAACGAGGCGCCCGGCAGGAACACATGGGCGAACTTGGCGGTTTCGTTGAGGAAAATGTCCTGCACCACGATGCATTCCATGGCCGACAGCGCCGCGGTGACGTGTTGGGTGTTGGGGTCGCTCTGGGCGATGTCTTCGCCCTGGCAGTACAGGCCCTTGAAGCTGCCGGCCAGTGCTGACTCGAACATGTTGGGAATGCGCAGGCCCGGATCGGGTTGCAGGGTGACGTTCCAGGCCTGTTCGAACTGCGTCCGTACCACCTCGTTGGAGACGTGACGGTAACCGGGCAGTTCGTGAGGGAAGGAGCCCATGTCGCAGGAGCCCTGAACGTTGTTCTGTCCACGCAACGGGTTCACGCCCACGCCTTCGCGACCGATGTTGCCGGTGGCCATGGCCAGGTTGGCAATGCCCATGACCGCGGTACTGCCCTGGCTGTGCTCGGTGACGCCCAAGCCGTAGTAGATCGCCGCGTTACCGCCGGTGGCATACAAGCGCGCAGCGGCACGGATATCGGCAGGTTCTACGCCGCAGACAGGGCCAAGGGCTTCCGGCGAGTTTTCCGCTCGGCTGACGAACTCTTTCCAGTGGGCGAAATCGTTGCCCTCGCAACGGGCGTCGATAAAGGCCTGGTTGAGCAAGCCTTCGGTGACGATGACGTGGGCCAGAGCGTTGAGCATGGCGACGTTGGTGCCCGGACGCAGGGCCAGGTGCAGTTCGGCGCGGGCATGCACCGTGTCCACCAGGTCAATACGGCGTGGGTCGATGACGATCAGTCGCGCGCCTTCACGCAGACGGCGCTTGAGCTGGGAGGCGAACACCGGGTGAGCGTCGCTGGGGTTGGCGCCCATCACCAGGATCACGTCAGCCTGCATCACCGAGTCGAAACTCTGTGTGCCGGCGGACTCGCCCAGGGTTTGTTTCAGGCCGTAGCCGGTCGGTGAGTGGCAGACACGCGCACAGGTGTCGACGTTGTTGTTGCCGAAGGCCGCACGCACCAGTTTCTGCACCAGATAGGTTTCTTCGTTGGTGCAGCGGCTGGAGGTGATGCCACCAATGGAATCGCGGCCGTATTTTTGCTGCAATCGGCGGAATTCGCTGGCGGCGTAAGTCACCGCTTCATCCCAGCTGACTTCCTGCCAAGGGTCGTTAATGGACTTGCGGATCATCGGTTTGGTGATACGATCCGGGTGAGTCGCGTAGCCCCAGGCAAAGCGCCCCTTGACGCAGGAGTGGCCGTGGTTGGCCTGGCCGTTCTTGTCCGGAACCATGCGCACCAGCTGGTCGCCTTTCATCTCGGCGCGGAACGAACAGCCCACACCGCAATAGGCGCAGGTGGTGATCACACTGTGTTCGGGTTGACCCAGTTCAACCACACTTTTTTCCATCAGCGTCGCGGTCGGGCAGGCTTGCACACAGGCACCGCAGGACACGCATTCCGAGTCGAGGAAGTCCTCGCCACCGGCGGCCGCGACCCGGGATTCGAATCCGCGCCCGGTAATGGTCAGGGCAAACGTACCCTGGGTTTCTTCGCAGGCGCGCACGCAGCGGTTGCAGACGATGCACTTGCTTGGGTCGTAGTCGAAGTACGGGTTGGACGTGTCCTTCACGTCGTCCAGATGGTTCTCGCCCTCATAGCCGTAACGCACTTCCCGCAGGCCGACCTGGCCGGCGACGGTTTGCAGCTCGCAGTTGCCGTTGGCCGAGCAGGTCAGGCAATCCAGCGGGTGATCGGAGATGTACAGCTCCATGACGTTGCGGCGCAGGGTCGCGAGCTTCGGCGTCTGGGTGTGCACGGTCATGCCTTCGCTGACCGGCGTGGTGCAGGATGCGGGGTAGCCGCGCATGCCGTCGATCTCCACCAGACACATGCGGCAGGAGCCGAAGGCTTCCAGGCTGTCGGTGGCGCACAGTTTGGGAATGGTGGTGCCCAGCAACGCGGCAGCGCGCATCACTGAGGTGCCTTCGGGCACGCTGATGCTTTGGCCGTCGATGTTCAGGGTGACTTGCACCTGGCTTTCGCGGGCCGGGGTACCCAGATCCATATCGGTTTTCGGGTCGAATACAGTGATCATTGCTCGGCCTCCGAGGCTTGCAGACCGAAGTCGGCGGGGAAGTGCTTGAGGGCGCTGACGACCGGATAGGAGGTCATGCCGCCCAACGCGCACAGCGAACCGTATTGCATTGTGTCGCACAGGTCCTTGAGGATGATTGCCTGTTCATCGCGACCGCTCTGGTCAGGCGCGGCCAGCAGGCGGTCGATCACCTCAACGCCCCGGGTCGAGCCGATACGGCACGGCGTGCATTTGCCACAGGATTCCTCGGCACAAAACTGCATGGCGAAGCGCGCCATGTGGGCCATGTCCAACGTGTCATCAGCCACCACCACACCACCGTGACCGAGCATCGCGCCGATGGCGGCGAAGGCTTCGTAATCCAGCGGCGTATCGAATTGCGACGGCGGCACCCAGGCGCCGAGAGGGCCGCCAACCTGCGCGGCCTTCAGCGGCCGGCCACTGGCGGTCCCGCCGCCGTAGTCTTCCACCAGTTCGCGCAGGGTCAGGCCAAAGGCCCGTTCCACCAAACCGCCGTGACGAATATTGCCCGCCAGCTGGAAGGGCATGGTGCCCAGGGAACGGCCCATGCCGTAATCGCGATAGAACTGCGCGCCCTTGGCCATAATCATTGGCACCGAGGCCAGCGTCAGCACGTTGTGCACCAGGGTCGGCAGGCCGAACAGGCCCTGCAGCGCAGGAATCGGCGGCTTGGCGCGGACGATCCCGCGCTTGCCCTCGAGGGAGTCCAGCAGCGCGGTTTCCTCACCGCAGATGTACGCGCCGGCACCGACCCGCACTTCCATGTCGAAGGCCAGTCCGCTGCCACCGACATTGGCGCCGAGGTAACCCGCGGCCCGGGCGATGTCCAGCGCCTCGCGCAGGGTGGCCACGGCCTGTGGATATTCCGAGCGCACATAAATGTAGCCGTAGCTGGCGCCGACGGTGATGCCGGCAATGGCCATGCCTTCGATCAGCAGGAAGGGGTCGCCTTCCATCAACATGCGATCGGCGAAGGTGCCGGAGTCGCCTTCGTCGGCGTTGCACACGATGTATTTCTGCGCAGCCTGAGTGCCGCGCACCGTGCGCCATTTGATCCCGGCCGGGAAAGCCGCGCCGCCACGGCCACGCAGGCCCGAATCGAACACTGCAGTCGCGGTCTGCTCGCCGCCCAGAGCGATGGCCTGGGTCAAGCCCTCGAAACCGCCATGAGCCCGGTAATCTTCCAGGGACAGCGGCCGGGTAATGCCGGCGCGGGCGAACAACAGGCGTTGTTGGCTCTTCAGATAAGACAACTCCTCCACCAGCCCCAAGGCCAGCGGATGAGCGGACGGCTCGCCTTGCAGCGCATCGAGCACGGACGGCACATCGGCAGTGGTCAGCGGGCCGAAGCCGATACGACCTTGCGGGCTATCCATTTCCAGCAGCGGTTCCAGCCAGTACAGGCCGCGCGAGCTGGTGCGTTGCAAGTCCAACGACAGACCGCGCTCCCGGGCCTGAGTGGTCAGGGCCACGGCCACCTCATCGGCGCCTACGGCACGGGCAAGAGAATCACAGGGCAGATAAAGCGTCGGCATCATGCGTCCTCCTGGCAAGCGTTGAGCAGGGCATCCAGGCGTTCGGCAGTGAGCCGCGCATGCACCTGACCATCCAGCTCCAGGGCAGGCGAGCAGGCGCAGGCGCCGAGGCAATACACCGGGCGCAGACTGATGTTGCCGTCGGCACTGCTGCCGTGGTCGTCCAGTTGCAGGCGGTCGCGCAATTGCGCCGCGAGCTGCTCGGCGCCGCGGCTCTGGCAGGACTCGGCCCGGCACAGACGCAGGATATGCCGGGCCGGAGGCGCGGTACGGAAGTCATGGTAGAAGCTGATCACCCCGCGAACCTCGGCCTGACTCAGGTTGAGGGCGTGGGCAATCTCGGGAACGGCGGCATCGGGGATATAACCGATGCCCTCCTGAATTTCATGAAGGATCGGCAACAATGCGCCGGGCAAACCCTTGTGGCGCTCCAGCAGGCTGTTGACCATAGGCAGGTGCAACATCTCATCAGACATACAGCATTCCTCACGGTCACGGACAAACCAGGCGGTTGTCGGTCGTCCGAAAGTGTCGGCTGCGGCGTTCACGCCACGTCACGGTTTCGTGGCATTTTCAGACCGTTGGCCAGGGCACCCTGAGTGGGCATCTTGTTGTGCCCGGCGCGGTCTTTGCCGCACCTCTTCAGGCATATCACGCAGCTTGCCACGCCGCCTTTGAATCATCCGCACCAAAGCGACGTGTTCGGTTCTGCCTACGACTATCCATTAAGTCTAGATGAGCGGGGCGTGGGGCGTTCACGCACTGGCTCAATGCTTTGAGGGCTTGTCGATGGAGGATGTATAGCAAGCATTACGGGTGAGAAACAGCATCAGATCTGTGGGTGATTTCAGGGAGCAGATGCGTCGATTTATTGCTCTATAACCCAAGAGCCCTATAAACATTCACGCTGAACCGAGTGATAAAAAGCCCCGAAAAACCTAGGGGCTAATCCAAAATCCCAGTCAGCACACACAACCCCTGTGGGAGCGGGCTTGCCCGCGATAGCGTCAACCCAGCCAACATCAATGCTGATATTTGGCCAAAATCCCAAGCAGCTCACTCCCCCAGGCGTCATCCCAGCCAACGACAGGCATCAAAACAATCCCGCCATCGTTCAACCGCTACGCTTCAGACTTCTCCGCCTCCGACTGCTTAGCTGTCGATGCAGAATCCCGATCCTGCGCAAGCACCTTCACCGCATCATCAACCAGCGCCTTACTCATCGCTGTCAAATAATGCGCAGCCCAGGCGTGACGGTCGGTGTCCCTGGCGTAGGCAGCATCTTCGGTCAGCTTCTTGGCGAGGAACAGAAAATCAGAAGCCATCGATAACGCATCGCCGAGCGGGACGCCGTGAGTGACGTGGAAGAGTGGTTGATCGGAGCAGTAGATGGCGGGGGTTAAGCCGATGGTTTTGAGGTCTGATTGATCGGTCATTTGCCACCTCCAATGATGGAGATGCGGTGGGAGAGGGTGGATGGTGGGGCGTTATGCGATTGGGAATCGCGTTGAGGTAATAGCCAAATTTTGTACGGATCCATACTGCGCATTGCAAAGCTCCTTAATTTGAAGAGCTGCCACAATTCGTTACCAAGCGAATGGGTGGCAGCTGTGCGCAGGTTGGTAAACCGGGAAATCAAGGAAACCGGCACGCCCGAAGACGTCCCACGCACAGCCGCCATAACGCAGATCGCAGGCGAAAAAAAAGCGCCTGCGGACGCATGGCACTGTTGCGCAGTGATTTACCTCGGGTTACCAAGCCCGGTCGCTGAATTTGCAGCGACGGTGGGAGGGTATCGTGCAGACCCTTTTCCTGCAACCTTCGAGAGCGCTGGGTGATTATATGATCAGTCACAGAGGATATTCGGGGGATGAAGAAGGGGCGGAGGGATGGAGAAAGGTGTGCTGCGTCATGAAACACATTGAAACAGGGTAATGCCATCTGTCTGCGGGTTACATATTTGCGCTTCGGGTCATTCCGGATTTACCTCATAATCGCGCGCTTCTACCGTCGGTAGCTCTGCTTCTCTACTAATCTGTAGTCGCTACCACCAGACCTTTAATAGCCAAGGAGAAAGGCAATGCCAGATAACTGGAACCAGCGTCAGTCGGATGCATCTGTTAAAGATGCTCTCGAACGTTTACTGGCCCCATCTGATTTGCCTGCGACCCTATGAGCCAAGCTGCCTTCGTCAATCCAAGCCTGCTCACATGGTCTCGTGAGCGCGCAGGTCTCTCCACTGAGCAGGTTGCTAAAAAGCTGCCAGTGAAACCTGATCGAGTAGAGGAATGGGAGGCTGGCGAGACCAAACCAACATTCCTTCAGGCTCAAAAGTGGGCGAATGTCGCTCACATCCCGTTTGGTTTCCTGTTTCTTCAGCAGCCGCCCGTCGAACAATTGCCTTTGCCTGATCTGCGGACCGTCGGTGGGATTGCACCTCAACGTCCCAGTCTGGAACTGTTGGACACCGTGAGGGATGCCATACGTAAGCAGGATTGGTATCTGGAGTATCTGCAACACCAGGAGCATCAGCCGCTGGCTTTTGTAGCTCGCTTCAATAGCAGATCTCAAGTCAGAGAGGTGGTGGACGATATCCGCCGAATCCTTGGCGTGAATCCTGACATTGCTCGATTGGATTACGAAAAATACAGCCGTGCCTTGATCGAAGCCGCAGAAATGGCTGGAGTTTTGGTTATGCGCAGTGGCATTGCGCTAGGGAATACTCATCGCAAACTTGAAGTGAGCGAGTTTCGGGGTTTTGCCATCAGTAATGCCTACGCCCCCGTTGTATTCATCAACAGTTCCGATGCCCCCACCGCCAGGCTGTTCACCTTACTTCACGAGCTGGCCCATATATGGATTGGTAGCAGTGGAGTGTCTGACGGAAACACTGCAAATGGTCGAGACGAGGAGCGTTTCTGCAATGCAGTGGCAGGTGAATTTCTGGCTCCTGAAGCCCCATTCCGAGCCCTGTGGAACCCAGATGTTAACTGGGAAGAGAATTTAGCTCCGCTAGCCACTCGGTTTCACATCAGTAAATTAGCTGTCGGTCGCCGCGCACTGGATCTTGGTTATATAAGCCAAGCACTTTATAGCGCTTACTATCGAATGATCCTCAAGGCTTTCCAGGATGAAAAAGGTGGCGCGGGTGACTATTACCGTAACGCCACCGCGAAAAACAGCCCTCGCCTAAGCAAGGCAGTGCTGACTGAAGCAATGAGTGGCCGGATGCTGCTACGCGAGGCGGG
Source organism: Pseudomonas sp. Pseusp18 (assembly GCF_059506005.1). Classification (NCBI taxonomy): domain Bacteria; kingdom Pseudomonadati; phylum Pseudomonadota; class Gammaproteobacteria; order Pseudomonadales; family Pseudomonadaceae; genus Pseudomonas; species Pseudomonas sp. Pseusp18. The sequence goes on from NZ_CP169240.1 coordinate 995,673, forward strand.
AAGTTTGCTCGGCGTGCAACCTGCTAAATTAAGGACTCTAGCCAACAAGATTACGGAATGAATCATTTACTTGACGCTAACACACTGATCGAAGCCAAGAACCGTTACTACGGAATGGCTATCTGTCCTGGCTTCTGGCAATGGTTACTGCTGAAAAATAAAGCATTGGCTTTAGCCAGTATTGGACCTGTAATGGATGAGCTAACAAAAGGGCATGACGACCTGGCGGGTTGGGCGAAGGACAATTCTGATTTCTTTCACTCCACCACCGATAAGGATACGCAACTGGCATTCGCGCAGGTTGCGGGGCTTGTGGCTGGTCAAGCGCCTAAGATGAAAATAGGCGCAATGGAAGAGTTTTTAGCGGGGGCTGACCCATGGTTAATTGCGAAAGCGTTGACTACAGGGGCTACAGTCGTTACTCATGAAGTGCTGAATCTCGACGCAAAACGGAAATTTATTATTCCTAATATTTGCCAGGAGCTTGATGTTCCTTATTTGAATACGTTTGAATTGTTGCATAGGCTTGAAGCGAGGTTTGTGTTGCCTGCTTAATTTATTCAAAAGTTGGTGGTTTTTACGCAGAGTGCTCTGCCGCGCTTTTCGCTTGTTTTTCACAGAATGCTTTTCAAATACAGCTGCTCAATCGTAAGCGTCCGGCGAACTCACCTTCCGAACTCCAGCATTAAGGGCGATGGTGTCCGCGTATTTTCAAGCGGACGCGATCACCCTTATTTGCCAGGATTCCCATGCGCCAACGAAGCTCTTATCCGAAACCGTTCAAAGCCCAAGTCGTTCAGGAATGCATGCAACCTGGCGCAACCGTGTCCAGTGTCGCCATCAGCCACGGCATCAACGCCAACGTCATCCGCAAATGGATGCCGCTCTTTCGAGACCAGCCCGCAGCAACCTCGCTGCCAGCATTTGTCCCGCTGAAGGCTGCACCTAAACGGCCAGCCGAAACGTCAGTGGTCATTGAGTTGCCCATGGCCGGACAAGTGTTAACGGTGAAGTGGCCACCCTCAGACCCTGAGGGCTGCGCGCTATTTATTCGGGCTGTCGCTCAATGATCCGCCTTGATGCGATCTGGCTGGCCACTGAACCGATGGACATGCGCGCCGGCACCGAGACGGCATTAGCCCGGGTGATCGCGGTGTTCGGTGCGGCGAAGCCGCACTGCGCTTACCTCTTCGCCAATCGCCGGGCTAACCGGATGAAAGTGCTGGTGCACGATGGCGTGGGAGTCTGGCTTGCAGCGCGGCGACTGAATCAAGGCAAGTTTCACTGGCCCGGCATTCGCCATGGCTGCGAGGTCGAACTCGACAGCGAACAACTCCAGGCGCTGGTACTGGGCCTGCCGTGGCAGCGAGTCGGCGCAGGCGGTGTGATTAGCATACTGTAAACGCCGGCCTTTTGGCCGGTCTACTTGTCGTCGTCCCGTTTCTGCTCTGGCACAATCGGCGGCATGACTTTCTCGCCCAATCTCGACCAGATGACCCAGGAACAGCTTCGTGCCTTGGCGGCACAGGCGTTGCAGTTGCAGTCCCAGGTCGAGGCGATGAGCAGGAAGATCCAGAACGATGAAACCATCATCGAACAGCTCACTTACGAAATCGCCCTTCTCAAGCGCCACAAGTTTGCCAAGCGCAGCGAGCAAATCAGCCCAGCGCAAGGCAGCTTGCTGGATGACCTGCTCGACACAGACCTTGAAGCTATCGAGGCCGAGCTAAAACAGCTCCTCCCAGCTTCACCACAGGCCGAGCCACGGCAATCTCCAAAGCGTGCGCCATTGCCGCCGCAGTTTCCGCGCACGGTGATTCGTCACGAACCAGAAAGCACCCAGTGCGCCTGTGGCTGCCAACTTCAACGCATCGGCGAAGACGTCAGCGAGAAGCTGGATTACACGCCAGGGGTATTCACGGTCGAGCAACATGTGCGTGGCAAATGGGCCTGCCGTCAGTGCGAAACCCTGACTCAGGCGCCGGTGCCAGCCCAGGTCATCGACAAAGGTATTCCAACCGCAGGCCTGCTGGCCCACGTGATGGTGGCCAAGTTTGCCGATCACTTGCCGCTCTACCGGCAGGAGAAAATCTTCGGCCGCGCCGGGCTGGCCATTGCTCGCTCGACCTTGGCCCAGTGGGTCGGCCAAACCGGCGTGCGACTCCAGCCGCTGGTCGATGCACTGCGTGAAACGGTGCTGAGCCAAGGCGTGGTTCACGCTGATGAAACACCGGTGCAAATGCTTGCGCCAGGAGAGAAGAAAACCCACCGGGCCTACGTCTGGGCCTACAGCACTACGCCGTTTTCAGCGCTCAACGCGGTGGTCTACGACTTCAGCCCGAGCCGTGCCGGAGAACATGCGCGCAGCTTCTTGGGCGACTGGAACGGCAAGTTGGTCTGCGATGATTTCGCTGGCTACAAAGCCGGTTTTGAACAAGGCATCACTGAAATCGGCTGCATGGCCCACGCCCGTCGCAAGTTTTTCGATCTGCACGTGGCGAGCAAAAGTCAGTTGGCTGAACAGGCCTTGCACTCGATTGGCGGTTTGTATGAGGTCGAACGCCAAGCGCGGGACATGAGTGATGAAGATCGTTGGCGAATACGTCAGGAAATGGCGGTACCGATCATCAAAACACTGCATGACTGGATGTTGGCCCAGCGCGATCTGGTGCCCAACGGCTCAGCTACGGCTAAAGCCCTCGATTACAGCTTGAAACGCTGGGTAGCGCTGACGCGCTACTTGGACGATGGGGCTGTGCCCATCGACAACAATCAGGTTGAGAACCAGATACGGCCATGGGCGCTCGGACGTTCGAACTGGTTGTTTGCCGGGTCGCTACGCAGCGGTAAACGGGCGGCTGCAATCATGAGCTTGATCCAATCGGCGCGCATGAATGGGCATGATCCGTATACCTATCTCAAAGATGTGCTGACGCGGCTGCCGACGCAGCGGGCCAAAGAAATCGGACAGCTTCTACCGCATCAGTGGATGGCGATAGAAACCACGTAAGCCCCCCGATGCTTAGAGACTTACAGAAATGACGCAACGAACGGAGTAGTCGGAAGTATGATTTTGGTTGTTGAAGGTATCAGTGCCAGCGGGAAAACCACTTGGTGCGCCAAGCATGGAGGACAGCACGTCGTTGCTGAAAATGGCCGCTTTGAAGACGAACCGGATCGCATAAAAAATCCAACCGGAGCAGCCGTTTTTTGGGCGGAACGAAACGTGGATCGCTGGCAAAAAGCGCTGGCCATGGAAGCCGCTGCTTCGTGGGCTTTGTGTGACAGTGACCCTCTCAAACTCCACTACATTTGGAGCCTGTGGCAGATCGGTGAGGCGAGCGAACACGACTGGCGAACAGAGTTGGATGCCACAAGAGAAACTATCGCACAAGGGCGTATTGGTTTTGCTGACTGTTACATTGTTGGTCGCATAGATCCTCAGCTCGCGCGAGAGCGAGCCAAAGCAGACACTACCCGTCGTCGGAGTAAGTTCGAGCTACACGTGCGCCTCCAAGAAGCTCTGCTGGCCTGGTATTCAGCTATGAATAAAGTGCTTCCCGGCAGAGTACGATTTGGCTTTCCTTTAGAAATGCCAACCTTGAAAAGCATTGATGGAAGGTATGCGGCGGCGGCCTTTGATCAAATGATCGCATCGCTCCCACGACCTACTCACACCTCTTAGCGAGACGGAGCCTTATAGAAGCTGGAAGCGGATCGGCGAGCTTCTGCCGCATGAGTGGAACCCTATCGAAGCGACTATTTTCCAAGCGTCTAATTTTTAGGAGAGAACCATAAAGGCGTTATCAATTGTACGGCCCAGTGGCGGCCGAATCGCTTCTGGCGAGAAAATCCTCGAAGTCCGTCGTTGGCATCCAGACTTAGATCCTTCCGAGGATCTCCTGATTGTGGAAAACGAGCGATTTCTGCATACCGATGGGGACGAAGACGATGAGGGTATTGCCGTCGCAATTGTGCGCGTGAAGGCCGTGCGCCCCTTCATCCTCGCTGACATGCAAGCGGCCTGTGCAAGCTATTTTGAGGATGGCTGGCTCGCATGGGAGTTGAGTGACGTAAGGCCAATCACACACCCTGTGACCATCCGTGCGGAACGGGGAATCTATGAGGTAGATTTCCTGCTCCCAGACAAAAGCTGAACATTGAGCAAGATGTGTTGGGCAGACGCTTACGCTCAATCGTCTACGTCGCTCCGAAATCAGCCGCCAATCTCCAGTAGCTCCCGTAAGCGTTTATCTATCAGACCTTCCCAGTTTGCAATTGCTCGCGTCGTTGGTCGATCCCGCTATCATGCAGGGCGTAGATCACGAATGTAGATAACGCTATGCCAAGATTGTCATTCGCTGTCAGGATTTTGTTCGCATGCTGCCTTTTCATTGCAACCGCTAATCACATCCGTGCAGACGTTTCGCATGGATTGCTCTGGCACTACGGATACGGGCCTGACGCTTACTTGGGTAGCCGTATTTTCTGGGGAGCGCTTACGTTTTTTGATCCGCTTGCAGCACTGTTACTTTTCATCAAACCAAGAGCCGGAATCGTGCTCACGGTAGCGATTATTTTGGTCGACGTAACCCATAACACTTTTTACGTCGCATTGAAGCAGCAGTGGCTGGAGCCGTTCTACCTGTCCCAGGTAGCTTTCCTTATCGTAGTATTCCTACTCTCACCCATCGCTTGGAATGGCCCGATTCGGGACGTAGCGCTCACCAATCCAGTCCGACTGTGATTCGCTCCATTTATGAGGTGGAAGCTCTTCGATCTCAATCGCCCGCTGCCCATTTTTCGCTGCGCAGTGAACCTGCGAAGAGCCAGTTCTTGCGACCTAGCCCACGGTCCGGTTATCGGGCGTTCCAGCTTTTTAGGCCGCCCGCCTTTATTGAATGTCTTTCAAATAATCCTTGAGCGCAACGAGCGGACCATCAAGTTGCCCCATCGTCTGAATCCCGGCAAATTCAGCCGCCAACCTCTGCAGCTCCCTCCCCAACGGCTTATCCACACCACCGATGGCGTCCAGCGCCAACCCCACACACTCATCCACTTTCAACTGAATCGCCTCGACATCCCCCCGCCGCACCAGCAGCTCAAACACATCCCGCTGGTAATCACCCATGACCAGATCATCACGCAAAATCGGACTTGAATCTTCCGTCTCGTAAGCCAGTTTCAGGGAGAAGAGGGCGACGCTTTCCAGCTGCAATTCCATGAGGGAATCCTTGTGAAATGTTCCACCGGTGCGGGACGTGCGTAAGAGAAGCAAGATCAAAAGATCGCAACCTTCGGCAGCCGTCACACGACAGCGGTGCGGGCAATGGCTTTTCTACAGGCGAAAAAAAAGGCCTTGCTAAGCAAGACCTTTCTTAATTTTGGTGCCCGAGGGGGACTCGACTGCGCCAGTAAATAAAGGGCTTGCAGGCATACTCTACCTTCTGGGATACAGGTAGGGATACAGGAGGATGCTCGCTGCGTTCCTTATAATCACCATACTCTCAGGGTATAGCAATTCTTCTTTGAAGCCGTTCAATAAGGTGGGCAACGAAGGCAGCGGAAAAGATGCCTACCGAACCGACGATAGCTTGGCTCAGAAGCATCAGATTACGTAACTGTACGCGATGAACCAAGGTGGAAGCGTGTGGTTCGGCGTACGTCACTGAGATATCAATATGCTAGTAACCATTCGAGGGCGGGGTTATTCTCGACGCTAGGTAGACCGCTGTGAACGTCCATAGCGTGTTATAGCTAAGATGACGCATAGAGGGTTGTCAAACCTTGCTATGGGAAGGGAACTCACTAGATCAATTTTAGATAAGTTTTATCGGCTAAAATTGAAACGGCATATAAGAGGAGCAGTGGTTTGTCAAAGCATTTAGAAAAAATGATTTTTAAATCATTAAGTACCGCAGCGGCAAAAGGTTTTGTTGATTTTAATCTGTGCTTGAATTTTATAAGAAGGCAAACGCCGATTCAGTCCTATCATGCTCTAGTTAAAGCATACTTTGATGTTTGGACGAAGAAGTTCAAGTCGGTAATGTACACAGGGCAGCGTAACGTAATAGATTTAGGGTTTAATTGTAGTTTAGATAGTCTCGGTTTGGAAAGCGACTTTGTATTTATTGGTGAATGGCTGTCGCTTCATTCAAATAAAATAAACAAATACAACGAAGTGTTGGTAACCATACAAGACAATATATTGTCAGGAAATTTTGCGCACGCTGAGTCAGTTTTAGATGATTTCCAAAAGGAGAATGGATGGTCATTTTGGGGGCTGGAACTGAAATATTATCTGGTGCACCGATCGGGCGGCATGGAAAGGGTAAAAGAACTCTCTCAATGGATTAAAGATAAAGCGGGTACTAGGATAATTAACTTCGCATCTGCAATGTTCTCGGAGCGGATCGATGAAAAGCATTCTATTGATGCGATATATTCACGTTGGTCAGATATTCTCGAAAAAAATCTGAAAGGTAGGAAAAGGATACAGCGCTACTATTCATTTCGAGGCTTGGGAAGAGTAGACGATTATCAAGAATCTCTCGCAGAATGTCTCACGGTTGATTTTAGTAACTCAGTTTACGATTGCTACAATACTTTTCTAGAATCTGCTATGTCAATTATTGCAGCGCAGGAACCAAAGGGATCCTACGGCACAATAGCTACGATGATGCGAAAAGTTAAATCCGCTGGAGTAAAAGATTATCGCATAGATAAAATATTATATTTTGTAGATGAAAGTTATTGTGGGCCGACCGGAAGTGTATCCTCGCAATTGGCTGATGTTTTTAAAGAAAATCTAACCTCGCATAACACTGGATTTAATTCTGAGCTTGCCGAGCTCAATGTGATATCAATGCTTAACCAAGGAGGCGTTTCAGAACATCAAAGTTTAGCTAAGTTAGAAAAACTTTCATTAAGCCTCCGTCCATTGCCTGTAGGTCCTGCTCTTGGCGGTTTTGTAACCAGCATCGCATCTAGCTATATTGAAAAAATAACCATGCAGCCCTGGGCTTCTTTCGTTTCATCTAGCTTCAAAGTTGAAGAATGCTTTTCAATGAAAAGCGACGACGCTTGGAGTGCTATACAAAAAATCGCTGTCAGTACGTCACATCCAGACGCCATTCACGCGGCAGTTTTAATTGATGTGAAGGCGGGGAGTTTAGATGAGCAAAAGCTAGATATTATTTCTAATACATCGGCATTATGGTTAAGTGGTTGTTTGCTTCGCTCAAGTCGATTTAAAGAATGTGATCTGATTGTAAAGCATTTGTGTTCCGATAATAAATACTGGCAAAGGCAAGCTGAGAAGCTGCAGCTTGAAATTTATTGTGGAAAGTTTGAATTGTCAAAAGCGATTGAATTGGCTCTAGGTTTAATTCACAAAGACCCAGTATTGTTCTTTGAATATCCTCTGTTTCGAATATTCGAGGATAACTCTTGGGGAGAGTTTTCGGGTTTCGATCCTATCGTTGTTAGTTTGGTTGCGCACTATACAAGCGCCTCGCTAAGAAATAAAGATGAAGAGATTCAGTATATCTGTAAGATGGGTTGCAGAAAGGTACATTTGATTGGCGGTAAAGAAATTCTTTCAAGTGAATTAATAGGCGAGGACACTCCAAGAAGAAAAGTTCTCATCGATTTCTTTGCAAATGTTTGGATTCAAGAAAATCTTACGTTGCTGAATTTTAAAACAAGTAGAGAGGTGATGGCTGAGCGTCTCGAAGTACTTCGAATGCTCGTGCAATTAGATTCTGATAAAGAGCAGATTTATGCCTCTGAAATTATGGATATTACCCTCCGCGATACACTTTGGGCTGGGCTTACTCATGTTGAAGAGACTAGGATTTTCGTAAACGAGGCTGGAATTGCGCGTTGGGCTGAAAAAGAGCTTCGTCACGACTTCGACAACTGGAAAGAGTTAGAGTCATCAGATACGGGAACCACCGCAATACTTCAGACTCAGCTATTAGAATACTCCCAATCGCCCACTGCAGATCGTTTAGATGAACTGAAGTCTGATGAACTGACTGAAGATAATAAGTTGCTTCTGAGTATTGTTGAGCGGCTAGAAGCAAAGTTCCTAAATGACCCGTTAGACGGGCTTCACTGCTATTTGAGCGCACGAATTAGGCATGGTACTGTTAAGAATACATTTCTAGGTCCTATAGATGAGGGGGGGCTTCTAGTCGCTGAAGGAAAGCTTGATGAGAGCTGTTATAAATATTTCGAGGGTATCGATGATGAGGCGTTAGAGCGTGTAGTTAAGCCAGCACTGTTTACGCTGTCTGAAGGGCTGTTGAAATTAATTAATGATGCAATTTTAAATAAAATTAGAATTCGAGATGACAAACACCCTCAAGGCTATATACAGATAAATCATGATGTCACCTTCTTTGGTAAAGTAATTGCCGTGCTCGGTGCAAAACTGGAATTTCAACATTTCGTATCCGTTTCTTTTGGCTTATTTTGGGAACTGTTGAAGCCGTCATTAATGAAGCTTTATGACTATTTTTCAACTGAGTTCCAGGAAAAAACGCATCAGTTATTTGAGAACGCCGTTCAGGAGATTGAGCCGACAGGGAATGCATCACGCTCGCTCGTCGTCGCATTACGCAGAATCGGAGGTATGACGGCACTCCAATGTACTGTAGCTGCAAAATGGTTTCATTCAGAATCGCATGTCTCTGAAAGAGAGTTCAAACTATGCGAGGCCATCGATATCGCATGTAAAACATCGAAGAATATATATCGCCGATTTAATGCAAGGATTATATTTGAAGGTTCCGATTGCACTGGCTTGCCTCTTTCTGGTATTGGCTTAGGCGCTATCGTTGAAAGCGTTAGCATAACCCTTGAAAATGCTTGGAAGTATTCGGGGTTGGGAGAGGAAGAATATGAGATTCATATCAGCTCATCTCATGATGTTGAGAATAATTTTCTTACATTTACCGTAGTAAGCCCTCTTTCAAATTTGCGAGCTGAGGAGTTGACGGCTGTAAGATTAGACGAGATACGGCGCAAGTTTCAGAAGGATTTGGAAGTTGAATCGGTCGCAAGTGAAGGAGGGTCCGGTCTTCCTAAAATAGCACGTTACTCCATTAAAATTGATCGATCTGTATGTCCTGAACCACTCACTATCAATATCGTTGATAATAAGTTTGTAGTTAAAGCGTGCATACCATTGCATAAGCGTGGAGGGATGTACGATGTCTACAGTAACTAATAGAAAAATATTGGTTGTGGAAGATGATAAGCCAAAGCTAAACGCTATTGTAAACTTTCTTGCTGAGGAACTAAAAATAAGTCATGTAGATACGGCTAAGTCATTAACCTCTGCAATTGAAAAAATCTCTGATAATTTTTATGATATGTGTGTTGTAGATATGTCGATACCGACATATGATTTTGATGTTGATAAGTCTGGGGGAGGGCTTCCTCAATCATTTGGGGGTAAAGACATACTGCGCTTTTTACAATCTGAATCAGAATTGACTAAGGCTATTGTCATAACTCAATACAGTGAGTTTTCAGATGTAGATGGTTCAGCTCAAACATTAGAAACTTTAACGGCTCAGCTATTGCGGCGGTTTCGTTCAAATCTAATTGCTGTATTATATTACGCAAGTCAAAAAAGCGACTGGCGGTCAAAACTACGTTTAGCAATCATAGGGGAGTATGATGGCAATTAAAGTGCTTATCGCAGAAGATGATGATAATAAGGCAAGGCTTCTTGAGTCTGAGCTTATAGCTCTTGGGGTTTCTCAGCAGAATATTATAACTGTAACTAATGCTGCCGAGACGCGCCAGGCTTTAGTAGAACATGCTCATACTATAAATCTTATGTTGCTAGACTTGGCATTGCCTAATAGGGATAAAGATACCCCGCATGCATCCGTTGGGTTAGAAATTTTAAGGATGATAGTTGTAGATGGGGAGTATGTTTCCCCGGATACAATTGTAGGCACTACTGCTGATAGTGAAGTGTTGACCGAATACGAAAATCGGTTTAGGGATAACTTGACGCAGATCCTATTTGTTGCTCCAGATGTGTCGCAATGGAAAGCGTCGCTGCGCTCGTTGATATTGCGTATTAAATCTTCCCAAGACGCTCCTAGGGATCACAAAGTTGACGTTTGTTTTGTCACTGCTCTTAGGAAACCTGAGCTGGCAGCAGTTCTGAAACTCCCAATAGTATGGGGCGCAGAGCAGTCGCTAGGGAATGGTGTCCTTATTCAAGAAGGGACAAGTGAAATAAATGGAAAGGTCAGGACGTTTATCTGCGCGCACTCAAACCAAATGGGTATGGTTGCAGCCTCGTTTATGATGCGAGTCATATGGGAACGATATTTTCCTAGGCTTGTATTTATGACGGGAATTTGTGGGGGGTTGAAAGACTCCGCCCTTGGCGACGTTATCATTGCTGAAAGAAGCTGGGATTGGCAAAGTGGCAAGGTTTTGCATGATGGAAGTTTCGAATCAGCACCTGATCAAAAAGAAGGTAACCCTGAATTAGTTGCTCTGGCACGCGGTATGGAGGCTTCAGCTGTAGAATTTTGGACTTCTCAGGAATCTCGACCAGCCAAAAAGCCGGTGTTGCACGTTGGGCCAATGGTTTCTGGGAGTTCGGTAGTAGAAGACGTTGCGTTGCATGATCGTTTCTTCAGCCAGCATCGAAAGGCCATAGGTGTTGATATGGAATGCTATGGCTTATATTTCACTACTCAGATGTCGGTCATGCCAACCTCACAAGCTTTGTGTATAAAGTGTGTATCCGATCTGGCAGATAGAGCGAAGTCTGATAATTATCAAGAATATTGCAGTCAGCTTAGCGCGAATATTGCGTTTGGAATTGTTAAAAGGTTTTTTAAGTAGTTAAGTTTTTAGATTGGCTACCATTTAAAAGCTATTTGAATTTAAATGTGTAGGGCTGTGATTTGTATGTTAGTCGTCGTTGAAGTGATGTAAATATTAAGCCCTATTAAGGGCTTTTTTTACGTCCAAGATTACTAGGGAACTTCTAAGGAGATGTTTTGAAAAGACGGACATTGATGTAAAAAATTTAGCTAGAGGAAATCCGCGAGTCTGATAACCCGTGTAGGAGGCCCCCCTCAGGGAGGACCCGTAAAATCTGCCGCTACGGCTCCTTCACCTGGGACGAATCGGACACAGCAGTCGGCGGATCTCGAGCTATCCGCCGCGTCCGTTCGCGCTGAAGGTTCACGCCGTGAAAAGGGGCGAGGGGAAGGCTAATCCATAGGTAACGAAAAAGCGGTGTTCCATGTGTTCCATGTGTTCCAGAAACGCTAGAGGCCAAGTAATTCAAGGCTTTCAGAGGTGGAACACCAAATGCAAATAACCGGAACACCGGTTACGCGGAACACGTTTGGTGTTCCGCGATTGGTGATCCGGTTAGGGGTGGAAATGCATCACCGTAGGTATCGGCGATGCGGTGAATCAGGCGGCTAGCAATTGCTCCATAGACAGTGCATAGGCTTTATCGCTGATTGTCTTCTGGCTGATGCACGCAGGGCCGTGCGGGGTTTGCAATGGTACGTAGAGCTCGCTCATCGAGCTTGTCCAACCCAAAGCTTTCTCGGTGGCTTCCAAGTGTGCTGCGACGGCGGCAAATTCCTGAGCGGCCTTGTCCAAGCGGTCAGCCCACATAATGCGCGCTACCCGTAGTTGCCGCTGACGGAGATCTTTCAGAACCTCTTTGATTTCTGTGATTTCCTCGTCGAGCTTTTCAACTTCATTTTTCAAGGCTTGCGCAGTCGTTGCCACTCCCCGTTTGCCACGATTCGCCGTTGCCAGCGCTTCCGAGGCCAGACGCAGCGCCTTCTCCGCACGCTGCTCATCTGCCTCGTCCCCATCGCTGAGAGCTACCGCATAACTCGCTGCCGCTTGTTTCTCCGCATATTGGGCTTTCTCGACTTCGGCTCGTTTCTCATCCTCCAGCTTTTGCAGTTTGGTCGACAGTTTTAGGCGTTTGTCCTGCAGCTTTTGCAAATCGCTCTGTACCTGGCTGATTTCTTTCTGAGCCTTTTTGATGTTGGTGCTCGCGAACCGGGTGCCATCGTCCCATTCGATCAGCCTTTGAATACGCTTGATCTCGGTAGCATGACCTTCAATAGCGGATTTAGCGTCATCAAACGCGTCAATGATTTCGCGAGGATAAGGCGCTCTATTGATGCGGTTTTTTGCGTAGAAGCGCTTGGCATCCTTTGCCGCCGCGCTGAGGCTCGGTAGCTGCTTTTTGAGGCGTTCTAGTTCGATTTGGTGGTGCTTGATTTGCTTTTGAAGGTCGCTCATTAGAATTCTTCCATTTCAGATTTTGATGTTTTTACGAATGATCCCGGGCGGGCCAGACCCGAAGCGGCCGGCAGCTCTCCTCGATCCGCCAATACTTCACGCGGCTTCGGTTTCAGAGGAGAGGAGGGCGTTGGCATGCACCACGTATGCTCTCGTTTTGGCGAGTCCGGGCAGCCGCACGGATTGCGCAGCACGGCCCTCCGCGCTGGCTTCCAAAATCCCGCGCTCGATCAGTTCCCGATTGACCAAGGTGAGGCTCATGCCTTTGAACACTTCGGCCCTCCACGCGGTGGGCAGGAAGTAGTAGGTCACCAACGTGTAAACGCCATCGCCCATGCCGTGTTCCACTGTGCGCCGGAAACCGAGTCGGTCTGTGGTTCGTGGTGCGTGATCGTCGGTTTTGGCGGCAAGACCGTCCCAGCGTGTGAAGCGGCTTTCACCGAACCGCTCGATGACCTGCTGCAATCGACTCACAATGGCATCACCTTCCATGTTCCCGGCGCCGCCGCGCTCTTCGAGCCAAGCATTCAGGCAAACTTGCGCCGCTGTGGTCGCGGTGCCCTCCGGCCAGCCTGTTACACCGAGCGCCGTCGCGAGTTCACCTGCGGCAGCGGCAAGACCGAAGCGAGCAGCGGCACGATGCGCTTGACCGCTGGCGGAAGCAGGAAGGGCCTTGGCGATGAAGCGCTCCACCGTGCGCCGCAGCATGGCTGTCCAGCCGAGCATTTCACCGGGCTTGCACAGCGCTGACAGGAACGCGGTAAGCGGCGTACCGTAGTATTTGCCTACTCGTGCTTTGAGCGCGTCCGACAGGGCTGCGGCGTCTTCGAACCCGTTCAGCACGTCGAACATGCCCAGCCCTTTGCTCGCGTCCGCAGGCACAGCCAGCATGCGGATTTCCATCCCTGCCTTTAGCTCCTTGTTCGCATCGGCCATGTGCTGCGCCAATGTCTTTTCGCCGGTCGAGAGAAACAGCAAGCGCCACTCTTGCACCTGACGGCCTGCTTGCCCTCGGTCATTGGCGCGAGCTTTGCCCGTGCCATTGCCTAGCATGTATACCGTTTCACCGATGATGCGCGGATCGCACATACCGATTTCGTCGAGTATCAGGGCGCCGTCCGAATGCGCGGCGGCAATCGATTCCAACGCGTTATCCGTTGAGCGCCAGGACCGGACCAGTCGCGGCCCGCCATAAACCGACGCGGCAACTCGCAGGTGAGTCGTCTTACCGCCGGAGCTTTCGCCGTACAGGTGGAAGCCGCCCGATTCATGACCCAGCAAGTGCAGCAGTGGACCGGCAAAGGCCACGCTGACGACAAACGCCAAGCGGTGATTTCCAACGCAAAGCGCCCCGATCTGTTGTTGCCATTGCTCCAATGTGCCGGCCTCGCTTATGGGAGGAAGCTGCGCGCCGGAATCACAAAAGAACAGATGCTCGTGGCTGTTGCCGATCTGCTGATCGGGTAGCAGGTATGCAGGTCCATGCCATCCAAGGCGAGTGACCAAGCGCGCCCGCTCGTTGCTGTCGAACCCTTGCAGGTAACTCTGAAGATCGTTGCGCGCATTGCGGCCGGAACGCGTTCCAGGCAAACGCAATCCCATATCCACCAGCGGCCCTAGTACGTCTTTGCCGAAGTCGCCGGTCATGTTGCGAGCGGGAATATTCCAGCGCTTTTTAGCGCCATCCGGGTCATCGAATTCAACCAGCAAACCCCAGTTATGACCGTTGTCATCGCGAGTACGGGCGAGGATCTCCAAGGAGGAACAAACAGGCCGTGACTCACCGTCATCGCCGGTATAGAACACGCCTTCGGGGGCCAATCGAAAACCACCGGGCAGTAAATCGGTTTTCGATTTTGCCGGTTGTTTGGCTGCTGTTTTGGGCTCCGCAGCTTCGTCGAATTGCTCATCGGCGAGGGAGACGAAAAACTCACCGCTGCGCTCCAGCTCGGCGATGTGTGCTGCCGTCCAACCTTTACCGAGCGCGTCGGCGGCATCGTCCCCGTCGTCCCATTTGCCACCTTTGGCAAACGCTGCTCGATCGTCCTTCAAGGTGGGCTTGCGTTCGAACATATTGAGCGCAACGAACCGGACCGATTCGGCTCCGATCTCGTGCAGCTTTTTGGCGACTTCTTCCATGCACGACGTGCCGCTGCTGTCGTTGTCCGGCCAAAGCACAACCGAACGCCCCTTGAGTGGTGTCAGGTCGGCCTTGTGCCAAGAGTTGGACCCGTTCGGCCAGCACGTCGCCACATAGTCCGGCATCAATTCGCCTGCTGCGTCGGCAGCTTTTTCGCCTTCGCACAACACGACAGGTGCGGCATCGCGCAGTGCCAATTCTTCCAGGCGCAGGAGCGGACGCGGGTCAGGCAATCCCTGCCAGCGCCATTGCGTGGTTTCGCTGTTGGAGCGCTGGCACCAAGTCAGTGGAGCGAAGACTTTTTTGGGCTTGCCGTCTTCATCTGGACCGAGATCAAAGCGGTAGAGAGCCATGAGTGGCTTACCGCTAGCGTCACGGTAGATCCAGACTTTCGAAGGGGCGCCGTGATCTCGATGGCGGACCGGGCAACGTTTCATAGCTTCGGCCGGGATCGGCTGTATGGCGGTCCATGTTGGCGCTTTGGTTTTGCCTTGAGCGGGAGCCGATTGCGCCGCACCGACGCTTACGCTCAGCAGTTCGGTTAGCTTCGCGCACGCCTCGACATCGGTGCCGCCGTCCAAGTATCGGACTAAATCAATCAGGTCGCCGCCCTTGTCTCCAGTAGCGAAGTCAGCCCAGGTGCCTTTGTTCAAATTGACCTTGAGCGAACCGGCGCGCTTGTCGGTGCGAGTCGGATTGGGAGCGGTGTATTCCTTGCCACCGTCCACACGCTTTCCGTTGGGCAACCAGTACGCGAGGACACGTTCAATGTCCTTCAGCGAGGCGGCTTTTACGTCGGCGAAGCTCGGACGCTTCGCTTTACTGTTCTGGCGCTGGCTCATGTGTCAGCCCTCGGTAGGAACAGCGTGGCAGACACGTCATCGAGCAGCGCTTTTGCCATTTCACCCAAGTACAGGGCAGGCCAACTAAAGCGCTCGCCTTGATCGCTCATGGCGGCATCGCGGCTGAGCTGGTTAACGTGCTCTTGGAGTTGCGAAGCGATCTCCAGGGCGTCTTCGACCGGAATGCCTGGGTTCACCCGGAACATCTTTAAACCGCGGGCATTTGCGAACGAAAAATCCGTGCGCCCAATCGTGGTCAATGCGCTCATAGCGCACCGCCTTTCTGATCCGCTGGAACAGATGTGTTATCTCCATGCATAGCAAGGGTTTTGATCAGGCCGAGGGTGCCGCGAACATCCCAAATGACGGCGGCGATAACACGGTTGGAGAGGCGCGACTCACCCTCAAAGTGATCTTCGAGCAACGTCAGCACCGAGTCGGCGCGCTCAATGGCGCAGGCGATGGCGTCAATCGGTACACCGGCCCCGGCGCGCTGGCTGACGCTGAGGATGTCTTCGGGCAGGGAAAAGCTCAGGGCGTTGTTCATTGGGCACCGCCTGCGGCTTCGAGAGCGCGAGCTTTGGCCATATGTGCGTTGTAGCGGGCGAGACGTGTAGCAAGACTGGAGTTGGCGTGTAGAGCGGCGAGAGCCATTGCACGGTGTGCAGCGGCGCGATTTTTGGACGGAATGAGGGCGGGCATAGGTGTAGCTCCAAGTTTGAAGATGGAGCTGCCACTGATCGTCGCCAAACGATTTAAGGTGGCAGCTGTGCGCAGGTTGGCGAACCGGGAACTTGGAACCCGGCAGACCCGAAGGTCTCCCACGCACAGCTGCCATAACACGAAACGGCGGGCACAAAAAAAGCGCCTGCTGTCGTATGGGGCGCCTGTGCGCCAAGTATCTCGGGTCGCCAAACCCGGTCGCTGAATTTGCAGCGACACCGGCAGAATAGCCCCGAGATTTTATTAGCGCAACCGGCACGAAGCCTTGCGCATTTTTTTGATGCGACATAAATTGACCGGGCATACAGATTGACCTCAAACGCCCCCGGTTGCCGCCGGGGGAGTTTTCGTTTCAGGCGTGGGCTTCCCATCGCAGATTGAGCAGGGGCAGGAAGCCGTCATCGAGCATTGAGCGAGCGTCCTCGTAGGCTTCCGTTTGCTGGCCTTCGTCGACGATCACCGCACCGATGTTTTTGCAGTGGAGCGCGAGGGCGCACCAGGTGCCGTCGGCCCAGCTAAGTACACTGACCACACGCCCCTGTTTGTCCTGTCGGCTGCGATAGCGCTCGAGGCGCTGCATCGTGGTGGCTGAAAAGCCGATGCGGCGCAGCACTGAAAAGGGATGCATCAAGGCTTGATTGGCAATCGAACGGCTCACGCTGCCTCCTGCACGCTGGCGAACAACGGTGGCGGAGTTTCACCCTTGAGCCACGCGAGGATCTTGCTGTCCTCAGCGCAGCGGCGACGGTGTTGCTCGGCGAGTACGTTGCGCCGATCGCTCAGGCACCCTTCCATGTATTCACTGAGGTCGGATGTGATGCGCAGATCTGTATAGAGCCGTTCACTGATGCCCTTTTCTTGCTCAATTTCCTTGTCAACAAACTGGCCCCAAACGTGGGGATCGTTCGAGTAGCCATCCTTCTGATTGATTAGCCAGTAGGTAACCCAGTTGTTCAGTGCGAATTGACTCAGCCCTGCACGACGGCCTTCTTTCATCGCGAAATGGCCATGGCCGTGAATGCTGGAAAACTCACGGCGAACGGCGTGCTTGCGGATGATCTCCGGCAGTTCCCAAGGATTCGGCGTGAGCGGCAATACGAGGCCGTCAGGATTGAAAAAGAACGCCTCTTTTTCTTCACCGTTCCAGCTCACGCCGGCGATGGTGCGATGACGCCAATTGATGCCGCCTTGAGCGTAGAGCTGAAAACCGATGCTGTAAGAGTCGTGGAAGGGGCCTTTGAACGGGCAGTAGTTACGCTTCATGCGGCCACCTCATCACGGGCTTCAATGCGACCGCGTGCCCAAGCTTGAACTTCCGACAAAACCCAGGCGACCGGGGCGCCGCGAGCGTTGCTGTTGGTGAGTTTTACGGTTTTAGGAAAACCACTTTCAGGTTCATTCATCAGCTTGTAGATGGTGGGGCGCGCAAGGCCGACGATGGCCATGACCTCGGCGATGCGGATGAGCGTCAGCGATGGGTCGACTGGCGTAGAGTCGTTTGCAGAGGAGTGGAGGCGAGAGGTTTTCACTGCTCGTTCCTCGCACTTGTGGCAGCGCTATGTGTGCGGCTTTCGAGCCACGTCGACACATCCTTAGGTCGATAACGCACGCGGCTTCCGACTTTTACATACGGCAGCGGATTGCGGCGCGAACTGCGCCAGGCGGCGAGCGTGCGATGAGACAGACCCAGAGTGGCGGCCACTTGATCGGGTGTGAGCAAATCAGTGGCGGAGGTTGAAAGCGGAGTGATGGATTGAAGCGTTGTCGCAGTCATTTAACGTTTCCTGTAGTCGTGGAGAGTTACAGGGCTAACGCTAAATTAGGGAAAGGAAATGAACGGTGGTTCACTTCCCTTTTCAATAATATTACGGTGTTAGGGTTGGTTAAAAAATGCTGCTGCTGTGAGGTTAGACCAACTCGCGCTCAAGCCGGGGCGGCCAGGGCGTCCTGCGCGCCCGCCCTTTCCTGGACGACCACCTCGACCTGCTTTTCCTGGCCGACCAGCGCGCCCGGGTTTACCAGGACCACCATTGGCATGTTCAGTGAATAGCAGGGCACGTCCATTGGGGTCATAAATCCAGCCATTAACAAACCAACCTAAATGCTTTCCGGGAAAGGAGTAAATAGACTCCTCATGGATATATGCAATAGGCTGGCCGCCAAATGTGTAAAGATGTTCACCGTCTTGACAGTAGCAGTATGGCTGGCCGTTGCTGTTGTAGAAAGTAAGTTCCATACAATCCCTCGTACTATGGTTGATGAGGCTGCTTTAGCACATCGATAGTAAACGATGCAGATGGTTCGGTCTATTTGGCGGCTGGTCGAGTATCATCCTAGATACTGTGCTAAAAATTGCTCTACTTCTTTAATCATAGAGCGTACATCGTCCGCAGAAAATTCAGAGGGCTTCCCGTGTGCCGCATTATTTCTAATGTCGGCGAGCGCGGTAATCCTTTTCTGCTGAAGTTTATTGTAGGTACCAGCCTTGGCCAGATCAGCGTTCATCTTGTCGAGCTTGCCATGCTCAACAGCATTTCTATCGCATAATTCTCTAAGTCCGGTTTCAAGGACGACCCCTGCGATAACGGCTGCTGCAACATGATAGCCGCTTGTCAAGAGCTCTTCAGCTTGCTCCAATTCATTGTCGAAAACCTCAGCCTGGACTAAGGCCTTAATAGACGTCAAATAGCCGCCCTCAAAGTCATCTTTTGCGGCCCCTAAAACAGCTCGGGTACGTTTCAATGCATTGTAATGGCCATCGCCTAAACCGTTTAATTTTTCTGAATGAGTGAATTCGATGAAATGCTGTGAAGTTTCGCCGCAAACTTGAATTATTATGTTTTTTGCTTTTACACGCCAAGATAGAAGGGCGTCGTGGTCGATTCGCCATCCATCACCGAAATCGCTGGAAACTTTGATTTTAGCTGTTTCTATTGCATTTACTTCGTTCATCAAGCTTTCAAATCTTTCAGAGATTTTTTTGTTCAAAGTGGATTCCTTTCTTTAGATGTCAAGGTAAACGTGCAGCGTTTGCGGATAATGTAGCAGTAGTTCATGTCAGGAGGGCAGTCCCCTGTGCATTTGTGATTCTTAAGCCCATACATTACGGTCATAAAAAAATGACGCATTCTAAGAAGAAACGACGAGACCTAGACAAGCGCAACGTGGGGCTATGGTTAGTTGGGAGTTGGCGATCCTGTTCGAAAAGGACTCGCATCTTGCGATTGGTAGCTATGCCTTCGGGGGCGCTTGCTGTTTAGCTAGTCAAATCACCTGCAACCAGCACCGAGTTGAATGCATATGACTGGTAATGTCGATTTGAATCTGGAAGCGCTGCGCTGCATTTAAGAAAGCACACGGTTTGCGACTAAAATATTGCGGATTTGTTTTGTGGAAAGCTTGGCGGTACCGCTCGGTAGCTTAAG
Source organism: Pseudomonas sp. Pseusp18 (assembly GCF_059506005.1). Lineage (NCBI taxonomy): Bacteria > Pseudomonadati > Pseudomonadota > Gammaproteobacteria > Pseudomonadales > Pseudomonadaceae > Pseudomonas > Pseudomonas sp. Pseusp18. Next base: position 1,015,124 of record NZ_CP169240.1, read on the forward strand.
TGCAGAATCGGTGCCAGCAATAATGCCAACGATCTCTCTTTCTGATCGACCATCTCTGAGCAGGCGCTTGGCGTGGGAACAAATGCTCTCATTGCGATCTATCGTGGCTTCACGGCGTATGGCTGCCGAGCTGTTGCCCGCTTTGCGCGCAGTTGCACTAATCCGGATCTTATCTGCGCTGCTCAAAAGCGGAGAGGCGTAGACGTTCGCCAAGGTCATGTAATACAGGGCTGTACCCATCAAGTCAGCGGCCGCCTCACGTGCTTCGATTTCCAGATGAGGTTGCTCGTGGCGTACCTCTTCCACAAGCTCCGTAAAGTCGTCTGACGCATCTGCAATCAGAGCCGCTAGATTCTCTAAGTTTCCCGCACATAGATCCTTGTCGAAGCCACTCAACCACCTCTCCAGTGTCTCAATGACACGGCAAGCTCGATCAATCGCCAGCGCGGCAATGTATTGGCTATCAGTAATAGCTGAGTTGGACGATTCCCCTATTGTCCAGTGGATGCATCGAGGTAAGTCGTCTCTGGATCGCTCAAATTGTTGGCGTATGTTGTAGGAGAGCCGTCTGACATTTGCCAGCACTCGAACGGACTCAGCGGACCACTCCCCATCTGTCAGATGGCTCGCCCAATGCTCTTGGCCCTCTAGTATGAGTTCGAGAGCATCATCGATGCGTTCTGCAAATTCGTCGTATAGCGTGAATCGCTCAAACGTTTCGACAATCTCCCATCCCTCAATGTTGAGGGGAGCGCTCAAGTAAAATTTTCTATTCAACATCCACCCCTCGCCCCGTTTCCGTGACCGAAAAAACGCGAGCGCCTGCGCCCGGCAGAGCTGTGAGGCCGCCAGTGAGGAGAGAGCATTTCTGCTTGCCGGTGTTGCCGATTCTGGAACACCTTTTGTGTGCCATCGACCATGTGTTCCAGTTGAGCGCTATTTGTGTTCCACCATTGAAAGCGACGCAATTAAAGGCTTTCAGCAGTTTCGGAACACATGGAACACGTGGAACACCGGTTTTTTGAGGAATCAGGATTGGCATGGTCAAATGGCTTGTCCGAACAGGCCCAGCACGACGTTCCCATTCTGCAACTTGTCCAGATGATCTGCATACCACTGCATCATGGCTGTCCGTTGCTCGAGGTACTGAGCTTTGTTGTAGACCCCCGAGATGCCCTCTTCTTTGTGGGCCAATTGCGCCTCCACATGTTCCTTTGGCCATCCGTGTTCACGGAGCAGGGTGCTCGCTGTGTGCCGCGTGCCGTGGCCAACGAGACGTCCTTTGTAGCCAATGGTCGCGAATACTTTATTGATTGTGTTCTCACTGATAGTCGGATTCTTCGCACCAACTCCAGGAAATAGCCAGCGGCTGCGCCCGGTTAAAGCGTGCAGCTCTCTGAGTGCGACCAGTGCTTGGTACGGAAGAGGGCACACGAAGTCTCGGCGCATCTTCATCTTTGCTGCGGGTGTCGTCCAAATGGCTTTATCAAGATCGAACTCTTTCCACTCCGCCAGACGAACCATCCCGGGCCGTGAGGCTGTCCATATGCAAAGCCATGCCGCCGTCCGAGCTGTGAGTCGGCTGGGAGTGTTTTTTAATGCCGTTAGGAATTCGCCGAGTTCAGGCTCCAGCAAATGTGGGTGCTGTTGAGTCTTTGGTGCTTGGGCCGCAATGTCGCGCAGCCGGCTACCCGGGTCGTTTTCTGTCAATCCCAAGCCGATAGCTCTACCGAAGATCTGGTTGATCCAGGTACGACACTTTTCCGCTACGTTATGCGCCTCTCGGGCCTCGAGTGAGGCTTGGAGATCCGCGCAATCGGTGCGGGTTATCTCATCTAGAGGTTTGTCTCCGAGCGCTGGAAGTATGTCTTTATCGAGATAGGTGCGGATTTTATTGAGGGTGGAGGCTGCGAGACCTTTCTCCTCCTTTGCCTTGAGCCAAGCCTCCGCTGCCGCTCTGAAGGTTCGGGTTCGAGCAGCATCAATAGCTGCTTTCGCCGAGCGTTTTTGTTCAAGAGGGTCGGCACCGCTACTGACAACTTTTCGTAGATCAGCTGCCTTCTCACGGGCGAGTGCACCGCTGACTTCTGGATAACCACCGAGGCCCATCCAAGCCCAATTACCGGCTGGGCGCTTGTACCGGAGTTGCCAGGATTTGCCTCCGTCAGGTTTGACCCGGAAATACAGGCCGCTTCCGTCGAGTTCTCGGTATTCCTTTGTTTCAGGCTCCAGCCCTGCAAGCGTTGTATCTGCGAGAGGGCGGCGCTTGATGTCTGCGCGCTTCATCCTTGTATCCCAAAGTTCGGTATTTTTCTCAGGATACAAGCAGGGATACAGGGATACAACGGATAAGGGGAGGCAGGGGTAGATAGATAGGCACAAAAAAACCGGCCAAGTGGCCGGTTTCTCTGGGTCTGAGAGGCTGGTAGAGACTCTCAGATACTGCTATGTGGTGCCCCGAGGGAGACTCGAACTCCCACTCCTTTCGAAAACGGATTTTGAATCCGCCGCGTCTACCAATTCCGCCATCAGGGCTCAATGGCGGCGAAGTATAGAGAGGTGAATACCGCTGGTCAATCAGGTACATGGAGAATTTTTGATATTTCCGCTAGACTTCCCGGCCCTGCTAGACGAACCCCATCATGCGCGTTGCTGACTTTACCTTCGAGCTCCCTGATTCGCTGATTGCTCGCCATCCTTTGGCCGAGCGTCGCGGTAGTCGCCTGTTGACCCTGGATGGGGTCAGCGGCGCCCTGGCACACCGTCAATTCACTGATTTGCTTGAGCATTTGCGCCCAGGCGATTTGATGGTGTTCAACAATACCCGGGTGATTCCGGCGCGGCTGTTTGGCCAGAAAGCTTCCGGCGGCAAGCTGGAAATTCTGGTGGAGCGGGTGCTCGACAGTCATCGCGTGCTGGCCCATGTGCGTTCCAGCAAGTCGCCCAAGCCCGGCTCGAAGATTTTGATCGACGGCGGTGGCGAGGCCGAGATGCTGGCGCGTCACGATGCGTTGTTCGAACTGGGGTTTGCCGAAGAGGTGTTGCCGCTGCTCGACCGCGTCGGGCACATGCCGTTGCCTCCTTATATAGACCGCCCGGATGAAGGCTCGGACCGCGAGCGTTATCAGACGGTGTACGCCGAGCGCCTGGGCGCGGTGGCGGCGCCGACGGCGGGGCTGCATTTCGATCAGCCGCTGATGGAGGCGATTGCCGCCAAGGGCATCGAGACCGCATTCGTGACCTTGCACGTCGGCGCAGGCACTTTCCAGCCAGTGCGTGTGGAGAAGATCGAAGATCACCACATGCACAGCGAATGGCTGGAAGTCGGCCAGGACGTGGTCGATGCCGTTGCGGCCTGCCGCGCTCGCGGCGGTCGTGTGGTGGCCGTGGGGACCACCAGCGTGCGTTCCCTGGAAAGCGCCGCGCGCGATGGCGTGCTCAAGCCGTTCAGTGGCGACACCGATATCTTTATCTACCCGGGGCGGCCGTTTCATGTGGTCGATGCCCTGGTCACCAACTTCCATTTGCCCGAATCCACGCTGTTGATGCTGGTTTCGGCGTTCGCCGGTTATCCCGAGACCATGGCCGCCTATAAGGCCGCCGTCGACAACGAATACCGCTTTTTCAGCTACGGTGATGCGATGTTTATCACCCGTAATCCCGCACCACGTGGCCCTGAGGACAAAGAATGAGTCGCCAAAGTCGTATGTCGTTTGAGTTGCTTGCTACTGACGGCAAGGCGCGTCGCGGTCGTTTGACCTTCCCGCGCGGTACCGTCGAGACCCCGGCCTTCATGCCGGTGGGCACGTACGGCACGGTCAAGGGCATGCTGCCGCGGGATATCGTCGCCACCGGCGCGGAAATCATTCTGGGCAACACCTTCCACTTGTGGCTGCGTCCTGGCACCGAAGTGATCAAGAAGCACGGCGACCTGCACGATTTCATGCAGTGGAAAGGCCCGATTCTGACCGACTCCGGCGGTTTCCAGGTGTTCAGCCTGGGCGCCATGCGCAAGATCAAGGAGGAGGGCGTGACCTTCGCCTCTCCGGTCGACGGCGCCAAAGTGTTCATGGGTCCGGAAGAGTCGATGCAGGTCCAGCGTGATCTGGGCTCGGACATCGTGATGATCTTCGACGAATGCACCCCGTACCCGGCCGACGAAGACGTCGCTCGCGTATCGATGGAGCTGTCGTTGCGCTGGGCTCAGCGCTCGAAAAACGCCCATGGCGACAACACGGCGGCGTTGTTCGGCATCGTGCAGGGCGGCATGCATCAGGATTTGCGCATGCGTTCGCTGGAAGGCCTCGACAAGATCGGTTTCGACGGCCTGGCCATCGGCGGTCTGTCGGTGGGTGAGCCCAAGCACGAGATGATCAAGGTGCTCGATTACCTGCCGGGTCAGATGCCGGCTGACAAACCTCGTTACCTTATGGGCGTTGGCAAACCGGAGGATCTGGTTGAGGGTGTGCGCCGCGGTGTGGACATGTTCGATTGCGTGATGCCAACCCGTAATGCCCGCAACGGGCATCTGTTCATTGATACAGGCGTGCTGAAGATCCGTAACGCGTTCCATCGCCATGATGATTCGCCGCTGGATCCGACCTGCGATTGCTATACCTGCCAGAACTTCTCCCGCGCTTATCTGCATCACCTGGACAAGTGCGGCGAAATGCTGGGAAGCATGCTCAATACCATCCATAACTTGCGCCATTATCAAGTGCTTATGGCTGGTTTGCGCGAGGCTATTCAACAGGGTACATTGGCCGCCTTTGTCGATGCCTTCTACGCCAAACGCGGGTTGCCTGTTCCGCCTTTGGACTGAGTTTTCTGACCCCAAGATTCAACATTTGCAACTGGAGTGCTAAATGAGCTTTTTTATCTCTAATGCCATGGCTGACGCTGCTGCACCTGCGGCAGGCCCGATGGGCGGCGGCTTTGAGTGGATTTTCCTGGTCGGTTTCCTGGTCATCTTCTACCTGATGATCTGGCGTCCACAGGCCAAGCGCGCCAAAGAGCAGAAGAACCTGCTGAGCAGCCTGCAAAAAGGTGACGAAGTTGTGACCACCGGTGGTATCGCCGGCAAAATCACCAAAGTGTCCGACGACTTCGTGGTTCTGGAAGTGTCCGACACTGTTGAAATGAAGTTCCAGAAAGGCGCCATCGCCGCCACGCTGCCAAAAGGCACGCTCAAAGCGATCTAAGTTACAACTTCTACTCAATCGACGGGGCGCGCAAGGCGCCCCGCGTCATAAGCGGGCGGCGTGATGCTGAACAAATACCCTCTGTGGAAATACATTCTGATCCTGGCGGTGCTGGCGGTCGGTCTGATTTATTCCGCTCCCAATCTATATCCTGATGACCCGGCCATTCAGGTCAGCGGTGCAAGCACTGCGCTGCAAGTCAATCAGGCTGATCTGGACCGTGTGAGCACCGCGCTCAAGGAATCCGGGATCAACGTCAAGGCGGCCACGCTGGCGGCAAACGGCAAGGGCGGTCTGATTCGCCTGGTCAAGGCTGAAGACCAGTTGCCAGCCAAAGACGTTGTGCGCAAGGCATTGGGCGATGACTACGTCGTTGCACTGAACCTGGCGCAAACCACCCCGCAATGGCTGCGCAGCCTGGGCGCGCACCCGATGAAGCTGGGTCTGGACTTGTCCGGTGGTGTGCACTTCCTGCTGGAAGTGGACATGGACAAAGCCCTCGACGCACGCCTGAAAGTCTACGAAGGCGATGTGAAGAGCCTGTTGCGCAAAGAGAAACTGCGCTATCGCAGCCTGCCGCAACTGGGCGGTGCCATTCAGCTGGGCTTCACTGATGAAGACTCCCGCGAACAGGCCCGTGCGCTGATCCGCAAGAACTTCAACGATTTCGACATTGTTCCGGCCGACCTCAATGGCCAACCGGTACTGCGTCTGGCGATGACCCCGGCCAAGCTGGCGGAAATCCGTGAATACTCCATCAAGCAGAACTTGACCACGGTACGTAACCGCGTCAACGAGCTGGGTGTTGCCGAACCTATCGTTCAGCGCCAGGGCGCCAACCGCATCGTGGTTGAGCTGCCGGGCGTGCAAGACACCGCAGAAGCCAAGCGTATCCTCGGCAAGACGGCCAACCTGGAGTTCCGTCTGGCGGCTGAGCCTGGCGCTTCGAAAGCCACTTCCGAGGAATTCGAGTTCCGTGAAGGCAAGCGTCCTCCGGCGCTTATCGAGCGTGGCCTGATCATCACCGGTGACCAGGTGACTGACGCCAAGGCGGGCTTCGGCGAGCACGGTACGCCAGAAGTGAACATCCGTCTGGATGGCCACGGTGGCGAGCTGATGAGTCGTGCGACTCGCAGCAACGTCGGTCGCAGCATGGCGGTGATCTTCATCGAACAGCGTCCGGTCACCACTTACGTCAAGCAAGTGGTCAACGGCGTCGAGAAAGACGTGCCGGTCCAGACGTTCAAGGAAGAGAAGAAGATCATCAGCCTGGCGACCATCCAGTCGCCGCTGGGTGCCCAGTTCCGCATCACTGGCCTGAACGGCCAGGGCGAATCGTCCGAGCTGGCGCTGCTGCTGCGTGCCGGTGGTCTGGCGGCTCCGATGTACTTCGCTGAAGAGCGCACCATTGGCCCAAGCCTGGGTGCCGACAACATCACCAAAGGTATCGATGCATCGTTGTGGGGCATGCTGTTTGTCTCGCTATTCATCATGGCTATCTACCGCTTCTTCGGCCTCATCGCCACCGTTGCGCTGGCGGTGAACATGGTGATGCTGCTGGCCTTGATGTCGCTGCTGGGTGCAACGCTGACCCTGCCAGGTATCGCCGGTATCGTATTGACCATGGGTATGGCGGTCGACGCCAACGTACTGATCTTCTCGCGGATACGCGAAGAGATCGCGGCCGGCATGACCATTCAACGGGCAATCAACGAAGGCTTCGGCCGGGCATTCACCGCGATTCTCGACGCCAACCTGACAACCTTGTTGGTGGGCGGGATTCTCTTTGCCATGGGCACCGGCCCGGTCAAGGGTTTCGCCGTGACCATGTCCCTCGGGATCTTTACCTCGATGTTCACGGCCATCATGGTGACCCGCGCGATGGTCAACCTGATCTTCGGCGGTCGTGACTTCAAGAAGTTGTGGATTTAAGGGGCTGCCATGTTACGTACAATCAACTTCATGGGCGTTCGCAACTTTGCGTTCGGCGTCACATTGTTCCTTACCGCGCTGGCAATGTTCAGTGTCTTTCATAAGGGCATGAACTGGGGCCTGGACTTCACCGGCGGTACGCTCATCGAGCTGACCTACGAGCGTCCGGCCGATGTCACCAAGGTGCGTGAGCAACTGGCTACAGCCGGTTATCACGAAGCCATCGTGCAGAACTTCGGTGCGACCACCGATCTTCTGGTGCGCATGCCTGGCGAAGACCCGCAACTGGGTCACCAGGTGGCTGAAGCGCTGCAGAAAGTCGGCGGCGACAACCCGGCTCAGGTCAAGCGTGTCGAGTTCGTCGGCCCGCAGGTCGGTGAAGAGCTGCGCGACCAGGGCGGCCTCGGCATGCTGATGGCGCTGGGCGGTATCCTGATCTACCTGGCTTTCCGCTTTCAGTGGAAGTTTGCGGTCGGCGCGATCGTATCCTTGATCCACGACGTGATCGTGACCATCGGTATCCTGTCGTTCTTCCAGATCACCTTCGACCTGACGGTGCTGGCGGCGGTGCTGGCGATCATCGGTTACTCGCTCAACGACACCATCGTGGTATTCGACCGGGTTCGTGAGAACTTCCGTGTCCTGCGCAAGGCCAGCCTGATCGAGAACATCAACATCTCGACCACGCAAACCCTGCTGCGGACCATGGCGACGTCGATCTCCACCTTGCTGGCGATCGCGGCCCTGCTGTTCTTCGGTGGCGACAACCTGTTCGGTTTCTCCATTGCCCTGTTCATCGGTGTTCTGGCAGGTACTTACTCCTCGATCTACATCGCGAACGTGGTGCTGATCTGGCTGAACCTGAACAGCGAAGACCTGATTCCTGTGGCGACGAGCGAGAAGGAAGTCGACGACCGTCCATAACGGTTATCTTTCCTGCTGAAAGCCGAGAAGGCGCGAGTGTTGAACTCGCGCCTTTTTTTATGCTCCAAGGCTGGGAGAAGCGCGGGTTTGTCCCGTCTGTTATAGCCAGGAGGTTCATGTGAACAAGTCGTTGCTGGTTGGTGCGGTATTGGGTGCTGTCGGTGTGACTGCCGGTGGCGCTGTTGCCACCTACAAACTGGTTAAAAGCGGCCCTGAGTATGCGCAAGTGCTGGCCGTTGAACCGGTCAAGACACAAATCAAGACTCCACGTGAAGTGTGCAAGGACGTTACGGTGACCCGGCAAGCACCGGTGAAAGATCAACACCAGATCGCCGGTACGGTGGTCGGCGCCTTGGCTGGCGGCCTGTTGGGCAACCAGATCGGCGGCGGTACAGGCAAGAAAATCGCCACAGTGGCCGGTGCGGTCGGCGGCGGTTATGCGGGTAACAAGGTGCAGGAAGGCATGCAGGAGCGTGACACCTACACCACGACTCAGACTCGCTGCAACACGGTCAATGACATCAGCGACAAGGTCGTAGGCTACGACGTTCGTTATTCGCTGGACGGCAAGGAAGGCAAAGTGCGGATGGATCGCGATCCGGGCAACCAGATTCCGGTCGACAAGGAAGGCAGGCTGATCCTGGGGCAGAACGAACCGGCCAAATAGTGAGCTGAGCGTCCCACACAAAAAGAAGCATCCCGTAAGGGATGCTTTTTTTGTGCCTGAATTTAATGTTCACCATCAACGAGCTATGAAAGACTCTTGTTTTTTCGCAGTCTTACATCTGCCAGTCCTGAGCCCCCATGCCTGCCATCGATCATCCCCTGATAGACCTGTTCCTCGACGCCCTGTGGCTGGAGAAAGGCCTTTCCGATAACACCCGCGATGCCTATCGCAGCGACCTGGCCTTGTTCAACGGCTGGTTGCAGGAGAAGGGCCTGGAGCTGATCAACGCCGGGCGCGAGTTGATCCTCGATCACCTGGCCTGGCGCCTGGAGCAAAACTACAAACCCCGTTCTACGGCGCGATTCCTCTCTGGCGTGCGTGGTTTCTATCGCTATTTGTTGCGGGAAAAGCTGATTGCCGTGGATCCGACCCTGCGCGTGGATATGCCGCAGCTGGGTAGGCCATTGCCCAAATCCTTGTCGGAAGCCGATGTGGAAGCCTTGCTGGCCGCGCCGGACCTGAGCGAGGCCATCGGTCAGCGTGATCGCGCCATGCTTGAGGTGCTTTACGCGTGTGGCTTGCGGGTGACGGAGCTGATCAGCCTGACGCTGGAGCAGGTCAACCTGCGCCAAGGTGTGCTGCGGGTGATGGGCAAGGGCAGCAAGGAACGGCTGGTGCCGATGGGCGAGGAGGCGATTGTCTGGGTCGAGCGCTACATGCGCGATGCCCGTGGCGAGCTTCTGGGCGGGCGTCCCAGCGATGTGCTGTTCCCCAGCCTGCGCGGTGAGCAAATGACCCGCCAGACCTTCTGGCATCGCATCAAGCACCAGGCCAAGGTCGCCGGGATCGGCAAGTCGCTGTCGCCGCATACCTTGCGTCATGCCTTCGCCACGCACCTGCTCAACCACGGCGCCGACCTTCGGGTGGTGCAAATGTTGCTCGGCCACAGCGATCTCTCCACCACCCAGATCTATACTCACGTCGCCCGCGCGCGCTTGCAGGATCTGCATGCCAAGCATCACCCCAGAGGCTGACCAATTCGGGATGGTTACAAACCCTGTGGCGAGGGGGCTTGCCCCCGTTCGGCTGCGCAGCAGTCGTCAAGCCTCACGCCTCGGTCCATATGTCGGATAGGGATCGCCAAAGAGGGGCTGCTTCGCAACCCAACGGGGCGGTGCGGCGTTCCGACAAGCCCCCTCGCCACAGGGGCCTTATGTGGTAGGCTTTGCCGGTTTGCACGATGGGCGGTTATGACCCGGTGTTTCGGCACGGGCGTTCTGATCGTCCCATTTGTCCGCCTTCAGGAGTTCTCATGCGTCTGACCCAGATTTTCGCCGCTGCAGCCATTGCGTTGGTCAGCACCTTTGCCGTCGCCGATGACGCGGCCGACAAAGCCATTCGTAAAAGCCTGGAAAACCTCCAGCTCGACGTGCCGGTCGAAACCATCACCGCCAGCCCGCTGCCAGGTCTGTACGAAGTCAAGCTCAAGGGCAGCCGCGTGCTTTACGCCAGCGCCGACGGCCAATACGTCGTTCAGGGCTACCTGTTCCAGCTCAAGGACGGTAAACCGGTCAACCTGACCGAGAAGACCGAACGCCTGGGCATTGCCAAGCTGATCAACGACATTCCAGTGGCGGAAACCGTGGTCTATCCGGCCATCGGCGAAACCAAGTCGCACATCACCGTGTTCACCGACACCACTTGCCCGTATTGCCACAAGCTGCACGCCGAAGTGCCTGAGCTGAACAAGCGCGGCATCGAAGTGCGTTATGTTGCGTTCCCGCGCCAGGGCCTGGGCTCGCCGGGTGACGAGCAACTGCAAGCCGTGTGGTGCTCCAAAGACAAAAAAGCCGCCATGGACAAAATGGTCGATGGCAAGGAAATCAAGGCCGCCAAGTGCGATAACCCGGTTTCCAGGCAGTTTGCCCTCGGTCAGTCGATTGGCGTGAACGGTACACCGGCCATCGTTTTGGCTGACGGTCAGGTCATTCCGGGCTACCAGCCTGCGCCACAAGTCGCCAAACTGGCACTGGGCGCGAAGTAAATTCGCATCGTCACGGCCAGCCTTTGACGAGCGTGGTCCGGCGGCAGCATTTGCCGGGCCATCAATAGAGAGCCGCGAACCTGCGGCTGTTTTCACGGCCGGCCTCGAGTCGGCCGTTTTATGGGGAGTTCACAGTGAAACCGGTCAAAGTAGGCATCTGTGGGTTAGGGACCGTCGGTGGCGGTACCTTCAACGTACTTCAGCGCAACGCCGAGGAAATTGCTCGTCGTGCCGGGCGTGGAATCGAAGTGGCACAAATTGCCATGCGCACGCCAAAGCCTCAGTTCCAGACGACCGGTATTGCGATTACCAACGATGTCTTCGAAGTGGCCACGAACCCTGAGATCGACATCGTCATAGAGCTGATGGGCGGCTATACCGTTGCCCGCGAGCTGGTACTCAAGGCCATCGAGAATGGCAAGCATGTGGTCACCGCGAACAAGGCACTGATTGCCGTTCACGGTAATGAAATTTTCGCCAAGGCTCGCGAGAAGGGCGTGATCGTTGCGTTCGAAGCGGCCGTGGCCGGCGGTATCCCGGTGATCAAGGCGATCCGTGAAGGCCTGTCCGCCAACCGCATCAACTGGGTGGCCGGCATCATCAACGGCACCGGTAACTTCATCCTTACCGAAATGCGTGAAAAAGGCCGGACCTTCGAAGACGTGCTGGCCGAAGCGCAAGCCCTGGGTTACGCCGAAGCCGACCCGACGTTCGACGTCGAAGGCATCGACGCAGCCCACAAGCTGACGATCCTGGCGTCCATCGCGTTCGGCATTCCGCTGCAATTCGACAAGGCCTACACCGAAGGCATCACCAAGCTGACCACCGCTGACGTGAACTACGCCGAAGCGCTGGGCTATCGCATCAAGCACCTGGGCGTGGCGCGCAGCACCGCGGCCGGTATCGAGTTGCGCGTGCACCCGACGCTGATCCCGGCCGATCGCCTGATCGCCAACGTCAACGGCGTGATGAACGCGGTGATGGTCAACGGTGATGCTGCCGGTTCGACCCTGTTCTACGGCGCTGGCGCCGGCATGGAACCGACCGCTTCGTCGGTAATCGCCGACCTGGTGGACGTGGTTCGCGCCATGACCTCTGACCCGGAAAACCGTGTACCGCACCTGGCCTTCCAGCCGGATTCGCTGTCGGCCCACCCGATCCTGCCGATCGAAGCCTGCGAAAGCGCTTACTACCTGCGCATTCAGGCCAAGGACCATCCGGGCGTGTTGGCCCAGGTGGCGAGCATCCTGTCGGAGCGCGGCATCAACATCGAATCGATCATGCAGAAGGAAGTCGAGGAACACGACGGCCTGGTGCCGATGATCCTGCTGACCCATCGCGTGCTGGAACAGCACATCAACGATGCGATCGCTGCCCTGGAAGCCCTGGCGGGCGTGGTCGGTCCGGTTGTACGGATCCGCGTCGAGCACCTGAACTAAGCCGTTATCGTTCACCGGGCCCGCGTGCGGGCCCGGGTTTGCGAACACTGTCTATTGGAGCCAGTCATGCGTTATATCAGTACCCGCGGCCAGGCACCGGCCCTGAATTTCGAAGACGTCCTGCTGGCCGGTCTAGCCACCGACGGCGGTCTGTACGTCCCGGAAAACCTGCCACGTTTCACTCAGGAAGAAATCGCTTCCTGGGCCGGCCTGCCGTATCACGAACTGGCCTTCCGGGTGATGCGCCCCTTCGTCACCGGCAGCATCCCCGATGCCGATTTCAAAAAGATTCTTGAAGAAACCTATGGCGTGTTTTCCCACAACGCCGTGGCGCCGTTGCGTCAGCTGAACAGCAACGAATGGGTGCTGGAGCTGTTCCACGGCCCGACCCTGGCGTTCAAGGACTTCGCCCTGCAACTGCTCGGTCGCCTGCTCGACTACGTGCTGGAAAAACGCGGTGAGCGCGTGGTGATCGTCGGCGCTACCTCCGGCGACACCGGTTCGGCGGCCATCGAAGGCTGCAAGCATTGCGAAAACGTCGACATCTTCATCCTGCACCCACACAACCGCGTGTCCGAAGTGCAGCGTCGCCAGATGACCACCATCTTCGGCGAGAACATCCATAACATCGCCATCGAAGGCAACTTCGATGACTGCCAGGAAATGGTCAAGGCGAGCTTCGCCGACCAGAGCTTCCTCAAGGGCACTCGCCTGGTAGCGGTGAACTCGATCAACTGGGCGCGGATCATGGCCCAGATCGTTTATTACTTCCACGCAGCCCTGCAGTTGGGCGGCCCGGCGCGTTCGGTATCGTTCTCGGTGCCGACCGGCAACTTCGGCGATATCTTCGCCGGTTACCTGGCGCGCAACATGGGCCTGCCGATCAACCAGTTGATCGTCGCCACCAACCGCAACGACATCCTGCACCGCTTCATGAGCGGCAATCAGTACGTCAAGGAAACCCTGCACGCCACGCTGTCGCCGTCCATGGACATCATGGTCTCGTCGAACTTCGAACGCCTGCTGTTCGACCTGCACGGTCGTAACGGCGCGGCGATTGCCGGTTTGATGGACACCTTCAAGCAGGGTGGCGGTTTCAGCGTCGAACAGGAGCGCTGGACCGAAGCACGCAAACTGTTCGATTCGCTGGCCGTGGACGACGCCCAAACCTGCGAAACCATTGCCGAAGTCTTCGAGCAAACCGGCGAGCTGCTGGACCCGCACACCGCCATCGGCGTGAAGGCCGCGCGCGAATGCCGTCGCAGCCTGGATATCCCGATGGTGATCCTGGGCACGGCTCATCCGGTCAAATTCCCGGACGCGGTGGAAAAAGCTGGTGTAGGAAAAGCGCTCGAACTACCTGCACATCTTTCTGATTTGTTTGAGCGAGATGAGCGTTGCACCGTGTTGCCGAATGATCTGAAAGCTGTGCAGGCCTTTGTCAGCCAGCATGGCAACCGCGGCAAGCCACTGTAACCGGTAAAAGCTGTCACATTTTGAAGCCCGTCTCCTGACGGGCTTTCTCATTTCTGCATGCCACACTTGTCGGGTTTCGTAAATGAAGAGCCGCCCATGAAGGGCGGGCGAGACGATCACCAAGGAAGTGGCAATGCTGTTTTTTAGAGGGTTTAAACCAGCTGCGTGCTGGATATTTCTGGTCGGCGCCATGAGCGTTGCTCAATGGGGGCTGGCGGCGCAATTGGCGGCTTATGAGCCCCGGGGGGCGGTCGGCGAGGCCGCTATCGGGCTAGACGCTCAGGAGCTGCAATGGATTGCGGAACATCCGACGGTCATCGTCGCGTCGGCGCAGTACCCGTTGTATTTGTTCAAGGATGAGCATGGACACTGGAGCGGGTTGAACAACGATGTGCTCAACCGCATCAGCGCCATGACAGGGCTGACGTTCCTCCATGAAGAGACGTTTTCCACCGATCAGTTGCTGGAGCGGCTGGAAAGCGGCGCGGCAGACATGAGCACCACACTGGCAATGAGTGAGGAGCGCAAGGAGTTCCTGGATTTCAGTCATGCGTTCGGTGGTGCGGGCTGGGTGTTCGTCGGGCGAGCGGGCGCGCCAGCGGTGCAATCCATGCAGCAGCTGTCGAAAAGAGTACTGGTGCTGCCAGCCCGGCATGCGCTGGAGGCGACCATTCGTCGCGACTATCCGTCCATCGAGCTGCGTTCGGTCAAAACCTACGCCGAGGCCAGGGCGCTGGTCGAAAGCGGCGAAGCCTACGCCACCATCGAGAACGAAACCGGGGCGCAACTCTATCCGTCCGGGCAGCTCAAGGTGGGCTCTACGGTAGAGGGTAAATGGGAGGCCGATCATCTGGCGGTACGCAAAGGACAGCCGCAATTGTTGAGCATCCTCAACAAGGCACTCGAAGCGTTTCCGCCTGCCGAGTTACGCGCCATTCGCTTGAAGTGGCTCGATGGCATTGTTCCTGTACAGACGCCTTCGACCTGGCAGCGAGTAACCGAATGGGGCTGTTGGGGCATTTTTTTCGCCAGTGTTTTTGTGCTGCTATCCCTGTTGTGGAACCGACGACTCGCGATGTTGATCCAGCAACGTCGGGACGCCGAAAAAGACCTCAATGACCAGCTCGCCTTCCAGCACGCCTTGATAGACGCCATGCCCGATCCAATGTTCGTGCGTGATCTGGAAGGGCGCTTGATCATGTGCAACAAAAGTTATGAGGAGAGTTTGTCGACCCGTTTCGACCAGATTCAGGGGCGCCGACTGATCGAGCTTGATGTCTTGCCCAAGGAAACCGCCGAGCAACTGCACGCCGAGTTCATGGCCCAGCTGGGTACGCGCAAGACCCGCTTCAGCGAACGTCAGTTGATGTTCAAGGACGGCGTCAGGGACATCTATCAGTGGACGGTGCCGTTTTACAGCGCGGACGGTCAATTGCGAGGGCTGCTGGGCGGATGGACCGATCTGGCCAAGCGGACAAGGCAGGCGTGAAGCGCGATGCCTGTAGCAGCTGCCGAGCCTGCGAGGCTGCGTTCGGCTGCTGCTACAAGGAATGCGTCTCGGGTGAAAGGGTTTAAAAGCGGCTGTTTTTTTACTGTCATCTTTTCCGGGCATGCTTTATCCACCAGAGGCGCCGGTGCGCCTGCCGTTGGAATCCAGAACTTTCTTCTCGGGTCTGGGGTCATTTACTGTGGATACGCCCCAGGCACTTTGTTTGCGGACTATTGAGTGGTGATCGAGATGGAAAGTATCAGTCTATTGCTCGGCGAGGCTCTGAGCCCGTACCAAGTCACATTGACCCCATCGGGTGCCCATGGCGAATGCCTGGTGACGCTCAAGAGTGCGACCGGCGCTATCGTGGTCGAACGGCTGTTCAATCAGGCCCAGTTAACCGATAAACGTCTGCTGACGGATGTCGTCGACGGCTTGCACCGCGACGTGCTGATCGCTGAAGGACGCCTGGAGCCCTGTGTCATCGCGGCGTTGCGCAATGCGGCTCAGGACAAGCGCCTGGCCAGCCGAAATTGAAGTGTTTTTTGTGGGAACCTTCCTGCACCAAGGTCAGTCAGACCATGTAACGGCAGGATCAAGCATTGTGCTCCGGTGCTTGTAGCTTGCTGCTACTGGTCTGTAATACAGGCCACGTTTAACCCCGAGTTGTCTCCCCACTTCTCGGGGTTTCTTTTTGCCTGCGATTTGTCATTGCGTGGCCTGATGCTCGAAAAAGGCCCTGGTTTCTTCCAGGTAATCCTTGCGTCTTTGCGGGTCGAGCCAGTCGGCATACAGCGGGGCCAGTTGCTCGCGGGGCAGGGCGCGCAGTAGTCGGTTGATTTCACCGATCGCCTGTCGACCCTGAGGTGTATTCGAGCAACCGATGTACACGGGCATGTAGTTGCCCGTGCCTTTGACCGGGTAGAACTCCAGTTGCTCATCGGCCAGGTTTTCCTGATGGGCCTGATAGCGGATTTCCGGCCAGTAACCCAATACCACCTGCAAACGACCCAAGCGTTGCATCTGCAGCAGGCTGCCGAGGGCGTCATTGCCATAGTGGGGCGTCAGCGCGCCGGCTGGCGCCTGTTGCAGCAGTGTGTCGAGGAACTCGCCGTAACGGCGCTCGGCGATCACACCGACTTTCTGTTGACCGCTGGCCAACAATGCGGCCAGATCGACTTCACCGTTGGAAAGAAACGGCTCCAGCACTGGCCGATCTTCACGTCGGATCACCAACCCATTGCTGACCACCCGGAAGGCCGGAATGGAATACGCGATCCATTGTTCGCGCTCCTTGCTCCAGACCAGCGAGGGATCGCAGGTAAAGGATTCTTCGTGAAGCATTTGCATGCCGCGGGCGCGATTGACCCGTATCAGGGTGTGTTCGTACTGCGGCATACCGGCGATCAGCAGGGGCATCAGTTGGTCGATAACGCCCTGGCCTTTTTTCGGACCTTCGAAGATCGTCAGTGGCGGCAGGTCGCGCAACAGCCAGAACAAATGCTCCTTGGGTTGCGCCAGGGCCGGGGATATCAGGCCCGACAACAGCCCGAGCGCCGCCAGCAGGCGCCCGATGCTGGCGTAATCGAGGACAGATGAAAGCAGGCGATTCAGCTTAAATGGCCCCGTCTTCACGCAGTCGTGCGATCTGTGCCGGGTCGTAGCCCAGATCGTGGAGGACTTGCGCATTGTGTTCACCCAACTGCGGCCCGACCCATTCCGAGGTGCCGGGTGTCTCAGAGAGTTTTGGCACAATGCCGGGCATCTTGAAGTCCTTGCCGTCGGGCAGCTTGGCTTGCAGGAACATTTCCCGGGCCAGGTACTGCGGATCGCTGAACATGTCTTCGGCGCTGAAAATCCGGCTGGCGGGAACGTCAGCCTGGTTCAATTGCTCGATCACTGCGTCCAGCGGCAGTGAGTTGACCCAACGATCGATCACCCCGTAAATCTCGTCGCGACGGCTGTCACGCCCGTCGTTGCTGGCCAGCACTGGGTCGTTGGCCAGGTCCTCGCGGCCGATGATCAGCATGAAACGCTTGAAGATCGCATCGCCGTTGGCGCCGATCTGCACGTGTTTGCCGTCGGCGCTGGTGTGGATGGAGGAGGGCGTGATGCCCGGCATGATGTTGCCGGTGCGTTCGCGGATGAAGCCGAACACGTCGAACTCCGGGACCATGCTTTCCATCATGGCGAAGATCGCTTCATACAGCGCCACGTCCACCACTTGGCCCAAGCCACCGTTGACCTCGCGATGACGCAAGGCCATCAGTGCGCCAATCACGCCCCAGAGCGCGGCAATCGAGTCGCCGATGGAAATCCCGGTGCGCACTGGCGGCCGGTCCTCGAACCCGGTGATGTAGCGCAGGCCGCCCATGGACTCACCGACCGCACCGAAGCCCGGCTGATCTTTCATGGGGCCGGTCTGGCCAAAGCCCGAGAGCCGCACCATCACCAGTTTCGGGTTCAGTGCGTGCAGGACTTCCCAGCTCAGGCCGAGCTTTTCCAGCACGCCGGGGCGAAAATTCTCAATCAGGATGTCCGCTTCACTGAGCAGCTGTTTCAGGATCGCCAGGCCATCGGGGTGTTTCAGGTTCAGGGTCAGGGATTTCTTGTTGCGCGCCTGAACGAACCACCACAGCGAGGTGCCTTCATACAACTTGCGCCATTTGCGCAACGGATCACCGCCGTCCGGTGACTCGATCTTGATCACTTCGGCGCCGAATTCGCCGCAAATACGCGAGGCAAACGGCCCGGCAATCAACGTACCCAATTCGATGACTTTCAGACCCGAGAGCGGTTTATTGGAGAACGGCATGCGAAATCCTGTAGGACAAAGGCTGAGCGAATACAGCGTTTTATCATAGGCCGACATCCATCGCCCAAAGTTGATTCGCCTTCAATTCGTTGATTGCCCTCTTGCATCGGTTAGACTTGCCGCCTTTCCCCGTATCAAGAAGCCCGTTCATGGCCCAGCCGTCCACGACCTACAAGTTTGAACTGAACCTCACCGACCTCGACCGCAGCGTCTACGAGAACGTGAAGCAGACCATCGCCCGTCACCCTTCGGAAACCGAAGAGCGCATGACCGTGCGGCTGCTGGCCTACGCCTTCTGGTACAACGAGCAGTTGTCTTTTGGCCGCGGTCTGTCAGACGTGGATGAACCGGCGCTGTGGGAAAAGAGCCTGGACGACCGTGTCCTGCACTGGATCGAAGTCGGCCAGCCAGACGCCGATCGCCTGACCTGGTGCTCGCGTCGCACCGAACGCACCAGCCTGCTGGCCTACGGCAGCCTGCGTGTCTGGGAAGGCAAAGTGATCCCGGCGATCAAGACCCTGAAAAACGTCAACATCGCCGCCGTGCCCCAGGAAGTGCTGGAAACCCTGGCCAAGGACATGCCGCGCGTTATCAAGTGGGACGTGATGATCAGCGAAGGAACGATTTTCGTCACCGACGACCGTGGTCAGCACGAAGTCCAGTTGCAATGGCTGGCCGGCGAACGCGGCTGATTATTCGCCGCTTGGCAGCGTCACCCGGTTTTATCCTACGTATTCAAGAGAAGCACCTGTCACCCCATGCGCATCGAACCTCGCCTGTTGCCCGACACCCTGCCATTTCTCGGTGATATTCCACCGCTGCTGACCCGCCTTTACGCGGCGCGGGGCGTGCAGTCTGAGGCTGAACTGGACAAGAGCCTGGCGCGGCTGATTCCGTTCCAGCAGCTCAAGGGCATCGAGGCGGCGGTGGATTTGTTGGTGACGGCGCTGGAGCAGCGTCAGCGGATTCTGATCGTCGGCGACTTCGATGCCGATGGCGCGACGGCCAGTACCGTGGGCATGTTGGGGTTACGCCTGCTGGGCGCGGCGCATGTCGACTATCTGGTGCCGAACCGCTTCGAGTACGGCTACGGCCTGACCCCGGAAATCGTCGAAGTGGCGCTGACCCGCGAGCCGCAGTTACTGATCACCGTGGACAACGGCATTTCCAGCGTCGAAGGCGTGGCAGCGGCGAAAAAGGCCGGGCTCAAGGTGCTGGTCACCGATCACCACTTGCCCGGCGACGAGCTGCCGTTGGCCGATGCCATCGTCAATCCGAACCAGCCGGGTTGCGAATTCCCGAGCAAAGCCCTGGCCGGTGTCGGGGTGATTTTCTATGTACTGATGGCCCTGCGCGCGCGCCTGCGCAGCCTGGGCTGGTACGAGAGCAAGCCGCAGCCGAACATTGGCGAATTGCTCGACCTGGTGGCGCTGGGCAGCGTCGCCGACGTGGTGCCGCTGGATGCCAACAACCGGATTCTGGTACATCAGGGCCTGGAGCGAATTCGCGCCGGGCGCGCGCGGCCGGGGATCAAGGCGATCCTTGAAGTGGCCAAGCGTGATCATTCGCGCATCACCTCGACTGACCTGGGCTTTATCCTCGGCCCGCGTCTGAACGCGGCAGGGCGGCTGGATGACATGAGCCTGGGCATCGAGTGCCTGCTCACCGAAGACGCTGGCGCTGCCCGTGAAATGGCGGCTCAGCTGGATGGCATGAACCAGGACCGTAAATCCATCGAGCAGGGCATGCAGCGCGAGGCGCTGGCCCAACTCAAGGATCTGCCGGTGGAATCGATGCCGTTCGGCCTGTGCCTGTTCGATCCCGAGTGGCACCAGGGTGTGATCGGTATCCTCGCCTCGCGTATGAAAGAGCGCTATTTCCGTCCGACCATTGCCTTTGCCGATGCTGGCGACGGCCTGCTCAAAGGCTCGGGGCGTTCGGTTCAGGGCTTTCACATTCGTGATGCCTTGAGCGTGGTCGCGGCGCAGCATCCAAACCTGATCAGCAAATACGGTGGCCATGCCATGGCGGCCGGCCTGACCTTGCCGGAAGCGAATTTTCCGTTGTTCGCCGAAGCTTTCGACGCCGAAGTGCGCAGGCAAATGCGTGAAGAAGACCTGACCGGGCGACTGCTGTCGGACGGCACCCTGGCGGTTGAGGAGTTTCACCTGGAACTGGCTCGCGCCCTGCGCCACGCCGGGCCTTGGGGGCAACACTTCCCGGAGCCGCTGTTTCACGGGGTGTTCCAGTTGGTCGAGCAGCGTGTGGTTGGCGAGCGGCACCTCAAAGTGGTGCTGAAGAGTGAATGCGGCTCGGTGAAGCTGGATGGCATCGCCTTCGGGATCGACCGGGACATCTGGCCGAATCCGACCATCAAGTGGGTCGAATTGGCCTACAAACTCGACCTCAACGAGTTTCGTGGGAACGAGACTGTACAGTTGATGATTGCCCACATCGAACCGCGATAACGGCACGATGCTTTTGTGGCGAGGGAGCTTGCTCCCGCTGGGCTGCGAAGCGGCCCTAAACCTTTAAACGCTTCTTTCCTGTGGTACCGCGTCGGTTGGTTGACGACTGCTGCGCAGCCGAGCGGGAGCAAGCTCCCTCGCCACAGGTATCGCCCAGACCTCAAATTGGCGGTGTTTCATTTCTTGAACCCTCCCTGATCCCGCGATGTCGACTAGGCTCTAAGCACTGCTTGATTATCCTTGTGACGTCTTGTCGAATTTTTTGCCCGCGGGGGCGGGTGCTGCACCTTTTTCCTGTCACTCGTCGACTATTCAAACAGAACCCTGGAGCCTGCCCACTGATTTGAGAGGTGCCCCATGAGTCTGCTGCTTGAACCCTATACCCTTCGTCAATTGACCCTGCTTAACCGCATCGCGGTGTCACCGATGTGCCAGTACTCCAGCGTCGATGGGCTGGCCAATGACTGGCATCTGGTCCATCTCGGCAGCCGCGCGATCGGCGGCGCCGGTCTGGTATTCACCGAAGCCACGGCGGTCACCGCCGACGGGCGTATCACCGCCCAGGACCTTGGCCTCTGGAATGATCAACAGATCGAACCCTTGCAACGTATTACGCGCTTCATTGCCGCTCAGGGCGCCGTTGCCGGCATCCAGTTGGCCCATGCCGGGCGCAAGGCCAGCACGCATCGGCCGTGGCTGGGCAAGCATGGCAGCGTCAAGCCGGAAGACGGCGGCTGGATCCCGGTCGGCCCTTCGCCGATCGCTTTCGACCCCCAGCACACACCACCCAAGCAGCTTAATGAAAGTGAGATCGCCGAGGTCGTCCAGGCTTTCGTCGATTCGGCCAAACGGGCGCTGACCGCCGGTTTCAAAGTGGTCGAAGTGCACGCCGCCCATGGGTATCTGCTGCATCAATTTCTTTCGCCGTTGAGCAATCAACGGCGCGATCAGTACGGTGGCTCATTCGAGAATCGTATTCGGCTGGTGCTGCAAGTCACCGAAGCGGTGCGGGCCGTGTGGCCTGAAGAGTTACCGGTGTTTGTGCGTGTATCGGCCACCGACTGGGTGGAAGACGGTTGGAACCCCGACGAAACCGTGGAGCTGGCGCGACGCTTGAAAGATCTGGGTGTGGACCTGATCGACGTTTCGTCGGGCGGTACGGCGGTAAATGCCGAAATTCCTACAGGGCCCGGTTATCAGACCCGATTTGCTGAGCGGGTACGTAAAGAGTCGGGCATTGCCACCGGCACGGTAGGCATGATTACCGAGCCAGCCCAGGCCGAGCATATTCTGCGTACCTGTCAGGCCGACATTATCTTCCTCGCCCGGGAGTTGTTGCGTGATCCGTATTGGCCGCTGCATGCCGATGACGATCTGGGTGGGCACAAGGCTATCTGGCCGGCGCAATACCAACGGGCCACCCATCGTGACCAGCCGATTCATGAATCGGATTTGCGTGACTGAAAGCCGCTGTAAAACCAAAAAGCCCCGGTCGGGTTGTCCGGGGCTTTTTAACGCCAAAAGATCGCAGCATTCGGCAGCTCCTACATTGCCCGCGTCCGACCGCGATTTTGTAGGATACATGCAACCCTGTAGGAGCTGCCGAAGGCTGCGATCTTTTGATTTTGCTATATCAGGTGTACTTGCGCTTATCCGGCGCCGGCGGGAAATACTGGTACAGCCAGGTTTCACTCAACGTGCGGTCATTGGTGCGAATGAACAACCGCAGTTCTACCGGCGCCACGCTGTCATTGGTCGGGTACCAGTCAAAGGTGATTCGGTAGCCCTTGATGTCATCGAGCACCAGCACGTTGAAATCCTTCACCTGACCGTTCGAGCAGGTCACCACCGGTTCGATCCCCGCGCCTTCGGGCAAGCGGTCCAGCCCGCCGCCGGTGAAGTCCACGGCAAAGCGGCGTGCCCAGACTTCAGGATAATGCTCACCCGGTGCCCAGCCTTCGACAAAGCCGCCCATGCCCGAACGGGTCGCGTTGACCCGTGCCAGCGGCGTACCCGTCGGTGGCAGGGCGCTCCAGTAGAGCTTGTAGCCGTAGTTCAGGGAGTCACCGGCGGCGACCGGTTTCTTCGGCGTCCAGAACGCGACGATGTTGTCCAGGGTTTCGCCGGTCGTAGGAATTTCCAGCAAATCGATAGAGCCTTCGCCCCACGCGGTCGTAGGTTCTACCCACAGGCTCGGGCGCTTGCTGTACCAGTCGACGGTGTCCTGATAACTGTCGAATTCATGGTCGGTCTGCACCAGACCAAAGCCTTTCGGGTCGGTGTCGGCGAAGGCGTTGAATTGCAGGGTGGCCGGGTTGTTCAGCGGACGGCAGATCCACTCGCCGTTGCCGCGCCACATGGCCAGGCGATCGGAGTCGTGGATTTGCGGGTGAATGGTGTCGCACATACGGCGCTCGTGGGTGCCGCAGCTGAACATGCTGGTCATCGGTGCGATACCCAGTTGCTCGATGGCGGTGCGGGCATTGACGTGGGCGTCGACTTCCATCACCACGCGCTCGGCCTGGCAATCGATGTCAAAACGGTAGGCTCCGGTGGCGCTTGGCGAATCGAGCAGGGCGTACACCACGAATCGGGTGCTGTCCTTGTCCGGTGTCTCGAACCAGAACTTGGTGAAGTCCGGGAATTCTTCACGCTTCTTGGCGTAGGTGTCGATTGCCAGGCCGCGGGCCGACAAACCGTACTGACCGGTGGCGTCTACCGCACGGAAATAGCTGGCGCCGAGGAACGACAAGACGTCGTGCTGATCCAGCTCCGGGGCCTTGAACAGCTTGAACCCGGAAAACCCCAGGTCGCCCTTGAGCTGTTGGGTGTCTACGGTGGTTTTTTCGTAGTTGAACAGCGACGGGCGGAAATGCACCTCGCGCGCCAGTCGAGTCTTGGGATCGACGCTGTACATGCGCACCGGCTGCTTGAAACCCATGCCGACGTGGAAAAACTGCACGTCCAGCTGACCTTTCAGATCCTTCCACAGCGAGTGATTGCCGTCGTAGCGGATTGCGTTGAAGTTCTGCGGCGTCATGGTCGCCAGCGTCGGCGGCAGCACCTGTTTGGTGTCCTGATACGGCTTGCCGGCGAGCTGTTTGGCCTGGCTCTTCAGCGCTTCGAAGTCGAACGCCTGAGCGTCGCCATCGGCAGTGCCGCTACCGGCCCAGGCGTTTGCGGCCAGCAGGCCGGTGGCCGAGAGACCGGTGTAAGCCGCGATGGCCATGGAGGCTTTGAGCAAATTCCTGCGGTGCATAAGTACAACCTGTCGTGAATAATCCCGCGCCGTTCCTGGCACGTGCTGGATCAGAAATAACGGTTCGGACATGCCTTCGGCCAAACGCTACGGACTTTAGAACAGATGCCAAATAGCTTAAACCGTTCGATTACAGAGCAAAAATGATTGATAGCACCGCGACAGCGCGGCAATGAAACAAGACATGTCAGGTAACGTTTCTCACAGCACTTTCTGATTTATAGGGCATATCTGCTTTTTTCGACTAATTACTCTAAAAACCGCTTTTCAGCGCCGATTTAATTTCTATTCTATGGGCATGACCGGTTTCGGCCCTTCAGGCCGGTGGGTTCAGTGCACACAAGACGGCCGCTGAAAGTGATAGGGCGATGCGGTTTTGCAGTTTTCTCTGACGTATAGAAGGACATCGTCCATGTCGAAAGTACAAGGCATCACTGAAATGTTAGGACTCTTTCCCTGCCTGGCCACCGGGCGGCGAAGGCGTCGTCTCAGTTCGGAGGAGTTGAAGTTGGTGGAGCGCTATCGCGAGCTGTCGGAGAGTGACCGGATTGCGATGCGCTATCTGGTGGATGCGATGAGGAGTGTTTCGCGGTTTTGAGGTGTAAAGGCTTTGTCCGTTGAGCAAAAGATCGCGGCCTGCGGCAGCGCTTACAGGAGAACTGCCGCAGGCAGCGATCTTTTTGCTTTTAATGCTTGAACATCACATGCCTTACAACCGTGTAATCCTCCAACCCATACATGGACATGTCCTTGCCATAACCGGACAGTTTCTGACCACCGTGCGGCATTTCGCTGACCAGCATGAAGTGGGTGTTTACCCAGGTGCAGCCATACTGCAGGCGCGCAGACAGGCGATGGGCGCGGCCGACGTCCGAGGTCCAGACTGACGACGCCAGGCCGTAGTCCGAATCGTTGGCCCAGGCCAGCGCCTGCGCTTCATCGGTGAATTTGGTTACCGATACCACCGGCCCGAACACTTCGCGGCGCACGATCTCGTCGTCCTGTTGCACGTCGGCCAACACCGTTGGCTCAAAGAAGAAGCCATTGCCTTCCACTGGCTTGCCGCCGGTGATCAAGCGAATGTGCGGTTGCGCCATGGCTCGCTCGACAAGCCCGGTCACGCGGTCGCGATGTTGCGCGCTGATCAATGGGCCCAGCTCCGTCGATGGATCATCCTGCACGCCGTACTTGAGGCTGCTGACCGCGGCGCCGAGCTTCTCGACGAAGGTGTCGTAGATGCCAGCCTGGGCGTAGATGCGGCAGGCGGCGGTGCAGTCCTGCCCGGCGTTGTAGAAACCGAAGGTGCGAATGCCTTCCACGGCGGCGTCGATGTCGGCATCGTCGAAGATGATCACCGGCGCCTTGCCACCCAGTTCCATGTGCATGCGTTTGACGTTGCCGGCAGTGCTGGAAATGATATTTGAGCCGGTGGCGATAGAGCCGGTCAGCGACACCATGCGCACTTTCGGGTGAGTGACCAGTGGGGTACCGACCGTAGGACCACGGCCGTACACCAGGTTAAGCACGCCCGCCGGGAAAATTTCCGACGCCAGTTCTGCCAAGCGCAGGGCGGTCAGCGGGGTTTGTTCCGACGGTTTGAGCACCACGGTATTACCGGCGGCCAGGGCCGGGGCGATTTTCCAGGCGAGCATCATCAGCGGGTAGTTCCACGGCGCGATAGAGGCAATCACGCCCACCGGGTCGCGGCGGATCATCGAGGTATGGCCGGGCAAGTATTCACCGCCCAGTGCTCCGCTCAGGCAACGGCTGGCGCCGGCGAAGAATCGGAACACGTCGGCAATCGCCGGGATCTCGTCGTTCAGCGCGGCGCTGTAGGGTTTGCCGCAGTTGTCCGACTCCAGTTTGGCCAGCTCTTGGCCATGGGCTTCGATGATGTCGGCGAGTTTGAGCAGCAACAGCGAGCGTTCTTTCGGCGTGGTTTGCGACCAGCCTTCGAAGGCGCTATCGGCAGCGCGCACGGCGGCGTCGACCTGGGCTTCGCTGGCTTCGTTGATTTCCACCAGCACACGACCGAGGGCCGGGTTGAACACGGCTTGGGCGGGGCCGTCGCCGGCGACCAGTTGGCCATTGATCAAGAGTTTGGTTTGCATGGCGTTGTCCTCCGAAGCTGTTGTATTTCCTCTGTGGGAAATGAGTTGTCAGTTATTTCCCGCCACTGCCCGCAACGCTTTCCCCACCACGGGTCAGGTAATACGCGCCGAGAATCGGCAACATGGTCACCATCATGACCAGCATCGCCACGACATTGGTCACCGGCACGTCCCGAGGGCGGCTGAGCTGGTTGAGCAGCCACAACGGCAAGGTGCGTTCGTGGCCGGCGGTGAAGGTGGTGACGATGATTTCGTCGAACGACAGGGCAAACGCCAGCATGCCGCCAGCCAGCAACGCCGAGCCGAGGTTCGGCAGGACGATGTAGCGGAAGGTCTGCCAGCCGTCGGCGCCGAGGTCCATCGACGCCTCGATCAAGCTATATGACGTGCGGCGTAACCGGGCGATGACGTTGTTGTAGACGATCACCACACAGAAGGTCGCGTGACCGATCACGATGGTGAATACCCCCGGCTCGATCCCCAGCGTCTTGAAGGTCGCCAGCAACGCGATCCCGGTGATGATCCCCGGCAATGCGATCGGCAGGATCAGCATCAGCGAAATACCTTGCTTGCCGAAGAAGTCCCGCCGGTACAACGCCGCCGAGGCGAGGGTGCCGAGGATCAGCGCAATCAGTGTGGCGATGGCGGCGATCTGCAGCGACAGCTTGATCGCCTCCAGTACGTCGGGCCGCGAGAACGCCACGGCGATCCACTTCAGGGTGAAGCCCTTGGGCGGAAAGCTGAACGCCGCGTCTTCGGTGTTGAAGGCATAGAGGAAGATGATCAGGATCGGGAAGTGCAAGAACAGCAACCCGCCCCAGGCGGCGATGCGCAGGCCCAGGGATGCCCGGTCTTGAGAGGAAGCGTCAGAGCGCATCGAAGGCCCCCAGGCGTTTGACGATGGACAGGTAAATGGCGATCAGCACGATCGGCACCAGCGTGAAGGCCGCCGCCATCGGCATGTTGCCGATCGCCCCTTGCTGGGCGTAGACCATGCTGCCGACGAAGTAGCCCGGTGGGCCCACCAGTTGCGGCACGATGAAGTCGCCCAGTGTCAGTGAAAACGTGAAAATCGAACCGGCCGCGATCCCCGGAATCGACAGCGGCAGAATCACTTGCATGAAGGTCTGACGCGGCTTGGCGCCCAGATCCGCCGAAGCTTGCAGCAAGGACGGCGGCAGGCGTTCCAGTGACGCCTGGATAGGCAGGATCATGAACGGCAGCCAGATATAAACGAACACCATGAACCGCCCCAGATGCGAGGTCGACAGGGTGCTGCCACCCACTCCCGGCATCCCGAGTACGAACTGCAACACCGGCTCCAGGTTGAGGTATTGAACGAACCATTGGGCCACGCCGCCCTTGGCCAGCAGCAAGGTCCAGGCATAGGCCTTGACGATGTAACTGGCCCACATCGGCATCATCACCGCGATGTAGAAAAACGCCTTGGTGTTGCCGCTGGTGTAGCGCGCCATGTAGTAGGCAATCGGGAAGGCCACGATTGCACTGGCGATCGACACGACGATGGCCATGCTCAGGGTGCGCAGGATGATGTCGAAGTTCGATGGCTGGAACAGCGCTGCGAAGTTCGCCAGGGTCAGGTCGGGGGTGACCGTCATGGTGAAGTCATCGAAGGTGTAGAAGCCTTGCCACAACAACGTCAGCAGCGAGCCGAGGTAGATCGCGCCAAACCACAACAGCGGCGGCACCAGCAGCAGCGACAGATACAGGTTCGGCCGCCGGTACAGCAGGTTGGAAAACCGGCGCAGCGGCGAGCCGTTGGCCGGGGTTCGAGAGATCACGCTGTCCATCTCATACCCCGCCTACAACATTGTCGTGCAGCGGGATCATCGCCTCGCGCGCCCAACGAGCGCTGATGCGTTGCCCGGGCTGGTGTTGCGCGCTGACGTCCAGCCACTGGACGTTGGCCTGGCTGATGTTCAGGGTCTGGCCGTTTTCCAGTTTCAGTTCATAGCGGGTGGCGCTGCCCTGGTACTGGATGTCGTGGAGCAGGCCGCTGACTTCTATTTCATGGCTGGCCAGCGGCCCTTCGGCGAAACGCACGTGTTCGGGGCGGATCGAAAACGGCTGAGGATTGCCGCTCAACTGCCGGGCCAGATCACCGCGTATCACATTGGACGTGCCGACGAATTCGGCGACGAAGGTGGTTGTCGGTTTCATATAGAGGTGGCGCGGCGTGTCGACCTGTTCGATACGCCCCTTGTTGAACACCGCCACGCGGTCGGACATCGACAACGCTTCGGTCTGGTCGTGGGTGACGAAGATAAAGGTGATGCCGAGCTGACGTTGCAGCTTCTTCAGTTCGCCTTGCATTTGCTCGCGCAGCTTCAGGTCCAGCGCCCCGAGTGGTTCGTCGAGCAACAACACGCGAGGGCGATTGACCAACGCGCGAGCCAGGGCTACACGCTGGCGTTGGCCGCCCGAGAGTTGCACCGGTTTGCGCTCGCCGTAGCCATTGAGGGCGACCATGTCGAGGGCTTCTTCGGCACGTTTGTGGCGTTCGGTCTTGCCGACGCCTTTGACTTTCAAACCATAGGCGACGTTGTCGAGTACGTTCATGTGCGGGAACAGCGCGTAATCCTGGAACACGGTGTTCACGTCGCGCTGATACGGCGGCAGCCCGGCGGCCTCCAAGCCATGGATGCGGATGGAGCCGGTGCTCGGCTGTTCGAAACCGGCGATCAGGCGCAGGCAGGTGGTTTTACCCGAGCCAGAAGGGCCCAGCAGGGAAAAGAACTCGCCGTCCTGGATGTCGATGGAAACCCGGTCAACGGCCTTCACCTCACCGAACTGACGGGAAACGTTGGTGAACTGGACTGCAAGCGTCATGGATACGGTGCTCCCAAAAAGCGGGGGCCATCACAGCGGCCCTTGCCTGGACTTCTGAAAAAGCTGAATCGGTGTGCTTTTTTAGCTGGAATGCTCACTGTGGCGAGGGGGCCTGCCCCCGTTGGGCTGCGTAGCAGCCCTGAAAAGGAGAGCGCGGTTTATCTGCTAGACCGCGGTGACTGGTTCCAGGGCGGCTTCGCCACCCAACGGGGGCAAGCCCCCTCGCCACAAAGCTCCCTCGCCACAAGGGGGTGTATTACCTGCCTCCCATAATCGCAATGTAATCCTGGGTCCAGCGGCTATAAGGCACAAACTTGCCACCCTCAGCCTGCGGGGTTTTCCAGAAGGCGATCTTGTCGAACTGGTCGAAACCGTTGGTCTTGCACCCCTCGGTCCCCAACAGTTCGCTTGCCTTGCACGCCGCCGGAACCGCCGGCAGCGAGCCGAACCAGGCGGATACATCGCCCTGGACCTTCGGCGTCAGCGACCAGTCCATCCATTTGTAAGCACAGTTCGGGTGCTTGGCTTCAGCGTGCATCATGGTGGTATCGGCCCATCCGGTGGCGCCTTCTTTGGGGATGGTCGAGGCGACTGGCTGTTTCTCGTTCATCAGGCCGTTGACCTGATACGGCCAGGAACTGGAAGCCACCACGCCTTCGTTCTTGAAGTCACTCATCTGCACGGTGGTGTCGTGCCAGTAGCGGTGGATCAACTTTTGCTGGTTGCGCAGCAGGTCGAGAACGGCCTGGTACTGTTTTTCGTTGAGCAGGTAAGGGTCCTTGATGCCCAGTTCCGGCTTGGCGGTTTTCAGGTACAGCGCCGCGTCCGCGATGTAGATCGGGCCGTCATACGCCTGCACGCGGCCCTTGTTGGATTTGCCGTCGGGCAGTTTCTGCTCTTCGAGTATCACGCTCCAACTGGTCGGCGGCTGTTTGAACACGTTGGTGTTGTACATGAGCACATTCGGCCCCCATTGGTACGG
This sequence comes from Pseudomonas sp. Pseusp18, assembly GCF_059506005.1. Lineage (NCBI taxonomy): Bacteria > Pseudomonadati > Pseudomonadota > Gammaproteobacteria > Pseudomonadales > Pseudomonadaceae > Pseudomonas > Pseudomonas sp. Pseusp18. Next base: position 1,044,781 of record NZ_CP169240.1, read on the forward strand.
GGTGCCATAGGTTTGCTTGTCGACCACGTACCACGGCCCATCCTTCAGGCGCGGATCGAGATTCTTCCAGTTGGGGATCAATGCGGTGTTGATCGGCTGGACACGCTTGCCGGCGATCAAGCGCAGGGAGGCATCGCCGGACGCCGTCACCAGGTCGTAACCGCCCTTGGCCATCAGGCTGACCATTTCATCGGACGTGCCGGCCGTCTTGACGTTGACCTTGCAGCCGGTTTCCTTCTCGAAAGCGCTGACCCAGTCGTAGGCCTTGTCGCTTTCGCCCCGTTCGATATAGCCGGGCCAGGCAACGATATCCAGCTGACCTTCGCCGGCACCGACGGCTTTCAGCGGTTCGGCGGCCTGCAGGCTGGCGCTGGCCAGAAGCGCCGTAGCGATTGCACTGAGCAGTGCGGTCTTGTGTTCGAACATGGGGTTTCCCTCTTCTTTAATTAGGGTCGGGACAGCGTTGAACGGGGTAGTTCGCCACGAGTGGCTTGTTATTAGCGTAGTGCGCTTTGTGGGAGGCTGACTGAGGCCGGGCTGTGTCATGGGTTTATCCAGACTAGTGCCCGATGTCACGGTCGACAAATTTCCAATGCGGGATTTGATGTTTCTGCCGAATCCCGGCTTTTTATTGGCGGGATGAGAAACGATGCTCAGCGTCTTATAAATGAAACATCGCCCTCAGCTATACTCCCCCGCAATTTGACCCGCACCGAGGACTGACTGTGAAGAACTGGACGTTGCGCCAACGCATTTTGGCGAGCTTTGCGGTAATTATCGCAATCATGCTGCTGATGGTTGTGGTGTCTTTTTCTCGGCTGATGAAGATCGACGCCGGCGCAGAATCGGTCCGCACCGATGCGGTCCCGGGGGTGTATTACAGTTCGATGATCCGCGGTGCGTGGGTCGACAGTTTTAACCTCACCCAACAACTTGTCGGCCTTTCCGGGCATCGCGAAATGACCGTCGCCGACCAGACCATGTACAAAAGCTTCGAAGAGCGCTTGAACGAGCAAATAGGCAACTACCGCAAAACCATTTTCACGGAGGACGATCGGGTCCTGTTCGACGAGTTCGAAGTGCGTCACCAGCTCTACAACAAAGAAATGACCAACGTTCTCGATCTCTATCAGCGCAAAGAGTACGACCAGGCGGTTCTTGCCCTGGAGCAAAAACTGACGCCGGCCTGGGTCAATGGGCGCAAGCAATTGAACAGCCTTCTTGAAAATAATCACGCCCTGGCTGAACAATCCACGCTGGCCATCAGTGACGCGGTGACGGCCGCCAAAATCAGCATGGGCGTCTCTTTGCTGGTGGCAATCATCGCCGCCGGCCTCTGCGGCCTGCTGTTGATGCGCGCGATCATGGCGCCGATGAATCGCATTGTGGATATCCTCGAAGTCATGCGCACGGGCGATCTCAGCAGTCGCCTGAATCTTGATCGCAAGGACGAGTTCGGCGCGGTGGAAACCGGCTTCAACGACATGATGACCGAGCTCACCTCGTTGGTGTCCCAGGCCCAGCGCTCCTCGGTGCAGGTCACCACGTCGGTCACCGAAATCGCCGCGACCTCCAAGCAGCAACAGGCTACCGCCACCGAAACCGCAGCCACCACCACCGAAATCGGTGCGACATCCCGTGAAATTGCCGCCACCTCACGCGACCTGGTGCGCACCATGACCGAAGTCTCCACCGCCGCCGACCAGGCTTCGGTGCTGGCCGGTTCTGGCCAGCAAGGCCTGGCGCGCATGGAAGACACCATGCACTCGGTGATGGGCGCGGCAGATCTGGTGAATGCCAAACTGGCGATCCTCAATGAGAAGGCCGGCAACATCAACCAAGTGGTGGTGACCATCGTCAAAGTCGCCGACCAGACCAACCTGTTGTCCCTGAACGCCGCGATCGAAGCCGAGAAGGCCGGTGAATACGGTCGCGGGTTTGCCGTGGTCGCCACCGAAGTGCGGCGTCTGGCAGATCAGACGGCAGTGGCTACCTACGACATCGAGCAGATGGTGCGCGAGATCCAGTCGGCGGTGTCGGCTGGGGTCATGGGCATGGACAAGTTCTCTGAGGAAGTGCGCCGCGGCATGTCCGAGGTGCAGCAGGTGGGCGAGCAGCTGTCGCAGATCATTCATCAGGTCCAGGCGCTGGCGCCACGGGTGTTGATGGTCAACGAAGGCATGCAGGCCCAGGCCACCGGCGCCGAGCAGATCAATCACGCGCTGGTGCAGTTGGGCGATGCCAGCAGCCAGACGGTTGAGTCCTTGCGCCAGGCCAGTTTCGCCATCGACGAACTGAGCCAGGTGGCCGTCGGGCTGCGTGGCGGTGTCTCGCGATTCAAAGTCTGATGAGCGAACTTACGGCCAGGCGCGGCGTGGCGATGCCGGCGAAGCAGTCGTTGTTTCTGGTGTTCCGCATCGGCAACGAGCGCTACGCCTTGCAGGCCATCGAGGTGGCCGAAGTGCTGCCGCAACTGCCGTTGAAACCCATTCCCCGGGCGCCAGACTGGGTGGCGGGGGTGTTCGCCTATCGCGGCGCGGTGGTGCCGGTGATCGACCTCAGCGCGCTGACGTTTGGCCAACCGGCCCAGGCCCGCACCAGCACGCGGCTGGTGTTGGTGCACTATCGGCCGGATGAGGCGACGCCTGCGCAATTGCTCGGGCTGATTCTGGAGCAGGTCACCGACACGTTGCGCTGCAACCCGGCGGACTTTCAGCCTTATGGCCTGGACAATCGCCAGGCGCCGTACCTCGGCCCGGTGCGCGAAGATGCCCAGGGGCTACTGCAATGGGTGCGGGTTGCCGATTTACTGGATGCACAGGTTCGCGCCTTATTGTTTCCCTCGCCGCCGCTGGACCTGGCGCAGTTTGAGGAGCAGGGATGAGCAGCGATCAACGGTTTTTCGATTTCCTCAAGGAGCGTATCGGCCTGGATGTCGGCTCGGTCGGCCCGGCGCTCATCGAGCGCGCGGTGCGCCAGCGCATCACGGCGGTTCGGGCGCGGACGGCCGATGAGTACTGGCACACTTTGCTGGGCTCGCGCGACGAACAGCAGGCGCTGATCGAAGCGGTGATCGTCCCCGAAACCTGGTTTTTCCGTTACCCGGAATCCTTCGCCACGCTGGCGAAGCTGGCAGCCAAGCGGCTGGCGGCGATCAACAACATGCGCGCCCTGCGGATTCTCAGCTTGCCGTGTTCTACCGGCGAAGAACCGTACTCGATCGCCATGGCATTGCTTGATGCGGGGCTGGCGCCGCACCAGTTCAAGGTCGACGGCATAGACGTCAGTCCGCTGTCGGTGGAAAAGGCCAGGCTCGCGCTGTACGGCAAAAATTCGTTTCGTGGCCAGGACATCGAGTTTCGCGAGCGCCATTTCACCGCTGAACACGACAACTATCGCCTCAGCGGGCGCGTGCTTGAACAGGTGCGTTTACAGGTCGGTAACCTGCTGGATCCGACCTTGCTGGTCAACGAGCCGCCCTATGACTTCGTGTTCTGTCGCAACCTGCTGATTTATTTCGACCAGCCGACCCAGCAGCAAGTGTTCGAAGTGCTCAAGCGTCTGACTCACGTCGACGGCGTGCTATTTATCGGCCCGGCCGAGGGCAGTCTGCTCGGCCGTTTCGGCATGCGCTCGATCGGTATCCCGCAGTCGTTTGCCTTCAGTCGCCAGAGCGCGCTCGAGCTGCCTGCGACCTTCGCGCCGATGTCGCTGCCAGTGCAGCAACCGTTGCGCAGCGTGACTCCGCCGCCTGTGCGCAGTCGGCCTTTCGCGACGGTCGTGCCGATGCCTCAGGCTGCCGCCACCCCTTCGGCCACTTCTTCGGACGCCGCCACGCTGTTGGCGAATATCGCCGCGCTGGCCAATGAAGGCAAAAGTGCCGAGGCCCGCGCCGCGTGCGAAAGTTATTTGCGCAGTCACGAACCGGTGGCCCAAGTGTTCTATTGGCTGGGGCTGCTCAGCGATGTCGCCGGCAGTGCCCTGGAGGCCCAGGGTTTTTATCGCAAGGCGTTGTACCTCGAACCGCAACATCCCGACGCGTTGATGCACCTGGCGGTCTTGCTACAATCCCAGGGCGACACGGCGGGTGCCAGACGATTGCAGGCCCGCGCCGCCCGCAGCGAGCGCGCCGCTGACAGTGAGCGTAAACGATGAACGCCTCCGACACCTTGAGCGTCACCCATGAAGATGCCCAGGCCATCGACGATTGCTGGAACCGCATCGGTATCCACGGCGACCAGTCCTGTCCGCTGCTGAGCGAGCACATTCATTGCCGCAATTGCGCGGTGTATTCGGCTGCCGCCACACGCTTGCTCGACCGTTACGCCTTGTCGCAGGGCGATCGTGGGCAAATCTCGACGGTGGCCGAGAGCGAGGTGAAAACCCGCTCGCTGCTGATGTTTCGCCTCGGCGAAGAGTGGCTGGGCCTGGCCACTCGCAGCCTGGTCGAAGTGGCGCCGCTGCAAGCGATCCATTCCTTGCCGCACCAGCGTTCCCGGGCATTGCTCGGCGTGGCGAATGTGCGCGGTGCCTTGGTGGCGTGCCTGTCTTTGGTGGAGCTGTTGGGGCTCGACGACACCAGTAGCGTGGCGCCCGGCGCGCGGGTAACGCCGCGGATGCTGATCATCGCCGCCCACGGCGGGCCGGTGGTGGTGCCGGTGGACGAAGTGGACGGGATTCACGCCATCGACGAGCGCATTCTCGATGCAGCGTCCCAGTCCGGCACCCAGGCCAGCGCCAAATACACCCGCGGAGTCTTGCCATTCAAAGGTCGCAGCCTGCGTTGGCTGGATGAAGAGCAGCTGCTGTCTGCCGTGACCCGGAGCCTCACATGACCCCCGACCAAATGCGTGACGCCTCCTTGCTGGAGCTGTTCAGCCTGGAAGCCGAGGCCCAGACCCTGGTGCTGAGCGCCGGTCTGCTGGCGCTGGAGCGCGATCCGACCCAGGCTGATTACCTCGAGTCGTGCATGCGCGCGGCCCATTCGCTCAAGGGCGCGGCGCGGATTGTCGGCGTCGATGCCGGGGTCAGCGTTGCCCATGTGATGGAGGATTACCTGGTCAGCGCCCAGGAAGGGCGCCTGTACCTGCGACCCGAACACATTGATGCGCTGTTGCAGGGCACCGATCTGCTGATGCGGATTGCGACGCCGAACAATGCTCCGGCGCCTGCGGATATCGACGCTTATGTCGTCTTGATGGGACGGCTGCTTGAACACATGGCGACGGTTGCCCCCATCGCGCTGCCGATGGCAGAACCTCAGCTCGAACCGCCGACACCCAAGGTCGAGCCGCCCGGTCGTGCCGCCGAAACACCCGTCGACACACTCATTGAAACACCCCAGGCAGAGCCCGCCGAGCCTGCGTCCAAGACCAGGCGCGCCACCGACACTGGCGAGCGCGTATTGCGCGTCACGGCCGAGCGCTTGAACAGCCTGCTCGACCTGTCGAGTAAATCTCTGGTGGAAACCCAGCGCCTCAAGCCGCACCTGGCCACCATGCAGCGCCTTAAACGCATGCAGAGCAATGGCCTGCGGGCGCTGGAAAGCCTCAACGTTCATCTCAAGGACCATGCCTTGAGCCTCGAAGCCCAGGAAGCCTTGGGCGATGCCCGCCGATTGCTGGCCGAGTCCCAGCAATTACTGGTGGAAAAAAACGCCGAACTGGACGAGTTCGCCTGGCACGCCAGTCAGCGCGCACAAGTGTTGTATGACACCGCGCTGGCCTGTCGCATGCGGCCGTTCGCCGACGTGCTGAGCGGTCAAGTGCGCATGGTCCGCGATCTTGGGCGCAACCTTGGCAAACAGGTGCGGCTGGAGATCGAGGGCGACAAGACCCAAGTCGACCGCGACGTACTGGAAAAACTCGAAGCACCGCTGACACACCTGCTGCGCAATGCGGTGGATCACGGCATCGAAACCCCGGAACAGCGACGCTTGGCGGGCAAGCCGGAGGAAGGCGTGATCCGTTTGCGAGCCTCCCATCAGGCCGGTCTGCTGGTGCTGGAACTGAGCGATGATGGCAATGGCGTCGACCTGGAAAAGGTCCGCCGCACGATCGTCGAGCGGCAGTTATCCCCAGCCGAGACTGCCGCGCAGTTGAGCGAAGAAGAGCTGCTGACGTTCCTGTTTCTGCCGGGTTTCAGCCTGCGCGACACGGTCACCGAAGTGTCCGGGCGCGGCGTCGGGCTGGATGCGGTTCAGCACATGGTCCGGCAGTTGCGCGGCGCCGTGGTGCTGGAGCAGACGGCGGGCGCGGGCAGTCGTTTCCATCTTGAAGTGCCGCAGACGCTGTCGGTGGTGCGCAGTCTGGTGGTGGAAGTCGGTGACGAGGCGTATGCCTTCCCGCTGGCGCACATCGAGCGCATGTGCGACCTGGAGCCGGAAGACATCGTGCAGGTCGAAGGCCGGCAGCACTTTTGGTACGAAGGCCGGCATGTCGGGCTGGTCGCCGCCAGTCAGCTGTTGCATCGGCCGGCGAGCCAGAACAGCGCGCAGACCCTCAAAGTCGTGGTCATGCGCGAGCGCGAGGCGATCTACGGGGTGGCGGTCGAGCGGTTTATCGGCGAGCGGACGCTGGTGGTGCTGCCGCTGGACGAGCGTCTGGGCAAGGTACAGGACATTTCCGCCGGGGCTTTGCTCGACGACGGCTCAGTGGTGCTGATCGTCGACGTCGAAGACATGCTGCGTTCGGTGGACAAACTGCTCAATACCGGGCGTCTGGAGCGCATTGCCCGGCACGCCAATCAGGCCGTTGAGGCCGCGCGCAAACGGATTCTGGTGGTGGACGATTCGCTGACCGTTCGTGAGTTGCAGCGCAAGTTGCTGCTCAATCGCGGCTACGACGTCGCCGTGGCGGTGGACGGTATGGATGGCTGGAATGCCCTGCGTTCGGAGGATTTCGATCTGCTGATCACCGACATCGACATGCCGCGCATGGACGGCATCGAGCTGGTGTCTTTATTGCGTCGCGACAATCGCCTGCAATCGCTGCCGGTGATGGTGGTGTCCTACAAGGACCGCGAAGAAGACCGTCGTCGTGGACTGGACGCCGGCGCCGACTATTATCTAGCCAAGGCCAGTTTTCATGATGACGCCTTACTGGATGCAGTCGTTGAGCTCATTGGAGGGGCGCGAACATGAAAATCGCCATCGTCAACGACATGCCCATGGCGGTAGAGGCTTTACGCCGCGCCCTGGCGTTCGAACCGGCGCACGAGGTGGTCTGGGTTGCCAGCAACGGGGCCGAGGCGGTGCAACGTTGCACCGAATACACCCCGGATCTGATCCTGATGGACTTGATCATGCCGTTGATGGACGGCGTGGAAGCGACCCGGCGGATCATGGCCGAGACCCCGTGCGCGATCGTCATCGTCACCGTCGACCGTCAGCAGAACGTGCACCGGGTGTTCGAAGCCATGGGCTACGGCGCGCTGGATGTGGTCGATACCCCGGCGCTGGGCGCAGGTAACCCTCAGGAAGCCGCTGCGCCGCTGCTGCGCAAGATCCTCAACATTGGCTGGTTGATCGGTGACCACAGCAATCGGGAGCGATCGGCACCGAGCCCGCACCGCAACTCGGCCTCGCGCCAGCACCTGGTGGCGATCGGTTCGTCCGCTGGCGGGCCGGCGGCGCTGGAAGTGCTGCTCAAGGGCCTGCCCCGGGATTTTTCGGCGGCCATCGTGCTGGTCCAGCATGTGGATCAGGTGTTCGCCGCCGGCATGGCCGAATGGCTGGCCAGCGCCAGCGGCCTGGACGTGCGCCTGGCCCAGGAAGGCGAACCGCCGCAAAGCGGCACGATCCTGCTGGCCGGTACCAATCACCATATCCGCTTGCTGAAAAACGGCACGCTGGCCTACACCGCCGAACCGGTCAACGAGATCTATCGGCCTTCTATCGATGTGTTTTTCGAGAGTGTGGCCAGCTACTGGAGCGGTGATGCCGTGGGCGTTCTACTGACCGGTATGGGGCGTGACGGCGCCCAGGGGCTTAAACTCATGCGCCAACAGGGCTACCTGACCATCGCTCAGGACCAGAACAGCAGTGCCGTGTACGGAATGCCCAAGGCGGCCGCAGCCATCGACGCTGCCGTGGAAATCCGTCCACTGGACAAGATAGCGCCACGTTTGCTGGAGATTTTCCAAAAATGACTATCATTAGCAGCAATCGTGGCCCAAGCAGTACTCAGGTGACCGCACATGAATGAATTACAGCTCGACGACTTCAAAACCGACGAAAACGCCGCCATGGTGTTGTTGGTGGACGATCAGGCGATGATCGGCGAGGCGGTGCGCCGTGGTCTGTCGAACGAAGAGAACATCGACTTCCACTTCTGCGCCGACCCGCACCAGGCCATCGCCCAGGCGATCCGCATCAAGCCGACGGTGATCCTTCAGGACCTGGTCATGCCCGGCCTGGACGGCCTGAGCCTGGTGCGCGAATACCGTAATCACCCGGCGACCAAGGACATTCCGATCATTGTCCTGTCGACCAAGGAAGACCCGCTGATCAAGAGCGCGGCGTTTGCCGCCGGGGCCAACGATTACCTGGTCAAGCTGCCGGACAACATCGAACTGGTGGCGCGCATCCGCTATCACTCGCGCTCCTACATGACCCTGCTGCAGCGTGACGCGGCGTACCGTGCGTTGCGGGTCAGCCAGCAACAGTTGCTCGACACCAACCTGGTGCTGCAACGCTTGATGAACTCCGACGGCCTGACCGGGCTGTCGAACCGTCGGCACTTCGACGAATACCTGGAACTGGAGTGGCGGCGTTCGTTGCGTGACCAGACGCAATTGTCGTTGCTGATGATCGATGTCGACTATTTCAAGTCCTACAACGACAGTTTTGGCCACCTCGAAGGCGATGAAGCCCTGCGCAAAGTCGCCACGGCCATTCGCGACGCCAGCGCCAGGCCATCGGACCTGCCGGCCCGTTACGGCGGCGAAGAGTTCGTCCTGGTCTTGCCCAACACCTCGCCGGGCGGTGCGCGGCTGGTGGCGGAAAAACTGCGCCAGACCGTGGTCGGATTGAAGATCCCGCACGTTTTCCCGACCGAAGGTTCGTGCCTGACCATCAGCATCGGGCTGTCGACCGTGATCCCGCAGCCGGGCAGCGACTGCCGGCAATTGATCTTGGCGGCGGACAAGGGGCTGTACCTGGCGAAGAACAATGGGCGCAATCAGGTGGGAATTGAGTAACCCGCTGACTGTAGCGCTGTAGCAGCTGCCGAGCCCGCGAGGCTGCGTTCGAGGACGAAGTCCTCGCAAGTCCTGTGTATGCGGTTTGCCTGAATGACCGCGTTGTCTGACTTTACGACGGCTGCGCCGCCGAATGCAGCCTCGCGGGCTCGGCAGCTGCTACGGGCCCCCCGCGTTATTCCGTAAACCATTCGCCCCTAAAGCCGCCAGGCGGGCTGCCTTGACAGCGTGATTACGTTATACTCGCCGGCTTTCAAAAGTTCGCCAACGAGTGCTGCCCGCCATGGAAATCAACCCGATCCTTAACAGTATCAAGGACCTGTCCGAGCGCTCCGAAACTATTCGGGGGTATCTTTGACTACGATCAAAAGCATGAGCGTCTGACCGAAGTCAATCGCGAGCTTGAAGATCCGAGTGTCTGGAACAACCCTGAGTACGCTCAGAACCTGGGTCGCGAGCGCTCTGCGCTGGCCCAGATCGTAGAAACCCTCGATGAAATGTCCAGCGGTCTGGCCGATGCCAAGGACCTGCTGTTGATGTCTGCCGAGGAAGAAGACCAGGCCGCCGTCGACGACGTAGCCCTTGAAGTGGAGCGCCTGCGCGAAGCCCTCGAGAAACTCGAATTCCGTCGTATGTTCAGCGGTGAGATGGACCAGAACAACGCCTACCTGGACATCCAGGCCGGCTCCGGCGGTACCGAGGCCCAGGACTGGGCCAACATCCTGCTGCGCATGTACCTGCGCTGGGCGGATAAACGCGGTTTCGACGCGACCATCATGGAATTGTCGGCCGGTGAAGTCGCCGGTATCAAAGGCGCGACCGTGCACATCAAGGGCGAATACGCCTTTGGCTGGCTGCGTACCGAAATCGGCGTGCACCGTCTGGTGCGCAAGAGCCCGTTCGACTCCGGCAACCGTCGTCACACCTCGTTCTCGGCCGTGTTCGTGTCGCCGGAAATCGATGACAACATCGAAATCGACATTAACCCGTCGGACCTGCGCATCGACACCTACCGCTCCTCCGGTGCCGGTGGTCAGCACGTAAACACCACCGACTCGGCCGTACGGATTACTCACGTACCGACCAACACCGTGGTCAGCTGCCAGAACGAACGCTCCCAGCACGCCAACAAAGACACCGCGATGAAAATGTTGCGGGCGCGCTTGTACGAGCAGGAAGTGCAGAAACGCAACGCCGCCTCCCAGGCCCTGGAAGACACCAAGTCGGACATCGGCTGGGGTCACCAGATCCGTTCGTACGTGCTCGATGCCTCGCGGATCAAGGATCTGCGCACCAACATCGAACGCAGCGACTGCGACAAGGTGCTCGACGGCGACATCGACGAATACCTGGTGGCGAGCCTGAAACAAGGGCTGTAAGGCACGCCCTACAGCGATCCCCAGCCGAAGGCTGGGGGCAACGAATCTGTGATGGAATTTTTAAAGACATGAGCGACCTACAACTCGACCCGCAAGCCCTGCAACAGGAAGAAAACTCCCTGATCGCCCTGCGCAAGGAAAAGCTTGCTGCCGAGCGCGCCAAGGGCCAGGCCTTCCCCAACGACTTCCGCCGCGACGCCTACTGCGAAGACTTGCAGAAGAAGTACGCGGACAAGACCAAGGAAGAGCTGGCAGAGGCTGCGATCCCGGTCAAGGTTGCCGGTCGTCTCATGCTCAACCGTGGCTCGTTCATGGTGATTCAGGACATGTCCGGGCGCATCCAGGTTTACGTCAACCGTAAAACCCTGTCCGAAGAAACCCTGGCCGCGGTGAAAACCTGGGACCTGGGCGACATCATTGCCGCCGAAGGCACCCTGGCCCGTTCCGGCAAGGGCGACCTGTACGTAGAAATGACCAACGTGCGCCTGCTGACCAAATCCCTGCGCCCGCTGCCGGACAAGCACCACGGCCTGTCCGACACCGAGCAGCGCTACCGCCAGCGTTACGTCGACCTGATCGTCAACGAAGACGTGCGCCAGACCTTCCGCGTGCGTTCGCAAGTGATTGCGCACATCCGCAGCTTCCTGATGAAGCGTGACTTCCTGGAAGTGGAAACGCCGATGCTGCAAACCATTCCGGGTGGTGCGGCGGCCAAGCCGTTCGAAACTCACCATAACGCGCTGGACATGCAGATGTTCCTGCGTATTGCGCCGGAGCTGTACCTCAAGCGTCTGGTTGTCGGTGGCTTCGAGAAAGTCTTCGAAATCAACCGCAACTTCCGTAACGAAGGCGTTTCGACCCGGCACAACCCCGAGTTCACCATGCTCGAGTTCTACCAGGCCCACGCTGACTACGAAGACAACATGGACCTGACCGAGGAACTGTTCCGCGAACTGGCGCAGCTGGTTCTGGGCAGCACCGACGTGCCTTACGGCGACAAGGTGTTCCACTTCGGCGAGCCGTTCGTGCGCCTGTCGGTGTTCGACTCGATCCTCAAGTACAACCCGGAACTGACCGCTGCCGACCTGCAGGACATCGACAAGGCCCGCGCCATCGCCAAGAAGGCCGGCGCCAAGGTGCTCGGCTTCGAAGGCCTGGGCAAACTGCAGGTGATGATTTTCGAAGAACTGGTCGAGCACAAGCTGGAACAGCCGCACTTCATTACCCAGTACCCGTTCGAAGTGTCGCCGCTGGCCCGTCGTAACGACGAGAACCCGAACGTCACCGACCGTTTCGAACTGTTCATCGGCGGCCGTGAAATCGCCAACGCCTACTCCGAGTTGAACGACGCGGAAGACCAGGCCGAGCGCTTCATGGCACAGGTGGCCGACAAGGACGCTGGCGACGATGAAGCCATGCACTACGACGCCGACTTCGTTCGTGCGCTGGAGTACGGCATGCCGCCGACCGCCGGTGAAGGGATCGGCATCGACCGTCTGGTGATGTTGCTGACCAACTCACCGTCGATCCGCGACGTGATCCTGTTCCCGCACATGCGTCCGCAAGCGTAAATGTTTCAATTAAAAAGCCGCCTAAAACAGGCGGCTTTTTATTGCCTGTCTGGTACAAACGTATCAATTGGTTACTTTTGACGTTAGAGAGGAATACCTGTCGTGAATCGTGCAATTGCTCAAGAAGGTGCAGCGGGTATCGCCACTGCGGTCGCTGAAAGTGTTCAGTACCAGGGCCGCAAGGCCAGCCGACAGGGCAGCGAACAGCGTCGACAGGACATTCTCGACGCGGCGATGCGCATTGTCGTGCGCGATGGCGTGCGGGCCGTTCGGCACCGTGCGGTAGCCGCCGAGGCCTGTGTGCCGCTGTCGGCCACCACCTACTACTTCAAGGACATCGATGACCTGCTCACCGATACCTTTGCCCAATATGTGGAACGCAGCGCGGCATACATGGCCCGGTTGTGGGCCAGTAACGAAGGCCTGTTGCGCGAGATGGTTGTCAGCGGTGATGGCACCGCCGAGTCCCGCTCACAGCTGGCGGACGATATCGCACGGCTGATGGCTGACTATGTTCATCGGCAATTGATCAATCGCCGCGAGCACTTGATGGCCGAGCAAGCCTTCCGCCAGGAAGCGTTGCTCAACCCGCGTCTGGCGTTGTTGGTGCGTTCCCATCAGCAGATTCTCTTGCAGGGCACCTGCCAGCTTTTCGAAGTATTGGGTTCCCGCGAGCCACAACAAGATGCCAAAGTGTTGACGGCGATTGTCGGACGGATGGAATATCAGGGCCTGCTCAACGATGCCGAGCCTGTTGCCGAAGAGGAAATGCTCGGCATCCTGACCCGCTACATGCACCTGGTACTGGCGTCGGTGTAACCCCTCATGGGAATGCAACCCTGTGGGAGATAGCCTGTGGCGAGGGGGCTTGCCCCCGTTTGAGTGCGTAGCACTCACAAGATATTTTGGTACATCAGGGCTGCTTCGCAGCCCAACGGGGGCAAGCCCCCTCGCCACAGACTCGCTCCCACTAAGGAGCGGTCGGGGCTGTGTGTCGATAGGGAGTGTTGAATGAAAGCCTGGCGTGTCGTTGTGATCGCCTTGTCGTTCCTGCTGCTCAGTGGCTGCCTGGTGACTTTCAAGGAGTCGCTGCCCGCCAGCGAGCCCGCGCCCAAAGGGCTGCTCGGCAAATGGGCCAGCACCAACGCCTGGGGCGAGCCGATGAACCTGGAACTGACACGCGTCGGCGACAATCACTACCAGGCGGTGAGCTACTTCAAGGCCAAACCCCATGAGCGCGAAGCCTATCCTTTTACGGTGTCGCGCCATGGCAATCGCTGGTACCTGTCGGCGAAGGTGCCGGCACAGTTCGGCGGGCATTTCACTATCGCCGGTTTCGAGCTCAACGATAAGCACGAACTGGTGGTCTACAACCTCGACCTTGAGCAGATCAGACAGGCCATGGGGCAAGAAGCCCTCAGTGGCGAAGGCTTTCAGACTGAAGATGGCGACGGGGTGTTGATCAACAACAACCTGGATCAGGTGTTCGCCTACCTCGACGACCCGGCCAATTCCGATGTCTTCGTCGAAGCGGTGCGCTATCAGCGCCTGGCCAAAACCAAATAGACTCAGCACGTAACGGTTTTACTACAGGAGTTTCGGGTGGACGAATACCAGCAGACGATACGCATGTTGTCCGATCGCATAGTGCTGGCGCAGACGCCGATTCGCATTCTGGATGCGGTCAAGTGGGATGACAGCATTCGCAAGGGGTTCCTCAAGGGCAAGGGCAAGGAAATGCCGGCCGTGGACCGCGATTACTACCTCAATCGACCGCTGTCGTTCGACTCCAGCAAAGTGAAGCTGGAATTCCAGAACATCGAGCGCGATATCACCCGCCAGCTCGGCCAGTTCAACCCGGTCGGGCAGATCATGCGCCGCATGTGCAAGGAATACCGCATGGTGGTGCGCATGCTTGAAGCGCGCGGCACCGAGGATTTCGGGCTGATTTCCCAGGAATTGTACGGCGCGGCGTCCGATGCGTTTCACGCCGGCGACCCGACCCTGGCTGACCTGGGGCTGATGCTCTCCGATTACCTGAACAACATCGACGGCCGTGGCGACCTCAAGGACGAACCGAAAGTCCTCACCGCCAAGGAAGCCGTCGACCTGCTGCAACATCGGTTGAACAAGGTGTTTGGCGAAAACGAGGAAACCATCCGGGTGTTCGAGTCCGACGGGATCGTCGCTGACGCGGCAGCCGGCGCCGACTACATCAAGATCCGCACCGACGCGATGTTCAACAATCGCGACGTGCGCGCGCTGGAAGTCCACGAAGGGCTGGTACATGTGGGCACCACCCTCAACGGCCTGAATCAACCGATCTGTACGTTCCTGTCCAAGGGCCCGCCGTCGTCCACCGTGACTCAGGAGGGCCTGGCGATCCTGATGGAAATCATCACCTTCGCCTCCTACCCGAGCCGCTTGCGCAAACTCACCAACCGCACCCGCGCCATTCATATGGTGGAGGAGGGCGCGGACTTCTTGCAGATATTCGAGTTCTTCCGGGCTCAGGGCTTTGAAATGGCCGAAAGCTACGGCAATGCCAGTCGGGTGTTCCGCGGCTCGGTGCCGAATGGTCTGCCATTTACCAAAGACTTGTCCTACCTCAAGGGCTTTATCATGATTTACAACTACATTCAGCTGGCCGTGCGCAAAGGCAAGCTGGAGCAGATACCGCTGTTGTTCTGCGGCAAGACTACGCTGGAGGACATGCGGACCTTGCGCCAATTGGTGGACGAAGGCTTGGTGGTGCCGCCCAAGTACCTGCCCGAGCAGTTCCGCGACATGAACGCGTTGTCGGCGTGGATGTGCTTCTCCAACTTCCTCAACCACCTGAGCCTGGACCGGATCGAAGCGGATTACTCCAATATCCTTTGATTCGGATCGTTCCCACGCGGAGCATGGGAACGATCACCCACATTGAGGCTTCACCGGATGAGAATCCTCGGCATCTTCTGCCTGCTCCTGGCCCTCGGCGGTTGCAGCTCTTTGCTGTTCTACCCCGAGCCCGGCCAGCCGTTTACCCCGGAAAAAGCCAAGCTCGACTATCGCGACGTCACCCTGACCACTGCCGACGGCCTCAAGCTGCATGGCTGGTGGCTGCCGGCGAAAAAAGGCGTCGAAGTCAAAGGCACTGTGCTGCATCTGCACGGTAACGGCGGCAACCTGGCGTGGCATCTGGGTGCGAGCTGGTGGTTGCCGAAGCAGGGCTATCAGGTGTTGCTGGTGGACTATCGCGGGTACGGATTGTCCGAAGGCAAGCCGGCGTTGCCGGAGATTTATCAGGACATCGACGCCGCCTTCGCATGGCTTGACCAGGCGTCGGAGGTCAAGGGCAAGCCGTTGATCCTTCTCGGTCAGAGCCTTGGCGGTTCGATGGCCGTGCATTACCTGGCCCAGCATCCCGAGCGCCAGCGGCAACTCAAGGCTTTCGTGCTCGATGGCGTGCCTGCCAGCTACCGCGATGTCGGGCGTTTCGCCCTCAGCACCTCCTGGATGACCTGGCCGTTCCAGGTGCCGTTGTCCTGGCTGGTGCCGGATGGCGATAGCGCGATCCGTTCCATGACGCAGCTCAATGGTGTACCGAAACTGATCTATCACAGTATCGATGATCAGCTGGTGCCCCTTTCCAACGGCATCCGACTGTATCAAGCTGCGCCGCCACCGCGAGTGCTGCAACTGACCCGGGGCGGTCATGTGCAAACCTTCGCCGACCCGGTCTGGCGCAAAGTCATGCTGCGCTACCTCGAAGACCCGCAGCATTTCAACGGCCTGCGCCGCCTGGGTGAAGTCCCGAATTACCCGGCACCCCCGAATTCTGAAGATGAACCACCAGAGAGTCCGCAATGAGTGAAGAACGTAACGCCATCCCGCTGATCATCACCGGTATTTGCAGCATCCTCGGCACCGTCGGGGCCTTGTGGTGGTACGGCTACCTGCACTTCGCCAAGCCCGAGGATGCGTTGCTGCTCAGCGACTTCACCATGCTCAAGACCGTGCCGGGCGAAGACTACAAAATCTCCCTGGAACCGGCCGCGCAAGTGGCGCAGTGCATCGATGGCGTGCTGGTGATGTTCGATACCGAACAGAAAGGCCTGACCGGCGTACTGGTCAACAACAAGAAAAAAGCCGTGCGCTGCATGGGCCAGGAAACCCCGCAAAAACTCGAACAGTAAAATCCCACCTCCATTGGCAATGATGAACCCTTGTGGCGAGGGGGCTTGCCCCCGTTGGGTCGCGAAGCGGCCCTAAAACCTGCATTCGCGTTTTGTCAGGTACACCTTGCGGGATGGTTTCACGACTGCTTCGCAGCCGAACGGGGGCAAGCCCCCTCGCCACAGGGTTGCTTGGCCCCAAGACAAGTGTTCGATCAATAAGAAGCCCCGCCTGATCCGATCAGGCGGGGCTTTTGTGTTTCAGCAGGTGAAACTTAGTTCGAGCTGACAGCCGAACGCGGTATCACCGGCTGGTTGTCGTTGGAAATGGTCACTTCCACCCGACGGTTCATCGCACGGCCGGAGACGCTGGTGTTTTCGGCCACCGGGTATTCCTTGCCATAACCCTGGACCACGATGCGCGCCGGGTCGACACCCATCTTGATCAGGGCCACTTGCACCGAGGTCGCGCGGCGCTCGGACAGCGACTGGTTGTACGAGGCCGCGCCGGTGCTGTCGGTGTAGCCTTCGACAATCACTTTACGGTCGGGGTTTTCCTGAAGGAACTGCGCCAGTTTGTTGATGTTCATCAGACCGCTGGGTTTCAGGTCGGCCTTGTTGGTGGCGAACAGCACGTCACCGAACGTTACCAGCGTGCCGCGATCGGTCTGTTTGGCGTTGAGGCTGGCCTGCAATTGTTTGATCTGCTGGTCGCGGGCATCCAGACGCGCTTGGGCTCGTTGAGCCGCGGCGTTTTTCAGGTTGTTTTCCGCAGTGCGCAGGGCGATGGTCTGCTTGGCCACTTCAACGCGCTGGTTGGTCAGGTAAGCCAGTTGGTCGACCTTGTTCTGGTCTTCCTTGTCCTGATAAGCCTTGTCGGCCTTGTCCAGGTAATCGCTGGCGTCTTTGGTTTCCAGTGCCGCGACTTTGCTGGCTTGCGGGTTGGCTTGCAGGCCGGCGTAGTTGGTGCGGGCTTGCTCCAGGTTGGTGTTGGGCGGTGTGGCGCAGGCAGCCAGTGCAATGCTTGCGGCCAGGAGGGCGGGTATCATCAGTTGTTTGCGCATAGCGGTTCGTCCTTTCTATCGATAAAAGTGTCAGGCCTGAAAATCGGGATGCGCGCTCACTGCACGGTGCGCTGACTTTCCTGACGCAGTTCCTGAACACCTTTCTGTGAGTCCTTTACAGCCTGTTCGGCTTTCATCGCCTGGGCTTTGCGTTCTGCCACTCGGGCGTCCCACTCGGCCTGTTCGGCGAGCATTTTGGCTTCGTCATACTTTTTGTCGTGCATGGCGATTTCGGCTTGTTTGAGCTTGTCCTGGGCGGATTTCATTTCCACCGCGGCGAATTCGGTGCCCCCGGCGCTGACGGCACTGTTCACGGCCGATTGGGTCACGGCGTATTGCTCGGTGGGCGGGTTGCCGGCGCATCCGGCCAGAACCAGGCTGCTGCCGATGGCCAGGGCCGCCAGTTTGAGACCGCGCAGGTGGGTGGACGAGGATGAAGCAGTGCTGGTCTTCATGGTTTTCAACTCCGTTGGATAACTCCTGAAATACATCTGAATCCATCCTGGGCAAGGAGCCGCAACCTTCGATTTCCAGAGCATTTTGAAACGGCCGTCCCAGGCGTGGTTACTGGGTTGACCCGAGGTTTTTTTTAAAAGTTCAGAGAATATGGCCTTTCGCCCGAAAAAACTTTGACCTGACGGACAAGGCTCTAAATCGGGAACTTTAGTCGTGCGCAGGGGTATTCCTGGCCCTGCACGGGCCAGGAAATACGTATTTCTGGAAGGGGAGCAAGACGCGCAAATCAGTGTTTTGGCTTGTCGTTTTCGGTCGACAAATCGTGCAAATGACGACGGGACAAGGCGAGAAAACGCGGGGTTGGACCGACGTCTTCGTACAGCGGATCGCCTTCTTCATCGGTGGCGACCACCGTTGACCCTTTCACATACGGAAAGCTCGCTTCGAGCTCTTCCAGGGCGGCGCCGATCAATTCTCCGAGCAGTTCTTCAGGGTGCCGTTTGGGGTACATATCGATAATCGCCGCCAGCCGTGCGGCGGCTTCCACGTCCAGACGAATCGTATAGCCAGAGTCGGTCAGGCGACCCTTGGCGTTTTCTTCCCAGTGCTTGGCGAGCTCGCGGATTTTCATAATGACCTCATTACGCACCTGCTCATGGCAGGCCGGGTGAGTGTCCGGCGGTGGCCGGTGGTAAGCCGTTGTACGGCTTGTGTTGAGACTAGCTGCAAGGTTTGAAGTTTGACGTCTCCTTGCCGTCTGCTTGTAAGAACCGCTTTACAACGGCACTCTCTAATGACAAGGCTTCTATTTCAAAGCCTCTAACATCTAAAGCATAGCCGCCCGGATTTTCGCTGGAGAACTGCTGATGACCGATATTGATGCACGCTTGCGCGAGGACGTTCACCTGTTGGGTGAGCTATTGGGCAACACCATTCGTGAGCAGTACGGGGATGGCTTTATCGACAAGATCGAGCAAATCCGCAAAGGCGCCAAGGCCGACCGTCGCGGTTCGATGGATGCCGAACTCAGCGCCAGCCTCAACCAGTTGAGCGAGGACGAATTGCTGCCGGTGGCGCGGGCGTTCAACCAGTTCCTCAACCTGGCCAATATCGCCGAGCAATATCAGCTGATTCACCGCCGCGAAGAGTCACAACCCGCGCCGTTCGAGGCCCGGGTATTGCCGGAGCTGCTCGCTCGCCTGTTGACTGCCGGCCATGACGCCGAATCCCTGGCCCGGCAATTGGGTCGGGTGGAAATCGAGTTGGTGTTGACCGCGCATCCCACCGAAGTGGCGCGACGCACACTGATCCAGAAATACGACGCGATCGCCGCGCAACTGGCGGCCCTGGATCATCGCGACCTGACCACCGCCGAGCGCGAGCAGATCAAGACCACCTTGCAGCGCCTGATCGCCGAAGCCTGGCACACCGAAGAAATCCGCCGCACCCGTCCGACACCTGTAGACGAAGCCAAGTGGGGCTTTGCGGTGATCGAGCATTCGCTGTGGCAGGCGATTCCCAACTATTTGCGCAAGGCCGACCAGGCCCTGCATGCCGCCACTGGCCTGCACCTGCCGCTGGAGGCCGCACCGATTCGTTTCGCCTCGTGGATGGGCGGCGACCGCGACGGTAACCCCAACGTCACCGCCGCCGTGACCCGCGAAGTATTGTTGCTGGCTCGCTGGATGGCTGCCGATTTGTACGTGCGCGATGTCGATCACCTCGCCGCCGAATTGTCGATGCAACAGGCCAGCGACGCCCTGAAAGCCAAGGCTGGCGACAGCGCCGAGCCTTACCGCGCGGTACTCAAACAGCTGCGTGAGCGCCTGCGCGCAACCCGTAATTGGGCCCAGGCCTCCCTGACGGCCACCACGCCGGCGTCCGCCGAGGTGCTGCAAAACAACCGCGACCTGCTGGACCCGTTGGAGCTGTGTTACCACTCGCTGCATGAATGCGGCATGGGCGTTATCGCCGATGGCCCGTTGCTCGACTGCCTGCGCCGCGCGGTGACGTTCGGGCTGTTTCTGGTGCGCCTCGATGTGCGCCAGGACTCCTCACGCCACACCGCGGCCATGACTGAAATCACCGATTACCTCGGCCTGGGCCGTTATGAGGACTGGAGCGAAGAGGAGCGCATCGCCTTCCTGATGCGTGAACTGAACAATCGCCGGCCGTTGCTGCCGGCCTACTTCAAGCCGTCTGCCGACACCGCCGAAGTGCTGGCGACGTGCCGGGAAATCGCTGCCGCTCCGGGGGCTTCCCTCGGCTCGTATGTGATTTCCATGGCTGGCGCTGCTTCCGACGTGCTGGCCGTGCAGTTGCTGCTCAAGGAATCCGGCGTATTGCGGCCGATGCGTGTGGTGCCGCTGTTCGAAACCCTCGCCGACCTCGATAACGCCGGCCCGGTGATCGAAAAACTGTTGTTGCTGCCGGGTTATCGCTCGCGGCTGCAAGGGCCGCAGGAAGTGATGATCGGTTATTCCGACTCGGCCAAGGACGCCGGCACTACGGCGGCGGCCTGGGCGCAGTATCGGGCGCAGGAGCGTCTGGTGGATATTTGCCGGGAGCAACAAGTGGAGCTGCTGTTGTTCCACGGCCGTGGCGGTACCGTGGGCCGTGGTGGCGGCCCGGCGCACGCGGCGATTCTGTCGCAGCCGCCGGGGTCGGTGGCGGGGCGTTTCCGCACCACCGAGCAGGGGGAAATGATTCGTTTCAAATTCGGCCTGCCGGACATCGCCGAGCAAAACCTCAATCTGTACCTGGCGGCGGTGCTGGAAGCGACCTTGCTGCCACCGCCACCTCCTACGCCTGCCTGGCGCCACTTGATGGACGAATTGGCCGCCGATGGGGTCAAGGCTTACCGTGCCGTGGTGCGGGAAAATCCGCAGTTCGTCGAGTATTTCCGCCAGTCCACCCCGGAGCAGGAGTTGGGGCGTTTGCCGTTGGGCAGCCGCCCGGCCAAGCGCCGCGCCGGCGGCATCGAAAGCCTGCGCGCCATTCCGTGGATTTTCGGCTGGACCCAGACGCGCCTGATGTTGCCGGCCTGGCTCGGCTGGGAAACGGCGCTGAGCAAGGCGCTGGAGCGCGGCGAAGGGGAGCTGCTGGGGCAGATGCGCGAGCAATGGCCGTTCTTCCGCACCCGCATCGATATGCTGGAAATGGTGCTGGCCAAGGCCGACGCCGATATCGCCCAGTCTTACGACGAGCGCCTGGTCGAGCCGGATCTGCTCCCTTTGGGTGCGCATTTACGCGACCTATTGTCGCAGGCCTGTGCGGTGGTCCTGGGGCTGACGGGTCAGTCCCAGCTACTGGCACATAGCCCAGACACCCTTGAATTCATCCGCCTGCGCAACACCTACCTCGACCCGCTGCATCTATTGCAGGCCGAACTGTTGGCCCGTTCGCGGCAGCAGGATGAAGCGCAGGGCAGCCCGGTAGAACAGGCGTTGCTGGTGTCTGTGGCGGGGATTGCCGCCGGTTTGCGAAATACCGGCTAAGGTTTTCGTCATAGGGAACAGGCACCTGGCGCGAGCGTCGAGTGCCTGCCGGCGAGCGGTCGAAAAGGTCTGTCAGGCGACAGTTAATGACGGGGTTGCGACTTGGGGTACCCCTTCGAAAGGGCACGTCCTGCGCAGGTTTCTCCGACTTTCGGCGGCTTGTGTGGGCAGGGTCTGCTGTGTATCTTGATCAGCCTTTGGCCGTTTGGGCGGTCACGACCCTATTTTTTGAGATTGGCCCTACGAGGCGAATCCTTTGTTTTGTTTAAGTAATTCTAAATAAAAAATTGAGGAGCACATCTAATGCGCGTCATTCTGCTGGGAGCTCCCGGGGCCGGTAAAGGTACTCAGGCTAAGTTCATCACCGAAAAATTCGGCATTCCGCAAATCTCTACCGGTGACATGCTGCGTGCTGCTGTAAAAGCCGGCACCGAGCTGGGCATCAAAGCCAAAAGCATCATGGATGCCGGTGGTCTGGTCTCCGACGATCTGATCATCGCTTTGGTCAAGGACCGTATTGCGCAGCCTGACTGTGCAAACGGTTTCCTGTTCGACGGTTTCCCGCGCACCATTCCGCAAGCTGAAGCGTTGGTAGACGCTGGCGTGGAACTGGACAACGTGGTCGAAATCGCCGTCGATGACGAAGAGATCGTTCAGCGTATCGCCGGTCGTCGCGTTCACGAGGCCAGCGGCCGCGTGTACCACACCGTCTACAACCCGCCGAAAATTGCCGGTAAAGACGACATCACCGGTGAAGAGCTGGTGCAGCGCAAGGACGACACCGAAGAAACCGTGCGTCATCGCCTGTCGGTCTACCACTCCCAGACCAAACCTCTGGTGGAGTTCTACCAAGGCCTGGCCGCTGCTCAGGGCAAGCCGAAGTACAGCCATATTCCGGGTGTCGGCTCGGTTGAGACGATTACCGGCAAGGTGCTTGAAGCACTGAGCTGAAAAGTCTGATCGGCTTCATCTTCTACGGCCCGCTTGCGGGCCGTAGTTGTTTATACTGGCGCACTTTTTCTGACCTCTCTTACGGATACATCGATGAGCACCTTGCTGGCCCTGGACACCGCGACTGAAGCTTGCTCCGTTGCCTTGCTGCATGACGGCAAGGTCACGAGCCATTACGAGGTGATCCCGCGCCTGCATGCGCAGAAGTTGCTGCCGATGATTCAGCAACTGCTGGCCGATGCCGGGACCACGCTGCAAGCGGTCGACGCCATTGCGTTCGGTCGTGGGCCGGGCGCGTTTACCGGTGTGCGGATCGCCATCGGCGTGGTGCAAGGGCTGGCGTTTGCGCTGGACCGTCCGGTGTTGCCGGTCTCCAACCTCGCTGTACTCGCCCAGCGGGCTTATCGCGAACACGGCGTCAGCCAGGTCGCGGCAGCCATCGATGCGCGTATGGATGAGGTGTATTGGGGCTGCTACCGCGAAACGGCGGGGGAGATGCGGCTGGTGGGCAACGAAGCGGTATTGCCACCGGAAGCCGCCGCGTTGCCGGTCGATGCCAGCGGCGAGTGGTTCGGCGCGGGCACCGGTTGGGGTTATGCCGAGCGTATTGCGGTGAGCCTGAGCGGCAAGGACGCGGGCATGCTGCCCCACGCCGAAGATTTGCTGACCCTGGCGCGTTTCGCCTGGGAACGCGGTGAAGCGATCGTGGCCGATCAGGCGCAGCCGGTGTATTTGCGCGATAAAGTCGCGACGCCGAAAGCGCGTTGATCCCGGTTGTCCTGTGGCGAGGGAGCTTGCTCCCGTTCGGCTGCGGAGCAGCCGTAGAACCTGACGGCGCGATGTATCTGACTGCGCGTGGGGGGCAGCTTCGCAGCCCAGCGGGAGCAAGCTCCCTCGCCACAAAGTGTTCCAACCGCAGCTAATCATCAGTTTCTGCCCGCCGCTTTTAAACCTTTTCGCTTTTCTGTGTTCTAGTTATCACTCGGCGGTTTGCGAAGTGGGTAATGCGCCACTAAACTGCCATCATCGATACCGAGCATGCACTTATGCGTATAGACGGCGTTTCCTCCCAGTCCTACCCGATCAAGCGCAAGCCTCGTAAAGGCCATGTGTCTGAGGATGACTCCGTCGATATCGACGGCGAGCTGGAATTCCCTACCGAAGAGCAATTGGCCGCCCGCGCCGCCAAAGCCTCCGCGCAACGCCTGAGCAATCTTCCCGCGCGTCAACAAGACATGATTTATCACCGCGCCATGAGCAAAAGCGTGGCGATGGCACTGGCCAGTTACCTGAGCACGGCCACTTTTGTCGACTGGGATGCGGATGTGCTGGGTCTCGACCTGTACATCTGATGCTGCCTTATTACCTCGGCTGCCCGTCCTGGAGCGAAAACGCCTGGCGCGACTACTTGTATCCACAGGACGCCAGGCCCGCCGAGTTTCTTGATCTTTATTCTCAAGTGTTCAACGCCGTGGAAGGCAATACGACCTTCTACGCGAGCCCGGCTGCCGCCACCGTGCAGCGCTGGGCCGAGACCATGCCCGAACACTTTCGCTTCACAGCCAAGTTTCCCGGCGACATCAGCCACAGCGGTGACCTGCGCGACCAATTGACCGCCACAGAAACGTTCCTGCAATTGCTCAGCCCTCTGGGGGCGCGGGTTTCGCCATTGTGGCTGCAATTGTCCAAAAGCTTCACCCCGCAACGACTGTCGGAACTGGCCGGTTTTATTGATGCGGTGGACCGGCCGTTGGCGGTCGAAGTACGGCATGACGAGTTCTTTGCCAAGGGCGATGCCGAGCGAATGCTCAATCGCCTGCTGCTGGATCGTGGCGTCGAGCGCATCTGCCTCGATCCGCGCGCGCTGTTCAGCTGCACCTCGACCAATCCTTCGGTGCTTCACGCCCAATCGAAAAAGCCTAGGGTGCCGCCTCGCCCTGCGGCGTTCACTCAGTTTCCACAGGTGCGTTTCATCGGCCATCCGGAGCTTGAAGCCAACGATCCGTTCCTGGTGCCATGGGTCGAGAAAATCGCCGTCTGGATCGAAGAGGGCCGCACGCCGTATATCTTCCTGCACACCGCC
Source organism: Pseudomonas sp. Pseusp18 (assembly GCF_059506005.1). NCBI lineage: Bacteria > Pseudomonadati > Pseudomonadota > Gammaproteobacteria > Pseudomonadales > Pseudomonadaceae > Pseudomonas > Pseudomonas sp. Pseusp18. Next base: position 1,069,137 of record NZ_CP169240.1, read on the forward strand.
GATAACCTGCTGGCGGCGAAACTGGCACAACGTTTTCACGCACAACTGATGCAGCGTTTGCCTGGCTTGCCGCCGCTGCCTGAGCTATACAGAGAACCCGCCGCCGAGCAACTTGGTTTGCTCTGAAGCGGGTTTTCCCTTTTTCAGGAGTCTGCCAATGGATGCGCAAACCCTTCGAGCCCAGGCGTTCAAAGCACTGCACGAACGCGAGGGCGCTTTTGTCATTCCCAATCCCTGGGACGCCGGCTCGGCGAAAATGCTCGCCAGCCTTGGCTTCGAGGCACTGGCAACCACCAGCGCCGGTTATGCCTTTTCCCAGGGCCGCCCCGATGGTGGGCTGACGCTCGACGATACCCTGGCGAACGTTCGGGCGATTGTCGCGGCGACCGACCTGCCAGTCGCGGTCGATCTGGAAAACGGTTTCGCTGATGACCCCGCCGAGTGCGCGCAAAGTATTTTGCGGGCCGCCCAGGCCGGTGCCGTCGGCGGTTCGATCGAAGATGCCACAGGGCGTGAGGACGGTCCGATCTACTGTTTCGAGCATGCGGTGGCGCGTATCGAAGCCGCCGTCGCAGCAGCGCGCAGCTTGCCTTTCCCCTTCACGTTGACGGCGCGTGCCGAGAACTATTTGCACGGCAATCCCGACCTCGACGACACCATTCGCCGCTTGCGGGCATTCGCCGACGCCGGCGCGGACGTGCTTTACGCCCCAGGCCTGCGCAATGCCGAAGAGGTCTTGGCGGTGGTTCGCGCCGTGGCACCGAAACCGGTGAATGTGTTGATGTCCGGCGGGCTCAAGCTGACAGTGGCGCAATTGAGCGAAATGGGCGTCAAGCGTATCAGCGTCGGTTCGGCCCTGGCTTTGGCAGCGTATGGCGAGTTCTTGCGCGCGGCCGAGGAAATCCAGCAGCACGGGACCTTCGGCTTCACTTCCCGGTCGATGCCGTTCCAGAAGGCCAATCAATTCTTCAAAGGCTGACGAGGTCGGGCCGTGGTGGCTGGGCCGCTGAGGGGTTATGCAGCGATGCGCAGGTTCTGCAGAACGATCGGGCGCGCCCAGCCGTTATCGAAATCGAGTTGTTTCTGCTGTTCCACCAACTCTTGCGGTGAGAACGGCGGGAATGGCTTGTCCAGCAGGTCGAGTTCGAACTCGGCGATTGGCAAGTGCAGCGGACGCGGTTGCGGTGTGGCACCAGGCTCGGGCAGCGGTTGACCGGCAGTGAGCACGATCGGGCGAACCCAGCCGCTTTCGAAATCCTGCTGTTGCTGTTGCGCGACGATTTCTTCCGGCGGAAACGGTGGGAACGGTTTATCGGCCAGGTCCATTTCGAACTCGGCAATCGGCAGGAACAATGGCTCCGGCGGACGGACTTCGGTTTCTTTCACATCACATTCGCGCTGGGAAATGATGTGCGCCAGCAGCTCGCTGCCGACGGTCGGTTCGACCGGGCTGTCGAGATCGACCGGCGGAAAGTTGAGCGACGCCGGCACCACATCGCCCGACTGATCGGCCAGGGCCTGGGCAAAAAAATCTTGCCACAGGTGACTGACGCCGCTCAGTGCTTGGGAGTTTCGCAGGCCAAAATCGCCGTGGGGCGAGATGTAACCTATCGATGTGCGTTGAATGCCTGACATTTTTCTCGGTCGACGCTCAGCTCTGGCAAAATGCTCGATAGTTTGGTTATCGGCCGTTTTTGCCGATCATTAATTTTTTGAGCGTGTTTTCCCATGATTGAGCAACCTGCGGCCTGCCGCATCCATGTCGAAGCCTTGGGCGCGACTTTTCAGCCACAGGCCGAGCAATGGGCCGAGCGCCTGGGTTTGCCGCTGCAGGTGGATGACGGCGAGTTTGCCTTGCAGGTGGGTGAGCAGGGGTTGCAGCTGCAACAACTGGGGCCGGACGCACCGGGGCCGGTGCGGGTCGACTTCGTCGAGGGTGGCGCGGCCCATCGTCGGTTGTACGGCGGCGGCAGCGGTCAGATGATCGCCAAGGCGGTCGGCATCGCCCAGGGCGTGCGGCCACGGGTGCTGGACGCCACGGCCGGGTTGGGCAAGGACGCGTTCGTGCTGGCCAGCCTGGGCTGCGAGATGAGCCTGATCGAGCGCCAGCCGCTGATCGGCGCCTTGCTTGAAGATGGCCTGGCGCGCGGCGCGGAAGATTTCGACGTAGCGCCGATCGTGGCGCGGATGCGTTTGCTCAAGGGCAATTCGATCGAGGTGATGCGCAACTGGGAAGGCGAGCCGCCGCAGGTGATCTACCTCGACCCGATGTTTCCCCATCGTGAGAAAACCGCGTTGGTGAAGAAGGAAATGCGTCTGTTCCGGCCGCTGGTCGGCGATGATCCGGATGCGCCGGCCTTGCTCGAAGCGGCGTTGGCCCTGGCCAGTCATAGGGTGGTGGTCAAACGCCCGCGCAAGGCGCCGTGCATCGATGGGCCGAAGCCGAGCCATGCGCTGGACGGCAAGTCCAGCCGGTATGACATTTATCCGAAGAAAGCGCTCAAGCCCTAAAAAGATCGCAGCCTTCGGCAGCTCCTACAGGATCGGGTTTACATCATCCGATGTAGGAGCTGCCGAAGGCTGCGATCTTTTTGCAGGCAACACTTATTCCGCTGGGTTCAGGGCCGATACGCCCGCATAAACAATCCCACCACTTCCTGCACATGGGCTTCGGCCGCATCCCCGGTTACCGGTTCGCCGCAGCCATACAGCAAGCGGAAATTCCCCGCGCCCTTGAGCAGGCAGAAGAAGTGCTCGGCGGCATTGCGCGGTTTGTCGATGCTCAACACGCCACTCTGATCGATCTTGCTCAGCAAACGCTCCATGCCGTGCAGTACGCGTTCCGGCCCGGCCTCGAAGAAGATCTGTGCGAGTTTCGGGTCCTGGCTGCCCAGCGTCATCATCAGCCGGTGCAGGTTCACCGATTCGTCGCTGTTGATCAGTTGATGAAAGCCGTGTGCGATGTTCAGCAGCACGGTTTCCACGGCGACGCCGTCCGGCAATTCAAAAGCCAGCGGAGGCAATTGCTCCTCGCATTTGGCCACGACAGCGGAAGAGAACAGCGTCTCCTTGTCGTTGAAATGGCTGTAGACCGTCAGCTTCGACACGCCGGCCTCAGTCGCTACGGCATCCATGCTGGTGTTGGCGTATCCCTTACTCAAAAACAGGATTTTCGCCGCGTCGAGGATTGCCCGGCGCTTGGCCAGATCCTTGGGACGGCCCGGACCGCTGGGGGTGGAAAGATTGTCTGACATTCTTCGCTTTTAATACTGGACTGGTGAGTTTGCTATTAATAACATACTGGTCAGTATAATTATTCCAAGCCCCATTAGCGAAAGGTCGTTCACCATGCTGCGCTTTGCCTTGCCCCTCGCGTTGCCGGTCAGTCTGGCTTTTTTATTGTCGGCATGTGGCCATGAAGAAGCCCCTCCGGTCAGCGTGCGCCCGGCCATGGTGGTGCAGCCAGAGCCCTCGGCCCAGGCAATGGAAAGCTATCCCGGCGAAGTTCGCGCGCGTTATGAGCCGGACCTTGCCTTCCGGATTGGCGGCAAAGTCAGCCGACGACTGGTCGAAGAAGGGCAGCGGGTCAAGGCTGACCAACCCCTGGCGGAACTCGATCCTCAGGACGTGCGCCTGCAACTGGAAGCCACCCGTGCCCAGGTCGCGGCTGCCGAAGCCAATCTGAACCTGGTGCGCGCCGAGCGTGATCGCTACAAGACCCTGATGGAGCGGCAGATGGTCAGCCGTTCGCAGTACGACAACGCGGAAAACCTCTATCGCTCCGGTGAGGCCCGCCTCAAGCAAATCAAAGCCGAATTCAACGTTTCGACCAATCAGGCCAGTTACGCGGTGTTGCGTGCGCCGCAGGATGGCGTGGTGGCCAAGCGCGCGGTTGAAGTCGGGCAAGTGGTGGCGGCCGGGCAAACCGTGTTTACCCTGGCCACCGATGGCGAGCGCGAAGTATTGATCAGCCTGCCGGAGCAGAGCTTCGGCCGCTTCAAGGTCGGTCAGCCGGTCTCGGTGGAGCTCTGGACCCAACCCGATCAGCGTTTCCCTGGGCAGATCCGTGAGTTGTCGCCTGCCGCCGATCCCAAATCCCGCACTTTTGCCGCCCGTGTCGCATTTACCGCCGGCAAGGTTCCCGCCGAACTCGGCCAGAGTGCCCGGGTGTTCATCCAGACTGCCGAAGTGGTGCCGTTGTCAGTGCCGCTGTCGGCCCTCACCGCAGAAAACGGCGCCACCTACGTGTGGGTGGTCGGCGCCAACAATACCTTGAAAAAAGTCCCGGTGCGGGTCGGTGCATTTGGCGAGAAAACCGTGCCGGTGCTCGAGGGGCTGAACGCCAGCGACTGGGTGGTGGCGGCCGGTGTTCATGTGCTTCACGACGGGCAGCAAGTGCGCCCGGTGGATCGCTCCAACCGCGTGGTCAATCTGGCGCACAAGGAGTAATCCCCGATGGGTTTCAATCTATCCGAATGGGCGCTGCGTAACCGCCAGATCGTACTGTTCCTGATGCTCCTGCTGGCTGTCGTCGGGGCGTTGTCCTACACCAAGCTTGGCCAAAGCGAAGACCCGCCGTTCACCTTCAAGGCCATGGTAATTCGTACCAACTGGCCGGGGGCCACGGCCGAGGAAGTGGCGCGCCAGGTCACCGAGCGTATTGAAAAGAAACTGATGGAAACCGGGGAGTACGAACGGATCACCTCGTTCTCCCGCCCGGGCGAGTCCCAGGTGACGTTCATGGCGCGCGATTCCATGCATTCGGTGGATATCCCGGACCTCTGGTATCAGGTCCGCAAGAAAATCAGCGATATTCGCCAGACCCTGCCACCGGGGATCCAGGGCCCGTTTTTCAACGATGAGTTCGGCACCACGTTCGGCAACATCTACGCCCTGACCGGCGAGGGCTTTGATTACGCAGTGCTCAAGGATTACGCCGACCGCATCCAGATCCAGCTGCAACGGGTCAAGGATGTGGGCAAGGTCGACCTGCTCGGGTTGCAGGACGAGAAGGTCTGGATCGAACTCTCCAACGTTAAACTGGCCACCCTCGGGGTGCCGCTGGCGGCGGTGCAGCAGGCACTTGAAGAACAGAACGCGATGTCCACCGCCGGCTTCTTCGAAACCACCAGCGAGCGTTTGCAGCTACGGGTCTCGGGGAATTTTCAGACGGTCGACGAGATCAAGAACTTCCCGATCCGCGTCGCAGATCGCACGTTCCGCATCGGTGATGTGGCGGACGTTCGTCGTGGCTTCAACGATCCACCGGCGCCGCGCATGCGCTTCATGGCTGAAGACGCCATCGGTCTGGCGGTGGCCATGAAGGACGGTGGCGATATTCTGGTATTGGGCAAGGCGCTGGAAATCGAGTTCGCCCGGATTCAGCAAAACCTGCCGGCCGGCATGCAGTTGCGCAAAGTCTCCGATCAACCCGCCGCGGTGAAAACCGGTGTGGGCGAGTTCGTTCAGGTACTGGTGGAGGCCCTGGCGATTGTGTTGCTGGTGAGCTTCTTCTCCCTTGGCGTGCGCACCGGCATGGTCGTAGCGCTGGCGATACCGCTGGTGTTGGCGATGACGTTCGCCTGCATGTATTACTTAGGGATAGGCCTGCACAAGATTTCCCTCGGCGCGCTGGTGCTGGCGCTGGGCCTGCTGGTGGACGACGCGATCATCGCCGTGGAAATGATGGCGATCAAAATGGAGCAGGGCTTCGACCGGATCAAGGCTGCCAGCTATGCCTGGACCAGCACCGCGTTCCCGATGCTCACCGGTACGTTGATCACCGCCGCCGGTTTCCTGCCGATTGCCACCGCGCAATCGGGCACCGGTGAATACACTCGCTCGATCTTCCAGGTGGTGACCATCGCGCTGTTGGCGTCGTGGGTGGCCGCCGTGGTTTTTGTGCCTTATCTGGGGGAGAAACTTCTGCCGGACCTGGCGAAAATTCACGCCGCCAAACACGGCACTGGCGACGGCCAACCCGACCCTTACGGCACGCCGTTCTATCAGCGCGTCAGACGGCTGGTGGAGTGGTGCGTACGCCGGCGCAAAACGGTGATCGTGCTGACCATCGTGATGTTCGTCGCGTCCGTGGTGTTGTTCCGTTTCGTGCCGCAGCAGTTCTTCCCGGCATCGGGGCGACTGGAATTGATGGTTGATCTGAAACTCGCCGAAGGTGCCTCCCTGAGCAACACCGCCGAGGAGGTCAAGCGTCTCGAAGGCCTGCTCAAGGATCACGCCGGGATCGACAACTATGTGGCTTATGTCGGCACCGGTTCGCCGCGTTTCTACCTGCCGCTGGACCAGCAACTTCCGGCCGCAAGCTTCGCGCAATTTGTTGTCCTGGCCAAAACCATCGAAGACCGCGAAACCCTGCGCACTTGGCTGATCGAAACCCTCAATGAACAATTCCCGGCCCTGCGCTCGCGGGTCACGCGTCTGGAAAACGGCCCGCCGGTTGGCTATCCGGTGCAGTTCCGGGTCACCGGTGAACACATTGCGGACGTCCGCGCCCTGGCGCGTAAAGTCGCGGCCAAGGTTCGCGAGAATCCACACGTGGCCAACGTGCATCTGGACTGGGAAGAGCCGAGCAAAGTCGTGTACCTGAACGTCGATCAGGACCGCGCGCGGGCGCTGGGCGTGAGCACGGCGAACCTCTCGGGGTTCCTGCGAAGCTCGCTGACCGGCTCCAGTGTCAGTCAGTACCGCGAAGACAACGAATTGATCGAGATCCTGCTGCGCGGCACGGTGCATGAGCGCACTGAGCTGGCGTTGCTGCCGAGCCTGGCCGTGCCGACCGACAACGGTCGCAGCGTGGCGTTGTCGCAGATTGCCACGCTGGAATACGGCTTCGAAGAAGGCATCATCTGGCACCGTAACCGCCTGCCCAACGTGACGGTTCGCGCCGACATCTACGGCAAGGAACAACCGGCGACACTGGTGCAGCAAATCATGCCGACCCTCGATCCGATCCGCGCCGAACTGCCGGACGGCTATCTGCTGGAAGTCGGCGGTACGGTGGAAGACTCGGCCCGTGGGCAGAACTCGGTGAAGGCCGGCGTGCCGCTGTTCATCGTGGTGGTGCTGACGTTGCTGATGCTGCAACTGCGCAGTTTCTCACGCACTGCCATGGTGTTTCTGACCGCGCCGCTGGGGTTGATCGGGGTGACGTTGTTCCTGATGGTGTTCCGTCAGCCGTTCGGTTTCGTCGCCATGCTCGGGACCATCGCCTTGTCCGGGATGATCATGCGTAACTCGGTGATTCTGGTGGACCAGATCGAGCAGGACATCGCTGCCGGGCTCAAGCCCTGGCAGGCGATCATCGAGGCGACGGTGCGACGTTTCCGGCCGATTGTGTTGACCGCGCTGGCGGCGGTGCTGGCGATGATTCCATTATCGCGCAGTGTGTTTTTCGGGCCGATGGCGGTGGCGATCATGGGCGGGCTGATTGTGGCGACGGCGTTGACGTTGCTGTTCTTGCCGGCGTTGTATGCGGCTTGGTTCAGGGTCAGGAAAGAGCCCGTTTGATCTTGGCGGCCTCGGCCTCGTGGTTTGGCTCGCCGCCTTCCCTTGTAGGAGCATCCTGCGGTAGCTCCTACATGTATTTCAGATCCGTCTGATATTGAGTCAGAGCAAGGGCGGTGTTGTACTCGAGACTCGGTTTCGTGAGTTTTTGAGACAGCAATGATGAAAAAGCCGCCCATGCTGAAGGGCAGATCCGACCCGGTGTTCGATCGGTTGGGGCAATCGCCCAATAAGGAACGCCTCTCGGACTACCTCGCACTGCTCAAGCCTCTGGACGATCAGGGGCGTTACCTTCCATTCGATGACTTGCGCTACCGCTGGGCGCCGGGGCTGGACTCGAATCTGTGCTGGGCCTTGGTCAAAAAAGCCCGGACCGCCCAGTACTCAACCCTTCTGCCATTGGGCGAGCCTGTCCAATGGGGTCGCTTCGTGCTCACGCCGCTGGCGCAGAAAGCGGTTTCTGCCGTCGATCGGCAAGCGACAACGGCAGCGCTGGAACACATGACCAGCCAGATCGGCGAGCATGCGCATTTCAGCTATCTGCTTAACGATCTGATCGAAGATGAAGCAATCAGCAGCAGCCAACTCGAAGGTGCAGCGACCACTACCCGAGTGGCAAAAGATATGCTCAAGCGCAAGCGGCTGCCGCGTACGCCGGATGAGCGGATGGTCATCGGCAACTACAAAATGATGAACTTCGCCTGGGAAAAGCGTTATGAACCCTTGAGCGTCGAGCTGATTACGGCGATGCATCGTGTCGGCGTCGAGGGCATCGATGACACTCAATATTCACCCGGGGCTTTCAGGGCCAACGATGATGTGGTGGTGCAGGATGGCGAGGGCAATACCGTTCATACACCACCGCCCGCAGCAGGGCTGGTGTCACGGCTGCAGGTGCTGTCGAACTGGATCAATCAGTCCCACAACGACCCCTATCAAGTGGATTATCTTCATCCGTTGATAAAAGGCATCGCCCTGCATTTTGCGTTGGGTTATGAGCATCCTTTTCGCGACGGCAACGGCCGGGTCGCGCGGGCGCTGTTTTACTGGTTCATGTTCAAAAATGACTTCTCGGCCTTTCGTTATATAGCGATCAGCATTTTGCTGCGCAATGCGCCGGTGAAATATGGCCGCTCGTATCTGAATACGGAAGCTGATGAGCTGGACCTGACATATTTCATCGATTTCCAGTGTTCGGTGATTCTGCGTGCTGTCAGTGGTTTTACTGAGGCCTATCGGAAAAGTCTGGCTTATGCCGAGAACTTTGATCGATGGTTGTTGGAATCCGGTTTTTTCGATCAATTGACCGAGAGGCAACGAGCTGTATACCAAGTGGCCAAGAGTGGAATGGCCAAGGAATTTACGGCGGTCAATGTGAAGGAGAATCTGGACTGCTCTTACAACACCGCGTCGGCGACCTTGAATGGGTTGGTTGGGTTGAACGTGTTCGAGAAGAGGAAAATGGGCAGGGAGTGGGTGTTCTTCTTGCGCGGAGTGCCATAGGCGCTGGCAAGCTGCCATTGTTGACTTGTGACATAAGTGAAAAGCCCGCTGACCCCTTAAAAGGTCAGCGGGCTTTTTGCTGAGTCTGATTATTCCCAACCCATTGAAACGATCAGGTGACGGCTCAGAACAATATCTTCGCCACATCCGCAAAGCGCTTGGCAAAGTGCACGGTAATGCCTTCCTTCAGGTAGTCCGGCAACTCCTCGAAGTTACCCCGGTTCGGCTCCGGCAAAATCAGTTCATTGATCTTCTGCCGACGCGCCGCGATGACTTTCTCGCGCACACCGCCAATCGGCAGTACATGCCCGGTCAGCGTCAGTTCACCGGTCATGGCCACGCCTTTTTTCGGCGGTTGGTTGCGGGCGAGGGAGAGCAGGGCGCTGGCCATGGTCACGCCGGCGCTCGGGCCGTCTTTCGGCGTTGCGCCTTCCGGTACGTGGAGGTGGACGAAGGCTTCATCGAAGAACGTCGGGTCACCGCCGAATTGCTTCAGATGGGAGCTGACGTAGCTGTAGGCGATTTCCGCCGACTCTTTCATCACGTCCCCCAGCTGCCCGGTGAGTTTGAAGCCTCGGTTGAGGGTGTGGATGCGCGTGGCTTCGATCGGCAGGGTCGCGCCGCCCATGCTGGTCCAGGCCAGTCCGGTGATCACGCCGACGCCGGACAGCACTTGCTCGTTGCGGAACACCGGACGGCCGAGTGAGGCTTCCAGGTCTTTGGGGCCGAGTTTGATGACGGCTTTCGGTTCGTCGAGCAGTTTCATCACCGCTTTGCGCACCAGTTTGCCGAGGTTTTTCTCCAGCTGACGGACTCCGGCCTCTCGGGCATAGCCGTCGATCAAGGCCCTCAATGCAGTGTCGCTAATGCTCAAGTTGCCTTTGGAGACGCCGGCCTTTTCCAGCTGTTTCGGCCACAGGTGACGCTTGGCGATGGCGACTTTTTCTTCGGTGATGTAACCCGACAGGCGAATCACTTCCATCCGGTCCAGCAACGGGCCGGGGATAGAGTCCAGGGTGTTGGCGGTGCAGACGAATAGCACTTTCGACAGGTCCAGGCGCAAGTCCAGGTAATGGTCGAGGAATTCGACGTTCTGTTCCGGGTCGAGGGTTTCCAGCAGCGCCGAGGCCGGGTCGCCCTGGTAGCTCTGGCCCATCTTGTCGATCTCGTCGAGCATGATCACCGGGTTCATCACTTCGACGTCTTTCAACGCCTGGACGAGTTTGCCCGGTTGTGCGCCGATGTAGGTGCGGCGATGGCCCTTGATCTCGGCTTCGTCGCGCATGCCGCCGAGGCTGAAGCGATAGAACGGCCGCCCCAGGGATTCGGCGATGGATTTGCCGACGCTGGTCTTGCCCACGCCCGGCGGGCCCACCAGCAAGACGATGGAGCCGCTGATCTCGCCTTTATAGGCACCGACCGCGAGGAATTCGAGGATGCGGTCCTTGATGTCGTCGAGGCCGGCGTGGTGTTTATCCAGCACCTTGCGCGCGTGCTTGAGGTCGAGTTTGTCCTCGCCGTACACGCCCCACGGCACTGAGGTCGCCCAGTCGAGGTAGTTGCGGGTCACCGCGTATTCCGGCGATCCGGTTTCGAGGATCGACAGTTTGTTCATTTCCTCAACGATGCGTTTCTGCGCCTGGGGCGACAACACCTTGCCCGTCAGGCGTTGCTCGAACTGCTCGATGTCGGCGCTACGGTCGTCCTTGGTCAGCCCCAGCTCTTGCTGGATGACCTTGAGTTGTTCTTTGAGGAAAAACTCGCGCTGATGTTCGCCAATCTTGCGGTTAACTTCAGCGGAAATCTCTTTCTGCAAGCGCGCGACTTCGACTTCCTTGCGCAGCATCGGCAGGACTTTTTCCATGCGCTTGAGCATCGGCACGCAGTCGAGCACTTCTTGCAGTTCGCTGCCCGTGGCCGAGGTCAGGGCGGCGGCGAAGTCGGTCAGGGGCGACGGATCGTTGGGGCTGAAGCGGTTGAGGTAGTTTTTCAACTCTTCGCTGTACAGCGGGTTCAGCGGCAGCAGCTCTTTGATCGCATTGATCAGCGCCATGCCGTAGGCCTTGACCTCGTCGGTCGGCTCGGTGGGCTGGTGCGGGTATTCGACTTCCACCAGGTACGGTGGGCGATGGTGCTTGAGCCAGGTTTTGATGCGCACCCGGGTCAGGCCCTGGGCGACGAATTGCAGTTTGCCGTTTTCGCGGCTGGCGTGATGGACTTTGACCAGCGTGCCGTATTCCGGCAGGGCTTTGGTGTCGAAATGGCGCGGGTTGTCCTGGGGGGCGTCCATGAAGAACAGGGCCAGAGAATGGTGGTCGGACTGGCTCACCAGTTCGAGAGTCTCGGCCCACGGCTCTTCGTTGACGATCACCGGCAGCACTTGCGCCGGGAAGAAAGGCCGGTTGTGGATCGGGATGATGTAGACCTTGTCCGGCAGGTTCTGGCCAGGCAGGGTGAGGCCTTTGCCGGTTGAAGGGTGTTCGTTGTTGTCTGTTTCGGCGTATTCGCTCGGGTCTTCGGGGAATTCTTGCTGGTCGGTCATGGGGCACCTGCGCAATAGGGTATGGATCTTAGATGGGGCAGGTGGGGGGTGGTTTCAATGGGCCTGGCTATTTCAGAGTGTGTGTTCAGGGTTTTGACAGGTGCGGGTGGATCAAGGTCAAAAGCCAGATCAAAAGATGCACGCCGCCCTACTGTAGGAGCGAGGCTTGCCCGCGAAGGCGGTGTATCAGGCGACTTCAATGTTGAATGTGAAATCGCCTTCGCGGGCAAGCCTCGCTCCTACAGGGATTTTGGGGATGGCGGGGATTGCAGCGCCCACAAAAAAAGGCGACGCCCCTCACAGGGCGTCGCCTTTGTTTTAACTGCCGCTACCGCTTATTCCGACAGTTTGTACGCAATCACATAGTCACCTTGCTTGGTGCCCAGCGATCCGTGACCGCCCGCAACGACGAGCACGTATTGCTTGCCGTCCTTGCCGGTGTAGGTCATCGGTGTGGTTTGCGCGCCGGCTGGCAGGCGGCCTTCCCACAGCTGCTTGCCGTTTTTCACGTCGTAGGCGCGCAGGTACTGGTCGAGGGTGCCGCTCAGGAAGGCTACGCCACCGGCAGTGGTGAAGGTCCCGCCCAGGCTCGGTACGCCCATGCTCAGAGGGATCGGAACCGGCGAGCTGTCGCGCACGGTGCCGTTTTTGTGTTTCCAGATGATTTTGCTGGTGGTCAGGTCGACCGCTGTCACGTAACCCCAGGCCGGTGCCTGGCACGGCAGGCCCATTGGCGAGAGCAGGGGTTCGAGGATGACGCCGTATGGCGCGCCTTTGTTCGGCTGCACACCTTCGGTTTCGCTTTTACGCGGGCCTTGGGCTGCGATTTCGGCGGCGGGGATCAGTTTCGATTTGAACGCCATGTAGTCCGGGTTCATGAAAGCAATCTGACGCACCGGGTCAACCGAGATACCACCCCAGTCGAACACACCGAAGTTGCCTGGATAAACGATCGAACCTTGTAGCGATGGCGGCGTGAACGGGCCGTCGTAGCGCAGGGATTTGAAGTTGATCCGGCAGATCAGTTGGTCGAACGGGGTGACGCCCCACATGTCGCGCTCTTTCAGCGGCGGCGGCATCAGGTTCAGGTCGGATTTCGGTTGGGTCGGCGAGGTGTGATCACCTTCGACAGCGCCTTGTGGCACCGGCACTTCGTTGATCGGCACGATGGCCTTGCCGTTGCTGCGGTCCAGCACGTAAATGCTGCCTTGCTTGGTGGACGCAAGCACCGCCTGCTTCACACCGTCTGCGGTTTTCAGGTCCATCAGGGTTGGCTGGCCACCGACGTCCATGTCCCACAGGTCATGGTGAGTGAACTGGAAGTGCCAGCGCACTTTGCCGGTGGCGATGTCCAGCGCGGTCAGGCCGGCGGAGTGCAGTTCCGATTCAGGGGTACGCGCGCCACCGAACTGATCCGGGGTCTGGTTGCCCATCGGCAGGTAGAGCATGCCGAGTTTTTCGTCGACGGCGAACATGGACCACATGTTCGGCGAGTTGCGGGTGTAGACCTTGCCTTCGGCAATCGGCGTGGTGTCGTCCGGATTGCCGCTGTCCCAGTTCCACACCAGTTTGCCGGTGTGCACGTCGAACGCGCGGATGACGCCGCTTGGCTCGTCGGTGGAAACGTTGTCGGTGACGTGGCCGCCAATCACCACCAGGTCTTTGGTGACCGCCGGTGGCGAAGTGGAGTAGTAACCACCAGGGGTGAAGCCGCCGATGTTGGCGGTCAGGTCGACCTGGCCACCGTTACCGAAGTCTTCGCACATTTTGCCGGTGTCGGCGTTCAGGGCGATCAGGCGGGTGTCGGCGGTCGGCAGGAAAATACGGCGCGGGCAGACGCTGGTCACTGGCGGGTTGGCAGTGCCGGTCGGGCTCTGCTCGGACGCGTAGGCGGCATCATCGTGATAGGTCACGCCACGGCAGGTCATGTGCGCCCAACCCTTGAAGTTCGCTGCGTTCTGCGTGGAGAGCTTCGGGTCGAAACGCCAGATTTCCTTGCCGGTGTCCGGGTCCAGTGCGATCACCTGGCTGTGCGGCGTGCAGACATAGAGCATGCCGTTGGCTTTGAGCGGGGTGTTTTCGGCGGTGGTTTCGCCCGGGTCGTTCGGGCCAGGCAGGTCACCGGTGCGGAAAGTCCAGGCGGGAACCAGTTTGCTGACGTTCTGCGGGGTGATTTGCGCCAGTGGCGAGTAGCGATCGCCATGGGCACTGCGGCCGTAGGAGTTCCAGTCGCCATCCGGCATGGCCGGGGCGGTGTTGCTCATGCCAGGCACGGCGTCACGGTCCAGTTGGCCTTTGATTTCACCGGGGTTGGTGAACAGGCTGGCCAGCGCGGCGATACCGGCGATGACCACGGCAGCACTCAGCACACCGGTGCCGACCGGGTTGAAGTCGCCGCGACGCAACGGGCGACGAAACCATGGCAGCAGCATGACGATGCCGAGGGTAAAGAGCAGCGCCAGACGCGGCACCAGTTGCCACCAGTCCAGACCGACTTCCCACAGTGCCCAGACGGTACTGGCGAACAGCACCACAGCGTACACGCTCAGCGCCGCATAACGGTCGGCCAGCAGCAGCCCACCGGCCACCATCAGGCCGATACCGGCCAGCAGGTAATACAGCGAGCCGCCGAGCATGCTCAGCTTGATCCCCCCGGCCAGCAAGGCCAGGCCCATTAGTAGAAGCAGAATGCCGAGCAGGGTCGGCAATAGACGGCTTCGACTCAAAGCACCATCAGTGCTCATAGTGTGGTTCTCCGTGACGTTTTAAGTAGTCCCGCGCAGTAGTCACTGTAGATGACGATCTGGCGCGGGCATGGTTCATCGAAAAAGTGTTTGGTTGATGCGGTCCCTGTGGGAGCAGGCTTGCCCGCTCCCACAGGTTTTATGCGTTTAATTAGAACGATGACTGGATCTTGATCCCGCCAATCAGCGCGTCGTCGACCTTGTCGACGCCACCGGGGTGGCGGATGTATTGCAGGTTCGGGCGCACGGTCAGCCAGTTAGTGACGTGCACGCCGTAATAGAGCTCGCTGCTGTATTCGGTGTCTTGCGGGGGCAGGAACGACGGATCGTCGAAGTCCTGGACGGCGCGGGCCTGATTGGTCGCCTCGGCGTTCTTGCGGTAGGCCGGGTTGACGTGGACACGGGCCAGCGCGAAGCCGATATCGTCCTTGGCGCGGGCATCGAACAGGCCTTTGTAGACGACGCCGGCCTGGACATAGTTGTCGATGGCGTTGGTCTTCTTGTCGTGCATCGTGGCGTTGGCGAACACACTCAGGCCGCGTGAATTGTCGCTGGCGCGGCTGGTCAGTTGCTGCTGAATACCGAGCCATACGCCATGCTTGCTCGATGCACTGCGGTAAGCCTCGCCGCTCAGGGCGGCCGGCTGGCCATGGCTGTCCTTATAGACGTCGCTGGCCTTGGCGCTGCTGTAGTAGTAACCAGCGCGGTATTCACCCGGCAGGCCATTGAGCTTCGGGGTCCAGACCAGTTCTACCGGCAGGATTGCGCCCTGAGTGCCGCTGCCGCTGAGCTTGAAACCGTTGTCACGATCCAGATTGGACGGGTTTTGCTCGTAAGCCCCGACTTGCGCGTAGAGCTCGGGCGTCAGGTGATATTTGACGCGCATGGCCCACTGGCTGACCGGCCAGTTGTACCAGATGCCACCGACCCAGTTACCGACCTGGGAGCCGCAGAACGCCAGGTTCTGGAAGTCGCAGGGGAAGCTGTTGAAGTCTTCACCCTCGCCAAAGCGGCCGACCTTGATGTCGAGCTTCTGGTCGAAGAATTTCTGCTGATACCACATCTGCGTCAGGCGCCAGGTCTGGCCACGGCCCCAGACTTCCTGCGCCGAGGTGAAACCGCCGACACGCGGGTCGTTGATCCGGTCGTTGCTGATGTTGTTGCCGTTGCGTTCGGTGATGGTCAGCTGAAATTCAGCGTCGTCCCAACCCAGAATCTTCTGCAAGTCCAGGTGAGTACCCAAGGCAAACTGATCGCTGTAGCGCGCGGTACGGTCATGGTCGTAGCCACCGTGCAGGTTGCTGCCCATTTCGCCGGTGTAATCGACTTTGAAGTCGTAGCCTTTTTCCGAAAGTTCGGTGCGAGTGCCGTTCCAGTCACCGAGCATCCATGGCGAGTCGCTATCGAAGGCTGGCGCGGCCTGGGTGCAAGTGGCAAGGCCCAGTGCGGTGAACCCGCTGATCAGATTCAGGGCTTTCCGGCCGGACACAGCGGGTGAGACAGCGCTGTCTCGCGGAGTTTGAAAATCAGGCATAGAGAAGGAATTCTTGATCTTTTTCTAAAGGGGATGCGCTGAACGCAGCAGGAATGCAGCAGGGGAGAAGCGTTTCAGCAGGACGGGCGTAAGGATAATGTTCTGTAACACATTGAGAAAGGGCTTTTACTGACATGGATCCTTTCGGATTTGGTAACAGTCGGCTGCGACCGGTCGCCGCAGTGCCGGATGGTGCCAAAAAAAGGCGGACTGAAGCGTCCGCCTTCTTATGTTTCAGTGCTGTTAATTCAACAGATAGACCGGGAAACATTCACACAAATGCATCACCCGTCGACGGACATTGTCCAGCAGCGCCGCATTGGTCGGTTGCTCAAGCAGGTCGGCAATCAGGTTGGCCACTTCGGCGCATTCAGCTTCGCCGAAGCCGCGCGTGGTCAGGGCGGGTGTGCCAATGCGAATGCCGCTGGTGATCGCAGGTTTTTGCGGATCGTCGGGGATCGCGTTCTTGTTCAAGGTGATGTGGGCGCTCTCGAGTAACGCCTCGGCATCTTTTCCGGTGATGTTCTTCGCGCGCAGATCGAGCAGGAACATGTGGCAGTCGGTGCCCCCTGACACCACCCGCAGGCCGCGTCGAGTAAGGATATTCGCCATGGTCCTGGCGTTGTCGATGACGCGTTGCTGATAGTGCTTGAACTCATCACCGAGGGCTTCGTTGAGCGCTACGGCCTTGGCGGCGATGACGTGCATCAGAGGTCCACCCTGATAGACCGGGAATATCGTCTTGTCGAGCAACGCCGCATGTTCGCGTTTGGCCAGGATCAGACCGCCCCGTGGGCCGCGCAGCGTTTTATGAGTGGTCGAGGTGACGAAGTCGGCAATGCCGACCGGCGAGGGGTACAGGCCGGCGGCGATGAGTCCGGCGTAGTGCGCCATGTCGACCATCAGGTACGCCCCGATTTCATCGCAGATGTTGCGAAAACGCTGGAAGTCGATGGTTCTGGAATACGCCGAGGCACCGGCAATGATCATTTTCGGTCGGTGTTCCCGGGCCAGGGCTTCCATCTCGGCGTAGTCGAGGGTTTCGCTGTGTTTTTCCAGGCCGTAAGAATAGGCGGTGTAGAACTTGCCGGAGAAGTTTACCGAGGCGCCATGGGTCAAGTGGCCGCCATCGGCCAGGGACATTCCCAGAATCGTGTCGCCAGGGTTGAGCACCGCGAGAAACACGGCCTGGTTGGCCTGGGAGCCGGAGTGCGGCTGGACGTTGGCATATTCGCTGCCAAACAGTTTGCAGGCACGTTCGATGGCGAGGCTTTCAATCTCGTCGACCACTTTGCAGCCACCGTAATAGCGCTTGCCTGGGTAGCCTTCGGCGTACTTGTTGGTCAGCACCGAACCTTGGGCTTCCAGCACTTCTTCGCTGACGTAGTTTTCCGAGGCGATCAACTCCAGGTGGGTTTCCTGGCGGTTGCGTTCGCGGCTGATCAGGCGAGCGAGGGTGGGGTCTAGATTCTGCAGGCTCATGGAGGGCATTCCTTTAAATAAGTGCTTCAGCCAAGGGGGCTGGCGCGTGACGCGGCAACACCCGTGACTGGCTTTTGCTGGTATCGGAAAGAAAAATGGACGTGTCTTTCAGACCGCTGCCCGTGAAGTCGTCACGCGCAGTCATGGTCGGCTGCCCTCGGCGACGGTGCCGGCTTTGCTTTCCCGGGTGTAGGTCAGTACGAAATGTGCCACGAGCCCGAAGATCAGCCCCCAGAATGCAGCGGCCAGCCCCAGGAAGCTCATGCCCGAGGCGGTGACCAGGAAGGTGATCAGCGCGGCTTCACGTTGTTTCTCTTCAGCCATGGCGCCGGTCAGCCCGGCGCTGATCGCCCCGAACAGGGCCAGGCCGGCGAGGGAGGCGATCAGCTCTTTGGGCAAGGCAGAAAACACCGAAGCGAGGGTCGCGCCGAAGATGCCCATCAGAATGTAGAACACCCCGCAGGCGATCCCGGCGATGTAGCGCTTGTCGCGATCTTCATGGGCTTCGCGGCCGGTGCAGATAGCGGCGGTGATGGCCGCCAGGTTTAAGCCATGGGAGCCGAATGGCGCCATCAAAATCGAGCCGATGGCCGTGACCGAAATGATCGAGCGCGCAGGCGTGTTATAGCCCGAGGTGCGCAACACCGCCATGCCCGGCACGTACTGCCCGGTCAGGGTGACGAGGGCCAGCGGCAGGCCGATATTGATGATCGCGTGCCAGCTCCACTGCGGGGCGATGAAGATCGGGTGAGCGAGATCAATGGTGATCGAACCGGTGTTGAGTGCACCGAACGAGGCGGCCACGGCGCAGCCGACAATCAATACCGACAGGATGGCGTAGCGCGGTGAAAAGCGTTTGAAGATCAGGTACGCCGCGATCATTGACAGCACCAGGCTCGGCTGCAGCTTGATCGAGGTGAAGAGTTCGGCGCCGAAACGAAACAGGATGCCGGCGAGCATGGCGGCGGCGATGGCTTTGGGCAGGCGATTCATCAGTTTGTCGAACGCACCGGACAAGCCGACCACCGCGATAATCACCGAAGCGACCACATAGGCGCCGATGGCCTCGGGCAGGGAAACCGTGGGCAGCATCGACACCAGCAACGCCGCACCCGGTGTCGACCATGCCGTAATCACCGGAATCCGCAAACGCCAGCTCAATAACAGACCGGTAATGCCGCTGCCAATGGAAATAGCCCAGATCCAGGACGACACTTGATCGTTGGGCAGGTGCGCTTCCCGGGCCGCCTGAAACACGATGATCAGCGGGCCGGCATAGGAAATGATCACGGCGATGAAGCCTGCAATGATCGCTGACAGGGATAGATCCTTTCTGAGTGTGTCCATGATGTCTCGACTTGGCGTGGCGGGCACGCGGTGATTCAGAATTGAGATTGAGTCGATTGCTTTGATTCGAGATGAGTGTATTTGAATGAATTGAGTTGATTCAATGGGTGGATGGGTTGTTACGTGATGCTTTTTGGTTATCAAGGTGTATTTGTCAGATTTTTTTTAAATAACTAATTGATTTATAAGCATATTTATTGGTTTTAAAATATTTTACGTGAAAGATGCTTTTCGATTAATTCGCCGAATCAATCGACTCAATTTATTGATTGAGTCCATTTATTAGTTGCCTGACCACCCTGTGATATGCTCGGATATTCATCATTTCTACGATGGTAGCGGTCATTCATGTGGGTTCCTCAGCTAAGCGAATTCAACCAGCCGATGTATTTGTCGATTGCCGATGCGTTGGCGCGCGATATCAGCAACGGCGTGTTGAACGAAGGTGATCGTCTGCCGACCTTGCGGGAGCTGGCCACCACGCTGAATGTCACGCCCGGTACCATCAGCCGTGCCTATAGCGAAGCCCATCGGCGGCGTCTGGTGCAGGGGGAAGTAGGGCGCGGCACTTATGTGCTCAACCAGAAGCAGTTGGAATTGCCGGCCAGCAACAGTGCCGCCTCGCTGAATCTTGGGCAGTCTGAGTTACTGGACCTTTCGATCATCAAGCCTTACAGCGAAACCCTGGAATACTGGTTGCGCGGAGCCTTGGTGGGCATGGCCAAAAGCACGGATTTTGCCGATGCCCTCGATTACGCACCCGATGGCGGTCATCCGGCTCATCGCGAGGCGGGCGCGCAATGGCTGCGCCATTCGTTGCCCGATGCACAATGGCAGCAAGTGGTGATCACCGCCGGCGCCCAGCATGGTTTGATGGTCGCGATGAGTGCGTTGACCAACGCCGGTGATCTGGTGCTCTGCGAGGAGCTCTGCTACCCCGGCATCATTTCCCTTGCCCATGGACTGGAACGACGCCTGCGTGGCGTGCCAATGGACGATGAAGGGATCATTCCCGAAGCGCTGCGCGAACTGTGCCAGCGTGAGAAACCGGCGATGCTGGTCTGTGTGGCGACCTGTCAGAATCCGACGGCGGCGATCATGTCGCAAAAACGTCGGGCACAAATCGCGGCATTGGCCGAGGAGTTCGACTTCATCATCCTGGACGATGACATTTACGGTTTTCTGGCCACCGACCCGTCGATCAAACCGCTGTCGGCGTTTGCCCCGGATCGTTCGGTGTACCTGACCAGCCTGTCGAAGTCGGTCATGCCGGCCTTGCGGATTGGCTATCTCTATAGCCCGCCGAAACTGCTGTCGCGCCTGACCTCCATGGTGCGCAGCAGCGTCTGGATGCCGTCGCCATTGACCGCTCAGTTGGCCAGCAATGTGATCACCGAGGGGCTGGATAAAAAGCTGATCCGTATTCAGCGCAACGAAGCCGCCGGACGGCAGGCGATCGCTCAGGAAATCTTCGCCAATTTCGAGCTCAAGACCCAGCCGTATGCCTACCACGTCTGGTTAACGTTGCCCGAGCCCTGGACCAGCGACGAATTCACCATGCTGGCCCGTGCCAACGGCGTGCTGGTTCTCAGTGGCACCCAGTTCCAGGCCGAACGTAGCGGCATTACGCGCTGCGTGCGACTGGTGTTGATGTCGCCCACCAGCCAGGACGAATTGCGGTTTGCCCTGACCAAGCTGGCCAGTCTGATCGATTCGGACCCGCGTCGTTATTACTGAGCCCAGGCGCTATCCCCTGACGTTTGTCCCTCGGATGATGGCCAACTCGCCTACAGTTAATTCAGCCTCTGACGAATGCCTTCGGCCGGAGCCCTTCCACCGGACGAAAGCCTCCGCTAAGGTGCGCGGCTTCTCATCCTTTCATCGCTCAAAGGCCCGGCATGACCGAACAGAACACCAACCCCCTGCACGGCGTGACGCTGGAGCAAATCCTCAACGCCCTGGTTGAGCACTACGAATGGTCAGGGCTGGCCGAGCGTATCGATATCCGCTGCTTCAAGAGCGACCCGAGCATCAAGTCGAGCCTGACCTTTTTGCGCAAAACCCCGTGGGCGCGGGAGAAGGTCGAACGCCTGTACGTGAAGCTGATGCGCACCAAGCGCCCGGTCTGAGCATGGTCATACCCTCGACCGCGAGGCGTCGTTGTGTGGCCGTGGCGGCGATTCTGGGCTGGGCGGGTTTAAGCATTCAGATGTACCTGATTCTCTATGCCCGCTGGAGTATCGCGGCCAGTCTGCTGGGCGGGCTGGTGAGTTTTTTCAGCTTTTTCACGGTGCTGACCAATACGCTGGTGGCGGTGGTGCTGACCTGCGAACTGACGTCCCGCGAGTCAGCGGCGCGGCGCTGGTTTTTGCAGCCGTGGGTCAGCAGCGCAATTGCGGTGAGCATCGCCGTGGTCGGTTTGGCGTACAGCCTGTTGTTGCGCCATTTATGGCATCCCGAAGGCTGGCAATGGCTGGCCGATGAGCTGATGCATGACGTCATGCCGTTGCTGTTCCTGGTTTATTGGTGGTTCTGTGTACCCAAGGGGACGTTGCGGCTGCGGCACATTGCGTTGTGGGTGATCTATCCGCTGGTGTACTTCGGCTATTCGCTATGGCGTGGGCATCTGCTGGCGGTTTATCCCTATCCGTTCATTGACGTCGACAAACTGGGTTATCCACAGGTGTTCGTGAATGCAGGGGGATTGTTGGCGGGGTTTGTGCTGGTTTCACTGTTGGTGATCGGGTTGGATCGGTGGCGCACGGATCGCAAGTGAACACTGACTGTGGCGAGGGAGCTTGCTCCCGCTGGGCTGCGAAGCAGCCCTGAACCTGCAACCAGGTATCCTCTGACACACCGTGTTGTCCGGTTAACGACTGCTTCGCAGCCGAACGGGAGCAAGCTCCCTCGCCACAAAAAGCATGCAGCCACAGCGTGGCGGTTATTCCTCGTCACTGCCCTCCAGCCGCCAGTAGCCAACGGCCTTCACAAACTGCTCGTCCAGCCCGTGCTCATCGAGCAATGCCCGGCGGATCTGCCGCGACACTTTGGTTTCGGTCGCCACCCACGCATACAGATTGCCAGCGGGCACTTTGATCTGTTGCACGGTGGTCAGCAGGTTGTTTCTGCCTCCTTCGCGCAGCACCCAGATCACATCGACTTGCGCGGCGCTTTCCAGGCGTTGTTGTTCGGCGCCGTTTTCCACTTCCACGATCACCAGTGCGCGCCGATTGGCGGCCAGGCCTTCGAGGCGGCGGGCGATGGCGGGCAGGGCAGTTTCGTCACCGATCAGCAGGTAGCTGTCGAAGATGTCCGGCACGATCATCGAGCCCCGTGGCCCGCCGATGTGCAGGAACTGGCCGGGTTTGGCCTGCTCGGCCCAGGTCGAGGCAGGGCCGTCGCCGTGCAGCACGAAGTCGATGTCCAGCTCCAGCGTGTTCAGGTCGTAACGCCGTGGCGTGTAGTCGCGCATCGCGGGCATCGGCCCGTTGTCCTTGCCGGCACCCAGTACCAGGGTTTCCAGCGCCGCTTGTTCCGCAGCGTCTTGCGGGAACAGCAGTTTGACGTGGTCATCCGTGCCGAGGCTGACGAAGCCCGCGAGTTCTGGACCACCGAGGGTAATCCTGCGCATGCGCGGGGTCAGGTCGACCACCCGCAACACTTGCAGGCGACGGCGTTTGATCTCGTGGCTGACACGGTGAATGGTTTGGGATGGCATGATCACATCGATCATTCGACTTTCTCCGAAACAGGTTGAACGGCGGGGCCGTCGACGATGGCTTTGGCCGTGTTGTTGAGCAGGTCGCGTACCCGCAGGATTTCTTCCGGGCTCCAGCGACCATGGTGCATTTGCAAGGCGTGACGCAGGTTGTGCACCGCTTCATGGATCTCGGCCGGGCGGTCCTGGCCGCGCAATGAGCGTTTGCTGACTTCGATGCGCATGCGCACGCCGTCCAGGGCAATCGCCTGCTCGCTTAATGACAGACGTCCGGCGTCGGTGATGCTGTAGCGTTTTTTTCCGCCCTCGGCGTCGCCCAGGATCATTTCGCTTTCTTCAAGGAAGGTCAGGGTCGGGTAGATCACACCAGGGCTGGGGCTGTAGGCACCGTCGAACATGCTTTCGATTTGGCGGATCAGGTCATAGCCGTGGCACGGCTGCTCGGCGATCAGCGCCAGCAGCAGCAATTTCAGGTCGCCAGGGGCGAATACGCGTGGGCCGCGTCCACCGCGCTCGCGGCCGGGGCCCGGGCGTTTCTCGAAGCCGTCGCGGCCGTCGCCGTGTTCGCGGTGGGGGGAATGATGGTCTCTCATTTTTTGTCTTCTCTCGTCGTGTTTAGATACAACTTAAGATATATCTTATCGAAATGACAAGCCAACAGGACCAACGGTCGTTGCCCGAGGGGGCATCGCGGCGGGGTTTCAGTGCGGCGTGGGATATGCCGTTTTGTGGCTTGCGGTTTTAGAGTGATTGATCTAATCATGCGTAACTAACAGCGAATGATTTTTAATAGTTACGCCTAAGTAGTCCTTCTCTTACAGGGAATGTATTTAATTAATCTGTGTGCTTTTTCTATTAAAACTGTTTGTAGTATGTTTCTGTCGGTTGGACGTTTTAATTATTGATTTTGCGGTTTTTTTCTACTGGGTCGCGGGCGGTTGTTACTACATGTTCTTCGGAAGTTACGTACTTACTTTTTCAGCGGATTGGCCGATCATTCTCTTCGTCGAAAGTTGAGCCAGATTGCCTCTATTCAAGACGGTAATACGGGCGACTCATGCTTTCCACGGACCAATCCTTTGAAATTGACAGGTACTTAATAATGTTCAAGAAGCTTGCAATCGCCGTTCCGATGACCCTCCTGGCCCTGAGCTCTTCGATGGCATTCGCTGCGGAAGAAGCGCGTTCGTCCATCAACATCAGCGCTAATATCCCCACCGAAGTCTTCCACGCCCAACCGGTGAATCCTGACTTCGGTAAAGATGAAAAAATGGCCTACAACGTGATAAGTGAGACCTTGAGCCCACTGCGTGCGGCTTACGATATCCGCCACACTAACGGTTCGGTCAATGCTTATGTGGAAGGTGGTCCGCAACCCCTGTTCAACGGCAACAACAACATCCCGCTGACCTACACCTTCAACGGCGTAGTCTTGGGCGGTATTTCTAAAGAAGTGGTCGGCGATACCGAATCCAACGCGGGCATGCGGGCTGATCTGGTGATTACCGCCGCCCCGCCGATTACCACTCAGACAGGTCTTTACACGGCCAATCCAGTCGTGATCTTCGATGCCGTTCCACGCATCTAAGTCAGCCATGACTTAAGGCTCGGCCTTATTCGTTAATACTTACCGGTCGATGGGTAATCACTGCCTGTCGATCGGGTTTCAACGCACTTATCTTCAGAGTATTCCGTTCATGTTCCCGATGACTCCCATCGCGACGGCGCTTGCCCTATGTTTTTGTGCAACCGCCCTGGCCGCGCCAGCGGACAACGGCCACACACCTCGGAGTTTGCTTGCGCAAGCCAAGGGTTTACCGAGCGACTTCGAAGAGCACTTCTTTGATGTACCGCTGGCGGTGCGCGTGGAACTTGATCAACAGTTTCTCGGTGAGGCGATGGTCGTGTTGACCCGCGACGATCGGATCACCTTAGTTGACTTCAATGATGTCGGCGACAGCACCATCAAAGCCAGTGAGCGCGAAACCTGGTCGAACTATCTGAAACAAGGTGTGCCGCTGGGCACGTGCAACAGCGGTTGCCCTGAGCAACTGCTGGCCGTGCACTACAGCCTCGAAAACTCGCTGGTGTCGATCCTCACGGAAAACGCCGAACGGGACGATCAGGTGCAGCAGTATTACAACCTGCCCGAAGGCGGCAGCACCGGCCTGATCGTGCGCAACCAGTTGAACCTCAATGGCGGCCAGAACCAGGACCTCGGTGGTCGTTACGGTCTGGAAGCCAGCAGCAGCCTGGGCAACTGGACCCAAGCGGTCAATATGCAGCTGTCCCGCCTGGGCGGTGTGGACAACCAGATCTATCACGCCGTGCATGAGCTTTTTACCCAGCGTGAATTACAAGGCAACTTTTTGCGCCTGGGCTATTTCACACCCACATCCGAAGGCCTGACCCGTCAGCCGCGTAATTTTGGCGCAACGCCTGACACCGCGTTGGGCGTCATGTATGGCAGCTCCGACAGCCTGGCCATCAACAATCCGAAACCGGCGGTTTATCCGATCTACGTCACGGCCAATCGACAAGGCTCGGTGGAGATTTACCGCGACGGTTTGCTGATCAACACTCAGGCCGTTCCGGCAGGGTTGCAGACCCTCGATACGCGTCCGCTGCCCGGCGGGATTTATGAAGTGGAAGTGCGCCTGATCGAAGACGGCCAAATCACCTCCAGCACGCTGGAGCTGGTCTACAAACCCAACAATTGGCGTAATCATGACGAGCGCTGGCGCTACAACCTGTTCGCCGGCCGCGAATCCAAATTGCTCAGCAACTGGGAACAGCAGGCCGATGGCGACATAGCCGCCGGTGCGGCGCTCAACTTTCTGTTGCATCCGCGAGTGATTCTCGGCCTGACGGGGCGGCAGGTGCGCGACTCTCTGCAATACGGCACATCAATCGACTGGGCGATCGTCAACAACGCCAGCCTTTTTGCCAACGTCTACAAAACTGAAGACTACGGCACCGGCCTCGATGTGCAGGGACTTTATTCCTACGGCAGCGGCAGCCTCGTCGTCAGCCATAACCGCAGCTGGCTCGACACCACGCGGCTGTACGACACCTTGCCGGACGGCACGCGCGTGCGTCAGCGCAACGTATTTATCGGCCAGACCAGCAACTCTTCCTTATCGTTGAATCATCGACTCACCGGCAGAAGTTCGGTCAATGCCCGGGTGTCCCACAGCGAGGGCAACACAGAAGGCGTCGGCCTCGATCTGGGATGGACCCAACGCACTGAGCTGTTCGGCAGCGACGCCAACTGGCGCCTGTCGCTGTTCGACCGCCCGGGCAGTTTCAGCTCGGGGAATGATCGCAATCGTGGTGTCGACCTGAGCGTGAACATCGCGCTGGGCGGTCCGGGAGAGCAATGGTCCGGCAGCATCGGCACCCGCACCGATCGCGACGGCGGGCGCGATAACAATGCCTCGCTCACCTACCGCAAAACCTTGCAGGATCACGTGCTGCAAAACGTCTCGGCCACGGCCATCACCGACACCTATGGCATCGGTTTGAACGCGATGGCGTCGATGCAATCGGACCTGGTCAACGGTGACGGGTTTATCCAGCGCTCATCGTTCAACAACGACTTGACCGGCGGTTTGAACCTGGACAGCACCGTGGCCGTCGGCGGACAAAAAATGGTCGTGACCAGCCAATACCACCGCAATGGTGCCGGCATGATCATCGACGTCGAATCGGACATCGACGGTATCGCCTTGCGCGCCGACGATTTGAGCGGTGGCAGCGCGGTGCTCAAACCCGGGCGCAATTTTGTGCCGATCACGGCTTACAAAAGCAGCTCGGTCAGTTTCGATTTTGAGGGCACCGACGTCCCCGCCGCGACCATTCAGCCATCCCGTTCCAGCTATCACCTGAACAAGGGCGGCGTGGACTATCGCCAGATCCGCGTGATGCGCACCCTCACCGTACTCGGTCGTCTGATCGATCCCCAGGGCAACCCGCTCAAGGGCCACCACATCATCAACCACGCCAGTCGCGGGGTGAGCGAGGTGGACGGGTTCTTCTCCATGGAAATGAACGCTGGGTCACCGACCCTGGAAGTGCGTCATGGCAATCAGTTGTTGTGCCAGTTCCGCCTGGACCCGAGCCAGGGGAGAACGGAAAACAATGTGCTGATGATCGGGGATTTGCGTTGCACGCCGGACACATTGGCAAACGTTGGCGATGCCGTGCGGAGCGCCGGTTGATGTGTGCTGCTCAATCTCTGGAGTCCACAAAACGATGAGTGTTTCGACTGCTATCCGATGGCGCACGGTAGGGGCATTTTTTTTAGGGGCCTGTCTGGTTGTGCCAAGCTTGCAGGCCGTCGCGGTCGTCATGGACATTGACGCAGTGTTCGAGCCCGACTCGGCGAAGCCGCAGAAAAATGAATTCATCAATCAGACGCCGTCTGAGGGTTTCTGTCGTCAGGTCCCTCAGGCCTGTGAACCCTTTGGGTTGTTCAGTCTGGTCACACCGATTCCATTCGTCGCCAACGCGCCAATTCTGGCCAACCATACGGATCCGCGCCAGGGCGGGATGGCGCGTGTTCCCTCTGAATGGCGAGAGGTGCGCGTGACTCACGAATCGGGTGATTCAAAAGTACTTTCCATCAGGATTGGAGGTATTGGTCACGAATCGCTGCTTCCCCGTCCTGTCACCGAAATAACCAATGGCGGTTGGTGGGATGAATTGTGGGAAGGCGGGCGTTGGGTTTATGCACCTGCGCCTTGTCAGGGCGTCGGCAGGGGCACTGCCAGCGGCGTGGGCTATAACAGCTTTTGGCGGGTCCCGGCAGGCGCTGGCGTGTGCAGCAAGAAGGCGCTTTTCGATATTCCGATGTCCTTCAAGTATCAGTACTTCGTTTTCGCGTATGAGCTACGTACACCTGACCCGCTGAACATGCTGGCAGGCAAATACACCGGCGCCATCAACTACACGGTCGGTCCCCATCAGGATTTCGACATGGGCGATGTGATGATTCCAGCCGACAACCAACTGACCCTCAATTTCTCTCTGGATGTGCGGCACACGCTCAAGGTCGAAATCCCCCCCGGTGGTACTCGTGTGGAGTTGGTGCCTGAGGGTGGCTGGCAGGCTTGGCTGACGCAAGGGCGCAAACCGTCACGGCTGTTCCGTAATCAGACCTTCACTGTCGCTTCGTCGAGTCGCTTCAAGATGCACCTGGAGTGCCAGTACACCCAGGACGGCGATAACTGCTCTTTACGAGAGCCAGTGTCCGGCCATGTTGTGCCGCTCAATGTTAGCGTCACCCTGCCCACGGGGCTTACCGACGCAACGGGGCGGCCAGTCCATCGGCAACCGCTGCGACGCGATGGCAGTGGTAGCGAATTGTTCGTGCCGGGTTTGTATGTCGATCGTAAGCCCGGCTCGCTGCACTTCGAAATTCCCGCCAGCGAAGTGGCAGAAATGATACGCCCCGAGCGACAACGGCAGTATTCCGGAAGTGTAACGGTGATCTGGGATTCAGACGTTTAGCAGGTCGCACTTTTCAGCATTCAATTCAACGAGGTTCAGTACGATGAAACACCTGTTGGCACTGTTTGGTTTTTATCTTTTTACCCAGATGGCTCACGCCGCGCCGAGCATCAATATCGGAACCGTTTACGACTATCTGGACGGCGACAAAAGTACCTTCTTGAAACGTGTATTCAATGGCGGCGACAGCACGGCATTCGTCAAGGTCAACATCCTTGAAATCCTCTATGAGGCCGATGGTACCTCGCGCGAAGTGCCGCTCAAGACACAGGCAGACGGCAACGCCCGGGATGGTTTGATGGCCAGTCCCGCACGGCTGATCGTGCCGGCCAACGGCATGCAGGGCACCCGGTTACTGTTCATGGGGGAGCGTGACAGGGAACGCTATTTCCGGGTGCGTTTCGTTCCGGTCGTACCGGAGAAGGAAGACGAATTCGCCGTGTCCAGCGAAGACCGCGAAGACTACAAAAAGTCCCTGTCGGCAGGGGTCACGGTGCTGGCGGGTTACGGCGCGGTGTTTTTCGTGCGGCCTAAAGAAACGCGTTTCGATAGTGCGATCGAGAACGAGTCGGGCAACTACCGGATCCGTAACAAAGGCAACACCGTGGTGGTGATCGACGAGTTCAAGGATTGCGCGGTCAAGAACGAGCAGGACTGCCAGCCGACGACCAAACATCACATTCTGGCCGGCCGCACGTTTCAGTTTGAGAAGCAGGCCGGTCGCGAGTACCGCTTCACCTTGGTCGAAGGTGAGCGCAGCAAAAAAATCGACGTGAAGGGCTGACCCCGGGTGATGACCATGTTCAAGAAACTGACAGTCATGCACCTGTGGGTGGCGGCTCTGCTGGCCAGCCCTTGGGCTTATGCCGCCAAGGAAACGCACGTGTTTGAGGTGTACGTGACGATTCCGACCCAGGCGTTCTATGTGATTCCCGCCGACCCTGGCTGGATTCATCGCGAGCAGCGCCTGCCGTGGAACCTCTCGGCGTCGACACTGGGCAGCCTGCGCAAGCATTTTGATGTGAAAAATGAAGCCGGTTCGATTGAAGCCAGGCTTGAGGGGCGGCCTTATCTGTCGAACGGTACCGATGCCCATGACATCGGCTTGCGCGTGCTGTTCAACGGCGTACTGCTGAGCGAGCTGGATAACCGCGAAGTGCTGCCAATGAGCGAAGCGGCGCTGGGTAAACGGGTGCCGTTGGAGATCGTGCCTGTACCGCCGGTTGATGGGGTTTACAAGCCCGGCAATTACTCTGGCAGCGTCAACATGATCTTCAACGCGTTGATGCCAGGTGCTTGATACCGACTTTACGAGGTTGAAGGGATGAACCGTTTCCAGGTGTTCAAACGATGTGCAGGTGCGGGTTTTTTCCTGTCGATGTGGTTGTCATCCGCCTGGGCTGAGGAGGTGTCGATTCAGGCTTCGTTCAAGCCGGATTCGGCGAATCCGCAACGCAATAATTTCAACAACGATACGCCGCCCAGCGGGTATTGCGCCACTTTCCCTCAGCAATGCATTGACAACGCAATGTTCAGCTTGCGAGTACCGATTCGGTTCGACTCCATTACACCGATTCTGGCCAATCATCCATCTGAACGTCAGGGCGCCATGTTCAAAGTCCCGGCGCAATGGCGGGACCTCACGGTTTTTCATGAGAGCACCGGTGAAAGTGAAACGCTGAAAGTCCGGATTGCCGGACTCGGTTCGAAGTATGTGACCGAAGACATCATGAAGTTGGTTGGCCCTACTGCTACTCCCCGGGATGCGCATTGGAAGTTGTGGGACGGCACATGGGTTAACGCACCGCCGCCCTGTACATACAGCGGCGTGGGGATAGTCTGGCCAAACGCCTACGGTTTTTTCTGGAAGACGCCCACGGATGGGGTGTGCTCAAGGCAGGCGAAGTTTGATATCCCGTGGCTGCAATATGAGTACCTTGACTTTGCCTATGAACTGGTCACCCCTAACCCGCTGGACATGTCCTCGGGAAAGTACTCCGGAAAACTGATCTACACCCTGGGCCCCGGGATGGACTTCGACATGGGCGACATCATGCAGCCCAGCAGTTCGACCCTGGGCTTGAACTTCGTTCTGGACGTTCAACACACGCTAAAAGTCGATGTACCGCCGGGCGGCAATCGCATTGAACTGATACCCCAGGGTGGCTGGCAATCGTGGCTGACGCAGGGGCGAAAACCGACGCGCCTGTTCCGCGACCAGACCTTCAATATCTCCGCCAGTTCGCGTTTCAAAATGCAGATGGAGTGCCAATACAGTCAGGACAGCCAAACGTGCTCATTACACGACGCGATGTCTGGCCATGCTGTACCGCTGAACGTCAGCGTCAGCCTGCCCCATGGATTGACCGACGCCGCAGGCCAATCGGTCAATCGCCGGCCATTGCGGCGCGATGGCAGCGGCACTGAACTGTTCCAGCCAGGGTTTTATGTAGATCGCAAGCCGGGCACTTTGCATTTCGAGATTCCTGCGAGTGAAGTCGCCGAGATGATCCACCCCGGTGTACAGCGGCAATACAAGGGGAGCGTGACGGTGATCTGGGATTCGGAAGTTTAGGAGCTTGAGTCTGTGATACGGAGTGTAAGAGTCTTGAATACAATAAAGAAATTTGGCGCCATTACTGGCTGGGTGTTGGCAGGGCTATTTTCGATAGCGCTCGTGAATTCCGTCAATGCAGTAACGCTGGAGATGAGCGCGGTGTTCCGTCCAGACCCGGCAAACGCCATGCGTAACGTTTTTGAGAACACCACGCCGCAAGGGGGGCATTGTAAAGATCACCCGACTTATTGCGCACCCGGAGTCTTCAGTATTGGCGTGCCGATACGATTCAAGGCATCCGCGCCTATTGAGGCTAAGCATGAACAGCGTCAGGGGCCGATGTTCCAGCTGCCGTCCTCCTGGAAGGAAGTGGCCGTCATCAATGATAGTACCGGCGATTCCGCGATCGTTAAAATGCGAATTAGCGGTATGGGGGCCGCCTACACAATCAAGGAGCCCCTGCTTAGTGGCCACTGGACAACGAGTTGGGGATGGCCAAATCCTCCCTGTGTCAGCGGTGGAGTCAGTTACGGTAGTCCGTTTTTTTACGCTTTTTTCTGGCAAGTGCCGCTCAAGGGTGGTGTTTGTTCCAAGCAGGCTCAACTGCCGATCACGGAGAACTACGGCTTTGCGTATCAAAGTTTGAGTTTTTCATACGAAATGCAAACGCCGAGCCCCCTGGAAATGATCACAGGTACATACCGGGGCGTACTGAATTATACCGTTGGGCCTCATGGCGATTTCGACATGGGCGATATCATGTTGCCCGACGACGAGTTGATCACCCTCAATTTTACGTTGAGTGTCGAGCACACATTGAAAGTCGATGTCCCGCCCGGAGGCAACCGCATCGAACTGGTGCCGCAAGGCGGCTGGCAGGCCTGGCTGTCGCAGGGGCGTAGACCCGCTCGGTTGTTTCGTGACCAGACATTCAACATTTCCTCCAGTTCACGCTTCAAAATGGAGGTCGAATGCCAACACACCCCGGATAACAAACGCTGTGGTGTGGTTGATCCTGTGTCTGGTCAAGGCGCGGAGTTGAACGTCAGTATCAGTCTTCCCCATGGCTTGACGACCGCCAGCGGACAGCCTGTCAATCGCATGCCCTTATTGCAGGGCGATGGTATCGGACCAATCGTGCCCGGTTTTTATGTGGATCGAAAACCGGGAACCCTGCATTTCGAGATTCCATCATCGAGTATGGAGTCGATGATTCGGCCTGGGCGACAACGGCAGTATTCAGGAAGCGTGACCGTCATCTGGGATTCGGAAGTCGGGTAAGCGCGGGATGTGCCCTGAAGGCGTTGTTTGCCTTCAGGGCACTGGTGACTACCCGACGCTTTGCAACGCCTGCCGGGTCAGACGCCTACCCAGTTGTTTTTCCTCGTAGCCAAGGTCATTCAGCAATCCGTCGTAGACCTCGTCGCTCATTTCTTCATCGGTGAGCACAAGGTTCTCCTGGACGTTCAGTTGCCGGGCCAGCCCCAGCAGTCGTTGTCTGAGCGCCTGTCTCTGTGCAATCACCCGTCCTTTGGAGTTCGCCCACGCGCGTTGGGCTTCGCGCAATTCCTCCACTAGCTCGGTCCTGAGCTCGTACGTGCGGGCATTACGCCTGAATTCGGCGGGATAGGTGTCGTGCAGGTATTTCTCCCAGAACGACTGTTCTAGCATGTGGTTGATCAGTCCATCGCCGTTTTCCATCGACATCACGGTGTCGAACGCCGTATCGAGGGTTTTGGCACTCACGCCAGCAATCGGCCGGTAGAGCATGCTCTGCGACTGCCAGGGTAAGTCGAGACGCTGGGCAAGGCCGGTCTCGTAAGCGAGGAACACTTCGACTTCATCAGGATCACCTTCCCGGCTGGCGAAATCGGCCCGGGCGATGTCATCCACCCGTTCGAGACGGGCGGCGCCTTTTGCCAGGGCCACTAATTTGCTTTCAAGGATCGCGGTTGATGTCGACTGGGCGTAGGCCTCGCTGACCAATACTTTGATGCCCATGTTGTTGAAGACCTGGGCGCCGGCGTCAGCGCACGTGGTCGGTGTGGTCGCCATTTCGAACAGTTCCTTGCGCAATGCCTTGTCCAGGTCGATGGCTTCGATCATTCGCCATACACGGTCACTTAGTTGTTTGCGCCGCTCACCACCGGCGAGGTAGTCGGCAGACTCGGTCTGCTTCTGGATCAAGCTAAAGAACCCTCGGGAGTGTGGTTCGGTCATCAGGTCGTGCCAGGCTTCTACCCTGAAGATGCCCACGCCTGCGGCCTTGTCGCTCCACCATCGCGAGTCGTCAGCCATGGGCCACTGATTGATCGCCCGGTCCGCAAGGGCGGAGTAAGGATGTTCAGGGCTGATGCCCACTGATCGTCGGTAGTCTTTGTAGACAATCAGGTTGGTGTCAGAAAGGTCTGTCGGAAACAGTCGCGTACGTGCCACGAGGCGCGCGTCCTCTGAACCGGGAACGACCAGGGGGATGTCGCGCAACGGGTTTTGCATCAGGTCCAGATAAAACCCGCGTGGGCGGCGCCTTGTGAACAGGCCTTCAGGCCAGGCGGTTGCGCCGGTGTTGCTCAAGCTCAGAATCTTCAGTTTCGGCATCCGTTCGACGCTCGGCAGCAGACCCAACTGCGGGTTGTCATCGAGCCTGAGCGTTTCCATATGCGTCAAATGCCGCAATCGCTCGACCGACGACCGGGTCAACCGGATCCGGTTGTTGATCAAGCGCAGTGTGCGCAGGAAATGCATGTTGCCGATGGCGACAGGTAGCTTTTCCAACCCGCAGCCTCGGGCACTCAGTTGCCGAAGATTAGGGAAGTCCTTCAACAACCCCGTGGCGCTGCTGGAAAAGCCGGTACGGTCCAGATTGAGCGTATTGACTTGGTCGAGGTAGTACTTGAGGTCAGGCAGTTCACGCCACCATAGTTCAAGATCCAGAGTGTTGAAATCTGTTGACAGGTCCAGCACATACCCACCTTCGAGTGTGAAGCTACGCTCGCCAAAGGCCGTCGACTTTCTTTGAAAGCAGGCGATGAGCCGCTCGGAAATATGCAGCCCGCCGCCATTCACGAACCCGTTACGATCCGGGCCCCAGGCTTCAGGCTGCTGATACCGCCATTTGTTGAGTTTGACTTGAAGATCGTCCAGTTCGCGGTCAAGTCGATCGAGGGTCTTGCGTGCCTGAGGTTCTTCGCCCAGCGATCGGACAAAGGTGCTGACCTCGCGCTCGTTCAAGTGCGGGTAAATGTCCTGCACCCGTTCCGACAAAGTGGCCTTTTGTATGGAAAAGCCCGGGCCACGCAACAGCAGCAGGGTGTCGGGGTCGGCGATCAGGCGAATCGGCGGTTCTGCCAGTGCGATCCGACGCTCGGCGGGGGCCTCGGTTTTGACCATCACCCATTGTCTGAACCAGGTTCCCTGGCCTGGACGATAACCCAGTTGCGTGCGTTTACTGGCCGGCAGGGCATTGAGCACCGATTCGTAAAAGTCGTCGGCTTCATGCAGTTTGTGGTTGTCGGCGTCCCACACTTCGTACCGTGCCCCGTCATCCTTGATCAATACCCGGATGACCGAAGCGTCTTCCGCACCCACGCTGCATCGTAAGGGCCCGATGTCGGAACCCTGCCGAATGTCGATACGCAAATCGCCGAACGCGTCGGTGTGAATTCTGAGTGCGTTCAGCACCAGTCGCTCCGTCTCTGGAACCCAACGGGCAGCATCGGTGAAACCTTCATAGGCGTGGTTGGCCCGGGTTTCGAAGGCCGCTTCACGGGCCTGGTTTTTCAGGTCCAGCGGCAGGCGTTGGTCCCGGGCCATGCGTTCGAGTTCAGCGCTGCCGGCCTTGTTGAGCAGTACCGTCGCCGCGCGGGTCGGCAGCTCTGGAGCCACGTCGCGTAGCTGTTGAATCTGCGGGTTGGCGCTCGCTTGTGTGGCCTGATAGCGCTGATTGAAGATATCGGGCCGGAGGCGGTCTGCCTCGTCAGCCAGTTGATTGCGCAGAGCCTGGATCCGTTCTCCCCTGGCGACGCCTGGGCCGATCAGCACTTGAAGTTCTTCTTCGCTCAGGAACTCGACGAGCTGCTTGGGCAGATCCCCCTGCATGAGTTGGGTGAGGCTGGTGCCGAGCGTGTGTTCGTCGCTCGCCTGGGCATTACCGTAAGTGCGAAACCGGCCTGTCAGGTCGGTGTTTTCGTAAACTCTCAGGGCCTTGTCCGAGGGCCAGCCTTCAAGGTA
This sequence comes from Pseudomonas sp. Pseusp18, assembly GCF_059506005.1. Taxonomy (NCBI): domain Bacteria; kingdom Pseudomonadati; phylum Pseudomonadota; class Gammaproteobacteria; order Pseudomonadales; family Pseudomonadaceae; genus Pseudomonas; species Pseudomonas sp. Pseusp18. Next base: position 1,103,829 of record NZ_CP169240.1, read on the forward strand.
AGTCGCCAAGGGTTCGAACCAGTAAGAATCGGGATCGAGAGGCCGTCCGGAGCGAATGTCATGAATAGCCTGCTCGGTTTGCTGCTGAATACCTGCGCGTTCAAGGCCATCGGTGAGCAACGGAGGCGGGGCGGTGTTTTCGACGTACATTCGGCGTAACGCCCCCGCTTCGGTGCCGCTGGCAATACGAATTTGTTCCAGTTGCGCATCGTTGAAACCGTCGACGGAGTGACCGAGACGCCGCATCAGCCTGGGGCTGTCCCAGTCTCGCGGGTTTTCCGCTTCATGTGTCCAGGCGCCGTAGCCGTTGTGTTTCAGCTCAGGTGAATAGGCCTCACCACGATGGGGGTGTTTGACACGATAGGTGCCCGTTTTCGGGTCTTTCTGCACGGCGTACTGTTTTTCATCCAGCGGCAGAATCTTTTGACCTTCGTGGGTATGCAAACCCAATGCGTCAGGCGTGGAGTCGGCCGGTAACCCGACGTTCGGCTGCTCGTAGGGCTTGAGGTCGGGATACCACAGGCGTTGCTGGCCGTTGGGCAGTTCCACCGGCTTCATGCCTTCGATCAGTGGTGAGAGTTTGAGGCGTGCGAGCTGGCCGATCTGCGCACCGGCGGCGAAAGCGGCCAACTGAACGACGTCCGTCACGACCCCGACAATATGTTCGGCGGCTTCAATCCACAGGCCGAGCGCCAGGTCCACGGCGGATTCGACTACGTCGGTAGTGATCTGGTAAGCGGTGTACGCCATCATCAATTCACCCAGCCCCGGGACGAACGGGGTGGCGACCATCAGCGCGGCATTGAAGATGTCCGAGACAATTTTTTTGAAGTTCTCCCACCAGGCCCATCGGGCATTGCGATCGGTATCGGCGGTGGACACGGCGATGTTTCGCGCATCATTGAGGATTTTGTTCAGCTTTTGCTGATAGAGGTACTCCCACAATTCACCGTTGATCGGTGTGGCGTTGAAGTACAGGTAGGGGTTGTCGACCGGTTCTTCCCGCCAACTAGGGCGTTGGTCCAGCGGTTCCTTTTGATGCCATTTAACCTCGAACAGGCGTTGCTCCAACCCGCCGAAAAAATGCCCGCGCTCGGGTTGGTTTACGAACCGGCTGAAGTACTGACGATAGGTCATTCCGGTAGACGATAGGGTGTTGTTATCGCGTAGCTGGCGAGTCAGCTCATTCATGAACGCGGCGGTTGACGGGTACTCTTTCAGTGGATGCTCCGGGTCTTGCGGGACGTAAGCAAATATCGGTACGACATCGCGGGTTCGTTCCAGGTCCGGCGTAATCAGCACGATCCCGGTCAACGGGCTGTCCATGATGGACAATTCAGCGAAGTGCATCACCCGGCCTTTACGGGTGAGATTGCGCTGACCATCAAGCATCTTCAGGATCAAATCGCGGGCGTCGGCGTCAATGTCATTGGTCATCACGGCCTGTTGAGCAGCCGCTTTGAACGCGGTTTTCTCGTAATTGACGATGTTGAGTTTCAACATGACCTGTGCAAGGCCGTCACTGGGCAGCAACTGTTCTTCGAGGTATCGGGTGTAGCGGGCGCCGATGTCCAACTCGCGACATAAGGTCTGGAACTGTGCGATGGACATTTTGCGTTTGATCGGCTGAATGTCGAAGTGCCCGCGCGCATCGGGCTGACTGATAAAGTCCGAGCCCGATTCGCAGGTTTCGGTCAGCGCAAAGTTGTGCAGGGCGGCGTCCAGCAGTGAGACCGTACGGGTCACCACGCCGCCGGAGAGGTCAACGACATACCAAGGGCGCTCTTTGGGTAAGTAAAGATGCAAGCAGGTTGTCTTTACATCAACGTCGACACCGTACTGTTTCAACAACGCGTCGGTCAGCAGCGGCTCGGCGAACTTATAAATGTTTTGTAACTCTTCAAGAATGCGGTCCACTCTGTTCTGAGCGGACCAGAGTTTAATGTTGGATTCTTGTAACCGGGTGTGATCGATGTCTGTGGCGGTCTTTATCCATGTCCCGATTGCCGTTTGAGTGAGGGTTAGTCCCTGAACCCTTTGTAAAGAGGCGTTTTTGAAGATGGGGTGGATCCGGTTCTGGATAAAATCGTAATGGCGGCCTTTTAAATCGGCAGTTTCCGGTAATGAACCACCTAATATACTTCCTTGTATTTCAGACATGTTTTTATAAAGCCTTGAATGTTTATAGGAGTCACCAGCCTAACTCCCAAGGCTCAAAGTAAAAGTCTGAATTACTGTTCTTGAATACGTGTGGATACTTGCCGACGCATTGAGATTATCAATGCCGAAAATAATTAATTACCACCCGTGATCAGTGTCGGGCGACTTCAACAGGCAGGCATCCTGTATGACTCCCCGGTTGCAGGTAAGGCATCAGAATCGGCGCCATGCCCTTGAGCACTTGCACGGGCAACGCCGAGGTAAATTTGAAGGCTTCGGCCGAGCGCCCCGGCACGTAGGCGGTCAAGGTGCCGAAATGGCTATCGCCGATGTAGAACACGAACGTTGCAGTGCGGTTGATCGATTTCGAACTCAGAATCCGCCCTCCCGGACCGATGGCTTCGATGCGGTTGTCGCCGGTCCCGGTTTTGCCGCCCATGGCCAACGGGGTGCCGTTAGCCAGTTTGAAACTGCCTGCCACGCGTTTGGCCGTGCCGGCATCCACCACTTGCGACAAGGCCTCGCGCATGGCGGTTGCCACCTCGGAAGGCATCACGCGTTTGCCGACGACCGGATTGTTCATCAGTTGGGTTTCATAGGGCGTACCGGCCGCGAAGTGCAGGCTGTCGATACGCAGCGTCGGCAGGCGTACACCGTCGTTGAGGATGGTGCCGATCAGCTCCGCCAGCGCGGCGGGGCGGTCGCCGGAGCTGCCGATGGCGGTGGCCAGCGAGGGCACCAGGTGATCGAACGGGTAGCCGACTTTCTGCCAGCGTTGATGAATGTCGAGGAACGCCTCGATCTCCAGCATCGTGCGGATGCGGCTGTCACGGGCGCCCTTGTGTTTGCTTTTGAACAGCCAGCTGTAAACCTCCTGGCGTTCGAATTCGCTGGCTTTGACGATCTGGCTGAACTTGGCGTCGGGGTTGTTCAGCAAGTAGCCCATCAGCCACAGATCCAGCGGGTGGACCTTGGCGATGAAGCCCTGGTCCGGCAGGTCGTAGCTGCCCGGGCCGTAACTCAGGTACAGGCGTTCGAGGCGTTCGTCGGTGAGTTTTTCCGTGAGCTTGGCGCCCTTGAGGTGTGAGCGCACGAAGGTGTTGAAGCTTTCCTGGTCGGCCTGCGGGAACAGGTAGCGATGCACGGCAGCCATGCGGATCGGTGTCGGGTGCATGCTGTCGAGGAAGGTCTCGAGGCGGGTCTGGGTGTCCTTGTTCTGGTACTTCTTCCAGAACCGCAACAGGAATGCGGTGCCTTCGCGGTCGGCGAACTGGGCCAGGTATTCCTGACGCCGCGGGTCGCGGTCGTCCTTGAGCAATTCGGCGCTGCTGTTGGGGCCTGCGTAGGTGCTGTAGCGCACCAAATCACGCATCAGCCGGATGAACGGCAGGTTGATCGACTCACGAATGGCATCGCGCAGGGTCGGCATGCGGCCGTTGTCTTCCTTGCGGAAGTTAACGAACGTGTGCAACCCGCCACCGGTGAAAAACGCCTCGCCGGGGCTGGCGGAATATTTGCGATCCAGTGCGGCGCCGAGCATTTTTGGCAGGCTGCGGTCGGTGTTCTGAATCATGTAATCGACGGCCCAGCTGCTCAGGCGATCCTGTTCGGCGACTTCGGTTTTCTTCAGTTCGGCAACGGTCATGCCTGCGTAGCGATCGTGCAATTCGGAGATGATCTGCAGGTAAGTGGTGAGCACACGCATTTTGGCGGTGGAGCCCAGTTCCAGCTTGCTGCCTTCATTGATGTCGAACGGTTGGTCGGTGCTGTCGGTCTGCACCCGCACCCGCGAGCCGTCCGGGGTCAGTTCGAACAGGGTGAAGCTGTAGCGCACCTGCGTGGTGCTGGTGGGGGTGAGCAGGCGTTCGCCGATCAGGCCGATTTCCGCTGCATAGGCTGGGTCGGCCAGATGCTTGAGGTATGCGGTGGCCTGGGTTTGCAGCTCGCCTTGCAAGGTGCTGGTGGCGGAAAGGTCGAGGCGGTCGAGGTCATACAGCGGACGGTTGAGCAAACTGCCCAGGCGACTGCGCGCGACACTGATGCCTTTGTTGGTTTCGATCGGTTGGATGGTGGGCTGGGTCTGCCAGTCGCGGTAGGTCACTTGGCTGGACAGTGCCGCCGCCGCGAGCGGCGCATCGATCACCCCATTTTGTGACAGCAGGCGAATATGGCTGTCGGTCAGGCTGGCCAATTCATCGCGGCCCTTGGTCAAGTAGTGCGAAGGGCGGCGTTGAGCAATCATCAGCGACAGCATTTCACGCAGGGCCAGGCCTTTTTCCGCCAGGCTTTTCTGATCGGTGTCGGTGCTGGCCAGCCGTTCGTTGGCCTTGTTGAAGTCGGTGCCGTACCACACACGCAAACCTTCGGCCATGCCGTGCACTTCACCGTGGCCCGGTACCGCGGACAGCGGAACACTGTTGAGGTAATCGCGAATCACATTTTGCCGTACCTGAAGGGTTTCCGGCCCCGTCTGATAGGCCCGCACGCTGGCGGAAATCATTTGGCGGATTTTTTCCGCGCCCGACACGGTCAAGCCATCGGGCGAATGTCGATATTTCTCAAGCTGTGTCGCCAGTGTACTGCCGCCCGCCGATTGGCCGGGCAGGCGCAACAGCTTGGCTACCTGGGACCACGCCGCCATGCCGAACCGTGGCCAGTCCACGGCGGGGTTGGCCAGGGGCTGGTGCGGATCGAGCAGAAAGCGGTTTTCGATGAACAGCAAGCTGTTGACCACCACCGGCGGGATCGCGGCAAAGCTTGAATAGAGCTGTTGTGGATACTTGAACTGATACAGCGGGGCCGCACGGCAATCTGTGATCGACAGCCCGGCCTGGATTTTCTCGGTATAGGGAATGAAAAAGCCCTTGTCGCTGTACTTCATCAGCGCAGGCGAAAAGCGGGTTTGCGCCGCTATCACGTAATCGCGCTTGAGCAGGCGCGGCAGAAATTCATCCAGGGAGCTGTAGCCCAGACGCTGATCGAACGGACCTTCGCCAGGGTAGCGAATCGCGTCGCTGGGGCCGGGTTGCAGTTCGTATTTCAGCGAGGCGGCATATTTGCTGATTTCCCGGGCCTGGAACTTGGAGGTGCGCATTTCCTTGGCTGCGGCCAGGCCCAGGACAATCAGGATAATCAGCAGCAGCAACCAGAACGCCCCCCAGCCGTGTCGTGAGCGACGGGGTTTTTCAGGTAAAGGCGCTTCATCCACACGTTCAGTCGGAACCACAGTGTCACTCGAATCGGTTTGCCACAAAGCGCCCATAGTCGACTGATCCATTCACGCAGATTGATCGGACTTGTTTGAAGCTTAGACGGTGGTTGGCATTGGTGAAAAAATTGTGAACAACCAAATATCAGATGCGCATCATTACCTGTGGAGAAGGGCTGTTGTGGCCAGGGAGCTTGCCTGTGGCGAGGGAGCTTGCTCCCGTTGGACTGCGCAGCAGTCCCCAAAACCACCAACACCGGATTTTTTCAGACACACCGCATGTACAGGATTCACGACTGCTGCGCAGCCGAGCGGGAGCAAGCTCCCTCGCCACAGGGTTATGGTGCTGCTGGGTTCATAGCCAACAGGCATCCCATAGTGGGTAATCGCCAATTTTATTGACCAACCCTGCGCGCAATGGATTGGCAACAATGTAACGAGCGAATGGCAGGAGTCCTTCTCCATCGCGGATTGCCCGGTCGTGGTAGCCGCTTTGCCAAAAAGCCCCTTCATTGTTTGACGCTCGGTTGATGGAGAGTGTGCTGCGAGATTTGGTGGCTTGCATGAGTTGCGCCAGGGAGTGTTGTTCGAGTTGTACCAACCAATGGAAGTGATCTGGCATGACGACCCACGCTATTGAGTTGACCCATTTCTGGTCGTGGGCCCGCTTGAGTTCGGCAACTAACAGACGTCCCAACCGCCAATCAGTGAATATTCGGCGGCGTTGGTGCACAACTGCTGTGATGAGATAGGCCCGACCCTGTTCTGAACATCGTCCATGGCGTAGCAGATGTGAATTTGGTTGTGGATGCATTCCTTGCGCCCTTTTGAAGTTCCCCTTTGACCCTAGTCCCTATCTCCAAACCTGAATCTGCAACATTTGACTGAAATTTCCGAGAACCATGCAGGATCCAATTGGGAATAGCGCTTTTGTGGCGAGGGAGCTTGCTCCCGCTGGGCTGCGAAGCGGCCCCAATTCCGGACTTGTCTGATAAATACGATTCACCGGGTTTGCGACTGCTGCGCAGTCGAGCGGGAGCAAGCTCCCTCGCCACAAGGGGGAGGTCGTCTGAAAGGGTTGAGCTAGACGCATCAGCGAGGTAAATGCTGCCTAGGTAGGGGCATGACGATGCACCATTGCTGTGCAATACTCCGTGCGGTTTCAGTGGCGAAAAAACCTGCATAAGCCAGGTAATGCCACTCCGTTTTACGCGAATTACCCGTTAGTTATCGCTGAATATTGTGTTTTATATAGTTAAAACACCTGTCATTAGCTTTTTATACTGCACGCCCCGCTGATCTTGGAGGTTTTGTCCTACAAGACGTGTCTGTCCACAAGACAGGCCCGGTTTCACCAGGCACTGGCTTATCGGCCGGCGCTTCGACACTCGGTGGTCATATCCAATAACAAGACGAGGTTGCACCCCTATGCCAGTCGGCAATCACCTGCCTCACGGCGAGACCGCTCAGGGCGGCCCGCTTAAACGCGAACTCGGCGAACGGCATATTCGCCTGATGGCACTCGGTGCCTGTATCGGCGTCGGCCTGTTCCTGGGTTCGGCCAAGGCCATCGAAATGGCCGGCCCGGCCATCATGCTCTCCTACATCATCGGCGGTCTGGCGATCCTGGTGATCATGCGCGCCCTCGGCGAGATGGCCGTGCATAATCCGGTCGCCGGCTCGTTCAGCCGTTATGCCCAGGATTACCTCGGGCCTTTGGCGGGTTTTCTGACCGGCTGGAACTACTGGTTCCTGTGGCTGGTGACCTGCGTCGCGGAAATCACCGCAGTGGCGGTGTACATGGGCGTCTGGTTCCCCGACGTGCCGCGCTGGATCTGGGCACTTGCCGCGTTGGTCAGCATGGGCTCGATCAACCTGATCGCGGTGAAAGCCTTCGGTGAGTTCGAATTCTGGTTCGCCCTGATCAAGATCGTCACCATCATTGCGATGGTGGTCGGCGGTATCGGCGTGATCGCGTTCGGCTTCGGCAACGACGGCGTCGCCCTGGGGATTTCCAATCTGTGGGCCCACGGCGGCTTCATGCCCAATGGCGTGCAAGGCGTGTTGATGTCCCTGCAAATGGTGATGTTCGCCTACCTCGGCGTCGAGATGATCGGCCTGACCGCCGGTGAAGCGAAGAACCCGCAGAAGACCATACCCAATGCGATCGGCTCGGTGTTCTGGCGGATTCTGCTGTTCTACGTCGGCGCCTTGTTCGTGATTCTGTCGATCTACCCATGGAACGCCATCGGCACCCAGGGCAGCCCGTTCGTGATGACCTTCGAGCGTCTGGGCATCAAGACCGCCGCCGGCATCATCAACTTCGTGGTGATCACCGCGGCGTTGTCGTCCTGCAACGGCGGCATCTTCAGCACCGGGCGCATGCTCTACAGCCTGGCGCAAAATGGCCAGGCCCCGGCCGGTTTCGCCAAAACCTCGAACGGCGGTGTGCCCCGTCGTGCGTTGCTGTTGTCGATCGGCGCGTTGTTGCTGGGCGTGCTGCTCAACTACATGGTGCCTGAGAAGGTTTTCGTCTGGGTTACCGCGATAGCCACCTTCGGCGCGATCTGGACCTGGGTGATGATCCTGCTGGCCCAGCTCAAGTTCCGCAAAGGCCTGAGCGCCAGCGAACGTGCCGGCCTGAAATACCGCATGTGGCTGTACCCGATCAGTTCGTATCTGGCGCTGGCCTTCCTGGTGCTGGTGGTCGGCCTGATGGCGTACTTCCCGGACACCCGAGTGGCGCTGTATGTGGGCCCGGCGTTCCTGGTACTGCTGACGGTGTTGTTCTACATGTTCAAGTTGCAGCCGACCAATGTGACGCAAGGCGCGGTGCGTTCGGCTTCGTAAGTTGTAACGCCAGCCTTACAAAAGCCCCGGTCAGAATGATCGGGGCTTTTGCATTTGGAAGATCAAAAGATCGCAGCCTTCGGCAGCTCCTACGGGTGAAGCGCGATCTGCTTTTGTAGGAGCTGCCGAAGGCTGCGATCTTTTGATGTTAAACGGCTGCCACGGGTATCGGCATGTTCAACCGCTTATTGAAATCCAGCCAGGCCCCCAGCAACGCCATCAACCCGACCCCCAGCATTGCGCTGAATAGCTGCATCGCCAATACGTTCCCACCCAAGGCATTGAGCATGTCCGCCAACGGCGCCAGCAACACACCAAAACAGAACACCTCCAGAGAATATCGGCCCATGCGACAGCTTTGTCGTGCCAGCCAGTGTTGCGTCCAGCCCGTGTCCGGCAACAACCTGGCGGTGACGTAGGCGAGGGCGAGGAAGTGCAGCAGACGCGCCGGTGAGAGGTTGGTCTTGCTGATCGGATAGAGCCATTCGCCGAGCCATTGGGGCATGAACGCGTCATGCACGGTCGGCCATTTCCACGACAGCGCGATCATCCCGGTCATTACCAGATAGGTCAGAGCCGCGATGAGAACCGGCTGTCGAGTCAGCGGTCGAGGTTGCGGCGCCCGAGGCCTTTGCCGGTGAATCGCCGCCGCGCCCCCGAGAATAAACAGCAGCTGCCAGGCCATCGGATTGAAAAACCACACGCCCCCGTCGGTGCCCGCCAGGTTCCACTGCAACCATGGCGCCAGCAGGTACAACACCACCGACAGCCCCACCACGTATTCCGCCTTGCGCAGCAGTATCGGCAGTACCAGCGGCAGGCCGAGCAGCAACAGAATGTACAGCGGCAACGGGTCCATCAGGTTCGGCTTGAAGCGCAGCAGCAACTCGTCCATCAACGCCTGCTGCGGATTGCTGAGGAAATACTGCAAGCCCATTTCCTGCACCAGATCGCGGGTTTCCACGTGGCTGTTGGCGAAAAACACGATGCCCATCAGCAGCGCCAGCAAAAAGATGTGCACTACATAAAGCACCCAGGCGCGTCGCAGGATTTTCACCGTGGCGACCATGAGCCCGTCGCGCCGGGCGATCTTGCCGTAGGCCAGCACGGCCGCGTAACCGGCCAGGAACACGAAAATCTCCGCCGCATCGCTGAAGCCGAAGTTACGCACCGTGAACTGCGCGAGCGGGTTCTGCGGCACGTGGTCCCAGAAGATAAAGATCAGGGCCAGGCCGCGGAAAAAGTCGATTCGGTGATCGCGTCCAGACGTCATGAAGGCGGGCTCTTGAACGGGCTGTTGAATAAGGAGTTGCCGGCGCCGCAAAAGAGGGGGCGCCGCACATTGGCGGCGCGCAGGGTGCCGTTATTCACAGGCAATTGCAAAAGGCTGGATATTACCGAATGTCTCAGCTGCTTATAGCGAACGGATCGAGCGGCGTGGCCGTCGGTCTGCCGGACAGTTCGCGTACCGGAACTCCCCATGATGGCATCTGGCGAGCATCTACACTTCGGTTCTCAGGAGTGTGAAACGTGAAGGTTTCGCTGATTGTTCCGGTATTCAACGAAGAGCAGGCGATCAGTCTGTTCCACCAAGCGGTGCGTCGTGAGTTGAAACTTGACCCTTATGAAGTCGAGATCGTGTTCATCAACGACGGCAGTACCGACCAGACGGCTGAGCAGGCCAAGGCGCTGGCCCAGGTCGATGAACAGGTATTGCTGATCAATTTCTCGCGCAACTTCGGCAAGGAGCCGGCGTTGTTTGCCGGGCTGGAGTACGCCACCGGCGATGCGGTGATCCCCATGGACGTGGACCTGCAGGACCCGATCAGCGTCATCCCGCGGTTGATTGCCGAGTGGCAAAAGGGTGCCGATGTGGTGCTCGCCAAACGCCGGGATCGTACCAGCGACAGTTATTTGAAACGCCACAGTGCGGCAATGTTCTACCACCTGCTGAACAGGATTTCCTACACCCGTATCGAAGAGAATGTCGGGGATTTCCGCCTCATGGACCGCAAGGTGGTCAATGTGATTCGCGCACTCCCCGAGCATCAGTTGTTCATGAAAGGCGTTCTGTCGTGGGCCGGTTTCACCACCGTGGTGGTGGAGTACGAGCGGGCCCAGCGGGTGGCGGGACGCAGCAAATTCAATGGCTGGAAGCTGTGGAACCTGGCGCTGGAAGGCATTACCTCGTTCAGCACCGTACCCTTGCAGTTGTGGACTTACATCGGCGGCGGCATTTCAATCTTCGCGGTGCTGTATGCGGTGTACATGGTGCTGGACAAGATTTTCTTCGGCAACAGCGTCCCCGGTTACCCTTCGTTGATGACGGCCATATTGTTTCTGGGCGGTGTGCAACTGATCGGCATCGGCATTCTTGGAGAGTATGTCGGTCGCATCTACATCGAAGCCAAGCATCGGCCCCGGTATGTGATCAAAGACGTCATCGGTGGCAAAGACCGGGTCGGGCTTTAGCATGGGCAGACTGAGCGATTTTTTTAGCGGCGAAATCGGCCGTCGTCGGGTCTGGCTGTTTTTTCAACTCGCGACGCTGATCTATGTCATTCCGCTGATCCTCGCCGACTATCCCTACATCGATGACAACTGGCGTTCGCTGTCCGCCGGCACGGACTGGGTGGGGCAGGGGCGGTTGTTCACCGAGCTGTTCTACAACGCGCTGACCTTCAGCGATGCCGCGCCGAACATCTTTCCGTTGCCGCTGTTGATAGCCTCCCTGGCCATGACTTTTGCGTTGACCAGCCTGACGTTTCATTACTACCCGCAGCCGACGCTATCCTGCTGCATGGTGGTGTTGCCGCTCTGGTACAACCCGTTCTTCCTGCAGAACCTGTCGTATCAATACGACGGACCGACCAATGCCTTGAGCCTGGTGGCGGTGATCTATGCGATCACGTTTCGTCATCCTTCGCGCATCCTGCAATGGCTGGTGCCGGCCTTCCTGATTGCCCTGGGGCTGGGGCTCTATCAGGTGAGTATTAATGTGTTTCTGGGCCTGTGTTGCCTCGAACTGCTCAGGGGCGCGAACGATAAATGGGCCTGGCCGCAATGGTGCGAGTTGATCGGCTGGAAACTCGCGCAGGTGGTGCTCGGCGGCTTGATCTACAGCGTCACCGCTTATCCATACATGGATCAGACCCGTGTTTTGTTCCTGAACTGGGCGGCAGCACCCTGGCTGCAACTGGAAATCAACATTGGTCGCGTGCTGGAAAAAGTCGTGCTGCTGTTTCACGGTGGATTCACCTGGGTGTTCGCCGTGCTGCTGTTGTGCGCCATCGCGGGCAGCGTGCAGCTGGCCCGGAACGTAGTGGCACGCCAGGACACAGGGTTGAGAAAAGTCTTGATGGGCCTGGCGTGTGTGTTGACCGTGCCGGTCGTGATTTTTCTAGTGTCGGGGGCTGTGTTGTTTTTCCGGGATTTCAATGAAGGCGCCAGAACCTTGATGGGGTTCGCAGTGCTGTTGGTGCTGCTGTTCTATTTGAGCCATCTGGCGCTGGCACATATTCATGAGCGGCTGACGCTGCTGTTGGTGGTTCCGCTGCTGGCCATGCTTTCGATGTCCTACGCCTATGGTCGCGTACTGTCGGTGCAGAACACCTTCGCTTCCAGCGCGTTGTTTTCCCTGGGGCATGACATTGCATCCCATCGGCAACTGCGCGAGGCCAAGCGCATATACATGTCGGTGAGTTATTCCGATCACTGGCTGGTGGAGGCTGCAGGCTCGTTCAAGCAGATGCCGGTTTTGCATTATCTGCTGAACATCAACTTCTACATGCTGGCGGAAAACCTGCCGAAAGCGGGCATCACCAACGTGGTAGCGGAGCGGGAGCGACGCAACGCGACGCTGATGGGTTATCAGGGTTATCCACCGCTGGTGGATAACAAGTTCTACAGCCTCTATCTGTTGGGTGACTACGGTTTCATCGTGATGAAAGAGCCGACGCCGATCGCCGCGCTTGCGTGGTGAAATCGGTGAGCTTCTCTTCGATCTCTCTCAAAAACGTTTCATCCAGAGTGGCCGAGGGGGCAGGTCTGCTGGCGGTGCTGGCGATCGCGCTGTTCGCCAGGTTTCACGCCATCACCGTGCCGGTCATCTGGTATGACGAGGCCTACAGCATATTGCTGGCCGAGGGTTCGCCTGCGTATATCTGGGCCACGACGGCTCGGGATGTTCATCCGCCGCTTTACTATGTCTTGCTGCATTACTGGATGTTGCTGTTCGGTCATGGCGTGTTGTCCGCGCGGTCCCTGAGCGCGCTGGCCGATGTCGGCACGCTGTTGCTGGGCATTAAATTGATGAGCCTGTTGGCGACGCGAAGGGCGACATGGATCGCAGCATTGTTGTTGGCGTTGCTGCCGATATCGGTGCGCTACAGCCAGGAAGTGCGAATGTACACCTTGTTGGGGTTCTGGCTGATGGGGGCGACCGTGGCGCTGGTGTGTTGGGTCAAGGCGCCGGATCAGAAGCGTTACCCGGTCGTTTACGTGCTGTTGATGACGGCGGCTTTTTACACGCACTACTTCGCCGCATTGTGCGTGTTGGTGCATTGGCTTTTTTGGTGGCGAGTGCGCAAGGTCCAAAGCACGGTACCTGTATGTGCGTGGATACTGGCCAACAGTGCAATCGTCGTGTTGTACCTGCCGTGGGCACCGCCTCTCATCAGTCAATTGTTGCGAATGGACGGGCTCGAATGGATACAGCCACTCACCTGGCCGACGGTGCTGACCTTCGTTTGGCAACTGGTGGTGATGGAGGGTTCGACCAGTGACTTATGGCGCGTGACACCCTTGGTCTTGATCATTGTTTGCGCCGCTGCGGTACTGCTCAAAGCACGTAATGAACGACCTTTCAGCGTCTTGCTGGTGAGTTATTTCTTCGTGCCGGCGCTGACCGTGTTTCTGGTGTCGCTGATCGTGCCGGTTTTCAATGCCAGGTACCTGGTATTCGCCGCCGCTGCGTTGCCTCTTATCGTTGCGCTCGCACTGGACGCATTGAGCCAACGCCACGCTGTCCTTGCTGCTGTCGCCATGGTTTTTATTGTGTTGGTGGAAGTGCACGGGCTGTCGGCGATTTATGCACAAACGGATGAGATGAACGGCACCAGCATTCGCAGAGACGCCAAGCTGGACGCCGTGGTCGCAGATCTTGGCCGCGAAGTGCATCCGGGTGACGAAATCGTTGTGGATAACCTGTATTGGTACTTGCCGTTCATGTACTACAACTCGACAGGCATTCAGCCGAGGCTATACGTCTTCAAAACAGCGACCGGCACCCTGTGGGGAACCGCCGAATACGGTGGCTGGGCACTCATTCCCCGTCACCTGCACTCGATTTTCTTCAATGACTTTTCGACCCTGAAACTCAATGCCAGGAGAGTCTGGTGGGTAACGGGTACGGCTCGTCCTGAACATGACGCCTTGTTTCCGAAACATTGGAAGCAGGTGCTGACGCTAAGGGAAGGGGGCAGTGAGGCTCGTTTGTTCATCGTGGAGGACGCGCCAATCCCTGAGATTGGCGCGCAAACACAGCCTATGCCTATGCAGCCGCCGCATCATTAGGCTCAAAACTATCCGCCCGTGCCATCTGCCACATCCGCGAATAAAACTCGCCGTTCACTTCACCCGTGAGCAATTCCCCCGGTTTCAAGAACACATGCAACTGCGAGAACAGCTTGATCTCGGTCGCCGACATGCGTCGCACCAGATGCTTGGCCGACAGCTGTGAAGGATGATCGAGCCCCGCGGCGGCGAGCATTTCGGCCAGGGCTTTGAGCGTATTGCGGTGGAAATTGAACACGCGCTGGGCTTTGTCCGGAACCACCAGGGCGCGCTGGCGCAGGGTGTCCTGGGTGGCGACGCCGGTCGGGCATTTGTTGGTGTGGCAGCTTTGCGACTGGATGCAGCCGATGGCGAACATGAAGCCGCGCGCCGAGTTGGCCCAGTCGGCGCCGATGGCCAGGACGCTGGCGATGTCGAAGGCGCTGACGATTTTGCCGCTGGCGCCGAGTTTGATCTTGTCCCGCAGGTTCAGGCCCACCAGGGTGTTGTGCACGAACAACAGGCCTTCACGCATCGGTACGCCGATGTGGTCGGTGAATTCCACGGGCGCGGCGCCGGTGCCACCTTCCTTGCCGTCGACCACGATGAAGTCCGGGAGGATGCCGGTTTCCAGCATGGCCTTGGCGATGCCCATGAATTCCCACGGGTGACCCAGGCAGAACTTGAAGCCCACCGGTTTGCCGCCGGACAGTTCACGCAGTTGTGCGATGAAGTGCATCATTTCGATCGGCGTGGAAAACGCGCTGTGGCGCGACGGCGAAATGCAGTCTTCGCCCATCGGGATGCCACGGGTTTCGGCGATTTCCTGGGTGACTTTGTGCTTGGGCAGAATCCCGCCGTGGCCGGGTTTGGCGCCTTGGCTCATTTTGATTTCGATCATCCGCACTTGCGGGTTCTGTGCCTGGGCGGCGAAGCGTTCCGGGTCGAAGCGGCCATCGGCGGTGCGGCAGCCGAAGTAGCCGCTGCCCAGTTCCCAGGTCAGGTCGCCGCCGTTTTCCCGGTGATAGGGGCTGATGCTGCCTTCGCCGGTGTCATGGGCGAAGTTGCCGAGTTTGGCGCCCTGGTTCAACGCGCGAATGGCGTTGGCGCTGAGGGAGCCGAAGCTCATGGCCGAGATGTTGAACACCGACGCCGAGTACGGCTGGGTGCACTGCGGGCCGCCGACCATCACCCGGAAACTGCTCGGGTCGCTCAACGGTGCCGGGCGCATCGAGTGGCCGATGAATTCGAAACCCGACTGATACACGTCGATCAGCGTGCCGAAAGGTTTGTCGGCGCTCTCGTTCTTGGCTCGCGAATACACCAGCGAACGCTGAGCCCGGGAGAAGGGCAGGGCATCGCTGTCGGATTCGAGCAGGTACTGGCGGATTTCCGGGCGAATGCCCTCCACCAGATAACGGATATTGCCCAGGATCGGGTAGTTGCGGCGCACCGCATGAGGACTTTGCAACAGGTCGAACAGACCCACCAGGCTGAGGACGCCGGTGACGGCGGCGATCGGCCAGAGCCAGTCGTATGCCAGGAAGGGCAGGCTGGCGAGGGTGAATATCACACAGACGGCAAAGAAGGCGTAGCGGCTCAGGAGTGACAGGCTCATACGGTTTCCTTGGGTTCGGACTCGGTCATATAGGACCGTGGTATACAGGCTTTTGTGGCGAGGGAACTTGCTCCCGCTCGGCTGCGCAGCAGTCGCAAAACCTGCTGACGGGATTTGTCTGACTGAACGCATTGCCTGTTTTGGGATCGCTTCGCGATCCAGCGGGAGCAAGCTCCCTCGCCACAGAGATCTCCTGTGTTAGCACAGAGCGTCAGGCATTCTGCGCCTGGAGAATAAACGAAAACAGCCTGGATTGAGATTTGATCCCTTGTTCGGCTGGTCAGACAGCCGCTTTCGATTGGCGCATCGGCAGCTCGACCCGAAACGTGGTACCCACGCCGACTTCGCTGCGTACCGAAATATCGCCCCGGTGTTTTTTCACGATGCCATAGGACAGTGACAACCCGAGCCCTGTTCCCTGGCCCACCGGTTTGGTGGTGTAGAACGGGTCGAATATTTTCTGCAGGCATTCCGGTTCGATGCCTGATCCGGTGTCCGCGACTTCGATCGACACCGTTTCACCTTCAAGCCCGGTACGCAGGGTGATGGTGCCCCGTTCCGGACCCATGGCCTGAGACGCGTTGACGATCAGGTTCATGATCACCTGATTGATCTGCGACGGCAGGCATTCGATGTCAGGCAGCGTTTGATACTCCTTCACCACATCGGCCTTGTACTTGAGTTCATTGGCGACGATGTTCAGCGTCGACTCGATGCCCTGCTGCAGGTTGGCCCACTGCCATTCCTGATTGGAGTCGACGCGGGAGAAGTCCTTCAGGTCCTTGACGATCTGCCCGACCCGATTGATCCCGTCCTTGGATTCCTTGATCAGCAGCGGAATGTCTTCGCGCAGAAACTCCAGCTCGACCTTTTCACGGAGCTGGCCGAGACGTTCGAGAACCTCGCTTGAGGTAATGGCCGCCTCCGCCTCCCGATAGGCATCAAGCATGGCCTGCAGTTGTTTGAAATAGCCATCGAGGGTGCCGAGGTTGGAGGAAATGAAACCGATGGGGTTATTGATTTCATGGGCGACCCCCGCCGCCAGTTGCCCCAGCGAGGCGAGTTTTTCCGACTGCACCAGTTGGCTTTCCAGTTGTTTGCGCTCGTCGATTTCCCGCTGCAATGCTTCGCTGGCCTGTTTGAACTGGGCCGTGCGCTGGTCCACCAGATGCTCCAGATGGCTCATCTGGATAGACGCTCGTTCGGTCATGTCCCATTTGGTGAGCAGGGTGTTGGCCATCTGCTGGACTTCAATGTTGTCGAACGGTTTTTTCAGAATCAGCAGGCGGTCGTGGGCGTGCAGGCGCTCCAGCAGTTCATCCCACGAATAGTCGGAATAGGCGGTACACACCACCACTTGCAGGCTCGGGTCTTCCTGCCACAGGTGTTCGATCGTCTGTGCACCGTCCCAGCCCTCGGGCATGCGCATGTCGACGAAGGCCAGGGCGTAGGGGCGGTTTTCCTGTAAGGCCTGGACGAGTTTGCCCAGGCCCTCCTGACCGCCATAGGCTGAATCCAGCTCGAACAGAAGCTGGGTGGATTTCACTTCGCTGCCGAACAGCGCGGCCTCCATTTCGTCCAGTTCCGCATGTTTGGCCGATGTCGGGGTGAGGATCTTGCGAAAGTCATCATGGATGGACGGGGTGTCGTCGATCAGCAGAATGCGGCGGTTCGAAAGGTCGCTCATGCTTCCTCCATGACGGGTTTCAACGGGATCTGCAAGGTGAACAGGGCGCCCTTGCCCGGTCCGTCGCTGTGGGCGGTGAGATGGCCGTTCATTTCGATCGCGGCCAGCGCGCAGCTGTGCAGGCCGAAGCCGTGGCCTTCCTTGCGGGTGGTGAAACCGTGGGCAAAGATCCGCGTCATGTTTTCCGGCGCAATGCCTTCGCCGTCATCCTTGACGCTGATTTGCAGGATCGTGTCCTCGACGACTTTTACCCCAAGGGTGATCTGTCGGGCTCGGTTGCTGAGGTCGGACATGGCGTATTTGGCGTTGCTGATCAGGTTGATCAGGATCAGCAACAAGCGGTGCTTGTCGCCCATCACTTGCGGTACGTCGCCGTACTCCTTGACCACTGTGACGTGATGCCGGGTCAAGGCGCCTGCGTTCATGCGCAGGGCGTCCTCGAGTAGTTCGCTGATGTACAGCGGTTCCACCAGGTTGTTGGCCCCCGCGTAGGACTGCTGGGTGGCGACGATGTCTTTGATGTGATCGACGCTTTTGCTCAGCTGCGCGAGTTCCTCGGTCATGCCTTGCTGTTCGAGGGCAATCGCCTCCACCAGTTGATTCAAATAGCCGGGCAGTAATTTTCCTTTCTCGTTCTGGGTCAGAAAGGTCCCGAGGTCGCTTTGATGCTCGTTGATCAGCTGCATCGCCTTGCCCAGCCCCTGGGCCTTGCTGCTACGCAGCCGGCGGCTGACCAGATCGGCCGAGATGTTCACGCTGTTGAGCACGTTGCCGACGTTGTGCAGCACGTTGGTGGCGATTTCGGCCATGCCGGCCTGACGCGCGGTGTCGAGCAATTCGCTCTGGGTATCCTTGAGTTCGCGGGTGCGCTCTTCGACCCGTTGTTCGAGGACTTCGTTGGCGTTTTGCAGTTCCTTGTTGACCCGCTGAGTCTCCCCGAAGCTGCGCATCAGGCGAATTGCCAGGTACACCAGCACCAGCACCAGCAGCGTCGAAAACACCAACATGTAGAAGTGGTAGCGCTGGTCGATGGCATCGGATTGCTGCTGGTCTTTGTTCAGCAGGCCGGTAATGTCGTCCAGTCGTTCGGCCACGGGAATGGCCTCGATGTTTTCCAGTAACCGATTGACCACCGGTTGTTCACGCAGGATCAGCGCGATGTGGTTGCTCAAAATATCGATCGGGCTGTGAAACTGCTCCGGCAATCGCTGCTTGTTCACCCCCAGTTTGTTCAGCCCCAGCAGAATATCCGCCGCTCTATCGTCGGAGGTGACCTGGGCGAACTCCAGGCTGCTGAGCAGCAAGTCGTAGGTGTCGGTGGCAATGTTCTGCAGTTGCAGTTTGTCTTCATCGGGCAGTCGGGTAAGCGGTTGCTGGATGTCGTCTTCGGCCGTGGGCAGGAACGCCAGTGAGTTGCGCAGCACCGCGTTGTGGGATTTGAACTGCTCCACCAAGCGGGTTTTTTCCTGGATGGCGGCAAGGTATGCCTCATGACTGGCACGCCAGGTCGGCGTGTCGTTGCGGCCGTGACTGGACTCCATGCTCTCGAACCGCTGCCACAGGCGCGTCATCTCGCTCAACGGTGTCACCAGTGGATCGTAGTTGTGACTGATGGCGATCCTGGCCTTGAGAATCTCGGTTTCCCATTGCGCGTTCAACTGTTTGATCCGGCCGATCAAGTCCCGGGACTCGGCGTAGGTCGACGTCTCGCTCGAACTGGATTTGAGGTACAGGAACAACAGCGTCGAGGCCAGCAGCACGGCCACGGCACCGAGCAGTGCCAGGTTGCGGCGGGGGAACGTTTTCATAAAGGTTTGCCTCCCCATTCACCGGTCAGGGTCTTGAGGAATTTGATGATCAGGTCCTTGTCCTTGTCGGAGGGCACACGGCCGAGCTGGAACTTGAACATCACGTCTACCGCCTCTTCGAGGGTTTTAGCCGAGCCGTCGTGAAAGTACGGCGCGGTCACCGCGACATTGCGCAGGCTCGGCACCTTGAACACGTTGCGGTCCTCTTCGGCCTTGGTGACCAGATAGCGGCCCAGATCGGCTTCGGTGGGGTTGCCACGAGCCTGAAAGTAATCACCCATGACCCCGAATTTCTGGAACATGTTGCCGCCGATGTTCACCCCCTGATGGCAGGCAATGCAGCCGTAGTCCTTGAAGCGTTGGTAACCGTACTTCTCGTCAGTCGTGAGAATGTCGGTATTGCCCGACAGGTATTGGTCGAAACGCGAGTTGACGCTGATCAGCGTGCGCTCATAGGTGGCCAGGGCACTTTGCACATTGTTCATGGTGACGCCGTCCGGGTAGGCCTTGGTGAAAGCGCTTTTGTAATCCGGGTCGGCGGACAGCATCTGGACCACATGCTCCCAATGACTGCCCATTTCACTGGGGCTCTGCACCACTTCGTGGGCTTGGGTTTCCAGAGAATCGGCGCGGCCATTCCAGAATTGCCGGAAGTTCAGGCTGGCGTTGAACACGCTCGGGGTATTGATCGTCAAGGGATCGCCCTTGAAGCCAGTGGACAATGCCTTGTCGTCGGCGCCGCCGATTTCCAGACGATGGCAACTGGCGCAGGACAGGCTGTTGTTGACCGACAGCCGTGGTTCGTTGAACAACCGGCGACCGAGTTCGACTTGCAAGGGATTCTGCTCGGGCACTGCGGGCAAGGGTTTGAGCGGTTCGTCCAGCGGTGCGCCACTGGCTATCAGACAACAACCGAGTAGAGGCGCAAGGAGCAAGTAGCAGAAGGAACGTGACATCTTGTGATTCCTTGGCTCAGGGCCTGTGTGTCGTTGCACATCGTTCAGGAGATTGGCTTTACGGAGGTCAGGTATTGCACGAAGGCGTCCGGCTCCACGGCTTTGCTGAAGTAGTAGCCCTGGCCTTCCTCGCAATGGAGCGCCTTGAGAAAATTCAGTTGTTCGAGGGTTTCCACCCCTTCGGCAATGACCGTCAGATTGAGGCTTTTGCCCAGGCTGATGATGGCGCCGACCAGGGCCGCGTCGTTGCTGTCACGGCCCAGGCCACGAATGAATGATTGGTCGATTTTCAGTACATCGATGGGAAACCGTTGCAAGTAACTCAGGCTGGAGTAGCCGGTGCCGAAGTCATCGATGGCCAGCCGTACGCCCAAAGCCTTGAGCCGATTCAGCGCGACCATCGTGGCATCGACGTTCTGCATCAATACGCCCTCGGTGATCTCCAGCTCCAGCAACGCGGGGTCCATACCGGTTTGCTGGAGTATCTGTTCGATGCCTTCGACAAAATCCCGCTGGCGGAAATCAATGGCCGACACGTTCACCGACATGCACAGATTCGGCAGGCCATTTGCCTGCCAGGTACGGGCTTGCCGACAGGCCTGGGCCAGCACCCATTTGCTCAATGGCACGATCAAGCCGCTGTCTTCGGCCACACCGATGAAGTCTGTCGGGTAGATCCAGCCTTGCCCCGGTTTTTGCCAGCGGATCAACGCCTCGGCGCCGACCACCTTGCCGCTGCCCAGGTCGAGTTTCGGTTGGTAGTGCAGGACAAACTCGTTCCGCTCCAGTGCCAGGCGAATCCCCGACTCGATGGTCTGCTGTTCCCGGGCGCGCTGGTTCATCTCATCGATGAAAAAGCTGAAATCGTTGGGGCCGCTTTCCTTGACGTTGCGCATCGCGGTTTCGGCTTTCTTGATCAGAGCGATGGCATCGAAACCGTCATCGGGATAGATGCTGATGCCCAGGCTGGCCGTCACGCTCAGGTCATGTCCGGCGACGTGCTGGGGCGCACGTATGGCGTTCAACAGTTTTTCGGCGATGCCCTTGGTCTGTTGGGGGTGGTGGATGTCGGCCAGGATCACCACAAATTCGTCGGAGCCGTAGCGAAACACCGAGTCGGAGGCGCGCACGCAGGCCACCAGGCTTTGCCCGACGCGCTTGAGCATCTCGTCACCGGTCGGGTGACCCAACGCATTGTTGATGCGCTTGAAGCGGTCGAGCCCCAGAAACATCACCGCCAGTTGTTTGTCATGGCGCCTGGACAAGGCCAGGGACTGGTTCAACCGGTCACCCAGCAAGGTGCTGTTGGGTAGCTCGGTCAACACGTCGTACTGCAACAGATGAGACACCTTGAGCAGTTCGTGGACCCGTGCTTCGATGGTTTGCTCCAGGCTCAGCACTTTCATCGCCGCGTCCTGCGCCATCTGCCACTTCCAGGTCAGGGCGCTGGCCATCTGGCGGATTTCCAGGCTGTCGAAAGGTTTTTTCAACACCAGCAATTGATCGCCGAACTCCAGCCGTTCGGCCATGGCTTCCCAGGTGTAGTCGGAGAACGCCGTGCACAGCGCGATTTGCAGGTTAGGATCGGCTTTCCAGAGCCGTTCGATGGTTTCCAGGCCATCCCAGCCAGGCGGCATGCGCATGTCGGTGAACGCCATGGCGTAAGGGCGACCTTCTGCCTGGGCTCGCTTGACCAGTTTGAGTGCTTCCTGGCCTTGATAGGCGGAGTCGAGCTGGAAGACCAGCCGAGTCGTTTGTGGGGTGTCGAACAGCGCAGCTTCAGTGCCGGCGAGGGTGAGTTCATCGTCGGTATCGGCGCCCAGAATCTTGCGGAAGTCCTCATGGATCGAGGGCGTGTCATCGATGATCAGAATGCGCCGGTTGGCCTGGATGAACGAAGTTTTCATTCCTTGTCCTCCGTGGCACGTTGCGAATCGCCCGGCATTGCTCCGGGATTTTGATTCGCGTGCACGATGCTCCCGGCCTTCAACAGTTCGGCGGCCTGCTGGCTGCTGACCGCTTTGCTGAAGTAGTAGCCCTGGGCATTCATCGGTGAACCGGTGGCCATCAGCGAAGTACGTTGCTCCTGGGTTTCGACACCTTCGGCGATGATGCCGATCCCGACGTCGCGGGCGAAATTGATAATGGCCCGCAAGGTGGTGGCGCTGGCCGCGTCGTGGGCGGCGGTGTCGATGAACGCCTGAGCGAGTTTCAGGTGATTGACCTGGTAAGTCTTGAGGTAGTCGAACGAAGAGTATTCGGTGCCGAAGTCATCGATGGCGATCTTCACCCCCAGCTCATGCAGGCGCGGCAGGATATCGTTGTGCGTCCACTTGGTCTGGGCCAGGGTCGCTTCGGTGACGTCGAAACGCAGGTCCCACGGGCACAGATCCCAGCGGGCAGTGGTGCGCAACACGTCATAGATCAGCTCGGGACCACTCTTGAGCTGGGCCAGGGACAGTTTTATCGCCACCACCGGTGGTGCCATGCCTTCGTCGCGCCACTGGTGCATTTGCCGACAGGCGCGCTCCAGCACCCAGTGACCGAGGGCGATGATGATGCCGGTCTTTTCCGCCGCAGGCAGGAATGCCGGGGCTTCCAGTAAACCGCGTATGGGGTGATTCCAGCTGACCTGCGCTTCCATGCCGAGGATCTTGCCACTGCTCAGGTCTACTTCTGGCCAGTAACGCAGTTCGAGCTCGTCGCGTTCGATGGCGGTTTTCAAGTCGTTGGCGATGGTCATGCGCTCGACCACTTCCTGATTGATTTCCTCGGAGTGGAAGTGGTACTGGTTGCGGCCCTTTTCCTTGGAGCGATACAGCGCCATATCGGCCTGGGTCAACAGGCTGTCGGCGCTGAGGCTGACCTGGGTGTAGCTGCTGATGCCGATACTGACCGAGACCCGCACGTCGTTGCCGGCCAGGGAGTAGGGCAGCACCAGCGCATCGCGGACCTTGGCGGCCAGGGCCGCTGACTGGGTCGGATCGCCGACGTCCAGTTGCAGTATCGCGAACTCGTCGCCCCCCAGGCGGGCGACCACGTCGTTTTCCCGCACGCAGGTTTTGATCCGTCGGGCGACCTCCTGCAGCAACAGGTCACCCACCGGGTGGCCCAAGGTGTCGTTGATGCGCTTGAAGTGATCCAGGTCCAGGTAAAACATGGCGAACGGGGTGGCCCCTCGCCGGGCGGCGGCGAACGCCTGATGCAGGCGCTCGATCAGCGTCGCGCGGTTGGCCAGCCCGGTCAGCCCGTCGGTGCGGGCCAGCAGGGCAATCTTTTCCTCGGCCAGTTTGCGTTCGGTGATGTCGATGATGATGCCTTCGACTTCCAGCAAGCGGCCTTCATCGTCGCGCACCGGGATGTAGCGGTTTTCGACCCAGCGCCAGTCACCGTCGCCGGTGCGCATCCGGAATTCGATGGAAGCACCGGCTGCATGGCGGTCCAGCACCCGCGCCATGGCGGTGTCGACTTTCTCTTGATCGTCGGGATGGATCAGCTCCTGAGCCCAGTTGGACGAAGCCACCAGGGCCGCCGCGATGTGGCCGTATTTGGTGATGTTGTGGGAGATATACATCAACGGAAACGACGGTTCGCCCCGCAGCCGATACAGAATGGTCGGGCTGTTCTGCACAATGATGTTGGCGTCGGACAGCTCCCGGGTGCGCTCCTCGACCGCTTGCTCCAGCAGGGACATCTTCAGCGCCGCGTCTTCGGTCATTTGCCACTTGGCGGTCAATGCGCTGGCCATCTGGCGGATTTCGATGGCATCGAACGGTTTTTTCAGGATCAGCAGGCGATCGCCCAGATCCAGGCGCTCGTCGATGTCTTCCCAGGAATAGTCGGAATACGCGGTGCAGAGCGCCACTTGCAGCTTGGGATCGACCTGCCACAGGCGCTCGATGGTTTCCAGGCCGTCCCAGCCCGGCGGCATGCGCATGTCGATGAAGGCCATCGCGTAGGGCGAGTCATTCGCCAGCGCGGTCTCGACCTTGTCCAGCGCCTCACGGCCCTGAAACGCGGATTCGATGATAAAACCTTGCGACGATACCGACACGGGGGTGCCGAACAGGGCGTTTTCAGCGCTGGCCAGACTGTCGTCTTCGATCGATGACGGGCTGAGAATCTTGGCGAAATCCTCGTGGATCGACGCGGTGTCGTCGACGATGAGGATCCGACGATTAGTCCGCGCAAGCAGCGTATTCACTGACATGCGCCTGTACCGACAGCAGTTTGGTGCGATGAGCTCATAGAGGGTATCCCTTCCCTGAGTGCTGGACGGAGCGGGCATCGTTTGGATCCGAGTGACCTGAGCATAGTCGTCCGGTCGGATATTCGCCCGGTTGACTGAAACGAATCATTTGCGGAGTCGGTCGGAAAATCATCTAGCCTGTAGCTCAGGCTCGGGAAAGTCAGAGGAAGTTTTTTCGCGCCTGACATAAAGAGGCTGGTTTCACTTGAGGTATCGCCATGGAAGAGCAGCTCCCCACGACTGTGACCGATAAACCCACGTTACTGCTGGTCGACGATGAGGAGTCGATTCTCAACAGCCTGCGCCGCCTGCTGCGCAGCCAGCCCTACGAGGTGCTGCTGGCCACCAGCGGTGCCCAGGCCCTGGAAATCATGGAGCAGCGGTCGGTCGATCTGGTGATGAGTGACGCGCGAATGCCCAATATGGACGGCGCCACGCTGCTGGCCCACGTCCATCAGCGCTACCCCGACACCACCCGGATCATGTTGACCGGTTATGCCGACCCCTCGGCTATTATCAAAGCCATCAATGAAGGGCAGATCCATCGTTACATCAGCAAGCCCTGGCACGATGAGGAAATGCTGCTGACGCTGCGGCAATCGCTGGCCTATCAGTATTCCGAGCGTGAGCGGTTGCGTCTGGTGCAGGAGACGTGGGACCAGAACGAAAAACTGAAGCTGCTCAACACCACCCTGGAAAAACACGTCGCGGCCCGTACCAGCGAGCTGCAACAGACCGCTGACATGCTGGACCTGGCTTACGAAGAGCTCAAACGCAGCTATGTCACCGGCACGGAAGTGTTTTCGTTGCTGGCCAACCTGCGCCTGCCACCTGCCAAGCAGACCAACCGGCAGATCATCGAACTGGTGCGGGTGTACTGCAAACTCCATCACCTGGACGAAGGCACCAGTCGTGATCTGACCATGGCGGCGGCGCTCTACAACATCGGTAAGTTGAGCTGGACCGACAGCATGATGGGCACGCCTTCGGATCTGCTGCATCACAATGACCGCGAGCGCTATCGGGGTTATCCGAAGCAGAGTGAGTCGCTGCTGATGACGCTCGACCCGATGAAAGATGCCGCGCGGCTGATCCTGCACCACCAGGAGCGTTGGGACGGCAGCGGTTTTCCCGATCGGCTCAAGGGCGAGGCCATTCCGCTCGGTTCGCGGTTGCTGAAACTGGCGGTGGATTTCATCGAGTTGCAGCGCGGGCTGATCCTCGAACGGCAGATGAACAGCGATGAAGCCCTGGTGTATATCCGCCAGTACGCCGGTCGGCTCTATGACCCGGAACTGGTGGAGGATTTCATTAAGGTCTGTGCTGCTTACCTGAGCGATGTGACGCTGGCCGATCCGACGGTCAAGGTGCTGACCACCCGGGACCTGGCGGCGGGCATGATCCTGGCGCGCAACCTGAATGCCGACAACGGCATGCTGCTGCTCAATGCCGGCAAGGTGTTGAACGGGCCGCTGGTGGAGAAACTGATCGCGTTCGAGGCGATGGAAGGTGCCAAGTACAGCATTTTTGTGAAAGTGCCGGAGGAAGTGGCGATTCTCGAGACGAGTTGAGCTTTCAGCACTGATCAACAGTGGGAGCGGCCTGTGGCGAGGGGGCTTGCCCCCGTTTGAGTGCGTAGCACTCACAAGATCTTTGATACATCAGAGACTTTGGGGCTGCTTCGCTGCCCAACGGGGGCAAGCCCCCTCGCCACAATGCTTTTTGGCGTGACGAAAAGCCGGCGCTCATGTGATCCTTGCGCCTTTTACCCAAGGCCAATCCTGATCCATGACGCTTTCATCCACCGCTTCGCCCCGCATCATCCACATTGCCGCTGCCCTGTTGATCGGCCCCGACGGTCGCACCTTGCTGGTGCGCAAGCGCGGCACCCAGGCGTTCATGCAGCCGGGGGGCAAGATCGAGGCTCATGAGCAACCGGTCCACGCCCTCGCCCGTGAGCTGGAGGAGGAGCTGGGACTGGTCATCGATCCGGCGCACGCCACCTACCTGGGGCCATTCTCGGCACCGGCCGCCAACGAGCCGGGTTTTGTCGTACAGGCCGAACTGTTTCAGCTGACTATCGACTCTGACGTTTGCCCGGCGGCGGAAATCGAAGAGGTGCGCTGGATCGACCCGGCTACCGACGGCGATCTCACCCTGGCGCCATTGACACGCGACCTGATCTTGCCGTTTTATCGAGCTTCACTGATCGAAACCGCCTGATTACCCAGACGGTCTGACTTCAAGGACAGGATGCCCATGATTCCACTTCAAGACTTACTGATTTTTGCCGCCGCGGCGTTGCTGATGGTACTCACGCCGGGGCCGAACATGATCTACCTGATCTCCCGTTCCATCTGCCAGGGACGCAAGGCCGGGGTGACGTCATTGCTGGGTGTGGTCGCGGGATTTCTAGTGCACCTGTTCGCTGCCGCAGCGGGTTTGACCGCGGTGTTCATGGCCGTGCCGGTGGCTTACGAGGTGCTGAAGTGGGCCGGTGCGTTGTACCTGCTGTGGCTGGCCTGGCAGGCGGTCAAGCCCGGTGCGCGTTCGCCGTTCGAGGCGCAGCAGTTGCCGGCGGACTCGTCACGCAAATTGATCACGATGGGTTTTCTCACCAGTGCTCTGAACCCGAAGATCGCGGTGTTTTATCTGTCGGTGTTTCCACAGTTCATTTCCCCTGAGCACGGTTCGGTGTTCAACCAGAGCATCATCCTCGGCCTGACCCAGATCAGCGTGAGCTTCAGCGTCAACCTGCTGATCGCGCTGTTCGCCGCAGGCATCGCCTCCTGGTTCGTCAACAACCCGAACTGGCTGGCGATGCAGCGCTATTTCATGGGCTTCGTCCTGTCCGGGCTGGCGGTGCGGTTGATGTTTGAGCAGCGGCGAGTGGCCTGAACATGTGGATTCAGCGGCTTGATGCCAGTCATGCCCTGGATTATCGGGCGCTGATGCTCGAAGCCTACGACTCGCATCCCCAGGCGTTCACTTCCAGCGTGCGCGAGCGCGCCACGATGCCGCTGGGGTGGTGGGAGTCGCGCCTGACCAGCAAGCTGGACCGGGTGCTCGGGGCGTTCGAGGAAGGGGAACTGGCAGGCATCGTCGGCCTGGCCTTCGAGTCTCGGGAAAAGGCCCGGCACAAGGCGACGCTGTTTGGCATGTACGTGACCGGCAAGGTGCGCCAGCGCGGGCTCGGTTATCAACTGGTACAGGCCGCATTGGCTGAAGCGCAGGCCCATGAGGGCCTGAGGCTGATCCAGCTGACCGTCACCGCCGGCAACGAAGCCGCCTTCAGGTTGTATCAGCGCTGCGGCTTCGTGCAATTTGGCCTGGAACCGTTGGCGGTGCGGGTCGGCGAAGACTACTTCGACAAGATCCACATGTGGCGCGAGCTCACCCCTGAGCCTTGATCGTTCTATCGGACGGCACTAACCCCATCCAGCGTCGAAAACGACGTGTCCTTGGCCGTCAGCAAAAAGTCGCGCATGTACGGCGCATCCAGCATGTCGGCGCGGATCCCGGCATACAACGTCGCAAACAATCCTTTCTCCCCCAGTCGCTTGGCCTTCACATAACCCCGTGAACTGTACTCATGCAGCGCCCAATGGGGCATGCCGCAGACACCGCGACCGCTGGCCACCAGTTGCATCATCATCACCGTCAGTTCCGAGGTGCGCACCTGCGCCGGTTCGATGTCGGCCGGCTCCAGGAAGCGGGTGAAGATGTCCAGCCGATCGCGTTCAACCGGGTAGGTGATCAAGGTTTCCGTGAGCAGGTCTTCGGGCACGATGTACGGCTTGCTCGCCAAGCGGTGTTGGTTCGCCACCGCGAGCATGGCTTCGTAGGTGAACAACGGCACGTAAGTGATGCCCACCAGTTCCAGCGGATCGGAGGTCACCACCAGGTCCAGGTCGCCTCGGGCCAGCGCCGGCAGCGGGGCGAAGGAGAAACCCGAGGCCAGGTCCAGCTCGACTTCCGGCCAGGCATCGCGGAACTGGTCGATGGTCGGCATCAGCCACTGGAAGCAACTGTGGCACTCGATCGCCATGTGCAGACGCCCCGCCGTGCCACCGGCCAGCCGTGCAATGTCGCGCTCGGCACTGCGCAGCAACGGCAGGGTGGCGTCGGCCAGTTGCAGCAGGCGCAAACCGGCACTGGTGAAGCGCACCGGTTTGGTCTTGCGCACGAACAGTGGCATGCCCATGCGTTCTTCCAGCTCCTTGAACTGGTGGGACAGCGCCGACTGGGTCAGGTGCAGGCGGTCGGCCGCATCCACCAGGCTGTCGGCTTCGCGCAGGGCGTGCAGGGTTTTCAGGTGACGGATTTCAAGCACCGAGGGCTCCATGAGGAAAACTTGTGATCAACACGAAAAGGTTGAGTTTGTCTCATGTTGGCTGAGCTGTCGACAATAGCAGCATGTTTTACAGCATCCTTTATAGAGAGAAATTCACCATGGCCCTGGCCCACACACTTGGTTTTCCGCGCATCGGTGCCGACCGCGAACTGAAAAAAGCCCTCGAAGCCTACTGGAAGGGCGACCTCGACCAGGACGCATTGAAAAGCGTCGGCCGCCAATTGCGCGCCACCCACTGGCAATTGCAGAAAGACGCTGGCATCGACCTGCTGCCCGTGGGCGACTTCGCCTGGTACGACCAGGTGCTGACTCACTCGTTGACCTTCGGCGTGATCCCCGAGCGTTTCGACAGCGCCAAGGATGAACGCGGCCTGCCGACCCTCGACACCTTGTTCGCCATGGCGCGTGGTGCCACCGCGACCTGCTGCGGCGGCGAACATGCCAAGGCGCAATACGCCCAGGAACTGACCAAGTGGTTCGACACCAACTACCACTACCTGGTCCCGGAATTCAGCGCAGACCAACCATTCAAACTGAGCTGGGAACAATTGTTCGATGAAGTCGAAGAAGCCAAGGCCCTCGGCCACAACGTCAAACCGGTGATCATCGGCCCGCTGACTTACCTGTGGCTGGGCAAAGCCAAAGGCAACGACTTCGACAAGCTCGACCTGCTGGAACGCCTGCTGCCGATCTACGGTGAAATCCTCGGACGCCTCGCCGCCCAAGGCGTGGAGTGGGTGCAGATCGATGAGCCGATCCTGACCCTCGACCTGCCACAGTCCTGGAAAAACGCCTTCGAACGCGCTTACCACATCCTCCAATACTCGCCGCTGAAAAAACTCGTGGCCACCTACTTCAGTGGCCTGGAAGACAACCTCGGGCTGGCCGTCGGCCTGCCTGTACAAGGTTTGCACATTGACGCGGTGCGTTCGCCGGATCAGCTCGGCCAGGTTTTGGATCGACTGCCGACCTACAAGATTCTCTCGGTGGGACTGGTCAACGGCCGCAACGTCTGGCGCTGCGAACTGGAGCAAGCCCTGGCACAACTGCAGTTTGCCCAGGAGCGCTTCGGCGATAACTTGTGGGTCAGCAGTTCCTGCTCGCTGCTGCACAGCCCTGTGGACCTTGCGCATGAAGACAAACTCGACCCCGAACTGAAAAGCTGGCTGGCGTTTGCCGTGCAGAAGTGCGGTGAGATCGCCGTGCTGCGCGATGCCCTGAACGATCCGCAAGCGCCCAAGGTGCAAGCCGCCCTGGCTGAAAGCCGTGCCATTGCGGCCAGCCGCGCCCAATCGCCGCGTATCCACAAGGCGGATGTTCAGGCCCGCATCAACGCCATCGGCGCGGCAGACAGCCAACGCCATTCGCCGTTTGCCAAACGGATCGAGCAGCAGCGTGCGCGCTTGCAGCTGCCGGCATTCCCGACGACCACCATCGGCTCGTTCCCGCAAACCGGTTCGATCCGCCTGGCTCGTCAGGCCTTCAAGCAAGGCAAACTCTCGGCCAACGATTACACCGATGCCATGCACAGCGAAATCCGCCACGCCGTGCAAATCCAGGAACGCCTGGGGCTGGACGTGCTGGTGCACGGTGAAGCCGAACGCAACGACATGGTCGAGTACTTCGCCGAACAGCTTGAGGGGTATGCCTTCACCCGGTTCGGCTGGGTCCAGAGCTACGGTTCGCGCTGCGTCAAACCGGCGATCATCTACGGCGACCTGAGCCGCCCAAACGCCATGACCGTCGACTGGATCACCTATGCTCAGAGCCTGACCGACAAGGTCATGAAAGGCATGCTCACCGGTCCCGTGACCATGCTGATGTGGTCATTCCCACGTGAAGACGTCTCGCGCAAAATCCAGGCGCAACAGTTGGCGTTGGCCCTGCGTGATGAAGTGGTCGACCTGGAAGCTGCCGGCATCAAGATCGTGCAGATCGACGAAGCCGCGTTCCGCGAAGGCCTGCCGCTACGCCGGGCGCAATGGCAGGAATACCTCGACTGGGCGGTGGAAGCGTTCCGCCTGAGTGCATCGGGTGTGCGTGACGAAACCCAGATCCACACCCACATGTGCTACAGCGAATTCAACGACGTAATCGAGTCCATCGCCGCCATGGACGCCGACGTAATCACCATCGAAACTTCGCGCTCGGACATGGAATTGCTGGAGGCCTTCGAAGCCTTCGACTACCCGAACGACATCGGCCCGGGCGTCTACGACATCCACTCGCCACGGGTGCCGGACACGGCCGAGATGGTCAAGTTGATAAGCAAAGCGGTGAAGCGCATTCCGGCCGAGCGGTTGTGGGTAAACCCCGATTGCGGGTTGAAGACCCGGGCGTGGCCGGAGACCGAGGCGGCGTTAGTGAACATGGTGGCGGCGGCGCGGCAGTTGCGGAGTCAGTTGGCTTAAGGACGCAGCAGGCTCTCTCCAACATTAAACGGGGCCGTGCGCAGTGATATTCGCTGGGCACGGCCCTACTGTTTTGGTGAGACTTCGGTCTAGCCATAGGTCACCGACTGAGTGAAGACTTTTGAGATTGGATAATTCCCGTATATCCCTTGAACACTGATTTGGTATACGCCCGAACCCACTCCAAATAGTCCCGACTGCCAGAATCCATTTGCACCTACGTAAATTCGGTCTAGAACGATCCCTCCATTAAGCAGTACCCGCACCTGGGTGCCGGGGGCGGCAACGCCATTGATACTGATGCCATAGGTTGT
Organism: Pseudomonas sp. Pseusp18; assembly: GCF_059506005.1. Taxonomy (NCBI): domain Bacteria; kingdom Pseudomonadati; phylum Pseudomonadota; class Gammaproteobacteria; order Pseudomonadales; family Pseudomonadaceae; genus Pseudomonas; species Pseudomonas sp. Pseusp18. Next base: position 1,134,997 of record NZ_CP169240.1, read on the forward strand.
GGTGCGCTCGTTGTCATACAGGTTCTGACCTCTGGCATTAAGTGCCAGCAAGATATGGGGTGTGATGGGCTGAGGTTGAGGCGCCAGGACACTGAACGTCCATAGGTTCGAGGGCTTCCCGTCAGGTTGCACTTGAACGGTCAGCCGATGAAACGACGAGGCCGTCACGGTGAAGGTGTAACTCCAGTTGCCGTTGGCGGGCACTTTGAATGTGCCGATGGGTTTCGGGACATTATCGTTTTGGAGCAGTGTAAGTGTGCTACCCGGTTTACCCGTGCCGGACAACGTCACACGATTGGTTTTGGTGCTGCCGCCGTTGAGAATCCGAGCGCCTGTGTTGGCATCGATCGCTTTCTTGATGAGCAGACTCCGTGTCTTGTTCAGGATGGTTAATTCACGAACAGGGAAAAACGTGTCGACACCACCCTTATCGCTGAAGTTTGCAATCGATAATCCCATCGCCTGGGAGCCATCCTTGAACAGCTCCAGTTGTTGACGGTTAATGACACCGCTCAACCCACTTTTCACATGATCCGCAGTAATCACGCCATCGAACAACATGATGAGGTGATCAGTCTCGGCCGCATTGCTTCCACCCAAGGCTACGCGCATTCGCGTCCCGACAGCGATAAACAGCCAGGGCGCCAGACTCCAGCGCGCATCGCCTTCAAACGTACTGAGGTCCAGCGTCTTGTGATCCGGCGCTTGTGCAATGCTCAGGCTCGGAAAGACGATGGCTTCATCGGGTATCGCGGTGACTTCATAGGTGGTGACGCCGGAGAATTGGTCAGGTAGTCCAGGCTGCGAAACACGGTAGTAGAGCTTCATACTGTGGCGGAGGTTGGCGGGTACGGTCATCAGTCGCAAGCTGATTCGCAGCGTGCCGCTGGCATTCCCTTGTTGCGTTGGCACGACCGGGCTACCAAAGCCCGAGCGCCCAGCGACGATTAACGTGACTTTATGGACGGTGGACATGCCCTCGTAGGCGATCTCGACAGTCGTGCTTTTTTCGGTGTGCCGCGGATTGATTAGGTTACCAGCAGGTACTTCAACAAGTGTCGGAGGGGCAAGTCCCAGAGCCACATTCCCAATGAGCAATACCAGTTCGGTTGCCGTCAGCGGCAGTGCCCGGTTGCGTTCAATGTGCCAGTCGATACGGATGACCTGGTGTTTCAGCGAGTCGATCAGTTCGAATGCCAATCTGAACTCAATGTCTTTACCGATGTGAGCGGCGGTAATCGGTAGCGAGTCGACCCAGACAAGTCTGTCATCAGCGGTCCACACCTGGAGGTAAACCGTGTCGCCAACCTGGGTATGGGCCTTTGCCGGGCAAATGGCCGGCGTGCCGAAAGGAATGTCCTTGGGATCGAGTACACCGTTTACATCCTTGCCGACATCGACGACACCCAAGGTGTTTTTGACGGGGCCGATGTGCAAAAGCAACGCATGAGATTCCAGAGGGGCGAGGTGATTTCCCCCGGTTACAGTGTAGGTAACCCGGAATGTGCCACTCCGGTACGTGTCAAAGTGCCTCGTATCGATCTCGAACGGCACGACGGTTCCCACTCCTGGAATCACCATCGATCGCGTGACAAATCGCTCAAAGGTTTGCAGGCGAGTGGTGCCGCCTGCGCTCGTACTCAGACAGGTCAACGTTACCTTATCGCCAATTTCCAGCCCCTTGATGTCCGGGCCGACATACACCACCGTCTCTGCAAGGTCTGGCGACAGTTCGCCGCCATGGGCCTGAGGGGCTGTAGGGGCGGGACCGCGATATTTTTCGCCGACCAGCTCCAGAAAATAGGAGAAGGACGGGGTGCGCTCCTCTACACCCGACACCTTTCTTATACGTTCGTAGTAGAGCTCTATAGTTGCCGGTGCCAGATTTTTCACTGTTTCGTAAGGTACCTCGATCACGAGGGTGCCTCTTTTGTAATCAAACGGACCATAGGATCGGGTGACTCCGGTCGTGGGGTCGTAGAGAAAGCATTCCACTTTATCTCCAGCGACGGCATCGGCGCGTTCCACGAAGATTTCGACTTTCATGGAGGCCTGGTCGAGGTGGTCGAGGTGGAGAACATCTTTTATTGAACCAGGCACTGAAGGTGCTTCTAGATAGGTAACTTCCGGAATCAGCGTTCCTTTACCTGTTTCGGACGTGAGGCTGCTGTTGTGTACCTGGTCACGGATTTTGTAACGCACCAACAACGGGTCAGCGGGACCGATTCGCTTGAGGATGGCAGACGACACGAACATCACAACGTTCTGGCCCACCTCATCATTCTTGAGGGTGTATTCGACGATTTGATTGCCGATCGTCAGGGTAATAACGTCACCGACGGTCATGATTGGCCAGGCAGGAACAATGACTTTAATCCCAGCCTCTACCATCGCCTGATCGATAATCGATGGGAACTCAGGGGCTTGCAAAGGCACTCGTTCGCTGGAGTTGCCCGTCGGATCGAGGCTGTCCGGGAAGGTCGGCTTGAACCATACGACGATTCCGTCCGAGGGTTCGGGACCATTGCCACTGGTGCGCTCGACGGTGTACCACATCCAGTGGATGCCCGGTCTTTCAACGGCGGCTCTGGGAATGAAACCGACTATGTCCTGGCTGTCGTGATCGGAAGGGACCACGACTGTCTTGATCAGGGTTCCTTCCTCTGTCGGATCCGGGACCTGGCCCGGCTCAAGGCGTTTGCCCATGTACAGCCGTATCGTGTCTTGCGCCGCCATCAATTTGTAGGAGATGAAGAGAATCCACCAGCCAATTCCGGCGCCAGCCGTTTCGTCAGCGTTGACCCCGTACGATGCCACGGGATAGTCGACCTTGTGCCAGCCAGGAATCAGGGCAGGAAACAGATTGAGTATTCCATCCAGCGTAAATACCCCCTCTGACTTTATCTCGGCGAAAAGATCGACCGGTTGCAGCGGGCTTTCTATTTGCAGTGCGGCCAACTGTTCGGCTGTAAAAACGCTCATAGCATGCTCCGATTTTGAGATGGTGCCTGAACAGCTGCGGCATTGGTGCGTCAGAGGATTGAAGTCTCTAAGCTGGAGGCTGGCTACTGTCAGAAATAACAGGTACGGGGTGTTTTCCGATGAGTGGTAGATTTCTCATGCTCCACGACCGCTCGGCACTCTTCATCAAACTGTCACGTAACTGTGGCAGCGCGCTTGAACAAACTTCATCAGACTCGCGCTCTACTGGGGTTCTGCGTTTCGGTGTTTTTCATGCGTGCACGATTTTTATCCACAGCGGTCTTTCTGATCGCTGTGTTGTTCAATTTCCCGTCTTTGGCGGCGTCTCGTTGCGATGTCAATGTTCCGACCGAACGGGTCGATCTGGATCAGGTGAGTCTGGCGTACCAGAGCATCGGCCGTGCGTCCGACCCTGCGTTGTTGCTGGTGATGGGCCTGGGCGGGCAGTTGATTCACTGGCCGGACGAAGTGGTGGTCGCGTTGTGTCAGCAGGGTTTCCGGGTGATTCGTTATGACAATCGTGATGTCGGCCTGTCCACTTGGCGCCAGGCGCCGGTTGAGGCCAACCTGACGTTCGAAGTGCTGCGCTACAAGCTCGGTTTGCCGGTGGCCGCACCTTATACGCTGACGGACATGGCCGATGATGCACTGGGGTTGATGGACGCGTTGCACGTCGAGCAATTCCACGTTTTGGGCGCGAGTATGGGTGGCATGATTGCCCAGCATATGGCAGCGATGGCGCCGCAGCGGGTCGAGAGCCTGACGCTGTTGATGACCAGTTCGGGGGCCGAAGGCTTGCCGGCGCCGAGTGCGGCGCTGGTGCAGTTGCTCGCGCGACGCGGCGCGCCGAATCGTGAAGTGGCGCTGGAACAACAGGCTGATCTGCTGGCGGCGCTGGGCAGTCCGTCGGTCACTGATGATCGGCAAGCGTTGCTGCATCAAGCGGCGCTGTCTTATGACCGGGCGTTTAACCCCGAGGGCGTGAAGCGCCAGATCATGGCGATCCTTGCCGAGCGCAGTCGTGTGGATCTGCTCAACCAACTTCGCGTGCCGACGCTGGTGGTTCACGGCACCGCCGATCCATTGTTGCCGGTGATGCATGGCGTACACCTGGCGGCACACATTCGTGGCAGTCAGTTGAAGTTGATTCCGGGGCTGGCCCATCGATTTCAGGAGGCGTTCAAGGCGCCATTGCTGGCGGCGGTGTTACCGTATTTGCAGGCCCACCGCGAAGATACTTCGCACTGGGCACAGATTGATCCGGTGGTTGAGCACAACCTTCTCTGACACTTGAAGCCAATGTGGAGTCCCTGATACCCCCATGTAGGAGCTGCCGAAGGCTGCGATCTTTTGATCTTGATCTTCAGCGATCTGGAAGAAGATCAGGATCAAGGTCAAAAGATCGCAGCCTTCGGCAGCTCCTACGGGTGTATCGTTCGAATTTTGCGGCATGATTCAAGTCTGCGAGGTGAGCGATGAGTACCCCCCTGAAAATCGATTTCGTCAGCGACGTGTCCTGCCCCTGGTGCGTCGTCGGCCTGTACGGCTTGACCAGGGCCCTGGATTTGCTGGGTGACGAAGTCCAGGCCGAGATCCGTTTCCAGCCATTCGAACTGAACCCGAAGATGGGCCCCGAAGGGCAGAACATCACCGAACACATCACCGAAAAATACGGCTCGACGCCTGAACAGTCGCAGAAGAACCGCGAAATGATCCGCGCGCGCGGCGCCGAGGTCGGGTTTGCCTTTCGCACGGACGGCAACAGCCGCATCTACAACACCTTCGATGCTCATCGCTTGCTGCATTGGGCGGGGCTGGAAGGGTTGCAGCTCAACCTCAAAGAGGCGTTGTTCAAGGCGTATTTCACTGAGGGCGGCAATCCGTCCGATCACGGGCAATTGGTACAGATCGCCGAAAGCGTCGGGCTGGACCGGCAGCGGGCTGAGGCGATTCTGGCTTCGGACGAATTCGCCAAAGAGGTTCGCGAGGAAGAACAGTTGTGGTTGTCGCGCGGCGTGAGTTCAGTGCCGACGGTGGTGTTCAACGGGCAGTACGCCGTCACTGGCGGGCAGCCGGTGGAGGCGTTTGTTGGCGCGATACGGCAGATCATGAGCGAAGAAAAAGGTGGACGCGTGGACTGATCGCGGTCGCGGAGCGCTTTTGTGGCGAGGGAGCTTGCTCCCGCTGGGCTGCGAAGCAGCCCCAATAACAGCGACTGTTTCCGTCAGAGATACCAGGTACACCGGTTTTGCGGCTGCTGCGCACCCGAGCGGGAGCAAGCTCCCTCGCCACAGTTCACAGTTCACAAGTCACAGATTTCAAGGAAAGGGGGTTAGCCGTGCAGGCGCACCCACACGCTGACCAGCACCGTCGCCGCCATCAACCACGCCACTGCCGCCACCGCTAGCGAAGCCTCCAGCCGCATCCGGTCGACCATCACATACAAGGTCGCCAGATAGACGAAGTACGGAATGATCGACCACATGCCAAACACGATGGTGGTCTTCAGGTCATCCAGTGAACGTCCTTTGCCGACAATGTAGTGAGCGATCAGCGCAAAGGTCGGAAACAGCGGCACCAGGCCTGCGATGTAATAGTTTTTGGTCTTGGCCAGCATGGCGAGGATCACCACTACCGCCGCGCCCAGGGTTGCTTTGAAAATCAGGTCCATCAGTGGCTCAGCCCGTATTTCTTCACTTTGTCGAACAGCGTGGTCTTGGCCATTCCCAGCTCCTGGCTGGCTTGGGTCAGGTTGCCGCCGCTGCGCTGCAAGGCATCGCTGAGCAGGTTGCGTTCGAAAGCTTCCACCGCTTCGGCGAAGGCCAGGCCCTGATTGCTGCCGCTGGCGCCGGTCTTCTTGAAGGCCGGCAGGCCGAGGGCGAAGCGTTCGGCGACGTTGCGCAGTTCGCGCACGTTGCCTGGCCAGTCGTGGCTCATCAGAATCGACACGGTCTGGTTGTCCAGTTCAGGCAGCGAGCGGTCGAAGCGCAGGGATGACTGCTGCAAAAAGTGCTCGAACAATTGCAGGATGTCTTCGCGGCGTTCGCGCAGCGGTGGCAGTTCCAGGGTGACCACGTTCAGGCGGTAATACAGGTCGCTGCGAAACTCGCCAGCCTTGCTCGACTCATCCAGATCGGACTTGGTCGCGGCGATCACCCGGCAATCCACCGCCACGCTCTGGTTCGAACCCAGGCGTTCGAGGGTGCGTTCCTGCAGCACCCGCAGCAGTTTGATCTGCAACGGCAGCGGCATGCTTTCCACTTCGTCGAGGAACAGCGTGCCACCATCGGCGTGTTCGATCTTGCCGATCCGCCGTTTGCCGGCACCGGTGAAAGCGTTGGCCTCGTGGCCGAAGATTTCGCTTTCGAACAGATTCTCCGGCAGGCCACCGCAGTTCAGCGCGACGAACTGTTTGCTGTGCCGGCGGCTGAAGTCGTGCAGGCAGCGCGCAACCAGTTCCTTGCCGGTGCCGGTCTCGCCTTCGATCAGCACGTTGGCCGACGTATCGGCGACGTTGGCGATCAGTTCCCGCAGGTTTTGCATGGCCGGCGAGCGACCGATGATCCGGCCTTCGAGGGAATCACGCTCGAACAGTTGTCGACGTAACGAGGTGACTTCCCGCGCCAGGCTGCGTTGCTCCAGCGCGCGGCGGGCGACGTCCACCAGGCGTTCGGGGGAGAAAGGTTTCTCCATGAAGTCGTAGGCGCCTTTCTGCATCGCGCCGACGGCCATCGAGATGTCGCCGTGGCCGGTAATCAGCACCACCGGCAGGCTGCGATCACGGGCCTTGAGCCGGGTCAGCAGTTCCAGGCCATCGATGCCCGGCAGGCGGATGTCGCTGATGACGATGCCGGCGAAGTTATCGCCCACCCGCTCCAGCGCTTCTTCGGCGCTGCCGACGCCGATGCAGGGAATGTCTTCGAGCGTCAGTGCCTGTTGGCAACCGAGCAGCACATGGGGGTCGTCTTCGACGATCAGCACACTAAGGTCGTTGTTCATATTGGCTCGGCGGGAGTGGGGCTTACCAACGGTAAACTGAGGACGAAGGTGGTGCCACCGCTGGCCGGGTGTTCGACACCCAGATGCCCGCCCGTGGCGGCTGCCAGGCTCGCCGACAGGGTCAGGCCGAGGCCCAGGCCCTGTTCGCCGGGTTTGGTGGTGAAGAACGGTTCGAACAGATGCTTGCGTGCTTCGGCATCGATGCCGTGGCCGTTGTCGCGCACCCGCAGGCGATACTTGCCGTCGTATTCCTCGCCTTCGAGCCACAACGTCGGTTGGGGCTGCGACTGCATGGCATCGAGCGCGTTGCCGATCAGGTTGACCAGGATCTGCTCCAGACGGGTCTGGTCGATCTGCACCTGCACGTCGGCAAAGTCGCGATGCAATTGCAACGGCACGTTCTCCATCCGGCTGCCCAGCAATTGCAGGGCGGCGTCCACGCCTTTGCCGAGGCTGGCCTGGCCTTGGTCATCGCCACGCCGGGCGAAAGAACGCAGGCTGGCGGTAATCCGGCCCATGCGGTCGATCAGTTCATTGATGGTCTTGAGATTGGTGCTGGCTACATCCAGCTGACCGCGCTCCAGAAAGCGCACGGTATTGCCGGACAAGGTCCGCAAGGCTGCCAGCGGTTGGTTCAATTCGTGGGCGATGCTGGTGGACATCTGGCCGATGGCCGCCAGTTTGCCGGCCTGGACCAGTTCATCCTGAGCGCGGCGCAAGGTTTCTTCAGCCTGTCGACGCTCACGAATCTGCCCCTTGAGCCGTTCGTTGCTGGCACGCAGGTCAGTGGTGCGTTCGGTAATCCGACGCTCCAGTTGATTGTTGGCTTCCTGCAAGGCTTCCCGCGCCGCGAGGCGGGTGGCGATCACTTTGCGCCGCTCGTTCCAGGCGATCAGCAGGAAGGCCACCAGGGCAAACGCCACCGCCACCAGAATCCCCTGATTGATCGCTTCACGCCGCAGGTCTTGCAGGGGCGTGAGCAGGGTGAAATTCCACGGGGTGTCGCTCAGCGGCCGGGTTTGCGACAGGTAGCTGATGTTCTCTTCATCGGACACCAGTTCGCTGTTGGCGGGGAAGGTCAGTTTTTCCTCGCCTTCAGCCAGTTTCTCTCGGGCCAGCGGTTGCAGTTCATTCAGCGGATACCAGTAGTACTGAAGGCTGCGGGCCAGGCGTTCCTTGGTGTCGTCACTCAACGGCAGCACCGACTTGAGCCGCCGCGCCGGATCGCTGGAGAGAATGATGATGCCGTTCTCGTCGCTGACGAACGCTTCCAGGCGCGCGCGCTGCCAGCGTTCTTCCATGGCTTCAAGGCGCACCTTGACCACCGCGACGCCGGTGATCTTGCCGTGTTCCTCCAGGCCATGAGCCAGGTAATAGCCAGGTTCGCCGCTGGTGCTGCCGATGCCGTAGAACCGCCCCGGCTGGCCGCGCACGGCGTTCTGGAAGTAGGCGCGGAAGGACAGGTCTTCGCCCAGATAACTGTCGACATCGCGCCAGTTGCTGGTGGCCAGTACGCGGCCGGTGGTGTCCATCACATAAATGGCCCGACTGCGGCTGCGCCGGTTCAGGCCTTCGAGGTATTCGTTGACCGTCTGCCGGTGTTCCGGCGACGGGTCGGCCAGCAGCTTGGAAACACTCGATTCGAGTTCCAGCAGGCTGGGCAGGTAGGTGTATTTGCTGATCTCGCTTTCGACGGCGCGCGCGTGCAGTTCCAGCTGACGCTGGCCGTTCTCGCTGAGGCTGCGAATGCCATAGTGTTCACTGACCCAGAAGCCGATGTAACCCAATCCGATCATCAGGGCGATGATCAGCGGCGGCAGGAACAGATGGCGAATCAAACGGGGTTTCACGGCGAGTGATGGCGGCGCGGCGCGATAGAGAGTGGAGTCGCATTTCATCACAGATGCCTTGGGTCAACCACAACACAAATATCCATATCCCCACGGGTTCTGTGGGAGTTGCTGTGTGGCGAGGGGGCTTTTGTGGCGAGGGGGCTTGCCCCCGTTGGGTCGCGAAGCGGCCCCAATATCTGGATTCGGGTTGTATCTGACAATCCGAGTATTCAGGTATTGGGACGGCTACGCAGTCCAACGGGGGCAAGCACCCTCGCCACAGCAGCCCCCTCGCCACAAAAGCCCGCTCCCACAGGGGGAGCGGTGTCTTCCTTCTTAGTGCTGCAGAATCTTCTCGAGGAAATGCTGCGCGCGCTCGGAGCGGGCGTTGATATCACCGAAGAATTCTTCTTTCTTGCAGTCTTCGATAATCTTGCCGGCGTCCATGAAGATCACCCGGTCCGCGACCTTGCGGGCGAAGCCCATTTCGTGGGTCACGCACATCATGGTCATGCCTTCGTGGGCCAGTTGCACCATCACGTCGAGTACTTCGTTGACCATTTCCGGGTCCAGCGCCGAGGTCGGTTCGTCGAACAGCATGACGATCGGGTCCATCGCCAGCGCACGGGCAATCGCCACACGCTGTTGCTGGCCACCGGAAAGCTGGCCAGGATGCTTATGCGCATGGGCAGACAGGCCGACGCGCTCAAGCAGTTGCAGGCCTTTCTTGGTGGCTTCTTCCTTGCTGCGGCCCAACACCTTGATCTGCGCGATGGTCAGGTTTTCGGTGATGGTCAGGTGCGGGAACAGTTCGAAATGCTGGAACACCATGCCCACGCGCGAGCGCAGTTTCGGCAGATTGGTCTTCGGGTCGGCGATGGAGGTGCCGTCGACCACGATGTCACCTTTCTGGAACGGTTCCAGGGCGTTGACGCACTTGATCAGGGTGGATTTGCCGGAACCGGACGGCCCGCACACCACAATCACTTCGCCTTTTTTGACCTCGGTGCTGCAATCAGTCAGTACCTGGAAGTCCCCATACCACTTGTTGACGTTCTTGATAGAGATCATACGGCGAACCTTTTTTGCAGACGCTTGACCAGCTGCGAGGCGGCAAAGCTGATGATGAAGTACGTGAGACCTGCGAAGATCAGGAACTCATTGGAGCGGCCGATGATGTCACCACTGGCACGCGAGGCATTGAGGAAGTCCACCAGGCCAACCGCGTAGACCAGCGAGGTGTCCTGAAACAGGATGATGCTCTGTTGCAACAGCAGCGGGGTCATCTTGCGGAACGCTTGCGGCAGGATGATCAACCGCATCATCTGGCCATACGTCATGCCCAGGGCCTGGGCAGCGCCCATCTGGCCCTTGGGAATCGACTGCACACCAGCCCGGACGATTTCGCAGAAGTACGCGGCTTCGAACATCATGAACGCCACGATGCACGAGGCGAACGCGCCGATCGGGGTGTCTTCTCCGGTGATCCAGCGCAGTACGAACGGCACCGCCAGGTAGAACCAGGTGATGACCAGCAGCAGCGGAATCGAGCGGAAATAGTTAACGTAGGCGCCGGCAATGTTCGACAGCAGTTTGCTGTGGGACAGGCGCATCAACGCGAGGATCGTGCCGAGGATGATCCCGCCGCTCACGCCCAGGGCCATCAGCTGGAGGGTCATGACCATGCCGTTCCACATGCCCGGCAGGGACGGAATGATGCCCGAGAAGTCGAATTCCATCATTTACCCCCTACGGAAATCAGGCCCGGTACGGCGACTTTCTTCTCGACCGCGCGCATCAGCAGCATCAGGCTCATGTTCAGCGTGAAGTAGATCAGCGTGGCCAGGGTGAAGGCTTCGAACAGGTTGGCGGAGAACTCGGCGGTCTGTTTGGTCTGCGCGAGCAGCTCCATCAGGCCAATCAGCGACGCGACGGAGGAGTTCTTGAACACGTTCAGGAATTCCGAGGTAAGCGGCGGAATGATGATGCGATAAGCCTGGGGCAGCAGCACGTTCCAGTAGATCTGCGGCAGCTTGAAACCCATGGCGCGGGCAGCGGATTCCTGGCCGCGGGGCAGCGCCTGGATACCGGTGCGCACTTGTTCACAAACGCGAGCCGTGGTGAACAGGCCCAGGCACACGACGACGCTGAGGAAGGCCGAGGTGGTCGGGTTCAGGTCCTGCTTGTACCAGTCCTGCAGGTTTTGCGGCAGCAGGTCGGGCACCAGGAAGTACCAGATGAACAGCTGAACCAGCAGCGGCACGTTACGGAAAAGTTCGACGTAGCAGGTCGCGATGCCCGATACGATGCGATTCGGCACCGTGCGCATGACGCCCAGGATCGAGCCCAGCAGCAGCGCGATGATCCAGGCGGCGACGGCGATGGCGATGGTCCAGCCCAAACCGGAGAGGTACCAGTCGAAATAAATTTCGCTACCCACGCCGGTGGACTTGAAGAACACGCCCCAGTCCCAGTTGTAATTCATTAGGGTCTCCCCTCGGATTCGATCGATGTACAAGTGCCCGCCTGGGGAAGCTCCGTTCCCGCCTGAGCATGACGCACAGGCACACGCGAACGGCTCGACAGCCACCGGTTCGAGTGTTTCCAAAAATGCCAGCAGGGAGTGACAACCCCTGAAAGGGCAGAGGCCTTTTCAGGGGATAAGGTTAGTCAGAAATCAGGATTTCTTTTCGTCAGCCGCTTTGTCGGTCGGATTGGCGAACAGGGCCTTGAGCTCGGGGCTCATCGGGAACATCAGATTCAGGCCTTTTGGTGGAATCGGCGACTGGAACCATCTGTCGTAGATCTTGTTGATCTCGCCCGACTTGTAGGTCGCGATGATTGCGTCGTCGACGGCTTTCTTGAATGGCGCGTCGCCCTTGCGAACCATGCAGCCGTAGATTTCGAAGGACTGTGGTGTGCCGGTCACGGCCCAGTCATCCGGCTTCTTGGCCTTGGCCATTTCACCGGCCAGCAAGGCGTCGTCCATCATGAAGGCCACGGCACGGCCGGTTTCCAGCATCTGGAAGGATTCGCCATGGTCTTTGGCGGAGATCACGTTCATGCCCATCTGCTTGTCGGCGTTCATCGACTTGAGGATGCGCTCGGACGTGGTGCCGGCGGTGGTCACGACGTTCTTGCCTTTCAGATCGGCGAAGTCTTTGTAAGGCGAGTCTTTCTTGGTCAGCAGCTTGGTGCCGATTTCGAAGATGCCGACGGAGAAGTCAACTTGTTGCTGACGCTCGACGTTGTTGGTGGTGGAACCGCACTCGACGTCCACGGTGCCGTTCTGCACCAGCGGGATACGGGTTTGCGAGGTCACCAGGTTGTATTTGACCTGGAGGTTGGGCATGTCCAGGTCTTTCTTGATGGCTTCGACGATTTTCAGCTGGATATCGTGGGAGTAGCCAACCGGTTTGCCGGAAGCGTCCGCGATATAGGAAAACGGAATGGAAGCGTCACGATGCCCGAGGGTGATGGTGCCGGACTCTTTGATCTTCTTCAGTGTGCCGGTGAGTTCGGCGGCGAAAACTGGAGTGCTAATCAGAGCGGCAGCAATGGCTGCGCCCAGGAGATGGGGAACGATGCGCATCAAATTTTCCTCGACATTGTTTTTATATGGAGCCAGTTCATCGGCCCTTTTTGGTGCTTCGAATGCCTGACGGCTCTTGAAGGAGTAGCACAACAAACATTCGTCCGAGAGTGTAGAGCATGACTCGTGCCAGACCGGGCGATATGGAACAAGTTGTTGATTTTTAAGGGTATTAAATATTTATGGCATAGAAATTGTTGTCGGGCGATCCGGTTTACCGAACCGACCGACAAGTCGCGTTCGGAAAACCGAATGGATCACGGGGTATGAAAAAGCCCCTGAATCGTGAGATTCAGGGGCTTTGGTTTAACCGGATATCCGATCAGGCCGCTTCGATCTTGCTGCGGTTCTGTTCGAGCTTGTTCAGGTAATCCTTGAGCTTCTGCTGTTCCGCCGCAGTGGTGAACAGCCCAAGCTTGCTGCGGCGCCACAGGATGTCATCGGCGGTGGTCGCCCATTCTTCGCTGCACAGGTAGTCGACTTCGCGGGTGTAGAGGCCGCCGCCGATGTGTTCACCCAGGTCACCGAGGTTTTCCACGCCTTCGAGCATGCGCCAGGTGCGGTTGCCATAAGTGGTGGACCAGCGACGGGCGATTTCGGTGGGGATCCAGTCGAACTTGTCGCGGATCCGCGAACTCAACGCCTGCGGAGTCGTCATGTCTTCGCCACCGGGCAGGGGCGCGGTGGCGGTCCAGCTTGGCTTGATGTGCGTGAAGTACGGGGCCAGTTGCGCCAGCGCCGACTCGGCCAGTTTGCGGTAGGTCGTCAGCTTGCCGCCGAACACCGACAGCAACGGCGCGTCTTCACCAGAACCCGACAACGCCAGGGTGTAGTCGCGGGTGACAGCCGACGGGTTGTCGGATTCGTCGTTGCACAGCGGACGAACGCCGGAGTAGCTGTGCAGGATGTCCGCGCGGCTGAGTTGTTTCTTGAAGTGGGCATTGACCACTTTCAGCAGGTAATCGGTTTCGCCTTCAGTGATCGCCACTTTTGCCGGGTCGCCGGTGTACTCGCGGTCGGTGGTGCCGATCAGGGTGAAGTGGTTCAGGTACGGAATGGTGAAGACGATGCGCTGATCTTCGTTTTGCAGAATGTGCGCGTGTTCGCCTTCGTACAATTTCGGCACGATCAGGTGGCTGCCCTGGATCAGACGGATGCCGTACGGCGATTCCATCTTCAGGTCGTCACGAATGAACTGGGCGACCCATGGGCCAGCAGCATTCACCAGTGCCTTGGCGCGGATCGAAAACAGGCTGCCATCGGCGCGTTCCAGGTTCATGTGCCACAGGCCCTTGGCGCGACGGGCACTGACGCAACGGGTTTGTGTATGAACGTGGGCACCTTTCTCGCGGGCAGCCATGGCATTCAGCACCACGAGGCGTGCGTCATCGACCCAGCAATCGGAGTATTCGAAGCCTTTGGTGATTTCGCTTTTCAGCGGGCTGTCCGGGCCGAACTTCAGGCTTTTCGAGCCTTCGAGTTTTTCCCGTTTGCCGAGGTGGTCATAAAGGAACAGGCCGGCGCGGATCATCCAGGCCGGACGCAAGTGCGGGCGGTGCGGCAGCACGAAGCGCATCTGTTTGACGATGTGCGGTGCCTTGGCCAGCAGCACTTCGCGCTCGGCCAGGGCTTCGCGCACCAGGCGGAATTCATAATGCTCCAGGTAGCGCAGGCCACCGTGGATCAGCTTGCTGCTGGCCGACGAGGTGTGGCTGGCCAGATCATCCTTTTCGCAAAGGAACACCGAAAGGCCGCGACCGGCGGCATCCGCTGCGATCCCCACGCCATTGATCCCACCACCAATGACGGCGATATCGTAGACCTCGGCGAGAGGGGGCGTAGGCAAGGTAGAAGTGGGCATCGGCTGGCCTCGGTTTTTTTGGATTTCTATATTTGAATTCGAACATTAATGTTCATTTGCGAAAATACTAGCCCATAAAGACGTCCACGACCAGCCAGCTTCGATTGAAAATACTGATCGAAGGGCGGTTAAAGGAAAATTTTCGAACATTGAATGATGGTGGAGAGTGCTTTTTGTGGCGAGGGAGCTTGCTCCCGCTGGGCTGCGAAGCGGCCCTAAAACCGGCTACCGCGGTATCTCAGGAAGAACATGTTGTCTGATTGGCGTCTGCTGTGCAGCCGAACGGGGGCAAGCCCCCTCGCCACAGGGGGGATGTGCTTACACGACCTCCAGCCGGATCTTGTGCTGGCTCAACAACTGCGCCAGGGCCGGCGAAGGCGGCTGGTCGGTGACCAGGCAATCGATCAGGCTGATCGGCCCCAGGCGAATCATGGCGTTGCGTCCGAATTTGCTGGAATCCGCCGCGAGAATCACCTGTCGGGCGTTGGCGATGATCGCCTGGGACACCCGCACTTCCTGATAGTCGAAATCCAGCAAGCTGCCGTCTTCATCGATACCACTGATGCCGACCAGGGCGAAGTCGACCTTGAACTGGTTAATGAAGTCGACGCTGGCCTGACCGACCACGCCACCGTCACGCCGTACGTTGCCACCGGTCAGCAGCACGTCGAAGTCGTCCTTGGCGCTGAGCATCGAGGCCACATGCAGGTTATTGGTGATGATTTTCAGGTGGCTGTGGTTGAGCAGCGCCCGAGCAATGGATTCGGTGGTGGTGCCGATATTGATGAACAGTGAGGCGTGATCGGGAATCTGCGCCGCAATGGCTTCGCCGATACGCTGCTTTTCATCGCGCATCTGATCGGCGCGCATGGCGTAGGCGGTGTTTTCGACGCTGGAGTCGTAGGCTGCGCCGCCGTGATAGCGACGCAACAGATTCACTTCCGCCAGTTGATTGATATCGCGGCGGATGGTTTGCGGTGTAACGACGAACAGCTGGGCCATTTCCTCGATGCTGACATAGCCGCGTTCGCGGACCAGTTCGAGGATTTGCTGCTGACGGGGAGGCAGATTCATGGGGCTTCCTTTGGGCTGCCGTGCAAAATTTGCCCATGATGCCGCAGGAATCCGCTCCCGACCAGTTACAACCGGATACGAGTCCGGTCCCTGGCTTATTCAGCTCCTTCGTGCGGTTCCCAGTCGCGAGTGCGGCTGACGGCTTTTTTCCAGCCAGCGTAGAGTTTTTCCTTCGCGGTTTCGTCCAGCGCCGGTTCGAACTCGCGCTCGATCACCGCCTTGCCGCGCAACTCCTCCAGGCTGCCCCAGAAGCCGCAGGCCAAACCCGCCAGGTAAGCGGCGCCCAACGCGGTGGTTTCGCGCATTTTCGGACGCTCGACCTGAGTGCCGAGGATGTCGGCCTGGAACTGCATCAGGAAGTTGTTCGCCACTGCGCCGCCGTCCACGCGCAGGGCTTTCAGGCGTTCGCCGGAATCCTGCTGCATGGCGTCCAGAACGTCACGGGTCTGGTAAGCAATCGACTCAAGCGCTGCACGAATGATGTGATCCACGCGTACGCCACGGGTCAGGCCGAACAGCGCGCCACGGGCATACGGATCCCAGTACGGAGCGCCCAGGCCGGTGAAGGCCGGCACCAGGTACACGCCGTTGCTGTCCTTGACCTTGTTGGCGAAGTATTCGGTGTCGTGGGCGTCGTTGATGATCTTCAGTTCATCACGCAGCCACTGCACGGTGGAGCCACCGTTGAACACCGCGCCTTCCAGCGCATAGGCCACTTCGCCACGCGGACCGCACGCGATGGTGGTCAGCATGCCGTGCTTGGACTTCACCGCTTTGTCGCCGGTGTTCATCAACAGGAAGCAACCGGTGCCGTAGGTGTTTTTCGCCTGGCCTGGCTCGACGCACATTTGGCCGAACAGGGCGGCCTGTTGGTCGCCGGCGATACCGCCAATGGCGATGCCGCTTTTGGTGTGGCCGTAGATTTCGGACGAGGACTTAACTTCCGGCAGCATCTCGCGCGGGATGTCGAGGACGTCCAGCATCTTCGCGTCCCACTCCAGCGTGTGGATGTTGAAGAGCATGGTGCGCGAGGCGTTGGTGTAGTCGGTGACGTGCACCTTGCCGCCGGTAAATTTCCAGATCAGCCAGCTGTCGACGGTGCCGAACAGCAGTTCACCCTTGCGCGCCCGCTCACGGCTGCCTTCGACATTGTCGAGGATCCACTTGAGCTTGGTGCCGGAGAAGTACGGGTCGGTAACCAGGCCCGTGGTGTCGCTGATGTATTGCTCGTGGCCATCGCGCTTGAGCTGCTGGCAGATTTCGGTGCTGCGGCGGCACTGCCAGACGATCGCGTTGTAGATAGGGCGGCCAGTGGTCTTGTCCCAGACCACGGTGGTTTCGCGCTGGTTGGTGATGCCGATGGCCGCGACCTGGTCGTGATGCAGGCCGGCTTGAGCCAGGGCCTCGACCATCACGGCGCTCTGGGTGGCGAAGATTTCCATCGGGTCGTGTTCGACCCAACCGGCTTGCGGGTAATGCTGTGCGAATTCACGCTGGGCGGTGCAAACCACGTTCGCGTCGCGATCGAAAATGATCGCGCGGGAGCTGGTCGTACCCTGATCGAGGGCAATGATGTAGTTCTTATTCTGAATGTCGGTCATGTCGATTGCCTTGGACGAAATAAGGAAGTGAAGTCAGGCGCGGGATCAAAATGGGCAGGATCACGCGCCAACGGTTTCAAGACGTTCTTGGTTTGCCGTCAATGGCCAGTGCTGCGTCCTTTGTAGCAGGTATGGCGCTGGGCAGATGACGGGCAATCAGCCCGCGATAAGCTGCAGCACCGAGACAGGCACCAACAATCGGTGCGAAAACCGGAATCAGGAAGTACGGGATATCGCGTCCGCCAGTGAAGGAAATTTCACCCCAGCCTGCGAAGAAAGTCATCAGTTTAGGACCGAAGTCGCGGGCCGGGTTCATCGCGAAACCGGTCAGCGGCCCCATCGAGCTGCCGATCACGGCAATCAGCAGGCCGATCAACAACGGCGCCAGCGGTCCTTTGGGCAGGCCATTGTTGTCGTCGGTAAGCGACATGATCACGCCCATCAGAATGGCGGTGATGATCACTTCAACCAGAAAGGCCTGGCCCGTGGACAGGGCAGGGTTCGGGAAGGTGGAGAACACTGAGGCCAATTCAAGGCTGGCCTCGGTACCACGAACCATTTGGTGAGTTTGTTCGAAATCGAAGAACAGGTTGCTGTACAGCGTGTAAACCAACAATGCCCCGCAGAAGGCGCCGGCAACCTGGGAGAAAATATAAAAAGGCAGTTTGCGCTTTTCGAAGTCAGCGAAAATGCTCAGCGCGATACTCACGGCAGGGTTGAGGTGCGCACCGGAAACGCCGGCGGTGAGGTAGATCGCCATACTGACGCCAACCCCCCAGATGATGCTGATTTCCCACAGTCCGAAGCTGGCACCCGCGACCTTGAGCGCGGCGACGCAGCCGGTACCGAAAAAGATCAGCAGTGCAGTGCCCAGAAACTCGGCCATGCATTGGCTCGAGAGCGACGGTTGTTGTAAAGCAGTTGTCATTGAAAACCTCGTTTTTGTTGTTGTCTGGCGCTTTTCCATCGAGGTCAAAGCGCGATTTTCACCGAGGCAGGATCCCCATCCTGTGCTCGGCTTACTGCCGGGTGCTGCGGTGAGACGTTCGTGCTGTGTTCGCATTCGAAAAAATATAGACAAGAAGCACTGCTGTCAAAGGTCGAAAGTGAACCATCAGTCATATTTAAACTATTAGTCCTGTGAATGATCGCATCGTTCATCTGGCGAGAGGCGTGTGGACGAACGACCGAAAGCCCGGCCAATCCTTGGAAATAGCAGCGCAATAGAGCCTTTTATCGATCAATGACCTAGAATCCTGCGCAGTATTTTTCTTCTGCCGCCAAGTCTGGAGCTGTCATGACCCCCGCATTGGATTTGTTGAAAAAAGTTCGTGCCGAACATCGCGTGCACAGTTACGAACATGATCCGAAGGCAGCGTCCTATGGTCTGGAGGCCGCGGAAAAACTGGGCCTGGATCCCGCGCAGGTGTTCAAGACGTTGCTGGCGGCCAGCGAGAAGGGGGAGTTATTGGTAGCGGTGGTGCCGGTCGTCGGAAGTCTGGACTTAAAAGCGCTGGCGCAGGCTGCAGGCGTGAAAAAAGTTGAAATGGCCGATCCTGCCGCCGCGCAGCGTTCGACGGGGTATCTGTTGGGCGGTATCAGCCCGCTCGGGCAGAAGAAGCGCCTGCGCACGTTTATCGATCATTCGGCCCAGCCGTTTTCCAGCATCTTCGTCAGCGCCGGGCGGCGCGGTCTGGAAGTCGAACTGGCGCCTGCCGTGTTGGCCGAACACACCCAGGCGAAGTTCGCCGATATCGGTCGTGCCTGAGCAAAAGGTCTCGGGCTTACAACCCGGCGCTGTATGGTGGAAATTGGTTCGTTCTGTCACTGGTGAAGGGCTATGCCAGACTTCATGCTCGGCGACCTGAAGAAAGGGAGAAGTGCCATGCAGCTTGAGTTTCATCAGATCGATGCGTTCAGTGATCGGCCGTTCAGTGGCAACCCGGCGATGGTGTACCGGCTCGATGCCTGGCTTGACGATGAGTTGATGCAAAAAATCGCCGCCGAACATAACCTCGCCGAAACCGCGTTCCTGGTGCGTGAGGGTTCTGTCTGGCGCATCCGCTGGTTTACCCCGATCACTGAAGTCCCGTTGTGCGGTCATGCGACCCTGGCCAGCGCCTACGTACTGTTTGAACTCTATAAAGAACCGGTCGAGCGACTGGACTTCATCTGCAAGTCCGGCCCGTTGAGTGTCACCCGAGAGGGTGGGCGCTTGTGGCTGGATTTCCCGGCAGTCGTGCCGTCGGAAGTGGGCGTGACCCGGGATGTCGAGCGCGCCTTGGGCGTCGAGGCGGTCGATGTGCTGGGCTCGAAGGAATTGTTCGTGGTGCTGGAGTCCGAGCAGGCGGTGCTCGATTGTCAGCCGGACATGATCGCCCTGGCGAAACTGCCGTGGCCGGGCGCCATCGTCACAGCCAAAGGCAACAAGCATGACTTTGTGTCGCGCTACTTTGCCCCGGCGATCGGCATCAACGAAGACCCGGTGACCGGTTCAACCCATTGCAGCCTGATTCCGTACTGGTCGAAACGCTTGAGCAAGTCGAGTCTGACGGCTTATCAGTGCTCGGCGCGGGGAGGGGAGTTGTTTTGTCAGCTGGAAGGGGATCGGGTGAGTATTGGCGGGAATGCGACGCTGGTCGCGAGCGGAACGCTAATACTGGGTTAAACGAAAATCCAATAGGTGGGAGCGAGCTCCCACCTATGTCCGTATTGTTCAGCTGGCGGCGCTGTAGCGCCGAACACCGGACTCGATCATCGGAATCTGCGCCGCTGTGCTGCCGGAGGCCTGGAACAGCACCAGATGTTCCGCCGCTACCCGAATGCCGACTTCAGCACCGACCAGATGATCGGCATGGCTCGGGAAAATCGACTCCAGCTGTGCGCCCGTAGGCAACTGCAAGCGATACAGCGTTGAGGCACCCTGGAAGCTCTTGCCGACAATCCGCGCCCTCAGTGGGCTGGACGGTGCATAGACGATGTCGTCCGGACGCAGCAATACGTCCACGGCGCCACCGATCGGCCAGGTGTAGGCACGGTTGCCGCGCAATTCACCCAGCTCGGTCTGCACCGACTCCGGGCTGCTCAACTGACCGCGAATGAAGTAACCCTGACCAATGAAGCTGGCCACATACGGTGTCAGCGGTTCGTGATAGAGGTTGTAGGGGGTATCCCATTGTTCCAGGCGACCTTCCTTGAAAACGCCGACATGGTCGCTGACCGCGAAGGCTTCTTCCTGGTCGTGGGTCACCAGAATCGCACTGGTGCCGCGAGCCTTGAGGATGTCGCGTACTTCATGGCTGAGCTTGCGTCGCAATTCGCCGTCTAGGTTGGAGAAGGGCTCGTCGAGCAATAGCAGTTGCGGTTCCGGCGCCAGGGCGCGGGCCAGTGCGACCCGCTGCTGCTGGCCACCGGACAGCTCATGGGGAAAGCGCTTGCCGAGGTTTTTCAGGTTGACCAGTTCGAGCAATTCTTCGGTGACACGATCCTTTTGCGGGTGCTTGCGGATCCCGAAGGCGATGTTCTCGGCCACGCTCAAATGCGGAAACAGCGCGTAATCCTGGAACACCATGCCGATCCGGCGTTTTTCCGGGGCGAGGGTGAAACCGGCGCTGGAGATGGTCTCGCCCGCCAACTGGATCTCACCCTCGTGCACCGGTTCGAAACCGGCAATGGCCCGCAGAGTGGTGGTTTTGCCGCAGCCCGAAGAGCCCAGCAGGCAACCGATATCGCCGGCATTCAAATGCAGGTTGAGGTTCTGCACAACCCGCTGGTTTTGATAACCACAGGCCAGATTGCGCAGGTTCAGCAGTAATGGCTGGCTCATGCGTGATGGTACGAAGGTGGGACGAGAAACTCGAGCAGGGCCTTTTGTGCATGCAGACGGTTTTCGGCTTGATCCCAGGCCACCGAGCGCGGGTCGTCGAGCAGGTCGAGGCTGATTTCCTCGCCACGGTGGGCCGGCAGGCAATGCATGAACAGCACGTCCGGTGCGGCCAGGTCGAGCAGGGCACGGTTGACCTGGAACGGTGCGAACAGCTTCAGGCGCTTGGCGGTTTCCTCTTCCTGGCCCATGGAGGTCCAGACGTCGGTGCTCACCAGATGCGCGCCGCGCACGGCTTCCTGAGGATCGCGGACGATGCTTACCCGATCGCCGGCCTTGGCCACGAATTCAGGGTTGGGTTCGTAACCCTCCGGGCAGGCGATGCGCAGCTGGAAGTCGAACTGGATCGCCGCTTCTATATAGCTGTTGCACATGTTGTTGCCGTCGCCGATCCAGGCCACGGTCTTGCCTTGGATCGAACCGCGGTGTTCGAGGAAGGTTTGCATGTCGGCCAGCAACTGGCACGGGTGCAGATCATCGGACAGGCCGTTGATCAGCGGGACTCGCGAATTGGCGGCGAATTCGGTCAGGGTGCTGTGCGAAAACGTACGGATCATCACTGCATCGAGCATGCTCGACATGACAATGGCGGCGTCGCCGATCGGTTCGCCACGGCCCAGCTGAGTGTCGCGCGGCGACAGGAAGATCGCCTGGCCACCGAGCTGAATCATGCCGGCTTCGAACGAAATACGGGTACGGGTCGAGGACTTCTCGAAAATCATCCCCAGGACGCGGTTTTTCAAAGGCTCGAACAGTACGCCGCGGTTACGCAGGTCCTTGAGCTCAACGCCTCGACGGATCACGCTGACCAGCTCTTCGGGCGTGCAATCCATCAGGGAGAGAAAGTGCCTTGCGCTCATCATTGACTACCTTTTTGCAACAGACCGCAGATACTCAAAGCCTTGTTTAACTGAAAAACGGGCGAGACCTGCGGCGTAAGCCGCACGGGGCGACGAAATAGGGGAAGGCGCGATATTGACATTAAATGTCGCGTTTTTCCAATAGGCTACGGTGTTTAGAGGATTTCAGAGAGGCTACGGGGTGACTGAGGTAGCGCTTTTGAAGCCTGTTTCCTGACAGCAGCTGAGCATTTGTACACTGGGCTCGCCGGGCTTGGCAATCAGACAGGGCGCGGGCGACATATTGGCAGTCGGTTTTTGACCTGTCATTCGAGCCTTTGGCGGGCAATGTGTCTGCTCTGAAACATTTGCTAATGCAAAGTGCTGGGTTATAACTAAAGCACGAGCGACGCAGGAAGCCTCAGGAATGGAATCGAAAGAACAGTTATTGATGGAGCTACTCGGCCTCACGGCTCGCTCTCTGACCCACCTCACTGCTTCCATGACCTCGATGTCTTTCGAGTTGTTACGCAGTGAAGACGAAGTTACCAAGGCGGCTGGCCGTCGCATGATCGACCGCATGGCCACCATCAGTGCCGGGCTCGACGAGCATTGGCGGCTGATCGGCGAGCTCACCGGCGTGCATGTCGCCCACGAGCAGATCGAAACCATCGAGGAAATCCAGCTGCAGGCGCCGCCGAGTCAGCCGCCGAACTGATCCCCTTGCTACCATCGGCCGGCCTGATGGTCGTCGATTCACAAGACGAACGTCGCTGGCGCGGTGGCAAGTCACGCGCCATAGTTTTGTTCCCGCGGCCGACATTGCCCGCCCAGAACAAAACAGAGACTGGCCATGACCAAGACTCTCCATCACCGTGCGTGCCACCTGTGTGAAGCCATCTGCGGCCTGACCATCGAAACCACCGAGGTCGAAGGCAGCGGCGTGCAGATCACCTCGATCAAGGGCGACCCTCAGGACAGCTTCAGCCGTGGGCATATCTGCCCCAAGGCGGTGGCTCTGCAAGACATTCAGAACGACCCGGATCGCCTGCGTCAGCCGATGCAGCGAGTGGGTAGCGAGTGGCAGCCTATCGAGTGGGAAGATGCGTTCGGTCTTGTAGCCGAACGCCTGGCGGCGATTCAGGAGCGTCATGGGCAGAACGCGGTGGCGGTCTATCAGGGCAACCCCAGCGTGCACAACTACGGGTTGATGACCCACAGCAATTACTTCCTCGGTCTGTTGAAAACCCGTAACCGGTTTTCCGCGACGTCGGTCGATCAGTTGCCCCATCACCTGACCAGTCATTTGATGTACGGCCACGGCTTGCTGTTGCCGATCCCGGACATCGATCACACCGATTTCATGTTGATCCTGGGCGGTAATCCGCTGGCCTCCAACGGCAGCATCATGACCGTGCCGGATGTGGAGAAGCGCCTCAAGGCGATCCAGGCCCGGGGTGGCAAAGTGGTAGTGGTGGATCCGCGCCGCAGCGAAACGGCGGCGATTGCCGACCAGCATCTGTTCGTGCGCCCTGGTGGCGATGCGGCGCTGCTGTTCGGGTTGCTCAACACGTTATTCGCTGAAGGCCTGACCCGCGACAGTCATTTGCCGGTCGATGGTCTGGATGAAGTGCGTAAGGCGATCGCAGGTTTCACTGCCGAGGCCATGAGCCCGCTGTGCGCAGTACCCGCCGAACAGATCCGTCAACTGGCGCGGGACTTCGCGGCAGCCCCGACGGCGGTCTGCTATGGCCGCATGGGCGTCTCGACCCAGGCCTTCGGCACCTTGTGCCATTGGCTGGTGCAATTGATCAATCTGGTGACCGGCAACCTTGATCGTGTCGGCGGTGCGTTGTGCACCGAACCGGCGGTGGACCTGGTGGCGTCCACGTCGGGCGGCCATTTCAATCTGTGGCAAAGCCGCGTGTCCGGGCGTCCTGAATACGGCGGCGAGTTGCCGGTGTCGGCGCTGGCCGAGGAGATGCTCACCGAAGGGGAAGGGCAGGTCCGTGCGCTGATTACCGTGGCGGGTAATCCGGTGCTGTCCACGCCCAATGGCCGACAGCTGGAGCAGGCGCTGGACGGACTGGAGTTCATGGTCAGCGTCGACCTGTACATCAATGAAACCACGCGTTATGCCGACCTGATCCTGCCGTCGACTTCGGCGCTGGAAAACGATCATTACGACACCACGTTCAATATGTTCGCGGTGCGCAACGTCACCCGTTTCAACCGGGCGATTCTCGCCAAACCGCAAGGCGCGCTGCATGACTGGGAGATCTTCGTGGGGCTGGCCAAGGCCTTTGCGGTGAAGACCGGCAAGGAGCTGAAACCGACCATTGCGCCGGCGCAGATGATCGACCGAGGGCTGCGGATGGGCCTGTATGGCGATGCTTCAGAGCACAAACTGTCGCTGGCAACCTTGTTCGATCACCCTCACGGTGTCGATCTCGGCGCGCTCAAGCCCAATTTGACGCCTCGTCTGAAGACGGCCAATCAGCGCGTCCAGGCGGCGCCTGTGGAGATCCTCGCCGATCTGGCGCGCTTTGCGGCGTTGCAAGCACCAGCCGCCGATGAGTTGCTGATGATCGGTCGCCGCCATGTGCGCAGCAACAACTCGTGGATGCACAACTATCACCGCCTGGTGAAGGGCAAGCCGCGCCATCAACTGCTGATGCACCCGGACGACCTGGCCAGCCGCGGGCTCAGCGATGGGCAGCGGGTGCGCGTCAGTTCGCGGGTCGGCGTGATCGAGGTTGAAGTGGTCGCCAGCCTCGATATGATGAAAGGAGTGGTCAGCCTGCCCCACGGTTGGGGCCATGCGCGACCGGGCGTGCAGATGACGATTGCCAGTGGCCAGCCAGGTTCCAGCGCCAATGACCTGACTGACGAATGTCAGCTCGATGAGTTGTCGGGCAATGCGGCATTGAACGGCGTGCCGGTGACCGTGGCGGCGGCGTGAACATGTCTGTCGGGGAGGCCGAGCATGGCGCTCGGGTTTCCGTTACAATGCGCCACCGTGCCGACCACTGAGTCGGAAAGTTCAGCCGAGGTGCTCCATGGATATCATCGAAACGATTAAAGAGCAGATTGCCAACAACACCATTCTGCTTTACATGAAAGGCTCGCCGAATGCCCCGCAGTGTGGGTTCTCCGCGAAAGCCGCCCAAGCCGTCATGGCCTGTGGTGAAAAGTTTGCCTATGTGGATATCCTGCAGAACCCGGAAATCCGCGCCAACCTGCCAAAGTACGCCAACTGGCCAACCTTCCCACAACTGTGGGTTGCCGGTGAGCTGGTTGGTGGTAGCGACATCATGACTGAAATGTCTGCCGACGGTTCGTTGCAGGCACTGATCAAAGACGCCGCCGCCAAAGCCGCCGCTGCCAAGACCGAAGCCTGATTCGGTTCCCGCAGGAGCTGCCGCAGGCTGCGATCTTTTGATCTTCAGCATGTAAAAAGCCCCGCCTCTATAAAGAGAGCGGGGCTTTTTATTGCGTCGGGGTTAGCGGCGTAGAGCTTACTCTTCGCCCATCTGCGATTGCAGATAGTTCTCAAGACCGACTTTATCGATCAGGCCCAGTTGGGTTTCCAGCCAGTCGATATGTTCTTCTTCGGATTCAAGAATGTCTTCGAGCAGTTCACGGCTGCCGAAGTCGCCGACAGTTTCGCAATGAGCGATAGCGACTTTCAGGTCGGCATGGCCGTCGCGCTCAATCTTCAAGTCACACTCAAGCATTTCCTTGGTGTGTTCGCCGATGTGCAGCTTGCCCAGGTCCTGGACGTTCGGCAGGCCTTCAAGAAACAGGATGCGCTTGATCAGCTTGTCAGCGTGCTTCATCTCATCGATGGATTCGTGGTACTCGTGCTTGCCGAGCTTGTTCAGGCCCCAATCTTCATACATGCGCGCATGCAGGAAGTACTGATTGATCGCGACCAGTTCATTGGCAAGGATTTTGTTGAGATGCTGGATGACTGTAACGTCGCCTTTCATGGTGGGAGTCCTGCCCTGTATTAGCTGTATATAAGGCAGAGTTTGAGCCGCGTAATTAACAGTGTCAAACCTAAGTTATTGAAACTTAAATGAAAATTAATCGGAATAAGAATGTTTGTGTTCCGCGTCTAGGCCCTAAGCGATTGATTTTCAGACATAAAAAAACCGGACATCAAGTCCGGTTCTTCGAAATTCGGTAGTTACGCGGCTGTAAATTCTACAGGGTAGGGGATCGCCGCCTGGGCCGTTTGCAGTTTGCCCAGTGTTTCACGCACTACTTCCTTGGCCAGGCAAGCGCATTTACCGCATTGGCTGGCTACGCCGGTAGCTTGACGGACTTCTTTGTAGCTGCAGCAACCTTCATAGATTGCATCGCGGATTTGACCGTCGGTGACGCCAGTGCAGAGGCAGACATACATAAGTGAGAACCGTCGCTGGTTGTGACTCAATTGCGATGGATCTTAATGTTAACGAGAATGATTGTCAAAGTGGTTTCTGAAGGCTTTTCGTCATAAGGGCCAGTGACTGACGAACGGTTTCCTCTCACGTCGTGTGAAAAAATCTGGCAACGGCCATTTTGCCCGTCAGAAAAAAACCGCTAAGGACAGGCGAAAAACGCGGTGTATGATGGTCGGCCTTTTGCGAAGGAGGTTCGTGTCACAGGGCTGTCGCCTGAGGGTGACAGGCTGGCATGAGCCCTGTTCTTCAACGTTATTACACCAGGAGATATCCAATGAGCGTACTCGTAGGCAAACAAGCCCCTGACTTCACCGTACCGGCCGTACTCGGCAATGGCGAAATCGTAGACAGCTTCACCCTGTCCTCGGCCATCAAAGGCAAATACGGCCTGGTGTTCTTCTACCCACTGGACTTCACCTTCGTTTGCCCGTCCGAGCTGATCGCTCTGGACAACCGCATGGCTGACTTCAAGGCACGCAACGTTGAAGTGGTCGCCGTTTCGATCGACTCGCACTTCACCCACAACGCGTGGCGCAACACCCCGGTGAACAATGGCGGTATCGGCCAGGTTCGTTACACCATGGCTGCTGACATCAAGCAGGAAATCATGAAGGCTTACGACGTTCAGTCCGCTGACGGCGTGGCTTTCCGTGGTGCGTTCCTGATCGACGACAAAGGCGTTGTCCGCTCGCAGATCATCAACGACCTGCCGCTGGGCCGTAACATGGAAGAGCTGATCCGTCTGGTTGACGCTCTGCAATTCCACGAAGAGCACGGCGAAGTTTGCCCTGCCAACTGGAAAAAAGGCGACAAAGGCATGAACGCTTCGCCAGAAGGCGTTGCGGCTTACCTGACCGAGCACGCTGCTGCGCTGTAAGCCAGGCGTCCGGCAATAAAAAACCGGCCTCACTGAGGCCGGTTTTTTTATGGGCGGGATAAGCCGGCGACCAGCATCAGTCGTTGTAGTCTTCCCAGCCGCCCATCTGTTTCCAGCGATTGACGATGCCGCAGAACAGCTCAGCGGTCTTCTCGGTGTCGTAGCGAGCCGAATGAGCCTCGCGACCGTCGAAGTCGATGTCCGCTGCCTGACAGGCCTTGGCCAGTACGGTTTGGCCATAGGCCAGACCGGCAAGGGTCGCGGTGTCGAAGCTGGAGAACGGATGAAACGGGTTACGTTTCATGTCCAGGCGCGCGACTGCCGCGTTGAGGAAACCCAGGTCGAAGCTGCTGTTGTGGCCGACCAGAATCGCCCGTTTGCAACCGTTGGCCTTCAGGGCCTTGCGAATGCCACGGAAGATATCGGTCAGCGCCGCTTCTTCACTCACTGCCATGCGCAACGGGTGATCGAGCTTGATCCCGGTGAACTCCAGGGCTGCTGCTTCGATGTTGGCGCCTTCGAATGGCTCGACCCGGAAGAAGTAGGTGTGATCGGGGTACACAAACCCTTTTTCATCCATGGCGATGGTGGTTGCAGCAATTTCCAGCAGGGCGTCGGTGGCCGAGTTGAAGCCACCGGTTTCTACGTCGACGACAACCGGCAGGTAACCACGGAATCTGGCAGCCATTGGATGACGAGGACCACCTCCACCGCCTTGACCGTCCTGTTCGTCGTCGAAATGGTCTTCACTCACGCGTGTTCCTCCAGCAGGCGCCAGCGCAGTTTTTCACCGGCGCGCAGCGGGATAACGGTCAGCTCGCCAAATGGCAGGCTGGTTGGAGCGGTCCACTCTTCGCGGACCAGGGTGATGCGATCGGTGTTCGCCGGCAGACCGTAGAAACGCGGGCCATTGAGGCTGGCGAAGGCTTCGAGCTTGTCCTGCGCATTACGCTGTTCGAAGGCTTCGGCATACATCTCGATCGCGGCATAAGCGGTGTAGCAACCGGCACAACCGCAAGCCGCTTCTTTGGCGTGCTGGGCATGGGGAGCCGAGTCGGTGCCGAGGAAGAACTTGTCGCTGCCGCTGGTGGCGGCGTCGAGCAGGGCTTCCTGGTGGGTATTGCGCTTGAGGATCGGCAGGCAGTAGAAGTGCGGCCGAATCCCGCCCACCAGCATGTGGTTGCGGTTGTACAGCAGGTGATGCGCGGTGATGGTGGCGCCAACGTTGGCCGAAGCCGCGTTGACGAACTGCACGGCATCGGCGGTAGTGATGTGTTCGAACACCACTTTGAGCGTCGGGAAACGCTCGACCACGCGACGCATGTGCTCATCGATGAAGATTTTTTCCCGATCGAAAACGTCGACATCGCCACGGGTGACTTCACCGTGAACCAGCAAGGGCATCCCGACTTCGGCCATGGCCTCCAGAGCAGGGAAAATCTTGTCGATGCTGGTGACGCCAGAGTCCGAGTTGGTGGTCGCGCCGGCCGGGTACAGCTTGGCGGCGTGAATGAAACCGCTGGCCTTGGCCTCACGAATTTCTTCGGGCTGGGTGCGGTCGGTCAGGTACAGAACCATCAGCGGTTCGAAACGGCTGCCGGCCGGACGTGCGGCGAGAATCCGCTGGCGATAGCCATCGGCTTCAACAGCGTTGCGCACCGGAGGTACCAGGTTGGGCATGATGATGGCGCGACCAAAGGTGCGCGCGACATCCGCGACGGTATTGGTCAACACGGCACCATCGCGAAGATGAATGTGCCAGTCGTCGGGACGCAGCAGGGTCAGGCGGTCGGACATGAGGGAATTCCAGGCGGGTCAAACTCAGGGGAATGCTACCGGAAAAGACTCTTCCAGGCACTCGCTATCAAGTTTTACGACAAGCTTCCGATACCCAACAGGCAGGCCGTGAATATGTGTGTCGGTCTTTTTGTCGTAGAAGCCAGTGGAGCCTCCCGTGCGCCAGCGTTATTTAGCCTTGCTCAGTGTGTTTGCCAGCCTTCCCGCGATGGCGCTCACTTTCCAGACTCGCCTGGAGAGCATCGAGTGGACGGTCGAAGGTGACAAATTCGAATGCCGCCTGACTCAACCGATCACCGATTTCGGTTCGGGTGAGTTTGTGCGGCGCGCCGGAGAGCAGGCGACATTTCGTCTGAAGGCCTACAACTCAATGATTGGTGGGGGTTCTGCGACATTGCTGGCGGCAGCCGCGCCATGGCAGCCGGGGCGTGGCGACATAAACCTGGGGTCGGTGAGAATCGGTAGTGGCAACGTGCTGTTCAACAGCTCGCAAGTGCAGGCCGGGCGCCTGATCAGCGGGTTGATGGAGGGGCGCAGCCCGGTCGTTCGACACTCATCGGGCGACGGTCGGGTGTCTGAAGTGCGTCTGCTACCGGTCAAGTTCAGCAAGGCCTACGGTGACTATCAGGGCTGCGTGGCCAAGTTGTTGCCACAGAATTTCGAGCAAGTGAAGCAATCCGAGGTCGGCTTTCCGGGGGAGGGTATCGATCTCGATGCCAGGGCCAAGGCCCAGTTGCAGGTCATGCTGGAGTTCATGAAGGCCGATCCGACGGTCAACCACATTGAACTCGACGGCCATTCCGACAACAGTGGCAACCGCCTGACCAACCGTGAACTGTCACGACGCCGGGCGCTGGCGGTGATGGATTTCTTCAAGGCCAATGGTGTGCAGGAATCGCAGATCACCCTGCGTTTTCACGGTGAGCGCTATCCGCTGGCGCCCAACAACAATGCCGCCAACCGGGCTAAGAATCGCCGGGTTGCCGTACGCCTCGAACGGGTCGCACCGACCGAGAAACCGGCGCCTCAAGCCACCGCCGCCGCGAGCAGCGCGACGACCTCCTGAACCTGCTGAATTCGTCGCTCGCTCGACATAATCTGTCGCTTCGTCGTCATAAGCTGTCGCGCCTCTGTAAATTATCCTGCATGAGCGGTAGACTTGACAGCTTTCCGTAGAACCCCGTGGAGTGATGGCATGGCGGACGTAAACAAGGTCGTTCTGGCGTATTCCGGCGGCCTGGACACTTCGGTGATCCTCAAGTGGCTGCAGGATACATATAACTGTGAAGTAGTGACCTTCACCGCTGACCTGGGTCAGGGCGAAGAGGTCGAACCGGCCCGCGCCAAGGCACAGGCCATGGGCGTAAAAGAAATCTATATCGACGATCTGCGCGAAGAATTCGTGCGTGATTTCGTATTCCCGATGTTCCGCGCCAACACCGTTTACGAAGGCGAGTACCTGCTGGGTACTTCCATCGCTCGTCCGTTGATCGCCAAACGCCTGATCGAAATCGCCAACGAAACCGGTGCTGACGCCATTTCCCACGGCGCGACCGGCAAGGGCAACGACCAGGTTCGTTTCGAACTGGGCGCCTACGCCTTGAAGCCAGGTGTGAAAGTGATCGCTCCATGGCGCGAATGGGACCTGCTGTCCCGTGAGAAGCTGATGGACTACGCCGAGAAGCACGCGATTCCGATCGAGCGTCACGGCAAGAAAAAATCCCCGTACTCGATGGATGCCAACCTGCTGCACATCTCCTATGAAGGCGGCGTGCTGGAAGACACCTGGACCGAGCACGAAGAAGACATGTGGCGCTGGACCGTCTCCCCGGAGAACGCTCCCGACAAACCGCAGTACCTGGAACTGACCTACCGCAACGGCGACATCGTTGCACTGGACGGCGTCGAAATGACCCCGGCCACCGTGCTGGCGACCTTGAACCGTATCGGTGGCGAACACGGTATCGGCCGTCTGGACATCGTCGAAAACCGCTATGTGGGCATGAAGTCCCGTGGCTGCTACGAGACGCCTGGCGGCACCATCATGCTGCGCGCTCACCGTGCGATCGAATCGATCACCCTGGACCGCGAAGTGGCTCACCTCAAAGACGAGCTGATGCCTAAATACGCCAGCCTGATCTACACCGGTTACTGGTGGAGCCCAGAGCGTCTGATGCTGCAACAGATGATCGATGCTTCCCAGGCCCACGTGAACGGCGTAGTGCGCCTGAAACTGTACAAGGGCAACGTGATCGTCACCGGACGCAAGTCCGACGAGTCGTTGTTCGACGCCAACATCGCGACCTTCGAGGAAGATGGCGGCGCCTACAACCAGGCCGATGCGGCGGGCTTCATCAAGCTCAATGCCTTGCGCATGCGTATCGCGGCGAACAAAGGCCGCAAGCTGTTCTGAGACCTTTGATGCGGTAATGGAGCTGTGGCCTTGTCGATGACAAGGCCACAGTTCTGAAAAAGGGCTGCTGCATATTACGTTTCGCTTTCTGCTTGTTTCTTCCAACCGTTCCTTCTGCTGCCTGCCTTTGATCTCACTTCAAGGGCTGCCTTGCTCTGTGCGACGGGTCAAAACCTAGCCCATGATCGTCACGTCATGTGAGCTCAAATTGTAAGAAATACAGAACGTTGCGTTGCTGCGTTTCTTTAGTTGTTTCCAGTGTTTGGGGGCGCTGTCCTTCAGCACTACCTCCGAATCGGTGCATGTGAGAAATACGATCACTTGTGCAGGATTATCCGGAGCGTGCTGGATACTCTCCATCAGGGCGCTGAACGCCATATTTTTGGTTATCCAGCGTGCATCAATGATGTGCAGATCCTTTAGCGGTGCGGGCAGCTGCACATGGTGTTGGGCCGAGCGTTCAGGCGATACTCTGGAAGTGCTGTTTCCCGACTGATCAGCGTTGTCCAGGACTTTTATAAAATGCTTTCCCTTCTCGAAATCGGAGGGCGCGTAAAGCGACCGATAATTGAAGTTAAGTGTGGCGAAGAAAAGAAAAAGCAAATAAAAGGGAAAGCTGATTAGAAACCAGACATAGAGCTCTCTCTCCTTGTTGTCAAGAAAGGGTAGTGATACAGCGGCTGATGTTTCGGACAGTGCTGCAAATATTGCAATTATTGTCATGGGGTTGGTGATTCTTTTTTTGAGTTTTATCATGTTTTTTACTCATTGGATATTATCTTTTTCTCTGTTGGTTTATAGAGCGTGTTTTGCTGGTGTATGTATGAGTGTTTTTTTTGTTTTTATTATTTTAAGTTTCTTTCTGTTGTGTGGTTGAGATTGATATAGTAACTGCATTGTTCTGGGGCTGTGTATGGCTGTTTATTTGTTTTTAAGTTGTGTGGGTTTGTTTTGCTTGTGAAGTGTTGCTGTGTGTAAGGATTTTTCCAATAGTTTGGATCGGGCTATGTAAGACTCTGCAAGATACTCGTTACCTTTAAGGGTAGCTTAATAGTCGCGGTCTGTCGGGCCAAGGGCGTTGAACCCTGTTTTTTTGGGTGTGAATTGTTACAAAGAAACTGTCGAAGCGTTTAGCAGTGTTCGGCCAATAAAGTCTCTGGCTCATCGTGTGCAATGATTTCTTGTAGGAATAATCCGTGTTGTTTGTAGGTGATGTCTCTCGGTGCGAGTGGTCGAGGGGGACGGCATGCCATGGGTGAAACGACTAGGCTATGGTGCGGGCTCTAAAAATTCGAACAGCGAAAATTGGACTTGCCCATGAATAAAGTGCTGATCGTGGATGATCACCCCGTCATTCGTCTTGCGGTACGTATGCTAATGGAGCGTCATGGCTACGAAGTCATTGCAGAAACAGATAATGGCGTGGATGCGTTACAAATTGCCCGTGAACTTATGCCGGATATTGTCATCCTGGATATTGGAATACCAAAACTGGATGGGCTGGAAGTTATCGCACGCCTGACCTCGGCGGCGATGCCTCTTAAAGTGCTGATATTGACGTCCCAGGCTCCAGGGCATTTTTCCATGCGTTGTATGCAATCGGGTGCCGCCGGATATGTCTGTAAACAACAGGACCTTACTGAGTTGCTCAGTGCAATAAAGGCCGTACTGTCAGGTTATAGCTACTTTCCTAATCAGGCGCTGCATACTGTGCGCTCCAGTCTTGGGAATGCCAGTGAAGCCGACATGGTAGATCGGTTGTCCGGGCGGGAAATGATGGTCCTGCAGCAGTTGGCCCGAGGAAAGACAAACAAGGAAATCGCCGATGGAATGTTCCTCAGCAATAAAACCGTCAGTACTTACAAGACTCGCCTGTTGCTGAAGCTCAATGCTCGCTCACTGGTCGATCTTATTGAATTGGCTCAACGTAATGGCCTGGTATGAGTACGCCAGCGTTTGACGAGGGGCGATGAGCGGGCGTTTGTCGGGGATGGGCACTTAGTAAAAAGCCTCCGTTTCGGGAGGCTTTTAGGTGTCATAGGTCAAAATCGTAATCGGCCAATTGCTTTTGCAGTCGGCGCTCCTCCAGCAGATTGTCGATGGTGCGGCGTTTGCTCAGGTTGGTCTTCGCTACTTCCACCACCGGTTCTGCGTCATCGGCCTCAACGGGGGTGAAGTCGTCTTCTACGTCCAATTGCTCTTTGCCAGTGCTCATAAGGTTAACTCCAGGCTAAGACTGCCTTTGGCGCTCCTTATATCGACAATTTCCCGGCGGGTAAAAAAGATTTTTTCAATCGGCTAATCAAGAAAACTAATAGAGCCTCAATCGTCCGAGGTCTTTTGCTTGTATTCGCATAAGTCCTCGATCCGGCAGCTGCCACAACGTGGCTTGCGGGACAGGCAAACGTAGCGTCCATGGAGAATCAGCCAGTGATGGGCGTCGAGCAGATACTCCTTCGGCACGAATTTCATCAGTTTCTGCTCCACCTCGACCACATTCTTGCCCGGAGCAATGCCGGTACGGTTGCTGACCCGGAAAATGTGGGTGTCCACGGCCATGGTCAACTGACGAAAGGCGGTATTGAGCACCACATTGGCGGTCTTGCGGCCGACGCCGGGCAACGCTTCCAGCGCTTCGCGGGTCTGCGGTACTTCACCGCCATGGCGCTCTACCAGCAAGCGACAGGTTTCGATCACGTTTTTTGCTTTGCTGTTATACAGGCCGATGGTCTTGATGTACTCCGATAATCCTTCGACGCCCAAGGCATGAATCGCCGCCGGCGTATTGGCCACCGGAAACAGTTTAGCGGTGGCCTTGTTGACGCCGACATCGGTCGATTGCGCCGAGAGAATCACGGCAATCAGCAGTTCGAACGGCGAGGAATAGGCCAGCTCGGTCTTCGGTTCAGGATTGTCTTCGTGAAACCTGCGGAAAATTTCCAGACGTTTTGCGGCATTCATGGGCGATGCGTTTCCTCGAAGGAGGTCAATGTGGGGGAGGGGCGGGTCCAGGCCTGACGTGCGGCGATCAGCAGCCCCAGCAGAATAAACCCGCCGGGGGCCAGCGTGGCCAAGCGCAAGCCACCGTCAGCGGTGAGCACCCAACCTTGCCAGTCCGGTTGCATGGCACCGGTCAGCCAAGGCAGATGGCTACCCAGTGTCCCGTTGCCGATGAGCTCGCGCAGCAGGCCCAGGCCAATCATCAAGGCGCCGAACAGGCCGCACAGGCGCAGGCGGTCACGCCTTGTGCCCTGGAAAAAACCGTTATGTTCCAGCACCACGCATTGCAAGGCGATCAATCCGGTATAGAACCCCAGATGCTGGTGCCATTGAAGCGACCAGGCTTGCGTGGCGAGTTCTACACAACTGGTCAGTGTGGCAGCCAGCAGGAGGCAGGCCAGTAAATGGGTTGCCGGAATCAGTCGTGAGCGCAAGATACCCATGCTCACGTCATAAACACTGAGCACCAGAGCGAACGTCAGCCACAGGCCCAGGGCCGTTACCAACGAATCAGTGACGCCGATCAGAGGAGCAAGCATCAGCGAGTTCTGCAGGGTCGATGACTTATTCATGGGCGCTGCTCCCGATCAGCGGTTGCCGGTGTTCATCGAAGTAGCGCAATGCATCGTGAGTGGCATTGATCACCGCTCTTGAGGTGATGGTCGCGCCGGCGATCTGATCGAATTGCCCTTGGTCCTTTTTCAAGGCCCAGCCCGTGTCGCCTGGTTCGCCTGGAGACTTGCCGGTAAACACTTGCAGCCAGGCATTGGGCCAGTCGGCGAGCTTGCCGCCCAGCCCCGGGGTTTCCGATTGCTTGAGGGTTTTGACCCCCAGCAACGTGCCATGGGGGTCGATGGCGATCAGCAAATCGATGGCGCCGGCGTAGCCCAGTGTCTGGCTGCGCAGCAACACGGCGCTCGGTTGGCCGGCCTTGGACGCCAGATAGCCATTCAGCAGCGTGCTATTGGGCAGGCGAGTGTTTTCGACGCTGAGGGGGTGTTCCAGTGGCTGATTGTCGTAGCTGTCGGGCGCTAGCAGGTCCAGCAAATTGCGACTGTCGATCAGGCGTTGTTCGGCGGCAATGCGTGCGGCGCTGGTGTGCTGCACGAAGTAAGTCGCGCCTGTCCCCAGGCCTGCCAGTAATACCAGGACCACAACGCTTGTCGCTCGGTTCATGGGCTAACCTGCGCTTGCCTGGAGGCGGCAAACCGCTCCAGCGCCGGTACACAGAGGTTCATCAGCAGGACGGCAAAGGCCACCCCGTCGGGATAGCCGCCCCACGTGCGGATCAGGTAAGTCAGCAGCCCCACTCCGGCGCCGAACAGCAACCGGGCCGTGGGGTTTTTCGCGCCGGATACCGGTTCCGTCACGATGAAGAAGGCACCCAGCATGCTCGCGCCGGTGAGCAGATGGAAGAGTGGCGAGCCATGGGAATCGGAGCCCGAACCGTTCCAGCACAGCAGGCTGATGACGAATAGGCTGGCGAGCATGCCGACCGGCGCATGCCAGCTGAACACCCGCCGTTGCAGCAGAAACGCGCCGCCGGCCAGGAAGGCCAGGTTGACCCATTCCACGCCCCGGCCGCCGAAATGGCCGAATGCCGGGTTGCCGGCAAACAGTTCGTCCATGGTCAGGCTTTTGTTGATTCGCAGGCTGTCCAGCGCGGTGGCCTGGGCCCACGCGTCTGGCGTCTGGCCGAGGCTGAAGCCGAACACTTGTTGCAGGCCTGCGAGCAAATCCATGCCATGGGACGACGGCCAATGGGTCATTTGCTGGGGAAATGTCACTAAAGCCAGGGCGAAACCGAGCATCGCCGGGTTGAACGGATTCCTGCCGACGCCGCCGTACAGGTGCTTACCGAAAAAAAGTCCGAATGCCGCCGCGCTGACGGTCAGCCACCACGGGCAATAAGGCGGCAAGGCCAGGGCCAACAGGGTCGCGCTGACCAGCGCACTGCCATCGCTCACTGTCGGTTTTACAGGTTGCTTGCGCAGCTGCAACACCGCTGCTTCAACGGCCAGTGCGGTAGCTGCCGTCAGAATCAGGTTGATCAACACGCCCCAACCGTACAGCCAGAACAACATCAGCATTCCCGGCAGGGTGGCCAGCAACACCAGCTTCATGGCCTGCTGAAGGCGTTCGTCCACCGATTCAAGGGGCGGCATAGGCATCCACCTGCCGCTCGGCTTCGCTGAGCGCATGTTGCAACGCTGCGATCTGTTCGGCCGACGCTTCGCTTGTTTGAGCCTTCTTCAGTTCGGCGCGGCGCATGGCCAACTGGATTTTCGCCCGTTTCAGCTCGGCATCGTTCGCCGGAGCCGGTGGTGCCGCGACTTGCGGCGCACCGCGTTCCAACTGCGCCAGCGCCTGTTCAGCAGCTTCGAATTGCTGTTGCAGCACGATCAGTTGCGACTGCTGTTCGAAGGTCGGTGGATGCCCGAAGGCCTTGAGCGATTTGTTCAACTGCGCCCGACTCATCGCCAGGTCGACCTTGGCCTTTTTCAGTGCCGCATCGGCATTGGCGGCCTTCTGTGCGCGCACGCGTTCCAGCGCGGCCTGAACCGGGTCGAGGGTCACTTCACTGTGCTGCACGGCGCGTTGGGCGCGGGCCTGGCGTTCGGCGAGTTTCTGTTGCTCTTCGCGGTGTAAGCGGGCATTGCGCTGTTCGAACCGACGTCGCGCGCGGTTGCGCTTGGCGGCCCGGGCCTGTTGCTCCTCCAGGCTGAACGCCAGGCCACCGACAATCGGCAGCGTGGCCAGCGGTAGCGGATGCATCTCGATGCAATCCACCGGGCAGGGCGCCACGCAGAGGTCGCAACCGGTGCATTCGTCGACGATGACCGTGTGCATGAATTTCGCCGCGCCGACAATCGCGTCGACCGGGCAGGCCTGAATGCATTTGGTGCAGCCGATGCATTCGGCTTCGCGGATGTACGCGATTTGCGCCGGTGCCGAACCGCGACTGACGTCCAGTTCCAGCACCGGCACTTTCAGCAGCTCGGCGAGGGCCGCGATGGTTTCGCTGCCGCCCGGTGGGCACTTATTGATCGGCTCGCCGCTGGCGATGCCTTCGGCGTACGGTTTGCATCCGGGGTGGCCACACTTGCCGCATTGAGTCTGCGGCAGGAGGGCATCGATGCGTTGAATCAGACTCATGTTTTGATCAGTCCGCTGAATCCGAGAAAAACCACTGCGATCAATCCGGCGCCGATCAATTCGATCGGCAGGCCGCGAAAGGGCAGGGGGATATCGTTATCGAGTGTGCGTTGGCGCAAGTCGCTGAACAGGCTCAGCACCAGCCAGAAACCCAGCCCGGCACCGAGGCTCAAGGCTATGGCGTGGAAAAGTCCCTTGTCATCCTGGGCGTTGAGCAAGGTCAGCCCAAGCACGCCGGCATTGCCCAGCAGCAGGGGCCAGAGCCCCTCGAATGAAAGCTTGGCGAATAACCGTGGAAGCAGCTTCAGCAGTGGGCCGATCAGCAGAACGCTCAGCGGCAGGAATGCGAACAGTCGCAGCGACGTCAGCCCCAGCGGCACCAGCAGCCAGTAGTAGAGCGCATGGCCGAGCGTGCCGACGATCAGCATCAGGCACGTCGTCGCGATGCCCAATGCATGCACCTGTCGCCGCTCGCTGTCCAGCACCGGATCGACGCCCAGCGGCCAGTGCAACACGAGGTTGTTGATCAGGGCAGCGCTGATAAGCGTAAGAAGCAGTTCGGTCATGATCGTGCCGGCAAGAACAGGGCTTTCTTAAGGGACTCTCTAGAAAGGGCTCTCTAAAAAGAACTCTCTAAAAAGAGATTAGGCATTATCCGGCAAGGAAGGAGGGTGGGCCAGATATGAAAATCCCACAGTCGCGCCGGGCACGACTGTGGGATCGGTTTAGCGCAGGACCTTACTTGATGCGCTGACCTGGCTTGGCGCCGCTGTCGGGGCTCAGCAGGTAGATTTCTTCACCGCCAGGGCCGGCTGCCATCACCATGCCTTCGGAGATCCCGAATTTCATTTTGCGCGGCTTGAGGTTGGCAATCATCATGGTCAGGCGACCTTCAAGCTTGGCCGGGTCCGGGTAGGCGCTCTTGATGCCGGAGAGCACGTTGCGTTGCTCGTCACCGATGTCCAGGGTCAGGCGCAGCAGTTTGTCGGCCCCTTCGACGGCTTCGGCCTTGAGGATCAGGGCGACGCGCAGGTCGACCGCGGCAAAGGTATCGAATTCGATCTCCGGCGACAGCGGATCCTTGGCCAGTTCGCCGTTACCTTGAGGTGCGGCAGCTTCGC
Organism: Pseudomonas sp. Pseusp18; assembly: GCF_059506005.1. Classification (NCBI taxonomy): domain Bacteria; kingdom Pseudomonadati; phylum Pseudomonadota; class Gammaproteobacteria; order Pseudomonadales; family Pseudomonadaceae; genus Pseudomonas; species Pseudomonas sp. Pseusp18. The sequence continues at coordinate 1,173,475 of NZ_CP169240.1, forward strand.
CGGTGTCGGTCTGGCTGGCGGTCAGGTCTTCTTTCGAGGCGTCGGTCATGGCTTGCACTTTTACCGGGTCGATGCGGGTCATCAACGGTTTGAACTCGTTCAGCTGATGGTTGCTGAGCAAGGTGGCGTGGTCGTTCCAGGTCAGCGGTGCGACGTTCAGGAACGCCTCGGCATCGGCGGCCAGCAGTGGCAGCACCGGCTTGAGGAAAATCACCAGTTGGCGGAACAGGTTGATGCCCAGGGCGCAAATGGCCTGGACTTCATCCTGCTTGCCTTCCTGTTTGTTCAGCGACCACGGTGCCTTGTCGGCGATCCAGGCGTTGGCACGGTCGGCCAGGCCCATGATTTCGCGCATGGCCCGGGCGAAGTCACGCGCCTCGTAGGCTTCGGCGATGCTCGGTGCTGCGGCCAGGAACGCTTCGGTCAGCTCCGGTGCGGCGTTGCCGGCCACCAGCACGCCAGCGTTGCCTTTGTTGATGAAACCGGCGCAACGGCTGGCGATGTTGACGACTTTGCCGACCAGGTCGGAGTTGACCTTCTGCACGAAGTCTTCGAGGTTCAGGTCCAGGTCATCGACGCCACGGCTCAGCTTGGCCGCATAGTAGTAGCGCAGGTATTCCGGCGACAGGTGATCCAGATAGGTTCGGGCCTTGATGAAGGTGCCACGGGACTTGGACATCTTCTGGCCGTTGACGGTCAGGTAGCCGTGCACGTTGATGCCGGTCGGTTTACGGAAACCGGCACCTTCGAGCATCGCTGGCCAGAACAGGGCGTGGAAGTTGACGATGTCCTTGCCGATGAAGTGGTACAGCTCGGCGGTGGAGTCCTTGCCCCAGAACGCGTCGAAATCAAGTGCAGGCGTACGGTTGCACAGGTTCTTGAAGCTGGCCATGTAGCCGATCGGCGCGTCCAGCCACACGTAGAAGTACTTGCCCGGCTCATCGGGAATTTCGAAGCCGAAGTACGGCGCATCGCGGGAGATGTCCCACTGTTGCAGGCCGGCGTCCAGCCATTCGGCGATCTTGTTGGCCACGGCATCTTGCAAGGTGCCGCTGCGGGTCCAGGCTTGCAGCATTTCCTGGAAGTCCGGCAGCTTGAAGAAGAAGTGCTGGGAATCCTTGAGCACCGGCGTGGCGCCGGAGATTGCCGACTTCGGATCCTTGAGGTCGGTCGGCGCGTAGGTTGCACCGCATTTTTCGCAGTTGTCGCCGTACTGGTCTTCGGTGCCGCATTTCGGGCAGGTGCCCTTGATGAAGCGGTCGGCCAGGAACATTTTCTTTTCCGGGTCGAAGTACTGCGTGATCGAGCGCGTGGCGATGTGCCCGGCGTCGCGCAGCTTCAGGTAGATCTGGCTCGACAGCTCACGGTTTTCTTCGGCGTGAGTGGAGTGGAAGTTGTCGAAGTCCACCAGGAACTCGGCAAAGTCGGCGCTGTGTTCAGCCTGGACGTTGGCGATCAGTTGTTCCGGGGTGATGCCTTCCTTTTCTGCGCGCAGCATGATGGCCGAACCGTGGGCGTCGTCGGCGCAGACATAAATGCAGTGGTTACCGCGATGCTTCTGGAAGCGCACCCACATATCGGTCTGGATGTATTCCAGCATATGGCCGAGGTGGATCGAACCATTGGCATAGGGCAGGGCGCTGGTGACGAGGATCTTGCGTGGCTCGGACATGGGGCTCGGCTACTTGATGAAACGGAGGTCGGCCACTATAAAGCGCCGGCGCATATTTTTCACCCTTCGGGCCTGTTTCCGGATGCATCGACTGCCATAACCTGTGGCGAGGGGGCTTGCCCCCGTTCGGCGGCGCAGCCGTCGTAAAGCAAGTCAGCATGGTATTCCAGGCAAAAAACACTTAGGGCCGCTTCGCGCCCCAACGGGGGCAAGCCCCCTCGCCACAGGTAAGCTATCTCGCTGCGGTATTCTGTTCGCCACAAATGTGTGTCCGGCGTAGGATACCCGCCTGATTTTCCAGTCTTGCTATCGGAGTTGCCCATGAGCGCCGTCAATCGCGCAGCGGTGGAAGCCGTCCTTCGCCAATATACCGACCCTTACCTGAACCAGGACCCGGTCAGCGCCGGGTGCGTGCGCAGCATCGATATTCAGGGCGATCGCGTCAGCGTCCAGCTGGAGCTGGGTTACGCCGCCGGTCTGTTCAAGAGTGGCTGGGCGCAGTTGTTGCAGATGGCCATCGAGGGCCTGGATGGCGTGGTCACTGCCCGTGTCGAGATCACCAGCGTGATTGCCGCGCACAAGGCCCAGGCACAGATTCCGGGGTTGGCCAACGTCAAAAACGTGGTGGCCGTGGCGTCTGGAAAGGGAGGCGTGGGCAAATCCACCACGGCCGCCAACCTGGCGCTGGCGTTGGCTCGTGAAGGTGCCAAAGTGGGGATTCTCGACGCGGACATCTACGGTCCGAGCCAGGGCATCATGTTCGGCATCCCTGAAGGCACCCGTCCTCAGGTCAAGGATCAGAAATGGTTCATTCCGATCGAGTCCCATGGCGTCGAAGTGATGTCCATGGCCTTCCTGACCGACGACAACACGCCGATGGTCTGGCGTGGGCCGATGGTGTCCGGCGCCTTGTTGCAACTGGTCACGCAAACGGCCTGGGGCGACCTGGATTACCTGGTCATCGACATGCCGCCAGGCACCGGCGACATCCAGTTGACCCTGGCGCAAAAAGTCCCGGTGGCCGGTGCGGTGATCGTGACCACCCCGCAGGATCTGGCATTGCTGGATGCGCGCAAGGGCGTGGAAATGTTCCGCAAGGTCAACATCCCGGTGCTGGGCGTGGTCGAAAACATGGCCGTGCACATCTGCTCCAACTGCGGGCATGCCGAGCATTTGTTCGGTGAGGGCGGGGGTGTGAAGCTGGCCAACCAGTACGGCGTCGAACTGTTGGCTTCGTTGCCGCTGTCGATGCTGATCCGCGAACAGGCCGATGGCGGCAAGCCAACGGTGATCGCCGAGCCTGACAGCCAGATTGCGATGGTTTACCAGGAACTGGCCCGCCATGTCGGCGCGCGGATTGTGTTGCAGGAAGCTGCGACGCCGGCGATGCCGAACATTACCGTCAGCGACGATTAAATCGCTGAAAAGAGATCGCAGCCTCGCTTCGCTCGACAGCTCCTACAGGTGTAAGCCAATCCATTTGTAGGAGCTGTCGAGCGAAGCGAGGCTGCGATCTTTTGATCTTGCTTTAGATACGCAACCCGCCATCCAGCTCCAGAATCCGACCGGTGTAGTAGTCATTCTCGAAAATGTAGGCCGCCGACTGGGCGATCTCTTCGGGTTTGCCCATGCGCTTGAGCGGAATCCCGGAAGTCATTTTTTCCAGCGCTTCAGGTTTCATGCTCAGGGTCATTTCAGTTTCGATGAAGCCCGGCGCAATGCCCGCCACGCGAATCCCGTAGCGCGCCAGTTCCTTGGCCCAGGTCACGGTCGCCGCAGCGACACCGGCCTTGGCGGCGGAGTAGTTGGTCTGGCCGATATTGCCGGCGCGTGAGATCGACGAGATATTGATGATCGCGCCGCTGTTGTTCAGCTCGACCATTTTTGCCGCGACTTCACGGGTGCACAGGAACACGCCGGTCAGGTTGACGTCGATTACCGCCTGCCATTGGGCCAGGCTCATCTTGGTCATTTCGCCGTCCTTGACCTTCAGCAACAGGCCGTCGCGCAAAATGCCGGCGTTGTTGATCAGGCCATGGATCGCGCCGAAATCGTCGGCCACCTGGCTGACCATGTGGGTCACTTGCTCTTCATCGGCGACGTTGCACAAGTAGGCACGGGCCTCGACACCCTTGGCCTTGCAAGCGGCGACGGCGGCGTCGAGTTTTTCCTGGTTCAGGTCCACCAGGGCCAGCTTCGCGCCACGACCTGCAAGATACTCGGCCATGGAACGGCCTAAACCCTGGCAACCGCCGGTGATAATGATTACTTTGTCAGTGAGTTGCATTCGCATGCCCCCGTTAGCTGGTCAGAGTGGATTTCTTGTAGGCCTCTCTTGCGCGGGCCGGCCGCACATGAGAACTGCCCGATGGCGTCCTGGGAACTTTAGCCCAGTTGTCCGTCCGTTTTCGACGGATTCTACATAAGGAGTCATAAATTGAGCATTAAAGTTGCTAAGAACGCCCGAGAGTTGCTTCTCAAGGAATACCGTGGAGTGCTCTCTACGCACTCCAAAGCGATGCCCGGTTTCCCGTTTGGCTCCGTGGTTCCGTACTGTCTGGACGAACAGGGCCGGCCGCTGATCCTTATCAGCCGCATCGCTCAGCACACTCACAACCTGCTGAAGGATCCGAAATGTTCGCTGCTGGTGGGTGAACGCGAGGCCGAAGACGTGCAAGCCGTTGGTCGGCTGACCTACCTGGCCGAAGGGGAAAAACTCGAGGACACCGCAGCCATCGAAGCGGCAGCCGAGCGTTACTACCGCTATTTCCCGGAATCGCAGAACTATCACAAGGCCCACGATTTCGATTTCTGGGTGCTCAAACCGGTACGCCACCGTTACATCGGCGGCTTCGGCGCGATTCACTGGGTCGACCAACTGACCCTCGCCAACCCGTTCGCCGGCAAGGCCGAAGTGAGCATGGTCGAGCACATGAATGCCGATCACGCCAAAGCCATCGCCCACTATGTCGACTTGGCGGGCCTGCCGAAAACCGTGCCGGCGCAATTGGTCGGCATCGACAGCGAAGGCATGCACTTGCGCATCGGCCAGGGGCTCCACTGGCTGCCGTTTCAAGCGCCTTGTAATACGCCGACACAAGTCCGGGAAGCCTTGGTTTTCCTGGCTCACGCCGAGCATTGGCCGAAAAATCAAGTGGTCGATGCTTGAATTCACGAAACGGCGACGTCATCTAAGGAACACTGGCAAGGCTTACTTGCGTTGAGGAACCATTTGATGCGCCCTTTTTTGTTGCTCTTTGTACTGTTTCCGGTGTTGGAGCTGTTCGTATTCGTCAAGGTCAGCGGGGCGATCGGGTTTTTCCCGGCCCTGCTACTGATCATTCTCGGCTCGATGCTCGGCGTATTCGTGCTGCGTATCGCCGGTCTGGCTACTGCGCTGCGCGCTCGTGAAAGCCTGAGCCGCGGCGAGTTGCCGGCCCAGACCATGCTCGAAGGCCTGATGCTGGCCCTGGCGGGTGGTCTGTTGATTCTGCCGGGCTTCGTCACCGACGTGCTGGGTCTGATTATGTTGCTGCCGATCTCTCGTCGACTGCTGGCCAATAAAATGCGCCAGCGCGCCGAGGAACAAGCGATGCGCCAGCGTGCGTTTGCCGATGACCTTCAGCCGCGGGGCGGTCCTGCCCCACGTCAGCCGTTGGGCCGTGAGCCTAACGTGATCGAAGGCGAGTTCGAACACCGCGACTCCAAGTAACATGTCCATCGACACGGCACCTTTGGGTGCCGTGTTCATTTTCAGGGTATCGACGTAAAAATTTCGCTCACGGCCCTTGAAATAGGCTCGCGCGCCCTTATGTAACGGTCACCGCAAGGTTTCTGGCAATTGCGCCAGACAGACTTCCGCGGTTCGCTCGACGAACCGCACCCGGCGCCGCCGGATTTGTTAAACCCGCCGGGACTACACCGGCCGATGAAAACCACAATTAGGAGAGATCGACAATGAAGCTTCGTCCTCTGCATGACCGCGTCGTTATCCGTCGCAGCGAAGAAGAAAAGAAAACCGCTGGCGGTATCGTCCTGCCAGGTTCGGCTGCTGAGAAGCCAAACCAGGGTGAAGTCCTAGCTGTAGGCCCAGGCAAAGTGCTGGACAACGGCGAAGTGCGTGCACTGTCCGTGAAAGTGGGTGACAAGGTGGTGTTCGGCCCGTACTCCGGCAGCAACACAGTGAAAGTCGATGGCGAAGACCTGGTGATCATGGCTGAGAACGAGATTCTCGCTGTTGTCGAAGGCTGATTCCCCGCTCATTTTCCCGCTACTACAAAGTATTTAAGGAATATCGATCATGGCTGCTAAAGAAGTTAAATTCGGCGACTCCGCCCGCAAGAAGATGCTCACCGGTGTCAACGTTCTGGCTGACGCAGTAAAAGCGACCCTGGGCCCGAAAGGCCGTAACGTGATCATCGAGAAGAGCTTCGGCGCTCCGACCATCACCAAGGACGGCGTTTCCGTAGCCAAAGAAATCGAACTCGAAGACCGCTTCGAAAACATGGGCGCGCAGCTGGTCAAAGACGTTGCCTCCCGTGCCAACGATGACGCAGGCGATGGCACCACCACCGCTACCGTTCTGGCTCAGTCGATCGTCAACGAAGGCCTGAAAGCCGTCGCTGCCGGCATGAACCCGATGGACCTGAAGCGCGGTATCGACAAAGCGACCATCGCTATCGTCAAAGAGCTGAAGAACCTGTCCAAGCCTTGCGCTGACACCAAGGCAATCGCTCAGGTAGGTACCATCTCGGCCAACTCCGACAACTCCATCGGCGACATCATTGCCGAAGCCATGGAAAAAGTCGGTAAAGAAGGCGTGATCACCGTTGAAGAAGGCTCGGGCCTGGAAAACGAACTGTCGGTTGTTGAAGGCATGCAGTTCGACCGTGGCTACCTGTCCCCGTACTTCGTCAACAAGCCAGAGACCATGACTGCCGAGCTGGACGGTCCGCTGATCCTGCTGGTCGACAAAAAGATCTCGAACATCCGCGAAATGCTGCCAGTACTGGAAGCCGTTGCCAAAGCCGGCCGTCCACTGCTGATCGTGGCCGAAGACGTTGAAGGCGAAGCCTTGGCGACTCTGGTTGTGAACAACATGCGTGGCATCGTTAAAGTCGCAGCCGTCAAGGCTCCAGGCTTCGGCGACCGTCGCAAGGCCATGCTGCAGGACATCGCTGTTCTGACCGGCGGTACCGTGATCTCCGAAGAGATCGGTCTGAGCCTGGAAAGCACTACCCTGGAACACCTGGGTAATGCCAAGCGCGTGATCCTGTCCAAAGAAAACACCACCGTGATCGACGGCGCCGGCGTTGAGGCTGACATCCAGGCTCGCGTGACCCAGATCCGTCAACAAGTGGCCGACACTTCGTCCGACTACGACCGTGAAAAACTGCAAGAGCGCCTGGCCAAACTGTCCGGCGGCGTTGCAGTGATCAAGGTTGGCGCTGGCTCCGAAGTTGAAATGAAAGAGAAGAAAGCCCGCGTTGAAGACGCCCTGCACGCTACCCGTGCAGCCGTTGAAGAAGGCGTGGTACCTGGCGGCGGCGTGGCACTGATCCGTGCCCTGCAAGCCATCAGCGAACTGAAAGGCGACAACGCCGATCAGGACGTCGGTATCGCAGTTCTGCGTCGTGCGGTCGAAGCGCCACTGCGTCAGATCGTTGCCAACTCCGGCGACGAGCCAAGCGTGGTTGTCGACAAGGTCAAGCAGGGTGCAGGTAACTTCGGTTACAACGCTGCCACCAGCGAATACGGCGACATGATCGAAATGGGCATCCTGGACCCAACCAAGGTAACCCGTTCGGCTCTGCAAGCTGCATCCTCGATTGGCGGTCTGATCCTGACCACCGAGGCCGCTGTTGCCGAAGCACCGAAGAAAGACGGCGCAGCTGGCGGCGGTATGCCAGACATGGGCGGTATGGGCGGCATGGGCGGCATGATGTAAGCCAGCCTTACCCCTATAAAAAAGCCCCGCCTGCGTTGAGCAGGCGGGGCTTTTTATTGCCTTCATTTTGGTAGGTCCGCAGATCGCGTCGCGGCCATCCATCGCGGGCAAGCCACGATCCCACAGTGGATTGCGTAAACCTGTGGGCGCGGGGCTTGCCCGCGATGGCGTCGGTTCAGGCGCTGACCGGTTTTGCCTCGTTTGCCTGTTCAATCTTGGAGGCTGGCCGGTACAGGATGTAGTAGTACGCCCCCAGGCAAAACAGCCAGCAGAAAACCGCCGTCCACACGTTGTGCGAGAAGAAGTGCGCGCCCTGCATCATCCGGCCGATGGAAAACACCGAGCCCAACGTGAAAGCGAAGATAAACGCATAGCGTGCCAGCCGTGGGCGTCGGTCACGCAACACAAAGAACAACGCAAACAGGGTGAAACCGGTCGCCGCATGACCACCTGGCCAGCAGCGGCCTGGCTTGTCGGTATGCGGGCGAGGGCTCAGCAGTTCGCTGTAGGTTTCGTGCCCGCCGAATTGTTCCAGGCTCCATGGGCATTGCACCGCCGTTGCCGCTTTGAGCGGAGTGACAAAGGAGGTTGACAGCGCCAGAGACAACACCAGGCAACCCATTTCACGTTTGAACGGTTTGAGCCTTTCAATGAAAAAGGAGCCGACAAAGCCCAGGATCGAGAACACCGAAAAGGCAATGACCACTTGCTTTGCCCGGTCATGCAGGATGTCTTCCAGGAAATAACTGTGGCGCCCGATGAATGCACCGGCGACCGGATCATAGAACAGCTTGGCAAGGTCCATGTCCAGGGACGTCAATTCGAGCAGCAGCAGGGTGATCGCCGCAATGGCGGGCACTCCCAGATACAGCCAGAAGTTGAGCGGGCGGGAGATGGGACGGACAGCGGTTGATGACATGGTGGATCCTGATGAATGGAAAAACCCCGGGGCATCAGCCCGGGGCCATTCGGTTAACGGTCGCTGACTTGGCGGCTGCCCTCCGTGGGCGCTTTCCAGCCGAGCAGCTGTTGCTTGAAGCCATGACTGGCAGTTTGGTAATAAGTGATTGCGCGGGTGATCAACGGATCAACGGTGGTGGCCCGTGATTCGCGACTGTCGGTCAGTGCATCGTCGTGGCGACGCAGACCCTCACGCGGGCTCAGGATCGCTAAATCCTTGCCGTCGAACAAGCCCAGATGTTGATAGTTGCCAACCACCACTCGCGGCGGCAGTGGATTGTCCTGCAACAGGTTGCGACCGAAGAACGTCGACTGGTAATCCAGGTTCAGCAGCCCGAGCAACGTTGGCGCAAGGTCGATCTGACTGGCCAGCTGTGCGGTTTCCCGAGCGTCGATCAGCTTCGGTGCATAGATGAACAGCGGAATCTGATAGTTGCTGATCGGCAAGTCTTCTTTGCCAGCGCTGCCAGCCGTGTGATCGGCAACGAAGACGAAGATTGTATTATCGAACCAGGGTTTTTTGCGCGCCTGATCAAGGAACTGACCAATGGCGAAGTCGGTGTACTTCACCGCACCGTCGCGTCCGTTACCGGATTTGATATCGATCCGGTTATCCGGGTAGGTATAGGGGCGATGGTTGGAGGTGGTCATCAGCTGCAGCAGAAACGGCTGTTGTTTGGCATAGTCGGCGTCGGCCAGTTTCAGGGTCTGGTTATAGAGGTCTTCGTCAGCCATTCCCCAGGCGTTCTTGAAGTGAATCTCTGATTCATCGACGCTGCTCTGGTCGACGACGCGATAGCCGTTGCCGCTGAAGAACGCGTTCATGTTGTCGAAGTAACCGCGCCCGCCATACACGAATACGCTGTCGTAACCCACGGCGCTGAGTTGCTGGCCGAGGCTGGCGAAACCGCTTTCACGACCCACGCGCTTGACGATCGAGCGCCCCGGCGTCGGTGGAATGGCCAGGGTGATGGCCTCCAGGCCGCGATCGGTGCGGGTGCCGGTGGCGTAGAAATTACTGAAGTACAGGCTTTGTTTGCGCAAGGCATCGAGGTTTGGTGTCAGGTTGCGATCGTCGCCATTGCTGCCCATGTACTTGGCACTGAAGCTTTCGATGGTGACCAGCACAATGTTGGGTTTTCGTTCGGTGCCGGGATTATCGATCATCCGGCGGATGTCCTGTGGATCCTCGCCGATGAAGCGAGCATTGGGCTCGGTCAGTTCAGCGCGAATCTGTTGCGCGACGACGGAGGTCGGCAGGGTGCTGTAGAACTGCGGGTAATCCAGTTCGTTATTGCGAAAGGCGGCGAAGAACTGGTACGGGCCATTGCTCGCCAGTTCGTTCTGATAGGCATTGCCGCCCTGAGCGCGTGGCGCATCCTGGCTGAGCAGTTGCGCGCTCAGGCCCGCGACGATCAGCAGGCCGAGCGCATTCAGCAGACGCCCGCGCATGGCAGGCAATGGTGCATCCAGCGCAGCGTTGAAGGATTTGCGCAGCGCAAAGCTCAGGACTACGGCCAGCACCGCGAGCAGGCTCAGCAGCTTGCCGATCGGGTACGACTCCAGCAGGTTATTCAGCACCTCATCGGAGTAGACCAGGTAATCGACGGCGATGAAGTTGAAACGCACACCGAACTCATCCCAGAACAGCCATTCGGCCGCCGACGTGAACAGCATGGCGAACAGGCTGACGGTCAGCAGGCCCTGAAGGAACCAGCGATGGCCACGGCGGCGCCACAAGGCCGGCGGGCATAGCAGCAGATAGAGGCCCATGGGCAGCGCCGCGTAGGCAATGAAACCCAGGTCATAAAGCAGGCCGATGCCAAACACGGACAGGAGCCCGCTGCCTGCCTCATCCAGGTGAGTGAGGAGGAGAACGCTTCGGGTCAGGAGAAAAATGACCAGCCAGGAACCGGTTACCAGTAGCAGAAAGCGCATTGGCGCCGTCTTCAAACAATCCATTATCTACATTCCCTATATCAATCGCGCGAAAGTTTCTCTTGAACGCTGTAGTCGGGTTGTGAACCGACAGTGAAAAACTTGTTAGCACCATTATTTGGTTGAGCGCATCGATTCTACGACCGGCCGCCCTAGCCCTGAGTCACACTTGGCCTTAAGCTGCGCGGGCCAAGACGGCCGTTACTGTATACGGAGGAGGTGCCGATGCGAATTCTATTGGTTGAAGACAACCGCGATATCCTGGCCAACCTGGCCGATTATCTGGGGCTCAAAGGTTACACCGTGGATTGCGCGCAGGACGGTTTATCTGGCTTGCACCTGGCGGCCACCGAGCATTACGACTTGATCGTACTCGATATCATGCTGCCCGGTATCGATGGCTACACCCTGTGCAAACGCCTGCGCGAAGACGCCCGCCGTGATACGCCGGTGATCATGCTCACTGCGCGCGATCAACTGGACGACCGTCTGCAAGGCTTCAAATCCGGCGCCGACGATTACTTGATCAAACCCTTTGCCCTGTCAGAACTGGCGGCGCGCATCGAGGCGGTCATGCGCCGTGCCCAGGGTGGCGGTCGCCGTGCCTTGCAGGTCGGCGATCTGAGCTACGACCTCGATACCCTGGAGGTGACGCGCGAAGGCCGTCTGTTGAAACTCAACCCGGTGGGCCTGAAGCTGCTGGCGGTATTGATGCAGAAAAGCCCGCACGTGCTGCGTCGGGAAATTCTCGAAGAGGCCCTGTGGGGCGACGACTGCCCGGACAGCGACAGCCTGCGCAGCCACGTCCATCAATTGCGCCAGGTGATCGACAAGCCGTTCGCCAAACCCTTGCTGCACACGGTGCACGGCGTCGGTTATCGCTTGGCCGAGGGCCGTGATGGAGTTTAAGCAGAGCCTTTCGCAACGGATCATCATCGCCTTTGCATTGATGAGCGCATTGGTCGCGGGAGCCTTCGCGATAGGCATCATCGCGACCGTGCACCTGGTGGAGGAGAAACTGATTTCGTCAGGCCTGGGTGGCGATTTGCAACGCCTGTTGCTGATGGACAGCGTGACAGACTGGAGCCACCGCCCCGAGCCGGATCAGTTGTTCTATTTCAGCGGCGGGCCGGGCGACTTTGAGTTACCCAAGGATTTGCGGCACCTGGACTCGGGTTTTCATGAAGTCTTTCGCGACCATCTGTCGTATCACGCCATGGTCGAAATCGTCGACGGACGGCGCTACGTGCTGTTGCAGGACCAGAGCGATTTCGAAGAGCGTGAACGGGTGCTGTTTGCCGTAGTGCTGGTGGGGTTCGTGCTGAGCCTGGCGCTGGCGGTATTTCTGGGCTGGGTGCTGGCGCGCAAGGTGATGGCGCCGGTGGTACGACTGGCCCGCCAGGTGCGCCATCGCGATCAGCTGTTGGGCCTGGCACCGCCACTGGCGCCGGATTATGCCGCCGATGAAGTGGGCGAGCTGGCCGTGGCCTTCGACGCCACCCTCGGGCGCTTGCGTCAGGCGTTGACCCGTGAGCGATTGTTCACCAGTGACGTCAGCCACGAACTGCGCACGCCATTGATGGTGTTGGCCAGTTCCTGTGAATTGTTGCTGGAAAACCCCGGCATCGATCAGCGCGGGCGTGCCCAGGTCGAGCGGATCGCCCGGGCTTGCGCAGAGATGCGCGAGTTGGTGCAGACCTTCCTCATGCTGGCCCGCGCTCAGCATGAAGACGCCAGCATGGGCCCCCAGCAAAGCCTCAGTCAGGTGGCCGACGGGCTGCTTTGCCAATGGCGCGAACCGATCGAAGCCAAGGGCCTGACGTTGAATGTCGAGTTGGGCAACCCGCCGGACACTCGCTATAACGCGACGCTTCTGCACGCGGTGATGGGCAACCTGTTGCGCAATGCGCTGCATTACACCGAGCATGGGTTTATCCGCCTGGCCCTGACGGATACGGGGTTCGTGGTCGAGGACAGTGGTGTAGGCATTCCCGAAGAAAAACGCGAGGCGATGTTCGAGCCTTTCGTGCGCGGCAGCGAAAAGCGTGGCGAGGGCTTGGGGCTGGGGCTGTCGCTGGTGCAACGGATCTGCGAGAACCAGGGCTGGAGTGTCAGCCTGACGAACATGGAGCCCAACGGTTGTCGCTTCCAGGTGGAGTTGAGTCAGAGAAAGCGATGAATGGGTTGAAAAATAAATCGGCTCCGTAAAACCCTGAAATGATTCCGGGTTTTACCTGACGAAATTTTCACCAAGGCATGACCTGACGCTGACACCCCGCAACTTAAGGTGGTTGTCATCAGAAGCTCAGGAGATTGCAGTCATGGCTGGCCCGATAAAGCTCGGCTTCTCCGAAAAATACGACGATCAACCCGCACAGAAAAATGTGCGCAAGCACCAGGTGGGGCTCGGTCGCCGGCTGTCCCAATGGCGCGATGAACACCTGGCGCGAAAGGCCCTGGCGTTGGCCGGTGAACCTGGCCTGGTCCTCGATTTGCCCTGCGGTGCCGGGCGTTTCTGGCCGTTGCTCGCGGAAAAGCACAACCGTGTCATCATCGGGGCCGACAACTCGGTGTCCATGCTCAAGACTGCCATGCGCACGCAACCCGCCGATGTGGTCAAAAGGGTACAACCCTTGCACACGTCTGCATTCGACATTGCTTTGCCCGATAACGCGGTCGACAGCATTTTCTGCATGCGTCTGCTCCATCACATCGGTGAAGCCGAGCAACGACTGACCATCCTGCGTGAATTCGAGCGTGTCACCCGCGACAGCGTGATTGTTTCGTTGTGGGTAGACGGCAATTTCAAGGCCTGGAAACGCAAGCGCGCCGAGAGGCTGCGTGGGCAGGAAGGTTACCAGACTCGATTTGTGTTACCGGCTGCTACGATTGAAAAGGAGTTCGAGCAGGCGGGTTTCCATATTCAGGGGCAAATGGATTTTTTACCGCTCTATGCCATGTGGCGGGTCTATGTATTACGCAAGAGGTAACAGAATGACAGTGCACTATGCAGCTGCGCCCCATGACCTGAAGCAAGGGCGTCGCCACTCGTCGTTCAGCGATACAGACTGGAAAAAACTCGTCTACTTTTATAACAAGGCGTTTGGCAGCGCTATCAAAGGCTTATTGCAATGAAACTCGAAATTGCACGAGGTTTGTTTTTAGCCGGAGCCTTGGCAGTTGCTTCTTTGGCGGTGGCTGCCTGGGAGCAGCCCCGCACGCAGGTCCTCAGTTCCGTGCACGGCGACGCACATTGTCCGTTGCCCCGGGTAGCCAAAGCACCCGTGGCCACTCAACCCGATCATGACTTGTTACTGTTCATGTTCGGACTTTCTCAGGGACTGAGGCCACAGAGTTGAACAGATTGAAGCCCAAATAAAAGGCCTCGCAGTTGCGAGGCCTTTTGCTTTTTGACGTTAAGGTTTATCGGGTTTGGCCAGCAATGTGTAAATACACGGCAGCACAAACAAGGTGAACAGCGTCCCGATCGACATCCCCGTTGCGATCACCGTGCCGATGTCGAACCGGCTGACGGCCCCCGCGCCCGTGGCGATGATCAACGGCACCATGCCGAACACCATTGCCGCCGTGGTCATCAATACCGGGCGCAGGCGAATGGCCGCCGCTTCCTCCACCGCTTCGCGAGGTGTCAGGCCTTTCTCCTTGCGTAACTGGTTGGCGAACTCGACGATCAGGATCCCATGCTTGCTGATCAGTCCGATCAACGTCACCAGCCCCACCTGGGTATAGATGTTCATGCTCGACCAGCCGAGGAACAACGGGATCAATGCGCCACAGATCGACAGCGGCACAGTCACCAGGATCACCAGCGGATCGCGGAAGCTTTCGAACTGGGCCGCCAGCACCAGGAAGATGATAGCCAAGGCCAGGGCGAAGGTGACCCACAGCGCGCTGCCTTCTTGAACGTATTGCCGTGAGACACCGGCATAGTCGACGGCGTAACCCGTCGGTGCCTCTTCCCGGGCGATTTGGCGCACGGTGTCGATGGCTTCCCCCATGCTGACCAGCGGAACCCCGGAAAGAATCGCCGAGTTGAGTTGCTGGAACTGGTTCAACTGACGCGGCCGCGCGCGGTCGGTCACGGTGATCAGGGTCGACAGGGGCAGCAGTTCGCCCTTGGTGTTCCTGACGTAATAATGGTTCAGCCAGTCAGGGTTATCGCGGTAGGGCCGTTCCACCTGAGCGATGACTTTGTAGCTGCGACCTTCGATGGTGAACCGGTTGATTTCCGCCTCACCCAGCAACGTCGCCAGCGTCCCGCCCAGGTCCTGCATGGACACACCCATCTGCGCGGCCTTGGCGCGATCGATATCCACCACCACTTCGGGTTTGTCGAAAGCCAGGTCGACGTCGACGAAAGCGAATTTGCCGGATTCCATCGCCCTTTTTTTCACCCGGTCCGTCACCTCCAACAACGATTCGTAGGTATTGGCCGAGTTGATCACGAATTGAAACGGCAAGCCTTCGCCGGTGCCCGGCAGGGACGGCAGGTTGAAGCCGAAGATTTGCAGCCCGGGAATGCTTTCCAGCTTGCTCTGGACCTCGGGCAGGATCTGCATCTGGGTCCGGTGGCGTTCGTTCCAGGGTTTGAGCAGGAAGCCGCCGATCCCTGATTGCACGCCGTTGAAGCCGTTGATCTGGAACGAGGAGTAGTACTCGGGGAACGCCTTGAATATCGCGACGAACTCGTCTGTGTAGGCGTTCAGGTAGTCGAGGTTGGCCGTCTGCGGGGAGTTGGCCATCATGAAGATCACGCCCTGGTCTTCGTCCGGCGCCAGTTCCGACTTGGTGAACTTGAGCAACACCGGAATCAGGCACAGCACGATCACCGCAAACACCAGCACTACCGGCCGGGTGTTGAGGGTGCCGTGAAGCACGCTCTGGTAGCGGCGCTTGAGGCCTTCGAAGATCACGTCCAGGCGATGGGCCAGGCCGCTGGGGTTTTCATCGTGGCGCAGCAACAAGGCGCACATCATCGGCGACAGGGTCAGGGCGACAATGCCGGAGATCACTACCGCCCCGGCCAGGGTCAGGGCGAACTCCTTGAACAGCGCCCCCGTCAGGCCGGTCAGGAAACCGATCGGCGCATAAACCGCCGCCAGAGTAATGGTCATCGACACCACCGGCATGGCGATTTCCCGGGCACCCTCGATGGCCGCATCTAGTGGCGTCTTGCCTTCTTCGATGTGGCGGTGGATGTTTTCCACCACCACAATGGCGTCGTCCACCACCAGCCCGATGGCCAATACCATCGCCAGCAAGGTCAGCAGGTTGATCGAGTAGCCCATCATCTGCATGAAGAACATCACGCCGATCATCGACAGCGGAATGGTGACCACCGGGATCACCACCGAACGCAGGGCGCCGAGGAACAGGAACACCACCACGATCACGATCAGCACTGCTTCAAACAGGGTTTTCAACACTTCATCGATGGAGGCCTGGATGAACAGCGTGGCGTCGTAGGCGATTTCGCCTTTGAGGTTCGGCGGCAGCTGGGCCTCCAGGTCCGGCATGATCTTGCGCACTTCCTTGATCACGTCCAGCGGGTTGGCGCCAGGTGTGGCCTTGATGCCGATGTACACCGAGGGCGTGCCGCCGAAGGAACTGACGGAGTTGTAGTTTTCCGCGCCCATCTCGACCCGTGCCACGTCCCGCAGCAGCACACGACTGTCGCCGCTGACCTTGAGCGGGATCGCGCCAAAGGCCTCGGCGGATTTGAGTTCGGTGTTGGCGTTGATGCTGGTGACCACGTACTCGCCTTTCACTTCGCCGGCGGCGGAGAGGAAGTTGTACTGGCGCACGGCGTTGGTCACATCGCTGGCGCTCAGGCCGAAACCGGCGAGCTTCACCGGGTCCAGCCACAGGCGCATGGCGAACACCTGGTTGCCGAGAATCTCGGCTTCGGCCATGCCCGGCAGGGTCGCCAGTTTCGGCTGGATAACCCGGGACAGGTAGTCGGTGATCTGCGGGTTACTCAGCTCGTTGCTGAAGAAACTGATGTACATCAGCGCCGAGGCGCCGGCGGCTTCCTTGCTCAGCACCGGGTCCTCGGCGTCCTGGGGCAGCTGGTTCTTGACCTCGTTGGCCTTGGCCAGCAGTTCGGTGAACAGGCGGTCGGTGTTGGAGCCAATGCGCGCGTAGATCGAGATCACCGAGAAGTTCTGGCGACTGACCGAGGTCATGTAGTCGATGCCCTCGGCGCTGGCCAGGCTCTGCTGCATCGGTTGGGTGATGTAACCCTGAATGGTTTCGGCGTTGGCCCCGGGATAAGCGGTGGTCACCGTGATCAGAGCGTTTTCCATTTGCGGGTATTGGCGCAGCGGCAACTTGCTCCAGGCCTGGAAGCCCAGCAGTACAATCAACAGGCTGACCACGGTGGCGAGCACCGGACGGCGGATGAACGGATCGGTAAAAGCCATGGGGATTCCTTGATCAGTCAGCGCGCGGCTGACTGCTCTTCTCGGCTAGGGTCTTGTCGTCGCTGATGGCGATGTGCGCGCCGTGGTCCAGTTTCATCTGGCCGCCGGTGACCACTTTTTCGCCGTTCTGCAAGCCTTTGATGATCATGACCATCCCGTCGCGGCGCTCGCCGGTTTCGACAAAGCGTCGTTCGGCGAT
This sequence comes from Pseudomonas sp. Pseusp18, assembly GCF_059506005.1. NCBI lineage: Bacteria > Pseudomonadati > Pseudomonadota > Gammaproteobacteria > Pseudomonadales > Pseudomonadaceae > Pseudomonas > Pseudomonas sp. Pseusp18. Next base: position 1,190,634 of record NZ_CP169240.1, read on the forward strand.
CAGAACCGGCTCGCCCTTGTCGTCTTTTTCGAGGCTGCCGTCTTCGGCCTTTTTCTGCGCGACGACGTACAGCGAGTTGCCATAAAGGGTGTAGGTGATCGCGCTCTCAGGCACGACGATGTGCGGCTGCGGGTCGGGCAACATTACTTGCAGGCTGGCGAACATCCCCGGCAGGAGTTTGCCATCGGGGTTGGCCAGGGTCGCGCGCACCAGCACGTTGCGGGTGCTGCTTTCTACCTTCGGGTTGATGGCGCTGACGGTGCCGGGGAAAGTCTCCGTCGGGTAGGCCGAGACAATGACCTGTACCGATTGGCCGAGGGTGATCTTCGGCACGTCCTGCTCGGGTACAAAGAAGTCAACGTAGAGGCTGCTGAGGTCTTGCAGGGTGGCGATCATCGTGCCGCTGGCCACGTAGTCGCCGACGTCTACCCGACGAATACCGATGGTCCCGCTGAACGGTGCGAGGATTCGTTTTTTCTCCAGCGCCGCCTTGAGCTGATTGACCGTGGCCCGGCTCTTTTGCAATACCGCCGAGAGTCGGTCGAACTCGCCTTTGGAAATAGCCCGGCTGCCCACCAGTTGGCTACCGCGACCGTAATCCAGTTGCGCCAGTCCCAGGTCGGCCTGGGCGGTTGCCAACAGGGCGGTTTCCACGGCGCTGTCGAGTTGCAGCAGCGGCTGACCGACCTTGACCTTCTGTCCCGACTCGAACTGAACTTCCTTGACGGTGCCGTCGACCTCCAGGCTCAGATCGACCCCTTGCAGCGCCGTAACGGTGCCGACCGTTGGCAAACGGCTTTGCCACGGACGTTCGGTGGCGGTGGCCACGGCGACACTGATCGGTGGTTTCGGCACAGAGAAGCCCTTCATCATCGTATAGATGGAGAAGGCTTTGTAACCGGCCAAGACCAGCACGATTAGCAGGACAACACCCAACATGATCAGCATGCGGCGGCGCAGCATATTTCCATTTCCTTGGAGAAAATCAGGTGAGACAGGCGCAAACATTACTCCCACTGCGAAGGGGATTCCAACTGTAGCAGCTGCCGAAGGCTGCGTTCGGCTGCGCAGCAGTCGTAATCCAGACACCGCGGTTTGTCTGATACAACTCGGTGTCTGATTTCACGACTGCTGCGCAGTCGAACGCAGGCTGCGCCAGCTGCTACAGGTTGCGTGTTCAGATCAGGTGAAGGTGGTTGTCCCAGAGCCCCGCAGGCAATTCCAGAGGTTTTGCAACAAGGTTTGTCTGGCGGCAATCGTAGAACCGGCAACGGCCTTGACCCGAGGTCACGACAAAACCGTCGGCCACGGCCCCGACACCGGCGCAATCGGGAAGCGGTGCATCCAGGCGTACTTCACCGCTGTCCAGGTCCCAGATAAAAAAGCGGTTGCCCCGCGGCGCGGTCAGGGCGACGAGGCGCAGTTCGCTGTGCACGGCCACGCTGGCGGTGTAATGCCCCATAGCCTGCAACTGATGCTCGGGCACCGGGAACGCCACGAACGGTTGGCCGGGACGCTTGATCGCCAGTAGCTCCGAGGACTCGTGAGCATCGCCCATGAACTGCTGACCGGCGACGATGGTGCCGTCACTGGCGATACCCAAATGCCGCACGCTGTTCATCTGTTGAGCCAGTGTTTCCTTGCTCAACAGTGTGCCGTCGCGCTTCATCAGCACCAGGCTCGGTTCCATGGCATTGAGGTTCATCTCGACCCGGCTTTCGGCCTCGGTACGAATGCCGCCGTTGGCCACCACCAGCGTCTCGCCATCGGGCATCCACGACACCTGATGCGGGCCGACGCCGTGGGTGGAAATTTCGCCGCTGTGCACCAGTCGCTCACCTTCGAATTTATACACACCGAGCAGACCTCGGCCCGGATCGGAGGTGTCGTTTTCGGTGGCGTACAACCAGTCGCCGCTCCGGTGAATCACTGCGTGACCGTAGAAGTGCCGATTCGGCTGCGACACCACGGTTTGCAATAGCGTGCCGTCGCGCAGGTCGATCAGGTAGCTCTCGGTGCCCGGACGCCGAGCGACGAATAGCGCAATCGGCAATGTCGGGTGGTTGATGATGTCATGGCAGCGCTGACCGACCTGGGTCGCAAACACCCGAGTGCCGTCCAGCCGATAACCGACGGCATAGTGCTTGCCGTCACCATCGTCCCGCGCCGAGAGCAGCAGCGGGCTTTTGTCCTTTTGCTTGAACAGCGTCCAGCCGCCCAGTGTCACCGCACCCAGCAGCAAACTCCCTAACGTCAGAGCCTGGCGTCGCAGCATGGCACTTGCCCTCATCAGTCGCCGTCGTTGGCGTTGAAGCCCAATTGGATGCCCAGCGCCTTGGCCAGTTCGCCTTCGTGCAAGCGGTGGACAACGTTGAGGCTGTCATAGATGTCGTTGAGCTGCTGGCGACCGGCATCGTCGGTGAGCATGTCGGTCAGCGAGCGCTGGTTGCCGGCAAGCAGTTTCAGAGATGCTGCGTAGGCCGCGTCGATCTTGTCGGCCAACGGTTTTTGCTCGCTCGGCAACAGACCGCGCAGGCCTTTGTTGTCGACACCCACCCAGACGGTTTGCGCAGCAGTCAGGCTTGCTTCCATGCCTTTGAGCGACGATTGGCTGCGCCAGGCATCGGCCTGGAATGGCTGTGGCGTACCCTTGCTCTGACGGCCCATCGGCGTGCCGAGTTTTTTCTTCAGGGTGTCCAGCGCAGTCACTTGCACACGCAGCAGATCGGCGATCGCTTCGTGGGAGTCGGCGTAGCGCTGGTTGGGGAATTTGCTCATCTGCGCGAGCATGCCGTCGTTGGTGTTCCAGCGCGACAGGATCTCTTCGGCCAGTTGCTTCTGACGCTCGCCAATGGCGGTCAGCAGCGGGCAGTATTTGGCTTTCTGAGCGCTGTCAGCCATGTCGATCTTGCTGTCGAACAGGATGTATTCATAGGCCGACAGCCCTTGCACCACGACACTGGACTTGGCCAGGGCGGCGGCATCGATCTGCGGCTGCGCAGTGACCAGTTGCTCGACCTGACGACCCACGAGGTTTTTCTTGTCCGGCCAGAACTGCACCTGCCACGAACGGTTGCCCTCGGCCAGCGGCCCGATCAACAGCGGTTGCAACTCGGCCCAGGCTTTCTGCGCGTGCAGGAAGTCGGAGCGGGCGGTGTCCAGGGTTTCCTTGCCTTGGCAGAACGCCAGGGCGCTGACCGCCAATTGCCGGTCGGCTTCCACCCAACGACTGTAGCTCGGCAGGATCACTTGCTTGGCGATGGCCGCCGAGGTGACCGCTTGCGGATCCTGGGGCGAACAGGCGCCCAGGGCGAGGGCGGCAAGGCTGGTGAACAACAATTTGGGACGGAACATGTCGGGCTCCCGCTGAAGGAATACGTATTAAAGGGAATTCAAAAACGCCAGCAACGCCGCGCGCTGCTCGGCGTTGAAAGACAAAACCTGTTGCTGCGCCGCTTTTGCCTCGCCGCCATGCCAGAGCACGGCTTCGAGCAGGTTGCGGGCGCGGCCGTCATGCAAGAACTGGGTGTGGCCGCTGACCGTCTGCGTCAGGCCGATGCCCCACAACGGCGGCGTCCGCCAGTCGCGGCCACTGGCCTGGAACTCGGTACGGTTGTCGGCCAGACCGTCGCCCATGTCGTGCAGCAGCAGATCGCTGTAAGGGCGAATCACTTGATTGGCCAATTCAGGTTCCGCGGCGTTGGCGGCGGTGGTGTATTGAGGGGTGTGACAGGACTGGCATCCGGCCTGGAAAAACAGATTCTTGCCGGCCAGCACCTCAGGTGCGCCAACATCGCGACGGGCCGGCACGGCGAGGTTACGGCTGTAGAACAGCACCAGGCGCAAAATGTTGTCGCTGACTTCCGGCTCGCCATCGGGGCCATTGCCGTTGGGTGCCTGCTTGCAAGCGATTTGTGCGTCAGTGCAGTCATCAACGGGTTTCAGGCTGGTCGTGAGGCCCATGTCACCAGAGAACGCGTGAGCATTCTGTTGATTGAGGTTCGGTTGCCCGGCTTTCCAGCCAAATCGTCCGAGAACAGTCTTCTGCTGCGCGTCGTCCCAGACCCGGTTCGGTCGCCCGGCGATGCCGTTTTTCTCCCGGGCCTGGGCCTCGGCATTGGCCAGGATAGCTTCGTCGGGAATCGCTTCAAGCAAGCCCAGGCCAATCATCGGCGGTGCAATGCGTGCCGAGAAACGCGTGTCGGGGTGCATCGGGCCGTAGCCGAGTTGGGTCATCTGCAAGGTCGGCTTGCGCAACTCGATTTCGCTGCCGTCCTTGAAGCGTACCGGGACCGGCGTGTAATCGACGCGCACTTTGCCTTCCGGGGCAACGCCGGGCACCGACATGTCCTGGAACTGGCCGCCGTAGACCGGCTCTGGCACCACGCCCATTTGCTCGATGACTTTGGCGTAGGCCGGCGCATTGGGAATCGACAGGCGTACCAGCATCGACACCGCATTCGGCGCATCGGGCGTCGGTGGGTGACCGCGCCCGTCCTTGATGTGGCAGTTCTGGCAGCCGTTGGTGTTGAACAGCGGGCCGAGGCCATCGCGGGCGGTGGTGGTTGACGGCGCGATCACCCAGGGGCTGCGAAAGAAGCTATTACCGACGCTGAAGTCGACGCGCCGTGACGGCGGCAGATTGGCGGAGGGCAGGGAGAATGCGTTCTGATCGGTCTTGCGTACTGTCGCGCTGCCACCGGACCGGGCTTCACCGGGTTCGGCCTGGGTAAAACGCGGGGCGTCATCGCAGGCACTCAGGCCCAGGGCCAGCAACAGTGCAGACAAGCGAAGAGGCAGCGAGGGCATCGGACATCCTGCAAGACGAGCAAAACAAGGGCGCAAAGTCTAACAGGGCAGGGGAGTTTGAATAAGAGGAATTATCGTTTGCTTGATGTGAGGCAGGGTTTGACGTCAGACCGCGTCGCCCCCATCGCGGGCAAGCCACGCTCCCACAGGGTTTTGCGCTGACCCCGTGGGAGCGTGGCTTGCCCGCGATGAGGCCATCAGCATCACCCAAAAGACAGGCATGAAAAAGGCGACCCGAAAGTCGCCTTTGTATTCGCTCAGCCAGCGTTGATCAGAACTCGTGATCAGCGTTGTCCGGGTTCAGGTCGCTGATGCCCAGTTTGCCGGCAGCGGCTTCGATCGAACCGGTCTGCTTGACCAGCGAGGCGATGGCGTCGCGCACGATCTGATTGCCAGCGGTGTTGCCGGCAGCGATCAGTTGGTCGTAGTGCTCACCCTTGTTGGCGTGATCGACCATGATCTGGATCTTGGCTTCGGTCGCAGCCAGGTCGGCTTTCAGCGCGGCATCGGCAGCCGGGTCGGCCTTGGCCACCAGGGACGACAGGCTGGCGCCGGTCATTTTGGTGCCGTCGACACGGGTGTATTCGCCCAGGTACACGTTACGAATGCCTTTGGCATCGTAGAAGTGCGAGTTGTGGGTGTTGTCGCTGAAGCAATCCTGTTCGTCTTCCGGGGAGTTGGCTTCCAGGGAAACCTTCATGCGCTCGCCCGCCAGTTCGCCCAAGGACAGGCTGCCCATGCCGAACAGCATTTTGCGCAGGCCGGATTCAGCCGGTTCCGCTTCCAGGGTGGCGCGGTAGTTGTCGGCCACGTTCGGCTTCCAGTTACCGACCATTTCTTCCAGGTCGTTGACCAGCAGCTGAGTCACGGATTTCAGGTAAGCGCGACGACGATCGTTGTGACCGCCGGTAGCGCCTTTGCCTTCCAGGTAGTCGGAGGCTGGACGGTTGCCGGCGCCAGGGCCGGTGCCGTTCAGGTCCTGGCCCCAGAGCAGGAATTCGATGGCGTGGTAACCGGTGGCGACGTTGGCCTCGGAACCGCCCAGCTCGTTCAGGCTGGCGAGTTTTTCCGGGGTGATGTCTTTCACGTCGACCTTGTCTTCGCCAATCTGAATCTGGGTGTTGGCGATGATGTTGGCGGTGGCGCCCGGGTTACCCAGTGCGTGTTCGTAGGATTTGTCGACGTAGTCGATCAGGCCTTCGTCCAGTGGCCAGGAGTTCACCTGGCCTTCCCAGTCGTCGATGATGGTGTTGCCGAAGCGGAACACTTCGCTCTGCAGGTAAGGCACGCGGGCCGCGACCCAGGCAGCCCTGGCGGCTTTGAGGGTGTCGGCGTCCGGCTTGGCGAGGAACGCGTCGACGGCGGTTTGCAGGGTTTTCGCGGTGGATTCGGCATCGCTGTAAACGGCAAAGACCATGTCGGCGTAGTGCGCGACCACAGCCTTGGCGGCGGCTTCGTCGACTTTAGCTGTGGCAGCAGGTGCAGCCGGGGCAGTGGTGCTGGCAGCCGGGGTCGGCGCTTGTGGAGCGGCAGCCTTGTCTTTGCCTTCGCCGCAACCAGCGAGGGAAATAGCGATGGCCAGCAGACTGGCGGTGGCCAGAGGCATACGAATCATGGCGAACATCCTGCTTCGGTGATGGAGTGGGCGCGCACGGGCGGCGCGCAAAAGTGCGACATAATGCAAATCTTTCGCATTCTGTGTAAAGGGTTGTACCTGTAAATATTTCTTATTCACGCAAAGATGTGGGGCGCATCAAAAGATCGCAGCCTCGTTTCACTGTAGGAGCTGTCGAGTGAAACGAGGCTGCGATCTTTTTACAAAATGGCCGCGTTACTGCGCTGGGCCTGCTTGAGGTAGACGCTCAATTCCCGCGCCGGCAGCGGTTTGCTGTAGTGATAGCCCTGACCTTCGTGGCAGCCTTCGGAGATGATGTAGGCCTCTTGTTCGGCGGTTTCCACGCCTTCGGCAATCACCTGCATGCCCAGGCTTTTGCCCAGCTGGATGATGGCCCGGACGATGGTCGCGTCGTCGTCGTCATCGAGCAGGTCCTGAACGAAGCTCTTGTCGATCTTGATCTTGTCCAGCGGCAGGCTTTTCAGATAACTCAATGACGAATAACCGGTGCCGAAGTCGTCGATGGCGATCAGCGCGCCGGAGCGACGCAGGCTCAGCAAGTGCTGGGCGGCGGTGCTGATGTCTTCCATCAGGCCGGTTTCGGTGACTTCCAGCTCCAGGCTGCGCGGTGGCAGTCGGTAGATCTGCAGCAGGTTATTGACCACCCGCGGCAACTCGGCGTGGTGCAATTGCACAGTGGACAGGTTCACCGCCATGCGCAGGTCGACGAAGCCCTGATCGTGCCACTCGCGCAGTTGTTTGCAGGCCTGGTCCAGCACCCATTCGCCAATGGCGATGATGGTGCCGTTCTGCTCGGCCAGCGGGATGAACAGGTCCGGCGGCACCAGCCCATGCTCGGGATGCTGCCAGCGAATCAACGCCTCGACACCCACCACGCGATGATCGCGGTAGCTGATCTGCGGCTGGTAGACGAGGTAGAACTGGTCGCGGATCAAGGCGTCACGCAGGTCTTTTTCCAGCTCGCGGCGTCGACGCATTTCCGTGTCGACGCTGGCGATATAGAACTGGTAGCGGTTGCGCGAGCGCGTCTTGGCCAGGGTCATGGTCTGCTCGGCTTTTTGCAGCAGCTTCTCGGTGCTGTCACCGTCCTCGGGGAACAGGGTGATGCCGATGGTGGCGCGCAGGCGGATTTCCTGATGATCGAGGGCGAACGCCGCTTCCAGATCATCGAGAATGCTTTGGGCCAGTTCGGCGGCTTCGTAGGGTTGTTCGATGTCGGCCTGGACCAGCGCGAACTGGTCGCCACCCAAGCGGGCGAGGGCGCCGAGGCGGCCGCTGTGAGCCCGCAGGCGATCGGCCAGGGCCAGCAGCAGCTGGTCGCCGGTCTGGTAGCTGAACTGTTCGTTGACGCCTTTGAAGTCATCGAGCCCGACACACAACACCGCGACCCGACGCTGCAATTTGCCGGCGTCGACAAGGATCTTGTCCAGCTGTTGCTGCAATTGCTGGCGGTTCGGCAGACCGGTGAGAAAATCGTACTGGGCCATGCGCAGCAGGCTGTTTTCCGCTTCATGGCGCAGGTGAGTGTTGCGCTCGATGGATTCGAGCAGTTGGTTGGCGGTATTGATCCAGACCCCCAGCTCGTTTCTTTCATGACCCTTGAGCTGTGGGATCTTGTGGGCGCTGGGCCGGTCCGGGTTGATCTCAGTCAGATGTTCGATGATCCGCGACAATGGTTTGGTCAGCAGCCAGTGGTAAACCAGATACAACACCAGGCTCATGGCCAGGGCGCGCAAGACGCCAGAGATGAAGATGATCACCGAACTGACGATGAAGCTCTGGCCGTAGGTGGCGGTGTCGAGGGTAATGCTCAGGTCGCCGTAGTACTCGCTGTAGGGACCGCGACCCACCAGTTGGGTGGTGAACGTGCGTTCCTGGCCGAGGATCAGGTCAGTCAGCCAGCGGCTGTGGGACTGCTGAAGCTCGCGGGATTTTTGCGCGAGCATGGCTTCGTGGGGGTGGCCGATGGAGGCCATGCGCACGGCGTCATCCTGGAACAGGCCTTCGATCACCTGCATGCCCATTTCCCGATCCAGGCTGTAGACCGCCTGAGTGGAGGGATCGCGGAACATGTCGAGGATGCGCTGGGCATCGTTGGCAACCGCCTGACGTGTTTTATAGGCATCGAAAACAATCTGTGCGCAGCTCAAGACCACGCCGACGATCAATGCCGACAGGAGCACGACCCGGAGTAACTTCACCGACAAGCTGTTCTTGAGTTCCAGCTTCAAAGGGTTATTCCTTGTTCCGTGCGGGTAGCGTCAAGTTGCCATGAGTATTGGCAATCCCGTGATGGCAGTCAAAGGGACAATCCAGCCCGGGGGATATTGCCGGTAGCTTGGCCGATATGCTGCTGTTTGGAGTATTTGCCCTATTAACACTGTGTCGGTTGTCGAGGCCTTCAACTTGAGGAGGTTGAGGCAATTTTTCCTTGTGTTGATGTTAGACCGCTGTGCTGTGGGGGCAAGAGGGCGAATGCGGCTCGTGTTGTGGGAAAGCACACCACCCATGTACGGATTTTCGATGGCATAAAAAAACCCGGCATAAAAGCCGGGTTTCTTGACTGGCGCGAAGCTTAGGCGGTGAAGGTTTTGCCTTCGAACTGCTCAGCCACGAATTTCCAGTTGACCAGGTTCCAGAACGCTTCGACGTACTTCGGACGAAGGTTGCGGTAGTCGATGTAGTAAGCGTGTTCCCAGACGTCGCAGGTCAGCAGCGGGGTGTCGCCGCTGGTCAGCGGGTTGCCGGCGCCGATGGTGCTGGCCAGGGCCAGGGAACCGTCAGCCTTTTTCACCAGCCAGCCCCAACCGGAACCGAAGGTGCCGATGGACGTTTTGCTGAACTCTTCCTTGAACTTGTCGAACGAACCGAAAGCAGCGTTGATGGCATCAGCCAGAGCGCCGGTTGGTTGACCGCCGGCGTTTGGTGCCAGGCAGTTCCAGTAGAAAGTGTGGTTCCAGACCTGAGCGGCGTTGTTGAAGATACCGCCCGAGGAAGTCTTGACGATTTCTTCCAGGGTCTTGCCTTCGAACTCGGTGCCTGGCACCAGGTTGTTCAGGTTCACGACATAGGTGTTGTGGTGCTTGTCGTGGTGGTATTGCAGAGTTTCCTCTGAAATGTGCGGCTGCAGGGCATTGTGCGCGTAAGGCAGCGGCGGCAATTCGAAAGCCATGATAATTCTCCTAATCAGGTCAGTTGCGGTGAGCGCAAGGCCGATCACGGGCGGCCAGACATGCGCCGGGGAGTTTGTACTCTTTGCGGCGCAGGGATCGGATCATAGCACCGGGGGTGCGGCATAACCACGCAACAACTGTGTGGAATAGAGGTTCCAGAGCCATTTGGAATAAATCACCCGGCGATGACCAGTTGAATCGCTACGGTGAACATCATCACGGCGACCAACAGGTCAAGGATTCGCCAGGTACTGGGGCGTGCCAACCACGGTGCCAACCATGCTGCGCCGAGGGCCAGGGTAAAAAACCACAGCAACGATGCACTGGCCGCACCCACGACATAAGCACCGGGCTCGGTTTGTTGTGCGCCGAGGGAGCCGATCAGCAACACGGTGTCCAGGTAGACGTGCGGGTTGAGCAAGGTCACCGCCAAAGCGCTGAGCAGCACCGCCCGCAATGAGCGCACGGTCTGGTTCTCGCCGTATTGCAGGCTCTGTTTCGAGCACGCCCGCCGTAGCGCCAGGCTGCCATACCACAGCAGAAACGCCGCGCCACCCCAACGAGCGATGGCCAACAGAGTCGGGTTCTGCGCCAGCAACGTCGCCAGGCCGAACACCCCGGCGGCTACCAGCAACGCATCGCAGGTTACGCAGAGCGCCGCCACCGGCAGGTGATGTTCACGTCGAAGGCTCTGCGCCAACACAAACGCATTCTGAGTGCCGATCGCCATGATCAGCCCGGCGGCCACCAACAGGCCGTTCACATAGCTTTGCCACATAAGATTTTTACTCCGCGTTGGCCGCCAGATCCCGCAGTACCTGCAGGGCGCGTTCGGCATCGGCCTGGCCGACGAACAAATGGTCGTGGTAGTAGCCGGCAATCACGTTGCAACTGATGCCGACCCGGCCCAGTGCCGTGGCGAACGCGGCGGTCAGGCCGACGGCTTCAAGGGCTGAGTGCACGTTCAAGGTGATCCAGGCAGCGATGTAGTCGAAGCTGAAACCGGCCTTCTCGGCGTGGGAACGTTGCAGAATCACTGTCAGCCCTTCCTGTTCGCGGAAGCTGCCGACAATCTCAAGGCCTGCGGGCAGCTTGCCGTCGGGCAACGTGCAGAACACGTATTCGCCGTCGTTGAGTTGCGGGCTCATGCTGCGCAACAGGGTTGCCAATGAGGTTTCGCCAGCCATGTCGGTGATCCTTGTTCAAAGTTCTTGCTGGCCATTCTCCGGTGGGAAGTTGTATAAGAAAAACCAATAGTGCTGATCGCTCATTAGGAAAACTGATGTTCGACTACAAATTACTGTCCGCGCTCGCCGCCGTGATCGAGCAGGCCGGATTCGAACGCGCCGCGCAGGTCTTGGGCTTGTCCCAATCGGCCATCTCCCAGCGCATCAAACTGCTCGAGGCGCGGGTCGGCCAACCGGTGTTGGTGCGGGTCACGCCTCCGGCCCCGACGGAGATCGGCCGGCGATTGCTCAACCATGTGCAGCAGGTGCGGTTGCTGGAGCGCGATCTGCAAAGCCTGGTGCCGGCGCTGGACGAAGAAGGCCTGCCGGAACGCCTGCGTATCGCGCTGAACGCTGACAGCCTGGCCACCTGGTGGGCTGCGGCGGTGGGGGATTTTTGCGCGCAGGAGCATCTGTTGCTCGACCTGGTGGTGGAAGACCAGACCGTCGGCCTCAAACGCATGCGTGCAGGCGAAGTGGCGGGGTGTCTGTGCGCCAGTGAGCGGCCGGTGGCCGGTGCGCGCAGCGTGCTGTTGGGGGCGATGCGCTACCGTGCGTTGGCCAGCCCGGCATTCATTGCCCGGCATTTCCCTGAAGGCGTGCGCGCCGATCAGTTGGCCAAAACGCCAGCCCTGGTGTTTGGTCCGGACGATTTCCTGCAGCATCGATACCTTGCGTCAGTTGGCGTGAATGGCGGTTTCGAACACCATTTATGCCCGTCTTCTGAAGGGTTTCTTCGTCTCACGGAAGCAGGGCTTGGCTGGGGCCTGGTGCCTGAATTGCAGGTGCGCGAACAACTGGCGCGCGGCCAATTGGTGGAGCTTTTGCCAGATAAGCCGATCGATGTGCCGCTGTACTGGCATCATTGGCGTAATGGCGGTCAGCTGTTGGGGTTACTCACCGATCAATTGGTGCGCTCGTCGAAGCAATGGCTGGTGCCGTTGGACTGACGGCTGGCGTCAAGACCTCACGCCCTACGCAATATGCAAAACGCAAAACGAAATATTCGGAGCAATACATGAAGATTCTGGTCACCGGCGCAAGCGGCTTCATTGGCGGACGCTTTGCGCGTTTTGCCCTGGAGCAGGGCCTGGATGTGCGGGTCAACGGTCGCCGGGCCGAGAGCGTCGAGCATTTGGTGCGCCGTGGTGCCGAGTTCATCCAGGGCGACTTGAGCGACCCGCAACTGGCGCGCGACCTGTGTTCCGACGTCGAAGCCGTGGTCCATTGCGCCGGCGCTGTCGGTTTGTGGGGGCGCTATCAGGACTTCCATCAAGGCAACGTCGAGGTCACCGAGAACGTGGTCGAGGCCTGCCTGAAACAACGGGTGCGGCGCCTGGTGCACTTGTCGTCGCCATCGATTTACTTCGATGGTCGCGATCATCTGGGGTTGACCGAAGACCAGGTGCCCAAGCGCTTCAAGCATCCTTACGCCGCAACCAAATACCTGGCCGAGCAAAAAGTTTTCGGTGCGCAGGAGTTCGGCCTCGAAACCCTGGCCCTGCGCCCGCGTTTCGTGACGGGCGCAGGCGACATGAGCATTTTCCCCAGGTTGCTGAAGATGCAGCGCAAAGGGCGGTTGGCGATTATCGGCAATGGCCTGAACAAGGTTGACTTCACCAGTGTGCAAAATCTCAATGAGGCGTTGTTCAGCAGCTTGCTGGCCAGCGGTTCGGCCTTGGGCAAGGCCTACAACATCAGCAACGGAGCGCCGGTGCCGTTGTGGGATGTGGTCAATTACGTGATGCGCAAAATGGATGTCCCACAGGTGACCCGTTACCGTTCCTACGGCTTGGCCTACAGCCTTGCCGCGCTCAACGAGGGTGTTTGCAAGTTGTGGCCGGGGCGTCCGGAGCCGACCCTGTCGCGACTGGGCATGCAGGTAATGAACAAAAATTTCACCCTGGACATCAGTCGCGCCCGGCATTATCTGGACTACGATCCGAAAGTCAGCCTCTGGACCGCCCTCGATGAATTTTGCGCCTGGTGGAAGGCTCAGGACATTCGCTGACACATAAGGGCTGCCCCCTACTGAACCGAGTTCGGGGTTCAGGGTCAACCGGTGCGGCAGCGAGGGTTATACTTCGCCGCATCAAGCCATCACCGCGTTTTACAAAGGTTGACTCAATGTCCATGCGTAACGATGCCAACGACGACTTCGACGATGTACCGAGCCTGCGTGCCGACAGCCTCGACGACGATGATTTTCCGACCACCGCGCGCACTTCCGTGCATTCGCGCACCACACCGGTAGTCAAGGTCAAAAGCCCGAGCACCGGCCCGCTGTGGGCGTTGGTCGGCGCGTTGTTCTTTGCCTTCGCCGGCCTTGCCTGGTGGAGTTTTCAGCAGATTTCGCTGATGGAACAACAACTGGTGGCGACCCAGGAAAGTTTCGCGCGCATCAGTGAGGAAGCGGCGGGGCGCTTGCAGGACATTTCCGGCAAGGTCGTGGCCAGCCAGTCCACGGTCAACACCGGCAGTGAAGCGTTGAAGCTGCAAATAAAACAACTGGAAGGCAAGCTCCAGGACCAGAGCAAACAGCTGGAAAGCAAACTCCAGGATCAGAGCAAACAGCAGCAAGGCGTGCTCGGCCAGACCTCCGATCTGGACAAGCGCCTGGCGCAAATGACCACGCAGGCCAGCGAACAACAAGCCGCCAATGCCCAGTTGCAGGCCCAGGTCAAAGCCTTGAGCGGCGAACTGGCCGCGTTGAAGAGCGCACCGGCCGATACCAGCAAGGTCGACGCCCAACTCAAAAGCCTTGGCGCCGACATCGCTGCGCTGAAGCGGCAAGGTAACCCGAGCGCCGCCGTCGAGCGCCTGGAGCAAGACATGATCGTGCTCAAAAGCCAACAGGACAACCGCCCGGCCGCAGCGCAAGGTGGCAACAATACCGCCGAGTTCGATGCCTTCCGCGGCCAGGTCACCCGCAACATCAACACCTTGCAGGCGCAGATCCAGAACCTGCAACAACAGCTGCACGCCCGGACTCAATAGCCCGATGCAGTGATGTTGTGTGGAGTGGGCCTGTGGAGTGGGACTTTTGTGGCGAGGGAGCTTGCTTGTGGCGAGGGGGCTTGCCCCCGTTGGGTGGCGTAGCCGCCCCATATCCATTCACCACGGCTTTTCAGATAGTCCGTGGTGCCTGATTTGCGACTGCTGCGCAGCCGAACGGGGGCAAGCCCCCTCGCCACAGATAATCCGCCCACCACAGATAATCCCTCTCACTACACTGGCCACAGGGTTTGCTCGCGAATGCAGGCGACTCGGTCTTTCTACCGAACCTTGTCCTCCCGCCCGCGCAACACCCTGTTCGGCATGGCAATCGCCGCCGCGAGCCCCAGCAGCGACACCGTCGCGCTGACTATCAGCAAATGCCTGAAGGTCAGCAGCAACTCGGCGCGCAAGGCGTTTTGCGCATCCCCCGGCGCGGCGTTCAAACCATCGAGCAAGACATTCCCCGAACGGCCCTCGGCGATCAGCGACGAGCCGGCCAGGTGCGCGAAGCTGGAGTCCTGCAACAACGCCAGCAACAGCGCCGACATCAACGCCACGCCCACGGCACCGCCCAGCGCGCGGAACAGATTGGTGGTGCTGGTGGCAACGCCAATGTCCCGTTGCTCCACCGAGTTTTGCGTGCCCACCAACGACGTCGGGAACTGCATGCCGCTGGCGATGCCGCTGAGCAACATGAACAGGCTACTGAGCAGAAACGCCTGCGGCGCACTGAATGCCATCCCCAGAATCGAGAATGGCATGAGCAGGGCACCGGTCAAAATCATCGGTTTGTAACGACCGGTCACCGAGGTCCGGCGCCCGGCGAAATAGGCGCCTATCGGCAAGCCCATGGCCAGCGGCAACAGGTGCAGTGCCGCACTGTCGGCCCCGGCGCCGGTGACGCTCTGGAAGCGCAGCGGCATCAGCACGATCAGGGAAATCGCTTGGAAACTGGTGAAGAAAATCGTACACCAGCAAAGGATCGCATTGCGGTTGGCGAACAAATGCATCGGCAGCAACGGTTCCCTCGCCCGCCGTTCATGCCAGACGAACACCGCCAGCGCCACCACCGCACAACCGAGCAAACCCGCCACTTCGGGACTGCGCCACGAATGCCCCTGGCCAACCTGAGTGATGCCCAGCAACAACGCTGTCAGGCCAATGATCATCAGCAACGTACCAAGGTAGTCGATGATCGGCTTGCGCTGCGGTACCGGCAGCCCTACCAGCGTGCGATAAGCCACCCACCAGGCTCCCAGGCCCAACGGCAGGTTGATCAGGAATACCCAGCGCCAGGACAGGTATTCGGTCATGTAGCCACCGAGTACCGGGCCGGCCACGCTGGCCACCGCGTACATGCTGCTGAAGTAGCCCTGATAACGACCGCGTTCGCGCGGTGGAACGATGTCGCCGATGATCGCCTGGCTCACCGAAATCATTCCGCCGGCGCCGATGCCTTGAAAGATCCGCGCCAGTACCAATTGCTCCATGCTTTGCGCCATGCCACAGAACAATGAAGCCAGGGTGAACAAGCCCATGCCGAACAGCATCAACCGGCGGCGGCCATACAGATCGCCGAGCTTGCCGTAGATCGGCACCGCCACGGTCATCGCCACCATGTAGCCGGAAATGACCCAGGCCAGCAGGCTGACGTCCTTGAACTGCGCGGAAATCGCCGGCATCGACACAGCGACGATGGTCTGGTCCAGCGCACCCAGAAAGATCGCCAGCATCAGGGCGATCAGCACGCTGCGAATGGCCGGTTTGGGCGTTTCAGGCCGGTTGAGATTGGTCACGGTAAAACCTGCGGGCAGTGATGGACCCGCAAGAGGCAAGGCGAGCGGGAGTGCTCGCCAGTGTAAGTCGATAGGAGCCTATTCGATAGCCTCGTATGGAAGGCCGACGTAGTTTTCCGCGATGGTTTTTCGGCCCGCCTCGGAGTCAACGAAATAGGCCAGTTCCGATTCGCTGATGCGCTGACTGAACGCGTCGTGCTCGTCGAAGCGATGCAACATCGAGGTCATCCACCAGGAAAACCGTTCGGCTTTCCACACCCGCCGCAGGCAGATTTCGGAATACTTCTCCAGCAAATCAACACGGCCTTCGCGGTAAACCTTCAGCAGAATATTGAACAATGTACTGACATCACTGGCCGCCAGGTTCAAGCCTTTGGCCCCGGTGGGCGGGACGATGTGCGCGGCGTCGCCGACCAGGAACATCCGCCCGTACTGCATCGGCTCGACCACGAAACTGCGCAGCGGCGCAATGCTTTTCTCGATCGACGGGCCGGTCACCAGCACATCGGCGAGGGCGGCCGGCAGACGGGATTTGAGTTCGTCCCAGAAGCGTTGGTCGGACCAGTCATCGACCTGATCCTGGGCCGGTACCTGAAGGTAATAACGGGTGCGCGTCGGCGAACGCATGCTGCACAACGCAAAGCCCCGTTCATGCCGCGCGTAGACCAACTCCTCGTGAACCGGCGGGGTGTCGGCGAGAATCCCCAGCCAGCCGAACGGATACACCCGCTCGAACACCTTCAGGCAGTCGGCAGGGATCGACTGCCGCGCCACGCCATGGAAACCGTCGCAACCGGCGATGTAGTCACAATCGAGTCGATACGTTTCGCCGTCCTTGTCGAAGGTGACAAAGGGTTCAGCGGTTTTCATGCCGTGGGGGACGACGTTGCCGGCTGCATAAATGGTCTGCGCGCCAGCGTCCCGACGAGCGGCCATCAGGTCGCGAGTGACCTCGGTCTGGCCATACACCATCACGGTATTGCCGCCAGTGAGCGCCTGCAGATCGATGTGCACCCGGCGCCCGTCAAGGGCCAGTTCGAAGCCTGTGTGGACCAGCCCTTCGGCGTCCATGCGCTGGCCCACCCCGGCCTGACGCAACAGCTCTACCATGCCTTGTTCGAGCACACCGGCACGGATGCGCCCCAGCACATAATCCGGGGTCTGACGTTCGAGAATCAGGGTGTCGATGCCGGCGTTATGCAGCAATTGGCCGAGTAGTAAACCAGAGGGGCCGGCGCCGATGATGGCGACTTGGGTTTTTAATGTTTTCATTGTTTTTATGACTCGCAAGCTCCGCGCGACCAAGGCCGGTGGATGATTTTTATGGATCGAGTGCTTGCATTTTTCACTTGCGGGTCTGTCAATTGAAGGTGAAAACTGAGCCGATACCTGTACATTCTGCCAATCGGTGCGATTATCGCCCCGTTACCTTCGAGGCCTGGATTGAAGTGATGAACAAGCCCGCCCTGCCATCGATTCCGGTGTTCAAACTCTACGGTGAAAGCCTGGATTGGCCGACCCCCGATTTGCTTCACTGCGAAACCATTTCAAAACGCAGCCGCGAACATCAATGGGAAATAAAACCCCATCGCCACGCTGATTTGTGTCAGTTGCTCTTCGTCTTCAAAGGTCAGGCAGAGCTTGAGATCGAAGGGAAACGCTCACAATTGGCTGAGCCGGCAATCATCATTCTGCCGCCGTTATCGGTGCATGGTTATCGGTTTTCCGAGGACGTCGAAGGGTTCGTCGTCACCCTGGCCGCGCCGCTGGTCGCCCATCTTCAGGCGCAGTTGGGCAATTCGGTAAATGCCCTGGCCCAAGCCGAAAGCTACCCGGCGGGCAAGGACAGCGAGTACCTCAACAGCCTGTTTTCAGCGCTGCAAAGCGAATACACCGGCCATCAACCGGCGCGGGAAATGCTCATGCATTCGCTGGTCAGCGTGATCATGGTGTGGGTCAGCCGTCAGGTGATCCAGCGCCGTGCTGCCAATCAGCGTCCGCAGCGTGCCCGGGAATACCTCAACGGTTTTATCCAGCTGGTGGAGGAGACCTATCGCCAGCACGTCAAGGTCGAGGATCTGGCCCATCGGCTGGGGATTTCCGTGTCCCACCTCAACGGCACGTGCCGTGAACTGGCGGGGCAACCGGCGTTGCAGATCATGCACGAGCGTCAGTTGCTGGAGGCCAAGCGCTTGCTGACCTACACCAGCATGACCATTTATGAAATGTCCGATGTGCTGGGGTTTTCCGATCCGACCAACTTCACACGCTTGTTCCGACGTCGGGTGGGGATCTCGCCAAAGGCCTTCCGCGACCGTTTGAAGGCCGATCAGGACAACGAGGCCTGAACCCTGTGGCGAGGGGGCTTGCCCCCGTTGGGTCGCGAAGCGGCCCCAACATTTCAATGAGAACACCGCATTCACCGAATTACGACTGCTGCGCAGCCGAACGGGGGCAAGCCCCCTCGCCACAGGGTGTTCGTCAGCGGAGGGCGTTGAGGCTTGCGCTGTGGGGGATGCAGCGCTCGAAGTTGCAGCTCGCGAAGTCACGGGGCACTTTTCGCAACTGTTCGACACGCCAGGCGGCCGTGCCATACAGCGCCAGCGTCGCCGCGCAAGTGATGAAAATAGCGAGGTATCTTCTTGTTTTGATGTTCATGGCGTTGACCTCTGAACGAATACCCTTGGGTACTGTTTTGAGCATAGGTCAGCGCCGGTGAGTTGCCATCAAAACCGCCCCACATTCGCTCCGGTTAAAGGCCCACATCCCACGCCGGTTCTTCGGGGAATCTGAGCACCAGAAAATCCAGCATGCTGCGCAACGCCACCGGCATGTGCTTGCGTGAGGCATACACCGCATAGATGTTCATCTGCCGGGGCTCGGCCTGGGGCAGCAGGCGGATCAGTTCGCCGCTGTGGATATGCACGCCGGCCTGGTAACTGGGCAGCATCGCCACGCCGGCCCCGGCCATCGCCGCGCGCAACAGCGTGCTGGCTTCGTTGGCGCTGATGTTGCCCTGCACCGGCACCGAGACCGGTTCGCCATCCTGCTCGAAATGCCAGAGGCTTTTGCCAAAGTAAGAGTGAGTCAGGCAATTGTGCAGGCTCAGGTCTTCGACCCGTTGCGGCGCCGGGTGCTCGCGCAGGTAAGCGGGGGAGGCGCAGATCACCGAGCGGCAGACCGTCAGCCGCCGGGCGATCAGGTTCGGGTCCAGGTCGTTGCTGGTGCGGATGGCCAGGTCGATGCGCTCATCCACCAGGTTCACCGTGCGGTCGAGCATTTGCAGATCGATACTTACACCGGGGTAACGTTTGACGTAGGCGGCCATGGCATCGGCCAGTTGCGCCTGGCCGAACGAGGTGCTGACGCTGATTCGCAGCAGGCCGCGCGGTGCGTCGTCCGGCTCGCTGACGGCGGCTTGCATGTCGCTGGATAAATCGAGCATCTGCCGGCACCGGGGCAGGATTTCACTGCCGGCAGCGGTCAGGCTCAATTTGCGCGTGGTGCGGTGCATCAGACGTGCGCCGACCCAATCTTCCAGCTCCGCCAGATACCGTGAAACCACCGGCCGCGACAGGTCAAGGTGATCGGCGGCGGCCGATTGGCTGCCCAGATCCACCACCGTAACGAACACTCGCATTGCTTGTAGACGATCCATGATTTGCCCGCTTTCAGAAACAAACTATGTTCAAGCATCGCATTTTTTGTATCGAACCAGGCAACTAAGCTCTGTCCTATCGCCAAGCACGGCATTCGGACAACGGAGCAACAGATGATCGGCTTCACTTCAATCAAACGCATTCTTCTGGCAACCGCCACACTGGGCTTCGCGGCCCACGCCGCTGCGGCGTCGACCCTGACCCTGGACGTCTACAACCCTGGCACCAACGCGATTTTCCCGGTGACCTCGGTACTGGTCAGCGGCGAGAAAGAAGCGATTCTGGTGGACGCGCAATTCGGCAAATCCCAGGCCGAACAGGTGGTGGAAAAAATCCGCGCCAGCGGCAAACAACTGACCACCATCTACATCAGCCACGGTGACCCGGATTACTACTTCGGCCTCGACACCATCACCCAAGCGTTCCCGAAGGCCAAAGTATTGGCCTCGCGACCGACCGTTGATCACATCAAGAAAACTGTCGACGGCAAACTGGCGTTCTGGGGTCCGAAAATGGGCGCCGATGTGCCGAACAAAACCATCGTGCCGCACGTGCTCAAGGGCGATAGCCTGATGCTGGAAGGGCAGAAACTGCAGGTGCTCGGCCTGGATGGCAAGCAGCCGGATCGCAGCTTTGTGTGGATTCCGTCGATCAAGGCAGTGGTCGGTGGCGTGGTTGTCGCCGAAAACATTCATGTGTGGATGGCTGACACCCAAACTGCGCAGTCCCATGCCGATTGGCTGACGACGTTGCACACGATCGA
This sequence comes from Pseudomonas sp. Pseusp18, assembly GCF_059506005.1. Lineage (NCBI taxonomy): Bacteria > Pseudomonadati > Pseudomonadota > Gammaproteobacteria > Pseudomonadales > Pseudomonadaceae > Pseudomonas > Pseudomonas sp. Pseusp18. The sequence continues at coordinate 1,210,693 of NZ_CP169240.1, forward strand.
AGCCTTGAAGCCGAACACCATCGTGCCGGGTCACTACCTGGGCGAGAGCGCTCGCTCTCTGGCGGCTGTGCAGTTCACCGCCGATTACATCAAGGCTTTCGACGAAGAAACCGCCAAGGCGAAAGATTCAGCCGAACTGATCGGCGCGATGAAAAAACGCTACCCGACCCTGGGCGAAGAAAGCTCGCTCGAGCTGAGCGCCAAAGTCGCCAAGGGCGAGATGAAGTGGTAATCCGCTGAGTACAACTTTTGTGGCGAGGGGGGGCTTTTTGTGGCGAGGGGGCTTGCCCCCGTTGGAGTGCGAAGCACTCCCCTACATTCTTTCAGCCGCACCGTATGCACAGGTTTTACGACTGCTTCGCAGCCGAACGGGGGCAAGCCCCCTCGCCACAAAAAAACTGAGTCACACCTGTACAGATTCACCCAAGCCAACTGGAGAACGTCATGAGCAAAATCGCAATCATCGGTGCCACCGGTCGTGCCGGTAGCCAACTGTTGGAAGAAGCCCTGCGTCGCGGTCACAGCGTCACCGCCATCGCCCGCGATACCTCGAAAATCGGCCAGCGTGCAGGAGTCGTCAGCAAAAACGTCGACGTGCTCGATGCTGCCGCTTTGCAAGCCGCCGTCGCTGGCCATGATGCTGTAATCAGTGCTGCACATTTCTCCACCATCCCCGCCAGCGCCGTCATCGAGCCGGTGAAGCAGGCCGGGGTCAAGCGTCTGCTGGTGGTGGGCGGTGCCGGTTCGTTGTTGTTGCCGGGCGGCAGCCGGGTGATCGACAGCGAAGGTTTTCCGCCGGAGTACAAGGCCGAGGCCAGCGCCGGTGCCGAGTTCTTGAATACCTTGCGTCAGGAAAAGGACCTGGACTGGACCTTCCTGTCGCCGTCGGCGGAGTTTGTCGAAGGTGAGCGTACGGGCACGTTTCGAGTCGGCAAGGATGACTTGCTGGTGAGTGCGCAGGGTCGCAGCTGGATTACCTTTGCCGATTACGCGATCGCGTTGCTGGATGAAGTGGAAACACCAAAGCATTCCCGCCAGCGGTTTACGGTCGGGTATTAACTTCGCAACACCACATCCCTTGTAGCAGCTGGCGCAGCCTGCGTTCGGCTGCGCAGCAGTCGCAAAACCATACACTGCGGTGTGTCAGAATAACCGTGGATACAGGGTTTACGACTGCTGCGCAGCCGAACGCAGGCTGCGCCAGCTGCTACAGGGCGATTGCGGTTCAGCGTGCCTGCGCCTGCTCCACCAACCACCCCATCAATTCGCGCAACTTCGGCGAAGGCGCAGGTTTCTCGGGGAACACCAGGTAATACGCCAACCCGGTTTTCACCTTCAAATCAAAGGGCATGACCAGCCGCCCGGCGCTCAGGTCATCGCCGATCAACGACCAATCGCCAATCGCCACGCCCGTCCCCTGGGACGCCATCGACATCGCCAGGTCCAGGGTTTCGAAGTGCTGGCCCTTGCCGACATTGCTCAGATGAATATCCGCCGCTTTCAACCAGGCTTTCCAGTCCCGCTCATCCCGGGTTGGATGCAGCAACAAGTGCTGTTGCAGGTCTGCCGGTGTCTGCAAGGCCTGTGGCCCTTCAAGCATCGGTCGGGAACACACAGGCGTCAGTTGCTCATCGAACAAATGATGGGAGGCCAGTGAGCTCTCCGGCGGCGCGCCATACATCACCGCCGCATCGAATTGCTCGCGATGAAAATCCACGCCGTGTTTCACCGTGGTGGTCAATTCCACCGGCACATCCGGGCGTTCCTTTTGCCACTGCAACAGGCGCGGCAACAGCCAGCGCATCACACAGGTCGGCGCCTTGAGTTGCAAGGTTTCGCGCTTCTCGCCGATCTGCTCCACCGCCTCGTCGATCAGGCCGAAAATCTGCTGCACCCGTGGCAACCACTCACGTCCTTCGGCGGTCAGGCTCAAGCCCCGCGCCTGGCGAATGAACAGTTCATAACCCAGATGATCTTCCAGCCCGGCGATCTGCCGGCTCACCGCGCCTTGGGTGATGTGCAGCTGTTCGGCGGCCCGGGTGAAGTTGCAGCACTGCGCGGTGATCAGAAAAGTGTGCAGCGCCGGCAGGGGAGGCAGTCGTTTCATTGGGATCCAAGGTATGACGTGAGGACATGGCTAGTATGACTTTTTATCCATTGTTGCGGCTATGTGTCGCCCGTTCCAATGAGGCCATTCCCGGGCCTGCCAATCCATCATAAACACTGCGCAGGCCCGGCGTCTCAAACGAACAAAAAGGGCAAACACATGGCGACGTGCGGCGAAGTATTGGTCAAGTTACTCGAAGATTACGGGGTCGAGCAGGTGTTCGGCATTCCCGGGGTGCATACCGTGGAGCTGTATCGCGGACTGGCCCGTTCGAGCATCAACCACGTCACTCCACGTCACGAACAGGGCGCCGGTTTCATGGCCGACGGTTATGCCCGCACCAGCGGCAAACCGGGTGTGTGCTTCATCATCACCGGCCCCGGCATGACCAACATCACCACCGCCATGGGCCAGGCTTACGCCGACTCGATCCCGATGCTGGTGATCTCCAGCGTGCAATCGCGCAGCCAATTGGGCGGCGGGCGCGGCAAGCTGCATGAGCTGCCGAACCAGAGCGCACTGGTCGGCGGCGTGGCGGCGTTCTCCCATACCTTGATGTCGGCGGCGGAACTGCCAGGCGTATTGGCGCGGGCCTTCGCGCTGTTCCAAGCCGGTCGCCCGCGTCCGGTGCACATCGAAATCCCGTTGGACGTGCTGGTCGAAGAGGCCGATGACTTGCTCGCCAGCGAGCCGGTGAACATCGATCGTGCCGGTGCCTCGCCCAGCGCGATCAGCCGCATGACCGACCTGCTGGCCGGTGCCAAACGCCCATTGATTCTCGCGGGTGGCGGCGCCATCGATGCGGCGGCCGAGCTGACTGAACTGGCCGAGCTGCTGGATGCGCCAGTGGCCTTGACCATCAATGCCAAAGGCATGCTCGAATCCAGCCATCCGCTGCTGATCGGTTCGACCCAAAGCCTGGTGGCCACCCGTGCGCTGGTGGCCGAGGCCGACGTGGTGCTGGCCATCGGCACCGAACTGGCCGAAACCGATTACGACATCACCTTCGCCGGCGGCTTCGAAATCCCGGGCGTGCTGCTGCGCGTGGACATCGACCCAGACCAGACCGTGCGTAATTACCCGCCGAAGGTGGCGTTGGTGGCCGACTCGCGCAATGCCGCCCAGGCCCTGCTGAGTGCGCTGTCCCACAAGTCGCTGGCCGAGCGCCGCAACGACTGGGGCCAGGTGCGCGCCGCTCGCTTGCGAGAAGAGCTCGCCGCGACCTGGGACGCCCCGACCTTGGCCCAGACCCGCTTCCTGGAAACCGTGCTGTACGAATTACCGAACGCGGTGTTCGTCGGCGATTCGACCCAACCGGTGTACACCGGCAACCTGACCTTCAACCCGGAGCGTCCGCGTCGCTGGTTCAACTCGTCCACCGGTTACGGCACCCTCGGTTACGCCTTGCCGGCGGCGATTGGCGCCTGGCTCGGTGGCAGCGTCGAAGGCGGCACGCGCCCTCCGGTGGTGTGCCTGATCGGCGACGGCGGCCTGCAATTCACCCTGCCGGAATTGGCCAGCGCGGTGGAAGCGCGTACGCCGGTGATCGTGTTGCTGTGGAATAACCAGGGCTACGAAGAGATCAAGAAATACATGGTCAACCGCGCCATCGAGCCGGTGGGCGTGGACATCTACACCCCCGATTTCATCGGTGTGGCCAAGGCCCTGGGCTGCGCGGCTGAAGCGGTCAGCAGTGTTGACGGATTGCGTGATGCGTTGCGCCTGGCCACCGATCGTCAGGGCCCGACCCTGATTGAAATCGACCAGACCCAGTGGATGAAGGCGGTGTCGCAATGAGTGCTCCCATGACCTTTCCGACGACCCTCGACGGCCTGTTCATCGATGGCCAATGGTCCGCTGGCAACGAACATCTGCGTGTGATCAACCCGGCGACCGAAGCCCTGCTGACCACCGTTAACGGCGGCGATGCACAGGCTGTCGATCAGGCCGTCACCGCTGCAGCCAACGCTTTCAAGCAATGGTCGAAAACCACCGGTGCCGAGCGCGGGGCGATCCTGCGCAGAATCGCCGCGGGCGTGCAGGCCGGGCGCGAACAGTTGATGAAGTTGCAGTCGAGCAACAACGGCAAACCGCTGTTCGAAGCGGCCATCGACGTCGACGACGTGATCGCCACCTTCGAGTATTACGCCGGGCTGGCCGAAGGGCTCGATGCCAGGCAAGACAGCAAAGTGGAACTGCCGAGCGACGATTTCAGCGCCCGTTTGCGCCGCGAACCGTGCGGTGTGGTGGGGCTGATCGTGCCGTGGAATTTCCCGATGGTCACCACCGCCTGGAAACTCGCCCCGGCCCTGGCCGCCGGTTGCTGCGTGGTGCTCAAACCGTCTGAAGTGACGCCGCTGCCGGAGCTGGAACTGGCGACGATCATTGCCGAAGCCGGTGTGCCAAACGGTGTGTTCAACTTGGTCTGCGGCACCGGCCTTGCCGTTGGCGCACCGCTGTCGGCTGACCCGCGCATCGCCAAGATTTCCTTCACCGGCAGCAACGCGGTGGGCGTGCAGGTGATGCAGCGGGCAGCGGAAACCGTGAAAGGCGTGAGCCTGGAGCTGGGCGGTAAATCCTCGCTGCTGGTGCTCGCCGATGCCGACATCGAACTGGCTGTGGAAGTGGCCTGTGGCGGCGGTTTCTTCAACGCCGGGCAGATGTGTTCCGCGACCAGTCGCGTGCTCGTCGCCGATGAGTTGGCGGATGAATTTGTTGCGCGATTGAAGGCCCGTGCCGAAGCCATCCGCGTGGCCGACCCGTTCGACCCGAACGTGGAGATGGGCGCACTGGTCAATCAGGCGCAATACCAGCGAGTGCTGGGCCACATCGATCGCGGTTTGAGCGCTGGCGCGAAGCTGATCTGCGGCGGCAATCGTCCGGCAGACCTGTCGCGCGGCTACTTTTTGCAGCCGACCGTTTTCATCGACGCGCCCCTCGACAGTGCGTTGTGGTGCGAAGAGATTTTCGGCCCGGTGATCTGCGTGCGCAGTTTCAGCTCTGAAGCCGAGGCGATTGCCTTGGCCAACGACAGCCTGTTCGGTCTGGTCGCCAGTGTGGTCACGCGCGACAGCGAGGCCGCCGATCGGGTCGCCAACGCTTTGCAGGCGGGGCTTGTGTGGATCAACGCACCGCAAGTGATCTTCCCGCAGACCGCCTGGGGTGGCTACAAACAGAGCAGCATCGGCCGCGAATTGGGGCCGTGGGGTTTGCAGGCGTTTCAGGAAATCAAACACGTGATTCGGGCCGTCTGACAGCACGAAAACAGTGAGCGCATGCCTCTTGATGAGGCATGCGCCAGCGTCATGGCTTCAATGAGTTTTTATCGATAGTCAGGTGTTTTGCACGACCTCAGGATGAACCCGCCGGTCAAGCTCAAGTCCTTTGAAACCGGGGACTTCAAGCCGAACTGGCCGCGCGGATGCAACGGTTGCGACCAACCTCATACTTAAAAAAACAAAGGGAGTCCTTCATGGGCGAGCACGATCTGAACAGACGTCAATTCATCAAAACCGTGGGCGTGGCCTCGGTTGCCGCGGCAGCCATGAGCATGCCGTTCATCAAGGCCAACGCCAGCGACACGCGCTTTGCAGGAAAGACCCTGCGCCTGCTGACCTGGTCCGATGACACTGGCCTGGCAGCACTGCGCAACATCGCGGCCACCTTCGAAGACAAGTACGGCTGCAAGGTCATTGCTGACCGCACCGGCAGCACCTCGGAAATGGTCGCCAAACTCAAGGCCGGCGGTGATCGTCCGCAGTACGACATCATCACCCTGGCCGGCGTCGGCGCCGAGGGTCTGGCCGCCGCCAACCTGCTGGAAAAACCCGACCTCAACCGCATCCCCAACCTGGTGGATGTACCGGAGAAATACCGCACCGGCGCCAACGGCCACGGTATCGGTTACCTGCTGTGGTGCAACAGCCTGGTCTACAGCACCCGTACCCAGAAAGAAGCTCCGGACAGCTACGCCGCGATGTGGGACGCCGACCTGGCGCCGAACATTTTCCTGCCGCCGCCGAACTGGACCGAGGCCATGGACCTGATCATCATCGCCGCCAAACTGGCCGGTGGTGACGAACACAACATCGAGCCAGGCTTCAAGAAACTCGCCGAGCTCAAGAGCCGCGTGGTGACCCTGGGTGAAAACCCGAACCAGATCGCCGAGCTGTTCCGCACCGGGTCCCTGGACATGGGCGGCTTGTACGCACCGGCGTTTTTCCCCAAACAGATCCGCGACCCGGCCTACGGTCTGGGCGCCACGTTCGGCATGAAGGAAGGTTTCTACACCGACCTGATGCTCTCGGTGATGCCGAAAAACCGTCCGGGCGATACCGACCTGGCCTACGCCTTCATCAACCACTCTCTGGACCCGCTGGTGCAGGGCAAGATGGCCGAAGACATCTACAACGGCCCGGTCAACGCCAAGGCGATCATCTCCGCCGAAGCCCGCAAGAGCCCGTACATCCTTACGCCGGAGCAGATTGCCGAGAAGGCGATCATGCACGACAACGCCTTCCTGGCCACCGTGCATGACCAATGGATTCGTCGTTACACGGAAATCTTTTCTTCCTGATCGAGTGGCGAACACAAGCCCTGAGAGCACCGCAAATCAAATGTGGGAGCGGGCTTTTGTGGCGAGGGGGCTTGCCCCCGTTGGGGCGCGAAGCGGCCCTGAATCCTGTCATCGCGGTGCATCAGGTGTACCGCATGAGATGGTTTACGACTGCTTCGCAGTCGAACGGGGGCAAGCCCCCTCGCCACAAAGCCCGCTCCCACAGGATTCACGGCGGTCTTGAGGGCTGTGTTTGCCAGCTGCTTTCCATTGACGAGACCCTTGCTATGGAACACCAACCTCTGACCCATCCGGTAAGCGTCGCACCCACGCGCGCTAATCGGGGTGTCTCACCGACAGTGCGTGCGTGGTTTTTCCTCTCGCCGTCGATGCTGTTTCTCGGCGTGCTGATTGCCGCCAGCCTCCTGGTGCTGCGCATGAGCGTGGGCACCAAAGGTGCGGAGTGGTCCGGCTTCAGCCTGGCCAGTTACGCGCAATTGCTGGAACCGTACTACCTCAAATCCTTGCTGCTGACCTTGCGCCTGGCGCTGATCAGTGCGGTGATCGCGGTGCTGCTGGCGATCCCGGTGGCCTACACCATGTCGCGGCTGACCTCACCGTTTGTGCGGCGGATTTTCCTTGCGGCGGTGCTGCTGCCGTTGCTGGTCAACCTGTTACTGCAAAGCTACGGCTGGCTGGTGATTCTCGGCCCGGGCGGGATGCTCAATCAGGCGCTGATGGGCCTGGGCCTGATCAAGCGGCCGATCATGCTGCTGTACAACCAGAACGGCGTATTGATGGGCCTGGTGCAAACCGCGTTCCCGTTGGCCGTGCTGCCGATTGCCAGCGCCATGCGCGGTGTCGCCCGCACTTACGAAGAAGCCGCTGCCACCCTGGGCGCCAGTCGCCTGCAGGTGTTTCGCCAAGTGGTGTTGCCGATGAGCTTTCCGGGGATCATCACCGGCGCGACGCTGGTGTTCGCCTACAACGCCAGCAGCTTCGTGGTGCCTTTGCTGCTCGGCGGTCGGCGCGTGCCGATGCTGGCGGTGATGGTCCATGACCAGATCGCCCCGCTGATGAACTGGCCCGCCGCGTCCGCCGCCGGCGTGGTGTTGATCATCACCACCCTGGCAATCATGACCTTGTCCGAATACATCACTGGCCGTCGTCGGCGCATGCTGGAGGCTTCCCAATGAGCACCTTGATCAAGAAGCGTCAGTCGTTGTTGCCGGGCGATACCGGCAAGTTCGCCGGCATCCTCTCGGGCTTCATTTTGCTGCTGGCGGTACTGCCGATCCTGACCATGATCGTCATGTCGTTCAGCGGCGCGTCGAACCTCGACTTTCCGCCCAGCAGCTACAGCCTGCAATGGTACAAGGCCGCCTGGCACACCTTCGTCTCGCCGGACGCCAGCGACGTGCTGAGCCTGGGCAAGGCCATGAGCACCAGTTTGCTGGTGGCCTGCCTGACCATGATCTTCGCCACGATCATCGCGGTGCCGGCGGCTTACGCGCTGACCCGTTGCGAGTTCCGTGGCAAGGCCGTGGCGCTGCAATTGATGTCGCTGCCGCTGGTGTTTCCGATGGTGGTGTTGGGCCTGGCCTTGCTGTTGGTGTTCGACAGCCTGCCGTTCCAGATCACCACTTCGCGGCTGGTGATTGCCCACGTGATTCTGGCGCTGCCATTCGTGGTGAAAAACTGCACCGCGGCGATGCTCTCCATCGGCAGCGAAGTCGAAGAGGCCGCGCAAATGCTCGGTGCTTCACCGCTGCGGGCGATTGTCGATGTGGTGGTGCCCTTGATGAAGTCGGGGATTCTGGCGGGCATGCTGCTGGCGTTCATCGTCTCGTTCAACGAATTCACCGTGACCTATTTCCTCTACACCATCGACGTCATGACCGTGCCGATCTGGATGTACAGCCGCACCGTGTCATCGCTCGACCCTACCGTTTTCTCGTTTGCCGTGCTGATCGTGCTGATCGACTTCGTGCTCATTTGGGCGCTGGAAAAGTTGGTTGGCGAAGGCGGCGTTTCGTTCTGATTTCTTGAGGTGATTCAAATGACTGGTCTGATTCTGGAAAACGTCGAGAAACATTACGGCTCGGCCTGCGCGGTAAAGGATGTAAACCTGCATTTGCCCGAGGGCAAACTGGTGTGTTTCCTCGGCCCGTCGGGCTGCGGCAAAACCACTTTGTTGCGGATGATCGCCGGGCTCGAAACCCTGACCGGCGGCGAGATTCGCCTGGACGGTGAAGACATCGGCCATACGCCTGCGCATCAGCGTAATTTCGGCATGGTGTTTCAATCGCTGGCGCTGTTTCCGCACATGACGGTGGGGGAGAACATTGCCTATCCGCTGAAACTGCGTGGGGTCAGCAAGGCTGACCAGCAGGCGCGGGTGGTGGAGTTGCTTGAGCTGATTCAACTGCAGGAAATGATCGATCGCCCGGTGGCAAAACTCTCCGGCGGTCAGCGTCAGCGAGTGGCGATTGCCCGGGCGATTGCCAACCACCCGAAAATTCTCCTGCTCGACGAACCGCTGTCGGCGCTGGACGCCAAGCTGCGCGAGTCGATGCAGGTGGAAATCCGTCAGCTGCAACAGCGTTTGAACATCACCACCATCATGGTCACCCACGATCAGCGTGAAGCCATGACCATGGCCGACATCGTGGTGGTGCTGGGTGAGCATCGGGTGCAGCAGGTGGGCACGCCGATTGAAATCTATCGGCATCCGGCCAATGAGTTCGTCGCGGACTTTATCGGTTCGGGCAATATTTTCCCGGCCACGGCGTTGGGCAACGGCAAGGTCAGCCTGCCGGGTGGCGATGCGCTGCAAGTGCCGATCTGCAGCAGCATTGTGGTGGGGGAGAAGGTGAAAATGCTGATTCGTCCCGAAGACCTGCAACTGTCGCAACCGCAGGCCACGGCGGGGAATCGCTTGCTCGGCAAGGTGACGTTTGTGCGAGATATTGGCGCTACGATTGAAACCACCGTCGAATGTTCCGGGGTGTCGTTTACCGCGTTGAGCACGCCGTGCCAGGACGTTGGGTTGAGCATTGGCAATCCGGTGTCGGTGACCTTGCCGGCTGAGGCGTGCCGAGTACTGAGCGCCTAAACAACGCCATCACCCCGTAGGAGCAGCCTTCGGCAGCTCCTACGGGGTGTGTGTGAATTTGATTACACGGTCAACCGCAACCGCGCCAAATCCCGCAGCGGCGGTGCCCCGAACAATCGGCTGTACTCGCGGCTGAACTGCGAAGGGCTTTCATACCCCACCCGATACCCCGCCGCCGACGCTTCCAGCCCTTCGGCCAGCATCAACCGTCGTGCTTCTTGCAGGCGCAGCTGTTTCTGATACTGCAGCGGACTCATTGCCGTCATCGCCTTGAAGCGGTGATGCAGTGTCGACACACTCAGGTTCACTTCCCGCGCCAGATCATCGATGCGCAGCGGTTGCTCATAATTGCCGTTGAGCCATTTGATCGCCTGGCTGATGCGATGGCTCTGACTGTTGGCGATGGCAATCTCATACAGCCGATGCCCCTGCTGGCTGCGCAACAGCCGATACAGAATCTCCCGGCGAATCAGCGGCGCCAGCATGGCGATGTCTTTCGGTGTGTCCAGTAAACGCACCAGGCGCAGCACGGCGTCGAGCATGGCCGCGTCGATCCGCTCGACATACAGGCCGCGACCGGTGGGCCGTGTGGGCACGCCGATGGGGCCGGCGTCAGCAATCAGCGCGGTGATTTCCGCCGGGTCGATGTCCAGCCGAACGGCGAGAATCGGTTCTTCGGGCGAGGCATTCACCACCCGTCCGCTCAAGGGCATCGAGACTGACACCACCAGGTAATTCAGAGGGTCGTAATTGAAGTGCTCGTCCGCCAGCCGAACTTCCTTGCGCCCCTGGGCCATGATGCACAGGGCCGGTTGGGCCAGCCCCGGGGCGAAATCATGGGATTTGCTGTGACGCGACATGAACAGCGAACCGACGGCGGTGGCGTAGGAGCCATCGTCCAGCGTGTTGCGGCGGATCAGGTCGGCCAGTTCCGCGCGCTGTTTCTCCATGTCGGCGGGAAGCGGAGCCTGAAAGTGATCGAGCGACGACATGCAGGGAATCCTCCGTGAAGTGTTGGTCATGGGCCGAGCTTAAATTTGTGCAAGGGACAGCGGTAGACACATCCTGCCAAAAGCTTGCCTGATTCTGCACGGGCTTCGTGTGCCGCCCCGTCATGACGTGACGCAGATGGACAACGGCTGACGCAAACCTCCCCCTGTAGGAGCTGCCGAAGGCTGCGATCTCTAGATCTTAAAAACAGAAGTCAAAAGATCGCAGCCTTCGGCAGCTCCTACACAAAACTCGTGTGACAGTGGCGTGACGGGTTTTACCGATTGTTACAGGCGTTTGCTGCAGTCGCGCAGGATTGTGCAATAAGCCGGCAGAAATCGACTAACGGTGACGGTGATGCGCCGCCTAATCTTGGATCCTGTCGCAGCCCGTCCCACGGCTGCCACTCGACTCCCTGGGAGGGTTGAACATGTCTACGCAGATCCCCGTCAGTCATATGGCCTTCGTTCGCGCCCGCGCCGGGCGTTCGGCAGAACTCGGTGCGCGCCTGAGCGCCCTGATCGAACCGTCGCGCAACGCGCCGGGTTGCCTGAGCTTCGCCCTGCAGCACTCGCAATGTGATCCCGAGCTGTGGCTGGTGTCCGGTTTCTGGGCCAGCCAACAGGCGATGACTGCTTACTTCGGTAGCCCGGCGATGCAGATTTTTGCCGAGCTGGTGCAGGATATGGTGGTCAACAGCCTGGATTTCCATACCTTCAAGGATGTCTCGGCGACCCAGGCCCTCGGCCAGTCCCAGGCAGCGGTACACAAACTGGCCGGTTGAGGGTTTAATGGCGCAACTCTCCATTAGCCAGGATCCGCGACATGGCACGTAAAGCCTTTGAACACTTCGAAGCCGTTTCAGCAGTAGTACCGGGCGAGGGCGGTTACCACGCCGCGATTGCCGTCAAAGCCCTCGGTGGTTCCGGTGCCCCGGTTTTTCACAAAGTGCTGGAAGGCCAGACTTTCAAGACCGCTCATGAAGCCGACGAGGCCGCGGCCAAAGAGCTGACCCGCCTCAAAGACGTCAAAGAAGACGCCGACCTGCTCTGGTAATCACTTGACCGCCCCCGGGCGGAACATCTTGAACAGTGCCTCTGGCCCCAGCTGAAAATAATCCGCTGGCCCGCCGCCGCGCAGAATCGGTTCTGCCGCGGCGGTGTCGTACACCCCATCCTTCAACAGCCATTTGGCGATATGCACGGCGACCACTTCGCCGAGAATCAGCCAGCTCGGCACCACTTCCTTGTTGGCGCGCTGCAACTGAATGATCTGCGTGACCTTGCACTCGAAGGACACCGGGCTTTCGGCGACCCGTGGCACCTGAATGATTTTCGACGCGGCGGTGGTCAGTCCGGACAGTTCGAACTCGTTGACCTCCGGCCCGACCATGGCACAGCTCTGGTTCATCTGCTCGGCCAGCGGACGCGTCGCCAGGTTCCAGGCGAACTCGCCGGTCTGCTCGATGTTGTTCAGGCTGTCTTTGCGCCCGACACTGGAGAACCCGATGATCGGCGGAATGTAGTTGAAGGCATTGAAGAAGCTGTAGGGCGCTAGATTCAGGCGACCGTTGGCGTCCTGGGAGGAAATCCAGCCGATGGGACGCGGGCCGACGATGGCGTTGAACGGGTCATGGGGCAGGCCGTGGCCGTTGGCGGGTTCGTAGAAATGGATATCGTCGGGCATGGAGTGAATTCCTGGGGCGTTCGGGATGGCAAATAGTGCAGGCCGTATCGGGTAAATTCCAGCTCGGGATGTTGTTACTGCAAATAGATCCCAGAAATGACTAAGCCCGGCAAAAGCCGCAATACCGTTCACTTAAGAGCGTCTTGAGTCAGAGAAACCTGTGGCGAGGGAGCTTGCTCCCGCTTGAGTGCGTAGCACTCACAAAAATCGGCAATGGTTGTCAGATTTTTGGGGCCGCTACGCAGCCCAGCGCGAGCAAGCTCGCTCGCCACAAAGGTAGGCATGACTGGGAGTGCGTTCAAGTGAACAGCATTGCGGCCAAAGCCGGGCTGTGTGGTGCGTTCAGCGATCAGTTGGTGCGGGCAGCGTCGGTGCGATCGACGCTGTCGGTAGCGACTTTGGCCGCGTCGGTGCGGCTCTCGTCAGCGGTGTTGCTTTGCGCAGTGAAGACGGCGGAACCGGTGCGGTCGTAACCATCGGCGGCGAAGGTATTGGCCGCCAGCACGGAGAGGGTCAGGGCGAGCATCAGTTTGGTTTTCATGGGTAACTCCAGTTTGCACATTGCAATGAATTGATCGACGGGGGGCAGGATGCGTGCTGGGCATTAACCAGCGATTAATCGCGCTCTTTTGCTTGAGTGACAGAATTTTCATCCTGCACTTACCTATTTTTCACTGCTCCACCGCCAGTCTGCGCACCGGTCAATAACCCGAAGAAACGACCGTCACGAACACTGGAGTTCTCCTTGAATGAATAAGCTTCCTCAGATCACCCTTGCGTTCTGGGTGATGAAAATCTGCGCGACGACCCTGGGGGAAACCGCGGGGGATTTGTTGTCGATGACCCTTAATGTTGGTTACGCCATCAGCTCGCTGATCCTGATCAGCGTCTTTGTGCTGACGCTGGTCACGCAGTTGATGTCCAAAACCTACAAGCCGGTGCTGTACTGGATCGTGATTCTGTCGACCAGCACCGCTGGCACCACCATGTCCGACTTCATGGACCGCACCCTTGAATTGGGCTACGCCACCGGTTCGATGATCCTGATTGCGATTCTGCTGGGGATTTTCGCGGCCTGGCGCTTGAGCGGCGATTCGCTGAACGTCACCAAGGTCCAGACCTTCCGTGGCGAGATGTTCTATTGGATGGCGATTCTGTTTTCCAACACCTTGGGCACCGCACTCGGCGATTACCTGGCCGACGACTCGGGCCTGGGTTTTACCGGTGGCGCACTGTTGATCGGTTCGACCATTGCGCTGGTGGTGCTGTTGAAATACTTCACGAAGATTTCGTCGGTGCTGCTGTTCTGGGTGGCGTTCGTGCTGACGCGGCCATTCGGCGCAACCTTGGGTGACTTCCTGACCAAACCCCATGCAAAGGGCGGCCTGGATTTCGGCACCATCGGTTCGTCGCTGGTGTTGGCGGGGATTCTGGTGGTGATGATTGCGGGGGCGTCTTACGTGCAGGGCAAGTACGCGAAGCAGACGGCGGCCGAGTTGACTTGAGACTGAGTCGTCCTCTTCACGGGCTTGCCTGCGAAGAGGACGGTACAGCCTCTATCAATATAACTGTCAGTCGGTCTCGATCCGCGAATGCTTGCGGGTGTCTTTCATGGTTACGTACACCAGCAACGACACCGCGATGCACGCCGTGACATACCAGTAGTAACCGGTTTCCATGCCGATGCTCTTGAACCACAGGGCGATGTATTCAGCGGTGCCGCCGAAGATCGACACGGTCAGTGCGTACGGCAGGCCAACGCCCAGGGCGCGGATTTCGGTGGGGAACAGTTCGGCTTTGACCACCGCGTTGATCGAGGTGTAGCCGCTGACGATGATCAGCGCCGCCATGATCAGGAAGAACGCGCCCCACCAGCTCTGGATGGTGTGCAGGGTGGTCAGGATCGGTACGGTGAACAGCGTCCCGAGAATACCGAAGGCAATCAGGATCGGCCGCCGACCGACTTTATCCGACAGCCCGCCAATGATCGGTTGCAAGCACATGAACAGGAACAGCGTGGCCGCAGAAATCGTGGTGGAGTCGGAAATGCTCATGCCGACGGTGTTCACCAGGTATTTCTGCATGTACGTGGTGTAGGTGTAGAACGCCAGCGTGCCGCCCATGGTCAGGCCGACCACGGTCATCAGTTCCTTGGGATGGCGCAGCAAGGTGCGCATCGCGCTTTCTCGGGCTTTCTCTTTCTTGGTGAACGACTCGGTTTCTTCCATGCCACGACGCAGGTACAACGCGACCACGGCACACAGCGCGCCGATGGCGAACGGAATGCGCCAGCCCCAGGCGTACAGCTCTTCGGTGGTAAGGAAATTTTGCAGCACGATCAGCACACCCAGGGCGATGAGCTGGCCGGAGATCAGCGTCACGTACTGGAAACTCGAGTAGAAGCCGCGACGTTCCTTGGTCGCCATCTCGCTGAGGTACGTCGCCGAGGTGCCGTACTCACCACCCACCGACAAACCTTGTAGCAGGCGGGCGAACACCAGCAGGATCGGCGCGCCGATACCGATGGTTTCATAGCCTGGGCTCAGGGCGATCAGCAGCGAGCCGAAGCACATCAGGTAGACCGACGCCATGAGCGCGGCTTTACGGCCGGCCTTGTCGGCGTAGAGGCCCATCAGCCAACCGCCGATCGGGCGCATCAAAAAGCCCACGGCGAAGATTGCGGCGGTGTTGAGCAGTTGGGCGGTGGTGTCGCCTTTGGGGAAGAAGACTTTGGCGAAGTACAGGGAAAAGGCGGCGTAGACGTACCAGTCGTACCACTCGACCATATTGCCGACAGAGCCGCTGAAGATCGATTTGATCCGGCTGGCGGTGCTTCTTTCTTTAGCCGGCACGGCAGCCGACCCAAGGGGCAGGGCGTTGGAGTTATCCATTGAAGGATCCTTCGTTTAATTGTTTTTGTGGAGCGCGTGTAAACGCAGCCTGCAGGGGCTATAGCAGGAGCTGTGCCAAGGGGAGGAGGGCCGGTTTAGAGGGGATGGCGGGTTTTGTTGAGCGGAAATCCGCTTATCTATTGGAGGGTGGTGAGCGGGAAACCGCCGAAAAGATCGCAGCCTTCGGCAGCTCCTACATGGGATTGGCGTACACCCGTAGGAGCTGGCGAAGCCTGCGATCTTTTGATCTTAATGGTCATTCGCCGAGAAACATCTCCCGGCTCAACCCATGCCGCTGCATCTTTTCATTGAAGGTACGGCGCGGCAGTTGCAGTTCTTCAAGCACCGCTTTCACATCGCCTTTGTGCCGGGTCAGTGCCGCGCGCAAGCAATGCGCTTCGAAGGCTTCCTGCTGCGCCGCCAGTGACTGGCCGGGATCGATCCCCACCGGCTCCGGTTCGCCGAGACCCAGCACTTGGCGTTCGGCGACGTTCGCCAGTTCGCGCACATTGCCCGGCCAGTCGTGGCTCAGCAGATGGCTCAATTGCGGCCCGCTCAACGGTGGAAAGGTACGGCCAAGACGTTCGGCGGCACTCTGCGCGAAGAACTCGAACAACAGCGGAATGTCTTCACGCCGATCGCGCAATGGCGGCAGACGCAGCTCGGCGACGTTCAAGCGATACGCCAGGTCCTCGCGAAAACGCCCGGCCCGGGCTTCATCCAGCAAGTCGGGTTTGGTCGCGGCGATGATCCGCAAATCCACGCGGATGCTCTGATTGGAGCCCAAGCGCTCAAGCTTTTGTTCTTGCAACACCCGCAGCAGTTTCACTTGCTGCGCCAGCGGCATGCTTTCGATTTCATCGAGAAACAGCGTGCCGCCGTCGGCGTATTCGAGCTTGCCGATGCGCTTGCCCTGGGCGCCGGTGAACGCGCCGCTCTCATGGCCGAACATTTCGGCCTCGAACAACTGCTCGGGAATCGCTGCGCAGTTCAAGGCGACGAAGGGTTTGTCGGCGCGGGGACCGAAGTCATGCAGGCAGCGGGCAACCAGTTCCTTGCCGCTGCCGGTTTCGCCACGGATCAACACATTGACTGGCAGCGTCGCCAGATCCAGCACTTGCCGGCGCAGCGTCTGCAAACCACGGGACACTCCCAGCAGGGTGGCATCGAGTTTGGCGCGATTGTCGGCCTGTTCGTGCAGGGCACGGTTTTCCAGCACCAGCCGGCGCTTGTCCAGCGCCCGACGCAGGCTGCTCAGCAGGGTTTCCGGGCTGAAGGGTTTTTCGAGGAAATCGTAGGCGCCATCGCGCATCGCTTCGACGGCCATTGGCACATCACCGTGACCGGTCAGCAGGATCACCGGCAAATCGGCGTCGCGGCGCTGCACTTCGGCCAGCAGCTCCAGCCCGCTCATGCCAGGCATGCGCACATCGCTGAGGATCACCCCGGGGAAGTGTTTCGGCAGTTGCGCCAGGCACTCATCGGCGCGGCTGAACAGCTGCACCTCGAACCCCGACAGGCTCAGCCACTGTTCGACGGCGCTGCGGATGCTGCTTTCGTCATCGACCACCATCACCGAATTGAGCATCAGGCAGCTACCTCCAGATCAATGGGCAACGTCAGGGTGAACACCGCGCCTTTTTCGCCATTATCGGCGCTCAGGCGTCCGCCCGCTTCGTGGACGATGGCAAAGGACACGGCCAGCCCCAGGCCCAGGCCATCACCCACTGGTTTAGTGGTGAAAAACGGATCGAACACCTGGCTCAAATGTTCTTCGGCAATGCCACCGCCATTGTCGATGACACTCAGGCGCCACAGCTGTTCATCGGCTTCGAGGCGAATCTCCAGACGCTTGCAGGTTTTGCCCTGCATGGCGTCCAGGGCGTTGCGCAGCAGGTTGATCAGCACCTGCTCCAGACGAATCGCATCGCCACGCACCCACGCCGGGCGGGTCAGATGCAGCACCAGGCTGACCTGCTCATCGCGCAGGCGCGCGTCGAGCAATTGCAGGGCCTGATCCACTACCGCCGCCAGATCCAGCCGCTCGCGCAAACCGCTGGGGCTTTTGCGCGCGAAGGTTTTCAGGTGGCCGGTGAGGGCGGCCATGCGCGTGAGCATGTCGTCCACCGGTTTGAGCGCCTTGTAGGCGTCGTCGACCCGGCCGTGATCGAGTAGCAACCTCAGCGTAGCAAGTTGCATGCGCTGGGCGGTCAGCGGCTGATTGATTTCATGGGCCAGCGCTGCGGACATCTGCCCCAGCGCCGCGAGTTTGGCCGATTGCACCAGTCCGTCCTGAGCGGTGCGCAGGTCACGGGTGCGTTCTTCTACCAGTTGTTCGAGTTCTTCACGGCTGCGCTGACGCAATTTCGCCAGCCGCCAACGTTGATTAAGGAACAACAACAGAAATACCAGCGTCAACCAGGCGCCGGCAGCGGCGAGCCCGGCGTTGCGGCGGTCTTCGAAGGCGATTTGCGGGCGACGCAACAGGTGCAGCGTCCAGCCTTCGGCGGCCAGCGGCAGCGATTCCCAGAGGTAATCCGCCGTTCCGTCGGGGCCGTCGACTCGGGTCAGCGCACTGTTGTCGTCGAAGCGTCGCACCGCTTGATACTCAAGCGGGGTTAGCGGTTGTTTGTCGTATTGCCGGGTGGCTTTGAGCTCGGCGCGGTCGCTGTCGCTCAGCGGTTTCAATTGGCGATAGCGCCAGCCCGGCTGGTTGGCGATGAAGATGATCCCGCGCGCATCGCTGACCAGCAACGTGTCGCTGCCCTGACGCCATTCGCGCTCCAGCTCCGGGAATTCCAGTTTCACCACCATGGCGCCGAGGAACTCGCCGCTGTCGCGGGTCACCGCACTGGAGAGAAAGTAACCGGGAATGCCACTGGTCACCCCCACCGCATAAAAGCGCCCGGCGCCCTGGGTGCGGGTCTGGCTGAAGTAGGGGCGAAAACCGTAGTTGTGGCCGACGTAACTGCTGGGCAAACGCCAATTGCTGGCGGCCACGGCCAGGCCGGTGCGGTCGAGCAGCTCCAGGGTCGAGGACTGCGCGGCACCGTTGATTTTTTCCAGTTTGCGGTTCAGTGCGTCCTGTTGCTCAGGCGTTACCGGGCCATCGAGCGCGGCGCGCAACTCCGGGTCCAGCGCCAGCACGGCGGGCAGGGCACGGTAGCGGTCGATCAGGGTATGCAGGGAATTGGCGTACAGCGCCAGTTGCTGGTTGGCGCGGGTGGCGTCTTCTTCCAGCGCCTGGCGTTCGGCGTGGCGGATGGCCAGGGAGGCGGCGAGGACGGCACCGGCGACGATCAGCAGGGAGTACAACGACAGACGCAGGGTACGGGAGGTCGGCAGCATGCTGGCGCAAACAGAGAGTAGGTCGGGCGGGCACCATACCATGCAGGTGGTCGGCTCGGCGTCCTGTTCGCGCACTCACCGATCGTTCGGGCGACTGACAGTCTTGAGAGTTGCCAAAGTACCAGGTTTTTCTATCGCGAACGGTTTGGACACTGGATAAAAAAACGGCCGGGTCATCCATAACGATGAGCCGGCCGTATGGGCAGACTGAAGCGCTTACTGCACTTCTACCGCCAGGCTTTCGCTGATCTTCTGCTGCCAGATCGCAGGGCCGGTGATGTGTACCGACTCACCCTTGCTGTCCACCGCAACGGTGACCGGCATGTCTTTCACGTCGAACTCGTAGATCGCTTCCATCCCTAGTTCGGCGAACGCCACCACGCGGGATTTCTTGATCGCTTGCGCCACCAAGTAAGCCGCGCCGCCGACTGCCATCAGGTAAACGGCTTTGTGGTCCTTGATCGCTTCGATCGCGGTCGGGCCGCGCTCGGATTTGCCGATCATGCCCAACAGGCCGGTTTGCTCGAGGATCTGACGGGTGAACTTGTCCATCCGCGTGGCGGTAGTCGGGCCAGCCGGGCCAACCACTTCTTCGCGCACCGGATCAACCGGGCCGACGTAGTAGATGAAGCGACCTTTCAGGTCCACCGGCAGGGTTTCACCCTTGTTCAGCATCTCGACCATGCGCTTGTGCGCAGCGTCGCGACCGGTGAGCATCTTGCCGTTGAGCAGGACGGTTTCGCCCGGCTTCCAGCTCTGCACTTCTTCCGGCGTCAGGGTGTCGAGGTTGACGCGGCGGGCCGACGGGCCGGCTTCCCAGACGATTTCCGGGTAGGCGTCCAACGGTGGCGCTTCCAGCGAGGCCGGGCCGGAACCGTCGAGCACGAAGTGCGCGTGACGGGTGGCGGCGCAGTTCGGGATCATGCACACCGGCAACGAAGCGGCGTGGGTCGGGTAATCCATGATCTTCACGTCGAGCACGGTGGTCAGACCGCCCAGGCCCTGGGCACCGATGCCCAGTTGGTTGACCTTCTCGAACAGCTCCAGGCGCATCTCTTCGATACGGTTCTGCGGGCCACGTGCCTTGAGCTCGTGAATGTCGATGGATTCCATCAACACTTCCTTGGCCATCACGGCAGCTTTCTCGGCGGTGCCGCCGATGCCGATGCCGAGCATGCCCGGTGGGCACCAGCCGGCGCCCATGGTCGGAACGGTTTTCAAAACCCAGTCGACGATCGAGTCGGACGGGTTGAGCATGGCCATTTTCGACTTGTTCTCGGAGCCGCCGCCCTTGGCCGCCACGTCCACTTCCACGGTGTTACCCGGAACGATGGAGTAGTGGATAACGGCTGGGGTGTTGTCCTTGGTGTTTTTACGAGCACCCGCCGGGTCGGCGAGGATCGAGGCACGCAGGACGTTTTCCGGCAGGTTGTAAGCCCGGCGCACGCCTTCGTTGATCATGTCGTCCAGGCCCATGGTGGCGCCATCCCAACGTACGTCCATGCCCACGCGCACGAACACGGTCACGATGCCGGTGTCCTGGCAGATCGGGCGGTGGCCGGTGGCGCACATGCGCGAGTTGATCAGGATTTGCGCGATGGAATCGCGGGCTGCCGGCGATTCTTCACGCAGGTAGGCCTCGTGCATCGCCTGGATGAAATCCACGGGGTGGTAGTAGGAAATGAATTGCAGGGCGTCGGCAACGCTCTGAATCAGGTCGTCTTGCTTGATCACGGTCATCGAGTCGCGCTCCTCTAAAAGACGGGAACATTCAATAAGGTGCCTGCGGCTTGGGTGCATCGGTCGGTCGCAGACACCTTTCAAGGCACGCCGGGCATGCTGGCGCGACGCTAAAAAGGCGCGGCAGTATACCGCGCATCAAAGGCGGGTACATCCGTTGACAGTCAAACGTTGGTCGCATACCGCCCACACATGGATAGAAGGGCTTCTGTGGCGAGGGAGCTTGTCGGATCGCCGCACCGTCCCGTTCAGCGGCGAAGCAGTCGTAAACCCTGCAATCGCGATCTATCGAAAGAATGCAGGGGGCCGCTGCGCAGCCCAGCGGGAGCAAGCTCCCTCGCCACAGGTTATCCGGAGCCAAAGTCATGGGTTTGACGCCAGATTTTCGCCCCAAAAATTGAATGGTCATTTATCAGACTCGCCACTAAAGTGGCATCCGGCCTGTAGAGTAGGACACTCGATCAGCCTCCTTTCGCACGGTGAATCAACGATTGACCCATAACGCCATCCAGCGGCTTTTGCTCAAACGCTTTGCCCTCGCGGCCGGCACCTATGCCCTGGCCTTGCTGCTGGTGTGGCTGGCGTTTTTCACCGGCCATTACGACGACTCCCTTGCCGGCATGGTGATCGGCAGCGTGTTGACGGTGTTCAGCCAGGCCGTGTTGTTCGCGGTGTTTTACAGCGGCACGAACCTGCGCTGTCCCGACCCCAGCCTGACCGAAGTGCAAATACTGCTGGGGCTGGGTTGGCAATCCTGGCTGATCGCCCATCTGGACGAGGCGCGCGGTGCGTTTCTGGTGTTTTACCTGCTGATCCTGTTGTTCGGGCTGTTTCATCTGTCGCGTATTGCTTTTGTGCGTTGCGCGTTGCTGGTGTTTTTCAGTTTCAGCGCCATCACGTTATGGGAGCTCTACCACTTCCATCTGCCCGACCCGACGCAGGCCCTGTTGCAGGTGTGCGTGCTGTTTGTGGTACTCGGCTGGCTGGTGCTTTACGCCCGCTACGTCCAGTTGTCGCGCCAGCGTATGCGTCAACGGCGGTTCGCCTTGCAGGCGCATCAGGACACCCTGCGCGGAATGATGCGCCAGCTCGAAGGCCTGGTGGCGACCGACGAACTCACCGGGCTGTTCAACCGCCGGCATTTCCTGCGCCTGGCCTGCCGCGAGCTGAGCGCCATGGAAGTCGGTGTGGTGCATGGCCTGGCGCTGATCGACCTCGACCACTTCAAACGTATCAACGATGTTCATGGTCACGCCGCCGGCGATCAGGTGCTGCAAGCGTTCGCCGGAGTGGCCACGGCCTGCCTGCGCGATGGCGATATTCTGGCCCGTTATGGCGGTGAAGAATTCGTGGTGCTGTTGCCCGATTGCGATGCCGAGCGCCTGACGGCGTGTTGCGAGCGTTTGCGCATTGCCTTCATGGATGTCGAATTGGTCGGCCTGGAGGTCGCCCACCTCAGCCTGTCGGCGGGCATGACCTTATTGGAACTGGGCGACGATCTGGATCACGCCTTGCACCGCGCCGATCAGGCGCTGTACCGCGCCAAGCGTGACGGCCGTAACCGTTGCGCGGCCGCCTGGGAGAATGTCGATGCCTGAGTTACGGGTCGGCGAACGCCAATGGGCAGTGGAGGCGGGCAGTAACCTGCTCGATGCCCTCAATCAAAACGGCGTGCCGGTGCCCTATAGCTGCCGGGCCGGCAGTTGCCACGCGTGCCTGGTCAAATGTGTCGAGGGCCTGCCCAGCGACAGCCGTCCCGATGCCTTGAGCAATGAACAGCGCCAGCAGGGTTGGCGGTTGGCCTGTCAGTGCCAGGTGGTTGACGATCTGCAAGTCGAAACTTTTGACCCGCTGCGCGATGGTCTTGCCGCGCAAGTGGTCGCCAGCGATTGGCTGAGCTCCAGCGTGTTGCGCTTGCGCCTGAGCAGCGAGCGCCCGTTGCGCTATCAGGCGGGGCAGCATCTGGTGTTGTGGGCGGGGCAGGTGGCGCGGCCATATTCCCTGGCCAGCCTGCCGGAAGAAGACCGCTTTCTGGAATTCCACCTCGATTGCCGTCAACCGGGGGAATTCAGTGACGCGGCGCGTCGCTTGAAAATCGGCGATCCGATTCGCCTCGGCGAGTTGCGCGGCGGGGCGCTGCATTACGATCCGGACTGGCACACCCGACCGCTGTGGTTGCTGGCGGCCGGCACCGGTCTGGGGCCGTTGTTCGGCATCTTGCGTGAAGCATTGCGTCAGCATCACCAGGGCGCCATCCGCGTCATTCACCTGGCCCATGATGCCAGTGAGCATTATCTGGCCAAACCCCTGCAAGCCATGGCCGAGGGCCGTGAAAACCTTAATGTCGAGCTGTGGACGGCGGCCGAGTTGCCCGCGGCTTTGGCGCAACTGCGCCTTGTTTCCCGGCAAACCCTGGCCTTAGTCTGCGGAGCACCCGACAGCGTCGACGCCTTTGCCCGGCGCCTGTACCTGGCGGGTTTGCCGCGCAATCAACTGCTGGCGGATGTCTTTGTCCCCCATGGTTGAGCGCTGATTTTTGTGGCGAGGGAGCTTGCTGTGGCGAGGGGGCTTGTCGGAACGCCGCATCGCCCCGTTGGGCTGCGAAGCGGCCCCTAAAAACAGACGCCACCTCGGTGTATCAGACAAACCGAGTGTGCCGGTTTTACGACTGCTTCGCAGCCGAACGGGAGCAAGCTCCCTCGCCACAGTGGATCCTCTCAGATCAGGACTCGCCATGCCCGACGCCATCCAGTTTGAACGTGAGCGCGGTTTACTGACCCTGCGCCTCAACTGCCCGGAAAAGAAAAACGCCCTGACCCGCGCCATGTACAGCCAACTGGCGGAGGGCTTGCGGCTTGCCGACAGCAATCCCGACATCAACGCCGTGCTGATCATCGGCAGCGCCGAGTGCTTCACGGCTGGCAACGACATCGCCGACTTCATCCAGCAACCGCCGGGCAATCTCGATAGCCCGGTGTTTCACTTCATGCTCGGCCTTCTTGAGTGCCGCAAGCCAGTGATCGCTGCGGTCGCAGGCGCGGCGGTGGGGATCGGCACGACGATGCTGCTACATTGCGATCTGGTTTATGTCAGTGCGGATGCGAGGTTGCGCATGCCATTCGTCAATCTGGGGTTATGCCCGGAGTTCGGCTCCAGCCTGATCCTGCCGCGCTTGCTTGGGCAGGCCAAAGCGGCGGAGTTGTTGCTGTTGGGTGAAGGGTTCAGCGGTGAACAGGCTGCGGCGTGGGGCATTGCGACTGAGGCCTTGGGCAGTGGCGAAGCGGCGTTGGCCAAGGCGCGGGAGATGGCGTTGCGTTTCGAATCGTTGCCGCCGGAGGCGGTGCGCATCAGCAAACAACTGATGAAAGCACCGGGTCGGGAACAGTTGCGCCAGGCCATAGAAGAAGAGGGCGCGTTATTTACCCAACGGCTGCGTTCACCGGAGGCTATTGCGGCGTTGTCAGCGTTTATCAGCAAACACTAACCGATCGTTCCCACAGACGAAAAAAAGCCCCGCCATTCACATGGCGGGGCTTTTGTTTTTCAGCGAGCGGTCACTCAGACCATCGGGTCGCCAACGTGCAGGATTTTCATCCCGTTGGTGCCGCCGGTGGTGTGGTAGCTGTCGCCTTTGGTCAGGATGACCCAGTCGCCTTTCTGCACGACGCCGCGCTTGAGCAACTCGTCGATCGCGGCCTGGCTGACTTGCTCGGCCGGCAAGGATGCCGGGTCGAACGGTACGGTGTAGACGCCACGGAACATCGCCGCGCGGGCCTGGGCTTCGCGGTGCGGGGTGAACGCGTAGATCGGCACCGAGGAACGGATGCGCGACATGATCAACGGCGTGTAGCCACTTTCGGTCAGGGCGATGATCGCCTTCACACCCGGGAAGTGGTTGGCGGTGTACATCGTGGCCAGGGCGATGCTCTCGTCGCAACGTTCGAACGTCTTGCCGATGCGGTGGCTGGAGGTCTTGCTGGTCGGGTGCTTTTCAGCGCCGATGCAGATGCGTGCCATGGCTTGCACCGCTTCCAGCGGGTACAGGCCGGCGGCACTTTCCGCCGAGAGCATCACGGCGTCGGTGTAGTCGAGCACGGCGTTGGCTACGTCGGATACTTCGGCGCGGGTCGGCATCGGGTTCTGGATCATCGACTCCATCATCTGGGTCGCGACGATCACGGCCTTGTTGTGGCGACGTGCGTGCAGAATGATTTTCTTCTGAATGCCCACCAGCTCAGCGTCGCCGATTTCCACACCCAGGTCACCACGGGCAACCATCACCGCGTCGGAGGCCTTGATCAGGCCGTCGAGGGTTTCGTCGTCGGCCACGGCTTCGGCGCGTTCGATCTTCGCCACCAGCCAGGCAGTGCCGCCGGCTTCGTCGCGCAGTTGACGGGCGTATTCCATGTCGGCGGCGTCACGCGGGAAGGACACGGCGAGGTAGTCGACTTCCATTTCGGCGGCGAGCTTGATGTCGGCCTTGTCTTTCTCGGTCAGGGCCGGCGCCGTCAGGCCACCGCCGCGACGGTTGATGCCTTTATGGTCGGACAGCGGGCCGCCGATGGTCACGGTGCAATTCAGTTCGGTGGCGGTGGCGGTATCGACGCGCATCACCACGCGGCCGTCGTCGAGCAGCAGCTCGTCGCCCACGCCGCAGTCTTTCACCAGGTCCGGGTAGTCGATGCCGACCACTTGCTGGTTGCCTTCGGTCAACGGATGGCTGGTGGAGAAGGTGAACTGATCACCGATCTTCAGCTCGATCCGCTTGTTGGCGAATTTGGCGATACGAATTTTCGGGCCTTGCAGGTCACCCAGCAGGGCGACGAAGCGGCCGTGCTTGGCTGCGAGGTCACGCACCAGCTTCGCGCGAGCCTTGTGCTCGTCGGGGGTGCCGTGGGAGAAGTTCAGACGGGCGACGTCCAGGCCAGCCAGAATCAACTGTTCAAGAACTTCCGGCGAGTTACTGGCCGGGCCAAGGGTAGCGACGATTTTGGTACGACGGACGGACATGCAAAGACTCCTGAGTTCAAGCGCTAGCAGAGGCTACTATGGTCCCGGGGTGTAGTCATTGTTCGTTTGCACTACTTTTTGCTTTCTTTATTGAACGCGACAATCGGCGCAAACGGTTCTGAAGATTTCCGACAACGGGTCGATACAGAACGCAAGACAGGAGATCCCCCATGCGATTCGTGCCCATTGCCGCCCTTGCCCTCAGTGTCCTCAGCGTCACGGGCTGCACCCGTTGGTCGATGGACCATCATTTGAATAATGCCTACAGCGCCTACGAACGCGGCAACTGCGAGCAGGTGATGCTCGAACTGTCCAAGGTCGATCGCGAAAGCCGTTCCCGTCGTTACGTGCAGCCGGAAGTGACGATGATGCGCGGCCAGTGCCTGGAACGGCAGAAGCTGTTTATCGATGCGGCCCAGACTTACCAGTTCATCATCGCGGCCTACCCGCAAAGCGAGTATGCCTACCGCGCCCGTGCCCGGCTGGAAACCCTGGAGAGCCTGGGGCATTACCCGACCCGTAGCGCTACGCAGGTACGCCCGACCCGGTTCTGATTGAGGTTGTCCTACAAAGGCTGGCTGACCGGCGGTGGTGAGCTATAGTCGAATAGATCGATTTAGAGCCTTGCCTCTAATCGAGGTTACACCTGTGATCGGCAGCAGTAAGCGGCAGCGGAAGGGTGGACTGTCGCACCAGGATCGGGGAGAGCGCGCCCATGCCTCTATCAATAGAAGCAGGCCCGTTCCGAAGCATTAGTGCGGCCCTGCTTAAGGGCCTTGCATGGCGAATGACCCATGTTCACCGACCGCCGGATCGAGCGGCATCAACTGCCGTATTTTCTGAGAGTGTTCAACAGCGTCACCGACAAACCCATCGGCTTTCTGGGCAACTTGTCCAGCGACGGGCTGATGCTCATCAGCCAGTTGCCGATGATGGTGGGCGTCGATTTTGACCTTCGAATAAAAATCCCCGCCAGCGACGGCTGCCAGCAGGTCATTGACCTGGTGGCCTGTTGCCTGTGGTGCCATGAAGACGCCACGCCCCACCATTACGACGCCGGGTTCAGTCTGCAACGGGCACCGCCGGAGTATGGGCAACTGATGGAGGCATTGACGCAGTATTTCAGCTTTCAACCGTTGCCAGCCTCTGCCTGAAAAGCAAAAGATCGCAGGCTTCGCCAGCTCCTGCAGGGCCCATGTCCATCCGCAAATCATGTCGGTGAACGAGGTCGATGTAGGAGCTGGCGAAGGCTGCGATCTTTTGATCTTGGTGTTACGTCGTTTTAATCGCCTTCTCGTTATCCAGCGATCGCTCCACCAGCATCAACCCCAACTCACTCATCCGATAAATCGCCATGGCCAGATGTCGCGGCTTGTCGTCCAGGCTTTCAGCCAGGTCGAGCAGCAGAATGCTGACCGTCGAAAAGGTTTCGTAGGTCTCGATGTTCAAGGCTTCGGGATTGGCATCGGGGACAACGGTGAACATTTTCATGGATCGTTCCTCGGTGGGGCGCTCGTTGGCAAAACACGGCTCAGTGTTTTCCTGTTTTAGATAGTGATCTAGAGCCCTGTTGGCAGCTTCTTGGAGTTTTCTTGAGTCGAGGGTTCCGTAGGGGGAACGCGGGATGGTATTGCGTGGATTGGGTCGAGGCATTAACACGGTTAACTCCTTGTTGGAGCTACCGCCGATTCGGAGGTAGACGAATGGACGGCAGCGAGGGAAGGAGAACCTTATGTCGGGACGGACAGCACCCACAATCAGCCCGGGTCGCTGACACTTGTAGGCAGATGCGCTTCATTCTGTAGCCGTTAGCGCTGCTATTCGAGAAGTCGGGAGGAGGACAACAAGCAGATTACTGACCATGAGCGTCAGTTGTTACCCGATGAGAGGCATCGGGTAACAACCGAGGAGAATTGCGACTCTTGATGGTTAGCTAGTCATTAGGGTCATTCTTTTTTGGAACCTGTGATTCTTTAAAATCGGTGGAGATAGAAATAAGTGCTAAAGAGATGAATTCTTGGTTTCGATCTATCGTTTGCATTGCACATCGGATGTTATCCGCTACTTCGGTACCCCCTCGTTGCGCCACCCAATTCGATAGTTCTTCTATAGCGGCGCCCAAAGCCAGTTGGTTCTCATTGATCTGCGTTAGCACTGAAGCAAATAGGTTTGTCTCGTCCATGATTGATTCCTTGTGATAGAGCTTTCAGGGGATTGGTTTTCGTAAGTACCCGGATTGAAGGCCTGTCGTACGTGCTCGCACGTCATATTCATGTAGACATCGTGATATGACGATTTTATATACGATTCGACGTTACATCGTCCCAGCTTTTTTCCACCCCAAATACGCCGTCACCAACTCGCCCCCCAACTCCCCAGGCCGAGCATCCACCACCGGCACTCCATGAGCACTCAACCGCTCATGGAGTTGCGCCCGGTCATTCAAATAATCCACCGTCCCGCAATAGGCCAGCGCCTCTGGCAAGGTCTGCACCGGGGCGTGCCGTAGATTGTCGAGCAAGTCTTCACGCAGGCTCGCCACCAACACCCGATGCAGTTTGCTCAGGCGCTTGACGGCGGTCAGCAGTTCTTCATCGTCTTCATCCCGCAAGTTGGTCACCAGCACCACCAGTGCCCGGCGTTTCTGTCGGGCCAGTAGTTGCGTGACGGCAGCCTGGTAGTCGGCCGGGCGTTGGGTGCTGTCGAGGTCGTAGACGGTGTTGAGCAACACGTTGAGCTGGCCTGTGCCCTTGACCGGGGCAAGGTAGTGCGGATGGTTGCTGGCGAAGGTGCTCAAGCCCACCGCGTCGCCCTGGCGCAACGCGATGTAGCTGAGCAACAGGCAGGCATTGAGGGCGTGATCGAAATGGGCGAGCTCGCCGTCCTGGCTGCGCATGCGGCGGCCGCAGTCGAGCATGAAGATGATTTGCTGGTCGCGCTCGTCCTGGTACTCGCGGGCGATGGGGGTGCGTTGGCGGGCGGTGGCTTTCCAGTCGATCTGGCGCAGGCTGTCGCCTTCGCGGAATTCGCGCAGTTGATGGAACTCCAGGCCCAGGCCGCGACGTTGGCGCTGGCGTACGCCGAGTTGGCTGAGCCAATTGTCCACCGCCAGCAACTGGCCGCCGTAGAGGCGGGCGAAATCGGGGTAGACGCGGGTGGTGTCGGGTATGTTGAGCAGGCGTTTGTCGGACCACAAACCCATGGGGCTCGGCAGGTTGATTTCGCAGTGTTCGAAGCTGAAATGGCCGCGCATGAGTGGGCGCAGGCGGTAGCTGATCTGGCTCTGTTGGCCGGGTTGCAGTTCGACCGACAGGGGCAGGTTTTCGAAGCTCAGGCCGTCGGGTACGTGGTCGAAGATCTGAATGTTCAGTGGCTGGGTAAAATTATGCTCGGCCTCCAGTCGCACTTCGCTCCATCGACCGAGCGCCAGGCTGCCGGGCATTTGTCGCTGGAGGCGCGGTGAGGGCAAACGCTTGAGGCGAATGGCGTCGAGTATCGCCAGGGCCAGCAGGGCCAGCAGTAATCCCCAGTTGATCGATAAAAGGCTTGATGGAACGGCGATGTCCAGCGCCCGTAAGGCGCCCAGCACGATGCTGATGGCCAGCAAGGCCGCAAGCCAGGCCAGTAGAAGCCGGGATGGTTTCATCGGCACACAGTTCCTGTGGCGAGGGAGCTTGCTCCCGCTCCAGTGCGCAGCGCTGGCAAGTTCTTCGCCCTATCAGAAATGTTGGGGCCGCTTCGCAGCCCAGCGGGAGCAAGCTCCCTCGCCACAGGGGTGGTCCGCATGGCCATGTTCACAGGCGTGGCGCCGGCACTTGGTCGAGCAGTTGCTTGAGCACCTGATCGACGTCCAGCCCTTCGATGTCTAGCTCCGGGGCAATCCGCACACGGTGACGCAGTACCGCCAGGGCGCAACCTTTGATGTCGTCGGGAATCACGAACTCGCCCCCGCGCAACAAGGCGCGGGCGCGGGCGCAACGTGCCAGGGCGATGGAGGCGCGAGGCCCGGCGCCGAGGGTCAAGCCCGGCCAGGTGCGGGTGGTGCGGGCCAGGCGCACGGCGTAATCGAGCACCTGATCGTCCAGCGGCAGATCGCTGGCAATGCGCTGCAAGGCCAGCACGTCCTTGGCTTGCAACACGGTGCGCAGCGGTTGTACATCGAGCATGTCGGCGCGGGTCGAGCGGCTGACCTGACGCACCATGTCCAATTCCTGATCGGCCTCGGGGTAGTCCATGCGTACCTTGAGCATGAAGCGGTCGAGTTCGGCTTCGGGTAACGGGTAAGTGCCTTCCTGTTCGATCGGGTTTTGCGTGGCCAGCACCATGAACGGTTGGGCGATGGGCAGGGCGCGGCCTTCGAGGGTGACCTGGCGTTCCTGCATGGCTTCGAGCAACGCGGCCTGGGTTTTTGCCGGTGCGCGGTTGATTTCATCGGCCAGCAGCAGGTTGGTGAACAACGGGCCTTTGCGCAGTTTGAATTGCTCGGTCTGCAAGTCGTACACCGCGTGCCCGGTGACGTCGCTGGGCATCAGGTCCGGGGTGAACTGGATGCGGGCGTATTCGCCACCGAAGCAACGGGCGAGGGCGCGCACCAGCAACGTCTTGCCCAACCCCGGCACGCCTTCGAGCAGCACATGGCCGCCGGCGATCAGGGCAGTGAGCACATCGTCGATCACGGTGTTCTGGCCGATCACCGCTTTTTGCAGTTCCGTCCTTACCGCCTGGGCCAACTGGCTGGCGCGCTGGCGCTGCTGGGCGGCGTGGGTCTGGGGGCCGGGCTCGATCTGTTCACTCATGATAAGGCGTTCCTCAAGGTTTGCAGGTGGGCGACCTGACGGCTGAATTCAGCGCTGGACAGCCGCTGTTTCGGTCGCGGGCTCATGGCCTGGCTGATGGCGCGTGTGGGTTGGCCGGTCAGGCGTGCGAGCACCAGCCATTGTTCGGCGACGCCGAGTTGTTCAAAACCGGGATGACGGTGGCGGACACGACGCAGGATGTCTTGCTGCAAGGCGTGCAACAGGCTGTGCTGACCGCTGCGGCGCAGCATGAAATCGGCACTGGCTCGCAGGTGTTCCTGAAGATGCCGACGCGCCCTTGGGGCCGGCTCCAGCAACGGGCCGCTGCGCACGCCAACGTGCCAGAAACCCAAAGCGATCAAGGCGATCAGGGCCACCAGGGCTTGGGGAAAGTAACGCCACAGCAATGTCAGCAGACTGTCGTGCTCGGTATTGAATAGCAAGGTCACATCGGTGTCGGCCGTCAGGTACCACAGCAACCAGGCGTTGTCGTACTGGTCGATAGCCGGGGTTTTCCAGAGGTCGGCGTCGGTGACCACGGTGATCGAACCCAACCCGTGGCTCAGCTGCATCATGTGCGTGGCCTTGCCACTGTTGGCCCAGGCCTGGGCAAGGTTTTTCGGGTCATCGAGGTGGAACGCGGTATCGAAGCTGAAGTAGGCCGGCGCCTCTTCGTTTTCCAGATAGAGCTTGGTCAGTTTGGGGTAGGGGTCATCGCGCAGATCAGGTGGCGAGTCCTTGAGGTCTTTGCTCAGGAACTGATGCAACTGCACCCGGTCGAGCAGCAGGTCATTGCTTTGGCCGGTCTTTTCATCCCACAGGGCTTCGGCGACGAATACCAGGCGCCCACCGGCCCGGGTCCAGTTCAACACCTGATCCACCTGGCGCGGCGACATGTTGGACCGGTCGCCGAGCAACAACAGGCTGTGCTGACGTGGTTCGAGGGTCGGCAGGATGTCGAGGCTGTTGGCGTGGCTGACGGTCAGGCCCTGTTTGCGCAGAAAATGCTCGGCGGCCAGATAGGGATTGGCCTGGGCTTCAGGGGACGGGCCGTGTTCGATTTGTACCTGATAGGGCGTGGCCTTGAAATACAGGTAAACACCCAACGCGCCCAGAAGCACGACGATGAACACGCCGACCGCCAGCCATGCCCTGCGGTTCAACGGACCGCTCCGGGGCCGAACAACGCACGCCAGCCGTCACACAGTTCCTGTTGCAAATGCGCCGGTGGCAGGCGATGCCCGTAGGCCATGTTCTGCCAGTGTGCGGTCAGGTTTTTACTGAAGGCCAGCAACGCCGGTTGTTTCAACTGTTCAACGCGCTGAAGCACTTCGCCTTCGGTGTCGGCGGGTTTGAGCGTCATGTTGAAGTCGTTCAGCAAGTGGCTGAGCAAGGCGCGATAGAGCAAACCAAGGGCTTCACGCGGGTTGGTTTGCCAGAGGCTTTCGGCGCTGGCCGCGATATCGGCGGGCAGGGTTTCGCGGTTGAGGTCCAGACCGAACGCCTGCTGCGGCAATGGTCGCGTCACTTTATGGTTCAACGCCGGCCGGCGGCTGACGAACGCCTGCAACCAGTCGCGGTAACGCCAGATCAACAGGCCGAGGGCGCCGATCACCGCGCCCCACAGCAACACTTCGATCAGGTTGGCCAATGCGCCGAAACGTTGGCTGTCGAGCAAACTGAACAGCGCTTTCAGCCAGGCGGGTGTTTGACCACCGTGCGCAGTGTCGTCGTTGGGCTTGTCTTCGCCGAACCGATAGCGGGTCACCGTTTCCTTGTTCTTGAACGGTGGCTGATCGAGGATGGCCTTGATGCTGTTTCGGGATGCCTGACTGGTCAGCGGTTGCTCCAGCAGACGCGGGCTGTCCGGTGACATGTCCGGTTCGGCGGCCCAGACGCTTTGCCCCGTCGGCACCAGCACAAACGCCGCCAGCAGTAGCGTGATGACTGTGCTGCTCAGGCGTTGGCGCAAGCGGCGGAACACCAGTTCGATGTCCCAGGCTTCCAGCCGTGTGCGCCGGTTCAGGTAAAGGCTGAAACCACAGGCGACATAAATCGGTTCCCAGACCACCAGCACCAGGGCGTAAAAAGCATTGGTCAGGTGTTCCAGCCAGCGCCAGTCTTGTGTGGCGGCGGCAATCAAGGTCTGCCAGCCCCAGTCGATTTCGACCTGCAGTGGCAGGAGCATGTAGAACAGCACCATCAGGCCGATCCACAACGCGGTTTCCAGGTGCACGCCGATGATCGTCAGCCATTGCGCGGCACCGGCATTACGCTGCAACAGCACGCGTAAACGCTGTTGTCGTGCTTCGCCCTCCAGGCCTTCGAGTTGCACCACCGGCATCAGAAAGCTGCGGCTCAGGCTCAGGCGGCGCCAGGTCAGGCTGGCCAGCAGTTGCGGCGGGAGCAGGCGCGGCCATTGGCGCAGGGCCTGTTTCAGTGTGGGTGTTTCGCCGAACATGGCTTTGGACAGGATGTACAGCGGTAGCCGGTCGAACGCCGGTTTGAGCCACCAGAACAGGAACAGGGCGAGGGAGGGCGACTCCCACAGCATGAGGCTGAGCAAGGTAAAAATCGGTAGGGTCACGATCGCCCAACTGGTCATCAACAGGCGTCGATGGCGCTGACTCAGCAGCACCCCCAGGTCCATGGCTTCCCAGTTTGTGCGTGGGCGAATCACTGCACTGGCGTCACTCAGGCGCATGGCGGGTCCGTCCGGCAAACAGCAGATAAGTCGCGACCAACACCCAGAGCGCTGCGCCGACCAGGTATTTGGTCAGCGGCGTGACTCCGGTCCGCGACGACCAGTAGGCTTCTATAAACGCTGCAATCAACAAAAGCAGCATGACTCCGCAAATCAGCAACACACTCTTGCTCGCCGCCACTCGCAGGGCTTCGGCACGGGGCAAACGTCCCGGCGCGATCAACGCCCAGCCCAGTTGCAGGCCGGCGGCACCGGCCAGGGCAATGGCGCTCAGTTCGAAGGCGCCGTGACCGATCACGAATGACCAGAAGGTTTGCCCGTAGCCGATGTGCGTCAGGTGCCCGGCCACCGCACCGATCATCAAGCCGTTGAAGAACAGGAAAAACGCGCTGCCCAGGCCAAACAGCAAACCGCTGGCGAAGGTCTGAAACGCGATGCCGATGTTGTGCATGATGTAGTAACCGAACATCTCCCAGTCTTCACTGGCCGCCCGTTCTGCCAAGCGCCCCAGATGACCGGCGACGGGGTCGTACATGCTTTGCATCTCACTGACCTGCTCGGCCGGGATCAGGTTGTAGACCAGTTCCGGGAACAGATACACCAGCAGCCCGATTCCAATCAGGCTGCCAAAAAATATCAGGCAGGCGGCAAGCACGAAGCGCCATTGTTCGCGCACCAGTCGCGGGAAGTCGGCAAGGATGAAGCTCAGTACGTTGGCCCTCAGCCAACTGCGATGTCGATAAAGCTGTTGATGCCCGCGCAGCACCTGTTGCTGTAGCGAGTCGACCAAAAAGCTGCTGTAACCACGCTCCTGAGCCAGGGCCAGGTGTTGGCAGAGCCGTCGATAATCGCTGGGGAAGCTGGTGACTCGCGAGGTTTCCTTGCCGCGTTCCAGCCGTTCGAGCATGAGTGCAAACTGCTCCCATTCGGTCTTGTGGCGGCTTTCGAATAGGCTTTGCTTCATGTCGGGCCCAACAGGCCGCGGGCGATGCCGTTGAGTTCGGCCACGGCCTGCGGCGCTGAAACGTGCAGCGGTTGCGCGAGTATCGAGGCGAGTTCGCTTGCCCGCGCCTCGGAGAGTTCACCCTGGCGCTCGGCAAACCCGAGGATGGCGCGTTGCTCGGTCAGCGTCAGCGCGAAAGCGGCACGGCGCGGCGGGGCATCGGGTAACTGCGGTCGGGTGAGCGGTTGTTCGCGGTAGATCACCAGCGTGCCGGCGGCCAGATCGCCGAGGCGTTTGAAGGTGGGATGTTGCAGGCAACTGATGGCCCCGAGGAAGTAGCCGAACGGCAACATGTCGACAAATCGCAACAGGTTACGCAGCAAGGACGCGGACCAGCCGATGGGGGTGCCATCGTCGTGCACCACGCGCAACCCCATCCATTGCTTGCCCGGCGAGCGCCCCTGATTGAGCACCTCGAACAGCACCATGTACCACCAGCTCACCACGAACAGCAAAATCGAGCCAAGCCCGGCGCCGAGTTTGCCGAGGAACGCCAGCACCATGAACAGCAGGCCCAGGATCAACCCGCGCAGGCCCAGGTCGATGGTGAACGCCAGCGCACGGACCATCAACCCGGCCGGGCGCAGTGGCAAGTCGATGCCTTCGGGCGTTTCGACCTGATACCGCGTGTCCAGTGGCGGGGCCAGCGTTGCTTTCCGTGGCAGTGCTGTGGTCTCGAGCATGGGAAACCTTGATGGGCCTGGTACGTCCGATGCTAGCAGCCTCTCGGGGGAAAACGACATAACTATGTATTGCACGGTGCGTGACCAGAGGTGATTGAATGACAACATTTCTGGTCGAGGCAGCCTGTGTGCGCCTAGACTTCGCCGGTCTTCAGTTCAGGAACAACCCGTGACCTCGATCTTCTGGTACGACTACGAAACCACTGGCATCAACCCCCGTTGCGACCGTCCGTTGCAAGTGGCGGGGATTCGCACCGACTTCGATCTCAATGAAATAGACGAGCCGGTCAATCTCTACTGCCAGCCCAGTGACGACATCCTGCCGCATCCGGCAGCCTGCGCGATCACGGGTATCACGCCTGGCCTTCTGGCCGAGCAAGGTTTGAGCGAAGCCGATTTCATGACACGGGTGCATGCCCAGCTCGCTATGCCCGGCACTTGTGGCGCGGGGTACAACACGCTGCGTTTCGACGACGAGATGACCCGTTATAGCCTGTATCGAAACTTTTTCGACCCCTATGCGCGGGAGTGGCAGGGCGGCAACAGCCGCTGGGACCTGATCGACATTGTGCGCGCGGCTTATGCGTTGCGTCCCGATGGCTTCGTCTGGCCCAAGGATGACGAAGGGCGGGTGACGCTCAAGCTCGAACGCCTGACCGCCGCCAACGGCATCGATCACGGGAATGCCCACGAGGCACTGTCGGATGTTCGCGCGACCATCGCCCTGGCGCGCCTGATTCGTGAAAAACAGCCGAAGTTGTATGACTGGCTGTTTCAGTTGCGCAGCAAACAAAAGGTGATGGACCAGATTCGGCTGTTGCAGCCGATGGTGCACATTTCCGGGCGCTTTTCGGCGGCCCGCCATTATGTCGGCGTGGTACTGCCACTGGCCTGGCATCCACGCAATCGCAACGCGTTGATTGTCTGTGACCTGCACCTGGACCCTCAGGGGCTGCTCGATCTGGATACCGAAACCTTACGTCAGCGGCTTTATACCCGCCGTGACGATCTGGCCGAAGGCGAACTGCCGGTGCCGCTCAAGCTCATCCACATCAACAAGTGCCCGGTCGTGGCGCCGTTATCGGTACTTCGTCCCGAAGATCAGCAACGCTTGGGGCTGGACATGGCGCTCTATCAGGAACGGGCGCTGCGGCTAAGTGCCGCACAACAACTTTGGCAAGATAAAGTCTCGGGAGTTTATGCCCGCGAGGATTTCGCCGCGAGCCTGGACCCCGAGCAACAGTTATACGACGGTTTTATCGGCGATCGGGACCGGCGTCTATGTGAGCAAGTCAGAGCGGCCGATCCTGCGCAATTAGCACAAGAGCAGTGGCCTTTCGATGATGAACGCTTGCCCGAATTATTGTTTCGTTATCGCGCACGCAACTTTCCCGATACGTTGAGCCTGGAAGAGCAAGAGCGCTGGCGAATATTCTGTCAGCAACGTTTGTCCGCACCGGAGTGGGGCGCTCCCAATACGCTGGAAAGTTTTCTGACAGCTGCCGCCCAATTGACGATTAGTCCTACATCGTTTCAGCAAGAGGTTCTGGATGAATGGCAGATTCATGTCCAGGCATTACGCAAACGTTTGAATATTTGAAAACGAAAATGACTTGCGCTTGAATTCCGGGCATAAAAAAACGCCAGCATTTGCTGGCGTTCTTTTGGTCGCGGATCAGTCTGCGACGCGCTTGCGGCTTAGCCCAGCAGGGTAGCCCAGCCTTCAACCACATCACCGCCCCACTTGGCTTTCCACTCTTTCAGAGTTTTGTGGTTGCCACCTTTGGTTTCGATGACTTCGCCGTTGTGCGGGTTTTTGTATTGTTTAACTTTGCGAGCACGCTTGGTGCCGGTAGTTTTTACTGCGCCGCCACGTGGAGCCTTGGTTTTGGACTCTGGATCCAATAGGGCAATGATGTCACGCAGGGATTTGGAGTATTCGCCCATCAGGGTGCGCAATTTGCCTTCGAATTCCAGCTCGGTTTGCAGTTTGTCGTCTTGGGACAGGTTCTTCAAACGGGCTTGCAGCTCTTTGATAGCTTCTTCGGTGGCGCGATATTCGTTGATCAAGGACATGAGGACTACCTTATGTTGGCGCTGGATGACAGGGTGACAGTGCGACAATAATAGTCAGGGTGTTTCATCAAGTAAACATTTAACCGAAGTTTTACTTAATTTAGTTGCGATGAATAGGACACTCATTGGAGAGACAGTTAAATAGCGTCACAAATATTCACAGTTGACCTCTTGAAGACTGGCCACTAGAGCACCATGCACTGGCGTATGGCACCGCCGGAACCTGTGCCGATGACCGCAATCCGCGGCCGCGCGTCATCAATACTGCAGTTTTGCTGCGCAATCGCTAGAATGGCGGCCTTTGCGAAGTTCTGGAGTTTCCCCCTCATGCGCACTTTTCGGCTGGTGATTGCTTGCCCGGACCGCGTCGGCATCGTTGCTAAAGTCAGTAACTTTCTGGCGTCACATAACGGCTGGATCACTGAAGCGAGCCATCACTCGGACAATCTCAGTGGCTGGTTCTTCATGCGTCACGAAATTCGTGCCGATTCGCTGCCTTTCGGTATCGAAGCCTTTCGCGAAGCGTTTGCACCGATTGCCCAAGAGTTCTCGATGGACTGGCGCATCACCGACACCGAGCAGAAGAAGCGCGTGGTGTTGATGGCCAGCCGTGAGTCCCATTGCCTGGCCGATTTGTTACACCGCTGGCACAGCGACGAACTGGACTGTGAAATCGCCTGCGTGATTTCCAACCATGACGATTTGCGCAGCATGGTCGAGTGGCACGGTATTCCTTACTACCATGTACCGGTCAACCCGCAGAACAAGGAACCGGCTTTCGCCGAAGTCTCGCGCCTGGTCAAACAGCACGACGCCGAAGTGGTGGTACTCGCCCGTTACATGCAGATTCTGCCGCCCGACTTGTGCAGCGAATATGCCCACAAAGTCATCAACATTCACCACAGCTTCCTGCCGTCGTTCGTCGGTGCCAAGCCGTATCATCAGGCTTCGATGCGCGGTGTGAAGTTGATCGGCGCCACTTGCCACTATGTAACCGAAGAGCTGGACGCCGGTCCGATCATCGAGCAGGACGTGGTGCGTGTCAGTCACAGCGACAGTATTGAAGACATGGTGCGCTTCGGTCGTGACGTCGAGAAAATGGTGCTGGCTCGTGGTCTGCGTTATCACCTGGAAGACCGGGTGTTGGTGCACGGCAACAAAACCGTCGTGTTCTGACAGCCATACGGTTGAAATCCGAAGGGCCTGGGCGTTCAATCGCTTCAGGCCCTTCGCCGTTTCTACACTGAGGACATGACCATGGCCGATCCGCTGGATAAAGCTGTTTCCAAGGCGCCCGCCACATTGGGCGAGGGCTGTTTGAGCCGCTACGATCCGGACGACCTGAGCCCCGAAGACGGCACGGAGTTTCCCGGCGCCGCCGAGTTGTGGGAGCAGTTGCAGGACGATTCTGAAGATACAGCCGGGGGCGCCTGAAAAGATCTTTCAAGCTTGCTTGAACTTCATCAACTTCTTCAGCAATGGCCGCCCGAGCATCAGCAGAAACACCGGGCCACCGACCACCAGATAGAAGTAATAGGTCACGGTCCGCCAGATCAGAATCGCCGCCGCCGCGGTGGATTTCCCCACCATGGGCGCCAGCAGCGCTGCCGACGTCAGTTCCGCCGCCCCGGCACCGCCCGGCAACAGACTGAATTGCCCCGCACTCAATGACAGCATCTGGATCAGAAAGCACCAGGCCCATTGCAAGTCCACGCCCAGCCCGCGTAACGCCAGATACAGCACGCTATACCGCAAGACCCAATGCAGGCAGGTCAGGGCAAACACCGTGATCAATGTTTGAAAGGGTAACTTCAGTGTGTCGGTGAACGCCGCCAGGAAGTGCAGGAGCTTTCGCGCCCAGCGAAGCCGAGTCGCTTCTTTGACATTGAGACGGGCGAGCAACCGACCGCTCAGGCGAATCAGCGAACGGTGGTAGCGAGCCACCACCGCGCAACTGAACAACCCGCCGAACATCGAGATGGCGCTGACGGTCAGCAGCCATTCCATGCGCTGACTGAGGTGCTGGAACAGGGCATAAATCAGAATCCCGCACAGCGCGCAGAGAAAAAACAGCAAGTCGCTCAACTGGTCCATGGCGAACACGGCGCTGCCCCTGGCCGGCCGTACACCGTGGCGCGCCAGCAGGGCCATGATGGTCAGCGGTCCGCCGCTGCCGCCGGGGGTGGCGCAGTAGGCGAACTCGGCGGACATCACCACCCCGAGGCTTTTGAGGCGGCTCACCTTGTCACGCTGATCGCCCAGCAACAGGCGCAAGCGCAGGGTGTTGAGCAGCCAGCACAACAGGATCATGCCGAACATGATCAGCAGCCATTCCAGCGGGAAGCGTTGCAGCCGCGACCATGTCTCGCCGCCGCCCAGCAACGACGGGATGAGCACTGCAGCGAGCAGGGCGACGACCAGCAGAATCCCGCGGCTCATGCGGCGCGACCAATGAGGTCGCGTTGCTGTGCCAGCCAGTTGGCCTTGGTCATCGGCACACGGCCCTCGTCGAGCAAACGCTTGAGGAGTTGCAGCCAATAATGACGCGAGAATTCATGGCGCATGTCCACCGGGTGCAGGCTGAGGCGAATCACCGGCGCCTGGCGCCAGCGTTGTTCGCGCTGCTCGCTGACCAGCCTGGACAAACCCCGGCGCCAGGCACTGCGCGCGCTCCAGACCAGGCCTGGGGCATCGATCGCAGTGAAATCCGGCAGACGAATCAGGTGCTGCGAATCGCTGGTGTAGCGCAGCGGTAACTGGCGCAAGGCCTGACGGGTGCCTTCGCTCATCAGCCAGGCGGGGGCGACGAAGCCTTCGAGCGGCCAGTTGTAACGATGGAATACCTCGATTCCGGCGCGCAGGCGGGCGAGGGCGGCTTCAAGAGGCAGGTCGTAGAACTCGCCTTCGTGGGTATAGATCCGGCGCATGAACCAGTCTCGGGGAGTGGTGGGAATCGGCCCTTCATCGCAATGGAAGTAACCGTGCAGTGCCAGTTCGTCGCCGCGAGCGACACGACTGCTCAGCACACGTCGAAATGCCGGATAGGCGTCCAGGTCGTTATGTTTATGGAAGTTCGGCACCACCAGCCAGGTCATCGGCACTGTACCCAATGCGTCGACGGCTTCGACGAAGGCCTGGTAATCGGGCCAGGTCTGCGGTGCAACGTC
The DNA here is from genome assembly GCF_059506005.1 of Pseudomonas sp. Pseusp18. Classification (NCBI taxonomy): domain Bacteria; kingdom Pseudomonadati; phylum Pseudomonadota; class Gammaproteobacteria; order Pseudomonadales; family Pseudomonadaceae; genus Pseudomonas; species Pseudomonas sp. Pseusp18. Next base: position 1,250,564 of record NZ_CP169240.1, read on the forward strand.
GTGTAACACCAACAACAGGCTGGGTGTGTTCATGGGCTCAGCCATTGGCGATCAGCGGCCATTGCGTGCCGAGTACGGCGTGATAGTGCCCCAGCAGACTGTGGACCACGGTGTCCCAGGCGTAATGTTGCTCGACATGTCGGCGGGCCTGTTTGCCCAACGCGGTGCTGCCTTGGCTGAACAGTTCGCGAACGGTGTTGGCCATCGCCACTGGATTGTTCGGCGCGCAGAGCAGGCCGCACTGATCGGTGACAATCTCTTGAAAAGCCCCGGCCGCCACGGCCACCACGGGAATGCCACTGGCCATGGCTTCGAGAACCACCAGGCCAAAGGTTTCCTGATCGCCGGCATGCACCAGCGCGTCGGCGCTGGCCATCAGGCGTGCGACTTTGGCTGCCGGGCAGAATTCATCGAGGACGGTGACATTGCGCGGCACCAGGGTCGGCATCGACGAGCCCACCAACAACAGGTGGTAACGACGGCCCAGGCGTTTCATGCAGTTGAGCAGCACCGGCAGGTTTTTTTCCTTGGAGCCACGGCCGGCGAAGATCAGCAGGTGAGTGTTTTCATCGATGCCCAATTCAGCCCGCAGGCCTGGATCCCGAACGCTGGGGTTGAACGTTTGCAGGTCGACGCCCAGGGGCTGTACGAAAACGTTCTTCACCCCCAACCCGATCAGTTTGGAGGCCATGACCTGGCTTGGCGCCAGAACCCGGTCGAAGTTGCCATAGAGCTTGCTGACATACGCTTCGACATTGGGCGTAACCCAGTTGCCCATGCGATTGCTGACCAGCAACGGCAGGTCGGAGTGATAAAAACCGATTACCGGCACATCGAGCTGTCGCTTGGCGTCCAAAGCCGCCCAGGCAGTCAGGTAAGGGTCGCCGACTTCGATCAAGTCAGGCTGTAAATCCTGTAGAACATTGCGCCACGGCGCGAGACGGAGGGGGAAACGATAACCCTTGCCGAAAGGCAGGGCCGGGGCCGGAACCGTGTAAACGCCATCCTGTTCACTCAAATGAGCCCCGGGGATCAACAGGCTGTGACAAATGCCCGATTTGCTGCCCAGGCGACGGTGCTTGGCATCCAGATACGTGCGCACGCCACCGCTGGCAGGGGCGTAGAACATGGTTATGTCAGCGATATGCACGATGAACATCCCTCCGGGCCGTTGTTCTCCCTTTGGTTGACCTATATGAAGGATAGATGTTCGGTTGGGGTTTTGCGGTGAAGCCAAGGGCTTTAGACCGTTGTGTGGCGAGGGAGCTTGTCGGAACGCCGCACCGTCCCGCTCGGCTGCGAAGCAGTCGTAAATCAGCCGGTGTGTTCAATCTGGCACACCTTTGATCCCGATTTTGGGGTCGCTTCGCGACCCAGCGGGAGCAAGCTCCCTCGCCACAGTGTCTGTGATCAGACGTTAGATACGGAAACTGCCCACCAATTGCTTCAAGCGCGAGGCCTGTTGCTCAAGGTCCGAGCACGCCCGCAAGGTCGATTGCAGGTTTTCCACGCCCTCCTGGTTCAGCGTGTTGATCTCGGTGATGTCCACGTTGATCGACTCCACCACCGCCGTCTGTTCCTCGGTCGCCGTGGCCACCGACTGGTTCATGCCGTCGATTTCGCCGATGCGCAACGTCACGCTGTTCAGGCGCTCGCCGGCCAGGTTGGCGATTTCCACGCTGTCCTGGCTGTGGCGTTGGCTGTCGCTCATGGTGCTGACGGATTCGCGGGCGCCGACTTGCAGCTCCTCGATCATAGTCTGCACCTGTTGCGCCGACTCCTGCGTGCGGTGCGCCAGGTTGCGCACCTCGTCGGCCACCACGGCAAAACCGCGCCCGGCTTCACCGGCCCGCGCCGCTTCGATGGCGGCGTTGAGCGCCAGCAGGTTGGTTTGCTGGGAAATGCTGGTGATCACTTCGAGAATCTGCCCGATGTTCACGGTTTTGCTGTTCAGCGATTCGATGTTGGTGCTCGAAGCGCTGAGCATGCTCGACAGCTGATTCATCGCGGCAATGCTGCGATCCACCACTTGCTGGCCGTCTTCGGCCAGGCTGCGGGCATCGCTGGCCTGATTCGACGCTTGCGCTGCGTTACGGGCGATTTCCTGAGCCGCGGCGCCGAGCTGGTTGATGGCCGCGGCGACGCTGCTGGTACGCGAGGCTTGCTGGTCGGAATTGAACATCGACGAGTTCGAGGCCGCCACCACCCGCAAGGCCACTTCGTTGACCTGGCCGGTGGCCGAGGACACTTCGCGGATCGACGTATGAATCCGTTCCACGAAACGGTTGAACGCCGTGCCAAGGATGCCGAATTCGTCCTGATTCTGGATGGTCAGGCGTTTGGTCAGGTCGCCTTCACCGTCGGCGATGTCTTCCATGGCGCGGGTCATCACATGCAGCGGCTGGATCAGCAGGCGGATCAGCATGCCCAGCAAGCCAATGATGATGGCCACTGCAATCAGGGTCGCGATGATCGCCGAGGTGCGGAATTCGCTGAGCATGGAGAAGGCTTTGTCCTTGTCCACAGAGAGGCCGATGTACCAGTTGACCGAGGACAGTCCCTTGATCGGGGTGAAGGTCACGATGCGGGTTTTGCCGTCGACTTTGATCTCGCTCGGCTGATTACCGATGACGGGCGTGTCTTGCGGGTAGACGTCCTTGAGGTTTTTCATCGCCAGCGCTTTGTCCGGGTGAACCAGGATCTTGCCATCGGCGCTGACCAGGAACGCATAGCCCATGCCGTTGAAGTCCAGCGCGTTGAGGCTGTCGGTGATCACTTGCAGACTCAGGTCGCCACCGACCACGCCGATGTTCTGACCGTCCTTGAGGACGCTGTCGACGATGGAAATCACCAACTGGCCAGACGCCAGGTCGATATAAGGTTCGGTCAAGGCAGAACCACTGGTGCTTTGCGCGCTCTTGTACCAAGGGCGGGCGCGAGGGTCATAGCCGTCGGGCATCTTGCTGTCCGGACGGATAATGAAGGTGCCGTCCTTGTTGCCCAGGTAGGCACCCATGAAGGTCGATGTGACGGCCTTCTGTTCCAGCAGTTTGGCGACGTTATCCGTCTCGGCGTTCAGGGCAACAGTTTGTGAGAGGTTTTCGATCAACAGGCTACGACCCGCCAGCCAGGTCTGAATATTCTTGGCGGTGACGTTACCCATTTCTTGCAGGTAGTTGTCCAGGTCGCGGCGTATCGCATTGCGCTGCAAATAGTCGTTATACAGCGTGAAGGAGGCGAATGCGGCGATAACGATCAGGGCGGCGGCAAGCAGTATTTTATGGCTGAAGCGCAGGTTTTTATTCATGGCTTGTGGGTCCGCTAAGGTCTTATTGTCCAGGGCGTGCTTTTATAAAGGCGCGCAAAATGGGCAGGGTTGAAAGTAAGCTGATATTTCCGTCTCTCCTTAGGGAATTACCGACGCTATTTTCAGTCTGGTCTCTCGGTTGTTATCGGCCATGAAGGATCAAAGATTAACCAGGGGTGACAAAATGCCTGACTCATCGCAACTCGTTATCGGCGCTGACCTCGCGGGCCAGCCAATCGCCCAGGCCATGCGCCTGGCGAACCGTCACGGTTTGGTAGCGGGCGCTACCGGGACCGGTAAAACCGTCACGTTGCAGCGCCTGGCCGAAGCGTTCAGCGATGCAGGCGTGGCGGTGTTCGCGGCGGACATCAAGGGCGACCTGTGCGGCCTGGGCGCCGCCGGTAACCCTCAAGGCAAGGTCGCGGAGCGGATCGCCGGCATGCCTTGGCTGAACCATAAGCCTCAGGCGTATCCGGTAACCCTGTGGGACATTCACGGTCAGTCCGGTCATCCATTGCGCACCACCTTGAGCGAAATGGGGCCGTTGCTGCTCGGCAGCCTGCTGGAGCTGACCGACAGTCAGCAGTCGGCTCTTTATGCCGCGTTCAAGGTGGCCGACCGCGAAGGGCTGTTGCTGCTGGATTTGAAAGATTTGAAGGCGCTGCTCAATCACCTGCGCGATAAACCCGAATTACTGGGCGATGACGCGGCGCTGATGACCACCGGTTCCAGCCAGGCACTGTTGCGCCGTTTGGCGACGCTGGAACAGCAGGGCGCCGAAGCGTTGTTCGGTGAACCGGCACTGCAACTGGAAGATATTTTGCAGCCGGCGATGGACGGTCGCGGGCGCATCCATTTGCTCGACGCCAGCCGTCTGGTGCACGAAGCGCCGAAGGTCTACGCGACGTTCCTGCTGTGGTTGCTGGCTGAATTGTTCGAGCAACTGCCGGAACGCGGCGATGCCGATAAACCGCTGCTGGCGCTGTTTTTCGACGAGGCGCACTTGTTGTTCGCCGGTACGCCCAAGGCCTTGCAGGATCGTCTGGAACAAGTGGTGCGGCTGATCCGTTCGAAAGGCGTGGGCGTGTATTTCGTCACCCAATCGCCGGGGGACTTGCCGGATGATGTACTGGCTCAGTTGGGCCTGCGTGTTCAGCATGGCTTGCGCGCGTTCACCGCCAAAGAGCAGAAATCCCTGCGTGCAGTGGCCGAGGGCTTCCGGCCGAACCCGGCATTTGATGCCTTGTCGGTGTTGACTGAGCTGGGCATCGGCGAGGCGTTGGTCGGCACCTTGCAGGACAAGGGTACGCCGGAGATGGTCCAGCGTGTACTGGTCGCACCGCCGCAATCGCGGATCGGGCCACTGACCGAGACTGAGCGCACGGTGCTGATTGCCGGTTCGCCGTTTAAAGGGCGATATGACAAACCGGTTGATCGCGAATCGGCCTATGAAGTGCTGATGGGGCGCAAGGGGTTGGCGCCGGAGCCTGAAACCGCGCCGGGCAAACCTGCCCCCGAAGAGCCGAGTTTCACCGAACAGGCCGGGGAATTCCTCGGTACGGCCGCAGGACAGGCGCTTAAATCGGCGATGCGACAGGCGGCCAATCAATTGGGCCGACAGCTGGTACGCGGGTTGATGGGCTCATTGCTCGGCGGTAGCAAACGCCGCTGAAAATCAAAAGATCGCAGCCTTCGGCGGCGCCTACAGGCGCGTAGGAGCTGCCGAAGGCTGCGATCCTTTGATCTTGCTTTTAAACCTTGGGCTTGGCGTGCGCCGCCAACCGCTCCAGCGCCGCCCTTAGATTCGGGTCGGTAATCCCGTCAGCCGTCGCCTGAATGGTCGCCGCGGCATCCGTCGACAAATCCATGGTATGCCCAGCCGCTCCTTGCTGAACGGTCGGTGGCTGCACCTTGAACAGGATCCGCGTCAGGCTGGCGAACTCGTCGAACAGCTGTAACTGGCGTTGCAGACGCTTTTGTTGATAACGCAGGCGGGTGGCCCAGTGACCGTCGGTGACAATCAGCAATAAACTGCCTTCGCGCCACGACGCCACATGGCAATGCTCGCGGGCGGCCGGTTGCAGCTGGCTTTCCACCAGACGTTGCAAATGACCCAGGCGTTGAGCGTGGCCAAAGATGGCTTTCAGCGGTTTGGCTTCGCGAAGCAGAACGGCGGGTGCTCTGGCCGTGAGAGGGCGAAATGCCATGATCGAACACCTGAAGTAACAGAACGGCCATGGTAACAGAAAGCACCCGCTGGTCCCGACCCATTGCTTTACGAGCGCTTTACCCATTAAATCAACGAGTAACTTGTACCCTCAATGGGTTGAAGTTCAGTAAAAAGCCCTTATTTTAAGTGAGCCCCGTCACAGCGCAGTGCATGCATCGTGGAATAACGCCACTTTCCTCACCATCGTTTCCGGGTAGAATGCTCGTTCGCATGCGGCCATGAGGGCTGCACGGGCGACTCACGGGGCCGCCCTCCATCCCTTTAGTGTGGAAGATCCTGCCGATATGTTTGCGCCTTTGTTAAAGAAACTTTTTGGAAGCAAGAACGAGCGTGAAGTCAAACGCATGCTCAAGACGGTGCAGCTCGTCAATGCCTTCGAAGAGCAAATGGTGGCCCTTTCGGACGATCAATTGCGTGCCAAGACCAACGAGTTCAAGGCCCGCCTCGCCAAAGGGGAAACCCTCGACAAGCTGCTGCCAGAAGCCTTTGCGGTCGCCCGCGAAGCCGGTAAGCGCGTCATGGGTATGCGCCACTTCGATGTCCAGCTGATCGGCGGCATGACCTTGCATGAAGGCATGATCGCGGAAATGCGTACCGGTGAAGGCAAGACCCTGGTGGCAACACTGGGCGTTTACCTCAACGCGCTGTCCGGCAAGGGCGTGCACGTTGTGACGGTGAACGACTATCTGGCCCGTCGTGACGCCAACTGGATGCGTCCGCTCTACGAATTCCTCGGCATGACGGTCGGCGTGGTCACGCCATTCCAGCCGCCGGAAGAGAAGCGCGCCGCTTACGCCGCCGATATCACCTACGGCACCAACAACGAATTCGGTTTCGACTACCTGCGCGACAACATGGCGTTCAGCATGGAAGAAAAATTCCAGCGCGAACTCAATTTTGCCGTGATCGACGAAGTCGACTCCATCCTCATCGACGAAGCCCGTACCCCGCTGATCATCTCCGGTCAGGCCGAGGACAGCTCCAAGCTGTACATCGAGATCAACAAACTGATCCCGCAGCTTGAATTGCACATCGAGGAAGTCGAAGGCGAAGTCACCAAGGCCGGCCATTACACCATCGACGAGAAGACCCGTCAGGTCGAACTCAACGAAGCCGGTCACCAGTTCATCGAAGAAATGCTCACCCGCGTCGGCCTGCTGGCTGAAGGCGAGAGCCTGTATTCGGCGCATAACCTGGGCCTGTTGACTCACGTCTATGCCGGCCTGCGTGCGCACAAACTGTTCCATCGCAATGTCGAGTACATCGTGCAGGACGGTCAGGTGGTGCTGGTCGACGAACACACCGGCCGTACCATGCCGGGTCGCCGTTTGTCCGAAGGTCTGCACCAGGCCATCGAAGCCAAGGAAAACCTGAACATCCAGGCCGAGAGCCAGACCCTGGCGTCGACCACGTTCCAGAACTACTTCCGTCTGTACAACAAGCTGTCCGGCATGACCGGTACCGCGGACACCGAAGCGTTCGAATTCCATCAGATCTATGGCCTGCAGGTCATGGTCATCCCGCCGAACAAGCCGTTGGCGCGTAAAGACTACAACGACCTGGTGTTCCTGACCGCCGAAGAGAAATACGCGGCGATCATCGGCGACATCAAGGAGTGCATGGCTCAGGGCCGTCCGGTGCTGGTGGGTACCGCCACCATCGAAACGTCCGAGCACATGTCCGGCCTGCTCCAGAAAGAAGGCATTGAACACAAGGTTCTGAACGCCAAGTTCCACGAAAAAGAAGCCGAAATCATCGCTCAGGCCGGTCGTCCGGGTGCACTGACCATCGCCACCAACATGGCCGGTCGTGGTACCGACATCCTGTTGGGCGGTAACTGGGAAGTGGAAGTGGCTTCGCTGGAAGACCCGACCCCTGAGCAGATTGCCCAGATCAAGGCCGACTGGCAGAAACGTCACCAGCAAGTGCTGGAGTCGGGCGGCTTGCAGGTGATCGCTTCCGAGCGTCACGAATCGCGCCGTATCGACAACCAGTTGCGCGGTCGTGCCGGTCGTCAGGGCGACGCCGGTTCCAGCCGTTTCTACCTGTCGCTGGAAGACAGCCTGATGCGCATCTTTGCCTCTGACCGGGTGAAGAACTTCATGAAGGCGCTGGGCATGCAGTCCGGTGAAGCGATTGAACACCGCATGGTGACCAACGCCATCGAGAAGGCTCAGCGCAAGGTTGAAGGCCGCAACTTCGATATCCGTAAGCAACTGCTTGAGTTCGACGACGTCAACAACGAACAACGTAAAGTGATCTATCACATGCGTAACAGTTTGTTGGCCGCTGACAACATTGGCGAAACCATTGCCGATTTCCGTCAGGACGTGCTCAACGCAACCGTCAGCGCACACATTCCGCCACAATCGCTGCCTGAGCAGTGGGACGTGTCCGGTCTGGAAGCGGCGTTGCAGAGCGACTTCGGTGTGGCGCTGCCGATCCAGCAATGGCTCGACGAAGACGACCACCTGTACGAAGAAACCCTGCGCGAGAAGCTGCTCAACGAACTGATCGCCGCGTACAACGAGAAAGAAGACCAGGCCGGTGCCGAAGCACTGCGCTCCTTCGAGAAGCAAATCGTACTGCGCGTGCTCGACGACCTGTGGAAAGACCACCTGTCGACCATGGATCACCTGCGTCACGGCATCCACTTGCGTGGTTATGCGCAGAAGAACCCGAAGCAAGAGTACAAGCGCGAGTCCTTCACCTTGTTCTCCGAACTGCTGGATTCGATCAAGCGCGACTCGATTCGTGTGCTGTCGCACGTTCAGGTACGCCGCGAAGATCCGGAAGCCGAAGAGCAACGTCTGCGTCAGGAAGCCGAGGCGCTGGCTGCGCGCATGCAGTTCCAGCACGACGAAGCGCCTGGCCTGGAGCAACCGGAAGTGTTGGGTGAAGAGATCGATGTTGCTCTCGCCACCGCACCGGTACGCAACGAGCAGAAGCTGGGCCGCAACGAGCTGTGCTACTGCGGCTCGGGCAAGAAGTTCAAGCATTGCCACGGGCAGATCCAGTAAAACCCGTTTCAAACGCTGAAATACCCGCGCCGCGACCGGCTTCTGCCGTCGCGGCGTTTTGCCATTCAAACCACCGTCTATCGCAATGACGGTGCAGACAACATTTTTTAAGGAGCGCATTCATGGCTGTTGGTCTTGGTCCTTTGCCAACGTTGCACCCGGTTGCCGGTTTTGAACTCGGTATCGCCTCGGCCGGTATCAAGCGCCCGGGGCGCAAGGATGTCGTGGTCATGCGCTGTGCCGAAGGTTCCACCGTGGCGGGCGTGTTCACCCTGAACGCCTTTTGCGCCGCTCCCGTGATCCTGGCCAAGCAACGCGTGCAAGGCCCGGTACGTTACTTGCTGACCAACACCGGCAATGCCAACGCCGGCACCGGCGAACCAGGCCTGGCCGCCGCCGAGCGCACCTGCGCCAAGCTGGCCGAGCTGACCGGTGTCGATGCCAGCCTGGTGCTGCCGTATTCCACCGGCGTGATCGGCGAACCGCTGCCGGTCGAGAAAATCGAAGGCGCGTTGCAAGCCGCCCTCGATGACTTGTCGGAAAACAACTGGGAAGCTGCCGCCACCGGCATCATGACCACCGACACCCTGCCCAAGGGCGCCAGCCGTCAGTTCCAGCATGACGGCGTGACCATCACTGTCACCGGCATCAGCAAAGGCGCGGGCATGATTCGCCCGAACATGGCGACCATGCTCGGTTACATCGCCACCGACGCCAAAGTCTCCCGCGAGGTGCTGCAAAACCTGCTGCTGGACGGCGCCAACAAGTCGTTCAACCGCATCACCATCGACGGCGACACCTCGACTAACGACTGCTGCATGCTGATCGCCACCGGCAAGGCCGCACTGCCGGAAATCACCCGTGCCGAAGGCGAGCTGTTCGCCAAGTTGAAACAAGCGGTATTCGAAGTGTGCATGGACGTGGCCCAGGCCATCGTGCGTGACGGCGAAGGCGCGACCAAGTTCGTCACCGTTGAAGTCAACGGCGGCGGCAATCACCAGGAGTGCCTGGACGTCGGTTACACCGTGGCCCACTCGCCGCTGATCAAGACTGCGCTGTTCGCTTCCGATCCGAACTGGGGCCGCATTCTGGCCGCTGTAGGCCGTGCCGGTGTACCGAGCCTGGACGTGAGCAAGATCGACGTATTCCTTGGCGAGGTGTGCATCGCCAGCCGTGGCGCGCGCGCTGCCACCTACACCGAAGCCCAGGGCGCGGCGGTGATGCAGCAGGAAGAAATCACCATCCGCATCGAGCTGGGTCGCGGCGATTGCAGCGAAACCATCTGGACCACCGACCTGTCCCACGAATACGTGAAGATCAACGCCGAGTACCGCACGTAAGAAAGATCGCTTTCGCGGGCAAGTCGGATCGCCCGCGAAGACGAACCACCAGACGCTAAAGATTCTGGCTTGTACTCTTACCAAAAGGCGCCCGAACATGAGCCTCCACCTGATCATCGGCGACAAACTGTATTCTTCCTGGTCCCTGCGCGCCGCGCTGGCCCTCGACCTGACCGGCGCGTCCTACACCGAAGAACTGATCAAGCTGAACCAGCCGGATACCCGCGCACGCGTGCTCAAGCATTCGCCGACCGGGAAAGTCCCGCTGCTGAAAAGCGAACATGGCACCATCGCCGATTCGCTGGCGATTGCCGAGTACCTGGCCGAGCAATTCCCCGATGCCGGCCTCTGGCCCAAAGACACCGCCGCCCGAGCCCAGGCGCGTTCGGCTTGCGCGCAGATGCACAGCGGTTTCTTCGCCATGCGCGGCAACATGCCGTTCGACCTGAGCCACAATGCGCCGTTGTTGCCGACTCCGCCTGACGTTCAGGCCGAGATCGAGCGCATGCTGGCGTTGTGGGCTGAATGTCGCGTGGCCGCGACTGAAGCCGGCCCGTTCCTGTTCGGTGGCGCGACCCTGGCCGATGCGTTTTTCGCACCGATCGCCGTCCGCCTGCGCACCTATCAAGTGAAGCTGCCCGAGGTCGATGCAGCCTATGTCGAAACCATTTACCAATGGCCAGCTTTCAAGGCCTGGCAGAAGGCAGGTCTGGAGGAGGTCGGGCAGTGAAACGAGTACACGTGGCCGCGGCGGTTATCCGCGATAGCAACGGCAAGATCCTCATCGCTCGGCGTGCCGACACCCAGCATCAGGGCGGCTTGTGGGAGTTCCCCGGTGGCAAGGTCGAGGATAACGAATCCGTCGAAATCGCCCTGGCCCGCGAGCTTCACGAAGAGTTGGGCATCGTGGTCAATACCGCGCGACCGTTGATCAAGGTTCGCCACGACTACCCGGACAAGCAGGTGTTGCTGGATGTCTGGGAAGTCTCGGCATTTACCGGCGAACCCCATGGTGCCGAAGGCCAGCCTTTGGCCTGGGTGACTGCGCGGGAACTGCTGGACTACGAGTTTCCGGCCGCCAACCAGCCGATCGTCGCGGCTGCACGCTTGCCCGGCGAATACCTGATCACCCCGGACGGTCTGGAAACCCCGGCCTTGCTGCGCGGTATCCAGAAAGCCATCGCGGGCGGCATCAAGCTGATTCAGTTGCGTGCGCCCAATGGCTATGACCCGCAATACCGCGATCTGGCGGTGGACGCGGCGGGACTGTGTGCTGGCAAGGCGCAGTTGATGATCAAGGGGCCGTTTGAATGGCTGGGGGACTTCCCCTCCGCCGGTTGGCACATCACTGCCGCGCAGTTGCGCAAGTACGCGGCGTCCGGCCGACCGCTACCAGCGTCGCGCTGGTTGGCGGCGTCCTGCCACAACGCTGAAGAACTGGCGCTGGCCGAGCAGATGGGCGTGGACTTTGTGACCTTGTCGCCGGTGCAGCCGACCCAGACGCACCCAGATGCTCAGCCGCTGGGTTGGGAGCAGGCGTCGACTTTGATCGAAGGCTTCAGCAAACCGGTGTTCTTGTTGGGTGGTGTTGGCCCGGTAGAGCGGCAGAAAGCCTGGGAAGCGGGCGCGCAGGGTGTGGCGGGGATTCGGGCGTTCTGGCCTCAGGCTTAGTACCCGATCGTTCCCACGCTCTGCGTGGGAATGCCTCAACGGACGCTCCGCGTTCGGCTCTTGATGGGACGCAGAGCGTCCCGGGCTGCATTCCCACGCAGAGCGTGGGAACGATCAGTTAGAGGGTTTGGCCGCCGGCTGCCAAAGAATCTCGGCAATCCCCTGGCGCTTGGCAATCAGCCGTGCCGCCACAAACAACAAATCCGACAACCGATTGATATACGCCAGGCCCACCCCGGCCAACGGTTCGATCGCATTCAACTGCTGACAACGGCGTTCGGCACTACGCGCCAGGCTGCGGCACACGTGGGCCTGGGCAATCAGCGCCGAACCGCCGGGCAGAATGAAATTCTCCAGCGGCCCCAGTTCTTCATTCCACACATCAATGGCCGCTTCCAGTCGTTCGATTTCTGCCGTGTTCAGTGCCTGATACACCGGCATGGCCAGTTCGCCACCGAGGTCGAACAACCGATGCTGGCAGGGCGCCAATACCTCGATCACTTCGCCAAGCCCGGGAAACTCGCCACTTTGCGCCGCCAACCCGGCCAACAGCACGCCCACCTGGCTGTTTAGCGTATCTACCTCGCCAATGGCCTCGATTCGCGGATGGTCCTTGGGCACCCGGCGGCCGTCGCCAAGCCCGGTTTCGCCTTTGTCGCCGGTGCGGGTGTAAATCTTCGACAAACGAAAGCCCATGGTTACCTCGACAGCTGATTGAGTTCTTGAGAGTTCACCGCAGTGCCCGACAAAGGCAGGCGCAAGGTGAAACAGGTGCCTTGGCCCAGCGTCGATTGCACTTCCATCTGGCCTTTATGGTTGTTGGTGATGATGAAATACGAGACCGAGAGCCCAAGGCCGGTGCCCTGACCGATTTCCTTGGTGGTGAAGAACGGTTCGAACGTGCGTTTGCGCACGCTTTCGCTCATGCCGATGCCGTTGTCCTCGACCTGGATTTCCGCCCACGGCGGATTCAGTTTTGTGCGCAGAATGATCCGCCCCGGTTCGCGGTCGTCTGTACGCTGGTGAATGGCTTGCGCAGCGTTTTTCAGCAGGTTGAGCAGCACCTGTTCCAGTTCGTTGGCGGTGCCGGGTACCGGGCCCAGCGCCGGATCGAACTGGCGAATGATCGCCTGGCCCTTGAAGTCGAAGCCGATGGCCAGGTCGAAGTCGTTGCCGGCGATTTCCACCGCTTGATCGATCAGTGCCGGCAGGTCGCATGGCGCCATTTGCCGAGTGCTGCGGCGGCTGAAGCTGAGCATGTGGGTCACGATCTTCGCCGCCCGCGCGCCAGCCTGCTGAATGCCGTCGAGCAGCTGCGGTACTTCACGCGCTTTCAGGTACTTATTCACCGTTTCCAGTTCGATGCCCATTTGCTCGGCCTGTTCGAGGTTCTTCGGCAGGTCGGGGGACAGACGTCGACGAATGTTCTGCACGTTGTGCAGGATCGCGCCCAGCGGGTTGTTGATCTCATGGGCCATACCGGCGGCGAGGCCGCCGACCGAGAGCATTTTTTCCGACTGCACCATCATCTCTTCCAGGGACAGACGCTGGGTGATGTCGTCGATCCGGATGACCACGCCACGTCCGGCACCGCCCATCAACGGGTAGAACGTCAGGGCGTAATGCCGGGGTTCGTCGTCCTTGGGCCAGGTAACGCGTTCGATCTTGGCCACCGTATGCTGCTCGACGGTTTGCTTGAGCTGCGGCAGGAATGGCTTGAGGGGTTTGAAGGCGAGAAAGATCGGCTGGTTCAAGGCTTCGTCCAGGCGCGTGCCGGACAGTGCGCTGGCCTCCTGATTCCACTGGGTCACGTAAAGCTGCTCGTCGAGGGCGATCAGCGCCGATGGCATGGAGTCGATGATGCTGTTGAGGTAGTTCTGGAAACCGGTGAGTTTTTTCTCGATCTTGCTCCGCACCTGAACTTCCAGTTCCAGCTTGCGGTTGGTGTGACGGGTCTCTTCGGCCAGCCCCTGGGCCTGGTCGTAAGCCGCCTGGGAATCGTCGCGGGCACGCTTGAGCTGCTGCTCCCGGGCCTCGATGCGCGAGAGCATGGTGTTGAACGCTTCGGCGAGGCTGCCGATTTCGTCGTGGTTGCCGCGAGAGGCGCGCAGGGCGTAGTTCTCTTCCCGGGTGACTTGCCGGGACAGCTCTTCGAGCTGATGGATGGGGCGGGTAATCAGGCGTTTGATCTGCCGGGCGATCACCAGCCACAACAGCACGCTGAAGATCAGAATCCCCAGGCTGGCGGTCAGGGTCCCGGTGTAGAACGCCATCGGCAATTCGCTGCTGGCCACCAGCAGCAAATGCCCGGGAGCGGTGCCGGGGCGGGGCAGGGTGATCACTTGATTGCTGCGAAACTCCGTGGCTTGCCAGGCTTCGAGGTGTCGGTAGTGTTCTGGCAGGTTCAGCGTGTCGCCGTGTTGCAGCTGCGCCAGACGCGTACCCGTGCCGTCGTAAAGGGCTGCCGCACGCAGTGGTGAATAACTGTTGAGTTCGTTGAGCAGGCGTTCGGCGTTTTGCGGCGACTTCAGGGCGTCGGACACCAGGCTCGGGTTGGACACCAGTCGGCCGATGGTCTGCAGGGCCTGGGGGGCCATGCTTTCCTGGGAGATGTAATACGCGGCACTGATAAAGGTCAGGTTGGCGACCAGCAACACGGTGGTCAACAGCACCAGCAGGGCGGCCAGCAGTTTTTGGCCGACCGGAAGGTTTTCAAGGCGCTGGCGCAATGGCATCAGGTTCATCGCTGAAAAGGAACAAGTGGCCAGCGTAGCCGCTGCTCAGTCGCTGGGCAATCCAAGGCTGTGCAGATGAGCGATCAAGCGCTGCTGCAATTGATTGAGGTGGGGCAGGTTCAACTGATGCCGCGACGCAACTTTGCAGGCATAGCCCAAGAGGTAGCTGATTTCGGTGCGGCGCTGATTGGCGACATCCTGGTACATCGAGGAGAAATTGGTCGCGGTCGCCTTGATCACCCGTTCGACTTCCTCCCGGAGGTTTTCGGCTGCCGCCGGCTGGCCGCAGCGCTCCAGCAGTTCGGTGAGTTCGGCGCACAGGGTTGCCACTTCGCACTGATGTTGCTGCAAACCGCCGTTGCGGCATTCGTGCAATACGGTCAACGGGTTGATCGCACAATTGAGCGCCAGCTTGCGCCACAGCCTGGTGAGAATGTCGGTGCTCCACTCATGGGGAATGCCGGCGTCGCTCAAGTCCTCCAGCCAGAACGGTGCCACCGGATGGCCGGCATCTCCCAGCCAGGTGTAACCATGACCGGCAAACACCACGCGCCAGTCGCCATCGCGAAACGCGCCTTCGGTACTGGAAGCGAAGATGCAGCGGGCATGTGGGACTTGCGCGGCGACGGCGTCCTGGCTGCCAAGGCCGTTTTGCAACAGGATCAGTTCGGCGTCCGGTGTCAGGCGGTGGGCGAGCTGGGCCACGGCTGTTACGGCGTCATAGGCTTTACAGGCCACCAGCAGACGGCTGATCGGCCCGTCGCTGTCGGCTGTTTCGCCGGGCACCGGGTACAGCTGCGCTTCGCCGTGCTCGACCAGCGTCAGCCCGCCCGCCGCCTGATAGGCCTGCAGGCGTGCCGCGTCCCGTACGATCAGCCTGACCGGCACTGAGGCCCGTGCCAGACGGGTGGCCCACAACGTGCCGAGGCTGCCGGCACCCAGAACGTGCCAAGGGGTCGACATCAGCTTTTTGCTCGGTTTGATGCTGGCATGTGAGGCTCGCAGTATCGGTTGGAAAAGACCCGTTATAATGAGCCCGATTTTAACCGCAAGCCAAGCGCGCTCCATCGTTATCGAGCGCGCCTTTTTATTGGAGAAATTACATGCCGTCGTTCGACGTGGTATCCGAACTGGACAAACACGAAGTCACCAACGCGGTCGAGAACGCCGTCAAGGAACTCGATCGTCGTTATGACCTGAAAGGCAAGGGCAGCTTCGAGTTCAAGGAAAAAGACCTGACCGTCAACCTGACCGCTGAAGCCGATTTCCAGCTCGAAGCGATGATCGAGATCCTCAAGCTGGCCCTGGTCAAGCGCAAGATCGACGTGCAATGCCTTGAAGTCAAGGATGCCTACGCGTCGGGCAAGCTGATGAAGCAGGAAGCGGTCCTCAAGGAAGGCATCGACAAAGAGCTGGCGAAGAAAATTGTCGCCCACGTCAAAGATGCCAAGCTCAAGGTCCAGGCTGCCATTCAGGGTGAGCAGGTGCGCATCACCGGTAAAAAGCGTGACGATCTGCAGGAAGCCATCGCCGCCCTGCGTGCCAAGACTTTCGACATGCCGCTGCAGTTCAATAACTTTCGCGACTGATCTTTCAAGCGGGAACCTCTCGGCGATTTCGACGTCCGAGGCCCAAGCAACGGCAGAAACGACCGAGCCTTATGGGTTCGGTCTTTCTGCCGCTCATTTTTTGCGTGCCGGGTAGCCGGAAATCAGGAGAAAGTTGATGGATTTGAATACTGAAGTGGACAACCTGGTCAAGGCGTCTCAAGCCTGGATTCCGATGATCATGGAATATGGCAGCCGCGTGTTGCTGGCGGTGATCACCCTGGCCATTGGCTGGTGGCTGATCAACAAAGTCACGCAAAAACTGGGCGGCCTGTTGGCGTTGCGCAACGCCGACCTGGCGCTGCAAGGCTTCATCAGCAGCCTGGCGAACATCATCCTCAAGGTGCTGTTGATCGTCAGCGTGGCGTCGATGATCGGTGTGGAAACCACCTCCTTCGTCGCGGCGATCGGTGCGGCCGGCCTGGCCATCGGTCTGGCCCTGCAGGGCAGCCTGGCGAACTTTGCCGGCGGCGTGCTGATCCTGTTGTTCCGTCCGTTCCGTATCGGTGACTGGATCGAAGCCCAAGGTGTTGCCGGTACTGTCGACAGCATCCAGATCTTCCACACCGTACTGCGCACTGGCGATAACAAAACCATCATCGTGCCTAACGGTAATCTGTCGAACGGCATCATCACCAACACCAACCGTCAACCGACCCGCAAAGTAGTATTTGATGTGGGTGTGGCTTACGAGGCGGACTTGCAGAAGGCCCGTGAAGTGTTGCTGGAGCTGGCCAAGGATCCGCGAGTATTGGCTGAGCCGGCACCGGAAGCGGTGATTTCCACATTGGGCGACAGTTCGATTACTGTTTCCCTGCGCGTGTGGGTGAAAACCGCTGACTATTGGAGTGTGATGTTCATGTTTAATGAACATTCGCGCGATCGCTTGAAGACTGCCGGCATCGATATTCCATTTCCGCAGCGGGTTATTCGCGTGGTGCAGGAATCAGCAGCGGTGTAAGGATCAGTCGATCAACTAATGTCTGACCTTTCGGTCAAATATTTTGCAAGCCCCGATCCTCTAAACACAATGCTGTAGCCAATAAAAAAGGCCCATCCGAAGATGGGCCTTTTTCGATTACCGCAAACTAACTTTCTGCAATTACAGAATGTTGAGCGGGTAGTCGGTGATCAGGCGGAACTCAGAGATATCGCCTTCGCCTTCGTCTGCGTTGGCGGTGTGCCATGCTTGACGGATGCGGAACGACAGATCTTTAGCTGGGCCGGACTGAATTACGTATTTAACTTCCACGTTGGTTTCGTGGTGTTTGCCGTCTGCACCGTACAGGCCAGCGTAAGGGCTGCCTGCTGGAGTGTTGGTGCCGTCGATGTCCCAACCTTTCACGTAACGGGTCATGAAGCTCAGACCAGGTACGCCGTATTCAGCCATTTTCAGGTCGTAACGGGCCTGTACCGATTTCTCGCCAGGGGCGTTGAAGTCGGAGTACTGGATGGAGTTGGCGAGGAAGATCGAGTCGCCACCGCGGTTGTTTTTACCCACGCCGATATAGTCGAACGGAGTATCGCCATTCACTTTCTGGAAGCCCAGGGTGATGGTGTGTGCCTTCAGGAACGAGAAAGCGGCAGCGAGGGAGTAGGCGGTGTTATTGATTTCGCCTGCTTTAGCGCTACCAGTGTCCCTGGTGTTGTAGATGTTACCGTCGAAGTTGATCGACTGATCGCCACCCAATGCGAGGGTGTAGTTCGCGTTGGCGTAGTACTGGTTCCAGATGTCTTCGAGCTTGGCACCGTAGAGCGAAACGCTCAGGTCTGGGGTAATGCCGTACTTGCCGCCGAAGTAGTCGATGGAGTTGGCTTGCACGCCAGCGTAGGTTGCCCACAGGTCGCCATTACGAGCATTTCGGTCCTGGCTGGTTGCCGAGTAGAAGTGACCGGCTTCGAGGTCAAGGTCTTTGACTTCGCTGCTCTGCAGTTGGAGACCGCTGGCAGTTTGGTGAAGAATGCGGGAACCGCCTACAGCGAACACCGGAGAGGTGCTTGGCTGCATGTCGCCGATTTTCAGCTCGGTCTTGGAGATGCGGAACTTGGCGGCAGCGCCGGCTTTGCCCTGGTTGTTTTCGACCTCGCCATCATTGCCAACGGGCATGTTGCCGGTACCCGAATACTTGTCGGAACCGTCCAGCTTAATGGCCAGTTGGCCCCAAGCTTCAACGCCAACACCGATCAGACCTTGGGTGTAGCCCGAGCTGTACATGCCCTGGATGCCCTGGGTCCAGTCTTTGTCATCGACGGCGCCGTCTTTCTTGTTACGGTTGTAGTAGTAGTTGCGAACCAGCAAGTCGAGCTTGCTATCTTCAACAAAACCTTTGGCGTCAGCCTGGTCACTTACGAAAGGTGCGGCCGTAGCCAATTGAGTACTGGCTGCTGCTGCAACTGCCAGTGCGATCATGCTCCACTTCATCACGCGCATCGTGATTTGCTCCTTTGGTTTTTAGAAGAGTACTGCCGTCCCACCTGTTTTATTATCTGGGCGGCTCTTTCTTTTTGTGTCGGCGCAAACTTATATCACGCCGACCCTATTGGCGATACTTGCGCATCTAACCTTTCAGCTTCTTTACGACCCTGTCGCAAATGGCTTGATCAATGTCGCAAATTCACAATCCCGACACAATCGGACTGACAACTTCAGCGCTGTTTTCCAGGGCTTGAGCATCGGTAAAAAAGAGTCCTTGGTCCTGCACTTGAATCTCCATCGGGCAACCCTGCCACTGTTTTTATTGGTCTTCAGGCTTCCACTTCCAGCGGAGCGCTTATAGACGATACGGGTGTTAATGCAACAAGCGTGCACAAACCAGAATTCTGTTGCTGTTTTTTTCTGAAAGCCTGCCTGTTGCTGTTAAAGCCTCATAAAACCGGGGGGTTCAAGCTCGTTTTTCTTAGGCTTGACGCCATGCTTTGCATCGTGGTTACCACATCGGCGTTGCGGGGGTGACAACCAAAAACGTTACCGGTTCACCCCGCCAGTGAGTAATTGGCGGATGCTGACGCACTGAGCGTAGACGCGTTGTGCGGTTTTGGTGCAAAAAATTTTATTTCCTGTACTGAATTCACACATGGTGGCTTTGCCGTGGGTTCGAACGGTGCGTTGTTTATGGGGGGGGTCGGCGTTTTTTCCGTGATGGCCGGTTCCGTCATGGTGCGTCCCGAATCAAAATGGCGCATCTCGACGCGCCCGCAGGACGGTGCTGGCGGCAGTTCGTCGTGAAGCGTGTGGCGTTCGCAGGTATGCTGCCGTCCTGTCGCTTGGTGCGCCGTCTTTCGGTGGGGGCGCTAAGCTGAAAAAAGATGACCAGAGGGGAGTGTGCGCTGTGTTCGCTTTAGATCCACGACTTCAACAAGACACGTTGCCAATCGGCGATTTCCCGCTCTGCCGGTTACTGCTGTCCAACGATTCGAATTACCCCTGGTTCATCCTCGTGCCACGCCGTGAGGATATCAGTGAAATATTTCAGCTGGATGGCGCAGATCAACAGCAGCTGTGGCGCGAAACGACTGAGCTGGCGGAAATCCTCAAGGACTCGTTCGACGCGGACAAGTTGAACGTCGCGGCCCTGGGTAACGTCGTCAATCAGTTGCACATGCATGTGATTGTGCGCAAGCGTGAGGACGCCGCCTGGCCAGCTCCGATCTGGGGCAAACAGGAGGCCAAGCCATACAGTTCAGAGCAGATCGCGACGATTCGCGAGCGACTGCGTCTGGTGTTGACCGACGATTTCAAGTTTCTGGAGGGCTGAATCATGAGCCTCGACGAACGCGTTACCGATCTGGAAAGCCGGCTGGCGTTTCAGGATGACACCATCCAGGCATTGAATGATGTGCTGGTGGCGCAGCAGCGTGTGGTCGAGCGTCTGCAGCTGCAAATGACAGCGATGCTCAAGCGGCAGGAGGAAATGGTCGGCCAGTTCGAGTCCTTCGAAGAAGAGGCTCCACCGCCGCATTACTGAAATGCAGGGCATAAAAAAACCGCGAACAGTCTGAACTGTTCGCGGTTTTTTTTAGCCTTGAATCAGCGGCGCGGCAGTGCGGCGATCACATCTTCGGCTTGCAGGCCTTTGTCACGATTCATGACAGAGAACTCCACGCGCTGGCCTTCCACCAGAACGCGGTGGCCTTCACCGCGAATCGCCCGGAAATGCACGAAAATATCATCGCCGGAGTCGCGGGAAATAAAGCCGAAGCCTTTGGAGGTGTTGAACCATTTGACGGTGCCAGTATCGCGGTTGCTCATGTCATAGCTTGGCGCGGCGGCGGCCGGTGAAGATTTGTAGAAGCTGATGGCCAGGTGCAGGAATACGGCGATCAGGGCAGCGACCAGGCTGAACAGAACGGCAGGTTGACCGGCGATGACAGGCATCGGGGCGATCAGCGTCAGGGTTTGCAGTACGACAGCCAGAACCAGCAAGGCGCTGACCAGGTTTTGCAATTGATGACGCGGGCCTTTGTTCCAGTAAGGGATAACAGGCGCAAGGGTGAGGTTGAGTAGGCCGAAAAAGGCCAGGTAAAGCGCATCGGGTTGTTGCAGGTAAGGTACCGCTTCGGATCGCAGGCTAGGGATGAAGGACAGCAGCAGGGCTGCTGCGCCCATTAGCAGGTGGACGATTTTCAACATTTTGATTAACTCACGTTAAGACGGATCACAAGGAAGAGCTGATAGAGCACGGTTCGCTTCAGAACAATAAGAGGCGTTGGGCACGTACCTGATATCAGCCTATGCGCAGCCCCCGGAAAATAGGTGGTAGCGACACACTGCCTATTTAACAGCAAAGCCTGCGGCTACTCAAATCAGGCGGTCCGGCGGCGCTTCCATTGGCATGGCGCGCGGATGACGCTGCTGAGTGTTATTCGTGCGCTGTGTTTCTCGGATCTTTCGCCTTTTCGTTGAGTGATATTGCGTCAGTTTTCGTAGGAAATCGTCCGGCCTAGGACGAGCTCCATGATCGCCCCTTCGTTGTTGGCTTATCCTACGTTGATGGTCATAAAGTCATCTGGATATACCGTAGCGCCTGCGCTTTTATAAGGAAACGGAATATGGCCTTTACAAGCAGCAAGGATGACAAAGGAGTGTCAACGGTATGGTTCATGAAGACAGGCAAGGCGAGGGGAGGAACGGTCCACTCAAGGATATAAGGATTGATTCACTTGTCGGCGAATTCGATATGGGGCTGGCCCAGCCCTTATCCCGGTCGGTGCGTTTGAATGGTTTTGCGACCTGTTTGCGGCTTGAACAGGTCTATTGGGATATTTTGGGCGACATGGCCAAGGTCAATTGCTGTTCGGTCAGTGCGCTGTTGTCCCATGTGGACCGCGAAGTGCACTTGCGCCATGGCGGGGTGAAAAACTTCACCGGGTTGGTGCGGGTTGTCTGCGTCGTGCACAGCCTGAAGGAGGGCAGTTGCCCCGTCATGGCTTAGCGAGAGCAGCTGAATGAGTCGAGTGTCGGTCTGTGCAGTCTTACGGCTGCACAGGCTGCATTTAATGGATATAATCCCGCTCTTTGCCGCAAAGCCCTGCATGCGCGGTAGCAATCTGATCGCCGAGACAACCCCCATGCCGATGTACGATTACCAATGTGCTTCCTGTGGTCATCAGTTGGAAGCCATTCAAAAGATCAGCGCAGCACCGCTGGTCGACTGCCCTGCCTGCCAGGCGCCAGAGCTTAAAAAGATGCTGTCCATGCCCGGTTTCCGCCTCAGTGGCACCGGCTGGTACGAAACCGACTTCAAGACCGGTTCCAAGAAAAATCTGGCCGGTGGCGACAAAGCTGACTAGGGTCTAGCGCCCGGGTTGAACGACACGCGCGAGCTCTTGCATCATCTGGCACCTTATTCAAGTGCGGTGGTGCGGCAAGACCTCCACCCGAATTTCGAATTACGAGAAGTGAAACCACTACCATGATGCGCAGCCATTATTGCGGCCAACTGAACGAAAGCCTGGAAGGCCAGGAAATTACCCTTTGCGGATGGGTTCACCGTCGCCGTGACCATGGCGGGGTGATTTTCCTCGATATCCGTGATCGTGACGGTCTGGCCCAGGTGGTGTTCGATCCGGACCGTGCCGAGAGCTTCGCCGCCGCCGATCGCGTGCGCAGCGAGTACGTCGTGAAGATCACCGGCAAGGTTCGCCTGCGTCCGGCCGGTGCAACCAACGCCAACATGGCGTCGGGCATGATCGAGGTCCTGGGCTACGAGCTGGAAGTGCTGAACGAATCGGAAACCCCGCCGTTCCCGCTGAACGAGTTCTCCGACGTTGGCGAAGAAACCCGCCTGCGTTATCGCTTCCTTGACCTGCGTCGCCCTGAAATGGCCGAGAAGCTGCGTCTGCGTTCGCGCATGACGACCAGCATCCGCCGCTATCTGGACGAGAACGGTTTCCTCGACGTCGAGACGCCGATCCTGACCCGTGCGACGCCGGAAGGCGCGCGTGACTATCTGGTGCCGAGCCGTACTCACGCCGGTTCGTTCTTCGCCTTGCCGCAATCGCCGCAGCTGTTCAAGCAACTGCTGATGGTGGCCGGCTTCGATCGCTACTACCAGATCGCCAAGTGCTTCCGCGACGAAGACCTGCGGGCTGATCGCCAGCCGGAATTCACCCAGATCGACATCGAGACCAGCTTCCTCGATGAAAAAGACATCATGGGCCTGACCGAAGGCATGATCCGCAACCTGTTCAAGGAAGTGCTGGACCTGGAATTCGGCGAATTCCCGCACATGACCTTCGAAGAAGCCATGCGCCGCTACGGTTCCGACAAGCCAGACCTGCGTAACCCGCTGGAACTGGTGGATGTTGCCGACCAGCTCAAGGAAGTCGATTTCAAGGTGTTCAGTGGCCCGGCCAATGACCCGAAATGCCGTATCGCCGCCTTGCGCGTTCCAGGCGGGGCGAGCATGCCGCGCAAGCAGATCGACGATTACACCAAGTTCGTCGGCATCTACGGTGCCAAGGGCCTGGCGTACATCAAGGTCAACGAGCGTGCTGCCGGTGTTGAAGGTCTGCAGTCGCCGATCGTGAAAAACATCCCGGAAGCCAACCTGAACGTGATCCTCGATCGCGTCGGTGCGGTCGATGGCGACATCGTGTTCTTCGGTGCCGACAAAGCCAAGATCGTCAGCGAAGCCCTCGGCGCGCTGCGGATCAAGCTGGGCCATGACCTCGAGCTGCTGACCTGCAAGTGGGCGCCAATGTGGGTCGTCGACTTCCCGATGTTCGAAGAGAACGACGACGGCAGCTTCAGCGCCTTGCACCACCCGTTCACCGCGCCGAAGTGCACTCCTGAAGAGCTGGAAGCCAACCCGGCCGGCGCTTTGTCCCGTGCCTACGACATGGTTCTGAACGGCACCGAGCTGGGTGGCGGTTCGATCCGTATCCACCGCAAGGAAATGCAACAGTCGGTCTTCCGTCTGCTGGGTATCAACGAAGCGGAACAGGAAGAGAAATTCGGCTTCCTGCTCGACGCCCTGAAATACGGCGCGCCGCCGCACGGTGGTCTGGCCTTCGGTCTGGACCGTCTGGTGATGCTGATGACCGGCGCCCAGTCGATCCGTGAAGTGATCGCCTTCCCGAAAACCCAGAGTGCTGCGGACGTGATGACGCAGGCTCCGGGCGTGGTAGATGCCAAGGCGTTGCGCGAACTGCACATTCGTCTGCGCGAAACGCCAAAGGCAGAGTAAGGCTGACCGCAAAGGCGCATCCTGTGGGATGCGCCTTTTCTTTAGGTCGAGATTTTTTTGTTGCTGGCCGACACTCCCTGTGTGGCGGGCGATGTTACAAAGAGAAATTCGGAGCGAGTTATGGCGGGTCATTCCAAGTGGGCGAACATCAAGCACCGCAAAGAACGTCAGGATGCCAAGAAGGGCAAGATTTTCACCAAGTGGATTCGTGAACTGACGGTCGCTGCCCGTCAGGGCGGCGCTGATCCGGGCTCCAACCCGCGTCTGCGTCTGGCGCTGGATAAGGCGCTGGGCGCGAACATGAGCCGTGACATCATCGACCGCGCGGTGGCGCGTGGTGCCGGCGCTGCCGATACCGATGACATGGTCGAGCTGACCTACGAAGGCTATGGCCCGGGCGGCGTGGCAGTGATGGTCGAATGCATGACCGACAACCGCAACCGCACCGCAGCCGCTGTTCGTCACGCGTTCAGCAAGTGCGGCGGTAACCTCGGTACCGACGGTTCGGTGGCTTATCTGTTCGAACGCAAAGGGCAGATTTCCTTCGCGCCAGGGGTTGATGAAGACGCGCTGATGGAAGCAGCCATGGAAGCCGACGCCGATGACGTGGTGACCAACGAAGACGGCTCCATCGACGTGTTCACCTCGTTCGCCGGCTTCTATTCCGTGCGTAACGCCTTGGAGGCCGCAGGCTTCAAGGGCAGCGATGCGGAAATCGTCATGTTGCCGACCACCAGTGCCGAGCTGGATCTGGAAGGCGCCGAGAAGGTTCTCAAGCTGATCGACATGCTCGAAGACCTGGATGACGTGCAGAACGTGTATTCCAACGCGGACATTCCAGAGGCGGTGGCCGCGCAGCTCGGTTGATGCATCGATAAAGATCGCAGCCTTCACCCGGCCCCTACGCTGTACCCGTAGGAGCTGCCGAAGGCTGCGATCTTTTGATTTTCAGCTTTTTAATTAAAAGATCGCAGCCTTCGGCAGCTCCTACACAGTTATCCTCAGCCAACCGCGATCTCTTTCTGCAGGCGTTATGACTTTAATTCTTGGTATCGACCCCGGCTCGCGTATCACCGGTTACGGCATTGTTCGCGATACTGGCCGTGGTTGTGTTTACGTGGCATCGGGCTGTATCCGCACCGGTGCTGGCGAGTTGCATGAGCGTCTGCAGATCGTCTATCGCGGCGTGCGTGAAATCATTCAGACTTATGGCCCGGTCACCATGGGCATCGAAAAGGTGTTCATGGCGCGCAATGCCGACTCCGCGCTGAAACTGGGGCAGGCCCGTGGCGCGGCGATTGTCGCCGGCGCCGAAGAGAGCCTGGAAATTGCCGAGTACACCGCAACCCAGGTCAAGCAGGCCGTGGTCGGCACCGGCGCCGCCAATAAAGAACAAGTGCAAATGATGGTCATGCACATGCTGAAACTGACCAGCAAGCCGCAAATCGATGCCTCGGATGCCCTGGCCATCGCGATTTGCCACGCTCACACCCGTTCCAGCCTGTTGCCCCATGGCTTGGGCGCGGCACGCAGTCGTGGCGGGCGCCTGCGTCTCTGATAGCATCAGCAATCATTTTTTGTGGGATGAGGGTTTTGCGCCTGTGTTGTCGGCGCAAAACCCTTGTTCTGTCAGTCGCCAGCACTGATCTGGCCAACGCTCAAGGATCTGAAACGTGATTGGACGCTTGCGCGGCACTTTGGCTGAGAAACAGCCGCCGCACCTGATTCTGGATGTAAACGGTCTGGGGTATGAGCTGGAAGTGCCCATGACCACGCTTTATCGCTTGCCGTCGGTCGGTGAACCGCTGACCTTGCACACCCATTTGGTCGTACGCGAAGACGCGCAGTTACTCTATGGCTTCTTCGGCAAGCGTGAGCGAGACTTTTTTCGCGAACTGATCCGTCTCAATGGGGTAGGGCCGAAACTGGCGCTGGCCCTGATGTCGAGTCTGGAAGTCGACGAGTTGATCCGTTGCGTGCAGTCCCAGGACACCTCGGCGCTGACCAAGGTGCCGGGCGTCGGCAAGAAGACTGCCGAGCGTTTGCTGGTGGAGCTCAAGGATCGCTTCAAGGCCTGGGAAACCGTGCCGGCGATGTTCGCGCTGGTGCCAAACCAGCCAGGCGGGCCAGACGCGCCGGCTCCGGTGGCCACCGCCGAAAACGACGCGGTCAGCGCGCTGATTTCCCTGGGCTACAAGCCGCAGGAAGCCAGCAAGGCGATTTCCGCGATCAAGGAGAAAGGTTTGAGCAGTGAAGACATGATTCGTCGTGCCCTGAAGGGAATGATCTAAGTGATTGAAGCTGATCGTCTGATCGCCGCTACGGGTGGCCCCCGTGAGCGCGAAGAAGTCCAGGACCGGGCGATTCGTCCCGTCAGCCTGGCCGAATACATTGGCCAGCCGACCGTTCGCGAGCAAATGGAGTTGTTCATCCAGGCCGCGCGCGGGCGCAATGAATCGCTGGATCACACCCTGATTTTCGGCCCGCCGGGCCTGGGTAAAACCACCCTGGCCAACATCATTGCCCAGGAAATGGGCGTGTCGATCAAAAGCACCTCGGGGCCGGTCCTCGAGCGTCCTGGTGATCTGGCTGCATTGCTGACCAACCTTGAGCCCCATGACGTGCTGTTCATCGACGAGATCCATCGGTTGTCGCCGATCGTCGAAGAAGTGCTGTACCCGGCCATGGAAGATTTCCAGCTCGACATCATGATCGGCGAAGGGCCGGCCGCGCGCTCGATCAAGCTCGATCTGCCACCGTTTACCCTGGTTGGCGCAACGACCCGTGCCGGTATGCTGACCAACCCGTTGCGCGACCGTTTCGGGATCGTCCAGCGCCTGGAGTTCTACAGCACCGCCGACCTGGCAACGATTGTCAGCCGTTCGGCGAACATTCTCGGTTTGCCGCTGGACCCGGAAGGCGCCTTTGAAATCGCCCGGCGTGCCCGTGGCACACCGCGAATCGCCAACCGCTTGCTGCGCCGGGTCCGGGATTTTGCCGAGGTTCGTGCCAAGGGCCACATCACCAAACCGATCGCCGACCTGGCCTTGAACCTGCTGGATGTCGATGAGCGTGGCTTCGACCATCAGGACCGACGCCTGCTGTTGACCATGATCGAGAAGTTCGACGGTGGGCCGGTGGGGGTGGACAGTCTGGCCGCTGCGATCAGCGAAGAACGCCACACCATTGAAGATGTGCTGGAGCCGTACTTGATCCAGCAGGGCTATATCATGCGCACGCCGCGGGGGCGGGTAGTGACCCGGCATGCGTATTTGCACTTTGGCTTAAACATTCCGTCACGATTGGGGGAGATGCCCGTGGTAGACGAGTTCCTCGATGCCGTGGACGATTAATCACCTTTGCGCGCTGA
Organism: Pseudomonas sp. Pseusp18; assembly: GCF_059506005.1. NCBI lineage: Bacteria > Pseudomonadati > Pseudomonadota > Gammaproteobacteria > Pseudomonadales > Pseudomonadaceae > Pseudomonas > Pseudomonas sp. Pseusp18. Next base: position 1,277,532 of record NZ_CP169240.1, read on the forward strand.
TTTATTCGGGGTTTGTGCTGTCCCAGGACGGTACTTTCGCCAGAAAGCCGCGAATCAATGAAAAACAGTTGCCTGGCCGGATTGGCAACCTGAGGAGTAAGCACTAGAGTATGCGCGCGCAAAACGGGCTTGAGCCGTTCGCACATCGTTGTCGCGTTTATTACGAGGACACCGATGCCGGCGGCATCGTGTATTACGTCAATTACCTCAAGTTTATGGAACGGGCTCGAACCGAGCGGCTCCGAGAGCTGGGCTTTGCCCAGTCGGCGCTGGCAGGGGAGGACCTGTTGTTCGTCGTGCATTCCAGCGAAGCGCGTTACCACGCGCCGGCGCGACTGGACGACGAGCTGCTGGTAAGCGCCGAAGTAATTGAATTGAACCGGGTCAGCCTGCGCTTCAAACAGCAGGTCAGGCGGGCTACGGATAACGTGCTGCTCTGCGAAGGGCAGTTTCTGGTGGCCTGTGTGCGCACTAACAGTTTGAAACCCCGGGCCATTCCCGAAGCTCTACGTGCGGCCTTTGCCGACGTGAGCGGCGCGGGTACACACTCAAAGCAGGAGATAAAGCGTGGAAGCTAACGTCGTCGACCATTCCTCCATGTGGAGCCTGGTCAGCAATGCCAGTGTCGTGGTGCAACTGGTAATGCTGATCCTGGTAGCCGCATCGGTGACCTCGTGGATCATGATCTTTCAGCGCAGCAACTTGCTGCGCGCCGGTCGACGTGCCCTGGAGAGCTTTGAAGAGCGCTTCTGGTCCGGTATCGACCTGTCCAAACTCTACCGTCAGGCCGGCAGCAACCCTGATCCGGATTCCGGCGTCGAGCAGATCTTCCGTGCCGGCTTCAAGGAATTCTCCCGTCTGCGCCAGCAGTCGGGCGTTGATCCGGAAGCGGTCATGGAGGGCGTGGCGCGTGCCATGCGCGTAGCCATCTCCCGTGAGGAAGAGAAGCTCGAGCAGAGCCTGCCGTTCCTCGCCACCGTCGGTTCCGTCAGCCCGTACATCGGTCTGTTCGGTACAGTCTGGGGCATCATGAACTCCTTCCGTGGTCTGGCGACCGCCCAGCAAGCGACCCTGGCCACTGTGGCTCCAGGTATCGCCGAAGCACTGGTTGCTACTGCGATCGGTCTGTTCGCCGCCATCCCGGCCGTTATCGCCTACAACCGTTTTGCTGCCCGCAGCGAAACCCTGCTGGGCCGCTATTACACCTTCGCCGACGAATTCCAGGCGATCCTGCACCGCAAAGTGCACACCAGCGAAGAATAAGCAGGTAATTTCCAATGGCTTTAATCGCTCGAGCTCGCAAAAAGCGCAAGCCGGTTGCCGAGATGAACGTGGTGCCTTACATCGACGTGATGCTGGTACTGCTGGTCATCTTCATGGTGACCGCGCCGATGCTCAATCAGGGCGTGAAAGTTGATCTGCCCAAGGTTTCCAGCGAAGCCTTGCCGCAGGACAACAACACTCAGGTCCTGACCATTTCGATCAAGGCTGACAAGACCTACTACTGGAACCTTGGCAGCGAAGTCGACACCGAAAAGCAGCAGGACAAGGCCATGACCTTGCCGCAAATGACCGACGCCGTGACCAAGATCATTCGCGTTGGCAACGGTAACGGCAAGCGCACGCAGGTGTTCATTCGTGGCGACAAAACCGTCGATTATGGCTCCGTCATGGGCGCCATGGGCGGGTTGCAGAAGGCCGGGGTCGGTAATGTTGGCTTGATTACCGAGGCGCCCTGATGCAGCAACTGCGAGAGCCGTCCGCCTCGGAAAGCTACTTCTGGCCTAGTGTCTGGGCGATTGTCTTGCACGTGCTGGTGTTCGGCATGCTGTTCGTCAGTTTCGCCTTCACACCGGAGCTGCCGCCGGCCAAGCCGATTGTCCAGGCAACCCTGTACCAGCTGAAATCGAAAAGTCGGGCGACCACCCAGACCAATCAGAAGATCGCGGGTGAGGCGCAGAAATCTGCTGCGCGTCAGACCGAAGTCGAGCAGATGGAACAGAAGAAGGTCGAGCAGGAAGCGGTGAAGGCTGCGGAACAAAAGAAAGAAGAAGCGGCTCAAAAGGCCGAGGAAGCCAAGAAGGCCGACGAGTCGAAGAAAGCGGAAGAGGCGAAAAAGGCTGATGAAGCCAAGAAAGCCGACGAAGCGAAGAAGACCGCCGAAGCCAAAAAGGCCGAAGAGAAACAATTGGCTGATATAGCCAAGAAGAAAGCCGAAGAAGAAGCCAAAAAAGCTGCTGAAGAAGAGGCCAAGAAAGCGGCCGCTGAAGAAGCGAAGAAAAAGATCGTCGAAGACGCGAAGAAGAAAGCTGCGGAAGACGCCAAGAAGAAAGCTGAAGCGGAAGAGGCGAAGAAGAAAATCGCCGAAGACGCGAAGAAGAAAGCGACTGCCGATGCTGCGAAGAAGAAAGCGCAGGATGCGGCTCGCAAATCGGTAGAGGACAAGAAGGCTCAGGCTCTGGCTGACTTGCTGTCCGATAAGACCGAGCGTCAGCAGGCTTTGGCGGATGAGCAAGGCGATGAAACCGCGGGCAACTTTGATGATCTGATTCGTTCGCGAGCATCTGAAGGTTGGGCGCAGCCACCGTCGGCCCGCAAGGGCATGAAGGTGATTCTGCAAATCAACATGCTCCCTGACGGAACGATCTCCGGTGTTTCGGTTGCTCATTCCAGCGGTGACGCGCCGTTCGACAGTTCTGCAGTCGCGGCTGTAAAAAATATTGGTCGATTGACCGAAATGCAGGGTCTGAAGCCAGCTGATTTCGCACCCTATCGTTCATTCAAGATGACATTCACACCTGAGGATCTAGCCTTGTGAGAAACCTTCTTCGAGGACTGCTTGTAGTCATGTTCTGCTTTGCAGGACTGGCCACGGCAGATGAAAAAAATATCCTGGTCAGCAGTGGCAGCTCCCAGGCAACTCCAATTGCCGTTGTGCCTTTCGGCTTCCAGGGCGGTAGCGTGCTGCCGGACGACATGGCTGAGATTATCGGTAACGACCTGCGCAATTCGGGTTACTACGCGCCGATTCCAAAGCAGAACATGATCAGCCAGCCAAGCCAGGCCAGCGAAATCATCTACCGTGACTTCAAGGCGGTGGGTGCCCAGTACGTCATGGTCGGCAGCATTGTTCCGGCGGGCGGTCGCCTGCAGGTGCAGTACGCACTGTTCAACGTCGCCACCGAGCAGCAAGTGCTGACCGGCAGCGTGTCGGGCGGCGTCGATCAACTGCGCGACATGGCGCACTACATCTCCGACCAGTCGTTCGAAAAACTCACCGGTATCAAAGGTGCGTTCTCGACGCGTCTGCTGTACGTGACGGCCGAGCGTTTCTCCGAGAAGAACACTCGCTACACACTGCAACGTTCGGACTACGACGGTGCCCGTGCCGTGACGCTGCTGCAATCGCGCGAGCCAATCCTGTCGCCGCGTTTCGCACCGGATGGCAAGCGCATTGCCTACGTGTCGTTCGAGCAGAAGCGTCCGCGCATTTTCATGCAGAACATCGACACTGGTCGCCGTGAGCAGATCACCAACTTCGAAGGCCTGAATGGCGCGCCAGCCTGGTCGCCGGATGGCAATCGCCTGGCATTCGTGTTGTCGAAAGACGGTAACCCGGACATCTACGTGATGAACCTGGGTTCGCGTCAGATCACCCGTGTCACCAATGGTCCTGGCATCAACACCGAACCGTTCTGGGGTAAGGATGGTTCGACCATCTACTTCACCTCTGACCGTGGCGGCAAGCCTCAGATCTATAAAACCAGCGCAGGCGGTGGTGGTGCGGAGCGTGTGACCTTCATCGGTAACTACAACGCCAACCCTAAACTGTCGGCCGATGAAAAGACCCTGGTGATGATTCACCGCCAGGACGGTTTCACCAACTTCAAGGTGGCGGCCCAGGATTTGCAGCGCGGTAGTGTAAAGATCCTCACTGATAGCACTCTGGACGAGTCTCCTACTGTTGCGCCCAACGGCACCATGGTAATCTACGCCACCCGCCAGCAGGGCCGGGGAGTCTTGATGCTCGTGTCCATTAATGGACGCGTGAGGCTCCCGCTTCCTACCGCACAAGGCGAAGTCAGAGAACCGTCCTGGTCCCCTTACCTGAACTGACGCGGCGCTATACGTTTTACTTAACACACTGGGGTTCATTAGGAGTTTCACGATGGAAATGCTGAAGTTTGGTAAATTTGCTGCGCTGGCTCTGGCCATGGCTGTAGCTGTAGGTTGCTCGTCCAAAGGCGGCGACAACGCCGGTGAAGGCGCTGTAGATCCAAACGCTGGTTACGGCGCTAACACTGGTGCAGTTGACGGCTCCCTGAGCGAAGAAGCTGCTCTGCGCGCAATCACCACCTTCTACTTCGAATACGACAGCTCGGACCTGAAGCCAGAAGCCATGCGCGCTCTGGACGTTCACGCCAAAGACCTGAAAGCAAACGGCGCTCGCGTTGTTCTGGAAGGCAACACCGACGAACGTGGTACTCGTGAGTACAACATGGCACTGGGCGAGCGTCGTGCGAAAGCCGTTCAGCGCTACCTGGTACTGCAAGGTGTTTCCCCAGCTCAGCTGGAACTGGTTTCCTACGGCGAAGAGCGTCCAGTTGCTACCGGCAACGACGAGCAGTCCTGGGCTCAAAACCGTCGCGTCGAACTGCGTAAGTAATTCGTCATGCGAACGTGCCGTCGTGCTGTAACTGTTTTGGCTCTCAGTCTCGCACCGCTTGCGGTGTGGGCTGCGGTTCCTGTGGTCGAGGACAACTCCGGCTATAACAATAGCGGGAGCAGTTATCCGCCTGCGGGTTACGGTACGAACGGCGCCTATGCCGGGGGAGGGGTTTCGGCCCCTGTCTCGGCACAGGGCGAGCTGTTCAACCAACTGCAATCGATGCAGGAGCAGATCTCGCGCCAACAAGGCATCATCGAGGTTCTGCAAAATGATGTAGCGCGCATGAAGCAAGAGAACCTGGAGCGATATCAGGATCTTGATCGGCGCATAGGAACCGGCGTTGCACCAGCCGCGACTCCTGATAATTCTTCCACCGGTGGCAATTTGAATGCCCCCGGTGCAGCAGCCGGTGCAGGTGCGGGAGCGGCTGCCGCTCAAGCCCCGGCCGCGGGTGGCGAACCGGCTGACCCGGCGAAGGAAAAACTGTATTACGATGCAGCCTTCGACCTGATCAAAGCCAAGGATTTCGACAAGGCCAGCCAGGCTTTCGCCGCATTCCTGCGCAAATACCCGAACAGCCAATACGCGGGCAATGCCCAGTACTGGTTGGGTGAAGTGAACCTGGCCAAAGGCGATCTGCAAGGTGCAGGTCAGGCATTTGCCAAGGTTTCGCAGTTGTACCCCAAGCACCCCAAAGTGCCTGATTCGCTATACAAGCTCGCTGATGTAGAGCGTCGTCTCGGTCATACCGACCGGGTCAAAGGCATTCTGCAACAGGTCGTGTCCCAATATCCGGGCACTTCCGCCGCTCAGCTGGCGCAACGGGACTTGCAGCGCATGTAAGCCTGTTTAGCCCGTTTTGAAGAAACCCGCGCTTGTCGCGGGTTTTTTCGTTAGAATTCATGCCCTTTTTATGAAACACGCTTTTTGGGATCTGCGCGTTGGCGGGGTTCCTTGAAGTGCCTGACGGAGGCGGACAGCCTGTTTAGCTGTTACGCCCGTGGCGACTATGCAAGACACATTGAGAATCACCGAAGTTTTCTACTCGTTGCAGGGTGAAACGCGGACTGCCGGGCTGCCCACTGTTTTTGTGCGCCTGACCGGTTGCCCATTGCGTTGCCAATACTGCGACAGCGCCTACGCGTTCACTGGCGGCACCCTCCGCACGCTCGACGACATCCTCGAGCAAGTGGCCGGTTTTCGCCCGCGTTACGTCTGTGTCACGGGCGGTGAGCCCCTGGCGCAACCCAATGCCATTCCCTTGCTCAAGCAGTTGTGTGACGCCGGTTACGAAGTGTCGCTGGAAACCAGTGGTGCTCTGGACATCTCGGCGGTCGATCCACGGGTCAGTCGCGTCGTCGACCTGAAAACCCCGGGTTCGAAAGAAGCCCACCGCAACCGCTACGAGAACATTGAACTGCTCACGCCCAACGATCAGGTGAAGTTTGTCATCTGCTCGCGGGAAGACTATGACTGGGCCGTGTCCAAGCTGATTCAATACGGTTTGAACGAGCGTGCCGGCGAAGTCCTGTTCTCGCCGAGCCACCATGATCTGAATGCACGTGATCTGGCGGACTGGGTGGTGGCGGACAATCTGCCTGTGCGTCTGCAATTGCAGCTGCATAAATATCTTTGGAATGACGAGCCGGGGCGCTGAAATGACTGAACAACTGAACATTGCTGAAAAACGTGCGGTCATCCTGCTGTCCGGCGGCCTTGACTCGGCGACGGTCGTGGCCATGGCCCGTGCCGAAGGCTATAGCTGCTACACCATGAGCTTCGATTACGGTCAGCGCCACCGTGCCGAACTGCAAGCCGCCGAGCGTGTTGCCCGCGACTTGGGTGTGGTCGAGCACAAGGTGATCGGCCTGAACCTGAACGGTATCGGCGGCTCGGCCCTGACCGACAGTTCCATCGACGTACCGGAGGCGCCGAGCGAAGGCATTCCGGTGACTTATGTGCCGGCGCGCAACACGGTGTTTCTGTCCCTGGCGTTGGGTTGGGCCGAAGTGCTGGGTGCACGTGACATCTTTATCGGTGTAAACGCGGTGGATTATTCCGGTTACCCGGATTGCCGTCCCGAGTTCATCGAAGCCTTCGAGCGCATGGCTAATCTGGCGACCAAGGCCGGTGTAGAAGGGAATGGCTTCCGTATCCAGGCGCCCCTGCAGAACCTGAGCAAGGCGCAGATCGTTCAGGCAGGCGTGAAGCTTGGCGTCGACTACGGGCTGACCGTTTCCTGCTATCAGGCGGACGATAACGGCCGTGCTTGCGGCAAATGCGACAGCTGCCGTCTGCGTGCAGAAGGCTTTGCGGCGGCCGGAATCAGCGACCCGACACCTTATTTTTGATTTATTTCAAATTAGGTGTTGAATAGTCCTTAAAAATCAGTATTATACGCGCCACCACACAGCGGGTCGTTAGCTCAGTTGGTAGAGCAGTTGGCTTTTAACCAATTGGTCGTAGGTTCGAATCCCACACGACCCACCATTTTAAAAAATCTGGAAGGCCCACGTAAGTGAGGATTTCCGGGTTTTTTTTTGCCCGCGATTTAAGGTTGTCCCGCTCCGGGATCGCCCTGCGTGACGCAGGTCAGAATCATCTTTTGCATCCGCCGGATATTCTGTAGCCTTGCGCAGCTTCAACGCTGTCCATGCCTGATGAATACTCACTCTCCCGGCGGTACCCCGAAGGGTCCGGAGCCGGGTGTATACTCGACTTTCGCGCGAAAGCGCCTGCAGGTCTTGCGAACATGACGCAGATTTCCGAACGCCTTCTGGTTCAAGCCCACCTCGACGCCAAGCAGCCCAAGCCGCTGACGGCCGAGGAAGAGGCTTATTACCGCACAGCCATCGCAGCCGAGCTCAAGGCTCAGGACGCGGTGCTGGTTGCCCACTTCTATTGCGATCCAGTCATTCAGGCCCTGGCCGAAGAAACCGGTGGCTGCGTCTCCGACTCTCTGGAGATGGCTCGCTTCGGCAATGCCCATCCGGCCAAGACCGTAGTGGTTGCCGGTGTGAAATTCATGGGCGAAACCGCGAAAATCCTCAACCCTGAAAAACGTGTGCTGATGCCGACCCTGGAAGCGACCTGCTCGCTGGACCTGGGTTGCCCGGTGGACGAGTTCTCGACGTTCTGCGATCAGCACCCGGAACGCACGGTGGTGGTGTATGCCAACACCTCGGCGGCAGTCAAAGCCCGGGCGGATTGGGTGGTGACGTCCAGCTGCGCGCTGGAAATCGTCGAAAGCCTGATGGATAACGGCGAAACCATTATCTGGGGCCCGGACAAGCACCTGGGCACTTACATCCAGCGCAAGACTGGCGCCGACATGCTGCTGTGGGACGGTGCCTGCATCGTTCACGAAGAGTTCAAGGCCAAGCAGCTCGAAGACATGAAAGCGCTATACCCGGATGCGGCCATTCTGGTGCACCCGGAGTCGCCGACCGCGGTGATCGAATTGGCCGACGCGGTGGGCTCCACCAGTCAGCTGATCGCTGCCGCACAAAGCCTGCCGAACAAGACCCTGATCGTCGCCACCGACCGCGGCATTTTCTACAAGATGCAGCAGCTGTGCCCGGACAAGGTCTTTATCGAAGCGCCAACGGCTGGTAACGGCGCTGCTTGCCGCAGTTGCGCGCATTGTCCGTGGATGGCGATGAACACCCTTGAGCGCACGCTGAAGAGCTTGAAGGAGGGGACCAACGAGATCTTCGTTGACCCGGCGTTGATTCCGCAGGCGATTCGGCCGTTGAAGCGGATGCTGGATTTCACGCAGGCGGCGCGGATGAAGTTGGCCGGCAACGCTTAAGGGCAAGATTAAAAGGCAAGATCAAAAGATCGCAGCCTTCGGCAGCTCCTACGGGTGTATATGGAACCGTGTAGGAGCTGCCGAAGGCTGCGATCTTTTTTTGCGAATTATTTTGTCTTCTTTGGAATGCGCACGAGCTGGGTGTTGGAGTAGATGTCATGCCAGCTGCGCTTCTGCTTGTCGAACAGCGACCAGAAGAACCCCAGCCCGAGGCATAACCAGGACGCGATCGACACTACAAAGCGCAGCAGCGCCTGCCACAGGCTGATGGATGAGCCGTCGGCGTTTTGTACGCGGATGCACCACACCTGCATGCCCAGGGTCTGGCCCGACCAGGTCCAGAACTTGGCGAAGAAGCCGAACAGCACAAACAGCAGAACCGTCGACAGCAGTGGGTCACCGTCCAGGGCGCCGGCCTCGGTCAGGGTGCGCATCCGGTCTTCGCCGATGATCGCCATCTGGATCATCTTGTAAATACCGCTGGTGACGATCAGCAGCGCGGTGCACAGCAGGAAGTCGTAGAACATCGCTGCCAGGCGACGACCCAGGCCGACGGCGGGAAAGTCGCCTTGGGGGTTGAGCAGGTGTTTCGACATGGCTGCCTCTGAACGGAAAAAGAAGCCATTTTACGGATTTACGCGCACAAAAAAGCCCCTGATGTCAGCATCAGGGGCTTTTTCGTAACAGAAGATTAGCCTTCTGCTTGTACTTCGTCAGCCTGCATGCCTTTCTGGCCTTGCACAGCAACGAACGTCACTTTCTGGCCTTCTTTCAGGCTCTTGAAGCCGTTGCCCTGAATAGCGCGGAAATGCACGAACAGATCCGGACCGCTTTCTGGAGTGATAAAACCAAAACCTTTCTCGTCGTTAAACCACTTGACGGTACCGCTCTGACGTTGGGACATTTCTTATTTCCTTTGACGCAAAAATGAATGACAGTCTCCTTCTCGTGAAAGAGTACTGGGGCTGGTTGCAGGAGAGTAAGAAGACGTCGAACGGGATGTAGCTAACTTGTAGGCTACTGCCCAGGTCACGATTTCCAAGCGACCCATGCAAACACAGTGAACAAACTCTACGCCAACTACGGGAGAAAAAACAAGCCCCGCGAAGGCCCGGATTTCCTCAGGTTGATGGCAATTAGAGTGGCTACTAGTGCGGGCTTATTCGATCGCGTTGTTCATTGCTTTTCGATTGTTATAAGTAGCGTTCATAAGCGAAACGTATGCACTGTTTTATGGCGGTTGCGTTACAGATTAGTGCACTGTTAACGCAACCGCGTTACTTATAGAAACAGTCAATCAGCCACGATAGTAGCGTTGTGGAACAAATGGCATTTTGCTTACAAGCAAAGGCACCTTTTTCCCACGCACAATGGCCCAAACTGGTGTTTCCAAAACGGTATAAGCGCTGTCGAGGTAACCCATGGCCAAAGGGCCGCCCAAGGTCGGACCGAAGCCGCCGCTGCAGACGCTGCCGATGATCTCGCCGGCATCGTTGACGATCTCTGCACCTTCACGCACCGGTGTACGTTCCTGCGGCAGCAGGCCAACGCGCTTGCGGCTGACACCGGTTTGCTGTTGGGCGAACACGGTTTCGGCGCCAGGGAAACCGCCGGCCCGCGCGCCATCGGCACGTCGAGGCTTGGAGATGGCCCATAGCAGGCTTGCTTCGATCGGCGTGGTTTCGGTGTTCATGTCGTGGCCGTACAGGCACAGACCGGCTTCCAGGCGCAGGGAATCGCGGGCGCCGAGGCCGATGGCCTCGACTTCCGGTTCGGCCAGCAGGGCGCGAGCCAGCGCTTCGGCGTTGGCCGCCGGTACGGAGATTTCGTAACCGTCTTCACCGGTGTAGCCCGAACGGCTGACAAAGCAGTCCACTCCCAACAGTTTCACGCGGGTGAACTGCATGAAGGTCATCTTCGCAACTTCCGGTGCCAGGCGTGCGAGCACGGTGACGGCGGCCGGGCCTTGCAACGCCAGCAGCGCGCGCTCTTCGAACAGCGGTTCGATGCTGCACTGGTCGCCGATGTGCTTGCGCAGGTGCGCCAGGTCCTGGTCTTTGCAAGCGGCGTTGACCACCAGGAACAGCTCGTCATTACCGAGGTTGGCGACCATCAGGTCGTCGAGGATGCCACCGGCCTCGTTGGTGAACATCGCGTAGCGCTGCATGCCCACCGGCAGGTCGATGATGTCCACCGGCACCAGGGTTTCCAGGGCTTTGGCGGCATTGGCGCCGGTCAGGCGGATCTGGCCCATGTGCGACACATCGAACAGCCCGGCCTGATCACGGGTGTGCTGGTGTTCTTTCATCACGCCCAACGGGTATTGCACCGGCATGTCATAACCGGCGAACGGCACCATGCGGGCGCCGAGTTCGAGGTGCAGGGCGTGCAACGGGGTCTTCAATAGTTGTTCGGTGGACATATACAGCTCCTGAAAAAGTGTGCAGATGCGCGTGAGCATCAGCACTCGATAATGTTGACCGCCAAACCGCCACGGGCGGTTTCCTTGTATTTGCTTTTCATGTCGGCGCCGGTCTGGCGCATGGTGCGGATGACCTTGTCGAGGGAGACGAAGTGCTGACCGTCGCCACGCAGGGCCATGCGCACTGCATTGATGGCCTTGACCGAACCCATGGCGTTGCGCTCGATGCAAGGCACTTGCACCAGTCCGCCAATCGGGTCGCAGGTCAGGCCGAGGTTGTGTTCCATGCCGATTTCGGCCGCGTTTTCCACCTGCTGCACCGTACCGCCGAGCACTTCGCACAAGGCGCCGGCCGCCATGGAACAGGCAACGCCAACCTCGCCCTGACAGCCGACTTCGGCGCCGGAGATCGAGGCGTTTTCCTTGTACAGAATGCCGATTGCAGCGGCCGTCAGTAGAAAACGCACCACGCCGTCTTCGTTGGCACCGGGGATGAAGCGCATGTAGTAATGCAACACGGCCGGGATAATGCCGGCTGCACCATTGGTGGGCGCAGTGACCACGCGTCCGCCATTGGCGTTTTCTTCGTTGACCGCCAGGGCGTACAGGTTGACCCAGTCCAGCACCGACAGCGGATCGCGCAGCGATGATTCCGGGTTTTTGCACAGTTGCCGATGCAGCGCTGCGGCCCGACGTTTGACCTTCAGCCCACCGGGCAGGATGCCTTCGTTGCGGCAACCGGCGGCGACGCAGTCTTGCATCACTTGCCAGATCTTCAGCAGGCCGGCGCGGGTTTCCGCTTCCGGGCGCCAGGCGCTTTCGTTGGTCAGCATCACCTGACTGATCGATAAACCGTAGGTGCTGCAGTGACCAAGCAGGTCCTTGGCGCTTTTGAACGGAAAGGTCAGTGGCGTGGCGTCTTCGACGATGCGGTCGGCACCGGCAGCGTCTTCATCGACCACGAAGCCGCCACCGACCGAGTAATACTCGCGGCTGCGCACTTGCAGGCCGGCCGCGTCGAACGCGCGAAAGATCATGCCGTTGGGGTGATAGGCCAACGGTTTGCGAATCATTGCCAGGTGTTCTTTCTCGTTGAACGCGATGCTGTGTTCACCGAGCAGGTTCAAGCGACCGCTGCTGCGAATCTCTTGCAGGCGGGCGGTGACGGTTTCGGTGTCCACGGTGTCCGGGTGTTCGCCTTCCAGGCCCAGCAATACGGCCTTGTCGCTGCCGTGGCCTTTGCCGGTGGCGCCGAGTGAGCCGTAGAGCTCGACTTTGACGCAGGTGGTTGCCGCCAGCAGCCCTTCACGGCGCAGACCTTCGGCGAAGCGCGCAGCGGCACGCATCGGGCCGACGGTGTGGGAGCTGGAGGGGCCGATACCAATCTTGAACAGGTCGAACACGCTTAACGACATGGTTGTTCTCCGGTTTCTTGTTATAGGCGAAATATCACGAGATATGCACCCTGTAGGAGCTGCCGCAGGCTGCGATCTTTTGATCTTGCTCTTGATACAGAAAGATCAAAAGATCGCAGCCTGCGGCAGCTCCTACAGGGGGAGTGCGGTGTTGTTGAAGGGGGCGAGTAACTCGCCCCCTATAGATCAAGCGTAGCTTTCGATAGACGGGCAGGCGCAGACCAGGTTGCGATCGCCAAACACGTTGTCGACGCGACCGACCGGCGGCCAGTACTTGGCTTCGATCAGCGACGCTACCGGGTAAACAGCTTGCTCGCGGCTGTACGGGTGAGTCCACTCGCCGACGATTTCCGCAGCGGTGTGCGGGGCGTTTTTCAGTGGGTTGTCATCCTTGTCCAGCGTGCCGTTTTCCACTGCGCGGATTTCTTCGCGGATGCGGATCATGGCGTCGCAGAAGCGGTCCAGTTCTTCCTTGGATTCGCTCTCGGTCGGCTCGATCATCAACGTGCCGGCCACCGGGAACGACATGGTCGGGGCGTGGAAGCCGAAGTCGATCAGACGCTTGGCCACGTCATCGACGCTGATGCCGCTGCTGTCTTTCAACGGACGCAGGTCGAGGATGCATTCGTGCGCCACCAGACCGTTGCTGCCGGTGTACAGCACTGGATAGTGCTCTTCGAGGCGACGGGAAATGTAGTTGGCATTCAGGATCGCCAATTGCGAAGCGCGCTTGAGGCCGGCGCCACCCATCATTCGAATGTACATCCAAGTGATCGGCAGAATGCTCGCGCTGCCGAACGGTGCCGCGCAGACCGCGCCTTCCTTGCGTTCCATCTGGGCGTGACCCGGCAGGAACGGCGTCAGGTGCGACTTGACGCCAATCGGGCCGACGCCCGGGCCGCCACCGCCGTGTGGGATGCAGAAGGTTTTGTGCAGGTTCAGGTGCGATACGTCGCCGCCGAACTTGCCTGGTGCGCAAAGGCCGACCATGGCGTTCATGTTCGCGCCATCGATATACACCTGGCCGCCGTTGTCGTGAATGATGCCGCAGATTTCGCGGATGCCTTCTTCGAACACACCGTGGGTCGACGGGTAGGTGATCATCAGCGCGGCGAGGTGTTCGCGGTGCTCGATGGCCTTGGCGCGCAGGTCTTCGATGTCGACGTTGCCGCGGGCATCGCACGCGGTCACAACCACGCGCATGCCGGCCATGTTGGCAGTGGCCGGGTTGGTGCCGTGGGCGGACGACGGGATCAGGCAGATGTCGCGACGGTCTTCGCCACGGCTCTGGTGGTAGGCACGGATCGCCAACAGACCAGCGTATTCACCCTGGGAACCGGCGTTCGGTTGCAGGGAGATCGAGTCGTAACCGGTGGCGGCGCAGAGCATCGCTTCCAGTTCATCGGTCAGCTGCTGATAGCCGGCGCTTTGCTCGGCCGGGGCGAACGGGTGCAGGGCACCGAATTCAGCCCAGGTCACCGGGATCATTTCGCTGGCGGCGTTGAGTTTCATGGTGCAGGAGCCCAGCGGGATCATGGTGCGATCCAGGGCCAGGTCCTTGTCCGCCAGTTTGCGCAGGTAGCGCATCAACTCGGTTTCGGAGTGATAACGGTTGAACACCGGGTGGCTGAGGATCGGCGATTGGCGAACCAGCGCGGCCGGGATAGTGCTTGCAACGTTCGCAGCCAATGCTGCGAAGTCCGGCAGTGCCTTGCCGTCGGCCAGCAGGCTCCACAGGGTTTCGACGTCAGCCTGGCTGCTGGTTTCGTCGAGGGACAGGCCCAGACGCTCAGCATCGACCACGCGCAGGTTGATCTTCTGCGCATGAGCCTTGTCGTGCAAGGCAGCCGTTTGTGCGCCGGTTTTAATCGTCAACGTGTCGAAGAAGCTGGCTTGCTCGACGCTCAGGCCCAATGCGCTCAAGCCTTTGGCGAGGATCGCGGTCAGGTGATGAATGCGATTGGCGATTTGCGTCAGGCCTTTCGGGCCGTGGTACACGGCGTACATGCTGGCGATGTTGGCCAACAGAACCTGGGCGGTGCAGATGTTGCTGGTGGCTTTCTCGCGACGGATGTGTTGCTCGCGGGTCTGCATGGCCAGGCGCAGGGCCGGCTTGCCGAAACGGTCCACGGAAACGCCGACCAGACGGCCCGGCATGTCGCGCTTGAATGCATCCTTGGTGGAGAAGTACGCCGCGTGCGGACCACCGAAGCCCAGCGGCACGCCGAAGCGTTGTGCGCTGCCGATGGCCACGTCGGCGCCGAACTCGCCCGGTGGGGTCAGCACGGTCAGGGCCAGCAAGTCAGCAGCGACCGCGACCAGTGCATTAGCGGCGTGGAAGCGCTCGGTCAGTTCGCGGTAGTCGAACACGTCACCGTTGCTGGCCGGGTATTGCAACAAGGCGCCGAAGAACGGCGTCACGTCGGTCAGTTCACGCTCGTCGCCAACGACCACGTCGATGCCCAAAGGCTCGGCACGGGTGCGCAAAACGTCGAGGGTTTGCGGGTGGCAATGAACGGAGGCGAAGAAGGCGTGGCTGCCCTTGTTCTTGCTCAGGCGTTTGCAGAAGGTCATCGCTTCGGCAGCGGCAGTGGCTTCGTCCAGTAGGGAGGCGTTGGCGATCGGCAGGCCGGTCAAGTCGCTGATCAGGGTCTGGAAGTTCAACAGCGCTTCGAGACGGCCCTGGGAAATTTCTGGCTGGTACGGGGTGTAGGCGGTGTACCAGGCCGGGTTTTCCAGCAGGTTGCGCAGGATCGGCGACGGCGTGTGAGTGCCGTAGTAGCCCTGACCGATGTAAGTCTTGAACAGCTGGTTTTTACCGGCGATGGATTTGATCAACGCCAGGGCATCGGCTTCGCTCAGGCCGTCTTCAAGGCCGAGGATGCTGGTGCCTTTGATGCTGTCGGGAATCACGCTGGCGCTCAGGGCTTCCAGGGAGTCGAAACCGAGGCTGTTGAGCATGGCTTGCTCGTCGCCTGCACGCGGGCCGATGTGGCGGGTGATGAATTCGTTGGCGGTCGTCAGATTGACTTGAGTCATGTAGGCGCTCCTCAGGCTTGGGCAATCAGACGGTCGTAAGCGTCTTGATCCAGCAGTTGGCCGACAGCCGAGGCGTCGGTTGGCTTGAAGCGGAAGAACCAGCCTTCGCCCAGCGGATCTTCGTTGACCAGTTCAGGGCTGCTATCGAGGGCCGGGTTGGTCTCGACCACTTCTCCGTCCAGAGGCATGTACACGCCGCTGGCAGCTTTTACCGATTCCACGGTGGCGGCTTCTGCGCCTTTGTCGTAGGACTGCAGCTCAGGCAGTTGTACGAAAACCACGTCGCCCAGTGCGTTCTGTGCGAAAGCGGTGATGCCGACCGTAACGGTGCCGTCAGCTTCGGTGCGCAGCCATTCGTGATCTTCAGTAAAACGCAACTCGCTCATGGAAACTCCTAAGGGGGCCAGACTCGTCTGGTGGACGCGATGGAATGCAGGGGCAATGCCCTGCTTTATGAGTGGTTACTTAGCAAAATCGCGGCCAATGTTATTTTGTTGTTTAAAAACAATGACTTATGATTTTGTATGGACCGTCGTGTTTCTGTAGCTGTAGCGAAATCGCTACAGCTCGAACCAAAGAAAAAAGCTTAGGTGGATCAAAGCCTTGGACAGCGCTGATCAGGAAGGGGTGTATCGATATCATTCCACTGTAGCGCTTTCAGTACAGATGGAGGTCGCTTTTAAACAGGTTAGAAACCCTTGAATTGGAACCCGACCCGTAGGAGCTGCCGAAGGCTGCGATCTTGTCCCAGGCACTACAAGGCGAAAGTCAAAAGATCGCAGCCTTCGGCAGCTCCTACGGGGGATGTGTCGGATTGAAGACGGTGTTCCAACATCCGACCGAGTAAGCCTCACGGCTTATTGGGAATCCCGTACTTGCGCAACCGATGGGCAATCGCGGTGTGGGAGGTTTGCAGGCGGCTGGCCAGTTGGCGGGTCGAGGGGTAGCTGACGTAGAGCTTTTCCAGCAGATCTTTCTCGAACTCTTCCATGGCCTGTTCGAGGCTGTCGACCTCGGTATCGCTCTGGCGTGCCACAGAGGTGCCGGCAATGTCGAGGTCGCCGATGTCCACCAGGCTGCTTTCGCAGATCGCCGCGGCGCGGAAGATCACGTTCTGCAATTGCCGCACGTTACCTGGCCAACGGTTACCCAGCAGCGCCGGGTAGGTGCCGGGGGCCAGGCGACAGACCGGGCGCTGGATCTGCGCGCAGGCCTGCTGCATGAAGTAGCGCGCCAGCAGCAGAATGTCCTGGCCGCGCTCGCGCAGGGGCGGTACTTCGACATTCAGCACGTTGAGGCGATAGAACAGGTCTTCGCGGAAGGTGCCTTCGCTGACCATTTTTTCCAGGTCGCGGTGGGTCGCGCTGAGGATCCGTACGTTGACCTTCACTTCGCGATCGCCGCCAACCCGACGGAAGCTGCCGTCGTTGAGAAAACGCAGCAGTTTCGCCTGCAAATACGGCGACATTTCACCGATCTCGTCGAGAAATACCGTGCCCTGGTTGGCCAGTTCCATCAGCCCCGGCTTGCCACCCCGTTGCGCGCCGGTGAAGGCGCCGGGGGCGTAGCCGAACAGTTCGCTTTCGGCGAGATTTTCCGGCAGCGCCGCGCAGTTCAAGGCCAGGAACGGCGAACTGTGGCGGGCGCTGATGGCGTGGCAGGCGCGGGCCACCAGTTCTTTGCCGGTGCCGGTTTCACCCTGGATCAGCAACGGTGCATCAAGGGCTGCGACGCGTTGAGCGCGAGCCTTCAGCGTACGAATGGCAGGGGATTCGCCGAGCAGGGCATCGAAACCTTCAGCGTGATCGTGGTGCAGCGCCGAGAGGCGTTCACCGATGCGGTTCGGTTGATACAGGGTCAGCAGGGCGCCGGCGTCGGTGATCGGCGTGGCATCCAGCAGCAGGGTTTGACCGTTGACGGTGATCTCGCGCAGCGGCAGGCGGAAGCCGTTTTCCAGCAATGTGTCGAGCAGCGCCGGGTCGGCAAACAGCTCGCTGATGCTTTCACCCGCCGGTTCGCGACCGTACAGGGCAATCAGTGCCGGGTTGGCCAGCAGCACCTTGCCGGCGCTGTCCAGGGCCAGCACCGGATCGGTCATGGCGGCGAGTAGCGCATCGAGCTGCAAGTGACGGCGCTGGCCGGGAAGGATGTCGACCACCGTCACCGCTTGCACGCCATGCACGTTGAACAGCGCATCGCGCAGCTCTTCGAGCACGGCCGGGCTCAAGGTCGGGGCGTCGATGTAGACGTTGGGTGGCACCATTTCCACCGCATCCAGATTGAGATTGCGCCCACCGAGCAGGGCCAGGACTTCCTGGGTGATACCGACGCGGTCGATGAAACTGACGTGGATGCGCATGGGGCGGTTTGGTTCTGGAGTGCGGAGGTTGGCAAGTATGCCTTGGAGGAGGGTTGGAGGTGAAATCGGCAATGGGGGATTGCTTGAAAAGATCGCAGCCTTCGGCAGCTCCTACAGGAGAATACGTTCGGCGTAGGAGCTGCCGAAGGCTGCGATCCGTTGATCTTCCAGTCGTTATTCCAGGTGTTCGGGTTTGACCGGATCGCCCGACTTCATGTTGAGCTGTGCCCGCACGTCTTCGAACATTGCATCGTAGTACTGGTGAATTGAACCGATGCTGCTCAGCGTCTTGGGGATGCCGTACTTCTCGGCGATTCTGGTGACGTTACTGGCGAAGTTATAGGCCTGATCCTTTGGCAGGAAAAATGACTCCGTCAGTTCCTTGCCCTGGATGCTGCCGTGCATCGTGAACTGCATCCCTTTGCCCTCCTTGGGATCCTGGGTGACTTCATAGTCGATGCACACGTTGTAGCTGACATCGCCCTTGTTCAGTGCGTGGCGCTCGATGTGCAGGTGACCGGGCTCAAACTTGGCCATTGGCGTCTCTCCTTCAAAGGCATTGAATCAGGGCAGACCTCACGCCTGCCTCCCTGCGTTTCTTTCTATTCGTTTCTTTCTATTGATAACTGATGCCAGGCGTCGCTGTGCTGATACGGGTGCCGGCCTTGCCCTGGACGATCGCTTCGATGTCCGAGAGTGAACCGATTACCGCGACTTTCCCAGTATGGCGGGCGAACTCGCAGGCCGCCTGGACCTTTGGTCCCATTGAGCCGGCGGCGAAGCCGAGTTTGTCCATTTCATCGGGGTGGGCCTGGGCAATGGCTTTCTGCGTGGGTTTGCCGAAATCGATGAACGCCGCGCTGACGTCGGTGGCGATCACTAACAGATCGCTTTCAAGCTGTTCGGCCAGCAGCGCCGAGCACAGGTCTTTGTCGATCACCGCTTCCACGCCTTGCAGTTTGCCGCTGGCGCCGTACATCGTCGGGATGCCGCCACCGCCGGCGCAAATCACGATGCTGCCTTTTTCCAGCAGCCATTTGATCGGGCGGATTTCGAAGATGCGTTTGGGTTTCGGGCTGGCGACCACGCGCCGGAATTTGTCGCCGTCCGGGGCGATGGCCCAGCCTTTTTCGGCGGCGAGTTTCTCTGCGTCGGCCTTGGAGTAGACCGGGCCGATGGGTTTGCTGGGAGCCCGGAAGGCCGGGTCATTGGCGTCGACTTCGACCTGGGTCAGCAGGGTGGCGAACGGGACTTCGAAGTCCAGCAGGTTGCCCAGTTCCTGTTCGATGATGTAGCCGATCATGCCTTCGGTTTCGGCACCGAGCACGTCCAGCGGGTAAGGAGAAACCTGGGTGTAGGCCGCCGCTTGCAGCGACAGCAGGCCGACCTGCGGACCATTGCCGTGGGCGATCACCAGTTGGTTGCCGGGGTAGACCTTGGCGATCTGTTCGGTGGCGATCCGGATGTTGGCGCGCTGGTTGTCCGCAGTCAGGGGTTCACCCCGGCGGAGCAGGGCATTACCGCCCAGAGCAACGACGATACGCATAATGCAGATCCTTTCAGAATTCGGTGAGCCCCGTAGGAGCTGCCGAAGGCTGCGATCTTTTGATCCTGGTCTTTTGATCTTGATCTTTGCCGAGCCATTGAAGATCAACATCAAGATCAAAAGATCGCAGCCTTCGGCAGCTCCTACGGGGGGCGGGGTCAGGTCATGAACAAGTGTTCAGCCTCAGATATCCGCCAGCGCCGACACCAGAATAGCCTTGATGGTGTGCATACGGTTTTCCGCTTGCTCGAAGGCGATGTTGGCCGGCGATTCGAAGACTTCTTCAGTCACTTCGACGCCGTTGGCCAGGTGCGGATAGCGTGCGGCGATGTCCTTGCCGACCTTGGTTTCGCTGTTGTGGAACGCCGGCAGGCAGTGCATGAATTTCACGCGCGGGTTGCCCGAGGCCTTCATCATGTCGGCGTTGACCTGGTACGGCAGCAGTTGCTCGATGCGCTCGTCCCACGCTTCCACCGGCTCACCCATCGACACCCAGATGTCGGTGTGGATGAAGTCCACGCCCTTGACCGCGGCTTTCGGGTCTTCGGTGATGGTGATGCGCGCGCCGCTCTCTTCGGCGAAGGCTTTGCACTGATCGATGAAGTCCTGATGTGGCCACAGCGCTTTCGGTGCGGCGATGCGCACGTCCATGCCGAGTTTGGCGCCGATCATCAGCAACGAATTACCCATGTTGTAGCGCGCATCGCCCAGGTAGGCGTAGCTGATGTCGTGCAGCGGTTTGTCGCTGTGTTCGCGCATGGTCAGGGTGTCGGCGATCATTTGCGTCGGGTGGAATTCAGCGGTCAGACCGTTGAACACCGGTACGCCGGCGAACTTGGCCAGCTCTTCGACGACTTCCTGTTCGAAGCCACGGTACTCGATGGCGTCGAACATCCGCCCCAGCACGCGGGCGGTGTCCTTCATGCTTTCCTTGTGGCCGATCTGCGACGACACCGGGTCGATGTAGGTGACGTGGGCGCCCTGGTCATGGGCCGCGACTTCGAAGGCGCACCGGGTGCGGGTCGAGGTTTTTTCGAAGATCAGCGCGATGTTCTTGCCTTGCAGGTGCGCACGCTCGGTGCCGGTGTATTTGGCGCGCTTGAGGTCGCGGGACAGGTCCAGCAGGTAGTGCAGCTCGCGAGTGGTGTGGTGCATCAGCGAGAGCAGGCTGCGGTTGCGCATGTTGAAAGCCATGATTGGATCTCCTTGGGTTTCGGTTATCCCCTCGGCCGTGCTGGATAAGCATCGGCCAAGGCTTGAAAGTTAATAATCGATAGGGTCGCGAATGATCGGGCAGGTCATGCAGTGGCCACCGCCACGCCCGCGCCCGAGCTCACTGGCGCTGATGGTGATGACCTCGACGCCGGCCTTGCGCAGCAGGGTGTTGGTGTAGGTGTTGCGGTCGTAGCCGATGACCACGCCTGGCTCCACCGCCACCACGTTGTTGCCGTCGTCCCATTGCTCGCGTTCGGCGGCAAAGGCGTTACCTCCGGTTTCGACGACGCGCAGCGCCTTGAGGTTGAGGGCCTTGGCCACGGTGTCGAGGAAGCTGGCTTCTTCACGGCGCACGTCGATGCCGCCCGGTTTGCTTTCATCGGGGTGCAGGCTGAAGGCGACGATCTGCTTCACCACTTCCGGGAAAATCGTCACCAGGTCGCGGTCGCAGAAGCTGAACACGGTGTCCAGATGCATCGCTGCGCGGGATTTCGGCAGGCCGGCGACGATGACTCGTTCCACCGCTTTGTTCTTGAACAGGTTGACCGCCAATTGGCCGATGGCCTGGCGGGACGAGCGCTCGCCCATGCCGATTAACACCACACCGTTGCCGATCGGCATCACGTCACCGCCCTCAAGGGTGGCGCTGCCGTGATCCTGGTCCGGGTCGCCGTACCAGATCTGGAAGTCAGCGTTGGTGAACTGCGGGTGGAATGTGTAGATGGCGGTGGCCAGCAGGGTTTCCTGACGGCGCGCCGGCCAGTACATCGGATTCAGGGTCACACCGCCGTAGATCCAACAGGTGGTGTCGCGGGTGAACTGGGTGTTGGGTAGCGGCGGCAGAATGAAGCTGGAATGACCGAGGAAGTCGCGGAACATCTGGATGGTCTTGCCACCGAAACTGTCTGGCAGGTCATCGGCGGAAACCCCGCCGATGAGGAACTCGGCGATCTTGCGTGGTTCCAGGCTACGTAGCCAGGCTCCCACTTCATGGACCAGGCCGAGGCCGACCGAATTGGCGGTGATCTTGCGTTCCAGAATCCAGTCCAGCGCTTCAGGCATCGCGACGATGTCCGTCAGCAGGTTGTGCATTTCCAGCACGTCGACACCACGCTCGCGCATCTTGGTGACGAAGTCGAAGTGATCGCGTTTGGCTTGGGCGACCCACAGCACATCATCGAACAGCAGTTCGTCGCAGTTGTTCGGGGTCAGCCGCTGGTGGGCCAGGCCGGGGGAGCAAACCATGACTTTGCGCAGTTTGCCTGCTTCGGAATGGACGCCGTACTTAACTTTTTCCGTGGTCATTACGTGTTCCTCCAGATGAAAACAATCGGGTGCTGCTTTTCACAACAGTGCTAAAGGGTCAGAAAGCCGGCATACAGCCCATAGGCCGCCACCAGGGCGCCCGCGACGACAGCGGCGAAAATCAGCTTCTCGACGTTGGTGAAAACCGGTTTGTCGACTTCAAGCTTGGCTTTGGCGAACAGGATCGCGCCGGGGGCATACAGCAGGGCGGAGAGCAGCAGGTATTTGACGCCGCCGGCGTAAAGCAGCCAGATCGCGTAGATCAGTGCGATGCCACCGATGAGCAGGTCTTTGCTGCGCTCGGCCGCAGCGTTTTCATAGCTCTCGCCGCGCACCGCCAGCAGCACGGCATAGGCCGCCGACCACAGGTACGGCACCAGAATCATTGAGGTGGCGAGGTAGATCAGCGACAGGTAAGTGCTGGCCGAAAACAGTGTGATGATCAGGAACAGCTGCACCATCGCGTTGGTCAGCCACAGCGCGTTGGCCGGTACAAGGTTGGCGTTTTCACGGCGCAAAAACGCCGGCATGGTGTGGTCCTTGGCGGCAGCGAACATGATCTCCGCGCACAGCAACACCCATGACAGCAACGCCCCGAGCAAGGAAATGATCAGGCCGACGCTGATCAGCACCGCGCCCCAGTGACCGACCACATGTTCCAGCACCGCGGCCATCGACGGGTTCTGCAGTTTCGCCAGTGCAGGTTGGGTCATGATCCCCAGGGACAACACGTTCACCAGCATCAGGAACAACAGCACGGTGATGAAGCCGATGACGGTGGCTTTACCCACGTCGCTGCGTACTTCGGCACGGGCTGAGAAAATGCTCGCGCCTTCGATGCCGATGAACACCCAGACGGTGACCAGCATCATCTTGCGCACTTGGTTCATCACGCTGCCCAGGTCCGGGTTTTTCACGCCCCAGATGTCAGCGGTGAAGATATCCAGTTTGAAGGCGAACACGGCGATCAATACGAACAGCAGCAGCGGCACGACCTTGGCGACGGTGGTCACCAAGTTGATGAACGCCGCTTCCTTGATTCCCCGTAACACCAGAAAGTGCACCGCCCAGAGCAGCAGCGAGGCGCCGATGACGGCGGCAACGGTGTTGCCTTCGCCGAAGATCGGAAAGAAATAACCGAGGGTGCTGAACAGCAGAACGAAATAACCCACGTTGCCCAGCCAGGCACTGATCCAGTATCCCCAGGCGGACGAGAAACCCATGTAGTCGCCGAACCCGGCCTTGGCGTAGGCATAAACACCGCCATCCAGATCAGGCTTGCGATTGGCCAGGGTCTGGAAGACGAAAGCGAGGGTCAACATGCCCACCGCGGTAATCGCCCAACCAATAAGAACAGCACCAACGTCAGCACTGGCAGCCATGTTCTGGGGCAAAGAGAATATTCCGCCACCAATCATTGAACCGACCACTAAAGCAACGAGCGCACCGAGTTTCAGTTTTCCGGGGGATTCAGACATGGCATGACTCCAGTGCAGGAGAAGAGAGACAACAGAGTAGTTCTGCAGGCTGTTCAATCAGCTGACATAGATCAGTGCATGGGCACATTCCATTGTTAATGAAAGACTTATGTATCGTTCTCGGGCATAGCGGTATTGCCGGGGAAGCCCTGTTCAGAGGGGGGCAAGTCAGGTGGGCGTAAGCGGTATTGCTTGGGCTTTGAAATTAGTGTGTTACTGCGGTTTCGCCAATTTTCTGATAACTGTTTTATATGACAGATTTGATTTATCAGGTGCGCGGTACTGGAATTAATGAATAAACGTTATTTCGTTTTATCTGTTTAGTTAAAAAACAACTACGCGACGATGTTTGCGGTGACTGTTCGGGCCTCATCGCGGGCAAGCCACGCTCCCACATTGGATCGGTATCCATTTGTAGGCGCGAGGGTTGCCCGCGAAAGCTATCTGATGATCACCACCACTGCGCGCGATGGGCGCCCAGTTCCCCGGCCGGCAGCGCCCATTGCAGTGGCGTCCCGGTGATCTTCAACGGCACCTGCAACCGATGGGCCGGCCCCCACGGTGTTTGCTCAATCAACATCCCTTGATCGTGGTCATCCTCTGCGCGCAACGGCTCGTTGGTTCCGGCGCCATGTTCGATCAACAACTTCGCCGTCCGTGCCAGCGACAACCGCGCAGAGCCACCGTGCTCCAATAGCTTGATCGCACTGGCCGCCATCAAATACCCGGTGGCGTGATCAAGGGCCTGGACCGGCAGCGGTGTCGGTTTATCCGATTTCTTCCAGTGCATGCCCGCGTCGGCAATCCCGCTGCTCATCTGCACCAGGCTGTCGAAGCCGCGACGGTTCTGCCAAGGGCCGCTCCAGCCGTACGCGTTGAGGCAAACATCGATCAGGCCGGGGGCCAGTGCCTGGCGTTGGGCGATGCCGTAACCCAGGCGTTCCAAGGCATCGGCGCGGTAGCCGTGGAGCAGAATGTCGGCGTCCTTGAGCAGGCTTTCGAACACCGCGCGATCGGCTTTGTCGTGCAGATTCAGGCGCGCACAGCGTTTGCCCAAGGTGACTTCCGGCACCACGCCCGGTTCATTCCAGGTCGGTGGGTCGATGCGCAGCACGTCGGCGCCGAGCCCGGCGAGGAAGCGGCTGGCGATCGGGCCGGCGAGTACTCGCGTGAGGTCCAGTACCTTGATTCCGGCCAGCGGTTGCGCCACCGAGCCTTGCCACGGTTTGGCGGTTTGGTTGCCATCGACGCTGAACTGAATCAACGGCTCGGCGTTCACGGCCCGACCTTGGGGGTGAGCTTGCCATTGCTTCCAGCTGCGCATCTCGGCGGCGCAACCACCGGCCTCGACCACCGCTTGTTCCAGATCGTTTTTCGCCCACTGAGCCACTTTGCTCGCCATCGCTGCGCGGTCGGCACAGGCGCCGAGCACTGACTCAGCAGCGGCGCGGTGATGGGGCGCGTTGGTGTGCAGGCGGATCCAGCCGTCCTTGGTCGCGTAGTCACCGGCGACCGGATCCCACAGCGGCGGGACGCTCCAGCCCACGGGGCGGATCGAGGTGGCGAACCAGAACGACGCCAGGCGGCGGTCAACTTCAAGGCTGGGCAAACGACCGGTTTGCCGGTGCAGCAGTTCGCTGGCGGCCTGGCCGGCGGCAGCAATGCTGGCGCAGGCCAGATCGGTCACGGCAAATGCCGAGGGCAGGGCGCCGCTCGAGGTGAACGGGATTGGGGTGTGAGGCAAGCCGAGTGCGGCTTGAATGGACGTGAGTAAATCAGTCATCGAAGGCCCTCCGGAACGAGAGCCCGAGCATAGTTCAAAAAAACGGCGCGGCCAGATGAAAGCAAGTTGAGGGTTTCCCCTCAACCATAGAATCTCCCACAGGGGATTTGTGCAGAGTGATTCCGGGCGCTTTACCCACGCCCCAGCAGATAGGTCGCGTAATCCGGGATGCGGTGTTCGTGAGCCTGATCCATCAACGGGCTGCTGAGCAGGTAGTCGGCGCTGCATTCGTTGCAGGCTACCGGGATGTTCCACACCGCCGCGACCCGCAGCAGCGCCTTTATGTCCGGGTCGTGGGGTTGCGGTTCGAACGGGTCCCAGAAGAACACCAGCATGTCGACCCGCTGCTCGGCGATTTGCGCGCCGAGTTGCTGGTCGCCGCCCAGTGGACCGCTGATCATGCTTTCCACCGACAGGCCGAGGCGTTGTTGCAACAACAACCCCGTGGTACCGGTGGCGACCAGTTCATGCTGCGCGAGTTTGTCTTTCTGCCGCTCGGCCCAGTCCAGCAAAAACACTTTGCAATGGTCATGGGCGACCAGGGCGATACGCTTGCGCGCCGCCA
This sequence comes from Pseudomonas sp. Pseusp18, assembly GCF_059506005.1. Taxonomy (NCBI): domain Bacteria; kingdom Pseudomonadati; phylum Pseudomonadota; class Gammaproteobacteria; order Pseudomonadales; family Pseudomonadaceae; genus Pseudomonas; species Pseudomonas sp. Pseusp18. Next base: position 1,303,139 of record NZ_CP169240.1, read on the forward strand.
TGGTCTTTTGCGTAAAGCTGATACCGATCATCGCTTGCTGCTCCAGACGAGAATGCGCCGGCGACGACGCATTTTTCGGCGTTGCAAATACCCGTAGGAGCTGCCGCAGGCTGCGATCTTTTGATCCTGGCGGCCGTGAGGCCCATGAAAATCAAGGTCAAAAGATCGCAGCCTTCGGCAGCTCCTACAGGGCCGCGTCCAACAAAGAATGAGGCGTCGTGCGCCCCATCACTTATTCAGCGTTGCAGAGCGCCAGGCAGTTATCGAGCATGCGGTTGGAGAAGCCCCACTCGTTGTCGTACCAGGCCAGCACTTTGAGCAGCTTGCCGCTGGACTTGGTGTGGTTGGCGTCGAAGATCGACGACAGCGGGTTGTGATTGAAGTCGCTGGATACCAGCGGCAGGGCGTTGTAGCCGAGAATCTTCGAGTGCTGGCTGGCTTGTTTGAGCAGCGCATTCACTTCATCGGCCGACGCTTCGCGCTTGAGCTGCACGGTCAGGTCCACCAGCGACACGTTGATCACTGGAACACGCACCGCCATGCCGGTCAGTTTGCCCGCCAGCTCCGGCAGTACCAGGCCTACTGCTTCAGCGGCGCCGGTCTTGCTCGGGATCATGTTCTGGGTGGCGGAACGGGCGCGGTACGGGTCGGTGTGGTAGACGTCGGTCAGGTTCTGGTCGTTGGTGTAGGCATGGATGGTGGTCATCAGACCGCTTTCGATGCCCAGCTCGCGGTGCAGCACCTGGGCCACCGGGGCCAGGCAGTTGGTGGTGCACGAGGCGTTGGAGATGATCTGGTGCGACTGGCGCAGAATGTCGTGGTTAACCCCATAAACCACAGTGGCGTCGGCGCCTTTGGCCGGGGCCGAGATAATCACTTTGCGTGCGCCGGCCGTAATATGGGCGGCGGCTTTGGCACGGTCGGTGAACAGACCGGTGCATTCGAACACGACGTCGACCTTCTCCGCGGCCCAGGGCAGTTCGGCCGGGTTGCGAATGGCGCTGACCGAAATACGGTCGCCGTTGACGGTCAGGCTTTCCTGATCGTGCTGGACATCGGCATCGAATGTGCCGTGAACGGTGTCGTACTTGAGCAGATGGGCATTCATCGAGCTGTCACCCAGGTCGTTGATCGCAACGATCTGCAGATCCTGACGATAGCCTTGGGTATACAGTGCGCGCAGGACATTACGGCCAATACGGCCAAAACCATTGATTGCGATTCGAAGAGTCATTTACAGCGCCGCCGTCGTTTTGTTGTTGGAATTACAAGATTATTCGCAAAAAAATAGAAAACAAGCCTTTTTAGTGGCAATATTTTGTTTTATCTACAACGAGTGACCTGAATCAACTGGTCCGAATGGTCAACAAAGCCGTCTGTCATCCCGATCACACCGGCAATTGATCAGCATAGACAATCAGGTCGCCACATCCGTTAGCCTGGAGTTCTACACATGCATCCCCGCGTCCTTGAGGTCACCGAACGGCTTATCGCCCGCAGCCGCGCCACGCGTGAGGCTTACCTTGCATTGATCCGCGGCGCGGCCAGCGACGGCCCGATGCGCGGCAAGCTGCAATGCGCCAACTTTGCCCACGGCGTGGCCGGGTGTGGCAGCGACGACAAGCACAGCTTGCGGATGATGAACTCCGCCAACATCGCAATTGTTTCGTCATATAACGACATGCTCTCGGCGCACCAGCCGTACGAAGTCTTTCCTGAACAGATCAAAAAAGCCTTGCGCGAAATCGGCTCCGTCGGCCAGTTCGCCGGCGGCACCCCGGCCATGTGCGATGGCGTGACCCAGGGCGAGCCAGGCATGGAACTGAGCCTGCCGAGCCGTGAAGTGATCGCGTTGTCCACCGCCGTGGCGCTGTCTCACAACATGTTCGACGGCGCGCTGATGCTCGGCATCTGCGACAAGATCGTGCCGGGCCTGATGATGGGCGCGTTGCGCTTCGGTCATCTGCCGATGATTTTCGTGCCGGGCGGGCCGATGGTGTCGGGCATCTCCAACAAGCAGAAAGCCGATGTGCGTCAGCGCTACGCCGAAGGCAAGGCGACCCGCGAAGAGCTGCTGGAATCGGAGATGAAGTCCTACCACAGCCCTGGCACCTGCACGTTCTACGGCACCGCCAACACCAACCAGTTGCTGATGGAAGTCATGGGCCTGCACTTGCCGGGCGCCTCGTTCGTCAACCCGAACACCCCGTTGCGCGATGCGCTGACCCGCGAAGCGGCGCATCAGGTCACTCGCCTGACCAAGCAGAATGGCAACTTCCTGCCGATCGGCGAAATCGTCGACGAGCGTTCGCTGGTCAACTCCATCGTGGCCCTGCACGCCACCGGCGGCTCGACCAACCACACCTTGCACATGCCGGCCATCGCCATGGCCGCGGGCATTCAGTTGACCTGGCAGGACATGGCCGACCTCTCCGAGGTGGTGCCGACCCTGAGCCACGTGTACCCGAACGGCAAAGCTGACATCAACCACTTCCAGGCAGCGGGCGGCATGTCGTTCCTGATCCGCGAACTGCTGGAAGCCGGCCTGCTCCACGAAAACGTCAACACCGTGCTCGGCCACGGCCTGAGCCGCTACACCCAGGAACCGTTCCTCGAAAACGGCGAGCTGGTCTGGCGCGAAGGCCCGATCGAAAGCCTCGACGAAAACATCCTGCGCCCAGTGGCTCGTGCATTCTCGCCAGAAGGCGGTTTGCGCGTGATGGAAGGCAACCTCGGCCGTGGTGTGATGAAGGTCTCGGCGGTTGCTCTGGAAAACCAGGTCGTCGAAGCCCCGGCCATGGTGTTCCAGGATCAACAGGACCTGGCCGATGCGTTCAAGGCCGGTCTGCTGGAGAAGGATTTTGTCGCGGTAATGCGCTTCCAGGGCCCGCGCTCCAACGGCATGCCGGAACTGCACAAAATGACGCCGTTCCTCGGCGTGTTGCAGGACCGCGGTTTCAAAGTCGCGTTGGTGACTGACGGGCGCATGTCCGGCGCCTCGGGGAAAATCCCGGCGGCGATCCATGTCAGCCCCGAAGCTTATGTGGGCGGCGCTTTGGCACGGGTGCGTGAGGGCGATATCATCCGCGTCGATGGCGTCAAAGGCACCCTGGAGCTTAAGGTGGACGCCGAAGAATTTGCAGCGCGCGAGCCGGCCAAAGGCCTGTTGGGCAACAACATCGGCACCGGTCGCGAACTGTTTGGTTTCATGCGCATGGCCTTCAGCTCCGCAGAGCAAGGCGCCAGCGCCTTTACTTCTGCCCTGGAGACGCTTAATTGAAACTGGCTTTGGTCGGTGACATCGGTGGGACCAACGCACGTTTCGCGTTGTGGAAAAACCAGCAACTGGAATCAGTCCAGGTGCTGGCAACGGCAGACCACGCCACCCCGGAAGAAGCGATTGCGCTGTACCTGAACGGGCTCGGCCTGGCGCCGGGTTCGATCGGTTCGGTGTGTCTGTCGGTGGCGGGCCCTGTGAGCGGTGATGAATTCAAATTCACCAACAATCACTGGCGGCTCAGTCGCAAGGGTTTCTGCAAGACCTTGCAGGTGGATCAACTGCTGCTGGTCAACGATTTCTCGGCCATGGCCCTGGGCATGACCCGCTTGCAGCCGGGCGAGTTCCGGGTGGTCTGCGAAGGCACGCCGGAACCGTTGCGGCCAGCAGTGGTAATCGGTCCGGGTACAGGCTTGGGCGTAGGCACGTTGCTCGATCTGGGCGAGGGCCGTTTTGCCGCGTTGCCGGGGGAGGGTGGTCACGTCGATCTGCCGCTGAGCAGCCCGCGGGAAACCCAGCTGTGGCAACACATCTACAACGAGATCGGCCATGTCAGCGCTGAAACGGCGTTGAGCGGTAGTGGTTTACCGCGAGTCTACCGGGCGATTTGCGCCGTGGACGGCCACACGCCTGTGCTCGACACGCCTGAGGCGATCACGGCGGCCGGGTTGGCGGGCGATCCGATTGCCCTGGAAGTGCTCGAGCAGTTCTGCTGCTGGCTCGGTCGCGTGGCCGGCAACAACGTGCTGACCACAGGCGCACGGGGTGGCGTGTACATCGTTGGCGGGGTGATTCCACGGTTTGCCGATTTCTTCATCGAAAGCGGTTTCGCCCGGTGCTTCGCCGACAAGGGCTGCATGAGCGATTACTTCAAAGGCATTCCGGTGTGGCTGGTGACAGCGCCGTATTCCGGCCTGGTGGGCGCGGGTGTGGCGCTGGAACAGGCCTGAGACCTGTGGCGAGGGGGCTTGTCGGAACGCCGCACCGCCCCGTTCGGCTGCGAAGCAGTCGTAAAAAAGGACCGCTACGCGATCCAACGGGGGCAAGCCCCCTCGCCACAAATCCGCGCACGTCATCAGATTTCCGTAAGGCATAATCCTCCCCAACACAAACAACAAGGATGCCGCCGTGAGCTCAGTCAACAAGTCGATTTTGTTGGTCGATGACGATCAAGAGATACGCGAGTTGCTGGACACCTACCTGACCCGTGCCGGTTTCCAGGTTCGTACCACGCCCGATGGCGCAGGCTTTCGTCAGGCGCTGAACGAGGCGCCGAGCGATCTGGTGATCCTCGACGTGATGCTGCCGGACGAAGACGGTTTCAGCCTCTGCCGCTGGATCCGCCAGCACCCGCGCCAGGCTCACGTGCCGATCATCATGCTCACCGCCAGCTCCGACGAGGCCGATCGTGTCATCGGCCTGGAACTGGGCGCCGACGACTACCTCGGCAAACCCTTCAGCCCCCGTGAATTGCAGGCGCGCATCAAAGCCCTGTTGCGTCGTGCGCAGTTCGGTCAGGAGCGGTCCGGCGGTGAAGTGCTGGCCTTCGACGACTGGCGGCTGGACATGGTCAGCCATCGGCTGTTCCACACCGACGGCGAGGAAGTGATTCTCTCCGGCGCCGATTTCGCCCTGCTGAAACTGTTCCTCGATCACCCCCAGGAAATCCTCGACCGCGACACCATCGGCAACGCCACCCGTGGCCGTGACCTGATGCCGCTCGATCGCATCGTCGACATGGCGGTCAGCCGTTTGCGCCAGCGCCTGCGCGACACCGAAAAACCGCCGCGGCTGATTCGGACCGTGCGGGGCAGCGGCTACCAACTAGCGGCCAACGTGGTTGCCGGCAATGGCCACTGAGTTCCTGCGCAAGCTCGCCGGGCGCGTGCCGGTGCCGCGTTCGCTGCTCGGGCGCATGTTGCTGCTGACCCTGTTGGCGGTGCTGTTTGCCCAGACACTGTCGAGCGTGATCTGGGTTTCGCAACTGCGCGCCACGCAACTTGAAGGGCTGGTCACCAGCGCCCGCAGTCTGGCCCATTCGATGACGGCCAGTGTCAGTTATTTCCGCTCGTTGCCGGTGGCGTTCAGGCCGCTGGTACTCGACCAGTTGCGCAGCATGGGCGGCACCCGGTTCGTGGTGACCCTCAACGACAAACCCTTGGGCATGGAAGTGCTGCCGATCACGCCGCGCAAAGAAGCGGTGCTCAAAGCGGTGGACGAGGTGCTGCGCCAGTCGCTGGGCCAGGACGCGGATATTTCGGTGACGTTCGTCAGCCCCGAAGACCTGCGGATCTTCAATAGCGGGCTGAAACTCGATGAGTTGCCACGCTCCTGGGCGCACTACGCGTTGACCCTGGAGCCAGTGAACCCACCGGTGCTGGTCACGCAAATCCAGATGGCGCCGGGGGAATGGCTGTACATCGCCTCGTTGTTGCCCGAACCCTACACCAGTCTTGAAGAGCAAGGCCTGCCGGCACAGCAAGTCTGGTTCATCGTACTCACCAGCGGCTTCTTGCTGCTGTTCATCGGCCTGCTGGTGCATTGGCAGAGCCGGCCGCTCAAGCGATTGGCGCGGGCGGCGCGGGACATGTCCTTGGGCGCTGACGTCGAACCGGTCGCTCAGGGCGGCGGCAGTGAAGTGGTGGAAGTCGGTCGCGCGTTCAATGCAATGCGTGAACGCATCAGCCGTTACCTGACCGAGCGCAGCCAGTTGTTCAGCGCGATTTCCCATGACTTGCGCACACCGATCACTCGGCTGCGACTGCGGGTCGAATTGCTTGAAGACGAAAAGCTGCAAGCCAAGTTCGGACGTGATCTGGATGAGCTGGAGTTGCTGGTCAAAGGCGCGCTGCAATGCGTGAAAGACACCGACATCCACGAAAACATCGAGCCGGTGGACCTCAATCATGTGCTCGACTGCCTGGTGGAACCGTATCTGGCGCCTAACGGCAACGGCCGCGTGACTCAGCAGGGGCGGGCGCTGGCGCCGTATCCCGGCAAGCCACTGGCGCTCAAGCGCTGCATCGGCAACCTGATCGACAATGCCTTGAAGTACGGGCAGAACGCGCATCTGCACATCGATGACGACGAGAGCGCGTTCGTCCTGCATGTCGACGACGAAGGTCCGGGTGTGCCCGAACAGCGGCTGGAGCAAGTGTTCGAGCCGCACTTCCGCCTGGCCGGGCAGCAACAGGGTTATGGCTTGGGGCTGGGGATTGCGCGCAACATCGCCCATAGCCATGGCGGTGAAGTCAGCCTGCAAAACCTGCGTGAAGGCGGGTTGCGCGTGACGTTGCAGTTGCCGCGACCAATGGATTGACACTGCCCCTGTGGTGAGGGAGCTTGCTCCCGTTGGACTGCGCAGCAGTCCCTCTTTCAGGGCCGCTCCGCGCCCCAACGGGAGCAAGCTCCCTCGCCACAAGTAACCACTCACTTCAAAATCAGGGTGAATGTCACAGCTCGGTGACAAAAGCCGCCCCCTTCGTTACCTGCCCGCCACCGACCGTTGTTTAGACTGGTCCCAGTCATAACAACAAAAAAGGTACCGCATGGACACCTTCCAACCCGCCTTCAGCAGTTGGCTGAACGCGCCTGCCCATCAGCAATGGCTCGCCGCCGAAGGCCTGCGCCTGTTGGCATTTGCCAGGGCTTCAAAGCTTCCCGACGGTTTCGGCAACCTTGATGAAAAGGGACGCCTGGCGGTCAACGCGCAAGCCGAAACCATGAACACCGCGCGCATGACCCACAGCTTCGCCATGGCCCACATCCAGGGTTTGCCGGGGTTCGCCGAGCTGGTGGATCACGGCATCAAAGCCCTCAGCGGGCCGCTGCGTGACGCCGAACACGGTGGCTGGTTCGCCACGCCCGAACACCGCGACGGCAATACCGGCAAAGCCGCTTATCTGCATGCCTTCGTGGCGTTGGCCGCGAGTTCTGCGGTGGTTGCCCAGCGTCCCGGTGCGCAAGCCTTGCTCGACGATGCGATCCACATCATCGACAGCCATTTCTGGAGCGAGGAGGAGGGTGCCCTGCGCGAATCCTTCAACCGCGACTTCAGTTGCGAGGAAGCCTATCGCGGCGCCAACAGCAACATGCACGCCACCGAAGCTTTCCTCGCCCTGGCCGATGTCACCGAGGACCACCGCTGGCTGATTCGCGCGCAGCGCATCGTCGAGCGTGTCATTCACGAACACGCCGCCGCCAACGATTACCTGGTGGTCGAGCATTTCGACCGCGACTGGCAGCCGCTGCGTGACTACAACCACGACAACCCGGCCGACGGTTTCCGCCCTTACGGCACCACGCCGGGTCATGGTTTCGAATGGGCGCGGCTGTTGCTGCACCTCGAAGCCGCGCGGGTACAGGCCGGGATGCTCACGCCGGGCTGGCTGGCCACCGATGCGCAAAAACTCTTCGAACACAATTGCCGTCACGGCTGGGACGTCGACGGTGCGCCGGGCATCGTCTACACCCTCGACTGGGACAATCGCGCGGTGGTTCGTCATCGTTTGCACTGGACTCATTGCGAAGCCAGCGCCGCCGCCAGTGCGCTGCTAAAACGCACCGGTGATGAGCAATACGAGCACTGGTACCGACTGTTCTGGGAATTCTGTGACAGTCATTTCATCGACCGCTGCGATGGCAGCTGGCATCACGAGCTCGATCCGCTGAACCGCCCGAGCGCCGATATCTGGGCCGGTAAACCCGACCTGTATCACGCCTGGCAAGCCGTATTGATCCCGCGCCTGCCGTTGGCACCGAGCATGGCCACCGCGCTGGGGCAGTTGTCCCAGAGCATTCCTGTGTAACCATGTGGTGACATTCGCGCGTCCCTTCGTTACCTGCGAAGGGCTATCCCCTGTTTAAAATCCTATGCAGCGCAAGCACCAGACTTGCATGCATAACAACAAGAAAGGTACTACTAGATGAATGCGATTTCTCGCCTCGCTACTGTCATTTCTCTCGCTTCACTGCTTCCCGTTGCTGCATTCCCGCTCAGTGCCCTTGCCGCCGATTCCAAAGGTTCGGTGGAAGTCGTTCACTGGTGGACGTCTGGTGGTGAAAAAGCGGCTGTCGATGTGCTCAAGGCTCAAGTCGAAAAAGACGGTTTCACCTGGAAAGACGGCGCAGTCGCCGGCGGTGGCGGTGCCACTGCCATGACCGTACTCAAAAGCCGCGCCGTTGCCGGTAACCCGCCGGGCGTAGCGCAGATCAAAGGTCCGGACATTCAGGAATGGGCGTCTACCGGTCTGCTCGATACCGACGTCTTGAAAGACGCTGCCAAAGCTGAGAAGTGGGACAGCCTGCTCGACAAGAAAGTCTCCGATACCGTGAAGTACGACGGTAACTATGTGGCCGTGCCGGTGAACATTCACCGCGTCAACTGGTTGTGGATCAATCCGGAAGTCTTCAAGAAAGCCGGCATCGAAAAAGCGCCAACCACCCTTCAGGAATTCTACGCGGCCGGTGACAAGCTCAAGGCTGCGGGCTTCATTGCGCTTGCCCACGGTGGCCAGCCTTGGCAAGACAGCACCGTGTTCGAAGCGGTGGTCCTGTCGGTCATGGGCGTCGATGGCTACAAGAAAGCCCTGGTCGATCTGGATAACGCGGCGCTGACCGGTCCTGACATGGTCAAGGCGCTGACCGAGCTGAAGAAAGTCGCGACCTACATGGACGCCGACGGCAAAGGCCAGGACTGGAACCTGGAGGCGGCCAAGGTCATCAACGGCAAGGCCGGCATGCAGATCATGGGTGACTGGGCCAAGAGCGAGTGGACAGCGGCCAAGAAAGTCGCCGGCAAGGATTACGAGTGCGTAGCCTTCCCGGGCACCGACAAGGCCTTCACCTACAACATCGACTCGCTGGCCGTGTTCAAGCAGAAAGACAAGGGCACTGCTGCAGCTCAGCAGGACATTGCCAAGGTCGTGCTGGGTGAGAACTTCCAGAAAGTCTTCAGCATCAACAAGGGCTCGATCCCGGTTCGAAACGACATGCTGAGCGACATGGGCAAGTACGGTTTCGACTCCTGCGCCCAGACGGCTGCCAAAGACTTCCTGGCGGACGCCAAGACCGGTGGCTTGCAGCCGAGCATGGCGCACAACATGGCGACCACGCTGGCGGTACAGGGTGCTTTCTTTGATGTCGTGACCAACTTCATCAACGATCCGAAAGCCGATCCTGCCACTGCCGCCAAGCAACTCGGCACTGCCATTAAAGCGGCCAAGTAACCGTTAGCCGCGCCCCCCTGTGGGAGGGATTTTGTGGGAGCCGGGCTTGCCCGCGATGCAGACACCTCGGTTTATCAGTTGCACCGAGGTGATGCCATCGCAGGCAAGCCAGCTCCCACAGAAGGCCGCTCCCACAAGGGAAAGCGCTTGTAATCCTTTCTCTTCGTACTGGATCTTCCCATGAGTTCTGTTGCTGTGTTCAGCAAGGCCTCGCCGTTCGATGCACTGCAGCGCTGGCTTCCCAAGCTGGTGTTGGCGCCGAGCATGTTCATTGTTTTGGTGGGGTTCTATGGCTATATCCTGTGGACCTTCGTCCTGTCGTTCACCACTTCGACCTTCCTGCCGACTTACAAATGGGCAGGTCTGGCGCAGTACCAGCGGTTGTTCGACAACGATCGTTGGTGGGTAGCGAGCAAGAACCTGGCGCTTTTCGGCGGCATGTTCATCGGTATCACCCTGGTGATCGGTGTGTTGCTGGCGGTGTTTCTTGATCAGCGCATTCGTCGCGAAGGTTTCATTCGCACCATTTACCTGTACCCGATGGCGCTTTCGATGATCGTCACCGGTACTGCCTGGAAATGGCTGCTCAACCCGGGCATGGGCCTGGACAAATTGCTGCGTGACTGGGGCTGGGAAGGCTTTCGCCTGGACTGGTTGATCGATCCGGATCGCGTTGTGTATTGCCTGGTGATCGCGGCGGTATGGCAAGCCTCGGGCTTTATCATGGCGATGTTCCTCGCCGGTCTGCGTGGTGTTGATCAATCGATCATCCGTGCCGCCCAGATCGATGGCGCGAGCATGCCGCGCATTTACCTGAAAGTGGTGTTGCCGAGCCTGCGCCCGGTGTTCTTCAGCGCAGTGATGATCCTGGCCCACATCGCTATCAAGAGTTTCGACCTGGTAGCGGCAATGACCGCCGGTGGCCCGGGTTATTCCTCCGATCTGCCTGCGATGTTCATGTATTCCTTCACCTTCAGTCGCGGCCAGATGGGCATGGGCTCGGCCAGTGCGATTCTGATGCTCGGTGCGATTCTCGCGATCATCGTGCCTTACCTGTACTCCGAGCTGAGGGCCAAACGTCATGACTAGTTTCGCTGCCAAACCTGCCATCAGCCTGAGTCGCATCGCGATCTATGGCGTGCTGCTCCTTGCGGTATTGCTGTACCTGATACCACTGGTGGTCATGCTGTTGACCAGTTTCAAGACGCCGGAAGACATCAACTCCGGCAACCTGCTGAGCTGGCCGACCGTGGTCAGCGGTATTGGCTGGATCAAGGCCTGGGGCACGGTTGACGGGTACTTCTGGAACTCGATCAAGATCACCGTTCCGGCGGTAATGATCTCCACGGCCATCGGTGCGTTGAACGGCTATGTGCTGTCGATGTGGCGCTTTCGCGGGTCGCAGTTGTTCTTCGGCCTGCTGCTGTTCGGTTGCTTCCTGCCATTCCAGACGGTCCTGCTGCCGGCCTCGTTCACCCTCGGCAAGATGGGCCTGGCCAGCACAACGACAGGCCTGGTGTTCGTGCACGTGGTCTACGGCCTGGCGTTCACCACGCTGTTTTTCCGTAACTACTACGTCAGCGTTCCCGATGCGCTGGTGAAGGCGGCGCGGCTCGATGGCGCGGGGTTCTTCACCATCTTCCGCTTGATCATCCTGCCGATGTCCACCCCGATCATCATGGTCTGCCTGATCTGGCAGTTCACCCAGATCTGGAACGACTTCCTGTTCGGCGTGGTGTTCTCAAGCGGTGACTCGCAACCCATTACGGTGGCGTTGAACAACTTGGTCAACACCAGTACCGGGGCCAAGGAATACAACGTTGATATGGCGGCGGCAATGATCGCCGGGCTGCCGACCCTGCTGGTCTATGTGGTCGCAGGTAAGTATTTCGTGCGCGGGCTGACGGCCGGCGCAGTCAAGGGGTAATCATGGCTACGCTCGAACTTCGCAATGTAAACAAAACCTATGGCCCCGGCCTGCCGGACACTCTCAAGAACATTGAGCTGTCGATCAAGGACGGTGAATTCCTGATTCTTGTAGGTCCTTCGGGTTGCGGTAAATCGACCCTGATGAATTGCATCGCCGGCCTTGAGACCATCACCGGCGGCGCGATCATGATCGGTGATCAGGACGTCAGCGGCATGAGCCCCAAAGACCGCGACATCGCCATGGTGTTCCAGTCCTACGCGCTGTACCCGACCATGAGCGTGCGCGAAAACATCGCGTTCGGTTTGAAGATCCGCAAGATGCCCGCCGCCGACATCGACGCGGAAGTCGCTCGCGTGGCCAAGCTGCTGCAAATCGAACACCTGCTCAACCGCAAGCCGGGTCAGCTCTCCGGTGGTCAGCAACAGCGCGTGGCCATGGGCCGGGCGTTGGCGCGTCGGCCGAAGATCTACCTGTTCGACGAACCGCTGTCCAACCTCGACGCCAAGCTGCGGGTCGAGATGCGCACCGAAATGAAACTGATGCACCAGCGCCTGAAAACCACCACGGTCTACGTGACCCACGACCAGATCGAAGCGATGACCCTGGGCGACAAAGTGGCGGTGATGAAGGACGGGATCATCCAGCAGTTCGGTACGCCGAAAGACATCTACAACAACCCGGCCAACTTGTTCGTGGCGAGCTTCATCGGTTCGCCGCCGATGAACTTCATTCCCCTGCGTTTGCAGCGCAAGGACGGCCGTCTGTTGGCGTTGCTCGACAGTGGTCAGGCGCGCTGCGAATTGCCGCTGGGCATGCAGGACGCCGGGCTCGAAGACCGCGAAGTGATCCTCGGCATGCGCCCGGAGCAAATCGTGCTCGCGAACGGCGAAGCCAACGGCCTGCCGACCATCCGCGCCGAAGTGCAGGTCACCGAACCGACCGGTCCCGACACCCTGGTATTCGTCAATCTCAACGACACCAAGGTCTGCTGCCGTCTGGCACCGGACGTCGCACCGGCCCCGGGCGAGACCCTGACGCTGCAATTCGATCCATCGAAAGTGCTGCTGTTCGATGCCAAGACCGGTGAGCGTCTGGGCGTTGCCGGCCTGCCAAAAACCGAAGCTCACAGCGCCAACGTGGCCCAGTTCAAAGGCCGCTGAAGATCAAATGTGGGAGCGAGCAAGCCCGCTCTCACAGGGGGGATTAGTGGCGGATGGAGACATCCGTCGCAATCGATGTAAACCGCGTTAGATAAAAACAGTTAATAACAATAAAACGAGGATGTAGGGATGAAGAAGAAGAACAACGCTCAGCTGATCTGCCAATTGACAGCGGTTGCGGCGATGATGCTGGCCGGTAGCGCACACGCGGCTGACGCGTTCAGTGCCGATTCCCAGTGGATGACGGGGGACTGGGGTGGTGAGCGGACCAAGCTGATCGAGCAAGGTATCGACATCAAGGCCGACTACGTCGGTGAAGTGGGCGCCAACCTGCACGGCGGCTACAACGACGACAAGACAGCGCGTTACGCGGACCAGTTTGGTCTGGGCGTGGCGCTGGACCTGCAAAAACTGTGGGGCTGGGATAACACCCAGGCCAAGATCCAGCTCACCAACCGTAACGGTCAGAACATCTCCAATGACCGTGTCGGCGACCCGCGTGCCGGCACCTTGAGCTCCTCCCAGGAAGTCTACGGCCGTGGCCACATGGTCCGTCTGACCCAGCTGTGGATCAAGCACCAGTTCCTCGACGGGAAACTGGACGTCAAGGCCGGTTACTTCGGCGAGGGCGAAGACTTCAACACCTTCCCTTGCGAGTTCCAGAACCTGGCATTCTGCGGTTCCCAGGCGGGTAACTGGGCGACCGGTATCTGGTACAACTGGCCGGTCATGCAGGCAGCGATTCGCGTGAAGTACAACATCACGCCTGAGTTCTATGCGCAGATCGGCGCGTACAACCAGAACCCATCGCAACTTGAGCACGGTAACGGCTTCAAGCTCAGCGGCAGCGGTACCAAGGGCACCGTCTTGCCGGTTGAATTGGTCTGGTCGCCGAAGGTCAACAACCTGCCGGGCGAATACCGTGTCGGTTACTACAAGAGCACGGCCGACGCCAATGACGTCCGTAAAGACGACAACGGCAACGATGCAGCGACCACCGGCAACGCCTATCGCAGCCATGACAGCAAGCACGGTTACTGGTTCGTGGCGCAGCAACAACTGACCACCCATAACGGTGATGCTTCGCGCGGTCTGAACATCGCGGCCAACGCCACCTTCCACGACAAGGACACCAACTTCGTCGACAACTACCAGTCGCTGATGTTTGTTTACAAGGGCCCGTTCGATGCGCGTCCAAAAGACGACGTCGGGATCGGTTTCTCCCGTATCCATGTCAACGATGACGTGAAGAAAAACTCCGAGTTGGTCAACGCCGCCAATGGTGTCACCGACTACAACGATCCACTGTTCGCGCCACTGCGCAGCACCGAGTACAACTACGAGATCAACTACGGTTTCCACGTTACCAACTGGCTGACGGTGCGTCCTAACTTGCAATACATCACTCACCCGGGTGGTGTGGATGAAGTTGATAACGCGCTGGTCGCCGGCCTGAAAATTCAGTCGGTGTTCTAACGCTGTTGCGATAAGCTCCTCTCAATGTGCGCATTTTTGCGGACGGCCATGGCTGTCCGCTTTTTTTTGGGGGATGGCACGCCCTCGGGTGACAGATGATTTTCAGGACCGTGGCACATGCTTGAGCATCCGCTACAACGCTTCTTCAAATCCTTGCGCGAACGTCCGGTGTTTGCGTGGGAGCGCTATCAGATGCGCGACGTGCTGGTGATCGACCATCCGCTGTGTCAGGCGGTGTTCAGTCGTCAGGGCGCGCAGTTGCTGCACTTCCAGCCAAAGGGTCAGAAACCCTGGTTGTGGTGCGCGGCGAAATGGCCGCACGTCGGTGCGATTCGCGGCGGTGTGCCGGTGTGCTGGCCGTGGTATGGCCGCCACCCAAGCGAAAACGCCTGGCCGTCCCATGGCTGGGCGCGCCTGCTTGACTGGAAATTGCTCGACAGCAGCAGTGACGACGATGGCGTGCGCCTGCACTGGCAGTTACAGCTGTGCGACTGGCAAGTGGACTTGCATGCGCACCTGGGCGAACGCATGGATTTGCACTTGAGCACCGAGCATCAGGACGACATGCCGTGCCAGTTGAGTCAGGCGTTGCACGCCTATTGGCGTATTGGTGATGTCGGTGAGGTAGCGCTGTCTGGGCTCGAAGGAGCGCAAGGTTACGATCAGTTGAACCGCCAGGCTTGCCAACAGGAAGGCGAGTTGCGGGTCGACGGTGGGTGTCAGCGCGTGTTCCAGCATGACGGCGAATTGCAGCTCAAGGACCACGCCTGGCAGCGCGAACTGTGCATCGACACCGGTGATCATGCAGACACGGTGGTCTGGCATCCCGGCTCGCGGCCATTGCTGGGCGTGAGCTGGAACGAGATTTCCGAGTTCGTCTGTGTGGAAGCGGCCAGCGGCGGCACCGACAGCCTGTGCCTGGCGCCGGGGGAGCGGGCGCATTTGAGTTTGCAGGCGCGGGTTGGGGCGTGAGAAAGATCAACAGATCGCAGCCTCGCTTCGCTCGACAGCTCCTACAAAGGGTTGGCGTACACCTGTAGGAGCTGTCGAGCGAAGCGAGGCTGCGATCTTTTAAGCGCTAGTTAAATTCATCCCCAATCGGATACCGACTGGCATTCAGGCTTTCCTTGATCTTGCGCAAATGCGGCTGGAAATCCACGCCTCGGCGCAAGGTCATGCCGGTGGCGAGCACATCGAGCACGGTCAGCTGAATGATCCGCGAGGTCATCGGCATGTAAATGTCGGTGTCTTCCGGCAACGGAATGTTCAGGCTCAAGGTACTGGCCTTGGCCAGCGGCGAACCTTCGGCCGTCAGCCCCAGCACCGAAGCGCCGTTTTCCCGGGCGATGCGTGCCACTTCCACCAATTCGCGGGTACGGCCGGTGTAGGAGATGATCACGAACAACTCACCGGTGTGGGCCACCGAGGCAATCATGCGTTGCATCAGCACATCGGCATGGGCGGTCACTGCCAGGTTGAAGCGGAAGAACTTGTGCTGCGCATCCAGTGCCACCGGGGCCGAGGCGCCGAGGCCGAAGAAGTGGATCTGCCGGGCCTGGATCAACAGGTCGACGGCGCGGCTGATCAGGTTCGGATCCAGTGCCTGGCAGGCGCTGTCCAGGGACGCGATGGCGCTGCCGAAGATCTTCTGGGTGTAAGCCTCGGGGTTGTCGTCGGCTTCCACCGCGCGGCTGACATATGCCGCGCCGCTGGCCAGGCTCTGTGCCAGTTGCAGTTTCAGTTCAGGGTAGCCGCTGACACCGAATGAGCGGCAGAAACGGTTGACCGTCGGCTCACTGACCGACGCGGCCTGGGCGAGGGCGGCGATGCTGAACCGGGTCGCCTGCTGTGGGTTGAGCAGGATCACTTCGGCGACTTTGCGTTCTGCCTTGTTCAGGTCTTCGAGGCGACTCTGGATCTGTTCCAGTAAATTTCGCACGCGGTCCATATGGGTTCCTAAATTCACCTGCGCAAACAAGCGCTCGGCTATGCAAATTGGGCCTTTGATACGGCCCATAACGGTGGCCTATCCTACTGATGGCTCCGACCGACCACCACTCGGAATCTATATTTTGCGAAAATGTTGTGGTTATTACTACATTTTCCCTTGAGTGATGCCTTGAAAAAAGGTATTTGTAGCTTAACTTGATAAAAGAACAAACATCATGCCTTCGATTACGGTTGAACCGTGCACCTTTGCCTTGTTCGGCGCTCTCGGCGATCTAGCCTTGCGCAAGCTGTTTCCTGCCCTTTATCAACTCGATGGTGCCGGCCTGCTTCATGAGGATACGCGCATTATCGCACTGGCCCGTGAACCCGGCAGCGAGCAGCAGCATCTGGCGTTCATCGCCACCGAGTTGCGTCGCTACGTGGGCGCCAAAGAGCTGGATGAAGCCGTGCTCGAGCGCTTCCTGGCCCGGTTGAGTTACCTGCATGTCGACTTCCTCAAGGCCGACGATTACGTCGCCCTGGCCGAGCAGGCCGGCAGTGCCCAGCGGGTGATTGCCTACTTCGCCACGCCGGCGGCGGTTTACGGTGCTATTTGCGAGAACCTGTCGAAGGTCGGCCTGACCGAAAACACCCGCGTGGTGCTGGAAAAACCCATCGGTTCTGACCTGGAATCCTCGCGCAAGGTCAACGATGCCGTGGCGCAGTTCTTCCCGGAGAACCGCACCTACCGTATCGACCACTACCTGGGCAAAGAGACCGTACAAAACCTGATCGCCCTGCGTTTCGCCAACAGCCTGTTCGAAACCCAGTGGAACCAGAATTACATTTCCCACGTGGAAATCACCGTGGCCGAGCAGGTCGGGATCGAAGGCCGTTGGGGTTACTTCGACAAGGCCGGCCAGCTGCGGGACATGATCCAGAATCACCTGCTGCAGTTGCTGTGCCTGATCGCCATGGACCCGCCGGCCGACCTGTCCGCCGACAGCATCCGCGACGAGAAAGTCAAAGTCCTCAAGGCACTGGCGCCGATCAGCCCGGAAGGCCTGACCACTCAAGTGGTGCGCGGCCAGTACATCGCCGGTCACAGCGAAGGCAAATCGGTGCCCGGGTATCTGGAGGAGCCTAACTCCAATACCCAGAGCGACACCGAAACCTTCGTTGCCCTGCGTGCCGACATTCGCAACTGGCGTTGGGCCGGCGTGCCGTTTTACCTGCGCACCGGCAAGCGCATGCCGCAGAAGCTGTCGCAGATCGTCATCCACTTCAAGGAACCGTCGCACTACATCTTCGCCCCTGAGCAGCGCTTGCAGATCAGCAACAAACTGATCATCCGCCTGCAACCGGACGAAGGCATTTCCTTGCGCGTGATGACCAAAGAACAAGGCCTGGACAAGGGCATGCAGTTGCGCAGCGGTCCGTTGCAGCTGAATTTTTCCGACACCTGGCGCAGCGCACGGATTCCCGATGCTTACGAGCGGTTGTTGCTGGAAGTGATGCGTGGCAATCAGAACCTGTTTGTCCGTAAAGATGAAATCGAAGCCGCGTGGAAGTGGTGTGACCAGTTGATTGCCGGGTGGAAAAAGTCCGGTGATGCGCCCAAGCCGTACGCGGCCGGGTCGTGGGGGCCGATGAGCTCCATTGCACTGATCACGCGGGACGGGAGGTCGTGGTATGGCGATATCTAAATTGAAACTGCCTCAGGGCGTCAGCGCCCATGAGTTCAAAAGCCCGGTGCTGCTGGCCGAAGGCCTGGCATTGGCAGTGGCCAAACAACTGAGCGACGCGATTGCCGCACAAGGCAACGCGACGCTGGTGGTGTCCGGTGGGCGCAGCCCGGTGGCGTTTTTCCAGCACTTGGCCAAGCAGGCGCTGGACTGGTCGAAGGTGGTGGTCAGCCTGGCTGACGAGCGCTGGGTGCCGGTGGAGCATGCCGACAGCAATGCCGGTCTGCTCAAGCGTTACCTGTTGCAAGGCCCGGCAGCCAAGGCCCAGTTCCTGAGCCTCTACAGTGCCACCGCCAACCTGGAACAGGCCGCCGAGCAGGCTGATCGCTTGCTCGCCGAATTACCGGCGATCGATGTGCTGGTGCTGGGCATGGGCGACGACGGTCACACCGCGTCGCTGTTCCCCAACAGCCCGAACCTGGCCGACTCCTTGAAAGTCGACGGCAGCCGTCGCTGCTGGCCGATGCTGGCGCCGACCGTGCCGCGCCAGCGCCTGACCATGAGTCGCGCGCTGCTGGCTTCGGCCAGGCACACCGTTCTATCGATTTCCGGTCAGTCCAAGTTGACCACCCTGAGCGCCGCACTGGCCGGTGACGATGTCGCCGCCATGCCGATTCGGGCGTTTCTGCAACCTACGTTAGAGATTTACTGGTGCCCATGAACCAAGGATCAGCCGCTATGACAAACACATCCCCGACCGTTTCCATGGCGGACAAAGTTGCCCTGATCGACAGCCTCTGCGCCAAGGCGCGGATCCTGCCGGTGATCACCATCGCTCGCGAACAGGACGTGCTGCCGTTGGCCGACGCCCTGGCCGCCGGTGGCCTCACGGCGCTGGAAGTGACCCTGCGTTCGCAGTTCGGCCTCAAGGCCATCCAGATCCTGCGCGAGAAGCGTCCGGAACTGGTGACCGGCGCCGGTACGGTGCTTGATCGCAGCATGCTGGCCGCTGCCGAAGCCGCCGGTTCGCAGTTCATTGTGACGCCTGGCATCACCCGTGACCTGCTCGAAGCCAGTGTCGCCAGCCCGATCCCGCTGTTGCCGGGCATCAGCAACGCCTCCGGCATCATGGAAGGCTATTGCCTGGGTTATCGCCGCTTCAAGCTGTTCCCGGCGGAAGTCAGCGGCGGCGTCGCAGCCATCAAGGCATTGGGCGGACCGTTCGGCGAAGTTAAATTCTGCCCGACCGGCGGCGTCAGCCCGGCCAACATCAAGAGCTACATGGCGTTGAAAAACGTGATGTGCGTGGGCGGTAGCTGGATGCTTGACCCCGAGTGGATCAAGAACGGCGACTGGGCCCGCATCCAGGAGTGCACCGCCGAGGCGTTGGCCCTGCTGGATTGATCTGATTTACCGGATTTACCAAACACTTCGTTGTGTGTTCTACGGCTTTACGGTGCGCTTGGTCGGTGCACCGTTTTTTTTTGCCTGATGAAAACTCCTGTGGCCGTCGAAACGCTCGTTGTAGCAGCTGTCGAGCCTGCGAGGCTGCGTTCGGCTGCGAAGCAGTCGTGAATCCGGCTGACGCGGTCTGTCTGACATACCGCAATCTCTGGTTTTACGACTGCTGCGCAGCCGAACGCAGCCTCGCAGGCTCGGCAGCTGCTACGGATCGACATCACGCGATACATAGTTACCGCATCTCGTCGCACGTCCAGCGTTAACCTGCGTTCATCTTATGGAAGAGAGAATGTCATGGACGACAACACTGCAGTTGTATCCGCTTCACCGGTTTATCAACTGTCACCCGAGCAGATCGCCGGTCCGTATTTTCGAAACCCGAAACTGATCAGACGAAACATCAGCGAAGGCATGGACGGCGTCCCCTTGGTGCTGCGGCTCACGATCATCGATGCCATGACCGGTCAACCGGTTACCGGGGCATTGGTCGATATCTGGCATTGCAATGCGCGCGGGGCGTATTCGGGCTGGAGCAAGGTCAACCCGGACAAGGAAGTCGATGTGGATGATATCGGGTCGATCCCGCGCACCGACGACGACACCTACCTGCGTGGTGGGCAATTCACCGACAAAATGGGCATCGTGCGGTTTACCACGATTTATCCGGGGTTCTATGCCGGCCGCGCTTTGCACATTCACGTCGCGGTACGCATCACGGCCGGTAATAACTATCTGGAAGAGCGGCATGTCGCCTGGGTCGGCCAGCTTTACTTTCCCGAGGTCGCATCAAGGTCGGTGCTCAACGCCCGTGAGTACAGCGGTCGAGCCGTTTCACCGCTGACCAATGCGCAGGATATGTTTCATCAGCGCATGGGCGGCGAGGCCTCGACCCTCAACATTCACACCATCGGTCGAGACTCGAATGAGGACGGCTTTTTCGGGCACACGACCATCGGTGTCGACACGTTTGCGGTGTCATCGCAAATCAAGCCCGAGGACTTTGATAAATACACCGTGTGACGTCAGCGCAATTCGTTCAACGCCCGGGCCAGTACATCCATGTCCGCTGCCATGGTCGTGAGCCCCGGCGTGATGCGGATGCACGGGCCACATGCTGCGCCGCTGCGCGCCACGGTAAACAGGTTGTAGTCGTTGAGCAGGCGCTCGACCATCACTTGTTGGTCGGCATGCCCGGTAAAGCGCATCGAGGTGATGCCGCAGTACAGGCGCGGGTCATCCGGGGTCAGGACTTCGATCCCCGGTAACGCCCGAACGGCATCGACCCAGCGGTTGCGCAGGTAATTGAGCCGTGCACCCTTGGCGACGGAACCGCCCATGGCGCAATGCTCTTCGAACACCAGCGGCAGGGTCAGCAGGGCCGGGATGTTCGGGGTGCTGTATGGCGTGCGGGCGCGAATGTCGGTGATCGGGAAATGCATCTCGCCCATGTCCGGGTCGATGTCGGCCAGGCGCTCGGGCGCGATGTAAATGAAGCCGAGGGTCAGCGGGGCACCGATCCATTTGTGCAGGTTGTAGCCGGCAAAGGCGATGCCCAGCTCATCGAGGTTGAACTCGATCTGGCCCAGAGCATGGGCGCCGTCGAGGATCACATCGATGCCGTGTTCCCTGGCGGCAGCGGCAATCGCCTGCACCGGCATCACCAGACCGGTGCGATGGGTGACGTGGGTCAGGGCCATCAACTTCAGTCGCGGATAACGTGTGAAAGCTTCGCGGTACGTGGCCAGCAAGCTGTCGAAACTGGCGGGGTGACGGTGCTCGATCTCGATCACTTCCACGCCTCGATAGCTGGCCAGCCAACGCATTGCGCTCTTGACTGTGTCGTACTCCAGATCGCACAGCAGAACCTGATCGCCCGGTTCCAGGCGATTGTAGTTGCGGATCAGCGACTGCAAGCCGTCCGAGGCGTTGCGGGTGAAGGCGACGGCTTCGGCCGGGGCACCGATCAGCTCGGCCAGCTGCGCGCGAATCTTGACGCTTTCGCCCTGTTCGAAGCGCTGGCGCACATGCACCGAGTTGCCGCGGTTGATGAGCTCGATGTTGCGCTGATACTCCTCGACCACGGTGCGTGACATGCGCCCGAAGTAACCGTTCTCCAGGTTCAGGGGGCCGGGTTCGACAGCATAGCGGTCGGTAAAGGTCTGCCAAAAGGCTTCATCACGGGCACGGCGGGTGTTATCGGGCATGGGCGACTCGGTGCGATAGGTCAGATCAGTGACGAGGGGCAGGTTTGCCGTGTTTGACACGCAAGGGTTCGAGCAGCTCCGACAGACCGTTGTGGTCGATTTCCTGCATCAAGGCCAGCAACCCGCCCAGTTCCCCGTGAGGGAAACCTTCGCGAGCGAACCAGTTCAGGTACTGGCCGGGCAGGTCGGCGATGATACGGCCCTTGTATTTGCCGAAGGGCATCTCGCGGGTAATCAGCAGTTCGAGCTTTTCGGGATTCATCGTCAGTCGTCTTGATTCAAAACAGTCTGGAAAATACAGGCATTCTGCATGCAGGCCAATTGACAGATCATGCAAAAAAAGCGGATACAGATCTCACGTTTAAATATAACTTGTTGAAATTTAAGTAGAAAAAAATCAATTCGAAGCTGGCATGCAGGGTGCAATGACTTACTGCATCTTTCATCAACCGCAAGGAATTGAAAAATGACCGACATTAATAAAGAAGCGATCTCTGTACTCAACGGCCTGATTGAAACCTGTAAAGATGGTCAGGAAGGGTTCAAGACTTGCGCTGAAGACATCAAGAATCCCGAACTCAAAAATCTGTTCATTCAGCGCTCCGCCGACTGCGCCACTGCCGCTGGCGAATTGCAGGCCACGGTGCGTTCCCTGGGCGGCGATCCGGAAACCTCCACCAGTGTCAGCGGCGATCTGCACCGTCGTTGGGTGGATGTGAAGTCGATGTTCACCGGCAAGGATGAAGAGGCAGTGCTGAACGAAGCTGAGCGTGGTGAAGACCACGCGAAGAAGGCTTACAAGAAAGCGCTGGAAAAAATCAACGAAGACAACCTGGTAAGTATTCGTGACACCGTTGAACGCCAGTACCACGGCGTGCAACGCAACCACGATCAGGTCAAAGCCCTGCGTAACCAGGCTCGCGCACGCTCGTAAGCGTTCGTTCCCCATCAAAAACGCCAGCGTGTCTGGCGTTTTTTTGTGTTCGAGATTGTAGGAGAACGAAACGCTGCATTCACCGTGGCGAGGGGGGCTTTTTGTGGCGAGGGAGCTTGCTCCCGCTGGGGTGCGCAGCGCCCCCAATCGGGCACCTCGATTCACCTGTTCCGGCGCGGAGCAGCTTTTACGACTGCTGCGCAGCCGAACGGGAGCAAGCTCCCTCGCCACAGAAGCCCATCCAGGCCACGGATGAGTGATGAATCAGCCGATGCTGATCGCCGGCAAGGTCGGCAATGTCACGGTCTGCTGTTTACGCGGTGCCAGAATCTCCGCCTCGCCATCCACTACCAGTTCATCACGCTGGTTGAACACGCGAGTGGCGATCCGCACACGAAACTTCGGCATTTTCTCGAGAATTTCCAGGCGCACAGTCAGCGTGTCGCCAATCTTCACCGGCTTCTGAAAGCTCATCGTCTGACCGATATAAATAGTCCCCGGCCCAGGCAACTCGCAAGCCACCGCCGCGCTAATCAACGCGCCGCTGAACATGCCGTGGGCGATGCGCTCCTTGAACATGGAGGCAGCGGCGAATTCGGCGTCCAGGTGCACCGGGTTGTGGTCGCCGGACATCGCGGCGAACAACTGAATGTCGCGTTCTTCGACGGTTTTGCTGTAGCTGGCGGTCTGGCCGATTTCGAGGGCTTCGTAAGGGGTGTTGGTAACCTGGGTCATCTGTCTCGATTCCTGTGACGAATTAAATGAATCCACAAAAAACTATTCGGCTCTGGGTGGCCGGCGGTTGCTCAAGGCCTGGGCGATCCAGTTCAGCACGTCGGCAGTCACTTCATCGCGATTGCTCTCATTGAACAGTTCGTGCCGGGCCTGCGGGTAAATATTCAAGTGCAGGCTCTGGCAGCCAGCGTCGCGCAGGGCGTGGGCCAGATCTTTCAGACGTTTGCCTTCGCTCACCGGATCACATTCGCCGCCAATTACCAGCAGCGGCAGGCCCGGATCGATCTGGGCGAGATTGGACGCTTTGCTGATTTGCTGCAAGCCGCCGAGCAAATCGATCCATAGCTGATTGGTGCAGCGAAAGCCGCAGAGCGGGTCGTTGGCGTACTTGTCGACCTCGGCCGGGTCGCGGCTCAGCCAGTCGAACGAGGTGCGCGCCGGTTTGAATTTCTTGTTGAACGAGCCGAACGACAGCCATTCGATCAATGCACTGCGACCCTTGGGGCCCTGGCGCAGGCGTTCGAGACGAGCAATCTGCCGCGCTGCGCGATAGAGCGCCACAGGCTGGAAGTTCGAGCCGCTGAGAATCGCCCCGTGCAGGCTGGCGCTGTGGTGCAGCAAGTAAGCCTGGGCGATGTAGCTGCCCATGCTGTGGCCCAACAGCACGATTGGCGTGCCGGGATGCTGTTGGCCGATATGTTGGTTGAGGCTGGCGAGGTCACCGACCACTTTGCCCCAGCCATCGCTGTCGGCGAAGTGGCCCAGCGTGCCGTTTTCAGCGGTTTTGCCATGTCCACGCAGGTCCGGTGCGTAAACACCGTAGCCCTGTTCACAGAACTTTTCTGCCAGGCGAGCGTAGCGACCGCTGTGTTCCGCCATGCCGTGGGCCAGCAGGATCACGGCTTTGAGCGGCGCAGCCGGCAGCCACTGGTTGACGAAGAGGCGGCTGCGGTCGCTCGCGGTCAGCCAGAAAGTGTCATGGATCATGGCGATTCCTTTGCATGGGACTGTATGCGGCATGGGCGTCGTTGCATTGTATAGCGCATCCCGCGCGCGCCGTCTGATCAGGCCGCGCCGGGGCAGCAAGATTCACGGGATCAATGAGGACCGTGCGCATATTTGCCTGATTCACCATAGCTGCTAGTGTCCGGGAAGCACCGCTTTTCAGAAGTAATGGAAAAAGCGGCCCCGGATAGATTCAGGTAATGAGGACAAGAACAATGCAACCTGATTTCTGGAATGACAAACGCCCGGCCGGCGTGCCCCTGGATATCGACCTTGGGGCCTATAAGTCGGTGATCGAGGTGTTCGAGCGTTCCTGCAAGAAATTTGCTGACCGCCCGGCATTCAGCAACATGGGCGTGACCCTGACCTACGCTGAACTGGAACGTTACAGCGCTGCGTTCGCCGGTTACCTGCAAGCCCATACCGACCTGGTGCCGGGGGATCGCATCGCGGTGCAGATGCCCAACGTCCTGCATTACCCGATCGCCGTGTTCGGCGCCTTGCGCGCCGGGCTGATCGTGGTCAACACCAACCCGCTGTACACCGCGCGGGAGATGCGTCATCAGTTCAAGGACTCCGGTGCCCGGGCGCTGGTGTACCTGAACGTGTTTGGACAGAAGGTCCAGGAAGTGTTGCCCGACACTGACATCCAGTACCTGATCGAAGCGAAGATGGGCGACCTGATGCCCAGCGCCAAGGGCTGGCTGATCAATACCGTGGTCGCCAAGGTCAAGAAAATGGTCCCGGATTATTCACTGCCCCAGGCCATCTCCTTCAAGAGCGCGCTACGTCTGGGCCGGGGCCTGGGCATCAAACCGCTGAACGTCGGTCTCGACGACATCGCCGTGTTGCAATACACCGGCGGTACCACCGGGCTGGCCAAGGGCGCGATGCTGACCCACGGCAACCTGGTGGCGAACATGCAGCAGGCGCGGGCATGCCTCAGTCAGTTGGGTGCCGACGGTCAGCCGCTGCTGCGCGAAGGCCAGGAAGTGATGATCGCGCCGCTGCCGCTTTACCATATCTATGCCTTCACGGCGAACTGCATGTGCATGATGGTGACCGGCAACCACAACGTGCTGATCACCAATCCGCGGGACATCAAGGGCTTCATCAAGGAACTGAAGAACTGGCGGTTCTCGGCGCTGCTGGGGCTCAACACGCTGTTCGTCGCGCTGATGGACCATCCCGATTTCAAGACTCTGGATTGCTCCAGCCTCAAACTCACCAACTCCGGCGGCACGGCGCTGGTCAAGGCCACCGCCGAGCGCTGGGAACAGCTCACCGGTTGCCGGATCACCGAAGGTTACGGCCTGACCGAAACCTCGCCGGTGGCCTGCACCAACCCTTACGGCGACAAATCGCGCATCGGCACGGTCGGCTTGCCGGTGCCGGGCACAACCCTGAAAGTGATCAACGACGAAGGCGTCGAGCAGCCGTTGGGCGAGCGCGGCGAACTGTGCATCAAAGGCCCGCAGATCATGAAGGGCTACTGGCAGAAACCCGAAGCCACCGCCGAAGTGCTGGATGCCGACGGCTGGTTCAAGTCAGGCGACATCGGGGTGATCGACCCGGACGGTTTCGTGCGCATTGTCGATCGCAAGAAAGACATGATCATCGTCTCGGGCTTCAACGTGTACCCGAACGAGATCGAAGACGTGGTGATGGCCCACCCGAAAGTCGCCAACTGTGCGGTGATCGGCGTGCCGGACGAGCGTTCGGGGGAGGCGGTGAAACTGTTTGTGGTGGCCCGTGAGTCGGGGGTCAGCCTTGAAGAGCTGAAGGCTTACTGCAAGGAAAATTTCACGGCGTACAAAGTACCCAAGCACATCGTGTTGCGTGAGTCGTTGCCGATGACGCCGGTGGGCAAGATTTTGCGGCGGGAGTTGCGGGATATCGCATAAACGGTCGTAGACCGAGGTGATGCCAAAAGATCGCAGCCTTCGGCAGCTCCTACGGGGATCGCATTCCTCTGCAGGCGCTGCCGAAGGCTGCGATCTTTTGCTTTGAAAGCCGCGAATTCAGCGGCTTTCAGGGCGGTATAGGATTTTTGCTCTAAAATGACCGCTTGCCATTCTTGAGTCACCAAAGTGACTGTAGGGGCCTATTTAGGCTCTAGTCGGCCCTTGGCAAAGCTGCTACTCTCGGCGCGCTTTGTGACTTCTCGGCCTATGTAAAGCCAGATTCACCAATAGACAAACACCAATAATAATCGCATCAAATGCGGTGTTGAATTCGCGTTGCTGAGGAGTGGGCTTCCATGATCGAAGACTTTTGGAAGGATAAGTACCCAGCTGGAATTGCTGCCGAGATCAATCCAGACGAGTACCCGAATATTCAGGCAGTGTTGAAGCAATCCTGCCAACGCTTCGCTGACAAACCGGCATTCAGCAACCTGGGCAAGACAATCACCTACGGTGAGCTGTACGAATTGTCCGGTGCCTTTGCCGCTTACCTGCAACAGCATACCGATTTGCAGCCGGGCGATCGAATCGCCGTGCAATTGCCAAACGTGTTGCAGTACCCGGTCGCCGTCTTCGGTGCCATCCGCGCCGGGCTGATCGTGGTCAACACCAACCCGCTGTACACCGCGCGGGAAATGGAACACCAATTCAACGACTCCGGTGCCAAAGCCCTGGTTTGCCTGGCCAACATGGCGCATCTGGCACAGACCGTCGTGCCGAAAACCGGCGTCAAGCACGTGATCGTCACTGAAGTGGCCGACCTGCTGCCGCCGCTCAAGCGTCTGCTGATCAACAGCGTCATCAAGTACGTGAAGAAGATGGTCCCGGCGTATCACTTGCCCAAGGCCATCAAATTCAACGACGTGTTGAGCAAAGGCCATGGCCAGCCAGTGGTTGAAGCCAACCCGGCCAGCAGCGACGTGGCGGTGCTGCAATACACCGGCGGCACCACCGGCGTGGCCAAGGGCGCGATGCTGACCCACCGCAACCTGGTGGCGAACATGCTGCAGTGCAAGGCGCTGATGGGCTCCAACCTTAACGAAGGTTGCGAGATCCTGATTACCCCGCTGCCGCTGTACCACATCTATGCCTTCACCTTTCATTGCATGGCGATGATGCTGATCGGTAACCACAACATCCTGATCAGCAACCCGCGCGATCTGCCGGCGATGGTCAAGGAACTGTCGAAGTGGAAGTTCAGCGGTTTCGTCGGCCTGAACACGCTGTTCGTTGCGTTGTGCAACAACGAAGCGTTCCGCAAGCTGGATTTCTCGAACCTGAAAATCACCTTGTCCGGCGGCATGGCCTTGCAACTGGCCGCGGCTGAACGCTGGAAAGCGGTCACCGGCTGCCCGATCTGTGAAGGTTACGGCATGACCGAAACCAGCCCGGTGGCCACGGTGAACCCGAGCCAGAACATCCAGATCGGCACCATCGGTATTCCGGTGCCGTCGACCCGGTGCAAAGTCATCGACGATGCCGGCGTTGAGCAGCCGTTGGGCGGCATCGGTGAACTGTGTGTGAAAGGTCCGCAAGTCATGAAGGGCTACTGGCAGCGTCAGGAAGCCACCGATGAAATACTCGACAGCGAAGGCTGGTTGAAGACCGGTGATATCGCACTGATTCAGCCCGATGGCTACATGCGCATTGTCGATCGCAAGAAAGACATGATCCTGGTCTCCGGTTTCAACGTGTACCCCAACGAACTGGAAGACGTGCTGGCGACCCTGCCGGGCGTGCTGCAATGCGCGGCCATCGGCGTGCCGGACGAGAAGTCGGGGGAGGCGATCAAGATCTTCATCGTTGCCAAACCGGGCGTGACCCTGACCAAGGAACAGGTGATGGAGCACATGCGCGCCAACGTCACCGGCTACAAGGTGCCCAAAGCCGTGGAGTTCCGCGACGCGCTGCCAACCACCAACGTCGGCAAGATCTTGCGCCGCGAGTTGCGCGACGAAGAGCTGAAGAAACTGGGCGTGAAGAAAGTCAGCGCCTGATCAACCAAAAGCCCCGCAGATGCGGGGCTTCTTGTTTAAAGCAGTATGAATTGCGCTTTTGTGGCGAGGGAGCTTGCTCCCGCTCGGCTGCGCAGCAGTCGTAAAAGCAGCCAGCGGCCTGATCAGGTGAATCGAGGTGCCTGATTTAGGGGCGCTACGCACCCCAGCGGGAGCAAGCTCCCTCGCCACAGGGGACTCTTTGATGGCTTGAGAGGATTACTGGCGGAACTGCGCGAAATTGACGTTGGTGCCCGCCGGACGCATGTCCTGCAGGTACGAGTCCTTGTCGGCGCTCAGTTCCAGGCTCAATGCAGCCTTGCGTTTACCCTGGTTGCGCACCACCAGGCCTTCGAGCTTCTCGCGCAGGAACACCGTCGGCACTTTCAGGTGCAGCAGTTCGTCGGTATCCGGGGTGTGCATCAGCAAGTGAATCCATTCGTACTGACCAATGGCCAGCCGCGCGACCGGGATATCGAACCAGAAAATGTTGCGGTTACGGTTCAATTCGGTGAAATGGCAGTTGTTGACGCCAAGCACTGCACCGCCAAGTTCCTGGTTTCTGCGGGCAATGGCCTGCTTTTTATCGAGTTTCATAACGTTCCTACGGGATTGGATCTTCAGCGCCATGGCCTGAATACGTTGCGCATTCTCGGGGCAAAGCCTGCAAACATAAAGCCTAACCTGCCTGGGGCGATGAAATGTTCTGTTGGGAAATAAATGAAACTCCGCGCAAAGGCTTTCGGTCCACCCTTATGTAACGACTTTCCCCGTTGAAATGTTCTCAGGAGACATACCATGAGCAGCACTGGCGATAAAGTTAAAGGCATGGCAAACGAAGCGGTCGGCAACGTCAAGCAAGGCGTCGGCAAGGCCACCGGTAATGACAAAATGCGCGCCGAAGGCGTCAGGCAGGAACAGAAAGGCGAAGCCCAGCAAGCCATCGGTAAGGTCAAGGATGCTCTTAAAAAAGGTATCGACAAGGCGTGATCCGGCCTTTGACGAGTAACACAAACGGCCATCCGCGGATGGCCGTTTTTGTGTCAGCTTGAACTTGAGCAAGGAAATTGTTTCAAAGTCGCCAAGTAGGCTACTTTGTTGTAGAAAACGGCCCCTGAGTCGCCATGACTTCAACTTTTTTGCGGCGAGACGCTAATGTTTTTCCCGACCATGAAAGGTCTGCCCCTGCATCGCGTGATGATGCGCACGGTCACCGAGTTCGTCGCCGACGAGATGTCGACCTATGCCTCGGCGCTCGCCTATCAGATGCTGTTCTCGCTGTTTCCTTTCATCCTGTTCCTGATTGCCCTGATCGGCTTCCTGCACTTGCCGGACTTCTTCTCCTGGCTGCGCCTGCAATCGGAACTGGTGCTGCCGCCCCAGGCGCTGGAGCAGGTGAACCCGGTGATCGACCAGCTCCAGCAATCCAAGGGTGGTTTGCTCTCGGTGGGTATCGTGATCGCCCTGTGGACCGCGTCCGCTGGTGTGCGGCTGATGATGAGTGCGATGAACGCCGCGTACGACGTGGTTGAAGGCCGTCCGGTGTGGAAGCGTTTTCCGCTGTCGATTTTCTACACCATCGGCATTGCCGGCATGCTGCTGGCCGCCGCTGCGCTGATGGTGCTCGGGCCGCAGGTGATGGCCTGGATCGCTTCGCAGGTGGGCCTTGAAGATTTCATTGTGACCGTCTGGACCATCGCGCGCTGGCCGGTGATCGTGATTCTATTGATGATGGCAGTGGCGCTGATTTACTACGTCATGCCCGACGTCAAACAAGAGTTTCGCTTCATCACCCCGGGTGCGGTGTTGTCCGTGGTGGTCTGGATCGTCGCTTCGCTGGGCTTCGGTCTGTACGTCAAAACCTTCGCCAACTACAACGCCATGTATGGCAGTATCGGCGCGATCATCGTGTTGTTGCTGTACTTCTATATTTCCGCCGCGGTGCTGCTGCTCGGTGCGGAAATGAACGCGGTGATCGAGCACATGTCATCCGAAGGCAAGAAACCCGGTGAAAAGGTGCACGAAGAACCCAAACAGCATGTCTCAGGACTGGGGCGAGATCACTCAATCCAGCCGACCACTGACGAAGTCATAAAATGATCCGTGAAATTCTGAAAATGGGCGATGAACGCCTGCTGCGCATCGCTCCGCCGGTGCCGGCGGAAATGTTCGACAGCCCCGAATTGTGGCAACTGATCGATGACATGTTCCAGACCATGGAAAGCGTCGGCGGGGTCGGCCTGGCCGCGCCGCAGATCGGTGTCGACCTGCAACTGGTGATCTTCGGTTTCGAGCACAGCGAGCGCTATCCGGACGCCGAAGCGGTTCCGCAGACGATTCTGATCAATCCGCTGATCACGCCCTTGAGCCCGACCCTCGAAGAGGGTTTCGAAGGCTGCCTGTCGGTGCCGGGCCTGCGCGGGGCGGTGGATCGATATCAGCAGATTCGCTATGAAGGCTTTGATCCCAAGGGCGAGCCGATCGTGCGCATTGCCTCGGGATTTCATGCACGGGTGGTGCAGCATGAATGCGATCACCTGATCGGCCGGTTATACCCCTCGCGCATCACAGACTTCAGCAAGTTCGGGTTTACCGAAGTGATGTTCCCGGACCTTGATCCTGCGGCGGACGATTGAATCGCTAAAGGATCGCTGTTCATGCCGAACCTGGTTGCAAACCCATGGCAATCATCGGTTTGCTGCGCGCATAACGGCTCAACCGTTCGGCCAGGGCGTAGGGCAGGGGCGGGTCGAAGGTAAAGCCGCGACGCTCATAAAAGCCACGCAAATCCGGATGACAGAACAGCCAGACCGGCTCTTCAAGGTGCTTGACGGCGTGAGCGATCAACGTCGCGGCGATTCCTTGTTCGCGACAGCTCGGGTCGACAAACAGCCCGGTCAGCCAATGCCCGCCGGCCACCGGCCGCAAACACAGCGCCGCGATGATCTCTTCACGTCTTGCGACCCACAATTGAGCGTCTCGCACCGCTTTCATCGACGATTGGTGGGCGCGGTAAAACTTGTTCATCAACGGCCATAATGGCTCGTCGAGCAAGGTGTACTGGGTGTTGGGCATGGGCTCGGACAGTCGGTGGGCAGGGCACAGATTATAAAAGAACACGCGCGCCGGGATAGGTGTATACCTGATCTCACATCCCCTGTTAGTGGAGTATGCATCATGTCCAAAGGTATGGAATCAAAGAAAGCCGCAAAGAAAAAACCGGCGAAAACCGCGATTGAAAAACGCGCGGACAAGAAGGCCAAGAAGGTGAATGTGTTCGGCCACTGATCCCGCGTCAACGGAGCCCGAGTCCTCGGGCTCCGATTTTTTACGTCTATCGAAATAACCAAACAATCTGCAAGAAATCCCGGTGCCGTTGCACAGAGGGGGATTGGTTCCCGTTCTGAGCAAAGCCATGTCCCATTACTTCGACGCTGCCCACCGTGAAGAAATCGAAACCCTGCGCCAACGTTTCACCGCTCGCACCGAGTGGCCGACCTGGTTGCTGCTGATCGGCGTTTACGTCGGCTGGTTCAGTATTGTGCTGGGCAGTGCCCGGTTGGGGCTCTGGTGGAGCACGTTGTTGCTGATTCCACTGCTGGTGTTGTGGTTGTCGGTGCAGCACGAATTGCTGCACGGTCATCCCACCCGTTGGCCAATGCTGAATAAAGTCCTCGGTTATGCGCCGTTTGCGGTCTGGTATCCCTACACCTTGTACCGCGACAGCCATTTGCTGCATCACCGCGACCAAGACCTGACCATCCCAGGTAGCGACCCGGAAAGCCGTTACCTGAGCGCTGAACAGTGGCAGCGCAGTTCGCTGTTCGAACAGGGCCTGCACTGGCTGAACAAAACCGTGCTGGGGCGCTTGGCCCTCGGTGCGCCACTGGCCTTGCTGGCGCTGGCGCGGGAGGAGCTGCAACGGCTGAAAACGGGTGAGCGCCAAGCCTGGTTGATGTGGCTGAGCCATGGTGCGCTGACGCTGCTGATGCTGGCGTTCATCGCGCGCTACAGCGTGCTGCCGGTTTGGTATTACCTGTTGCTGATCAGCGTGCCGGCGCTGTCGATTGCAATGATTCGCTCCTACTATGAACACCGTCCGCATGCGCAACCGGAGCAACGCACCGTCATCAATGAAGCGGGGTGGCCGTGGCGCTGGCTGTTCCTGAATCTCAATCTGCACCTGGTGCACCACGACTTGCCGGGGTTGCCCTGGTACGACTTGCCACGGGTGTACCGCGCGCGTCGCGAGCAATGGCTGACGCGCAGTGGCGGGTTTCTGGTGCACGGTTATGGCCAGTTGGTGCGTCAGCACGGGGTGAGGGCGATCGATAGTCCACGGCATCCGTTTCATTGATTGCGAATGAGCTCCCCTGTGGCGAGGGGGCTTGCCCCCGTTGGGCTGCGAAG
The DNA here is from genome assembly GCF_059506005.1 of Pseudomonas sp. Pseusp18. Lineage (NCBI taxonomy): Bacteria > Pseudomonadati > Pseudomonadota > Gammaproteobacteria > Pseudomonadales > Pseudomonadaceae > Pseudomonas > Pseudomonas sp. Pseusp18. The sequence goes on from NZ_CP169240.1 coordinate 1,335,530, forward strand.
CGGCCCCAAAACCTGCAATCGCGGTGTATCAGGTACACCGCATGCAATGGTTTTACGACTGCTGCGCAGCCGAACGGGGGCAAGCCCCCTCGCCACACAGGCTCTCCCACAGGGGATTTTGGTTGTATGGGAAGATTTCGATGACACAACACCTCGCTGAGTTACTGATGTATGTCGCTCCCGAGCCAATCCGCCAGGCCAACGAGCGTTGGCTGCAGCATATCGTCGAACAGCTCGGCAGCACCCGCCTTGATGCCGAAGAACTGTCGCTGATGGACCTTTGGCTATCCCCGCACCTGCTGCTGACCCAAACCTGCGGCTACCCGTTGATGACAGCCTTGCGCGGTCGCGTCCGGGTCATTGGTCGTCCTCGTTATGAACTGCCGGACAGCAGCGGCGGCAACCATTGCAGCCTGTTGCTGACTCGCGCCGATGATCCTCGAAGAACCTTGTCGGCCTTGCGCGGCAGTCGCGGTGTGATCAACGGCGAAGACTCCAACAGTGGCATGAACCTGTTGCGTCACCGACTGGCGCCGTTGCACCGCGACGGGCAGTTTTTTGCCAATGTCGCCATCAGCGGCAGCCACCGCGAAAGCCTGCGTTGGCTGCGTGACGACCTGGCGGACCTGGCCGCCATCGACAGCGTGACCTTCGCCTATCTGGCGCAGCACGCCCAGGCAGAAGTCGCTGGCTTGAGAGTATTGGCGCGCACCGCGTTTAGTCCGACGTTGCCGTATATCGCGGCGGCCGGCACCACTGATGAACAGGCTGAACAGCTTCGACAGGTGATGAACCAGGCACTGAAGGAACTGCCCGAGGTCGCCGAGGCGTTGGGCCTGCAAGAAGTGTTGCCCGCCAGCGAGAGCGACTATCAGATCGTGCTCGACTACCAGCAAGAGGCCGAGGCGTTGGGCTATGGGAGGTTGCGATAGCTTCGGAAAAAGATCGCAGCCTTCGGCAGCTCCTACAGGGTGTACGCCATCCAAATGTAGGAGCTGCCGAAGGCTGCGATCTTGGCGATCTACATAATTCATTTATGGAATATAAAAATTCATTTTTAGTATTTTTAATGAATAAGGCTCCTTGCTAGGATCGCGCCACCGGATCACCGGACATTCAGCGACCCTAACCCAAGGAGCCCCTATGTCCGGCGCCGACCTTTTCCATCGCAACGACGTGGGCGGATTGTTTCGCGCCCACTACACCTGGCTATGCGCACGTCTGCGCCGACATCTGGGAGCCAGTCCCAGTGTCGAAGACATTGCCGCCGAAACCTTCGTGCAACTGCTCGAGTCGCCAGGCCTGACGCCGATTCGCGAACCCCGCGCCTTGCTCACCACCATCGCCCAGCGATTGATTTATCAGCTGTGGCGCCGCCGGGACCTGGAACGCCAACACCTCGACCAGTTACAGCCAGTTGACCCGCTCGGCGGGCCATCGCCTGAAGACCTGGCGCAGTTCTCCCAGACCCTGAAGCGCCTGGATCGAACCCTCGACCGTCTGCCGGGCAAGGTCAGGGCAACGTTTCTGTTGTCGAGAATCGATGGCCTGACCTACCCACAAATCGCCGCCGAACTGGGCATTTCCCAGCGCTCGGTCAGCGTCTACATGACCCGTTCCCAGGCACTGTGCGCGCTGCACAGCGCCAACGAACCCTTGAACCGAATGTCCTTGAACCGAACACCCCAGACCCGGAGGTCCGCATGAGATCGATCAAAACCTTGCTCGGCAGTTCGCTGCTGGCCCTGAGCCTTGTGGCTGGCCACGTTCCCGCCGCAGAAAAAACCACACCCATCCATTTCGGCGACATCACCTGGGAAAGCGGCAGCCTGATCACCGAGATCCTGCGGCTGATCGTCGAGAAAGGTTATGGCTATCCAACCGACACCTTGCCCGGCAGCACCGTCAGCCTCGAAGCCGCGTTGGCCAAGAACGACATTCAGGTGATCGGCGAAGAGTGGGCCGGGCGCAGTCCGGCCTGGGTCAAGGCGGCATCGGAGGGCAAAGTGTTTGGTTTGGGCGATACCGTCAAAGGCGCCACCGAAGGCTGGTGGGTGCCGGAATACGTGATCAAGGGCGACCCGGAACGCGGCATTAAGCCCTTGGCGCCGGAGCTGAAATCCGTCGCCGACCTGGCCCGCTACAAGGACGTATTCCGCGACCCCGAAGACCCAAGCCGCGGACGTTTCCTCAACAGCCCGACCGGCTGGACGTCGGAGATCGTCAACAGCCAGAAACTCAAGGCCTATGACCTGACCGCCAGCTACGTCAACTTCCGCACCGGTTCCGGCGCGGCGCTGGATGCCGAGGTCGCTTCATCGATCCGCCGGGGTAAACCGGTGCTGTTCTACTACTGGTCGCCGACGCCACTGTTGGGTCGCTTCAAACTGGTGAAACTCGAAGAGCCACCGTTCGACGCGCAAGCCTGGAAAACCCTGGCCGATGCCAACAATCCGAACCCCAAGGGCACGCGTTCGATGCCGGCCAGCCTGGCCATCGGCGTGTCGGCACCGTTCAAGGCGCAGTACCCGGACCTGGTGGCGTTCTTCGAAAAGGTCGATTTGCCGATCGATCTGCTGAACCAGACCCTGGGGCAGATGAGCGAAAAACGCCAGCAACCGCGTCAGGTCGCCGAAGCGTTTTTGCGCGATCAGCCGCAAGTGTGGAAGGGCTGGGTGCCGGGTGAGGTGGCGAGCAAAGTGAGTGCGAGTTTGTAGTTCAGCGGTGTTTGATAGATAGCTATCGCGGGCTTGCCCGCGAAGCGATCTAAAGCCTTACACCAACTCTGCCGCCAACGCCGCTTTCACGCTTGGCCGGTGATCAACCCGCGCCTGAAACCGGGCCAACGCCGGCCAATCATCCAGATCAATTGCAAACAGCCGAGCCCAACGCAACACCGTAAACAGATACGCATCGGCAATGCTGAACCCACCGGGCATCAAGTAATCCTGCCGCTCCAGCGTCCGGCTCAACACGGCAAAGCGCTTGAACAGCTTCTCTTTGATGAGCGCCTTCACCTCGTCCGCAAACTGCGGATTGAACAGCCAACCCAGCCCGCCATGAATCTCGGTCGAAACGAAGTTCAGCCATTCCTGTAACCGCACCCGCTCGAACGTTCCGCTCGTCGGTGCCAGGTTTGCCTCCGGGTGCAGATCCGCCAGGTACTGCAGGATCGCCGGGCCTTCGGTCAGCACATCGCCGTTATCCAGTTGCAATGCCGCGACGTAGCCTTTGGGGTTAATGGCGAGGAAGTCATCGCCGGTGACGGTTTTCTTGCTGCTGTTGTCGACGCGGACCAACTCGAACGGCAGCTCCAGTTCGCGCAGCACGATGTGCGGCGCCAATGAGCAGGCTTGGGGGGCGTAATACAACTTCATGGGCAGTGCTCTGGTTGCGGATTTGCGCCAGTGTCATAGTGCGCGGCACCCTCGGTAAAATTAATCTTTCAGAAAACTGCCATTAGGAAAGCTACTGTCATGATGAACCTGATGCATTGGCGAATGGTGGTGGCGGTGGCCGATACCGGCAACATTACCCGCGCCGCTGAGCGGGTCGGCATGACTCAGTCCGGTGCCAGCCAGGCACTGGCCTTGATCGAAGAAACCCTGGGCGTTCAGCTGTTCAGCCGGGAAAATCGCCAGACCTTGCCGACCGCCATTGGCTTGCCGGTGATCGAACAGGCGCGAACCATGCTTGGTGCCCTGGAAAATATTCGCAGCACCGTCGATGCCGCTAAAGGCATTCAGCGCGGGACGATTCGTCTGGCCAGTTTTCCTTTGGTGCTGACGACGTTCCTGCCGTCACTGTTACGCCAGTTCAATCGGCTGTATCCCGGCATTCAAGTGGTGGCGCTGGAGGTCAGCGATGATGAAGTGGAAACGTTGCTCAGTGCCGGGCTGGTGGATGTCGGTGTGGCGTTGAATCCGGCACCCGCGCGTAATGTCGGGCGTTTGGGGCGTGATGCCTGGGTGGCGGTTCTGCCCGGTGGCCATCCTCTGGCGCGTCGCTCGAATGAAGAGGGCGTCTCACTGGCGGAACTGGTGGAGCAACCCTTCGTGCTGGCCACGGGCGGGTGTTCGACCAATGCGCGCAGCCTGGCGGCTGATGCCGGATTGCAACTGCTGGATGTGCGGGCCGAGGTGCGTGAGTGGAGCAGTGCGTTCACCCTGGTGCGGGAAAACATCGGCGTGACCCTGGTACCGGAAATGACCCTGCCGACTAATCGCCAAGGCTTGCGGATAGTGCCGGTGACGCCGCGCATCGACCGGGAGTTTGCCTTGGTGGTCGCGCCCGACAAAGAACCTTCGGCGGCGGTGCGGGCGCTGCTGAGGATGCTCGCAGAACATCAGTTATCGGCTGATTCGTCCGGGAACTGAAAAGGAGGGCGATCAACCCTTGCCGCCGAGCGGCAGAGGTCGACCGACCTCAGGCTACAGCGCAAGAACCACGTTGCCCGGATTCTGGAGACGCACCGTCAAGGAAACCCAATGGGAATGTCGAACTCCTGAAATGCATCGTCCACCGGCCTATAACCCAACACCCGGGTAGTTTCACTGAGGTCCAGGCGTTTGAAACGGTTATTGGAAATACCGTGGGCGATCAGGTGTTGCACACCTTCGACCTCCACAGAGAGTTGCAGCAACTGCACTGCATCACGAGGGCTGAGCCATGCACTCAGGTCGCGAGCGTTGGTCAATTCGTGACGGTCCGCAAACTCGAAAGCGCCGATGCGTATGGCAATGCTCGAGAGGTTGTGTTTGGCAGCGTAGAACGCACACAAGGCTTCGCCATAACACTTGCTGACGCCATACAGATTGGCCGGCATCACCTGCATGCCCGGTGTGATCTGCCGGTCCACCGGATAGCCCTCGATGGTCTGCGCGCTGCTGGCGAACACCAATCGTTTACAACCCGCAGCCACGGCGGCTTCGAACAGGTAAGTGGTGGCCAGAATATTGTTGGGCAGTAACTCATCGAAAGAGGCGGTGGCGTGAGGGATGCCGGCCAGATGCACAATGACGTCGATGCCTTTCAGCACTTCGCTTATGGCGGTGAGGTCGGACAGGTCCAGGCGTACAAAGCGATGCGGTGCTTCGACATTGAAGTCGGGCTCGATGCGATCCGTCAGCACGAAGGTGTAGCGGTCCTGCGAAGCTTCAAAAAAGGTTTTGCCGATTCTGCCGCAGGCGCCGGTCAGCAGTACGTTGAGTCCGTTCATGGGGTTCTCTTTTTATGGAAGGGCAGAGGGAGCGGGTTTGGCGTTATGGCACGCCGTTGCAGGCGTGTTCCATGAACCCCGGTCGCAGCGCCAGTCGTTGGCAATACGCGTCGACGGCGGGATAGTCCGGGCGCTCCATCGGGGTCATCCGCCAGCGGTTGACCGACAAGCCGATGAGGATATCGGCCAGGGTGAACCGAGGTCCGGCGACATACGCACCGGTCGACGCGAGTTGCTGTTCGAGGATGCCCATTTTCGCGTTCCAGCCGCGAACGCCATCGGCGATCCGCTGCGAGTCCTGGAAGTTCGGCAATTGCCGCACCAGCGCAAAAAAGGCGTAGCCCCAGGACGGATTGAGTTCGGTGGCTTGCCAATCCATCCACTGTTCCACCCGAGCGCGCGCCGCCGGCTCGATGGGCAACAGGTCGGTGTTTTGGTATTTGCCCGCCAGATAGCGGCAGATGGTGTTGGACTCCCACAGCACGCCGGCTTCGTCGATGAGCACCGGCACCTGTGCGTTAGGGTTGAGCTGGAGAAATTCCGGACTCTGGGTCGAGGCAAAACCGCTGCCCCAGTCTTCCCGTTCGTAGGAAACGCCCAGTTCGTCGCAGGCCCACAGGACCTTTCTGACGTTGATTGACGAGGCCCGACCCAAAATCTTCAGCGCATGTCCCATTGAGCTTCTCCGTTTGCTGTTACAGGTGTGCCGGGAATCTAGCACGAGCAAAGGGACGATTGCGTATCAGGTGCTCTCGCGCACCTTCAATTCAAACCCCATGTCCTGCACTGGTTTGGCCACCGAATTGCCGGCCATCAAGGTCAGCATCAACTCGGCCGAACGACGGCCAATGGCCTCTCGAGGCGTATTGATGCTACTTAGGCGCGGCACCATGTGTTCGGACATGGGCAGGTCGTTGAAGCCGAGGATCGCCACCTGTTCGGGGATCTTGATCCCACAGCGCAAGGCTTCGAGCAATGCGCCCTGGGCCAGGTCGTCGTTGCCGAAGAAGATCGCATCGAGGTCCGGATGACTGGCCAGCAGTTGCAGAAACAGCTCACCGCCCAAACCGACGGAGGAGGGGCGCGGGGTCAGCACTTCCAGATCAGGATCATACAAACCGGCCTTTTGCAGCGCGCGGCGGAAACCTTCGCCCCGCAGCAACGTGCGCTGGTCCAGTTGCGCACCGATGTAAGCCAGGCGTTTGCGACCGCGTGACAGCAAATGCTCGGCCGCCGTTTCGCCGGCGGCCAGTTGCGAAAAACCGACGCAATTGAGTCCCGCCGCACTGTCCAGCTCCATCATGTAGACGCAGGGAATGTTGCTGGCCTCGATCATCCGCCGCGAACTTTCGGTACGGTCGAAACCGGTCAGCAGCAAGCCGCGCGGCTGATAAGCCATGTAGTTGCGCAGCAGGTTTTCTTCTTCATCGCGCGAGTAGTGGTAGTTACCGATCAGCACTTCGAAGCCCTTTGGTCGCAAAACCTGATGAATGGCTTCCAGCGTGTCGATGAACAGCAGGTTGGATAATGACGGTACCAACACCACGACGGAATGGCTCTGGGCCGAGGCCAACGCGCGTGCGGCGGGGTTGACCACGTAGTTCAACTCGAGGGCAGCCTTCTGGACTTTTTCCACCAGTTCGGTGGCCACCGTGCTGACGCCACGCAGGGCGCGGGAGGCGGTAATCGGGCTGACACCGGCCAGGCGTGCGACTTCGTTGAGGGTGGGACGGCCAGTGGTTCGTGTATTTTTATCGTTTTTAGGGGTATTCATCGGACGGCTTGCCAAACAAAATTCAAGGCACTAAGGTAGCGCTGTCTCGATGCAGCTGCAAATGCGTGAGCGGGGTTTGCCTGATCCTCGCTTTTCGGCATCGGGAACGAACATGCTGCAACCCACAAAAATGACAAGAAGGCGTCGGCAACATCTGCTTTTGCACTAGAGTTTTACGTAGCAAAGGTAGCGCTGTCTGCGCGCTGAGGTGTTACATGAATCATTCCATCACCGCCCTGGTCATCATGGGCGTTGCCGGTTGCGGCAAGACGTGCGTCAGCCAGGCCCTGTGCCAGCTCAGCGGCGCGACCGCCATTGAAGGCGACACTTTCCACCCTGCCGCCAATATCGAAAAGATGAGCGCGGGTATCCCCCTGAACGACGAAGACCGTGCCGGCTGGCTCGACAGCCTGTGCGATGAACTGCGCCGCGTCGACGCCCGTGGCGAGCGCCCGGTGCTGACCTGTTCGGCACTCAAACACAGTTACCGCGAACGCTTGCGCAGTGCCTTGCCGGGCCTGGGCTTTGTGTTCCTTGAGCTGACCCCTGAAGTCGCCGCCGATCGTGTCTCCCATCGGCCGGGCCACTTCATGCCGTCGACCCTGATCGACAGCCAGTTCGCCACCCTTGAATCGCCCGTTGGTGAGCCCCTGACCCTGGCTCTGGACGCTTCGAGCCACAGCGTCGACGAATTGGCCGCTCAGGCCCACCGCTGGTGGCTCGATCACGGCTTGAAACTCGCCAGTTGAGTTTTGCTCCAAGAGATAGCGCTGTCCTGACGGCTTCTGATTAATCGCTTTAATAACAACAACAAACAGGAGACACCCCCCATGTTTGGCATGTCCCACGAGACGTTTCTGCTGCTCGATGCAGTGGTCACGGTGATCGGCTTGATTTTCCTGATCACCAAATTCAAGTTTCACCCGTTCATTGCATTGATCATCGCCGCCGCGTTCCTCGGGCTGACCTCCGGCATGCCGATCGGCACCATCATCAAGGCATTCCAGGATGGATTCGGCGGCGTTCTCGGTTTCGTCGGGATCATTCTGGCGCTGGGCACCATGCTCGGCAAAATGATGGCCGAGTCCGGCGGGGCGGATCAGATTGCCCAGACCCTGATTCGAGCCTTCGGCAAGGACAAGGTGCAGTGGGCCATGATGTTCGCGGCCTTCCTGGTCGGCATCCCGCTGTTCTTCGAAATCGGCTTCGTGCTGCTGATCCCGCTGGTGTTCATCGTCGCCCGTCGTACCGGCGTATCGATCATCAAGATCGGTATCCCGCTGCTGGCCGGTCTGTCCGCCGTGCACGGTCTGGTGCCTCCGCACCCGGGGCCGTTGCTGGCCATTGGCGTGTTCGGTGCCGATATCGGTAAAACCATTCTCTACGGCCTGATCGTTGCGCTGCCGACCGCCATCATCGCCGGTCCGATCTTCGGTACGTTCATTGCCAAGCACATTCCCGGTCATCCGAACCAGGAGCTGGTGGATCAACTGGTGCGCGATGAGGATGCAGGCGATCTGCCTAGCTTCGGCATTACCTTGGTTACCGTGCTGTCGCCTGTGTTCCTGATGCTGCTCAAGACCTTTGCCGATGTGGCGCTGCCGGACGGCAACTTCTTCCGCACCTTCATGGACCTGATCGGTCACCCGATCTCGGCGCTGCTGCTGGCATTGCTGCTGTCGCTGTACACCTTCGGCTACAAGCAGGGCATCGGTTCGCAACAGATGCTCAAATGGCTGGACGCAAGCCTTGCGCCGACCGCCGCGATCATCCTGATCATCGGTGCCGGTGGCGGCTTCAAGCAGATGCTGGTGACCAGCGGTGTAGGTGATGTGATCGGTCACATGGCGGTGGCGGCTCAGATCTCGCCGATCCTGCTGGCCTGGCTGGTGGCAGCGGTGATTCGTATCGCGACCGGTTCGGCAACCGTGGCGACCATCACTGGCGCCGGCATCGTGGTGCCGGTAGTGGGGATGATTCCGGGTGTGAACCGTGAGCTGCTGGTGCTGGCCACCGGTGCCGGTTCGTTGATCCTGTCCCACGTCAACGACGCCGGTTTCTGGCTGGTGAAGCAGTACTTCAACATGACCGTGGCGGAAACCTTCAAGACCTGGACCGCGATGGAAACCATCCTGTCCGTGGTGGGTTTGGGCTTCATCCTGCTGTTGTCGTTGTTCGTCTAAACACATTTGGCAGGCACAAAAAAAACCGCAGCGATGCGGTTTTTTTGTGGGTGAGATCTAACCCAATGTCGAGCAAGCTTTTTGTGGCGAGGGAGCTTGCTCCCGCTCGGCTGCGCAGCAGTCGTAAATCCGTCCACCGTGTTCTATCTGAAAAAACATGGTGATTGGTTTTGGGGCCGCTTCGCGACCCAGCGGGAGCAAGCTCCCTCGCCACAGATGTTTGTTCTCACAGGTTTTTGTGTGTCAGGCGTTGGTTTTGGTGACTAACCCATCCGCCCGGAACATCCCGCGAATCCCGCGTACAGCCTGACGAATCCGGTCCTGGTTTTCGATCAGCGCGAAGCGCACATGATCGTCCCCGTACTCACCAAACCCGACACCCGGCGAGACGCAGACCTTGGCCTCGGCCAGCAGTTTCTTGGCGAATTCCAGCGAGCCCAGGTGTGCATACGCCTCGGGAATCTTGGCCCAGACGTACATCGACGCCTTCGGGTTCTCGACCATCCAGCCCAGTTCATGCAGACCTTTGACCAGCACGTTGCGACGCTGGCGATACTGTTCGGCAATGTCGCGCACGCATTGCTGATCGCCTTCCAGCGCCGCAATGGCCGCGACCTGCAGTGGAGTGAAGGTGCCGTAGTCGTGGTAACTCTTGATCCGCGCCAGAGCGTTGACCAGTTCCGGGTTGCCGACCATGAAGCCGATGCGCCAGCCCGCCATGTTGTAGCTCTTGGACAGGGTGAAAAACTCCACCGCGATGTCCTTGGCGCCGGGCACCTGCATGATAGACGGGGCTTTCCAGCCGTCGTAGACGATGTCGGCGTAGGCCAGGTCGTGCACCACCAGAACGTCGTACTGTTTGGCGAGGGCGATCACCCGTTCGAAGAAGTCCAGCTCCACGCACTGGGCAGTGGGGTTGGACGGGAAGCCGAGGATCATCATTTTCGGTTTCGGGATCGAACCGCGAATCGCCCGTTCCAGCTCGGCGAAGAAATCCACGCCAGGGATCAGCGGCACCGATCGCACCTGGGCACCGGCAATCACCGCACCGTAGATGTGAATCGGGTAGCTCGGGTTTGGCACCAGCACGGTGTCGCCCTGGTCGAGGGTGGCCAGCATCAAATGTGCCAGGCCTTCCTTGGAACCGATGGTGACGATGGCTTCGCTTTCCGGGTCGATATCAACCTGATAGCGATCCTTGTACCAATTGGAAATCGCCCGGCGCAGGCGCGGAATCCCTTTGGACGTGGAGTAGCCGTGGGTGTCTTCGCGCTGGGCGACGGTGACCAGTTTTTCGACAATGTGCGGCGGCGTGGCGCCGTCGGGGTTGCCCATGCTCAAGTCGATGATGTCTTCGCCACGACGACGGGCGGCCATCTTCAGCTCGGCAGTGATGTTGAAAACGTAAGGAGGGAGTCGATCTATGCGCGCAAAGCGGCGCGGCGAACCTTGTTCGGCCATTGTTGCCTCGAATAACGTAAGCGCCCGGAACCGTCCGAGCGACGCTGGCCACTGCGGTGGCCTGTGGCGGAATGTAAGGGCAGGTGTGGCAAACTGTCCAGCCTCTACGTGAACAATTTTTTCCGAAGGAAACGGGTTGATGGAATTTACCAGCGGCTTCCTGCTCAGCCTTTCACTGTGCCTGGACATCGGCGTGGCCAATATCGCGATGATCACGCTGGCGATGCAGCGCGGCTATTTCCAGGGTTTTGCCTTGGGGCTGGGGACTTGCGTCGGCGATCTGATTTACGCAGTGCTGGCACTGGCCGGCATGACCGTATTGCTGCAATACGAAACCGTGCGTTGGGTGTTGTGGATCGGCGGGTCGGCGTTGCTGCTGTACTTCGCGGCGAAGATGATTCATTCGGCGATCTACCACGATGCCGTGTTGGCCGCGACCGCCAACGTTGGCCACAACTCCCATCGCAAAGAGTTCTTGCGGGGGATTTTCCTCGCCATGTCGTCGCCCAGTGCGATTCTCTGGTTCGCCGCGGTGGGCGGCACCCTGATTGCCCGTTCCGGTGGCGGCGGTACCCTCAGCTCGGCGTTGTTTCTCGGTGGATTTCTCTGTGCGGGAATTCTCTGGTGCGTCACGCTGTGCTTCGCGGCGAGCCATGGTGGCAAGTTGCTCGGTGACAAACTGCTGCGCTATTCCTACATGGCATCGGCGGCGATCTTCTGCTATTTCGCGGTGTACGTGATTCTATCGGGTTACAACGAGTTTGTCGGAGCGTCCACCGCCGGGCAGCTTCCCGCGCTCTGACTGGGCGAATCGGGTTTGGCCTCTATACTCCCAGCCGAACCCACTTTTTTCGTTCCCAGGAGTCGAGTCATGGATGAGCAAATACGCGTCGAACCGGTAGAACCACGCTTCGAAAATGGGCACTTCATGCTCATAGCGGGGCTTGGCGGGCGATTTACCCAAGAGACGGCCGGCAAGATTCCCGAGCTCTGGGATAAATTCGTTCCCCACATCGGCAATGTTCCCGGGCAAAAGGGCGAAGTGACCTACGGCGTTTGCTGCAACCCGGACGGCAAGGGCGGTTTTGAATACATCGCCGGCGTCGAGATCAGCAAGCTCGACGACCTGCCCGAGAAATACCGCTGGGTCGAGATTCAGCCCCAGTATTACGCGGTGTTCGAGCACAAGGGCTCGCTGGATACCTTGCCCCAGACCTTTCAGTACATCTGGAACACCTGGTTGCCGCAGTCCGGTCACGAGGCAGCGGATGCCCCGGAGTTCGAACGCTACAGCGAAGACTTCAACCCGAAGCTCAATACCGGCGTGCTGGAAATCTGGCTGCCGATCAAGTCCTGATCACATCTGCGGAGGCGGCTCAACCGGCCGCCTCTGAATGTCCTGCGGGCACTATTTGCCCTTGTTCACCCGTCGCGCCCGCAACAGGTCGATCGCCAAAGAAACGAAGCCGAACGTGCTGATGCCCAACAGCATAAGAAGACCGATTTGGACGCTGCTCATGGTGTGTTCCCCTCATGGTGACTAGAGACAGGCAACACAAATAGCCCCGGGCGACGCGCAATGAAAGTGCCTATACGAAGGCTTTACGGCACTTGTCGTGATCGATATGAACACCTTATTAATTTATGATCCCAGCCTTTCCCCCGCCGATTCCGAGCTGCCATGAACACCGTCATCCGCCACGTCATTCCCGCTGACCTGGACCGTTGCTACGCCATCGAAACCGTTGCCTACGAAGGCGACGAAGCCGCCACCCGCGAGAAAATCGCCACCCGCATCGCCACTTGGCCCGAGGGCTTCATCGTCGCCGAAGTGGATGGCGTTGTAGCCGGTTTCGTCAATTCCGGTGCGGCGTTCGAGGTGGAAATGTCGGACGAGGCGTTCAAGGAACTGATCGGCCACGACCCGGCCGGCCCGCATGTGGTGATCATGTCGGTGGTGGTGCATCCGGATTATCAGGGGCAAGGCCTGGCAAAACGCTTGATGGATGAATTCATCCAGCGCATGCGCGCATTGAACAAGGCCAGCATCCATTTGATGTGCAAAGAGCGGCACATTGCGCTGTATGCCGGGTTTGGGTTTGTCTACATCAAGCCTTCGGCGTCCGACCATGGCGGGATGGCGTGGCATGAGATGGTGCTCACCCTCTGATTGATCGTTCCAACGCAGAGCGTGGTAACGACCAATCCTCTAATAGAGACTATCGCGCACCCTGGCCGGTGCTTCCCGGTCATACGTCTCGGCATCGAACTGCCCATCGTTCAGCCGTTTGTGAAACGCGCCAGCGGTTGGCAGGGCAGAGCGGTCGAGGTAGCGCTCGGGGTTCCACAAATCCGAACGAACAATCGCTTTCGAACAATGGAAATACGCCGCTTCCACCGTCACCAGCATTACTGTGCGCGCCGGTTTGCCATTGACGGCAAAACTTTCCAGCAATGCGGGCTCGGCGCTGATCTGCGCCGTGCCGTTGACCCGCAATGTCTCGCCAATTCCCGGAATGATGAACAGCAGCGATACTCGCGAGTCGAGCACGACATTGCGCAACGTGTCGATGCGGTTGTTACCGGGGCGATCCGGGATCGCCAGCGTGCGCTCATCGATGATCCGCACGAAACCCGGCAAATCGCCGCGCGGCGAACCGTCCATGCCGTCGGGGCCGACCGAGCTGATAATCACCAGCGGCGAGGCGCGGACCATCGCCTGATAGTCCTCGTTCAGAAAGGGGATCTGCTTGCGTACCGCGCGCTCATGGGGCAGGCCGTAGATCGCTTCCAGCGCTTCGATTGAATTCAACATTCGTTCATCCCTCCATGAATCAGAAAACCAGCCCCATCCGTCGTTCGTAACCGATCCGGCCTTTGTACGCTTCGCCGCTGTCGACAAAACCGTATTTGGCATACAGCGCGATGGCCGATTCATTGTCCGCATCCACCGACAATTCCAGCCCTTTGATTTCCGGCCAGGCTTGGCGCGCAACATCGGGCAGGGCTTGCAGGCAGGCCTTGCCGTAACCTTTGCCCTGGGCGCGACGATCGACTTGCAGGGCGTGCAGGGTGGCGCTGTGTTCGTCGGCCCAGGCCGGCAGCACCGGCGGGCGCTTGAGCAGCAGGAAGGCCACCGGAACCTCTTCGGCCAGCAGGGCAAAGCCTTTGACGCCAGGGCCCGGTTTGGACAGCAAGGTGTGCAATGCACCGTGGATGTCACCGGAGAATCTGATTTGTTCGGCGTGGATTTCGATGGCCTCGACCTGTTGGCGCTGCAAGGCGTTCAGGCTTTCGTAAGGCACGAGTCGGGCTGTCACTGGAGTGTCCTTTTTCCAACACAAATGAGCCTCGGATTCTAGCGAGTTTGCCTCCATGGATTATTTTTATTTCGGTTGTCGATTTGGCTTTTCGCCAGACGACTAAAGGTGTCTTCAACAAAAAACGTGGAGAACCCTCATGAACGCTCAGACACAAATCCATAACTTGATCGAGAACTACCGTCAGGCGGTCATCGCCAAGGATGTGGAAAAAGTCATGGCCCTGTACGCCGACGACATCGTCTCCTTCGATGCCGTCAAAGCCCTGCAATTCAAGGGCAAGGCGGCCTACCGTGCGCATTGGCAGGAATGCCTGGAGATGTGCCCCGGCCCGCATATTTTCGAATTTCACGAGATCAACATTGTGCCGTCGCAGGAGGTCGCTTTCGCTCACTGGCTGGCGCATTGTGGCGGCACCAATGAAAAGGGTGAAACCCAGGCTTGCTGGATGCGCGTCACCGCGTGCTATCGGCAGGAAGCGGGGCTCTGGCAGATTGTCCACGAACACTGGTCTGCTCCGTTCGACATGACCAGCGGCGCGGCTCTGTTCAACCTGGAACCCTGATGGTCGGGCGGTTTATCGGAAAGCAGCGTCAAAGCGCCAATCGACAGCCATAGTTGATCAGTTCGGTCACGGCAAAGCCGCCTGAAATGGAGAGTCCCATGAAGTATTTATGCCTGGTCTACAGCAACGAGCACGAATTGCACTCACTGCCCGAAAGCCCCAACGACGCCGAGTGCATGGCCTATGCCGAGTCGATCCAGGGCAGCGGCCGGATGATCGCCGCCGAAGCGCTGGAGTCGGTGCAGACCGCGACCACCGTGCGCATGCGCAACGGCAAAATGTCGATCACCGACGGCCCGTTCGCTGAAACCAAGGAGCAGTTGGCCGGCTTCTACCTGATCGATGCCAAGGACCTCAATGAAGCCCTCCAGGTCGCCGGTAACATTCCGGCGGCCCGGGTCGGCTGCGTCGAGGTGCGGCCCGTTCGCCAGTTGAATGTCTGAATAACTATCACAACAGGAGTTCTTTTATGAGTGTGCGAACCGTCCAGCGAAAAATGGCCCCAGGCATGCCGGACTGATGCCGGGCGAATCGGTACGGGCGCAAGTCGAGCAGGTTTACCGCGACGAGTCGCGGCGGATCCTGGCGACTCTGATCCGCTTGCTCGGCGATTTCGACCTCGCCGAAGAGGCGCTGCACGAGGCGTTCTTCGTCGCGGTCGAGCGCTGGCAGCGCGACGGTGTGCCGGACAATCCGCGCACCTGGCTGGTGTCCACCGGTCGTTTCAAGGCCATTGATGTGTTGCGTCGGCGCGCGCGTTTTAACGCGTCCCGGCCGTTGTTGATCGCTCAACTGGAGGCGCTGGAGCAGGCCGACTGGAGTGACGAAGACGTGGAAGACGATCGCCTGCGCCTGATCTTCACCTGTTGCCACCCGGCACTGGCGGCGGACGCTCAAGTGCCGCTGACTCTGCGTGAAGTCTGCGACCTGACCACGGAAGAAATCGCCCGGGCATTTCTCTCGGCGCCGGCGACCATCGCCCAGCGCATCGTGCGGGCGAAGGCCAAGATCCGTGACGCGAAAATCCCTTACCAAGTGCCCACCCTGGCGGAACTTCCCGAGCGACTCGACAGCGTGTTGCGGGTGATTTACCTGGTGTTCAACGAAGGGTACTCGGCGTCTGTCGGCAGCGAGCTGACCCGTGAAGAGCTGACGCGCGAAGCGATTCGTCTCGGTCGGTTGTTGATGGAGTTGTTGCCTGAACCGGAGGTGATGGGGCTGCTGGCGCTGATGCTGTTGCATGAGTCTCGGCGCCTCGCCAGGACCTCCGCGAGCGGTGAGCTGATTGTGCTGGATGAACAGGATCGCTCGTTGTGGAACGCCGAGCTGATTGCCGAAGGTTGCGCCTTGATCGAGCGGGCGCTGACGACACGGCGCTTCGGACCTTATTGCCTGCAAGCGGCGATTGCCGCGGTGCATGCCGAAGCGCTCTCGGCGGCAGAGACGGACTGGGCGCAGATTGTCGGTCTGTACGACGTGCTGCTGCGGGCGGTGCCGTCGCCGGTGATCGAACTGAACCGCGCGGCGGCGCTGTCCAGGCGCGATGGCCCGCAGGTCGGGCTGACGTTGATCGAAGGGATTCTGGCCCGGGGCGAGTTGCTGGATTACCACCTGGCGCATTCGGCACGGGCAGAGTTTTGCCGGCAGTTGGGAAGGGTGGAAGAGGCGCGAGCGGCGTATCAGCGGGCGCTGGAATTGACGCAGCAGGTGCCGGAACGGCGGTTTATCGAGGGGCGGCTCCGGGCGTTGGAGTGATGTGATTTCACTGGCCCCATCGCGGGCAAGCCTCGCTCCCACAGGGTTGTGTCGAATCGCAAAGGTGTGATCGCCTCAATCCTGTGGGAGCGTGGCTTGCCCGCGATAAGGTCCGCAGGACCTTCATTCCAGCATCTTGCTCAATAACCAACTCCCCGCTGGCCCCGGCGGGTGCAAACGCGACCACAGCGCATCGACATACACCGGTTTCGGCCAGCCGCGCACTTTCAATTCCACCAACGAGCCAGCCCCAAATCGCCCCACCAGCCATCGCGGCAACGGTGCCCAGCCGAACCCTCCCTGGGCCATTTCCAGCAGCATCAGGTAACTCGGTGCCGACCAGACCCGCCCCTTCGCGCGGCTTTCATACGGATTGACGATCGTCGCCAGACGCAGTTCGCGGTGCTGTTGCAGCACGTCCTGATCGATGTCGTTCAGCGTCGCCAACGGGTGCGCGTGGGACACGAACAGGGCGATTTCCGTGCGCTCGTCCACCGTCGAGCTGACCAGGTCCGGCGGGTAGCTGTCTTGCATCTCGGCGAAGGCGACGTGCGCGCGGCCGCGTTGCACCAGTGCCACCAGGTCATCGCATTCGGCGATCAGGCATTCAAGTTCGAGGTCCGGGTAACGCTGCTCGAAAGCACTGAGCGCCGCTTCGAAACGGTCGGACTGGTAAGTGTCGGAAATCGCCACGGTCAACTTTGGCTCGATGCCTTGGGACAGTTGGCTGGCGGTCATTTCCAGACGGCTGGTGGCGGCCAGAATCTCCTCGGCCCGTTGCAGCATGACGTGCCCGGCCGGAGTCAGGCTCGGCTTGCGACTGCTGCGGTCGAAGAGGACAAGGTTCAGGTCGATTTCCAGGCTCGCCACGGCGGCGCTGATGGTCGACTGACTGCGCCCGAGCTTGCGCGCCGCGGCGGAAAACGAGCCTTGGGTCGCGGCCTCTACAAACGCCAGCAACACTTCGTGGGAAGCCATGAACTATCGCCTTGATCGATGGTTATTGGTTATGAAGTATCGATGTGATGGCAGATCATGGCAACCACAGTCACTCAGGGAGTCTGGCCATGAACGCCAATAAATCCATCACTGAACGAATTCTCCAGGCCATCGGTTTCGAACTGCTGGCGATATTGATCTGTACTCCACTGCTGGCCTGGGTCATGGATAAACCCATGCTGGAAATGGGCGTGGCAACCATGGCGATTGCAGCCCTTGCCCTGGCCTGGAACGTGGTCTTCAACGGCCTGTTCGACCGTTTGCTCAAGCGCTTCGCCATTGTGCGTAACGCTTGGGTGCGCGTGGTGCATGCGCTGTTGTTCGAAGGCGGGCTGGTGGCGTTTGGGGTGCCGTTGATTGCCTGGTGGCTGAAGATCAGCCTGTGGCAGGCGTTCCTGCTGGATATCGGCGTGCTGCTGTTTTTCCTGCCGTACACCTACGTGTACCACTGGGGTTACGACGTGGTGCGGGAGCGGTTGATGGTGCGCAGGGCTTTGGAAGGGTAAAAGCAAAGATCGCAGCCTTCGGCTGCGATCTTTTGATCTTTGTTTACAGGAACTTGTGCATCAAACGTGGAAGTAGCCCACGCACGAATCGAACGGCAGGCGCTTGAGTTCGATCTTGTTCAGGTCGAGCACTTCGCGCAGGGCTTTGGTTTCGCCGGGGAAGTTGCGGTAAGCGACTTCGTCGAGCACTACGATCGCGCCTTTTGGCATGTACGGCAGGAAGGTTTCCAGAGCGACTTTGGTCGACTCGTACAGGTCGGTGTCGAGGATCAGCATCGCCACCACCAGGTCCGGACGCGTCTGGACCCACTCTGGCACAGTCTTGACGATGTCGCCTTTGACCAGCTCGCAGCGCGGGATACGGTTGACCGGGCGCAACAGGTCGTTGGCGTCGATCATGTCCTGGATCAGCGACTGGTCGGTGTCGGAGAACATGGTCTCGTTGACGTCCGCCGGGTCTTCTTTCTTGTCGATACTCTGGAAGCCTTCGAAGGTGTCGAAGCCGACGATCGACCGGTTGATCGCGTAGGGTTCCAGAATCATCGACAGGTGCATGTAGAGCATCAGCGAGTTGCCCTTGTACACGCCGCATTCAATGATCGCGCCAGGGATCTCGGCGACTTTCTTGAACAACTCCATGCGCGACAGTGCAGCGGTCACGCCGATGCGGTGGGCGAAGACAAATGGCGCGTCGGCCACATACTCGGCGTCGACCCGTTTCAGGACATTGGCACGGGTTTCGTTGTATTGAGCCTCGGCGGGCGTAATGCGACGCTTGGTCATTGCTGGATTCCTTGGAATTTCGAAAAGTCGTGAGCGTGGAAATAATCGTTGAACCCAGCACCGACGTCCGGGCAGGCGCTGTCGACGTTGATCGCGCCGCGCTTGTGCTTGAGGTCGTCAAGGTGCATCAGGCGGAAGTCCACGCTGAAGCGGGTCTGTTGCGTGTAGTTGGGAACCGTACCATGCAGGTGAGAACCGGAAAAAATCAGCATGTCGCCCGTGTTGCCGGCCACGCGGATTTCCGAAGAAGTATTGATCTCTTCCAGCGGAACCGGGTGTACCCGTACTTCTTCCTTGAGGTTCTCCTTGGCCCTATGACGCTGGTTGTTGATCCAGTCGGACAGGCTCCAATCCTTTGAAGTGTTCTTCACCGGTACATCGAAATAACCGCCATTGATCATCATGGTCTGGTCAGGGCTGATGGTATGCACCGGCATCCAGGTGTTGATCTGACAGTCGACGCCGCCGTACCAGGTGTCGCGATGGGGTTTGTAGGCATAGCTGACGCCGGCATGCAGGTAGTCGAAGTTAGGCACTACGCGGATCCGTGGCACGTCGAATATGTACTCGCGAGGGTCGACACCGATTTCATCGATGAAGCCCAGAATCAAGTCCTTGGCGCGTTGGCTGTTAGTGAACTGGCTCTTGAGGCGAGTGACCAGGACCACGAATTCTTCCACCGGCATCAACGTGTGCAGGGCCTGGTGATTGGTCTCGCCGTCGAAGGCGGCAGTGATGCTTTCTTGGGCAAACGCACACAATTCTTTGGCCGTGCGTAGCTGAGTGTTCAGGAAGATGTCGCCTGCGTAGATGGCTTCTTTGAAGTCAGCTTTCTTCTGAAGCTGATTGATATACAGATTCACGGTTCCCCTCCTGAATACATCGAGTCTTTTAATAGTCGGCAACACGGTAGCAAACTGAAGTGCTATCCGGCGGGAGAGGGATCAATAAACGATTAATCCCATGAATTTGCGACGAAATGCTTTCGCCGGGCAAAAAAATCCCTGTAGGAGCGAGGCTTGCCCGCGAAGAACGATAACGCGGTCATTCGGGTAGACCGCGGTGCATTCTTCGCGGGCAAGCCTCGCTCCTACAGGGGGTGGGTGTTCAGGTTGATCAGAACAGCTTGGTGAACAACCAGTACAAGCTGCCCGACAGCACAATCGCCGCCGGCAAGGTCAGCACCCAGGCCATCAGCAGGTTGCGGATGGTCTTCATCTGCAAGCCACCACCGTTGGCGACCATGGTCCCGGCCACGCCTGAAGACAACACATGAGTGGTCGATACCGGCAGGCCGAACATGTCGGCGGCGCCGATGGTCAGCATCGCCACGGTTTCTGCCGAAGCACCCTGCGCATAGGTCAGGTGCGTCTTGCCGATTTTCTCGCCGACCGTCACCACGATGCGTTTCCAGCCGACCATGGTGCCAAGCCCCAGGGCGATGGCCACCGCGATCTTCACCCACAGCGGAATGAACCGCGTGGCGTTGTCGATCTGTTGTTTGAACAGTTGCAGCTTGCCGGTGGTGTCGGTGTCGAAGTTTCCGACCTTGTTCTTGTCCATCAGGCGAATGGTTTCGCTGGTCAGGTACATGTCGTTGCGCACGTTGCCCATCGCTTCTGCCGGGACTTTCGACAGCGAGCCGTAACCCTTCACTTCGTTACCGATCTGGCCCGCCAGCGCGGCGAGGGCGGGGATCAGTTGCGGGGTGGCTTCCTTGTTGCGCATGTAGTCGGTCAGCACCGGGCGTGGATCGGTGGGCATCGGCAGTGGTGTGTTTCTCATCAGGGCTTGCTGGGTGACTTCGGCCACCGCGGCGAATTGCAAGGCCTGATCCGCCGGCATGGTGCGGTTCAACGCATACGCCATCGGCAGCGTGCCCACCAGAATCAGCATGATCAGGCCCATGCCTTTCTGGCCGTCGTTGGAGCCGTGGGCGAAGGACACGCCGGTGCAGGTCAGAATCAACATGCCGCGAATCCACCACGGTGGCGGGGTGTCGCCTTTCGGCGCCTTGTACAGTGCGCGATTTTTGACGAAGACACGCAACGCCAGTAGCAACAACGCGGCGAATGCGAAGCCGATCAGCGGCGACAGCAGCAACGCGTAACCGACCTTGGTCGCCTGGGCCCAGTCCACGCCACTGGTGCCGTCGCGGCCGTGCATCAAGGCGTTGGCCACGCCGACACCGATGATCGAACCGATCAGGGTGTGCGACGAAGAGGCCGGCAAGCCCAGCCACCAGGTGCCGAGGTTCCACAGGATGGCGGCGATCAACAGGGCGAAGATCATCGCGAAACCGGCGGAGGAGCCGACCTGCAGAATCAGCTCCACCGGCAGCAGGGCGATGATGCCGAACGCCACCGCGCCGCTCGACAGCAACACCCCCAGGAAGTTGAAGAACCCGGACCAGGCCACGGCGAAATTCGGCGGCAAGGAATGGGTGTAAATCACCGTCGCCACGGCGTTGGCGGTGTCGTGAAAACCGTTGACGAACTCAAAGCCCAAGGCAATCAGCAGCGCGACGCCCAACAGCAGAAACGGCGTCCAGGTGGTGACCACCGTGCCGAGTTCGCTCATGTCGTGCATCAGGCTGTAGGCGGTGAACAGCAGTCCGCTGCCCAGCACGGCAAAGAACATCACGAAGGTGAGCAGGCCGGGTTTTTTATCGAACTGCGGCCTGGCGCCGCTGGCGGGCGCCTGGGAGGCGGCGGTGAAGGAAGGCGTAGCCATGCCGGACAATCCTGAGCAGAGAAGGAGTGTCGCCCATGATCGTTGCTAAATATTACAGTGAGACTGCGCTGGGTCAGTGTTTGGTTTTTTTGTGGGGCTAGAAGTTAATGCAGGCAAATATCTGTGGCGAGGGGGCTTGCCCCCGTTCGGCTGCGAAGCAGTCGTAAAACCAGAGAATGCGGTTTGAATGAATAAACCCGATAAGGGCCGCTACGCAGCCCAACGGGGGCAAGCCCCCTCGCCACAGGATTGGGATAAGGCCTTGGTACTTTGCTTAATAATCACGTCGCTTACGAAACGCCCAGCGCCCGGCAATCAGGGTAAACGTCGCCACCAGTGCCACCAGAATCCAGAACCCCTCCGGATCACCGGCAAGCGGCACTCCGCCGACGTTCATGCCGAAGAAACCGGCAATGATGTTGATCGGCAGCGCCAGCACCGTGACCACGGTCAGGGTGAACAGCGTGCGGTTGCTCTGTTCGTTGAGATTGGCGGCGATTTCTTCCTGCAAGAGCTTGATCCGCTCACCGAGCGCGGTGAGGTCGTTGATGATCAGCGCAAACTCCTCGGTGGATTTGCGCAGCTCCTTGACGTCCTCCTTCTGCAACCATTGCGGAGGGCGATTGAGCAGGCGTAGCAACGAGCCCGGCTCCAACGCCAGCAGCCGTTGCAGGCGCACCAATACCCGGCGGTTGGCGCCCAGTTCGGCGCGGTTGGTGGACAGGCGCGACGACAGCAATTCATCTTCGATCTGATCGACACTGAGGCTGGTCTTGCGCACGATCTGCGTCAGCACTTCGCCCTGATCACGCAGCAAATGCACCAGCAATTCCAGCGGAGAGCGAAAGCATTCACCGGCCTTCACCGAAGAGCGCAGCTTGTCCACCGAGTGCAGCGGTTGCAGGCGCGCGCTGATGATCAGCCGACTGCGGGCGCAGACCCACAACGTCGAGACATCCGAGGAAACCATGCTGCTGAGGTTGAACACCACGTCGTTGACCACCGCCAGCAACGCCGAATCGACATGCTCGATGCGCGTTGAACGGGACCCTTCATGCAAGGCTTCGAAAAACTCGTCGGGCAATTCCAGATGGCTTTTCATCCAGCGCTCGCACGCGGCATGGGCCAGGTTCAGGTGCAGCCAAAGGAACTCGTCGCTGTCCTGGGGCTGTTGCAGACAGTGCAACGCCTTGGCCGAATCGATCTCTCGGCCACGCTCGCCGGGGCGAAAACTGAAACCGTAAAGCAGGCCGAACAAGTCGGAGTCGCGATGGCGTTGGTCAATGCTGTGGTTCATGAAGTCTCGCTGCGAGGAGGCGCCTGTCGCGGGTTTCACAGGTTCACTTGAGCCCCATCATTGCAAGCGCTCATGACGGTTTTGTGACGGCGAGGTGTACGCAAACGATTGCGATACCGATGGTCGGATTCTCCTCAAGAACCGCTCTGGAACGCCGATCAAGCTTGGGTTAAGTTTGCGCGCCTTCGGCCAAGGGCCAATGTGACAGACAGGGATGTCCGGATACTTTTCACGCCTTCATCAGCGTGCCTCATTCCTGTTTCGAGTACTTCCCGATGTCTTTGCAAAAGTCCCTTCGAGCACAAATTCTCGCCCTGTTGAGTGGCAGCCTGTTGGCGATGTTGTTGATCGCTTTGGCCTGCTTTCACTTTCTGTCCAACGGCGTTCAGAGCTACGCGAATCTGATTGAAGGCCCGTTGCACACTTCGCAATTGATTGATGAAGCCAACCTGCAATTCAAGGTGCAGGTCCAGGAGTGGAAAAACGTCCTGCTGCGCGGCAAGCAACCCGCGGATCTGGACAAATACTGGAAGCAGTTCGAGGAGGGGCAGCGCAATGTGCAGGGTATCCTCGGTGAACTGGCCGGGCAGAAGGGGATGGAGCCGCAACTCAAGACCCGCATCGAACGCCTGCGTGAGGAGCATCGTGTATTAGGTGCGGCGTATCAGAAGGGCCGTGATGCCTACGTGGCCGCTGGTGCCGACCCATCGGCCGGCGACAATGCGGTCAAGGGCGTGGACCGCGCTGCCAGCGAGCAGATGAATGAACTGGTCAGTGAACTGCGCAAGCAGAGTTTCGAACAATCGAAATTGATCAGTGCCAGTGCCGATCGCACCGTGTTGCTGGGGATCGCGGTGATGCTGGTGTCGGGTCTGCTGATTGGTTTGTTGAGTCTGTGGCTGGTCAATCGCAATCTGGTGGAGCCGATCCGCAAACTGATCGACTACGTGGCGCAACTCAGCCAGGGCCGGTTCGCCGAACGCGTGGCCAGCACCCGTCAGGACGAGTTGGGCAACCTGGCCAGGGCCGCCAACACCTTGCGCGATTTCCTCGCCGAAACCTTCAGTCGTTTGCAGCGCAGCGCGTCGGACCTGGACAGTGCCAGCGGTGAGCTGAACTCGATTGCCGGCCTCATGGCCAGCGGCACCAACGAGCAGTTCAATCGCACCGATCAGGTGGCCACGGCGATGAACGAAATGTCCGCCACCGCGCAAGAAGTCGCGCGCCACGCCGCCGAAGCGGCACGTGCGGCCGACGATGCCGATCAGTCCGCCCAGCAAGGCGAGAAGGTCATGCAGGGCACCATTCACACCATCACCCAAATGCGTGGCGAAATCGCCAACACCGCCACGGTCATCCGTCGCCTGGAAGAAGACAGCGGGCGCATCGGCAAGGTGCTGGAAGTGATTCGCGGCATCGCCGAACAAACCAACCTGCTGGCGCTCAACGCGGCAATCGAAGCGGCCCGTGCCGGTGAAGCCGGGCGTGGTTTTGCGGTGGTCGCCGATGAAGTGCGCAGCCTGGCCCAGCGCACGGCGGCGTCGATCATCGAGATCAACCAGATCATTCAAACCGTGCAAACCGGTGCGGTGGATGCGGCCCAGGCCATCGAAAGTGGCCAGTCGCGCAGCGAGCAAAGCGTCGAGCAAGTGACCCAGGCCGGCGCCATGCTCGAGCGTATCACCCATGCCGTGGAAGCCATTCGCGACATGAACCGCCAGATCGCCACCGCCGCAGAAGAGCAGACTTCAGTGGCCGAAGACATCTCGCGCAACCTCACCGAAATCACCAGCATCGCCAGTACCAACCTGGACAACGTGCAGCGCACCGAAGCGGCCAGCCATAACCTGCATGGGCTGTCAGGGCAATTGAATGAGGTGACGGCGCGGTTGAGCGCCTAGTGAAATGGGCTGTGTACCGAATCGGTTACCGAGTGGTACACGCATTCCTTGTATCAGCAGCCGAAGGCTGCGTTCGGCTGCGTAGCGGTCGTCAAACCAGTGATTGCGGTGTGTCAGGCAGACCGCGTCAGCCGGACTCACGACTGCTGCGCAGCCGAACGCAGCCTCGCAAGCTCGACAGCTGCTACAGATCGCATTGCAAGCTGAAGGTAAACGTCGTGCCCTGCGGCTCGGTCGATTCCACCTCCAGTTTGCCGCCATGGGCCTGCGCAATCTGATCGGCAATGTACAAACCCAATCCGAGGCCAGCCTGCGGTGTTCCGCCGGTCGGTCGCGAGTAGGGCTGGAACAGCTGCGGCAGTGCATCCTCGGCAATCAGCCCGTGGTTTTTCACGCTCAACACGAACTGCCCTTCGTTGACCTGCGCACTGACCTCGATCGGGCCGTCGGGATCGCCGTGGACGACGGCGTTCGCCAGCAGGTTGGACAGCAACTGCGCGACCCGTTCGCGATCGCAGTGAATGTCGCTCAGGTCGCCAATCGACGACTGAATGATGCGCTTGGGGTGAATGCTCCGGATCTCGGCAATCACATGCCGCAGCACATCTCCCAAATCAGGGCACGGCTCGATATTCACCGGGATGCCGTGACCCAATGACCCCCGCGCGAAGTCCAGTACATCGTCGACCAGTTTGGTCGCACGCCGGGCGCTGGTGAGGATATGCCGCGCCCGTTGCTCATTCGCCGGGTCTTTGAGTTTGCGCAGGAGCATTTCGGCACCGGCGCTGATGGCGAACAAGGGGTTACGCAGATCATGACCGAGCACGGCGATGAACTGTTCGCGCAGTTCGGTGGTTTTACGTTCCTTGATCGGCGCCGCTTCGGTCCGTTGCAGGTTTTCGTCGGCTTCGATTTGCAGCGCGAGCATCCGGGCGAACGATTCCATGGTGCTCTGGATCGTGCTGGACTTGAGCGGCGCGGGATCAGGATCGAGGGCGCAGAGGGTGCCGAAGAAGCGCCCGTCGGTGCGAAATACCGGCACGGCAATGTAGCTTTCGAAGGGATGGTCGCGGCAGAGCGGGTCTTCACTGACCTTGTCGATGACCACTGACTGCTGGCCCCGGCGAATTTCTTCGCTCAGCGTGGAGACCAGCTGCAGTTCATCGCCCACTTGCACGCCGAAATCCAGTCGATCGAGCACCGCGCAGGCGATCCAGGTGTTGTCGATGACGCGGGCCACCGCCGCGAACCGCAAACCGGTCAACTCACCTATCACCTGAAGAACCACCGGCACCGCGCTGATCCGGCTGATCGTGGCGATATCTGCTGTCGCTGTTTGCCCCATATCCCTGGTTCTCTGCTTCAACATGCTGAGTGGTGTTGAGGGATTCTAGCGGGCTTGCGCAAAAGGGCGCGACTTCGTTCATCACTTCAGCGATTTGCCTTACGCCGAACGCAAAAAAGCCGCAAGACCCGAAGATCGTGCGGCTTTTTGCAGTTGAATCACTTGTCTTGTTTGTTGCTCAGGACCTTGCCAGTGGCGGCATCGAAGTCCACGTCCCATTCGGTGTTGTCAGCCAGACGCAGTTCAACTTCATATTCGTAACCGTTGAAGTGGTTATCCAGGTCGGTATCAGTAATCGTGGCGCCCGGATGCAACTTCAGCGCGGCCTGGTTCATTTCTTCCAGGGGTTTGATCTTGCCGCTTTTGACCAACTCGGGGATCTGGTCGACGCGAACGTCAGCTTGGGCCAGGCCGGCGGTGAGGGTCAGGGCGGCAGCGGTGAACAGGGCAGTTAAGGTTTTCATCAAGTTCTTTCCTTGGAGGAGCTGTTTAAGTGGGATCAGGTTAAACAGCGCAACTTAATTCACCCTTAATTACCGTGGCGCCCGCGAAACAGGCGCCACGGTCTTGAATCAATACCCGTTGTTCTGCAACAACTGCGCAACACTCGCCGCCGCCGGGCGTTTATAGAACTTCAGCAGTTCGCTGGCGCGATTGGTGAAGATGCCGTCGACACCGGCATCCGTCACTTTCTGATAATCCACGGCATCGTCGATGGTGTAGACGTGCACCAGCATGCCCTGATCGTGGGTGAACTGGTTCATCCACGGTTTCACCAGGTCTGAATAGCTCTGATCGCCGCCCTTGGTCAGCGCGGCAGAAGGCCCGGTGCCGATAGCGCCCTGGGACTTGGCGTACTCGACCCATTGCTGGAATTCGGCTTTGTCTTTCGGTTCCTGTTTGGCGTAGTAAGTCGCTTTGTCCTTGTCTCCGGACTCAGCGAACGCCACTTTGGATTTCGGCTCGATGCTGCCTTCGCCGACCCACAACAGCAGGATTTTCGGCACTTGCGGCATCTCCTTCTCGAGCAGTTCGAGGCTGCTCTTCTCGAAGGTTTGCAGCACGACTTTGCCTTTCCCCTGGCCGACCGCCAGATTACTTTTTGCCAGTTTGGAACCCGTCGGGCTCAGCCAACCACGGTCCTGCAATTTATCCTTGAGATCGCGTTCGATGCCGGGAAACTGCTTTGGCTCCTTGGTTTCGATGTACAGGCCAGGCTTGTGCAGTGGATTGCCTTGGGCGATGTCGATGATTTCGTCCAGGGTCAGGATCTTCAGACCCACGTAGCCAGGACGCGCGCGATCCGGGTACGCCGTGTTGAACCAGCTGCCGGCATCCAGGGTTTTCAGTTCGGCGATGGTGAATTCGTTGGCCGGGCTGTCCTTGCGCTCAGGGAATTTGGTGGCGACGTCGGTGGTGCGTTGCAGGTTGTTGTCGTGCAGGGCGAACAGCACGCCATCCTTGCTGCGTTGCAGGTCCATTTCCAGGTAGTCGGCGCCCAGGTCGCGAGCCAGTTTGTAGGCCGCGGCGGTGGATTCCGGTGCATCGAAAGAGGCGCCACGGTGGGCGATCACCGCCGGGTGCGGAATGCCCAGGCGGGTTGCCAGTGCGCTGGGGCTTGGCTCGCTGGTGGCCTGTGCCTGGCCGAGGCCGAGCATCAGGCTCAGCAGCAGCGCGCTTTTGGTGAAGGAGACAGGCATGGTCGAAGTCCTTTTGCGATGAGTTTTCAAAGACGTATCTTTTAACAACTGAGCGCCGCTTGTGCTATCACCAGACCGACATAAACGTGTTTAAAGAAGATTTCTTCGACGCTTTTGTGCGGCTCTTTGCAGTAATCTTCACACCTGCAGTTTCCCCGGCAGAGGGAAACCCGTTCACTTGCCTGCGTGTAAACCATCGATCACCGGTCCTTAGCGACCTTTTGTGAGGTTTACCATGCGCATCACTTCCCAGCTCATTTGCCAGGCCGCCGACCAACTCAAAGGCTTCGTCGGCCTCAATCGCAAAACCGGCCAGTACATCGTGCGCTTCAGCGAAGACGCCTTCGGCATGGACGTGGCTGACGACGGCATCATCCCCGCCAGCGAATTCGTCTGGGCACCCGGCCCCGAGCAGACCATGACGCTCAAGCGCGAACTGATTCAGTTGCTGCTGGACCAGAACATCGACGACCGGATCAACATCACCGAGCCGCTGCGGGTGTACATGAATCGACAGGACCTGCCGCAGATTACGGCGGTGAGGAGTTTGGTGCGGGGGTGAGGGTTTTGCGGTGGCTGTTCTGGCGTCTTCGCGGGCAAGCCCGCGAAGACGGCCTCCAGAATCACCGGGTCATTCACTGTTTGAACGCATAGGCCCGCTCAACCTTGCACACCCGCGTATGACACGCCGAATACCAGGTCGATCGCCCACGCTCACGAATCGCGCTGTGCTCGGGGTGATGCTTCCAGGCCAGGATCGCCGCTTCGCTGGCCCAGTAGGACACCGTAATCCCGAGCCCATCCGCGCCCCGGGCCGATTCCACGCCCAGGAAGCCGGGTTGCTCACGGGCCAGCTCCACCATGCGTTCGGCGGCCTGTTCGTAACCGTGATCGCCTTCGGTGCGCAGCGAAGTGAAAATCACTGCGTAGTAAGGTGCTGCAGGTGTCTGGGCGATCATGATTTTTGCCTCGCGCAGGCCTCGATCAATGCCTTGACCAACGGCGGCAGCAGGCCTTTGAGCGCGGCGCGTTCCGGTTGGAACAGCGTTGCGACAAAGAATGGATGATCCTTCAGCTCCACTGCCCGCAGATCCCCCGCCGAATCGTGGCCAACCGCGTGCAACTGTCGCGTCAGTAGCTGCCGTTCAAACTCGGGATTCACACCGTAACGGCAACGGTAGCCTTCACGAATTTCAGCATTTTCGTACGCCTTGGCGATCAACGAGCCTTCAACCAAATGAATGCTGTCGACGGCTTCCACCAGCGCACAGGTCAGCGGCGTGAGTAACGCCCGCGTCGCGTTGGGCGAAGTCTCGCCGTGTTCGGCATCTTCCCAGCCCAATACGTTGCGGGCGAACTCCAGTACCGCGTGCTGAAAACCGCCGCACGTGCCGAGGAACGGCCGTTGTTGTTCCCGGGCAAAGCGGATCGCCCGTAGCGCGCCATCCATGTCGCGATAAGGGCTGGCGGGTACGCACCAGAAACCATCGAAGTCATCCAGTGGCGTATCGGTGGTGATGCGGTCGGTGGGTAGCCATTCAAATTGCAGGTTCATGCCGGTGTGTTCGGCGGCCATGCCGAGGGCGACGGGGATGGCTTGATGGGCGGTGACCTGTGGATCGTAGTCACCGATCAGGGCAATGCGGATGGCGTTGGTTTCCATGAGTGATCTCGACGCTTGTTGATTTCTGGCACCGACTATAGATTGGCGTTCACGCAATCAATATTGGCGTTATCCCAAGTGATCAATGCATCGACGCACTATCAGCTGGACTATCCCGACCTGTCCCTGATCCTCGCACTGGTGCGCGGCGGCTCTCTGGCCCGGGCTTCGGTGTTGTTGAAGGTCGACGTTTCGACAGTGTTTCGCGCGGTCCGCCGCCTGGAGGCCGCGCTAGGCCAGCAACTGTTCGAAAAAAGCCGCGTTGGTTACCTGCCGACGACGCTGGCGCAGACCCTGGCCGAGCAGGCTGAACGCGCCGAACAAGCGCTGGAGGCGGCGCGCATTGGCGTGGAGCAGGGCGGTGAAATCATCAGCGGCACGGTGCGCCTGACCTGCACCGATTCGGTCCTGCAAAGTCTGCTGTTACCGGCACTGGCGCGGTTCATGCCGTCTTATCCGGCGCTGACTATCGAACTCTGCACCTCCAACGACTTCGCCAACCTCAGCCGCCGCGACGCCGACATCGCCTTGCGGCTGACCCGCACCCCGCCCGAGCATCTGGTTGGCCGGCGATTGGCAGACATTTCCTACCGGGTCTGTGCCAGCGCGGCCTATCTGCAATCGGTCGAATCCCACGACCTGGCCTCATTGACCTGGATCGCCCCGGACGACTTTCTTCCCGATCACCCCACCGTCGCCTGGCGGCGTCAGCAGTTGCCCGGCGTAACACCCGGTTATCGCTGCAACAGCATGTTGTCGGTGACCGAGTTGGTGCGGGCCGGACTGGGCATCGCGGCGTTGCCGGACTTTTTGATCGGTGAAGAACTGCAACCGTTGACCGAGCCCCTGCACGGTTACGACACCGCGCTGTGGCTGCTGACCCGCCCGGACTGCCGCGCATTGCGCTCGGTGGTGACGTTGTTCGACGAGTTGGGGCGGGCGCTCCGGATCAAACCTTCGGTGGCTCCTTGCTGATGAAGTGTTGATGCATTTCCGAGGTCAGGCTTTCGATGCGCTCAGTCAGGGTCTTGGTGATTTCGGTGAGCCGGGTATTTTGCTCCAGCAACTCCTTCAGTTGCGCAGTGTTCCGCGCGGCCTGGGCCTGACGTTCACTGTTGGCGATGGCCAAGGCTTCACGATGTCGCGCATCGGCTTCGGACTGGGCTTTGTCCCGCGCCGCCTGACGCGTCTGGGCCAGCAGAATCAGCGGCGCGGCGTAGGCCGCTTGCAAGCTGAACGCCAGGTTGAGCAGGATGAAGGGGTACACATCGAATTGGGTTACGCCGGACAGGTTCAGGCAAATCCAGATCACCACCACCAAGGTCTGGGCGCCAAGGAAGGTCGGCGTGCCGAAGAACCGCGCAAAAGCCTCGGCGCGCAGGGCAAAACGGTCGGTACCGAAAGTAGGTGCCAGGTGCGCGTGAGGGCGATGGAAGCGCAGGTGATCGACAGGGCCGGTGATTTCGGTTTCGGTTTCGTGGGTCGGAGTGCTCATGATGCTCTCTGAAGGGGGCTGGGACTGAGGCTCACTATAGCTCCAGCGTCAGTCTCATTCAGAAACACATTACCGAGTTCTTATTCAGAGCGACCAATCAGCGATAAAACGGCGGACGTTGTCATTTTTTGCAGCTCAGCTCAGCACTCATAGCACGCCAGGAACATGTCCAGCGCAGATTCCACCACTGTGTGCTGCATCTCGGGCGACAGGCCCGTTTGGCCCATGGAAATCTGCGGCCAGAAGGCAAAGGACTTGAGCAACCCGTGGATCTGTTGCGCAGCGAACTCAGGCGCGACCTGTTTCAAGCGGCCATCGGCCTGGGCGGCACGAATCCACACGGTCAAACTTTCTTCGCGCTCACCCATTCGGGCAACCATGTTCTGCGCACGCTCGGGAGAGTGGATGGCGGCGGCGATCGCCACCCGCGCCAGGTCGAGAAAATTGTCATCGGCCAGCATCTGCAATTTCGCCTGCAACATCAGGCGCAGCTGATCGCGCAGGGGCAGGTCGTGGCGGTAGGCCGTTTCCTGTTCGGCCGTTACTCGGGTCCATAACTGATTGAGGATTTCGGCAAACAACTCTTCCTTGCTCGGGAAGTGGTTGTACACCGTGCGCTTCGACACGCCGGCGGTGGCGGCGATCTTGTCCATGCTGGTGATGTCGAAACCGTTGGTACGGAATTCGGTAATCGCCGCCTGGATGATGGCTTCGCGTTTTCGGTCGGTGAGGCGCTGTGGAGCTGTCATAAGTACGCTTCGGCAGGAAGAAGTGGAGAATTACACTTGGTAGTTTACTTGTGATCGGCTTTGATGCAACCTAGAAACTACACTGTGCAGTGTAATGTTGTGTTAATCCTGCACATTGAGAAATAGAATCTCGGCTGATGCGTGCATGCCTTGGCCATAAATCGTCCCAAGCGGAAAATCGTCAATTGTGCGGTTTTTCTGGAGTCATTCAGTCATGGCCACTTCAACTTCCCCAGCGAACAACGCTTCAACGCCTGAAGCGTCCCGACAGGCTCAAGGGCAGTACCGAAACCATGTGCCGGTGCAGCGCGAAGGCTTTCGCAAAACCTTGCGCATCCTTTGGAACTTCATCTTCAACAAACCGCACGACACCCGGCCGTCGGCCCCCGTTCCGGTGCAAACCCTGACCCAGGCGGCATTGATCGCCGCGCCTAACCACAGCGTCTATCGCCTGGGCCATTCCACGCTTCTGCTCAAATTGCAGGACAAGTTCTGGATCACCGACCCGGTCTTCGCCGAACGCGCCTCGCCCGTGCAATGGGCCGGCCCCAAGCGTTTCCACCAGCCTCCGATCAGCCTCGAAGATCTGCCGCCGATTGAAGCGGTGATCCTGTCCCACGATCACTACGACCACCTCGATCATCAGGCCGTGCTCAAACTGGCGGACAAGACCCGCTACTTCCTCACACCCCTGGGCGTGGGTGACACCCTGATCAAGTGGGGCATCGACGCCAGCAAAGTGCGGCAACTGGATTGGTGGCAGGGCACCGAGGTCGATGGCCTTCAATTCGTCGCCACACCCTCGCAGCACTTTTCCGGTCGCGGCCTGTTCGACGGCAACAGCACCCTGTGGGCGTCGTGGGTGATGATCGACGGCGACACGCGGATCTTCTTCAGTGGCGACAGTGGCTACTTCGACGGCTTCAAACGCATCGGCGAGCAGTACGGCCCATTCGACCTGACCCTTATGGAAACCGGCGCCTACAACGTCGAGTGGCCTCACGTGCACATGCAGCCCGAGCAAACCCTGCAAGCGCACATTGACCTTAAAGGGCGCTGGTTGCTGCCGATCCACAACGGCACCTTCGACCTGTCGATGCACGCCTGGTACGAACCTTTCGACCGTATTCTGGCGCTGGCCTGGGAACGGAACGTGTCGATCACCACGCCGCAAATGGGCGAGGCGTTCAACGTGATGTATCCGCAGCGTGGTGGCGCGTGGTGGCTGGATCTGGAAAATACGATGAAGGAAAAAGGACACATTGCTTGTAGCGGCTACAAGTCTGGATGAACTTTCGTACGGCCTTCGTTCCTTGTCGCTGACAGTCGTTTCCTACGGCTTCGGTAGGCTTTGAGGCGAGTGAAATGACTCACTCGTGATTAGCCATAATAAGGACGTTTTACATGAAGGACATTTTCAAAAGCCGCATGACGGTGCTGGCGCAGGCCATTGTGCTTTCCGTCGCGGGTTCCGCTTACGCCGATGACACCGCTGCAGCATCTGCAGCGGTCAACGCGCTCGAATACGAGAGTGTCAGCGAACTCACTGCAAAGATGGAGCGCAACGAACTCACCTCCGTAGCACTGGTGAAGCATTTGCAGGCGCGTATCGAGGCACTGGACAAGCAGGGGCCGGCAATCAACGCGGTCATGGAGCTCAATCCCCAGGCCATCGAGATTGCAATGGCGCTGGACAAGGAACGCAAGGACGGAAAGGTTCGTGGTCCGCTCCACGGGATTCCGGTTCTACTTAAAGACAACGTCGATACCGCAGACACCCTGCAAACGAGCGCGGGCTCACTGGCCATGGTCGGCCAACCAGCCGCAAACGATGCATTTGTCGTCAAGCAGCTTCGTGACGCAGGCGCAGTCATTCTCGGCAAAACCAACATGAGCGAATGGGCTTACGTTCGACAAATGGGCTTGCCCCACGGTTGGAGCGGCCGAGGTGGCCAAGGGAAAAATCCCCACGTACTGGGCGGCGAAATGTGTGGTTCCAGTTCCGGTTCGGCCGCAGGCGTAGCCGCCGGGTTCGCACCGCTGGCCATTGCCACCGAAACCAACGGTTCGATCACTTGCCCCGCCTCGGCCAACGGCGTGGTGGGCATCAAGCCGACGCTGGGGCTGTTCAGCCGTTCCGGCATCATTCCGATCACACGTCTGCAAGACACCCCCGGGACCATGACGCGCACCGTTCTTGACGCCGCGCTCATGTTCAACGTCCTGCAAGGTGTCGATGCTTCGGACGCCGCAACCAGCGACGCACCGGTAGGTGTCGATTACACCGCATTGCTCGCCAAGGATGCCTTGGACGGCAAGCGAATCGGTTACCCAATCGAGTACCTGGGGCCGGACGGTTCGGTGTTGCGCCCCGGTTCTGAGTTTCTGAGTGCATTGGCCACCCTGGAAAAACAAGGCGCTACCCTGGTGCCATTAAAAGTCCGGCTGCCAAATATTGAGGGCTACTTCAATGTACTCATGGCGGGCATGAAACATGAGCTGCCGGAGTACCTGGCCAGCCGCTCCGGATTGCCGATCCAAACGCTTCAAGGGTTGATCGACTTCAACGAACTCAAGCCTGGCCCTGAAGGTTACGGTCAACAGATGCTCAAAGACATCAGCAAACTGGACATGAGCCACGCACAGGCATCCGAACTGTTCGCGGCACTCAATGCCAGCTTCAAGGAAGCCATCGATGAGCAACTGACCGGGCACAATCTGGACGCCCTGATCGCCGATGCCGACGGCTATTCGCAATTCAGTGCCGCGGTGGCCGGCTACCCAGCCATCACACTGCCGTCGGGCATGAAGGGCGATGGCCTGCCCACCTCCGTGTTCTTTTACGGCCCGCGCTGGAGTGAACCTAAACTGTTGGCCCTGGCTTACAGCTATGAACAGGCTTCGTTAGAACGTCAGGCTCCGGCGTTTAAACAGCAGTAAAGGGATGTAACCGGGCCAGTGAGTTTTGTGGTGTCACTGGTCTGGTATGTCACGCCTGAGCATGGAAAGACATTCCACCATCCTGGTTTCACCGATGTCACGAAAGCTTCCACGTAACATCTCAGAAAGCGTGGCTTGCGACAGACCCATAATTTCAGACGCCTGAACGTGAGTCAGCTGACGAGCTTTGATGACCTCACCCATTTCGGTGGCAAGTTTTGATTTGGTGCTCATCGCTATTGCGTTATCCATTCCGAGATCTTCATAAGCGTTCCCGCTGCTTTCTTCTATTTCAATCATTGCCTGATTCCTTTTGTGTGATCCTGCAAAGCGCCTCAATCGATAACTTCACTCACTCAACCATTCCATAATCTGCCCGCCCCACCGGATTCGGTGTGGACCCTTTCACATTCATCCCTCGACCCGGTGCAAACCCCGGGAAGAACACCAGGCCTTGCGATTCAAACCGATACGCCAACGCCAGCCGGGTGACATCCAGCACCTCACGCTCTGCTTCGAATCGCTGGATGGCGTCAACGGAAACCCCGGATTCCTCGGACAACTCTTCCACACTCCAACCCAGCATCGCTCGGGCCTGGGCGCAGTGGGCGGGGGTGAACTGGAAGAGGGCGATACGTTCCAGGGTGATTTTCATTGCAAGAGAGGCCATGGTTTTCTCCGGGGATCGAGCGTGGCGATTCGAAAATGTACTGTGTTTTTGTACAGTTGTTCTGCGCCCGGATCAAACTCATTTTTTGATCGATTGTCTTTTTTCGCTCAGGCAGGGGCGTTGGACCGACTACGCTGTCTCTAGGCGGTTTCCTGAAAGCTCCAAATGATTGAACGTCAGCCTTCTGATCTTCAATGCAGGAAAGGTGGCGTTTCAAAAGCAGTGCGCCACAGCGTTATGCGGGGAAGGGAATCATGAAAAGACTACGTCTGCTATGTGCCCTGATCAGCTTTACAACTCTGCCGGTCCTGGCCGATACGGCATCGCCAAACAAAGATGCCTTTGTCACCAACCTCATCAATCAGATGACCCTCGACGAAAAAGTCGGCCAACTGCGGCTGATCGCTATCGATGAAAAGATGACGCCCGAAAAAATCTGCCAGGAGATCACTGCCGGGCGAATCGGGGGGACATATGGCTCTGTGAGCCGTTATGTAAACCGCCCCATGCAGGACGCGGCTCAACAGAGCCGCCTGAAGATACCGATGTTTTTCGGTTGGGACGTGATACACGGTCATCGAACCATTTTCCCCATCGGCCTGGCCCTGGCCTCCAGTTGGGATATGGACGCCATCGAGTTGAGCGGTCGAACGGCGGCGAAAGAAGCCAGTGAGGACGGTATCGATATGACCTTCGCACCGATGATCGATGTCGCCCGTGATCCTCGTTGGGGGCGCACATCCGAAGGCTTCGGTGAAGACACCTATCTGGTTTCACGCATTGCCAGAGTGATGGTCCAGGCCTACCAGGGCCAGAGCTTGAACGCGCCCGACAGCATCATGTCCAGCGCCAAGCACTTTGCGTTGTATGGGGCTGTCGAAGGAGGGCGCGACTACAACAGCGTCGACATGGGCCTGGCCCGAATGTACCAGGACTACCTGCCACCTTATCGTTCGGCGATCGAGGGTGGCGCGGGAGCCGTCATGGCGGCGCTTAACTCGATAAATGGTGTGCCGGCGGCGGCCAATAGATGGTTGATGCAGGATCTGCTTCGCAAAGCGTGGGGCTTCAAGGGACTGGTCATCAGCGACCATAACGGGGTAACCGATCTGGTTCAGCACGGTGTTGCGAGGAATCCTCGCGACGCGGCCAGGCTCGCCATCAGGGCCGGCATTGATATGAGCATGAACGACTCCTCCTATGGCCCGGAGTTGCCGGGGCTGCTTGAGTCTGGCGCTATTTCCCAGAGCGATATTGATAACGCGGTGCGGGAAGTCCTGGGTGCCAAGTACGACATGGGGCTGTTCGAAGACCCTTACCGGCGCCTCGGCGCTGCCAGTGAAAACGCAGCTGATAACAACCCCGAAAACCATCTGCACAGAGCGCAGGCCCGTGAAGTGGCACGCAAGACACTGGTGCTGCTGAAGAATGAAAACGGGCTCTTGCCGCTGAAAAAACAAGGCACGATCGCGCTCATCGGCCCGTTGGCAAAAAGTGCCGTCGACATCATGGGCAGTTGGTCCGCGAGCGGTGTGCCCGCGCAGTCGGTGACGATCTACGACGGGCTGAAAAACGCGATGAGCCAGGGCTCGCTGATCTATGCCCGAGGTGCCAATCTCGAGGAGGATCAGGAGGTTGTTAAATACCTGGAATACCAGGGCGTGTCCGAAATCGCCAACGACCCCCGTCCGGCAGCAGAAATGATTGACGAAGCCGTCAAGGCTGCACAGCAAGCCGATGTTGTGATTGCCGTGGTGGGCGAGCCCCGCAGCATGTCCCATGAAGCGGCCAGTCGAACCAGCCTCGATCTGCCTGGGCGCCAGAGTGAATTGATCACCGCCCTGAAAACCACCGGCAAGCCGCTGGTGCTGGTGTTGATGAACGGTCGGCCGCTGTCCATCGGCAAGGAGCAGAAACAGGCCGATGCGATCCTGGAAACCTGGTACAGCGGCTCCGAGGGAGGCAATGCCGTTGCCGATGTATTGTTCGGTGACTACAACCCGTCCGGCAAATTACCCATCACCTTTCCACGTTCCGTGGGGCAGATCCCCAATTACTACAGCCACCTGAACACCGGCCGTCCGTACCTGCCGGGTGCGCTTCGCAACTACACGTCGCAATATTTCGATCAATCCTATGGGCCGCTTTACCCCTTCGGCTATGGGCTGAGCTATACCGATTTCAGCCTGACCGACATGGCCCTGTCTTCGACCACGCTGAACAAGACCGACAACCTCGTCGCCAGCATCATGGTGAAAAATACCGGCCAGCGTGACGGCGAAACGGTGGTTCAGCTGTATATCCGCGATGTCGTTGCCTCTGTCGCCCGTCCGGTCAAAGAACTGAAGAACTTTCAAAAAATCATGCTCAAGGCCGGCGAGGAGAAAGCAGTCCACTTCAGCATTGATGAGAACGACTTGAAATTCTTCAACTCCCAACTTGAGTACGTCGCCGAACCGGGCGAGTTCCGGGTGCAAATCGGCCTGGATTCCCAGGATGTGAAGGAGCAGAGTTTTGAATTGCTGTCAGAACAAGCCAGTCAAGACAATCATCCGCCTGGTGCAGAACCTGTAGACGCGAGCGGTGCGGCGATCCGACTTGCCCACGAAGAACGATGATGCGTAATCCCTGAAATACCGCGTTGCATTCTTCGCGGGCAAGCCTCGCTCCTACGGGGTCATTTCGCCCCCTCCAGCCAAACGGACGGTGCCTGCCCCAGCACACGACGAAACATGGTCGAAAACGCCGCCGGGCTTTCATAGCCAAAATCCAGGGCAATCCGCGTCACCGGCGTGTCCACCGCCAACCGTGCCAA
This sequence comes from Pseudomonas sp. Pseusp18, assembly GCF_059506005.1. Lineage (NCBI taxonomy): Bacteria > Pseudomonadati > Pseudomonadota > Gammaproteobacteria > Pseudomonadales > Pseudomonadaceae > Pseudomonas > Pseudomonas sp. Pseusp18. The sequence goes on from NZ_CP169240.1 coordinate 1,373,402, forward strand.
GGCCAGCACCACGCAGGCCCGCTGCCGCCATTGGCTGAAACTCAGCCCGGTCTGTTGGCGGAACAGACGATTGAACGTACGCAGGCTGATATGCAACTGATCGGCCCATTGTTGCGGCGATTGGTGAGCGTTCGGTTGCCGGAGAAACGTCTGACACAACCCGAGCAACCGCGAATCCATCGGCAGCGGGATGTGCAACGGCAGGTGAGCACTGCGCGCCAGTTCATGCAGCAACAAGTCGATCAGCGCTCCGTCGCGCCCGGCCTCGTCATACTCCAGCGCAACCTCCACCGCCTCCATCAACAAATGCCGCATCAACGGCGAAACACTGATCACCTGGCAGCGCTTGCCCAGATCAACCGCCCCCGGTTCGATATACACACTGCGAGTGCTCACCCCCAGCATCAACACCTCATGCGCCACCCCCGGCGGAATCCACACCGCCCGCTGCGGCGGCACCACCCAATTGCCGTCGAGCGTGCTCACCTGCATCACCCCGGTGGCGCCATACAACAACTGCGCCCGTCGATGGGTATGGCGCAGCAACCGATGACCGTCGGGATAATCCGTACCGATGGCCAACACCGGCCGTGGCGTGTCGTCCAGCAGATCAATCGAAACATTGCGCATCGAGCGGCACCCAGCGGTTGGCGTAAACGCAAACATTATTGGCTGACTTGCTGAAGCAGGCCAAGCCCCGTCGCTCTATCGTCGGCCACTCTCAACCCATGGACGATGCGCGATGTTCTTCTACCTCTTGCTGGCACTCTTCGGCTGCATGACCGGCGTCACCGCCGTGCTGTTCGGCTTCGGCGGCGGATTTGTCGTCGTGCCCTTGCTGTACCGCATGCTCACGGCCAGCCACGGCATCGACGATCCCATCGGCCAAGCGGCGATGCACATTGCCGTAGCCACCTCGACCTGCGTGATGATCGTCAATGCACTGATCGCCACCAGAAAACATCACCGCGCCGGCAATCTCATTCGCCATTACCTGTGGCCGTTGGGCGGGTTCATCGGCTTGGGCGCGATCGTCGGAGCTGCGGCCGCGATGTGGGCGAGTGGTGAGCTGATCCGTTCTGTCTTCATCGTTTACCTGGGCGTGACCATTCTGGACTGCTTGTTCAGACGCGGTTTTCTTACGCAGTCCTACATCGAAGTCCCACGGCGATTGGGCGGGGCAGAAGTGTCTGGCGGCGGTGTGGGAATTGGCGCTATTGCCACTTTTCTTGGGGTGGGCGGCAGCGTCATGACCGTGCCGTTATTGCGCCGTTGTGGGCTGAGCATGTCCCAGGCGACGTCCATGGCTAATCCGTTGAGTCTTCCGGTTGCGGTGGCTGGGACGCTGACCTATATGGCGATGGCGGGGTTTACCGAGTTTGATCTGGGGCCGTGGTTTGTCGGTTATGTGGATGTGCTGGCGTTTGCGGTGCTGACGGTCGGGTCGCTGGTGGGGATTCGGCTGGCCACGCCGTGGATCGGGCGGATACCGGATCGGGTGCATGCGCGGGTTTATATTGGTTTGCTGCTTTTAGTGATGCTCGGCATATGCGTTAAATAGCGGCACAGACCTCTCGAGAGCCCAGGATGTTGATCTTCAACTGCACCGAAGCCGCCAGCACCTTCTTCAGCCGCGTCCACAAGGGCAAGAAAATAACCCCGGTGGAGAAACCTCCATCGTCCGTTATCGAGGACGACGAGCAGGGGGACTCAGCCGAACAGTGGCTGGTCCACGCCATTACCGTGCAACGCAAGCACGTGTTGTTCGTCATCCATGTGAAAACCCGTTATTGCATGATTTTCGCGGACGCGAAAAAGGCTGACGTGGAAGGTTTTGTTCAACGGTTTTCCGAGCGATGGATCAACGGACTGATGCGTGATGCGCTACGCCATGACGTCCTGCAATGGGTTGGTCATGACGCCATGCTGGAGCGATTTAACGAAAGCCGCCAGTACAGGCTATACAAGCGAGGTCATCGCAGTGCGCAAGGCCACATCAACGAAATTGCCTGGATCTTTGAAGATTACGCCGCAGAGTGGGGTTGTTTACCGCCAGACGAAATCATGGCTGGCCGCTTTGACGCGCAGATGAACGACACCGTGAGAAGCAACAATGGTGTCAAAGGTTATTACTTGCCGGACGAGGAGATGATGGCCCACTGGTTACGCCAGTACTGCGGCCTTGACGAGGCCGGCATCCAGGCTGCACGTGATCGGCGTGAGGAAGTAAGAAGGCAAATATGGGCGCTGGAAGCCACCCTCTCGACGCAAGATCAGCTGCTGCAGTAACGCAGTGGCTCGAATTACTTACCTGCCAACCCCGACGCTTCCCGAATGATGAAGTGATCCAGGTTCTCGATGTTGGCACTGAACACCCCGAACGTCTGTTCGGGGTGTTTCTTGCTCGGCACCTGCTTCAACTCCGGCGTCACGCCATAAAAGAAGCAATACAACTCGGCATCACTGTCGACGGCGTGCTTGATCTCCTCCAGAAACGCCTTGCGCTTGCGGTAGTTGTCGATCAGCTTCTTGCTCAGATAAACGTTCACCGAATAAGGCTTCTTCTTCGCCTCGTCCGCTTGCTTGAACCAGACCTTCTGTTCGAAATCGATGCGAAAGCTCTGTGTGTAATCCTTGATCTCCTTGATCTTGCCCCAGTAAATCAGCCCCTTGTTGTCCTGCAGGTACTCGATCTTCTTGAAGAACGACCCATAAGGCGCCGTGTGCTCGCCAATCTTCAGCGGCATGCGCTTGAGCAGATCCTTGTCTTCGAAATTCGACACAAAACACTCCACCGGATGGGCGAAGACACTGGTCTTGTCCGGTGCCGACTCCCGGCTCGGCTGCTCGACGTTACTGGCCGCTGAAGAGGGTTTCGGATCGTCCCGCATCACATCCGCCGCCACCGCTGGGGTCGACGGCTTACGCACATACTCACGCCGAGTCAGCAACAACTCCGACGGAAAATGCTCCTCCCGACCGTCATCCGACTCCGCCCCGTCCGCGTCCACACCTGACGCCGATACCTTGAGACTGACATAAGGACAATCCGCCACATGCCGGGTGCTAGGCATGTTCTTGAAATGCGGCGTGCGCACGTAATTCACATTCTTGGCGTTGAACGTTCCCAACACGTTGGCGGCATCGAACGCTAAGCGGCAGGCATCGTTGGGGCACTGGAAGTGCTCCTTGGCGGAATCGAACGCCATGGTTTCGTCGAAATTCAAATCGCGCACGTCATAGATCGACAGCTTGTCGTCGAGGCTGAGGCAGTAGGCGAGGTTGAATTTCATGGTGGGCTCGGGTCCTAGATGTTGGGGTAGAGGCTAGAGTGCACGTTTTCCTTTTTATAGGATAGGTAGGGTGGAAGTACTTTTTCACGATTTATTGTTGTGGTTTAATCTTCTGGTTGCTGGGTTATTAAGTTTGGTGATGTTGGATGCTTTATTAAGAAAGGAGATGTAAGTGCGTTTTTTTCCAAGCAGAAAGCAATGGATTGGGTGGAGTCTGCCTAGTAAGTTAACAGCGGTGGGTTTTTATTTGACACTGTTGCCTATGGTTATAGGTGGGGTGTCTTATGTTGCTGTAAAGGTGGAGAGGTATTTGTCAAGTCAGATCGGTATTGTTGATGTCGTGATGGTGGGAGATGATTTTAAGGACGTTTTTTCTAGCTTTCATTCGGATCGCAATATAGATGTCTCTTACCCATACGTGAGTGCGATACTTTCGAGTGATTTTATTGATAAGATTAATCGGGAGATTGAAAGTAATGTTTTGGATGCGATTCAAAGTAATTTGTTGGAATATCGGGTGCGCTATGAGACGGGTGTTTTGACGAAGAATCTAATTAGCTTGAAAGTTTATCAATACTATTATTACGATGGCGCGATGAACGGGAACGAGTCTGAGTTTTCTCTTAATTTTGATCCTGTTGCAGAGAGATTTTTTGATTTTTTCGACGTTTTTGATGCAAGGCGAGATGCTTTAAATGAGCTTAAGAAGAAGATATCTAGGGAGGTGAGTACGATATGTGAGTATGGTGTATTTGACGATCGTTTTGAAAAAGCAAGTTATGTGCCTAGGTTTTTTATTAAAGAAAATGATGTTGAGTTTGTATTTAGTGAGTATGAGGTTACGCCTGGGGTGTGCGGGAGCTTTGTAGTTAAATTGCCCTATAAAGATATAGTTAATTACTTGAAGGTTGATGGCCCTTTAGGTCACTTAGCTCCTGCTTCAGGAGATTGGGAGGCAGGTGGGCACTTTGTTAATAGTGTTATGGAGGAGCTAGAAAAGCTTAAATCCAAGTAATAGATCGCTTTAATCTAAAAGCTCGGGGGTCTCAAAAATAATCAGTAACTGACGTCCTTTACATACGCATACATCTGTGGCGAGGGAATTTGCTTTCGCTGGGCTGCTCAGCAGCCCAAAACTCGACAAGCGTGGTACATCAGACAGATCAAGTTGTTTGCTTGGCGAACTCTTCGCAGTCGAACGGGAGCAAGCTCCCTCGCCACAAATTTTATTCAGCCCAATTACTCAGGCTTCAACCGCTCAACCTTCATATAAAGCGAAGCTGTGAATTCATCCCGATCACTTGCATGGTGACAGCGTCGATGACAATTCGGACATAGAGCCACGGCATTGCTCGGACGATCCGAACCTTCCTGCGCCAAATGCTTAACGTGATGAACCTCAAGAAACGGTCTGCCGTCTTTTTCAAACGGAGCTGGTTGGCCGCAGCCCTCACAGATACCTTTGGCCTCTTGACGGACCCATGCTCTCACCTCCGGATCGCGAACATAGGATTTTCCGCTTGTCTGAGTTTGCTCTGGTTTCACAATCCCTTTCGGCTCACCCTTGAACAGCTGTTTCTCAAGTTTGACGGCGCGGCGCTCCAGTGTTGCCTCATCAGCCGTTGGAGCAAAATCTTCGGGCGTCAAAGTGCTTTGAGCGTTAAGTGCTTCACGAATACTGAGTTCAACATTTACACCGACATTCTTGGCGGGTTTGTACCCCTCAATGCGATCTCTTCCGAGTTCGACTAACACGGTAGAGATGTTTTGCATCCGAAACTCAACCGAACCTTTGGTGCGGCCCGCTAAGGCACCCTCGCGCAGCACGCGATTCTCATGAGCCTTATTGACCTTCTGACCGCTTTGCTCGCGTGACAACATGCTGAGATAGGCATCGACCGCAGCCTGAATCTCCGCGTCACTCCAATCGCTGTTGCTCTTTCCAGTATCCATACAATCGCCGAGGGTTGAAAACCCTCGGACGATACTGAGTGGCCATCACGGCTGTCTACGAAAATTCCTACAAAAAATAGCGATGGATCTCGCAAGAGATCCTACAAACACGTCTTCTAACCCATCGAATGCTTCGACGACTGAAATACCTGCGTAACCTTCCGCCACCAAGGCCTAACCACCGTCACGCGCCGCTGCGATTGATCGCTCAACAGGTACGGCATGTCCCGAAGCCGAATCCAACTATCATCCTGCCAATGAAGCAAACTCAACGACATCTCCGGCCAATCCAAGACACTCAACATCGGACGATCCGAATTTTCCGAGGGTTTTGCATCGCGCAAGGCCGGCACCACCTGATGGGTCAACCACTCACGCAGTAACCGATTCCCTGGAACGTAGTGATAAACCAACAGCGCATATACACCTGACTCGCTGAGTATCAGCTGTTTTTCTGGTTGCCGGAAATACTCAATCCACAAAATGCGACGCTGATCCTTATCCAGCTTGCTGACCATACGATCACTCAGATGGACGCCCATTAGGCGACCGATATCGCGGGCGCAGAACCATGGTTGATTTTCAAGAAGAAGGGCATGGAGGTGAAGGTTGTGGCGGGTGAAGATCGTCGGGCTAAAGGGATCACGCATGACCGATCGGTGTGGAGCTTCTGCAGGCATATCCATTACCTCTACGTATGAGTGGAAGAGGGCCGGAACCCGACGTAGAGGATCTAAGAAATCCCAACAGGCTGTTTCTCCCACTCACAGGATTACGCGTATATCGCTGATATCAGCGCGCGTACTGAGGAAAGGAAGTTAGCTTCTACGTTGGGCGTTTCTTAGGCACCTGCTATAGAGCTTAGAGATGCTCTGAAACGACATCAATGCGGACGGTGCTGGAATTGTTGTAGGAGTTTTAGTAGCGAAGGTCGAAATTAGTGAGAATTTTCTTACCCAATAAAAAGGCCCCGATCAGATCGGGGCCTCTTGCAATTCGATTTTTCGATTTACATCGTTAAATCACGGCTAGCTGAGGAATCAATCCCAGCTAAGTGCACCGCCGGTTTGATACTCAATAACCCGAGTCTCAAAGAAATTCTTCTCTTTCTTCAAGTCCATGATCTCGCTCATCCAAGGGAACGGGTTAGTCGTCCCTGGATACTCTTCCTTCAAACCAATCTGGCTCAAACGACGGTTAGCGATGAACTTCAGGTAGTCCTCCATCATCGCCGCGTTCATGCCCAGTACGCCGCGAGGCATGGTGTCACGTGCGTATTCGATCTCCAGCTGAGTACCTTGCAGAATCATCTGCGAAGCTTCTTCCTTCATCTCGGCATCCCACAGGTGCGGGTTTTCGATTTTGATCTGGTTGATCACGTCGATGCCGAAGTTCAGGTGCATGGATTCGTCGCGCAGGATGTACTGGAACTGCTCGGCGACGCCGGTCATTTTGTTGCGGCGGCCCATGGAGAGGATTTGGGTGAAGCCGCAGTAGAAGAAGATGCCTTCCAGAACGCAGTAGTAGGCGATCAGGTTGCGCAGCAGCTCTTTGTCGGTTTCGACGGTGCCGGTTTCGAACTTCGGATCGGAGATCGAACGGGTGTATTTCAGGCCCCAGGTGGCTTTTTTCGCGACCGATGGGATCTCGTGGTACATGTTGAAGATCTCGCCTTCATCCATGGCCAACGATTCGATGCAGTACTGGTAGGCGTGGGTGTGGATCGCCTCTTCGAAGGCCTGGCGCAGGATGTACTGGCGGCATTCCGGGTTGGTGATCAGGCGGTACACGGCCAGGACCAGGTTGTTGGCAACCAGGGAGTCGGCGGTGGAGAAGAAGCCGAGGTTGCGCATCACGATGCGGCGCTCGTCGTCGGTCAGGCCTTCCGGGTTTTTCCAGAGGGCGATGTCGGCGGTCATGTTGACTTCTTGCGGCATCCAGTGGTTTGCGCAGCCGTCCAGGTACTTCTGCCATGCCCAGTCGTATTTGAATGGCACGAGCTGGTTGAGGTCGGCGCGGCAGTTGATCATGCGCTTTTCATCGACAGCTACACGGGCAGAGGCGCCTTCCAGTTCGGCGAGGCCTTCGGCGACGTCGAGGGAATCCAGGGCAGCCTTGGCGCGGGCGATGGCGGCGGAGTCCGTCGCGGTCACGGCGCGGGCCTCTTGAGCGGCGGCACCACCGGCGCTGTCGAGGCGGTCCATGTTGGCTTCAGAAGCGTGGCCGGCATTGGCGCCTTTTACAGCGACTTCGCCGTCATCTTCTTTGTCGAATTCGTCCCAGCTCAGCATGACGTGTCGTCTCCTGCGTGAGGGCCAGTTGCCCGTGTGAAAACTGATAGGTTGGTTTTTCACACGGCCGGTTCTGGCCGCGTTGGATCTAAAGGAAATCGTTTGTTGCAGCAGTACAACGCAGGCAATAAACAGAATTTTGTACGGGTGTTCCGAAGCCGCTGATGGGCGCAGAGAATGTGAACCGCTCTGCGTGGGCTTCAGACTGGCTTTTCACCCCTGTAAGGGAATATTGCAGGCCCGTTTAAGTCCGCATTATAAGGAAATTTTCGGCCCCGTGGTGCGGCGAAATGGCACCTGGAGGGCTCGGCGAGGGGCGTTTTCAGGTTGGAGCGAGGGTTTACAGGGCTTTGGCGGAGGAAGTTTTTTTTTCGCCTGTTTCGGCTGGTTTTTGACGGTGAGGCCGGGGTGTTCGCACCGTTACGGGCAGCTGTTATGGCGCAAGCCAGATGGGGCGGGGCTTGCAGAGCAATAGACGGGGTTTTGTGGACGAGATTGTGTGCAATTCCGAGCTACAAAGGGTCTTGAAAAGCGTTGTTCAAAAAACAACCAAAAACCCCTGTTTTTCACTACATGTTGTGGTTTTGGTCGATTTTCAACCACTCCAGACACAACTAAGCCCGACCGAAGTCGGGCTGTGATGTCGCGCCGGGTTTCAGCTGAAACGAGCGGCACCCACGCGGTCAGAGCCATCAGCAGCAACTTTGGCTGCACCGATGTGATCGGCGCCATCGGCAGCGACTTTGGCAGCGCCCGTACGATCAAAACCGTCAGCCGCGAAAGAGGCAGAACCGGTGTGGTCGTATCCGTCAGAAGCGACAGCCGCGTCGTTGAAAGCAGCCGAGCCAGTGCGGTCGTAGCCATCGGCGGCGAAGGTGTTGGCGGCCAGGACGGAAAGGGTCAGGGCGAGGATCAGTTTGGTTTTCATGGTAGTGGCTCCAGGTTCATTGGCGTTGTGTGCCTTGGTGTGGAATTCATACTACGCCAGATAATTAGATTAAAAAGTGCAAATATATGCTTAAAGCAATCGTATTTATCGATACAAGGCTCGGCGCTTCATCTGGTCTCTAAAAAAAGGATGGGTCGAGCCTCAGGAGATGAAAGTGGGGCGGATCAGCCGTTGGAGCAGCCGTTACCCATGACGCTGTAGCGCAGAATGTGTCGCTGGCCTTTGGAGTCGTCGTAGACCATTTTGGCCGGGACTACTTCGCAGACGTTCGGGATTTCGCTCATCGAGATAACTTTGGCGATGTCCAGATGGGTGGAGTAGGTGTACTCCTCGACGACGGGTTGTTGCTGTGCGACATCAGTCGGGGCCTCGTCTGCCATGGCGGTTGCGCACAGACTGCTGAGGGCCAGAACCAATAAAGCTTTCATTTCAAAGTTACCTTTCTGAGGTCGAATGGGGTCACGCAATCTTTTTGGGATTGCGTGTGGAGCTTTGATAAAGAGTCTTGGATTAACTGCCTTCGTGGGGGCTGCAACTGGGTTAATCACATTGCCGTGTTGGCGAGACCGATTTTAGGCCTGGGCATGACGGGCATATAGCTGTGCTTTTGATAAACACCTTTGGCAGATTTGGTAATAATCGTCGAGCCCCCTAAAACAGTGGGTTTGGGCGCTTCGTTGCGGTATAGCCACATTTTGTAGGGGCTTGTTACTACCATCGTCGAATGGTTCTATAGGCCCGCCCCGGCTACAACTGGGGCCATACAAAAACAACTATTCCACCGAGGTAAGAAAGATGAGTGCGGCTTCTTTGTATCCCGTTCGTCCCGAGGTAGCAGCCAATACGCTGACTGACGAGGCCACTTACAAGGCCATGTACCAGCAGTCGGTCGTCAACCCGGACGGCTTCTGGCGCGAACAAGCCAAGCGCCTCGACTGGATCAAGCCTTTCACCACGGTGAAGCAGACGTCCTTCGACGATCACCATGTCGACATCAAATGGTTCGCTGACGGCACGCTGAACGTTTCCTACAACTGCCTCGACCGTCATCTGGCCGAGCGTGGCGATCAAGTCGCGATTATTTGGGAAGGGGATGACCCTGCCGAAAGCCGCAACATCACCTACCGCGAGCTGCACGAACAAGTCTGCAAGTTCGCCAACGCCTTGCGCGGCCAGGATGTGCACCGCGGCGACGTGGTGACAATCTATATGCCGATGATCCCCGAAGCCGTGGTCGCCATGCTGGCCTGCGCCCGGATCGGTGCGATTCACTCGGTGGTGTTCGGTGGTTTCTCGCCGGAAGCCCTGGCCGGTCGCATCATCGACTGCAAATCCAAAGTGGTGATCACCGCCGACGAAGGCATTCGTGCCGGCAAGAAGATCTCGCTCAAGGCCAACGTCGACGACGCGCTGACCAACCCGGAAACCAGCAGCATTCAGAAAGTCATCGTGTGCAAGCGCACCGGCGGCGACATCAAGTGGAACCAGCATCGCGACATCTGGTACGAAGACCTGATGAAAGTGGCGGGCACCGTCTGCGCGCCAAAAGAAATGGGCGCCGAAGAAGCGCTGTTCATCCTTTATACCTCCGGTTCCACCGGCAAGCCGAAGGGCGTTCAGCACACCACTGGCGGTTATTTGCTGTACGCGGCAATGACCCATGAGCGCGTGTTCGACTACCGCCCGGGCGAAATCTACTGGTGCACCGCCGACGTCGGCTGGGTCACCGGCCATTCTTATATCGTCTACGGCCCGCTGGCCAACGGTGCTACCACGCTGCTGTTCGAAGGCGTGCCGAACTATCCGGACATCACCCGGGTGGCGAAGGTTGTCGACAAGCACAAGGTCAACATCCTCTACACCGCGCCGACCGCGATCCGCGCGATGATGGCGTCGGGCACCGCCGCTGTTGAAGGCGCCGATGGCAGCAGCCTGCGTCTGTTGGGGTCGGTCGGTGAGCCGATTAACCCGGAAGCGTGGGATTGGTACTACAAGAATGTCGGCCAGTCCCGTTGCCCGATCGTGGATACCTGGTGGCAGACCGAAACAGGCGGCAACATGATGAGCCCATTGCCGGGTGCTCACGCGCTGAAACCTGGCTCTGCAGCACGGCCGTTCTTCGGCGTGGTGCCGGCGCTGGTGGACAACCTGGGCAACATCATCGAAGGCGTTGCCGAGGGCAACCTGGTGATTCTCGACTCGTGGCCAGGCCAGGCGCGCACGCTGTATGGCGACCATGACCGCTTCGTCGACACCTACTTCAAGACTTTCCGTGGCATGTACTTCACCGGTGACGGTGCGCGTCGTGATGCGGACGGTTACTACTGGATCACCGGTCGCGTGGATGACGTGCTCAACGTTTCCGGCCACCGCATGGGCACCGCCGAGATCGAAAGCGCGATGGTCGCTCACCCGAAAGTCGCCGAAGCGGCGGTGGTCGGTGTGCCGCACGACATCAAGGGGCAGGGCATCTATGTCTACGTCACGTTGAATGCTGGCGAAGAGACGAGCGAGCAACTGCGCCTGGAGCTGAAGAACTGGGTGCGTAAAGAGATCGGCCCGATTGCCTCGCCGGATGTCATTCAATGGGCGCCGGGCCTGCCGAAAACCCGCTCGGGCAAGATCATGCGCCGGATTCTGCGCAAGATCGCCACGGCGGAATACGACGGGTTGGGGGATATCTCCACCCTGGCCGATCCGGGAGTGGTGCAGCATTTGATTGATACGCACAAGACCATGAATGTTGCGTAAGTAGCATTCGGAGTCATCGAAGCCCTGCCAGGTGTTGAGTCTGGTGGGGCTTTTTGTTGTTGAAGATCAAAAGATCGCAGCCTTCGGCAGCTCCTACAGAGATCGCATTCCAGCTGTAGGTGCTGCCGAAGGCTGCGATCCTTTGCTGTTGATCTTCAACCAATAATTATCGGCTTCCACCGTGGGCCATTTCCTACTGTTACCCATCACCCTTCAAGTAACTGAATGTGTAACCGCTCGCCCGATAACGAGGCATAGGGAAACGCAAAGCCCCGTTTCAGGGCCTCTGAACCTTGCATAAAAAATTAGACACCACGCTGTGCTTGCCGGATTAGAAGGGTTTGCCAATAATAGGCCCGCAATTTGCAACATAGATCGGTTCACTGTCTTTTGCTCTTGCATGAAATTGCAGAGCTGTCAACGTGCCCAAACGGCATTCTCGGTGCTTCTGTAATTTGTTGTCGCATTGAAGAAATATCGGCTTCGGGCCTGTCGTTAGAATGCCAATCACTCGCTCGTCGTTGCCTGCGTTGAAATCAGCGCACGGTTCCTAGGACGCAGCACCGCTTTTTGGTTTAACCATTCGCATATTGGGCTGTCGCTCACTCTGCCGTTTTTGCCCTTTACCGATGGAGTCCCAAGATGAAGAAACTCGTGCTGCTTGGCGCCCTGGCACTGTCCGTGCTGTCCCTGCCGACATTCGCCGATGAAAAACCTCTGAAAATCGGTATCGAAGCGGCTTACCCTCCGTTCGCCTCCAAAGCACCGGACGGCAGCATCGTGGGTTTCGACTACGACATCGGTAACGCCCTGTGCGAAGAGATGAAGGTCAAGTGCCAGTGGGTCGAGCAAGAGTTCGACGGCCTGATCCCGGCACTCAAAGTGCGCAAGATCGACGCGATCCTGTCGTCCATGTCGATCACTGAAGACCGCAAGAAGTCCGTGGACTTCACCAACAAGTACTACAACACCCCGGCCCGCCTGGTCATGAAAGCCGGCACTCAGGTCAGCGAAAACCTGACTGAGCTGAAGGGCAAGAACATCGGCGTGCAACGTGGTTCGATCCACGAGCGTTTCGCCCGCGAAGTCCTGGCCCCGCTGGGTGCCGAGATCAAGCCTTACGGTTCGCAGAACGAAATCTACCTTGACGTGGCCGCCGGTCGCCTCGACGGCACCGTGGCAGACGCTACCCTGCTGGATGACGGCTTCCTGAAAACCGACGCCGGCAAGGGCTTCGCCTTCGTTGGCCCTGCCTTCACCGACGTCAAATACTTCGGCGACGGCGTAGGGATCGCGGTTCGCAAGGGCGACGCGCTGAAAGACAAGATCAACACCGCGATCGCGGCCATTCGCGAGAACGGCAAGTACAAGCAAATCCAGGACAAGTACTTCGCCTTCGATATCTACGGCAAGTAATCGTCCCCGCAACAAGTCCGAAATGGCGCAAGCAACAGGATCTCTGAGGTTTGCGCCATTTTTTCATCCCAACTTTCGAGGACCTGAATCATGTTGAAAGGCTACGGGGCTGTCATCCTCGATGGCGCATGGCTGACGCTTCAGCTCGCCTTGTCGTCCATGGCCCTGGCCATCGTCCTGGGGCTGATCGGCGTTGCGCTGCGTCTGTCGCCGGTGCGCTGGCTGGCCTGGCTGGGCGATCTGTATTCCACGGTGATCCGCGGTATTCCCGATCTGGTGCTGATCCTGCTGATTTTCTACGGCGGCCAGGACCTGCTCAACCGCGTTGCGCCGATGCTCGGCTATGACGACTACATCGACCTGAACCCGTTGGCCGCCGGTATCGGCACCCTGGGCTTCATCTTCGGTGCGTACCTGTCGGAAACCTTCCGTGGCGCGTTCATGGCGATCCCCAAGGGTCAGGCAGAAGCCGGCATGGCGTACGGCATGAGCAGTTTTCAGGTGTTCTTCCGGGTGTTGGTGCCGCAGATGATTCGCCTGGCGATTCCGGGTTTCACCAACAACTGGCTGGTACTGACCAAGGCTACCGCGCTGATTTCGGTGGTGGGTCTGCAAGACATGATGTTCAAGGCCAAGCAGGCGGCAGACGCTACCCGCGAGCCTTTCACCTTCTTCCTCGCGGTGGCGGCGATGTACCTGGTGATCACCAGCGTCTCGTTGCTGGCATTGCGTCATCTTGAGAAGCGCTACTCGGTAGGCGTAAGGGCGGCTGAGCTATGATCTTCGACTACAACGTCATTTGGGATGCCTTGCCGCTGTACTTCGGCGGGCTGGTGACCACCCTCAAACTGCTCGCGCTGTCGCTGTTCTTCGGTTTGCTGGCGGCATTGCCGCTGGGGCTGATGCGCGTCTCCAAGCAGCCGCTGGTTAACATGAGTGCCTGGCTGTTCACCTACGTGATCCGCGGCACGCCGATGCTGGTGCAGCTGTTCTTGATCTACTACGGTCTGGCGCAATTCGAAACAGTACGTGAAAGCTTCCTCTGGCCATGGCTGTCCAGTGCCTCGTTCTGTGCGTGCCTGGCCTTCGCGATCAACACCAGCGCCTACACCGCCGAAATCATCGCCGGCAGCCTGCGCGCCACGCCGAACGGCGAGATTGAAGCGGCCAAGGCCATGGGCATGTCGCGAATCAAGATGTACAAGCGGATCCTGCTGCCATCGGCCCTGCGCCGGGCGCTGCCGCAGTACAGCAACGAAGTGATCATGATGCTGCAGACCACCAGTCTGGCGTCGATCGTGACCCTGATCGACATCACCGGTGCCGCGCGCACGGTCAACGCTCAGTTCTACTTGCCGTTCGAAGCCTACATCACTGCCGGCGCGTTCTACCTGTGCCTGACGTTCATTCTGGTGCGCCTGTTCAAAATGGCCGAACACCGCTGGCTGGGCTATCTGGCCCCGCGGAAGCATTGATATGGAACGTATCGATCATGCTTTGCCGTGGAGCCACCTGGGCAGCGAACGCCGGATTTCGGTGTTCCGCTTCGGTACTGGCGAGCGCAAGGCCTACATCCAGGCCAGCCTGCACGCCGATGAATTGCCGGGGATGCGCACGGCCTGGGAGCTGAAAAAGCGCCTGACCGAACTCGAAGCCCAAGGCTTGCTCAACGGTGTGATCGAACTGGTGCCGGTGGCCAATCCATTGGGCCTGGGTCAACTGCTGCAGGGTAACCATCAGGGGCGTTTCGAAGCGGGCAGCGGTAAGAACTTCAACCGGGATTTCGTCGAACTCAGCGCGCCGGTGGCCGCCGAACTCGATGGGCATCTGGGTGATGATCCTCACGCCAATATCCGTGTGATCCGCCAAGCCATGAGCGATCACCTGGCGGCTTTGCCAGAGGCGAGCAGCCAGTTGCAAGGCATGCAGCGCATCTTGCTCAGCCATGCCTGCACCGCCGATGTGGTGCTGGATCTGCATTGCGATTGCGAAGCGGCGCTGCACATGTACGCCTTGCCGCAACACTGGTCGCACTGGCGTTCACTGGCTGCGCACTTGAACGTCAAGGTCGGCCTGCTGGCGGAAGATTCCGGCGGCAGTTCCTTTGACGAAGCATGCTCGCTGCCATGGCTGCGTTTGTCGCGTCTGTTCCCGGATGCGCAGATTCCACTGGCCTGCCTGGCGACGACCATTGAACTGGGTGGTCAGGCCGATACCGGTCGCGCTGAAGCGCAGGCTCACGCCGAAGGCATTCTGGCGTTCCTCGCCGAGCAAGGCTTGATCGGCGGTGAATGGCCGAAGCCTGCGCAAGACGCGTGCGAAGGCATGCCGTTCGAAGGCACCGAATTGCTGTTCGCGCCGCATCCTGGCGTGCTGAGTTTTCTGCGTAAACCCGGTGAATGGGTTGAAGCAGGCGACGAGATTTTTGAAGTGATCGATCCGCTGGCGGATCGGGTCAGCACGGTGTGTGCTGGTACGTCCGGGGTGCTGTTTGCCATTGAACGGCTGCGTTACGCCCAACCCGGTTTCTGGCTGGCCAAGGTGGCGGGGCGCGAAGCGCTGCGTCACGGGCGCTTGCTCAACGACTGACTGACTGTTTTTGTGAGAACCGACCGCATGTACAAACTTGAAGTCCAAGACCTGCATAAACGCTATGGCAGTCACGAAGTGCTCAAGGGCGTGTCCCTGAAAGCGGCGGCTGGCGATGTGATCAGCATCATCGGCTCCAGTGGCTCCGGCAAAAGTACTTTCCTGCGTTGCATCAACCTGCTCGAGCAGCCGCACGCGGGCAAGATTCTGCTCAACAACGAAGAGCTGAAGCTGGTCGCCAACAAGGACGGCGCGCTGAAAGCCGCCGACCCGAAACAGCTGCAACGCATGCGTTCGCGCCTGTCGATGGTGTTCCAGCATTTCAACCTGTGGTCGCACATGACCGCGCTGGAAAACATCATGGAAGCGCCGGTGCATGTGCTCGGTGTGTCCAAGGCCGAAGCCCGCGAGAAAGCCGAGCACTACCTGAACAAGGTCGGCGTGGCTCATCGCAAGGACGCCTACCCGGGCCACATGTCCGGTGGCGAGCAGCAACGTGTGGCGATTGCCCGTGCGCTGGCGATGGAACCCGAAGTGATGCTGTTTGACGAACCGACCTCGGCCCTCGACCCCGAATTGGTCGGTGACGTGCTGAAAGTCATGCAGGCCCTGGCGCAGGAAGGCCGGACCATGGTGGTGGTGACGCACGAAATGGGCTTTGCCCGTGAAGTGTCGAACCAGCTGGTGTTCCTGCACAAAGGCGTCGTCGAAGAAAGCGGCAACCCGCGCGAAGTGCTGGTCAATCCGCAGTCGGAACGCTTGCAACAATTCCTCTCGGGCAGCTTGAAATAATCAGAACTGCCGTTGCGCACCGGGATAGTGCATGCTTCGCAGCCTGAAGGCTGGCCCCGATCCCCTGTAGGAGCTGTCGAGTGAAACGAGGCTGCGATCTTTTGACTTTTGATTTTCAAGATCAACAGATCGCAGCCTCGTTTCACTCGACAGCTCCTACAGGGGGGCGGCAAGCCAGCTCCTACATTTGATCTTTGCTGGTTTTGCGATTTGTGTTCATTTACGGGCTAGCATTGGCCCATGCCTTCATCATTGTTCTTCGTTTCGGATCGCCTGCCCATGACTGCCCATCGAATTGGTTTCCTGATTTGGCCCAGCACTAAAGCTCTGACGCTTGCGCTGGCTGAGGAGGCCTTGCGTGTTGCCCAGCGTGTGCACCCGGACGTTGTTTACGAATTGTCGTTTTTGCAGGCCGAACCGCCGACCGACGGCGCCTGGCAACTGCCCGGTGAGCCATGGGCCGGCAAGCTCGAAAACTTTCAGAAACTGTTCCTGCTCGCCGATGAGCCGCCGACTTCTCTCGCGCCGCCGCTCAGCAGTGCGTTGAAACAACTGGTGCGCGCCGGTTGTGTGATCGGCGGATTGTCCGCCGGTGTTTACCCATTGGCGCAACTGGGTTTGCTCGATGGTTATCGCGCTGCCGTGCATTGGCGCTGGCAGGACGATTTCGCCGAGCGTTTCCCGAAGGTGATTGCCACCAGTCACCTGTTCGACTGGGATCGTGACCGCTTGACCGCGTGCGGCGGCATGTCGGTGCTCGACCTGTTGCTGGCGGTGCTGGCCCGCGATCACGGCGCCGAACTGGCCGGTGCGGTGTCGGAAGAATTGGTGGTCGAACGCATTCGCGAGGGCGGCGAGCGCCAGCGTATTCCTTTGCAGAACCGCTTGGGTTCCAGCCATCCGAAGCTCACTCAGGCGGTGTTGCTGATGGAAGCCAACATCGAAGAGCCGCTGACCACCGACGAAATCGCTCAGCATGTGTGCGTATCGCGTCGGCAGCTGGAGCGGATCTTCAAGCAATACCTCAACCGCGTGCCGAGCCAGTATTACCTGGAACTGCGCCTGAACAAGGCCCGGCAGATGTTGATGCAAACCAGCAAGTCGATCATCCAGATCGGCCTGTCGTGTGGCTTCTCTTCAGGGCCGCATTTCTCCAGTGCCTACCGCAACTTCTTCGGCGCTACGCCGAGGGAAGATCGCAACCAGCGGCGCAGCAGCAGCCCGTTCGAGTTGTCGTCGGTGCCGTCCGAGCGCGGGTGAACAAGTGCTCCACGCTCGGAGCTAAAGGCTGTGTTACTCGTCCATCGCGGAGCTGTCGGAGGATGAAATCTCCATTTCGCCTCGATTGATGACTGCTTCCACGCCGAAATCCGCAGCCGTGCCTTCAAAGTAGTCGATCAGCCGTAACAGGCTCTCCTCGGAAAGCGGATTGCCTCTCAGGCTAATGTTCTCCGCGATGTCCAATGGCATTTCCAGAATGTCACTGGGGACTTCGGTGATTGCGTTTTCGCTCAGGTCTGCCCAATCCAGTTCAGTCAGTTGTAACAGGCCATGTGGTATTTCGGTGAGACCGGTGTCATTTAGCAGGACGGTCGCCAGACTCGGCATCTGGCTCACATCCAGTGTTTGCCCCAGAGGGTTGTGGCCCAGATCGAGATACTCAAGTTGTTCCATTCCCGCTAATGCGTTTGTCGACTCCGGTGACAAACTGATGTAGCAGTCGGGCAATGACAACGATCTCAGTTGGCTCATCTTGAATACCGCATCAGGAATGTTGCCCAGGTTGCACTCGCGCAGCCTGAGGCTTTTGAGGTTGGGGAAGGAATCCAGAAAGCGCCCGATACGGGGCGCACCGTTGGCACCCCGAAGTTCCAGCGCCGACACATGGTTGAAGTCGGCTCTCAGGCTCGGCAGGTCTCCGTTGATGATGGATTGGAACGTGAGCTCGAACGTGGGCTCAAGGGCGTCGTTGAAATCATCCAGTTCGGATTCATGCTGCCAGCACCTCTCAAGAAGCTGTTTGAATTGGTCACGGTTGGCTTGTTCGACAGCCAGTTGGTTGGCATCGAAGAGGGCGCCCGTAACTGGGTGTAGGTCCGGAACGTCGGTGGCCCAGACAGACAAGTCATTTCTCAATTGAGCAAGTTCTTCTTCAAGGCGTGTCAGATAGGTGCGGCCTTCCTCCAGCGTGCCCGGCAATTCGTAGACAAACTGACTCGCTTGCTCGACGTCCATGCCGGGGTATAGCGCAGTGACGCGATCAATGTCCGCCTCGGGGGCATAGACGGACATGTCGTAAGCGGTATCGAAGTGGTGTCGCTTGATCAGTTCTCGGGCTCTGTTGGAAACCGGATTGTGCGTGAGGTGTATGCCACGCTTGTTGTACAACGAGCTCTCGAACAACCCGGCAGGCAACTCGCTGATACGGTTGTTCGTCAGCAGAAGGGTGTCGAGCCTTGGGTGTTGCAGGGCGCCGGCCGGAATTTCGGACAGGTCGGTAGCGCTCAGATCCAGGTGAGTCAGTTCGCTCATTGTGTCGATGTGGGGTGCGGTTTCAAACGGATTCTTGTACAGATCCAGCGAGGCCAGCTTCTTCAATGAAGTCAGTTTCGACCATGTGGCCGCGTCAATCCTGATGCCGCAATCGCTTAGAACCAGGGCGTGAAGGTCTGTCATTCGAGGGATAGCGTCGGGGAGGGTGGTCAGGGAAAAACGGCGTAACTCCAGGCGGCGCAATCCACTGAATCGCTGTAGAAACGCTGGAATACCCTGCACGGTATGGTTGCCCTCCAGGGATAGCAGCGACACATGAGCAAAATCTGCATTTATTGACGGCAAGTCACCGATTATCGGCTCTGCAAACTTGAGCGTATACCGGCTAGTGCCATCCGGTGTGTCGAAGTCCCGTTCGGTCTGTCGTCGCCAACTGCGCTGGATTTCCTGAGCCAGCAACTTGCGATTGTTTCTCTCGGCTTGTTGATCCAGCTCACTGAGAGGGCGTCCGGTTTCAGGATGAACAGTGGGCGCCTCATTGATCCAGGTGCCCAGGTCCTGATGCAGTCGGACCAGCTCTCTATTCAGGCGTGAGAGTTCAACGCGAGCGCCATCGGGGTGACTCTGCAATGCCTGGACTATGGACTGCAATTGCTCTTGAGACAGGTTGGGGTAAACATCTCGAACCCGGTCATTAAGCGTAGGTGTCTCGCGGCTGGCTCGACTATAGCCCTGCGTGCCACCGGGCAAGCGCATGGTGGTGGGGTCATAGTAGGGTTTGCGATGGGGATTTTTTGCGAACAATGCGCGTAATGCCGGTTGCTCCAGAGCGTGCTCGGCGATGCGTTGTTTGAATGTCCGGGCGTCTCCAGGTGAAGGGCTCAGTGCATTGCGTTGTGCATCCGGCAGCGCCTGAAAGAGGGCCTGATAGAAATCACCGGGTACTGATTCACTGTCCTGGTGAGCCTGGTAGGTCCCGTCTTCGGCACGCACCAGCGTTTGAAGTGTCGGCGCATCGGGCTGACCAATGCTGTCGCGCACGGTCCCTTCATGGGAATAATCCCGCACCTCGATACGCAGCTCGGCAGGCCAGTTGGGCAATGAGTTCAGGCTATGTAAGGCCAGCCGATGGGTATCGGTGGTTTCCAGAGCTTCGGAATAAAGGCCTTCACAGGCTCGGGTTGCGCGTACGGCTTCCATGGCTTTTTGTGCCGCGTCCTTGAGGCGTTGGGGCATGCGATTGTTGTGGAGCTGCCGTAATTCGGTGCCGGTGGCATTGCTCACCAGCTCTTGTGCAATATCGGTCGGTAGTCCCTGCACCTCGTCGAGCAGTTGCTGAACTTGCGGGTTATCCGTTTTTTCCTCTGCGCGGTAGCGCATTTCGAACAGCGATTTGCGGTACCTCAGGGCGAGATCCGCAGTCTGCTGTCGGAGTGTTTGCGTTTGGGTTTCCAGTGCCGGCACAGGAGTATCGACAGGCCATGAGTCGTATCGGCTCAGCAGTTGATATTGCATGGCCGGATCGGCCTTTCGATAGTCCTCGGGTTGGTCGCTGCCGATCTGTTCGATAAAGGTTTCAATGTCCCGATTGATCCTGAAGCGCTTGATCGTGTCTGTCAGCAGCGAAGGCGGGCGATACCGCTCGACATGCGTTTCACGCACTACGTTGTCGTGGTAACCGCTGATCCGCAGGATTTGCTCGCGCTCGGCGCTGCTGAACGATTCAACACTATGGCCGAGGCGACGCATGACCTTTTCCCGGTCCCAGTTCAACGGTTGTTCCAGCTCTGTGTGCCAGGCGCCGTGGTTGTTATGCAGTAGAGTCGGTTGATAAGCATCGGCCCGGTTCGGATGCTCAATTTGAAATGCACCCGACGTGTGATCAGGTTTCACGGCATACAGTTTTTCTTCCAGTGGCAGCAGTGTCTTGCCCCCGTGACGATAGAGGCCAAGCTGATCGGGTTTTGATCCTTCGGGCAAACTGAGTGTTTGTTCGTAAGGTGTGAGATTCGGCTGCCAGTAACGGGTTTTTCCCTCAGGTGTCGTGATGGGTTTGAATGGGGCGATAAGCCCGATAGCTTCGCGCGAAAGCAGGCGACTGAAGGCGCCGGCAGCGATGGCGCCGCCCACTGCGAAGGTGCCTATCTGGACCACTGTTTCGGCGAACGTCATCAAGTGCCCCAGCGCTTCTGTTTTCAGCCCTATGGCCAGGTCCACGATGCCTTCGAAGGTCTCGTCGAGTAACTGGTAGGCCATATAGGCCAGCATCAATTCGCCAAGAAACGGAACAAAAGGCAACGCAACAAATGTCGCGATTTCAAGGAGTGTCGAGGCCACTTTGCTGAAGGCATCCCACAATGCCCACCGTGCGTTTCGGTCGGCGGAGGCGGTGGAGACGGCGAGCGTGCTGGCGTCGTTGAGGATCTTGTTCAGTTGCCGCTGATGGAGATGGTTCCACAGGTCCGCTCTGAACGGGGTCATCGAAAACCGGAGGTTGGGCCTGTCGATGGGTGTTTCGCGCCAACTCGGCATTGGGTCGCCATGCTGGTGTGGGTGCCAGGTTACGCTCTGGAGGCGACGATTGAGATCAGCAAAAAAATGTCCCCTTTCTTTGTGGTCGACGAAGCGACTGAAGAACGTTTGGTAAGCGGGAGCGCGCAGCTTGCGGGTTAGCTCGTTCAGGAACGCCAGTGTGTCTGGGTATTGCTTGAGAGGATGCTCCGGATCGTCCGGGATGTAGGCGATGACCCGCGTTGCCTTGCGTGCCCGGTCAAGCTTCGGCGTGAACATGACGATGCCGGTCAGTGAGGAGGACATTATTGTCAGGTCGTGACAATAAAGCGGCTGACCATCCAGTCGCGCGCCCGGACGTCCTTCCACAATGCGCAGGATCGAGAGACGGGCGTCCTCTGGAATGTCGCGACGGATGTGCGCCATTTGCAGTGCGGACTTGAGTGCGGTTTTGTGCGAACCGATCACCTTCGATTTCAACACCGCTGCGGCCACCGGATTGGTCAGCCCCAGATTGTCTTCAAGGTAAGTGGTGTACTGGGCGCCGATATCCAGTTCCCGGCACAACAGGGCAAAGGCTGCGACGGTGATTTTCTGCTTGACCATCGGCAGTGTCTCGAACTGCCCTGTGGGCGACGGTTCGGTGATGAACGTCGAGGCGGACTCATAAGCATCCGCTGCGGTTTCCGATTCCTGAAAATTATGAAGGCAGGCATCGAGCAGCGAGACGGTCCAGGTACGCGCAGCGCCCGTCTTGATCCCGAATAAGGGCACTGTTTGAGGCATGTAGAGGCGCAGGAAAGTGGTTTTGACATCCAGTTCCAGGTCAAACCGGGTTTTCAGGGCTGCGCTCAAAAGGGGGGCGGCAAAGTCTCGTGCGTTTTGCAGCTTCGACAGCATCGAATCCAGGCGATTTCGATGGGTCCAGTGTTCCTGGCTGAGTTTTTTCAGCGATTCATATTGCGACGGCGTCGCGGTGCCATGCCAGTCCGGCACCGCAAGCGAGGCTTGTTTGAGGGCGCTACGTGTACCAGGCGAGGCTTCTAATACCCAGCTCGGCAGATTATTGAACAGGTGATGGTAGTGATCGTCCGGTTGTGTGGTGGATTCACTGACGGCGACAGTGGAAGGGCGATCATTTTCGTATCGGCTCATGCGCTATTCCCTTAGCGTTTTGATTGGCCGCCAGCAAAACAGATCATGATGTGTCTGGTGCGGTACATAATTACCGCACTGTCCGACAACCCTGCCTATAACCTGTGTCGACAGTTTAAACTGCGCCTTTGCGACGGTATTTGTCGCATTGCCGTAAACCCGGGCAAAACCGGTGTTTGCGCTATAAGAAGTTGTCGCTTGGCGGCAAGGCCGGGCTGAAAACTGTCCTTACAATCCCCTCATCGCTCGCCAGTTTCAGGCGAGTGTTCCTCATCAGGAGACTCCGATGTCCGTTGAGCACGCTGCGGTAGAACGCGCCGATTTTGACCAGGTAATGGTTCCCAACTATGCGCCTGCCGCTTTCATTCCTGTGCGTGGCGCCGGTTCCCGTGTTTGGGACCAGTCTGGCCGCGAGCTGATCGACTTCGCCGGCGGGATTGCCGTTAACGTATTGGGCCATGCGCACCCGGCGCTGGTCGCTGCATTGACCGAACAGGCGAACAAGCTGTGGCACGTGTCCAACGTGTTCACCAATGAGCCGGCCTTGCGCCTGGCCCATAAGCTGGTCGACGCCACGTTTGCCGATCGTGTGTTCTTCTGCAACTCCGGCGCCGAAGCCAACGAGGCCGCTTTCAAGCTGGCCCGTCGCGTGGCCCATGACCGTTTCGGTACCGAGAAGTACGAAATCGTTGCCGCGCTCAACAGCTTCCACGGCCGTACCCTGTTCACCGTGAACGTTGGTGGCCAGTCGAAGTATTCCGACGGTTTCGGTCCGAAGATCACCGGCATCACCCACGTGCCTTACAACGATCTGGCCGCGCTGAAAGCCGCTGTTTCCGACAAGACCTGCGCGGTGGTGCTGGAGCCGATCCAGGGCGAAGGCGGCGTACTGCCGGCCGAGCTGTCTTACCTGCAAGGCGCCCGTGAACTGTGCGATGCGCACAACGCGCTGCTGGTCTTCGACGAAGTCCAGACCGGCATGGGCCGCAGCGGTGAGCTGTTCGCCTACATGCATTACGGCGTGACCCCGGACATCCTGACCAGTGCCAAGAGCCTGGGCGGCGGTTTCCCGATCGCAGCGATGCTGACCACTGAAGACCTGGCTAAACATCTGGTTGTCGGCACCCATGGCACCACTTACGGCGGTAACCCGCTGGCGTGTGCTGTCGCTGAAGCAGTGATCGATGTGATCAACACGCCCGAAGTGCTGAACGGTGTCAAAACCAAGCACGACAAGTTCAAGTCCCGTCTTGAGCAGATCGGCGAGAAATACGGCCTTTTCACTCAGGTCCGTGGCCTGGGCCTGCTGCTTGGTTGCGTGCTGAGCGACGCCTGGAAAGGCAAGGCCAAGGACATCTTCAACGCCGCCGAGCGTGAAGGCCTGATGATTCTGCAAGCCGGCCCGGATGTGATTCGTTTCGCGCCAAGCCTGGTGGTTGAAGACGCCGATATCGATGCCGGTCTGGACCGCTTCGAACGCGCCGTGGCCAAGCTGACGCAAGCCTGATTCATACAGTGCTCCTCAGCGCCTATCGTAATAGATAGGCGTTGAGATTATTTCCTGTGCCGGGCCTGCCCGGCATTTTTTTCCCCGAGTTGGCGCAATTCGCCAACCTGATGTTAAGAAAGGAGTGACACCATGCTGGTGATGCGCCCCGCGCAAATGGCTGATCTGGGCGAGGTACAGCGTCTGGCTGCGGACAGCCCGATTGGTGTCACTTCCTTGCCGGATGACGTTGAACGCCTGAGCGACAAGATCGCCGCAAGCGAAGCCTCGTTCGCCGCCGAAGTGAGCTTCAACGGTGAAGAGAGCTATTTCTTTGTCCTCGAAGACACCGCCACCGGCAAGTTGGTCGGTTGTTCGGCCATCGTTGCCTCGGCCGGTTATTCCGAGCCGTTCTACAGCTTTCGAAACGAAACGTTCGTGCACGCCTCCCGCGAGCTGAAGATTCACAACAAGATCCACGTGCTCTCCCAGTGCCACGACCTGACCGGCAACAGCTTGCTGACCAGTTTCTATGTGCAGAGGGAGTTGGTGGGCACGCCTTGGGCGGAGCTCAACTCCCGTGGCCGTCTGTTGTTCGTGGCCAGCCATCCGGAGCGCTTTGCCGATTCCGTGGTGACCGAAATCGTCGGTTACAGCGACGAAAATGGCGATTCGCCGTTCTGGGATGCCATCGGTCGCAACTTCTTCGACCTCAACTACGCCGAAGCCGAGCGTCTGTGCGGTTTGAAGAGCCGCACGTTCCTCGCCGAGCTGATGCCGCATTACCCGATCTACGTGCCGTTGCTGCCGGACTCCGCTCAAGAGGCGATGGGCCAGGTGCACCCGCGGGCGCAAATCACCTTCGACATCCTGATGCGCGAAGGCTTCGAGACCGATCACTACATCGATATTTTCGATGGTGGCCCGACTCTGCATGCCCGCGTCTCGGGGATCCGTTCGATCGCCCAGAGCCGTGTAGTCCCGGTGAAAATCGGTGAGCCGGTCAAAGGTGCCGGTCGTCAGTATCTGGTGGCCAATGCCCAGTTGCAGGATTACCGCGCTGTGTTGCTCGAGCTCGATTACGCGCCGGGCAAACCGGTGACCCTGGATCTTGAAGCGGCCGAAGCCTTGGGCGTCGGTGAAGGTGCCAGCGTGCGCCTGGTGGCGGTTTGACGCCTGCTTCCTGGAGAGAAATGTCTGGAAAGCAGCGAAATTTCGCGGGTGGCGCAAGCGGCCCGTTTGAGGAGATAGCATGATCGTTCGTCCCGTACGCAGCAGCGATTTACCCGCTCTGATCGACCTGGCCCGCAGCACCGGCACCGGCCTGACCACTTTGCCGGCCAACGAAGAGCGGCTGGCCCATCGGGTTGGCTGGGCCGAAAAAACCTTCCGCGGCGACGCCGGGCGGGGCGATGCGGACTACCTGTTCGTACTCGAAGACGACAATGGCCGCGTGGTGGGTATTTCCGCGATTGCCGGCGCCGTCGGCCTGCGTGAGCCCTGGTACAACTTCCGGGTGGGCCTGACGGTCAGCGCCTCGCAAGAGCTGAACATCTACCGCGAAATTCCGACGCTGTTCCTGGCCAACGACCTGACCGGCAACTCTGAACTGTGCTCGCTGTTCCTGCACGCCGATTACCGCAGTGGCCTCAACGGTCGCATGCTGGCCAAGGCGCGGCTGCTGTTCATCGCCGAGTTCCCGCAACTGTTCGGCAACAAGATCATCGCTGAAATGCGCGGCATGTCCGACGAAGCCGGGCGTTCGCCGTTCTGGGAAAGCCTGGGCCGGCATTTCTTCAAGATGGAATTCAGCCAGGCCGATTACCTCACTGGCGTGGGCAACAAGGCGTTCATCGCCGAACTGATGCCGAAATTCCCGCTGTACACCTGCTTCCTGTCGCCAGACGCGCGCAACGTGATTGGCCAGGTTCATCCGGACACCGAGCCGGCCCTGGCGATGCTCAAGAGTGAAGGTTTCAGTTACCAAGGCTACGTCGACATCTTCGACGCAGGCCCTGCGGTGGAGTGCGAAACCGCCAAGATCCGCGCGGTGCGCGACAGCCAGGCGCTGGTGCTGGCCATCGGCACCCCGGGTGATGACGCCACGCCGTTCCTGATCCATAACCGCAAGCGCGAAGACTGCCGGATCACTGCCGCGCCAGCACGCTTCGCCGCTGGCACGCTGGTGGTTGATCCGCTGACCGCCAAACGTCTTCAACTCAACGCTGGCGATCAAGTACGCGCCGTTCCGTTGTCTGCAGCTCGGGAGTCGAAATAATGAATTCGCTATACATCGCCGGTGAATGGCTGGCTGGCCAGGGTGAAAGCTTTCAATCGGTGAACCCGGTGACCCAGCAAGTGCTGTGGGCCGGCGAAGGCGCCACTGCCGCTCAGGTCGAGTCGGCCGTGCAAACCGCGCGTCAGGCGTTCCCGGGCTGGGCCCGCCGAACCCTGGAAGAGCGCATCAGCGTGCTGGAAGCCTTTGCCGCCGCGCTGAAGAATCACGCCGACGAACTGGCTCGCACCATCGGTGAAGAAACCGGCAAACCCCTGTGGGAAGCGGCGACTGAAGTCACCAGCATGGTCAACAAGATTGCCATCTCGGTACAGAGCTACCGTGAACGGACCGGCGAGAAGAGCGGCCCGTTGGGCGACGCCACCGCCGTATTGCGTCACAAGCCGCACGGCGTGGTGGCGGTGTTCGGTCCTTACAACTTCCCCGGTCACTTGCCGAACGGTCACATCGTGCCGGCGCTGCTGGCCGGTAACAGTGTGCTGTTCAAGCCCAGCGAACTGACACCGAAAGTCGCCGAACTGACGGTCAAGTGCTGGATCGAAGCCGGTCTGCCGGCGGGCGTGCTGAACCTGCTGCAAGGTGCTCGCGAAACCGGTATCGCCCTGGCGGCGAACCCGGGCATCGACGGTCTGTTCTTCACCGGTTCCAGCCGTACCGGCAATCATCTGCACAAGCAGTTTTCCGGTCGTCCAGACAAAATCCTCGCGCTGGAAATGGGCGGTAACAACCCGTTGGTGGTGGATCAGGTCGCTGATCTCGATGCGGCCGTTTACACCATCATTCAGTCTGCGTTCATTTCTGCCGGCCAGCGTTGCACCTGCGCCCGTCGCTTGCTGGTGCCGCAAGGCGCCTGGGGCGATACGCTGCTGGCGCGTCTGGTGGCGGTCAGCTCGACCATTGACGTCGGTGCGTTCGATCAGCAACCAGCACCGTTCATGGGCTCGGTGATTTCCCTCGGTGCTGCGAAAGCCCTGATGGAAGCGCAAGAGCATTTGCTGGCCAACGGCGCCGTGGCGCTGCTGGAAATGACTCAGCCCCAGGCTCAGGCTGCGTTGCTGACCCCGGGCATTCTGGACGTGACAGCGGTTGCCGATCGCCCAGACGAAGAGCTGTTCGGCCCGCTGCTGCAAGTGATCCGCTACGCTGATTTTGAAGCGGCGATCGCTGAAGCCAACGACACCGCTTATGGCCTGGCGGCTGGCCTGCTGTCGGATTCCGAAGCGCGTTATCAGCAGTTCTGGCTGGAAAGCCGCGCCGGTATCGTCAACTGGAACAAGCAGCTGACCGGTGCGGCGAGCAGCGCGCCATTCGGCGGCGTCGGCGCCTCGGGCAACCACCGCGCCAGCGCCTACTACGCGGCGGATTACTGCGCGTACCCGGTGGCCTCGCTGGAAACCCCGAGCCTGACCTTGCCAGCGGCCCTTACGCCCGGCGTGCGCATGTCGTAAGACAGACCCTAGTAGCAGCCTATAACAACAGATTCTTGTGGAGCCTCGCTGATGAAATCCTTTGAAGTCAATTTTGACGGTCTAGTGGGGCCGACCCATAACTACGGTGGCCTGTCCTACGGCAACGTCGCCTCCCAGAGCAACAGCCAGCAATCCTCGAACCCGAAGGAAGCGGCGCTGCAAGGTCTGGCGAAAATGAAAGCGCTGATGGATATGGGCTTTCAGCAAGGCGTGCTCGCACCACAGGAACGCCCTGACGTGGCCGCCCTGCGTCGCTTGGGTTTCAGTGGCACCGACGCGCAAGTGATCGAGCAAGCCGCCAAAGACGCGATGCCGCTGCTGGTTGCCAGTTGCTCGGCGTCGAGCATGTGGGTGGCCAACGCCGCCACGGTCAGCCCGAGTGCCGACACCGCCGACGGTCGTGTGCATTTCACCGCCGCTAACCTGAACTGCAAATACCACCGCAGCATCGAGCACCCGACCACCAGTCGCGTGCTGGGCGCGATGTTCGCTGACCAGAAACACTTTGCTCATCACGCCGCGTTGCCGGCCGTGGCGCAGTTTGGTGACGAAGGCGCGGCCAACCACACCCGTTTCTGCCGTGACTACGGTGAAGCCGGCGTCGAGTTTTTCGTGTTCGGTCGTAGCGCGTTCGACACCCGTTATCCGTCCCCGCAGAAGTACCCGGCGCGCCAGACCCTCGAAGCCTCCCAGGCCGTCGCTCGCCTGCACGGCTTGAGCGATGACGGCGTGGTCTACGCCCAGCAGAACCCTTCGGTGATCGATCAGGGCGTGTTCCATAACGACGTGATCGCCGTGGGCAACGGCGAGGTGCTGTTCTATCACGAGGACGCCTTCCTCGACACCGACCAGATGCTCGCTGAGCTGCAAGGCAAACTGGCAAAAGTCGGTGGGAAATTTCAGTCGATCTGCGTACCGCGCTCCGCGGTCACCGTGGAAGACGCCGTTCGTTCCTACCTGTTCAATAGCCAACTGCTGTCGCGTCCTGACGGCTCCATGTTGTTGATCGTGCCGGAAGAATGCCATGGCAACGAACGTGTCTGGCAGTACCTGCAAGGCCTGACCAGCTCTGGCGGCCTGATCCGCGAAGTGAAAGTCTTCGATCTCAAGCAGAGCATGCAGAACGGCGGTGGCCCGGCTTGCCTGCGGTTGCGCGTCGCCCTCAACGAAACCGAACTGGCGGCCGTCAACCAAGGGGTTATCATGACGGCTCCGTTGTACGGCACATTGACCGAGTGGGTCGAAAAGCACTACCGCGACCGCATGACCGAAAACGATCTGGCGGACCCGCAATTGTTGCTTGAGTGCCGGACGGCACTGGATGAACTGACGCAAATCCTTAAACTGGGCGCGGTTTATCCATTCCAGATCAATTGACATCTCCAGACGAGAGCGTAAATACATGAGCGATACCCTGCAGCTGATCCTTGAAGACACCGACGGCACGCAACTGGAAACTTCCTGCACCCGCGTCGCGGTCATGTGGCAAGGCAAAGAGCTGTGGATCCAGCAGGACGGCCGTGGCCAGCTGCTGATCGGCGTGGACGTCGAAGAGGGTGACGCTGAATACGCCAACCTGCTGCTGCGCCCATTGGCGACTAATCTGGTAAGTCTGCAACTGGAGATGGAACCGGCCGACCTCGGCGATGATGAGGACCACGTGCACGGCCCGGATTGCAATCACGACCACTAAGGAAACCGCTCTATGCTCGCCCTCGGCAAACTGCTTGAACTGACCCTCGCCGGCCGCGAACCGGCGGAGAAGACTCAACTGACTGTCGAAGGCGTACGGATGCGCTGGTTGAGCGAAGGTGCGCTGGAAGTCCGGCCACCTGAAGCTCGCGACAATGGCCTGGATCTGCTGCTTTCGGCCGGTATCCATGGCAATGAAACAGCGCCGATCGAGTTGCTCGATCGCCTGTTGCACGACATTGCCCGCGGTGACTTGAAACCGCGTGCCCGTATTCTGTTTCTGTTCGGCAATCCCGAGGCCATCCGCCGCGGTGAGCGTTTCATCGAGCAGGACGTCAATCGGCTGTTCAACGGCCGTCACGAACAAAGCAGCGGTTCCGAGGCCTTGCGCGCCTGTGAGCTGGAGCGGCTGGCGGCGACGTTCTTCAGCCTGCCGGACCGTAACCGTCTGCACTACGACCTGCACACGGCGATCCGTGGCTCGAAAATCGAGCAGTTCGCTTTGTATCCCTGGAAAGAAGGTCGTCAGCATTCACGCCTGGAACTGGCTCGCCTGCGCGCCGCCGGCATGGAGGCGGTGCTGTTGCAGAACAAACCGTCCATCGTCTTCAGTTCCTACACCTACGACAAGCTCGATGCCGAGTCCTTCACCCTGGAGCTGGGCAAGGCCCGGCCGTTCGGGCAGAACGAAGGGGTCAACGTCAGCCTGCTGGAAACCCGCCTGAAGCAGATTATCGAAGGCACCGAGCCGCCAATGACCGACGACGGGCTGGATGGTTTGCAGTTGTTCAGCGTGTCGCGGGAAGTCATCAAGCACAGCGATAACTTCCGCCTGAACCTGCCGGCGGACATCGAAAACTTTTCGGAATTGAAAGTGGGTTATGTGCTGGCCGAGGATATTGCCAATACCCGCTGGATCGTCGAAGAGCAGGGCGCCCGGATCATCTTCCCGAACCCCAGGGTCAAGAACGGCCTGCGCGCCGGCATCCTGATCGTACCGACCACCGACGAAAACCTGGTCTAGGCACAACACCCGTCAAATGTGGGAGCGGGCCTCTGTGGCGAGGGGGCTTGCCCCCGTTCGGCTGCGAAGCAGTCGTAAATCCAGATAGGTCTGAACCCAAGCCGGGGGCCGCTTCGCGACCCAACGGGGGCAAGCCCCCTCGCCACACAAGCTCGCCCCCACAGGTTTTATCGGTGTTTAGACAGCTACCGCGCGAGGCTCGCTGCGGCGCAATGCGCGAGTCTTGTGCAGCGTATCTGCACACGTCTTCGCCGCTTCCTGACCTTTATGCACGAAATGCTCGAAGAAGAACTTCTGATGTTCTTCGCCGGCATGGAAGTAGTGCGGGGTCAAAACCACCGAGAACACTGGCACTTCGGTTTCCAGCTGAACCTGCATCAGGCCGCTGATCACCGACTGGGCGACGAATTCGTGGCGATAGATACCGCCATCGACCACCAGGCCCGCGGCGACGATGCCGGCATAACGACCGGACTTGGCCAGCAACTTGGCGTGCAGCGGAATCTCAAAGGCGCCGCCGACTTCGAAGAAATCGATGTCCGACTCCTGATAACCCTGGGCAATCATTTCAGCGACGAAGCCTTTATGGCTTTGATCGACGATTTCCTTGTGCCAGCAGGCCTGGATGAACGCGACGCGCTCGCCCTGATGGTTTTTGCTTTTGCTATCGATTGCGGTGGGTTGCATGTTCTGACTCCTGTTTGTGTGAAAAACAGGGCGTTATGAATCGAATGGGATTTAAGGGTACGCACGCTCGCACGAGCTGCGGACGGCCCTCTGATGTCAATCCCGTTCTCTCTTCATCCGGACTATGACCGTCGGCCCCGGGATCACACCGGGTCTGCTGACCTTGTCGCCATCACAGCTATTGCCGTGCCTGTCGCCAAGCGCTCGCGGGCTATGCGCATTGCGCGCAATTACCGCCGGTGGGGAGTTACACCCCGCCCTGAGAACGTTTTTGCCGCCAGATTGTTTGGCGGCGAAGCGTTTTTAACACATATTTACGGGGCGTGCATGGCTGCTTTCTGATGATTGCTATCGGGTTTTCCGAAGGCATAAAGCGCCTTTTCCTCGTCCAAGGCTTGATTAAATGTCGGCATGACCGCAGTAATTCCTTTCCGAAACGGATTTTTCCCCTGTTAACCGAGGCCAGATTCATGAGCGTTATCGATCTTCGCAGCGACACCGTCACTCAACCGACCGCAGGGATGCTCGACGCGATGGCCAATGCGGCCACCGGTGACGACGTTTATGGCGAAGATCCGACGGTCAATCGTCTGGAGGCCGAGCTGGCAACACGACTGGGTTTTGCCGCGGCGCTGTTTGTTCCGACGGGCACCATGAGCAACCTGCTGGGCTTGATGGCCCACTGCGAGCGCGGTGACGAGTACATTGTCGGTCAGCAGGCCCACACCTATAAGTACGAAGGGGGTGGCGCGGCGGTGCTCGGTTCAATCCAGCCGCAGCCGCTGGAAGTGCAAGCCGATGGTTCGCTGGACCTGGCGCAAGTCGCCGCCGCGATCAAACCAGACGACTTCCACTTCGCCCGCACCCGTTTGCTGGCACTGGAAAACACCATGCAGGGCAAGGTGCTGCCGCTGGAATATCTGGCCCAGGCTCGCCGCTTCACTCGTGAGCATGGCCTGGCGCTGCATCTGGATGGCGCGCGGCTCTACAACGCGGCGGTCAAGCTGGGTGTCGATGCCCGGGAGATCACTCAGCATTTCGATTCTGTTTCGGTTTGTCTGTCCAAAGGCCTGGGCGCGCCGATTGGTTCGGTGTTGTGCGGCTCGGTCGAGTTGATCGCCAAGGCTCGGCGTTTGCGCAAGATGGTCGGCGGCGGCATGCGCCAGGCCGGGATTCTCGCGGCGGCGGGGCTGTATGCGCTGGATAATAATGTTCAGCGCCTGGCTGACGACCATGCCAATGCACAGTTGCTGGCCGAAGGCCTGCGCGCGGCGGGTTATGAGGTCGAGCCGGTGCAGACCAATATGGTTTACGTAAAAATGGGCGACAAGGCCGAAGCGATCAAGGCCTTCGCCGCGACACGCGGGGTCAAGCTCAGCGCTGCCGCTCGTCTGCGAATGGTCACGCACATGGACGTCAGCCGTGCGCAAATCGAGCAGGTCGTCGCTACATTCGTCGAGTTTTCCCGCATCTGATCGCGTTAGCGGTCCAATTGACCGTTTCTATCGTATAAACACGCTGTACCCCGCGCGCAGGGCCGATATAATGCGGCCCTTTGCCGTCGCTTCGTCTGTTGACGTTTCGCACAGGCCTTTGGCCGCAGCCTCCGTGGAAGAACCTAATGAAAAGCGCAGAAATCCGTGAAGCCTTCCTTCGCTTCTTCGAAGAGCAAGGCCACACCCGTGTAGCCTCCAGCTCTTTGATTCCGGGCAACGACCCAACCCTGCTGTTCACTAACGCGGGGATGAACCAGTTCAAGGACTGCTTCCTGGGCCAGGAAAAGCGCGCGTACACCCGCGCCGTCAGCAGCCAGAAATGCGTGCGTGCCGGCGGCAAGCACAACGACCTGGAAAACGTCGGTTATACCGCCCGTCACCACACCTTCTTCGAAATGCTGGGTAACTTCAGCTTCGGTGATTATTTCAAGCGTGACGCCATTACCTTTGCCTGGACGTTCCTGACCTCCGACAAATGGCTGAACCTGCCGAAAGAAAAGCTCTGGGTGACCGTCTACGCCAGCGATGACGAGGCCTACGACATCTGGACCAAAGAAGTCGGTGTACCGGCCGAGCGCATGGTTCGCATCGGCGACAACAAGGGCGCGCCGTACGCTTCCGACAACTTCTGGACCATGGGCGATACCGGCCCGTGCGGTCCTTGCACCGAGATTTTCTACGATCACGGCGCCGACATCTGGGGTGGCCCACCGGGCTCGCCGGAAGAAGACGGCGACCGTTACATCGAAATCTGGAACAACGTGTTCATGCAGTTCAACCGCACCGCCGATGGCGTGTTGCACCCGTTGCCAGCCCCGTCGGTGGATACCGGCATGGGTCTTGAGCGGATCAGTGCCGTGCTGCAGCACGTTCACTCGAACTATGAAATCGACCTGTTCCAGAGCCTGCTGAGCGCATCGGCCAAGGCCATCGGTTGCACCAACGACAATCAGGCTTCCCTGAAAGTCGTGGCTGACCACATCCGTTCCTGCGGCTTCCTGATTGCCGATGGCGTGCTGCCGTCCAACGAAGGCCGCGGTTATGTGTTGCGCCGGATCATTCGTCGCGCTTGCCGTCACGGCAACAAACTGGGCGCCAAGGGCAGCTTCTTCTACCAGATCGTTGCGGCCCTGGTCGCCGAGATGGGCGAAGCGTTCCCAGAACTGAAATCCCAGCAGGCGCACATCGAGCGCGTGCTGAAGGCCGAAGAAGAGCAATTCGCCAAGACCCTGGAGCAGGGCCTGAAAATCCTCGAGCAGGATCTGGCTGAACTCAAAGGCGATGTGGTGCCGGGCGACGTGGTGTTCAAGCTTTACGACACCTACGGTTTCCCGATGGACCTGACCGGCGACATCGCCCGTGAGCGCAGCCTGACCATCGACGAAGCAGGCTTCGAGCGCGAAATGGAAGCCCAGCGCGTGCGTGCCCGCTCCGCCAGCTCCTTCGGCATGGACTACAACAGCCTGGTCAAGGTTGATGTGGCCACCGAGTTCACCGGTTACACCGCTCACAGCGGTTCCGCCAAAATCGTTGCTCTCTATAAAGAAGGGCAATCGGTTGACGTACTGAGCGAAGGCGAAGAGGGCGTGGTCGTTCTCGATCAAACGCCGTTCTATGCCGAATCCGGTGGTCAGATTGGTGATTGCGGCTTCCTCCAGGCTGGCGCTGCGCGTTTCGACGTGCGCGACACCACCAAGACCGGCGGTGCGTTCCTGCACCACGGTGTGCTGGATTCGGGCAGCCTGATCGTAGGTGCTCCGGTGGAGACTCATGTCGATGCCGAAGTGCGCCATGCGACGTCGCTGAACCACTCGGCGACTCACCTGCTGCACGCCGCATTGCGCCAGGTACTGGGCGAGCACGTTCAGCAGAAAGGTTCGTTGGTCGACAGTCAGCGCCTACGCTTTGACTTCAGCCACTTCGAAGCAATCAAGCCTGAGCAGTTGAAGGCGCTGGAAGACATCGTCAACGCCGAGATTCGCAAGAACTCCGAGGTTGAAACCGAAGAAACCGACATCGAAACCGCCAAGCAGAAAGGCGCCATGGCGCTGTTCGGCGAGAAGTACGGCGACAGCGTACGCGTGCTGAGCATGGGCGATTTCTCCGTCGAGCTGTGCGGCGGTATTCACGCCACCCGTACCGGCGACATCGGTTTGCTGAAAATCATCAGCGAAGGCGGTGTTGCCTCTGGTGTGCGTCGTATTGAGGCAGTGACCGGCGCAGCAGCGCTGGCTTACTTGAACGCAGCTGAAGAACAACTCAAGGAAGCGGCCAACCTGGTCAAGGGCAGCCGCGATAACCTGATCGACAAGCTGTCGGCTGTGCTGGAGCGCAACCGTCTGCTGGAGAAGCAACTCGAGCAGTTGCAGGCCAAGGCGGCCAGCGCGGCGGGCGACGATCTGTCGGCCTCTGCCCTGGACGTCAAAGGCGTGAAAGTGCTGGCCGTGCGTCTGGACGGTCAGGACGGCAAGGCGCTGCTGGCGCTGGTCGATCAACTGAAAAACAAACTCGGCCGCGCAGTGATCCTGCTCGGCAGTGTCCATGAGGAAAAGGTCGTTCTGGTTGCAGGCGTGACCAAAGACCTGACTGGCCAACTCAAAGCCGGTGATTTGATGAAGCAGGCTGCTGCGGCAGTGGGCGGGAAGGGCGGCGGTCGTCCAGACATGGCGCAGGGCGGTGGTACTGACGCTGGCGCACTGGATACTGCATTGGCCCTGACTGTTCCATTTGTAGAGCAGGGTTTATAAGGCAGTGTGCCTGGCCCGCGGTCTAGTGGCGGGCCAGAACGCTGTTTGAGTGATTATTGGGCGCCCTTCATGGGCAGAGGCGGCTTTGAAATGGCTTTGATCGTACAGAAATTTGGAGGCACCTCAGTCGGCACTGTCGAGAGAATCGAGCAGGTCGCCGACAAGGTTAAGAAATTCCGCGATGCGGGCGATGACCTGGTGGTTGTGCTGTCTGCAATGAGCGGCGAAACCAACCGTCTGATCGATCTGGCCAAGCAAATCAGTGGCGACGGCCAACCGGTTCCGCGCGAACTGGATGTGATCGTTTCCACCGGTGAGCAGGTGACGATTGCACTGTTGGCCATGGCGCTGATCAAGCGCGGCGTGCCAGCGGTGTCGTACACCGGCAACCAGGTACGGATTCTGACGGATAGCGCGCACAATAAAGCGCGTATTTTGCAGATTGATGACCAGAAGATTCGCGGTGACCTGAAGGCCGGTCGTGTGGTGGTTGTCGCCGGTTTCCAGGGCGTCGACGAGCACGGCAATATCACCACGCTCGGTCGTGGCGGTTCCGACACCACTGGCGTGGCACTGGCGGCAGCCCTGAAGGCTGACGAATGCCAGATCTACACCGACGTCGACGGCGTCTACACCACCGACCCGCGTGTGGTGTCCGTGGCTCAGCGTCTGGACAAGATCACCTTCGAAGAGATGCTGGAAATGGCCAGCCTCGGTTCCAAGGTGTTGCAGATCCGTGCGGTCGAGTTCGCCGGCAAGTACAACGTTCCGCTGCGCGTACTGCACAGCTTCAAGGAGGGTCCGGGCACCCTCATTACTATTGATGAAGAGGAAACCATGGAACAGCCGATCATTTCCGGCATCGCTTTCAACCGCGATGAAGCCAAGCTGACCATCCGTGGCGTGCCAGACACCCCGGGCGTGGCGTTCAAGATTCTCGGCCCGATCAGTGCCGCGAACATCGAAGTCGACATGATCGTGCAGAACGTTGCGCACGATAACACCACCGACTTCACCTTCACCGTGCACCGCAACGACTACCAGGCGGCGCAATCGGTGCTGGAAAACACCGCTCGCGAGATCGGTGCCCGTGAAGTCGTTGGCGACACCAAGATTGCCAAGGTATCGATCGTTGGCGTCGGCATGCGCTCCCACGCAGGCGTGGCCAGCCGCATGTTCGAATCGCTGGCGAAAGAAAGCATCAACATCCAGATGATCTCGACTTCGGAAATCAAGGTGTCCGTGGTGATCGAAGAGAAGTACCTGGAACTGGCTGTGCGCGCCCTGCACACAGCTTTCGAACTGGACGCGCCGGCCCGACAGGGCGAGTAATGCGTTCCCCCCGAAGGGCGCGGTCTGACCGCGCCCTTCGTTTTTTTGAATGGTGCGTACCAAAACTGTTCTTTTGCTCGCGCTAGTCAATACTCAGGCATGTAGGGCTGCGACCTTTTCGGTTGTAGGTCGAATGCCTTTTTTTTGCAGACTGTTGTCCCTGAAATGAAATGCGTGAGGAGAAAGGTATGCTGATTCTGACTCGTCGGTGCGCAGAAAGCCTGATTATTGGTGATGGCGAAATCACCGTGACCGTGCTCGGCGTTAAAGGAAATCAAGTGCGTATTGGTGTCAACGCCCCGAAAGAGGTGGCTGTGCACCGTGAGGAAATTTACCTGCGTATCAAGAAAGAGAAGGACGAAGAACCAAGCCATTAATTTTTATCGTTTTTTATGTTTGCAAACGGGGATAAAGCTGGTTAATATACGCCCCGTGTTGCGGAGAGCTGGCCGAGTGGCCGAAGGCGCTCCCCTGCTAAGGGAGTACACCTCAAAAGGGTGTCGGGGGTTCGAATCCCCCGTTCTCCGCCATTATTTGTTTAGTACGTTGTAATCTGGCTTCTTCGGTAAGTTGTTGAAATTACTAGAAAAAGTGCTTTACAAAAAGATTTAACGGCCTATAATGCGCGGCAACAAATGCACTCGTAGCTCAGCTGGATAGAGTACTCGGCTACGAACCGAGCGGTCACAGGTTCGAATCCTGTCGAGTGCACCATTTAAGAGTTGTTTGCAGCAATGTGAGTAACTTGGCTTCAACCAGTTGTGATCTGGTATAAAAACACAAATGCACTCGTAGCTCAGCTGGATAGAGTACTCGGCTACGAACCGAGCGGTCACAGGTTCGAATCCTGTCGAGTGCACCAAACACCAAAAAGCCCGCGTTTAACGCGGGCTTTTTGCCGTCTGCGATTTGGCTTTTCCTTTGGTACATCCTTTCTCATCGAACTCGATGTGAGCACTGCGCCCTCGCTTGTTGTCGTAGCGGTAGCTCGTGGCTGAATTGCGAGTGCTGATTTTGTCTGGCTTGCCGAGAGCGCTTTCGACGTCCTGCTGACTCATGCCGGCAACCACTCTCTGATTGATGATCGCGATGCGGCGTTCCTTCGCGCTGAGCTGATTTCCACATTTGTCCTCGGACTGACCAACGACCGTCGGCTCTCTCCTTGGGTTTTTCATACTTGATGTTTCGCGAGCCTTGGCTTCTGGCATCAGGGCTGTGGTGCTGCCGGGCAAAAACGTGCGCACTTCCTGAAGTGAAAGGCTTTCTCCGGTCGTACAGCTCAAGGTCGTGAAGGTGATGCGTCCGTCAGGGGCTTCACACCGGTGGATGGTCGTAGCAAACGCCCAGGGCGGCAGGCAGAGCAGGGCGGCAAGCAAAAAATAATCAGCATTCCATGGCATTCGACGTCCTCCTTGACGGTCCTTATCAAGGGTAGCCGTTACATTTTTCGACGGCGGTGTGTTTTCTTTTCAGGATGAGTCGTCGCAGTTCCATGGATCAGGACAGTGCTCAGGTTTGTCTCGCAAGCGCTTGTTTCAGCCGCGATTTTTTCACGTTTAAAACCGTCAGGCGGTGTTATCATTGCGCCTGTCAGCCCCGCCGGGGCTTGTGGAATACCTCCATGGACTTACCCAGTAGTTACTCAGTACCCCGTTTTTACAATCATGAATTGACTGATTGATCCTTCCGGCGTGCCCCGCTGCTGGGAGTGGAGTTCGCCTATGTCTGAAGTTGAAGTAAAGAAAACGCAGGAAAGCTTGCAGGACCGCCTTGCTCAAGTCGTTGAGCTGCTGCAGCGCCAGCGGGTGGTCGAAGACCTGACTCATCGCCAGGAAGGTCCGCATCACGATCGGGTCGAGAACCTGGTTCACCGGCAAAACCTCGTCGAGTTGCAACGCAAACTCGATGATCTGCACTCCGCCGACGTTGCCTACATCCTTGAAGCCTTGCCACTGGACGATCGTCTGACCGTCTGGCAATTGGTCAAGGCCGACCGCGACGGCGACATTCTTCTCGAAGTATCCGATTCGGTTCGTGAAACCCTGATCGCCGACATGGACGATCACGAGCTCCTGGCGGCGGCCAAGGACATGGATGCCGACGAACTTGCTGACCTGGCCTCCGAGCTGCCGCGAGACGTCGTCCACGAGCTGATGGAAACCCTCGATGCTCAACAGCGTGAGCGCGTCCGCTCCGCGTTGTCCTATGACGAGGAGCAGGTCGGTGCGCTGATGGACTTCGAGATGGTGACCATCCGTGAGGATGTCAGTCTTGAAGTGGTGTTGCGTTACCTGCGTCGTCTCAAAGAGTTGCCAAGCCATACCGACAAACTGTTCGTGGTTGATTACGACGGCGTGCTCAAGGGCGTGTTGCCGATCAAGCGCCTTTTGGTCAACGACCCGGATAAACAGGTCTCGGAAGTGATGGCCAGCGATCCGGTGAGTTTTCATCCGGACGAAGACGCCTACGAGGCCGCTCAGGCGTTCGAGCGTTACGACTTGATCTCGGCCCCGGTGGTCGACAAGAACGGCAAGCTGATCGGTCGTCTGACCATCGATGAAATGGTCGACCTGATTCGTGAAGAGAGCGAAAACGAAGTTCTCAACATGGCGGGTCTGCGCGAAGAAGAAGATATTTTTGCGTCAGTCTGGAAGTCCCTGCGCAACCGTTGGGCCTGGCTGGCGATAAACCTGATCACCGCGTTCGTTGCATCACGGGTGATCGGCCTGTTCGAGGGCTCTATCGAGAAGCTGGTAGCGCTCGCGGCATTGATGCCGATCGTGGCGGGTATCGGCGGCAACTCGGGTAATCAGACGATCACCATGATCGTTCGGGCAATGGCGCTGGACCAGGTCAGTACCGGCAATACGTCGAGGTTGATGCGCAAGGAGTTGGCGGTCGCCTTGATCAATGGCGTGGTCTGGGGTGGGGTGATTGGTGTGGTGTCCTACCTGCTTTATGGCAGTTGGTCCCTGGGCGTGGTGATGACCGCCGCCATGACGCTTAACCTGTTGCTTGCGGCATTGATGGGTGTGTTGATTCCGATGACCCTGGCGCGGCTTGGGCGCGACCCGGCAATGGGCGCGAGTGTGATGATCACTGCCATGACCGA
Organism: Pseudomonas sp. Pseusp18; assembly: GCF_059506005.1. Lineage (NCBI taxonomy): Bacteria > Pseudomonadati > Pseudomonadota > Gammaproteobacteria > Pseudomonadales > Pseudomonadaceae > Pseudomonas > Pseudomonas sp. Pseusp18. Next base: position 1,412,936 of record NZ_CP169240.1, read on the forward strand.
CAGTGGTGGCTTTTTCATCTTCCTTGGGCTGGCGACGATTTTCCTGCTCTGACGTTCTGCCTCAAAAGAACCCGCCCAATCGGCGGGTTTTTTTGGGGCCGAATTTCAGGCAAAAAAAAAGCCAGCAATTACGCTGGCTTGAGCTTTCGGGATGAATCAGGAAGCGTCTGCAGCCATTTCGGCGTCATGGGCGATCAGCGAAACCAGAGCGTTTTGCTGGCGGTGGGAGAGTTGGCGGAAGCGTTGCAGCAGTTCGCGTTCGTGCAATGACAGCTCGGGGCTGTCCAGGCGCATGCTCAATTCTTCGCCCAACGCGCCTTCCTGAATAAGACTCTGCTCAAGGCGCGCGATGATTTCAGAATTCATGCTGCGATGATGATTGCGAGCCACCTCGGCAATGCGTTCACGCATTCCGTCTGGCAGACGTACGACGAACTTGTCAGCCGTACGGCTGGAATAAATTGCCTGTTTCAATGGGCGCATATATTTAACCGGTTAGTTCAGGGGAGCGGTTCTCGGGATAGGCCGCAGGATGTCAGATAGGACAAGCACTCCGACCAAATGTTCAACCTGAATTGATAGAGGCGCGCATCATGCCTCAAATTAGCCAGATCATTGGCGTCAATTCTGTGACAAATATTGATCCGGGTAAAGGCTTAATGCCAGCACCTATTATCAGAAATGCGGACTGGTTTGAAAACATTCCATGAGTCCGTATCGCTGACCGCGTCCTCTTGCCCGACAGGTGATGCCCGAAGACGCCTGAAGGTGCATGCTATGCGGATTCGATCCTTGTTCCTTACCTTAACAGGATAGTGGCAAATGGCCGATTTACTAGGGCAGACGGACGGTATGGGGTGATTTCAGGATGGATGGCAGGCTGATTTATTTAATGGGGCCTTCGGGATCCGGCAAGGACAGCCTCATTGAAGCCGCTCGCGGGCCGTTGCGGGTACGCAATTGTGAAGTCGTGCGGCGGGTTATTACGCGCTCGGCTGAGTCCGTCGGCGAAGACGCCATTGAGGTGTCCCGCGAAGAGTTCGAGCGACGCAGAAACAATGGGGATTTCGCGCTTTCGTGGCAGGCCAATGGGCTCGATTACGGTATTCCTGTGCGGATAGACCAGTGGCTCAAGGAAGGACGCGATGTGCTGATCAATGCTTCGCGCGGCCACCTGACAGAAGCGCAACAGCGCTATCCCACGCTGTTACCGGTGCTGTTGACGGTCAAGGATGAAGTTCTGCGAGAGCGCCTGCTACGGCGGGGGCGTGAAAGCCCGGCAGAAATTGAAGCGAGACTGCGCCGCAATGCGCTGTTCACGGCTGACGATACAATCGGTGATACGCAGATCCGTCGACTCGATAACTCCGGCGACCTTACGGTCACCGTTGCCAGTCTTCTGGAGTTGCTGAGCGTCAACGCAGAACCGGATCGAACTTGATCTTGCGCCCGGCGATCAGCGCCAGCACGAACAGCGCACTGAACACGCCGCAGGCAATCAGGGGCAGGGTGACGATCGTGTCCTGGACTAATGACAGATGAAGGATGCCACTCAGTAGAGCGAGGATGAGAAACCCTGCGGCTGATTTGGACATGCTGTGCTCCTGATGAGGTGGTTCAAAATACCAAGCGTTCAAAAGACTGCGTGCGCGGTTGAAGACTCTCCTGGCTCACCTCTTGGCTGACAAAACTGCGTTGATCGCTCGTGACTGCCCATTGAGGCGCTTTTTGCAGCTGCAGGTAATGGGGCGTGCGTTGGGCAACCATCGCAGCGTCGTTTTCGGGGAAGAACTGAAAACCCAACAGAACCGCCAGGGCGACTGCATTCGCGACTAAAAGAGCGCTGTTCATGGGGCTGATCTCCTTTGTTCTTTGAGAACAGTCGAAGCAGCCCGCATGCCAAAAGTTTAACGGCTATTAAATTCTTTAAAAACAACGATTTAAGATATTTTCACCAAAGGCCGGCATTGCATTTTGCAATGATGGCATTTTGCGGTGATGCAATTTGCACGGTAAACAAAGCCACGCTACCGCGGGGCGTCTGCCTACACTTAAAAAGCCCTACGGACGACATGACAAAAGCGGGCCTGCCCGTTAACATGCACGCCGTCCATCGCCGCGCATTTCTTGCACGCGACTTGTGTCTCAGTAGCTCAATTGGATAGAGCATCCCCCTCCTAAGGGGAAGGTTGGCAGTTCGAACCTGCCCTGGGACACCATATAATTCAAGGCCTACAGCGTTTCTTCGTTTCTCTGCTTAACCCTCATGGGTGCTAGGTGGGTGCAACAGGTATGCTTTAAGCAAAGAAAAGCCCTGCTCAGATTGTTATCTGGCGGGGCTTTTTCATAACTGTCGTGTCATATCAAGCTTAGCTGCCAGTCCTCCACAGGAGGGCGTGAGAGGCGGTCTATCGACTCTCCCGATCAATCGTGAAAATGGACGCGCTGCGCGTACCACCAACACCCCCAGACGATGGTGATCACCAGGGAGGCGACGCAGAAGATTATGGTTTGACGCGCATTGCCAAGATCCTCTCGGGCAAGCAAGCCAAGCGCCTGGAGGGCTGCCCCTCCAAAAAGCGCCAGGAACCCCATTCGCCACGCAAACATGCGCTGTCGGTAAACGTCGAAAGCCAGCGGGAGCATAACGGCGCCATAGATTACGGAAAGATAGCGAAGTCTGACGTCTGCATAGTGTGTAAAGACCGAACCACTTGGATCGCCAAGGGAAGGCTGGATATCCGTTATGGCAGAAACGCAGAACATGAGCCCTTGGAAGGCGAGCACCGCTGTGACAATCACGATGACAGTGGGTGGCCGCTTTGGGGAGCTCCGAAGCTCATCGGGCGGCAAACCTTTTGATGCAATCGCGACCTGATTACTCAGCGCCGTGCGAATGACGTCAGACAGCCATGCCTGATCGTTGCGGGAAAACCACATACAGATCCGCACCACGCCAATCCCACAGGCAATCATTGCAAGCCCCCCCAGCGGCAAGAGTGTGGTGTGGGGCGCAGGCACGGCGGCAAATAATGCCAATGCTGTATGGAACGCACAAAACCCGAACCAGAAGCCCATGAAGAGCTTAACGGACCAGTGCAGCGCAAAACGCCCGGTTAGCACGACCTGGTTTTGGCGCACCTGGAATCGGCCGACGAAAAGTGGCTTGAATGAGTTGCGTACCATCGGGATGACACGTTGAAGCGAAACGCGAGACTCCGTCACCGTTCCCACGGCCGCTTCTCGCGAAAAGGCAAACATAGACCAGCGCCGTGTCGCTGCTTTCAGGCGCTCAACAGATTCCGCCAGTCCGAACGAGCTCTCAAACTCGACCAGATCCGATCCCACCCAAAGTTCCCTCATCCATCGGAACATACACCCCCCTCTGGGCGCGTCATGCTTGGATTTCACGTTGGTATCGTGCAATTCATATTCGACCTTCCCTGGTCTCCATTCTCATCAACTGCTCAACCCCAGCCCACGATCAAGCCGTCAGCGTATGCTCGGAATCCCCGAACCAGGTGCGCACCAGATCGGGTCCAGGCGTACCAGTGTGGTCAAGCACCGCCACATCGACGAAATTCTTGCCATTGCTTGCGCCATCAGGGTCCACCTTCACGGTGATGTCGTTGCCGGTCTGCACCACTTGGACAAAGTCCGACACCTGGCTGGTGCCGGCGACAAAGTTCGCCTTGAGCAGTGCGGAGAGGTCGATTTTGTCCCCTTCGGCGTAGTTGTAGTCGAGGATATGGTCGCCGCCTTCATTCACGTTGAAGTAGGCAAACACGTCGGCTCCCGCGCCACCGCTGAGCGTGTCTGCACCGCCACGGCCCACGATGATGTCGTTGCCGTCGCCGCCACTGATCGTGTCTGCGAGCATGGTGCCCACCAGCGTGCCGCTGGATTCTCCGTGGTAACTGACTTGAGTGCCGGCCGCGCCGCCGTCGGTGACCTGGAAGTCTTCCGCCGAGTAATGCCCCAGCAGGTTCACCTCGGCCCGATGCACGCCGTCGTCCACTGTCAGCAGGCCGCCGGCGCCAGAGGCGTTGGTGTTGTAGCTGAGTTGGGTGTTGGCGCCGAAAGTGAGATTGCCGAACGTCAGCATGTCATTGCTCTCAAGGCCGAGGATGCCGGCCAGCGAGCCCGCTGTTTCGGCCTGTGCGATCACCAGCGTACCCGCGCCTTCGCCGTGGAAGGCGACGGACCCGTGTGCAGCACCGGAGAAGGTCAGGGTCGCGTTACCGTCGATGGTCGCGCTGCCATCGCCGGTCACGTCGGCCAGCAGGCGCAGGTCACCACCATTGGCCCACAGGTGGCCGGTGTTTTCGACCGTGCTGGCCACCGTCATGCCGCCTGGGCCCGTGGACTCCAGCACCCCGCTGTTGGTGATGGTGTGGGTGCCGGTGTCGAGCACCAGGCTGTTCAGCCCGCTGGCCATGATCAGCCCCGAATTGATCAGCACCATCTGCCCGGCACCCAACTGGCCGGCGCCGGAAATGCGGTTGTCGACGTTGTTCAGTACGGTGTCGGCGCTGCCGCCGAAAATCACGTTTTGCGCGTTGTCGGATAGCAGCACCTGGCCGCCACCGGTCAAGGTCGCGCCACGGAACAGAACCTCAAGGCTGGTTGCGCTGCCGGCGGAGCCGAGCTCGATGGTGCCGCTGTTATGGATACTGCCACCGAACGGCATGATCGCGCCGTCGGCAATGGTGAGGGTACCGGCGTTGTTGGTAAGCGGGTCGACATCGAACTGGAAGTTCGCTTCGCTCAAGTCCGCTGCATCGACACCTTTGAGAGTGACCGTTTGGCCGGAGCTTATGCTGACCAGTGCATTGCCGTTGGCGTCGTTAGTGATACTCAAGTCTGCAAAGCCGTTGATGCCCGTGAAGCCGACCAAGTCGATCTTGTCCGCCGCGGCATCGAAATTGAAGATCTGGTTGTTGCCGATCGGTTGGGCGAAGACGAAGGTGTCGGCACCGGACGAGCCGGTCAGGTTGTCGTTAGCGGACAAGGCGAAGATCGGCGCACCCGGGGCGTAGACTTCGACGTTGTTGAACACGTAGGCACTTGCGGTGCTGCCGTCGCTGTTGCTCCAGCTCATGTTGACATCAAGCACCAACGCTCCCACGAAGTCGCTTGGGGGTGTCACGGTTAATGCGCCGGGATCGCTGGTCTGTACGGTCCAGGTGCCGTCGCCATTGTCGGTTCCTGCATTGAACACCCATCCCGAAGGAACACCGCTGATGGCCACCGTCACCGGGCCGCTAATATCTGCCAATGGAGCGTAGAGGGCTAGGTTGATGGGTTCGCCGGCAACGCCTGCCGGAAGGTTTGCACTGCTCCCGGCAGCACCAGGATTACCCGCCAGGTCGGTGTAGCTGTTCGCGGCAACGTCGACTTTTATGCTACCGCCCTGCGTTCTGGTCAGCGTCGCTGTGAAGGTATCGCCGTCAACCTGGGTAAAGTTACTGAAGGTTCCGCGGGGCGTTCCACTCGTGGTCGTCACCGAGACGTCAGCAAGGCTGAAACCGCTCACCGTCTCACTGAACTGGAATGTGACCGTCGACGTTGAACCGACCGAACTCCCTAAGGCCGTCCCCGTCACTGCCACCGTCGGCGGCACGGTATCAACTGGCGTCTCAACGACGTTCTGCACGTTTACCGTAATGGTCTGCGTGTCGACTCCGCCATTGCCGTCGGCCACCTGAACGTCCACAACATAGGCATTGTCGCCGGCGGTCCCACCGACATCCTGGGGATTCTCGTAGTCGGGCGCCGAATTGAACGTCAGCACCCCGCTCGAACTGATCGAGAATTTGCTGAAGTCTGTCCCGGCCGTATTCAGGATCGAGTAGCTCAGCGTCTGCGCTGGTAGATCGGCATCGGTCGCCACCACTGTCGTGACCGCCGTGGTGTTCTCCGCCACGCTGACCGAAGCGGTCGCACCACCACCGTTGGAGGTGATAATCGGGCTATTGTCGTTGACGCCCGTCACGGTTACCGCGATCGCCTGGTCGTCGAACAGCGTGCCGTCCGATGCCCGCACAATCACGTCATAGACGTTGTTCGTTCCCGAGTCAGTCGGTGCTTCAAAGTTGGGTGCAGAGATGAAGCTCAGCGCGCCTGTGCCTGAAGCGATCGAGAACTTCGCGGCATCCGCTCCGCCGACGATGCTGTAGGTCAGCGTTTGTGCCGGCAGGTCTGCATCGGTCGCTGCCACTGTCGTGACCGCCGTGGTGTTCTCCGCCACGCTGACCGAAGCCGTCGCACCACCGCCGTTGGAGGTGATCACCGGGGAGTTGTCGTTGACGCCTGTCACGGTTACCGCGATCGCCTGGTCGTCGAACAGCGTGCCGTCCGATGCCCGCACAATCACGTCATAGACGTTGTTCGTTCCCGAATCAGTCGGTGCTTCAAAGTTGGGTGCAGAGATAAAGCTCAGCGCGCCTGTGCCTGAAGCGATCGAGAACTTCGCGGCATCCACTCCGCCGACGATGCTGTAGGTCAGCGTTTGTGCCGGCAGGTCTGCATCGGTCGCTGCCACTGTCGTGACCGCCGTGGTGTTCTCCGCCACGTTGACCGAAGCGGTCGCACCACCGCCGTTGGAGGTGATCACCGGGGAGTTGTCGTTGACGCCTGTCACGGTTACCGCGATCGCCTGGTCGTCGAACAGCGTGCCGTCCGATGCCCGCACAATCACGTCATAGACGTTGTTCGTTCCCGAATCAGTCGGTGCTTCAAAGTTGGGTGCAGAGATAAAGCTCAGCGCGCCTGTGCCTGAAGCGATCGAGAACTTCGCGGCATCCGCTCCGCCGACGATGCTGTAGGTCAGCGTTTGTGCCGGCAGGTCTGCATCGGTCGCTGCCACTGTCGTGACCGCCGTGGTGTTCTCCGCCACGTTGACCGAAGCGGTCGCACCACCGCCGTTGGAGGTGATCACCGGGGAGTTGTCGTTGACGCCTGTCACGGTTACCGCGATCGCCTGGTCGTCGAACAGCGTGCCGTCCGATGCCCGCACAATCACGTCATAGACGTTGTTCGTTCCCGAATCAGTCGGTGCTTCAAAGTTGGGTGCAGAGATAAAGCTCAGCGCGCCTGTGCCTGAAGCGATCGAGAACTTCGCGGCATCCGCTCCGCCGACGATGCTGTAGGTCAGCGTTTGTGCCGGCAGATCAACATCAGTCGCCGTTACCGTTGTGACCGCCGTGGTGTTCTCTACCACATTGATCGAAGCCGTCGCACCACCACCGTTTGAGGTGATTGTCGGTGAGTCGTTGCTGCCGGCGATATGAACGGTGACTGAGGTGAGGGTGCCATCGGCACTGCTCACCGCGAAGGTGTCGGTGTAGGTGGTGCCGGCAGCGAACTCGTTGTGCGCGGAATTGGCGACGTAGGTCCAGGCACCGCCGGTGCCGATGGAGAACTGGCCGTAGCTGCCGGCGGTGTTGGTTTGTGCGACGAAGGTTGCGGCACTGTCGACGTCGCTGATGGTCAGGGTGCCGGTGGTGGAGATGTCGACGGCGGCATTGGTCTCGGTGAGGTTGGCGGTGCCAGCGGACAGCACGGCCGCATCGTTGGTACCGAGGATGTGCACGGTGACCGAAGTGAGGGTGCCGTCGGCACTGCTCACCGCGAAGGTGTCGGTGTAGGTGGTGCCGGCGGCGAACTCGTTGTGCGCGGAATTGGCGACGTAGGTCCAGGCACCGCCGGTGCCGATGGAGAACTGGCCGTAGCTGCCGGCGGTGTTGGTTTGCGCGACGAAGGTTGCGGCACTGTCGACGTCGCTGATGGTCAGGGTGCCGGCGGTGGAGATGTCGACGGCGGCATTGGTCTCGGTGAGGTTGGCGGTGCCAGCGGACAGCACGGCCGCATCGTTGGTACCGAGGATGTGCACGGTGACCGAAGTGAGGGTGCCGTCGGCACTGCTCACCGCGAAGGTGTCGGTGTAGGTGGTGCCGGCAGCGAACTCGTTGTGCGCGGAATTGGCGACGTAGGTCCAGGCTCCGTCGGTGGCGATGGAGAACTGGCCGTAGCTGCCAGCGGTGTTGGTTTGCGTGTGGAAGCTTTCCGGGCTGTCGATATCACTGACGGTCAGGCTACCACCCGTAGTTAGCGGAGCATTGGTTTCGGTCAGTGTGACATTGGCCGAGGACAGCACGGCGGCGTCGTTGCTGCCGGTGACGGTGACAGTCACCTGCTGGGTGTCGACACCGCCGAGGCCATCGCTGACCTGGACGCTGAACACTTCGTTATGAGTCTCGCCGGCCTGCAACGATTGCACGGCACTGGCGACGCCATTGGTGCCGTTGGCCAGGGTGTAAGTCCATTGGCCCGTGCTGTCCACGGCGATTGAGCCGTAGGTTCCGGTGGCCGAGCCATTGATCGACCAAGTGGCGGTGGCATCGTGGTCGATGTCGCTTGAGCTGAATTGGCCACTGACGCTGAGGCTGGTGTCTTCCTGCACCGCGCCAAGCTCGTTGCCGCTGGCGAAACTGAGTACGGGTGCATCATTGCTGCCGGTGACAGTGACGGTCACCTGCTGGGTGGCGACGCCGCCGAGGCCATCGCTGACCTGCACGCTGAACACTTCGTTATGGCTCTCGCCGGCCTGCAACGATTGCACGGCACTGGCGACGCCATCGGTGCCGTTGGCCAGGGTGTAAGTCCATTGGCCGCTGCCGTCGACGGCGATCGAGCCATAAGTGCCGGTATTGGACCCGGCAATGCTCCAGGTGGCGGTGGCCGCATGATCGATGTCGGCCGAGCTGAACTGGCCACTGACGCTGAGGGTGCTGTCTTCCTGCACCGCACCGGCATCGTTGCCCGACGCGAAGCTGAGCACGGGGGCGTCGTTGCTGCCGGTGACGGTGACAGTCACCTGCTGGGTGTCGACGCCGCCCAGGCCATCGCTGACCTGGATGGTGAATACTTCGTTATGAGTCTCGCCGGCCTTCAGTGACTGCACCGCACTGGCAACGCCATCGGTGCCGTTGGCCAGGGTGTAAGTCCACTGACCGCTGCCGTCGACGGCGATCGAGCCATAAGTGCCGGTATTGGACCCGGCAATGCTCCAGGTGGCGGTGGCCGCATGATCGATGTCGGCCGAGCTGAACTGGCCACTGACGCTGAGGGTGGTGTCTTCCTTCACGGCGCCGGCATCGTTGCCGCTCGCGAAGCTGAGTACGGGTGCGTCGTTGCTGCCGGTGACGGTGACGGTCACCTGCTGGGTGTCGACGCCACCGAGGCCATCGCTGACCTGCACGCTGAACACTTCGTTGTGACTCTCGCCGGCCTGCAACGATTGCACGGCACTGGCGACGCCATTGGTGCCGTTGGCCAAGGTGTAAGTCCACTGACCGCTGCCGTCCACGGCGATCGAGCCATAAGTGCCGGTATTGGACCCGGCAATGCTCCAGGTGGCGGTGGCCGCATGATCGATGTCGGCCGAGCTGAACTGGCCACTGACGCTGAGGGTGGTGTCTTCCTTCACGGCGCCGGCATCGTTGCCGCTCGCGAAGCTGAGTACGGGTGCGTCGTTGCTGCCGGTGACGGTGACGGTCACCTGCTGGGTGTCGACGCCGCCGAGGCCATCGCTGACCTGGATGGTGAACACTTCGTTATGAGTCTCGCCGGCCTTCAGTGACTGCACGGCACTGGCGACGCCATCGGTGCCGTTGGCCAGGGTGTAGGTCCACTGACCGCTGCTGTCGACGGCGATCGAGCCATAAGTGCCGGTATTGGACCCGGCGATGCTCCAGGTGGCGGTGGCATTGTGATCAATGTCGCTTGAGCTGAACTGGCCGCTGACGCTGAGCGTGCTGTCTTCCTGCACGGTGCCGACATCGTTGCCGCTGGCGAAACTGAGTACGGGCGCGTCATTGCTGCCGGTGACGGTGACGGTCACCTGCTGGGTGTCGACGCCGCCGAGGCCATCGCTGACCTGGATGGTGAACACTTCGTTGTGACTCTCGCCGGCCTGCAGCGATTGCACGGCACTGGCAACGCCATCGGTGCCGTTGGCCAGGGTGTACGTCCATTGGCCGCTGCTGTCGACGGCGATCGAGCCATAAGTGCCGGTATTGGACCCGGCAATGCTCCAGGTGGCGGTGGCATTGTGATCGATGTCGGTCGAGCTGAATTGGCCACTGACGCTGAGGGTGGTGTCCTCCTGCACGTTGCCGGCATCGTTGCCCGACGCGAAGCTGAGCACTGGCGCGTCATTGCTGCCGGTGACGGTGACGGTCACTTGCTGGGTGTCGACGCCGCCGAGGCCATCGCTGACCTGGATGGTGAACACTTCGTTATGGCTCTCGCCGGCCTGCAACGATTGCACGGCACTGGCGACGCCATTGGTGCCGTTGGCCAGGGTGTAGGTCCATTGGCCCGTGATGTCGACGGCGATCGAGCCGTAAGTGCCGGTATTGGACCCGGCAATGCTCCAGGTGGCGGTGGCATTGTGATCGATGTCGCTTGAGCTGAACTGGCCGCTGACGCCGAGGGTGGTGTCCTCCTGCACGTTGCCGGCATCGTTGCCCGACGCGAAGCTGAGCACCGGGGCGTCGTTGCTGCCGGTGACAGTGACGGTCACTTGCTGGGTGTCGACGCCACCCAGGCCATCACTGACCTGGATGGTGAACACTTCATCGTGACTCTCGCCGGCCTGCAGCGATTGCACGGCACTGGCAACGCCATCGCTGCCGTTGGCCAGGGTGTACGTCCATTGGCCGCTGCTGTCGACGGCGATCGAGCCATAGGTTCCAGTTGCCGAGCCATTGATCGACCAGGTGGCGGTGGCCGCGTGGTCGATGTCGCTCGAGCTGAACTGGCCGCTGACGCTGAGGGTGGTGTCTTCCTGCACCGCGCCGACATCGTTGCCGCTGGCGAAGCTGAGTACCGGCGCGTCATTGCTGCCGGTGACGGTGATGGTCACCAGTTGGGTGTCGACGCCGCCGAGGCCATCGCTGACCTGCACACTGAACACTTCGTTGTGACTCTCGCCAACCTTCAGTGATTGCACCGCACTGGCGACGCCATCGGTGCCGTTGGCCAGGGTGTAAGTCCATTGGCCCGTGCTGTCGACGGCGATCGAGCCGTAGGTTCCAGTGGCCGAGCCATTGATCGACCAAGTGGCGGTGGCCGCGTGGTCGATGTCGTTCGAGCTGAACTGGCCACTGACGCTGAGGGTGGTGTCCTCCTGCACGTTGCCGGCATCGTTGCCGCTGGCGAAACTGAGCACGGGGGCGTCGTTGCTGCCGCTGACGGTGACGGTCACCTGCTGGGTGTCGACGCCGCCGAGGCCATCGCTGACCTGCACACTGAACACTTCGTTATGGCTCTCGCCGGCCTGCAACGATTGCACGGCACTGGCAACGCCATCGGTGCCGTTGGCCAGGGTGTAGGTCCACTTACCGCTGCCGTCCACGGCGATCGAACCATAGGTGCCGGTATTTGACCCGGCAATGCTCCAGGTGGCGGTGGCCGCGTGGTCGATGTCGGTCGAGCTGAACTGGCCACTGACGCTGAGGGTGGTGTCTTCCTGCACGGTGCCGGCATCGTTGCCGCTGGCGAAACTGAGTACGGGTGCGTCATTGCTGCCGGTGACAGTGACGGTCACCTGCTGGATGTCGACGCCGCCCAGGCCATCACTGACCTGCACGCTGAACACTTCGTTATGGCTCTCGCCGGCCTGCAACGATTGCACCGCGCTGGCGACGCCATTGGTGCCGTTGGTCAGGGTGTAGGTCCATTGACCGCTGCTGTCGACGGCGATCGAGCCGTAGGTTCCAGTTGCCGAGCCATTGATGGACCAGGTGGCGGTGGCTGCATGATCGATGTCGGTCGAGCTGAATTGGCCACTGACGCTGAGGGTGCTGTCCTCCTGCACCGCACCGGCATCGTTGCCCGACGCGAAGCTGAGTACCGGCGCGTCGTTGCTGCCGGTGACGGTGACGGTCACCTGCTGGGTGTCGACGCCACCGAGGCCATCGCTGACCTGGATGGTGAATACTTCGTTATGAGTCTCGCCGGCCTGCAACGATTGCACCGCACTGGCAACGCCATTGGTGCCGTTGGCCAAGGTGTAAGTCCACTGACCGCTGCTGTCGACGGCGATCGAGCCGTAGGTTCCAGTTGCCGAGCCATTGATGGACCAGGTGGCGGTGGCATTGTGATCGATGTCGCTCGAGCTGAATTGGCCACTGACGCTGAGGGTGGTGTCCTCCTGCACGTTGCCGGCATCGTTGCCCGACGCGAAGCTGAGCACCGGGGCGTCGTTGCTGCCGGTGACAGTGACGGTCACTTGCTGGGTGTCGACGCCACCCAGGCCATCACTGACCTGGATGGTGAACACTTCATCGTGACTCTCGCCGGCCTGCAGCGATTGCACCGCACTGGCAACGCCATTGGTGCCGTTGGCCAAGGTGTAAGTCCACTGACCGGTGCTGTCGACGGCGATCGAGCCGTAGGTTCCAGTTGCCGAGCCATTGATGGACCAGGTGGCGGTGGCTGCATGATCGATGTCGCTCGAGCTGAACTGGCCACTGACGCTGAGCGTGGTGTCCTCCTGCACGGTGCCGACATCGTTGCCGCTGGCGAAGCTGAGCACCGGCGCGTCGTTGCTGCCGGTGACGGTGACGGTCACCAGATGGGTGGCGACGCCGCCGAGGCCATCGCTGACCTGCACGCTGAACACTTCATTGTGACTCTCGCCGGCCTGCAACGATTGCACGGCACTGGCGACGCCATCGGTGCCGTTGGCCAGGGTGTAGGTCCATTGACCGCTGCTGTCGACGGCGATCGAGCCGTAGGTTCCAGTTGCCGAGCCATTGATCGACCAGGTGGCGGTGGCATTGTGATCGATGTCGCTCGAGTTGAACTGGCCGCTGACGCTGAGGGTGGTGTCTTCCTGCACCGCGCCAAGCTCGTTGCCGCTGGCGAAACTGAGTACTGGCGCATCGTTGCTGCCGGTGACGGTGACAGTCACCTGCTGGGTGTCGACACCGCCGAGGCCATCGCTGACCTGGATGGTGAACACTTCGTTGTGAGTCTCGCCGGCCTGCAGCGACTGCACGGCACTGGCGACGCCATCGGTGCCGTTGGCCAGGGTGTAAGTCCATTGACCGCTGCTGTCGACGGCGATTGAGCCGTAGGTTCCAGTGGCCGAGCCATTGATCGACCAAGTGGCGGTGGCATTGTGATCGATGTCGCTCGAGTTGAACTGGCCGCTGACGCTGAGGGTGGTGTCTTCCTGCACCGCGCCAAGCTCGTTGCCGCTGGCGAAACTGAGTACTGGCGCATCGTTGCTGCCGGTGACGGTGACAGTCACCTGCTGGGTGTCGACACCGCCGAGGCCATCGCTGACCTGGATGGTGAACACTTCGTTGTGAGTCTCGCCGGCCTGCAGCGACTGCACGGCACTGGCAACGCCATCGGTGCCGTTGGCCAGGGTGTACGTCCATTGGCCGCTGCTGTCGACGGCGATCGAGCCATAAGTGCCGGTATTGGACCCGGCAATGCTCCAAGTGGCGGTGGCATTGTGATCGATGTCGGTCGAGCTGAATTGGCCACTGACGCTGAGGGTGGTGTCCTCCTGCACGTTGCCGGCATCGTTGCCCGACGCGAAGCTGAGCACTGGCGCGTCATTGCTGCCGGTGACGGTGACGGTCACTTGCTGGGTGTCGACGCCGCCGAGGCCATCGCTGACCTGGATGGTGAACACTTCGTTATGGCTCTCGCCGGCCTGCAACGATTGCACGGCACTGGCGACGCCATTGGTGCCGTTGGCCAGGGTGTAGGTCCATTGGCCCGTGATGTCGACGGCGATCGAGCCGTAAGTGCCGGTATTGGACCCGGCAATGCTCCAGGTGGCGGTGGCATTGTGATCGATGTCGCTTGAGCTGAACTGGCCGCTGACGCCGAGGGTGGTGTCCTCCTGCACGTTGCCGGCATCGTTGCCCGACGCGAAGCTGAGCACCGGGGCGTCGTTGCTGCCGGTGACAGTGACGGTCACTTGCTGGGTGTCGACGCCACCCAGGCCATCACTGACCTGGATGGTGAACACTTCATCGTGACTCTCGCCGGCCTGCAGCGATTGCACGGCACTGGCAACGCCATCGCTGCCGTTGGCCAGGGTGTACGTCCATTGGCCGCTGCTGTCGACGGCGATCGAGCCGTAGGTTCCAGTTGCCGAGCCATTGATCGACCAGGTGGCGGTGGCTGCATGATCGATGTCGCTCGAGCTGAACTGGCCACTGACGCTGAGCGTGGTGTCCTCCTGCACGGTGCCGACATCGTTGCCGCTGGCGAAGCTGAGCACCGGCGCGTCATTGCTGCCGGTGACGGTGACGGTCACCAGATGGGTGGCGACGCCACCGAGGCCATCGCTGACCTGCACGCTGAACACTTCATTGTGACTCTCGCCGGCCTTCAGCGATTGCACCGCACTGGCGACGCCATCGGTGCCGTTGGCCAGGGTGTAAGTCCATTGGCCGGTGCTGTCGACGGCGATCGAGCCGTAAGTGCCGGTATTGGACCCGGCAATGCTCCAGGTGGCGGTGGCATTGTGATCGATGTCGGTCGAGCTGAATTGGCCACTGACGCTGAGCGTGCTGTCCTCCTGCACCGCACCGGCATCGTTGCCCGACGCGAAATTGAGCACCGGTGCGTCGTTGCTGCCGGTGACGGTGACGGTCACCAGATGGGTGGCGACGCCGCCGAGGCCATCGCTGACCTGCACGCTGAACACTTCGTTGTGACTCTCACCAACCTTCAGTGATTGCACCGCACTGGCAACGCCATCGGTGCCGTTGGCCAGGGTGTACGTCCACTTACCGGTGCCGTCCACGGCGATCGAACCATAGGTGCCGGTATTTGACCCGGCAATGCTCCAGGTGGCGGTGGCCGCGTGATCGATGTCGGTCGAGTTGAACTGGCCACTGACACTGAGGGTGCTGTCCTCCTGCACCGCACCGGCATCGTTGCCCGACGCGAAATTGAGCACCGGTGCGTCGTTGCTGCCGGTGACGGTGACGGTCACCAGATGGGTGGCGACGCCGCCGAGGCCATCGCTGACCTGCACACTGAACACTTCGTTGTGACTCTCGCCAACCTTCAGTGATTGCACCGCACTGGCAACGCCATCGGTGCCGTTGGCCAGGGTGTAGGTCCACTTACCGCTGCCGTCCACGGCGATCGAACCATAGGTGCCGGTATTTGACCCGGCAATGCTCCAGGTGGCGGTGGCCGCGTGATCGATGTCGGTCGAGCTGAACTGGCCACTGACACTGAGGGTGGTGTCTTCCTTCACGGCGCCGGCATCGTTGCCGCTCGCGAAGCTGAGCACCGGTGCGTCATTGCTGCCAGTAATGGTGATGGTCACAGTCTGCGTCGCCGAAGCAGCGTTAGCCGCGCCGCTGTTGTCGGTGGCGACCACGGTGTACGAGAAGGTGATGGTTTCACCTGCGCCAAGGAAGTCGAGGTTCTGGCTGGTGCTGTAGTCCCAGCTGTTGTGATCGACCGAGAACCCGGCAACCAACGCCGAAGCCACGCCCGCATTGAGCGTGCCGCCGCTCCAGGCGATGTTGCCGTTGGAGGTGTGCGACACAGTCACCACGTCGATGTTGTCCACATCGGCAAAGCTCAGTGCGCCGCTGTCGCTCAGTGTGGCCGCACCGTTGCCTTCGCTCATGGCGCCGGTGGTGTCGGCAATCGTCAGCGTCGGCCGGTCGTTGGTGCCGGTGATGGTAATGGTCACGGTCTGTACCGTGCCGTCGCCGATCGCCACGTTATAGGTCTGGGTGAGGGTCTGGCCTTCGCCCAGGAACTGCACGGCGGCGTTGTCTACCGCGAAGTGCCAGCCCAGTGAGCCGCTACCGGTGCCGGTGCTGTCGTGCAGTGGATCTGTGGTGAAGCTGCCCAGGTAGCCGGAAGCGCCCGGTGTGACGGTGACGCTGTGGGTGTCGATCAGGTCGGCGTCGGTGAAGGTGATGTTGCCGTTGGCGGCGTAGTCGCCACTGTCTTCCTTGGCATCGCCGGTCTGCACGCCGCTGGTGATGTGCACCTGGTCGTTGGTGCCGGTGATGGTGATGATCACATTTTGCGTTGTCGACGAACCATGCCCATCACTGACGGTGACCACATAGGTTTCGGTAGCTGTCTGACCCTGGGCCAGGTACTGGGCTGCCGCATTGTTCACGGTGTAAGTCCAGTTGACGGTGCCGTTGGCCGCATTGGCCGCTTCCATTACAGAGGCAAGGGCGAAGTTGCCCAGCGCTGTGGTATTGCCTCCCGCCGCCACGAATGAAGCGGTATGCGTGTCGCTCAGATCGACATCGCTAAATGCAATCGTGCCCGTCGTACTCAGCGAATCGGTAGTGCTCGGCGTTGTGGGCGCATCTTCGGTCACCGTGCCAGCCTGCACGCCGATGTTCATCGTCACACTGTCATTCATACCGGCAAATTGCACTTGCGCAGTGGCCCAACTGAGGGTGCCATTGCCGAGACGAATCGCATACGTAAAGCTGTCTGCCAGGGACGCTCCGGCAGCAAGTTCCTGAAGTTGCGCCTTGAAAGCAGTCGATAAAGTAGCGGCGTCGTAGCCGACTTTGCCATCCGATGTAATCCAGATTTTTGCCCCGTTGAGGCTGGTGTCGGTGCTCGTCGCTTCAATTCTGCTCGTGTCCTGGACCAGCAGATCGGCCGGGGCATAAACCTTGGTGGCAGTAGAAAGGCTGGTCGCGTTATCAACTGACCAGAGCGTCTTTGCGTTACCGCCCAGGTCATTGGACATGACATCCAGGTACACGACACCCTGCAGGTCTTCAGTGATGGTCACGCTGCTCGTGCCAATGACACCTGTAGTGAAAATGTCGTCCTGCGCCTGCGGCGTGTTGGAAAACGAAGTAACGGTGCCGCCGCTGGTCGTGGTGGTGGTAGCCATGTCTTTCTCCCGAGAATGCTTTTTTTATTGGAATCGCCAGGGACTGCTAACAGGACGAAGTCCCGTGCTTGCGCCGCTCAGAGTGTTCAGGAGCGGGACGGGGCGGCCGCCGGACATCGTCGGCATTCCAGGCCCGACGGAATAGGCGCTGCGGGCAGAGGGACGCGGGTGTCGCGGAGGTGAAAAAGTTCGCCGCACTTGAGGAGCGAATCGCAGGAGCGGTCGGGCGAATGTGGGCCCAAGCCTGGGGCTGCGCTGCGCTTGGCGCGCAGTAATCTGAGAGCACCCATATGAAAGGGACTCCTGAAGTAATGGCTAGGTGAGGCCGTGTTTTGGTACAGCACTGACTCAGGGAGACGGCCTTTCCTGATATCAGTTTGATAGGTGTTTAGTTGTGGGGTCAGGCTTTGTAAAGGTGTTAAGCGCAGGTAACAGTACGATGTGCCAATATTCCGACAAGTGGATGTTTTGGTGTCAATATTATGTCGATTTGTTTTTGGCGAAGTGCCCGCAGGCACTCAATAGTGGTGCGCCTAAAATGAGCTGAAACCCTTATGCGGCAAGGGCTGGCTGCGTAATTCCAGTGCAAGGACACTCTAAAATTGCAGCGTCAGCGGTTAGAAAAGCCCGTCAGAGCATTCCTCTGGCGGTTTTTTTCTTGCTCGAACCACCTGACGACTTACGTGGAAAGTCAGTCATTGCTGTGTATTACTTCTGACTCCACTCAAGGAGCCAAGCAATGCGACACAGAGGTGCACAGTTCTGGTTATGGACCGACCCCCGATTACCTCACCACATCCATGAAGAAGTGCTCGGTGACGGGACGCAAGTGGAAGTGCGGGCACGACTGAGTCGTGAGGGGATCACCCAGGTGTTCATCGGTGTTTACGATAACCATGGGATCATGCTGTGTGAGGAGTTTCACGACAGGGGTAGTGATGAGACTTACTGCGCGGCGTTGAAGTGGGGCGCGCTGCGAGCGGGGGAGATTGTAGCGGGCACGCAGGCGTTCGTTGCACCTCATCGGGTGCAACTGACGCTCGGTACGGTCATCACCGATGAGTCGGTACTGGCGCTGCGACGGATGGAAATGAACGAACGTGAGCGTTTCAAGCTCAGCTGTGAAGACGCGTGGTCGGAATACCTGGCCGCCAAAGCGGCCATGCTTGACCTCATGCGCGCGCCCAAAGTCGATCCCAGGGTCTGGGCGGACCACAAGGAGCGACTGAAGCAGGCGATTGACCGGCGCATCTGTGTACAACGCGCCTATTTACGCTGAGCTATTCAGAACCTGATGCCCGGTGCTGTCGCAGGGTCTCGATGGTCGCGATCAGGTCATCGTAGGACACCGGTTTTCCAATGTACTGGTCAAAGCCCGATTGACGAGCCTTTTTAATATCGCTGATAGCGCCGTAACCAGTCAGGGCAATGGCCGGCACATCCTTGACGTGGGGCAACTGACGTAATGCTTGCATCAGTTCGTGGCCGTTCATGACCGGCATGCCCAAATCCGAAATGATCAGGTCGAAGTGGCTGTTGGTTGCCGCATCCAGAGCATCCCATGGACGATCGAAGGCAACGACTTCGGCGTCCTCCATTTCCAGCAGCATTTTCAGGGTTTCCAGTACCTCGGCGGAGTCGTCGACCAGCAGAATCGTCAGGCCGCTCAGTTTTCCTGATACCTCGTCGGTTGGCGTTGTGGTTTGGGTTTTGCCTTCACTACTGGCCAGCGGCAAATAGACAGTGAAGGTACAGCCTTCCCCAACGCCCGGCGAATTCACTTCAACCGTGCCATGTTGGGCCTCGGTCAATTGGCGCACCAGTGACAAACCGATGCCCAGCCCTTCGCGCTGGTGGTTGGCGTGCTGTGTTTCAGCCTGGCCAAACAGGTCGAATACGTGTTCGAGGTTCTCGGTCGCGATGCCGGTGCCATTGTCCTTGACGTCTAGCCGCGCCATGTTTCCGGCCAGGCTGGCGATCAATTGCACGCGGCCGTCGGGCGGGGTGAATTTCAGTGCGTTATTCACCAGGTTCCAGATGATCTGCTCCAGGCGCGTCGGATCGGCGCGCACCATCAACGGCTCCGAAGGCACATACAGCTCGACGGTGGTGCTGTGTTGATCGTTGAGGACGACGGTGTAAATGTCGCGCAGCACACTGGCCAGATCCACGGCGATCGGTTTGAGCTTGAGCTTGCCGGTGCGCACGCGGGCGACATCCAGCAGGTCGTCGATGATCCGCGCCTGGCTGCTGACAGCATCGCAGATGGTGTTGACGGCTTTGGCGGCCGGCGCCACCGACTTGGTCACCGGTAAGCGCCGCAACAGTTCGGCGTTGAGCTGGATCAGGTTCAGAGGATGCTTGAGTTCGTGGGACATGACCGCGAAGAACTCATCCTTGAGGTAATTGGTGTTCAGCGTCTCGGCCAGTTGTTGGCTTTGTTCCTCATGCTGGCGTTTGTGACCGGTAAGGTCCCGGGCGATTTTCACGTAGCCGCGAAGGCTGTCACCGCTGAGCAAGGTCACTTCGCCGCTGCAATAGAAGCGGCTGCCGTCCTTGCGCAGGTGCCAGCGTTCATCTTCGGAACGGCCATGGGTGCGAGCCCCCAGCAGTTCGGTTTCAGGCACGCCGGTGGCGCGGTCTTCGGCGGAAAAAATGAAGTCGTAGTAAGCGCCTTCGGCCTCGGCCTTGCTGTAGCCGAAGATCAGTTCGGCGCCTTTGTTCCAGGTGGTGATCACGCCTTGTTCATCAAGGGTGATGATCGCGTAGTCGCGGGTGCTTTCGGCCACCAGACGCATGCGTTCTTCGCCCAGGCGCAGTTCTTCTTCGGCCTCGCGGCGTTTGGTGATGTCGATGAACGTCAGCACGGTGCCGTCGATATGGTCTTCACTGGAGCGGTAGGGCAGCAGACGGGCGATATACCAGTGCTTGTCGGTACTGCTGACTTCGCGTTCGATCATGTTCAGTGATTCGAATACCAGTGCGGCGTCACTCGCCAGGTCGTCGTAGTGCAGGCGATGCGTGATGTCGAGCAGGGAGCGGCCGGTATCCACCGGCAACATGCTGAAAATGTCGGTGGCGCGCGGGGTGAACCACTTGATTCGCATGCTGCGGTCGACAAACACCGTGGCAATGTCGGTGGAGGCGATCAGGTTGGTCAGGTAGTCGTTGATCTTGTCGGTTTCTTCGACTTTGGTTTTCAGCTCGTAGTTGACCGTCAGCAGCTCTTCGTTGATCGATTGCAGCTCTTCCTTGCTGGTTTCCAGCTCTTCGGTGGCCGAGCGCAGTTCTTCGTTGATCGCCTGCATTTCTTCGTTGGAAGCTTTCAGTTCTTCGCTGGAGATTTCCGATTGTTCAATGGTGTCCTGCAAGTGCAGCTTGGTGCGCTGCAGTTCACGTTCCAGGTTGGACAGCACCTGGCTTTCGGTTTGCAGCAGGGTCGTGGCCGTCGCTTGTGAAGGATCGACTTCGACTTCCTCGAAAATCACCAGGACGAACTCGCCATCCGACTCGTCATCCTTGTAAGGCTGCGCCTCCAGACTGACCTTGTAACGCCGCTCTTCGCGCTTGATCGGCACCTCGCGTGATTTCACGGCCAGGCCGCTCTGCTGGACCTGGAACAGCGTGGTGCGGATTTCCAGGCGCAGTTCCGGAAGGATCAGCGTCAGCAGGTTGCGTGACAGCTCTCCGCCCACATGTCGCAGGAAACGCCCGGCACCTTCGCTCATGTGCAGGATGTCGGCGTTGGTATCGACGATCATGCTCGGCGGAGCGTAGCGTTCGAGGGCGCGCTGGTGGATGTCGGCGAACGACAGCTTGCGCTGCACGACGTTTTGCGGCGCCTGCCGGGAAATATTGGAGCGCACATAACCACCGCGCGGCACGGTCGGCGTACGTCGGCTACTCGCGGTGCCGGTTTTTGCACGGAAGATCCGGTTGCGTTTGTCCACCGGCGTGAACAGCTCATGGCAAGCGTCTGCGCTTTCGGAAGAGCCCAGGAACAGAAAGCCACCGGGCCGTAATGCAAAGTGGAACATCTGCAGGATTTCGCGTTGAACTTCGCGATCCAGATAGATCAACAGGTTCCGGCACACGATCAGGTCGATTTGCGAGAAGGGTGGGTCGGACAGCAGGCTGTGCTTGGCGAACAGCACCTTCTCGCGGATTTCCTTGCGAATCCGATAGTGCTCATCTTCCTTGATGAAGTAATGCCGCAGCCGCGTTGGCGGTACATCCGTCACGATGGCTTGCGGGTAGAGACCGGCCCGACCGAAGCTGATGGCGCGCTCGTCGATGTCGGTGGCGAAAATTTGCAGCGAGGCGTTGCTGGCCTCCAGTTGCAGCTGATCGTTGACCAGCATCGCCAGGCTGTAGGCTTCTTCGCCGGTGGAGCAGCCAGCCGACCAGATCCGGATTTCTTCTTTCTCAGGCTGGGCCGACACCGCGGCGCCGACCAGTTGCGGCACGATATCGCGCTCCAGCGCTTCGAAGGCTTCGCGATCACGGAAGAAGTTGGTCACGCCGATCAGCATGTCTGCCAGCAACGCCTTGGTTTCTTCGGGATTGTCTTGCAGGTAGCGGTAATAAGCCCCCAGCTCTGGCTGGGCGGTGACTTGCATCCGGCGCTCGATTCGGCGCAATACCGTCGCGCGTTTATAGTGCTTGAAGTCATGGCCGGTGCCGGTGCGCAACAGAATCAGGATGTCGTGCAGCATTTGCTCGGCGAGTGCTGCTTCGCGCTCGGATATCGAGGCAATGGTTTGCAGTTGCGGATCGTTGGCGGCGGGCAAGCTGATTTCCCGGGAGTTGTGCCACAGGTCCAGCAGCTTTTGCGGCATTTCCACCACAGGCAACACCAGATCGACCATGCCGGTCTCGATGGCCGCCCGAGGCATGCCGTCGAACTCGGCGTCTTCCGGCATCTGGGCCATGGTGATACCGCCCTGTTCCTTGATGCGTGACAAACCGACCGCGCCATCGGAGCCGCTGCCGGAAAGCACCAGGCAAAAGGCGCGCTCCTGATGGACATCAGCCAAGTCACGAAAGAACAGATCGATCGAGGCGTGGCGCCCCAGGTGTGGATCGTTGTCACTGACCTCCAGGTTGCCGTCATTCATCGTCAGCCGCTGCGCCGGTGAGATGACGTACACCCGGTTTTTCTCGATCGGCACGGTTTCGGTGACCTGCAGGACCTGCATCCGGGTCGATTCCTGGATGATCTGGTCTGCGATGCTTTGGTGGTCGGGCGACAGGTGAAGAATGATCACAAATGCCATGCCGTTGTCGTGAGGCATGTTCTCGAAGAACAATTTAATGGCTTGCAGCCCGCCCGCCGAAGCGCCAATGCCCACCACGGGAAAGTCCAGGGTGCTGGGACTCAATACCTTTCGCTCGGGCGCCGTGGCCGAGTGCTTGGGGGCTGTGGTCATTTCCTTCTGCCTTTGCTGGCGATGTAAAACGTATTGAGGGCGAGCGGGTATAAAACGCGGGTTTCTTAAAACAGGATAATCCCGTTTTTCAATAACACCTTCAATTATTTAGCGCGCATTTGTGCGGCTATATAAGTTTTTGACAAGCCAATGCGCGATTGCACTCCCGCCGCTTCAAGGGAACGCGACTACTGGCCGATAACCTCGATGGTCGTCGCTTTTGGCGGCTGGCAATCACGGCTTGTGCGAAATGACTTGATAGCCTATGGCCTCTCGCTATCATCTGCGCGCCAAAAAGGGCGCGAAGCTGAGTTTGCCCGTGTGGTTGCCTTTGGGTTGTTCTTCCTTAAATTGCCTGGAAATCTTCGATGCTGTCGTATCACCAAAAAAGCTTTTTGATCGTCGATGATTTCTCGGATTTCCGCAGTTCCGTCAGGTCCATGCTGCGGGAGTTGGGCGTCAAGGACGTCGACACCGCCGATACCGGTGAGCAGGCGCTGCGCATGTGCTCGCAGAAGTCCTATGACTTCATCCTGCAGGATTTCCACCTGGGCGATGGCAAGAAGAACGGTCAGCAGGTGCTCGAAGACCTGATGATCGAGAAGCTGATCAGCCATGAAAGTGTGTTTGTCATGGTCACCGCCGAAACCAGCCAGGCCATGGTGCTCAGCGCGCTGGAGCATGAGCCCGACGCTTACCTGACCAAACCGTTCAACCGCTCCGGTCTGGCCCAGCGCCTGGAGCGACTGGAACAGCGCAAGACCTTGCTCAAGCCGATCCTGCAAGCGCTTGACCGGGGCAAACCGGTTGAAGTGCTCAATGCCTGCATCGCCCTGTGCAAACAGGACATTCGTTATTCGCCGCTGTGCCTGCGTTACCGCGCCGATGCGTTGCGCGACTTGAATCAGAACGAAGCGCTGGAGCGTCTTTACGACAGCATCATTGCCGATCGGCCTTTGCCTTGGGCATTTGCCGGATTGGGCCAATTGCTGTTCAAGCGCGGGCAGGTCAGCCAGGCCAAGGGCATTTACGAAAAAGCCTTGAAAGTCTTCCCGATGATGCCGGCCCTCTACGATGGCATGGCCGATGTGCTGGTCGCCGAAGGCGACACCAAAGCGGCGCAGAAAGTATTGGAAGAGGCTATTCGCCTGTCGCCGCTGGCGGTGCGTCGGCAAGCGTTGCTAGGCAAGTTGGCAATGGCCAACGAAGACTTTGACACTGCCTCCAAAGCCTATCGCCAGGCCGTTAACCAAGGGGCGCAGTCACGTTTCAAGGATGCGGAAAGCAACCTCGGCCTGGCCCATGCCTTGATCAGCAAAGGCTCGGAAAAGGGCCTGGACACTCGAACCCGACTGGAAATCAACACGACGCTGAGTGCGGTGGCGAAGGAGAACCCGTCAGACCCGGGCCTGCAGATTCGCGCGCGTTTGATGAAGGCCACCAGCCTGTTGCTCAACGATGCCGAGACCGCCGAGAAGCTCACCGAGCAAGCGATGATGCGCCTCGATGGCATGGAACAGTTCATGAGCGCCGAAGCGGCGCTGCTGGTGGCCAAGCAGCTGCAAATGCTCGGGCAGGCGAGTGCTGGTGCTTCGATGTTGAAAAACTGTGCGGAAATCTACGGCGACGATCCGACCGTGATGAAGGGCATCGCCAAGCTGACCGACGACCCGACCATCCTCAACTCGGGCAACGCCGCCGCCGACCTCAACCGTCAGGGCGTGCGGGTGTACAAGACCGGCAATCTGGTGGAAGCCCGGGATGTGTTCCGCAAAGCCCTGGCGCTGCAACCGAAGAACATCAGTATTGCCCTGAACATGGCGCAGTCGCTGCTGCATGGCACCGACACCAGCGTGCCGTCGGCCGAGCTGGAAGAGTGCCGGGCCTGCCTGAAAACGGTCGGCCTGATGCCCGATACCGATGCGCGTTATCCGCGCTACCAGAAACTGAAAATCAAGGCGTTCGGCGAATGATCGACAGCGAACCGTCACTCGACTTCTCCACGGTGATTGCCTCCACCGTGCACGACATGAAGAACTCTCTGGCCATGCTGATGCAGGCGCACAGCCAATGGCTGGCACGCTTACCCGACCCTGAGCGGCACACCCCGGAGCAGGGCGTGATCGACTTCGAGTTCGCCCACCTCAATGGCATGCTGGTGCAGTTGCTGGGGCTGTACAAGCTGGGCGTCAACCAGATGCCGTTGCAGCCGGCCTACCATGAACTGGATGACTTCATCGAGGCGCAACTGGCGGCTCACCAGGAAGTGTTCGCCAGCCGCGGCATTATCGCGACCTATGAAGTGGACCCGTTAAGCCCGCTGGGTTTCTTCGATCGGGAGCTGATTGCCTCGGTGCTCGCCAACAGCATCAACAACGCCATCCGTTACGCCCGGCATGCCTTGTTGATCAGCGTCAGCGATGAGGCCGGGCAATTGGTGCTGACCATCAACGACGATGGCGAGGGTTATCCACCCGAGATGATCGAGCGTCAGGCCGACTATGTGCAGGGCATCAACCACAGCAGTGGCAGCACCGGCCTTGGTTTGTACTTCGCCGGGCGGATTGCCGCCTTGCATCAGCGTGATGGTGTGGGCGGACGCACCGAAATCAGTAATGGCGGCCCGTTGGGCGGTGGTGTGTTCAGTCTCTACCTCCCATAGAGCGCCGTTTCTGACCTGGAATACTCCCCGTAGGAGCTGGCGAAGCCTGCGATCTTTTGACTTTGTTTTTTAAAGGCAAGATCAAAAGATCGCAGCCTGCGGCAGCTCCTACGGTGCGATTGCGCCTTTTTGTTTGACGCTGCTTGATATTCCGAACAGCCGGAGCCTATTTTGTACGGGTCGCCGTTCGCGGCTCGTACAACAACAAGGATTGCGTCATGACAACCGATGGCCATCGCTCACTCGCGCAGCGATTGACGGGCATTGATGAGATTGAATGTGTCACGCCGGACCTGAACGGCGTACCACGCGGCAAGGTAATGACCGCTGAAGGATTTCTTGAGGGGCGGCGTTTGCAGATGGCGCGGGGAGTGCTGCTGCAATGCATCATGGGCGGCTATCCGCCCGCGCACTTTTATGGCAGCGATGATGGCGATCTGGCGCTGGTGCCTGATCCGGGGCAGATCCATCGCTTGCCCTGGAGTTCGCCCCCTCGGGCACTGGCCATATGCGATGCGCAGGAACTGACTGGCGAGAGCTCGCACCTGTCGACTCGCGGCCAACTCAAGGCAGTGATCGCTCGCTACGCCGCCCTCGGTCTGGCGCCGGTCGTGGCGACCGAGCTGGAATTCTTTGTGTTCGCGCCCAACCCTGACCCGACGCAACCCTTCCAGCCGCCAGTGGGCCTGGACGGTCGTCGCGAGGACGGTCATTCGGCATTCAGCATCAGCTCCAATAACGGCTTGCGGCCGTTCTTCACTGAAGTCTACGCAGGCATGGCGGCGCTGGGCTTGCCGCGCGATACCTTCATGCACGAGATGGGCGTCAGTCAGTTCGAGATCAACCTGCTGCACGGCGATCCGCTGCTGCTGGCCGACCAGACCTTGCTGTTCAAGCATCTGCTCAAGGAAGTGGCGCTCAAGCATGGCCTGACCGTGGTCTGCATGGCCAAGCCGTTGGCTCACACGCCGGGCAGTTCGATGCATATTCACCAGAGCGTCGTCGAGATCGACAGCGGGCGTAACGTGTTCAGCGACAAGGCCGGCGAGCCGACCGCGACCTTCCGTCATTTCATCGGTGGCCAACAGGCTGGCCTGGCGGATTTCACCGCGCTGTTTGCGCCGAACGTGAACTCTTATCAGCGCCTGTGCCATCCTTTTGCATCGCCCAATAATGCTTGCTGGTCCCATGACAACCGCGCGGCCGGCCTGCGCATTCCGGCCAGTTCTCCGGTCGCTCGTCGGGTCGAAAACCGCCTGCCAGGGGCTGACGCCAACCCGTATCTGGCGATCGCCGCGAGCCTGGCGTCGGGGCTGTATGGCATCGAAAACAAACTGGAGCCGAGCGAAGCGGTCCGGGGCGAATTCGTGGTGCCGGATAATCTTGCGTTGCCGTGTACCTTGCATGCCGCTCTTGAACGTCTGAAACGTAGCCAATTGGCGAAGGAACTGTTCGGCAAGGAGTTCATCGAAGGCTACATCGCTTCGAAGACCCTGGAGTTGACCAGCTTCCTCGATGAAATTACTCCCTGGGAACGGCGTGTTCTAGCAGCCCAGGCCTGACGACCCGTCGCCATCGGGCTATCGTTGTCGATAGCCCGATACTCACTGCAAGGAGCCGCTCGGAACGCCGATGCGCCAAATCCTGAAATCCTTTCGAGGACTTTATTTCGCCTCGCTGATGATGTTGATCGGCTCGGGCCTGTTGAGTACTTACCTTGCCCTGCGCCTGGCGGCCGATAAGGTCGACAGCCTGTGGGTCGGCGCGTTGATGGCGGCCAACTATTTCGGCCTGGTGCTGGGCGGCAAGATCGGCCATCGACTGATTGCCCGGGTCGGGCATATTCGAGCTTATTCAGCCTGCGCCGGGATCGTCGGTGCGGCGGTGCTGGGCCACGGCCTGGTGGACTGGCTGCCCGCGTGGCTGTTCCTGCGGGTGATTGTTGGCCTGGGCATGATGTGCCAGTACATGGTGATCGAAAGCTGGCTCAATGAGCAGGCAGAAGCCAAGCAGCGTGGCGTGGTGTTCAGCGGCTACATGATCGCTTCGTACCTGGGGCTGGTGTTGGGTCAGCTGATTCTGGTCATGCACCCGGGCCTGGGCCTGGAACTGCTGATGCTGGTCGCACTGTGTTTCGCCCTGTGTCTGGTGCCAGTGGCCCTGACCCGGCGGATTCACCCGGCACCTTTGCACCCGGCGCCGATGGAGCCGCGCTTCTTCATCAAACGCGTGCCGCAGTCACTGAGCACGGTGTTGGGGGCGGGATTGATCGTCGGTTCGTTCTACGGCCTGGCGCCTCTGTATGCCTCCCAGCAAGGATTGTCCACCGAGCAGGTCGGTCTGTTCATGGGCAGCTGCATTTTTGCAGGCCTGGTGGTGCAGTGGCCGTTGGGATGGCTATCGGATCGTTATGACCGGGCGGTATTGATCCGCAGTTTTGCGTTTAGCCTGGCGCTGGCCGCGCTGCCGCTGGCGATCATGCAGCAGGTACCGCTGGAGGTGCTGTTCATCGCCGGGTTCCTCTGTTCGTTGGTGCAGTTCTGCCTGTACCCGCTGGCGGTGGCGTTCTCCAACGACCACGTCGAGGGTGATCGCCGGGTGTCGCTGACGGCCATGTTGCTGGTGACCTACGGTGTCGGCGCGAGTGTCGGACCGTTGGTGGCCGGGGTGCTGATGAAGTTGTTCGGCAGTCACATGCTCTATGCCTTTTTCAGCTTCTTCGCGCTGGTGCTGGTGTGGCGAATCCGCCCGAAAGCGGTGACCAATCTGCATCAGGTGGACGATGCTCCGCTGCATCATGTGGCCATGCCCGACAGCATGTCGAGTTCGCCACTGGTGGCGTGCCTTGACCCGCGTGTCGATGAGCAGGTGGTGCAGGATCAGATGCAGAACCCGGTCAACCCGGAGGCTGATGTCAATCCGGATGCCGAGTCCGAACCAGAACCTGAACCAGTTTCGGATTCAGAAGACCCGGACGCAGGTCGCGAGCAAAGTTTTACCGAAGCGCGGCCTTGATCAAGGCATAAAAAAACGGGCAGTCCCCGCAAGGGACTGCCCGTTTTTTATTGGCGGGGCGTATCAGAAATCGTCTTTATCGAAGCGCCGCGCTTCACGCTGAAGCTGATAGACGAACCGCTCGACCTGCCGTTGCACCAGGCCGCTCATGTTGTGAAAACGCACGCCGGCGAAGGTGGTGTTGATCTTTTCTTCAAAGTGCAGGTAACGCAGCTCCACCGGTGCCGTCATGTTGCCGAAGGGCAGGGCGGCGATGAAGCGGTCGTAGACCTGGCCCAATTGCAGCTTGGCGGTGATGTCGCCTTCGAAGCGCAACTTGCAGCCGGTGGCGGAGATGTCCAACAGTTTGCCGCCGAGGGGCGACTTGAGTTTCTCACCGCCCAGCTCGACATTGACCAGTTGTGCCAGCTTCAACGCAGCGCGGAAAGCATTGCGGCGCTGGTGGTAAACCACCTCATCGGGCAGCGCGCCACGGTAGCAGCGGCCATCACCGGACTCGTCGATGGTCAGCGGGCCATTGCTTTCCCAGGCGATGCGCACGCCGTCGTGGAAGCCTTCGACCTTGAACGGTTCGCCGGCCAGCAGAAAGCGTTCGCCGTCGCGCGGGATCATTTCGTCCAGGGCGATCATCTTGCTGTCACGGTCGACGTCCACCAGATAACTCTGGAAGCGCTGGCTGCGCTCATGGAACGTGATGATCAGCGGGTCATGGCTGTCTTGCAGCTGACGCAGGTTGCCGGAGATTTCCAGGGGCGTGGTGAGCACCTTGGGTGGCTGCGGAGCATCTTCCGCGCTTAAGGCATTGGACACGAGGTATCAATCTCCAGACAAATATGACTACTGGCCGGCATTCTGCCAGCATGTTTCGCGTCTTGATAGGGCGTGCTCATTGAAAGGCTCAAGCCTGACTGAGCGGGCGTGGCTTGGCGAGCTTGGAGGTTGATCCGCGGGCATCGTAGAGCGCTGGCGGCTCGCCGCCGGTGAGGATTTTCAGCTGGTTGGCCGTGGCGGCCTGCTGCACCAGAATCGACTGGCCATTGTTGGCATTGGCGGCCTGGCACTGGGCCAGGAGGTCGGTCAGCACGTCGCTCTGTCCCAGCAACCGTTCGCCAATGCTCGACTGGCTGGCGAGTTGCTCCAGGCCCTGGCGGTTGGTTGGCAGGTTGAGGCTGGCGAGGATTTCACTGCGCTTGCGGCCATGCTGTTCGAGCAG
Source organism: Pseudomonas sp. Pseusp18 (assembly GCF_059506005.1). NCBI lineage: Bacteria > Pseudomonadati > Pseudomonadota > Gammaproteobacteria > Pseudomonadales > Pseudomonadaceae > Pseudomonas > Pseudomonas sp. Pseusp18. Next base: position 1,442,191 of record NZ_CP169240.1, read on the forward strand.
AATGATCAATGCCTGTTTATGCGCCAGGATTTCTTCGAGCAGTGGCATGTCGCGACCGTGCAAGGCGAGGGACTCGGTTTGCAGCAGCTCCAGCAGTTGTTGCGCCGGGGCAAAGTCGTCGATGATCAGTTGCAGTAAATGAGTGTCGTGCATGGCTGGCCTTGGGTTTTAAGCGTCCAAAAGCCTGGCGCGGGCCGTGGCCTAGCGCTGGGCTTCGAAGTTGAGCAGTTTGCTGGCTACACGGTTGCTGTCGACTTTATAGCTGCCATCGGCAATCGCTGCTTTCAACTCGGCCACGCGGGCGTTGTCGACGGCAGGCTGATCGCGCAGCTTGTCAGTGACCTTCTGCAACTGTTGAGCCTCATTGCTGAGGTGTACCGATTCCCCGCTTTTGGTGGTACTGGCCTGTTCGGCCGGGGTATTCAGCGGCGCGGATTGGCCGGCTTCGGCGGTTTCCTTGGCGGTGCTGGTACGCGTACTGCCCGTAAGTGACGAGGAGCTGTTTAAACGACTGAAATCGATGACCATGACAATAAACCTCTGGATATTTGGACGCTTGCCATGTTTTCGGCGATTCCCCGAAAAACTTTAGGCCCATTTATCAATGAGCTTGCATGCGCCAGCGCATGCCCTGCATGCGGCACAGTTTAGGCAACCGCCAGGCGGTGCGCCATCACTTCACACACCCAGAGCCCTTACATGGCCACTTCCACCTGGCCGGGCGCTGTGACTTGCGCCTTGATGACCCGCTGGGAGTTAAGGTTCTTCACGCGAATCTGCTCGCTCAGGCCGCCGTTGGACAGCGCTTCACCCGGCATGCGCACACTGAGCGTACCGCTGCGGGCGGTAATCACCACCTGGTCGCCCTTGCGAACCACTTCCGCCTGTTCGAGATGCACCAGCGTAATGATCTGATCGGCGACCATTGGTCGGGTAAGTTTTTGCCCGATCGCCTGATCGACGGAAGTCAGAAACCCCTGATTTATCAGGCTGATATCACGCTCGCGCAGGGTTACGTCCTGAGGTTCGATAATCCCTGTGCGCTTGAGCGGACGAGTGGTCGTCACAATGTCGCGAAACAGCTTCACTTGAGCGGGCACGAAGACCGTCCAGGGCGAGGCGCCATCGCAGCGAACCTTGACCGTGACCCGTCCCAGAGGCCTTGCCGGGCTCTCGAGGGTGGCTGTCAATTCCTTGTCGCACATAGGCATGCGCAGGCGCGGATCGAGCTGGTTGACCTGGATTTCGTAGCGACCTTGCGTTTGACTGGTGGCCAGATAGTCCTCTACGGTGAATTCAAGAAAGCCTTGGGTGACGCCGATAAGCATGTCAGGCAAGGTAACCGTATCAGCAAGGGCAGGGCTGCCAGCGTTGAACAGGCAAGCGGCCGACATCGCGCAGAGCAATCTGCGGCAGGTTGATGTCAGGTGTCGGAAAAATGTCGGTTCTGTGTTCATAAGAGTTAAAAAGCAAGCGCCGTGCCGTTTCGTGATGAATGTGCGTCGCAACACACTTAGCGTTGGTGTAGGAGTCTGGGCATGGCTGGTGTAATGGATTCGGTGAACCAGCGCACGCAACTGGTAGGGCAGAATCGCCTTGAGCTGTTGTTGTTCCGTCTCGACGGCCAGCAGCTGTATGGGATCAACGTGTTCAAGGTTCGCGAGGTGCTGCAATGCCCCAAGCTGACCCTGATGCCCAAGTCCAGTCCTGTCGTGTGCGGTGTGGCGAATATTCGGGGGGCAACCATTCCGATCCTGGATCTGGCGATGGCGACCGGTGCCGGTCGGTTGCTGGACCAGAGCAATCCCTTTGTGATCATCACGGAGTACAACACCAAGACCCAGGGTTTCCTGGTTCGGTCGGTGGAGCGCATCGTCAACATGAACTGGGAGGAGATTCATCCGCCACCCAAGGGCACGGGGCGCGATCACTACCTGACGGCTGTGACTCGGGTCGACAACCAGTTAGTCGAAATCATCGACGTCGAAAAGGTGCTGGCGGAAGTGGCGCCGACGCCGGAAGCGATTTCGGTGGGCGTGGTCGATGTTGAAACCCAGCACAAGGCGCTCTCCTTGCGCGTATTGACGGTCGACGACTCGTCGGTGGCGCGCAAGCAGGTGACCCGTTGCCTGCAAACGATCGGTGTCGAAGTGGTGGCGTTGAACGATGGTCGGCAAGCGCTGGATTACCTGCGCAAGCTGGTCGACGAGGGCAAGAAGCCGGAAGAAGAGTTCCTGATGATGATCTCCGACATCGAGATGCCGGAGATGGACGGGTACACCCTGACGGCCGAGATCCGCAACGACCCGCGCATGCAAAAGCTCCATATCATCCTGCATACTTCGTTGTCGGGTGTGTTCAATCAGGCGATGGTCAAGAAGGTCGGTGCCGATGACTTCCTGGCCAAGTTCCGTCCTGATGACCTGGCATCCCGGGTAGTCGACCGGATCAAAGCAGCAGATAACAGCTAGAGGCCTTCTGCCCCTGGCGGTCAACACGATTTAAGAGGCGGTATCTTTGTCTACGGGTAATTTGGATTTCGAACAGTTCCGGGTATTCCTGGAAAAAGCCTGTGGCATTTTGCTCGGTGAAAACAAGCAATATCTGGTCTCGAGCCGTCTCAACAAACTGATGGAACAGCAGGGCATCAAATCGTTGGGTGAGCTGGTTCAGCGCATCCAGACCCAGCCGCGTAGCGGTTTGCGCGAGATGGTGGTGGATGCCATGACCACCAACGAAACCCTGTGGTTTCGTGACACCTATCCGTTTGAAGTCTTGAAGAACAAGGTATTGCCTGAAGCGATCAAGGCCAGCCCCGGTCAGCGCCTGCGGATCTGGTCGGCGGCGTGTTCGTCGGGTCAGGAACCGTATTCGCTGTCGATGTCCATCGATGAGTTCGAACGGGTCAACATGGGCCAGTTGAAGATGGGCGTGCAGATCGTTGCCACCGACCTGTCCGGCAGCATGCTGACCAACTGCAAGACCGGCGAATACGACAGCCTGGCCATCGGTCGCGGTCTGTCGCCCGAGCGCCTTCAGCGTTACTTCGACCCCAAGGGGCCGGGGCGCTGGGCCATCAAGGCACCAATCAAGAGTCGGGTGGAGTTTCGCTCGTTCAACTTGCTGGACAGCTACGCAAGCCTGGGCAAGTTTGACATCGTGTTCTGCCGCAACGTGCTGATCTACTTCTCCGCCGAGGTGAAGAAAGACATCCTGTTGCGCATTCACAGCACGCTCAAGCCGGGCGGTTATCTGTTCCTTGGCGCGTCCGAAGCGCTGAACGGTTTGCCGGACCATTACCAGATGGTCCAGTGCAGCCCGGGGATCATTTACAAGGCGAAGTGATTCGTTGACGGCATAAAAAACGGGAGTCCATTGGGACTCCCGTTTTTTTATGCCTGGCGCTTTTGCATCACGTAGGAGCTGCCGAAGGCTCGGGCCGCGTTCGGACGATCTTTTGATTTTGCTTTTCAAGATCAAAAGATCGCAGCCTTCGGCAGCTCCTACGAGGGGGCGTGTCGCAATGTAGGAAAGCGGCAGAAAAGCGGCAGGCGGCGGAAATCGGTTGCCGCTTTTCTGGCATTGCCGCCTCGTCACTGCTCGCAAAGCCCCGGTTTACGGGCTTTTTTGAATTGGCACGCCGCTTGCTATGTTCACGTTACGAAAAATCAGGTCACCCGAAGGTTTCCCGACATGAGCATCAGCTTCGATAAAGCGCTCGGTATCCACGAACAAGCCCTGGGCTTCCGCGCTCAGCGTGCCGAAGTCCTGGCCAACAACATCGCCAACGCCGACACCCCGAACTACAAGGCTCGGGATCTGGACTTCTCGAAAGTGCTCGCCGAGCAAAACGAGAAAACCAAAAACGGCAAGTTCGCCTTGAGCATGACCAACAGCCGTCACATCGAAGCTGAAGGCCTGGGCAATGGCGACGAGTCGCTGATGTATCGCACGCCGATGCAACCGTCGATCGACCAGAACACCGTGGACGCCCAACTGGAACAGTCGAACTACGCGGAAAACGCGGTCAACTTCCAGGCCAGCTTCACCCTGCTCAACAGTAAATTCAAAGGGCTGGTGTCAGCCCTGCGCGGAGAGTAATTCATGTCCCTGTCCAGTGTTTTCAACATTGCCGGTAGCGGCATGAGTGCCCAGACCACTCGCTTGAACACCGTCGCCAGTAACATCGCCAACGCCGAGACTGTTTCGTCGAGCATCGACCAGACCTACCGCGCCCGTCACCCGGTGTTCGCCACCATGTTCCAGGGTGGCCAGAGCGGCGGCAGCGATTCGCTGTTCCAGAACCAGGACGCGGCCGGTCAAGGCGTGCAAGTGCTGGGTGTGGTCGAAGACCAGAGCAACCTTGAAGCGCGCTACGAGCCGAATCATCCGGCCGCCGATGCCAAGGGCTACGTCTACTACCCGAACGTCAACGTCGTCGAAGAGATGGCCGACATGATTTCCGCGAGCCGTTCGTTCCAGACCAACGCCGAAATGATGAACACCGCCAAAACCATGATGCAGAAGGTCCTGACCCTCGGTCAGTGATAAGGGGCGACTTTCGATGAGTGTTACCGATACCACCAGCGGCGTAAGTCTCAAGGATGTCCTGGCCAACTCTTCGGTCAAGACCACGACCACCAGTGATGGTCTTTCCGCGGCAACCAGCAGTGCCACTGGCAGCAAGGCATTAGGCAAGGATGCGTTCCTGCAACTGCTGGTCACCCAGCTGAAAAACCAGAACCCGCTCGATCCTCAGGACAACAGCGCGTTCGTAGCCCAGTTGGCGCAGTTCAGTAGCCTGGAAGGCATCACCACGCTGAACCAGACCGTCAGCGGCATTGCCGGCAACTACAACTCGTCGCAAGCCTTGCAGGCTTCTTCGCTGGTGGGCCGTTCGGTCATCGCGCAGACCGACAAGGCCGTGGTCGACACCTCCAAGAGCCTCAACGGTACCGTCGTGGTGCCGACATCGGTTTCCGCAGCCACCGTCAAGATCACCAACTCGGCAGGCACGGTCATCCGCACCCTCGACCTGGGTAGTCAAAACGCCGGTAATGCCAGCTTCATTTGGGACGGCAAGGACAGTTCGGGCGCGGTGGCACCGGCGGGTACTTACACCTTCGGCGCAACCAGCACCATCGACGGCAAGAACACCTCACTGATTACTTACCTGCCGGCAACGGTCAACAGCGTGACCATCAGCCAGACCGGCGGTGAGTTGATGCTGAACCTGGCAGGCCTGGGCAGCGTTGCCCTGTCCAAAGTGCAAACCATTGGTCTATAGAGCCGACTAACACGGCACAAAGGAGTGGAATATGTCTTTCAATATCGGCCTTAGCGGTCTCTATGCGGCCAACAAACAACTGGACGTGACCGGCAACAACATCGCCAACGTTGCGACCACCGGTTTCAAATCGTCCCGTGCAGAGTTCGAAGACGTGTACTCGGCCACTCGCCTGGGTACCGGCAGCAAGACCATCGGTAACGGCGTGCGCCTGGCCAACGTTTCCCAGCAGTTCAGCCAGGGTGATGTGAACAACACCGGCAACGTGCTGGACATGGGTATCCAGGGCAACGGCTTCTTCATCCTCAGCGACAACGGTTCCCTGAGCTACACCCGTGCCGGTGCGTTCAAGACCGACGCTCAAAACTATGTGGTCGATAACAACGGCAACCGCTTGCAGGGTTATGGCGTCGACTCCAATGGCAAGATCATCAACGGTGTGTTGACTGACTTGAAGATCGATACCTCGAGCCTGAAGCCGAATCCGACTACCAAGGTTGATCAGACGATGAACCTGAACTCGGCGGAAACCACGCCGACCGTGGCCCCGTTCAGCCCGACCGATACCAACAGCTATAACAAGACCATCTCCACCAAGGTCTACGACAGCCAGGGTAACGAGCACACCATGGACCAGTACTACGTGAAAACGGGTACCAACGCGTGGCGTGTCTATACCTACATGGACGGTCGCTCCCCGGCCAACCCTGCAACCACGCCTCCAGTGGCGATCACTGCTGACATCACTTTCAACTCCGACGGCAGCATCAACACGCTGACAGCCGGCGCTGGCTGGACCCAAACCGGCAACACGCTGACCATGACTGGTTGGGTGCCAGGAGCTGTGATCAATGCCGCTGCCATTCCGCCGACCTGGGGCCCGAACGGTTCCGTCGCGGCCACTGGCGGTATCGCGTTCAACATGGCGCTGACCACCTCTTACAACTCGCCAACCGCCCGTACCGCCCAATACCAGGACGGCTACGCCACCGGCCAGATCTCCAGCCTGACCATCGACGCCAGCGGCGTCATGACCGCCAACTTCAGCAACCAGCAAACCAAGGCCATCGGCCAGGTGGCTGTGGCGAGCTTCGCCAACGAGCAAGGCTTGCAGCCAATTGGCGGTACGCGCTGGAAAGAAACCTTCGCTTCCGGCGTGGCCGGTGTCGATGCGCCGAAAACCGGTACCCTGGGTTCGGTCGTGTCCAACTCGCTGGAAGAGTCCAACGTCAACCTGACCAACGAGCTGGTTGATTTGATCAAGGCGCAGAGCAACTACCAGGCGAACGCCAAGACCATCTCCACCCAGAGCACCATCATGCAGACCATCATTCAGATGACCTGATGCTGTATAGCGCTGCATAAAGAACCCCTCTCACGAGGGGTTTTTTTTGTCTTGCAGAATCAAGATCAAGAGATCGCAGCCTCGTTTCACTCGACAGCTCCTACAAGGGGCGCGGGATTTCCTGTAGGAGCTGTCGAGTGAAACGAGGCTGCGATCTTCTGACCTTAAAAGCAGGCAAAAGAAAACCCCCGACCAGCCAGAGGCTCATCGGGGGTTTCAGGTAAGCGCCCTGGAGCGCCTACCGGCTCAGCTTATTGGCAAGCTTCGCAATCCGGCTCGTCGATGGCACAAGCCTTCGGCACTGGAGCTGGACCGGCTGGGGCTGCCAGGACCGAGTCGTCACCGTGGTTGCCGCCGCTGGAAACAGCGTTCAGCTTACCGGTGTTGATGGTCGACTTCTCGGTGCTGGTCGCGGCCAGGGCACGGAGGTAGTAAGTGGTTTTCAGACCACGGTACCAGGCCATGCGGTAGGTCACGTCCAGTTTCTTGCCCGAAGCGCCGGCGATGTACAGGTTCAGCGACTGAGCCTGGTCGATCCACTTCTGACGACGGCTGGCCGCGTCGACGATCCACTTGGTGTCCACTTCGAAGGCCGTCGCGTAGAGCTCTTTGAGTTCTTGCGGGATGCGCTCGATCTGCTGCACCGAACCGTCGTAGTACTTCAGGTCGTTGATCATGACCGAGTCCCACAGACCGCGAGCCTTCAGGTCGCGAACCAGGTACGGGTTGATCACGGTGAATTCGCCCGACAGGTTCGATTTCACATAGAGGTTCTGGTAGGTCGGTTCGATCGACTGCGACACGCCAGTGATGTTGGCGATGGTTGCGGTCGGTGCGATGGCCATGATGTTGGAGTTACGAATGCCTTTCTGTACACGGGCGCGAACCGGTGCCCAGTCCAGGGTTTCGTTCAGGTCAACGTCGATGTACTTCTGGCCACGCTGCTCGATCAGGATCTGTTGCGAATCCAGCGGCAGGATGCCTTTGGACCACAGCGAACCCTGGAACGTCTCGTAGGCGCCACGCTCGTCAGCCAGGTCGCAGGACGCCTGGATCGCGTAGTAGCTGACCGCTTCCATCGACTTGTCGGCGAACTCGACGGCAGCGTCGGAACCGTAAGGGATGTGCTGCAGGTACAGAGCGTCCTGGAAGCCCATGATGCCCAGACCGACCGGACGGTGCTTGAAGTTGGAGTTCTTCGCTTGCGGCACCGAGTAGTAGTTGATGTCGATCACGTTATCGAGCATGCGCACGGCGGTGTTCACGGTGCGTTGCAGCTTGGCGGTGTCCAGCTTGCCGTCGACGATGTGGTTCGGCAGGTTGATCGAGCCCAGGTTGCAAACAGCGATCTCGTCCTTGTTGGTGTTCAAGGTGATCTCGGTGCACAGGTTCGAGCTGTGAACCACGCCCACGTGCTGCTGCGGGCTGCGCAGGTTGCACGGGTCTTTGAAGGTCAGCCATGGGTGGCCGGTTTCAAACAGCATGGACAGCATTTTGCGCCACAGGTCTTTGGCCTGGATGGTCTTGAACAGCTTGACCTTGCCCGGGTACTCGGTCAGGGCTTCGTAGTACTCGTAGCGCTCTTCGAAGGCCTTGCCGGTCAGGTCGTGCAGGTCCGGTACTTCGGACGGCGAGAACAGGGTCCACTTGCCGTCATCGAAGACACGCTTCATGAACAGGTCAGGGATCCAGTTGGCGGTGTTCATGTCGTGGGTACGACGACGGTCATCACCGGTGTTCTTGCGCAGTTCGATGAACTCTTCGATGTCCATGTGCCAGGTTTCCAGGTAGGCACAGACAGCGCCTTTGCGCTTGCCACCCTGGTTAACGGCGACGGCGGTGTCGTTCACCACTTTCAGGAACGGCACGACGCCCTGGGATTTGCCGTTGGTGCCCTTGATGTACGAACCCAGCGCCCGAACCGGAGTCCAGTCGTTGCCCAGGCCGCCTGCGAATTTCGACAACATTGCGTTGTCGTGGATCGCGTGGTAGATGCCCGACAGGTCATCCGGCACGGTGGTCAGGTAGCAGCTCGACAGCTGTGGACGCAGGGTGCCGGCGTTGAACAGGGTCGGGGTCGAGGACATGTAGTCGAAGGACGACAACAGGTTGTAGAACTCGATCGCACGGTCTTCTTTCTGCTTCTCTTCGATCGCCAGGCCCATGGCCACGCGCATGAAGAAAATCTGTGGCAGTTCGAAGCGGATACCGTCCTTGTGGATGAAGTAACGGTCGTACAGGGTTTGCAGGCCCAGGTACGTGAACTGCTGATCGCGCTCGTGGTTGATCGCCTTGCCGAGTTTTTCCAGGTCGAAGGACGCCAGAACCGGGTTCAGCAATTCGAATTCGATACCTTTGGCGATGTATGCAGGCAGTGCCTTGGCATACAGGTCGACCATTTCGTGGTGGGTCGCGCTGTCGGCGACACCGAGGAAGCCCAGGCCTTCGGCACGCAGGGTGTCCATCAGCAGGCGGGCGGTCACGAACGAGTAGTTCGGCTCACGCTCGACCAGCGTACGGGCGGTCATCACCAGGGCGGTGTTGACGTCGGTCAGGGCCACGCCGTCGTACAGGTTTTTCAGGGTTTCGCGCTGGATCAGCTCGCCGTCGACTTCTTCCAGGCCTTCGCACGCTTCGGTAACGATGGTGTTCAGACGACCCATGTCCAGCGGTGCGAGGCTGCCATCGGCGCGGGTGATGCGGATCGATGGGTGAGCGTTGACGGCTTCTTCGGCAGGGGAGTGCGCTGCGCGCTCTTTGGCGCGGGAGTCACGGTAGATCACATAGTCGCGGGCGACTTTCTGCTCGCCGGCACGCATCAGGGCCAGTTCGACCTGGTCCTGGATTTCTTCGATGTGGATGGTGCCGCCCGAAGGCATGCGACGCTTGAAAGTCGCGGTGACTTGTTCGGTCAGGCGGGCAACGGTGTCGTGGATTCGCGACGAAGCGGCAGCGGTGCCGCCCTCAACTGCGAGAAACGCTTTGGTGATGGCGACGGTGATCTTGTCATCGGTGTAAGGGACGACAGTGCCGTTACGCTTGATCACGCGCAGTTGGCCAGGCGCGGTGGCGGACAGATCCGAATTCGAATCGGTGGCCTGCGGCAAGGTGCCCTGCGGGTTCTCGCGAGTTGTGTCGGTTTGCATGGGGGGGTATCTCCACATTCTCTATGTTTGTTTGGGCACCATCACGGTGCCCACCGTTCTGTCCTGAAGCACTACAACCGGCGAGGGCCGGGCATACCAACTTCGGGACAGATCAGGAAGGGGGCTATTGGGCGCCGCTTCCATGCCGAAGTCTTTGGTGTCACGCCTTGGGCCTGAAACCGAATTCCGTTTTGAGTGGCAGTAAATGACTGCAACACCCGTACCGTTATCGCCGTTTCGGGCTTAAAAACAGTAGCCATCCGCACACGCGGTTTGGTCTTTCGAAAATACGTTTGGTTCAACCGGAAAGAGGCAATAAAAGCGCTTGAAATCGGTGTCCGGTTTGTGTTTGGTTTTTGGCGTAAAACCCTACATGTAGGGTTTTTTTTGCGCCGAGGTACAAGATAATGCGTTTTGGAGGGTGTTGCAACGTACTACCTGTGGATAAACCTGTGCGTAAATTGTGTGTGAAAGAGGGAACAGGCGTGTAGGCCGCGACCTAGCTGGAGCCGATCATTTTTCACTGATTTTCAGCGACAGAAAACAGTCATCCGGATTTTTAAGGGCGCGAACCCTATCACAAAAAACCGTCGTGTCCGAACGCATTTACCGGCTTGTGTTCCAGACGTGCGGCGTTTATACAATCGGCCCATGCAGATGCATTCTTATCCTCCCCAATCATTACAAAAAGACGGGTGGATCCTTCCTTATTGATGGTGTTGGCAAGCAGAGGTCATCGTGGAGCAAGAAGCCTGGCAGGTATTGATTGTCGAGGATGACCAGCGTCTGGCCGAACTGACCCGCGATTACCTGGAAGCCAATGGCCTGCGAGTATCGATCGAGGGTAATGGCGCCCTGGCCGCAGCACGCATCATCAAGGAGAAACCGGACCTGGTGATTCTCGACCTGATGCTCCCCGGCGAAGATGGCTTGAGCATTTGCCGCAAGATTCGCGACCGCTATGACGGGCCGATCCTGATGCTCACCGCGCGCACCGATGACACCGATCAGATTCTTGGCCTGGACCTGGGCGCCGACGACTACGTCTGCAAACCGGTGCGTCCACGTTTATTGCTCGCGCGTATTCAAGCCCTGCTGCGCCGCAGCGAAGCCCCGGAGGTGGCCCCGGAAAAACTCCGGCGCCTGCAGTTCGGCCCGTTGGTGGTGGACAATGCATTGCGCGAAGCCTGGCTGCATGACAAAGGCATCGAATTGACCAGCGCCGAGTTCGATTTGCTCTGGCTGCTGGTGGCCAATGCCGGGCGTATTCTGTCCCGCGAAGAAATATTCACCGCGCTGCGCGGTATCGGTTATGACGGCCAGGACCGCTCCATCGACGTGCGCATCTCGCGCATCCGCCCCAAGATCGGCGATGACCCGGAGCATCCGCGGCTGATCAAGACGGTCCGCAGCAAAGGCTATTTGTTCGTGCCGGAAGCCTGCACCCTGTGAACTCGATCTTCCTGCGTATTTATGGCGGCATGTGCGCGGCGCTGATTCTGGTGGCCGTGCTCGGTGTGCTGGCCTTGCACCTGCTTAATCAGGTACGCAGCGAGCAGTACCGCGAGCGCCTGGCTCACGGCACATTCTCGCTGATGGCCGATAACCTGCAGCCGATGAACGAAACCGAGCGCCACCGGGCCTTGCTGTTGTGGGAGCGCTTGCTCGGGATTCCGCTGGCGCTGAAGACGTTCCCCCAGACCGACCTCGACCTGACGCAGCGTACCCGCGTGCTGCACGGCCAGGCATTGGTGGAGCAGACCGGGCCGCACGCGGCGAAGGTTTATCGCCTGGTCAGCGACAAGGAACAACTGGTGCTCACCGGTGAAGTCCAGCAGATCAGCGAGCAACTGGCGCGGGCGACTATTTACCTGCTGGCCGATGAACTGGTGCGCTACCCGGTGGCCGAGCAGCCCAAGCGTCTGGAGCAGTTAAAGGAAGATAAGGGTTTCGGCTTCGATCTGCGGCTGGTGACGGTTGATGAGGCCGACATGGACGAAGACCAGAGCCGCCGCGTGTCTGAAGGCGACACAGTGATGGCGTTGGGCAAGGGCGGCGATTCGATCCGGGTGTTTGCCGGCATGGTCGGTACGCCGTGGGTGCTGGAAATTGGCCCGTTGTATCAGATGAATCCTTACCCGCCCGAGTGGCTGGTGCTGATCGCGGCCCTTGGCCTGAGCCTGATTGGTTTGATTGTCTATCTGTTGGTGCGGCAACTGGAGCGCCGTTTGCGCGGTCTCGAAGCCGCCGCTACACGCATTGCCAAGGGCAGCCTGGAAACCCGCGTACCGGCACGCGGCGCGGACTCGGTAGGGCGCCTGGCCTCGGCGTTCAACGGCATGGCTGAGCACTTGCAGCAATTGTTGGCGATTCAGCGAGAACTGGTGCGTGCCGTGTCCCATGAATTGCGCACACCGGTGGCGCGCCTGCGTTTTGGCCTGGAGATGATTGGCTCGGCCACCACGCCTGAGGCGCTGGAGAAATACCGCGAAGGGATGGACCACGACATCGAAGACCTCGACCGACTGGTCGACGAGATGCTCACCTATGCGCGGCTGGAGCAGGGCTCGCCGGCGCTGAATTTCCAGCGGATCGATCTGGATGCGTTGGTCAATCAGGTGATCGAGGAACTGGCGCCGTTGCGCGCCGAGGTCACGGTGCAACGCGGTTTGTGCCTGTCGGCCGCCGATTGCGACGGCGCCTGGGTTGAGGCCGAGCCGCGTTACCTGCACCGGGCGTTGCAGAACCTGGTGAGCAACGCCATGCGCCATGCCCATTCACGGGTGACCGTCAGCTATCAGGTGGGGCAGCAGCGCTGTCGGGTGGATGTCGAGGATGACGGGCCGGGTGTGCCGGAAACCGCGTGGGAGAAAATCTTCACCCCGTTCCTGCGCCTCGACGACAGCCGCACCCGCGCCTCGGGTGGGCATGGGCTGGGGTTGTCGATTGTGCGGCGGATCATCCATTGGCACGACGGGCGAGCGCTGATCAGCAAGAGCAAAAGCCTGGGCGGGGCGTGTTTCAGTTTGAGCTGGCCGAGGAATCAGGAACGGCGTTGAGGTTGGGTACGTGACCGGGGGGCTTCAGGCCTTGATACTGACCAGGCTCAACAACTGCCCATCCATCACCGCAAACTGCGCATCCAGCTCAGTGCCGCTATGCCATTCACTGGACAGGTCGGTCAGCAACCGCAACCGCACTTCACCGCCCTCGCTCCACTCCAGCACTTCGGCGTGTTCGAAATAGAAGCGCTTTTGGACGATCGGGTAGAGCGCCTTGAACAGGCTTTCCTTCACCGAAAACGTCAGCGTCACCACCATCGCCAACTGATCGCGAGCCCCGGCGGCCATGCGCTGCAACTCAGGCCCGGTGAGAATTTCCCCGGACAGGCGTTCGGCCCGTTCTGCGTCGAGCAGGTTTTCCAGGTCCATCCCCAAACCGCGCCAATGGGCCTTGTTCGCGACAATCGCCGCGGCCCGGCCGGTGCTGTGGGTGATCGAACCGCTGATATGCGCGGGCCACACCGGTGCGCGGTCTTCGCCAATGGCTGGAATGAAGCTCAGCCCTTCCAGCTGTTGCAACGCGGCCCGAGCGCAAATCCGCCCGGCAAGAAACTCGGCCTGACGCTTGGCCACCGAACGCTGGATGCTCGCGGGCGGCTCGATGGCGCTGCGCTGGAAATCATCGCTGGCCAATTGCTTGGTATCGAAGTGAGTGCCCAGCAGGACCGTATCGGGCAGCACAAACGGCAGCGGCCAATGGGCGTCGAGCGGGGTGCAGCAGGCGGGTAGGGCGGGGACGGGATTCATGACGGGCATTTTGCCGGGTTGCCTTGAGGCTGGGTAGTGGCTGAGGGCTTTTGTGGCGAGGGAGCTTGCTCCCGCTGGGTAGCGAAGCGGCCCCAAAACCTGCAACCGCATTTCGTCAGGTACAACGCGTTTGCCGCCTTTACGACTGCTTCGCAGCCGAGCGGGAGCAAGCTCCCTCGCCACAGGGAGCAATGCTGTCGGTGTGTCAGCCAAAGATCTTCTTGAAAAACGCTTGCATATCCGCCCACGATTTCTCATCGGCGGCCTTGTTGTAACCAATGTCCGGCCCGCCATGATCGCCGTGGCTCAGACGATCCGCATCAGGGTTGCTGAAGCCATGCTTGGCGCCTTCGAGGCTGACAAATTTATAGTCGGCACCGGCCTTGTCCATTTCGGCTTTGAACGCCGTCACGTTTTCCGCCGTGACCATGCTGTCCAGCGCGCCATGCTCCACCAGGATTTTCGCTTTCACACTGCCAGGCGCCGCCGGCGTATTGGTCGCCAGTGCACCGTGAAAACTCACCACGCCCGCCAGCGGCAAGCCCTGACGTGCGGCATTCAGCACCACTGCGCCGCCGAAGCAATAGCCGATGGCCGCCAGTTTGGCCGGATCGGTCTGTGGCTGTTTCTTCAGCAAATCGAGCCCGGCCTGAAATCGCGCGCTGGCTGCTGCACTGTCCTTCGACGCTGCTTGCATGAACGCCATGGCGTCCTTGGGGTGTTCGGTATTCTTGCCGTCGCCGTACATATCGATCGCCAGCGCGCTGTAGCCCAGACCGGCCAGATCGCGGGCGCGCCGCTTGGCGTAGTCGTTGAGGCCCCACCATTCATGTACCACCACCACACCCGGACGCGGACCTTTAATGGCGTCGTCGTAGGCGTAATAGCCAATCAGCTTGGTGCCATCGGCACTCTGATAGGGAATTTCCTGGGTCTTGATGGCGGCCTGGCTGACCCCGCTCATGGCCAGTAATACAAGGGCGAGCAACACACGCATGGCTGAATCTCCTTATAAACAAACGTCAAGACAGCGTAGTCGATTTGATTCAGCCCAGGTTCAGAGTGCGTTCAGGGGCTGTACAGGGTGAGGTCAGTAACCTTGCCCCGTACCCAAAAAGCACATAGCGCATGAGGAAATTCCCCAATGACTACATTGAAAAAACTGCTGCTGGCTTTCACCGTGATGGGCGCCAGTGTTGCCGCCCACGCCGACACCACCAATTTTGCCGGCCTGACCTTTGGCCAGACCAGCGACAAGGTTAAAAAATCCAGTGCCCTGAACGACAACCTCAACCATCCGAACGCCGACGGTGTGATCGGCAAGGACAACACCTGGGGTTTGCGTGTGGGCCAGCAAGACAGCCAGGGCCGCTACTACGCCACTTATGACAACGTGTCGGGCTCGCATAATGGCATTAAACTGCGTCAGGAAAACCTGCTGGGCAGCTACGATCTGTTTTACCCAGTGGGTGGCAGCACCAAACTGTTCGGCGGTGCCACGGCCGGTTTGACCAAAATGACCCAGGAATCGCCAGGCTTCAGCCGCGACAGCGACATCGGTTACGCCATTGGCGGCCAGCTAGGCGTGTTGCAGCAAGTTACGCAAAACACCTCGGTCGAGCTGGGTTACCGTTACCTGCGTAGCAACGCCAGCACCGAGATGAGCGAGCGCGGCGGTAGCAAACAGGGTTCGCTGGACTTGACCAGCAGCGCCCAGACGTACCTGTCCGCCAACTACGCTTTCTAAACAGCGTTTGGTTGCCAGTCAGTTAAGCCTCGCAACCTGTGGGAGCGGGCTTGACTGACCTTTGGAGATGTTGATTTGCCCCGGAGAGCCTTATGAAATTGCTGGTTGTCGAAGATGAAGCGCTGTTGCGTCATCACCTGCAGACCCGTTTGACGGACAGCGGCCACGTGGTCGAGGCCGTGGCCAACGCCATCGATGCGTTGCATCAGGCCGAGCAGTTCAACCATGACCTGGCGGTGATCGACCTCGGTCTGCCGGGCATGGGCGGGCTCGACCTGATTCGTCACCTGCGCTCCCAGGGCAAGACGTTTCCGATCCTGATCCTCACCGCGCGCGGCAACTGGCAAGACAAGGTCGAAGGCCTCGCCGCCGGTGCCGACGACTACGTGGTCAAGCCGTTCCAGTTCGAAGAGCTGGACGCCCGGCTCAATGCCTTGCTGCGCCGCTCCAGCGGGTTCACCCAGTCGACCATCGTCGCCGGTCCCTTGCTGCTGGACCTCAATCGTAAACAGGCGTCCCTCGATGACCAGCCGCTGGCGCTGACCGCCTACGAATACCGGATCCTCGAATACCTGATGCGGCATCACCAGCAAGTGGTGGCCAAGGACCGCTTGATGGAGCAGCTCTACCCGGATGACGACGAGCGCGATCCGAATGTTATCGAAGTGCTGGTCGGCCGCTTGCGCCGCAAACTCGAAGGCCCGGCCGGGTTCAAGCCGATCGATACCGTGCGCGGCCTCGGCTACCTGTTCAATGAGCGCTGCACTTGATTCGTTCCCTTCGTGTCCGCTTGATGCTCGCCGCCACCACCCTGGCGGTGTTGTTCATGCTGGCGTTACTGCCGGCGATGCAGGGCGCGTTCAGCCTGGCGTTACAGGACTCCATCGAGCAGCGCCTGGCGTCGGACGTCACCACGCTGATCTCCGCCGCCCGGGTGGATAACAACCGCTTGCAGATGCCGGCGCAGTTGCCCGATGAGCGTTTCAACCTCACCGACAGCCGTTTGCTCGGCTACATCTATGACCGCGAAGGTCACCTGGTCTGGCGCTCGAAGGCCACCCAGGAAGAGAACATCAACTACAAGCCGCGTTACGACGGGCGCGGTAACGAGTTCGCGAGGATTCGCGAGGCCAATGGTGAAGAGTTTTTCGTCTATGACGTCGAGGTCAAGCTGCTCGGCGGCAAAAGCGCGGCGTTCAGCATCGTCGCGCTGCAACCGGTGCGCGAATACGAAGTCACCCTCGAAGGCCTGCGGGAAAACCTCTACCTGGGCTTCGGTGCCGCGTTGCTGGTGCTGCTCGTCTTGCTCTGGGTCGGCCTGACCTGGGGCTTGCAGGCGTTGAGCCGGCTGAGCCAGGAGCTGGACCAGATCGAAAGCGGCACCCGCGAAAGCCTCAGCGAACAGCACCCGCGCGAACTCCTGCGCCTGACCGGCTCGCTCAACCGTTTGCTGTACAGCGAGCGTGAACAGCGCAGCCGTTATCGCGACTCCCTCGACGACCTGGCCCACAGCCTGAAAACCCCGCTGGCGGTGTTGCAAGGGGTCAGCGAAGACATGGCCCAAAAACCGCAAGAGCGCGATCAGGCCTGGGTGCTGCAAACCCAGATCGAACGCATGAGCCAGCAAATCAGCTATCAACTGCAACGGGCCAGCCTGCGCAAAAGTGGTCTGGTGCGCCATCAGGTACGCTTGCGCCCGGTGCTGCAAAGCCTCTGCGACACTCTGGACAAGGTCTACCGCGACAAACGCGTGCGGGTCGCCTTCGATCTGCCGGATCAGTGCTACGTGCCGATCGAGCAGGGCGCCTTGCTGGAAATGATGGGCAACCTGCTGGAAAACGCCTATCGCCTGTGTTTGAGCGAAGTGCGCATCAGCGTGCGCGAAACCCTCAGTGGCATTGAACTTTGCATTGAAGACGATGGCCCCGGTGTACCTCCGGACCAACGCGCGCGAATTCTCGAACGCGGCGAGCGCCTGGACCGCCAGCATCCGGGGCAGGGAATTGGCCTGGCGGTGGTCAAGGACATCATCGAAAGCTACAGCGCCAAGCTGACGCTGGGGGATTCGCCGATGGGCGGCGCGGCGTTCCGGATTCATTTTCCGGTGGTTTGATGTAGGGGCTTGGCCGAAAAGATCGCAGCCTCGTTGCACTCGACAGCTCCTACAGGGATTTGCGTCCACCTGTAGAAGCTGTCGAGTGCAACGAGGCTGCGATCTTTTGATCTTAAACGGCGATGTTTAAACGACACTTCCAGAAACTCACCCAACCTACACATCCTTGCGCCGCTGCCTACGACTACGCCAGAATCCGCCGGCTAGTGCGCCTGGGGCGTGGGCTATATCGTTTCCCTGTCGTTGACGAATCAGCGATCGGGTCTCGCAGCCCGTGTATCTCTAGACGCACAACATCCTCCGTTCACATTATGGCGGCTGTACGTGGGAGACCTTCGGGTCTGCCGGTTCTAGAGTCCCGGTCTGCGACCCGCGTATAGCTGCCACCTTCTTTCGTCTCGCAGCGAACAGTGGCGGCTCCATGACTCTAGGAGGCTTTATCCATGTTCAAACCAACACCTAATCCACCAGCACCCGACGACGTCTCCCCGTACGAATCCCTCGATTCAAAAAAACTCCACGAAGCCGCCGACCGCGCCCTCGATCATTACCTCAAACCGCCCACTCCCAAAGACACCAAGCGCAAACCCAGCACCATTTACCATGTGGGTGCGAAGGTCGATAACGAAACCCTGCTGGTCAACGCCTGCGAATCCCTGGCATCGGCGAGCGTGATGCTCAGTGAGTTCGCCGGGTTGATGGACATGCCACATCGCAACATGATGTTGGGGATTCAATCGGTGGTCATGCTCGGTGAGCTGGCCGTTAACCGAGTGCTGGATAACCTCGATCCGCAGGGCTAGGCAGCAAAAGCAAAATCAAAAGATCGCAGCCTTCGGCAGCTCCTACAGGGGATTGTGTTCGACCGCGATGTGGCGGCGAACACCGAATCCGTAGGAGCTGCCGCAGGCTGCGATCTTTTGATCTTAAAGCTCCTGAGCCCGATAGGCCCCCGGCGTCAACCCCGTCCACTTCTTGAACGCCCGGTGAAACGCCGAAGGTTCGGAAAACCCCAACTGCTCGGCAATCTGCTGCAACGACAGGTCCGCCCGCCCCAGGTGATAAATCGCGATGTCCCGCCGTAGCTGATCTTTCAACTCCTGAAAACTCGTGCCTTCCTCACGCAAATGCCGGCGCAAGGTTTGCGGGCTGATGTGCAGGTGCGCCGCCACCGCTTCCAGGTCCGGCCAGCGTGCGCTGTCGCGGCTGAGCAAGCGCCGCAACTGGCTGCTCAGGCTGTCGCCTTCGTCGGGGCGTGACAGCAGGTCGGCGGGGGAGCGTTCGAGAAAGTGCTTGAGGGTTCGTTCGTCCTGCAACAGCGGCATGTTCAGGTAGCGGCCGTGGAACAGCAGGCTACTCTGAGTAGTATCGAACGTTAGCGGGCAGGAAAACAGCAAGTCGTATTCGGCCCCGTGCTCGGGCCTCGGGTAGCTGAATGTGGCGTGCTCCAGACGAATGCGCTGGCCGATCAGCCAGCTGCCGAACCGATGCCAGATCACCAGCAGGCTTTCGCTGAGGAAGTGGTCCGGGTCCCACAGCGGCGAATCGTCGAGGCTCAGGCGAATCATCTCGCCTTCGCGGCTCAGGGTCAGACGCGGCGCTCCGGGAAACAGGCTGTAAAACAACAGGCCGCGATTGAGTGCTTTTTCCAGCGTGCGGCAGTGGATCACCGCGTGGCACATCATCGCGAAGCTGCCGGGTTTGCTCGGGGCCTGCCCGAAGCCCAGGTATTCGTCGTCCAGGGCCAGCCACAATCCCTGGATCAACCGGGTGAACTGTTCAGGCGCGATTCGGGCGCGCGGTTCTTCAAGCAACTCGGGGCTGATCCCCAGTTGCTGCAGCAGGCTCGAATAGTCGTAGCCACGTCGGCGCGCGCCGCCGAGGGCGGCACGGGCGAAATGGCTGGCGATGGTGCGTTCACGCATGGGGGCAGGTCCGTCCACTGAGCAATGGATGGTAGCGGTGCCCATCGACGATGAACAAGGCGGATATCCGCCAAATTGCAGGACGAGGTCAGGCGGGTTGGCGGATATCCGCCACATGGTTGTAACCGGTTGGTGACCAAAAGAAACCTGTAACCCTTGATGTCAAAAGGCTCGCAGGCTTTTTGGCGAATGTGGCACGCACCTTGCGATACAACGAGCAGATGCCTGCCGTTGCGCAGCTCGACAAAACAAATCCCTCCAGTGCAGGAGGGTTCGCAATTGAAGTGTCTTGGGCAACAGATGGATGTTGTCACCGGGCACTCTTGAGGAACTTTGCAATGACGACTCGTCAGCCACTGTACAAATCCCTGTATTTCCAGGTGATCGTTGCCATCGCCATCGGCATCCTGCTCGGTCACTTCTACCCGCAGACCGGTGTAGCCCTCAAGCCGTTGGGTGACGGGTTCATCAAACTGATCAAAATGATCATCGCTCCCATCATTTTCTGCACCGTCGTCAGCGGTATCGCGGGCATGCAGAACATGAAGTCGGTCGGCAAGACCGGCGGTTACGCGCTGCTGTATTTCGAAATCGTTTCGACCATCGCCCTGCTGGTCGGTCTGGTAGTGGTCAACATCGTGCAGCCGGGTAACGGTATGCACATCGATGTCACCACGTTGGATGCCTCCAAAATCGCAACCTACGTGGCTGCGGGTGCGGATCAAAGCGTCGTTGGCTTCTTGCTGAACGTGATCCCGACCACCATCTTCGGTGCGTTCGCCACGGGCGATATCCTGCAAGTGCTGATGTTCTCGGTGATCTTCGGTTTCGCCCTGCATCGCCTGGGTGCCTACGGCAAGCCGATCCTGGACTTCATCGATCGCTTCGCCCACGTGATGTTCAACATCATCAACATGATCATGAAGCTCGCGCCGCTCGGTGCCTTCGGTGCCATGGCGTTCACCATCGGTGCTTATGGTGTTGGCTCGCTGGTGCAGCTGGGTCAACTGATGGCCTGCTTCTACATCACCTGCCTGCTGTTCATTCTGGTCGTGCTGGGCGGTATTGCTCGCGCTCACGGCTTCAGCGTGCTGAAAGTGATTCGTTACATCCGTGAAGAGCTGCTGATCGTGCTGGGTACTTCCTCTTCGGAGTCGGTGCTGCCACGTATGCTGATCAAAATGGAGCGTCTGGGCGCGCAGAAATCCGTAGTAGGTCTGGTGATCCCGACCGGTTACTCGTTCAACCTCGACGGTACTGCGATCTACCTGACCATGGCGGCAGTGTTCATTGCTCAGGCCACCGACACCCACATGGACATCACTCATCAGATCACTCTGCTGGTGGTGTTGCTGCTGTCCTCCAAAGGCGCTGCTGGCGTGACCGGTAGTGGCTTCATCGTACTGGCTGCTACCTTGTCCGCTGTTGGCCACCTGCCGGTTGCCGGCCTGGCGCTGATCCTCGGTATCGACCGTTTCATGTCCGAAGCCCGTGCGCTGACCAACCTGATCGGTAACGCGGTTGCCACCCTTGTTGTGGCCAAGTGGGTCAAGGAACTGGACACCGACGTGCTGCAATCCGAGCTGGCCTCGGGCGGTCGCGGCATTGCCGACGAGCCTAAAGACGATGTTTTGGGCCACGTCGAAGGTGCAACCCCGACGAACGCCAAGTAAGCCCTGTAGTAATGAAAAACCCGCTTCGGCGGGTTTTTTCATGCCTGCGATTTGAGCGCAACGGTCAGCGTCACTGGCACATAAGGTGATTGCTGCAATGTCCCGGGCTGCCTAGGCTTGGGGGATTGCACTGGAGAACGCTCATGCTCGGTCCACTGGCATCACTCAAGGTTCTGGATTTCTCGACATTGTTGCCGGGGCCGTTTGCCTCGTTGCTGCTGGCGGACATGGGCGCCGAGGTGCTGCGCATCGAATCGCCGACCCGCATGGATTTGCTGCGGGTGCTGCCGCCCCATGATCAAGGCGTGTCGGCCAGCCACGCGTATCTCAATCGCAACAAGCGCAGCCTGGCGCTGGACCTCAAGCAGCCCGAGGCGCTGGAGGTGATCAAGCAATTGCTTGCGGACTACGACATTGTGCTGGAGCAGTTCCGCCCTGGCGTGATGGAACGGCTGGGCCTGGGGTATGAAGCCTTGAAGGCGATCAATCCACGGTTGATTTATGTGTCGATCACCGGCTACGGCCAGACCGGCCCTTACAAGGACCGCGCCGGCCACGACATCAACTACCTGGCGCTGGCGGGCCTTTCGAGCTACACCGGTCGCGCCGACAGCGGCCCGTTGCCGTTGGGCATGCAGGTGGCAGATGTCGCGGGCGGTTCGTTGCATGGGGTGATCGGGCTGCTGGCAGCGGTGATCGCGCGGCAGCAGACCGGGCAGGGACAGCATCTGGATGTGAGCATGACTGACTGCGCCTTCAGCCTGAACGCCATGGCCGGTGCCGGCTACCTGGCCTGCGGCGTTGAGCCGGGCAGGGAAGACCAGATGCTCAACGGCGGCAGCTTCTACGATTACTACCGGTCGCGCGATGGCCGCTGGTTGTCGGTGGGCAGTCTGGAACCGGGGTTCATGCAGCAACTGTGCACGACGTTGGGCCGTCCGGAACTGGCGGCCGAGGGACTGTCGTCCGACCCCGCTCGGCAACGGGCGCTAAAGGACGCGCTGAACATTGAATTCGAAAAACACGACTTTGCCTGGTTGTGTGAGCTGTTTGCCGGGGCCGATGCGTGTGTCGAGCCAGTGTTGAGTCTGGGCGAAGCGGTCGGGCACCCGCAGTTGCAGGCGCGGGAACTGGTGACTGAGGTGCCGCGGGGCGATGGCTCGACCCAGGCGCAGATGGCCTGCCCGTTGAAGTTTTCAGCAGGGTTGCCTGAGCCGCGGCACATTGGCGCCCGGCGGGGGCAGCATACGGATCAGGTGTTGGGGGAGTTGGGGTTTAGTGTTGAGCGGATTGAAGCGCTGCGGCGGGCCAAGGTAGTTATCTAGCGTCTGTCCCGGCCGAAATTCAACTTATTCGACTCGCATCTCCCCACTGAACACCAACGTACTGCGACAGCGCCGGCACAAATACCGCCGCCCCTGGCGTACCAGGCTATGGCGCTGGGCCGAAAACGGGAAATCGCTGTCGGCGCACGGGCATTTGTAGATGTAGCGGGTCACGCTGCGGCGTTTGACGTCATAGGTGTGGCAGCGGTTGGGCGGCAGTTCGTAGACGCCGCGCATGATCAGTTGCCATTCTTCGCCATGGGGCTGGATGCGGTCGCCGAACAGTTGATGGGCGATCAGGTGCGCGACTTCATGCGCCACGGTCTGCTTGAGGAAGTCTTCGGTGTTTTCCCGGTACAGCTGCGGGTTGAAGCGCAGCAGGTTCTCGTGCAAATGCGCGACACCGGCTTTTTGCCCGCGCAGCTTGAGGCTCACCACGGGGCGTTTGAAAGGTCGTTTGAAAAAGGATTCGGCTAGCAGGAAACAGTCTTCGACGCGGGTATTGAGTTGCTCGGGCATGCTTGATGGGTCTCCAAGGATGTCGAGTATGCCGCAACCCCGAGGGCTTGCGAATCGCTCAGGTGCCGAATGGTCGTTGCTCGCATTAGAAGGCCGCCTTGCGGCGGCCTGTAGTGGCGGAACGTGTTTTTATGTGGGGTTGTCAGTTGGTATAGACGGGGCCCACGCCCAGGCCCCAGACAATCACGGTAAACGCCATGATGGCCACCAGCACCACCAGTCCTACGGCGAGCACCGAGCTCGAGAACAGGAAACCCTCGTCCGATGGAATGTTCATGAACGTTGGTAGCCCCACATACAGCAGGTACACCGTGTAACAGACAGCCGCGGTGCCGACGATCATCCCCAGCCACAAGTGCGGGTACAGCGCCGCCAGGCCGCCGATGAACAATGGGGTCGCGGTGTACGTGGCGAACGCGATACAGCGAGCCAGGCTCGGGTTGGCGTCATAGGTGCGGGCCATCCAGTGAATGAAGGCGCCCATCACTGCGACACCGCCAAGCATCGCCAGGTACGACATGATGGTCATCCATAGCGCGCTTTCCATAGTCAGCATGACTGGCGCTCGATTACCGATGACCCAGCCGACTTGTGTGGTGCCGATAAACGCCGATATGGCAGGGATCGCCGCCAGAATCAGGGTGTGCGTCAGGTACATGTGGCTGATGCTTTCTTCCTCGTCGCCACGGATTTCTTTCCATTCCTGGTCAGGGTGGGTAAAGAGTCCCACTACGTGATGGATCATGCCAGTCACTCCTCTTGTTGTTGCCATCGCCCCCCAGCGGAGCGCTTACGGGCCAAAGTGGCCAGGTAAGAACAGGTCTGAATACGTGTGCGACCTTATGTCGCAGTATAGAAAGGAGTTACTTGCAATAGTGCGAGGGCTTTAGAGCAAATCGCGCTGTAAACAATCTTGTTAATCGCCGCAAGGTCTGTGCCGAATGGAACCTGTGGCGAGGGAGCTTGCTCCCGCTGGGGCGCGAAGCGGCCCCAAAACAGTCCACCCTGTTGTGTCAGGCAAACCGCGGCGGCAGGTTTTGCGACTGCTGCGCAGCCGAGCGGGAGCAAGCTCCCTCGCCACAGGGGTATGCTCAAGTCATATAAGTGCAGGCTTCGCCCCGTCAGGGTTTTTGCGTAAAATGCCGGCCTTTCGTCACACCTCACGGATTTCGCGTCATGGGCACTCTTACGGTCAACCAGAACAAACTGCAAAAGCGCCTGCGCCGCCAGGCCGGTGAGGCTGTTGCCGATTTCAACATGATTGAAGACGGCGACAAGGTCATGGTCTGCCTGTCCGGTGGCAAGGACAGCTACACCATGCTCGATGTGCTGATGCATTTGCAGAAAGTCGCCCCGATCAAGTTTGAGATCGTCGCCGTGAACATGGACCAGAAGCAACCAGGCTTCCCCGAGCACGTGCTGCCGGCTTACCTCAAAGAACTGGGCATCGAGTACCACATCGTCGAGAAAGACACCTACTCGGTGGTCAAGGAGCTGATCCCGGAAGGCAAGACCACTTGCTCGCTGTGCTCGCGCCTGCGTCGCGGCACGCTCTACACCTTTGCCGATGAAATCGGCGCGACCAAAATGGCCCTCGGTCACCACCGCGACGACATCGTCGAGACGTTCTTCCTGAACATGTTCTTCAACGGCTCGCTCAAGGCCATGCCGCCAAAGCTGCGCGCCGACGACGGGCGCAACGTGGTGATTCGCCCGCTGGCCTACTGCAACGAAAAAGACATTCAGGCCTACTCGGACCTCAAGCAATTCCCGATCATCCCGTGCAACCTCTGCGGCTCCCAGGAAAACCTGCAACGCCAGGTGGTTAAAGAGATGCTGCAGGAGTGGGAACGCAAGACCCCGGGCCGCACCGAGAGCATTTTCCGCAGCCTGCAGAACGTGATCCCGTCGCAACTGGCGGACCGCAACCTGTTCGACTTCACCAACCTGCGTATCGACGAAAGCGCGGCATCGCGGTTCGTCAACGTAGTGAACCTCTGAACAAAATTGTGGGAGCGAGCCTGTGGTGAGGGGGCTTGCCCCCCGTTAGGCTGCGAAGCGGCCCAAATTGCGGATGCACCAAAGATTTTGTGAGTGCTACGCACTCAAACGGGGGCAAGCCCCCTCACCACGGGGCTCCCATAGATCCGTTTCATCCCATAGGAGAGGGCATGCGCGATTACAAGTGGCTGCACGAATACTGTCTGAACCGCTTCGGTTCGGCGGCTGAACTGGAAGCCCATCTGCCGGTTCCCAAGACCCCGGCGCAATTGCGCAAGATCAGCGACGACCGCTACCTCTCGACCATGGCGTTGCGGGTATTCCGTGCCGGGCTCAAGCACAGCCTGGTGGATGCCAAGTGGCCGGCGTTCGAAGAAGTGTTCTTCAAGTTCGACCCGGAAAAAGTCGTGCTGATGAGCGCTGAACATCTGGAGCGCTTGATGCAGGACGCGCGAATTATCCGCCACCTGGGCAAGCTCAAGAGTGTGCCGCGCAATGCGCAGTTCATTCTGGACGTGGCCCATGAGAAGGGTAGTTTCGGTGCGTTGATCGCCGACTGGCCGGTAACCGATATCGTCGGCTTGTGGACCTACCTGAAAAAACACGGCCATCAGTTGGGCGGGTTATCCGCACCGCGATTCTTGCGGATGGTCGGCAAGGACACCTTCGTGCCGAGCTACGACGTGGTGGCAGCGCTGAATGCACAGCAGATCATCGACAAGGTGCCGAGCAGTTTCCGCGACCTGGCCACGGTGCAGAATGCGTTCAACCAATGGCACGAAGAGAGTGGTGGACGGCCGATGAGCCAGATTTCGATGATGCTGGCGTATACCGTCAATCATTGAGACCGGGTTGCGGCCTTCGCGGGCTTGCCCGCGAAGGCGTCAGATCAGGCGACGGAAATCTCGCCTTCCCCCGCCAACTTGCGGTTCAACTGATACCGCCACCGCACATACAGCATCGCCGAGCAGAACACCGCCAGGCTCGCGCCCATCTCCAGCAAACCGAACAGCTGCCGGTTCGGGTCATAGGCGGCCAATGCGCCTTTGATGAAATACAGGTTCACCACAAAACACATCCACGAATGCCCACGGGCACTGCCGACGATCATCCCCGGCGCCAGCAACAGCAGCGGCACCAGTTCGATCAGCAGAATCACCCACGGCCGCGCGCCATGCAGGTCGGCGAACACCAGGTAGTAGGCGCAAAGCAGTCCCGCCAGGCCGAAAAAGCACAGCAGGCTGATGACGCGCATCGTTCGTACACGCGGTTCGAGCCATTCGATGGCAGGCAAGACCTTAGGCTTCTTAGCCACGATGGCTCTCCAGTTTCTGCGCAGTCTTCGCCAGGCGAAGGCCCAAGGCACGGCACAGAGCGACTTCATGTTCGTTCAAACCGCTTTTGCCATCGGCCCCGGCGTGATGACTGGCGCCGTAAGGCGTGCCGCCGCCACGGGTTTCCAGCAGCGCCGATTCACTGTAAGGCAGGCCGGTGATCAACATGCCGTGGTGCAGCAACGGCAGCATCATCGACAGCAGAGTGGTTTCCTGGCCGCCGTGCAGGCTGGCGGTCGAGGTGAAGACCCCGGCCGGTTTTCCCACCAGGGCGCCGGTCAGCCACAGGTTGCTGGTGCCGTCGAGGAAGTACTTGAGCGGCGCCGCCATGTTGCCGAAGCGGGTCGGGCTGCCCAGGGCCAGGCCGGCGCAGTTCTTCAAATCGTCGAGGCTGGCGTACAGCGCGCCTTCATCGGGAATATCCGGCGCCACGGCTTCGCACTCAGTGGAGATCGCCGGCACCGTGCGCAACCTGGCTTCAAGGCCGGCCTGCTCGACGCCACGGGCAATCTGCCGGGCCATTTCATTGGTCGAGCCGCTGCGGCTGTAATACAGCACCAGAATGTACGGCGCGCTCACGGCAGCAACTCCAGTACATTCTCCGGCGGACGGCCGATGATGGCTTTGTCACCGACTTCGAGAATCGGCCGCTCCATGAGTTTCGGGTGTGCGGCGATGGCGGCGATCAATTGCGCCTCGCTCAAACTGCTATCGGCCAGGTTGAGGGTTTTGTACTCGTCCTCGCCGGTGCGCAGCAATTGCCGGGCGCTGATGCCGAGTTTGCTCAGCAGGCTCTGGATTTGCGCGGCGTCCAGCGGTGTTTCCAGGTAGCGGACGACCGTTGGCGTCAGGCCACGGGCTTCGATGAGTTCGAGCGCACCGCGGGATTTCGAGCAGCGCGGGTTGTGATAAAGCGTCAGATCGGTCATGTGCGGGTCGCTTCTTGCGTAAAGTGGCGGCTATTCTAACTGTGCGGCGCGTAATCCAGAACCTTGGGAGGCGATGGGTCGCAGGTGCATTCTATTTTTGACAAGGATTGAGACATGACAAGGCGACTGGCAGCAGCATTGGCGATCATGGGGGCGTTATTGCTGGGGGGCTGTGGCAACGACTATGGCATCGACCAGAATGGTCACAAGGTCGCCGCCGAGCGTCTGGACAAACAATGGCTGGTGCTCAATTACTGGGCCGAGTGGTGCAGCCCGTGCCGGACCGAAATCCCACAGCTGAATGTGTTGGCCGAGCAGCTCCAGGGCAAGAAGATCGGCGTGTTCGGGGTCAACTTCGACAATGTGCAGGGCGAAGAGCTCAAAGGCGCCAGTGAGAAACTGGGGATCAAGTTCACCGTGCTGGCCCAGGATCCGGCCGACCTTTTCGAATTGCCGCGCAGTGAAGCGCTGCCAGTGACTTACATCATTGATAACAAGGGCAAGGTGCGGGAACAGTTGATGGGCGAGCAGACGGCGGCGGGGGTGATGGCGAAGCTTGAGGCGTTGCAGGCGACCAACTGACCGAGCACCGACCTGTGGCGAGGGAGCTTTGTGGCGAGGGGGCTTTGTGGCGAGGGGGCTTGCCCCCGTTGGGCTGCGAAGCAGCCCTAAACCCTGAAACCTCGTTTCATCAGACATTGCGCGTGTACGTTTTGCGACTGCTGCGCAGCCGAACGGGGGCAAGCCCCCTCGCCACAAGTCACTTGGCTACAACCGAGGGGCATCAACCCTCTTCAAGCCACCAACGCAATGGCTTGCCTTCGGCCGGCCAGAAGCGCATCTGATCAATCGGTGAGACGTCCCAGCGCTGAACGTTTTCCAGCGCCTGCAGGAAGCGTTTTTCCTGCTCCATCAATGCCGGCGCGCAGAGTTTGCGGGTGCTGCCGATCTTGCCGAAGCTGAGCTTTTCACCTTCCAGGGAATATGGCGCGAACCAGTGGTTGCAGCCGCCGTTACCGTAGGCCCGGCCGTCGTCACCGAGCGTGATGGTCAGGTGGCTATAGTCCATCAGCGGACGTTCGCCGATCCACTCCAGAATGTAACTGCGGTTCTGTTGCAACTTTACCGGCTCGGCGGCGCAGCCCAGCAGGCTGGCACCGACCATCGTGGTCAGAGCAAGGCGTTTCATCACGCAGGCTCCTGGCACTTCGGGCACAGGTGTTTTTCGCCGGCTGCGGTCCAGCCCAGTTCGGCAATCCGTGCGGTGGCGGCCGGTTTTTCAGCCTTGTTGCCCAGCTTGGCGTCGACCGCGAACTCGAAGCTCAGCTCTTTGGCGCAGCTGTCGCAGTTGACTTTCCAGGTGTGGATCGCCAGTTCGCCGAACACCGGACCACTGGCCACCGCGACCCATTGGCCGGGCGGATTGATCAGGTGGCGAACCGTTTCGACAGTCAGGCGCATGGACAAGTCCTTGCTGCCTTTGAGGGTCACTACCAGCACGTCGTTATTGCGAATCGAACCGCCGTTGCCGGTGACTTGATAACGCCCCGGCACCAGGGCGCGGCATTCAGTGAGGGTGTGTTGTGGGTTCATCAGGCTGTAGCGGAAATCGTGTTCGACCATGGGTCCTCCAAATATGCGCGATATGCTAGCACGGGCATCAGCGCAGCATGGCGTGGGCATGTGACCTTCGATCAGGTTCAAATTGCTTGCTAATCCATGGCAAACTGCCACTTTTGCATCTCTAAGGAACAGAAATGGCGTTGATCGAATGTTACGAGTGCAAGCAAAGCATCAGCTCCACGGCGCCTGCTTGCATTCATTGCGGTGCGCCTGCGGCAACGGTGCAAGCGGCCACTTCGACGGCAGCGCCTGTGGAAGCACCGCTTTCTTTCGGGCGTTTGCCGAGCAACGAGAGTGTGCCTCGGGTGACCCCGGCCGCCTTCGGGCGTAAACGAAAAACCGAAATCCAGGCTGAGGTCCCGGTACCGGTGCTCAATGGACCGCGTCCGGTGGAACTCTGGCTGAAACTGATGATTTTCTTTCTGCCGCCGTTTTTTGTCTGGTTCCTGCTGCGTCGCGGGCATTCACTGGGGCAGCGCTTGATCGGTTTCGGCTGGCTGGCGCTGATGATCCTTTTGTCCAAGGCCTGAGCCGTTCAGCCCTCGACCCGATTCTGTGGCGAACCGGCCGCCCAGGCCGCGATGTTCTGCAACGTGGTCGCGGCAATCGCGCCCAGGGCTTCGCGAGTGAGAAAGGCCTGGTGTGCGGTGATGATCACGTTCGGAAAGGTCAGCAGGCGCGCCAGCACATCGTCTTGCAGTGGCAGGTCGGAGCGGTCCTCGAAGAACAACTGCGCCTCCTCTTCATAGACATCCAGCCCCAGATACCCCAATTGACCGTCTTTCAACGCATCAATCAGCGCCGGCGTGTCCACCAGACCGCCGCGCCCGGTGTTGATCAACATCGCGCCGGGCCGCATGTGCGCCAATGACTCGCGGTTGATCAAATGTTTGCTCTGCTCGTTGAGCGGGCAATGCAGGCTGATGATCTGCGACTCGGCCAGCAGTTGCGGCAAGCTCAGGTAGCGCGCACCGAGGGCTTCGACCTGTGGGTTCGGATAGGGGTCATAGGCCAGCAATTGGCAGCCGAAGCCGTGCATGATTTTCGCGAAGGTCGCGCCGATCTGCCCGGTGCCGACCACGCCGACGGTCTTGTTCACCAGGTCGAAACCGGTCAACCCGTGCAGACTGAAATCGCCCTCGCGGGTACGGTTGTAGGCGCGGTGCAGACGGCGGTTGAGCGCCAGGATCAACGCCACCGCATGTTCGGCCACGGCGTGGGGCGAGTAGGCTGGGACTCGCACAACCGTCAGCCCCAGGCGCTTCGCCGCCGCGAGGTCGACATGGTTGTAACCGGCCGAGCGCAGGGCGATCAGGCGTGTGCCGCCTGCTGACAGGCGTTCAAGCACCGGCGCGCTGAGGTCATCGTTGATGAAGGCGCAGACCACCTCGTGATGCTCGGCCAGCGCCGCCGTGTCGAGGCTCAGTCGCGCCGGCTGGAAATGCAGTTCGATGCCGACGGGCAGGTCGGCGGCGAGAAAACTGTCGCGGTCGTAGGTCTGGCTGCTGAAAAGAATCGTGCGCATGCTGTCCTTCTGGAAGTCTCAAACCCCGTAGCAGCTGGCGAAGCCTGCGTTCGGCGGCGCAGCCGTCGTGAAATCAGGCACCGCGGTATTTCAGGTAAACCGCGGATGCAGGTTTTACGACGGCTGCGCCGCCGGACGCAGCCTTCGGCAGCTGCTACAGAGGCGCTGAGTTTAGCGTTCAGGCCCGCCGACGTTATTGCGCTGCATCAGGCATTGATGCGCGCATGGGCCGCGAGGCGATTGATGGCGCGTTCGAGTTCTTCCAGCGCGACGGGGGCTTTCGGGTCCTGTTGCTTGAGCAGGGTTTCGCTGCGCTGGCAGGCGGCGCGCAGTTGCGGGACGCCGCAATAACGGGTTGCCCCGTGCAGGCGATGGACCCGCTCGATCAGGGCGTTCTGGTCGTTGGCTTCACGGGCCACGCGGATGGCCTCGCGGTCGGCTTCCAGGGAGGCCAGCAGCATGGCCAGCATGTCCGCCGCCAGATCGGCCTTGCCGGCCGCCAGGCGCAGGCCTTCTTCGTGGTCGAGCACCTGCAATTCATGACCGCTGTTGTTATCGCTATTACGCTCCGGACCCTGATTGCGCAGCGCCAGGCCCGTCCATTTCAACACCACTTGCGCCAGTTGCCGTTCGCTGATGGGTTTGGTCAGGTAGTCGTCCATGCCGCTTTGCAGCAATGCGCGTTTTTCATTGGCCATCGCATGGGCGGTGAGGGCCACGACCGGCAGTGGCGTGCAATGCCGCTCGCTTTCCCATTGGCGAATGGCTTCGGTGCTTTGGCGCCCATCCATGCCGGGCATTTGCACGTCCATCAACACCAGATCGAAAGTCTCGTTCTGCACGGCCTTGACCGCGGCGTAACCGCTTTCTACCGCGAGCACCTTGGCGCCCATGTCTTCGAGCAGGGTTTGCACCAGCAGCAGGTTGGCCGGGTTGTCGTCCACGCAAAGGACCTTCGGCGCGCGGCTGGAAACCGGCTCGGCGGGGTCGCTGCGCTGCTGGCGCGGGTTGACCAGATCAGACAGGGCCCGACGCAGCTTGCGGGTGCAGGCGGGTTTGGACTGGAGCTGGCTGTGGGGGTTGGGCACCGAGAGATGGAACAGCGTCAGTTCGGTGGTCGGGCACAGCACCAGCACTCTGCAGCCCAGGTGTTCAAGATCCCAGATGTGCTGGTTGAGGCGCTCCGGCGGCATGTCGTTGCTGGTGATGCCGAGCACCGCCAGGCCGATTGCCTGATCGGTCTGGTGGGCGCCGGTCACGCCATTGGCCAGGCTTTCCAGGGTATTGAACGGCGTGACGCTCAGGCCGCAGTCTTCCAGTTGATGCTGCAATGCCTGACGGGCCAGTTCATGGTTTTCCAGGACAGCCACCCGCTGCCCGAGCAATGGTGGGCCGGGCAGGTCTTCGGCGTCGTCGCGGGTTTTGGGCAGGCTCAGGCTGATCCAGAACTCCGAGCCTTCGCCCGGCGTGCTGTCGACGCCGATCTCACCGCCCATTTGTTCGATCAGCCGTTTGGAAATCACCAATCCGAGGCCGGTGCCGCCGGGTTGTCGGGACAACGAGTTATCGGCCTGGCTGAAGGCCTGGAACAGGGCGCGCACGTCCTGGTTCGACAGACCGATGCCGGTGTCCTGAATGCTGATGCGCAGCTGCACGCTGTCTTCATGCTCTTCTTCGAGCATCGCCCGGGCGACGATGGTGCCTTCGCGGGTGAACTTGATCGCATTGCTCACAAGGTTGGTGAGGATCTGCTTGAGTCGCAGCGGATCGCCCACCAGCGACAGTGGCGTATCGCGATAAACCAGGCTCACCAGTTCAAGCTCTTTGGCGTGGGCGGCCGGGGCGAGGATGTTCAGGGTGTCTTGCAGCAGGTCGCGCAGGTTGAACGGAATATGGTCTAGCACCAGTTTGCCGGCCTCGATTTTCGAGAAATCGAGAATCTCGTTGATGATCCCCAACAGGCTGTCGGCAGACTTTTCGATGGTGCCCAGGTAATCGAGCTGGCGCGGCGTCAGTTCGCTTTTTTGCAGCAGGTGCGTGAAGCCGAGAATGCCGTTGAGCGGCGTGCGGATTTCATGGCTCATGTTGGCCAGGAACTCGGACTTGATCCGGCTCGCCTCCAGGGCTTCCTTGCGCGCCAGGTCCAGCTCGATGTTCTGGATTTCGATGGTTTCCAGGTTCTGACGCACGTCTTCGGTGGCCTGGTCGACGCTGTTTTGCAATTCTTCCTGAGCGTTCTGCAGCGTCCCGGCCATGCGGTTGATGCCGGACGCCAGTTCATCCAGTTCCTGGCTGCCGAGGGGCGGCAGGCGGGTTTCCAGATGACCGTCCTTGAGTTGCGCCACGGCTTGTTTGATCTGGCTCAATGGCCGGTTGATGGTTCGGCCCATGCGTAATGCCAGCAGCGCCGCACCGGCCAGGCCTCCGCCGATCAGCAGCAGGCTGGCGAACAGGCTGCGGTAACCGCGCAGCAGCATGCCGTTGTGGGACAGTTCGAGTTCGACCCAGCCCAGCAGGCGGTCGGCTTCATCGGGGATCAGGTCGCCGGCCAGGTTGCGGTGTTTACCGAACACCGGCAGCAGGTAACGCGTGGCGTCATTGCCACTGCGGCGCAGCAACTGTGAACCGTAGCCCAGGGGCGCCTGATTGAGCATGGTCGGGCCGGCATGGGCCAGCGGCGTGCGGTCGGGGGCGAGGAAGGTCACCGCGCGCACGTCGGTCTGTTCCAGGGACTGGGTGGCGATGCGCTCCAGCAGCTCGTTGTCTTTGCGACCCATGGCCGGGGCCACCAACGGTGCCAGCTGTTCGGCGATCATTTCGCCGCGTTGCATGAGCTGGGCTTGCAGGTCCGATTGCTGCATCCAGGTGAAATAGCCGCCCAGAACCAACGCCATCAGGGTGGTCGGCAACAGGGTCAGTAACAGCACGCGGCCTTTAATTCCCAGTTTCTTGAGCACGCATCTCTCCTGCATCCAGCTGTTTATTGACCTGCACATGCGTCCGGCACGCGCCACCTGCGCAGTGTAGCGATTTGCATGCGGGCAATCTTCGTAAAATTGATGTCGTCATTCGTCGGTCAGTTCAATGCTTTGGTCCAGGGAGACAAACCTTGGGTTGCCCCTGGAGAGGCAATCTTGAATAATCAGCAATTGAGAATTATTTGCAGATACTCATGACTCCCATCGCGATTGGCCATCCTCGCATCCTATCTATCGAAGACGATCCAGTGCTCGGTGCCTATGTTCATGAGCATCTGGGGCGCTGCGGTTTTCAGGTGACCTGGTGCCAGAACGGGCAGGAAGGCCTGGCGATTGCGCGCCAGCAGGCCTTCGATGTGGTGTTGATGGATATTCTGTTGCCGGGGCTCGATGGCCTGGCGGTGCTGACTCAATTGCGCCAGAGCCATTCCACGCCAGTGGTGCTGATGTCGGCGCTGGGTGCCGAGGCGGATCGCATCAGTGGTTTTCGCCTCGGGGCCGACGATTACCTGCCCAAGCCTTTCAGCATGGCCGAGTTGCGGGTGCGCATCGAAGCGATCCTGCGGCGGGTGGCGCTCGACCGTCGACCGGTGCCGGCACCGATTGCTCCGGCGATGGACTGCCTGCGTTTTGATGATGAACTGGGCGAGGTCTTTTGGGGCGAGTACGCGGCCGGCCTGACCCGCAGCGAATACCGCTTGCTGGACACGCTGAACCGCAACGGCGATGAAGTGTTGAGCAAGCCATTCCTTTATCAGCAGGTATTGCAGCGCGGTTATGCGCCCCATGACCGCAGCCTCGACATGCACATCAGCCAGATTCGCCGCAAGCTCAAGGCCATCGGTTACACCGAGCGCGAAGTGCGCACGGTTTGGGGCAAGGGGTACGTATTGAGTGCAGCCGATGACGTGGTCTGACGTACCGGGCCGCACGGTGGCCCTGCAACAGCAACTGCTGTGCGATCTGTCCCACGAATTGCGCACGCCACTCAGCCGATTGCGGGTGGCCTGCGAAAGTGAGCAGGACCTGGAGCAGTTGCGCGAACGCATTGGCCGGGAAGTCGACGGCATGCAGCGCCTGGTCGAGGATGCGCTGCAACTGGCCTGGCTCGACACCGAGCGCACGCCGTTGCCCGATGAAGCGATCCAGGTCCAGGCCTTGTGGGAAATGCTCACGGAAAACGCCTGTTATGAAAGTGGCTGGCCGGCGAGTCAATTGAACTGTGCGGTGGATGCCTCCTGCTGGGTGCGCGGCCATCTCAATACCCTGGCCCTGGCGCTGGAAAATATTCTGCGCAATGCCATTCGTCATTCACCGAAGGGAGCTGTCGTGACGCTCGATGGCAGGCGCGATGGCGACTTCTGGCATCTGTGGCTGGAGGACGAGGGCGGTGGGGTGGCTGACGAGGATCTTGAGCGGATCTTCTCGCCGTTCATCCGGCTCGACGGTTCACGGCCGGGGGAGGGTGGGTTCGGGTTGGGGTTGAGCATTGCGAGGAATGCGGTGCAGCGGCAGGGCGGGAGTTTGTGGGCTGAGAACACTGATACTGGGTTGCGGTTGAATATGCGGTTGTTAGCACATGACGTTTTAACCGTGTCCTCGCCATCGCGGGCAAGCCTTGCTCCTTGTATGTTGCCTTGAGGCTGCGCGGGTTTACCCCGTCGAATTTGTTTCGCATGTGCCAGTTCTATGAGAGTTATCGCGCTGAAGAGAAAGTCGCACCACTGGTGCGACAATTGTCCTGGTCGCACAACCTGATCATCTTCAGCCAGAGTAAATGTCACGCAAGGTGAAGAGTACTGATTCAGCTGCTTATTCCCATAAGCCATAAGCCCCTTACTTTGCGTGATATGGCCTGCGCACGTTTGCCGGTATGATAGGCGCCCCCGCAGTCCGGATTGCGAATACGCCATGACCTTGCAGTACCCAACCATCGCCGATTGCGTCGGCAACACTCCGCTGGTCCGTTTGCAGCGCCTGCCTGGCGTCACCAGCAACACGCTTTTGCTCAAGCTCGAAGGGAACAACCCGGCGGGTTCGGTCAAGGATCGTCCGGCGCTGTCGATGATCACCCGCGCCGAATTGCGCGGGCAGATCCACGTCGGCGATACGCTGATCGAAGCGACCTCGGGCAACACCGGGATCGCCCTGGCCATGGCCGCCGCGATCAAGGGTTACAAGATGATCCTGATCATGCCGGACAACTCCAGCGCCGAGCGTAAAGCCGCGATGACGGCCTATGGTGCCGAGCTGATTCTGGTCAGCCAGGAAGAAGGCATGGAAGGCGCGCGCGACCTCGCCCAGCGAATGGAAGCCGAAGGCCGTGGCAAGGTGCTCGATCAGTTCGCCAACGGTGACAACCCCGAGGCGCACTACACCACCACCGGTCCGGAAATCTGGCGTCAGACCCAGGGCACCATCACGCATTTCGTCAGCTCGATGGGCACCACCGGCACCATCATGGGTGTCTCGCGCTACCTGAAAGAACAGAACGAGAACGTGCAGATCATCGGTCTGCAACCCATGGAAGGCTCGGCAATTCCGGGCATCCGCCGCTGGCCGCAGGAATACCTGCCAAAGATTTATCAGGCCGATCGCGTGGACCGGATCGTCGACATGGCGCAAAGCGAGGCCGAGGACGTGACCCGTCGTCTGGCGCGCGAAGAAGGCATTTTCTGCGGCGTGTCTTCGGGCGGTGCCGTGGCGGCGATGCTGCGCCTGTCCAAAGAAGTTGAAAACGCGGTGATTGTCGCGATCATCTGTGACCGTGGCGACCGTTACTTGTCGACCGGCATTTTCGACGCACCCAACTGATGGCCAAGCAAGAGAGAGGCCTGCGCTTCCAGCCCACGGGCGGTAGCAAGGCCCCGCAAGTCCCGACCGGCAAAAAGCAGCGCTTGACCATCGAGCGCCTGGCTAATGACGGTCGCGGTATCGCGTTTTTTGAAGGTCGCACCTGGTTCGTCATCGGCGCCTTGGCCGGTGAAGAAGTCGAGGCGCGGGTCTTGGGTGCCCACGGTAAAGTGGTCGAGGCGCGTACCGAGCGGGTGTTCCAGGCCAGCCAATTGCGCCGCCCGGCACCGTGCGCCCATGCCGGTCGCTGCGGTGGTTGCAGCGTGCAGCATCTGCCCCACAACGAACAGCTCGCCCTGAAACAGCGCATGCTCGCCGAGCAGTTGTCGCGGGTCGCCGGTGTCGAACCCGAAGAGTGGGCTGCGCCATTGAGCGGTCCGGAATTCGGCTATCGGCGTCGTGCCCGGGTGGCGGTGCGTTGGGACATGAAGGCGAAAAAACTCGAAGTCGGTTTCCGCGCCGCCGGCAGCCAGGACATCGTCGCCATCAACGAGTGCCCGGTGCTGGTACAGCCCTTGCAACCGATCATGACCCGCTTGCCGGACATGCTGCGGCGCTTGAGCAAACCTCAGGCACTGGGGCATGTGGAATTGTTCAGCGGTTCGTCATTGGCGGTATTGCTGCGGCACATGGCGCCGTTGTCCGAAGCCGACATGACGATCCTCAAGGAATTCTGCGCGCTCCATGAGGCCCAGTTGTGGCTGCATGGCGACGGCGAGCCGCAACCGGTCGAGGCCGATCAGTCCCTGGGCTATCGCCTTGAACAGTGGGACTTGAACCTGGCGTATCGGCCTGGAGATTTCATCCAGGTCAATGCCGGGGTCAACGAAGCGATGATCGCTCAGGCGCTGGAATGGTTGGCGCCGAAAGCCGATGAGCGGGTTCTGGACCTGTTCTGCGGGTTGGGCAACTTTGCCTTGCCGCTGGCCAGGACCGTTCGTGAAGTGGTGGCGGTGGAAGGTGTGCAGGCCATGGTCGAGCGGGCCGCCGCGAACGCCGCTAGTAATAATTTGCATAACGCGAAATTTTTTCAGGCCGATTTATCCCAGCCTTTGGCTGATGCCGAATGGGCCAGCGAAGGCTTTTGTGCGGTACTCTTGGACCCACCTCGCGACGGTGCTTTCGAGGTGGTGCGCAAGCTTGCATCCCTGGGTGCCGAACGATTGGTTTATGTGTCGTGCAACCCTGCAACTCTGGCGCGCGACACGGTCGAATTGATCAAGCAGGGCTACCGGTTAAAACGTGCCGGGATTCTCGATATGTTTCCTCAAACGGCGCATGTCGAGGCCATGGCGTTATTTGAAGCGAGCTAGGATGGCTCGTCTGGTCCGACTGACCGTCCGTGCCGCCACGCATCAGCCCGGCGGGGCGCCCGGACAATGAAGGTCAGCGATTTGACGCATTGAATCTGCGTCGTAGGGAAGGTAAAGCAAGATGGTACAGGTGAGAGCACACCAGCCGATCAACACTGACGGCAGTATCAATCTCGAGGCTTGGCTCGATCACGCGGTCAGTATCGATACAGCACTGGATCGCGAAGCCTTGAAAGAAGCCTGCGAGTTCGCTCGCGAGGCCGAACAACAAGCCAATGCGGCGAAAAACCTGTGGTCCGAAGGGACCTCGAGTTTCCGCACCGGCCTTGAGATCGCCGAGATTCTCGCCGACCTCAAACTCGATCAGGATTCGTTGGTCGCGGCAGTCTTGTACCGCGGCGTGCGCGAAGGCCAGATCCAGTTGCCGGCGGTCAGCCAGCGCTTCGGCCCGGTGGTCGCCAAACTGATTGACGGCGTGCAACGCATGGCGGCGATCAGTGACAGTCTGAGTCCGCGTAAATCCATGGTGATGGGCACCCAAGGCCAGGTGGAAAACCTGCGCAAGATGCTCGTGGCCATGGTCGACGACGTGCGCGTCGCGCTGATCAAACTGGCCGAACGCACCTGCGCGATCCGCGCGGTGAAAACCGCCGACGACGAGAAGCGTAACCGCGTCGCCCGTGAAGTCTTCGACATCTATGCGCCGCTGGCTCACCGCCTCGGTATCGGTCATATCAAGTGGGAACTGGAGGACTTGTCCTTCCGTTACCTGGAGCCCGACCAGTACAAGCAGATCGCCAAGTTGCTCCACGAGCGACGGCTGGATCGCGAGCGCTTCATCAGCGATGTGATGACCCAGCTCAAGAACGAGTTGCAGGCCACCGGCGTCGATGCCGACATCAGCGGCCGGGCCAAACACATCTATTCGATCTGGCGCAAAATGCAGCGCAAGGGTCTGGAGTTCAGCCAGATCTACGACGTGCGCGCCGTTCGCGTGCTGGTGCCGGAAATGCGCGACTGCTACACCGCGCTTGGCATCGTCCACACCCTGTGGCGGCACATCCCGAAAGAATTCGACGACTACATCGCCAACCCGAAAGAGAATGGCTACCGCTCGCTGCACACCGCGGTAATCGGCCCTGAAGGCAAGGTGCTGGAAGTGCAGATCCGCACCCACGCCATGCACGAAGAAGCCGAGCTGGGGGTTTGCGCGCACTGGCGATACAAGGGCACCGACGTCAAGTCCGGCTCGAACCACTACGAAGAGAAAATCTCCTGGCTGCGTCAGGTTCTCGAGTGGCACGAAGAGCTGGGCGATATCGGCGGCCTTGCCGAACAGCTGCGGGTCGATATCGAGCCGGACCGGGTTTATATCTTCACTCCCGACGGTCATGCCATCGACTTGCCGAAGGGCGCGACACCGCTGGACTTCGCTTACCGCGTGCACACCGAAATCGGTCACAACTGCCGCGGCGCCAAGATCAACGGGCGCATCGTGCCGCTCAACTACAGCCTGCAAACCGGTGAACAGGTTGAGATCATCACCAGCAAGCACGGCACTCCGAGCCGCGACTGGCTGAACCCGAACCTGGGTTACATCACCACGTCGCGGGCGCGGGCGAAGATTGTTCACTGGTTCAAGCTGCAAGCCCGCGATCAGAACGTTGCGGCCGGTAAAACCTTGCTCGAGCGCGAACTCAATCGCCTCGGCCTGCCGCAGGTGGATTTCGACAAGCTGGCTGAAAAGGCCAACATGAAAACCGCCGAGGACATGTTCGCTGCCTTGGGCGCAGGCGATTTGCGCCTGGCGCAACTGGTGAACCTGGCGCAGCAACTGGTCGAGCCGGAACGCGGCAACGAACAGTTGGAGCTGATCCCGCGCAAAGCCACCGGCTATAAACCGGGCAAGCGCGGCGATATCCAGATCCAGGGTGTCGGCAACCTGATGACCCAGATGGCCGGCTGCTGCCAGCCGTTACCGGGGGACGCCATCGTTGGTTACATCACCCAGGGCCGTGGCGTGAGCATCCACCGTCAGGACTGCGCCTCGGTGCTGCAACTGGCCGGGCGCGAGCCGGAGCGGATCATCCAGGTCAGCTGGGGCCCGGTGCCGGTGCTCACCTATCCGGTGGACATCATCATTCGCGCTTACGACCGTTCCGGTCTGCTGCGTGACGTGTCGCAGGTGCTGCTCAACGAGCGGATCAACGTGCTGGCGGTCAACACCCGCTCGAACAAAGAGGACAACACTGCGTTGATGTCCCTGACCATCGAGATTCCGGGGCTGGATGCGCTGGGGCGGTTGCTGGGGCGGATCTCCCAGTTGCCGAACATCATCGAGACCCGCCGTAACCGCACACCGTGAGAAACCTTCACGGAAATTGATGGTGTAGAGATTGATAAAAGATGTATTCACTTGAAGACCTGCTGCACCTGATGAACCGTCTGCGCGACCCGCAGTACGGCTGTCCGTGGGACATCAAGCAAACCTACGCCACCATCGTCCCGCACACCCTGGAGGAAGCCTACGAAGTTGCCGATGCTATTGAGCGCGGCGATTTCGATCACTTGCAGGGTGAGTTGGGCGACTTGTTGTTCCAGGTGGTTTATTACAGCCAACTGGCTCGGGAAGAAGGGCGCTTCGAATTCGCTGGCGTGGTCGACAGCATCACGCGCAAGTTGATCCGCCGTCATCCTCACGTATTTCCCACCGGTGATCTGTACGCGCCGCTGGACGTCCCGCGTCTGAATGAAGAGCAGGTCAAGCAACGCTGGGAAGAGATCAAGGGCGAAGAACGCGCCGAGAAGTCTTCGGCGCCGGAGCAGTTGTCCTTGCTCGATGACGTACCCGCGGCACTGCCGGCGTTGTCCCGTTCGGCAAAACTGCAGAAGCGCGCAGGGCAGGTCGGTTTCGATTGGCCGGACGCCTTGCCGGTGCTCGACAAGGTTCGCGAAGAGCTCGATGAAGTGCTCGAAGCCATGGCGGACAATGACTCGGCGGCGATTGCCGATGAAGTCGGCGACTTGCTGTTTTCCGTGGTCAATCTGGCGCGTCACCTCAAGGTCGATCCGGAAACTGCACTGCGTGGCGCGAACACAAAATTTGAAAGACGCTTCCGATTTATCGAACAGGCATTGCGCGACACCCACCGTCCCATAGAAGATTGCACCCTCGAAGAGTTGGACGCCTTGTGGGGCGAAGCCAAACGTCAGGAAAAGAATTTGCCCAGCTGCGGCTGAGCTGTTGCCTAAGTGAGTAAGCACCATGAGCCTTTCCCTTCGCGACCAGTTGCTCAAAGCAGGGCTGGTCAACCAAAAGCAGGCCAAACAGGTCGGCAAAGAAAAACAGAAACAACAGCGTCTGGCCCACAAAGGCCAGATCGAACTCGATGACTCCCAGCAGCGTGCGGCTCAGGAAGCCATGGCCGAGAAGGTCAAGCGCGACCAGGAGCTCAACCGTCAGCAGCAGGAGAAGGCCGAGCAGAAGGCCCGAGCCGCCCAGGTCAAGCAATTGATCGAAGTCTCGCGCCTGCCCAAGCTGAACACCGAGGACTACTACAACTTCGTCGACGACAAGAAGGTCAAGCGTATCTCCGTCAACACCCTGATGCGCAACAAGCTCAGCAGCGGTTCCCTGGCGATCGTGCATCACGCCGGCGGTTACGAAGTGATCCCTCGTGAAGCGGCCCTGAAGATCCAGGAGCGCGATCCACAGCGCATCGTGCAGCTGAATGTGAAGACAGAAGAAGTCAGCACCGAAGACGATCCGTACGCGGCCTATCAGATTCCTGACGATCTGATGTGGTAAGCCGTTAGCAGCTGCAACAACGACAAACCCCGCTCATGGCGGGGTTTGTCATTTTCAATGCGGTGGTTATGCAGAACGCGCTTCGCGTTGCTGCTCCAGTGATTCCAGTTCGGCCTTGTACTGGTGGGCTTCGGTCTCGGAGTGGAACATCCCGACCAGCAGGTCTTGTTGATGTACATCCCAGATGCGGATACCGGCGGCGATGCCTTCATGGGACATATGTGAATCGTCGCGTTCAGTTACTTTTACAGTCATCTGCTAGCTCCAATCTCTGTTATCTGCAGCAAGGCGTGTGCAGGCCTTTGTTATAAGTTTTGTTAGCTGGCTAAGTAAACGACTGAAATCGGTAACGGACTTTTGCAAAATCGAAGAAAGTGCTGCAGCCCGCGATATACGCGACATTCAGTCGCAGGCTGTTGAGTTTCATGACAAATGTTTCATGCTTTCAGGGCCGTTCGGCCGTACATAAAACCTGGCCAAAAAAAACGCCCCGAACCAGTCGGGGCGTTTTTATGTGTGGCGTAGGCGGGGTATTACTTACCCTGCCAGCGCTTCAGTACCAGCGTGGCGTTGGTGCCACCGAAGCCGAAGCTGTTGCTCATCACGGTGTTGATGGTGGCGTCTTCGCGAGTCTTGGTCAGGATTGGCATGTCTGCCACTTCCGGGTCCAGTTCGTCGATGTTGGCGGAACCCGCCATGAAGTTGCCTTCCATCATCAGCATGCAGTAGATCGCTTCGTGAACGCCGGCGGCGCCCAGGGAGTGACCCGACAGGCTCTTGGTGGAGCTGATGGCCGGAGCCTTGTCGCCGAACACTTCACGCACACCTTTCATTTCCATCACGTCGCCGACCGGAGTCGAGGTGCCGTGGGTGTTCAGGTAGTCGATCGGTGCGTCAACGGTGGACATGGCCATCTGCATGCAGCGGATGGCGCCTTCGCCGCTTGGGGCGACCATGTCGTAGCCGTCGGAGGTCGCGCCGTAGCCAACGATTTCCGCGTAGATCTTCGCGCCGCGGGCCAGAGCGTGTTCCAGCTCTTCGACCACGACCATGCCGCCACCGCCGGCGATGACGAAACCGTCACGCTTGGCGTCGTAGGCACGGGAAGCTTTATCCGGGGTTTCGTTGTACTGGCTGGACAGGGCGCCCATGGCGTCGAACAGGAACGACTGGCTCCAGTGCTCTTCTTCACCGCCGCCGGCGAATACGATGTCCTGCTTGCCCATCTGGATCTGTTCCATGGCGGTACCGATGCAGTGAGCACTGGTGGCGCAGGCAGAAGCGATGGAGTAGTTCAGGCCCTTGATCTTGAACGGGGTGGCCAGGCAAGCGGAAACTGTGCTGCTCATGGTCCGCGTTACGCGGTATGGGCCGACGCGCTTGACGCCTTTCTCGCGCAGGATGTCCAGCGCTTCCATCTGGTTCAGCGTGGAGGCGCCACCGGAACCGGCGATCAGGCCGGTACGCGGGTTGGAAACTTGCTCTTCGGTCAGACCGGAGTCTGCGATGGCATCTTTCATGGCCAGGTAGGCGTAAGCCGCCGCGTGGCCGACGAAGCGATAGATCTTGCGATCGATCAGCTCTTCGAGGGGAAGGTCAATGGAGCCGGAAACCTGGCTACGCAGACCCATTTCGGCATATTCCGGGTTGAACCGGATGCCAGGGCGGCTTGCACGCAGGTTAGCGGAGACGGTCTCTTTGTCATTGCCCAGGCACGAAACGATGCCCAGACCAGTGATAACGACGCGGCGCATGCGGATAACCCTTAGAAGTTGTCAGTGGAGGTGAAAACGCCGACCCGAAGGCCTTCGGCGGTATAGATTTCGCGGCCGTCGACAGTCACGGAACCGTCGGCGATGGCCATGTTCAGTTTGCCTTTGAGGACGCGTTTGATATGGATGTTATAGGTGACTTTCTTGGCGGTCGGCAGTACCTGACCGAAGAATTTCACTTCGCCCGAACCCAGGGCGCGACCGCGGCCCGGCAGGCCTTGCCAGCCGAGGAAGAAACCGACCAGTTGCCACATGGCATCGAGGCCCAGGCAGCCCGGCATCACCGGATCACCTTCGAAATGGCAGCCGAAGAACCACAGGTCAGGAGTGATATCCAGCTCGGCGACCAATTCACCTTTGCCGTACTTGCCACCCTCTTCGGAGATCAGGGTGATGCGATCGACCATCAGCATGTTCGGGGCGGGCAGTTGCGCGTTACCCGGGCCGAACAGCTCACCACGACTGCAGCGCAGCAGGTCTTCCCGAGTAAAGGCGTTTTGTTTGGTCATGCGAGCTCCTCAATAGTCCATGCGGCAGGGGGGCGAATCTTCCCGGCCGATCGAAGCGTTCATGCCTCGAGTCAGCAGCCTACTCATAGACTATTGCGTTGTAGTGAAAGTCACAGCACCAAGGACATGAATGTACACTTGTGCACTGAAATTATTATTCAAGCCCCTTTTAGGGCCTGTTCGGGTGCCTAAGACTGCCGCACTTTCGTCTTTCACGCCAGTCGCAGATCGTCGAAAGGCCTGCACTACTGCACCCAACGCTGCAGAATTTGCTGCAGATCAGTGCGTTTAAAGGGCTTGGCCAGGTAATCGTTCATTCCCGCGGACAAACAGGCTTCACGATCGCCCTGCAAGGCGTTGGCCGTCAGGGCAATGATCGGCACGTCAGCGCAGCCGGGCAGTTGGCGA
This sequence comes from Pseudomonas sp. Pseusp18, assembly GCF_059506005.1. Taxonomy (NCBI): domain Bacteria; kingdom Pseudomonadati; phylum Pseudomonadota; class Gammaproteobacteria; order Pseudomonadales; family Pseudomonadaceae; genus Pseudomonas; species Pseudomonas sp. Pseusp18. Next base: position 1,486,133 of record NZ_CP169240.1, read on the forward strand.
ATCTGTCGGGTGGCCTCGTAGCCGTCAATGACCGGCAGTCGGCAATCCATCAGAATCGCTTCGAAAATCAGGCTCTCGGCGCTGCGCACCGCTTGTGCACCATCGGTGACGACGCTGACAGTAAAGCCCAGGCTGCGCAACATTGCTTCGACGACGGTGCGGTTGACCGGGTTGTCTTCCACCAGCAACACATTGCGACCTTCGCCGTGGCCATTGCCGGTATGTACTCGCGGCGTCAGCACCGGCAACGACTGCTTATACAGCGCCAAAGGAATTTCCAGGGTGAACACCGAGCCGACGCCTTCTTCGCTCTGAGCACGCAAGGTGCCGCCCATTCGTTCTGCCAGGGTGCGGGCAATCGGCAACCCCAGCCCGGTGCCACCGTAACGTCTTGAAATAGTACTGTCGGCCTGCTGGAACGCGTTGAACATCAATTCCAGGCTTTCGGCCGGGATGCCGATCCCGCTGTCGCGCACGGTGCAGGTGAACCACAGCAATTCGTGATCCAGCGACTGCCACTGCGGTTCGATCGTGACGCGGCCCCGTTCGGTAAATTTCAGCGCATTGCCCACCAGGTTGACCAGGATCTGCCGGATCCGCGTCGGGTCGCCCTGAACCTGCAGGGCGCGCATGTCCTCGGGGATCTGCAGTTGCAGGTCAAGCCCGCGTTGCACTGCGCTGTGCTGGAACGACTGGGCGCAACTGGTGATCAGGTCCGCGAGGTTGAATGCAATGTGCTCCAGCTCCAGTTCCGAGCGTTCGATGCGCGAGAAGTCGAGAATGTCGTTGATCACTTTGAGCAGGTGTTCAGTCGATTCAGAAGCCAGCGCGGCGTACTCGATCTGTTCCTCGGTCATCGCGGTGGTTTCCAGCAGTTGCAGCATGCCCAGCACGCCATTCATCGGCGTGCGCAGCTCATGGCTCATCATCGCCAGGAAATCGGATTTGGCGTTGTTGGCCTTTTCCGCTTCCTCTCGGGTCTGGATCAATTGCGCCATGGCCTGATGCTGTTCGCGGCTGGCTTGTTCAAGGCCCTGGGCAAGGTTGTTGATGTGTTGCGACAGGGCGCCCAGTTCGGCGTCATCGACAATCGGCAGGGGCGTTTTGTAGTCGCCTTTCTGGATCGCCTTGACCGCATTGCCGATGTCGTGGATCGGTTGCGACAGGCTGCTGGCCAGACGCCGAGCCAGCAGAAAGGTAAACAGCAGGGCGAACAGGGCCAGGATCCCGGCCTTGAACAGGATTTCCTGCTGGCGCTGGTTGAAGGCGTCATTGGACAGACCGACGATCACCCGGCCCAGGTAATCCTCTCCCGGCTTCGTGGGGGCGGTGCGGCTGTTCTGGAAGAAGTCGTTGTTGAGCGCGATGCGTTGCAGCCGCACCGGTGCCTGGAACACTTCGACCTGGTGCGAACGATTGTGGGTTTCCGACGGTTGTTCGACGTACACCAGAACCCGGTTGGTGCTGTCCTGAACCTCCAGAAAACGCACATTGGGCGTGGCCAGGGTGGCTTTGAGCAAACTCTCGAGCACGTCGTTATTACCCGAGATCACCCCGTATTCGGTGGCCGGCGCCAGTTGGTTGGCGATCAGTTGACCAGTGTGGTTGAGTTCCTGGCGCAGGTCCTGGATTCGCACGAAGGTGAAGAAACTGATCAACAGCAACGTCAGCAGCAGCGCCGGGCCGAGGCTGATGATCTGGGTACGGGTATTGATGTCCCAACCGCTATGGAAGGTCATGGGCGATGTTCTCCTTCGGCCAGCTGTGTTGCGACAGAGGCTTCATTCATCGGTTCAATGCTTAATGAACGAGCCACTTGCGGGTTGCTCAAGACCTTGAAGTGCTGCGGATAAAGGGTGCGCGGCCAGGTGCTGGAGGGGCGGTCGAGCAGTTCGTCGAGAATCTTCAGCCAATCGCTCTGGTCGCTGTAGGTGCTGGCGAGGCTGCCCGCCCTGACGAAGGCGGCATTGGGGCCGATCAGCGGCAGCTGCCGTGCATAGCTGCTGAGCAGCAGGTTTTTCACGGTTTTGGGGTTGTACAGATCAGGATCATCCAGGCCCAGCAGCACATCGCTGTTTTTCAGCAGGGCCTGCAACGGGCGACTGTCATTGGTGTTGTCCCAGCGCTCGGTGACCACCTCAAGGCCCAGGGGCAGGGCAGCCTGATGCAGTTCCTTCAGCAGGAATTCGCTGTGGCTGTCGAAAAGCACGCCGACCCGTCGAGCCTCGGGCAGGACGAGTCGGGTCAGGCGCAATTGTCGATCCAGCGGCGGATCGCTCCAGAGCAGGCTCAGGTGCGGTGGCGAAACATCGCCAAAGCGTTGGTGGGCTTGCAGACGGCTGATGCGCAGCACCAGCGTTGCCGGGCCTTGGGCGTCTTGCAGGCGCCAGTCGAGGCTTTGCAAGTCGAGCAGAATCAGGCGGGTGCCGGTGGGCAGTTGATTTGGCGCCGGCAGGCTGGCGACCGGTTGGAAACGCACGCTGTCTGTGGGGCGCAACTCGCTCAGGGCCTGGACGAAAGACTGCACGCCTGGGCTGTCTTCGGCGCCGGTCAGCAGAATGTCGGCGGCCCGGGCCGGCAGAGTGCACAGCAGCCCGGCAAACACCAGGCACAATCCGGCCAGCAGGCGGCCAAGAGTTGGCGTCTTCCGTGACGGGCAATACGGCATCTTAAAACTCCAGCTCCGCGCTGAAGTAGAGCACTCGGCGTTCGTCGTAGTTGTTGTCGACGAAAGTGGTGGGCTGATTGTCGAGGCGTTGCTGGAGGATCCCGGCCAGCTCCAGATTGGCCTTGCCCAGGCCGATGCGTTTGGCGATGCGGGTGTCGACCCGTTCGAAGCGGTAACCGTTGAGGGCGTCGGCGCCATAGTAGAAGAGCGCACTGTTCCAGCCCTGGCCCCAGTTGCGCAGCCAACCGGCGGAACCGCTGTTGCGCGCCGTTTGTTGTGCATCCAGCGGGTTGCTCGCCTCGGCATAGACATAGGCGTACGTCAGGCGCAGACGATCGGTGCTGCTGACGCGCCAGTCCAGTTGGGTTTCCGTCCCCGAGAATCGTGAGCTGTTCGAGTTGCTGGCAATGTACTGATTGTTGCGCAGCGGTTCGCTGATCATGCCGTTGATTTCGTCGTAGAACAGCTTCACATCGACCGTCAGTCCCCAGTCTGTGAAGTAGCCGTTGTAGCCCAATTCCCGGGAGCGCATGCGTTCCTGTTCGAGGTCACCCGGGCCACGGGTCCTGACGAAATAGCGGGCGCTGGTCTGGCCATAGGCACTAGGTTGCAAGTTGGTCACCTGGTAACTCCAGTTGACGCTGTTCTCGAACATGTCCGGCGAGCGGACGGCTTCTGAATACACCGCGCGCAAACCGTGGCGCGGGTTGATCAGATAGTTGACCGCCACCCGCGGGGTCAGCGAGCTGCCAGTCAATTGCGTGTCTTCGAACATCGCCCCGCCCTGCAGCAACCAGTGCTCGGTGGCGCGCCACTCGAGTTGGCCGAACGCCCGCCAGGTGGTGTCGTCGAGCGTGCCATTGAAGTAGGTCTCGGAATCGGCCCGGTCGTAACGATAGTTCATGCCGCTGACCAGCCGCAGCGTGTCGGACAGGCTGAGGGTGTCTTGCAGTTCGAGGTCGTAGCGCGACTCTCGGGCACTCTGGTCGATGTCGCCGCACAGCGTTTTGTTCGCGCCGTTTCGCCATTGCGCCAGAACCTGATTGGCCAGGTCTTGTTCTGCCGCTGTACCGGGGGGCGCGCCGGTGAATCGAGCGATGTTGCGCGCCAGGCGTTCGGTGTAATTGGGATTGAGCTGCCAAAGTTGGGTCAGCTCCGGGCTGAACGAGATTTCGGCATCGCAGGCACGCCAAGTCTGCTGACGATCCCAGTGTTGCGCCGAGCCTTGAATATAAAGGCTGTGATCAGGATTGATGTCCAGGTTCCAGCGCAGCGAGCCGGCGTAGTCCTTGGCGATGACGTCGGAATTGTTCCCAGCGGCGGTAATCCCTGAGAACACTGGGCGGTAGGTATAGGGCCGCTGGTTGGTCCCGTCCTTGGCGTTCAGTTGCCAATCGATGCTCTGATTCTCATTGAGCGTCTGGCTGACGGCGAGGCTGAAGCGATTCAAGCGACGGTTGTCGCGATAATCGGCGCCGGTGCGGTCCGAGTCGAACCCATCGTCTTGTTGGCCGGATAGTGACAGGCGCAAGTCGCCGCTGTCCCAGCCCATACCCTGGCTGGCGTAGAAATCGTTGATGCCGCGTTGGCCTCGGGTGATTTTCAGCCGCGTGCCGTGGCTGTCGGCCGGTTTGCGGGTGATGATATTGACCACCGCCATCAGCGCGTTGGCGCCGTAGCTGACGGTGTTCGGGCCACGGAAAACCTCGATGCGCTCGATGTCTTCCATGGCCACCGGAATATCACTCCAGTCCACCGTGGCCAGGCCCGCGCGGTACACCGAGCGGCCGTCGATCAGCACTTGCATGCGCCGCGCTTCGCTGGCGTTGGTGCCGTGGTAGTTCACCGCTGCCTGGTTGCCGCTGATATTGCCGACCATCATCCCCGGCACCAGCCGCAGCAACTCGCTGATGTCCCGCGCGCCGCTGGCGTTGATCAGTTCGCTGTCGATCACCGTCATGCTGCCCGGCACGGCCGCCGGCGACTGCTTCAGGCGCGTCGCGGTGAGCACTTGCGGCAACGGATCGTTGTCCAGGAACAGGTCGTCGGCCAGCAAAGGCGAGCTGAAAAACAGCGCCAGCACCAGTGGCGAGCGAGGAGAGGGAGAGCCAAAAGACACGGCACGGCCTTGATAGCGATTAATTGGCGCGCATGTTAACCGAGCGCAATGACTTTTCCAGTCACGTTGTGGGCATTTTCCTCGGTTTTCTTGGTCTTCTTCCTACAAGTGCCGGTAATTGATGTCGGGGCTGGCCGCCACTGGGCCGCTCCGTATAATGCGGGCATCGCCACTGGTATGGATTAACGGATTGCATATGACTGAACAGCGCCCAATTGCGGTCCTGGGAGGCGGAAGTTTTGGTACCGCCGTGGCTAATCTGCTGGCCGAGAACGGGCATCAGGTCCGTCTGTGGATGCGTGACCCCGAGCAGGCGGAGGCCATTCGGGTCGATCGCGAGAACCCGCGTTACCTCAAAGGCATCAAGATTCTTGCTGCGGTGGAGGCGGTCACAGACCTGCAAGCCACGCTGGAGGCCTGCGACCTGTGCTTCGTCGCGCTGCCCTCCAGCGCACTGCGCTCGGTGCTGGCGCCTTACGCTCAGCTTTTGAGCGGCAAAATGCTGGTGAGCCTGACCAAAGGCATCGAAGCCCATACGTTCAAGCTGATGAGCCAGATTCTTGAAGACATCGCCCCGCAAGCGCGCATCGGCGTGCTGTCGGGGCCGAACCTGGCCCGTGAAATCGCCGAACACGCGCTGACCGCCACGGTGGTCGCCAGCGAAGACGAAGACCTTTGCCAGCAGGTCCAGGCCGCGCTGCATGGCCGGACCTTTCGCGTGTACGCCAGCGCCGACCGCTTTGGCGTGGAGCTGGGCGGGGCGCTGAAAAACGTCTACGCCATCATCGCCGGCATGGCGGTGGCGTTGGGCATGGGCGAGAACACCAAGAGCATGCTGATCACCCGGGCGCTGGCGGAAATGACCCGCTTCGCGGTGAACCAGGGCGCGAACCCGATGACGTTCCTGGGGTTGGCGGGCGTCGGCGACTTGATCGTCACCTGTTCGTCGCCGAAAAGCCGCAACTATCAGGTCGGATTTGCCCTCGGCCAGGGCTTGAGCCTGGAGGATGCGGTGACGCGTCTGGGCGAAGTGGCCGAAGGCGTGAACACCCTCAAGGTGCTCAAGGCCAAGGCTCAGGAGGTCGGCGTGTATATGCCGCTGGTCGCCGGATTGCACGCGATCCTGTTCGAAGGGCGCACGCTGGATCAGGTGATTGGGTTGTTGATGCGTGGCGAACCGAAAACCGACGTGGACTTTATTTCCCCCAGTGGTTTCTAAGCACTTAACCGATACGAGCAGGGAGCGAGACAGACATGAACGATCCGAAAGTAGAAGGCAAATACGAATCCATCCTGCTTCGAGTGCTGTGGATGATTGTCTATGTGCTGGTCTGGCAAGTGGCGCAATTGATCCTCGGCGCGGTGGTGCTGGTGCAGCTGATCTATCGTTTGATATATGGCGCACCGAGCGCCAGCCTGATGAATTTCGGCGACAGCCTGAGCCAGTTTCTGGCGCAGATCGGTCGTTTCGGCAGCTTTCACAGCGACCAGAAGCCCTGGCCGTTCGCCGACTGGCCAGCGCCGCGTACACCGGAAGGTGAAGCCCCGCACGTTGTGGCGCCGGCGCCGCATCCGGCCCGAGATGAGGAACCGAAACTATGAAACTCTGGGTATTGCGTCATGGTGAAGCCGAACCTCACGGTACCCGCCCGGACTCCGAGCGGGCCCTGACCGATAAGGGGCGCAAAGAGGTGAAGCGCATCGCGGCCAAATTGAAGGGCAAACACCTGACTGCCATTTATGCCAGCCCTTACCTGCGAGCACAGGAGACCGCAATGCTGGTGCGTAAGGAACTGGGTTTTGCACCGGAGATTCGCACCGTCGAATGGCTGACGCCCGACAATAATCCGCAAGCGGTGGCGGAGCAGTTGGTTTCCGTGGATCACGCGCTACTGGTCAGCCACAACCCGCTGGTCGGTAACCTGCTGGGCTATTTGCAGCATGGTCACGTGCAAGACCCGGAGCGAGTCGGCACCGCCGGGCTGGCGGAGCTTGAGGGCGAAGAACTGCTGGTCGGGGCGATGAAGCTCAACGGCATCAAAACCCCATAAAAGCAACAGATCGCAGCCTGCGGCAACTCCTACAGGGGAATCACGTACACCCGTGAAACATCGGACGGACACATATTCCGTAGGAGCTGCCGAAGGTTCGGGCCGCGTTCGGACGATCTGTTGATCTTCGCTCCACCCGCAAATAGTCAACCAAGCACTTGCTTGGTTGACTACGCTTGCTCCAGACCAAAAAAGGGAGCAAGTCGCATGTCTGCTGCTTTTCGTTTGCCACTGGACGTCTTCTACGAGCGCGAAGCCCGTCATCCGCGCCAGCGCTTTCTGGTTCAGCCGACAGGGGGCGGCCAGGTCGAGACGCTGACCTGGGCCGACGTCGGTCACCAGGCGCGCTGTGCCGCCCACTGGCTGCGGGCTCGCGAATTGCCGCAAGGCAGCCACATCGCATTGATCTCGAAAAACTGTGCCCACTGGATCATCGCCGACCTGGCGATCTGGATGGCCGGGCATGTCTCGGTGCCGCTGTACCCCAATCTGACCGCCGAATCCGTGGCTCAGGTACTTGATCATTCTGAAGCTGCACTGGCGTTCATCGGCAAGCTGGATGACTGGCCGGGCATGTCCGTCGGGATTAGGCCTGACCTGCCGACCATCAGCCTGCCGCTGTGCCCGGCCGGCACCTTCGATTTCAGCTGGGCCGACCTGCAACGCAGCTCACCGATTCAGGACGACCCCAAACCCGCCGCCGATCAACTGGCGACCATCATTTACACCTCCGGCACCACGGGCCAGCCCAAAGGCGTGATGCACAGTTTCGGCACGCTGGGATTTGCCACCACCCATGGCACCCGGTTGTTCGGCTTGAATGAGTCGGATCGCCTGCTGTCCTACCTGCCGCTGTGCCATGTCGCCGAACGGATGTTCGTCGAGTTGGCAGCGATCTACACCGGGCAAACGGTGTTTTTCGCCGAGAGCCTCGACACCTTCCTCACCGATTTGCAGCGTGCCCGACCGACCGCGCTGTTCGGCGTGCCACGCATCTGGACCAAATTCCAGATGGGCGTGTACAGCAAGATCCCGGCAAAACGCCTCGACTTCCTGCTCGGCCTGCCTTTCATCGGTAAACGGGTAGGGCACAGAGTCCTCGCCGGGCTGGGGCTGGACGCTTTGCGCATCGCCTTGTCCGGCGCGGCGCCAGTGCCGCAGACCTTGTTGAGCTGGTATCGAAAACTGGGGCTGGACGTGCTGGAGGTGTACGGCATGACCGAAAGTTGCGGTTACTCTCACATCGGTCTGCCCGGTCAAAACAACCCCGGCTGGATCGGCAAGCCATGCCCGGAGGTCGAAGTACGGGTTGAGCCATCAGGTGAAGTGCTGGTGCGCAGCGGCGCGACCATGCTCGGCTATTTCAAGGAACCGGGGAAAACCGCCGAAACCCTCACCGAGGACGGTTTCCTGCGCACCGGTGACAAGGGTGAGGAAGACGCCGAAGGCAACCTGCGCCTGACCGGGCGCCTGAAGGAAATTTTCAAGACCAGCAAAGGCAAATACGTGGCCCCGGCGCCAATCGAGAATCGTCTGGCGGTGCATTCGCGGATCGAACAAGTGTGCGTGGTCGGCGATGGCTTGAGCGCGCCACTGGGGTTGTGCGTGTTGTCGGCGGTCGGTCAGCAGGACGCCAGCGGGACGGCGAGGGCGGGTTTGCATTCAAGCCTGGAACAACTGCTGGAGGAGGTCAACGGCGTCCTCGACAGGCATGAACGCTTGCGTCGGCTGGTGGTGGTCAAGGACAGTTGGGCGGTGGAAAACGGCTTCCTGACACCGACCCTGAAGATCAAGCGCAACATGATTGAAGCAGCTTACGGTGCGCGCTTCGAAGAATGGAGCGCGCGCAGCGAGGCGGTGCTGTGGCAGGATTGAGTCACGAACAACTCCAACAAAGGAACGCAACGATGAGTCTGTGGCGCACCACTCCCAACGTCGAGCAGTTGAACGCTATCCAGAAAAACACCATCGGCGAAGTGCTGGATATTCGCTTCGAAGCTTTCGATGACGAGTCCCTGACCGCGAGCATGGTCATCGACCACCGTACGCACCAGCCTTATGGCTTGCTGCACGGCGGCGCTTCGGTGGTGCTGGCCGAAACCGTTGGCTCGATGGCCAGTTTCCTGTGCATAGACGCCAGCAAGTTTTATTGCGTGGGCCTGGAAATCAATGCCAACCATTTGCGCGGTCTGCGCAGCGGGCGGGTGACGGCGGTGGCCAAGGCGATTCACATCGGGCGCACCACCCATGTCTGGGATATTCGCTTGACCAGTGATGAGGGCAAGGCCAGTTGTGTGTCGCGCCTGACCATGGCGGTGGTGCCGTTGGGGGAGAAACCGCCGGCGCGATGAGTTTCGGCATGCTCTGTGTAGCAGCTGGCGAAGCCTGCGTTCGGCTGCGCAGCAGTCGTAAATCCTGCCATCTCAATCTTCCTGAAACACCGCGGTGAATGGTCTAACGACTGCTGCGCAGCCGAACGCAGCCTTCGGCAGCTGCTACAAGGCGGTCTATTCTTCTGCATCCCTATAGCTTTGACCCGACTGTCATCATTCCTGTCAGTTACGGTCATTGCTGTAGGACACGGTCTTACGGACAATCAACCTCTGTTTTTTGCACATGGATCTGCCGGTATGTCGCAACAGATATTTTTCGCCCACGCCAATGGCTTTCCTTCGGGGACCTACAGCAAGTTGTTCGCGGCGCTGGCGCCGGAGTACCGGGTGGCGCATCTGGAGCAGCACGCCCATGACCCGCGTTTCCCGGCGGACGATAACTGGAACAATCTGGTGGATGAGCTGATTCATCACCTCAAGCAACAGCCGGAACCGGTCTGGGGCGTCGGCCACTCTTTCGGCGGCGTGCTGCACCTGCACGCCGCGTTGCGTTGCCCTGAGTTGTACCGCGGCGTGGTCATGCTCGATTCACCAGTGCTGACCCGCACCGATCAATGGGTAATCCGTGCCGCCAAACGCTTCGGTTTTATCGATCGCCTGACCCCGGCCGGTCGCACGTTGGGGCGACGGGAAGAGTTCGCCGATCTGGAGGCGGCCCGTCTGTATTTCGCCGGTAAAACCCTGTTTCGTGGCTTCGACCCGGAATGCTTCGAAGCCTATCTTCAACATGGTTTGCAAAAGGTCGGCGACAAGCTGCGTCTGCGTTTCGACCCGGCTACGGAAATCAGCATCTACCGCGGCGTACCGCACACCAGCCCTGGCCGCGCGCGGCAGTTGAAAGTGCCGCTGGCAGTGGTTCGCGGACACAAGAGCCGCGTGGTGATGCGTCATCACGCCCGATCCGTCGGGCGCATGCCGCTGGGCGAGTCCTTGACCCTGCCCGGTGGCCACATGTTTCCCCTCGAACGTCCACAAGACACGGCCACGCTGCTGAAGAACCTGTTCAGTCGTTGGGACAGTCGCCGCCAACAGGATTGCGCATGAACAGTGTCGTCGAAGAAGTTCGCCTGAGCCTGCCGCACATCGAGTTGGCGGCACACCTGTTCGGTCCCGAGGACGGCTTGCCGGTGATTGCCTTGCACGGCTGGCTGGACAATGCCAACAGCTTTGCCCGGCTGGCGCCGAAGCTCAACGGCTTGCGCATCATCGCGCTGGACATGGCCGGGCACGGTCACTCGGGGCATCGGCCGAACGGCGCCGGTTACGCGCTGTGGGACTATGCCCACGACGTGCTGCAAGTGGCCGAGCAGTTGGGATGGAAGCGGTTTGCGCTGCTGGGGCATTCCCTGGGGGCGATCGTCTCGCTCGTGCTGGCCGGGTCGTTGCCGGAGCGGGTGACTCACCTGGCGTTGATCGACGGCATCATTCCTCCTACAGACAAAGGCGAAAACGCTGCCGAACGCATGGGCATGGCCCTGCAAGCTCAGCTGGATCTGCGGGAAAAACGCAAACCGGTCTACAACACCCTCGACCGGGCCATCGAAGCGCGCATGAAAGGCTTGGTGGCGGTCAGTCGCGAAGCCGCCGAACTGCTGGCCCAGCGCGGCTTGATGCCGGTGCCGGGCGGTTATACCTGGCGCACCGACAACCGCCTGACGCTACCGTCGCCGCTGCGTCTGACCACTGAGCAGGCGATGGCTTTCGTCCAGCGCGTCAGTTGTCCTGCACACCTGGTGGTCGCGGCTGACGGCATGCTCGCCAAACATCCCGAGTTGCTGGAACGTCTACCCTTTAGCCATGAACAGTTGCCTGGCGGCCATCACTTGCACCTCAATGACGAACCCGGTGCCGGTCTTGTCGCAGACTGTTTCAATCGGTTCTTCGCCGTTCCTTGACTTGCGTCGGGCAACTGTCGAGGCTGGGCGGGTTGAAATGGGAGACAACCATGATAGATCTGTACACCGCTGCGACCCCGAATGGCCACAAGGTCTCTATCGTGCTCGAGGAACTCGGCCTGCCCTACACGGTGCATGCCTTGAGTTTCGACAAAAAGGAACAGAAGTCCGAGGAGTTCCTCAAGATCAATCCCAATGGCCGGATTCCGGCGATTGTCGACCGCGCCAATGGCGATTTCGCCGTGTTCGAGTCCGGCGCGATCCTGATTTACCTCGCCGAGATGACCGGCAAACTGCTGCCCCAGGATCCGAAAGGACGCTCGCTGGTGTTGCAGTGGTTGATGTTCCAGATGGGCGGCATCGGCCCGATGCAGGGCCAGGCCAACGTGTTTTTTCGCTATTTTCCGGAAAAACTCCAGGGCGCCATCGACCGCTATCAACATGAAACCCGACGCTTGTATGAAGTGCTCGACACACGTCTGCAAGCCGTGGAGTTTCTGGCGGGCGAGTACAGCATTGCCGACATCGCGACCTTTCCGTGGGTCCGCGGCCACGACTGGTCCGGTGTCTCGGTGGACGGCTTGCCGGCCTTGCAGCGCTGGATAGCCGCCCTCGAGGCGCGCCCTGCGGTGCAGCGCGGTTTGCGGGTGCCGGAGCGCATCGATGATGCCAGCGTCATCAAGGGTGCCCAGGCCATGTTGATCCGATGAGCCTGTCCATGCGTTCACTCACTCTGCTGGCGCTGTGCAGTTTCAGTCCCTGGTTATTGGCCGCTGACATTCCTGGCAGTCAGGACCTGCCTATCGTGCCGCGCATGACCGATGCGCAGATCGTCGACTATCGCCCGACGGTGGAACTCGAGCGGATTTACCCGCTGGGTTCGATCCGCAAGATCAGCGGCCAATTGCGTTTCGACGGCCAGGTCACCGCTCGCGGTCAAACCACCTCGGTCACCTACGAATTGCCACCGGAGCATTCCTCCACCGATGCCTTCACCGCCGCCCGCGAAGCCTTGCAGAAGCAGGGCGCCGAGCTGTTGTTCTGGTGTCAGGCCCGGGATTGTGGGGAAAGCAGCCTGTGGGCCAATGAAGTCTTCGGCAACGCCAAGCTCTATGGCGCCGATAATCAGCAGGCTTATTTGCTGCTGCGTCTGGCGGCCCCTCAAGACAACACGCTGGTGGCGCTTTACAGCATCACTCGCGGTAATCGCAGGGCTTATCTGCACGTCGAACAGTTCAATGCCTCGGCGCCACTGGGTGATTTGCTGCCGACGTCCGCGACGTTGCTGCGCCAGCTCAAAAGCACCGGGAAACTCGATTTCCCCAAACTCGACGGCGTCCCTGACGACACCTGGTTGCGTTTGATTTCTCGCGGCCTGAACCTGGACACCACGCTGCGGGTCAGCATTTCCGGAACCAGTGCCGAAGCCTGGCGCCAGGCGCTGATCGGCCAGGGCGTGCGCACGGCGCGGATGGAAACCGGCAGCGTCGAAGGCTCTGGCCTGCACTTCGAACTGTTGCGATAAGCTTCATTTGGCGAATGCGTTCTGCGCATTTGCCTACTCTTTGCGGACTGACTTTTTTCGGGATCTTACATGGTCAATAACGATCGGCTGTTGGTGCAGATCCTGCTGCTGGTGCTGTTTGGCGCGAGTTTATGGGTAATGGCGCCGTTCTGGTCGGCGCTGTTCTGGGGGGCGGTGCTGGCGTTTGCCAGTTGGCCGTTGATGCGTCTGTTGACCCGTTGGCTCAATGGTCGTGAATCCCTGGCGGCGTTGTTGCTGACGCTCGGCTGGATGCTGCTGGTGGCGGTGCCGCTGGTGTGGCTGGGATTCAACCTGGCGGATCACGTGCGCGATGCCACGGCGTTCATCAAGGATGTGCAGGTCGATGGTCTGCCTGAAGCGCCGGCCTGGGTTGGCGGTATTCCCTTGGTCGGCGAGCGGTTGGTAGGGATCTGGAACAGCATCGATCAGCAAGGTGCGGCGATGATGCTGGCGATCAAGCCCTATCTGGGTCAGGTCGGTAACTGGTTGCTGGCACGCAGTGCGCAGATTGGCGGCGGGATTCTCGAGTTGACGCTGAGTATCGTGTTTGTGTTCTTTTTCTACCGGGACGGGCCGCGTTTGGCGGTGTTTGTCCATGGGTTGCTGGAGCGGCTGATTGGCGATCGCGCCGGGTATTACATCGAACTGGTGGCGGGCACCGTGCAACGGGTGGTCAACGGGGTGATCGGCACAGCGGCGGCGCAGGCGGTGCTGGCGTTGATCGGCTTCCTGATTGCCGGTGTGCCTGGGGCGCTGGTGCTGGGGATCGTGACGTTCTTGCTGAGCCTGATTCCGATGGGGCCGCCATTGGTGTGGATTCCGGCCACGGCGTGGCTGGCCTGGAAGGGTGAGTACGGAATGGCGGTGTTCCTCGGGATCTGGGGCACGTTCATTATCAGCGGGGTCGACAACGTGCTTAAGCCGTACCTGATCAGCCGGGGCGGGAATTTACCGTTGGTGATTGTGCTGCTTGGGGTGTTTGGCGGGTTGATTGCGTTCGGGTTTATCGGCCTGTTCATCGGCCCGACGTTGTTGGCCGTGGCTTACAGCCTGTTGACCGATTGGAGCAAGAGCCAGGCTCGGGTTGAAGATCGCCGGCCCTAAGTTTTTTGTTGGGTCTTAGGGCCGCGAAGTTTTTTGACTCAGGTGGCCACGTTCAGGTGTTTGCCCACGGTCGCCACGTTGTCGAGCGAATACTGCTTGCTCAGGTTGGCGATCATTTTGTTCAGGGCTTCGGTCACGTTGAACTGATGGGTGGAGCTGTCGGAGTTCTGCTCGCGGCCGGCTTGCAGGACGGCTTTCAGTTCATCGCTGCTGACGCCACCGCTGCTGTCGCTATCGAGTACTTTGAGCAACGCGGCGCTGGTGTCGGTGGAGGTCGACGAAGTGCTGTCGCTTGCCTGCAACGCGCTGCTCAGTTCCGTGGCCGTGACACTGCCATCGCTGTCGGTATCGAGTTGGCTGAACAGCTCTTCGCTGGACATCTGCTGAGGTGGAGGTGGCGGCGGGGTCAGGCTGGCGGCGAGTTCGTCCTGGCTGACGGTGCCGTCTTCATTCTTGTCCAGGGCCGAGAAGATTTTCGAGCTGTCGGCCGTGCTGCCGGCACTGGTCAGGCCATTGCTCAGCTCATCGCTGTTGATGGCGCCGTCGCCGTCTTTGTCCAAAGCGCTGATCAGCGCATCGGCCAGCTCGGTGTTCGGTGCCTGATCGTGCGGCGGTGGCGTCGGAGGGGCCATCGCGGCCATCTCTTCGCTGCTCAGGCTGCCGCTTTTGTCGCTGTCCAGGTCGCTGAAGTTCTTGCTCAGGCTGACCAGCAGACCATCGTCGTTTTTCTGCGACAGGGCGCTCTTGAGCTCATCCTGATCCACCGCACCGTCGCTGTTGTTGTCGAGTTTGGCGAGCAGTTCTTTCTGGAATTGCTGGCTACGGGCGCTGTTGGTGGCGGTACTGCTGGTGCTGGTATAGCTCGTGTAGCTGCTGACACTACCGATCATTGTGCTCACTCCTTGGAATGGGAAACCGGTGGGTGCACCGGCTTATGCAGCCTCAAGGGGCAAGTTGTCGTGGGTATGTGGGATTTGTACCGATGGGTACACACAACTTATCCAGTCAGACCCGGATCCTGTGGGTGCGGGCTTAGACGCGGGGCAGGCGGATGACGGCTGTCAGACCGCCGCCGGGCGTTTCTTCCAGGCTCAACTGCCCGCCCAAACGCTCCGCGGCTTCCCGGGCGATGGTCATGCCCAGGCCGACGCCGCCGGAGTTGCGATTACGCGAACCTTCCAGGCGAAAGAACGGTTCAAACACCGCTTCACGTTTATCCGCCGCGATACCCGGACCATGGTCGATGACCCGGATCACCAGTTGTTCGCGACTGTCCTCAAGCGTGATCAGCGCGTCCCCGGCATAACGCAAGGCATTGTCCAGCAGGTTGTTGATGCACGAGCGCAAAGCCATCGGTTGAACCTGCAGCGGGGCGCAATGGCCGCGGGCCTGGACGTCGGCGCCCTGGTCCTGGGCGTTTTCGCTCAGGGACTCCACCAGCGCCTGCACGTCCATCCATTGTGGCGCCTCGCTGGTGCGCTGTTCGTGCAGGTAGGTGAGGGTGGAATCGAGCATGCCGATCATGTCGTCCAGGTCTTGACGCATCTGACCTTGCAGCTTCTCGTTGTCGATCTGTTCCAGCCTCAGCTTGAGCCGCGACAGCGGTGTGCGCAGGTCATGGGACACCGCACCGAGCATGCGCGAGCGTTGCTGTATTTGTTCAAGAATGCGTTTCTGCATCAGGTTGAAAGTGTGCGCCGCTTGCCGTGCTTCCCGTGGGCCGGACTCATCCAGCGGCGGACTGTCGAGATTTTCACTCAGGCGCTCGGCGGCGTCGCTCAGGCGCTGAATCGGGCGGGTCAATAGCTTGGCGCCGTACCAGGCGGCGATGATCAGCGAGACAAACTGAAAGGTCAGCGGCACCAGCGGCCCGCCGAACCACGGCCGCGGTGGTCGATTGCCGAAACGCGGGTCCATCGGTGGGGGAGGCCCATCGAAGCGCTCGGAAAACCCCGGCGGCGGAGGGGGAGGAGGGGGCGGCCCGTAATGTTTGAACCATAAAAAAGCCAGCAAATGCGCCAGTACGATCGCCACCAACAGCACGCCGAACAGGCGGCCGAACAGCGTATCGAAGCGCGCACGCATCAGCTGATGTCTCGTGCGTCGAACAGATAACCCTCACCGCGAACGGTCTTGATCAACTGCGGGGCTTTCGGGTCGTCGCCCAGTTTCTGGCGCAGGCGCGATACCAACAGATCGATGCTGCGATCAAACGCTTCGATCGAGCGACCGCGAGCGGCGTCCAGCAGTTGTTCGCGGCTGAGTACCCGGCGCGGACGTTCGATGAACACCCAGAGTAAACGGAACTCGGCGTTGGACAGCGGCACCACCAGGCCATCAGCGGCGATCAACTGGCGCAGCACGCTGTTCAGGCGCCAGTTGTCGAAACGGATGTTCGCCCGTTGTTCGGTGCGGTCATCACGTACCCGACGCAGAATGGTCTGAATCCGCGCGACCAGTTCCCGCGGCTCGAACGGCTTGGCCATGTAGTCGTCGGCGCCCAGTTCCAGGCCGATGATCCGGTCGGTGGGTTCGCAGCGGGCAGTGAGCATCAGGATCGGGATGTCCGATTCGGCGCGCAACCAGCGGCACAGTGACAAACCATCTTCGCCCGGCAGCATCAGATCGAGCACCACGACATCGAAATGCTCGGCTTGCAGCGCCTGACGCATGGCGGCGCCATCGGAGACGCCGCTGGCGTGGATATTGAAACGGGCCAGGTAGTCGATCATCAATTCGCGGATCGGGACGTCATCGTCGACGATCAGGGCGCGAATGCTCCAGCGTTTGTCATCGGCCGGCGCTTTTTGATCGTCGTTCAGAGGTGCTGGGGAGTTGTGCATGCGTGCGTTCATCTGCCAGGTAGGCTGCCAACCACAAAGATAGGCTGCGAGGTTGTGGCTTCAGCATAGGCGTCCGGCCGTGAGGCGGGAAGTGCTGTAGGGCTTGTTGCGGCTGACGAGGGTAGCGTTGAAGGGTGTTGTGGGCGTGTCGTGTGTGTATCGGGCTCGACACAATCGCCGCGGCAGCTAGGCTTGCCTGAGCCGCGACGACGAATTACCGATCATCGGGTCCCGCAGCGGCGCTGGTTCCGCTACAATGCGCGCCGATTTCGACTTGCCTGAGAGCCCACTCATGTCCGCCTGCCAGACGCCTATCATCGTCGCCCTGGATTTCCCCACCCGTGACGCCGCACTGAAGCTGGCCGATCAACTGGACCCGAAACTGTGCCGGGTCAAAGTCGGTAAAGAACTGTTTACCAGTTGCGCTTCGGAAATCGTCGGCACCTTGCGCGACAAGGGCTTTGAAGTGTTCCTGGACCTCAAGTTCCACGACATTCCGAACACCACCGCCATGGCCGTCAAGGCGGCTGCAGAAATGGGCGTGTGGATGGTAAACGTGCACTGCTCCGGCGGCCTGCGCATGATGGCCGCCTGCCGCGAAGTGCTCGATCAGCGCAGCGGCCCGAAACCGCTGTTGATCGGCGTGACCGTGCTGACCAGCATGGAGCGTGAGGATCTGGCGGGTATTGGCCTGGACATCGAGCCGCAGGAGCAGGTGCTGCGCCTGGCTGCGCTGGCGGAAAAAGCCGGGATGGATGGTCTGGTCTGCTCGGCCCAGGAAGCCCAGGCTCTGAAAGCCGCTCACCCGTCGTTGCAACTGGTGACCCCGGGGATTCGTCCGGCGGGCAGCGCCCAGGACGATCAGCGCCGCATTCTGACTCCGCGTCAGGCGCTGGATGCCGGTTCCGACTACCTGGTGATCGGCCGTCCGATCAGCCAGGCGGCGGATCCGGCCAAGGCGTTGGCGGCGGTCGTCGCAGAAATCGCTTAAGCGCCACGGACCCTGTGGGAGCGTGCTTGCCCGCTCCCACAGGGTTTTGTGCTCTTTTCAGATATTGAGTTAAACCTTCAACACCAACTTCCCGAAATTCTCGCCGCTGAACAACTTCATCAGTGTCTCCGGGAAGGTCTCCAGTCCCTCGACGATGTCTTCCTTGCTCTTGAGCTGCCCCTTGGCCATCCAGCCGGCCATTTCCTGCCCGGCTGCGGCGAACTGTGCGGCGTAATCCATCACCACGAAGCCTTCCATCCGCGCGCGGTTGACCAGCAAGGCCAGGTAGTTGGCCGGGCCTTTGACCGCTTCCTTGTTGTTGTACTGGCTGATGGCACCGCAAATCACCACCCGTGCCTTCATGTTCAGGCGGCTCAGCACGGCGTCGAGAATATCGCCGCCGACGTTATCGAAATACACGTCGACGCCTTTCGGGCATTCACGCTTGAGGCCGGCGGTTACGTCTTCGTTTTTGTAGTCGATGGCACCGTCAAAACCCAGCTCATCGATCAGGAACTTGCACTTGTCCGCGCCGCCAGCGATGCCGACCACCCGGCAACCTTTGATCTTGGCGATTTGCCCGGCGATGCTGCCCACCGCACCGGCCGCGCCCGACAACACCACGGTGTCGCCGGCTTTCGGCGCGCCGACATCAAGCAGGGCGAAGTAGGCGGTCATTCCGGTCATGCCCAGCGCGGATAAATAACGCGGCAGCGGCGCCAGTTTCGGATCGACCTTGTAGAAACCTCGCGGCTCGCCAAGGAAGTAATCCTGCACACCCAAGGCGCCGTTGACGTAGTCCCCGACAGCAAAGCCCGGATTGTTCGAGGCGATGACTTTGCCTACGCCCAGTGCGCGCATGACTTCGCCAATGCCGACCGGAGGGATGTAGGACTTGCCCTCGTTCATCCAGCCGCGCATGGCCGGGTCCAGGGACAGGTATTCGTTTTTGACCAGGATCTGACCTGCCGCAGGCTCACCGACTGGTACTTCTTGATAGGTGAACGTCTCGCGGGTAGCTGGCCCCACGGGACGTTTGGCGAGCAGGAACTGGCGATTGGTCTGGGTAGTCATGACAGGCACTCAAGGTGAATGAAGTCTTGTTGATAGACCTTCATTGACGATGCTGCAAGGTTGGCTGACACGGCGAATGCACATCGATCCAGTGCAGTGATAGTCAGGGCGGCGGTTCCATCACTGCCACTCATGGGCGCCCAACCGGCCTTCTGATAGTGCTGCCGTGGCATCGGCCCCTGTGGCTAGACTGGGAACTCGCGATCCCCACATTCTTGCCTTCGAGGACATAACAATGAGCATGACGTTTTCCGGCCAGGTCGCCGTTGTGACGGGCGCGGCCAATGGGATTGGCCGCGCAACCGCTTTGGCGTTTGCCGCCGAGGGTTTGAAAGTGGTGGTGGCCGATCTGGACGCGGCCGGTGGTGAAGGCACAGTGGCGCTGATTCGCGCCGCCGGTGGTGAAGCGACCTTCGTGCGCTGCAATGTCACTGTGGAAAGCGATGTAAAAAATCTGATGGACGAGGTCGTGAATGCCTACGGCCGTCTCGACTATGCCTTCAACAATGCCGGCATCGAAATCGAGAAAGGCAAACTGGCCGAGGGCACGGTCGATGAGTTTGACGCGATCATGGGCGTCAACGTCAAAGGCGTCTGGCTGTGCATGAAGTACCAGTTGCCGTTGCTGCTGGCCCAGGGCGGCGGCGCGATCGTCAATACCGCTTCGGTCGCCGGCCTGGGGGCTGCGCCGAAGATGAGCATCTACGCCGCCTCGAAACATGCGGTGATCGGCCTGACCAAGTCAGCGGCCATCGAATACGCCAAGAAAAAGATTCGCGTGAATGCGGTGTGCCCGGCGGTGATCGACACCGACATGTTCCGTCGTGCCTATGAAGCGGACCCGAAGAAGGGCGAGTTCGCCAATGCCATGCACCCGGTCGGACGTATCGGCAAGGTCGAGGAGATTGCCAGCGCGGTGCTGTACCTGTGCAGCGACGGCGCGGCGTTCACCACCGGTCATTCGCTGGCGGTGGATGGTGGGGTTACGGCGTTTTAACTCTTTCCAGGCCGCGATGGTTTGGAATCTGTGGATGTTGTGGGAGCGGGCTTGTGTGGTGAGGGGGCTTGCCCCCGTTGGGGCGCGAAGCGGCCCCCGACGCCCGTCCAGACAGACCGAGTTGTCTGAATTTACGACTGCTTCGCAGCCGAACGGGGGCAAGCCCCCTCGCCACAGAAGCCCGCTCCCATAGTTTTTTCGTTCGGCTCCGGTTCCGTGAAAGCATCGGGCATTGTGTTTCAAATGGTTAGAACCGACGGTTTTGGCGGTTTTGTCGCACATCTTGTCGAGCGCTCCTGTGATTAACTGTTTTGCGCAAAACAGACAGGAGTTTGCTTGCTCATGGAGTTGAGAATCGATCGACAGGCATTGGTGCCGGTCGTGCAGCAAATCGTCGACGCGATGGCCGACTGGCTCCATCGTGGCGAGGTGTCGCCGGGGACGCGTTTGCCTTCCGTGCGGCAAATCGCGCGGATCAATCTGCTCAGCCAATCCAGTGTTGTCGAGGCCTGTGAACGGTTAGTGGCTCAAGGTGTGCTGGCGACGCGTAGCGGGGCGGGTTTCTTTGTCGCGGCAACGAAGCTTGCCGCTCACGGGCAACGGGATTTTTCCTGGTTCGAGGGGGTTGAGCAGCAGAGTGGCGTCGCGGGCGATCTGAAGCTGGGGTGCGGCGGATTACCCGAAAGCTGGCGCGAGACTGACGACCTGAGCTATGCCATACGCCAGGTCAGCCGCACCGATATGGCCGGTTTGTTCAGCTACAGCACACCGCTGGGGCTGCTTGCCCTGCGCCAACAGATCCTCAAGCGGCTGAAACAGCTGGATATCGCGGTGGATGAAAGTCGAATCCTCACCACGGCAGGTGCCAGTCATGGGCTCGACCTGATCGTGCGCACGTTGTTCAAACCGGGCGATTGCGTGGTGGTGGAGAATCCCGGTTATTCGATGCTGTTCGATTTGCTCAGGCTGCACGGGGTCAGCATGATCGAAGTCCCACGAACGCCTCACGGGCCCGACACCGAAGCACTTCAGGCACTGTTGCTGACGTACAAACCCCGTGGCTTGTTCATCAACAGCTTTTATCACAACCCCACCGGCAGCAGTTTGACCTTGGGCGTGGCTCGGCAGGTTCTGCAACTGGCCAAAAACCATGGCGTACTGGTGATCGAAGACGATGTCTATGCGGATTTGCACAGCGGTCCCGGTACGCGTCTTGCGGCACTGGGTATCGATGACAATGTGATCTACGTCGGCAGCTACTCCAAAACCCTCAGCAGTTCGTTGCGGGTCGGCTTTGTCGTGGCGGGTGCCGACGTCATTTCGCGACTGGCCGAGGTCAAGATGATCAGCAGCATGGGCGCTTCACGGTTTTGCGAATCGGTGCTGGCTTCTTTGTTGGCCAGTGGTGCCTATCGCAAATTGGTGCAGCGTCAGCGCCAACGTTTAAGCACCGACAGAGACGCGGCCTTGCAGGTGCTTGAAGACGCGGAATGGGAGGTTTTCGGCAAACCCGCAGGTGGCCTGTTCATCTGGGCGCGATCGCGTAAGTCCGACGCCGTTCAGGTGCAGGTTCAGGCGCGACGCTTCGGCATCCTGCTGTCTTGCGCAACAGCATTCAGCCCCTCCGGCCAGGCCCATGACTGGCAGCGCATCAACGTTGCCTATGCCTGTGATCCCCGCGCGCGGGCATTTTTTCAGGCTACCGCTCGGGATCGACCTCAAACGTTCTGAAAACGACGCTGGCGTAGCTTTTGGCCATTATTCCGACGCCAGAGACTTGTGTTGGCACAAGCCCGTTGCGAATCTGCATCAACAGACAATGGCAGGGGACTAAGCGCAATGATTTCGGCCGTGCAAGGACGTTTTGCCAACCTCGGTATGGCGAAAAAACTGGGTGTCGGGTTTGTACTGGTGCTGCTGTTGACAGCCCTGGTGGCGGCCATTGGCGTATGGTCCCTGCAAACCATCAGTCATCGCTTCGATGGGCTCAAGCAGATGTCGTCGCTCAACAGCGGTTTGCTCAAGGTGCGTCTGCTTGAGCAGGAGTACGCCTTGCGCGGCGACCCGAAAACCGTGGACGCCTTGCACACGGGGGTGGACGCTTTGATCGCGCTGGCGACCGAGCTCAAGGCTCAGTCCGCAGCCAACGTGCCGGTCATGAATGACGTCGAACAGTCTCTGGGGGCTTATCGCAAGGCCTTTGACGAGTTCGTTTCATTGAGTCAGGCCAAGGACCTGGCGCTGGAAATGGCCAGTTGGTCGGTGTCCAGTGTGGCCAATAACCTGGATGTGCTGCAGTCCGGGCTTAGCGATGATGGTGCCTATGCCTTGAAGGAGTCCGAGGGCAAGGACGGTGCGCAATTCATCGAGCAGGCGAATCAGGTCAGCCAGGTCTCGCGACTGATGTTGCAGGCCATGAACGAAGCGCACGTACGCCTGGATCAGAGCCGCAAGGGCGACGACAGTGCCGGGCAGGGCAAGATCGAGCAAGCCGACCAGGCGCTGGCCCAGGCCGAACAGTTGAAAGCTACCGTAAAGGATGAGGGTTACCAGACGGTCCTCAATGAAGTGTCCGGTCATATCGGCAGTTTCACTGAAAAACTCGCCGAGTACACCGGCCTGTTGGCGCAGGAAAAGACCGTCTCCGAGCAACTCCACCAGCGCGCCGCGCAAGTGGTGGAGCGGGTGGATCAGGCCTACGTTGCCGAAGACCGGTCGATGCAGGCAGAGCTGAAAAAGAACTCGCTGTTGATCATCGGTTCCTCGGCGCTGGCCTTGCTGGTCGGGCTGATTGCCGCGTGGGTGATTACCCGATTGATCGTCGCACCGTTGCGCAGTGTGATCCGTGTCGCCCAGCAGATCGCCGCGGGCGATTTGAGCACTACGATTGACGTGACCCGCGGTGACGAGATCGGCCAGTTGATGCAAGCCATGCAGCAAATGGGCGCGGGGCTCAGCAACATCGTCAGTGGTTTGCAGGCCGGTATCGAACAGCTGGCAAGCTCTGCGCAATCGCTGTCGGCGGTGACCGAGCAGACCAACCTTGAAGTCAGCAGCCAGAAAGAAGAAACCGAGCAGGTCGCCACAGCGATGAACCAGATGACCGCCACGGTGCACGACGTCGCACGTAACGCGGAGGAGGCCGCCCAGGCGGCGCAGACGGCCGACGGCAAGGTCGAAAGCGGTCAGCAGGTGGTGCGTCAGAGCATGGCGCGAATTGAGCAACTGGCGGACTCGGCCACCTCGGCCAGCTCCAGCATCGAAAGCCTCAGTGCAGAAATCCAGAACATCGGCACGGTGCTCAGCGTGATCAAAAGCGTTGCCGAGCAGACCAACCTGTTGGCGCTCAATGCGGCCATCGAGGCGGCGCGTGCCGGCGAGCAGGGGAGGGGCTTTGCGGTGGTGGCCGATGAGGTTCGGGCACTGGCCAGGCGAACCCAGCAATCGACCGAGGAAATCGAACGCCTGGTCAGTGCCTTGCGCTCGGCGGCGCAATCGTCGGTGCAGCAGATTCAGAGCAGTGGCGAGTTGGTGAAGCTGGCGGTGAGCGATGCGTTGCAGACCGAAAGTGCATTGGGGAGTATTGCGGCGGCGGTGTCGCTGATTCAGCAGATGAACCAGCAGATAGCAGCGGCTGCGGAGGAGCAGAGCTCGGTGGCCGAGGAGATCAATCGCAGTGTCACGAGCATTCGCGCCAGTGCGGATCAGTCTTCATTGGCGATGCAGGGCAATGCGGCGTCGAGTATTGAACTGGCGCAGTTGGGGAGTGAGTTGAGGGGGATGGTGGGGCATTTCAAGCTGTAGCAGCTGCCGAAGGCTCGGGCTGTGTCCGGATGATCTATTGACTCTGGCGGGCATCAATCCCAACGCAAAAAAAAGCCACCTGACCCGGTGGCTTTTCAGCATTTGCATGATCAGTCGTAGATCACTTTCTTCTTCCAGTCGGCATCAGCCTCGACGTCTTTGAGCCCTTCAGTCAGTTGGTTCACTTCGCCTTCAACCGGGGCGATCTTGTCCATGACCTGGTCGTTGGCGCGGGCCAGGAGTTTTTCCAGGTACTCGAGTTGTTCGCTGTAGACCTGGGGCTCCGGCTGTTTGCGCAGGTATTGCACGCCGCGTTCGAAGGCCAGTCGGGCCTGGCCTGGCTGGTTTTGTTGCAGGGCATGCTGGCCGAGGTTGTTGAAGAACTCGATGTGCAGCAGGACCAGGATGTGGCGCACTTCACGGATCCAGCGCTTGGCTTCGTTGGCTGGCAGGTAACCGTCCTGTGCGGCGCGGGTGATCTGGCCATGAATGGCTTCCAGCAGGAAGCGCACGTCTTTGGCCTTGGCTTCGGTCTGGATCGGTGCCGGCGGGTTGTTGACCGGGATCGATTCACCTTGGGCAACCAAGGCACTCAGCTCGGTAATCCGCGGCTTTAGTGTGGCGCTGGTTTTTTCCAGGTTGAGCAGTCGCTGGCAGACGTTCAGTTCCAGGCGGGTCAACAGCAGCTTGAGCGCGGGTGTCATGAACTGACCGGGAAAGGTCTCGGTGATTTCGCCGCAGCGACGCAGGCGGTCGTTGAGTTCAACCTTGGTGCGGGCTTTTTCCAGCTTATTGTTTTCCACCACATGGTTCATGTAGCCAATGGCGATCAATAGTGCGATCCCGGCTACGACTAGCAGGGTGATCATGAGTGGTGTCACCGGTAAGACCTCTTTATGGGGTTCGCGTTCGAGTCGAGTGTAGTTGGCTTGGCATATGGGCGCATAGGGCTGCTCGACGAGTGAATCGGCTATAGCTCTTCTTATATCGGCCGCAATGCCGCTTCTATAAGTAAATAGCGTGCGAGGTGCACATTGCCATCATCTCGGCATGGACTATAGCGTCTTGGTGGATGCCAGAATATAGGCGCCAAAGGTCAGGCGACACAAAAGCCTGAATCGCTGCCAAAAGCAGGGCGAAGTCATTGATTTAAATAAATTTATATCTGGGGGTTGACGACCCCTCAATCCATCCATAGAATGCGCGCCACTTACAGCGTAAAGCACACAGCGAAACGCGGTAGGGAGTGAATGTTGTACGTGTGTCCCCTTCGTCTAGTGGCCTAGGACACCGCCCTTTCACGGCGGTAACAGGGGTTCGAGTCCCCTAGGGGACGCCAATGCGGGAATAGCTCAGTTGGTAGAGCACGACCTTGCCAAGGTCGGGGTCGCGAGTTCGAGTCTCGTTTCCCGCTCCAATTTTAAACAGCGTTGCTTTCGGGCAAGGCTGAGTGAAACCAGAACCAAATCTTCGGATGCGGGTCTGGGCACCGAAACACACACCATGTGTTCCGGGCAGCGTGTCCCCTTCGTCTAGTGGCCTAGGACACCGCCCTTTCACGGCGGTAACAGGGGTTCGAGTCCCCTAGGGGACGCCATTTGCGGGAATAGCTCAGTTGGTAGAGCACGACCTTGCCAAGGTCGGGGTCGCGAGTTCGAGTCTCGTTTCCCGCTCCAAATTCAAAAAAACGCCGCTCATTTGAGCGGCGTTTTTTTATGCGCGTAAAAAACCTGCTTCAATTTCCAAGGCTCTGCACCAGGCTTTCAAGTGCTTCAATGGTTGTATCTTCCAGTGGCGGTTGCGCTGCTACCGCTCTAAGTTGGCTGGCCAAACGGTATTCGCTGGGCGTGCAGTTGACGAACTGCTTGAAGGCGCGGGCGAAGTAGGAAGGATCCTTGAAGCCGGCCTCGTAACCGATGCTGGTAATCGGCATCTGGCTGTTGTCGAGCAGCTGTTTGGCAAAACTCATGCGCTTGTCCAGGATGTAATCGGTGAAACCGACGCCATTGGCTTCCTTGAACAGGCGACTGAAGCGAAAAGTCGTCATGCCGCAGCGCTTGGCCAAATCCCTCTGATCGATGCTGTCCCGAAAGTGCTGGTCGATGTACAGCATGATATGGCTCAGCGCCTGGTGTTTTTGGTGCCCGGAGGTCAGGCGGATGCTATCTGGCAGAGTGGGCGAGTGGTCGATCAGCAATGTCTTGTCCTGACCGGCATTGCGGCGCAATTCGCAAAGCTGCAGCAGAGCCGTCAGGTAGCGCTTCCTCTCGGCGTTGGTGAGCGGGAGCACCATGTATTCCCAGACACTGGAGCGCATGGCCCAGACGGCCAATTCTTCTGAGTGCTGCACGGTGAACATGGTAATCGGGATGGTAGGGGTGGTGCGTTTGATCTCCAGCAACAACCTCAAGCCGGGGGTGTCGGGGCGATCGAAATGGATGCAGATCATGTCTGCCTGTTCCCCGCTGGGCAGCACGGAATTTTTCGCCAGTTTGCAGTCGCAAGTCTCCTCGAACTGCGCGATGAGTTCCTTCGTGGAACGATCGTGAGTCAGATCGAACCAAAGCAGCGATGGCCTTCTGGTCATGTTGGACGTCATGTCTCTACTCTGCGGTTCTACGGGCCCCTCTTCGCTGAGTAGTATTGCTAACGTGCCATCACTTTGCAGATTAAATACTGATAAGAAAGACGAATTTTAGTTCTATCCGCTCTATGCGTTGCCTGGAAATCAGTCCCAGGCAACAGTCTGTTGGTGTGTCGTCTATGAACCAGGTATCAGCCGCTCGTCGCTTGTAAATCGAAGTCAGTGGTATTCGCGAGCCATCCCTTGTTTTACCCCTCCTGCTACTTCTGCAAAGGCCAATAACCGTATTTGGCCGCACCCGCAAAAAAGTCCTAGTGATGTGCAAAATCTTCCTAACGCCCATGCCTTGCCCCTGACTAGGGTTGCATCAGGCAGTGCAGAACGTACTGCCTTCCGGAAAAAACAACATTCGAGTGAGGTGGGCAAAATGAATCTGCAGACAATCAAGGCTTCGGTAGTGAAGTTCGCCAAAGACGAAGACGGCCTGACCATCGTGGAATACGCCGTGGCCGGTGGGCTGATTACGGTAGCTGTTGCCGCTGCGTTCGTGCTTTTGGGCGGTGCCGTGAATACCAAAATCAGGGCGCTGTGCCAGGCCGTCAACGGCAACGTTGCGTGCTGATAACGAAATTTACGGTGGCGGGACGCGGCGAAGTCCATGAATGACCGGTTGTTGCTGTTTTGCTGATAGAGCGACCGGATAACTCAATGGACTTCGCGGCTGTCCCCGCCAATGTACTTTCCGAGCCGTATGACCGCTGAAGTGAGGTACACAAAATGACTCTGCAAACAATCAGAACTTCGATAAGCAAGTTCGCCAAAGATGAAGATGGCCTGACCATTGTGGAATACGCGGTGGCAGGTGGGTTGATTACGGTAGCTGTGGCTGCAGCCTTCGTTCTTTTGGGCGGCGCTGTAGATACCAAGATCAGAGCGCTGTGCCAGGCGGTCAACGGCAACGTTGCCTGCTAACGATAATCCCGGTAGGGGAGACGCGCCATGTCCATGGAATTGCTGGTGTCGACTGTTTTACTGCTAGGACTGCTGGGCGTCGCGGTGGTGAGCGATCTGCTTCGCCACCGTATCCCCAACACGCTGGTCCTGTTGGGCATTGCCCTGGGATTGGCCGGTCAGACTTATTCAGGTGGTATCAGCGGATTGGGTGACAGCCTGTTGGGTATCCTGATCTGTTTTGCGTTCTTTCTGCCGATGTACGCCCTGGGAGGCATGGCTGCTGGCGACGTCAAGTTGATGGCCATGGTCGGCAGCTTTCTTCCGTTCCATTTCGCCTTGTGGGCAGCCATGTTCAGCCTGATAGCTGGTGGGGTGTGCGGTTTCCTGATCGTGCTGGTTCGCGGGCAATTGTTGCAGACCCTGGGGCGTTATTGGCTGATTCTCAGGGCGCAGGCCTATCTGGCGCCGACTTCGGATGAAGTCGCCGGCAAACCTTTTCCTTATTCGATCGCAATCTTGATCGGCACTTTAAACAGCGTCTACTGGCAACTGGTTGCCGGTGGATTGGGAGGTTAGTCATGCACGTCATTGTCGATAGTGATGCCTACTCCAGCGATCGGGAAGCGGTGCAACGGCTGGCTCCTCAGCCTTGCACAATCCGCGAGACGGGTCTGACCGACAGTTTTCTCGGTGAGTTGGTATGCAAGCATTTGTACGACGCCGGCGTGCTGGACATGCCGCGACTGGTGGAGCGCCTGGCGCTGACTGGCGCCGTACTTGAAGAAGTCCTGGCGTTTCTGCGCAAGGACGGTCGTGTCGAAGTCCTGGGTCAGGTGGGGCAATCGGGTGGGCAGCTGCGTTATAGCCTGACCGAACGCGGTCGCAGTGCTGCCCGCGATGCGCTGTCACGCAGCGGCTATATCGGCGCGGCCCCCTTCCCGGTGAGTACCTACCGTTCCCTGATCAAAATCCAGACCATTCACCATGGTCGCATCAGCTCAAGCGATATGCACAAGGCCCTCACCGGTGTAGTGCTCACGGAGGGGATGCTCGATCAACTGGGTGTGGCCCTGAACTCCGGGCGCGCAATCATGATTTATGGCCCCGCGGGTACCGGCAAGACCTACGTCAGCAGTCGGTTGATTCGTCTGTTCGCCGAGGCCATCTGGGTACCTCATGCCATCGTGATCAACGAGTCGGTGATCGAGATCTATGACCCGCAGGTGCATCAGCGGCTGGATGACAACGGTCAACAGAACAATCTGATGCTCAACGAAGGGATCGATCGTCGACTGCTGTGCTGCAAACGCCCGGTCGTCATTACGGGCGGTGAGTTGAGCATGGAACAGCTGGATGTTCGCTATGACCCCTTCACCCGCCAGTACCAGGCCGCCTTGCAGCTCAAGGCCAGCAATGGCCTGTTCATCATCGATGACATGGGGCGTCAGCGCATGGCACCCGCTGAGCTGTTCAATCGCTGGATCGTCCCGATGGAGGAGAAGCGCGACTTCCTCAATTTGGGCGGTGGTCGGCATTGCGAGCTGCCATTCGATCTGGTTCTGGTGTTCTCCACCAACCTCAATCCCCTGGAACTGGCTGATGAGGCCTTCCTGCGGCGGATTGGCTACAAGTTGCAGTTCGGTTACCTGAAGCCCGAGGAGTACGAAAAGATCTGGCGTCAGGAATGTGAGCGTATGGGTATTCCTTTTGACCCCCTGCTGCTGCGTTATGTACTGCAAAGGCTTTATGCAAGTGAAGGCATGCCCCTGGTGCCTTGCCATCCCCGAGATCTCCTGAACATGGCCCTCGATCGTCAGCGTTATATGGGCGGTTCCGGAGCCTTGTCGCCACAAGAGTTGGAATGGGCCTGGCACAACTACTTCGTCCAGCTCGACTTTCTTTGATACGGAGATACTGACATGAGCTCTCGTACTGTTTCCCTGATAGGCGTTTCCCTGGTCATGGGCCTTGGGGCTGCATGGATGGCCGACTCCTGGCTGAGCGCGCGGCTCAATGCCACTCCGGATGACCATCTTCGAAGCGTGGTGGTTGCCACGGTAGAGATTCCATTCGGGCAGATGGTCGAGGCCCAACAGGTCACGACCGTACGCATGCCGATGGACACGATCCCGGACGATGCTCTCGACTCCAGCGACAAGGCCGTGGGTAAGATCGCAACGTTCGACATCTTGCGTGGCGACGTCATGCGCAGCGCACGCCTGAGCGAACACCTGGGCGGCAGTACCCTGGCCTCTCTGATTGCCACAGACAAACGTGCCATTTCGGTACGCGTGGACGACGTGGTGGGTGTGGGCGGATTCCTCCTGCCAGGTAACCGGGTCGATGTACTGGCGACCAAAACCACCAGTGCCGGCAGCAACAGCGCCGTGTCCAGGACCATCCTCGAGAACTTGCGGGTGTTGGCGGTGGACCAGACGGCGGGTACCGACAAGACCCAACCGGTGGTGGTGCGCGCAGTGACGCTGGAGATGACGGCCGCCGAGGCTGAAACCCTGGTCACGGCGCAAACGGAAGGCAAGCTGCAACTGGCGCTGCGCAATCCGCTGAACTCCGAGAAAAAAATCGTGACCGCCGCGCCTGCTGCACAGGCCCCCATGGTTGTGGCCGCTGCCCCAGTGCAAAAACGCGTGGTGCACCGTGCCGAGGGTGGCGGGGCTGTCACCATCATTCGCGGGATCCAGACCAGTTTAGTGAAAGTTCGTTGACAGAGCGGTAGGGGTGCCTGTGCACCAAGGTATTGGCGGAGCCGATCCGGATCAGTATCGGCAAACGAGGGCTTGATGATGAATCTTCGTATCCAGCGGCCGTTCACTGCGACGCCAAGGCGCCAGGGAGGAGCGGTGAGCGTACTGATGGTGATCGCCTTGGCGGCGATTTCCATGATAGCGGCGTTGGCTCTGGACGGCGGGCACATGATGTTGAACAAGACGCGCCTGCAAAACGCTGTGGATGCCGCCGCCCTGAGTGGCGCCAAAACACTGCTTGAGGTGGCAGGTGCTGCCAACATGGCCAGCGCGACACGCACTGCCGCGCTCAATACGCTGACGCAAAATGCCAATGCCACGGGCAACACCGAATTGGCAACGGCGGTCGCCGGCAACCCAGGCGCATTTGCGACGGTGGAACTCTCCAGCAGCGTCTATGGCCCGTTCTCCTATCCCGGGCCGGCAAATGCCAAGTACGTTCGGGTATCGGTACCGAGCTATCAACTGACAGGTTTTTTCTGGAGCTTCGTTCAGACGTTAGGCACTGCGGGCCTTGGGAACAAGGCCGTGGCGGCGATCGCCACCGCCGGCCCCAGCCCTACCAGCCCCTGTGATCTTGCACCATTGATGGTCTGTGGTGACCCGACTAAATACAACCCGGCCGCGGGCGTGTTCTGGGGGTTCCAGTTTGGTGATTTACAGGTGTTGAAGACGGCTGCCGGCAATTCATCTCCCATTGGCCCAGGCAACTTTCAGTTGCTCGACTTTGGCTCGGGCGGCAGTACAGTCAGGGATGACCTGGCCGGAGGTGGTACGGTTTGCCGAAACGTCGGGCAAAACGTCCAGACCGCCCCTGGCAACAAGGTCGGTCCTACCTCTCAGGGGTTGAATACGCGCTTCGGCATCTACAACGGCCCGGTCAGTGCCTCGGACTACCCGCCAGACCTGGTAACCACGTCCAGCACCCCCGCGATCACATACGACGATGCAACGGGACAAAAGATGTACAAGGGGCAAACCGTCACATCGAGCGGCGGCAATCTCACGGCGGGCGCCAACGCGATACTGGACTACAACGACTGGCGTGCGAGCACTGCCGCGTGTGTGGCCGGGACCGGCAGCGGCTGTCAGAGCGGTGGGGTGTTCGAGCGTCGGATGCTGAAAATCGTGGTGGGCGACTGCACCGGTAAACAGGGGGGTACAACCTCGGTGCCGGTCCTGGGTTTTGGTTGCTATTTCGTGGTGCAGCCCATGAGCAACGGCGGCACGGAATCGCAGATCTTCGGCCAGTTTGTGAAGGAGTGTACAGGCGACAACGTAGCCGGCCCCTCGCCGTCCACCGATGTCGGCCCGCAGATCATTCAACTCTACAAAACCTATATTGGCAGCGGCACTGGCACTCCGAGCACAGACTCGTAGGAGGCGTCATGGGACTTCACTCATTCAAGCGACCACAGGCTCAGCAAGGCGTGGCATTGGTGGAATTCACCCTCGTCCTGCCGTTGTTGCTCCTGTTGTTACTGAGCCTCGGCGAATTCGGCCGCATGCTCTATCAGTACAACGTCCTGCTGCAGGCCAGCCGTGATGCTGACCGTTTTGTCGCCAGCCAGGCCTGGGACTCGACGCTCGGTGCTATCGCTCTGAGCAATACGCTGCTGACCCAGACGAAAAACGTCGCGGTCTATGGCGTGCCCAGCGCTGCCGGCAGCGCTGTGGTGTCAGGGTTGACGACCGCGAACGTCGCGGTCGCCGCGGTGGGCACCGACCATGTGCGAGTCACCATCACCTACAGCTTCTGCCCGGTGATCGGCAGTGGCAATTGTGTCGGCACGTTCCCTGGTCTTATCGGTGGGCAGTTTGCGCTGGCCATTCCGTTGGTTGCCACCACTGTCATGAGGGTGCTGTGATGAATAAAAAACGCATGCACGGCACCTATGTCGTGGAGTTCGCCTTCATCGGCATGCTGGTGTTCATCCTGTTGTTCGGCGTGGTGGAAATGGGCCGCCTGTACTTCACGGTCAGTGCGCTGGATGAAGCCGCGCGGCGTGGTGCGCGTCTGGCGGCGGTGTGCAACATCAGCGATCCGGTGGTGTTGCGGCGGGCGATCTTCAACGCCTCGACCGACGCCGGCACGAGCCAGCTGATCACGAGCCTGGCCACCACCAACCTGACGCTGACCTATCTGGACGTCAACGGTGCTGTGGTGGCCAATCCCGGCGACCTGGTCAGCGCCACTGGTTTTCGTGCCATCCGCTATGTCCAGTTGAGTCTGCAAGGCTTCGTTTTCAATCTGTTTATTCCCGGGTTAGGCGTGCCCATTACCTTGCCTGCATTCAAGGCAACCTTGCCACGCGAAAGCCTCGGGCGTCATTCCGATTCCGGGGAGATCACACCATGCTGAATACAAAGGACACCCCGCTCTCCAGCTCGACCGGCAAGACCGGGCTGCGGTTGCTGATCAGCAGTCGTGATGCCACCTCGTTGCGCGATCTGCAGAGCGTCTGCCAGCGCATGCCCTGCCTGGAGGTGAGCACTCGCCTGGTGAGCAATGGGCATGTTGACCCACTCTACGGTCTGGACCGCATGCCCGATCTGTTGCTGCTACGCGTCAGCCATCTGTGGCGCGAAGAATTGGCGGCGCTGTTGCAGCGTCCGGCCCATGAGCGTCCACCGATGTTGGTGTGCGGCCTGCTGAGCGAGCAGGAAGGCATGCGTCTGGCGATGCAGGCCGGCGCCCGTGACGTGCTGCCGGAGCCTATCGCCGAGACAGAACTGGTTGCAGCCTTGAATCGCCTGGTCATGGAGGTTCGAACCGGCAGCGGGGTTGAAGGCAAATTGATCGCCGTGATGAGCGCCAAGGGTGGCTCCGGCGGAACCTTGCTGGCCTGCAATCTGGCTCAACAGCTCAGCGTCAAGGGCGGCAGTACCCTGCTGCTGGATATGGACCTGCAATTCGGCAGCGTGACGCATTACCTGGATGTGGCGCAGACGCACAGCCATCTCGAGGTGTTGCATCAGATCGATGGCATGGACAGTGTCGCGCTACGCGGTTTTTGCAGCCACTTCAGTCCCACCTTGCATGTGCTGGGTGGTCGGGCCGGTGAGCTGTGCCTGCCGCAGGATGCCCAACCCGAGCAACTTGACACCCTGTTGCAACTGGCCCGCGCCAGCTACGACTGGGTGGTGATCGACCTGCCGCGGCAAATCGACCACCTCACCGGCTCCGTGCTGGAACAGGTGGATCGGGTGTACGTGGTGGTGCAGCAGAGCGTCAGTCATCTGCGCGATGCCAGCTCCCTGGTGCGGATCCTTCGCGACGACCTGGGCGTGCGCGGCGATCAGTTGCAGATCGTGGTCAACCGCTATGACAAGGCCGCAGCGATCAGCCTCAAGGATATCGGCGAGGCACTGCGCTGCACCAATCTGTCGAAATTACCCAACGACTTCAACCTGGTCAGCCAGAGTCAGAACACTGGCGTGCCGTTGGGGCTGCATGCGCCGAGGGCCGCGATTACTACCGCCCTGCGCGACATGACCGAGGACCTGGTCGGTCAACAGGTGGCCGGGAACAAAGGCTTACTCAAACGCGCCTTCAACCGTTTTTTCGGGGGATGACCCATGATCAGCGACTTTCGTAACCGCTTGCGCAAACAGTCCGGTAAAAACGCTGCATCGTCAGCTGCTCAGGGCGACGACCTGCTGGATCCGGCAGAGGAAATAATGGCGTGGGAGCGTGCAACACCGGACGTTCTTTACGAAACCAGAAGCCAGGTCACTCCGGTGGAAGCCGAATGGCGGGAAAAAATCTACCAGCAATTGCTCAAGGTCATGGACCTGTCGTTGCTGGACTCCCTTGAACAGGCCGAGGCCTCACGGCAGATCCGTGATATTTGCCAGCGCCTGCTCGACGAGCATTCGGCACCGGTGAGTACCACGAGCCGCCAGTTGATCATCAAGCAGATCACCGACGAAGTGCTCGGCCTGGGGCCCCTGGAACCGTTGCTGGCCGATCACAGCGTGTCCGACATTCTGGTCAACGGTTTCGCCTCGGTCTATGTCGAGCGCTTCGGCAAACTGCAAAGGACCGATGTGCGCTTTCGCGATGATCAGCATTTGCTGAACATCATCGATCGCATCGTGTCCAGCCTGGGTCGGCGTATCGACGAGTCCTCGCCATTGGTGGACGCCCGGCTCAAGGACGGTTCGCGGGTCAACGCGATTATCCCGCCGCTGGCCATCGACGGCCCGAGCATGTCGATTCGCCGTTTTGCGGTGGACTTGCTCAACACCGACAGCCTGATTCAGGTGGGCACGTTGACCCCGGCCATTGCGCTGCTGCTCAAGGCGATTGTCCGCGGGCGCCTGAACGTGCTGATTTCCGGCGGTACCGGTAGCGGCAAGACCACCATGCTCAACGTGCTGTCCAGTTTCATCCCGCACAACGAGCGGATCGTCACCATCGAAGACTCGGCCGAACTGCAATTGCAGCAGCCCCACGTGGTGCGTCTGGAAACCAGGCCTTCGAACATCGAGGGGCGTGGCGAGGTGAGTCAACGGGAGTTGGTGCGCAACAGTTTGCGGATGCGCCCGGACCGCATTGTGATCGGCGAAGTGCGCGGCGCCGAGGCGCTGGACATGCTGACGGCCATGAACACCGGCCATGACGGTTCGTTGACCACGATCCACGCCAACACCGCGCGCGATGCGTTGGGGCGAGTCGAGAACATGGTGTCGATGAGCGGGGCGACCTTCCCGATCAAGGCCATGCGTCAGCAGATCGCGTCGGCCATCGATGTGGTGATCCAGCTGGAACGTCAGGAGGACGGCAAGCGCCGGCTGGTCAGCGTGCAAGAGATCAACGGCATGGAAGGCGAGATCATCACCATGACCGAAATTTTCTCCTTTGCGCGCCAGGGCATGGGTGAAAACGGTGAAGTGCTTGGCGATTATCGCCCCAGCGGCATGATCCCGGCCTTCCGCGATGTGCTGGCCAAACGCGGCATCGAGTTGCCGCTGACGATGTTCAGGCCTGAATGGATGGAGGCACGGCAGCCATGAGCCATATTCCTGCTGAATTCATTGTGATGTTCCTGGGCATGGTGTTTATCGCCGTGTTCCTCTTGTCCCAGGGCGTGGTGGTGCCGGTGTTCGGCGAAGCGGGCAAGATGCGCAAGCGCATCCGCGGCCGTTTGCATGTACTGGAAAAAGCCAACAATTTGCCCAACATGCAGACGGTGTTGCGGCAGAAATACCTGACGCGTTTGTCGCCACTGGAGGCCATGCTCGAGCAGTTGCCGTTCATGGCGAGCCTGACACAGATGATCGAGCAGGCCGGCCATGAATATCGTGCTTACCGGGTGATCTTGCTTGGGCTGTTCCTGGGCGTGTGTGCGGGCATCTCGATCTGGATGGTCTCGACAGTCTGGTGGATGGCGCTGTTGGCGGGTTTCGGGGTGTTCTGGTTACCGCTGTTGAAAGTTTCTCGTGACCGGAGCAAACGTTTCAACGCGTTTGAGGAAGGCCTGCCGGATGCGCTGGATGCCATGTGCCGGGCCTTGCGCGCCGGGCACCCGTTCAACGAAACCCTGCGTCTGGTCGCCGAGGAGCACAAGGGGCCGGTCGCTCATGAGTTCGGCCTGACCTTTGCCGACATCAACTATGGCAACGATGTTCGCCGGGCCATGCTCGGCCTGCTGGAGCGCATGCCCAGCATGACGGTGATGATGCTGGTGACTTCGATCCTCATCCACCGCGAGACCGGCGGTAATCTGACCGAAGTGCTGGAGCGTCTGAGTCGGTTGATCCGTGGGCGTTTCCGCTTTCAGCGCAAGATCAAAACCCTGTCGGCGGAAGGGCGCATGTCGGCCTGGGTGCTGGTGGCGATTCCCTTTGTGCTGGCGATTGCGATCGTGCTCACAAGCCCCAGCTACATGCCTGTGCTGCTCAATGATCCCATAGGCCACAAGCTGATCATCGGGGCTTTCTGCGCCATGTTGATCGGGATTTTCTGGATACGAAAAATCATCCGGATTCAGGTTTAAGCGATATTCGCTACCGGGAGGTACAGGTCATGGACTTTTTACTCGGGTTGTTCAGTCGGTTCACGGGGAACGAGGAAGTAGCGCGCCTGTTGTTCCTTGGCGCGATCGGTTTGAGTACGGTGCTTGCGGTCGTCGCCTTGATGTTGCTGATGCTGGGTCTCCAGGACCCGGTACAGCGTCGTCTGGCGCTGATCAAGCGTGGTCATTTGGGCAATGCGGCTGGTCAGGAGGCGCCGAGTAATCTGCAGCTGTTGCTGGAGCGGGTCGGCCAGCGCTTTGCCTCGGCTGAGTC
This sequence comes from Pseudomonas sp. Pseusp18, assembly GCF_059506005.1. Lineage (NCBI taxonomy): Bacteria > Pseudomonadati > Pseudomonadota > Gammaproteobacteria > Pseudomonadales > Pseudomonadaceae > Pseudomonas > Pseudomonas sp. Pseusp18. The sequence goes on from NZ_CP169240.1 coordinate 1,522,215, forward strand.
GGCCCAGGCGTCAGTTACCCAGACTTTGTTGACTCATGCGGGGTACCGCTCCTCTTCGGCGGTACAGATGTATTGGGCGGTGCGCTTGATGTTACCGCTGTTGATGGTTGGCCTTGCGTTGTTGCTGTTGCCGCTGATTCCCAAGGTTTCCCTGGCTGTGGGGCTGTTGTTGGTGGTCATGGTGGCCGGTATCGGATGGTTGCTGCCAGCGCTGTATGTCGCCAAGCGTAAGCAGGCGCGTCAAAACCGGCTGCGTATCGCGTTTCCAGATGCGCTGGATCTGATGGTGGTCTGCGTGGAGTCAGGCCTGTCACTGCCCACGACCATTGAACGGGTGGCTGAAGAGATGTCGGTCAGTCATGTTGAACTGGCTGAAGAGCTGGCCCTGGTCAATGCGCAGATCCGCGCGGGCATCACCAGTACCGAGGCGCTCAAACAACTGGCCATACGCACCGGTCTGGAGGATGTGCAAGGGTTGGTCAGCCTGTTGGCGCAGAGTATTCGCTTTGGTACCAGCGTGGCCGACACCCTGCGCATCTATGCCGATGAATTCCGTGATCGGCGTACGCAGGCTGCCGAAGAGGCGGGGGCGAAAATCGGCACCAAGCTGATATTCCCACTGATTTTCTGCCTGTGGCCAAGCTTCTTTCTGGTCGCCATCGGCCCGGCCATGATTGGCGTAATGAAAGCATTCGGAAATATGTAAGAGAATCGGGTGGGGGGCTGTCGAATCAGATGGCCTTGCCACCCGAACCTGATCTGTACTTCCCCTCCCAAGATCTGCACATCCCCCGTAGGAGTAAGCGGTGCGGCGATCCGACTTGCCCGCGAAAGCAATCTGTCTGCCAGCATAGAAGGCGGATATGACAGCCTCTTCGCGGGCAAGCTTCGCTCCGGGCAATGTTGTTCACTTAAGCCGTAATGCGATCTGTAGCAGCTGCCGAGCTCGCGAGGCTGCGTTCGGCTGCGAAGCAGTCGTAAACCCTGAATGCACGGTGTGCCTGACGGACCGCAGTGCCTGACTTTACGACTGCTGCGCAGCCGAACGCAGCCTTCGGCAGCTGCTACAAGGAATGCGTCGCGGCTGAAATTGCTTAAGTGAACAGCATTACGCTCCTGCGGGGAAACTCTGCCAGCATTGGAAAATGTGTAGATGCCAATACTTTCCTGCAGGCGTGATTAAGCCTGGCGTTTTAGCCAGGCTACTCTGGACGATGCCAGAGGTTGATCATCCATTGACGTCCCTCAGTTGCTGCTGGAGGTCATTTTCCCCCCAGCCTTTTGCTCAAAGAACATCGGGATCGGGTAGGTGAAGCTGTTCAGCCAGCGCTGGAAGGACAGGTCACGCTCAGTGACCGATGCAGTTTGTCGAAAAGGGGAGGCAACCACACCACGAATCTGTAGCTGCATCCACTGTTCGGTGCCTTTTTGCGGTACCGAGGAGGGACCTGGCTCAATAGCCCAGGCACTGGTGGACAGGCAAGCCATGCACACAATCAACAGCCTTTTGGTATTCATCTCGACTCCTCGTACGTTCTACTTGATCGCAGCGCCGGCTGAGGCATCGGCTACCTCAGCCTTGCGATTCCCCTCCGAAGCCACCGCTTTTTTGGCAGAGGCCTTGAGTTTTTCCGCTCGTGTTTGAGCCTCTGCAACTTGCTGGGGACTCAAGCTGGCGCGGTTCGCGAGTTCGGCAGCCGCCTTCCAGTTATCCTGATAGATCAACAGCGTCACCATGTTGAGTGCCGCCAGTGAATCCGCCTGCTTGAGTTCCATGGCCGTCATGAACTCGAAGCGTGCTTCAGGGATCCGTCGCTGATTGAGGTAGACGACCCCCAGGTCATTGCGCATCTTGTCGTCGGTGGGGGCCATCTTCACCGCACGCTCAAGGTGAGTGGTGGCGCTGGCGTTATCATTTTTGGCCGCGGCCAACTGGCCCAGGCCATGTTCCCCTTCAGCGGCCAGACAGGTGCCGAGCAGGCTTTGATACAACGGCTCCGCATCTTTACGCCCCATCAAGCGCAGCACCCGCGCCTTGCGCAGGCGAACCTGGACCAGGTCATCGGGCAAACCTTCCAGGTTCGCCAGGCTGGCGTACAAACGGCCTTCGTTGGCCATGTTGTCGGCAAGGTTCAGGGCCAACTCTTGCTCCGAAGCGGGTTTGGCACAACTGCCCGGTCGCGAAACAATACCGTTGGTGGCACAACCTGCGAGCATCAATGTCGCCGTTATTGCAATGACTGCTTTCATCGAGTGTCCTCTGGCTACAACACGTTGAACGCCTGGCCAATGGCAATACAGCTGGCCCGCCAAGCGCTCAAGGTCACCGTTAAGAGTGAGGGCGAAAGCCCGGTTCAGCGTCTGGCTCCGGTTCATTGCGAGAGCCCGGTCTTGCTGTCGAAATCACCATTTTCGAGGAAGAACATGCGGTAGAAGTTCGGGTCGTAATTGCGCAGCTGCTCGCCAGGCAACGACGGCAGTTGTGCATTGGCAGCCAGGGGCTGGACCAGATGCGGGGTGACGATCATCAGCAGTTCGCGTTCTTCACGGTTGATAGAGTTATCGCGGAAGAACGCGCCCAGAATCGGGATATCGCCCAGCCCCGGGAATTTGTTCACCTGGGAATTGTTGCGAGTGCTGATCAGGCCGCTGATGACGAAGCTTTCGCCGTCGGCCAGGGAGATGCTGGTGTCGGTACGGCGTATGGTCAGCGCCGGAACTATGGTGCCGGCGATGCTGACGGCGTTGGTGAAGTCCAGTTCACTGACTTCCGGCGCCACCTTCAGGGCGATACGGTTTTTCTCGATGATGGTTGGCGTCAGGGTCAGGCGGATACCGAACTCCTTGTACTCGATGGAGATGTTATCGCTGCCCGAACTGGGCACCGGAATCGGTACTTCACCGCCGGCCAGGAAGCTCGCACTCTGCCCGCTGAGCGCCACCAGGCTTGGCCGCGCCAGGGTGTAGGCGAAACCGCTGCCTTCCAGCGCGTTGATCGCCACCAGGGTATTGCCGGTAGCAAAGTTGAGGTTGAACATGCCGTTGTCCACAGGCACTGATGGCGTGACGACGCCGCCAATGGTGGGCAAGGTTCTCGGCGAGCCGAACAGGAAGTTGCCGCGGGTGCCGAAAATAGACGCTGAGGCTTCCTTGAGTTTGGTCCGGCTGACTTCAACGAAGCGAATATCGGTTTGCACCTGGCTTGGCAGCAGCGGGTCTTCGGTAGGTCCGGTCGACACGCTGGTCAGCGCCGAGGTGGCCCGGCCCTTGACGAACACCATGCTTTGGCGTGGTGTTTTCGAACAGGAAGTCCAGACCATCAGGCTGGTGGCCCCCGGTGTCAGACCGGTGAGTATGAAGGCGCTGGGGTTGTTGCCGCTGGGTTGCACATCGGCAATTTTCGGGTCACCCACGGCCAGTTGCGTCACCGGAACCGGAGTGCGCAGTTCACTCTGAAGCCCCTGACCGACCTCGAACGTTGTCGGCATACTGTCCATCTGCGAACAATTGGCCGCCGCGGCCTGAGCCGCGTCCACGCTGAGGCCCATCCAGAACAGGCCATGGATAATTCGCTTGAAAGCGGGCACGGTACGATAGCTCATTAAGTGCATCCTCGCTGAATAGGCCATCTACAAGGCAAACGGGTTGCCTCGGATCACTACAAGGGGCCTGAGTCGACCCTCAACCTCGCCAGAGCACTCACCACTAACGATTAATGCCCCCGGCAATATTCCTTGGTGCTACACGCAAGCAGGTGCAATACGCTGATCCGAATGAACAGCGAGCGACCTTCTAAAACGGCTTTTAGTGATCCAGATACCTGGGCTGCCGACCCGAGCAACAGGCTCAGGCTCGACAACCATCGCGGTTATAGGCGGCACTTCCCGCCAACCTGACTCCCCTAAAAAGCAACCGGCAACCACAGCTCTGCGCCGGAAAACGCCTGTCAGGATCATAGTGAGGTAACTCCTTTTGCCAATTCGCTATCTGATCTCTGAACCTAAACGTCAAAATTCAAACCGTTATGACTTCTTCTTGTTTGAAGGTAGTTCAAACAAAGCAAAGCGCCATGATTTAAAACAAAACTTTAAGGGCAGAGTGTGGAGATAGCCGTGTTGCTGGCGTTGGAGCCGCAAAAAATGCTGTTCTACGAGGCGACCAAGGCGGCAGGACTTACATGGACAAAATCAGGCGTCCTGCGAACAGAATGAGGATCACCCCCATGGTTCTTTCGAACCAGTGGCCCATGCGCATGAACAGCAGTCGCACCCGGGCGCTGGAAAAGAACAGGGCCACGATCACGAACCACAAGGCGTTCACGAAACACATCCACAACCCGTATAGCGCTTGAATCTGCAGCGGTGTCGTAGCGCTGATGATGGTGGTGAAAATCGCCAGGAAGAACAGCGTTGCCTTGGGGTTGGTGGCGTTGGTCAGAAACCCGGTGCTGAAAGCCTTGAACAACGTCTGTTGCTCAGTTGACGCTGCCGCGCCGTTGTCGCCTTCAATCGCCACTTTGGGTTTGCTGCGCAACAGGCTCACACCGAGGTACAAAATGTAGGCCCCCCCGATCACCTTGGCCACCGTCAATAGCCAAGGCGTGGTGTGCATCAATGCGCCGACGCCGAGCAAGGTGTACAGCACATGCACGGAAATGCCCGCGCCGATGCCCAGCGCCGTGCAGATGCCCACTAAGCGCCCGAAACGCACGCTTTGGCGGATGGTCACGGCGAAGTCCGGCCCGGGAGCTACCACGGCCAGAAAATGGATGGTAGCCAGCGCCAGAAACTCGCCCAGGTAATTCGAAAACATCTCAACTCCAGAAAGTCAGGGGGGAAGCATTGCCGCGATAGCCGACAAAGAAAGAAAGGCTCAATCGCGGATCGTCCACACCCGGCGTCACCGAGTGCATGCGGCGTGAATTGAACATGATGAAATCACCCGGCTCAGGGCGAATCTCCAGGGTCGGAGGGCCGAGCAAGGCCGGATCGATGCCGTAACTGTCGCCACGCATCTCGTCGAACTGGTCAGGGGAAATGTCGTGGTCCCACATCTGCAACGCGCCGCCCTCGGTCGGCATGTTCAGGTAAACATTGCAGGCGAACTGCGCTTCCAGGCTTCTGGCCTGGAAGCTGTCCGGGGCGTCCTTGGCGAAAATGTCGTGATGGGCAAGGAAGCACACGCCGGGTTTGACCACGCGCGATAGCCCCACATACATCTTGCGGCCATAGAGATTTTCCAGATGCGCCCCCGCCGGCCAGGACTCATCGAGCATGCAGCGCAGGGTGTCGACAGGTGAGGAGTAGGGCGCGCAACGGCTGCGCAATTCGGCGATGTTGCTGGTGGCGCGCTCGAAATAGTCTTCGATCAGCAGTGGCTGGTTTTCCGCTTCATAAAACGCCATGCCGATGCGACCGATGCTCGGTGCGTTGATGTAGCCTTCGAAGCCGGGGGCGAGGATCTTGTCGCCGATCTGGATCGCCAGTGGTCGAGGCAACAAGCCTCTGACGCGGATGGCGAGGACTTCTTCGTTGGCCAGTTTTTTTATGCACGTCTCATCGAGACGCTCGACGTCAAGCATCATGTCTTAGGTCCATCTATCAGATAGTCAACAGAGCCCGCGAACGCAGGCTCCTCCGGCGTCAGGCGATGACGGGGTCGACATCGCCCAAAAGCTCAATCCACGTGGTAGTGGACTGACAGCGTTCCCTTTTTCTGCGAAAGGGAAGCGATCGTGACCTTGCCCAAATCCTTCAGGCTACGTACATGGGTGCCGCCGCAGCCGTAGGCGGGCAGCTCACCGAAACCGATTTCACGGGCGCCTTCGCGCAACGACGTCAAGCGTGGCAGATCATGGGCGATCCATTGCTTGATGCCGTGCTGAATCGTCTGGGCATCAACCTCCTGTGCGCCATCGCCCGGTTTGAATTGCACACGTCCTTCATCCGGCCAGTGATGAGCCTTGATCGGCATCCAGCCCATGGCCTGAACAAAGTGACCGATCAGGTGCCCCGCCGAATGCATGCGCGTATTGAACTGGCGGCGTTGCTCGTCGACCCGAATCTGGATCATGCCGAGTTTTACCGGGTGGTCGACGAAATGGATGATCCGCTCCGTTTCCTGCACCACGCGCAGCACCTGGCTTTCGCCGATCCAGCCGGTATCACAGGGTTGTCCGCCGCCCTGGGGATGAAACAGAGTGGCGCGCAGCACCACGGCGAACTCGTTCTCATAGGGCGTGCAATCCAGGACTTCCACGTTGGCCCTGAGGTCATCACTATGGAAAAAGAGGCGAAGCGTCATATTCCATGCCCTTATTAAAGTTTCTATTTTTATTATATGAACCGTGGAATTGCGTGATAATCCGTTCAACCATCAAAGGACTGTTGCGCTGTGAGCATAAATCTTCCCCTGCCGCTGCTCGGTGAAATGGCGATTTTCGTCAAGGTTGTCGAAACCGGCAGTTTCTCCGAAGCGGCGCGTCAGTTGGGGTCTTCCCCCTCGGCGGTGAGTCGCAGCATTTCGCGGCTGGAGAAGGCGCTTGCCACGCGTTTGTTGCAACGAACCACGCGCAAGCTGCGCCTGAGCGACGGAGGCGAAGAGGTGTTCAAGCGCTGCCAGGAGATGGTCAGCGCGGCGAAGTCGGTGATGGAAATCAGCGGTCAGTTCACCCAGGAAGCGGAAGGGCTGGTGCGCGTCAGCGTGCCCAAGGCTGTCGGGCGATTTGTGATTCATCCGCATATGCCGGAGTTTCTGCGGCGTTATCCCAAAGTGGATGTGGAGTTGTTGCTCGAGGACCGCCAGGTGGATTTGATCGATGACAACGTCGACCTGGCCATCCGTATTACCGATCGGCCCCCTGCGGGGCTGGTGGGGCGCCAATTGCTGACCATCGACCATTTGCTCTGCGCCACGCCGCAGTACCTGGCCGAGCACGGCACACCGACTCATCCCCACGACTTGCTCAATCACAGCTGCATCTATCTGGGCGAAACCCCGAGCGATGCGCGCTGGAAGTTCAAGAAAGGCAGCAAAGCGGTGACCGTCGGCGTGCGCGGACGTTACGCCGCCAATCACACGGGCGTGCGATTGGGCGCGGTATTGCAACACATCGGGATCGGTAGCCTGCCGTACTTCACCGCCCGTTATGCGCTGGAACAGGGGCTGATTGTGCAGGTGTTGCCGGACTGGACCTTTCTGGCGTCCTACCACGGAGGCGCCTGGCTGCTGCATTCGCCCACCCGCTATCTGCCGCCCAAGTTACGGGTATTCATCGACTATCTGGTGGAATGCCTGGAAAAAGAGCCGACCTTGAGCAAGCCGGGCAAGCCAAGCGCGATGGGCAAGGGCGCAGCAGCGTATGAGTTGCCGGAGAGTGATGGGTTGTTTTGATCTTTACCCGGCCAACAAAAAAGGCCCGCATGATTAACCATGCGGGCCTTTTGCGTTACTGATTGGAGATCAGTGCTTGCTGTCCTGGTTCGACATCGCCAGCAGCTGTTTTTCCTGATTCCAGTCGAACGGTTCATCGTTCTGTTCGGCTTCGAAGCGACGTTCTTCCAGCGCCTGGTACAGGTCGATTTCATCATCGGGCATGTAGTGCAGGCAGTCACCGGCGAAGTACCACAGCAGATCGCGCGGCACCAGGTGGGCGATTTGTGGGTAGCGGGTGATGATCTGGCACAGGATGTCCTGGCCCAGGTATTGGCTTTCGATCGGGTCGACCGGCAGCAACGCACGCAGTTCGTCGAAGCGCTCCAGGAACAAGGCATGGCTTTCTTCGGGAACCTGTTCGGCCTCACCTACGGCGACCAGGATACTGCGCAGGTGGTCGAGCAAGACGAGATGATCGGCAACGACATTGGACACGAGATAAGTCCTCAAGAGCAAAACGGGCGCAGGAGTATAAAGCTCCCGCGCCCCTTTTTCACAGGGTAAAGCGCCCCATGATGGTAAGGCGACACACGGTCCTCTGGATTAGCGGACCTTGCCCTTGCCCAGCACCAGCACCTCTTTATCGAAATCATCGACGTCGATCACCTTGCGCCGCGCCACCTCCACCTCACGCAAGGTCTCGGCTTCAACCGGTTGCAAGACGCCAGCCTCCAGTGCGGCATCGATGACCGACTCCCCGACAGTGGGTTTGACCTGGCGACTTCTCAGCGCCGTGTTGAGTTTTTTCTGTAGCGGTTTGGCGGCGTTCAGCAAGTCGCAGGCGTGCTGCAGGGCGCCGACCGGATCCTCTGTCGATTGCGGGCGATAGCAGCCCGCCAATAACTCCTCAAGGGTCGGGTCGCCCTTGGCGCGGCCGAGCACTGCTGCGACTTTGGCCGCCAGTCTGTCCGACGGGCCTCTGTGCCGGCGACCGAACGGGAACACCAGTACCCGCAGCAAGCAGCCGAGTACCTTGTTCGGAAAGTTGGTCAGCAGTTCGTCCAGCGCACGCTCGGACTGGCCGAGGCTCTCTTCCATCGCCCAGGCGAACAACGGACGCATATGCTCCGGCGAATCGAGATCGTGATATCGCTTGAGCGCGGCGGAGGCCAGATACAGGTAGCTGAGCACATCGCCCAGACGTGCGGACAAGCGTTCGCGGCGTTTCAGTTCGCCGCCCAGCAGCATCATGCATTGGTCTGCAAGCATGGCAAAAGCCGCGGCCTGACGGTTGAGGGCGCGCACGTAGCGTTGGCTGAGCTTGTCTCCGGGCATGTGTTCGAAATGCCCGAAGCCAAGGTTCAGCACCAGGGTGCTGGCGGCGTTGCTCACGGCAAAACCAATGTGTTTGAGCAGCAGGGCGTCGAATTCGATCAACGCCTGTTGTTTGTCTTCGCGGTGGACAAGGGCCATTTCCTTGAGCACGAACGGATGGCAGCGAATAGCGCCCTGGCCGAAGATCATCAGGTTGCGTGTCAGGATGTTCGCACCTTCGACCGTGACGGAAATGGGCGCACCTTGCCAGCTACGCGCGAGATAGTTGTTCGGTCCCATGATGATGGCCTTGCCGCCGTGAACATCCATGGCGTGACTGATGCACTCGCGACCGCGTTCGGAGAGGTGGTATTTGATGATGGCGGAGGGCACCGACGGCTTTTCGCCGAGGTCGACGGCGTTGGCGGTGAGCATCCGCGCGCTGTCCATCAGCCAGGTACTGCCGCCGATCCGCGCCAGTGCTTCCTGAATCCCTTCGAAGGCTGACAGCGGTGCGTTGAATTGCTCGCGAACCTGCGCATATTGGCCCGTCACCAGGCTGCTGAACTTGCCCGCGGCGGTACCGATGGCAGGCAGCGAAATGGAACGCCCGACCGACAAGCAGTTCATCAGCATCATCCAGCCTTCGCCGAGCATCTCCTGACCGCCGATGATGAATTCCAGCGGTATGAACACATCCTTGCCAGCGTTCGGGCCGTTCATGAAGGCGGCGCCCAGCGGCAAGTGACGGCGGCCGATTTCTACACCGGGGGTCTGGGTTGGAATCAATGCGAGACTGATCCCCAGGTCGACTTTGTCACCCAATAGATGATCCGGGTCATAGGCCTTGAAGGCCAGGCCGATCAAGGTCGCCACCGGACCGAGGGTGATGTAGCGTTTTTCCCAGTTCAGGCGCAGGCCGAGGGTTTCCTGGCCTTCCCATTCACCTTTGCAAATCACCCCGGTGTCGGTCATCCCCCCGACGTTGGAGCCCGCCATCGGGCCTGTCAGGGCAAAGCAGGGGATATCGTCGCCGCGGGCCAGGCGTGGCAGGTAATGATTGCGTTGTTCGTCGGTGCCGTAATGCAGCAGCAGTTCCGCCGGGCCAAGGGAGTTGGGCACCATGACGGTGGAGGCCAGGTCACCGCTGCGGGTCGCCAGTTTCATCGCGATCTGGGAGTGCGCATAAGCCGAGAAGCCTTTACCGCCGTATTCCTTGGGGATGATCAGGGCAAAAAAGCCATGCTGCTTGATGTGGTCCCAGGCCTTTGGCGGCAGGTCCATCAACTGGCTGATCTGCCAATCGGTGACCATCGCGCAGAGCTCTTCGGTCGGGCCATCGATAAACGCCTGTTCCTCTTCGCTCAGCTGCGCTTTTGGATAGGCCAGCAGCTTGTTCCAGTCCGGACGACCGCTGAACAGCTCGCCATCCCACCAGACCGTGCCGGCTTCAATGGCTTCACGCTCGGTTTGCGACATGGGGGGCAGGTTTTTTTGAAACCAGTTGAAAATGGGCGCCGTGAACAGTTTTCGTCGCAGGTCCGGCAGTAACAGGAAGGCCGCTACAGCCGCAAGCATCGCCCAGAAAATCAGCAGCAGCCAGACGGGGGCATGGCTCGCATGTCTGAAGATGCCCATCGCCAGCAGATAGACAGCGATGATGCCCAAAGCGGGCAGAGGCGCGGTGCGACGATGTGCCAGCCAGGCAATCCCGACCACCAGAACCAGTATCCACAACAGCAGCATAATTAATTCTCCTGAAGCCAGGGGCAAAACCACTCTCAGAGCTTAGACGGCATCCATAAAAGTGGGTGGTCGGAGCGATCGGGTTGAGCTTGTAGGACGAAACGGCCGGACTTCGTCAGTTATTTCGATGGAGGACTCGTCAACAGGGCGGGCAAGCGCTGATATTTGGCCGAAACGTCGTTATCTCTGTGCTGAAGGTGTCGCTAGACTCGTGGCTTCCCCCAGGAGATTGCTCCCATGCATGCGTATCTGAGTCCCGGCCGCTTCATCGACAGTGACCATCCCTCGGTGGTGGAGTTCGCCGAAAAATACCGTGGCGCCGGGCGCGATCCGCTGGAGCAAGCGATCAATCTCTATTACGCAGTGCGCGAGGCCGTGCGCTACAACCCCTACACCTTCAGCCGTGATCCGCAGACCTTGCGCGGCAGCTATGCGCTGTCGGCCGGGGAGAGTTATTGCGTGCCCAAAGCCACGCTGTTGGCAGGTTGCGCTCGGCATTGCGGGATCCCGGCGCGTATCGGTCTGGCGGATGTGCGCAATCACCTGTCGACGCCGCGCCTGCTCGAACTGCTCAAGAGCGATGTGTTCGCCATGCACGGCTACACCGAGCTTTATTTGAACGAGCATTGGGTTAAAGCCACGCCGGCTTTCAATCAACAACTCTGCGAACTGTTCAATGTCGCGCCGCTGGAATTCGACGGGATCAATGACAGCGTGTTCCATCCCTTCAATCGCGACGGCGAGCAGCTGATGGAGTACCTGGTCGATCACGGCCAGTTCACCGATGTGCCTGAAGCGTTCTTTTTCGAGCACCTGGAAAAGTGCTATCCGCATTTGTTCGGCGAGCGGCTGCCGCTGCAACTGGGTGACATGCATAGCGATTTGAGTCGTGCCTGATCCGGCGTATGCTGCCTGCGCATTTATCCAACAAGGAGGCGGTCATGCTGAAGATCTGGGGTCGGAAAAATTCGTCGAATGTCAGAAAACCGTTGTGGGCCGCCGAAGAGCTGGGCCTGGCCTATGAAGCCATCGATGCCGGCGGTGCCTTTGGCGTGGTCGACACGCCTGAGTACCGGGCGATGAATCCCAACGGTCGCGTGCCGGTGATCGAAGACGACGGCTTCGTGCTGTGGGAATCCAACGCCATCGTGCGTTACCTGATGGCTCGCCATGCCAGCGGCACTGCCTGGTATCCGACGGACCTGCAAGCCCGTGCCTCGGCGGAAAAGTGGATGGACTGGACCACCTCAAGTTTTGCCGCGCCGTTTCGCACGGTGTTCTGGGGCGTGTTGCGCACCCCGCCAGAGCAGCAGGACTGGCCGGCCATCAAGGCTGCGATCAAGGAGTGCGACGAGCTGCTGTCGATGGCCGATCAAGCGCTGGCGGTTAAACCATACCTGTCGGGCGAAGAGATCGGCATGGGCGACATTCCCTTGGGCAGCTTCATTTATGCCTGGTTCGAGATGCCGATCGAGCGCGCGCCGCTGCCACATCTAGAAGCCTGGTACGCACGGTTGAAACAGCGTCCGGCCTATCGCAAAGCCGTCATGACCGCGTTGACTTAATACTCACTATCAACACGCGTGACTGTACTTGTGTGGCGGCGACAAGCACCATTGCGCTCATGCGCCGCGGTTGCATTGCTCGCCGCCCGCCCTTATTTATTCCTTTCTTCCCTTCCTGGTGCGTAAATCCGATATGAGTTCCGCTCTGTCCATCCGGCAGCTAACCAAAACCTACGGCAACGGTTTCCAGGCCTTGAGTGGTATCGATCTGGACGTCGCCGAAGGTGACTTTTTCGCCTTGCTCGGCCCGAACGGCGCCGGCAAATCCACGACCATCGGCATTCTCTCGACCCTGGTGAACAAGACCAGCGGCACGGTGAATATCTTCGGTCACGACCTGGACAAGAATCCTGCGCAGCTCAAGCGCTCCATCGGCGTGGTGCCCCAGGAATTCAACTTCAACCAGTTCGAAAAGACCTTCGACATCGTCGTGACCCAGGCCGGTTACTACGGCATCCCGGCGAAAATCGCCAAGGAACGCGCCGAGCAGTACCTGACTCAACTGGGTTTGTGGGACAAGCGCGATGTGCCGTCACGCTCCCTGTCCGGCGGCATGAAGCGCCGACTGATGATCGCCCGGGCGCTGGTTCACGAGCCACGCCTGCTGATCCTCGACGAACCGACGGCAGGGGTGGACATCGAATTGCGTCGCTCGATGTGGACCTTCCTCACCGAACTGAACAAGAAAGGCATCACCATCATCCTCACCACCCACTACCTGGAAGAGGCTGAACAGTTGTGCCGCAACATCGGCATCATCGACCATGGCACCATTGTCGAGAACACCAGCATGAAGCAGTTGCTCAGCCAACTGCATGTCGAGACGTTCCTGCTGGACCTGAAGAACACCTTGCAAGTGGCACCGCAGTTGCTTGGTTACCCGTCCAAACTGATCGACAGTCATACCCTGGAAGTCCAGGTCGACAAGGCCATGGGCATTACCGCGCTGTTCACCCAGTTGGCGCAGCAGAACATCGAAGTGTTGAGCCTGCGTAACAAAACCAATCGCCTCGAGGAGTTGTTCGTGTCCCTGGTGGAGAAAAATCTGTCGAAGGTGGCGGTATGAGTTCCGAGCTGCAACCCAACCTCGTCGCCCTCAATACCATCGTTTATCGTGAGGTCAAGCGCTTCACCCGGATCTGGCCGCAGACCTTGCTGCCGCCAGCCATCACCATGGTTCTGTACTTTGTGATCTTCGGCAATCTGATCGGTCGGCAGATCGGCGGCATGGGTGGCTTCACGTACATGGAGTACATCGTGCCGGGGCTGATCATGATGTCGGTGATCACCAACTCCTACGGCAACGTGGTATCGAGTTTCTTTGGCAGCAAGTTCCAGCGCTCCATCGAAGAACTGATGGTGTCGCCGGTGTCACCGCATACCATTCTGATTGGCTATACCCTGGGCGGCGTGCTGCGCGGGTTGATGGTCGGGCTCATCGTGACGCTGCTGTCGCTGTTCTTCACCACGCTACAGGTGCATCACCTGGGCGTGACCGTCCTGGTGGTGCTGCTGACGGCGACGATCTTCTCGTTGCTGGGTTTCATCAACGCGGTATTTGCGCGCAACTTCGATGACATCTCGATCATCCCGACCTTCGTGCTGACACCGCTGACGTACCTGGGCGGGGTGTTCTACTCGATCAGCCTGCTGCCGCCGTTCTGGCAGACCGTGTCGCTGGCCAACCCGGTGCTGCACATGGTCAACGCCTTCCGTTACGGCATCCTCGGTGTGTCGGACATCAAGATCAGCGTGGCGATCGCCTTCATGCTGGTAGCGACTGTTGTGCTGTACATCGGTTGTGCGCGGCTGCTGGTGAGTGGGCGTGGGATGCGTACCTGACGCCTCCACTGCGGGTCAGGTTACGTGTTGTTGGTGTACATATCCGTTGCTGCGGTAATGGCTACTTAGGGTTCCGCCCTTACGGCGGGTCACTTTGGAAAAGCCCCAAAGTAACCAAAGGGCTCTTGCCCCTTTCGTTCGGCCCTTCGCCTAGGCTCAGGGTGACCTCGCTCCGGTCCTGCTCCGTGGGCCCGCCGCCATCGGCCATCCATGGCCGGGGGCGGCTAACCCGGCATCCATGCCGGGTTGCCCACTGCGCAGAACCTCCACTCAGCCTCTCGAGGGGGCGGTGAGTCAAAATCAAAAGCGAGGCGGCCTACCGGCCGGCCTGATCTCATGTGCACGCACTTCCCTGTAGGAGCTGTCGAGCGAAGCGAGGCTGCGATCTTTTGATCTTGCTGTGGCTTCTGCTTCTGCTTTGGCTTTGGCTTTGGCTTTGGATCTGCCGCCCCTTTCCCAGAGGCCGAACGCAGGTATTGCGTAGGGGGCACCGCGGCAGGGATGCCGCGGTAGCCGCCCCCGGCCATGGATGGCCGATGGCGGCGGGCCCCCGGAGCAATGCCGGAGTGAGGGTATGCCGAGCCTAGGCGAGGCACCGAATGGCGGGGCAAAAGCGCTTTGGTTACTTTCGCGCTTTTCGAAAGTGACTCGCTGTAAGAGCGAAACCATAAGTCGCCGTTACCGCAGCAATGGATATGTCCCCAATCAAACTATCGATATAAAAAAGGCCTCCCACGCGGAGGCCGTTTTTCATTCTTGCATCCGGCTGCGCTTACGCCGTGCCCACTGCCGACTCACCCACCAGCGCCAATACATCATCACCAGACAATAAGCCAACGCTCCAAGCACCAGCCCCGTTACCACCGAGCCCAGTAAAAACGGTTGCCACAAAGTCGAGAGCTCGCCGCTGATCCATTCCCAGGTCAACTCGTCCGGCAAGCTCCTGGCGGGGACGTCCATCAGCCAGGCGCCGGTCTGGTAAGTGCAGAAGAACACCGCCGGCATGGTGATCGGGTTGGTCAGCCAGACCAGGCTGACCGCTATCGGCATGTTGCCGCGCACCACGATGGCGAGGATGGCCGCCAACAGCATTTGCAACGGGATGGGCAGGAATGCCGCGAACAGGCCAACGGCCATGGCCCGAGCAACGGAATGACGATTGAGGTGCCAGAGGTTCGGGTCATGCAGCAGGGTGCCAAGAAAGCGTAAGGATTTGTGTTCCCTGATGCTGGTCGGGTCTGGCATGTAACGTTTGAATAAGCGCCGGGGCATAAGGCTTCTCGGTCGGTTAAGGCGGCAAGTATGTCTGGATTCTACGAACCGCCCATTCAGACTTTGTGACAATTGTTAACGACGCCTGTGCGGCGCGACGGCTAAGCCTAGGGAGGGGACTCTCAAGGAAGGGCTTATGCGCACAGGGATGATGGCGCTGGCGTTGGGTCTGCTGGCCCTGCGTTTTTTACCGGCATTGCCGCCGGCGGGGTTGTGGCTGTTGTTGCCGGTAGTGGGTTTGATGTTGCTGCCGTTTCGAACCTTTCCACTGGCATTTTGGTTGTTCGGTTTCAGTTGGGCGTGTGCGAATGCGCAGTGGGCGCTGGATGATCGCCTGGTGCTGAAGCTCGATGGCGAGACTCGCTGGGTCGAAGGTCGTGTCACCGGTTTGCCGCAGCAGGCCGAGGGTGTAGTGCGTTTCGAACTGACAGACAGTCAGTCGCGTCGCACCCAACTGCCCCGGCACCTGCGTCTGGCTTGGTATGGTGGGCCGCCCGTCAACAGTGGCGAGCGGTGGCGGCTGGCAGTCAAATTGAAGCGTCCTGCCGGGCTGCTCAACCCCCATGGTTTTGATTACGACGCCTGGTTGCTGGCCCAACGTATTGGCGCCACCGGGACCGTCAAGGACGGTCAGCGACTGGGGCAAGCGCAGTGGGCCTGGCGCGACGGCATTCGTCAGCGTTTGCAGGCCGTGGATGCGCAGGGGCGAACGGGGGCGCTGACGGCGTTGGTGCTGGGGGACGGCGCCGGGCTCAGCCGTGAGGACTGGCAGGTGCTGCAAGACACCGGCACCGTGCATTTGTTGGTGATTTCCGGGCAGCACATTGGTTTGCTGGCGGGGCTGGTGTATCTGCTGATCGCCGGGCTGGCGCGCTATGGCTTATGGCCCAGGCGCTTGCCGTGGCTGCCATGGGCGTGTGGGCTGGCGTTCGCGGCAGCGCTCGGTTATGGGTTGCTGGCCGGTTTCGAGGTGCCGGTGCGTCGGGCCTGCCTGATGATCGGTCTGCTGTTGTTGTGGCGGCTACGGTTTCGTCACCTCGGCGCCTGGTGGCCGCTGTTGCTGGCGCTTGACGGTGTTTTGCTGCTGGACCCGCTGGCAAGTCTGCAACCGGGTTTCTGGTTGTCTTTTGCGGCGGTAGCGGTGCTGATTTTCACCTTTGGCGGGCGATTGGGCCCGTGGCGTTGGTGGCAAACCTGGACCCGTGCCCAATGGCTGATCGCAATCGGTCTGTGCCCACTGCTGTTGGTGCTGGGGTTGCCGATCAGTCTCAGCGGGCCGCTGGCCAATCTGCTGGCGGTGCCCTGGATCAGCCTGCTGGTCTTGCCGCCGGCCTTGCTCGGAACGCTGCTGTTGCCCGTTCCTTATGTGGGCGAGGGGTTGCTGTGGTTGGCTGGCGGTCTGATCGACCTTTTGTTCAAGGGGCTGGCGTTGGTGGCCGGGCAATTGCCCGCGTGGGTGCCGGTGGCGGTTCCGCTGTGGGTTTGGGCGTTCGGCGCGCTGGGCGCATTTCTGCTGTTACTGCCACCGGGCGTGCCGTTGCGCCCGCTGGGCTGGCCGATGTTGCTGTTGCTGGTTTTTGCGCCCCGGCACACGCTGCCTGAAGGCGTCGCCGAGGTCTGGCAACTGGATGTCGGCCAAGGGTTGGCCATCCTGGTGCGCACCCGCCATCACACTCTGTTGTATGACGCCGGGCCGCGTTTCGGCGATATCGACCTTGGGGCGCGGGTGGTGTTGCCATCGTTGCGCAAACTGGGGGTGAACGGACTCGATCTGATGCTGATCAGCCACGCCGACGCCGATCACGCCGGCGGTGCGCGAGCGATTGCCAGCGGTGTGCCGGTGACGCGGGTACTGAGTGGCGATCCACTGGCCCTGCCGGACGAGTTACATGCCGAGGGCTGTGAGAGCGGTCAACAGTGGACCTGGGACGACGTGCGGTTCCAGCTCTGGCAGTGGCCGTCGGCCAGTGACAGCAATCAGAAATCCTGCGTGCTGCAGGTCGAAGCCAACGGTGAGCGGTTGCTGCTGACTGGCGATATCGATACGGCGGCCGAGCGGGCGCTGCTCGACAGTCCATTGGCGGTGTCGACGGACTGGTTGCAGGCCCCGCACCACGGCAGTCGCAGTTCATCTTCGATGGCGTTGCTCAGCGCTCTGCAGCCTAAAGCGGTACTGATTTCCCGTGGCAACGGTAATTCTTTCGGTCATCCCCATCCCACAGTCGTGGCGCGTTATCAAAAGCGTGGCATGGCGATCTACGACAGTGCCGAGCAGGGTGCCATTCGTCTACAACTGGGGCGCTTCAAACCACCTTGGACGATGCTTCAGGAACGGCGTTTCTGGCGCGATCCGCCAGTATTGCGCCAGTAGCCCGCGTCATTAAAGCCCGACCGGATGCGACATCGCGGTCTTCGGTGCGCCCACCCCCTATGTTAGAGTGGCGCACTTTTTCGAGGGGACTGTCACTGTGTGGGAATTGGTCAAATCCGGCGGCTGGATGATGCTGCCGATCATTCTGAGTTCCATCGCGGCCATGGCGATCGTCGCCGAGCGTCTCTGGACCCTGCGCGCCAGCCGCGTGACCCCGGAGCACTTGCTCGGGCAGGTCTGGGTCTGGATCAAGGACAAGCAACTCAATAAAGAAAAACTCAAGGAACTGCGCGCCAACTCTCCGCTGGGCGAGATCCTCGCCGCCGGTCTGGCGAACTCCAAGCATGGTCGCGAGATCATGAAAGAGTGCATCGAAGAGGCCGCCGCGCGGGTGATTCATGAGCTCGAACGTTACATCAACGCCCTGGGCACCATCGCCGCCATGGCTCCGTTGCTGGGGCTGCTGGGTACGGTGCTGGGCATGATCGATATTTTCAGTGCGTTCATGGGCACGGGCATGGGCACCAACGCCGCGGTGCTGGCCGGGGGTATTTCCAAGGCACTGATCACCACCGCCGCCGGCCTGATGGTCGGTATCCCGGCCGTGTTCTTCCACCGCTTCCTGCAACGCCGGATCGATGAGCTGGTGGTGGGCATGGAGCAAGAGGCGATCAAACTGGTCGAGGTTATTCAGGGCGATCGCGACGTGGACCTGGCCGAGGGTAAAGCGTGAAATTCCGTCGTAAACCACGGGAAACGGTAGACATCAACCTCGCGTCGCTGATCGACGTGGTGTTTATCCTGTTGCTGTTTTTCGTCGTGACTACCACCTTCACCCGTGAAACCCAGTTGCGCGTCGACCTGCCGGAAGCGGTCAGCGGCTCCCCGGCCGAAGACCAGCAGCTCAAGCAACTGGACATCGCCATCAGCGCCGACGGGGCGTATTCGGTCAACAACCAGCTGTTGCCGAAGAACGACCTCACCAGCCTGATGGAAGCGCTGCAGAAAGAATCCAATGGCGACACCAATCTGCCGCTGTCCATCAGCGCCGATGGCAAAACCCCCCATCAGTCCGTCATCACCGCGATGGACGCTGCCGGCAAGCTCGGTTTCAGCCACTTGCGCATGACCACTGTCGAGGCGGCGCCGGCGTCCTGATGGCCATGTCCGATCGATTGCTCGCCGCGTGGTACGAAGGTCATCCGGCGTTGAAGCTGTTGCAGCCGCTTGAGTGGCTGTATCGACGCGTGGTCACCGGCAAGCGCGAGCGCTTTTTGGCGGGCGAGGGCGAGATCTACCAATCGCCGGTGCCGCTGATCGTGGTCGGCAACATCACGGTGGGCGGCACGGGCAAGACGCCGCTGATTCTGTGGATGATCCAGCACTGCCAGCGCAGCGGTTTGCGGGTCGGCGTGGTCAGCCGTGGTTACGGCGCCAAACCGCCGCAATTGCCGTGGCGGGTCGCGGCGGATCAAGGCGCGGACGTGGCGGGCGATGAACCGCTGTTGATCGTCCAGCGCACCGGCGTGCCGCTGATGATCGACCCGGACCGCAGTCGTGCGGTCAAAGCCTTGCTGGCGAGTGAGCCGCTGGACCTGATCCTTTCCGACGATGGCATGCAGCATTACCGGCTGGCTCGTGACCTGGAACTGGTGCTGATCGACGCCGCCCGGGGGCTGGGCAACAAGCGTTGCCTGCCCGCCGGGCCGTTGCGCGAACCGGTCGAGCGCCTGCAAAGCGTCGATGCGGTGCTGTACAACGGCGCTGCCAATGATCGCGAAGACGGTTTTGCCTTCCAGTTGCAACCCACCGAACTGGTCAACCTGCGCAGCGGTGAACGGCGTCCTCTGGACCACTTTCCCGCGGGTCAGGCCCTGCACGCCGTGGCCGGGATCGGCAATCCCCGGCGTTTCTTCACAACCCTCGAAACGCTACACTGGCGGCCAGTGCCCCATGCATTTGCCGACCACGCCGAGTACAGCGTGCAGGCCTTGAATTTCACACCGTCATTGCCAGTGGTGATGACAGAAAAGGACGCGGTGAAGTGCCGTGCCTTCGCCGCCACCGATTGGTGGTACCTGGCGGTCGATGCTGCGCCATCGCCGGCCTTCGTGGCCTGGTTCGATACGCAGCTGATGCGCCTGTTGCCGGCTCGTCTTTTGCCTTAACTCCGTTTCTATCCAGGGAATGTACATGGACACCAAATTGCTCGATATCCTCGCTTGCCCGGTCTGCAAAGGCCCGCTCAAGCTCAGCGCCGACAAAACCGAGCTGATCAGCAAGGGCGCCGGCCTCGCGTACCCGATTCGCGACGGAATCCCGGTGATGCTCGAAAGCGAAGCGCGCACCCTGACCACCGATGAGCGTCTGGATAAATGACCACAGCCTTTACCGTTGTCATTCCATCGCGTTACGCCTCCACCCGCTTGCCGGGCAAGCCGCTGCTGCTGATCGCCGGCAAGCCGATGATCCAGCACGTCTGGGAACAGGCGAGCAAAAGCAGCGCCCAGCGCGTGGTGGTTGCCACTGACGATGCGCGCATCGTCGAGGCCTGCAAGGGCTTTGGCGCCGAAGTGGTGCTGACCCGCGAAGACCACAATTCCGGCACTGACCGTCTGGCCGAAGTGGCAGCGAAACTGGGCCTGGCCCCGGACGCGATCGTGGTCAATGTTCAGGGCGACGAGCCGCTGATTCCGCCAAGCGTGATCGATCAGGTCGCCGCCAACCTGGCCGCTCACACCGAAGCACGCATGGCCACCCTGGCCGAGCCGATCGAAGACGTCGAAACCCTGTTCAACCCCAATGTGGTCAAAGTGGTCAGCGACCTCAATGGCCTGGCGCTGACCTTCAGTCGTGCCACCTTGCCGTGGGCTCGGGACGCGTTTGCCAAGAGCCGCGAGCAATTGCCGGAAGGTGTGCCATATCGCCGTCACATCGGCATTTATGCTTACCGTGCCGGTTTCCTTCAGGACTTCGTCACCTGGGGCCCGTGCTGGCTGGAAAACACCGAGTCTCTGGAACAGCTGCGTGCCCTGTGGCACGGCGTGCGGATTCATGTCGCCGACGCGCTGATCGCACCGCCCACTGGCGTCGACACCGTTGAAGATCTCGAGCGCGTTCGTCGCCTGCTGGAGGCCTGATGCGGGTCCTGTTCGTCTGCCTGGGCAACATCTGCCGTTCCCCCACGGCTGAGGGCGTATTGCGGCACAAGTTGCGTGAGGCGGGGCTGGCCGATCAAGTCGAAGTGGCTTCCGCCGGCACCGGCGACTGGCACGTCGGCAAGGCCCCGGACAAGCGCAGCCAGGCCGCGGCGAAACTGCGCGGCTACGACCTGTCCGCCCAGCGCGCCCAGCAAGTGACCCGCGCCGATTTCGCCACTTACGACCTGATTCTGGCGATGGACAACAGCAACCTGCGCCACCTCAAGGCCATGCAACCGGCCAAGGGCAAGGCCGAGCTGGATCTGTTCCTGCGTCGCTACCAGTCGGAAATCGATGAAGTGCCGGATCCTTATTACGACGGCGACCAAGGCTTCGAACAGGTTCTGGACCTGATCGAGCGCGCCAGCGATCTGCTGGTGATCGAATTGAAGGGACGGTTATGAGTTTGCAGGTTCAACCCCGGGTTTCGCTCAAACCGTTCAACAGCTTTGGCGTGGACGTTCAGGCGCGGCTGTTTGCCGAAGCCCATAGCGATGCCGACGTGCGAGAAGCCCTGGCCTATGCGGCGGCACACGAAGTGCCGGTGCTGGTGATTGGTGGCGGCAGCAATTTGCTGCTGACCGCCGATGTGCCGGCACTGGTGCTGCGCATGGCCACACGAGGGATTCGCCTGCTGAGCGATGACGGCAACCAGGTGGTGATCGAAGCCGAGGCCGGCGAGCCGTGGCATCCATTTGTGCAACACACCCTGGCGCAAGGATGGTCGGGGCTGGAAAACCTCAGCCTGATCCCCGGCACTGTCGGCGCGGCACCCATGCAGAACATCGGCGCTTACGGCGTCGAGATAAAAGACGTATTCGCCGGCCTGACGGCCCTCGATCGCCAGACCGGCGAGCTGCGGGACTTCACACTGGCCGAGTGCAACTTCGCTTACCGCGACAGCCTGTTCAAACAGGAACCGGGGCGATGGTTGATCCTGCGGGTGCGTTTCACCCTCACGCGCACCGCGCACCTGCACCTGGAATACGGCCCGGTGCGTCAGCGCCTGACCGAGCAGGGTATTGATCACCCGACGCCGACCGATGTCAGCCAGGCCATTTGCAGCATCCGCAGCGAAAAACTCCCGGACCCGGCGGTGCTCGGCAATGCCGGCAGCTTCTTCAAGAATCCGTTGGTGCCAGCCGCACTCGTGGCACAACTCAAGGGTGAATACCCGGATCTGGTGGCGTATGCGCAGCCCGACGGGCAAATGAAGCTGGCGGCGGGCTGGCTGATCGAGCGCGCCGGCTGGAAAGGCTTTCGCGACGGCGATGCCGGTGTGCATAAATTACAGGCGCTGGTGCTGGTCAACTACGGCAGCGCAACGGGCCTGCAATTGCTGAATCTGGCGCAGCGCATTCAGAAAGACATTGCAGAGCGTTTCAAGGTCGACCTGGAAATGGAACCCAACCAGTATTGAGGCTACGCTTTCAGGCTGATTAAAAAGCCCTGCACATTTTCAAATGTGCAGGGCTTTTTTGTTAATGCTCAGTTAACTTAGCCAGCTAACGATGCAAGCATTTGCTCCATCAAAGGCCCGGTGCAGACGTCGCGTCTACATATGAGAGCCAATTAGCCTGAGTCGATCTGCGTGTAGTGAACCGCGAACCCCAAGCGGCAGATTGCTCGACCCCATAACCTCTATAACTATGCGGGCGTGCCCATGATTACCCTGAAACTCAATGGTCAAGATCATCAACTCGATGTCACCGAGGATATGCCGCTGCTCTGGGCGATCCGTGACGTGGCTGGCTACAACGGCACCAAATTCGGCTGCGGCATGGGCCTGTGTGGCGCCTGCACCATTCATATCGACGGCGCGCCAGCGCGCAGTTGCATCACGCCGATCGGCTCGGTTATCGGCCAGAACGTCAGCACCATCGACAACCTGCACGCCGACCCGGTGGGCAAAGTCGTCCAGCAAGCCTGGCTCGACAGCGCCGTGGCTCAGTGCGGTTACTGTCAGGGCGGGCAGATCATGTCGGCCACCGCGCTGCTGAAAACCAACCCGAATCCCAGTGACGAGCAGATTGAGGAGGCGATGGTCGGCAACATTTGCCGGTGCGGCACCTACAACCGGATCAAGACCGCCATCCGCCAGGCATCCACTCATCTGAAGGAGGCCAAGGCATGAGCCAGCTACCGAATGATTTTGCGCTGAGCAATCTGAGCAACCTCAGTCGCCGCGGTTTCCTCAAGGGCGTGGGCGCCACCAGTGCGTTGGTGCTGGCCGCCAGTTGGGGCTGGCAAGACGCATTGGCGGCGGAAAAAGAAAAACAATTCGGCGCCGATGGCATGCCCAACGGCTGGATCGATGACCCGAAGGTTTACATCAGCATTGCCGCCGATGGCAGCGTGACCGTGATCTGCAACCGCTCGGAAATGGGCCAGGGCGTGCGCACCAGTCTGTCCATGGTGGTGGCCGATGAACTGGACGCCGACTGGGCACAGGTCAAAGTGCAACAGGCGCCGGGCGACGAAGTACGTTTCGGCAATCAGGACACCGACGGTTCGCGCAGCATGCGTCACTGGTACGAACCGATGCGCCGTTGCGGTGCTGCCGCGCGGACCATGCTTGAGCAAGCTGCTGCCGAACAGTGGAAAGTGCCGGTCGGCGAGTGCCATGCGCAACTGCACAAAGTCATCCATAAGCCGAGCGGTCGTGAACTGGGCTACGGCGCGTTGGCCGCGGCTGCCAGTGCGCTGGCGGTGCCGGCACGAGACAGCCTGCGGCTCAAACAGCCGTCGGAGTTTCGCTACATTGGCAAGGAGGGCACCAAGGCCATCGACGGTGCGGACATCGTCAACGGTCGTGCGGTCTATGGCGCCGATGTGCATTTCGACGGCATGCTTTTCGCCACCATCGCCCGTCCGGCGGTCTACGGCGGCAAGGTCAAATCCTTCGATGCCAGCGCCGCGATGAAAGTCCCGGGGGTGATCAAGGTTTTGCAAATCGAAAACCGTCCATTGCCCTCCGAGTTCCAGCCGCTTGGCGGTGTGGCCGTGGTGGCCAGCAACACCTGGGCGGCGATCAAGGGGCGCGAAGCGCTGAAGATCGAGTGGGATGACGGCCCCAACGCCAGTTACGACTCGATCGCCTACCGCAAGGAACTCGAAGCCGCGTCGCTCAAACCCGGCAAAGTGGTGCGCAATACCGGCAACATCGACCAGGCCATGAGCGCTGCCGACAGCACCCTCGAAGCGTCCTACTATCTGCCGCACCTGGCGCAATCGCCGATGGAGCCAATGGTCGCCATCGCCCGTTTCAAGGACGGTGTGTGTGAAGCCTGGGCGCCAAGCCAGGCGCCGCAAGTCACCCGCGAACGGATCGGCGAGCGCCTGGGCATTCCATTCGATAACGTCACGTTCAACGTCACCTTGCTCGGCGGCGGTTTCGGCCGCAAGTCCAAGCCGGACTTCGTCGTTGAAGCGGCGCTGCTGGCCAAGGAGTTCCCGGGCAAGGCCGTGCGGGTGCAATGGACCCGTGAAGACGACATCCACAACTCATATTTCCACACCGTGTCCGCCGAGTACCTGAAGGCCAGTCTGAACAAAGACGGCCTGCCGTCGGGCTGGTTGCACCGTACGGTGGCGCCGAGCATCACCGCGCTGTTCGCGCCGGGCATGAACCATGAAGCGGCTTTCGAGCTGGGCATGGGCTTTACCAACATGGCTTACGCGATCCCCAACGTGCGCCTGGAAAACCCTGAAGCGGCGGTCCACACGCGGGTCGGCTGGTATCGCTCTGTATCGAACATTCCCCACGGCTTTGCGATTCAGAGCTTTGTCGATGAACTGGCGCATAAGGCCGGCCAGGACCCGCTCAAATACCAGATCAAGCTGCTTGGCCCGGACCGTCAGATCGATCCGCGTACCTTGAGTGAAGAGTGGAACTACGGCGAATCCCCTGAGCGTTATCCGATCGATACTGCGCGGATGCGCACCGTGCTGGAAACCGCCGCCAAAGCCGCCGGATGGGGGCGTAAGCTACCCAAGGGGCGTGGCTTGGGCCTGGCGGTGCATTACAGCTTTGTCACTTATGTGGCAGCCGTGATCGAAGTCGAAGTCAAAGACGATGGCACGCTGATCGTGCACAAAGCCGACATCGCCGTGGATTGCGGCCCACAGATCAACCCCGAGCGAATTCGCTCGCAGTTCGAAGGCGCCTGCGTCATGGGCTTGGGCAACGCGGTGCTGGGGGAAATCAGCTTCAAGGACGGCAAGGTCCAGCAGGATAACTTCCACATGTACGAGGTGGCGCGCATGTCCCTGGCACCGAAGGAAGTCGCCGTGCACCTGGTCACGCCACCGGGCAATGTGCCGTTGGGCGGAGTCGGTGAGCCGGGCGTGCCGCCGATTGCGCCAGCGCTGTGCAACGCGATCTTCGCGGCCACCGGCAAGCGCATCCGCAGCTTGCCGGTTCGCTATCAGCTGCAAGGCTGGCAGAAGGCTGACGCCTGATGGACAGCGTCGATCTGAACGTCCTGCGCAGCGTGCTGGAATGGCGCCGCGCCGGTCAGCGGGTGATGTTGTACAGCGTGGTCCAGACCTGGGGCACCGCGCCCCGGGCACCTGGCGCCATGCTCGCCTTGCGTGGCGATGGCGTAGTGATTGGCTCGGTGTCCGGTGGCTGTGTCGAGGATGACCTGATTGCCCGGCTGCACGATGGCCGTATCCCGGCCGATGGGCCTCCGGTGCAGTTGATTACTTATGGCGTCACTCGTGAGGAGGCCGCGCGGTTTGGTTTGCCCTGCGGCGGCACGTTGCGCCTGACCGAGGAGCGCGTCGGCGATCCGGCGTGGGTCGCCCAGTTGCTGGCGCGCTGCGAGGCACATGAAATCGTGGCGCGCTCGTTGGATATAGCGACCGGTGAAGTGGTTCTGCAGCCGGCGAACAAGCACGATGTGCTGAGTTTTGATGGCAACACACTGCGCGCCATTTATGGCCCGCGTTGGCGATTGTTGTTGATCGGCGCGGGGCAGCTATCGCGGTATGTCGCCGAGATGGCGCGGCTGCTGGATTTCGAAGTGCTGATTTGCGATCCGCGCACCGAGTTCGTCTACGGCTGGGAAGAACAACACGGTCGCTTCGTTTCGGGCATGCCCGACGAAGCAGTGCTGACCATCCAGACCGACGAACGCACTGCCATCGTCGCGCTCACCCACGATCCGCGCCTGGATGACATGGCGCTGCTCACGGCCCTGGACTCCAGGGCATTTTATGTCGGTGCGCTGGGTTCGCGAGTCAACAGCCAGAAGCGCCGGGACAACCTGGCTCAGCTAGGCTTGTCCCAACAGGCCATCGAGCGCTTGCACGGCCCGATCGGCTTGCACATCGGCAGCCATACTCCGGCGGAAATCGCCTTGTCGCTGCTGGCCGAGATTGTGGCGATCAAGAACGGCATCGAGCTCAAGCAGAAGAGGCCGTTGCAGGAGGGCGTATGAGTGACTCCATTGGCGTTATCGTTCTAGCCGCCGGGCAGGGCAGTCGGTTTCGACAGGTAGCGGGTGACGATAAGGACAAGTTGCTGGTGGACTGCACCGCCCGTGATGGCATCACCGTGCACTCAGTGATCGAGCAGGTGCTGGTGAATCTGCCAGCCACACTCGAGAAGCGTGTGCTGGTCACCACCGCGGACCGCCCGCAAGTGATTCGCATGGCGCAGGCCTATGGTTGCGAGATTGTGCGAATCGAGACGACCGGCCTGGGCGACAGCATTGCGGCGGGTGTGGCGTCATGTTCGCAACTCGATGGCTGGCTGATCATGCTGGGGGATATGCCGTTTATCCTGCCGTCGAGCATTGAACAGGTCGTCGCGGCCATTGCGGATGACGCTATCAGCGTGCCGGTGCATGAAGGGCAATATGGGCATCCGGTGGGGTTCGGGCGAAGCTTCGGTCCGGGATTGATGGCGCTGACCGGCGATCACGGCGCCAAGTCACTGTTTGCGCAGGCGAGGGTGGTCGAGGTGGCGGTGGAGGATCGCGGAGTGTTGTGGGATGTGGATGTTCCAGAGAAATTGGTGTTTGTGTAATCCCAAAAGATCGCAGCCTTCGGCAGCGCCCACAGGCGCGTAGGAGCTGCCGAAGGCTGCGATCTTTTGATCTTTCTCGCCACACAAAACACACGCACATAAAAAAGCCCCGCCTGGGATCACCAGGCGGGGCTTTTTAGTGGCCGATGGAATCAGGCGAGGGGTTTAGGCTCGTGCTCTTTTTCCAGGGCTTGCTCGTGTTGCTCTACCGCTTCTTGAACGGAGCGCGGTGCTTCGTCGATCACGGATTCAACCGGCTCGGCAGGCACTTCAGCGGCCGGGGCAGGGGCAGCCTCGACGACTTCAGCAACAACCGGTGCTGGCTCGGCAGCGGCCGGGGCAGCAGCGGCAGCCAGTTCGGCTTCCTTCTGCAGACGCTCGGCTTCACGCTTGCGACGACGCACTTCACGCGGGTCGTTCGGTGCACGGCCACTTGGGGTCAGAGCGCTGACAGGAGCGGCTTCGACCACGGGTGCAGCTTCGGCAACCACCGGTGCTTCAAGCAGCGGAGCAGGCTCGGCAGCCGCAACCACTGGCTCGGAGGCCATGGTTTCAGCCGCTGGGGCTTCAGCAACTGGAGCCTCGGCGACTGGCGCTGGAGCTTCGACTGCAACCGGCGGCTCGGCAACCCAGTTGAACGTGGTTTGTTCTTCACGAACTTCGCGAACTTCACGTGCCGGTTCAGCCACTGGCGCTTCAACTACAGGTTCTGCAGCAACCACTGGTTCAGCGGCAGCTTCGACTTCCGGCTGTGCTTCACGCACCGGTGCCACTTCGATTTCCGGAGCGGCGATGACTTCTACCGGCGTGGTCGCTTCAAC
Source organism: Pseudomonas sp. Pseusp18 (assembly GCF_059506005.1). Lineage (NCBI taxonomy): Bacteria > Pseudomonadati > Pseudomonadota > Gammaproteobacteria > Pseudomonadales > Pseudomonadaceae > Pseudomonas > Pseudomonas sp. Pseusp18. Next base: position 1,549,754 of record NZ_CP169240.1, read on the forward strand.
CACTGGCGCTTCAACCGGAGCGGTTTCCAGAACGGCAGCAGTGGCGCGTTCGGCTTGCTCGTTGGCTTGTGCTTCAGCAGGTGCGCTGATCACGGTGCTGGCAACGGCTGCGGTAACAGCCAGGCCGGCGGCCAGATCGGCAGCGCTTGGCGCTTCGGCGTTTTCAGCGGATTCGGATTCTTCCGAACCTTCGATCACGTTGCCGTTGGCATCGCGCTGACGCTCACGACGGTTGCTGCGACGACGCTGGCCGCGGGAGCGGCGGCGTGGACGATCGCCTTCGGCGACTTCCTGACCGTCTTCCTGCAGTTGCTCTTCGTTGGTTGGCAGCTCTTCTTCGGCTACGGCGGCAGCAGCTTGCTCGGTGCGTGGCTGGCGTTCTTCACGCGGTGGGCGTGGAGCGCGTTCTTCGCGTGGCTGACGGACCGGACGCTCTTCAGCGGTGGCAGCGGCGGCCGGAGCGGCATCCAGAGGCTCGCGCAGTTCACGAACCGGACGTTCTTCACGCTCGCCACGTGGCTTGCGATCTTCACGCGGTGCGCGCGGTGCACGTTCTTCACGAGGGGCACGTGGAGCGCGTTCTTCGCGGGCGACTGCTGGCGTTTCTTCGCGGGCTTCACGTGGCTCACGTGGTGCGCGCTCTTCGCGCGGTGCACGTTCCTCACGAGGCTTGCGCTCTTCATCGCGGCGACCGTTACGGTTGCGGCTCTGCTGACGACCGTTGCGACGCTCTTCGTTGCGGGCAGGGCGCTCGGTGGTCGCTGGTTTTTCAACCACAACCGGAGCAACAGGCTCTTCCTTGGTCGCGAACAGGCTGATCAGCGACTTCACCAGGCCCTTGAACAGGCTTGGCTCTGGCGCGGCGACCGGTGCAGCTACTGGAGCGGCGACGACTTCGGTCGGAACCGGAGCGTTGGCGCGGGCCGGTGCAGTCTTGACCGCGGCTTCCTGGCGAACCAGGGTGCGGGTCGCGGCGGCTGGCTGGACTTCTTCGACTTCGGCAGCGGCAGCAGCGATTTCATAGCTGGACTGATTGATGCTGGCTTCCGGGCTGTCATCGCGCAGACGCTGAACTTCGAAGTGCGGCGTTTCGAGGTGATCGTTCGGCAGAATGACAATGCGGGCACGGGTGCGCAGTTCGATCTTGGTGATCGAGTTGCGTTTTTCGTTGAGCAGGAACGCCGCCACCGGGATCGGCACTTGGGCGCGAACTTCGGCGGTACGGTCTTTCAGGGCTTCTTCTTCGATCAGGCGCAGGATCGCCAGCGACAGCGATTCAACGTCACGGATGATGCCGGTGCCGTTGCAACGCGGGCAAACGATGCCGCTGCTTTCGCCCAGTGATGGACGCAGGCGCTGACGGGACATTTCCAGCAGGCCGAAGCGCGAGATGCGACCGACTTGCACGCGGGCGCGGTCGGCTTCCAGGCATTCGCGGACTTTCTCTTCCACGGCGCGCTGGTTCTTGGCAGGGGTCATGTCGATGAAGTCGATGACGATCAGGCCGCCGATGTCGCGCAAGCGCAACTGACGGGCGATTTCTTCGGCGGCTTCAAGGTTGGTCTGCAGAGCGGTTTCTTCGATGTCGCTGCCTTTGGTGGCGCGCGCCGAGTTGATGTCGATGGACACCAGGGCTTCGGTCGGATCGATGACGATGGAGCCGCCGGAAGGCAGTTCGACGACGCGCTGGAAGGCGGTTTCGATCTGGCTTTCGATCTGGAAGCGGTTGAACAGCGGAACGCTGTCTTCGTACAGCTTGATCTTGCTGGCGTACTGCGGCATCACCTGGCGAATGAAGGTCAGGGCTTCGTCCTGGGCTTCAACGCTGTCGATCAGCACTTCGCCGATGTCCTGGCGCAGGTAATCGCGGATGGCGCGGATGATCACGTTGCTTTCCTGGTAGATCAGGAACGGCGCGGCGCGGTCCAGCGAGGCTTCTTTGATGGCGGTCCAGAGTTGCAGCAGGTAGTCGAGGTCCCACTGCATTTCTTCGCTGCTGCGGCCAAGGCCTGCAGTGCGAACGATCAGACCCATGTCGGCCGGTGCAACCAGGCCGTTGAGGGCTTCACGCAGTTCGTTGCGCTCTTCACCTTCGATGCGACGGGAGATACCGCCGGCACGCGGGTTGTTCGGCATCAGAACCAGGTAACGACCGGCCAGGCTGATGAAGGTGGTCAGGGCGGCGCCCTTGTTGCCACGTTCTTCTTTTTCGACTTGAACGATGACTTCCTGGCCTTCGCTCAGGACGTCCTTGATGTTGACGCGGCCTTCAGGGGTTTTCTTGAAGTATTCGCGGGAGATTTCTTTGAGGGGCAGGAAGCCGTGGCGCTCAGAGCCGAAATCGACAAAGGCAGCCTCAAGGCTTGGTTCGATGCGAGTAATCCGGCCTTTATAGATGTTGGCCTTCTTCTGCTCGCGTGCACCGGATTCGATGTCCAGGTCGTAGAGGCGTTGGCCATCTACCAGTGCAACACGCAACTCTTCAGGTTGAGTCGCGTTAATCAGCATTCTTTTCATGTAGTACCGTCGGTTTCCGGGCTGCCGGAAACGGCGTTCGGCACACACGACTTCTCACGGTCGGTGTCAGGTGCGTCGGGAGTGGTTGGCCATTCCCGTGTCCAGCGATGTCCGACCAATTGGGCCGGTATCGCGACGTACGCGTCCTGCTTGCTGTGGCTACTTAAGCACTCAGTCAGGAGGAGGAATCAACCGGCGGCTGTGGACGAGATGAAGCGTCTTGATAAAGCCTATTGCTACACAGTCCAGCGGTTGTGCATCTCCACCCTACACGTATCCCTGATAATTCGGGTGCTGCCGCGCGCAGAATCCGCAGCGGGTTGGCATTTACCGTGAGCTCCGAAAGGGGAGGTCACGCATCATGGCTAATTTAGGCGTTGTTTCCGAAGCGTTCGCTCGGGGTCGTTTGCAGCTGACTGCACTTTGTGAACTGGCCGTGAATATTTGCTCGGAAGGCGAGTGAAAACTCTGCTTTGCGGCATGATTCAGGCCTTATGTCACCTGCGCTTGTTACAACTGCAAACTCTGCCGTTACGTAGCGAAAGCCCCGTAGGACGGCCTCTCGTCCTCGTGAATTGCGTTGGTCAGGGCCGGTTTTTGACCGTTAGTCCGCTGTCCAGGCCACTTTTGGCGGCGTTCGCGACTATAGCAGCAATGATTAAGTGCTTCAATTCCATAAAAAATTGTTATCATCCGCACCATGACGACTACTGCCCCTTCGACCCCAGGCGTACAACTGCTTGAGGTCTCGCCGGAATATGCCGGCCAACGTATTGATAACTTCCTTCTCGCTCGGCTCAAAGGCGTGCCCAAGACCTTGATTTACCGCATTTTGCGTAAAGGCGAAGTGCGGGTGAACAAAGGTCGGATCAAGCCCGAATACAAGCTGCAGGCGGGCGATATCGTGCGCGTGCCGCCGGTGCGAGTGCCCGAACGCGACGAGCCCGTGCCGCTGGCTCAGGGGCTGCTCCAGCGCCTCGAGGCCTCGATTGTCTACGAAGACAAGGCGCTGATCGTGATCAACAAGCCCGCTGGCATCGCGGTTCACGGCGGCAGCGGCTTGAATTACGGCGTCATCGAAGCCTTTCGTCAGTTACGTCCTGATGCAAAAGAGCTCGAGTTGGTTCACCGCCTCGACCGGGACACGTCCGGCCTGCTGATGATCGCCAAAAAGCGCAGCATGTTGCGTCACTTGCATGCCGCATTGCGCGGTGATGGCGTCGACAAACGCTATATGGCGCTGGTGCGCGGCAACTGGGCGACCTCGATCAAGCAAGTCCGTGCGCCGCTGCAAAAGAGCAATCTGCGCTCCGGCGAACGCATGGTCGAAGTCGACGAAGAGGGCAAGGAGGCGCTGACCGTGTTCAAGGTGCTGCGCCGCTTCGGTGACTTTGCCACCATGGTCGAAGCCAAGCCGATCACCGGTCGCACTCACCAGATTCGCGTCCATACTTTGCATGCCGGGCATTGCATCGCCGGCGACACCAAGTACGGCGATGAAGATTTCAGCAAGGAAATTCGTGACCTGGGCGGCAAGCGTCTATTCCTGCATGCCTACATGCTGACCGTGCCGCTGCCTGATGGCGGCGAGCTGAAGTTGCAGGCGCCGGTCGACGAAATGTGGGCCAAAACCGTGGAGCGATTGAGTGCGCCCATCTGATTACAAGCTGCTGATTTTCGATTGGGACGGTACGCTCGCAGACTCCATTGGTCGGATTGTCGAGGCGATGCACGTGGCGTCCAGGCGCTCCGGCTTTCCGTTGCGCGATGATTTTGCGGTCAAAGGCATTATCGGTCTCGGGTTGCCGGAAGCGATTCGCACCTTGTATCCCGAGATTGGCGACGGCGAAATGATGGCTTTCCGTGACTATTATGCGGAGCACTACATCGCAGCGGAGGCTGTTCCTTCGCCGTTGTTCGAGGGTGTGCTTGAGTCGATGGAAGCGTTTCGTGCCGACGGCTATCACCTGGCGGTTGCCACCGGCAAGGCTCGGCGCGGGCTGGACCGGGTGCTCAAAGCTCACGGCTGGGAAGATTATTTTGATGTCACTCGCGCAGCCGATGAAACGGCCAGCAAGCCGCATCCGTTGATGCTTGAGCAGATTCTCGCCCATTGCGAGGTTCGCCCGGAGCAGGCGCTGATGGTCGGGGATTCGTCCTTCGATCTGCAGATGGCACGCAACGCTGGCATGGATTCGGTGGCGGTCAGCTATGGCGCTCAATCGATTGAGGCGTTGCAGCAGTTCGAGCCGCGACTGTCCATTGATCGTTTTTCAGAATTGCGCGCCTGGCTGAGTCAGCGGGCATAACGGTTTTTTGCAGGGGTAAATGTCATGACCGACGAATGGAAAGCACCCGCCAAGGCGAGCGCAGAGAGCGGTGACGAGAAAAGCTGGAAGCTGCTGGAAAAGACCTTGCTGGCCAACGTGCAGGAGCATCGCCGGTCCCGCCGCTGGGGGATTTTCTTCAAGCTGCTGACCTTTGCATATCTGTTGCTTGCGTTGTTCTTGTTCTCGCCGCTGATGGATGTAGAAAAAAGCGCCACTCGCGGTTCCGGTTACACGGCGCTGATCGACATAACCGGCATGATTGCCGAGAAAGAGCCGGCGAGTGCAGATAATATCGTCGGCAGCCTGCGTAAAGCCTTCGAGGACAACAAGGTCAAGGGTGTGATCCTGCGGATCAACAGTCCGGGCGGCAGTCCGGTGCAGTCGGGTTATGTCTATGACGAGATCCGTCGTTTGCGCGGCCTGCATCCGGATACCAAGGTTTACGCGGTGATCTCGGATCTGGGGGCTTCCGGTGCCTATTACATTGCCAGTGCGGCAGATCAGATCTATGCCGACAAGGCGAGCCTGGTGGGTTCCATTGGTGTGACCGCGGCCGGTTACGGTTTTGTCGGCACCATGGAAAAGTTGGGTGTCGAGCGTCGTACCTACACCTCTGGCGAGCACAAATCATTCCTTGATCCGTTCCAGCCGCAGAAGCCTGAAGAAACTCAGTTCTGGCAGGGTGTGCTCGACACCACTCATCAGCAGTTCATCAGTAGCGTCAAGAAGGGGCGTGGTGATCGTCTCAAGGACAAAGATCATCCGGAGCTGTTCTCCGGGCTGGTCTGGTCAGGTGAGCAGGCGCTGCCGCTGGGCTTGATTGATGGTCTGGGTAGTGCTAGTTCGGTGGCGCGTGACGTGATTGGCGAGAAAGAGATGGTGGACTTCACTATCGAGGAGTCGCCGTTTGATCGCTTCTCGAAAAAGCTCGGTGCCAGCGTGGCTGAGCATTTGGCGATGTGGATGGGCTTCCAGGGGCCGGCATTGCGTTGATTCTCTTGTAATGCAAAAAAACCGGCTTCTGCCGGTTTTTTTAAGATCAAAAGATCGCAGGCTTCGCCAGCTCCGGAGGTTGCGTGCGCCCGTTGAATGGCGGGTGCACATGGTCAATGTAGGAGCTGCCGAAGGCTGCGATCTTTTGATCTTTTGATTTTTAGGGAATCTGCACACCTTCAGCCAGCAACATGTCGACCAGGCGAATCAGTGGCAGGCCGATCAGGCTGGTGGCGTCAGCGCCTTCGGTGCTTTGAAACAGGCTCACCCCCAACCCTTCAGCCTTGAAGCTGCCAGCGCAGTCGTAGGGCTGTTCGGCGTGCAGGTAGCGTTCGATGCGTGTTGCGTCGAGTTCGCGCATGTGCACGGTAAACGGCACGCAGTCGACCTGGCAGTGGCCGGTCTGGCTGTTGAGCAATGCCAGGCCGGTGAGGAATGTCACGCTGGCACCGCTCGATGCGAGCAGTTGTTCGCGGGCCTTTTCGAAGCTGTGTGGCTTGCCGATAATCCGCTGGCCCAGTACCGCGACCTGGTCCGAGCCGATGATCAGGTGGGCGGGGTGACTGGCGGCAAGTGCGCGGGCTTTTTCTTCGGCGAGGCGCTTTACCAGTTCGATGGCTGACTCGTTCGGGCGATGGCTTTCGTCAATATCCGGCGAGCTGCAAGTAAACGGCAACTGCAGGCGGGCCAGCAATTCCCGGCGATAAACCGAGCTTGAAGCGAGTAATAAAGGCAGCATGCGCATCTCCAAAGGGCAAGGGGCGGATTCTAACGCAGGCTCAAGTGGCGGACAGGGCTGAATTTCCTTTGACATGGCTGGGGGCATCCCTATAATGCTGCGCCTATGTTGAATGACCCGATTCCACCTCACGTTGACCCGCGCAAATTGGCTGACCGTGGCACCACCCTTCAAGGTGAAATGCTGCTGGCCGATTTGGAGAGACTCTGCGACCCGCTTTCCGACAATGTCGGTACGGTGCAGGCTAAATTCGTTTTTGAACGAGATGAACGTAAGTCTGTGGTAATCCACAGCTTTATCGACACCGAAGTCAAAATGGTTTGCCAGCGTTGTCTTGAGCTGGTCACCCTGCCGATCCATAGCGAATGCAGTTATGCTGTGGTGAAGGAGGGTGCGAATACCCAGTCGTTGCCGAAAGGTTATGACGTGCTGGAACTGGGCGAAGATCCATTGGATCTGCAGTCACTGATCGAGGAGGAGCTTCTGCTCGCCTTGCCCATTGTGCCTGCTCATCATCCGGAAGAATGCCAGCAGCCGGCGGGAGCAGATGAGCCCGAACCGAGCGAGGACGAGGTAACGCGGTCCAACCCGTTCAGTGTATTGGCGCAGTTAAAGCGTGACCCAAACGTTTAGGAGTTAATCAATTATGGCTGTTCAGCAGAACAAAAAATCCCGCTCTGCCCGTGACATGCGTCGTTCGCACGATGCTCTCGAGGCTAGCACCCTGTCTGTAGAAAAAACCACCGGTGAAGTTCACCTGCGTCACCACGTATCGCCAGAAGGCGTATACCGTGGCCGTAAAGTGATCGACAAGGGCGCTGACGAGTAATCCTTGTCCGCTCAAGTCATCGCGATTGACGCAATGGGCGGGGACTTCGGTCCCCGCAGCATTGTTCAGGCCAGCCTTGCTTGTCTGTCAGCTACGCCCTCGCTGCACCTGACCCTTGTCGGTCAACCCTCCCTACTTGAAGAATTGATCGCTGGCCAATCGGCTGTGGATCGCTCGCGTCTGTCGATTGTGCCGGCGTCCGAAGTCATCACCATGGACGAAAAGCCTGCCCAGGCCCTGCGTGGCAAGCCTGATTCGTCGATGCGCGTGGCGCTGGAGTTGTTGCGTGATGGCAAGGTCCAGGCGTGTGTCAGTGCCGGCAATACCGGTGCGCTGATGGCGTTGTCGCGGTTTGTGCTCAAAACCTTGCCGGGGATCGATCGGCCGGCCATGGTTGCCGCCATTCCGACAGAGAAAGGTTTCTGCCAGTTGCTCGATCTGGGCGCCAATGTCGATTGCAGTGCCGAGCATCTGTTGCAGTTTGCGGTGATGGGGTCTGTGGCGGCGCAAGCCTTGGGTGTCGTTCGTCCACGGGTCGCGTTGCTGAATATCGGCACCGAAGACATCAAGGGCAATCAGCAGGTCAAGCTGGCGGCGACCCTGCTGCAAAATGCGCGTGGCCTGAACTATATCGGGTTTGTCGAGGGCGACGGTTTGTACCGTGGCGAGGCGGATGTGGTGGTGTGTGACGGCTTTGTCGGTAACATCCTGCTCAAGTCCAGCGAAGGCCTGGCGACCATGATTGCCGGGCGCATCGAAGCCCAGTTCAAGAAAAATTTCGCGTCGAAACTGGTAGGCGCACTGGCGCTGCCGCTGATGAAGCGCTTGCAGGCCGAGTTGGCGCCGGCACGCCATAACGGCGCAAGTTTCCTCGGTTTGCAGGGAATTGTCGTGAAAAGTCACGGTTCGGCGGGGGTTCAGGGCTTCCAGAGTGCGATTCAGCGAGCCTTGATCGAGATCCAGGAAAACTTGCCGGAACGCCTTCACGGGCGCCTGGAAGATTTGTTGCCTTAGGCGTTTTCGTCAGACAATGCTTAAATGTGACCGCTCAGTTCAATGAGCCATCCAACTGTCAGTTTCTTGCGTTCCCCTGGCGGGACGTCAATTCTCCGACGACAAGATCATTAGGGGCTTGTTACATGTCTGCTTCCCTCGCATTCGTCTTTCCAGGACAGGGTTCGCAGTCCCTCGGCATGCTGGCCGAGTTGGGCGCGCAACACCCGGTGGTCCTTGAAACATTCAAAGAAGCTTCCGATGCTCTGGGTTACGACCTGTGGGCGCTGACCCAGCAAGGGCCGGAAGAGCAACTCAATCAAACCGATAAAACCCAGCCGGCCATTCTGACCGCCTCGATCGCCTTGTGGCGTCTGTGGCTGGCTGAAGGCGGCGCGCGTCCGGCTTACGTTGCCGGCCACAGCCTGGGTGAATACAGCGCTCTGGTGGCTGCGGGCAGCCTGAGCCTGGGCGCCGCGGTGAAGCTGGTAGAGCGTCGCGGTCAATTGATGCAGGAAGCCGTTCCGGCCGGGCAGGGCGGCATGGCCGCTATCCTCGGTCTGGACGATGCTGACGTGCTGGCAGCCTGCGCCGAAGCGGCGCAAGGTGAAGTGGTCAGCGCAGTCAACTTCAACTCGCCGGGCCAGGTAGTGATTGCCGGCGCCAAGGCTGCGGTCGAACGCGCCATCGAAGGCTGCAAGGCGCGTGGTGCCAAGCGCGCCATGCCGTTGCCGGTCAGCGTGCCGTCCCACTGCGAGTTGATGCGTCCGGCCGCCGAGCGATTCGCCGAGTCGATCGCCGCAATCGACTGGCAGGCGCCGCAGATTCCGGTAGTGCAGAACGTCAGTGCCGACGTGCCGGCCGATCTGGAAACCCTCAAGCGCGATCTGCTTGAACAGCTTTACAAGCCTGTGCGCTGGGTCGAATCGGTCCAGGCGCTGGCTGCCAAGGGCGCGACCCAACTGGTCGAGTGCGGCCCGGGCAAGGTCCTGGCCGGTCTGAACAAGCGTTGCGCCGAAGGCGTGTCGACCTCTAACCTCAATACCCCAGATGCTTTCGCTGCCGCCCGTGCAGCGCTGGTCTGATCAAGGAGAAGCTTGCATGAGTCTGCAAGGTAAAGTTGCACTGGTCACCGGTGCCAGCCGTGGTATCGGCCAGGCTATCGCTCTGGAGCTGGGTCGTCAGGGTGCCATCGTTGTCGGCACTGCGACCTCCGCATCGGGTGCCGAGCGTATTGCCGCCACTCTGAAAGAAAACGGTATTCAGGGCACCGGCCTGGAACTCAATGTCACCAGCGACGAGTCCGTAGCGGCCGTGCTGGCGAGCATTCAGGAGCAGTTCGGTGCGCCGGCGATCCTGGTCAATAATGCCGGTATCACCCGCGATAACCTGATGATGCGCATGAAAGATGACGAATGGCATGACGTTGTCGATACCAACTTGAACAGTCTGTTCCGCCTGTCCAAGGGCGTTTTGCGCGGTATGACCAAAGCCCGTTGGGGGCGAATTATCAGTATTGGCTCGGTTGTGGGTGCCATGGGCAATGCAGGCCAAGTAAACTACGCAGCCGCCAAGGCCGGTCTGGAAGGTTTCAGCCGTGCGCTGGCGCGTGAAGTCGGTTCGCGTTCGATTACGGTAAACTCGGTGGCCCCAGGGTTCATCGACACCGATATGACCCGCGAACTGCCCGAGGCGCAGCGTGAAGCCTTGCAGACGCAAATTCCGCTGGGTCGTCTGGGGCAAGCTCAAGAGATCGCGTCTGTGGTCGCTTTTCTTGCGTCCGACGGTGCGGCTTACGTTACTGGGGCTACAATCCCGGTGAACGGCGGGATGTACATGAGTTAAATGTGACGGATTGCTTCAAAAAAATGTCATACGAGCTGTCTAAAATCCGTTATAAAGCTGCAATCTATTTTATCGGCAGAGGGCCGCAGGGTTTGAGGAGTGAAGCTTTCAGTTGAAAAACTGAAAAGTCTTTCTATACACTTACCCACTGGCCAGCTGCCTGAATTTGTCCATTAGGAGTGAAAACAAGGTATGAGCACCATCGAAGAGCGCGTCAAGAAAATCGTTGCTGAGCAACTGGGCGTTAAAGAAGAAGAAGTGGTCAACACCGCTTCCTTCGTTGAAGACCTGGGTGCCGACTCCCTTGACACCGTTGAGCTGGTGATGGCTCTGGAAGAGGAATTCGAGACCGAAATCCCTGACGAAGAAGCTGAAAAGATCACTACTGTACAAGCAGCAATCGACTACGTTACCAGCCATCAGGCGTAATAGTTTTTAGTCGTCGCTCGCTGTCATGGAAAAACCGCACTGCCATCATGGCGTGCGGTTTTTTCTTTAGGCCTTGTGCGAAGTCGTCATTTGAAAAAAGGAGAGTGCTGTGTCGCGTAGACGCGTCGTAGTCACCGGTATGGGTATGTTGTCGCCACTGGGCACGGATGTGCCGAGCAGCTGGCAGGGCATTCTGGCTGGCCGCAGTGGCATTGGTCTGATCGAACACACCGACCTTTCTGCCTATTCCACCCGTTTTGGCGGCTCGGTAAAGGGCTTCAATGTCGAGGAATACTTGTCGGTCAAGGAAGCCCGCAAACTCGACCTGTTCATTCAATACGGTCTGGCTGCAGGTTTTCAAGCCGTGCGTAACGCAGGTCTTGAGGTTACCGACGCCAATCGCGAGCGTATCGGCGTGGCCATGGGTTCGGGTATTGGCGGTCTGACCAATATCGAAGACACCAGCCGCACACTGCATGATTCCGGCCCACGGCGGATTTCTCCGTTTTTCGTGCCTGGCTCGATCATCAATATGATTTCCGGTTTCCTGTCCATTCACTTGGGTGCACAGGGACCTAACTACGCCATCGCCACGGCGTGTACCACCGGTACGCACTGCATCGGCATGGCGGCACGTAACATCATGTACGACGAAGCCGACGTAATGATCGCCGGTGGCGCCGAGATGGCCGCGTGTGGTCTGGGCATGGGCGGCTTTGGTGCCTCCCGCGCGCTGTCGACCCGCAACGACGAGCCGACCCGTGCCAGCCGTCCATGGGACAAGGGTCGTGATGGCTTCGTGCTGTCCGACGGTGCCGGCGCATTGGTTCTCGAAGAGCTGGAGCACGCCAAGGCCCGTGGCGCGACCATTTACGCCGAGCTGATCGGTTTCGGCACCAGTGGCGATGCCTACCACATGACCTCGCCACCGGCCGATGGCGCGGGTGCTGCGCGTTGCATCACCAATGCCTTGCGCGATGCGAAGATCAATGGCGATCAGGTGCAGTACATCAATGCCCATGGCACTTCGACCTCGGCTGGCGACCTCGCCGAAGCCTGTGCGATCAAATCGGTGTTCGGCGATCACGCCTACAAACTGGCCGTCAGTTCGACCAAGTCCATGACCGGTCACCTGCTGGGTGCGGCAGGCGCGGTCGAGGCGATCTTCAGCGTGCTGGCCATCAACAGTCAAGTAGCCCCGCCGACCATCAACCTCGATGAGCCGGACGAAGGCTGCGACCTCGACTTCGTACCCCACACCGCGCGCGGCATGGATATCGACGTGGTGCTGTCCAACTCCTTCGGATTTGGCGGTACCAATGGCTCGCTGGTGTTCCGCCGGTTCGCTGACTGATGGACAGCTGGGTCGACGGTCAACCGGCTGACGCTTTGTCGCTGAAAGATCGCGGCCTGGCTTACGGCGATGGTCTGTTCGAGACCATCGCCGTCAAGGGCGGGCAGCCGTTGTTGCTGGATCGACATTTGTCGCGTCTGGCCGAAGGCTGTTCGCGCCTGGCGATTACCACCGATCATGAGCTGATCCGCGCGGAGCTGCTGGCCTATGCCGCCGCACTGGGCGAGGGCGTGCTCAAGCTCATCCTCACCCGCGGCGACAGCCTGCGCGGTTACGCCCCCGATCCCTCGGCCCAGGCCCGGCGCATTCTGCAAGGCAATCCTCCCGCTGCCTATCCGGCCGTGCATGCGAAGCAGGGCATTCGTCTGTTCCCTTGTACGACACGGCTTTCCAAACAGCCCTTGCTCGCCGGTCTCAAGCACCTGAATCGTCTGGAGCAGGTTATCGCCCGTTCCGAATGGCAGGACACCGAGCATGCCGAAGGCTTGATGCTGGATCAGGTCGGGCGGGTGATCGAAGGTGTGTTCAGTAATCTGTTCCTGGTGCGCGATGGCGTGCTGGTGACCGCCGATCTCAAGCGTTGTGGCGTGGCAGGCGTGATGCGTGCCGAATTATTGTTTCAAGCCGAGACACTGGGGATCCCCACACAAATCACCGACATTACCCTCGAACAGCTGCAATGGGCTGATGAGGTCTTTGTCTGCAACAGCGTTTATGGGGTTTGGCCGGTGCGCGCCTATGCCGCACTGAGCTGGCCGGTTGGGCCGCTCACCCGTAAACTCCAAACCATTGCCCGTGCGCTACTGGATGCTTGATTCGTGAGACGTAAATTATTGCTGCTGCTGGAAACCGGACTGGTTCTGGCGGGGCTGTTGGCGGGCGCTTGCGCCTGGAAAATCCATTCGGCGCTGGAACAGCCGCTGAACATCGCCCAGGAACAGCTGTTGGAAGTGCCCAAAGGCACTACGCCGAACCGCACTTTCATTCGACTTGAAGCCGATGGCGTCATCAAGGACGCTTTCTGGCTGCGTGTGTACTGGCGCTTCAACCTGGCGGGTCAACCGCTGCACAGCGGCGAATACCGCATGGTTCCCGGCATGACAGTCGAAGGGCTGATCGACCTGTGGAAGCGCGGGGAAATGGTTCAGTACAGCCTGACACTGGTCGAAGGCTGGAATTTCCATCAGGTCCGCGCAGCCCTGGCCAAGGATGAAAAGCTTGAACAAACCCTCAACGGTTTGAGCGACAGCCAGGTGATGGACAAGCTCGGGCACGGCGGGATTTTCCCGGAAGGGCGCTTCTTCCCCGACACGTACCGTTTCGTGCGTGGCATGACCGACGTCGATCTGCTCAAGAAGGCTTACGACCGCCTCGACGAAGTCCTCGCCAAGGAGTGGAGCCAGCGTGCTGCCGACGTGCCCTACACCGAACCCTATCAGGCGCTGATCATGGCCTCGCTGGTGGAAAAGGAAACCGGTGTGCCGCAGGAGCGCGGGCAAATCGCCGGCGTGTTCGTGCGGCGCATGGAGATGGGCATGTTGCTGCAGACCGATCCGACGGTGATCTACGGTTTGGGCGATCGCTATAACGGCAAGTTGACCCGCGCCCACCTCAAGGAGCCGACGCCGTATAACACTTACCTGATCGCTGGCCTGCCGCCGACACCGATTGCGATGGTCGGCCGCGAGGCGATCCATGCGGCGTTGAATCCGGCGGACGGCAACAGCCTGTATTTTGTTGCGCGCGGTGATGGCAGCCACGTGTTCTCCGATGATCTGGACGCCCATAACAATGCAGTGCGGGAGTTCCAGCTCAATCGCCGTGCCGATTACCGTTCCAGCCCGGCACCGACTACCGCGCCGCAGACAGAAGATGCCCAGGCGCCAATCCCGGCGGCTTCACCCGATACGGCGGCCGAAGACGTGCCACAAGTTGCGCCGAAAGACTCTGCACAAGAGTCTGCGCCAGCGCCAGCGCCAGCGCCCGCGTCGCAAAGCCCGCAATGACTCTGATTAAAGGACTGCCTGTGACTGGCTTGTTTATTACCCTGGAAGGCCCGGAAGGTGCCGGCAAGAGCACCAATCGCGAATACCTGGCCGAGCGTCTGCGCGCCGCCGGGATCGAGGTGGTGTTGACCCGGGAGCCGGGCGGCACGCCCCTGGCCGAGCGAATCCGCGACGTGCTGTTGGCGCCGGTCGATGAGGTCATGAACCCCGACACCGAGCTGCTGTTGGTGTTCGCTGCGAGAGCCCAGCACCTGGCCGAGGTGATCCGCCCGGCGCTGGCCCGTGGCGCGGTGGTTTTGTGTGATCGTTTTACCGATTCGACCTATGCCTATCAGGGCGGTGGTCGCGGTTTGTCGCTGGAGCGCATCGCGACCCTCGAAACGTTTGTCCAGGGCGATCTGCGCCCGGACTTGACGCTGATCTTCGATCTGCCGGTGGAAGTGGGCCTGGCCCGCGCCAGCGCCCGCGGTCGCCTGGACCGTTTCGAGCTTGAAGGCCGCACGTTCTTCGATGCCGTGCGCAGTGCCTTCCTTGAGCGTGCCAAAGCGGATCCTGCGCGTTATGTCCTGGTGGATGCCGCTCAACCGCTGGCGCAGGTTCAGCAGTCTCTGGATGCCTTGCTGCCACGTCTGCTGGAGTTGACCCGTGGCTGAAGCCTATCCGTGGCAGGACAGTCTCTGGCAGCAATTGGCCGGTCGTGCCCAGCACGCCCACGCCTATCTGCTGCATGGCCCGGCCGGGATCGGCAAGCGGGCGCTGGCCGAGCGGTTGATGGCCAGTTTGTTGTGCCAGCGTCCGACCGCCCAGGGCGCCTGCGGTGAGTGCAAATCCTGTTTGCTGCTGAAGGCCGGTAGTCATCCCGACAACTACATTCTGGAGCCGGAAGAAGCGGACAAGGCGATCAAGGTCGATCAGGTGCGTGACCTGGTCAGCTTCGTGGTTCAGACCTCGCAGATGGGCGGTCGCAAAGTGGTGCTGATCGAGCCGGTCGAGTCGATGAACATCAACGCCGCCAACGCCCTGCTCAAAAGCCTTGAAGAGCCGTCCGGCGACACCGTGCTGCTGCTGGTCAGCCACCAGACCAGTCGTCTGCTGCCGACTATCAAGAGCCGTTGCGTACAGCAGGCTTGTCCGTTACCGAGCGAAGCCATGAGCCTGGCGTGGCTGGCCAAGACGTTGCCGGACTGCTCGGAAGACGAGCGCATTGAACTGCTGACCCTTGCTGCCGGTTCGCCATTGGCCGCGGTCAAATTGCAGGCCCAGGGCGTGCGCGAGCAGCGGGCGCTGGTGGTCGAGGGCGTGAAGAAGTTGCTCAAGCAGCAGCAATCACCGACGCAACTGGCCGAGGAATGGAAAACCATTCCCATGTTGCTGCTGTTCGACTGGTTCTGCGACTGGTCGAGCCTGATCTTGCGGTATCAGTTGACTCAGGATGAAGCAGGGCTAGGGCTGGCGGATATGCGCAAGGTGATTCAATACCTGGCGCAAAAAGCCGCTCAGGATAAAGTCCTGAATATCCAGGACTGGATTCTCGCCCAGCGCCAGAAAGTGATGAGCAAGGCCAACCTCAATCCGGCGCTGTTGCTGGAGGCGCTGTTGGTGCAATGGGTATCCTTGCCTACCCAGAAGTGACTTTGAGTATCCTGTCTCGCAAATACTGTTCCTTTTTGACGGCGTCTGTTGCCGTCATGCTGCGTTGCCGCTCCTCGCCATAGCGGGCTATGACTCGTCGCGGCGCCTTGCTTGACGACAACAGACACTCGTCAAAAAAGGAACGTATTTGTGAGACAGGACACTAGACTCTGATCATCAGACAGTGGAGGTCAGCATGAACGAACCCATCAGTCCGGGGCCGCGCAATGGCATTTTGTCCTTGACCATCAAGGACAGGTCCGTGCTCTACGCGGCCTACATGCCATTCATCAAGAACGGTGGCCTGTTTATCCCGACCAACAAGAGCTACAAGTTGGGTGATGAGGTTTTCATGCTGCTGCACCTGATGGACGAACCGGAAAAGATCCCGGTCGCCGGCAAGGTCACCTGGATTACCCCTAAAGGTGCCCAAGGCAACCGCGCCGCTGGAGTCGGCGTGCAATTCAACGAAGGCGATGACACCGCGCGCAGTCGAATCGAAACCCATCTGGCCGGAGCCCTGAAGTCCGACCGTCCCACTCATACGATGTAAGTTGCAGCCCTTTTATGCTTGTAGATTCCCATTGTCACCTTGATCGCCTCGACCTCACCGCCCACGACGGCTCCCTGGATGCCGCGCTCGACGCGGCCCGTCAGAGGGGAGTAGGGCACTTTCTGTGCATTGGCGTCAGCGTCGACAACGCCGCCGACGTCAAAGCCCTGGCCGAGCGCTACGACGATGTCGATTGTTCGGTTGGCGTGCATCCTCTGGACGTACAGCCGGGTGCCGCTCCGGCGCTGGATTGGCTGTTGCGCGAACTCAATCATCCGCGGGTGGTGGCGATCGGGGAAACCGGCCTGGATTACCACTACGAACCGGAAGCGGCAGAGTTGCAGCAGGAGTCGTTCCGTCTGCACCTGCAAGCGGCGCAACAGACCGGCAAACCGGTCATCATCCACACCCGTGGCGCCCGGGCCGACACCCTCGAACTGCTGCGTGAGGCGGCGCTGCCCCAAGCAGGCGTGCTGCATTGCTTCACCGAAGACTGGGACATGGCCAAGGCTGCGCTGGATATGGGTTATTACATTTCCCTGTCCGGTATTGTCACTTTTCGCAATGCCGATGCCTTGCGCGATGTGGCCAGCAAAGTGCCGGCCGACCGCTTGCTGGTGGAAACCGACTCGCCGTACCTGGCGCCGATCCCGTATCGCGGCAAACCGAACCTGCCGCAGTACGTGCGTGAGGTAGCGGAATTTCTGGCAATGTTGCGAGGCGAGCGCTACGAGCGATTTGCCGAGCAGACTACCGAGAATTTCAAGCGGTTATTTCCGTTGGCGCACGTCAGGGCATCGGCGTAACGTTGGAAAAAGTCGCAACCTGTGGCGGGCTTTGCTCTCAAATCGCAGGCAAAAAAAACCCGGGTTCTGGGGGGTGAATCCGGGTTAAGACCATTAGGAGTAAAACAAAGGCACGCAATCCTTTGGTACCTTCATCGGCGCGACACTTGGGGGAGATGCCTCGCCGACAGTTGAAGTATTGATCAGTATCGCGCCGAGTCCAGTTTGGTTGGTCGGGTTTTTAAACAAATTTGGAATACGTGCGCTTCGGTTGAGT
Source organism: Pseudomonas sp. Pseusp18 (assembly GCF_059506005.1). NCBI lineage: Bacteria > Pseudomonadati > Pseudomonadota > Gammaproteobacteria > Pseudomonadales > Pseudomonadaceae > Pseudomonas > Pseudomonas sp. Pseusp18. Next base: position 1,567,036 of record NZ_CP169240.1, read on the forward strand.
TCTCATCAACCGGCGAGGTCGCGTGAATTCATCAAGAAACACATATATGGTCGGATGATCCGTGCATTTTGGCGCAAGTTAGGCATAATACGCGGCTTCGAATTTTGACCCCTACAGACCTTTTCTTATGCATAAAGAACCTCGTAAGGTCCGTGAGTTTCGTCGCCGCGAGCAAGAAATTCTCGATACCGCGCTCAAGCTGTTCCTCGATCAAGGTGAAGACAGTGTCACCGTCGAGATGATTGCTGATGCCGTAGGTATCGGCAAAGGCACGATCTACAAGCACTTCAAATCCAAGGCGGAGATCTACCTGCGTCTGATGCTCGATTACGAGCGCGATTTGAACGAGCTGTTGCATTCCGCCGATGTCGATAAGGACAAGGAAGCCCTGTCCCGGGCCTACTTCGAATTCCGCATGCGCGATCCGCAACGCTATCGGTTGTTCGATCGCCTGGAAGAAAAGGTGGTCAAGGGCAACCAGGTGCCGGAGATGGTCGAGGAACTGCATAAGATCCGCGCCTCGAACTTCGAACGCCTGACCCTGCTGATCAAGGGCCGGATCAGCGAAGGCAAGCTCGAAGACGTGCCGCCTTACTTCCATTACTGCGCAGCCTGGGCGCTGGTGCATGGCGCCGTGGCGCTGTATCACTCGCCGTTCTGGAGCAATGTGCTGGAAGATCAGGAAGGTTTCTTCCAGTTCCTGATGGACATCGGCGTGCGCATGGGCAACAAACGCAAGCGCGATACCGACACTCCGAGCAGCTGAGCCATCCAGTTGTCTAATTGCGCCATGAGCCATGATTTAGCTACGTGGCGCAGTACCGCAGGAATATACTCAGGCATAGGGCTTGCTAAAACTTGATTTGTGAGTCAAGTTTTGCGCGTTCGAATCTTCTTTCGCCGGAGTGATCCATGATCGTTGACCGTCAAGGCAGGCGTTTTCGCAATTTGCGGATCAGTCTGACCTCCGCCTGCAACTACGCCTGTACCTACTGCGTGCCCAACGGCAAGCGACTGGTGGCTGCGCAGGATGAGTTGTCGGCCGAGGCGATGGCACGCGGCGTGGCCTATCTGATCGAAGCAGCCGGCATCGAGCGCCTGCGCATTACCGGTGGCGAGCCACTGGTCAGCCCCAAACTCGAAGCCTTCATGACCGCCGTCGGGCAGATGGGCCTGGCGGACATCAGCCTGACCACCAATGGCCAGTTGTTGGCGAAGAAGCTGCCGCTGCTGGTGGATGCCGGCATTCGGCGCATCAACGTTTCCCTCGATACCCTGGACGCCGGGGCTTTCCGCAGCATTGCCCGCGGCGGCGATCTGGCGACCGTGCTCGACGGCATGGCCCAGGCCGCGGCAGCCGGCATGAAGATCAAGGTCAATATGGTGCCGCTGCGTGGGCAAAACCTCGATCAGGTGATGCCACTGCTCGATTACTGCCTGGAACGCGGCTACGAGCTGCGCTTCATCGAGTTGATGCGCATGGGCCACCTGGCCAGCGACTCCAACGCCTTCCTGCAACAGTTCGTCAGCCTTCAGCAATTGCTGAGCCTGATCGGCGAACACTACGAATACCTGCAGGCCGACGCGCCGGTCGATGCCACGGCGGTGCGCTACGAGATCCCGGGGCAGGGCCACTTCGGTGTGATCGCCAACGAAAGCGTCCCGTTCTGCCGTACCTGCTCGCGTCTGCGCTTGTCGTCCACTGGCTGGCTGCATGGCTGCCTGTCGTCGAGCAATCGCCACTATGTCGGCGATCTGCTGGACAAACCTCGTCACCAGGCATTGCCGGCGTTGCAGCGACTGCTGGTGAAGGCTCTGGGGGACAAGCAGGAAGTGGCGTTCTCCGGTGGCGCGACCATCATGAAAATCATCGGCGGCTGAACGGGCCTTGCGGTGAAGGGCGCTGCTGTGGCGAGGGAGCTTGCTCCCGCTGGGGCGCGAAGCGGCCCTAAAATTATCAAACACTCCGCATTCCCTGGAACTTACGACTGCTGCGCAGCCGAACGGGAGCAAGCTCCCTCGCCACAGGTCTGTTCAGACTGAAAATGCACATGACCTGAGCTGGCGCGGAAGCTGCATCCCATGGCCATTCGCCGGTTTTCCGTCACCGGCTTCTGGAGGGATAGGATGCGTAGCCTGGTTTTGCTGCTGGCCGTTTTGGCGCTTGGTGGCTGCATGAATGTCAGCGATATGGCCGAAGGAACTCGCTACCACATGAGCGACGCGGGGCTGCTGGACCACAGCGACAGCCGTCGCGTGAATAACATCCGCATTCAGCCAGATTCGTTCATCTACATCGCCCAGGGCGCCTTCGCGCCGCCGGGTACTGCTTATCCGCGACCTAACGTGGTGGCCGAAGAAGCCTTCAACGGCTTTATCGAATATTTCCCGATGGTCCGCCGTGCCCGCGCGCCGGAAGGCCTCGACGCCGCCATGGGCGAAGCCCGTGCCGCCGGTGCTCACTACCTGCTCTATACACGTTTTGCCAAGGCCGACGACCGCATCGGCAACACGGACGAATTGATCGATCAGGAACGCTCGGATCGCCTCGGGATCGACAGTGGCGTCATTCAGATCATGTTGATCGAGACCAGCACCCAGTATTTGATCGATACTGCACGTATCAAGAGTCGTGGCGGTTTACTGACGTTCCACGATAACAAGCCAGAAGATCTGCTGGGCCCGCCGCTTGAGCAATACGCTCGTAGCCTGCTGGGGATCAGCGACCAGTAATTCAAAGGAGAACGCCATGAGTGGCCCGCAAAAAGCCAATGACCTATTGGGACAAATCCCCAAAACCAAAGGCTTGCCACCGGTCCACTTGTGGAACCCCGACTTCTGTGGCGACATCGACATGCGCATCGCCCGCGACGGCACCTGGTATTACCTGGGCACGCCGATCGGGCGCAAGCCGATGGTCAAGCTGTTCTCCACCATCATTCGCCGCGACGGCGATGATTACTTTCTGATTACTCCAGTCGAAAAGGTCGGCATCAAGGTCGACGACGCACCGTTCGTGGCGATAGCCGTGGAAGTCGAAGGCGAGGGTGAGGCTCAGGTCTTGCGCTTTACCACCAACGTCGATGAAACCACCGATGCCGGTGTCGAGCACCCCATGCGTGTGGTGATCGACCCGGTGACTCAGGAGCCCGCGCCGTACGTGCATGTGCGCAGCAACCTTGAAGCGCTGATTCACCGCAATGTGTTCTACCAATTGGTAGAGTTGGCGGTGAGCCGTGAGCTTGACGGGCAGAGCTGGCTCGGCGTCTGGAGCGGTGGCGAGTTTTTCCCGATCGGACTTGAGCCGTAACGGGCTGAGCGCTGGAAACCAAACGGCCCGTTATTGCAACGGGCCGTTTTTTTATGGGCTTACAAACCCTTGCTCTTGAGCCGGGCGGCATGTTCAAGGTAGAGCATCACCGGGCTCACGTTCCAGCTGTTGATGCCGGCCATCTGATTGACTGCGTCGAAATGGTCCATGGGGTAATCCGAGCGGATCACTTTGCCCAAATGAGAGCTGTAGCGGCCGACCAGCCCATCATTGGCGTGCTTCTCTTTATAAAATAACTGCGACAGCACTTTACAGTTCAAATGGGTCGGGTCGAGGAGTTGCAGGCTTTGAAAGTTCTGCACGATCCCGCTCCAGGAGTAGTAATGCACGCCGTTTTCAATTTCTTTGCCTTCACCACCCCAAACCTTTGGCAGCCCTTGCGGATATTTGCGGTTGAAGGCGGCCAGGCCTGCGCTGGTCAGCGATTCGAACGCCGCTTGAGGGTCGACAGGATTTTCCGGGTGGCCGCTGATCAACGATATGAAGGTGCCGACTGCGCCCAGCAGAGCCAGTACCAACGCTTCGGGCAACTCTCCGGGTGTCAGTGCCTTGTGCAGTTGGTCGGCAATCTCGGAGCCGTGGTTAGGGCAACTGACCGAGGTGACCGACGCAACCTTTTCCGGGTACAGGGCCGCGACGTAGCGTGCGGCCAGCGGGCCTTGGCTATGACCGATCAGATTGACCTTGGCGGCTCCCGTTTCCCGCAAAATACGGTTGACGTGTTCGAGCAGTTTTTCGCCGCGTTCTTCATTGCCGTTAACGGTTGGAATATTCACGGCAAACACCTGGGCACCTGCGCGCTCCAGGGCTTCCTCGATTTCGAAGAAATACGGATAACCGGCGATTCTGTCGAAGCCGAAAAGACCGTGAACCAACACAATGGGGTATTTCGTAGACGCATCCATGTCCATGTTCATACCTGTCGATAGTGGATTTTGGTGAAGCTGCCTGATCTGTTGCGGGCTAACCGTAGTTTACAAAGCGGGAGGGTTCAAATCCCTTCGATCAAGGCAGGCAAGTCGTTATTTTCAAGGACACCTGAAAAATCCAATTGACACCCAATCATATGATGATTAGCGTGTGCATCCATCACGAACGGCTTTCGTATCGTTTCGCTTTTTTCACCGGGCGGTGAGGTACCCATGTCCAGCAGTTTTCACGCGTCGACAGTTGATTGGCTAGGGTGCTGGATTGCCGCCGGCCAGGTGAAACCCGGTCAAACCATCAAGGTTGAAGCCGACCTGGGCGAGCAGCTTGGGGTCAGCCGTACGGTCATCCGCGAAGCGATCAAAACCCTGGTGGCCAAAGGCATGCTCGAAGTCGGGCCGAAGGTCGGCACGCGGGTGTTGCCGGTACGGCGCTGGAACCTCTTCGATCCACAAGTCGTCGGCTGGCTGTCGCGCAGCGGTTTGCCGGAAAACTTCGTCGACGACTTGCTTGACCTGCGCCGCACCATCGAACCGATGGCGGTGCGTTGGGCTTGCGAGCGCGCGACGGTGGAACAAGTGCAAGCCGTGCTTCAGGCCTACAACGCGCTGGAACGAGCCGTAGACAGCGGCATCGATTACAACCGCGCCGACCAGTTCTTCCACGAGTGCATCCTCGCCGCCAGCCACAATCAATTCATCGAACAAATGGTCCCGGCCCTAGGCGCGCTGCTGGCGGTGTCTTTCGAAGTGTCTGCCGCCGACCCGGATGAACTGCGCCGTACCTTGCCGATTCACAAAGACATGGCCGACGCCATCGCCGCCCGGGATGCCGCGCGGGGTGTGTGGGCCTGCATGACCCTGATCGATAACGCCGACCTGGCGATCAAACGGTTTTACCCCCAAGTCATGGCCGACAAGAAGGCAAGCTGACCAGGCTCGCTCCCAGATAAAAGCAATAAAAAAGGAGGTTTCATGACGTGGACTGCGGTTACGGAGCACCGGGCGCGACTCGGTGAAGGTCCGTTCTGGGACGCACCGACCCAGGCGCTGTACTGGGTCGATATCGCCGGCCAGCAGGCGCTGCGATTGATCGGCGCCAATGTGGAAATCTGGCAGATGCCGGAACACGTGTCTGCGTTCATCCCCTGCGAAAGCGGCGATGCCCTGGTGACATTGAGCAGTGGGGTTTATCGGCTGGACTTGAACTCTCCCGGCCTGGAACCTCGGCTGACCTTGCTCTGTGTGGCCGATCCGCAACCCGGTAATCGCGCCAACGAAGCCCGCTGCGATGCCTTGGGCCGGCTCTGGCTGGGCACCATGCAGAACAACATTGGCGAGCAGGGCGAAGACTTGCCCATCGTGCGCCGCTCCGGTGGCCTGTTTCGCATCGACCGCGATGCTCGGGTCACGCCGCTGCTTCGAGGGCTCGGCATCCCCAACACATTGCTATGGAGCGACGACGGCACGACCCTGTATTTCGCCGACAGCCTCGACGGCACGTTGTACCAACATTTCATCCATACCGACGGCAACCTCGACACCGCCTGCGTCTGGTTTGGCCCCCACGAACGGGGTGGCCCCGACGGCTCGGCGATGGATGCCGAGGGCTATATCTGGAACGCCCGCTGGGACGGCAGTTGCCTGCTCAGGCTGACCCCGGACGGTCATGTCGATCGGGTGATCGAACTGCCTGTCAGTCGCCCCACCAGTTGCGTGTTTGGTGGCGAAGACTTCAAAACCCTGTACATCACCAGTGCGGCGAGTCCGCTCAACCACCCGTTGGACGGCGCGTTGCTATCGGTTCGAGTTGATGTGCCCGGAAAGTCTTGTCAGAGGTTTGCGGGCTAAATCCCAAAATATGGGATGTAAAATTATATATTGAGATTTGTTGGTGGCCAGGTTTATAGTCGGCCCCATCAGTTACACGCACTCACACTTAAAAAAACAAAACAGGTGAAGTGATGCAGCGATATTCCACCGTCCTCCCTTGGGGCGACAGTGCTTCAGGCCGCCCCGGCGCCCGGGCGTTGTCGCGCCTGCCTGCCTATTCCCAAAAGCCTTTTGACCGGACATCGACAGATGTCTGGTTTTCGTCGTGTTTTAAAACAGGAGTGTTGATCCATGGCTGAGCCCCTTTCCTTGCCACCGGTGCCCGAACCGCCCAAGGGTGAGCGCCTGAAAAACAAGGTCGTGCTGTTGACCGGCGCCGCTCAGGGGATCGGCGAAGCGATTGTCGCGACCTTTGCGTCCCAGCAAGCCAAGCTGGTCATCAGCGATATCCAGGCCGAGAAAGTCGAAAAGGTCGCGGCGCACTGGCGTGAACAAGGCGCGGATGTCGTGGCGATCAAGGCCGACGTATCGCGCCAGCAAGACCTGCACGCCATGGCCAAGTTGGCCATTGAGCTTCACGGCCGCATCGACGTGCTGGTCAACTGCGCCGGGGTCAACGTGTTCCGCGATCCGCTGCAAATGACCGAGGACGACTGGCATCGTTGCTTTGCCATCGACCTGGACGGCGCCTGGTATGGCTGCAAAGCCGTATTGCCGCAGATGATCGAGCAGGGCATCGGCAGCATCATCAACATCGCCTCGACCCATTCCTCTCACATCATTCCCGGCTGCTTCCCGTACCCGGTGGCCAAGCATGGCTTGCTCGGGCTGACCCGCGCCTTGGGCATCGAATACGCCCCCAAGGGCATTCGGGTCAACGCTATCGCGCCGGGCTACATCGAAACCCAACTGAACGTCGATTACTGGAACGGTTTTGCCGACCCCCAGGCCGAACGTCAGCGCGCCTTCGATCTGCATCCACCGCGACGCATCGGTCAGCCGATTGAAGTGGCGATGACCGCCGTGTTCCTGGCCAGTGATGAGGCGCCATTCATCAACGCTTCGTGCATCACTATCGATGGTGGTCGTTCGGTCATGTACCACGACTGAGTAATGCGGATTTCAGACGCGAAACTACGTCTGAAATCCAATCATCATACGATATGACTATTTGCTGCGTGCTTCGACTGCTGTATTGGCTTTCAACTAACACTCAAAAAAAATAACAAGGAGTCAGCTTATGAAACGTCGTCGTGGGATCCGTTCCCTGTGCTGTGCCGCTTTGGCGGTCACCGCGGTCAGCCTGAGCAGTACATTGCTGGCGGCTGAGGAAGTGAAGATCGGTTTTCTGGTCAAGCAGGCCGAAGAGCCCTGGTTCCAGACCGAGTGGGCCTTCGCTGAAAAGGCCGCCAAGGACAAGGGCTTCACCGTCATCAAGATCGCTGTGCCTGATGGCGAGAAAACCCTTTCGGCCATCGACAGCCTGGCGGCGAACGGCGCCAAGGGCTTCGTGATCTGCCCGCCGGACGTCTCCCTCGGCCCTGCGATCATGGCCAAGGCCAAGCTCAACGGTTTGAAAGTGATCGCTGTCGATGACCGTTTCGTCGATGCCGGTGGCAAGTTCATGGAAGACGTGCCGTACCTCGGCATGGCGGCCTTCGAAGTCGGCCAGAAGCAAGGCGCCGCGATGGCTGCCGAAGCGAAGAAGCGCGGCTGGGACTGGAAACAGACCTATGCGGTGATCAACACCTTCAACGAACTCGACACCGGCAAGAAACGCACCGACGGTTCGGTTAAAGCCCTGGAAGACGCCGGGATGCCGAAAGACCACATTCTGTTCTCGGCCCTGAAAACCCTCGACGTACCTGGCAGCATGGACGCCACCAACTCGGCGTTGGTGAAGCTCCCGAGCGGGGCGAAAAACCTGATCATCGGCGGGATGAACGACAACACCGTGCTGGGCGGCGTGCGCGCCACCGAAAGCGCCGGTTTTGCCGCCGCCAACGTAATCGGTATCGGCATCAACGGCACCGATGCCATCGGCGAATTGAAGAAAGCCAACAGCGGCTTCTTCGGCTCGATGCTGCCGAGCCCGCACATCGAGGGCTACAACACCGCCAGCATGATGCACGAGTGGGTCACCACCGGCAAAGAACCGCCGAAATACACCGCCATGGACGACGTGACGCTGATCACGCGCGACAACTTCAAGCAGGAACTGGAAAAGATCGGCCTGTGGAATTGAGGGTCGGTTGATTTCATTGGCGGCCCCGGCGACGGGGCCGCCTGATCGGTGTGATGAGGTGGGTTATGCACGCACACGTACAAACAGATGAACAGCGCATTGGCGGCAGCCTGCGCTTCAACGGGATCGGCAAAACCTTTCCCGGGGTGAAGGCGCTGGACGGCATCAGCTTCGTCGCGCATCCGGGGCAGGTTCACGCCTTGATGGGCGAGAACGGCGCCGGTAAATCCACGCTGCTGAAGATCCTCGGCGGTGCTTACACGCCGAGCAGCGGCGACCTGCGGATCGGCGAACAGACGAGGGTCTTCAAGTCCACTGCCGACAGCATTGGCAGCGGGGTTGCGGTGATCCATCAGGAGCTGCACCTGGTGCCGGAAATGACCGTGGCCGAGAACCTGTTTCTCGGGCATCTGCCGGCAAGTTTCGGCCTGATCAATCGCGGCGTTTTGCGGCAACGGGCACTGGCCTGCCTCAAAGGCCTGGCCGATGAAATCGATCCGCAAGAGAAAGTCGGGCGCTTGTCCCTCGGCCAGCGGCAATTGGTGGAAATCGCCAAGGCGTTGTCCCGTGGCGCGCATGTGATTGCGTTCGACGAACCCACCAGCAGCCTGTCGGCGCGGGAGATCGATCGCTTGATGGCGATCATCGGTCGTCTGCGCGACGAAGGCAAAGTGGTGCTCTACGTCTCCCATCGAATGGAAGAGGTCTTCCGCATCTGCAACGCGGTAACGGTGTTCAAGGACGGTCGCTTCGTGCGCACCTTCGAGGACATGAGCGCGCTGACCCATGACCAGTTGGTGACGTGCATGGTCGGTCGCGACATTCAGGATATCTACGATTACCGCAGCCGCCCGCGTGGTGCGGTGGCGCTCAAGGTTGACGGTTTACTGGGGCCGGGTTTGCGTGAACCGGTGAGTTTCGAGGTGCACAAGGGCGAGATTCTGGGTCTGTTCGGCTTGGTTGGCGCGGGCCGCACCGAGCTGTTTCGCATGCTCAGCGGACTTACCCGCAACACGGCCGGACGCCTGGAGTTGCGTGGACATGAACTGAAACTGCGTTCACCGCGCGATGCCATTGCGGCGGGGATTCTGCTGTGCCCCGAGGACCGCAAGAAGGAGGGCATCCTGCCGCTCGCAAGCGTCGCCGAGAACATCAACATCAGCGCCCGCGGCGCTCATTCCACCTTCGGTTGCCTGTTGCGCGGGCTGTGGGAAAAGGGCAACGCCGACAAGCAGATCAAGGCGCTGAAGGTGAAGACGCCCAACGCGGCGCAGAAAATCATGTACCTGTCCGGCGGCAATCAGCAGAAGGCGATTCTCGGTCGCTGGCTGTCGATGCCGATGAAAATCCTGCTGCTCGATGAGCCTACACGCGGCATCGACATCGGCGCCAAAGCCGAGATTTACCAGATCATTCATAACCTGGCCGCCAGCGGCATCGCGGTGATAGTGGTGTCCAGCGACCTGATGGAAGTCATGGGCATTTCCGACCGCATCCTGGTGCTCTGCGAAGGCACGATGCGCGGCGAACTGGCCCGCGAACAAGCCAATGAATCCAACCTGCTGCAACTGGCTTTGCCACGCCAACGCGCTGCCGACGTGGCGAACTGAGAGGTGACTATGACCATCCAAAACAATGCTCTGCCAACCCCGCGTAAACCGCTGGACCTGCGACGCTTTCTCGATGACTGGGTAATGCTGCTGGCGGCCGTCGGGATCTTCGTGCTCTGCACCTTGCTGATCGACAACTTCCTGTCGCCGCTGAACATGCGCGGTCTGGGCCTGGCGATTTCCACCACCGGAATTGCCGCCTGCACCATGTTGTATTGCCTGGCGTCGGGGCACTTCGACTTGTCGGTGGGCTCGGTGATTGCCTGCGCCGGCGTGGTCGCGGCGGTGGTGATGCGCGACACCAACAGCGTGTTCCTCGGCGTCAGTGCGGCGCTGGTGATGGGGCTGATTGTCGGGCTGATCAACGGGATCGTGATCGCCAAGCTGCGGGTCAATGCGTTGATTACCACGCTGGCGACCATGCAGATCGTTCGTGGTCTGGCTTACATTTTTGCCAACGGCAAAGCGGTGGGCGTGTCCCAGGAGTCGTTTTTCGTCTTCGGTAATGGCCAGTTGTTCGGTGTGCCGGTGCCGATTCTGATCACCATCGTTTGCTTCCTGTTTTTCGGCTGGTTGTTGAATTACACCACCTACGGGCGCAACACCATGGCCATCGGCGGCAATCAGGAAGCGGCGTTGCTGGCCGGGGTCAACGTTGACCGGACCAAGATCATTATCTTCGCCGTGCACGGGGTGATTGGTGCATTGGCCGGGGTGATTCTGGCGTCGCGCATGACCTCGGGTCAGCCGATGATTGGCCAGGGTTTCGAGCTGACAGTGATCTCGGCCTGCGTGTTGGGCGGGGTGTCGCTGAGCGGCGGGATCGGGATGATTCGGCATGTGATTGCCGGGGTGCTGATTCTGGCGATCATCGAGAATGCGATGAACCTGAAGAACATCGATACGTTTTACCAGTACGTGATTCGCGGTTCGATCCTGTTGCTGGCGGTTGTGATCGACCGACTGAAACAACGCTGACGCCCTCCCTTCACCGATCGTTCCTACGCTCTGCGTGGGAACGCAGCCCGGGACGCTCAGCGTCCCAGAAGCGGACGCAGAGCGTCCAATGAGGCATTCCCACGCGGAGCATGGGAACGATCTTCGCGCCCCACAAAAAATTCCTTGCTCGTCTTAACCCGTTTCAGCTATGACAGTACACCCGAGGTGTACATGATTAGACCGGTACGATTTGACAAGAAACAACAGATAGTCGATGAGCTTGTCCGGCGCATCGAAAGCGGCCTCATGGAGGACGGCTTGCTATTGCCGGGTGAACATCAGTTGGCTCAAGAATTCAAGGTCAGCCGCGGCACGCTGCGTGAAGCCCTGGCCGAACTGAAACGGCGTCACTACATCGCCACGCAAAGCGGAGTCGGTTCCATCGTTACTTACGACGGCGTAGTGCTCGATCAGAGCAGCGGCTGGGCCCAGGCGCTGGCGGACAGCGGGGCGTTGATCAATACCGAAGTGCTGCGGCTGGAGGCGGTGACTCGGCCTGACCTGCTGTCGCGTTTCGGCACCGATCAATTTGTTACCCTCGACCGCCGCCGGCGCGCCACCGACGGCACGCTGGTGTCTCTGGAACGCGCGTTGATGCCCGCGACCGGAGGCCTGGAAGGCCTGCCGCGAGTGGGGCTGATCGATAACTCCCTGACCATCACGTTGGCTGCCTACGGCTATGTCGGCGAGCACGGCGATCAGTGGATCGGTGCTGAACCCTTGAACGCCGAAGACGCCGAACTGCTCGGGCGCCCGGTCGGCACGGTATTTCTCAAGGCCCTGCGCACCACCTACGACCGTCAGAACCGTTTTATGGAGCAGGTCGAAAGCCTGCTCGATCCGGTGCACTTTCGTCTGCATTTGCAGTTTGGAACTCCAAAATGACCGCGCTCAACCGTGCCCTCGGCGCGTTCTATGGACTGGCCCTGGGCGATGCGCTGGGCATGCCGACCCAATCCCTGAGCCGCGCCGAAATCAAGGCGCGTTTCGTTGAAATCACCGATCTGCAAGACGCCGGCCCCGATCAACCGATTGCCGCGAACTTGCCCAAAGGTTCGATCACCGACGATACCGAGCAGGCGATTCTGGTCGCTCGGTTGTTGATCGAGAGCGAGGGCCGGATCGAACCGGCGGTACTGGCCCAACGATTGATCGAATGGGAAGCCGGGATGCAGGCCAAGGGCTCGCAAGACTTGCTTGGCCCTTCGACCAAACGCGCGATCGAAATGATCCTCGCCGGCCACTCGCTGGAAGAGGCCGGGCGCTACGGCACCACCAATGGCGCGGCGATGCGCATCACCCCGGTGGGGATTGCGGCCGATGTCGCCGATCCCGAGCGTTTCATCCGTGCCGTGGTGCAGGCCTGTCAGGTGACCCACAACACCACGCTGGGGATTGCCAGTGCGGCGGCGGTGGCGGCAGTAGTTTCCGCCGGGATCAACGGCATGGACCTGGGCGAGGCGTTGAACCTTGGCCAGCAGTTCGCGCAGCAGGCAGAAAGTCACGGCCACTGGGTCGCCGGCGGGCGGATTGCCTCGCGCATCAGTTGGGCGCGGAGCATCGACAGCGACAAGGCGTTGCTGGCGGATTTGCTGTACGACGTGATCGGCACTTCGGTGGCCTCACAGGAATCGGTGGTGGTGTCTTTTGCGCTGGCCCAGCAAGTGGCAATCGGCGAGATGACGGCCTTCGAAGCGCTGTGCATGGCCGCGAGCCTGGGCGGTGACACCGACACTATCGCGGCCATGCTCGGCGCGATGCTCGGGGCCTGTCTGGGGCTTGAGAGTTGGCCGGTGGCGATGATCGAGCAGGTTAAAGCGGTTAACTCGTTGGAGTTGGAACCGTTGGTGCAAGGACTCCTCACGCTACGCTGAGGAACGCACAACCCCCGTAGGAGCTGCCGAAGGCTGCGATCTTTTGATCTTGATCTGCGGCGACTTGATGACCGCTGAAGATCAAAAGATCGCAGCCTTCGGCAGCTCCTACAAGGTAGTCGCCCGCAACCAAAATAATTGCAAGGAGCATTTTTCATGAGTTCATCGAGCGCCGGGCAAAGTGCCGGACAACTGGAAACCCGTGGCATCGAACCGGTGCCGGAGGGGGAGTGCAACGGTCATCCGCTGCAACTGTTCTGGGTCTGGTTTGCGGCCAACATTTCCATTCTCGGCTTGCCGTTGGGTGCCACGCTGGTGGCCTTTCGCGGCCTGGCGATCTGGCAAGCGATCATCGTCGCGATCCTTGGTGCCGCCGGCTCTTTCGCGGTGGTCGGGATCATCTCCATTGCCGGTCGTCGTGGTCGCGCACCGAGCCTGACGCTGTCGCGAGCGATCTTCGGCGTACGCGGCAATATCGGCCCGACGCTGGTCTCGCTGATGTCGCGTCTGGGCTGGGAAACCGTCAACACCACCACCGCCGCGTTCGTCTTGCTGTCGCTGTGCTCGATACTGTTCGGCTCGCCGGTGGAAGCCAAAAGCGCGCCGCTGCTGACCCTGGTGTTCATCGCGATTTTCGTGCTGCTGACGTTGTCGGTGTCCGGCCTCGGCCACGCCACATTGCTGGTGATCCAGAAATGGGCAACCTATGTGTTCGGTGCGCTGAACATCCTGGTCGGCGGTTTCCTCTGCGCGACCATCGATTGGAGCGCCGTATTCAATGCCACGCCAGCACCGCTGAGCGCGATGATCATCGGCATCGGCACCATGGCCGCCGGCACCGGGATCGGCTGGGCCAACGCCGGCGCAGACATGTCGCGCTACCAGCACCGCAGCGTCAAAGCGGTGCGCCTGGTGGCGTCGGCGGCGTTCGGTGCGGGGATTCCGCTGGTGCTGCTGATCACCCTTGGCGGTCTGCTGTCGGTGGGTAACAACGATCTGGCCTCGGCCACTGACCCGATTGTCGCGATCCGCGACATGCTGCCGAGCTGGATGGCGGTGCCGTACCTGATCACCGCGTTCGGCGGGCTACTGCTGTCGAACAACCTGTCGGTGTACTCCGCCGGGCTGACCACCTTGACCCTCGGCCTGAAGGTCAAGCGCGTGTACGCGGTGGTGGTCGATATCGTGGCGATCTTCGCCGGCTCGATCTATTTCATGCTGATCGCCGAGAGCTTCTACGGTCCGTTCATTACCTTCATTTCCTTGCTGGCGGTGCCCATCACGGCGTGGGTCGGGATCTTCGTGGTCGACCTGATCCATCGTCATTACTACAGCCCCAAGGACCTGCTGGACGTCAGCCCGAGCAGCGCCTACTGGTATCGCGGCGGCGTCGAGTGGCGTGCATTCGGTGCGTGGGCGGTGGCGATTGTGTTGGGTTTCAGCTTCACCACCATTGGCACCACTGAACAAGATGTCTGGTTCCGGGGCTTCCTGTCCGACTCATGGCTGGGCCACAACGGCTTGGGCTGGATCGTGACGTTCGTGGTGGCTGGCGGGATTTACTGGGTGCTCGGCGGCGCCAAGGACCGTCGTACCGCGTTGCTCGAGCCTGCGCATGTCTAGGCTGCTGCACACCGGCCAGGTCATCATCGACCTGGTCATGGCCGTGGACAAATTGCCTCATTCGGGCGGTGACGCGCTGGCGCAATCCGCCCGTTTCGAGGCTGGCGGCGGTTTCAATGTGATGGCCGCGGCCCGACGGAACGGCTTGTCGGTGGTCTACCTCGGGCGCCATGGCAATGGCCGTTTTGGTGATCTGGCCCGGGAGGCGATGACGGCAGAAGGCATTCGGATCGGCATCGCTCACCGTGCTGAGCGCGACACCGGGTTGTGTGTCGCACTGACTGAAGCCTCGGCCGAACGCACGTTCATTTCCTACATCGGTGCCGAAGGCGAATTGACCGCCGAAGACCTGGCGAGTGTGCCGGCCGAGGCGGGCGACTTTGTCTATGTCAGCGGCTACAGCCTGCTGCATGCCGGCAAGGCTCAGGTGCTGGTGGATTGGGTGCTGGAGTTGCCGGACGGGATCAAAGTGGTATTCGATCCGGGACCGTTGGTGGATTCGCCGGACGCACCGCTGATGAAGGCCTTGCTGCCGCGCATCGATCTGTGGACCAGCAACCGTGTCGAGGCGCTTCGGTTTACCGGGGCGTCGGACACTGCCGAGGCGTTGAATATTTTGGCGGATCAGTTGCCGACGGACGCCCTGATGGTGGTTCGCGATGGGCCGCAGGGTTGCTGGATCAGCCAGCATGGCGACCGTCAGCAGGTGCCGGGATTCAAGGTCTCGGCCGTCGACAGCAACGGTGCGGGGGATGCCCATGCCGGGGTGTTTGTGGCCGGGTTGGCGCAGGGCTTGTCGGCGGCTGAAGCGGCACGGCGGGCGAACGCGGCAGCGGCGTTGGCGGTCACTCGTTGGGGGCCGGCGACTTCGCCGGGGGCGGTGGAGGTGGACGCGTTGATCCGCGAAACTTTCAGCGCCTGATCAGCCGCCATCGGCCCTCAAATTCACCCTTAATCCTGACTTTCAACCCGCCTTGCGCAACGCCTCGATCAACTCTTGCTTGCGCATGCTCGAGCGCCCCGGAATCTTCTTCGCCCGGGCTTCCCTCATCAGGCTGTCCACCGTCTGGGTATCGCGTGACGCCTTGCTGTTGCGCGGTTTGCCCTCACGGGTGGCGACTGCACGGCGGGCTGATTCCTTGCGATCGGCAGACTTGGCAGCGGCCGGTTTCTTGCGTCCCGAGCCGCCGGCGCGCTCACCGCCACCCGACTGCTTGTTTACCGTCGCCCAGGCGCGGGCCTCGGCTTCATCTTTCGACACGCCTTTGCGTTCGTAGCTTTCTTCGATGTGTTCGGCCTTGCGTTTCTGCTCGGCGGTGTATTTGTCTTTGCTTCCACGAGGCATGGGATTTCTCCTGGCGATAGGAGCTGGCGCAGGCTTCGCCAGCTCCTGCTCGGTTAGTTATCCAGTTTGCGCGCCGCCTCAACCCCAGCGGCGCTGAGTTTGATCGGCAGGTTCAGCGAGTGCTCGCCGGCTTCGTTGCAGATCACATGACCGTGCTGGATCAGCCCACGCTCCTGCAGCGTCGCAAGGGTGCTGGCCACGACTTTCTCCCCCCGGTAATTGTCCAGAACCTCCTTGCCCAAGCCACTTGGATGGGCATGCAGCAGGCGGGTCAGGACTTCTTTTTCCAGGTTTTTATCGACGTTCATGGTGACCTCTTGGTTGGGATGGACGAGTGTTGCTCCTCGCTCGCATTGGCGAGCCCTTACTCGATATTGGTCCGTCCCCGACCGGGATTGGTGCCTGATGAACGACGAGCGGTGTGGCTCTGGCTCCTCAGCCGACGCCGATTTCTTCCTTGAACAGCTCCATGAATCCCTTCAAGCGTTGATGGCGAACCTGTGCCAGACGCTGGCCGGTGGTCGTTTGGAAGCCGTCCGCCAGGTGCAGCAATTTGGTCTGGAAATGATCGAGGCAAAAGCGTTTGTCATCGTAGTCCCGCTCGTTTGCCTCCGGGTCCACAGGGTCGTACAGCGCGCTGCCCATGCTCCCGGCAATGTAGAAAGTACGCGCCACGCCGAGCATGCCAAGGGAGTCGAGGCGGTCGGCGTCCTGGATGATTCGGGCTTCGAGGGTCGTGGGTGTGATGTTGGCGCTGAAGCTATGGGCCTCAATGGCATGGACGACCGCGGTGATTTTTGCGTCAGGCCAATCCATGGCTGTCAGCACTGTCGACGCTTTCTGCGCCGCCAGCCGTGACGCCTGGGAACGCAGCGGCGAGTTCTTCTCCACCGCCACGCAATCGTGCAACAGCACGGCGGCCAGCAGCACTTCAAGATCACCGCTTTCTTCAGCATGAAGCGTGCGCACGTTGTGCCATACCCGTTGCAAGTGCGACAAATCGTGGGCGCCATCCTCGCCAGGTTCCAGCGCATGGGGCAGCAGTTCAGAAGCCAGACTCTGCAGAGGTGCGAAAGCAGCGGTGCTCATAAATGTCCTAAGTATGAAAACGCTTTTGTGGCGAGGGAGCTTGCTCCAATGCCAGTAAGTTAAACCGTAAATGCAATCCGTAGCAGCTGCCGAGCCTGCGAGGCTGCGTTCGGCTGCGCAGCAGTCGTGAATCCGGCTGACGCGGTCTGCCTGACGCACCGCAAGTTCTGGTTTGACGACTGCTTTGCAGCCGAACGCAGCCTCGCAGGCTCGGCAGCTGCTACGGAGAGTGTGTTACGGCTGAGATTACTTAGCGAATCGACATTAGCCACAAAGGCCCCCTCCATCATTTCAAATGTGACGAGCGCCGCGCGCGGACTTAGTATGGCGTTTTCAACTTTTGACAAGGCACGTCCATGACGATCGAAATCCGCCCGGCAACCCCCAGCGATGCTCCGCAAATCCTCGCGTTCATCACTGAACTGGCCGACTTCGAACGTGCCCGCCACGAAGTCATCGCCAGCGTCGCCGACATCGAGCGCAGCCTGTTCAGCGAAGGCGCCACCGCCCATGGCCTGATCTGCCTGCGCGATGGCCTGCCGATCGGCTTCGCGGTGTTCTTCTTCAGCTATTCCACCTGGCTGGGCAGTAATTGCCTGTACCTCGAAGACCTCTACATCACCCCTGAACAACGGGGCGGCGGCGCCGGTAAAACCTTGCTGCGCCACCTGGCAAAAATCGCCTGTGCCAACGACTGCGGCCGTTTCGAATGGAGCGTGCTGGACTGGAATAAACCGGCGATTGAATTCTACAAATCCCTCGGCGCACAACCGCAGGAAGAGTGGGTGCGCTACCGGATGGATGGGTCGGTGTTACGCGAGTTTGCCGAGGGCGGCTGATCGATTGATGGCAATCTGACACGGATCGGTTGTCCGCACCGCCCTAGTCCGGCATTCTGTGCGCCTTTTGCGCGCTCACGGACGACACTTGCAATGCCTTTGGCACCCTTTCTCCACGCCCGTGGAGCCTTCGCCGCGTCAATGAGTGACTGGCGATGAGCGGACTTCGGGCGACGATGCGTTTGTATGGCCTGGTGAAAAAACTCGGCTCCACGGACGACCGCCATCGCCAGCCGGTGGACATCCTTTGCACCCTCAATCGCACGGGCGGTAAGGCGATCCGGGCGTTCGTCTCGCGTCTGGATGCCGAGTTGATGGCGCGCAGTCGCGGTCTTGAGGAGTACCGCGTTGTCCCGCTTCGCACATTCGATCCAAATCAGTTGATCCAGGATCATCAGGGCTGGCTGACGCTGCACGTCTGCTGTGGCTTCGTTGTCCTGGCGGATCAATCGTTATTGAACGATGGCACATTGTTGCCCATGGGCTGGTATGTCTATTCCGACGTCGGTCAATGGACCGCAGAGCATTACATCGACTTCGGCCCGCAGATGACCAGCCTGCTGCAAACGTCCTATAACCGGATCGGCTTGCGCGACTACAACGCTTGGCTCAATGACTTCGACAGCGTCTCGGATGCGGATATGGAATGGCAAGTCGCCGAGGCCTGGCAAACCCTTCACAACGTTTCATCTCCCGACAGCCATGACGATTGTCACGCGCTATTCGACCCGGTCGATAACCGCTGGCGCTTCGCCGCGGCCGACATTGATGTCTATCAGCCTCACCCTGAACCTCAGAAGCAAGGAGCTTTGACTTGAGTGGAAAACCCGCTGCGCGCGTCACCGACCCGACCGCGTGCCCGTTGCCGGGCCATGGCACCAACCCGATCGTGTCCGGCTCCCCGGACGTGTTCTTCGACGGCCTCGGCGCTGCCCGAATGACCGATAAATCCGCCTGCGGCAGCCCGATCACCGGCGCGGTCTCCAGCACGGTATTTATCAATGGCCTCAACGCTGCAACGCTCGATAGTACGGGCGGGCATGGCAACGTGGTGGTTGGCGGCTCCGGCACCGTCATTATTGGGCAAAGCGGGGGAGGCGCCACGTTCAGTGGGTTGTTGCCGATGCCGGTGCATTTCACGGACAGGTTGCAAGTGGTCAATGAGGCAACTGGAGAGCCGGTTCCCTATCACCCCTACACCATTCAGCGTGGGGACGGCAGCGAAGAGCATGGCATCACGGATGCGTCCGGGTTTACCCATACTGTCAGTTCGCATTTGGCTGAAACCATTAAATTGTTTGTGGAGTAATTGGGGATGCCAGGTGAAAACGCGGCAGTGAAGGAAGCGTTGCCGAAAAGACAGGTTTGCGATCATCCACTGACAGACCCAAAAGACACTTCGGTGAAGCAGGTTGCCATTACGGTAAAGAAAATATTTATCTTTTTTATCGGTGGGGCTGGGGATCAGGAAAGTTACTACTTGAGTGGTCCTAACTGGAACGTCAGTTATGTTCGTGACGACGTGTTGGCGGATGCTGATGCTCTGAACTATCTCTGTCGGTGCCCTGTACGGGCAATGGCCTACAATAAATTTATAACTGATGAAGATTTGGCAAAAAATGTTCTGAGTGAAATTCCTGACACCTCCACAGCGGTTTATATTGTTGGACACAGTCTGGGTGGCTGGAACGGTGCACACCTCTCCAGTGTGTTGACGGATAAGGGGTACAAAATAAGGATGTTGATTACTCTGGACCCGGTGGGCGAAGGGAAAATTGTCTACGGCATTTCCAATATTTACAGGTTGACTCCTAAACCCAAAGCAGAATTCTGGATCAATGTCCGAGCTGCAAAAGTAAAAGACCGGAACGTGTCTGACTTTGTTGCGGACTTCGGTGAGCAATGGGAGATTACGTCGGGTCCGAATGTAAGTGGCAGGGTGGATGTCAATCATGCAGATGCGAACATTATGTTCGCGAAGCCGTTAGACGGTGGAAAGTCTGCTCGCCAGTTGTTGGCGGAGTCCATACTCAGCTACTTTAAAGAGAAATAACTATGCGCAATTTTGTTTTTTGTCTTTTTATGGCGTTGTGTGCTTCGTGCTCTTCAAATCACGGAAGACCCATCGCGACGCTTCATTACGAGAAGGTGGAAACTTCACCGAGTGGTAATTCCTATCAGATAAGGTTTACCAGTGATACAGAGCTTTTGGGTTTGTTCAAGTCCAAGATCGGTGAGGGATTGGTATGTGCGCTGGAAGATGATCTTGACTTTTCCGTCGGGCATTACATAAAACGCTCTGGAAGAGGGACTGTCGAATTTGTGAAAGACTCTTCAGGTGAGCATTATATTTCAATGATCCTCTTCCGCGAGGCTGAGGAACTGCAAGGGAAAGAGACTATTCTCACCGGTCAAGCACTGCGTGAGATTCTCGATAAGCGTGAGTTCATGTTGTGCACGTTCAGAGTTCATACCACTCGTTACAAAACATACTTCTCAAATGTTATGCGCGTGCCGACAGCAGATCTGTTGAAGGCAGCTGCTAAAGAGTAATAGCGAACGGTTAGGCTTCTTGTCAGAAAGCAAGCAGCCTTATTGCACACTCGCTTCCCAGTTACCGCTCATCAAACCATCAAGTGCCTGCCTCACGGTGATCTTGAAAACCCCGGCCTTTCCCTCATCGAAGGCCGATTTCCAGTACGTATACCCCTGATTGAAATCCGCAATCTCGGCGGTCTCACCCACGCGGTGGGTGAGACTGCGTTGCAGAGCTTTGGCGAAGAAAATCTAGTTATATTTGTAAATCCCATAATATGGGATTGATATTTATATATTGAGATTTTTCTACGTCCAGGTTTATAGTCCAGTTCACTCACTGTCCAAAAAACAAAACAGGTGAAGCGATGCTGGCGCAATTGATCGCGCTCGATTGGGGGACAACCTCATTACGTGCTTACAAACTCGGCTTCGGTGGCCAGGTGCTGGAACAGCGTGCGCTGTCGTCCGGGATCATGCAGCTGCCCAGGACGCCGCGAACCATCGCCGGTCAGGCATGCGCCGACGGCTTTGAACTGGCCTTCGATGAGGCTTGCGGTGACTGGCTCGACGTGCAGCCCGATGTGCCGGTGATTGCCTGTGGCATGGTTGGCAGTGCTCAGGGCTGGTGCGAAGCGGCTTACTGCGACACGCCGGCGAACGTCGCCAATCTCGGAACTTCCCTACAAACCGTTCGCAGTCTTCGCGGTGTCGATGTGCACATCGTGCCGGGTGTGATTCAGCGTTCGCACTTGCCCAACGTCATGCGTGGCGAGGAAACCCAGGTCCTCGGCGTATTGCAGAATCTGCCGGGCGAGGCGGGTAGGGATCTGTTGATCGGCCTGCCGGGCAGTCATTCGAAATGGGTGCAAGTGGCCGACGGCTGCATCGTGCATTTCGATACCTTCATGACCGGCGAAGTCTTCGCCGTGCTCAGCGAACACAGCATTCTGGGGCGCACTCAGCAGCGCGGCGGGTCTTTTGATGGCGAGGCGTTTGACCGTGGCGTGCAAGTGGCGCTGTCGGCGGATGGCGAGATCGGGCCGCTGTCGACATTGTTCAGTGCCCGCAGTCTGGGGCTGACCGGCGAGCTGAGCGCCAGCGCTCAGCCGGACTATCTGTCCGGCCTGCTGATCGGCCATGAACTGTCGGCCCTGGCCAATGTTCAGCGGCGTCGACGCAACAGCGTGCACCTGCCCTCGATCATCCTTATCGGCAACGCCCAACTCTGTGCTCGCTACAGCCGGGCGCTCGACGCCTGCGGTTTTGCCCGGGTGACCCTGGCCGAGCAGGCCACCGAACGCGGCTTGTGGCAGTTGGCGGTCGCCGCCGGACTGGTCACTGCAAACCCATCCCGTTAAACCTGACTGGAGGTCTGACATGCTCAAGCAAGCATTGGCACAAAACGGTCTGATCGCGATCTTGCGTGGCCTGCGTCCGCAAGAGGCGGCAGCGGTCGGCGAAGTCCTGTATTCAGCCGGATTTCGCGTCATCGAAGTGCCGCTTAATTCCCCCGAGCCGTACGAAAGTATCCGCATCCTGCGCAGCACATTACCCGCCGATTGCCTGATCGGCGCGGGCACGGTGCTGACGCCGGAACAGGTCGAGCAAGTGAAAGCGGCGGGCGGGCAGGTGATCGTCATGCCCCACAGCGATGCCAAGGTGTTGCGCGCGGCGAAGGCAGCAGGGCTGTTCCTGTCGCCGGGCGTGGCGACGCCGACCGAAGCCTTTGCAGCCCTGGCCGAAGGGGCGGATGTGCTGAAGATGTTCCCGGCCGAGCAGATGGGCCCAGCCGTAGTGAAAGCCTGGCTGGCGGTGTTGCCGGCGGGGACGGTGCTGGTGCCGGTGGGCGGGATTACGCCAGACAACATGCAGGTGTTTGTCGAGGCCGGCGTCAAAGGTTTCGGTCTCGGCTCCGGGTTGTTCAAACCGGGCATGACGGCTGACGAAGTAGCGGTGCGCGCCAAGGCATATGTCGCTGCATGGAACGCTCTGCGTTAAGACTTTCTGGCGCTGTGAGCGCTGCATCTACAAGAGAGACAATAGAGATGAAAATCACCAAACTCACCACCTTCATCGTTCCGCCGCGCTGGTGCTTCCTCAAGGTCGAGACCGACGAGGGCGTGACCGGTTGGGGCGAGCCCGTGGTCGAAGGCCGCGCGCACACCGTCGCTGCTGCGGTCGAGGAGTTGTCCGACTACCTGATCGGTAAAGATCCACGCAACATCGAAGACATCTGGACCGTGCTCTACCGTGGCGGCTTCTACCGGGGCGGGGCGATCCACATGAGCGCGCTGGCCGGTATCGACCAGGCGTTGTGGGACATCAAGGGCAAGGCACTGGGGGTGTCGGTCAGCGATTTGCTGGGCGGCCAGGTGCGGGACAAGATCCGGGTTTATTCGTGGATCGGTGGTGATCGCCCGGCGGACACTGCTCGCGCCGCGAAAGAAGCGGTCAGCCGTGGTTTCACCGCGGTGAAAATGAACGGCACCGAAGAGCTGCAATTCCTCGATTCCTTCGAGAAAGTCGACCAGGCGCTGGCCAACGTTGCCGCCGTGCGCGATGCGGTCGGCCCGAATGTCGGCATCGGTGTGGACTTCCATGGTCGGGTGCACAAGCCGATGGCCAAGGTGCTGATGAAGGAACTCGACCCGTACAAACTGATGTTCATCGAAGAGCCGGTGCTCAGTGAGAACTACGAAGCGCTGAAAGAACTGGCGCCGCTGACCAGCACGCCGATTGCCCTTGGCGAGCGGTTGTTCTCGCGCTGGGATTTCAAGCGTGTGCTCAGCGAAGGTTACGTCGACATCATCCAGCCCGATGCGTCCCACGCGGGCGGTATCACCGAAACCCGCAAGATCGCCAACATGGCCGAAGCCTACGACGTGGCGCTGGCGCTGCATTGCCCATTGGGGCCGATTGCCCTGGCGGCGTGCCTGCAACTGGACGCGGTTTGCTACAACGCGTTCATTCAGGAACAGAGCCTGGGCATCCATTACAACGAGAGCAATGACCTGCTCGATTACGTGAAAGACCCGCGGGTGTTCGACTACGACAAAGGCTTCGTGAAGATCCCCAATGGGCCGGGCCTGGGCATCGAGATCAACGAGGAATACGTGATCGAACGCGCCGCCGTCGGCCACCGCTGGCGCAATCCGATCTGGCGCCATGCCGATGGCAGTTTTGCCGAGTGGTGATACTCACGCGGTGATCGTTCCCACGCAGGGCGTAGGAGCGATCAAACACCATGACCTCAATAAACATAAGAAGAGGCACCCCCATGCAACCGCAAATCCTCACCGGGCAGGCGTCGTTGGTGACGCCCAGTCGCAAGCGCTTTTTCATCATGGTCCTGTTGTTCATCACGGTGGTGATCAACTACCTGGACCGCAGCAACCTGTCGATTGCCGCCCCGGCGCTGACCAGCGACCTAGGCATCGATCCGATCCACGTCGGGTTGATTTTTTCCGCGTTTGGCTGGACCTACGCCGCCATGCAGATCCCAGGTGGCTGGCTGGTGGACCGGGTGCCGCCGCGCATTCTCTATAGCGTCGCATTACTGCTGTGGTCGCTGGCCACGGTGATGCTCGGCTTCGCCGCCAGTTTCATTGCATTGTTCGTTTTGCGCATGGCGGTCGGTGCCCTGGAAGCGCCGGCGTACCCGATCAACAGCCGCGTGGTGACAACCTGGTTCCCCGAGCGCGAACGCGCCACGGCCATCGGTTTCTACACCTCCGGGCAGTTCGTCGGCCTGGCGTTCCTGACGCCGGTGCTTGCCTGGCTGCAACACCAATATGGCTGGCACATGGTGTTTGTCAGCACCGGTGTGGTGGGCATCCTTTGGGCAGTGATCTGGTACGCGGTGTATCGCGAACCACGGGATTTCAAGGGCGCCAATGACGCGGAAATCGAGCTGATCCGCGAGGGCGGCGGGTTGGTGGATATTCAGGCCGAAGCCGCCAGGGCCAAGGCGAAATTCAGCTGGATCGACCTCGGAGTTGTCCTGAGCAAGCGCAAGTTGTGGGGCATTTACCTCGGCCAGTTCTGCCTCAATTCGACTTTATGGTTCTTCCTGACATGGTTCCCGACTTACCTGGTGAAATATCGCGGCATGGACTTCATCAAGTCTGGCTTGCTGGCGTCACTGCCGTTTCTCGCAGCGTTTGTCGGCGTGCTGTGTTCGGGGTTCTTCTCGGACTTTTTGATCCGTCGCGGCTACACCGTAGGCTTTGCTCGCAAGTTACCGATCATTGGCGGACTGCTGATTTCCACCTCGATCATCGGCGCCAACTTCGTCGAGTCGACGCCGCTGGTGATCGCCTTTCTCGCGCTGGCCTTCTTCGGTAACGGTCTGGCCTCGATCACCTGGTCGCTGGTGTCGACCCTGGCCCCGGCGCGCTTGCTCGGACTGACCGGTGGGGTGTTCAATTTCATCGGCAACCTGGCGGCGATTACCACGCCGATCGTCATCGGTTTCCTTGCCTCCGGTGATTCGTTTGCCCCGGCGATCACCTATATCTCTGTTCTGGCGTTGCTGGGTGCGTTGTCCTACGTGTTGCTGGTGGGCAAGGTCGAGCGTATCAAGTTGTAGTCGCAGCTGTCCGGCGACCATAATGCCGCCCGTTCCCTCGCTCAACGGTAAAGGCTGGATATGCAGGAAGACGCCCCAAAAATCGCCAAGGACGCCGCGCCGACCGGCACCCAGACACTGCTTCGTGGCCTGGGTGTGGTGCAGGCGGTGGCCAGTGGCGCCCGCGATCTCAAGGAAATCGCCCGACTGATCGGCACGACGCGCAGCACCACCCATCGTCTGGCCAGTTGCCTGGTGGACGAGCGTTATCTGCGGGTAGTGCCGCAGGTCGGCTATCTGTTGGGGCCGAAACTGATCGAGCTGGGTTTTCAGGCGCGCGAAGAGCTGCCGCTGGTGACGTTGGCCGGGCCGTATCTGGATGAGTTGTCGGCGTTGACCGGCGACACCATTCACCTGGCGATTCGTGAAGGCGACGAGGTGCTGTACCTGCTCAAGAATCCGGGGCGCAATGGCCCGGAAATGCGTTCGCGGGTCGGCCATCGCATGCCGTTGGCGCGTACCGGGATCGGTAAGGCGCTGATGCTTGATGACTCGCAGGAAGAATGGCAACGGCTGTATGAAATCAGCTTGCCGGTGGGTGGGAAAAATCAGTTCTGGCCGCAGCACCCGGAGCAATCCTGGGAACAGTTTCAGCAGCGCATGATCGAGTACGTGGCCGGCGGCTACGCCTTCGACCTGGAGGACAACGAACCGTCGATTCGCTGCGTGGCGGCGCCGATCCGCGATGCCAGCAAGCGCATTGTCGCCGGCATCAGCATCGCCAGCACCGTGCCGTACATGCCACTGGAAAAAATGGCCGAGCTGATTCCCCTGATCAAAGGGGTCACAGCCCGGCTGTCGGCGGAATTGGGCCTGAAGGTTTAGAGTTTCAGCGTCGCCATGTCGATCACGAAGCGGTATTTCACGTCACCGGCGATCATGCGGGTGTAAGCCTCGTTGATCTGACGGATGTCGAGCATTTCGATGTCGCAGGAGATGCCGTGCTCGGCGCAGAAGTCCAGTACTTCCTGGGTTTCGGCGATGCCGCCGATCAGTGAGCCGGCCAGTATGCGACGACCCAATACCAGTTTGGCAGCATGCACCGGCGGATCGATCGGCTCGATCAAGCCCACCAGAATGTGCACGCCGTCGAAACGCAGGGTATCGAGGTAGGGGTTGAGGTCGTGTTGCACCGGAATGGTGTCCAGCAGGAAGTCGAATTGTCCGGCGGCGGCCTTCATCTGTTCGGCATCGGTGGACACGATCACGTGGTCCGCACCTTGGCGACGACCTTCTTCAGCTTTGCTCGCCGAGCGGGTGAACAAGGTCACCTCAGCGCCCATCGCCTTGGCGAACTTGATCCCCATGTGACCGAGACCGCCCATGCCAAGAATCCCGACCTTGTCACCGGCCTTCACGCCGTAGTGCTTGAGCGGCGAGTAGGTGGTGATGCCGGCACATAGAATCGGCGCGGCGCTGGCCAGGTCGAGCTTCTCGGGGATGCGCACGACAAAGTGCTCGCTGACCACGATGCTGTCGGAGTAACCGCCCATCGTGTTGCTGCCATCGACCCGGTCCGGGGTGGCGTACGTCATGGTCGGGCCTTCGAGGCAGTATTGCTCCAGATCGGCCTGGCAGGCTTCGCAATGGCGGCACGAGTCGACCATGCAACCGACGCCGACCAGATCGCCGACTTTGTGTTTAGTAACGTTCGCGCCGACGGCGGTCACTTTGCCGACGATCTCATGGCCGGGCATCAGCGGGTAAACCGCAATGCCCCACTCGTTGCGCGCCTGGTGGATGTCGGAATGGCAGACGCCGCAGTAGAGAATCTCGATTGCGACGTCGTCGGGCCGTTGACTGCGGCGTTCGAATTTCATCGGGGCGAGGGGAGTGGTGGGCGACTGAGCGGCGTATCCGATGGCGGTGTACATAGTGAACCTCGCAAAAGCAGTGACAGGTGAGGCGAGCCATTCTGGGCACCGCACGGGTGACCGGCCATGGCGATTCCTCCGGGTGTCATGCCTAATCCTCCGGTATGCGCCGTTGATTGGCCGCATTGGCGTTCAGACCTGCGATGATGTTTTCATCCCTTTTTTCGCGACTTTTTTGTGAAGAGCTCTCCATGTTGTTGACCCGTCATCTCGATGCCAATGCCACGCTGGTTTCGCTGATCCAGCCGCTGACCACCCGCGATGGTTTCACGCCTACCGCGTTGCCGGGCGTGCAGATTTTGCGGGCCAGTTGTGATTTGGCCCGTGGCCCGCAAATCTACGAGCCAAGCCTGGTCATCATCGCCCAGGGCAGCAAGTTGGCGTATCTGGGGTCGCGTACTCTGGAGTACGGCGCCGGGCATTATTTGATTCAAGCGCTGCCGGTGCCGTTCGAGTGCGAGACGTTTTCCGCGCCCGATGGCCCGATGCTGGGCATTTCCATCGCCATTGACCGGGTGTTGCTCGGTGAGTTGGTGCTGGCCATGGGGCTGGCGTCGGGGCGCTGTATCGCGGCGCAGACGCCAGAGTCCATGACTTCGGCGGTGCTCGATGATGCGATGCGTGGTTGTGTTGAACGGCTGTTGCGCTGTCTGCACGACCCGCTGGAGAGCCAGGTTATGGGACAGGCGCGATTGCGTGAGTTGTTGTTCGTCGCCTTG
This sequence comes from Pseudomonas sp. Pseusp18, assembly GCF_059506005.1. Taxonomy (NCBI): domain Bacteria; kingdom Pseudomonadati; phylum Pseudomonadota; class Gammaproteobacteria; order Pseudomonadales; family Pseudomonadaceae; genus Pseudomonas; species Pseudomonas sp. Pseusp18. The sequence goes on from NZ_CP169240.1 coordinate 1,594,508, forward strand.
CGTGGGCCGCAAGCCGATGTATTGCGGGCGCTGGTGGAGCAACAGGGGCAGTTCGCCCGGATCGCGGCCTCCCTGAGCCATCTGCATGCCCATTACACCGAGCCGCTGAACGTCGACGCCCTGGCCAGTTGCGCGAACATGAGCGCGTCGACGTTTCATGAGCATTTCAAACGCTGCACTTTGTTGTCGCCAGTGCAGTATCTGAAGCGTTTGCGCTTGCTCAAGGCCCAGCGCTTGCTGCAGGGCGAAGGATTGGGCGTGGCCCAGGTGGCGCATCGGGTGGGGTATCAGAGCACGTCGCAGTTCAGCCGTGAGTACAAGCGCTACTTCGAGCGTAATCCGGGGGATGAGCGCGCTGCCTGATCCACAGGTTCTTGTGGTGACGTTTGAATTGCGGGCAACAAAAAGGCCCCCGTTCAGGGAGCCTTGTTGTTCAAGCGATCGACTTACATGTTCGGGTAAGTCGGGCCGCCGGCGCCTTCCGGTGCCACCCAGGTGATGTTCTGTGCAGGGTCCTTGATGTCGCAGGTCTTGCAGTGAACACAGTTCTGGGCGTTGATCTGGAAGCGCTTCTCGCCGTCTTCCTGGGTGACCACTTCGTACACGCCGGCCGGGCAGTAACGTTGGGCAGGTTCATCGTACAGCGGCAGGTTCTTGCTGATCGGGATGCTCGCGTCGGCCAGCTTCAGGTGGCACGGCTGCTCTTCTTCGTGGTTGGTACCGGAGATGAACACCGAGCTGAGCTTGTCGAAGCTGAGCTTGCCGTCCGGTTTCGGGTAGTCGATCTTCTTGCAGTCGGCCGCCAGTTTCAGGCACGCATAATCCGGCTTGGTGTCGTGCAAAGTGAACGGCAGTTTGCCGCCGAAGATGTTCTGGTCGATCCAGTTGAAACCACCGCCGACAATGGCGCCGAACTTGTGGATCGCCGGGCCGAAGTTGCGGCTGGCGAACAGTTCGTCGTAGAGCCAGCTCTTCTTGAAGGCGTCGACGTAAGTAGTCAGCTCTTGCGTGCCGTCCAGATCAGCGAACAGCGCATCGGCCACGGCGTCAGCGGCGAGCATGCCGGACTTCATCGCCGTGTGGCTGCCCTTGATCTTGGCGAAGTTCAGGGTGCCGAGGTCGCAACCGATCAGAGCGCCGCCCTTGAAGACCATTTTCGGCAGCGAGTTCAGGCCGCCTTTGCAGATGGCGCGAGCGCCGTAGCTGACGCGCTTGCCGCCTTCCAGGTATTGCTTGAGCACCGGGTGATGCTTGAGGCGCTGGAACTCGTCGAACGGCGACAGGAAGGTGTTGCTGTAGGAAAGATCGACGATCAGACCGACCACCACCTGGTTGTTTTCCAGGTGATAGAGGAACGAGCCACCGGTGTTCTCGGTGCCCATGATGTCCAGCGGCCAGCCGGCGGTGTGGACCACCAGGCCTGGCTGGTGTTTGGCCGGGTCGATTTCCCAGATTTCTTTCAGGCCGATGCCGTAATGCTGGGCATCGGCTTCGCTGTCGAGGTTGAAACGCTTGATCAGCTGCTTGCCGATGTGGCCGCGGCAACCTTCGGCGAACAGCGTGTACTTGGCGCGCAGTTCCATGCCTGGGGTGTACAGGCCTTCCTTCGGATTGCCTTCGCGGTCAACGCCCAGATCGCCGGTGATGATCCCGCGAACCACGCCGTTCTCGTCGAACAGCGCTTCCTGAGCGGCGAAGCCCGGGTAGATTTCCACGCCCAGGTTCTCGGCCTGCTGGGCCAGCCAGCGGCACAGGTTGCCCAGGGAGATGATGTAGTTACCTTCGTTGTGCATGGTCTTGGGCACAAAGAGGTCTGGAATCTTCTGCGCGCTGTCAGCGTTTTTCAGAACGAAGATGTCATCGCGGGTGACTGGCGTGTTCAGCGGCGCGCCGAGCTCTTTCCAGTCCGGGAACAGTTCATTCAGGGCCCGTGGTTCGAACACGGCACCGGACAGGATATGAGCGCCGACTTCGGAGCCTTTTTCGACCACGCAGACGCTGATTTCCTTACCGGCTTCGGCGGCCTTCTGCTTCAAACGGCAGGCGGCGGACAGGCCAGCGGGGCCGGCACCGACGATGACCACGTCGAATTCCATGTATTCGCGTTCCACAGGCTATCTCCTACTCAAGGCTCAACAGTTTTTTTTCTAATTGGAGGTTGGGTGTCGCATTCATGAATTCCCCATAGTGCGGCACAGAGGACAATCGATGAACCACCTTTCTCTTTGGGTGGCGCATTATATCTACACCACTCTTAGCGTCCAATACAAACGTTTGTTTGAATCGGCTCAAAGCCAGATAAATCAAAGTCACGCGGCTTATGACTGGCCATTTTGCCGTATTGACCGGAATAGGTGTTCCGGTCAAGATACGGGCGGTTTTGCGCTCGCCGTAGGCTGAATACAGGTTTCAAGAGCACCTCTAAAGACAGGGCGATGGCAGTACAAGGTGAAGCGCCGCGCAGGTATCGCGCGCAGTTTACACGCCACGGTAATGAATGACTTGTCGGTCACCACTGACGAACGGTCATCAGCCTCGTGAGCAAGGTTCACCCGATACATCTGCCAGCGTTTTTAGAGGTGCCCTTGCGCCGATGAGCATCAACCGCCAGGTTCGCCTAGGCGACTTTCTTTTCACCGGAGAGTAACGAGGAATCCATGAAGGTTCTTGTAGCTGTCAAACGCGTTGTGGATTACAACGTCAAGGTTCGCGTCAAGGCGGACAATTCCGGCGTCGACCTCGCCAACGTCAAGATGTCGATGAACCCGTTCTGCGAAATCGCAGTGGAAGAAGCCGTACGTCTGAAAGAGAAAGGCGTGGCGACTGAAATCGTCGTCGTCTCCATCGGCCCATCCACCGCTCAAGAGCAACTGCGCACCGCGCTGGCTCTGGGTGCCGACCGCGCCATCCTCGTCGAATCCGCTGAAGATCTGACTTCCCTGGCCGTGGCCAAGCTGCTCAAGGCCGTGGTCGACAAGGAGCAGCCACAGCTGGTGATCCTCGGTAAACAAGCCATCGACAGCGACAACAACCAGACTGGCCAGATGCTCGCGGCATTGAGCGGCTACGGTCAGGGCACGTTCGCGTCGAAAGTCGAAGTGTCCGGCGATACAGTTGCCGTGACCCGCGAAATCGACGGCGGCGCGCAGACGGTTTCCCTGAAACTGCCGGCCATCGTCACCACCGACCTGCGTTTGAACGAGCCGCGCTACGCGTCCCTGCCAAACATCATGAAAGCCAAGAAGAAGCCTCTCGAAGTGCTGACTCCGGACGCTTTGGGCGTTTCCACCGCCTCCACCAACAAGACCCTGAAAGTCGAAGCGCCAGCTGCACGCAGCGCGGGTATCAAGGTCAAGTCGGTGGCTGAACTGGTCGAGAAACTGAAAAACGAAGCGAAGGTAATCTAATCATGACTATCTTGGTAATCGCCGAACACGACAACAAAGTGCTGGCCCCGGCCACGCTGAACACCGTTGCTGCTGCCGCCAAGATCGGTGGCGACATCCACGTTCTGGTTGCAGGCCAGGGCGCTGGCGCCGTGGTTGAAGCCGCTGCGAAAATCGCTGGCGTGAGCAAAGTCCTGAACGCTGACAATGCTGCTTACGCGCATCAGCTGCCGGAAAATGTTGCTCCACTGGTAGCCGAGTTGGGCAAGGGCTACAGCCACATCCTGGCTGCCGCCACTTCCAACGGCAAAAACATCCTGCCGCGCGTCGCCGCCCAGCTGGACGTTGACCAGATCTCCGAGATCATCTCGGTAGAAAGCGCCGATACCTTCAAGCGTCCGATCTACGCCGGTAACGCCATCGCTACTGTGCAATCGAATGCTGCAGTGAAAGTGATCACCGTGCGGGCTACCGGTTTCGACCCGGTGGCTGCCGAAGGTGGTTCGGCCGCTGTTGAAGCTGTTGCCGCTATTCACAACGCCGGCACTTCCAGCTTCGTCAACGAAGAACTGGCCAAGTCCGATCGTCCGGAACTGACCGCTGCCAAGATCGTCGTTTCCGGTGGTCGTGGCATGCAGAACGGTGACAACTTCAAACACCTGTACGCCCTGGCCGACAAGCTGGGCGCCGCCGTTGGTGCTTCGCGCGCTGCGGTTGACGCAGGTTTCGTACCCAACGACATGCAGGTCGGTCAGACCGGCAAGATCGTTGCGCCACAGCTGTACATCGCCGTCGGTATCTCCGGCGCGATCCAGCACCTGGCCGGCATGAAAGACTCCAAGGTGATCGTGGCGATCAACAAGGACGAAGAAGCGCCGATCTTCCAGGTGGCCGATTACGGCCTGGTGGCAGACCTGTTCGAAGCCATCCCTGAGTTCGAGAAGCTGGTCTAATCCGGCGGCTTGACTTATAAAGAGCCCGGCCTTTTGGTCGGGCTTTTTTTGTGCTTTTGTTGGCATATCCGGGATTGAGAGGAGTGTTTGGCCATGGATCTGCGCCTTGTATGGGGCTTGCTGGGATTATCGCTATTGCCAGGGCTGTCGTTTGCCGCGGGCAAGTGCGAGCGCCTGATCGTGACCGGCAGTCCCGACGCGCCGCCGTACCTGTGGCAAGACCCGCAAAACCCTAAGCACCTGATTGGCGCCAGTGCTGATTTATTGCAACAAGTGGCGGGGGAGTTGGGCATCAAGGTCGAGCTGCTCTATGCCGGTAAACGCTCCCAGGCCCTGGATGAAGTGCGTAGCGGGCGCATGGACATGTTGGCCGATGCGCCGTTGATGGTCACAGAGCTGGAAAATCTGGATTACATCCATCCTGCGCTGCTGGAAAACGATTATCTGGTCTGGACTCGCAACGACTCGTTATTGGTTTACAACGAAGCGCAGGACCTCCACGGTCATCCCGGCGCGTTGTCGGAAAAGGCTCGAGTGAGCCCTTCATTCGGCACTTTCGCCGAGCAGCAATTGACCCTCGTGCGCACACCCAATCTGACTCAGGCCTTTCAGAAATTGCTGCTGGGCGAGGTGGAGTTTGTCCTCGCCGGTCGCTACTCGGGCATGGCCATGGTGCAAACGCTGGGGATGGCCAATGACTTGATGGCCCACCCACAACCCATCGACAAACCCGGCCTGTACCTCGCGGTTTCCCATAACTCCGCCTGTAACGATCCTTGGTTGCGCGGACAGCTGGCCAAAAAGATGACAGAATTGCCCGCGTCCGGACTGACGGAAGCTGCGTTGCTGCGCAATATCGAGCGTTGGAAAGCGCAAGGCTCACAACCGCAGCCACAACCTGTCAGTACCCCAAAACAGTAGGGATTTTTAGTGAGTATTCGACCTCTTTTCGCTGCCCTGGCCGTTCTGGCTCTGGCGGGTTGTGCAGCCGATCCGGCGCCGAATGAACAAATACGCCTGACCGAACAGGCCCTCGAACAAGCCAAGGCCGTGGGCGCTACCGCCGAGGAAGTGCCGGAGCTGAAACTGGCCCAGGACAAGTTCAACCGTGCCAAGGGCAACATGGCCGACCAGTCCTTCAAGAATGCGCGCATGCGGGCCGAGCAGGCCGAGCTGGACGCGCGCCTGGCCGAAGCCCGGGTCCTGACCCACAAGAGCGAGGAGCAGTTGAACGTGCTCAATACCCGCATCACCCGCCTGCGCAAGCAACTGGGAGATGCCCAATGAACCTGAAGACCAAAGCACTCGGCGGCTTGATCCTGGCCGGCTGCGCAAGCCTTTATGGCTGCGCCGGTCAACACAGCGAAGCTGCGTTGCAGCAGGCCGGTGCCGACTTCCAGAAGGTCAAGGAAGACTCCAACGTGTTGCGTATCGCGCCCAAGGACGTGATCCGTGCCGGCGAGTCCCTGGCCCGCGCCGATCGACTGTCCAGCTACTGGGGCAGCGGTTCGGACGTGGCGCATTACGCCTACCTGAGCCAGCGCTACAGCGAAATCGCCCGGGAACACACCAATCAAGTGCTCAACGAAGAGCGCGCAGCGAAGCTCGAACTCGAGCGTCAGCGCCTGCAATTGGCGCTGCGTGAGTCCAAGTTGCTCAGCGTGCAGCAACAGGGCAAGTGGCTCGAAGAGCAGATCGTGGCGCTGGCGACCACCCAGACTGACCGTGGTCTGGTGATGACCCTGGGTGATGTGCTGTTCGATACCGGTGAGGCGGAGCTGAAGAGCTCGGCGAACCGCGTGGTGTTGAAGATCGTCCAGTTCCTGCAGCTCAACCCCAGGCGTGTGGTGCGGATCGAGGGCTACACCGACAGCACTGGCGGTAAACAGGAAAACCTCAAGCTGTCCCGCGACCGGGCGCAGTCGGTGGCTGACGTATTGACGGACCTGGGCATCGACGACAAACGCATCCAGGTTGAAGGGTACGGCGATGAGTACCCGGTGGACGCCAACGCTTCCGAGCGCGGTCGTGCACAGAACCGTCGGGTGGAAATTGTGTTCTCCGACGAAAAAGGCCAGCTCGGCGCGGCTCGTTAAGGACTGCCAGAAATCCTGTAGGAGCTGGCGAAGCCTGCGATCTTTTGATCTTTCGCTTGGGACTCAAGTGGGCCTGGAAAGATCGCAGCCTCGTTTCACTCGACAGCTCCTACGACCCGGCCTGCTCAGCAGCGCCGGGTTTTTTTGCGCCCGTCAAATGCGTCGTTAAAACAGTACAGTTTTTGCTGACACCGCACTGTATGGTCGACTATTGTATTAACTGTCCCAGTACACTTCTAAACTGTTCCGGTATTGTTTCACACAAGAATAAAATGCCCGTGAAATCGAGTGCTGCGTCATGACCAATCTCTTGCTCTATCAACGTATTGCTCAGCAACTGGCCGAAGACATCCGCCGCGGCGTCTATCAGCCGGGAGAGCGCGTGCCTTCAGTGCGCAAGATGAGCTCGCAGCTCAACGTCAGCCATGCGACGGTGTTGCAGGCCTACGCCAACCTTGAAGATCAAGGGCTGATCCGTGCCCGGCCGCAATCCGGTTACTACGTGCACCAGACGCCCGCCCTGACGGCACCGACCCCGGACATCGCCCGGGTCGAGCGCCCAGGCCTGGTCACCCGCAGCAGCATCATTCAGCAAGTCCTGGTCGAATCCCGCCGCGAAGGCGTGTTCCCGTTGGGCGCGGCTGTACCGAGTGTCGATTATCTGCCGGTGCGGGCACTGCATCAGCAACTGGCCAAAGTCACCCGTTTCCATAGTCCGCGGGCGTTCAGCTACATGTTCAGCCCTGGTTTCGAGCCGTTGCGTCGGCAAGTGGCGATCCGCATGCGCGATGCCGGCGTGGTGGTTGATCCGTCGGAAGTGGTAATCACCCACGGCTGCGTCGATGCGTTGCAGATGTCTCTGCGTGTATTGACCCGGCCGGGCGATCTGATCGCCGCCGAGTCGCCGACCTATTACGGTTTGCTGCAACTGGCCGACCTGCTGGGGCTGAAAGTCATCGAGATCCCCAGCGATCCGGCCACCGGCATGAGCCTCGAAGCCTTGCAATTGGCGGCCAACCAGTGGTCGATCAAGGCACTGGTGCTGACCACGCGCCTGAGCAATCCCTTGGGCGGCACCATGCCTGAAGAGCGGCAGAAACAACTGCTGCGCCTGGCTTCGGATTTCGATATCCAGATCGTCGAAGACGATATTTACGGCGAGCTGATGTTCGAGCAGGGCCGCACCAAATCGCTCAAGGCCTATGACCGGCTGGATCGGGTGATTTATTGCTCCAGCTTCTCCAAAACCCTGTCGCCCGGCGTGCGCATCGGCTGGATGATTGCCGGCAAGTACCAGTCGGAAATCCAGCGCTTGCAGACCTTCAGCACGCATTCGGCCTGCAGTGTCACGCAAATGGGCATTGCGGCCTATCTGGAGAACGGCGGGTACGACCGGCATTTGCGTTACATCCGTCAGGAGTACCGCAAGAACCTCAGCGCTTTCCAACTGGCAGTGCAGCAATACTTTCCGGAAGGCACACAGATGACCCGGCCTACCGGCGGTTTCATTCTGTGGGTCAGTCTGCCGGGGCGGGTCAATACGCAAGAGTTGCATGTGCGTGCGCTGCAGCAGGGCATCAGCATTGCGCCGGGGCTGATTTTCAGTAACACCGAACAGTTCAATCACTGCATTCGCCTGAACTGTGGCATCCCCTGGAACCGCGAGGCCGAGCGTGCATTGATGACGCTGGGGTTGCTGGCAACGCAACTTTGCCAAGAGACGACGAGCGGTTTTTAACCTGCCGGGCAGTTATGAACTGCCCGCTTGTCTTGTCGCCTCCAACAGGCGAGCATATAACCTTCTGCCGTTCGCGTCGTTGGGTCCATGAAGCCGATTTTTCCTTCTGCCTGGTTATTGATCTGCCTGTTGATGACTTGTCATGCGGAAGGTGTCATGGCGGCTTCCGTCCAGGAAAAACCGACAGCCGCTGCAACCGCGAAAAAACCGGCGACTGTCATAAAAACCACTCCGGCCACAAAGAAGGCTGCACCGGTCAAAAAGCGTTCTCCCATTGCTTCCAAGTCAAAACCAGCCAGTGAAGCGCTGAAGACCAAACTCCCTCCCGCCAATCTCGACTTGAGCTTGCCCAAGGATAAGGTCGATGAATTGAAACCGGTCGGCACGGTACCGTTGCCTCGACACGATGCGGTGTTGCCGCAAATGTTCGGCGGCAAAAGCAGTCCGTTTCAGCTGAACGGTCGCCTGATCAGCAACGAAATGCAGCTGCAACGGCGCAATGAAGAGCGCCGGGACGTTGAAGGCGCGGCGCTGGAATTCGAGTTCAAGCAGTAAATTTCCCCCTGTTCGTGACCCGCGAAACAGACGCTTTGTCGGAGACTGGTCAGTCACGTTCGTTTGAGCGTAAAAACCCGGGCCCGGGTAATTTAAAACAACTGTTTTAGCCGTTACTCTGTGCCACGTCCCTTTAACACATTGCTCGTCGCGAGGAGCTTGTCGTCATGAGATGCCGTGAAGGCTGTGGCGCCTGTTGCATTGCCCCTTCCATCAGTTCGCCGATTCCCGGCATGCCCAATGGCAAAGCCGCCGGAGAACGATGCGTACAACTGTCTGCCGATAACCTGTGCAGCATTTTCGGCAAGCCGGAACGTCCCGCGGTGTGTTCGGCGTTTGAGGCCGATGTCGAGGTTTGCGGAAGCAGCCGCGACGAAGCGATCAAATTGCTGGGCTGGTGGGAGCAAATGACGGCCGCGTGATGTGTTCAACGAACGGAACTTCAACAATAAGGAATAAGACTATGGGTTCGCTGCATCGTATCGCTGTGCTGTGTGGTTTGACGGTTTTGCTGGCCTCCACGGCCCAGGCCGAAGACTGGAAAACCGCCAAGGACGAAGATGGCATCAAGGTGTCCTTGAGTGAGGTGGCCGGTTCCCAATACAAGGCTTACCGTGGTGTAACGATCATGAAGACCACCATGGCCAAACTGCGTGCACTGCAGGAAGATGTTCCGGGAGCCTGCGCCTGGATTCACGAGTGCAAGGTCCAGAAGCTGCTCAAGCATGAAGGCAACCAGAGCTGGACCTACACTCAGTTCAATACACCGTGGCCGGTGACTTCTCGCGATTCGGTATTGCATGTCACCACCGTTGACGGCGCCGATGGCAGCCTGACCCGCGAGCTGGAAGGGCAGCCGAAGTACCTTCCGGAAGAAAAAGGTTTTGTACGGGTTGCCCAGGTCAAGGGTTTCTGGAAGTTCGTGCCCAAAGGCGATCAAGTCGAAGTGACGTATCAGGTCCACACTGATCCAGGTGGCAGCGTGCCGTCGTGGTTGGCCAACAAGTTCGTGGTCGATGCGCCATTCAATACTCTCAAAGCCCTGAAAGAACGCGCCGAGAAGTAACCGCGTATCCAGTTGATACGACCTGTTGAACAACGCCCCGACTTGATCGGGGCGTTTGCGTTTTTTACCAAGGGCTGGCTTTATTTTGTTTCCGGATATGCGTTGAACAAAATTTTCACAAAGTCTCCAAGACAATTCGCTCTCGCCTCAACGAGTCAACCCCGCAACTTTGCGCCACGCCTCTTGTCCCAGAGCGCTACAAGCGACAGTTGGGCTGTCGGGCAGTAATCAATGGCAATGCAGCTGTTGATCGTGCAACATTTGCGCACCGCGCACGCCCCGGGGCCGAGGATGGCCAACAGAGGGCAAGGCGCCACTGTATTTTTGTAACTTCAACTTCCAATGGGTCCTAAAACGACATGGCAAACCCGGACGCCCTGAATCAGCAGCGAGCTACTAGTCGCCTGCTGCAACCGACCGTCAAATCGCATCTGGCCTACACACTGTTGTGCGCCCTGATCATGATGGTCATGTTCAGCCTGCTGCGCGTCGCGCTGCTGGTCTACAACCGCTCGATGATCCTCGACACACCGGCTTCGACCTTCCTGGAAGCGTTCGCCAATGGCCTGCGTTTCGACTTGCGCCTGGTGGTTTACCTCAGCGTTCCGCTGCTGCTGGCCCTGTTCAGCGCCCGGGCCATGGCGGCCCGCGGGTTCTTCCGGCTCTGGTTGACCATTGCCTCGAGTATCGCGTTGTTCCTCGGCCTGATGGAGATGGACTTTTACCGCGAGTTCCACCAGCGCCTAAACGGCCTGGTCTTCCAGTATGTGAAAGAAGACCCGAAAACCGTGATGAGCATGCTCTGGTACGGTTTTCCGGTAGTTCGCTACCTGTTGGCCTGGGGTGTGGGCACGTTGATTCTGACCCTCGCGTTCAAGGGCGCCGACCGCGCCACACGTCCTCGCGGGCCGTTCAGTGGTGGCAGCATCGGCACGCGCCAGGTCGCTCCGTGGTATGTGCGCGGCGTGGTGTTTGTGGTCTGTCTGATGATCTGCGTGGTCGCGGCACGGGGCACTCTGCGTCAAGGCCCGCCGCTGCGTTGGGGTGACGTTTACACCACCGACTCCAATTTCGCCAACCAGTTGGGCCTCAACGGCACGCTGTCGCTGATCGCCGCGGCCAAGAGCCGGATGTCCGAAGAGCGCGACAACATCTGGAAAGCCACACTGGAACAACCTCTGGCCCAGCAGACCGTGCGCGATATGCTGCTGACTCCGAGCGACAAACTGGTGAACCCGGAGAGCGCCGCGGTGCGCCGCAACTACACCCCCGACGCCAACAAGACACTGCCGATCAAGAACGTTGTGGTGATCCTGATGGAAAGCTTCGCCGGTCACTCGGTGGGCGCTCTGGGACGTCCGGGCCAGATCACGCCTTCCTTCGACAAACTGTCGAAAGAAGGTCTGTTGTTCGACCGTTTCTTCTCCAACGGCACCCATACCCACCAGGGTATGTTCGCCACCATGGCCTGCTTCCCGAACCTGCCAGGTTTCGAATACCTGATGCAGACCCCGGAAGGCAGCCACAAACTGTCCGGCCTGCCACAGTTGCTCAGCACTCGTGGCTACGACGATGTGTATGTTTATAACGGCGACTTCGCCTGGGACAACCAGTCGGGCTTCTTCAGCAACCAGGGCATGACCAACTTCATCGGGCGCAATGACTTCGTCAACCCGGTGTTCTCCGACCCGACCTGGGGCGTGTCTGACCAGGACATGTTCAACCGTGGCCTGGAAGAGTTGAAAGCCCGCGACGGCAAGGACAAGAAACCGTTCTATGCCTTGCTGCAAACCCTGTCCAACCACACGCCATACGCCTTGCCGACGCCATTGCCGGTGGAGCGCGTGACCGATCGTGGCAGCCTCAACGAACACTTGACCGCCATGCGCTACTCCGACTGGGCATTGGGTCAGTTCTTTGAAAAGGCTCGCAAAGAGCCGTACTTCAAGGAAACCCTGTTCGTGATCGTCGGTGACCACGGTTTTGGCAATGAACAACAGATCACCGAAATGGACCTGGGCCGCTTCAACGTGCCGATGCTGATGATCGGGCCGGGCATACAGGAAAAATTCGGTCAGGTCGACCACACTGTGGGCACCCAGATCGACATCGTGCCGACCATCATGGGTCGCGTGGGTGGCGACGTGGTTCATCAATGCTGGGGGCGTGACTTGCTGAACCTGCCGGAAGGTGACAAGGGTTTCGGCATGATCAAGCCGTCGGGCAGCGATCAGACGGTCGCCTTGCTCACCGCGGACCGCGTGCTGGTACTGCCTAAAGAGATGCCGCCAAGGTTGTATCAATACGAACTGGGCGCTAACCCGAAAGGTGAAGTGATCCCGGCATCGGCTGATGAAGCGGCGCTCAAGCAGAAGCTCGAGTCGTTCATCCAGACGGCTACCAAGAGCCTGTTGGACAACACCGCCGGTGTGGTTGACGGCAAACCGGACTAAGTTTTCCGGACATGGAAAAGAGGCCCTTCGCAGGGCCTCTTTTTTTTGCCGGTAAAATCTTTATATCTTGCCAAGCAACAGCAGGATCAACAGCACCACCAACACCGTGCCGATAATACCGGACGGGCCGTAACCCCAACTTCTGGAGTGCGGGAAGACCGGCAAACCACCTATCAGCAACAGGATAAGAATAACGATAAGAATTGTGCCCATGTCTATTTCCTTGCTGGAAGCATTGTGGATTTGACTTGGCGTTTCAGCCGTTCAGCTGGACTGTATTAATCCGCACTGCTTACAAAATCCGACTCGCGGCAATGAAAAATAATTCCAAGTTTTTTTAATGTTTTTGGAAGGGGCGCTTATTTCTTTGACGGCGTTTCGAAGTTGAAACAACCGGACCGCGCCGTGGTTCATCGCTGGCCATTCAGCACTCTGATGGAGCGTGGGTCGCGCATTATCCTTCGCTACACTCGGTGCATCTTCCCCGGAACAACAAGGCTGTTTGCTATGCAAAATCGCATGATGATCACTGGCGCGGGCTCAGGCCTGGGTCGCGAAATCGCGCTGCGCTGGGCGCGTGAAGGCTGGCAGCTGGCCTTGTCGGATGTCAGTGAGCCCGGTCTGCAGGAAACCCTCAAGTTGGTGCGCGAAGCCGGCGGTGACGGCTTCATTCAGCGCTGCGATGTGCGTGACTACAGTCAGTTGACCGCCTTCGCCCAGGCCTGCGAAGAGAAGCTCGGCGGCATCGATGTCATCGTCAACAACGCCGGTGTGGCTTCGGGCGGGTTCTTCAGTGAGTTGTCGCTTGAGGACTGGGACTGGCAAATCGCGATCAACCTGATGGGCGTGGTCAAGGGCTGCAAGGCCTTCCTGCCGCTGCTGGAGAAAAGCAAAGGCAAGATCATCAACATCGCCTCGATGGCGGCGCTGATGCAAGGCCCGGCCATGAGCAACTACAACGTGGCCAAGGCGGGTGTGGTGGCGTTGTCCGAAAGTTTGCTGATTGAACTGGCCCACGAGGAAGTCAGCGTGCATGTAGTTTGCCCGTCGTTCTTCCAGACCAATCTACTGGACTCCTTCCGTGGCCCGACCCCGGCCATGAAAGCCCAGGTCGGCAAATTGCTGGAAAGCTCGCCGATCACCGCTGCCGACATTGCCGACTACATCTATCAGCAGGTCGCCGCCGGCGAATTCTTGATCCTGCCCCATGAACAGGGGCGCATGGCCTGGGCAATCAAACAGAAAGACCCGCAACTGCTCTACAACGAAATGACTGTGATGGCCGACAAAATGCGCGCCAAGGCCAAACAAAACGCAGGCTGAACTTGCCCGTGCGCAACACCGTCGTTAGGGTGGCCGCAATCGGTCATCCTCACGAGACGTTTGCATGCTCAATTACCTGTGGTTTTTCCTCGCCGCGCTGTTCGAAATCGCCGGCTGCTTCGCTTTCTGGATGTGGCTGCGCCAGGGTAAAAGCGTGTGGTGGGTCATCCCGGCCTTGCTCAGCCTGACGTTATTCGCGCTACTGCTGACCCGGGTCGAAGCGAACTACGCCGGTCGCGCCTATGCCGCCTACGGTGGCATCTACATCATCGCGTCGGTTGGTTGGCTGGCGGTGGTCGAGCGGATTCGACCATTGGGCTCGGACTGGATCGGCGTGGCGCTGTGTGTACTCGGGGCGAGTGTCATTTTGTTTGGCCCGCGCCTTACCGCTTCCTGACGGATCGGTCCTTCATTCAAGCGGTTTGTCAGACACGTCCGTCAGGGTGATGCAGCCTGCATTGTAGGGCGGGACTGTTTTGCGGTCGTTGCATTGAAGACCCGCTCTGCGCCGGGCATCTTCAGGGGCCGGTAACCCTGAAGGATGAATGCCATGCTTGTACTCAGTCGCGTTGTGGGCGAATTGATATCCATTGGTGACAACATTTCCGTGCGGGTGCTCGCCGTCAACGGAAGCAGTGTGCGCTTCGGTGTTGAAGCGCCACAGCAGGTCAACGTACACCGCGCCGAAGTCTACGAGCGCATCCAGATCAAACAGGCAAAAGCCAAAGGTCGTTGACTCAGTCGAACAGGTGCTTGGGCACGTCGTGCTTGAGCATCAACTGGCATTGCTCGCTTTCCGGATCGAAGACGATCAGCGCCTGGCCCTTGGTCAATGCCTGACGGACACGCAATACACGGGTTTCCAGCGGCGTGTCATCGCCGTTGTCCGTGCCGTCACGGGTCACGAAATCCTCGATCAGGCGGGTCAGGGTGTCGACTTCAAGTTGGTCGTGGGGGATCAGCATAAGGCACCTCGGTTAAACATTGGCGCGATGCTACGGCGGATATGAACACATCACCAGTGTTCGCCTCAGCTTTCTGTGCGCTGTCCCAGCAGGCTATCCACCGATGGCACCCGGGTATCGCTTTCCATCTGCGTCTCGTGCTCGATCTGGTGACTGAACCGCTCCAGCGATCCTGTGGCTGGTTGTGCATCGCTGGCGAATACCGGGGGGCTGAGGATGTAGGCGCCGAGCAAACGGCTGAGGGCGGCGAGGCTGTCGATGTGGGTGCGTTCGTAGCCGTGAGTGGCGTCGCAACCGAAGGCCAGCAGTGCGGTGCGAATGTCATGGCCGGCGGTGACGGCCGAGTGAGCATCGCTGAAGTAATAGCGGAACAGGTCCCGACGTGCCGGCAGTTCGTTGTCAGCGGCCAGGCGTAGCAGATGCCGCGACAGATGATAGTCATACGGCCCGCCGGAATCCTGCATCGCCACGCTCACTGCGTGTTCACTGGAGTGCTGGCCGGGCGCGACCGGCGCGATGTCGATGCCGACGAATTCGCTGACATCCCAGGGCAGGGCAGCCGCCGCACCACTGCCGGTTTCCTCGGTGATGGTGAACAGCGGATGGCAGTCGATCATCAACTCTTCGCCGCTGTCGACAATTGCTTTCAGGGCCGCCAGCAGTGCGGCAACGCCGGCCTTGTCATCGAGGTGACGGGCGCTGATGTGGCCGCTTTCGGTGAATTCCGGCAACGGGTCGAAGGCGACGAAATCGCCGACGCTGATCCCCAGCGAATCGCAATCGGCGCGGGTGGTGCAATAGGCGTCCAGGCGCAATTCGATGTGATCCCAGCTGATCGGCATTTCATCCACGGCGGTGTTGAACGCGTGTCCGGAAGCCATCAGCGGCAACACGCTGCCGCGGATCACGCCGTTGTCGGTGAACAGGCTGACGCGGCTGCCCTCGGCAAAACGGCTGGACCAGCAGCCGACGGGCGCCAGGGTCAGGCGCCCGTTGTCCTTGATCGCGCGAACCGCCGCGCCAATGGTATCCAGGTGAGCGGAGACTGCTCGGTCCGGACTGTTCTTCTTGCCCTTAAGAGTCGCGCGGATGGTGCCTCGACGGGTCATTTCAAAGGGAATGCCCAGCTCTTCGAGGCGCTCGGCGACGTACCGCACGATGGTGTCGGTGAACCCGGTGGGGCTGGGAATGGCGAGCATTTCCAGCAGGACTTTTTGCAGGTAATCGAGATCCGGTTCGGGAATTTTGCTGGTCATGGAAACTCCTGATGGTGTTGGTACAAACAACACATCACTAAGGGACTGCCGGCTGACTATGCGCAAACAACAAATCCACAAACCGCTCGGCCGTCGGCTGCGGTTCATGGTTGGCCAGGCCGGCGCGTTCATTGGCTTCGATAAACACGTACTGCGGCTGGTCGGCGGCAGGCACCATCAGGTCGAGCCCGACCATCGGAATATCCAGCGCTCGCGCCGCGCGCACCGCCGCATCCACCAGGGTTGGATGCAGAATCGCCGTGACGTCTTCAAGGATGCCGCCGGTATGAAGATTCGCCGTGCGCCGTACGAACAAGTGCTCGCCGGCCGGCAGAATGCTGGCGTAGTCATAACCCGCCGCCTGCAAGGTGCGTTGGGTCTCCTGATCCAGCGGGATTTTGCTTTCGCCGCTGGTTGCCGCCTGACGGCGACGACTCTGGGCTTCGATCAGCGCACCGATGGAATGCTGACCATCGCCCACCACTTCCGCCGGCCGGCGAATGGCAGCCGCGACCACCTCGAAGCCGATCACCAGAATCCGCAAATCGAGGCCTTCGTGAAAACTTTCCAGCAGCACTCGACTGTCGAATGCACGGGCGTTTTCGATGGCTTGCTGGACCTCCTCAATGCTGCGCAAATCCACCGCCACCCCTTGACCCTGTTCACCGTCCAGCGGTTTGACCACCACCCGTTCGTGCTCGTCGAGAAACGCCAGATTGTCGTCCGCGCTTCCCGCCAGTTGTTGGGCGGGCAGTTTGAGGCCGGCGTTTTTCAGCACTTTGTGGGTCAGGCTTTTGTCCTGGCACAAGGTCATGCTGATGGCGCTGGTCAGATCGCTCAGGGATTCGCGGCAACGCACCCGGCGACTGCCGTGGATCAAGGTGAACAGACCGGCTTGCGCGTCATCCACCTGCACCTCAATGCCGCGCCGATGAGCCTCTTCGACGATGATCCGCGCATACGGATTGAACTCGGCTTCGGGGCCGGGGCCGAGAAACAACGGCTGGTTGATGCCGTTCTTGCGCTTGATCGCAAACGTCGACAAGTTGCGAAAACCGAGCTTGGCGTAAAGACTCTTCGCCTGACGGTTGTTGTGCAGCACCGACAGGTCCAGGTAACTCAGCCCACGGCTCATGAAGTGTTCGATCAAGTGCCGCACCAGCACTTCACCGACACCTGGGCGGGAACATTGCGGATCCACCGCCAGGCACCACAGGCTGCTGCCGTTTTCCGGATCGTTGAATGCCTTGTGGTGATTGAGGCCCATGACGCTGCCGATGATCGCGCCGCTGTCCTCGTCTTCGGCCAGCCAGTAAACCGGGCCGCCCTGATGATGGGGCGTCAGTAAACCTGCATCGATCGGCAGCATGCCGCGGGCCTGATACAGCTGATTGATCGCCTGCCAGTCCGCCTCGCTTTGCACCCGACGAATGCGAAAACCGCGAAACACCCGGGTGGCCTGACGGTAATCGCTGAACCACAGGCGCAAAGTATCGGACGGGTCGAGAAACAGTTGCGCCGGTTCCAGCCCCAGCACTTGCTGGGGGGCGGCGACGTACAAGGCGATGTCCCGCTCACCGGGCTGCTCATTGAGCAACTCTTGGGCGAGGCTCGCCGCATCGGGAAAGGTGTGGCCGATCAGCAACCGGCCCCAACCGCAATGCACGGCGATGGGTGCGGCACTCAATTCACTGCGGTCTTCGGCCAGGCGCGCCTGCAAGCGTTCGTAGGAGGGTGCCTGACCGCGCAACAAGCGTTGGCTGTAAGCCGTGGCGTGGGGTTTCATCGATCAGATTCCTTGTTCACTGAGCCACAGGTTCAGGGCCGCCAATTGCCACAGCTTGGAGCCGCGCAACGGGGTCAGTTGACCTTGCGGATCGGTCAGCAGGCGGTCGAGCATGGCGGGGTTGAACAGGCCGCGATCCTGACTCGGATCGAGCAGCAGTTCCCGCACCCAGTTCAGCGTGTCGCCCTGCAAATGCTTGAGACCGGGCACCGGGAAGTAACCCTTTTTGCGGTCGATCACTTCGCTTGGAATGACCAGCCGCGCCGCTTCCTTCAGGACTTGCTTGCCGCCATCCGGCAGTTTGAATTTGCCCGGCACCCGCGCCGACAACTCCACCAGGCGATAGTCAAGAAACGGCGTGCGTGCTTCCAGGCCCCAGGCCATGGTCATGTTGTCGACCCGTTTGACCGGGTCGTCCACCAGCATCACCGTGCTGTCCAGGCGCAGGGCTTTGTCCACCGCCGCGTCGGCACCGGGTTGGGCGAAATGTTCCTTCACGAAGTCGCCGGCGGCATCGTTGGCTGTCAGCCATTTCGGCTGCACCGTGGCGGCGTAATCGGCGTAGCTGCGGTCGAAAAACGCATCGCGATACGCCGCATACGGATCGCTCGCGCCGTCCACCTGCGGATACCAGTGATACCCGGCGAACAACTCGTCCGCGCCCTGGCCGCTCTGCACCACTTTGCAATGCTTGGCCACTTCCCGGGACAGCAGGTAGAAGGCAATGCAGTCATGGCTGACCATCGGCTCGCTCATGGCGCGGAACGCTGCCGGCAGTTGCTCGATGATCTCTTGTTCGTCGATACGCAGTTGGTGATGCCGGGTGCCGTAGTGTTTGGCGATCAGGTCCGAATACTGAAATTCATCACCGCGCTCGCCGCCGGCATCCTGGAAACCGATGGAAAAGGTCGACAAGTCTTCGACCCCGACTTCGCGCAACAGCCCCACCAACAGACTCGAATCGACGCCACCTGACAGCAGCACACCGACATCCACCGCCGCCCGTTGACGGATCGCCACCGCTTCACGGGTGCTGTCGAGCACTCGATCGCGCCAGTCTTCGAGGGTCAGATTCAGTTCGTCGGCATGTGGGCCGTAGGGCAGGGTCCACCAGGTTTTCTGCTCGGTGGTGCCATCGGCTTTGATACGCATCCAGCTGGCCGGGGGCAGTTTTTCGATGCCCGCCAGCAAGGTGCGCGGGGCCGGGACCACCGCGTGGAAGTTCAGGTAATGATTGAGCGCCACCGGATCGAGGATCGGGTTGATGTCGCCGCCCTTGAGCAATGCCGGCAATGCCGAGGCAAAGCGCAGGCGCTGGCCGGTGCGCGACAGGTACAGCGGCTTTACACCGAGACGGTCGCGGGCGAGGAACAGACGCTGGGCGTCACGTTCCCAAATGGCGAAGGCGAACATGCCGTTGAGCTTGGGCAACAGCGCTTCACCCCAGGCGTGATAGCCCTTGAGCAGCACTTCGGTGTCGCCACCGGAGTAGAAGGCATAACCGAGGCTTTCCAGCTCGGTGCGTAGTTCCGGGAAGTTGTAGATAGCGCCGTTGAAGGCCAGGGACAGGCCCAGTTGGTTATCGATCATCGGCTGCGCCGAGCCGTCCGACAGGTCCATGATTTTCAGGCGCCGATGGCCCAGGGCAATCGGGCCTTGGCTGTGGAAGCCCCACGCATCAGGGCCGCGAGGGGCCAGGTGATGGGTGATTCGTTCAATGGCTGCGAGGTCCGCAGGTTGATGGTCGAAACGTAATTCTCCAGCTAATCCGCACATAAGTCCTTACCGGTTTTTCCGTTGGGGAGGGTCAATCGATACCCGCCAAAAAACGGCGGGTACCCGGAAACTGACCCGGCTGAATCCCTGGAGTTTTAGACCGATAAGTTATAAGTCTGCGTGTCAGACTTTTCCGCGGATCAACTGGCGCAAGGCAAAACGGTTGGGGTGGCAGGCTTCGGCCACGGTTTTGGGCAAGGGCAAAGGCTCGTTCTCAAGCCATGCCGCCAGCAGCTCGCCGGACAATGGCGCGGTGATCAAACCGCGAGAGCCATGACCGCTGTTGACGTAAAACCCATCAAGCCACGGGCAGGGCACATCGGGCACTTGTCGGGCATCTTTGCTCAGCGCGGCATAGGCATTGGCGAAGCTGGCCTGATCGGCCAGTGGTCCGACGATCGGCAGGTAATCGGGACTGGTGCAGCGGAACGCCGCGCGCCCTTCAAGCTGCTGCGGGTCCAGGTCTTGAACATGCAGGCGGGTGACCAGGTCGGTGGAGATTTCTTCGAGCAACGCCAGGTTGCCGAGGTGCTCGGCGACGGTCGGGGTCAGATCGTCACTCTTGAAGTCGAAGCTGGCGCCAAGCGTGTGTTCGCCCAGACGTGCCGGTGCCACATAGCCTTCGGCGCAGACGACGGTCGCCAGGCTCTGGCTTTCAGGGGTTTGCGCCAGTCGGGTGATCTGGCCGCGAATGCGTTTGAGGGGCAGCTCGGCGCTCTGGGGAAAACGCTTGATCTCGGCGGCGCCGGCCAGAATCACCACAGGCGCGCTGGCCAGCAGTGTCTCGCCGTCCCAGGCCTGCCATTGATCCTCCACCTTGCGCAGTTCCAGCACCTCGCGATGGGGCAGCCACTGGATGTTCGTTGAAGACGCCTGCCACTGGCACAACGCAGGAGGATGAACCCAGCCGCCTTCGGGGAAGAACAGGCCGCCGTGCTCCAGTTCGATGCCGGCCCGGGCCTGTGCTTGCGGTTGATCGAGCAGGTGTACCAAGCCTGGCGAAAAAGCCGCGGCCAATTGCGCCTGACGTTCGGCTTCCTTGGCATTGAAGGCCAGTTGCAAGACCCCGCAATCGTCCCAGTCGACGCCGCGCTGCAACTGTTCCAGCAGGCGCCGGGTGTAACCAAAACCGCTGACGATCAATTGCGACAGCGCGGTGCCGTGGGCCGAAAGCTTGAGGTACAGCACACCCTGAGGGTTGCCCGAGGCTTCCTGCGCCAGTGCTTCGTGGCGCTCCAACAGGCTCACTTGCCAACCCCGCGCGGCGAGACTGGCGGCGCTGGCGCAACCGGCCAGCCCGGCACCGATCACCAGGGCGCGGCGCTCGCCGGTCGGCGGGGTTGGGCGAGCGAACCAGGGTTTAGTCGCGGCAGGTGGTGCGGTCTCTTCAGGCCAGCCAAGAAAGGTGCCCCGCAGGATCTCCCATTTGTGGCCGATGCCTGGCGTGCGTTTCATCTTGAAGCCTGCGGCGTTCAACAGGCGGCGTACCCAGCCGGTGCTGGTAAACGTGCTGATGGTAGAGCCGGGTGCCGCCAGACGCGCCAGTTCAGCAAACAGCTCGGCAGTCCACATGTCGGGGTTTTTCGCCGGGGCAAACCCGTCGAGAAACCAGGCGTCGATCTGCGCGTCCAGTTGCGGCAACTGCTCCAGCACATCGCCGATCAGCAAGGTCAGGGTGACGCGGCCACTGTCCAGCACCAGCCGCTGAAAGCCCTGATGGATCGCCACGTATTGCGCCAGCAATTGATCGGCGAACGGCTTGAGATCCGGCCATAACGCCAGGGCCCGTTGCAGATCGGCGGTGCTCAGCGGGTACTTTTCGACACTGACAAAATGCAGCCGCGCACCGGCCACTGCGTGCTGTTCGAACAACTGCCAGGCACAGAGAAAATTCAGCCCGGTACCGAAACCGGTTTCGCCAATCACCAGTCGACCGCCCGCCGGCAATGCGGCGAAGCGGTCGCGCAATTCGTTTTGCTCCAGAAACACGTAACGGGTTTCTTCAAGGCCCGACTGGTCGGAAAAATACACATCATCGAACACCCGCGAGCGCGGGCGACCTTGGTCGTCCCAGTCGAGCTGGGCGTGGGGCAATACAGGTTTCATGGCAGGCTCGGCAACGGCAAGGTGGCCATTCTAGCCCGGCTGCTCAAAAGGGTGGTCGCTACAAAAGATCGCAGCCTTCGGCAGCTCCTACAAGGGCTCGGCGTACACCTGTAGGAGCTGCCGAAGGCTGCGATCTTTTGGCCATTTTTGCATCACCGCACACCTCAAACTCCGCTAGTCTTGCTCAATCCTGGAAGGAGCGCGCTCATGTTCGAATCCGCCGAAATCGGTCATGCCATTGACAAAGAAACCTATGAAGCCGAAGTGCCGGCCCTGCGTGAAGCCTTGCTCGAAGCGCAGTTCGAACTTCGGCAGCAACACCGTTTTCCAGTGATCATTTTGATCAACGGCATCGAAGGGGCCGGCAAGGGCGAGACGGTCAAATTACTCAACGAGTGGATGGACCCGCGCCTGATCGAGGTCCGCACCTTCGACCAGCAGACCGACGAAGAGCTGGCTCGACCACCCGTCTGGCGCTACTGGCGGATGCTCCCGGCCAAGGGGCGCATGGGGATTTTCTTCGGTAACTGGTACAGCCAGATGCTGCAAGGGCGGGTTCATGGTTTGTTCAAGGATCCGCGACTCGATCAAGCCATCAACGGCGCCGAACGGCTGGAGAAGATGTTGTGCGACGAAGGCGCGCTGATCTTCAAGTTCTGGTTTCACCTCTCCAAGAAGCAAATGAAAGCGCGGCTCAAGGCGCTGGCCGATGACCCGCTGCACAGTTGGCGCATCAGCCCGCTGGACTGGCAACAATCCGCGACCTACGACAAGTTCGTGAAGTACGGCGAACGGGTACTACGCCGCACCAGCCGCGACTACGCGCCGTGGCACGTGATTGCTGGCCTGGATGCTCGTTATCGCAGCCTGGCGGTCGGCAAGATTCTGCTCGAAGGCCTGCAGAGCGCGCTCAAGAGACCCAGGATTCACCCGCACAAAGTCAGTGCCGCGCCCTTGTCTCCCAGCGTCGATCAGGTGAATCTGCTCGACAGCCTGGACCTGACCCTGAACCTGGACAAGGACGATTACGAAGAGCAACTGATTACCGAGCAGGCACGGTTTTCCGGGCTGATGCGCGACAAACGCATGCGTCGTCACGCGCTGATCGCAGTGTTCGAGGGCAACGACGCGGCAGGCAAGGGCGGGGCGATCCGTCGGGTGGCCGCGGCACTCGACCCACGTCAGTACAACATCGTGCCGATCGCCGCGCCTACCGAAGAAGAACGGGCGCAGCCGTATCTCTGGCGGTTCTGGCGGCATATTCCGGCGCGAGGAAAATTCACTGTGTTCGATCGTTCCTGGTATGGCCGGGTGCTGGTGGAGCGCATCGAGGGTTTTTGCAGCGAGGCGGATTGGTTGCGTGCCTACGGCGAGATCAACGACTTCGAAGAGCAGCTCGACGATGCCGGGGTGATCGTGGTCAAGTTCTGGCTGACCATCGACAAACAGACTCAGATGGAGCGCTTCCAGGAGCGCGAAGAGATCCCCTTCAAGCGTTTCAAGATCACTGAAGACGACTGGCGTAACCGCGACAAGTGGGACGATTACCGCGCCGCGGTCGGCGATATGGTCGACCGCACCAGCACCGAGGTATCGCCCTGGACCCTGGTGGAAGCCAACGACAAGCGCTGGGCGCGGGTCAAGGTATTGCGCACCCTCAATGAGGCGCTGGAAACAGCATTCGAAAAGTCCGACAAACGGGAGAAGAAACTGCAAAAGCGCAAGCGCTGAACCGATGGTTACGCATACGCGGGGTGAATGATTGTCGCGGTCAGTCATGAGTGGGACTTATGCTCGGTCCAACTCCCGACTGACAACAACAATGAGGTGTATGCCATGCGTGAAGTGGTGATCGTCGACAGCGTGCGGACCGGCCTGGCCAAATCCTTTCGCGGCAAGTTCAACATGACCCGTCCCGACGACATGGCGGCGCACTGTGTCAACGCGCTGCTCACGCGCAATGACGTTGACCCGGCCAGCGTCGAGGATTGCATCGTTGGCGCCGGTTCCAACGAAGGCGCCCAGGGCTACAACATCGGTCGCAACGTCGCGGTGCTGTCGCACTTGGGCATTGGCACGGGTGGCATGACCCTTAACCGCTTCTGTTCGTCGGGCTTGCAGGCCATCGCGATTGCCGCCAATCAGATCGCTTCCGGTTGCAGCGACATCATCGTCGCCGGTGGTGTCGAGTCGATCAGCCTGACCATGAAAAGCGTCAACACCGACAACCTGATCAACCCGCTGCTGAAAGAGCAGGTGCCAGGTATCTATTTCCCCATGGGCCAGACCGCCGAGATCGTCGCGCGTCGTTACAGCGTCAGCCGCGAGGAGCAGGATCTGTACGCGCTGCAAAGCCAGCAACGTACCGCTCTGGCGCAGGCCGCCGGGTTGTTCAACGATGAAATCGTGCCGATGGCGGTGAAGTATCGCGTTGAAGACAAGGCCACCGGCCAGGTGCAGATCCTCGACGGCATTGTCGATCACGACGACTGCAACCGCCCCGACACCACCCTGCAAAGCCTGGCCGGGTTGAAACCGGTGTTTGCCGAAGACGGCTCGGTGACCGCCGGCAACTCGTCGCAGCTGTCTGACGGTGCTTCGATGACGCTGGTGATGAGCCTGGAAAAAGCCCTGGCGCTGGGGCTCAAGCCCAAAGCCTTCTTTCGCGGTTTCACCGTGGCCGGGTGCCAGCCGGACGAGATGGGCATCGGCCCGGTGTTCTCGGTGCCGAAGTTGCTCAAGGCCAAGGGGTTGCAGATTGCCGACATT
This sequence comes from Pseudomonas sp. Pseusp18, assembly GCF_059506005.1. Classification (NCBI taxonomy): domain Bacteria; kingdom Pseudomonadati; phylum Pseudomonadota; class Gammaproteobacteria; order Pseudomonadales; family Pseudomonadaceae; genus Pseudomonas; species Pseudomonas sp. Pseusp18. The sequence continues at coordinate 1,618,736 of NZ_CP169240.1, forward strand.
GATTTGTGGGAGCTCAACGAAGCGTTCGCCTCGCAATGCCTGTACAGCCGCGACCGGCTGGAGATCGACAACGACAAATACAACGTCAATGGCGGCTCGATTTCCATCGGCCACCCGTTCGGCATGACCGGTTCGCGTCAGGTCGGGCACATCGTGCGCGAGTTGCAGCGGCGTAACCTGCGTTACGGCATCGTCACCATGTGCGTGGGGGGCGGGATGGGGGCTACGGGGTTGTTTGAGGCGGTGCGGTAATTCCGTGAGGTCGCCTTCGCGGGCAAGCCTCGCTCCTTGTATGTTGCGCTTACACCCCCGCGAGAGCAGTTATGCTCGCGGGTGTTGTCACCTCGATGACATGTTCATGCTCAAAACCTGCATCCGCTCGATATAAGCCTGAATCTCCTTCTCGGCCGTCGCCGCATTATCGAACGGCCCCTCCAGGGTCTGTTCCCGGGTGGTGAAATACAACTCCCCATTGACACGACACAACCGGTCACAGCGAAAGTGCGTGGCGGGGGCGGTGTCCTGGGCGCGCATGCCGTACATGGGTGATCTCCTGCAGAGGGCGGTTTCAATGAGCTTATGCATGAACCCTTTGCAACGCCTGGCGAGCTGATCGACGGCATCCCGTCAATGTCATGGTACGACCTGCACAGTTTCATTTGCGGCCCGTGGGCAACTGTCCCTGTGTCGCGCCCCGGTCTGAGCCTAGAATGACCGTTCTCGTCAACGGGCTTCGGGGTCAGCATGCATATTTCATCGGGTCGCTGGGTGTACGGTTTATTCCTGGCCTTGCTGACCGCGTTGTTGTGGGGAATTCTGCCGATCAAACTCAAGCAAGTGCTGCTGGTGATGGACCCAGTGACAGTGACCTGGTTTCGCCTGATGGTGTCTGGCGGGTGCCTGTTCATATATCTGGCGGCGACCAGACGCTTGCCGAGTCGCAAAGTCCTCGGCCCGCGCGGTGGCTGGTTGGTGTTGATGGCGGTACTCGGACTGGTCGGCAACTACGTGCTGTACCTGATGGGCCTGAACCTGCTCAGCGCCGGCACCGCACAACTGGTGGTGCAGATGGGCCCGATCATGTTGCTGATCGCCAGCCTGTTCGTGTTCAAGGAGCGTTTCAGCGTGGGGCAGGGGATTGGCCTGCTGGTGCTGCTGATCGGCTTTGCACTGTTCTTCAATCAGCGCCTGGGCGAGTTGCTCACCTCCCTGACCGATTACACCGCGGGTGTGCTGATGGTGCTGTTGGCGTCGACGGTCTGGACCTTCTATGCCTTGGGCCAGAAGCAGTTGCTCACGGTGTGGAATTCGTTGCAGGTGATGATGGTGATTTACCTGTTCTGCGCGCTGTTGCTGACGCCCTGGGTGCATCCGCAGGAAGCACTGCAACTGAGCCCGCTGCAAGGCTGGCTGCTGCTGGCGTGCTGCTTGAACACCCTGATCGCGTATGGCGCCTTCGCCGAAGCCCTGGCCCATTGGGAAGCTTCGCGAGTCAGCGCGACGCTGGCGATCACGCCGCTGGTGACCTTTGCCGCGGTGGCCGTGGCGGCCTGGTTATGGCCTGATTTTGTGCATGCCGAAACGATCAACGGTCTGGGTTATGGCGGGGCGGTGCTGGTGGTGCTCGGGTCGGCGCTGGTGGCGTTGGGGCCATCGTTGATCGCCGGGCTCAGGGCTCGGCGGGTGCGGATGGCAGCCAGTTAGACCGCGTTATCGCTCATCGCGGGCAAGCCACGCTCCCACAGGTTTTGGGTCGCTCACGGGTGTTGTGATTGACACAAATCCTGTGGGAGCGTGGCTTGCCCGCGATGACTGACTGTCGGGCGCTAGAGAACTCAGCCCTTGGCACCTGCCTCCAGCATATTCTCCGGCCGCACCCACGCATCGAACTCTTCATTGGTCAGATACCCCAACTTCAACGCCGCCTCACGCAGTGTCAGCCCCTCGCTGTAGGCCTTCTTGGCAATCTCGGCTGATTTGTCATAGCCGATGTGCGGGTTCAGCGCCGTCACCAGCATCAAGCCTCGTTCCAGATGCTCGGCCATTTTCTCGGCATCCGGTTCCAGGCCGGCGATGCAATGCTGCTGGAAGTTGCTGCAGCCGTCGCCCAGCAAGCGGATCGATTGCAGCAGGTTGTGGATGATCACCGGTTTGAACACGTTCAATTGCAGGTGCCCCTGACTGGCGGCAAAACCGATGGCGACGTCGTTGCCCAACACCTGACAGGCCAGCATCGACAACGCTTCGCACTGGGTCGGGTTGACCTTGCCGGGCATGATCGAGCTGCCCGGCTCGTTGGCCGGCAGTTTCACCTCGGCAAATCCGGCTCGTGGTCCGGAGCCCAGCACGCGCAGGTCGTTGGCGATTTTCATCAGGGTCACGGCGAGGGTTTTCAGGGCGCCGGACAGCGTGGTCAGTGGCTCATGACCGGCCAGTGCGGCGAATTTGTTCGGCGCGGTGACGAACGGCAGGCCGGAGAGGGCGGCCAGTTCGGCGGCGATCGCTTCGCCAAAACCGTGGGGTGAGTTCAACCCGGTGCCGACCGCGGTGCCGCCCTGGGCCAGTTCACAGACCGCCGGCAACGCGTTGCGGATCGCCCGTTCGGCGTAATCCAGTTGTGCGATGAACGCCGAGAGTTCCTGACCGAAGGTAATCGGCGTGGCGTCCATCATGTGGGTACGACCGGTCTTGACCAGTTTCATGTGCCGCGCGGACAGCTCCGCCAAGCCGCCGGACAACTCAGCGATCGCCGGCAGCAAATGCTGTTGCACCGCCTGAACCGTCGCGATGTGCATGGCCGTGGGGAAGCAGTCGTTGGAGCTCTGGGAGCGATTGACGTGATCGTTGGGGTGCACCGGAGACTTGCCGCCCCGCGGGTTGCCGGCCAGTTCGTTGGCGCGACCGGCGATCACTTCGTTGACGTTCATGTTGCTCTGGGTGCCGCTGCCGGTCTGCCAGACCACCAGCGGGAACTGGTCGTCATGTTGGCCGTCGAGCACTTCGTCGGCCGCTTGTTCGATCAGGCGGGCGATGTCGGCAGGCAGGTCGCCATTACGATCGTTGACGCGTGCCGCGGCTTTCTTGATCAGGGCCAGGGCATGCAACACAGCCAGCGGCATGCGTTCGTTGCCAATGGCGAAATTAATCAGCGAGCGTTGCGTCTGAGCGCCCCAGTAAGCGTCATCCGGGACTTCCACCTGGCCCAGGCTGTCGGTTTCGATACGGCTCATCATGCACACTCCTGTAGGTCTGATAGCGCAGTTTAGGCTGTGATCGCCGGTCGTGGTTCCATCAGTCTGGAATTTGACCGTTCAACCCCTCTAAATCAGTCGCGACAAGGCTTGGGGTTGAGCGACACACTTTTTTAGGCGCAGAATGGTCGCCCTTGGGGTTATACCTCGCCTGCTAGAAAAGGAAACTCGATGACTCGTCTTCGTGCCATCTGTACCGCGGTTGCACTGGTTTGCGCCAGCGGCCAGGTTTTTGCCGATACCGCCAGCCACAACGCCAGTGCCGAAGCTTTCCTGACCCTGGCGCACGCTGACAAACTGGGCACTCCGGTGTACATGCAAGTGCAGCAAATGTTCGCTCAGCGCTTTGAACAGACCAAAGCACCTGAGTCGAAAAAAGCCTTGTTGGAAACTTACCAGGCCAAAGCCAACGCAGCGCTGGACGCAGCCATTGGCTGGAACAAGCTGAAGCCGGACATGGTCAAGCTCTACACCACCAACTTCAGCGAATCCGAGCTCAAGGATCTGGTGGCGTTCTACCAGTCGCCACTGGGCAAGAAAGTCCTGGAAAAAATGCCGCAGCTGACTCAGCAATCGGCCCAGATGACTCAAGCCAAGCTGGAAAGCGCGGTGCCTGTGGTCAACAAACTGCTGGCTGACATGACGGCCGAGCTGACGCCGAAAGATGCGGCCGCTCCAGCTCCAGCCAAGAAAAAGCCTTAAGCGGAGTTCAGGATGACCATGCAACAACGCATCGAATCGACGCTGGGGCTGCTACAGCCCGAGCACCTGCAAGTGCTGGATGAAAGCCACATGCACAGCCGTGGGTTGCAGACCCACTTCAAGGCAGTGGTGGTCAGCCGGCAGTTCGAAGGGCTCAATCGCGTCAAGCGTCACCAGAAGGTGTACGGCACTTTGGGCGAACTGATGGGCGAGTTCCATGCGTTGGCGCTGCATACCTACACGCCGGAGGAATGGGTGCAGATCGACGCGGCTCCGGCCTCGCCGACCTGTGCTGGCGGCAGTCATTGATCTGATGGCCCGGGGCTGTTGTGGCGAGGGAGCTTGCTCCCGCTCGGCTGCGAAGCAGTCGTAATGCCGGCAACTGAGCTCTTTCAAACAGAACACCGTTGCAGGTTTTGGGACCGCTTCGCGGTCCAGCGGGAGCAAGCTCCCTCGCCACAAAGGTATCTCACAGTCCTAAAGCCATACGGTTTTTGCTAGAATCCGCAACGCGCCGCTCACCCGGCGCGTTTTTTTTCGCATCCGGTTCACCCCTTACGAGGGTAGCCACCTGGAGAATTACCCATGACACAACAGATTGTCGTGGCGGCACTGTATAAGTTCGTCACCCTGGAAAATTACGTCGACCTGCGCGAACCACTGCTGCAAGCGATGATCGACAACGGCATCAAAGGCACGCTGCTGATCGCCGAAGAAGGCATCAACGGCACCGTGTCCGGCAGCCGCGAAGGCATTGACGGGCTGATGGCCTGGCTCAAGAACGACCCGCGCATGGACGACATCGACCACAAAGAGTCGTACTGCGACGAACAGCCGTTCTACCGCACCAAAGTCAAACTCAAGAAAGAAATCGTCACCTTGGGCGTTGAGGGCGTGGACCCGAACAAAAAGGTCGGCACCTATGTGGATCCGCAGAACTGGAACGCGCTGATCAGCGATCCGGAAGTGTTGTTGATCGATACCCGCAATGACTACGAAGTCTCGATCGGCACCTTCGAAGGCGCCATCGATCCGAAGACCACCAGTTTTCGCGAATTCCCCGACTACATCAAAGCCAACTTCGACCCGGCCGTGCACAAGAAAGTCGCGATGTTCTGCACCGGCGGCATTCGCTGCGAGAAGGCGTCGAGCTACATGCTCAGCCAGGGTTTCGACGAGGTCTATCACCTCAAGGGCGGCATCCTGAAGTACCTCGAAGAGGTGCCGCAGGAAGAAACCAAATGGCAGGGCGACTGCTTCGTGTTCGATAACCGCGTGACCGTTCGTCACGATCTCAGCGAAGGCGACTACGATCAATGTCATGCCTGTCGGACGCCCGTCAGTGTTGAAGACCGCGCATCCGAGCACTATGTGGCCGGCATCAGTTGCCCGCATTGCTGGGATAAGCTGAGCGAGAAAACCCGTCGCAGTGCCATCGACCGGCAAAAGCAGATCGAACTGGCCAAGGCGCGCAACATGCCGCACCCGATCGGTTACAACTACAAGCAATCCGCTTCCGAGGCTTGAACCATGTCTGCACGCCTGCTCTATGTGATGGATCCGATGTGTTCCTGGTGCTGGGGCTTCGCTCCGGTGGCCAAAGCGCTGGTCGAGCAGGCGCAGGCGGCGGGTGTGGAGTTGCATCTGGTGGTGGGTGGTTTGCGCACCGGCAGTGGCGCGGCGCTGGAGCCGACCACCCGGCGCTACATCCTTGAGCACTGGCAGGCGGTTCACGAGGCCACCGGCCAGCCGTTCAAATTTGAAGGCGCGTTGCCCGACGGGTTTGTCTACGACACCGAGCCTGCCTGTCGGGCGCTGGTGACCGCGCGCAGCCTGGCGCCGGATTGCGCCTGGACACTGCTCGGGCTGATCCAGCATGCGTTCTATGCTGAAGGTCGTGACGTTACCCGTGCCAGCGTGTTGGTGGAGCTGGCGGAGAAGGCCGGTTTGCCGCGCATCGAATTTGCCGCAGCGTTCGACCGTGCCGATCAGCACGCTGCGACCGCCGCCGATTTCACTTGGGTCCAGGACTTGGGCATTGCCGGTTTCCCGACCTTGCTGGCAGAGCGCAATGGTCAATTGGCGCTGCTGACCAATGGCTATCAGCCCCTGAGCGAGTTGTCACCGTTGCTCGGCCGCTGGCTGGAGCGCGCTGCCTGTGCATGATCTGCCCGATGATGCAGCGGCTCCCAAACGTGTCGATCGGCTGAGCTGGGCGGAAATCCGCCGCCTGGCCCTTCACCATAAAAAATCCCTGTGGATCGCCAACGGCGTTGCGGTATTGGCAACGCTGTGCAGTGTGCCGATCCCGTTGCTGTTGCCGTTGCTGGTGGATGAAGTGCTGCTGGGCCACGGTGATGTTGCGCTGAAAATCATGAACCACGTGCTGCCCGACGTCTGGCAGAAAGCCGCGGGTTATATCGGCCTGATGCTGCTGGTGACCCTGGCGCTGCGTTGCGCCGCGTTGTTGTTCAACGTGGTGCAGGCGAAATTGTTTGCGGCGCTGGCCAAGGACATCGTGTATCGGATTCGGGTGCGGTTGATCGACCGGCTCAAGCGCATCTCGCTGGGCGAATACGAAAGCCTGGGCAGCGGCACGGTGACCACGCACCTGGTCACCGACCTGGACACGCTGGACAAATTCGTCGGCGAAACCCTCAGTCGTTTCCTCGTGGCGATGCTGACACTGGTGGGCACCGCATCGATCCTGATGTGGATGCACTGGAAACTCGCGCTGCTGATTCTGCTGTTCAACCCGCTGGTGATCTACGCCACGGTGCAGTTGGGCAAGCGGGTCAAACATCTGAAGAAGCTCGAGAACGACAGCACCTCACGCTTCACCCAAGCCTTGACCGAAACCCTGGACGCCATCCAGGAAGTGCGTGCCGGTAATCGTCAGGGGTTTTTCCTCGGACGGTTGGGGCAGCGAGCGCGGGAAGTGCGCGATTACGCGGTGAGCTCGCAGTGGAAAACCGATGCATCGAACCGGGCCAGCGGTTTGCTGTTCCAGTTCGGCATCGATATTTTCCGCGCCGCGGCCATGCTCACCGTGCTGTTTTCCGACCTGTCCATCGGCCAGATGCTGGCGGTGTTCAGTTACCTGTGGTTCATGATCGGTCCGGTGGAACAGCTGCTCAATTTGCAGTACGCCTTTTACGCCGCCGGCGGTGCGCTGTCGCGGATCAACGAGTTGCTGGCCCGTGCCGACGAGCCGCAATACACCGGCAGTGTTGATCCGTTCCAAGGGCGCGACACGGTGGGCATCGAAGTGCAGGGGCTGAGTTTCGGCTACGGCGACGAGTTGGTGCTGAACCAAATGAACCTGTCGATTGCCCCCGGTGAAAAAGTCGCGATTGTCGGTGCCAGCGGGGGTGGCAAAAGTACCCTGGTGCAGTTGCTGCTGGGTTTGTACACGCCGCTGGCCGGGACCATCCGTTTCGGTGGTTCGACTCAGCAAGAGATCGGCCTGGAAACCGTCCGGGAAAATGTTGCGGTGGTCCTGCAACACCCCGCGCTGTTCAACGACACCGTGCGCGCCAACCTGACCATGGGCCGCGAACGCAGTGACGAGGCCTGCTGGCAGGCACTGGAAATTGCTCAGCTGCAACACACGGTACGTGAACTGCCCAATGGCCTGGACAGTATCGTCGGGCGATCCGGCGTGCGTTTATCCGGCGGGCAGCGTCAACGCCTGGCGATTGCCCGAATGGTGTTGGCCGAGCCCAAAGTGGTGATCCTCGACGAAGCCACGTCCGCACTGGACGCGGCCACTGAGTACAACCTGCACCAGGCACTGGCGCGCTTCTTGAGCCACCGTACCACGTTGATCATTGCGCACCGATTGTCGGCCGTGAAGCAGGCCGATCGGGTGCTGGTGTTTGATGGCGGGCAGGTTGCCGAGGATGGCGACCATCAGCAATTGATTGCCGATGGTGGTTTGTACGCCAAGCTTTATGGGCATTTGCAGCAGCACTAAATTAGTGCCACATAACGTTCAGGGCATTTTCCCCGCCGTCGTAAGCAAATTGCTTCATCACTACCGAGCACGAGTCACAAGGCGGCATGGTGGTGGCAACGTCAACTGATTTGATCGATTGGGGATCGGAGTATTTCTCGCGGATTACACCAATCAGCTTGCTCTCGCTGTCCAGTGAGGTCGGTGCACTGGTCAATGGCGGTGTATAGGTGTCGATGTTTTTTATGGTGTGCGGCACGGCCAGCAGTTTGCCCTCGGGTGTCACGCTCAGAGACATGCCGGGGAGTGGTGGATTGAGATCAATATTGAAGTACGTCGTTTCTCCGACTTTCACATGATCTGCCCCCAGGTTTTGCTTGAACAATGGCAGATGTCCGGTTGTCCCCTGTGCACCTGAAACGCTCACGTAAACCTCTCGCTTTCCCGCCGCGGTGGTGACTTCGGCGTACGCGATGTTTCTCGGGTTGCGAGTGCGCTGGCTTCGAGGGATCAGGTTCTGGAGCTTTTGCATCGCGCTGTCGATCCGCAGGGCGCTGTCGACATTCTTCGGTTTGAAGGTCGGTTCAAGAAATAACGTATTGAAAATTTCCATCGTCCTCTGGCGGAGCACTTCCGGTGCCTCCTTGCTGCGTGACCAGTTTTTCGCACCGTCTGGCAGTCGGGTGACAATCATTCGGGTCGAGTGGTCGAACAGCACCGCTTCTCCCGGACTGGTATCGACCTTGAGCAATTTGAGCGTATCGGGCGGGTTCACGTGGCCGCCAATCGGAATGGCAATTTCCTCCATGGTTTTCAACGCACGCTCCACCGCTTCTGTGCCGTAAATCCTTGCCATGTTGTTGGCATTCAACGATCCGGTGTAGACCTTCAGCAATTCTGTTTTGAGATCTTCCGGCAATGTGGAGGCTTTCTTGAAATTGAGCGTGTCTCTTATGCTTTGGCCTTGTGCCAGTTCGGCGATGTAAAAAGCTCCAGCATCCAGCCGGGTGAACACATAGTGCTTCGAACCGTCCATGGCCGGGATGAGGATGGCACCCGCCTCGAAGGTATCAAATTGATTCTGGGGCCCGTAGGGAATACTCACCTTGATCCTCCCACAAATCCCTTTTTGGAACTCCATCGTAGCCGGGAGCCGGTTTTTACTCTTCAGGGTTTTAAGCAGCATCGCCCTGTTCTCAGTAGCCGGTGTATAGATACTGTCTCCGAACCACGGCGCCCAGCCTTTGTTGTCGTCGAAACTGCCGACGGGCGGCGTCGGTGCCGGATCACGGGTGACGAATGTGGTGGTGCATACATCGGCACCCGGGCTACGTCGTACCCGGCAAGGCAAGGATTTGAACATCGCCTGATCATCAATCAAGTCGGCACGCCGCAGTTGGTTGCCGTCCAGACGATAGGGAACGTCATCAACGAACAGCGTAGTTCGACCATCGACCTCAAGTACTTCACGGACATGGGCGTCTTTCGGGAGTTCTACCAGGACGTGGGATTCGGCAGGAGATAACGTTTTGAAGGTTGACCGGCCCTGTATGAGGTTGTTGCTGTGATTGTGCAGGCGGGGGCCATAGGGCAAGGACGTTACCGGGTCGACGGGGTGGAATCGGGTCAGGTCCGATGGGCTGGTATTGCGCACGAGTACGTCATCGACGCCATTGACCGTAGCCAGTCGATCACTGCTTGCCAGCGGCTTCCAGCGCCCCGGATCGGTTGTCTGGGGCAGGTTGTGCACCAGTCGGTAGCTGTCGGCGCGTCCTGCCAGTTTCCTGAACCCGCTAACACTAACGCGTCCCGCCATGTGCAGTCCTTTCCAGGCACCGCTTCTCATTGACTTGAGCAGTGTCGGGACCCTGTCCAGCGGATTGAGGTTGCTCAGGGAGGCGGTCAGGAGTTTTCGGCTCAACGTTGAAAAGGAAGGCAGACTTGCTTTGACGGTCATTCGCGAGGCAGTTGCCCCGGCCCTGATCAACCGCACTGAACCCGACATGAATTTCCCGACAGGGGTGAGGAATGAAGCCAGGTCCAGCACGAGTCCGGCCACGCCTATGAGTATTTGGCCAACTTTGCCCGACAAAATGTCCTCGATGCTTCCCCAGAAGGGCACGAACCCTTTGGCTACTTCCAGGGTCGTATTGATCCGTTGTTCGCTTCTGGCCCTGAGGGTGTCGAATGCCGTCATGCCGCGGGCCTGGGTACGCAACTGCTGTTCGTCGACGTACAGAAAATTCGTTGCAATGGAGTGGGCCACTGCATTCAAACGGGAGGATGCCGGCGCTGTTACTTTGCTATCGCTATCGCTATCGCTATCGCTATCGCTATCGCTATCGCTATCGCTATCGCTATCGCTATCGCTATCGCTATCGCTATCGTCTGCGATCGGCGATACAGCTGCGGGCACGTCACCTACCACGCCGAGGATCGCTATGCAGTACTCTCTGTCAGCAGGCTGTGTGCCCTTTAAGTGAGCGGCCCAATCGAGAAGCAGCGTAGTGCTGAGTTCAGCGGTATATGTTTGTCCGGGGATCGAGGCGTGCAACGCAAACATGGTGCGAACCCCGTTGATTGTTGAAACTCTCAGATGGGGTCGACAACGAATGACGCCAGCACTCGGGATCAGTTCGTAATAGGTAATTTCATGATTGTGGGTCACCTGTAGAACGAAACCTTTTCTTGGCCGGATGTCTCCCCTTGCCTTGATGTGTTTTTCGTCCAGGTGCAGGCTCAGCAAGCGGACGTCACCCCGTTCAAGGGCCTGGCGGTCGGTCAGTGGCAGTGAGGTCAGCAGACTGGTAATCAGGGTTTGATAGGCCGTCCTGATTTTCGAGAGGTAGTTTGTGAAGTCTGTTTCAAACTGCGTGTTGATATCAGGCAACGTCTTGCCTTCGTATCTATTGAAGTCACGCCTTTCTTTCCCCTCATGATCCTTGCGAAATAATTCCTCATGACGCAGGGTTCGCTTGTCGTCGATCTTGATCCACTGGCTGGTTCGTGTTTTCCCGTCGGGCCGGGTTACAAACCATTTTCTCTTGTCATCGAATTGGCCGTCGGCATAGACATCCAGGAATGCATAGCCTGGCAGTTTCAATGAGGGCGTGTCTCTGGGGCCGCCGCTCGGTGGATCATCGCGCAGCAACTTGCGCCCGTCCGATTCGAACATTGCCTGGCCAAACAGATCATCCTTTACCCGTTTGGCCATCTTCAGTCTTTCAGGGGGCGGCAAATCCAGTGTCATAACGGCGTTGTTCAGGCTCTTGCTGTGGCTTTCCAGAGCCGCCATCGCCCGCTTCATATCGTCCTCGTCGTAATCGGATTTTCTTCGTGATTGAACGATGCCGCAGCAAACCGCCCATTCCAGTGCCGGCCCCATCCTCAGTCGAGTAATCTGCTCAAGTTGCTCGGGTGAGGCGTCGGCGCTCCGGGTCAGGGGCAAGTCGACGAGTTGTTGAAAGGACAGCGGTTGCAATCGATCAAGGCCAAATTCATCTGCCAGCAGCACGCCGTGCATGAAGTTCACCCACACCACCGAACTTTTGTAAGGAAGGTCGGGCGGAGTATCGCGCACAGCGAAGTCCTTTGAGAGGCGGGTCTCGAACACCCGTGCGAGAAAGGCCGCCTCTTTTGCATCAGTCACCCGGTTGGTGCGTAGCAAGTGCAGTTCAAAATCGCTGCGCAGGGCCTGGTAGCTTTTGCCCCAGTGAGCCGTGTCTTGCCAGCGGAATCCGGCGACTTCCTGCGGCTCATCCGCTGACGGGGCTCGCAAGTAAAGGCATATGGCTTTGCATACCAGCTGATGGCGCACGGACGCCGAAGTTTGTTCGCCAGGGCCTGCGCCATACCACCTGAGCATCCTGAGCAGTCTGTCCCCCAGCTCTTTTGCTTCGACTGTGTTCAGTATTCGCTGGAGGAACACAGACGGCGTCGCTCGCAGTTGATCCATGGAGGCGGAAGCCAGTACAGAGGCGCCGAGATGACCGATTAACGAACGCTTGCCGTTCAGGAAAGCTTTCACGATGTCGGTGATTTGAGCATCGTTGCGTTTTGCCTTGTAAGTGTCGATGGTCATGTGTTGCGCGAGGCTGGGGGCCGCGCGTTGAATAGCCTTGAACCCTCGTCGATCCTGGGCGGTGGTGCGAAGGCTGAAGTTTTCGATATCCGGGCCGTCGTCGAGCCCCAGAGCGTGTCTGGCGCGAAATTCTTCGTCTGCCGGTGACAGGGCCGGTTGATCAGGTGAAGGTGAAGACGTCTCTGTCATGTTGCACTCCTTTGAAAGGGATCCCGTAACGGATAGGGGGAGCCCGAAGTGCCCAGTAAACAGATCTCCAGACTGGCCTTGGCGGTATATATCTATATGGGGCGCACGTGTACGGCGTTGAGGTCGATCCTCTGCTTGCCGGTTTCGAGAACGCACCCTAGTCTAGCTGTAGCGATCACGTTGGATGATGATCTGGCAGTGCTAAAACAAGGGACCTCATGAATCAAGCGCGGACTCTCGGAACGCCACGGCTGTTGGGCATCGTCTGGCCATTTATCGCCGTTGTGTTGTTTCAGGCACTGTTGGGCGGCGTCAGTCTTTACGTTCTTTCGGCGGTTCGTGGCTACGTCGGCGGTGAGAGCCTGTGGTCCAAGGGCCAGAAAGACGCCATCTATTACCTTAATCTCTACGCCGACAGTCGCGACGAGACGATTTTTCTCAAATACCAGACCGCGATTGCCGTGCCTCAGGGCGGCCATGAGTTGCGTATGGCGCTGGATCATCAGCCACCGAATATCGAGGCCGCGCGGCTCGCGATCCTCAAGGGCGGCAATCACCCGGACGACGTCCCCAGCCTGATTTGGCTGTACCTCAATTTCCGGCACATCAGTTACCTGGAAAAAGCCATCGAGCTCTGGACGATCGGTGACGCGTACCTGGTGCGGCTCGATGACGTCGCGCAGGAAATGCATCAGGGTATCGTCGATAGCCAGGCCTCCGATGCCGACATCAAGCGCTGGAAGGCGCAGATTTTGGCCATCAACGATGGCGTGACGCCCCCTGCCAAAGCGTTCAGCGATGCCTTGGGCGAGGGCTCGCGCATGATTCTCCGGTTGCTGCTGGCGACGAACCTCGCGACCGCGCTGGGCCTGATCGTGCTGGCCTTGCTGCGTACCCAAAAGCTGCTCGAGCAGCGCCATGCCTTCGCCGATGCCTTGCAGTTGGAGAAAGATCGGGCGCAGATCACCCTGCAATCGATTGGCGACGGGGTGATCACCACCGACGTCGAGGGCGCGATTGCCTACATGAACCCGGCCGCCGAGGCCTTGACTCACTGGAAAGCCGAGCAGGCAACGGGGTTGCCATTGGCGGCGCTGTTCAATCTGCTGGACGAGAACGCCCAGGCCGACGGTTTTACCTTGATCGAGCACATTTTGAGCGGCCAGCTCAGCGGCGGCAGCGAACATTCCAAACTGATCCAGCGACTGGATGGCAGCACGGTTTCGGTGACCCTGGTCGGTGCGCCGATCCGCAACGCGGGCAAGGTCAGTGGCACCGTGCTGGTGCTGCATGACATGACCCAGGAGCGGCAGTACATCGCCAATCTGTCCTGGCAGGCGACCCATGACGCCTTGACCGGGCTGGCCAACCGCCGCGAGTTTGAATATCGCCTGGAACAGGCCCTGCACGGCCTGACGCGACAAGCGGGGCGTCATGCCTTGATGTTCCTCGATCTGGATCAATTCAAACTGGTCAACGACACCTGCGGTCACGCTGCCGGCGATGAGCTGTTGCGGCATATTTGTGCGTTGCTGCAGTCAGGTTTGCGCGAAGGCGACACCTTGGCCCGATTGGGTGGCGACGAGTTCGGCATTCTGTTGGAAAACTGTGCGCCGGAAGCCGCCGAGAAAATCGCCGAAGTCCTGCGCCAGACCGTGCAGAACCTGCACTTTGTCTGGAAAGGCCGGCCGTTCGTGACCACGGTGAGCATTGGCCTGGTGCACGTCACTCAGAGTCCGGCCACCCTCGAGGCCTCGCTGCGAGCCGCTGATATGGCCTGTTACATGGCCAAGGAAAAGGGCCGCAACCGGGTTCAGGTCTATCACGCCGACGATTCGGAGCTGTCCCTGCGCTATGGCGAGATGGCCTGGGTGCAGCGCCTGCACATGGCGTTGGAGGAGGACCGCTTTTGCCTGTACTCCCAGGAAATCGCGCCTCTGGGTCTTGGCGAGCGGGACGGCGGACATATCGAAATCCTGCTACGCCTGCATGACGAAGCCGGGCGCATGATTCTGCCGGACAGTTTCATTCCGGCCGCCGAACGTTATGGTTTGATGACGTCGCTTGACCGCTGGGTGGTGGAGAACGTTTTCAAGGTCATTGCCCAGGCCATCGCCCAAGAGGGCGAAGAGCCGCTGGCCATGTGTGCGATAAATCTGTCAGGTATTACTATCGGAGATGAGGCGTTTCTGGACTTCCTTCGTGAACAGTTTGTTGCATATTCAATTCCGCCTGAAATGATTTGTTTTGAAATTACAGAAACCAGCGCGATTTCCAATTTGCCTAGCGCAATTAGATTTATTAATGAACTCAAAGGCTTAGGTTGCCACTTCTCATTAGATGACTTCTGTGCCGGTATGTCCTCATTCGCTTACCTGAAACATTTACCTGTAGACTTCCTGAAGATCGACGGGAGTTTCGTAAAGGATATGCTGGACGACCCGATTAACCGCGCCATGGTCGAAGTGATCAATCACATCGGGCATGTCATGGGTAAGCGCACGATTGCCGAGTTCGTTGAAACACCTCAGATCGAGCAGGCATTGCTGGAGATCGGGGTGGATTACGCTCAAGGGTATCTGATTGAACGCCCGCATCTGTTTACCTGCGACAGTTTACAAAGTCGTCCTGCCAGACCCCGGCCTTTGTTATTCAAGGCGCCCGGCACATTCCGTTGAAAGCTCCTGTCGATCTTGAAATCACAATCAAAAGGAGCGCGACAGTGATCGACACATTCAACAGAACCGGACCCCTCATGGAAGCTGCAAGTTACCCCGCCTGGGCTCAGCAATTGATTCAGGATTGCAGTGAGAGCAAGCGCCGCGTCGTCGAACATGAACTGTACCAGCGGATGCGCGATAACAAGCTCAGCGCAAAAACCATGCGTCAGTACCTCATTGGTGGCTGGCCGGTGGTCGAACAGTTCGCCTTATACATGGCACAGAACCTGGCCAAGACCCGTTTTGCACGCCACCCTGGCGAAGACATGGCGCGTCGCTGGCTGATGCGCAATATTCGCGTCGAACTGAACCATGCCGATTACTGGGTGCACTGGAGCCGTGCTCACGGTATCAGCCTGGAAGATCTGCAGGCGCAACAGGTTGCGCCTGAGCTTCACGCCTTGAGTCACTGGTGCTGGCACACCAGTTCGTCGGACTCGCTGATCGTGGCTATCGCCGCCACCAACTACGCGATCGAGGGTGCAACCGGAGAGTGGTCGGCGCTGGTTTGTTCCAGTGGCGTCTACGCGGCATCGTTCCCAGAGGAAGATCGCAAGCGGGCCATGAAATGGTTGAAGATGCACGCCCAGTACGACGATGCCCATCCTTGGGAAGCGCTGGAAATCATCTGCACCCTGGCGGGGCTGAACCCGAGCAAATCCCTGCAAATGGAATTGCGTCAGGCGGTCTGCAAAAGTTACGACTACATGTACCTGTTCCTGGAGCGATGCATGCAGTTGGAACTGGCAGCAAAAGCCCCGGTAGTCCGTGAGCGGATGGCGTTGGCCGAGAGCTGATCTGAAGACTACACGAAACAACTGTAGGAGCTAGCCTGTGTGGCGAGGGGACAAGCCCCCTCGCCACACATTTGATTATCGGGAACTGACTCAGCCCGCCATCGCCAACCGGTTACGCCCCTCGCGCTTGGCCACATACAGCGCACTGTCGGCTCGTCGCAACAGGCTCTCGGCAGACTCGCCGGGCAGCAGGGTCGAGCAACCCAGGCTGACCGTCAGTTCGATAGTCTTGCCTTCGGCCACATAGTCCTGAGCTTGCGCAGCAAACCGCAGTCGTTCGCCGACCATGGCCGCGGCTTCCCGGCTGGTGTTGGACAGCAGGATCATGAATTCTTCGCCTCCAAACCGGAACACCATGTCCACGTTACGCAACTGGCTTTTGATCGAAGCTGCGACGGCCTTGAGCACTTCATCGCCGGCGCTGTGCCCGTAGGTGTCGTTGATCTGTTTGAAGTGATCGATGTCCAGCATCAGCAGCGACAGGGGCTGTGAGTGTCGGCGCGACATCTCGATTTCCCGTTGCAGCGTCTGATCCATCGCGATGCGATTGCCCGTGTCGGTCAGCGGGTCGCGCAAGGCGCTTTGGGTGGCGGCACGGTAGAGCAGGGCATTGCGCATCGGATAGAGAAGCGCTGATAACAGCGACTCCAGATGGCCTTGCTCTTCATCGCTGAAACGCTGATTGCGACGGAACACCAGTTCACCCAATTGCTCGCCTTCATGACTGAGGCTGTAGCTGATCGAATGATGACCTCGCTGGCCGAACTGCAGGCGCAAGTCGCTGGGCTGATGCTCATAATTCAAGGCATCCAGCGGCACAAGGCGCTGAATTTCACGGAAGAAAAGTCCGAGAATGCGTTGCGGCTCAAGACTGGTTTGCAGTTGCAGGCCCAGCGCCTGACGCAACTGCGCAAGACTGACGGGCCGCTCCAGGAGGGGAGGCTGCTGACCAAAGCCCAGGCGTTGCAATTTGGCGCTGTCGAAGTCAATTGCGTTGGTCTGGGAAGGTGATTTCATATGGCGTGAGCCCCTAAACAGTAAGACTGTCTTACAGGCTGGGTGAGAGCGGCTTTGGGCTGCGCGTCATACTGGTCCATCAGTCCCGTAGGACATTTGGCACGAGTTTAGTCCGCTTTGCCGAAGATTAGTAACCTCTCGACTCAAGCTCTGCCCCGTCTGCTTTCACACGGCGTTGTCTGAGCAAAATTAGAGCGAAAGTCGTGCCATTCGGTTCAGTCGGCTAAAAAGCGTTCTAAATCAACAAGGTTTGGGAGGTTGCGAAGGATGGTGTCGGGGATGTTGGCATTTATTTGACTTGAAACAGCAGCAGTTATCACCGGCTTTGCGTGCCGCGACGGAAAGTCGTCGCGGCACAAAAGCGACGCACGGGCATTACTGAGCGTCGAACGCCTGACCGTTGATGCCGGTACTGTCCGGCCCCATCAAGTAAAGGTAGACCGGCATGATCTCCTCGGGTGTCGGGTTGTTCAGCGGATTTTCCCCAGGGTAGGCCTGAGCGCGCATGCTGGTACGGGTGGCGCCGGGGTTGATGCTGTTGGAGCGCACGGGGGCGACGGTGTCTACTTCGTCGGCCAGGGTTTGCATCAGGCCTTCGGTCGCGAACTTGGACACGCCGTAAGCGCCCCAATACGCACGACCCTTGCGACCGACGCTGCTGGAGGTGAACACCACCGAGGCGTCCTGCGACAGCTTGAGCAGCGGCAGCAGGGTGCTGGTCAGCATGAACATGGCGTTGACGTTGACCTGCATGACGCGCATGAAGTTCTCGCCGGACAACTGCTCGATCGGTGTGCGTGGACCGATGATCGACGCGTTATGCAGCAAACCGTCGAGGTGGCCGAATTCGGTTTCGATCATGGCCGCCAGTTCATCGTATTGGTGGGGCAGGGCGGTTTCCAGGTTGAACGGGATCACTACCGGTTGTGGATGCCCGGCCGCTTCGATTTCGTCGTAGACCTGAGTCAGGTTGGCTTCGGTCTTGCCCAACAGCAATACGGTGGCGCCATGCGCGGCGTAGGTTTTCGCAGCGGCAGCACCGATGCCTCGGCCAGCGCCGGTGACCAGGATGACCCGGTCCTTGAGCAATTCAGGACGGGCGGAATAATCAAACATAAAAAACCTCACAACAATTCAACGTAGGCATGCATCGCATCTGTGGCAAGAGCGCTTATTGTGGCGAGGGGGCTTGCCCCCGTTGGGTCGCAAAGCGGCCCTCCATTCGCTACCTTCAGCCAGACCGTGTTCTCTGGATTTACGACTGCTTCGCAGCCGAACGGGGGCAAGCCCCCTCGCCACAAATGCTTCCTGTTGTCAGTCAGATCAGCAACTGCACAAAGCGCTATCCAGCACCTGACGCAACTCCAGCGGATGATCGACCACCACATCCGCGCCCCAATGCCGCGGGTTATCGTCCGGGTGAATATAGCCATAGGTCACGGCGGCTGTCTTGGTGCCGGCATCGCGGCCGGACTCGATATCGCGCAGGTCGTCGCCGACGAACAGCACGCTGGCCGGATCGAGGTCGAGCATCTTGCACGCCAGGATCAACGGCTCCGGGTCCGGTTTGCTGTTCTTCACGTGATCCGGGCAGATCAGCAGCGCCGAACGCTCGGCCAGCCCCAATTGCTGCATGATCGGCTCGGCGAAGCGCAGCGGTTTGTTGGTGACCACGCCCCAGATCAGGTTGGCCTTCTCGATGTCGGCCAGCAATTCGCCCATGCCGTCGAAAAGCTTGCTGTGCACCGCGCAACCTTTGACATAGCGCTCCAGAAACTCCAGGCGCAGCGCCTCGAAGCCCGGCGATTCCGGGTCCATCGAGAAAGTCACCGCGACCATCGCCCTGGCGCCGCCGGAGATCTCGTCACGGATGTGCTTGTCGTTCATCGGCGGCAAACCACGGTCAGTACGCATCGCCTGGCAGATGGCGATGAAGTCCGGCGCGGTGTCGAGCAGAGTGCCGTCCATGTCGAAAAGAACTGCTCTGATACGCATCGGCTTACTCCTCGCGCAGGGTCTGGATCATGTAGTTGACGTCGACATCGGCTGCCAGTTTGTAGTGCTTGGTCAGCGGGTTGTAGGTCAGGCCGATGATGTCCTTGACGGTCAGGCCGGCCATGCGGCTCCAGGCGCCGAGCTCGGAAGGGCGGATGAATTTCTTGAAGTCATGAGTGCCACGCGGCAGCAGCTTCATGATGTATTCGGCGCCGACGATGGCGAACAGATAGGCCTTCGGGTTGCGGTTGATGGTGGAGAAGAACACCTGGCCGCCAGGTTTGACCATGCGGAAGCAGGCGCGGATCACCGAGGACGGATCCGGCACGTGTTCGAGCATTTCCAGGCAGGTGACCACGTCGAATTGCTCGGGCATTTCTTCAGCCAGCGCTTCGGCGGTGATTTGCCGGTACTCGACATTCACGCCGGATTCCAGCTGATGCAATTGCGCGACCGCCAGCGGCGCTTCGCCCATGTCGATGCCCATGACGGTGGCGCCGCGTTGAGCCATGGCTTCGCTGAGGATGCCGCCGCCACAACCGACGTCGAGGACTTTCTTGCCGGCCAGATTGACGCGCTCGTCGATCCAGTTGACCCGCAGCGGGTTGATGTCGTGCAGCGGTTTGAACTCGCTTTCGCGGTCCCACCAGCGATGGGCCAGGGCTTCGAACTTGGCGATTTCGGCGTGGTCGACGTTGCTCATGGTGTCAGTCCTCTAAAACTTGAAAAATTCTGTTGCCCCGGTTTTGGTCCAGGGTGCTTATGATTCGGTGTGGCCGCTGATGCGCTGGCCCCAGGCCTTGGCGGTGGCGCACAGTTGCGCTTCATCCAGGCGGGTCAGGCGGCGGTCGTCAAGCAGTTGCTTGCCGGCGACCCAAAGGTGTTTCACGCAGTCGCGGCCAGTGGCATATATAAGTTGCGAAACCGGGTCGTAGACCGGTTGCTGCGCCAGGCCCGACAGGTCGAACGCGACGATGTCCGCCGCCTTGCCGACTTCCAGCGAACCGGTTTGCGCTTCGATCCCCAGCGCACGGGCGCCATTGAGCGTGGCCATGCGCAGGGCGCGATGGGCGTCCAGCGCGGTGGCCGAGCCGGCGACAGCCTTGGCCAGCAAAGCGGCGGTGCGGGTTTCACCGAGCAGGTCCAGGTCATTATTACTGGCCGCGCCATCGGTGCCGACCGCCACATTCACCCCGGCCAGCCACAAGCGCTCGACCGGGCAGAAGCCACTGGCCAGCTTCAGGTTCGACTCGGGGCAATGAATCACATTGGTGTTACTTTCTACCAGCAGCGCCAGGTCTTCATCGCTGATTTGGGTCATGTGAACGGCCTGGAAGCGCGGCCCGAGTAGGCCCAGGCGGCCGAGGCGGGCCAGCGGGCGTTCGCCGCGCTGTTCCACCGACTGCTGCACTTCGAAGGCGGTTTCGTGGACATGCATGTGAATCGAGGCGTCCAGCTCTTCGGCGATCACCCGGATTTTTTCCAGGTTTTCGTCGCCCACGGTGTACGGGGCATGGGGGCCGAAGGTGACTTTGATCCGTTCGTGATGCTTGAGATCGCCGAATAATTCGACGCCCTGACGAATGGCTTCATCCGCGGTGCTGGCGCCTGGAATCGGGAAATCGAGGATCGGAATGGCGATCTGGGCGCGAATGCCGCTGTTATGTACGCGTTCGCTGGCGACCTTCGGGAAGAAATACATGTCAGAGAAGCAGGTGATGCCACCTTTGATCTGCTCGGCGATGGCCAGGTCCGTGCCGTCGCGTACGAAAGCCTCGTCGACCCATTTGGCTTCGGCCGGCCAGATGTGTTTTTCCAGCCAGGTCATCAGCGGCAGATCGTCGGCCAGGCCGCGGAACAGCGTCATTGCCGCGTGCCCGTGGGCATTGATCAGGCCGGGGCTGAGCAGCATGCCCGGCAATTCGCGCACTTCG
The DNA here is from genome assembly GCF_059506005.1 of Pseudomonas sp. Pseusp18. Lineage (NCBI taxonomy): Bacteria > Pseudomonadati > Pseudomonadota > Gammaproteobacteria > Pseudomonadales > Pseudomonadaceae > Pseudomonas > Pseudomonas sp. Pseusp18. The sequence goes on from NZ_CP169240.1 coordinate 1,639,377, forward strand.
CTTGCGTTAAGCTTCAAGGCTGCTGCGCGTGGGCCGATAAACACGATACGACCGTCGCGGATACCCAAGGCATGCTCTTTAAGGACCACGCCAGCCGGTTCGACGGGTACCAGCCAGGTCGGCAGCAATAATAGGTCGAGCGCAGCGGTGGGGGTCGGCATCGAGAGTCGGTTCCAGTGCTTTTGTAAAGGATGGCGAAGTATACCCGAGCGTCTTCGCGGGGGGATCGCTATAATCGGCGGCTTTTGTTCATGAGTGCGGGGTGTGGGATGCGCGATCGACTGTTGGCTGCGGAGAAGGTGAAGGCCATCGATTGGCGTGATGGCGCACTGTACCTGCTGGATCAGCGTATTTTGCCGTTCGAGGAAACCTGGATCGCCTACACCAGCGCTGCGGGTGTGGCCGAAGCCATTCGCTCGATGGTGGTGCGCGGTGCGCCGGCTATTGGCATCAGTGCGGCCTATGGCGTGGTGCTGGCGGCCCGTACCCGTTTTGCCGAAGGGGGCGACTGGCAAGCGGCGCTGGAAGAGGATTTTGCGCTGCTGGCTGACTCCCGTCCGACCGCGGTCAATCTGTTCTGGGCCTTGGGTCGCATGCGTGAGCGGCTTGAGCGCCTGAAGGAGCACGCCGATCCGCTGTCGGTGCTGGAAGCCGAAGCCATCGCCATCCACGAAAGTGATCGCGAAGCCAACCTGACCATGGCCCAGTTGGGCGTCGACCTGATCCGCAAACATCAAGGCAACGCCCAGGCGATCCTCACGCATTGCAACACCGGTGCACTGGCCACCGGTGGTTTCGGCACGGCGCTGGGGGTGATTCGCGGGGCGTTCATCGAAGGCATGGTCGAGCGCGTCTACGCCGACGAAACCCGGCCATGGTTGCAAGGTTCGCGATTGACTGCATGGGAATTGGCCAATGAAGGCATTCCCGTGACCCTCAATGTCGACTCCGCTGCCGCGCACATCATGAAAACCAAGGGTGTGACCTGGGTGATCGTCGGCGCCGACCGGATTACCGCCAATGGCGATGTGGCGAACAAGATCGGTACCTACCAGTTAGCGGTCAACGCCATGCACCACGGCGTGCGCTTCATGGTGGTGGCGCCGAGTTCGACCATCGACATGAACCTGGCCAGTGGCGACGAGATTCCTATCGAGGAGCGTGATGGCCGCGAGTTGCTGGAAGTTGGCGGCAAGCGGGTGGGGGCGGATGTGGAAGCGTTCAACCCGGTGTTCGACGTGACCCCGGCCGACCTGATCGATGCGATCGTCACCGAAAAAGGCATCGTCGAGCGCCCGGACACCGCGAAAATGGCCCAGTTGATGTGCCGCAAGCGTCTGCATTAAATCATTCAGGCAGTACGAAATCGGTGTTTACAAGTGAAAAATACGGTTGAATGCCGGTTGATCACGCCTCTAAGCCCCTCTCGTCTCCTTCAAGCCTGTCACCGGTCAACTAACTATGCTCCATGCGCATCTGGGGGATAGGTGCGTGGCGGCTCTTGTGATAACATCCGGCGGTTTCCAGGGTAGCCTGATGTGGCTGCCTTTACTGCGCAGATCCATGGCATAACTCGTTGATTTGTCGTAAGTCGGTGCATGGCACTCAGTCTGCATCGGCGAGCTTCGTTCGTCCCATATGGATGTGACGAAGTTTCACCAGAAAAAGGAATCAGGCTTCTCATGGGCGAACTGGCCAAAGAAATCCTCCCGGTCAATATCGAAGACGAGCTGAAGCAGTCCTACCTCGACTACGCGATGAGCGTAATTGTCGGGCGGGCACTGCCGGATGCGCGCGATGGCTTGAAGCCCGTGCACCGGCGTGTGCTGTTCGCGATGAGCGAGCTGGGCAACGACTTCAACAAGCCGTACAAGAAATCTGCCCGTGTTGTCGGTGACGTGATCGGTAAGTATCACCCGCACGGTGATACCGCGGTGTACGACACCATCGTTCGGATGGCGCAGCCATTCTCGCTGCGTTACCTGCTGGTGGACGGCCAGGGCAACTTCGGTTCGGTGGACGGCGACAACGCCGCGGCCATGCGATACACCGAAGTGCGCATGACCAAACTGGCGCACGAGCTGCTGGCCGACCTGCATAAAGAAACCGTGGACTGGGTGCCGAACTACGACGGCACCGAAATGATCCCCGCGGTCATGCCGACCAAGATCCCCAACCTGCTGGTCAACGGCTCCAGCGGTATCGCCGTGGGCATGGCGACCAACATTCCGCCGCACAACCTCGGTGAAGTCATCGACGGTTGCCTGGCACTCATCGACAATCCGGAGCTGACTGTCGATGAGTTGATGCAATACATCCCCGGTCCGGACTTCCCGACTGCCGCGATCATCAACGGTCGCGCCGGCATCATCGAAGCCTACCGCACCGGTCGCGGGCGCATTTACATGCGTGCCCGCTCGATCATCGAAGACATCGACAAGGTCGGTGGCCGTCAGCAGATCGTCATCACCGAACTCCCTTACCAGCTGAACAAGGCCCGTCTGATCGAGAAGATCGCCGAGCTGGTCAAAGAGAAGAAGCTCGAAGGCATCACCGAGCTGCGCGACGAGTCCGACAAGGACGGTATGCGCGTCGTGATCGAGCTGCGTCGCGGCGAAGTGCCTGAGGTGATCCTCAACAACCTCTACGCCCAGACTCAGCTGCAAAGCGTGTTCGGCATCAACATCGTCGCGCTGATCGACGGTCGTCCGCGGATCCTCAACCTCAAGGATCTGCTGGAAGCCTTCGTTCGTCACCGTCGCGAAGTCGTGACCCGTCGTACCGTGTTCGAGCTGCGTAAAGCGCGCGAACGTGGCCACATCCTGGAAGGTCAGGCGGTTGCCCTGTCGAACATCGACCCGGTCATCGCCCTGATCAAGGCTTCGCCGACCCCGTCGGAAGCCAAGGAAGCGCTGATCAGCACGCCTTGGGAATCCTCCGCCGTGGTCGCGATGGTCGAACGTGCCGGTGCCGATTCGTGCCGTCCGGAAAACCTCGATCCGCAATACGGTCTGCGCGATGGCAAGTACTTCCTGTCACCGGAACAGGCGCAAGCCATTCTGGAACTGCGTCTGCACCGCCTGACCGGTCTGGAACACGAGAAGCTGCTGGCCGAGTATCAAGAGATCCTCAACCAGATCGGCGAGCTGATCCGCATCCTCAACAGCGCCACGCGCCTGATGGAAGTGATCCGCGAAGAGCTGGAAGTGATCCGCGCCGAATACGGCGACGTGCGTCGCACCGAGATTCTCGATGCCCGTCTCGACCTGACCCTGGGTGACATGATCCCGGAAGAAGAGCGCGTCGTGACCATTTCCCACGGTGGCTACGCCAAGACCCAGCCGCTGGCGGCGTACCAGGCTCAGCGTCGTGGTGGTAAAGGTAAATCGGCTACCGGCGTGAAGGATGAGGACTACATCGCTCACCTGCTGGTCGCCAACAGCCACACCACGCTGCTGCTGTTCTCCAGCAAAGGCAAAGTGTACTGGCTGAAAACCTATGAAATTCCGGAAGCGTCCCGCGCTGCCCGTGGTCGTCCGCTGGTCAACCTGCTGCCGCTGGACAGTGATGAATACATCACCACCATGCTGCCGGTCGAGGAATACACCGAAGGTCACTTCATCTTCATGGCCACTGCCAAAGGCACCGTGAAGAAGACCCCGCTGGAGTCCTTCAGTCGTCAACGCAGCGTCGGTCTGATCGCGCTGGAGCTGGATGAAGGCGACGTGCTGATCTCTGCGGCCATTACCGATGGCGATCGCGAAGTCATGCTGTTCTCCGATGGCGGCAAGGTGACTCGCTTCAAGGAAACCGACGTTCGCGCCATGGGCCGTACCGCTCGTGGTGTCCGCGGCATGCGTCTGCCGGAAGGCCAGAAGCTGATTTCCATGCTGATCCCGGAAGAAGGCAGCCAGATCCTTACCGCTTCGGCGCGTGGTTTCGGCAAGCGCACCGCGATCACCGAGTTCCCTGAGTACAAGCGTGGCGGTCAGGGTGTTATCGCGATGGTCAGCAACGAGCGTAACGGCCGTCTGGTCGGCGCGGTCCAGGTGCTTGATGGCGAGGAAATCATGCTGATTTCCGACCAGGGTACATTGGTTCGTACTCGCGTCGACGAAGTGTCCAGCCTGGGTCGTAACACCCAGGGCGTGACCCTGATCAAGCTGGCCAGCGATGAAACGCTGGTGGGCCTGGAGCGGGTTCAGGAACCGTCGGAAGTCGAAGGCGAAGAGCTGGAAGGCGAAGGGCTTGAAGGTGAAGAGGGTGCAGTGTTCGACGGTGAAGTCGTGATCGACGATGTTGCCGACGACCAGCAGCTCGACGCCGCCGCCGACGAAGAGCCGCAGGAGTAAGCGGGCAAGCAGGGGGCGGATGAAGATTCGCCCCCTTGTTGTTTGTCCTCAGGGAACTGTGGAATTGTTTTTAATGTAGGAGCTGTCGAGCGAAGCGAGGCTGCGATCTCTTGATCTGGCTCTTGCTTTCGCTCAGCACTAAAAGATCGCAGCCTCGCTCTGCTCGACAGCTCCTACAGATTTATTGCGTGATACCACCAAATCAGAGCGAGATTGGATGTGAGCAAGAGAGCCTATAACTTCTGTGCCGGTCCTGCGGCGCTTCCCGAAGCTGTCCTGAAGCGCGCCCAGGCTGAACTCCTTGATTGGCACGGCAAGGGCCTGTCGGTCATGGAAATGAGCCATCGCAGCGATGAGTTCGTGTCCATTGCCACCAAGGCCGAGCAGGATCTGCGTGATCTGCTGAATATCCCCTCGAACTATAAAGTGCTGTTTCTGCAAGGTGGCGCGAGCCAGCAATTTGCTCAGATTCCGCTGAACCTGTTGCCGGAAAACGGCACCGCCGACTATATCGACACCGGTATCTGGTCGCAGAAAGCGATCGAAGAAGCCTCGCGCTACGGCCACGTCAACGTTGCCGCGACCGCCAAGCCTTACGACTATTTCGCTGTGCCTGGTCAGAACGAATGGAACCTGTCGAAAGATGCGGCCTACGTTCACTACGCGCCGAACGAAACCATTGGCGGCCTGGAATTCCAGTGGATCCCGGAAACCGGTGATGTGCCGCTGGTCGCCGACATGTCCTCGGACATTCTTTCGCGCCCGGTGGATGTCTCGCGTTTCGGCATGATCTACGCCGGCGCCCAGAAAAACATCGGCCCGAGCGGCATCGTCGTGAACATCGTTCGCGAAGACCTGCTGGGCAACGCCCGTTCCATCTGCCCGACCATGCTCAACTACAAGGTCGCGGCCGACAACGGCTCGATGTACAACACGCCGCCGACCCTGGCCTGGTACTTGTCCGGTCTGGTGTTCGAGTGGCTGAAAGAGCAGGGCGGCGTCGAAGCCATCGGCAAGCTCAATGAAGTGAAGCAGCGCACGCTGTACGACTTCATCGACGCCAGCGGCTTGTACAGCAACCCGATCAACAAGCCTGACCGCTCGTGGATGAACGTGCCGTTCCGTCTGGCCGACGATCGTCTCGACAAGCCGTTCCTGGCCGGTGCCGACGAACGTGGCCTGCTGAACCTCAAGGGTCACCGTTCCGTGGGCGGCATGCGTGCCTCCATCTATAACGCCGTCGATATCGTTGCGGTCAACGCACTGGTTTCGTACATGGCAGAGTTCGAGAAGGAACACGGCTAATGTCTGAGCAAGAACTCAAGGCACTGCGCCTGCGCATTGATGCTCTGGACGAAAAGGTCCTGGAACTGATCAGTGAGCGCGCACGCTGCGCCCAGGAAGTTGCGCGAGTAAAGATGGCCTCGCTGGCCGAAGGCGAAGTGCCGGTGTTCTATCGTCCTGAGCGCGAAGCTCAGGTGCTCAAGCGCGTGATGGAGCGTAACCAGGGGCCGCTGGGTAACGAAGAGATGGCGCGGCTGTTCCGCGAAATCATGTCCTCGTGCCTGGCCCTTGAGCAGCCGCTGAAAGTGGCTTACCTCGGCCCTGAAGGTACCTTTACTCAGGCTGCGGCCATGAAGCACTTCGGTCACGCGGTGATCAGCAAGCCAATGGCGGCGATCGACGAAGTGTTCCGTGAAGTGGCGGCCGGTGCGGTGAACTTTGGCGTGGTCCCGGTGGAAAACTCCACCGAAGGCGCGGTCAACCACACCCTCGACAGCTTCCTCGAACACGACATGGTGATCTGTGGCGAAGTCGAGCTGCGCATTCACCATCACCTGTTGGTTGGCGAAAACACCAAGACCGACAGCATCAGCCGCATCTATTCCCATGCCCAATCCCTGGCCCAGTGCCGCAAGTGGCTGGACGCCCATTACCCGAATGTCGAGCGCGTGGCGGTGTCCAGCAACGCCGAAGCGGCCAAGCGGGTCAAGGGTGAGTGGAACTCGGCGGCGATTGCCGGCGACATGGCTGCCGGCCTCTACGGGTTGACCCGTCTGGCCGAGAAAATCGAGGATCGCCCGGACAACTCCACGCGATTCCTGATGATCGGCAACCAGGAAGTGCCGCCGACCGGCGACGACAAGACCTCGATCATTGTTTCCATGAGCAACAAACCCGGCGCGCTCCACGAATTGCTGGTGCCGTTCCACGACAATGGCATCGATCTGACACGGATCGAGACCCGTCCGTCGCGCAGCGGTAAATGGACCTACGTGTTCTTCATCGACTTCGTCGGCCATCACCGCGACCCGCTGGTCAAAGGTGTGCTGGAAAAGATCAGTCAGGAAGCGGTGGCACTCAAAGTGCTGGGTTCCTACCCGAAAGCAGTTCTCTAAGGGCGGTAGCAAATGAGTGGCAACTTCCTCGCTCTGGCACAGCCGGGCGTGCAACAACTTTCGCCTTACGTTCCGGGCAAGCCTGTGGACGAACTGGCCCGTGAGCTGAACCTCGATCCGGCCAGCATCGTCAAGCTGGCGAGTAACGAAAACCCGCTGGGCGCCAGTCCCAAGGCGCTGGCGGCGATTCGCGAAGCGCTGGCCGAGCTGACCCGCTATCCGGACGGCAATGGTTTTGCGCTCAAAACCCTGTTGGCCGACCAGTGCCGCGTCGAGCTGAACCAAGTGACGCTGGGCAACGGCTCCAACGACATTCTGGAGCTGGTGGCGCGTGCCTATCTGGCACCGGGCCTGAACGCGGTGTTCAGCGAGCATGCGTTTGCGGTCTATCCGATCGTGACCCAGGCCGTTGGCGCCCAGGCAAAAGTGATCCCGGCCAAAGATTGGGGTCATGATCTGCCGGCCATGCTGGCCGCGATCGATGCCGACACCCGCGTGGTGTTCATCGCCAACCCGAACAACCCGACCGGGACCTGGTTCGACGCCGAGGCGCTGGATGAATTCCTGCAGGACGTTCCGGCCCATGTACTGGTGGTGCTGGACGAGGCCTACATCGAGTACGCCGAAGGCAGCGACTTGCCGGATGGCCTGGACTATCTGGCGGCCTATCCGAACCTGCTGGTCTCGCGCACCTTCTCCAAGGCCTATGGCCTGGCGTCGCTGCGGGTCGGCTACGGTTTGTCCTCGGCCATCGTCGCCGATGTGCTCAATCGCGTGCGTCAGCCGTTCAACGTCAACAGCCTCGCACTGGCCGCCGCTTGTGCTGCGCTGCAAGACGTCGAGTACCTGGCTGAAAGCCGTCGCCTCAACCAGTCCGGCATGCAGCAGCTAGAGGCAGGTTTCCGTGAGTTGGGGCTGAGCTGGATTCCATCCAAAGGCAACTTCATCTGTGTCGATCTGGGTCGCGTTGCTGCCCCGGTGTTCCAGGGGTTGCTGCGCGAAGGCGTGATCGTGCGTCCGGTGGCCAACTACGGCATGCCGAATCACCTGCGCATCACCATCGGTTTGCCAGCGGAAAACAGCCGCTTCCTCGAGGCGCTGACCAAGGTTATGGCTCGTGGTTGATGTCACTGCACTGCAATCTGCTGAACCTATGATCGGTCGCCTGGTGGTGGTCGGTCTGGGGTTGATCGGCGGTTCGTTTGCCAAAGGCCTGCGTGAAAGCGGTCTGTGTCGCGAAGTGGTCGGGGTCGATCTCGACCCGCAGTCGCGCAAGCTGGCGGTCGAGTTGGGTGTGGTGGATCGCTGCGAAGAAGACCTGGTGGTGGCTTGCCAGGGCGCGGACGTGATTCAGTTGGCGGTGCCGATCCTGGCCATGGAGAAACTGCTCGCGCTGTTGGCGGGCATGGATCTGGGGCTGGCGATTCTGACTGACGTCGGCAGTGCCAAGGGCAATGTGGTGCGTGCGGCGACCGAGGCGTTTGGCGGCATGCCGGCGCGTTTCGTGCCGGGGCATCCGATTGCCGGTTCCGAGCAGAGCGGGGTGGAGGCCTCCAATGCCGACCTGTTCCGTCGCCATAAAGTGATTCTGACGCCGCTGGATCAGACCGATCCGGCCGCGCTGGCAGTGGTCGATCGGTTGTGGCGCGAATTGGGCGCCGACGTCGAGCACATGCAAGTCGAGCGTCATGACGAAGTGTTGGCGGCAACCAGCCATTTGCCGCACTTGCTGGCGTTCGGTTTGGTCGATTCATTGGCCAAACGCAATGAAAATCTTGAGATCTTCCGTTACGCTGCGGGCGGTTTCCGCGATTTCACAAGAATCGCCGGTAGCGACCCGGTCATGTGGCACGACATCTTCCTCGCCAACCGCGAAGCTGTCCTGCGCACACTCGATACATTTCGCAGCGACCTCGACGCCTTGCGCGACGCGGTCGATGCAGGGGATGGGCACCAATTGTTGGGCGTGTTCACTCGCGCCCGGGTTGCCCGCGAGCATTTCAGTAAAATCCTGGCCCGCCGGGCCTATGTGGACGCTATGAATTCCAACGATCTGATTTTCCTGGCACAACCTGGTGGCCGCCTGACTGGGCGGATTCGTGTACCGGGCGACAAATCGATTTCCCACCGCTCGATCATGCTCGGTTCCCTGGCTGAAGGCGTCACCGAAGTGGAAGGTTTCCTCGAGGGCGAAGACGCCCTGGCGACCCTGCAAGCTTTCCGCGACATGGGTGTCGTCATCGAAGGTCCGCACCATGGTCGTGTGACCATTCACGGCGTCGGCCTGCATGGCCTGAAGCCTGCGCCAGGCCCGATCTATCTGGGTAACTCCGGCACTTCGATGCGTCTGCTGTCTGGCCTGTTGGCTGCGCAGAACTTCGACAGCACCCTGACCGGCGACGCTTCGTTGTCCAAGCGTCCGATGAATCGCGTGGCCAATCCGCTGCGTGAAATGGGCGCCGTGATCGAGACCGCCGCTGACGGTCGTCCACCGATGACCATTCGTGGCGGCAACAAGCTCAAGGGCCTGACTTACACCATGCCGATGGCCAGTGCCCAGGTTAAATCCTGCCTGCTGCTGGCGGGTCTGTATGCCGAAGGCAAGACCACGGTCACCGAGCCGGCACCGACTCGCGACCACACCGAACGCATGCTGCGTGGCTTCGGCTACCCGGTGACCGTTAACGGGGCGACGGCCTCGGTCGAGTCCGGCCACAATCTGACCGCGACCCACATTGAGGTGCCGGGCGATATCTCGTCGTCGGCGTTCTTCCTGGTGGCGGCGTCGATTGCCGAAGGTTCGGAGTTGGTGCTCGAACACGTCGGTATCAATCCGACCCGTACCGGCGTAATCGACATCCTGCGTCTGATGGGTGCTGACATCACTCTGGAAAACCAGCGTGAAGTCGGTGGCGAGCCGGTAGCCGACCTGCGCGTACGGGCAGCTAAACTCAAAGGTATCGAGATTCCCGAAGCGCTGGTTCCACTGGCTATCGACGAGTTTCCGGTGCTGTTCGTGGCGGCTGCATGTGCCGAAGGTCGCACTGTGCTGCGTGGTGCCGAAGAGTTGCGCGTGAAGGAATCGGACCGGATCCAGGTCATGGCGGACGGTCTGCTGGCGCTGGGCGTCAAGTGCGAGCCCACTCCGGACGGCCTCATCATCGACGGCGGCCAGATCGGCGGCGGCGAAGTGCACGGTCACGGCGATCACCGGATTGCCATGGCCTTCAGCGTGGCTTCACTGCGCGCCACTGCGCCGATCCGCATCCATGATTGCGCCAACGTCGCGACCTCGTTCCCGAACTTCCTCGCGCTGTGCGCGCAGGTCGGTATCCGTGTTGCACAAGAGGCTCAGTCGTGATCAGCATTGCACCGGTCATCACTATTGATGGGCCAAGCGGCTCTGGCAAAGGTACTGTCGCCGGGATTCTGGCCAAGCGCCTGGGCTGGAACCTGCTGGATTCCGGTGCACTTTATCGATTGCTGGCTTTCGCCGCGCATAACCATGGCGTCGACCTGACCAATGAGGAATTGCTCAAGAAGCTCGCCGCTCATCTGGATGTGCAGTTCATTGCGGCGACCGACGGTCAGTTGCAGCGCATTATTCTGGAAGGCGATGAAGTCAGCGATGTGATCCGTACCGAGAGTGTCGGCTCGGGTGCCTCGCAGGTCGCCGCCTTGCCTGCGGTTCGCGAGGCGTTGCTGCAGCGTCAGCGGGCTTTTCAGGAGGCGCCGGGTCTGGTGGCCGATGGTCGCGACATGGGTACGGTGGTATTTCCCGGCGCGCCCTTGAAGATTTTCCTCACTGCCAGTGCCGAAGAGCGTGCGCGCCGACGTTACTTGCAGTTGAAGGGCAAAGTCGATGGTGTTAGTCTGTCGAGTCTGCTAGATGAGATACGTGCGCGCGATGAGCGTGACACCCAGCGAGCGGTAGCCCCGCTCAAACCGGCGGCTGACGCCATACAGCTGGATTCCACGGAATTATCCATCGATCAGGTGCTGGAACGCATCATGAGCGAGATCGCCATTCGCGATATCGCCGGGTGACCAAGAGGGCCGCAGGGGACCAGTCATAGTCCTGCGGAGCTTCTTTTAAATGAAACTAACCCACATCGTCTGGGATGTGGAGATGGGCGTATTCTTCGCCCTTATCAACAGGAATTAAAATGAGCGAAAGCTTTGCGGAACTCTTTGAAGAAAGCCTAAAAACCCTGAACCTTCAGGCAGGCTCCATCATCACCGGTGTTATCGTTGATATCGATTACCAAGCTCGCTGGGTAACCGTTCACGCTGGCCTGAAGTCTGAAGCACTCATCCCGCTTGAGCAGTTCTACAACGACGCTGGCGAACTGAACATCAACGTCGGTGACGAAGTTCACGTTGCTCTGGACTCGGTTGAAGACGGCTTTGGTGAAACCAAGCTGTCCCGTGAAAAAGCCAAGCGCGCTGAATGCTGGATTGTTCTGGAAGCAGCCTTCGCAGCCGAAGAAGTGGTCAAGGGCGTTATCAACGGTAAGGTTAAAGGCGGCTTCACTGTCGACGTTAACGGCATCCGTGCGTTCCTGCCAGGTTCTCTGGTTGACGTCCGTCCAGTGCGCGACACCACGCACCTGGAAGGCAAAGAGCTGGAATTCAAGGTCATCAAACTCGACCAGAAACGCAACAACGTTGTCGTTTCCCGTCGCAGCGTCCTCGAAGCCGAGAACTCCGCCGAGCGTGAAGCTCTGCTGGAATCCCTGCAGGAAGGCCAACAAGTCAAAGGTATCGTCAAGAACCTCACCGATTACGGCGCATTCGTCGATCTGGGTGGCGTCGATGGCCTGCTGCACATTACCGACATGGCTTGGAAGCGTATCAAGCATCCTTCCGAAATCGTCAACGTTGGCGACGAGATCGATGTCAAGGTTCTGAAGTACGATCGCGAGCGCAATCGTGTTTCCCTGGGCCTCAAGCAACTGGGCGAAGATCCATGGGTTGCTATCAAAGCCCGTTACCCAGAAAGCACTCGCGTTACCGCTCGTGTAACCAACCTGACCGACTACGGCTGCTTCGCTGAGCTGGAAGAAGGCGTTGAAGGTCTGGTACACGTTTCCGAAATGGACTGGACCAACAAGAACATCCACCCTTCGAAAGTCGTACAAGTCGGCGACGAAGTGGAAGTTATGGTTCTGGACATCGACGAAGAGCGTCGTCGTATCTCCCTCGGCATCAAGCAGTGCAAATCTAACCCATGGGAAGATTTCTCTGGCCAGTTCAACAAGGGCGATAAGATCTCCGGCACCATCAAGTCGATCACCGATTTCGGTATCTTCATTGGTCTGGACGGCGGCATCGACGGTCTGGTTCACCTGTCCGACATCTCCTGGAACGAAGTGGGCGAAGAAGCCGTACGCCGCTTCAAGAAAGGCGACGAGCTGGACACCGTTATCCTGTCGGTTGACCCAGAGCGTGAGCGCATCTCCCTGGGTATCAAGCAACTGGAAAGCGATCCGTTCTCCGAGTACGTTCAAGAGAACGACAAAGGCGCCATCGTTAAAGGCATCGTGAAGGAAGTTGACGCTAAAGGCGCCATCATCACTCTGGCCGACGATATCGAAGCGACTCTGAAAGCCTCCGAAATCAGCCGTGACCGCGTTGAAGACGCGCGCAACGTTCTGAAAGAAGGCCAGGAAGTAGAAGCCAAGATCATCAGCGTTGATCGCAAGAGCCGCGTAATCCAGCTCTCCATCAAGTCGAAAGATGATGCTGAAGAGAAAGAAGCAATCCAGAGCTTGAAAGACAAGCCTGCTGCTGACATCGCTGCTGGTCCTACCACTCTGGGCGACCTGTTGCGTGCACAAATGGAAAAACAGAACTGAGTTCTGTCAGACCATAGAAAAAGGGCGACTTCGGTCGCCCTTTTTTGTGTCTGCGATTTGGTGAATCCCAAGCGTGCTGACGCTGCAATATTTCTTTCGTGAAACCAATGATCTACATAAGTTGTCTGTAACTTCATACAGGTCAATCGTCTATTCAAGGCTAGGCTTAGTCTGAAGTGAACGACCGCCGGGTTGCGCATCCGGCATAAGGAAGTGAATGAACAAGCTCATTGTCGTGATAGCAGTAATGACATTGGCAGGTTGTACCACCAGCGCCAAGACTCATGTGGTGCGCGGCGTCAGTGGTATAGAGGTCGATTGTTCGGGATTGGGCTCAGGATGGGAGAGGTGTCACAAGCGAGCGGCCAAGGAGTGTAAAGGGGCAGGTTATAAAGTCATTGTGAGGTCTGATGACGCCAAGGAGGAAGATATATTCCCTTTCGGTTTCAATCCCGCGGGCTATCTGACACGCACCATGCTGGTTATCTGCAGGTGAGTGTGTGGGTTCAATCAGAGTTCCGGTGCCTTGAAATTGGGCATCTCGCTGCTAGGAACAATATGTCAACACTCGGGCTGTTCAAATTACTCGGGGCATGCTAAAACCTTTGAAGCGCTGATCTAGCTGCTTGAAAAAGAAGGGAAAAATATGACGAAGTCGGAGTTGATCGAACGAATTGTCACCCATCAAGGGCTACTCTCATCCAAAGATGTAGAGCTGGCCATCAAGACCATGCTTGAGCAAATGTCCCAATGTCTGGCCACTGGTGATCGAATCGAGATCCGTGGTTTTGGCAGCTTTTCACTGCACTATCGCGCGCCGCGCGTGGGGCGTAATCCAAAAACAGGTCAGTCCGTCAGCCTCGACGGCAAGTTTGTTCCGCATTTCAAGCCAGGCAAGGAACTGCGCGATCGTGTGAACGAAGATGAGGAGGAAGGGCTTTGACGGCTTCCGCACTTCAAGGAGCCGCTGATGCGTAACCTCAAGCGCGTACTCCTCGCTGTATTTGTCCTGTTGCTCGTTCTGGTGATCCTGGCGTTCGTTCTTGAGAACCAGCAACGCGTGTCCCTGCTGTTCTTCGGTTGGGCGGGCCCACAGTTACCTGTGTCGTTGATCATGGTGATTGCGCTGCTGGTCGGCATGATAATAGGACCGATTCTGGGGTGGTTTCTGGGGCGTGCGTCCAGAGCCTCACGCAAGCGTCTTGTCTGATGTGACAATCCCGTCGTGCGAGTTGGGTTGACGTCACAGCTTGTCCATATCCATTAGTAAAACCTTCATTAAGCTGTAAAATGCTGCGCTTGGCCGATTAGGGGGGATTCCCGCATCGGTTCAGACTGACTCTGTCAGAAGCCATGGCTGACTTGATGGCTTTTGCATTCATGGATTAGACGGTGCGCGGTTGGCGGCCCTGTCAGCAACTCAAGGGTATGGTTTCGCGTGAAAATTCTAGTAACTGGCGGCGCCGGGTTCATCGGTTCAGCAGTCATTCGTCATATCATCTCCAACACTGCCGACTCTGTCGTTAACGTCGATAAACTGACTTATGCCGGTAACCTTGAGTCGCTGGCCGAAGTCAGCCAGAACTCGCGTTACGTGTTCGAGCGCGTCGACATCTGCGACCGTGATCAGGTGGATCGTGTCCTGCGTGAACATCAACCGGATGCCATCATGCATCTGGCCGCAGAATCCCACGTTGATCGCTCGATCTCCGGTCCGTCTGAATTCATCCAGACCAACATCATCGGCACTTACACCTTGCTGGAAGCTGCACGCCACTATTGGGCGGCACTGGACGATGCGCGTAAAGCCAACTTCCGCTTCCACCATATTTCCACCGACGAAGTCTACGGAGACCTTGAAGGTCCGGAAGACCTCTTCACCGAAACCACGCCTTATCAGCCAAGTTCGCCGTACTCGGCCAGCAAGGCCAGTTCCGATCACCTGGTTCGCGCCTGGAGCCGTACCTACGGCCTGCCGACCCTGGTTACCAACTGTTCGAACAACTATGGTCCGTTCCACTTCCCTGAGAAATTGATCCCGCTGATCATTCTCAACGCACTGGAAGGCAAGCCGCTGCCGGTCTACGGCAAAGGCAATCAGGTTCGTGACTGGCTCTACGTCGAAGACCACGCCCGCGCACTGTACAAAGTCGTGACCGAAGGCGTGATCGGCGAGACCTACAACATCGGCGGCCATAACGAGAAGCAAAACATCGAAGTGGTGCATACCCTTTGCGCACTGCTTGATGAACTGCGTCCAGACTCTGCTCATCGTCCACACGCCAGCCTGATCACCTACGTTCAGGATCGCCCGGGCCACGACCAGCGTTACGCGATCGACGCCAGCAAAATCCAGCGCGAGCTGGGTTGGACACCGGAAGAAACCTTTGAAACCGGTATACGCAAGACTGTCGAGTGGTACCTGAACAACACTGAGTGGGTGGCTCACGTGAAGAGCGGCAGCTACCAGCAATGGATCGACCAGAACTACACGGACCGTTCGGACAAAGCATGAAAATTCTCCTGTTGGGAAAAAACGGCCAGGTCGGCTGGGAGCTGCAGCGCTCTCTTGCGCCTCTTGGCGAACTGATCGCCCTGGACCGTCATCCGGTCGATGGTTTGAGCGGCGACCTGTCTGACCTCAATGCACTGCGCGCGACGATCCGTCAGGTTAAACCCGACGTCATCGTCAACGCAGCGGCCTACACTGCGGTCGATAAAGCTGAATCCGAGACTGAGCTGGCCGATCGTGTGAACGGTCAGGCGAGTCAGGTTATGGCTGAAGAAGCCGCATCTCTAGGGGCTTGGCTGATTCACTACTCGACCGACTACGTGTTCAGCGGTGAAGGTCTGACGCCGTGGCAAGAAACCAATGCCGTCGCACCGGTGAATCACTACGGTGCCAGCAAACTGGCCGGCGAGCAGGCGATTATTGCCTCGGGATGCAAGTACCTGATCTTCCGCACCAGTTGGGTCTATGGTGCTCGCGGTAACAACTTCGCCAAGACCATGCTGCGCCTGGCCAAGGATCGCGAAACCCTGAGCGTCATCGCCGACCAGATCGGCGCCCCTACCGGCGCAGACCTGATCGCTGACGTGACGGCGCTGGCTATTCAGCAAGTGTTGCAGCGTCCTGAGCTGGCGGGTCTTTATCACTTGGCGGCCGCCGGCGAAGTGTCCTGGCACGGCTATGCCAGCCATGTGATCGGTTTTGCCAAGGCCAACGGTGAAGAGCTTGCTGTCACAGCGATCAATCCGATCGAAACGACCGCCTACCCGACACCGGCGCGCCGCCCTCTGAATTCCCGATTGAATACTCAGAAGCTGCGCGACAATTTTTCTTTGCACTTGCCGGATTGGCAAAGTGGTGTCACCCGAATGCTTATGGAAGTCCTGAACAAATGACCACGACAAATCGTAAAGGCATCATCCTCGCTGGTGGCTCGGGTACTCGTCTGCACCCGTTGACCCTCGGCGTGTCCAAGCAGATGCTGCCGATCTACGACAAGCCGATGATCTTCTATCCGCTGTCGGTGTTGATGCTCGCCGGTATACGCGAAATCCTGATTATCTCCACCCCTGAAGACCTGCCGTGCTTCCGTAAATTGCTGGGTGACGGCAGTCTGTACGGCATCAAGCTGACTTACGCTGAGCAGCCAAGCCCGGACGGTCTGGCGCAGGCGTTCATCATTGGTGAAGAGTTCATCGGCAAGGATCCTTGCTGTCTGATCCTGGGCGACAACATCTTTTACGGTCAACACTTCTCGGACAATCTGCGTTCGGCCAGCGCTCAAGAGCATGGAGCGACGGTATTCGGCTATCACGTATCGGACCCGGAGCGTTTTGGTGTAGTGGAGTTCGACGCTGCCGGCCACGCTTTGAGTATCGAAGAAAAGCCACTGAAGCCAAAATCGAGCTATGCGGTGACGGGGCTGTACTTCTACGACAACCAGGTTGTCGAGATCGCCAAGAATATCAAGCCATCCGCGCGTGGTGAGTTGGAGATCACTGATGTCAACCGTGCGTACCTCGAGCAGAAGACCCTCAAAGTCGAAATGCTTGGTCGCGGCTTTGCCTGGCTGGATACCGGTACACATGATTCGTTGCTGGAGGCGAGCCACTTCGTGCATACCATTGAGAAGCGGCAGGGTTTGAAAGTTGCCTGTCTGGAGGAGATTGCTTACAGCAGTGGCTGGATTTCCGCCGCTGAGCTGTCGGCTCAGGCAGTGCGTCTCAGTAAGACTGGTTATGGTTCCTATCTGGAAAAGCTTTTGAAGGCGCAGGATTGTCGAGGCTTGAGTGAGAATTGATCGTGGCTGACGATTGATATTATTTTGATGTCGATTTGAAGAAATCGTTTGTTTTCAAATGATTTTCGTATCTGCCCTTCGCATGAGTTATTTATTCCCGGTACTAGCTGTAGAATGGCCGGCAGAACTATCTGACCCCATTCAGTGCTGCATGCCTCAGGCTTATTGGGCCCGCACTCCTGGCTCCGACTTATCGAGATCGCCTCAAAAAATTGAGGCGGGAATACGGATAAGTGGTCGAGCTAGCGAGTGAGGGGGAGGCGTACTCGGTGTAAAATCAACCGGTTTGGATTGATGCTTGGCTGTCACCCTCGGTCGACTCGAGCAAAAAACTTGCATTGCATACGATGCAAGGATGACCAGAAACATAACTGAGCCCACTTTCTGGATGAATCTGCCGGAAGGGGATTAAGGATTTAGAGCATGGAACTGATTCCCGTAATTTTGTCTGGCGGAGTAGGCAGCCGGTTATGGCCTGTTTCCCGGGAGGCCCATCCAAAGCCGTTCATGGATCTGCCAGATGGCCAGAATCTAATCCAGAAAACGTTCCTTCGTGCTTCGCGTCTGGAAGGTGTTGTGGAAGTTCTTACGGTGACCAACCGTGAGCTCCTGTTCAAGACCGAAGACGAGTACGGTGCGGTCAACACGCACAAGCACTCGCAAGGTTTCATCCTTGAGCCTTTCGGGCGTAATACAGCTGCCGCCGTCGCTGCTGCGGCGCTTCAACTGGAAGCTTCGCATGGTCCCGACGCCCAAATGTTGGTGTTGGCGGCAGACCACCTGATCAAAGACGAAAAAGCATTTGCGGCGGCGGTAGCCAGTGCAGTTGCGCTTGCCTCCGAAGGCTGGCTGGTCACCTTTGGTATTCAGCCGACCTATCCTGAAACAGGGTTCGGGTACATTGAAGCTCAAAAAGATGCGCCCCTGAAGGGTGGTCTGAAAGTTGCGCGCTTCGTCGAAAAGCCCAATCTTGAAACGGCTGAAGGCTACGTCAGCGCGGGCAACTACTATTGGAACTCCGGGATGTTCTGCTTCCGGGTTGGCACTGTGTTGGAAGAGCTTCGTCAGCATGCCCCGGACGTGGTGGAAGCTGTCAGTAAAACCATTGAAAGCTCGCGCCTTACCATCTCTGACAAGTATCGTTGCCTGGCACTCGATGCCGATGCATTCGCAGAGGTTCCAGACATCTCCATCGATTACGCATTGATGGAGCGCTCCTCCAAGGTAGCGACCATCCCTTGTGATATTGGTTGGAGTGACATCGGTTCCTGGAACGCGGTCAGTGAACTGACCGAGCCTGATGAAGATGGCAATCGTTTTGAAGGCGAGGTGTTGTCCCACAATTCCCGTAACAATTATGTAAACAGTGAAGATCGACTGACTGCGCTGGTCGGGGTTGAGGACCTGCTGGTCATCGATACCCCGGACGCGGTGATGATCGCCCACAAAGATCACGCCCAAGACGTAAAGCATATTGTCAATCAGCTCAAGGCGGCCAGCCACACGGTGCATTTGCTCCATCGTACCGTTCATCGCCCTTGGGGGACCTACACAACCCTGGAAAACGGCGAGCGCTTCAAGATCAAGCGCATTGTGGTGAAGCCCAAGGCTTCGTTGTCCTTGCAGATGCACCATCACAGAAGCGAACACTGGATCGTTGTCAGCGGGATGGCTAAGGTCATCAACGATCAGCAGGAGCTGATGTTGAACACCAACGAGTCCACGTTTATTCGTGCTGGTCATCAGCACCGTTTGATGAATCCTGGGGTCATAGACCTGGTGATGATTGAAGTACAAAGTGGTGACTATCTCGGCGAGGACGATATTGTTCGTTTTGAAGATAATTACGGCCGCGTCGATAAGTAAGAGTACCGTCGCAGTTACAAGCCGGATCGGTGGATTTCCACCGGTCAGGCTTTTTTGCATCTGGGCTGGTCCTGATGCATTTCCATCCTGACGAGAAAGCAGAGCCGTTAATCGGCTTCGCTTCCACATACCTCAGCAAGAGAGCGGTATGAATACCCCGATCAAAACCCAGTGTTTCAAAGCCTATGACATTCGCGGCCAAGTGCCATCTGATCTCAATGAAGAGGTTGCTTACCGGATTGGCCGGGCCATGGTTGTCGAGCTACAGGGCAAAAACATTGTGCTGGGGCGGGACATGCGGCTCGAAAGCCCGATGCTGGCAGAGGCGATGACACGTGGTTTGCTCGAGGCAGGTGCCAACGTCATCGATATCGGCTTGTGTGGCACCGAAGAAGTCTACTTTGCCACTAGCTCGTTCAAGGCGGATGGTGGAGTGATGATCACCGCAAGTCACAATCCCAAGGGTTACAACGGGATGAAGCTTGTGAAGTCCGAATCTCGGCCTATCAGTGGCGACACCGGGCTAAATGCCATACGCGACCGTGTGGAAAGTGGTGATTTGGGAGCCTTGGCTGCAAGCCCCGGCGAAGTTCGATTCGAACTGGATAAGACGACCTACATTGAGCACCTTCTCAGTTACGTCAACGTTGCGAATCTCAAACCGCTGAAAATACTTGCCGATCCGGGCAATGGCGCTGCCGGGCCAGTGTTGCGGCAGTTGGCCCAAAAGCTACCCTTCGAATGGGTGGTCATCAACGCCGAGCCCGATGGCAACTTTCCCAACGGTGTGCCCAATCCGCTTCTGCCAGAGAACCGCACGCTGACACGGCAATCGTTGCTGGCAAACGGCTGCGACTTGGCAATTGCGTGGGATGGTGACTTTGATCGCTGCTTCTTCTTCGACCAGGATGGCCGCTTCGTCGAGGGCTATTACCTGGTTGGTCTGCTGGCGGAAATGCTGCTCAAGAAGAACCCAGGCTCCAAAATCATCCATGATCCCAGACTGACCTGGAGCACGATCGATCAGGTTCGATTGGCGGGCGGTGTTTCAGTACAATGCAAAACCGGGCATGCCTTTATCAAGGAGCGCATGCGTCTGGAGAATGCGATCTACGGCGGCGAGATGAGTGCTCACCATTATTTCCGGGATTTCGCCTACTGTGACAGCGGCATGATTCCCTGGTTATTGGTGACCGAATTAATGTCTGCGTCGGGAAAAAATCTGGCCCAGCTTGTCGATGAGCGCATTGCCGCCTATCCATGCAGTGGTGAAATCAATTATCGAGTGAACGATGTGTCAGCGGCGCTGGAAGAGGTCCTGGCACATTATTTACCTCACGGGCCTCACCTTGATCAAACCGATGGAGTCAGTCTGGAATTTTCTGACTGGCGATTTAATCTCCGAGGCTCAAATACAGAACCTCTGTTGAGATTGAATGTGGAAAGTAAAGGAGACCCAGCGCTGGTGGCGTTGAAAGTTAAAGAAATTGAGGGACTGCTGAACAGTAGAAATATGGAATGAAAAAACGGTTCTCACTTCCAGAGGGAAGGTGAGGGGCAGCGATAAGTTGGCTCTCCGATAGAGACTTACTGTTCGATTGATTAATTTAAATTGGTGAAAAAATGAGCGACAAGAAAGTAGCGTTGATTACGGGTATTACTGGTCAAGATGGTGCTTACCTTGCTGAGTTCTTGCTCAAGAAAGGTTATTCGGTACACGGTATCAAGCGCCGTGCCTCCTTGTTCAATACTCACCGTATTGACCATCTTTACCACGACCCGCATAAGAAAGGCTATGATCTGAAACTGCACTACGGCGACCTGACCGATTCGAGCAGCTTGATTCGCATCGTGCAGGAAGTACAACCAGATGAAGTTTACAATCTCGGGGCACAAAGCCACGTAGCCGTTTCCTTCGAATCACCAGAATATACAGCTGACACTGATGCCATGGGTACACTGCGCATCCTTGAAGCAATCCGGATCGCCGGTCTTGAGAAGAAAACCAAGTTCTATCAAGCATCCACCTCCGAGCTTTATGGTCTGGTGCAGGAAATTCCTCAGAAAGAAACCACGCCTTTCTATCCCCGCTCCCCATATGCCGTCGCCAAGATGTACGCCTATTGGATCACCGTGAACTACCGTGAGTCTTACGGCATGTATGCCTGCAACGGTATTCTCTTTAATCATGAATCTCCGATCCGCGGCGAAACCTTCGTAACCCGTAAGATCACGCGCGCCTTGGCACGTATCAAGGTCGGTCTGCAAGACTGCCTGTACCTCGGTAACATGGACGCCCTGCGTGACTGGGGTCATGCCCGTGATTACGTGGAAATGCAATGGCTTATGCTGCAACAAGAAACACCAGACGACTTTGTGATCGCTACCGGTGAACAGCATTCCGTTCGGGAGTTTGTTGAAGTTGCAGCGAAAGAAGCAGATATCAAGATTCGTTGGGAAGGCCAGGGTGTAGACGAGAAAGGTTACGACGTCGCAACCAACAAATGCATCGTTGCCGTCGACCCACGTTATTTCCGTCCTGCCGAAGTTGAGACGCTGTTGGGTGACCCAAGCAAAGCCAAAGCCAAACTGGGCTGGGTACCACGTACTACCTTCGCTGAGCTGGTAGAAGAAATGATGCGTGAAGATCTGAGTGAAGCCAAACGCGACAAGCTGGTCGCTGAACACGGCTTTAAATACTTCAAGGGTCAGGAATAAGGGGACTGGGATGATACCGGTATATCAGCCCTTTCTGGGCGGCCGCGAAAAGGAATATGTAAACCAGTGTCTTGATTCGACCTGGATTTCTTCTCGCGGAGAATTCATCTCCCGCTTTGAGAGCGAGTTTGCCCGATACATCGGTGCCGAACATGCGACCACGGTGAGCAATGGCACGGTAGCCCTGCACTTGGCAATGGCCGCTCTGGGGCTTGGGCCTGGCGATGAGGTGATTGTCCCAACGCTCACTTACGTGGCGTCGGTCAACACCATTATGCAAACCGGGGCCAGCGTCGTGTACGCTGAGTCCCTGGCTGATACCTGGAACGTCAGCGTTCCAGACATCCGAAGCCGCATAACGCCGAAAACCAAAGCCGTCATGGTGGTGCACTTGTACGGTCTGGCGTGTGACATGGATGAAGTCGTCGCGCTGTGTAAAGAGCATAATCTGCTGCTGATCGAAGACTGTGCAGAAGCTTTCGGCTCTCTGTACAAAGGTCAGCACGTAGGGACTTTTGGCGATGTCGCCACGTTCAGCTTTTTTGGCAACAAGACCATTACCACCGGTGAGGGTGGAATGGTGGTGTCCAAGAACAAGGACATCCACGAGAGAGCCTGTCATCTTAAAAGCCAGGGTGTGTCCAAGACCCGCGAGTATTGGCACGATGAGTTGGCATTCAACTATCGGATGACCAACATCTGCGCAGCCATTGGCCTTGCCCAGTTGGAGCGTGCAGACGAGATCATCGCTCTTAAGCGTCAGGTTGCAGACTGGTATCGCGAAGCGCTCGAAGGGCTTCCGCTGCAGATGCACGCAGAGCAGCCAGGTACTCGTCACTCCTACTGGATGTGCTCGATACTGTTGGATGATCAGAGTCAGCGTCAGGCATTGCGTGATCATCTGAAGAACAAGGGCATTGAGACACGTCCTCTGTTCGCTCCTGCTCACCATATGCCACATTGCAAGACGGATGAGTCCTTCCCGGTAGCGCAGGACCTCAGCTTGCGAGGGGTGAACCTTCCAAGTTATCCGACGCTGAGCCGTGAACAGGTGCAGCAAGTAGTAGATGAAATTCGGGCTTACTTTGCCAGCTGATGTTGCGTTGGGATTGAGGCTGGTAACAGTCTCAATTCTCATAAAATTCAAAGAGGACGAATAATGTCCAGGCTTTCGAATTTAATTATTCAGGGGAAGTAATGTTTTCGTATTTTTCTCGCGTGTGGGCTGCTCGATACTTTTGGGTGCATCTTGCTCTAGCTGATTTGCGTTCTCGCTGGCGCCGATCTTTTTTTGGCGTAACGTGGTCAATTATCCAGCCATTGGGTATGACGATACTCCTGACGCTGGTGTTCAGCCGGCTGTTCAATACGGACGTATTAACCTACGCACCCTATGTTCTATCAGGAATCGTAGTTTGGGAGTTTATTTCCGCTAATACAATTGGCGGGTCATTGTCTTTCGTTCAGGCGGATGCCTACATTAAACAATGTAATCATCCCTTGGCCATTTATACCTTGCGAACAGTGCTCGGTAGTTCAATTGTGCTCATGCTGGCCAGCGTTTCGCTCTATCTCTGGGTGGCAATCATGATGCCTCAGAATTTCGGATGGAGCTGGTTGGCGACGCTAACGATATTCCCTGTCGTTGCCTTGATAGCGTGGCCTGTATCCACACTTCTATCCTACATCAGCACCCGTTTTCGCGATGTTCCCCATGCGCTTGGGCTTGTGATGCAATCATTATGGTTTGTGTCTCCGGTGTACTTTGAAGCGAAAATGTTTCAAAACGGCGGGCTGCATGCGCTGGTTGATTACAACCCGATTTATCACATTCTACAGTTGTTTAGGGCGCCGCTACTGCAAGGGGAGTGGCCAACACTTGCAAATTATACATTTAGTTTAGGTACTGCTTTGTTCTTTGGGCTAATTGCAATGTATGTTGGTTACAAAGCAGAGCGGAAGGTGATTTTTTACCTATGAGAATGAATAGAATCAATCAGATCAATGTAAAGAACGTCAACCTTCATTACGCGGCCGCGGCTTATAAGGAACGTTCATTAAAGTCCTTGCTGGCCAATATCTTCTCAAAAAAAGATGCCAACAATCACGTCGCTGATATTCATGCGCTCAAGAACATAAATGTTCAAATTGTCAGCGGCGAACGCGTGGGGCTTCTTGGGCATAATGGCGCGGGCAAAAGCACATTCCTCAAGACGGTCGCCGGCTTGTATCCAATCTCCAGCGGTGAACTGGTGGTACAAGGCCAGGTTCGTTCGCTGTTTGATCTGAGCTTGGGCTTTGAACCGGATGCCACGGGGCGTGAGAACATTCTCTACCGTGGTTTACTGCTTGGTTTGTCGCCAAAGTTCATGCGAGAGAAGATCGACGAGATTGTGGCGTTTGCCGATCTGGGCGAGTTTATTGATTACCCGATTAAAACGTACTCTGCCGGGATGCAGGTACGACTGGCTTTTGCTATCTCTACTACGGTTGGTGGCGACATTTTGTTGCTGGATGAGGTGATCGGTGCTGGCGATGCCAACTTTATGGCAAAGGCTAAAGTACGTATTACCAGTTTGATCGAAAAGGCCGAAATACTCGTTCTGGCTTCTCATGACTTTGGTGCCTTGCAATCCATCTGCACCCGGGGTTTGGTGTTCCATCATGGTGAGTTGTTGTTCGATGGTGAGATAACAGACGCTATAGCGGAATACAAAAAGATAAATGGACTTTCTGATGCAAACTAAGCCGTTTCGTGTCATGTGGTTGCTGAATCATGGTGCGGCTCGTCGTTTCGAGTTGCAGATGCTCAAAACCTTGGGAGTCACAGAGTTTTTTCTCCCTAAGTCATTTCCACAGGAAATCGGTTTTCGTTCGGCAAGCATAGACTATTCAGAGGATGCCAATCTGACTATTCCGGCCGAAGATCTGGCGGTGTTGAACGCGCAAAATTGGTTTGTCTCACCTTCGAAAGAGGCGTGGGAAATCGCTAATAAATATTTTGATGTGTGTTTTTTCATCTGTCATTCAAAAGGCTTTATGAATGAGGTTGCTCGATCATTCAGTGGTGCAGCAATCTGGCGTGCTTATGGTTTGGATAAAACATTAAGTTACTCCGAAGTCGTCAAGATCCTGACCTTGGGTACACAGTCAGTAAAGAAACTTGGGCGACGCCTTTGGTTAGGCATCGCCTACGAGCATCTTGCAGATTCTGAGTCCATGTATCTGCAAAAACGAAAGGCATTTTTACCGCTGGGTTTGAGTGATTGCCGGATCAATGATGTTTGGAATGGCAGTCAGAAACACATTTTTTTTGTATGTCCGGATATTGGTTTTAGTAGCTACTATAAAAAAGTATATGAGAAATTTGTCTCAGATATGCAAGGTTTTCCATACAAGATCGGTGGCTCTCAACCGATAGAAGTGGATGATCCGAATGTGTTGGGGTTTGTCACCAACGAAGAGCACGAAAGTAATATGAGAGAGTCGCGAGTGATGTTTTATCATTCAAGCGAGCCTAACCATATTCATTATCATCCTTTCGAAGCTATTCGTGTCGGTATGCCATTGATCTTCATGAGTGGTGGCATCCTCGATCGCATGGGGGGAGCGACCCTTCCTGGCCGATGCGAGTCTGTCAAAGAAGCCAGAGAGAAAATCCGTCGCATCTTGAATGATGACTCAGCGTTCATTGAGCAAGTCCGCAGCAGCCAGGCAGTGTTGCTGGAGCCCATGCGTGCAGAGAACTGCGAAGCTGCTTGGATAAACGGTTTCAGAGAAATCCTGCAAGAGTTGGAAGTCAGCCGTTTAGAACAAAGCCAGCGGCCAATAAAACGTAAGAAAATTGCTGTTGTAGTCCCTGTCGAATATCGAGGGGGGAGCCTTCGTGGAGCCAAGTTATTGGCGGAAGCTTTGCATGAAGGGAGCAGGCAATGGGGAGAAGATGTCGACGTAGTGCTCTTGCATTTGAAGTCTGCTGACGACCAGTCGGAAGATCCTTCAGATAAGAATGAGAGGGTTCAGCAGCGCACATTTAAATGGAAAACCCTCGATGCGCAAACAGCACGTAGGGCTATGCGGTATGCCGGTCACGAAGGCTGGGAACCTGACAGCGTAAAATATATTGTCCCGGATGATGGTATCAAACAGCTTTTGGATTGTGATGCATGGATCGTTGTCTCTGATCGGGTGCAGGCTCCCTTGGTACCTCTGCGACCATGCATATTCATGGTTTATGATTATCTTCAACGATATGAAAAGGTACTTTCCAAAAACGGCGATCAAAACTTTATTAGTGCCGTGCGCAGGGCACAGAAAGTTCTTGTTACGACTGAATTTACAAAGCAGGACGCCATTCAGTATGCCGGTGTGGAAGTAAATCGAATCGCCAAAGTGCCTATGCTTGCTCCCGATTTTTCAAAAGTTGAGCCAGAAATAGTATCGACACCTGATCATCCGTATTTCTTGTGGACAACAAATGCTGGTGCGCATAAAAATCATGAAAATGCATTGAAAGCTCTTAAGTTTTACTATGAAACTCTGGGTGGGCAGTTTTTCTGTCATGTGACGGGTGTGAATACAGAGAATCTGCTAGAGCGTGGTTTGCCGCATCTTAAGTCCCTGTCTACACTCGTTGGTACAAGCGCTGCGTTAAAGGAAAAAGTTAAATGGCTCGGCGAACTCCCGGACTTTGAGTATCGCTGTGCTTTGGCAAATGCTACGTTTTTATGGCATGCAGGTAAAATTGATAACGGCACCTTCAGTGTTGTTGAAGCGGCTAGCTTAGGCGTGCCAGCTTTGAGTAGTAATTATCCAGCTATGCATGAGATGGATGTTCAATTTTCACTGCAGTTGTCGTGGATGAATGCTGCCGATTATAAAGAGATGGCACATAAGCTGAAAGAAATGGAATTGACTTACTTGTCCAAGAAGGCCCTGCTTCCATCGCCTGAGGTATTGGCAGAACAAGGCGTTGAGAAGTTGGCGGCACAATATTGGGGAGTCATACGAGAGTGTCTATAAAAAAATATGGTATCTACCTGGCGTACGCACCAGGTTTAGATCTTCGTCACGAAGGATTGGGTAGATACCTGGCTGCCTTCTTGAAAGGGGCAGGGGACCGAGAAGATATCCGTTTTGTACTTGTATGCCCCAGTTGGTCAAAAGAGGGGCTTGAAGATCTATTTCACAGCGAAGGTGTCTCTAAAGAGCGCTTCGAATTAGTCTCACCCTCGAAAAAGCCGATGGTGTTGCGCGTCTACGAAGCCTACATCGCTAGAAAGAAACGAAAGCGGAAGCCGGGAATACTTAAAAGAATTTCCAATGGTTTTGCCGCGATTAAAAGAGCTGCCATTGACCACGTTGAGCATCAATTGGTGACGACCGATTCTTACTCAGGGCTGATATTGCTGTTGATAGAGGGCGCTTTTCTTGCCAGCCTTCTGCTCCTGTTTAGTCCAATCATTGTGTTGGCGTTAATCGTTCTTTTTTTCATAAAATTCAAGTTTGTTTTTAAACGACTGATGCGACCGTTTCGGCGTTATGTATCACGTGCTCAAGGGGCTGTAGGGGAGCCGAAAGACGACGCTTTCATATTCCGGCTTTATAAGCGAATGGAGCGGATTGAGTCGGAGCGGATGCTTCGCTTGATTGATAACCTGGCTGATGTGAAAGCCTGGTACAGTCCTACTGCATTCTGGCCAGCCTTCAACAAAATAAATCGTCCACGCTTGATGTGTGTGCCGGATGTGGTGCTATCGGACTTCCCTGTCGGGTTCTCAAATGTGGGAGGCGAACGCTTTTTGCAGACCTATGAGGATGTCCGTAGATCGATCCAGACAGGGCAGCATTACGTTACCTATAGCAACGCGATCAAGTGGGAGACATTGGTCGATCAGTATTCGATACGCGCTTCTAATGTAGCGGTGATTCATCATGCGCCGAATATGCTAAACCAGTGGGTGACAACCCGTGGGTTTGCAGATCTGGAAGCCACCTCGCTTCATTACTCTCAAACACTTCTCGCTAGTGCGATGCGAAAATCCTCAAATAAGAATTACACGGTAGGCTTTGCAAATACTTCGTTCAAGTTCATATTTTATGCGAGTCAGTTTAGACCGAACAAAAACCTGTTGATGTTGTTGCGGACGTACGAGTTTCTTTTAAGAAAAAAATATGTCAGCCACAAACTGGTTCTGACCGGTGATCCCGAGCGGTATCCAGCTGTCAAAAAATTTATTGCCGAACACGGTTTGGAGAACGATGTTCTATGCTTGCACGGTTTGACGGTGCAGGAACTTGCGGCTTGTTACAAGTTAGCGGATCTGGCAGTAAACCCTAGCCTTAGCGAAGGTGGGTGCCCGTTCACATTCACCGAGGCGCTGTCGGTAGACACTCCTGTGGTTATGGCTCGAATCGCGGTTACCGAGGAGATACTTGATCAGCCAGAACTGCAAGATACGACATTTTTTGACCCGTTTGATTGGGAAGATATGGCTCATCGTATTGAATGGGCTCTTTCTCATCGAGAAGAGCTTCTTACACTACAGAAAAATATCTATCAGGGCCTGATTCAGCGTACCTGGACAGATGTGGTGAATGAGCATATCACCGTTCTTGAAGCTATTTCTGAAGGCGGCGGTAGCCCTTCGGAGGGCCAATAATGAGTCCAATCACAGGGATGCTGATTCTGGGGTTCGGTGGTCATGCCCGGAGTGTGGCTGACGTCGCGCTTGCATCGGGAATAACACAATTGTGTTTTATCGACGCTAAGGCTAAACAAGGCGAATCGTTTTGTTCGTTTCCAGTGAAAGCGTCAGTGGACTTTGAGCTGCCCGCAGATTGGTCAGTCATGCCGGCGGCAGGCGACAACAGAAAAAGAATAGAGCAGTGTGAATGGGTCATTCAGCAAGGATGGCGGTTAGCGACACTCATCTCCTCCAGGGCCACGATAGGCGTCGGGGCCCAAATCGGTGAAGGTAGTTTTATTGCTCATCACGCACATGTTGGACCGATGGCATCGGTGGGACGCGGCTGTATTATAAACACCGGCGCGATCGTTGAGCATGACTGCACAGTGGGTGACTACAACCACATTTCCGTCGGTGCTGTAGTTGCGGGTCGCAGTCGTGTTGGTGATCGCTGCTTCCTGGGGGCTGGCTCAACGGTGATCGATGGACTGCAGATAACAGACGATGTCATGCTGGGCGCCGGTGCGTGCGCTCATCGTAATCTGGAGCAGGCCGGTACCTATGTTGGAGTTCCCGCGAAGTTTCTGGGGCGCAAACATTGAAAATCCTGCATTTTTTCAAGACTTACTACCCCGATACCATGGGTGGTGTAGAGCAGGTTATCTTTCAGCTCGCTGAAGGGGGGAGACAGCACGGTATCGAGTCTGAAGTCCTTTATCTTAGTCCACGTGGCGCGATGCGCAATGAACGGCTCGGACATCATATGACCCACCGGTCGTATGAGAATTTTCAAGTGGCCTCAACCGGGTTTTCAATCGGGGCGATCAAGGATTTCTTCGAGCTGGCAAAACAGGCAGATATTATCCACTACCACTTTCCGTGGCCATTTATGGATATGGTGCACTTTCTAACCAGAATCAAGAAGCCAACCGTTGTCACTTATCACTCGGATATCGTGAAACAGCAGTCGTTGCTTCGACTCTATAATCCGCTCCTGCACGCGTTTCTTCGAAATGTGGACGTAATCGTTGCTTCGTCACCTAACTATGTTGCAAGCAGCGAAACGCTGGGGAAGTATGTAGATAAGGTTAAGGTCATCCCCATTGGTATAGATCGCAATACATACCCTGAGGTTACTGATGCATCGAAGGCTCATTGGCGTGAGGCGTTGGGTGAGCGCTTCTTCCTTTTCGTAGGCGCGCTTCGTTATTACAAGGGCCTTGATTTTCTTCTGGAGGCGGCACAGCAGACAAAGCTGCCTGTCGTGATCATGGGTAAAGGTCCCATGGAAGCGGCACTGAAACAGAAGGCTAAAGATGCAAAGCTGGAGAATGTCTTTTTTGTCGGTGCCTTACCTGACAGCGATAAGGCTGCATTGATGAGTCTGTGTTTCGCGTTGGTATTTCCCTCTCACCTCAGGTCCGAAGCTTTCGGGATTACCCTTCTCGAAGGAGCGATGTATGGAAAACCACTGATTTCCTGTGAAATCGGAACAGGTACGACGTACATCAATATCGAAGGTCAAACGGGCTGTGTGGCACTCCCGGGAGACAGTGTGTCTCTCGCAAGCGCTATGAAGAAGTTGTGGGATGACCCCTATGGGGCCGCCAAAATGGGAGAGAATGCTCTAAAACGTTATGAAGAGTATTTCAAGGCCGATGATATGGTTAAGTCCTACAGTGAAATATATCACTCGCTTTTGAAGTAATGAATATTGAAAGCCGAGATATAACTTAGAACGTAGCGTCTATGTTGTGCTCGGAAAATGACAAAAATAGCGCGTTAAAAACCAGGCGTAGAGAATATTATGGATTTATTGGGGTTGCTTCAGCGCCGGCAGCGGGTCTTTTCTTGCTTTACCGTGTTCTTGCTGACTTTTTTAGTTCATCGGGTCATGGATATCTCCTTCTATCCTTTTGATTCGAGTTTGTACTGGGGGCTTAGTTCGCCTTCAGTTATAGTCAATTTTCCCGAAGTGGCTCGTGGATATTTTTATCCACTTGTACTGATGCCGGTTCACGCACTTGCTGATATGGTCGGTGATAACGGTAGAGTGGTTTTTCAGTTCGTATCTTCTGCTGTTTATGCTTATTTGCTAACAGGCCCTATTGCTGATTTTTTCTTGAAGACCTTTGGCGGTAAACTGTCCTTCGCGCGACGGACAGCCTTTGCATTGCTCACATTCTTGCTGTTTCCTGGTTTATTCTTGTTTCCATTGTCTGATTTGCCCGCACTACTTATACTCATCATTAGTGTGATACTGGCGAGCCGCGCGAACTCAAAATATTGGTTAGGCTGGTTATTTCTATCCGGAGCCGCTGTCAGCGCAGCCTATAATGTTCGGACAATTTATTTGTTCGCAGCAATGGCGCTTTTTTTCGTTGTTTTATTCGTGTTTATGCGAGGTAAACCTTGGCGTTTGCGCGTCTTTGGAATGCTTGTTTTCTTATTCGGCGCAGTAATCGTTGCTACGCCCCAGATGTTGATTAACAAGCGTATACATGGGACTGCTACACCATTAGTGATTGCCATGGTGAAAGGAAAACCACTGATGGCCCAGCAGCTCTATTGGGGAGTCGTAGTCCAGCGTTATGAGACCTATGCAGGTAAAGACAGTCCAGCGCCGAGTCTTTATTATCGTGATCCTGCAGGTGTCGCCCTTCGGGATCTTGATGCGTCATCGTTCTCTGAGCCTAATATGCGCGGCTATCTTTCCATGGTTCTAAGACATCCGATGCAATTTTTAGGTATTTATGGCCGGCACCTTGTTAATGGTTTGGATGTGCGTGATGGCATTGTTTATGCCGAGAAGTCATCCACAAACAAAAGTGTTGTATCGTTTCTTTGCTTTTGTCTGTTGTTTTTCTGTGTGTTGATTTATTGGTTGCGTAAGGAAAAACGATGGATTGAGGCGGCTTACCTAGCCCCCATTCTTCTGCCGGTGTTGGCTATCTTGCCTGGAGCGGTAGAGACACGATTCTTTATGCCGGTTTACCTGGTGTTGTTTGGCGCGGTTATTACCCGGTTCGAATGGGGAGCATTCAAAGCCACAATCTGCCAGCATTGGCTGATCCTTTCGTTGGTCTTTCTGTTTCTCTCTTCGGTGTCTCTGGGGATCACAAGCGCAGCAATGGCTTGCATTTCATATGAGTTGCCCTGACTGCTGATACCCGGTTTTTGGGAAGTGTGAATGATTTTACTTATGGAGCCGATTAATCTTGTTATGTCGGCTCCAAAAGCATTTTTATTTATCAGCCTGGATTTGGCCGAAGTTACATTTTCTTTATGGATTCATCTTGAGATCTTTAAGAATAACCTCTGTCAGCGCGGTTTTAGCGACGTAGACCGATGCAATTGAGGTCAAGTGTGTTGCATCGAAGGTTACCAATCCGCTCTTGCGATCGTTTCCTAAATAGGTGATGCATCCGTCTTTATTGCAAAATAGATCAGTCATTGAAAAGTATTCAAAGCCACCTTGACCATTTCCGTACTTTGCTTTAAGGGATGCATCCACTTCGAATACGGAGCTGTCCACATCGTCAATGATACGCCTTGGAGTGTACAACCAATACTTCCTTGTAATGATCTGATAGAGGCTCGCCTGATACTTGGGAACCGGACCTGCGATAACAATGTGGGACACGCCATAACTTTTCAGTAGTTTTGTCATCGCGGTATAGTCGTTCACGGTATCATGCCCTGTGATCTGCGCAATAATAACTACTTGGGGCGCTTCTCTCTTTATAACGTCGAGTGCTGTCTGGTTGGATACTCGGCAGTACTCGGCTTCAGTTTGGAACTTGTCCGGAAGATTGGGGAAACATCCTGAACTGGCTACCTGGAGAATCGAAACGCTGTCCGGTAGTGTATGCTGAAGACCATAGTTAAGTTGCTGAACATGTGAGTCGCCCCATAAGAGAATTTTTTTGTTCGCAGTAGGTGTGTAACAACTCGGGGCTATACTACTTGCGGGAATATTGGTGGCTTTTCCTTTAAAAAAACTCTTTGTATCATAAAAGTCGCAGTCCATCCGGAAGCGGGCAGCCGTCTCGTTGTTTGTGAAGTAATTCCAGTCAGGGGCTGTGTTTGCGAATGATTGCGCAAATTCTTCGCGGTCTTTTTGTCGGAATGGAAAGCCACCGTTGACAACGGTTAATGTGGCAATAGAAGCGAAAGCAATTGCGGTAACTATTAGTCCATTAAAAACTACTCTCGGGTTGGATTTTGCTCTGAACGGCTTTTCGACGAATCGATAGGTCGCCCATGCAAGTCCTACGCTTGCCAGAATAACGACTGTTCTTGTTTGTGGACTTGGTACTTCAGATTCGATAATTCTAGCGAAGGTAAGCAGCGGCCAATGCCACAGATATAGCGGGTAACTGATAAGGCCGATCCAAACAGCAATTCGGTTGTTAAAAATATACTTGTTGATCACGGCCTTAGGGCCTGAGGCGATGATTAGCACAGATCCCAACACTGGAGGGATTGCCCAATACCCTGGAAACTGAAGGCCTTTATTAATTAATACAACGGATGCTATCAATAGCCCAAGGCCGGAAATCGAGGTGAAATGAGGAATTATTAAAGATGAAGGGGCGGGCTTTCTTACTACAATGATGTAGGCTAGCACGCTGCCGCATAGCAGTTCCCAGAAACGGTATTGCGGTAAGAAAAACGCGGCAGAGGAATTAGTTGTAACTTCGACGATATTGCAGTACAGAGATGCCAGTAGCATCAGCGCAATAATTATCAGAGCGTTTAGGTTCCAGCGCCATATGAATAGCGAGATAATTGGAAAAGCTAGATAAAACTGTTCCTCTACGCCAAGCGACCACAAGTGCGTGAGCGGTTTTAGCTCAGAGCTGACGTCAAAATAGCCGGACTCTTGAAATAAAATAATGTTCTGGACGAAACCAAGTCCGGCGGCTATATGTTTGTTTAGCTGTTGGAACTCAGTTGCCAGCAGTATTATCCAGCCAAACGCGAATGTCGTAGCTAATACTAGAAGCAACGCAGGAAATATTCGGCGTACTCGACGTCTGTAAAAGTCATAAAAACTGAACGTACCGCTTTCCAGATTCTTGAAAATAATGCTTGAGATAAGATAGCCGGAAATTACAAAAAAAACGTCGACTCCAACAAATCCACCTGTAAGAAGGGTAGGGAAGGCATGGAAAATGACTACGGCGAGGATCGCAAAAGCTCTTAAGCCATCGATATCGGGTCGGTAGACAGGATGATAACTCTGTGGGGGTGATGTACTCACTGAAGAGCTTTTATCGATGCGTAACATTCTGGAAATATAATCCCTTCGGTGTCCATGCTTCATAGTGTTGGTAGAAGACCTGAGCAAGCTCATTTTTCGGGGACTGCGACAAAGTACAGGCGTAACCGATCCCGATCAGGCAGGCATCTTAAGGGGATGATCAGCTATCGACAATTGATTTTTAGGCTGTCGAAATCGTCGCCGATGAACGAGGTGCCATTGCTGGTGGTTTCTTTCAAATCGGTGTGTACGAAACCTGACAGTGACAATCAAGGCTTGTAGAATGCCCGTTGTCGCAATGACTCCCTCGGTCATCGGTCTTCAATTCCTTTATGTGCGGTCAAAAAATGGCTAACAGAATCATCGATAGAATCGTTTTTCTCGATGTAATGCGAATATTTGCATTTATCAGTGTGCTTATTGCTCACAAGATGTATGACTCACTGGCTTTTGCTTCTACTAATGAGGCGTTGCATGTAACTGTCCGGTATTTCGCACAGGCAATCCTTCCGTTGTGCTATGGCGGTGGTGCTGGTGTCGTTGTTTTTTTTCTGACATCTGGATATATCATCACTCACGTGCTGCAATCGGAATCGACGCTTGAGTTCTTGCTAAAAAGATTTTTCAGGATCTATCCGCTTTTTATCGTAGCGGTATTAATGGAGGGTTTATTCGATCACTACCTTAGAGGCGTCGCATTTCCCCCTTTTTCAGTATGGGTGCCACGACTTCTTTTGATCGGCGATTTTTTTGGAACTCCTTTGGCTCTTGGCGGGGTCGAGTGGACTCTCAGGCTAGAGATTGCTTTCTATATAGTTATGGCCATCGTCAAGGCATTAGGCCTGTTCAGACGCCAGAACTATTTACCTATTGTTTTTATTGCTCTTGTTGCTGCGATTGTTTTACTACCGCCTTTTCCTAGTGCCGCAAATCTTCCCTTGGCCTACCAAACGATTTACTCAACGTTTCTGTTTATGGGCGCTTGTGTTTATCTTTGGGAAACCGGAAGCGCCAAAAAAAATCTATGCATCGGTGCGTTTTGTGTTTTGTTTGGCTGTTTCCTCTTTATGGTCGCCAAGTATC
This sequence comes from Pseudomonas sp. Pseusp18, assembly GCF_059506005.1. Classification (NCBI taxonomy): domain Bacteria; kingdom Pseudomonadati; phylum Pseudomonadota; class Gammaproteobacteria; order Pseudomonadales; family Pseudomonadaceae; genus Pseudomonas; species Pseudomonas sp. Pseusp18. The sequence continues at coordinate 1,673,918 of NZ_CP169240.1, forward strand.
AACCTAACTGGAAAGAGTTTAATTATGGGCTCTATGCTGTCATGATTTTTCTATTAGGATGGAGCTTGCGACTGAGAATTGAAGATGGGCCCTTGATACGTATGATTTCCAACATGACATTCGCGGTTTACTTATTTCATAATTGGCTTTGGGGTTATATATCCTCCTTGGTGGATTATTTAGGTCTGGTTTTTATTCCCGCAAAAGCCCAGATTTTGGTTGTATTGTTTTTAGTCTGTTTCGCTATGCATAAAAGTGTGGAGCGGTATGGGCTGCGTGCAGGAAAAATATTCTTGAGTAAGTACCGCGATTCTTCGTTGCGTACAGCCTTTTCAAAAACATCTGAGCCGTTGAACGAAAGCAGATTGAATTAACGCGTGGTCGGGGTTTTCGGAAGACTGATGAGCTATTAACTAAGGTGGTCGCTCAGTGCGCCGGTATACAAAACCGCTCTCCTAGTGAAACTGCGAGGCTACGGTAAGCAAGAGGAAGGAGTAGTGGGCAACTCGATTACATTCTGTTGCCCAGACTTCTGATGAGATTTTTCAAAATTTGGGAGTGCATGATGCCGATTTCATCCGACCGTTCAGGTGCGATACCTGCCCTAACCGGACTTAGGTTTGCTGCAGCCTTAATGGTATTTTTTTCACACTATAATATTCCGGGTCTTAACGGATGGGCTTTACGGGTCCAAGGCTCAGGTTATAGCGGTGTGACGTTTTTCTTTGTACTTTCTGGTTTTATTATTGCTTATAACTATCTTGATAGATTTGAATCGGATCCTATAAAAAATACTTACCAATACATTGTGTCCAGGTTTGCCCGGATTTATCCTCTTTATGCGCTCTGCATAATTTATCCCTGGATGAACTCGGGACTAGAAACGCCTTTGCTCCCATATCTTGTCGGGGTGCAAGCCTGGAGTAGTGATGTTTATTTTTCGTTTGGGATCAACGGGCCGGCATGGAGTGTTAGTGTTGAAGTATTCCTCTATCTAACATTTCCATTGCTTATACCGGTGCTGAGTAAGTTAAATGTTATAAAGTCGCGCAACAGGTTATTGATTTTTGCACTGTTTTCTTTTGCTGCTCAACTTTGTCTTGCAGCCTATTTCTCCATGCCGGGGCGAGCGGAGCTGACGTCAATAAACCCTGACTCCGCGCACAGATGGTTATACCGCATGCCGGCTACCAGGATATTTGACTTCTGTTTAGGTATCGCCGCAGCCATCTATTACAAGCGTCATTTTGTAGCGACCAACAAAGTACAACGGACCTGGAGCAGGGCGGTTGCGGCGTCATTGTTATTGATACTGGTGCTTATGGGATGGAGCAAGAACTTTTTGTCCGCGTTTAGCTGGGATGCAGCTTATGCGGCGCTGTTCACTATCGTGATCCTGGGAGTTGCGATAGATCAAAAATCTAAAGTGTCGGCGGCGTTTTCTGGCAAAAGAATGATACTGTTGGGGGAGTCATCATTTGCGTTCTATCTAATACATGCCATCTTGCGCCCACTATATACTGCGCATCCTTCGGGATCGCTTATTTATCAAGTACTGCATTTGGCAATTTTTCTGCTGATTGTTACATGTATTTCTATTGGGTTGCATTTGTCTATTGAGAGACCGCTTCAGAAGTCGATCAAGCAATTGTTTAGCAAAAAGAAATCGACCGTAGCAGTAGCGTGACTACTGCGGAATAATTTATGGCGATGCACGCGCATTGAAAGGAAGCTGTTCATGTTCACTAATGAGTGAGCAGCTTCTTACCCCGACATTACCAGGTAAGCATCCTCCAGATTGCCGGTGATCTGGTAGGTGAGGGTCGGGGCGTATGGGGCGCTATGCGACGAACCCTTGTGGGGCGGTGTTCATTTAGCACGTAACTAAAAACGCCGGCAACTTGGCCGGCGTGATTGATTATCTGCATCCACTGCTGTGTGAAGACTGGACTCCTGTGAAACTTTTGTCCAAAGTTTTGTGCCTCGCTGATGGCGAGCCAGATACTGCAGGAGAGTCGCGTTAATACAGCGCGATGCTTCCTGCGCATCACTTACGATGGGCAGGAGGCTGAAGTGTATTGGTCTAGTGCTATTTTTTTATCTCAATCCAGTCAAGTCTTCCCGAAAACCCATAGTAATTGTCATCAACGTCACTAATGAAAGTGACTGTATTCATTCCGTCTCGAATTTGGCTCTTGACGAGTTCAGCCTGAAAGCTGTTGTCGTCCTTCCATTCAAAGGGGATGTTGATACCATTCACTTCAATTTTCATGCTCTTTTTTATTGCCGGGTTGACGATTACATCGAACATTCCGCGCAGCTGATAACGGTCTGATGAAGGTGAAAACTTAAAATCGAGGAATGCCTGTTTATTTGTTTTCCATGCTGAGGCGTTATGCTGAAATTTGTTAACACTCCATTCAGCTTCGCGCCAACCAGAGCCCGCTATTGGCAGTTCCATACTCCACCAGTTACCAAATCCCCAAAAGTAATGCTCATCGGATTTCTGGTCGGTGAAACCAATCAGGCGATTATGATAGTCAGGTTTGTCGATAAATCCACGATAGATCGCGCCAGTGCGGCTTTGGTCACTGCGTAACATTTTCGCGCGGTTTGTATTGGCCTCGGAGTTTTCATCTGGATTTACAATGATTGTAACGGCTTGAGATTTGGCTAACTTTTTGTCTTCCAAACTTTTGGTGGGTTCGAAACCTGGACCACTTATAGGTGTTGGGTAATGAAAAGTCCATTCATTAGCGGTTTCTTCACAGGTTCCCTTTCGGCCAACACTGTCGGTATGCTGCCACTCATTGCCATTTTCGCGGCATACCTCCATTGAATTAAATGGATGCCCGTAAATATAATTAAGAGTGGCCTGTAAGTTTTCGTTTATAAACATCCAGGTGTTATTGAGCTGGTTTGTTTTGTCGACGATTACTAGTGTTTTGTTGTTGGTTTCACCGTCAAAATTTTCGACGATATTCTTTAGAATATTGCGCTGTCTATCCGATATTTTTACATAGTGGTGGAATTGATATAGTTGGCTTGAGAGGCCGATAAAAACGAATAGGGCTACGCCAAGTGCTGCCAGATTTTTGCTGGCTTTGCCAATGCCAATAAGTATGGCGAGCGTCACAAACACACCGCCTGGTGTCGCGAACAAGAACGTACGTTGGCTTATCGCTTGATGTGATACCGAGAGTAGAAAAGGGGCATACCCTAGCAGTACCAAAGTGACGCCAGCAATTAACATGCGGATAATGACTGGCGAGTAAATATCGGCTTCTGCGGGCTGGCTTTTTCTGTAATTGGAAAGTAAAAGAAAAGACGCGATAAATAATATAAGCACTATGCTTATGGCATACCAGTAGGAGCTGAACTCCGCGGCAGTTATTCTTGTTGCATCATACCATCCCCCCAGGGTTGTTCTCAGCAAGCCTATCGAGAACAGGTTTGGAAGTGCATGCCTGATCGTGGTAATAATACTGGTGCTGCCAGCGATACCACTCTGATAACTGTTAACGAGTGGTGCCGTATGGATAGCGTAAGCAATGTACGAAAATGCACCCACAAACCAAATCAGATGCTTCCATATGTGTTGGCGTACTTGGAGGATAACTGATTTTAAATCTGATTTTATGAATATTGTTAAAAGTGGTAGTGCAGTCAGTAATAGTGACGCTTCATACATCGCGCAGGAAGCCAGTAATAGTATTGCTGACGCGATACTCAATAAATACGATGTGATTCTCGATGTCGCTTGCAAAGCGGCTATGAATATCGAGGTTCCAAGCAGTACCGAACTAAGCGCCCAGTTTATGTGGAGCGCTCTGAACGATAATTGCATAGTGTCGGCTGGATAAATTATGATCAGCAGGCCTGCAATCACTCCCCATTTTAATGAGCCGGTAATATGGCTTATTATGTAACTCAGGCTTGAGCCTTTTACGCAGAGTGAGAGTGCAAGGAGCACATTCCAATACTTGAAAGAATAGGGGTCTAAATAGTAAGCGATGGCTTGAGGAAGAATCGTTAGTGGGCGTAGCGCATGTGCAGCCAGTGGGCTGGTAGTGTCAGTTACAAAGAACAGTCCATGAGTTGTAAACGACCCTAGCAATCCCCACTCTTCTATCAAGCCGATCAGCGAAAATCCGTACGGTACCCACAACGCCAAGACCAAAATAGCAACTGGTAAGATGTGCGCCATCCAAGACTTTATCCCGATACAAGAGCGCGACGGGGAAAAATTTTGGGATAAGCTTTGCTTTGTCAGGTTTGTCATTTGCTTTACTGATCCATTCCTGCCTTGGGCTGATCTGTAGCTTTAAGTATTGTTTTGCTAAGCAAGTAGGTTACAGGCAGAAGCAGTACAATTATCAAAAGCGGTGCTATTTCTTTGGGTATTCCTAGCCTTTCCACCATAAGGCTAAGCATTAAGGCGGATAACATATACTGGAGCAAATACACAATTGGATAGGCCATCAAGCCTTTCCATGATTTTTTCACATTGAAAACAATGTGTGCGTTAAACAGGTACGAGAATAGGATCCCGGTTATGTAAGCGATGACGTAAGATTTTTGATAGCTTATATGCATGTTCAGTAGTAAATAGATTCCATAGGTCAGGAGGGTGTTCAAACAACCTCCTGCCAGGAACGATACCCATCGACGTATATTTTCTTTAGAGATGGTAATGCTCACTAGTTTTTTGAGCCCGTTATTTTAACAAAATCAGAATAGTCTCGAATGTAGTCGGCCGAATCGTAGTAGTCTGAAGTGAATACCAGCAGTACTGCATCTTCGGAATATTTGTACTGAATGCCCCAGATCAAAGGTGGCAAATAAATCCCTTTGTTCGGTGCGTCGAGCATTACTTCCGCGCGGTTTTGACCATCATCTACCACGACGGCGCAACTCCCTTTCACGCAGATGAGGAACTGATGGCAGTTGTGATGAGCATGCTCACCGCGGGTTTTTTGGTTGGGTACATTGAACACCAGGAAATAGCGCTTCGGAATAAAAGGGATTTCCTTTTCGAATTCGCCTACTGACAAATCGCCCCGCATGTCCGCAACGTATTTGAAGTTGTGTATGGTGACGTCGCCCACACCAACTCTTGTAATTCCTTCTTGCGACTTTGCATTTTCAACGAGTTTCGGTTTTTCGCTGTTGTCGCTTGCCGCTGAATTCTCTACATATCCGGTAATCCGCGCCGGTGACCCTGTCACGATCGCATACGGAGGCACGGATTTGGTGACCACTGCGCCCGCTCCAACCATTGCCCCCATACCGATGGTGACGCCAGGGAGGATGACGGCGCCGCCGCCGATCGAGGCCTTGTCGTGTATCACGGTTGGCAGAAATGCTTCCGGGTAGACCTTGGAGCGTGGAAACTTGTCATTGGTGAAGGTGACGTTTGGGCCAATGAACACATCATTACCAACCCTCAGGCCATCCCAAAGATAAACACCCGACTTGATCGTCGTTCTGTCGCCGATAACAACATCATTTTCAATCAGGCAGTGAGAGCAGATGTTCACATCCGTGCCGATCACCGCTTCAGGAAAAACTACAACATACTGCCAAACACGTGTGTTTTGGCCGATGTTGTTACTTTTGACATCTGCGCTAGGGTGGATCGTCGGGTTAGACATGACGGATTTGCTCTCGGTTGTTCAACTGTATGCTCACGACTGCCAACGGTCGCTGTTTGGTGTTCTCATACGCTCGCCAGGCATAGGTACCTACAAGACCCAGACCCAGAAGATTCAAGGTGCCCAGCAGCAGGACCACGACCATAGTGGCGGCGTAGCCTGGTACTGCGATGGTGCCGTGAATTTTTGCAATGATGACCATCAGGCCTATTGCCGCTGACACTAATGAGCCTATCGCGCCCATTTTGACCAATAAACGAATAGGGTAGTCAGTGAAAGCGAAGACGCTGTCCATCATGTATTCGAGCTTCTTCTTGAACGTCCAGGCTGACTTGCCTTCCTGGCGAACCTGGCGATCGTAGTCGACGAATTTTCTTCTGAAACCGAGCCAGAATATTAATGCGATCAATGACGAGCGAGATTCTTCAAGCTTCAGAAGTTGCTCTTTGAACGCGTTATTGCAGCCAAAGATATCTACGCCGCCCTTGGGCATATCGTGGACGACCAGCTTTCTGTAAAGCCCCCAGAACATTGAAGAGGCCATTCGGCTAAAAAGCGGGTCTTTACGGGCGTTGCGGGTACCGATGGCAACGTCACACTCATTATTTGAAAGTGAGTGAAAGAAGCTGATCAGCAACTCCGGTGGTTCCTGAAGGTCGGCAGCCATGACACCGAAGTATTTTCCGGTTGCTGCCATGAGGCCCGTTCGAATCGCTGGGAATGAACCGAAATTCCTCGAATGGGCCAATAGCTGCGCTGCAAAAGGCAGGTTTGGCAGTTCTTTTTGAATCAACTCAAACGATGCATCCGGGCTGCCATCGACGACAAAAACCGCCTCTACCTCGTTGTTCAGGCTCTCGTTGATTTCACTGAGTGCCTGAATCAAGCGTGGAATGGATTCTGCGTTTTTGTAAACCGGGATGATGATCGAGTAGGTCATGCCGCCCATCCATTGACGGCTGTGATCACGGCACTGACTTCATGCTCTTCCATTTCTGGGTAGCATGGCAGTGTCAGAATCTCTTTTGCCAAACGCTCGGTGTTGGCCAGGTGGCAGTCAGCGTTCACATTCTTGAATACAGGTTGTTTGTAGTCAGGAATCGGGTAGTGAACCTCAGACGCGATTTCCAGGCTACGCAGATGTTGCTGCAGCGCATCACGTTTCTGGCTCTTGATGACATACAGGTGAGCAACCCAGGCATCACTTGTTCCTTGCGGATGAACAATGTCGGGTTGATTGATTTCGTTGCGATAACGTTCGGCAATCTCATGACGTCGCGCATTGCCCTGATCAAGATGGGGCAGAAACTCGGAGAGAATGGCTGCTTGCATTTCGTCCAGGCGACTGTTTCTGGCTCCGCCCAACTCTACGCAATATTTGGAGGACCATCCGTATTGACGCAACTGTGCGACTCGTTGCGCAATCTCAGCCGAGTTGGTGACGACTGCGCCACCGTCGCCCAGGGCTCCGAGGTTTTTTGTCGGGTAGAAACTGAAGCTCGAGGCGTCCCCGAATGTACCTACGCGTTTGCCATGCATGCTGGCACCGTGTGCTTGTGCGCAATCTTCCAGGAGCACAATGCCTTTGTTTGCACAGAAAACTGCAATCTCCTGGATCTCCGGGATGGCCAGGCCATAAAGATGCGTCACGACGACAGCTTTGGCTCCCGATTCCACGGCGCGTTTCACTTCCGCGAGGGTCACGACCTGGGTTTCGAGATCGACGTCCATGAAGGTGGGTACGGCACCGATGGACAGAACAGAAGTGGTTGTATACATGCCGGCATTGGCAACCGTGGCGACAACGTCACCTTTTTCTACACCCAGAGCCTTGAGGGCCAATTCGATTGCATCGGTGCCATTGGCGACGGTTATGCAGTGGTCGGCGCCCAGGTATTGGGCAAAGGACGCTTCAAAGCGTTTGACCTCGGGCCCCAGCACAACCCATCCGCTGGACACCACGCGTTGGATGGATGCATCGATCTGATCTCGGTATTTGGCGATTTTCGCGCTGAGATTATTGATTTGCTGCATCGATGTGCTCCCTTCGAGGCCTAGCCTGTTGAATTTAGTGTTTATTTTGAATCGCTTGCTGACGCCATTCATCTTGGCGAGGCGCCTCGGGCTCTACTCATAGAGCTTTTGGTCAAAATTGGTGGGATTCTATCTCTCTCGGGTGTTTGCTCCAACCTGTGTGATGGAAATTCGCCTTGAATCCGATTGTATTTCCTCATCTACGGACCAGAGGCCAAGCGGTCAGAAGGAGGGCAGGGCTCTAACACGCCAATTCAACGCTCAAAATGAAGCATTTTCGTGGTAGATTATTCCATTGCTATCAATTTTTTGAATCGGTTTGAAATGTCAAAAAAAATACTCGTGACCGGTGCGACAGGGTTTCTGGGAGGCGCGCTGGTGAGGCGTTTCTGCACTTTGCCGGAAACATCGGTTGTGGCTCCGCTCAGAAATTTGAATAGCAAGTTACCTGACGAAGTAGAAAAAATTTATATATCGAATATAGATCGAGCCACCAACTGGGCTCAGTCTCTCTCTGGTGTGGATGTGGTTGTGCATTCGGCGGCCCGGGTGCACGTGATGCATGAGGACCCGGAACAATCACTGGAAAAGTTTCGTGCGATCAATGTAGAAGGGACACTAAATCTGGCGCGCCAGGCCATACAGTCTGGTGTTAAAAGATTTATCTTTATCAGTTCTATCAAGGTTAATGGGGAAAGTACTGCGCCAGGACGTGCGTTCTCGGCAGATGATATTCCATTGCCTTTGGATTCCTATGCGATTTCCAAGTGCGAAGCAGAACAACAACTCATGCAACTGGCCAATGCAGGAGCCATTGAAGTTGTAATTATCCGTCCAGTACTTATTTACGGTGCAGGTGTAGGTGCGAACTTTCAGCAAATGATGCGATGGTTGATCAAAGGCATTCCACTACCATTCGGGGCAGTGAACAATCACCGAAGCCTTGTGTCACTGGAGAATGTCGTTGATCTGATCAATACGTGTGTCGATCATCCCCGCGCAGCGAATCAGGTCTTTCTGGCAAGCGATGATAGTGATGTTTCGACGACCCAGCTGATGCGGCGCCTTGTCACCTGTTTGGGGGCGAGAACCTGGCTTGTCCCCATTCCTTCAGGGGCGTTGGTGTTCCTGGCTGGCTTATTGGGACGGCGCGCGGTGGCTCAACGGCTTTTCGGCTCATTGCAGGTTGATATCCAGAAAAACAAGGAGTTGCTGGGCTGGTGTCCACCAGCAAGTCTGGATGATGGATTGAAATTGACGGCACAGCATTTTCTGGAGTCTCGCCAAAAATGAGTTATGCGTGGTTTATTCCGGTGGCTGTCTGTATTTCCTTTTTGCTGACGGCGGCGTTACGCAAGTACGCGATTTCTCGAAGTTTGATGGATGTTCCGAACGCCCGTAGCTCTCACGTTGTTGCAACACCGCGTGGTGGTGGCGTCGCAATTGTCGTCGCTTTCATTGTGTCGTTGATGTTTCTGTACGCCGCAGGACTGATTACACCATCTGCCTTTGTCGCGAGTGCAGGGGCAGGGCTCTCGGTAGCGTTGATTGGCTTTATGGACGACCACGGACATATCGCCGCACGTTGGCGTTTGTTGGGGCATTTTGCAGCGGCAGTCTGGCTGCTGGGCTGGATGGGGGGGCTACCCCCCGTCGAATTGTTTGGCGCCCATGTCGATATGGGCTGGGCAGGTCATGTGCTGGCCGCTTTTTATCTGGTGTGGTTACTCAATCTCTACAATTTCATGGACGGAATCGATGGCATTGCCAGCGTAGAAGCCATTAGTGCCTGCCTGGGGGCCTGTCTGCTGTATTGGTTGGCAGGTCTGGAAAGTCTGATGTGGGGAACATTGTTTCTCGCCGCTTCTGTGGCAGGTTTCCTTTATTGGAATTTCCCACCCGCGAAGATTTTCATGGGCGATGCCGGCAGTGGATTTCTCGGCATTGTGCTGGGTGGGCTGTCTCTGCAGGCAGCATGGGTGAGTGCGCCGATGCTATGGGCTTGGCTCATTTTGCTAGGGGTGTTCATCGTTGATGCAACATTCACTCTGTTTCGCCGCCTGTTAAGAGGAGACAAAGTCTATGAAGCCCACCGCAGCCACGCCTACCAGTTCGCCTCACGTCGTTTTCGCAAGCATTTACCGGTAACCATCGCTGTTGGCGTGATCAATTTGTTCTGGCTGTTGCCGATAGCCTTGTGCGTGACACGTTTTGGTCTGGATGGCGCTTTGGGAGTCATTTTGGCTTATGTGCCATTGATCGCGCTGGCAATGAAATTTCGCGCCGGAAATCTGGAAGATCCAGCGGTATAGAACTAAGCAGTATCTACTCTGTCATTTGAGTCTAGAGTGATCGCGACGCACCTTTGAGGTTTCACCACGGTGAAGGGGCTGCTGAGAGGAGGAAACTAAGGTGTTTGAAGGGTTGATGGATAAAATCAGAGCGTACCTGGTTGGGCTGCCCCGGCGTCGAAAAAGGTTGATACAGGTCGCTACGGACATCCTGCTGGTCTGGATTGCCTTGTGGTTGGCATTTATCGTGCGTCTGGGCCTTGACGATATGTACAACCCCTTGCGGGTCCACTTTTGGCTTTTTGTCTGCGCGCCCGTCATCGCTATTCCCTTGTTCATACGTTTCGGCATGTACCGTGCCGTCATGCGTTATTTCGGTAATGACGCGCTTATCGCCATTATCAAGGCGGTCAGCCTTTCATCGCTTATTCTCGCTGTCGCTGTGTATTGGTACAGCAATCACGAAACAGTAGTACCGCGCTCAATCGTCTTCAACTACTGGTGGCTCAGCCTCGTGATCATAGGCGGCCTGCGCCTGTGTATGCGCCAATATTTCATGGGCGACTGGTTCGCTGGCGCTCACCATGTGCCGTTTACCAATCGCGATAACGGTCTCACCAAAGTCGCGATCTACGGCGCCGGCGTAGCCGGCAATCAGCTTGTTGCCGCACTTCGCATGGGCCGGGTCATGCGTCCCGTGGCGTTCATCGATGATGACCCAAGTATTGCGGATCGATCGATCGCCGGCCTCCAGGTCTACAAACCCAAACACATTCAACAGATGATCGATGAAACAGGAGCGCAGGAAATTCTCCTGGCCCTACCGTCATCCACCCGCGCACGACGCAGGGAAATTCTCAATCTGCTGGAAGCCTACCCCCTCCATGTGCGAAGCGTCCCGAACTTCACCGATCTGGCCAGCGGTCGGGTCAAGGTTGAAGACATTCAGGAAGTGGATATCGCTGACTTGCTGGGCCGTGATGCCGTGCCAGCCCAGGCCGATTTGCTGGAGCGCTGTATCAAAGGCAAGACCGTGATGGTCACGGGCGCCGGTGGCTCGATCGGATCGGAGCTGTGCCGACAGATTTTCTCGCTCGGCCCGACCACGCTTCTGCTTTTTGAACACAGTGAATTCAATCTTTACAGCATCCTGTCGGAATTGGAGCAGCGCGCCTGCCGTGAGTCGGTCTCGGTCAAATTGCTACCGATCCTTGGTTCCATCCGTCACCCGCACAAACTGCTCGATGTGATGAAGACCTGGGGGGTGGACACCGTCTATCACGCCGCTGCCTACAAGCATGTGCCAATGGTCGAGCACAACATTGCCGAGGGCGTGCTGAATAACGTAATCGGAACCCTGAATACGGCTCAGGCTGCGTTGCAGTCGGGGGTCGCCAACTTCGTGCTGATCTCCACTGACAAGGCCGTACGTCCGACCAACATCATGGGCAGCACCAAGCGTTTGGCTGAGTTGACGCTTCAAGCCCTGAGCCGTGAAATTGCCCCTGTGCTGTTCGGCGATAAAGCCAATGTATCGCGCGTTAACAAGACCCGTTTCACCATGGTGCGCTTCGGTAATGTATTGGGCTCTTCCGGTTCGGTGATCCCGCTGTTCCACAGCCAGATCAAATCCGGCGGCCCGCTGACCGTCACGCACCCGAAAATCACCCGCTACTTCATGACGATCCCCGAAGCCGCGCAATTGGTGATTCAGGCCGGCTCCATGGGGCAGGGCGGCGATGTGTTCGTGCTGGACATGGGCGAACCGGTAAAAATCGTCGAGTTGGCGGAGAAGATGATTCACTTGTCCGGCTTGAGCATCCGTTCCGAGCGAAATCCCCAGGGCGATATCTCGATCGAGTTTACGGGCCTGCGTCCGGGGGAGAAGCTCTACGAAGAGTTGCTGATCGGCGATAACGTTGCCGCGACGCCACATCCGATGATCATGACCGCCAACGAAGACCATTTGCCCTGGGACGTGCTCAAGGGGCGTTTGAGCGAGTTGCTGCTTGCCGTCGAACAGGATGATTACTCCCGCGTCCGTCAACTTCTACGCGAAACGGTCAGCGGCTACACGCCCGACGGCGAGATCGTCGACTGGATTCACCAGCAACGCCGCCTCGAGCCCTGATTGTTTCACATCCTGTAACGGACACACTTTTGACAGCTCCATCACATCGCCTAAGTTTGGGAGGCAGCTTCGGAAAAGCTGCTTCTTCCAATCGATGTCATGGAGCTTCATTTATGCGTACTGGCTATTTCTACTCTCTGGTTTTTGCCCTGCTCACCAGCGCCTCTATTGCGGCCATCGCTGCGCCGATGGCTGCGCCAGAGGCTGCCAAGGCACCGTTGATGCTGGACGCTGCCGCCAAGCCTCAAACCGCTAAGGTCGATCTGAATGGGGCCGATGCGCCAACCCTGCAACGGGAGTTGTCCGGGATCGGTGAGGCGAAGGCCAAGGCGATTGTTGCTTATCGTGAGAGTAATGGGCCATTTTCGTCGGTAGACGAACTGCTGGAAGTGAAGGGTATCGGCAAAGCCATTCTGGACAGGAATCGCGAGAAGCTGGAAGTGAACTAAGCTTGTAAATCCACACCAGGAGGCCGGTCATTGACCGGCCTTTTTTGCTTATTGCTGCAGAGGGCTATCTGGCACCTTTTATCGGGATGCAAAAAATTACGGCTATCATATGGCGATAAAATTATGCCTATAATAAATCCGTCGTTCGCTGAAACGTTCGTCTTCCCTTAAGCATCCACCCAGGAGCACTGTCATGAATTCTGTCCAGACCCAAGGTACGGCCCTTGTCACCGGCGCTTCTTCCGGCATCGGTGCGGTTTACGCGCAACGGCTGGCGGCGCGTGGTTTTGATTTATTGCTGGTCGCCCGTGATCAGGAACGACTCGAGGCTGCCGCGAGCAAATTGCGCGCGGAGCATGGTGTTCAGGTTGAGGTGCTCAAGGCGGATCTGACGCAAAAGGATGATGTTTTGAAGATTGAGCAGCGTCTGCGCAGCGATTCAAGCATCAGCCTATTGTTGAACAACGCCGGTATCGCGGCGGATGGTTTGTTGGCCAACGCCGACATGGATCAGATGGAGCGCTTGATTCAGTTGAACGTCACCACGGTGACGCGGTTGGCTTCGGCGGCGGCAGCCGGTTTTATCAAGGCCGGTCGTGGGACGATTATCAATATTGCGTCGGTGGTGGCGTTGTTTCCTGAGCGGTTCAACGCGACGTACAGCGCGAGCAAGGCTTATGTATTGAGCCTGACTCAGTCGTTGAGTACTGAGCTGCAAGGCACCGGGGTTCAGGTGCAAGCGGTATTGCCGGGAGTGACACGCACCGAGATTTTGGAGCGCTCAGGTATTGATGCGTCCCAGATTCCGGAGGACATGATCATGGACGCGGGAGAGATGGTCGACGCGGCGTTGTCGGGTCTGGATCAGGGTGAGCTCATCACCATTCCTTCCTTGCCGAATCTCTCGGAGTGGGAATCCTTTGTGGCGGCGCGTCATGCGATGGCGCCGAATCTGTCCAGAAGCATTGCCGCCGCGCGTTACAAGTGAGGCGCCATGAATCGACTGAGGTATTTGCGCTATGAGTAATCGTCGGGTGGTAGTCACGGGCATGGGCCTGGTGTCTCCGTTGGGTAGCGGTGTCGAAGCGGTTTGGGCGCGTTTGTTGGCCGGGCGCTCCGGGTTGCGGACGTTGCCGGATGAGGTGGTTGCCGGTCTGTCGACCACGGTCGGTGGCGCGGTGCCGACCTTGGCGGAAGATCCCGAGGCGGGTTTTGACCCGGAGCGGGCGACGCCGCCCAAAGAGCAGAAGAAGATGGACCGCTTCATTGTGTTCGCCATGGAGGCGGCGCGTCAGGCAGTGGAGCAGGCCGGTTGGCAAGCGCTCGACGCCAATGCCCAGGAGCGCACGGCTACTATTATCGGCTCGGGCGTGGGTGGTTTCGGCGCGATTGCCGATGCGGTGCGCACCACCGACAGCCGTGGTCCGCGACGGTTGTCGCCGTTCACCATTCCTTCGTTTCTGGTCAACCTCGCCGCGGGCCATGTGTCGATCCAGCACGGTTTCAAGGGGCCTTTGGGGGCTCCGGTAACAGCGTGCGCGGCCGGGGTTCAGGCGATTGGTGACGCGGCGCGGCTGATTCGCTGCGGTGAGGCGGACATTGCGGTGTGTGGCGGCGCGGAGGCGGCGATCGATCGCGTCAGCCTCGCCGGGTTCGCCGCGGCGCGGGCCTTGTCCAGCGGTTATAACGACACCCCGGAGCGCGCCTCGCGGCCGTTCGACAGTGGTCGCGATGGCTTCGTGATGGGCGAGGGTTCGGGCCTGCTGGTGATCGAATCCCTGGAACATGCCCTGGCACGCGGCGCTCAACCATTGGCCGAGCTGGTTGGTTACGGCACCAGCGCCGATGCCTATCATCTGACTGCGGGGCCGGAGGATGGCAGCGGTGCGCGTCGGGCAATGTCGCTGGCGTTGGCTCAGGCAGGCATTTCGCCGGCACAGGTGCAGCATCTGAACGCGCACGCCACCTCGACACCGGTTGGCGATTTGGGAGAGTTGGCGGCCATCAAGTCGTTGTTCGGCTCGGACAACAAGATCGCGGTGACGTCGACCAAGTCCGCCACCGGGCATCTGCTCGGCGCCGCAGGCGGAGTCGAGGCGATCTTTACCCTGTTGGCACTGCGCGATCAGGTGGTGCCGGCCACGCTCAACTTCGATAACCCGGATCCGGCTACCGAAGGCGTGGACATCGTCCATGGCCAGGCACGGCCATGGACCATCGACTACGCGATGTCCAACGGCTTTGGATTTGGCGGGGTGAACGCCAGCGTGTTGTTCAAATACTGGGAGGATTAGTTCACGACAGGCAGGTGATGGCACGAATAGTGATTACTCATTCGCTGACGATTGTTGAACAATCACGAGGCGTTGAGTATGAGCAGCGGACTGTCCCTGGCCGATCACATCACATTGGAATTGCGCGCTGACATCATCGGCGGTCGTTTGCTGCCCGGCATGGCGCTGGTGGAAAACGATCTGGTGTCGGCTTACAACGCCTCGCGCAACACCATTCGCGAGGCGTTGCACCGTCTGGGGCAAGAAGGGCTGACCCGCTATGTCCGCAACAAGGGCGTGATGGTGCGCAGGCTGGGTGTCGACGATGTGCGCGATCTGTTCAAGGTTCGGCGTACCCTGGAACTGCAAGCCATCAGCGCCAGCCAGCCATTGCGTGAGTATCAATCCGACCGGATGCTCGAAGCCCTGGAGGCCACCGAACTGGCCCGGGAGCGTGAGGACTGGCGCGCCGTCGGCACCCACAGCCTGGCCTTTCATCAACACATCGTCGGATTGCTGCGCAGTCCGTTGTTCGATGAGTTCTTCACCAACGTCGTCGCGCAACTGCGCCTGGTGTTTTGCACCGCCCCCGATGAATCACGTTTTCAGGCGCCCTGGCTGGCGCGTGACCGGCAGATACATGAGTTGCTGGCCGACGGCGACAAACGCGCGGCCGGCGACGCCATGAGCCGTTATCTCGACGATTCCGAACACCTCCTGTTGCAGATGCTTGCCCCTTCTTCCCATCACTGATCGAGGATTTTGTGCCATGTACAAAGACTATCCGGCGGCCTATCAAGTCAGCAAAGGCTCGGCCTTGCAGGTGGACACAGCCTTCTATGAACGGATCCGCGACCAGAAAGAGGGGCGCACGCTGATCGAGCAGTTCGAAGTGCCGATCCGCACCGGTCGCGCCTGGAATGTGCCGGCCGGGCATGTGTTCAGGGTCACGACCCCTGTCGGCCCGCAAGTCGGGGATTTCAACGTCTGGAATGCCCACGATCCACGCGAGCGCTTGTGGGCGGCGCGAACCCGGCAGTTGCAAGGCGCCCATGTCAGCACCCATGACCGGCTCTGGTCGAACCTGCCATTTTTACGGCCGCTGGTGACCATTACCGACGACAGCCTGGCCGGTTATGGCATCGACGAACACGGCGGGCGTCTGCACGATCTGCTGGGAACGCGCTGCGATCCTTATGTGAACAAAATGCTTACCGGCGAAGACTTCCATCATCACTGCCACTCCAACCTGACTCGCGCCGTATTGCCCCATGGCCTGACCGAGTTCGATGTGCATGACGTGTTGAACATTTTCCAGTGCACCGGCCTGAACCACGACGACCTGTATTTCATGAAAGCCTGCCCGGCGCAGAAGGGCGACTATCTGGAGTTCTTTGCCGAGATTGATCTTTTGTGTGCGCTATCGACCTGCCCGGGTGGCGATCTGTCGCTGGCCATGTGGGGGCCGGATGCGCAGGATCCGTTGAGCGTCTGTCGCCCGCTGGGAGTGGAGATTTATCGGTTGGAGGATTCGTTGCTTGAGGGCTGGAGCTCGCCGGAGCGTGCGGCTTACAAAGGGTTGCATGGCTTACACATTGCCAAGGCGGCTTGGGAAAAGTAAGGGCAAAAGCAAAAAGATCGCAGCCTTCGGCAGCTCCTACAGGGGGAACGCATATCCCGCGTAGGAGCTGCCGAAGGCTGCGATCTTTTGATCTTTGATCTAGCGGTCCTGCGCATCCTTGGCATCCGCTTCAGCATTGCGTTCGGCGACGCGCTTACGTTGCTCTTCAGTCAATTCGACCTTGTTGGCGGTGTCGCGCAGCATCATCAAACCGCCAACGATCGAGCCGATGGCAACGATCAGAATCAACCAGGCATACCAGGGCATAGGCGTTCTCCTTAAGGGCAGACCGGTGGACAAGGGTTTCGCCAACCGATCTTGCATACCACTTTTGAGCGATGGAATTTCGCAGTGGTTCCATTCTATGCCTGATCCGACAGCAGCACTGCGGCTGTTTAGAGCCCGGTCAACATCGCATCCGCCGGCGCATCGGCACGCAGTTGCGCGGTCAGCATGAAGTACACGAAACCCACTGCCATGAAGCCGAGGAAGATCAACCCGATCAAGGTGTTGAACCAGGCCATCGCCACCAGGCAAACCACCGCCAACACCAGCGCAATGAATGGCAGCAACGGGTAGCAAGGCGCGCGGAAAGTGCGTTCCAGGTTCGGTTCGGTTTTGCGCAGTTTGAACAGGCTGAGCATGCTCATGATGTACATCACGATCGCGCCGAATACCGCCATGGTGATCATCGCCGCCGTCAGCGTCATGCCGCCGAGGTTGATCAAACCGTCGCTGTAGATCGCCGCGATGCCGATCACGCCACCAGCGATGATTGCCCGGTGCGGGGTCTGGAAGCGCGACAGTTTGGCCAGCGATGCCGGCAAGTAACCGGCTCGGGCGAGGGCGAAGAACTGCCGCGAGTAGCCGAGGATGATCCCGTGGAAACTCGCCACCAGGCCGAACAGGCCAATCCACACCAGCATGTGCAACCAGCCGGAGCTTTCGCCGACCACGGCTTTCATCGCTTGCGGCAGCGGATCGTTGATGTTCGACAGGGTGCGCCAGTCGCCGACACCCCCGGCAAAGAACATCACACCCATCGCCAGCAGCACCAGGGTCAGGATGCCGCTGATGTAGGCCTTGGGAATCGTGCGCTTCGGGTCTTTGGCTTCTTCGGCGGCCATGGCCGCGCCTTCGATGGCCAGGAAGAACCAGATGGCAAACGGGATCGCCGCGAACATCCCGGCAATCGCCGGTGCACCGAACACATCAGAGCCGGCCCAGCCGTTGAGGGCGAAGTTGCTGAAACTGAACGCCGGGGCGACCACGCCCATGAACACCAGCAGTTCGGCGACCGCCAATACGCAGACCACCAGTTCGAAGGTGGCGGCCAGTTTCACGCCGAGAATGTTCAGGCCCATGAACACGATGTACGCCCCGACTGCTGCGTGTTTCGGGTCGAGCGCGGGAAACTGCACGTTCAGATAGGCGCCGATCGCCAGGGCAATCGCCGGTGGCGCGAAGACGAATTCGATCAGGGTTGCCAGTCCGGCAATCAATCCGCCTTTCTCTCCAAAGGCACGGCGGCTGTAGGCAAAGGGACCGCCGGCATGGGGAATCGCGGTGGTCAGCTCGGTGAAACTGAAGATGAAGCAGGTGTACATCGTGGCGACCATGAATGAGGTCACCAGAAAGCCCAGCGTACCGGCCACGCCCCAGCCGTAACTCCAGCCGAAGTACTCACCGGAAATCACCAGCCCGACCGCGATTCCCCACAGGTGCAGCGTGCCCAGCGTGGGTTTGAGTTGTGTGTTCATGTGTTGCCCCCTGAACGGTTTGGAAAGCTCGGGGGAGGGCGTGTGCAGCGGGCGTGCCAGTGTTGTGATGGCAGTCGTAAAGCGCCAAAAGGTGTCGTATCGGGGATGTTCGCCGCTGGATGGGCGCTATTTGTGCGCCAGTTGGGGGCGTTGTCGGCTGTTCCGCCGCCTTCGCGGGCACCACCGTAACAACGCCATAACCCCACTTTTTACGCATTCTTTATGCCCCGCCGCACCCCTCGATCTCGCTCCTTTACAGCCTCCCTGCCGACAATCACTCCACACGCGGCAATACGCCGTAACACGGAGAACTTCCATGAGCGTTCTGGACGGAGTGTCACTGCTATTGGCAGTGGGGCTGTTCATTTATCTGTTGGTTGCGCTGTTGCGCGCGGACCGGAACTAGGAGCGGCTATGCACAGTTATGACTATTGGCTGATCCTCGCCTTCTTCGCCGTGGTGCTGATTCCGGCACCGTTTCTGGGGCGCTTCTACTACAAGGTGATGGAAGGGCAGCGTACCTGGCTTTCGCCGATTCTCGGCCCGGTGGAGCGTGGCTGCTATCGGGTGGCCGGCGTCGATCCGCAGGCCGAACAGAGCTGGCAGAAATACACCCTGGCCTTGCTCGCCTTCAACCTCGCGGGCTTTTTGCTGTTGTTCGCGATCCTGTTGTTCCAGGATCACTTGCCGCTGAACCCGCAAAACCTGCCAGGCCAGGAGTGGACGCAAGCGTTCAATACCGCTGTCAGCTTCATGACCAATACCAACTGGCAGTCCTACAGTGGCGAAGCATCCCTGAGCTACTTGAGCCAGATGGTTGGCCTCACCGTGCAGAACTTCGTCAGCGCCGCCACCGGTCTGGCGGTTCTGGTTGCACTGTGTCGCGGCATTGGTCGCAAGTCGACCAAAACCCTCGGCAACTTCTGGGTCGACATGACCCGCGCCACCCTCTACGGCCTGCTGCCTCTGTGCTTGCTGCTGGCGCTGTACCTGGTGTGGCAGGGCGTGCCGCAAACCTTCGCGCAATATGTGAATGCCGTGACGATGCAGGGCGTCGATCAGGTGATCCCGCTCGGCCCGGCCGCCAGCCAGATTGCGATCAAGCAACTGGGCACTAACGGCGGTGGCTTCTTCGGCGTCAACTCGGCGCATCCGTTCGAGAACCCGACGGCCTGGAGCAACCTGTTCGAAGTCGCCTCGATCATTCTGATCCCGGTAGCGTTGGTGTTCACCTTCGGCCATTACGTGAAAGACCTGCGTCAGAGCCGCGCGATCATCGCCTGCATGCTGGCGCTGTTTTTGATCGGCGGCGCGACGTCGCTGTGGGCTGAATACCAACCCAATCCAACCCTGGCCAACGTCGCCGTCGAACAGACCGCGCCGCTGGAAGGCAAGGAAGCACGCTTCGGCACCACCGCCACCGTGCTGTGGTCGGTGACCACCACCGCAGCGTCGAACGGTTCGGTCAACGGCATGCACGACAGCCTCAACCCGCTGAGCGGCATGGTCGCGATGGTCAACATGATGGTCGGCGAGGTGATCTTCGGCGGTGTCGGTGCCGGGCTCTACGGCATGTTGCTCAACGTGTTGATTGCGGTGTTCCTCGCCGGGCTGATGATCGGCCGCACGCCGGAATACCTCGGCAAGAAACTGCAAGCCCGGGAAGTTCAGCTGTTGGTGGTGACCTTGCTGGTGATGCCGGTGGGCGTGCTGGTGCTCGGCGCGATTGCCGCCAGCCTGCCTGGCCCGGTCGCGGCGGTGAGTAACCCCGGCGCTCACGGCTTCAGCCAGTTGCTCTACGCCTACACCTCGGCCAGTGCCAACAACGGTTCTGCCTTCGGCGGCTTTGGTGCCAACACCGCGTTCCACAACCTGATGCTGGGGCTGGGCATGTTGATCGGGCGCTTCGGTTACATCCTTCCGGTGCTGGCCCTGGCCGGCAGCCTGGCGATGAAGAAAACCGCGCCGATTGGCCAGAACAGCTTCCCCACCCATGGCCCGCTGTTCGTGACCTTGCTGACCGTGACCATTTTGCTGGTGGGTGGTTTGACCTTCCTGCCGACATTGGCGCTGGGTCCTATCGCTGAACACCTGAGCATGGGCTTCTGAGGATCTAATGATGAATATGCCCGTTACCAAAACCGTCGCCGCCAAAGCGCCGGAACAACCGAAAACCGCGATCTCGGCCCTCTGGCGCCCGGCGCTGGTGCAATCGTTCGTCAAGCTCGACCCACGGCAATTGCAGCGTGCGCCGGTGATGCTGGTGGTGGAACTGACCGCCATCCTCACCACCGTGCTGTGCTTCATTCCCGACAGCGCCGTGCCAACCTTCGTTGCCGCGCAAATCGCGTTGTGGCTGTGGTTCACCGTACTGTTCGCCAACTTCGCCGAAGCGTTGGCCGAAGGTCGCGGCAAGGCCCGCGCCGACAGTCTCAAGGCCGGCAGTGTTGGCTTGAGCGCCCGGCGCAAAAGTGCCAATGGCAGCTTTCAGGTAGTGCCCGCCAGTAGCCTGCGCAAGGGCGACGTGGTGCGCGTCGAAGCGGGGGAGATGATTCCCGGCGACGGCGAGGTGATCGAAGGTATCGCGGCGGTCAACGAAGCGGCGATTACCGGTGAATCGGCGCCCGTGATTCGCGAGTCCGGCGGCGACCGTTCGGCCGTCACCGGCAACACTCGACTGGTGTCGGACTGGCTGCTGGTGCGCATCACCGCCAACCCCGGCGAGTCGACTCTGGATCGCATGATTGCGCTGGTCGAAGGCGCCAAACGCCAGAAAACCCCGAACGAAGTGGCGCTGGATATCCTGCTGATCGGCCTGACCCTGATCTTCCTGCTGGTGGTGGTGACCCTGCAACCGTTCGCCCACTTCGCCAACGGTAACCTGCCGCTGGTGTTCCTCGTGGCGCTGTTGGTCACGCTGATTCCGACCACCATTGGTGGCTTGCTGTCGGCCATCGGTATCGCCGGGATGGACCGTCTGGTGCGCCTGAACGTGATCGCCAAATCCGGTCGTGCCGTGGAAGCGGCGGGGGACGTGCACGTCCTGCTGCTGGACAAGACCGGCACCATCACCTTCGGCAACCGTCGCTGCAGCGCGGTTTATGCCGCACCAGGCGTCAGCGCCAAGGAACTGGCCGAAGGCGCGTTGTTCGCCTCTCTGGCCGATGACACCGCTGAAGGCAAATCCATCGTCGAGTACCTGCGCGGTCTTCACTCGCACCCCGAACCGTCCCCCGAAGTACTGACCGCCGTGCCGTTCAGCGCTGAAACCCGCCTGTCCGGTGTCGACTATCAGGGCCGGGTCTATCGCAAGGGCGCGGTGGATTCGCTGCTGAATTTCGTTGGTCTGAAACGCGCTGATCTGGCTCCCGCCCTGTCCCGGGAAATCGACAAGATCGCCCAGAGCGGTGGTACGCCTCTGTTGGTGTGCGCCGACGGCAAATTGCTCGGTGTCATCCACCTCAAGGACGTGGTCAAGCCCGGCATTCGCGAGCGTTTCGCCGAGCTGCGCAAACTGGGGATTCGCACCGTCATGGTCACCGGCGACAACCCGTTGACCGCTGCTGCGATTGCTGCCGAAGCGGGCGTGGATGATGTGTTGGCCGAAGCCACGCCGGAGAAGAAACTGGCGCGCATTCGCCATGAGCAGAACGACGGTCGGCTGGTCGCCATGTGCGGCGACGGCGCCAACGACGCCCCGGCCCTGGCCCAGGCGGACGTGGGCATGGCGATGAACGACGGCACGCAAGCCGCGCGCGAGGCGGCGAACATGGTCGACCTCGACAGCGACCCGACCAAGCTGTTGGACGTGGTGCAGATCGGCAAGGAATTGCTGGTGACCCGTGGTGCACTGACCACCTTTTCCATCGCCAACGACGTGGCCAAGTACTTCGCGATCCTGCCGGCGCTGTTCGCCTCGATCTACCCGCAATTGGGTGTGCTCAACGTCATGCACCTGAGCAGTCCGCAGAGCGCGATTCTCTCGGCGATCGTGTTCAACGCCCTGATCATTGTGGTGCTGATTCCACTGGCGCTGCGCGGTGTGCGGGTGCAGGCGGCGAGTGCGGCGGCGTTGTTGCGACGCAATCTGCTGATCTATGGACTGGGCGGGATTCTGGTGCCGTTCGTGGGCATCAAGGCGATCGACATGCTGTTGACGGCGTTGCATCTGGTTTAGCGGTTGTTGTTTGAGGCAGGGGCTTTTGTGGCGAGGGGGCTTTTGTGGTGAGGGGGCTTTTGTGGTGAGGGGGCTTGCCCCCGTTGGACTGCGTAGCAGTCCTGAAACCAGCCAACTCGTTGGGCCAGACAGCTCGCGGTTGCCGTATTGGGGCTGCTGCGCAACCCAACGGGGGCAAGCCCCCTCACCACAAGAAGCACTATTGCCTGAGCAGTTGCATCCAGACCTGAGTTTTTTATCGAATCGAGGATTTTGAAATGTCCACACTGATACGTCCGGCCCTGAGCCTGCTGGTGCTGATGACCCTGATCACCGGCGTCGCTTATCCCTTGGTGGTGACTGGCGTTGCCCAGGTTGCCTTCCCGGACCAGGCCAATGGCAGCCTGGTGCGCGACGCCGACGGCAAGGTCCGTGGCTCGTCGCTGATTGCCCAGGATTTCGTCGGCGACGCCTGGTTCCACCCACGGCCATCGGCCGGTGCCTTTGCCACTGTGTCGAGCAGCGCCAGCAACCTTTCGCCGAGTAATCCGGCGCTGGCCACTCGGGTGATCGAGGAGGCCAATAAGCTGCAGGTGGCCGGGCAGGGACCGGTGCCGTTGGCCATGCTGACCACCTCCGGCAGCGGCCTCGATCCGCACTTGCCACCAGCGTCGATTGCCTATCAACTGGCGCGTGTCGCGGCAGCGCGCAACCTGCCGGTGTCTACGCTTGAGCAACTGCTGGATGCGCACATCGAACAGCCGCTGGTGGGGCCGCCGGTGGTGAATGTGCTTGAGTTGAACCTGGCACTGCAGAAGCTGTAGATCAAAAGATCGCAGGCTTCGCCAGCTCCTACATTGACCGTGTCGACACCGCGACCTCTGTAGGAGCTGCCGAAGGCTGCGATCTTTTATGGCAACACCCCAATCCCAAGTCGAACAAGGCAATGACAGATGAGTGACTCCGGCCGCGCCGATGCGCTGTTAGCAGACCTGCCCCGCGATGGCCGCGGCCGGCTCAAGGTGTTCCTTGGCGCCGCTCCGGGGGTCGGCAAGACCTACGCCATGCTCCAGGCCGCCCACACTCAACTGCGCCAGGGCGTGAAAGTCCTGGCCGGGGTGGTCGAAACCCACGGCCGCGCCGAAACCGAAGCACTCCTCGCCGGTTTACCGCAGCAGCCATTGGTGCGCTCGGAATACCGTGGCGTAATGCTCGAAGAAATGGACCTCGATGGCTTACTCGCCGCCAAGCCGAAACTGGTGCTGGTCGACGAACTGGCTCACAGCAATGCCCCCGGCAGCCGTCACACTAAACGCTGGCAAGACATCCAGGAATTGCTGGCCGCCGGCATCGACGTGTTCACCACGGTCAACGTCCAACATCTGGAAAGCCTCAACGATCAGGTGCGCGGCATCACCGGCGTACAGGTGCGTGAAACCCTGCCGGACTGGGTGTTGCAAGAAGCCTACGAACTGCTACTGATCGACCTGCCGCCGCGTGAGTTGCTGGAGCGTCTGCGCGACGGCAAAGTCTACGTGCCGGAGCAGGCGCGGGCGGCCATCGATGCGTTCTTCACCCAGACCAACCTCACCGCCCTGCGCGAACTGGCGATGCAAACCGCCGCCGCTCAAGTCGATAACGATCTGGCGCAGGGGTATCGCCAGTTGGGGCAAGCAGCGCCGGCGGTGCGTGGTCGTTTGTTGGTGGGCGTCGATGGCGATGCGCAGGCCGAGCGTCTGGTGCGTCACGCCAGTCGCGTCGCCCAGCGGCGGCATCTGCCGTGGAGCCTGGTACATGTGGACAACGGCCGGGTGCGTGACGAGCAGTCGCGCCTGCGCCTGCAAAGTGCCCAGCAACTGGCCGAACGCCTCGGCGGTGAAGTGGTGTTGCTGCGCGCCGGTGAGGTGGCGAAAACCTTGATTCAGCACGCCGCTGAACGTCGTGCCAGCCTGGTGCTGGTGGGCCAGTCACGCCAGCGTTTGCGTCGACGGTTGTTCGGTGGCGGTCTGGCGTCGCGTTTGCTGCGCGATGCTCGCGGGCTGGAAATCAACGTGCTCGACAGCGATCACGAACAGCATCAGCCACGTCAGCGTTCGGCGCAGTCGCTGGTCTGGTTCGACTACGCCTTGGCGCTGGTGGCGACGGTGCTCGCCAGTGCCCTGGCCTGGGCGGTGTCGAGTGTCTTGCCGCTGCCCAACATTTCGCTGGTGTTCCTTGCGGCGGTGTTGCTGGTGGCGGTGCGCAGCAGTCTTGGCCCGGCGCTGGCTTGTGCGGCGCTGTCGTTTCTTACCTATGACTTTCTGTTCATTCCGCCGAATTTCTCATTTGCCATCCAGCGCGAAGAAGACGTGCTGACCTTGCTGTTCTTCCTGCTGATGGCGGCCCTGACCGGTAACCTTGCAGCGCTGCAGCGACGACAATTGCAAGCCTTGCGCGACACTCAGGAAGAGACCACTGAGTTGCTCGACCTGTCGCGCAAACTCACCGCCGCCACCGACCGTCAGGCCGTGGTCAGCGCTGCCGCCCAGCATCTCAACGGCTGGAACGACCTGAAACTGTGCCTGCTCAATCGCGATGGCCAGAGCGGCTGGAAAGTCGAAACCGGCGGGCCGCTGGAGTTTTCTGAAGCCGAGCGCGCCGCCGCCGATTGGGCCTGGCAACACGATCAACCGGCAGGCGCGGGCACCGGTACCTTGCCGTTCGGGCGCTGGTGGTGGTGGCCGTTGTCGGTGGACGACGGGCCGCTGGCACTGCTCGGCGTGTGTGCCAAAGAAGGCCAGACCCTGAGCGGCCAGCGTCGGCGCTTGCTGACCGCGCTGAGCCAACCGTTGGCCCAGGCGTTGGCCCGGGCGCAACTGGCCGATGATCTTGAGGCCGCGCGCTTGCATGGCGAAACCGAACAGTTGCGCAGCGCGCTGCTGGCGTCGGTGTCCCACGATTTGCGCACGCCGTTGACCTCCATGCGCGGCAGCATCGACAGCCTGTTGGCGCTGGGCGAGGCGATTCCGCTTGCGGACCGTCGCGAACTGCTCGAAGGCACCCGCGATGAAGCCGAACGGCTGGATCGCTACATCCAGAACCTGCTGGACATGACCCGCCTCGGTCACGGCGCCCTGAAGCTGGCGCGGGACTGGGTATCGCCGGCAGACATCGTCGGCAGTGCACTTAATCGTCTGCGCGCGGTGCTGGCGTCGTTGCACGTCGTGACCGAAGTGCCGACCGAACTGCCGCTGCTCTATGTGCATGCCGCGTTGATCGAGCAAGCACTGGTCAATGTGCTGGAAAACGCCGCGCGTTTCTCACCGCCCCACGGACGTCTTGAATTGCGCGCGGGCGCCACTGACATCGAGCTGTTTTTTTCGGTGAGTGATGAGGGACCGGGGATTCCGGAGGAGGATCGGGCGAAAATTTTCGACATGTTCTACACCGCCGCTCGTGGTGATCGCGGTGGGCAGGGTACGGGGTTGGGGCTGGCGATCTGTCAGGGTATGGTCGGTGCCCATGGCGGGCGGATCAGCGTCGCCGACGGCATCGAAGGGCGCGGCACCTGCATCACGCTGCACTTGCCGTTGCAGACTCAGCCGGGATTGGACAGTGAAGCCTGATCTCGCCTGCGCTACTCTCTTGCCACCTCTTTGTGTTGATGTGAATTCATGAGCCAGACCGCGACCATTTTGGTCATTGACGACGAACCGCAGATCCGTAAGTTCCTGCGCATCAGCCTCGCCTCCCAAGGCTACAAAGTGCTGGAGGCCGGCACCGGCACGGAAGGCCTGGCCCAGGCCGCATTGAACAAACCCGACCTGTTGGTGCTCGACCTCGGCCTGCCGGACATGGACGGCCAGCAGGTGCTGCGCGAGTTTCGCGAGTGGTCGACGGTGCCGGTACTGGTGCTCTCGGTGCGCGCCAGCGAAGGGCAGAAAGTCCAGGCGCTGGATGGCGGCGCCAATGACTACGTGACCAAGCCGTTCGGCATCCAGGAGTTTCTCGCCAGGGTGCGCGCCTTGTTGCGTCAGGCGCCAACGGGTGAGGCCCAGGAAGCGGCGCTCAATTTCGGTCCGCTCACTGTCGACCTGGCTTATCGCCGGGTGCTGTTGGACGGCGCCGAAGTGGCGCTGACTCGCAAGGAGTATGCGGTGCTGGCGCAACTGGCGCGGCATCCGGGGCGGGTCATCACCCAGCAGCAATTGCTCAAGGACATCTGGGGCCCGACCCACACCGAGGACAGCCACTATCTGCGGATCGTGGTCGGGCACCTGCGGCAGAAACTGGCGGATGATCCGACTCAGCCGCGGTTCATTGTCACCGAGGCGGGGGTGGGGTATCGGTTGATTGAATCGTTGAGTTAGGTGGTGCCTGCTGAAAAGATCGCAGCCTTCGGCAGCTCCTACATTGGAATCGCATACACCCGTGAAATGTCAGACGGACACAAATTCTGTAGGAGCTGCCGCAGGCTGCGATCTTTTGATCTTTTGATCTTTTGATCGGTACGCTCTACCGCCAATCCTCATTCCGATCGTTCTCATACCGATCCATCGTATCGCGGGCAATCTCGCGCCCCAGTGCGATCAACTCCGGCGCCTTGTAGAACTCGAAAAAACGGCACACCCGCTTGGGTACGTTGATCAGGATATCCGGTGGATACCCGGCAATCTTGTACTGCGCCAATGAGGTCTGCATCACCTCGAAACTCTGGTTGATCAGGTCCAGCAAAGACGCCGGCCCGACGTTGTCGATGATGAACGACCCGGTGGCGGATTTCGGTGCGCCGTCGCTTTCCGGGGCCGCCGCCGGTTGCTGGGCTTCGGGCTGGGCGGATTCGATCCACGGGTTGATTTCGGCCGCCTCTGCCATCAGCGCTTCCTTTTCGAGAAGCAGCAATTGCTCCGCCTGTTTACGGCGGAAAGGCAATTTCGAGCCCAGCGAGCTGATCAGGCTGTCGAAGCGGGTCTTGAATGCCGCCGGGCGCTGGATCACCGGCAGTTGATAGTGACGCTGGTTGGTGGAGTTGAGGTTGACCGCGATGATCAGGTCGCAATGGCTTGACACCACCGGCACGATCGGCAACGGGTTGAGGATGCCGCCGTCCACCAGCATGCGGTTGCCCTGCATTACGGGGGTGAACAGGCTGGGGATCGCCGCCGACGCACGCATGGCCTGGTGCAGACAGCCTTCCTGGAACCAGATTTCCTGCTGGTTTGTGAGGTCCGTGGCCACGGCTGTGTAGGGGATGCGCAGGTCTTCGATATTGATCTCGCCGACGATCTTGCGGATCTGCCCGAAGACCTTCTCCCCACGAATCGCGCCCAGGCGGAAGCTGACATCCACCAGGCGCAACACGTCGAGGTAATCCAGGCTCTCGATCCAGTCGCGATAATCATCGAGTTTGCCGGCGGCATAGATCCCGCCGACCACCGCGCCCATGGAGCAACCGGCGATGCAGGCGATGTCGTAGCCACGCCGTTCGATCTCTTCAATGACGCCGATATGGGCGTAGCCCCGGGCACCGCCCGAGCCCAACACCAGTGCGACACGCTTTTTCATGAATCGACCTCTCTGACAAGGTTCAACAATGCACCTATCGAGGGGCACGCTTCAATCGCTATGGTCGTTCGACGGGAGCGGGCGTCGTTTTTTGACACTCAACGAAGGCGAGTAGGTATCCTCGCGAGCGCTATAGTTTCCACTGCGGGTCCAAGGCACTTTTCGCGCGCCAGAGCGGTCTTACCTGCACGACTGTCTATTATCTTTGAGGTGTGAGTAATGAAAGCCTGGATTTGTGTACCTTTGATTGCGTTGGCGCTTGCCGGTTGTGCCGGTAAAACCGCTTACCGTGACAGCTGCGGTAGCCAGCTCGACGCCGCCTGGCACGAACTGGATCTGGCCAAGGCCGAGGGTTTAGCCGGGACTGTCAGCTACTCCAAGGCGCTGTCGTTGCTGACCGGTGCCAAGACCCAGCAACAATTCGAAGCGTACGAGGGTTGTACCAGAAAGGCCGAGAAGGCACGTTTCTACATTCGTGAGTCCCGCGCCGGCCGTTGAGGCATGATGGAGCGTACTCAGGGTAATTCGATTCAGGGAGTACGCGATGTCTGCCGTGGTTGATCGGTTGGTGGCTCAAGTACTGGGCCTGGAAGTCCGTTTGCTGGCCTGTCAGGCTCGCTTGAGTGCCCGCACCGATCCCGAAGCGCTGCACGATCTGCGCACCACCGTGCGCAGATTGCGCAGCCTGCTTCGTCCCTTGCGCGGTTTGCCCGGGGTCGAACAACTGGAAGCAGCGTCGTCCCGGGTCGGCCAACTGACCACACCGTTGCGTGATCGTGAAGTGCTGGCGGCGTACTTGCTCCAGCACAATCAACCCGAGGCCGCGCACCGGCGCATGGCGCGGATGGCTGAGGCTTATCCAGCCGTGGCGATGAGCCCGGAGCTGACGCAGTTGCTGATGATCCTCGACGCCTTTCCGCGTTTCCTGCGGGCCTCCCAGCGCCAGGGTTTGCTCAAGGGCTTGCGCCAGCGCATCGAAAAACGCCTGGCCAAACAATGGAAGAAACTCGACCAGGCCCTGCACGATCCCGCCCATGACCGCCATCGTCTGCGCCTGCTGATCAAGCGTGCGCGTTATGGTATCGAAGCTTATCCCGAACTGGATCGTTTGCCGGAAGCGGCCATGCCCAGGCTGAAGTCGGCTCAGGCTGCCTTGGGGGATTGGCACGACAGCTGGCAATGGCTGGCCCGCGCCAAGGAAGAGCCCGATTTGCAGCCGTGTGTCGAAGTCTGGAAAACCACCATGGCCCAGGCCGAAGAGCGCGCCGACCGTGTTCTCGACAAACTCAGCAGAGCCTGCTTCAAATCCTGAAACCACCACCGTCCTCGTAGGAGCTGCCGAAGGCTGCGATCTTTTGACTTTCGGCGTAATTGATGACGCTAAAGATCAAAAGATCGCAGCCTTCGGCAGCTCCTACGGGGTGGTGGTGCTATCCGGCTTATCTGTCGGGCTCTTTGGCCGGAATAAGCGCTGTGTCGGCCTTGCGAGCTGGTTAAGATCGCTCCATCCATTTCCCAGTCCCTGAGGTTCCCATGCGCTTTTCCGATCTGCTCGACGCTGTTCGCAGCCAGCCGCAGGAAGTGTCTATTCCACCTGAATGGGGCCAGGGGCGGGCGAGTTTTGGTGGTCTGATCGCTGCCTTGCAATACGAAGCCATGCGCGCAAAAGTCCCGGCGGATCGTCCGGTACGCTCGCTGGCAATCACCTTTGTCGGCCCGGTCGAACCCGATGTACCGGTCAGTTTTGAAGTCGACGTATTGCGCGAAGGCAAAGCCGTCAGCCAGGTGCTGGGCCGGGCGATGCAGAAGGGGCAAGTGGTGACATTGGTCCAGGGCAGCTTCGGCGCTTCGCGAACTTCCGAAGTGGTGGTCGCGGCCAACCCGGCTCCTGAGATGAAGCATTGGGACGACTGTCAGGAACTGCCGTACATCAAAGGCGTGACCCCGGAATTCATGCGTTACCTGGCCATGCGCTGGAGTGTCGGTGGCATGCCGTTCACCGGTAACAAATCGCGGGACATGGGTGGTTGGGTACGCTTGCGCGGGGATGGGGAGGGCGAGTCGATCAGCGAAGCCCATATCCTGGCGCTGGTCGACGCCTGGCCGCCGTCCTTGTTGTCGCATCTGAAGAAACCGGCGGCAGGCAGCACGCTCACCTGGACCATCGAATTCGTCCAGCCGTTGCTGGCGTTGAGTACGCTGGACTGGTGCAAGTACCTGGTGGACATCGAACATGCCGCTGACGGCTATGGGCACGCCGCCGCCAATCTCTGGAGCGAAGACGGTCAGCTGATCGCCATGAGTCGGCAGACCGTCACGATTTTCGCCTGATCAGCGATGGCGACGGTGGCGTTCGCGCCAGGCGCGCCACCAGCCGCCACTGAAGAAAAACCGGGGGAAGGTCAGGAACTGCTCGACCAGCAAGCGTGATACCGCGTCTTTGCGATCACTGAACGGCTCGGAGGCTTGCGCCTCCAGGCTATGACCGTGACGCTGCAGGCCCAGGGCGGCAATCAGGCCGATGACGCCAATTGCGAAGCTCGCCAGATCCAGGCTGAACACCCCCGAGACCATCAGCAAAAACGCCACGATGAACAGCGGCACGGCAATCAGGTGCAACACCAGATTGGTCGGGTGCTGGTGATTGTGCGGGTACAGGCGCCATTGCCAGGCGGGAAGGTTGGGATGACGTTTGCCCATGATGCTTATCCTTGGTTCGTTGAGGCTCATGAACAAAGAATAGGTCGGGCGAAAGACGTCGGCGAATCAAGGCTGGCTATCGGCGCGATAGGGGTCATGGTCGATATTCATGTTGACTGCCTTCGCGGGCCCTTAAAGCTTGAGCTGCCCGATGGCCTTGCTCAATTCCCCGGCCAACATCGCCAATTCATTGCTGGTAATCGCCGAGTTCACGGTCTGCTTCACGGTGTTCTCGGTCACGTCGCGAATGCTCACCACGGCCCGATTCATCTCCTCCGCCACATGACTCTGCTGCTCGGCCGCCACCGCGATCTGCGTATTGCTTTCACGCATTTGCGCCACCGCACCGGTGATTTCAGCCAGGGCCACACTGGCTTCCTGGGCCTGTTGCATGCAGTCGTCCGCCTTGTATGAACTTTCCTGCATGAAATCCACCGCGTCCCGAGTCCCGGCCTGCAGCGCGGAAACCATGGTGGTGATCTCGTCGGTGGACGTCTGGACCCGTTTGGCCAGGTTGCGCACTTCATCGGCGACCACCGCAAACCCGCGTCCCATCTCACCGGCCCGGGCCGCTTCGATGGCCGCGTTCAGGGCCAGCAGGTTGGTTTGTTCAGCGATGCTGTGAATCACGTTGACCACGCCGTTGATCTTCTGGCTGTCCTCGGCCAGGCGCTGAATCATCTCGGCGGTTTGCTGCACGCCAGTGGACAATCCGCCAATCGATTTCTGTACCCGAGTCACCACTTCCTGACCGCTGCCAGCCAGGGTGTCGGCGGTTTGCGAGAGGTCGCGGGTGGCGCCGGCGTGTTGGGCAATGTGATGGACCGTGGCGGTCATTTCGTTGATCGCCGTAGCGGCCTGATCGGTTTCGCTTTGCTGGCCGAGCATGCCGTGACGCACCTCGTTCATGCTCGCGGCCAGTTGCGCGGCACCGACGTCCAGTTGCCGGGCGGTGCTGGCGACAGTGTTGACCACCCGCTGGTAGCCGGCCTGCATGGCATTGAAGGCATTGGCCATCTGCCCGACTTCGTCCTTGCAGGCCAGTGGCACACGGGCCGACAGGTCGCCGCTTTTCTCGACGTGGAGCATCACGTCTTTCAAGGTGTTGAGCTGGCTGAGCAGGAAGCGGATCAACAGTTGCGACGCGCCGAGCATCGCCAGCATCAGGATGAACACCGCTACCGCGTAGTGAGTGAAGCGCTCGCCGAACACCTGGCTCAGGCTCGGGCTGTAGGCAACGACCGCGACCTGTTGACCGTCGGGACGAGCGAACACCTCGGCACCCATCAACGGATTTTCCCCGAACAGCGGCATGGCATTGATCTGGACCCAACCGAGGGTATCGGTCAGTTCCAGCAGCGGTTGCCCGTTCAGTAAAGGCGCCTGCCCACGATTGAAGGTCAGCAGGTTGTCGGCCTTGGGCAGCGGCTGCCCGACAGGCCAGGCATTGAGCAATCGTGCCTGGGCCTGGGCCGATACTTGCGCGGCGTGACTGCGGGCCTGTTGTTCGAGCTGCACGGCGTACAGCACCAGCAACAAGGTGGTGACAAAGGCGACTGCGTTGACCGCCCAGAATTTGTATTTCAGCGAAATATTGCTAAGCCAGGCACCCATGGAGGTCTTCTCTGATAGCGGAAACAGTTTTGGCAAGGTGCCATTATTGTGCCGCTACTCAGGGAGACTGAATTTGATGTGGGTCAACAGATTCTTTGCTGCATGAAAAAGATCGCAGCCTGCGGCAGCTCCTACGCCGATCGCGGTCCTCTGTAGGAGCTGCCGAAGGCTGCGATCTTTTCAGGCTTCACGCGAACTCAGGCAACCCGAAAAACGCGCGGGCGCTGGCGGTGCTGTGGGCGGCGAGGTCTTCCATGCTTTCCCCGCGATGCAACGCCACTTCACGCAACACTTCAGTCAGATACGCCGGCTCGTTGCGACCGTTCTTCGGCTTGGGGCGCAAGCTGCGGGGCAGCAGATACGGCGCGTCGCTCTCCAGCATCAAGCGCCCGCGTTTAATCTCCTTGACCAACGGATGCAGGTGCGTGCCCCGGCGTTCGTCGCAGATCCAGCCAGTGATGCCGATGTGCAAGTCCAGATCGAGATAGCTGAACAGCGCCTTCTTTTCCCCAGTGAAGCAGTGCACCACAGCAGCCGGCAATTGATCGCGGTAATCGTGCAGGATCTCCAGTAATCGTTGGCTGGCGTCACGTTCATGCAGGAACACCGGTAGTTGCAGTTCGACCGCCATTGCCAGATGTTCTTCGAGGACCTTTTCCTGCTGCGGGCGGGGTGAGAAGTCACGATTGAAATCGAGGCCGCATTCACCCACGGCCACTACGTTCGGCTCCTTGAGCAAACTGCGCAGACGCTGGGCGCTGTCGGCGTTCCAGTCGCTGGCTGAATGCGGGTGAATGCCGGCGGTAGCGAACAGTCTTTGAGCGCTTTCGTCCAGTTGCCGGCACAGTTCCAGCGCCTGTTCGCTGCCCTCGACGCTGGTCCCGGTAAGCACCAGTTGGCAGACCCCGGCAGCGTAGGCACGGTCGAGTACAGCCTGGTGTTTGTCGGCAAAACTGGGGTTGGTCAGGTTGACGCCGATATCGATGAGTTGCATGGTGCTACCTCGGACCAAAGGCCGGAAAGCATATCAGAGCTGTAGATTTATAAGAAAAACCAAGAACTACAACGAGTTAAAGCTGTCTGTTGAGGCCGCGAGGCAGGTCGGGGTTGGTAGATTTGCCATCACTGTGCCACTCTCTCGCACTTTATCAGCGCTTCAAGCGCTCTGTTTCTGTTGCCCGATGTCATGAAATCACTCATGAGGTTGGCCAGTATTCTTTCCGGAGAGTGGATGACACGTCCCTCGGTTTTGTTACTGCTGTGTTGTTCGTTGCTGCTGCCGATGCCGGCGGTTGCACGTCTGGCCGGGCCGTTGCAAGCCGTACCGGCAGCCAAGGTCCGCGACCTGACGGAGATTCGCAGCAGCCGTGTGCTGCGGGTGCTGGTCAACCAGAGCCGCAACAGCTCCGGCGAAGTCCAGGGCCAGGCCATTGGCGTCGAATACCACCGCCTGCGGGCTTTCGAGCAATACCTTAATGGCCACGCCCGTGACGGCCAGGAAATCACCCTCAAGATCATTCCCAAAGCAAAGGATCAACTGCTCGGCGCGTTGCAGCGCGGGGAGGGTGATCTGGTCGCGCCGGGGGAATTGCTTGATCCGCAATCGGGGCACGCGGTCAGCACCAGTGA
The DNA here is from genome assembly GCF_059506005.1 of Pseudomonas sp. Pseusp18. Lineage (NCBI taxonomy): Bacteria > Pseudomonadati > Pseudomonadota > Gammaproteobacteria > Pseudomonadales > Pseudomonadaceae > Pseudomonas > Pseudomonas sp. Pseusp18. Next base: position 1,707,774 of record NZ_CP169240.1, read on the forward strand.
ACCGATTGCCAGCAACGTGCCGTTGCTGCTGGTGGGGATCAAAGGCGAACGACGTTACACCCACCTTGAACAACTCTCGGGTAAAACCCTCGCGCTGCCCACCGGCAGTGCTGCCGGGGATGCGGTCAGCCAGATCAATCAGAAGCTCGCGCTGCACAAACTGCCCCCGGTGAAGATCGAGTGGGTCGACCCAAGCCTGGCCGTCGAGGACGTGCTGGAAATGGTCCAGGGCGGGATCTTCCATTTGACCATCGTCGAGCAACCGATCGCCGAGCGTTGGGGCAAGATCCTGCCCAAGTTGCGCTTCGATCGGCAGGTGCTCATCAATGAGCCGGGCGAGGAATACTGGTTCGTGCGTCGCGACGCCTCGATGCTGCGGGCGAGCATCGACCGTTTCCTGACCACCTACAAGCAACCGTCGGACCAGGATGCGGCGTTCCTGCGGATCTACCGGCGCCTGTATCAAGTGCACTATCCCTTGGCCAAAGCCGATCGTCAGCGTCTGGAAAAACTTCGACCGGTGCTGCAAAAACACGCGCAAGCCCAGGACATGGACTGGCTGAACCTGGCAGCGCTGGCGTTCAAGGAATCGGCGCTGCAACCCACTGCCAGAAGTGGAGGCGGCCCCACCGGCCTGATGCAAATAACACCATCGGCCGCCCAACGGGTTGGCGTCAGTGACATTCAGAATCTCGATGCCAATGTGCAGGCCGGCGCCAAGTACCTGGCGATGATCCGCCGCAAATTCTTTGCCAGCCCCAAACTCAACGAGCGCGAGCGCATGGCGTTCGTGCTGGCGGCCTACAACATGGGGCCGGAGCGGGTCCAGGGCATGCGGGCCGAGGCTCGGCGGCGCGGCCTGAATCCTAATCAGTGGTTTTTCCAGGTTGAGCGCATCGCCATGGAGCAGGTGGGAATGGGGGCTGTCAGCTATGTTAATAGCGTGAACAAGTATTACCTGGCGTTCGATCGGGAGCGGGAATCGTTGGAGCCTCAGGGGCAGAAAGTTGCCTTACGTAAATGATCGACTAATCTGATTGTTATGGTGCGTTTTTTGCGCTTTTAACATGAGATAAACCGATTAATATGGCGACCAACCAACACACTCTCACAATGGATGACACAGCATGAGCACACTGATCAACAAGGTACTGTCTACCCGCGCTGGTTACGGCCTGACGATTCTGCGGATTTTCGTCGGCATCATCTTCGCGGCCCACGGCTCACAGAAACTCTTCGGGGCATTCGGCGGCTACGGCATTGCCGGCACCGCGCAGTACATGGAAAGCATTGGATTGGCGCCCGGTCACCTGATGGCGATCCTGGCCGGTGGTACTGAGTTCTTTGGCGGTCTGGCGCTGATCATTGGCCTGCTGGCACGCCCGGCGGCGTTGGGGCTGACCTTCCTCTCGCTGGTTGCGATTTTCTCGGTGCACATCAGCAACGGTCTGTTCATGGCCAACAACGGTTATGAATTCGCCCTGGCCTTGCTCGGTGGCAGCCTCGCAGTGCTGATCGAAGGCGCAGGCAAGCTCTCGGTCGACCGCGCCATCGCCGACTGACCGCTCTGGCTCAACGAAAAGGCCCGCACAGTGTGATGCACTGTGCGGGCCTTTTTTTGTTGCTGGTGATTCTTGACACTGTCCGGTCAGCTTCTCTAGGATGCTGCTCATGCGCCGATTTAAACAGCTACTTGCGGGGCGCCAGGTGACTCATTCAGTTGCCGATAGAAGCTTGAAACAGGCTTCGAAATACCGCTAAAGCGCTGGTTCGGTGTTGCCTCTCACCTGCCATGCAGACTTTTGAGGCAGAGACACGACACAATGAATGCATTGAACCCCGTTGTACGCCCCGCGCCGATCACGGCACATCTCACCCAGCGCAATCCAAAAATCCTGCTTGGCGGTAAACATCAGCCGACGCTGTTGCGTTACCTCGATGGCTGGCCACGTCGCACCGGCGGTCCGGCAGCATTCCTGATCCAGTTTGTCGAAGATGGCGAGTCGCTGGAGCGCTTCGCGACTGACAGTTTCGATCTGGCGGTGATTCAGGCGCCCAGCGCCGAGGACGCGCCTGAAGTGATCAGGCAACTGACCCGCGTTGCGCGCCAAGGGCTGATTGCCCGCTGCTGAGGCTCAGGGCGCTGGCAAGTCCAACTCATCTTTCAAGCCTGTATTAACTGGCCAGTTTTTTATGCTATTGGTCGTACCTGACCTTTTCTTCGTGTTTTATTATATCAATTGGTCAAATGTGACCATTTAATATAATAAATGACATGCACTGTTATTGATACAATTGGTCAGAATAGTCCATTTGTTTGATATTATTGATAACAATGGGTCAGTTATGACCAATAGTGCGCTCGGAGTAAGCTATGTCACTTATGCATTTTTTGTACAGCCCAGCGGAAATCGCACGCGAACTGGGGAAAAATGCCGAATCGTTGCGCTTGTCCAAGAACCTTTCTCGCAAAACCCTGGCTGAGCAATCTGGAGTGTCTGAGTCCTCCATCAAGCGGTTCGAGCGCTCAGGCTCGATCACCCTTGAGTCCATGATTCTCCTGGCCACGGCGCTCGATGAGCTGACGCCGGTGATGAGTCTCTTCAAACCCTCGCATCCAGGCTCAATCGACGAGCTAAAAAATCTTAAGCGTAAACGAGGCACCAAATGAGCTCGCCTATCCCCAGGTTCAAACCCACCGAATCGCTCAGCGTTACCGCCAATGGCGTAATGGTGGGCGAATTGAACCGTGTCGAGGGGAAAGGCATCTACTTTGTGTACGACAAAGAATGGCTGGCCAAGGGGTTCGACCTTTCTCCCTTGACAATGACATTCGATGACAAGCCACAGCTCGCTCGTGACAGTCGTTTGTTCAAAGGCCTGCATGGCCCGTTTGCAGATTCCTTGCCGGACCGTTGGGGGCTTCTGCTGATGGATAGGTTCTTCGACGCGACCTTCGGAGCAGGCACCTCACTGACGCTCAGTCCGCTGGATCGGCTGGCCTATATGGGTGATCGAGCCATGGGAATCTTTGAGTATCATCCCAAAACAGAAAAGGTCGCCGCAGAGTCAGTGAATCTTGCTCACCTATTCGAGGCATCTGTCGAGGTACAACAAGGAGGCACCTCCAAAGTGCTCAAGGGGCTACGCTTGGCGGGTGGCTCCCCCGGTGGTGCCCGCCCCAAAGCAATCGCAGCACTGTCACACGATCTTGAGACTGCGACTTCAGCTTTTGGCCAGCTTCCACCTGGATACGCTCACTGGATTGTGAAGTTCAGGTCTCTGAATGAGCCTTTGGAGACTGGCGGGATCGAGCAAGCGTATGCGGTGATGGCCAGAAAGGCCGGGGTGAATATGGCGCATACGGCACTGCTGGAGGTGCAGATGCGTCAGGGCGGACTTGAGCGATTTTTCGCAGCCCAACGTTTCGACCGTGATGGCGATCGCAGGATTCATATGATTTCCCTCTCAGCGTTGGTCTACGCAGACTTCCGGGCACCGACCATGGATTACAGCCAGATACTCAAGGTGACAAGCGCGCTGACGAAAAGCGCTGCCGAGGTTGAGAAAATGGCAAGACTCATGATCTTCAATGCGGTGTTCCACAACTACGACGATCACACCAAAAACTTTGCGTTCCTGTATCACGAACCTCAGGACAAAAATGGGCAGGGAGTCTGGAGGCTGTCTCCAGCGTACGACCTTACTTTCTCCAATGGGATGGGCGAGCACTCCACTGCATTTTCAGGTCATGGCAAGCCGACACGAAAGGTCATCAGAGATATGTGCAAGGATTACAAATACCTCAAGCCTGATGAATACATCGACCAAACCCTCGCCGCGCTTGATGACTGGGATCGTGTGCTCGGAACACTAAAAATCCCTAAGTCTGCGGGGGCTGCAATTCACCGGGTTCTCAGTGATGCAAGGGTGCGCTTCGAGGAGATAAATCGTTAATGAGAAATCCATCTTGAGTACGAACATCATCACACAGGAAGGTCATGAGGCTCTGAAGCAAGAGCTCGACTACCTTTGGCGGGAGAAGCGCCCTGACACCACGCGCAAGGTCACTTGGGCGGCGTCGCTTGGCGACCGTAGCGAAAACGCGGATTACCAATACAACAAGAAGCTGCTCCGGGAAATCGACCGGCGTGTTCGGTACCTTCGCAAGCGCCTCGAAGATGTCCGGGTGGTTGCGTACTCACCTGAGCAGGAGGGCAGGGTCTTTTTTGGGGCTTGGGTCGAGATCGAAAACGAGGCAGGTGAAATCAAGAAGTTCAGAGTTGTGGGGTATGACGAAATATACGGACGCAACGATTACATCTCCATCGATTCACCGATGGCGCGTGCGCTTTTGAAGAAAGAGGTGGGGGATGAGGTCATTGTGCAGACTCCGAGCGGAGAAATGTTGTGGTGGATAAACGAGATCACATACTCGAAATAGTATGAAAGTAGGGGCATAGGGTGTACTCGGCGCTTTCCGAGCGATCGCCCTGCGGGGGAGGGCGATAACGGCTCGTGGTGACTAATACTTGATGAGCTATCAACCCTCGCGCAAGACTGTCAGCGGGCTGGCGTTCAAGGCGCGGCGCGTGCCGAATACACCGGCACCGCCGATCAGCAGCGCGCCGATCAGCGGCATTACCAGCAGCCATGGATGCGGATGCCAGGGCAGGTCGAAGGCGTAGCGGTAGAGCACCAGGCTCACCAGTTCCGAGCCCAATGCCGCCAACAGCCCGCTGACCGCGCCGAGCAAGCCGAACTCGATCCGCCGCGCCCTGACCAGCAACTGCCGTTCGGCGCCCAGCGCTCGCAGCAACGCGCCTTGGCGAATACGTTCATCGAGGGTTGCCTGCAAGCCGGAGAACAACACCGCCATCCCCGCCGCCAACACGAACAACAGCACGTATTCGACCGCCAGGGTCACTTGCGCGAGGATGCTGCGCAACTGCTCCAGCAGGGCTTCGACTTGCAGAATGGTCACTGCCGGAAAGCTGCGGGACAGGTCGACGATCTGCTGATCGTGACCGGGCGCCAGATAGAAACTGGTCAGGTAGGTCGCCGGTAAGTCCTTCAGGGTGCCGGGCTGGAAGATCATGAAAAAGTTCGGCTGGAAGTTGTCCCAGTTGATCTCCCGCAGGCTGGTGACTTTCGCCTCCCGATTGACCCCCCCAACGCTAAACACCATGTGATCGCCGAGCTTGAGCTTGAGGCTTTCGGCGACTTTACCTTCCACCGAAACACCGGGTACTTCATCCGCCGGTTGCTGATCCCACCAGTTGCCGGCGGTGAGCTTGTTGCCCGTCGGCAGGTCTGCCGCCCAGGTCAGGCTCAGGTCGCGTTGGATGGCTCGGTCACCGGCCGAATCCTTGCTGACGATTTGCTGCACCGGTTCGCCATTAATGCTGATCAGCCGTCCCGGCACCACCGGGTACAGCGGCGCCGATTGCGCCGACAGCTCCATCAGCCGATCGCTAAAGGCCTGTTTGTCCGCCGGCAAAATGTTCAGGGCGAAATAATTCGGGGCGTTTTTTGGCAACTGGTTTTGCCAGGTGTCGAGCAACTCGCCACGCAGCAAAGCGATCAGCGTCATGGACAGCAGAATCAAGCCGAAGGCCAGGGATTGACCCGCTGCCGCCAGTGGATGGCGCAACAGTTGGCCCAACCCCAGGCGCCATGGCAATGAGGCGCGCGCCAGCATCCGGCGCAGGCTCTTGAGCAGCAGCAAGAGCAAACCGCCAAGCACCAGTGCCGCGATCACACCGCCGCCGAGCAGGGCGAAGGTCAGCACCAGGTCGAGGCTCAGGCGCCACATGATCAGGCCGAGGGCGCCCAATGCCGCGCCATAAACCATCCAGGTGCTGGACGGAATCGGCAGCATGTCCCGGCGCAATACCCGCAGCGGTGGGACTCGACCCAGCGCGGCCAATGGCGGCAGGGCGAAACCGGCCAGCGCGACCAGCCCGGTACCGATCCCGGCGATGGCCGGCAACAGGCCTCCCGGTGGAACGTCTGTCGGCAGTAAATCATGCAGCAGCGCGAACAGCCCGAGCTGAGCCAGCCAGCCGAGCAGGGCGCCGCTGATGCTGGCGAGCAGTCCGAGCACCGTCAGTTGCAGACTGAACAGCACCATGGTTTCCCGGCGGGACAGGCCCAGGCAGCGCAGCAAGGCACTGGCATCGAATCGGCGGGTGGCGAAGCGTGTCGCCGACAACGCCACCGCCACGCCGGACAGCAGCACCGCCACCAGGCTGGCCATGTTCAAGTAACGTTCGGCCTTGCCCAAGGCACCGCCGATCTGCCGATTGCCATCGCGGGCATCCTGGATGCGCTGGTTGGCGGCCAGGCCTGGCTTGATCAATTGACGATAGGTTTCCAGCGCCTGGGCGTTGCCGCGCCAGAGTTCGCGGTAACTGACCCGGCTGCCGGGTTGCACCACGCCGGTGGCCTCAAGGTCGCTGAGATTGATCAGCACCCGTGGCGTCAGGCTGTAGAAGTTACCTGCGCGATCCGGTTCGTAGGTCAGCACCCGCGCCAGTTTCAGGTTTTTCATGCCGACATCGATGCTGTCGCCGATCTTCAAGTCCAGTGCAGTCAGCAGTCGCGCTTCAACCCAGGCTTCGCCGGGTTTCGGACCGCCACCGGGTGCTTCTTGCGCGAACGGCGCAGGGGCGCTTTTCAGTTCGCCGCGCAACGGGTAGACGTCATCGGCGGCTTTGATGCTGGACAGCTGAATGCCGTTGTCGGTGGCAATGACACTGGAAAATTCCACCACCTGAGCATGTTCAAGGCCCAGCTCGATGCCACTGTTGATCTGTTCCGGCCGCGCCGGCGAACTGCCTTCCAGCAACAGGTCGGCGCCGAGAAACTCTGTGGCGCGCAGCATCATGGCGCCGTTCAGGCGGGCACCGAAGTAACCGATGGCGGTACTCGCCGCCACGGCCACCAGCAAGGCGAAGAACAACACACGCAACTCACCGGCGCGGGCATCGCGCAGCAGTTGACGGATAGCGAGACTGAACAGGCGCAACAGCGGCAGGCGTGCCATCAAGGCTCCAGAGGGGCGACCAGCAGGCCGGCTTCAAGGCGGATCAGGCGCCGGCAGCGATGTGCCAGGCGTTCGTCATGAGTTACCAGCACCAGGGTGGTGCCGCGTTCCTTGTTGAGTTCGAATAGCAGATCGCTGATGCGCTCGCCGGTGTGGCTGTCGAGGTTGCCGGTGGGTTCATCGGCGAACAGCACGTCGGGCTCGGCGGCGAAGGCGCGGGCAATCGCCACGCGCTGCTGTTCGCCACCGGAAAGCTGGCGCGGCGAGTGGGTCAGGCGTTGGCCCAGGCCGACCCGTTGCAACAGCTCGGTGGCGCGCTCACGGGCGTCTTTGCGGCCATCGAGTTCCAGCGGCAGCATGACGTTTTCCAGGGCGTTGAGGCTGTCGAGCAGTTGAAAGGACTGGAAGACAAACCCCACGTGCTCGGCGCGAATGCGCGCGCGCTGGTCTTCGTCGAGATTGCTCAGGCCTTGGCCAGCGAGAGTGACTTCGCCGCTGCTCGGCAGGTCGAGGCCGGCAAGCAGGCCGAGGAGGGTGGATTTGCCGGAACCGGAGGCGCCGACAATGGCCAGGCTATCGCCCTTGTTCAGTTCCAGGCTGAGTTCGTGCAGGATAGTCAGTTCACCTTCCGCGCTGGGAACCACTTTGCTGAGGTTCTTCGCGGTGAGAATGCTTGCGCCCATGGAGAATCCGATGCGTGTGTGGTTTTTGAGTGCTGGCCTGGCCTTGATGTGCATGGCCCAGAACGCAGCGGCGGGTACAGTCCTGATCGTTGGCGATAGTATCAGCGCCGGTTTCGGCCTGGATACCCGGATGGGGTGGGTGTCGTTGCTCGAGCAACGGCTCAAGCGCGAAGGTTTCGACGATAAGGTGGTCAATGCGTCCATCAGCGGCGACACCAGTGCCGGAGGCCGGGCACGCCTGCCGGCGCTGCTTGCAGAGCATAAGCCTGAGCTCGTCATCCTCGAGTTGGGAGGCAATGACGGCTTGCGCGGAATGCCGCCAACACAATTGCAACAAAATCTTGCGTCAATGATCGACAGCTCCCGCGTCAGTGGCGCCAAGGTGCTGTTGCTGGGTATGCAATTGCCACCCAACTATGGCGTGCGTTACACCCAGGCATTCGCCGAGGTCTTCACCAAGGTGGCCGACGAGAAAAAAATCCCGCTGGTGCCGTTTTTTCTCGACGGCGTGGGCGGTCATCCAGACCTGATGCAATCCGACGGCCTGCACCCGGCGGCGGGGGCTCAGGGCAAGTTGCTGGAAAATGTCTGGCCGACACTGAAACCGCTGCTTTGACGCTTTTCTAGCGGCGGCGTTTCGGCTAAGGTGGCGCCCCCGATTTGGAGGCCCCGATGCCGCGTCCCGCCTGGTCCCTTTTTGCCTATCAACTGATCGAGCCTGACGAACAGCTGGATCTGTTCGCCTGCCAGGAAGTGCGGGTGCATCTGGTGACCCGTCAGCTGGAGCTGGGCGGCTCGGCCGATCGAACCTTGTGCGGCAGCCTGTTGCCGGCGCAACCACGCTGGTCGAGCGTCGATCGCACGGTGTTCCAGGACCAGCGCCTGTGCTCGCTGTGCCGGGCCATTCTGGAATCGCAAAAACGCGGCACCTCGCCGATCTGGCCTGAGTTGCGGTTCGAGCTATAGCCCCGTGGCGAGGGGGCTCGCCACAGGAAAGCTTCCACCACAGGCAATCCCCCCTCGCCACAGGTCTTGCATCTCCCCGAAATAACGGGCGGCGGTGTACAATCGGGTTTTTATACCCTTGTCGATCATGCGAAGGATTTTCCGGATGTTGCCGCGCTTTCCCGCCGTCACCCGCTGCCTGTCTCTTGCTGCGCTCTGCGTGGCGGGTCCCGTTGCAGCATTGGAGTTGCCCCTGCCACCACCCGGTGAAGACATTGTCGGCCAGGTGCAAGTGATCAAGGCCAAATACGAAGACACCTTCGCCGACCTTGGCACCACCTACGACCTGGGCTATCTGGAAATGGTCGCGGCCAACCCTGGCGTCGATCCATGGCTGCCGGGCGCCGGTACCGAAGTCGTCCTGCCGACGCGCTTCATCCTGCCGCCTGGCCCGCGTGAAGGCATCGTCATCAACCTGGCTGAATACCGCCTCTACTACTACCCGAAAGGCCGGAACGTGGTGTACACCTTCCCGCTGGGTATCGGCCGTGAAGGCTGGGGTTCGCCGATTGCCCACACCAGCATCGTCGCCAAGACGCCGAACCCGACCTGGACCCCTCCAGCGTCGATCAAGGCCGAGCACGCCGCCGATGGCGACCCACTGCCGAACGTAGTGCCGGCCGGCCCGGATAACCCGCTGGGGCCTTTCAAATTCACCCTGGGCACTCCGGGGTACCTTATCCACGGTTCGAACAAGAAGTTCGGCATTGGCATGCGCACCAGCCACGGTTGCTTCCGCATGTTCAACAACAACGTGCTGGAAATGGCCGGCATGGTGCCGGTAGGGACGTCGGTACGCATCCTCAACGATCCGTACAAGTTCGGCCTCAGTGGCGGCAAGGTTTATCTGGAAGCGCACACGCCGCTGGATGACAAGGGCAACCCTTCGGTGGTCGACAAGCACACCGCCGTGATCAATGCGATGCTCAAGCGTGAGGACATCACCAACAACTTGCGCATGAACTGGGATGTGGTGCGCGACGTAGTCGCCGCTGAGGATGGCCTGCCGGTGGAAATCGCCGTGCCGAATACGTCGGCACCGATGGTTTCGAGTGCGCCGATCGATCTGCAGCAGTAACGCGTTAAAGCAACCCGCCGATGCAGGCCGCGTCGGCGGGTTTTTTATGGCCTGCAGAAACCTCAGGCAATAAAAAAGCCGACCCAAAAAATGGATCGGCTTGATAACAACCCCGAAGGATTATTACTTGCGGCTAGCTTTTTCCAGCATGCGCAGAGCGCGCTCGTTAGCTTCGTCAGCAGTCTGTTGTGCTTTTTGAGCAGCAGCCAGAGCTTCATCAGCTTTACGGTAAGCTTCGTCTGCACGAGCTTGGGAGCGAGCTGCTGCGTCTTCAGTAGCAGTCAGACGTGCTTCAGTTTCTTTCGATACGCTGCTGCAACCGGTAGCCAGAACTGCGGCCAGAGCCAGAGCAGAGAATTTCAGAACGTTGTTCATCGTGTTCCCCTTCAAGGACTTTCTATTAAGTAGCTGTCTCCTCAGAGTGAGGAAATAGCCGGCGTACATACTACCCATTACTTGTAGTAAGTAAACTGACGTAGCGCAAGAAGCAAAAAAAATTGTAGGCGTTGATTCTTTTTCGAGCAACTTTTAACTGCGTTGTATAAAAAATATCCAGCTACGAGGCCCTAACTGAGCGATCCGTCGGGAAAAAGTTCCCTGGCTCGGCAGCTGTTTTTTGGTCTTGCCCAAAGTCCGTCTAGATGGGTTTGTCTACACTTGTGTTCGAATTTTGCGCAGCCGCTCGCATATCTTTATCCATGTTGAGGTGACTTAAACAAAGGGCGCTCGTCTTAAGTCTCAATATCCGGCAATGTTCAGGCTTTGACCCGTTCGGTCGAGCCGTTCCTGCGTAATCCGCGGCAACACCCGCCACCCGATGCACAATGACGAGCGTCCCTTGAGCATTTTTGCCAATGGTGCCTACTATTTGATACGTGCTCGGTTGCGCGAGATTGGTGCGGCTCTCTCGGTGTCCATTCAGGCACGGGGTGGCGTAGTTGTTCCTTCGCCGGAAAAACATCGGTAAGGTAGGGGTCAGAATTAAAGACCCGCGAGGAGTAGTGATGAGCGAGGCGTTGTCCATCCACCATGACCAGGCTGGTCATCAGTTCGAGACCACTGTGGACGGTTATCGTGCCTACCTGACCTATATGGATCTGGGAAAACAGACCCTGGATATCTATCGCACTTTTGTGCCCAACGCGTTGCGTGGCCGCGGCATCGCGGCGGCTTTGACCGAGCAGGCGCTGCAATATGCTGATGAAATGGGCTACACGGTGATTCCATCGTGCTCCTACGTGGAGCGCTACATGGAGCGTCATCAGCGGCATGCCGCCAAGCTGTGAGCAAAACCAACGCATAAAAAAACGCCAGGTTCAAACCTGGCGTTTTTTTATGCGCGAAACGGCGATCAGCTGCGATTGCGTTTAGGCAGCACGTCCTTGAGCTTGGCATGCATGCTGCGCAAGGTGTTTTCAGTGGCAGTCCAATCGATGCAGGCATCGGTGATCGACACGCCGTATTGCAGGTCGGCGAGGTCTTTCGGGATTGCCTGGCAGCCCCAGTTCAGGTGGCTTTCGACCATCAGGCCGATGATTGACTGGTTGCCTTCGAGGATCTGGTTGGCGACGTTCTCCATCACCAGCGGTTGCAGGGCCGGGTCCTTGTTGGAGTTGGCGTGGCTGCAATCGACCATGATGTTCGGCTTGATGTTGGCCTTTTTCAGCGCTTGCTCGCAGAGCGCGACGCTGACCGAATCGTAGTTCGGCTTGCCGTTGCCACCGCGCAGTACCACGTGACCGTAGGCGTTGCCCTTGGTGGTGACGATCGACACGCCACCTTCCTGGTTGATGCCCAGGAAACGGTGCGGGCTGGAAACCGATTGCAGGGCGTTGATGGCTACCGTCAGGCCGCCATCGGTGCCGTTCTTGAAGCCGACGGCCGAGGACAGGCCGGAAGCCATTTCACGGTGCGTCTGGGATTCGGTGGTGCGTGCGCCGATCGCCGACCAGCTGATCAGGTCCTGCAAGTATTGCGGGGAGATCGGGTCGAGGGCTTCGGTTGCGGTCGGCAGGCCCATCTCGGCCAGGTCCAGCAGCAACTGACGACCGATGTGCAGGCCATCCTGAATCTTGAACGAGTCGTCCAGGTACGGATCGTTGATCAAGCCTTTCCAGCCAACGGTGGTGCGTGGCTTCTCGAAATACACGCGCATGACCAGATACAGGGTATCGGACACTTCGGCCGCGAGCACTTTCAGGCGCTCGGCGTATTCGTGGGCAGCCTTGATGTCATGGATCGAGCACGGCCCGATCACGACGAACAGGCGGTGGTCGGTGCCATCAAGAATGTTGCGAATGACTTCGCGGCCCTTGGTGACGGTGCGCAGGGCAGCGTCGCTCAGAGGGATATCACGCTTGAGCTGATCGGGAGTGATCAGGGTCTCGTTGGAGGCGACGTTTAGGTCGTTGATCGGTAAATCAGCCATCGTTTACTCGTCAGGTCACGGGTGCCGGCCGCCAGCGAACCCGCGCGGCGGAGCACAGCAAATTAAGCGCGTCGGGGAGCAGAACCTTAGCGCGTTACACCGTGGCTCGACAATGGGCAGACACCGGTTTAATGGGCATTCCCCATCAGTTTCCCCCACCGTGGCGGGGAAACTGATGGGGAATGCATCCTAACCGGCCATTGGCTGCGCAAATGCCTTGCTGACTGTATCGTGGGAGAACTCGTCGGCGTGCTGCTGGACCCATTCGAGGGCCAGGGTCTCATTGCTCTGCTGTTGGCTTTGGGGTTCATGCTGACGGCAGTAACGTTCGATCTGGCAGATCTGCTCACCCATCCGCGCGCAAAACAGCGTCTGTTCGTCAACGAAGGCGATCCCCACCAGATAGCCGCGTTTTCGTCGCAGGCACCACGCCACATAACCCAGGAAACGCAAGTCCGGGTTCAGGGTCGGCATGCGTATTTCCAGCGCCGTACCGTGGCGCCACGCGCGGTGGTAATTGCAAGCCATGCCGCCGAGGCTGATAGTGTGCAGCTCTTGCCGCGAAATACACTCATGTTTGAGCAACGTTAATTCGACGGGCACATCGTCAGGATGAGGAAGATAACGTCTCATGAACACGGACTCCCTGTGTCGGCCACTTGACACTGTTTCTCCCAGTATAGTGGTCGAATCGGAACTGACCGATTTCGACGCCGACCAACGGTTGCTGGCGATGAGCGGCATTTCACTGGTGATTTTTACCAGCGTTGGCTGCGCCAGTTGCCGTTTTGCCCGCGAGCAGTTGCCCAGCCTCGAACTGGCGGTCGATCGGCTGTGCTGGATCGATGCCGGGAGCAATGGCGGGGTGGTCGAGCGTTATCGGGTCTTTCATTTGCCGGCACTGTTTGTGGTGCGCGACGGTGAGTATTTCGGGGCGCTACAGTCGCGCCTGACCCGCACAGCGCTCAACGAGGCTGTGGACCAGGCGTTGAGTCGACCAGCAGAGGAGCTGCCATGACAGGCACTGTGGCCAAGCCGACAATCGGCATTATCGGGACCGGCGCGATCGGTGGTTTCTACGGGCTGATGCTGGCGCGTGCCGGCTTCGACGTGCATTTTCTGTTGCGCAGCGAGTTTTCAGCGGTGGCCGAACGCGGCTTGCATCTTGACCATGCGTCGTTGGGCCCGCTGACCCTGAACCCGGTCCAGGCCTATTCGTCGGCTGCCGACATGCCGCCCTGTGACTGGCTGCTGGTGGGCGCCAAGACCACCAGCAACGCGGACCTGGCACCGGCCATTATTCAAGCAGCCGCACCTGATGCCAAAGTGCTGTTGCTGCAAAATGGCCTGGACGTCGAAGACCATCTGCGCGAGTTGCTCCCCGGTTCGCTGCACCTGCTGGGCGGGCTTTGTCTGATCTGCGTCCATCGCGCCAGCCCCGGGGTCATCACCCATCAAGCGCTGGGGGCGGTGAATGTCGGCTACCACAGTGGCCCCGCCGCCGATGCACAGGCACGCATGAACATCGTCGAGGAGGGCGCCGGATTGTTCCGCACGGCCGGTATCGACGCCCAGGCCATGCCGAATCTGCAACAGGCGCGCTGGCAGAAGCTGGTCTGGAATATTCCCTACAACGGCCTGTCGGTGCTGCTTGGGGCCAGCACCACACCGTTGATGGCAGATGCCGACAGCCGCGCGCTGATTCAGGCCTTGATGGCCGAAGTTGTTCAGGGGGCCAAGGCCTGCGGTCATGACATGCCGCCGGGTTACGCCGATTATCTGTTCATGATGACCGAGAAAATGCCCGACTACTGGCCGAGCATGCATCACGATTTTCTGCACAAGCGGCCACTGGAACTGGACGCCATCTACACTCGGCCACTGGCAGCGGCGAAGGCGGCGGGATGTGAGTTGCCGCGAATCGAGGCCTTGTATCGCAGCTTGAGTTTTATCGACCGACGTAACCACTGAGTCGGTCAAGAAGGGGGAAGGGCATGGCAAATGTCATAGACGACAAACTGGTGCTGGCGATTTCTTCGCGAGCGCTGTTCGACTTGAGCGAGAGCCACAAGGTCTATCTGTCGAGCGGCGTCGAGGCTTATCGGCAGTACCAGATCGAACACGAAGACGAAATTCTCGAGCCCGGCGATGCATTCCCGTTGGTGGAAAAACTCCTGAACCTGAATACCCGTCTCGGCCGTGCCCGGGTCGAGGTGATCCTGGTGTCGCGCAACAGCGCCGACACCGGCCTGCGGGTTTTCAACTCGATTCATCACTATGGCCTGTCGATCTCGCGTGCGGCGTTCGTCGGCGGGCGCAGTCCTTATCCGTACCTCAAGGCTTTTGGTTGCGACCTGTTTCTTTCGACCCATGCCGAAGATGTGCGCAATGCGCTGGAGGCCGGATTCGCCGCAGCGACTATTCTATCGGGCGGTGCCAGTCGCGCTGCCAGCGATGAATTGCGCATTGCTTTCGACGGTGACGCGGTGCTGTTTTCCGACGAGTCGGAGCGGGTCTATCAGTCGGGAGGCCTGGCGGCGTTTCAGGCCAGCGAGCGTGAGGCGGCCCGCGAGCCTTTGCGTGGCGGGCCGTTCAAAGGCTTCCTCGCGGCGCTCAATCTGTTGCAGCGTGAGTTCCCCGATGATGCCTGTCCGATCCGCACCGCTCTGGTGACCGCGCGATCGGCACCGGCCCATGAACGGGTGATCCGCACCTTGCGCGAATGGGACATTCGTCTGGATGAATCGCTGTTTCTTGGCGGCCTGACCAAATCGGCTTTTCTCGAAGCCTTTGCCGCCGACGTATTTTTCGACGATCAGGCAGGCCATTGCGAGCTGGCCCGTGAAGTGGTCGCCACCGGGCATGTGCCCCATGGCATCAGTAACGAGCCGTCGGTTTAAAACCCGGCGGTTCAATGCGTTGCGCCGGACGCCGCACTCGCCACGGCACTGCTAAGCTGAATCAATCTCCGCCATGTTGGCATTCGAGGAGGTCATATGATTCGTTCGATGCTGTATGCCACTGACTTGGGTCTGTACGCACCATTGGTGATGCAGCATGCCTTGGAACTGGCTCGAACATTCAATGCCGACTTGTATGTGGTGCACGCGGTAGAGCCCATGGGGCTGTTTGCCGAATCCGTGTTGCAGAGCTATCTCGACGAGAAGGCCTTGAACGAATTTCACAGTCAGGGTCTGAACAATGTGATCGCCAATATTCAGCAACGGGTGCTCGACAACTTTCGCGAAGAGCTGGGGGATGAAGGAGAGCAGGATTTGCAGCGGATTCAGGCTGTGCGGGTGCTGCAGGGCGATCCGTCGCAGGTGATTCTCGACCAGGCGCAGAAACTCTCTGTCGATTTGCTGATCGTAGGGAGTCACAGCCATGGTGCTGGCGCGGAAACGCCGTTGGGTCGAACCGCTGCGCGCGTGTTGCAACTGGCCAGGGTACCGGTCTATTTGGTGCCGCTGGTAGAGCGTCGCCGCAAAGAGGATCGCTAGAACACGAATAATGGCATTTTGACAAAAAAGTTCTAGATTTATTGGTCTAACCATTAATATAGTTATATACCGTCGCTGATGCCCGTGGCGTCTACCTGCTTTGAGGGATTCATATGAAGCTTCAACAACTGCGCTACATCTGGGAAGTGGCGCACCACGACCTCAACGTTTCTGCTACAGCCCAAAGCCTCTACACCTCGCAACCGGGCATCAGCAAACAGATTCGTCTGCTGGAAGACGAATTGGGGGTCGAGGTTTTCGCCCGCAGCGGCAAGCATCTGACCCGCGTTACCCCGGCCGGCGAGCGCATCATCACCACCGCCGGTGAGATCCTGCGCAAAGTTGAAAGCATCAAACAGATCGCCCAGGAATTCTCCAACGAGAAAAAAGGCACCCTGTCGATCGCCACCACCCACACCCAGGCGCGTTATGCATTGCCGCCGGTGATCAGCAATTTCATCAAGCAATACCCGGACGTTGCCCTGCACATGCACCAGGGTTCGCCGATGCAGATCGCCGAGATGGCTGCGGACGGCACCGTCGATTTTGCCATCGCCACCGAAGCCCTGGAGCTGTTCGGTGACCTGGTGATGATGCCGTGCTATCGCTGGAACCGCTGCGTGGTCGTACCTCAAGGCCATCCGTTGACCAAGCTGTCGAAGCTGACCCTCGAAGCCCTGGCCGAATACCCGATCGTGACGTACGTATTCGGTTTCACCGGCCGTTCGAAACTCGACGAAGCCTTCAGCCACCGTGGCCTGACACCGAAAGTGGTGTTCACCGCCGCTGACGCCGACGTGATCAAGACGTACGTTCGCCTGGGGCTGGGCGTGGGTATCGTGGCGAAAATGGCAGTCGATACCAAGCTCGATAGCGACCTGGTGGTGCTCGATGCCAGCGAGTTATTCGAATCCAGCATTACCAAAATCGGTTTCCGTCGCGGCACTTTCCTGCGTGGCTTCATGTGCGACTTTATCGAGAAGTTCGCTCCGCACCTGACCCGCGAAGTGATGGCCAAGGCCATTCAGTGCCACAACAAACAGGAACTGGAAGAGCTGTTCGACGGCGTCGAACTGCCGGTCCATTAAGCGTCAACAGACGCTAGACCACCTCGGTGACAGCAAACTGTTGCCGAGCGCCCGCCACCAGAATCTCCACTTCATCCCCTTCGAACTTGCCCAGCAGGCTTTTGCCCAGCGGCGAGCGAGGGGTGATGACGGTAATCAGTTGCCCCACCAGATCAACCTTCAACCCGGCTGCGTCGGGGGCCAGGAACAGCCATTGTTCGCGACCTTTTTCATCCTCCAGGCCGAGCAGGGCGCCGACTTCGATGCCGCGCCGCTCGTCATAAGGCCGCAGTGTCAGGTTCTGGCAAAGGGTCAATGACAGCCTGATTTCCTCCACCCGCCTGGCCTGTCCGGCCGCCAGATAAGACGCCTCCAGCCCCAGGGTGTCGTACTTGTTTTCGGCTATGTTTTCTTCGTGGGTCGCGGTTTCGTAAGCGGTTTGCGCGGCACGCTCGGCGATGTCGAGATCAATCCGCAGCTTGTCGATAATCAGTTGGTGGACGGTCGGCTTGTGCATAGAGAGCTTCATGATCAATCACAGAATTGCAGGACGTTGGCGCGGCTTTTTTCGCTCGGCGCGGTCTGGTCCTGTTGCAGCCAGAACTGACATTTTGGATTGGCCAGATTGTGTTTGCTGCTTCTGGCCTGTTCCACCATTTGCTGCTGATCGTTCCTGCGCAGGTGTTCCTCGTACTGTTCGAACATCGGGTTTTGCGCAGCGGGTTGTTCAATCACCGGCGGCTTGGCCAGTTGCTCCACCGCCTGGGCCAAGGGTGCCAATTGCTCGTTGAACAACAGGCGCCAGGCGAGCCAGCAAGTCAGTGCGATCGCGATAAATCCCAGCCACAAACCGAGGGCGATGCTGCCGGTCAGTTGCAGCGCATTGAGCTGGATCGGCATGGAGCGGCGCGGGTGGGGACGGTAGGGCATGACTGCCTCCTGGCGGGTGGTCGCGGGCGAGTGGCGATTGTCGCACGAAGATTAATCGTCGTCGGCTCTTCTGCGCGGGGTAATTTATGCGGACAATCGGCGCTTTTGCCAACGGGAACCTGGAATGCCTGAAATGAAAACCCGCTGGGATATTTTTTGCACCGTGGTCGACAATTTCGGCGACATCGGTGTGACCTGGCGTCTGGCCCGCCAACTGGTGGCCGAACATTCAGTGACGGTGCGCTTGTGGGTCGATGACCTGCGGGCCTTCGAGCGGTTGTGTCCGGAAATCGACATCCACGCTACGCAGCAGTGGCAGCAGGGTGTCGAGGTGCGGCAGTGGTCAGCGCACTGGCAACCCACCGAAGCCGCGGATGTCGTTATCGCCGCGTTCGCCTGCCAGTTGCCGAGTGCTTATATGGAGGCGATGGCCGAGCGGGAAAAGCCGCCGCTGTGGATGAACCTCGATTATCTGAGCGCCGAAGACTGGGTCGTCGGTTGTCACGGCTTGCCGTCGGTGAAGTACAAGAACGTGCAGAAGTTCTTTTTCTTCCCGGGTTTTCGCAAGGGTACCGGTGGCTTGCTGCGTGAGAGGGGATTGCTCGAGCGGCGTCGGCAGTTTCAGCAAAGTCCCGAGGCTCAGCGAGAATTCCTGCAAGGCCTGGGGGTTGAACGCGCCCCGAATGCACAGCTGATCTCGCTGTTCGCCTACGAGAACAACGGGTTGGCCAGTTGGCTCGACGCCATGGCTGCCGACTCGACGCCCACTCATCTGTTGGTGCCCGAGGGGCGGATTCTCGGCGACGTCGAACGCTGGCTCGCAGTGGACGGGCTGACGGCCGGCGCGGTGCATGTGCGCGATGCCCTGACCGTGCAAGTGCTGCCGTTCGTCCGGCAGGATCAATATGACCTGTTGCTGTGGAGCTGCGATTTCAACGCCGTGCGCGGCGAAGATTCCTTTGTTCGCGCGCAATGGGCAGGCCGGCCACTGCTCTGGCACATCTATCGGCAGGACGAAGATATCCACCTGGACAAGCTCGACGCCTTCCTGACCCTGTACACCCAAGGCCTGTCCAAACCGGCTGGCGAGGCGATCAGCGGTCTATGGCGGGCATGGAATGCAGGTGAGACAATGGGCGAGTACTGGAAATCAACCCGCAAACATTGGCCGGAACTGGAAAAACATGCCGAGGCGTGGTGTCTGGAACAAGCCTTGCAGGCAGATCTTGCCGCAGCGCTGGTACAGTTTTACCTAAATTGGATATGATACGCGGCCTAGATTTTTGTAAATCCCATCCAAATTCGGATATTCGCAATGAAAACTGGTAAAGAACTGAAACCCGGTATGGTGATCCGTATCGACAACGATCCTTGGCTGGTTCAGAAAGCTGAATTCACCAAGTCGGGTCGTAACAGCGCGATCATGAAGACCAAGCTGAAAAACCTGTTGACCGGTTACAAGACCGAAACCGTTTACAGCGCCGACGACAAACTGGACGACGTGATCCTCGACCGCAAAGAAGCGACCCTGTCCTTCATCAGCGGCGACTCCTACACGTTCATGGACACCACTGACTACACCATGTACGAGCTGAACGCTGAAGACATCGAAGCCGTTCTGCCTTTCGTTGAAGAAGGCATGACCGATGTTTGCGAAGCGATCTTCTTCGAAGAGCGTCTGGTTTCCGTAGAACTGCCGACCACTATCGTGCGTCAGGTTGACTACACCGAAGGCTCCGCTCGCGGTGATACTTCCGGCAAGGTGATGAAGCCTGCCAAACTGAAGAACGGTACCGAGCTGTCGGTTGCTGACTTCATCGAAATCGGCGACATGATCGAGATCGATACCCGCGAAGGCGGTTCCTACAAAGGCCGTGCTAAATAAGCACCGCTTGAGGAATGAAAAAGCCCGACCATTGAGTCGGGCTTTTTTGTGGGCGAATGATCAAGATCAACAGATCGCAGCCTCGTTTCACTCGACAGCTCCTACAAGGGTTTGATTGATTCCCTGTAGGAGCTGTCGAGTGAAACGAGGCTGCGATCTTCTACTCAGTGATTAAACGGCAACGTGCAGGCGTACATCGACGTTGCCACGGGTGGCGTTGGAGTACGGACATACCTGGTGGGCGGCGTCGACCAGGCTTTGTGCATCGGCTTGTTCAAGGCCCGGCAGGCTGATGTGCAGGTCGATGTCCAGACCGAAACCGCCAGGGATCTGGCCGATGCCGACATGGGCGGTGATCGATGCGTCGTCGGGGATTTTGCGTTTGGTCTGGCTGGCGACGAATTTCAGCGCGCCGATGAAGCAGGCGGAATAGCCGGCGGCGAACAGTTGTTCAGGGTTGGTTGCCGCACCGCCGGCGCCACCGAGTTCTTTCGGGGTCGCGAGTTTGACGTCGAGGACGTTGTCGCTGGAGATCGAACGACCGTCACGGCCGCCGGTGGAGGTTGCGATTGCGGTGTAGAGAGTTTGCATGGTGTGAGCCTCGCTTTGGATTGGGTGTTTCGCGCTAAATGTTTGCGCGCTAAGTAAGTGCGAAGTGAATGTAGCTCGCTAATATTTAGCGCGCAATATAAATTTTTGAAAAAAACTGACCCTGCCCATCACCTGGAGATTCGATCAGGCGGGAGATGCTTGAGATAGAGGCTTTCGTGCGGGATTTATGCGAAGTGAATTTTTTGCGACGGGGAGGACGCCTTCGCGGGCGATCCGACTTGCCCGCGAAGAACGATAACGCGGTCTAAAGGCTGTCTTGCAGGTGGCTGCGCAGCTCCTGGAGATCCGCTTGCAGCTTCTTCAACTGCTCCAGCGTCTGCCCGCTGGCGCCGAGGATGCACTGCGGAATATCGCGCGCTTTGTCTCGCAGCGCATGGCCTTGCTCGGTGAGTTCGACAATCACCACCCGTTCGTCTTCGCGGCTGCGGGTGCGGCTCAGCAGGCCTTCGGCTTCCAGGCGTTTGAGCAGCGGGGTGAGGGAGCCGGGATCGGTCAGCAGTCGGCTGCTGATTTCGCCGACCGTCAGCCCGTCCTTTTCCCACAACACCATCATTGCCAGGTACTGCGGATACGTCAGGCCCAGCGCTTGCAACAGCGGCTTGTAAACCTTGGTCATCAGCAATGAAGTGGAATGCAGGGCGAAGCAGACCTGATTATCCAGCAGCAGGTTATCGCAGTTGTCCGGGGTGTCGCGCTCGGTGTTCATTTCAACGCCTTGATCAGTGATCGTCATGAATCTAGCGGGCGAATCTTTAATGCGCCAGATAATTATGGACTAGTGGCGGTCCAGGTTGGTTTGCAGCGCCAGATCCCACGGTGGGATGGGGCTGAAACGGGTCTTCAGGTATTCCAGCAGCAAGCGGCTACGCGAACTGGGCTGCTGCTCCAGGCGTAACGCATAAATTCCGGTGGTTTCCGGTTTTGGCAGACCTTTTTCGCAGAACAGCGGCAGCAGTTCGCCGCGCAATAAATATTCACTGGCCAGCCAGGTCGGCAGATGCGCGACACCCAGCCCGGCCAGTGCGCCGCAGACCAGCGCCTCGGCGTTGTTGGCGCTCATGCGGATTCGCGTAGGCCGGTGCAAGTGCATCTGCCCATCCCGCTCGAAGCGCCAGGCGAACGGCGGAGCCAGGCCGTCCCAATCCAGGCCGTCGTGGTCGACCAATTGCGCCGGCTCGGTCGGCACGCCACGGCGTTGCAGGTAATCGGGGCTGGCGCAGGCGATGCGCACCATGCTCGCCAGCGGCGTGGCCACCAGCCGGGTATCGGCCATTTGCCCGGCACGCAGCACCAGGTCGACCTTGCCCAGGTTCGAACCCTGCATGTCGACAAAGCTGTCGATCAGGTGCAATTGCACGTCGAGGCCGGGGTAAAGGGTCAGGAAGTCGGCAATCACCGGCGCCAGATGGCGTCGTCCGAACGCTGCCGGCGCATCGACCCGAATCAAGCCTTCCGGCGCATTGCTCAGGGACACCGCTTCTGCCCGCGCCAGCCGCAGCTCCGCGACGATCCGCCGCGCGCGCTCGGCAAAGGCCAAACCTGCCGGGGTAGCCCGCACCGCGTGGGTGCTGCGAATGAACAGCTGACTGCCGACGGCGCTTTCCAGGCTGTCGATGCGTCGCGCGACGGCTGATGGTGTCAGGGGATGACGGCGGGATGCAGCGGAAAAACTGCCGGTCTCCAGCACATCCAGAAACAGTCCGAGTTGTTCGGTCAATTGGTTGGGGTTCATGGCTTCGTCAACGCTTGTGCGAATTTGGCATAGCCATTGTGCGTTGCTGTGCGTTTCCCCGCCAGAGCCGACTGCGTAGGATGAACAGCCTGACAAGAGGAATACCGCCTGTGATTGAGTTCGTGATGTACCTGGTTTTTGGCGCTGCCCTGGGCACCCTTGGCGGGCTATTCGGCATTGGTGGCGGGTTGGTGGCGATTCCGCTGCTGGGCGTGTGGTGCGGTCTCGATCAGCAGGTCGCCCAAGGCACGGCGCTGGTGATGGTGGTGCCGAACGTGATGCTGGCGCTATGGCGCTATCACCAACGCAATCGCATCGAATTGCGTCATGCGCTGCCATTGGCTTCGATGGGATTCTGCTTCGCCTGGATCGGTTCGATCTGGGCGGTGGGCATCGATGCGCAAACCATGCGCGTGGGTTTTGTCGCGTTCCTGGTCGCGCTGTCGGCCTACAACCTGATGCGAATGTTCACCGCCACCGCGCCGGCGTCTTCACAGATGCATTATTCATGGCCGTGGCTGGGTGTGCTCGGCGCGGCTTCCGGGACCATGGGCGGGTTGTTTGGCGTGGGTGGGGCGGTGGTGGCCACGCCGGTGTTGACCAGTCTGTTCGGTACTAGCCAGGTGGTTGCCCAGGGCTTGTCGCTGGCGCTGGCATTGCCGAGCACGGGCGTCACGTTGGCGACTTATGCGGTGCACCATCAGGTGCACTGGGCGATCGGTATACCGTTGGCGGTCGGTGGATTGATGAGCATCAGTTGGGGCGTGAGAATCGCCCACGCACTGCCGGAGCGGCTGTTGCGCGGGCTGTTCTGTGGGTTTCTGGTGTGCTGCGCGGTGATGCTCGCCTTTAAAGTTTGAAGCCTTCGATGATGTGTTCGGCCAGGCATTCGGTGATCGGTGAAGGGTTGTTCAGGTTGCGGATCAGCATGATGCTGGCTTCCGGCAGCAGGGGCAGGTCCTGGTCGGCGCCGAGGATGCGCATGTCCGGCGTGATCAGGCTTTCCAGTTGCGCGGTGATCGCTAGCCCTGCGCTGACCACTGCCATCAATGCCGACAGGCTGGAGCTGTTGTAGGCAATGCGGTAATCGCGGCCCATGGCGTCCAGCGCATTGCACGCCCAGACGCGGCAGAAACAATCACTGTTGAACATCGCCAGCGGCAGCGGCGTCTGCTCGTGGGCGTTGAAGCATTGGGCTTCGGCCCAGACAAAACGCTCCTTGCGCAACAACTGGCCGATCTCGTTACCCGGCTCGCGGGTGACGATGGACAGGTCCAGGTCCTGGCGCTGCAACAGTTGCCGGGTCGATTCGCAATGAACCTCGATCTGGATCAGCGGGTAGAACTGCGCGAAGCGCGACAGGATGCCCGGCAGAAAGCGCATCACGTAATCGTCGGGCGTGCCGATGCGCACCGTGCCGACCATGTGCGGCTCGCGCAGGGTATTGAAGACTTCGCTGTGGAGTTTGAGTATGCGCCGCGCATAGCCGAGCAACACCTGGCCTTCTGCGGTCAGCTTGACCTGGCGCCCGTCGCGTTCGAACAGCTGGCGCTGCAACACGTCCTCTTCCAGACGTTTCATCTGCATGCTCACCGCCGACTGGGTGCGGTTGACCATTTCCCCTGCGCGGGTAAAGCCGCCCTGATCGGCGATCGCGACGAAGGTGCGCAGTACATCGGTGTCGATACTGGGGTAGGCGGACATTCATCAATCTCCGAGATGTATGCCATCAGAAACATTCGTTGGATTGATCTTAGCGCTGCAGCGAGACTGGATCCATCCCTAAAGGAGGGCTACACGATGAAAGGTCACAACGAGCATGTAACGGAACAAAAATTCTCAATCCACGCGGTATCCGATCTGCTGCACAAGTTTAGTCGCTGGTACGAACTTCACCGTGAACGTGAATTACTGGCGAGCTTGAGCGACGAAGCACTGAAGGATATCGGCGTGAGCCGCGCAGATGTGGAGCATGAGGCAGTAAGACCGTTCTGGGATGATCCGATGCACAAATGATGATGCCATCGCTACACAAACCACTTTCGGGTGAGGTAGGTTGCGAGCAGACAAGGAGATGCTCATGCCCGCCACACTGTCCTTTTCCCTCAAACAGGCTCGGCGTCTGGCGCTGGCTGCCCAAGGGTTCAACGGGCGCCAGCCGCCGGCGGCGATCAAACCGGTTCAGCTCAACCGGCTGATCGAACGGCTCGGCATTCTGCAGATCGATTCGGTCAATGCATTGGTGCGTTCGCACTACCTTCCCGTGTTTTCCCGACTTGGCAATTATTCAACCGACTTGCTCGATCAGGCTGCCTGGAGTCAGGGCCGCCGGCGCACGTTATTCGAGTATTGGGGCCACGAAGCTTCGTTATTACCGTTGTCGATGTACCCCTTGATGCGCTGGCGCATGCAGCGCGCAGCCCGTGGCGAAGATATCTACCAGCAACTGGCGCGTTTCGGTCGTGAGCAGCAGGACACGATTCGCCGTGTTTTAGCGTCGGTCCAGGAGCTTGGTGCGCTGGGGGCGGGCAGCCTGTCGACCCGTCAGGAACGGGCAGGGCCGTGGTGGGACTGGAGCGCTGAAAAGCATGCGCTGGAATGGTTGTTCGCCGCCGGTGAAGTGACCGTGGCCAGTCGGCGCGGGTTCGAACGGCTATATGATTTGCCGGAGCGGGTGCTTCCTGCGACGGTTCTGCAGCAGCCCTTGCTCAGTGAAGCCGAAGCCCAGCGCGGGTTATTGCTGCATGCGGCCACGGCGTTGGGCGTCGGCACGGAAAAGGACTTGCGGGACTATTTTCGCTTGAACCCGGCAGACAGCCGGCCGCGTCTGGCGGAACTGGTCGAGGGCGGTGATCTGCTGGTCTGTGAGGTTGAAGGCTGGCGGCAACCGGCCTATTGCCTGGCTGAGTCGAAGGTGCCGCGCAAGGTCGAGGCCAGTGCGCTGCTTTCACCATTCGATTCGCTGATCTGGGAACGCAGCCGTACCGAGCGATTGTTCGATTTCCGTTATCGGTTGGAGATTTATACGCCGCAGCACAAACGCGTCTACGGCTATTACGTCTTGCCGTTTTTGCACAATGAGCGGATTGCTGCGCGGGTCGACTTGCGAGCCGAACGAGCGTCGGGCCGGTTGGCGGTGCATGCCGTGCATGAGGAAGAGCCGGGGCTGGATGATGAAGGGATGCTGGCGTTGGCGGTCAATCTGCGGCGGATGGCGGGCTGGTTGGGGCTTGAGCGGCTTCAGCTGAATTGCCCGCGGGCGAGTGCGGCGAGGTTGCGGGGGGCGTTGGCTCAAATGGGTGGTGATTGAGCTGACGCCTTCGTGTAGGAGCTGCCGCAGGCTGCGATCTTTTAGCGGTCTTGAGTCAAAACAAGATCAAGATCAAAAGATCGCAGCCTGCGGCAGCTCCTGCACTCACCGCCGAACCTGTTTCAGGGTCTCGGCAATCAAAAACGCCAGTTCCAGCGACTGATCGGCATTCATCCGCGGGTCGCAATGGGTGTGATAACGATCCGACAACCCATCTTCGGTAATCGGCCGCGCGCCGCCGATGCATTCGGTGACGTTCTGCCCGGTCATTTCGATGTGGATGCCGCCGGCATAACTGCCTTCCGCTTCGTGAACCTGGAAGAACTGCTTCACCTCGCCCAGGATCTGTGCGAAGTCGCGGGTCTTGTAGCCGCTGCTGGCCTTGATGGTGTTGCCGTGCATCGGATCGGAGCTCCAAAGCACTTGCTTGCCTTCGCGCTGCACTGCGCGAATCAGCTGTGGCAGGTGATCGCCGACTTTGTTCGCGCCCATCCGCGCAATCAGGTTCAGGCGACCCGGGTCGTTGTCTGGGTTGAGCACATCGATCAGGCGAATCAGGTCTTCAGGGTTCATGCTCGGGCCGACCTTGACCCCGATCGGGTTATGCACCCCACGCAGGAATTCGACGTGAGCGCCGTCCAGTTGACGGGTACGGTCACCGATCCACAGCATGTGGGCCGAGCAGTCGTAGTAGTCGTTGGTCAGGCTGTCGCGACGCACGAAGGCTTCTTCGTAGTTCAGCAGCAGCGCTTCGTGGGCGGTGAAGAAGCTGGTTTCGCGCAGTTGCGGCGAGCTGTCCATGCCGCAGGCGCGCATGAAGGCCAGGGTTTCATCGATGCGATCGGCCAGGTGGCTGTATTTCTCGGCCAGTGCCGAGTTGGCGATGAAGTCCAGGTTCCATTTGTGCACCTGATGCAGGTCGGCAAAGCCGCCCTGGGCAAAGGCGCGCAGCAGGTTCAGGGTCGCGGTGGACTGGTGGTAGGACTGCAGCAGGCGATCCGGGTCCGGCACGCGGCTTTTTTCGTCGAAACCGATGCCGTTGACGATGTCGCCACGGTAGGCCGGCAGCGTCACGCCATTGATGGTTTCATCGTTGGCCGAACGGGGTTTGGCGAACTGACCGGCCATGCGTCCGACTTTGACTACCGGGCAACCGGCGGCGAAAGTCATGACGATCGCCATTTGCAGCAACACTTTAAAGGTGTCGCGAATTTTCGCGGCGGAGAATTCGGCGAAGCTTTCGGCGCAATCGCCGCCCTGCAACAGAAACGCCCGGCCCTGGGTGACTTCGGCAAACTGACGGCGCAACTCCCGCGCTTCACCGGCAAACACCAGTGGCGGATAGCTCGCCAGGGTTTGCTCGACGTGCAGCAAATGCGTCGCGTCGGGGTATTGAGGTTGTTGCTGGATCGGCAGGGCGCGCCAGCTGTCAGGGCTCCAGGGTTGGCTCATCGCAGTCTCTAGTGTTTTACGCTCGGACGGTTATGTTATCAGCAATTAGTGCGTGACCTGCTCCCGTCGCTTCGCGGACAATCGCGCCTTTGCCGCTTTATGTTGCGGTTTATCGTGTTGCCGGGGCCGGTAACGATCAGGAGACGAAATGACTGAGGAGCGCGTCGAGCATCTGCTCGCCGAGGTGCAGGATGAGTTCGGCGTGATTCGCGTGCTGGAAGTGGCCGATTACCGTTTTCTGGAGTTCGGTGACGCCATCGAACAGAGCTGCGTGTTCACCGCCGACCCTAGCTGGCTCGAGTACGATTACACCCGCGCGATGCTGATTGGCGCGCTGTGCCACGAGCAGCCGGAAAGCGCGCTGTTCCTCGGCCTTGGCGCCGGGACACTGACCCAGGCTTGCTTGAAGTTCCTGCCACTGGAAGATGTCGAAGCCATCGAGCTGCGCCCTGACGTACCGCGCCTGGCTATCGAATACCTGGGCCTGGATGACGATCCGCGGCTGTACATCCGCGTCGGCGATGCGCTGGAGTTGCTCGATACGGCTGAACCGGCCGATCTGATTTTCGTCGACCTGTATACCGATGTCGGGCCGGGTGTCGGGCATCTGGCCTGGAGCTTTCTGGAAAACTGTCAGAAACGCTTGAATCCGGGTGGCTGGCTGGTGATCAACCAGTGGGCCACCGACGACGGCAAGCCGTTGGGCGCAGCGTTGTTGCGCGGTCTCTATCACCGGCATTACTGGGAACTGCCGGTGAAGGAGGGCAACGTGATTCTGATCGTGCCATCGGAGCTGGATCAGGAGCTGGACATGGAAGGGCTGATCGCCCGCGCGGAAGGCTTGGCGCCGCGGTTGGGGTATTCGTTGCAATCGTTGATCAAGGATATTCGGCCAGCGACTTAATGCGATGAGGTCATCTGTGGCAAGGGAGCTTGCTCCCTCGCCACAAAAAGCCGATCTGTCAGCAGCCTTTGAAGACGCCCGGCCGCTTCTCGATCATCGACCGCACACCCTCCTTGGCGTCCTCGCTGTTGAGCAGTTTCTTCACCAGCGCCGGCAATGCCTTGGCCGCAGCAATTTCACCCTCGTAGCGCGCCTGTCGCGCAGACATCAACGTCGCCTGAACCCCCAGCGGTGCCTGCCTCGCAATCCTCTCAGCCAACTCGATCGCCCGTGGCAGCAAGTCCTCGCTGGCCATGACTTCCTGCACCAGGCCCAGATGCAAGGCGTCATGTGCATCGAATTCATCGCCGGTGAGCAGCCAGCGCATGGCGTTGCCCCAACCGGCGACCTGATGCAGGCGCAAGGTGGCGCCGCCGAACGGGAGGAGTCCGCGCTGCACTTCCTTTTGGGCAAAACGGGTATTGCTGGCGCACAGGTTGATGTCGGCGGCCAGCATCAATTCGATGCCCGCGGTCAGGCAGTAGCCTTGCGCCGCGACAATCACCGGTTTGCTGACGCGGGGGCCGCCGAACACGCCCCAGGGATCGCAGCCGCCGGGCGGTGCCTGCCAGCCTTCGGCCAGGGCTGCGCCGGCGCTGACCAGGTCGAGCCCGGCAGTGAAATGCTCGCCATGGCCGAACACCACCGCGACCCGCGCCTCACTGTCGGCTTCGAATTCGCCATAGGCCAGGCTGAGTGCGTTGAGCAGGTCGAGGTCGAAGGCATTGCGCTTGGCCACCCGATCCAGGCCGATCATCAGGACATGACCGTGTCTTTCACGGGTTACACGACTGGGGCTGGGCTGATTCATGGAGCATTTCCTCGGGCGGGAAGGGTGCGTCAGACCAAAGGTCTGCGTCGCAAGGGTGAACCGTTTTAGCGCCATCGTCAGCAGGGCCGGGCCTTTGCAAAATAGACGGTTGTACGATTATCCGCAAAGCCCGTGACACAACGGCGTATGCCGGTTTTTTCCGATAAAAAAAGCTCCCTTTTTTGCCGAATTCCGGTATAGTGCGCGCCGGCCTTTAACCGGGCCGCGTTTAGGTAGCGCAATTCCCCGAAGCCAGCTTCGGCTGCACGTCCGCCCCGCGGACTCTTCCTTGACGATTCTTTTCATTCATTCGTTTTCGCAAATCCCCGCCGACAAAGCTGCCAGGGCGACTCTTGAGTCTCAACACGGCATGCGCAGCTTTGGAGCATGGGTCTTTGCGGATGCACTTAGAGGCAGACCCATGACCCAGGAAATCGGCGGCTTCGCCGCTCTTGAACTTCACCCTAATATTGTCGCTGCAGTAGTCGCTACCGGCTATGAAGAGCCTTCGGCCATTCAGCAGCAGTCGATCCCGATCATTCTCGCCGGTCACGATATGATTGGCCAGGCGCAAACCGGTACCGGTAAAACCGCTGCCTTTGCCCTGCCGATCCTGCACCGCATTGATCCGTCCAAGCGCGAGCCGCAAGCTCTGATCCTGGCCCCAACTCGTGAGTTGGCGCTACAAGTTGCAACCGCTTTCGAAACCTACGCCAAGCAAATGCCGGGCGTAACTGTTGTGGCTGTCTACGGCGGCGCGCCGATGGGCCCACAATTGAAAGCAATCCGTAATGGCGCACAGATTGTTGTCGCCACTCCGGGTCGTCTGTGCGACCACCTGCGTCGCGACGAAAAAGTCCTGACTACCGTGAACCACCTGGTTCTCGACGAAGCGGACGAAATGCTCAAACTGGGCTTCATGGACGACCTGGAAGTTATCTTCAAGGCCATGCCGGAAACCCGTCAGACCGTATTGTTCTCGGCCACCCTGCCGCAATCGATCCGTGCCATCGCCGAACGCCACCTGCGCGATCCGAAGCACGTGAAGATCCAGAGCAAGACTCAGACCGTTACCGCGATCGAACAGGCTCACCTGTTGGTTCACGCTGACCAGAAGACTTCTGCCGTTCTCAGCTTGCTGGAAGTGGAAGATTTCGACGCCCTGATCATGTTCGTGCGCACCAAGCAAGCGACCCTGGACCTGGCCAGTGCCCTGGAAGCCAAAGGCTACAAAGCTGCTGCGCTGAACGGTGACATTGCTCAGAACCAGCGTGAGCGCGTAATCGAATCCCTCAAGGATGGCCGTCTGGACATCGTTGTGGCGACCGACGTTGCCGCTCGTGGCCTGGACGTTCCGCGTATCACTCACGTGTTCAACGTTGATATGCCGTACGACCCGGAATCCTACGTTCACCGTATCGGCCGTACCGGCCGTGCCGGTCGCGAAGGTCGCGCGCTGCTGCTGGTCACTCCTCGTGAGCGCCGCATGCTGCAAGTGATCGAGCGTGTTACCGGTCAGAAAGTTGCCGAAGTTCGCCTGCCGGACGCTCAAGCTGTTCTCGATGCCCGCATCAAGAAACTGACCAACAGCCTGTCGCCGCTGGTAGGTGATGCCGAGTCGACTCACGGTGATCTGCTGGATCGTCTGACTGCCGACATCGGTTGCAGCCCGCGTGCCCTGGCCGCAGCCCTGCTGCGCAAGGCTACCAACGGTCAAGCGCTGACCCTGGCCGCAATCGAGAAAGAGCGTCCACTGGTGCCGAACAATGCACCACGTGGCGATCGTCCAGAGCGTTCCGGTGATCGTCCGGACCGTGGTGACCGCGAGCGTCGTGCTCCGATCCCGCTGGCCGAAGGCCGTGCTCGTTGCCGTACCGCGCTGGGCGCGCGTGACGGTATCGCTGCCAAGAACCTGCTGGGCGCCATCCTCAACGAAGGTGGTCTGGCGCGTGAAGCCATCGGTCGCATTCAGGTGCGTGACAGCTTCAGCCTCGTCGAGCTGCCGGAAGATGGTCTGGAGCGTCTGCTGACCAAGCTGAAGGACACTCGCGTTGCCGGTAAGCAGTTGAAGCTGCGTCGCTACCGCGAAGATTGATCCGCCCCCGGGCTGATTGATCGCACATAAAAAATCCCCGACTGGTTCGGGGATTTTTTTTGCCTGAGAAAAGATCGCAGCCTCGTTTCACTCGACAGCTCCTACAGTAGTCTCGTCGAACGCGGTCGATGTAGGAGCTGCCGAAGGCTCGGGCCGCGTTCGGACGATCTTTTGATCCTGACGTTATCCGAAGCGATAAATATCCATGCCCAGCGCCCCCATGGTGAATCCCTGGTGCACAACGCTGAACTCACCCCCGGCCGAGCGGGCGAAGTACAGCGGTAACAGATGTTCGTCACTCGGATGGTTGCGCACCGCGTTCGGCGCTTGCTGGCGATAGTCGTGCAGCGCGGCTTCATCGTTCGCTTCGAGCTTCTCGATCATCCAGTCGCGGAACGCCTTGGCCCAGGGTTCGACGCTTTCCGGGCCGGCGTGCCAGTCCAGCTCGCGCAGGTTGTGGGTGATGCTGCCAGAGCCGATCAACAGCACGCCGTGTTCACGCAGGCTGGCCAGGGCATGGCCGATGCGGGTTTGCAGCGCCGGGCCGCCACGGGTGGGCAGCGAGACCTGCACCACCGGGATATCGGCCTGCGGGTACATCAACGACAAGGGCACCCAAACGCCGTGGTCGAAGGGGCGCTTGGTGTCGATGCGCGCAGGCAGGCCATCGCCCTTCAGCAGCTCGACAACCTCTGTCGCCAGCTGCGGGCTGCCGGGTGCCGGGTACTGCACCTCGAACAAGGCCCGCGGAAAACCGCCGAAGTCGTGCCAGGTTTCGGGTTGGGGGTTGCCGCTGACCAGCAATTCGCTGCTTTCCCAGTGCGCGGAAACGATCACGATGGCCTTGGGCTTCGGCATTGTCGCGGCCAGATTCGCGAGGGCCGGCCCACTGGCGCCAGGTTCCAGGGCCAGCATGGGGGAGCCATGAGAGATATACAGGCTGGGGAACATAATTGAGCTCCTGGGAGTAAGATGGCAGCATCTTCAGTCAGATCATTGATCTAAATCTAATATAAGTTTTAGAGTCTTTTGATCGAATTTTTCGGGGTTAATTATGCAGCCGGAGTTTTGGCACAAACGGTGGGCGTCGAATCAGATCGGCTTTCATCTGCCGGAAGTAAATCCCTATCTGCAACGGTTCTGGCCGCAACTGGGCCTTGATGAAGGTTCTCGCGTACTGGTGCCGTTGTGTGGCAAGAGCCTGGACCTGTTGTGGCTGGCGCACTGCGGTCATGAGGTGCTGGGTATCGAGCTGTCGGAAAAGGCCATCGAGGACTTTTTCAATGAGCATCAACTGGACCCGGCAATCAGCGAGCAGGGGCCTTTCAACGTCTATCGGGCCGGGTCGATCGAGCTGTGGTGCGGCGATTTCTTCGAGTTGACGGCAGGCGATGTTGCCGATTGCAGCGCGCTTTACGACCGTGCGGCGCTGATCGCGTTGCCGCCAGCGATGCGTGAGCAATACGCGGCTCATCTGATTCGAATTTTGCCGAAGGATTCTTTAGGGCTTCTGATCACGCTGGATTACGACCAGGAACAAATGGCCGGGCCGCCGTTTGCGGTGCTTGATGACGAAGTGCAAAGGTTGCTGGGCGCGTCTTGGGAGCTGAAGATCCTGGAAGACCAGGACGTCCTGGGTGAGAGCTGGAAGTTTCTCGAGGCTGGTGTCACGCGGCTTGAGGAGCGTGTGTATCGGGTTTCAAGCCGATAAAAGCTGCTGATTATGCTGGCCTCATCGCGGGCTTGCCCGCGATGAGGCCCTGAAGAGCACCACACCACTTCGCAGACAAAAAAAGGCCCGCATACACTGCGGGCCTTTTCTTTTAGTGCTGCGGAACCTGTCAGCCCCGGCGACGCAGTGCGTCGATGCGTTCTTCCAGCGGCGGGTGGCTCATGAACATGCGGGCGAACCCTTGTTTGAGACCACCGTTGATGCCGAAGGCATTCAGGGTATCCGGCATGTGCACCGGCAGCCCTTGTTCCGCACGCAGGCGCTGCAGGGCACCGATCATTGCGCTGGTACCGGCCAGGCGTGCGCCGGCGTCGTCGGCGCGGAATTCGCGCTTGCGCGAGAACCACATGACGATGGCGCTGGCCAGGATGCCCAGGACCAGTTCAGCGAAGATGGTCGCCACGTAGTAGGCGATACCCTGGCCTTCTTCGTTCTTGAAGATCACCTTGTCGACAAAGTTGCCGATGATCCGGGCGAAGAACATCACGAAGGTGTTCACCACGCCCTGGATCAGCGCCAGCGTGACCATGTCGCCATTGGCCACGTGACCGATTTCGTGGGCCAGAACGGCTTTCACTTCATCCGGCGAGAAACGCTCGAGCAAGCCCTGGCTGACCGCGACCAGTGCGTCGTTCTTGTTCCAGCCGGTGGCGAAGGCGTTGGCTTCATAGGCCGGGAAAATCCCGACTTCGGGCATCTTGATCCCGGCTTCGCGGGACAGTTGCTCGACGGTTTGCAGCAGCCATTGCTCATGCCGGGTGCGCGGCTGGCTGATGATCTGGGTGCTGGTGCTCATTTTCGCCATCCACTTGGAGATGAACAGCGAGAACAGGGAACCGGCGAAACCAAAGACCGCACAGAAAATCAGCAGCTGATTGAGGTTGAGATCAACCCCGTTGGCCGCCATGAACCCGTTGAAGCCGAAAAGGCTCAGGGTGATGCTGGCAATCAGCACGACCGCCAGGTTAGTGGCCAAAAACAGCAAAATGCGCATCATGGTTGTAGAAATCTCCTCGTGCTAAAGATGTAGCGTACTGCGGGGTATATAAGGTGCTGCACCGGGCTATTCAACCGGGTGACTATTTCAAACTGTGTCCTACGGCAACAGTCTAGCTGCTTGAAGGGCATTTCCGACGTCGACATGGGAAACGGTTGTCAGCCGATTAGCTTCACAGGCCCCCGCCGTTATTGGGCGTGGGCATGAAGCGTGTCGTCAGTCAGCGCTTGAAACAACGAGGCAGGGCAGGGCGCACAGAAGTGTTGCTGAATTAATCACCGTGCGACTTTTATCCGCGTCGCACGGTGACAGGCCATTTACTGGCGATAGGACTTGAGGAAGTTGCCGATCCGGCCAATGGCCTGATCCAGGTCGTCGAGCCGTGGCAGGGTGACCACGCGGAAATGGTCTGGCCATGGCCAGTTGAAGGCCGTGCCTTGTACCACCAGCAGCTTTTCCGAGAGCAGCAGGTCGAGCACGAATTTCTCGTCGTTGTGGATCGGGCAGACTTTCGGATCGATCCGCGGGAACGCATACAGCGCACCCATCGGCTTGACGCAGCTCACGCCCGGAATGTCGTTGAGCAGTTCCCAGGTACGATTACGCTGTTCCAGCAGACGCCCTTGGGGCAATACCAGATCGTTGATGCTCTGATAACCACCGAGTGCGGTCTGGATCGCGTGCTGGCTCGGCACGTTGGCACACAGGCGCATATTAGCCAGCATGTCGATGCCTTCGATGTAGCTCTGGGCGTGGTGTTTCGGGCCGGAAATGGCGATCCAGCCGGAGCGGAAGCCGGCCACGCGATAGGACTTGGACAGGCCGTTGAAGGTCAGGCACAGCAGGTCCGGTGCCAGCGAGGCGGTGCAGATGTGCACGGCGTCGTCGTACAGGATCTTGTCGTAGATCTCGTCGGAGAACACCACCAGATTGTGCTGACGGGCCAGCTCCAACATGCCCAGCAGGACTTCTTTCGAATACACCGCGCCAGTCGGGTTGTTCGGGTTGATGATCACCAGGGCCTTGGTGTTCGGGGTGATCTTGGCCTTGATGTCGGCCAGGTCCGGCCACCAGTTGGCCTGCTCATCGCACAGGTAATGCACCGGGTTGCCGCCCGCCAGGCTCACTGCGGCGGTCCACAGTGGATAGTCGGGGGCCGGCACCAGCACTTCGTCGCCGTTGTTGAGCAGGGCCTGCATCGACATCACGATCAGCTCGGAAACGCCGTTGCCCAGATAGATGTCTTCAATGCCGACGCCTTCCACCTGCTTTTGCTGGTAGTACTGCATCACGGCTTTACGGGCGCTGAACAGGCCTTTGGAGTCGCTGTAGCCTTGGGCGGTCGGCAGGTTGCGGATCACGTCCTGAAGGATTTCGTCCGGCGCTTCGAAACCAAAGGGCGCCGGGTTGCCGATGTTCAGCTTGAGGATGCGATGACCTTCCTCTTCCAGGCGTTTGGCGTGCTTGAGCACTGGGCCGCGAATGTCGTAGCAGACGTTGGCGAGCTTGTTCGATTTGCTGACCTGCATGGCGATGTGTTCCCGAAAATGAACGATCCAGGCGGCGTGTGAACGACCGTGCTGGGAATCCTGCGTATTCACACAGGCCTGACGCCTTGAGTGGCGGCACTCATAAATCCGTTTGAATGCGCGTGGTCTGGCTGCCAGACTGGCGTTTGACGAGGCGCAATCATACGTGCCGCCCGATCCGTGGAAAAGGTACAGATCGGGCTTTTTCAGCTGCTGAGGTGTATCAATGGAAAAGTTGGAAAAAACCCTGGAAGAATGGCGGGCCATGCTTGATCCGGAGCAGTACAACGTTTGCCGCCTCAAGGGCACCGAACGGCCGTTCTCCGGTAAATACAACGGCACCAAAACCGACGGTGTTTACCACTGCATCTGCTGCAACGCACCGCTGTTCGACTCCAAAACCAAGTTCGATTCCGGCTGCGGCTGGCCGAGCTTCTATGCGCCGATCGGCGACAGTGCGATGGTCGAGATCCGTGATATCAGCCACGGCATGATCCGCACCGAAGTGGTCTGCGCCAAATGCGATGCGCACCTTGGGCATGTGTTCCCGGACGGTCCGCCGCCAACCGGTTTGCGTTATTGCATCAACTCGGTGTGCCTGGACCTCGTTCCCCGCGAATAATCTGCTGATGTCGCGCATGTAATTTGCGTGCGTAGGAGCTGCCGAAGGCTGCGATCTTTTGATCTTGTCTTTTAAAAACTAAAGTCAAAAGATCGCAGCCTTCGGCAGCTCCTACAGGGGTGTTCGTGTGGGGGTGGTTATTGATTTATTAAATTGCACACAATTCAATTGCTCGCTATGTTTGATATTCCTTCATTCGGAGTTCGTGCCATGAGCGACAACCTGCTGAGCATCCCTTGCACCACCATCAAGGGGGAGCAAAAGACCCTGGCCGATTTCGCCGGTAAAGCGGTGCTGGTGGTCAACACCGCCAGCAAATGCGGTTTCACCCCGCAGTACAAAGGCCTCGAAGAACTGTGGAAGACCTACAAGGATCAAGGCCTGGTGGTGCTCGGGTTTCCCTGCAATCAGTTCGGCCAACAGGAGCCGGGCAACGAAGGGGCGATTACCGAGTTCTGCGAGTTGAATTACGGGGTGAGTTTCCCGCTGTTCAAGAAGATCGAAGTCAACGGTGCCGGCGCTCATCCGCTGTTCGTTCAGCTGAAAAAACGCGCGCCAGGCGTATTGGGTTCCCAGGGCATCAAATGGAACTTCACCAAGTTCCTGATCGGCAAGGACGGTCAGCTGGTCAAGCGCTTTGCTCCGGCCACCAAGCCGCAAGCGCTGCGCCGCGAGATCGAAGCCCTGCTCAAATGAACACGTTGTCAGTCGATTCGCTGAAGCTTGACAGTCAGCTCTGCTTCAAGCTGTACGCCGCTTCTCGGGCGGTGATCCGTGCCTACAAGCCGATGCTCGATCAACTGGGCCTGACCTACCCGCAATACCTGGCGATGCTGGTGCTGTGGGAATGGCAGGAGGCGGCGCCGGAGCAGCCAACGGTCAAGGCGCTGGGTGAGCGCCTGGCGCTGGATTCCGGGACCCTGACGCCGCTGCTCAAGCGTCTTGAGCAACTGCAACTGGTGCAGCGCCAGCGTTCGGCGCGCGATGAGCGCGAGGTGCACTTGAGCCTATCGCCCACCGGCAAGGCCTTGCGCGATCAGGTCGGGCCACTCAAGGCCCGTCTGTTGTGCGATAGCGGTGTCGATCTGGATCGCCTGAATGAGCTGCGCGATGGTCTCGATCACCTGTTGGGGCACATCAAATTGCTGTCGTAGTGGGTATCCACAAGTCGAGCAGGGCCGCCAGTTCTTCCCGGCGGAAGGGTTTGGCCAGGTAGTCGCTCATGCCCGCCGCACGGCAACGCTCGCGTTCTTCGGACATGGCGTTGGCGGTCAGGGCGACGATGGGCAGTTGTGGCCAGCGCCCGCTACGACGGATCTGCCGGCTGGCTTCATAGCCGTCCATCACCGGCATGTTGCAGTCCATCAGCACCAGATCGAATTCGCTGTGCTCGAGCTGATCCAGGGCTTCGGCGCCATGGGCCGCGACGCTCACTTCGCAGCCGAGTTTGCCGAGCATGCCCTTGGCCACCAACTGATTGACCGGGTTGTCCTCCACCAGCAGGATGCGCCCGCGTCGCTGGGGTGAGAGGACTTCGACCCGGGCACCGTTGATCGTGTTGAGTTCGGGCTGCAGGATCCGTCGCAATGTCTGGTAAAGCGCATTGCGTGCCAACGGTCGCGCCTGTTGCTGCAAAGGTGCCAGGGCGCTGGCTTGCTCGCTGGGCAGGAAACTGCCGTAAGCGGTCACCAACAGAATCGGTGCGGTTAAAGTAGGGCGCAGGCCAAACAGGCATTCGGGGCAGTCGGTGATCAACACATCCGGTTTCAGGCCGATCAATCGGTCATCGATGGAACGCTGTTGATAGCCGAGCCCCCATTCGGGCAACAGATTCTGTAGCAGTTCCGCCAGTCCGCTGCTGGCGGCCGTGATCGCGACGATGTTGCCTTGCAGAGCTGCTGGCGGGATGGCGCGAGTGTGGCAGGGCAGCGGCAGGTCGGCGCAGAACTGACTGCCGAAGCCTGCTTCCGAGCTGATCGTCAGGCGCCCCTGCATGGCTTCGCAGAGGTTATAAGTCAGCGCCAGGCCCAGCCCGGTACCGCCGAATTGCCGGGTAATGCCGGCACCAGCCTGGGTAAACGGCTGGAAGATTTTGACCTGCGCATCCTGGGCGATACCGATGCCAGTGTCACAGACCTCGATTCGCACGCCGTCTTCGAACGTTGAAAGACGCACATCGACCCGCCCGAAGCGGGTGAACTTGAGGGCGTTGGACAACAGGTTGCTGACGATCTGCCGGACCCGGGTCGGATCGCCGAGTACCAGCGCGGGAAATTGCGGGTCGATCAGGCACGTCAGCTCGACGCTCGGCGCGGCGTTCTGGGACAGCAGGTTGGCGGTGTCTTCGATCAGCGAGCCGAGGTCGAATGGAATGTGTTCGAGTTCCAGCTGGCCGGCATCGAATTTCGACAGGTCGAGAATATCGTTGAGCAGTTCCACCAGCACTTTGCCCGAGTCATGGGCGATGGACAGCTGTTGCTGCTGCTCGGCATTGAGCGGGCCGTCCAGCGAGAGCGCGATCATCCCCAGCAGGCCGTTGAGAGGCGTGCGGATTTCATGGCTCATGTTGGCCAGGAACACCGAGCGTGCCTCGGCCATGTCCAGGGCGGTGCGGCGGGCGACTTCCAGTTCCTCGTTGGACAGGCTGAGCCGCGAGTTGATGGCCTTGAGTTCCGCCGTACGGGCCGAGACGATATTTTCCAGTTGCGAGAGGTAGTCGGTCAGGCGGTTTTCGGCATTGCGCCGCTGCTGGATCTCGGTGGCAATGTTATCGAACTGTTGATTGGCGACCTTGACCAGGACGCCGATTTCATCGTTTTCATGCCCCGCCGGATACTCCAGCCAGGTCGGCTCCGCGCTGCGTGGATCCCGACCACTGAGTTCGCGGATGACCCGCACCAGCGGTTTGGTCAGCATCACGTAAAACAGCGCCAACAGAATGCCCGTGAGGATCAGGCTGCGCGCGAAGCCGTTGAGCAGGGTCACTTCGGCCCGGCGCAGGAAACGACTGCCGAAGGTGTAGGTATCGACATCCAGGTGCAAGGTCCCGAGGGACTCGTCCGGCAAGTGGTCGAGGTAAAGACGGTCTTCAAACTGTCGGTTGGCGCCGAACAGGAAGTCGCTGAGCATCCGGTAATTGTTTTCCAGGCCCGGGCGTTTGACGCTGGCCAGCACGGTATTGTTGTTGTCGGTCAATTTCGCGCCGATGATCGCCGGGGAGCGCAGCAGGCCCAGGATCAGTTCCTGGGCGAGTTCGGCGTCGATGTTGTAGGCGATGCGAGACGCGGGGTTATGGCTGATTTCCAGCAACGACAGGATTTCGCGGTTGATGGAGGCGTCTTCGCTGGCATAATCGATGCCTATTTGCACAAGGCTGAGCAGCGTGCCCAGAATGAAACCGACCAGCACCGTAAGCTTGGCTTGCTTGTACGACAGCCGCTGGCTGAACTTGATATCCATGGGATGTTGAACCACTTCCGTTTCCCTTCGCTGCTCAAGCATAGTCGATCATCAATGGATACCGATGTTCTCGCAAAACACCTGTACGGGGTGTTGGCCGGGCATCGGATGCTGTGTTTCGTCGCTGTACCGCCATCATCACTGTGAACGTGCCCGAGGAGAAGACGTGGATTCCCGATTGAATGCTTTTCTTGAACGCGCCGATGCCGTTCTGGCCCGTATCGAACCGCTGCTGCCGGCGCCTCGGCAAACGGTCGACTGGACACATTGCCTGGCCGCACGCTGGCAACGCGAGGGTCGCAACGGTTTTCTGTTGCCGCTGCAAGTCAGCCTCGACATGCGCCTGTCCGACCTGATCGGCGTTGACCGGCAACTTGAGCAATTGGGCCGCAATACTCAACAGTTCCTCGACGGCATGCCTGCCAATCACGCCTTGCTCTGGGGTTCGCGGGGCACCGGTAAATCGTCGCTGGTGCGCGCCTTGCTGGCCGAACACGCCAGGAACGGCCTGCGGCTGATCGAGATCGAGCGCGATCACCTGGCGGACTTGCCGCGAGTGGTCGAGCAGATTGCCAAGCTGCCTCAACGGTTTGTGCTGTTCTGCGATGACCTGTCGTTCGAGTCGGGCGAGGGCGATTATCGCGTGCTCAAGAGCGTACTCGATGGCTCTCTCGAGCAGGCGCCAGACAACGTTCTGCTGTACGCCACCTCCAACCGTCGCCATCTGGTGCCGGAAAAGGAAAGCGATAACGAAAACTGGAAAAGGGTCGATGGCGAGCTCCATCCCAATGAGGCGGTGGAAGACAAGATCGCACTGTCGGACCGTTTTGGCCTGTGGCTGTCGTTCTATCCGTTTACTCAGGAACATTTCCTCAACGTCGTCGAGCACTGGATCGGCCAATTGGCCGACAAGGCCGGTCTCAAGTGGCAGCGTGACGAAGAGTTGGACATCCTCGCGGTGCGCTGGGCCACGGGCCGGGGTAATCGCAACGGACGTTGCGCGTATCAATTTGCCCGCTATTGGGTCGGGCTGAAGCTGTTGGAGCAAAAGGCATGATCGATTTACAAAAGAGCGGCCAGGGCCTTGAAGGCTACGGCATGCTATGGGCACAGCTGGAATCGTTGCTGGCGGACGAGCGTGATTTTATCGCCAACGCCGCGCAATTTTCCGCGTTTCTGTTCAACCAGCTCGATGACCTGAACTGGGCCGGTTTCTACCTTAATCGCAACGAAGAACTGGTGCTTGGCCCGTTTCAGGGGCAGATCGCCTGCGTACGGATTCCATTCGGTCGCGGCGTGTGCGGGGCTGCCGCCGCCACCTTGCAGACCCAGCGGGTCGAAGACGTACACGCATTTCCCGGCCACATCGCTTGCGACAGCGCATCGAACAGTGAACTCGTCGTGCCGTTGGTCAAGGACGGTCGACTGATCGGCGTGCTGGACCTCGACAGTCCGAAACTGGCGCGTTTTACCGTTGACGATCAGGCCGGTATCGAGCAACTGGCGGCGATTTTCCTGCGTCTGACCGACTGCTGATCAGGCTTTCAAGCCGGCCTTGATCAGCAGGCTTGTCGGGTCAACGGCATCGATCTGTTGTGGCTCCAGGAATTGGCTGGCGTACTGCAAGTAGATTTCGTCGTTGATGAACAGCCCGAACAATTCAGCGTCGATGTGGGCGTCACGGCACATGGTGGCCATGATGCCCAGCGCTTCGCTCAAGGACTTGGCTTTCTTGTAGGGGCGATCGGCGGCGGTCAGCGCTTCGAAAATGTCGGCAATCGCCATCATCCGCGCCGGCAGACTCATGTCTTCGCGCTTCAAGCGTTTGGGATAACCGGTGCCGTCCATTTTTTCGTGGTGGCCGCCGGCGATTTCCGCGACGTTATTGAGGTGACCGGGGAAGGGCAGGTGACTGAGCATCAGGATCGTCTGCACCATGTGGTGATTGATGATGTAACGCTCCTCGCGGGTCAGGGTGCCTCGGACGATGCTCAGGTTGTAAAGTTCGCCCCGGTTGTACTTGTATCGCGGCACGTCGAGCTTGAATCCCCAGGGATTGTCGTCCGGGATCAGTTCGCTGTCGGCGCGCTCGAGCAGATGCTCGGGTTTATCCGCCAACAGCGGCTCGCTGACCGGCAGGGTCGGCGCCGGAGTCCGGGCCTGGCGACGGTTCTCTTCCCACGAAGCGCCAAGCCGATCATCCAGGGTTCGGCTCCAGGTACGTTGGGCGATGGTGTTCAGCCGCTGCAGATCGGCCTCGGCCATGGCCTCGCTGCCCAGGTTGCAGCGCGCCACGAACGCGAAATCATCATCCAGCGCCGCCAGGCTCGCATTGCGCAATTGCGCCAGATGCGACTCGTCACCCCCCAGGGCGATGGCCTGCCAATAATTGATCCAGGTATCACGCTTGAGGACTTCGAAACGGGTGCGGATTTCGTGGATGCGGTCGTACAGGGTCTCAAGTTTCGTGGCTTTGTCGACCACGTATTCAGGGGTGGTGACCTTGCCGCAATCATGCAGCCAGGCGGCGATGTGCAACGCCTCCCATTCATCTTCGCTGGGCTGATAGCTACGGAAGGCCGGGGCCTGACTGGCAGCGGCCGCCTGTGCCAGCATCAGCGTCAGTACCGGTACTCGCTGGCAGTGCCCGCCGGTGTAGGGACTCTTGGCATCGATTGCGCCGGCCAGCAGCTGAATGAATGAGTCCAGCAGCTGTTTTTGCCTGGCTTGCAGGCGCTGACTTTCGATACTCACGGCGGCCGCGCCAGACACCGCCTGGAGAAACGCGATGCGATCCGGGCGCAGTTTTTCCAGGTCGTCTTGTGTGCCGCTGTCGGCCAGCAGCAGGACCAGCAGCCCCACGGTTTCGTTATGGCGATTGTGTAGTCGAATACCGACCAGATGAACCCGCGGGCACTCCAGCGCGAGCAAGACTTTCTGCAGATCCCCCGCCTGTTCGAAGCCCAGGGAGGTGACGACATTGTCGGCGGTCGACAGTGTTTGCATCCACTGAGGGCTCTGCGGATCCTGGGGTACGTGTCCTTGAATGTCGAATGACGGCAAGGCCTGTGAACTGCCGTTGATGACCAGCGCATGAGGCTCCACGCGATTTTCATCACCTTCGCGCAGGTAGATCAGACCGGCCTGGGCCTGGCCGATCTGCACGGTTTCAAACAACACCCGTTGCAGCAAGGGGGCGAAACGGGTTTCGGCGCTCAGGCTGTCGGTGATCCGGAAAAAACTCGCCAGGGTGTCTTTCATGCGCGCCATCGAGACGCTCAGTTGGTCGACTTCCAGCACCGGCGAGCGACGGCTGGCCGGAAAATTGAAATCGAAACTACGAATCGCATCGGCTTCCCGCACCAGCGCGCGCAGGGGGGTGACCAGGACCCTCGAGGTCAGCCAACCCATGGGCAGGCACAACAGCAGCGTTGCCAGGGTAATCAGCGCGCCTTGCCAGCGCATGCGGTAGGCATCGACGAGCAATTCGTCCTCTGGCACCAGCAGCGCCAGTTGCAGCCCCTGGGGCCCACCCTCCTGCATGCTGCTGCGCGCCACGATCCATTGACGACCCGCGGCGTTCAGGCGATTGATCTCAGGGGGACTGGTGAGCAGGGCCGCGAGGCTGGGGCTCAGGTCGGCGGCTTTGATCAGCCGGGCTGTCTGGTCGTCGACGATCAGTTTGCTGCTGTCGGGGTAGGCGACGGCATTGCCCTCGGCATCGAGCAGCACAATTTCGGTGCCGGGCGTCACCACATGTTTGGCCAGGGTAGCCGACAGTTCCGCCAGTGTAAGGTCGGCACCCATCACCGCTTGCTCACCACTGCGCCGCGCCAGGGTTGTGCCGACATTGTGGGTGGAGAAAAACAGGTAGGGCTCGGTGGTGATCTGATCACGGTCGCTGCGGGCGCTGGAGAACCAGGCGCGGGTGCGTGGATCGTAGATTTCGTCGGGGTTGTCCAGGCGGCTGACGAGGGCCAGCTTCTGATCGAAAAACAAGGATTGGGAGCGGACCTGACCGCCGCCTGGATGCTCGATGCTCCATACCTGATACGCCGCGGTGTCCGGTGCCTTGAGCTGCGTTTTCAGGGCGACGCTGCGCAGGGGGCGAACCATGAAGAAGTCACCATTGCTGTAGCCCAGGTACAGCGAGGCCAGATCGGGGTTGTCCGTGAGCGATTGACTGAAGGGCTTGAGCAACGCCAGGCGTTGCTCAAGGTCGGGTGCCTGGGTTGCCGGATTGTCCGCCAGCAGGCTCAGCAGATGACGAATCGGCTCATAGGTGCGATGCAGGTCCAGACGGACATCCTGCTCGATGCGGTTGAAGAGCTTTTCACTGCTGGAAAGAATGATCCGGGTGGTTTGCCGATAGTTGAAAATGCCCAGCACCACCCCGGTCAGCAACAGCAGGAACGTGAACATCACGCTGATATGGATGTGCAGGGGAAACCGGCGCTGGTCCGGGCGCAGTGGGCTGGGCATTGCAGCTTTCTCCATGACAATGAACACACTGCTCAGCCTTCCAGCATAGTTAACGCTCCGTCATTCTGCTGTTTGTCGTGTCGTGCGAGCTGTTGTTGCAACGCTTGATCCAGTTCGAGCATGGCGCGCTCCATGGACTTGCTGCAATCAGCCACTTGATCGTGGTGGGGCCTGTTATTGCAGGCCTTTTCGAGCGCCTCGCAACTGTCGATCAGTCGGGAGGCCTGGACGATTCGCGCCGCTCCCTTGATTTTGTGGGCAATGTCGAGGAGTGACTGCCGGTCGTTTGACCGGGACAACGTCAGCAGCGTTTGCCGATCCAGGTGGTTGCTATTCAGCAGCTCGGTCAACAATCGCCGGTTCAGTGCCGGATTGCCACCGGTCAACAGGTGCAGCCCCTCCAGACTGAACGCCGGGTCGCGGACCGTCGGTGCAATGCCTTCGATCCATTGGCTCAAGGCTGTCAGGCTGAGAGGTTTGAACAGGCAATCGTCCATCCCGGCTTGTTTGCAGCGTTGTCTTTCCTCCGGTTGCGCATTAGCGGTGAAACCCAGAACGGTACAGGCAGGGCGCTGCATGCGCTGTTCATGTTGGCGAATGGCACGAGCCATCTCATATCCATTCATGATCGGCATGTTGCAATCGGCAATCACCAGGTCGAATGGCTGATCTTTCCACGTCTGCAATCCCGCCTCGCCATCCGCTGCGACCTTGAACCGATGCCCCAGAAACTCCAGTTGCTGGCACATGAGCAAGCGATTGGCCGGGTGATCGTCGACCACCAGAACGTTCAAGGGGGCTGCGCTCTGGTGAATCGGTGGCTCGGCAATTTCCGGCATCTGTACAGGCGGCAGGGTTGCCAGATTCAGCGAAACCCGAACTTGAGTGCCGACCCCGGGCTGGCTGCTCAATTGCAGGTTGCCGCCCATCATTTCGCACAGATTGCGGCTGATCACCAGGCCCAGCCCCGCACCGCCCCTGGCTAACTGGCTGGAGTTATTGGCCTGGACGAAAGGCTCGAACAGTCGCTGCTGATCCTGCTCGCTGATCCCGGCGCCACTGTCCTCAACCAGCAACTGCAGCTGCACGCGGTCGGGTCCGTCGGTCGGTTGCAACTCGAGGCTGATCCTGACCTGACCCTGTTGCGTAAACTTGATTGCATTGCTGACCAGGTTGG
Source organism: Pseudomonas sp. Pseusp18 (assembly GCF_059506005.1). Classification (NCBI taxonomy): domain Bacteria; kingdom Pseudomonadati; phylum Pseudomonadota; class Gammaproteobacteria; order Pseudomonadales; family Pseudomonadaceae; genus Pseudomonas; species Pseudomonas sp. Pseusp18. The sequence goes on from NZ_CP169240.1 coordinate 1,752,351, forward strand.
ACAGCACCTGTTTGAAACGCATCGGGTCCAACAGGACATCGGTCGCAGGTTTGGCAGGGTTGAATGCCAGGTGCAGTCCGAGATTTTTTTGCCGGGCCAGCCCGTCGAAGATCCGCATCACCGAGGCTACGGTTTCAGCCAGATTGACACGCTCCGGGCTCAGGCTCAGACGTCCGGATTCGATGCGCGCAATGTCGAGAATGTCCCCGATCAGTTCCAACAGGTCTTTTGCCGAGTGATACGCGACGTCGATGGCCGGTCGATCCGGATGGTCAGGATCAATACGTTTGAGTGTCAGCTCCAGCATGCCGATGATCGCGTTCATCGGCGTGCGGATCTCATGGCTCATGGTTGCCAGAAAGGTGCTTTTAGCCCGGTTGGCTTCATCGGCACGTTCTTTCGCCGCCTGCCGCTGTTTTATCTGGCGTCTCATATAGGCATTCCAGGCAACGGATATCAGCAGCAGTACACCCGCGCCGGTAACGATCTGATAGAACACTCGGTGATAGTTGCGCCAGGTACTTTGCGAGGCCGCCGAATAGCCACGCCAGCGGTTGTTGATGATGCCCAGCTCTTCCGGTGTGATGCTCAACAGCGCCTTGTCGAGGATGGCATTCAGTTCTTTGGCGTCGCGCCCGGTCGCCAGGGAAAATGCCGCCTGTTGGGTGCCGATGGTGGTGGTGATCTGAAGTGTCCGCTCGAAGATCCGCGATGAGATGAAGTAGTTGGCGATCACCAATGAGTTCACCGCACCTTCTGCCTTACCCTCGGCGAGCAACTCCACGGCACTGAAGGTGTCTGGAGTTTCAACCAGGTTGATCCGCGGAAACTCTCTGCGCAGGTAATCCACCAGTGGATTGCCCTGGGCAATGGCCAGGCGTTTGTCCTGCAGCTGGTTGAGGTTGGTCGGGCTGTCGGCCGCTTTGCGTGTCAGCAGGACAAAGGAGTTTTCCAGATACGGGCGGCTGAAGTTCAACATCGTTTCACGCTGTGCGCTGGGGAGCAGGGCGGCGATCAGGTCGGCCTGCTGGTTAGCGATCTGCTCGACCATCTCGTCATCGCTTCGGCTGCGCTGGATCTCGAAGCGCAAACCGGTGCGCAATCTGATCAGTTCGAGCAGGTCAGCCGTGACACCCCGAAAGTTGCCGTCGCTGTCAAAAAACGTCAGCGGCGCAAACGCTTCATTAACCACCACCCGCACAACCGGATGTTGCGCCAGCCAGCGTTCTTCGTGGTGGGTGAGTTGCAGTTTTTGATCGGTGAGAAGAATGTCGCTGCCGGCACTCCAGCGTTTGGCGATGTTTTCCCGTTCGCTGGTGGGGATGGCCTTGAGTACCGCGTTGATGATCCCGAGCAGGTCCGGGTTGCCCTTCTGTACGGCAAAGCTGAAACCATGGGCTTCGTGTTTACCGAAGTTGGCCATGCGGATGTTGTTCAGATACCCCTTGTTGATCATGTAATGAGTTGAAATGGTGTCACCGAGAAAAACATCGGCCTGGTCGAAGGCAACCGCGTTGATTGCATTTTGGTAGGACGGGTAGGAGGTGATGATTGCCTTGGGGTACAGCGCCCTGACTTCGTCCAGAGGCAGATAGTGATACACCATGCTAAGCCGCAGGCCGGCAAGACCATCGGTCAGAGACCTGGTTTCTCCTTCCCGTGTCACCAGCACGGGTTGATCCACGGCGTAAGGTGTGGACAGCGCAATGTCGGCATTGTCGGCCTCGAACCCATTGGCGGTGCCGAGTATGTCGACCTGACCCTTTTCCAGCGCCTCGATCGCAGCCCCTCGGGACGCGAAGCGCTGAACCTTGACGGGCAACCCCGTAACCTTGCCGAGGATGCCGGCGTAGTCGGCGGTGAAACCTTCGTAGTCGTGGCCGCTGAGTGTCAGGTCGAAAGGCGGATAATCCGGGCCTGACGTGCCCAGGATCAATTCACGTTTGTCTTTGACCCATTGTCGTTGTGAGGTATCCAGCTGGACTTCCATGTGCCCGGTCGTTGAGCGACTGAGCAGTGTGTAGTTTTCACTGGGCGTCTGCGCCGCGAGCACCGGGGTACTCAGGCATAAAGCCGCGATCATGAGTCTTGGAAAATCCTTCAAACGACTGGGCATCCTGTTCCTCACACTAACGCGTTACGTTTTGCCATATCGATGAGTTCAACCAGAGATTTGGCTTTGAGTTTCTGCATAAGTCGTTTTTTATAGGTGCTGACAGTCTTGTTGCTGAGGAACATGCCCTTGGCAATTTCCTTGTTGGTGCGACCTTGGGCAAAAAGTTGTAATACCATCAACTCTCGATCATTTACGGATTTGAACAAGTCCAGGTCCGCCCACTGTGCGTCGTCACAACGAACCGGGTTCAAGGCCTCGCTGGGGAAGTAGTTGTAACCTGATAATACTGCTTTGATCGCACTCACCAGTTCACTGAGCTCTTCCTGTTTGCATACATACCCTGATGCACCTGACTGCATGCAGCGAATACCAAAAAGTTTCGGGCATTGTGCAGTTAACACCAGTGTTTTTAATGGCGTGCTCATTGCGTTGAAACGGGAGAGCACTTCCAGCCCATCCAGTTTGGGAATGCTGATGTCGAGGATGATCAGATCGGGCATGCATTCGCGCACCATCTGCATGGCATCGACACCATTGTCAGTTTCACCGACGACTTTGTAACCTTCATGTTCCAGCAGCATTCGAACGGCAAGGCGGATGACAGGGTGATCGTCGACAATAAAAACGGAGTTCATAATCAAATCCCATACGTGCACAAATAAAGCGCGCACCTTAGCTCAGTAGTTGAGGGGGCGCATGGACTGACAAGTCGATAGCAGCAATATAGGAAAAGTCCTACAATTGAAAAAGAAACGGACTACGTACCAACTAGGTTTTGAATGAGGAAGGGGTAAAGTTTGGATGATGTAGTCAAGAGGGTGAAAGCGTTGGGTTATAAGTTTTAATCTGTGTTTTGGATGTGGTTTTAGTGTGTGGGGATTGGCCTGTTTTATTGTGAGGCTAAGGTCAACAAGCTTCTAAAGTCTGATTGTTTCAATGGCTTGATCAAGTAACCCAGCAAGGGAAGTCCGTGTTCGTAGGCTACTGTTTTAAGTTTTTCCAGTTCGGCGGATGTCAGGCTGCTCAGCAGTATTGCCTGTCTGATCATTCCCCGGTGACTGGCGAGCTCGATCAAATCAAGACCGGGAAGGTCGGGCAGGCATTGGTCGCACAGAAGAATATCGAACGGTTGCGCAGCCTTGAGCATTTGTTGCAAGGCGCCTTCGGCACTGTCAGTGGTGGTCAGTTGGGTGAAGCCGTAACTCTCGAGCAGGTATTGAGTCGCTCTCAGCTGAAACGGATGATCTTCCACCAGCAATATGTGCCAATCGTGTTTGAACGTAGGAGTTTTCATGCGTCATCTGTCGAGCAGTGGGTGTGCAATTGTTTCGCGAGATGGCCGAACAATCGATCAGTCAGCTCTGCACAAGGTGTAGGGCGATTCTGTCGATGTTGAAATACAGATGAATGTCTAGACACTCGATCAGCCGTTCAGACGTCGCTGACGCGGCTGATCGATGCGCTGTTATCCGTGGCTTGAACGACCGGTCATTTCCAGCGCCATTTCACCGGCATAGCTGTCGGTCATGCCGGCGATGAAATCAATCATGCGCAAGAACGAGGTGTGCAACGGGCCATGGGGATCGGGTGCATTGTTGCCCAACAGGTCGAGTATGCGCCGGTTCTTGAAGGAGGGCGTACGACCGTTGTGCTGCTCCAATGCTGCGCCGCAAAAAGCATTGAGCAGGATTTCCAGGGTGGTGTAGGCGCCGATTTCGTGGAGCGTCTTGCGCTTGTCCTGGAAGATTTTTTTGCGTGCCATGTCCTTGGCATTCAAGACGCAGCGTTTGGCCGGGCCATGCATGTGTTCGACAAGGTCGCCCGGCAGCGTGCCGGCCAGCAGTGCGTCCTGTTGCTCGACAAAGGCTCGGGCTGCTGCGTTGGTCAGGTGTTCGATGGCTTTACCCCGCAGAATCGCCAGTTTGCGCCGCCGCGAATCCTGTGGACCGAGCTGGCGATAGGTTTCCGGGAGATCGTCGCCCACCAGGTCCAGCAGCAGGGACTCGACTTCGGCGTACTCCAGCAGCTCCATCTCCAAGCCATCTTCCAGATCGATCAGCGCGTAGCAGATGTCGTCGGCGGCCTCCATCAGATACACCAGCGGATGGCGCGCCCAGCGCTGTTCTTCCAGTTGGGGCAGGCCGAGTTTATGAGCGATCTGTTCCAGCAGCGGCAGTTCACTCTGGTAGCAGCCGAACTTGTGCTTCTTGTAGCCCAGTGAGTCGGCGTGCCGGGCCGTCCACGGGTATTTCAGGTAGGTGCCCAGGGTGGCATAGGTCAGCCGGGTGCCTCCTTCGAACTGATGGTATTCAAGCTGGGTGAGCACCCGGAAACCTTGGGCATTGCCCTCGAAGTTGAGGAAGTCGTTGCGTTCGGCTTCGCTCATGGCATCCAGCCAGCCACGGCCGGCGGCCTGCTGGAACCAGTGGCGGATCGCGTCTTCGCCGGAGTGGCCGAAGGGCGGATTGCCGATGTCATGGGCCAGGCAAGCCGATTGCACCACCATCCCCAGGTCGCTCGGTTCGCACCAGTCGGGCAGGGCGCTGCGGATGGTTTCACCGACGCGCATGCCCAGCGAACGGCCGACGCAGCTGACTTCCAGCGAGTGGGTCAGGCGCGTGTGAATGTGATCGTTACTGGAGACCGGGTGAACCTGGGTCTTGCGCCCGAGACGGCGAAACGCGCCCGAGAAAATGATCCGGTCGTGGTCTTTATGGAAAGGACTGCGGCCGAGTTCTTCCGGGCTGTGCACAGGTTTTCCGAGGCGTTCGCGGGTAAGCAGGGTGTGCCAATCCAAGGCTGGTTTCTCCGTCAGGTGACTGAACCCCTAGCTTCCCGTTTCGCGCCGGTACCTGCAAGGAGAACTACAACCCCGCGGCGTCGATATCGATGAGCAGTAGCCGTTCGCCGTTATCGAAAAACTGCCCCGCAGTGAGGCAGTACTGATTGCTGGTGGCGTCGCGGTAAGTGTTGGAAAGCGTCAGACGGCGCTCATCCCAACCCTCAGCCAGCAAGTGATAGAAATAGGGGCGCCATGACCAGTTATGGCCCAGGTAGCGGTTATCAGCTTCCCAGCCGTTGTTGCGCCATTCCAGGTTGGGGGTTAGTTGCGTGCCGTGGCGGTCGCACTGATAAAAACGCAGCAGCCAGGGAAACGCCTGGAGTTGCGGCAAGGCGCTTAGGGGCGCGCCGGCTTGAGCCCAGGCTTGCAGGATGGCCATTAGTTCGCTGAGTTGCTGGCGCATGATCATCAGGCGAGCGCGTTCAGTCAGCTTTTGCTGAACGTAACGCTGGCGCAGTTGCGCGAAGCGCTCGACAAAGGCGTCGGTGGCGAAGAAATCCGCTTGCGCTCGGGCGAACAGAAAGCCCTGTACGTAGCGTGAGCCGCACTCCAGGGCAAAATTCAGTTGCGCTTCGGTTTCCACGCCTTCGGCGATGATCCAGCACCCGGTTTTTTCCGCCATTTGCGCCAGTGCCTTGACCACATCGCTGCTGGGACCGCCCAACGCGGCGGCCTGGAACAGCCGCATGTCGAGCTTGAGAATGTCCGGTTGCAGGGCCAGCACGCGATCGAGTTGAGAGTAACCGGCACCGAAATCATCGATGGCGATCCGCGCCCCGGCTTGCCGGTAGCGGGCCACGACTTCAGCCAGACGCTGGCTGTCGCCGCCCAGTTCGGTGATCTCGAAGACGATTCGCTGTGCGTCGACACCATGCCTGCTCAGTTGCTTGAGGCTAGGCAGTGCCTGGTCCCGGCGCAAGCGGCTGATCCAGCGGGGTGAGATGTTCAGGCTGAGAAACCAGTCCGCGGGCGCTTCATGCAGACGGCTCAGGGCGTTGTCGCGAATCTGGCGATCGAGACGTCGCAGGGCGATGGCCGGGGTTCGCGGATCGGCGAACAGCGCACCTACCGAGGTCAGTTGACCATCGGCCTGGCGCAGTCGGCCCAGCGCTTCGACACCCGCGATACGGCCTGTGGCGGTATCGATGAATGGCTGAAAACAGGCGAGCGGTTGCCCGTCGATCACGAGGCCTCCTTAGTAAGGTGTTGTTCTGGATAAAACCTGGTCGCCAGGTAGGCACGCAGGATCAACCTCTCGATAAAGAGGTTAATCCCGGTGGTATTGCAAGAATGCAGCCAGACAAAACTGATTAGTTTTTGCGCGAAGCGCTCTGCATGACCAACTTGATCAGTGGCCCCAATGCAGCGCCCAGGCTAACCAGCTTGGTCAGGCTGCCGATACCTCCGCCCTTGGCACCCTTGCCGGTCAGAAAGCCCAACCCGATCACGGCCGCGATGCCCCAGAGCGGGGCGTGTTTGATGCCGAAACCGTCTTGCAAGTTCTGCGTCATGCCACGCACCCGTTGCAGGGGCTGCAGCAGTTGTTGGGATTCGTGGCGAATTTCCTGGCGATGCATTTCCATGCGCAGGCGGATCAGCGCCTTGCGCATTTCCGTGCGCGAGCTGTTACGGGGAAGTTCAGGCAGGTTCATGGCAACAGGCGCTCCCGATCGTTGGCCAGTTCTTCCAGAGTGCCATGGAAGGGCGAGGACTCATCGAAAATCGCCGCCCTCAAGCGCATTGCGCAGAACAACGCTGCGAGGGTGTAGAACACACAGAGCCCGATGATTGCCGCCAGGCGATAGGTGTCCCAAAACAGGATCAACACCAGCGTCGACAACCCCACCAGCAACAACAAGGCAAAGACCAGCGTCAGGCCGGCAAACAGCAACAGGCTTACGGTGCGTGCTTTTTGCTCCTGTAGCTCGATGCCGAACAGTTCGACATGGCTGTGCAGCAATCCAAGAAATGCGGCACCCAGGCGCCGCGATGAAGAGCGGGTGCCCGTCGCGGACGAGCCGGATTCATCGATCGCCATATCAGCGCCGAGTGGCCAGCAGACCAATCAGGAAACCCACGCCGGCTGCGATCCCGACAGATTGCCATGGGTTGGCCTGGACGTAATCTTCCGTGGCGGCGACAGCCGCTTTGCCGCGCTCGTGCAGGGCGTCTTCGGTCAGCTTCAGGGTTTCCCGGGCACGCAGCAGGCTGTCGCGAATCTGCTCGCGCAGCTCATCGGCCTGATCACCGGCCAGGGAGGCGGTGTGTTCCAGCAACCGCTCGGTGTCGCTGACCAGTGTCTGAAAATCTTCCATCAGAATTTCTTGAGCAGTCTTTGCCTTGGTGCGTGCCATTGGTGATCTCCGTAAGTGGCTTCTGAAGCGTTCGAGTATGAGCCTTGCGCGAAGGTTCAGTACAAATGACTGGTACATCTTTTGCTACGTCGTGGTGCGTCAGCCGGCGCTATTGCGCTGTTGCCGGGCATGATTTCAGGAAACCCCTGACTCAAACAATCAAAACTCGCGCAGAGGCGGCGGTCTTGTGCGCCAAAGCGGTTCATCCGGATCAGCGTTGCGGTCTGGATGAGCTGCAACTTGGTGCGTCGACCATCTGTGCGAACTGCTTTGGTGCTTTTTTTCAGCCTTCAGGTCTGCCAATCCATGGAAAATCTGCAAAGTGCTGTGGACAGTCTGGTCCATAGCTCCAACACGTTGTTCATACTTATCGGTGCGGTCATGGTTCTTGCCATGCACGCCGGTTTCGCCTTTCTTGAGGTCGGTACGGTTCGCCAAAAAAATCAGGTCAACGCCTTGTCGAAGATCCTCAGCGACTTCGCCATTTCGACCCTGGCCTACTTCTTTATAGGCTATTGGATTTCCTATGGGGTCAGTTTCATGCAACCGGCGGCGGTGATCACCGCCGATCATGGCTATGGGCTGGTGAAGTTTTTCTTTCTGCTGACCTTTGCCGCGGCGATACCGGCGATTATTTCCGGAGGCATCGCCGAACGCGCCCGGTTCGTCCCGCAGTTGTGCGCGACGGCGCTGATCGTGGCGTTTATCTACCCCTTCTTCGAGGGCGTGGTCTGGAACGGCAACTTCGGTCTGCAAGCCTGGTTGCTGGCACGTTTTGGCGCCAGTTTCCATGACTTCGCCGGCTCCGTGGTGGTTCACGCCATGGGCGGCTGGCTGGCACTCGCGGCGGTGTTGCTGCTGGGGCCGAGGCAAGGTCGTTATCGCGACGGGCGACTGGTGGCATTCGCGCCGTCGAGCATTCCCTTCCTGGCGTTGGGGTCGTGGATCCTGATCGTCGGCTGGTTCGGTTTCAACGTGATGAGCGCCCAGACCCTGCAAGGAGTCAGCGGGCTGGTGGCGGTGAATTCGTTGATGGCCATGGTCGGCGGCACGGTGGCGGCGTTGATCGTCGGGCGCAATGACCCGGGCTTCCTGCATAACGGCCCGTTGGCCGGATTGGTGGCGATCTGCGCCGGTTCGGATCTGATGCACCCGGTGGGCGCATTGGTGACCGGCGCCATCGCCGGAGCACTGTTTGTCTGGTGCTTTACCGCAGCTCAAGGCAAATGGCGTATCGACGATGTGCTGGGTGTCTGGCCTTTGCATGGGCTGTGTGGTGTCTGGGGCGGGATCGCTTGCGGCATCTTCGGGCAAATCGCTTTGGGTGGTTTGGGGGGCGTGAGCCTGATCAGTCAGTTGATCGGCACTTCTTTGGGGGTAGTCGTGGCGCTGGCCGGTGGTTTTGCCGTGTATGGCGCGATCAAGGCGGTCCATGGCCTGCGCCTGAGCCAGGAAGAAGAGTATTACGGCGCGGACTTGTCGGTGCACAAGATCGGCGCCGTGAGCCAGGATTGAATCAGCGTTCTTCATCGTCGGCGCCGGGGTAAAAGTCGTGCAGCAGGCGATAGCGGTCATGCCGTACCTGGTCGACCCGGTCCTGCACCTGCTGGCCGGGTATGCCTAGCATGATCAGCGCGTGGGAGGCGAGCATCAGGCTGGACTCCAGCAACTCGGGTACGACTTCGCTGGCGCCGGCCGCCTTCAACTCGGCCAACTGACTGTCATCCCGGGTGCGCACCAGGATCGGCACGGTCGGGTTGAACCGCCGTGCTTCCTTGAGAATCAGCAGGGCGATGTCCGTCTTGTCCACGGCAACCACCAACAGTCTTGCGCGCTCCAGCCCTATCGCGATCAGCAGCTCGCCGCGGCGTGAGTCGCCGTAGTGCACACTGCTTTCATTGACCACGGCTTCCTGGACCCGCACCGGATCGGTGTCCAACGCGATGTACGGTTGCTGAACATGACGCAGGAAACGCCCGATGGATTGACCGACGCGGCCGTAGCCACAGATCACCACGTGATTGTGCAGGCCGGCGTTGAGCGCGCTGATTTCTTCGAGTTCGGCTGCTTTGTTGGGTTTGCGGTGCAGACGCATGGCGATGCGGGGAGCGGCGCGCAGGAGTACAGGCGTTACCAGCATCGAGCAGAACGTGGCGGCCAGCAGCAGGCCGCCGAGGTCGGCGGGCATCAATTTGTTCTGTTGCATCTGCGCCATCAGGGCAAAACAGAACTCACCCCCTTGGGCCAATGCCAGGCCGCTGCGCCAGGCGGTTTCGCCATCGCTGCCGCGCCATTTGACCAGCAGTGCGACCAGGGTGCCCTTGATCAGCAGCAACCCCAACGTCAGACCGAGAATCAACAGGCCGTGGCTGGCAAACAGGCGCAAGTCGATCAGCATGCCGATACTGACGAAGAACACTCCGAGCAGGATGTCGCGGAATGGACGGATGTCGGCCTCGATCTGATGTCGGTAGTGGCTTTCGCCCAGCAGCATGCCAGCGAGAAAGGCGCCCAGGGCAGGGGAGAGGCCGAGCAGGTGAGTCAGCCAGGCCGTCAGCAGAACAATCACCAGTGCCAACAGCACGAACAGCTCCGCGGACCGGGCCGCGGCGACTTCATGGAACAGCCGTGGCAGAAACCAGCGACTGACCAGCAGCAAACCGACGAACAGCACCAGGGTCTTGGCCAGCGTCAGCGGCAGTGCCCAATACCAGGCCTGGTCGCTGCTGCCGGCGAACACCGGCACAAGCGTCAGCAGCAACACCGCAATCACGTCCTGGAACAACAGCACGGCGATGGCATTCTGGCCGTGACGGCTGAATATTTCGCCGAGGCTGCTCAATTCCTTGCTGACAATGGCGGTAGACGACAGCGCCAGGCCAGCACCGAGTAAAAGGGCCGGTGTGATCGGCATGCCGAACAGCATCAGCAATGCCCCCAGCAAGATCCCGGACCCCAGCACTTGCAGGCTGCCCAGGCCAAACACCACCTGGCGCAGTGCGAGCATCTTCGACAGGGAAAACTCAAGCCCCAGGGAGAACAGCAGGAACACCACGCCCAATTCAGCCAGATCGGGCAAGTCTTCGTTTTCATTCACCCAGTTGAACGCTGTCGGCCCGATCATCAGCCCTACGCACAAGTAGCCCAACACCGGTGGCAAACGCAGGCGCTGGAACAGTGCAATCACCACCAGGGAGGAGGCGAGGATGATCAACAAGTTGGCAAACACAAAAAACTCCGGTGAGGGTTATGGCTACTCAAGCGTAGAGGCAAAAAAGACGCGAGCATCGCGCAAATGACCGGCGACGCAAATGATTTGCGTCAGAATTTTGCCGAAAACTCTTCAAATCACCGTTGCTCGGACGTCGGCTCGACTGCGTTTGATGGTGGGCCTAGAATGAGCGCTTACTCGTTTGGTCTTGTCGTCATGCCTCCTGAATGTCAGCTGTTCGGCACCGTTGGTTGCCATCTTTGTGAAGTCGCCGAAGCCATGCTGATGGAGTTTGTCGAGCGTGGTCTGTTGGTGGAGCTGGTGGATATCGCTGACGATGAAACCTGGTTCGAAGCCTACAGCCTGCGTATTCCGGTGTTGCGTCGGGTCGATACCGGCGCTGAACTGGGCTGGCCGTTTAGTGCCGAGCAGGTGGTGGCGTTCCTGCGCGAATCCTGACACTGCTGGCGATGCCCCCATCTGTCGCGATCCTCGTTTCATTCGTTGGCGAAAGGTTGGTTATTCGGTTACTGTATGTGCATACAGTTATTCGGATTGCCTGCCATGCTTCTCCCTGTTCGGGTTTGGGCAGATGATCCCGGACGTCAGAGGGATGAAATGTGGTCAATGTCGAACAATTGAAGAACAGCGTGAACCGGATGTCGGCGGACGTGGTGCGCGAGGCGGTTCTCGAATTGCGTCTGGATGGTCTGGTCACGGAAGGAAAAACGCCTTTCAACAAACTGCATTTCAATACCTGTTTCGCCGAAATCGAAGCCTTGTTCCAGCGTGCGGGTTATCACCGGCAGCTCGATGTCGTGGGCTATCAGGGGTTGTTGTATGCGCTTTATGATCCGGGTCGCTGGGAAGCGGTCGATGTGCTGCGCTGGCTCAAGGAGTTCACCGAAGCGGCCGCTCGAACCCAGTCGATACCGGCCTGAGGATTCTCTTCTAGGTTCGTTCCGGCCACTGTTGGATAATGCTGCCCTGCATTGAGGGTTAGAGCTTTTCGTATGTCCACTTCATCTTTTTCTGCTGCGCACAACCAGGCCAGCACGCTCTATCTGCCGCCTGGTCCGTGGCAGACCGTATTCGATTGCCTGTGCGAACACTTCAGCGCCATCGGTCGTGAGCAATGGCTGGACAGAATTGCTCGCGGTCGTGTCCTCGATGGGCAAGGCATGCCGATTGCCCTGGATCTGCCTTACAAGGAAGGTCTGCGGATTCATTATTTTCGTGAAGTACCGGACGAAAAACCGATCCCGGTGGTGGAGTCGATCCTCTATGCCGACGAGCATCTGGTGGTGGCGGACAAACCGCACTTCCTGCCGGTGACGCCGGCTGGGGAGTATGTGGAGCAGACATTGCTGCGACGACTGATCCGGCGACTGGATAACCCGCATCTGGTGCCTTTGCATCGTATTGACCGGCATACGGCAGGGCTGGTGCTGTTCTCAGCCAATCCTCAGAGTCGGTCAGCGTATCAGTCATTGTTTCCTACACGCCAGATCGAAAAACGCTACGAAGCAATCGCCCGGGCATTGCCTGAACTGACCTTTCCGATGGTTCATAAAAGTCGACTCATCGATGGCGAGCCGTTCTTTCGCATGCAGGAAGGTCCGGGCGTCAGCAATACCGAGACGGCTGTCGAGGTCAGGGAAAAAAACGGTGAATTCTGGCGCTATGCGCTTTACCCGGTAACGGGCAAGAAACATCAGTTGCGAGTGCACATGGCGGCCCTGGGGGCTGGCATCTGCAATGACCCGTTCTATCCGCGGGTGCTCAAGGACGTAGAAGACGACTATGCCAACCCCTTGAAGCTGTTGGCCCAGGGATTGCGATTTGTTGATCCGGTTACGGGGCAGGAAAGAGAGTTCGAAAGCACAATCACCCTGGAGTGGTGATTACAGGCAAACCTGCTTTGCTTCAGCCACGAAAAAGCCCGCTTTAAAAGCGGGCTTTTCTGTATCCGATGGTCGCCGCAAAGATTACAACTCTTTAACGGTACGAACCTGATCCTTGTTGATACGGATGTGTTTGCCATCCAGCTGTTCGAACTCGTAAAAGCCCGACTCTTGATCGTACTTAGGCGCGTCGACGGCCTGGATTTCTCGACCGTCATTCAAGGTGATCACTGAAGGCGATGCACAACCGGCGAGGGTCGCAAGGCCCAGTGCGAGCATGAAAGTGGCGAGGGTCCGTTGGGTCATGGGTGTGTCTCCGAATGGAAAATCTTTTGAATACTGAGCTTGAGACGTATGCAGCGCGTGCAAGTTCCTTCGAGCGTCAGTCTGACACAGTGTGATGCGTGCTTAACAGTTCCGGCGTATTGAGGTTGGCCAGGCGAGGGTCGTTGTCGGGGCACTGCAGGGCCATGGCGCCCAATGTGCGCATCAGTCGGCCCGGGCTGCGCTCGCCTTCGTTCCAGGCCGTCTCGAAAGCCCCTGAAAGAACGACGGGAATCATGCATAGCAAAGGTTCCCAGTGTTCTCCATGGCGCAGCATCAACGGTTTGTCCGGATGCTGCGCGGCAGTTTCACGCATGTTCTGGAGCAGCACCGCATCGATGCGTGGCACATCGCAGGGCAATACCAGCAGGTGCGTGTGGCGGGCGGCCTTCAGGCCTGCGCGAATACCCGCCAATGGCCCCGGAAAGTCGCCTTCATCGTCATGGACCAGTTGATCCGCATAAGGCGCATATTTCTCCAGGTTTCTGTTGCAGGAGATGATCAGATCATCGCTCAGCAGACGGGTCTTGCGGTGCAGATGCGCGATCAGGGGCTCGCCGTGCCATTCCAGCAAACCTTTGTCCCGACCGCCCATGCGTTGGCCACGCCCGCCCGCCAGGAGCAAAATGGAGCACGGCGCCAAAGGTGTATCCGAGGTCATTGCACTTCTCCATGGGGGCGGCGAAAAAATGAGGCGCTGTGATATAACACCGGGCTGTTTCTCCTACAACTGGACGAGCCTATGAAAGCCAAGGCTGATGTACCTTTCGCACCGCTCAACATCGCGGTGCTGACTGTCAGCGATACCCGTACCCTGGAAACCGATACCTCAGGCCAGGTCTTCGTTGACCGCTTGAGCGCTGCCGGTCATAACCTGGCGGCCCGTGTATTGCTCAAAGATGATCTCTACAAAATTCGTGCGCAAGTGGCCAACTGGATTGCCGATGAAGTCGTGCAAGTGGTGCTGATCACTGGCGGTACCGGGTTTACCGGTCGTGACAGCACGCCCGAAGCGGTGAGTTGCTTGCTGGATAAGCAGGTCGATGGTTTTGGTGAACTGTTCCGGCAGATATCGGTGGCGGATATCGGTACTTCCACGGTTCAGTCCCGGGCCTTGGCCGGTCTGGCCAATGGCACGCTGGTTTGCTGCTTGCCGGGTTCGACCAATGCTGTGCGCACCGGTTGGGACGGCATTCTCGCCGAACAACTGGATTCCCGGCACCGCCCGTGCAATTTCGTGACCCATCTGAAACAGGCGGCACCCTGTGAATCCCGCGGGTAAGCCAGGCAAGACTGGCAGCCTGATGGCCGTCGAGGTGGCGCTCGCGCGGTTACTGGAAATGGCCGACGCCTCAAGAATTCATGAGCACCAACGCTTGCCGTTGGCGCAGGTTCAGGGGCGTGTACTGGCTGCTGATCTGGTCTCGACACTTGATCTGCCGCCTTGGCCCAACAGTGCCATGGATGGGTATGCCTTGCGCGTCGCCGACTGGACGGGAGAACCGTTGCCGGTCAGCCAGAAGATTTTTGCGGGTCAGGCTCCGGAGCCCTTGAAGCCTGGGACCTGTGCGCGGATCTTCACCGGCGCGCCTGTGCCCGCGGGTGCCGACTGTGTCGAGATGCAGGAGAACGCCGAGGTTCAGGCGGATGAGCGGGTACGTTTCACCGAGACCATGACCCCGGGACAGAACATCCGTCCACAAGGCCAGGAAACCACCGCCGGTGAGTTGATCTTGCCCGCCGGTACACGCCTGGGGCCCATCGAGCAGGGGCTGGCGGCATCGTTGGGATGTGCTGAACTGGATGTGGTTCGCAAGGTTCGTGTTGCGGTTTTGTCTACCGGGGATGAGCTGATTGAGCCGGGCCAGGCCCTTGGACCGGGACAGATCTACAACAGCAATCGAGTGTTGCTTTGCAGCTGGTTGCAGCGCTTGGGCTGTGAGGTGATCGATGCTGGCATTCTTCCCGATGATTTAGCGACCACTCGTGCCCGTCTCGGCGAGTTGAAGGATGTCGACCTGATTCTCTCCACCGGTGGCGTATCGGTGGGAGAAGCCGACTTTCTGGGCATTGCCTTGCGGGAAGAGGGCGAGTTGACCCTGTGGAAGCTTGCCATCAAGCCAGGCAAGCCGCTGACGTTCGGGCATTTTCGCGGTGTGCCTGTCATTGGTTTGCCCGGCAATCCGGCGTCAACGCTGGTGACTTTTGCTCTGTTGGCGAGGCCCTACCTCTTGCGCCGCCAAGGCGTAAAAGAGATCGAACCCCTGAAGTTTCAGGTACCGGCAGGGTTTGTCTGGCCAAAGGCTGGTAACCGACGTGAGTACTTGCGCGGACGTCTGGAAAATGGCCGGGCAATCATCTACAAGAATCAGAGCTCTGGCGTACTGCGCAGTGCCGCCTGGGCGGATGGTCTGGTTGAAGTGCTGGAGGACCGTACGCTGATCGAGGGTGATAGTGTGAGCTTCATCCCGTTGAGTGAAGTCCTGGGCTGATGCAGGTCCTGGTTCTGCCACGCAAGCCCGGTCGAAAGCGTTGGGGCTTGCGTGCATGACCGTTCCTTAATTTGCCAGAAGGGTCACGACCTGGTCGAAGCGACTGTTGGAGATCCAGCTCAAAAGCCCCAGGACCACAGCTGTTCCGCCAGCTGAATAGGCAAGCCTGTGCTTGATGGATTTGACGTCGCCGCGGACTTCATCCAGGTCTCTGCGGATGTACTTGAGATGTGTCTCCAGTTCAGTGACGCGAGGTTCCATATCAACTTCTCCGATGGGCTTTGCGCTGCTTTTGAATTCAGCCTGCTGATTGGCGTGATTGTCTGAGAACGGCGTGACCGGAGTTACCGGTAGTCTGAGGTCATGGCTTTGCACGGAATAATTGGCTCCTTGCGTTAAAACCATTCAGGTGGCCGATACTTTTATTACTTACGATTTTTAAGGACCTTAAAGAGGTTCCATTCATTGTTTGCACGTCCCTGTGTGATTTATTGGTGATGACTGATAACCGCTGACACAACGGTGTACCAATTACCCTGATGGGTCAATTGAGCCGATTCCTCAGGTTTTGTAAGAAAAAATACCGCTCTGTAGGACTCAAGTGTCCTTCCCCTGGAAATAATTGAAATCCTTGCGACTTTTATGAGGGGCTGCGAGGTCAACATCTCCCATACGGATTCGGAAAGGGGGCTGATCAAAATGAGCGAGCGCAAGGCGCTGTTGATTCTGCATGGCAAGCAGGCACTCAATGAGCAGGTCCGTTCAGCTGTCGAAGGCAAGCGCCAACAAGGCTGGGAACTGGCTGTTCGATTGACCTGGGAGGCCGGTGATGCGCAACGGCTGGTGGGGGAAGCATTGGCGGCGGGCTATACGCAGCTGATTGCCGGCGGCGGCGATGGCACCTTGCGTGATATCGCCGAAGCCATGGCGGCGCATTCGACGCAGGCCAGCCTGGTGCTTTTGCCCTTGGGCACCGCCAACGATTTTGCACGCGCCGCGGGTGTGCCCCTGGAGCCCGCTCAAGCGCTGGAGCTTTTGGAGGCCGTCCCGCATGCCATTGATCTGGGGGAGGTCGGCGGGCAGGTTTTTCTGAACATGGCCACGGGCGGTTTTGGCAGTCAGGTCACGGCCAATACTTCCGAGGATCTGAAAAAAATTCTTGGCGGCGCGGCTTATCTCTTCACCGGTTTATCGCGCTTCAGTGAGTTGCATGCCGCCTATGGCGAGTTGCAGGGGCCGGATTTTCACTGGGCCGGTGAGTTGTTGGCATTAGGCATCGGCAATGGCCGACAGGCTGGTGGTGGTCATATGTTGTGCCCGCAGGCGCTGGCTGACGATGGTCTGCTGGATATCAGCATTTTGCCCGCGCCCCAGGAAGTGGTCGGTACCTTGAAAGACCTGCTGACCGATGGTTTCGGAATCGACAGCATGTTTGTGCGAGCCCGCTTGCCGTGGGTCGAGATCAAAGTATCGGAGGGCCTTTATATCAACCTTGATGGTGAGCCTCTGGAGGGCGATAGCCTGCGTTTTTCGGCACGGCCGGCGGCATTGCCGGTGCATTTGCCCGAGGGCTCGCCGCTGCTGAGCGGCTCGAATCCGGCTAATCGTCCAGACTGATGATTTGCTCGCGTACGGCGAACAACACCAGGCCGGCCACATCGTAGATCTGCAAGCGTTTCATGATCTGCGAGCGGTGGGTTTCGACAGTCTTGATGCTCAGGCCCAAGCCGTTGGCAATTTCCCGGGTGGATTTTCCGCGAACAATCAATCGCAGGATTTCCAGCTGGCGTGCCGTCAGGTTGTGCGAGTCCTGGGTTGGCGCCTGATTTTTCTGGGTTCGGGTCAGCGCCTGGTTGATGACGGTGTGGGCAATGGCCGGGCTCAGGTAGCGTTCGTTATTGCGCAAGGCATCCAGGGCATGTTCGAGCTCGGTGGCCGTGGTGTCTTTGAGCAGGTAGCCATGAGCCCCGGATTCGAGTGCTTGCATGATGAGCGCCGGGTCGGTGTGCATCGACAGGATGAGCACTTTGCACTGCGGACGTACTCGTTTGAGTCGCTGCAAGGCTTCAAGGCCACCGGTTTTCCTCATGGAGATATCCAGCAGGATGATGTCCGGGGACAGTTGCTCGACCATCTCGAGTAACTGCGAGCCGTCACTGGCCTCCCCAATGACCGCATAGCCGGGAATATCCAGCACCAGAGCGCGCACGCCAGCCCTGATAAGCGAGTGGTCGTCCACCAGAAGTAAGTTACAAGTCAACGCATAACCTTATTCGTACTGGCCCGTTCCAGCGCACGGGGCGCCCAGGGGAAGAGTGCTTCGATTTGAGTGCCTTTGCCCGGCTCGCTGGTCACGGTCAGCGTACCGCCCAACTGATCGATCCGTTCCGACATTCCAGCCATTCCGCGTTGCCCCTCGCGAGCAGGGTCTGCCACTGGCTCGAACCCCAGGCCGTCGTCACTGATTAACAACGTCAGGCCTTGGGGCAGACGTTGCAGGCGGACCAACAGATTCCTGGCTTCGGCATGGCGCAGCATATTGGTAACCGCTTCTTGAGTGATGCGAAAGGCCGCCACCGCCATTTCTTCCGGTATGCCAGTCAAACGTTGATGGCATTCCAGGCTCCAGTTCACGGACGTATTGGCCAGGGTTCTGAGTAAATGCGCACGCAGACTGGCTTCCAGCCCGAGACTGGTCAACTGTCGTGGGTTCAGGATGGCTGATACATCACGAACTTTGGTCAGGGTTTCGTCCAGCGTATCGCAGAGGACCGAACATTGACCCTGCAGTTCTTCAGGCAATCGACGTTTGAGCCATTCACTCTGAAGTTTTGCGGCGGTCAGCAATTGGCCAATATCATCATGCAGTTCCCGACTGAGCCGGTGACGTTCATTTTCCTGAACTTCCAGCAGACGGTCGGCCAATTCTTGAGGCTGAAACTTTATCGATTTGAGCGAGAGGCGATGCCCCACCCAGACGCAGGTCAGCGCCGCAATATTGAGCACCAGCAGACTCACCGGCAGAGGCATCGACAAGCTGTAGACCAACAGGCTGCCAAGCGCCGAGCAGGTGCACACGAAAAGCGTGAACCGGCGCGCGCTTTTTCGGGAGGGTGGCCACAGGGCGATTGACTTGAGGCTGGCGTACATAGCGGATGGAGCCAATGGATGTTCGCTGCGGGCAGACCGGTCATAAGGGCTGACGGGTCTCTGTTTGAAAATAGGTTGTATGAGTCGCCTTTAATGACGGCAGTGCAATGCTCGAAATAAAGCCTTCAATGTTATGAGCTTGTTCGCGCCAAGGGTCACTCTGTCATTAATTGACGTCAACGAATGGGCGGCATAATACCACTTAAGATACCGTTGGTCGCGTTCGGCATATAGGTAGGCACCTTCAGGAAATAACGTTTTTGGACGATAGTTCCACAATGGAAAAACTTTTTGATTTTTATCTTCGAAAAATATCGAGTGTGCCAGGCGTTTAGTTTTTATTGGCAGGCACTATCTGAAGTCGGGGCCGGGGTATCTATTTGTTTCGAGCTGCCATCGACGGGTATGAAGTATTCAATTGCGGTATGCGCACACTCAAGTAACAGGGCGACATCATTACAATAAAAAATGTGCAACACGGGGTTGATGAATTCAAGCCTGTCGTTCAGAGAACGAAACGAGCCTGAACTGCTTGGAGTGGCTGGGCGGCTGAAACTGACTTTGTCCCACTTGAAATGCAAACGCTTCGATCAGGGACGTCTGTTCACTGTCATCGAGGCCGAGTTGGCCGGTGGTCTGGTCGATGAGTTCGAGTTGCCAGGCCATTAACGTGAAGCAATCCTTGAGCGCATCCAGGGCCTGATCGTGCAGGTCCATGTGATTCTGGGCGTGGCTCAGCAATCCATGAATGTGCAGCGAGAATTCCGAAACCGTTGCCAGTGCCAAGGCATCGGCCTTGCTTGCCAGCTTGAGAAGGGTACTGAGCATGCAATCGATGGCGTCCTTGTCATTGCTGATCAACTGCAAATGACTCAGGCACTCCTCGGACTTGGCCAGGAGTGTTTCAGCCTCGACGAGAAACTCCGGAATTCGCTGGGCCCACTCTTTAGGGTTGTTCGCCATGCTTATCTCCACAACGTCATGTCAGATGAGGGAATGTCGTGTGTGTCGACGAGAACCTTACGTGTCCCGGCGCTGCCATGCCTTGGTGAGATCGCGCTCTGGCAGGCTTGGGCACCGACTGGGGAACTCGAGAGGGTGGATGGCCACTGACCTGCGATCGCACACAAAAGCCTGACTCCGTTCATGCAATGAGAATGGCGTCACATTAATGGCTATTGGATATTGCGAACATCAGGTTGGGCCTGATTGTGCCTAGGGGAATCCCTTACACAGGGGAACCTAACGTGCAAACCGAGGTCGCGCCGCAAGGGATGAAGCAGATGGAATCAAGGGGTCAGTAAAGCATGATGTTAATGTGACATCAATGCTTGGGCATGGCATTTTGTCCGGGGGTCAAGATTCGGCAAAAACTGCCGATAACTCTCTTTAGTGAATTCATCAGAACAAGCCCAGGAGTCATTAATGGCCGGCATTCTCGACACGGTAGACCAACGCACGCAACTGGTGGGTGAGAATCGCCTGGAAATTCTCATGTTCCGGCTGGCCGGACGGCAATTGTTCGCGATCAACGTCTTCAAGGTCCAGGAAGTGCTGCAGCTGCCGAAGCTGACCCTGATGCCGCAGCGCCACCCCTTTGTTTGTGGCGTGGTCAACCTGCGTGGCCAGACGCTGCCGGTGATCGACCTGTCCCAGGCCATCGGCATGCGTCCGCTGGTGCCAAGCCCCACCAGTACGATCATCGTCACTGAGTACAACCGCTCGGTGCAGGCGTTCCTGGTCGGTGGCGTGGACCGCATCGTCAACATGAACTGGGAAGCCATCCTGCCGCCGCCGACCAGCGCCGGTCGCCAGCATTACCTGACCGCCATCAGCAAAGTCGACGATCAACTGGTGGAAATCATCGACGTCGAAAAAGTCCTGGCCGAAATCGTGCCGTACAACGCCAAGGTCTCTCGCGACAAACTCGACGATCCGGTTCTGGAGCGCGCCCGTGGCCGTGAAGTGCTGCTGGTGGATGACTCGAACGTGGCTCTGTCGCAATTGCGCGACACCTTGGGTCAGTTGGGCGTGAAAATGCATATCGCCAGTGATGGCTTGAAGGCGCTGAACATGCTCAAGGCCTGGGCTGATACCGGTGTGAACATGACTGACAAACTGTTGATGATCTTCACCGATGCGGAAATGCCGGAGATGGACGGCTATCGCCTGACCACCGAGATCCGCAACGACCCCCGTTTGCGCGGCCTTTATGTGGTCTTGCACACCTCGCTGTCGGGTAGTTTCAATGACTCGATGGTCAAGAAGGTCGGCTGCGACAACTTCCTCTCCAAATTCCAGCCCGACAAACTCGTCGACGTGGTGCGTCAGCGCCTGATGCTCGACGAAGTGCCGGCCTGATAACGATCTGGAAAAGCGCGGTGGCAGGGTTTGGGGCTACTGCGCAGCCCAACGGGGGCAAGCCCCCTCGCCACAGGGTCTTTGATTCGGCGATCAAGCTCGTATAGGGTGGCGTTTTTGCCCACCAGGGAGCTGTGGCCATGCATCTGAGCGCGCTTTATCGTTTTCCGTTGAAATCCGGCAAGGGCGAGACCTTGAATCAGGTCAGCCTGGACAAACTGGGGCTGGACGGCGATCGACGCTGGATGCTGGTGGACGAGGCCAGCGGGCGTTTTCTGACCCAGCGCGCGGTGGCGAAAATGAGTCAGCTGTCGGCGTTGTGGAACGCAAGCGGTGGCTTGACTCTCAGTGCCCAAGGCTATTCACCGATCGATATCGCCTTGCCCGCCAGCGATGCAGAGTTGCGTGGCGTGACCATCTGGCGCGACACCTTGCGCGTGCCCGATGCCGGCATTGCTGCGGCTGCCTGGGTCAGTGAATTCATCGGCAAGCCGAC
The DNA here is from genome assembly GCF_059506005.1 of Pseudomonas sp. Pseusp18. NCBI lineage: Bacteria > Pseudomonadati > Pseudomonadota > Gammaproteobacteria > Pseudomonadales > Pseudomonadaceae > Pseudomonas > Pseudomonas sp. Pseusp18. Next base: position 1,773,601 of record NZ_CP169240.1, read on the forward strand.
GCGTCTGGTGCATGTGCCGCTCGATCGTGCGCGGACCACCCAGGCCGGCTACGGCAAGGACGACGATCAGGTGGCTTTTGCCGACGGTTTCCCGTTGTTGCTGATTGGCCAGGCGTCGCTGGAAGACTTGTCGCAACGGGTCGGGCGACCGCTGGAGATGCTGCGCTTTCGGCCCAATCTGGTGATCGAGGGCAGCGAGGCGTTCGCCGAAGATGGCTGGAAGCGCATCCGCATTGGCGATGTCGAGTTCCGCGTGGTCAAGTCCTGCTCACGTTGTATTCTGACCACCATCGACCCGCAGACCGGTGAACGCAGCGACGACCGCGAACCTCTGGCGACCTTGCAGCAATATCGGGCTCAAGAGGACGGCGCGATGTTCGGGCAGAACCTGGTCAATGACGGTAATGGCCGGCTCGAAGTCGGTATGCCAGTGACGATCCTCGAATAGCAGCCCTCAATAAAAAATGCCCGTGTCCTTGGACACGGGCATTTTTTTTCGCTGTGAAACCCTAGGGGGTTAGCCGCGATATTCGCACAGGTAAGCGGTGTCGACGGCCACTTTCAGCTGGAACTTGCTGTTGGCGGGCACGTTGAACTGGCTGCCGGCGGCGAAGGTTTGCCAGTCGCTGCTGTCAGGCAGTTTGACGGTCAGGGCGCCGGACACTACGTGCATGATTTCACGCTGGCTGGTGCCGAATTCGTATTCGCCCGGTGCCATGACGCCGATGGTTGCCGGACCTTCAGCGGTGCCAAAGGCGATCGACTTGACGGTGCCGTCGAAGTACTCGTTGACTTTAAACATGGGCGATTCCTCGAAAAGGGCTAAAAAGGGCCGGCCAGTATGCACAAGGTGTCGATAGGCGTCACCACTTGCACTCAAGGATTAGCCGGGAAAATCAGCGGTAACAGGCGCGCGGTATTGCGCGCATCCTCCAGCGCCCGATGCTGCTGACCGTTGAACTGCAGGCCCGCCAGTTGCAGGGCGCCATTAAGCCCCAGCGGGCGCTCCAGTCGACAGGCCTTGGCGAAACGTTGCTTGAGATTCATGTGCGGCACCCGGTTCAGGGCGCTGTCGAGTTGCAGCCGCTGCCATTCCTGAAGCAGCTGTTTGCGGTCGTAATCACCCCAACTGGCCCAGCCTTCCAGATTCGAGAGATGTTGGTCGAGCCAGTGTTCGAACGAAACCCAGACGTCGCTCAGAGGCTGGGCAGCATCGACATTGGCCTGGGTGATGTGGGTCAGTTCTCGGCAAAACGGGGTCAACAGGGGCCGACGCAACGGGCGCACGAAGCACTGGAAGTGATCCAGTTCCCGGCCTTTACGGTCCACGAGGGTGGCACCGATTTCGATGATTTCCATTTCTGTTACTGGCCAGCCGCCCTCATCGGTGGTGGCTTCCAGATCAATGACCAGCCAGTGAGGCATTGCAGGTTTCCTGGTATCCGCATCCTGATAGGGCTTGAGCGTAGCCAAACCCGGCGGATCCGCCTAGCGGCTTATTCGACCTCCAACAAAATCTGACGATTTTTTACCTGGTCACCGACCCTGACCTGCAAGCGCTTGAGCACGCCGTCGATACCCGATTTGAGCGGATGCTCCATTTTCATCGCTTCAAGCACCACCAGCAGCTGCCCTTTGCTGACCGGGCTGCCCTCACTGACCAATACGTCGACGATCGCCCCGTCCATCGGCGCCTTGAGCGTGCCGGAGCTGACACTGGCCTGGCCGCTGACCAGCGCCCGGGTCCGGTCGGCCAGCAGCAGGCTGCCGGGGCGCGTGAACAACCAGAGTTGCCCGGCTTCGAGGCGGTAGGCATGGCGTTGGCGGATGCCGTCGATTTGCAGGGTGGCCCAGCGTCCGTCGCACTGGATGACCTTCAGTTCGAGGGTTCGGGCGCCGACCTGCACGCGGTAGGTTTCGCCAGGTTCAGCGTGCAGTTCGACCGGCCAGGCCTGATCCTCCAGGCCGATCCGATAGTGCAGAGGCACGCTGGCGTTGTTGCGCCAACCGGCCAGCGGGGCGGGGTGAGCCTGCGCTGATGCTTGATAAAAAAGCACCGCGGCGATGGCCAGCTCGTCGGCGCTCGGCGCATGAGGGTGCAGGCAGGGATGGTCGGCGAAGTTCGTGGGGATGAACCCGGTGCTGAACTCGCCACTGATGAACTGGGGGTGTTCCAGCAGATTGGCGAGCAAGCGCTGATTGCTCTGCACGCCCAGCAGCACACTGTCCTGTACCGCCCGCAGCAACCTGCGCCGGGCTTCTTCACGGGTGGCACCGTGGGCGATGAGCTTGCCCAGCAGCGGGTCATAGAACGGGCTGACAGACTGGCCTTCGATCAGGCCATGGTCGATCCGTACACTGCCCTGGATCGCTGGCTCCCAAGCCACAATTCGCCCGGTTTGCGGCAGAAATCCCTGGGCCGGATCTTCGGCATACAGGCGCACCTCCATGGCATGCCCGTTGAGCTGCACTTGTTCCTGTCGTAGCGGCAGCGGTTGCCCTTCGGCGATGTGTAATTGCCAGGCCACCAGATCGAGGCCGGTGATCAGTTCAGTCACCGGGTGTTCCACTTGCAACCGGGTGTTCATCTCCAGGAAGTAAAACCGGCCGTGAGCATCCAGCAGGAATTCCACGGTGCCAGCCCCCACGTAATTCACCGCGCGACCCGCCTTGAGCGCCGCCTCGCCCATGGCCTGGCGCAACTCGGCGGTCATCACCGGGCAGGGCGCTTCTTCGATGATTTTCTGGTGGCGACGCTGGATCGAACAGTCGCGCTCGCCGAGGTAGATCAGGTTGCCGTGCTGGTCGCCGAACACCTGAACTTCGACATGACGCGGATCGATCAAGGCTTGTTCGAGGATCAATTCGTCACTGCCAAACCCGTGCAGGGCTTCGGAGCGTGCGGTGCGGAGCTGTTCCAGCAATTCGGCGGCGCTGTGCACCAGGCGCATGCCGCGACCGCCACCGCCGGCACTGGCCTTGATCATCAGCGGGTAGCCAATGCGTTCGGCTTCGCGACGCAGGCTGGCGTCGTCCTGTTCGCTGCCCTGATAGCCTTTGATGCAAGGCACGCCGGCGTTGATCATGGCGAGTTTCGACAGCCGTTTACTGCCCATCAGCTCTATGGCTTCGGGGCTGGGACCGATGAAGATGATGCCGGCCTGTTGGCAAGCGAGGGCGAAGCCTGAGTTTTCCGAGAGGAAGCCGTAACCGGGATGGATTGCATCGGCACCGGTGCGCCGGGCGGCATCGATGATGGCCGGGATGTTCAGATAAGACTGCTGCACCGGGGCCGGGCCGATGTTCACGGCTTCGTCGGCCGTCTGCACATGCAGCGCATTGGCGTCGGCGTCGCTGAATACGGTGACGGTGCGGTAGCCCAGGTTTTGCGCGGTGCGTTGGACGCGGCAGGCGATTTCACCGCGGTTGGCGATCAGGATTTTCTTGAGGGCCGGCATGAGGTATTTCCTTGGTTTTTGCGGTGAATGTAAAGGCTCATCGCGCGCTTGCCCGCGAAGCTCTTTAAACGGCCCACCCTGGTTTACGCTTCTGCACAAAAGCCATCGTCCCCTCGACCCCTTCAGCCCCGGTCACTGCTTCGCTGAACCACTCGGCTGCCTGATCCAGCAGATCATCCGAGGGGTGTCCGGCACTCGCCAGCAACAGTTTTTTGGTCGCCGCATTCGCCCCCGGCGCACAACACAACACATGGGCCAGCACCTCATCGAGGCGTTCGGCCAAGGCTTGTGGGTCATGCTCGACAAAATGCACCAGCCCCATGCGCCGCGCCTGGGTGCCATCGAAGCGTGCGGCGGTCAGGGCCAGTCGGCGGGCCTGGGTCAGGCCGATGCGCTGCACCACGTACGGCGCGATCTGCGCCGGCAACAGGCCGAGGCTGGTTTCCGGCAGGCCGAACTGCGCCTGATGATCGGCCATCGCGATGTCACTGACACAAGCCAGGCCGAAGCCGCCGCCAAGCACCGCACCTTGCAGCACCGTAATCACCACTTGCGGCGCGTGTTGCACCTCTTGCAGTAGCGCACCGAACGCACGGTTCAGATCGCGGTAGGCGGGCTGGCCTTGAGCGCGGGCGTTGGCCATGTCCTTGATGTCGGCACCGGCACAAAAATGCCCGCCGGCACCGCCGATCACCAACGCGCGAATCTGCCGGTCATCGCGTACCGCCGCCAGCACCGCACGCAGTTCGGCAACCATCTGCAAGCTCATGGCATTACGGCTTTCGGGACGATTGAGGGTGATGTGCAGCACGCTGTCATGCAGGCCGAGCAGCAGGGTTTGACAGGTGGGGAGGGTGCTCATTTGTTTTTCCCCGGCAGGATGCCCATGAGTTTGCAGATGATCCCCAGCATGATTTCGTCGGCACCGCCGCCGATCGATACCAGCCGCACATCGCGGTAAGCCCGGGCCACCGGGTTGTCCCACATGAAGCCCATGCCGCCCCAATATTGCAGGCAACTGTCGCTGACCTCCCGACCGAGTCGCCCGGCCTTGAGTTTGGCCATGGAGGCCAGACGGGTGACGTCCTGGCCTTTGATGTATTGCTCGGTGGCCTGGTAGACCAGCGCCCGCAGGCATTCGATTTCGGTTTGCAATTCGGCCAGGCGAAAGTGGATGACCTGGTTGTCGATCAGCGCGTTGCCGAAGGTTTTGCGCTCCTTGCAGTACTCGATGGTGCTGTCGACGCAGTACTCCAGGCCTTTGATCATGTTCGCCGCGCCGAACAGCCGTTCTTCCTGGAATTGCAGCATCTGCATCATGAACCCCGCGCCTTCGTGGCCGATGCGGTTGCGTTGCGGCACGCGCACGTTATCGAAAAACACCTGGGCAGTTTCCGAGCTGCGCATGCCGAGCTTGTCCAGGTGCGAGCTGAGGCTGATCCCGGGGCTGTTCATCGGCACCATGATCAGCGACTTGTTGATGTGCGGTTTGTCGTCCGAGGTGTTGGCCAGCAGGCAAATGAAATCGGCGCTCGGCGAGTTGGTGATCCACATCTTGCTGCCGTTGATCACGTAGTCGTCGCCGTCCTTGCGGGCCGTGGTTTTCAGCCCGGCGACGTCTGAGCCCGCGCCGACTTCGGAAACACCGATGCAGCCGACCTGCTCGCCGGTGATCGCCGGCCGCAGGAATTCTTCGCGCAGTTCATCGGAGCCGAAACGCGCCAGGGCCGGGGTGCACATGTCGGTCTGCACGCCGATGGACATCGGAATGCCGCCGCAATGAATGCTGCCGAACTCTTCGGCCGCCACAATCGAGTAACTGTAATCGAGGCCCATGCCGCCGAATTTTTCCGGTTTGGAGATTCCCAACAGACCGAGGTCGCCAGCCTTGCGGAAGATCTCATGGATCGGAAAGCGCCCGGCCTTTTCCCATTCCTCGACGTGGGGATTGATTTCATGATCGACGAATTGGCGGACGGTGCGGCGCAGTGCTTCGTGTTCCTGGGTGAAGATCATTTTTATTGTTCTCCTGATCGCCCTTAGAAGCGGGCTACACCAAAGCTGTTGGGTTGCAGCGCCCGAACCTCGGCCTCATGGCAGATGTCCAGCAAGTATCCAAGCAACGTGCGGGTATCCCGTGGATCGATCAGCCCGTCGTCCCACAGGTTGGCGCTGCCATACAGCGCGGTGGACTGGCTGTCGAGTTTCTGTGCGGTGACCTGTTCCAGCATGTCGAGCATTTTCGGGTCGGGTACCAACCCGTCCTTGAGCTGTTTGGCTTCGGTGACGATCCGCAGCACTTTGCCGGCCTGGGCGCCGCCCATCACCGCGGTGCGGCTGTTGGGCCAGGCGAAGATGAAGCGTGGGTCGAGACCGCGGCCGCACATCGCGTAATTGCCGGCACCGTAGGAACCGCCGACGACGATTGTCAGTTTAGGCACCCGGGCATTGGCCACCGCTTGAATCATTTTCGCGCCGTGCTTGATCACGCCTTGCTGTTCCGATTCGGTGCCGACCATGAAGCCGGTGGTGTTGTGGAAAAACAGCAGCGGCGTCTGGCTCTGGTCGCAGAGTTGAATGAATTGAGCGGCCTTGCTCGCGCCTTTGGGCGTGATCGGGCCGTTGTTGCCGATGAAACCGCAGGCTCGACCCTGGATCTGCAAATGCCCGCACACCGTCTGCTGATCGAACTCGCTTTTGAATTCAAGGAAGTTCGACGCGTCGGCAATCCGCGCGATGATTTCACGCACGTCGTAAGGTTTTTTCGGGTCATCCGGAATCAGCCCCAGCAGTTCGTCGATGGGGTAGAGCGGCTCTTCCCACCGACGTTCCGGTAACCACGGCAACTGATCGTTCCACGGCAACAGACTGACAATCTCGCGCACCTGGCGCACGCCATCGGCATCGTTCTCGGCCAGGTATTCGGCGGTGCCGGCGGTTTGCGCGTGCATCTCGGCGCCGCCCAGTTCTTCGTCGGTGGCGACTTCACCGGTGGCGGCTTTGAGCAACGGCGGCCCGGCGAGAAACAGCTTGGCCTTGCCGCGCACCACCACCACGTAATCCGACAACCCTGGCTGGTAAGCACCGCCCGCCGTGGCCGAGCCGTGGACCACGGTGATCTGCGGCAAGCCCATCGCTGACATCCGCGCCTGATTGGCAAAGCTGCGCGCGCCTTCGACGAAAATCTCCGCCGCATAATTGAGGTTGGCGCCACCGCTCTCGGCGAGGGTGATCACCGGCAGTTTGTTTTCCATGGCGATCTGTTGCAGGCGCAGGGACTTTTTCAGGCCGCTGGGGGAAATGGTGCCGCCCTTGATCGCGCTGTTGTTCGCCACCACCAGCACCCGCACGCCGGATACGTAACCGATCCCGGCGATCAAACCGCCGCCGGCCGCGCTGCCGTCCTTGTCGTCGTGCAGCTTGTAGCCGGCCAGGCTCGCCAGTTCGAGGAACGGCGCGCCGGGATCAAGCAGCAGGTTCAGCCGCTCCCGGGGCAGCAATTGCCCGCGCTTGTCGAACCGCGGTTTGGCTTCAGCGGCTTTACTCAACAGGTTCTGTTCGAGCTGGCGGACCTGCTCAATGCCGGCCAGCATGGCCGCACGGTTGCGGGCGAACGGTTCGCTGAACGGGTCTATCTGGGACTGGATGACCGGCATGGTTATTCCTTGTCCTTCGGTTCGTCTGGTTTGGAGGCGTCCGGCCTGAGTACTTCAGGTAAATAGGCGCGGTGAAAACCGTTGTACGAGTGACTGTTCTGCGCCTTGTGCATTGGCCAGGCTCGCCCGCCGAGGCTGGCGGCACCGTCGATGCGCAACGTGCTGCCGCTGACAAACGCCGCTGCCGGGCTGAGCAGGAACACAATCGCCGCGCTGATTTCCGATTCGGTGCCGATGCGCTTGAGCGGCACGTGTTCGCACAGCGTCGGAATCACCGCGCGGAACGCGCCTTCGTAGGTGTCCATGCCGCTGGACGCGACCCAGCCCGGCGCGACGGCGTTGACCCGCACGCCGGCGTAGCCCCATTCGAACGCGGCGGTCTTGGTAAAGTTGTCCATGCCCGAGCGCGCCGCGCCCGAATGGCCCATGCCGGGCATGCCGCCCCACATGTCGGCGAGCATGTTGACGATGGCGCCGCCGTGCTTGCTCATGGACTGATTGAACACCTCCCGGGCCATCAGAAAACCACCCACCAGGTTGGTGCGCAGGATGGTTTCGAAACCTTTCTGATTGATCGACGCCAGCGGCGACGGGTACTGCCCGCCGGCATTGTTGACCAACCCATGAATCGGCCCGTGTTCGCGGATCAGCTCGCTGACCAGTTGCGTGACGGCGTCTTCGTTGCGGATATCGCAGACCTGCCAACTGGCTTTACCGCCGTCTTCGGTGATTTCGGCGCTGACCTTTTTCAATTTGTCGGCATTGCGCCCCACCAGCAGCACCTGCGCGCCGAGGGCCGCGAGCTCATGGGCGGTGCAACGACCGATGCCGCTGCCGCCACCGGTGACAATGATGGTTTGGCCGGCGAACAGGTCGGGTTTGAAAATCGAGTCGTAAGCCATGGCGACAGTCCTCTAGTTGAACTGATCGGCGATGCGCTGGGGCACCGGAATCTGGATTTCCAACAGTTGTTGGGCGAACGCCTTGCCCTGCGGATCGATCCGCAGGCTGGCCACGCCACCGCCGCCGAGTGCGTTTTCCAGAAGAAAATTAAAGCTCTGAGTGCCGGGTAAATACCAGCGTTCGACGCGTCCGTGGATCGGGTCGAGGACATGGCTCATCCAGTCGACCATCACCTCGGGTGTCAGTGCTTCGGCGATCCACGGCAGGTAGTCGGGGTGGCGGGCCATGACGCCGATGTTGCTGTGGTTACCCTTATCGCCGGAGCGCGCCACGGCGAGTTTGATCAAGGCCACGCTGGCGTCGGCACGCTCTGTGGTTTTGGGTGGGTCGAACGGCAGCGGCAAGTCAGCTGGGTCGAGCGCATCGAGGGCGGGCAGGGCACACGGATGGCGCTCGCCGGCAAGGTCGATCTCCAAGGTGCAGGCGGTTTTGTCGATCAGGAACGAAAACAGCCGGATTAACGGATACACCGTCGGCCGCCCGCCGACGATTCCCGTCAGCCCAGGCGTCATGGCGGTGGCAGCCTGAGCGATTTCCCGGGAGAACAGAATCAAGGCCTGTTTGCCCGGATGGCGCACGGCGAGTTTGATCACCACTTCGCGGCTGTCCTGGCGCTGGCCGTGGGGGCCGTAAGTGGCTTCGCTGCCCAGCAGTTCGATGTTCACTTCGCTGTAGGGCGCCCAGCCGCGCTGGCTAAACATTTCCGAGGTCTTGTTGATGATCGCCTGGCTGACCCGTCGGGCCTTGGCCACGGCATCGATCCCGGCGATCAGGCAACTGGCGGTGCAGCGGAAACCGTCCGGGTACGTTGCGCTGACCTTGTACTGAGCGGTCGGCGGCAAGCCTTTCGCGCCATGCACCTGAACCGCGTTTTTGCCTTGTTGCACGAGTTTGACCTGGCTGAAATCGCACACTACATCGGGCAGCAAATAGGCCTGTGGGTCGCCGATCTCATAGAGCATCTGCTCGCCAACCGTCAGCGGTGTGACCAGGCCGCCGGAGCCGTCGGATTTGCTGACGATGAACTGGCTGTCGGCACCGACTTCGACGATCGGAAAGCCGATGTGTTCGTAATCGGGCACGTCATGCCAATCGGTGAAATTGCCTCCGGTGCACTGGGCGCCGCATTCGATCAGATGCCCGGCCAATGCGGCTTGGGCGAGTTTGTCGTAGTCGTGCCACGACCAGCCGAACTCATGCACCAGCGCGGCGCTGACCACGGCGCTGTCGACCACGCGCCCGGTAATCACAATGTCGGCGCCCAGGCGCAGGGCTTCGACGATACCCGGTGCGCCGAGGTAGGCATTGGTCGACACGCACATCGGCGGCAGGGGCGCGCCACTGAACATCTCATGGATACCCAGGTTGCTCAGGTGTTTGAACTGCGGTTGCAGGTCGTCACCCGACAGCACGGCGATTTTCAGCGCCACCCCGGCCTTGTCGCAGGCGGCTTGCAGGGCAGCGGCGCAGGCCTGTGGATTAACCCCGCCGGCGTTGCTGATCACCCGGATCTGTTGTTTCGCGAGCTGCTCGAGGAGGGGGCTGAGGACTTCGATGAAGTCGCTGGCGTAGCCGGTGGCGGGATCTTTCATCCGCGCCCCGGCCATGATCGACATTGTTATTTCGGCCAGATAATCGAACACCAAATAGTCCAGTCGCCCGCCCTCCACCAGTTGCGCGGCGGCGGTCGAGGTGTCGCCCCAGAATGCACTGGCACAACCGATGCGAATTGTTTTAGGCACAGTCAACTCCATAGCCACCTGCGACAGAAGTGCTTCGAGACTACCAAGCAAGCGCTTGGTTTGTAAACGCCTTGATTATCTTCTTCCCGAGCGCTTGCTTGGTCGCCCCCGCCAGCTTAAATTGCCCGCGCAACCCTGCTGTTTTAACGGGCAGCGGCGCATTTGATTGATCGACTGTAGGAGAGAACGGGTGGACGAGCAAAAAGCCCTGAGGGTGATGCGCGAATTGGTCGACAGCGGCCAATTGACCGATCCCGACAGCGCCCGCGGCAAACTGCTGCAGGTGGCCGCTCACCTGTTTCGCAACAAAGGTTATGAACGCACCACCGTGCGCGATCTGGCCGGTGCGGTGGGCATTCAGTCAGGCAGCATTTTTCATCACTTCAAAAGCAAGGACGAGATCCTGCGAGCAGTGATGGAGGAGACCATTCGCTACAACACCGCGTTGATGCGCGCAGCGCTGGCCGAGGCCGGCAGCGTGCGCGAGCGGGTGCTGGCGCTGATTCGCTGCGAATTGCAGTCGATCATGGGCGGCAGTGGCGAGGCCATGGCGGTGCTGGTGTATGAGTGGCGTTCGCTGTCTGAGGAAGGCCAGGCGCAGGTTCTGGCGCTGCGCGATATTTATGAAGCCATCTGGTTGCAGGTGCTGGGAGAAGCCAAGGACGCCGGTTTTATCCGTGGCGACGTGTTCATCACCCGCCGCTTCCTGACGGGCGCGCTCTCCTGGACCACCACCTGGTTTCGCGCCGATGGCAGTATGAACCTCGATCAATTGGCCGATGAAGCGCTGATTTTGGTGCTTGAAGAACGGTAAGAGCCGTCTATCTCGGCAAGAAACTGGCTAAGTTGACGAAACCGCCTAGTTTGTATGCATTGATGAAAATTTTTTTGGGGAGTGTGCTGTTTTGATGTCTTCGCCAATTCGAATTGCGTCGCGGCTTTTGCTGGCGGCGCTTGTAGTGTGCTGGGTGTTGCCATCTCAGGCCGCGCAACAGGTGCGGGTCGGGGCCGCCCATTTTCCCCCCTATACCGTGCGCCCGGAGTCCGGTGCCGACACCGGTCTGCTGCCGCAACTGGTGGAAGCGTTGAATCAGCTGCAAACCGATTATCAGTTTGTGCTGGTGCCCACCTCGATTCCCCGGCGTTTCAATGACTTCAAGGAAGGCCGGGTCGATATGGCGATTTTCGAGAACCCGGACTGGGGCTGGAAGGACATCCCGCATACCCTCGTTGACATGGACCTGGAAGATGCAGAAATCTTTGTCGCGCAGAAGCAACCCGGTCGCGATGAGAGTTACTTCAAGGACCTGACGGGCAAGCGCCTGGCGCTGTACAGCGGCTATCACTACGAGTTTGCCAATTTCAATGCCGATCCCAAATTTTTGGCCGACACCTACAACGCCACGCTGACCTATTCCCACGACAGCAACCTGCTGATGGTGCTGCGCGGGCGAGCGGACATTGCCCTGGTGACACGCTCCTATCTGAGCGATTACCTGCTGCGCAACGCAAAAGTTGGCGAGCAGTTGCTGGTGTCGCAACGCATCGATCAGGTCTATCACCATTACGCGCTGATTCGTCCAGAGGCGCCGATTACGGGCGAAGCCTTCGGCAAATTGCTGCAAGGCCTGCGAAACAACGGCCAGATGCTGAAGATTTTCGATCCCTACAAAATTGCCCTGGTGCCGGTGGGCAAGCACTGACAGATAGAGTTTCCGGGGGGCAGGGGGGGGCGGACGACCATTCATCCAGTATTTGTGTTCTGCTGTTCGAATGTTCGAATTGACAGTAGACGCTTTGCTTAACGTGGTCTTAGCTCCTTTCCTGTGTCCGACCCCATGGAGGGGTTGGCGCTCATTCAGAAAGGATTTCTGTCATGACAAACCCTTCGTCGGTTTCTCTCTCCTGTGTACCCTCTCCTGTAGTGCCACAAGCCGTCAACCATGTACTCACTCTGAAAAAACCTGATGATTCGGCCGGTGTCACGGTCGAGGTGGCGCGTTGGCCGTTCATGGTGGTCAATCAAAAGACAACGCTGCATGTCTGCGGTCAACAAGCCGACGGCTCGCCAGTGATGCTGCGAGTGGCCGACGCCGAGCCCGTCACGCAACAAGAGTTCCAAGAGGGCTGGCGTCGCAATATTGCCTGGGCGTCTTTGCAAAATCTGAAAGACGGGAGCCATCTCGCGTTTGTTTTTCAGGCGGCACTGGATGGAGGCAGTTGTGCTAGTCCGGTGCTGTTCCCGACATTGTGTCTTGAGGTTCAGGCGCCTTTTGACAATACAACGACCTTCTCGGAAAAAGACGGTACCAATAACTGGAATGGCTGGATGAGGGGGGAGGCTGCGGCTGATCCACGGGATCTCACCATCACGAGAGACGGGAATATCTACGTATTATTCGACAACACCTACACCAACAACTCTGCTGGGATAGTGCTGAAAAAGACCTTTCAGGGGCTGGAAGTGGGTCGATCCTATGAGTTCGGGCTGACCGTGCGCAGGTGGAATGACAAATATTCAGTTCCAGTGCTGTCACTCAACAGCGGAGCGCAAGTCATTGCCCCCGCGACGGAAATTCCATCAATGGCCTGGGTGCCGCTCAAAGGCACGTTTACCGCGAGTGCATCACAGATGGAGTTGCAGATCGTTAACCATGTCGCCACCGGAAACGGCAATGACTATGCCTTCCGCGAAATCTGGGTCAGGTCGATCTAGCACCTGCGTAACGTCAATGGCCTGGAACTGATCCAGGCTGTGCATGCCACCGCGAATGCTGATTAAGGTTCGCGGTGTTTTTCGTTAAATTTCCATGCCCGGCTCACGTCACCTCAGTTAACTGTCGACGATTACCGTGAGCCCGATCCATGTCCAATCTGAATGACCTGACCGCCCTGGCCTTGCCGTCAGGCAACCGTCTTGTAGCCGATGAAACCGCAAGTCGCCTGAGCCTCAGCCTGGAAGGGCAGCCGCTGATCGAACTGCGGCTGACCCGCGAGCCCGAGCTGAATCTGCGGTTGGAGGAGCGTTTCGGCCGTCCTGACGGTCAAGCATTTTGGGCGGCCTGTTATTGGCTGTTTGCCCGTGATGCAGAGTGTCAGCGTCTGACCTGGCACCTCGATGAAGCGCCTACCGAAGCCTTGCTCAGTGGGTTGCTGACCGCCACCGACGTCAACGGTCAGTATCGCTGTGAACGCACGCTGTTCTGGCAATTGCCTCAGCCTTGGCTGGGCGAGTCGTTGACCGGCAGTTATCCACAGCAGATGGTCGTCAGTGGCGGCAAGCGCCATCCCCTGCGAGCGGTGAAACCCCGTGGTGAGGTCTATCGGCGCTTCGATGCGCGGCTCGGTGCGTGGGTCTCACTGCGTACGGTAGAAATCGAGCATGACCTAGCGCGTTTCAACCGCTGGCAGAACAGTCCACGGGTCGCGAGTTTCTGGCAGGAGGAGGGTAGCCTCGAGCAGCATCGGGAATACCTGAGCAAGCTTGAAGCCGACCCGCACACCTTGACGCTGATCGGTTGCTTCGATGATCAGCCGTTTGCCTACTTTGAAGCCTACTGGGCCAAGGAAGATCGCATTGCGCCGTTCTATGACGCCGCCGATTACGACCGTGGCATTCACATGCTGGTGGGTGAGGAAGATCACCGTGGCCCGCACAAGGTGGCGAGCTGGTTATCGGCGCTGGTGCATTACCTGTTCCTCGATGATCCGCGCACTCAACGGGTGGTCGCCGAACCTCGCGCCGACAATGCGAAGATGATCGGGCATCTGCACAATCAGTGTTTTCACTGCGAAAAAGAGTTCGACTTCCCGCATAAGCGCGCGGCGTTGATGATGCTGGGGCGTGAGCGTTTTTTTGATCGGTGTTCGTTGGCCTGAAAAAAAGATCGCAGCCTTCGGCAGCTCCTACGGGTGCGTGTTCATCCGCAAATATCGCGGCAAACACGGTCAATGTAGGAGCTGCCGAAGGCTGCGATCTTTTTTATCGACAAGACGCCGTCTTAACGACGAGCGAAGCTATCCGCACGATTGCCCGACACTTTGCGGCAATGCACCAGCGCATCACGAATCATGAAGTTCACCAAGGTGGGCGAGACGCCAAGTTCCTTGGCGATGTCTTTTTGCGGCACGCCGTGCAGGCGGTACATCTCGAAGGCGTAACGGGTGCGGCTGGGCAGCTCTGTCAGTGCATCGGCAATGTTTTCCAGGGTCGAGAAATTCATATGCGAGGTTTCCGGCGAAGCGCCCTGGATCACCACGTTCAGGCCTTCTTCTTCCGGGCCCGAATACTTCTGCTCCAGCGCCTGCTTGCGGTAGTGATCGATCGCCAGGTTGCGCACGATCTGGAACAGGTAACTGAGCTGCGCCTTGATGGACGAGGTGATCTGCGGCGCTGATTGCAACCGGAAGAACGCATCCTGCACCACGTCTTCGGCGCGGGATCGGCAGCCGGTAATACGGGCGGCAATCTTGACCAGAATCAGTCGGTTGTCGACGAAGGCCTGAAGTAGCGGTGAATCGCACCTGCTTGTGGATACTTGTTCCGTCATTGGAAATCACCTTGCTGCAAATAGGGTTGTGGGACGACAAGGGGGTCGGAGCCGTCCTACATATCGAGCGACAAATTATGTTGAATGATAATGATTGTCAATTGAGAAAGAGAATTAATGCTCCGTGAGGGTGCGCAGTGAGAACGGCGACACGCTGACTCACCCACTGGCTGCAAGCCTGCCGGCGCTCAAGCCCGGCGACTAATTATTTCAAGACCTCATCCGTTCTCATTGGTGACTGGTTACGGGCGCAAGCCCCCGGCCAGAACAGCATTCCCAATGCCTTGCGCGGTCGGCGAAGACCGCGTCCTGCATGCCCGTGAACGGGCGTGACGTACGAAAACCGATTCCACTTGCAAGCCGAATTCAGGCAGGAAACCTCATGACCGACGCGTTCGAACTCCCCAGCACACTGGTCCAAGCCCTCCAGCGCCGCGCGGCCCTGACGCCGGACCGGGTGGCCTTGCGTTTTCTTGCCGAAACCCAGGATCAGGCTGTGGTGCTCAGTTATCGTGAGCTGGACCAACGGGCGCGAACCATTGCCGGCGCGTTGCAGGCCCAGGCGTCGTTCGGCGATCGCGCGGTGCTGCTGTTTCCCAGCGGCCCGGATTACGTTGCGGCGTTCTTTGGCTGCCTGTACGCCGGGGTGATTGCGGTGCCGGCCTATCCGCCGGAGTCGACCCGTCGTCATCATCAGGAACGCCTGCTGTCGATCATTAGCGATGCCGAGCCGCGCCTGCTATTGACCAGCGCCGACCAGCGTGACGCCTTGCTGCAAATCAACGGGGCGCCGCCGCTGCTGTGTGTCGACACCCTCGACAACGCCCTGGCCGAACGCTGGGTTGCGCCGGACCTGCAAGGCGCGCACATCGCTTTCCTGCAATACACCTCCGGCTCCACCGCGTTGCCTAAAGGTGTGCAAGTCAGCCACGGCAACCTGGTGGCCAACGAACTATTGATTCGTCACGGCTTTGGCATCGATCTCAATCCTGACGACGTGATCGTCAGCTGGCTGCCGCTGTATCACGACATGGGCCTGATCGGCGGCCTGCTGCAACCGATTTTCAGTGGCGTGCCGTGCGTGTTGATGTCGCCGGCGTACTTCCTCGGCCGCCCGTTGCGCTGGCTGGAAGCGATCAGCGAATACGGCGGCACCATCAGCGGCGGGCCGGACTTCGCCTATCGACTGTGCAGCGAGCGCGTCAGCGAATCGGCTCTGGAACGTCTTGATTTGAGCGGCTGGCGCGTGGCGTATTCCGGTTCTGAACCGATTCGCCTCGACACCCTGGAACGCTTCGCCGAGAAGTTCTCGGCCTGTGGTTTTACGTCGGACAGTTTCATGGCTTCTTACGGCCTCGCGGAGGCGACACTGTTCGTTGCCGGCACTCCGCGCGGTCAGGGTATTCCGGCGTTGCGCGTGGACGATCAGGCCTTGGCGCAAAACCGCGCCGAACCGGGCGATGGTAGTCCGATCATGAGTTGCGGTATTAGCCAGCCGGATCATGCGGTGCTGATTGTCGATTCGGTATCGCTTGAAGAACTCGCCGACAACGCAGTCGGTGAAGTCTGGGCCGCCGGGCCGAGCATCGCCCATGGCTACTGGCGCAACCCCGAGGCCACGGCCAAGACCTTCGTCCAGCATGCGGGCCGCACTTGGCTGCGCACCGGCGACCTGGGCTTTTTGCGTGACGGTGAACTGTTCATCACCGGGCGCCTGAAAGACATGCTGATCGTTCGTGGTCACAACCTCTATCCGCAGGACATCGAGCAGACCATCGAGCGCGAAGTGGAGGTGGTGCGCAAAGGTCGCGTGGCCGCGTTCGCGGTCAACCTCGAGGGGCAGGAAGGCATCGGCATTGCCGCGGAAATCAGCCGCAGCGTGCAGAAAATCCTGCCACCCGAGGCGTTGATCAAAGCGATCCGCCAGGCAGTGGCCGAGGCGTATCAGGAAACGCCGAGCGTGGTGCTGTTACTCAATCCGGGGGCGCTGCCCAAGACCTCCAGTGGCAAGTTGCAACGCTCGGCCTGCCGCAATCGCCTGGCCGATGGCAGCCTCGACAGCTATGCGGTTTTCCCGTCGGCAGCGAACGAAAGTGAAGGCAGCACCGAGTCGGGTTCCGAACTGCAAACCCTGATCGGCCAGATCTGGTGCGAGCAGTTGCAGGTCAAGCAAGTCAACGCCGATGACCATTTCTTCCTGCTCGGCGGCAACTCCATCGCCGCCACTCAAGTGGTTGCACGCCTGCGTGAAACGTTGGGTCTGGAGCTGAATCTGCGTCTGTTGTTCGAAGCGCCAACCCTCGGCGCATTCGCCGCCGCAGTCGCCCGGCAACAACAGGATGGCGGCCTCGCCCAAGGCGCAATCACTCAGCTGTCGCGCAGTGAAGCCATGCCGCAATCCCTGGCGCAAAACCGTTTGTGGATCACCTGGCAGCTCGACCCGCAGAGCAGCGCCTACAACATTCCCGGCGCCCTGCGCCTGCGCGGCGAACTGGACGAAGACGCCTTGCGCGCCAGTTTCCAGCAACTGATCGAACGTCACGAATCCCTGCGCACACGGTTTTTCGAGCGCGACGGTGTGGCCCTGCAACGGGTCGATGCTGCCGCTGAATTCAATCTTCAAGTGATCGACATTAGCGACGTGCCAGCCGCTGAGCGAGAAGCCCGCGCGCAACAAATCCGCGAGGACGAAGCCCGCACCCGGTTCGACCTGGAGAACGGTCCGCTGCTGTGGGTGACCCTGGTGCGCCTCGATGATGAGGATCATCAACTGCTGGTGACGATGCACCACATCATCGCCGACGGCTGGTCGCTGAACGTGGTGATCGACGAATTCTCGCGCCTGTATGCGGCAGCCTCTCAAGGCCAGACCGTCAGCCTTCCAGCCTTGGTGACGCAATATGCCGACTACGGCAGTTGGCAGCGCCAGTGGCTGGCGCAAGGGGAGGGCGAACGGCAACTCGCTTACTGGAAAGAGCAGTTGGGTGATGAACATCCGACCCTGAGTCTGGCCACCGACCACCCACGTTCGGCGCAACACACGCACTGCGCCGAACGTCACACGCTGTGTTTGGATGCGAGCCTGAGCAACGCCATTCGCCAGACCGCCCAGGCCCATGAGTCGACACCGTTCATGCTGTTGCTCGCTGCCTTCCAGAGCCTGTTGCATCGCTACAGCGGCCAGCGCGACATCCGCATCGGCGTGCCGAATGCCAACCGTCCACGCCTGGAAACCCAAGGGCTGATCGGCTTCTTCATCAACACCCAGGTGCTGCGTGCCGAAGTGGATTCGCGACAGCCATTCGTGGAGTTGCTGGCGCAAACCCGTCAAGCCGCTTTGGGTGCGCAAGCGCATCAGGACCTGCCGTTCGAACAACTGCTCGAAGCTTTCCCGCAGGCCCGCGAACAAGGTCTGTTCCAGGTCATGTTCAACCATCAGCAACGGGATCTCAGCGCTCTGCGTCGTCTGCCGGGGCTGCTCGCCGAAGAGCTGCCGTGGCACAGCCGCGAAGCCAAGTTCGACTTGCAACTGCACAGTGAGGAAGACCGCAACGGACGTTTGAGCCTGTCGTTCGACTACGCCAGCGAACTGTTTGACGCGCCGACCATCGAGCGTCTGGCCGAGCATTTCAGCAATTTGCTGCGAGCCATCTGCGAACGTCCGCAACAAGCGATCGGTGACCTGCAACTACTGACTACCGCCGAACACACTCAGCAAAATGACTGGAGCGTTGCCCCCTGCAACCCGGCACAGCAGTGGTTGCCGGAACTGCTCAACGAACAAGTGCGCCAGACCCCGGAGCGCACCGCGTTGCTGTGGGACGGCGGCAGCCTGGACTTCGCCGAACTGCACACCCAGGCCAACCGCCTGGCGCATTACCTGCGCGACAAAGGCGTCGGCCCGGACGTGTGCGTGGCGATCGCCGCCGAACGTTCGCCGCAGTTGCTGATCGGTTTGCTGGCGATCATCAAGGCCGGCGGCGCTTATGTGCCGCTGGACCCGGATTACCCGGCCGAGCGCCTGGCCTACATGCTCCGCGACAGTGGCGTCGAGTTGTTGCTGACCCAAACCGAATTGCTCGACCGCTTGCCGGCCACTGATGGCGTCTGCGTGATCGCCATGGACGCCCTGCACCTGGAGAACTGGCCAAGCCATGCGCCGGGTCTGCACCTGCACGGCGACAACCTGGCCTACGTGATTTATACCTCCGGTTCCACCGGCCAGCCCAAGGGCGTTGGCAACACTCACGCGGCGCTCGCTGAACGGCTGCAATGGATGCAGAACACCTATCGCCTGAATGAAACCGACGTGCTGATGCAAAAAGCGCCGATCAGCTTCGACGTGTCGGTGTGGGAGTGTTTCTGGCCGTTGATCACCGGGTGCCGCTTGCTGATCGCCGGCCCCGGTGAACATCGTGATCCGCACCGCATCGCACAACTGGTTCAGCAGTATGGCGTGACCACGCTGCACTTTGTGCCGCCGCTGCTTTCGCTGTTCATAGATGAACCGCTGACCGCCAAATGCACCAGCCTGCGCCGAGTATTCTCCGGCGGCGAAACCTTGCCCGCCGAACTGCGCAATCGCGTGCTGGCGCAATTGCCGGCGGTGCAACTGCACAACCGTTATGGCCCGACCGAAACCGCGATCAACGTCACCCACTGGCATTGCACAACGGCTGATGGCGAGCGCTCGCCGATTGGCCGGCCATTGGGCAACGTGCTGTGCCGGGTGTTCGACAGTGACCTCAACCCGGTTCCGGCCGGCGTGCCGGGTGAACTGTGCATCAGCGGTATCGGTTTGGCCCGAGGTTATCTGGGCCGTCCGGGGCTGACCGCCGAACGTTTCGTGGTCGATCCACTGGGCGAGCAGGGCGCGCGTCTGTACCGCACCGGCGACCGTGCGCGCTGGACCACCGACGGCGTGATCGAATACCTCGGTCGCCTCGATCAACAGGTCAAACTGCGTGGTTTTCGTGTCGAGCCGCAAGAGATCGAAGCGCGGCTGTTGGCACAATCCGGCGTCGCCCAAGCGGTGGTGCTGGTGCGTGAAACATCGGCCGGCGGGCAGTTGATCGGTTACTACACCGCCACTGATTCCACTGAAGATGTCGACGCTCAAAGCCTACGCCTGAAAGCCGCGCTGGCCGCCGAGTTGCCGGAATACATGGTCCCGGCGCAACTGATGCGTCTGGACCAAATGCCCCTGAGCCCGAGCGGCAAACTCGATCGCCGCGCCTTGCCGGAACCGCAGTGGCAAGTCCGCGAACACGTTGAACCGGTCACGGCGCTTGAGCAACAAATCGCCGGCATCTGGCGCGAAGTGCTGGGCCAAGCGCAGATCGGTCTGCGCGACGACTTCTTCGCCCTTGGCGGTCATTCCTTGCTGGCCACGCAAATCATCTCCCGTACCCGTCAGGCCTGCGACGTCGAGTTGCCGCTGCGGGCGCTGTTCGAGGCCAGTGAACTGGGCGCGTTTGCCGAACAGGTTCGCTTGATCCAGGTCAGCGGCAGAACCAACCAGCAGCCACCGATCGAGAAGGTCGACCGCCGCCAACCGGTGCCGTTGTCCTATTCCCAGCAACGCATGTGGTTCCTCTGGCAGATGGAACCGGACAGCCCAGCCTACAACGTCGGCGGCATGGCGCGGTTGCGCGGCGTGCTGGATGTCGGGCGTTTCGAGGCGGCGTTGCAAGCGCTGATCATGCGTCACGAAACCCTGCGCACGACGTTCCCGAGCATCGACGGCGTGGCCCGGCAGCAGGTGCATCCGGACACCGGTCTGCGCATGGACTGGAAGGATTTCTCCGCGCTGGCGGTCGATACCCGTGAGCAGCGTGTCCAGCAACTGGCCGACAGCGAGGCGCATAAACCTTTTGATCTGGAAACCGGACCGTTGCTGCGCGCCTGCCTGGTCAAGACCGCCGAGCAGGAACATTACCTGGTGCTGACCCTGCACCACATCGTCACCGAAGGCTGGGCGATGGACATCTTCGCCCGGGAACTCAGCGCGCTCTATGAAGCATTCGTCGATGACCGCGAATCACCGCTGCAACCCTTGCCGGTGCAGTACCTGGATTACAGCGTGTGGCAGCGTCAGTGGCTGGAATCCGGCGAACGTCAGCGCCAGCTCGATTACTGGACCGCGCAACTGGGCCGCGAACATCCGCTGCTGGAATTGCCGGCCGATCGTCCGCGTCCGCCGGTGCAAAGTCATCAGGGCGAACTGTTCCGCTTCGACCTCAGCGATGACCTCGCCGCACGGGTTCGTGCCTTCAACGCAGACAACGGTCTGACCCTGTTCATGACCATGACCGCCGCCCTGGCCGTGCTGCTTTACCGCTACAGCGGCCAGACCGACCTGCGCATCGGTGCGCCGGTGGCCAACCGCATCCGCCCGGAAAGCGAAGGGCTGATCGGCGCGTTCCTCAACACCCAAGTGCTGCGTTGCCAGCTCGACGGGCAGATGTCCGTCGGCGAGTTGTTCGAGCAGGTTCGCCACACGGTGATCGAAGGCCAGTCCCATCAGGACCTACCGTTCGATCACTTGGTCGAAGCCTTGCAGCCACCGCGCAGCGCCGCGTACAACCCGCTGTTCCAGGTGATGTGCAACGTGCAGCGCTGGGAATTCCAGCAGAGCCGCACCCTGTCTGGTATGACCGTCGAGTACCTGGCCAACGATGCGCGAGCGACCAAGTTCGACCTCAACCTGGAAGTCACCGACCTCGACCATCGCCTCGGTTGCTGCCTGACTTACAGCACCGATCTGTTCGATGAGCCGCGCATTGCGCGCATGGCCGGGCACTGGCGCAATCTGCTGGAAGCGTTGCTGGCCGACCCGCAACAACGCTTGAGTGAGCTACCGTTGCTCGACGCCACTGAACAGCAAAACCTGCTCGACAGCCTCGGCATCGAGCCGGGTGAACATCGCCTCGATCAATGCATTCATCAGCTGTTCGCCGAACAGGCATTGGTGCGCAAGGATGCGCCGGCCCTGACGTTCGCCGGGCAAACCCTGAGCTACGCCGAGCTCGACAGCCGCGCCAATCGTCTAGCCTGGATGCTCCGTGAGCGCGGTGTTGGGCCGCAGGTGCGGGTCGGCTTGGCGTTGGAACGTTCGCTGGAGATGGTCGTCGGCTTGCTGGCGATCCTCAAGGCGGGCGGCGCCTATGTGCCGCTGGACCCGGAATACCCGCTGGATCGCCTGCACTACATGATCGAAGACAGCGGCATCGGTCTGCTGCTCAGCGATGCGGCGATGTTCACGGCGCTCGGTGAATTGCCGGCCAGCGTCGGTCGCTGGTGCCTGGAAGACGATGCCGCGGACCTGGCCAATTACCCGGCCAGCGAGCTGCCGTTCATCAGCTTGCCGCAACATCAGGCCTATCTGATTTACACATCGGGCTCCACCGGCAAACCGAAAGGCGTGGTGGTGTCCCACGGTGAAATCGCCATGCATTGCCGCGCGGTGATCGAGCGTTTCGGCATGCGCCCCGATGATTGCGAGTTGCACTTCTATTCGATCAACTTCGATGCCGCGACCGAGCGTCTGCTGGTGCCGCTGTTGAGCGGTGCGCAGGTGGTCCTTCGCGCCCAAGGCCAGTGGGATGCGCAGGAAATCTGCGGGCTGATTCGTCGCCACAACATCAACATCCTCGGCTTCACCCCAAGCTACGGCAGCCAGTTGGCGCAATGGCTGGCGACCCAGGGCGAAACCCTGCCGGTGCGCATGTGCATCACCGGTGGCGAAGCCCTGACTGGCGAACACTTGCAGCGGATTCGCGCGGCGTTCAAGCCGAGCCTGTTTTTCAACGCGTACGGCCCGACCGAAACCGTGGTCATGCCGCTCGCCAGCCTGGCGCCCGAGCAATTGGAAGAAGGGCTGGGCAGCGTGCCGATCGGCAGCGTAATTGGCGCGCGTGTGGCGTACATTCTCGACGCCGATCTGGCGTTGGTGCCGCAAGGTGCGACGGGGGAGTTGTATGTTGGCGGTGCCGGTCTGGCGCAGGGTTATCACCAACGTCCGGGCATGACCGCCGAACGGTTTGTCGCTGATCCTTTTGCCGCGAACGGCGGACGCTTGTACCGCACCGGCGACCTTGTCCGTCAGCGCGCCGATGGTCTGGTGGAGTATCTCGGCCGGATCGACCATCAAGTGAAGATCCGTGGTTTCCGCATCGAACTGGGCGAGATCGAAACCCGTCTGCTGGAACATGAATCGATCCGTGAGGCGGTCGTGCTGGCGCTCGATGCACCGAGCGGCAAACAACTGGTGGGTTATCTGGTCACTGACGTGGCCGAGCAGGACGAAGCGCAACAAACCGAATTGCGCGACGCCCTCAAGGCTTACTTGAAGGCTCAGCTGCCGGACTACATGGTGCCCACGCACCTGATCCTGCTGGCGAGCATGCCATTGACCGCCAACGGCAAACTCGACCGTCGCGCACTGCCGGCACCGGACCCGGAGTTGAATCGTCAGCAATATGTGGCGCCGAGCAACGAACTTGAGCTGGCCCTGGCCGGCATCTGGTGCGAAGTGCTCAACGTGCAGCAGGTTGGCCTCAACGACAACTTCTTCGAACTGGGCGGCGATTCAATTCTGTCGATCCAGGTGGTCAGCCGTGCGCGGCAGCAGGGCATTCACTTCAGCCCGCGCGACCTGTTCCAGCACCAGACCGTGCAGACGCTGGCTGCGGTGGCGACCCGCACCGAGCAGGTCACCGCCGAGCAAGGTTTGCTCACGGGGGAATCGCGTTTGACGCCGATTCAGCACTGGTTCTTCGACACTGAAATCCCGCAGCGTCAACACTGGAACCAGGCGTTGCTGCTGGAGCCGACCGTGGCGCTGGAGCCGCATCGCCTGGAGCAAGCGCTGCTGGCGGTGATCGAACAGCACGACGCCTTGCGTTTGCGTTTCACCAAGGTCGCTGGCCGTTGGCAGGCCGAGCATCAGGCGGTTTGCGACGCCGCCGTACTGTGGCAGGTGCAAGTGCCGAGCCTGGACACATGTGCGGCGCTGTTCGCCGAGGCCCAGCGCAGCCTCGACCTTGAGCAAGGGCCGCTGCTGCGGGCGCTGCTGGTCGATGATCCCGAGGGACAACAACGGCTGTTCATTGCCATTCACCACTTGGTGGTGGATGGGGTGTCGTGGCGGGTGCTGCTGGACGATCTGCAAACGGTTTATCGTCAACTGGACGCAGAGCAGTCAGTAAAACTGCCGGCGAAAACCAGTGCCTTCAGGGACTGGGCCGCACGATTGCAGGCTTACGCCGGCAGCGAATCCTTGCGGGAAGAATTGCTCTGGTGGCAGTCGCAACTGGCCGGCCCAAGCGCTGAGTTGCCGTGTGATCGGCCTCAGGGCGGGCAGCAGAATCGTCACGCGCAAACCGTCAGCGTGCGCCTCGACAGCGAGCGGACCCGTCAACTGTTGCAACAGGCACCGACGGCCTATCGCACCCAGGTCAACGACTTGCTGCTGACTGCGTTGGCCCGTGTGTTGTGCCGCTGGAGCGGTCATGAGTCAGCGTTGGTTCAACTCGAAGGTCACGGCCGCGAAACCCTGTTCGACGAGATCGACCTGACCCGCACCGTCGGCTGGTTCACCAGCGCGTATCCGCTGCGCCTCACACCGGCGGATGAGCCGGGGGCGTCGATCAAGGCAATCAAGGAGCAACTGCGCGCGGTGCCGCATAAAGGTCTGGGGTATGGCGTGCTGCGTTACCTGGCCGATGGCCTGTGCCGGCAGACCATGGCCGCGCTGCCGGTGGCGCCGATCACCTTCAACTACCTTGGCCAGTTCGACCAGAGCTTCGGCAGCGATGCACTGTTCCGTCCGCTCGATGAGCCGGTCGGCGCTGCCCATGATCCGTATGCGCCGCTGCCCAACGAACTGAGCGTCGACAGTCAGGTGTACGGCGGTGAACTGGTGCTGCGCTGGACTTTCAGCGCCGAACGCCACGACCGGCAAACCATTACCGACCTGGCGCAGGCGTATCTGGGCGAATTGCACAGCCTGATCCAGCACTGCCTGAGCGACAACGCGGGCGGCCTGACACCGTCGGACTTCCCGTTGGCCGGACTGACTCAGCCGCAACTCGACGCACTGCCAGTCCCGGCGGCGATGATCGAAGACGTCTACCCGCTGACCCCGATGCAGGAAGGCATGCTGCTGCACACCTTGCTCGAACCGGGCACCGGCCTCTATTACATGCAGGACCGCTACCGCATCAACAGCGAGCTCGACCCCGAGCGCTTCGCCCACGCCTGGCAAGCGGTGATCGCCCGTCACGAAGCCCTGCGCGCGTCGTTCTGCTGGAACGTCGGCGAAGACATGCTGCAAGTGATCCATAAACCGGGCAGCACGCCGATCGAGTATCTGGACTGGAGCGCGGTGGCCGAAGCCGAGCAAGAGCCGAAGCTGCAGGCGCTGCTGAAAAGCGAGCGCGAGGCCGGGTTCGATCTGCTCAATCAGGCGCCGTTCCACCTGCGCTTGATCCGCGTGGGCGCGGCTCGCTACTGGTTCATGATGAGCAACCACCACATCCTCATCGATGCCTGGTGCCGTTCGCTGCTGATGAACGACTTCTTTGAAATCTACACCGCCCTCGGCGAAGGCCGCGAAGCGCAACTGGCCATGCCGCCGCGTTATCGCGATTACATCGGCTGGCTGCAACGCCAGAGCCTGGCTGAAGCGCGGCAGTGGTGGCGGCGGAACCTGCAAGGTTTCGAGCGCACCACGCCGATTCCGAGCGACCGGCCGTTCCTGCGTGAACATGCCGGCGACAGCGGCGGCATGATCGTCGGCGACCGCTACACAAGGCTCGATGCCCGGGATGGCGCGCAACTGCGCGAACTGGCCCAGGCCCATCAGCTGACTATCAACACCTTTGCCCAAGCGGCGTGGGCGTTGGTATTGCGCCGCCTGAGTGGCGATCGCGATGTGCTGTTCGGTGTCACGGTGGCCGGGCGTCCGGTGGAGATGCCAGAGATGCAACGCACGGTCGGCCTGTTCATCAACAGCATCGCCCTGCGGGTGAAAATGCCCGAGGACGATCAGCGTTGCAGCGTTCGTCAGTGGCTCAGCGGTCTGCTCGACAGCAATATGCAACTGCGTGAGTACGAATACCTGCCGCTGGTGAGCATCCAGGAAAACAGCGAACTGCCGAAGGGCCAGCCGCTGTTCGACAGCCTGTTCGTGTTCGAAAACGCCCCGGTGGAAGTCTCGGTGCTGGACCGTGCGCAGAGCCTCAACGCCACTTCGGATTCGGGCCGCACCCACACCAACTTTCCGTTGACGGCGGTCTGCTATCCGGGGGATGACCTGGGTTTGCACCTCTCCTACGACCAGCGTTATTTCGACGAATCCACGGTCGAGCGCATGCTCGGTGAGTTCAAGCGCCTGTTGCTGGCGCTGGTCGAAGGATTCCATGGTGACATGGCTGATCTGCCGCTGTTGGGCGCAGAGGAACAGGACTTCCTGATCCACGGCTGCAATCAGAGCGAACACGACTATCCGCTGGAGCAGAGCTATGTCTCATTGTTCGAAGCGCAGGTTGCCCGGCATCCGCAGCGGATCGCCGCCAGTTGCCTCGATCAGCAACACAGCTATGTTGAGCTGAACCAGCGCAGCAACCGTCTCGGCCATGCCTTGATCGCTGCAGGCGTCGGCCTCGATCAACCGGTGGCGCTGCTCGCCGAGCGTAATCTCGATCTGCTGGGCATGATCGTCGGCAGCTTCAAGGCCGGTGCCGGTTACCTGCCGCTGGACCCTGGTCTGCCAAGTCAGCGTCTGAGCCGGATCATCGACCTGAGCCGCACGCCGTTGCTGGTCTGCACTCAGGCGTGCCGTGACCAAGCCGTTGTGTTGCTGGAGGAATTCGGATGTGCCAACCGGCCTCGATTGCTGGTCTGGGAAGACGTGCAGGCGAGTGATGTTTCGGTGGCCAATCCGGGTATTTACAGCGGTCCGGACAACCTCGCCTACGTGATTTACACCTCAGGCTCCACCGGCCTGCCGAAGGGCGTGATGGTCGAGCAGCGCGGCATGCTCAATAACCAGTTGAGCAAGGTGCCGTACCTGAAACTGAGTGACGCCGATGTGATCGCCCAGACTGCCTCGCAAAGCTTCGACATTTCGGTCTGGCAGTTCCTCGCGGCGCCGTTGTTCGGCGCTCGGGTGGACATCGTGCCGAACAGCATCGCCCATGATCCGCAAGGCTTGCTGGCTCACGTCCAGAGCCAGGGCATTAGCGTGCTGGAAAGCGTGCCGTCGCTGATTCAAGGCATGCTCGCCCAGGACTGCATGAGCCTCGATGGCCTGCGCTGGATGTTGCCGACCGGTGAAGCGATGCCGCCGGAACTGGCGCATCAATGGTTGCTGCGTTACCCGCAGATGGGGCTGGTGAACGCTTATGGCCCGGCGGAATGCTCGGACGATGTGGCGTTCTTCCGGGTCGACATGGCCTCGACGCGTGGCAGTTATCTGCCGATTGGTACGCCGACCGACAACAACCGTTTGTACCTGCTCGATGGCGCGCTGGAGCTGGTGCCGTTGGGGGCGGTGGGTGAGTTGTGCGTGGCCGGCACCGGGGTGGGGCGCGGTTATGTGAGCGATCCGTTGCGCACCGCGCAGGTGTTTGTGCCGAACCCGTTCGGCGCACCGGGCGATCGTTTGTATCGCACGGGTGACCTGGCCCGACGTCGCAGTGACGGTGTGCTGGAATACGTCGGACGTATCGACCATCAGGTGAAGATTCGCGGTTACCGCATAGAACTGGGTGAAATCGAAGCGCGTCTGCATGAACAGCCGGAAGTCCGCGATGCGGCGGTCGGGGTGCAGGAGGGCGTCAACGGCAAGCATCTGGTCGGCTATTTGGTGGCAGCGGATTCGGCGCTCAATCCGAACGAACGACTGGAGCGGATCAAGCAGCGCCTGCGTGCCGAGTTGCCGGAATACATGGTGCCGCTGCACTGGTTGTGGCTCGACAAGCTGCCGCTCAACGCCAACGGCAAACTCGATCGCAAGGCCTTGCCGGCACTGGAGATCGGCCAGTTGCAGAGCCAGGACTATCAGGCGCCGGGAAATGAGCTGGAGCAGACCCTGGCGGATATCTGGGCCGAGGTGTTGAAGGTCGAGAAGGTCGGTGTGCGTGACAATTTCTTCGAACTGGGCGGGCATTCGCTGTTGGCCACGCAGATCGCCTCGCGGGTACAAAAAGCCCTGCAACGCAACGTGCCGCTAAGGGCGATGTTCGAGTGCAGCACGGTGGCGGAGTTGGCCGAGTACATCGACGGGTTGGCGGTGAGCGACATCACCGAGGAGAAGGTGGATCGGTTGAATGACCTGATGGCGGAGCTGGAGGGCCTTTAAAGTCAAAAGATCGCAGCCTGCGGCAGCTCCTACAGGTGTACGCCGGGCCTATTTGGTTCGTGTGGGTATACGCCGAGCCCTGTAGGAGCTGGCGAAGCCTGCGATCTTTTGATCTTCAACC
The DNA here is from genome assembly GCF_059506005.1 of Pseudomonas sp. Pseusp18. NCBI lineage: Bacteria > Pseudomonadati > Pseudomonadota > Gammaproteobacteria > Pseudomonadales > Pseudomonadaceae > Pseudomonas > Pseudomonas sp. Pseusp18. The sequence continues at coordinate 1,801,457 of NZ_CP169240.1, forward strand.
CGGGTTGACTGTCGATCCCATGCGGCTCAGTCTTCCCGTGCTCTTTTAAATGGATCCTATGTCACCAGGGAGACAGTCGATGCCCTTCGTAACGGTTGATGGACAAGCGCTTCACTACATAGATCAAGGCACGGGCCCGGCGGTATTGCTGGCCGGGAGCTACCTGTGGGACCAGGCCATGTGGGCACCGCAGATTGCGGCGCTGTCGCAGTACTATCGGGTCATTGCCCTGGACCTCTGGGGCCATGGCGAGTCCGGGCGGATGCCCGAGGGCATGACGTCGCTGGATGACGTGGCGCGTCAGGCACTGGCATTGCTCGATCATCTGGACATCGATCGCGTCACGCTGGTCGGTCTTTCGGTCGGTGGCATGTGGGGCGTTCGCCTGGCACTGTCGGCGCCGCAGCGGCTCAACGGGCTGGTGCTGATGGATACTTACGTTGGTGTCGAACCGGAGCCGACTCGTCAGTATTACTTCTCGCTGTTCAAACAGATCGAAGACAGCGGTGAGATCGCGCCGCAACTGCTCGACATTATTGTGCCGATCTTCTTCCGCCCGGGCATCGATCCGCAGTCGGCGCTGTATCAGGATTTCCGCGCCAGGCTGGCTGCGTTGCCAGTCAACCGGCTGCGTGAAAGCGTCGTGCCGATGGGGCGAATTACGTTTAGTCGTGATGATTTGTTGCCGCGCCTGGCTCAGCTGAACCCTGAAACCACGCTGTTGATGTGCGGCGACCAGGACAAACCTCGGCCGCCATCGGAAACCCAAGAGATGGCCGAGTTGATCGGTTGCCCGTATGTGCTGGTGCCGGAGGCGGGGCATATTTCCAGTCTGGAGAACCCCGAGTTCGTCACTGAGGCCCTGCTGAAGTTTCTGGCTGGCAGAAATCCGTGTAGCGCTTGATAAAAAAGATCGCAGCCTTCGGCAGCTCCTACACCGGTCTCATGTAGGAACTGCCGAAGGCTGCGATCTTTTGATCTTATTTAGGCCCGAGAATCTTCAGCAACTTGTCCGGCGACGGCGCGCCTTGCTGTTGTTGCAACTGGCCCTTTTCATCCATGTAGAAAATCGCCGGGGTGGCGGCCAACTCCAGGTCTTCCATCAACTTCATGTTCGCTGCCAGTTTCGCCTGAACCGCCGGTGGTACGTCCTTCAAGGCCTTGAGCGAGCTGCCCTTGCCGGATTTCTCGTGTTCTTCCAGGGCTTTCTGCGGGTCCTTGGCGGCCAGCAGTGCGGCGGATTTGCCGGGGCTGTCTTCGCGAATGATGCCGACCATGATGTGCCGCAGCTGCACCTTGCCGGCCTGGACCCACGGCCGTGCCTGTTCCCAGAACATGTTGCAGTACGGGCAGTTCGGGTCGCTGAACAGGTAGACGACCCGTGGTGCGTCCTTATTGCCGTCACCGATCCAGCTGCTTGCTTCCATCTTGCCCCAGACTTCCTTGGCCATCGGCGCGTAGACCAGTTTCTGCAACGGTGCGCTGCTGAGGTCATTGCCGTCGGCGTCGTACAGATTGCCGAGCAGCACATGTTTGCCGTCCGGGGTCAGGTATAGCGTCATGCCGCGGTTCTGGTACTGCGCCGCATAACCGCGCAGGCCGTCGGGCGCGTCGAAGGTGCCGACGATTTTGGCGCCCTTGGCTTCGATCTTCTTGATCGCTTCAGGCAGTTCTTCGGCCTGTACCGACGGCAGGTGCAGCAGGGCGGCACCCAGGGTCAGTGTCAGCAGGTGGCGGAGGCGGAGCATGGCAATTTCCTTGAAGGCGTGGCCGGGGTGGCCGGGTTCGGGGTGTCAAAGTGTTCCAGGGCGCGGGCCAGGCTGGCTTCCGACATCTCACCCAGGTGACTGCCCAACAGATACCCGTCGGGGCTATAGAACAGCGTAGTCGGCAATGCCATGGAACCCACGGCCTGGCTCAATCGACCGCTGCCATCGAACAGCACGTTGGTCAGGCTCAGGCCCTGGGTTTCGAGGAAGGTGGCGACGCTCTGCATGCTTTCGCTCTGGTTGACGAACAGGAAGGTCAGGTCCGGGCGCTGTTGCTGGGCGTTTTCCAGCACCGGCATTTCCCGACGGCAGGGCGGGCACCAGGTGGCCCAGAGGTTGATGACCAACGGGCCGCCCTGGTAGTCGCTGAGTTGTAGGGTCTGGCCAGCGGCATTGCGCAGGGTGATCTGCGGCAGGCGCGTGCCTTGTTCGTAAATACTCAGGGAGAAACTCGCCAGCAGCCAGAACACCAGGCCGCTGGCCACGCCAAAGCCCAACGGCCGACGCAGGCCCGGTTGACGCCAGCCGCGGTACAACGCCGCCAGCAAGAGCACGACCACCCCTGGCCAGGCGAGAAAACCACCATCGCGCAGGTCGATGATCTGCCACGGGTCGTTGCGATAATGTGCCCAGTAGGCAATCACGAAGCCGACCCGGGCCGCCAGCATGCCCAGCAGGAACAGGCTGAACAGCACCGATTCCGGGTTCTCGCCGCCACGCTTGGCCACCCGCCAGCCGACAAAGGTCGCCAGCGCCAGGGCACTGATCAGCAGCAGGTGATTAAGCGCGATGGCAAAGGTGCCGAGGGTAAAGGTCAGCATTAACGAGCGTCTCGGGTGGTGGTCCAGCGTTGCAGGAAAGTGCCGGCATCGACCTCGCCGGTGATGCGCTGGCTGCGACGCTCTTCGCCGTCGGTGCCGATCCACAACAGGCTCGGCGGCCCCGGCACTTTATAACGGCCGAGCAGTTCGCGGCTGGCGGCATTGTCGGCGGTGACGTCCAGCCGTAGCAAGCGCACATCGCTCAGCGCATCCAGTACCTGGGGTTTGCCGAAGACCTGTTTTTCCATGACTTTGCACGACACACACCAGTCGGCGTAGTAGTCCAGCAGCACCCATTGGCCCTGGGCCTTGGCGGCGTCGAGTTCGCGTTGCAGGGCGGCGGGCTCCTTGATCGTAGTGAATGCATCATGAGCGCTCGGCGCGACAACGCCGGTACGGCCGGCGCTGTACACCTGCAACGGCTGATACGGATCGTCGCTGCCGCCCGCCGCACCGACCACCAGCAGGCTGCCCCATAAACCCAACAGCAGCGAACTGGCGCCGAACAGGTGGGCAACGCGGCCAAACCCCTGGGACTGCTTCCAGGCGCTGTAGGCGGCGATCAGCAGCAAACCACCGCACAAACCGAGCCACAGCGATTCATCCAGCACCGGACGCAGCATCAGCAAAGCCGTGGCGAGAAACAGGAAACCGAACACACCCTTGAGCAGGTTCATCCAGGCGCCAGGTTTAGGCAGGAAGCGATTGCCGACGGTCACCAGCAGCAACAGCGGCACACCGATGCCGATGCCCAGGGCGAACAGAATCAACCCGCCGTGCAGCGCATTGCCGCTCTGGGCGATATAGAGCAGGGCGCCGGCCAATGGGGCAGTCATGCACGGTCCCACCAACAGACCGGACAAGGCCCCCAGCACACCGGCGCCCATCAGGTTGCCACCGCGCTGGCTGCGTGAAACATGTTCCAGCCGATCCCGTATGGCCACCGGCAATTGCAGTTCAAAAAAACCGAACATCGGCAAGGCCAGCAGCACGAACACCGCCGCAAAGCTGCCCAACAGCCATGGATTCTGCAGCAGCGCTTGAAGGTTCGCCCCGAGCGATGCAGCCAGAACGCCCATCGCCGCATACACCAGTGCCATGCTGATCACATAACTGCCGGCCAGGGCAAAACCGCGTTTGGGCGTGGCGCCACTGCCAACGATTAACCCTGCCAGAATCGGCAGCATCGGCAACGAGCAAGGGGTGAAGGCCAGCAACAGGCCCAGGCCAAAGAACACCAGCAAGCTCCAGCCCAGCGCCCGTTGTTGCAGGTCACTGGCCAGGGCTTGATCCGGTGCTTCGTTGACCACAGCAGTGGCAACGTTGCCGCCCAGGTCCACGACCTGAGTCTGTGGTGGATAACACAAGCCGGCATCGGCACAACCCTGGAAACCTACCTTGATCTGACCGGTGGCACCGGCCGGAATCTTCAGCTCCAGACCTTGACGATAAACCGGTTGTTCTCCGAAGAACTCGTCACTGTGTACTTCGCCTTCGGGTAATACAGGATGCTGCTCCCCAGGCAAGCCATCGAATTTCAGACGCTTCTGATAGAGGTAATAACCGTCGGTAATCTGCCAATAGAGCTGTGTTTCACCTGAATCAAGACGTTCGGAGGTGAAGACGAATGCCTTTTCCACCGGCAGAAAATCAGGTTTGGTTTCGAACGGATTAGTCCCTGCCTGGGCTACACCCGAGATCAAGAGAACGAAAAATAGAAACAGTCGACGCATGGGTAAGCCTTATCCCTGTGCAAGTGAGGTGCACAATGGGTGGCGGCGATTAACCGATGATTAACCGCCGCCGGGCTGTCTACGAAGTCGCTCATGGACAGTCATCAGCTTCAATCCTCAGTTGCGCAACAGCCCTGGCCAGGACTCGTTGTTCACCGAGTGCGGACCAGACTCCAGACGGTTTTTCGGGATGTTGTATGTCAGGTATTGATTGTCAGTCAGAAAAATATAGTAATAGTTGTCGGCAAACGTGCGATCTTTCTGCACCCCGGTGATAATTCTGTCTTTGTAGGCGGTCAGGCCTGGCCAAGTGGTCTCTGTGATGGCTTCGAGTCTAATCGTTTGGATGGGCGCCACCACCGTGTTAAAGAGGTTGTCGTCATATTTGTCGTCGGCATAATCGATTTGCGGATTTTGGGGGACCTCATCCCAGTCCAGATAAAGAGAGTTTCCGTCGTTCAAGATAAATCGAAATAATGAACTGCGATTTACCTGCCACCATGTGCCGGTAATGATTCGGTCGAAATAAGGCAACAGCAGCTTCCATTTAGTGTCTTCAACCTTGCGGGTCTGCATCACCGCATCGGTATCCTGATTGTAGGCGCAGACCATCGGCGTAGTGCGCTCGTAATAGAAAAGCCAAAGGATATCGAGGTCAGAAAAGTCCATGGGACGATCAAGCGTTATGCCCGTGGTCGTAAATCCAAACCGCAGGTTTTGCATGTGGTTTTCCAGCGTCCCCCAGTTTCCTTTAATCGGCCAGGGGTATCCATCAGAGACCTTGTTATCGGGAATATCAAAGCGGGAATAAGTATCGGTGTCTTTGAAGATGAAGTAGATCTTGTCTTTTCCTGAACGCCAATCGACGGTCACGATATTTTTAAGTGTCGGCATGATCTGATTCCTTTCAGATAATTAATTATGGTTCGGGTCTTAAATGACTTTCTTCCAGGTAATTATTGGCCTGGAGTGGAGCCGTGCTAGGGTAGCGTGATGTTTTACGCTGTTGTCATGTTTTCAGGATGGAATGTGTTTCGGTTTGAAACGACATGCTCGCAGGCGTCCGCCATGCATTAACAGCGAACTTCACTTTCAACTTCGTCGATTAGCGGTCGCGACGCCTGTGTGGGAAGCGCTGCTTCTCGTCAGCGGCGAGCCTTGCCATAATTGCGGCTTAATCCTCAGCTGCTTCACTCGCTTTTTTGTCCTGGGGGCTCCCATGCATGTACTGGTTTGCGAAGACGATGAGCTGATCGCCAGCGGTATTGTTGCCGGCCTGACCGCGCAAGGCCTGACCGTCGAGCACGTCGCCACCGCGTCGGCTGCCCGGGCGATGCTCAAGGTGGCTGAGTTCGATGTCATGGTGCTCGACCTTGGCCTTCCCGATGAGGATGGCCTGAAGTTGTTACAGCAGTTGCGTCACAGTGGCCTGGAGATTCCGGTGTTGATTCTCACGGCGCGGGATTCGGTCACCGATCGCGTCGACGGTTTGCAGGCCGGGGCCGACGATTACTTGCTCAAGCCTTTTGACCTGCGCGAACTGGCAGCGCGCCTGCACACCTTGCTGCGACGAGTGGCGGGGCGCAGCGTCAACCTGATCGAGCACGGTCGTTTGACCTACGATCCGAGCAGCCGCGAAACCATGCTGGGCGGCCAGCCCGTGGATCTTTCCCGTCGCGAGCAATCGCTGTTGCAAGCCTTGCTGCACAACCGTGGTCGCGTACTCTCAACCGAGCAACTGAAAGACAGCGTCTACGGTTTCAACGATGAGCTGGAAAGCAACGCCCTTAACGTCCATATCCATCACCTGCGGCGTAAACTCGGCAATGGCATTGTCGAGACAGTGCGTGGCCTGGGCTATCGCCTGGGGCCGGCCGATGGCGGAGAAGAATCGAAGTGATGAGCCTGCGTTTGCGTCTGAGCCTGACCCTCGGCGCCGCATTTGCGCTGATCTGGGCCCTGGCCGCCGCCTGGATGCTCAGCGATCTGCGCAACCAGATGATGTTTTCCCTCGACCAGCGGCTGGTTGCCTCGGCGCGGATGGTCGCCGGGTTACTGGAGCAACTGCCGGCATTGCCGAGCAAGGGCGAGGGTACCCATTTCAGCGCTGAACAACTGAATATCCCCGGCGGCATGGCCTGTCAGGTCAGCTCGTTGCGCGGCGAGATTCTGGCCCGCAGCCACAGCAACCCCGAGCAAGCGCTGGAAGCCGAGAAAATGGGTTTCCACGATCAGATTATCGACGGCGCGCCATGGCGCAGTTTCACCCTGGCGCGGGGCGATGTGCGCATCACCACCGCCGACCGGCAGATCGAGCGTGAAGCGCTGAACATGTCCATTCTGCTGGCGGCCTCGGTGCCGGTCGGCGTGGCGCTGCTTGGCTGCCTGTGCCTGTTGTGGCTCGGCATCGGTCAGGGGCTGGCACCGCTCAATCGTATGCGCGATGCGTTGATGCGGCGTAGCGCCGATTCTCTGGAGCCATTGCAGATCCAGCCGTTGCCCAGCGAATTGCAACCGCTGCTGGAAACCCAGAATCAGTTGTTCCAGCGCATCGGCAAGACCATCGAGCGCGAGCGGCGCCTGACCGGTGATGCTGCGCACGAATTGCGTAGCCCGCTGACTGCGATCAAAACCCACTTGCAAGTGGCGCGCATGACCGACGGTGCCGCGCGGGATCAGTCCCTGGCCCGGGCTGAAGAGGGCGCCGACCGCCTGCACCGTACCCTTGAACAATTGCTGCTGCTGGCGCGTGTCGAGGGCAGCTTGTCGTTCGATGATGGCGTGCAGTGCAGCGCTGAGCAGGTGGCGAAACTGGCGATTCAGGATGCCGCCAGCGGCGATCGTCAGCGGATCAAGTTTCAGGTGCCGGCCAGATTCTCCGATGCGCCGCTGCAAATGCCCGCAGTGCTGTCGATTGCTGCATTGCGCAACTTGCTCGACAACGCCCTGCGCCATACGCCGGGCGATAGGGCGGTGGAGCTGAGCCTGGAAACCAATGGCAATCGTGTGCACTTTTTGGTTCGCGACCACGGCCCGGGAATTGCCGAAGACGACTTGCAATACCTGACCCAACGCTTCTGGCGTAACGGCCAGAGCACCGGTTGCGGCCTCGGCCTGGCGATTGTCCAGGCCATCGTCCAGCGCTGCGGTTGCACCCTGCATTTCGACAGCCGGGCGGATGGGTTGCGGGTTGAATTGACGATGCCGTTGCAACCTGTCTAACAGACACCGCTCCCACAGGGTGTCTATGTCGTCGCACACCAAATGTAACGTCTCTCCGTTGGCCTCCCGGTCCTCACGGCGTTATCGTCCTCGGCAGCTTTGACTCAATGGATTGAGGTAACAGCGCCATGACTGCATCGATACACATCTGCAAGGCAACGTCTGCCGACGCCGGCATCATCAGCCGGATCGTCGAGCGCTCCATTCGCGTCGGCTGCGCGCTCGACCACCGCAATGATCCACGAACGGTCGCCACCTGGACCCACAACAAAACCATCGAACACGTGCAGCCCTGGCTGAACGACCCGCGGTTGTACCTGAACATCGCTCTGTTGCAAGACAAACCGGTCGGCGTCGCCATGGCGGCGATCAGCGGCAAGGTTGCGTTTTGTTACGTGCAGCCGGAATGGTTTCGACGCGGCGCCGGACAAGCGCTGGTGCATGATCTGGAGACGTGGTTGATCACTCAGGGTTTGCCCCAGGCACGTCTCAACAGCACGCGCACCGGCGAAGCGTTTTATCTCCACTTGGGTTACCGGGTTTGCGCCGAAGCTTTCACGGTGGCGGGGCTCCACGCCATTCCCATGCACAAGGCGCTGCCGCCACCGTCATAGAAAGCTGATCGAGGGTCTAAATCCTCGAGCCCTTGGTGCGTTTCCAGAACAGGAAAACCTGCAAGTGCGCCCGGTGAACGGAATGCGCACCTGCCCGGTGTGCAGTTTTGGTCACTATCAACAGGGGTCGAGAGATGTCAGTCGCTACCAGCCTTATCGAAGATCAGCCGGCCAGGATTGTCCCGACGCCTGCCGAGACGCTTTATCAGTTCAACGAATCGCCGCTGTTGGCCCGTCAGAGCCAACAGGAATCGAACGCCCGCAGCTACCCGCGACGCATACCCCTGGCACTCAAGCGTGCCAAGGGCATTTATGTCGAAGACGTCGAAGGCCGCTGTTTCATCGATTGCCTGGCCGGTGCCGGAACCCTGGCCCTGGGGCACAACCATCCGGTGGTGATCGAAGCGATCCAGCAAGTGCTGAGCGATGAACTGCCGCTGCACACCCTCGACCTGACCACGCCGGTCAAGGACCGGTTTGTCCAGGACCTGTTCGGCCTGCTGCCGCCGGCATTGGCCGCTGAAGCGAAGATTCAGTTCTGTGGCCCCACCGGCACCGATGCCGTGGAAGCCGCGCTGAAGCTGGTGCGCACCGCCACCGGGCGCAGCACCGTCTTGTCGTTCCAGGGCGGTTACCACGGCATGAGTCAGGGCGCATTGAGCCTGATGGGCAGTCTGGGACCGAAAAAGCCGTTGGGTGCCTTGCTCGGCAATGGCGTGCAGTTCATGCCGTATCCCTACGATTACCGTTGCCCGTTCGGGCTCGGTGGCGTGCAGGGAGTGCAGGTCAACCTGAATTACCTGGAGAACCTGCTGAACGATCCAGAGGCTGGCGTGCAATTGCCGGCTGCGGTGATCGTCGAAGTGGTGCAGGGCGAGGGCGGGGTGATTCCGGCCGATCTCGACTGGCTGCGCGGTTTGCGGCGCATCACCGAGCAGGCCGGCGTGGCGCTGATCGTCGATGAGATTCAGAGCGGCTTTGCCCGCACCGGCAAGATGTTCGCCTTCGAGCACGCCGGAATCATTCCGGACGTGGTGGTGATGTCCAAGGCCATCGGCGGCAGCCTGCCGCTGGCGGTGGTGGTCTATCGCGACTGGCTCGACACCTGGCTGCCGGGCGCCCATGCCGGAACCTTCCGCGGCAATCAGATGGCCATGGCCGCAGGCTCTGCGGTGATGCGCTACCTGACCGAACACAAGGTTTGCGAGCACGCCGCCACCATGGGCGAGCGCTTGAGCGAACACCTGCACATCCTGCAGCGGGACTTCCCGCAGCTGGGCGACATTCGCGGACGTGGCTTGATGCTGGGCGTCGAACTGGTCGACCCGACTGGCGCACTGGACGCTCAAGGCCATCCACCGATCTTCGGTCGTCTGGCGCCGCTGGTGCAGCGTGAATGCCTCAAGCGCGGATTGATCCTCGAACTGGGCGGGCGTCACGGCGGTGTCGTGCGTTTCCTGCCGCCACTGGTGATCACCGCCGCGGAAATCGATCGGGTGGCTGAGATTTTCGGCCGGGCCATGGCCGCAGCCATCGCCAGCCTCTAAATTTTTCAGCGCCTTTAACGTTCTTTCTACATAACGGCTGCGCACGTCGCGCAGCTCACCCTATAGCGATGGAGAGACAGCATGACGTCAGTATTCGACCGCGAGGACATCCTCTTTCAGGTCGTGGTCAACCACGAAGAGCAATACTCGATCTGGCCCGACTACAAAGCCGTGCCACAAGGCTGGCGCACCGTGGGCAAGAGCGGCCTGAAAAAGGAATGCCTGGCCTACATCGAAGAGGTCTGGACCGACATGCGTCCATTGAGCCTGCGTCAGAAAATGGAAGAGCAGGCGGCCGTGGCTCACTGAGTCACGCAAAAAGAAACCCGCTGAACTGGTGACAGTCAGCGGGTTTTTTAACATCAAAAGATCGCAGCCTTCGGCAGCTCCTACATGGGAATCGCGTACAACCGTGAAACATCGGCTGGACACAAATTCTGTAGGAGCTGCCGAAGGCTGCGATCTTTTGATCTTAGGTGGCAGGTTTACCGCTCAACTCGGTGATCACCAAATCCACATTCTCCTCCAACTCGGCCACTGGATCCGCCGCATCGACACTCAACACCACCAACCGACTGCCTGCCTGCGAGATCGCCGCTTTCACCGCCTCCGAAGGCTGCCGATGATGCAACACCACCGCCACGTCATGGTCCTTGAGCGTCACACTCAACTGCTTCAACGCTTCAGGTGTCCACTCGGCATCCGGCCGTGCATCGAGGCCGATCAGCTCCAGGTTGAGGCCGCCGATCAGGTAGCCGAAATGATCGCTCAGGCTCATCACGCTCAGGTTATCGGCACTGGCCAGCCGCGCTTCGCTGTCGGCACTGAGCTTGAGCAGGCGCTGCTTGAGCGCTGCCAGATTGGCCTCGATGGTCGGTTTGGCCGCCGGCGCCAGGCGCACCAGGTCCGCCGCCATCACGTCTGCCATGCGCCCCATGTTGTTGCTGGAAAGCCACGGCTGGCTGTTCAAACCGTCGACCTTGCTGCCGGGCTGCACGGCGATGCCGGGAAGGGCGCCGTCCACCGGGCGGGCGGCGTCGACTTCGACGATACGAATATTGCTGCGCCGGGATATCGGGTACAGCGGATCATCCGCCCACAGGGAACGCAGACCAATCACGGCATCGGCGTCGGTCGCCAGCTTGGCCAGCGCCGGAGCGCCACGACCGGTGAAATAGGCGGTCTGTCGGCTGCCGGGCAGATTGTCTGGAGCGGCCCGTTCCAGTTTGATTTCGGTGCCTTTGAGCAACACTTCGCCCAGACCATAGGTGATCGGCAAGGACGCCAGCACGTGCAGCGGTTTGGCGCTGTCCGCCGCAGCGCAAGTATTGGCCAGACCGCACAGGGGCAATGTGAAGGTCAATGCCAGGGTCAGTTGACGCAGAGAAAAACACATTTATCCGAGGTTCCCTTTCAGACTTGGGACGATGCCGCGAGCGATCGCGGCCAGAGCGAAGGCGATACCGGCCACCAGAATGATCGCGGCACCGGACGGGATGGGCAGGTCAAAGACAATCGGCGCGAGAATTCCGCACAAGGTGCTCACCGTGGCAATCAGCACCGAACACCAGAAAAAACCCTTCAACGACTGGCTGAGCAACCGCGCGGCCGCCGCTGGAATCACCAGCAGGGCGCCGACCAGAATCGCGCCGATGACTTTCACCGCTGCCACCGTGATCAGCGTCACCAGGATCACGAACAGGTAGTCCAGGGTTTTCACCGCCACACCGCGTACCGCCGCCAGTTGCGGGTTGAAACTGGCGAGCATGATGCGGTTGTACAGCGGCAGGGCCAGTGCCATGACCAGTGAACCGACGATGGCCAATACCAGCAGGTCGTTGCCGTTGACCGTCAGTACCGAGCCGAACAGCACGTTTTCCAGAATGTGTACGTTGATCTTGCCCGCCAGAATCAACAGCAGGCTCGCGCCCAGCGCCAACGATACCGACAGAAACACGCCGATCAACGTATCCGGTGCCAGACCCGTGCGGTTGCGCAGGTAGTTCAGCAAGATCCCGAACAGCAGGCAGTAACCGAACAGGCTGCCATAAGGCCCGGTGTAAGGTTCGCCGAGCAGAATGCCGATGGCCACGCCAGTCAACGCCGCGTGACCCACCGCTTCGGAAAAAAACGCGAAACGCTTGACCACCACCAGCGTGCCCAAGCCGCCCAGCACCGGGCCGATCAGCAATCCGGCGAGCAGGGCGTTGACCACAAATCCATAGGCCAGCGCTTCCGGCAGGTAACCCGACGAGGCCCAACCCTGGACCATCAAACGAAAGGCTTCGTAACTCATCAGGCAGCGCTCCGGGGATGGGTCGAGAACAGGGTCAGCAGTCGCTCCGGGGTCAGCGCCTGTTTCGGCGTGGCATCGAACAACACCCGGCGATTGAGTCCGGTGACTCGGTCTGCCAGACGTGCGACGGCTTCAAGATCATGCTCGACCCACAGCACGGTGATGCCGCTCTGGCGCCAATCGCCCAGCAGCCGTTCGAATACTTGGATACCGGCCTCATCAAGCGCCGACATCGGTTCATCGAGCACCAGCAACTGTGGCGCCGGAATCAGCCCTTGCGCCAACAAAACCCGCTGGCGCTCGCCACCGGACAGCGCGCCCATGCGCCGATTACGTTTGTCCTGCATGCCGACCCGTTCCAGCGCTTCGCCAATCGCTGCGGCGTAATGCTTGCTCAAGCCGAGAAATGCCGGGCGCCGCTGACACATGGCCGCCATGAAGTCGTCGACGGTCATTGGCAAACCGCGATCAAACTCCAGCGCTTGCGGCACGTAGCCGATCGTCCCTGGTTCGCCGGGCCATTGCAGGCTCAAACGGCCCTGATGCGGCATCTGCCCGAGCAGGGTCTTGATCAGCGAACTCTTGCCGCCACCGTTGGGGCCGACCAGGGCATGCACGCTGCCGGGCCGGACCTGAAAGGTCACGTTGTCGAGGATTGTCGTGCGCCCCAGTGTCAGGCTGACTTCGGCGAAATCCAGCGTCGGGCCGGCGCTTTGTACGGTCAGGGTTTCTTGAGCGGTCATGCGCCTGACTCCTGAATCGCCCGAACCACGGTGTTGAGGTTGCCGGTCATTTCCTTTTCGTACTTGTCGGCGGTGTATTCGCCATAGGAAATGTGCGACAGCGGATACAGCTTCACCCCGGACTCACGCTGGATGGTCTCGACGTAGGTGGAGGGGAAATCCATCTCCGAGAAGATCACTTTCACGTCCAGCTCCCGCAGTTGATCGATGGTCTTTTTCAGTTGGCTGGGGCTGGGTTCGATGCCGTGGGCCGGCTCGACCACGGCGGTGACTTCCAGGCCGAACTCGCGCAGCAGATAGTCGTAGGCGGCATGGACCGTGGCCACGCGCAGCTCGGCGTTCGGCGCCTGGGTCAGTTTGGCCAGGGCATCGGCGCGCATCTGCCGCAGGCGCTTACCGTAGGCGCGGGCATTCTGGGTGTAGGTCTTGGCGTTGGCCGGGTCGAGCTTGCCCAACTCACGGGCGATGTTGTTGACCTGGGCAATCGAGGCGCTGATCGAAAGGAATGTGTGCGGGTTCACCACTTTGCCGGCACCGCGAGCGGCGACGCCGGTGGCGGCCAGCAGGGGCACGTTTTCGTTGGCTTCGATTACTTTGATATTCGGGGTTTCGCTGGCGGCGATCATGCGGTCGGCGAAGTCGTCATGGCCCACGCCGTTGAGCACGATCACGTCGAGCCCGCTGATGCGCTTGATGTCTTCGGCGCGAGGCTCGTAGGCGTGCGGGTTGAAACCGGCCGGGATCAGCGGCACCACTTCGGCCTTGTCGCCGACAATATTGGCCACGTAGCTGTAATAAGGGTGCAGGGTGATGCCGATGCGCAGGCGCTTGGCTTCGTCGGCACTGGCCAGCGGCGTCAACAAACAGGCAAGCAGGCCGACCAACAGCAGGCGCAAAAAACGACGTTGAGATGAACTAGGCATGGAAAGCGGTCTTCTCTCGGGTGAGGGCGAGGGTTCAGTGCCGATGCTGGCGGGTGACCCCGGCATCGAATTGCGCGACGATCTGCTGCCAGCCGGCGCTTTCGAGTGCGGCGTCAGTCAGATCAGCTGGGGGCGCGAGGGCTTTGGAGCGGTTGAGCCAGACGTCTGGCGCATCGTCGTCAGCAGTCAAACGCATCAGGAACGAGCCGGCCACGGTGGGTGTCTGGCTCTGGCCGAAGTACGCCTTGGCGTCCAGCAACTGCCAGGCATGACCGCCGCGGCTGACGGAGCTGGCGTCCTGGGCAAACGGCGCGAAACCTTCATCGGCGAGGGTAGTGGGGGTGGGCAGTGCTTGTTGTTCCTCGCGCAACAGATGGATTTCATCCAGCGTGACCCGTAGGTCTGCGTAAATACCTTGCTCGGATGCGCTCAGGTCGCGGCGGGCATCCAGTTGATGGCTGCCGACGCTGCTCACTTCCCGGGACTCGCCGCGCCAGGCGACTACCGAGCCGGCCACCGCCAGGATCATCAGGCACAACAGCAACACATAGAGGGTTTCATGGCCGGCTCCGGCCGGGCGCACCACTTGGGTGGTTGGCGTGGTCATGCTCAGGGCGCCTCGATGTCGGCTTGGTCGATCTCGACCACGTGGCCGGGACCGGCGTCGAACAGCACGTAGAATTCGGCGCCGGGCTTCTTGAACGTCAGGGTCGAATCGGCGCCGAGCTTGCCTGGCACCAGAATGGTTTCGTCGTAGCCGATCACATCCAGGGTCACGCCCGGTGCGCCGCTGCCGTCGGAAAAACCGCCAGTGCAACGGATCTGTTCGGCGTCGATGGCCTTGCATTCGCACATCGGGTTGTGGGCCAGGGCGCTGGCGCTGAAGGCGGCGCAGAGCACCAGTAAAACGGGGCGAAAAGCGCTGATCATGGTTTGCCTCCTTGTCTGTTCAGCCATGCGACGGTGGCCGGGGATGCCTGGCTCAGGGGAATGGAGGCTTGATGCATGGCACCGTCCCAGCCTTCCATGGTGATCCACAGCTCGGCGTCGTTTTTGGTCTTTTCAGGTACCGGCAGCGCGGTGCCCATGTGGTAGGGCGTGCCGAAGAAAATCACCCCGGCCGCGCGCAGGCTGCGTGGTTTGCCAATGCGCAGGTAAGTCGCCTTGACCTGATCGCGACAGCTGTCGCAGAGCGCAGCATTGAAGAGCTTCAAGTAGCCGGCCGGCCCATCGGATACCGGGGCTGCGTCGCGCAATTCGGCCAGGCGCAGGCTCCAGGGGCCGACCTGAACTTCACCGACCTCACGCTCACCCAGGCCGGTGTCACCGCGAAACAGCGCGGCGTCGGCGAAGTATTTGGGCATGAACCCCAGCGGCACCAGCAACAGCAGCACATTGATGTGGAAACGCCATGTGTGCCAGAAGCGGCTTAGCGGCGAGCGCGGTTTTTCTGCTGCGACCTGGCTCATCGGCTGCCCTCCGTGGCTTCGCGGCTCATGGCCGGCTGACCGGTCAGCGCAGCCCGTGGACGCTTGTTGCTGCGCTTGAGCGCATTGGCCGTGGCCAGGGCGGTGCGTTTGGTCCAGATCAACAGGCCGCTGAGGACCATCATGCTCAGGATCAGGCCGAAGAAGAACCAGATCAGCTTGATCCAGATACCGCCGAAATCGCCGGTGTGCAGCGGACGCATGGATTCGGTCACCAGCTCCAGACCCGAACGATCCGACAGCAGGCGCGTGGTGGAAATGTCACCGGTGTAAGGGTTGACCTCGGCGCTCTGGTAGATCAACGGGTACCAGCTGCGTCCGCTCACCGAAAGGTGGCTATAGGCATTGGCGGGCAGGCTGACTGAGCTGTCTTCCAGGCCGGGAATGCGCTCCTTGGCCTCGTGGATCGCGCTTTCCAGGCTGATCATCGGCGCTGGTGCGCCATCGGCGGTGAGCGGCACGCTCTCACGCGGGACGACGGGGGCGACCGGCGCGGTGGAAATCGAAATATGGTTATCGGACAGGATCGCTTCAATCATGAACCAGGTACTGGTGACGGAAATCACCGCAATGAACCAGATCGACCAGATGCCGCTGAGCCGGTGAAAGTCGCCCCAGAAAATCCGCGCGCCATGACGAATGCGCAGGGTCGGTCGCAAGAAGCCTTTCCAGAACCGTTTGTAGACCACAAGCCCCGTCACCAACGACGCCAGCATCGGCAAGCCGAGGAACGACACCAGATACCAGCCCCAGCTGTAGCCGTTGGTGAATGGCACCAGCCACCAGCCATGCAGCGCGCGAGTGAAGGCCTGGAAGTTGAAGGGTGGAGCGGTGCCCTGAATCGCCCCGCTGTAGGGGTTCACATAGACCGTCACCGAGCGTCCATCCGGGTAGCTGACCTTCACGTCCAGGGCGAAATGCGACTCGTCGGGACGGTTGATACTTTCGACCAGCGTTTGCGGCTCGGCCTTTTTGATGGCGGCGATGATCTGGTCATAGCTGAGCAGCGGCGCGTCGTCCGAAGGCGGGCTGGCGCGCATTTGCGGGTTGGCCAGCCAGACGATTTCCTGACTGACCACCGCCAATGTGCCGGTCACACAGACGATCAATACAAAGAACCAGATGGGCAGGGCCAGCCAGCTATGGACCAGAAACCAGAGTTTTGAGCGGGATTTCTTCGACATGATTAAAGGTCTTGTTTCGATGAGAGGACCTCTGCTGCGGGCTTCCCAGCGTTGAGGTCCATGAAAGGCCCGGTCGTGGCTTTTGCCTACGCGACCGGCTGCATCTAAATAAGACGTATGAGCATCGGAAATCCCGAAAGAGGATATGAAAGTAAATGTTTCGTGTTTCTGCGCTGTGTGGGAACGGCCAATATTGATGTTGAATGTGATGCCCCCATCGCGAGCCTGCTCGCGATGGGGGCTGATCACATACCGAAGCTATCAACCCTGCTTGAACATCTCCTTCGCCCGCTGTTCGATCTGTTCCTGCGTCAGATCCTCCTTGCGCGTGGCCAGAAACCACACATGCCCATAGGGATCCTTCAAGGTCCCCGTGCGGTCGCCATAAAACTGATCCTTGACCTCGGACACCACCGTGGCACCGGCATCGATGGCCTGTTTATAGGACTTGTCCACATCGTTCACATACAAATGCAGGCCCACGGACGGCGATTTGTCCGGGTTGCTCAAGGGCCCCTGGTCACAGGGTGTGCCCAGCATGATCGGGCTATCGCCGATACGCAGTTCGGCGTGCCCGATGCCGCCGTCGGGCATGGCCAGGCGCATGACTTCGGTGGCGCCAAAGGCTTTCTTGTAGAAGTCGATGGCTTCGGCAGCTTTCTGAATGCCCAGATAAGGGGTGATGCTGTGATAACCCTCTGGAATAGGTTTGACGCTCATGACGGTTCTCCCTTTATTGTTGTGGAGTTAAGGTGTTCCTTCGCCGTTTTCCGGTCGGATAACTATAGGTCAGCCCCTTCGCTACAACCGAGTGCCCGACGAGTAGCCGCAGTCACGACAACACGCTGCACTGTAATTTTGGTGCATCAGCGGTAAGAACCTGGATCGACAGGTTCTCTGTGGCGCGACGCTTGTTCACTGCCAGTTCACCAATTCCCGATACCCACTATCGAGAGCATTGATTTCTGCCCGTTGGGGCGCGTCGGTAGCCTGTGTTCATTGCCCCGAACCCAGCTATCCGGACGCTCGAAATGAAAACTCTACTCGCCACTTTCCTGTTGCTCGCCGTTTCCGTCCTCGCCGGATGCGCCAGTCATGTTTCACCGGAACTACGCCCCTACACCGCTGAAGAAACCCGGGAACTGGCGCTGGAAGCCTTGAATCGTCGGGGCTTGTCCTTCGAGGAGTACCACGCGAAGAAAGCCGAATTGCTCGGCCAGCCGACCAAATCGATCAGTTTTGACAAGCAGGGCGAGATGAACGCCGAGCGCACAGTACAGCTGCACGGTCGCCAAAGTTGAGCGACAACTGTACTGCTCGAACTTTCACGCAACTGTCCATGGGTTTCCCTCAAGGCGTGCGATAGGGTCAACACCTGACTGACTCTGATGGACTGCCCCCCATGCTCTCGCTCGACCTGCTGCTGGGCTTTGCCCTGTTCGCCCTTGTCACCTCGATCACCCCCGGCCCGAACAACACCATGTTGCTGGCCTCGGGCGTGAATTTCGGCTTTAGCCGCACCATCCCTCACATGCTGGGCATTACCTGCGGCTTCTTCGTGTTGGTGGTGGCCGTCGGTTTCGGCCTGGGCACTGTGTTTCAAACCTATCCATTGCTTTACACCGTGTTGCGTTATCTCGGCGCGGCGTATTTGCTGTACCTGGCCTGGAAGATTGCGCATTCCGGGCCGGTCGTCGAGGGTGAGCAGGGCGAGGGCAAGCCGATCAGCTATTTGGGCGCGGCGGCGTTTCAATGGGTCAACCCCAAGGCCTGGATCATGGCCATCGGTGCCATCAGCACCTACACGCCAATGCAGGGCTATTTCACCAATGTGATTGTGATTGCCGCGGTCTTCGCTCTGATCAACCTGCCGAGCGTCGGTGTGTGGGCTGGTTGTGGCACGCTGTTGCGCAATGTGCTGCGCGATCGCCGCTGGCTACGCCTGTTCAACTGGGGCATGGCCTTGTTGCTGGTGGCTTCCATGTATCCGTTGTTGCTTGAAAGTTTTAGCTGACGCATTGCTTCAACCGGTTACCCGATGCCTGTTAAGCTCGACTTCAGGAGCGTTCCTACGCACTTTTAAATGAAGTTGTTCTTCTTTAACGGCCTCCGATCAGGTATTGCTATCGTTCTGCAAATTCGGCACCGCTCATAAGGCGGCGCTTTGATATTTCCAGTGACGAGCTTCCTGATCCCGGAACACGCTCTGCGAGTCTTCTATGAATAAACGTCCGTTGTATTTCGACTACGCCGCCACCACGCCGGTGGATGAGCGGGTCATCAAGGTGATGGTTGAGTGTCTGGGCTTCACGGGTAACTTCGGCAATCCAGCGTCCAGCTCCCATGCCTTCGGTCAACAGGCCCGGCAATCGGTCGAGCACGCACGGCGCCAGGTCGCCGAACTGGTGGGCGCCCAGGCCGAGCAGATCGTCTGGACCTCCGGCGCCACCGAATCCAACAACCTGGCACTCAAGGGCGTTACCCAGGCCCGCGGTGTGTCCGGCGGCCATATAATCACCAGCCAGATTGAACACAAGGCAATTCTCGACACCGCCAAACAATTGCAGGATGCCGGCATTGCCGTGACGTATCTGGTGCCCGATGCCGAAGGCCTGATTACCCCGCAAGCAGTCAGCGAGGCGATGCGCGAAGACACCTTTCTGGTGTCGCTGATGCTGGTCAACAACGAACTGGGCACCGTCAACGATATCCCTGCCATCGGCCAGGTGGTGCGTGATCGCGATGCGTTGTTTCACGTCGATGCGGCTCAGGGCGTGGGCAAAGTGGCGATCGACCTGGCCCAATGGCCGGTGGATTTGATGTCATTCTCGGCGCACAAGGTCTATGGCCCCAAAGGCATCGGCGCGCTGTACGTCGGGCCTCGTGCGCAACAGCGCCTGCAGGCGCAGATCCACGGTGGCGGCCATGAGGGCGGGTTGCGTTCCGGTACTCTGGCGACGCACCAGATCGCAGCCATGGGCGCCGCTTTCGCCTTGGCGGCCGCTTTGTTCGATGAAGAAAAAGCCACCATCGTGCGCCTGCGTGAACGCTTGCTCGATCAGCTGCTGAGCATTTCCGGTATTCGCGTCAATGGCAGTCCGACCCAACGCATTCCCCATACCCTGAGCCTGACCTTCAACGAAGGCGAGTTCAATTCCGCGGCGTTGAGCACCTCGATCGCGTTTTCCGCGACGTCGGCCTGCAACTCCGCCAGTAATGCGCCATCTCATGTGCTGCTGGCGCTGGGGCATGACGCGCGCTCGGCCAGTCGCACCATTCGCCTGAGCCTGGGGCGTTTCACCACCGAGCAAGATATCGACCAGGCTGCGCACCTGATCAAAACGGCCACCGCCAGTGCTCCGGCATTCTGGGCGACAGGTCCTTAAGCGCCGACTCTGATCGGCACCCAACAATAATGATGAAGTGGTTAGCAGGAGACACGATGAGTACGCAGCCTTCGATCAATGGATTGGTACCCCGGCGCCTGGCGCAAACCCGCGAGCTGATGAGCCGGGAGGGCATTCATGCTCTGCTGGTGCCGTCGGCCGACCCGCACCTGTCGGAATACCTGCCGGGCTATTGGCAGGGGCGGCAGTGGCTGTCGGGTTTCCATGGCTCGGTCGGCACGCTGATCGTCACGCCGGATTTCGCCGGCGTCTGGGCCGACAGCCGCTATTGGGAACAAGCGAGCAAGGAACTCAAGGGCAGCGGTATCGAGCTGGTCAAGCTGCAACCGGGTCAACCCGGCCCCCTTGATTGGCTGGCCGAGCAAACGCCTGAAGGCGGTGTCGTTGCAGTCGATGGCGCGGTGATGGCCGTGGCGTCGGCGCGTACCCTGAGCAGCAAACTCCAAGAACGCGGCGCACGTCTGCGCACGGACATCGATTTGCTGAGCGAAGTCTGGAGTGATCGCCCAAGCTTGCCGAACGAGCCGATTTATCAACACTTACCGCCTCAGGCGACCGTCAGCCGTGGCGAAAAACTCGCCCAGCTGCGTGACGTGTTGAAAGAGCGCGGTGCCGACTGGCATTTCATTGCCACCCTCGATGACATCGCCTGGCTGTTCAACTTGCGCGGCGGCGATGTTTCGTTCAACCCGGTGTTTGTGTCCTTTGCGCTCATTAGCCAGCAACAGGCCACCTTGTTCGTCGCCCTGAGTAAAGTCAGCGCCGAGCTGCGTGCCATCCTTGAACAGGACGGCGTGACCCTGCGCGATTACAGCGAAGTGGCCGCCGCCTTGCGCGCCATACCAAGCGGCGCGAGCCTGCAAGTCGATCCGGCGCGGGTCACGGCGGGTCTGCTGGATAACTTGAACAGTGATGTGAAACTGGTCGAAGGCCTGAACCCGACCACTCTGGCCAAGTCACAAAAAAGCCTGGCCGATGCCGAGCACATCCGTCGGGCCATGGAGCAGGATGGCGCGGCGCTGTGCGAATTCTTCGCCTGGCTGGAGGCAGCATGGGGGCGTGAGCGCATCACCGAACTGACCATCGACGAACACCTGACCGCGGCCCGCACCCGGCGCCCGGATTATGTGTCGCTGAGCTTCAACACCATTGCTGCGTTTAACGCCAACGGTGCGATGCCGCATTACCACGCCACCGAAGAAGAGCATGCGGTCATCGAGGGTGACGGCCTGTTGCTGATCGACTCCGGCGGCCAATACCTGGGCGGCACTACCGACATTACGCGGATGGTGCCGGTGGGGACGCCGACTGACGAGCAGAAGCGCGATTGCACTCGCGTACTCAAAGGCGTGATTGCGCTCTCCCGCGCGCAGTTCCCGCGGGGAATTCTGTCGCCGTTGCTGGACGCCATTGCCCGCGCACCGATCTGGGCCGAAAGTGTCGACTACGGTCATGGCACCGGTCACGGCGTCGGCTACTTCCTCAACGTTCACGAAGGCCCGCAAGTGATCGCCTATCAGGCGGCAGCCGCGCCGCAAACTGCAATGCAGCCAGGGATGATCACTTCCATAGAACCGGGCACCTACCGTCCGGGCCGCTGGGGCGTGCGGATCGAGAACCTGGTGTTGAACCGCGAGGCGGGCAAGAGCGAGTTCGGTGAATTCCTGAAGTTCGAAACCCTGACCCTGTGCCCGATCGACACCCGCTGCCTGGAACCGTCGTTGCTGACCGAAGACGAAAAGCAGTGGTTCAACGGCTACCATGCCGAAGTGCGCGAGCGCCTGAGCCCGTTGCTCGATGGCGCGGCCCTTGAGTGGTTGAACACCCGGACCGCGGCTATTTGATCGGCTTGAATTCAGGCGCTGTTTCCAGCGCCTGAGTTATGTCCGGCTATTGCGCACGCAGGGCTTCAAGGACGAAGTCCAGCCGATCCTGGCCAAAGAACAGCTGATCCCCGACAAACATGCTCGGTGCGCCGAATACACCGCGTTGTACCGCTTCCTCGGTGTTTTTCTTGAGGGCGGCTTTGACGTTCTCATCTGCTGCTAGCGACAGCACCTCGTTCGGGTCGAAACCGTTTTGCGTCAGCACGGCGGCAACGGTCGCGGGATCATCGAGGCTGCACCCTTCCACCCACAGGGCGTGAAACAGGCAATCGATAAACGCCTGAAAGCGTTCGGGATGACGTAATTGCATACCCGTGACCGCGCGCATCAACATCAGGGTATTGATGGGGAAGTGCGGGTTGAACTTCAGCGGCACACCGTAACGCTTGGCATAGCGGTCCAGATCCTGAAACATGTAGCGACCCTTGGCCGGAATGGTCACCGGGGAGGCGTTGCCGGTGGCTTTGAAGACGCCGCCCAGTAGCATCGGTTTGTAGATCAGCTGACTATCGGTCTGCGCGCAGATTTTCGGCAGTTGGGTGTAGGCCAGGTAGGTGGCGGGGCTGCCGAGGTCGAAAAAGAACTCCACGGTTTTGCTCATGGTCGATGTGCTCTTCTTTTTGTCGTAGGGGAAGGCTTACCAGCGTTCGTTCCAGGGGCGCAGATCCAGCTCGAACGTCCAGGCGTCCCGTGGCTGGCTGTGTAAGTACCAATAGTTTTCGGCGATGTGCTCGGGATTGAGGATGCCGTCCTGATCCTTGGTCGCGTATTTTTCCGGAAATCTGTCGCGGATAAAGTCGGTGTCGATGGCACCATCGACCACCACATGGGCGACGTGGATGTTCATCGGCCCCAGTTCGCGGGCCATGCTTTGGGCCAGGGCGCGAATCCCGTGCTTGGCGCCAGCGAAGGCTGCAAACCCTGCGGCACCGCGCAAGCCGGCGGTGGCCCCGGTGAACAGGATCGTGCCCCGTTGGCGGGTGACCATGCGCTTGGCCACTTCGCGAGCATTGAGAAACCCTGAGAAACAGGCCATTTCCCAGATCTTGAAATACTTGCGAGCGGTTTCTTCGAGAATACTGCACGGCACATTGGCGCCGATATTGAAGACGAACGCTTCGATGGGGCCGATCTCGGTTTCGATCTGCTCGATGAGCGCAATCACGTCCTCTTCTTTGCGCGCATCGCAGGCAAAGCCATGAGCCTCGCCGCCGCTGATCGTGATGGCATCTACCAGTGGCTGAAGTTTGTCTGCGCTGCGACGTGTGACGCAGGCGACGTAGCCTTCCCGGGCAAAACGCTTGGCGATGGCGCCGCCGGTGGCATCGCCTGCGCCGACGACCAATACGATTTTCTTGTTATTGATAGCGGTGGTCATGGATGTCGCCCTTTGCTGAACGGTCAGTGACTGACGAACGTTAGCAGCATCCCGGGCGAGGCGCCTATCGGGCTATGCAAGCCCAACAGGGTTGGAGGATTACTTGCAGATGACGATCATACTGCGGCTGGTATAGCCGGCCGGGTTAAGGCCAAACGGATAATCCCCGGGTTCTTCGACCGCATCCCCTGACTTGGCAATCACCTTGTAACCCTTGGGTGCGCACGAGTTGGCAGCGCTGGTGTAGCACTGGTCCCAGGAGGACGACAGCCCGGAACAGTTGATATGCAGCCCTTTCTTGCCGTGTTTGATCTGGGTTTTCGAGGTCGCCGCGCAGCCCGCAACTGCAAGCACGGCGATCAGTATCAAAATTCGTTTCATTGCTGTCCTTATTGAGGCTCCGAATCTTTGTGCCCGGGTCTGCCTGCATTCGCTTTTGCTTGAAGCGTTCTGATATCCCTATCTGAAAAAGTCCATGTCTGACACTGAGTTACGTGACCTAAACATGGCCTAATTGAGCGGTAAATACCAGACCTTCGTCAAATCTCGTATCAATCCGCCGCAACTGCGGGCTTGGCGGTGCTCCCCATGGTCATGGTTGCGCCGATGGACGCCAGAATGATGCACAGGATTGCCATCCACTGTGACAGGGAAAGGTATTCATGGAGGAACAACAGGCCGGACAGCGCACCGAACGCGGGTTCGATGCTCATCAATGTGCCGAAGGTCCGGGCCGGCATCCGTGTGAGGGCGACCATCTCCAGGGTGTAGGGCAGGGCAGTGGACAGAATCGCGACCCCGATGGCCACGGGAATCAGCGAGGGGGTCAGCAGTGCAGCACCAGCATGGACGATACCGATGGGGGCTACGAACAGTGCAGCAATCATCACGCCCAATGCGGCGGTCTGCACGCCATTGTCGGCACCGGCCTTCTGGCCGAACAGAATGTACAACGCCCAGCAGACACCGGCGCCAAGGGCATAACCTGCGCCAACCAGATCAATACCTGCACTCGTGGCGCCAGTCGGAATCAACAGCAGTAAACCCACGGCTGCCAGAGCGATCCAGAGAAAGTCGATCGCCCGACGTGAGGCATAAATAGCGACCGCTAATGGGCCAGTGAACTCCAGGGCTACCGCGATACCCAGAGGGACAGTGTTCAAGGACATATAGAAGAGGAAGTTCATGCCGCCCAGCGCCATCCCATAGACAATTACCGTGCGCAGGGACTTTGCGGTGAGCTTCGCGCGCCATGGGCGTAATAGCAGCAGCATGATCACGCTGGCGAAGATCAGCCGCAGGGTGGTGGTCCCTTGAGCGCCGATGACCGGGAACATGCTTTTGGCCAGGGAGGCTCCGGACTGGATCGATGCCATGGCTATCAAGAGCAGGCCTACCGAGAACAGGGTCGAGGCAAGGCTGCGGGGGTGGTCATTCATTGCGTGGCATCGTCCGAGGTGAGAAACGAGAGTAGTGTGTTATGTGTTGGGCAATATACTGCGCATTCGTTACGGTTGCGTCTATATATAAGCAGGGATTTTGAACATCCTGATAGAAAAGCGTAATCAGGGGTTGACGGCAGATTCTGGACGTCTATAATTCGCCCCACTTCCGGCGCAGTCGAAACGGAAAACTCCTTGGTAAACAACGAGTTATGCAGTTTTCGACAGCGGTTACGCTTCAGTTCATCGAAGCCAGAAGGAGTTGATAAGGCAGGGTGTTGTCGCCTTATTAGCGATTCGATCTTCTCGGTCGAAAGCGGAGAAAAAGAGGTGTTGACAGCAGCGACTAACGCTGTAGAATTCGCCTCCCGCTAACGAGAGATCGGAAGCGCAAGTGGTTGAAGTTGCAAAGGAAACTTTGAAAACTTCTGAAAATAACCGCTTGACAGCAACAGAGGCTGCTGTAGAATGCGCGCCTCGGTTGAGACGAAAGATCTTAACCAACCGCTCTTTAACAACTGAATCAAGCAATTCGTGTGGGTGCTTGTGGAGTCAGACTGATAGTCAACAAGATTATCAGCATCACAAGTTACTCCGCGAGAAATCAAAGATGTAACCAACGATTGCTGAGCCAAGTTTAGGGTTTCTTAAAAACCCAAAGATGTTTGAACTGAAGAGTTTGATCATGGCTCAGATTGAACGCTGGCGGCAGGCCTAACACATGCAAGTCGAGCGGCAGCACGGGTACTTGTACCTGGTGGCGAGCGGCGGACGGGTGAGTAATGCCTAGGAATCTGCCTGGTAGTGGGGGATAACGTTCGGAAACGAACGCTAATACCGCATACGTCCTACGGGAGAAAGCAGGGGACCTTCGGGCCTTGCGCTATCAGATGAGCCTAGGTCGGATTAGCTAGTTGGTGAGGTAATGGCTCACCAAGGCGACGATCCGTAACTGGTCTGAGAGGATGATCAGTCACACTGGAACTGAGACACGGTCCAGACTCCTACGGGAGGCAGCAGTGGGGAATATTGGACAATGGGCGAAAGCCTGATCCAGCCATGCCGCGTGTGTGAAGAAGGTCTTCGGATTGTAAAGCACTTTAAGTTGGGAGGAAGGGCAGTTACCTAATACGTAATTGTTTTGACGTTACCGACAGAATAAGCACCGGCTAACTCTGTGCCAGCAGCCGCGGTAATACAGAGGGTGCAAGCGTTAATCGGAATTACTGGGCGTAAAGCGCGCGTAGGTGGTTCGTTAAGTTGGATGTGAAATCCCCGGGCTCAACCTGGGAACTGCATTCAAAACTGTCGAGCTAGAGTATGGTAGAGGGTGGTGGAATTTCCTGTGTAGCGGTGAAATGCGTAGATATAGGAAGGAACACCAGTGGCGAAGGCGACCACCTGGACTGATACTGACACTGAGGTGCGAAAGCGTGGGGAGCAAACAGGATTAGATACCCTGGTAGTCCACGCCGTAAACGATGTCAACTAGCCGTTGGGAGCCTTGAGCTCTTAGTGGCGCAGCTAACGCATTAAGTTGACCGCCTGGGGAGTACGGCCGCAAGGTTAAAACTCAAATGAATTGACGGGGGCCCGCACAAGCGGTGGAGCATGTGGTTTAATTCGAAGCAACGCGAAGAACCTTACCAGGCCTTGACATCCAATGAACTTTCCAGAGATGGATTGGTGCCTTCGGGAACATTGAGACAGGTGCTGCATGGCTGTCGTCAGCTCGTGTCGTGAGATGTTGGGTTAAGTCCCGTAACGAGCGCAACCCTTGTCCTTAGTTACCAGCACGTAATGGTGGGCACTCTAAGGAGACTGCCGGTGACAAACCGGAGGAAGGTGGGGATGACGTCAAGTCATCATGGCCCTTACGGCCTGGGCTACACACGTGCTACAATGGTCGGTACAGAGGGTTGCCAAGCCGCGAGGTGGAGCTAATCCCACAAAACCGATCGTAGTCCGGATCGCAGTCTGCAACTCGACTGCGTGAAGTCGGAATCGCTAGTAATCGCGAATCAGAATGTCGCGGTGAATACGTTCCCGGGCCTTGTACACACCGCCCGTCACACCATGGGAGTGGGTTGCACCAGAAGTAGCTAGTCTAACCTTCGGGGGGACGGTTACCACGGTGTGATTCATGACTGGGGTGAAGTCGTAACAAGGTAGCCGTAGGGGAACCTGCGGCTGGATCACCTCCTTAATCGACGACATCAGCTGCTCCATAAGTTCCCACACGAATTGCTTGATTCATTGAAGAAGACGATATGAAGCAGCCTGTATCAGGTTGTAGCTGTGTTGGTTAGAGCGCACCCCATGCTGTGTGGTAAAGAGCAGGGTGAGGTCGGCCTTAGTAGCTCGAAATTGGGTCTGTAGCTCAGTTGGTTAGAGCGCACCCCTGATAAGGGTGAGGTCGGCAGTTCGAATCTGCCCAGACCCACCAATTTTGTGTGGGAATACCTGTAGAAATACGGGGCCATAGCTCAGCTGGGAGAGCGCCTGCCTTGCACGCAGGAGGTCAACGGTTCGATCCCGTTTGGCTCCACCACTACTGCTTCTGTTGTTGAAAGCTTAGAAATGAGCATTCCATCGTGATGATGGTGAATGTTGATTTCTAGTCTTTGGCTAGATCGTTCTTTAAAAATTTGGGTATGTGATAGAAAGATAGACTGAACGTTACTTTCACTGGTAACGGATCAGGCTAAGGTAAAATTTGTGAGTTGCTCTTAATTGAGCATGCGAATTTTCGGCGAATGTCGTCTTCACAGTATAACCAGATTGCTTGGGGTTATATGGTCAAGTGAAGAAGCGCATACGGTGGATGCCTTGGCAGTCAGAGGCGATGAAAGACGTGGTAGCCTGCGAAAAGCTTCGGGGAGTCGGCAAACAGACTTTGATCCGGAGATGTCTGAATGGGGGAACCCAGCCATCATAAGATGGTTATCTTGTACTGAATACATAGGTGCAAGAGGCGAACCAGGGGAACTGAAACATCTAAGTACCCTGAGGAAAAGAAATCAACCGAGATTCCCTTAGTAGTGGCGAGCGAACGGGGACTAGCCCTTAAGTGGCTTTGAGATTAGCGGAACGCTCTGGAAAGTGCGGCCATAGTGGGTGATAGCCCTGTACGCGAAAATCTCTTAGTCATGAAATCGAGTAGGACGGAGCACGAGAAACTTTGTCTGAATATGGGGGGACCATCCTCCAAGGCTAAATACTACTGACTGACCGATAGTGAACTAGTACCGTGAGGGAAAGGCGAAAAGAACCCCGGAGAGGGGAGTGAAATAGATCCTGAAACCGTATGCGTACAAGCAGTGGGAGCCCACTTTGTTGGGTGACTGCGTACCTTTTGTATAATGGGTCAGCGACTTATTTTCAGTGGCGAGCTTAACCGAATAGGGGAGGCGTAGCGAAAGCGAGTCTTAATAGGGCGTCTAGTCGCTGGGAATAGACCCGAAACCGGGCGATCTATCCATGGGCAGGTTGAAGGTTAGGTAACACTGACTGGAGGACCGAACCGACTACCGTTGAAAAGTTAGCGGATGACCTGTGGATCGGAGTGAAAGGCTAATCAAGCTCGGAGATAGCTGGTTCTCCTCGAAAGCTATTTAGGTAGCGCCTCATGTATCACTGTAGGGGGTAGAGCACTGTTTCGGCTAGGGGGTCATCCCGACTTACCAAACCGATGCAAACTCCGAATACCTACAAGTGCCGAGCATGGGAGACACACGGCGGGTGCTAACGTCCGTCGTGAAAAGGGAAACAACCCAGACCGTCAGCTAAGGTCCCAAAGTTATGGTTAAGTGGGAAACGATGTGGGAAGGCTTAGACAGCTAGGAGGTTGGCTTAGAAGCAGCCACCCTTTAAAGAAAGCGTAATAGCTCACTAGTCGAGTCGGCCTGCGCGGAAGATGTAACGGGGCTCAAACCATACACCGAAGCTACGGGTATCACTTAGGTGATGCGGTAGAGGAGCGTTCTGTAAGCCTGTGAAGGTGAGTTGAGAAGCTTGCTGGAGGTATCAGAAGTGCGAATGCTGACATGAGTAACGACAATGGGTGTGAAAAACACCCACGCCGAAAGACCAAGGTTTCCTGCGCAACGTTAATCGACGCAGGGTTAGTCGGTCCCTAAGGCGAGGCTGAAAAGCGTAGTCGATGGAAAACAGGTTAATATTCCTGTACTTCTGGTTATTGCGATGGAGGGACGGAGAAGGCTAGGCCAGCTTGGCGTTGGTTGTCCAAGTTTAAGGTGGTAGGCTGAGATCTTAGGTAAATCCGGGATCTTAAGGCCGAGAGCTGATGACGAGTGTTCTTTTAGAACACGAAGTGGTTGATGCCATGCTTCCAAGAAAAGCTTCTAAGCTTCAGGTAACCAGGAACCGTACCCCAAACCGACACAGGTGGTTGGGTAGAGAATACCAAGGCGCTTGAGAGAACTCGGGTGAAGGAACTAGGCAAAATGGCACCGTAACTTCGGGAGAAGGTGCGCCGGTGAGGGTGAAGCACTTGCTGCGTAAGCCCACGCCGGTCGAAGATACCAGGCCGCTGCGACTGTTTATTAAAAACACAGCACTCTGCAAACACGAAAGTGGACGTATAGGGTGTGACGCCTGCCCGGTGCCGGAAGGTTAATTGATGGGGTTAGCTAACGCGAAGCTCTTGATCGAAGCCCCGGTAAACGGCGGCCGTAACTATAACGGTCCTAAGGTAGCGAAATTCCTTGTCGGGTAAGTTCCGACCTGCACGAATGGCGTAACGATGGCGGCGCTGTCTCCACCCGAGACTCAGTGAAATTGAAATCGCTGTGAAGATGCAGTGTATCCGCGGCTAGACGGAAAGACCCCGTGAACCTTTACTATAGCTTTGCACTGGACTTTGAATTTGCTTGTGTAGGATAGGTGGGAGGCTTTGAAGCGTGGACGCCAGTTCGCGTGGAGCCATCCTTGAAATACCACCCTGGCAACTTTGAGGTTCTAACTCAGGTCCGTTATCCGGATCGAGGACAGTGTATGGTGGGTAGTTTGACTGGGGCGGTCTCCTCCTAAAGAGTAACGGAGGAGTACGAAGGTGCGCTCAGACCGGTCGGAAATCGGTCGTAGAGTATAAAGGCAAAAGCGCGCTTGACTGCGAGACAGACACGTCGAGCAGGTACGAAAGTAGGTCTTAGTGATCCGGTGGTTCTGTATGGAAGGGCCATCGCTCAACGGATAAAAGGTACTCCGGGGATAACAGGCTGATACCGCCCAAGAGTTCATATCGACGGCGGTGTTTGGCACCTCGATGTCGGCTCATCACATCCTGGGGCTGAAGCCGGTCCCAAGGGTATGGCTGTTCGCCATTTAAAGTGGTACGCGAGCTGGGTTTAGAACGTCGTGAGACAGTTCGGTCCCTATCTGCCGTGGACGTTTGAGATTTGAGAGGGGCTGCTCCTAGTACGAGAGGACCGGAGTGGACGAACCTCTGGTGTTCCGGTTGTCACGCCAGTGGCATTGCCGGGTAGCTATGTTCGGAATAGATAACCGCTGAAAGCATCTAAGCGGGAAACTAGCCTCAAGATGAGATCTCACTGGGACCTTGAGTCCCCTGAAGGGCCGTCGAAGACTACGACGTTGATAGGTTGGGTGTGTAAGCGCTGTGAGGCGTTGAGCTAACCAATACTAATTGCCCGTGAGGCTTGACCATATAACACCCAAGCAATTTGTGAACTCGAAAGAGGCCAGATTGCGGTGTGTGAAGACGCAATGAACCGAAAGTTCGCAACCATTCACAAAAGCCGCACAAACTATCGCATACCCAATTTGCTGAAGCGTCGAAAGACGGTTCGGTACCCGAATTTCTTGACGACCATAGAGCATTGGAACCACCTGATCCCATCCCGAACTCAGCAGTGAAACGATGCATCGCCGATGGTAGTGTGGGGTTTCCCCATGTGAGAGTAGGTCATCGTCAAGATTAAATTCCGAAACCCCTATCTGCGTATGCAGGTAGGGGTTTTGTTTTGTCCGCAGGAAAGTGCTTTGGCAGTAGAGGGCTAGCGGATGGCCATCCCTGGTAACGGTCGCATCGTTCGTGAAACTTCGGCAGAGCGCGCTAAAAACCACGCCGTTTTTGGTATGGTGCAGCTCGTTTCAACGGACTGACTGCAAGCCTACGGATCGGTACTCCCGTTTATAGTCAAAGAGTTGCTGCAGAAATGCCCGAACCGATACCAATCAAGGACCACGAGAAAGAGACGCTCCTGGTCAACAAAAGACTGATGGCCTGCGCCTTGTTCGTCGCCGCCATTACTTGCGCGCTGGTGGTGCGCATGTACGTCCTGCAGGTTGTCGAGTTCGACTATCACTCGACAATCTCCGAAAACAACCGCGTCCATGTCCTGCCGATCACTCCAACTCGTGGGCTGATCTACGACCGCAATGGTGTGGTCCTGGCAGACAACCGGCCCAGCTTCAACCTGACCATCACCCGCGAACGCGCTTCCGATGTCAAACGCGAGCTGGATGAAGTGGTCAACCTCCTGCACCTGCCGGCCGAGGACCGTACGCTGTTCGACAAGGCGATGAAGCAGGCCAGGCACCCCTTCGTCCCGGTCACGCTGTTCTATGAGCTCAGCGAAGAACAGATAGCCGTACTCGCGGTCAACGAGTTCCGTCTGCCCGGAATCGATGTAGAGCCGCAGTTCGTTCGCCACTACCCCATGGGCGCGCACTTTGCGCATTCGATCGGCTACGTCGGTCGCATTAACGAAAAAGAATCCAAAGCCCTGGACACGGTGGAATACCGTGGCACCCAATCCATTGGCAAAACCGGTATCGAGAAATTCTACGAATCAGAATTGCACGGCCATGTGGGTTACGAAGAAGTCGAAACCAATGCCCAGGGCCGCGTGCTGCGAGTGCTCAAGCACACCGACCCGATCCCCGGCAAAAACATCGTCCTGAGCCTCGACGTCAAACTTCAGGAAGCCGCCGAGGAGGCATTGGGCGATCGGCGTGGCTCGGTGGTCGCTCTCGATCCGTCGACCGGCGAAGTATTGGCCATGGTCAGCAAGCCAAGCTTCGACCCGAACTTGTTTGTGACGGGCATCAGCTACAAGGAATACGCGGCACTGCACGACTCCATCGACCGGCCGCTGTTCAACCGCGTGCTGCGCGGGCTCTACGCACCTGGCTCGACCATCAAGCCGGAAGTGGCGATCGCCGGCCTTGACGCCGGAGTCGTAACCCCGCAGACCCGCGTCTTCGATCCGGGCTATTACCAGTTACCGGATTTTGATCATAAATACCGTAACTGGAATCACAGTGGTGATGGCTGGGTGAACATGGACACGGCGATCATGCGCTCCAACGACACCTACTTCTACGATCTGGCCCACAAGCTGGGAATCGATCGTCTGCACGACTACATGGCGATGTTCGGCCTTGGCGAGAAGGTCTCGCTGGACATGTTCGAAGAGTCTCCCGGTCTGATGCCGTCTCAGGCCTGGAAGCGCGCCACGCGTCGGCAGGCATGGTTCCCCGGCGAGACAGTGATTCTCGGCATTGGCCAGGGCTACATGCAGGTCACTCCTCTGCAGCTGGCACAGGCCACCGCGCTGATCGCCAACAAAGGTGTATGGAACCGGCCGCACCTGGCCAAGACCGTGGACGGTGTCGCGCCGGTGGACGAACATCCGATGCCAAACATCCTGCTCAAGGATCCGCGTGACTGGGAGCAGGTCAACCACGGCATGCAGATGGTGATGCACGACGCCCGCGGGATTGCCCGGGCGGCGGCGGAGGGCGCGCAGTACCGCATCGCCGGCAAAAGTGGCACCGCGCAAGTGGTGGCGATCAAGCAGGGTGAGCGCTACAACCGGGCGAAAACCCTTGAGCGCAACCGCGACAACGCCTTGTTCGTCGGTTTCGCCCCGGCTGAACATCCGCAGATTGTCATCTCGGTGATGATCGAAAACGGCGAGGCCGGTGGTCGCGTCGCCGGCCCTGTGGTGCGGCAGATCATGGATGCCTGGCTACTCGATCAGGGCGGCCACCTGAAGCCGCAATACGCCGCGCCGAGCAAAGCCCCGGGCGACCCTCACGTTTAAGGATCAAGGCTTCACAGCACAGGCTCACGAATGCTGAGCATGTGCTGGAAGCTTTCCAGGAACACGGTTTCGGCCTGACTCATCTTCTGCTCGCGATTCCACAACAGCTGGATATCGAAATCCACCACGCCATCTTCCGGCGGCAAACGCCACAGCAAACCTTGCTCGACATCCCTGCGCACCAGATGAGTCGGCAAACACCCGATACCAAACCCTGCGCAGATCAAGCGGTAAATCTCTTCGAAACTGGTGGATGAAGCAACGATCTTGCCGGTAAAACCTTGCTGGTCGCGAAACAGGGTCAGGGGTGAAAGGTTGCCGCCGAGCTGATCGCTGGTGAAGCTGACGAAATTCTCTGCAGCGAGCTGTTCCAGGGTCAGATTCTCTTGTCCAAAAAGTCGATGACGTTGCCCGCAAAAGTACGCATAGCGCTCGCGAAACAATACCCGCTGTTCCAGTCTCGGTTGCGGTAAACGGCACAATCCGACGCCAATGGTCGCGGTCTTTTGCAGCAACGAACTGATGATGTTCGAACTGCCCATCACCTCGACTTCCAGCTCGACTTTCGGGTGGGTTTCATGGAAATCGGCGAGGAACTCATCGTAGTGTCGTGCTTGCACGCCGCTGACGGTGAGGATGCGAATCTTGCCGACCACGTCGTCGTGCCGACTCTCCAGCACAGTTCCCAGGCGCGAAATATCGCCGTAAATGTCCGTCGCGATGCGCAGGACTTCTTCCCCGGTTTCCGTCAGATCGAACCGTCGCCCACTGCGGGCGATCAACACACATTCCAGTTGCTCTTCCAGGCGCTTCAAAGCCTGGCTGACCGCCGACTGAGTGATGTGCAGTCGCGCGGCAGCCCGACTCATGCTGCCTTCCTGACCGATCACCAGATAAGTGCGCAGCAGGTTCCAGTCGAGACGGTCATTCAGAAAGCGGCGACCAACCCACGGGTTCGAAGTGGAGGGCATAAGGATTCCATGTAGTAGCAGTACTAATAGTAAATATAAGATTATGAAAATTGACTAATCCTGTCATGGCAGCGATAAAGCCCACAAGCGCCACAGAGTGCGCTGCTAAAGAGGTGTATTCGTGAGTAAACCTGAACACATCGGCACGGTTGAATGGCAAGCCCGTTGCGAACTGGCCGCGCTGTATCGCCTGGTCGCGCACTTTCGCATGACCGACCTGATCGACACCCACATTACCCTGCGGATTCCAGGGCCTGAGCATCACTTTCTGATCAACCGCTACGGGGTTATTTTCGACCGCATGCGCGCCTCGGATCTGGTGCGCATCGATCAGGAAGGGCGAGTGGTCGATCCGGCCTATGAAGGTCATCGAGTCAATGCAGCAGGCTTTGTGATCCACTCGGCAATCCACATGGCTCGCCCTGACCTGAATTGTGTGATCCATACCCACACCGCCGCCGGCATGGCCGTCGCCGCGCAGAAGCACGGCTTGTTGCCGATCAGTCAGCATGCGTTGAAGTTTTACGGCAAGTTGGCGTATCACACCTATGAAGGCATTGCCCTTTCGCTGGATGAGCGCGAGCGTCTGATTGCCGATCTGGGGCCGCATCGGG
Organism: Pseudomonas sp. Pseusp18; assembly: GCF_059506005.1. Classification (NCBI taxonomy): domain Bacteria; kingdom Pseudomonadati; phylum Pseudomonadota; class Gammaproteobacteria; order Pseudomonadales; family Pseudomonadaceae; genus Pseudomonas; species Pseudomonas sp. Pseusp18. The sequence continues at coordinate 1,835,587 of NZ_CP169240.1, forward strand.
CGATGATCCTACGTAATCACGGACTGCTGGTCGGTGGCTCCGGCGTGGCCCAGGCATTTCAGGAAATTCACTTCCTGGAGCGTGCCTGTCAGGCACAGGTTCAAGCGCTGGCCGGTGGTTCGGCGCTGCATTACCCGTCTCCGGAAGTCTGTGCGCACACCGCCGAACAGTTTGACCGCGATGAACAGGACAACATCATCGACCTGGCCTGGGAGGCTGCTCTGACCCTGATCGAATCCCAGCGCGAGTCCTACTTATCGTAAACTCTGTCATCAACAGCATTGTTTTGCTGTCCCGCGAAGGCGTCAGCACATTCAATATCGACGTTGACTGACACACAGCCTTCGCGGGCAAGCCTCGCTCCTGCAGGAGGACATGTCCGATTTCAGAAGGCCGCTTTCGCGAGCAAGTTCCCGCAGGATGGATGTTCACCCTGTGGGGGCAAGCTTGCTCGCAATGGCGATCTGACTGTCCCTGCTACTTATCAATTTTTTCCGGCAACGGCGCAAACAACGCCTCGATATCATCGCTCTGCAACTTCCAGTCCCCGGTCTTGCGTCCATCCAGCACGCCTGCGGCCAGATCGGATTTTTCCTTCTGCAGATGCTGAATCTTCTCTTCCACCGTGCCCCTGGCAATCATCTTGTAGACGAACACCGGCTTCTCCTGACCAATGCGATACGCACGATCCGTCGCCTGATTTTCCGTCGCAGGGTTCCACCAAGGGTCGTAGTGAATCACCGTATCGGCTTCGGTCAGGTTCAGGCCCACACCGCCAGCCTTCAAACTGATCAGAAAGATCTGGCGCTTGCCGCTCTGGAACTCCTTCACCGGCGTGCGTCGGTCACGGGTCTGGCCGGTCAGGATCGCATACGCCACGCCGCGTTTGTTCAGTTCGTCCTCGATCAGCGACAGCATTGAAGTGAACTGCGAGAACAGCAAAATCCGCCGCCCTTCCTCGAACAGCTCTTCAAGCATTTCCATCAGGCTATCGAGTTTGCCGGAGGTGCTGCCGCGAGCGGGCAGGGCGGCATCGTTGACCAGGCGCAAATCACAGCACACCTGACGCAGCTTCAACAGCGCCTCAAGAATGATGATCTGGCTGCGCGCCACGCCTTTGCGGGTGATCTCGTCGCGGACTTTTTTGTCCATCGCCAGGCGCATGGTTTCGTACACGTCGCGCTGGGCTTCGTTGAGTTCGACCCAATGGACGATCTCGGTTTTCGGCGGCAGTTCGGTGGCTACTTGTTCCTTGGTCCGGCGCAGCAGGAACGGTTTGATCCGACCGTTCAGGTGTTGAAGTCGTACTTCACTGGCACGCTTTTCTATCGGCACGCGGTAATCGCGGTTGAAGCTTTTCACGTCACCGAGCCAGCCCGGCAGCAGGAAGTGGAACAGCGACCACAGCTCGCCCAAGTGATTTTCCAGCGGCGTGCCACTCAGGCACAAACGCTGGCGAGCATTCAGCTCACGGGCCGCATGGGCGGCCTTGCTGTTGGGGTTCTTGATGTACTGCGCTTCATCCAGCACCAGTACGTGCAACGGCTGCGCGGCCAGGCGTTCGACGTCTTTGGGCAGCAGTGCATAAGTGGTCAGGATCAGGTCGTAATCAGCCAGATTGTCGAAATGCTTTTTGCGGCTGATGCCGTACAACGCCAGCACTTTAAGCTGTGGCGTGAAGTGCGCTGCTTCATCGAGCCAGTTCGGAATCAGGCTGGTGGGCATGACCACCATGCACGGCCGATCGAGGCGCCCGGCATTCTTCTCGCTGAGAATGTGCGCCAGGGTTTGTAGGGTTTTGCCCAGGCCCATGTCGTCCGCGAGAATCCCGCCGACTTCCAGTTGTCGCAGCGACTGCATCCAGCTCAGGCCTTCCAGCTGATACGGGCGCAAGGTGGCATTCAGGCCTTCGGGCGCGGCGGCGGTGTGGTCCTTGATGTCGCGCAGGCGCTGGGCAAAGGTGCGGATCTGCTCGCCACCTTCCCAGAGCAGTGGCAGGCCTTCCAGCGGGTTCAGTCGCGTGGCGTCGGCCTTGCTCAGGCGCAGCTTGGTTTCGCCGGGCTCTTGCAGGTAAAACTCGCCGAGGGTGGCCAGCACCGGTTTCAGGCGGCCGAAGGGCAGCGCGACCTGCAGCGGGCCCTGGTCGGTGCTGCGGCGTTGCGGAATGTTCACCAGGATCAGTTCGTCGTCACGACGTCGGGCGAGCCGTTCCGGGTTGAGGATTTCGGTGTGGGAGCGCATCAGGTTCAACAGGATCGGCAGCAGGCTCAGGCGTTCGCCGTTGACGATGATCCCCAGTTCCAGGTCGAACCAGTCGCGTTCCGGCGTCTGTTCGACGGTGGCGTACCAGTCGTCCACGGCGGTCAGGTCGAAGCCGAAATCCTCGTCGATCTGCAACTCCCAACCCTGGGTGCGCAACTTCGGCAGCTCATTGAGGGTGAAGGTCAGCCAGGCGCTGTCGTTGACCATCTCGTAGAGTTCGCCGGCACTTTCCGGCAAGGCTTTACTTTGTCGGGTGGCGACTTTGAAACCGAGGATCCGCAGCTGTTCCCTGTAGGTCTGTTCGACTTCCGGGTGACGTTTTATCCGCAGCGTCTGTGTTTCCTGACGAATCAGGATGTCAGCGTTTTTCTGTCCGCTGACGTACTCGTCCAGATAGCTGAAGGACAGCGCCGCGCGATGCTGAATGTAGCGCTGCATCTTGCCGTTGCGCGGTTCGAAGGCACTGAATTCGATGCTCGCCAGCCACAGGCGCGGCACCGGTTGCACGTTGTCCACCAGCACTTGCGGCGGCGCTTTCGGGTTACGGTTTTCCAATACGGCCTGAAGTTTTTCCAGCAGTTCGGCGTCTTTCGCGGCGGCCGGATACGCGAGGGTTTCCTGCACTTGCAGTAGCACCGCCGCGCAATGTTTACAGTTGCTGTGAACCGGGCAGGTGCATGTGGCGTCGATCATCAGCAAGGTGCCTTTGGCCGACTCGCGCAGGCGAATGGTCTGACGGTAAACGTTGCCGCCAGAGCCTTCGCAACTGGCGGTGATGGTGGCGTCGCCGACTTCGACGATCCTGACGCGGTTCTCCAGTGCGTAGCGGCGGCCCCTCTCCAGGCTCTGTTCCTTGAATCGGCTGACCCAGGATGTTGCCAGGGGTTTGCTCAGGGGCGAGGGCATCAATCAGTCCGGAATTTCATCAGGGACTGGCCGAGGCGCAGGGGCGGTCAGCGAGGTGATCTTGATCAGCAGGCCCAGGTGGCCATTGTCGAGGAAGTTCAGCAGGCCGTTCTTGGTGTGGCTTTCCTGCTTCAGGCGTTCGCTGGCGGTGACCATGCCATTGGCGTCAATCTGATTGACCCAGAAGTCGGCGTCGACGTCAGTGAAACGCCCCAGTTTCAGGTTCAACGTGCCCTCGATAGGGAATTGGCCAAACTGTTCCTTGCCTTCGCTGATCGCGATTTTGCTGGCTTCTTCACCCAGGTTCTGTTGCCAGGCCTTGTGCAGCAACACCGTGTACTCGTTGCTGGCGGTGAGCTTTTCCACTTCGGCATTCAGGCTTGGTGTACGAAAGCTGTCGGGGCTGATGCGTTGGGCACCGGCAGCCCAGTCTTCTGGCGCGGCGCGGCTGACGATGGCAGGCACGGCGTTTTGCCGTACCAGAATCATTTCAACCTGATACAGATCATCGGCAAACGCGGTCGAGGCAAGCAGCGACATCAACAACGTCATCAACAAGGTCAGTGAGCGAAACAGGCGCATGCGGCGTCCTTCAAGCAGTGGTCGGAATGAGGCGCTCGAATAGCGCCTCTACAGTATTAAAGCGTTCTTCCGGGCGTTCCATCGGTACGAGGAATTTGAACATTGTGGCGCCTTCGAACTTGTAGCGTTTGGGTTGGCTCTGAATCAGTTTGATCAGTGTCAGCGGGTCGACCGGGGTCTGTGCCGCGAACTCGATCCGACCGCCTTGCGGGCCGCCGTCGACTTTCTTGATGCCCAGCTGTTCGGCTTGCAATTTCAGCGCCGTGATCCGCACCAGGTTCTTGGTCGGTTCCGGCAACAGGCCGAAGCGGTCGATCATCTCCACTTGCAGGTCCTTGAGGCCTTCCTCATCGGTGGCCGAGGCAATGCGTTTGTAGAGAATCAGTCGGGCATGAACGTCCGGCAGGTAGTCTTCGGGAATCAACGCCGGTACACGCAGATTGACTTCCGGACCGCCGCCCAGCGGTTGATCGAGGTTCGGCTGTTCGCCCTTGCGGATCGACTTCACTGCACGCTCGAGCATTTCCATGTACAGCGTGAAACCCACGGCCTGGATCTGCCCGCTCTGGCCGTCGCCCAGCAGTTCGCCGGCGCCACGGATTTCCAGGTCGTTGGTGGCGAGCACGAAGCCCGCGCCGAGGTCCTGGGTATTGGCGATCGCTTCCAGACGTTTTTCCGCATCGGGAGTGATTTGCTGGCGCGGTGGTGTCAGCAGGTAAGCATACGCCTGGTGGTGACTGCGACCGACCCGGCCACGTAACTGGTGCAACTGGGCCAGGCCGAACTTGTCCGCGCGTTCGATGATGATGGTGTTGGCGCTCGGCACGTCGATGCCAGTCTCGATGATGGTCGAGGCGATCAGCACGTTGAAGCGCTTGTGATAGAAGTCGCTCATCACCTGTTCGAGTTCACGTTCGCGCATCTGCCCGTGGCCGATGCCGATCCGCGCTTCCGGCACCAGTTCAGCGAGGTCTGCGGCGCATTTCTCGATGGTCTTCACGTCGTTGTGCAGGTAGTAGACCTGGCCGCCACGCAGCAGCTCACGCAGCAGGGCCTCTTTGACCGTGCTCTTGTTCTGTTCCATGACGAAGGTGCGCACCGACAAGCGACGGGCCGGCGGTGTGGCGATGATCGACAGGTCGCGCATGCCCGACACCGCCATGTTCAGCGTGCGCGGTATTGGCGTTGCGGTCAGTGTCAGGATGTCGACTTCACTGCGCAGTGCCTTGAGCTGTTCTTTCTGACGGACACCGAAACGGTGCTCTTCGTCGATGATCACCAGCCCCAGGTTTTTGATTTTTACGTCATCTTGCAGCAGCTTGTGTGTGCCGATGACGATGTCGATCTTGCCTTCGGCCAGGTCCGCAACCGCGGCGTTCACTTCCTTGGCCGACTTGAAGCGGCTCATCACTTCCACGGTCACCGGCCAGTCGGCAAAGCGGTCGCGGAAGCTGTTGTAGTGTTGCTGGGCGAGCAGGGTGGTCGGCACCAGAATCGCCACCTGACGACCGCCGTGTACCGCGATGAACGCCGCACGCATGGCCACTTCGGTCTTGCCGAAACCGACGTCGCCGCAGACCAGGCGATCCATCGGTTTCGGCGCGAGCATGTCTTCGCGCACCGCTTCGATGGTGGTTTGCTGGTCCGGGGTTTCTTCGAACGGGAAACCGGCGCTGAAGGTCGCGTAATCGGCTTTCGGGTCTGCGAAGGCATAACCCTCGCGAGCGGCGCGGCGGGCATAGATGTCGAGCAACTCGGCGGCCACATCGCGCACCTGTTCGGCGGCTTTGCGCTTGGCTTTCTGCCAGGTCTCGGAGCCGAGGCGGTGCAGCGGCGCGAGGGCGTCGTCACTGCCGGTGTAGCGAGCGATCAGGTGCAGGTTGGCCACCGGCACATACAGCTTGGCGCCTTCGGCGTATTCGAGGGTCAGGAACTCGGCGGCCTGGTTGTCGATTTCCAGGATCGTCAGCCCCAGATAGCGGCCGACACCATGATCGATGTGCACCACCGGCGCACCTTCGCGCAGCTCGGTGAGGTTTTTGATCACCGCATCGTTGTTGGCGTCGGCGCGTTTCTCGCGGCGACGGCGCTGCATTACGCGCTGACCGAACAATGGGCTTTCGGCAACCAGGGCCAGCGCTGGGTCGTCCAGCAACAGGCCTTCGTCGAGTGGTGCAATGGTGATCGCCAAGCGCTCTTTGCTGGCGACAAAGTCCGGCCAGCTGTCGACGGTTTTCGGTCGCAGCTTCAAGCGTTCGAGCAATTCCAGCAGCACTTCACGACGGCCCGCGGACTCGGCGGTAAACAGCACGCGGCCGGGGAATTCGTCGAGGAAACTGGCCAGCGCCGCCAACGGCTGAGTGGCCTTGGCTTCGATGGCCAGGTTCGGCAGAGGCTGAGCCGGGAAGCGCTCGCGGCCGACACCAGTTTCGACGTCTTGTTGACTGGCCACCACACGGGGCCAGCTCTTCAGGCGCGCAAAGCAGTCTTCCACCGGCAGGAACAACTCGGCCGGTGGCAATAAAGGACGGGACGGATCGACGCGGCGCTCTTCATAGCGGTTGCGCACATCGTTCCAGAAATTCTCCGCGGCCTGTTCGATGCCCGGCAGGGAAAACACTTGCGTGTCCTGGGGCAGGTAATCGAACAGGGTGGAGGTTTCCTCGAAGAACAGCGGCAGGTAGTACTCGATGCCCGCCGGCGTAATCCCGCTGCTCAAATCCTGGAAAATCGGGCAGCGACGGAAGTCGACATCGAAGCGCTCGCGAAACCGCGCCTTGAAGCGGGTCACGGCTTCTTTCTGCAGCGGGAATTCCTTGGCCGGTAACAGCTTGACCGAGTCGACCTTGTCGATGGAACGCTGGTTTTCCGGGTCGAAAGTGCGCAGGGTTTCGATTTCGTCGTCGAACAGGTCAATGCGATAAGGCAGCTTGCTGCCCATCGGGAACAGGTCGATCAGCGAGCCGCGCACGGTGAATTCGCCATGCTCGTACACGGTATCGACGTAGCGATAACCGGTGGCTTCAAGCCGGGTGCGCATCTGCTCGACATCGAGTTTCTGGCCGACATCCAGCACCAGGCTGCTGCCGAGCAGGAATTTGGTCGGCGCCAGGCGATGCAGGGCAGTGGTGATCGGCACCACCAGCACGCCGTGCACCAGCTCCGGCAACCGATACAGGCTGGCGATACGCTGCGAGATGATGTCCTGGTGTGGCGAGAACAGGTCGTAGGGCAGGGTTTCCCAGTCGGGGAAGTGCAGGACAGGCAAATCCGGGGCGAAGAAACTCAGCTCCTGTTCCAGCCGTTCGGCACTCTGGCTGTCGGCGGTCAGTAGCAAGGTAAAGCGCTTGGCAGCGCTGGCGGCCTCGGCGATGGCCAGGCTCAGGGCGGCACCGGGCAGGTTGCCCCAGTGCTGTTTACCTGCCGCGGCAGGGAGAAGCGGTAGACGCAGAACGGGCACGGAAGGTTGAGCTCCAAGCGTTGCGACAAAGTCGGTAATTGTAACGGTCTCGAGTGCCGGCTGTCAGTTGCAGACTGTGTCTATATACACAGGTTGAGCAAAATGTAGTGGTAATGACAAAAACTGGCGATTTAATACTGAAAATGTAGTGCCAAAACCGCCCAGTGTTACGGAGGGTTACGGACACTGTGGCGTTGTCGTCGAAAAATTGACTGTGCTGAAAGCCCCGTATTTACTGGGCTGGCGCGGGGCGTGATTTTTTTGAACGGAATTTTGTTACCGCTCGTGCGACAGGCGCGCATTGCTACGGGAGGCTCTCGGCGGCATAATGTAGCCCCTTTTTTCTGCCCCTACATGTGGAAGGTTCCCGTGACTCAGAAGCCCGACCAGTGTCTTGGTGAATGGATCGACCGTGAAGCACTCGCAGAAGCGATGATTCCGCTTATCGGTCAGCTCTACCGCAATAACAACGTGGTGAGCTCGATCTATGGCCGCAGTCTGATCAACCAGTCTGTCATCGCGATTCTCAAAGCTCACCGCTTTGCTCGCCATCGCCAGTCCGATGACAGCGAATTGTCCGTCCACGAAACATTCCCGCTGCTCAAGGCAATGAGCGAGCTCAAGCTCGGCGCTGCTTCGGTAGATCTGGGCAAGCTGGCTGTCAAATTCAAAGCCGAAGGCAATGGCCGTACCGCCGAAGCGTTCGTCCGTGACGAACTGGCTGATGTGGTCGGCAAGCAGAATGGTTCCGGTCGTACCGGCACCGACGTTGTGCTGTACGGCTTCGGTCGTATCGGTCGTCTGCTGGCGCGCATCCTGATCGAGAAAACCGGTGGTGGCGACGGCCTGCGTCTGCGCGCCATCGTTGTCCGCAAGGGCGCCGAGAACGATCTGGTCAAACGTGCCAGCCTGCTGCGTCGCGACTCGGTGCACGGTTCGTTCAATGGCACCATCACCATTGATGAAGCCAGCAACACCATCACCGCCAACGGCAACCTGATCCAGGTTATCTACGCGAAGAACCCGACTGAAGTGGACTACACCCAGTACGGCATCAAAAACGCGCTGCTGGTGGACAACACCGGTGTATGGCGTGACGCCGACGGCCTGGGCCAGCACCTGGCCTGCCCGGGTATCGACCGCGTTGTTCTGACCGCGCCTGGCAAAGGCAAGCTGAAGAACATCGTTCACGGCATCAACCACGGTGAAATCACCGCTGACGACAAGATCGTTTCCGCCGCTTCCTGCACCACCAACGCCATCGTGCCGGTGCTGAAAGCTGTCAACGACAAGTTCGGCATCGTCAACGGTCACGTTGAAACGGTTCACTCGTACACCAACGACCAGAACCTGATCGACAACTTCCACAAAGGCGATCGTCGTGGCCGTAGCGCCGCGTTGAACATGGTGATCACCGAGACCGGTGCTGCCACTGCTGCCGCCAAGGCGCTGCCTGAACTGGCCGGCAAGCTGACCGGTAACGCGATTCGCGTTCCGACGCCAAACGTGTCGATGGCCATTCTCAACCTGAACCTTGAGAAAGCCACCACCCGTGAAGAGATGAACGAGTACCTGCGCTACATGGCGCTGCACTCCGATCTGCATAAGCAAATCGACTTCGTCAACTCGCAGGAAGTGGTTTCCACCGACTTCGTGGGCTCGCGCCACGCAGGCGTAGTGGACGCTGAAGCGACCATCTGCAACGACAACCGCGTTGTTCTGTACGTTTGGTACGACAACGAGTTCGGTTACAGCTGCCAGGTAGTTCGCGTGATGGAAGACATGGCCGGTGTAAACCCGCCAGCATTCCCGCGCTAAGCCTTAGCCGCACATGAAAACGCCCCGACTTCGGTCGGGGCGTTTTTGTTTGGGCGACCGGCGAGGGCGCAATCTGCCGGGGAAAGTCCTGGCAGCCGGTTAGCCGCAGGCCTTCATGTCTACTGGCCCGACAAACTCATTGCCGCGGCCCATCACGCACGCCACGCTCTGATTGCGCTGACGTTCCCAGGCCTGAACCGGGTAGGTCTTGTTCCAGGCTTCGTACAATTGCCGATCCTGTTTCGACAGGCGCAAGCCGTACTGTTTGCTCATGTAGAAATACGTTCGGGCGATCATGCCGCGAATGGAAGGCCGGGGCATGACCTTCTTCGCCTTGAAGTCGACCTGAGTCAGGCACGAGCCATATTGACCCGATTGCACGGGTAGCCAGCCGAAACTGAAATTGCTCCGATCGCCATTCACTTCGCCGATGCTGGGCACCAGATTGTGCAGGTCGGCCTCAGCTTTTTGATAGGTTGGGTCGTAATGCGTGCAGTTCTTGCGACCTCCCTGTTGCCAGCACTGACGCTGATGGCCGATCTGCCAGGCCGGGACAATGTGTTCCCACTCGATGCGCGAGGCGCGCTTGGCGTTTTTGCGTGGTATATAACCACAGGCGGCGAGGTTCACGCGGTTGCCGGTGTATTTGCAGCCGCAATAAAACTCGGTGGATTGCGGAGCGTACAACTTCCAGGCGACTTTCTTGGCTTCGTTGAAGGTGCGTGGGGCGCCAGCTTGGGCACCAAGGGTGATGAGCAGAAACAGCAAAGCAAGCCAGCGGACGCTCATTGACTCAATCTTCCTTCGGCACAACCCAGAAAATCTGCACGCCGCCATCGTCGCGATGGGCGAGGGTGACGTTGTCGTTCTCGTCGATTTCTTCGAGCAAGCGCTCCCACTCATTCACGGGCTCGTCCGGAAGACGGAAGATCAGTGCGGCTTTGGCTTTCTGGGCGGTGGGGGAATTGATGATTTTCTGAACGCGCATACCCAGGCGTTCGTAAGCGTCAGGAGAGGCGGAGGTAGTGGCCACGGAGTTATCCTTATTGAGCTGTACGTGCATACAGTATTTAACTGTAGGCATTTTCGCAACTGCTTAAAATTCAAGAAAATCCTCTGACAGTGGTTTTTTCCGTTTGGTGTAGGGCGAAGGGAGATTTTTTATCGGAAAGAGGTCGTGAACCACTCGCCAGGACTGGCGAGTGGTGACAGCGGTGCCCGACCGCGAACGGGTCGGGCGAGGGCGTATCAGTACTCCCAGAACATCCGTTGCAGCTCTTTGCTGTCGTTGGTCTTGGTCAGTGCGACCATGGCCAGGATGCGGGCTTTTTGCGGGTTCAGGTCGTTGGCCACAACCCAGTCGTACTTGTCGTCAGGTTGTTCGGCGTTACGCAGAACGAAACCGCCAGCGTTGACGTGGGAGGAGCGAATGATTTGTACGCCGTCCTTGCGCAGAGCCTGCAGGGCGGGAACCACGCGGGACGACACCGAGCCATTGCCGGTGCCGGCGTGGATGATGGCTTTGGCGCCCGATTGAGCCAGGGCTTTGTAGGCGGTGTCACTGACGTTGCCATAGGAGTAGGCAATTTCGACGTCAGGCAGACTCTTGATGGTTTTGATGTCGAATTCCGAGTCCATGGTGTGGCGCTTGGCCGGTAGACGGAACCAGTAGGATTTGCCTTCGACCACCATGCCCAACGGGCCCCAGGCACTTTTGAACGCCTCGGTCTTGATGTTGATCATTTTGCTGACATCGCGACCCGACTGGATTTCATCGTTCATGGTCACCAACACGCCTTTGCCACGCGCGTCCTTGCTACTGGCCACGGCGACGGCGTTGTACAGGTTCAGCATGCCGTCGGCCGACATGGCGGTGCCAGGGCGCATGGAGCCGACGACGATAATCGGCTTGTCGGTTTTCTCCACCAGGTTCAGGAAGTAAGCGGTTTCTTCCAGGGTGTCGGTGCCGTGGGTGATGACAATGCCATCGACGTCTTTGCTGTCGGCCAGTTCAGCCACGCGACGTCCCAGTTGCAGCAGGTTGTCGTTGGTGATGCTTTCGGATGCGATCTGCATGACTTGTTCGCCGCGAACGTTGGCCAATTGGCTCAGTTCCGGAACTCCTGCGATCAATTGTTCGATGCCGACTTTCGCCGCTTGGTAGGTGGCGCTGTTGGCGGCGCTGGCGCCCGCGCCGGCAATGGTGCCCCCGGTGGCCAGGATCACCACGTTCGCCAGTTTCTGTCGGGTTTCGACTTCTTTTGCTTGAAGGGCTGTGGGCAGAAGCATAAGCAGGGCCAAGGCGCCCGGAATAAAAGTGTTGAAGGCAGATTTCATTATTGTTTTCTCTAGTAGTGAGACGGTGCAGATGCAGGTTCATCTAGAAGCGCCCCAAGCAGATCTGAACGCCGGGGGTGGAGAGGAAGAGCAGGATCTGTACCAGTCGGACGCTGGAGAAGGTGATCTTTTAACCTGATGATTTTTATCAATATTGTTGTCGTGGCTGGCGATACTTCGCGCCTGGCTGTCCGGGTTTCCGAATATGTTCAGCTTTTATGTTCGGCTCACCGACCTTCATTGAGAAGGTCGCCTTGCATAATCGAAAATCGGTGCTAAAGAAAACCCCGCACAGGTCGATGCTCCTTTAAAGGATCTATTTTTTCAGGAGTTCACATGTCGTTTACTGTCGGTTTTGCAAATGCAGGCGCAATCACTATCGGGGGTAAATCCCCGGCGACCATCAACGACTTGAGTGAAGCAACATCCGACGCCTCGACCCAGGCGCTGGGCAAAGAGCAGGGCGACGACAAGCAGGTCAGAACCGGTGGCGGCGCGGCGGCTCAGAGCGAAAGCAAATCCGAGAAAACCAGCAGTCAGAGTATTGCGGTGCAGATATTGCTCAAGCGCATGCAGGAACTGCAGCAGCAACTGCGCGAACAGCAGCAACAATTGGCGGCCGCTCAGGCGGCGAATTATTCGACCCCGGAAGCCAAGTCCAGCGCAGTCATGACAATCCAGGGGCAAATCGCCAATACCAGCGCTGCGCTGGCGCAAGTGACCGGCAATCTGGTCAAGGAGCTGGCCAAGGATTCCAGCGGCGGCGGTCTGGTCAACACCACGGCGTGAGGCAAAACGGGTTGGCTTTTGCCAACCGAGACGCGGAACGGGGCGTTGACAAATCTCGGCAGGGTTCGCATAGTTCGGTCTACGCAAACGTTTGCGCGGTCGCCGTCGATGGGTTGATCCATTGATGATCCAGCGCAAGCGTTGCTAAGAATAATCATAAGATCGGAGTGAACCCATGAAGCTGCCATTCGCTGGACGTCTTCTCGCTGTCGCTATGCTGGCTGCCGCATCCGCCGCGTTGCCTGTCTCTTCGGCATTCGCCGCAACCCCTGAAAAACCTAAAGTCGCGCTGGTCATGAAATCTCTGGCCAACGAGTTCTTCCTGACCATGGAAGACGGCGCCAAGGCCTACCAGAAAGACCACTCCGGCGACTTCGAGCTGATCTCCAACGGCATCAAGGACGAAACGGACACGGCCGGCCAGACGCGCATCGTCGAACAAATGATCCTGTCCAAGGTCAACGCACTGGTCATCGCTCCGGCAGACTCCAAGGCCATGGTCCCGGTCATCAAGAAGGCAGTCGATGCCGGTATCACCGTGATCAACATCGATAACCAGCTGGACCCGGCTGTCGTCAAAAGCAAAAACATCACCGTTCCATTCGTAGGCCCGGACAACCGCAAAGGCGCGCGTTTGGTGGGTGAATACCTGGCCAAGCAACTGAAGGCTGGTGACGAAGTCGGCATCATCGAAGGCGTTTCCACCACCACCAACGCCCAGCAGCGCACTGCCGGCTTCAAGGATGCGATGGAAGCGGCGCAGATCAAAGTCGTGTCCCTGCAGTCCGGCGATTGGGAAATAGACAAGGGCGGCAAAGTGGCCTCGTCGATGCTCAGCGAATACCCGAACATCAAGGCCCTGCTGGCCGGCAACGACAGCATGGCGGTCGGCGCGGTCTCTGCCGTGCGTGCCGCCGGTAAGGCCGGCAAGGTGCAAGTGGTCGGTTACGACAACATCAATGCGATCAAGCCAATGCTCAAGGACGGTCGCGTCCTGGCCACCGCCGACCAGTTTGCTGCCCGGCAAGCAGTGTTCGGCATCGAGACCGCGCTGAAAATCATCAAAGGCGAGAAAGTCGATAGCGGCGCCAACGGCGTCATCGAAACTCCGGTAGAGCTGGTTACCAAGTAGTCTTTCTGGCGACACAACGGTGCTCGCCCCTTGGGGCGGGCGCATGGAGAGTTTTTATGTCAGTTTCCGCCCCGAACGCTGTCCTCTCGGTCAGCGGTATCGGTAAGACCTACGCTCAACCTGTCCTGACCAGCATCGACCTGACGCTGATGCGCGGCGAAGTGCTGGCGCTGACCGGCGAGAATGGTGCCGGCAAAAGTACGCTGTCGAAAATCATTGGCGGGCTGGTCACGCCGACCACCGGCCAGATGCGATTCCAGGGTCAGGATTACTGCCCCGGCAGCCGCAGCCAGGCCGAAAAGCTGGGCGTGCGCATGGTCATGCAAGAACTCAATCTGTTGCCGACATTGTCGGTGGCGGAAAACCTGTTCCTCGACAACCTGCCCAGCCTCGGTGGCTGGATCAGCCGCAAACAACTGCGCAGGGCGGCGATCGAGGCCATGGCTCAGGTCGGCCTCGACGCCATCGATCCGGACACCCTGGTCGGTGAGCTGGGTATCGGTCACCAGCAAATGGTGGAAATCGCCCGCAACCTGATCGGCGATTGCCATGTGCTGATCCTCGACGAGCCGACCGCGATGCTGACGGCCCGTGAAGTTGAAATGCTCTTCGAGCAGATCACTCGCCTGCAGGCGCGCGGCGTGGCGATCATCTACATTTCCCACCGCCTCGAAGAACTGGCACGGGTGGCCCAGCGCATCGCGGTATTGCGCGACGGCAACCTGGTCTGTGTCGAGCCGATGGCCAATTACAACAGCGAGCAACTGGTCACCCTGATGGTCGGCCGTGAGCTGGGCGAGCACATCGACATGGGCCCGCGCAATATCGGTGCCCCGGCGCTGACGGTCAAAGGGCTGACCCGTTCCGACAAGGTTCGCGATGTGTCCTTCGAAGTGCGCGCCGGCGAGATCTTCGGGATCTCCGGTTTGATCGGGGCAGGGCGCACCGAATTGCTGCGCCTGATCTTCGGTGCCGATACAGCCGACAGCGGCACCGTTGCGCTGGGTTCGCCGGCTCAGGTGGTGGATATTCGTTCACCGGCCGACGCAGTCGGTCATGGCATCGCGCTGATCACCGAAGATCGCAAGGGCGAGGGCCTGCTGTTGACGCAATCGATCAGCGCCAATATTGCCCTGGGCAATATGCCGGTGATTTCCAGCGGCGGCTTCGTCAACAACGGTGACGAGATGTCGCTGGCCCAGCGTCAGATCGACGCCATGCGCATTCGCAGTTCCAGCCCGACGCAATTGGTCTCGGAATTGTCCGGCGGCAATCAGCAGAAAGTGGTGATCGGCCGTTGGCTCGAACGCGAATGCACGGTAATGCTGTTCGACGAGCCGACCCGAGGCATCGACGTCGGCGCCAAGTTCGACATCTATACATTGCTCGGTGAGTTGACCCGTCAGGGCAAAGCACTGGTGGTGGTGTCCAGTGACCTGCGCGAACTGATGCTGATCTGTGACCGCATTGGCGTGCTGTCGGCAGGGCGTCTGATCGACACCTTCGAGCGTGACAGCTGGACCCAGGATGATTTGCTTGCCGCCGCGTTCGCCGGCTATCAAAAACGTGATGCGTTGCTCAACGAAGCAGCGCCTAGGGATCTTCCATGAATACTGCAACTCTGGTCGGCAAACGTAGTGGCAATTTTTACGGCCTCGGCACTTACCTGGGCCTGGCCGGTGCCTTGCTGGCGATGGTCGCGCTGTTCTCTGTGTTGAGCAGCCATTTCCTGTCTTACGACACCTTCAGCACCCTGGCCAACCAGATTCCCGATCTGATGGTGCTGGCGGTCGGCATGACCTTCGTATTGATCATCGGCGGAATCGATTTGTCGGTGGGTTCGGTGCTGGCGCTGGCGGCGTCGACAGTCAGCGTGGCGATTCTCGGCTGGGGCTGGAGCGTGCTTCCGGCGGCGTTGCTGGGAATGGGCGCCGCGGCACTGGCGGGTACCATCACCGGTTCGATTACCGTGGCCTGGCGGATTCCGTCATTCATCGTGTCCCTCGGTGTGCTGGAAATGGCGCGGGGTCTGGCATACCAGATGACCGGTTCGCGCACCGCTTATATCGGTGATGCCTTCGCCTGGCTGTCCAACCCGATCGCTTTCGGCATCTCGCCGTCGTTCATCATTGCCTTGCTGATTATCTTCATCGCCCAGGCTGTGCTGACGCGCACGGTGTTCGGTCGTTACCTGATCGGCATCGGCACCAACGAGGAGGCGGTACGTCTGGCGGGGATCAATCCGAAGCCCTACAAGATTCTGGTGTTCAGCCTGATGGGGCTGTTGGCCGGTATCGCTGCGTTGTTTCAGATTTCTCGCCTGGAAGCGGCGGACCCGAATGCCGGCTCCGGTCTGGAGCTGCAAGTGATCGCCGCGGTGGTGATCGGCGGCACCAGCCTGATGGGCGGGCGCGGTTCGGTGATCAGCACCTTCTTCGGCGTACTGATCATCTCGGTACTGGCGGCGGGTCTGGCGCAGATCGGCGCGACCGAGCCAACCAAACGCATCATTACCGGTGCGGTTATCGTGGTGGCGGTGGTGCTCGATACCTATCGCAGTCAGCGCGCAAGCCGGCGGACCTGAGTCATGGCAACGATCAAGGATGTAGCGGCGCTCGCGGGCATTTCCTACACCACGGTTTCCCATGTGGTGAACAAGACGCGGCCAGTCAGTGAGGAAGTGCGGATCAAGGTCGAGGCGGCAATCAAAAGCCTCGACTACGTGCCCAGCGCCGTGGCTCGCTCGTTGAAGGCGAAAACCACCGCGACCATCGGGCTGCTGGTGCCCAACAGCCTCAACCCGTACTTCGCCGAGTTGGCCCGTGGCATCGAGGATTACTGCGAGCGCAATGGCTATTGCGTCATTCTCTGCAATTCCGATGACAACCTGGACAAGCAGCGCAGCTACCTTCGCGTGCTGCTGGAAAAACGCATCGACGGCTTGATTGTAGCCTCTGCCGGTGGTGACAGCAGCTTGGCCGAAGGCCTGACGGGCGTGCGTACGCCGATGGTGATCGTCGACCGTGACCTGGAGGGTGTCGATGCGGACCTGGTGCGCATCGATCACGAATACGGCGCCTATCTGGCGACCCGGCACTTACTGGAGTTGGGGCATCGGGACATCGCCACGATTGGCGGCCCGGCAAGTACCAGCGTGGCGCAGATGCGTCTGGCCGGTTATTGCCGGGCGTTGAAAGAGGCGGGCGTCGAGGTGCCGCGCGAGCGCATGCTGGAAAGCGACTTCACCAGCACCGGCGGTTACAACGCCGCCGCGATCCTGCTGGAAAAGAACCCGCCCAGCGCGATCTTCGCCGGCAACGACATGATCGGCATCGGTGTGTTGCGTGCCGCTGCCGAGCGCAATATTCGTGTGCCCACCGAGCTGTCGGTGATCGGTTTCGACGATATCCAGATGAGCCGTTACGTCTATCCGGCGCTGACCACCGTGGGCCAGTCAATCCTGCAACTTGGCGAGATGGCGGCCGAGGTGTTGCTGCGCCGGATCGCCGCGCCGGATCTGGCGACCGATCAGCGCATCGTGACGCCCAGTATTGTCCTGCGGGAATCGACCAGCGCCGCTGGCCGGTGTGTTTGCCCAATATCGCTGAGCCGAAAGCACCGCTAAACAAAAAAGCACCGCTGAAATCGAATTGATGAGTAAAGATGTATGCCAGCAAAAGTAGTGGTAATAGGCAGCCTGAACATGGACCTGGTGACCCGGGCGCCACGGCTGCCCCGTGGTGGTGAAACGCTGATCGGCCAGTCATTTGCCACGGTTTCCGGCGGCAAGGGTGCGAACCAGGCCGTGGCCGCGGCGCGGCTGGGAGCGCAGGTGTCGATGGTCGGTTGTGTCGGCAGCGATGCTTATGGCGAAGCGCTGCGTGGAGCGCTGTTGGCCGAGCGGATCGATTGCCAGGCCGTCAGTACGGTCGAGGATTCCAGCGGCGTGGCGTTGATCGTGGTCGATGACAACAGTCAGAACGCGATCGTGATTGTTGCCGGTGCCAACGGTGCGTTGACCCCCGAAGTGGTCGACCGTTTCGACAATGTATTGCAGACGGCAGATGTCATCATCTGTCAGCTGGAAGTGCCGGATGCCACGGTCGGCCATGCTTTGAAACGCGGTCGTGAGCTGGGCAAGACCGTGATCCTCAATCCGGCACCGGCCAGTCGCCCGCTACCGGCGGATTGGTATGCGGCCATCGATTACCTGATTCCCAACGAAAGCGAAGCCTCGGCCTTGAGCGGTTTGCCGGTGGATTCCCTGAGTACTGCCGAAGCTGCCGCGACCCGCTTGATCGCCATGGGCGCCGGTAAGGTGATCATCACCCTTGGTGCTCAGGGATCGCTGTTCGCCAATGGCACACGCTTCGAGCATTTCCCGGCACCGACAGTGAAGGCGGTCGATACCACCGCGGCCGGCGACACGTTTGTCGGTGGTTTCGCTGCGGCGCTGGCGGCCGGCAAAAGCGAGGCCGAGGCGATTCGTTTCGGTCAGGTCGCGGCTGCGCTGTCGGTCACCCGGGCTGGCGCGCAACCTTCGATTCCTACCTTGTCCGACGTACAGGCGTTTAAAGCACCATGAAAAAGACTCCTTTGCTCAACGTCGCGTTATCGCGGCTGATCGCATCCCTGGGTCATGGCGACACCGTTGTGATCGGCGATGCCGGCCTGCCGGTACCGCCTGGCGTCGAGTTGATTGACCTGGCATTGACCCACGGCATTCCGGATTTCATCAGTACCTTGAAGGTCGTGCTCAGCGAAATGCAGGTCGAAAGCCATGTGCTGGCCCATGAGATTCTGGACAAAAAGCCGTCGGCCTTGAGCACCCTGGATGAACTGAATGCCGACGGTGCGCTTGGTCGGCGCGAACTGCTCAGTCATGACCAATTCAAAGCGCTCAGCCGACAGGCACGGGCGATTGTTCGTACAGGCGAATGTCAGCCGTACTGCAACATCATTCTGGTGGCTGGCGTAACGTTCTAACTTTCCGTTCTTCCCACGCACAAGGAGTGCGCTATGCACCGCTATGCTCAGAAACTGCATCACCTGCTTCGGAGTCTGCTGCTTTTGTCCCTGATTACCGCAACAAGCGCCCACGCGGCGGAAAAAATCGACTTGATCATCGACACCGATCCGGGGGCCGATGACGTGGTCGCCTTGCTGTTTGCCCTGGCCTCGCCGGAAGAGCTGAACATTCGTGCGCTGACCACCGTCGCTGGCAACGTGCGTCTGGACAAAACCTCGCGTAATGCGCGACTGGCCCGCGAATGGGCGGGCCGCGAAGAAGTGCCTGTTTACGCGGGTGCACCGAAACCGCTGATGCGCACGCCGATCTATGCCGAGAACATCCACGGCAAGGAAGGTCTGTCGGGTGTCACCGTGCACGAGCCGAAGAAAGGCCTGGCCAAAGGCAATGCGGTCAACTACCTGATCGATACCCTGAAAGCCGCCAAGCCCCACAGCATCACCATCGCCATGCTCGGCCCGCAGACCAACCTGGCCCTGGCGCTGATCCAGGAACCTGAAATCGTTCAGGGCATCAAGGAAGTGGTGATCATGGGCGGTGCGCACTTCAACGGCGGCAACATCACCCCGGTGGCCGAGTTCAACCTGTTCGCCGACCCACAGGCGGCGGAAGTGGTGCTGAAGAGTGGCGTCAAGCTGACGTATCTCCCGCTGGACGTGACCCACAAGATCCTCACCAGTGAAGCGCGCCTGAAGCAGATCGCTGCACTGAACAACAATGCCAGCAAGCTGGTGGGCGATATTCTCAACGAGTACGTCAAGGGCGACATGGAGCACTACGGCATTCCGGGTGGCCCGGTGCATGACGCCACGGTCATCGCTTATCTGCTCAAGCCGGAACTGTTTACCGGTCGTTCGGTAAACGTGGTGGTCGACAGTCGTGAAGGGCCGACCTTCGGTCAGACCATTGTCGACTGGTATGACGGCCTGAAGGCGCCGAAGAATGCCTTCTGGGTTGAAAATGGCGACGCCCAGGGCTTCTTCGACCTGCTGACCCAGCGCCTGGCTCGCTTGAAGTAATCCAAAGACCCGCAGGTGCCAGCCTGCGGGTTTTTCCGCTACTCGGTATCCGTTACGCCCATGTAGTCGGCAGGGTATCTCTCGAGAACCTGGGTAATGAAGGTCTGGGCGGCCTGCGTCCCCAGTTCCTTGACCAGCAAATCGATACCAATGATTGCCAGCTCTTCCGGAGTGCCCGGGCTGTAAGAGCTGTGACCCTGTGGCCACTTGATTGTGATATTGGCGTCGATGCTTACGGTGGTCATGATGGCGCTCGTGAAGTCGGGAAAGTCTGAGTGTCGAGTTAACCATTTTGCAGGACGTTTGGCACTCCGACTTAGGCATCAGGGGAGGGCTATGCGACACTTGGTCTTTGACGAATTTTCAAGGATTGTGCTGTGCAGATCGATTTGAACACTCCTGACGGCTTGACCCTCGAAGCAGTGCGTCAGCTACTGGCCTCTGCCAGCGACGATGAGCACACCCAGTTGCGGGTCACCAAGGGCGGCATCGCCTACATTTCGTCGGGTGTCGTGGGCGGTACTGATATCGACGGGCTGCGGTTTCGCCTGGAAACCTGGGCCAAGGGCTCGGGCTATGTCGGATTAGTCGCAGCCAGCGACGAGGTCTGGGTCATGCAGATCTTCAACGCGTTGAAAGACAACTGGCCGAATCCGCCGTTCGATTACATCGACGTCTATTGAACGCTGTTCATATTCAGTCACGATTGCGGGATGAACGGTAGGGCGATGCTCAGGCAAACTCGCCACTCGTCCAGACTGAGGGCAGGGTGATAGCGCCCGCCTTGAAACCAAACGCCAAAATGGCGGTCGCACGATCTCTGCTTAATTTTTGAAAAAAGGAGGCGTCATGCCTTGGAAGCTCGCGTCATTGGGTACGTTGTTGGCCGCCACTCTGCTGGCCGGTTGCAGCAGTACGTCCACCGAGTCGGCAAAGGACCCTGTGGCGACCGATACCGGCCACAGCCGTTGTGAAGCAAAGTCTGCCGAATTCACCATTGGCAAAAAGGCTTCGCCCCAATTGCTGGAGCAGGCACGTACCCGCGCAGGCGCGCAGAATGCCCGGTTCCTCAAGCCTGACGACATGGTGACTCTGGAGTACCGCTCCGATCGCCTGAACCTGAACACCGACAGCAATCTGGTGGTTACCCGCGTCAACTGCGGCTGATTGCTTCAGGTTTTTGTTTCACCCATAAAAAACCCCGTCACATGGACGGGGTTTTTTTAGTGCGCCAGAAAATTACTCTGGGCGAACTTGTGCAGCTTGCATACCCTTTTGGCCTTTCTCAGCCACGAAGGAAACGGTTTGGCCTTCTTTCAGGCTTTTGAAACCGTCGCTTTCGATAGCTTTGAAGTGTACGAACAGGTCGTCACCGCCACCTTGAGGAGTGATGAAGCCGAAGCCTTTTTCATCGTTGAACCATTTAACGGTGCCGGTTTGGCGATTAGACATGGTGTATCTCCAAGAAACATATATTTTCAGTAGTACTGTGCTGCTCAGGCCAACTGGGCACACCGGAGTATCATAGTCGAAATGTTCGCTTTGGGAGCCCCCCGGACGTGCTGTTTGCCCTACAGTCGCGTTCTCTTTGTTGCTCTGTATGGCTGAAAGCCCCGTTTTAAAAGGCTTTCAGCCGAAAGTAAAGACAATAAAAAAAGCTGTAAAACCTGCATAAATCGTACGAAAAAGCTGAAATCCATCACTTTTTATCAGCGTTGGGCCGAGTCAAAAGGACTTTTTCCTCACTTTTTCGCCGGTGCATTGGCCTTGCATTTGGCGATCTCGCCCAGTGCCTTCTGTTGCAGTTCCGGGGTGGCCTTGTTGTCCATCAGCGACTGGATATCGCTGGCCGGGTAGGATTTGATCGCGTCGGCGCCACAAGCGCAGTGGGATTTTGCCGCAGCAGCGCCAATCTGAGGGGAGGCCGCCTGTGTGCACTGAGCCATGTACTTCTCGCGCTCACCCTTTGGCCAGTCGGCGTGGGCCGCCAGCGGCAGCAACAGGACGACGGGTGCGACTACTGCGAATAAACGATTCAGACGCATGCTGAGATGCTCCTTTCGGGTCAATGTCTTTTATCTGAGGGGTGACACGGGGTTCAAGTTCAGCACTCTGGCACAAAAAAGCCTGATTTGCCCCAGCAGAAAACCTCAGTGCATCGATGACCGTTCATCTGTGCTAGCATGCCTGGCTCGGGTGTTTGCAGGCTCCGGATGACCTTCCGTCCCGGCAGCGGCAAATGCGCGAATAACCCTGATTTGAATCCCAGTCACTCTGGTTCGGTTTTCCGGTTGGCCGCAAGGCTCCTGCCGCTGTAAGGCAGGCGTTCGTCATTGAATGGCCTGGATCGGATCTTGTACTGGCTCATCCCAACCCACGTGACCTTTGGTAGGGGTCACCACTAGGAGAGGAGGCGCCATGCCAACTATTACTCTTCCCGACGGCAGTCAACGTTCATTCGATCACCCGGTTTCCGTAGCCGAGGTCGCCGCATCCATCGGTGCAGGCCTGGCCAAGGCCACCGTAGCCGGCAAGGTCAATGGCAAGCTGGTCGACGCCAGCGACATCATCGACAGCGACTCTTCGCTGCAAATCATTACGCCAAAGGATGAAGAGGGGCTGGAGATCATTCGCCACTCTTGCGCCCACCTGGTTGGCCACGCGGTCAAGCAGCTGTACCCGACGGCCAAGATGGTCATCGGTCCGGTCATCGAAGAAGGCTTCTATTACGATATCGCCTTCGAGCGTCCTTTCACGCCCGACGACCTGGCCGCCATCGAACAGCGCATGCAGCAGCTGATCGAAAAAGATTACGACGTGATCAAGAAAGTCACTCCGCGCGCCGAAGTGATCGAAGTGTTCAAGGCTCGCGGCGAAGACTACAAACTGCGCCTGGTCGAAGACATGCCGAACGAGCAGGCCATGGGCCTGTACTATCACGAAGAATACGTTGACATGTGCCGTGGTCCGCACGTGCCGAACACGCGCTTCCTGAAATCCTTCAAGCTGACCAAGCTGTCCGGCGCCTACTGGCGTGGCGATGCCAAGAACGAGCAATTGCAGCGCGTTTACGGCACCGCATGGGCGGACAAGAAGCAGCTGGCGGCTTACATCCAGCGCATCGAAGAAGCTGAAAAGCGCGATCACCGCAAGATCGGCAAGCGTCTGGGCCTGTTCCACACCCAGGAAGAGTCGCCGGGCATGGTGTTCTGGCACCCGAACGGCTGGACTCTGTACCAGGTGCTCGAGCAGTACATGCGCAAGGTTCAGCGCGACAACGGTTACCTGGAGATCAAGACTCCACAAGTCGTTGACCGCAGCCTGTGGGAGAAATCCGGGCACTGGGCCAACTACGCCGACAACATGTTTACCACTCAGTCGGAAAACCGCGACTACGCCATCAAGCCGATGAACTGCCCGTGCCACGTGCAGGTGTTCAATCAGGGCCTGAAAAGCTACCGCGAGCTGCCAATGCGTCTGGCCGAGTTCGGTGCCTGCCACCGTAACGAGCCGTCGGGTGCGCTGCACGGCATCATGCGCGTTCGCGCCTTCACTCAGGACGATGCTCACATCTTCTGTACTGAAGAGCAGATGCAGGCCGAATCCGCCGCGTTCATCAAGCTGACCATGGACGTCTATGCCGACTTCGGCTTTAAAGAAGTCGAAATGAAACTGTCCACTCGTCCGGAAAAACGCGTCGGTTCCGACGAGTTGTGGGATCGCGCCGAAGCGGCATTGGCCGCAGCCCTTGATAGCGCGGGCCTGCCGTACGATCTGCAGCCGGGCGAGGGTGCGTTCTACGGTCCGAAGATCGAGTTCTCGCTGAAAGATTGCCTCGGTCGCGTCTGGCAGTGTGGTACCCTTCAGCTCGATTTTAACCTGCCTGTCCGTCTGGGAGCCGAATACGTCTCTGAAGACAACAGTCGCAAGCACCCGGTGATGTTGCACCGGGCGATCCTGGGTTCCTTCGAGCGCTTCGTCGGAATTCTGATCGAGCACTACGAGGGTGCATTCCCTGCGTGGCTGGCGCCGACCCAGGCAGTGATTATGAATATCACTGATAAACAAGCCGATTTTGCCGCCGAGGTTGAAAAAACTCTCAACGAAAGCGGATTTCGTGCCAAGTCTGACTTGAGAAATGAAAAGATCGGCTTTAAAATCCGCGAGCATACTTTGCTCAAGGTTCCCTATCTCTTGGTTATCGGAGATCGGGAAGTCGAGATGCAGACTGTCGCTGTGCGTACTCGTGAAGGTGCTGACCTGGGCTCGATGCCCGTCGCCCAGTTCGCTGAGTTTCTCGCGCAAGCGGTTTCCCGGCGTGGTCGCCCAGATTCGGAGTAATTATTATTAAGCGTGAAATGAGACAAGATAAACGAGCTGCACCGAAAGCCCCGATCAACGAGAATATCTCGGCACGCGAGGTTCGGTTAATTGGGGCTGAAGGTGAACAGCTTGGGATTGTGTCAATTGAAGACGCGCTTCTTAAGGCTGAAGAGGCCAAACTGGATCTGGTGGAAATTTCCGCCGATGCAGTACCCCCTGTTTGCAAACTGATGGACTACGGCAAATCGATCTTCGAAAAGAAGAAGCAGATTGCCGCGGCCAAGAAAAACCAGAAGCAGATTCAGGTTAAAGAAATCAAGTTTCGTCCAGGGACGGAGGAAGGGGATTACCAGGTAAAACTGCGCAACCTGGTACGTTTCCTGAGTGACGGGGACAGGGCCAAGGTATCCTTGCGATTCCGCGGCCGTGAGATGGCCCACCAGGAGCTGGGGATGGAACTCCTCAAGCGAGTTGAAGGTGACTTGCTCGAGTACGGTTCGGTCGAACAGCATCCTAAGATGGAAGGACGCCAGCTGATCATGGTCATCGCCCCGAAAAAGAAGAAGTAATCAACAGGGCACGGCAGGCCTTCTGATTATGTTTATCAACTGAATGCGGAGTATCCGAACATGCCAAAAATGAAAACGAAAAGTGGTGCTGCTAAGCGGTTTTTGAAAACTGCTAACGGTATCAAGCACAAGCACGCTTTCAAGAGCCACATCCTGACTAAAATGTCGACCAAGCGTAAGCGTCAACTGCGCGGTAGCAGCTTGCTGCATCCGTCTGACGTGGCAAAAGTCGAGCGCATGCTGCGCCTTCGTTAATTTTAGTCAAGAATAGAGGAAGTAACTCATGGCTCGTGTAAAGCGTGGCGTCATTGCCCGTAAACGTCACAAAAAAATTCTGAAACTTGCTAAAGGCTACTACGGCGCTCGCTCGCGCGTATTCCGTGTTGCCAAGCAAGCGGTAATCAAGGCAGGCCAATACGCCTACCGTGACCGTCGTCAGAAAAAACGTCAGTTCCGCGCTCTGTGGATCGCTCGTATCAACGCTGGTGCACGTATCAACGGTCTGTCCTACAGCCGTTTCATCGCCGGCCTGAAAAAAGCGTCCATCGAGATCGACCGTAAGGTTCTGGCTGATCTGGCAGTGAACGAAAAAGCGGCGTTTGCTGCGATTGTCGAGAAAGCTAAAGCCACCTTGGCTTAAGTACCCCCGACAGTCACCCGGCCTCACCTCTGTGGGGCCAGGTGTTAAACGTCATAAATAGGGGAAGAGCCTTCAAGCTCTTCCCCTATTTTGTATCTGGAGTCTGTACATGGAAAACCTGGATGCGCTCGTCTCTCAAGCACTAGAGGCTGTGCAAAGCGCTGAAGATATCAATGCCCTGGAGCAAATCCGGGTTCACTACCTTGGTAAAAAGGGTGAATTGACTCAGGTGATGAAGACCCTGGGGAATTTGCCGGCAGAAGAGCGTCCGCAAGTCGGTGCGCTGATCAACGTTGCCAAGGAGCGTGTCACAGAGGTTCTCAATGCGCGCAAGGCGTTGTTCGAGGAGGCCGATCTTGCGGCCAAGCTCGCCGCCGAATCCATTGACGTGACCCTGCCTGGCCGCGGCCAGACCTCAGGCGGTCTGCATCCGGTTACCCGGACTCTGGAACGTATCGAGCAGTTCTTTACCCACATCGGCTACGGCATCGCCGAAGGCCCTGAGGTCGAAGACGATTACCACAACTTCGAAGCGCTCAACATCCCAGGCCATCACCCGGCCCGGTCGATGCATGACACCTTCTATTTCAATGCCAACATGTTGCTGCGCACCCATACCTCGCCGGTACAGGTCCGCACCATGGAATCGAAACAGCCGCCGATCCGCATCGTCTGCCCAGGCCGTGTGTACCGTAGCGACTCCGATATCACCCACTCGCCGATGTTCCACCAGGTCGAAGGCCTGCTGGTCGACCGCGATATCAACTTCGCCGACCTGAAAGGGACCATCGAAGAGTTCCTGCGCGTGTTCTTCGAAAAAGAACTGGCCGTGCGTTTCCGTCCTTCGTACTTCCCGTTCACCGAGCCATCCGCCGAAGTCGACATGGAATGCGTGATGTGCAGCGGTAAAGGCTGCCGTGTCTGCAAGCAGACTGGCTGGCTGGAAGTCATGGGCTGCGGCATGGTTCACCCGAACGTGCTGCGTATGTCCGGGATCGACCCGGAAGAGTTTTCGGGCTTTGCCTTCGGCATGGGCGTTGAGCGTCTGGCCATGCTGCGTTACGGCGTGAACGACTTGCGTCTGTTCTTCGACAACGACTTGCGGTTCCTCGCGCAATTTCGCTAGTCGTAACGAATTCTTAGGAGAGCAGGATGAAATTCAGTGAACAATGGCTGCGTGGCTGGGTAAGCCCGCAGGTAAATCGCGACGAGCTGGTTGCTCGTCTGTCGATGGCCGGTCTTGAGGTCGATAGCGTTACGCCGGCCGCCGGTGAATTCAGTGGTGTGGTAGTGGGCGAGGTGCTGAGCACCGAGCAGCACCCGGACGCCGACAAGCTGCGCGTTTGCCAGGTCAGCAGTGGCGCGCAGACCTTCCAGGTTGTGTGCGGTGCGCCAAACGTGCGCCCGGGCCTGAAGATCCCGTTCGCCATGATCGGTGCCGAACTGCCAGGCGATTTTAAAATCAAGAAAGCCAAGCTGCGTGGCGTTGAATCCAACGGCATGCTGTGCTCCCAGGCTGAGCTGCAAATTGGCGAAGGCAACGACGGCCTGATGGAATTGCCGGCCGATGCGCCGGTCGGTCAGGACATTCGTGAATACCTGAACCTGGAAGACGCCAGCATCGAGGTCGACCTGACCCCGAACCGCGGTGACTGCCTGTCTCTGGCCGGTCTGGCCCGTGAAGTCGGTGCGCTTTATGCTGCCCCGGTGGTGCGCCCGGCCATTGCCAGCGTTCCTGCCGTGCACGACGAAGTGCGTTCGATCGAAGTACTGGCGCCGAACGCTTGCCCGCGTTACCTGGGTCGCGTGATCCGTAACGTTGACCTGTCCAAGCCTACGCCACTGTGGATGGTCGAGCGCCTGCGTCGCGCCGACGTGCGCAGCATCGACGCCGCCGTCGACATCACCAACTACGTGATGCTGGAACTGGGCCAGCCGCTGCACGCATTCGATCTCGCCGAAATCAATGGCGGCATCCGCGTGCGCATGGCCAAAGATGGCGAGAAGCTGGTGCTGCTCGACGGCCAGGAAGTCAGCCTGCGTAGCGATACGCTGGTGATCGCCGACCACACCCGCGCCTTGGCTATCGCCGGCGTCATGGGTGGCGAGCACAGCGGCGTCAACACCGCGACCACCCGTGATATTTTCCTGGAAAGCGCGTTCTTCGACCAGATTGCCGTCGCTGGCAAGGCGCGTTCCTACGGCCTGCACACCGACGCTTCGCACCGCTACGAGCGTGGCGTGGACTGGAAGCTGGCCCGTGAAGCCATGGAGCGCGCCACTGGCCTGCTGCTGGACATCACCGGTGGCGAAGCCGGCCCGATTGTTGAAACCGTCAGCGAACAGCATTTGCCGTCGATCGCGCCGATCACCCTGCGTGCCCAGCGCATCACCCAGATGCTGGGTATGGAAATGGATTCGGCCGAAGTCGAGCGTCTGCTCAGCGCTTTGGGCCTGACCATTACTGCCGATGGGGCAGGGCAGTGGCGCGTTGAAGTGCCAAGCTTCCGTTTCGATATCAGCCTGGAAGTTGACCTGATCGAAGAGCTGGCCCGTCTGTACGGCTACAACCGTCTGCCGGTTCGCTACCCGCAAGCCCGTCTGGCACCACAAGCCAAGGCTGAAGCGCGCAGCGATCTGCCTGAGCTGCGTCGTCTGCTGGTGGCCCGTGGTTATCAGGAAGCGATCACCTACAGCTTCATCGATCCGAAACAGTTCGAGTTGTTTAATCCGGGTGTCGAGCCGCTGTTGCTGGCCAACCCGATTTCCAACGACATGGCTGCCATGCGTTCGTCCCTGTGGCCGGGCCTGGTCAAGGCGCTTCAGCACAACCTGAACCGCCAGCAGGATCGTGTCCGCCTGTTCGAAAGCGGTCTGCGTTTTGTCGGTCAGCTGGAAGGCCTCAAGCAAGAGCCGATGCTGGCCGGTGTGGTGTGCGGTAGCCGTCTGCCGGAAGGCTGGGCGCAAGGTCGCGATGTCGTGGATTTCTTCGACGTCAAAGCCGATGTGGAAGCGGTGCTGGGCTTCGCCGGTGCACTGGATGCGTTCACGTTTGTGCCGGGTAAACACCCTGCGTTGCACCCGGGTCAAACCGCGCGCGTCGAGCGTGATGGTCGCCTGGTCGGCTATGTCGGTGCTATCCACCCTGAATTGTCGAAAACCCTCGGTCTCGACCGTCCGGTCTTCGTTTTCGAGCTGGTTTTGGCCGAAGTGGCTTCGGGCAAAATGCCAAAATTCAGCGAGTTGTCGCGCTTTCCTGAAGTGCGTCGTGACTTGGCATTGATTGCGGCCACGGACGTGGCAGCAAGTGCTGTGCTGGATGTAATCCGTGAAAATGCAGGCGAATGGCTCACGGACCTCAGGCTATTTGACGTGTATCAGGGTAAAGGCATTGATCCTGATAGAAAAAGCCTTGCGGTTGGCTTGACCTGGCAGCATCCATCGCGCACTCTTAATGACGATGAGGTGAATACCGCAACGCAAAACATCCTCACCTCGCTCGAACAAAGGTTGAACGCCACGTTAAGGAAGTGACGTATGGGGGCTTTGACGAAAGCTGAGATGGCGGAACGTCTGTACGAAGAGCTGGGCCTGAACAAGCGGGAGGCCAAGGAATTGGTCGAACTGTTTTTCGAAGAAATCAGGCACGCGCTCGAAGACAACGAACAAGTCAAATTGTCCGGTTTCGGCAATTTCGACCTTCGGGACAAACGCCAGCGGCCTGGCCGCAATCCGAAAACGGGAGAAGAAATCCCGATCACGGCTCGCCGTGTGGTCACCTTTCGTCCAGGGCAGAAGTTGAAGGCCCGAGTTGAGGCTTATGCTGGAACCAAGTCATAACGACGAACTACCCGTCATCCCGGGCAAACGCTACTTCACCATTGGTGAAGTCAGCGAGCTGTGTGCGGTAAAACCACACGTGCTGCGCTACTGGGAGCAGGAGTTTCCTCAACTCAACCCCGTCAAACGCCGCGGAAACCGCCGGTATTATCAGCGCCAGGACGTGCTGATGATCCGGCAGATCCGCGCGCTTCTTTACGATCAGGGGTTCACCATCGGCGGCGCACGCTTGCGTTTGTCCGGCGATGAAGCCAAAGACGACACCACCCAATACAAACAAATGATCCGCCAGATGATCGCCGAGCTGGAAGATGTTCTGGTGGTCCTCAAGAAATAAATTCCTGCTTTTAAATACTTCCAGTTTTCAAAAGCTTGCGATATATTCTTGAACGTTCCTCGAGATGAGGGACAGAATCAACGCCTAGTCGGGGCGTAGCGCAGTCCGGTAGCGCACTAGCATGGGGTGCTAGGGGTCGAGTGTTCGAATCACTCCGTCCCGACCATATTTTTCAATGACTTAGCCACCTTTTGGTGGCTTTGTTATTTCTGCCCCAGTGACTTTCCAAGCGAGCTAGGGCTTTTATCAAGCTGACTCCGGCACTGCATTCCCCCCAACTCTACCGAAGTTTGCCGACACTTCCTGGCATACAGGTTCAAGACCCGAATGATCCGCGGAAGCGCGATGTTCAGCGGTATATGGCATTTATCAGCCGACCACCGGAAGCCATCACGCTGAATGCGTTTCTGATGGGCAATCCTGACGTGGCAGTCATCCTGAAATAGAGCTGAAGCAATCATGCATACCCGCCATTGAGCGAGTTTATTTTGACCGGAGAAAAGTGATACCGAGCTCAACCAGAAAGCCCAGAAGGAAAAGACCGATGGCCTTACCGAAAATGAAAAGCTTCGCCGCGATGCTGCTGACTCTGCTCGCCGGCTGTGCAATAAGGGAAGTGCCAGTGGTGGGTATGGTGCCCGGTACCGCTAGCATCGCCCGCTTGGGCGATGCAGGAACCATCGAACTCTCTGCCGCTTCTGGATCAACTGCTTTCGATATCCGCGCCGGGATTATTGCCGATCAAGCAGCTCTGAGGACGCTGCAGCAGTATGTGCGCGAGGTGTGCTTGCGGTAGATGCACTGTCATTGCGCCAAGACAAAAATGCTTGCTTGAATGGTTTCTGAGGCGAGACATCATTGAGAAGGCCCGTTTCCACCCATTCTGCTTTTTTCGGCAGTCGTAGTGTGCCAAACACCAAGTCTAAAATCGGAAAGAACGCTGCATAGTTTGAGTTGTGATATTGAGCTTCCTTCCCGTGATGCAGTCTGTGCCATTGTGGGCCCGATATTATTCGGGTGAAGGGTCCTAATGAGAAGCGGACATTTGCGTGATTGAAGTAGCCCCAGCCACTGAACAGTATCAATGAGCCTAGATAGGGAACCATGTTACCTCCGCATATTATTGCGGTCGGTATGTGGGCAAGAAAAAAGCCGATTAATGCACCTCCTACGCTCTGGCGTAGAGAGGTTGAGGCATTCATATGCGTATCGCTGTGATGCACCCTATGGAATGCCCATAGAGCTACATACTTGTGCTCAAGTCGATGGGTCCAGTATTGGAAAAAGTCCCAAATGAATGCATATACAAGAGTGGCAAGGATGCCACCTAATATGCCTTTTGATTGCCAGTCCGGTACGATGCGTTCAAGCAGAGATATGCTGGGTAAAAGTTGCGCGCATCGATTCAATAGCGGTGCGGCAAGGGCTAAGCCGACTAGCAATAGAATGAAGACTTTGACGTTGTGCCACCTACCGCTTAGGCCCGAATCGGTTACAGCTGGTCTGCACCATTCAAATAACCAAACGCCACCCGTCATCATGACTGCGACCATCACTTCCTTCGAGTTGCCTTGAAACACCTGAATGATGTATTGCAGGAAGTCGTTCATTGCTGCCTCATTTTTTGTGGGCGAGTCTACAGAGAGCCAGCTAGGCAGGTCCAATGCAATCGATGGTTGTCGGGCCAGAACCGATCACCCCGCGCCTCGATTTCAAGCAGTCTGGCGCGAAGCCTTAAAGTCGTCAGCGTCATAATCACAGAAACCCAGCGAGGCTGGAATTCCAGCCCCGCAGCGCCAAGACATTGATCCTATTTTTGGCTGAGCGCCGCTATCGATACTCCCGAAGCGACGAAGGTGAGTCCTGCCCCTACGTTCAGGCCATTTACCAGCCGTGGGCTCTGACGCAAAAATCGGGACAGTACAGTGGCAAATACGCCCATAAGTGCGAATCCCACTGCCGTAAGTGCGGCGAACCATATGCCGTACACCAGCATCTGCACGCTCACTGAGCCGCGTTGTGGGTCGACGAACTGCGGGATGAACGCAAGGACGAAAAACCCAGGCTTCGGATTGAGTGCCGCCGAGAGTAATCCAGTGAGGAAAATACTCGGCAGTGATTGCCGAGTCGCTGGCTGGAAGCTGATCAGGCTACGGGAGCGCAGGACTTTTATGCCAAGCCAAAGCAAATAGCCGGCGCCGATAAGCTTGATGACCCAGAAGGCAACGGCGGACGTCTGCATCAGCAAAGTCAGTCCTAGCGAAGCGGTTGCCACATGAAAGAGAATTCCCGCCCCAGATGCCATCCCCGACACGATAGCGGCGATCTTGCCCTGGCTGAGTCCTCGGCCTACGGCCAGCAGATTGTCCGGGCCTGGTGCGAGCACCAATAGCAAGCACGCGGCAGTATAGGCAAGCCAGATATTGATCGGAAACACGGCATTCTCCTTAAGCCTCACCGAGGCATCCATCCTCACGTAGCACCAGAATGTGCTCGTACCAGGCTGCAAAGTCAAAGCCACTTCATTTGAGAATATGTGTTTGAAGAGCCTATTCGCGGGCTTGTTACGCAGCGGCTAACGTGCGGCTGCGATTATGAGTTTGAACCAGTCGGCACGGCTTGACGGCCATTTAACCACGCAAGGTCTGTTGGGCGGACGCTTACTGTCCAGGGCTGGCCAGAAGGTTTTAGAAAGTGCGTTAGGGGGCTTGAAACTCTAAGCAGGCTGCAGCTTCCGTCTTCTAGATGCTGACAGTTCAGTTGGAAGAGTTGTGCAGCTGCTGAAGCTCAAGTTGCTTGGCAGCACTGGCTTCGAGGTTTGCACGCTCTTCATCCAGATACCGATAAATGCTTTGGAGGTTGGCGATTTTCTGTTTGATTTCTGCCATCTTCTTTTCAATTAGCTTAGCGCCGTCAGCACAGTCGATCAGCTTGTTCCGCTGCGCATCCAGAATCTCGCCTATTTCCCCCAGGGAAAACCCCATGCTTTGCGCGCGCTGGATAAAGTCCAGATCCTGCAGAGTTTGCGCTGTGTAAACGCGATAGTTGTTAGTTTGCCGCAGCGATGAGATCAGGCCGATTTGCTCGTAGTAACGCAGCGTATGGCGGCTGGCGCCACTGCGGGCTTCGAGTTCGCCGATTTTCATGAAAACACCGCTTGACTGTAGAGTTGGGTCGATAGTTTACGCTTGATTTCTCACCTTAAACAAGGAGCAGGGAAATGAGTGTGGAGTGCTTTGTCACGGGGGGGACCGGCTTCATCGGTCAACATTTGGTGGCGTACCTGAGTGCAAAAGGTCACACCATTCGGGTGTTGATGCGTCGCCCGGAGCGACTAGATGCACTGCGCGAGCAAGTCGACAATTTGGGAGGGAACGCAACCCGGGTATTTGCCGTAGCTGGCGATCTGGAACGGGACAACCTCGGGTTGAGTCTTGCTGACCGAGAAGTGCTAAGGCACGCCAGAGTCGTATTCCACCTGGGCGCCCATTTCGCTTGGGGGCTTTCAGTGGAGCATTCTCGTGCGGTGAATGTGGAAGGGGCAAAGCGCGTGGCGCTGTTGGCGGCTGAGCAAAAAAGCCGGTTAGTGATGATCGGCGGCTACATGCTGAAAAATCATGAACATCTGCAGCGCATCGGAATTGATCCTCGTTATCCGGAGCTGACGAATTGGCCTGCCGTCTACCGACATGTCGGTGGTTACGAGGGGAGCAAGCTGGAGGCGCATTTTGCGACCCTGGAGGTCATGTCCGCCAAGGGCGGGGAGATGACCGTTGTCCACCCCGCGACGGTTTGTGGCCACAGCCGCACGGGGCATATCCTTGACGGTCAGCCGCTGGTGGAGCTGATACGCAACCTTGTGCAGGGAAAGCTGACTGCAGTGCCCGGTACTGCCGAGCACTGGCTGCCACTGGTTACCGTGGATTACCTGGTTGAGCTGGTGGCGGTTTGTGCTTTTGATCCTGCCATGGTGGGCCAGGAACTGCTGGCGCTTGATGACCAAACTCCCAACTTGCGAGAACTCCTGGTACAGGTGGCACAGCCCGTTGGCTTAAAGTCTCCCAAGTATTACATTTCGCTCCGATTGCTGAAGTTGCTACTGAGTATTCCTCCCGTCGCGCGGTTTTTGAATACAAAACCTGAAGCCTTGGACTTTATCCAGACCACTCGTTTTGATACAGCGGCGGTCGAGCAATTTGCCAACAGGCATGGAATAGCCAAGCCGGATATACGTCAGTCATTGCAGCACACTGCCACGTTCGTCAACTCAAATTGCATAGCCAAGGGCAAGGCCCGCTAGCAATGGCGGCAGAGCACGCGGAAGTTGCTAAGCGATTGCTCATCCCATGTGACGGTGAAGTAATGAATATCCAAACCGTATGGAGCGAGAGCAGGTACCTGGAAAATGGCCAGCTTTGCTGAAATAGTTGGCATTCGGGTTCAAAAGGGCTTCGATAGATGACTTTGATAGCGCTATGAGGACGGGGAAAGCATCCAAAAAATTTGCACCTGGGTTATTCGCCCAGCCTTCACCTCAACCGCCGTTTGACTCATGCGTCTTAATGCAGAGTCGAAATCCTTCGACTCTCTCCAATCCTGATCCGATCAAGCGCCCGGTTTAGTGCATCCAACGCATCCAGGAGGGCTTTCGCCTCAGCTTCCCGGCCATCACCCCAAAGGCGTTCTGCCATTTTGTTCAGGGCCTGGATGGAGCGCTCAATTTCAGCAGCAGTCGCCGCTTTGCTTTCCGGTTGCTTCTTCAACATGAGTACCCAGGGAGGACGAGAATTAATTAAAAAGGGTCGCGAGATTTTACCTCGCGACCCTTTTTATTTGTCTCAGTTTTACTATTGATGCAATCAGCGCCGATCCAACCAAACCGTCTGCGCATTGCAAAACTCTCGCACCCCAAAATGCGACAGTTCCCGGCCAAAACCGCTTTTCTTCACACCACCAAACGTGACACGCGGGTCCGTCGCGCAATATCCATTGATGAACACACCACCAGTTTCCAGTTCACCAGCCATCTGCTCCGCCAGCTGAGCATTGCCTGTGTAGATGGTTGAGGCGAGTCCGAATTCGCTGTTGTTGGCCAATTCCAGCGCATGGGCGGCGTCGCGTGCGGTGATGATCGAGGCTACCGGGCCGAACAGTTCCTGTTTGAATGAGGTCATTTGGTCAGTGACGTCAGCGAAGACGGTGGGCTCGTAAAAGTTGCCGGGGCCTTCAGCTTTCTTGCCGCCCATCAGCAATGTCGCGCCTTCTTCCAGGGTGTTGCGAACCTGGCGATCCAGTTCATCACGCAGGTCGAAGCGGGCCATGGGGCCAATATAGGTGTCTGGGGCCAGTGGATCGCCGACGACCAGTTGGCGGGTGGCTTCGACGAACTTGCGGGTGAATGCCTGGGCAATGCCTTGCTCGACGATCAGGCGCTTGGCGGCTGCGCAGACTTGTCCGGTGTTCTGATAGCGGCCAATGACGGCGGCTTTGACTGCCTCGTCAAGGTCGGCATCGTTGAGCACAATGAACGGATCGGAGCCGCCCAGTTCCAGCACACACTTTTTCAAGGCCGCACCGGCCTGTGCGCCAATGGCAATGCCGGCCCGTACGCTGCCGGTGAGCGTCACCGCGGCGATGCGTGGGTCGGCGATGGCCGTGGAGACGCCGTCCGGCGTGACATTGATGACTTCGAAAACACCTTCGGGAAAGTCCGCGTGCTTGAAGGCATCCCGCAACAGCCAGGCGCAGCCCATCACGTTGGGGGCATGTTTGAGGACGTAGGTATTACCGGCGATCAGTGCTGGAACGGCGCCGCGCAGGACTTGCCAGATCGGGAAGTTCCACGGCATCACGGCGAGAATCGGGCCGAGCGGGCGGTATTCAATGCGTGCCTTGCCACCCTCGACCATTGTCGGTTCGGCACTCAGCATGGCAGGGCCGTGTTCGGCGTACCACTGGCAAAGCTGCGCGCACTTTTCGATTTCACCGCGTGCCTGAGTGATGGGCTTGCCCATTTCCTGGGTGATCATGTTCGCCATCGTGGCGGCGTTGTCGCGCAATACCTGAGCCAGGGTGATCAACAACTGCGAGCGTTGATCAACGGGTTTGCTGCGCCAGACGCGGAAGCCGGCAGCGGCGCGCGACAATGCGGCGTCCAGGGTCGATGGGGATTCGAAAGGGTAGTGGCCGATCTGCTCGCCAGTGGCGGGGTTGATCGAAATGGCATGGGTGAGACTGGAAATTGGGGTCATGACACCGTCCTGCAGGGTGAGAATCAAAATGGCTGGTTCGCGCGCGCCAGAATGGCTTGGGCACGACCAATGACCGGTGCATCGACCATTTGCCCATCCATCACGAACACGCCTTCCCCGGAGCTGGCGGCATCGATGATGCGTCGCGCCCAGTGCA
Source organism: Pseudomonas sp. Pseusp18 (assembly GCF_059506005.1). Classification (NCBI taxonomy): domain Bacteria; kingdom Pseudomonadati; phylum Pseudomonadota; class Gammaproteobacteria; order Pseudomonadales; family Pseudomonadaceae; genus Pseudomonas; species Pseudomonas sp. Pseusp18. The sequence goes on from NZ_CP169240.1 coordinate 1,871,038, forward strand.
ATTCTTCAGCGGTGGGTTGTAATGCCTGATGGATGATCGCCACTTGGCTCGGATGGATGCACAGTGCGCCGCCGAAGCCCATGTCGCGGGCAAATTCAACGGCGGCGTGCAGGCCGGTGGTGTCCTCGATCGAGGGAAAAACACCATCCAGCGCAGGCGCCAGTCCGGCAACCCGGGTCCAGAGCAATACGGCATAACGGGCGTGGCTGAGCACTTCATCGGCGGCGCGGCTGCCGGTGGTCAGGTTCAGGTCCAGGCCCAGATCGAGACTGCCGAACGACAGCCTCTCGACACCTTGGGCGATGGCAATCGAGCCAAGTGCAGCCAAGCCTTTGGCGCTTTCGATGATCGGCCAGACCGGTTTGCCGGTGCTGCCTGCAGTGTGCACTTGCGCACAGGTTTCAGCCTTGGGCAGCAGAATGGCGGTCACACCGGCATGGCGTCGGCAAAGATCCAGGTCTGCAGCGTGTGCCCAGTGATCCGGGGCATTCACGCGAACCAGAATCCGGGCGTCCGGGTGGTCACTCAAGAAGCGCTGCAGATTATCCCTGGCCTGTTCCTTGAGGTTTTCCTGTACGGCATCTTCCAGGTCGACAATCACCCGGTCCGCGCCGGTGGCGATGGCTTTGGGGATGCGCTCTGGACGCGTGGCCGGGACAAACAGGGCGGTGCGAACGATCGATGGATTCATGGGGTTTCTCCCGCGCTGAACTCGACTTCACCGATTTGTGCGGTGCCGTCCTGATTGCCCGCCCAAACCTGCGCCTTGCCGCTGTCGATCAGACGCCCGCCCACTTCGAAGGGTTGCGGTGAAATCAGCGGCCTGACACCCCGGAACGCGAAGCGCTTCAAGCGCGCGGTCGGGTGCGCTCTGGTGAAGGCACGCAAGTTGAGGGTGGCGATCAAAGGGCCATGCACTACCAACCCCGGATAGCCTTCGGTCTCTGTGACGTAGGGCCAGTCATAGTGAATCCGGTGGCCATTGAAGGTGACTGCGGAATAGCGGAACAGCAGGGTCGGTGAGGGTTCGACCTGGTCTTGCCATTGGCCTTCAGGGAGCGCTTCGGTGCCGCTCAGTTTGGGCGGTGTCGGTTCCCGGTAGACGATGTCCTGCTCATCTTGCAGGGCGCGTTGGCCGTCCTGGAAATACTCATGGCGTACCGTGACGAACAGCAACGATCCGGTGCGACCGTGCTTCTCTTCGACGTTGAGAATGGTCGATACGCAGGTCACATCCGCCTCTACCTTCAGAGGCTGGTAGAACTCGATTCGGCTACCGGCCCACATGCGATTGCGGTTGCGGGCTGGTGGCAGGAAGCCGCCGAGCGCGGTATGGCCGTCCGGGCCCAGTTCGCTGGCGGCAACCGGCTCCTGAAAGAACGCCCAGTGCCACAGCGGCGGCAGCGCTTCGCCAGGCAGTGGCGCCACTTCGCTCAAGGTGGCGGCAATGCGTTTGACCAGGTTGAAGCTGATCCGGTCCTGGCTTTCCTGATGACGTCCGATCCACGCTGAAAAATCGATATTGCTCATACATGTCGCTCCTGTCGGTCGGTGATCAGGCCAGGGCGGCCATTTCTGGAATCGCTTCGAACAAATCCGCCACCAGGCCGTAATCGGCCACCTGGAAGATCGGCGCTTCTTCGTCCTTGTTGATCGCCACGATCACTTTGGAGTCTTTCATGCCGGCCAGGTGCTGGATCGCGCCGGAGATACCGACGGCGATGTACAGCTGTGGCGCAACGATCTTGCCGGTCTGACCGACCTGCATGTCGTTGGGTACGAAACCTGCGTCGACCGCGGCGCGCGAAGCACCGACAGCAGCACCGAGCTTGTCGGCCAGGGCGTACAGGTGTTTGAAGTTGTCGCCGTTCTGCATGCCGCGCCCGCCGGAAACGACGACCCTGGCGGCGGTCAGTTCCGGACGATCGGACTTGGCCAGTTCTTCACTGACGAAGCTGGATTTCCCCTCGTCGAAAACGGTGGCGACCGCTTCGACGACCGCCGAACCACCTTCAGCCGCCACCGGGTCGAAACCGGTAGCCCGCACGGTGATTACTTTGACCGCAGCGTTCGATTGCACAGTGGCGATGGCGTTACCGGCGTAGATCGGGCGCTTGAAGGTGTCGGCGCTTTCGACCGAGATGATCTCGGAAATCTGATCAACGTCCAGCTGAGCGGCTACGCGTGGCAGGGTGTTTTTGCCGTTGGAAGTGGCCGAGGCCAGCACATGGCTGTAAATCGTGCGCTGCTCTATCACCAGACCTGCCACTAACGGGGCAACGTTTTCCGGCAGTTGATGCGCGTAGGCGGCGTTGTCGGCCACCAACACTTTCGCCACACCGGCAATTTTCGCCGCGGCTTCAGCCACGGCACCAACACCTGCGCCGGCCACCAGAACGTGGATGTCGCCACCGATTTTCGCGGCGGCCGCCACGGTGTTCAGCGTGGCCGGGGCCAGCACGTTGTTGTCCTGCTGGTCATTTGAATAGTCAGCAATTACCAGGATCGTCATTCAGATCACCTTCGCTTCGTTCTTCAATTTCTCCACCAGCTCAGCCACCGACTTGACCTTGATCCCCGCGCTGCGTGCAGCTGGCGCTTCGACTTTCAAGGTTGTGTTGGTGGAGGCGGTGGAAACGCCCAAAGCGTCCGCAGTCACTACTTCGAGAGGCTTCTTCTTGGCTTTCATGATGTTTGGCAGGGACGCGTAGCGCGGCTCGTTCAAACGCAGGTCGGTAGTGACGATGGCCGGCAGTTTCAGGGAAACGGTCTGCGCGCCGCCGTCGATTTCGCGGGTCACGGCAACGCTGGCTCCGCTGACTTCGACTTTGGATGCGAACGTGCCCTGACCGTAGCCGCTCAATGCCGCGAGCATCTGGCCAGTCTGGTTGTTGTCGCTGTCGATGGCTTGTTTGCCGAGGATCACCAGCTGTGGCTGCTCCTTGTCGACCACGGCCTTGAGCAGCTTGGCCACGGCCAGGGAAGTCAGGTCTTCAGCGGATTCGACGAGGATGGCGCGGTCGGCGCCCAGAGCCAGCGCGGTGCGCAGTTGCTCTTGAGCGGTGGACGGGCCGATGGAAACAACGACGATTTCAGTCGCAATACCGCTCTCTTTCAGACGTACCGCTTCTTCCACGGCGATTTCGCAGAACGGGTTCATCGACATCTTGACGTTAGCGAGGTCGACGCCGGAATGGTCCGCTTTCACACGAACTTTCACGTTGTAATCGACCACGCGTTTCACAGCTACGAGGATCTTCATTGGGCAGTGTTCTCTCGAAAATCTTTTATCGTTGCAGTCAGATGGCCCCGGCGGCGCGCATTTCTTCAATGCGTTCCGCGCCCAGCCCCAGTTCCCTGAGCAACTGTTCGGTGTGTTGACCAAGGCCCGGTACGGCATCCATGCGTGGCTCGAATGCGCTGTTGCTGCCGGGCGGGATCAGGCTTGGAACGGGGCCGGCGGAGGTTTCAACGGCTCGCCAACGGTCACGGGCCTGAAGTTGCGGGTGGTCCCAGACACCTTGCATGTCATTCACCCGGGCGTTGGCAATTTGCGCATGGTCGAGGCGATCGATCACCGCATCGAAGTTGAGCGTGGAGAACGATTCGATGATCAGTTCCCGTAGGGCGTTGCGGTTCTCGACGCGTTTGAAGTTGGCCGAGAAACGCGGGTCTTTTGCCAGCTCGGGGGCAAGCAGCACCTTCTCGCAAAACAGCTGCCATTCACGCTCGTTCTGCAAACCCAGCATCACGGTGGTGCCGTCACCGATGGGGAAGGGGCCATAGGGGTAAATGGTGGCGTGCGCTGCACCGGCGCGAGGGGGTGGAGGCGCACCGTCGTAGGCGTAGTACAGCGGGTAGTTCATCCACTCGACCAGGCTTTCGAGCATCGACACATCGAGGTGGCTGCCTTCGCCGGTCCGTTCGCGCAGCAGCAGGGCAGACAGAATCCCGGTGTAGGCGTACATGCCGGCCGCGATGTCGGCGATGGAGCAACCGGCCTTGGCCATTTCGTCCTCGCCCGGGCTGCCGGTGACCGACAGAAAGCCGCCTTCACTCTGGATCAACAGGTCGTAGGCTTTCTTCTTCTCGTAGGGACCACCGACGCCATAGCCTGAAATGTCACAGACAATCAGGCGCGGAAAGCGCTGGTGCAACGCCTCAAATGACAATCCCATCCGCGCAGCGGCACCGGGCGCCAGGTTCTGCACGAGCACGTCGGCAGTGGCGAGCAAACTGTCCAGCACCTCGGTGGCCGAGTCCTGTTTCAGGTCGAGGGTCAGGCTTTCTTTCGAACGGTTGGTCCAGACGAAGTGCGAAGCCAGGCCGTTGACGCGTTGGTCGTAGCCCCGGGCGAAATCACCTGTGCCTGGACGTTCGACCTTGATCACCCGGGCGCCGAGGTCGGCCAGTTGGCGGGTGCAGAAGGGCGCTGCAATGGCATGCTCAAGGCTGACGACGGTAAGGCCATCGAGCGGGCGGAGGCCTTTGGGCTGGCTCATGATGTTTATCTCTCTTGTTATTAGAAAGAGCGCGGCAGTTCGAGCAGGTGTTCGGCAACGTACGACAGGATCAGGTTGGTGGAGATGGGGGCGACCTGATACAGACGGGTTTCGCGGAACTTGCGCTCGACGTCGTATTCGCAGGCGAAGCCGAATCCGCCGTGGGTTTGCAGGCAAGCATTGGCTGCCTCCCAGGAGGCTTTCGCTGCCAGGTACTTGGCCATGTTGGCGCTGGCTCCGGCGTTGAGGCCGCTGTCGTATTCCTCGCAGGCACGCCAGCGCATCAGGTCGGCTGCTTCGATTTCGATGTGGGCTTCGGCGATGGGGAACTGCACACCCTGGTTCTGCCCGATCGGGCGCCCGAACACCACGCGGTCGCGGGCATAGGCACTGGCCTTTTTGATAAACCAGCGACCGTCACCGATGCACTCGGCGGCGATCAGGGTGCGTTCGGCATTCAGTCCGTCGAGGATGTACCGGAAGCCTTTGCCTTCTTCGCCAATCAGGCTGTCAGCGGGGATTTCCAGGTTGTCGAAGAACAACTCGTTGGTCTCGTGGTTGACCATGTTGGCGATGGGCTGCACGGTCATGCCATTGCCGATGGCCTCGCGCAGGTCGACGAGGAAGATCGACATGCCTTCGGACTTTTTCTTCACGTCGGCCAACGGCGTGGTGCGCGCCAGCAGGATCATCAGGTCGGAATGCTGGATCCGCGAGATCCACACCTTCTGCCCGTTGATCACGTACTTGTCGCCTTTGCGTACGGCAGTGGTCTTGATCTTGGTGGTGTCGGTACCGGTGGTGGGCTCGGTCACGCCCATCGATTGCAGGCGCAATTCACCGTTGGCCAGCTTCGGCAGGTAGTAACTTTTCTGCGCCTCGCTGCCGTGTCGCAGCAGGGTGAACATGTTGTACATCTGCCCGTGCACGGTCCCGGAGTTGCCGCCGCAGCGGTTCACCTCTTCGAGGATCACCGAGGCCTCGGCCAGCCCCAGGCCGGAGCCGCCGTATTCAACCGGGATCATCGCGGCCAACCAGCCGGCATCGGTCAGGGCCTTTACGAAGGTTTCCGGAAAGCCTTTTTCTTCGTCGATTTTGCGCCAGTAAGCGGCATCGAATTCTGCGCAAAGAGCGCGTACGCCCTCGCGGATGGCATTGAGTTCTTCAGCGTTGCGATCAGTCATTATTATTCTCCTCAACGTGCCACGCCTGGCATCAGCCCGGCGTGACTCGGTCCGGGTAGGGCGCAATCAGATCGGGTTGAAACCCAGCGCAGCACGAAAGCGATTCTTGATGTAGTGACCATCACGCGGTGGCAGCACCCGTGGCGGGTTTTCCGCTTTGATCTTGATCGTTGCGAGCTTGACGCCGTCGCGGGTGGCGAAGCGCTCGCGCAGGTCATGCACGCCTTGCATGTCGCGGATTTCGTCGGTCCAGCTGAAGCTGCAGGTCTTCGCCACCTGGTCCAGGGAAATACCGAAACCGGCGTGGCTGACTTGCATCCCGGTTTCGCCAAAGTGGCCGTTATCCAGCACGGCGATGGTCAGGTTGGCGGGTTTTTGCAGCGCGACGGTGGCCAGTGCGCCGAAGCCCATGAGCAATTCGCCGTCGCCGGTGACCACCACCACCGACTTGTCCGGCTGGGCATTCGCCAGGCCCAGGCCGACCGTGATGGCGCTGCCCATGGCAGCCCAGAGGTAGTAATTCAGATCATGGTCGCCGGCGGCCATGACGTCATAGGACGCTGAGCCCAGGCCGGTCACGACCAGTACGTCTTTACGGTCGGCCAGCAAGGCCTTGACCACTTCGCGGCGACACAGGGTGTGGTTGGCGCTTACTTGACCCATTTCTTTTCTCCAATCAGGCGCTGGCCGAGCAGCAGGGCAGTGGACGAATCACCGTTGAAGGCCATGGTCGCAGCACCGTGCAGCAGCGGGGCGACGTCTTCGGGAACGTCCGCGCGCCAGGTCATGACTTTCATCAGGTTCAGGGAGGCTTCGGTGGCCTGGCCCATCGGGTTCTGCCACGCGTTGAATTCGGCCCAGTCACCGCGCATGGTCACCACCATCAACAGTGGGAAACCGGCGCAGACTTGGAGCGCGAGGGTGTTGATGCAGTTACCGACACCGCTGGACTGCATCAACAGGGCACCGCGTTCACCGCCCAGCCAGGCGCCGGCGAGGTAGCCGATGCCTTCTTCTTCGGTGGTGAGGACGACGGCCTTGATGTCCGGGTCGGCATACGACATGCGGATGGCCGCCGAGTGGCCTGCATCCGGTACGAAGACCACATGTTTGACGTCGTGGGCCTTGAGCACGCGGAACACGTCCTCCTGCCAATCCTGTCCCACGGTTTGTTCAGCTTCTGTTGACATGCCAGTCTCCCAAGCAGTGCTGCTTTTGTGTTTTCACACATTCTGGGAGTGCTGATTGCTGCCGACGACTACCGTTTTTGTCTTTGAGATATGCCTGTTTTGTATAGCTTGGCGGCGAACGCGTGGCGCAGCAGGGAACGGCGATAACCGCACATTATGGGAAGGGCAAAGCCGAGCAGCAGCCTTGCGCAAAGGTGCTGAGCCTGGGCGCCGGGTCATAGCATTTGGGCATATCAGCTAGAGCGTGATCCGCTCTTATTGAGGAGGTGGGGCTAGGGTAGTTTTCCGGCTACGTGGTTACAGCGCGTAACCGACGCAACAACAATAAGAAGGGGTTACACCTAATGAAAAACAGGCTACCGGCTGCGGCAGGCATTCTGATCGCCATGCTATTGGGGGTTCTTATCGGTTACATGATTTTCCTGAACTTCCCGGACAAAGCGATGGCAACCAGGATCGCCGGTTATATCTCGATCATCTCTGACATTTTTCTACGCCTGATCAAAATGCTCATCGCTCCTCTGGTGTTCTCGACCCTGGTGGTGGGCATCGCTCATATGGGGGATGCAAGCGCTATCGGCCGGGTATTCGGCAAGGCACTGGGCTGGTTCGTGACAGCCTCATTGATCTCGCTGTCGGTGGGGTTGGTCATGGCGAACATGTTGCAGCCCGGGCACAACCTGGGATTGCCGCTGCCAGACGTGACCAGTACGACCAACTTGCAAACGTCGGTATTCACCCTCAAGGATTTCATGACCCATCTGGTGCCCAAATCCTTCGCGGAGGCCATGGCCACCAACGAAATTCTGCAAATCGTGGTGTTCTCGATATTTTTCGGCGTCGCGTTGGCCTCCTTGGGCAAGAAAGCCGCCGGCCTGGTGAATGTCATCGAAGACCTGTCCCACGCAATGTTGAAGGTCACCGGTTATGTGATGAAGCTTGCACCACTGGCGGTGATGGCGGCCATGGCAGCGACCGTTGCAATCAATGGCCTGTCCATTCTGGTCAAGTTCGCCGTGTTCATGCGCGACTTCTATCTCGGGCTGATCGTGCTCTGGGGCATGTTGGTGTTTGCCGGCTGGATGTTCCTCGGACGGCGTGTGTTCAAACTGGTGGTGTTGATCAGAGAAGCGTTCCTTCTGTCTTTTGCCACTGCCAGTTCCGAGTCGGCTTACCCGAAGATTCTTCACGCGCTGGATCGTTTTGGAGTCAAACGCAGAATCTCCAGTTTCGTCATGCCCATGGGCTATTCCTTCAATCTGGATGGCTCGATGATGTACTGCACCTTTGCCGTGCTGTTCATCGCTCAGGCGTATGGCATCGAGATGTCTATCGGTACGCAGATCACCATGCTGTTGACGCTGATGCTGACCTCCAAAGGCATGGCCGGCGTGCCGCGTGCTTCGCTGGTGGTCATTGCAGCGACCCTGACTCAGTTCGATATCCCCGAAGCCGGTCTGCTGCTGATTCTAGGGATCGATACCTTTCTGGACATGGGCCGCTCGGCGACTAACGCGGTGGGCAATTCCATCGCAACAGCGGTGGTGGCCAAATGGGAGGGCGAGTTGGTGAGTGAGGATGAGGCCGAGCGTCATGCAACTGCGCTGGATGTTCAGGGTGATACAGGAGAAAAACCGCTGACGGTCTGACCTGTTATCGGTGCATCTTCAAGATCAAAGGGGGAGCATTCACAGAGGTGGGTGCTCGCCCTTTGTCATGATCAGGACTTGCGTTGCAGGGTGTGATAACCCAGCTCTGACCTGGCTTCCCTGAGGGATTTGCCTTCAGCGATCAGGGCGCGGATACGGGCTTCCACTGCTTCGATCGAGCGGGCGCAGGCGGCCACTTCACTGGCACGCTCCCGAGGCACGATGACCACGCCGTTGGCATCGGCGACCACAATGTCTCTGGCGCACACGCGGGCCTGGCCGATGGACACCGGCTGATTGACCGACGCTACTTCGACCCGATCTTTCCCGGTACGCATGAACCGGCCTTTGCTGAACAGTGGATAGCCATCACCGAGTGCCTTGCTGACATCTCGGCAGACACCGTCGATAACGGTCGCTGCAATCCGTTGGCTCCCTGCATATTGGGTCATGATGTCGCCCCAGACGGTGCAATCGGTGCGTCCGTCGTTGTCGATCACCACCACGTCGCCTTCGGCCACATCGTCGATGAAATCTCCGACCGTTCCCGGCGGGCAACTGGCGCTGACGTAGCGCACGGTGAAGGCCGGCCCGACCACCACTTGCCGATAGTTATCCAGTGGCATGATGCCCAGGCACTGGCCAGGCAGGCCCAGTTTATCCAGGGCATCGGACACACCCGGCGTATCCAGGCCTTCAAACAGGGCAACCAATTCTTTGTCTTGGGGGGACATGTGTAACACCTCGCAGTGATGACAGAATCGTTCAGACAAAAGCCGCTCACATGAGCGGCTGGGCTTTGTTCGCAATGCACTTCAAACCGGGGCGTTCAATCTCGCCCGAGGCTCGGAAATGGTCAGCAAGAGGATGAAGCTGATAAATGAGCCGACTGCCAACCAGGCGAACACATAGTTCCAGCCATAGTTGTCCAGCAGCAGCCCAGTAATGAACGGCGTCGCTGCGGCGCCCAACTGACCGACCATGTTCACGATGGCGTTGGAGATGGGGAACGTCTTTTTGGTGGTCAGCCCCATTGGGTAAACCATGTAGGAGGAGAAGCCCAGGCTCAGCACAACGCCGGTCAGCATCAGCAACAAGCCATAGGGCAGGGGTTCGGCGGGCGAATTGATCAGCAGATACATCATCAGCGACGTGCCGAGCGCAGACAGCAGCATGCCGGGTTTGCGCCGCCCGCCCATTAGCCGGTCCGAGCAGAAACCACCCAGCAGGTTGCCGAGCACGGCGCCCACCCATGGCGCAGCCGACACCAGCCCCATGTTCATGATCGAGAACTGTTTGACCGTCATCAGGTAGGTCGGAATCCAGGCCAGCAGTACGCTCGATACGCCCAGTTGGAAGCAATAACTGGTGGCGCAGCCCCAGATATTCCAGGACTTGAACACCTGCCGGTTGGTTTCCAGGGGCGTTTCATGGCGGGCACGTATGACTCGATCAAGTTTGCCCACCCAGGCTGGAATCTTCCGTGGGCGGGCTTGCTGAGTAGCCTCAGTACTGCCGGTTTCTTCGATGATGTGGTTGAGCTCGGCTGCGTTGACGAACCGGCTCCGGGAAGGGTGATCGGTGACCATGAAGTACCAGATCACCGCCAGTACGATGCCGGGCAGGGCGAAAAAGTAGAAGATCTCTCGCCAGCCCCATACCGAAATGATCACTGCACAGAGCGGTGGCACGATCACTGGCCCGAACTTGACGGCGGACAGAAATATCCCTGACGCGGTGCCTTTTTCCCGCGCTGGAAACCAGTTGTTGATGGTCGTGGTCATGCTGATCGGCAGTGGGCCTTCAGCGACGCCAAGTCCCAGGCGATACAGTTTCAATGCCAACAGTGAGCTGGCAGTACCCACCAGGCCGGTCAGCAATGAGGTCAGCACCATGGCGCCAGGCAGGATCCTGCTGACGCCGTAACGGCCGAAGGCAAACCCGGAAGGGATTTGTGCCAGGGCATAGGCCAGCAGAAACAGGCTCATCAAGCCACCGGCCTCGGCATTGCTCATTTCAAACTCTTTACGAATAAACGGCAGCGCGACACCCAGGTTGGCCCGGTCGGCGGCTGCGATGGTGTAAATCAGAAAAATCAGGGCCGCAACCACCCAGCGGTAATTGCTGCGCACAGCAGGTTTTATGACTTCAGGCATAGACATGGGGTGGACCTTGTTTTTGTCGGTGTTGTCCGGCCAAAGTAATGAGTGTGAATCTGCAAAAAAAGCGACAAATATTCCGCTCAACAGATCACTTTTATTGATGAAAAAGCGTGGCCGAATGGCCAAAGTTTTTCGACCGGGTGCGCTTACCTTCGGATTGATTGCACCACTAGAGGGCTATCCGGGAGCTTTCCCATCCACGAGAGCGCCTTTTACGGACCACTGGAGGGCCCGAATGCGCCATTACGCACAGGTCGTGGATTACACGCAGGTCGCAATGCGTTGATCGATTTGTGGGAGCGCCAACGTGAAGAGCCGTTTTCATCTGCATTTCTCCCTCTGCTCAAGGGCAGGGAACCATCCGATCGTGGCGGTGGCCCGAGCCCTGAGACGGGTGAGTTAGAACGAGTAGCGACGCATACCGCCATCCACCAGCAATACGGTGCCGGTGATGTAGCTTGCGCGAGGGGAAGCAAGGAAGGTGACTGCGTTAGCCACATCGTCAGGCTGGCCAAAGTCACGCAGTGCAATCTCTCGGTCGGCGAATTTTTTACGCTCTTCGCCCGGATACATACGGCGGATCTGAGCCGTATCGATCAGCCCAGGCTGTACACAGTTCACCGTGATACCGTGCTGGCCAAGCTGTTCAGAAAGACCTTTTGACCATACGACGATACCGGCTTTAGCCACCATTGCCGCGTTGACGACTTCCGGCTCAAGATTGCCGGAGAGGCTGATGATTGCTCCGGACTTACGCTGAAGGAAGTTTGGCAACAGTTTTTGGGTCAGCTGACGATGACGGTCAAAGTTCAGCGTCATGCCTTCGATCCATTGTTCTTCAGGAGCATCAATGTCCATCGGACGGCTGCCGCCCGCGTTGTTGACCAGGATGTCGATGTGACCCATAGCGGCCAGAGCAGCACTTGCAATTCTTTCTGGGCCGTCAGCTGCGACAAAATCCTGAACGAACGTGATCGGTGCTATACCACCCGCATCGGTGATTTCGCCTGCCAAACTGACCAACAGCTCTTCGTTTCGCGCAGTAGCAAATACCTTCACACCTTCAGCGGCCAGGCTTTTGACAATGGCTCGTCCGAGCCCTTGGCTAGCACCGGTTACCAAAGCAGTTTTTCCAGCAAGTTGCATATCCATGGCGAGTCCTCGAATAGACAGATTGAAAAATACAGTGGGGACGAACTGAGTGTTCGCCCTGATTCGAGGAGCAATTTAGGCCTTGCTGAATGGGGGATAAACGGCCCGATTAGAACTTGATTAGTACTGTGTCGTTACCAATCGCTCTCACTTAAGACCTGCCTCGGAGAACAGTTCCATCAACCACTCCATGAACACACGAACTTTTGGTGAAAGGTGACGACGGTCGGTCAGGAGCATTGATACGGGCTTTGCGACTGTACGCAGTTGCGGAAGGACTTCAATCAGTTCTCCCGAGTCGATATGCCTCTGTAGCGAGGGCCGCAATCCTTGAAGCAATCCGAGCCCGGCCAGGCCGCAAGAGAGAAAAGCTTCGGAGTCGTCGACCACGATCCCGCTTTGGACTTTGACGGAAATGACGCCATCTCCATCCTGAAATTTCCACGGCATGATCTTTCGTCGATGCTCAATGAGGAAGTTGACTGCCAGGTGGTTATCCAGTTCATCCAGGGATTTAGGCGTACCGAATCGCTCAAGATAAGAAGGCGCGGCACAGGTCACCATAGGCACCAACCCGATACGGCGCGCTATCAAACTCGAGTCGTCCAGCTCACCCAGGCGGACGGCGCAATCTATGCCCTCAGCAATGAGATCAATTTGATGATCAGTCGATCCCAGCGTCAGTTCGACTTGTGGGTAGAGGTCTCGAAATCCGGGAAGCGCAGGAATGATGATCGCTTTTGCCAGTACGACAGGAACGTCCACCCGTAGCTTGCCTCGCGGTGGGCGTGTGGGCGAAAACCAGTCGAAGGTATCTGCAAGATCGCCCAACAATTGCTTACATCGGTTGTAAAACTCCTCACCCTCCGGAGTGACGTTGACCCGTCGAGTGGTTCTATGAAGCAGCTGGACGTTCAACTCACTCTCAAGGTTCTGGATAGCCTTCGAGAGTGCAGGGCGGTGCAACTGGAGAGCTTCCGCTGCGCGCGTGTAGCTACGTTGCTCAACAACAGCAACGAATATCTCCATCGCCTCGATCATATTCATCTAGAAGCCTCGAAGCCGCCATTCTCAGCGGGAATCTGCCGATCGCTGCAAGTGTAATCGAGTGCGAAATGTTGCACGTTCTTCACCTACGGGTTAACGCAGGGCGCTACAGAACGCCCGGATGGCCTCGCAAGCCTGACACAATGAAGCGTCATCCAGAGCATAGGCAATGCGAATATAGGGGCCAAGGCCAAAAGCGCTGCCATGCACCACGGCTACATCCGCTTCGTCGAGCAGCGCGTGGGCGACATCTTCATCGGTGTGCAGAACTCGCCCGCCTGGGGATGTTCGGCCAATCAGTCCGGCGCAGGAGGCGAATGCATAGAACGCACCTGCTGGAGCCGCGCATTCGAGTCCTGGAATGTCGTTTAGCAGCGTCACCATCAAATCTCGGCGGCGCTGGAACACGACACGGCTTTCGTGGATGAAATCCTTAGGCCCCTCCAGTGCTGAGAGTGCCGCCTGTTGCGAGATCGAACTGGCGCCAGAGGTTTGCTGCCCTTGCAGTTTTTCCATGGCCTCCAGCAACCAGCGCGGCCCGGTGGCAAAACCGATGCGCCAGCCGGTCATGGCGTAGGCCTTGGAGACACCGTTCATGGTCAGGGTTCGTGGAGCCAGCCGTGGTTCAACCTGAGCCAGGGTGTGGAACGCTTGATCGTCGAAGATCAGGTGTTCATAGATGTCATCGGCCAGGATCAGTACATGGGGATGATCGAGCAACACCGCCGCCAGTGCGTGAAGTTCAGCCTCGCTGTACACCGCGCCGGTGGGATTGGACGGTGAATTGAGGATCAACCAACGGGTTTGCGGGGTGATCGCGGCGGCCAGTGCCGCGGGCGTCAGTTTGAAACCGGTGTCGGCATCGCAGGTAACGATCCGCGCTTCACCGCCGCACAGTTGCACCATCTCCGGGTAACTGACCCAGTACGGCGCCGGCACGATCACCTGGTCGCCCTCGTTGAGGGTCGCGGCCAGGGCGTTGTAAATCACCTGTTTGCCGCCGTTGCAGACGAGGGTGTCTTGCCAGGTGACGTCCAGGCCATTCTCGCGGCGGAATTTGGCGGCCACCGCTTCTCGCAGTGAACGGACCCCGGCGACCTGGGTGTAGCGGGTATGGCCGTGTTCAATGGCATTAATGGCCGCTTCGCGCACATGCTTGGGCGTATCGAAGTCGGGCTCGCCAGCGCACAGCGAAATGATCTTCGCGCCTTGTGCCCGGCGTTCCGCCACCCGGTCCATGATCCGGTAGGTCGCGGAAGGTTGCGCGCTGGCCAGGCGCTGGTTCAGTCGTTGGATATCAAGGCTCATGCGCGGGTTCTCCACTCGGTCAGGTTCATCAGCTCCAGGGTCGAGCGGCCTTCGGTCAGCGCCTGCATCATCTGCGCTTCCTTGTTCGCGCGCGCCTCGCCTTCGGCCAGGGTACGTGCCGCATCCGCCTTGGGGATGATGATTACGCCGTCATCGTCGGCCACCACCAGATCACCCTGAGCCACCAAGGCACCGTTGAAATTGAACGGTTGCCCCACCGAAGGGGCGCTGGCCTTGACCGTGCCTTTGACCGAGATGCCACGGGCAAATACCGGGAACCGGCGTTTCTTCAGGGCCGCGATATCGCGTACGCCGCCATCGATCACCAGACCGACCACGCCAGCCGCCTCGGCTGCCACGGTGAGCACTTCGCCCCAATAACCGGCGATGAAACCACCCGTGCCCACGACCAGTACGCTGCCACGGGGCACTCGTTCCATCGCCAGGTGCAGGGCCAGGTTGTCGCCCGGCGAACATTCCAGAGGGTAGGCGGGGGCGGCGATGAAGGCGCCGTCCCAGATCGGGCGGATCGCACTGTCGACCGCGCAGGGCAGATGGGACGCTTCATACAGCGTCGAACTGCCCAGTACTTTTGCCCGTTGGTGAAAATCCGTGGGGAAGGGGAGCGTGCTCATCAGGCTTTCCTCTGCAGGCTGTGGTAACCCAGGGCGGCCCGGGCTTCTTTAAGGGTTTTGCCCTGAGCGATCAGGGCGCGAATGTCGGCTTCAACCGATTCGATCTGACGGGCACACGCCGCCACTTCCGCCGCACGCGCGCGAGGCACGATCACCACGCCGTTGGCGTCGGCGACCACGATGTCACGGGCACAGACCCGCACCGTGCCGATCGACACTGGCTGGTTGACCGACTGCACCTGTACGCGGTCCTTGCCGGTGCGCATGAAGCGGCCCTTGCTGAAGATCGGATAGCCATCGCCCAGCGCCTTGTTCACGTCACGGCAAACACCGTCGATAACGGTGGCGGCGATCTGCCGGGTGCCGGCGTACTGGGTCATGATGTCGCCCCAGACGGTGCAGTCGGTGCGACCGCTGTTGTCGATGACCACCACGTCGCCGGGCGCCACGTCTTCGATGAAATCGCCCACGGTGCCAGGCGGTACGCTGGCCGAGACGTATTGCACGGTGAACGCCGGACCGACGATGACCTTGCTGTAGTTGTCCAGTGGCGCCACACCGAGGCATTGGCCGGGCAGGCCGAGTTTGTCCAGGGCATCGGAGACGCCCGGGGTGTCCAGGCCTTCGAACAAGGCGACCAGTTCTTTGTCTTCGATATTCATCAGGCATGCTCCACGTGGATCGCTTCGAATTGGGTGTCATGCATCACTTCGGCTACCGAGCGACCGCTGCGGACCGCCTCGACCATGCCGTCCTGGCGGTGGGCGATACGCTCGCCAAGGTCGACCACTTTCTCGATATGGGTTGAGGGCACGAACACCGTGCCGCAGGTATCGGCGATGACATAGTCGTTCTCGCTGACATCGACGCCGGCGACGTTGATCGTCACGCCAGCATCGATCTGCACCACCCGATTGCGCGCGCTGATCATGGTCACGCCACGGCCGTAAACCGGGTAACCGATGGCTTCGCTACCGTCGATGTCACGACTGAAACCGTCGATCACCGTGCCGCGCACTTTCTTGCCGGCCGCTGCGTTGGCGAGGATGTCACCCCAGCAGGAGATGCCTTCGATACCACCGGCGATCACCAGCACGCGATCGTCGCTGTCGATCTGTTCAACCACCGGGGTAATCAGGTGCACTGTGGGCGCACTGTCGGATTTTGGCGCCAGCAGCACCGTACTGGCGCGGCCGACGATCCTTGGGCAGTTCCACAACGGGCGCAGCCCAACGGTGGCACCCGGCAGGCCGAGGAAGTCGAGCGCATCGGAAACCGTGTTGGTATCCAGCGCCGCCAAGCGATCCAGCAAACTCTTGTGGATCATGCTCTTGTTAATCATTGGAAAAGCCCAGTGGTGACGGAGGCGCCCAGTGTCAGCGAGAGCATTTGATAGGTATATTACGAATCACAGAAGCGTTGGATACGCTAAACCTATGGATTAATCATGATCAATTTTCGTCTGATTCGTCATCTCTGGCTGTTCCTCGCGGTGGCCGAAGAACAGAATTTCGGCCGCGCGGCCAAACGGCTGGGCATGTCCCAGCCACCGCTGAGCGAGCAGATCCAGGTGCTGGAGCAGGCGCTCAAGGTCAAGCTGTTCGACCGTTCGCGACGCGGGGCGAAACTGACCCCTGTTGGCGCCGCGATCCTGCCGGCGGTGCGCAAGTTCGCCGACCAACTGGAGCGTCTGGAACTCGCCGTGGAGGAGGCGGTGGCGGGGCAGTCGGGGATGTTGACCATTGGTGCAATTTCCACGGCGATGTTCGATGTGTTGCCGGGGCTGATCGAGCAGCTGAAGAACGATTACCCGCACCTCACCGTGTCCGTGCGCGAAATCGACAGCGTCGAAGCCGTCCCGGCGCTGGAGGCCGGCGACATCGATTTGGCCTTCGCCCGGCTGGACGGTGATCTTGGCGCTTCGATCCATTCACTGCCGCTGTTGGAGGATCGCCTGGTGGTGGCGCTGCCCAGTGATCACCCCTTGGCTTCGCGCACACGCATCAGTCTGTCCAGTCTGTCCAACGAGCCGTTGGTGATGTTTTCCCGAAAGGTCAGCCCGGTGTACTTCGACAATCTGATCGCAACCTGCCGGGCCAGCGGGTTTTCCCCTAGGGTGCTGCATGAAGTGCGTTCCGTCGCTTCGCAAATTGCCTTTGTCAGCTATGGCCAAGGCATCGCACTGGTGCCGGCGTCACTGAAAAAACTGGCGCCGGACAACGTTGTGTTTCGAGCGCTGAGCCAGAAGCTCAATGTCGTGACCACCGCAGTGGCCTGGAATGCCGATCGACCCAACCCGGTGGTGGAGGACGTCGTTGCCCGGTTCCGGGCCAAGGCGTGAGTTGGCCCAGGGATTGTGTGTGAACACCGATTGATAGGATTGGCCTATGAAAGCCTTCCTCAATCAGGATTTTACAGAACACCCGATTCCCTTGAAATTGCGAGCCTGGCCGCCGGCAACCCAGGCTCGGCGCAACCTTTTCGCTCAAGGAGTCCAATATCGTGCCCTCACCAGAAACGTTCACTCACGTGCAACTCCCTCTGACGGTGGAGGGTGTCCAACTGAACGTGGCCGCCATCCATCGCGACGGCGTGCTGGCGCCGATTGTGTTCCTGCATGGGTTTGGTTCGACCAAGGAGGACTACGCCGATATCGTGCATCAGCCCGCGTTTGCCGGTCACCCTTTCATCGCTTACGACGCACCGGGTTGCGGTGAAAGCCAGTGCAGTGACCTTTCCAGGATTTCCATTCCCTTTTTGTTGCAGACGGCGCTGCAGGTGCTGGCGCATTTCGGTATCGAGCGCTTCCATCTGGTCGGCCACTCGATGGGCGGGCTGACCGCGCTGATGCTGGCCCATCAGTTCCCGGATCGGGTGCTCAGCTTTGTCGATATCGAGGGCAATATCGCCCCGGAAGACTGCTTCCTCAGCCGGCAGATCGTTGACTACCCGAGCGACGATCCCGAGGCGTTTTTCGCCGCTTTCATCGAGCGTGCCCGACACGCTCCGGCGTATGCCAGCGCACTCTATTCCGCGAGCTTGCGGCACAAGGTGCGTGCCGGTGCGGTGCGAGGCATTTTCCAGTCGATGGTCGACCTCTCCGATAACGCCGACCTGATGGGCAAATTCCTCGGGTTGAAGTGCCCGCGCATGCTCATGTACGGCGAACAGAACGCGTCATTGTCCTACTTGCCACACATCCAGGCTGAAGGTGTGCGGCTGGCGCCCATTCCCGAGTGTGGGCATTTCCCGATGTATTCCAACCCGATCGCGATGTGGCAACAGATCGCCGATTTCCAGGCGAGCACTGCGCAATAACAAAACAGGGCGCAGAACCTGTGGGATCGCGGCACCGCGCGCTCCCACAGGACTTTTGGCGCTCAAATTTCTTGGTCAGACCCCGGCAGCGCTCGGTTTTGAATAACCCTTGAGCCCGGTGCGCTCTTCGACTTCACCCGAACCGCTGATGTACCCGTAGCGAGACAGATTCGGCATCAACATCGCGGCGATGAAGGTGATGGTCACTACCGCTGCGACATAGAAGAAAAAATACTCCTCGATCCCCTGGGATCGCAGCGACAAGGCGACGTACTCGGCAGTGCCACCGAATGCCGCATTGCCGACGGCATACGGAAAGCCCACGCCCAACGCGCGTACGGCAGGTGGAAACAGTTCGGCTTTGACGATCCCGGCGATCGGGGTGTAGAGCGATGCGATGGCCAGCCCGCCAAACACCAGTAGAAACGCCATGAACGGACTGCTGACCGACTGCAATGAATAGAGCAGGGGGATCACCAGCAACATGGCGAACCCGGAAAACATCAGCATGTGCGCCTTGATCCCGATACGGTCAGCGAGCAGGCCAAAGAGCGGTTGGCAGAGCATGAAGCCGACCAGGGCGGCGGTCATGATGAAGCTCACCGTTTCCGGGCTGAAGCCTGCGGAGATCACCAGGAATTTCTGCATGTAGGTGGTGAAGGTATAGAAGTACAGCGAGCCACCTATGGTGAACGCCACTACCAGGGCGACCGCCCGTTTGTGTTTGAACATGCCGCGCAGAGAGCCGGCATCTTTGCGGTTCATGTCTTTTTTGGTCGCGGTTTCATGCATGGCCCGCCGCAGATACACCACCACGATCGAGCTCACGGCGCCGATGAAGAACGGAATCCTCCAGCCCCATTCGCGCAACTCTTCGCCGGTCAGGGTTTGCTGGAGAATGACCACGGTCATCAAGGCCAGCAGCTGCCCGGCAATGATGGTGAAGTACTGAAACGATCCATAGAAACAGCGGCGTCCCGGTGTCGCGATTTCGCTGATGTAGGTGGCGCCGGTGCCGTACTCCGCGCCGACGGACAGGCCCTGAATCAGCCTGGCCACCACCAGCAGAATCGGTGCCGCGACGCCTATGGTTGCGTAGGTGGGCATGACGGCGATCAGCAGTGAGCCGGCGCACATCATGAACACCGAGATAATCATCGACACCTTGCGGCCACGGGTGTCGGCAATCCAGCCGAAGATCCAGCCGCCGAGCGGGCGCATGAAAAAGCCGACGGCGAAGACACCCGCAGTCGACAATAACTGGCTGGTGGTGTCCCCCTTGGGGAAAAACGAAGCGGCAAAATAGATGGCGGTGTAGGCGTAAATGAAAAAGTCGTACCACTCCACCAGATTGCCCGAGCAGGCACCCATGATGGCTTTGACGCGGTTCGGCGCTCTCATCGGAGCGGCTTCGCCAGCGTGGTCTTTGGCGTCTGTGTTTGATGCGGACATGCTGTTCACCCTTTCTTCAAGGCGAGGCGATACGAGGAGCACGCTGATGCGTGTCCGACGTGACGGGCTCGATGGGTTGTCGGGTTTAACGAAGAGGCGTGAACCCGTTCATGGCCGGGTTTACTGAAGAGAAAGGGGAGGGAGGATGCACGAGCATGGCGAGCTGTACGTGGCCCGGGGAAGCCGGACAGGTCAGGTAAGACGAAGCATTGAACATCATGGCGCGAGCCCTCGAATCTTATTCTTGTAGTGAGTCGGACGCTCTTTGGCGCCGACGTTGATTGCACGCTACCGCAGAGTCAGGAGGCTAATAAGCCGTCAGGCAGGCCTAACTGATATACCTGAATTCTATAGCTTGGCATGCAGCCCCGGCGCGCTGGGGGATACAGCCGACTCGCAAGTCTTGAGGCCTCGCGATACACGGTTGGCGAGGCATTCCAAGGTGCGCAAATGCGATTACACTCACAACACTTTCGACGCATATCGCGCCGAGCCCGATGCTGACTGGCCTGGTAATGGATGTCGTTCAACTCAAGACCCTGATTCATGTGGCCGAGCTGGGCAGTCTCAGCAAGGCCTCGGATCGTCTTCACATCGCGCAGCCGGCCCTGAGCCGGCAAATCCGGTTACTGGAAAAGGAACTCGGCACCTACCTGTTCGACCGACATGGGCGAGGCATGGAAATTACCGAGGCCGGCCGCGAAGTGCTGGCCCATGCCACCCGAATCATGGAAGAAATGGAATCCATCCGAAGCTCAGTGGTGGGCGGAAAAACCTCTTTTCGGGGAACGGTGGTCATCGGGACAACGCCGACGGTCGCGGAAATCGTCACCGTCCCTCTGGTGCGCAAGATCAAAGAGGCGCATCCGAATCTCGGCATCAGGTTTTCCTCGGCCTTCAGCGGCTACCTGCTGGATTGGGTTCAGCGTGGCGAGTTGGAACTGGCGATTTCCTACGATCCGCAACCCCTGCACACGCTGCGTATCGTGCCGGTGATGATGGAAAACCTGCTGCTGGTCGGCCCTGCCAACGCCAACCTGCGGCTTGATACGCCGGTGTCGTTCGCGTCGCTGGCCGAGCAACAGTTGGTATTGCCCAGCGCGCGACATGGCCTTCGGGTGATTCTGGATAACTGTGCGCGTGAAGTCGGGATCAAGCTCAAGACCAGCGTTGAAGCCGATTCCTTCGGCGCGATGATCGACCTGGTTCGCAATGGCTTCGGTTTGACCGCTTTGCCGTTGGCCTCGATTTACGCGCAAATCGAAGCGGGCGTGCTCAGTGCGGCACCGTTGGTCGACCCCGCTCCCATGCGTAAATTGGTCCTGGTCTTTCCCGCGGACAGGCGCGTCAGCCCGGCCGCGAAATTTGTCGGGGATGCCTTTATCGAAATTGCAGCCGATCTGGTCAATCGCAAAATCTGGGCCGGGCACATGCTTTGAGCCATCGGCCAATCTATTAGCCCCTACCCGTTGTTGCGCAGCTGCTCACGACTTCTGCTTTTTTCTCACCACTGATGACACTGTCTTGAACCATCAAACGCGACTGCCTGGCGTATTCGGCATTTTTATATTGGGGATGCTGCAAGTTCTGGTCTGGGGAGGTTCGTTCTTCTTGATGGCCGTCATGGCTGATCCAATCATGAAAGAGACCGGCTGGGCCAGCCAATGGGTGTATGGCGCGCTGTCTCTGAGCATTCTGGTTTCTGCAATGCTGGCGCCATTGACCAGCCGGCTTATCGCCCGCTACGGCGGCCGCCCCATCCTTGCCAGTAGCGGCCTGGGCGTCGCCATCGGGTTGTTTCTGATGGCGAGCTCGACCTCGTTGCCGATGTTTCTTTTGTCTTGGGCAGTAATTGGCGTCGGTATGGCGCTGGGGCTGTATGAAGCGTTGTTCGCCGCTTTAGGTTCTCTGTACGGGGAGCGGGCGGGCAGTGCGATTACCGGGATCACGCTTATTTCAGGGTTTGCGACAACGCTGTCATGGCCAGCGGTTGCGTTGGTCATCGAGCACGTTGGCTGGCGCACGACGTGCTTGGCTTACGGGGCGTTATTGGTCATTGCCGTGGCACCGCTTTATCTCTGGGTGCTGGCGCGGGGCGCGGGGCCACTCGCAAAAAGCCATGCCATGAGTGATGAAAGCCTCTCGATCGACCGGCGGATCTACTTGCTGCTCACACTGA
This sequence comes from Pseudomonas sp. Pseusp18, assembly GCF_059506005.1. Lineage (NCBI taxonomy): Bacteria > Pseudomonadati > Pseudomonadota > Gammaproteobacteria > Pseudomonadales > Pseudomonadaceae > Pseudomonas > Pseudomonas sp. Pseusp18. The sequence continues at coordinate 1,892,816 of NZ_CP169240.1, forward strand.
TTTTTGCGTTGGGTGCAGTGATCATGACGGCGATGTCTGTCCAGCTGATTTCATTGTTGCAGGGGCAGGGCTACTCACTTGCAGCCGCCATCGGACTGAGCGCCTTGCTGGGGCCAAGCCAGGTGGGTTCACGTGTTCTACAGGTGTTTTCGCGAAAGAGACATCCTATCTGGACGACATTGATCTGCATGGTATTCGTGGCAATCGGCCTGTTGTTGGTGACCATGGCGCCGGCAATGACCGCAGTGGGCCTGGTGATCTACGGCGCGGGTAATGGTTTGCGGGCGATCGTTCGAGGCCTGCTGCCACTGACCCTGATGTCGCCCACCCATTATGTTTTGCTGATGGGGCGCATGGCTCGGCCTTCGCTCATTGGACAAGCCTTGACTCCCCTCGCGGGCGGTTATCTGTTGCAGACCTGGGGCGCTGGCGGAGTGCTTGCGGGCTTGAGTTCGTTGGCCGTATTGAATGTGCTGTTGGTCTTGCTGCTCATTCGGCTGGTGTGAAAAGAACAGTGCCGACCCTGCGGCAAGGTCAGCCATGCACGCTGCTCAGATACTCGAACAACTTGGCCGCTTCCGGGGTCAGTTGCGCCTGACTCGCAACCCCCACGAACAACGTGCGGTGCGCCCAGTCATCGCTCAAGTCGACAGCAATCAGACGGCTGCCGAGCAATTCGGCACGCACGGATGACAACGGTAAAATCCCGATGCCCAAGCCGGCTTCGATCATGCGACAGATGCCGTCGAAGCTGCTGACCTGAATCCGGACCTTGAGGATCTTGCCCGCACTCACGGCGGCATCGGTGATTCTGCGCAGCAACGAGCTGCCCTGGTTGAGCGCGACATAATCGAAGCCAAGCGTGTCGGCAAAGGACACGCTGCGCTCATTCGCCAGTTCATGGCCGACCGGCACCAGGAGCACGAGTCGGTCGTCACGATAGGGCAGTTTGTACAGGCCCTCGGCCGGTACGTTGTCGGCAAAAATGCCGATGTCGGCGCGCCCGTTCTCCACGGCTTGAATAATCGGTTCGCTGAGTGCTTCTTCCAGCCCGATACGCACGTTCGGGTTGGCGCGCAGGAAAGACGCGAGGTCGTCCGGCAGAAACTGGACGACGGCGGAAGTGTTGGCGAACAGCCGCACATGCCCGCGCACCCCGACCGCGTAATCGCTGGCGTCGCACGCCATCCGGTTCACGCCTTCCAGAATCGTTCTGGCATGTTCAACGATCCCTTGTCCCGCGGCGGTCAGTTCGAGCCCCCTTGGCAGGCGCACGAACAGTGGGCACTGGGTGGTTCGCTCCAGCTCGGCTAACCGTTTGCTGGCCGCCGAGACCGTCATGTTGGCCTTTTCGGCGGCACGGGTCAGGTTGCCGGATTCGGCGGCGAAGATCAGCAGGCGCAATGACAGCAGATCGAAATGCAGGGGATTGATCATCAAGAGGATCCAAGGTTTTCCATTCTGGAAAGAGTAGTGGCGAAATATGAAATTTTCATCTGCCCGGTTTGTGTCGATTATCCATGCCACAAGTACTCAACAAGAACGGGAAACGTCATGAGGTTACCTCTGCAAGGTGTCAAGGTCGTGGAGCTCGGTCAACTGATTGCCGGGCCATTTGCGGCGAAAATGCTCGGTGAATTTGGCGCCGACGTGATCAAGATCGAGCCTCCGGTCACCGGTGACCCATTGCGCAAATGGCGCTTGCTGCATGACGGTACTTCCGTCTGGTGGGCCGCGCAATCGCGCAACAAACGCTCGCTGACCCTTGATTTGCGCCAGGCTGAAGCCCAACAGGTGGTGCGCCAGTTGCTGGCCGACGCGGATGTACTGATAGAGAACTTTCGCCCAGGGACTCTGGAAAACTGGGGGCTGGGTTGGGACACGCTGCATGTGCTGAATCCGAAACTCGTCATGCTCCGGGTCTCCGGTTACGGCCAGACCGGGCCTTACCGTGACCGTCCCGGCTTTGGCGTGATCGGTGAAGCGATGGGCGGGTTGCGGCATCTATCCGGCGAGCCCGGGCGGACCCCGGTCAGGGTTGGCGTTTCCATCGGCGACTCGTTGTCGGCCTTGCACGGGGTGATCGGGATTCTGCTTGCCCTGCGTCATCGCGAGCAGAACGGCGGTGACGGCCAGCAGATCGACGTGGCGCTGTACGAGTCGGTGTTCAACATGATGGAAAGCCTGTTGCCCGAGTACTCGGTGTTCAATGCCGTTCGTGAGCCCGCCGGCAGCAGTTTGCCGGGTATCGCGCCGACCAATGCCTATCGCTGCCGTGACGGTGGTTTTGCCTTGATCGCCGGCAATGGCGACAGCATCTATCAACGCCTGATGGAGGTGATTGGTCGCCGTGATCTGGGGGCTGATCCAGCGCTCGCGCAGAACCACGGCCGAGTGTTGCAGGTTGAGCGCATCGATGCCGCCATCTCCGAATGGACCGCGCGGCTCAGCCTCGACGAAGTCTTGTCGATCCTGACCGAGGCGCGCATCCCGGCCGGCCGGATTTACAACGCTGCCGACATTGCCCAGGACCCGCATTACCGGGCGCGCGACATGTTGCTCGACAGCCAGCTGGACGACGGCACGCCGGTGACCTTGCCCGGCATCGTCCCCAAGCTGGGTACCACGCCTGGCAGCGTGACTCGCTCGGCGCCGACCCTGGGTCAGCACACCGCCGAGATTCTTGGCGAGCTCGGCATCGACGCTGCGCAGCAAGCCGACTGGCGCCAACGCGGCATCATTTGAACCGGAGAATCAACATGCAACGTCTTTTCTTGCAGGAAGTCGCGACCCGTGACGGCTTCCAGAATGAAGCGCGCTTTATTGAAACCGTCGACAAGATCGCCATGATCGACGCCCTCAGCCAGTGTGGTTTCGCCAAGATCGAGGTCACCTCGTTCACCTCGTTCACCTCGCCCAAGGCCATTACCGCACTGCGCGACGCCGAGGCAGTGATGCAGGGGATCCGCCGCAACCCGGCGGTGGAATACACCGTGCTGGTGCCTAACGTGCGCGGTGCCGAACGAGCCCTGGCGTGCAACATCGATGAAGCCAACCTGGTGATGTCGGTCAGCGAGCCGCACAACCGTTCCAATCTGCGCATGAGCCGCGAGCAGTCGTTTGCCCAGCTCAGCGAAGTGGTCAGCGTGATCGGTCAGGGGCCGGTGGCGATCAACGTGTCGTTGTCGACAGTATTCGGCTGCCCGATGCAGGGCGATGTTCCGGTGGGGGAGGTGTTGCACTGGGTCGAGCGCTTCGCTGAGCTGGGAGCTCGCGGCGTGACCCTGTGTGACACCACCGGCATGGCGTACCCGAGTCAGGTCGAGATGCTGTCCCGGGCCGTCCGTGAGCGTTTTCCGGCGCTGCAGCTGACCCTGCATTTTCACAATACCCGTGGTATGGCCCTGGCCAATGCGCTGGCGGCCATCGAGGCCGGGGTCGATCGTTTCGATTCGTCCCTTGGCGGCCTGGGCGGTTGCCCTTATGCGCCGGGGGCCAGCGGCAATGTGTGCACCGAAGACCTGTTGCACATGCTGCAGTTGATGGGCTTCAACACCGGGGTTGATCTGGACCGGGTGCTGGCAGTTGCCGCGCAGTTGCCGGGTCTGGTCGGCCACGACATTCCCAGCCAGATCCTCAAGGCCGGCAAACGCCTGGACTTGCACCCGATACCCGCCCATGTCGCCAGCCTGGAAAAACAGGTGCCGTCGGCCCGAGCCCAGGAGCTGCACTCATGATCGATCATCTCGACCATCTAGTGCTGACCACCATCGACCCCGTGGCTGCCGAGGATTTTTACGTGCGGGTCATGGGCATGCAGGTGCAAACCTTTGCCGGTGGGCGCAAGGCGTTCGCTTTCGGTCAGCAGAAAATCAACCTGCACGTGCGTGGCCACGAGTTCGAGCCCAAGGCGCATTTGCCGGTGCCGGGAGCGCTGGACCTGTGTTTTATCGCCTCGATCCCACTGGACCAAGTGATTGCGCACCTGGCCCGTGTCGACTGGCCCATCATCGAAGGCCCGGTGTTGCGTACCGGTGCCACCGGGCCGATACGTTCGGTATATGTGCGTGATCCGGACTTGAACCTGATCGAGATTTCCGAACCCGTCCAGCCGGAGCGTGCAGCATGAAAGTGGTATTTCTTGATAGCGATAGCCTGCCCGTAAGTATCGCTCGCCCAGCCTGGGTCACCGACTGGCAGGACCGCCCCGACACGGCGCCGGACCAGGTGGTGGACGCTGCACGGGGTGCCGATGCAGTGATCACCAACAAGGTGCGCATCGGCCGGGCCGAACTTGAGCAACTGCCGAACCTGCGCTTCATCTGCGTCGCGGCCACCGGTTACGACTGCATTGATCTGGCGGCCTGCCGTGATTTTGCCGTGACGGTGTGTAACGTCCCGGCCTACTCGGCACAAAGCGTCGCCGAGTCGGTGATCGCGTCAATCTTCGCCCTGCGTCGACAGCTGTTTGCTTACCAGGCTGCGGCGCTGCGGGACTGGCCGGATTCGCGGCATTTCTGCGTCCATCGCGCGCCGATCCGCGATGTTCAGGGCAGCGTGTTGGGCATCATCGGCCGAGGTGGTATCGGCTTGACTACGGCGCGTCTGGCGAGCGCCCTGGGCATGCAGTTGCTGTTTGCCGAACACCGTGGCGTGGTCCCGGTGCGCAAGGGGTACCAGTCCTTTGAAACGGTGCTGGCGCAAAGCGACGTGATTTCTCTGCACTGTCCATTGACCGAGCGTACCCGACACCTGATCGGGGCCCTGGAACTGGCGCAGATGAAACCCGGCGCGTTGCTGATCAATACCGCTCGCGGACCGCTGGTGGACGAAGCGGCGGTGCTCGATGCGCTGGACAGCGGCCGCCTCGGTGGCGCGGCCCTCGATGTGCTTTGCCAGGAGCCACCACCGGCCGACCACCTTTTGCTCAATAGCCGCCACGCCAACCTGATCGTCACGCCCCACGTGGCCTGGGCCAGCCAGAGCAGCCTGCAACGGCTGGCCGACGGCATCCTTGGCAACCTGCTGGGCTACCACTCGGGGAACCTGATCAACCTCGTGTCGTGAAGGCTCCACCACCCAACAAGAAGGTCCACTCATGAAAACAATAACAATCACACCGGTCCGTCAGTTTGTCTCGTTGTTCATTGCCGCGCTGTCCCTGGGCGCATTGCTGCAGGTAACGCCTGCCGTGGCCGCCGTCATCGTGCCGCCAGGTGCTCCGGTGGTTGGGATGATCGACCACGTCGACCACATCGTCCTGACTGCCACCGACCCGCAAGCGACCATTCATTTCTACACCGAGGTGATGGGCATGCACCTGGAGAAATTCGGCGAGGGCCGGGTGGCTTTCACGTTCGGCAACCAGAAAATCAACATGCACGTGCGCGGTCATGAAATCGAACCCAAGGCCCACGTGCCCGTGCCAGGGGCCCTGGACCTGTGCTTTATCGCCAGCGCGCCACTGGACGAAGTCATCGCCCACCTCAAAACGGTGAACTGGCCGCTGGTGGAAGGTCCGGTGACCCGAACCGGGGCCCGGGGGCCCATTCGCTCGGTGTACCTGCGCGATCCCGATCTCAACCTGATCGAGATTTCCGAGTACATCCAGAAGTAATCATTCCCCCGAACACTCTTTCCCAGGCGATCGGTCGTGCACCGATGTGGCGGTCGGCTACCTGGGGAAATGCATCACGCCTGCGAGGAAGCCATCATGACAACAACAATTACACCCTCGATTGCCGAAAAAAAGCCGAGCCATTCACGCCTGCGCCGAGTGTTCCGCCACCTGTATGTGCAGGTGCTGCTGGCGATTGTGCTGGGCATCATCTTCGGTCATTTCTATCCCAGTCTCGGCGAAGAAATGAAGCCCCTGGGCGATACGTTCATCAAGCTGATCAAGATGCTGATTGCACCGATCATCTTCTGCACCGTGGTCAGTGGCATTGCCAGCATGCAGAGCCTCAAGCGCATCGGCCGGGTCGGCTTCAAGTCGTTGCTGTACTTTGAAGTGCTGACCACCCTGGCGCTGGTGATCGGGCTGATCGGGGTCAACCTGATGCAGCCTGGTACGGGCATGCACATCAACCCGGCGACCCTCGACGGCCATGCCATCGACAGCTACAGCAAGTTGGCCCATGAACAGAGTGTGGTGGGCTTTCTCACCCATATCGTGCCCAGTACCGTGTTCGGTGCCTTTGCTGAGGGCGATATTCTCCAGGTGTTGTTCATTTCCATTCTGTTTGCCTTCGCCTTGCAGATGCTCGGTGCTGCCGGCAAGCCGTTGCTGAGCCTGATCGATCTGGTAGCCCAGGCGTTCTTCCGCATGGTCAAGATCGTGATGTATGTCTCGCCGCTGGGGGCCTTCGGCGGCATGGCCTTTACGATCGGCAAGTACGGTGTCGGCTCCCTGGGGGCGTATGGCAACTTGCTGATCTGCTATTACGTGACGGCGCTGTTTTTTGTGTTCGTGATTCTCAACCTGGTCGCGCGCCTGGCCGGTTTCAGCCTGTGGCAGTTTCTCAAGTACATCCGCGATGAGCTGTTTCTGGTGTTGGGCACCTCATCTTCGGAGTCAGCCTTGCCTCGGTTGATGGGCAAGCTCGAGCGTCTGGGGTGCGAGAAGTCGGTGGTGGGATTGGTGGTGCCTTCGGGATACTGTTTTAACCTCGATGGCAGCTGCATCAACATGACAGTGTTGGCGATTTTCATCGCCCAAGCGCTGGATATCCCGCTCGACCTGTGGCACCAGGTCACCCTGTTGTTGATTCTGTTGCTGACCTCCAAGGGCGCGGCCAGCGTCACCGGCGGTGCGTTCATTACCCTCGCGGCCACCCTTGGCAGCCTGGATGTGATTCCGGCGGCCGGGTTGGTGTTGGTGCTTGGGGTCTACCGGTTTATTTCCGAAGGCGGGGCGTTGATCAACGTCATCGGCAACGGTGTCGCCACGCTGTTCATCGCCAAGTGGGAAGGGGCGCTGGACGAACAGACGTTGGCGTCAGAGTTGCGCAATGGCTGTACCCGGGAGGTTGAGGCACAGTCCTGAACGAGTTGTCGCAAGACAGCCCCAAGACCGCCCGGTCCACGAAAGCCGGGCGGTTTTGGGTTTCCAGATTGCCCATGGGGCAAGCCCTGTCAGATATCACTTCTTCGACGATTTGCTGCTGGCAGGAATATGCAAATAAGACATCACGCTCTCGGTCAGCTCGGTCGCCAGCTTGACCGCTTCTTTATTGCGCGCCATCACACCCGCCACCAAACCTTCAATCAAGGCGAGTACGGCGATGTTGGAGCTGGTCATCACCGGATGGTCGGCGGGGGCAAACAGCACGTGTTCGGCAATGCTGGTGAGCGGCGATGCGGGTGAGTCGGTGATCGCCAGCACCGAGGCGCCGCGCTCATTGGCGAAGCGGGCGAGTTGCAGGGTATCGAGGGAATAGCGCGGCAGGGAGATCGCCAGCAACACATCCTGATCGGTGATGGCGGCCAGGCGGTAAGCGGCGTTTTCGTTGCCGCCCTCCATGCTGATGGCGGTGGCGTCTGCACAGAAGGGCATCAGGGTCGAGGCGGCGAGGCCTGCGAAGTAGACGCTGTTGCCAAAGCCCAGGATGTAAATTTTGCGCGCTTCGATCAGGCGGGTGACGAACGCTTCAAAGGTGTCGGCGTGGTTGTTGGTGGCTGCCGTGGCGAGGTTGCTGGTGGCGCTCTGGATTTGTTCATGCAGGCCAAACGCACCGCCGGGACGATGCGCCAGTTCGTTGCGCAGTTTGTCGACCGGCGACACCATCTGCTGCAACGTTGCGACCAGCTCGGCCTTCATGCCGGTGTAGCCACCCAGGTTCAGTGCCTTGGCCAGACGATTGACCGCGGCCGGCGAGGTGGAGGTTTCATGGGCCATTTCTTCGATGGTCAGCGTCGCGGCCCTTAGCGGGTGACGCAGGATAAAATCCGCCACCTTGCGCAGTGACGGCTGTAGATCGGAAACGATTTCCGCCAGTTTACGCATCACCGGCGCGGCATAGACCGTGGTGTCTTTCGAAGGGGTCGGCATGTCCGGCTCTACAGTTCCTGAAGGGTTGGAGAAGGCTTGGTTCGAGGTTGGCTGGAGTGTATCGCATGCCAAACCTCGTTGTGCATCGCCAAGCCAGGGAGCGGTGAGCGAGCCGGTGGTTATTTCAAGCTGCCGGCCAGAAACTGCCGAAGCCGCTCGGACTGTGGATTGACCAGCACTTCACGCGGATTGCCGCGCTCCTCGACCAGGCCCTTGTGCAGGAACACCAGCTGGTTCGAGACCTCGCGGGCAAAGCCCATTTCGTGGGTCACGACTACCATGGTGCGGCCTTCGAGTGCGAGGTCCTGCATGACTTTCAGCACTTCGCCGACCAGCTCGGGGTCGAGGGCTGAAGTCGGTTCATCGAACAGCATCACTTCCGGCTCCATGGCCAGCGCCCGGGCAATCGCTACCCGCTGCTGCTCACCACCCGACATGTGCGCCGGCCAGGCGTCCATGCGGTGCGCCACGCCAACTTTGTTCAGGTAATGCTCGGCCTTTTCCCGTGCTTCTTTCTTGTTGATGCCCAACACATGCACCGGGGCCTCCATGACGTTTTCAAGGGCACTCATGTGCGACCAGAGGTTGAAGTGCTGAAACACCATCGACAGTCGCGAACGCATGCGTTGTAGCTGTTTGGGCTCGGCAGCCTTGAGCCCGCCGAGTTTGTTGGTCACCAGCTTGAGCGGTTCGCCATTGAGCACGATGTTGCCGGCGTTGGGCTGCTCCAGCAGGTTGATGCAACGCAGGAAGGTGCTTTTGCCGGAGCCGCTGGAGCCGATGATGCTGATCACGTCACCGGCCTTCGCCTCCAGGGACACGCCCTTGAGCACTTCGTGGGTGCCGTAGCTTTTGTGAAGATCCTGAATTTCAAGTTTGTACATGGTTTCAACTCTCTGGAATCAGTCGCTGAGCAAGCGGCCTTGGCGAATAGGGCGAGTACCGGCCACTTTGGCCAGCCACAAACCGGGCTGGGCAAAGCGCAGACGTTCACGGGCATAGAGGATGCCGTCGGTGCTGGCGCGCACGATGCTGTGGCGATCGGTCAGCGGATCAATCACTTCGAACAGCGGGTCGCCGACCCTGACCCGGGCACCCAGCGGTTGCAGAAAACTCACCACGCCGGGGTGCGGCGCATAGGCGTACTGCGCGCCGGCGAAGGGTGTCGCTTCACACTCGGTCGGTGGCGCGGCCGGCCAGTCACCGCTGATCAGGCCTTGCTCGGCGAGATAGCCGAGAATGGCCTGCGCGCTGTCGATGCAGGGCTCGCGTTCGGTATCGGCCATGCCGCGCAGTTCAATGGTGGTCGCCACACAGGCCAAAGAAATATCGGCTTCAGGGAAGAGTTCGGCCAGACGCAACCAGGGAATCGCGCAGGCTTCATCAAAGGCACTGCCGCCCGCATCCTCGGCCAACAATGCGGCGCCGGCACCCAGTCGAGCGGCCAATGAGCGCAGGCGCGGCCAGTGTTGCGGCATGGCGTAAAGCAGCATGATCGACTCGAAATCGCAGTGCAGGTCCAGCACCACATCGGCGTCACAGGCATGTGAAAGCAACAGGCGGCGCAGGCCATCGAGTTCCGAGGTCGGCGGTGGCATGTCGGCGAGAACATCGGCCATGGCGCGGCGGATCCGCCCGGTGTTGACGTCGGCGTGGGTGCCCAGTTGACCTTTCACCAGCGCCGCCACAGCTTCGGCCAGCTCTGGAAAATCACGATTGAAGTTCTTCCCGCTGGAGAACTCGAAACGGCCTTGATGGGTGGCCTGGAACATCTGGGCGATGCCAATCGGGTTGGCCATCGGCACCAACTCGACGACCCCATTCAGGCGACCTTGTTCTTCCAGCACACGCAGACGCTGCTTAAGTTCAACCGCCACGCGCATCCCCGGCAGCTCGTCGGCATGCAGGGAGGCCTGGATGTAGGCCTTGCGTGGCCCGCTGCCAAAACGAAACAGCGACAGCCGTCGTTCTGTGCCCGAGGCACCCCACGGCAACAGGTATTCAATGTGCTCCATAACAGCTCCTTAGTGCTTGCGCGGTGCCAGATACGCCAGCCAGCGGCGCTCGGCCAGCTTGAACAGACGAACCAGGATGAAGGTCAGGGCCAGGTAGATAAGGCCAGCGGTGATGAACGCCTCGAATGGCAGATAGAACCGCGAACTGACCGTACGAGCGGCTCCGGTGATGTCGACCAGGGTGACGATCGACGCCAGGCTGGTGGTTTGCAGCATCATCAGCACTTCGTTGCTGTATTGCGGCAGTGCCCGGCGCAAGGCGGACGGCAGGAGCACGCGGCGGTACAAGGTAAAGCGCGACATGCCCATGGCCTTGGCGGCTTCGATCTCGCCGTGGGCCGTGGCCTTCAAACTGCCGGCCAGCAGTTCCGCGCTATAGGCACTGGTATTGATCGCGAAGGCCAGGCAGGCACAAAAGGTTGCGCTGGACAGGTAAGGCCAGAGCACGCTTTGGCGTACCGCTTCGAACTGCGCCAAGCCGTAATAGATCAGGAACAATTGCACCAGCATCGGGGTGCCGCGAATCACATAGGTGTAGAGCCAGGCCGGGAAGCTGATCAACGGCGATCGGGAGACGCGCATCAGCGCTAAAGGAATCGCCAGCACCAGGCCAACGGCCAGGGAAATCAGCAGAACTTTGAGGGTCAACAAGGCGCCATTGAGGTACAGCGGCAGGTTTTCCCAGATCAGGTTGTAGTCGAGAATCATGGCTGTGCTCCCCGTCACAGTTCGGCGGCTTTGACGCCGACCGAGTAGTGGTTTTCCAGATAGCGCAGCACCAGCAATGACACGCTGGTCAGCATCAGGTAGAGCGCGGCCACCGCGAGGAAAAACGTGAACGGCTCATGGGTGGCGTCCGCTGCGTTTTTGGCTTTGAACATCATGTCCTGCAACCCGATCACCGAGATCAGCGCGGTGGATTTGGTCAGCACCAACCAGTTGTTGGTGAACCCCGGAATGGCGAAACGAATCATCTGCGGCACCAGAATCCGCCAGAACACCTGAGCGCCGCTCATGCCATAAGCCACGCCGGCCTCGCCCTGGCCTTTGGGGATCGCCATAAAGGCGCCGCGAAAGGTTTCCGAGAGATAGGCACCGAAAATGAAGCCCATGGTGCAGACGCCGGCGATAAAGGGGTTGATGTCGATGTAGCGGGTGTAACCGAGCGCGAGGGCAATGCGGTTCACTAGGTCCTGGCCGCCGTAGAAAATCAGCAGGATCAACACCAGGTCGGGAATACCGCGAATCAGGGTGGTATAGCCTTCGCCCAGCATCGCCAGCCATTTGAACGGTGACAAACGAAAGGCGGCGCCGATCAGACCCAGGGCAATCGCCATGGTCATGGAGGTCAGGGCCAGATTAATGGTCAGCCAGGCGCCATCGAGAATGCTCGATCCGTAGCCGTGAAGCATGATGAAGTTCCTCAAGCGAGCGCCGGGAGGCGCGCGAGACAAGCCAGAAGTGGCACCCGCAAACGCCGGCGCCAGGGTTTCGGGTAACGGCTTATTCGCCGTAGATATCGAAGGCGAAGTACTTGGCCATCACTTGCTGGTACTTGCCATTGGCGCGGATGGCGTCAATCGCTGCGCTCAGGCGTGCAACGTTCGCACTGTCGCCTTTACGCACCGCGATCCCGGCGCCTCTGCCGAAGTATTTCGGGTCGTTGATGTCCGGCCCAACCAGAGCGAAACCTTTACCTATGGGGGTTTTGATGAAGCTCTCATCGGTGTTGACGATGTCGGCGAGGGTGGCGTCCAGGCGACCTGATGCCAGATCGAGAAAGGCTTCATTTTGTGAGCCGTAGCGGACCACTTCGACGCCGGCTTGCGCCAGCTGCTCGGTGGCGAAACGGTCGTAGGTCGAGGCGCGTTGCACGCCGACTTTCTTGCCTTTGAGATCGACCAGCGGGTCGTTGATCACGCTGCCGCTCTTCATCGCGAACTTGCCCGGCGTGTGGTAGTACTTTTTGCTGAAGTCGACCGACTTCATCCGGTCTTCAGTGATCGACATCGACGACAGCACTGCGTCGATCTTGCGCACTTTGAGCGACGGGATCATGCCGTCGAATTCCTGGATGACCCACTCGCATTTGACCTTCATCTCTGCGCACAGCGCGTTGCCGATGTCGTAATCGAAACCACTGACATTGCCCTCCGGCGTCTTGAAGGAGAAGGGCGGGTAGGCGGCTTCGATGCCGATACGCAGGCTGTCCTCGTCGGCGTGCGCCAGCAAGCTTGCGGCGCACAGTGCCAGAGCACCTAGAAGTTCTGTCTTGTTCATATTGTTGACTCCTTGGATGGGGCGTTGGTGATACGGGGCTGCCGTCCGGTCTGGCGAGGTGGACTGTCCTGATGATTTACGAGGCTATAAATGACATAAAATATTTCACAAATCAACTGTGTGAAAATAAACATATCAAAATGGGGCGGCAGCTAACCGCTGCAAGACAGGTTTGGCTGCGGGGTGAAGGCGACATTGAAAGAAAAAAGGCAGTCGCCCGTTCAGGTTGACTGCCTTAGACCCGACCGGGGCAAGCCCCTAAAGCCGGTTCGACGTTATCCAGCGTCTTGCCCTCAGAATTCCAGCGTGGTGGACGGGATTGGCTTGGGCAAGGATGGCGACGCGGCTGGCACCACATCGACCACACGGGTGTGGTAGCCACCGAGGCTTTCACGATGGCCGATGCTGACCACCGTAATGTCGGTGGCCGCCAGCGCCTTGTACAAACGTCGTTCTGCAATGTCGTCCAGCCCCGAAGTGGCTTCGTCAAGAAACAGCAACGGTGGCTGTATCAGCAAGGCGCGGGCCATGGCCATGCGCTGTTGCTCACCGGGGCTCAGACGTCGGCTCCAGTCATCGGTGCTGTGCAGCGGAAGGTGCTGCAACTCTGCCAGTTTGAGTACCTCTTCCAGGCGCGTTTCATCGATGTCGACAGCGCTGGCCTCGCCAGTTCGATGCAGCAGCTCATGCAGCGAACCGCTTGGCAGATAAGGCCTTTGAGGCAGAATGAGCAGGCCCTCCCGGTCCAGTTCGGCACTGCCCTGGTGCCGTGGCCACAATCCGGCCAGTGAGCGCAGCAGGGTGGTCTTGCCCACGCCCGAAGGACCGCGCAGCAGCAGCCGTTCGCCGGGTGCCAATATCAGCGTCAGCGGTTCGAACAGCGGTAAACCGTGCTCGTTCAGCGGTGCAAAGTCATGTAGCCGCAAGCCGGCAGTACGACCGGTGACGGGGTCAACCGGAGCGGGCAGCGCTTCGAGTTCACGCCAGAAACTGCACAAGCGCGTCTTGGTCGCGCGCCATTCGGCGATCTGCGGGTAGCTGCGAATCAGAAACGACAGCGACGCCTGTATTTCGCCAAACGCTGAAGCGATCTGGGTCAGTTGCCCCAATTGAATCTCCCGCGAGAAGAAGCGCGGCGACACCAGCAGCAAGGGGAGGGTGAAAGCGAACCGCTCATAGGCCGCGTTAATGCCCAGCAGGTGTTTTTTCGAGCGAACCAGCTTGGCGTAATTGCTCAGCAGCAGTCCCAACTGCCCCAGTAACTGCTTGCTTTCCCAGCCGTGGCCACGGGAAAGGGCGACGTTTTCGGCGTCTTCACGCAAGCGCGTCAGGCCGAAACGGAAATCCGCCTCACGGCGTTGTTGCAGGAAGTTGAGCCCGATCAGAGGTTTGCCGATCCAGTGCGCAATGCCGCTGCCAATCACGGCGTAGATCAAGGCGAGCCACAACATGTAGCCGGGGATGGCGACGGCATGCCCGGCGACTTCGAACTCCAGCGTGCCGGAAATGCGCCACATGATAAGGCAGAACAGTACCACCAGAATGATCGCCTGCAGCAGGTTCAGGCCCAGGTCCAGGGTCTGCTCGACGAAGATTTTGCAGTCTTCGGCTATGCGCTGGTCGGGGTTGTCGTAGGTCACGCTGTGAAAGCGGCTGCGGTAGTAACGCTGGCTGTCGAGCCATTTGGCGAGAAAGGCCTGGGTGAGTTTTTCTCGCCAGTTGATCAGCAAGCGCTGCTGCACCTGGAACTTGGCCATGGTGCAGGCGATGAAGGCGACGTCCAGCACCAGTAGTTCCACGACGTGATACCCGAACGCGGCGGCATCCAGGCTTTGCAACGAGTTGTAAAAACCCAGGCTCCACTCGTTCCAGCGCACCTGGATCGCAATAATGCCGGCCACCGCCAGCATGGCCATGGTGAGAGTCAGCCAGGCGCGACGGCGGCCTTCAGCCGACCAGTAAGGCGCGGCCAGCAATTTCATATCATGGATGAACATCAGAGCGTCCTGCCTGGCAAACTCGGGGGATGACCCGCCGTGTAGAGTCTTCGGAATTCAAAAAACGTGGTAGGTTAACAGTTCTCAAACTCAGTTACGAAACCTCATGACGTCTCTTCAAACCACTGCCCGCATGCTCGACGAAACCCTGCTCGATCAGTTGTTTCGTTTCGAGGGCGCCTTTTTGCGCAGTACGTGCCGAATGAGCAACCAGGTCGAAGGTCGTGGATTGATTGAGTTTCGCGACCCGCAAACCTGCACTGAGCTGTTGGGTTTGTACGCCCACTACTATCCCGCCGCGCCGCGTGCCGCGCTGGTGTCGCAATGGTCGATGGATTTGATTTGCGTGACGCTGGCCTTGCCGCTGGCCGCCGCTGCGCAGAATCTGCGCTGCACCGTGCGTGATCCTCACGTGGTGCTGGAAGGAGGCATGCCCGTGGCCCAGCTGTTTGCAGCAGGCGAAGTGGTGCCCTTGAGTGACCCGCTGGCCTTCATGCAACAACTGCTGGTTGAAGATATGGCGCATTTGGTCCAGGCATTGGCCAGTGCCGGGCGTGTGGCCCAGCGCTTGCTGTGGAATAACGTGGCGGCCGCCATCGATGTTGCGCTCGACTACTTCCAGATGCCGCAAGCGTCACAGTGGCGCGATCACCTGTTCCGGGAGCGGCACTGGGCCGACGGTACGCGCAATCCACTGTACGGCTTCCTGCAACTGGCTCCCGGCCCGAGTGGCGTGCCGTTGCTGATGCGCAAGGTATGCTGCCTGCACCACCAGTTGGGTGATGCGCGCCCGTACTGCGACAACTGTCCGCTGGTGCCGGGCGCTGACATCACGCAGCCTTATCAGGCATAAGCCGCATGGGCCTCGACCTGGGTGAGGCGGCCATTTTCGACTTTCAATACTCGGTCGGCTTGTTGGAAATAGGCGTCGTCGTGGGTGATCACAATCACGGTTTTGCCCCGGGCTTTTAACTCCGGCAACAACTCCATATAGAACACTCGCTTGAAGGTCGGGTCCTGGTCGGCGGCCCATTCGTCGAACAGATAAAACGGCTTGTCGTCCAGATACGCCGACACCAGCGCCAGCCGCTTGCGTTGACCCGTGGACAGATCCACGGTGGAAAAACGATCGTCGACGATGCTGACCTTGTGCCCCAATCCCAAGGCTTTTACATAGCGCGTCGCCTCGGCGGTGCGCTGTTCTGCGCCCGGTCCGTCGTCGCCCAGCAGATGTTCGAACAGATGGAAGTCAGCGAACACGGCGGCAAAGTGCTGACGGTATTGCTCACGGTTGTCGTCGTCCACCTCCACACCGTTGAGCACCATACAGCCGCTTTCCGGCGCATACAGCCCGAGCAGCAGCATGGAAAGCGTGGTCTTGCCACTGCCGTTACCGCCGACCACAAACACCAGTTCACCCTGTTCCAGCGTCAGGTCCACCGGCCCGAGCATGAAGGGATGATCCTCATGTTCGCCGGGATAGCGATGGCACACACCGTTGAGCAACAGGCGCATCGGGCCTTTACTGGCGAACACGTTACCGACCGGCGCGGCCGCCTGGGCTTCAGCACTCAGTTCGGCGTCCAGTTGGCGAATGCGATTCAGGGCGATACTGGCCTGCCGCAGCGAGGGCAGGGCGATCATCAGATCGGAAATCGGTCGCACCAGATACAGCAACGTCACGGTGAAGCTGGTCAGCACGGTAATCGATTGCGGCAGCCAGAACGGTACGACAAACAGCAGCACGCCAAGGTTGAGGTAGAACAGCAGCGTGCCGAGGTTGGCCACCACCGAATACCCGGCCATGCCGCGCAGGAACCGCACGCGAAATTCATCGGCGCCCGGACGGATGACCCGCTCGACGAAGGCTTCGCCACGGGCGTTGCTCAGCTGCAATTCCTTGCTGCCTTCTATCAGGCTGCGAAAGTGCTGATAAAGCACATCCTTTTGTTGGCGTACCCGCTCCAGATGGCTTAACGGCCCGCGTTCGGCCAGGTGAAACGCGATCAGGCCGACCAGCAGGAACAATGCCAGAATCAACAGCAACGACCATGACAACCACGCCAGGTAGGCGAAGCACGCCAACGTCACCACGGCGTTGACGAACAACAGCGGCACCCACTCGAACGCCGCGGTAAAGGTGTGCACGTCTTCGGTAAGGATCACCAGCAAACGGTGTTTGCCCATGCCTTGCAGGCGTTTGAGCGGGGTGGCGAGCAGTTTGCGCGAGAGGTCGATGCGCATCTGGAAAATCGCGCTTTGGGTCAGGTGCAGCAGCGACAGTTCCGAGCAGAGTTTGCTCAGCAGCATGCCGACGCACAGCCCGAAAAACCCCAGGGCCAGTTCCGGCAATTGCTGCGGGTTGGCCAGCCCGCGGTTGATCAGCATCACCAGCCCCGCACTGGCCAGCCCGCCCAGTGCGCCGGTGATCGAGGCCAGTGCCAGCAGGCGTGCCGATTGGCGGTAGAGATAAAGAATCAGGTTCATGCGACGGCTTCCGTCGAGGCCACGGCCAGCGACTTGTTGAGTTGTTCATGGAAGACAGGCTGCTCGAGGATCGTGTCGTGATCGGCAGCGACCTGATGATGACAGGTTCGCTGGCTGATCGCGTCCCACTGCGCAGGCAGGGTCGGGCGCTCGACAAGAGTCTGTTCGGCCCACCACAGATGCAGGGAGGCGCGTACGGCGGGCACTGAGTAGCCGCTGACCCAACGACGTGCGTCGGCCATCACATTCAAGGTCTGTTCGATGTATGCCAGCGGTGCATTGAGGTCCAGGCCGTTGGCGCTCGTCCATTGCAGCAAGGCGAAACGCAATTGCTCCATGCGGCCCAATTCAGCGGTGGCTGTACGCAGTTGGGTCAAACGCTCCGGGTCGAGCGTGGCCAGTCGCTGGCGACTGTCGCTGCTCAATTCTTGCTGCACGACTGAGTACAACGCCTCCCACGCCAGTGTTTCGTTCTCGGCGTGGAACGTGCTGTCGAACAGGCCCAGCCACTCAACCGTTTGCCCTAGCGCCTCCAGTTGTCGAGTCAGTTCCAGCGCGAGTAATCCACCCATGGACCAACCGCCCAGGCGATACGGACCTTGCGTCTGAGTCTGCTGGATCAGCGGCAAGTATTCGCTGGCCAATGCGACGAGGTCCTGGTTGCGCAGCGACTCGGGCAATGCAATGCCGTACACCGGCATCGCCTGCGGTAACCCGGCGACCATCGGTAAATAGTGGTGAACTCCCCCCGCAGGTTGGTGCAGGCAGAACAACGGCGTCTGTCCTGCTTCGCCGGCCTGCAAGGTGATGACAGCCGCGTGGTCGTGCGGCCGGGTAATCTGCTCGGCGAGCCCCATCAGCGTCGGGTGCTGGAAGATGATGTTGACCGGCACCTCGATGCCCAGCGTGGCACGCAGCCTTGCGGTCATGCGCACCACCAGCAACGAATGGCCACCAAGGGCGAAAAAGTCGTCGTGACGACCGATCACCTTGGCCTCCAGCAGTTCTTGCCACACCGCCGCGAGTACCTGTTCGACATGACCTTCGGGCGCCGCGTAAGCCGCCAGGCTGCGGTTCGGCACCCGGGCCAGCAAGGCACGATGATCGATCTTGCCGTTGGCGGTGCGCGGCAGTTGCGCCAGCCATTGGATGTCCGCGGGAATCATGTGCGCTGGCAATAGGGTCGCCAGGGACTCACGCACGGCGTTGGCTTGAAGCTCAGAGGCCGATTCAACGAAGGCACGCAAGCTCGGTTCGGCCTGGATGGTGTCCAGCAGGACGACGGCCAGTCTGGCGCCGCTGACGCTGCACAGCGCGGTTTCGATTTCGCCCAGCTCGATGCGGTAACCGCGCAGTTTGATCTGCGAATCGGTGCGCCCGAGGAACACCAGTTGCCCGTCCAGATCCTGCCAGGCGAAATCGCCGGTGCGGTACAGCCGTTGGCCGTCGAGAGAGGGATGACAGGCCTGGATGAATTTCTCGGCGGTCATCTGCGGCAGGCCCAGATAACCTTCGGACACGCCAGGCCCGGCTATATGGATTTCACCCTTGAGCCCCCGGGCCACGGGGGCGCCGTCGCTGTCGAGCACATACACCCGAGTGTGGGCAATGGCGCGGCCGATGGGTACGGATGCTGTGCGCTGATCCGGCCGGCAGAGCGCGACGGTGCTCCACACCGAGGCTTCCGTCGGTCCGTATTCGTTGTACAACTGCGCGTCGGGCTGGCGGTGATAGTGGCTGTCGACCAGCGCTGGCGGGCAGCTTTCACCGGCGACAATCGCGGTGTTCAGCGGGCTCGGGCTGTCGCCCAATTCGTCCAGCAACAACGCGTACAGCGAAGGCAGCGCCAGCAGGTGCGACACGCCGTGGCCGCGGATCAACCGGGCCAGTTGCAGCGGGTCTTTTTGTTCGGCTTCGCTGGCCAAGTGCAGGCACCCGCCCTGGGCGAGGCTCCAGAACAGCCCGGCGATGGAGCTGTCGAAGGCGAACGATGACAACAGCAGAAAGCGTTGCACCGGTTGCGGATACCCCGCCAGCCGCGCCGCCAGCGAATGCAAAGCGTTGGCATGGCTGATGACCACGCCCTTGGGCTGACCGGTACTGCCGGAGGTGTAGATCAGATAGGCCGGTTGGTCTCGGGAGATGTTCGGTTCGTCCTGTAACGGCACTGTCGGCATCGCTTGATCAATCGCCAGCGCACTTGGCTGCCAGTCCGCCGGCAGGTCTTGCACGCGAGCGTGATGGGTCAGTACCAGACGTGCCTGGCTGTCGCGCAGAATATGTTCGATGCGCTCGGTGGGGTAGGCCGGATCGATCGGTACGTAGCAGGCACCGGCGCGCAGAATGGCGACCAGCGCCACGACCGCATCGATGTCGCGCGGCAGGAAATGCGCGATCCGCGTACCGGGTTCCAGGTCTTGGGCGAGCAGTTGTTGGGTGAGGGCACTGACACGCTGATCAAGCTCGGCGTGGCTCAAGGTGCCGCTCGGGCCGGTCACCGCCGGGCGTCCGGCATGGGGGGCCGAACCCCTGGAGAAGCAGGCGGCCAGGTTTGGCAGGGCGAAGGTGGCTGCATAAAGGCGTTCTTGCGCCGGGTTCAGGGTCGGTGCAGTGGCCAGTACGCCGGTCACCCGTTGTTGCTCGGCGGCGCTGCAAGTCGCTAGGCGACTCAGGCTGGCGGACGGCTCGTGCAAACTGTGTTCGATCACGCTCAGCAGTTGTTCGGCGAGGATCTCGACATGGGCGGGCATGTAAAGCGCGGCATCAAAATGTAGCGACAAACCACTGGCCGAGCGCGGCTGATACTGCAACAGCAATGCGCTACCGGCGCTGACACTGTCGGCCTGTTCGAGCTGCCAACCGGCATCGTTCAGGGCACTGTGCGGCGCCAGCGAGAGTTCTCGAAAACCCACGCCCGACAATGGCGGTACATTGCTCAAGTGGCTCGGGTAGCTGTCCCGCGCATCGTTGAGCAGGCCGACACGCTCGCTCAGTTGCTGGCACAGCGCGGCAAACGATAGCTCGGGCGCGGTGTCGAGGGTCAGCGGCAACGGTTCGGAAAACAGCCCGAGGGCATCGCCCAGTACGTCCGGGCGTGCCTGGTTTTCGTAGGCGAGCGTCAGGCGCTCGGCTTCGCTGTAGCGTTGCCACAAGGTGACCCAGGCGGCGAGCACGACAGTGCCGCTGCTGACACCGAGGCGGGTCGCTTGCTGATCGAGGCGTTGCTGGGTTGAGTCGTCGAGCGGCAGTTGTACCCGGCCCGGCTCCACCAGCCCGGAGGTTGCCGGGTTCTGGCGCTGCCAGGGCAAAGGCACGTCCGTGACCACTGCGTTGAACTGCTGCTCCCAGAACTGGCGACCCGCGTCGTCTACCGACTCCAGGCGCCAGGCCGCGTAGTCGGCGTATTGCAGGGGCGGGTCTTGCGGCGCCGCTTGCAAGTAGCCTAGCGCCCATTCTTCACCGAGGTAGCTCAGGCTGGTGCTGTCCAGATGCAACGCCGGCAGGTGCAGCGTCGCTGACTGGGCGTCCACCTGCAGTTCAATTCCCAGCGCCTGCCAATCAGTGGCCGAATCGTCGATCACCTGCATCGGCAGCGACAGGCCCGGCAGTTGCTGGTAACGGGTGCGCAGAATTTCGTGGCGTTGCATCAGCGCCAGCAAACTGTTTTTCAGTCGTGCGCCGTCCAGCGGTTGTTCACTGCGAATGCGCAGTGTCGCCCGCTGGGCTGACGGCGCCAGGCGGGTTTGTTGCAGGCGCCACAGATGAGCCTGTTGCGGCGACAGTTCGAAGCCTTCGAACGGCGTGTCTTGGTGAGTCTGAGTCATGCTGAGACCTGTACAAAAAAGTTGGACATGAGCGAGCGGGGCGATTGGCCGATGACCATCATTGTTCGGCCTCCTTCACGACACTGCGACGACGGGCCTGGCCCAGGGTGCTTTGACGCGCATTGCCGGCTTCACGCAGCGCGGCTTGCGCCTGGTCGCGGCGGGACTGTTGCAGTTGATTGAGTGGCAGCAGCAACTGGGCGACTCGGGTGTCGGCGTTCAGCACAAGTTGCTCCAGCAGACAGACGAACAGGCTGTCGAGCAGTTCGATGTAGGCACTGGCGTAACGCCCGGTGTCGTAGTCGTACACCACCAGCAGGCTCTCGCCGTCATCCACGACGTTGATCAGCAGGTCCACGTCCGCAGCTTGTGGCTCCAGCGCCCGCTCGCTGATTGCCAGGCCTGGCAAATGCAGGTCCTGTTGGCGGGTGTTCTGCACCACCAGTTTGACCTGGAAGAATGGCGTATACCGTGCGTCACGCTGCGGCAGCAGGTCGGCGACCAGGGCGTCGAACGGCAAGTCCTGATGGGCAAAGGCATCCAGCGCCACGCGCCGGGCATCGCTCAGCAGCTCATCGAATGTCTGCTCGGGCGTCACGCGGCAACGCAGGACCAATTGGTTGACGAAGAAGCCGATCATGTCTTCGGTCTGTTGCTGATGCCGGTTGGCGATGTCGGTGCCGACCAGCAGGTCTTCGCGCCCGGTCTGCTGATGCAGCAACACGTTCAGCGCACTGTGCAGCACCATGAACGGCGAAGCCTCGCGGGCCGTCGCCAACTCGCCGATGGCCCGGGCCAGCGACGCGGGCAGGCGGCTGCGATGACGTGCACAACCGCCGTGCTCGCGGGTTTGCGCACCCGGCAATAGCAGCGGCGCCGGACTGGCTTGCAACTGCTGGCGCCAGTAGGCCAGTTGTTGCTGCCAGACCGGGCCCGGCAGGTGCGTGCGTTGCCACACGGCAAAGTCGGCGTATTGCAGGGCCGGGGTTTCGATGCGGGCAGCCGCGGTGCCGAAACCGACGTAGTCCGCGGCCAATTGCTCCACCAGTTGGGCAATGGACCAAGCGTCCACGGCAATATGGTGCATGGCAATGGCCAGCACATGGGTCTGCGCATCCAGCTGCAATAACCGCGCACGCATCAACGGCGCTTGGGTCAAGTCGAACGGCCGGCCAAAGACATCGGTCAATTGCACCTGGATGGCCGGCTCCTGTTCGTGCGCCGGGACCTGTTGCAGATCGGTGACCGGCAAGGCAAACGCCTGCGCTGTTTCGATCCGCTGCCAGGGTTCACCATGATCGCTGTGCACGGTGCTGCGCAGCACTTCATGACGGGCGATCAGTTGTTCGAACGCCAGGCGCAGGGCTTCGACATTCAGCGCTCCGGTCAGGGTCAGGGCGAACGGAATATTGAAACCGCTGGAGCCAGGGTTCAACTGCTCAATGAACCATAAACGCTGTTGGGCAAACGACAACGGTAACGGTTGCGAACGGTCGGTCGCGGTGATCGCGGGCAGGGCCAGAGGCGCCGCCTGCAAGCGCGCGCTGTCGATGGCGCGGGCCAGGTTTTCCAGTACCGGGTGATCGAACACCGCACGCAGTGGCAAGTCCACCGAGAGCTGGCTGCGAATCCGCGAGACCACCAGCGTTGCCAGCAACGAGTGCCCGCCGAGGGCAAAGAAGTTGTCGTCGGCGCCGACCGCCGTCACGTTGAGAATCTGTGCCCAGATCGCGCCCAGCTGCTGTTCGGTGTCGCTGCTCAGAGGTCGTTGCTGGTTCAGGTCGCTGTGGTCCAGCGCACGTGCAGTCAGCAGTTTGCGGTCGACCTTGCCGTTGGCGTTCTGCGGCAATGCCTCCAGCTGTTGCCAATGTGTTGGCACCATGTACGACGGTAGGCGTTGGCTCAGCCATTCGCGCAGTTCGGCCACCGGTGTGTCGCCGCCGGTCCAGTAGGCGACCAGTTGCAGGTCGCCACGCTGGTCAGCGTTGACGATCACGGCCACCGCTTGCACGGCGGGATGACGGCCCACGTGATCTTCGATTTCACCCAGTTCGATCCGGTGACCACGGATTTTTACTTGCTGATCGCGGCGACCGAGGAATTCGATCACCCCGTCCGCACGCCAGCGCCCCAAGTCACCGGTGCGGTAGAAACGCGCGCCGGGTTCGAACGGGTGCGCCACGAACGCCGCTTGGGTTTTCTGCGGATCGTTGAGGTAGCCACGACCGACGCCGACACCACCGACGCAGATTTCTCCCGGTACGCCCACCGGCACCGGGCGCAGTGCCGCATCCACCAGATACAGGTGGTTGTTGGCGGTCGGCCGGCCAATCGGCATGGCATTGCCGACTTCGCTCGGCACGCTGGTCAGCGAATGGAACGCCACGTCGTCCGAGCACTCCGCCGGGCCGTAGGCATTCATCAGCGGCACATGGGCAAAGCGACTCAGCCAGGCTTGAGCCAATGCCGGCGGCAGGGCTTCGCCGGTCGGCAGCAGCCAGCGCAGGGCCGACAGTTGTGTGTCGGTGCGGGCCAGGTCGAGCAGGGCGCGGATCATCGTCGGTACAGCTTCGAGGACCGACAATTGTTGGTTCTCCAGTGCTTCCAGCAGGCGCTCGGGATCGTGGGCGATCACGTCTGGCAGGATGTGCACGGTGGCGCCGAGGATCGGTGCGGCAAGGAATTGCCAGACCGAAATGTCGAACGCCGGCGAGGCGGTCTGGGCAATTCGGTCCGCACTCGACAGGCCCAGCGTCGGTACTTTGCCGAAGATGTTGTTGAGCATGCCCCGTTGTTCGACCATCGCGCCTTTGGGCGTGCCGGTCGAACCCGAGGTGAAGATCACGTAGGCCAGATCGTCAGGGCTGGCGGCGACGTCCAAGGGGGCTGCGTCGCCTGCCAGCCACAGGGTTTCGGTGCGCAGGCGTTGCGGTGTCGCAGCGCTTGCGGCCAGCGCCGGTTCGATCACCGAGTCGGCACTTTCACTGGTCAACAGAATCGTTGCTCCGGACAGTTCGAGAATCTCGCTCAGGCGCTGCGGCGGATGCTTGATATCCAGTGGCAGGTAGGCCGCGCCGGCCTTGAGCACGGCGATCATCATGCTCAGCAGCGGCAGGCCACGTTCGGCGGCCAAAGCCACCAGGGTGTCGCGCCCGGCGCCCGTTTCAATCAGTGCTCGCGCCAGGCGGTTCGAGCGCTGATCCAGTTCGGCGTAGCTCAGGCTGTCGGCACCACACACGGCAGCGATGCGCTGCGGATGCTCCGCCACCTGTCGGGCGAACAGCTCGGCGTAGGTTTGATCCAACGGGAAGTCGAGCTCACTGCGGTTCCAGTCCACCAGCAGGGTCTGGCGTTCATCCGGCGTCAACAGCGACAGTGAAGCCAGTGGTGCGTCAGGCTGGGCGACCATTTGCGTCAGCAACTGGCGCAGGTGGCCGAGCATGCGCTGCACGGTATCGGCGTCGAAACGCGCGGCATCGTAAGTCAGGCGAATGCCCAGGCGATCGCCGGGGTAAAGCACCACGGTCATCGGGTAGTTGGTGTGCACGCGGTCTTCATAGATGTCGACGTTGAAGTCGACCTGACGATCCGACAGGCCGGCGTCGAACGGCGCGTTTTCAAACACCACCAGGCTGTCGAACAGCGAACGACCGTGCTCGATTTCACTCCAGCGCTGAATGTCCACCAACGGTGCATGTTCGTAGGCACGCAACTCGAAGTTGTGCGCGAACAGCGCTTGCAGCCACGGCACCACGGTTTGCGAGTCGTCAACTTTCACCCGCAGCGGCAGGCTGTTGATGAACAGCCCGACAATGTCCTCGACACCCGGCAAATCGGTCGGCCGGCCCGACACCGTGACGCCGAACAGCACGTCGTCGCTGCCGCTGTAACGGGACAGCAGCAAAGCCCAGGCGCCCTGAATCCAGGTGTTGGGTGTGAGTTGGTGCTGTTGGCACAACGCGGTCAATGCGCGGGTGTCGGCAATCGACAGGGTGACATCCAGGTTAGCCACCACTTCGACCGCCTGTTCGGTCACGACCGGGCGATCCACCACCAACGGCGTCGGCGCGCTGAACCCGGCCAGTTCGCGGGTCCAGAATTGTTCGGTGATAGAGCTGTCCTGACATTGCAGCCAATGGATGTAGTTGCTGAACGATGGCAGCAATGGACGGGCGGCCGGCTGGCCGAGCACCCGAGCCTGGTAGTGGGCAAACAGGTCGGCCATCAATAGGCCGAAGCACCAGGCATCGGTCAGAATGTGATGGAAACTGCGCACGATCAGGAATTCCTGATCGGCCACCTGGAACACCCGCAGGAACGTCAGCGGCGGGCGGCGCATGTCGAAACCCTGACGGCATTCGGCGTCCAGTACGGCATCCAGTTGGCGCTGGCGGGTCGCTTCATCGAGGTTGCGCCAGTCGTACCAGGCGAATGCCGGGTCGGTGTCGTGGTAGACACATTGCAGCGCAGCCTTACCGTCTTGCCACCAGAAACCGGTGCGCAGCATCGGGTGCCGGGCCAGTTGTTGTGCCCAGGCGTATTCGATGGCGCTACGGTCCAGTTCGCCGTCCCAGCGATAACGTTGCTGCATCAAATAAATGCCGCTGTTGGGACGCAGCAGAGTGTGCAGCAGCATGCCTTCCTGCATCGGCGACAGGGGCAGCAAGTCGTCGATGCCGGCCCAGTCGAAGTTCGCGCCCAGGGCCGTGAGGTCGTGGCCGGCGGCGCGGCACAACGGGAAAGCATGCGCACCGGGAATGGCTTGCCCGGCGTCGGCGGCGAGCAGGCTCAAGCGCTGCTCCAACGCCTGGGCCCAGTGTTCGGCGTTGGCGCCACGGCAGTCGATCTGCAATTGACCTTGTTGCAGGCTGACAGACAGGGTCAGCCCGGTGGCATCGATTGGCGCGCTGGCGGCGATGACCTCGCTCAGCGGCCCTTCATATGCCTGCCATTCGCCAGCCATGACGATATGCACAGTCGGTTGCGGCAGGCTCAGCAGTGGCTCACGCAGGTAGTCGTTGTCGGCGAGGTAACGCAGCACACCGTAATCGTCACCGGCGTGCGGTGCGGCGGCCAGTTGCGCGTCAATCTGTGCGAGCAACTGCGCAGCGCTGGCGGTCTGTGTCACGGTCAGGCGCAGGGGAACGGCGTGGCTCAGGGCGCCGATCACCGTGGCCGGGTTGAAATCGGTGCGGCTCAGGGGGCTGGTGAGCGGCAGGCGTGTGCGTTCGCAGCGGCCGCGGTCCAGGCTCAGCCAAACGTCTTGCCCGGCACTTTGCTGCGCCAGTTCCGCGGCGACCGCCGTGGCGACCAACGAGGCCCAGGGCGCATGGCTGCGCCGTTGCAGCAGGTTCAGGCGAGCGCTGAGTGACGTCGAAATCTGCACGCGGGATTCAGTCACCACCGAGTCTTGCGGCGTGGTCGATGGCAGGGTTTCACCGGCGTATTGCAGCCAGTATTCCCAGGCCGATTCCAGACCGTCTTCATCGCTGGCGTAATTATTCTGATGCTCGGCCCATTCATCCAGGTGCCCACCGTGACGCGGCAGTTCGATCGCACGATCGTATTGCGCTTGAGCCACGGCCAGCGCCAGGTCGGTCATCAGCAACGCCCAGGAGGCAGCATCCAGGCGTAGTGCATGGCTCACCAGCAGCACGGCGTCACCCTGTTTCGAAAGACAAGCGTGCCAGCCTTCGCCCGCCGCGTGATCCAGCGTGGCCAGGGTGGTTTCGGCCAGAGCGTTCAGTGCGTTCGAGTCGTCAATGTTCAGTGGCTGACGGCTGGCACTGACCGGTTTAGGCGCGGCGGGCAGGGTTTGCACCCAAGTGCCGTCAGCCTGCTGGATGAGGCCCAGTTGCAGCGCACGGTGTTGCTGTTGCAGGGCCAGCACCGCGCGGTTCAACACCTCGACGCTGACCGGCGCATTCAGCGCCACGCAGCGCCAGTCCGCCGCCAACGGCCCGGCTTCGAGACGGGCGTGTTGACCGGCGGTCAGCGCTACATTTCGCGCAGCGCTGCTGGTGTCGCGGCTGTAGTTCGCGCCTTGGCTGATCACCGCGGAGATTTCAGCGATGGTGCGGTTTTCGAACAACTGCTTGGGCGTCAGCTTCATACCGCGCTGGTGGGCGCGGGCAATGATCTGCAGGTTGAGAATCGAGTCGCCGCCCAAGGCAAAGAAATTGTCGTGAATGCCCACGCGCTCGACCCGCAACACATCCTGCCAGATCTCGGCGAAGGCGATTTCCACCGCATCGCGTGGGGCCTCGTAGTTGTCCTGACTGGCGGGGGCATCGGGCAATGGCAGGCGTGCGATGTCCGGTTTGCCATTGGCGTTCAGCGGGATCGCATCCAGCGCGATGAAATCCGACGGCACCATGTAATCCGGCACGCGCAGCGCCAGGTCATGGCGCAGTTTGTCGACGGACATCGAGGTGCTTGCCACCAGCCAGGCGACCAGGCGGGGCGCCTCGTTGGCCGATTGCACCACGCGCACCAGCACTTGCTGGAGGTTGCTCGACAGGCGTTTGATCTGTGCTTCGACTTCGCCCAGTTCGATGCGATAGCCGCGCAGCTTGATCTGGTTGTCGACGCGCCCGAGGAACGCCAGTTCACCCGATTCCAGCCAACGCACACGGTCGCCGGTGCGGTAGGCGCGGGGCAGGTCGGCGACGGCGGTGAAGCGTGCGGTGGTTTGCGTTGGATCGCCCAGGTAGTCGATGGCCAGGCCTTCGCCGCCCACCCACAGTTCGCCCGGCACGCCGACCGGCACGGCGTGGCCGTGGCTGTCGAGGATCCGCAGTTGTCGGTTCGGTTGCGGATGGCCCAGCGGTTGCACACCGGCCAATGGCTGGTCGATGCGCGACAGGCAAATGCCCACGGCGCTTTCGGTCGGGCCGTAGTGGTTGTAGACCGCGAGCTCCGGGCGCAGCGCCCGGATCGTGTCCAGCAATGCACCTTGCAGTGCTTCGCCGCCGAGCAATAACGCGCGGCGCGGCAGCAGGCCGGCGTCAGGGTGAGCGGCGAGCAAACCGTGCAGATGGTTGGGGGTGAGTTTGACCAGATCCGGGACGAATTCGGCAAAGCACTGCGCCAGGGCATTCGGGTCGGCACGGGTGTCGTCGTCCACCAGCAACAGGCTGCCACCGCTGACCAGCGCGCCGAACAATTGGGTGTAACCGAGGTCCGCCGCCAGGGTCGAGAGCAGCGCATGGCGCCACGGTTGTTCAGCCTCGGCGCAACCCAGTTCAGCGAGAATGCCCATGACATAGGCGACGATGGCGCGATGGGACAGGCGTACGCCTTTCGGCGTACCGGTGGAGCCGGAGGTGTAGATCACATACGCGCAGGCCAGTTGATCCACCGTCGGCAGGTCGATGCCGGCGGCGCGGGCCGAGGCGTCGATCACTTGTGCGGAGGCGGTGTCGAAGGTCGGCGCACCGATGATGAAATCCACGTCGGCACTGGCCATCAGCGCACTCAGGCGCGAGGCCGGTTGGCCCAGGTCCAGCGGCAGAAAGCAACCGCCGGCCTGCATCACGGCCAGCAGCGAGATCACCGCATCGTTGCAACGGGGCAGGGCCAGCGCTACGCGATCACCCGGTTGCAGACCGCGCTGGCGCAAGGCGCTGGCCAGTCCGGTCGAGGCTTCAAGCAGTTCGTCGTAACTCAAGGCGCCGTTGGCGTCGCGCACGGCTTCACGCTCGGGGTGGCGACGGGCCTGGGTGGCGATCAGTTCATGCAGCGCAGCATCAGGCAATTCGAGGGGCGCACCGTTGCCCCAGGTGCGAGTCAGGCTCAGTTCCTGCGGCGGGCACAATGGCACATCGGCCAGTGGTCGATGGGCGTCGCGGCTCAGTTCCTCGATCAGCGTCACCAATTGCTGCAGCAGACGCGCACCGGCGGCATCGGACAAGCGTTTGCGCTGATGCACCAGGTGCAGATGCAGCCTTTCACCTTCCATCGAAGCGATCAGCGACATCGGATAGTTGTTGCGTCCACCGGTGTGGCGCAACGGCGCGGTATGTTCGGTCTCCGGCAATCCGACAAGGCCATCGTCGATCTGGTCCAGCTCGCGGGGGAACGGGAAGTTTTCGAACACCATGATCGCTTCGAACAACTCACCACCGGGCGGCAGCGCGGTCAATGCCCGCAGACTGCTCAGCGGTGTGTGTTCGTGCTCGCGCATCTCGGCGTTCCAGTCCTGGATGCCCGCCAGCCATTGGCCAACGGTCGGCGCATCGTTCCAACGCACCCGCAACGGCAAGGTGTTGATGAACAGACCGACCATCCGCTCGACACCGCTGAGGCGCTGTGGACGCCCGGCCACGGTGACGCCGATCAGGGCTTCGTCGCTGCCGTTGTGGCGGCCCAGCAGGTAAGCGTAAGCCGCTTGCAGCAAGGTGTTGATGGTCAGGTTGTTATCGCGGGCGAAGCCGGACAGGCGAGCGGTGGTGGCGGCATCCAGCACACACTGATGTTCGGTGCAGGGCAGGTGCGCTTCCACGTGGTCGATGAGCAGACCGCGTGGGTCCGACTCGGGTATGCGCGTGGTGTGGGCGAAGTCTGCCAGGCGGTTGCGCCAGAATTGATCGGCCGAGGGCCGTTCGCTGAGGTACGCCACGTAATCCTGGAACGGACGCACGGTCTCCAGCGCGGCGTTTTGCCCGCGACGGGCCGCGCGATACAGATCGCGCCAGTCCGCCAGCAACGAACCGACGCTCCAGCCGTCGAGCAACAGGTGATGGTGCGTCCACACCAGCGACCACTGCGCTTGTCCGTTCACATCGTCCAGACGCGCCAGGGTCAAGCGCATCAGCGGCGCGGCGCCGAGTTCGAATGCCTGTGCGTGATCTTCAGCCGCCAGGGTTGCCAGCCCTTGCGGGTTGCCGCGCAAGTCGACTTCGCGCAGCGGCAAGTCGACTTCCTTGAGGATGACCTGATAGGCGTCGTCCAGCTCTTCCCAGAGGAAGGCCGTGCGCAACACCGCGTGGCGTTGCATCAAGGCCAGCCAGGCCTGGCGGAAAGCATTGAGGTCGAGGTCGCCGGCCAGCCCGATGTTCATCTGCTGGTAGTAGACCCGGGACTCGGGCGCATAGGCCTCGTGGTACAGCAGGCCTTTTTGCAGGGGCGTCAGCGAATAGATGTTTTCGATTTGGTCATGCATGGCGGCAGTGTTCAATCCAGAAAAACGAGGAGGCATGTGCGCCGCGGACGGCGCACTCCGAAGTCAAAAACAGGTCGATGCCGGGGCTCACTTCTTCGGCCCCAGGCGTTTGAGCAGGGTGTCGAGGGTCGCCTGGTTCATGCCTTTGGCCAGCGGGAAGTCTGACGGCATCAGCGTTCCGGCTTGCGGGTCGAGGCAATGCCCGACCAGCGCTTGCAGATGCTCCAGCAGGCGGCCGGGCAAGCGGCTGTCGGCGCTCGGCGTGACGCTGTGCCACTCGACACGCAGTACGCCGCCTTCCAGCCAGGCCACCACTTCGCGGCCATGGGTGACCCGGTTGGCCAGCGCCACTTCCGGCGGAGGGGTCAGGCTGCTGGCGCGCAACCATCCGCCGGTCGATTGCTCATGCCCGAGGTAGTTGAACAGCACATCGCCACGGCCCGGCGGCAACTCGCCGCGCTGGCGCAGCAGACCGTGGCCAAGGCCCTGGCCCGGTACGGCGCGCAAGGCTTCCTTGGCGTTGCGCACCCGATCGCCGGGGGCTCCGCTGGAATTCACGCGTAGCGGGTACAGGGTGGTGAACCAGCCGACGGTGCGGCTGACATCCAGGCCTTCGAACGGCGCATCGCGACCGTGGCGTTCCAGGTCCACCACGATCTCGGCGCGGCTTTCGGCTTCTGCCAGCGTGGCGGCGAGGGCGGTGATCAACAGTTCTTCCGGTTGTGTGCGGTAAGCGGCATGGGACTCGGTCAGCCATTGGTGGGTGCGGGTGGCATCCCAGCGGGCTGACAGCGTTTGCCGTTCGGCGAGCGTGGCCACCGGCCTGGCGCTCGCGACTGTCTGGGTGCTCCAGTAGCGGTGTTCGTTGCTGACCGTGCCGGCATGGGCGTGCAGGTGTTCGGCCCACTGACGATAGGACGTGGTTTTCGCCGGCAGGCTCGGGTTCTCGCCACGTTCCAGCCCTTGATACAGCTGCTGGAAATCTTCCAGCAACGGCGTCCACGACACCGCGTCAATCACCAGGTGATGCGCGACCAGATACAGACGTTGCGGTTCGCCTTCCAGCAACGCAGCGGCGAACAGCGGGCCGTGTTGCAGGTCCAGGCTTTGCGCGACGTGTGCCAGTTGCTCCGGATGGTCGCAGCAGGTCAATTGCACAGGCTCGGCCTGCGCAAAGTGCGCTTGCCATTGCCCATCAACCTCGGTGAAACGCAGACGCAAGGCGTCGTGGTGGGCGACCAGCCGATCCAGCACGGCCTGAATGATAGCCGGCTGCAGACGACGGTCGCTGTCGGCCAGCACCGACTGGTTCCAGTACGCTGCTTGCGGTTGTTGTTGGTCGAAGAACCACTGATGCAACGGCATCAATGGCATTACGCCGGTGATTTCCCCTTGTTCGGCCAATGTCAGCAATGGGCTGGCCACCTGAGCCAGTGCTGCCGGAGTCGGCGAGCGGAACAGGTCTTTTGGCGTGAGCGAGTAGCCCTGTTCGCGCAATCGGGAGATCAGCTTCAAACCGAGAATCGAATCGCCGCCCAACGCGAAGAAACTGTCCGAGGTGCCGACTTCGCGGCCACCGGTCAAAGTCTCGCCGAGCAGTTCGCCGAACAACTGGCAGAGCAGGGTTTCCAGGTCGTTGCGCGGCGCGGCGTAGTCTTCCTGGGTTTGCGGCAATGGCAGGGCGGTCAAGGCCTTGCGGTCGATCTTGCCATTGCTGGTCAGCGGCAAGGTCGGCACTTCGACCCACACCGCCGGTACCATGTACGCCGGCAGCTGGTTTTTGAGTTGGGCGGCGAGCAGGGTTTCGAGTCCCGCTTGCGCTGCACTGCTGCTATAGAACGCGACCAACCGGTTGTCGATCACCAGGGTGCAGGCACCGGTGATTGCAGGTTGATTCAGCAGCGCGGCATCGATTTCCCCCAGTTCGATCCGCTGCCCGCGCAGTTTCACCTGGTGGTCAAGACGCCCCAGGTACTCGATGTTGCCATCGGCGAGGAAGCGGCAACGGTCGCCGGTGCGGTACAGGCGATCACCGTCGATGAACGGGCTGGCGAGGAAACGTTCCTGCGTCAGGTCCGGTCGTTTCAGGTAACCGCGCGCCACGCCGACACCGCCGATGTACAGCTCGCCGATACTGCCGATTGGCAGCGGCTGCATGGCTTCGTCGAGGATGTACAAGCGCAGGTTGGCGATCGGTTTGCCGATCGGCACGATCGCGTCGTTCACCGAACAACGCCACACCGAGACGTCGATCGCCGCTTCGGTCGGGCCGTACAGGTTGACCAGGGCGGCCGGGTGTTGACTCATGAAACGCCGCACCAGATCCACCGGCAGCGCTTCACCGCTGGCGAACACCTGACGCAGGCTGTGGCAGTCGGCCAGGCTCGGTTCTTCGACAAAGGCGCGCAGCATCGACGGCACGAAGTGCAGGGTGGTGACCTGTTGCTGCTGGATCAACTGGCTGAGATAGGCCGGGTCGCGATGGCCGTCCGGACGCGCCACCACCAATGTGGCGCCGGTGATCAGCGGCCAGAAGAACTCCCACACCGACACGTCGAAGCTGTACGGGGTTTTTTGCAGCACACGATCATTCGGGCCAATCGGGAAGGCGTCCTGCATCCAGTACAGACGGTTCATCAAGGCGCCGTGTTCGTTCATCACGCCTTTCGGTTGGCCGGTGGAGCCGGAGGTGTAGAGCACGTAGGCCAGATCGCTGGCACTGACGCTGATCGGTTCACCGATTTCAACTTGCGGCAGGGCGTCGAGGGTCCAGGCGGTGTGCCCGACCGGCAGACGCGCCAGCCACTGCGCTTGGGTCAAGGTGACCCGGGCGTCGGCGTCCTCGATGAGGAAGGCCAGGCGCGCGGCAGGCAGTTCCGGGTCCAGCGGCAGCCACGCGGCGCCGGAATGCACGATGCCGAGCAAGGCCACCACCATCTCCACGGAACGTTCCATGCACACCGGCACGATGGCGCCGCTGCCGATACCGGCAGCGCGCAAGGCCCGGGCGACGGTTTTCGCGCGTTGATCCAGTTCGGCGTAGGTCAGGCGCTGGCCTTCGAACACCAGCGCCGGGGCATTCGGACTGAGCGCGGCTTGTTGGCTCAGGGCGGTATGCAGGTTGGTCGGGCCGCTGTAGTGACGTTCGGTGGCGTTCCACAGGTCCAGTTGCTGTTGGTCCTGTTGTTGCGGGAACAACTCGACCAGCGCTAGCTCCGGCGTGGCCACCAGTGCATCCAGCAGCGCGCACCATTGCGCGCTCCAGCGCTGCATCGTCGACTCGTCAAACAGCGCCGATTGGTATTCCAGCGCGAGGGTCATGTCGCTGCCGTCGTCCTGGACTTCCCAGCTCTGTTCGAACTTGGCGTCGATTACCGGCAGCGTCTGCTCTTCGATGTTCAGCCCCGGCCATTGGCTGCTGTCCATGCGGCCGTGGTTGAGGGAGAACATCACCTGGAACAGCGGTGTGCGATTCAGGTCGCGGCGCTGGGCAATGGCGCCGACCAGCGTTGCAAACGGCAGGTCGGCATGGGCCTGGGCCGCGCGCAGATCAGCTTCAAGGCTGGCCAGTAATTGCTCGGCCGGGGCCTGTTGATCGACTTCGCTGCGGATCACCAGCGTGTTCACCAGGCAGGCCAACAGCGCTTGAGATTGCGGCTGGTCGCGTTGGTCCGCCGGGGTGCCGAGGCGAATGTCCCGCTGACCGCTGTAACGCGCAAGCAATGCACTCAGGGCACTGGCCAGCACCACATACGTGGTGGTGCCACGTTGACGGGCGAACTGGCGGATCGCTTCAGCCCGCTGGGCACCGAGGCGCACGGTCAGTTGCCGGGCACGAGGATCCGCTTCGGCGGCGCGTGGATGGTCGATGGGCAGATCGAGTTGGTAGTCGTCTTGGCCGAGGTGATTTTTCCAGTAATCCAGACTGTCAGCGCGTCGGGCTTGAGTGTCCGGGTGCTGTTGCCACAGGGCGAAATCGACATAGTCGACGTCCAGCGCCTTCCAGGCGGGTGACTGCCCCTTCAGACCGGCGCTGTAGGCCTGGGCCAGTTCGTCGATCAACAATTGCATCGCCCAGCCGTCGGTGGCGCTGTGGTGCAGGCAAACCAGCAACAGGCTTTCGTCGCTGCCCTGACGTTGCAGCAGATGCGCACGCCAAGGTGCGGCGGTGGCCAGATTGAACGGTGTCATCAGCTCGGTCCGGGCACTGGCGCAAGACGCTGTCCAGTCCTGAGCGGCGACCGAAGTAACCGCGAGCACCGGGCCATGATCGTCGATCAGCAACTGCGGCTCGCCCTGGACTTCGACAATGCGGCTGCGCAGCACCAGATGGCGCTGGCTGACCTGCTCGAAGGCCTCACGCAAGGCCAGGACCTGAAGGTCGCCACGCAAGGTCAGAGCGAACGGCATGTGGTACTCGCGTGAATCCGGTACCAGACGGCTGAGCATCCAGAACCGTTGCTGAGCCAGGCCCAGCGGTAATTGTGCCGGACGCGGTTGCGCGGTGATCAGCTCGCCCGGCATCGCCGCGCGCAGATGACCGGCCAATGCCGCCACCGTCGGTTGGGCGAACACCAGTGCCAGCGGCAGGGTGGCGCCCAGGCGCTCACGGACCCGAGCGACCAGGCGGGTGGCCAGCAAGGAGTGGCCGCCGAGATGGAAGAAGTGATCGTCGATTCCTACCGAGGAACATTCCAGCACTTCGCTGAACAACTCACAGAGCACTGTTTCAGTGGCATTGCGCGGCGCCACATGAGGTTGGCCTTCGCCGGCATCTGGCAATGCAGTGGCGGCAAGCGCCTTGCGGTCGAGCTTGCCGTTGCTGTTGAGTGGCAGGCTGGCGAGTTGCACAAAAAGGCTTGGCAGCATGTGCGAGGGCAGGTCGTCGCTCAATGCGTTTCGTACTGCGGATTCATCGGCGTCACCGCACCAGAAACTCACCAGACGCTGATCGAGCAACAAGGTGGTCGCATCGCGAACGCCCGGTTGCGCGAGCAATTGAGCGTCGATTTCTCCCAGTTCGATCCGCTGGCCACGCAGTTTCACCTGATGGTCAAGACGCCCCAGGTACTCGATGTTGCCATCGGCGAGGAAGCGGCAACGGTCGCCGGTGCGGTACAGGCGATCACCGTCGATGAACGGGCTGGCGAGGAAACGTTCCTCGGTCAGGTCCGGACGTTTCAGGTAACCACGCGCAACGCCGACCCCGCCGATGTACAACTCGCCGATGCTGCCGATCGGCAGCGGTTGTTGAGCTTCGTCGAGGATGTACAGGCGCAGGTTGGCGATCGGTTTGCCGATCGGCACGATCGCGTCGTTCACCGAACAACGCCATACCGAGACGTCGATCGCCGCTTCGGTCGGGCCGTAGAGGTTGACCAGGGCGGCCGGGTGTTGGCTCATGAAACGCCGCACCAGATCCACCGGCAGCGCCTCGCCGCTGGCGAACACCTGACGCAGGCTGCGGCAGTCGGCCAGGCTCGGTTCTTCGACAAAGGCGCGCAGCATCGACGGCACGAAGTGCAGGGTGGTGACCTGTTGCTGCTGGATCAACTGGCTGAGATAGGCCGGGTCGCGATGGCCGTCCGGACGCGCCACCACCAATGTGGCGCCGGTGATCAGAGGCCAGAAGAACTCCCACACCGACACGTCGAAGCTGTACGGGGTTTTTTGCAGCACACGATCATTCGGGCCAATCGGGAAGGCGTCCTGCATCCAGTACAGACGGTTCATCAAGGCGCCGTGTTCGTTCATCACGCCTTTCGGTTGGCCGGTGGAGCCGGAGGTGTAGAGCACGTAGGCCAAATCATTGGCGCGGACGCTGATCGGCTCGAACGCTGGCGCTTGCGGCAGGGTGTCGAGGGTCCAGGCGGTGTGCCCGGCCGGCAGACGCGCCAGCCACTGCGGCTGAGTCAGGGTGACCCGGGCGTCGGCGTCCTCGATGAGGAAGGCCAGGCGCGCGGCAGGCAGTTCCGGGTCCAGCGGTAACCACGCGGCGCCGGCATGCACGATGCCGAGCAAGGCCACCACCATCTCCACGGAACGTTCCATGCACACCGGCACGATGGCGCCGCTGCCGATACCGGCAGCGCGCAAGGCCCGGGCGACGGTTTGCGCGCGTTGATCCAGTTCGGCGTAGGTCAGGCGCTGGCCTTCGAACACCAGCGCCGGGGCATTCGGGCTCAGCGCGGCCTGTTGGCTCAGGGCGGTGTGCAGGTTGGTCGGGCCGCTGTAGTCGCGTTCGGTGGCGTTCCACTCGACCAGTTGCTGTTGACGCTCAGACGCCGCCAACGGTGACCAGTCGCCGAGGCGGGTCTGTGGTGCGTCGAGCATGGCTTCGAGCAGTTGTTGCCATTGCGCCAGCCAACGCTTGGCCGTGGTTTCACTGAACAGCGCGGCGCGGTATTCCAGCAACACCGACAACACCTCGCCGTCATGCACTTCCCAGTTCAGGTCGTACTTGGTGGCCTGAGCGGTCACTGCCCGTTCACGCACCTGCAATTGCGGCCAGTGGCTGGCCGACGAATCGGCGTTCTGCATCACGAACAACACCTGGAACAGCGGCGTCTGGCCGAGGTTGCGTTCCGGTGCCAGGTGTTCAACGACCTGATCGAACGGCACGTCCTGGTGCTGCTGGGCATCCAGCACGCGGTTGCGCACCTGGCTCAACAAGCCTTCGAAGTCCAGCGCCGGATCGAGGTCGGCACGCATTACCAGGGTATTGACGAAGCAACCGATCAGCGGCTGCAGCTCGGCCAGCGGACGCTGGGCCACCGGGCTGCCGAAACGCACGTCGCGCTGGTTGGCATAGCGCCCCAGCAACAACTGCGCCGCGCTGAGCATCAGCATGTACAGGGTGGCGCCGCGTTGCTGGGCGAACTGACGCAAGCGTCCCGCCAGTTCTGGTGGCAGTTGCAGTTGCACCGCGCCGGCGCCCGGTTCGAGCAGGCTTGGGCGACCCTGCTCGGTGGGCAGGTCCAACAGGTAATTACCGTCTCCCAGTTGGGCGCGCCAGTATTCGAGTTGGCTGCGGAACACAGTTTGTTGACCGGGCTCGCGCTGCCAGAGTGCGTAATCCGGGTATTGCAGGGCCAGCTCCGGCAATGCAGCGACGGTGCCTTGGCATTGAGCGGTGTAGAACTGTGCCAGTTCATCCAGCAGGGTCTGGCTGGAGGCATCGTCAGTGGCGCAGTGGTGCACGGTCAGCAACAGCAACGCCTGGGCGAAACCGTTGCGTTGAATCAGCGTGGCGCGGATCGGCACTTGGCTGGCGAGGTCGAAACGGTGTCCGGTTTCGGCGTGGATGGCATCAAAGGTCAGCTGTTGCCAGATGTCGTCGGTGGTCGCGTTCAGTGCTGCCACGGGCAAGGTGATGTTGACCTGTGGCTCGATGACCAATGCCAACTCGCCGTCGCCATCGCGCACGATGCGGCTGCGCAGGATTTCGTGGCGTTGAACCACGCTGTTCAGTGCGGACTGCAAGGCCAGCGTGTTGAGTTCACCGTCGAACTGCACGGCGCTGACCACGTTGTATTCACCACCGCCAACACTCAGTTGTTCAAGGAACCACAAGCGTTGCTGTTCAAACGACAACGGCAGGCGCGCCGGGCGTGCCGTCGGGACGAAGGTCGCCGCCGGGGTATGCAGGGGATCGCCGAGCAATGCGGCCAGGGCGTCGAGGGTTGGGTGTTCGAACACCGCGCGCAGCGGCGGAACCGTGGCGAACTGTTGGCGCAGTCGGGCAAACAGCACAGCCGCCAGCAACGAATGACCACCAAGGTAGAAGAAGTGACTGTCGCGACCGATCTGCGTCAGCGGCACGTTCAGCAGCTCGGACCACAGGGCGGCGAGTTGTTGTTCGGCGATGGTCCGCGGCGGGTCCTGGGCGTCCGGTTCAGCCTGGATGTCCGGCGCGGGCAACGCCTTGCGGTTGAGTTTGCCGTTGTCGGTCAGCGGCAACTCATCGAGCAGCACAAATGCCGACGGCACCATGTAGTCGGGCAGGGCGGCGCCGATGGTTTTGCGCCAAGCGTTGATATCGGCCTGCTGGTCGCAGGTGACGTAGGCCACCAGGCGCTTGTCGCCGGGCACGTCTTCACGGGCCAGCACCACCGCCTGACGCACACCCGGCTGGGCGCCGATCAAGGCTTCGATTTCCCCCAGTTCGACACGGAAACCACGGATTTTTACCTGATGATCCATGCGCCCCAGGTATTCGAGCTGGCCGTCGGGCAGCCAGCGCACCAGGTCGCCGGACTTGTACATCCGCGCACCGGCCAGCGGCGAGAACGGATCGTCGATGAATACCTTGGCGGTCTGTTCGGCGCGGTTGAGGTAACCCTGGGTCACGCCGGCACCGCCGATGTGCAGTTCCCCTGGAACGCCGACCGGCATCGGATTGAGAAAAGCATCGAGCACGTAAGTGCGCACGTTGGCGATCGGCCGCCCGATGATCGGGCGCTGCGGGAAGTCGTCGACCGCACACCCTGTAGCGTCCACGGTGCATTCGGTCGGGCCGTAAGTGTTGAAGAAACGGCTGCCGGCAATCGACGGCAGTCGCTGCCAGAGTTGCGCGTCCACCGCATCGCCGCCGAACAGGATGAAGCGCGGCAGGTACACCTCGCCACGACGCACGCCGTCACTTTCGAGCAGGGCTTTGAGCTGCGCCGGGGTGCACTCGAAGGCTTCCAGACGGGTTTCGCGGAAGAACTGCGCCAGGGCGTCGGGGTCGTAGCGCACGTCTTCCGGGGTCAGGTACAAGCTGTGGCCGTCGAGCAGCAGGATGAGTTCGGCCACCGAACTGTCGAAGGCAAACGAGTAGTTGAAACTGCTGCGCATCGGCTGATCGGCGTAGCGCCGATACAGGCCATGGATCCGCGCCCAGGCCAGGTTGACCACCGAGCCGTTGGTGACCAGGGTGCCCTTGGGCTTACCGGTCGAGCCGGAGGTGTACATGATGTAGGCGAGGTCGTCGGGACCGGCGAGTGGCGTGAGGTTGCAGTCCGGTTGATCGGCGAACAGGGCGGCGTCGCTGTCCAGGCGCAGGCGCGGCAGTTCGGCGCCCAACTGCTCCAGCAAGCCCTGCTGGCCGAGGAACAGCGCCGGTTGCGAATCTTCAAGCATGTACGCCAGACGATCCACCGGGTAGGTCGGGTCCAGCGGCACATAGGCACCGCCGGACTTGAGAATGCCCAGCAGGCCGATCAACAACTCCAGCGAGCGCTCGACGCACAGCGCCACCGGGCGATTGGCGATCACGCCGCGGCTGCGCAGGTAATGCGCCACCTGGTTGGCCCGACGGTTCAGTTCGCCGTAGCTCAGGCTGCGGCCTTCGAAGCACAACGCATCGCGATCCGGGGTGCGCTCGGCCTGCTGTTCAAACAACTGGGCGAAGGTCAGGTGCTGCGGCACGTCCATCTCGGTGCGGTTCCACTCGACCACGGTGCGCTGCCATTCCGCCGCCATCAGCAGCGGCAGGGCGGCTACCGGGCGTTGCGGTTCGGCGAGCATTTGCTCGAGCAAGTGCTCCAGGCGGGCGAGGGTCTGACGGGCGCTGTCGGCGACGAACAGGTCCAGCGCGAACATCAGCTCCAGTTGAATCGGCGCGTTGGCCGGGCACAGCACATGCAAATCCAGATCGCATTCGGAGTGCTTGAGCGGCGTGTCCAGGGCTTCAAACTCCAGCCCCGGGAAGCGCAGCCGCGATTCCATGGCCAATTGCTGCGCGACCATCACTTGATACAGCGGCGCATGACTGAGGCTGCGCGGCAGTTGCAGGCTGTCCACCAGTTGCTCGAATGGCAGGTCCTGATGCAGCAGGCCATCGCGCAGTCGTTTGGCCACCTGGCTCACCAGGGCAGTGAAATCCGCTTGCTGATCGAAGTCAGCGCGGATCGCCAGGTTGTTCAGCAGAATGCCGAGCAGGCCTTCGGTGCCCGGTTGTTCACGGTGGGTGACCGGGGTGCCGATCAGCACCGTGGCGTCGCCGCTCAAACGGTGCATCAGCACGGCGAACCCGGCGAACAACACGGTGAACGGTGTGGTGCCCAGGCGGCTGGCGAAGGCTTGCACACGGGCACTGAGGTCGGCGCTGAGTTCACGCTGCACGATCCCGGCGCGGTAGGTTTGCATCGAGGGCCGCGGATGGTCGGTGGGCAGCGCCAGCAGCGGACTGCCTTCGCTGTCGCGACGATCCAGCGTGGTGGTCCAATAGTCGAGTTGGCGCTTGAGTTCGGCGCCTTGCAGGTGTTCGCGTTGCCACAGGGCGAAGTCGGCGTATTGCACCGGCAGGGCCGGCAGTTCGGCGGCGGCGCCGTTGCAACGGGCTTCATACCCCAGGGCCAGTTCCCGCAGGGCAATGGTCGCAGACCAGGCGTCCGAGACCAGGTGATGCAAGGCGATGCCCAGTACGTGTTCACCCGGTGCCAGGCGCAGCAGGCGCGCACGCAGCAACGGCGGCTGGGTCAGGTCGAACGGCTGCTCGAAGGTTTCTTGCAGGGCGTTGAATTGTGCACCGGCGCGAGCGGTGGCGCCGAGGTCCGACAGGTCTTCGAATGGCAGTTCGATGTTCAGCGAATCGCTGATGTGCTGGCAGGGCACGCCGTCGGTGCTGCGGATGCCAGTGCGCAGGATTTCATGGCGCACCAGCAGGTCGTTCAGGCTGGCGTGCAAGGCTTCGACGTTGAGTTCACCTTTGAGGTGCAGGGCGAACGGGATGTTGAACAACGTCGTGCCCGGCGTCAGTTGTTCGATGAACCACAGGCGCTGTTGCGAGAACGACAGTGGCAGCAGCGCCGGTCGCGCCTGGGCTTTCGGCGCGCTGATCGTGGCGGCCTGCGGTGCGGCGGCGTCGGCCTGGCGAGCGGCGATGGCCACGGCCAGCAGCGCCACCGTTGGTTGTTCGAACAGCACCCGCAACGGCAGGTCGAGTTTGAAATGCGTGCGCAGGCGCGCAACGATCTGGGTGGCCAGCAGCGAGTGCCCGCCAAGGGTGAAGAAGTTGTCTTCCACCCCTACAGTGTCGCGACCCAGCACCTCGGCCCAGATGGTCGCCACGGCGGTTTCCAGCTCGTTGCGCGGCGCGATGCTTTGCTGGGTGTCGGCCTGCCAGTTCAGTTCCTGGGCGGCCAGGGTCTTGCGATCGACCTTGCCGTTGTTGTTCAGCGGCAAGCGCTCCAGGCACACGAAGGCAGCCGGCACCATGTACGGCGGCAATTGCGCGCGCAGGTGTTCGTTGAGTCCGTCGCTGCCCAGTGTGTCGTCATGGGCCGACCAGTACGCCACCAGCCAGGCTTCGCCCACGCTGTTTTGCCGCAGCAGTACGGCGGCTTCGCGCACGTTCGGGTGCTGCGCCAGACGGTGTTCGATTTCGGTCAGTTCGATCCGGTGTCCGCGCAATTTCACCTGCTGGTCGCGGCGGCCGAGGTATTCGATCACGCCATCGTCACGCCAGCGTCCGAGGTCACCGGTGCGGTACACGCGACCTTCAAGCTGCGGGTGGTCGATGAACGCGTCAGCGGTGCGCTGCGGATCGTGCAGGTAGCCACGACCGACGCCGACGCCACCGACACAGATTTCCCCGGCAACGCCAACCGGCACTGGCCGCAGGGATTCGTCCAGCACGTACAAGCGGTTGTTGGCGGTGGGCTGGCCGATCGGCATGTGGCTGACGTTGGCGTGCGGCGCTTCGAAGATTGGCTGGAAGGCCACGTCGTCGGCGCATTCGGCCGGACCATAGGCGTTCATCAAGGCGATGTCGGGGAAGCGCGCAAACCAGTCCCGCGCCACGGTTGGCGGCAGGGCTTCACCGGTGGGCAGCACCCATCGCAGGCCTGGTAATTGCAGGTCGCACGGGCACAGCGCGAGCAGCGTGCGCATCAGGCTCGGGACAATTTCCAGCACGCTCAGACAGTCGCTGGCGATCACTTGCAGCAGGCGTTGCGGGTCGTGCGCGACTTCGTCCGGCAGGATCTGCACCGTGGCGCCGAGTACCGGCGCGGCGAGGAATTGCCACACAGAAATGTCGAACGCCACCGAAGCGGTTTGTGGAATCCGGTCTTCGGCGTTCAGCCCCAGGGCCGGCACTTTGCCGAAAATGTTATTGAGCATGCCCCGTTGTTCGATCATCACGCCTTTGGGCGTACCGGTCGAACCCGAGGTGAACAGCACGTAGGCAAGGCTGTCCGGGCCGCCGAGCAGCGGCAGCGGCGAATCGTTGCCGGATGTCCAGCAGGCTTCGGCGAACAGCGCTTTGGGCGCCTGATCGAGGCCGCTGAGCAACTGATCGAGCAGGCTACTGCAGTCTTCGCTGGCCACCAGCAACGGTGCACGGGACAGGCTGAGGATTTCCCGCAGGCGTTCGGGCGGATGATTGACTTCAAGGGGCAGCATCGCCGCGCCAGCCTTGAACACGGCAATCATCATGGTCAACAACGCCAGACCCCGGGGCGCAACCAGCGCGACCAATTGATCTTTATCGATACCGGCGTCGCGCAAGACGTGCGCCAGGCGAGTGGCTCGCTGATCCAGTTCGGCGTAGGTCAGGGACTCACCGTCGCAGATCGCCGCAATCTGCTCGCCACGTTGGGCGACCTGCGCGGCGAACAGTTCGGCGTAGCTTTGATCCAGTGGGAAGTCGTGCGGGTTGACCGCCCACTCGCCCAACAGTTGCTGGCGCTCATCAACGGCCAGCAGTTCGAAACTGCCCAGCGGTGCGTCCGGCGCGGCGAGCATCCCGCGCACCAGGCTGGCGATGTGGCCGAGCAAGCGTTGCACGGTCGGCGCCTCGAAACGTTCGCGGTCATAGGACACCCGAATGCCCAGTTGCTCGCCGGGCAGGATCACCACGGTCAAGCCGTAATGGGTGTGCACGCTGTGATCCATGCCTTCGAGGCTGAACTGGAAGCCGCCTTCCAGGATCTGTTCGTCGATCGGGGCGTTTTCGAACACCAGGATGCTGTCGAACAGGGTTTCGCCCCGTGGGAAGTCACTCCAGCCCTGAATGTCGGTCAAGGGTGTGTGCTCAAAGTCGCGCATGTCGACGTTCAGCCCTTGCAGGGCACTGAGCCAATTGCCCAACGACGCTTGGGGATCCACCGACACTCGCAGCGGCAAGGTGTTGATGAACAGGCCGATCATCTCCGCCACGCCGGTCAGTTCTGCCGGTCGACCGGCCACGGTGACGCCGAACAGTACGTCCCGTTGACCGCTGTAGCGCGACAGCAGCAACGACCAGACACCCTGGAAAAACGTGTTTGGCGTGATCCTGCGGCTACGACAGAACGCCGCCAGCGCCTGGGTTTCCTGCTCCGTCAGGTGAATCAGTTGATCGTCCACCAGCACCGCGTCGGTGTAGCGGTCGCGGGCCACGCCGTTGTCCACGGTCAGCGGCGTAGGGGCATTGAGCCCTTGCAACTGGCCGCGCCAGAACTGCTCGGCCTTGCCCGCGTCCTGGCGTTGCAGCCACTGAATGTAATCGCGGAACGGGCGCGGGCTCTTGAGCTCCGGCTTGCGGTCGTTGCACAGCGCTTCATAGACTTTGAGGAAGTCCACGGTCACCAGTGAAATGCACCAGGCATCCATCAGGATGTGGTGAAAGCTGCGAATGAACTCATAGGACTCGTCGGCCAGCCGCACCAGCCGGAAGCGAATCAACGGCGGCTTCGACAGGTTGAAACCGACTTTCTGTTCATCCTCCAACAGCGTGCGGATCCGCACTTCTTGCTCATGCGGGGTGAGCCCGCGCAGGTCAAGGGTGTCCAGCGGCACTTTGACTTCGCGATGGATCACCTGCACCGGTTGCTTCTGGGTTTTCCATTGAAAACTGGCACGCAGGGAAGGGTGCAGCGCCACCACCTGGCGCCAGGACTCAAGGAACGCCACTTCATCGATGGCACCGCCGATGCGGTAGCGATCCTGCATCAGGTACACACCGGAGTCTTCGTGCAGCAGGGAGTGGAACAGCATCCCCTGCTGCAGCGGCGACAGCGGGTAGATGTCTTCGATCGGATTGCGGGTGGTTTTTTCGGTGGTCATTGAAAGCGTCCTGCAAAAAATGGGGCAACGGTGAGGGCGTGGTGGCGAGGGAAACCGGTCACAGGTCGGCCTCGTTCAGTTCGGCCATCAGCGCTTGCATTTCGTCGTCGGACAGTCCCGAGGCGCTGAACTCGGCGCTGTCGGCTTGCGGCTCTACAGTGCCTGCGGCCAGCGGTTGCGCGACCTCGGCCATGCCCGCGATGGTCTGGCGTTCGAAGACATGCTTGGCCGAGAGCGCAATACCTTGCTCGTGGGCCTGCGCCACCACTTGCAAGCTCAGGATCGAGTCGCCGCCAATGGCGAAAAAGTTCTCGGTGACGCTGACGGTCGAGAGCTTCAAGACCTTGGCCACGATCGCTTGCAGGGTGGTTTCCATCGCGTTGCGCGGTGCCACATGGGCGCCTTCGTCGAACTGGTCCGGGTCGGGCAGCTGACGGGTATCGAGTTTGCCGTTAGGGGTACGCGGGAAGGTCGCCAGGGTCAGCACCCGGGCCGGCACCATGTATGACGGCAGGCGTTCGCCGAGGAAGCGCTTGATCGCTTCCGAGTCTGGCGCGTAGCCGTGAGCGGCCAGGATATAGGCCAGCAGACGCTTGCCGGCGGCGTGTTCTTGCACAATCACCGCGGCTTCGCGCACGTCACTGTGGCTGCACAGTTGACGTTCGATTTCGCCGAGCTCGATGCGGTAGCCGCGCAACTTGACCTGATGGTCCTTGCGGCCGAGGAACGCCAGGCGCCCGTCCGCCAGCCAGCAGGCCAGGTCGCCCGTGCGGTAGGCGCGGGTGCCATCGGCCAGGGTGACGAAGGCTTTGGCGGTTTCTTCGGTTTTGTTGCGGTAACCGCGGGCCAGGGTCGGGCCGGCGAGGACGATTTCCCCCGGTTCGCCGATGCCGCTGGCAAGGCCGTGTTCGTTCAGCACGCGCAGG
Source organism: Pseudomonas sp. Pseusp18 (assembly GCF_059506005.1). Taxonomy (NCBI): domain Bacteria; kingdom Pseudomonadati; phylum Pseudomonadota; class Gammaproteobacteria; order Pseudomonadales; family Pseudomonadaceae; genus Pseudomonas; species Pseudomonas sp. Pseusp18. The sequence continues at coordinate 1,937,592 of NZ_CP169240.1, forward strand.
TCCATGCCGGCGATTGGGCGGCCAATGGTCAACGCCCGGCTTGGGTCCAGCACTTCATAGGTGGCCCAGACCGTGGCTTCGGTGGGGCCGTATTCATTGACCAGTCGAGCTTGCGGCAAGGTCTTGCTGTGCTGTGCGATCAACGACGGCGGGCACGCCTCGCCGGCGACGATCCAGCACTCTAGGCTGTCAGCACCACCGGTGCGCTGTAATTGATCGAGCAACGCCTGATACAACGAGGGCAGCGACAGACCGTGGCTGACCCGATGCTGGGCAATCAACCGCGCCAGACGGGACATCTCCAGCTCTTCGCCGGTGGCCGGTAGCACCAGACGCCCGCCCTGGGCCAGGGTCCAGAAAATCCCCGCGACCGAGCTGTCGAAGGCAAACGATGACAGCAGCAGGTAGGCGCGCACCGGCGCCTCATAAGCGGCCATGCGCACCTGGGTCGAGAAACTCAGTGCACCGTGGCTGATTTCCACGGCTTTCGGCGCGCCAGTGGAGCCAGAGGTGTAGATCAGATACGCAAGGTCGTCTGCGTCGGGCAACGGCAGTGGCGGCAAGTCGCTGGTTTTTTCAATTGTCAGACCGTCAAGCACGAAGCATTGCAGGCTGGCAGGCACGCTGTCGGCCAGTTCGGCGCTGACCACGATGTGCGCGATGGCGCTGTCGGCGAGCATGTAGGCGCGGCGATCCGCCGGGTAGGTCGGATCAACCGGCACATAAGCGCCACCGGCCTTCAACACCGCGAGCATGGCGACGATGGCGGCGTTGCTGCGGGCGAACAGAATGCCTACGGGCACCCCCGGACCAATTCCGGCCGCCACGAGTTGATGGGCCAGATGGGTCGCGCAGGCGTCGAGGCGGGCGTAGCTCAGGTCGCTGTCCTTGTCGCTGAGGGCGATGGCGTTCGGCTGTTGCTGAACCTGACGGGCAATCAGCTCGACCAGGGTCACCGGTTCGATCAATGGCAGGTCGGGTCGGGCATCGAGCATGTTGGCTTGAAGCGGCCCGCTCAACGGCAGTTGCGCCCAGGCTTGCCGCAGGTCGGCCAGTGTGCCCAGCAGCAGTTGCAGCCATTGCTCGGCGAGGCAGGTCGCCGCTTCACTGCTCAACGTATGGCGGTCGTAAACCATGTGGGCCTGCAAGCTGCCAGGCAACTGGCGCACGTTCAGGCAGGCTTTCACCGGGTTCATCACCGCGCCGGCATAACGTTCCTGGGCATCGCCCGAACGCCAGGCAAAGGCGTAACCGCCGTTGAGATCCTGGGTGTAATAGTCCTGCCAGCCAACCGTCCGTTCGATCATGGCGGCGACGTGTGTGCTTTGCTCCAGCAGGGTCGTGCGGGCATCCAGTTCGATGCGCACCGGCAGGCACTGTTCGAACAGCCCCAGGGCATTTTCCAGTTCCGGGCCACGGCTTTCGTGGATCAAGGTGATCGGCACTTGCTGTTGGCCGGCCAGGCGTCCGAGTACCACGACCCACGCCGTCAACATCAGGTTCGAAGTCAGGGCCGGGTGGCGGGCGAGGTCGGCCGGTAATGCCAGATCCACCCGCGCTGGTGCAAACCCGTTGCTGGTGGTCGATTCAAGCGATAGTTGCAACGTCGGCTGCTCGCTCTCAGCCAAAGGTCTCCAGAAGTTCACGCCCGGATGGTCCGGCTCATCTTCTGTCAGGCTCCAGCGCCACTCGGCGTAGTCGGCGTATTGCAGTGCTTCGGACAGGTCCGGGGTGACGCCTTGCAGCAGCGCGCCGGCCAGCAGTTTCAGGCTGGCGAGGTCGAAGTGGCTGCTGGCGGCGGCCAGGTCCAGCACCGAGTGTTCATCCGACAGGCGCACCAAGGTCACGGACAGTGGGTTCGTCCAGTCACGGGGCTGCGCGGCGAGGTTGGCCAGTGCGGCGTCCTGATCGGCGAGGCTGTGCTGACGCAAGTCCTGCACCGTCATGGGCAGGGTGCAGGTTTCGTGGATCACCTGTACCGGGTGACGCAAACCCGGCACCGGCATCAGGCGTGTGCGCAGGATTTCACTGTCGGCCAGCAGCGCCAGTAGACGACTGTTCAGCGCCTCAACGTCCACCGATCGGGACAATGACCATTGCAAATGGCAACTGAACGGGTGTTCAGCCGCGCCGTTGAGGTGCGGGTACACCGATGCCTGTTGCGGCGAAATACGAAAACCTTGGAGTCCGTTCATGTTCAACTCGACTAAAAATTGGGCGTGAATCTGGGCCATGGCGCAGGCGCCGAGGCTCGCTGACCGAGTGTCAGTCAAGCCTCTTGCGAACAGCGGTTGCGCCCGTTGAAGGTCAGACGGCGACGTCGCTCGACAGCAGGGCTTCGGCCATGCCGGTCATGATTGCGCGCTTGCCGGTGAAGGGTTCGCGCCCGTGAACCGCGAGCATGTTGTCGATGAACAACACGTCGCCCTGCTGCCAGCTGAACCGCACCAGCGAGTCGAGGTAGGCCGCGCGTAGCGACTCCAGTACCTGCGGCTCGATCGGTTCGCCGTCGCCGTAAAAGGTGTTGGTGGGCAGGTCGAGGTCGTTGAAGTTGCTTTGCAGCGAATCGCGGATCGCCGGGGGCAGGGTGCTGATGTGGAAGAAGGTCGCATGGTTGAACCAGACTTCTTCGCCGGTACGCGGGTGGCGCACCACGGCCGGCCCGCGCTGGCGGGTGCGCAGGCGGTTGTTGTCTTTCCATTCCACTTCGATGCCGACACTGGCGCAGTAGGCTTCCACTTCGCTGCGGTCTTCGGACTGGAACACGGTCTGCCACGGCAGTCCGAAACCATCGCCGTAGTTGCGCACGTACAGCACGCCTTTTTCACGGAACCGTGCTTCGATTTCGGGGCTGATGCCGGCCTTCACCGCGCGGGTCGAACCGATCGGTGTTTCGCCACCGGTCTCGGATGGAATGTGGCAGTAGAAGAACAGTCGCAGTGGAAAGCGCGGCGAATAGGAATGTTCGTTGTGCGGGAAAATCATCTGATCGGCTGGGTAGTCGGTCGAGGTGTAGATGTTGCCGCCGACCCGGGTGCGGGGCGAGGCGCGGAACATGTATTCCAGTGCACCGGGGGAGAGCGCGGCGATGACCTGGTCGAATTGCTCCACGGACAGCACCGAGAACCCGCGAAACAGCAGGGCGCCGTATTGCAGCAGTTTCTGCTCCAGGGATTCGCGTTCCCTGGCCGCCCAGGCGACCAGGTCGACGCCGCTGACCGCCGGCTCGATCACCAGTGGCAAGGCGTGGTCCGGGCTGAGCAGGCGCTCGCTGACCAGTTGCTGTTCCGAGACGTTCATGGCTTTGCGGCGCACGGCGCCGAGGGCGCGAGACGATGGGGGCACGATAGACATAAAGGCATCCAACTCGGTTAAAGGGTCAATGAGCGACGTTTGGTTTGCATCATCTGGCTGCGACCGGCCAGCGCCTGGGCCTGTTGGCGTTCACGCTGGAAGGTCTGGTCCCAGGCGGCGAGCCGTTCGGCCAGTGCCGGCAGCGGTTCGTCCAGCAGGTTTTGGGTCTCGTCCAGCAGGCGCGTCCACAGGTGTTGCAGGCGCAGGGCGCGGTCCTGATCGAAATATTCGCCGCGGTACTTGAGGGTGGCGTCGATGCCTTCGGCGCCGTGCACCAGATCGAGCACCAGATGGAAATCTCCCGGCGCCTGCGCCACGTCCAGCGCAGTCATGCGCGCGCCGGCGATGGCGGTCGGTGTGACCCGGGTCGGTTGATAGTTGAGCTTGACCTGGAACAGCGGTGAGTGACCGGGACGGCGTTCCGGCGCCAGCGCCGACACCACCAGATCGAACGGCAGGCCCTGATGGGCGTAGGCCAGTCGTGCTTCGTCACGAACCCGTTCGAGAAAGCCGGCCAGGGGCGGTTCGCCGTGCAGGTCACAGCGCAGGGTCAGCTGATTGACGAAAAAACCGATGACGTCGTTGTGTTCTGCCAACGGCCGGCCACTGACATCGGTGCCCAGCAGAAACTGTTGCTGCCCGCCGAGTTGCTTGAGCACCAGTTGATAGCTGGCCAGTAGCAGCATGAACAGGGTCATGCCTTGCTCGCGGGCCACGGTTGCAAGGTGTTCGCAAGTGGTTTGCGGCACCGTGAAGTTCAGGCTGTGCTCGCCCGGGGTCTGCCCGCTGCCACCCAGTTCGAGGGTTTGCGGCATGCTTGCCAGATGCTCTCGCCAGAAGCCTTGTTCGGCGGCGATCCGCTGTTCGCTCCAGTGATCGGCTTCGCATTGGGCGAAATCCAGGTACTGCACCGGCGGTTTGGCGTCGGTGGCGCCTGCCAGCTCCGCCAGCAACACTTGCGCCGAGCGCCCGTCGAAAGCGATGTGGTGCAGGGTCAGCAGCAGGTCATGCTGCTGGTCATTGCGGCTGAGCAGTTGCGCGCGCAGCAGCGGTCCGGTTTCGAGTTCGACCGGTGTGGCGTGTTCGTTGGCCAGGCTGTCGCTGAGTGCTTGTTGCTGCTGCGACTCGCTCTGATCACGCAGGTCATGCCAGGTCAGCGGTACGTCCGTGGCCGGCAAAACCTGTTGCCGAGGGCCATCGATACTGTCGCGATACACCGTGCGCAATACGCTGTGGCGCATGACCAGATTGTTCAGCCGCAGCGCCAGGGTTTCAATGTCCAGTGGGCCTTGCAGGCTCAGGTGCAACACCAGGTTGTGCCGCGTGTCGTCCGGGTTCAATTGGCGCAAGAACCACAGGCGATTTTGCGCAAATGATTGACGACTTTGGCTGACGCTTGTGCGTTCGGTGGATGCGCTGGTTTTCGGCGATGGCTCGCTCAAGAACACCTGCAAGGCCAGCGCCCATTCAGCCAGCGTTTGTTCACCAAACAGACGTTGGGTGTCGAGGCTCCAGCCCAGATCCTTGTGCAGGCGAGCGGCGAAGTCGGCCACGCTGATGGAGTCCAGGCCCAGGCCGATCAGGCTGAGTTCGAAGTCTGCCACGAGATACGGATTGACCTCGCGCAGGGTTTGCTCAAGCCATTGGCGGCAAGCGGTTTGCGCGAGTTGCGGCGCATTGCTTACGCGGTGCTTCAGTTGAATGAGGTCAATGGTTTCGCTGTTCGGCGCGATCTGCCCACCGCTCTGGGCAATGATGCTTAACGTCCCCGCGGCCAGTTGCTTGCGCGCGCCTTGACGGGCGATCTTGCCGCTGGTGGTCATCGGGATGGTGCCGGCTTCCACCAGCACAATCTGATCGATGCCGCAGTCGGCGGCTTCGCGCACGGCGTTTTGCATCGACGCAAACAGCGTCGGGTGATGCGCCGGGTCGACGAATTTGCGTTGCGGCTCGGCGACGATCACCAGTTTCTCGCGACCCAGTGCCGGGTCCATTTCCGAGAACGCGGCAATGCGCCCGGTGCGAATGCCCGGCTCGGCATCGGTAATGGCGAATTCGATGTCGTGAGGGTACAGATTGCGCCCGTTGAGAATCAGCAGATCCTTGAGCCGTCCGCAGATCACCACCTGGCCATAGTGCATGAAACCCAGGTCGCCGGAGCGCAGGTAGTTGTCGGCTTCGCCGACAATCCGTGCCTCAAAGGCTTCGCGACTGGCCTCGGGGTTTTTCCAATAGGCTTCGGCGTTGCTCGGGCCCCTCAGCCAGACTTCGCCGATGCGATCGGCGGCGCAGCGTTCATGGCTCTGCGGGTCGACGATGGCGATGCTGTGCAAGGCTTGCGGATAGCCGCAGGCGACGAACTCCACGGCGGCGTCATCGGTTGTAGCCAGGGCCACACGCCCGGTTTCCAGTACGGCCTTGTCCAGGCTCAGCACCAGTGGCAGCGCGTCGGCCGGCGTGGCGCTGACACACAGCGTCGCTTCGGCCTGGCCATAACCGGGGCTGATCGCCAAAGGATTGAGGCCACAAGCGGCGAAGCGTCTGGCGAAAGCGTCGAGAGTGCCGGGGTGGATCGGTTCGGCGCCGTTGATTGCGTGTTGCCAGGCGCTCAAGTCGAGTTGCGCGATCAGGTTGTCGCTGACCACCCGGTTGCACAGGGCATAGGCGAAGTTGGGGGCAAAACTGGCGGTGGCGCGATAACGACTCAACGCCTGCAGCCAGGTCGATGGCGCATTGACGAAGGTCTGCGAAGCCATCAGGTAGCAGGGCATGCCGCTGTAAAGCGGGGCCAGCATGCCGCCGATCAACCCCATGTCATGGTACAGCGGCAGCCAGTTGACCATGGCGCCATGCTCATTGAAACCGTAGGCCTGACGCATCAGTTCGACGTTGGCAATCAGGTTGCGCTGACGCACTTCCACGCCTTTTGGCGTGCCGGTGGAGCCCGAGGTGTATTGCAGGAAGGCCACGGTCGCACCGTCGACATCCGGACGTTGCCACTCACTGGCCAGCGGTGTGCCGAGGTCCTGGACCGTCAACACATCGGCCCGGTCTTGCACCAGTTCCAGCAAGCCCTGGCAATGATCCGCCGGTGCGAGGATCAGTGCCGGTTCGGCATCCACCACCACATTGCGCACGCGGTCGAGGTGGCGCGGCTTGCGTGACGGCGGTGAAAACAACGGCACGGCGATCAGGCCGGCATATAGACAGGCACAAAACGCACGGGCGTAGTCGAGGCTGCTGGGCAGCATCAACAACACGCGATCGCCGGGCGCGTAGCGCGATTGCAGGGCGGCCGCCAGGGAGCGGGACTGCTCGTGCAACTGGGCAAAGGTCAGGGTTTCGCCGATCTCGACGCCGTCCGGCAAAAAGTGCAGGGCAGCACGCTGCGGGAAGTGCAGCGCGTTGGCCTCCAGCACTTCGATCCAGTGATTGAATGAAAACATGTGCAATTCACGCCATGGCAACGATGACTTTGCGGTCACCGGTGTAAGGATTGCGGCCGTGTGCGACCAGTCGATTGTCGAGCATCAGGATGTCGCCGGGCTGCCAGGGGAAGCTGATGGCGGTCTGGCGATAGACCTCGCGCACAGTGTCGAGCACGTCGTCGGGAATGGCCGAGCCGTCGCCGAAGTAGACGTGGCGCGGCAGGTTCTCTTCACCCACCGCCGCCAGCAGGCTGGCGCGTACGCTGGGTTCGATGGCCGATACGTGAAACAGGTGCGCCTGATTGAACCAGACCCACTCACCGGTATCGGGGTGCTGCTGCACGGCGGCGCAACGCTGACGGGTGCGCAGGTCGCCATCGGCTTTCCATTCCCACTCGATGTCGTTGTCCTGGCAGTAGCGTTCAACCTGGGCACGGTCTTCAGTGTTGAAGACTTTCTGCCAGGGCAGGTCGAGGGCGCCGCTGTAATTGCGCACATAGAGAAGCTCGCGGCTGGCGAACAACTCGCGAATCTCGGCGGGCATGCGCTGGTAGATCAGGCGGCTGTCGGCAATCGGCGTTTCGCCACCGGTTTCACTGGCCTTGATGCAGTGGAACCAGATGCGCGAAGGCCATGGCCGGGTATAGGCCTGCTCGTTGTGCAAGGGGATGAATTGATGGGCCGGGTATTCGGTGGAGCTATACACCCCGGCGAAGACTTTGCTGCGTGGCGTGGAGCCGAATTCGTAGCTGGCCAGCGGTGCGCCGAAACTGGCGGCGAAGCGCTTGAAGTCGATGGGAGTGGCGACGGTAAACCCGCGAAACAGCACCCCGCCAACGGTGGTCAGTGCATGGGGCAGGCTGTCGCGGATCGATGCGTCGAGATCATGAATCGACTGTCCCGGCACCGCCTGCACCAGCACGGGTAACGACAGCTCGCTGCCATCCGCCGGAGCAATGGAAAAAGGCTCGGAACGCCCGCTCAGGTGTTCGATTGAGGTCATCCTTTACACATCCTTTTTATCTTTTTCGACCAGTCGGAGCGGCTTGGGCAGACCTTGAAAACAGGGCAGAGGTCGCCGGCGCAGAGCTCGACTGAAATGTATTCGCTCAGATACACGGCGGCATCTTAGTTACAAATGAGATGGATTATCAATCTTATTCCTTTAAATTTTTTTTTCGATTAGACTCCGCCCCGCTGGCGCCGAACAGCATTCAGCCAGTTGAAAAAACAACAAGTATCTGTCGCATGGGAGCGGGGCGTGAATTTCAAAAAGAATACGATTGCGTTGGCTGTGGGGTCGGCGGTATGCCTGATTAACAGCGCATGGGCGGCTGAACAGTCGAACACAATGGAGATCGCTCCGATCACCGTGACGGGTGAAAAAATCAACCGCACCCTAGAGCAAACCCAGTCCAGCGTCGTGGTCGTCACCGAACAGCAATTACGCGAGAAGGCCGACCACAGCCTGGTCGATGTGTTCGCCCGCACGCCGGGCGTGTACAGCCAGGCCGGTAACGAGAACTGGGGTATTCGTGGTGTGCCGGTGTCAGGTTTCGATGACCAGGGCCCGGCGACTCTCAACGGTGCGGTCTCGGTGTATGTCGACGGCGCCGTGCAACCGAACCGCGCACTGACCCTCAGCCCGATCCCGCTGTGGGATGCGGAACAGGTCGAAGTGTTCCTCGGCCCGCAGTCGACCACTCAGGGACGTAACTCTCTGGCTGGCGCGGTGGTGATCCAGACCAAAAATCCAACCTTCCAACCGAGCTTCTCGGCGCAAACCAATGTGGGGAACTATGGTGAGCGCGGAGCAGCTGTTGCGGGCGGCGGTTCGATCGTCGACGACAAGATCGCCGGGCGTATCGCCGTGGATTATCAGGACGGCGACGGTTACATCGATAACGTCACCACCCAAGACGATGCCAACCCGCACCGTACGAGCAATGCCCGCGGTAAATTGCTGATCCTGCCTAATGACGACACTGATGTATTGCTGACCTACGCCCACAGTGAACACCGTCAGGGCGACAACTCGGTGATGCGCGTCAACGACAAGGTCCGCTATTACAAGGTTGCTTCCAACACCAAGGCCTTCGATAACCTCAAGCAAGACACCGTCAGCGCCAAGGTAGACTATCGCCTGAACGATGCATGGTCCCTGACCAGCCTTACCGCCAACACCCGTTCGGACTACAGCAATCGTCTGGACTTCGACCAGACCGCTGATGCCAACGAAGTCATTCTGCGCAAGCAGGACGGCGACCTGTTCAGTCAAGAGCTGCGTCTGAATTACGCCTCGGACACGGTCAAGAGCTTTGTCGGTGCCTACTATGGCCACAACACCAACAACTTCCACGACAAGTTGTTGTTCGATAACGAACTGTTTGCGACCGTCAAGGGCGACACGACGATTGAAAACAAGGCGGTTTTCGGTGAAATCAACTGGACCTTCGCCCCGCGCTGGACGTTGATTACCGGTCTTCGCTACGACCACGAGACGAACGATACCGACGTCAATCAGGATGACTTCTCCAGTCCCGGGAAAGTCAGCAAGTCGTTTGATGCCGTGCTGCCGAAACTCGGTATTAACTACGAGTTGGCGACCGGGCAGTACCTTGGATTCATGGTGCAGAAAGGCTATCGCGGCGGCGGCGTCAACGTCCGCGCCGGAGGCGGTCACGAGGCCTACGACCCTGAATACACCACCAACTACGAACTGTCGTACCGCGGTTCATTCTTCGACGAGACCCTGCGTACCCGCGCCAACCTGTACTACACCGACTGGAAAGACCAGCAGGTCAGTGTGCAGGACCCGGACACTCAGTTCGCTCGCGTCTTCAACGCCGGCCGCAGCGACATCAAGGGTCTGGAAGTCTTTGTTGAAAAAGACCTCACTGAACAGCTGACGCTGACCGCCGGTGGCGCCATCACCGATGGCAAGTACAAGGACTTCGTCACGGGCGATGGCCGGGACATGAGCGGCGAATCGTTCCTCTATTCGCCCAAGTACAAGATGTCGGTGGGCGGCACCTATCGCTTCGACGACCGCCTGACCTTCAACACGGACGTCACCTACCAGAGCACCACCCCGTCGGAATACAAGTTCGGCGCGGACGGCAAGGTCACCGGCGAGCGCAAGAGCGACAACTACTGGCTGGTCAACTTCAACACCGAATACAAGGTCACCAAGAACGTCGCGGTGTCCGGTTTCGTGAAAAACGCCTTCGACAAGGAATACGTCACCAACAACCGCAGCGGCGACATCATCGACGTCGGCGCGCCGCGCACGGTGGGTATGGTTCTGCGCTACGACATGTAAACCCATAAGCGCGGGGAGGCAGGCTCCCCGCGTTCGGTTTCAAGGTTGTCGCTGCCTGAGACGTTCGTATTCAGGCAGCCCCGTTCCCTTCCAAACCCAGTCTCCATGGAGGAAATCATGAGTGCTTTTTCGAATGTCACGGCGGGTGGCGCGCAACAGCTACGTCTGTTGCATACCGGTCTGTCGAGCTCTTACTGCCTGGATTCCACGCCGCTGCTGGAACGCCAGCAACAGCAGGAATCCAATGCCCGCAGTTACCCGCGACGCATTCCACTGGTGCTCGAACGAGCCCATGGCATTTATGTGCAGGACAGTCGGGGGCAAGTGTTTGTCGATTGTCTGGCCGGTGCCGGAACCCTGGCGCTGGGCCACAACCATCCGGTGATTATCGAAGCCATCACCCAAGTCATGGCGGCCGGTGTGCCGATGCATACCCTGGACCTCATGACCCCGGTGAAGGACGCCTTCGTACAAGAGATTTTTGCTTGCCTGCCCAGCGAATTCGCTCGCAATGCGCGCATCCAGTTTTGCGGCCCAAGCGGTGCCGACGCGGTCGAAGCGGCGCTCAAACTCACCCGCACAGCCACCGGGCGGCACTCGGTGCTGGCGTTTGAAGGGGCTTACCACGGGATGACCCTGGGGACGTTGGCCATCAGTGGCAACCTGTCGCCGAAAAATGCCCTCGGTGCGTTGATGCCAGGCGTACAACGCTTGCCGTTCCCCCACGATTACCGTTGCCCGTTCGGTGTGGCCGGCGATCAGGGGGTAACGCTGAATGTGCGTTACCTCGAGCATTTGCTCAACGATCCGGAAAGCGGCGTCACCGCGCCGGCGGCAATGATCCTGGAACCGATTCAAGGGGAGGGCGGGGTGATTGCCGCGCCGGACCGCTGGCTTCAGGAACTTCGCCGATTGACCCAGGCTCACGGCATTCCGCTGATCGTCGACGAGATCCAGTGCGGCATCGCCCGCAGCGGCCGGATGTTCGGCTTCGAGCAATCGGGCATCACGCCTGACGTCATCACCTTGTCCAAAGCCATCGGTGGTGGTCTGCCGCTGTCGGTCATGGTCTATAACGATTCGCTGGATGTCTGGCAGCCGGGTGCCCACGCCGGCACCTTCCGTGGCAATCAGCTGGCGATGGCGGCCGGCACCGCGACCTTGCGCTTCATCCGCGATGAAGGCCTGGTGGCCCACGCCGAGACCGCTGGCGCACACCTGCGCAAACAGTTGCAGATGCTGCAAAGCGAGTTCACCTGGATTGGCGATGTACGTGGTCGCGGTCTGATGCTCGGCATGGAAATCGTCGACCCGCAGGGCGCTCTCGACGTACAGGGGCATCCGCCGGTGGACACCGCACGGGCAAAAGCCTTCCAGCAGGCATGCTTGAAGCGCGGCCTGATCGTCGAGCTGGGTGGACGCTTTGGCGCGACCGTGCGCTTTTTGCCGCCGCTGATCATCACCGAACAGGAAATCGATTTCGTCGCGCAAATCCTGTTCCAGGCAGCCAGCATGATCAACGAGCACCCCGCGCGTTAATGATCCGTCGATGTCCAGGAGCTTGCCGATAGGGACCGGCAAGCCCATTTTGTCGGGATCAGGGAACGATTGCCGATGGTGCGGGTGCTGCAGCCCTCAAGTTACATTTTGCGGACGCCGTCATGCAGGGGCGACGTGTCGGTCAGCAGTTTTTTCGACGTGCTTTTATTGTTCGGCGATCCATCACTGAGTTCCCAGATCTCAAGCATTTTGGCGTACTCAAATGCATGGCGTGGATCGATCTGGATCCAGTGCTGGAAGGCCAGACGCTCTTCGGTCGTACAGGTATCATCCTGCAAACGCATGCACCAATGCGCGGCTTGAGTGAGAATTTCTTCGTCCATCTCGCAAGGGCTGGGGGCTTTCATTGACAGTTACCTATAGGGCCAGACAAGCCACTCTACGGGTGAGATTGGCAAAAAAATGTCAAAAAAGGTCAGCGTAAAAACCAGGTCTGGCGACCTGGGCTTGAAGAGTCAGTAGGGCGCAGGGGAAGCAGCCGCTCATCCTTCGGCTTTCGTCGATTTGATGAGGTTGTTGCGCAGTTTCACGATCGCGTTCTGCAACTGTGCGAACTCTTCCGGTTCCAGACCCGTTGCGTGGGAAAGGCCCTTCTCGGGGCGGTCTTCGCGTAGCTGGCGACCGCTTTTCGTCAGGCTGATCCGCACCTGCCGTTCGTCCTCGGGATCACGTTGCCTCTGCAGATAGCCCATCGCTTCCAGTTTCTTCAGGATCGGTGTGAGCGTGTTCGATTCGAGAAACAGCTTCTCGCCCAGGCTGCCCACGGTTTGGTGGTCTTCCTCCCATAGCGCAACGATGGTGATGTATTGCGTATAGGTGAGCCCCAAGTGCTCGAGTATCGGCTTGTAGGCCTTGCCGAAGGCCAGGTTCGTGGAATAGACCGCAAAACACAGGAAGTCGGAGAGCTTCAGATCAGCGGGGACGGTCTTGTCAGTGCGTTTCATGTGCTTCCTCGTTGGCCAAAGTAGAAGGCTCGCAAAGGCAAAATATACCTCGTATACGATTGTGTCGGAACAGCTCTGATTTGTTGACGGTGGCCGGTCTGACAGCAACGTCTGACCGGCCGCACGCATGGGTTTGTGATTCGCATGCGCTTAAAGCGTATGCGATGTATTTGGAGAAAAAATGCAATCGCTGTGCGTCAAACCGTGAGGACGTTCAGGGCAACGTCGATATTGCCGCGCGTCGCCTTCGAGTACGGGCAAATCTGATCGGCGGTGTGCGCCAGTGTCGTCGCAACGTCGTGCGTCAGCCCCGGCACGCGGAGCGTCAATCGAGCCTGAAGGAAGTAGGCCGCACCGGTCTGGCCCAGATCGACTTCGATGTCGACGGAGAGATCAGACGGCAGCACCACGTTCATGTCATTGGCCACCAGCCCGACGGCGGCGGTGTAACAGGCCGACCATGCACCGGCGAACAGTTGCTCGGCGGTCGGGTGTGGCTGAATGGCGGTGAACACGTGCGCCGGTTTCGCACTTCCAGGCGACGACAGCGTAATGTCGAGGCTGCCGTTATGACCACGCGACGTGTTGCCAGCGGCGCTGGCGGTGGTGTGAGTCTTGCCGGTCATCAGGACTTTTTCGATCTTGCTCATGGGGTGGATCCTCAGTGTTTCGAATGATGTGATTTGTGTGTCGTATGCGTTTGTATCGCATGCGATGTAATAATAATTGCGCAGGCACCTATCGCTGTCAATCAGTCGGGTTGCGTCGCCCGACGAGTGGCCGGGCAACACGCGGTCGGCCGTTTCAGCGATATGCCGAATTCGTCATCAACCCGAACTAAAGCGATCAAGCCGTGAGCCTTGGACTTGGCCAGTCTGAACGGTCTGTCCAAGGAGATGACCATGATTCGACTGACCCTGATCGAAGCCCGTGAATTGGCCGAATCGATCTTGCTGCACAACGGTTTTAACCTGGCCCATGCGCAAGCGGTGGCGGCGACGGTGATCGCCGGCGAGCGCGATGGCTGTGCCTCCCACGGTTTGTACCGGATTCTGGGCTGCGTGAATTCCCTGCGGGCCGGCAAGGTGTCGGCGGATGCCGAGCCACGGGTGATCGACCAGGCGCCGTCGATTGTGCGGGTGGATGCCGGGGGTGGTTTTTCGCAGTTGGCGTTCCAGGCAGGTTTGCCGCTACTGGCGGAGAAAACCCGGGCCAACGGGGTTGCGGCGTTGGCGATCAATCGCTGCGTGCATTTCTCGGCGCTGTGGGTGGAGATCGAGCAGTTGACCGCCGCCGGGCTGGTGGCGCTGGCGTGTAATCCGAGTCATGCCTGGGTAGCGCCGGCCGGGGGACGGGTGCCGGTGTTCGGCACCAATCCCATTGCCTTTGGCTGGCCGCGTGCGGGGCAGGATCCGTTTGTGTTCGACTTCGCCACCAGTGCAATTGCCCGTGGCGATATCGAGTTGCATCGGCGTGCCGGCAAGGCGATTCCCGAGGGCTGGGGCGTGGACGCCGAGGGGCGGCCGAGCACCGATGCCAACGTGGTGCTCGATAGCGGCGCGATGCTGACGTTCGGTGGGCATAAGGGTTCGGCGCTGGCGGCGATGGTGGAGTTGATTGCCGGGCCGTTGATCGGTGACCTGACCAGTGCAGAGTCGCTGGCTTACGACGCGGGCAGCAAGTCGTCGCCGTACCATGGCGAGTTGATCATCGCGCTGGATCCGCGGCGTTTTCTGGGAGCGGCCACTGAAGAGCACTTGGCCCGGGCCGAGGTGTTGTTTCAAGGAATTGAAGGGCAGGGCGCGCGCTTGCCGTCGCAGCGGCGTTATACGGCGCGGGCGCACAGTTTGGTGGAGGGCGTGCAGATTCCCGAGGCGCTGTACAACGATCTGAAAGCGCTGCTGACTTGATAATCCGAACTCCTGTGGAAGCGAGCCTGTGTGGCGAGGGGGCTTGTGTGGTGAGGGGGCTTGCCCCCGTTGGGTTGCGAAGCGGCCCCAAAACCAGCAATCGCGCTGTGTCAGGTACACCGCATGTAATGTTTTTACGACTGCTACGCAGCCGAACGGGGGTAAGCCCCCTCGCCACACAGGAGCGTTGTGTTGTCAGACCGGTTCGCGGTGGCTGGCGCCATCAACCAGGCGGGCAATGCCCAGCGGGTTGGCGTTTTTCAGGGCGTCGGGCAGCAAGGCATCCGGGCAGTTCTGGTAGCACACCGGGCGCAGGAAACGCTCGATGGCCAGGCTGCCGACCGACGTGCCGCGGGCGTCGGAGGTCGCAGGGTAAGGACCGCCATGCACCATCGCATCGCACACTTCAACGCCGGTCGGGTAGCCATTGAACAGCACCCGGCCGGCCTTTTGTTCCAGCAGCACCAGCAGGTCGGCGTGTTCGTGCAGATCCTGTGGTTCGCCGATCAGGGTGGTGGTGAGTTGCCCGTGCAGGCTGTGCAGTGCCTGTTGCAGCTGCGCCTTGTCGGCCACTTCGACGACGAGGGTGGTCGGGCCGAACACTTCTTCCTGCAACAGCGGATCACCCTTGAGCAGCAGGCTGACGTCGGCCTTGAACAGTTGCGGCCGGGCTTGATTGCCGTGCTGGTCCTGGCCTGCCAGATGGCTTATCCCTGGATGGTCGACTAACGCCTGCACACCTTTTTCGTAGCTGGCGAGGGTGCCGGCGTTGAGCATGGTTTGCGCCGGTTGTTCGGCCATCAAGGCGCTGAGCCGCGCGGTGAACGCGCTGAACTGCGGTGAGCGGATACCGATCACCAACCCCGGATTGGTACAGAACTGACCGCACCCCTGAACCACCGACGCCACCAGTTCACCGGCGATTTTCTCGCCCCGTGCGCGCAGGGCTTCAGGCAATACCAGCACCGGGTTGATGCTGCTCATTTCGGCGAATACGGGAATCGGTTGTGGCCGTGCGGCGGCCATGTCACAGAGGGCGCGACCGCCTTTGAGCGAGCCGGTGAAACCAACGGCCTGGATCGCCGGATGCTTGACCAGCGTTTCACCGACGCCCGCGCCGTAGATCATGTTGAACACGCCTTCAGGCATGTCGGTCTGCTCGGCGGCGCGGATGATTGCGTCGGCCACGCACTCGGCGGTCGCCATGTGTCCGCTGTGGGCCTTGAACACCACCGGGCAACCGGCGGCCAGGGCGGCGGCGGTGTCCCCGCCAGCGGTGGAAAAGGCCAGCGGGAAGTTACTGGCGCCGAACACGGCCACCGGGCCGACGCCGATTCGGTATTGGCGCAGGTCACCCCGTGGCAGAGGCTGACGTTCGGGCAACGCGCGGTCGATGCGCGCCCCATAGAAATCGCCCCGGCGCAGCACCTGGGCGAACAGACGCATCTGGCCGCTGGTACGGCTGCGTTCGCCTTGAATTCGTCCAGTCGGCAAAGCTGTTTCGCGAGTGACCAGGGCGACAAATTCGTCATCCAGGGCATCCAGTTGCGCGGCGATGGCCTCGAGAAATTCTGCACGGCGCGTCGCCGGCAGATTGCGAAAGGTCGGGTAAGCGGCAGCGGCGGCTTGGGCTGCGGCGTGCACTTCCTCGACGGTGGCTTGCATGAACGAATAGGGCAGCGCTGCGCCGGTGCTGGCGTCATGGCTCTGCATCGCGATGTTGCCAGCGGCGCTGCGGGCACCGCCGATGTAGTTGTGGCCGATGATCTCGGGCATAAAAACTCCTGTCGAAAAAGGTGAGGCAGAACCCTTGCAGGTCAATCAAGGTGCTGAGTCGTGCGCTGTCTTGTGGCGAGCGAGCTTGCTCGCGTTGGGCTGCGTAGCGGCCCCAAAATAGTGGCAACCGTTGCCTCTTTTGCGAGTGCTGCGCACTCGAGCGGGAGCAAGCTCCCTCGCCACAGGGTGTGGGGTGTGTCAGGTTCAAGCCAGCGAATCACCCCGGCGCGCAGCGGCCGGCACGGTGTTGTCCAGAGCAGCAATGCGCGCAGCGGATTCGGCATCCACCTGGTGCAACGACTTGCCACGGGTTTCCCGGGTCAGGCCGACGGCCACGATGGAGATCAGCGCGGCGCCCACCAGGTACCAGGCGATCGGTGTCGAGCTGTGGTACTTGTTGAGCAGGGTGATGGCGATCAGCGGCGCGAGGGATCCGGCGAAGATCGGCGCCACCTGGTAGCACAGCGAAAGGGCGGTGTAGCGCACATGGGTCGGGAACATTTCGGCCATCAGCGCCGAGTAGGGCGCATAGGTCATCGACTCGATGGCCAGGCCCAGGGTGATGGCGCTGATGATCAGCCAATTGTTGCCGGTGTCCATCATCGGGAAGCCGATGAAGCCCCAGAACGCAGTGAGCACCGCGCCGATCAGGTACACCGGTTTGCGCCCCACGATATCCGACAGATAGCCCATCAACGGGATCAGGAAAAAGTGCAGCAGGTGCGCGCCGAACATCAGCAAAAGAATTTCCGAAGTGTCCTTGTGCACCACCAGTTTCAGGTAGGTGATCGAAAAGGTGACCACCGTGTAATAGAGGATGTTCTCGGCAAACCGCGCGCCGATCCCCACCAGCACCGAGCGCCAGTGATGACGCAGCACTTCTACCACGCCCAGTTGTTGCTGCTTGGTCTGCGCTTGCCGGGCCTGGGCCTCCTTGAAAATCGGCGCGTCATCGACGCTGGTGCGAATCCAGTAGCCGATCAGCACCACCACCGCCGAGAACCAGAACGCCACGCGCCAGCCCCAGGCGAGGAATTGTTGTTCCGACAGGTTTGACGACAACAGCAGCAGGGCGACGGTCGCCACCAGATTGCCGGCCGGCACCCCGGCTTGCGGCCAACTGGCCCAGAAGCCTCGTCGATTGTCCGGGCAGTGCTCGGACACCAGCAGAATCGCGCCACCCCATTCACCCCCGAAGGCAAAGCCCTGAATCAGCCGCAGCAGCACCAATAACACTGGCGCGGCATAGCCGATGCTGTCGAAGCCGGGCAGGCAACCCATCAGGAACGTGGTGATGCCGACCACAACCAGGCTCAGTTGCAGCAGGCGCTTGCGGCCGAATTTGTCACCGTAGTGACCGAACACCAGACCGCCCAACGGACGGGCGAGGAAGCCGACGGCGTACAGGGCGAAGGCGGCGATGATGCCGTCGATCGGACTGTCGGTCTGACGGAAGAACAGCTGGCCGAAGACCAATGCCGAAGCGGTGCCGTAGAGAAAGAATTCATACCACTCGGCGACAGTGCCGGCCATGGCGGCGGCCACCACGCGTTTGAGTCCCGAGGGTGTGGTTGCGCTGGAGGTGCTGTGAGGATTGGACATGCTGACGTTTCCTGTAGAGGCGCGAAAACAGGTAGCCGGGCCGGACCCGCGAGGATCCGCCCGGCAATCACTCAGAGACCGACGTCCGGCAACTCCGGACGATTGGCCATGGCCTTGGCCATGATCTGTTCGACGAACTCCCGATCAGCTTGCGGCAGTGCCAGGCGTGGCGGACGGGTCAGGGCGCTGCCGCGACCGGCGATGGCTTCGCAGAGTTTGATGCACTGCACCAGGTCGGCACGGGCATCGAGGTGCAGGATCGGCATCAGCCATTCGTAGATCGGCATGGCTTCGGCGAAGCGACCGGCCTTGGCCAGGCGGAAGATGGTCTCGCCTTCTTTCGGGAATACGTTCGACATGCCCGAGACCCAGCCTTCGGCGCCCACCGCGATGCTTTCCAGCACCACGTCATCGAGACCTGCGAACAGCACGAAACGGTCACCGACTTCATTGCGCACGTCGATGAAACGGCGGGTATCGCCGGAGGAATCCTTGAAGCACACCACGTTGTCGCAGTCGGCCAGGGAAATCAGGATGTCCGGGGTGACGTCGTTTTTGTAGATCGGCGGGTTGTTGTAAACCATCAACGGTACGTCGGCGTTCTTCGCCACGTAGCGGTAATGCTCGGCGGTCTCGAACGGCTTGGAACCGTAGACCAGCGCCGGCATCAGCATCACGCCGTCGACACCGACCCTGCGCACCGCGTTGGCCACCTTGGCCGCTTGCACACTGGTGAACTCGGCCACACCGCAAATCACCGGCACGCGGCCGCGGGAAGCGTCGACCGCAACTTCGGTCACGGCGATTTTTTCTTCGGCGGTCAATGAGGTGTTTTCCCCCACCGAACCACACACCACCAGGCCCGATACGCCGTCACGGATCACGTTGGAAATCACCTGGTGGGTTTTTTCCAGGTTGATGGAGAAGTCATCGTTGAATTGAGTGGTCACCGCGGGGAAGACGCCACTCCAGTTAATGCGCTTGCTCATTGTTGCCTCCGGTTCGTTTTTGTATTTCGTATACGATATTTTAAATGCCGATACTCGGCCAGTGGTTTTTTCAATCAATCAGGGTTTTTTGCTACTGGTGAAATTCCTGTGGCGAGGGAGCTTTTGTGGCGAGGGAGCTTGCTCCCGTTCGGCTGCGCAGCAGTCGTGAAACCAGACCACCGATTGTTTCAGACAAACCGCGATTACAGCATTGGGGCTGCTGCGCAACCCAGCGGGAGCAAGCTCCCTCGCCACAAAAGCTGCTTAGCCACAAAAACTCTCCTCTCCACACAAGCTCCGGTTCAGTGTCAGGCACCGGGCCAGGTGTCTGACAGGCGATAGCCCTGTGGCCAGGGATCGCTGGGGTCGAGCAGCAATTGGTGGGTGCCGGTGATCCAGGCCCGGCCGGAAATGCACGGGTAGATCGCCGGGCGGCCGGCCACTTCGGTCATCGAATCGATGCGGCAATGGAATTCGGAACCGAGGATCGAACGGCCGATAAAGCGCTCGCCCACCTGCATCAATCCCTTGGCCTGCAACACTGCCATACGCGCCGAACAACCAGTGCCGGTGGGGGAGCGGTCGATCTTGCCGGGTTGAATTACCACTGCGTTGGCCCCGGTGGCGATGCCGTTTTCAACGACGATGGGCGCGGCAATCTGGCAGAAGGAAATATGCGACCACTCGGGGTTCAGCGGATGGACGAAGCCCAGCTGTTCGTTGGCTGCGCGAGTGATTTTCAACCCGACCTCGACCAGTTCAGCGGCCTCGTCAGGGCGGATGGCAAAGCCCAGGCGTTTGGCGTCGGCGATGACAAAACTGTCGCCGCCGTACGCAGTGTCGACCTGCAACGAGCCGAGGCCTTCGACTTCGATCCAGGCGTCGAGGCGATCAGCGAAGGAGGGCACGTTCTTGATTTCCACCCGTTCGACCTTGCCGTCACGGCAGTCGGCCACGGCCTCGATCAAGCCACCGGGCGCTTCGAGCACCAGCCGGGTTTGCGGTTCGGTCATCGGCAGGATGCCGCTGTCGAGCAGCACCGTGGCGACGCACAGCGAGTTGGAGCCGGACATCGGTGGCGTGTCGGCCGGTTCCATGATGATCCAGGCCATTTGCGCCCGAGGGTCCTTGGCCGGCACCAGCAGGTTGACGTGGCGGAACACGCCACCACGGGGTTCGTTGAGGACGAAATTGCGCAGGGTTTCATCCTTGGCGATCCAGCGCGATTGCTCCCACACGGTGGCGCCGGGCGGTGGGGCGACACCGCCGACGATCACATCGCCGACTTCGCCTTCGGCGTGGCAACTGACCACATGAATGACTTTCGATGAGCGCATGGCTGACTCCTTTTATCGCCGGTCGTTATTTCACTGATTTGAGAAACGCCGCCGTTTCCGCATGTATCGGATTGCCAATCACCTGATCCGGCGAGCCGATCTCGTGCACCAGGCCATTGCGAAAGAACGCCACACGGTCGGACACATCGCGGGCAAAGCGGATTTCGTGGGTCACCAGCACCATGGTCATGCCGTCTTCGGCGAGCATGCGCATGGTGTCCAGCACCTCGCCGACCAGTTGCGGGTCGAGGGCCGAGGTGGCTTCGTCGAACAGCATGTAGTCCGGTGACATGGCCAGGGCGCGGGCGATGGCCATGCGTTGCTGCTGGCCTCCGGACAACTTGCCGGGGAAGGTCTTGAGCTTGTCGCCAAGGCCCACGTGGGTCAGTTGCTGCACCGCCAGCGCCTCGGCGTCGGCCTTGCTTTTGCCCAAGACCTTGCGCGGCGCCAGCATCACGTTTTCCAGCACGGTCAGGTGCGGGAAGGCATTCCATTGCTGGAACACGATGCCGATTTTCTGCCGCAGGCGGTTGAGGTCGGTGGCGCTGTGATGAACCTCGACGCCGTCGACGCGGATGTTGCCTTTCTGGATCGGTTCCAGGCCGTTGATGCACATCAGCAGGGTCGATTTGCCGGAGCCCGAGCCGCCGATGATCGACACCACTTCGCCCTTGTCCACCGTCAGGCTGACACCCTTGACCACGGCCAGATCGCCGAAGGATTTATGTACGTTGTCGATCTCAATCATTTTCTTGCCACCTTCTTTCCAGACGAGCGCCCAGGCGTGCAACCACCAGGCTCATGACGTAATAGATAAGGCCCGCGACGCACAGCACCAGCAACGGTTCCTGAATGCGGGTGACGATGGTTTGCGAGGCGCGCAGCAGTTCGACGATGCCGATCCACATCACCAGCGCGGTGTCTTTCATCACCCCGAGCACCAGGTTCAGCCAGCCGGGGAAGGCCACGCGGGTGGCCATTGGCAGGACGATCCAGCGCAGGTCCTGCAAAAAACTCAGGCCCAGCGAACGACTGGCCCGCCGCAGGGTGAACGGCACCGACAGCACGCCGCTGCGCACGATCTCGGTGAAGTACGCGGCGGTGTAGACCCCCAGCACAATGCAGCCGACGCTGAAGGCACTGATGTTCAAGCCGACGATGCTTTTGAGCGAGTTGAACAGCACGAACTGGATCAACAGCGGCACGCTGCGAAACACGTCCAGCACCCAGGCCAGGGGCAGGCTGGCGCGGGGCAACAGCGCTCGCAGCAGGCCAAACAACAGCCCGGCGAAGGAGCCGAGGATGATCGACCAGAACGTCAGTTGCAGGGTGACCCAGGCGCCGTCGAGCAGGAACAGCAGGTCATTCCAGGAAAAACTGGTGGAAAACATGGTCAAGCCCTCAGTAACGGAACAACCGCCAGGCCATCAGCCGGGCTGACGCGACGATCGCCTTGGCAATCAGGTAATACAGCGCGGCGGCGATAGCGAAGTATTCGAAGGTGCGGAACGTTTTGACGTTGTAGTCCTGGGTCACCCCGGTCAGGTCATTGTTCAGCCCGACGATCACCCCCAGCGACGTCATCAGCACCGCCCAGACCATCTGATTGGTCAGCGGGTAGAAGACGATCCGCAGCAGCTGCGGGACGATGATCATGCGGTAGGCCTGGAAGGCACTCATGCCCAGCGAACGCGCGGCGCGCACTTGCGTGTCGGGTACGGCCTTGAGGCCGCCGCGAAAGTTCTCCGCCAGATACCCGGCATTGTTGAAGGTGATCCCGGCCAGCAGCGCGAACCACGAGCTGACATGCAGGCCCAACGAGCCGAGGCCGAAGTAGAGGACGTAGATCTGGAACAGCGACGGGGTGTTGCGCGCGATCGATACCCAGCCGTTGCCGATACCACGCAGCAGCGGGGTTTTGCTTTCGCGCATCACCGTCAGGGCCAGGGCGATCAGCACGCCGAAGATCATCGACAGCGCGGCGGTCTCGAAGGTGACCCAGGCGCCAGCGAGCATGTCCGGCAGGGCGCGCAGGGTGGCGCGCCATTGGAAGGTGTAATCAAACATGCGCGAGAGTCTCCAGAGGGGCGGCGGTTTGCAGCCAGGCCGGCAGACGACCGCTGGCCGTGGCACTGCAAGCGGTATCGACACATTCAGCCAGGCTGGCGAAATGCACCTTGCGGCCCACCAGGCCGGGTGCGTAATGGGCGTATTTGCCCGAGTTGGTCATCAAGGTTTTTGCACCCGGCGGGATCACCGGTTCGCCGAGCATGCACCAGCAAGTATCGGTGACCAGGGTCGCGCCGAAGGCTTCGATCACGGCGATATGCCCGGCTTCGCGAGCCTGCTCCAGCACGGCGCGGCCGCAAGTAATGGCGAGGACCACGTCGGGGTGTTTGTGCCGACCGAGGCACAGTCGCGCCAGGTGAGCGAACTCGCTGAGGGAGAAATGCGGGTTGCCCAGCGAGACCACATCTACCCGGCTGTCGCGGGCACTGTTGAGTTCGCGCCAACTGACCAATAGATCCTTCAGGCGGATTGTTTCCACGGGTAGGGCTACATCTCCCGCCAGCACCTGCGCCGGGTCGATGGCCTCCGGGGTGATCCCGGCGATATGGAACAAGGGGGCGGCGGACGTGGTGGCAAACGCTGCGCCGAACGCCTTGAGGTCGTCCAGGCTCGGCTTGCGGTTTTCCAGCCCGTACACCAGTGGAATCCGGCTGCCCGCCAGCGCGCCGATGTGGTAACCGAGCAGCGGGTAGAAGGCATCATCCAGTTCACCCAGGGTGGGCACCTCGACCTGCAGTCGGGCCTTGCGTTGTGCGTCCAGGTGGCAGCCGATCAACGGGGCGCGGCCGGTCAGGGCGATGCAGATATCCAGATAGTCCGGGTACTTCAGGGTGCGTGCCCCCAGCACGCTGTTGGCGTAGACCACCGCGTTGGATTCGGCCCAGACGATCTGCTCGCCCGCCTTGGGTGCGCTGTCGAGCAGGTAGGGCGCGCAGGTGAAACTGAGTTGCGCGCCCATCGCCATATAGGCATCGCCCAAGGCACTGGCCGGTTCGCCGAGCGCCGGGTCAATACCCAATTCGCGCCAGCGACGCTGGTCCACGGAAATTGAATTGAGGGTGGTGGGCACCCGCACTTTGGCGCCCCATTGCACCAGTTGTTCGGCAAAGCGCAGGCTCGCAGGTCCGGTGTAGATGCAGCCGTCGATGTGCGCCTGGGTGACATCCACCAGGCGGCGGGCACCTTGCAGCTCGGCCATGCGCAGAACAATCTGCATGGCCACTTGTGCAGCCTTGCCATGCTGGCCGTCGAGCAGCGCCCGATCGTGTTCGGTGAGTTCGATCGGGGCGCTTGGGTCTTGCGTTTGCAATGTGCTGTCGAGTGCCTGCCAGGCATCGCCCGGCAGGTGTTCGAACACGCTTACCGAGGCGCCGTCGACCCGAGCGAAGGCCTTGCCGCGCAACGCGGCGAAGGCCTCCCGGCCGATGCACAGCACTGGCAGGGAACGCTCGAAAATCGTCTGCGCCACCAGCACGCCCAAGGTCAGGATCTCATCGGGTTCGGCCAGCACCAGTGCTGCCGGTGCGTGGCCGTTGCTGATCAGTTCCATCAACACGCTGCTGCCGGTGCACGAGCCGCGACCGCTGGGAATGGCCAGCACGCGGCCGGCCAGGTGTTCGCCGCTGAGCGGGTGGTGACGGTCAATGATCTCGCCGCTGAACGGATCGACCCCGCCCCAGAAACTCAACCCGATATCGGCGAACAGCAGGGCGCCCTCGGCGGCGCCCGCGACCAGGCTGCGGCCGGTCAGAGAAGTGGGCCTAGGCATGCCGGACACCTCAGTAGTAGACCTGTGGCACGGTCAGGTTGGTCGGCGGGATTTCAGTGCCGACCCATTTGACGAACAACTCTTTGTAACGACCGGTGCGCACCTGCTGGTTGACGAACAGGTTGAGGTAGTTGAGCAGGCCATACTCGTTACGCTTGGCGCCGAGGGAGACGTAGTCGATCACGTACGGCGCGTTACCGGCGACTTTCAGGTTTTTGTATTTGCCCGATTTGAGGGTGGCGGCGGCCACGGTGTTGGTGACCACGGTGGCGTCGATATGGCCTTGGGCAACCGCCAGCAGGGTGTCGTTCTGCGACTGATAGGCGCGGAAGGTGCCAGTGCCCCAGTTCTTCACGTCTTTCTCCAGCGCGATGGCCTCATAGGTGCCGCTGGTGTTGCCCACAGGTTTGCCCTTGAGGTCATCGAAGCTGTTGATGCCGGTGTCGTCGCGGGTCAGCACCACCATCTGGAAGGCGAAGTAAGGCACCGTGAGGCCGACGGTCTTGGCCCGTTCGAGGGTGTCGGAAGTGGAGGCGACGATCACATCGGCCCGCCCGGAGACCAGCGCCGGAATACGGTCCGGGAACGGCGTCTCGACCACTTCGGCCTCGACCCCGAGGATTTTCGCCAGGTCACGGCAGTAGTCCACGTCGAAACCGGCCGGGTTGTTACCGGCATCGCGAAAACCCATGGGCGGGAAGTCCAGGGTCACGGCGCAGCGCAGCTTGCCCGAACCGATGATGTCATCGAGCTTGTCGGCCTGGGCGGTGGCAATAAAGGAGGTACTGAGAACAGCGCTGAGGGCTACGGCAAATGCGGGGTTTTTCATAGAGGCCTCGTTGATGTGAAGTGCTGTTGGATATCGTATTGGGGATTTCGTATACGATATTAAATATAGCAATCAACGTGCCCGTTTCCAGGCCGAGGCGTGAATTTGTTGGCAGGCCTTGGAGTAGAGGTGTTGCGGTGCGTCAGAGGGATGTAGTGAGGGGCGAGGTCCGCGATGGCGGGTGTTACAGATGGGAGCAATGGTTGTGCGGGGCGCCCCTTTAGGGAACATCGGCGCCCTGTGATCAATCCGTGCTCTGACACACTTCATGTGGCGAGGGGGCTTGCCCCCGTTGGGTTGCGAAGCGACCCCAAAACCTGCAACCGCGGTGTATCAGAGAAATCGCATACACCGGATTGACGACTGCTTCGCAGCCGAACGGGGGCAAGCCCCCTCGCCACAACAAGCCCCTTTGCCACAGATTCTCGCTAGCCTTGTGGATCGAGGTTATCCAGCACGCGGTTCACCGCCAGCTCCCCGAGCATGACCACCGATTGAATCCCCAACATCATGTTGCGATGGGGCATGTCCATCAACCCGGCGAACTCAGTGAGCATCATGCTGGCTGACGCCAGGGATTCGCAGGCGTTGACCAGCAGGGTTTCGTTATCGACCTTCGCACCCACATGGTAAATGGTGCTGGGTTTGCGCTTGGTGTCTTTGGGGGTGGGCGGTTTGAGGTAGTGATCTAGGGCGCGGTCGGCGGCTGCGTGGAGTTTTTTGGAATCGAGAGATTCGTAGGGGGAAACGTCGTCGGTTTCCGGTGGATTTGGCGTTGGTTTGAACATGTGAAGCTCCTTGATGAGTGGAGCTACCGCCGTTCGCGGTCAAACGAACAAGGTGGCAGCTGTACGCGGGTTGACCGACCGGACATCAAGGAATCCGGCACACCGAAGGTGTCCCACGCACAGCCACCGCGACACGATATATCAGGCAATGCCTGAAAAGGTCTTGGACGCTGGCGCGCCTTGATTTATTCGGACGGTCAAATCCGATCGCTGATTCATCAGCGACCCGGAAACGATAGAGCCCGGCATCAAGGCGCACAAGCCGGCGGATTCTGGCGTAGTCGTAGGCAGAGGCGCAAGGATGTGTAGCCTGGGTGAGTATCTGGAAGTGTCGTTTAAACATCACCGTTTAAGATCAAAAAGATCGCAGCCTTCGGCAGCTCCTACCGGGGTTCACCATTCCTCTGTAGGAGCTGCCGAAGGCTGCGATCTTTTGATCTTTCCTGCTGGCCTAACGCTGAGTATCGCGATACTGACTCGGTGACAGACCGGTCAACGCACGAAACTGCCGGCTAAACGCACTGTGATCGGTGTAACCGCAGCGCAGGGCGATCTCGGTGATCGGCAGGTCGCTGTGCAGCAACAGCCGAGAACCTTCTTCCAGGCGCGCCTTGTTGATCATCTGCCGTGGGGTGAGCTGGAACACCCGTTTGCAGTGACGCTCCAGTTGCGCCACGGAATAACCGGCGATTGCGGTCAATTCAGCGAGGCTGACGGGGCGGGCGAAGTGGCTGCGGATGTGCGCATCCACCGCGGCGAGTTTCTGGAATGCGGGGTGATTGGACTGTGGCGATTGCAGGTCGCGGGAGATCCCGGCCAGGCCCACGATGTGACCCTGTTCATCCTTCAAGGCGAGTTTGTGGGTCAGGCACCAGATCGGCTGGTTGCCGTAATACAGGTGCAGCTCCAGTTGGTCAGCCAGTTCGCGGCCGCTGGACAGCACCCGCCGATCCTGTTCGGTGTACAGCGGGCCGAAGCGTTCCGGGAAGACCATCTCGGCGGTGAGCCCCAGCAGATCCTCGCGATGTTTGAAACCGCAACGCCGGGCCAGGGTCTGGTTGACGAAGGCGTAGCGGGCTTCGCGGTCCTTGATGAAAAACACCACGTCCGCCAGGGTGTCGAGCAGCGGCGCAATCGGCTGCAGGCTGTTCAACAGCGTGGGCAGGTCGCAGGGTCTAAAAGTGCTGAGCGAGGGGTACATGGCGCTGGGGTCTGAGGGCGACCCCGGGATCATAGAGGCTCGACAGCGCGGCTGAAACCCCCGAGGGGGAATCAGGTTGGCGGGGTGTCGTCCAGGCACATCAAGCTCTCGATTCGGGCCGGGCTGAAGGGCGGGCGGGGCGCCGAGGGTTGCCAGCCAAACAGGTGCTGCGCCGCGCCGCCACACACCCGGCCCTGACAGGCGCCCATGCCGCAGCGACTGGCCAGCTTGGCTTCGCGCCAGTCGGTGTGCCCGGTCAATGCGCCGTAGGGCACGTCTTCGCAGCGGCAGACCAGGGTGTCGGGGCGGGCCAGGGACTTGAGTTGCGGGTCGAGGGCGAAGGCCTGATTCAGTGCCTTGGCGAAACCCTGCCAGCGTGCCCGGCGTGGCCACAACTGGCGTGCCGCTTCAAGGTCACCGACCGCCGCGTGCCCAGCAATGGCACCTTCGACCAACGCCAGTTCACTGCCACCAAACCCGGTGCATTCACCCGCGGCATAATGATCGACGCGACTGGCCTGCCAGGCATCCACGGCCAACGCCTGCCCCTCGATGGCGTAACCCAGTGCCTGACCCAACTGAATGTTCGGGATCAAGCCGAAACCACAGGCCAGCCGATCACAGGCCAGTTCGATGATTTTGCCCTGCTGTTGCAGGCGCACACCTTCCAGCCGGTCAGTGCCAAGGGCGGCCAGCACATGCGTCGCGGTGCGGTAATGGCGGTCGAACAGGCTGAACGATTGCAGCCATTTGCCAGGCCAGCGGGGCAGTTGTGCGGCGAAACCGGCGACGGCGGTGCGCGAGGCTTGCTCGGCGATGCGCTGGACCTGCGCGCCGTGTTTTTTCGCGGTGGCGGCACTGGCCAGTAACAGCGGACCGCTGCCGGCGATCACCACGCGTTCACCCTGCACCGGCAGGCCCGCCTTGATCAGCGCCTGCAAGCCACCGGCCCCGGTCACGCCAGGCAACGTCCAGCCGGGGAAGGGCAGCAGCAACTCGCGGGCGCCGGTGCACAGAATCAATCGGTGATAACTGATCAGCCAGCCGTCATCGTCATTTTCGACCAACAGTTGTTTCGGACCGGGACTGGCGATCACCCGAGTGCCGGCGTGGCGGCGGATGTTGCTGCAAGCCTGCAAACGTTCACGCAGGCGAAGGGCCTGATCGGGCACATTGGCTTGAGGGCCGTCACGCCAGATTTGCCCGCCCGGCAGCGGATTGTCGTCGAGCATGACGATGCGTGCGCCACTGGGGGCGGCGGCAAGAGCAGCGGTCATGCCAGCGGGGCCGGCTCCGATGATCAGCAGATCGGCGTATTCGTTCATGGGCATGTTTGCACCTGCATGCCGTCGCGGCACAGAGTCTGGCAGGCCAGGCGTCGCCGGCCGTCGATGGTCACCCGGCATTCCTGGCAAATGCCCATGCCGCACAGCGGTGCGCGGCGTTGGCCACTGACCGAAGTGCGTGTGCATCCGTCGCTGCCCAGCGCCAAGGCTGCGGCGACGCTGGTGCCCTCGGCCACCTTCAAGGCGCGGCCGTCCAGCAGTAATTCAGGCATAGGCGGGTTCTCCGAGGAAACGCTGGGGCAGATAGGGTTGCGCGGCCAGTGGCGGGGTTTCGTTGAACAGCTGCGCCACCAGCAAATCGGCGGTGCCGGGGGCCGTAGTGACGCCCAACCCTTCGTGCCCGACCGCCAGCCACAAACCCTGCTGCTGTGGGTGCTGGCCAACCAGCGGCAGGCCGTCGGGGCTGGCGGCGCGAAAGCCGGTCCAGGCGCGGATGCCGTTGAGCCGGGCCAGCCCTGGCATGTACTCGGCGGCTCGCTTGAGCATTTTTGCCAGCATCCAGCCTTCGACCTGCGGGTCGGTGGTGCCGAATTGCCGTGAGGCTCCGATGAACAATTGCCCGGTCGGGCGCGGCTGAATATTGCAGGCGGTCGATGGGCCGGTGGCGTTGTGCGCGCTGGTGACGTAACCCAGCTCCACCAAGGTGTGGGTGACGGTGCGGGGGTAGCGGTCGGTAATTAGCAGGTGGCCTTTTTTCGGCTCGATGGGCAATTCCGGGCACAGTTCGTTGGCCTGAATGCCGTTGGCCAACACCACCGCTTCGGCCCGCAACCAGTGGCCGTCATCGAGGCAAACGCGGTGACCATCGACGGCGCTGACCCGCGCCCGGTGCTGACGGATGTTCGGTGTGTCGAGCATCCAGCGGGCCGTCGCCGGCGCATACAGAATGCCGTCGCCATTGATCAACAAGCCGCCTTCCAGACCCTCGCGCAGTTCCGGTTCACGCTGACGCAAAGCGCTGGCGCTGATCAATTCGCACGCCACGCCTTGGGCTTTCAGGTTCAGGTATTTGCTGTGGGCGACCGCCATTTCCTCGGCGTTGGCCGCCAGCCACAGTGTGCCGTTGTTGCGGTAAGCGCAGCCGTCGGGCAGGTCCGGCGCCAGTTCGCGCCAGCGTTGCAGGGAATATTGGCTCAGGGCCAGTTCGGCCGGGTTGTCGTCGAGCACCAGCAGGTGGCCCATGCCTGCCGCCGTCGCACCGTGCAGGCCGGCGTCCAGCACCAGCACCTGCAAGCCACGACGGGCCAGCGCCTGGGCGCAGGCGGCGCCGATGATGCCTGCGCCGATCACGATCACATCGGCCACCAGGCCCTCGCTCATGGGCGAATGCCCCAGGCGAACGGGTCATCCTGTTCGATGATCAAACTGGCTTCGGCGCTGATAAAGGCACGGCCGCGAATGGTCGGCACGATGCGCTCGCCTTGCCATTCATAAGAGCCTTCGAACTCGCTGCCGATGACACTGGCCTGGCGCCAGATCTGCCCCGGTTGCAACTTGTCGTCCGCCGCCAGGCACGCCAGTTTGGCACTGGTGCCGGTACCGCACGGTGAGCGGTCATAGGCTTTGCCGGGGCATAGGACAAAGTTGCGACTGTCGGCGTGATCGTCATCGGCGAACAGCTCGATATGATCGATTAGCCCGCCGTCTTCGCCACGAATGCCCTGGGCTTCCAGCGCTTGCTGCACGGCGTAGGTATAAGCGGTCAGCGCGTCGAGGTTGTCGCCGGCGACCCTCAGGCCATGCTCGGCAATCAGGAAAAACCAGTTGCCGCCCCAGGCGATATCGCCGACCACCTGGCCGATGCCCGGCACCTGCAACACCAACGCCTTGCGGTAACGGTAGGCCGGCACATTGCGCACGCTCACCGAATGGTCTTCGTGCAGGGTCGCCTGCACCATCCCCACCGGCGTCTCGATACGATGCACGCCGGGGCCGATTTTGCCCAAGTGCGCCAACGACGCCACCAGGCCGATGGTGCCGTGGCCGCACATGCCCAGGTAACCGCTGTTGTTGAAGAAAATCACCCCGGCACAGGCGCTCGGGTCCACAGGTGTGCAGAGCAGGGCACCCACCAGTACGTCGCTGCCTCGTGGTTCCAGCACGCAGGCCGCGCGCCATTGATCGTGATGGTCGGCCAGCCGCTTGCGCCGTTCGGCCATGCTGCCGGTGCCCAGGTCAGGAAAACCGGCGGTCACCAGGCGGGTCGGTTCGCCGCCGGTGTGGGAGTCGATCACGGTGATGCGTTTCATGGGAGGGCCACGTCCGTTCAGATGAGTGAACGCAAGAGTGGCCTGTGCGGCGGGGTGCCGGCTTGATGGATTTATCCTGTGCCGATGACGAAATCGGCACAGCATCCTGAGCCGTCAGTGGGCGTGGGGCAGGTGTTCGAACAGGGTCTTGCAGACCCCGGCAATGTGTTCGTCCAGCAGCTTCACCGCCAGCTCCACATCGCCGGCACGACAGGCCGCGAGGATCTCACGGTGTTCGTGATCGGCCCGTTCCTTACCAGCCGACAGGCTCATTTGCATGCGCAGGTAGCGCTCCAGCTTGTCGTTGACCGAACGAATCAGGCTGACCAGAAACGGCCGTTGTGCCGGTTCGTAGAGGCAGGCATGCAGCTCCCAATTGAGCTCGGCCCAGCGGCCCACGTCGTCCTCGCCGATGAATTCCTGACAGATACGCTCGGCACGGGCGAAGGTTTCTTCGGTCATGTTGGGGATGGCCAGGCGCAGTATTTTGTCTTCCAGCAACATGCGCACTTCGAACATCTGCGCCAGCTCGGCATCGGAAACCCGCGTGACCATCGCCCCGCGATTGCGCTGGAACATCACCAACCCTTCGGCCTCCAGCCGCTTGAGGGCCTCGCGCACCGGAATCTTGCTGACGTTGAACTGGCGGGCAATGTCGTCCTGGCGAATCGGCTCATCTTCGGCGAAATGCCCGGCGACGATCGCGTCGCGCAGATGACGGGTGATGATTTCCGAGGTCGAAGGCGTATTGCCAAGGTCGGGAGCGTTGAGTTTGGGTAGGTTCACGGCGGCGATCGTTTGAAGTGAGATAGCGATAGGGTATACGAAATCCTTTCGCTGATCTTCCTTGGGCCGTATGAACCTCAGGACGTATGCTGTACCCCGGATCGCTTCGCCACGCAGTGCAGGCTCGACCAATCCCGACTTCAAGGAACATGGATGTGAGAAACAAATACGCAGCGGGTCTGTTTTTTTTACTGACGATTGTGGCTGTTCAATGTGCTTATTCCAGCGGTATGGACGAGTCCGTCGAGAACGCCTCACTGCTCAGCAAAATACTGGATGGGAATGACACGATGAACTTGACCCAGGCTAGCGAATACTCAGCCGAGAATCGTTCGGTCAACATCGATGTAGATCACTCTCCGGAGGAGGCCAAAAAACTTTGCTCCGAAATCAGTGCCATCGTTGAGTATCACGACTTGGTTTTTGCCCCAGGCTGGACTGTGCAGATGACCACCCCAAGCACTGATGGTGCAGTTATCGCAGTCTGCCCGCTTTAAAACGAATGCCTGTCAGTAAACTGCGCAAAACGCGTGGGGGCGAGCAGACTCGCTCCCACGGGTATTTTGCTTACCTGACCGGCAAGGGCGTTTGATTTCAGGTGTTCAG
This sequence comes from Pseudomonas sp. Pseusp18, assembly GCF_059506005.1. Lineage (NCBI taxonomy): Bacteria > Pseudomonadati > Pseudomonadota > Gammaproteobacteria > Pseudomonadales > Pseudomonadaceae > Pseudomonas > Pseudomonas sp. Pseusp18. Next base: position 1,969,457 of record NZ_CP169240.1, read on the forward strand.
TCAGAACCGGTAGTTGGTACTCAACTCCAGGGTCCGTGGCGCTCCGGGGGTGATCAGGTCCACGGAGCCATGGGCCGAGGCGTAATAGTCCTTGTCGAAGACGTTGCGCAAACGCAGCGCCATGTCCCACTTCGGCAGGTTATAGAGCAATGCCGCGTCCACGGTGGTGTAAGCGGGCATGACCACCTGATTGTCCAGGGCGGTGTAGCGGTCATCGACATAGTTCGCGCCCATGCCGACACGCCAGGTGTTGGTCAGCGAGCGCACCAGCCAGAGGTTGGCACTGTGACGCGGGGTCAGGGTCGGTGTCTGGCCTTCGTTGGCGACGCCGTTGGTACGGCTGTTGGACTTGGTGATCTCGGCATCCAGGAAGGCGTAGCCGGCATAGACCTGCCACTTGTCGCTCAACTGCCCGCTGGCGGTCAGTTCCAGGCCGTCGGTGCGCTGCTCGCCCGACAGGACCAGTTTGGTCGGGTTCGCCGGGTCGGTGGTTTTCATGTTGGTGCGTTCCAGGCGGAACAGCGCCGCCGTCAACGCCAGGCGATTGTCGAGCAGGTCCCACTTGCCGCCGATTTCGAAGTTAGTGGTTTGCTCCGGTTCAAGGTCCTGGTTGGTGGTGCTCAGGGCGAAGACTTCGGAAGACGGCTGGTAAGAGCGACTCACCGAAATGTAGTAGGACTGGACCTGATCAGGCTGGTAGACCAGGCCTGCACGCGGGCTCCAGGTGTTGTCGGTTCGAGACATGGTGGCGCGGGTCAGGTCATCCGAATATTCCTGGTCGAACACGTCATAGCGCACGCCCAGCAGCGCTTTCCAGTGCGGGGTCAGTTCAATCAGATCCTGGACGTAGAAACCGGCCGTGTCCTGGGTATTGGTGCCCTTGGCGGTTTGCCGATTGGCCTGGAACGGTACGTCGACCAGAGCATCGCGGTACACCGGAACCCGCGCTACGTTGTTCTGGCTGAAGACGGATTGATCCTTGACCTGGCGCCCCAGTTCCACACCATAGAGCAGGTTGTGGTTCATCCCGGCGAGCGTGGCCTGTTGCTTGAGTTCGGTCTGGTTGAACCAGCCGTCTTCCTTGCGCTGCACGTTGCCGCGGTTGAGCTTGACCAGCAATTCGCCGTTGGGGGCAGTGACGAAGCGTGTCGGGCTGGAGTCGGCGAGGGTGTTGTTGCGATCCAGGTCGTAGTGGTAGTAGCGGCTGGTGTTGCTCAGGGTGAAGTCGTCGTTGAGGCGGTAGTCGACGCCCGCCGTGAACGAGAACACTTCGCTGCGAGTGTAATCATCATCCGGGTCGGCGGCGCCGAAGCGCTTGTCCCGGTCGACATTGACCGGACGGTTGCCCAGCGCGGGGATGCCGAAGTCGATCAGGCGTTTATCGTAGAGGTACGTGGCGCCCAGATTCAGCTCAAGATCATCGGAGAGCTTGAAGTAGGCCGAAGGTGCAATGGCCTTGCGGTCGATGTAACCGTCATCGCGGAAGGTGTCGCTGTTCTCCAGAGCGCCAGTTACCCGGAAGGCCTTGTCGTTTTGCTGCTGATCGGCCCAGCCCGCGTCGAACTGCGTGCGCTTTTTGCCTTCGCTGTCGAAGCTGACACCCACTTCCTGCTTGGGGGTGAAGTTGGGTTTCTTGCTGATGCTGTTGATCAGGCCACCGGATGAACCGCGGCCATAGAGCACCGCTGCCGGCCCCTTGATCACTTCCACCCGCTCGACGTTAGACAGATCGCGGAAGTACAGCGCGTCGTCGCGGACACCGTCGACGTACATGTCGCCAATCGCACTGAAGCCGCGAATGGTGACCTGATCGCGCTGGCCATCGCCGTTGGAAAGACCGATGCCAGGAACGTTTTTCAGCACGTCTTCCATCGATTGCGCGCCCTGGTCCTTGATCACGCTCTGCGGGATCACGTTCACCGTTTGCGGAATGTCGCGCAGCGGGGCATCGATCTTCAGCGCACTGCGGCTGTCGGTCGGCCTGTAGCTTTGTTCGCTGTAATCACTGGTCACAGCGGTGGCAGGCAGGGTGACTGCCGATTGGGTTTCTGCCTGTAAATCGGGGACTGCCAACAGCCCCAGCAGCGAGAGAGAGGCTGGGTAAATGCGCGGTAAAGCCACCATGAGCTCCTTTTTAGTTATGGCGCTAATGATAACGATTACCTTTTGTAAGTAAATAAATATCATTCAGCTATGAAGTCGACACACTGACTGTTGGTGCTTTACCGCACATACGGAAAAACATATATTCGGCCAAGCGCATATAAGCTGATGCTCCGTTGTGACGCATAGCCCAAACCAGCGAGAACCGAAATGTCTGACTCTCTGACGCCGACCACCGTTTTCAAATGCCTGGCTGACGACAACCGCGTCCGCATGATGCTGCTCATCGCCCGTGAGGGAGAGTTGTGTGTTTGCGAGTTGACCTGCGCGTTGAACGAGAGCCAGCCGAAAATCTCCAGGCACCTGGCGCAGTTGCGCACCTGCGGATTGCTGGTGGACCGTCGACAAGGCCAGTGGGTTTACTACCGACTGCACCCGACTCTTCCTGACTGGGTGAATCAGATGCTGATCGTGGCACTCGAAGCCAACACGCACTGGTTGAGCCCCGATGCCAAACGCCTTGCACAAATGGGCGACCGTCCTGAACGGGCAGCCGCCTGCTGTCCGGCTTGATGATTGCCAAAGCACCCTCCCTGACAACCGCTACAGAGCACCTCGACATGACTATCAAAGTGGGCATCAATGGTTTTGGCCGCATCGGTCGTCTCGCCATGCGCGCCGCCTGGCACTGGCCGGAGTTTGAGTTCGTGCAGATCAACGACCCGGCAGGCGACGCGGCGACGCATGCGCACCTGCTGAATTTCGATTCGGTGCATGGCCGCTGGAATGATCAAGCCAGCGCCGAGGGCAACTGTATTGTCATCGACGGCAAGCGCATCAAGGTTTCTGCCAACAAGGCGATTGCCGATACCGATTGGTCGGGCTGCGATCTGGTGATTGAAGCCAGCGGTAAGATGAAGACTGTCGCGGTGCTTCAGGCGTACCTCGACCAGGGCGTCAAGCGCGTGGTGGTCAGCGCTCCGGTGAAAGAAGAGGGCGCGCTGAACATCGTCATGGGCGTCAACCATCAACTGTTCAATCCGGCGGAACATCGCATCGTTACCGCTGCGTCGTGCACCACCAATTGCCTCGCGCCAGTGGTCAAGGTGATCCATGAAGCGCTAGGCATTCGCCACGGCTCGATCACCACCATTCACGACTTGACCAACACCCAAAGCATTCTCGACCAACCCCACAAGGATCTGCGTCGTGCGCGGGCTTCGGGCATGAGCCTGATCCCGACCAGCACCGGTTCGGCCACCGCCATCGCGGAAATTTTCCCTGAGCTGCGCGGGCGTCTGAACGGTCACGCGGTGCGCGTACCGTTGGCCAATGCGTCGCTGACTGATTGTGTGTTCGAGGTCGAGCGCGTCACCACGGTTGACGAAGTGAATCGGTTTCTCAAGGACGCGTCCGAGAACGAACTCAAAGACATCCTCGGCTTCGAGGAGCGTCCGCTGGTGTCCATCGACTACCGCACCGATCCGCGCTCATCGATCATCGATGCGCTGTCGACCATGGTCATCAACGGCACCCAGGTCAAACTCTATGCCTGGTACGACAACGAATGGGGTTACGCGAACCGCACCGTCGAATTGGCCAGGATGGTCGGTCTGGCCGTTTAAGGAGCGTTGATGAAAGCCTTGTCAGCCCTCGCGCCGTCAGTGCGGCAATACCTGCTTGTTACGGGCAATTACTGGGCTTTTACCCTCACCGACGGTGCCTTGCGCATGTTGGTGGTGCTGCACTTTCACGGGTTGGGCTACAGCCCGTTGCAAATCGCGGCGTTGTTTCTGTTCTACGAACTCTTTGGCGTGATCACCAACCTGCTGGGCGGTTATCTCGGCGCGCGACTGGGGTTGAACCGGACCATGAACATCGGGCTGGGGATGCAGGTGGTGGCGCTGTTGATGCTGACGGTGCCAGTCACCTGGCTGACGATCCCTTGGGTGATGGGGGCTCAGGCGCTGTCGGGGATTGCCAAAGACCTGAACAAGATGAGCGCCAAAAGCTCGATCAAACTTCTGGTGCCCGACGGGCAACAGGGCACGCTTTATCAATGGATAGCGATCCTCACCGGCTCGAAGAATGCCCTCAAGGGCGTCGGTTTCTTTCTCGGCGGGGCATTGCTCGCCCTGATCGGTTTCAGAGGGGCGTTGCTGGCTATGGCAGGCGTTCTTTCGCTGATCTGGCTCGGCAGCCTGATCCTGTTGAAAAAGGACCTGGGCAAGGCGAAAGCCAAGCCCAGGTTCCGCGACATCCTCTCCAAGAGCCGGGCCATCAACATCTTGTCGGCGGCACGGATGTTCCTGTTCGGTGCCCGCGATGTCTGGTTCGTCGTGGCTTTACCGGTGTACTTGAGCAGCGTTTTTGGCTGGGACTTCTGGAAGGTCGGTGGATTCCTCGCGGCCTGGGTGATTGGCTACGGCATCGTGCAATCGCTCGCGCCGCGGATCACCGGCAAGCAACGAGGGCATGTCCCGGATGGTCGCGCGGCGTTTCTTTGGGCGGTTGCCTTGGCGGGCCTGCCAGCGGCAATCGCGCTGGGGCTGAACACCGGGTTGTCGCCGCAGTGGGTGCTGTTGGGCGGTTTGATGATCTTTGGTGCGTTGTTCGCGGTGAATTCCTCGCTGCACAGCTACCTGATCGTGTCCTACGCCAAGGAAGACGGCGTATCGCTGGATGTGGGCTTCTACTACATGTCCAACGCCATGGGACGGCTGATCGGCACCGTGCTCTCCGGTTGGGTTTTTCAGGTCTTCGGGCTGGAAGCGTGTTTATGGATATCCAGCGCATTTGTTATTTTCGCGGCACTGATTTCTGTTAGGTTGCCGCGGCATTCCAACGTGCTCTAAATCGCTCTAAAAGTGCTGTTTCACGCGTTTTACACTTATTAAGTGCAACTTCCATTTATATTTATTTTGGCGCGTGTGACATTTTTCAGGCGCCAAATATTTGAAATTTTTTATATGTAACGAAAAGCGATTGTTCTTAGCGCAATTAATTCATACACACGCTTACAACCTAAGCCATACATTACCCACCAGAACAGGCGGCGAGGAATAACTACAACAACCTGATCACTAAAAACCTGACACAACAAAAACTAAAATCTCCTTATAAGTCGGTGAGCATCATGATTAAAGTCATGGCCTACTTTTTAATAGGAGCTGGTATTGCAGGATGCAACGGTATGGTAAAACCCGACTTGTCGGGACCTGCCAATGATTCATATTTCTCAGTCTTCTCAGGCTTTCCCTTGCCCTATCTGTACACGGCCTCGGCTGTGCAATGGAACGAGGATTACGCCGTCACCACCCGCCACACCCCACTCATTCGCAACGTGATATACAGCTGCAGCACCGGTTGCGATCTGGTCTTCATCAAGCACAAGGCCGACGGCCATTATCCGTCATGGCGCGCACCGCGCGTGGGTGAGCACATCACTGCCGTGGGAACGAGCCCGTATATGACAACGGTCAGCGGGCAAGGCAAGGTGTATCCGGCGCCTTTCATCAACAGTGATGAAGGCAGCGGCGAACGCTATGCCATCCATGATGCCCCGATGATCAAGGGGATGTCGGGTGGGCCGGTTATCGCCAATGACGGCAGCATTGTCGGTATTAATGTCGGATTCTTCTCCACCACACTTCACGATGTGAGTTTTCACCCTGGGGTAAAGGGCGCTGAACGGATCAGTATCTTTATTCCTTACTCGATCATTCAGCGTGAGTGGGGGTTGATGCAGGCACAGCTTAACGATTCGCACGGCACGAAATACGCGCAGAAGTAGCGTTGGGTCATCACCGAATCCGGAACATCGGATTCGGTGTGACGTGGCACCTCTATCACTCGCTTATTCAATCAAGGCGTATATTGATAGTGTCGATCCCGTTAGTTGAGGCGATAGCCAATCGTCGGTGGTTTGACAGGCGAGAGCGTTGGGGGGAGTTAGATATCCCGGAACGTTTGGAGGTGTTACATGAGCCAATATCAACGACTCTTTCTGATAGCCGGCCCAGCCATGCGTCACACCCCGGCGTTGGAACGAGCTGTCGCCATTGCCGAAGCCACTGGCGCCGCGCTGCACATCACGGTGTTTATCGAAGACTCTCATCTTTTGGGTTTGATGAGCGCCGGTGCGCGGTTTCGTGAGGCCTGTCAGCAAGAGAACGAAAAGTGGCTGAAGGATGAAGCAGATCTGATACGCGGGCGCGGGGTCACGGTGAGCACCGAAGTGCTTATAACCCGCAGCGCGTTGCAAGAAATCCTTCGGCACGTGGCAGAAATGCAGCCGGATCTGGTGATCAAGGACGTGCAGCACGAGTCTGCACTCAAGCGTGTTTTCGTTACGCCTCTGGATTGGCACCTGTTGCGCGAATGTCCGGTGCCTGTGCATCTGGTCAGCGAAGTCAGGTGTCCGCTGCCGCGGGTGATCGTGGCGGCGGTCGATCCGTCGCAACCCGAGACGCAGATCACCGGCATCAACGACCGCATCATCCAGGCAGCGAACGGACTGGCCATGCAATGCAACGCAGAACTGCATTTGCTACATGCCTATGATCTGTCGCTGACGCATATAGCCGACGCAGGCGCGGGTGCAGTGACGATGCCAGGCTTCAACAGTGACGTGCGCAGGTCTCTGCATAAGTCATTCATCGCATTGGCCGACCACTTTGGCGTGCCCACCGAGCGACAACACTTCGTTGCGGGCCCGCCCGGCAAAGCGCTGGCTGACTTTGCAGCGCATCACCGGGCCGATGTGATCGTCATGGGCAATGCGCATCGCAAGGGGGTGGGCAAGTGGGTAGGCAGTACGACAGAGCATGTTCTGTATCGAGTGCCCTGCAACATCTTCGCGGTCACGGGGTCACGGGGTCAGCGGATCAGTGAATGAATCCGTTATCAAATGACTAGCAAAACGCGTCTCGGCGGCTGGTGCGGGATTTTTTGAGGGCACGTTCCGAGATATCCCAGTAGGTATCGCTATCGGTTGCTGCCAGGAATTAGCACCTCAATTATTAAAAAGATGAAAGAAAACTATTTTTCTCTACTTTATATGCTAGTCCTTTAAAGATGAGGAGTTACTCAGTGTAGAAAAGCGCTCAGTAAGTGCTATACAGACCCAAAAAATGGCAATGGAGTGTGCCGGAATAGACTGGCTTGAAAAGACCATTGCCATCAAGAATGCTACAAGCGCCGCACCAATTTTTACTTGATAAATATCAGTCGTCCGGCTTACTGCGGCCTTACGAACAGCTACTAAACCACGTCGAATGACAGAAATCATAAAAAAGAAGAAAAGTAGTAAGCCAAAAATACCAGTGTCATGAAGTAACGCCAAAGGTAGATTTGATATCCATGCGCTACGATGGCTATCCGAACCTACTAATTCTGGAGCGAATGAATATATTTCACTAAAGCTATAGATTCCATTTCCTAAGAACGGGTTCTTGAGTATCGACTCAGCGGCAAGCCCCCACATGATAAACCTTGTTCTAACAGAGTGCGTTCTGCCAATTATTTCATTGTCGCCAAATTCGGCCATTACAAAATAGGATGCTGCAACTATAAGGCCAATCAGCAATAATGCCGCAAGCGTGTACCAAACGAAGCTTCTGGCCTTGTAATGGCTTCGCTTAATCAGCGCATAATATATCCCGACAGACAATATATAGGAAATCCAAGGAGCTCGAGAGAAGGAAAACAGCAAAGAAGTATGCAGTCCCAAGACCAGAATCCACCACCAAACCTTCTTGGTTTTGCCAAGCGCAACCACAGCCAGCGTTATGAGGGAAACAAACACGCCAAACAGATTAGCCTCAGTTATACCCCCTCTGATTCGTGTACCACCACTCCCTTCTTGAAGCCAATGAAGTGCAACCTCGGGGAGTTGTAAGTGAAGCAGTGACGCCACGTAAACTATAGAAAGAAATGGCCCACAAAACCACGCCAAGGATAAAAAAGCTCTAGACTTAAATATGGTGAATGGGTTAGCCCTAAGCCAGATAGTCATATAATAAAAGCTGATGGCAAAAAGAAGTCCCAAGAACATTTTGAGAGACCAGGTAGGAACGGGACCCATTGCAGATGAAAAAAACGTTAGCACGATCCATACAAGAAGAATCAATCCAGTGTTAGGAAGTTTAAGCGGAATTTTTGATCCAATTAACAATACGCAAATGATTAAGAAGAGTGGAACGGATAGTATCCGTTCCAGGGTCAAGGTGTTACCACCCAAGGACCACTCTATATTATTAAAAGTTACGGTAAAGCCTATGATTAGAGCTAGCACATACCGAGTTGATAGTCTTGAGGTCGGGATGCTATAGGCGTGTAACGATGTCATAATGTTCCTGCTTTTTAACTTTCTTAATTAGTTGCAAGGGCATGGTGAGGAGGGCCCCAGGAGGAAGTTTTCATGGACTTTATTCGCTTGAGCAAGTGCATCGCCCTCGTATTTCTGATAAGGTTTTCATCAAAAGCAAGACACGAAATTCAGAACATTAAACGATATAATCTTTGACATCACGTTCTCATCTGTCTCGGCATGATTTGAAATGGAGTAGAAAACCACCAGTCAGTTGAATCACACAAGTACGCATAAACAGATTCGGAGTCCACAGGACTATTATAAAAGCCATTGCAATTTTTAGCATAAAAACACCCTTGTTGCGAGAGTGCGTAGGTGACTAAAAATAACAGTGCCCTGTCAAAGTCGGCCATTCTCTCTCTACGATGGTTTTGTAAATAACAAGAGGTCCCATTTGAGTTTTGCATTATTTTCTTGGCGCGGCATGAAAAATGTTAGTATTTGTCTGTGTTTGCAGGTGGTATCAGCTTGATTGTTTTGTCAAGATTCTGATAGGCAATTATTTTTATAGGACTCCCGATGAAATATTTCACCTTGGCAATATCTTTTTGCTTGATGTTATTCGTCAGGGGCGCAGGGGCGACTGATGTAGGTGTTTTCTACTACCCTGGATGGAATAAGCCGAACATCGATTCTTGGGCTAGAATTAAACCTTACTCGGACAGGGAGCCGTTATTGGGGTGGTATAAGGAAGGAACTGACACATATACCAAAACGTATATTACATGGATGAAGAAATATGGAGTTGATTATGTCATTTATGACTGGTATTGGGAAAAGAATGGTGGGGTAAAGGATACAACTTACGCGGTTGATTCGTTTATAAAAAATTCGAACTCATCCTCCATTGGATTCTCCTTGCTCTGGGCTAACCACTCCGGAACACCAGTCAGTTACCAGCAGTTCGATGAAATCGTCAACTACTGGATTACTCATTATTTTGGTAACGAGCGGTACAAAAAAATCAACGGCAAACCGGTGGTTTTTGTATTTTCTCACGATCGACTGAGCGCTGACGCGAAAACATTTGGAGCAACACCTAAAGAATTGCTTGAGCGCGCCCGAGTGGCAGCGGTAAAAGCTGGATACAAAGGTATATACTTTATAGGTTCAGCATCAGCAGATAAAAAACTTTTGGACTTTGCAGATTTAGGAAGTACATATGATGCCTTATCAGCTTACAACTACCACCTCGGGTTTGCTGAAAAAAAATCAAGCAGGAAGCTATCTGTCAGCTATCCGGATCTTGCCGCTGGTTATGCTCAGTCATGGAAGTGGATTATCAAAAATAGTAATATCCCCTACATCCTGCCATTAACTTCAGGTTGGGATCGATCCCCTTGGGGGGGTAGCGTCGATCCAAGTCATGACAAATCAGTAAGCACGCCTGAGAAGTTTTATGAACACTTACAAAAAGCCAAGAGTATTCTAAATAGATATCCCGATAAAACGCTAAACTCAGTTGTTATTTGCTGTTGGAATGAGTACGGGGAGGGTTCATATATAGAGCCAACAAAGCAGCATCAATTTAAATACCTGGAGGGGGTTCGAAAGTACCTGAAGTAGGAAGATTTTATTGTGGCTATCGCAGGGGGCTAATGGTCGTATAGGCGGTATTTTTAGCATTTATACTGAGTTTTCTGAGTTTTCTGAGTTTTTGGCAGTGCAATGTGGCAGAGCCAATAAATATTTTGTGGCATTCATAGTAGAAAATATTAAATCAGAATATCAGTGTCTGCCTGCATAAAATGAAGCCGGACTTGAATGGCCCGGCTTTTTATGGATGTGTAGAATAAACACCTGATCAGATCCTTCTGATGCAATCTTACCTATCTTTCACAGGATATTCCGACTCTGGCAGCTTCTATTTTTTCAGAGTTATTTGTATTTTTACTTGGTTTTTGATGATAGAAAACTGATTATTTTTGCGTGATTAGACTTAAACCCATTCTCTACGCGATAGGCGGGCTCAATAATCATTTCGTTTTCTATGCTAAATCGATCGCCTAGCCGTTTCTCAAACTCCATAATGTATTTTAGGTGCGATTCGACTGAGGTTTTTCCATCGTTAATTAGTATGTTCAGACTTTTATTAGAGGGTGTGTACTGCGTGTGTTTGAACCTGTCAAAGAACAAGCTATTCATTGCTGTGTTTCTAGGTCTCTTCCTGTTAATGAATTTTACCACTGGGTTTTTATATAGTAATTTGAATATGTAATAAATGACTCTCTCCACTCTTCCTTCGTGCTTAAGCAGTGCACCATAAGGGTCGCCGCTTATGGAGAACATGCTTCCTAGATTAGGATATACAAACTCTTGATACGAGTGGCGAGCAATATGGAACGTCTCGATATTGTCCGCGATTTTTTTTGCGCTCCCTTTAAAGAATTTAAAGCGGGCGCAAAGGATTATAAGATCGCGAGTTTGAAATAGGGATTTCCGATGGCTAAAGCCGCATTCTTCTTTTGTCAGTGTTATTGCATTTCCACTTTCATCTATGCAATCTACTGATATGATGTTTTGAGATATTGCATATCCGTATGCACCCGCATTCATGCATACCCCGCCGCCGATACTTCCAGGGATTCCTTCTAATCCCTCAAATCCGTTTGCTTCTTCAAGCACAGCAATGCGAACAAAGTCCTGCAAAGAATAACCGCTGTCTACCTCAACTACACCGTCTTTCTTGGTTATACTGGTCAGGTTTTTCGTTGATAAAATTATGGAGTATTCGATCTGATCGAAAAATAGCACATTGGAAGTAAATCCAATTACTTTGTATGCGACTTTGCTTTTAATTAGCTTTTCAATTATTTTTTTCATCTTTCCTCGTGTTTGGGGACAGATGAAAAGCTTTACTAATCCGCCGGACTTAAAGTACGTGTCGTACTTTATGTCGTAGTTTTCTTTAAACCAAATTTCTTCTTGGATCAAGAACGTTCTCACGTCAAACAGTTCCTGGTCCATTGAGTGTACATCTCTGCTTTGGATTTTTTCGATCGATTTTTCCGCGTTCATTTTTTTTCCGAATTAGCACTTGTTAAAGTGAAGGTTTATTTCAAGAATTTACATGAGGTCCAGTATCAAGCGATAACTTTATCCTCGCTCGACTAATAAATCTCAACTTGCAAGACGCTCACTCAATTATGATGCTAAATAATCCCCTCTAGCTTTTAGAGCCAAGCCATTCAACTAGAAATCCAACGCTTCGTTGCTCGATTGCGCTGACTCATGATCTGCTAGCTACATCATATGGGCAGCACATGCAAAGGCATACGAATGTTAAAAAAAGTCTACATTCTTCTTAAAAGATAGCGGCACTGGCCTTGAAAGTGGTGCCTTTACGGGAGTAGCAGTTAAAGCCGCCGTTGCATTCGCGCCGCCCCGATCTTGCTAGCGCAACGCTTTACTTATTAACTATATCGTCATATGCCAACTTTAACACTTATCAGATTCCCAGCATTGCTGAAGAGTTGATCAGTTTGTTTTTCGAGCCATAAGTGGCTCAAGGATGAGCTCGATCTAATCCGTGGGCGCGGGGGCAAGGGGTCAGCGGATCAGTGAATGAATCCGTTATCAAATGACTCGCAAAGCGCGTCTCGGCGGCTGGTGCGGGACTTTTTGAGGGCACGTTCCGAGATATCCCGGTAGGTATCGCTATCGGTTGCTGCCAGGAGCTTGGCGCCGCCCTTCAGGGTGGCCATGAAGGTCACCTCGGTGCTCTTGCCGGCCAGCAGATAGCCGGCGATGGCTCCGACCGGACCCAGCAACATAGCGCCCGCAATGCCAAAGCCGATGGCGCTCGTTAGATTTTTACTGGAGTCCGTGCTCTGGACCGTCAGATCCTTAAGTTCCGAGACGGAGAAACTCTTCCCCTGTCGTGGTTTAAGGGCTGTTTTGAGCGTGATGGTTCCCGAGTGATACTCCCCATCGCACTGCGGGAAATCACCGGCGAGCACTATGATCTTTGCCATGTTGAGTGTTCTCTCCGGGCGATCATTTTTTGGGGTAGACATTGCGCGCGTCCAAACTCAAAACGTCAACGAGCTGACGATGAGTGGCGAGTCCTCCAGTCATGAACGCAAAGCGTAGCAGGCGGACGGAGTCGTAGAAGTGGTCATCGCCCTGGTCATGGACGTTTTATAACGTTTGGCTCAAGCCGGCGGGTAATGCGTTTTAATTCTCCGTTGACCCGACAGCTGCTCGGAACCAACAACAGACCTTTCAGCCGAAAGGGGTTAACGGGGGATTAATGGACTTCTGGACCACCACGCAAGTATCGATTCTAGGGCTGGTTGAAGGACTCACAGAGTTTTTGCCGATCTCCAGTACAGGCCACCAGATTATTGCCGCGGACCTGCTCGACTTTGGCGGTGAGCGAGCCATGGCGTTCAATATCATTATTCAGTTGGGCGCTATTCTGGCGGTCGTCTGGGAGTTCCGTCGCAAGATTCTGGACATCACCACGGGTTTGCCGACCCAGCGTAATGCGCAACGTTTTACTCTGAATTTGCTGATCGGTTTTTTGCCGGCGGTGGTCCTGGGGGTGATGTTCGCCGATAAAATCCATCAGTATCTGTTCAACCCGATCACCGTGGCCGTGGCGCTGGTGATCGGGGGGATCATCATGTTGTGGGCCGAACAGCGCGAGCACGTGGTAGTGGTCGATCACGTGGACGAGATGCGCTGGACCGATGCCTTGAAAGTCGGATGTGCACAATGCCTGGCGATGATTCCCGGCACTTCGCGTTCGGGATCGACGATTATCGGCGGGTTGCTGTTTGGCCTGTCACGCAAGACGGCCACCGAGTTTTCGTTCTTCCTGGCGATGCCGACAATGGTGGGGGCCGCGGTGTACTCGGGCTATAAATATCGCGACCTGTTCCAGGCCGCAGATTTGCCGGTGTTTGCCCTGGGGTTTGTCGCCGCTTTCGTCTTTGCGATGATTGCCGTGCGCGGGTTGCTCAAGTTCATCGCCAACCATAGTTATGCGGTGTTTGCCTGGTACCGGATCGCCTTCGGTTTACTGATTCTGGCGACGTGGTTTTTGGGTTGGGTGGACTGGAATCACCTCTCGGAAGGGGCGTAGGTTTTCCTCTGTTGATAAAAAACGCCGCTTGTTGTTGAGCGGCGTTTTTGTGTGAGCAGCTAAAAGCATCTAAAGCTTGTTGACCCGCGCCAGTGGCAGGCTGATTTGCTGTTCACGCTGCAGTAAATTCATCATCAGCAGCACCCGTTCTTCGCCGTCCATGGCCAGGAACACCGCTTCGAGATCGCAGAACGGACCTTCAGTGATGCGCACCGCATCTCCGTGTTTCAACAGCGTGGTCACGATCGCCTGGCTGTCCGGTTCCTGGAGTTCGTCGATCAGCGCATCGCGGATCGGCAGTGGCTGACCGCCGAACCCGACGACCCGCGAAACGCCGCGGGTCGAGCGCAGTGGACCCCAGCTGTCCTGAAGGCTCAGTTGAATAAACAGGTAGCCCGGAAACAGCGACTCGCTGATCACTCGACGTTGCCCGCGCAACATGCGCTCACGTCTGTAGGTCTTGCGAAAGCAGGCATAGCCTTGGCGCTGCAAATGTTCTTCGGCGCGCTCATCTTGTTTGGGCTTGCACTGGACCAGGTACCAGGCTTTGGTGGCGTGTTCGGCAATCGCGTTCATTCAAATGCCCTCCCTGCATCGATCTGCTCCAGCAGCTCGGCGGTTTTGCGCTGCAGGAGTGAGCTGTCGCCCCGACTTTCCACGGTCAGGCAAGCTACGCAACCCTCGCCCGAGAGGCGCAAGCTGAAGCGCCAGTCGGCAAAGACCAGGTTCAGCCCGCTGCTCTCGTTGAGGTCAAGGGCGTCGCGGGCGTAACGCTGCTTGATGCTCGCCAGCAGCGCCGGACCATCCTTGACTTGGCGGCGGATTTCCCCGGAGGAGGGAAACGCGCCGATGCGTTCCACCAGCAGTACCGGTGGTTTTCTCACGCGAGGGGAAATCAGTTCCGACGCATAGGCGCGCACGATGCGGTACGCGAGGTTGTGCTTAAGGTCAGCGCTATACGGGTGGCGACTGTCATCTGCCTTGAAACCGCTCAACGTATTCATAGAGGCTTCGTCCATAAGGTGATAAAGACCATATCGGGGGACAGCAACATCACAGGGCGTTTTGATGCAGATGCTCGAAGCAGAAGTTGGTGGCTTCGATATAACCTTCAGCACCGCCACAGTCGAAGCGTCGACCCTCGAACTTGTAAGCCAGCACGCAGCCGTTCTGGGCCTGCTTCATCAGCGCATCGGTGATCTGGATTTCACCGCCCTTGCCAGGTTCGGTGTCAGCGATCAGGTCAAAGATGTCGGGGGTCAGAATGTATCGACCGATGATCGCCAGGTTGGACGGAGCGTCTTCCGGACGGGGTTTTTCGACCATGCTGTTGACCCGGTAAATCCCCTCGCGAATCAACTCGCCGGCAATCACGCCGTACTTCTGAGTCTGCTCGCGGGGTACTTCCTGGATCGCCACGATCGAACAGCGGAACTGCTCATAAAGCTTGAGCATTTGCGCCAGGACTCCATCCCCCTCCAGGTTCAGGCACAGGTCGTCGGCCAGCACCACGGCGAATGGCTCATCACCGATCAACGAGCGGCCGCTGAGAATGGCGTGTCCCAGGCCTTTCATTTCCACCTGACGGGTGTAGGAAAAGCTGCAGGTATCGATCAGCTCGCGAGTGCCGTGCAGGAACTTTTCCTTATCGGTGCCACGAATCTGGTGCTCCAGCTCGTAGCTGGTATCGAAATGATCCTCCAGCGCGCGCTTGCCGCGACCGGTCACGATGGCCATGTGTTGCAGGCCGGCGTCACGCGCTTCCTCGACGGCGTACTGGATCAGCGGCTTACTGACGATCGGCAGCATCTCCTTCGGCATGGCCTTGGTGGCGGGTAAAAAGCGGGTTCCATAGCCGGCGGCGGGGAACAGGCATTTACGAATCATGGAAGCGTCCTTGAAAGTAGACTGATGGAGTGGCTAATGGCAGTAGGAAAGGTTCGATCCAGGCTGGCCGAACCGGTCACGCTGGGGAGTGCGGGCTCGAAGCGGCCCGGTCACTCGAGAAAAATGTTCGCAACGCGCCAGGGGCTGCGAATGGTCTGCACGCCATGCTTCTCGCCAGGCGTGGGCAGGGGAGACATCGAGCAGCCGATTGGCCGGCGAGCATGACCGGTTGTTCCACGGCATGCTCGTGACGTAACCCGCTGTACATAGAGTTATTGCCCAAGGCGTCCCTTACCCAACTACTAACCAAATGTTCGACACCCTGGCAATGCACTAGCGGAACGGCTATACATTAGCCATTCTCTATTTCAGTGTAATTTAGATTGAACGGTCGCCATAAAACGACAACTGTTAGAAATTGTCTGGATAAATTCGATAACTGTTATTTTCACACTCTGGAGAGTGTGGTGTTATTTTTTGTCTGGATAAAAAGTTGGGGGCTGTTCAAACGTCATGGTAATAAATACGCATTGATTGTTTGAAAGTTTCAGTCGCAGTTCCTGGCCATTATAAGTGCCCGGGCTCATTCGTAATTTAAAGCTCTTATGTTCGGCAAGTGCTAGGTCACCGCCAATGTTGACAAGACGGGGAAGGTCATCTTGCTTAAAAGGGTTTTGATTGTCTGTGTTGGCAATATATGCCGCAGTCCCACCGCGGAGCATTTGCTGCGCGGGGCACTCGTCCATTCCGATATTCAGGTCAGTTCAGCCGGCCTTGCCGCCCTGACGGGCAAGCCCATCGAGCCGGCAGCACACGCCGTACTTACGGAGCATGGTCATCTGCCCCATGAGCACCAGGCCGTTCAGCTCACTTCTCAAGCCGTCAGTGAGGCGGACTTGATTCTGGTGATGGAGCGGCGGCATGTCAGTGGCGTGCTCAACATTGCCCCTGAAGCTCGGGGCAAAGTCTTGTTGTTGGGCAAATGGCAGGACGATCGAGAGATCAGCGACCCCTACCGTCAAGGCAAACCTGCTTTTGTGCACGCTTATGCGTTGATCGAAGAAGCCGTACACGCATGGGCACAGCGTCTGGCACGCTGATGGCCACTTCCTTTTTGAATCGTAATCAAGGCAAAGAATCCGACTTATGCAGCAAGCACCGGTAGTCAACGTGCGGGACGACGACAATGACGAGATTGATCTTCTCGGCCTGTTTGGAACACTCATCGACCATAAATGGCTGATAGGTGCGATTACCGGTGCCTTCATGGTGGCCGGGGCCGCGTATGCGGTGCTGGCGACACCGGTATACCAGGCGAATGCGCTGTTACAGGTCGAAGCGAAGAAGAACGACTTGCTGGGTTTTTCGGATATCGGCAGCATGCTGGGCAAGGAGTCTCCTTCGGCCACCGAAATCGAGTTGATCCAGTCCCGCTCCGTGATTGGTAAAACTGTCGATAACTTGAAACTTGATATTGTCATACAGCCGAAGTATTTCCCGGTTTTCGGTGAGTTCCTGGCGCGTCGATTCCAGGATAAAAATCCCGGTGAAATAGCCGACCCCTTGTTGGGGTTGAACAGTTTCGCCTGGGGAGGGGAGTCGCTGAAGATATTCAAACTGGATCTCCCCGACTCGCAACTGGGCAAGAAATTGACCCTGACCGCGGGTGAAAATGGTCACTTCACGTTGGTGGATGAAGATGACAACCTATTGGCCGCCAGTCGGGCCGGAGAGCTTTTCGAGCAAAATGGCGTAACGTTTCAAATAGAGGAAATGCACGCCAATCCTGGAACCCGCTTCCGTATTATTCGTAACTCCCGCCTGACCAGTATCCTCGACTATCAAGAGGCTCTGGATGTAGTCGAGCGCGGAAAAGACTCGGGCATGATCGGTCTGGCACTGGAAAGTACCGATCCGGATCAGGCCATTAACATACTCAATGAAATTGCAGCTATATATGTTCGGCAAAACGTAGAGCGCACTTCAGCAGAGGCAGCGCAGAGCCTGGCGTTTCTCAAAGAGCAACTTCCGGAGGTCAAGAAGGACCTGGAAAAAGCCGGAAATGCGTTGAATGAGTACCAGACGCGCAGCAAGTCTGTGGACATCACGCTTGAAACCAAAGCCATTCTCGATCAAATAGTCGGGCTCGATACCAGTATTTCCGAGTTGAAGTTGCAGCAAGCCGAGATGGACCGCAAGTTTACCCGTCAACATCCTGCCTATCGAGCATTGTTGACCCAGATCGGTGAGTTGAGCAGCAAGCAGAAAAGTTTGGCGAGCAAGGTGGAAGGGCTTCCTTCCACTCAGCAGGAACTGTTGAGCCTTACCCGGGATGTAGAGGTCGGTACGGCCATTTATACCCAGTTGCTGAACAAGTCTCAGGAGCTGGATGTTATGCGCGCGGGGACTGTCGGTAACGTGCGTCTGATCGACGCGGCGGACGTCAATTTCCTCAAACCGGTCAAGCCGAAAAAAGCCTTGATTGTATTGATCGCCACTATTCTTGGCGGCTTCCTGGCGGTGGCCCTGGTGCTGGTACGCAAGGCACTGAACCGCGGGCTGGAGAGTCCGGAAGCCATCGAGCAACTTGGGTTGCCGGTCTATGCGTCGATTCCCTACAGCACTCTGCAGAAAGCCGAAGAAGATAAAGTCTCCCGCGGACGAGGGCGTTCCAATGGGGCTTCATTGCTGGCCGTCACTCATCCTACCGATCTGGCAATCGAGGCATTGCGCAGTTTGCGTACCAGTCTGCACTTCGCCATGCATGAGGCCGACAATAACCGCTTGATGATTTCCGGGCCCAGCCCTCAGGTGGGCAAAACGTTTGTCTCGGTCAACCTCGCGGTGGTGATAGCACAGACCGGGCTGCGGGTATTGTTGATCGATGTCGACATGCGCAAAGGCTATTTGCACAAAGTGTTAGGTGTTTCTTCAGACAATGGGCTCTCCGATGTTCTGGCCCGACGCTGTGATGTGGCCACCGCCATCCACAAGACCCCAATCGACAACTTCGATTTTGTCAGTCGAGGCCAGATCCCGCCCAATCCTTCCGAGTTACTGATGCACGCCAATTTCAGCGCGCTATTGGAGCAGGTGAGTGAGCAATATGATTTGGTGATTCTCGATACACCGCCACTACTGGCAGTGACAGATGCGGCGATCGTCGGGCGTCTGTCCGGGACCAATCTGATCGTGACGCGCTATGGCCTGAACCCGGCGAAAGAAATCGAGTTGACAGTGCGCCGGTTCACCCAGAATGGCGTTGTCATTAAAGGTGCGATTTTCAATGGCGTGGAGAGAAAGGCTTCCAACAAGTATGGCTACAGTGATTATGGTTATTACCACTATGCCTACGCCTCCGACAGAAACTGATGGGGATTGAAGAGGTCGCGTCATAAGTTCAGATTTTTGACGCCGCTGTTGTTGCTCTTGAGTTTTTATCGTTATTGCTACGCCGGATCAAAAGCCAATAGGCATGATCAAACCGATATTTCATGGAAACACCACGTCCTGAGGAAAATGACGAAAAATCCTGGGGCGGTAGCGTGATTGCGAATGGCAGGTCAATGAATAAAACCACAGCGTTCAAGGCTATATCGCTCCTCTGGGTCGGTTCCCTGGCGGGAGCCGGGTTCGCTTTTCTCACTCAGGTATTCCTGGCGAGAAAGTTGGGTAGCAATGATTTCGGCGCTTTTTCGTCAGCACTCAGCACCATCACGCTATTCGCGCCCCTGGCGGGTTTCGGGATATCGCAGTATTGGCTCAAGGCTTTTGGCCAAGAGGGCTGGGCGGCGCAACGCTGGTTGAAGCCGTCATTTCAGTTCATTGCCTTAAGTACTCTGTTTCTCATCTGCTCCATTGTGGCGTGGGCGCTTTATTCCAGCCATGACCGGTTAACGCAGAACCTGCTGTTGATCCTGTCCCTGTACATACTCGGTCAGCTGTCGGTAGAACTGGTGAGCAGCAAGTTTCAGCTTGAAGAAAAATATTTGCATCTGGCGCTTTGGCAGTTTTTTCCGCATTTTCTTCGTTGCTCAATGGTCTTCGTCACGACGGTCATGAGTGCTACGCCGATCGCCGCGGAATACTACGCGATATTTTTCTCGGTCATTGCAGTGGTGTTTTTTTTGTTGGCCGTTCCCCAGTTACTGCACATGACAGGTGGAAAGTTGGCCCTGAAAGGCCACGAAGTGACCCCTGAATTCGCAACTCCGTCGGCGAACCCGAGCATGTTAAGCGTTGCCGGCGCCAGTTGGCCGTTCGGTGTCGCTGCGTTCTCTTATCTGATTTATTTTCAAAGCAACATTATCTTGCTCAAACATCTCTCAAGTAACAGCTCTGCCGGTATCTACAGCGTTGCGTTCACCATCATGACCGCCGTGTATTTGTTTCCGAGCGTGATTTATCAGCGGTTCCTGCTACCCAAGATGCATCGTTGGGCGAACCATGATCGAGAAATGTTTTATCAGATATACCGAAAGGGCAACTGGTTGATGCTGCTGCTTGGAACGCTGGCCATGTTGGTGATTCTGGTCTGTGCGGATTGGGCCGTGCCGTTGCTGTTTGGTGAGGCTTATCGAGACGCTGCGTCGATCTTGAAAATTCTTTCGCTGTCGGCACCTATTATTTTTCTGGCCTTCAGTGCTGGCGCCACATTGGTGACCCAAGAACACATGAAAGTGAAAGTTAAATACATGGCGATGGTTGCGATCATCAATGTATTGCTCAACCTGGCCTTAATCCCTCGCTTTGACCTGCGTGGTGCCGCGGTTGCGACTGTGGTCAGTAACCTACTGCTGTTATCGTTATATTTTTATGGCGCCCAACGGTTGGTTTTCAAGAATAAAGTTCCGATAGCAGGTGCTGCGCCCCATGCCTAAATTACTTAGGACCACCGACAGTGGCGATCGGTTATCCGAACGAGCAAAACACGGTCTGTGCTTCGTCACGTCGCCCCATCAGTGAAGTGTATACCAGGCTGTTCGGTCAGTAAGTACTCACCCTTAGTCGCAAAGGATTCAGCACCTTGAAAATTGCATTGATCACCATACACCATGCCAACAGTTATGGCGGAACACTACAGGCGCTTGCCAGCCAGAATGTGCTATCGAAATATGGTGATGTCAACATCATCGATTACAAAAGCAAAGAGTTAGAAAATACGTTGAAACTGATTCGGGTTGACAGTAACCCGCGCAGTATTTTGAGAGCCGGTAAGGACTTTTTTCGAATTATTCCTCGCAGGAGGTTGATCGCGAAATTTAGAGAGTTTATGCGGGCTCACTACAAGCTGACCTCTGCATGCCAGGATTTTCAAGCACTTCAAACCCTGTCCGGTGATTTTGATTGTGTGGTGTGTGGCAGCGACCAGATATGGAATCCGATGATTACGGGCGAGCTGGACCTGAACTATATGCTGGCGTTTTCTCGAGCGAAAAAGAAGATTTCGTTTTCCTCAAGTTCGGGCTCTTACCGCTATTCCGACGAGGAGGAACTCAAGGTCAGAAAGGCGTTGTCGACCTTTGACAGTATTTCCGTTCGGGAGGAGGACACGGCGCAAAGGTTGCGCAGTATGTTGGGTAATCAAAAGATTGATCATACCCTCGACCCCACCTTAATGCTTAACAAGCAAGAGTGGATGCAGAGCCTGCAGCTTTCCAGTCAGGCGCCAGGCAACGATGATAAATACATTCTCGTTTATACCCTGAAGAAAAATACACTGGTCCGGGAGACCATCAACAGAATAAAGAGTGTTTTAGGGTTCCGAGTTGTGGCGATCGATCAAGACCCATTCCTGGGCTACAAAAGCGATCGGCACATAATGGATGCCAGTCCGGTTGATTATGTTTCGCTATTCGCCAATGCCTCCTTTGTGATCACTAATTCGTTCCATGGCACCGCCTTTGCCTTGAATTTTGGTATTCCATTTGTTACCGCATTGCCGGAAAGTGGATTGAACAGAATCAAGGGGCTCCTGGATAAAGTCGGTTTGGCCGATCGTCTGGTGAGCAGCTTAAGTGATGTCAACTCGGTTGTCGTAAAACCCATCAATTTTACGCACAGTCATCAACAATTGGAGGCGCTGAGGCAGGTAACCTGGAATTATCTTGATGGGGCGCTTGCCAGTAATGTAGTAACGAAGTCAATCGAATTTTCATGATGAGCCAGCCTGGCGCTAGCTTGAGTCCCTCAAGTATCAATATACGCATGTGCTGGCAGTCATTGTTGGCATCACCGTGGGGTTCAATAATATTGGCTGTACTTCTTTTGGTTAGTTCGAATACCTTTTTGCGTCTTCCGGAAGTAGCGATAATTTTGGCGTGGGTGGTTGCGTTTTTCCTGGCCATGACCTTCTCGAGTCAGACTATTCCAGCGCATTCGATCGCCATTTTTTGGGTGTGTCTGGCGCTCACCGAGCGGTTCACCACACTCAGTCGCTCACTTATTAAAAGAACTTAAACATGCACTCAAAGAAGTTGGTGTTCATTCATCTGTTCAACGACAGAAGTGGGAGCCCAAAAGTCTTGTCTCAAGTGGTCAAGGCGGCGGCGAATAACAATATTGCCACCGAAGTGATCACCAGTGCTCATGGCGACGGCTTTCTGGCCGGCGTGGCCGATGTGCAGAGCAGGCTTTTTTATAAGAGATCAGAAAATAAGTTGCTGACCCTTGGCTACTATCTGGTCTCGCAAGGGTTGTTGTTTATTCAGTGCCTGAAATACAGGCGGCAGGATGTGGTGTTTTATGTCAATACCATGATGCCCTTTGGTGCGGCACTGGCGGGGAAATTGTTGAAAATCCCGGTCTATTATCATGTGCATGAAACATCGATAAAACCGAATATCCTGAAGCGGTTTCTCAGGCTGGTTATTGAGAAGACCAGTACCAAGGTTGTCTTCGTCTCAAACTATCTGATGCAGGTGGAGGGGTTCACCAAACTTCCCCAGGTGATTATTCATAATGCGCTGGATAGCGAGGTCGAGAAGCAGTATCGAGTCAAGGAAGAGGCCGGTTTCACTTCGTTGATGATCTGCTCCTTGAAGGCCTACAAGGGCGTTATGGAATTCCTGGCGCTGGCGCGGCGCAGCAAGGATGACAAGCACTTGAATTTCACCTTGGTACTCAATGCCAGCCTGAATGAGATTGATGATTTCTTCGCCAGCATCGACATTCCGGGAAATGTAGCGATTTATCCTCGTCAAACAGACCTGTCGGGTTTTTATTCTCGATCCGACTTGCTGCTGAATCTTTCTCGACCTGATGGCTGGATAGAAACATTCGGTTTGACCATTCTTGAGGGGATGTCCCACGGTTTGCCTGTGATCGTTCCTCCTGTCGGTGGCCCCACCGAATTGGTACGCAGTGATATCGAAGGTTATTTAATCTCTTCGTACGACATCGAGGCGCTTTACAGTGCATTGTGCAGGATCTCGTTGGATCCGAAGAAGTACAAGATGCTGTCTGATAATGCGTTATCCCGTACTCGGGACTTCAGCCTGGAAGTATTTGAAAGCAAGTTCACAACATTATTCAACGAGATGCAGCATGACACCTAAAAAACTTTATATCCTTGGCATTAGAGGTGTCCCGGCTCAACACGGTGGTTTTGAAACTTTTGCGGAAAAGCTATCGCTGTATTTAACGGCGCACGGCTGGCAGGTGTATGTCTATTGCCAGGAAGAGGGCCGCGGGGAGTTCACGTATAGCACTTGGAACGGTGTCAACAGAATTCATATCCCGGTGACCCAGGCGGGTGCGCTGGGGACGGTGGTTTTTGACTGGAAAGCCACGCGTCATGCGGCATCGCAACAGGGGTTGTTCCTGACCTTGGGTTACAACACTGCTGTATTCAGTTTGCTGCAAAGACTTAAAGGCCAGACCAATATCATTAATATGGATGGTATTGAGTGGCGGCGTGACAAATGGGGAACCATTGCCAAGACCTGGTTCTGGCTCAATGAGCGGGCCGGTTGCTGGATGGGCAATCACTTGGTCGCCGATCACCCCAAGATCAAAGAGCACCTCGCGACACGGGTTTCCGCATCCAGAATCACGATGATTCCTTATGGCGGGGATGAGGTCACCGGCGCTGATGCAACGTTACTGGCAACTTATGCCCTGGAGCCGGGTCGGTTTTCGGTGATTATTGCCCGACCCGAACCCGAGAACTCGTTCCTGGAGATGGTGCGCGCGTTCAGTTCCACTTTGCGCAACCACACACTTGTCGTTCTGGGTAACTTTCAACCGAATGATAATCCATACCATAAACAGGTTATGGAAGCGGCCAGTGCAGAGGTCATCTTTCCCGGGGCGATATATGAGACTGCAGTCGTGCAGGCGCTGCGCTTTTACTGCCGGTTTTACCTGCACGGGCATCGTGTCGGTGGAACCAATCCATCGTTGGTCGAGGCGCTCGGCGCAGGTTGTGCAGTCATTGCCCATGACAACCCATTTAATCGCTGGGTAACGGAAAGTGGCGCCGCGTACTTCAAGGATGAAGCCTCTTGTTCTGCTTTGTTTGCTCAACTTTTGGCGGATGATTCAACACAACAGCAGATGGAGGCGGCCAGTCGCACACGCTTTCATCAGCGGTTTACGTGGAATCAAATCCTGCTTCAGTATGAAGAATTGTTGGCTGAGTGGTATCCCGATCAGCCGGTAGGGAGATGACGATGACGATGCGTATTCTGCTGACGGGTGGAGCCGGTTTTATTGGTTCTGCCGTCGTCAGGCACCTGATTGAAAATACTCGATTCGAAGTTGCGAACCTCGATAAGTTAACGTACGCCGGCAATCTGGAGTCGTTGATCGACGTCGCCGAGTCACCGCGTTATCACTTTTTTAACGTCGATATCTGTGACGCTCAGGCGCTGGATCAGGTATTCGCGGCATTTCAACCGGATGCAGTGATGCACCTGGCCGCGGAGTCCCATGTCGACCGTTCCATCGACGGCCCCGCGGACTTTATCCAGACCAATATTGTTGGCACCTATACGTTGCTCGAAGCGACCCGGCGTTATTGGAACGGACTGTCGGAGGAGGTCAAACAGGCTTTTCGCTTTCACCATATCTCCACCGATGAGGTGTATGGCGATCTGGAAGGGACCGATAGTCTGTTCAGTGAAACCACGCCTTATGCGCCCAGTTCACCTTATTCGGCGTCCAAGGCCAGTTCGGACCATTTGGTTCGGGCCTGGCAACGTACGTATGGCCTGCCGGTGTTGGTGACCAATTGCTCGAACAACTACGGCCCTTATCACTTCCCCGAAAAGTTGATTCCCCATGTGATTCTGAATGCCATTCACGGCCGGCCTCTGCCGGTCTATGGCGACGGCTTGCAGATTCGCGACTGGTTGTTTGTAGAGGATCATGCGCGCGCTTTATGTGAGGTCGTGTGCCGGGGCGAGGTCGGTGAAACTTACAACATCGGTGGCCATAACGAGAAAACCAATCTCGAGGTGGTGGAAACCCTGTGCGATCTCCTTGAAGAGTTGGCGCCCAACAAGCCTGCGGGCGTCGAGCGTTATCGCGACCTGATTACGTTCGTCAAGGATCGGCCCGGCCATGATCTTCGTTACGCCATCGATGCAGGCAAGATCGAGCGCGAACTCGGTTGGCGACCACAGGAAACCTTTGAGAGCGGTATACGCAAAACGGTTCAGTGGTACCTGGAGCATCAAGGTTGGTGGCAACGGGTCCTTAACGGTCAGTACCGGCCGGTCCGTCTTGGCCACACCGGCTGAACCATTCAAGCCCTGCCTTTACTTATTTTCGAAGGGAATCCTCACATGAAAGGTATCATTCTGGCGGGAGGCTCCGGCACCCGCTTGCATCCCATTACCCGTGGTGTGTCCAAACAGCTGCTGCCGGTCTACGACAAGCCGATGATTTATTATCCGCTGTCGGTATTAATGCTGGCGGGCATTCGCGAGATATTGATTATTTCCACGCCGCAGGACTTGCCCAACTTCCAGAACTTGCTGGGTGATGGTTCTTCTTTCGGCATTGAACTCAGTTATGCAGAACAGCCTTCTCCTGATGGCCTGGCGCAAGCCTTTCTGATCGGCGAGGAGTTCATCGGCGACAGCAATGTGGCGCTGATCCTGGGTGACAACATCTTCTACGGTTATGGCTTCAGCGCCTTGTTGCGCGAAGCGTCTCAACGACAAACCGGTGCCACCGTCTTTGGTTATCGGGTCAGCGACCCGGAGCGTTTTGGCGTTGTCGAGTTCGACGAGAGCGGCAAGGCGATCTCGATCGAAGAGAAGCCTGCACATCCGAAGTCCGACCATGCTGTCACCGGTTTGTATTTCTACGACAAAGACGTGGTGAGCATCGCCAAGCAAGTCAAGCCTTCGGTACGCGGTGAGCTTGAAATCACCGACGTGAACAATGCTTATCTACAACGCGGGGATCTGCACGTCAGTGTGCTGGGGCGTGGTTTTGCCTGGCTGGACACCGGCACCCATGATTCGTTGATGGAGGCCGGACATTTCGTCCAGACCATCGAAGCGCGGCAGGGCTTGAAAGTGGCCTGCCTTGAAGAAGTGGCCTTTCACCAGGGTTGGTTGTCGGCTGCGGAACTGGATAAACAAGCCACCGCGTTACACAAAACCGGTTACGGACAATACCTGGCGCGCGTACTGACGATGGAGCCTTCGAGATGAATGTCGTCAACACCCGGTTGCCCGGCGTACTGATTATCGAGCCCAAGGTGTTTGGCGATGCCCGTGGGTTCTTTCTCGAGAGTTATCACGAACAGCGTTATCGCGACGCCGGCATCGAGTTGCCTTTCGTCCAGGACAATCACTCACGCTCGCAGTATGGCGTACTGCGTGGTTTGCACTTCCAGCGGACCCGGCCCCAGGGCAAGTTGGTGCGGGTTACCCAAGGTGCGGTGTACGACGTGGTGGTGGACATCAATCCCGAATCGGCCACTTGTGGTGAACATGTAGGGGTCAAGTTGACCGCCGACAACCATCTGCAGCTATGGGTGCCGCCGGGTTATGCCCACGGCTTCTGCGTGCTCAGCGATACCGCCGATTTTCAATACAAATGCACCGATCTGTATTTCCCCGAGGATGAGGGTGGGCTGCTCTGGAATGATCCGGAGCTGGGCATTACCTGGCCCATTGAATCGCCTCAACTCTCGGAAAAAGACTTGCGCAACCCTCGCTTGCGCGCGGTGTTGAACGGGGAATGACGGGCTAATAATGGTCTATAGTTAACATTAACTATTTATGACCTGATGTTATTTAGCCTTGAATGTTCAGTCACAATAGAACCTTGCGGGACAAGATGCCGGGAAAATCCTGACTAATAATAACAATTGGCGCGAAGGGTGAGTGATTTTTGCTCGGGAGTTTGTGCCGAAAATACCTTGTCATGTAGTAAACATCTTGGAAAATCACCTTTTTCCGTCAATAAGTCCTGCCCGGTGCAAGCGCTTTTGTCCATGATGTGACGAGGTTTGGCGTATGGCATGCACTCCCTATAAATGACATTCTCCAAAGGAGGCAATGTGCATGAACTGTCTCGTTCAATTGACGGGTGTCAGTTCATTCACCTGCTGTTCCATTCCCGGTCCCTTAGTCTCAAATCTAATGCAGAGTTGATGTCGAGAAGGAGTCTGATATGAAGAAACTACTTACGGCCGGCTTGCTGGCTGTCATGAGCACTGCAGCGTTGGCGGTGGAAGAGCCGGCGAGCGAAACGGCTAGCGAAGCGTCGAGCGAAGCAGTGAGCGAAGCAGTGAGCGAGCCATTGTCCTTGAGTACCCCGCTGGTTGGGGGAGTGACGGTCGCCGAAACCGTGGTGATTGGTGCGGCCATTGTCGGCGCTGCGGCGGCCGCTTCAAACTCCGGTGGCAGTTCCAATGGCGGAACGACGGGGTCCACTGGTACTACCGGTACTACCGGTACCAACTAATACCCTACGAAGTATGTTGTTCAAGATCACTCAGAACTTTCTGGGTGATCTTGTTTTAGATTTGCCCTCGACTAGCGTAGTGCCATTATGATCCGTAGATTATCTGTTGTTATGCTGGCAAGTATCAGCTTGCACGGCTGTATGTTTTCGCCTGGTCAACACATGGACACCAGTCAAATGGTTAGTGACGGCTCTCCGGAAAGTAGCCGGGTGGAGCTTATTCCCATCACGCCTAAATTGATTGCCATGGATGCCGCCACGCAAGTTCGCGAATCCGTTCCCCCGGCATTGTTGTCTTATGTTCCAGGCGGTTACCGCGTGGGTGCCAACGACCTGTTGTTTATCACGGTCTGGGATCACCCCGAGTTGACGGCGCCATCGGGGCCGCAACAGCAAATCGATGCCAACGGGCGTCTGGTACGTCCGGACGGCACGTTGTTTTATCCCTACATCGGTAATATTCCGGCCGCCGGTAAAACCATCGAAGAGTTGCGAGCCTTTATTGCCGAGCGTTTGTCGCAATTTGTCGAAAGCCCTCAGGTCGACGTCAGCGTATTGCGCTTCGCCAGCCAGACCGTGGTGATTTCCGGTGCAGTGCTCAAAGCTGGGCAGCAGCCGATCACTACCACGCCGCTGAGCGTGGTGGAGGCCGTTGGCGCGGCCGGTGTGGATCCCTCGAACGCAGACCTGTCAGGCCTGACGCTGACCCGGGACGGGCGCGAATACAAGCTCGATCTGGACACCCTCAATCGCCAGGACTCACAGTTGCAAGCCGTTTACCTCAAGGGCGGCGACCGGCTGTACTTGCCCTATAACGACCAAAAGCGGATCTACGTCATGGGTGAGGTCAACTTGCCTCGCGCGCTGAGCTTCAAAGGCAAATCGATCAACCTGACCGATGCGCTGGGCACAGTGGGGGGCTTGAACCAGACCACCTCCAACGGCAATGCGGTGTACGTGATTCGCGGCGCCGATCACCTGGAAACTGAACCGGCCAAGGTGTTCCAGCTCGACGCCGAATCCCCTTCGGCCCTGGTACTGGCCACCCGTTTCGACTTGCAACCGCAAGACATCGTCTATGTCGGCCCGGCCGGCGTGACGCGCTGGAACCGTCTGATCAGCCAGCTTCTGCCTACGGCCAGTGTCCTGGGGACCGGCGCCAGTTCTCTCAATAACCTCAGCGAAGCCAACAGCAGATAAGGCTCTATCCCGCCGTGAAAACTTTGCCTACCTGCGCCGGTCTGACGATGGCGCTCTTGCTGTGCGGGTGTAACCCGTTGATGAAGGCCTCCTGGGACACCCTTGAAACATCTGTCGCGGGGCCTGCCTCCATCAATTTGACCCGTGCTCAGGTCGACGCCGTGCCGTATCCGCAGATCCTGGTCACCACCTCCTCCAGTGAGGGCGTGATGGCCTTGGCTCGCCGGCGGGGCGACCTGCAGTTCTGGGTCGCTTCCGGCAAGCAAGTGCTGCTGATGCGCGACGGCCTGGTGGTGCGCACTGTCGGGCTGGGCGTTTCCCTGGATGGCACTCGCTTCAAAGAAGAGTCGCCCTTCAAGCGCGGTCTTCAGCATTTGCCCGACGGCTATACCAGCACGCGCTGGATCGACATCTATAACGGCAACCGCATCGGTATCGCGGTCAACAGCCGTTTCAGTCCCCATGGCATCGAGACCATCAGCATTCTGGACAAGGATTACGCCTTGCTGCGCATCGACGAGCAGGTGGATGCACCCACCCTGAATTTCCGCGCCACCAACCGCTACTGGGTCGACCCCCAGGACGGTTTCATCCTGCGCAGCGAGCAGCATCTGACGCCGCAACTGTTTCTGAAAATCGTGCAGGTGCGCCGTGATCGGGGAGTTGCCCGGTGAAGCGTTCAAACCTTTTCTTGCTTGGCCTGCTGTTGATCGGCCCGGGCCTGGGCCAGGCGGCCGTCACGGTCAGCGGTGACGTGCGCAGCCCAGGCCAATTCGAAATCAAGCCCGGTGCGCGCTTGCTGGATGTCATTCGTAACGCCCAACCCAATGCCGAAAGTTACTGGCTGGGTGCGGCGTGGCTGCACCGTTCATTAGTGGACAAGCAGACGCGCTTGAAGGCAGGTGTTCTGTTCGATCTGAAACTGCTGCAACGAGGGGCCTTGCTCGATGGCAAAAACACGCGAGCAGAATTGAGCGCGCGCCTATATGAGCAGGTCGCGCAACTGCCGGTCACCGGACGTCAGGTCGCGGTGCTCGATCCGATCGCTGTGGAAACGGGGTTCGCCCGCAACGCGCTGCTGGATGATGGCGACCATCTGATTTACCCCCAGCGGCCGTCCACCGTGGAGGTTTTCGGGGCGGTCGCGCAGCCTTGTCAGGTGCCTTACCGAGCCCTGCAGGAAGTGCGTGCCTATGCCCGTGACTGCGCCATTCTTGGCGACGCCGAGGGCGACTATCTGTGGCTGATCCAGCCTGACGGCCAGGTACGGCGCCTGGGCGTGGCGGCGTGGAATCGTGAGGGCGGCGTCGTGGTGGCGCCCGGCAGCAAGATCCTGGTGCCGATCAGGAGCGACGATCTCGAGACGCCGACCCCTGAGCTCAATCAACAACTGGCCGAGTTTCTCGCCACTCAACCGCTGGCTGAGGTGGCCCCTTGAAGTGCCCGTTGAAGTTACGTTTTGCTGCTGCGTTGCTCCTGCCCTGCGGATTGGCTCACGGTGAATCGCGCTACACCCAGAGTGATTTTGGTGGCGTCGGTCTGTTACAGACCCCCACCGCGCGCATGGCCCCGGCGGGGGAGTTGAGCGTCACGGCCAGTCGTACCGACCCTTATTCGCGCTACAGTTTTTCCTTGCAGCCACTCGATTGGCTGGAAGGGTCGTTTCGTTACACCGCGATCACCAACCGTAAGTACGGCACGGAGCAATTGAGCGGCGACCAGAGCTTTAAAGACAAGGCCATCGACTTGAAAGCGCGGCTTTGGGAAGAAACTCACTGGGCGCCCCAGGTCGCTATCGGCGCCCGGGACATTGGCGGTACCGGGCTGTTTTCCAGCGAGTATTTCGTCGCCAACAAGCGTTATGGCGACCTGGATTTCAGCCTCGGCATTGCCTGGGGTTATCTGGGTAATCGTGGGGATTTCAGTAACCCGCTGTCGGTATTGGGCAGCCAATTCAACGACCGGCCGCAGAGCACGGCGGCTGTGGCCAGGGCAGGGGACGTGAACACCAACGCGTACTTCAGGGGCCACCCTTCGTTGTTTGGCGGGATTGCCTATCAAACGCCTTGGGAACCACTGAGCCTGAAGATCGAGTACGAGGGCAACGATTACAAGAACGAGCCACTGGACAACCCGCTCAAGCAAGACCTGCCGATCAACGTCGGTGTGGTCTACAAGCTGGCCGACAGCGTCGACCTGAGCGCTGGTTGGGAGCGTGGCAATACGGCGATGTTTGGCATCACCCTGCACACCAACTTTGTCAGCCGCAAGGCACCGGTCAAGACCTATGATCCTCCCGCCGAGCCGCTGCCGGCGCAGGCACCGTCGACTCCGGCCGACCAGGTCAACTGGGCCGATGTCTCCAATCGGTTACAGCAAAATGCTGGCTATAAGGTCAAACGCATTACCCAGCGCGGTTCGGAGCTGATGGTGTATGGCGAGCAGTCTCGCTATTTTTATTCGGCCAAGGCTGTCGGGCGGGCCAGCCGGATTCTCGATAACAGCGTCAATCAGGACATCGACTGGTTCACCCTGGTGAATCAGCGTTATGACATGTCTATCGAAGAAACCAGCGTGCCGCGAGAAACCTTCCGCGCGGTGGTGAACAACGACCAGCCGCTGAAGGATCTGCACCGTACGACCGAGGTCAATCCGGCGACTGCACACCGGGAAACCACGCTCTATACCCAGGCGCTGGAGCCGTTCAGCTATGGTTTGGGCCTGGGCTACAAACAGAACATCGGCGGCCCCGACGGCTTGCTCTATCAGTTCACCGCCGATGCCGACGCGGAGTACCGTTTCACCCGCAACACCTGGTGGAGCGGCTTGCTCAGCGCCAACCTGCTGAACAACTACGACAAGTTCACCTATGACGCACCGAGCGGGTTGCCGCGAGTGCGCACCGATTTGCGTCAATACCTGACCACCTCCGATGTGACGATGCCGACGTTTCAGTTCAACCACGCGGCGCAGCTGGATCGGGACTGGTATGGCATGGTCTATGGCGGCTATCTGGAATCCATGTATGCCGGGGTCGGCAGCGAAGTGCTGTATCGACCCACGGGGAAACGCTGGTCATTGGGCGCCGATCTGAATTTTGTGCGCCAGCGGGATTTTGATCAGGGCTTTGGCCTGCGCGATTACCAGACCATAACGGGTCATGTCACCAGCTATACTGAATTGCCCAATGACATGCTTGCAGCGGTCAGCGTCGGGCGTTACCTGGCACGGGACTGGGGCACCACTGTCGACTTGTCGCGGGAGTTCAAGAACGGCGTGAAGTTTGGCGGCTGGGTCACCCTGACCACTGCGTCGAAGGCGGAATATGGCGAGGGCAGCTTTGACAAAGGCATCTACATTTCCATCCCGTTCGACGAGTTGATGAGTACCTCGACCATGCGCCGCGCCAACATCATTTGGGCGCCACTGACTCGCGATGGTGGTGCGCGCCTGAACCGTGCCTACTCATTGCAGACCATGACCGACGGGCGTGACAGCAGCTTGTTCTACAACAACTTCGAGAAAATTACTGAATGATCACGTGGCTCAAAGGCTTGATCGAGTTGCCATTCTGGCTCCGGTGCCTGGCCTTTGCCATGGTGACGGCGATTCTGCTGTTCGCGGGATTGCGCTCGCAGCCGATCCCGGAACTGTTCGCCGAAGAGGACAAGATCCATCACTGGATCGGCTTTCTGGTGTTTGCATGCAGTTGCCGTCTGGCTTTCCCCAATGTGAAGTTTGTCTGGACAGCCTTGGGGTGTTTGCTCATCGGCGTACTCATTGAACTCGCGCAAGGTTTGATGCCGCTGCGCACGGCTTCGCCCTACGACATGCTGGCAAATAGTATCGGCGTGTTGATGGGGTTATTGATTTCAAGGTACTGGGTACGTTGAAAAGGCGTTAGACACCAGGCAGTTCGTCGGCATGTTGTAACCGTTGATCCTCGCTATATCCCCCTCCAGCAACACCTCTCTTGCCACTCCATCCGGCATATGTTCCGTAATGCAATCTGTAGCAGCTGCCGAGCCTGCGAGGCTGCGTTCGGCTGCGCAGCAGTCGTGAATCCGGCTGACGCGATCTGCCTGATACACCGCAAGTTCTGGCTGGACGACTGCTGCGCAGTCGAACGCAGCACTGGATCGGCTTTCTGGTGTTTGCATGCAGTTGCCGTCTGGCTTTCCCCAATGTGAAGTTTGTCTGGACAGCCTTGGGGTGTTTGCTCATCGGCGTACTCATTGAGCTCGCGCAAGGTTTGATGCCGCTGCGCACGGCTTCGCCCTACGACATGCTGGCAAATAGTATCGGCGTGTTGATGGGGTTATTGATTTCAAGGTACTGGGTACGTTGAAAAGGCGTTAGGCACCTGGCAGTTTGTCGGTATGTTGTAACCGTTGACCCTCGCTATATCCCCTCTCCAGCAACACCTCTTTTGCCACTCCATCCGGCATATGTTCCGTAATGCAATCTGTAGCAGCTGCCGAGCCTGCGAGGCTGCGTTCGGCTGCGCAGCAGTCGTGAATCCGGCTGACGTGGTTTGCCTGATGCACCGCAAGTTCTGGTTTGACGACTGCTGCGCAGACGAACGCAGCCTCGCAGGCTCGACAGCTGCTACGGGCGAACGCAGCCGTCGGTAGCTACTAAAAAACAGAGGGCGAATGGGGTGAGGCGGGGAGAGAGGCTCCGGGCAGTCAGAGATCTGACTGCCCGGACTGCGGCTCAGTTAGCCACAAGCTGAAGAACAGGCGGGGGGGGCGAATCGCAGCGATTAATAGATGTCCTTTGAAAAGAGCGTAAAGGGCGTCTTGATCAGGATCTTGATGTCGAGCCACAACGACCAGTTGTTGATGTAGTTGAGGTCGATCTCCACGCGCTTTTGCATCTTGTCGAGGGTCTCGGTTTCGCCACGGCAGCCACTGATCTGGGCCAGCCCTGTGATGCCCGGTTTGATTCGATGGCGGGCCATGTAGGCCTGGATCTTGCCGGTGTAGTAGTCGTTGTGGGCAATCGCATGCGGCCGCGGTCCGACCAGCGCCATATGGCCTTGCAGTACGTTGAAGAACTGCGGCAGTTCATCGATGGACGTGCGTCGAATGAAACGGCCAACAGGGGTAATACGTGGGTCTTCACGGCCGGCCTGGCGGACTTGATGGTCGTCGTGCAGGCGCATGGAGCGGAACTTCCAGACCTTGATGATCTTGCCATTCCAGCCGTGCCGTTCCTGTTTGAAAATGATCGGCCCCGGGGAGGAGATCTTCACTGCGACGGCGATCACCAGCAGCAGTGGACTGAAGGCGATCAGCGCCAGGGCGGCGAGACCTCTGTCCAGCAGGGTCTTGCTGAGCGCCGCTGTCGGGTAACTGGTCAGCGGGCTTTCATTGAGGTGAATAGCGGGCAGGCCATCCAGCTCGCTGACGGAATGATTGAGCAACGTCATGCTGCCCAGGTCGGGAACCCAGACCACATCGACATTCGAGTCGAGAAGGTCGATGTACAGCGCTTCGACCTGTTTGGCTTCGCTCAAGGGCAGCGCGATGTACAACCGCCGGACATCATGCACCCGGATCAGCTCGCGTAGCTCCTGCAACTGGCCCACGATCCGGTGGGTATTGATGTTGGTCGACAACTCATTGGGTCTTGAGCTGATCAGGCCGACCAGCGGCGGATACTCGGTTTTGGCCAGTTTGTCTGCCAGATTCACCGCCAGTTGGTCGGTGCCGATGATCAGGGTGTTGTTTTGGCTGTGCAATTGCCGGTGGTAGTGCCTGGAAAAACTATGCAGAGGCAGGTACAGCAAGGCCTGCACGCAATAACCTGCCACAGCCCAGACCATGATGATTTCCCGGGAGAACAATTCGCTGGTCTTGCTGAGAAAGCCAATGCTGGTCATCCCGGCCAGCAGCAGCAGCCACCCCAGCAGCAGTCGACCCAGGCCGGAGAGGTATCCATGTTGCTTGTGATAGACCAGCAGCAGGGAGTAAGAAGGGACCGAGCCCAGGAAAGTCAGCACGGCAAGCACACGATAATGAGCTTCGATTTCTCCTGTCTGGTACAACGCCAGAGCAAATAACAACGCATTGACCGAAGTGATGGCAATTATCCATTGCCCCCAGAAGGTCAGTCCTTTGGATATGCTGTTTCGATTAATACGATTATGTACCATCGCGGTGTCCCTCGGGCGTGCGCCACGTTGTGTATCAGTCGACGGTTAATAAATGGCAGCCGCGCGCAAAGGCTGAGCGAGCGCAGTTCGGTCAGAGATTATTTTTATTATTGGAAGGGAATAACGCGGGCTATGGCTGGCCATCCGAATGTTGTTTTCAAGTCAGCTGATACGGTTGTCTCAGTGTCCGGTTTTTATACTAGTACCTTAATCTTTGTGGGTGTCTGACGAATTATAACGGGTGCCACTTCCAGCGCCCCTGTTATAAAAGGTCGTGCTCTTTTATTTGGAGGGCATCACTAAATCGTCTATAAAATTGCAGCATTCCGATAAGCGCTTGCCCGCCATGCCATGGGGAGGGAGATGGGCAGGAACTATGGAGAGAAATATGTGCGAGGGACAGGCGGCGGGAAGTACGAGGTGAGGTGGTTAGGCAGTCAAGCGGTATCGGGCGGGTCGGAAAATCGCATTTATTATTATTGTTTTTGCGATCTCTCTCAGTATGCGATTCTGATCCTTTGTGCCAGGCAATAACCACGGTTTCTGACCGAGCGAATCAGGCGTTCCCCGTTGGCGGCAGTCTTGAATTTTTTCTGCAGTCGGCTCAAGCACATTTCAAGGCCGCTGTAATTCTCCGGGTCTTTATCGATGCGTAGAATAAGATCGTTCTTGCTGAGTACCCGTCGATCACTGATGACCAGTTGGGTGAGCATTAACGATTCGGTGCCGGTCAATGGGATGGTTATATCTTCCTTGATTAATGTTCTGTCGTCGGCATTAAACCACCAGATGTCGGGGTTACCCTGCGACTCTTTAATCCGGCTGACTGCAGAGATGAACTCTTCGTCTGCCACCGGTTTCTTGAGAAAGCCATCAACCCCGAAGTGCGAGAAGTGATGAAGTTCTGAATGCTCCGAGTTGGGAGTAATGAGTATGATTTCCGCATCTTTTTGATTTTTGCGGATAAAGCTGACATCGCTCAGCGATATATCGGCCTGGTCGAGCAGGATGTGCGTGAATCGACTCTTTCGGATGCGTTCGCTGCTGAGTTTGCCAGATTCGATTTCAAAAGATAGATGCAGGCGTTGTGCGAGAAGCGATTCTATAGCTTGTCGTGCCAGTTGATCTCGGGTGAAAATTAGAAAGCTGTTGTTTGGCGTATTCACAATAAGGCTCCTTCCTAGTTTGGTGAAATTTTTTAAGCTTAAATAACCTCGGTAGGCGAGTAGTACCTCCCCTGGAAAAAATCGAAAGGCATGCTGCGGGCCAGTGTGTGCAGTGCTTTGTGCTCGACCCGGTCCGCAATGAATCTGATCTTGCTGTCATGGATCATGCTGCTCAGACAGTCGTAAGACCTGTTGAAAAAGTCCTGACTGTTATCGACCATGATGTCGAAATTGGACCGGGTCAGGTCCACTTTTATGTAATCAAACAGCTTCGGGCTGATCAGTTTTTCAGCGCTGTCATCGCTTAAGTCATAGCCATCGAAAGCGATCTCGATCCCGTTGTCCTTCAATAAATGAATGTGATTGATAATGGTTCTTTTTTCTTTGAGATTGAACGAAAGGAGCGAACTGCCGTTAATGCTGGGGATTAACTGTTGTTCATGCTTCTTGAGTGTCGTTTGAGCGTCGTTCAGTTCTCGGATGAACGCTTTATCCAATAACGCGGATTGGTTCATGGTCACGAACAATTTATTGGGTGTCTGTACGGATGGGGACGACGTGGCCTCGATCTGTGAAAGGGCATTTAATTGGATCCGCATCAGTACTTCACGATAAATCGCCAGCGGGTGATCGGGATGCAATGGCTGATACCCCTTGTTCAGAGGTGTCTGTTGTTTGGTCGCTTTGGCATAAATCTCACTGCCGAACAATTCATCGTTTCGCTTGAGAATTGATTGCCTGAAGAAAACCATTGCGAAGTTATCTTGCACGGTATATTGCCTGCTGGACTCCATCGTTTAGTCCCTTTAAGAATGAAAGTTTGCTTGCTTTACTGAAACGACTCCTCGAAGCAATCGATAGCCATAACCGCGAACACTATGAATAATGTTAATGCCGAAGTGCTTTTTGATTTTGTTTCGAAGTCGGCTTATGGATTTCTCCAGAACACGTGAGTCATAGAGCTTGATATTCAAACCCATGGATTCGGCCATGGAATCATGGTGCAGGATATTACCTTCTGCATTGATAAGCGCATCCAGGGCTTTCATTTCCTGATAAGCCAGATCCAGTTTGAACTCATCGTTGTATAAGTGCAGGCATGTTTGGTCCAGGGTCAACTTAATGGCGGGCTGCCATTCAGGTGTTTCGAGTAACTCTGAAATTAACCTGGCTTTTTCATCCTGGTCGTTAGGTACATTGATACAATGATCTGCACCGGCCAGGTAACATTCAATTTTGGTTTGCGGAGCGCGAAAATTGATTGCAACGATAATGGACCGTTCTGTTGGGCTCGTACGTAATTTCTTGATGAGCGCCAGGCAGTCATTAAGTATAGAAGGGCTTTCAATGTCGATTAGTACGGCATCGTGGGCTTGAGTTTCGCTATCTGGGTTTAATGGGTTTGTGTAATCTAATGTATATATATGCGTGAGATTGGGTGCAAATAACTGTCGAAGTTTCTCTGCCGAGCGCCAAGTGCGCCCAATAGCGAGAATACCCCTCTGGCTATTTTCGATCTTGCTCTCAGTACTCATCGTGCAAATTACTCATATGTGCTGGCGTTGCAATCTTAATACACAAAATACTGAAATTATCTGACTTTTTATAACATTTTGAGCTTGTCAGCAGGTGCCATTCCATTGCCAGTAGTTTCAGTTGAATCAATGACATAGCCAACTGAGGAGGCTTTAGCCAATTTGATTTTTTGATATCCGATTTAGTTGGTGAGCGCCTTTGCGTCGGACTAGGCCCTCTAGGTTGACTTTTCTATGATCAACACTGAAGCGTGGCTGATCCGCGGATCGGGCTACAGAACGAGGCATCACAGAGAAGTCTTGCGTATAAATTGTGCGGAAGTCCGCATTTTTGATTTCTGGAGTTGATTTATAAGGATATTCCACGGTGTTCTATGGCAGTTTGGGTGCGCGCTCGAAAGGCGCCAGTTCAACTGTCGCCTCTTTTTAGGGCAAATTCGAGCGGGGGGTATATTAATTGACTCCTTTTACATTATATTTGTAATATTTTATGTCAAGAGCTGATTTTGTGAACAGTGTAGTTATTCCGTCTAGTGATTGAATACAAAAAGCCAAGATTGATGTTAAATGGCCATTATACTAAAGTATTAGTCTAAGCGGGAGATCCGTTCATTGGTCTTTTTCGCAATTAATCATCCATGACACGCCAAATCGATCGACCAGCATCCCGAAGCGTGCCGCCCAGAACGTCGTCTCCAATGGCATCTGAATACTCCCGCCTTGCGCCAATGCCGCAAACACTCGCTCTGCCTCAACGACACTGTCGACATTCAACGACACCGAACAGCCACTCATGCCGGCGCTAGGGCGATCGGGTGTGGTATCCGACCCCATGATCGACTGATCCCCGACCAACAGGCGCGTATGAATGATCAGGTTGTGGCAGTCCGCTGGCACATGGTCGCGAGCCGGAGTTTCGCCGAAGGTCATCATGACTTCGATCTTGCCAGGCAGGCTTTTGGCGTAGAAGTTGAAGGCATCCTGGCAGTCGCCGTTGAAGATCAGGTAGGGGTTGATTTTCATGTTCTGCTTCCGGTGATGGAGTGGGGCACATTGGTTGGACGTTCAGGTTCGTCTTCCAATCCCGATAGGCATTGACTCCTCATAGCAAAGCGCTAAAACGTGGTGAGCGACGATACTTTTTTAGATGTTTTTCCTATGGGCGAGGCGAGGCTTATCGCCTCATATCCACGTAAAGCGGGCGTCGCTCATTCCCCATACAGTATGACCTGCAGCGCCCCTTTACATCCGCCACCGAGTCCATCGCCCATGCCTGTCCTTACCCGTTTCGCCTCTTTGCTCGATCAGGCGAGGCGTGCCTTGTTGTTGGTCTGGGGTACGTCCCGCGGGCTGTTTCTGGGGTTGGTGCTGGCGACGCTGATCGCTGGTGTGCTGCCGGCACTGGCAGCCTGGTTGGGGCAGCGGATTGTCGACGCGGTAGTGACCGCGATGCAGTTGCACGCGCAACAGGGCAGCGCACCGTTGTGGCCGGTCGTGCGCTATGTGCTGTTTGAAGCGGGCGTGCTTGCGTTGCTGTCCGGGACGCAGCGTGCGCTGTCGGTGCAGCAGTCGCTGTTGCGGGTGCAGTTGGGGCAGAAGGTCAACACGATGATTCTGGAGAAGGCCCAGACGTTATCGTTGGTGCAGTTCGAGAACTCCGAGTTCTACGACAAGCTGGTTCGGGTGCGGCGCGAGGCATCGACCCGGCCATTGGCGCTGGTGATGAAGTCGCTGGGGCTGATCCAGAACCTGATCGTGTTGATCAGCTTTGGCGTGTTGCTGGTGCATTTTTCGCCCTGGGCGCTGGTACTGCTGGTGGTCGGGGCGTTGCCGGTGTTCTTTGCCGAAGCGCACTTTTCTGGGGATGCCTTTCGGCTGTTCACGCGCCGGGCGCCGGAGAGTCGGCAGCAGAACTACATCGAGACACTGCTCTCCCATGAGGGCTACATCAAAGAGGTGAAGCTGTTCGGCTTCGCGCCGCTGTTGTTGCAGCGTTATCGGGACACGTTTGCTCGTCTCTACGCCGAAGACCGGCGCCTGACATTGCGTCGCGATGGCTGGGGATTTGTGCTGGGACTGCTGGGCACCGCGGCGTTTTATCTGGCTTATGCGTGGGTCGTGGTCGATACCGTTCACGGCAGCATCAGCCTCGGGCAAATGACCATGTACCTGGTGCTGTTCAAGCAAGGGCAGACGGCGGTGAGCAGCAGCTTGAGCGCGATCAGCGGTCTCTATGAGGATGGTCTTTACCTGTCGAGCCTCTATGAGTATCTGGCCGAACCGGTGGTGGCCGATGCCGGAAGCCTTACAGTGGGTGCGGTGCCCGGCGATGGGTTGCGTTTCGAGAGTGTCGGTTTCCGTTATCCGGGGGCGAGCCGCGCTGCTTTGCAGGGCATCGATCTGCATCTGTTGCCCGGACACAGTGTTGCGCTGGTGGGGGAAAACGGCTCGGGCAAAACCACGCTGATCAAGTTGCTGACTCGGCTGTATCGCCCTGATCAGGGCCGCATTCTGTTAGATGGCAGTGATTTGCAGGCTTGGGAAGAAGAGGCGCTGAGACGGCGCATCGGCGTGATCTTCCAGGACTACATTCGCTACCAGTTCTCCGTCGGCGAGAACATTGGTGTGGGCGACACCCTGGCGTTCAACGATGAAACCCGTTGGCAGCAAGCGGCCGCCGAGGGTATGGCTGCGTCCTTCATCGAGCGTCTGGATCGTGGTTACGCCACGCAATTGGGGCGGTGGTTTGCCGGTGGACAGGAACTGTCCGGTGGGCAATGGCAAAAGATCGCCTTGTCTCGCGCCTACATGCGCCGCGACGCCGATATCCTGATCCTGGACGAACCGACCTCGGCCCTGGATCCGGCAGCGGAGGCTGCGGTGTTCGAGCATTTCAGCCAACACACTGAAGGGCGCATGACGTTGCTGATTTCTCACCGCTTCTCCAGTGTGCGCAATGCCGACCACATCATCGTGCTGGACCAGGGGTCGATCCTTGAGCGGGGTGATCACGACAGCCTGGTCGCGGCGGGTGGGCGTTATGCGCAGTTGTTCAACGTGCAGGCTCGTGGTTATCGATAATCAAAACAAATCACCCATCCTGCCGGCCCCCGACCATTCACAGCCCTCCAGCGTCAGCAACCGCTCTTTCGCCTCAAGCCCCCCGGCAAACCCCGTCAATTTCCCCGACGCCCCGATCACCCGATGACACGGCGCGACGATCGATATTGGATTTTTGCCGTTGGCCGCACCCACCGCCCGAACCGCGCTGGGATTTCCGATCTGTCGGGCTATTTCGCTATAGCTGCGCGTCTCGCCAAACGGAATCGTCAGCAACGCCTGCCACACCTGCTTCTGAAAATCCGTCCCGGCAAAGTCCAGTTCCAGCTCGAAATGATTACGCGTGCCGGCAAAGTATTCCCGCAACTGTTGTGCGGCGCGTATCAGGATCGGGTTGTCCGCCGCTTCACTCATCGGCCCCAGTCTTACCCGGCCGGGTTTGTCGTTTTCCCAGAGGATGGCCGCCAGACGGGTGCCTTTCGCGACCAGTTTCAACTCGCCGACCGGCGACGCCAGGGTGGTGAAGGTGTAGGTCATGCCGGCGGACTCCGCACACGTGCTGAACAGGGGCCCAGCATACTGCCTCGCCGGGGAGGCGCAATACGCAATTGCAGCCATACTTGCCAAGTGCTTTTGAACCGTTCCCTCTGTTTTTCCACAGAGCCTAAAAACAAAAAAGAGACCGACCCATGAAGTTTGAACCTTTTGCCAAATCGCTCATGGCGACCTCATTGGCGCTGAGCTGCCTGATGGCTCATGCGGCCTCCGTCGCCCCGGTCGCGGCCGAAAACGGCATGGTCGTCACCGCCCAGCATCTGGCCAGCCACGTCGGCGTCGATGTCCTCAAGAATGGCGGCAACGCCGTCGATGCAGCGGTTGCGGTGGGTTATGCGCTGGCGGTGGTGTACCCCGCTGCAGGCAACCTGGGCGGCGGCGGTTTCATGACGATTCAATTGGCGGACGGGCGCAAGACCTTCCTCGACTTCCGTGAAAAAGCGCCGCTGGCCGCCACGGCCGACATGTACCTCGACAAGCAGGGCAACGTCATCCCTGATCTCAGCACCCGCGGCCACTTGGCCGTCGGCGTGCCGGGCACTGTGTCTGGCATGGAGCTGGCGCTGAAGAAATTCGGCACCAAACCCCGCAAGGAAGTGATCGCCCCGGCGATCAAGCTTGCCGAAGACGGTTTTGTGCTGGAGCAGGGCGATGTCGATTTGCTGGAGTACGCCACAGACGTCTTCAAGAAAGACATGCGCGACTCGGGCTCGATCTTCCTGAGCAATGGCGAGCCGATGCAGGTCGGCCAGAAACTCGTACAAAAAGACCTGAGCAAAACCCTGCGGGAAATTTCCGAAAAGGGCGCCGACGGTTTCTATAAAGGCTGGGTGGCCGACGCCATCGTCACCTCCAGTCAGGCCAACAAGGGCATCATTACCCAGGCCGACCTCGACAAATACCAGACCCGCGAACTGGCACCCATTGAGTGCGACTACCGCGGCTACCACGTGGTCTCGGCGCCGCCGCCAAGCTCCGGCGGGGTGGTGATCTGCGAGATCATGAACATCCTCGACGGCTACCCGATGAAAGACCTCGGCTACCGCTCGGCGCAGGCCATGCACTACCAGATCGAAGCGATGCGCCACGCGTATGTGGACCGCAACAGCTACCTCGGCGACCCGGACTTCGTGAAAAATCCGATCGCCCAT
This sequence comes from Pseudomonas sp. Pseusp18, assembly GCF_059506005.1. Taxonomy (NCBI): domain Bacteria; kingdom Pseudomonadati; phylum Pseudomonadota; class Gammaproteobacteria; order Pseudomonadales; family Pseudomonadaceae; genus Pseudomonas; species Pseudomonas sp. Pseusp18. The sequence goes on from NZ_CP169240.1 coordinate 2,011,664, forward strand.
TTGCTGGATAAAAACTACGCGACCAAAATCCGCGCTGCCATCGATCCGCAAAAGGCCGGCGTGTCCCGCGAACTCAAACCCGGCGTAGCGCCTCACGAAGGCAGCAACACCACCCATTACTCGATCGTCGACAAATGGGGCAACGCGGTGTCGGTGACCTACACCCTCAACGACTGGTTCGGTGCCGGCGTGATGGCGAGCAAAACCGGGGTCATCCTTAATGACGAAATGGACGACTTCACCTCGAAAATCGGCGTGCCTAACATGTACGGCCTGGTGCAGGGCGAAGCGAATGCCATCGCCCCTGGCAAGGCACCGCTGTCGTCCATGAGCCCGACCATCGTCACCAAGGATGGCAAAGTCGTCATGGTCGTTGGCACCCCCGGTGGCAGTCGCATCATCACCGCAACCTTGCTGACCATCCTCAACGTGATCGACTACGGCATGAACATCCAGGAAGCGGTGGATGCGCCGCGTTTCCACCAGCAATGGCTGCCGGAGGAAACCAACCTGGAGAACTTCGCCACCAGTCCGGACACCAAGAAGATGCTCGAAAGTTGGGGGCACAAGTTTGCCGGCCCGCAGGACCCCAACCATATTGCAGCTATTCTGGTAGGTGCGCCTTCGCTGGAAGGCAAACCTGTGGGCAAGAACCGCTTCTATGGGGCGAACGATCCACGGCGCAATACCGGGCTGTCGCTCGGTTACTGAAACAGGCGATCATCGGCCACCCCGACTCCCTGGGTGGCCTCGATCCCGGGTAGCAGCTGCCGAGCCCGCGAGGCTGCGTAGCAGTCGTAAAGTCGGTTAGCCACGTTCATTCGGGCAAACCGCATTCGCTGATATGGCGAGCGCTACGCGCTCGAACGCAGCCTCGCAAGCTCGACAGCTGCTACACCGGCTACATAGGCTAGAAGGGAGTTGAAATCCATCGTTCCAGCGACCTGTCTAAGGAAGGAAGCCATGAGCACCGCACTCCTGATCATCGATGTCCAACGCGCGCTGTGCACCGGCGAGTATGAATGCTTCGACATCCAGCGCGTCATCGAAACCATCAACGGCCTCAGCACCAAAGCCCGAGCCGCCAATATTCCGGTCATCCTGATCCAGCACGAAGAAGAGGGCGACCTGCTGCAATACGGCGCCGAAGGCTGGCAACTGGCCGACGGCCTGAAGACGTCACCCAAAGACCTGCGCGTGCGCAAAACCACTCCGGATTCGTTCTACCAGACCCACCTGCATGAACATCTGCAAGAGCTGGACGTCGACCGCCTGATTATCTGCGGCCTGCAAACCGATTACTGCGTCAACGCCACGGTCCGCGAGGCATTATCGCGAGGCTACGACGTGGTGCTGGCGTCCGATGCTCATTCCACGATCGACAATGGCACGATGAGCGCCGAAGACATCATCACCGAACACAACAAGGATCTGGCGCATCTGACCGGTTCCGTGGCGCGGATCGATGTCGTGCGGGCCAGCGAAATTAATATCTGAAAGCATCGGTGGTTACTGGATGTATTTCCCTCTCGCTTCAAATAAAACGGGTGCCGATCATGGCGCCCGTTCTTTGTTCAATCCGCTTGTAGCCGCCGTACCACCGCCTGAAAACGCTCCGACGCAATCCAGTCCGGATCCGCGTCCCCCACCAGCAGCATGATCCCCAGGTAGTGTTCCAGATGCAGCGTAATCGTCTGCCCCTCGACGGCCAGATCCCAATAACGCTGGTCCAACCCATTGATCTGTGCCGTCCAGGTTCCGCCCAGCCCTCGTGCCAATTCACTGGCGATGCGATTGAACAAATCCCGGTCGGATGTCTGCGAGAGATAAATTTCCCGTGATGGCGGGGGCGACGGATCAGTCATGTTTTACTCCTTGAGAATGAACGTGACTTTACGCTTCCTGCGAGATTTGTGGCGAGCGAGCCAGGAGCTGGACGCCATTACCGCGCCTATGGCATGGTCAAAATGACAGGCCATGCAGCGAGTGAGATCAGTACGATGGAGGAGGGTGATGAGGTCGGCGCCAAGATGTCGATGGCAACGCTGAGAGCATTCAATCATTGCGTGTTGCACCTTGGTCGCCTTGCTCGGGATCGCGGTGCATCCGGGTTCATCGCCGAAGGCCTGCAGGCATTCCGTGAACTGCTGCCCTTCGCTTCCGCCTGGTGGGGTGAGATGTCCGCGTCGGACGTTGATGCTCCGCCCAGAAGCTGGATGCACGGGCGAATCAATCTGCCCGAGTCGTTTGCCGCCGAATGGCACAAGAGTGCGGGCAGCGACAGATTTTCCCATGACACCCTGAGCCGACCCGGTGAGGTCGTGCGTGACAGCGGGTTCACCGACCCCGATGTAGAAGTGGACGCGTTCGCTCGGCGCCACGCCCTCTACCACCTGATGTGCATCACTTTCGAGTTACCCGAAAGCGGCTTGATGTTCTTCGTCTGTCTCTACCGAGGCATTGAAGCTCCGGCGTTCAACGACAGTGAGGCGGAGCTGTTTTCGGCATTCTGCGACCATCTGTTGCAGCTCTGGCGATTTCAGGTGCAGGACATGATCCGCTTCGATACGGGCAACGGGGCGTCTGACTTTGGCGTCGCGCGCATGGACGGCAGCCTGCTGTACGTGGGGGCCACGCTGTGCGCAGCGATTGAGCGTGAGTTGCCAGGGTGGGGCGGTTCAATGCTTCCCGCGCAGGTGATCGCGCAACTGCCAAAGGCACCCTGCGTGATGCGCCTGGGCCGCTGTGCACTGACACTGAGCCCTAACGCCGAGCACGTCATCCTGTCACTCGAAGCTCAGTCGCGGGGAGCGGTGCTTGCGCCTCGCGAGCGGACGGCAGCGATGCTGTTCGCCGCCGGTCATTCCTACAAGGAGATTGCCAAAATCCTTGCCTTGAGTCCCGCGACGGTGCGCACCTACCTGCGCAACTGCTACCTGCAGCTCGGCGTGAAGAGCAAGGTGGAGCTGGGTTCCGTGCTGCGTTCGCCGACCTCGTTTGCGGATGCAGCGCGTCGCGATTAGGTGCGGTCAAGTTGCCTCACCCTCCTCATTTGCAGAGGTCCATCCAACCGCTGCGCTCTATATCGTGTGCCCTGCATATCAGGGGCTTGCGGCAGTTCGTTCGGGCCACTTCCAGAACTATAAAAACAGAGGTGAGGCAGTTGAAACTTTCCCGGTTGTTTATGGCCGTTGCGACGACAACGGCATTTTCTTGCATGGCGCTGGTGGGGTGTCAGACACACGGTTCGACACCGGCTGACATGGTGATGCGTAACGGCTATGTCTACACCGTCGATGGCAAGAACTCCGTGCAGCAGGCGATTGCCGTCACGGGTGGGAAGATCGTTTACGTGGGCAGCGATGAAGGGGTTGCCGCGTACATCGGCACGCAGACACAACTGATTGATCTGGCGGGACGCATGTTGATGCCCGGCTTCGTCGATGCACACATGCACCCGGGGGACGGCGGTCGCGCCATGACCTTGTGCGACCTGAAATACCAGACGATGACCCGTAAGGTTTTCCAGCAAACCATTCAGGCATGTCTGGATGCCGACAAGGACAAAGGCCCGGATGTCTGGCTTGAAGTGGGCAGCTGGGACCGCATGGGCATGACCGGGCTTGACGGCGATCCCGACAAATCAACGCTGGACGCGCTCAAGACCACTCGCCCGATCCAGGTCCGCTCCACCGATTTCCACTCCGTGCTGACAAACTCCCGCGGCCTGGCGGTCGCTGGCATCAACAGGCACACGACCAATCCGGGGGATGGCAAGTACGTGCGTGACAGCGCCGGCAACCCGACCGGGATCTGCGAAGACGGTGCCGCCGATGCCATGGCCGCCGTGGTGCCGCCAGCCACCGACGCCGAGAAGCTCAACCAGACCCGCGCAGCGCTCGATGCCATGCGCCGGCAAGGCATTACCAGTTTCTTCGATGCCTTGTCGGGGCCGGAAAATGGCAAAGCGTTCACCACCTTGCAGCAGTCGGGCGAGTTGACCGCACGGGCCTTGCTGGCAATCAAACTCGACCCTGCCGCCGCCGCGGCAGACCCGGCGAAGACCATTGCCGAGGCCAAGGCATTGGCCAACACCTACGATCAGGGCGAAGCCAAAGTCGCGCCGGGGGTGAGCATGCGCCACGTCAAATTGTTCATGGACGGCATCATCAACGCGCCAGCGGACACCGGGGCGATGTTGACCCCGTACCTGCGCAATACCGGCACCGATGCCGCGCCCAAGTGGACATCAGGCAACAACGTCGGCGAGCTGTATTTTCCTGCGCAAGTACTCAATCCGCTGCTGCTGAAGGCGGTCCAGGCCGGCCTCGATCCGCACCTTCACGCCACCGGAGACCGAGCAGTGCGTGACTCGTTGAACGGTATCGAATACGTGCGCCGGCAACTGCCGGGCAATGGCTTTCGTCCGACCATTACTCACGCCGAGTCGGTGGACCCCGCCGACTATGGGCGCTTCAAGGCGCTCGACGTGACTGCCAACATGTCCTTCCAGTGGGCCCAGCAGGCGCCGTCCACGGTCGACGGCACCAGCGAACATCTGGGAGTCGATCGCTTCGCCCGCATGGAGCCATCGGGCAGTATCAGCCGTGCCGGTGGCCGGGTGGCGTATGGCAGCGACTGGCCCGTCGACCCGCTCGACGAATTCCTTGCGCTGAAGATTGGGGTCACTCGCTCAGGCGATCCGCTTAACCCGCACAGCTATGGTCCAAAATATGCAGGCAGGTTGAATGCTGCCCCGGCGTTGTCGCGCGCTGATGTGTTGAAAAGCATCACGATGAACGCTGCCGAGCAGTTGCGACTAGACTCGGTCGTTGGCTCGATAGAAGTGGGTAAGTTTGCTGACGTGATCGTTCTGGACAAGAACTTCATGCAGGTGCCCGAGGATGAACTGGCCCGCAATGACGTGCTGCTGACGGTGGTCGGCGGCAAGGTCGTATGGGCCAAGGCGCCGTTCGTTGGTTTTGAACAACGGGCGACTCAAGTAGCCGTTACTGAACAACAAAAATAAAAGCACGCGTCTACTCCATTAGAAGAGAACAAAAAAATGACCAAGGTCAGCGATACACAGCAGCGAAGTCCCCTGATCGAGACACGTTCGATCGATTACATTCCCGAGGCCGAGCGCCATGGCAGCCTCTACAGCCAGTTCACCCTGTGGCTCGGCGCCAATCTGCAGATCACAGCGATTGTGACCGGCGCGCTGGCCGTGGTGCTGGGTGGCGATGTGTTCTGGTCACTCATTGGTTTGCTGATCGGTCAGTTGCTCGGCGGTGCGGTGGTGGCGCTGCACGCTGCACAAGGACCGAAGCTCGGGCTGCCGCAGATGATCTCCAGTCGCGTGCAGTTCGGTGTCTATGGGGCGGCGATTCCGATTGTGCTGGTGTGCCTGATGTACCTCGGCTTCAGCGCCACCGGCGCGGTACTGTCGGGGCAGGCGATTGCTCAGTTGGTCCATGTCAGCGACAGCGCCGGCATCCTGATATTCGCCACCTGCATCGCGTTTCTGACCCTCTTCGGTTATCGGGTCATCCACCTGGTGGGCAGGGTGGCGAGCGTGCTGGGCATCATCGCCTTCGTGTATCTGTTTACCCGGTTGATGACGCTCAACGACATCGGTCTGTTACTGGAAAACCGCCATTTCGGCTGGAGTACTTTCTTGCTGGCGGTGTCTCTTTCCGCATCCTGGCAGATCGCGTTCGGCCCTTATGTGGCCGACTACTCACGCTACCTGCCGAGCAAGACCTCGTCCTGGAAGACGTTCACCGCCGTCGGCCTGGGGACGGTGGTGGGTGCTCAGGCTTCCATGGTGCTGGGGGTATTCGCCGCTGCGTTGGCGGGCGCAAATTTTCGTGGACATGAGGTCGCCACCATCGTCGGGTTGGGCAGTACCGGGGTGATGGCCTCCCTGCTGTATTTGAGCGTGGTGTTTGGCAAGGTCACGGTGTCGACCCTCAACGCTTATGGCAGCTTCATGTGCGTGGCCACCATTATCAGTGGCTTTCGTCGTGGCTTCGAAATATCCGCCGGCAAACGCATGCTGTTTGTGCTGGCGATTGTCGGCGCGTCCACCACGCTCGCGCTGCTGGGGCAGTACTCGTTTCTGAGCACGTTCAAGTACTTCATCCTCTTTCTGCTGACGTTCTTCACGCCGTGGAGCGCGATCAATCTGGTGGATTATTACTTCATCAACAAGGAGCGCTATGACATCCCGGCGTTGTCCGACCCGGCGGGGCGTTATGGCCGTTGGAATGTGTTGGGGATCAGCGTGTATGTGCTCGGTGTGTTGGTCCAGCTGCCTTTTGTCGACACTCACTTCTACTCCGGACCAATGGTCGCGCAGCTCGGCGGTGTCGATATTTCCTGGATCGTCGGGCTGGTGGTGCCGGGCATGCTCTATTACTGGCTGGCCAGGACATCAGCACTTGCGGTGTCGGTCGAGCGCAGTTCGCAGGCTTGAATGCCCGGTCATCAAAGGGGGCAGGGCGGGCGCGCGGCTAACTACCGGGTCCTCAAGCGTCTCCTATACTGATCCGCGTTGACGGTTCAACACAGACACCGAATGCCGCCGGAACAGCAGCCAGCGTTCCGGCGACTTCCCTACGACTCAACAGTAAGGAGAACGAACATGGCAATCCGTATTGGCGACGAAGCACCGGACTTTACCGCTGAAAGCACCGAAGGCCCGCTGCATTTCCATGAGTGGATCGGTGACAAGTGGGCGATTCTGTTCTCGCATCCCAAGGACTTCACCCCGGTGTGCACCACTGAGCTCGGCTACATGGCGGGGCTCAAGCCGGAGTTCGATAAGCGCAACACCAAAATCGTCGGGCTCAGCGTCGACCCTGTCAGTAACCATAAGACCTGGGCCAAAGACATCGAAGAAACCCAGGGACATGCGGTCAACTATCCCATGATCGGCGACGAGAACCTGGTGGTGGCGAAGCTCTACGACATGATTCATCCGAATGCCAGTGGCGGCGCTCGGACTGCCGTGGACAACGCCACGGTGCGTTCGGTGTTCATTATCGGCCCGGACAAAAAGGTCAAGGCGATGCTGATCTACCCGATGAGCGCCGGGCGCAACTTCGATGAAGTGCTGCGTCTGCTCGATTCTCTGCAACTGAACGCCAAGCACACCGTTGCCACGCCGGTGAACTGGCGTCCGGGCGAGGACGTCATCATTCCCACTTCGGTCTCCGATGAGGATGCCAGGAAGAAATACCCGGATGGCTTCAAGACGCTCAAACCTTATTTGCGCACCGTGGCGCAACCGAAGTAACCCCTCTGTTCGGAGACCACCCACATGGCCGTCCAGGTCCTGCGCGTTGATGCAACCCACATCGACAAAGTCGCCAGTCTCTTCGACGCCTATCGAGGCTTTTACGGCCAGCCCTCGAACCTGATGCAGTCCCGCGATTTCATCGCAGAGCGCATCGCCAGGGATGAATCGGTGATTTTCTTCGCCGAGGACTCCGCGGGCGAAGCGCTCGGCTTTGTCCAGTTGTACCCGACGTTCTCCTCCATCGATGCCCACCGCACCTGGTTGCTCAGCGATCTCTTCACCACACCTGCCGCCCGAGGCAAAGGGGTAGGGACGTTGCTGATGAACACCGCCCGAGCCTTTGCGCTGTTGACCGGCGCCAAGGGCATGGTGCTGGAAACGGCCACGGACAATCACCTCGCGCAACGGTTGTATGAGTCATTGGGCTATGTGCGCGATACGGGTTACTACACCTACTGTCTCGACTTGAAGTAGGCGCAAACTTGTGGAAACGAGCCTGTGTGGCGAGGGGGCTTGTCGGAACGCCGCATCGCCCCGTTCGGCTGCGTAGCAGTCGTAAAACCATTGCATGCGGTGTACCTGATATACCGCGATTGCAGGTTTTGGGGCCGCTTCGCAACCCAACGGGGGCAAGCCCCCTCGCCACACAAGTCTGCGGTGTTCAAGCCCCTAACTGACTGACCCCAGCGCCAGCCATTTTCTATGGACGGTTCGAAACCCTCACTCAAGGCGCGCCAAACAGCATCGTCCAATAAACCCCTTTGTTGCTGCGCGAATCGCTGGCATACGCCGCGCCGACCTGGGTAAACATTGGGTTCATCAGGTTGGCGCAATGCCCGGGGCTGGCCAGCCAGCCGGACATCGCCTGGCTGGGCGAGCCTTGCCCGGCGGCGATGTTCTCGCCGATCTGCCGGCCGCGGTAACCGGCGGCTTTGGCGCGATCCGCCGGCATATCGCCGTCGGGGTCCTGGTGGGCGAAGTAGTTGCCGTAGGCCATTGCCTTGCTGTGCCCTTGAGCGGCGGCGCCCAAGGCGGGATTCCAGGTTAATGGCCGTGCGGCGGCAAAACGTTGGCGCCCACACATGCGTGGCCTGGCCCTTGCCGCGTTGACCTGCGCCAGCAACGTCTTGCCCGCGGCGCGCGAATCGCCGATACGCCCGTCGAGTACCGGTTGCGCCAGCACCACCCGCCATTCGCTGCGGGCACGAGTGACGCCGATGTCGGCGTATTGGGTATCGAGCAGCGCCCCACAGTAATCGCTCTGAAGCATGTCGAACGCCTCATCGGCGTCTTGCGCGCCGACCAGGCGGATGGTCCGCACCGTTACAGCCTGATAGCCGTTAGCCTTCAACCCCTCCCGCAAGCCACCGCCATAGCCGATCGGCAAGGACAAGTCCGATTTCAGCGCCAGTGGCCGTAACGGCCTGACCGCACGCCCCGCGCAGCGGTCGGGATCGGCGCGGTAATCGTTGATGACTTCCACCAGTTGCCGTTCCCCACTGGCATGGGCGGGGCTGGCGAACAGCGGAAACAAAGGCATCAGGCACAGCGAAATAAAGCGGCAGCAGCGGACAGTCGGGCGCATGAACAGACAGCTCTGATGAGTTGACGACGATAAGGGTGGGATAAAGATGAGCAATAACCGCATGAGCGCTTCTTTGGGCGAGCGTCTTTTACGGCACGGCTATGACTGCGGGTCTCAAAACTGGTTCACGAAGGGAACAGACAAATTTGACGGCTACGCCGAGAGGGCTGATTCAGACGGGTCACGAGTCTGGGACAGCAGATGCTCGTACTGGTAACGTATTGACATCATCCAGGTGTACAGGGACATGACTAAAACCAAGGGCGACAAGGATTGGGTCAAGCGCTCGGCGCAGCCGTTGAAGATAGAGCGCATCGAAGCCTTTTTTGGCGGCCATGGCTTTACGCCGCATCGCCACGATACTTACGCCATCGGGCGAACGCTGTCGGGTGTGCAAAGTTTCCAGTACCGCAAATCCCAGCGCCACAGCCTGCCTGGTAAAACCATCGTCTTGCATCCGGACGAGGTGCATGACGGTGAGGCTGGTACCGAAGCGGGTTTTCATTACCGGATGATCTACATCGAACCTGCCTTGATTCAGCAGGTGCTGGGCGGCAAGCCGTTGCCATTTATCGAGGGTGGCTTATCGAGCGACCCACGGCTGGGTGCCGCAACCCAGGTACTGCTGCAAAACCTCGACGCTTGCATCGAGCCCCTGGAAGAAGACGATGCCATTTACGATCTCGCACAAGCGCTGGATGCGATCTCGGGTCAGCGTGGGCGGCGCAAGTCGTTTGATTTTGCAGCAGCCGAGCGCGCGCGTGCGCTGATTCATGACTCGCTGGATCGAGTCATTACCCTGGATGAGTTATCCCAGGCGAGTGGTCGAGACCGCTGGAGCCTGAGCCGTGATTTTCGGGCGCTGTACGGCACCAGCCCCTATCGGTACATGACCCAGCGCCGGCTCGACCTGGCAAGAGCATTGATGATTGGGGGCCACTCGATGGCAGAGGCGGCTGTATGCGCAGGTTTTTTCGATCAAAGTCACATGACGCGTCAATTCGTCCAGACCTACGGCGTCTCCCCCGGTCGGTGGCTGAAGAGGTTGGGCCTTGATTGAGCAGGGGCTCGGCCAACTTGCACAATCATGCAATACGCAGCGTTAGGTCATCCTTAGAGTCAGGGCTCGATATCTTGTCCAGTGAGAGCGACTCAAATGAATTCCCAAGCCTGCACCGCGATTAACTTTGCCGAAAAATATGCCTTGTTCAGCGAGCAATGGACGCCCAAGGTCATCGCCGAAATGAACGACTATCAGTTCAAAGTGGTGAAAATCGAAGGCGACTTTGTCTGGCATTCCCATGCTGATACCGATGAAGCCTTCATCGTCCTTGAAGGCGAGCTTCGCATCGATCTTCGGGAGCGGGCCGTCGTGGTTGGGCAAGGAGAAATGTACGTCGTCCCCAAGGGCGTCGAACACAAGCCTTATGCAGAACGCGAGGTGAAACTGTTGCTGATCGAGCCGCGAGGTGTGCTGAATACCGGTGATCAAGCCGGGGAAAGAACCGCAATGAATGATGTGTGGATCTAGACGTTTTGGTGGTTTTTGCCGGCCTTTTCGTTGAAACGATTCGATGGAGGCCGGCAAAATGCCTCTCGTCGGGAGATAAAGCAGCTATTGCGCACTTTTCAGCTATTCTTGCGGCATCTGGAGGGTGCCATTACGTGCTGGCACACGATGCGCAGGGAAGGGAAAGACAAATGGATGATGTGCATTGCGTGCAAGTTATCGCTGTGACTGGCGGTAAAGGGGGCGTGGGCAAGACAACGGTAGCGGTTAACCTCTCGTTGGCGTTGGCGAAAATGGGGCGGCGCGTCGTATTGCTGGATGCCGATCTTGGCCTGGCGAATATCGATATTCTGCTGGGGCTGACTCCGCGCTACACACTGGCCGATGTTCTCGAAGGGCGTTGCGAGCTGTCCGAGGCACTCATGCCTGGGCCTGGAGGCATTCGTGTGGCCCCGGCTTCTTCTGGTTTGCAGAACATGACTCATCTGGAGCCTGCGCAATACCGCGCGCTGATCCAGGCCTTTAGCGATATCGGCGACAAACTGGATGTGCTGATCATCGATACGGCCGCCGGTATCGGTGGCTCAGTGATCAATTTCATCCGCGCGTCTCAGGAAGTGCTGGTGGTGGTGTGCGATGAACCCACCTCGATCAGCGGCGCCTACGGGCTGATCAAATTGCTCAACCTGAACTACGGTCTGCAGCGTTTTCGCGTGCTGGCCAACATGACGGGCAGCCCGGCGGAAGGTCGCAACCTGTTTGCCAAGCTGGAAAAGATTACCGAAATGTTCCTGGATGTCTCGCTGCAATACGTCGGCGCGGTGCCGAACGACGAAAGTGCGCACAAAGCCGTGCAGAAGGGACGCGCAGTGTTTGAAGCCTTCCCGCGCTCCAGGTGCGCTCAAGCTTTCCAGGCCCTTGCTCACAACGTCGACAGCTGGCCATTGCCGACTCATCCGAGAGGGCACGTGGAGTTCTTCGTTGAGCAACTCGTGCAGAATTCCGGCAGGTGAGGCTGTCGACGGCGGCAGCCCATCGTTAGCTCAGCAGCGAAACGTGTTTCACAGCTTGTAGCCAATCTGCCGCAACAAATTCTTGCGCCACAGGATGTCTTCGTCGCCTTCAATGCCATTGGCACAGAAGCCATCCACGACGCCCAGGATCGCGCGTCCCTGTTCCGTCTCGGCAAGAATCACTTCGGTTGGATTGGCTGTTGCACAAAAAATGCGGCACACCTCTGGCACCATTTTGACGGCGTTCAACACGTTCAGCGGATAGAAACCGTCGCCGAGGAAAATGATGAAGCTATGGCCGGCGGCAATGGCTTGCGCGTTTTTCTGGGCCAGCTCGATCATGGCGGTATTGGTGCCAGACCATCGCACCAGGCATTTGCCGGAGGCTTCACAAAAAGCCACGCCAAACTGGATACCTGGCACGGCGTTTATCAACGCTTCGTGGAGGTCTTCAACGGACTTGATGAAGTGCGTCTGACCAAAAATGAAATTCGTCGCTTCCGGTTTGTCGATTTTCAACGTGATGAGTTGCATCTCAAACGCCTCCTGTCACGATGTCGCGGACCGGCATCGGGCCTCTATTCAAGCCGGGACGATCTCCTGCTCCTCTGGCTGTGTCTCCGGGTGGATGCGAACATCACCCAGTCTCCTTATGGTTGACTTGGGCAAGGTCGGGGCATCCAGAAGAATCGAATCAATGCGCTTGCGGATGTCCAGCACGATCGGGCCCAGGATAGCCTCGTCCTTGCCGCTGGCGATTTCGTCCTGAATCTCGCGAGACATCGCACCGAGCTTCTCGGAGGTGTCTTTATGCCCGGCAGCCCGGGTGTCAAAGTTCAGGAAGGTCTGCACTGAACTCAGCACCAGGGTCAGCAGTGAAAGGATGCCGGCTGCATATTGAAGCCATGCTGGCGATGAGTCACTGATTGAACCAAAGACGCTGGCGCTGACTATCGCCGACAACACCACGCAAGGGATGCCCAGTTTCCAGCTGAACTTCTCGAAATCCCGGGCACTGATTTCGTGCTCGATCTGCAACCGCACGATCATGCGATTCCATTTGGTCAGTAACTCGAGCCGGCTCATGATTGCAGTCCTTTGCAGGGGAATACAGATGAATATTAGCTCCTATTTGACCACCAGCCAGGGCGCCGGGATTCGGTCTGTGGGCTGTCGTCGTACCTTAACGCGGTTTCATACGATAGGCCGTCGCGCTCCAGTACCGGTTACCATTGCTGGTATGGCGAATCCATCCGGTAGCCTCCAGGTGCTTGGCAATCATTCGATTCATTATTCCATGACCGAGCAGTAAAACGGGCCCTTCGTCGGCAAGGGATTGAAGCCGTTGAGCGGCCGTATTGGCGCGCATTCTGGCCTTACTGGCTGACTCGACCTTCCCCGAGAAACCGCACAACCATAAAACACGAAGAATAAATGCCCACGTAAACGGTGAAAGGCGCGGCAGTGACCATCGTCCATGGGGGAGCTGCGCTTCGCAGAACATATCATCGACAAGGCCGGCTTGAAGGCCTAGCGCTCGAACCGACGTCAGCGCCCGGGGCGCACTGCTCGACACGATCATTCTGGCGGTACGCGCCAGCGCCACACTCGATTGTGGAGCGGGTTGGTCGATGATTTCTGACAGGTCGTATTGCTCGATCCAGCGTTTCATATCGCGCGCTGAAACTTTGTCTTGCACGGCCAGATCTGGCTGGCCATGACGCATCAAGATGATTTCCTTTTCCACTGTTGTTACGTCCTTGTTTTGCTATTCCGTGAGTGGTCGCACCCATCGGAGATTTGAAGGCAAACGACCCGTTTCGGGTCAAACTGCAACGCCTGCGTTGTAGTCCTGTCAGCGATACTCAAGAGGCGGGCGAGCGACAATCATTATGAAGAGGGATAACCACCATGAGCAAGGAGACGGCCGGTTCAAAGGACACTGAGGAGCAAGGCTCTGCCTCTGCGCTGATCGAGGCGAAAATCAAGGCACTGGATGATTGGCGGGGCGAGACGCTCGCTCGGGTTCGAGCGCTCATCAAACAGGCCGACCCCGATGTGGTCGAGGAGTTGAAGTGGCGGGGCGTTCCGGTGTGGTCGCATGCCGGCATCATCTGCACCGGCGAGACGTACAAGAATGCCGTGAAGATGACGTTCGCCAAGGGCGCCTCGCTGGAAGACCCTTCAGGACTGTTCAACGCCAGCCTCGATGGCAACACCCGGCGTGCCATCGATATTCATGAGGGCGACCGGATTGATGAAACAGCCTTGAAGGCGCTGATTCGCGCCGCCGTGGCGTTCAACATGTCGTAGCGCCGTTCAGTCGAGCACAGATTCCGGTTCATCCAGGTGATCGATGTGCTTGAAACGCTCGACCAGAAAATCGATCAGGCTGCGCACTCGCGCCGACAGGTGCAACTGTTGCGGGTAGATGGCATAGACATCGGCGCGGGTCGGTGTCTGGTCCTCCAGCACCAGGCGCAAGCGGCCACTGCGCACGTAGCGGGCGATGTCCCATTCGGCCCGCAGCAAAATCCCATGACCTTCCAGCGCCCAATTGAGAGCCACTTCACCGTCGTTGCAGCCTAACGCGCCACGCACTTTGATGTTTTGCGTGCGCCCGCCGTTGGTAAAGCTCCATACGCCGTAGGGCGTTTCGTTTTGCCGCAGGAAGATGCAGTTGTGTTGCTGTAAATCCGCCAGGCGTTGCGGCACGCCATGCTTTTCCAGGTACAGCGGCGAGGCGCAGAGCAGGCGGCGATTGGAGGCAATCTTGCGCGCATGAAAGGCCGCGTCCGGCAGCGTGCCGAAACGAATGCCCAGGTCAAACCCGTGAGTTGCCAGGTCGAGCGGGTGATCGCTGATTTCCAGCTGTATTTCCACCTCCGGGTATTGCGCGAAGAACGCGCCCAATGCCGGGCCGATGTAGCGACGACCGAAACCCAAAGACGCGTTGACGCGAATCAGGCCTTTCGGCGTTGCACGACTGCTGCTGATGAGCTGCTCGACCTCATCGATCTGCGTCAGGATGCGCGCGGCATGGGAAAAATACAGCTCACCTTCCGAGGTCAGGCTCATCGAGCGCGTGGTGCGGTTGACCAGGCGGATGCCCAGCCGTGCTTCCAGCGCGCTCAAGCGTTTGCTCACCGCCGGCGGGGTCACGCCCAGCTCTCGCGCCGTCGCCGCGAGGCTGCCTTTGTTGGCCAGCAGGTAGAAAAAAGACAAATCCAGGGTCTGGCTCATTGGTAACTCAAATTCATCTATGTAGTGATTTGGAGTAACTCACGCTCATTTGCTCACTACATATACTCCGCTCACACCCTGATTGAACACCCCCGTTCGACAGGCACAACAAGAACGTAACGAGAGTGGAGTTGATGATGAGCGCATACAAAATTGCTGCGGTTCCAGGTGATGGCATCGGCGTGGAAGTGATCGCCGCGGGTGTCGAGGTGCTGCAAGCCTTGTCGAAAAAGTCCGGCTTCGAACTGGCCTTCAAACACTTCGACTGGAACTCGGATAACTACCTGAAAAACGGCTACTACATCCCGGAAGGTGGCCTGGAAGAACTGAAAACCTTCGATGCGATTTTCTTCGGCGCAGTCGGTGCGCTCAATGTGCCGGATCACATTTCCCTGTGGGGCCTGCGCCTGCCGATCTGCCAGGGCTTCGACCAGTACGCCAACGTGCGTCCGGCCCGCGTACTGCCAGGGGTGAAAAGCCCACTGCACAACGGTGATCAGATTGACTGGGTGGTGGTGCGGGAAAACTCCGAGGGCGAATACTCCGGCAACGGCGGTCGCGTGCACCGGGGCCTGCCGGAAGAAGTCGCCACCGAAGTGTCGGTGTTCACCCGTGCCGGGGTCGAGCGCATTCACCGTTTTGCTTTCGAACTGGCGCGCAGCCGTCCGCGCAAGCACCTGACCATGGTCACCAAATCCAACGCTCAGCGTCACGGCATGGTGTTGTGGGACGAGATCTTCTACGAAGTCGCCAAGGACTTTCCGGACGTGAAGATCGACAAGGAACTGGTCGACGCCGTAACCACGCGCATGGTGCTCAAACCGTCGACGCTGGACGTGATCGTCGCCACCAACCTGCACGCCGACATCCTGTCCGATCTGGCCGCCGCGTTGTCCGGCAGCCTGGGCATCGCGCCGACCGCCAACCTCAACCCGTCACGCAAATTCCCCTCGATGTTCGAACCGATCCACGGCTCGGCCTTCGACATCACCGGCAAAGGCGTGGCCAACCCGATCGCCACATTCTGGACCGCG
The DNA here is from genome assembly GCF_059506005.1 of Pseudomonas sp. Pseusp18. NCBI lineage: Bacteria > Pseudomonadati > Pseudomonadota > Gammaproteobacteria > Pseudomonadales > Pseudomonadaceae > Pseudomonas > Pseudomonas sp. Pseusp18. Next base: position 2,027,352 of record NZ_CP169240.1, read on the forward strand.
GCAATGATGCTCGAGCACCTGGGCGAAGCGGCCGCGGCGAAACAGCTGATGTCGGCCATCGAAGCCGTGACCGAAAGCGGTTTGCATACCCCGGATCTGGGCGGCACGGCCACTACCCGGCAGATCACCGATGCAGTCATTGCGTTGATCAACCGCTGATATTTTCCCCCGATTCAAAGTAGTACTGCGGCACAACGCCAAGGGGCAGATCGCTGAATCCGGTCCCTTGGCATTTCCTGACAACAATAAAAAATCAGGGCCCTGTCATGAAAAGAATATTTGGCAAACTCTATGTACAAGTGCTCATCGCAGTCATCCTCGGTGCCATTGTCGGGGTGTTCATTCCCGAGACTGGAGCTGCGCTCAAACCCTTGGGTGACGCGTTCATCAAACTGATCAAAATGCTGCTTGCCCCGGTGATTTTCCTCACGGTGGTGACGGGCATTGCGCGCATGGAGAACATGAAAGAGTTGGGGCGTGTCGGCTTTCGCGCGCTGCTCTATTTCGAAGTGGTGTCCACACTGGCGCTGGTGGTCGGCCTGGTCGTGGTCGATGTGTTCAAACCCGGCGCGGGCATGAACATCGATGTCGCCTCGCTGGATACTTCCAGCCTGGCGACCTACACCACGGCAGTGAAGCATGCGTCGTTCATGGACTTCGTGATGAACATCATCCCCGACACCATCGTGGATGCCTTCGCCAAGGGCAACGTCCTGCAAATCTTGCTGTTCTCCATTCTGCTGGGCGTGGCCCTGGCGCATGTCGGGCCGCGCGCAAAAGTGTTCGTCGACACGCTGGATAGTCTGATGCAAGGGATGTTTCGCATCGTCAACATGGTCATGCGTCTGGCCCCCATCGGCGCGTTCGGGGCGATTGCCTTTACCATCGGCAAGTACGGCTTCGGTTCGCTGTTCTCCCTCGGCAAACTGATGGCGTGCGTGTACCTGACCTGCGCGGTGTTCGTGATCTTCGTGCTCGGGCCGATCTGCCGTTACAGCGGTTTCAGCCTGTGGAAATTTCTGAAGTTCATCAAGGAAGAACTGTTCACCGTACTGGGCACCAGCTCTTCGGAATCGGTGCTGCCGCAGATGATTTCCAAGATGGAAAAGGCCGGCGTTTCCAAACCCGTCGCCGGGATGATCATTCCCTCGGGCTTGACCTTCAACCCGGACGGCCAGGCGATCTACTACACCATCGCCGCGATCTTCATTGCCCAGGCGACCAACACGCCGCTGACCCTCATGGATCAGTTGATCGTGCTGGCGGTGCTGATGTTCACCTCCAAAGGCTCGGCGGGGGTGACCGGTTCGGGGTTCATCATCCTGGCGGCGACACTGTCCTCCCTCGGCACCATTCCGGTGGCGGGCATGGTGCTGTTGTTGGGCGTCGATCGGTTCATGTCGGAAGCACGCGCGATCACCAACACCATCGGCAACGGCGTCGGCACCATGGCTATTGCCAAATGGGTCGGCGCGTTGGACACGGTAAAGATGAACAAGGCGCTGAACGGGGAGGGCTCAGAGGAAAAACCCGAGATGGTTCAGGCGGACGTTATTGCAGTTGCTGCATCGACGCCAGCCGGCGCGATGGCCTCATCGCGATCAGGCTCGCTCCCGCAAGGGGCATATCTCGAGTCCAAGTAACCGGGGCCATGCAGCTCAAGAAATGTGTGCGGGCTTGTGTGGCGAGGGAGCTTGCTCCCGCTCGGCTGCGAAGCAGTCGTAAACCCTTTGCATGCGGTTTAACTTTGGAATGCCGGGGTCGCTGCGCGACCCAACGGGAGCAAGCTCCCTCGCCACACAAGCCTCGCTCCTACAAGGGATTTCGCTTGATCAGAGGGGCGGTTGGGCAACCAGGCCTTCTTCCCCTCGCAGCTGACGGCTCATGTCGTCGCAGCTTTGCGACCAGGCCGTCAGCCACATCGACATCTCGGGTGACTGTTCGGCCAACCCCAGCTCGCGGACGAACTCGACCGGTGCAACCGTGCCTTTGGCCGAGCGGAACAGCCCCCGCATGATGACGACGCCGATTACCCGGCCTTTGCTCACGAAACGGTGTTCCATAAAGCTCCATTTATCGTCCCAGCCGAGTATGCGGGTATGAATCTCGAACGATTCGAACAGCTTCAGCTCACGCCGAAACTTGCCCCAGGTATCGCCAACGATCGGCACGGCTTTGTTGCGCAAGGCTACTCGAAAGGCGCCGCTGCGCAGCACGAAATCCATGCGGCCTACGTCGGCCAGGGTGAAATAGCGGCCATTGGTGACGTGCCGGTTGAGGTCGAGGTCGAGCGGCCAGACGCGCATACGGATGACGGTGGTGGCCAGGCCGTCCACCGGTTTGCGCCACGGGCGACGGAACAGCATGAGGATAAGTCGGAACCAGAGATTCATAAGTACGCCGAGGATTGAATGACCGGTGAACTTTAGGGGGCGGAAATCGGATAAGGTAGGTGCACAAATGACTTTTTTCATGCGAAAAGCGCAATCTGGATGATTCATGCACGTCACCCTGCTACTGGCTGATCAATGTTCCGCCGCCAGCGCCACCCTGGCGCTGGAAGTGCTCAGTGCCGCCAACCTGTTCGCCGATACCGCGAGACCGCCGTTTGAGGTGGTTGCCGCCTCGCTGGATGGCGCCGATGTCGCCGCATGGGGAGGGCAAACGCTGCGCGTGGACCGATCCATCGCCGACATCACCCGAACCGATCTGGTGCTGATCCCGGGGTTTCTCTTTACCCTGAAAGACGCCTTGCCGGCATTTTCCGGTTATGGGCCGTGGCTGCGTCAACAGCACGCGCAAGGTGCCGTCGTGGCTTCCATGTGTACGGCGGCGTTCATGCTCGCCGAAGCGGGAATGCTGGACGGCGTTCGTGCCACCACGCACTGGGCCTTTGCCGATTTTTTTCGTCGCCGGTATTCAGAGGCCTGTCTGGAGTCGGCGCAGATCCTCTGTGAAGACAATCGCATGATCACTAGCGGTGGCGCGACGGCTGCCATGGACTTGTTGCTGCATCTGATCCGCCGCTTCGCATCACTGGAGCTGGCGCAGAAGTGCGGCAAATACTTGCTGGCCGACAACGTACGCAGCGAGCAATCGGTCTATGTCATGTGGTCGATGCCGAAGAACCATGGGGATGGCGAAATCCTGCAGGTTCAAGCGTGGCTGGAAGATCACTTCCATCAGCCGCTGCTGATCAATGACATGGCCGAGCGATTCGGATTCGGCGTCAGGAACTTCAAAAGGCGTTTCAAGGAAGCCACCGGTTACACGCCGCTGACCTACCTGCAAACACTGCGTCTGGAAAAGGCAAAGCAGTTGCTCGAATCCACACGAATGACCCTGGACAGCATCACCTACAAAGTAGGTTACGAGGACAGCAACTCATTTCGCAGGCTTTTCCAGCAGCGCGTGGGCCTGCTACCGGCGGCTTACCGGAAGAAGTTTCAAGCGAGTGTGGGTTGAGTGACACGTCTGGTCCAGATCAGTGTTTCGACGTAGCCGCCAGTCATGATGAAATAGCCGCCCGCTTTTGCTGTCAGCAACGCCTGATTTGGAGCCGAACATGAAAAACGCCGCCGTACTCACCTTGGCCTTGATGCTCAACATGGGGTTGTTCAGTACGCAAGCAGCAGCGGCCGGTGATGCTGAGGCGGGCGAGAAACTGTTCAAGCGAATCTGTGGCGGCTGCCACCAGGTAGGGAGTTCGGCGCGAGGTTTTTTTGGTCCGCAACTCAATGCGATTTTCGGGCGCCCTGCGGGCAGCACGGCGGACTACCAGTACTCAGACGCAATGAAATCATCAGGCGTCGTCTGGACCCGCGAAACTCTCACCGCCTACATCGAAGCGCCAAAAACAGTGGTCCCCGGCACCCGCATGATTTTCTGGGGCCTCAGCGATCCGGAAAAGATCGAAAACCTGTTGGCCTATCTGCAGACGTTTCAGCCGCAATGATCGGTGCCTCATCGATCCGCTTTTTTCAGTGCTGAGTGATATCAATGGGCCACTTCATCCGTTAGAGTATGCGCCGCCCGAGAGATGGATCCCGGGTATTTCTAATGGAGTGACACAGTGAATTACCTCAGCAAAGCGGTTGCCGTAGCCCTGTTTGGCCTGGTTCTGGCGGGTTGCACCGGCACCCCGATGAAGACCCAGCAATACGACAGCAGCCAGTACACCGTTGTCGGCCACAGTGAAGCGACCGCCACTGGCCTGCTGCTGTTCGGCGTCATCCCGATCCAGCAGAACAACCGCTTCATCCGCGCTCAGGACGCGGCCATCAAAGCCAAGGGCGGCGATGCCATGATCAACACCCAAGTGCAGGAAAACTGGTTCTGGGCTTGGGTCCTGACCGGTTACACCACCAAAATCTCCGGTGATGTGGTCAAGCTGAAAACCGTTCAGTAAGTGCAGTGCGCCTTCAGTCATTTCAGCTGCGGCGCACTCCTTGTAGCAGCTGCCGAGCTCGCGAGGCTGCGTTCGGCTGCGAAGCAGTCGTGAATCCGACTGACGCGGTCTGCCTGATGCACCGCAAGTTCTGATCTTACGACTGCTGTGCAGCCGAACGCAGCCTCGCGAGCTCGGCAGCTGCTACAGATCGCATTACGGCTTAGGACATCGACCGGGGTGAGGCACTCCAGATGCCATCACCCGGCTCATTGATCGAGCCTCACGCCCACGCTTTTCCGAGCTCCTCCAGACCGGCGTTTTGCAGGTCTTGCGGGTTCATGACCACACGGAATTTGCAGTTGGCCTGGAAGTTGAGGAAGAAGGGTTCCGCATATCCGGGGATTTCGGAGGGATCCACGATATCGATCAGAAAAATCCCATTTCGCATGCCATCTTGCTCAGTGAAATAAGTCGCCTCAGGCTTAATGGTGTCCAGGATACGGTTCATGATTTCGCCGACCTTCCCGGACCTGACAAACGCGTTGAAAGGCTCATGGGGAAACTCGACCATCAGTAGCATTTTCATCATTCAATACTCTGTTAGAAGTGGCGCACTCCTTACCCGGATCCTTACTCCTGGTTCTGATGCCGCAAGCCGTGCTTGCGGTGTGTGTGGTTAAGAATAGCGAAGGGTGAGAGGCCGTCGGGGCGGGGTTACGGACGGTCGTTGTTGATGATTCAGAGGCGAGGCGAAAGGGCAGGCAGCACTTGGCAAAGCTCTGCAGCCGCCGCGCTCGAAAATGCAGAAACCCAATTGGTTGACCTGGCTAAACTGCTGCCAAAATCATCAGGCAAAAAAAAAGCTGCCTGAAGTGGCAGCAGAAAAAACAGCACGTATTGAATAGCCTCAGTATTACTGTCGGAAGGTTACAGAACGATGACTGTTTTTTGTGCATCGAAAAAGGGACCTAAAAACAGCTCGACCACCCGTCTATCCAGAGGGTGTCATCTTCGTGTCATTGAACTGATGGCAAGATCCTCGCAAACCGTCTTGAGCGCTCAGCGGAACTCCGTCTGCGGGCTGATGAATTTGCCAGGAGTCCCCTATGAAAGACGCCTCCCTGTTTGCGGCCATTGACCTGGGGTCCAATGCGTTTCGCATGATGATTGGCCAGTCGGTCAGGCGTAATCAGGGGTTCGTGATCCAGGAAGTGAAAACCCTGCGTGAGCCTGTCCGTTTGGCGGAGGGGTTTCAGGGCGGAGCGCTGGACGAGTTGGCGCTGGATCGCGGATGGCAAGCCCTCGCGCGGTTTGGCAAAAAACTGCGCGGCTTTGAAGCGGGTCGCGTGCGTGCGGTGGCGACCAGTGCCGTGCGCGAAGCCGACAATGCTCAATTATTCTTGGCCAGCGCGGAGCGGCACCTGGGTTTTCGTATAGACGTCATCTCCGGGCATGAAGAGGCTCGACTGGTATACGCAGGGGTTGCCCATGCGATACCCAATACAGAGAGTATGCGACTGGTCGTGGATATCGGCGGCGGCTCCACTGAATTGATTCTGGGGCAGGGTACGCAGCCCCTGTTGACCGAGAGCATTGCCATTGGCAGCGGCACCCTTGGCGCGCGTTATTTTCAGGGGGGCTGTATCACGGCTCAAGCGCTCCTGGAGGCTGAGCGAGTGGCCACTCTACAGTTTGAAAAAGTTACCCGTCGTTATCGTGCAATGGGCTGGCAGCAGACTATCGGCTCTTCGGGCACCGCACGGATGCTGGCCAAAGTGCTCAAGGCCAATGGCCTGAATGACGACGGTCAAAGCGGTATCACCTACGGCGGTCTGTTGCGCTTGTCATTGCGTCTGCTGGAAGTGGGGCATGTTAAACAACTCAAATTGGCGGGCTTGCCACCCCATCGCCTGAATATCTTGCCTGGTGGTCTGGTGCTCATGCTGGCGGCATTCAAGGTATTCGGCATTTCGCACATGAGTCCTTCTGAGCCGGGCTTAAGGTTAGGCGTTCTTCATGGCCTGATGTCCAGGCACTGAATGATGCTGCTGCAATAAAAAGCTGTCGGATCAAAAAGGGTGAAAACACACCGAGGCTCATACCTCCGGCTCATTCAGCCGGGCACTAAAAACGCATGAAAAAACCCGGCTGATGAGGCCGGGTTCTTTGGTCGAGTGTTGCGGTAAAGCCACTCATTCATGCCGCACGGTTTTCGATCAGACGATCCGAACCACCTTCAGCAACGCGGTTTTCGATCAGACGATCCGAACCACCTTCAGCGACGCGGTTTTCGATCAGACGATCCGAACCACCTTCAGCGACGCGGTTTTCGATCAGACGATCCGAACCACCTTCAGCGACGCGGTTTTCGATCAGACGATCCGAACCACCTTCAGCGACGCGGTTTTCGATCAGACGATCCGAACCACCTTCAGCGACGCGGTTTTCGATCAGACGATCCGAACCACCTTCAGCGACGCGGTTTTCGATCAGACGATCCGAACCACCTTCAGCGACGCGATTCTCGATCAGGCGATCCGAACCACCTTCAGCGACGCGGTTTTCGATCAGACGATCCGAACCACCTTCAGCGACGCGGTTTTCGATCAGGCGATCCGAACCGCCTTCAGCGACGCGGTTTTCGATCAGACGATCCGAGCCACCTTCAGCAACGCGGCTTTCGATCAGACGATCCGAACCACCTTCAGCAACGCGGCTTTCAATCAGGCGATCCGAGCCGCCTTCAGCGACGACCGGGTGAGCAGGGGAAGCGGCGAAAGCGTTTACTGCAAAAACCGAGAAAGCGATGCTGAGAAGGGTTTGGCGTTTCATGATGGTGTGCTCCGGGGTGTTATTGGTTGGGTATGGAGCAGATGTTACGCCGAGGATTTTTTATGAGAACTTCATTGACATGATGGTGACTATCGACGTCAGCAATGGTTGAAACGTGGTGGGCAACCCCAGCCAATCTGGCGGCGCCGGGAGTGATGCTCTATGCCGCTACAGCCAGGCCGACAACGGCGGTCAGCGGTGAAAAGAACCACTTACTTCAGCGTGAATGTTGCTTTGAGCGGCATGACAACCTTACGCAAGTTGTCTTTGAGCGTGATTTCCAGCGTCCAGATGCCTGTGGGATCGTCAGGCTCGCCGATGAAACCGATCACGGGGGCGGCGAGATACATGTTGCTCGGATCCCCGTTAAGGCGCCCTTGAAAACAAACGGCATCTCGCTGATTGATCGATTCTGTACCGTTCGGCCTTGTGGCTTTCAAATCGCACGTGATGTTGGCTTCGTGATTGGCATTCAGCTTCGGGTTTGCAAAAAACGTAAGCGCGAAGATCCTTTCACCTCGGGTGACTATTTTGGCTTCGGTAAATACTGGAGTGGTTTCGGCCGGTGTATTCCACTTTTTCTCCCAATCGGGATCGGAAGTGATGAATAGCGAGCCACCAAACTCCCCGATGGTTCGTCTTGATTCAGAGTCCGGGATTGGATTGCCGTTTGAATCCTTCCAGTAGCCGGCCTGTGCACTGGTCCATGAAAGAGAAATCGCGATGAAAACGGTGAGCAATCGACGGTTCATGAACGACTCACTCTCAATAGACGATGGAAATGGCGTAATGCCTATGTGAAATGCCTTGCTCCGCTTGAGTGTAGCGGCAGAAAACGCGCTTACACGAACAGGTCATAAGACAGTTTGCCGATCAGGATCAGCAGCAACACCAGGAACAGCGCCCGGACAAAGGGCGCGCCTTTATGTACCGCCAGCCAGGTGCCGGTCAGTGCGCCGAGGATGTTGAATGCGGCCATGGGGATGGCGATCAGGTAGAGCACGTTCCCCGTCGGAATGAAGAACATCAGCGCTGCTACGTTGGTCGCGATGTTCACCAGTTTGGCCGACGCCGAGGCATGCAGGAAGTCGAAGGCGAAGCAGCGGATGAACAGGAAGATCAGGAAGCTGCCAGTGCCGGGCCCGAACAGTCCGTCGTAGAAACCGATGGCGCCGCCGATGACGATCGCCAGCAGTTTTTCCTTGGTGCCGATGTGCATGGGCTTGTGCAGGGCGCCGAAGTCCTTTTTCCAGAAGGTGTAGATCGCCATCAGCACGATCAACACCAACACCGCCGGCCGGATCACCGACTGGGGGACGAACGACACCGTGGCCGCTCCGAAGAAGGACATGACAAACGCCGCACTGGCGGCGGGGATCACCAGACTCCAGTTGATCACCACCTTGCGCACGAAGGATCGGGCGGCGAATGCAGTGCCGCAGGCTGCCGCAACCTTGTTGGTCCCCAGCAGCGCCGCCGGTTGTGCCGTGGGCAGCACGTTGAACAGCGCGGGAATCTGGATCAGTCCGCCGCCGCCCACCGCCGCATCGATCAGGCCGGCAGAGAAGGCGAATACGCAAAGGATGACAATATCGATCATGGAATCAGGCTCTGACGGTGAAGGGGGCAGCGGCTTCGACGTGTTTCATGGCATCGGCCCAAGTCATGGTCGATTGGTCACACCTTGGCGCATCCCGTAAAGCCTCAATTGAGTAGTCGAGAAATTGAATCAATCGTCCTGCTCCTTAATCAAAGTGAACCAGACCACGCCAACACCACGGATCGTTGCCATATTTCGGGCAAAGCGCCCATCGGCGCTGCTGTGCATTGCGCGAAGCTCATGCCCAAAATGCCGCGATAGCAGCTCGACGCTTCGCTGAGTGACGAAAATTTTATTGTCAGCAAGTACCAACGCCTTGATTGCAACTCCCGCCTCACGCATGTCGCGAGTCAGGGCATTGAAGGCCATCAGCTTTGCAGGAAACTCTTCAGTGAGAATGCTCAACGGTTCGGCCACTTGTGCGTGCCTACCGAGTACCGAGTACCGAGTGACCATGCCACACCTCCTTGACCACGATGACCGCACTCATACGGACCGCTGATTACCCGACTATCTGGCCGCACTGGGGCCATGGGGAGTGCTCCCCCATGGCGATCTGAATGTCCCGAAAGCGCCGGGCTCATGTCAGGGTTGATTAGTGTTAAATCTCGGTTTGGTCCCTCGTCCGAGCAGGTTTCGGAGTAACTGCCTTCACCACATCATCAATCACCGCCTTACCCATTGACGTTAAGTAATGCGTGGCCCAGGCATGTCGGTCCGTGTCTCTTTCGAAAGCTGCGTCTTCTGCAAGTACCTTGGCTAGGCACAGCAGATCGGAAGCCATTGCCAATGCTTTGTTAACGGGTACGCCAGCGCTTACATGGAACAGGGGGGGCTGAGCAGTAAATGCAGGGGGTGACGCCTATGGTTTTTGCTTCTGCTTGTTCGGTCATTTTCTGTTACTTACATCCTTGTGAATTGAGCGAGAAGGTTAACGGAAGCGTTTTTTTTGTGTTGCAATACCACGTTGTGAAAAGTGCAACGAGGTGACGCATGGCATTGGATATGTTGGGGGAACTTGAAGCCTTCGCGACGGTGGCTCGCAAGCGCAGCTTCGTCGCGGCAGCACGAACTCTGGGGCGCTCTCCCAGCGCGCTGACCCGAGCAGTTCAGGCCTTGGAGGAAAGTGTCGGAGTCAAGTTGTTCAATCGCTCCTCCAATGCCGTGAGCTTGACCGAGGCGGGTGAGCGCTTGTTGCCCCACGCCTACAAAATGCTGGATCTGCAACGTGAGGCGGATGAAGACCTGGCCGGCATCAGCGGCCAGGCCTACGGTTGGGTCCGCTTTTCCGCCCCCGAGTTTCTCGGGCACGGGGTATTGCCCCGGCTGATCGCGCAGTACGGTGAGCGTTATCCAGACGTGAACGTCGATGGGATTTTCACCGATGAAACCATCGACCCGGCCAAGAGCAAGCTGGACTTCTCGATTCGCGGCGGGTATCCGCAATCCAGTGACCTGATCGGCTTTCCACTCTGGAGTTATTCACGGTATCTGTACGCCAGCCCCGAGTATCTGGAGCGGCACGGGATGCCCGACTCTATCGAGGCGCTGGAGGTGCACTCGCTGATCCTGCACACGGCACCACGGATTCTCAAGGAGTGGAATTTTCGTAGTGAGACGCAGGCCATCAGCGTTCGGGCTCATCCCAAGTTTCGCTTCAACTCTGGTTCGGCGGTGTTCCAGGCGGCCCTGGCGGGCCTCGGCATCGCCCGCCTGGCGGACTGGCTGGCAGAGCCCGAAGTGCAAGCGGGGCGCCTGCTGCGGGTCTGTCCCGAGTACAAACTCACCTCCAGCAGTGGTGAGAGCCCGCAGATGCACGCGGTGTACCCGGCCGGCAATCTGCCGCTGCGGGTGAAGTCGTTGCTGGAGATGATCCGTGGCTTTGGTGAAAACCTTGATCGAAAGCATGCAGTAACGCTCCAGGGGGCCTGAAGCATCACGAATCGCGGACATAAAAAAGCGGGCGCCACTCGGCTGCCCGCTTTCATTTCACTTCACCGCTTGCGCCCGCAAGCGCCAAACGACCGGTTTCAGCGCTTGATCCGGGAAATCTTGGTTCCTTCAATGCTGACCCCAGCCATTAATCCCTGCTGGTCGAAAATGAACGCGTAAGCATCGTCCTTCAGCGTGGAGCTGGACAGATTCTTCGCCACCCCTTCATCAACCACAACAACAGTGGGGCCTACGCCAATTTCCCAACCCTTGGTTTCACGTAAATATTTCACGGCTTTATCGGTCATCAGGAACACCGCATAGCCATATGACTGGGCGCCTGCCTGCAACCCCCAGGACCCGGTTACGGAGTTGTAATAGTCCTCGACTTTCTTACCCATCAACAATTCGCCTTCGCCATAGCTGCCGCCAAACACCAGGCCCGCTTTGATGATTTTCGGGAAGACAAGAATCGCTTTAGCGTCGTGTGAGATTTTTTCGGCAACTGGTCTGGCCTTGTAGAGCGTTTGCAACGCTTGCCGAGAGTCGACATTCAGATCCTCGGCGGTTGCAGCACCAGCAGTGTTCAGGAAACTTGCCGATGCCAGTGAGGCTGTCGCAAGGACGATCGATAGGAAGAACCGCATTGACTGAGTCATGTTAGTACTCCGATACGGGAGCATTGGATGTGAGCAGCAGTCAGCACCTGCCCTCGGCAGAATCCGAGCCTGCTGAAATTATCCGGCGCACCCTAAAGTGTGTGAGCTACTGGCGTCGCCCTTGAATGAAGCAGGCCAGCGGCCTGTGATCAGTGGCAATGCCATCACTTGTTTCGACATCTGTGTGTTGGCGGGGTTCGAAAAAACAAAACGGGCGCCTGACAAGGCGCTGGCATCATTCAAGTACTGACAAACCGAGTACACACCTTGCCAGCAAGGTGAAATGATTTGAACCCAATGCGCTCCTTGTAGAGAATCGCCGTCTTTGCCTCGAAAGGATGCGTGGGATGAAGTTCGAAGGGACTTTCCAATACATGGGCACTCACGGGATCGTCTTCAACGTCTCGCAGATCACCCTCAACGACAGCGAACGTGGGCGCCTGCGCGAGTTGCATTTTTCACTGCCGCCACCAAGGCCGTGGCCCCCTCTTACGTGGCAATACCTGTAGGCGCCGGTGTGCGCACGTATGCCAATGAAATCCTACCCACCTACCATGTGGGCGACGTACTGGTCAGCATTGAGGCGCAGGTCAACGGCGGTATCGGCCCGCAACGCACCCTTTCGACATTGATCATCAAGACCTGACTGGAGACGTACATGTCCGTAATTACTCAATTGGTCATTGCCTTGGTGTTGTCCTTTCTGCTTGATCAATTCCTCAAACCGTATCTGTTACGCAAGTGGCTAGGAGTGGTGTTGGTGGCGGCGGGTGCGGTTGGCTGCGTTGTGGCAGGTCAGATCCGCTTGTTGGGGTTTGATCTGGGGTTGCTGTCGGTTTTTGCCGTGGCGATAGGGATGGGATTGTTCATGAAGCGGCGGCGGTTCGAGCAGATTGGTTAAAGGTCAGGTGTCTGGTGGCGGCTGATGCATCACGATTTGCGGGCACCAAAAAACGGGCGCCAGTCAGGCGTCCGTTTTCATTTACTCCGCTGCTTGCGCCCGCAAGCGTCTACCAATCACATCCATCAAATCACAGCCGTCGCGCAGGGGAATGGCCAGCAGTTTGGCAAAATCCGACAGCACCACCGTGTCGCAACCGATCTCGGCGCGGAAGGCGATGTTTTCCAGCACCTGTGTGACCGTGCGGATGCGGTAGTCGGCCATGGCTTGCAGGACGTCGAGTGGGGCTTGGGTGTCGATGAGCAGGGAGGCCGGGATCAGGTCGATTCCGGTGAGGGGCATGTATCTATCCACAGGTGAAACTCCGAATCAGATTTAAAGGGACTGATCCGATCTGCAGGTCGCCAAACCTGGTCGCTTTGTAGGTGACGGGGTGAAGATAGTTTTTTCCGCACCAGTGGGATAGTAGTGATTTCCGAGGTTGGTGTAGGACCTGTATGTAAAGCAGGTGTGATTACTTTTGTCGGAAGCGTTGAATCCAAGAGGAGCACCGTCTATTTCATGACTCACAGACTACAAGGTAAAGCGAAAGTTAGTTACCTTGCCTAAGCTAGCAAGGAACAAAAGGGTGAAGGTGTGGCCTCGTCTGGCGTACGCCACGCAAAGGAAGCGATGAATATTTTCTTTATGCTCCAGCCGCTGTTCGACATGCTGAAGTGGCTGATGCCATTGTTGGTCATGCTCATCATCATCAAGACGCCTTGGTTCAAGGGTTGGTTTGGTGAGCTGCTGGTGCGGACATTCGCCCACTATGGGTTGGATGGCCAGGTCTACCGACGGTTGCACAACGTCACACTGGATACACCCGACGGCACTACCCAGATCGATCATGTGTTCCTGTCGCCCTTTGGCATTTTCGTGCTGGAGACCAAAAACATGCGTGGCTGGATCTTCGGAGGTGAGCGCCAGGCCCAGTGGACACAGCAGATCTTTCGGCATCGCTCCAGGTTCCAGAACCCGCTGCGACAGAATTACAAACACTTGAAGGCGCTAGAAGCGCTGCTCAACGTTCCGCCCGAGCACATCCATTCTGTAATCGCCTTCGTCGGTGGCAGCAGCTTCAAAACCGTCATGCCGGACAATGTCACCCAAGGCATCAGCTGCATCCGCTACATCAAGTCCTTTCAGCAGCCTGTGTTTAACGACGCGCAGGTGAGTGCAATGGTGACGGCGCTTGAGAGCGGGAGGAGGGACAGTTCTCTCGCTACCCACCACGAGCATGTACAACACCTGAAACAGCGAAACGACCCTTTAGCAAAACGCCGTTGTCCGCGTTGTGGAAGCGATTTTGTCATTCGTATTCGTAAGACAGGCGATAGAGCAGGAGAGCGGTTCTGGGGCTGCAGTGCCTACCCCAAATGTCGAGCGAAACAGGATTTGGATTAGTCCGCCAGGCACTTCGCCCTGTGGAGCCGCTACTGTTCAGGAAACGCTGGCAGCCTCGGGCTTCATTGAAGTTAGTAGGGCTTTTTCTTTAGAGGGCGCGCGCAATTCTCTACTGATTACAGTCAATGAACTTGCTACAACATCGTGGATTTCGTCTTTAAATGTGATGGTCCAGTGCTGAGAATCTGGCCAGGGTTTTGTTAGAGGGGAGTTTTCCATAAGATGAAACTTATAGGATTCAAGCCCGGCTGAAAAATACTGATGCTTCCAGGTTGATTCATCGGTGAGCGGTTGCACACGGTACTCGATGAGGCCGGTAAGGCAGATCACGGAAAATACATCATCTTCGTGTGCTTCAAAGCAGATGTATAGGTCTGAACCTGAGTAATAGACCGCCGGATGCGCCCACGTTGGAAACACTGGGACATCGGACAAGACAAGGGCTTTGACTTCGTACATGGTGGTACCTGACGCGTAAATTAACGGGTGGCAATACGGACACTGTTGAACGGCCAAGTTAATGACAAACCCTAAAATCGTGACGGTGGCTCATGTCCGGCCTTGATATGGGAAAAGACCTGATCTGGATCTGCCTGGCACCAATATCTGAACAGTAGCCGAGGTTCCGTAGCTCTGAAATATTGATCTACGATGCTCTCATAAGGCACGGATAATTTAGGTTCTGGCCATTGCTGCGCTAAAACACCTATTGGTTTGCCAGACGAACAAATAATCCAGGTAGCCTTGCCTCCAGTGATATCAGGGAGGTAGCCCATATCCTGTATCACTTCGAATAAGGCGCGTAGCGTTGCTGCTGGATTGAGTTTGATCGACGTCACGTGACTTTCCAGGTCATCCCCCGCATGCACGCTATCTCGATCAATGGCAACTACCAACATGAATGGTCCTCTTTAGCGCTGTGTTGTCACTAGATTGACCAGCCTAAGGACATCAGCGGTTACCTGTCTACTGTCCGCTTTCGGTTGTATCCATTGTCGAAAGCAGCCATTACTCATGCACCTCAAATCCGCCAAAATAGAAGCGCGTTGTTCCCAGTTCCGTAGCGTAGAATTTCCAAGATGCCAGCCCCCACCCGAGACGGACTCTCAATGCAAACCCCAGCCAAACCTCAACACCCCCTCTGGCAAACCTACCTCCTATTCCTCGCCCCCATGGTCCTCTCCAACTTCCTCCAATCCATGTCCGGCACCGTCAACAGCATCTACATCGGCCAATTGCTCGGCACCCAGGCGTTAGCGGCGGTATCGGGCATGTTCCCCGTGGTGTTCTTCTTCATCGCCCTGGTCATTGGCCTCGGCGCGGGCGCTGGGGTGTTGATCGGTCAGGCCTGGGGCGCCCGTGAGCCACATCTGGTGAAGGCCATCGCCGGTTCGACGTTGCTGTTGGGGGCGATGATCGGGGTGGTGGCGGCGGTGTTGGGCAGTGTGTTTGCCCGGCCGGCGTTACAGGGTTTGGGCATGCCGGGGGATGTGCTGGACGATGCGGTGGCGTATGCGCATGTGATGATGTGGATTTTGCCGTCGCTGTTGGTGTTTGTATTGTTCACGCAGTTGCTGCGCGGGGTGAGCGATACGCTGTCGCCGTTGTTGGCGCTGGTGGTGTCGACGTGTGTCGGGCTGGCGCTGACGCCGGCGTTGATTCTCGGTTGGTTGGGGCTGCCGCCGATGGGGATTCAGAGTGCGGCGTGGGCGGGGTTGGTGGGTAACTTGTCGGCGATGGGGTGGCTGGCGTGGCGGTTGATTCGCAAGGGGCATCCGTTGGCGCCGGATCGGGAGATGTTTGCGGCGATGCGGCTCGACAGGGTCATCCTCGGCAAGGTGTTGCGCATCGGGTTGCCGACTGGGTTGCAGATGGTGGTGCTGTCGTTGTCGGAGTTGGTGATTCTGGCGCTGGTGAACCAGCACGGTTCCCAGGCGACGGCGGCGTACGGGGCGGTGACGCAGATCGTCAATTACGTGCAGTTCCCGGCGCTGTCGATTGCGATCACGGCATCGATCCTTGGCGCGCAGGCGATCGGGGCAGGGCGCCTTGAGCGCATGGGGGAGATTTTGCGCACCGGGTTGTTGATCAACGTGTGCCTGACCGGTGGCCTGGTGCTGTTGGGGTATCTGCTGTCGCACTGGTTGCTGGGGTTGTTTCTTACGGATGATTCCACCCGGGCGATGGCCGAACACCTGTTGCACATCATGCTCTGGAGCCTGCTGGTGTTTGGCTTTCAGGCAATTGTCGGCGGCATCATGCGCGCCAGCGGCACGGTATTGGTGCCGGTAGCGGTGTCGATCGTTTGCGTGGTCGGGGTGCAGTTGCCGGTGGCGTATCTGCTGGATACGCGCTTCGGGCTGCCAGGGGTGTGGATGGCGTTTCCGGTGGCGTATCTGGGCATGCTGATGCTGCAGACCCTGTATTACAAAATGGTCTGGCAGCATCAGAAGATCGAGCGGTTGGTGTAAGCCCTCGATTGAAGGTTAAACGCTGCTCTTGAGCCAGGTTTCGAAGCGCGTCGGCCCGACGATGGGGTGCTCGCCCGGCGTCAGCGAGTGGTCATCGATCGGCGCGCCGAAGTAGGGGACCGTGTCGTCCGGATGGGCCTGGCGCGGGTCGTTGGTGTGTTGCAAAAACAAGCGCACGAACTCCACCAGCGGCCAGCGCTCAGGCCCGGCCACTTCCAGGGTGTTATTGCTCGGCGCCTGCACCGCGACTTTCGCCAGCGCTGTCGCGACATCGAACGCGGCAATCGGCTGCAACGCGGCGGAGGTCAAGCGCACGGTGTCGCCTTCCTGTACGCCCGAGTGGGAAATGGCCCCGATGAATTCGAAGAACTGCGTGGCCCGCAGGATTGTGTAAGGGATGCCTGATGCCTTGATGAGTTTTTCCTGGGCCATTTTTGCCCGGAAATAGCCGCTGTCGAGCATGCGCTCGGTGCCTACCACCGACAGCGCGACATGGTGTTTGACCCCGGCGGCCTTCTCGGCGGCGAGCAGGTTGCGCCCGGAGGTTTCGAAGAACTCGAGCACGGCAGCGTCCTCGAAGGAGGGCGAGTTGGCCACGTCGACCACTACATCGGCGCCTTGCAAGGCGTTTTGCAAGCCCTCGCCGGTGAGGGCGTTGACGCCGGTGCTCGGTGACGCGGCCAAGGTTTCATGCCCCAGGTCTTGCAGGTTTTTGCAGAGCTGCCTGCCGATCAGCCCGGTACCGCCAATCACGACGATTTTCATGACGAGTCTCCCGATGCGTGTGCAGTGGGGTGCGAGGTGTCAGCCCCGCTTGGACGTCGTGTTTCTGGTCGGAGTGGGGGGCTGGCTTGGAATCCTGCAACCATTAAAGACCCGGAATCGGCTTAATGGCGCAAGGGGCGGGAAGTTGTCCGATAGGTGGTCAGTTCAGCCGTGATGCGATCCGTAGCAGCTGCCGGCCCATCCGGTGCAAAACCCATTATTGCTTCTGCTGATTCTCCGCCACAGCAGCCTTGGACTTGGAGAACCGGTAGAACAGGTTGGGCTCGCTCACAATGTAGAGCTCACCGGAAGTGTCCATGGTCATGCCTTCGGCTTGCGGTATGGTTTTTTTCAGGTCATTCAGGCCGAGCAGGGAGCGGAAGCTGACGAAGTTGCCGTCCTGGTCCAGTTCGGTCACGTTGCTGGATTGCTCGCTCAATAACAGCAAGTGACCGGTCCGCGGGTCGTAGTAACCCTCGGAAAGATCCAGGCCGAAGACGCTACGGTCGATCCAGTGGGTCAAGTCCTGGATATGCACCTGCAACGGACTGCCGATGGACGCCAGCATGCCCGTGACCGTAAACAGCTGCCGCGGATCGCGTTCCTTGATCGCGAAGATACGATCATTGGCCGCGTCATAGGTCACGCCTTCAAACCCCTTGTTGTGTTCGCTCAAGTTGATCTCGATGGCAACGAACGGGGCGTTCTCGACATTGATCGGGCCTGGGCTGTCCGGCAAGGTGACGACATACAGTCGCTGCAACTGTTCATCGGCGATCACTACGCGTCCGTTACCTATGTAAGCAAGGCCTTCGGTGTCCTGGAAGCCGATCAGCGGGTAACGTTCAAGCAGATCGCCGTTGCGGTTCATGGCCACAATCTGCATGGGCCCACCATTGGTGATGCCCAGCAGTCGATCATGGTCCGGGTCATAGGCGATGCCGGACAGATTGGTGATGTCCGCGACAGGCTTGGCCTGGATCACGGCTTTATAGTCTGGCAGCCAGATATTTTTATCGGGCGCCTGATTACCATGCCAAAGAGTTTTCCAGTACGCATACAGCTGCTGGTGGACCATGAAGCGTGCGGAAACCACATAGGCGCCAAGCAATACAACAATGAGAAGTATCCCCAGCTTCCCTCTCTTGCTCATGACTTGTCCTTGTCCCAGCTGAAGCGATAGACCTTTTTGGGTTGTCCGGGCTGGCATTTGCCGTTATCGGCATCGGCGCCCACGATCGACCATTGCGCACGAGACGTTTCGCCGAGCTCATGAGCGGCCTCGGGATTGAAACACTGGCTCAGCACTTCGTCGGGCACCAGGGCGTAAGCGTCACGGTGTTCGCGTAGCCATTGCGCCGCTTGTTCGACCGAGGAACTGCTCATCCCGAAATGTACGATCGGCTGCCGGGCGAATAACCAGTGGCCCTCGCGCCAGTTGACCAGTACCAGGTCGGCGCCGTGGGTCATGGTCGCCGCCTGCGCCATGATCGCTTCGTGGGGGTTCGGACCTTCCTTGATCGGCTCGATAAACCCGCGGGCGAACCACAGAACGAACCAGCTCACCACCAGCGCCTGGAATACCCGCATAGCGCGTGGACGTTTACCGAACCAGCGCTTGAGCAGCCAGGGAATCAGTGGCGCCGCCACCAGCACCAGACCGGGCAACGCCGGATAGATGTACAACTTGCGCTTGCCGGTGCTCAGGCAGAAAAACAGCACCACCAGCACGACCCAGCTCAACAGCACCAGCACTCGACCGTCGTGCTTGCGCAGTTGCTTGCGCCAGGCCGGCACCAGCCACGGCAGGGCCAGCACCAACGGCAGCCAGTATTGCGGGATCACGTTGACGAAGAAGTACCAGAACGGTTCGCGATGGTCCCACGCGGCGGCATAGCGTGCCGCTGTCTGGCGCAGCAGGATTTCTCGCGCATAGGCGACTTCTTCCGCGGTGCCATTGAGCACAATGGACAGTGCCAGAGGCAGCAGCCAGATTGCGATAGCCCCGAGCGCCACCAAAAAGCCCAGGAACCATTTGCGCTTCTGGCCAGGCATGGCCACCACGCCGGACCAGTTTTTGCGCACCGCGTAGGCATACGGAATCAGCATCAAGGCCGGGACGAAGCCGACCCCTTTGGTGATTATGCCAATGCCCATGGCGGCGCAGCCCACGTAAAACCAGCGCCAGGCTGGCCCGAGCAACAGGTGCCGCGCCAGTCCGTACAGGCCCAGGGAGGTGAACAGAATCAACAGGCTGTCGATCTGGCCGGTACGCAGGATGCTGTAAGTCTGGTACGTGGCCAGGTACAACAGCGCCGCTATTCGACCGATGCGCTGATTCCACAACCGGCGGCCCAGGTCGTAGACCACGGCCGTGACCGTCGCCGCCGACAACATCCCCGGAATATACAGGGCGAGGGCGGGCAGGCCGGTGAGCCATGCGAAGAACGCCACCATCCACATGAAGACCGGCGGTTTATCGCCGTAGATCTCCGCAGCGCGGTGAGGGATGAACCATGACCCGTTGTGCAGCATCTCCAGCGCTACGCCGAGGAAACGTTCCTCGTCGACGTTTTGCGGTTGACGCAGCCCCAGGCCAGCGCCGATCAACAGCAAGGCAAGCAGCACCAGGCCCAGGCATTCGATGCTGGGCGACAGGGTTTTACGCATGGCTCAGTCCTTCAGGTGTTTGGTGCGGGCAATCAATTGCAAATTGCGCAGATAGACGATGGAGCCAAAGGCCTGGCCAGCAATGAACACCGGGTCTGCCCGGTAAATGGCATAAGCGAGCAGCAGGGCGCTGCCAACAATGCTCAGGTACCAGAAACTCACCGGGATCACGCTGCGTTTTTTGTACTCGCTATACAGCCACTGCAGGATGAAGCGACCGGTAAAGGCGATCTGGCCAGCGAAGCCGACCACCAGCCACAGGGTTTCGCGGGAGAGGTTCATCCTTCGATCTCCTGCGCGTTGGTGTTCAACCGCGTGCGCTTGATCAGCCACCACACACCGAACAGGTCGAGAATACCCACCAGGGCGCGGTCGATGTTGCCGTATTTGGACACACCCGCGGTGCGGGGCCGGTGGTTGACCGGGTGAACGATCATTCGGCCGTTGTGACGCTGGATCAGCGCGGGAATGTACCGATGCATGTGGTCGAAGTACGGCAGGCGCAGAAACGCCGCGCGTTCGATCAGCTTCAGCCCGCAGCCGGTGTCCGGGGTCGAGTCATTGAGCAGGCGGCTGCGCAGCCCGTTGGCGAAGCGCGAAGCCCAGCGTTTGCTCGCGGTATCGCGGCGGTTGACTCGGTGCCCGGCCACCAGCTGAACGTCGACCAGACCCTTTTCACCGCGCACCAGCTCCAACATCCCGGGGATGTCCGCAGGGTCGTTTTGACCGTCGCCATCAAGCGTGGCCAGCCATTGCCCCCGGGCGGCGATTGCCGCGTGGTAGAGCGAGGTGCTTTGCCCCAGCGAGCGCTCATGGCGCAGGATACGCAACGCGTCCAGGCCGTTGTTTTTCAACTGCCGCAGTTCATGCAAGGTGGAATCGGTGCTGCCATCGTCCACCACGATGATTTCGTAGGCCTCATCGGCCAATGCGACGCGGATTTCCTCAAGTAACGGTTTGAGGTTGTTCGCTTCGTTCTTTGCTGGAATCAGTACAGATACAAAAATGTCTTGGCTCATAGAGTCCCCCCTTGCTCCTTGGTCTTTTGTTTATCAAGGGCTCGATTCATATCTGATAGAAGTGGCGATACCACTTCACAAATTCTGCTACACCGGTCTCGACCGTCACTTGAGGACGGAAGTCGACCCACTCGGCCAGTGCCGAAATATCGGCCCAGGTCTTGATCACATCGCCTGCCTGTAGCGGCATGAAATTGCGTTGGGCCTTGATGCCCAGCGCCGACTCCAGGCAGTCGACAAACTCCAGCAGTGGCACGGGTTGGCCACGGCCGATGTTGAAAATCCGGTTTACGCCAGCGCCCGGCTCGTTCGGCACCGGTGGTTTGGAGCGCAGGCGGGCGACGCTTTCAACGATGTCGTCGACATAGGTGAAATCGCGCGACATCTGGCCATGGTTATAGATGTCGATCGGCAAGCCTTTCAGGATTGCCTCGGTAAACTTGAACAGCGCCATGTCGGGGCGCCCCCAAGGTCCGTATACGGTGAAAAAGCGCAGGCCGCTGGCTTTCAGGCCATAGAGGTGGCAATAGCTGTGCGCCAGCAGTTCATTGGCGCGTTTGCTGGCGGCGTACAGCGAAATAGGATGATCGACGGCGTCTTCGACACTGAACGGCATTTTGCTGTTGGTGCCGTACACCGAGCTGCTCGAGGCATAGATCAGATGCGCGGGGCGATGGTGCCGGCAAGCTTCCAGCACATTCAGAAAGCCCACCAGATTGGACTGCGCATAAACATCCGGGTTGTCCAGTGAATAGCGAACACCCGCCTGGGCGGCCAGGTGCACAACCTCGGTGAAAGCATGGTCTTTGAACAACGCCATCAAGGCCGGTTTGTCGACGATGTCCATGGCCTGGAAACGAAAGCCCGGCAAGGATTCCAGCTCCTTGAGCCGTGCGTGTTTGAGTTCTACGCTGTAATAGTCGTTGAGATTGTCGATGCCGACGACTTCAAGGCCTTCTTGACACAAACGCTTGACGGTGTGATACCCAATAAAACCGGCGGCGCCAGTAACCAGAACAGTCATGAGGCCTGCGCCTGTGCGTGACTGATTCCGATTCTGCGCAAAGGGCGCTTTTGCATCACAATCCCCTGTAAGTACTCGCTGATCAGTATATTTTTTGGGCTTGTTGCCACCATTGGCTCCATGCCTTGCTCCATTGTATTGGTAAAGTTCTGTGCAGTGCACATCATGAGCCGCAGAAATGGCAGCCGTATACCCTGCCAGTTGGATTGTAAAAAAAACGTTAAGTAATTACTTCGTTTTTCTGACCGCTTGCTTAAACGCGTGCTGGTGTGAGGGCGCTCACAACGCGGTGCCCAGCATTTGCAGGTAGTTGGGGCTCTCGGAAATCGAGTTGTGGCCCGTGTCCGGTATGACCTGCAGCGTGGCCACGCCTTTGGCGAAATGGGTGTAGAGCTGGTCTGTGCTTGCGCGTGGTATGACTTCGTCGTGCTCGGCTGCAACCAACAGCGTCGGAACGGTGATGTGAGCGGCGTATTTCCAGGACTCGAACTTGTCCTGCAACAGCCATTTCACCGGGAACCAGGGAAACTGGCGGGCGGCGAGGTCTTCAAGGCTGTTGTAGGGCGTGATCAGGATCAGCCGCGACGCCGGGCGCTGGCTGGCCAGGCGCACGGCAACGCCTGAGCCCAGGCTGCGTCCGATCACTGCAATATCGGGATGGCTATTGTAGACATAGTCGAACAAGGTCATGGCGTCACGCTGAATCGCCTCCTCGGACGGCGACCCGGTACTGCCACCGTAGCCTCGGTAATGCAGCAAGTAGATCGCATGATCTGCAAACGCCTGCGAAAACCCGGGCAGGCTGCGGGAAACGTCCTCGGCATTGCCACCAAAGTAGATCAACGCCTTCGGCCCGTCGTGCGGCCTGACGGTCACCAGCACCTGCGCGTCGGCGACTGACAAGGCAAGCAGCGATTCGGGTGTGTCGATGGTGCGAGGTTGCGGGTAGTAGATGAGGGCCCGTTGAAACACGAACAGCGCGATGCAGAGCAGCAGGTATGCAACGGCAATGAAAGCGAAGAGAGACACCAGGGTTCGCGACATTCGGCTAAGTTTAGTGGACGGCATGGACTGCTTCGGGCCTTGAGACAGCTATTGCTGGAGCGTCGCCAGAGTGTAGTCCAGCAATTTCAGCTGTGCAGAAGCGCCGCCCAATGCCCGTGTAGGTGCGAGCACCTGTGGCGAGGGGGCTCGCCCCCGTTGGGTCGCGAAGCGGCCCCAAAACCTGCAATCGCGGTACACCACATGCAATGGTTTTACGACTGCTGCGCAGCCGAACGGGGGCAAGCCCCCTCGCCACACGGAGGCAAGAACATGCTGACCCGAGCCATTCCTTCCAGCAACGAGCCGTTGCCCATCGTCGGCTTGGGTACTTATCGCGGTTTTGATGTCACGCCTGCCGATGCCGCTTACAAGCAACTGCAGGCGGTGCTCAGCGCGTTGTTCGAGAAGGGTGGAAAGGTGATCGACAGTTCGCCCATGTACGGTCGCGCCGAGCAGACCACCGGTGAGCTGTTGTCGATCCATCGCCCTCGCTCACCGGCCTTCCTGGCCACCAAGGTCTGGACCCGTGGCCGCGAAGAAGGCATCGCGCAGATGGAGCAGTCGTTCAAACTGTTGCAGACCGACCGGATCGACCTGATGCAGATTCACAACCTGCTGGACTGGAAAACCCATTTGCCGACCTTGCGTCAATGGAAGGCAGAAGGGCGCATCCGCTACATCGGCATCAGCCATTACACGGCGTCGGCCTACGACGAAGTGGAGGCGGTGTTGAAAGCCGAGCCGATGGATTTTTTGCAGATCAACTATGCCCTGGACGACCGCGCTGTCGAGAAGCGAATCCTGCCGCTGTGTCGTGAGCGCGGTGTGGCGGTGATCTGCAATCGGCCCTTCGGTGGTGGCGGCCTGATCGCTCGATTGAAAGGCAAACCGTTACCGGGATGGGCTGCGCAAGTGGGGATCAACAGCTGGGCGCAACTGGCGCTCAAGTTCCTGCTGGCTCATCCGGCGGTGACCTGCGTCATCCCCGGCACCGGCAACCCGCGCTACATGACGGAAAACGCCGGTGCAGGTAGAGGACCGATGCTCACGGATGCACAGCGCCAGCAATTGATTGCGCTGGTGGGTTGACGGCTACCTTGTAGCAGCTGCCGAGCAGCGCGAGGCTGCGTTCGGCTGCGCAGCAGTCGTGAGTCCGACTGACGCGGTCTGCCTGATGCACCGCAAGCTCTGGTTTGACGACGGCTTCGCCGCCGAACGCAGCCTCGCAGGCTCGACAGCTGCTACAGGCTTACGGCGGCTGGCATTACTTGCGCCATCTCCAGCGGAATTTCCAGGGTAAAAATCGCTCCCTGGCCGGGTCCATCGCTATGGACGCGAAGGTGCCCGTTCATTTCCACCGCCGCGAGTGCGCAACTGTGCAGGCCAAAACCATGACCTTCCTTGCGCGTGGTAAAGCCGTGATTGAAGATGCGAGTCATATTCTCGGCAGCGATCCCTTCACCTTGGTCCTCGACGCTGAAGCGCAGCGTTGCGTTGTCGATAATCCGGACACCCAGCGTCATACGGCGCTCATGATTGCTCACCTCGGACATCGCATATTTGGCATTGCTGATCAGGTTGATCAGGATCAACAGCAGTCGGTGTTTGTCGCCGATGATGGTCGGTGTGGCCTGGTAGTCTTTAATGACCGTGACATGGTGCCGACTCAAGGCGCCGGAATTCATGCGTAACGCATCCTCGAACAGATCGACGACATTCAACGGCTCGACCAGCCTGGCGGCGCCGGCATAGGCCTGTTGGGTGGCGACGATATCCTTGATGTGATCGATGCTCTTGGTGAGTTGCGCCAGCTCGTCAACGATGCTCGATTGCTCGGTCGCGATGGAATCGACCAGTTGATTGAAGTAAAGGGGCAGCAGTTTGCCTTTTTCATCGTGCGTCATGAACTGCCCCAGGTCTTCGGCATGTTCATTGATCATTTTTACCGCTTTGCCCAGGCCGAGGGTTTTGCTGGTCGACAATTTGCGGGTGATCAACTCCGCGGAGACATTAACGCTATTCAACACATTACCGACGTTGTGCAGCACGTTGGTCGCGATCTCTGCCATACCGGCCATCCGCGCGGCGTCGATCAGCTCGCGCTCGGCTTCCAACAGTTCGCGGGTGCGTTCCTCGACGCGTTGCTCCAGCCGCTCGTTCGCTGTCTGCAATTGGTTGTTCATCTTGTTGATCAGCGCATAACTGCGAATCAGACGGGCCGCCAGGTACAGCAACAGTAGCGCCATGATGCCGGCGCAGATCCCCAGGTAGAGGTGGTATTGGCGATCTGTCGCGGCTGTGCGCCGTTGTGTCTCGTTCAATAACTCGTTGATGCTGTCCAGTTGCTGTGCAACCGGAATGACACTGATGCGATCAACCAGGTCATTGACAATGGGCTGCTCTCGAACAATGGCATTCACAGCGTCTACAAGTGCAGTGAAAGTCGGGCGCCGTTCAGGCGGCAGTTGATTGATGTACTCATTCAGATATTCCAGATGCCCGGAGATTTCTTCGGCCCGTTCGCTGCTGACATAGAGGGCGTATTCAAGGGTGTCCAAGGTAAGGTCGAACACCACTGAGGCCGCCCGGGCATCCACCGACGAGAGTTTGTCGTTGGAATCTTCCTGCAACACCCGAATGGCATCTTCCAGCGTAGGCAGGGCCTCGAATGCTGTTCGCAAGGCCGTGTTGTGCTGTTTGAATTGCTCAACCAACCGGGCTTTGTTTTCTACCGCCTCCAGATAACCCTGGCGTCGGGTTTGCCAAAGGGTCGGGAGCGGGCCGACAGCGTTGAGGCTATCGAGCTGTTGCCAGCGCTCTTCCGCTTCAGGCGGCGCCACCAGCAACAGGTTGTTGTTCATGCCGATTTTGGCTCGCAGGAGCTTCACGTTCCAATTGGCATCGTATTGCTTGAGTTGACGAACGAAGTCGCGCGACTCGAAGTAGGTCGATGTGTCGTACGTGTAGGATTTGATCAGCAAAAATATCAGTACGCTGAAGAGGGTCAGTGCAATGGCTGCCAAGGCAGACCATTTGTAATGATTAGAAATCTGCATGGCGGCATTCCTCCCTGATACAGGCTGTACTGAGAGAGAGGCTGCCAATGGTCAATTAATTCCATTTTTTGCGCTCCCTGCAAAATGACGAGTCATCGCCACGTCATCCGTAAGCCTAGCGTTGTTGGTGGACGGTGCCGGAAAAAACACCGCACGGCTGGGGCGAGCGTCAGGGGACGAGCACGATCGCCCCTTTGACCTGACCGGCCCGCAGGCTGGCCAGCGCCTGATTGGCATCGTCCAGGGCAAAACAGGTGACGTCGCTGTGCACGGGCGTATGGCGCAGCTCTGCAAAAAACGCCGTGCCATCTTCGCGGGTCAGGTTCGCCACCGAGCGGACGCTGCGTTCGCCCCACAGCAGTCGATAAGGGAAACCGGGGATGTCGCTCATGTGGATGCCGGCGCAAATCACACAACCGCCCTTGACGGTGGCTTCCAGCGCCAGTGGCACCAGTGCACCGACAGGGGCGAAGATCAGGCTGGCGTCGAGCGGGTGTGGTGGCGGCTGATCCGAAGGGCCTGCCCACACGGCTCCCAGAGTCCGGGCATAGGCCTGGCCCTCGCTGTCGCCTGGTCGAGTGAAGGCGTACACCTGCTGTCCCCGGCCCCGCGCCACCTGAATCGCCAGATGCGCCGCCGCGCCGAAGCCATAGAGGCCCAGGTGGCGTGCGCCTTTGGCCATTTGCAAGGCACGAAAGCCGATCAGCCCGGCACACAGCAGCGGTGCGGCTTCGGTGGCCGAGAGCGCGTCCGGGAGGGGGAAACAGAAGTGGGCATCGGCAACCGTATAGTCGGCATAACCGCCATCCCGATGACAGCCGGTGAACTGTGCCCGGTCGCAGAGGTTTTCCCGGCCCGAGCAGCAAAACGTGCACTCACCGCACGTCCAGCCAAGCCAGGGAACGCCGACGCGCTTGCCGACCCAGTCGGGTGCAACGTCGCCACCCACCGCTGTCACTTCACCGACGATTTCATGGCCCGGCACCCGCGGCAGCACTGCTTGCGGCAGTTCACCGTCCACCAAATGCAGGTCGGTGCGGCACACGCCACAGGCCAACACCTTGATCAACAGTTGCTGCGCGCCGGGCTGCGGCACGGGACGCTCTTCGCGTTGCAGCGGCTGGCCGGGGGCATGCAGAACCATGGCGCGCATGACGATTCTCCAAAAGCCGATGCACCGCAAGGCGTTACAGGGGGGATTCCCGGTGGCAGCCGGCGACCAGTTGCTTGAGCCCGTCCAGATCCAGCACCTTGACGTTACGCCCGGAAATCTCGACCAGTTCCGAGTCCCGCAGATGAGCGATGCCCCGACAAATGGTTTCCAGACGCAGGCCCAGGTAGGAGCCGATCTCTTCGCGACGCATCTTCAGTACAAAGTCTCGGGACGAGTACCCCCGAATGCTCAGCCGTTGCGACAGGTTCAGCAGGAAGGCGGCCAGGCGTTCATCGGAGTTCATGTTGCCCATCATCATCAGCAGGTTGTGCTCACGGACGATTTCCCGGCTCAGGATCTTGTTCATGTTGTGCTGCAACGAGGGCAGCTCCAGGGCGAGTTTCTCCAGTTGGGCGAAGTTGAAGGGACAGACTTCGCTGTCCTCCAGGGCAAAGGCACTGCAGGTGTGATGATCGTCGCTGATAGCGTCCAGACCGAGCATCTCGCCGGGGATCTGAAACCCGGTGACCTGCTCGCGACCGTCGACCGACAGCATGCTGGTCTTGAATGAGCCGATCCGTACCGCGTAGAGCGAGCGCAACGGATCGCCGGCCCGGTACAGGGCCGCACCTTTTTTAACCTTTACGCGCTGAATGATCAGGGTATCCAGCCGTTCGACTTCGTGGCTGGTCAAGCCAATCGGCAGACACAACTCCAGAACGCTGCAATTGGAACACGCAGCTTTCAGATAATGATGTTGATATGGCCGGGTTTCAGGCATTGCGAAAAGCCCCTGTAACAGGAGCTTAGAGCATAGTTCGGATCACCGTTTCAATCGGGTGTTTACAGGCTCAATCGATGAGCGGGAAAAGGCTTGCCCCTGTTGAGACGCGGGCGTTACTTGCTCTTCCAGTATTTCTGCATCTCCAGAAACAGGAACGAAGCGGTCCAGGAAATCAGCACCAGCCCCGTCAGTGCCTCCAACCCGGTCAGGTATTTGAGGTTACCCATGGGTGAAATGTCGCCGAAACCGATGGTCGTGAATGTGGTGAAGGAAAAGTACACGCAGTCCATGAACGAACCATCGAAATTGCCGCTCAGGCTGCCCCATTCACCGGAGCGGATCAGCAGGTAATAGACCAGCGCGAAACACCAGACCTCTACCGCATGAGCCACCATCGCGCCGAATACCCCGACGACGATCCGGAAGCGGCTCCAGAGTTTGAGCCTGGGCAGCCAATCGTTCAGACGCAGCAGGCATTCGTAGTGGATCACCACCGTGATGACCACCACCAACGTATTGATCAGCGTGACTGCGAACATGATGATCCTTCAGCGATGGGGGCAGGGCGCCGTCTGCGGGCGATTGATCGGTGCGTCACGGTGCAGGTAATGCCGGGGTGGGCTTGAATGGCATCAGCGGCGGGAACTCCTCGGGCGTGAGGGTTTCCTTTTCCAGCAACAGGCGGGCGCCCTCGTCCAGGTCGGCTCGACGACTCTGGAGCAGCGCCTTGGCCCGTTGGTAGGCTTCATCGAGCAGGGCGCGAATACCCAGGTCGATTTCCCGGGCTGTCTGTTCCGAATAATCCTTTTCGCCCATCGTGGCCATGCGATCTCCCAGGTACGTTGGGGTTTGCTTTTCCAGCACCGACTGCCCGAGCTCGGGGCTCATGCCGAAGCGGGTGATCAGTTGCCGGGCGATATCGGTCGCGCGGCCCAGATCGTCGGCGGCCCCGGTGGAGATCTGGCCGTAGACAAGGTCCTCGGCGGCGCGTCCGGCCATCAGCACGACAATCCGGTCCTTGAGTGTCTGGCAACTGATCAGGAAATGATCCTCGGTCGGTCGCTGCAAGGTATAGCCCAGCGAGCCGATGGCCCGGGGCACGATCGAGACTTTATGCACCGGGTCCATGGCCGGCAGGCTGCTCGCGGCCAGGGCATGCCCCATCTCGTGATAGGCCACCACCCGGCGTTCGTCGGCATCGAGCAGGCTGCTCTTGCGTTCAAGCCCCGCGATAAGGCGTTCCACCGCGGCGGTGAAGTCGTTCAGGCTGACCGCCTCGGCGCCGCGACGGGTGGCGACGATGGCCGCTTCGTTCACCAGGTTGGCCAAGTCGGCGCCGGTGAAACCAGTGGTGATTTCGGCGATACGTGCGCCATCGAGCCCTGGTTCCACGGTGATTTTCTTGAGGTGAACCTTGAGGATCGCTTCCCGGCCGGTGCGATCGGGGCGGTCGATCAGAATCTGCCGGTCGAAGCGCCCGGCGCGCAACAGCGCCGGATCAAGGACCTCCGGCCGGTTGGTCGCAGCCAGCAATACCACGCCCTCACGCGGATCGAAGCCGTCCAGCTCGGCCAGTAACTGGTTGAGGGTCTGTTCTTTCTCGTCATTGCCGCCTAACACGCCGACGCCACGCATCTTGCCCAGCGCGTCGAGTTCATCGATGAAGATGATGCAGGGCGACGCCTGGCGTGCCTGTTCGAACAGGTCGCGGACCCGGGCCGCACCGACCCCGACGAACATTTCGACAAATTCGGACCCCGAAATCGAGAAAAACGGCACACCGGCTTCACCGGCGATGGCTTTGGCCACCAGGGTCTTGCCGGTGCCTGGCGGGCCGACCAGCAAAGTGCCCTTGGGAATGTGCGCGCCCAGGCGTGCGTATCGGGCCTTGTCCTTGAGGAACGAGACGATTTCCACCAGTTCGGCCTTGGCTTCGTCGATGCCCGCGACATCGGCGAAGGTCACTCCGGTGTCGCGTTCGACAAAGATCCTGGCCCGCGACTTGCCGACATTCATCAACCCGCCAAGGCCTTGTTTGTCCGCCATCCCGCGAAACAGGAAATGCCAGAACACCATGATCATTATGAACGGCAACAACCAGCCCAACAGGCTGTTCATAAAGGTGTTTTCGTTGACCCCGGTAAAGCCGACGCCCGATTGGGAGAGTTCGGTCGCCAGCGACGGATCGACCCGCACCGTGGAGAAACGGTCGCGTCCGTCGATGGGCTCCACCAATTTGCCGCTGATCCGGTCCTTGTCGATCTGCAAGTCACTGACTTTTTGCTCGTTCAACAATTGCATGAACTGGCTGTAGGGGAGGGGCTGCACAGCCTGGCGCTCGACAAAGAAAACCTGCATGAGGCCCATCACGATAAATGCGATCGCCAAGTAGGACAGGTTCCACTGGTCGTTCTTTTTCATGGCCTTGGCTCAGAGTGGGAACGCGTATCGGTAAGACAACGGCCAACCCGTTTAATAAAGATAGACTGCTTCAGCTTCTCCCTCGCGCAGAGGGTCAATACAGCAAGTTCTCCTGCCGTAGCCGCGCGAAGCGCGCAAGCGGCACTGCGTCGAGCGCCTGCGCCGCGTCAGGTGTCGCGCCGTCGTGAATCGCCTGCCACACGCTTTGCGAACCGATCGAATCACGGGTCGCCGCCAGGTCGAGTACGTGGGGATAGAGCGTGTGCAAGGTGGCGAGCAGGGCCAGGCCCAGGCTGGCTACAGGACGTTGCGCAGGCGTTGAGAGGCGGGTGATGCTCACACCATGACAGAGCCGACCATGCCAGTTTGATTCGGTGGGGACGAAGTCGACCGGCTCGAAATGCGCGCCGACGTCAAACGCATTCAGCGCGGTTGCGAGCCGGGTCGCGTCGATCCACGGCGCGCCGACCCACTCGAACGGGTGCGGTGTGCCGCGGCCCACACTCAGATTCGCGCCTTCGAGCAAACCGATATCCGGGTACAGGTCCAGCTGGGAGAGCGTGCGCAGGTTTGGCGAGAGCGGCACCCATCCCAACCCGGTGTCGGCAAAGGTCATCGCGCGCCGGTATCCCTGCATCGGCACCACGCGCAGATCCGCACCAATGTGCTTGTTGCGGTTGAATAGACTCGCCAGCTCGCCGACGGTCATGCCGGGCCGTAGCGGTGCAGGGAAATAGCCGGTAAACGATTCGCGGCGACTGTCCATCACCGGGCCGCCGAAACGTTGTGCGCCGAGCGGGTCGGGCCGGTCCAGCACGAACAGCGCAATGCCTTGCGCCGCGGCGGCTTCGAGTGCGTAGCCGAGTGTCGTCTCATAGGTGAAGAAGCGCACGCCGGCATCCTGAATGTCGAAGATCAGCGCATCCAGCCCTTTGAGCGAACCGGCTGGGAAACGTTTCGTTGCGCCGTAGAGACTGTGCACGGTGAGGCCCGTCGCCGGGTCGCGGGTGTCGCCGACTCGTTCGTCCACGTCGATGTTCAGCCCATGCTCGGGCGAAAACAGCGCCACCAGTCTGACGCCTGGCGCATGGGCGAGGACGTCGACGGTGCGTCGGCCTTTGGCGTCGAATCCGCTGCGATTGGTGATCAAGCCCACGCGCAGGCCGGCGAGCGGGGCAAACTGCTGTGCCTCAAGCACGTCAATACCTGTCTGCACCGGGCCTGTCGAGGTGGGCAGGCGATCGGCGGCCCGCAGCGCCGGCACCGCTGAGGGCAGCAACCGGCCGATTTGCGCGCCGCTTGCAGGCGCCCCGCGACTGGCCATCAATGCGAGCAATTGCGCACGAAGCGGGCGAGCGTCACCGCGGTCATCGGGATACACCCGGTTGCTCAGGATGACGATGAATTGGCGGGTCACCAGATCAATCCACAGCCCCGTGCCGGTGTATCCGGTATGGCCGATGACGCCAATCGGCGGCAGACGATCATGGTTCGATACGAACGGTGCGGCCAGTTCCCAGCCGAGGCCGCGCCACGGCACGCTGTCGAGCGGCGAGGCGGCGCTCGTGAGGGCGGCGATGCTCGCTGGCCGCAGGATCTGCCGGCTGCCTGCGCGCCCCTGGTTCAGCACCATCTGCGCGAAACGCGCAAGGTCGTCCGCCGTGGAAAACAGCCCGGCGTTACCGGATACACCGTCCATCCATTGCGCCGTCGGATCGTGTACGCGCCCCCGGAGCGTGCCAGTCTTGGTGGCGAGTGTCGGTGCGCTGCGTATCGCTCGCAGGGTATCCGGCAGAAAAACCGTATCGCGCATGCCCAGCGGCCCGAAGATGTGAGCCTGGCAATAGGCGTCGAGCGGGCTGTGGGTGATGCGTTCGACCAGCTCGCCGAGCACCACGAAATTCAGGTCACTGTAAATGACTTGGGCACCCGGCGCGTTGCGCAGCTGCTGCGCCGCGATGGCACTCAACACACCTTTGCGGCCCGCACGGGGTGGCCGCCCAGGCAAACCTGGCCGCAGCCCGGACGTGTGCGTAAGCAGGTCACGCACCTTCACCGCTTCTTTGCCGTGCGACCCAAAGGCAGGCCAATACCGTGCAACGGGTGCGTCCAGGTTGATGCGGCCCGTTTCGGCCAGTTGCAGGATGGCCGTGGTCGTCGCGATGACTTTGGTCAGCGATGCCAGATCGAACTCGGTGTCCAGCGTCATCGGCTCGCGGGGGGGCGTCGTTGTGCGTTGTCCAAAGGCCTGGCGATAGAACACCTGCGTGGAGTCACCGATCAGGACAACCGCCCCCGGAACGCGCCCGGCGGCGATCTGGCCCTCGACGATCTGTGCGGCTTGCAGGCGCGTCGTCGCATCGAGATCGGCGGCGCATGCAATGTGCGCCGCCATCGCCAGGCCAAGCAGCATCGCCCAGCGCTTCAGCGCTGTGGCAGATCGGCGGCTTCGTAGTGATTGCGTGGGTTCCATAACATCCATCCATCGGTGTCGGCGTCGTCGGCGGCGTGAACCTGCGCACTGATCGCGGCCTCGTCAAACGGGCGACGGTCGAAGGCATAGTCGCGAAAGGCCTGCAACCAGGGACGAAAGCGCACGCCCGGCAGGTGGGTGCGCTTCATCGCCTCCGCCAGGGTACGCCTGACAATCTGGCCGGGGTCGGCTGTCGGGTTGGTAAAGCCCGGCAGCCCCCATGTGAAACCGGACGGGTACAACATTGGCGAGATGTAGTCGAGCTCCGCGCCCAGCAGTTCGATTTGCTGGCCGATCGCCGTATCGTCGAGGTTCCAGCAGACGTAGCCGAAGATGTCTGCAGAGACGAATACATTGTAGGGCGCGAGTCGTGCGCGTGCGGCCTGCAGAAAGCCGATGATCGCCGCGGTCCGGTTGGCGCGGTTGTTGGGGAGGGCAAAGCGTAGCCCGCTCTTGTCGGGAAAACGCACATAGTCGAACTGGATCTCGTCGAAACCCATCTGCGCGGCCTCCTCGGCGATATCGAGATTGTGCTGCCAGACCTCGTGCGAAAACGGATCCATCCATTGCAGTTTTTCGAGATCCTGCCACGGCTGGCCGTCAGCGGTGTGCACGCTCCACTCTGGATGCGCGCTGGCGAAAGGATCGTCCTTGAACACCACGATGCGCGCGATCAGGTACGGGTGTTGCGCGCGCAGCTTGGCGAGCAGCGCCGGAAAGTCGCGCATCTGAGGTGCCCGTGTGGTCAAGTGGGCCGTTGCGCCGATCGCCTCGCGCGCCGCACTGCGATAGGGCGTCAGGCCACGGTCACCCTTGACGTCGATCACCAATGCATTGATCTCGGTGTTTTCAGCAAGGCTGACAGCGTTGTTGCGCAGGGTCGAACTGGTCACGCCGAACACCGACAGATAGACCGCTTTGGGGCGAAACGGGGTCAATGCGAGCGTCACGGGCGTTTCGTCACTCACTTTGGCCTCGGTGCGCAAATACCCAGGGGCGCGGGCGGCGACACTCTCGACCGCCTCGGCCGTCTCGAACCGCCCGTTTTCGTCGGTACGCATCACGCCGGCAGAGGTCGTGATGATCGCGTCGGCAAGCGGGTTCTGCGTGCTCGAATCGAGCACGACACCGGTGAGGGCCAGTGCGCCTTGCCCGGTCAGCAGGGCAGTGACGACAAGCAGCGCCGGGATCGCATAGCGCCTCAATGCGCGGATGAAGGTCATCGCGGGTTCCCCGCGGTCGGCTGAGTGTCCGGTTCACCGAGCAACTGCGCGAACGCGTGCGCGCCGTAGGCATCACTCATCAGAAAGCGCGGCAGGGCGAGCAGTCGCGCGTGCCGGTCGGCCTTGCGCGCGTCTAGTGTGAAGGCCACTGCGTAACCCTCGTCGGAGGCGAGTGCGATCAACTCGTCGTCATAGATACCGAACGGCCACGCGAGCATGTCGACCTGCTGCACACCGGTTTGCGACTCGATGCGTTGACGTGATTTTTGCAGTTGGGTTCGGACGAATTGCTGGAAGTCCGCCGGCGTGCGGTGCCTGCGTTCGACGTTGAAATTGGGATGCCAGTACGTATGCGACTGGATGTCGAAGAGCCCGGTCTGCTTCAGGGTTCGCAACTGCTCCCAAGTCAGCGCATAGGACGCATTGGAGATGGCCGATGGATAGATAAACAGGGTCACCGGAAAACGCTCGCGCTGGATGACGGGCAGCAGTTTGTCGAAGACCGAACGATGCCCGTCGTCGACGGTGATCGCCACCGGCTTCGACGCTAATGTCGCGTCGGGATTGCGCAGCCAGTCGACCACCTCGCGCAGCGACACAATGTGATAACCGTGCTCGCGCAGGACGCGCAACTGGGTTTCGAAGGTGCTCATGCGCACGGTCATCGAGTCGTCCGCCGTGTCCGAGAAACGGTGGTAAACGAGGATCGTGACGCGTGGTTCGACGTTCTGTGCGGCGCTCTGTGCGGCGCCGCCCGTGCTCCAGGCCAGTGCGCAGACGCTTGTCAGCATGATGCGGATCAGCAGCCGGAACGCGACACCCCCACCGATACACACCATGATTTTCCCGCACATGTCAGCGCTCCTGCGCGAGCCAGACGCTTGCAGTGTGTATTGAGCGTTCATCGTCTATCTGATGCAGATCAATTTCGCGCAATGTGGTCCGCTCCGAGGGGGGCGAGTCGTCAGACAAAACGGGAGGCCGGTTGTGCCTTGATTTGATTTAGATCAACAGCAAGCCCTCGTGGGCGGATGACTTTATAAAGGATATGACACTCTTTTGAGGTATGCCCCCCATGAACATCGATAAGACGATCTTGGGCCCCCCGCCCCGGTACCCGTCCCCCGGAAGGAGCCAGTGATCCGCTGGATTAGCACCGCCGATAACGATTGCTGGCTGCTTTTCCAATTACGGGGGCAGCTCGACCGTTTATCCACTTGCCCGACGGTCTGCCTGTTTTCTGATGTGGATCAGATACGCCCCCAGGCCGACTCCTATTCTCGAATCAACCCACGGTATCGAGATGAACTCAAATGAACAAATCAAGCCTGATTGGCCAATGCATGTTGATGGCGGCAAGCATGTTGCTGGTGCCATCCTCCAGCGTCTTTGCCAACCCGCCGATGTCTGCGCAAGGTGGCATGTATCATCATTTTCAGGATTTCGATTGGGTCAAATACACGCAACAGACCCTGGACGATCTCAAGGGCAAGCTCAATCTCAAGCCGGAGCAAATGGCTGCCTGGGATACATGGGCCACGGGGGTCATGGCGGACGCCAATCAGCATCAGGAAAAGGCCAAGGTCGAACGTGATGAAAGGGCGGGCACGAAGAGGGCGCCGATGAATGAAACGACCCCCGAAAGAATGGCCAGAGAGATAGAGCGTTTGCGCACACAAACCAAGTGGATGGAGGCGCATCTGGAGCGCATGGATGCTGCGCTGGTGCGTACCAAAACTTTCTACGAGGTTTTGGATGCTGAGCAGAAAACCATTTTCGATCTGTTCTGGACGGTGGTGCATCACCGGCTTTACGGCAATGACCGTTGGCAGATGCCGATGCACATGTTCAGACCACGAATGATGGAAGGCGACCAGGACGAAAAAAGTAAACAGTGAGCGGTACTCATTGTAGTGTCGCGGCCTGGCGCGCCATTGCCTGCAGCACCGAGTCGAGTTCATCGCTGTCGTACAAGCGCAATCGCGGGCTCGCAAGTAAAGTCGGCATGGCAATCTCCCGTCGAGAGCCGCTGTCCAATGTCGGTAACGTAACCCATCCATCCCCAACCCGATTGATATTGATCAACTATGGCGAGATGCTTGATCCGGTAAGGACGCGAACATTTGCAGTATTCAGATGCCTTGCAGCGCTCCTGCGGTCTGGAGAGCTCATGGCTGTGTGATACGAACCGACAGGTGTGCTCGCCTGGGGAGGTTTTCAAGTGATTCATAGTCCCTCAACGCAAACCCTCCTGCGCGACCGGGTTGATGCCGGTCGAAGGCTGGTGGAGCCGCTGCTCAAATACGCTCATCGACCGGATGTCATCGTTCTCGCCTTGCCCCGTGGCGGCGTGCCGGTTGCCTATGAAATTGCCACGGCCCTGGAGGTTCGCCTGGACCTGATGCTGGTCCGCAAGCTCGGGGTGCCATTCCATCAGGAGTTCGCCATGGGCGCGATTGCCAGTGGCGGTATCCAGATCGTCAATGACGATACGCTGCGGGCGAACCGTATCGATCAGCGCACGCTCGATAACGTGGTGGCACGGGAAACCCAGGAGCTGTTGCGTCGCGAGCGCCTGTACCGGGGCTCGCGTGCCCCCGTGGCGCTCAAGGATCAGGTGGTGATTCTGGTCGACGATGGCCTGGCGACCGGCGCCTCGATGATGGCGGCGATACAGGCGGCGCGCCTGCAAGCACCGTCGCGTATTGTCGTCGCCGTGCCGGTGGCTCCACCCGAGACGGTAGCGGCGATGTATGGCGAAGTCGATGAGGTGATCTGCCCGCTCACCCCCGAGTGGCTGATGTCGATCGGCAATTGGTACATGAATTTTTCCCAGACCTCGGATGAAGAAGTCATGGATCGTTTGCAACGGGCCTGGCGCAGAGAGTCCGGTACGCGTGTTTCCGGTCAGGAGGATTCCGATGTTTGAGCTTCGCTATCGAAAGCTCGACCTGGGGGACGTGGAGCTGTCTGCCGATCTGCGTCTGCCGGTGCACGCTGGTGGTCTGGTGGTGTTCGTTCATGGCAGCGGCAGTGGTCGTTCAAGCCCGCGTAATCAATACGTTGCGCTGTCTCTGGCTCAGCGGGGATTGGGCACGTTGCTGTTCGATCTGCTCACGGAGCCGGAGCAATACCTGGACAACCAGACCCGGGAATTGCGTTTCAATATTGCGCTGCTGACCAGCCGACTGGTGGAGGTGATCGACTGGATGGGTCGGGACGCCGAACTGCAACCGCTACCGATCGGATTGTTCGGCGCAAGCACCGGTGCTGCGGCGGCGCTAATGGCAGCGGCCGAGCGGGCGGACGTGGTGCATGCGGTGGTGAGCCGGGGAGGGCGGACCGATCTTGCGGGTGCGGCGCTGTCTCGCGTGAAGGCCCCGACCTTGCAGATTGTCGGTGAGCGGGACCCGGTGGTGCTCAATCTCAATGTGCAAAGCAGTCGCGCCCTGCAGTGCGAGCAACGTCTGGAAGTGGTGGCGGGCGCGACACATCTTTTTGAAGAAGCAGGAACCCTCGAAGAAGTCGCCAGACTGGCTGGCGACTGGTTCGAGCAGTATTTGCGACGGTAGTCATCCCACGCAGACAACCGCCGTCTGACACCTGTCATATGCCGAATGGAAAGGTTTCGTCTTCCGGTTCCAGCGCCTGGCTTTTTGGCAGGGGCAACGCTGTTAGCGGTTGCGTCTGTTCAATCCAGACCATGGCGTCGAATTGTTCGGTCAGCACTGACTCGAAGTAGTGGCTGCTGCGCTCGCTTGCGGGTCGATAGATCACACCGATGGCTCGCTCCAGCAGCGGTTTGGACAGGGCCCGGCGCAGCTCTTTTCGCTGTGGATCCCGCCAGTCGGTCAATGAAGCCGGGACGCCGGCGTCGAGGAACTTGCGCTCCCAACTGTCTGGCCGGGACGGCCGGATGTCCTTGATGAGCATCTCGCAATCCCAGTCGTCGGCCGCGGCCACCTGGCCACGGTCGGTGCTCATGCCGATCAGAACCACATCGCGCCCATAGGCATTGCGGCACAGTTGACCGATATTGAACTGACCTTTCCAACCCATCTCCGTCGCGGCCGCATTGCCGATATGGGAGTTGTGCGCCCACACCACGGCCTTGGCTTGCGGACCGCGGTGTTCGAGCAACGCACGTAAGGTGTCGAACATGTGCCTGTCGCGCAGGTTCCAGGAGGCCGTCGAACCTCGATAAATCGCTCGGTAATATTGTTCCGCCGCCAGGATGACCCGGGCGTTCTGGGTCGCATCGAAGAACGCTTCATCGTCCTTGATATCCCCGGCCAGTTGCTCGGTCAGCATGGCATTGAGCTGTTCGACCACCGCATGCTCGCAGGGCATTATGCCGTCGCGTTCGACGAAGTGGCCGTACAGCGCAGGATCATCCTGCCACGGGGTCAAACAGCCATAGCGACGCCGTGCTTCGTGTGCCAGTTGCGGGTCGACACGGTCCAGATAGCTCAGCACCTCATGGATGGAGTTGCGCAAACTGTAAACGTCCAGACCGCGAAACTCGACGCGCTGTTCAGGCGCGTGTTGGTGGTTGTACTGATGCAGCCAATGGGTGAACGCTCTCACATCGGTGTTGCGCCACATCCAGGTCGGGAACCGGCTGAAAATGTGTCGTGCCCAGGCCGAGCGCGCCAGCCCCCGGGCATAACGGTCTACATGACTCGCGTCCGGCCAGTCTGCTTCAACGGCCACGATATTGAATCCGTGTTGCTCGATCAGCCGTTGGGTAATCGCCGCCCGGGTCCGATAGAAATCACTGGTGCCATGGCTGGCTTCACCGATCATCACCACGCGCGCATCGGCGAAGCGGTCGAACATTTCGCCAAAGGCCGGTGAATTCAGTTCCGGCAGGGGTTCGGCGTATTGGCGCAAGAGCGGGACGATGGAGGCCTCGTCAATGTGGGTATGCGAGCCATACAGCTGGTTCAGCATGTTTTGGGAAGGTGTGTTCATGAACGTCATCCCCATAAAGGCGGGTTGGTCGACGTGCAGTGCTGCGTAGTGTCATGTCGACGGCCAGAGGCCGTGCTGACTTACACATTTTTGATCCGCTCCCTCTCAAAAAAAAGCCCCCTGCCGGCTTCCCGACAAAGGGCCGGGCCAGCGGTCACTCGGCTTTGATCGGCACGAAATAGCTCTCTACAGTTCCTCAGGTGAAACCACCCAGACACTGCACGGCATTTTGTACAGCAGATGCTCCACCGTGCTGCCCACCAGTCGGCCCACGCCCCGGTGGCCGACCCGGCCCATGACAAGTACGTCGATGTCGTAGGCATCGGCGTATTGGGTAAGAACCTTGGTCGGGTTGCCCATGATCATGTGCTGCTGCTCTGGCGCAATACCATTGCGCTCGGCCAGTTCGCGGAAGGCATCGGCCTGGGCATCGAATAACGTCTTGGCCTTGCCTGGGGCAAACAGCGCTGAGCTACTGTCGAAATCGAACTCGTCCGCACTGAGGGATGAAAGGTCGTGGGCGTAGATTACGTCGAGCTGGGCGTTACAGCTGCTGGCCAGTTTTGAGGCCTCGCGCAAAATCCTGTCGTTGAAATCCTTGTACTGGGTATTGCTATGGAAGGGATCGACCGCGGCGACGATTTTGCGCGGCAGCGCGTGCTTCACGTGGCTGACAAAATGCAGCGGTACCGGGCATTCGCGCAGCAAATGAATATCCAGGGGCGTGAACATGATCCGTGACAGCAGCGACTCGTATTCCAGTGCCTTGATCAGTACCGCCATCGGCTGTTCTTTGAGATGAATGAGGATTTCCTGCAAAGGTCGTTCAACCCAGATCACCTCCGTGGTGACGGGCACGCCGATTTTACGCAAGGGGCGGGCCTGTTCTTCGAGCCATTGCCGATGGCGCTCGACATACCCCAGCCGCATCTCCTCCAGCGCTTGTTCGTTGACCATGCTCGCCGTTGCCAGCCCTTGCAGGTAATCGAAGGCGACGATATGCAGGGCCGCGCCCGAGGCCTTGGCCAACGCAGCGGCGCGGTCGAACGCGGGGCTGTTTTCCATGAGGGGCGAGACGACCAGCATGAAGCGTGATTGCTCAGACATGACCAAACTCCCGTCAATAATCGTAGATATTCCTGTACTCACTGGCACCGCTGCGTTTGGGCAGTGGTTCTCTGGCTTTTATCCTGCCGATGACCGGGGGGGCGGGATTGATCTTTATCAATCTGGCGAGTGATCCAGCTTGCGGCCCGACGTGTGGCGGGGGGCGCCAGGTCCATCTATAAAACATTGACCACTATCAATCTCTCCTGCGTCATGCCGGTGCAGTCTTGGGGTTGTGGCTTACCCGGACAGGAATCACATGAACGAAACCTTGGGCCTGGCAGGGGCGGCAGCTGCGCTGGGGATCGGCATGCTCGTCGGCCTTGAACGTGAACGGCACAAGGGGCGTGGGGACAGTCGCGCCTGTGCCGGATTGCGTACGTTCGCGATCACCGCATTGCTGGGTTATGTGGCGATGCAAATCGGTGGTGGTTTGCTGGTGGGCATCATGGCGGTTTCGGTGGCCTTGCTGGTCACTGTGGCTTACTGGCGAAGCCTGGGCACTGACCCTGGTGTCACCAGTGAAGTGGCGTTATTCACGGTATTGGCACTGGGGGCGTTGTGTAACAGCGCGCCCGAACTGGCCATCGCCATTGGCGTGGTGGTGGCGGGGCTGCTGACGTATCGCCAAAAACTGCATCATTTTGCGCGCAGCCAATTGACTGAAGGGGAGATGCGCGACGGTCTGGTGCTGTTGGTCGCGGCCCTGGTGGTGTTGCCATTGGCGCCGGATCGCTTTATCGGCCCCTATGCCGCCATCAATCTGCGCACCATTTGCACCCTGACGGTGTTGCTGATGGCCGTCGGGGCGGTCGGGCATATTGCCGTTCGTACCCTGGGTGCCCGTTACGGCTATGTGGTCAGCGCCATCGCCTCCGGGTTTGCTTCCAGCATCGCGACCATCGCCGCGATGGGGCACCTTGTCGCCAAGGAGCCAGGCAACATCAAAGTCTTGAGTGCGGCAGCGATGCTGTCCAACCTGGCGACCATCATTCAGGTCGGCCTGATCCTGGGGGCGGTCGACATCGGTCTATTGCGCTACATGTGGGGGCCGCTGTTGTTGGGTGCCGCCGCCACGGCGCTGTATGGCTTGAGCCTGATGTTGCCCAAACCTGCGAGTGGCGACAATCAGCCGGTCAAGGTCGGCGGTGCGTTCAACCTCAAGCTGGCGTTGGTCATCGCACTGACCATGACCGGCGTTACCTTTGTGTCTTCGATGGTGCTCAATCACTTTGGCGAAGTGGGCGTGATGGTCACGACGACGCTCACCGGTTTCGCCGATGCCCATTCTTCGACGGCGTCCATTGGCGCCCTGGCCAAGGCCGGGCTGTTGCCGTTCGACGCCATTGCCGGGCCCACGCTGGTTGCCGTGAGCAGTAACTCCCTGAGCAAATGCCTGGTGGCCTGGATCAGCGGTGGGCGACGGTTCGCCGCGTATGTCATTCCCGGCCAGGTCTTGCTGACGTTGGCGATGTGGGTGGGCATGTTGCTGCATTAACGGGCATCCGAGCGCTGTAGCTGACAAAGATCAAGTCGCCTGAATCTGCCGCGATCACTCTAGG
This sequence comes from Pseudomonas sp. Pseusp18, assembly GCF_059506005.1. Taxonomy (NCBI): domain Bacteria; kingdom Pseudomonadati; phylum Pseudomonadota; class Gammaproteobacteria; order Pseudomonadales; family Pseudomonadaceae; genus Pseudomonas; species Pseudomonas sp. Pseusp18. The sequence continues at coordinate 2,068,858 of NZ_CP169240.1, forward strand.
CTTCTACTCATTGCATCGAGATGGCCGCGTGCCGAGGTGTCCCATGTCGCAGACTCAGCGCTTACTGTTGATCGCCCCCCATTCCATGACCCGTACTCCTGCGTTCGACCGGGCCGCCGCGTTGGCCCGCGCGATGCAATCGCCGCTGCACATCGTGGCATTCGATTACTTGCAGGCCTTGGCCGTCGCCGGCCTGTTCGCCCCCGAGCAAATTGCCCAGGCCCGGGAAGGCTATTTGCAAACCCATCGGCAATGGCTTGCCGAGCAAGCCCATTTGATAAGCAAACACGGCGTCGAGGTCACCAGCGAGGTGGTGTGGGTGCAGCACCCTTACGAGGAAATCCTGCAATTCGTCAACGAGATGTCGCTGAGTCTGATCATCAAGGACGCCCAGGAAGAGTCGGCGTTGAAACGGGTGTTTTTCACCCCGCTGGACTGGCAGTTGTTGCGCGATTGCCCGGTGCCGGTGCATCTGGTGACCAACGCCCGGAACGCGCGGCCACGTAACGTGCTGGCCATCGTCGATGTGCTGCGCAGCGAAGAGCAGGACCTGGTATTCAATGACCAGATTATCGACGCCGCCACCAAGCTGGCTGAACAGTGTGAGGCGCAGATCGAGTTGGTGCATGCGTATGACTGGACAGCCGTGTATGCCCTGGACATGGGCGTTGGCGCACTCCCGTTGGCCTCCGGTCTTTACGAAGCCATGGGCACGGCGCAACACCAGGCGTTCACGGCGCTGGCCGAGCGTCACGGCGTGCCGTCGCAGCGTCGGCACTTCATCGAAGGTGCGCCAGTGCCGAGTATTTGCAAGTTCGCCGAGGACCATCACACCGATGTCATTGTGATGGGGACGGTGCAGCACTCGGGGTTGAACAAGCTATTGGGGACCACTGCCGAACAGCTCTTGCACCGGGCCCCTTGCAGTGTGCTGGCGATCAAACCCGACAGGTCGTTGTAACCCTGAACGTAGACTTGCCCCACGGCGGACCGTTGGCCGGTACGTCGTGGGGCAATCGGCCTTTATGACATATACAGACGATGGATGACCTGACGGCTGTCGTTGGGGTCATTGTGCCTCTCGAAACCCAAGGCTTTGGCCAGGTCGCGCATGGAGGTATTGCTTGCCGCGTCGATCGAATACATCTGCTGAAAACCGTTTCTGCGGGCGGCCTTGATCAGATGCTCCATCAAGGCGGTGCCGAGGCCCAGATGCTGCCATTCATCGGCGACTGTCACCGCGCACTCACACTCATGTTCCGACGTGGCGGCGTAGCGGCTGATGCCGATTTCGATCAATTGGCCGTTTTCGTGAACCAGCGCGATGTAAGCCATGCGCTGTTTGTTATCGGTGTCCATCAACTGATCGAGCATGGCGGCGCCGGGCTCGTTGATCTGTGCGAGGAAACGCATGTGCCGGGACTCGGGCGACAGGCGCTTGATGAAGGCGTATTCAAGTTCGCGGTCCTTTTCCAGCAGTGGCCGGATCAGCACATGGCGCCCGTCCTTGAGCGCTTCGATCCAGTATTTTCCAGTGACTGCGGCATAGGCGGCCGCGGCCCGATCATTGTGGTCTTTGACAGTGAGCATGGATGATCCTCCATCTTGTTTGAAAGGTCGGTGCGTATTCACCCATCACGCGGTTGATTCCTTTCTACGCCACTGGCAGCCCTTGAATCTGATCTGGATCAGACACCCGTCACGAGGGCGTTCATTTGCGGGTATTTGATGTAAATCAACCTCGGGGAGGGGGCAACGGGCGCAGTCTTGGCCCATGCCGGCGGGTAAGGCCCGGTTTCGAGCGGAGGTGTGTGATGGGTCAATATCAACGTTTGTTGCTGATCGCCGACCGAACCCTGCATCAGTCTCCTGCCTTGCTCCGTGCCGTCGCGCTGGCCAAGGCGAGCGGGGCCGCGCTGGATGTGCGGGCCTTTGTCGATCCGGCACCGATTGTTCATTTATGGGAAGAAAAAATCGACGAGGCGGGGTATCAGCGCTATCTGCGCCACTGTCATCGTTGGGTGGCCGACGAGGTCGAGCGGCTCAGTGGGCAGGGCGTGGACGTGACGGTTGAAGCGGTCTTCACCACCCATCCGCTGCTGGATATTTTGAAGACAATCGAAGACCTCAAGCCCGACCTGCTGATCAAGGATGTCACCCTGGAACCGGCGCTCAAACGGGTGTTCATCACGCCGCTCGATTGCCATCTGCTGCGCGAATGCACGATCCCCGTGCACTTGGTCAATCAGGTCCGTTACGGGTTGCCGCACCGGGTCGTGGCCGCCGTGGACCCGTTCGATCCGGCGACGCAAATCAGTGGCCTGAACGACACCATCATCCAGACGGCCAACGCACTGGCGCTGCAATGCGATGCACCGCTGCACCTGCTGTACGCCTATGACTTGTCGCCGGCGTTCAATGGCGATGCGCCGCTGATCGCCGGTGGCTGGGGCATGGACTTCGTCGAGGAGTTGCGCGAATCCCTGCACCGGGCGTTTATCACCCTGGCGGATCGCTACGGTGTTCCTCCCGAGCGTCGGCACTTTGTCATGGGCCTGCCGGTGCCGGTGATCAGTGAGTTTGTCGAGCAATACCTGGCGGATGTGGTGGTGATGGGCACTGTGCATCGCGTGGGGATCGACCGCTTGATCGGCAGCAACACCGAGCGGGCGTTGTACTCGGTGCCGGGCAGCATTCTGGCGGTCAGGCAGCCGGGTTCGAGCGTCGGGTGGTAAGCCGATCGCTGGCCGGCCATTAGTTGATAAAAATCAGAGCCGCCTGGCGAGAGCCCCCCGATACTTGAGCCACAACCTGAAGCTATCCAGATGAGGTGGGTGAGGGTGAAAATTCAACGTTTGCTATTGATTGCCCCGACCGAAATGGTCCGCACCCCGGCGTTCGAACGGGCGCGGGCCCTGGCCTGTGCAACCGGTGCGGTGTTGCACATTGTCGCTTTCGATTATGTCCAGGCGCTGGCGGCGGCCGGCCTGTTTGACCACGACGCAATGGCCCAGGCGCGGGAAGGTTACTTGCAGGTACATCGTCAATGGCTGGAGCAGCAAGCCCGGTTTCAACGATGCGAAGGCGTGCAAGTGAGCACTGAAGTGGTGTGGGCCAGACCGACCCTGGCGCATCTGCTGGAGTACGTGAATGACTTCCATGCAGACCTGGTGATCAAGGACACCCACCGCGTATCAGCGCTTGATCGTGCTTTCCATCGGCCGCTGGACTGGCAGTTGCTGCGCGACTGTCCGGCGCCCTTGCACCTGGTCATCGATACCACAAATCCCAAGCCGTTGAGCATACTGGCGACCATCGATTTGTCCCATCTGGAGGAGCTGACCCAGGGGCTCAATGACCGGATTCTCGACCTGGCTTCGAGCCTGGCCGAATCTTGCGGCGCCACCTTGCACCTGCTCAATGTCAGCGGCTGGTCGGAGTTGGGCGAGGCGCAAGTGAATGTGCCGACGGCGACTCTCGATGGCAGTTTGGAAGACGCCGTCAACGATGCCCAGTTGGAGGCCTTTGAAGCGCTTGCCGAACGCTACGGAGTCGAGAAACAACGGCGCCATCTGCTGCCCGGCATCCCTCCCAAGGTCATTGCCCATTTCGCGCAACAACATGCCTTCGACATGGTGGTGCTGGGAACGACCTACCATCGCGGGATCGATATATTCATCGGCAGTACGGCGGAAAGCGTATTGAACCGGTCGCCCTGCAGCCTGACGATCATCAAGCCATTGCCCCGGCTCGACAGAGAAGATGAACCAGTGTGACCTCGATTGATAAAAATCAACTGCCCACAAGCGCAAAGGAGCGATCAATAGTGCTCCATGAATGCTCAAGGAAACGGCCATGCGAATGACATTTCTCGGTGCTGCGGGCACGGTCACGGGTAGCAAGTACTTGCTGGAACATCGCGACCAGCATGTGCTGATCGATTGCGGCCTGTTCCAGGGCTATAAACAACTGCGTTTGCACAACTGGGACCCGTTCCAGTTGCCGGTTCGTGACCTCGAAGCCATTGTGCTGACCCACGCTCATCTGGATCACAGCGGCTACCTGCCGGTGTTGGTGCGCAACGGCTATCGCGGCCCTGTATATGCCACGCCAGCCACCTGTGAATTGGTGAAAATCCTGCTGTGCGACAGCGGCCGCTTGCAGGAAGAAGAGGCCGAGTTCGCCAATCGCCACGGCTTCTCCAAACACTCTCCGGCCTTGCCGCTGTACACCGAGCAAGACGCCGAGCGGGCATTGAAATTGCTGCGGCCGGTGCAGTTGCACCACCGGGTCGACATTGTCCCGGGGATGAGCATTCTGTTGCGCGGTGCCGGGCATATTCTGGGCGCAGCGACCGTGGAAGTCGTCGCCGATGGCATGACCCTGGTGTTCTCCGGGGATCTGGGGCGGCCGAACGATCCATTGATGTTTGCCCCGGAGACGATCGAGCAGGCCGATTATCTGCTGGTGGAGTCGACCTATGGTGACCGTCGGCATCCCGACGAATCCCCGGAAGATCAACTGGCCGAGGTCATCACCCGTACCGCACTGCGCCACGGCATCACGCTGGTGCCATCGTTCGCGGTCGGTCGCGCGCAATTGCTGATGTATCACCTGTATCGCTTGCAACAGAAACACGCGATTCCCGACCTGCCGATCTACCTCAACAGCCCCATGGCCACCGACGTCACGCGCTTGTACCAGCGCTTTCGCAGTGAACACCGGTTGTCCCTGGAAGAGTGCGAAGGCATGTGCCGTGTCACGCGTTTTGTGCGCTCCACCAGAGATTCCATCGAGCTGGACCAGCAGCGCACACCCGCGGTGATCATCGCCGCCAGCGGCATGGCCACTGGCGGGCGGGTGCTGCACCACCTCAAGGCGCTGGCGCCCAACCCACTCAATACGCTGCTGGTGCCGGGCTTTCAGGCGGGCGGCACCCGCGGCGCGCAGATCATCGCAGGCGCCCCGTCGGTACGTATTCACGGCAAGGATGTGCCGATCCGCGCCGAAGTGGTGCCGATGGAAACCCTGTCCGCGCACGCCGACTGCGATGAAATCATGCTGTGGTTGCGCGGCTTCAAGCGGCCGCCGAAACACACCTATGTGGTACATGGCGAACCCAATGCCTCGGATGTATTGCGCCGGCGAATCAGCCTGGAGCTGGGCTGGTCGGTCTCGGTGCCGGAGTACCGCGACAGCGTGGAGCTGACGGGGCCTCTTTAGGGCTCAGCCACAAAAAAGCCCCTCGCCGGTTTCCCGACAAGGGGCTTCTGGTTGCGTCAAGGGCGGTCTCGGCGAGTTAACGGGATTTGATGGGTACCCGTTTATCTGCGCTGATGGCTTCGGGCCTTTTTGGCAGCGAAATGCTCAACACACCTTTGTTGAAACTGGCTTCGATCTTGTCGGTGTCGACGCCTTTAGGCAGGCTGAATGCCCGCTGAAAGGAGCCATAGTGACGCTCCGACAGGTGATAGCCTGTTCTTTTTTCTTCCTTGTCCTCTTTCTTTTCACCCTTGATGATCAGGTTGCCATTGGACAGTGTGAGCTCGATATTATCCTGGTCCATGCCCGGCAGCTCTGCGGTTATTTCGAAGCTTTCATTTTTCTCGGTGATGTCCACGGCAGGTAGGCTTCGACCGATAAAATCCCGGCTCCAGAACGGTTCGACATCGAACAGACCACGTCTGAAGGGCGTCAGCATAGAGCCACGATTGAAGTCTTCGAACAGGTGATCGACCTGTTGACGCAGTTTTTCCAGGGGCCGCCAAGGGTCTTGTACCGTCGGCTGCCGACTGGTTTTGTCTTCGTCGGTGTGTACCGGCAATTTTTTCGCGAAGTTGGCCATTTTCATTCCTCCTCTCCAGTACTGCGATGGACCGGTAACATCCCGGAGGCCGGTCCACCACGACAATTCAGTCCCTACATTAAAAGATTAGTCTTCCTGCGATCCCGAAGGCCGACCAACAGTCGGTTTCTGACCGAGCTGTCTATTTCGAGAATTTGCGTGCCCCGGTCACGCAAAGAATCACCGCGACGGTCACCCCCAGCATGCCAAGGCTGACCTGCTCATGCAGCAACGTGGCCGCCAGCGCCAGGCCAAAAAACGGCTGCAGCAGTTGAAGCTGGCCGACGGCGGCGATTCCGCCCTGAGCCAGGCCGCGATACCAGAACACAAAGCCGATCAACATGCTGAACAGCGACACGTATGCCAGGCTCAACCACGCGGGCGGGGTGATTGCCGAGAATGAAGGCGGGGCCAGCAACCAGGTCAGCGGGACCATGACGGGCAGCGACAGCACCAGGGCCCAGGAAATCACCTGCCAGCCTCCCAGTGTCTTGGAAAGCTTCGCACCTTCGGCATAGCCCAGCCCGCACGCCAGGATGGCCAGCAACATCAGAATGTCCCCCGCCGGAGAAGCTGTCAGGCCCTGGGAGACGGCAAACCCCACCACCAGCAGGCTGCCCAGCACCGAGAAGAACCAGAACACCGGCCGAGGCCGCTCGCCACCGCGCCAGACACCGAACGCTGCGGTGGCGAGCGGCAACAGGCCAACGAAGACAATGGAGTGCGCAGACGTTACATATTGCAGCGCCAGTGCGGTCAACAGCGGAAACCCTAATACAACGCCCAGGGCCACGATGGCCAGGGAGAACAGTTGATGCCTGGCCGGGCGTTTTTCCTTGAACAGCAACAGCAAGCACAGCGCCACAATGGCAGCGATACTGGCCCGGGCAACCGTCAGGAAAACCGGGTCGAACTGTAGAACGGCCACCCGTGTCGCCGGCAGCGAGCCGCTGAAGATGAGCACGCCAATGAACCCGTTGAGCCATCCGCTCGCGGTCTTTTCCGTGGTGCGCTGTTGCAGGTTCGATGTGCGTTCCATTCTGGATCCCCTTCATGCTCAGGTTGCATGGAAGGCATCGTATGGACGAAACTCAATACAATCAAAATATTGTCATGGATACATCTGCTCATGCCTCGTTCCCGCTACAAATCACTGGTGGATACGTTTGCCGCGGATATTCGCTCAGGGCGCCTGTTGCCGGGCACACGCCTGCCGACTCACCGTCAGTTGGCGACCACGGAAGGCCTGGCCCTGGTGACGGCAAGCCGGGTCTATGCGGAGCTGGAAGCCATGGGCCTGGTCAGCGGGGAGACGGGGCGGGGGACGTTCGTCAGGGAAACCTCGTGGTCGCCCAACCAAGCTATCGATCAACACAGCGTTGCCGCCGGCATGACCGACCTGAACTTCAACTATCCGGCCCTTCCCGGGCAGGCCGAATTGTTGCGCAATGCCCTGCGTCAGCTCGCCTCGGCCGGCGATCTGGAGGCGTTGCTGCGCTACCAGCCACACGCCGGGCGACCCCATGAGCGCGCCGCTGTGGCGCGCCATCTGCGCGTTCGAGGGCTGACGGTCGAGGCTGAGCAAGTGCTGATCGTCACCGGCGCCCAGCAAGGGCTGGCGGTGACGATGATGGCGCTGTTGCAACCCGGTGACGTGATTGCCGCGGACGCATTGACCTACCCGGGGTTCAAGGCCCTGGCCGACACGCTGCACCTTGAAATCGTGCCCATTCCGGTGCTCGATCACGGGCCGGATCTGCAAGCGCTGGAAAGTCTGTGCCGGCATCGACGCGTGCGGGCCGTGTACACGATGCCGACCCTGCACAATCCGCTGGGCTGGGTGATGAGTGCCGAGCAACGGGAATACCTGGTGACGATTGCACGCGAGCATGGGCTGCTGATCATTGAAGACGCCGCTTACGCCTTTCTCGCGGAGAATCCGCCCGCGCCATTGGCGGTACTCGCCCCCGAGAGGACGATTTACGTGTCAGGGCTCTCCAAAAGCGTGGCCACCGGACTGCGCGTCGGCTTCGTCGCCGCCCCCCTGCAGAACGTGCCCGCGCTGGAGCGCACAATCAAAGCGACCACCTGGAATACCCCGGGTGTGATGACGGCGATTGCCACCACCTGGCTTGACGACGGCACTGTCATGCAATTGGAAGCCGAAAAGCGCCGGGACGCGCAGGCCAGGCAAATCGTGGCCGGCGAGGTACTGGCGGGGCTGCGCTGTATTCGCCATCCGTCGTCGTATTTTCTTTGGCTGCCATTGTCGGAAGACGCACGGGCCGACCAGATCGCCATGGCGTTGATGCGGGAAAACGTCTCGGTTTCAACCGCCGAACCGTTTGCCACGTCGGCCAACGTTCCGCATGCGTTTCGTCTTGCGCTGGGCTCCGTGGAGATGGGGGCGCTCAGGGAGGCGCTGGAGAAAGTGAAGTGGGTGGTGGGGGCTTATACATAGTGACAGACGAATTCTTAAGTTGTGATGCGCTCCGTAGCAGCTGGCGAAGCCTGCGTTCGGCTGCGCAGCAGTCGTGAACCCTGAATGCACAATGTGCCTGACGGACCGCAGTGCCTGATTTTACGACTGCTGCGCAGCCGAACGCAGCCTCGCGAGCTCGGCAGCTGCTACGGAGCGTAGTTTGGCTGGAATAACCTCCGAATATTTGCTTAAGTCCAGCTATCGCAGCCACACGGGTGCAGCACTTCAATCCCTGAAGGGCATTCCACCCGGAGAATTCCATGTCTCTTCGATTCCCGCGTTTAGCCGCATTGCTCGCCATCCTCACGATCGGCGTCTTGCCCTGTGCCCAAGCCGTTGAATACACCCGGGTCAACACCACCGCCAGCAAGATCTCCTTCACCTATAACCAATTCGGTTCGAGGGTGTACGGCACCTTCGGTAAATTCTACGCCACGCTCGATTTCGACACGGCAAACCCCACCGCGGCCCACGCCAGGCTGACCATCGACCTTGCCAGCATCGACGCCGGCAGCAGCGATGCCAATACCGAGCTGCAAAAGCCGGCCTGGTTCAACACGGCGGATTATCCGGTGGCGACCTTTGAATCGACCCGGGTGAAAGCGCTGGGCAATCAACGCTTTTTGATCACCGGCAAACTTAACCTCAGGGGCATGACGCGTGAGCTGCAGGTAAAGGTGCTGTTGAAGCCGGAGCAGGCCATCGGGATTTTCGACGGTAATATCATTCTCAAACGCAGCGACTTCAAGATCGGGGAGGGGGAGTGGGCCGATACGGTGGTCTCCAACGACATCGACATCCGCTTTCGCATCGTCGCGCCGCAGCGTTGATTTTCCTGCGAGGGGCTCGATCTGTGACAATGGCCGGGCTGATGTTCAGTAAGCCTTGATCCGGAGTCAGAAACGCAATGCCCCAGCTCACCCACTTTGCCACTCCATGCCCGGAGCCCATCAACAGCCAGATTCTGCAGATGGTCGTCGACAACCTGACCGACATCAGCATGGTAGGCATCGCGCCGAGCAACCCGTTGTACAACGTCTATCAATACGCGGTGGGCTATGAGGTTCATCTGTACCTGGAAGCGCTCGGCGGCGCCAAAGGCATTGCGGTCGAATTGATCGTTGCCATGGATGACGAAGATCCCGAGAAGGTCATCGGGTTTTTGCTGTACCTGCCGGTCAAGGACGATCCCGAGGCCTGCGGCGTGGCGTACATGGCGGTGCAGGCCAGTCACCGGCGACAGGGTGTCGCGCGGGCGATGCTGCAAGACATGCTCGGTCGCTACCCGCATGCCGAGTTGACGTGCACCGTCGCCAAGGTGCCCTGGTTCGAGTCGATGGGCTTTCAAGTACTGGGCGTGCGCGGCACTCAGGTGCTGATGAACACCCGTGATCACGCCACTGAAGGCCTGATGGGCCTGTTGGATGTCACCTCGATCTACAGTTCTTTGGAGGTGCGGCAGATACATACGTATCTGCTGCAAAAACACGGCAAGCGGGCAATGATCGATGCAGAAAAGCAGCGCGACCGGCATCTCGACCAAATGACGCGCAACGCCAAGGCGTTTGTGCTGGATCGTTTGAGCAAAAACGCCGAGCGCGGGTCTCGTCCCGTCTAGACTGTCGAGTCCTTTCGGGCGCGCAGGCTGGCCGAGGCGTGATATTCTGTCGCATTAACTTGGTTTGACTTATTCGGTTCGTACGTCCACAGACGTGCGACAGAATCAATGTCGCTCAAGTAGCTGAGCCAATAATGATAAGAAGTCAGTGCACGAGGGACATATAACTGAGGTCGATGGAGACACGTCGGCCTTGTGTGCCCACCTTCAAACTCTTGTAAGTGCAGGAACCCACGGCACGCTGCCTGCGTACCCGTACACCTGGGTTGCTCATGATCGGGAATTGGAGGCGGATGGCGTTTATCATAGGTGTTACAGATGTTTAAGAAACTGAACACAGCCCTGCTGGGGCTGGCTTTGTCGATGGGGATCACGTCCGCTTACGCGGAGGCAAAGAAAGTCGATGTGCTGCTCATTGGCGGCGGCATCATGAGTGCAACGCTGGGTGTATGGCTCAATGAGCTGGAACCCGACTTGTCGATGGAAATGGTCGAGCGCCTCGACGGCGTCGCCCAGGAAAGCTCCAACGGCTGGAACAACGCCGGTACCGGTCACTCCGCCCTGGCCGAGCTGAACTACACCCCGGAAGACGACAAGGGCAACGTCCAGATCGCGAAAGCCGTTGAAATCAACGAAGCTTTCCAGATCTCCCGTCAGTTCTGGGCCTGGCAGGTTCAGCAAGGCGTGCTGAAGAACCCGCGTTCGTTCATCAACTCCACTCCGCACATGAGCTTTGTGTGGGGCGATGACAACATCAAGTTCCTGAAGAAGCGCTACGAAGCCCTGCAAGCGAGCCCGCTGTTCGCCGGCATGCAGTACTCCGAAGACCCGGCTGTGATCAAGAAGTGGGTTCCGCTGATGATGGAAGGGCGTGACCCGAACCAGAAAGTCGCGGCCACCTGGAGCCCGATCGGTACCGACATGAACTTTGGCGAGATCACCCGCCAGTTCGTTGCGCACCTGCAAACCACGCCGAAATTCGACTTGAAGTTGTCTAGCGAAGTGCAAGACATCACCAAGAACGCAGACGGCAGCTGGCGTGTCAGCTACAAAAACCTGAAAGACGGCACCAAAACCGAAACCGACGCCAAGTTCGTGTTCATCGGCGCGGGCGGCGGTGCACTGCACCTGCTGCAGAAGTCCGGTATTCCTGAAGCCCAGGAATACGCAGGCTTCCCGGTTGGCGGCTCGTTCCTGGTCACCGATAACCCGGCCATCGCCGAACAACACCTGGCCAAGGCCTACGGCAAAGCCTCCGTTGGCGCACCGCCAATGTCGGTTCCGCACCTGGACACCCGTGTCCTGGACGGCAAGCGCGTCATCCTGTTTGGCCCATTCGCGACCTTCAGCACCAAGTTCCTCAAAGAAGGCTCGTACCTGGACCTGCTGACCACCACCACCACACACAACGTGTGGCCAATGACCCGCGTCGGCATCAAGGAATACCCGCTGGTCGAGTACCTCGCAGGCCAACTGATGCTGTCTGACGAAGACCGCCTCAACGCCCTGAAAGAATACTTCCCGAACGCCAAAGCCGAAGACTGGCGCCTGTGGCAAGCCGGCCAGCGCGTGCAAATCATCAAGCGTGATGAAGCCGCCGGTGGCGTGCTGAAGCTGGGTACCGAAATCGTTGCTTCCGCTGACGGCACCATCGCCGGCCTGCTGGGCGCATCGCCAGGTGCATCGACTGCCGCACCGATCATGCTGACCGTGCTGCAGAAAGTGTTCAAGGACAAGGTTGCCACCCCAGCCTGGCAGGAAAAACTGCACCAGATCGTGCCAAGCTATGGCACTCAGCTGAACAACAGCCCTGAGAAAGTGGCTCAAGAGTGGGCTTACACCGCCAAGGTGCTGGAGCTGACTCCGCCACCGGTGATTGGTCAGGCAGCGACTCCTGCTGCTCCGGCTGAGAAGCCTAAGGCTGTGAAAGAGAATGCTGCGACGGATATGGCTCTGTAACTAGAGGCCTTATCGAAAGCCCACTGAACCGGTGACGGTCAGTGGGCTTTTTTGTGTCTGGGATTCAGCTCTGGCAGGTAGCGCAACACCTGAGTTTGGCGCGTTTTTTGTGGCGAGGGGGCTTGCCCCCGTTGGGCTGCGGAGCAGACCTGGATAGGACGGCTTCACTCATCGTCGTACATCAATTCCAGGCTTTTTATCCATTCATCCGTAGCCTCAAACCTTGCGTAGTACTCCTGCTTTTCTGAATCACTCAGTTGAGTGAAGAAGGGGAGGAAGTAGTTGTCGTTGTAGTAACCCTGAGCGCCTTGCATATCGCCTCCCCACCAGGAAGGGTTGTATCCCTCGAACGCTACCCAGGGCGGCGGAACGGCCAATTTTTCATCCTGAATGACGTTCAGAAAAACGACGCTGTTGGTAACCATCCGAATCGTTGTGGCGTTAAATTCTCCACTGGATTTGAAATAGATCAGGTGTTCGTTTTTCCGGATGTCTGAGTAGCGCTTTACGGGATGGTCGTTGAATGGCTTTTCAGCCTCGAATCTGAAATTCGATTCGACGAGTGTCGAAAATTTATGAGCGTATTCATGGTCGATTAGTAACGCAGAGTAATAGGCCGAGACACCGAAACCCTCCAAAGACACCGCCTGCGGATAATCGGTCAGAGGCCGAGTGAGGTGTCGTAACGGGACGATAAAAACTGACTTCAATTCCGGTATGGAGTAACCGACGATTTGCTCCTCTTGGTCGCGCCTTACGAAGGTCTTGATGCGATTGAAAATGCTCATTCCCTGTCCTCGATCCTTGAGATAACCAATCAACCTTGTCCGTTCTTGTGCGCTGACAGATAGGCGTGCTGTTCCGCTATCCACGCGTCCGGGTAGGGCTCCGAGTCCTCTGGAAACTCGGTTCGATACGTTCCGAAATCCAGAAAGTCGTAGTAAATCTGCATTGCTTCAATGTGGGAAGTAGCCCAGAAAATCCATATGCATTCACTGCCGGACTCGTTGAGGTTTCTGGCGGCATCACCGGATGGGCCGAGGGAGATGCAGGAGGGGAGTTGCTGGCCGTTTTCGTCAGGGCATAGCCAGATTTCGTGGTAGTAACGGTTGGGCATTGAGAATTTTTTACCGATTAGGGCTAGGCCATTGTAAGCGTTGGATTTAGCAAGCAATTCGTAGGTCAGCCCTTCCTCACGAAATGAGGTACGCCATTCGGGATAGTCGGGTCGGGGCTCACAAAGTAATCGAACGAAACGTCCTTGCTCAGAGATTGAAGCTTCTTCCACTACAGCCATATCCCCTGGCGCGGCTTGGGGGCGTTGGTTCAGCGTGTTGTGTAGTAAAAAGCCCTGTCCCATTTATGTGGGGCGGGGCTTTTGTGTTTTTAAGATTGAAAGATCAAAAGATCGCAGCCTTCGGCAGCTCCTATGTGTTCGTGTTGTTCGCGTGTCGCAGATATCGCCGATACAAAACGACACCCATGACAACCGAAAGCAACCCAACCCCCGCATTACCCAAAAGCCAAATCGCAAAGTTTCGACTTTGGTCTGCCTCACTCTCGTAGAACGGCCCAAAGTAGCCAGACACTGCCACGAATATCAAATTAAACGCCCCAACGGCCAGGGCAACAACAAGGATGACGAACAATGCCCCTTTAACAATTTTCATATGACCTTCCAAAACCATATTTCCTTCGACTCGTGGTAGTCGGAGAAACTGCCCTCAATGGAAAAACCCAACTGAATACGAGGGTAGCTCAGCCAGTCCGTGAGTCTACGCCCGTTCCATAGATCGATATGATCGCCGCTGCGATTGCCGAAGGTCTCGTTTCCTCGGCGCCAGAAATCCTTGAAGAAAATGATGCCTTGTTGCCCTTCAAGATCATCTTCGAAGTCCTTCGGCTTTATCTTTTTGACGGCATGCAGCCCGAGTATTTTGGCTTGGCTTAACGCCTGCGCGATTTCTTCTGCTGCCAATACATGCCCTTCGCTCTTGGGGTGCTGCCAACAGTGGCGGACATCCTTGAGCTTGCCGAGATCAGCACCTGCCCGGCGTAGTGCCACGCCGAGGTTGATAGCACACTGATCACTGAAGTTTTTGGCGCCGTTGGTTCTGCACGGAGCTGCGTCTCCAAATATTTCTGGGTGGTTTTTCCATAACGTGTCGAATGTGAGCACCCTGCCTTCTCCCTGTGGCCCTTTAATCCTGACGGCTAGCCTAGCAGAACGTCCTATTTGCTGAAGAGACCTCTCAGAGGTCAATGGAAAAATCGGAATATTCCCTCACCCTGCCGTAGGGAAGGGCAGTCTGTGGCAAGCCGGTCAACGCGTGCAAATCATCAAGCGTGATGAAGCCGCGGGTGGCGTGCTGAAGTTGGGTACCGAAATCGTTGCTTCCGCTGACGGCACCATCGCCGGTCTGCTGACCGTGCTGCAGAAAGTGTTCAAGGACAAGGTTGCCACCCCAGCCTGGCAGGAAAAACTGCACCAGATCGTGCCTAGCTATGGCACTCAGCTGAGCAGCAGACCTGAGAAAGTGGCTCAAGAGTGGGCTTACGCCGCCAAGGTGCTGGAGCTGACTCCGCCGCCGGATATGGCTCTGTAACTAGAGGCCCTGTCAAAAGCCCACTGGACCGGTGACGGTCAGTGGGCTTTTTTTGTGTCTGGGATTTAGCTCTGGCAGGTAGCGCAATACCTGAGTTTGGCGCGTTTTTTGTGGCGAGGGGGCTTGCCCCCGTTGGGCTGTGAAGCAGACCTGAGGAGAGCGGTTTCACTCATCGTCATGTATCAATTCCAGGCTTTTTTTCCATTTATCCGTAGCCTCAAACCTTGCGTAATACGCCTGCTTTTCTGAATCCAAAAATCTTCGCCTCCCTTACTGAACAGGGCTGCGGTTTGCGATTGCTTCCAAAACCGGCAAGGTTCCAGGTTCTATCATTTCAAGGGGGACGTTAACGAGGACCAGCTTTGCAAATTCGGGAAGTCCCATGAAGAGGATCGAGATCCGCGCGACACTGCCCATATGCGTTTCCAGCCGAAAGTAATTCATCTCCCTAGAGTATCGAACACTACAAACCTCGACCCAACTTAAATATCCGTGCTTTCGGAACACTCGGCCGAATGTAAGGCCATGCTCCGAGACTTCGTGTCGTTCGAGAAAATAAACGGCAACTAGATAGAGTCCCAGTAGCGCAAAGCTGAGAAAGCCAGCCGTTGTCCACGCAGTAGTCGTTTTATTGCTGATGATATTTGAGATGATTGCCAAGGCGGAGGATCCCAAGAGGCAAGTAAGGCCAACAATAAGGACGCCTCTCGGTAGTCTCAAGAGTCCTGATTCCTCAGTCGTCCGTTCCTTCATCTGCTCTTTCATGAACCATCGAAGAATAATCAGTATCAGAAGAGTTGCACTTGTCCATTGTATTATGAAAGCCAAGAATGAGTTGCTCATTGTGTCCCTCGTCGTTCTTGAATCCATATATTCTTTGGTGCTGTGGAGTTTGTTTGAATGCTCTGAGGTTGGTGGCGTCCCGGCGCGACTGTATATCCGGTACGTGAAGCAGCATTGCCAGTCGCTCACCGTAATTTTGCCTTTGCCTTCTTCAAGCATTCATCCATTGCTCTTTCTTGCACTGCTAATATCTTGTTTTGAGGTTGATAGAGTCCCGACACGGTTGTATATCCGTTACGTGAAGCGGCATTGTCAGTCGCGCCCTGTAACTTTTCTTTTTCCTTTTTCAAGCATTCATCCAGTGCTCTTTCTTGCTCTGCCGATACATCGATTTGAGGTTGATGGTTTTCCGGGGTGGCTATATATCCACTGCTGTCATCATTGGGCTCATCGTTTTTAATGGTCCCATCCTTCAAACGCTCCGATGAACTAGCTATTTCGCTTGAATTACTATCGTCTTTCTTATTTTCAGTCGCAGCCTGGCTTGAGTTCTGACTGACAGGGTGGTCACTCGATGTCACGGTGTTTGCGGTGGGTGTGTCGCTAGCTTTATTAGATTCCAGAGGGCGGGCGGCGGGAGCGGAGACGGTGTCTACTTTAACTGTTGGTTTGTTTTTCTTTGTCGACTTATTACCATTTTTTTGCGTTTTCTTAGCCATTGAAAAAGCAGAGTTTAGTTCTTTTTTGTTCTTGTGAATAAGAGTGTCGATCGGCACATAGCTAATAATTTGGTTGGGTTTTCTTTTGATATTTGAATTATAAAATTTCACTTGCTTCTGCGTTAGCTGGATATCGGCAACAGGCGACAATCGAATGAGGCCAGAAATCGCCTCGCGAGCAATAGCGTATGTCAGTTGATCAAGGCTGTAAGAAAAGCTATTACTGGTTTTGGGTATGGCAGAGGGTGGTGCTATTAATTCAATGGCACTGTCATGCCGGGAGAGCAATTTTCCTGCCGCTAAATCTTTATATGTGTAAACAACATTGCATTTCGATCGAGTCCCGCCTCGGGCGTTGCTTATAGATACTGAAGATATTTCTGTACTTATTTCAATGCGGCCGCTGTATTTTCCAAATTCGATAAAACGATCACTGTTATGAATTTCTTTTTGGGTCGCATTCTTGATGGAATTTCCCCAGTTTGAAATTTGTAATTCACCTGAAAAGTTGTTGTCTGTATCTGCATTTTCTTTGGTTTTTATTTCTGCAGGAAGCACAATAATATCTACATTGTATGCGAGGTCATAATAGTCAATATCAGGAACAATGCTATTATTTCTTTCGCTTGAGACTTCTGAATAATTTCTTATGTTGGCACAACTCGTCACTCCGAAAAAGCTAAAAGCCAGCACGAGTAAGGCAGTTATTTTTTTTGTCGACATGTTACCCTCCCATAATTATTGATCAAGGGCTTGCGTTGTCGTTGACGCATAACAATGATTGGGCCGAATTCGGCGGTAACGAAATAATAGAAGCCTCTAGATAACTCTGCGCTACCAATTCCGACTTTTTTAAAAGTCTATATAAATCATAGGTCTATATTTCACGCCCAACCCCTCAGCTGTAATCGCGCGACTTCTGTTTTTTGACGTCAATATACTGTTGGGTCAGATTGATCCGCAGGAGTAGATGAGGTTCAGGACGGTATCTACGATCACCAGCTGCCTGTGCTTAACCAGTCCAGGCATATAGCCGGTAGCCATGAAGTCAAGGCTCACCACTGGTCTTTCGGATCATTCTTTCCTGACAAGGGATCCGAGGACTGGCAGCCGTGTTCAAACTGAATGTCCGCCCCCCCAGGAGAGATGAATCCGGCCCCATTATTCTGGCTTCAACAGCATCTCTACCCATCACCAACTACACTTTCTCCAGCCAGTCCGGGCAATCGTCCGGGGGCACACTCCAGGAGGAATCATGACAAGGAAAAATGTCTCCAGCCCTGAACCCTCAGCTACCGAAGCCAACGTGCTGTTGAGCCCGCCCGACATAGCTGCTCTCGCCGAGATATCCATCACTGATCCTGACAAAATGCACCCTGCGTGGATCAAGGAGCAGTTTCCCGAGTACGTGGACCCGCATGCAGGCCATGAGGCCAGGACGGTTCGCGAGATTAATCACAAAGGGCACGTTGTCCGGATCGTGACCACCTACCAGGTGGAGGTGGATGGGACCCCGGTCCAGGCGCATCTGTTTGTGGACGATGCTGGGCAGGTCCATACGCACGCCACTCCATTCGTTTCTTACGGATCGGCTCTCGATTTGATGACAGCGGTAATCGATGCCTATCCCGAGTCTTTCGCCAAGGGCAATGGCGACGGGGGAGAGCACTCCGACCATCCCGTTCACCATGATCACGGAGCACATCATGATCAGGTCTAATGCTGTCAAAGATCTCGCGGCGCTTCAGAAATACGTCGAAGGGGTGAAGCTGCTCAAGGATCCTGCGCTGAATCCCTGGCCTGGGCAGGCCAATCTCTCGATTTATGACTCCCTGGTGGCCTGGCACCACCGGGCCATGATGATTTCAACGCCTGCGGGGCAGATGGCCAGGAATGCTGCGCATGGAGGCCCATCATTTTTACCGTGGCATCGCTACTTTCTAGTGCGGCTGGAATCGTTGCTTCGCAAAGCGGTAAATGACCCACACTTTCGAATTCCATATTGGGACTGGAACACTGACGCGGAACTTCAGGACCCCAGGACATCAGTCATCTGGTCGAATCAGTACCTTGGACAGTTCGTGGACGGGAAGTGGCGGGTACGACTGATGGGTGATGGCCGCACCATGGAACTGGGCCGGGTAAACCGCCCCCTGGTGCGTTATCTGGGGGGAGGTGGGGCGCTGCCCAGCCGAGCCAATGTACGCAAGGTCATCCAGGAAAATACCGTGTATGACAAAGTGCCCTACGACGCGGCGCAATCCACCGGTGGTGCGCGCAACTACATCGAGGGATGGACTGGCAAAGAACGCATTCACAACAACGTCCATGTGTGGGTCGGCGGTGACATGGGGTTGTCGTCTTCGCCAAACGACCCGGTGTTCTTTCTGCATCATTGCAATGTCGACCGGCTCTGGGCGGCATGGCAAGCGAAGCATCCCGCCGCCGCTTACGTACCTGACGCAGCGGCTCCCGATACGCTCAAGTTCCATCGGATCGATGACCCGATGTACAGCCCTTTTCCGGAAAAGGTGACACCTCGAGATGTTCTGAATTACAGCCAGTACTACAAGTACGACACTTTGAGCGACCTGCTTTAGGCAGCATCAAGCGGGGGAGCCTCTAGTCATACTGAACGCCTGCTCTTGCAGACTCGTTTGTATCAACGCAGCCAATTGTCGGGTGGCAGGCGCCAAGTGTTCTGCCCCTCGATAAAGCACATAGCCGAGGGTCGGCAGCGGGGTTAGACCGTCAATGACGGCGAGATGCCCTGGCAGCCCAATGCGGGTTCGCACCGTGAGGCCCAAACCGGCCGCAACGGCCGCCCAGATTCCACCAACGCTGGGGCTGGTTAGCGCGATTCGCCAGGGAATCCGCGCCTCATCAAGTGCCTGGGTGGCCGCGCTGCGCAACACGCAAGGGGCGTCGAACATGATCAATGGCAGGGGGAGATCGACAGAGTCGTTGATGGGGGGCGTGTCACGAAGCCCGATCCAGTGCATCTGCGTTTCACCCAAGTGCGTGGCGTAGGGGGACTTGTGCCCTGTGTCCCAAGACAGGGCCAGGTCCAAGCCACCGCTGTCGATCAATGCAAGCAGTTCGGTATTACGCGCGATCCTGACTTCGAGGCTCACCATCGGGTACATCTTGACGTAGCGTCGCAGAATGTCGCTGAGAAAGTGTTCGCCAAAGTCTTCCTGAAGCCCGAGGCGTACCGTGGCGGCGGTCTGGCTTTCGTGCAGGGTCTGGAAAATGCTGTCGTTCAGTTCAAGCAGTCGGCGTGCATGGCTGAGCAGGGTTTCACCCACCGGCGTCAACACCAGCCCTCGACCGGATTTGCACAGCACTGGCGTGCCTACCTGTTCCTCAAGCTTCTTGAGTTGTGCGCTTACGGCAGACGTCGAGCGATTGAGCCGATCCGCCGCCTTGGCAAAGCTGTTGAACTCCACGCCGGTCACGAAAGTACGCAGCACATCAAGATCGAAGGTCGGACGGCGCATCTAATCATCCATTAATTCGGGACTAAGGCTGCTATTAAATCTGATATTCGGAATGATCGCGACTTGATAGTTTTCCCCTGTCAGTTGGATTTTCAGGAGTAGGTCTTAATGCCATTTGCACGTATTTCACTGCACCGGGGAAAGTCTGCCGAGTATTTACAGGCCCTCTCACAAGGGCTGCACGACGCCTTGGTAGAAAGCTTCGAAGTGCCGATGGCTGATCGATTCCAGGTCATTCACCAACATGAAACGGGCGAGCTGATCTTTGATCCCGACTACCTGGGCGGTCCTCGTAGTGATGACTTTGTGCTGATCGCGATTACTGCCGGTCGCCCTCGAGACATCGAGACGAAACAGCGTTTTTATCGCAACCTGGTCGAGAAACTGGGCCGAGCGCCGGGCATCGATTCTGAGGACGTGATGGTGGTGATTACCACGACCGCGGCAGATGAGTGGTCGTTTGGTGGCGGGCGGGGCAACTAGTTTTTGCTCTCAAGCCTGTATTCCGTAAATGTGGGCTATCTGTGTCTATCGGCAGCGTGGCCCGATTGATAGGGTCCGTACTCACTCCACGTTGATGAGGCAATAATGGACCTTACCGCCATCCCCTTTGGGACTACCGATTGGTCGAAGATCGAACCGGTCGAACATGCTGGCCAGACGGGCACGGCCTACTGGCGGACATGCCAGTTTGGTTCGACGCGTGTGCGGATGGTTGAATACAGCCCCGGATATCTGGCCGATCACTGGTGTTGGAGAGGTCATATCCTATTGTGCCTGGAAGGCGAGTTACACACAGAACTGGAAGATGGCCGCCAGTTCACGCTGACTGCCGGAATGAGCTATCAGGTGGGCAACGATGCTGAGGGGCACCGCTCGTTTACCACTAGCGGTGCGAAGTTGTTCATTGTGGATTGATGTCTCGGATCTGATCCGTATTTTTCTTGGTTATCTGCATCTGTAATGGGATCAGCCCGCGGCTCACAATGACGGCACGGTCAGCAGTGGCGGTAACCGCTGCACCGCAAACTCATAGCGTAGGAGGCCCCATGGGCAAGATGGCAATTTTCCTGGGTGGATTTCTGGTGTTGACCATTTTGATTGGCGCGCTGGCCACGATCTCTCCCGTTTAGTCTCGTCCTGCGATCAGCAAAAAGCACAACGCCTCCACACTGGGAGGCGTTGGTTTTCTTCGGACAAGCTGATAGCACGGGGAATCAAGACCGCTTCAACGAATATGCTTGGAATAGGCCGCCTTAAGTGCCTCGGATACAAGGGCAATCAGTATCGGGGTAGAGCTGGACTGCATGTCTCTGCCGATGTCAGTTCGCCGCTCCAGCACTTTGCCAGCGTATTTGGATGCCTGGCCTTCAGACGTGAGTGACAACAGCTCTTCTTCAGTAAAAGACTTCTCATAAGCCGCAGCAAGATTCTGATTCCATTTCGGCTGGTACTGTGGAAGTAACGCGTCAATTTCGCTCGATACGGCACTGTGTGCTTTTTCACTCCCTAACTTTTCAATGAGCATCGCAAAGGTTTGTGTTTTCTTTGCCGCCAACAGGGCCAGTGTTGGCAGGCTGTCACCGACATGGGTTTGAGCAACAAAAGCGAGTGCTGTCTTATGCGCAAGTACTTCAGCCGCGACCGTGGTGGACAACACGATGGGCGCTACGAATGCGACCGCGACACAAAAAGACCTCATCAATTGATCTGGCTCCTTCGGTTCGCCACGTCGGTGATGCGCTACTGAGAACCCTAGTTGGGAAATACCTATATCGCTAGTGATTCGGTTCCACTGGGTTTGAACCTGGGGGCCCAAGCAATAAAAAGCCCACTGAACCAGTAACGGTCAGTGGGCTTTTTTCACGCTGGATTGAGCGCTTGCATCACCTCAGGTCAAACCGATCCAGATTCATCACCTTGACCCAGGCTGCCACGAAGTCTTTCACAAACTTCTCCTTCGCGTCGTTGCTGGCATAAACCTCAGCCAACGCCCTCAGCTGTGCATTCGAGCCAAACACCAGATCAACACGCGTCCCCGTCCATTTGAGGTCGCCGGTTTTACGATCGCGTCCCTCGAACTCTTCATTGGCCTCTGACACCGGTTTCCATTCCACGCCCATGTCGAGCAGGTTTTTGAAGAAGTCGTTGGTCAACGCTCCCGGTTGTTTCGTGAACACGCCGTGTTGGGTTTGGCCGACGTTGGTGTTCAGCACGCGCAGGCCACCAATGAGCACGGTCATTTCCGGCGCGGTGAGGGTCAGCAGTTGCGCCTTGTCGATCAGCAGTGCCTCGGCCGGTACGCGATAGCGGGTTTTGAGGTAGTTGCGGAAGCCATCGGCGGCGGGTTCGAGGTAGCCGAAGGATTCAACGTCCGTTTGCTCTTGCGAGGCGTCCATGCGTCCCGGTGTGAAAGGCACCGTGATGGTCTGGCCGGCATTTTTTGCCGCTTGTTCGACGCCGACACAGCCGGCCAGCACGATCAGGTCGGCCAGGGAGATTTTCTTGCCGCCGGTTTGCGCGCTGTTGAACTCATTCTGGATGCTTTCGAGTTTCGCCAACACGCTCGCCAGTTGCCCAGGCTGGTTGGCCTGCCAGGATTTTTGCGGAGCCAGACGCAGGCGTCCGCCGTTGGCGCCGCCACGTTTGTCGGAGCCGCGGAAGGTGGAGGCTGCTGCCCAGGCGGTTGATACCAATTGCGAGACGGTCAGACCGCTGGCCAGGAGCTTGCTTTTGAGCGCGGCGATGTCGCTGTCGTTGACCAGGGCATGGTCGACCGCCGGGATCGGGTCTTGCCACAGGAGTACTTCGTTGGGCATTTCCGGGCCGAGGTAGCGGGAGAGGGGCCCCATGTCGCGGTGGATCAGTTTGAACCAGGCGCGGGCGAAGGCGTCGGCCAACTGGTCCGGATTGGCGAGGAAGCGCCGCGAAATCGGTTCATAGATCGGGTCGAATCGCAGCGACAGGTCCGTGGTCAGCATGGTTGGGTTACGCCGCTTGGACGGGTCGTGAGCATCCGGAATGATGCCCGCGCCGGCACCGCCTTTCGCCGTCCACTGGTTGGCACCCGCCGGGCTCTTGGTCAGTTCCCACTCGAAGCCGAACAGGTTTTCCAGGTAGTTGTTGCTCCACTTCGTGGGCGTGGTGGTCCAGGTCACTTCCAGGCCGCTGGTGATGGTGTCGCCACCTTTACCGCTGCCGAAAGCGCTTTTCCAGCCCAGGCCTTGCTGTTCGAGGCCTGCGGCTTCGGGTTCTGCGCCGACGTTGTCGGCAGGGCCGGCGCCGTGGGTTTTGCCGAAAGCGTGGCCGCCAGCGATCAGCGCCACGGTTTCTTCGTCATTCATCGCCATACGGCCGAAGGTTTCGCGGATGTCTATCGCCGCAGCGACCGGGTCCGGGTTGCCTTCCGGGCCTTCCGGGTTGACGTAGATCAGGCCCATTTGCACGGCGGCGAGCGGGTTCTCCAGGTTGCGTTCGCCGGGTGCTTGCATGGCTTCTGTGTCTTTGCCGTAGCGGACGTCACCGCCCAGCCACGTGCTTTCGGTGCCCCAGTAGACATCTTCATCCGGTTCCCAGACGTCTGGCCGACCGCCAGAAAAACCAAAGGTCTTGAAGCCCATGGACTCCAGCGCGACGTTGCCGGTGAGGACGATCAGGTCGGCCCAGGAGATGTTGTCCCCATACTTTTGCTTGATCGGCCAAAGCAGCCGCCGCGCCTTGTCGAGGCTGACGTTGTCCGGCCAGCTGTTGAGCGGGGCGAAGCGCTGCTGACCGGAGCCGGCACCGCCACGACCGTCACCGACGCGGTATGTGCCGGCGGCGTGCCAGGCCATGCGAATAAACAGTGGCCCATAGTGACCGAAGTCCGCAGGCCACCAGTCTTGCGAATCAGTCATAAGCGCATGCAGGTCTTGTTTGACCGCCGCAAAGTCCAGTTTTTTGAACGCTTCGGTGTAGTTGAAGCCCTCGTCCATGGGGTCGGACAGGGGCGAGTGCTGGTGCAGGATCCTAAGATTCAGTTGGTTCGGCCACCAATCGCGGTTCGTCGTGCCGCCGCCAGCGGCGGCGTGTTTGAACGGGCATTTCGATTCATTTGCCATGTATGCGCTACCTTTGGTCGTGTTCATCCGGCTATCCGGCCCGGGGTTGGGCACGCAATAGCGACGAGCGGAATCAATGACATAGGCTGTAGCCGTTCGATCAATTGATCGTCGTGGTCACACGGGAAATCCGGATAGCGGCAATCGAGTTGCCAGCACGGTGGCCCACGGCAAGCCTAGTACGCTTTCTGACTCATTCGTATCTCTTCTCAGGTCTCAACCGGCCGGCTGACGCCAGCGCTCCAGTAAGGGTAGACGCCTATAAAGCAGTCAGCTAATAGGGGGAGTATTGGGGGGTGATAGGGATAGTCTTTTATCTGAGCCGTCGAGATGGAGCCGATCAAAAGGTATGCTGGGCCTTTTCCGTTGACCGCCACCCAAGGATCCACCCGATGTCTTTAAGCAAACGCGATCAGGCACACATCGAACGTCGCCTGGTCGCCACCCTGACCGAGGCGTGTGAAACGGCCAAGGCGGAAATAGTCGGGTTTTGCTGGTTGACCCACGAAATCGATTACGACGCCTTTCCATCCAGCCTGCGGGTGATTTGGGTCTTCGATACGCAGGCCCATAGGGATCAGGCGCTGGCGAGCGGGCAGGGCGAGCGCATGGTTGAACTGACGGCCGTAGCATTAAATGAAGCGGACGTACTCGTCAGCCCGGTCGCGGCCCATGTGCAGTTTGATTCTGAAGAACAATGTCAGCGTGCCAATGGCGGCAACTGGCAGCAACGCCTGGCGCCCAAGCGCTCGACGCGAGGTTGAGCCGTGGCCAAGGATATCGAAAATCCGTGTATTTCCGTTTGCCAGCTCAGTGGTGAACTGTGTGTCAGTTGTGGTCGCACCAAGGATGACATCAGAAAATGGAAACGCATGAAGCGTCCGGAAAAAATGGCGGCGGCGCAGCGGGCGAGTGTGCGGTTGAAGGGGCTTCAGAAAAGGAAGGTTTGAGGGGAAATACCTGTTGAAGGTCGTATGTGATCTGTAGCAGCTGGCGAAGCCTGCGTTCGGCTGCGAAGCAGTCGTAAAGCCAGAGTTTGCAGTGCATTAGGCAGATCGCGTCGGCCGGACTCACGACTGCTTCGCAGCCGAACGCAGCGTTCGGCGGCTGCTACAACGAGTGCGTGTCTGGACACGTACCAAGCATCAGATTAAACGCTCAGTTCAGGCGTAAAACCTTGAGCCCACTGGCGTCTGGCTGAGCATCAACACCACCTGCTTCCTCTGGTTGCCCTTTTCGGTTACCCATCAGGTTTTTTCTGGACGCGACGTGCCGATCATCACAAAAAGTGCTCGGGCTATCCGCTCACTTTTGTTCCGCCAGGCGTGCCGGGTGCCGTTTTGGATAACGATCTCGCCTGCCTTCACCAGACGGCTCTGACCGTTATCCAGCTCCAACCACATCTCTCCCTCCAGAATGATTCCGTAATCAATGGTGGCGGTGGTGTGCATGCCCGGATTTTCCGGTTCAAACGTTTCGATCAGGCCCGGCAGTGCGGCGCTCAGCTCTTCAAAAGCCTTAACGCCATCGACGAGATTCTGCATGACGGTGTCAGGCGGGAAATCAAACACGGCGATGCTGGTGCCACCCTGAGGAGGAATCAGCGACGCATAATCGAGCGTGGGATCGTGTTCCTGTGCAAGGAGTACCGGATTGGCGGGAGTGGTCCACAGCTGTGCCATCGCTTGCCCCGGGATGGAGGCAAAGGATTGCGCCCTTGGGGCATAGTCGTCGGAAACGAACACGGAATTCCCTTGTTCGTCGTGGCCGGTCACGATTCTTCTTATCTTCATTCTGGATTACTCAATGAGGCAGCCCATGGTGAACCAGGCCGAACCGCTGATCTGGATATCGTTGTCCATGATCCAGTGTAGGTCGACGGGGACTTCGCCGGTGATGGCGCCGACGTCCGAACCCCTAAGGTTGCGCGCACACCGCCCGAAGGCAATCACGCAGCCACCGATGCGCCGAGTCGGCATCCATCCGTGGATGCCACAGCATCGAAATGGTGATCGGCGGCAGCTCGAACGGCAGATCGAAACTGTGCAGGCCGGTGCGCAGGTTTTGGGTATGTCGGGCAGGCACGGTGGCGATCAGGTCCGAGGCGCGAGCCAGTGCCAGGGCGGCTGAGAAACCGCCGACGACGGTGATGATTTCCCGCTGCAGTCCCAGCGCTTCCAATGCTTCATCCATCGGCCCCTTATCGAGACCGCGCCGTGAAACCAGGATGTGCCGGCCAGCGGCATAACGGGAGGCGCTGACCTCGCCTTGGCTCAGCGGATGCCCCGTGCGCACGACGCCGATGAAACGGTCCTCGAACAGCGCGCGGGTGCGCACTTCCGGGCTGGTCGTGCCGCCGACCACACCGGTTTCCAGATCGACGGAACCGTCGCGAAGTGCGGCGCTGTCCTTGCTCGGCTTCTGCACAAAGTGCAAGCGCACGCCGGGGGCTTCTTCGCTGACGCGGGCGATCAGCGCCGGGCCGAAGTTTTCGACGAAACCGTCACTGGTGCGCAGCGTGAACGTGCGCACCAGGTGCTTGAGGTCGAGCTGTTCGGCGGGGCGCAAAACCGCCTCGGCGTCTTGCACCAATCGACTGACGTGTTCGCGCAATTCGAGCGCCCGGGGCGTTGGCACCAGGCCGCGTCCGGCCCGGACCAGCAGCGGGTCGCCTGTTGTTTCGCGCAACCGCGCCAACGCCCGGCTCATGGCCGACGGGCTCAGCCGCAGTCGTTGGGCGGCGCGGGCGACGCTGCCTTCGGCGAGCAGCACGTCCAGGGTAATCAGCAAATTGAGGTCAGGAGTCGTCATGCCGCAACGTTAGCACGGCTCCGGGCTGACATGGCGTCAAACGCATCTATCAAGTGCAAATGCTGCGCCTTCCGCCTTGTCACGCACGGGCATACGCTGCTGATCTACCTTTCAGACGTGGCCAGACAATGAAATCCATCACTCAATCAGGTTCGGTGCGCTGGGCGCTTGCCAGCCTTTCGCTGTCGATGTTGATGCCTTCACTCGACACCAGCATCGCCAATGCGGGATTGCCGACGTTGGCCGAGGCGTTCGATGCTTCCTTCCAACACGTGCAGTGGATTGTTCTGGCGTATCTGCTGGCGATCACCACGCTGATCGTCAGCGTCGGACGGCTTGGCGACATGCTCGGCCGTCGGCGTTTGCTACTGGTGGGCATCGGCATTTTTACCTTGTCATCGCTGGCCTGCAGTGTCGCGCCGTCGCTTGGGTGGCTGGTCGGCGCCCGGGCGGTGCAGGGGCTTGGGGCGGCGATCATGCTGGCGCTGACCGTGGCATTTGTCGGTGAGACGGTGCCGAAAGCGCAGACCGGCAGCGCCATGGGGTTGCTCGGAACGATGTCGGCGATCGGCACCACGCTGGGGCCGTCGCTCGGTGGGATGTTGATTGCCAGCGTTGGCTGGCAGGCGATTTTTCTGATCAACATACCGCTGGGTGTGCTGAATATCTGGCTCGCGTATCGCTATTTGCCTGCGGATGCTCAGCGGGCGAAAGCGGGGCGGGTGGGATTCGACAAGGCAGGCACGTTGTTGCTGGCACTGACGCTCGCAGCGTATGCGCTGGCCATGACGATCGGGCGCGGTGATTTTGGTCCGCTCAATATCGCGCTGCTACTGGCGGCTGTTTTCGGCGTTGGGCTTTTCATCTTCGTTGAGGCCACGGTTGCATCGCCATTGATCACATTAGCGCTGTTCCGCCAACAGGGATTGAGCGCCAGCCTGGCCATGAGCGCGCTCGTTTCGACGGTGATGATGGCGACGCTGGTGGTCGGGCCGTTTTATCTCTCGGGTGCGCTTGGCCTCGGCACCGCACTTGTCGGTTTCGCTTTGTCGGTCGGCCCGTTGGTGGCTGCATTGACCGGCGTGCCGGCCGGTCGCCTGGTGGACCGTTTCGGCACTCGGCGCATGACCCTTGTCGGGCTCGCGGCAATGGCGCTCGGCGCGAGTGCTTTATCAATGATGCCAGCGGGGTTCGGCCTCCTCGGTTACCTCGCCCCCATCGCGGTGATCACGGCCGGCTACGCGTTGTTTCAGGCGGCCAACAACACCGCGATCATGACCGACATCCGCCCGGACCAGCGCGGCGTGATTTCCGGCATGCTCAGTCTGTCACGCAATCTCGGCTTGATCACCGGAGCTTCGGTGATGGGCGCGGTGTTTGCGCTTGCCTCGGCGACGACAGACATCACCAGCGCGTCTCCCGCAGCCGTCGCCAGCGGCATGCGGATAACGTTTGCCGTCGCCGTGGCACTGATCATCCTGGCCCTTGCTGTGGCCCTGTTGCCGAGGGTTTCGGACTGCTGCACTGTGTGCAGTAATGAACTGCAGTAAGGCTATATTGTTCGCTATAAATCGAATGCCGATACTCCCTTCACATCGCGCAGACGGGCTGCGCTGAAGTGAAGGAGTCAGGCAATGGTTTCTGTTGTTCGTATCGCACACACCGGCGCACCTGAAGTGATGAACATCGAGCAGGTGACGGCGCGTGAACCGGGGCCGGGTGAAGTCTGGCTGGAGCAAGAGGCGATTGGCGTCAACTTCCTCGATGTGACCCAGCGCAACGGCGCCGTACCGCTGTCATTGCCGTCGGGGTTGGGTCTTGAAGGGGCGGGCCGGGTTGCCGCCATCGGCGCGGGGGTGAGCAACGTCAAGGTGGGTGATCGGGTGGCGTACGCCACGGGGCCGGTTGGCGCTTACGCCAGTGCGCGACTGTATCCGGCCGAGCGGCTGGTGCCGATTCCCGACGCGTTGACCGCTGAAGAGGCCGCCGCGGTGTTGTTCAAAGGCATTACCGCGCAATACCTGCTCAAGACGACTTATCCGGTCGGCCCCGGCACCATCGTGGTTCTGTATGGCGTAGCGGGCGGCCTCGGACAGATCATGGCGACGTGGGCCAAACACCTGGGGGCTTTTGTCATCGGCATTGTGTCCCGGGCCGAGAGTGTCGAGACGGCCAAGGCGCTGGGCTGTGATGCGGTGCTGGTGTTCAACGCCCGGACACTCGCCGCGGATGTCGCGAAGATCACCGACGGCAAGAAAGCCGATGTGGTCTACGATCCCATCGGGCGCGTGTCGTTCGAAGCGTCGCTCGACTGCCTGCGACCACGTGGGTTGATGGTGTCTTTCGGCGCATCGTCCGGGGCGCCGACGGCGGTCGAACTGGCCACGCTCAATGCCAAGGGCTCGCTGTTTCTGACCCGTCCTTCACTGGGTGCGCACACCGCGGACATCACTGAATACCGGCAACGGGCCGATGATGTACTGGCCGCAGTCGAGGCGGGCATAATCAAGCCCGGTATCTGGGGCCGCTATGCATTGGCCGATGTGGCCAAGGCCCATGCCGATCTGCAAGGTGGCCAATCTCGCGGAGCGATTGTCCTCAAACCTTGATCGCCGCTATCTGAAAGAAGAGTGTTTCGTGAACCCACTGGACAGCCGCCACATCGATGAAATTGCCGCGTTGCTTGCGGTTGCTTCGGCGCATTCATTCGTGGCCGCCGGGCGCCTGCTGCAACGTCATCCGACAGTGATTTCAAAGCGGCTGGCGGCCATGGAAAAGCGTTTGGGCGTGCGGCTGATGGAGCGTACGACACGACAGGTGCGGTTGACCGATGCCGGCAACCGCCTCGTCGAACGCCTGCGTTCTGCCACCGGGTTGATTATCGAGGCCGAACAGGAAGCCTCACTGGGCGCCGCGCAGGTGCGCGGCGTTTTGCGCCTGGCTTTTCCGGCGGCGATGGGGCGCCTGTGGCTGGCGCCGATGTTGCCGGAATTTCTGGCAGCTCATCCGCAGGTTTCCGTCGAGGTGGATTACAGTGATCGTGTCGTCGACATCATTGCTGAAGGATTCGATGCGGCAATTCGTATCGGCGAATTGAATGACAACCGCCTGGTGGCGAAGAAGCTCAGCGATCATCGCCGCATCCTCTGCGCTTCACCTGCTTATATAGAACAGCACGGTTTACCGACCAGCCCGAAACAGCTGACCGATCACAACTGCCTGGGCTTTACCGGCCTGGCGGCGTTCCCTGAATGGCGCTTGTCGAAGGGCGATCGGCACGAGAAGGTCATCACGCGGGGAACCTTGACCTCGAACGACGGCGAAGCATTGCTCGCTGCGGCCAAGGCCGGCGTCGGTATCCTGGGCGCCGGCGAGTGGCTGATGAGCCGGGAGATCGCCAACGGCCAGTTGGTGCGCGTTCTGCCGGAGTGGGATCTGGATGCCCAGGGCGGGATCTATCTGGTGCGAGCGTCCGCCGCCTTCACACCGGCGACGCTCATGGCATTCAAGACATGGCTTGAGACCAGATTCGCAGAGGGGCCGCCTTGGCTGCATGCCGTGTGACGGCCTCTCTGCGTTCCTGTTAGTGAGTGCCGCTGACGACCGCCGCTTGCGCCGTGCGCAACTCATGCCGATTGCCACGGAACAACACCAGTGTCGCGATCAACCCCAGCACCGCCGCGCCACTGAGCCAGATCCCCGGCGCTGCCTTGTTGTCCAGCACATGGATCAGGTACGTACAGGCCGCCGGGGTGAAACCACCGAACGTTGCGGTCGCCAGGCTGTAGGCCAGGGAGAAACCGGTGGTGCGAACTTCCACCGGCATGATCTCGGTCAGGGCCACCACCATGGCGC
Organism: Pseudomonas sp. Pseusp18; assembly: GCF_059506005.1. Classification (NCBI taxonomy): domain Bacteria; kingdom Pseudomonadati; phylum Pseudomonadota; class Gammaproteobacteria; order Pseudomonadales; family Pseudomonadaceae; genus Pseudomonas; species Pseudomonas sp. Pseusp18. The sequence continues at coordinate 2,099,136 of NZ_CP169240.1, forward strand.
CGTTGTACGAGCCATACAGGAACGACAGCCACAACTCGACAATCAGCAAATGGCTGAAGCTGGGGTTCGCCACCAGCCACGACAGCGCCGGATAAGCCGTGAGGATTGCCAGAATCGTCGCACCCAGCAGCAGGGGTTTGCGTCCGATCTTGTCGGAAAGCGCGCCCATCACCGGCAGCCAGAAGAAGTTCGACAGGCCGATGCACACCGTCACCAGCAACGCATCCAGATCCGACAGATGCAGCTCGGCTTTGCCGAAGGTCGGGGTGTAGGCGGTGATCAGGTAGAACGACACCGTGGTCATCACCACCAGCGCCATGCCGGCGAGGACGATGCCGAAGTTCTGACCGATCGAGCGGACGATGTCCCGCAGGGTAGGGCGGTGTTTGCGTGCCTGGAATTCCGGGGTTTCTTCCAGCGAACGGCGGATCACGAAGATCGCCGGCACGATCATGCAGCCGATCAGGAACGGCACGCGCCAGCCCCACTCACCCATTTGGTCGGGGCTCAGCCAGTGGTTCAAGCCCACGCCGAGCAGGCCGGCGAATACCACCGCGGCTTGCTGGCTGGCGGACTGCCAACTGACGAAGAAGCCTTTGCGACCCGGTGTGGAAATTTCGGCGAGGTACACCGACACACCACCCAGTTCCACGCCAGCGGAGAAGCCTTGCAACAGGCGGCCGAACAATACGATCAGCGGCGCCGCGACGCCCAGCGTGGCGTAACCCGGCACGCAGGCAATCAACACCGTGCCGGCGGCCATCAACGCCAGTGTGATGATCAGGCCTTTGCGGCGGCCGTGGCGGTCGATGTAGGCGCCGAGGAAAATCGCCCCCAACGGACGCATCAGGAAACCAGCCCCGAAAGTGGCCAGAGACAGCATCAGGGAAGCAAACGCGCTATCGGCGGGAAAGAAGGTTTTGGCAATGGCCGTGGCGTAAAAGCCGTAGACCATGAAGTCGAACATTTCGAGAAAGTTACCGCTGACAACGCGAAAGATCGCTTTGCCTTTGCTCGTGCTGGAAGACATTTGTAGATACTCACTCTGGTCAATCTTGTTTGAAAGCGCTGCACCTGTGGGAGGGAGCAGGCCTCGCTCCCATGCGCTCTGAAGCCCATAATGGCGGGCGCGGTTTTGAGGGGAGATGAAGATTTGTTAACTGGACGGTGGGGCGGACTTGTGGTGCTGGCCGGCGTTTTATCCGGTTGTGGCAACGGCGACAGCCTGGAACGCTTCGACGGCCCGACCATGGGCAGTCGTTATTCCATTCAATACGTAAGACATGCCTCCACGCCCGGGCCGAAAGCGGTGCAGGCCGAAGTGGAAAATATCCTCGCCGAAGTGGATCGACAATTTTCGACCTATCGCAGCGACTCGGACATCGAGCGCTTCAATAATTTGCCCGCCAACCACTGTCAGAAAATGCCCACGCCGATCCTTGAATTGATCCGTGTGGGCGAACAGTTGTCATCCCAAAGCGACGGCTCCTACGACCTGACGGTGGAGCCGCTGCTCAACCTCTGGGGATTTGGCCCGCAGGCGCGTGAGGAGAAAGTCCCGAGTGCCGAAGCGTTGGCCGAGGTGCGGCAGCGCGTCGGCCATCGCCACTTGCGCATCGACGGCGACCAGTTGTGCAAGGATGCCGCGATCGAAGTCGACTTCAACAGCATCGCTGCCGGTTACGCGGTCGACACGATTGCCGCCAGACTCGAAGCGCTGGGCATCCACGACTACCTCGCTGAAGCCACCGGTGAACTCAAGGCCGTCGGCAAAAAACTCGACGGCTCACCGTGGCGCATCGCCCTGGAAGAACCCCGTGATGATCAGCACGTGGCCGAGCGTGTCATCGCCGTCGACGGCTACGGCGTGTCCACCTCCGGTGACTACCGTAACTATTTCGAGCAGGGTGGCCGGCGCTATTCCCACACCTTCGATGCCCGCACCGGAACACCGGTCCTACACACTCTGGCGTCAGTCACGGTGATTCATCCTTCAGCGTTGATGGCCGATGGCTTATCGACGCTGTTGCTGATTCTTGGCCCTGAACGGGGTTGGGACTATGCCCAGACGCATGACATTGCTGCATTCTTTGTGATTCGTGCCGATACAGGTTTTGTCACACGCACCAATCAGGCTTTTGAGCGCCTGGCCGGTGAGAAAACCGAGTGATTGCGGCTGCAAAAGCATTTTTCGATGGCTTTGTAGTGCAGGCAAAACTAGCCTACGACGCGACCAAGGGTTAATGTGCGCGGCGTTGACGCTTCTATAGACTGTGTCCGGGTTCTGCACTGGCCCCAAATTGTTCCTTCACGCCGCCGATCGGTGTGATTTAGCCGCAGGCGCCGAGGGTGCCGCGGCCTGTTCTGAGGAGTACGCATGGCTGTCTACAACTACGATGTGGTGGTGTTGGGTTCCGGCCCGGCGGGAGAAGGCGCGGCAATGAACGCCGCCAAGGCAGGGCGCAAGGTAGCGATGGTCGATAGCCGTCGCCAGGTCGGCGGCAACTGCACCCACCTGGGCACCATCCCGTCCAAGGCCTTGCGTCACTCGGTCCGGCAGATCATGCAGTTCAACACCAACCCGATGTTCCGGGCCATTGGTGAGCCGCGCTGGTTCTCGTTCCCGGACGTATTGAAAAGCGCTGAAAAAGTCATCTCCAAACAAGTCGCCTCGCGCACCGGCTACTACGCCCGTAACCGCGTCGACGTGTTCTTCGGCACCGGCAGCTTCGCCGACGAGCAAACCATCGAAGTCGTCTGCGCCAACGGTGTGGTCGAAAAACTGGTGGCCAAGCACATCATCATCGCCACCGGCTCGCGTCCTTATCGTCCGGCGGACATCGATTTCCATCACCCGCGCATCTACGATAGCGACACCATCCTCAGCCTCGGCCACACCCCGCGTAAACTCATTGTTTACGGCGCCGGCGTGATCGGCTGCGAATACGCCTCGATCTTCAGTGGTCTGGGTGTATTGGTTGAACTGGTGGACAACCGTGGTCAGTTGCTGAGCTTCCTCGACTCGGAAATTTCCCAGGCCCTGAGCTACCACTTCAGCAACAACAACATCACGGTTCGCCACAACGAAGACTACGACCGTGTCGAAGGTGTGGACAACGGCGTGATCCTGCACCTCAAGTCCGGCAAGAAGATCAAGGCCGACGCCTTGCTCTGGTGCAACGGCCGTACCGGCAACACCGATCAGTTGGGTCTGGAAAACATCGGCGTGAAGGTCAACAGCCGTGGCCAGATCGAAGTCGACGAGAACTACCGCACCTGCGTGCCGAACATTTATGGCGCCGGTGACGTGATCGGCTGGCCGAGCCTGGCCAGTGCCGCCCACGACCAGGGTCGTTCGGCCGCTGGCAGCATCGTCGATAACAACAGCTGGCGCTTCGTCAACGACGTGCCGACCGGCATCTACACCATTCCGGAGATCAGTTCGATCGGCAAGAACGAGCAGGAGCTGACCCAGGCCAAGGTGCCGTACGAAGTGGGCAAGGCATTCTTCAAGAGCATGGCGCGTGCGCAGATCGCCGGCGAGCCGCAAGGCATGCTGAAGATCCTGTTCCACCGCGAGACGCTGGAAGTGCTGGGCGTTCACTGCTTCGGTTATCAGGCGTCGGAGATCGTGCACATCGGTCAGGCGATCATGAACCAGCCGGGCGAGCAGAACACCCTGAAGTACTTCGTCAACACGACGTTCAACTACCCGACCATGGCTGAAGCCTATCGGGTAGCGGCGTACGATGGCCTCAACCGGCTTTTTTGAGCGGCTCCGGCCGGTGGCCTGAGCCGGCCGGGGAGACCGATTTCAGCAATTCTCGAGCGTGGCGGTGGCCAAACCGGGAAAGTCTGTAATCAGGCTGTCAACGCCGAAGTCGGCGAGCCTGCGCATCAGCGCAGGCTCGTTGACTGTCCACACCGACACATGCAGCCCCTGACGCTGCGCCTTCTGCAGGCGTTCCGGCGTACACAGGGTCCAGTTCAGCGCCAGCATCTCACAGCCATAGTTTTGCGCGACCTTCAACGGGTCGAGCCAGGCGTACTCGGCCACCAGTCCGCGAGACACGTCCGGCACCAGGTCCAGCGCGGCTTTCAACACTTCGCGTGAACTCGAGGTAATCGTGACCTTGTCCCGTATGCCGAAACGCTGGGCCATTTCGCGAATCGCCAGCACGGTGGTTGCGGCACGGGTGCGTGAAGCACTTTTGACTTCCAGTTGCCAGTGCTCGAAATCGCATTGTTCGAACAATTGTTCCAGCGTTGGAATCGGGCAGGGTTTGATCCAGCCCGGGCCACCCTTGCGCGCGTCGTAGGTCACCAGCTCCGCAGCCGTGTGTTCGACCACTTTGCCGCGGCGGTCGGTGGTGCGTTTGAGGGTCGGGTCGTGGATCACCATCAACTCGCCGTCCATGGACAGGTGCAGGTCCAGTTCGCAACGATGCACGCCGTGCTTGAGGCATTGCTGAAAGCTGGTCAGGGTGTTTTCCGGTGCTTCGCCTTTGGCGCCGCGATGGCCGTAGATGAGAGTCACGGTTCTTCCTTAATTAATGGCCGGTTTCGTTTTGTTCGCGCGCCAGGCGTCGTTCTTGTGCCTGTCGCTGCAAGATGTAGCGGGCCAGCAGTTGTCGCTGGGCATCGGACAGGTATTCGAACTCGGTGCCGACGTCGTAGCCGCCACCCTTGCGGTCGCAATGGGTGACGCGGGCCCGCAGCAACAGGCCGAGGGCTTGTGGCATCAGCACCAGCTTGACCGACAGGTGCGCGCCGGTGGCAATGGGCGTCGGATGCTGAAAGTCGATGCCACCTTCGGAGATGATCACCGGCTGCGGTTCGCCGATCTGTCCGAGCACGGTCAGGGCGACCACCTGGCTCAGCAGATCGATGCGTTTGTTCTGTGATTTCAGGAATGCGGCGATGGTCCGGTCGCGTTCGTTGATCTGGCGCAACAGGTGTTGCGACTCGAATTCGCTCAGGTGCAGTTCGCTGAGCAGGTTGAATAGCGGGGAAGCATCCTGCAACACTTCCTGGCCTGCTGCTTCGGGAGCAGACAGGGGCCGAATTTCCAGTGCGATCGTGTCCTCGATACGGTAGTATTCGCGGCGATCTTCTTCATCTAATGTCGACATGGCGAACCCATGGTAGCGGCGGTGGTCTGAGTGTAAAGCTGGTTATCGACCCCCGCCACAAGGACGTTCCTTTTCCCTCCGAACAAGCCCCGACATGTTCAGACCTCTCTTCGTATTTATCGGCACGCGTTATACCCGTGCAAAACGTCGCAATCATTTTGTGTCATTCATTTCCCTGACCTCGATGATCGGACTCGCCCTCGGCGTGGTCGTGATGATCGTGGTGCTGTCGGTCATGAACGGCTTCGATCATGAGATGCGCACCCGTGTGCTGGGCATGGTGCCCCACGCGACCATCGAGTCCGGCGAGCCAATCAGCGACTGGCAAAGCCTGGCCGCCAAGGTCAAGCAGAACCCGCAGGTGGCAGCGGTTGCGCCCTTCGTCCAGATGCAGGGCCTGCTGACCAATAACGGCAAGGTTTCCAAAGTGCTGCTCAATGCCATCGACCCTGTGCAGGAACGGCAGGTGTCGATCATTGATAACTTCATGCAGCAGGGCAAACTCGACGACCTGGCGCCGGGCAGTTTCGGCATCGTCATCGGTGACAAGGCGGCAGCCAAGCTCGGCGCGGCGGTTGGCGACAAGCTGACGTTTGTCGCGCCGGAAGTCACCGTGACCCCGGCCGGGATGTTTCCGCGCATGAAACGCTTTACTGTGGTCGGCATCTTCCATGTCGGCGCCGGTGAGCTGGACGGCTATCTGGGCCTGACCAATCTGCAGGATCTGGCCAGGTTGCACCGCTGGCAACCGGATCAGGTTCAGGGCTTGCGACTGAAGTTCGACGACCTGTTCCAGGCGCCGCGCACCGCGTGGACCATCGCCCAGCAACTTGGCGAAGACAAGTACTACGCCCGCGACTGGACCCGTACCCACGGCAATCTTTATCAGGCGATCCGCATGGAAAAAGCCATGATCGGCCTGCTGTTGCTGCTGATCGTCGCCGTTGCTGCGTTCAACATCATTTCCACGCTGGTGATGGTGGTGAACGACAAGAAGGGCGACATCGCGATCCTGCGCACCCTGGGCGCCACGCCGGGTTCGATCATGGCGACGTTCATGGTCCAGGGCACGGTCATTGGTGTGGTCGGTACGCTGATCGGTGCCGTGGTCGGGATCTTCGCCGCACTGAACGTCAGCGCGGCGATCTCGGCCCTCGAAGGGCTGATCGGCCACAAGTTCTTGAACGCCGACGTGTATTTCATCGATTACCTGCCGTCGCAAGTGCAGAGCCAGGACGTGTTGATGGTCTGCGCCGCCGCGTTGGTCCTGAGTTTCCTCGCCACCCTGTATCCAGCCTGGCGTGCCGCGCGCACCCAGCCTGCGGAGGCGCTACGTTATGAGTGAGTCGGGCATGAGTGATAAAGCAATCTTGAGCTGCCGCAACCTGGGCAAATCCTACGTGGAAGGCCCGGAATCGGTAGAGGTTCTGGCCGGTCTGCAACTGGAACTGCATCCGGGTGAGCGCGTGGCGATCGTCGGTACGTCGGGTTCGGGCAAAAGTACCTTGCTCAACCTGCTGGGCGGCCTCGATACGCCGACCAAGGGTAGCGTCTGGCTGGCCGGTGAAGAACTCTCGGCCCTGAACGAAAAGGCCCGTGGCCTGTTGCGCAACCGGTCGCTGGGTTTCGTTTACCAGTTCCACCACTTGCTGCCTGAATTCACTGCGCTGGAAAACGTCTGCATGCCGCTGCTGATCGGCAAAACCGCGATCCCGGAAGCGCGTCAGCGCGCGACGGCGTTGCTGGAGCGGGTAGGGCTGGGCCATCGCCTGGAGCACAAACCGGCGGAATTGTCCGGTGGCGAACGCCAGCGTGTGGCCATTGCCCGCGCCCTGGTGAACAAGCCAGGCCTGGTGATGCTCGACGAGCCGACCGGCAACCTCGACTCCCACACCGCCCAGGGCATTCAGGATTTGATGCTGGAACTCAGCACCTCGATGCGCACGGCGTTCCTGGTGGTGACCCACGACATGAACCTGGCTCGCCAGATGGATCGCGTCCTGCATTTGCAGGAAGGTTGCCTGACCCCCATCTGATTGGCTGAAACCCGGCGCACTGAACAGTGCGTCGGGTCTTTTATTTTTATACGGTGCCCCAGCGAATGTTCAGACCGTTATCGATCTTTATCGGCACGCGCTATACCCGCGCCAAGCGCCGCAATCGCTTTGTTTCCTTCATCTCGATGACCTCGATGATCGGCCTCGCCCTGGGCGTGCTGGCGATGATCGTGGTGCTGTCGGTGATGAACGGCTTCCAGCGCGAAATGAGCTCGCGCATCCTCGGCATGGTGCCCCACGCGACCATCGTCGGCGTGAACCCTATCGACGATTGGCAGCCGGTGGCCGCCGCGGCGATGAAGAATCCTGAAGTCACCGCCGCCGTGCCATTCACCGAGATGGAAGGCATGCTGTCCTACAAGGGCACCATGCAGCCGATCCAGGTCAGCGGGGTCGATCCGGCGCTGGAAAGCAAGGTCTCGATCGTTGCCAAGCACATTGTTCAGGGGCGTCTCGACGCCTTGAAGCCGGGCGAGTTCGGCGTGGTGATCGGCGAGATCACCGCGCGGCGCTTTCGCTTGAACGTCGGCGACAAGATCACCCTGATCGTGCCGGAAGTCAGCAATGCACCGGGTGGCATAACCCCGCGCATGCAGCGGCTGAACGTGGTGGGCGTGTTCAAGGTCGGTGCCGAACTGGACGGTTCGATGGCGCTGATCCACATGGCCGATGCCGCGCAAATGCAGCACTGGCAGCCGAATCAGGTACAGAGCGTGCGCCTGGCGGTGAAGGATCTGTACGCCGCGCCGCAAGTATCGAGCGACATCGCGACCGGCCTGGGCGCCGCCTACAAGGCTGACGACTGGACCCACACCCAGGGCAGTCTGTTCAGCGCGATGAAAATGGAAAAAACCATGATCGGCCTGTTGTTGCTGATGATCGTCGCGGTGGCAGCGTTCAACATCATTGCCACGCTGATCATGGTGGTGAACGACAAGGGTGCGGACATCGCCATCCTGCGCACCATCGGCGCCACACCTCGGCAGATCATGGCGATCTTCATGGTGCAGGGCACGGTGATCGGGATTGTCGGCACCTTGATCGGTGGCGTGCTGGGCGTGATCGCGGCGTTGAACGTCAGTGAACTGGTGGGCTGGATGGAGCGGGTCAGCGGACAGCACATCTTCAGTTCCGATGTGTACTTCGTCAGCAACTTGCCGTCCGAATTGCAGGGCGCGGATGTGCTGTTGATCTGCTCCGCCGGTTTCATCATGAGCTTTCTGGCGACGGTTTATCCGGCGTGGCGGGCGGCGAAAGTCGAGCCGGCTACCGCGTTGCGGTATTCGTGAGTCCCCAATGATCGTTACCACGCTCCGCGTGGGAATGCCTCAACGGACGCTCTGCGTTCGGCTCCTGATGTGACGCAGGGCGTCACTGGCTGCATTCCCACGCAGAGCGTGGGAATGATCAGGTTTGCGGTAACTCAATCACAAACCGCGTCCATCCCTGAGCCGATTCGCAACGAATCTGCCCGCCATGGGCGCGGATGATCGACTGGGTGATCGCCAGCCCCAATCCCGCATGCTCACTGCTGCCTTCACGGCGCGCGGGGTCTGCCCGGTAGAAACGGTCAAACAACCGCGGCAACAAGTCTTCTGAAATCCCGTCCCCACTGTTTTCAACAGTCAGGCTCAAGCCTGCCGGTTGCTCGACAATCTTTACCCGCACCTCACCACCGGCCGGGGTAAACCGCAACGCATTGTCCAGCAAGTTGGACAATGCCCTGCGCAGCATGCTGCGATCGCCCTGCAGGCTCGCGCGGCCGTCACGACTCAGCTTCACCCGGGCGTCCTCGGCCAGCGGCGCGAAAAACTCCAGCAGCACATCCGCTTCTTCCGCCAGGTCCAGCGGTTCGCGCTTGGGCATCAGCAAACCGTGGTCAGCCTTGGCCAGGTACAACATGTCGTTGACCAGTTGCGCCATCCATTGCAGTTCTTCGAGGTTGCTGTGCAGCGCCTCGCGGTAATCCTCAAGGGGGCGAGGGCGGGTGAGGGTGACTTGGGTGTGGGTCAGCAGGTTCGACAGCGGTGTGCGCAGTTCATGGGCGATGTCGGCGGAAAAGGCCGAGAGCCGCTGAAAAGAGTCATCGAGGCGTCCGAGCATGGCGTTGAAGCTGTGGGCCATTTCCGCGAGTTCCGGCGGCATGCCTGCTTCCGGCAGGCGGGCGTTGAGCGATTGCGCCGACACGCCGCTGGCGACCGCACTCATGCGCAGCAACGGACGCAAACCACTGCGCGCCGCCCAGGCACCGAGCAGGGCGGTGGCCAGGGCCGAGAGGCCGACCGTCAGCCAGATCAGGTGCTGCATGCGCTGCAGAAAGTGTTGGTGATGGGTGATGTCCAGCAACAAGGTCAGTTGCGGTGAGTCGGGTTTGTCGAGGAACAGCGGCGCATTCAGGACGCGGTAATCGGTGCCGTCATCGCTCACTGTCGACAGGCCATGCTTGCGCGGTAATTCTTTGGGCACGCTGGGCGAGCTGTCGTACATGCGTTGGCCGTCACTGCTAATGATGCGCAGCGAAAGATCGGCCTGTCGGCTCAATTCATCGGCCAGCCTGGCCTCGGCGTCGCCGGCCTGAATGTCATCCAGCGCCCGACGTAAACCAATCAGTTTGTCATCCAGCAGCTGCTGGTCCAACTCGACAAAGTGCGCCTCGCTGGCGCGGCTGAACAGCACCCCGGCGAACAACGACACCACCGCAGTACAGGCGGCAAACAGCAGTGCCAGGCGGTTGCTTAATGAAAGCCGGCGCATCAGGCGGGGCGCTCTTCAAGGACGTAACCCATGCCGCGCACGGTGTGAATCAACTTGTTCGGGAAATCGTCGTCTATCTTCAGGCGCAAACGGCGGATCGCCACTTCGATGACGTTGGTGTCGCTGTCGAAATTCATGTCCCACACCTGGGACGCGATCAGCGACTTGGGCAGAACTTCGCCCTGGCGCCGCAGGAGCATTTCCAGCAGGGCGAATTCCTTGGCGGTCAGGTCGATGCGCTGACCGTTACGCTCGACCCGGCGACGGATCAGGTCCAGGCGCAAATCGGCCAGTTGCAGGCTGGTTTCCTGGGGCGTGGCGCTGCCGCGACGCAGCAGACTGCGAACCCGGGCCAGCAGTTCGGAGAAGGCGAAAGGTTTGACCAGGTAGTCGTCGGCGCCCAGTTCCAGGCCGTGGACTCTATCCTCCACCGCGTCCCGCGCGGTCAGAAACAGTACCGGCGTGTCCAGGCCTGCACTGCGCACCGCTTGCAGAATCTGCCAGCCATCGCGTCCAGGCAGCATCACATCGAGAATCAACAAGGCGTAATCGCCGCTCAAGGCCAGTTGCTGGCCAGTGCTGCCATCGGCCACCAGTTCGGTGTTGAAGCCAGCCTCGGTCAGGCCCTGGCGCAGGTAATGGCCGGTTTTCGGTTGGTCTTCGACGATCAGCAGTTTCATGGGCGACTCGGGCAGTTTGAACAGGTGCGTTATACCGTGGGCGGCGAGGAAACAGGCCAACCTGACAAAGTTGTAATCTGCCTGTCAGGTGGCTGGCAGAGCCGGCGGAGTAGAGTTTCCCACAAGCTGAACCTCATCTTATTGGAGTGCGACTATGTTTTTGCAAAAGCGTCTGGTACTGGCCGCTTGTTTGCTGACTCTGAGTTTAGGGCTGGAAGCCTCACCGGCGCAGACCTACGATTTCGGTCAGCCGGCCTCGGCCGCCCAGGCTACCCGCAGCGTCGAAGTGGTAATGGGCGATATGACCTTCAGCCCCAAGACCATCGATATCAAGGCCGGGGAAACCGTGCGTCTCGTACTGGTGAATAAAGGCCAGTTGTTGCATGAATTCAACCTCGGCGATGCACAGATGCATGCCAGGCATCAGCAGGAAATGCTCCAGATGCAGCAAAGCGGCATGCTGATGCCTACAGGCATGAAGGCCATGGACCACGGTTCCATGGCCGGAATGGATCATGGCGCCATGGATCACGGCATGAAGCATGACGACCCCAACAGTGTGTTGGTGGAACCGGGTAAAACCGCCGAGCTGACCTGGACCTTCACCAAGGCCACTAACCTGGAATTTGCCTGCAACATCCCCGGCCATTACCAGGCCGGCATGGTCGGCAAACTGACAGTCAGTCAGTAAGCACTCAAAGGCGGGAGCAAAGGCTGGTAGAATCCGCTGATTCTTCAGTCAGGTTTCCGCCATGCATCCCGCAGCCGAACATTCGCCGCTGGGCAAATCCAGCGAATACATCGCCACCTACACGCCGTCCTTGCTGTTCCCGATCCCGCGCACCGCGAAATGGGCCGAGCTGGGCCTGACCGCGCAAACCCTGCCGTACAAGGGCGTGGATTTCTGGAACTGCTTCGAGCTGTCGTGGCTGTTGCCGTCTGGCAAGCCTGTGGTGGCGATCGGCGAATTCAGCATTCCGGCGGATTCGCCGAACATCATCGAGTCGAAGTCGTTCAAGCTGTACCTCAACTCGCTGAACCAGACGCCATTTGCCGACACCGCCAGCCTTGAAGCGACGCTGGTGAAAGACCTCTCGGCCGCTGCCGGCAAATCGGTGGGCGTGCGGGTTCGCAGCCTGAAAGAGGTAGAGGCGGAAGGCGTCGTGGCGTTGCCGGGCGTGTGCATCGATGACCTGGACATCAGTGTCAGCAACTATGAGCACCCGCGTCCGGAACTGCTGCGTTGCGATGAGTCGCGCATCGTTGAAGAGTGCGTGCACAGCCATTTGCTCAAATCCAACTGCCCGGTCACCAGTCAGCCTGACTGGGGCAGCGTGGTGGTGGAGTATCGTGGCGCGGCGCTGGATCACGCGAGTTTGCTGGAATACATCGTGAGCTTCCGCCAGCACTCGGACTTCCATGAACAGTGCGTAGAGCGGATTTTCCTCGACCTGCAGCGGTTGCTGAAGCCGGAGAAATTGACGGTGTACGCGCGGTATGTGCGTCGTGGTGGATTGGACATCAACCCGTATCGCAGCACCGAAGAGGTGCAACTGCCGAACCATCGGCTGGTCCGTCAGTAGGTTAAAGATCAAAAGATCGCAGCCTTCGGCAGCTCCTACATTGGGACGACGTACACCCTGTAGGAGCTGCCGAAGGCTGCGATCTTTTTGCTTTTGCTTCTGGAAATCAAAAAGCCCCGCTATCAATAGCGGGGCTTTTTTGCATCTGAAGGGTTCAGATCCCCATGTTGCCCAAGGCCTGCACAATGTTGCGCAGGGTGCCGGCCAGCGTGGGATGTTCGAGTTCGAAGCGCTCGACGGCCAGGTTCACATTGTCGGCGAGGTTGGTGTCCTGGGTTTTGGTTTCCAGCTCAAGCTCCAGCTGGATCTGTTGCATCAGCGCGTGCAGGTCTTCGCGCTCGGCTTCGGTCAGTGGCGGATTCTGTTCCAATTGCTCGCGCAGTTTATTGAGCTGTTCTTGCAGTTCGCGGGCGGGCATGGCGTTCTTCCTTTTATCGATAGGCACTGGCATAGACCGCAGCGGCGTGCCAAAGGTCTATGGCTGACCTTTAGATTAATCCACTCCCGGGCAACCTGCATGATCTCAGTCAGGGCTTTTCGCCTTTGAGCCGACGCAGGCTGATATCGGCCAGGCAGGTGTCGAGTTCGCCCAGATGATCGATCACCGAATGCACGCCCAGGCCGAACAACTGCACCGTCGCCTTGCCGCGCAAGTGTTCCCGTTCCTTCTGGCTCAAGGCTTGCCATTCGTTCGGCGCGAGCCCGCATAGCGAGCCGCACGACGCCAGGCCGATGGTCCACAGCCCGGCGTTCAGGCCCGATTGCAGCAGTCGCGGCTCGCCGCTGACCAGCACGCAACCGTCCAGGCGCTCGACATTCAGCGCCATCAAGGCTTGCCAGCAGGCATTCGGGGCCGGCCATGGATTGATTGTTTCAGAGTGTTGCAAAGATTTGATCCAGGCCGGAAGTGCGACGGCCAGGGAATGGCTGAGGGCAGGGGGGAGTTCATCAATCCAGGCGCAGGGAATCCGTTGTCGCTGCAAGCTGGACAGGCTCTCCAGGGCACCGGGCGTGACCTCGGCGTGCTCGGCAGAAACGGTACCGTGCTGACGCGTGCGCGCGCCGAAATCCACCAGGCAACCACTGAGGCCGAACAGCACGGCGGTCAGATTTGGTGCGGCAAGGGGCAAGACTTCGGCGTGCGGCATGGAAACGTCCCTGAAATAGCGACAAGGCTATTCATGGACGATGACAATCGAGTGACACGGATGTGAATCGCTCGCCGTCAGGAGGGCGTCGTTCGTAGACCATCGTGCACGATGCTGCCTAAACCGGGTTTTCCGTCATATACTAGCGGTCTTTGCGCCTGGGCCAAGCGCCCGCGTCAGTACAATCCAAGGAGTTTCTTATGCGCTGGAGCAATCGACTCGCTCAGCTTTGTATGTGTGCCAGCGTGTTGCTGGTTCCGTTCGCGGCCCAGGCTGCCACGGAAGAAGACCCTTGGGAAAGCATCAACCGCCCGATCTACAAATTCAACGACTTTGTCGACACCTACGCACTGAAGCCGTTGGCTCAGGGCTACCAGTTCGTCACACCGCAGTTCCTGGAAGACGGCATCCACAACATGTTCCGCAACGTCGGCGATGTGACCAACCTCGCCAACGACGTGTTGCAGGCCAAGCCCGCCGCGGCTGGCGTCGACACCGCGCGTTTGATCTTCAACACCACCTTCGGCCTGCTGGGCTTCTTTGACGTGGGCACCAAAATGGGCCTGCACCGCAACGACGAAGACTTCGGCCAGACCCTCGGTTATTGGGGCGTGGGCAGCGGCCCGTACGTGATGCTGCCGCTGCTGGGCCCAAGCACCTTGCGTGATGCGCCTTCCAAGTACGTCGACGGCTATACCGGTCCGTACCCTTACATCAACGATATACCGGTGCGTAACTCGATTTACGGCCTGAACATCGTCGACACTCGCGCCAGCCTGTTGTCGGCCGAGAAACTGATCACTGGCGACAAATACACCTTTATTCGCAATGCATACCTGCAAAACCGCGAATTCAAAGTCAAGGACGGTAAGGTCGAAGACGATTTTTAATCTCGACCGGTAAAACGAAGAAGGCGGCCATTTGGCCGCCTTCTTTCGTTTGGCTTGCGGGTTAAGTCAGGGCTATTTCATCTTCCGGATTGTAAGCCCGAGTTTCTGGCCGCCATCGTCCTGTGCTTTCACCCACACCACTTCGGTGTCGGCCTCAAGGCCTCTGAGGGCTGCGTGATCGGAATCGATCCGTACGCTGAGCCGGTCACCGACCTTGAATGAGCGGGGCGCCTCCAGCTGCATGCCACTGCTGGAAAGGTCGATGCAGACGGCTTGCACCTCGTCGCCTTCATGAATCAGCGACACATCGGCATCAACCCGCATGCGGATGAAATCGCGCTTTTCGCTGTAGTCCCGATCGGTTTGGCTCATGGGCTCGATCCTTCCTTTGGGTTACGGTTTTGCCTGTTCTTATAACTCTCGGTGATTTGACAAGTAAAGACGTCAAGCGACCATCGGCGTGAGCTTGAAACGCCTCGCGGATGGGAGTACCGTCTGCGCCTTAGAAGGGCACCTCTGGTGGAACAGTGAGTAGGGCAAACGCTCGAAAACGGTGCAGCAGAGAGGCTAGAAAGCGAATCCAGTAGTGTGTGCAGGGCCAAATGCCCAGCCTGCTACGCCAACCTAATTCTGGCGCCGTTTGCCCACATGCCAAAAACCAGTGCCACGCTGCTGATAATCGATGATGACGAAGTAGTGCGTGCGAGCCTCGCGGCCTACTTGGAAGACAGTGGTTTCAGTGTCCTGCAGGCCAGTAACGGCCAGCAGGGTCTACAGGTATTCGAGCAAGACAAGCCCGACTTGGTCATCTGCGATCTGCGCATGCCGCAGATGGGCGGACTCGAACTCATTCGCCAGGTCACCGAACTGTCGCCGCAAACCCCGGTAATCGTGGTTTCGGGCGCCGGTGTGATGAACGACGCCGTCGAGGCCCTGCGCCTGGGCGCAGCGGACTACCTGATCAAGCCTCTCGAAGATCTCGCCGTGCTCGAGCACTCCGTGCGTCGTGCCCTGGATCGTGCGCGCCTGCTGCTGGAAAACCAGCGCTACCGCGAGAAGCTGGAAAAGGCCAACCGCGAGCTGGAAGCCAGCCTGAACTTGCTCCAGGAGGACCAGAACGCTGGTCGCCAGGTGCAGATGAACATGCTGCCGGTCAGCCCCTGGACCATCGACGAGTTTCAGTTTGCGCACCAGATCATCCCGTCGCTGTACCTGTCGGGCGATTTCGTCGACTACTTTCGGGTCGACGAGCGTCGGGTAGCCTTCTACCTGGCCGACGTTTCCGGTCATGGCGCCTCTTCAGCCTTCGTTACCGTGCTGCTGAAGTTCATGACCACGCGCTTGCTGTTCGAATCCAAGCGCAACGGCACATTGCCGGAATTCAAGCCTTCAGAAGTCCTTGGTCATATCAACCGGGGCCTGATCAGTTGTAAGCTGGGTAAACACGTCACAATGGTCGGTGGAGTCATCGACGAGGAGACAGGTTTGTTGACCTATAGCATCGGCGGTCATCTGCCGTTGCCCGTGTTGTACACGCCAGACAGTGTTCGTTACCTGGATGGGCGTGGTCTGCCGGTGGGCCTCTTCAATGAAGCCACCTACGAAGACCACGTACTGGAGCTGCCGCCGGTATTCAGCCTGACGCTGATGTCTGATGGCATTCTGGACCTTTTGCCAGAACCCACACTCAAAGATAAAGAAGCTGCTTTGCCTCAACGGGTGAAAGCGGCGGGCGGCAGCCTGGATGGTCTGCGCCAGGTTTTTGGATTGGCCACGCTAGGGGAGATGCCGGATGATATCGCCCTGTTGGTGTTGAGCAGGAATCTTTAATGAGTACCGGTAGAATCCAGTTCGCCGAGCAGGACGGCACCTTCGTCCTGAAGTTCGTCGGTGAAGTTCGCCTGACCCTGTGTTCGGCGTTGGATGCGACTATTGAGCGGATCTTCACTGCGTTGAACTTCAACGCCATCGTGATCGACCTGACCGAAACCCGCAGCATCGACAGCACCACCCTGGGCCTGCTGGCCAAGCTGTCGATCCTGTCGCGGCAAAAAGTCGGCCTGTTGCCGACTGTTGTCACCACCCACGAAGACATCACCCGTCTGCTGCAGTCCATGGGCTTCGAGCAAGTGTTCAACATCGTTGACCGCCCGATCCCATGCCCTGAATGCCTGACCGACCTGCCAGACCAGGACCAGTCCGAAGAAGTGGTGCGGATCAAAGTCCTCGAAGCACACAAAATCCTCATGGGCCTGAACGACTCCAACCGTGAGGCGTTTCACGACCTGGTGAATGCGCTGGAGCGTCATTGATTCCCTGAAGCTGAGGCCCCGCCACATCTTCCAGCACAAAGCCCACTACCCAAATTCAACGCAAAAAAAGGGCGAACCCATGGTTCGCCCTTTTTGCATCCAGCTAACTCAAATCACAGCTTGGCCTGCAACAACGCCTCAAGCTTCTCCTGGTCCCGAGCAAACTGACGAATGCCCTCAGCCAGCTTCTCGGTCGCCATCGCATCCTCGTTGGACAACCAACGGAACTGCGCTTCATTCAAGCTCAGACGCGCTTCACCCGCATGCCCCGGCACCAATTTGCGCTCCAGCTTGCCGGTATCCGCCGCCAGTTTCTCCAGCAGATCAGGGCTGATGGTCAACCGATCACAACCGGCCAACTGCTCGATCTGATTCAGATTACGGAAGCTGGCACCCATCACTACGGTTTTGTAGTCATTGGCCTTGTAGTAGTTGTAGATGCGCGTCACCGACTGCACGCCCGGATCATCCGCGCCGGTGTAGTCGTTGCCGGTGGCCTTCTTGTACCAGTCGTAGATACGGCCCACGAACGGCGAAATCAGGAAAACCCCGGCGTCAGCACATGCCGCCGCCTGAGCGAAAGAGAACAGCAAGGTCAGGTTGGTCTGAATGCCTTCCTTTTCCAACTTCTCGGCAGCGCGGATGCCTTCCCAGGTCGAAGCGATCTTGATCAGCACACGGTCACGGCCAACGCCGGCCTTTTCGTACAAGTCGATCAGACGGTGCGCACGCTTCAATACGGCGTCAGTGTCGAACGACAGGCGCGCATCCACTTCAGTGGAAATACGGCCAGGAATCACCTTCAGAATCTCTTGCCCCACCGCGACACCAAAACGGTCACTGGCCAAGCCCACATCGCCCTTGCAGTCGCTGACGCAAGCGTTCAGCAACTCGGCATAACCGGGAATGGCCGCTGCTTTGAGCAGCAGGGAAGGGTTGGTGGTGGCGTCCACGGGTTTAACGCGAGCGATTGCTTCGAAGTCGCCGGTATCGGCAACCACGGTGGTCATTTGTTTGAGTTGTTCCAGCTTGGAAGTCATGGGCGTGCTCTGTCCTATGGGTCTAATGACATTACCCGAGCGCTGACAGCCACTCAAGGGTGCATGTGCGTATCGAAGGCCCCAGTGGCAACATCCTGAAAACGGATGTTTGAAAGGCGGGGCGTGGTCTCGGTAAATACGATGCTGAAATGGAAGGCAGGTTCAATGGAGGTGACGGTTAGCGTGCTGAGCAGGCCTGGGTCATGTCCTCAATACTTACCGATTTGACCAGCTTGCGAATTAGACCTTTGAGCGCTCGGGCCGAACAAGTGACGGCCGCCATTTCAAAGCGGCCATTTTCTAACGAGGCAGAGCGCGGACACCGGCGCGCGAAACCTGCAAGTGAGTGATGAGGGATTAACGTCCCTCCAACAACTCTGCCGCCTGATCCAGCAACGCCAACGGCTCTTTAGCCTTGTGAATATCCACCGACAACAACTGCCGAAACTTGCGCGCCCCCGGAAACCCGGTGCCCAGCCCCAGTACATGCCGAGTGATGTGATGCATCGCGCCACCCGCCAGCAGATGCTCGGCAATATAAGGCCGCAACTGCGCCAGCGCCTCGGCCCGAGTGATCACCGGCGCCGTGCTGCCAAACAGCTGCTGATCCACCTCAGCCATCACATAAGGATTGTGATACGCCTCACGGCCCAGCATCACACCGTCGAACGTCTGCAAATGCTCGTGACAGGCCTCGAGCGTCTTGATCCCGCCGTTGAGAATAATCTCCAGCTCCGGAAAATCCGCCTTCAACCGCGCCGCCACGTCATAACGCAGAGGCGGAATGTCGCGGTTCTCCTTCGGCGACAACCCCTCCAGAATCGCAATCCGCGCATGCACGGTAAAACTCGTGCACCCGGCATCCCGAACCGTGCCAACGAAATCACACAGCTCCTCGTAACTGTCCCGACCATTAATCCCGATCCGATGCTTCACCGTCACCGGGATCGACACCGCATCACGCATCGCCTTCACACAATCGGCCACCAACTGCGGATGCCCCATCAGGCACGCCCCGATCATATTGTTCTGCACCCGATCACTCGGGCAGCCGACATTCAGGTTTACCTCGTCGTAACCGTGGTCCTGGGCCATGCGGGCGCAGGCGGCCAGGTCCAGCGGAACACTGCCGCCGAGCTGCAGGGCGAGCGGGTGCTCGGCTTCGTTGTGACGCAGGAAACGGTCGTGGTCGCCGTTGAGGAGGGCGCCGGTGGTGACCATTTCGGTGTAGAGCAGGGCGTGCTTGGAGAGCAGGCGCAGGAAGAAACGGCAGTGGCGGTCGGTCCAATCCATCATGGGCGCAACGCTAAAGCGTCTAGACACTGTAGAGCTTGAATTTACTGAGTATGTAGCTGATTTCTGTACCATTTCGCTCTACGTGTTCAAAGCCGGTTTTAGGGGGTAAATGGGCGTTTTGAGGGGCGTTGATACAATGTACCAACCCCTTTAACAATTGTACCAGTTGACTATGGCCACGATCAGAGCACGCAAGCGCACCGACGGCGGCACCAGTTACACGGCACAGATACGTCTGTTCCGATATTGTCAGGCAAGATTAAGCTCAGGCCCGACATCTAACGTGACTCAACCGAACGTGCCTCAGTCGGCTTCGTCTCTTTTTGCGCGCCATGCCAGCGCCAGTGATAAACGTGACTAGCGCCAATGGCGTAAGGCCGATGTATCCAATGCTTGCCACGCTTCGGAGTGACACAGTTGATCCTTCGTCAGCCAGAGTCCTGCGTGCGGGCACAGGGATTCGGCGGGGAGTGCCAGCAGGTCGCTCAACTTCATTGCGCTGATTGAGCCTCGGTCTCTTTCATCCTCGGCTTCCCAGTCGCGCAGAAATAGACGCACCTTCAAGACATTGGCATTAAAACCTTCAAACTGTGGTCGATTATGGAGCCACTGAGGTGAATGCCTCAAGGTTCGCTCCTGGACATCCAACAGCAAGATCTGCCATGCCAAGCGACCTCCGTGGTCATCGTCGACGTTGGTATGGAGTCGAGTCAGCGCGAGATAACGTGCATCCTCGGACCAGATCATCGAGGGCGCGAGATGGCTGATGGCGCAACCGGACGCCGTCAGCAAATACCCGCCCAGGCGTGGGCTCTGGACGCGTAGCCAACTGTCGGCGTATTCGGTTTCACAACCGAACAGCCAAGCGGCATCTTTATCCATCGGTGCTGGCTGGACAAAGTTTCCATCGGCGATTGCAGACTGTGGCTGTTTAACCAGGCGCCAATCGGGGAGGGCGCTCAGGCCTTGTTGGCTGACATTGAGCTCACACCACTCGTAGTAAAGCCGCGAGTCCTGTCGATACTGGCAAAATACAGCAGCATCGTCCGCCTCGGGTGGCGATTGATCAAAGCGCTGCAATGGACTGCTTTGCCGATCCTGATCCAGGCGACCTCGAATCACTGCCAGGCTCAGTCTCGGCCCACGAAAGTCCAACAATCGTGCGACCAACAGAGGAGGGCTGTTCATCAATTGTCGTTCCTGTGCGTCGACCACCACCACGTGACCTGCTGTGGCGGGCGGCAGGGCGAACGGTATTAATGCGATGTAACGTCCAGTGTCTGAAACTCGATGATCGAGCAGCCAAACGCCCGGTAACTCCCAGCCCCCAATCCTGCAGGTATAACCCCCGAGCCCCAAGCTGTTGTCTTGCCGCCAGCTAAATTGAGCCCGCGTATCACCCGTCAATGGTGCCGACTCGACCATCGTCGCGCCTCGCTGTCCATCACCCACCAGAGGCACGGCCAACCGCACGCGAGTCAGGTGCCGCTGCGCAACCTGCACCCGGCCGTTCGGATCATGGCCCACCTGAGACTCACAGTCGCTGTGTATGCTGTACAAGCCATAACCATAGCGACCGCGATCAGGCTGCGGGTAGTCGAAGTAGGACGATAGCCGCAGGTAGTGGTCATCCAGCTCTAGGGGGGCGCTCCAACCCACGGAAGGTTCGCTGTCGGCGGATAGCCACGGACAAGGCAATGCTTGCCAGCCGCGGTCTACGTGCCAGAGCCAGTATTCGAGGGCTTGCGGTTGCTCATCATCCATCCGTGCATGGCAAGCGAACGAGCGACTATCGTGATTCCAGATGATTGAGGTATCGGCCCTGATCAGCAACGAAGTGGGCTCACCGTTTATGCTCACGCGGTATTCCGGGCTCATCAGCGGGGCGCAAGGCTGTGGCAATTCACGCAGGCTGGCCGGCAGCGCCAGGCAGGCGTCCAAACATTGCTGACCATCGGGGGACGTATGCCGGAACGTTTCGAGCGCAAGTTTTTTTTGCCAGGCTCCAGGCTCAACCCAAAGGTCAACAACGGGCACCAGGCTGATCTTTTCAGCCGTCGTCAGCAGTTGCTCCAGGCTGATCTCCCGTGCGCCGTTGTCGACCAGAGGACTGTAACGCCCACTCAGGATGCCGTCGTTAAAGGCATCCAGTTCCCAAAATTCATCACACGAACACTGGTAAAGCTGACGCAACTGTCGATCCAGAATCACCAACCCCCAGGCTTGGCGCGAGGGTAAAGGCGCAGCGAAATAACGTCCGTCATTCGAGAAGCGAGCCGACGACCCAAGGCCCTGGAGCAGCACCCCATCGGGAAACAGGTAATCGCACAGGACGGGCCCGCCCATGGCGATTTCGCTGTAGTTGAACACCCTGATGGGCTCGCCCTCGGGAGTTTGCTGCGGTTCGTCCCCACCCCAGGCACTGGCGCCGCCTGAAGACTGACCAGGCGATAGCGGTGACGACTTGGCCTGTGTTTTATCGACCAGGCCAAAACGTCTTTCCAAGTGACTGACGCAAGCCAGCCCGAAGAACATCACAGCCGCTGCCCCCGCAATATCCCAGTACGCCGGCAAAGCCCTGCCCAGATTAAAACCCAGGCCTATTGCGGCAGAGGTCATGACCCGGGCAGCCCCTCGACCGGTTCGTTGCCAACCGGCCCGTGCCGTCAGCCACATCAAGGCAGCACAACCCAGTACGACACCGAGCGCCCACAGCAGCGGTAATACCGCCACGAGAAAAATCGGGATCAACAGTACGGCGATTTGCCAAAGTAGATCGAGCAACAATCGAGGCAGGCTTTTTTCGTCAGCACGTTGATCAGAAGAGTGGGTCACCATTACCTCGAGAATAAATGTGCGATTTCAAATAAGCGTGTTTGCGTAAAAGAGAGATGCTGAGTTACCAACAACCAGCCTGATCGACGCAAAATGGGGCGACGCAGAAGCGGCGGGAGAGCAGGGCGAGTGTGGCGGTGATTGGTGGCATTGGCGTTTCTGGAATGGGTGAGGCTGGGAGGTGGGGAGTTTATCAGGATTGGGCTTGCGGGGCTCAGGTGAGTCTAGCGGAGGTAGTTGAGAGCGAGTGAGAACAGGAGCGGGAGGGGTTGAGTGACTTGCAACAAAGAGCCATCGATATACGGACACCCCTGTAAGTTAATGCGTGGTGTTCGCGTAATTGCTTAGTGAGGTCAGTACTAAGTAGTAGCTAATTTTTTAATGTATGCGGCGAGCTCCAATTAATGCCATTGATGCTTGATTTCCTGCCACTGGTCGTCTGAAAGCCACTTATCTGCCGCCGGAAAGAAAATATTCTCCTCGGCGTCCATGTGATCGTAATATTTTTTGATGAAGTCATCGATAGTGTCAGTAATTACTCTCGTTTCCTTAGTGGTATCCCCCAACATCTTCAACTGCCCAGCAATGCGCTCAAATGCCTGATGATCTCGCTCGATATCCTTGACCCGTTGGTGGATCGGCGCCTCAGTCTCTAGCAAGGCCAGCCGAATAAGTTCTTCATTTTCATGGTGGTGTCGCTCTGCATCACCATGCAAGGCTTCCAGCATCGTGAACAACAGCTTGCAGTCATCAGTTTCATCGGGTTCATGTCTGATTTTCCTCAGCAACTCTTTGATCTGAGTAATTTTTATAGCCACTTCGTGATGATAGGTCAGAAGCTCTTTCAACAAAACGTTCATGTCAAATCCTCGTTGCGATACCAGTAGTTCGCAAGGGTATCTACACATTTAAATTTCAATAATTTCAATATCTTATTAAGCATGCTCATTAGCACTATTTAATCTTTTTAGTATAGGTGAGCGCAAAGCCCTCGCGGCAGTAAATTTGCCACCCTTGGAAAAAATTGAAATATCAAGTGTATGTTATATGCACTATTGATCTGCCGGATGTCCTCCAGCGAAAAAGGAAGGAAAAGCAGCGCCAAAATCGACAACCGCTAGGTGGAAAATCAATTCCGGAGAAAAGCAGAAAGGGGAGGGGTTGAGCGTCTTAGTACGAGTAAATAAATCCGTCCCTCAGGGGCGGATTTATTTTGCGTATGAAATAGATCTGTCCAATTTTTACCATCCAAAAGATGGTTTATCTTACCTTTTTTTGCATTCCTCAAGCTCGTTTTGGTTTTTCAATGTCGTAGTCACACCTAACCGATATGTACAGTACTGGATGACCAACTGTCGCTCCGTGTCACTTAGCTCACTCAATTTTTTGTCATCTGATTCGTACGCGAAAATATTTTCAAACTTAATCTGAAATGTCGGATATTTCTTGATGAAAAATACTTTTTCCGGGTAGGAGTCTTCCATCCTTTCGTAAAAGCCGATGTAGAGGAAGGCGACGAGTATGGTCGGAACAATGATAAGTAGAAATTTCATGATGCGGGTGGTCGTAACAGTTTGGTTTTAATTCGAAGGTTTCTCACCAGCTCCATCCCAATGTTGCCGGGACAAATCTTTCCTTCCCCGGCTTGCATGGGAAATTCCCGGTGTCCACCCAAAGTCGTCACCCTGAAAACGCTGGTCAGGGCTTGAATTAAGTTCAGTAGGGTGTCGATTTGTATGGCTGGGATTTTCTGGTCCATATTGCCGTTGATGGCTTCAAGAGCCTGACGGGCAAGGGCAACCACATCGCCACCTTCATCGGCGGTTGTCAAATTTTCTAGCAAAACGATGCCAATTACGCCCGTGTTGTAATTATGTACGCTTGAGCCTTTGAACCGGATGTCGCGTCCTTCGAATACTTTACCCATACAATCGATGCCGTAGTGATAACCGATGTCATCGAACTTGGCCTGGTGCTCGCTCTGAATCGCACGCATCTGTCCTGCGCCGGCACCACAGCCGACACTTCTACCGGCATGGTGAAGTGCGATCATCGAGTAGTCCCAGTCATCGACCATTTCGCCTTTTGCTTTATGCGCTCCCCAAGATGATCGTTCTATAAACTCACCATTTTTGCGGACGAGTCTGAGGATCGCTTCTCTGGTAGCAGCTCTATCGTTGACGGTGATGGTAGTGGGCGCCGCTGGTTCTTTGGGTTTGACTTCGGTTGCTTTTGCTTCAGTCGTAAATTGTTCAGCCATATTTGATCAGTCCGTGAGTTCGTTAAGCGTCCGAGCTGGAGAGGTAAAGTCAATGCTCACAGAAATAGTGGCATCTTTGATGGGGGTTTTGACGTGCGCGATTCCTGCGCTATCGGTAATGCCAATGATCTTTTCACCGTTAACGGTGGCAGTGAAACTTCTTCCGGCTAAAGGTTGACCGGTTTCGCTATCGACGATGCTGAAGCTGTGTCCGTAGGTTTTTTGCAGTAAAAGTGGGAGTGGGGGCGTGAACGGTGCTGGTGTATGCGAATCACCGATGATCACCGTGCCCGAGCCACCAATCACGACGTCGCCATGGGCGCCGACAGTGCCGACCAGTGCGGCGTTTTTGCCATTGATGAAGACCGTTGCTGCTACGGCCGAGGCCAAAACACTGCCACAGGTGCAGGCATCGCCTTTGGTCGCGGCTGCAAGACCGTCGAAGAACACGTCGGGAGAACCAGAGGCGATGGCTTTTGGGCCGTGCCCAGGCATGGGGCAACTGGTGGGGTCGGTGATACGTGCGGCGGGCTTTGCCATGTTTGACTTCCTGTCAACGAATTTACCGGGGGCGACTGTATCAGAGTTGCTTTGAAAGGTGGCTAAGGCGCGAGGAGCTCACGCTCCCCACGCCGATGTGCAGCATTAATTACTCAGACAGCTCAACCTTATCCAACGCCTGATTCACCGCCAGTTCCCCCAACATAACCACTTGCGCAATACCCAGCAGAGTTTTGCGCTGGGTCCCCTCCAGCAGTGCAGCAAAATCATTGAGCATAACTGTGGCCGAGCCCAATGATTCGCAGGCGTTGGCCAGCAGGGATTCGGTGTTGTACTTCGGGTTGGCGAGGAACATGCGCTCGGGTTCGTTGGACGTGGCCATGATCTGACCGGCCGGTTTGAGATAGTGGTCGAGGGCGCGTTCAGCGGCGGCGTTGAGTTTTTTTGAGTCGAGTGATTCGTAAGGGGATGTCGGGTCTGTGACCGGCGGGTTGGGTGTGGCCTTGAACATGGTGAAACTCCTGATTATTCATTAGGAGCTACCAGCATCACTTGCAGATGATGGGTGGCAGCTATGCGCGGGTCTGCAAGACCGGGAAACCAGGAACCCGGCAGACCCGAAGGTCTCCCGCACAAAGCCGCCATTGAGCGGACACAAACGAGTGTCCTACGGTAGGGCTATGC
Source organism: Pseudomonas sp. Pseusp18 (assembly GCF_059506005.1). NCBI lineage: Bacteria > Pseudomonadati > Pseudomonadota > Gammaproteobacteria > Pseudomonadales > Pseudomonadaceae > Pseudomonas > Pseudomonas sp. Pseusp18. The sequence continues at coordinate 2,124,308 of NZ_CP169240.1, forward strand.
GACTGGTATTCCGGCGGGCTTGCAGACCCGATCACTGATGAGCAGTGACGGGAATCAAGTTACCGGCGGGAGCGCCAGGCGCACAGCCGGCGGATTCTGGCGCAGTCGTAGGCAACGACGCAAGGCGTTGTAGCCTTGGTGAAGTAACGGTGAGTGTCTTTAAACGCTCATCTAAACAGGTGGGTCGCTTCAGAGAAAACAAGGATGCTGAACCAACGCTGTCGCTCAGTAATGTTTCATCAAGTTGGGTAGGCTCGCGGCATAGGATGACCACCTAAGACCGTGCTGCCTTACCTCCAGCCCACAGGAAACAACAAGATGATCTCGAACCTCTTCAAAGCCATGCTGATCACCGGTGCTTTGCTCTTGAGCGCCTGTTCGGGTGTGAGCACCAGTTCCTGCTTTTCAGAAGGCTGCCAACAATTCGATGGTCATAACCCCAACAAGGTGAACTTTGGTGGGAGCGCGATCGGCAACAGCTTTAATGAGTACAGCTCGGGCTTGCTGCACGACTAATGCATGACGCAACGGCTGGGGTGCTTTCGCCGTTGCGTGATTTGCCTGATGAACCGCATGTTCTGACTTTACGACTGCTGCGCAGCCGGACGCAGCCTCGCAGGCTCGACAGCTGCTACGGTCGAACGCAGGCTGCGCCAGCTGCTATGTATGGACTAACGGGCTATTTAGCCTCTGGCACCGCGATCCACTGACCGAGGATTTTCTGGTAATTCCCTGTCACCTTGGCCAGGTGCAGCCACTGATCGACATACATCTTCCAGCTGATGTCATCCCGTGGCAGCAGATATGCCTTCTCGCCGTACTGCATGTATTGCGTCGGGTTGACCGCGCACAACCCCGGTTTGAGTTTCTGCTGATACAACGCTTCCGAGGCGTCGGTAATCATCACGTCAGCCTTCTTGTCCAGCAGCTGCTGGAAGATGGTGACGTTGTCGTGCAGCTGCAATTGCGCCTTGGGCAGGAAGGCGTGGACGAAGGCTTCGTTGGTGCCGCCGGCGGGTTCGACCAAGCGAACCGAAGGCTGGTTGATTTGTTCGAGGGTCTGGTATTTCGCCTGATCTTCGCAGCGCACCAGAGGGATTTTGCCGTCGACGTCCAGGGTGGTGCTGAAGAAGGCTTTTTTCTGGCGTTCCAGGGTGACGGAGATGCCGCCGACGCCGATGTCGCATTTGCCCGCGAGCATGTCGGGCATCAGGGTTTTCCAAGTGGTCTGGACCCACTCGACCTTCGCGCCCAGGCTGTCGGCCAGCGAGCGGGCCATGGCGATGTCGATGCCCGAGTATTCGCCGTCTTCACCTTTGAAGGTATAGGGTTTGTAGTCGCCTGTGGTGCAAACGCGCAGTAGGCCTTGTTGCAGGACGGTGTCCAGGTGCGAAGGGCTTTGCTCTGCCTGAGCGCCGCAGGATAGAGCCAGCAGGCCACAGAGCAGCATTGTGCTTTTTATGATTTTCATTGTTATCGGGCTTTTGTGACAGAGTGGGGTTCAAGCGGAAGCAGTGTAGTGAAAGCGCTTCTCGGCTGTCATCTACTGTCCCAATACCCCATTCACTCCAGCGCATGATACGTGTCAGGCAAGGCCCGACACGTATCCCTCTACATGAGTTGTTTATGCACAAGCCACGGACTTCGAACTCTTAAGATGCGCTTCAATCGAGTTGCTAGCCGAGTGCACTCTTACTCCCTTGAGTTTATCGAGTGGCGGGTCTTTCCAAAGTTTTGATGCGTCGATGGGAAGGATGACCTGTATAGCAGCCCCTTGGGGCGGATCAGCAACAAAATCGAAGTCCTGAATGCCGTCTGGTGGGAACTGAATGTAAACCCGCGGCTCCAGTCTCGGGTTTGTCCATCCACCAGAATTCACCAGGCCAATTGCCGATATGTGTAGCTGCGGTGGGTTTGATTTAAGTATCTTTAAGTCGACATCCACCACTTTCATTACTTCAGCCATTTTCGAACTCCTTTCGATAATTGCGCCGCTTTTTTCACCTTGGCGCTTGGGTGTTGAACCCTCTGGCTTGAAATCTAGTGTGGTTAAACGCTAGTAAAGGCCCCTCACCCTGTCCACTGACTGCTCTGGCCGGTCATCGGATGCTTTCATTTCCCTACTGGGCACCCATTTCCGGGCTCAGCGTTCCGAGCCAAGCCACCAATCCCACGATCAACACCGCCGCCGCCAATTCCACCACCACGCTGCGCCGCAACGCATTGGCGGCGACCGTGTATTGCCCGTCCCGCAACGACCGCTCCAGAAACGGCCCGAGGTGAAACCGGTTCAACGCGGCGAGCACCAGCATGCCGGCAAACAGCACCACTTTGACGAACAGCAGAATCCCGTAAGTGCTGAGAAACACCTCGTCCAGCTTCGGCCCAACGATGAACAGATAATTCACGACTCCCGTCGCGGTGATGACCACGACGATGGCCGCGCCAATCGCCTCAAACCGATTGACCGCGCGGGCCAGCAACCTGAGGCGCGCTTCGGTTTGCAGGGCGTTGATCTTCGCCATCAACGCAAACGCCAGCAACGCGCCAAGCCAAGCCCCCGCCGCCAGCAGGTGCAGAATGTCCGCCGTGAAATGCCAAAAGCGACGATTGCCTTCATCCATCGCCCCATGTCCGCTCCAGGCCAGGCTGGCGAGGGCAACAGCACCGGCAAAAGCCGCGACCCATAAACTGAAACCAGATGCACGGAGCATCACCGCTAAGCCAGCGATCACCAGCGCAACAATGCGAATCCCCCAAGCCAAGCCGACATCCGTCTCAAACAGCATCATCTCGATGTGCGGGCGTAGCTCGGCGAAGTCCGTTTCACCGCTCATGGCACTTGTCATCATCACCATGCTGGCGACGGACAACACCGCGCCCAGCAGCGCCGTCCCCGCCAACATCGACCGAAACGGCAGCACCGCCCCAGACACCCGTTCCTGCCCTTTAAGGCTATACAAGCCAAAAAGTGCTACCCCGAACAACAGCATCAAATCCATATACAACGCAAACCGCAGGGCAATGCCGACCGAGTCGCTCATCAATCACTTCACTTTGAACGTAACGTTGCCGGTGATCGGGTGAGTGTCCGAAGACACGGCGCGCCATTCGACTTTGTAGCTGCCGGTGGGCAGGGGCGAGAGCGGGGTGATGACCATGGTTTTCGGGTCGCTGCCGCCGGAGACTTTGGCTTTCATCGGCATGGGGGAATGGGCCATGCCGGGCATTTCGGTCATGACCAGTTTGGCGCCGGAGAATTGGGTCATGAGGTTTTCGGAGAAGTGCAGCTCGATGTTGCTCGGTGCTGCGCCGTCCGCGCCTTCGGTTGGGTTGGAGGAGAGCAGTTTCGGGTGGGCTTGAGCCAGTGCGCTCATGAGCAGCCCGGTGGAAAGTGCGATGGCGACAGCGGTGGTTTTGATGGTGCGCATGCAAGGCCTCTTACCGCTTTAAGCGGTTGGTTTTTAGGTTTTTGAGTTGAAATGTTTAGAACCACAGCCGAACGCCGACGACCAGTCGGGCTTCGCTGCGGTCCTCGCCTTCGTCCCTGGCGTAATCGGCGGTTTTGCCGTAGGTGCGGTTCCAGGTCACGCCGATGTAGGGCGCGAATTCCCGGCGGATTTCATAGCGCAGGCGCAGCCCGGCTTCGGTGCTGGAAAGTCCGGAGCCGATGCCCCGTTGTGGGTCGTTTTTGCCGTAGACGTTAAGCTCGGCGGTCGGCTGCAGAATCAGCCGATTGGTGAGCAGGATGTCGTAGTCACCTTCCAGTCGTGCAGCGGTCTGGCCGCCTTCGCCGATGAATGCGGTGGCCTCGGTTTCGAAGTTGTACAGGGCCATGCCTTGCACGCCGAGCGCGGCCCAGGTTTGCGGGGCGCCGGGTTTGAAATCCTGGCGCACGCCGGTCACCACGTCCCACCATGGGCTGATCGCGTGGCCCCAGAGGGCCTGGACTTCGGCATCTTCGGTTTTGCCATTGACGCGTTCGCCTTCGGAGCGCAACCACAGGCGATCAACGTCGCCGCCGATCCAGCCAGACAGATCCCACGCCAATGCGCTGCCGTTATCGGCGTCCTGCCATTCGAGTTTGTCGGCGAGGAAGTAATAGTTGAGCGCACTGTCGTGCATGTCATGGCCGGCGGGGCTGACGAAAACGGCGGCACGGTCGGCGTCGGTCAATGCCGGGATCGGCGTGCGGCTTTGGGTCGGTGCGGCGGGCTGCATTTGCCCGTAATCCTCGCTCTGCATCTGGCTGTGATCCATGCCCGGCATCTGGCTATGGTCCATGCCCTGCATGTTGTCGGTGGCGGCCATGGCCGAAGAGAGCGTCAGGCCCACGGTAACGAGGGCCAAAGAGATCGGAGTGAGTCTGGTCATGGGTAGCGCCTTATTCTTCCACGCGAACTTCACGGAACATGCCCATTTCCATGTGGTACAGGAGATGGCAGTGGTAGGCCCAGCGGCCGAGCGCATCGGCGGTGACCCGATAGCTGCGCTTCGATCCCGGCGGCACATCAATGGTGTGTTTGCGCACCATGAACTGGCCGTTCTCGTCTTCGAGGTCGCTCCACATACCGTGCAAATGAATGGGGTGAGTCATCATCGTGTCGTTGACCAGCACCACTCGAACCCGCTCGCCGTACTTGAGTCGCACGGGTTCGGCATCAGAGAACTTCACGCCGTTGAACGACCAGGCGAACTTCTCCATGTGGCCGGTCAGGTGTAGTTCGATGGTGCGGCCGGGCTCGCGGCCGTCCGGGTCTTCGAAGGTGCTGCGCAGGTCGGAGTAGGTCAGCACACGGCGGCCGTTGTTGCGCAGGCCGATGCCCGGGTCGTCGAGTTTTGGCGTGGTGCTCATGGCTTGCATGTCCACCAGCGGGTTGTCTTTTTCCGTGTCGGGATGGGATTGCATCCCGGCCATCCCGGCCATGCCACCCATGGCCATGCTGCTGTGATCCATTCCGGCCATGCTGTCCATGCCCTGCATGTCGCCGCCGTCCATGCCCTGCATGTCACCACCGTTCATACCTTGCATGTCACCGTGGTCCATCCCCGCCATGTCACCGCCCATGCTGCCGTGATCCATGCCGCCCATGCCCATGTCATCCATGGTCACCAGCGGTCGCGGATCCAGCGCTGGAATCGGCGCCGACAACCCGGCCTTCACCGCCAGGGTGCCTCGCGCATAACCCGTTCGATCCATCGACTGGGCGAACAGGGTGTAGGCGTCCTGGGTCGGCTCGACAATCACATCGAACGTCTCCGCTACCGCGATGCGGAACTCGTCGACGCTCACCGGTTTGACGTGTTGGCCATCCGCCGCGACCACGGTCATTTTCAAACCCGGGATGCGCACGTCGAAGTAGGTCATGGACGAGCCGTTGATAAAACGCAGGCGCAGCTTTTCGCCGGGACGGAACAGGCCGGTCCAGTTCATGTTCGGCGCCTGGCCGTTCATCAAGTAGGTGTAAGTGGCGCCGCTGACGTCGGCCAGATCGGTGGGGTTCATCTTCATCTCGGCCCACATCTTGCGATCGGCCACCGTGGAGCCCCAGCCTTTCTCGCTGACGTCGTGGATGAAATCGCCCACGGTGCGTTTGTTGTAGTTGTAGTAGTCCGATTGTTTCTTGAGTTTTTTCATCAGGCCGACGGCGTCTTCGTCGGTCCAGTCGGTGAGCATCACCACGTAGTCGCGGTCGTACTGGAACGGCTCCGGCTCCTTGGCGTCGATCACCAACGGCCCGTAAACCCCGGACTGTTCCTGAAAGCCCGAATGGCTGTGGTACCAGTAAGTGCCGTTCTGCCGGACCTTGAACTGGTAGACGTACATGCCATCCGGTTCGATCCCGTGAAAACTCAGGCCCGGCACGCCGTCCATGTTGGCCGGCAGCAAAATGCCGTGCCAGTGAATGGACGTGCTGTCCTTGAGTTTGTTTTTCACCCGCAGCGTGACGGTGTCGCCTTCACGCCAGCGCAGTAGGGGGCCGGGAATGCCGCCGTTGATGGTCATCGCGGTTCGAGGGTTGCCGGTGATGTTGACCGGGGATTCGCCAATGAACAGGTCGAAGTCGGTACCGGCCAGCACATTCGGTTGGCCGGGGCTGGTGACCGCCCATACTGGCGTGCGCCACAGCCCGAGGCCAGCGAGCACCCCGCCAGCGGCCAGGCCCTTCACGAAGGTGCGTCTTGAGGTGTTGGAATGCATGCCGTTTTATCCCGTCCGTCAGCCTGATGAAGCCCTCAGGTCCATCCTGAGCGGAAGGAAGAGAACTCAATGGGGAGGAGGCTAACGGGCGGTGCCTTTCAGCAGGCTGAGGCCAAGATTACAGTTTTGACAGTTTCACGCGGTGTTCAAGGACTGCTATTGGACCTGGACGAATCCGCCACGGTGGCGTTACCGCAATTGATATACGAAGAAGACTTCAACCAACGCTGATCCGGGTAGTAAGAAAATAACAACTGCCCATCCTTCATCGAGTCGATCAGCCGATGTGCAATCGCAGGCCTCACCGCCGGGCAGCCGAGACTTCTGCCAATCCGGCCATTGGCCCGCGCCAGGGCAGGGCTGACGTAAGGCGCGCCATGAATGACGATCGCCCGTTCGAAGGCGTTGTCGTTAAAACCCGGTTCCAGACCTTCCATGCGCAGGGAATAACCGTTCTGCCCGACATAGCTGGATTGGGTGCGGTACAAACCCAGGCTGGTGGCGTAGCTGGCATTCTGATTGGAGAATTGGCTGGCCATGTTCTCGCCACTGTTGCGACCGTGGGCGACCAGTTCATGGAACAACAATTTGCGTTGTTTAAGGTCGAAAACCCAAAGACGTTGTACGGTCGAGGGCAGGGAATAATCGATCACTGCGAGTCTCTGCGCCGGGGACGTGCCTTGGGCCCGGCTGCATTGGGAGGCGCGAACGGCCAGGGCAATGACTTTGGCGTTGGCATCGGGGGCCGCTTTGACCAAGGCAGCTTCAAGTGAATCGGCGTAGGCTGCCGGTAATGTAAAAAAAGCAGTCAGCAGCAGGGCCGTCATTAAGCAGCCAAAGCGGTGTGGGGCCATATGCAAGTCTCATCTGAATATTTCGAGTCTAGCAGCGCGCACGACGCTAGCCGGTTGAAAACGGGAGATTAAGGATTATCCATGGCGCAGTTAACAAGGTTATTCGTCATAAGCCGCATATTTTTTATGGGCTTTCTGATAAGCGGCACGGCGATCGCGCAAACTTCGCCGATTGAGCCGCTATCTCCCGTAAGTACTGTGGCTGAAGCGGCACCCGGCGATTATGTCGGCCAGGCGATTCAGGCGGAGTTGGCGCCATTGAGTTCGGCGTTTCCGCCGCTGCTCACCTCGCCGCGTCATCAACGGGTCGATGTGAACCGAGTCGTGCTGGATTTTTATAGCCATCGTGGCTATCGCGCCGCCTGGACGGACGATGACGATGTCGCCCTGTTGTTGAAAAGCTTGGGTGATACCCAGGCCGATGGCCTGAACCCCGCGGATTTCCGGATCGCCGAGTTGGCCGAGGCCCGCACGTTGATGCAGACAACCACCCCAACCCCCGGGCAACGGGCAGCCTTTGATATCTCCGCCACCCGGACGTTCATCACGGCGCTGCTGCAGTTGCGGCGCGGCAAGGTCGACCCTTCGCGGTTGGACATCCACTGGAACTTCGATCCCGCTGGCGTCGATCCTCGGGAGGACGTCAATAAGTTTTTTGCCGCCCTCGACAGCCATGACATTGCGCGCGCCTTCGCCCAGGCGCCGCCCCAAGAAGCGGTTTACGGCACGTTGCGCCATGGCCTGGCGCAACTGCGCAAGGTTCGTGATCGGGGTGGCTGGCCAAAGATCCCGGAAGGGCAGACGCTCAGGCCCGGCATGGACGACGCCTCGGTCGCTCTATTGCGTACGCGTTTGGCGGCGGGCGGTTATCTCGCCGCGCAAGGGACTGCTCGCACCGACTACGACGACGCCGTCACTGCGGCGGTGAAGAAGTTTCAGACCGAGCAATACCTTGGGGCGGACGGCGTAGCGGGGCCGGCGACACTCGCGGAGCTGAATGTACCGGTCGAGGCGCGAATCGATCAGGTGCGGGTGAACATGGAGCGGGCGCGATGGCTGCTGTACAAGCTTCAGGGCACCTTCGTCGTGGTCGATATTGCCGGGTATAAAGTCGCGTTCTATCGCGATGGCAAACCGATCTGGCGCTCACGGGTGCAGGTCGGTAAGCCGTTTCGCAGCACGCCGATTTTTCAATCCGCGATCACCTACGTCACGTTCAACCCCACCTGGACCGTGCCACCGACGATTCTGCTCAAGGACATGCTGCCGAAGATTCGCGACAATCCTGGTTACCTTGAGGCAAGCCGGATTCGGGTGATCGATCGAGATGGCAATGTGCTTGATCCGTCCACTGTCGATTGGGACAACCCGCGCGGCCTTACCTTACGGCAGGATGCGGGGTCGGATAACTCGCTGGGGCAGGTGGTGATTCGTTTTCCCAATGAGTATTCGATTTATCTGCACGACACGCCGCATCGAGAGTTGTTCGCGAAATCCAATCGCGCGACCAGCTCCGGCTGTATTCGGGTAGAAAACCCGCTGCAATTGGTGGAGCTGTTGTTCAACGATCCGGTTCACTGGAACAGCGAAGGGATTCAAAAACAGTTAGCCAACGGCAAGACAGAGAACATCAGGCTCCCGGTAAAAGTGCCGGTGCTGTTGGCCTACTGGACGGTGGACCTGAGTCTTGATGGACGCGTGACATTCAAGCCCGATGTATATGGATACGATTCCCCGGTATTGCGGGCGTTGAATCGGACTTCGGAGCCGCCGGCGCTGGACGGGAGGCGAGCGGCGCCTCCCTCGGTAGCGGCGGAGCAGAGCAATTTGTAGGCCTTAAAGCCCCAAGCCTTCCTGCACGGCCAGCAGCAAATTGTGTTCCGTCAGCGCGATCGCATCCGGTTGTTGTCCGGATTGTTCGCTCGCCTGGAGCCACCACTGCGTCTCGCCGTGTTCGTTCACGGTTCGTAACAAGGCGAGTTCCTTGCCTGTCGAGTGGATTTCGATCCGCCCGGCACCGTCGACGGTGAAGCGCGCGACGGGGTCGAAGGTGATGCCGTGGTGGTTGCCTTCGATCAGCAGTTGGTCGATGGCATAATCGTAAGTCGCACCGTCCGGCGCACTCTCGAACACATGGGTGGAATTGCGTCGCAGCTTCAGGCCCACCTCGATCAGTGGTTGCAGCCAGGCTTCGATCTGGTGATACAGCTCGTAGACCTGGGCGGGCCAGCTGTCGATGGCTTGATCGGCGATGGTCGCGTCGGCACTGGTTTGCCGGGATTGTTTAAGCTTCGCGGCGAGCTCGTCTACCTTACTCATTTCGATTTCCTGTCGTGATGTCAGTTAATCGTAGCTCCTTCAAGGTCATGTGGTTTTGCCTTGCGTCATGGAATTAAAACACAACCATTTATCCCTCAATCCTCTGTTTATCCCGCACAACCCCGTAGACTACGCTCAAAAAAATAGGGGCTTTGGGCCGTTGCCCATGTCTTACCCTTCCAGGACTCACTTTTGCCTATCCCCATTCACGATCCGCAGCACGCGTCCGGCGGTGCCTTGAAGCGACTGCCTTTGCTCAAGGCCGCGGTGCTGTTCATTGCGGCGGTATGCCTTTGTCTCTGTGGGCTGCTTTACCTGCAACTGGAGCAGTCGCGTCGGCACGACCTCGCGTTGGCCGAGGTGTCGTCGTCGAACCTGACCCGGGCCATGGCGCAGCAGGCCGAAGACACGTTCATGAAGGCCGATCTGGTACTGACCAGTCTGGTGGACTGGATTCAGGCTGAAGGTTTCGACGCTGCCCAGACGCCACGCCTGCAGAAAACCTTCGCCCGGCGGGTGCAGGCGCTGCATCAGTTGCACGGGATATTTCTGTTCGACAGGCAGGGGCAATGGGCCGTGACGTCGTTCGAGGATCTACCCCGCGGGGCTGGTGTGGCGGATCGCGAGTATTTCAGGTTTCACCAGCAAAACATCTCAACCCTGGCGCACATCGGCCCGGCAATTCGTAGTCGGGAAAATGGCGAGTGGATCATTCCGGTTTCCAGGCGGATAAACGATCAGGGCGGTCATTTCCAGGGTGTGTTGCTGGCCGGGATCAAGATGTCGTACTTCGATCAGTTCTTCAAAAGCTTCAGCCTCGACGACAACGGCGCGATGTTTTTGGCATTGACCGATGGAACACTGCTGGCGCGGCGGCCGTTTGTGGAATCGCAGATCGGTACGTCATTGGCTAAGGGCGAGATTTTTCAGAAACTCTTGCCCAACGCCACGTCCGGCAACGCCATGATCGACTCGGTGGTCGATGGCATCCCTCGGCTGTATGGCTACCGTCAGCTCGATGCCTATCCGGTGGTGGTCGCGGCGGCATCCTCCAAAGACGCCGTCCTCAAGGACTGGTACGACACGGCGATTCAATCCGGTGTGATCGTCGCTCTGGTTGTCCTCGGCGTGGGGTTGTTCGGTTGGGTGTTTATTCATCAGGTTCGCGCGGGCGAGCGCATCGAGGCGGATTTGCGCGAGGCGCAGAAAACCCTGGAGCTGATCGCCACCCACGACAGCCTGACCGGGTTGGCCAACCGCCGCTTGTTCGAACGGGCGCTGGAGAAAGAGTTCGGGCGCGGTGCCCGGCGGTCGAGCTCGCTGGGGCTGATTATGCTCGATATCGATTACTTCAAGCGCTACAACGACACTTACGGTCATGTGGCCGGGGACCATTGCCTGGCCGAAGTGGCGCGGGCCCTGAAGAGTTGCTGCCACCGCAAAGCCGATCTGGCGGTGCGCTACGGCGGTGAAGAGTTCGCGGTGTTGCTACCGGACACCGACATTCATGGCGCGCTGACGATCGCCGAGCAAATCCGCCGCAGCGTCATGGACAAAAACATCACCCACAGCGGTTCGCCCACGGGCTATCTGACGGTCAGTCTTGGCTGTTATTCGTTTGTGCCGACGGCGCACGACAGCACCGAAATGTTGATCAAGCGCGCGGATGCGGCGCTGTACCAGGCCAAGCACTCAGGGCGAAATCGCTCGGCGGTGTTGTCGATGGAAGGGGGCGTCGAGGCGCTGATGCGCTCGGATCGATGACGCTTTCCACCATGGCTGGGGGGTAAAACGATGCACACTGCTACAGTCCAGGAGCGATGATCAGGCATGCCTGCTATGGTCAGTGCAGAGAGCCTGGCTGTCACACCTGACCGACCGGGCCCACCGGTCTCATTCCGATCGGGCAATCGATTGACAGGATCAAGTGCATGGATTTGTCTGCCGTTACCACCGCTGCACCTGCACGCCATACCCCGATTACCCGCAACCTGATGTTGGTGGTCGGTCTGTTGTTTGTGGTTGGGGTGCTGATCGCGCTGATCGCCCTGTTCAGTATTGCCGGGCGGCTCGATGCCGAGGACCTGGCCAAAACCACGTTTTATACCCAGCGCGCGCTGGAAAACCGCATTACCGCCACGAAAAACTACATCGCCAGTTATGCCGACTGGACGTCGGCCTACGATCACCTGAACGGCGAGGTCGATGTGCAGTGGGCCTACGTCGAGCAGAACATGGGTAAAACCCTGTTCACCATGGACCACTACGAGGGTGTTTTCGTGGTCGATGTTCAGCGAACAAAATACGCCGTGGTGCGTGGGCTTCAGGTGCAGGACGAGGCGGCGGCCTATCTGTCGACCTCGATGGCGACGATCATTGACGAGGTTCAGGGTCAGGAGAACCTCATCAAACCCGTCAGCCACTACACCTTGTTCGAGGGCAAACCCGCGCTGCTGTCGGCCGCCGCGATTGTGCCCAATGACGAACGCCCGGCGGTCGATCCCAAAAGCACTTCGGTGCTTATATACGTCGACCAACTGAACCCTGAAAAGCTCAGCACCTTGAGCGTCGATTACGGTTTGCACGACTTGAGCCTGACGCCCGACAACGTCATCGCTCCCGGTCAGCCCGCTATTGCCCTTGCTGGTACCGGTTACAGTCTGGTCTCCCGGCTCGAGCGGCCGGGTCATCAATTGCTCTGGTCGCTGCTGCCGCCACTGGGCGGGGCGCTGTTGGTTCTGGCGTTGTTGACCGCTTACTTCTTTCGCTATGTCCTGCGCACGTCCGGGCATGTGGATGCCAGTTACACCAGCCTCGATTTGTCGAACCAGGCGTTGGAGGCCAGTGAAGAGCGTTTTCGTGCGGTAGCCGAGGCCGCGTCCGACTGGATCTGGGAAATCGACGATCAGCATTGCATCACTTATCTGTCGGGACGCTTCAGCACCGTCACCGGGTTCTCCGATCAGCAGTGGCTGGGACAGAACATCGGGCAATTGCTCCATTGCGATACGACGCCGTTGTCGCTGTGGCTGAACAAACTCGATGAAGAGCAAGCCGTCAGCCATTTGCGCTGTTCCTACCGCGATCAATCGGGGCAACAGCGGGTCTGCCGGGTGTCGGCGCGGCCGATCCAGCGCAAGGGCGCGGTGCTGGGCTATCGCGGAACGGCCAGCGACATCACCGACGAAGTTGCCGCCCATGCGCAGATCCAGCATCTGTCATTGCACGACGCCCTGACTGGCCTGCCGAACCGCAACAAATTGGCGCGTTTTCTCGATGAGGCGCTGGCACTGAAAGAGCAGTCGACGGCGCTGACGTTGTTGATGATCGACCTGGATAACTTCAAGCCGATCAACGACTCCCTCGGCCACCCGGCCGGCGATGCGGTATTGCTGGAAGTCGCCACCCGTTTGCGCGAGTGCACACGAGACATTGACCTGGTCGCCCGATTGGGCGGCGACGAGTTCGTGCTGGTGCTCCATGGCATGGACAGCCACGCGGAAATCGACCGGTTTTGCGAGCACTTGCTCGATAGCCTGCATCAGCCGATTCACTACGACCATCACTCGCTGCACATTGGCGCGAGCATCGGTATCGCCTTGAGTCGGCGCCAGGGGCACATTCCGCAGGAGCTGATTCGGTGTGCCGATATCGCGTTGTATCAGGCCAAATCCGATGGCAAGAAGACCTGGTGCTATTTTGCCGCACACATGAACGATCAGATCCAGCATCGCCGGCAACTGGAAACCGACCTGCGTCGGGCGATCAAGAACAACGAATTCGTGATGCATTACCAGCCGCGTTATCACGTCGATGGCAAGCGCATCGTCTCGGTCGAAGCGCTGCTGCGCTGGCAGCATCCAGTGCAAGGCTTGTTGAGCCCCGACGCGTTTATCCCGCTGGCCGAGCAGACCGATCTGATCGTGCCCTTGGGCCGCTGGGTGCTGCGCGAGGCGTGCGAGACGGCTCTGACCTGGCCCGGTGCGATGATGGTGTCGGTCAACCTGTCGCCGGTTCAATTCGCCCGTAGCGATGTGATCGAGGACGTGCGCGAAGCGTTGATCCAGACCCGCTTGCCTGCCAGTCGGCTGGAGCTGGAGATCACTGAAAACGTGATGCTCATCGACGTCGATGGCGCCTTGGCGACCATGAATGCACTCAAGGAGTTGGGCGTGCGCCTGAACATGGACGACTTCGGCACCGGTTATTCTTCGCTGGGTTACTTGCGCACGTATCCTTTCGACGGGATCAAGATCGACAAGCGCTTCATTTCGTCCATGGGCAGCGGCAGCAACGATCGCGCCGTGGTGCAGGCGATCATCAACCTGGGCAAGGCGATGGGCCTGACCGTGACTGCCGAGGGTGTCGAGACGCTGGAGCAACTGGACTTCCTGATCCTGGATCAGTGCCATGAAGTGCAGGGGTTTTACCTCAGTCGCCCGGTAGACAGGTATGCACTGCTGCCGTTGCTCAAGGCCTCGCAGGAAGACTTTGCGCAGCAGGGCGCGCACCTTTAGTCGCCTGTTTCCTTGTTTGCACGATGCCGGCGTCGACGCCTGGGTTCGCAACGAGCCGCATGCCAGCGATCACGCGCCGACATGGATTCGATTGGGTTCACGCAAACGGCGATAGATTTGGCACGTGCGGCGATTGGCGAAATCAATTATCGGCCCGAGCGCTTTTTCCCTTATACATGGCGGCCATCGGCGGAGCGATCCGCGGGCTCCATGCATAAGGATTGAGCGATGAGCGAACCACGACTGACAAATCTTGCGCTGTACCTGCAACGCCTGGGCTTCGACGCGCCCCCGGCGCCGACCCTGCAAACCCTGCGTCAACTGCAGTTGCGCCACACCGGTGCCTTCCCGTTCGAAAACCTCACCACGCTGTTAGGGCAACCGGTACTCATCGACCTGCCGTCCATCGAGCAGAAAGTCCTGCACGACGGCCGAGGCGGTTACTGCTATGAACTCAACAACCTGTTCCTGGCCTTGCTGCAAACGCTGGGTTTCGAGGCGCGCGGCATCACCGGCCGCGTAGTCATGAACCAGCCCGAAGGCGCATGGACCGCACGCACTCACCGCTTGAGCCTGGTGACCCTCGACGGCGTGCGCTACATCACCGACGTCGGCTTCGGTGGCATGGTGCCCACCGCGCCGTTGATGCTCGACACCGGGGCCGAACAGCTCACGCCCCACGAACCCTATCGTATCGAACAGCATGCGGACGGCTACACCCTGCGTGCCAACGTTGGCGGTGAATGGCGGGCGATGTACATCTTCGATTTGCAGCGTCAGGAAGACATCGATTACACCCTCGGCAACTGGTACGTCTCGACTCATCCCGAATCGTCCTTCGTCAAACAACTGATGGTGGCGCGGACGGGGGAGGGATGGCGACGCACGCTGAACAACGGCAGTTTTGCCATTCACCGCATGGGCAGTGAGAGCGAGCGGCGGCAGGTGACGGATGTGGATGAGTTGATCGGGTTGCTGGAACGTGAATTCGAAATCCGAGTGCCGGCGAAGGAGGCGTTGAAGCTGGTGCTGGAGCGGTTGATCGAGCCGGTGCCGCAGGCAAACTGAGCACCACGCGAAGGGGCGGATTTGATCAATCCGCCCCTTTTTCATTGGGCCGACTCAAGTGCGAGGTTTGTGCCTAGGAACGAACTTCATGCTCCATCACGTGATGGATTTCGCTGAGGGCTTCTGACAGTTTTTTCTCCAGGCTTTTCAGCTCCGACGCGGTTATGCCTTTTTTGAACTGCCCGACATTTGCAACAGCAGCGTTCTGATCGGGCTTCGCCGCTTTGCCTTTATCGCTGAGCAACACCTGGCGCAAGATGTTGTTGATCGCAGTCTGGTAGCCATATCCCTCGCTTTCTGCCAGAGCGCGCGCAGCCTCTATGACGACATCGTCGAGCATGATGGTGATTCGGGTCTTGCCTTTGCTTGTGGCAACGGCTCCACGCTTGGCGTTGCTGAAGTCGTATTCGTCTTTCATCGTTCAAGTTTCCAAATAGTGGCGACGCTCGCCTTTGGTGGCGATGCGTGCGGAAATGATTCGCACGAAATTCGGGTCGCGCCAGGTGTACGCAACGACCAGCAAGCGACCTTTGGCATCCAGCCCCATGATGATCCACCGCTGCTCATCATGATGGTCGTCCTGAAAAGTCAGGGCTCGTTCGTCATAAAACACTGGTTCTGTCTCTGCGAGGCTGATGCCTTGATGTTTTAGTTTGTTGGCCGCGTTCTTTGCCCTGTGATACTGAATCTCGAATGACTTCATTATGCATACTTTATATGTATAAGCGAGGAGGCGTCCGTGCCGGCGGTCGCTTGGAAAGCAAAAGATTAGCGGTGAGGAGGGATAGGGGCGCAGGGATGTATTTCAAGACGTTTGGGGCTGGAGGCGCTATGGCCAAAGCGTGGCGTGGACAAGTGTCCATAATCTGACTGGATAGTTGTATACAACTCTATAGACATTTGTCCTGAGTATTGAATACAGTGTGCGCACAACAAAAACCAGGGAACCTCCCAACCATGAAAACGCCCCATGTTTCACACCAACGGCCTGAGGACGAAAACCTCGGGATCGGCGCGAATATGGCTTATGGCCTGCAACACGTTCTGACCATGTACGGCGGTATCGTCGCGGTGCCTTTGATCATCGGCCAGGCGGCCGGGCTCTCACCGGCGGACATCGGTTTGTTGATTGCTGCTTCATTGTTTGCAGGGGGGCTGGCGACATTGCTGCAAACCCTCGGTTTGCCGTTTTTCGGCTGTCAGTTGCCGCTGGTGCAGGGCGTGTCGTTCTCCGGCGTTGCGACCATGGTCGCGATTGTCAGCAGTGGCGGGGAGGGCGGCTTTCAGTCGATTCTCGGGGCGGTGATTGCCGCGTCGCTGATTGGCTTGCTGATCACGCCGGTGTTCTCAAGGATTACCAAGTTCTTTCCACCGCTGGTGACCGGCATTGTGATCACCACTATCGGCTTGACGCTGATGCCGGTGGCCGCGCGCTGGGCCATGGGTGGCAACAGCCATGCGCCGGATTTCGGCAGCATGGCGAACATCGGTCTGGCGGCGATGACGCTGGTGCTGGTGTTGCTATTGAGCAAGATCGGCAGCGCGACCATTTCCCGTTTGTCGATCCTCCTGGCGATGGTCATCGGCACGGTCATCGCTGTGTTCCTCGGCATGGCGGATTTCTCATCCGTCACCCAGGGCCCGATGTTCGGCTTCCCGACACCGTTCCATTTCGGCATGCCGACCTTCCACTTTGCCGCGATCCTGTCGATGTGCATCGTGGTCATGGTGACCCTGGTGGAAACCTCGGCCGACATCCTCGCTGTCGGTGAAATCATTGGCACCAAGGTCGACTCCAAACGTCTGGGTAACGGCCTGCGCGCTGACATGCTGTCGAGCATGATCGCGCCGATCTTCGGCTCCTTCACTCAGAGCGCCTTCGCCCAGAACGTCGGGCTGGTGGCGGTGACCGGGATCAAGAGCCGCTTCGTGGTGGCCACAGGTGGTGTGTTTCTGGTGGTGCTTGGATTGCTGCCGTTCATGGGCCGGGTCATCGCCGCCGTGCCGACCTCTGTACTCGGCGGCGCCGGGATCGTGCTGTTTGGCACTGTCGCCGCCAGCGGCATTCGGACGCTGTCCAAGGTCGACTACCGCAACAACGTCAACCTGATCATCGTCGCCACTTCCATCGGTTTCGGCATGATCCCCATCGCCGCCCCGAACTTCTACGACCACTTCCCCAGCTGGTTCTCGACGATCTTCCACTCGGGCATCAGCTCCTCGGCGATCATGGCCATCGTGCTGAACCTGACCTTCAATCACCTCACGGCCGGCAACTCGGACCAGCAATCGGTATTTGCCGCCGGTACTGAACGAGTCCTGCGTTATCAAGACCTGGCGGCGCTGCGGGAAGGGGACTACTTCAGCGAAGGTAAACTGCGCGACTGCGACGGGAATGAAATTCCGGTGGTGGAGACGGATCATGGGCATGCCGAGCTGCGTGCGGTGCATGCGAAAAGCAGTGAGCATGTCTGACTGGCGATCGGGGGGGGGCGACCGATTCAGTTGTCGGTCAGGTTGACACTCGCTCCACGCATGGTTGAGAATCGAATTCGAGGTCTGCAATTGCGCATCCTTGGGCTTGGCCTCCAGCATTGGCCCCCCATCTTGTTGGCAGCAGAGAAGCTGGCTCCCTCTGAAGTAGTGACGACTGGCATGCCGGTCGGATTCTGAACCCAAGGTCATTTGTGGCCAGGAGCTAAAGAATCGCTGCGACTACTCCTCGAAAATTCAAAAGGCGTCCATCAGGACGCCTTTTTTATTGCTTGGGATCTGGTTTGGCGATTGTGCCGACCAGGGTGCCTTCTGCACGTCTCTTGGGATACCAGGTTACGACGTAGTATCCGAAGCCGCGACGCTCATTTCGAGGCTCCAGAATGAGCGAGCCGGTAGGATTTTTAAGCACGGCGACTCTGTGATCACCTCTCATTTCCTTGAACTCACAGTAGATGGCGCCGCCGGGTACGATCATTTTGGCGATGTGGGCTGCCACGTCATCAATGGTGTGGCAGCCAAATATTGCCAGGTCGGTCTTGTGGGCTTCCCAGACATGTCGAACGCCAAATCCTTTGTTGATGCCTTTGTGAATTCCGACCCGCAGGAATATTTCGCCACCCCGTAAATTGAACCTGGGCATCTCGGGAAGGGTGCCAAAGCTCAGTGAGCCGCCAGGGTGAGGGACAAGGACGTTCTCCTTGAGTTTGAGTAACTCTGACACGTGAACGATCCGGGGATGTTGGCAGGCGAGAGGCGCTATTCATAACGCACAAGTTCGCTGCTTTACAGTCAGCATCCGGCCACTATGAAAGTGGCTATTGATGCTCTAGTCCAGGGTTTACGGGGGCTCAGGCGAAAGCCTGAAACACGGCTACAGAAAATCAGGAAGCTTCCTACTCTGTCGGGGTAGGGAATTCATAGGATCGTGTCTTTTCGTCAAGCACAAAAAAGCCCCTGAATCTTTCGATTCAGGGGCTTTTCGATTTTGCTGTCTGGCTCCACGACCTGGACTCGAACCAGGGACCCAGTGATTAACAGTCACTTGCTCTACCAACTGAGCTATCGCGGAATGGCGTGTATGTTACTGATTCAAAAAGAGAAGTCAAGCCTCTGTTGGAAATTTGATGTTTTCATCGGATCAGAGGGAGGTTTATCGGCCATTGGCGGTTACCAGAAGCGCGGTAGAGGTCTACCATGGCCGCCCGGAAGTGGTGACACGCGCTGCCGGCCCTCAGCCGAAAAGGTACGCGCCATGAATCACCCAGCCTTCACACCCCGAAACAGTGGGGTGTTCGCATGAGCATCGCTCAGATCAGCCTGCCCAAAGGTGTCGGCCCACACGCCGAGAAACTGTTCGACGCAATCACTCAGGCCAGCACCGCTGACGAGCTGAACCGCGCAGGCGGCAAGGCCGAAGGTTTTGTCCTGGGTCTGGAAAGCACCAAGGCGATCAAAAGCCAGGTGGCCGAGTCGCTTTATGTCGCCTATGACGACGCGGCCAGCCAGCGAGCGAGCGAATTGGCCTAACCGCCAAAAGTGATGGTGCCGAGCATCAGCTTGGCATACAGCATCGTGGCGGCCAGTTGCACCAGCCACAACGCCAGGCCGCCAAGGAACACACCCGCGGCCACTTGCAGCACCAGGTTTTTACCGCGTTTGGCCGAGGAGCGGGGCACGAAGTGGTCCAGCTCGTCGCGGTCGGCGCGTAGGTCGTCGTTTTTCATGTGGGGTTCTCGCAAGAATTCTCGGGTGTACATAAAGCTTGTGGGAGTTTAAAGGGCGCAGCGGCTGCTTTGAGATTTATCTGAGGCCAATAAAAAACGGGAAGCCATTTTGGCTTCCCGTTTTCATGTCACGCGACGACTCAGATCACCTGAACGATGGCCTTGGTCACGGCGTCGATGTTGCTCTGGTTCAGCGCGGCAACGCAGATGCGGCCGGTGTCCAGGGCGTAGATGCCGAACTCGGTGCGCAGACGGGTCACTTGCTCAACCGTCAGGCCGGAGTAGGAGAACATGCCGCGCTGGCGACCGACGAAGCTGAAATCGCGCTGTGGAGCGTTTTTCGCCAGCAGGTCCACCATCTGGGTGCGCATGCCGCGAATCCGCAGACGCATTTCTGCCAGTTCTTCTTCCCACTGGGCACGCAATACCGGGCTGTTCAGCACAGCGGCGACGATGCTTGCACCGTGGGTCGGCGGGTTGGAGTAGTTGGTGCGGATCACGCGTTTGACTTGCGACAGCACGCGCGCGCTTTCTTCTTTCGATTCGCTGACGATCGACAGGGCGCCAACGCGCTCGCCGTACAGCGAGAAGGATTTGGAGAACGAGCTGGAAACGAAGAAGGTCAGGTTCGATTCGGCGAACAGACGCACGGCAGCAGCGTCTTCATCGATACCGTCGCCAAAGCCCTGGTAGGCCATGTCGAGGAACGGTACGTGACCTTTGGCTTTCACCACGTCCAGCACGTTTTTCCAGTCCGCCGGGCTCAGGTCAACGCCGGTCGGGTTGTGGCAGCAGGCGTGCAGCACAACGATGGAACCGGACGGCAGGGCGTTCAGGTCTTCCAGCAGGCCAGCGCGGTTAACGTCGTGGGTGGCGGCGTCGTAGTAGCGATAGTTCTGCACCGGGAAACCGGCGGTTTCGAACAGTGCGCGGTGGTTTTCCCAGCTTGGGTCGCTGATCGCGACAACGGCGTTCGGCAGCAGTTGCTTGAGGAAGTCGGCACCGATTTTCAGTGCGCCGGTACCGCCGACGGCCTGGGTGGTGATGACCCGGCCAGCGGCGATCAGCGGCGAATCATTGCCGAACAGCAGTTTCTGCACGGCCTGGTCGTAGGCGGCGATGCCGTCGATCGGCAAGTAGCCACGGGAAACGTGTTGAGCGGCGCGAATCGTCTCGGCTTCGACAACGGCGCGCAGGAGAGGAATTCGTCCTTGCTCGTCGCAGTAAACACCGACCCCCAGGTTGACCTTGTTGGTACGGGTATCGGCATTGAATGCTTCGTTGAGGCCCAGGATTGGATCGCGTGGTGCCATTTCGACAGCGGAGAACAGGCTCATTATTACGGCGGCTCTGAATGGAGTGTGGAGGGACGTGTCGCGCTCCAGCCGAATGCACTAGAGCGGTGCACAAACGGGGAGCTAGTATAGAGGCCATCAGCGATTGATGGCGACAGGCGATTCGGCTTTTACGGTAAGTTTTTCCAATTATTTTTCGATCGTTGGTCGAGTGACATCGTCAAAGGTTTTACCCGATGTAGGACGTTTGCCTTGAAAGGGATGGCAATCGGCTCCACATTGAGCACAATCCAGTTTTTTCCTCGGGCGACATCGGTCGTTTGCGGTCTTTCTCGTTCCTGTCCGGTGTAACCGGGCAAGAGTGAACCAGAGGTATGTATGTCTGAATTCCAGCTAGTCACCCGCTTCGAGCCCGCCGGCGATCAGCCGGAAGCCATCCGTCTGATGGTCGAGGGCATCGAGGCCGGGCTGGCGCACCAGACGTTGCTCGGGGTGACCGGCTCGGGCAAGACCTTCAGCATCGCCAACGTGATCGCCCAAGTGCAGCGCCCGACGCTGGTGCTGGCGCCGAACAAGACCCTGGCTGCGCAGTTGTACGGCGAGTTCAAGGCGTTCTTCCCGAACAATGCCGTTGAATACTTCGTCTCCTATTACGACTACTACCAGCCCGAAGCCTATGTGCCGTCGTCCGACACCTTCATTGAGAAGGACGCCTCGATCAACGACCACATCGAGCAGATGCGCCTGTCCGCGACCAAAGCGCTGCTGGAACGCAAAGACGCAATCATCGTCACCACGGTGTCGTGCATCTACGGTCTGGGCAGCCCGGAAACCTATTTGAAGATGGTGTTGCACGTGGATCGCGGCGACAAGCTCGACCAGCGTGCGCTGTTGCGTCGCCTGGCCGACCTGCAATACACCCGCAACGATGTGGACTTCGCCCGGGCGACGTTCCGGGTGCGCGGCGATGTGATTGATATCCACCCGGCGGAATCCGACTTTGAGGCGATCCGTATCGAGCTGTTCGATGACGAGGTGGAGAGTCTGTCTGCTTTTGATCCGTTGACGGGCGAAGTCATCCGCAAGCTGCCGCGCTTCACCTTCTATCCGAAGAGCCACTACGTGACGCCTCGGGAAACCCTGCTCGACGCCGTCGAGGGGATCAAGGTCGAGTTGCAGGAGCGCCTGGAATACCTGCGCTCCAACAACAAACTGGTGGAAGCCCAGCGCCTGGAGCAGCGCACCCGTTTCGACCTGGAGATGATTTTGGAGCTGGGTTACTGCAACGGCATCGAAAACTACTCGCGCTACCTGTCGGGCCGTGCATCCGGCGAGGCGCCGCCCACCTTGTTTGACTACCTGCCGGCCGACGCCTTGCTGGTGATCGACGAATCCCACGTCAGCGTGCCGCAGGTCGGCGCCATGTATAAGGGCGACCGGTCCCGTAAGGAAACGCTGGTGGAATATGGCTTCCGCCTGCCATCGGCGCTGGATAACCGGCCAATGCGTTTCGACGAGTTCGAAGGTATTAGCCCGCAGACAATATTTGTCTCGGCCACGCCGGGCAATTACGAGGCTGAGCACGCAGGGCGCGTGGTCGAGCAAGTGGTGCGCCCGACTGGCCTGGTGGACCCGCAGATCGAAATCCGTCCGGCGCTGACTCAGGTCGACGACTTGCTCTCGGAAATCACCAAGCGTGTGGCGCTGGAAGAGCGGGTGCTGGTGACCACGCTGACCAAGCGCATGTCCGAGGATTTGACCGATTACCTGGCCGATCACGGCGTGCGCGTGCGTTATCTGCACTCGGACATCGACACCGTGGAGCGGGTCGAGATCATCCGTGACTTGCGCCTCGGCACTTTCGATGTGCTGGTGGGGATCAACTTGCTGCGTGAAGGCCTGGACATGCCGGAAGTCTCGCTGGTGGCGATTCTTGATGCGGACAAAGAGGGCTTCCTGCGCTCCGAACGCTCGCTGATCCAGACCATTGGCCGGGCGGCACGCAACCTTAATGGCCGGGCGATTCTGTATGCGGATCGGATTACCGGTTCCATGGAACGGGCGATTGGCGAAACCGAGCGTCGTCGCGACAAGCAGATCGCCTTCAACCTGGCCAACGGCATTACGCCCAAAGGGGTGTTCAAGGACGTTGCCGACATTATGGAAGGCGCGACTGTGCCGGGTTCGCGCAGCAAGAAGCGCAAAGGCATGGCCAAGGCTGCCGAGGAAAGCGCCAAATACGAAGCCGAATTGCGCTCGCCAAGCGAGATCACCAAGCGCATTCGTCAGCTGGAAGAGAAGATGTACCAGCTCGCCCGCGACCTGGAGTTCGAAGCCGCGGCGCAACTGCGCGACGAAATCGGCAAGCTGCGGGAGCGGTTGATCGCGGTTTGACGCTCCCTCTGTAGACGCTGCCGAAGGCTGCGATCTTTTGATCTTGTTTTTAAAGGCAAGGTCAAAAGATCGCAGCCTTGGCAGCTCCTGCAGCGCTTAAATCCCGCACTCACTGGAGCCGGGCGGCTATCGCCTGTTACCATTCGCCCCTTGTTTGATCTTCGCTTTTCATTCTTTTTGAGACATGCCATGACCACCGTCCGCACTCGCATCGCGCCATCGCCTACCGGGGACCCCCACGTAGGTACCGCTTACATCGCTTTGTTCAACTACTGCTTTGCCAAGCAGCATGGCGGTGAGTTCATCCTGCGGATCGAAGACACCGACCAACTGCGTTCGACCCGCGAGTCCGAACAGCAGATTTTCGACGCCCTGCGCTGGTTGGGTATCGACTGGAGCGAAGGCCCGGATGTCGGCGGCCCGCACGGTCCTTACCGTCAGAGCGAGCGCGGCGATATCTACCAGAAGTACTGCCAGCAATTGGTCGACATGGGTCATGCCTTCCCGTGCTTCTGCACCGCCGAAGAGCTGGACCAGATGCGCGCCGAGCAAATGGCCCGCGGTGAGACCCCGCGCTACGACGGCCGTGCGCTGTTGCTGTCCAAGGAAGAAGTCGCGCGCCGCCTGGCCGCCGGCGAACCCCACGTGATCCGCATGAAAGTGCCGACCGAAGGCGTGTGCGTGGTGCCGGACATGCTGCGTGGCGATGTCGAGATCCCGTGGGATCGCATGGACATGCAAGTGCTGATGAAGACCGACGGCCTGCCGACGTACTTCCTGGCCAACGTGGTCGACGACCACCTGATGGGCATCACCCACGTGCTGCGCGGTGAAGAATGGCTGCCTTCGGCACCGAAACTGATCCTGCTGTACGAGTACTTCGGCTGGGAACAGCCGCAGCTGTGCTACATGCCGCTGCTGCGTAACCCGGACAAGAGCAAGCTGTCCAAGCGCAAGAACCCGACCTCGGTGACGTTCTACGAGCGCATGGGCTTCATGCCGGAAGCGATGCTCAACTACCTGGGCCGCATGGGCTGGTCGATGCCGGACGAGCGCGAGAAGTTCTCCCTGCAGGAAATGGTCGACAACTTCGACTTGAGCCGCGTCTCGCTTGGCGGGCCGATTTTCGACATCGAGAAACTGTCGTGGCTCAACGGCCAGTGGTTGCGCGACCTGCCAGTGGAAGAGTTCGCCGCTCGCGTGCAGAAGTGGGCGCTGAACCCTGAATACATGATGAAGATCGCGCCACACGTGCAGGGCCGGGTTGAAACCTTCAGCCAGGTCGCACCGCTGGCCGGCTTCTTCTTCGCGGGTGGGGTGAATCCGGACGCTAAACTGTTCGAATCCAAGAAGCTCTCGGGCGATCAGGTTCGTCAGTTGATGCAATTGATCCTGTGGAAGCTGGAAAGCCTGCGTCAGTGGGAGAAGGACAGCATCACCGCAACGATTCAGGCGGTGGTTGAATCCCTGGAGCTGAAGCTGCGTGACGCCATGCCGCTGATGTTTGCCGCGATCACCGGGCAGGCCAGTTCGGTATCGGTACTCGATGCGATGGAAATCCTCGGTCCGGACCTGACCCGTTTCCGTCTGCGCCAGGCCATTGACCTGCTGGGCGGCGTGTCGAAGAAAGAAAACAAAGAGTGGGAAAAGCTTCTGGGCGCGATTGCCTGACGGCGTTTGACTCTGTAGGAGCTGCCGGAGGCCGCGATCTTTTGATCCTGATCTTCGGCGCTTCCCCCGAATTTACGGGGGGAGGGCGGTAAGTGATTGTTATGTCGGCAAAAAATTTTAAATTTTTTGAAAAATAAGTTTGACAGCTTTCCGATGCGCCATTAAGATTCGCCCCGTCCTCAGCGATGAGGGGCTATAGCTCAGCTGGGAGAGCGCTTGCATGGCATGCAAGAGGTCGACGGTTCGATCCCGTCTAGCTCCACCAATTTACACTTCAAGGTCTGGCCACACCGGCCTTGAAGCGATCAACACTCAGCGTTGATCAGTTGTATAGAAGGGTTTGCGTCCCCTTCGTCTAGTGGCCTAGGACACCGCCCTTTCACGGCGGTAACAGGGGTTCGAGTCCCCTAGGGGACGCCAGTTTTACAGAAGCGATGTTGCAAGATATCGCTCCGCCGCGAGGCGAAAAATCCGGGGCTATAGCTCAGCTGGGAGAGCGCTTGCATGGCATGCAAGAGGTCGACGGTTCGATCCCGTCTAGCTCCACCAATTTTACAGTTCAAGGTCTGGCCACACCGGCCTTGAATCGATCAGCTCTCAGCACTGATCAGTTGTATAGAAGGGTTTGCGTCCCCTTCGTCTAGTGGCCTAGGACACCGCCCTTTCACGGCGGTAACAGGGGTTCGAGTCCCCTAGGGGACGCCACGATTACCCGCTTTGCGGGATTTTTAAGGGTCATTCAATTATTGAATGGCCCTTTTGTTTGTCTGGCGTTTGGCCAAATCTCCTTTTTCCCCAACACTGTTCTTCAGACCAGCGGTCACATCCACGACTTGCGGAAAATTATTATGAGAATAATATTCTAGTCGTAATATTCGGAGGCAACGATGAACGATAAAAAAGCTCAAACCCGCGAACGCATCCTCAAGGCTGCCAGCGCAGCGCTGATCCAGCGCGGTCCGGCCGAGCCGAGCGTGGGCGAAGTGATGGGCGCGGCCGGGCTGACGGTCGGCGGTTTCTACGCGCACTTCGAGAGCAAGGACGCGTTGATGCTGGAAGCGTTCAAGCAGCTGCTCAGCCATCGTCGTGACTTGATCGCCGACATGGATGCCGAGTTGACCGGCGAAGAGCGTCGCGCGTTGGTCGCAGCGTTCTACCTGTCGCGCAAACACCGTGATTCCACCGAGCGGGCATGCCCGGTTCCAGCGTCGATCAGTGAACTGGGCCGTCTGCCGGACGAATTTCGTGTGGCGTTGAATGAACATATTGAATTGATGGTCGCGCAGTTGGCAGCCAGCCCGGAAGACACCGACAAGGTTTTGGCCGACATCGCCTTGATGGTGGGTGGTTTGGCGCTGGCGCGGGCGCTGGGGCCAGGAGAGTTGTCCGATCGATTGCTGCGCGCCGCCAAATCGGCGGTGCTGTGACCTAAAGGCATCCAGTCTGAGGAGATGGGCGATGAACACGTTGAGCTGGGTTCGTGGCGTTAATGGCACCTTGGGCTGGTTCGCACCGAAGCTGGTGGCGAGCAAGATGCGTCTGGCATTCATGACCCCGCGGGAGTTGCCTCCGCGTGATTGGGAATTGCCGCTGCTGGCGAAATCCGAGCGGATCACCTTGCGCTTCGGCCTCTCGGCGCTGCGTTGGGGGCAGGGCCCGGCGGTGTTGTTGATGCACGGCTGGGAAGGCCGGCCAACGCAGTTTGCCGCGCTGATCACGGCGCTGGTCGATGCCGGTTACACCGTGGTCGCCCTGGACGGCCCGGCTCACGGTCGCTCGCCTGGGCGCGAAGCCAATGTGGTGCTGTTCGCCCGGGCGATGCTTGAAGCAGCTGCTGAACTACCGCCGCTGCAAGCGGTAATCGGTCACTCGATGGGCGGCGCCAGCGCCATGCTCGCGGTGCAGTTGGGCTTGCGCACCGAAACCCTGGTCTCGATCGCCGCCCCGGCGCGAATCCTTGGGGTGCTGCGCGGTTTTGCGCGCTATGTACGCCTGCCGCCCAAAGCCCGTTCGGCGTTCATTCGTCAGGTCGAAAAAGACGTCGGCATGCGTGCCGCAGCGCTGGATGTCGCGCACTACCAGCTCGACATGCCTGGCCTGATTGTCCATGCCGAGGACGACAACTTTGTCTCGGTCAAGGAATCCCAATTGATTCACGAAGCCTGGTTCGACAGTCGCTTGTTGCGCCTGGAAGAGGGCGGTCATCAGCGAGTGCTGGCCGATCCTCGAGTGATCGACGGTGTGCTCTCGCTGCTGGCCGGTCGCAGCCTGCAATCGCGCCAATCGGCCTGAGCTTCCGTTACACTGCCCCGGTCGAAATAATCTGACCGGGAGTGGGGCATGGGCTGGGATCGGGCAACGCCGTTTATCATTGATCTGGAAGTGGGCGCCGAAGACATCGACGGGCTGGGCCACGCGAACAACGCGGTGTACGTGACCTGGCTCGAGCGCTGTGCCTGGCGTCACTCGCAGCGGCTGGGCCTGGACCTGGTCGAGTATCGGCGTCTGGATCGGGCAATGGCAGTGGTGCGGCACGAGATCGATTACCTGGCGGCGGCCTACGAAGGCGATGAACTGCAACTGGCGACCTGGATCGTCGATTGGGACCAGCGCCTGAAAATGACCCGACACTTCCAGCTGATCCGCCCCAGTGACAACTCGACGTTGCTGCGGGCGCAGACCACGTTCGTGTGCATCGAACTGTCGACTGGCAAGCCCAAGCGCATGCCGGCGGAATTCATCGAGGGCTACGGCTCGGCGTTGCAAGTTCCAAGCTGACACAGTCCGCACATTTGCCACCGCCCGGTCTGACGAAATACCTTCTGCACGCCGAAACCAGTAAACTGCCGCACGTTTTTCGTCGAGTGTGTTTTTCATGCAAATTGCTTTGGCGCCCATGGAGGGGTTGGTCGACAACATCCTGCGGGACGTGCTGACCCGTGTGGGCGGTATCGATTGGTGTGTAACCGAGTTCATTCGGATCAACGATCAGCTGCTCACGCCTGCCTATTACCACAAATTCGGCCCGGAACTGCTGACCGGCGCCCGTACCGCCTCCGGCGTGCCGCTGCGGGTGCAGCTGCTCGGTTCCGATCCGGTGTGCCTGGCGGAAAACGCTGCACTGGCCTGCGAGTTGGGTTCCGAAGTCATCGACCTGAACTTCGGCTGTCCGGCCAAGACCGTCAACAAGTCGCGCGGTGGCGCCGTTCTCCTCAAAGAGCCTGAGCTGCTCAACGAAATCGTCGAACATGTCCGCCGTGCGGTGCCCGCACACATTCCAGTGACCGCCAAAATGCGCCTGGGCTTCGACAGTCCCGATGGTTCGCTGGTTTGCGCCACAGCCCTGGCCGAAGGCGGCGCGGCGCACATCGTGGTTCACGCGCGGACCAAAACGGATGGCTACAAGCCGCCAGCTCACTGGGAGTGGATCCCGCGGGTCCAGGACGTGGTCAAGGTGCCAGTGTTCGCCAACGGTGACATCTGGAGCGTCGAGGACTGGCATCGTTGCCGCGAGATCAGCGGCGTCGAAGACATCATGCTCGGTCGTGGCCTGGTGTCGCGTCCGGACCTGGCCCGGCAAATCGCCGCAGCGCGGGCCGGCGAGGAGGTCGTCGAGATGACCTGGGCCGAGCTGCTGCCGCTGATTCAGGACTTCTGGCTGCAAGCCAAGGCCCAGATGACGCCACGCCAATCGCCGGGTCGCCTGAAACAATGGCTGGCGATGCTGACCCGCAATTATCCCGAAGCGGTAGAGTTGTTCAGCGTCTTGCGTCGTGAAACCGAGCTGGATCAGGTCTCGCGTTTACTGGGTTTGCAGGTAGCTGAAGCAGCTTGAATCCGCTTGAAAAAAACAGAAAAAAATCTCTTGAAAAGCAGTCAGCGGTCCTTATGTAAGGATTACGCGATGCCGAATTCGGGTCGCGGAGACAAAAAAACTTGCTGAACATGTTCAGGAGATTTGAATCATGAGTACTTCATTTTCCTTGGCTCCACTGTTCCGTTCCTCGGTAGGTTTCGACCGTTTCAACGACCTGTTCGAAACCGCCCTGCGCAATGAGCCAGGCAGCACCTATCCACCTTACAACGTTGAAAAATACGGGGATGACCAATACCGTATCGTCGTAGCGGCCGCCGGTTTCCAGGAAGAAGACCTGGACCTGCAAGTGGAAAAAGGTGTGTTGACCATTAGTGGCGGCAAACGTGACACGGACGAAGATGTCACCTATCTGTATCAAGGCATCGCACAGCGCGCCTTCAAACTGTCGTTCCGTCTGGCGGACCACATCGAAATCAGGGCCGCCGAACTGCGCAACGGTTTGTTGAGTATCGACCTGCTGCGTGTGATCCCGGAAGAAGCGAAAGCCAAACGCATCCCGATCAACGGGACGAAAAAACCGGCTCTGCAACACTAATCGGTCAGAGCAAATGAGAAGGGCGCCATCCACTGGCGCCCTTTTTTTGTCCGTTATCCCGTCCTGAATAAGATTTACACCTATTTGTAGCAGCTGCCGAGCCCGCGAGGCTGCGTTCGGCTGCGTAGCAGTCGCAAAACCTGCCACCGCGTTCTTTCAGGTAAATGGTATTGACTGGATTACGACTGCTTCGCAGCCGAACGCAGCCTCACAGGCTCGACAGCTGCTACAGTCGAATGCGGAGCTGCTACGGGTTTATTTGAGCAGTTTCTGAAACTCCTCGACCAGCAACGGCCGGCTGTGCAGATACCCCTGATACAAATGGCAGCCCAGCCCCTGCAAGAACTCCAGCTGCTCCAGGGTTTCGACCCCTTCGGCAATCACTTCCAGCTCCAGGCTGCGGGCCATGGCGACGATGGCGCGAATGATTTCGGCGTCGTTGGGGTCGGTGGTGGCGTCGCGGATGAACGACTGGTCGATTTTCAGGGTGTCGACCGGCAGGCGCTTGAGGTAGGTCAGCGAGGAGTATCCGGTACCGAAATCGTCCATGGCAAAGCTCACGCCGAGTTTTTTCAGGCGTCGCATTTTGCTGATGGTGTCGTCCAGGTTCTGGATGACGATGCCTTCGGTGATTTCCAGTTTCAGTAGCGAGCAGGGCAGGTCGTGGCTGCCGAGGCTGTGCTCGATGCGTTCGACGAAGTCGTTCTGACGGAATTGTCGCGGGCTGATATTCACGCACAGGCTGAAATTGAGCGGGTCGATCAGACCTTTGGCGATCAGGCGTTTGAAGGCCGCGCAGGCTTCGTCGAGGATCCACGTGCCGACTTCCAGAATCAGCCCGCTGTCTTCCAGCACCTTGATGAACTCGGTCGGCGATTGCGCGCCCAGTTGCGGATGGTGCCAGCGCACCAGGGCTTCGGCGCCGGTAATGCGGTTGTTGCGGGCGTCCACCTGAGGCTGGTATTGCACGCTGAATTCACCCCGGGAAAGGGCCAGGCGCAGGTCGGTTTCCATGCGCAGGCGTTCGCTGGCGGCCTTCTGCATGGTGTTGTGATACATCTGCGTGGTGTTGCGGCCCGAGTCCTTGGCGCGATAGAGGGCGATATCGGCGCGCTTGAGCAGGTCGGTCGGGGTCGAGCCGTGGTCGGGGATCAGCGCGATGCCGATGCTCGGCGTCACTTGCAGGCGCTGTCCGTCGAGGAACATCGGTTCGGACAGCAGTTCGCGCAAGGTGTCCGCCAGTTCCCGGACTTGAGCGCTGACGTCGCTGCGCGAGCCTTCCAGGCCGCTGAGCAGCACCACGAATTCATCGCCGCCCAGGCGTGCGACGGTGTCTTCCATGCGTACGCTGGCTTCAAGGCGCGCGGTGATGATTTTCAGCACCGTATCGCCCACCGGGTGGCCGAGGGAGTCGTTGATGTGCTTGAAGTGGTCCAGATCGAGGAACATCAGGGCGCCGCGCAGGTTGTGGCGTTTGAGCAGGGCGATCTGCTGGCTCAGGCGGTCCATCAGCAGCGCGCGGTTCGGCAGATTGGTCAACGGGTCGTGGTAGGCCAGGTGACGGATCTGTGCTTCGGCATTTTTCAGCAGGCTGACGTCCCGGGCGGTCAGCAGCAGGCAGGCGGTTTCGTTGAGGGTGATCGGCTCCACCGAGACTTCGACGGTCAGCAACTCGCCGCGCTTGTTGCGCCCGAGCATTTCCAGGTGGTGAACCCGGCCCTTGATCTGTAGTTCGGCCAACAACGCCGAGCGTTGTTTCTCCTCGG
Organism: Pseudomonas sp. Pseusp18; assembly: GCF_059506005.1. NCBI lineage: Bacteria > Pseudomonadati > Pseudomonadota > Gammaproteobacteria > Pseudomonadales > Pseudomonadaceae > Pseudomonas > Pseudomonas sp. Pseusp18. The sequence goes on from NZ_CP169240.1 coordinate 2,155,026, forward strand.
CCCAGATGCCGACCTGATACACCGTGCGGCCCACCACTTCATCGGCACGGTAGCCGGTCAGGCGGCAGAAGCCATCGTTAACCTCCAGATAGCGTCCAGTGTCGCGCTCGGTAATGGTGATGGCGTCGGGGCTTGAGTGGAAGGCCTTGGCGAACTTCTCTTCGCTGGCCTTGAGCGCCGCTTCCGAGCGTTGCTGTTGGGTGATGTCGCGCAGGGTGGTGACGATGCACGGCTGGTCGCCGACGCTGATCTGGCGGCTGGAGATCACGCAGGTCAGGGATTGCCCGTCCTTGTGTTGAACGATGATCGCCACATTGTTCAGGCCCTGTTCGCGGATGACTCGCTCGATCCTTTGCAGGCTTTTCGCCGAGGCGTCCCACAGGCCGATTTCGTCGGCGCTGCGACCGATGACGTCGGTGGTGCTCCAGCCGAACGTCTGGGTGAAGCTGGAGTTGATCTCGATGAAGTGGCCGGTGTCCTGGCGCGTGACGCAGATCGGGTCGGGGCTGACCTGGAACAACGTGGCGAATTTCTCCTCCGACGCTATCAGTTGCTGTTCGCGCTCTACTTGCTCGGTGATGTCCAGCAATGTGCCGGCCATGCGCAGCGGGTTGCCGTCATCATCGCGGTAGAGTCTGGCGCGGCTTTCCAGGTAGCGCGAACTGCCGTCCGGCAGCTGCACGCGGTAGGTCAGTTGATAATTGCCGGCCGGGCCTTCACGTAAGCTGCGGTAAGCGTCGCGCATGGTGTCGCGTTCTTCGCCGGGTACACCTTCGAAAAACGCATCGAAGGACTCATGGAAGGGTTTGGGCTCCAGCCCGTGCAGCTGAGCGGCCCGCGCCGAGCCATAAAGCATGCCGCTGGGGATGTGCCAGTCCCAGGTGCCGAGTTGCGCTGAATCCAGGGCCAGGTCGAGGCGTTCCTGGCTGTCTTTGAGGGCGTGCTCGGCGATTTTGCGTTCGGTGGTGTCAAGGAATGTGCTCAGCAGATAGGGCTGGCCTTCGAGCTCGACTTTTTGCGCGCTGAGAATGCCGTCGTGAATCTGCCCATTGCTGGCGCGAAATTGCACCTCCATGTTGATCAGCTCACCTTTGGCCTTGGTGGCCTTGACCAGTTCCGCCCGTTGCTCCGGGTTGACCCAAAGACCAAGCTCCAGCGTGGTTCGGCCGATAGCATCTTGCACCGGCCAGCCGAACAGGCTTTCGAAATACTGGTTGGCTTCGCTGATCAGGCCGTCTTCCTGACGGGTCAGCAGCACCATGTTCGGGCACAGGTGAAACAGCGTGGCGAAGCGTTTTTCCGAGCTGCTCAGCGCTTGTTCACGCTGGCGCTGGTGGGTGATTTCACGGATGACCCCGATCATTCGTGGCCGGCCGTTTTTGTCCGGTAGCAGGCTGCCGTTGATTTCCAGCCAGTGCAGGCTGCCGTCGGGCCAGCGGATGCGGTGGTGCATGGCCTGCTCCAGCGGAGCGCCGGCGATCACTGCATTGAAGGCGCGGATGGCTTTCGCCCGATCCTCCTGGGGCAGCAGGTCGAGGTATTCCAGATCCTCGGGCAACGGTTGTCGGGGATCGAAGCCGAACAACGCCTGAGTGCCCCGTGACCAGCTTATCTGCCCGCGCTCGATGTCCCAATACCAGGCGCCCAGCCGGGCACCGTTGAGGGCCGCGAGCAACTGTGGGGCGCTTTCCCAGCTCTGCTCGGACCGTTTTGGGTCAATTGCCTGAATTCGCGGCATTGGCGGCATACGTTCAACAGATTTGGGCATGGATGACAGGCCTTGGGCTGAGTTGGGCGTTAGGCACAGGGTTTTGGGGCTCTATAGGCGTAGCACAAAAGAAGAAGCACAGCTTAGCCGCGAGTCCCTGGCTGATCGATTTGTGCATCCAGCAAAGCCATGAAGGCCTTTGCCGCGTTCGACAGCGTCCGTTCGGTGTGCAGGATATAGCCTAGCTGGCGAGTGAGTTGTATGCCCGGCAAAGGTATGCGCGCCACTTGATCATCCAGCATGGTGCGCGGCAAAACGCTCCAGGCCAGGCCGATCGAGACCATCATCTTGATGGTTTCCAGATAGTTCGTGCTCATGGCGATGTTCGGCGTCAGGCCCTGGGCCTCGAACAGGCGCTGCACGATATGGTGGGTAAAGGTGTTGCCACCGGGGAAAACCGCGGGGTGCAGGGCAATGTCCGCCAGGCTGACTGCGCCGTTGCTGATCAGCGGATGCTCCGGGGCGGCCACGAAATCCAGCGGGTCGTCCCACACGGGCGTGGCCTTGACCAATGTGTGAGGTTCCGGTGCAAGGGTGATGACCGCCAGTTCAGCGCGGCCATGAAGGATTTCTTCGTAAGCCACTTCCGAGTCGAGAAACTGAATATCCAGCGCCACCTGCGGGTAACGTCGGGTGAACTCCCTTAATAAGGGTGGCAAACGGTGCAGGCCGATGTGATGGCTGGTGGCCAATGTCAGACGGCCGGTGACTTCGCCGGTCAGGTTGGTCAGGGCGCGGCGGGTGTCATCCAGTACATTGAGGATCTGATAGGCCCGTGGCAGCAGGGCGCGGCCGGCTTCGGTCAGGCCGACTTCCCGGCCCAGTCGATCGAACAGTCGCACCTTCAATTGCTGCTCCAGCCCGGCGATGCGCTTGCTGATGGCCGGTTGCGTCAGGTGCAGCCGTTCGCCGGCGCCGGAGAAGCTTCCGGTCTCGGCAATCGCGATAAAAGCGTTGAGGTTGGCGAGGTCCATAATGAGGTCTCAGTGACATTCCAGTTGGTTATGCAAAGCATAAAAAATATGAATTTGAGTTATTTAATGTAACCCCCTAGGATCGACCTCACAAGCCAAGGGGTTATTGAATTACTCAAGATCCGGGGCATAGAAACAAGCTGATGAGGAAACCGTCTGATGGCCGGCAAAACGCTCTACGACAAGCTCTGGGATTCGCATTTGGTCAAGCAGCGCGACGATGGCTCTGCGCTGATCTACATCGATCGTCACATCATCCACGAAGTGACCTCGCCGCAAGCCTTCGAGGGCCTGCGTCTGGCCGGGCGCAAGCCTTGGCGCATCGATGCCAACATCGCGACCCCGGACCACAACGTACCGACCACCCCGGAGCGCAAGGGCGGCATCGAGGCGATCGTCGACCAGGTCTCGCGTTTGCAGGTTCAGACCCTCGACGATAACTGTGACGAATACGGCATCGTCGAATTCAAGATGAATGACGTCCGACAAGGCATCGTCCACGTCATCGGCCCGGAGCAGGGCGCCACCTTGCCGGGCATGACCGTGGTCTGCGGCGACTCCCACACCTCGACCCACGGCGCATTCGGTGCCCTGGCTCACGGTATCGGCACCTCCGAGGTCGAGCACGTGCTCGCCACTCAGTGCCTGGTCGCCAAGAAAATGAAGAACATGCTGGTGTTGGTCGAGGGCAAATTGCCGTTCGGCGTGACTGCCAAGGACATCGTCCTCGCCGTGATCGGCAAGATCGGCACCGCCGGCGGTAATGGCCACGCCATCGAATTCGCCGGTAGCGCGATTCGCGACTTGTCCGTTGAAGGCCGCATGACCATCTGCAACATGTCCATCGAAGCCGGCGCCCGTGTTGGCCTGGTGGCCGCCGACGAAAAAACCGTGGCTTACGTCAAGGGCCGTCCATTTGCTCCGAAGGGCGCGGAATGGGATTTGGCCGTCGAAGCCTGGAAAGACCTGGTCTCCGACGCCGATGCCAAGTTCGACACCGTCGTCGAGCTCGATGCCTCTCAGATCAAGCCGCAAGTCAGCTGGGGCACCTCGCCTGAGATGGTGTTGGCCGTGGATCAGAACGTACCGGATCCGGCCAAGGAAATGGACCTGGTCAAGCGTGACTCCATCGAACGCGCCTTGAAATACATGGGTTTGACCGCCAATCAGGCGATCACCGACATTCAGCTGGACCGCGTATTCATCGGTTCCTGCACCAACTCGCGGATCGAAGACCTGCGCGCCGCCGCGGTGATCGCCAAGGGCCGCAAAGTGGCTTCGACCATCAAGCAGGCCATCGTGGTGCCGGGTTCGGGGCTGGTGAAGGCTCAGGCCGAATCCGAAGGTCTGGACAAGATTTTTATCGAGGCCGGTTTTGAATGGCGTGAGCCTGGCTGCTCGATGTGCCTGGCGATGAACCCGGACCGTTTGGAATCGGGCGAGCATTGCGCATCGACCTCCAACCGTAACTTCGAAGGCCGTCAGGGCGCCGGTGGTCGTACCCACCTCGTCAGCCCGGCCATGGCCGCCGCCGCCGCTGTGAACGGTCGTTTCGTCGACGTCCGTGAATTGATCTAAAGGAGCGCAGCATGAAAGCTTTTACCCAGCACACTGGTCTTGTCGCGCCTTTGGATCGTGCCAACGTCGACACCGACCAGATCATCCCGAAGCAGTTCTTGAAGTCGATCAAACGCACCGGTTTCGGTCCGAACCTGTTCGATGAGTGGCGTTATCTGGACGTTGGCCAGCCCTATCAGGACAACTCCAAGCGCCCGCTGAACAAGGACTTCGTCCTCAATGCCGAGCGTTATCAAGGCGCCAGCGTGTTGCTGGCCCGCGAGAACTTCGGTTGCGGCTCCAGCCGCGAGCACGCGCCGTGGGCGCTGGAAGAGTACGGTTTCCGCAGCATCATCGCGCCGAGTTACGCCGACATCTTCTTCAACAACAGCTTCAAGAACGGCTTGCTGCCGATCATCTTGAGTGATGCTGAAGTCGATGAGCTGTTCAAGCAGGTTGAAGCGAACCCGGGCTACCAGTTGCAGATCGATCTGCAGGCCCAGACCGTGACCCGTCCGGACGGCAAAGTGCTGAGTTTCGAGATCGATGCCTTCCGCAAGCACTGCCTGCTCAATGGCCTGGACGATATCGGCCTGACTTTGCAGGATCACGAGGCGATTGCCACGTTTGAAGCCAAGCACCGCGCGAGCCAGCCGTGGTTGTTTCGCGACGCGTGATGTTTTGAGGTGACCGTTGAAAAGATCGCAGCCTTCGGCAGCTCCTACAGGTGCATGCCATTCCATGTAGGAGCTGCCGAAGGCTGCGATCTTTTGATCTTGAAAACCAGCAACCCAAAAGGAAGTCCCGATGACCAGCAACGCCCAGCACAGTCAGGTAGTCCAAAAGCAATTCGGTGAGCAGGCCTCTGCTTACCTGAGCAGCGCCGTACACGCTCAAGGCACCGAGTTCGCACTGCTACAGGCTGAACTGGCGGGGCAGGGCGATGCCCGGGTACTGGACCTGGGTTGCGGCGCCGGTCATGTGAGTTTTCATGTGGCCTCGCTGGTCAAGGAAGTAGTCGCTTACGACCTGTCCCAGCAGATGCTCGATGTGGTCGCCGCCGCCGCGATCGACCGGGGTTTGAGCAATGTGACCACGGTCAACGGCGCCGCCGAGCGTCTGCCGTTCGCCGATGGCGAGTTCGATTTCGTCTTCAGCCGCTATTCGGCGCACCATTGGAGCGACCTCGGCGTGGCCCTGCGCGAAGTTCGCCGGGTGCTGAAGCCGGGCGGGGTGGCGGCGTTCATCGATGTGTTGTCGCCGGGCAGCCCGTTGTTCGACACTTACCTGCAAAGCGTCGAAGTGCTGCGCGACACCAGCCACGTGCGCGATTATTCTGCGGGCGAGTGGTTGCGTCAGGTCAGCGAAGCGGGGTTGCATACCCGCAGCACCACGCGTCAACGGTTGCGCCTGGAGTACACCTCCTGGGTCGAGCGCATGCGCACGCCGCAGGTGATGCGCGCGGCGATCCTCGAGTTGCAGCAATCGATGGGCAACGAAGTGCGCGAATATTTTGAGATTGAGGCCGATGGTTCGTTCAGCACCGATGTGCTGGTGCTGATGGCTGAACGATAGAATTTTTCCGGGCGCACTCGCGAGTGCGCCGACTGATGACATGAGGAAAGCATGAGCAAGCAGATTCTGATTCTCCCAGGCGACGGTATTGGCCCGGAAATCATGGCCGAAGCGGTCAAGGTGCTGGAGCTGGCGAACGACAAGTACAGCCTGGGCTTCGAACTGAGCCATGACGTGATCGGTGGCGCCGCCATCGACAAGCACGGCGTGCCGCTGGCCGACGAAACCCTGGCCCGTGCACGCGCAGCCGATGCTGTGCTGCTGGGCGCCGTGGGCGGCCCGAAATGGGACACCATCGAGCGTGACATCCGCCCTGAGCGCGGTCTGCTGAAAATCCGTGCGCAACTGGGCCTGTTCGGCAACCTGCGTCCGGCGATCCTGTACCCGCAACTGGCCGAGGCTTCCAGCCTGAAGGCGGAAATCGTTGCCGGCCTGGACATCCTGATCGTCCGTGAACTGACCGGCGGTATCTACTTCGGCGCGCCACGTGGCGTGCGCGAGTTGGAAAACGGCGAGCGTCAGGCCTACGACACGCTGCCATACAGCGAAACTGAAATCCGCCGTATCGCCCGTGTCGGTTTCGACATGGCGCGCGTGCGCGGCAAGAAGCTGTGCTCGGTGGACAAGGCCAACGTGCTGGCCTCCAGCCAGCTGTGGCGTGAAATCGTCGAGCAAGTGGCCAAGGACTACCCGGACGTCGAACTGAGCCACATGTACGTCGACAACGCCGCCATGCAACTGGTGCGTGCGCCGAAGCAGTTCGACGTGATCGTCACCGACAACCTGTTCGGCGATATTCTTTCCGACGAAGCGTCGATGCTCACTGGTTCCATCGGCATGCTGCCGTCGGCGTCGCTGGATGCCAACAACAAAGGCATGTACGAGCCGTGCCACGGTTCGGCGCCAGACATCGCTGGCAAGGGCATTGCCAACCCGTTGGCGACCATTTTGTCGGTGTCGATGATGCTGCGTTACAGCTTCAATCTGCAGGATGCGGCCGATGCCATCGAGAAGGCCGTGAGCCTGGTTTTGGATCAAGGCCTGCGTACGGGCGACATCTGGTCGGCTGGTTGCACCAAGGTCGGTACGCAGGAAATGGGCGACGCAGTAGTCGCCGCGCTGCGGAATCTGTAATCTCTCTGGCCCGCTGCAATTTTCAACCTTGAAAGCAGCGGCCCACTTTTCAAGAAGGTGTAGTTGCGATGAAACGTGTAGGTCTGATCGGTTGGCGCGGCATGGTCGGTTCCGTGCTCATGCAGCGGATGCTGGAAGAGCAGGATTTCGATCTTATCGAGCCGGTGTTTTTCACCACTTCCAATGTCGGTGGCCAAGGCCCGTCCGTGGGCAAGGACATTGCTCCGCTCAAGGACGCTTACAGCATTGAAGAGCTGAAAACCCTCGACGTGATTCTGACCTGCCAGGGTGGCGACTACACCAGCGAAGTGTTCCCGAAGCTGCGCGAAGCCGGCTGGCAGGGTTACTGGATCGATGCCGCTTCCAGCCTGCGCATGCAGGATGACGCGGTGATCGTGCTGGACCCGGTGAACCGCAAGGTCATCGACCAGCAGCTCGACGCGGGCACCAAGAACTACATCGGCGGCAACTGCACCGTCAGCCTGATGCTGATGGGCCTGGGCGGCTTGTTCGAAGCCGGCCTGGTGGAGTGGATGAGCGCCATGACCTATCAGGCGGCCTCCGGTGGCGGCGCGCAGCACATGCGTGAGCTGATCAAGCAAATGGGTGTGACCCACGGTGCTGTCGCCGATCAACTGGCCGATCCGGCCAGCGCGATCCTCGACATCGACCGCCGTGTTGCCGAAGCCATGCGCAGCGACGCGTACCCGACCGAAAACTTCGGCGTACCGCTGGCCGGCAGCCTGATCCCGTGGATCGACAAGGAACTGCCGAACGGCCAGAGCCGTGAAGAGTGGAAGGCCCAGGCCGAGACCAACAAGATCCTCGGTCGCTTCAAGAGCCCGATCCCGGTGGACGGCATCTGCGTGCGCATCGGCGCCATGCGTTGCCACAGCCAGGCACTGACCATCAAGCTGAACAAAGACGTGCCGATCGCCGACATCGAAGGACTGATCAGCCAGCACAACCCTTGGGTCAAGCTGGTGCCGAACAACCGTGAAATCAGCATGCAGGAGCTGAGCCCGACGAAAGTCACCGGCACCCTGAACGTGCCGGTCGGTCGTCTGCGCAAGCTGAACATGGGTTCGCAATTCGTCGGAGCCTTCACCGTCGGCGACCAACTGCTGTGGGGCGCGGCCGAGCCGCTGCGTCGCATGCTGCGGATCCTGCTTGAGCGTTGATCGATTGATGCAATGAAAGAACCCGCGCCTTGAAAGAGGTGCGGGTTTTTTATGCGCGCCATCCAACTTCTGTAGCAGCTGGCGAAGCCTGCGTCCGGCTGCGCAGCAGTCGTAAACCCTTCGTGCGCGCTTTGCCTGAATGATCGGGATCGCCATGACGAGGACTTCGTCCTCGAACGCAGCCTTCGGCAGCTGCTACAAGGCTTCCCCATTCGTTGCCTCACCGCCAACCACCCGGTAAAGTGCCGCTCCCCCCGTTTCGCCAGAGGTAGAACCATGAGCCAGTCCTTCGATATTGCCGTGATCGGCGCCACCGGTACTGTCGGCGAAACACTCGTCCAGATTCTCGAAGAGCGCGACTTTCCGGTCGGCAATCTGCACCTGCTGGCGAGCAGTGAATCGGCCGGACACTCGGTGCCGTTTCGCGGCAAGAACGTGCGGGTGCGCGAAGTCGATGAGTTCGACTTCAGCAAAGTCCAATTGGTGTTCTTCGCCGCCGGCCCGGCGGTGACCCTCAGTTTCGCCCCGCGTGCTACGGCCGCCGGTTGCTCGCTGATCGATCTGTCCGGCGCGTTGCCTGCCGATCAGGCGCCGCAAGTGGTGCCCGAGGCCAATGCTGCAGTTCTGGCTGGCCTGAAAAAGCCCTTCCAGGTCAGTAGCCCAAGCCCTTCGGCGACAGCGCTGGCGGTGGTGCTGGCGCCGCTGCTCGACTTGCTCGACCTGCAACGCATCAGCCTGACGGCGTGCCTGGCGGTATCCGCCCAGGGCCGCGAAGCCGTCAGCGAGCTCGCCCGGCAAACCGCCGAACTGCTCAACGTGCGTCCGCTGGAGCCGGCATTCTTCGATCGGCAGATGGCTTTTAACCTGTTGGCGCAAGTCGGTGCGCCCGATGCTCAGGGTCATACGCTGCTGGAAAAGCGTCTGGTGCGCGAGCTGCGTCAGGTCTTGTCGCTGCCTTTATTAAAGATTTCCGTCACTTGCATTCAAGCCCCGGTGTTTTTTGGCGATAGCTATAGCGTGACCTTGCAGTCATCGAGCGCTGTCGACCTGGCGAAAGTCAACGCGGCACTGGAAGCGGCGCCCGGTATCGAGCTGGTCGAGGCGGGCGATTACCCGACTCCGGTAGGCGATGCGGTAGGGCAGGACGTGGTTTACGTTGGTCGGGTTCGCAGCGGGATCGACGACCCGGCGGAACTTAACGTGTGGCTGACGTCAGATAACGTACGCAAAGGCGCCGCGCTCAATGCTGTGCAGGTGGCTGAATTGTTGATAAAAGACCTGCTGTAAAAGATACTTGGCAACAATTTTTTCTAGTGGTTCCAGCCGAACACTGTGTTTGGCTGGAATGCTTGAGGCGAGCCATCCCGCAGGGCTTTCGTCGCATGAATGAAACGATCGCGCGCGACGACCCTTCGCCGTCGCGCGCAACGCCTTACGGCAGCGGCAATCAACACCTTCTCGCTGGCCGAGGAATGTTCAAACAAAGGATGAGGCTATGGTTCAAGTTCGCAAACTGGTGTTAGCAATAGCGGCCGCCTCGGCGCTGTCCTCCGGTATGGCGCATGCCCTCGGGCTTGGGGAATTGACCCTGAAATCGACGCTGAACCAGCCTCTGGTAGCAGAAATCGAGTTGCTCGACGTCAAGGACCTCACGGCTGCCGAAGTGGTGCCGAGCCTGGCCTCGCCCGAAGATTTCGCCAAGGCTGGTGTCGACCGTCAGGCGTTCCTCAACGACCTGACTTTCACGCCGGTGCTTAACGCCAGCGGCAAAAGCATCCTGCGCATCACCTCCAGCAAACCGTTGTCCGAACCGATGGTGAAATTCCTGGTTCAGGTGATGTGGCCAAGCGGTCGTTTGCTGCGTGATTACAGCGTGCTGCTCGATCCGTCCAAATTCTCGCCGCAAACCGCCGATGCCGCCGCGCAACCGGCGCCAGCCCAGGCGGTGACCGCGCCAGTCACCGGCGCGACCAAATCGACGCAATACACCACCACGTCGCGCGATACCCTATGGGAAATCGCCGCGAAGGCGCGTAGCGGTGGATCGATCCAGCAAACCATGCTGGCCATCCAGGCGCTGAACCCGGATGCCTTTATCGACGGCAACATCAATCGGCTGAAAACCGGCCAGGTGCTGCGTCTGCCGGATCAGGTGCAAAGCGCCAGCCTGCCGCAACCCAAGGCCATCGCTGAAGTCGCGGCGCAGAACTCTGCATGGCGCCACGGTCGTCGCTATGTGGCGAAGCCCGGAAGCGGGCAGCAGCAACTCGATGCCACCAAGCGTGCTCGCGGTGACGGCGCTTCGTCGCAAGTCGCCACGGACAAGCTGAGCCTGGTCTCTGCCGACACCGGCAAGGGCCGTGGCAAAGGTGCTGCCGGTGACGCGAAAGCCTTGAGCAACAAGCTGGCCGTGACCCAGGAAAGCCTCGACACGGCTCGCCGTGACAACGCTGAACTGAAAAGCCGCATGAACGACCTGCAAAGCCAGCTGGACAAGCTGCAGCGCCTGATCGAACTGAAGAATAATCAGTTGGCCAAGCTGCAAGCCGAAGGCGGCGCGGGCGCACCGGCGGCTACGACCGCTCCGGCGATGTCGGCGGAACTTGCGGCCAATCCTGCGGCAACGCCTGCGGACCCGGCTCCGGCGGCTCCTGCGCCAGAGGCTGCTGCACCGGAAGTCGTTCCGGCGCCAGTCGTCGAGCCGACGCCTGTGGCGTCCGACGAGCAGAAATTCAACGAACTGCTGACCAACCCGATCCTGCTGGGTCTGGTGGGTGGCGGTGCGGTGGTTCTGCTGCTCTTGCTGCTGTTGCTGGCTCGTCGCCGCAAAGCTCAGCAAGAAGCAGAAAAACATCTGCGCATGGCCCGTGCCTTGGCTGAGGAGCAAGAGTTCTCCGCCGACCTCGACCTGCCGGAAAGCAGCTTCGAAGGTCTGGAAGTTCCACCGCCAAGCGTGAAACTCGCGACCGCACCAACGCCTGCACCTGCACCAGTGATTGCCCCGGTTGTGGTGACGCCACCGATCGCTGCACCGTTGGTTGCGCCTGCCGCCGAACGCTCTGACGACGTCTTGGCCCAGGCACAGTCGCACATCGCGGCCGGTCGCCTGAATCAGGCTGCCGCGTTGCTGGAAGACGCTATCAAGCAAGAGCCGCAACGCAGCGACCTGCGCCTGAAGCTGATGGAAGTCTACGGTCAGCAGGGCGATCGCGATGCGTTCGTCGCTCAGGAGCGTCAACTGGTGGCCAACGGCGACAACTTCGCCCGGGTCGAACAGCTGAAAAGCCGTTTCCCGGCCATGGTGGTTGCGGCGGTGGGTGGTCTGGCCGCCGCGGCTGTCGCCGCCGAGCTGGACGCGCAGTACGTCAAGGAGCTGCTGCTGGACGAGCCGCAAGCCCCGGAACCGGCACTGGCTGACTTTGACAGTGCTTTCGATCTGAGTCTCGACGATCTGGAAGCGGCTACTCCGATCACGCCTGCGGTTGCAGTCGAGCCAGCACCGCAACCACAGCCTGAGCCAGAACCAGAGTCTCTGGCTGAGCTGGACGAGTTTCCGCTGGACGACGACCTGAGCTTTGAGTCGGTGTTGCAACAACAGACTGAAATCAAGGAAAGCCTCGACGATCTGTCGGACTTCGACCTGGACATGGACCTGGGTGGCGATGCTTCGCCAGAAACCCTGGCTGAAGACGACTTCCTGCTGAGTCTGGATGACGACCTCAAGGACTTGCCTGCCGCTGAAGTGCCGACTGTCACTGAAGCGCCGGTCGCGACTGAGGCGCCGCTCGACGACCTGGAGTTGCCGGCTGACTTCGATCTGTCGCTGGCCGATGAAATGGACGCCACCCCGGATAAGCCTGACGCCTTTGAAAACGAACTCAACGACGTCAATGCCGAGCTGGATCGTTTGTCCCAGAGCCTTGGCGAGCCGAGCTTCACCGAAGAAGACGCTTTTGCCTCTGCGGACGATGAGCTCGATTTCCTCTCTGGCACCGACGAAGTCGCCACTAAACTCGACCTGGCCCAGGCCTACATCGACATGGGCGACAACGACGGCGCTCGGGACATCCTCAATGAGGTGGTGACCGAGGGCGATGCGGGGCAGAAGAGCGAAGCCAAGGAAATGCTCTCGCGTCTGGCGTGAATCGTCGGTAAGGCGTAAACAAAACGGCAGCCCGTCAAGGCTGCCGTTTTTGTTTGGGGGATGCGATGGGGTTGGTACATTCAACGCCGTGTCACAGTTACGCTGGCATCCCGGTCCGGCGGCCTTATAATGCCTGCCTTTGCGTAGATCAGTAGGCTGTCACCCCTTGGCAAATATAGATAATCCGGCCGCCGAAATGGCGGCCGACGGCTTTTTCCGGATCGCGTTGGGCGTTGAGTACAAAGGTTCGCGTTATCGCGGCTGGCAACGTCAGGCCTCCGGTGTGGACACGGTGCAGGAGCTTCTTGAAAAGGCTTTGTCCAAAGTCGCCGACTCACCCGTGTCGCTGCATTGCGCCGGGCGCACCGACGCCGGTGTGCATGCTTGCGGCCAAGTGGTGCATTTCGACACCCAGGTCGAGCGCTCGATGAAGGCCTGGGTCATGGGTGCCAACATCAACTTGCCGCACGACATCAGCGTCAGCTGGGCCAAGGTCATGCCGGCGCATTTCCATGCGCGGTTCAAAGCCATCGCCCGGCGCTATCGCTACGTGATCTACAACGATCAGATCCGCCCGGCGCACCTGAACGAAGAAATCACCTGGAACCACCGCCCGCTGGACGTCGAGCGCATGTCCGAGGCCGCTCAGTACCTGGTCGGCACCCACGACTTCAGCGCTTTCCGCGCCGGCCAGTGCCAGGCCAAGTCGCCGATCAAGGAGCTGCATCACCTGCGCGTTACCCGCCATGGCAAAATGATCGTGCTGGATATCCGTGCCAGCGCGTTCCTGCACCACATGGTGCGCAACATCGCAGGCGTCTTGATGACCATCGGTGCTGGCGAGCGTCCCGTGGAGTGGATGAAAGAGGTGCTGGAGAGTCGCGTTCGTCGTTCCGGCGGGGTGACGGCCCATCCGTTTGGCCTGTATCTGGTGCAGGTCGAGTATCGCGACGAGTTCGAATTGCCCGAGCGTTACATCGGCCCGCACTTCCTCACCGGCTTCTCGGAACTTGACGGCTGACGCCTTCGAACGCTTTTGATACCATCCGGGACTTTCCCGCAATTGCCCTGAGGTTCTATCGACATGTCGGCCGTTCGCAGCAAGATTTGTGGGATTACCCGCATAGAGGATGCGTTGGCGGCGGTTGAGGCCGGGGCCGATGCCATCGGATTTGTGTTCTACGCCAAAAGCCCGCGGGCCGTGACGTTCCAGCAGGCGAGGGCGATCATCAAGGCCTTGCCGCCGTTCGTGACCACCGTGGGTTTGTTCGTCAACGCCAGTCGTTGCGAGTTGGGGGAAATCCTCGACGCCGTGCCACTGGACCTGTTGCAGTTCCATGGCGACGAAACCGCCGCTGATTGCGAAGGCTGGCACCGGCCGTACATCAAGGCATTGCGGGTCAAGGCCGGTGATGACATCGCGGCGGCTTGTGACGCATACCCAAGTGCCAGCGGTATTTTGCTCGACGCCTATGTCGAAGGTGTTCCCGGTGGAACCGGTGAAGCCTTCGACTGGTCACTGATACCGCAAGGCTTGAGCAAGCCGATCATCCTGGCGGGCGGCTTGACGCCAGATAACGTCGCCGAGGCGATCGCCCGGGTTAGGCCTTACGCGGTGGACGTCAGCGGAGGGGTAGAGGCGAGCAAGGGCATCAAGGATCACGCAAAGATTCAGGCATTCATCAAAGCGGTTGTAGGAGCTGCGTAGGAGCTGTCGAGTGAAACGAGGCTGCGATCTTTTGATCCTAAAGATCGCAGCCTCGTTTCACTCGACAGCTCCTACGTTGATGTGACGGCTGGCAGACTGCCGCCGTCCACTGCTCTGTACAAAAGAGGTGCACCTGCACAAAGCAGGCATGGCTGAGAATTTTTGGGTTGTACGCAGGTCGCGTCTCGCTGACCCGGCAATCCATCGATCATCGCTACACACATGAATTTAGCTCAAGGGCATACGCGGGGCTGCGAACCAGAGCGTTCGGGCCGCCGGTACTGGAGAAAGAAAGCATGAGCAACTGGTTAGTAGACAAACTGATCCCTTCGATCATGCGTTCCGAGGTCAAGAAGAGCTCGGTGCCTGAAGGTCTGTGGCACAAATGCCCGTCTTGCGAGGCGGTGTTGTATCGTCCGGAGCTGGAAAAGACCCTGGACGTTTGCCCCAAGTGCAACCACCACATGCGTATCGGCGCACGTGCGCGCATCGACATCTTCCTCGACGCTGAAGGTCGTGCCGAACTGGGCGCGGACCTGGAGCCGGTTGACCGTCTGAAATTCCGTGACGGCAAGAAGTACAAGGATCGCCTGACCGCTGCGCAAAAGCAGACCGGCGAAAAAGACGCACTGATCTCCATGAGCGGCACCTTGCTGGGCATGCCGGTCGTGGTGTCGGCTTTCGAATTCTCCTTCATGGGTGGCTCGATGGGTGCCATCGTCGGTGAGCGCTTTGTGCGCGCCGCCAACTACGCCCTGGAAAACCGTTGCCCGATGATCTGCTTCTCCGCTTCCGGCGGTGCACGGATGCAGGAAGCGCTGATCTCCCTGATGCAAATGGCCAAGACCTCCGCGGTGCTGGCACGTCTGCGCGAAGAAGGCATTCCGTTCATCTCGGTGCTGACCGACCCAGTCTACGGTGGTGTTTCCGCCAGTCTGGCAATGCTCGGCGACGTGATCGTCGGTGAACCGAAAGCCCTGATCGGTTTCGCCGGCCCGCGCGTGATCGAGCAAACCGTTCGTGAAAAACTGCCGGAAGGCTTCCAGCGCAGCGAGTTCCTGCTGGAGCACGGCGCGATCGACATGATCATCCCTCGTCAGGAACTGCGTCCACGTCTGGGCAACCTGCTGGCACAACTGACCGGCAAGCCGACACCTAAATTCGTCGCCGCTCCAGTCGAGCCGATCGTGGTCCCACCGGTACCTGCGAACCTATGATCGAGCGCACCCTTGGCGAGTGGCTCGCCTACCTTGAACAGTTGCATCCTTCGGCCATCGACATGGGGTTGGAGCGTTCGCAACAGGTAGCGTCCCGCATGGGGCTGGGCAAGCCGGCGCCTCGGGTGATCACGGTCACCGGCACCAACGGCAAAGGGTCTACCTGCGCCTTCGTGGCTTCATTGCTGCGGTCGCAGGGCCTGAACGTGGGTGTCTACAATTCTCCGCACCTGCTGCGTTACAACGAGCGGGTGCAGGTCAATGGCGTCGAAGCCACTGACGCGCAGCTGTGCGAAGCCTTTGCCGCGGTCGAGGCGGGTCGCGGCGAAACATCCCTGACTTACTTCGAAATGGGCACCCTGGCGGCGTTCTGGCTGTTTCAACAGGCCGGTCTCGATGCAGTGGTGCTGGAAGTCGGCCTGGGCGGGCGCCTGGACACAGTCAACGTGGTGGATGCCGATATAGCGCTCGTCACCAGCATTGGTGTCGACCATGCGGATTACCTGGGTGATACCCGCGAATCCGTGGCCTTCGAAAAGGCCGGAATCTTTCGCCAGGGCGCGCCTGCACTGTGCGGCGATCTGAATCCTCCTCAACCTCTGCTGGATAAGGCGCGCGAGCTCAATTGCCCGTTTTTCCTGCGTGGGCGCGATTTCGACCTCGGTATCACCGATCACAACTGGCAATGGCGCGGCATTGACGCCCAAGGGCGTGCGGTCGAATTGCACGATCTGCCATTGCTCGATCTGCCGATGGAAAACGCTGCACTGGCGTTGCAGGCTTACCTTCTGCTCGGTTTGCCTTGGGTGGATGCGCAGATTATTGAAGCGTTGAAAGCGACGCGGATCGTCGGTCGTCTTGATCGTCGGCAGTTCGACTGGCAGGGCAAGCGTCTGAATCTGCTGCTGGACGTGGGGCACAACCCTCACGCGGCAGAATATCTGGCTCGGCGTCTGGCCAGTCGACCGCCGGCCGGCAAGCGTCTGGCGGTGTTCGGGTTGTTGGCGGACAAGGACCTGGATGGTGTTGTCGATGAATTGAATGCTAGTGTCCAGCATTGGGCCGTCGCGCCGCTGGATTCGCCGCGGGCACGGCCGGTAGCTCAGTTGCACGCGGCGTTGCAGAACCTTGGCGCCTCGGTTACGTCCTATGACAGCGTGGCCGCTGCCCTGGAAGGGCAGTGCGCGCAGGCGACGAGCGACGACGAGATTCTGTTATTCGGATCATTTTATTGTGTCGCCGAGGCCCTTGAGTGGCTGGCCCGGCACTCCACGGAGGAAGCGGCAAATGGCTTTGCTGGATAAGGCGTACAAGCAGCGCATGGTCGGTGCCTTGGTGCTGGTGGCGCTGGCGGTGATTTTCTTGCCGATGCTGTTTTCCCGTCAGGACGAACAGCGCCAGGTAAGGGTCGACGCGCCTGCTGCGCCGCATGCCCCCGCAGTGCCGCAAGTGCAGATCGAGCCGGTGGCGGTGCCTGAACCGCAGGCATTGCCGCAAGAGCCTGTGCCAAGCGACGACGAAATTGCCGAGCAGCAAGCGCCGTCGGCACCGATTGCGCCAACGGCTCCCGTAGCGCCAGCGCCGCCGGCTGCCAAGCCAGTCGCGCCGCCAGCAGCGCCAGTTGCCAAGCCTGTGCCTGCACCTGCCCAGCCAATCGCGGTTGCACCGACCAAGCCGATCGCTACTCCAAGTCGCGTCGATGCCAATGGCCTGTCGGTCAGCTGGTCGGTGCAACTGGCCAGCCTGGCGAGCCGTGAGAGCGCTGAAAGTCTGCAGAAAACCCTGCGCAGCCAGGGCTATAACGCCTATATCCGTTCCTCCGATGGCAAAAATCGGGTGTTCGTCGGGCCGCTGATCGAGCGTGCGGAAGCCGATCGTCTGCGTGATTTATTGAGTCGCCAGCAGAACCTCAAGGGTTTTGTGGTGCGTTTCCAGCCTGAGCGCGGCTAAATCTATCGCCCCGATTTGAAAAGCACTGATAATCTCAGCTTACCGACAGCCATGGGCTCTGCTAAAATGCGCCGCCTCATCTGTCTGTAGGCTGCACTGTGCCATTTACCTGGGTTGACTGGGCGATCGTTGCAATCATCGCCATCTCCGCTTTGATCAGTCTGAGCCGCGGCTTCGTCAAGGAAGCACTCTCGCTGCTGACCTGGATCATCGCAGGAGTCGTTGCCTGGATGTTCGGTGGTTCATTGTCCGAGTACCTGGGCGGATACATTGCTACGCCGTCGGCTCGTGTTATCACGGGCTGTGCCATCATGTTTGTCGCCACTTTAATCGTAGGCGCAATGATCAATTATCTTATCGGCGAGTTGGTTCGCGTCACCGGGCTATCCGGGACCGATCGATTCCTCGGCATGGCTTTCGGCGGGGCGCGTGGCGTGTTGCTGGTGGTCGTGGCGGTCGGGCTGTTGAGCCTGGGGCCGGTACAGCAGGACGAGTGGTGGAAAGAGTCGCAGCTCGTGCCAAAATTTCTATTGGTCGCAGACTGGTCCAAAAACCTGATCCTCGGGTGGAGCAGTCAGTGGCTTGCCAGCGGAATCAGCGTACCCGCTGATATTCCGTTCAAGGAGCACCTCTTGCCGACGGCCAAAACGCCTCAGTGAGTTGTGTTCAGTTCAGATCCATTAAGTAGGGGTTGCGTCGCATGTGTGGCATCGTCGGTATCGTCGGTAAGTCGAACGTCAATCAGGCGCTGTATGACGCGCTAACCGTCCTCCAGCACCGCGGCCAGGACGCTGCCGGTATCGTGACCAGCCACGATGGCCGGTTATTCCTGCGCAAGGACAATGGCCTGGTGCGTGACGTGTTCCATCAGCGTCACATGCAGCGCCTGGTCGGCCACATGGGCATTGGCCATGTGCGTTATCCGACCGCGGGCAGCTCGACCTCGGCCGAAGCTCAACCGTTTTACGTCAACTCGCCGTACGGCATCACCCTGGCGCACAACGGTAACCTGACCAACGTTGAACAACTGGCCAAGGAGATTTACGAATCTGACCTGCGCCACGTCAACACCAACTCCGATTCGGAAGTGCTGCTCAACGTGTTCGCACACGAGCTGGCCCAGCGTGGCAAGTTGCAGCCGACTGAAGAAGACGTGTTCGCGGCCGTCACCGACGTGCACAACCGTTGCGTCGGTGGTTACGCGGTCGTGGCGATGGTGACCGGTTATGGCATCGTCGGTTTCCGCGATCCGCACGGCATCCGCCCAATCGTTTTCGGTCAGCGTCACACCGATGAAGGCGTCGAGTACATGATCGCCTCCGAAAGCGTTTCGCTGGACGTGCTCGGTTTCACCCTGATTCGCGACCTGGCACCGGGCGAAGCGGTCTACATTACTGAAGACGGCAAGCTGCACACCCGTCAGTGCGCGACCAACCCGTCGCTGACCCCGTGCATCTTCGAACACGTCTACCTGGCACGTCCGGACTCGATCATCGACGGCGTTTCGGTTTACAAGGCCCGTCTGCGCATGGGTGAGAAGCTCGCCGAGAAAATCCTGCGCGAGCGTCCGGACCACGACATCGACGTGGTCATCCCGATTCCGGACACCAGCCGCACCGCGGCCCTGGAGCTGGCGAACCACTTGGGCGTCAAGTTCCGCGAAGGCTTCGTGAAGAACCGCTACATCGGTCGGACCTTCATCATGCCGGGTCAGGCTGCGCGGAAAAAATCCGTACGCCAGAAGCTCAACGCCATCGAACTGGAATTCCGCGGCAAGAACGTGATGCTGGTGGACGACTCCATCGTTCGCGGCACCACCTGCAAGCAGATCATCCAGATGGCTCGCGAAGCCGGCGCCAAAAACGTCTATTTCTGCTCGGCGGCCCCGGCCGTGCGTTACCCGAACGTCTACGGCATCGACATGCCGAGCGCTCACGAGCTGATCGCCCACAACCGTTCGACTCAGGACGTGGCCGACCTGATCGGTGCTGACTGGTTGATCTATCAAGACCTGCCTGACTTGATCGAAGCGGTCGGTGGCGGCAAGATCAAGATCGACAAGTTCGATTGCGCGGTGTTCGACGGCCAGTACGTCACCGGCGACGTCGACGAGGCTTACCTGAACAAGATCGAGCAGGCGCGTAACGATGCCTCCAAGGTCAAGACCCAGGCAGTCAGTGCGATCATTGATCTGTACAACAACTGAGTAACTACCGGCCCTGAGGGGCCGGTTTTGTATCTGGCTTTTAATTTACGAGAATAGGGAAAGGAGTGACAGCATGAGTCAGGATTGGGATGCCGGTCGGCTGGACAGCGACCTCGAAGGCGTAGCGTTCGATACCCTGGCCGTACGCGCCGGTCAGCACCGCACGCCGGAAGGCGAGCACGGTGATCCGATGTTCTTCACTTCCAGCTACGTATTCCGTACCGCCGCCGACGCGGCTGCGCGTTTTGCCGGTGAAGTGCCGGGTAACGTTTACTCGCGCTACACCAACCCGACCGTGCGCGCGTTCGAAGAGCGCATTGCCGCGCTGGAAAGCGCCGAGCAAGCGGTGGCTACGGCGACTGGCATGGCCGCGATCATGGCGGTGGTAATGAGCCTGTGCAGTGCCGGCGATCACGTGCTGGTATCACGCAGCGTGTTCGGCTCGACCATCAGTCTGTTCGAGAAATACTTCAAGCGCTTTGGCATCGAAGTCGATTACGTAGCGCTGGCGGACTTGTCCGGCTGGGATGCGGCGATCAAGGCCAACACCAAACTGCTCTTTGTAGAATCGCCGTCCAACCCGCTGGCCGAGCTGGTGGATATCACCGCGCTGTCGGAAATCGCTCACGCCAAGGGCGCGATGCTGGTGGTCGACAACTGCTTCTGCACGCCTGCACTGCAGCAGCCACTGAAGCTGGGCGCGGACATTGTCGTGCACTCGGCGACCAAGTTCATCGACGGCCAGGGTCGTTGCATGGGCGGTGTCGTGGCGGGTCGCAGCGAGCAGATGAAAGAAGTCGTCGGTTTCCTGCGCACTGCCGGGCCGACCCTGAGTCCGTTCAATGCCTGGATTTTCCTCAAGGGCCTGGAAACGCTGAGCCTGCGCATGAAGGCGCATTGCGCCAATGCCCAGCAACTGGCTGAGTGGCTGGAGCAGCAGGACGGCATCGAGAAAGTCCATTACGCCGGACTCAAGAGCCATCCGCAGCACGAACTGGCCCAGCGTCAGCAGAAGGGTTTCGGTGCAGTCGTGAGTTTCGAGGTCAAAGGCGGCAAAGAGGGCGCCTGGCGCTTTATCGATGCGACTCGCCTGATTTCCATCACCGCCAACCTGGGCGACAGCAAAACCACCATCACGCACCCGAGCACCACCTCTCACGGCCGTCTGGCGCCGCAAGAGCGTGAAGCTGCGGGGATCCGTGACAGCCTGATTCGCATTGCGGTCGGTCTGGAAGACGTGGCAGACCTGCAAGCCGATCTGGCGCGCGGGTTGGCTGCCTTGTGATCGAGTTGTCGACGCCGACCACGGGCACCCATGGCCGCGTCGCGCTGGTCACCGGTGCCGCGCGCGGCATTGGCCTGGGCATTGCGGCCTGGCTGATCAGCGAAGGCTGGCAGGTGGTGCTGACCGATCTGGATCGCGATCGTGGTTCGAAAGTGGCGAAGGTGCTCGGCGAAAACGCCTGGTTCATCGCCATGGACGTCGCGAATGAAGCACAGGTGGCGCTGGGTGTGGCCGAGGTGCTGGGGCAGTTCGGGCGTCTGGATGCGCTGGTGTGCAATGCGGCAGTGGCCGATCCGCACAACATCACCCTGGAAAGCCTTGACCTGGCCTACTGGAACCGAGTGCTGGCGGTGAACCTCAGTGGGCCGATGCTGTTGGCCAAGCACTGTGCGCCGTACCTGCGCGCTCACAGCGGCGCCATCGTCAACCTGGCCTCGACCCGTGCTGCGCAGTCGGAGCCCGACACAGAGGCTTACGCGGCGAGCAAGGGCGGTCTGTTGGCCCTGACTCACGCCCTGGCTATCAGTCTTGGGCCAGAGATTCGCGTCAACGCGGTCAGCCCCGGCTGGATCGATGCACGAGATCCAGCGGCACGGCGCGCCGAACCGCTGACCGACGCCGATCATGCGCAGCATCCGGCGGGCAGGGTAGGGACCGTCGAAGACGTGGCGGCGATGGTGGCCTGGTTGCTGTCGAAGAACGCTGGTTTCGTCACGGGCCAGGAGTTTGTGGTCGATGGTGGCATGACCAAGAAGATGATTTACAGCGAGTAACAGGGCAGGGGCGCCGTCCCCGGCATTGATGTTGAATGTGTTGCCATCATCGTCGGCTCGCCGCCGAGAGTCGGGTCGCTCCCACATTAGAAAACCTGTTGTCTGAAGAGGCGCGGTCCACTGTGGGGGCGAGCGTGCTCGCGAAAGCGGTCTGACGGTTGTCGGCCTAGTCCGGAATGACACGATTTTGTCTTTTTTAGAAAAACTTCAAGCGGGGTATTGACTTAGCTTCGGTACCTGCGTAAATTTCGCGGCCTCAGAGATGCAAAGGGTGATTAGCTCAGCTGGGAGAGCGTCTGCCTTACAAGCAGAATGTCGGCGGTTCGATCCCGTCATCACCCACCAACTCTTGAGACTCTTGTGTAAACAAGAGGGAAGCTGAAAAGCCTCCACCGACGCGCAGCGGTAGTTCAGTCGGTTAGAATACCGGCCTGTCACGCCGGGGGTCGCGGGTTCGAGTCCCGTCCGCTGCGCCATATTTTCCGAGTCAGGTTTGCCCTGGTTCGAGATTGAAAAGCGAGATTGAAAAGTCTCGAAGCTTCAATCAGACGAGTTACTTGAGCGTCAGCTCAAAGCGATACGCAGCGGTAGTTCAGTCGGTTAGAATACCGGCCTGTCACGCCGGGGGTCGCGGGTTCGAGTCCCGTCCGCTGCGCCATATCTGCCTCAAGGCCCACTGAACGCCTTGGAGCTACGAAGAAGGCCGTTGGCAATCTTCGAGTCGATAGCAAAGACCCTGGTCGAAAGACCGGGGTTTTTTGTGTCTGCGATTTGGCTTTTTCTTCTTTCGCGCCTTTGCGCTCTGATCCTTCTGCATCCAGCCTCGGCGCTACAACGGCCGAGTCACTTTGCGCGCCACTGAAATCTGTTGGGCTTCGACGGCGACTTCGCTACAAGAAGTCGCCGCTCCTGAGTCGGTCGATCAGACCCCGAGCTTGTCCCGCAATCCGTAATACCAGGCGCCCAACGCCGCGAACGGCGTACGCAGCAACTGCCCGCCGGGGAACGGGTAGTGGGGCAGGTCGGCGAAGGCGTCGAAGCGTTCAGCCTGACCACGCAATGCTTCGGCCAGTACCTTGCCCGCCAGGTGCGTATACGTCACGCCGTGGCCACTGCAGCCCTGGGAGTAGTAGATGTTGTCGCCCAGGCGCCCGACCTGGGGAAGACGCGACAGGGTCAGCAGGAAGTTGCCGGTCCAGGCGTAATCGATTTTCACGTCCTTGAGTTGCGGGAAGGCCTTGAGCATCTTCGGTCGAATGATCGCCTCGATGTTCGCCGGGTCCCGCGCGCCATACACCACGCCGCCACCAAATATCAGGCGTTTGTCGGCGCTCAGGCGGTAGTAGTCGAGCAGGTAGTTACAGTCTTCGACGCAGTAGTCCTGAGGCAGCAGGCGCTTGGCCAATTCATCGCCCAAGGGTTCGGTGGTGATCACTTGAGTCCCGCAGGGCATCGACTTGGCCGCCAGCTCCGGCACCAGATTACCGATGTACGCGTTGCCGGCGACGATGATGAACCTGGCCCTTACCTTGCCCTGAGGCGTATGCACCACCGGGTTGGCACCGCGCTCGATGCGCACTGCCGGCGATTGCTCGTAAATAGTGCCGCCCAACGACTCCACGGCTGCTGCTTCGCCCAAGGCAAGATTGAGTGGATGAATATGCCCGCCACTCATATCGAGCATGCCGCCGACATATTGATCGCAAGCCACTACCTCGCGGATGCGACGCTGATCCAACAGCTCAAGCTGCGTGTGACCGAAACGCTCCCACAGGCGCTTCTGAGACTCCAGATGGCCCATCTGCTTGTCGGTAATGGCGGCGAACACACCGCCATCCTTCAGGTCGCACTGGATATTATATTTGGCCACTCGCTCACGAATGATCCGCCCACCTTCGAACGCCATCTGCCCTAGCAACTGAGCTTGCTTGGGGCCGACGCTGCGCTCAATCACATCGATATCACGGCTGTAGCTGTTAACGATCTGGCCACCGTTGCGTCCCGACGCACCGAAGCCGACCTTGGCGGCTTCCAGCACCGTAACCTTGAAACCGTTTTCCAGCAGGAACAGGGCAGAGGACAGGCCGGTGTAACCGGCGCCGATTACACAGACATCAGTCTCTACATCATCCTGCAAGGCCGGGCGCGCTGGCGCCGCATTGGCCGACGCGGCGTAATAGGACTCTGGGTAGGGAGTGTTCGCCATCCTGCAGCCTCTGTTTAATATATTTTACGAGTGCATTGATCCTACCCGAGTTAAAAATCGACCGCCAGCCACCGGAAAATCTTCTTTGCCACAGCGAAATTAAATATTTTGCATATTCATAGGGTTAGGTGAAAAAAAGGTGTTGACACCCCTCCGGAATTCCGTAGAATGCCGCCTCACAGCAGGCACGTAGCTCAGTTGGTTAGAGCACCACCTTGACATGGTGGGGGTCGTTGGTTCGAGTCCAATCGCGCCTACCAAACAAAATCCGCTCTGCTGGGCGGTCTGGAAGGGCCCACCGAAAGGTGGGCCCTTTTTTGTTGTCTGCGATTTACCTGGCTTTTGCAAAATCCTCAAAAACGCCAACTCGGCGCCTTACTTCCAGTAAATACTGTTGCTGAACTAATACCGCCATAGCCGTCTACATTCTTCAGGGGGCATCCCCTTTCGGAGAGAACGGATATGTTTAGATCTCGCTCGTTGATCGCCGCTATGACGTGTCTTGCCTTGGTGTCCGGTTCAGTGACTGCATTGGCCGACCCGGGAAACGGGAAAGGCCAGGGAGGTGGCAAGGGAAATCCACAATACAACCAGGACCATGGCAACTCCGGCCATGGAAACAAAGGGAAAGGTTCAGGGGGGGACGATTGGAGTCACGGCCCGAGCATCAACCACGGTAGCGTCCTTGGCATCGTGGGTGGTTATCGCGACTACTGGAGCCCCGGTCCCGCCTTGCCACCCGGTATTCAGAAAAACCTTGCGCGCGGTAAACCTCTGCCGCCGGGGATCGCCAAAAAGCTCGATGGCCGTCTGCTCGGCCAGCTTCCCCACTACGATGGCTATGAGTGGCAGCAGGCTGGCACTGACTTGATTTTGGTGGCCATCGCTACCGGGATCATCTACGAGGTGCTCAATGGCGCATTCGATTGATGTGAGGGCGATAAATTTCAATCGCGCCCTTGCCGCATAACGACCAGCAACATCGCGGGAAGCAGTGTGCCGGTTCGATCACTGCACATTGCTTGCCCGCTGGTCGCCGGCCTTTGAACTGTGTGGGGGGGAGACGGTCAATTATTCCGTGCAATATCAACCTCCACGGAACCTCACCATGCTATTAAAAAACAAGAGTTTTGTTGCCGTCATGTCCTGCGTGATGATGCTTGCAGCCGCCCCGTTATTGCCCGCTGAACTGTCCATCATGAGCTCCGCCTACGCGAAGGATGGTGGCAATGGAGGTGGTGGCGGCGGTGGTAACGGTGGTGGCAATGGCGGCGGTAACGGCGGTGGTCATGGTGGCAACGGCGGTTCCGGCCATTCCGGCGGCGTCAGTAGCAATGGCCGTGGCGCAGGCTTGAGTAGCGACCATGTCGGCCTTGGTGCAGGCTTGAGTGGCACCCATGTCGGCCGTGGCGCCGGCTTGAGCAGCGACCACGTCGGCCGTGGCGCAGGCTTGAGTGGCGCCCACGTCGGCCGTGGTGCAGGCTTGAGTAGCGCCCATGTCGGCCGTGGCGCAGGCTTGAGCAGCGATCACGCCGGCAAAGCCGTTCGAGATCATGGCGTCAATGGCAACCACTTTGGTAGCGAACGTAACAGTGACCGTGGCCATGGCGCAGTCACTTCGGGCATTGCGCATTCCAGGGACACGCGAGGAATTGCCAAGGCCTCTGCCATTTCGGCCACTACGCCTGGTGATCACAACACGAAAGGGTTGAGCAGCGCTCGCACTTCGATTTCAAAACGACTGGATTAAGTCCAGAACTCTCAAAAACCGGGTATCCATCAGGAACCCGGTTTTTTTTCGCCTGCAATTTGCCCGATGGCGAGGTGCGGGAGATCAGCCCAGCTACATGCGTGAGCAAATCCCACGCGATGGACTACTACTGTAAGGCTGATTCAACTTTGTCCTGATGGGAGTATGTCGATGCTGGCTCACTGGTTTCTGGCGGCGGTTCACCTCTTGGCCTTTGGTCTGGGTTTTTGGGCTGTACTGACCCGCGGTACGGCGTTACGTCGTCTGAGTGCCGGGGCAGGGGACGCTCGCCGTGTTTTGATTGCAGATAATCTGTGGGGGATCTCTGCAGTCACTCTGCTGATCACGGGTGGGCTACGAGCCTTTGGCGGGTACGAAAAAGGCACTGACTACTATCTTCACCAACCCCTGTTTCATCTCAAGATGACGCTCTTGGTGTTCATCCTGTTGCTTGAGATTGCACCGATGGTGACGCTGATCAAATGGCGGATTGCGCTGGGGCGCGGCGCGGCTATCGATACCGGGCGCGCAACGCTGTTTGCCCGTATCAGTCATATCGAGGCGCTGTTGCTGGTGCTGATGGTCGTGGCGGCTACGGGCATGGCGCGTGGTGTGACGTTTGGCTAACCGGGCAGGGGAGGAGCGCTCTTTCTCGCTGCAAATCCGAAACGTCTGACAGTCATGGCAGGAGCCAGGGCAGTAGTATCGGCTCCGTGTTGCGATGGCATCGCAAAGAGAGACGGAGCGCAGAACGATGCGGCACTTGAATCTTAGCCAGCCGTTACTCGAGGCAGAATGGGCTGGCTACTGACTGCAGCAGGATTCAGGGTGTTTGCGGCTTGTCCGGGGCGGTCAGGCCAGCCTGGATGCGTTGATAAATTTCTTCGCGATGCACCGCAACGTCTTTCGGGGCGTTGATGCCAATCCTGACTTGCTGGCCGCTAACGCCCAGAATGGTGATCGTAATGTCATCACCGATGTTTATGCTTTCACCGACTTTGCGGGTGAGTATCAGCATGGTTTTCTCCTTGATTGCTTTGTAGGGCACCTGGTTCGGACAGTGCAGAGGTCGGTATTAGATATAGATTAGTGCGAAGTTTCACGGTTTGGGTGCCTCTTTCTGACGCGCAGATGCTGCATTAATTCCCAAGGTGTAACTATACAGAGGCCGCCACCATCATTCTCGTTGTTTTGAGCCCATTTTGCGGCACTCGGGATGGATCCATGGATGTTAAAATCGCCGCTTTAAGCATTCGGAGGAAAGCGTTGTGCGCAAAATGGTCTTGGTAATCGCGGTACTGACGCTGGCCGGATGCGGTGAGGATAAAGGGGTTGACGCTCAAAAGCCGCAACCGGCAGTCGCCTCCGTCCCCGCGGCGGTAACGGGCCCGCAGTGGGACGTCGAAGTGCGTGGCGAGACACCCCAGGCGGTCAGTGACCTGAGTGGTTGGTTGATTGAGCACAGCTTCGTTCCCAACGTCGTGAAGGAAAATGGAAAGGTTCGTATTCTGGTCGGGCCGTTCGGTTCGCAAGCCGAGGCGCAGGCCAGGCAAGCTGAAATAACGGCGGCGCTGACCCGGGCGAAAAAGATGAACATCGAATCGCTGATCGTCGAACACCCGACGGCTCAGTAACCGTCCTTTTCGCAACGCGCAGATCCGCATGCCGGGCGATGTGCCAGGGAAGCGATCTGCGAGGTCGCTCCCCTGGTGATGTGTCGGCATAAACGTTACATCAAGGTATTTTGCGGCAACCCCAGCAGGCCGGTCAGGGTGTTAATGATCGCTTGTTGCCGGGCACGGTCTGTCTGGTGCACGGCTTCCGCGGCGGCAACATCGGCGTCGCAGTGGGGACACGTCACTTCGTGTGCATGGATGTACTGCAAGCATCCACGACACAGCGCCAGTTGTGGTGGAATACGTCCTTCGTCCGGCGATTTCTGGCCCTGGTTCGCCCAGGCCAGTTTGATCACCTGGCCGCTGTCGCTGACGCTGTTCACCTTCTCGCCGGTATCGATGCGCTCGGTAATCAGATCAAAACGTCCGACGGCGAAGGAGGTTTTTGCCGCGTCCTCGAGTTTGACGATGCGCTCGCGCAACCCGCGCTTTTGCAGGTCCAGCGCGCGGTAATGGCAGTAGGGATTGTTGCCGGGTTTGCCGAGCAGGGAATGCGAGGTCCAGGTGCAGCCGCCACGGCAGACGTCGTTGTAATAGCAGCTTCGGCAGTAGCCCCACAGGTCGTCGACCCCCCGCAGGCGACCAAAGTGCATGCCTTCGCTGTAGTGCCAGATATCGTGCAAGCTCATGTTGCGTACGTTGCCGCCCGAAAACCCCACCGTTGCCAATGACGGGCAACCCTTTACCGTGCCGTCGGCTTCCAGCGCCAGCACGGTCTGGCCGGCGGCGCAGCCACTCCAGTGCACGCGCTCGTCGCCGAAACCACGCCACATGTGCTCGTAAGGGCCGTAGTAACCAATATTGTTGCCCACGTTCATCAGCAGGCCGCGATCGACCCCTTCACGGTAGAGGCGCGCCAGCAGCGGCATCACTTCCAGCAGTTGATAGGGCTGCAACAGCAGCTCCGGGTGATCGACGGCATTGCCCATGGCGACTGTCAGCTGGATCTGCCAGTGAGTGGCGCCGAGGTCGATGATCAGGTCCATCAGCTCGGGCAGGTCGGGCAACGTGGCCGCGCCGATTTGTGTGTTGACGCTCACCGCAAGCCCGGACTGTTTGGCGCGTCGCAGGGTGTCCACCGCCTTGTCGAACGAGCCCGGAACATTGCGCACTGCGTCATGCAGTGGGGCCAGTCCATCCAGTGACACACCGACGCCATTGAGCCCGGCATCCACCGCTGCCTGCATTTTCGCGGGCGTCAGGTTGCGGCCACCGGTTTGTATGGCGCAATACATACCGTGATCGTGGATGGCCTGGATCAGTTGGGTCCAGTCTTTGCGCAAATACGCTTCGCCGCCGATCAGGGTGATCTCGCGGGTGCCGAGTGCTGCCAGGGAATCGATGACGTCCAGGCACTCCCGGGTGTTCAGTTCATCGGGGCGTCGATGGCCGGCGCGTGAGCCGCAATGCAGGCATTTGAGATCGCAAGCCAGAGTGATTTCCCAGACCACATGCACCGGCACGTAGCGTTTGAGGTCGGTTTCACTGAGGTAGCGGGCAGGGCGACTGTCTGACATGGGAAATCCTTGCGCACCAACGCGTGCGCGGCACGAATCCATCGAAGTGTTCGCGCCTTCCTTGAGTCAATGGCGCGACCGGATTTACCTTTTGTTGTTGGTCAATAGCGCGGACCATGTGGGAGCGAGCAAGCCCGCTTCCACATGGGTTTGCGCTTACCTGCCTGGGGTTAGCGGGCCTCCAGGCGGGCGATTTCAGCGTTCAGCTGCTCCAGCGCGCTGCGCAGGGCTCCACTGTTGGCCAATTGCTGTTCACCCTGGCTCACCACGGACTTCAGTTGCGCCAGGTCACCGCTGGTTTGCGCTTGCTGTACCGCGACGGCATAGAGCGGCACCGCATGGTGCGGATGCTCTGGGCGCTCAATCAAGGGGGCCTGGCTGACGGCGGCGTGTCTTACGGTAGTCCAGTGATCCTGATCGAAGTACTTGTAGTCGGCAAAACCGCTGGCCCAATCACCACCTAAAATGCCCCGTAGGTCGAAGGTCTGGGCGATCTGGCTGTAAGGGCCACTAGGGCTGCCATCCAAGGAGAGGAGGATATGGCTTTCCGCCTCGGGAATCAGTTTTGCCTCGGAGTAACTACCCCAGACACGGGCACGGAAGTTGAGTGGAGGGTAGGTACTTTGATAAATGCTGGCCATTCCGCTGACTTTCTTGTTGACGGTATCTACCAGCAGATCCAGGGTTAAAACCGGTGCGCCCAATAGGTGACTACTGACATTCAGGCGGGTATGAAAAAGTCCGATTGACATGGTGCTACTCCCTTATTTGTATTCTGGACAACTCGGGCATGTTTCGTGGGTAGGTCAGCGGCGCTCCTGCCGGCTGATTTCACCCTTGGCCGTTTCGAGCGCACTTTGCAGCTGGGGTTGCTGATCCAGTTGTTGTTGAGCCAAGCGCGCCAGGTTTTTCATCTGGGCCAGGTCACCGCTGGCAATGGCACTTTGAATCGGCGCGGCGTACAGCGGCATGATCGGTGGATACGGCAGAATGACCGGGCCGGGCTCCAAAGGCACTGATTTATAAGCGTTGGAGGGCACCGACTCGACGAGATGGGCGGGAGCATTGACCTGGACCCACCGCTGACCATTGAAGTACTCGTAATTGGCGACACCTTCTTTCCAGTCGCTACCGACTACCAGATGCAACTTGAAATTCACGATTGAGTTCGAGCCCGGGCCGCCATTATTGCCTTGAGCGGTAATCAAGATCTTGCTGACGCCAGGTTTCATAACCGTCAGGTAGGTGTATTCGCCCCAGACATCGGAGTGCACATCCAGCGGCGGGTTGGTGGCCTGAGTGATGGCGGCAGTGCCGTTTACTGTTTGGTCAGGGGTAAAGACCAGAAGATTAAGTGCCAGACTTTGTGCGCCCGCGGCCGAAGTACCAATTCGGTAGCAGAGTGGGAACAAGCCGACAGGTTGTTGATTGGAACCAGACATAATTATTGCCTCCATTGCAATAAGGGGCGTGGAAATAGCTATTAGTGCTTTTCCAGGCGTGCGATTTCCTTAACCAACTGCTCGTAAGCAGTTTTTAGCTCTTTATTTTCTGGTGTGGATGCATCGCGTTGTTTCAACAGCGTCTTCATTTGCGGCAGGTCGCCTGCCTTGATCGCGCCTTGGATGGCCACCCCATAGGGGGGCATGCTATGGCGAGTTGAAGTGCTCATAACGATTCCTTCCGTGGTGTTTGCGGGCACTGCTGTCATCAGCAGTTTTTGCAGTTAAGCAGGCGCCGATAAATATGCAATGGGCTGTGCAAGAGTAATTTTTAATATCGTTTTATTTATCGCGGCGGGTGAGCAGTCGAGATATTTGATATTAAGATTGGCGATAAGTTAGTGCGATTCCTCATGAGTCCTTATTGTTTTTATCGCCATTGATAAAGAGTGTTGGGGCGGTCTGTAACGCCCTGGACTGAGATCATTCAAACAGCGCTGACCTTGTGCCCGAACCGTTCCCGATACACCGAAGGCGGCACGCCGACCACGCTGCGAAATGCCGCCCGGAAACTCTCCACCGAGCGATAACCGCAGCGCTGGGCAATCTGGTCGGTGTTTTGATTCGTACTCTCCAGCAGCTCGCGGGCCCGGGCCAGGCGTTCATGCTGCAGCCACGCTTTGGGGGGCATACCGCTGGCTTCGGTGAACCGCCGCAGGAACGTGCGCTCACTCATGGCCGCCTCGCTGGCGAGGTCGCGAACCTCCAGCGGTTCATGCAGACGTTCCCGCGCCCACTGCATGACCCGCGACAGATCGCTGCGCGGCGTCGGGCTGACCGGTGACGGAATGAATTGCGCTTGGCCGCCGGTGCGTTGCGGCGACATTACCAACCGCCGCGCCACCGAGTTGGCCACCTGCGTGCCGAAATCCCGCGCGACCAGATGCAGGCAGGCATCGATGCCGGCGGCGCTGCCGGCCGAGGTAATCAACTGACCCGAATCGACATAGAGCACGTCCGGATCCACCAGAATGTTCGGGAAACGCTCGGCCAGTTCAGTGGTGTAGCGCCAATGGGTGGTGGCGCCGTGACCGTCCAGCAAACCGGTGGCCGCCAGTACGAATACCCCGGAACAGATCGACAGCAGCCGCGCGCCTCGGGCATGAGCCTGACGCAGGGCTGCGAGCAAGGGCTCCGGCACCGGCGCGCTGCGGTCGCGCCAGCCGGGGATGATGATGGTTCGGGCGCGCTCAAGCAGTTCCATCCCGCCGTCGGCCAGCACCTGAATGCCGCCCATGGCGCGCATCGGCCCTTGGTCGACGGCGACGATGCGGTGCTCGTACCAAGGGAAATCGAACTCTGGCCGCGCCAGGCCGAAGATCTCCACGGCAATGCCGAATTCGAAGGTACAGAGGCCGTCGTAGGCCAGAATCGCGACTAAACCTGGGGTGGGCTGCATTTGGCGGAAAATTCCCGGTGAGTGTCTTGTGCGCCACTGTAGCGGCAAGGCCGGAGCAGATAAAGTTTTCTCACACCCACTGAGACTTTGGAGTACAGCCCATGCCTAGCCTGGTTCGCGAGATTCCCGCAGCCCCGTCCGCCATCGCCCTGATGCACTTCAGCAATCGTCTGACCTTCGAAACCGATTGTTCCGACGTCTACAGCAGCCAAGAGGCCGGCGAGGTGGATTTTGTTCTGGTGGACGTGCGCGGACCGTTGGCGTTCGAACGCGGACATGTGCCAGGCGCGATCAACATCCCGAGTCGATTGATCACAGCGGATAGCCTGGCGGACTATCCGAAGTCCACGCTGTTTGTGGTCTATTGCGCCGGACCTCACTGCAACGGCGCCAACAAGGCCGCGGTGAAGCTGGCGGCACTGGGTTACCCGGTCAAGGAGATGATCGGCGGGGTGACCGGGTGGCTGGATGAAGGGTTTGAGTTGAGTGTTGCGGTGCAACCCGCCGTTGCGTTGACCATTAGCTGTGAATGCTGACTCAGTGTGGCGAGGGAGCTTGCTCCCGTTGGGGCGCGAAGCGGCCCCGAGAACTGCCAACCATGCCCCCTGAATAAACCGTGTTCTCAGTGTTTACGACTGCTTCGCAGCCGAGCGGGACGGTGCGGCGATCCGACAAGCTCCCTCGCCACAGATTCAGCGATTAGCTGATGAAGCGCTCCACCATGCATCCAGCGTCGCCTGCAGCCAGTCAAACACTGCTGCATAAGCGGCGCCGTCCTGTGGTTCCCGGGGCAACGGTGATTCCTCGCCAAAGTGCTCATTGAGGATCGCCACCGATTCAGCATTCCATTCCGGGTGGAACTGCAACCCCACCCGCGTCGGGCCAACGCGATACATCTGCTGCTCACAAACCTCGCTGCTGGCCAGCAACTGCGCAGCGGGCGGCAGATCGATCGCGTCTTCGTGCCATTCCAGCACCTTCAGCGTCTGGCCATCGGCAAAGGTCACGGTAGTCCAGCCGGTTTCGGTGTGAGCCATCCGCCGCACATTGCCACCCAGGCTCAGCGCCAGCAACTGCGCCCCCAGGCAAATCGCGAACACCGCCGCGCCCTGATCCAGGCTGCCCGCCAGCCACTGACGTTCTGTTTCCAGCCATGCCGGCCCGGCACCTGATTCATAAGGCCCACCCAATAGAATCAGCGGTGCCGCGCTCACCGGCGGCAACTGACCGAGGTCGGCGCGAAACACGTTCAGGGTGATGCCTCGGGATCGGGCCCATTCGGCAATGGCGCCGGGGCCTTCGGCAGGATGGTGCTGGATCAGATTCAGCGCGGGCATCACGTTTCTCTTGTGGGGGCAGTTGGCGGGTCAATGTGAGGCAAAAAAAGGTTCATCGCCAGTGCGACTCTTCGATCGGATCAGTACCCGAAAATGTGTAGGTTTTGTCTGAAGCAAAGGATTGTCCTACAGTCCTTGCACCACCTCGGAGCACACTTCAAGTGCGTCGAATCCCTCGGCTTCTTTTTTATAAGTATTTGTCGCCTAAACACAATTTGCCCTCCTGTAGCCGCTCTAGACTGCCGGCCACTTCGGTCTTCACTAGCCGAAAGTTGCCAATCGAAAGCTGCCAATAAAAGCCTCCGCACACAGGAGTTATAAATGAAGAAGCGAGTGATGTTCGGTGCCCTGGCACTGTCGATGTTGTCCCTGACCGCCGTGGCCGAAGACGCCAAACCGATTCGCCTCGGGATCGAAGCCGGTTACCCGCCATTCTCGATGAAAACCCCCGACGGCAAACTCACCGGTTTCGACGTGGACATCGGTGACGCGCTGTGTGAACAGATGAAAGTGAAGTGCACTTGGGTCGAGCAAGAGTTCGATGGCCTGATCCCGGCCCTGAAGGTCAAGAAAATCGACGCGATCCTGTCGTCCATGACCATCACCGACGACCGCAAGAAGAACGTCGATTTCACCATCAAGTACTACCACACCCCGGCGCGCTTCGTGATGAAGGAAGGCACCAACGTCAAGGATCCACTGACCGAGCTCAAGGGCAAGAAAGTGGGTGTACTGCGCGCCAGTACCCACGACCGCTTCGCCACCGAAGTGCTGGTGCCGGCCGGCATCGACCTGGTGCGTTATGGTTCCCAGCAGGAAGCCAACCTGGACATGGTTGCCGGTCGCCTTGACGCGATGCTGGCCGACTCGGTCAACCTGGACGACGGTTTCCTGAAAACCGACGCCGGTAAAGGCTTCGCGTTTGTCGGCCCGACCTACGAAGACGCCAAGTACTTCGGCGGCGGTGCCGGCATTGCCGTGCGCAAGGGCGATAAAGAGCTGGCAGACAAATTCAACACCGCCATCACTGAAATTCGCGCCAACGGCAAGTACAAGCAAGTGCAGGACAAGTACTTCAACTTCGATGTTTACGGCCATTAATACGCCGTAGAAAAAAAGTGGCTACCGTTGATGCGGTGGCCATTTTTTATTGCCCTGCAAAACACATTTCCTACAGAAACCCGGCAATTGTGAGCCCACAAAAGCCCCGCGATCCCGAGCCTACAGGAGTCCCCATGCAACGCATCGATCATTCACTGCCCTGGAGCCATCTGGGGACTGAACGCACGCTCAGCGTGTTTCGTTATGGCGCGGGTACTCGCAAGGTTTACATCCAGGCCAGCCTGCACGCGGACGAACTGCCGGGCATGCGCACCGCCTGGGAACTGAAGAAGCGTCTGGCCGAGCTCGAAACCCAGGGGCAACTTCAGGGCATCATCGAACTGGTGCCGGTGGCCAACCCCATCGGCCTCGATCAGCACCTGCAAGGCAGCCACATGGGTCGCTTCGAATTGGGTAGCGGCAAGAACTTCAACCGCTCGTTCGTTGAACTCAGCGCACCGGTGGCTGAGTTGATCGGCGATCAATTGGGGGGTGACGCCCAGGCCAACATCGTACTGATTCGCCAGACCATGGGGCAGGTGCTCGATGGATTGCCGGCACCGCTTTCGCAATTGGAAGCCATGCACCGCTTGCTGCTGCGCCACGCCTGCGAGGCCGACATCACCCTCGACTTGCATTGCGATTTCGACGCGGCGATTCACCTGTATGCCTTGCCGCAGCATTGGCCGCAATGGCGCTCCCTGGCGGCTCGCTTGAAGGCCGGGGTGGCGTTGTTGTGTGAGGATTCCGGCGGCAGCTCTTTCGATGAGTCGTGCTCTACGCCGTGGTTGCGCCTGGCGCGGGCCTTTCCCGAGGCAGCGATCCCGCCGGCCAACCTGGCGACCACGCTGGAGCTGGGCAGCATGGGCGATACCCGGGTCGATCAGGCCCAGGCCAATTGCGAGGCGATCATGGGGTTCCTCGCCGAACAGGGTTTCATCACCGGCACCTGGCCGGCAGCGCCGAGCGAATGCTGTGAGGGCCTGCCGTTCGAAGGCACCGAGTACCTGTTTGCACCGCATCACGGGGTGGTCAGTTTCCTGCGCAATTCAGGTGAATGGGTGGAGCGGGGCGACGCATTGTTTGAAGTAGTCGATCCGTTGAGCGACCGCACCACGACCGTGTGTGCCGGAACCAGCGGCGTGCTGTTTGCCATCGATCGCGGACGCTACACGCAACCGGGCACCTGGCAGGCGAAAGTCGCCGGACGTGAGCCGATCCGGGTCGGGAAACTGGTCAACGACTGACTAAAGGTCGGACCCGATCCAAATGTAGGAGCTGCCGAAGGCTGCGATCTTTTGATCTTGTTTTTTCAAAGCAAAATCAAAAGATCGCAGCCTTCGGCAGCTCCTACGGGGGCGCGGTACATCAGAGGGAAACGGTGCATCGGAGGGAGGCGATGTATCGGCGGGAAGAGATGTTAGGCTCTGCCCCGAATCCTGCGCGCTGTGAAGGAAGGTTTATGTTGAAGTTTCTCGCTCTGCTCACGCTCCTGGCGTCCACCGCCGTCCACGCTGAAATCCCGCTACACACCGATCTGCCACTCAAGTACCTGGAACAGGCCAACGTCGAATCCCGTAACCAGCCCTTGGTGATTTTCCTGCACGGTTACGGCAGCAACGAGCAGGATCTGTTCGGCATCAAGGATGAATTGCCACCGCAGTACAACTACCTGTCGGTGCGGGCGCCGATGACGTTGGAAGAGGGCAGTTACCAGTGGTTTCGCAAAAAGGGCGAGGGCGCCTACAACGGCGAGACGGACGACCTGAAGACCAGCAGCCAGGTGCTGCTGGATTTCGTCGCACAAGCGGCAAAGAAATATCACACCGAAACGGACAAGGTTTTCCTGGTGGGTTTCAGCCAGGGCGCGATCATGTCCTATGAAGTCGCTTTGCGTCATCCCGAGGCGGTGGGCGGCATTGCGGCGTTGAGCGGGCGCATCCTGCCGGTGCTCAAGTCCGAACTCAAACCGGATGAAAAACGCCAGTCGCTGGCGATTTTCATCGGTCATGGAACCGCCGACAAACGCCTGCCCTACAACGACGGCACCGAGGCCGACAGCCTGTTGCAACGGCTGTCACTCAAGCCCGAGTTTCATGCCTACGAAGGTGTCGGCCACAGCATCAGCGCCACCGAGATGCAGGATTTGAGCGCCTGGTTGCAGCGCCTCAATCCCTGAGCCGGTCGGGTTTATTGGCCGGTGATGATCTGGTTCACCAGCGTTTCGTGGCCGGTTTTGTCGTTGGGGCGGGAGATGACCTGAATGATGGCCATGCGAGTGCCAGAGGCGGCCATCAGCGAGGTGTCGAGGGTCATGCCGCCGCCCTGGGTGGCGGTGCTGTCGATCTGTCGCAGGCCCAGCCCCGTGCCTTTCTGGGTCAGGCTTTTTTCGCTCAGCTTGTTGAAGTCCGGCAAGGCGTTGCGTTGCTCGGTGGCGAAGGCGGACACGGTGGCGTCGAGGAACTCACCGTCGTTGTCCTTGACGTTGGCGCCGCCGGGAATGGTGTTTTCGGCGGCGATCACCACGGTTTTGCTGGTCTGGTTGGTGTACATCGTGCCCGTCGCCCCGGCGGTGCCGGTGGCCGCGTCGCCGGCCGGCAGCGGATTGGCAATGAAGCCCTTGGGCAGGGTGAAGGTGAACTTGCCGCCGAGCATCGAGACCTTCTGGGTCGGCGCTTTGTCGCTGGTAGTGGCCTTGGCCGCCTGCGCATTCAAGGCCCCCAGGCTGGCAGCCGCTGTCAGCAGCAGAACAACGGCTTTTTTACTCAACAATGACATTCAAACTCTCCGTGGGATGGTAGCGCTATGACGGCGATCATCCCACGGATCGCGATTTGCTACACCGGGTGCGTGGTGATCATCGTTGCCGTTCGTTGAAACGATAGGGCGCTGGGCGCAATGCCCGTTGTTTAGTCACCAACAGCATCCCGAGCGAGGCGCCTATCCCCAATGCAAATCCCGTCCAGCCGAACCTCGGCAACGCCAACGCCAGCACCAGACAAAACGCCGCGAACGAATACATCCCGGTAGCTGTAGCCCGCAGCAACGCCGCCGTAAACGCCGGCCCGCGAGTCTGCTGGGAAAATACCGCCATCACACTGCCCAGCACCGGGAATACTGCGAGCAATCCGCTCCAGCGTTCGCCGACGGTGCTGGCCAGCAGCGTCACTGCCAACGTGAGCAGGGCGCCAGCCATCATGCGCAGCAGCAGTTTGTCGGATTTGGGCGCCGGGCCTGAAACGACGGGTTGCACCGAGGGAAACAGGTACGGCGCGGCCAGCAACGCGGTGGCGGCGGCGATCACCGAGAGCGTCAGCGACGGCGGGATCAGCGACAGCACAACAGCCACCGA
Source organism: Pseudomonas sp. Pseusp18 (assembly GCF_059506005.1). Taxonomy (NCBI): domain Bacteria; kingdom Pseudomonadati; phylum Pseudomonadota; class Gammaproteobacteria; order Pseudomonadales; family Pseudomonadaceae; genus Pseudomonas; species Pseudomonas sp. Pseusp18. The sequence continues at coordinate 2,192,338 of NZ_CP169240.1, forward strand.
CGCCCAGACCAGCAGCGCCATCGTCAGTGCCCACGACCAGCTCAAGCGTTGTGCGACCTGGGCATACGTCACGCAGAAGGCAATCATCGCGAACATGGCTGAAAGCGCCGCCGTTGCCGCCTGAGCGGCGAACACATGGCCTTGCTCGATGGCGAGGAACAACAGAATCGGCCCGACCACCACCGGCAACCCCGACAGCCAACCGGCCACGCTCGGTCCCCAGCGTTTACCGGCCAGGGAAATCAGCAACAGAAACCCCGGAATCACCAGCAGCTTGAGCATCAGCACGCACGCATCTCCATTTGTGTGTGCCGGTCACGTTAGCATTGCGGGCGATGGATTGCTTAAGGCGGTCTCTGCGCAAGCGTTGAGCGCCTACACCCGGGTGCGCGAAACGTCTAAGCTGCGCGCTCCCACCTGTTGACGGATGCTTGCGTGAAATTCAGTTTGCCCAAAGTCGGCACCGCGCCGTTTTGCCCACCGGAAGTGGCCGGCACGGTTGCCGTTGACCCTGGTGCTTCGTTCTACAAGCGCGTTCTGCGTTTTGCCGGCCCCGGTTTGCTGGTGTCCATCGGCTACATGGACCCGGGCAACTGGGCCACGGCCATCGAGGCCGGTTCGCGGTTTGGCTATAGCCTGTTGTTCGTGGTGTTGCTGGCGAGCATGGCGGGGATGGTGGTGCAGTGTTTGTGCTCGCGTCTGGGTATCGCCACCGGGCGCGACCTGGCGCAGTTGTGCCGGGAGCGCTACAGCACGCGGACCGCACGGACCCAGTGGCTGCTGGCGGAAATTTCGATCATCGCCACCGACCTTGCCGAAGTGCTTGGCTGCGCCTTGGCGTTCCACTTGCTGCTGGGTTGTTCGCTGACGTTTGGCATCGCGCTCACCGCGTTCGACACGTTGCTGGTATTGGCCCTGCAAAATCGCGGCTTTCGTCGGCTGGAGGCGATCATGCTGGTGCTGGTGGGCACTATTGGCGCGTGTTTCTTCGTCGAACTGCTGCTGATCAAACCCTATTGGCCGGATGTCGCTCGCGGTTTCACACCGTCACTTTCGGTGATCGGCGATGCGGCGCCGTTGTACCTGGCCATCGGTATTCTCGGGGCCACGGTGATGCCGCATAACTTGTTCCTGCATACCTCGATCGTGCAGACGCGGATGATCGGCAAAGACCTGGCCAGCAAGCAGGACGCGGTCAAACTGGCGCGCATCGACACCATCGGCTCCCTGGCCCTGGCACTGCTGGTCAACGCGGCGATCCTGATTCTTGCTTCCGCGGCCTTCCACAAGACCGGGCACACCGACGTGGTGGACATCCAGGATGCCTATCACTTGCTCGATCCATTGGTGGGCGGGGCGTTGGCCAGTGTGTTGTTTGGTGTGGCGTTGCTGGCGTCGGGGCAGAGCTCGACCTTCACCGGCACCATCGCGGGCCAAGTGATCATGGAGGGCTACCTGAACCTGCGCTTGCCCTGCTGGCAACGGCGCTTGATCACTCGCGGGCTGGCGCTGATCCCGGCGTTTATCGGCGTGTGGCTGATGGGCGACGGGGCAATCGGCAAACTGCTGGTGTTGAGTCAGGTGGTACTCAGCCTGCAACTGCCGTTCGCGTTGTACCCGTTGATTCGCATGACCAACGATCAGACGCTCATGGGGCCGTTTGTGAATCGGCTGCCAACTCGGGTGTTGGCGTGGGGATTGTTTACGGTAATCAGTGCGGCCAACAGCTGGTTGATTTTGCAGTTTGTGGGCTGAGTCATTCTTTTGATCTTCACCCCCGCTCAAACGCCTCAACCAGATAATCGATAAACACCCGGGTCTTGGCCGGCATCAACGTGCGGCTCGGGTAATACAGCGAGATCGATCCCGCGTCGGCATGCCAGTCCGGCAACAAGCGCAGCAGTTCGCCGTGCTGGATATGGGCGATGACATCGGGCGACACCAGCAGCGTCACACCAAGGCCGAGCAGGGCCGCTTCACGCATGGCGGCAGGGTCATTGAGCACGATGTTTTCACTCAGCTCGGCGCTGGCTTCATTGCCCACGCTATCCCGCATCACCCATTGGCGCACCCGCCCGGTGCGAATGCCGCGCATCACAATGCCGTTGTACTGAGCCAGGTCCGCCGGGCTGCTGGGCAGGGTGCGTCCGGCCATGTACGCCGGTGAGGCCACCGCCACCACATCCGCCGCTGCCAACGTCCGCGAGACGACCCCGGGTGTCAGCTCGAAACCGCCGCCGATGGCGGCGTCATACCCTTCGGCGATCAGATCGACCTGGCGGTTTTCAAAGTGCCATTCCAAGCGAATCAGCGGGTAGCGCGCCAGAAATTCCGGTAACAGCGGCAACACGTGGTCAATGCCGAACGTCGGCGCCAAGCTGACCTTGAGCACCCCCGCCGGCTCCCCGCGATCACTGGACACCGCACTGATCGCCGTCTGCAGCGCCTGCAGATTGTCGCCGATGCTGGCCAGAAAGCGTTCGCCGGCTTCGGTCAGTGACAGCTTGCGGGTCGAGCGCTGGAACAGCCGCACACCGATATTGCGTTCAAGCATCGCCACGTTGCGGCTGACGGCGGCGGGCGTCAGTGCGAGCAACCGTGCGGCGGCGGAGAAGCTGCCGGTTTCAGCGCTGCGCACGAAAGATTCGAGGTTGGCGAGTGTTTCCATCTCAGACACCTGATATTAATACTTGAAGATCATTCAACTAATTACCGTCTAATAAAGTAGTAATGGCAAGCGCAGTATTCACTCCACCAACCTACTACGGAGTGAACACCATGAGCACTATCGGAATCATCGGCGCCGGCGCCATCGGCACAGCCTTCGCCAAAGCATTGTCCCGTCAGGGCATTGAAGTCGTCATCGCCAACAGCCGCGGCCCGGAAACCCTGGCCTCACTGGTGGAAGAACTCGGGCCGACGGCGCGGGCCGGCACCCGTGAAGAAGCGGCCGCGCAGCCGATCGTTCTGGTCGCGGTGAACTGGTCGAAATTGCCAACGGCACTGGCCGGATTGCCGGATTTCGGCGGGCGGATTGTCATCGACGCGAACAATTCGATCGAGGCGCCATCGTTCAAAGCGGTGGATTTGCAGGGCCGTCCGTCCAGTGAAGTGTTTGCCGAATGGGTACCTGGCGCGCGGGTGGTCAAGGCCTTCAATCACCTTCAAGCGCATCTGCTTGAGAGTGATCCGGCGGCGGAGGGTGGGCGGCGAGTGTTGTTTCTTTCTGGTGACGATGCCGAGGCCAAGGCTCAAGTGGCAGCGCTGATCGAGCGATTGGGCTTCTTTGGAATCGATCTGGGCGAACTGAGTGTCGGGGCGCGGCTGGTGCAGTTCCCGGGCGGTCCGTTGCCGGTCTTGAACCTGGTGAAATTTGCCTGAGGGCCAGAGGTTTCCAGCCGTTGTGGTGAGGGGACTTGCCCGCGAAAGCGGTGTGTCAGGCGACATCAATGTTGACTGTGCCGCCGTCGTCGCGGGCAAGCCACGCTCACACAGGTAACCGAGTGCTCTCGGGAGAATGCGGTCACCTGTGGGAGCGAGCCTGCTCACGATGAACGACAACGCGGTCTCGGGCTAGCGCTCGATCGCCAATGCCACGCCCTGACCGCCACCGATGCACAGGGTGGCGAGGCCTTTCTTGGCGTCACGCTTGATCATCTCGTGCAACAAGGTCACCAGCACCCGGCAACCCGAGGCTCCAATCGGATGGCCCAGGGCGATGGCGCCACCGTTGACGTTGATCTTGTTCAGGTCCCATTCCAGGTCCTTGGCCACCGCCAGGGATTGCGCGGCGAAGGCTTCGTTGGCCTCGATCAGCTCCAGTTGATCGATGGACCAGCCGGCCTTGTCCAGGCAACGACGGGTGGCGCTGACCGGGCCGATGCCCATGATCGCCGGGTCGACGCCCGCGTTGGCGTACGCGGCGATTTTCGCCAGCACCGGCAGGCCGAGGGCCTTGGCTTTTGCGGCGCTCATCAGGATCACCGCGGCGGCGCCGTCGTTCAGCGACGAGGCGTTGCCGGCGGTCACCGAGCCGTCCTTCTTGAAGGCCGGTTTCAGCTTGCCCAGGGACTCGGCGGTGGTGCCGGCCCGCGGCTGTTCATCGGTGGCGAAGTCCAGTGGATCGCCCTTGCGCTGGGGGATCAGGATCGGGGTGATTTCATCGACGAAGCGCCCGGCTTCGATGGCGGCCACGGCTTTCTGTTGCGAGGCGGCAGCGAAGGCGTCCTGGGCTTCACGGCTGATGCCGTACTTGTCCACCAGGTTCTCGGCGGTGATGCCCATGTGGTAATCGTTGAACGCATCCCACAAACCGTCGCTGATCATCGTGTCGACGATCTGGCTGTGGCCCATGCGCAGACCGGTGCGGGCGCCCGGCAGCACGTAATTGGCCAGGCTCATGTTTTCCTGGCCACCGGCGATGATCACCTCGGCATCGCCGCAGCGAATCGCCTGCGCCGCCAGGTGCAGCGCTTTGAGGCCCGAGCCGCAGACCTTGTTCAGGGTCATGGCCGGTACGGCGTGAGGCAGGCCGGCCTTGATCGCAGCTTGGCGCGCAGGGTTTTGCCCGGCGCCGGCGGTCAATACCTGGCCCATGATCACTTCATCGACCTGCGCCGGGTCCAGATCGGTTTGCGCCAGCAACTGGCGGATCACCGCAGCACCGAGATCAACCGCGGACACATTGGCCAACGCGCCCTGGAAACTGCCGATGGCAGTGCGAGTGGCAGCAACAATCACAACGTCTTGCATGGACGGATTCCTCACTGGGCAGCGAACTGCATTTCCGGGACGTGGTCAGGCACGATCAGTTTGCCGGCGGTCTTGGCGACGATTTCCTCAACGCTCACGCCTGGTGCGCGTTCCTTGAGAATGAACGCGCCGTTGTGGATTTCCAAGTAGGCCAGGTCAGTCAGTACGCGTTTGATGCAACCGGCGCCGGTCAGCGGCAGGCTGCAGCGGGGCAGCAGTTTCGACTCACCGTCCTTGGAGGCGTGGGTCATGGTGACGATGATGTTGTCCGCACCGGCCACCAGGTCCATCGCGCCGCCCATGCCCTTGACCAGTTTGCCGGGGATCATCCAGGAGGCGATGTTGCCTTCGACGTCCACTTCGAACGCGCCGAGCACGGTCAGGTCAATGTGGCCGCCGCGGATCATCGCGAACGATTCGGCGGAGGAGAAAATCGACGCGCCGATACGCGCGGTCACGGTTTGCTTGCCGGCGTTGATCATGTCGGCGTCGACTTCGGCGTCGGTCGGAAAGGCGCCCATGCCGAGCAGGCCGTTTTCCGATTGCAGCATGACTTCCATGCCTTCGGGGATGTAGTTGGCGACCAGGGTCGGAATGCCGATGCCGAGGTTCACGTAGTAGCCGTCCTGCATTTCGCGGGCGACGCGCTGAGCCATTTGTTCGCGGGAAAGTGCCATTGTTGTTATTCCTTCATTCGGTCCGGGGGCAGGGGATCACTTACGCACGGTGCGCTGTTCGATGCGCTTTTCGAACGTGCCGCAAATGACCCGGTCGACGTAGATGCCAGGGGTGTGGATCTGCGACGGGTCCAGCTCGCCGGGTTCGACGATTTCTTCGACTTCGACCACGGTGATCTTGCCGGCAGTGGCGGCCAGCGGGTTGAAGTTCTGGGCGGTGTGGCGATAGACCACGTTACCGAAATGGTCGGCTTTCCAGCCTTTGACGATGGCGAAGTCACCGGTGATGGATTCTTCCATCAGGTACTGGCGGCCCTTGAACTCGCGCACTTCCTTGCCTTCAGCGACCGGAGTGCCGACGCCGGTGGCGGTGAAGAACGCCGGGATGCCGGCGCCGCCTGCGCGCATTTTCTCGGCGAGGGTGCCTTGAGGGGTCAGGACGACTTCGATTTCGCCTTTAAGCAGTTGGTCTTCGAACAGTTTGTTCTCGCCGACGTAGGAGGCCACCACTTTGCGGATCTGCCGGTCCACCAGCAGCACGCCGAGACCGAACCCATCGACGCCACAGTTGTTGGAGACCACGGTGAGGTCACGGGTGCCCCGGTGCTGGATCTCGGCGATGAGGTTTTCCGGAATCCCGCACAGGCCGAAGCCGCCGGAGATCACGGTCATGCCGTCTTCAAGACCGGCCATCGCTTCCTCATAGGAATACACGCGCTTGTCGAACCCTGCCATATGCACCTCTTTTATTCTTTGTGGGCGGCTGGCTAGCCGGATGGGGAGGGAGTGTCTCGCCACAGGATTTATTTGTTAAGTTGATTTTTAAGGTTGATTGATAGATAAAACTCACCAATGAGTGCGCGCTACGTTGGAGACAGTGGCCATGACCGTTAAACAGATCCGCGCCTTCCTGGCCGTGGCCCAGAGTTTGAGTTTTGCCGTGGCTTGCGAGCGGCTGCACCTGTCCCAGTCGGCGTTGAGCCTGACCATCAAGGCGCTGGAGGAGGGCCTGGGCGGGCGCCTGTTCACCCGCAATACCCGTAACGTTGCGCTGACCGCCGAGGGTGAATCGCTGCTGCCACTGGCCCGTCGGCTGATCGCGGACTGGGACAATGCCGAGGATGAGCTGCGCCAACGCTTCACCCTTCAGCGTGGCCGCGTGACGCTGGCGGCGATGCCGTCGTTTGCCGGCAACCTGCTGCCGCCGATCCTCAAGACTTTCCGCGCGCGTTATCCCAAGGTCAACGTCACGGTGAACGACGTGATCAACGAGCAGGTGTTGGAAATGGTCCGCGACCGCCAGGTGGAATTGGGCGTGGCGTTTGAGCCTACCCAGAGTTCGTCGCTGCAATTTACCCCGTTGTACATCGACCGGTTTGTGGCGGTGGTGCCGCTTGATTCAGCGCTGGCGGACCTGGGCGATATCGATTGGCAGACCCTGCTCAAGGAACCGTTCATTACCTTGCAGCGACCGTCCACGGTGCGGGTAATGCTCGAAGAGCATTTGCAGGCGCGGGGCATGAAATTGCCGGTGGAGTTTGAAAGTCATCAGTTGGCGACGGTCGGGCGGATGGTGGCCAGCGGACTGGGCGTGAGCGCGGTGCCGGCGTTGTGCGCCGGGCAGATGCGCGAGCTGGGCGCGCGTTGCATCACCCTGCGCGACCCGGTGGTGGAACGGGCGATCGGGGTGCTGACGACGGGGCAAGAACTGTCGGCGGCGGCGCAGGCGTTGTTCGATATTCTCAAGGCTGAAAACCTTGGCGAGCGTCTGAGCTGATCACGGTCACCTGTAGGAGCGGGCTCGTGTGGCGAGGGGGCTTGCCCCCGTTGGGGCGCGAAGCACCCCTAAAACCAATCACCGCGATCTTGGATTTAGAACGCGGTGACTGGTTTTACGACTGCTTCGCAGTCGAACGGGGCGATGCGGCGTTCCGACAAGCCCCCTCGCCACACGAGCTCGCTCCCACAGAGATTGGGGTTTCGCCAGTCTGGGTGATGATCCTGGTGTTACTTACGCGCCTCCAGAATCAGGTTGAACGGCGTTTCCGTGGCTCGCCGGAACTGGGTGAACCCCGCCTCGGTGAAGACCTTGCGCAACCGAGCCTCGCCCGCTTGGGCACCGAGCCCGAGGCCGACCTCCTGGGACAGCGAGTTAGGTGTGCAGATAAAGGTCGAGGCGGCGTAGAACAGCCGTCCCACCGGGTTGGTGTTCTCGTCTAGCGTGTCGTTGGCGAAGGGCTCAACCAACAGCACCGTACCGTCGGGTTTGAGCGATTCATAGGCATGCTTTGCGGCGCCGACCGGGTCACCCATGTCGTGCAGGCAGTCGAAATAGCAGATCAGGTCATAGTCGTCGCCCGGATAGCTCTTGGCGTTGCCCTGGAAGAACCGCGCCCGACCGGACACGCCACCTTCTTCGGCGCGCTGGGTGGCGACGGTGATTGAAGGCGCGTGGTAATCGAAACCGACGAACCGCGACTCGGGGAATGCCTGGGCCATGATCACGGTCGAGGCTCCGTGTCCGCAGCCGATGTCCGCCACTTTCGCGCCAGCCTCCAGTTTGGCCACTACCCCGTCGAGCGCCGGCAGCCACTCGCTGACCAGATGCGCTTTGTATCCTGGGCGGAAGAACCGCTCGGTGCCGCTGAACATGCACGGATGGTGATCGCCCCAGGGCAGGGCACCGTTGCCGCGCATGGCGTTGACCAGTTTGTCCTTGTCATGGAAAAACGACGCAACCACCGCCATACCGCCGGCTACATAAACCGGTGAATCTTCGATCGCCAGCGCCAGGGCTTGCTCTTCGGGCAGGCGGAACTGGCCGTCGCGGTGTTCCATGTAACCGGAGGCGGCGTGGGCGCTGAGCCATTCACGCAGCAGGCGGGTGTTGCAGCCGGTCTTCGCGGCGAGTGTTTCGGGGGTGACGGGCTGACTGTCGGCCATGGCCCGGTACAGGCCGAGTTCTTCGCCGAGGATGACGTTGGCGAGCATCGCCGCGCCACCCATGTCGCTCACCAGTTTGCCCATGAAATCATTGAGTCTGGCCTCGTCCATCTTGTGTGCTCCTTCAGCAGGATCACGGCCCGCAGGCATTGTTTGTCGAGGCATGCACCTGTGGGCGGTGATCGTGGGAATGAACAGGACGATAACCGCGTCCTGGCTCCCCCCTACGGGGGTAATCAACAAGTCTAGTTCGTGTATCCCTCTGTATCTGGCTGCCTGTCCGATACAGTGCGCTGAGAAGAGGGGCGTTTGCGCACACAGACCCGACACACCGCGTCGCTTAACTGGACCTGCCGGCCGGCACTGAGCATTCAGGCGCTGGAGACCGGATCCCAGGATGAGATCGACATCATGCAAATTCCCCTCACATCAGCGCCGGCGACCGTCGGGCTAGGCTTGCGCCGCGGTTTGATGAACGACCTGCAAGCGGCCCCGGCGGGCGCTTTTGACTTTCTGGAAGTCGCGCCGGAAAACTGGATCGGCATCGGCGGCGCGCATGGCGCGGCGTTTCGTGCCCTGGCCGAACGTTATCCGTTGTCCTGCCACGGCTTGTCCTTGTCGTTGGGCGGGCCGGCGCCGCTGGACGTAGGCTTTCTGCAAGAAGTGCGGGTTTTCCTCGATCGCTACAAAGTGCCGCTGTACAGCGAACACCTGAGCTACTGCAGCGATGACGGGCATCTTTACGATCTGCTGCCATTGCCGTTTACCGAAGAAGCGGTGCACCACGTCGCCACCCGAATTCGTCAGGCACAGGACATTCTCGGTCGGCGCCTGGCGGTGGAAAACGTCTCCTACTACGCCGCGCCGCAGCAGGACATGGACGAATTGACGTTCACCAACGCAGTGCTGCGCGAAGCCGATTGCGACCTGCTGCTGGACGTCAACAATGTCTACGTCAACTCGATCAATCACGGTTCTGATCCGCAGACGTTTCTGGCGGGCATCGACACGGGGCGGGTAGTCGCAATGCACGTGGCGGGGCATTTCGACGAATCCGACACTCTGAAAATCGACACCCACGGCGCCTCGGTCAAACCGGTGGTCTGGGCTTTGCTGGCCGAGGCGTATGCGCGGTTCGGCGTACAGCCGACGCTGCTTGAACGGGACTTCAATTACCCGGCGTTCTCTGAACTGGTGAGCGAGTTGCAGACCATTCGCCGACTGCAGGAGGAGGCGGACCGTGGATAAACCGACGCTGTATCAGCAGCAAGACACATTGACTCGCTACCTGCGCGACCCCGACCACTGTGCTCCTCCCGTCGGGATGGACGTGGCACGGGCGCAGGTTTATCGCAACCTGGTGTTCTCGAACCTGTCGTCGTTGCTCAGTGGCACCTTTCCGGTGTTGGTGAAGATATTGGGCGACAGTGACTGGCGTGCTCTGGTGCGGATCTTCCTGCGGGACCACCGCGCTCAAACACCAAAATTCGGCGAGATCGCCCAGGAGTTCGTCGAATTCCTCGCCGCTGAACCGCAAGTGTTGAGCGATGGACCGTGGCCGCCGTTCATGGTCGAGCTGGCGCATTACGAATGGGTCGAAATGGCCCTGCAACAATCCGACGCCGAGCCGCTACCCGCCGGTGATGCAGGGCTGCTGCTGGATCGGCCGTTGCAGGTTTCGCCACTGGCCTGGCCGTTGGCCTATGGCTGGCCGGTGCAAAAAGTGGGGCCGGATTATCGGCCGCAAGTGCTACCGACTCAGCCCACGTTACTGTTGGTGCGTCGGGCCGAGGACTGGAGTGTGAATTTTTCCGAACTGAGCCCGTTGGCGTGGCGGTTGTTGCAGCGGATCGGGGAATTTCCTGAGCTCGATGGCCGGGCGCAGTTGGAAGGGCTGGCGGTGGAGGCGGGGATGGCGGGGTCGCAGGCCTTTATCGATAGTGGATTGGCGTTGTTGCGGCAGATGCATGGGGAGGGGGTAATCGGCATAGCGGCCTTTAGTCGCTGCTAATCAGCGAATCGCCCTACATCCATTTCCACCTTTCCTGACTTCTTTCCTGATTGATCCCCCGCAAAGTCCCCGCGCCTAATTTTCTGCGCAAGGGATTGCTTATGTTCGACTCTTTTTCTCCAGTCGCTGCCTGCTTTTCGGTGAGTTGATGGAGCACATCGCCCGTATCGAGCAGGAGCTAGACCGTTTTCCGGACTCCCTGACGCTCTACCGCAAACAGCTTAAGCGTTGGTTCAACCAAACGGCGGACATGGCCAGCCGTGCCGCTGATTTGCCGTCGCTGATGGACATGGAACGCAAAATCAAACTGGGCGATACCAGTAAGTCCGTCAGCAGCAGCGATGACGATTTTTTCTCCAGCGTTGCGCAGTGTCCCGACGGCGGAATTCTGCAGATCGAGAGCAAGTTCGAATCGGTTTACGACATTCCGTTGGGGAATATTCAGGTCGATGTCATTGCGGTGGATGGCGGTAAGTCGACGCCTGTGACGCTCAATGAACGTGGCAAGGGAGAGTTCACCGGTACACCTGGCAAGTTCTACCGCGTTCATGTTCACAACGAAGTCACCCCGGATCAGGTAAATGAGCTGTTTTCCTCGTACGACGGCCTGACGAAGGAGCTCGACAGCTGGCTGCGTGATGAATGGCAGACGTTCAAGCCGAAGTGGTCGGAATCGTCTTCGGTTGCTGTAGGCAATGGAATGCTCGCGGGAAGTTGGGCGGCAATTGAAGGCGTGTGGGACAGCATCAGCCTGCTGTCGGACATTCTCAAGGATCCGGCGAAGTTCGCTGAGCGGTTGGGCAGCGGTGCTGATCAGCTGCGTGAACTGGCGGAAAAATCACCGCAAGTGATGCAAAAAATCCAGCTACTGGCCAGTGACGAAGCGGCGCTGTGCCTGTTGCTACGCAGCGCCAGCCTGTGGCTCGACATGCTGCCACCGAGCGAAATTGCCGGCAAAACCGCTGAAGCGGTGTCGGCGGGCGTGGTGCAGTTGCTGATCGACATCCTGATCGGGATTGTCCTGACGTTCGCCGGGGCGGGTGCCGGCATCGCCTATCTGACGATGCGTTTGGCTGATCGAGCTGCGCAGTTGCTCAGTGCTGTTGTGCGTCTCGTGAAGGCGATTTTCACGATCATCAATAACTTCATCGGCTACGTCGACCGCTACAAAAAAGTCGCCGCGCGCGGTGTTGCGGCGGGCCTGAAAAAAGGCCGGATGCAACTGCGCTGGGATGCCAAACGCAACACCACGCTCAAGCAAAACGAACACCACGACGACTCCCCGGATCAGGCGAAAAACCCCAACGGCGACAGCGCCACCTGTGCACCGTCGACCTGCAAAAATGGCTGCCCGGTATCGATGGTCACCGGCGAAGAACTGCTGACCCTCACCGACGGTGCGCTGGACGGCATCCTGCCGTTCGACTTCACCCGACTCTATCGCACCAGCGCCGCCGAGATCGATGTCGGCCTCGGTTTTGGCTGGAGTCATTCGCTCACCCATCGGCTGGAAATCGACGGCGACCAGGTCATCTGGATCGACCACGAAAACCGCCGCACCACGTTCCCGCTGCCGAGCAGCGAACGCCCGGCGATCCACAACAGCCTGTCACGGGCGGCGATTTACCTCGGCAATGACCCCGAAGAACTGATCCTCGCCCAGGCCGGCGACGACACGCGGTTCTACCACTTTCACCACGGCCGGCTGACCGCGATCAGCGACGCCTACGACAACCGCCTGCGCATCACCCGCGACCGCCAGGAGCGCATCCAGCGCCTCGACAACGGCGCCGGCCGCGCCTTGCTGTTGCGCTACGACCGCGCCCACCTGATCGCCGTCGACTACCAAAGTTTTCGCCCGGCCCAGACCCTTGCCGAGGCCTGGCACACCGAGCAGACGCTGGTCAGTTACCACTACGACGAACGCGATCAGCTGATCGAAGCGAGCAACGCCGCCGGCGAAGGCGAGCGTTACGACTACGACGACCGGCACGTGATTCTGCAGCGGCAACTGGCCGGTGGCGCGAGTTTCTTCTGGGAGTGGGAACGGTCTGGCAAGGCGGCCAGATGTATTCGCCACTGGGCGTCGTTTGCGCAGATGGACACGCGCTATGTCTGGGATGACCAGGGCAGCGTCACGGTCCGGAACATCGACGGCAGCGAAGAGGTTTACGTCCATGACGACCGGGCGCGACTGGTGCGCCGGGTCGAGCTGGACGGCGGCGAACAGCTCAAGGCCTACGACAAGCAGGGCCGGTTGATCGCCGAGCAGGATCCGCTGGGGGCTGTCACCGAATACCGTTATGACGAAGTCGGACGGTTGGTGGCGCTGATTCCGCCGGAAGACGAGCCGACGGCCTACGAGTACCGCCACGGCTTCCTGCATGCGCGCTGTCGCGGTCAGGCGGTGTGGACCTATCGGCGCAATGCTCAGGGTGATGTCACCGAGGCGACCGATCCCGACGGCCAGGTCACCCATTACCACTACGACGCACAAGGCCGCTTGCTGTCGATCCGCTATCCGGACACCAGTCGGCATGTGTTGGTCTGGAATGCCCTGGGGCAGTTGCTCCAAGAGACCTTGCCGGACGGTGGGCAGCGGCGGTTTTCCTACGATGCGCTGGGGCGGCAGATTACCCGTCAGGACGAACACGGTGCCGTTACCCAGTGCCAATGGGATGCCGTCGGCCGACTGGTCCAGACCACATTGCCTACCGGGGCCACGCGCGGGTTCAGCTACAACGCCTACGGCAAGATCACCGCCGAACGCGACGAACTGGGCCGTATCACCCGCTACGAATACGCCGACGATTTGCACCTGGTCAGCCGCCGGATCAATCCCGACGGCACGCAATTGCGCTATCGCTACGACAACGCGCAGCTGCTGCTGACGGAAATCGAGAACGAATCCGGCGAACACTATCGGCTGGACTACACGCCCAGCGGCCTGATCCGCCAGGAAACCGGTTTCGACGGCCGCCGCACTGCCTACGCCTACGACCTCAACGGCCATCTGCTGGAAAAAACCGAGTTCGGCGATGACGACTCGCGGCGGGTAACGGCCTATGAGCGGGATTCGGCCGGGCGCTTGCTGGTCAAAACGCTGCCCGACGGCACCCAGGTCGAATACCGCTACGACTCGTTGGGCCGGCTGACCAGCGTCGACGACGGCCACGATCATCCGCTGGAATTCGAGTACGACCAGCAGGACCGGCTGATCACCGAACATCAGGGCTGGGGCTCCTTGCGTTATGGCTACGACGCCTGCGGCCAGCTCAACCGCCTGCGCCTGCCGGACGGCAGCAAACTCGACTACCGCCACGCCAAGGGCGGTGCGCTGACGGCCATTGACCTCAATGGCGCACGACTGACCTCGCATACGTTCTTCGCCGGTCGCGAACAAAACCGCCAACAGGGCCTGCTACTCAGTGAATATGCCTACGACGACCAGGGCCGTCTGAAGGCCCACGCCGTCAGCCAACAGCAAAAAAGCCTGTACCGCCGCGACTATGCCTACAGCCTCAACGGCAATCTCGACCATATCGCCGACACCCGCCACGGTCAGCGCAGTTACCAGTACGACCCGCTCAACCGCCTGACCCGCGTCCGCCACACCCGCGACGACCCACCGGAAAGCTTCGCCCACGATCCGGCCGGCAACCTGCTGATGCAGGACCGTCCCGGCCCGACGACCGTCAAAGGCAATCGCCTGTTGATGCAAGGCGACCGCCATTACGACTACGACGCTTTCGGCAACCTGATCCGCGAACGCCGCGGCGCCGCACAGAAACTGGTCACCGAGTACCGCTACGACTGCCAGCACCGGCTGATCGGCGTCACCACGCCGGACGGTCGTAGTTCAACTTACCGCTACGACGCCTTCGGCCGCCGCATCGCCAAAACCGTCGACGGTAAAACCATCGAGTTCTTCTGGCAGGGCGACAACCTTGTCACCGAAAGCAGCCGCGAGCACTACCGCAGCTACGTCTACGAACCCGGCACCTTCCGCCCGCTGGCCATGCTCGATGGTAAAGGCCCGAAAACGGCTTGCCCCTTCTACTACCAGCTAGATCACCTCGGCACCCCACAAGAACTGACGGATTTTGGTGGCGAAATCATCTGGTCGGCGAAGTACAACGCCTACGGCAAGGTTACGCACCCGGCACTCGGTGGAGGCGAGCAGCTCGACCAACCATTGCGTTTCCAGGGGCAGTATTTCGACACCGAGAGCGGCCTGCACTACAACCGACATCGGTACTATGATCCGGACGTTGGCCGATACCTGACGCCGGACCCGATCAAGTTGGCGGGCGGGCTGAACCAGTACCAGTACACGCCGAATCCGACGGGGTGGGTTGATCCGTTGGGGTTGAGCGGGAATTGTCCGCCGCCCAATAAGTCAGGGTGTCAGGCGCCGGATGATACGACTGGCGTTAAGGTTGATGAGGGTGAGCCGCCGCTACCGAAGGCTTATACGCACTTTCCAAAGGATCCGAATGAGCTTACGGAAGCGCTAGGCGTTCAACCCAAAGTTTCGCAGACAAAGCATGGAAGCCAAAGAATGGAATGGCGACCTAATGCAGATACAAGCATAAGATTTGAAAGTCATCCTGGAGATGCTGGGCCCTTTAATGCCAGGCATCACGGGGAGCACTATCATCTTGAACTCAAACCTAGTCACTTAAGTTGGAGTCAAGCGGATAAGAAAAAAGCTGTAATAAAGGTCAAGCCTGAGGGCTATCAACTAGGACACGGAACCGGTTTCACTGCCGGTGAAAAACATCCAGGTACTTCAAAATGACAGAGTTTCCGGTTTCAGACGGCACAATCGAAAAGATAACCTGCGAGCACGACAGTTTGTGCATAGAGTTCCTGGATTGGCAGGAGGAACTTTGGGAAATTACCTTTGAACACGTTTTAGGGGTCAAGTCTCTTGGGGCGGTGGGTACAGAGGTTTCAGAGATGTTTCTGGAGAATGCTACTTCCCTGTCACAGGAGTTGATTTTGATTGATGCCTCGGAAATCGGGACTAGTTACTGCTTCACCTCTGCTCGTGACAATAATGTTGTTTTGACGATAGTAGCTAGTGGTTATGCGGCTAAGAAAATTATTTGAGCACATCAGACTAGGCGCTGTTTAAATCTCTCGGGATAACTGCGAAATTTCTGGGCAAGGTCTTCGGACGTTTCCTTCAAGTTGTAGCGGTTTTCGTGAACTGGTGGACGATGGGGTATAGGGATAGTCTTTCGCTGTCACCGCGGAAGTGGTGGCAGGGTGTAGGAGCCCTCTCTCATGGTGCAACAGCTTTGTCGTTTGATTGCGGCACTTAATGTGTGTCCGTAAGATCGTTCGCGGCGGCTGTGCGCGGGACACGCTTCGGCGTGGCCGAGGTTCATGAGTGCTCGGTACTCCTACTCCTGCGCATGGCTGCCACCCAAACCTGTAGGAGGGTGCGTTGGCAGCTCATATTCATACTCATGGAAATTACAAATGACGACGCTAACGCCAGATCTACCCTACGAAAAACCAATCCCCCACCCCAACAACCGCTTCATGGCCCTCACCGGCAACTGCACCGACATGCCCACCCTGTTCGTCGATACCCACGCGCCGATCGATGTTTTGTATGACACTGCCAGCTATCGAATTCGCGCAGTCACTCAGGTGCTTGAGAACATGTCGATGCGCGGTTCAGTCGAGTGCGAATCCTTCATTCTCAGTGATTTTGCTTTGCTCTGTGCCATTCCATTGCGCGATGGCTGCGATGTGCTGGATGTGGTGGGGCGGCGGTTGCGGGCCCGGCCTTCGGAATAACGTCGAGTGGCTTTTGTGGCGAGGGAGCTTGCTCCCGTTGGGCTGCGCAGCAGTCGTAAACCGAATTCTGCGGTGTGTCTGGCTAATCCGTGGTGTAGGTTTTGGGGCTGCTGCGCAGCCCAGCGGGAGCAAGCTCCCTCGCCACAAGGGCCTGACTGCACACAATCCCCCAAACACCACACCTACATTGGATGGGCGGTGCTTATTGGGGCTTCGGTAACTTGAGCTCCGCACACAACCCACCATCCACGCGATTGCTCAAGGTCAGCGCCCCGCCAATCGCCAGCGCCAATTGCTGGGCAATCGCCAACCCCAAGCCGGTCCCGCCGGTGCTGCGATTACGCGAATTCTCCACGCGGTAGAACGGCTGCATCACCTGGGCCAATTGCTCTTCGGCAATCCCCGGCCCTCGGTCCATGACCTTCACCGACAAGCTGCCGTCGGCCTTCGTTTCCACCCACAACTCAGCCGCGCCAGCGAATTTCAACGCGTTGTCTACCAGGTTAACCAGCACTCGCCGCAAGGCATGGGGCCGGGTGTCGATCACTGCGGCGCTTTTGCCGCCCAGCTGCACGTCTTTGCCCATGTCCTGATAGTCGAACACCAGGCTGTCGAGGAACGAATCCAGATCGGTGCGGCGACTTTCCTCGGTGGCGCCATGGATACTGCGGGCGTAGGCCACGCCTTCGCGCACCAGGTGTTCCATCTCGCCGAGGTCGTTCCACAGTTTGTCTTTTTCACTGGAGTCGTCCATGAATTCGGCACGCAGTTTCATGCGCGTGATCGGGGTCTGCAGGTCGTGGGAAATCGCCGCCAACAGTTGCATGCGTTCCTTGAGATACGCCGCGATACGCGCTTGCATGGCATTGAATGCCCTGGCGGCGTAGGCGACTTCGGTCGGGCCTTTTTCATCGAGGTGCACGGCATGAGCGTTGGGGTCGAGGGTTTCCACCGCTTGGGCCAGACGGGTGAGCGGGCGGATGGCGATTCTCACGGCCAGCCAGGTGCAGGCGATCAGCAGCGCCAGTTGCCCCAGCAATACCGCCGGCAACCACGGCGACAACGGTACCATCGCGGGTCGCACGTCGATCGTGACGGGGCTGCCGTCCTTCAATTTCAGGTGGGCCTGGAAGTGTTTCTTCGGACCGGGGATGTCGGTAAAAGTCAGCGGATACTCATGGCCGATGGCGTCCTGAATCGAGGGGACTGCAATCGGCACATCGCTGGGCGCCATCGGTGTGCCGGGTGAACCTTCATTCAGCAGATAACCATAGTTGGTGCGTTCCAGGCGCTGCAACCAATTCGCGCGCTCGTCGGCCGGCAAGCGGTCGAGGATGGCGAGGGACGTCGAGACGTCGGTTTCCAGATTGCCCAACATCGTATTTTTCGCACTTTCATAACGCTCGTAGTACTGCGCGCCAAAGGACAGCGCCTGGGCGAGGATCAGGCCGATCAGGAAAATCAGCGACAGCCGCGAGGCCAGCGTGCGGGGCCAGTGCAGCGCAAGGTTCATGACGGCGCACCGAGCACTTCCACCGGCAGGGAAAACACATAGCCTTCGCTGCGTACGGTCTTGATGTAGGCCGGTTCCCGGGCGTCGTCGAGCAGGCGCTGACGCAAGCGGCTGACCAGCAAATCGATGGAGCGGTCAAACAGATCGGCGTCGCGACCTTGAGTCAGGTTGAGCAACTGGTCGCGATTGAGCACCCGCTGAGGATGATCGAGGAACACCCGCAGCAAACGATATTCCGCGCCGCTGAGGGCGACCATGGTGCCGTCCTGGTCCAGCAGATGCCGGGCCGAGGTGTCCAGGCGCCAGCGACCGAACCCCAGCAGGCGACCGCTTTCGGTGATCACCAGATTCGGCGGCAGCATCCGCGTGCGGCGCAGCACGGCGTTGATCCGGGCGAGCAGTTCGCGGGCGGCGAACGGTTTGACCAGGTAGTCGTCGGCGCCCATTTCCAGGCCGATGATGCGGTCGGTTTCATCGTTGCGCGCGGTGAGCATCAGCACCGGCGTGGCCTTGTGTTTGCCGGCGCGCAGCTCACGGCAGAGCAGCAGGCCATCGTCGCCCGGCATCATGATGTCGAGCACGATCAGGTCCACCGGCGTGGTCTCCAGAAACGCGCGCATCTGCCGTCCATCTGCCACCACGGTGGTGCGCAGGCCGTTCTTCTTCAGGTAATTGCCTACCAGTTCCCGGATCTCGCGGTCATCGTCCACGATGAGAATGTGATCGACGTGTTCCATGGTCGCCATGCCTCTTGAGTAGGAGTTTTCGCGCAGTCTACCGAGTCAAGGCTCGCTCGCCCGCAGCGGTTTGTATTGCAGTGTATCTGGCCTGTCGGCGGATACACGGGGACGCAAAAACAGCCGGTTTCAGGGGGTTTGTATCGCTGTGTATCGCCGGCCGGTGCTGATACAAAGCAATTTACTCGCGCCTGTTCCAGACACAGACGGGATACCTCTCGGGCTTCTAATGGCTTCCATCGAGGCAAACCCAAACCGCCTCGGCCCCATCAACGATTTGGCAACGATTGACCCATTGAAGCCCCGAGGAAACCACCATGAATACCAAAGCCGTCTACGCCGCCTGCCTGTTTGCCGCCCTGAACATCTGCACCTTGTCGGCCCGGGCCGAAGCCAATGTCACCCCGCAAACCTACACCTATGGCACGCACCTGGACATCCAGAAAGTGCTGTCGATGAAAGAGGACGCCACGCCTTCCTGCGGGATTGTGAATGCGCGGATGACCTACCTGGATTCCCAAGGCAAAACCCAGGCCCTTGATTACCGCAAATTCGCTGACAACTGCAACGAAGACAACTGAGTCCTTTGCTCACCCGTTATCAATCCCTTTTTTGAAACAGGAATAACTCCATGAACAACGTCACCCGCTTTTTGACCGCCATCGTCTTTTCCGTAGCCGGCGTCGCCGCGCATGCCAACGCGGCTGTTGAACAGAGCAGCTGTGGCAGCAGCACCTGCTTCCAACTGACGCCGCTGGTGGCTGAGGATGGTTCCAGCCGCACACCGCAGGGGCAATTGCTTGCAGAGAACGGTTACAGCCGGACGCCACAGGGCCAGCAGTTGGAAAACCAGATGGCTTGAAGCCAGGCACTGTTCTGATGAACTCAATATTCCCAGTGTGGGAGCAGGCTCGCTCCCACATCGGACTCGTATATTCAAGGTGATCCCCATGTTTCTCATCGCATTCCTGGGCGGCATTTTGACCGTCCTCAGCCCCTGCATCCTCCCGGTCGTGCCGTTTCTGTTTGCCGGTGTTAAACGCACACGCACCTCGATCCTGCTCACCCTCGGTGGCATGGCCCTGACCTTCGCCCTGATCTCCAGCCTGGCCGTGGTCAGCAGCGATTGGGTGATACAAGCCAACAACACCGGCCGCCATGTGGCGCTGATCGTGATGGTGCTGTTTGCGCTGTCGCTGATCTCCGCGCGCATCGGCGGCTGGCTGGCGCGGCCGTTCGTGTTGCTGGGCAATCGCCTCGACCCCAACACTCGCAAAATGTCCGGCCCGCTGGGCTCGGTGATGATTGGCGTCGCCACCGGTCTGCTCTGGGCTCCGTGTGCCGGGCCGATCCTCGGGGTGATCCTCACCGGCGCCATGCTGCAAGGCGCCAACGCTCAGACCAGTCTGCTGCTGGTGGCGTATGGCCTGGGCAGCGCGTTGTCACTGGGCACCTTGATCTTCGCCGGTCGCGGCCTGGTCAATCGCTTGAAACCGTCGATTCCGGTCACCGGTTGGCTGCGTCGCGGCGCCGGTGCCGGGGTGTTGGTCGCGGCGGCGGTCATTGCCACCGGAACCGATAACAGACTGCTCGCCGGCACCTCCTCCGAAGGTGTTACCTCGGTGGAACAGCAGGTGCTGGAAACCGTGCCGAAAGTGGTCGATTACCTGGTCAGCAAGGTCAAGGCCGACCCGATGGACGCGGCCAAAGGTGCGATGCCGTCACTCTCCGGCGCGGTCGAATGGCTCAACTCGCCAGCGCTGAGCAACGACTCCCTGCGCGGCAAGGTGGTGCTGGTGGATTTCTGGACCTATGACTGCATCAACTGCCAGCACACCTTGCCCTACGTGAAGGACTGGGCGAAAAAATATGAAAAGGACGGCCTGGTGGTGATCGGCGTGCACACCCCGGAATACGGTTACGAACGCATCCTCGACAACGTTCGCGATCAGGTGAAAAAACTCGGTATCACCTACCCGGTGGCGATCGACAACAACTACGCGATCTGGCGCGCCTTCGACAACCAATACTGGCCGGCTCACTACCTGATCGATGCCAAGGGGCAGGTGCGTTACAGCCACTTCGGCGAGGGTCGCTACGAGACTCAGGAGCAGATGATCCGGCAGCTGTTGGAAGAGGCCAAGACGCCTGCTGCGTAACACGTTTCGGTAAAGCAAGCCGACCTGTTAATCCAGCGTTACAGATGCATGACCATGCATCGGAGATCGTTGCATTTCGTGAGTCTGCCGGACGACCGGGCAGGACGGATACCTGTCCGGCAGCTTTAGTTTGTGGACGGGGTCACTTGCGATCCTGCCATCACAATCATGAAAGGGAGAGGGTTATGCCTAAGTTCATTATTGAACGCGAGCTTCCGGGAGCCGGCGCACTGGCGCAACAGGAACTCAAAGCGATCTCGCAAAAATCCTGCGATGTGTTGCGCGGGTTGGGGCCGCAAGTGCAATGGCAGCAGAGTTACGTCACGGGCGACAAGATTTATTGCGTGTACATCGCGCCGAGCGAGGAGCTCATCAGGGAGCATGCCAAACAAGGTGGCTTTCCGATCAACAGCGTTTCCCGAGTCATGAGCATCATCGACCCCACCACGGCGGAGTAAGCCGAGACCCGTTCCAACCCGCAGCGGAGCAGACTTCATGAGCACACCCATTGATCTCACCGCCCTGAAAAACCGTCAGATGACTGCGTGGGCCAGCGGCGACTACGCCGTGATCGGCACCACTTTACAGATCGTCGGCGAACAACTGGCTGAAGCCTGCGACCTGCTCTGCGATGAGCTCGTGCTGGACGTCGCTGCGGGCAACGGTAATGCCACGCTTGCCGCTGCGCGCCGGGGTTGTAAGGTCACGTCCACCGACTATGTGGCCAAGCTGCTTGAGCGTGGCGAAGACCGGGCACGGGCGGAACACCTGAACGTGACCTTTCAGGTGGCCGACGCCGAGGCGCTACCTTTCGAGGACGCCAGTTTCGATGCCGTGCTCTCGACCTTTGGGGTGATGTTTACCCCGGATCAGCCAAAGGCTGCCGCGGAATTGGCGCGGGTGTGCCGCCCGGGAGGCCGGATAGGCCTTGCCAACTGGACGCCTGAAGGCTTCGTCGGGCAGATGTTCAAGGTGCTGGGGCGCCACATGCCGCCACCCGCCGGGGCTCAGCCGCCTTCCAACTGGGGCTCCGAAGCGTGGTTGCACTCACAGTTCGACCAGCGCGACTTTCTGCTCCAGGTCACACGGCGGTTGTTCAACTTCCGCTACCGCTCGGCCGCTCATTTCATCGACACCTTCCGCACCTGGTATGGCCCGGTTCACAAGGCCTTTGCGACCCTGCCGCCTGAAGGGGCCGCCGCCCTGGAAAACGACCTGACGGAACTGCTCAATCGCCTGAACCGAGCGGGGGAGAGGTCGCTGGTGGTGCCAAGCGAATACCTGGAGGTGGTGATCACCCGGCGCTGAGTCGAGAACACAAAATCCCCGTGTGCGCGACCCCTGTGGCGAGGGGGCGCGCCCACAAAGGTATGTGCACAATTTGGTATTCAGCCGTTGCAGTCACTCATCCAGTGACTCGGTGTACACCACCCACACGCTGCATGGCATTTTGTACAGCACATGCTCCACCGTGCTGCCGATCAACCGGCCCATGCCGCGATGGCCGATCCGGCCCATGACGATCACATCCACATCATGGGTCTCGGTGTAGTGGGTCAGTACCTTGGTGGGGTTGCCCATGATCATGTGCCGCTGCTCCGGCGCGATGCCGTTGCGCGCGGCCAGTTCGTTGAAGGCATTCTCCTGGAGGTCGAACAGGGTCTTGACCTGGTCCGAAGAGAAAAGCGCCGAACCGTTGTAGAAGTTGAACTCATCCGCGCTGATGGATGAAAGGTCATAGGCGTAGACCACATTGAGTTCGGCATTGCAGGCGCTCGCCAGTTTTGAGGCTTCGTGAAGGATCCGGTCGTTGAAACTGTTGTATTGATCATCGCGGTGAAACGGGTCGATCGCCGCGACGATCTTGCGCGGCAACGCGCGAGTGGCATGGCTGACGAAATGCAGCGGCACCGGGCATTCACGCAACAAATGCACGTCGAGGGGGGTAAACACCAGCCGCGACAGCCGCGATGGATGATCCAGCGCCTTGATCAGTACGTCCATCGGCTGCTCTTTGAGGTGAATCAGGATCTCCTCCAGCGGATTCTCGACCCAGGCCACCTCGGTGGTGACGTTCACACCTATCTTGCGCAAGGGGTGGGCCTGTTCTTCAAGCCACTGGCGGTGGCGCTCGACATAGCCCAAGCGCATCTGCTCCATGGCCTTTTCGTTGACCAGGCTGGCGGTCGCCAGGCCTTCCAGATAGTCGAAGGCCACGATGTGCAGGGCCGCCCCCTCGGCCTTGGCCAGCATCGCGGCCCGGTCGAAGGCGGGGCTGTGTTCCATCAGCGGTGAGGCGACCAGCATGAAGCGCGGTTGACCAGACATGACAAACCTCCCGTGGGTAAGCGAGCAGACGGTGGTCGTTCGATACATCTCAATCCTTTGATTATTGACCATGATCAGTCTAAGGGGCGTCTGGTCGCTCGAATGGGCCTGCTCGCGATGCGACTTCAAGCGTTTTCCAAAGGTCGCGCATCGTCGGGTTTTGATTGGCGATCGAACAATACGAACGTATCTCCAGCCGGGTCTTCCACTCATCGCCGCCGGCCAGCACCAATTGCCCTCGCTCCAGCTCATCGGTCACGGCGCTCAAGGGCAACCAGGCAACGCCGTAGCCCTCGATCGCCATTCTCATCAGCAACATGGCCATGTCCGCCTCAAAGCAACGATCAAGCACGCAAGCCGTCGGCGCATTCTTGATGACGATATCGGCCACGCGCCCCAAAAAGGTGGTCGCGGTATACGCCAGGTGCGGCACTGGCTTGGCGGCCGTCCCCGGTAGCCGATGCAAGGGTTTGCCGTTCTTGTCCGGCGCGCACAGCGGAACAAACGAATCGTGCCCCAGGGTCAAACTGCCGAACTTCTCGGGGGCGAGCTGGATCGGGGCGAGGGGATGGTGGTAGACGATCATCAAATCGCAGCTACCTTCCTCCAGCGCAATCACCGCATCGTGGATATTCGCCGCCACCACGCGAGCATTGAAGGGCTCATTCTGCTGTTGAAACTGGGTGAGCCACTTAGGCAGAAATGTCATTGAAAGACTGTGCCCGGCGGTGACCTGAATCGAGCGCCCCGGCATTCTTTCTCCTTCGCGAAGAGCCAGTCGCAATTGCAGCAACGCCGACAAAGCCTCGCGCCCCTCTTCACAAAAGCTGCGGCCCGCTTGAGTCAGTTGGACAGGATAGGTGCCGCGATCCACCAGTTCGGCTCCCACCCATTCCTCAAGTGAACGAATGCGCCGAGACAGCGCGGACTGCGTGACGCAACGCACTTCGGCGGCGCGAGAAAAGTTCTTCCATTCGGCAATTGCCAGAAGATCGTCCAACCATTTGGTTTGCATGCTGGCTCCTCATCGCGTCTCTGGCGAAGAGTTTACTGCGGTGCAATGGAGCCATTGAGGGTATTTCGCAAACTATTCCAAAAACGCATCACCCTATGGTGATTACTCATCATCCCGCGCCAATGGCGTCCTTAGAATCGGTGCTGTAGCCCCGCTGCCGCAAAGCATCGGGTCATTCCAGTCTTGTCTTCTGCCAAGTAAAAAAAGCTACAACATCACTTGAGGAAAGCACCGTGAAAAAAAGTAATTTACCCCGCCAGATCGCGATCGGCATCGCGATGGGCGTCATCGTAGGTTGGGCTTGCCATCATTTTTCAGCGGATGAGAAAGCCGCCAAAGAAATCGCCTCTTACTTCTCAATGGTGACGGACATTTTCCTGCGCTTGATCAAGATGATCATCGCACCTTTGGTTTTCGCCACATTGGTCGGCGGTATTGCCAGCATGGGCAATTCCCGATCGGTAGGACGGATCGGGGCGAGGGCGATGGCCTGGTTCGTTTCCGCTTCAGTGATTTCGTTGTTGATCGGCATGTTGCTGGTGAACCTTTTCCAGCCAGGCGCAGGCCTGGATCTTCAGGCGACTCAGGCCGGCGCGGCACCGATAGCGGTAAACACGGGGGACTTCAGCCTCAAGGTGTTCATCAGCCACGTATTCCCTCGCAGCATTGCTGAAGCCATGGCCAACAACGAGATTCTGCAAATTGTAGTGTTCTCGCTGTTCTTCGGTTTCGCGTTGGCAGGTGTCAAGCGCGCCGGCTACACAAAGATCACCGACAACATTGAAGAGCTGGCGAAGGTGATGTTCAAGATCACCGACTATGTCATGGCGCTTGCACCGATCGGTGTCTTTGCCGCCATCGCTTCGGCCATCACCACCCAAGGTCTCGGGTTGCTGGTCGATTACGGAAAACTGATTGCCGAGTTCTACCTGGGCATTGTGATTCTGTGGGGCGTGTTGTTCGCTGCTGGCTACCTGTTTCTGGGGCGTTCGGTATTTACGCTGGGCAAGTTGATCCGAGAACCCGTGCTGTTGGCATTCTCGACGGCCAGCAGTGAGTCCGCCTATCCAAAAACCATGGAGGCGCTGGAGAAGTTCGGCGCACCGAAGCGCGTATCCAGCTTCGTACTTCCACTGGGGTATTCATTCAATCTCGACGGTTCGATGATGTATCAAGCCTTCGCGATCATGTTCATTGCCCAGGCTTACAACGTTGACTTGAGCCTCACACAGCAACTTCTCATCTTGTTGACGCTGATGGTGACCAGCAAGGGCATGGCAGGTGTAGCCCGGGCTTCGGTGGTTGTCGTCGCGGCGACGTTGCCCATGTTCAATCTGCCGGAAGCGGGCATTTTGCTGATCCTCGGCATCGATCAATTCCTCGATATGGCCAGGACTGCCACCAACGTGGTGGGCAATAGCATCGCAACGGCAGTGGTCGCTAAATCGGAGCCTTGCGAGGAGTCGGACGACGTCCCTCAAACCGAGGCATCCCCACATCCTGTTCGCACTGTAGCCACTGCCTGAGAGTTATCACCATGAAAGCTGAATCGAAGCTGTCCCGTGAGTCGTCGTTTGTACGCAAACTGGGGATCGTTGGCGGGCTTGGCTCACTGGCCGGCGGCGATCTGTTCTACAAATTGGTGAAGTCCAGGGCGGTGCTCGAGGATCAAGGCCGCTATCACTTTCTGTTCGAACAGCACCCGTTCAAAGATGTCCTGATGCCATTGGACCGGGGCGCGAGCATGACCTCGAGAAAGTTCTATGTTTTCCAGGTCTGTCAGACCTTCGAGGCCAGCGGGGTCAGCGCGATCGTACTGCCGTGTTTTGCCAGCCACACCTTCCGCGAAGAGATCCAGGAGGAGATAGGCATACCGGTTCTGGACATGATGGCCGCATTGCGCAGGCACATAGATCATGTCGCTGAACCCGGCAGTGCATTGGGCATTCTCGCCTCAGACTATGTTCGCCACTGCGGCATGTTCGAGCGCTATTTCGGCAGCGACTTCAAGCTTGTTTATCCAGGTGCTGACGAACAATCGGGGTTGATGGAAGCGATGTATGGCGTTAACGGCATCAAGGATGGATACCTTGACGGTGTACCGCTGGAATGTGTGTATCAGGCCTGTCTGTCGCTTCAGGAGCAGGGGGCCACGATGGTCTTGCCGGGCATGACCGAGCTTTCGTTGGTCTGCGGCGACCTGCAGCGGCGGGGCATCACGGTGTTGGATATCAATGAGATTTATGCCGGCTTCGCGACCCAGCAGAAAGGTCAGTCGAATCGCCCACCCTTCAAGCTTGGGATCGTAGGCGGGGTGGGGCCTGCGGCAACGGTCGATTTCATGGGCAAGGTGGTTGCGCATACACCGGCCGGCCGTGACCAAGAGCACATCAAGATGGTGGTCGAACAAAACCCCCAGATTCCTGATCGCACCGCCAATTTGCTGAATGACGAAACCGATCCGACGATGGCGATGTATGCCACCTGCAAGCGGCTTGAAAGCGCCGGAGCCAATGCGATTGCGATCCCGTGCAACACCGCCCACGCATTCGTCGAGCGCATCCAGGCACACTTGCGCGTACCCATTGTGAACATGCTTGCCGAGACGGTAGAGGCCATCGTTCAGCAGTACGGCGCCGGGAAAACAGTCGGGCTGCTGGCGACGTCGGGCACGATCAAGAGACAGGTCTACCACGAGGCCGCCCGGCGGGCCGGGCTGCACATAATCGCCCCCGGTGTGGATTACCAGGCATTGGTCATGGATGCGATTTATGGGGCGCTCGGGATCAAGGCCGGGTTCACAGAGGGCCTTTGCAGGGACCAACTCCTGATCGCCGCCGAGCACCTGTGTGAACTGGGCGCCGATGTGCTCATCCTGGGATGTACGGAGTTGCCGCTGGTGCTGCAGCATAGCGAGGCCTTCATGATCAAGGGGCATCAAGTGGCATTGATCGACCCGACGACCATTCTGGCTATGAAGTGTATTCAGCTTGCCCGTGAACATTCGGGCGAGCGATCAAATCTGCATCTTGGCTAAACAACCTTTGCGCCCCGAGCCTCCAGCAACTCCCGTAATACGGAACGGTGGCAGTGTGCTTCGTCTTCGCAGTAACACCCCACGGCCAGTGAGGTTTGATGGGAGAGGGCGGCCAGCAGGTCCAGCAGCTGACTGGGCGCGGGATGGTTCATCTCGGCCTTGAACTTGCGCTTGAAGCTCTCCCAGGCTTTGGCATCTTCTGCCGCCTTGGCTTCGGCCACCAGTTCGGGGCTGGGGGACAGCAGCGGTTGCCACACATCATAGAAGTCGCGGCTGGCGAATTCGGCCTTCGGTACACCACGGGGCGGGCGGCGTACCGTGCCCAGGCGCAGGCCTTCATTCGTGGTGCGGGGTGCGCCGAGTCGCACGATATGGATGGGCATGATTGCAGTGCCTATTTGAGCCGCGAGCCGTCGAACCACTCCAGCGCCGTGCGCCAGATGCAGATCCCCAGGAAGTACGCCGACATCAGCAGCCACAGGCTCATCACCAATGGGTTGATGACCGGATGGTTGAGCACCAGCGACAAGCTGCACAGCAACCAGATGGCCGTCACGGCAATGTTGATCGGCATGAAGCGGCGCACGCGGAACGGGTGCAGGAATTTCATTCGGGTCACGGTCAACAGCGCCAGGCCGATCACGGTGAGCAACGTTATCCACGGCGACGGACCGATGATGTACAGGCACAACGCAACCACGTTCCATGCGGCGGGGAAGCCCTGGAAGTAGTTGTCCTTGCTCTTCATGTTGACGTTGCAGAAGCAGAACAGCGACGACACCAGAATCAGCGACACGGTCAGCAGCAGGGTGTAGTCCGGCAACGGGATGTAACGGTAGATGAATAGCGCCGGAATAAACACATAGGTCAGGTAGTCGATCACCAGATCGAGGATCGAGCCGTCGAAACTCGGCAGCACCGATTGCACGTTGACCTTGCGTGCCAGCGCGCCGTCCAGCCCGTCGACGATCAGCGCCACGCCCAGCCACAGCAGGCAATGGGTGGGCTGGTTCTCCAGCAGGGCGAGGGTCGCGAGGAAGGCAGTGACCACGCCGGTGGCGGTAAAACCATGGGCGCCCCATGCTTTGAGCCTGGCGATGTGTACGGTGGATATCACGGGGGCGTTCTCCAGAAAATGAAGCAAGCCAGTTATCACCCTGCTATTGAGGGCGTCGGCAAACCGGATCGGGTTGCAGGTATCGACCGGATTTTCGAGGATAAGGTTCACCACCCTTGAATCTTAGACGCCGCACAAAAAAATACCCCGGAAATATCCGGGGTACGTCATGAGCGTTGTCTGCCTGTGTTGTCAGCTTAATGAGGAAAGAACACCCGCAGCCGATGGTTATCCGGGTCAAGGGCGACGAAGGTGCGACCGAAGTCGAGCTCTGTCGGCGTTTGCAGCATGGTCAGCCCTAGAGCGCTCCACTTGGCAAACAGTGCATCGACCTGTTCGGCAGACTCCACCGGGAACGCCAGCTCGGTTCCGCCGCCCGTTACAGTCGTTGCAGGTTCGGCGGTATGCCGCGACCAGAGCCCCAGTTTATAGCCGTCGTCCAGGACAAACAGGGCGAAGGTCGGCGACTCTTCCACGGGCTTGCGCTCCAGCAGAAACTCATAAAACCGTGCACTGACGGCGGGGTTGTCCACGAAAAGCAAAATGAAACGGGGAGTGATCATGGGGTTGCTCCATTAGAAGGTGGACGCAGCATAAAAGGAGGCGCTGTCAGTTTCTGTCAGCAGTGTGAAGGGGCACCTTTTGACGTCAGCCAGACGGAGTTGGCGGAATGTCCGGCGAGGACTATCGTTGCCTGACTGAGTTTCTGCCCATCAATGAGGACGTCGTCATGAACACCAGCGATTTGCTTGAGCAATTACTGCGAGCCGGCCAGGGCTCGTTGTCGCAACAAGGTGGTGGTGCGACGTCGACTCAAGGCGGCTTGGGCGGCTTGGGCGATTTGGGTGGCTTGCTCGGTGGCCTGTTGGGTGGCAGCGCGGGTGGCGGTGCTGGGGGCGGAGGTTTGGGAGGTTTGCTCGGTGGTCTGTTGGGCGGCGGTTCCCCTTTGGGCGGTTCAAGCCAGATGCGCTCGGGCGGCACCAACTATGCGGCGTTGGCTTCTTTGGGGATGATGGCGTTCCAGGCCTATCAGGCATGGCAACGCAACCAGGCCTCGGCACCACAACAGGCGCCGCGTACCGTTGATCTGTTATCCGGTCCGGAAATCGAAGACCACAGTCACGCCATCCTTCGCGCCTTGATCGCCGCCGCCAAGGCCGACGGCCGTATCGACGACGCCGAGAAACAAATGATCAGCACCGAAATCGGCCGCCATACCGACGACCCGCAATTGCAACAATGGCTCGATGACGAAGTCGCTCGGCCGCTGGACGCCGCCGATGTGGCGCAGTCCGCCCAGGATCCGGGCATGGCCGCCGAGATGTACCTGGCCAGCGTGATGCTGGTGGACGATCAGCAGGACGCCGAGCGCAATTATCTGGATGAACTGGCTGCTGCGCTGAAGATCGATCCAGAGCTGCAACTGCACCTGGAGCAACAGGCCAAGGGCGGTGCGGCTTAAAAGGTCGAAAACGTGCCGTGCCTGCAACGACGCGACGAACGACGGGGCGGCCCCTCCTGCATGAAATACGTATTCCTGCAGGAGCTGCCGCAGGGCTGCGATCTTTTCGCGGCCATAACGCCTAATCGGTAACCTTCAAACCCAATGCTGCAAAACACTCTTCGATCGATCGCCGCTGCGTCTCGGCATACAAGCCCAACTCATCAATCGTCGACCGCCCCAACGCCTTTTCGAACGCCTGTTGGTTCGAATGCACACCATAGTGGGTTTGCGCCGCGTCCCCCAGGTTCGACTGAAAAATCCCCGCCGCACTGACCGGCAGGAAATCTTCGTACACCAGCGGTTCTACCCGCACATACCCGTCGTGGAGCAAATCTTCCAGCGACGCGCCGTTCAGATCATCCGCCGCCAGGCCTTTTTCCGTCACGAAGTAGCGAAAGTACGCCAGTTCCTGTTGGCGCATGTCCTCAACGGTGTCAGGGAATTCGCCAAAGTGCTGGGTCATTAGCGCGTTGTAGCGTGCGGCATTGGCTTCGTTGGGGAATTCCTTGAGTTCATCCCGGGCAGCATTGAGCAAGCGGTCGTAAAGCGCCCGACCCTTGGGCGTGAGCGCTGCGCCGCGTTGTTCTATTTCACCGAAGCGGGCGCTGTGGCTGCCACGCATCTCGGCTTGATCGGTAAAAGCAATCGGCTCGTCCAGCGCCTTGAAGCTGGTTTGACGCAGCAGAATCGGGCATTGGCGGCGGGGTGGGCCTTCGATCACCGCTTTGGGGGTAATGCCGTGGGCGGGCATTTGTGCCTGGACGATGTCGATGTCCAGGGTGCGCGGCGTCAGGTGGTTAATGTGCGGGCCTTTGAACGCCACCACGTCGGCGATCAGTCGATGCTGGGCGCTGAGTTGTTGGTACTGTTCGGCGGTGACGGTGGCGCTGTGGTGCCAGCGGAAGGTTTCCAGGGCTTGGGCGACGAAGTCCTGCGCCTCGTATTCGGTCAAGCCGCCCTGGGTTTCGGCGCGTTCGATGAGCGTCAGCGCTGCCGGGGTGAAGATTGAACGCTGGTCCAGTACCGACTGGGCAAAGGCCCGCAGTTCGGTGTCTTCGATCAGTTCCAGGCGCAGCAGCGAGGTGAACACCCGGAAGGGGCTGACCTGCAACGCCGCCTCATGCACGGCACGGAATGCAGTGGAATGCACCGGCACGCCGGCCGGGGTCAGGTCGTAATAGCCCACCGGTTGCATGCCCATCACCGCGAACAGGCGGGCGAGGGTCGCCAGTTCAGTGGCGGTGCCGACGCGGATTGCACCGTGGCGCTCCAGGTCCAGCCGCTGGATTTCCCCGGTGCTGTGCAGCTGTCGGGCGATTTGCGGGTCGCTGTCCAGCACGCGGCGGTTGGTCTGTTCCACCAGTTCCATCAGCGCGCCGTACAGCGGCACTTCTTCGCGGTACATGTCGGACATCGCTTTGGAGAAGCGTTGGCGGATCAGGTCAGGGCTGACGAAATTCGGGTGGCTCATGAAAAAAATTCCTGGCGCAGTGACGTAACGGATGCTGGAAAAGATCGCAGCCTTCGGCGGCGCCGACAAACGAAGTTTCTGACGAACTTCATTCTGCCAAGGACTGTTCTTGCCACTCAGGCTGCTCGGTCAACGCAGCACTTGGTCCACCAATTCGATCCAGTGCCTGACTGGGGTGCGCCCGGCGCTGTTGAGGTGGCTCTGGCAGCCGATGTTGGCGGTGGCGATGACTTCTGGGTGGCCGCTTTCCAGGGCGTTGAGTTTGTTGTCGCGCAGTTGCCGGGCCAGCTCCGGCTGGGTGATCGAATAAGTGCCGGCTGAGCCGCAGCACAAATGACTGTCGGGCACAGCTGTGAGATTGAAGCCCAACCGCGTCAGCACGGCCTCGACCGCGCCGCCGAGTTTCTGTGCGTGCTGCAAGGTGCAGGGGCAGTGAAAGGCGATCCGTCGGTCGGTGGCGGCGCAGACTCGCTCCAACGGCTCATCGGCCAGCACTTGCACCAGGTCCAGCGCCAGTTCGCTGACCCGCCGGGCCTTCGCCGCATAAACCGGGTCGCGCTCCAGCAGATGCCCGTAATCCTTGATGAATGCGCCGCAGCCGCTGGCGGTTTGCACGATGGCTTCGGCGCCGCTTTCCAGGTGCGGCCACCAAGCGTCGATGTTGCGTCGGGCGCGGTCCAGGCCCGCAGCTTGGGCGTCGAGGTGATAGTCCAGCGCGCCGCAGCAGCCGGCTTCCGGCACCGCAATCACGCTGATTCCCAGCCGATCCAGCACCCGCGCCGTCGCGGCGTTGGTGTTCGGTGACAGACCGGGTTGTACGCAGCCTTCGAGCATCAACACCCGGCGTGCATGCCGAGGGACAGGGCGTTCGCCCGGAGCAGGGAGGTCGCGGGGTAACTTCGCCTCAACACCCCGTGGCAGCAACGGCCGGAAAGTGGCGCCGATCTGCAGCAGGGTCTTGAACAGGTTCGGGTTCGGCGCCAATGCCCGCAGGCCCTGACGCAACAGTCGTTGACTGGCCGGGCGTGGCACCGCTTGATCGATTACGGCGCGGCCAATGTCCAGCAGGTTGTGATAATCCACCCCGGACGGGCAGGTGGTTTCGCAGTTGCGGCAGGTCAGGCAGCGGTCCAGGTGCAATTGTGCCTGTGCCGTGGCGGGGGCGCCTTCGAGCACTTGCTTGATCAGGTAGATGCGCCCGCGTGGCCCGTCCAGTTCGTCGCCGAGCAGTTGATAGGTCGGGCATGTAGCGTTGCAAAATCCGCAGTGCACGCAGGTGCGCAGGATCTTGTCCGCTTCTTCGGCGCGGGGCAGTTGTCGGGCCTCTTCGCTGAGATTGGTTTGCATCTTACAGCTCCGCGTACATCCGACCGGGGTTGAACAACCCTTGCGGGTCCAGTTGCGCCTTGAGTTGCCGGTGATAGCGCAGCAGCGCCGGGGCCAGGGGCTGGAAAGGCATTTCTGTGACGCCATGGCTGAAACAGGTGGCATGGCCGCCGTGCTGCTGAGCCAGTGATTGAATGTTATCGGCTGCTGATTTCAACCAGCGTTGCGCGCCACCCCAGTCGATCAACTGCTCGCCGGGCAAGTCCAGTGGCCCGAGGTTGTTGGGCAATGACAAGCGCCACAGCGGCAGGCCTTCATTGAAAAAGTCTAGTCGTTGTTCGTTCAGGTCGGACCAATAAGCGGAGTCCATCGGTTCGCCGCCGAGCCGTTGATGGGCCGCCGTGACCGAGCCTTCGCCGCCTTCCAGACGCAGGTACAAACGCTGGCCGTCGTGGCTGGCGGCGCTGATGGGCAGCGGTTGCTGGCCCCATTGCGCCAGATTGGCCAAGGCGCGGGCGCAGTCGATGTCCAGGCTGATGCTCAGGCATTGCCGGGGTTTGGGCAGCACCTTGAGCGAGACTTCAGTCAGCACGCCGAGGCAACCGTAACTGCCGACCATCAGGCGCGACAGGTCATAACCGGCGACGTTTTTCATCACTTCGCCGCCAAAGCGCAGGTGAGTGCCCAGGCCGCTGATCACCCGCGTACCGAGGACAAAGTCCCGCACTGAGCCGGCCCATGGGCGCCGCGGCCCGGACAGCCCCGCGGCGATCATCCCGCCGACCGTGGCGCCTTCGCCGAACGACGGCGGCTCGCAGGGCAACATTTGCCCCGCGGCATCCAGCGCGGCAAACAGTTCGCTCAGCGGTGTGCCGGCGCGAACGCTGATCACCAGTTCCGTCGGGTCATAGCTGACGATGCCGCAGTGGGCGCGGGTGTCGAGCACTTCGCCGGCCACTTCACGGCCGAGAAACGCCTTGGTGTTACCTCCCTGAATACGCAGCGGTGTGGCGTTTTCCAGCGCCTGCCTGACCTGATCGAGCAGGGCTTCACTGGCATCGAAATCCGCCATCAGAAACGCTCCAGCTCAGGGAACGGCAGCTGCCCGGCATGGATGTGCATCGCGCCGAATTCCGCGCAGCGGTGCAGGGTCGGGATGTTCTTGCCGGGGTTGAGCAGCCCCTGCGGGTCAAACGCGGCTTTCACCGCGTGAAACAAGGTCAACTCGTCACTGTTGAACTGCGCGCACATTTGATTGATTTTCTCCCGGCCCACGCCGTGCTCGCCGGTGATGCTGCCGCCGACTTTCACGCACAGTTCGAGGATCTTGCCGCCGAAGGCTTCGGCCCGTTCCAGTTCGCCGGGCTGGTTGGCGTCGAACAGGATCAGCGGGTGCATGTTGCCGTCGCCGGCGTGAAACACGTTGGCCACCCGCAAGCCATATT
Source organism: Pseudomonas sp. Pseusp18 (assembly GCF_059506005.1). Lineage (NCBI taxonomy): Bacteria > Pseudomonadati > Pseudomonadota > Gammaproteobacteria > Pseudomonadales > Pseudomonadaceae > Pseudomonas > Pseudomonas sp. Pseusp18. The sequence goes on from NZ_CP169240.1 coordinate 2,226,187, forward strand.
CTTGCGCCAGACTGGCGATGCCCTTGAGCACGCCGGGCAGTTCGCGGCGGGGGATGGTGCCGTCCATGCAGTAGTAATCAGGCGAAAGTCGGCCGATGGCCGGGAAGGCGTTTTTGCGCCCGGCCCAGAACCGCACGCGCTCGGCCTCGTCCCGCGCCTGGCGCACCTCGCTGGCGCCGGCCTGTTGCAGCACCTCGCGGACTCGCTCGCAGTCGTCATGGACATCGGCTTCGACGCCGTCCAGTTCGCACAGCAGGATCGCTTCGGCGTCCACCGGGTAACCGGCGTGGATGAAGTCTTCAGCGGCGCGGATCGCCAGGTTGTCCATCATTTCCAGGCCGCCGGGTATGATCCCGGCCGCGATGATCTCGGCCACCGCGCGACCGGCCTTTTCCACGGAATCGAAACTGGCCAGCAGGACTTTGGCGACCTGGGGTTTGGGTAGCAGTTTGACCGTGACTTCGGTGATGATCCCCAGCAAGCCTTCGGAGCCGGTGAACAGCGCCAGCAGGTCAAACCCCGGTGCGTCCAGCGAGTCGGCGCCGAGGGTCAGGTGTTCGCCTTCAAGGGTCAGGATTTCGAGTTTCAGCAGGTTGTGCACGGTCAGGCCGTACTTGAGGCAATGCACGCCACCGGCGTTTTCCGCGACGTTGCCGCCGATGGAACAGGCGATTTGCGAGGACGGGTCCGGTGCGTAATACAAACCGAAGGGCGCCGCTGCCTGGGAAATCGCCAGGTTGCGCACCCCTGGCTGGACCCGTGCGGTGCGGGCGGCGGGGTCGATGTGCAAGATGTTGTTGAATCGCACCATCACCAGCAACACGCCTTTGTCCAGCGGCAGCGCACCGCCGGACAACCCGGTGCCGGCCCCACGTGCCACCACCGGCACATTCCGGGCATGGCAGAGCTTGAGCAGTGCCTGCACCTGTTCAAGATGTCGGGGCAGGGCCACCAGCATCGGCGTGGTGCGATAGGCCGAGAGACCGTCGCATTCGTAGGGCTTGAGTTCTTCCTCGCGCCAGAGGATGTCCAGGTCCGGCACCTCCTGTTGCAAGGCCTTGAGCAACACGGCCTTGTCGACATTGGGCAGGGCGCCGTCGATGCGTTCGTCGTAAAGAATGTTCATCAATCGCGCCTCGTATGAATCGCCGAGCATCTCCCCCCAATTATCCGCCAACCCTCCGTAGCAGCTGCCGAGCCTGCGAGGCTGCGTTCGGCTGCGTAGCAGTCGTAAATCCGGCTGACGCGGTTTGCCTGATGCACTGCAAGCTCTGGTTTGACGACTGCTACGCAGCCGAACGCAGCCTCGCCAGGGCTCGACAGCTGCTACGAGGCGGTGGGGGTCATGTGATGCGCCCGCAAAAACTCCCGGTACAAGCGTGCGGTTTTGGTCGGCTGCTCAACCATCGGCATGTGGCCGACTCCGTCCCAGATTTCCACCCGCAGATCGGCGATGCCCTTGCTCCAGACGGGCACGCTGCTAACGTCGATCAAGCGGTCCTTGCGCCCCCAAAGCAGCAGCGCCGGGCATTTGATATCGGGCAGTTTTGGCTCCATCGGCGGGCTGGCCCGGAAGTCCCTGAAGATTTCTTCCAGCTCATCGCGCTGCTGTTCATAGCGCTGGGCGACAGCGTCCAGCACGATCCCCGGTACCCATGGCGGCGAAGCCATGGTCATGGCGTAGAAATGCTGAAACTCTTCACGGGAATGAATCAGGAACGGGTTATGGCCGCGAGCCAGGTGGCGCTCCATGTCGCTGGGTTCCGGGGCAGTGACGCCGGCCGGATCGAGCAGCGCCAGTGAAACGATACGCTCGGGGTAATTGACCGCCAGCCATGCCGCGATGTAGCCGCCCATGGAATTGCCGATCACATGCACCTTCTCGACCCCGCAGACATCGAGCAACTGGATCAACCGCTTGGCCTGGACCGGAATGTCATAACCGCCACCGGCCTTGAAGCCAGTTTCGCCATGGCCGGCGAGGTCGGGGATGATCACCCGGTAGTCGTTGACGAAATGCCGGGCGAAGCGCAGCCAGATATTCTTGTCGGCGCTGTAGCCGTGCAGCATCAGTATGTTGCTGGAGGCTTCGTAGGGGCCGCCTTGCCAGGTCGAGACGGTCATTTCGGTGATCGGCACGATAAGCTTGTGCAACCGATACAGCCGGGCCTCCAGCGCCATGTTCAAGTCATAGAGCCAGTAACCGATGGCCGGGTAGCTCAACCAGCTCCAGGCCGCGAAAACGGCGATAGCGACAACCAACAAAAGCATCGGGCTATTCCTTTTGCAGTGATCAGGACGGAGGGTGGTTGGCGGAGCCTCTGCAGCGGCCTCCTGTTTATCGTGGTTTATCGATCCCTTACTTCATGTATAGACAAACATTGGGCACTCGCCTCATCGCGATGCCACACTATTGGAGCTACCAGCTGTCAGACCGTCATCCGGTGATGGCTATTCGCCGTTCCCCTGATAGACTTCAATCACTTTCACCCATGTGATGTCAGGCTCGGTTCAGTAGTACAGAGGCCTCTATGGAAAAAAAGGGAGGAAAGGGACTTTCATTGGCCAGGAGGCTTTATGGGTCGCGCATCCTGGGTCTGGCCCTTGGACTATTGTGTGTCGGTGCAGGGATGTATCCACTCGACCCCGCGCCCTGGGTCTGGGTGGTGATGCTGTTCAACGGCGTCATCTGGCCGCATGTGGCCTATCAATGGGCGCGTCGGGCGAAAATTCCTTATCACGCTGAACACCGCAACATTCTGGTGGACGCGTTTCTTGGCGGTTTCTGGGTTGCCGCCATGCAGTTCAATCCGCTGCCCAGCGCAGCTACGCTGTCGATGATGGCGATGCACAACGTGGCCATCGGTGGCTTGCGTTTTCTGTTGGTGGGCGCCGTTGTGCAGGTGCTCGGGATCGGCCTCGGGCTGCTGGTGTTCATGCCGGCTTTTGTCCCGCAAACCAGTCCATTTCAGCTATACGCCTGTTTACCTTTACTGTCGATTTATCCGATGTCCCTGGGCTGGATCTGCTTCCGTCAGGCCCACACTCTCGGCCGACACAAGCGCGAGTTGCTAGCCCTGAGCCGCACCGACAGCCTGACTGGCCTGCTGAATCACGGCGCCTGGAAAGACCAGCTGGAAATCGAGTTTCAGCGTTGCCGGCGCCAGCAGAAGGGCGGGGCGATTGCGTTGATCGACATCGATCATTTCAAGACCATCAACGACACCTACGGCCATGTCGCCGGGGACATCGTCTTGCGTCAGTTGAGCAAAATCCTCAAGCAGAACCTGCGGGCTGCCGATGTCGCCGGCCGCTATGGTGGCGACGAATTCTGCGTGCTGCTGCCGGACCTGCCGCTGGAGCGCGCCGCCGTGGCGATGGATGCGCTGCGTGCTCGTTTCGCCACGTTGGGTTACGAGCAGAACCCGGCGCTGAAGGTCAGCTTGAGCATCGGCCTGGCGGCCTTCAACCCGGCCCACGACGAAGCGACCCTGTGGCTCAACGACGCCGACCAGGCGCTCTACGAAGCCAAGAGCACCGGCCGTAACCGCGTCATTTGCCATGGCGACGGCAAGCCGCGTAAAGAGTTGCTTGATTCTGTGTAACCCAATATGCACACATCACCCGTGGGAGCGGACCTGTGGCGAGGGGGCTTGCCCCCGTTCGGCTGCGAAGCAGTCGTAAAACCGGTCACCGCTTTCTAATTCAAGATCGCGGTGACTGGTTTCAGGGGCGCTTCGCTCCCCAACGGGGGCAAGCCCCCTCGCCACAGGTCCGCTCCCACAGGGAATGTGTGGTCATGCAGGTTTGTATGTGTCGCATCCGGTGTAGAGCCTTGTGTCGTAGTCAGGTAGGGTTTCAGGACCCCCGACACGAAACAAGGATCGATTCATGACGTTCAAGCTCCCGCGCTCCCTCCTGGCCACCAGCCTTGGCCTGACCCTCGCCCTAGGCACCTTCACCCCGGCAGCCTTCGCCGAACCCCACAAACAAGTCCTCGCCGATGCTGAACAGTACAAGGCTGAAGCCTTGAAACTGCTGGAACGGTTGGTGAACATCGACTCCGGCTCCGGCTATGAACCGGGCCTGACCCAGGTGAGTGACATCGCCATCGAAGAGTTGAAGAAGCTCGGTGCCACCATCGAACTGGTGCCCAACACCCCGGACGAGAGCAACCATGTGCTGGCTACCCTCAAAGGCACCGGCAAGGCGAAGATCCTGCTGATGGCGCACATGGACACCGTGTTCAAGGAAGGCTCCGCCACCGAGCGCCCGTTCCACATCAAGGACGGCCGCGCCTATGGGCCAGGCGTGATGGATGACAAGGGCGGCATCGTCGCCGGGATCTACGCGCTGAAAATCCTCAAGAACCTCGACTTCAAGGACTACGCGCAGATCACCTTCCTGCTAGATGCCAGTGAAGAAACCGGCTCGGACGTCGCCACCGACCTGATCAAGAAAACCGCCAAGGCCCACGACGTGACCCTCAACCTCGAACCCGGCCGCCCGGCCGATGGCCTGGTGGTCTGGCGCAAAGGCAGTGCTACCGCCGTGGTCGAGGTCAAAGGCAAGGCTGCGCATGCGGGCGTTGCCCCGGAATTGGGGCGTAACGCTGCCATGGAAGCCGCGCACCAGATTTTGCAACTCGGCAAACTGGGCGATGAAGCGAAGAAAACCACCATCAACTTCACCGTGCTCAAGGCCGGCGACCGCACCAACGTGATTCCGGATCAGGCCACGGCCAAGGCTGACGTGCGGGCGGCGGTGCCGGAGGAATTCGACCGGATCGAAAAGGACCTGGCGCGGGTGTCGAAGGACAAACTGATTGCCGATACGCAAGTCACCACCAGCCTCAAGCGCGGCTTGCCACCGATGCCGCAAACGGCGGAATCGGATCGCTTGATGGCTATGGCTCAAGGCATTTACGGCGAAATTGGCCGCAAGTTGACGGAAGAAGGCAGCGGCGGGGCGGCAGATGCGAGTTTGTCCGCGGGTGTTGGTACGCCGACGCTGGACGGGTTTGGGATTGTCGGCGGCAATATCCACACGCCTGAGGAGTACGCCGAGGTCGAAAGCGTGGCGCCGCGGATTTATTTGCTGTCGCGGATGATTATGGAGTTGGCCAAGCGGTAATCGGCCAGATCACCTCCACAATCGGGTGCAGGCACCTGTGGCGAGGGAGCTTGTCGGATCGCCGCACCGTCCCGCTCGACTGCGCAGCAGTCGCAAAGCTTTGGGGCCGCTTCGCGACCCAGCGGGAGCAAGCTCCCTCGCCACACAAGCCCGCTCCCACAGGGATTTTCAGTGATTAGGCTACTCGATCGGTGTATCGACAAACACCTCAAGCCTTTCGGCATAAGCCGTAAACGCGTTGATCAGTGGAAACTGCACGGCCTCCACCTGATCCGGCACCACCAGGTTGGTAAAACTCCAGGCCACCGCCAGGCTAATCCCATCCTGTGCAATCGAGCCGTCGGTCTTCAGCGGCTGTTTTTCCAGCTCCCGCTCCAGCGCCGAATACGCCGCCGCCAATTGCCCTTCAACCCGTTCCACCCACGGCGCGTACTGAATTTCCGCTGGCCGCAGGTTGCGTTCGTAGTAAAGCTGCACCGACTTCTCGCACGCCGCCAACGCCAGGCCGATCAGGCGCAGCGAGCGCAAGCGTTGAGCCGGATTGTCGGATATCAGGCTTTTACCCGGCGCGGCCAGGGCTTCGAGGTAATCGATGATCAGCGTTGAATCCATCAACACCTCACCGTCATCCAGCACCAGCGTCGGTGCCTTCACCACCGGGTTGATCTGCTGGAACTGCTCGAAGTGTCTGAACACCGAAACCGACGCGTGCTCCAGCGGGATGCCCAGGCATTTGGCGGAAATGGCGACACGCCGCACGTAGGGCGAATCCAGCATGCCGATCAGTTTCATTGAGCCTCTCCTTACAGACGGTCCTTGGGGATGGACAACCTTAGCCGAGGTTCAGCGACCTGCAAGCGGTTTCGCGCTAATCCTCAGGCCTATTGTTCATCCTCGAAGGCTAATCCTCAAAGCCTGCCTGCTCATGAATCTCATCGACCTTCAATTCCAGTCGATAAGCCACGGCGATGAACAGCGCCTGGCACAGGCACAAGGTGGCACTCAATGAACGGAAGGCAAACGAGCTGCCCTCGTTGACCAGCAGCACGGTGTTGGCGCGCTTGGCCAATGGCGAGAGGTTGCTGTCGGTGATGATCAGGGTTTTCGCCTGATGGTGCTGGGCGATGCGCAGGCAGTGCTGGGTTTCCTTGCCATAGGGCGTGAAGCTGATGGCGATCACCAGGTCGTTGGCGCGCACGCTGCGCATCTGCTCGCGGTAACTGCCGCCAAGGCCTGACACCAGGTGGATGCGCTTGTTGGTGTGTTGCAGGTTGTAGACCAGGTAATCGGCCACCGCGAACGAGCGGCGCACCCCGACCACGTAGATGTTGTCGGCATTCACCACCAGGTCAACGGCCTTGTCGAAAGCCTGGTCATCGAGTTCCAGCCCCAATCGCTCGATGCCCGACAGGGTGGCGTTGATGCACTCGCGCGCCAGGTCGCCGCCGCTGGCCTTCTGCGACTTGTTGGCGATCATGCTGCGGATGCGTTGCTGGTAATTCTGCACCGGTGTGGTCTTGTGGGTGTAGGCCTCGCGAAACAGCGCCTGCATTTCACTGAACCCGCTGAAGCCGAAGCGCTGGGAAAAGCGCACGATGGCCGACGGGTGCACTTCGCATTCGCGGGCGATGTCGCTGATGCGGTCGACCATGATCCGGTCGCTCTGCTGGCTCATGTAGCTGGCGATGCGTTTGAGCTGGCGCGGCAGGCTTTCGTACTCCTCGGTGATCAGCTGCAACAGACGCTCGGCATTGATCGGAGGGCTGGCGAGATCGCTGTCGGGCGAGCTCTCGGTCGTAGCCGGCTGATCGGTGCGGGACATAAGAAATCCTTCTGGCTTGTTCTTATAGGGATGACGGTTCTCGTCATCCCCTGACAATAGGTTGGCTGTGCGCAGTCTACAGGGTAGGCCGGAATAAAATCTTGAGCTTGCAATCGGCCTGGGGCCTGCTGAAACGATGCACGCTGTCTGGAACGCTTGTATCAAAGTTTATTGGAAAAAATATTCCACGTAAAAAATATATAGAATAAATATTGATTGTTCGGCCCCGGTCGTTTTAGTCTGCATCCACCAAGAGTGTTCGGCGCCTTCATCGCCCCGAACGCAGGCTGATAAAAATAACAGGAGCCAGCATGGGCCAGACTCGTTTTGCCAGTGGGCGTCAATTGGATCTGATTTGCCTCGGACGCCTTGGCGTCGATCTTTATGCGCAACAAGTCGGGGCGCGGCTGGAGGATGTGAGCAGCTTCGCCAAGTACCTGGGCGGTTCGTCCGCCAACATTGCCTTCGGCACCGCGCGACTGGGGCTGAAGTCGGCGATGTTGAGCCGGGTAGGGGACGACCACATGGGCCGTTTCCTCGTTGAATCCCTGGTCCGTGAAGGCTGCGACGTCAGCGGCATCAAGGTCGATCCGGAACGCCTGACCGCCATGGTTCTGCTGGGCCTCAAGGATCGCGAAACCTTTCCGCTGGTGTTCTACCGCGAAAACTGCGCCGACATGGCGTTGCGCGCCGAAGACATCAGCGAAGCCTTTATCGCTTCCAGCAAAGCCCTGCTGATCACCGGCACCCATTTCTCCACCGACGGTGTCTACAAGGCGAGCATTCAGGCGCTGGACTACGCCGAAAAGCACAACGTCAAACGGGTGCTGGACATCGACTACCGCCCGGTGCTCTGGGGCCTGGCCGGCAAGGCGGACGGCGAAACCCGTTTCGTCGCCAGCCAGAACGTCAGCCAGCATGTGCAGAAAATCCTCCCGCGTTTCGACCTGATCGTCGGCACTGAAGAAGAATTCCTGATCGCCGGCGGCGCCGAGGATCTGCTCACCGCGCTGCGCAATGTCCGGCGCCTGAGCGCGGCGACGTTGGTGGTCAAGCTCGGCCCGCAAGGTTGCACGGTGATCCACGGGGCGATCCCGGCGCGTCTCGAAGACGGCGCGATCTATCCCGGTGTGCGCGTCGAAGTGCTGAATGTGCTGGGGGCCGGCGATGCCTTCATGTCGGGTTTCCTCAGTGGCTGGCTGGAGGATGCCAGCGACGAGCGCTGCTGCCAGTTGGCCAATGCCTGCGGCGGTCTGGTGGTGTCGCGCCATGCCTGCGCCCCGGCGATGCCGACCCGCGCCGAACTCGATTACCTGTTCAACAGCCCGGTGCCGATCACCCGGCCGGATCAGGACGTGACATTGCAGCGTCTGCATCAGGTCAGCGTGCCGCGCAAACAGTGGAAGCAGCTGTTCATCTTTGCCTTCGATCATCGCGGGCAACTGGTGGAGCTGGCCCACAAGGGCGGGCGCGACCTGAACGCTATCTGCGAACTCAAACAACTCTTTATCAAAGCCGTGGAACGGGTCGAGGCGGATTTGCGTGAGCAGGGTGTCGACGCCGATGTCGGCTTGCTGGCCGATCAACGTTTCGGCCAGGACTCGCTGAACGCCGCCACCGGTCGCGGCTGGTGGGTGGCGCGGCCAGTGGAAGTGCAGGGTTCGCGGCCATTGGCGTTCGAACACGGGCGCTCGATCGGCAGCAACCTGATCGGCTGGCCGCAAGAACAGATCATCAAATGCCTGGTGCAATTCCATCCCGACGACGAGCCTCTGCTGCGTCTGGAGCAGGAGGCGCAGATCAAGGGCCTGTACCAGGCCTCGCAAGTCAGCGGGCACGAGTTGCTGCTGGAGATCATTCCGCCCAAGGATCACCCGTCACCGCATCCGGACGTGCTCTATCGCGCCCTCAAACGCCTCTACAACCTAGGCATCTACCCGGCGTGGTGGAAGATCGAAGCGCAAAGCGCCGAGGAGTGGAAACAACTCGACGAGCTGATTCAGGAACGCGACCCGTATTGCCGTGGCGTGGTGCTGCTGGGCCTGAATGCCCCGGCGGCGACCTTGGCCGAAGGGTTTCAACAGGCCAGCCAGAGCCAGACCTGCCGTGGTTTCGCCGTGGGTCGGACGATCTTCCAGGAACCGAGCCGCGCGTGGCTGGCCGGTGAAATCGACGACGAAGCGCTGATTCGCCAGGTGCAGGGCACCTTCGTCGAACTGATCGATGCCTGGCGCACGGCCCGAGCCTGAAAAAATTAGCTGATTGATGAGGCTTTTGTGGCGAGGGAGCTTGCTCCCGCTCGGCTGCGAAGCAGTCGCAAACCTGTGAATGCGGTTTACCTGATACACCGGGCTGGTTGATTCGGGACTGCTTCGCAGTCCAGCGGGAGCAAGCTCCCTCGCCACAGGTGATCGGTTGAACATTTTTGAGAAAACAATAAAAGGTGCAGCCATGCCCGCTATCCGAATTGGCATCAACCCGATCTCCTGGAGCAACGACGACCTGCCGTCCCTCGGTGGTGAAACGCCGTTGAGCACCGCCCTCAGCGAAGGCAAGGACATTGGCTACGAAGGCTTCGAACTCAACGGCAAGTTCCCCAAGGACGCCAAGGGCGTCGGCGATGTGCTGCGGCCTTACGACCTGGCGCTGGTCTCCGGCTGGTATTCCAGCCGTCTGGCCCGCCGTTCCGTGGCCGAGGAAATCGACGCCATCGGCAGCCATGTCGAGCTGCTGGCGAAGAACGGCGCCAAAGTGCTGGTCTACGGCGAAGTCGCCGACTCCATTCAAGGTCAGCGCATTCCACTGGTCGAGCGCCCGCGTTTCCACACCGAACAGGCCTGGCAAGAATACGCCGACAAACTCACTGAACTGGCGCGTTTCACCCTGTCCCAGGGCGTGCGTCTGGCGTATCACCACCATATGGGCGCCTACGTCGAATCCCCGGCCGACATCGACAAACTGATGGCATTGACCGGCAGCGAAGTCGGCCTGCTGTTCGATTCGGGCCACTGCTACATGGGCGGCGGCGAGCCGTTGCAGGTATTGCGCAAACACATCGAACGGGTCTGCCACGTGCATTTCAAGGATGTGCGCAAACCGGTGGTGCAACTGGCGCGCAACAATCTTTGGAGCTTCCCGGACTGCATCATCAACGGCACCTTCACCGTGCCCGGCGATGGCGACATTGACTTCAGCGCATTGCTCGACGTATTGCTGGGCGCCGACTACCACGGCTGGCTGGTGGTGGAAGCCGAGCAAGATCCGGCGGTGGCACCAAGTTACGTCTACGCCAAAAAAGGCTACGACACCTTGCGTGCCTTGCTCGACGAGAGGACCGCGCGATGAGCCTGTTGGTCAAGAGCAATGCCCGCGGACGGACCATGGTCGAGCTGGGGCAGGGGGAGCTGGAATATGTCGGCTTCGCGGCTTACCGCCTGAGTCTCGGCGAAACCTTGCCGGTCAGCGCGGGTGACAAGGAGCTGTGCCTGGTGCTGCTCAGCGGTCGGGTCGGCATCAAGGGCGAAGCGCCAGAGCAGGGCGCGTTCGACTGGGACAACATCGGCGATCGTCAGTCGGTGTTCGAAGACAAATCACCGTTCGCCGTGTATTTGCCGCCCGGCAGCCAAGCCCAGGTGGTGGCGCTGAGCGACGTGCAAATCGCCGTTTGCGCGGCGCCCGGTTCGACCGCCGAAAACCTCGGCGCACGGCTGATCAAACCCGACAGCATGAAACGCAGCGTGCGCGGCAAGGGGGCCAACACCCGTTATGTCTGCGACATCTTGCCGGACACCGAGCCCGCCCATTCGCTGCTGGTGGTGGAAGTGCGTACGCCGTCCGGTCACTCGTCGAGCTACCCGCCGCACAAGCACGACACCGACGATCTGCCGCACCAGAGTTTTCTCGAAGAAACCTATTACCACCAGATCAACCCGCCCCAGGGTTTCGTGTTCCAGCGGGTCTACACCGACGATCGCAGTATCGATCAGGCCATGGCGGTGGAAAACAGCGACCTGGTGGTGGTGCCCAAGGGTTATCACCCGGTCAGCGTGCCCTACGGCTATGAGTCGTATTACCTGAACGTGATGGCCGGCCCGAAACGCGTCTGGCAGTTCCATAACGATCCGCAGCACAGCTGGCTACTGGATCTCTAAATTCCAACATTCAAAGGGAGAACAAGAATAATGAGCGACGCCCCGGTCATAGGCCATTACATCGACGGTCAGCTGCAGGACAGCGGTAGCGAGCGGTTCAGCAATGTCTTCAATCCGGCCACCGGCAGCGTTCAGGCGCGGGTCGGGCTGGCCAGCCAGAAGACCGTGGACGAGGCCGTCGCTTCGGCCATGAAGGCGTTCCCGGCCTGGTCCGAGCAATCGTCCCTGCGCCGTTCGCGGGTGATGTTCAAGTTCAAGGAATTGCTCGACCGCCATCACAACGAACTGGCCGAAATCATCAGCCGCGAACACGGCAAGGTGTTCTCCGACGCCAAGGGCGAAGTGACCCGTGGCATCGAAATCGTCGAATACGCCTGCGGTGCGCCGAACCTGCTGAAAACCGATTTCAGCGACAACATCGGCGGTGGCATCGACAACTGGAACCTGCGTCAGCCATTGGGCGTCTGCGCCGGGGTCACACCGTTCAACTTCCCGGTAATGGTGCCGCTGTGGATGATCCCGCTGGCACTGGTCACCGGCAACTGCTTCATCCTCAAACCGTCTGAACGTGATCCATCCGCCAGTTTGTTGATGGCTCGTTTGCTCACCGAAGCCGGGTTGCCGGACGGTGTGTTCAACGTGGTCCAGGGCGACAAGAGTGCGGTCGATGCCTTGCTGCAACACCCGGACGTCGAGGCGATTTCCTTTGTCGGCTCGACGCCGATTGCCGAGTACATCCACCAGCAAGCCACCTCGCGCGGCAAGCGTGTACAGGCGCTGGGCGGGGCGAAGAACCACATGATCGTCATGCCCGATGCCGATCTGGATCAGGCGGCGGATGCGCTGATCGGCGCGGCTTACGGCTCGGCCGGTGAGCGCTGCATGGCGATTTCGATTGCCGTGGCCGTGGGCGATGTCGGCGACCAGTTGATTGCCAAACTGCTGCCGCGCATCGATCAATTGAAGGTCGGCAACGGCATGCAGGGCGACAGCGACATGGGGCCGCTGGTGACCGCCGAACACAAGGCAAAGGTCGAGGGCTTTATCGGCGAAGGCGTGGCCCAGGGCGCGCAGCTGATTGTCGATGGGCGCAACTTCAAGGTGCCGGGCGCCGAGAACGGCTTCTTCGTCGGCGCCACGTTGTTCGACAAGGTCACGACCGAGATGAGCATTTACCAGCAAGAGATCTTTGGACCGGTGCTGGGCATTGTGCGTGTGCCGGACTTCGCCAGCGCCGTGGCGCTGATCAACGCCCATGAATTCGGCAACGGCGTGTCCTGTTTCACCAGCGATGGCGGCATTGCCCGTTCGTTTGCCCGCAGCATCAAGGTCGGCATGGTCGGCATCAACGTACCGATTCCGGTGCCCATGGCCTGGCACTCGTTCGGCGGCTGGAAGCGCTCGCTGTTCGGTGATCACCACGCTTATGGCGAAGAAGGCATTCGCTTCTACAGCCGCTACAAAAGCGTGATGCAGCGCTGGCCCGACAGCATCGCCAAGGGCCCTGAATTCAGCATGCCGACAGCCAAATAATTCACGTGAGCGGAGAACAACAAAAAATGAGCAAACCCCTGCGTTTCGCCTTGAACCGTATGGTCGCCCCACGTTTGTCCCTGCCGGCGTTCATCGAGTTGGCGGTGACCCTCAAGGCCGACGCCATCGAGATTCGCAACGACCTCAAAGGCGTCGAGATCGAGGATGGCACCGCACCCGAACACGTCCGTGAGCTGTGCGCGGCCAAAGGCATCACTGTGCTGTCGATCAACGCGCTGTATCCGTTCGATGTCTGGAATGACGAGCGCCGCGCACACGCCCTGAAGCTTGCCGCTTATGCCCGTGCCTGTGGCGCACGGGGCTTGGTGATGTGCCCATTGAACGACCGCGCCGATCCACGAACCGAAGCGCAGCGTGCGTCTGGCCTGCGCACGGCGCTGAGTGAACTGGCACCGATCCTGCGCGATCACGGCATTCTCGGCTTCATCGAACCGCTGGGTTTCGAAGAATGCTCGCTGCGGCGCAAACGCACGGCAGTCGATGCGATCAAGGCCATCGGTGGGCTGGATGTGTTCCGTCTGGTGCATGACACCTTCCACCATCACCTGGCCAGCGAGCATGAATTCTTCCCTGAGCTGACCGGGCTGGTGCACATCTCTGGCGTCGAAGATGCCGAGGCGCCACTGGCGACCATTCGTGACGGCCATCGGGTGCTGGTGGGCGAGGGCGACATCCTCGGCAATGCGGCGCAGATCGACACCTTGCTCAGTAGCGGCTATAGCGGCTACCTGTCGTTCGAACCGTTTGCCGACAGCGTCCATGGCCTGGCGGATATCCAGACGGCGATCGGCGCGAGCATGGATCACCTGCAGAAATCCCTGAGCTGACATCGGATTTGCATACGGAAAAGGTGCAAGCATGACCACAACAAGACTGACCATGGCCCAGGCCCTGGTGAAATTCCTCGATAACCAGTACATCGAGGTCGATGGGGTCCAGAGCAAATTCGTCGCCGGGATCTTTACCATTTTTGGCCACGGCAATGTGCTGGGTCTGGGGCAAGCCCTGGAACAGGACAGCGGCGACCTGATCGTCCATCAGGGCCGCAACGAGCAAGGCATGGCCCACGCGGCCATTGGTTTTGCCAAGCAACACCTGCGGCGCAAGATCTACGCCTGCTCTTCATCGGTGGGCCCGGGCGCGGCGAACATGCTGACTGCTGCCGCGACGGCCACCGCCAACCGTATTCCCTTGCTGCTGTTGCCCGGCGACGTCTACGCCTGCCGCCAACCAGACCCGGTGTTGCAACAGATCGAGCAGTTCCACGACCTGAGCATCAGCACCAATGATGCGTTCAAGGCCGTGAGCAAATACTGGGACCGGATCAACCGTCCCGAGCAACTGATGACCGCGGCGATCCACGCCATGCGCGTGCTCACCGACCCCGCCGAAACCGGCGCCGTCACCCTGGCCCTGCCGCAAGACGTGCAGGCCGAGGCGTACGACTATCCCGATTACTTCCTGCAAAAACGCGTGCACCGCATCGAGCGCCGTCCGGCCACCGAAGCGATGCTCGGCGATGCCGTGGCGCTGTTCAAAGGCAAGCGCAAACCGCTGATCATCTGCGGCGGCGGGGTCAAGTATTCCGGTGCCAATGCAGCGTTGCAGGCCTTTGCCGAGCGCTTTGATATTCCTTTCGCCGAAACCCAGGCCGGCAAGAGCGCGGTGGTGTCGAGCCATCCACTGAACGTCGGAGGGATCGGCGAAACCGGTTGCCTGGCGGCGAATCTGTTGGCCACGGACGCTGACTTGATCATCGGCGTCGGCACCCGCTACAGCGATTTCACCACCGCGTCGAAATCCTTGTTCAAACACCCGGACGTGCAATTTCTCAACCTCAACATCAGCCCTTGCGACGCCCTGAAACTCGATGGCGTGCAACTGCTGGCGGACGCCAGAACCGGCTTGAACGCCTTGGCCGCTGTGTTGGGCGACTATCGCTCCGGCTGGGGCGATCAACCCCGACAGGCCCGGGCGCAGCTGGACGAGGAAGTCGACCGCCTCTATCAGGTCGAGTACCAGACTCAGGACTTCGTCCCGGAAATCAACGATCACCTGGACCCGGCGGTGCTGCGCGAATTCATCGAGCTGACCGGTTCCTGCCTGACCCAGAGCCGGGTGCTCGGTGTGCTCAATGAAACCCTGGCCGATGATGCGGTGATCGTCGCCGCCGCCGGCAGCCTGCCCGGCGACTTGCAGCGCAGTTGGCGCAGCAAGGGTGTGAACACCTACCACGTCGAGTACGGTTATTCGTGCATGGGTTATGAGGTGAACGCCGCACTGGGGGTGAAGCTCGCCGAGCCTGAGCGCGAGGTCTATGCGCTGGTGGGCGACGGCTCCTACATGATGCTGCACTCGGAGTTGGCGACCTCGATCCAGGAGCGCCGCAAGATCAACGTGGTGCTGCTGGACAACATGACCTTCGGCTGCATCAACAACCTGCAAATGGAACACGGCATGGACAGCTTCGGCACCGAGTTCCGGTTCCGCAATCCTGAAACCGGCAAGCTCGATGGCGGTTTCGTGCCGGTGGATTTCGCCATGAGCGCGGCGGCTTACGGCTGCAAGACCTACAAGGTCAACACCGTCGAGGAGCTGCAAGCCGCGTTGGCCGATGCGCGGTTGCAGACGGTGTCGACGCTGATCGACATCAAGGTCCTGCCCAAAACCATGATTCACAAATACCTGTCGTGGTGGCGGGTCGGCGTGGCGCAAGTCTCCACCAGCGCACGCACTGACGCAGTGGCCAAGACCCTCAACGAACGATTGGCCAAGGCCCGTCAATACTGATTGCCCTGAAACGAACAACAGGAGTGTTTATATGTCTTCGCTTTCCAATTCGTTGCGCATTGGCGTCATCGGCACCGGGGCCATCGGCCAGGACCATATCCGTCGTTGCAGCCAGACCTTGCTCAACAGTCAGGTTGTCGCGGTCACCGACATCAATTTGCAGCAAGCGGCCAAGGTCGTCTCCGATCTGAAGCTGACCGCCGAGGTCTATCCTGATGGCCTCGCGCTGATCAAGGCACCGGACGTCGACGCAATCCTCGTCACCTCCTGGGGCCCGAGCCACGAAGAGTTCGTGCTGGCGGCGATTGCGGCGGGCAAACCGGTGTTCTGCGAGAAACCGCTGGCGGTCACCGCCGAAGGCTGCCGCAAGATTGTCGAGGCCGAAGTGGCCCACGGCAAGCGACTGGTGCAGGTTGGTTTCATGCGCCCATACGATGAAGGTTATCGGGCATTGAAATCGGTGATCGACAGTGGCCAGATCGGCGAGCCGCTGATGCTGCACTGCGCACACCGCAACCCGACCGTGGGTGAAAACTATAAGACCGACATGGCGATCACCGACACGCTGATCCATGAGCTGGACGTGTTGCGCTGGTTGCTCGACGACGACTATGTGTCGGTGCAAGTGGTGTTCCCGCGCAAGACCAGCAAGGCCCACGCCCATTTGAAAGACCCGCAGATCGTGTTGCTGGAAACCGCCAAGGGCACGCGCATCGACGTGGAAGTATTCGTCAACTGCCAGTACGGCTACGACATCCAGTGCGAAGTGGTAGGGGAGACAGGCATCGCCAAACTGCCGGAGCCGTCGCAGGTTCAGCTGCGCAGCGGAGCGAAACTGTCCAATGCGATTCTGATGGACTGGAAGGACCGGTTCATCGCCGCGTACGACGTCGAGTTGCAGGCGTTCATCGATGGCGTGCGCGCCGGGCAGGTCGGCGGGCCGTCGGCGTGGGACGGTTTCGCCGCCGCCGTCGCTGCGGATGCCTGCATCGAGGCGCAGAACAGCGGCCAGATCGTCAAAGTCGGCCTACCGGATCGCCCACGCTTCTACGGCTAAAACCAACCCCGGCCCCGCTGACACTCACCCTGAAATCGGTGTCAGCGATTATGTAGGAGCTGCCGAAGGCTGCGATCTTTTGACTTTGCTTTTTAGAATCAAGATCAAAAGATCGCAGCCTTCGGCAGCTCCTACAGGGGACGTCGTCGACTCTGGTTAAGGAGAAAAAATGCGCATCGCACTAGACCCCTACATGTACCGCAACCTGTCCCTGGGCAAAATGGTCGACAAGGTCGCCGAGCTCGGTTACGAACATATCGAGCTGTCGCCCCGGGAAGATTTTCTGCCGTTCTACAAAGCCCCGCGGGTCGACAAGGCGCGGATCAAGGAATTTCGCAAAGCCCTGAGCGACACCGGGGTCAAACTCTCTTCTTTATTACCGATGTACCACTGGGCCGCCGCCGATGAAGGTTTGCGCGTGGCCGCCGTGCGCAACTGGAAGCGGGCGATCCAGATTGCCGTGGAGATGGACTGCGAGCTGGTCAACACCGAGTTCACCGGCCAGTCGGACAACCCATTGGTCTGCGAGAACCAGTTCATGCGTTCTATGGACGAACTGATCCCCGAGTTCGAACGCGAAGGCATCAAGCTCGATATCCAGGCCCATCCTTATGATTTCTGCGAGCGCAACAACGAGTCGGTGGACATCATTCGCGGTCTGGACCGCGACTGGATCAACTATCTCTACGCCGCGCCGCACACGTTTTTCTATGACGATGGCGTGGGTGACATCGCCTCGATGCTCAAATACGCCGGCTCGAAACTGAGTCATTTGATCATCGCCGACACCTACAACCACAAGGCATCCTCAGGCTTGCGCTACATCGTCAACCCGCCGGGCGTCACCGCCACCGTGCATCAGCACCTGGACATCGGCCAGGGCGAGGTGGACTGGGAAGCGTTTTTCGGCACCTTGCGCGAGATCAAGTTCGATGGCATCGCCACCGTCTCGGTATTCGCCTGGGAAGACCGGCCGGACGAGTCCAACCGAATGATGCTCGAACGCGTGACCCGCGAACTCTGCCAATAACCGCGGCATACACAAAAAACCTGTGGGAGCGGGCTTGTGTGGCGAGGGGGCTTGCCCCCGTTCGACTGCGAAGCAGTCGTAAACCAGTCACTGCTTTCTAAATTCAATAACGCGGTGATTGGTTTTAGGGGTGCTTCGCGCCCCAACGGGGGCAAGCCCCCTCGCCACACAAGCCCGCTCCCACAGGGGCCGCGTTCTATAAGGAGAATACTTTCATGCGTATCGGACTTGTCGGTTACGGCCATGGCGGCCGGTTTTTCCATGCTCCGCTGATCAGCAGTTTGCCGGCGGCGACGTTTGTGGGCGTGGTCACCCGTTCCACCGAACGCCGACAACTGCTGGCCACGGAACATCCCGGTGTGCCGGCCTTCGACAGCATTGGCCAACTGGTCGAAGCCGGGATTGATGTGCTGGTGGTGTCCACGCCGCTCAAAGGTCGTCCGGCGTTGGTGCTCGACGCCATCGAACATGGGGTGGCGGTGGTCAGCGACAAGCCGTTCGCCGCCGATACGCAACAGGCGCAAACCCTGATCACCATGGCCGAGCGTCAGGGCGTGCATTTGAGCGTCTACCAAAACCGACGCTGGGACTCGGATTTCCTCACCGTGCGCAAACTCATCGAGTCCGGTGCCCTGGGCCAGGTCACCCGTTTCGAGTCACGGATCGAACGCTACTCGCCACAGTCGGTGAACAATGGCAGCGGCGGCGGTTTCCTGCGTGATCTGGGCAGCCATCTGGTGGATCAGGCGCTGCTGTTATTCGGCCCCGTCACCCGGGTTTACGCCGAACTGGATTACCTCGAAAAAGGCCAGACCTTCGACAACGGCTTCTTTATGTCCCTGACTCATGCCAGTGGCGTGATCTCGCATCTGAGTGGCAGTTGCCTGCAAAACACCCCCGGCCCGCGTTTTCGCGTGACCGGCACCCAGGGCTGCTACAGCGTCGACGGTCTGGACGGGCAAGAGGCATCGACTCTGGCCGGGCTCACGCCCAAATCCGAGGGTGAGCGCTGGGGTGTCGAAGAGCATCGTCGCTGGGGCTGGTTCGAGCAAGGCGAGGTGCGCGAGCGGGTGCCGTCCGAACGAGGCTGCTGGAACCAGTTCTATTTGCAGCTACAAACCGCGTTACAGAGCGGTGGCCCACTGCCGGTCGAGCCCCGTGATGCACTGGCGACTACCCGCGTGCTAGACGCTGCGCGGCTCAGTTTCGAGCGCCATCAAGTGGTGGCGTTGAGCCCATTTGAAAGCCATGGAACAAAATCAGAATAAAATTCTAAAATGAGTTGATATAGAAATTATTTTCCAATAAAGTCGTTTCCAGGTTGCCGACTATCAACGTCCGATCACGCTCAAGCAGGCCTTGAACGAGTGAAGGGCGCACCAAAAACAAGAAACAAAGCCAGGTACCGTCGATGAAAACCTTCAACTCTGCTCTGCAGGCTTTACGTTCCGCGCTGCACCTCTCTCGCGACCTGCCTCGCGTCTCGTTTCATTCCATCTCTCGCTTGCTTTGCGTCGAACGCAAGGGCGCCCTGGTCTGCTGCATTCCGGGTGCGCCGATTGTCCGCTTGCCCGCTCACTGAAATCGTCACGCCTTATCCATAAAAACCAACAAGAATGTGGAGAAAGACCTTTCATGAAGACCAAGACCCGTTTCGCCTCACTCGCCTTGTCCCTGATGCTCGCCAGCGGTGCCGCACTCGCTGACATGAAGATCGGCGTCAGCATGGCGCAGTTCGACGACACCTGGCTGACCTACCTGCGCGAATCCATGGACACCAAAGCCAAGTCCTATCCTGATGGCGTCAAGCTGCAGTTCGAAGATGCGCGCAGCGACGTAGTCAGGCAGTTGAGCCAGGTAGAAAGCTTCATCAGCCAGAAAGTCGATGCCATTGTGGTCAACCCGGTGGATACCGCCGCCACCAAGAAAATTACCGAAGCGGCGGTCAAGGCCGGCATTCCGCTGGTGTACGTCAATCGCCGTCCCGATGACCTGAACCTGCCCAAAGGCGTGGTCACTGTTGCCTCCAACGATCTGGAGGCCGGCCAGATGCAGATGCAGTACCTGGCCGAAAAAATGGGCGGCAAGGGCGACATCGTGATTCTGCTCGGTGATTTGGCCAACAACTCCACCACTAACCGCACCAAGGGCGTAAAAGAGGTGCTGACCAAGTACCCGAACATCAAGATCGAGCAAGAGCAGAGCGGCATCTGGTCGCGAGACAAGGGCATGACCCTGGTCAACGACTGGCTGACCCAGGGCCGCAAGTTCGACGCGGTCGTCTCCAACAACGACGAGATGGCGATTGGCGCGGCCATGGCCCTGCAACAGGCGGGTGTCGCCAAAGGCAGTGTGCTGATCGCCGGTGTCGACGGTACGCCCGACGGCTTGAACGCGGTGAAGAAGGGCTCTCTGCTGGTTTCGGTGTTCCAGGACGCCAAGGGTCAGGCCGACGGCTCGATCGACACGGCGGTGAAAATGGCCAGGAACGAGCCGGTCGAACAGGCCGTGTGGGTGCCGTATCGCTTGATCACTTTGCAAAACGTTGACCAGTTCAAATAGTCCGTCCGTTCGATAACAACAATAAGCACGCAAGGTTGCGACGCGACCTTGCTGATGGAGTACCTGATCATGTTCGCTTCAGCGACTGCTTCGAGCACCCCGTTGGTGGGTATCCAGCCAACCGCAACACCTGTCGATGAGCCGTACCTGCTGGAGATCATCAACGTCAGCAAGGGTTTTCCCGGTGTGGTGGCCTTGTCCGACGTACAGCTGCGGGTGCGTCCCGGCTCCGTGCTGGCGCTGATGGGCGAAAACGGCGCCGGCAAATCCACCCTGATGAAAATCATTGCCGGCATCTACCAGCCGGATGCCGGCGAGTTGCGCCTGCGGGGTAAGCCGGTGGTCTTCGAAACGCCACTGGCTGCGCTCCAGGCCGGGATCGCGATGATCCACCAGGAACTCAACCTGATGCCGCACATGAGCATCGCCGAGAACATCTGGATCGGTCGCGAGCAGCTCAACGGCCTGCACATGATCGATCACCGCGAAATGCACCGCTGCACCGCCAAGCTGCTGGAGCGTCTGCGGATCAATCTCGACCCTGAAGAGCAGGTGGGCAACCTGAGCATCGCCGAACGGCAGATGGTCGAGATCGCCAAGGCGGTGTCCTACGACTCCGACATCCTGATCATGGACGAACCGACTTCGGCCATCACCGATAAGGAAGTCGCCCACCTGTTCTCGATCATTGCCGACCTCAAGAGCCAGGGCAAAGGCATCATCTACATCACTCACAAAATGAACGAAGTGTTCAGCATCGCCGATGAAGTGGCGGTGTTCCGCGACGGCGCCTACATCGGCCTGCAACGGGCCGACAGCATGGATGGCGACAGCCTGATCTCGATGATGGTCGGCCGCGAGCTGAGCCAGTTGTTCCCGGTGCGCGAGAAGCCGATCGGCGATCTGTTGCTGTCGGTACGCGACCTCAAGCTGGACGGCAGCTTCAAGGATGTCTCCTTCGACCTGCATGCCGGCGAGATCCTGGGCATTGCCGGGTTGATGGGCTCGGGGCGGACCAATGTCGCCGAGGCGATTTTCGGCATCACACCGAGTGACGGTGGCGAGATCCGGCTCGACGGCGAAGTGGTGCGCATCACTGATCCGCACATGGCCATCGAGAAGGGCTTCGCGTTGTTGACCGAAGATCGCAAGCTCAGCGGCCTGTTCCCGTGCCTGTCGGTGCTGGAAAACATGGAAATGGCGGTATTGCCCCATTACGTCGGCAACGGCTTCATCCAGCAGAAAGCCCTGCGCGCGTTGTGTGAAGACATGTGCAAGAAGCTGCGGGTGAAAACGCCGTCGCTGGAGCAGTGCATCGATACCTTGTCCGGCGGTAATCAGCAGAAGGCGTTGCTGGCGCGCTGGCTGATGACCAACCCGCGAATCCTGATTCTCGACGAGCCGACCCGGGGCATCGATGTCGGCGCCAAGGCCGAGATCTACCGGCTGATCTCGTACCTGGCCAGCGAAGGCATGGCGGTGATCATGATTTCCTCGGAGCTGCCGGAAGTGCTGGGCATGAGCGACCGGGTCATGGTCATGCACGAGGGCGACCTGATGGGCACCCTCGACCGCAGCGAAGCGACCCAGGAACGAGTGATGCAACTGGCCTCGGGCATGTCCGCGGTTCACTAATGGATGCCGGCGGTGGCCATGGCTGTCGCCGATGACGCAATAGAAGGGTGAGTGGTTATGAACGCGATACTGGAAAACAAGCCTGCAATGGCACCGGTGAAGAGTCGCCGGCGCTTTCCGACCGAGTTGAGTATCTTCCTGGTGCTGATCGGCATCGGCCTGGTCTTCGAGTTGTTCGGCTGGATCGTGCGGGACCAGAGCTTCCTGATGAACTCTCAGCGTCTGGTGCTGATGATTCTGCAAGTGTCGATCATCGGCCTGCTGGCGATCGGGGTGACCCAGGTCATCATCACCACCGGTATCGACCTGTCCTCCGGTTCGGTGCTGGCGCTGTCGGCGATGATTGCCGCCAGCCTGGCCCAGACCTCGGACTTTGCCCGGGCGGTGTTTCCGTCCCTGACCGACTTGCCGGTGTGGATTCCAGTGATCACTGGGCTGGGGGTGGGATTGCTGGCGGGGGCGATCAACGGCAGCATCATTGCGATCACCGGGATTCCACCGTTCATTGCCACCCTCGGCATGATGGTCTCGGCGCGTGGCCTGGCGCGCTACTACACCGAAGGTCAGCCGGTGAGCATGCTCTCGGATTCCTACACGGCCATTGGACATGGCGCGATGCCGGTGATCATCTTTCTGGTGGTGGCAGTGATCTTTCACATTGCCCTGCGCTACACCAAGTACGGCAAATACACCTACGCCATTGGCGGCAACATGCAGGCGGCGCGTACCTCCGGGATCAACGTCAAGCGGCATCTGGTGATCGTCTACAGCATCGCCGGGTTGCTTGCCGGCCTGGCCGGGGTGGTGGCGTCGGCACGGGCCGCGACCGGGCAGGCCGGGATGGGCATGTCTTATGAACTGGACGCGATTGCCGCGGCGGTCATCGGCGGCACCAGTCTGGCCGGTGGCGTAGGGCGCATCACCGGCACCGTGATCGGCGCATTGATTCTCGGGGTCATGGCCAGCGGCTTTACCTTTGTCGGTGTTGATGCTTATATTCAAGACATCATCAAGGGGCTGATTATTGTGGTGGCGGTGGTCATCGACCAGTACCGCAACAAGCGCAAACTCAAGCGCTAAGCCACACGAAAGACGAAACTGCGCCACGCCTGACCCGCGTGGCGCAGCCGTTTGTCTTCTATATACAGCCGCTGGACTGAATTTCTTGCTATAAACGCACTCCGATAAGCGCCTCAAAGCTCGCCATAGAGCACTTTCAAGGCTTTGTCGGACAGATTTGCTGTCTTTTCAGTTGCTGAGGCCTCAAGTCGGCCTTAGACTGCCGCCCCTCGTAAATTGAGTGCCGGGTGGCGCTTGGAATAAACGGCGCCGTTCCAATGACCGCACAAGGCTCAACGGAACGCTCCCTAATTCGCCTTAATGCACGTTTTTTTATAGAGATATCAATGACAAAGGACAAGTTGCTGGCCATGCCGGCGGATGACTACATGAATGCCGAGCAACATGCTTTTTTCTCTGAGCTGTTGCAGAACATGAAAGTCGAAACCCATGAGCGCATCGAACAGAATCGCATCGCCATCGAGAGCCTGGACACCCCGGCCGATCCGGCTGACGCGGCTTCTGTCGAAGAAGAGCGCACCTGGCTGGTGAACGCGATCGATCGCGACCAGCGCATGCTGCCTCAGTTGGAACAGGCCCTGGAACGCATCAAGGAAGACAGCTTCGGCTGGTGCGATGACAGCGGCGAGCCAATTGGCCTCAAGCGTCTGCTGATCAGCCCGACCACCAAGTACTGCATCGAAGCTCAAGAACGTCACGAGCAGATCGACAAGCACCAGCGTCAGGCCTGATTCTGTGAGGCAGCCAGTTAATAGCTGGCTGCCTTGAAAAGATCGCAGCCTTCGGCAGCTCCTACAGGTTTATGTGAACCCGTGCAGGAGCTGCCGAAGGCTGCGATCTTTGCTTTTCGACGTCTGCGAAAACACCCATGCACTTCTATTGATCTGCTGCAACCCCCCACTACTAACGGACCATAGATAATGGCCTTGTGGTGGCGTTTAATGCGGATACAACAATTAGAAGATGCCTGGGGTGACAAACGATGACGCGAGACGGGTCTCTGGCTGGGGCAGTGCCCGCAGCCGTACTTTTGCCTAAAAACCAGTGGCTCACGCCGACCCTGCAAAGCATCGCCCTGATGCTCTTGCTGTGTGGCATGGCATTGGCTGGCTGGTCGCTTTACCTTGGCCTGCCATTGACTGTGCTGATTATCTGGCTGCCACGCCTGCGTTCGCGCACGCTGCCGCAGGCAACCCCGGCTGACAACGCCAGCGCTATCGCCGGTTTGACTCGCGATCTTTCCTACACCACCAGCCATAACGCTTTGTCCGCCGCCGGCGTGGCCTTTTCGGTCAAGCAACTGGCCGACAAACTGCAATCGCAACTCGGCGCCGCAGCACAGATTGTCAGCAGCGCTGAAGTGATGATCGCCACCGAACAGGCTACCTCGACACTCAGCCGGGAAGCCTTGAGCGCGGCGAGCGAAGCCCATCAGAGCAGCGCGGCAGGGCGTACGGAACTGATCGAGTCCATCGCGCGCATGCATCAACTCAGTCAGCGTGCCAGCAGCAGCCGCGAGCTGATCGAAGCCCTGAGCCTGCGCAGTGACGATATCCAGCGGGTCACGCTGGTGATCCAGTCCATCGCCAGTCAGACCAATCTGTTGGCGTTGAACGCAGCCATCGAAGCGGCGCGGGCCGGGGAACACGGTCGCGGGTTTGCGGTGGTGGCCGATGAGGTTCGTGGCCTGGCTGCGCGCACGGCGACGGCGACCGGCGAAGTCGGGGAGATGGTCGCTGACATTCAACAACGCACGGCGCAAGTGGTGGAGCAGATTCGTCAGCTGGCCAGCGATCTGAATACTGGCGTTGCGCAGGTCGAGCACACGGGGCAGCACCTGGAAAACATCGCGCGCCTGGCCGCCGGCGTCGAAAGGCAGGTCGGGGAAATCGCTCAGGGCGCGGACACCAATCGCGAACAACTCGACAGCCTGTTTCACGCCATCGAACAAATGCGCAGCGACCTGGCGATCAGTGACCAGCAAACCCAGCGCCTGGCCCAGGCGGCGGTGCAAATGGAAGGGCAGGCCGAAACCATCAGCGAACGTCTCGCCGAAGTCGGGCTGGATGACTATCACCAGCGGATTTACGACTTGGCCCGCGAAGGGGCGAGTCAGATTGCGGCGCGTTTCGAGGCGGATATCGACCAGGGCCGGATCAGCCTCGACGACCTGTTTGATCGCAATTACCAGACGATCCCCAACACCAGCCCGGTCAAATACCAGACCCGCTTCGACCGTTACACCGATCAGGTCTTGCCGGCGATTCAGGAACCGTTGCTGCCGCGTCACGAAGGCCTGGTGTTCGCCATTGCCTGCACGCCGCAGGGGTACGTGCCGACCCACAACACCGTGTTCAGCCAGCCACTGACCGGCGACGTGCAAGTCGATACCCTGCAAAACCGCACCAAGCGCAAGTTCGCCGACCGCACCGGAATTCGCTGTGGCAGCCACCAGCAGGCCGTACTGTTGCAGACCTACACCCGCGACACCGGTGAACTGATGCACGACCTCTCGGTGCCGATCATGCTCAAGGGCCGGCATTGGGGTGGTTTGCGCCTGGGTTACAAACCGCAAAAACCTCGCTGAGGCCGCTCTCCTACAGAGGAATGCGGGCTAGTGGATCTGGTGCATGCGCAGGTTCAGGTCGTCGACCACGTGCGCCCAATCGGCGTCTTCACGCAGTTGTTCCTTGAGGAAGCCGGCTTGTTGCGGGGTCCAGAACTCGGCATCGATGAGTTTCTGGTTATTGAGCAACGGTGAATGCAGGGCAATGAAATCGTCGATGGCCTTTTCGCTGGAGTCCAGGCCGAGCTGGTCGAACAAGCCTTTCAAGTCATGTGTGGGTGAATCCATCTTCATCTCCTTGCAGATAATCAATCGCCTCGGGCGTGAGGTCTGAGGTGCGGCTTCATTGCATCCGAGGGGCCCGCGCGCCAAGAGTTCGATAAGGGTTTAGCAGCTTCCTCCAGATTCGCCACCAATGATGGCAATAAGCTATTGCCTGCCTCTGTTCCAGCGATTACGATGCCGTCGCGTTTTTTTGGCGTCATCAAGTCGCCATTCAAAGAGTCCGTACATGGATGTCGTCGTCACTCGCTCCCCAGGTTTAGCGCCTTGCGGTGCTGATCTGCCCATCCCTTGCGCGATTTCTTTCAAGCCGACGCGCCCCCCGATTCCGCATGAAAAGGATGTAAGCAGTGAAGCGTCTTGTTTATCTGATGGTCATCGCACTTGGCCTGTCGTTGACCGGCTGTGTGTCTTTCACGCCGCTAGGCCCTATCGGCGAACCTCTGAGCCCCGCACCGACCACTCTCGATCGCAGCGCCGAGATCCGCGACGTGGTGATTTCCGCCCCCGAGCTGGACGACAAGGTGCGCGTCGACGGCAGCCGGCAACTGACCGAGCAGGTCAGCGCCTATATCGATAAAAGCGATTACTTCAAGCGAGTTGTGGTGTTCCCGGCCAAGGCGGGCGAAGACGACGTGGTGCTCAAGTTCAACCTGACCTCACTGGCAGGCAAGCGCACCATGCACCCGGCTTACATTCCTGGCGCGCTGGTGACGTTGACTATCTGGATCTGGGTCGACGGACCAATTTACGTCGACAAATACGACCTCGCCGGCGAACTGATCATCGAAGACCGCCAAGGCAAGCAACTGGCCAGATCGGTCGAGCAGGTCAAGCTCGACAAGAATGTCGGTATGTGGAACGCCGACTACCTCAATCCGCGTCTGGGCGGTTCGCAGTTGCGCGATCTGATCGCTCAACTGTTAGCCAGTGCCACCCCTCAACTGCGTACACCGTCAAAGGAACTGGCTGCACATGAATAAGTATCTTCTGGTTTTACTGCTTTTGGTCGGCAGCACCCTGACCGGCTGCATTTCCTATTCCCAGCATGAGTTGGCCCAAGTGGACCAGTGGCCGCCAGCGCAGGCCAGGCAAGACAAGCCCAGTGCTTATCTGCACGTGACCACTCAGCAGCAGTTCAACGGTGAGCTGTCGGGTGGCGTCGGCAATGCGGCGTTGGTGGAACAGCACATGCTGGGAACCTTCAAGGAATCCGGACAGTTCAAAAGCGTGACCACAGACAAGGTCGACTCGAACCTGTACGTGACGAGTACGTTGACCAATAACGAGCAGGGCAATATCGCGAGCGCCTGGCTCACAGGCTTCACGTTCTTCGTGATCCCGACTACGTACAGCAACACCTTCACGCTGGAAACCGTGTTCAAGGACCGGGAAGGCAACATGCTGGGCAAAATCGTCAAGCAGGAAAGCACTCGCACCTGGATGCAGATTCTGCTGATTGTCGGCTTGCCGTTCAATGAACGTGGGGATGCGGTACTCAAACACCTGACCCAGAGCACGCTGGATGAAGCGGTCAAGCGCAAGCTGATCTGACCGGTTGTCGAGACAAAGGCGTGCTATCTGTACAAGGCTGGCACGCCGCAAAACACTCTCAGGCCTGACCCTGCTCAGTCACTCCCATCTCAGGTCTTCAACGCACCCTCATCGACGGCAAGCTTCAGGGCTTTGGCGGATTCCTGGGCGGCAATCGTCGCGACTTCCGCCGTCTTGAACCAGCGATCCTTTTCAACCTGGTGATACGACACCGTGGTCAACGGCGGTTTGGCGCGCATGATAATGACTGCCTGGAATTCGCCGTCGACCTCTCTGGCTTCGCCCCGGATAAAAAATTCACCGATATCAAATTCCGTCACGTAGCAGTCTTCCCTTTGAAATATTATGTTGTAGTGAGCGCCGTCCGCCCTGGGGACGGGTTTCATGGGGCGGGCAGTATGGCAGCAGTTGCCTGCCGGCGGCTGAGTTAAGTCGCCGGCGTGACGAAACGTCTACAGAAGTGAATGCCGCAGGGTGCGTCAGTTGCGCGACTCGAGTGAGCGGGCAAGGGCGCAGGCTTCGTTATGGTCGGCGCGGAAACCTCTGACACGTCCGGTGGATATTTCCCTGATATGGAAAAAGGCGTTGCCGGCCAATACCACCTGAAAACGCGGGAGTGGATGCGCCTCAGGGTGGAAATCCTGCTGACGGAGTATTATCGATTGCAGAAGTGACGAGCCGTTTGTGTGGTGTGTGTGAGGCTGGGCGAAGTGAGTCAGTGTGCACATATGAAGTCCTTTTCGTGGTTTTACCGACGTGCGTACGTTGTTTTGGGTAGTCTCGGTGAGCATGGCTGCTCTAGAATCGCTATCACTGGTTGGCGATTGCTGCCCATCTAAAGCAATTTTTTACTGGCGATATGTCGGAAAAGTGCTTTTTTTAAAGAGATTTTTCCCTAAAGTTGGTGGTCCGGTTTTTCTGGCCGTCAGAAGGGCGTTTTCCTTCAACCTCTGACGACCGCCAGGCAAGACGAAGCGGGGGATGTTCCAGTAATCTTCCCAAACCTCGCGATGAATGAGCCCTCTGCTCGTTCCAGGATTACGACCCGGGTCATTTGGTTAAACCTCGGCATTGCCGCTTTTTTCTGCTGTGCGCGTTTCCTGCGTGCGGCATCATTTTCAGATGTGGGGATGTTTCCTTGGCAGTAAGTAATCTCGATATGCATGCTTTGTTCGTACTGGGTGATTTGCGCGCAAAGCTGGTTAAACAGTTTCAGTCACGTTTCGTCTACATCACCGAACAGAACGCTGAAGGCATTTACATTGCCGAGATCGACACCGAATCGGCACTGGTGGTGGACGACAAGCCCGGGCTGAAACTCAAGGTCGGCGATCATTTCAGCGCTTCCGTATTGCCCAGCCGCGAAGGCGGAAAACTGGACATCAAGTTCCGCGAAATCAAATTGACGGTATACGGGCTGGGGGATTACGCGTTCGTGACCACCGCGGACGGCCACGGCATTGTGTTCAAGGAAGGTCATAGCGTGGTGATGGTGTTTGCGGCCCACCAACAATTGCAGGAAGGCCTGACCAAGACACTGAAAGCCGTGACTGCCAAGGCCGCCAAGTGGCGCAAAGGCGAACTGGTGACCTTCAAGGCCAGCGAGTAATGACCCAGACCCGCGCCGATTTCCATGAGCAGAACCAGGCCAGTGCACACGCCGAGGCCCAGCGCCTGTTGGCTGAAAAGGCCGTTCTGCAGGGAGCCTGGCTGAGTTGGGTAGCGTCACAGATTTATATGTTGCGCCCGGCGGCGTACGCCAGCATGGTCAGAAGAGAGCTTGCGCGCTTGCAGGAACCTTCCGAAAAATAATCCTCGCCCCTCGAAAGCAGAAACCTCTACTACAGTCAGTTGACTGAGTATTCAGAGGCTTGCGGTCTTCATTTGTCAGGCCATCCTGCTATTGCTGTGAACAGCACGAGGTGCAAGAGCATGAAGGGATTACGACGGTTACTGGCCGCTACCCTGGCCACGTTCGGCTTGTTGGTTTCACCCGTTCCGGTATTCGCTGCCCAGGCACCGATTCACTTTGCCGACCTGAATTGGGAAAGTGGCAGCCTGATCACCGAGATTCTGCGGATCATCGTCGAGCAGGGCTACGGCTTGCCGACCGATACCTTGCCCGGAACGACCATTACCCTGGAAACCGCCTTGGCCAACAATGACATTCAGGTCATTGGCGAAGAGTGGGCGGGCCGCAGTCCGGTCTGGGTCAAGGCTGAGGCCGAGGGCAAAGTCGCGAGCCTGGGCGATACGGTCAAGGGCGCGACCGAGGGCTGGTGGGTGCCGGAATACGTGATCAAGGGCGACCCGGCCAAGGGCATCAAGCCGCTGGCGCCGGGGCTGCGCAGTGTCAGTGATCTGCCGCGCTACAAGGATGTGTTCAAAGACCCGGAAACCCCGAGCAAGGGGCGCTTCCTGAACAGCCCGATCGGCTGGACGTCGGAGGTGGTCAACAAGCAGAAGCTCAAGGCCTATGGGCTGAACGACAGCTACGTGAACTTTCGCAGTGGTTCGGGGGCGGCGCTGGACGCAGAGATCAGTTCGTCGATTCGTCGCGGCAAACCAGTCCTGTTCTATTACTGGTCACCGACGCCATTGCTCGGCCGTTTCAAGCTGATTCAACTGCAAGAACCGCCATTCGACGCTGAAGCCTGGAAAACCCTGACCGAGGCCGACAATCCTAATCCGAAGCCGACTCGCTCACTGCCCTCGAAGCTGTCCATCGGCGTGTCCGCGCCGTTCCAGAAACAGTACCCGCAGCTCACCGAGTTCTTCAGCAAGGTCGATTTACCGATCGAAGCGTTGAACAAGGCCTTGGCGCAGATGAGTGAAAAACACACTCCGCCACGTCAAGCGGCCGAGGCGTTCATGAAGGCGAACCCGCAGGTGTGGCAGGCCTGGGTGCCCAAGGATGTGGCGGATAAAGTCGCTGCCCAGCTGAAATAAACTGCTCGGGTGTACATAGATCTCGTAGAAGCCTGCGATCTTTTGATTTTGCCGTTGGAAGCAAAATCAAAAGATCGCAGGCTTCGCCAGCTCCTACGGGGCGCTTTTAAAATCGCACAAGGAAGTTCATTCTGCTGCAACATTTCACACGGGACGTCTGAATATGAGTCTTTTGGTCGCGCAATGGATTGCTGCAATCTTTCTGGTCATCAGCTTGATCCACTTGTATTGGGCGGCGGGTGGCCAGTGGGGTAGCGAGGCGGTGATACCGAGAGTACCCGGGGAGGGTGGTGAGGCATCAAGGCCGGCGTTCAAGCCATCGGGCTTTGGCACGCTGCTGGTGGCGGTGGGTTTGCTGCTGATTGCGATGCTGGTGTGCCTGCGGGTCGGACTGTATCTGCCCACGGTGCATCACTGGTCGTTGCAATGGGTGATTAGCGCGATTGCGCTGCTGATGTTCGCTCGGGCGATCGGTGATTCGAATCTGGTGGGGTTCTTCAAGCAGGTCAAGGATTCGAAGTTTGCCCGGCTCGACACTTGGGCGTATTCGCCGTTGTGCGTGGTGTTGGGGGCCGGGTTGCTGGCAGTGGCCTGGATTTGATTCGGGCAAGCAAGATCTTTTGCGTTTAACTCCCGGGTTCCGTGCGCCGACTACTCACTTCCGCCGGCACATCATCCCCCGCCATGCGCTTGCGGAACAGCGCTGCCCGGGCCAGCAGCAGCGTGGTCACCGGCATCGTGATCGATAACAGAATCGGAATCAGCCAGGCATGCAACACCGGCCCCGACTTGAGCGCCGAAAAGTAAATGATCGAAGCCAGTGCCACGCACCACGCGCCCAATGTCGAGGCCAGCGCCGGCGGGTGCATGCGCTGGAAGTAATCCTTCATCCGCAGCAGCCCGACCGCGCCGATCAGCGCAAACAGACTGCTGAGCACCAGCAGAATCGCCACCGGAATTTCCACCCACAAAGACAGTTCAGCGCTCATTCGATCACCTCGCCACGCAACAGGAATTTGGCCAGGGCAAACGAGCCGACAAAGCCGAACAGGGCGATTAGCAGCGCCGCCTCGAAGTAGGTGTCACTGGCATAACGAATGCCCAGCGCGAGCATCATCAGCATGGCGATGATGTACAGGTAATCCAGGGCCAGAACCCGATCCTGGGCCGACGGGCCCTTGAACAGGCGGATCAGGGTCAGAATCATCGCCAACGAAAAGATGAACAGGCTCAGCAGGATTGCGTTCGACAGCAATTCGCTCATTCGAAGATCTCCATCAAGGGGCGCTCGTAAGTCGCCTTGAAGTGCTGGATGAATTGGCTTTCGTCATCCAGATCGAAGACGTGCAGCAACAGAATGCTGCGATCCAGCGCCAGTTCCGACCAGACCGTGCCGGGAATCACCGTGCAGATGATCGACAGCGCCGCCAGACCGTTGGCATCGCGCAAGTCCAGCGGCACCTTGATGAACCGCGAGCGAGGCGCGCGCCGCCCGGCATTGAGCACGCCCCAGGCCACGGCAAGGTTGGACACCAGCACATCGCGCCCGACCAGCAAGAACAAATGCAGGATTACCCCAGGGCGACGAATGCGGATCGGCAACGGCCGCAACTTGCGCATCATCAGTGGGGCACAGAGGCCCAATACCGCGCCCAACAGCACATTGCCGGGGCTCATCGACAGGTTCAACAGCAGCCACAGCAGCCACAAGGACAGTGACAACCACGGCGCAGGAAACAGACGCTTCATGGTTGCACCTCCACCAGTGCTGCCCTGGCTTCAGGGCTCGGCACCGCACGGGTGCCGAGCACCGCCATCACGTATTGCTGAGGGTTATTCAATGCTTGAGCGGCGGCCTGGGTGTAGCGCAGCAGCGGTTCAGCCTTGAACGTCAGCGCGATGCTCAGCCCCAGCAGCACGATGATCGGCACGCATTCCAGGCGGCGCAGCAAAGGCGACGGTCGCTCTTGTGGGGTCCAGAAACGCTGGATGCCCAAACGCGAGAAAGCGATCAACGAGGCCAATCCGGACAGGATCAACAACGTCAGCAACCCCCACGCGCCGTTCGATACCGGCTCGTCGCTGCCATTACCCAGGCCCAGCGGGTTGAGCAGGGCGCTGAGCAGGCTGAGTTTGCCGATAAATCCGGAGAGCGGCGGCATGCCGATAATCAATAAAGCGCAAGCGATGAAGCTCAGGCCGAGGAAGGCCATGGTCCAGGGAATCACCTGACCAACCACGGCTTTCTGGTCGTCATCGAGGTTGAAGCCTTTGGGCGGCTGCAAGGATTCCAGGGGCCGTGGCAGCAGCTCGCCGTCATCGTCCAGTGGCATTTCGTTGGCCGAACGCGAACGCTCGATCAACTCCGCCAGCAGGAACAGCGCGCTCAAGGCCAAGGTCGAGCTGACCAGGTAAAACAGCGCCGCGCCGATCAGGTTCGGCTGGGCGAAACCGATGGCCGACAACAAAATGCCTGCCGACACCAGAATGCTCAGGCTGGCCATGCGCTCCAGGCGTTGCGCGGCGAGGATCGCCACGGCGGCGCAGACGATGGTCGCCATGCCGCCGTAGATCAGCCAGTCGCCACCGAAGTACGCGGAGGCCCCGGCCTGGCCGGAGAACAGCAGCGTCCACAGGCGCAGCAAGGTGTAGACGCCGACCTTGGTCATGATCGCGAACATCGCCGCCACCGGCGCGCTGGCCGCTGAGTAGGCCGGCACCAGCCAGAAGTTCAGTGGCCACATCCCGGCCTTGGCCAGGAACGCCACCGCCAGAATCGCCGCGCCGGCATGCAGCAGGCCGCGATCGGCTTCCGGCACCAGCGGGATTTTCAGCGCCAGGTCGGCCATGTTCAGCGTGCCGGTAACGCCGTAGATCAACGCTGCGCCGATCAGGAACAGTGACGAGGCCAGCAAGTTGATCGAGATGTAATGCAACCCCGACGACACCCGCGCCCGGCCCGAACCGTGCAGCATCAACCCGTAAGAGGCGGCGAGCAGCACTTCGAAAAACACGAACAGGTTGAACAGGTCCGCCGTTAGGAAGGCGCCGTACAGGCCCATCAACTGAATCTGGAACAGTGCGTGGAAACTCGAACCGGCGCCGTCCCAGCGGGCCATGGCGAACAGCAGGGCGCTGACGCCGATGATCCCGGTCAGCACCAGCATCAGCGCCGACAGACGATCGACCACCAGCACGATGCCGAACGGCGCCTGCCAATTGCCCGGCAGGTACACGCCGATGGAGCCGGGCACGCCGGTGGTTTGCGTCCATTGCAGCAGCATTACGGCAATGCCCAGTCCCAGCAGGCTGGAGAACAGGTTGATCTTGGCCTTTAGCGGGCGGTGTTTCTCGCCCAGCATCAGCATCACGGCGGCGGTCAGCAGCGGCAGCAGAATCGGTGCAACGATCAGGTGAGTCATCGCCATCATTCTTTAGGCTCCCGGCCATCCACATGGTCGGTACCGGTCAGGCCCCGGGAGGCGAGCAGCACCACCAGGAACAGCGCGGTCATGGCGAAACTGATGACGATTGCGGTCAGCACCAGCGCCTGCGGCAGCGGGTCGGTGTAGTGCAGCAAATCCTGAGGCACGCCGTCCTTGATGCTCGGCTCCTTGCCGATGAACAGGCTGCCCATGCTGAAGATGAACAGGTTGACGCCATAGGACAGCAGGCACAGGCCCATGACCACCTGGAACGTCCGTGGCCGCAGTATCAGCCATACGCCGGACGCGGCCAGCACACCGATGGCGATTGCGATGACTTCTTCCATCAGATGGTTCCTTGGGTGACAACGGCTTTGGCCGCGGGCCTGATTTGCGCGCTGGTTTTATGACCGCGTACCGATTGGTGGGCGAGGGCGGTGAGGATCAATAGCGTCGAACCGACCACCACGGCGTACACGCCAATATCGAAGAACAGCGCGCTGGCGATATGAATGTCACCCAGCAGCGGCAGCTCGAAATGCCAGGTGTGGGTGGTCAGGAACGGATACCCGACCGCCATTGCCCCGAGCCCGGTAACGGTGGCGAACAACAGCCCGGTGCCCATCCAGCGCAGCGGCCGCAGGCTCATTTGCGCCTCGACCCACTGGGTGCCGGCGACCATGTATTGCAGGATGAACGCCACCGACATCACCAGCCCGGCGACGAAACCGCCGCCCGGTTGGTTGTGCCCGCGCAGGAACAGATAGAAGGAGATCACCAGGGCGATTGGCAACAGCAGGCGCACCAGCACCGCCGGCACCATCATGAAACCGAGCGCGGTGTCGCTGGCGTGACGCGGGTTGACCAGATCGGTGACCACATCGGGCGCCAGCAGACGCTGTTGGGCCGGCAGTTGCAGGCTTTCTTTCGGAGGACGGAAGCGTCGCAGCAGGGCGAACACCGCCAGGGCCACTGCCACCAGCACGGTGATTTCACCGAGGGTGTCGAAGCCACGGAAATCCACCAACATTACGTTGACGACGTTGCTGCCGCCGCCTTCGGGCAGGGCGCGACTTAGGTAGAACGAGGAAATGTCGTTGGGCGTCTGGCGGGTCAGCATCGCGTAGGACAGCAACGCCATGCCGCCACCGACCGCTGTCGATAGCAGCAAGTCACGAACCCGCCGTACCCGCGCCTTGCGCAGGCTGCTCGGCAACGGTGACACCTCTTCGATCCGTCGCGGCAACCAGCGCAGGCCGAGCAGGATCAGCACCATGGTCACCACTTCGACCACCAGTTGCGTCAGGGCCAGGTCCGGCGCCGAGAACCAGACGAAGGTCACGCAGGTCATCAGGCCGCAGACACTGACCATGGTCAGGGCCGCGAGCCGGTGATACTTGGCTTGCCACGCCGCGCCGAGTGCACAGGCAATCGCCAGCAGCCAGAGGATCACGAACACGATCGAGCCCGGAATTTTCGCCCGGTCGCCCCAACTCAGGCTGCTGTGCAGCATCGGGATCAACCCGGCCAGTACGGCGGCGAGCACCACCAGAAACAGTTGGGTTTGCAGGCGCCGGGTGCTGATCCGCCGCTCCAGGCGACGGGCCAGACGCATCATGACCACCAGGCTGCGCTCGAACAGCCGCTTGCCATTGAAACGGCTGATCACCGGCGGGTGCGTGAAGCGCCCTTGCTTGAGTTGATTACGCAGCAACAGGTAAAGCACGATGCCGCCGGACATGGCGATCAGGCTCATGATCATCGGTGCGTTCCAGCCGTGCCAGATCGCCAGGCTGTACTCGGGCAGCGTGCCGCCCACTACCGGTAATGCCGCCGCCGCGAGCAGCGAGCCGACCACTTGCGCCGGGAAAATCCCCACGACAAGGCAGGTAAACACCAGCAACTCCACCGGCGCGCGCATCCAGCGCGGCGGCTCGTGCGGGGTGTGCGGCAGATCGGTGGCGGTCGGGCCGAAGAACACGTCGACGGTGAAGCGCAGGGAGTAGGCGACGCTGAACGTCCCGGCGATGGTCGCGACGATCGGCAGGGTCATCTCGACCCAGGCCGTGGCGTTGATGAACACGGTTTCGGCGAAGAACATCTCTTTCGACAGGAAGCCGTTGAGCAGCGGCACGCCGGCCATGGAGGCGCTGGCGACCATGGCCAGGGTGGCGGTGAACGGGATCAGTTTGACCAGGCCGCTGAGTTTGCGAATGTCCCGGGTGCCGCTTTCGTGATCGATGATCCCGGCGGCCATGAACAGCGAGGCCTTGAACGTGGCGTGGTTGAGAATGTGGAACACCGCGGCCACGGCGGCCAACGGACTGTTCAGGCCCAGCAGCAGGGTGATCAGACCCAGGTGGCTGATGGTCGAGTAGGCCAGCAGGCCCTTGAGATCGTTCTGGAACATCGCGCAATAAGCGCCGAGCAACAGGGTGCAGGCGCCGGCCCCGCTGACGATGTAGAACCATTCTTCACTGCCGGACAGCGACGGCCACAGGCGCGCGAGCAGGAACACCCCGGCCTTGACCATGGTTGCCGAGTGCAGATAAGCCGAGACCGGCGTCGGTGCCGCCATCGCGTGGGGCAACCAGAAGTGGAAGGGAAATTGCGCACTTTTGCTCAGGGCGCCAATCAGGATCAGGGGCAGCAGAATAGGGTAGAGGGCATGCGCGCGAATCAGCTCGCCGGCGGCCAGGACCTTGTCCAGGTCATAGCTGCCGACCACATGGCCGAGCAGCATGACCCCCGCCAGCAAACACAAACCGCCCGCGCCGGTGACCATCAGTGCCATATAAGCACCCCGTCGCGCATCGGCGCGGTGGTGCCAGTAGCCGATCAACAGGAACGAGAAGAGGCTGGTCAGCTCCCAGAAAAACACGATCTGGATCAGGTTGCCGGAGATCACCAACCCCAGCATGGCGCCCATGAACGCCAGGAAAAACGCAAAGAAGCGCGGTACCGGATCGTCCGGTGACATGTAATAGCGGGCGTACAACGAAACCAGCGTACCGATGCCCAGCACCAGCATCGAGAACAGCCAGGCGAAACCGTCCATGCGCAGCACGAAGTTCAGGCCCAGGCTGGGTAGCCAGAAGAACTCTTCGCGGATCACGCCGCCATGGGCGATTTGCGGGTACAAGAGGGCGACCTGGACGGTGCCGATCAAGGCAACCAGGCCAGCCAACAGCGATTCGGTATTACGCGCGTTGTGCGGCAGCAAGGCTGCCAGACAGCTGCCGATAAAAGGCAGAAGCAGTAGAACTATCAGGGACATAGGCTTCTAATCTGCGGAAGTTTGTGAAGCATCATACGTGCCAGCTCCCCGATCACCAAACGTCAAGCTGTCGCAGAATCCTACAAGGTAGACGGAAAAACCCTGTTTATCATTGTTTCAATGGAGATGGGGGAGCCCCGAAAAGATCTTGCTGTTAATTGCCGCTTTCGCTCTCCAAGGCTTCATCAACCTCGGCAGCCGCCTTACCCTTGGTCTTCAACTCACTGACAATCACCGCCGCCACAATCAACCCCGCACCCATCAACGCAATCGCCGGCAAGCGTTCCCCGGCGAGCCGCCCGGCAATCCCGGCCCATACCGGCTCCCCGGCATAGATCAACGTCGCCCGGGTCGGCGAAACACTCTTCTGCGCCCAGTTCATCGCCACCTGGATCGCCGCACTCGCCGCGCCCAAGCCTAAAGCGCTGCACAACAGCAACCATGAGAAATCCGGAATCACTTCCTGAGTCGGCACCACCATCAGGAACGACAGCACCGACGTCACCGCCAATTGCACCACCGTCACCCGCCGCACGTCGACCTGGCCGGCATAGGTGCTGATCAGAATGATTTCCGCGGCAATCGCCACGGCGCTGATCAATGTGGCGATTTCACCGGGGCTGAAATTGAGCGACGCGCCGGAAGGCCCCGACAGCAACATCAACCCGGTAAAGGCCAGCATGATCCCGATGCTCGGCATCAACCCCGGACGACGCCCCAGCACCAGCCATTGCAGCAGCGGCACGAACGGCACATACAGCGCGGTAATAAACGCCGACTGACTGCTGGGAATGCTCTGCAAACCCACGGTCTGCAAGCCGTAACCAAGCATGATCGCCACGCCGATAAACGCCCCGGCCTTGAGTTCGAACAGCGTCAGTTCACGCAGATGGCGCCAGGAGAACAGCGCCACAAGGCTCGCCGCCGCGGCAAAACGCAGCCCGACGAAGAACATCGGCCCGCTGACGGTCATCGCATGCTGCACCAGCAAAAAGGTCCCGCCCCAGACCATGGTGATCAGCACCAGCACGCACTCGGCCTTGCTGAACCGGGAGAAACGGGGGGATGTATGAGAAGCGTTCATTGACGTCATGACCTTGCGCGCCATCTGAGGGAGACGCACAATGCGCCCGAAGTTGGGCAGTATACTGCGCAACGCCACCCAGTGAGCAATATAGTGCACAAAGATTCCACCCAACGGGCTTCGGTCCTCCAGCACGTCAGCCTGAACGTGCGACGTCTGCGCCACGCCGCCGACATGAGCCAGAGCGCCCTGGCCGAAAAGTCCGGGGTCAGCCGCCGGATGTTGGTGGCCATCGAGGCCGGCGAGAAGAACGTCAGCCTGACCACGCTCGACCGCGTGGCCGAAGCGCTGGACGTGGCCTTCAGCGACCTGATCCAGGCCCCCGACGCCCGCGACCCGAGCCGCATCAACGAACTGGCCTGGGCCGGTACGATCCCGGGCAGTAAAGCGGTGCTGCTGGCCAAAGCCACCGCCACCCGCGAAGTAGAACTCTGGGAATGGCGCCTGGAACCGGGCGAGCATTACCCCTCGGAGCCGGATGCCGAAGGCTACAGCGAACAGCTTTATGTGTTCGAAGGTTGCCTGACCCTGATGCTTGGCGGTCAGCCGCAGAAAATTGCGGCTGGCGAGTTCTTTATGTTTGCCAGTCATCAACCGCATTCTTATCGCAATGATGGGGACGTGGCGGCGCGGTTTGTGCGTAATGTGGTGATTTGACTGTTTACCGGCTAACACTGGATAAACGCTTTGCTGTTTTAAAGCTGCAAGTATTTCTTGAATAACTCTTCAACCTGTTGAAATAAAAGAAAATTATATTCAGGTGCGGCTCCTGAAAAACAGTGGGGATGGCATCGAGACGAGCAGGTGAGCTTCCTGATGGCCGAGCAAAATATTAACGTGGCACTCAAGTACGCTTCACAGGCTAGCGTCCGGTGAGTGACTGGCACGGGGCGATCAGCACGACTTCTATTCAGGTAAACATTGATCAGTGAGTACGCCATGACTGACACCCCACGCGGACAGGCGACCGACGCCATCCGCCACGCGGACATCCTGATCATCGGCGGCGGCCTGAGCGGCGCGATGCTGGCGGCGCAGTTGTTGCGTTTGCCGGGCAAGCGTCAGGTGCTGGTGATCGAACCCCGGGCCGAACTTGGTCGGGGCGAAGCGTATAGCGCGGTCGAACTGGGCCATACGCTCAACGGCAACGCGGCGCGGATGAGCGTTGACCCCGACAACGCTGATGATTTGACTCAATGGCTGACCGAGTACATTGCGGCCGGCGGCTGGCCGGAGTCGGATCAGCAGCATGTGCCGATCAGCGAATTGTTTCCGCCGCGCGGGCTGTTTGGCGTTTATATGCAGCAGCGTTTGGCCGAGGCGCAGGCGGTGGGCGCATTGAATGGTTCGAGTGTCGAGCATGTGCGGGCCGAGGTGGTCGACCTGCAAACCCGGGACAACGCTGTATTGCTGACCTTGAGTGACGGGCAACGTTTGCAAGGCGCCTATGCGGTGCTGGCCACTGGTATGTTCCCCGCCGCGCGCACACCGCAAACCGAATCCAGCGGCTTGAACGCAGCGGCGCTCGACCCGTGGGATGTGGCCGCCATGCGTCAGCTCGATCCGCAGTCGACGGTGCTGATCATCGGCTCGGGCCTGACTATGGTCGACGCCGTGGTGTCGCTGGAGCAGGCCGGGCATCGCGGGCCAATCGAAGTGTTCTCCCGTCATGGTCTGCTACCGCATGTGCGCCGACAACCGTCGGCGTGGGTGGATTTTTTAGCCGCGGACCACAGTATTCGCACACCGCGTCAGCTGGTGCGGGAACTGCGTCGGCATTGTCGCGATGCCATCGCTCAAGGCATTGACTGGCAAGCGCCGCTGGACACGGTGCGGGCGCACATCGGGCGGTTGTGGAGTCAGGCGACGGATCGGCAACGCCGGCAATTTGTGCGGCATGTACGGCCATGGTGGGAAAGCCATCACCATCGCTCGCCGCCGTTGAGTGCCGAGTTGGTGGCGCGGCTGCACGGGGAAGGGCGGTTGCGGATTCAGGCCGCATCGTTCAAGGGGCTCGAGCCTGCGTCGGACGGCGAGGTCAGTATCCGCATTCGTCGTCGTGGCGAGACGCAAACTTGCGTGGTGCATGGCGCGGCGCTGATCAACTCCAGCGGCATCGAATACGACTGGCGTCGGGTGGCGCGGCCGTTGCCCCAGCAGTTGCTCGCTCGCGGGCTGGTGCGTCCGGGGCCATTGGCGCTGGGCATTGCCGCGGCGGTGGATGGCGCGGTACTGGGTGCCGACGGGCAGGTCGCCAGCCGTTTGTTCGCCATGGGGCCGCCGTTGCGCGGCATGTGGTGGGAGAGTACGGCGGTGACTGACGTGGCGAGCCAGGCCAAGTTTCTTGCGGCGCGATTAGTAAGCGATCTGTTGTAGCAGCTGCCGAGCCCGCGAGGCAGCTGCTACGGGCAGGCCAAGTCTCTTGCTCGCGAAGAGGCCAGCCCATCCACCGCAAAATCCACAGTAAGACCAATAAACAGTCGATGTTTAATCGACATCTCCAGATACTCACCCAGGCTACACAGCCTTGCGCCGTTGCCTACGACTACGCCAGAATCCGCCGGCTTGTGCGCCTTGAGGCCGGGCTCTATCGTTTCCGGGTCGCTGACGAATCAGCGATCGGGTTTAGCAGCTCGATGAATATCAAGGCACGTCAGTGTCGCCATTCGCGTTATGGCGGCTATGCGTGGGGCACTTCGGTGCGCCGGGTTCCTTGATCCCTGGTCTGCTAACCCGCGTACAGCCGCCACCTTCTTCGTTTAGCAGCGATAGATGTCGGCTCCACTGATCAAGGAGCTTCATTTATGTTCAAACCAACACCAAATCCTCCGGAAACCGACGACGTTTCCCCCTACGAATCCCTCGATTCCAAAAAACTCCACGAAGCCGCCGACCGCGCCCTCGACCACTACCTCAAACCACCCATCCCCAAAGCCACCAAGCGCAAACCCAGTACCATTTACCATGTGGGTGCGAAGGTCGATAACGAAACCCTGCTGGTCAACGCCTGCGAATCCCTGGCGTCAGCGAGCATGATGCTCAGTGAGTTCGCCGGACTGATGGACATGCCACATCGCAATGTGATGTTGGGGATTCAATCGGTGGTCATGCTTGGGGAGTTGGCGGTGAACCGGGTGCTGGATAATTTCGATCCACAAGACTAGCTAGGATCTTTGGCAAAAGGGGCTTGTTGTGGCGAGGGGGCTTGCCCCCGTTCGGCGGCGCAGCCGTCGCAAAACCGGTATATGCGGTGTATCTGAAAACATGCAGTTGCAGGTTTTGGGGTCGCTTCGCAACCCAACGGGGCGGTGCGGCGTTCCGACAAGCCCCCTCGCCACAATGGGTTCCTGACTGAGCGCCTTAAATGCAAGAAACCCCGCATCACGCGGGGTTTCTTGTTTCCGGTGGTTTAAACGGCAACTCAAGCCCGCTTCCACAGGGTTTTGCGTATCAAGCCACCACTTGGTAGCACGGCACATACGCCGCGCCACCCGGCAGTTTCATCCGGTGCTGGGCGACGAAGGCTTTGAGCAAGTGGTCCAGCGGCTGCAAGACCTCGGCATCACCGCGAATCTGGTACGGCCCGTGTTCTTCGATCAGGCGGATGCCCTTGTCCTTGACGTTGCCGGCGACGATGCCGGAGAACGCGCGGCGCAGGTTGGCGGCCAGTTCGTGGGGCGGCAGGTTGCGGCTCAGTTGCAGGTTGGCCATGTTGGCGTGGGTCGGGTCGAACGGGCGCTGGAAGCCTTCGTCGATCTTCAGCAGCCAGTTGAAATGGAACGCGTCGTTGCGCTCGCGGCGGAACTGTTTGACCGCTTTGAGGCCCTGAGTCATCTGCCGCGCCACTTCGGCCGGGTCGTCGATGATGATCTCGTAGTGCTGCTGCGCTTCTTCACCGAGGGTTGCGCCGACGAAGGCGTGCAGTTGCTCCAGATACGGCGCGGCGCTTTTCGGCCCGGTAAGGACCACCGGGAACGGCAGGTCCTGGTTGTCCGGGTGCATCAGGATGCCGAGCAGGTACAGGAACTCTTCGGCCGTGCCCGCGCCACCCGGGAAAATGATGATGCCGTGGCCAACCCGCACGAACGCTTCCAGGCGTTTCTCGATGTCCGGCAGGATCACCAGTTCGTTGACGATCGGGTTTGGCGCTTCGGCGGCGATGATCCCAGGTTCGGTCAAGCCGAGGTAGCGACCGCCGTGGATGCGTTGCTTGGCATGGGCGATGGTTGCGCCTTTCATCGGGCCTTTCATCACGCCAGGGCCGCAACCGGTGCAGATGTCCAGGCTGCGCAGGCCGAGTTCGTGGCCGACTTTCTTGGTGTATTTGTATTCTTCGGTGTTGATCGAGTGGCCGCCCCAGCACACCACGATTTTCGGCTCGACGCCGGGGCGCAGGGTGCGGGCGTTGCGCAGCAGGTGGAAGACGTAGTCGCTGATGCCCTGGGAGGTGCTCAGGTCGATGCTCAAGGCGTCGAGTTCGTTTTCGGTGTAGACGATGTCGCGCAGGGCGCTGAAGAGCATTTCGCGGGTGCTGGCAATCATTTCGCCATCGACGAAAGCGTCGGCCGGGGCGTTCAGCAGTTCCAGGCGTACGCCACGGTCTTGCTGGTGAATGCGGATTTCGAAGTCTTTGTAGGCTTCCAGAATGGTCTTGGCGTTATCAACGTGGGCGCCGGTATTGAGGATGGCCAGGGCGCACTGGCGGAAGAGGGTGTAGGTGATACCGGATGAGGCTTCGCTCAGTTGCTGTACTTCACGCTGGGAGAGCGTTTCCAGGCTGCCTTTAGGGCTGACCGAGGCGTTGATTACATGTCGTTGGGTCATTCAATGATCCTTAAAACGATGTCACCCGCCAGCAACGGCGCATGGCATCCGAATAGTGTGTATCCATGATGAAGATGGCACGAACTGCGCTGTATCGCCATGCTCCCGTTTGACGATGAAAAGATGAAAAGGAGCTCCAGCATAGCTAAATCCTTCGGGGAGGCGATAATGCCTCGCAGTCTTTTTGTCACAGCGCCTTTTACCATCGATGCAAGGAACCCCGTCGCGATGTTCGAAATCCAGCCAATGAATGCCGAAACCTATCGACGCCAGACGCGGCGCAGCACGGTGATCATCGCCCTGATGTTCCTGGCGCTGGCGATGGTGCTGTCGACGGCGGCGGTGACGTTGTTCGGTGAACCCGGCGGCGATAATCTGCGCTTCAATGTGGGCGGGGTGTTTGCCGCGTTGTTGCTGACAGTGGCGTTGATGCGCGGCAGGTTCTGGAGTCAGGAATGGATGGCGCCAGCGGTTTACGGTTGGCAGCTCAAGCGCAGCCTGATGAGCGTCACCAACGTCATGCACCAGGTGACGGCGGCGGTGGAGCAGGGCGATCCGGGCGCCATGAAGCTGCTGCGCTTCTATCACTTGGGATTGAGCCAGATGCACCAATTGGACGGCAACTCCAGCGACCAGGGGCAACTGACCCGTGAGATGGATCAACACGCGGCGCGGATGCAAGCACTGGGCATCGATACTGAGCAGACGCAATTGAATCCGGCCTGGCTTGAGGCATTGAAACAGGCGCGCGCCTGATCCCTCTCAAACCCGCAGGTGCAGCGTTTCAAAGAGTTGTCGGTCTTCCTTTTTGGCCGAGCGGGCGTGA
Source organism: Pseudomonas sp. Pseusp18 (assembly GCF_059506005.1). NCBI lineage: Bacteria > Pseudomonadati > Pseudomonadota > Gammaproteobacteria > Pseudomonadales > Pseudomonadaceae > Pseudomonas > Pseudomonas sp. Pseusp18. The sequence goes on from NZ_CP169240.1 coordinate 2,269,788, forward strand.
CGCCGAATGACCTGCAACAGGCAATCGGTGAAGCACAGTGCCGGATTGCTCAGCGCACCATTGCGGCGTGTCACGATGCTCAACTGCCTGGGTTCGAATTGTTCGGTCAGCCCCAGGGAAACCACTCGGCCGAGAAAGGGCGGGGCGATACTCACGATGGATGGCCCCCAGGTGCACATGTCGGCCCGTTCGACCATCATCTGCAAGATCGCCAGTGAATGGGCGCGGACGATTCGGCTCTCATCAATTTGTGCACCGTGTTTCCAGAATAACTCCTGCATCAGCCCATCGTGACCGTCCGGTGCATAGTTCAAGGTCCAGTTCTGCTCCAGCAGCTCATGGATCGATCGAGCATTCTGTTGTGCATGGCCCTGGCGGACCAACACCGACGTTTGGTAATCGAGCAGGGTTTCGCAGGCAAATTCCTGGGTTGATTGCGCCGGGTGAAGTTGGCCGATCGCAAAATCCATGCTGCCATCGCGCAGCAGCGGTTGGGCCACGGCCATCAGGCTTTCGAACAACTCCAACCGGATTTCCGGCATTCGTTCCCGAAAGGCCAGTACCACTTCGGGCAAGAAGGTCAAGGCAATCCATGGCGTGATCCCCACACAGAGCCGCCCCTGAGCCTTGCCTCGCAGGTGATCGAGCTCTGTCTGCGCATGTTCGAGTTGCTTGATCACGAGCCGGGCGTGAGTCAGCAGCACTTTGCCGTACTCGGTGAAGTTCAGGCCGTTGGGCGTTCGGGTGAACAGCGGTAACTGCTGGCTGGTTTCCAGCTCGCGAAGTGCTTTGGTCACGGCGGCCTGGGACATATCCAGCGAACGCGCGGCTGCGCGGATGCTGCCGGTTTCGGCGCTGGCGATCAGCGCTTGTAGTTGATGCAGTTTCATATGCTCACCGTGACGACAACCAATGGTTGTCATCATAACCAAACTGCGTCTCCCCAGCCTGTATTCCGTTCCCTAAGATCAACCCCAACAGCCGCCCAGACCTATCGAGGGAATACAACAATGAACGCCGGCCCCGTCTTGCCTGGTATCGCAGCGATCCAGGATGAAATGATCGCCTTGCGGCACAGCATTCACGCGCACCCCGAGTTGGGCTTTGAGGAATTCGCCACCAGTGAGCGGGTTGCACAGTGTTTGACGCAGTGGGGGTTTGAGGTCAGCACCGGTGTGGGCCGGACCGGAGTTGTCGCCACCCTGAAAAATGGTGAGGGGCGGTCCGTTGGCTTGCGCGCCGACATGGATGCACTGCCGATTCAGGAAACCACCGGCTTGCCGTATGCCAGCCGGATTGACGGTGTGATGCATGCCTGCGGCCACGATGGGCATACCGCAACCTTGTTGGCGGCCGCTCGATACCTGGCGCAAACCCGGGCGTTCAACGGCACATTGCATCTGATTTTCCAGCCGGCCGAAGAGGGGCTGGGCGGTGCCAGGAAAATGCTTGAAGACGGCCTGCTCGAACGGTTCCCGTGTGATGCGGTGTTTGCCATGCACAACGTGCCGGGTTATCCCGCCGGGCATCTGGGGTTTTACAGCGGCCCGTTCATGGCGTCTGCCGATACGGTGACGATCAAAATCATCGGTCACGGCGGCCACGGCGCTGTGCCGCACAAGGCCATCGACCCGGTGGTGGTGTGCGCCTCGATCGTGATTGCCTTGCAAAGCATCGTGTCGCGCAACGTCAATCCGCAGGACATGGCAATTATCACGGTGGGTTCCATACATGCCGGAAGCGCTTCGAATGTCATTCCCGTGTTCGCCGAAATGAGTCTGAGCGTGCGAGCGTTGACCCCTGAGGTTCGCCGGCTGCTCGAACTCAGAATTACCGAGCTGGTCGAGGGCCAGGCCGCCAGTTTCGGCGCACAGGCCCATATCGACTATCAGCATTGTCATCCGGTGTTGATCAATGATCCCGAGCAGACAGCGTTCGCCCGTCAGGTCGCGCAGGACTGGCTGGGCGAAGGACAAATGATTGACGACCTGCGCCCCTTCACCGCCAGCGAGGACTTCGCTTTCATCCTGGAAAAGTGCCCGGGCAGCTATCTGGTGATCGGCAATGGCCAGGGCGACAGCGGCTGTCTGCTGCACAACCCCGGCTATGACTTCAATGATGCCTGCCTGCCGATCGGGGCGAGTTATTGGGTGAAGCTGGTCGAGGGTTTTCTGCGTTGAGCGGCGGCGCTTTCAAGCGCTGCGGCTGTACAAAAAGCTGTCGGTAACCTGGCTCGGCGAGCCTATAGAGGAAAAATAACAATGAAAAAAATGATCGCGGCTGTATCACTGGTGTTATTCACGGCATCCGGCCTGGCCGGGGCGGCCGACTGGTCCGGCAAAGTGTTGAAGCTGGGCGTCGACCCGACCTACCCACCGCTGGAATACAAGAACCAGGATGGCACGCTGACCGGCTTCGGGGTCGACATCGCCGAGGCGCTTTGCGCCGAGTTGCATGCTCGCTGTGTCTGGGTTGAAAGCAGCTGGGACGGCATGATCCCGGCCCTGCTGGCGCGCAAGTTCGACGCGGTGGCTTCGTCGATGACCATTACGCCCAAGCGCCTGGAGCAGATTGCGTTTACCGACAAGGTGTCCAATGCGCCGGCGCGTTTGGTGGTCAGGCGTGGATCGGGCTTGCTGCCCTCCCTGGAGTCGCTCAAGGGCAAGCGTATTGGCGTGGAGCAGGGGTCGACCCAGGAGGCTTATGCCAAAGCTGTCTGGGGTTCGAAGGGCGTAGACATTCTCTCCTATCAGAATCAGGACCAGGTGTACGCCGACCTGGTAGTGGGGCGACTCGATGCCTCGCTGCAGGGCGCGATCCAGGCCAGTTACGGGTTTCTGAACACTGCGCGGGGCAAGGATTATGAATTTGCGGGTGCCAACCTGGATGCCCCCGGTTTTTTTGGCGTCGGTGATGGCATTGGCTTGCGCAAGAGCGATGTCGAACTGCGCGAAGACTTGAACAAAGCGCTGGCGACGATTCTGGCCAACGGCACTTACGAGCGGATCAACAAGAAGTACTTCGATTTCGACGTCTACGGCGCGAAATGATGCCTCTCGATACCTGAAACAGGGCGGCCGTCCGGGCCGCTCTGTTTGACCATCCTCTTCACTAATAAAAACAAGGAGAGCGAAATGCTTCTGGAAGGCTTTGGCCCGCAAATCCTGCTGGGCACCCTGGCCACCCTCAAACTGGCCTTGGGATCACTGCTGATCGCCGTTCTGGCAGGGCTGCTCGGCGCCAGCTCCAAGTTGTCCTCCAGTCGTTTGTTGCGAGCGCTGGCCACGGGTTATACGACGGTGATTCGCAGCATGCCGGACCTGGTCATCATGCTCCTGTTGTTCTTCAGCTTGCAGATGCTGCTCAACCGGATGACGGATTGGCTAGGCATCAACCAGATCGATATCGACCCGTTCCTGGCCGGTGTCGCCACCCTGTCATTCATCTACGGGGCATATTTCACCGAGACTTTTCGCGGTGCCTTCCAGGCAGTCCCGGCTGGCCAGATCGAAGCCGCGAGGGCCTACGGCATGAGCCGCGGGAAAACCTTTCGCAAAATCCTCTTCCCGCAAATGCTGCGCCATGCCTTGCCGGGCATTGGCAATAACTGGCAGGTGCTGATCAAGTCGACTGCCCTGGTATCGATCATCGGCCTGACCGATGTGGTCAAGGCCACGCAGGATGCGGGCAAGGGCTCGTTGCAGTTCTTTTATTTCACGCTGGTCGGCGGCCTGATCTACCTGGCCATTACCACCGTTTCCAACGTTGTCTTGATGTGGCTCGAGCACCGCTACTCGGTGGGTGTCAGGAAGGTTGCACCATGACCGGCATTCTCGATGACTACTGGCAGGCTTACCTGTGGAGCGACGGGCCGCACTTTTCCGGGTTGGCGGTGACCTTGTGGCTGCTCATTCTTTCGGTGGTGAGCGGTTTCCTGCTCGCGGTTCCCTTGTCGATCGCCCGCGTCAGCCGTAATCCGCTGATCCGCCTGCCGGTGTGGTGCTACACCTACGTGTTTCGCGGCACCCCGTTGTACATCCAGCTGCTGTTCTTCTACACCGGTGTGTACAGCTTGCATGTGGTGCGGTCCCAGGATTTTCTCAACGCGTTTTTCCGTGACGGGTTCAACTGCACGGTGCTGGCGTTCGGGCTCAATACCTGTGCCTACATGACCGAAATTTTCGCCGGTTCCATCAGGGCGACCGCCCATGGCGAAATCGAGGCCGCCCGAGCCTACGGGATGAGCCGTTTCACCCTCTATCGCCGGATCGTTCTGCCGTCGGCGTTGCGCCGGGCCCTGCCGTTCTTCAGCAATGAAGTGATTTTGATGCTGCATTCCACCTCGGTGGCGTTTACCGCCACGGTTCCCGATTTGCTGAAAATTGCCCGCGACGTCAACTCGGCGACTTACGCCTCCTTCACCGCATTCGGCATTGCCGGATTGTTGTATGCCGGCAGCGCGTTTTTGCTGATCTGGCTGTTCCGTCGCGGTGAATTGCATTGGCTTGCCTACCTCAAACCCCGGACGCACTGACTCCTGACGGGACATGCTCGAATGTATAAATTGATCGTTGAAGACGTACACAAGAACTACGGCAGCCATGAAGTGTTGAAGGGCGTCTCGCTCAAGGCCAGGGCTGGCGATGTGATCAGCATCATCGGCTCCTCGGGGTCGGGAAAAAGTACCTTTTTGCGCTGTATCAACCACCTCGAACAACCGTCAGCCGGGCGCATCATTGTCAACGCCGAAGAGCTGCTGACCCGCAAGAACTCGAGGGGCGAATTGTGCGTGGTCGACCCCCGGCAGTTGCAGGTCATGCGCAGCAAGCTGTCGATGGTGTTTCAGCATTTCAACCTGTGGAGTCACATGACGGTGCTGGAAAACCTCATTGAGTGCCCGATGAGCGTGCTGGGTGTCGGGCGCCTGGAAGCCCTGGAGCGGGCGCGGCATTACCTCTTCAAGGTCGGCTTGCCGGCAAAGGTCGAGGGCCAGTATCCGGTCCAGTTGTCCGGCGGCCAGCAGCAGCGCGTTGCCATTGCTCGCGCGCTGGCCATGGAGCCGCAAGTGATGCTGTTCGATGAGCCGACTTCCGCGCTGGACCCCGAACTGGTGGGCGAGGTGCTCAGAGTCATGCAGCAGCTTGCAGAGGAAGGGAGGACGATGGTGGTGGTCACCCATGAAATGGCATTTGCCAGGCAGGTGTCGAATCAGGTCATCTTTTTGCATCAGGGACGAGTGGAGGAACAGGGAGCACCGAGCTGTGTGCTGGAGCAGCCTCGGAGCGAGCGGTTGAAGCAGTTTCTGGCGGGAAGCCTTAAGTAACGGGTGCTATCATCCTCGCTGATCCGGCGGATGATTTCGATGAGCGTTTTCGTGCAAATCACCTATCGTATCGGGTTGTAAAGGTTTGAGCGCCGGTCACGGCTGGCTGGCGCTAAAAGGGCGAACGGGAAAATTCGCCATGTCATAAGGGATTCAGGGAGCGTCATGGGGCATCCGTCCGTCAAAGATCGTATTGAACACACCCCGCTCGCCACGCCTTGGGTGCCCGAGCCGGTTGAGTCAACGCTCAAGGTTCGATACGCGGTTTCTCTGCTCATTGCGGTGTGCCTGTCCTTGATGGCCATTGTGATCGGGGAAAGCTGGAACTCGCGCCAGTACCATCTGCGTGAGAGCGAAGTGGCGATGTCCAACCTGGCGCAAACCCTGGCTTCGCAGGCGCAGGCATCGATCAAACAGGCCGACACGCTGCTGTTTTCCCTGGTGGACCGCCTCGAAATCGACGGTATGCAACCGGATAAATTTCCCCGGCTGCAACGTTTACTCCAGGCCCAGCGCAGTGAACTGGCGCAGATCCATGGGCTGTTCGTGTTCGACGAAGAAGGACGCTGGCTCGCCAACGCCATTAACGTCATACCGCCCAATGCCAATAATTCCGATCGTGAATATTTCATCTACCACCGTGATCATCCCGACCGCGGTCCTCATATCGGTCCGTCGATAAAAAGTCGCTCGACCGGTGAGTGGATCATGACCGTGTCACGCCGGATCAATCACCCTGATGGCCGGTTTGCCGGCGTGGTGGTGGCTTCGATCTACCTCAAGCATTTTCTGGATTTGTATAACAGTATCGATATGGGCAATAACGGGGTGATCAACCTGATCGCCGATGACGCCACCATCGTCGTTCGGCGCCCGTTCAACGAAGCCGATATCGGCACCAGCGTCGCCAAGGGGCCGCTGTTTACCCAACTGTTGCCCAAGGGCGATTCCGGTACGGCAACGGTGAGGTCTTATGTGGATGGGGTGGTGCGGGTGGTGGGGTTTCGACGGGTCGAGGGGTATCCGCTTGTCGTCTTTGCCGCGCTCGACAAGAATGAAGTCCTGGCCAGTTGGCGGCAGGAGTCGATATTCAGTGCGGGCATCGTCCTGTTGCTGCTGGGGTTTCTGGGGGCTCTCGGTTATCGCCTGATCCGCCTCATGAAGCAGCAGAATCATATTCAGAACAATCTGCTGGAGACTCAGGACAAACTCATTGAGGTCAACCGCAGCCTGGAGTTGCTGGCGCTGGAAGATGCACTGACCGGGCTTTCCAACCGGCGTCAATTCGACCTGTTCATTCTCGCGGAAATGGGCCGTGCCAGGCGTAGCCAGACCCATCTTGCGCTGCTGATGATCGATGTCGACCACTTCAAGAGCTTCAATGACCACTACGGTCATTTGGCGGGCGATGAGTGTTTGCGCAAAATCAGCGCGATCATCACCGAAAACATCAAGCGTCCCGGCGATCTCGCAGCCCGCTTCGGTGGTGAGGAGTTTACGGTGGTGTTGCCCGCCACCGATTATGTGGGGGCATTTCTGGTGGCGGAAAAAATCCGCCGTGCGGTTCAGCAGGCCGGCATCGAGCACGTTGGGGGCGTGGAAGGCGTGGTCACGGTCAGCCTGGGTGTCTGCGCCTACGACCCGGCCTCGCAAGCCCAACCCGACGACATTGTCGGCGCCGCGGACAAGGCGCTGTATGTGGCCAAGGCCAGTGGCCGGAACATGAGTGTTATCGCCAACTGAGTTCAACCGGAGCGGTGGTTACTGCCTGAACGGGTCGGATGCTTCCATTGCCGGAACAGCCGTGCGTAGATCAACACGTTGAGCGCCAGCACCACGCTGCCCAGCCCCAGCTGAATCGTGGGCGTCAGCCCGGCCGGATAAATGATCGGCCACACGTAATGTTCGATAAAACCGCCGCCGTAACCGGTTTGCCCGGCCGCGTGGCGCATGCGGTTTTCCCATTCGGTGAGCGGGCACGTCAGGTGGAAGACTTCCACGGTCACGCCCCATGCAGCGGCGGGCAGGTGCCACCAGATCAGGTGGCGCCATTTGAGCACCAGCAGCCCGCCGAACAGCACGAACAGAATGAACAACAAGTGAGACAGCACCAGCCCGTCGGCGGCGATTCGGTAAAGCATGTCGATTCCCTGGCGCGTTATATGAATCGCTCCATGGTACTCGGGCTGGACGCTTGTGCTCTATCGATTGCCGCCTTCGAGCGCTGCCAGTACTTCTTTCAAACGTACGACGGTGGCTTCACTGCTGCGTTGCATTGGCGCTCGCAGCTCGTCGTGGATCAATCCTCCAAGGGCCAGGGCAGTTTTCACCGGAGCGGGATTGGGCTCGATGAACAGGCTGTGGATCAGCGGCAGCAACTGGAAGAAGGTCGTTCGGCCGGCCGCTAAGCGGTTGTCGCGAATCTGTTGATACAGCGTCACGAACAGCTCGGGATGAACATGGGCCGAGGCGGCAATCGCGCCTTTGGCGCCCAGGCATAGCGCGCCGAAGATCTGATTATCTTCGCCGCACAGCACGTCGACGTTACCGCTGGAGAGCAGCGCGAAGGTGTTGGCCGGGTTGCCGCCGCAGTCCTTGATCGCGACGATCCGCTCATGGGCGACGATCCGGAGCAGGGTCGTCTGCTCGAAGGCTATGCCGGTGCGATAGGGGATGTCGTAGAGAATAATCGGGGCGCTGGACGCATCGGCGACTGTCTTGAAAAAGGCTTCGAGGCCGGACTGGGAAGGGCGGATGTAGTAGGGCGGCGGCACCAGCAAGCCCGCCAGGGGACGCTTCAGGATTTCGCTTTGAAATTGCAGCAACTCGGTGAGGTTGTTGCCGGCCAGGCCCATGACCACGCGTTCTGGTGGAACCTGTTCCAGCACCGCATCGAGCACCGCCAGTTGCTCGTGTTTACCCAGCGCCGCGGCTTCCCCGGTGGTGCCGCAGACCACTATGCCATCGACGCCTTTTTCCAGCAGATGACTGACCAGCCGTCGCAGCCCGGCGAAGTCGATCGCACCATTGTGAAACGGCGTAACGATGGGAACCCAGATACCTTGAAACGATGACATGCACTTTCTCCTGAAGGTTGACCGATTTCGTCACCGTCAGAAGCGTAGAAGGAAGTCAGCAAGAGGAGGGGTGTCCGCCGCGCTCAATGTCCTGTCAGCTCATCTGACGGGACAGCGCGCCCCGGTCACATGAGCGACTGTTTCTTCGATTTAGGGGCGTGCGCAACGCAACCTTGCGCCTTGGCATTCAAGCCAATGACGACAGTGTTGAGGTTGAAAGTTGCGGACATGGTTGCTTACACCCTGAATGAGGCGCCCAGTTTTAAAAGCCGACGGGGTATTTGTCAATCGTGAAGTCGTTGCAAGTGCGCAAGATTGTTCAAGCCATCGGCCATGACTGCTGGCACAGTCTGAAGTCTTTTCCTGGTTGTAGAGCGTTATGTCCAACTCATTCATGCCGCGTACTGCATTCCTTCGTGGCGCCGCGGCCATCATGCCGTTGTCCCTGGCGACCGCGCCCTGGGGATTGCTGGCCGGCTCCATGGCCATCGAGGCCAACCTCACGCCCCTGCAAGGCCAGGGGCTGTCGAGCATCGTGTTTGCCGGCGCGGCGCAATTGGTCGCCATTGGCATGCTCAAGGGCGGTGCTGGGGTCTTTTCGATTCTGTTGACCACGTTGCTGCTGACCTCCCAGCATTTGCTGTACGGGATGAGCATGCGTTCGGTGATTTCCCCGTTGCCGGGCTGCTGGCGTATCGGGCTGGGCTTTTTGCTCACCGACGAGTTGTTCGCCCTGACCAGCCAGCATGACAAACAGCAGTTCAATCGCTGGTACGCCCTCGGTGTGGGCCTGACGTTTTACATCGCCTGGAACCTCTTCACCCTGGCGGGCATTGTGCTGGGCAGCAGCATTCCGGGCCTTGAACACTTGGGACTGGACTTCTCCATCGCGGCGACGTTTATCGCCTTGATCACGCCGGTGGTGCGCAACGTTCCGACAGTGGTTTGCGTGGCAGTCTCGCTGTTCTGTTCGGTGCTGTTCAGCTATTGGCAATGGGGCTCGGCGCTGGTGCTGTCGGGATTGGCGGGCATGACCGCAGGGTTCATCTGCAACAAACTCTACGTGGGGCGCACATGATGGTCTGGGCTGTGATTATCGGGATGGGCCTGCTGGTGTTCCTGAACCGCTACGTATTTCTTGAACCTCGGCTGCCGGTGCGCTTGAGCAGCAATGCCCGGCAGTTCCTCGGTTTCGCGGTCCCGGGCATGCTCACCGCGATCTGCGGGCCGATTGTGTTCATGCCCGACAAACAGTTGAACCTGCAGTGGGACAACCCCTATCTGATCAGTTCGCTGGTGGCCGTGGGCCTGGTGCTTTACACCCGCAATACTCTGCTCAGCATGTTGTTGAGCATGGGCTTTTTCTTTTTGCTGCGCTGGTGGCTCTGAGTCGTCCGGCGTGAAACTGTTCTACGCTTAACGGATGATCCCTTGAGGACGGGAGGTGGACATGGCCACTGAACCAAAGCGTCCGGACCTGGATGAAGACACAGATGAACCGACGGAAGAAGAAATCGAGCGGCAGAAGCGTTCGATGCCGGACTGGAAACACCCCGACGATGGTAAAGAACTGTCGGACCGCGACCAGGAGCGTCCGCTGAAGCCCTGATCCGCTTGCACATAGCCAAAAGCCCCGCCAATTGATGGCGGGGCTTTTTAGTTTTTGTAGTTTGAAATGCAATCACCTGGGGAGCAGGCGCTGGAACCAAACACTGTGTACCCTTATCCAACCTCGGCTCGCAGCGATTGGCGGGTCGATCGAAGGGATGAATGGGCGAGGGGTTTTTGCCATTAAACGTGACGGTCGCAAGGTCTGGCCCAAGGCAAAACATGAAGCAGTTGATCAAGGTTCTATCCGTATTCGCCATCGCCGTCGGCCTGTTTGGCTGTATCGCCGCCCCCATTGAAATGACGCCGCAGACGCAACAGCGCCTGCGCGCGCAAGCGCCGATCCGCTTTCTGCTGACCTTCGACGACGGGCCCAGCGCGTCCGGTTTCTACAACCCGACCGCCACTGTACTCGACAGCCTGGCGCACAATCCGCTGCAACCGGACATCAAAGCCGTGTTCTTCGTGCAGACCCGAGCCTCGGGCGCCGGCGGCAGTGACGTGGGCCGCCAACTCATGCAGCGCGAAAAGACCGAAGGTCACTTGCTGGGTTTCCACACGGCCACTCCCCACCACACCAACCATCGCTCCCTGGAGCCGGAGCAACTGGAGCAATCGCTGACCAACGGCAGCGCAGACATCGCCGCGATCACTGGCACTCCACCAAACCTGGTGCGTCCGCCGTTCTGGAACTACGACAAACGCACTTTCGCCGCCTACCAACAGCATGGCATGCACGTACTGCTGACCGACCTGAGCGCCAATGACGGCAAGATCTGGGGCTTCAACGCCAGCCCTCGGCGGCGGGCCAATATGCTGCGGCAGCTGTCCGAAGTCCGCGAGCGCATCGCCCTTGGCGAGTTGCCGACGGTGGATGGGGTGATTCCGGTGGTGGTGACCTTTCACGACCTCAACCGCTACACCGCCCGGCATGCCCGCGAATACCTGCAAATCCTCCTCGACAGTGCCAACGCCACCGGTCTGGCCACGGCGCAGAAACCGTTTTACGACGACACGGCAGCGCTACAGCGGGCGGCCATGGCGCGCACCGTCAAGCAGAGTTCCGAGCCTGTTCGTTTGCCGGGGATCTGGAATTGGATATGGGATGGGGATGCTCACTGAACCCGCTGGCGCATTGCGCAAGCTGGACTAATCTCAGTGGATCCAATCGGGAGGCCGTCCAGGGAGGGCGTCTGTCATGGTTTCAATTGAGCAGCTTTGCCAGATTGTCGAGTCCGGTTTCAAGCCGCTCTCCTGCGAATGCACCTTGAACCAGAATGAAACCTTGCGGATCAAGGTTTTCGATCAGAGCTCCGGGCGGATTGAGTTGTTGATCACCGGCGTATCCCCCGACAAACTGATCAGTGTTCGCGATATTTCCAACCTGATCGGCGAACTTCGCACAGAAATGCGTGCCGGTCGCCGAGCGTTCGCCGGTGTCGTGGCCTAACGCACTCCCTGTAGGAGCTGGCGAAGCCTGCGATCTTTTGATCTTCGGCATGTTCGGAACCGCTGAAAATCAAAAGATCGCAGCCTGCGGCAGCTCCTACGCCGAACGCAGCCTCGCTGGGGCTCGACAGCTGCTACAGATTGCCTAACGGCTGGTTTCAAGCTTTTCGCGCGGCAGCAGTTCATCGATCATCTGCAAGCAATGATTCAACCCTGGCGATACATCGCCCACGCGCCTGCTGAGAATGATCGGCGAGATCGCGTTGTCTTCCAGCACCGGAGTGAAGCCAATGTCGTCGCGGTGCAGTAACTGCACCGAGGCCGGTACCAGCGTCACCCCGATTCCCGCCCCCACCAGACCAATCGCCGTTTGCAGCTCGTTGGTCCATTGCGCCACCTTGATGTGCACGCCACTGGCTTCGAACAACGCGATCACGTGGTCGGCGTAACTCGGGCGCGGATTGCCGGGGTAGAGCACAAAAGGTTCTTTCGCCAGTTCCCGAAGGCTGATGGGCCTGGCGAGGAGCGGGTGGCCGGCGGGCAGGGCGGCCACCAGTCGGTCTTCGGTGAGCACGGTCTGCAGGATGGCCGGGTCGTCGATGCGGATGCGCCCGAAGCCGATATCGATACGCCCGGCCTTGAGCGCCTGCACCTGTTGCAACGTGGTCATTTCCGAGAGCCCCAACTCCAGCGCCAGAGGCTCACCGCTGCGCAACCGGCGAATCAGTTCCGGCAGCACGCCATAGAGTGTCGAGGGCGCAAAGCCGATGCCCAGCCAGGTTTTTTCGCCCAGGCCGATCCGCCGCGTGTTGTCGCAAACCTTGCCCAGTTGTTCGAGCAGGGCGGTGGAGTGTTCATGGAAAAAACGCCCGGCGTCGGTCAACTTCAACGGTCGGCCGCGCTCCAGCAGCAGTACCCCGAGTTCGTCTTCCAGCTGCTGGATCTGCCGGCTCAGCGGCGGTTGGGCGATGTGCAGCAGTTCGGCGGCGCGGGTGAAGTTGAGGGTTTGAGCCAACACCTGAAAATACCGCAGGTGACGCAGTTCCATGGGGCCTCCGGATGTCGATCTGTTAAATACCTTTAAGGTATCGAGTCAGACCAATTCTATATTGGCTTCCCGAAAAAAGCCGTACCAGAATCGGTTCCAGAACTTTAAGAACCTGACGGGTATCGCGACATGCTTGCAACAGCCATTGAATCGATCGAGACGATCATCGTCGATCTGCCGACCATTCGCCCACACAAGCTGGCGATGCACACCATGCAGAACCAGACCCTGGTGATCATTCGGGTGCGCTGTGCCGATGGCATTGAGGGTATCGGTGAGTCGACCACCATCGGCGGCCTGGCCTACGGCAACGAAAGCCCGGACAGCATCAAGACCAACATCGACAAACACGTCGCGCCACTGCTGATCGGCCAGGACAGCGGCAATGTGAATGCCGCGATGTTGCGCCTGGAGCGCAGCATTCGTGGCAACACCTTCGCCAAATCGGGTATCGAAAGCGCCTTGCTCGACGCCCAGGGCAAGCGCCTTGGCCTGCCGGTCAGTGAACTGCTGGGAGGACGGGTTCGCGATGCGTTGCCGGTGGCCTGGACCCTGGCCAGCGGCGACACGGCCAAGGACATCGCTGAAGCGGAAAAAATGCTCGACCTGCGCCGCCACCGGATCTTCAAGCTGAAAATCGGCGCTGGCGAGGTCAACCGCGACCTGGCTCACGTCATTGCGATCAAAAAAGCCTTGGGTGATCGCGCCAGCGTGCGGGTCGATGTCAATCAGGCCTGGGATGAAGCAGTCGCTCTGCGGGCCTGCCGGATCCTCGGCACCAACGGCATCGACCTGATCGAACAACCGATCTCGCGCAATAACCGCGCCGGCATGGTGCGCCTGAATGCCATGAGCCCGGCGCCGATCATGGCCGATGAATCCATCGAATGCGTGGAAGATGCCTTTAACCTGGCACGGGAAGGCGCCGCTTCGGTGTTCGCTCTGAAAATCGCCAAGAACGGCGGCCCGCGCGCGGTGCTGCGAACCGCCGCGATTGCCGAGGCGGCCGGTATCGGCCTGTACGGTGGCACCATGCTCGAAGGCGGAATCGGCACGCTGGCCTCGGCCCATGCCTTCGTCACGCTGAACACATTGAGCTGGGATACCGAGCTGTTCGGCCCGCTGCTGCTGACCGAAGACATCCTCAGCGAGCCCTTGGTCTACCGCGATTTCCAACTGCACGTCCCGTCAACACCGGGGTTGGGCCTGGTTCTGGATGAAGAACGCCTGGCGTTTTTCCGTCGAGACAAAATATCCACTGCCGTTCATCAAGCCTGAGGAGGGCATCATGCTGTTTCACGTAAAAATGACCGTGAATTTACCGGTCGACATGAACCCGGAGCGCGCCGCTCAGCTCAAGGCCGACGAGAAAGCCCTGGCCCAGCGCCTGCAAGAGCAAGGCAAGTGGCGTCATCTGTGGCGCATCGCCGGGCTCTATGCCAATTACAGCGTGTTCGATGTCGACAGCGTTCAGGAACTGCACGACTTGCTGATGCAATTGCCGCTGTACCCGTACATGGCCATCGAGGTCAACGCGCTGTGCCGGCATCCTTCTTCCATTCGCGAGGATGACCGCTGAACCCAGCCTGTTCAGTTCGCTACGCTAATAATTACAAGATGAGGATCCACCATGAACGTCAAGATTTCCCACAACGCCAGTGTCCAGAAGTTTCTCGAAGAGGCCAGCGGCCTGCTCAACGAGGCCGGCGATCCGCGGGTCAAAGCGCTGGTTTACCGCATCCTGCGCGATTCGGTGAACATCATCGAAGACCTGGCCGTGACCCCGGAAGAATTCTGGAAAGCCGTCAATTACCTCAACGTGCTGGGCGCGCGGCAGGAGGCCGGTCTGTTGGTGGCCGGGCTCGGTCTTGAGCATTACCTCGACCTGTTGATGGATGCCGAAGACGAGCAGGCCGGCAAATCCGGCGGCACCCCGCGGACCATCGAGGGGCCGCTGTATGTGGCGGGTGCACCGCTGTCGCAAGGCGAAGCGCGTCTCGATGACGGCGTCGATCCGGGTGTGACTCTGTTCATGCAGGGCCGGGTGTTCAACACCGCTGGCGAACCGCTGGCCGGCGCGGTGGTGGATGTCTGGCACGCCAACACCGGCGGCACCTATTCGTACTTCGACACCACCCAGTCCGAGTTCAACCTGCGTCGCCGGATCGTCACCGATGCCGAGGGCCGTTATCGCTTCCGTAGCATCGTGCCGTCGGGCTACGGCTGCCCGCCGGATGGTCCGACCCAGCAACTGCTCAATCAACTGGGCCGTCATGGCCAGCGGCCGGCGCACATTCACTTCTTCATTTCGGCGCCGGATCATCGTCACCTGACCACCCAGATCAACCTCGATGGTGATCAGTACCTGCATGACGATTTCGCCTACGCCACCCGTGACGAACTGATCGCCAAGATCACTTTCAGTGACGATCAGCAGCGTGCGGCGGCCCATGGCGTCAGCGGGCGTTTTGCCGAAATCAATTTTGACTTCACCTTGCAGTCGTCCGCCCAGCCTGAAGAGCAACAACGCCACGAGCGGGTGCGTGCGCTCGAGGACTGATACCCCTCGACCAGCCGAACCGGGCCACGAGATAACCGACCGTTTATCTCGTGGCCTTCTGTGTTTCGGCCCTAGAATGGCGGCGCCACTGATAACAACAATGAGAGTGAACCGATGATGCAAGCGCAATTGTTGAGTCATCGCAGCAGAGTCTTCGACCATGCAGACCCGTATGCGGTGTCGGGCTATGTCAATCAGCATGTCGGCAACCATTGCCTGCAGATGCCCAGGGCCGGCCGGCCGCTGGCCAGCCTCGATCATCGCAAGTTTGCCAGCCTTGATCTGTGCCGCATCAGTTATGGCGCCAGCGTGCGGGTTACCTCTGGCGCGCTGGACAGCATCTATCACTTGCAAGTGCTGTTGCGCGGCAATTGTCTGTGGCGTGGCCATGGTCAGGAACATTACTTCGCGCCCGGCGAGTTGCTGCTGATCAATCCGGACGATCCGGTGGATCTGACCTATTCCAGTGATTGCGAAAAATTCATCCTGAAAGTCCCCACCCGGCTGCTGGAATCGGTGTGCGAGGAGCAGCGTTGGCGGTATCCGGGGCAGGGCGTGCGGTTTCTGGAGAACCGTTATCAGCTCAATCAACTGGAAGGCTTCGTCGGCCTGCTGGCGATGATTTGCCAGGAAGCCGAGGCTTCCGAGCCGATTCCTCGCGTGCAGGAGCACTATGCGCAAATCGTGGTCAGCAAGATGCTCGGCCTGATGAAAACCAACGTCATGCGCACCGATCCCGGCTCAGCCTCGGCCACGTTCGAGGCGCTGGTCGATTACATCGCCTGCAACCTCAAGCAAGACATCGACAGCGAAGAACTGGCGCGCCAGGCGCGGATGAGCTTGCGTTCGCTGTATGGGCTGTTCGAACGCAATGCGGGGGACACGCCGAAAAACTACATCCGGCAGAAGAAGCTCGAACGCATTCACGCCAACCTGAGCGACCCGACCTGCAACGTGCGCAACGTCACGGAAGTGGCCATGGATTACGGCTTCCTGCACCTGGGCCGGTTCTCCGACAGCTACCGTAAACAGTTCGGCGAATTGCCTTCTGACACCCTCAAGCGCCGTCACTGATTGCCAGGGAGGTTTGACGCATAACCTGTGGCGAGGGAGCTTGCTTGTGGCGAGGGGGCTTGCCCCCGTTCGGCTGCGCAGCAGTCGTAAATCCTGCCGACGCGGTGTGCCTGACAGAATGCCGGGGGCCGCTTCGCAGCCCAGCGGGAGCAAGCTCCCTCGCCACATTGGCAACCATCAACCACCGACCGCCCTTTGCACAAAACGGATACAGGTCTGCACCCCGCGGATAGTCCGCCCCATCCCCACGTCCTAGCATGGCCCTGCCTGAATAAAAACAATGGAGGCGGCGGCCATGTCCCTGCGACCCGAATACCTTCACTCCCTGCTTGAAGAAAACCCTGAACAGGGTATCTATCGCTGCAAGCGGGAGATGTTCACTGACCCGCGGCTGTTCGACCTCGAGATGGAACACATCTTCGAAGGCAACTGGCTGTACCTGGCGCACGAAAGCCAGATCCCCAACAACAACGACTTCTACACCACCACCATGGGGCGCCAGTCGATCTTCATCGCGCGCAACAAGGATGGCGTGTTGAACGCCTTTATCAATGCGTGCAGCCACCGCGGGGCGATGCTCTGCCGGCACAAGACCGGCAACAAGAGTTCGTACACTTGCCCGTTCCACGGCTGGACGTTCAACAACTCCGGCAAGCTGCTCAAGGTCAAGGACCCGGCGGCGGCCGGCTACCCGGCGAGCTTCAATTGCGAAGGCTCCCACGACCTGACCAAAGTCGCGCGTTTCGAGTCCTATCGCGGTTTCCTGTTCGGCAGCCTCAAGGCCGACGTGGTGCCGTTGGTGGAGCACCTGGGCGAGTCGGCGAAGATCATCGACATGATCGTCGACCAGTCCGCCGACGGCCTGGAAGTACTGCGCGGTTCCTCCAGCTACATCTACGAAGGCAACTGGAAACTTACCGCCGAGAACGGTGCCGACGGCTATCACGTCAGCTCCGTGCACTGGAACTACGCCGCCACCCAGAATCAGCGCAAACAGCGCGAAGCGGGCGAAGACATCCGCACCATGAGCGCCGGCACCTGGGCCAAGCAGGGCGGTGGTTTCTATTCCTTCGACAAGGGCCACATGCTGCTCTGGACCCGTTGGTCCAACCCCGAGGACCGTCCACTGTACGAGCGTCGCGACGAGTTGGCCCGGGACTTCGGCCAGGCCCGCGCCGACTGGATGATCGAGAACTCGCGCAACCTGTGCCTGTACCCGAACGTGTACCTGATGGACCAGTTCAGCTCGCAGATCCGCATCGCCCGGCCGATCTCGGTCAACCGCACCGAAATCACCATTTACTGCATCGCCCCCAAAGGTGAAAGCGACCACGCCCGTTCGAGCCGCATTCGTCAGTACGAGGACTTTTTCAACGTCAGCGGCATGGCGACTCCAGACGATCTGGAAGAGTTTCGCTCCTGCCAGACCGGTTATCAGGGCAGCGTCACCACCTGGAACGACATGTCCCGTGGTGCCGAACACTGGATTGAAGGCGCCGATGACGCGGCCAAGGAAATCGACCTGCACCCGTTGCTCAGCGGGGTGCGTACCGAAGATGAAGGCCTGTTCGTGCTGCAACACAAATATTGGCAGCAGACCATGCTCAAGGCCCTGGCCGCCGAACAGTCCGACCTGATTGCAGTGGAGGCCGTGCAATGACCATGACCTATGACGCGGTGCGTGATTTTCTCTACCGTGAAGCGCGCTACCTCGACGACAAGCAATGGGACGACTGGCTGGAGTTGTACGCGCCGGACGCGACCTTCTGGATGCCGTCCTGGGATGACAACGACGAATTGACCGAAGACCCGCAGCGGGAAATCTCGTTGATCTGGTACGGCAACCGTACGGGCCTGGAAGACCGCATCTTCCGCATCAAGACCGAGCGTTCCAGCGCCAGCGTGCCGGACACCCGCACCTCGCACAACCTCAGCAACATCGAGCTGATCGAACAGGCCGACGGCCTGTGCAAGGTGCGTTTCAACTGGCACACCCTGAGCTTTCGCTACAAGACCGTCGACAGCTATTTCGGCAGCAGTTTCTACACCCTGGATGTGCGCGGCGAGAACCCGCTGATCTTGGCCAAGAAAGTGATCCTGAAGAACGACTACGTTCGCCAGGTCATTGATGTTTACCACCTCTGAGGCGGCCGTCATGACTCATTCCATTGCGTTCAATTTCGAAGATGGCGTCACCCGGTTCATCGACGCCAACGCCGGCGAAACCGTGGCCGATGCCGCGTACCGCCAGGGCATCAATATCCCACTGGACTGCCGCGACGGCGCTTGCGGCACCTGCAAGTGTTTCGCCGAAGCCGGGCGCTACGACTTGGGCGAGGACTACATCGAAGACGCCCTCAGCGCTGACGAAGCGCAGCAGGGTTTTGTCCTGACTTGCCAGATGCGAGCGCAGAGCGATTGCGTGGTGCGGGTGCCGGTTTCATCGGATGTCTGCCGTACTCGTCAGGCCAGTTACGACGCGACCATCAGCGCCGTGCGTCAGCTGTCCGACAGCACCATCGCACTGTCGATCAAGGGCGAAGCCCTGAGCAAACTGGCGTTTTTGCCGGGGCAGTATGTGAACCTCGGGGTTCCCGGCAGCGAGCAGACCCGCGCGTATTCGTTCAGCTCGTTGCAGCGTGACGGCGAAGTCAGTTTCCTGATTCGCAACGTGCCCGGCGGCTTGATGAGCAGTTTCCTGACCGGCATGGCCAAGGCCGGCGACAGCATGAGCCTGGCCGGACCGTTGGGCAGCTTCTATCTGCGCGATATCCGCCGGCCGTTGTTGCTGCTGGCCGGTGGCACCGGTCTGGCGCCGTTTACCGCGATGCTGGAAAAAATCGCCGAGCAGGGCAGCGAACATCCGCTGCATTTGATCTATGGCGTGACCAACGATTTCGACCTGGTGGAAATCGATCGACTGGAAGCCTTTGCCGCACGAATCCCGAACTTCAGCTTCAGCGCCTGCGTGGCCAACCCCGACAGCCGGCACCCGCTCAAGGGCTATGTGACCCAGCACATCGAGCCACGGCATCTGAACGATGGCGACGTCGATGTCTACCTGTGCGGCCCGCCGCCGATGGTCGAAGCGGTCAGCCAGTTCATTCGCGAGCAAGGCATCGCGCCTGCGAACTTCTACTACGAGAAATTTGCCGCCAGCGCGGCCTGAGCTGCGCTGTTGTGGGAGAGATACATGAATAGATTCCACGAAAAAATCGCGCTGATTACCGGTGCCGCCCAAGGCATCGGCCGGCGTGTGGCGGAACGCATGGCCGCCGAAGGTGCGCGGTTGATTCTGGTCGACCGCTCCGATCTGGTGTTCGAGTTGCAGAAAGAACTGGGGCGGGACAGCCAGGTGCTCGCCCTGACCGCCGACCTTGAGCAATACAGCGAATGCAGCCGCGTGATGCGCACCGCCGTCGAGCGCTTCGGGCGTCTCGATGTGTTGGTCAACAATGTCGGCGGCACGATCTGGGCCAAGCCTTTCGAGCACTATGAAGAGTCGCAGATCGAAGCCGAAGTGCGCCGTTCATTGTTCCCGACGCTGTGGTGTTGCCATGCCGCGCTGCCGTTCATGCTTGAGCAAGGCAACGGCGCTATCGTCAACGTTTCATCCATCGCCACCCGCAGCGTCAATCGCGTGCCTTACGGTGCGGCGAAGGGTGGGGTCAACGCGTTGACCGCGTGCCTGGCGTTCGAAACCGCCGGCCGTGGGGTACGGGTCAACGCGACCGCTCCCGGTGGCACCGAAGCGCCGCCGCGGCTGATTCCGCGCAACACCGCGGAACAAAGCGCTCAGGAAAAGCTGTGGTATCAGCAGATCGTCGACCAGACCCTCGACAGCAGTTTGATGAAGCGCTACGGCACGCTGGATGAGCAAGCAAGCGCTATCCTGTTTCTGGCCAGTGAAGAAGCCTCCTACATCACCGGCATGGTCATGCCGGTCGGTGGCGGCGATTTGGGCTGACAGGCTCGCAACACACCCTCCATGAACGGGAGTCATCCTGATGAGCGATAAACCCACCATTGTCCTGGTCCATGGTTTTTGGGGCGGTGCCGCCCACTGGAACAAGGTTATCGCGCAACTGATCCACAAGGGCTACACCAACATCCGCGCGGTTGAAATACCGTTGACCTCCCTGGCCGACGACGCCGAGCGAACCCGCAAAATGGTCGCTCAGGTACCGGGGCCGGTGCTGCTGGTGGGGCATTCCTATGGCGGTGCGGTGATTACCGAGGCCGGCGATCAACCGAACGTCGTGGGGCTGGTGTACATCGCCGCGTTTGCCCCGGACGTCGGTGAAAGCCCCGGCAGCATTACCCAGCAGCACCCACCGGCAGCGGCCGCGAACCTGGCCCCCGACAGCGATGGCTATTTGTGGGTGAAGCCTGAGCTTTACCACGAAAGCTTCTGTCAGGATCTGCCGGCCATCGACGGGTTGGTCATGGGCATCACCCAGAAAGCACCGTTGGCCAGCACTTTTGGCGACACCATCAACACGGTGGCGTGGAAGAACAAACCGTCGTGGTATCAGGTTTCTGCCTTCGACCGGATGATCGCGCCGCAAAACCAGCAATGGATGGCGACGCGGCTGAACGCCCGGGAGATTCTGACCCTGAATGCCAGCCATGCGTCGCTGGCCTCGATGCCGGCCGAGATTGCCGGGTTCATCGATAAGGCCGCGACTGCTTTGGCCAAAGCCTAGGACTTACAAGCGACGCTGAAATGCTCTGACGATTCTGAGCGTGGCGTCGCTGGTGTTCAGGTTCTGGACGGCGTCCAGCGGGTACCAGATGCAGTCGAAGATTTCATTCCGTGGCCGAGCCTCCGCCAGGTTTACGACCGACGCTTCGTAGACATGGTGGCGGGTGCTGGCCGTGTCCAGCTCCATCAAGTACAGCAGGCCGTCGACCCCAAGCCCGGTTTCTTCATAGAGCTCTCTTGTGGCCGCGCCCGCGATGGTTTCGCCGGGCTCGATTTTTCCGCCCGGCAGGGTCCAGCGCCCCCTGGGTTTGCGCACCAGGAGAATGTGCCGGTCCTGCTCGCAAATGACGGTTGCGCGTACTTTCATGGATTACCTGACTGCCGGTTGTCATAAAGCAGTCATAAAAATGCAATATTCAGACCGCAATCCGCAGACGTGTCTGCTTCAAGGGTTAGAGTCGACAGGGCGGTTGAAAGTGCATTTAACTGCCGGAATCCTGACGCGACGTCTGGTCGGCACTTCAGTGAAAGTCGGGTGTAAGGTAACTGAGTGGACCCTGGACTATCACTGCCGAAATGGAGGTGACTAATGAGCGTTCCGATGCTGACCAAAATGCACATGAACGGCTATGACGTACTCAGCGTGAACAGTGGCCCGTGGCGGGTGTGCACCAAAGGTGACCGGCTTGGATCCTTTGGCAGCCGAGAGGAAGCACTGGCCTATGCGGCTGCACTTCCTGCCTACAGAGCCCGCTCGGGCAGATCGTCGCGTAGCCACAAATCAGACAAATAGTGCGCCTGAAGCCCCGGCATGCCGGGGCTTTTTTGCGCTGTAAGATCGTGGGTCAGTAACCGCCGCCCATCCCGCCCGTTGAGGGGGAATGCTCTCTGGCTTTTTGTTGGACACGACTCCATTCCGCGCACGTCATGAAACTTTTATGGTCGACCTGGCCCCTGCCGTCGAAGCTGACGTTGTACGGCTGCTGATGGCCGGCCTGGGTCAGCTTGTAATCAAAGCAGGTGCCAGGTTCCACCGTGCGGTCTGTTATCGATAGCGGTTTGCCGCCAATCTGCTCGACCTGATCCTTGGTCATGCCGGCTTCGACCTTGGCGACCAGCGGCTGGTCCCGGTAAATTTGTGATTCGGTGTTGCAGCCACCTGCCGCCGCCAGCACGGCGATCAGCGCGCATAGAGGCTTGTTCATGGCAGCGCTCTCTAGTGAGCTTTCGTTCGAGTGATGGTTTTTGCTTTCACCTCTTCAGCATAGCCCGCCAGCCGCTCTTCATCGCCCTGGAACAGCGCGCACAGCCTTAGCGTTGCCTCTGCGTCCGCATCATTGCCGGCCAGGCGCAACTGCTCTGCGATGCGCAAAAGCTCTACCGCCGACCACCTCAGATCCGACGCCACACCTTGCAGGTCACGCCGAAGTTGCTGTTCATATTCGTTAAGCCACATGATGACCTCCTGCAATTCCCCGCTACGAAATAGTAATCCCATTTACCTCAATGGAGCGTTATGTTCGTCTGATCCAAAGAGAGTCGAAATCATGCAACAACCTGCCTACCAACTGCTGGAAGTCGCCAACGGCAAGCCCATCAAACTCTGGACCGAAGGCGTGCCGGTTGAAAGCGAAGCCCGGCAGCAACTGATCAATACCGCGAAGATGCCGTTCATCTTCAAGCACCTGGCGGTGATGCCGGACGTGCACCTGGGCAAAGGTTCCACCATCGGCAGCGTGATCCCCACCGTGGGCGCGATCATTCCGGCGGCCGTGGGCGTGGACATCGGCTGCGGCATGATTGCCGCGCGCACCTCGCTGAGCGCTGCCGATTTGCCGGACAACTTGCACGGTCTGCGCACTGCCATTGAAAAGGCCGTACCCCATGGCCGTACATTGAGCCGTGGTCGCCGTGACGAAGGCGCCTGGGAGCGCGTTCCACAGCAGGCCGATCAGGCCTGGGCGGCGCTGAACCCTCGGTTCAAGGCGATCATCGACAAGTACCCGAAACTCGCCAGCACCAACAACCGCCACCATTTGGGCACCCTCGGTACCGGTAACCACTTCATCGAGGTATGCCTGGACGAGGCCGATCGTGTCTGGTTCATGCTGCACAGCGGTTCTCGCGGCGTGGGCAATGCCATCGGTACCCTGTTCATTCAATTGGCCCAGGCTGACATGCGCGAGCACATCGCCAACCTGCCGGACCGCGACCTGGCTTACTTCAAGGAGGGCAGCCGGCACTTCGATGACTACGTCGAAGCGGTGGGCTGGGCTCAGGACTTTGCTCGGCAGAACCGTGCCTTGATGATGCAAGCGGTGATTCACGCGGCGCGGCAAGTGATCCGCAAACCCTTCGAGGTCGCGCTGGAGGCCGTGAACTGCCACCACAATTACGTACAGAAAGAGCGGCACTTCGGTGAGGACATCCTGGTCACTCGCAAGGGCGCGGTCTCGGCGCAGAAGGGCGAACTGGGGATCATTCCCGGCTCCATGGGGGCCAAAAGCTTCATCGTTCGCGGCCTCGGCAACGAGCAATCGTTCTGTTCCTGCAGCCACGGCGCCGGTCGCACCATGAGCCGTACCAAAGCCAAAAACACCTTCACCGTCGCCGACCAGATCCGCGCGACCGCTCATGTGGAATGCCGTAAGGACGCTGCGGTTATCGACGAGATTCCGATGGCCTACAAGGACATCGACAAAGTCATGTATGCCCAGCGTGATCTGGTGGAAGTGCTCCACACCTTGCGGCAGGTGGTGTGCGTGAAGGGCTAAGGATGGAAGGTGCTTCCACTGGTCGGGAAAATCAACGGGAGCGAACAGCTCTGCTGTCGTATTGAGATAGCGATCTATTCGCTGGGGCGAGGTATCTCAAATGACGGCGACTGATGATTTCAGACACCATGCGCATGAACTGATCGCGGACCTGGATGCGGCCACCACGGAAATGATGAAGTTGATTTCAGCCCATCAGCTCAGTGGGCCGGAATGGGAACGGGTCACGAAATGGCAGCATGAAGCGTACGAGCGGTGGATGAAGTATCTGAATGCGAGTTCGTATACCGATTCCGGCTCGGGGGTCGATCCGGGGCAGGGAGAGGCCTCTGTATAGAAGCCTCTGTATAAGAAAGCTCCTTTAGAGCGGCGTAACCCCCGCGTTTGTTGGATGTCTGCCCACGTACAGGCTACATTTCCCATTTTTCAGGATAGAGAAGCATCATGCGGATGTTGATAGCGGGAGTAACGGTGGCTGCGTTGGCGGGCTGTTCATTGCCCGCATCCCTGGTGCCCGGTGAGCCCAATGTCAGCAAATACAGCGATAAGGCGCCCAAGGAATATGCCGGGTGTGTATTGCCGTTGTGGCGTCAGGAGATTGCGGGAACGACGCAAACCGCGATTTCCAATGGCTACCGGATTACTGCACCGAGCGTCATCACAGCTGACGAGATTCTGGATATCGTGAAGTCGAAGGATGGCAGCCGGGTATCGCTTTACCAAGGACCGCCATGGGCCAAGTCAGGAGCGCTGCGCCAGGCTGTCCGGGATTGTCTGTAACGGCGTCTTCAGTAGATGACTCAAAAATAGTGTGGATATTTAATGAGTTACGAGATTTAGTAACTGGATGGTGAGTCAAAATATCTTGTTACAGATCAATTGATTGGGTAATATTGCCCCGCGTTCACCACCACGGTTTATGCATTTTTAAAGCCCAGGCGTCCATCAGCTGCCTGGGCTTTTTTTTTGTCTGGCATTTAGGGATGGCTTGCAAGCACGCTGCTGGCAGAGCGCCAGCAGCGTCGGTGATGAGGTGGGTAAGCGCTATTGCTAAAACCAGTTGTTACCCGGCCGGATCAGCCTTGCGCCGATCACTGCCAGAAGGATTGCCAGTGTTTATAAGCCTTCTCTCGACCAGGACATTTCGCAGGGCCTGGCGTGCCGAAGGATCCAGTTGATGTTCTCTCTCCTTGAGTTCAAGCAAGATGGGGCTGGACCAGCCACGATAGGTTTGCTCGGTAATACGAGTAGGCGTCATCTATCTCTCCCTTGTGAGTCGCCCGACAACACAGTGGGCGAAGTCCTGTGCGATAAAAATCCTAGTCGAGGAAACGATTTGTCGCCAGCGATTGGCAGTGCCGACTGTCCTGCGCAACGTAGGTTGTTGGTGATTCGGGCGTAAACTGAAAAGGCTACCTCATCAAAAGGAGCCGCATATGATCGCCGACCAAACGATTAGACAGGCGTCGGAGCAAAGCACTGTTTGGGACCAATATTTCTGTGCTGCGCTGATTGCCGAAAGCCATCTGACGGCACCGGTGGTAGGAGAAACCACCCACGAAGACAGGCAAAAACTGCTGATCCAAAGGGCCAAAGCGCTCGCCGACAAGATGCTTGAAAACAGAAGATAAAACGGAGCCCGGCCATTGCGCCGGGCTCTTCACTTCTCGCCCCTTTGACAGGTCACCTGGCCAGGCTGTCACTGGGTGGCGCGATGGACTGATCCGGTTTTTTTGGGCGCTGAGTTCTTTGTTCGTGGATCGTCTACAGTTGGTAATTCATGGATACGGAGATCGAACATGAAGTGCTTAATTTGTCACGCTGTCTCTAACACTGTTCATGTGGCTGAAGACTGGTCAGAAGTTGCATGCTCGGCTGGATGTGGACGCTTCAGGGTCTCGGCCAACCTTATTAAAAAGATGAAGAGCAGGAACGAATCCTTTGACATCGAGCGCACAAGACAATGGCTCAAGATGTCCCGCAATGACGAGCCGGTGCCGCTGATATCCCGCTATGACTACAACGTTGCCTTGTTGCATCGCGACACCGGGGAGAAGTCGGCCATCGCGCCGAGTCGCTCCAGGCAGCCGCTGACTTCGGATTAGATTCCGCTCGTCATTGTTGCGAACCGGGATTCTCCAGCGCCGCTCATTGAGCGGCGTTTTCGTATCCGGCGTTGCTCACGGAACAGCGCAATACGGAAAAACCTGGGGGGAGAGCAGGCGGTTCCGGATGGGTGGGCGAGCGGTTAACTTGTTGATACAAATATGAATCTGTATCATTTAGTTTCAAATCAAGGGTGCGAGGGAGTGCATTGCCCACATAAAAATAAGGTCCAGGTAATGCTCAAAATGCTACTCGTGTACGGTCATCTGATTGCCACCTGTATTGCTCTGGGGAGGGTGCTGCAGGCAGATCAAAAGCTATGGAGCTGGCGCAAGGATGTGTTGAGCCAGGTGCAACGCGAGTATCTCGACGAGACTCAAAAAATTGTCACGCTCGCGCTATTGGCTCTTTGGGGAAGTGGTTTGCTGCTGGTGCTCCAGGGTTACCTCTATGAAGGAACCGCGTATCTGCTCAATCAAAAGCTCTGGGCCAAGGTGAGTGTTGTCGCGCTGCTTAGCCTCAACGGCGCTTTGTTGCATCGGATCGGTTTTCCGCTGCTGCAGAAGGCTCCCTTTGTTTTCTTACGCAGCTGCGCCCGGACTCGCCTTGCACTGTTGGGCGCTCTCTCTATGAGTGGCTGGTTATTTGCCGCATTCCTGGGGGTGGCTCGAGCGTGGAATCACGTACTGCCTTACTTGCATGTGATGGGTGCTTTTGCCGCGTTTTCGTTAGTGGCTTGTGCAGTGGCGTGGATAGTCGCCAGCACAGCGGGCGCCATGGATGATGAGTGGTCGCGCACTGGGAGTGAGTAAAACCTGATTATGCCGGACGCAGGCTGTTCAGGTTTATTCAGAATTGTGTTCGGGACACAGGGCGCAACTCTGGATAGAGTTCTCACCGCTCACCCAGCTTCGGCTCTTTACCAGGCACGGAGTGCTAGGCCTTGGTTGGGCGAGCACCCATTTTTGATTGTTCTCGACAGAGAGAATGACGGCGCACGCGAAACCGTGCTCCCTTCAGGCACCGTCCCTGAGCAACTGGCTGAACGCCTCCAGTTCACTTTTTTCCACATCGGAAACCAGCACGAAGCGCATGTGGTTGACTTGCCAGGACACCACGTTAAAGCCACGAATCGTCTGGGTCTGCCGCGGCTTGTCTGCCTCCGGCACGGGCAGGATAAACACATTGATGATGTGCTTGGCCCTCCCGTAACTCAGGGCTGCCGTGGTCTGGTGTTGCAGATAATCCAGCCGCCCGCCCAGTAATGGAAATCCCTGCGCCGAGTAATCGAATACCGGCGGCGAGAAGTCGAGTTTACCGGTGAACCAGGGCTTCACGGTGTGGCGGTCGGAGGACACCACATCGTTCAGATGCTCGCCCATCAACGAGCGGACATGGCTGGAGACAGCCTCGTCCATCAGCGGTTGCTCGCTGCCCGGCGTCATCACATAAAGCACTGCCGCCAAGGCCAGCGCGGCCGCGGAAAACGTCGGTGCGAACCATTTCTGCCAGCGCTCGACGGCGCGAGTCGCGGGAGCACCTGCGGCAAACACGCTGGCCGCTAACGATGCCGGCGCCGGGTAATACGGCGCCTGGCGCTTCACACTGACCTTCAGCAGTTTCACTTCATCATGCAGCCGCGCGCACTCGGTGCATGCGGCCAGATGCGCAGCCACATCCGCAGTCGTCGCAGGATCGAGTTCGTGATCCAGATAACCATGCAGCCGTGTCTGGCAAACCGTGCAGTCGAGTTCATTCATGATCGTGCAACTTCAGTAGTTCGAGCTTGAGCATCGCGCGCCCCCGGGCCAGTCTCGACATGACGGTGCCGATGGGGATATCGACCACCAAAGCGATGTCCTTGTAAGGCATGTCTTCGAGTTCTTTCAGCACAATCACCTCACGAAACACTGGCGGCAGGGCGCACAGCGCCTGCTGGATCAGCGCCGCGTTTTCCGTGTGAATAGCCAGCAATTCCGGGGTCTGGCTATGGCTCAGTGCCCCTTCGTCATCGCCAATGTCGTCATCGAAAGCAACCCAATGGCGCCCGGCCGAGGCTTTGAGCCAGGTGTAGCTTTCGTTGCGCACGATGGTCAGAAACCAGGCCTTGGCGTTGCCATCGGCGAAACGCTGCAAAAACCTGAAGGCGCGCAGGGCACTTTCCTGCACGACATCGCGTGCGGCGGCGTCGTTGCCAGTGAGCCAGCGCGCGAGGTTGTAAGCGGCGTCCAGATGGGGCGCAATCAGGTCCTCAAATCGCTTCATAGTGGCTTCCGCACTGTCACACCCCTATAACCGTGATGCGTGGTCTTTTATTCCCTGAAAAGAATTTGTTTTCCAACGCGGAATAAACACTCGTCCCGCAAGGTTTACCTCGTGTCAGCTACATCACTGTAGTCCGCTTGCGAGGACATACCGATGGACATTCAATCAATCCCACCAGTGCGCACCGACGACTTGCTGAACCCTGACCGCCGAACGCTGCTCAAGTGCTCGGCGTGGGCTGGGGCAGGAGTCATCTGGGCCCTGAGCGGCGGCATTCCCCGGGCCTTTGCGCTGGATGAGGCAGGCAACGTCGCCGACCCCAAGGCACTGGCCAGCACGTTTCACTTCGTGCAAATCAGCGACTCGCACATCGGCTTCAACAAGGAAGCCAACCCGGAGCCGGCCAAGACGTTACAGGTGGCGATCGACAAGGTCATCGCGCTGCCAAAACCACCGTCGCTGATTCTGCATACCGGCGACATCACGCACCTGTCCAAGCCTGAGGAGTTCGACACTGCGGCACAGTTGCTCAAGGGCCTGCCGTCCACCGTGCATTACGTGCCAGGTGAACACGACACCCTCGACGAGGGCGGCGGCAAGCTTTACCTGGAGCGATACGGCAAGGGCACCAAAGGCAACGGCTGGTACAGCTTCGATGACCACGGCGTGCATTTCATCGCACTGGTAAACGTCTTTAACTTCCAGGCCGGTCACGAAGCCACCCTTGGTGCCGATCAACTGACCTGGCTGGCCGATGATTTGCGGGCAGTGAAGACCAGTACACCCATCGTCGTGTTTACCCACATTCCGCTGTGGACGATTTATCAGCCGTGGGGCTGGGGCACCGAGGATGGTGATCAGGCGATTGCGATGCTGCGCAAGTACGGTTCAGTGACGGTATTGAACGGGCACATCCATCAGGTCATCCAGAAGGTTGAAGGCAACATCACCTTCCACACCGCCCGTGGCACGGCTTACCCACAACCTGCACCGGGTGCGGCGCCGGCACCGGGGCCGATGACGGTGGCCGCCGATCAATTGCGCAATTATCTGGGGATCACCGATGTGCGAGCGACACAGGGCGATCATCCGCTGGCGCTGATTGATTCGACACTGGTCTAGGGGAGGGCGGTCAGATGAAAACGCGACTGTTGGCGGTGGTGTGCCTGATGCTGTCGATGCCGGCGTGGGCTCAGGAGGTGAAGATCGATATCAAGGAGTTCATGTTTGCACCCAAGGATTTGACCGTGGCCGTGGGCACCAAAGTGACGTGGGTGAATGACGACCAGATTCCGCACACGGTGGCAGAAACCCACAAGGTGTTTCGCTCGGGGGCGCTGGATACGAATGACAGTTTTTCCTGGGTGTTCAATACGCCGGGAGAGTTCGAGTATTTTTGTGCGCTGCACCCGCAGATGATCGGGAAGATTGTAGTCACCCAGTAAACAAAGGGCGCTGGAAGGTTTAAAGACCGCAGCCTTCGACTGTTCCGACGTCTGCCGGCTCACTCAGCAGGTATCCCCAGAAATGACAAAGCCCCGAATAATCGGGGCTTTGTCGTACGGAATCTGCTGATGACGCAGTTCGAGGAAGCGCCGCTCAGGCTTGTTATTTCGTCGTTGGCTGCTTCGTACTGTCGCCCGCGTTGGCAGTCGTCACCCAATTACGCGTCTTTGGCGCCAATAATCGCTCGATGGCGCCACTCACCATGTTTTCCATCAAATTATCGCGCTCTTGTTCATCCAGCGAATGTTGCATCAGCCAACTGGGCGCGCTGTTGAGCAAGGCTGCAATGGCTCGACCCGCGGCCCGTTGCGCCGGTTCGCTCACGCGGGGTTTGGCTCCGAGCATCAGCAGCAATTTGCATTCGTATTGCTCGCGCAAGTGGCGGACCTGTTCCTGCTGCTCCTCGTTCAGGCAGCCGCTGTCGCGCTCCGCCAGTCGAAAATGCCAGGGCATTTCCTGGTGCAGATTCAGGTGGGCGCGGATCAGGCTGTTGAGCCTGTCGCGTTTTGCCGGCGCCTGTTGCTCAATGCGCCCCAAGGTTGCCAACAGCTCCTCGTAGAACTCCTCGATCAAGTCGAGCAGCAAGTGCTGTTTGCTGGGGTAATGGTGATACAACGAGCCTGGAGTGAGCCCCAGGCTCGTCGCCAGCTCACGCATGCCGACCTGACCGAAACCCTTGCTGGCAAACAGCTCCAGCACCTTGTCCCGGTACTCGGCAAACCGTGAGCAACGCTCAGGCATAGGCATGGAAGCCACGTCCCGTTTTGCGCCCCAGGTAAC
This sequence comes from Pseudomonas sp. Pseusp18, assembly GCF_059506005.1. Lineage (NCBI taxonomy): Bacteria > Pseudomonadati > Pseudomonadota > Gammaproteobacteria > Pseudomonadales > Pseudomonadaceae > Pseudomonas > Pseudomonas sp. Pseusp18. The sequence continues at coordinate 2,300,063 of NZ_CP169240.1, forward strand.
CAGCGGCGACCATTTCCTTGAGCAGCGGTGCAGGGCGATATTTGCTGTCATTGAAGCCGTCGTAAAAGGCTTCAAGAATGGCCAGCACTGTGTCCAGACCGATCAGATCCGCCAGAGCCAGTGGCCCGATCGGCTGATTGCAACCCAGGCGCATGCCGGCGTCGATGTCTTCGGCGCTGGCCAGGCCTTCCTGAAACACCAGGATCGCTTCATTGATCATCGGCACCAGAATCCGGTTGACCACGAAGCCCGGACGGTTGCCCGCGGTGATCGCGGTCTTGCCGAGGGTCTTTGCCATGTCCAACGCCAGGGCGTGGGTGGCATCGCTGGTTTGCAGGCCACGAATCACTTCGATCAGGCCCATCACCGGCACCGGGTTGAAAAAGTGCAGGCCGATGAAGCGCTCAGGCCGGCTCACGCTGGCGGCGAGTTGGGTGATGGACAGCGACGACGTGTTGGAAGCGATCACGCACTCGGCGCTGACCTGCGCGGCGATCTGTTGCAACACGTGCAGTTTCAGATCGAGGTTTTCGGTGGCGGCTTCGATCACCAGTTGCGCGTTCAACAGGCTGCTGTAATCGGTGCTGGTGCGAATCTTGTCGAGGGCAGCGAGCTTTTGCTCAAGCGTGAGCGTGTCTTTGGCGATCTGGCGATCGAGATTTTTATCGACGGTCGCGATTGCCTTTTGCAGAGCGCTCTCGGAAATGTCGATCAAGGTCACGTTGAAGCCGGCCAGGGCGCAGACTTGCGCGATGCCATTGCCCATGGTGCCGGCGCCGATAACGCCAATGTTCTGTAGGTTCATGCGTATGTCCTTGTGATCAAACCCGTTCGAACAACACGGCGATGCCTTGGCCACCACCGATGCACATGGTCGCCAGGGCATAACGGCCCTGACAGCGATGCAGTTCATGAATGGCTTTGGTGGCGATGATCGCGCCAGTGGCGCCCACCGGATGGCCCAGCGAGATGCCCGAACCGTTGGGGTTGACCTTCTGCGGATCGAAGCCCAGCTCTTGCGCTACGGCACAGGCCTGGGCGGCGAAGGCTTCGTTGGACTCGATCACGTCAAGGTCGGCAACGGTCAGGCCGGCACGCTTGAGCACCAAACGGGTGGCGGGAATCGGTCCCAGCCCCATCATTGAGGGCTCAACGCCTGCGTGGGCGTAACCCACCAGTCGAGCCATGGGCTTGAGACCCTGTTCCTGAACAGTTTGACCGGTGGCCATGATCAGTGCGCCGGCACCATCATTGAGACCAGACGCGTTGCCGGCGGTGACGGTACCGTCCTTTTTGAAGGCGGGTTTCATGCCGCTCAATTGTTCGGAACTGACCTCGGCCCTTACATGCTCATCCGTCGCAAACGAAACCGTCCCTTTGCGGGTCGCTATTTCAATCGGCACGATTTGCCCGGAAAAACGCCCTTCGGCAATTGCCCGGGCAGCACGCTGCTGGCTGAGAAGCGCCAATTCATCCTGGACCTGACGTGTGATGCCATAGTGCTCGGCGATATTTTCAGCGGTGATCCCCATGTGGAAACCGGCAAACGGGTCTTGCAGTGCGCCAAGCATGTAGTCGACGGCCTGCATGTCGCCCATTCGTGCGCCCCAGCGCGCTTGCGGCAACAGGTACGCGCCTCGGCTCATGGACTCGACGCCACCGGCCAGCGCAGCGCCCGCATCCCCCAGCATCAGACTTTGCGCGGCGCTGACAATCGCCTGTAAACCCGAACCGCAAAGGCGGTTGACGTTGAAGGCTGGGGTTTCTTTCGTCAGACCGGCATTCATCGCTACAACCCGGGAGATGTAGGCATCGCGTGCCTCGGTCGGGATCACATGCCCCATCACCGCATGACCGATGTGTTCGGGCGCCAGGCCTGATCGTTCGATAGCGGCGCGGCAAACGTCGGTTGCCAACTGAATAGGCGGCACATCCTTGAGTGAACCGCCAAAGCTGCCGATGGCAGAGCGGACAGCGCTCACTACAAAAATATCGGAATGGTTCATGTTGGCTCTCTGAACAGGTCTTTTTTGTTGGTCACAAGTCTAGAATCAGCAGCGCCACGGGCCTATGCCAAAACTGTTCAAGGGTGATGGCGTTTTTTGCCATGTTCAGATGTAACGAGAGAGGCATTCAAATGCGGGAAACGGATTCGGTGGCGGTTTACTTCATGTATCCCATGATCCATGCGTTGCGTGAGAAGCCGCAGCGTCTGCGGTCACTCCTTGAACAGGTGGGAATTGATCCGGCACTGATGGATCAGCCGACAGCACGGGTGCCGGCCACGGCTTTCGCCGCGTTGTGGCTGGCGCAGATTCGTGAGTTGAACGACGAATTTTTCCAGTTGGACTCCCATGGTATGCCGCCGGGCAGTTTTGCCTTGATCTGTCGGGCATTGATTCAGGAGCCGACGCTGGAAAAAGCCATGCGTCAGTGCCTGGCCAATTTCGCCTTGTTCCTGCGTGATTTTCGCGGCACGTTGAGTGTGCGTGGCAAGCGTGCGGTCATCAGCTTGCAGACCCGCTCGCAGAACAGCGAGATCAGCCGGCTGGGCGAAGAAACGTTTCTGGTGTTGATGATCAGTCTGCTGTGTTGGCTGGGCGGGCGGCGAATTCCCATCGATCGTGCGGACTTTCGTCATCAGCGTTTGTCGCTGCGTGATGACGCCTTGCTCTGGGGCCCCAACCTGACCTTTGGTACCGAACACACCGAAATCGAGTTCGCCAGTCACTACTTGCGGCTGCCGGTGGTTCAGGACCTTGCCTCGCTGAAAGTGTTTTTGCGCACCGCACCGCAATGGCTGGTGATCCGCTTCCGCAACCAGCATGGGCTGGCATCGCAGGTTCATCAGCGCCTGCGCCATAGCCATTACAGCGAATGGCCGACCTTGCAGGACTTCGCCCTGGAACAGCATCTGAGCCCCAGTACCTTTCGCCGGAAACTGGGACGTGAAGGCTGTTCGTATCAGGAAATCAAGGATGAGGTGCGGCGCGGGGTGGCGTTTGAACGGTTGCGCCAGAGTAAGGCGAACATCAGCGATATTGCCGAACAGTTGGGGTTTCAGGAGCCGAGTGCGTTTCACCGTGCCTTCAAAAAATGGACGGGGGAGAGCCCGGGGCAATACCGTTTGCGGTTTCAAGGTCGTAATGATTGACCCATCCGGGAAGTCTTTTTGTGGTCTGTTTAGTTCGAGATGTGTTGAGCATTGCGCTCGGATATCTACTCGGCTGCACTCATCCGTGCCGTACGCATCGGGGTGATCTGCGCGAGGTCGTCACCTCTGGCTCTGCCTGCGCCGGTCTCTGCCCGGCGTACTCAGTGGCTGGTCTGATTACCGGTCAGGTGCCTGCTTTGCTACAGATCACACTCCGATGCGCTCTCATTGAGAGGGGCGGGCAGTTATCGTCAGGCTGACGTGACGCTGGTTGTCATGCTCGCACGAAATACGCGATTTCAGAGGTGGGTGATGGAAAGGTCGCTGATGATGCAGACCGAACCGTCTTGCGGGTCAGTGGTGTCGGAGTAATCGATCTGGTTGTACACGCCGCCGTGGAAGGCGAGAGTTTTCGTGTCCCAGGTGTTGTCGAGGTGCATGATTGCAGAGGTGGATTTGACGCCATTACAGCTCGCCGAGACGGATACAGCGCCGCTCGAATTGGCGTGAATGTTGATTTTGAAAAGTGCACCGAGTGGCACGTCTTCCAGAATCGTCGTGTTCACCGGGTCTTCCTGGAGATAGCTCGACCGAAATCCCATCGTGATTCGGCCTTTGTTCCAAAACACTTTTACAGGTGGCCTTTCCGAACCCTGAACATGAATCTGGCTGATCACAACCTTCTGCAGCGAGTTGACCTTCGTGACTCGCATTTCTTGTCGGTTCCAGTGGTCAGCAGCGCTGGCGAACAACCAATAGCCTGGCTCTTTCCACTCGCAGCGCGTCCGCAGGGTGCTCTTGCTCGAAGCACCGAGCGTCGGCGCCGTCATTTGCAGCGAGCCATCTGGAAGCATCGAAACAACTTCCGGGCATTCAAGCAGTGCCCGCCAGCCGATCAATTCGAGCGCGATCGGGTTGGTGTCGGAGATTGGAAGCGGTGTAGCGATTGTGTAGTTGCTGATGTCTACGGTCATGGTCATTTCCCTATTTCATTTGATGTCACCCTTTGCTCAGTTGAGCCTTACGTTTGGTGCTGCTGGGCCTGTGATGCGTTGGCTTGAATTGAAATATAGGTATTCCCGTAATTTGTGTCAATGGGTATTCCCATAATTCAGCCGCTCCCACATTCTTATGGTGAGAGGGGGTCTGTATTTGGTGAGATTGGATGCGCTGAAATTCTTCTTGGGAGTGCAGCCACGCGCAGTACGACGAACGCCTCAAGCTCGTCCAGGCATCGAGGAGTGGCGTCCAGCAGAGCGTGTATCTGTTCTGCCAAGGCTGCAACCGTTGGAGCCAACTCAGCCCTTCAACGCGAATACATCGCCCACCAGAACACATGCCCCAGAATCGAAATCTGCTGCTCCTGGATTTGCTGGAACGTGTAGTCCTCGTCCGGATGCTCGTCTCGGTTAAAGCTTCGCAGGCGAATTCCGGTGGGTGTGCGGTACACCTGCTTGACCCTTAGCTGGCCGTGGTGGTTGATTGCGTACATCTCGCCGTCGACGATATCGCTCAATGTATTCTTGCCGACATTCACGCCAACTGTGGCACCGTCGCGCAGCACCGGCAGCATGCTGTTGCCGCTCACCGCCACGCACTTCGCGTTGCTGAACTGAACGTTGTTGTGGCGAAGGTCTTTCTTGAAGAAGCGCAGCCTGGCGCTGGCGCTTTCGGCAATCGCGAATCGGCCGGAGCCCGCTGCTAACTCCACTTCCTGGAGAAATGGCACGTAAACCTCGTCGTCATCGAGCGGGGTTTCGTCATCCCATGTCTCAATGTCTGACATTGCCACGTTTGGTTGAGTGCGCTCAGCGGTTACTGCAACACCTTTGAGCATGTCGCCACTGCCTTCAGCGAGCCACATAGGGGAGACACCACAGACCGAAGCAATCTGAGCAGCAAAGGCTGTCGCCTTCGATTTGCCGCGCTCAAGGTCGGAAATTGATGTCTGCGTGAGGCCGGCGCGCTCGGCAAGCTCGGTCTGGTTTAGACCGGCATGGCGACGGGCGATTTTGAGTCTTTCTTTAAATTCCATCCGCGAAGTATTACGGGCGCTCCCATACTCTTGCAAGTCGGTATTCCTATTATTTATGTGGTATGGGTGTTCCTGTATGGGCGCCCCCCCCCAAAAAAAGCGCTCAATGTCTGGAAGCATTGTGATCACCACAGCCTGGGTGGGCTCACTAAATTCAGAGCCGCATCATTGGCAGTGGGCTCAGTGGGTTCGTTAGCAGTCGTTTGAGCGAAAGCTGGACTAAGCGAATGTGAAATCCTGCATCAGGAAAGGCCGAGAATATCTCACGTCGCTTCTGTCGTGAGAGTCCAAAAGTAACCGCACCACGGGAGACGTCGACCCAATCGGCTTTGCGAAATACCTCTGCTAGGTTCTGTGGATCGCGATGGGACCGAGTTATTTTATGGTGGTTGCGAATGATCAAGATAATTTCTTGCGCCCAATCCAGCTTGTCGATTTCCTGAAGGTAGTCTTCTGCCAATTGCTCTGAGGGGGGCAAATAATCAAACGTCTTGGCCGTCCATATACCAAGATCATGAAATACCCCGGCCAAAACTATCTTTTCTAGATTCACAGCGTCCAGCGTACTGAGCGAGCAACAAAAGTTGATGACTCGGTACACATGATTTCGGTATCCGGTGAAGTCATTGCCGAGGTTTCCGGCATAGCGCTGAAGCAGTTCGTCCAGCAGCTCAATTTTGGTGAGCACTGTTCCATCCTCCTTGTTTGGAGGGGCTACTTTATAGGCTTGGATGCCTTGCATAAAGGCGCCCAGTGGAGAATGCGAAATTGCACTCCACTTGAACACCCGTTTGCATCGACCTGACCAGTCATTTGCATTCGTTCTGACTACCGATTGCATTGGATTCGAGCAGCATGCTTTGCAACCATGTACGGCAGAGAACGGCCAGAAGCGGTCGGCGGGATGCGCCTGGAAAAGGAGTTGATTCAATGGGCATCAGAAATGACGGTGCGTGCGGACACGATGGCTGATATCTTTCCTGCGCACCAAATCGCCTCCAGTCGGCGCTGATCCCATCAAGGAAGATAGAAACAATGAAAGTGTTATTCATCGCTTCGCTAGGAATTGCATCGCTAATTCAAGCATCACTATCCTTCGCGGATAATGTTAATGGAAAAAATCTCTATTTACAGCGATGCAGCATGTGCCACGGAGTAGATCTTAAAGCAACAGGACCATTGGCTAATAAAAGCAATCCTCCTACGCCTGATCTAACAACATCCGCTTTCAAAAAGCGATTAAATGATTATCCGGGCGTAATTGTATCATCGATAATACTTCGTCCAAATGGAGACTTGATTCCAAGAACGTTGCGAGAGAATGGTGTAAAGCTATCGCCGTACGCTTGGAGGATTAAAGATCTACGCGATTTAAATGAATACATGGGTGGTGTGATTTCAAAGAATCGATGATTTTAGAGATGAGAGGCAGGCACAGAAATTTAAATGCCATTTCAGGTTTTAGGGCTTGTGGGGCAATGCCGGTGAGTCAGTCGACCTCGCGCGGGCACATCGATAATGAACAATCTCCGATTAATACAAGCTCGGGTGGCTCTTCGCATCAAGCAGCAGTCGGCTGCGGTCGTGACAGGCAAGTAACGGCCAATAGCGGCCCTTCATAGGCGGCTGCTTTCGTCCCCTGTAAACGGCATCTCCAGGGTCTTCGCGATTCGGGCCAATATCTTTGTGCATTCTTCAGAAACAATAAGCGGTGGCTCATTAATCATGTAAAGCAGGTGTTCGAACGCTATTCCAGCCTCGTTGTGATCGACATAATCGAGAACGATTTCACCACCATTCTCTAAACCTGCCTGAGCTAACGCATGGTCATCCGGTACTGGGCCGGTTTGTTCGTATGCAATGGACATCAGCGCGGTGATTTCCTTGAGCGCCTCTATGAAGTCGGTTCTCAAGTCGTGGTTATGGCCGCTCACTAAAAACGCTCCTTCGATTAAGATAACTTGCGGTCAGCATGCCTCTGGTCGATTGCGGCCCATCGAGATCGACTGCCAACGACCAAAAGCGGACTGAATGAGTTTTTCGATTCACTCTGAAGGTAGAGCGGGCTGGCGCTCACTCATAAAACTTGCCAGCCAACAATATGGTCGCGCAACGCAGCCATACGTTTGATACCGGAGCATTCGATAGAGAGCTCCTGCTACTGGCGCTCGCCCAAGCAGCCGCTGCATCAAGAAACGTATCTACAGACCCATTTTCCCACCCCAAGGCACCGGGTCCATAGGGGGATGATGGCGTCGTCTTCTTCAACACACGCTCATTGGAAAAATCAGAACCAAGCGCCTCGATAAACCCGATGAACGATTGCTCATCGTTTACGCTTTCCAACAACTCATAAAGATCTACAGACATAGGCATCCTTGCATCGGCGGATTAGCGAAAGAGTGCTGGCCGGCATGCTGCTATGCAGTTAGATGGACAGTCAACCTCTACCATTGCCAGCGTCCGCTTTGGGGCGTTTTCAGTCGGTCGCGGCCGGCTGAAAACGGCCATTTCCGATCAACCGTGACAGATACAAACTCGCCAGCAGGCCTTGCTGCGGCTCCAGATTTTTGCCTGGAGTGGGGGACGAGCATATCGGATTAACATTCCAACATTCTCAATGTCACATCTATCACATTTCATGTCGCAGATAATTGAGAACCTGCGGCAGACTTGCGTGATATCACAAAGCCTTTACTGTCAAGCCCGAGTGAGTCGTCGCATAACTTAGAAGTTATGCGACAGTTTTTTAACGCCGCTACACCAGTATCAAAGCGCAAGGTCAATCGTAAAAAGTGAACTCACTCATCTTGAACGCTGCGCCCACGGCCACCCCTAAATTCATACGTTCGTTAGTCATCATCAGCCATATGACCATGCGAGGGGTGTATTGCCGCTTACCTCACGTAAATTCCCGAGACGGCTCCCCATTAATATGTATGGCTTGAGTGAGGCAGTAGCCGCGATTTCTGACTGCGCGAAAGAGATGCCTTCCTCCAGCGTTTTTCTTGAATTTTATTTGCAGTCTACTCAAACTCATCTCCAGGCCGCGATAGCGCTCAGGATCTCTCCCAATACTACTAATTAGCTCTGCTCTACTGATTACGCGCTCCTCCTTGAGGAGCATGTTTTTTACAATGATGCCCTCAATATTTGTTAAGTGTATTTGAATGGCGTCGTCGAATAAGATTCGATTATTTATATCAAGCTTCCAACGTTGAGGGTGTTGAAGTGATATCTCTGCAAATTTTGTCATGGTTTCTGATTATAAGATTCATGAGTGCAACAAAAAACAAATCGCAAAAACATTACTTATTTTTGTCTTCCGCAATGTAGTTCTAGGGGCGTGTTTTTAAGGGTGAGTTTTATTAAGGTGAGTGCACGGTAGGTCGTGGGCTTTCAGTAATATATTTGTAGGCTGGACATTAAGCGCTTACTAATAAAACTCTTAATTGTCCAGATTCAACGTTGAAGCAGGTAATCGTAGGATGTATCGATCAGCCGTGGCTGGATCGACCGCTCACTCATTGTCTCTTCTCCATTCGTGGGAAATGCGCAGATTTCTCCATAGATATTTCGTGCCCGTGAGAGCCCTGGGCTTGCTGCGCAGGCTTGAGGAGGAGTTTATAGGCAGGGCGCGCGCCAGCCTTTCATTTGGCGACAGCGCTTTTTCATTTCATGACAAACCATAACCTTTGGTTAATCTGACAATGCACATAGCTTGTTTGAGTCAGTTTTTGCGTGGTGGTCATGCCCCTCTCCAGACGTACCAATATGTCGTCAGTGGTGTGCAAATTCGCGGATGGGGTCTGAGAGTACGAAATCCTGAGGGGTCAGCTTTGGGCCATTCTCTGCCGGTCATGTCCGCGAAACGTGCTGGTCAAATCGGTTGCAAATGACTGGTCAGGCCGAATGTAAATGGGTGGGCAAGTCTGTGCAATTACTCAGAGAACGCGCCAAGGGCTTTGGGTGCATTCGGCGAAATGATTTGTTACCTGGGTACCATTTTTCACCCATTTGGGGCGCACTGGGCCATTTCGTAGCACACGGTGAGTACCACGCTGATCTATAGATCAGCGTCTCTTGAGTCGAAACTCCTTTCCAATTAAGCGCTTGAAGCAGTGCTACACAGTCTGGCACGGTTTCTGCTTTTTTGAATCCATGGATAATTGGATACAAAACTGCAAAAGGTGACTTTATGCAATTCGCTCCCGCTTACATTGAGCGTCAGCCCCTGACCGCCGAGGAGGAGGCTTACAACTTTCTGCTGGAAGCGATCTGTGGCGGCCGTTACCGCAAAGGCGACCGGTTGATCGCCGAGGACATCGCCACTGAGATCGGCATGAGCCGCATGCCGGTGCGCGAAGCCTTCCGACGCCTCGATGCTCAAGGCCTGGTGACCTTGCGGCCTAACCGCGGGGCGATAGTCAGCGGCCTGAACATCGACGAACTGCACGAAGTCTTCGAGATGCGCAGTGCCCTCGAGGGCCTGGCCATCCGCGTCGCCGTGGCCAAGATCGGTGAGCGTCAGCTGGCGGCTCTGGAACGCATGCTGGACGAGATGGATGACTACCGCGACGAAAGCGCGGAATGGGTCAGCCGTCATCGGGCTTTCCATGAATACCTGTGCAGCCTCAGCGGCCGTCCGCGTTTGATGAAGCAAATCTCGGCCCTGTACTCGCTGATCGAGGCGCCCATGCGCCTGTGGCTGCAACACGGTGAAAAGCCCTTGAGTGCCCGCCAGGAACACGCGGTGATCCTTGATGCCATTCGCTCAGGTGATGCCGACCAGGCCGAGTCGGTGGTGCGTCAGCACATCGAGGGCACAGTGCCGGCGCTGATTCAGTTCCTGCAATCGGAAAAATAGAATCGGGCTCGAGCCCGACCGTGTGTTGACTTTGAGTACTGCCCCGTTACTAAACAACTGGAGTGTCTGGTCATGCATAAACGCCGTGTGTTGCTTGCTGCTGTATCCCTGGGACTCTGCGCACAGTGGGCGTTCGCCACGCCCCAAGTGCCGGAACGACTGCAAAAGGCCGAAAAACTCACGTATTGCTCGGGCATGGACTCGCCACCCTTGGTGTCTTTCGATGAGGCGCAAAAACCCAGGGGCCTGACTGTCGATCTGGGGCTGGAAATCGCCAAGCGCCTGGGAGACAAATCGGTGCAATGGCGGGTCATTCCATTCTCCGGGTTGCTGCCGGCATTGCTCGCCCAGCAGTGCGACATGATCGTCGATCAGCTGTTCGACAAGCCCGAACGCCGGGAAGTGATCGACATCGTCAACTACATGTATTCCAGCCAGTCAGTGGTCGTTCCCAAAGGCAATCCCAAGGGGATCAAAACCCTGGATGGACTGTCTGGGCACAAGGTGGCAGTGCTCAATGGCTCCACGATCAAAACCTTGTTGGACGCCGAGAATGAAAAGCTCACCAAGGCTGGCAAGACACCGATGAAACTGGTGGTTTACAACAGTGATACTGACGCCTTCCAGGCGCTGCGTATCAGTCAGGTGGACGCTTACGGCACCACCGTAGAAACAGCAGGTTACTACGCCGCAATGGCGCCTGATTTATTCGAGGAGGGGGTGCCAGCCTTCAGCCGGATTCTCACGGGTTTAGGGACCCGCAAGGATGATTCCCAGCTCACCACCGCAGTACAGCAGATCATCAGTGACATGCGCAGTGACGGCAGTTATGTGCAGTTGTTGAGCAAATGGCATGTTTCCAGCGACACACTCGACTGAGGCGAGCGCTCGATGAATTTCAATTGGGATGTGTTCTGGCAATACCTTTTGCAGCCCAGCGGGGTGTACCTCACTGGGCTCTGGTTGACCTGCCTGATCAGTGTGCTGGCAATGGCGTTGGGCTGCGTGCTGGGGCTGGCGGCGGCGCTGATGCGTCTGTCGCGCAACCCGTTGCTCAACCTGCCGGTACGGTTTTATGTGTGGCTGATGCGCGGCACGCCGCTGTTGGTGCAAATCGTTTTTCTCTATACCGCTTTGGCGGCCGGCGGCATTTTCCGTTTCGAGGACGTGGAACTGTTTGGTTTGGTGGTGCCGGGCAATATTCAGGCAGCGATCATCGCCTTGGGCCTGAACGAAGGCGCCTACATGGCCGAGATCATTCGTGCCGGGATTGGCGCCGTGGACAAGGGTCAGTACGAGGCTGGGCGTTCGCTGGGCATGACCTTCGCCAAATTGATGCGGCGTATCGTTTTGCCTCAGGCGTTCCGGGTCATCGTTCCGCCGTTGGGCAACGAATTCAACGTGATGCTCAAGAACACGACGCTGGTCAGCGTGATTGGTGTGCAGGAGTTGCTGCTGAGTACGCAAATGGTCACGTCGGCGACATTCCGGGTATTTGAACTGTACCTGGTGGTGGCGATTTATTTCCTGCTGCTGACCACCCTCTGGGGCTTCTTCCAGCGTTGGCTGGAAGCGCGTTTCGGACAGTCCGATCGACCCGCACCGCCAGCAGCCGGCAGTCGCATGTTTGGCCGCGGCACGCTCAAATTGCTTAGGGGGCGTTAAGCATGGCGCACAAAAGTGAAGAACTGATTATCGAGGCCCTGGACATTCATAAGTCTTTTGGCGACCTGGAGATTCTCAAGGGGATTTCCTTGCAGGTGCGGCGCGGTGAAGTGGTGGTGTTGATCGGTGCATCGGGTTCAGGCAAGACCACCTTCATTCGCTGCATTAATCTGCTGGAGGACATTCAAGGCGGGCGCATACGCGTCAACGGTCGCTCCATGGGCTACCGCGAGCGCGCCGACGGCAGCCTGGTGCGCGACTCCGAGCGCAACATCGCTCGCCAGCGTCGGGACATCGGCATGGTCTTTCAACGTTTCAATCTGTTCCCCCACATGACCGCGCTGGAAAACATCATTGAGGCACCGATCCAGGTGCTCGGTGTGCCACGCGCCGAAGCGTTGGAACAGGCCCGGGCCTTGCTCGCCCGGGTCGGCCTGGCGGACAAGGCCATGCATTATCCATCGATGTTGTCCGGTGGACAGCAGCAGCGCGTGGCAATCGCCCGGGCGCTGGCGATGAAACCTCAAGCCATGCTGTTCGACGAGCCCACCAGCGCCCTGGATCCGGAAACCGTCGGCGAGGTCCTGCAGGTGATGAAGCAGTTGGCCGATGACGGCATGACCATGGTAGTGGTCACCCATGAAATGGGTTTTGCCCGGGAAGTCGCTGATCGCGTGGTGGTTCTCGATCAGGGCGAACTGATTGAGCAGGGTCCGCCGGAGCAGATCTTCAGTCGACCGACACACCCGCGAACTCAGGCCTTTCTCAGCCGTGTGCTGTGACTTTTCAGTCGGGTCTTTCTTACCCGGTAATGGAACCGGATACCTGCGGCCAATGAATCTTTGTTTGGAAGAGCTTTTGCCATGTTGAAATTTTCTGCCCACGAATATCCCTATCCGTCGCAACGTCAGAGTGTGTTTGCCCGCCGTGGCATGGTCGCGGCTTCACAGCCACTGGCCGCCGAGGCCGGCATCGAGATTATGCGCAACGGCGGTAATGCCATTGATGCCGCGATCGCTACAGCGGCGGCGCTAACGGTAGTTGAACCCACCGGCTGCGGCTTGGGCGGCGACGCCTTTGCTCTGGTCTGGAGCAAAGGCCAATTGCACGGACTGAACGGCAACGGCCAAGCGCCGGCGGCACTGACGATCGATGCAGTCAAGGCGTGTGGTCACGAGCAGATGCCGCTTTATGGCTGGACGCCGGTCACGGTGCCCGGTTGCCCTTCGGCCTGGGCGGAGTTGTCCAGACGGTTCGGCAAGCTGCCCTTTGCCGAGTTGCTGCAGCCCGCGATCAGTCTGGCCCGGGAGGGCTTCCCAGTGTCGCCGGTGGTCGCCCGACAATGGCAGACTGCTCTGGATGAATTCAGCCCCCATCGAGACCCGGTGCTAGACGCCTGGTTCGACACGTTCCTGATTGATGGCCGTGCGCCAAAGGCCGGTGAATTATTCCGCAATCCGGCGCAAGCCCGAACGCTGGAAGAACTGGCGAACAGTGCTTGCGAAAGCCTTTATCGCGGCGCTCTGGCTCAGCGGCTGGATGCCCATTCCCGCGCCACCGGCGGCTACCTGCGAGCCAGCGACCTGCAGGACTATCGCGCCCAATGGGTGGACCCGATCAGCATCAATTACCGCGGTTACGATGTGTGGGAAATCCCTCCAAGCGGGCAAGGATTGGTGGCCCTGATGACCCTGAAAATCCTCCAGGGTTTCGACTTCGATCACCGAGACAGCCAGCAGACCTGGCATCGTCAATTGGAAGCCATGAAGCTGGCCTACAGCGATGGCCTGCATTACATCACCGATCCGCTGCACATGCGTGTGGCGGTGGCTGATCTTCTCAGCGACACCTATAGCCGCCAACGCCGTGAACAGATCGTTGATCAGGCTCAGCAACCTGATCCCGGTGATCCTCACGCCAGCGGTACGGTGTACCTGGCCACGGCAGATGCGCAGGGCAATATGGTGTCCTTCATCCAGAGTAACTACCACGGCTTCGGTTCCGGCGTGGTGCTGCCAGACAGCGGCATCGCCTTGCAGAACCGTGGGCAGGAATTCAGTCTCGACCCTGACCACGCCAACTGCCTGGCACCGGGCAAAAAGACCTTCCACACCATCATTCCTGGCTTCATCAGTAAAGGTGACGCGCCGGTGGGACCGTTCGGCGTCATGGGTGGCTACATGCAGCCCCAAGGCCATGTGCAGATGGTCATGAACCTGGTGGATTTTGGTCTCAATCCTCAAGCGGCGCTGGACGCACCGCGATGGCAATGGCTGGGAGGCATGAAAGTCGGCATCGAGCAGGGGGCGTCGAGGGACTTGGCCGCTTCGCTGGCCCGGCGCGGACATAAGGTTCAGGTCGATTGCGACCTGATCAACTATGGCCGAGGGCAGATCATCATCCGCGACCCTGACACCGGTGTGTTGTGCGGCGGCACCGAGCCGCGGGCCGATTCCCATATTGCTGTGTGGTAACGGGTAGCTGAAAACAAACGAAGACGACTCGGTCTCTTCTGCGTGAAAAATACGCTGTGCATCCGTGCGCGGAACTGATGCACAGCGTGGCCTCGCGTGTTCTCCAGCTTTGTTCGACTGGACGTGGTTGGGGCGCGGTAGGTTCAGTGGAGATTGCTGGGGCTTAGAGGGGCTGCTCGCTCGCATCCCCAGAAACGACAAAGCCCTGAAAACACTTCAAAACCACTGATTGCTAAAACAATCAGGATCCGAAAGTAGCTCACTCGGTCGAAGGGACGGATGCTTTGCTGCCCAAGCGGATCAGCTCATTGGAAAAACACAGGCCGACGATGATCAGTACTGCCCCTGCGTACAGGCTTTCGCGCGGTACTTCATTGAGCACCACAAACGCCAGCAGCGCGGCGAACAACGGCTCGGTCAGCTCCAGCGCCTGCACTTGGGATGGCTTGAGATATTCGATGGCCTTGGTGGTGCAGAAGAAGCCCAGGATTGTCGGCAGCGCGGCCAGCGCCAGCAGTGCGGCGATCGCCAGCGGCGACAGCTCGCCGATCGCGAAACCATCGGCCGCTGCCGGCATCAGCAGGTACAGGCTGCCAAAGAACAACAATTGCCGCGTGAAGTGCAGCCCCCCCGACACACCCATCCGCTTCATGGCAACCGAAAAGGCCCCATAGCCGCAGCCGGCCATGGAGGCTAGCGCAGCACCTTGTAAGGTAAAGCCCTGCTGCAGGTCGGCGCCGAAGATCACCGCGATCCCAGCGATAGCCAGTGCGGCGCCCACGGTAGCGTTCGCGGTGATGGCATCCTTGAGGAAAATGCGCCCCAGAATGATCGAGGAAATTGAGGCACTGGCCATCAGCACAACCACCACACCTGCTGCAGCGTAATGTCGATAGGCGGACGTTTCGAAGTGGAACAGCACAAAGATGCCAAGGAATGCGCAGATAGCCGCCTGAGTCCATTTGGTCGTCGACGCCGGGCGCTTGAGGAAAAGCAGTAAGATCGAGAGAAGCATGCAACCCAGTACGGTCTTGATGACAGCGACACTGCTGGCGGTGAAGCCATTACTCATGAGTACTTTGCTGAGTACACCGATCGTTGCGTTCAGTGCCGCGGCGGAGAGGGCAAATATGATGCCTTTGCTGAAAGTAGATTGCATTGATGACGATCCCTGTCGCTGATTTGTCGTTCGATAGAATGCCGCCCCACATCGACGGGACGTTTACTCCCGTGCATCGCCGTGAAGGCGTGCTGAAGCGGATGGTTGAGGTGATTGCGGGTGGCGAGAAAAACGACTTTGGCCTTGGCAATCATCGGAATATGCTCGGCGAGTTCGATAAATCAAGTCAAGGCCTTGAAGGTAGTCAGATACGGCAACAGCGTTAAGCCACTTACTCCTTCCGGGCAGATTCCGTAGCAGGGATAATGCGCCTTTCCCACCAACCGGGTGAATTACTCGCCCAGCACAAGCAGCCGCCTGGACTCGGCTGCCACCACCACAGGAAGGAGCTTTCACATGTCATACCGGCTTGCCATTTTCGACTTCGACGGCACGCTCGCTGATTCCTTTCCGTTCTTTGTTTCAGTGTTCAACCAGGTCGCTGACAGACACGCATTCAGTCGAATTCACCCGCAAGAGTTGGACGGTCTGCGCAAGCAGGGGGCTCGGGAGATCATGGCTCATATCGGAATGCCTCGCTGGAAGTTGCCTCTGGTGGCGCGAACCTTCATGAGCTTGATGAAGAAACATCGAAGCTCGATCCCACTGTTTAATAACATCGCCAATACCCTCGCCCATCTTGACGAGAGAGGACTGATTCTGGCGGTGGTGTCTTCTAATTCCCAAGAAAATATCACGCAAATTTTGGGCTCCAGCTGTCAACATATCCGGGCCTTCGAGTGCGGCGCCTCCATTTTCGGCAAGGCGTCTCGCTTGCGCCGCGTCATGCGCAAATTCGACGTGGCGCAAGAGGAAGTTATCTACATCGGCGACCAGCCTACGGATGGTGAAGCAGCAGCGACTGCCGGTATCGCCTTTGGTGCGGTCGCCTGGGGGTATGGAGCATATGATGCATTCCACAGTCTTCAGTCCCATGAGTGGTTCGCCGATGTGAGCGAATTACGGCGACTGGCAGGAAGTGATACGCACCTTGAGTCATCCGCAAGTTTATAGGCTTGACCACTGAGTGGCGATTTCAGCCGATTCCAACAATCAGCCTCTGGCCGAGAGCTGTCAGTGGTGAGGGGAAACTTTCGACCCAAGGCAGCCGTTGAGACCTATGTGTTGTCGCTTTATGTTATTCGTTTTCATGGAGGATTCTGACTGATGGCACGCGTGGGATTGATACTGACACCCGGTTTTGCGGACTGGGAATATGCTTTCATTGCAGGAACCGCATCCCCGTTCTACGGGATCGACGTTAGGTTTTTCACCTCTACTACGGGGCAGTTCCGCTCGCAGGGTGGATTGGAAGTAACTGTGAATTGCAGCTTGCAACAATGCCTGGACTGGAAACCGGACGTTGTTGTCGTCATCGGTGGAATGATCTGGGAACGTGCAGATGCACCGGATATTCGGGACTTTCTTCATACTAGTCGTTCAAGTGGCGCGACAATTGCCGGTATCTGTGGGGGAACGCTGGCACTTGCGAGAGCCGGGCTTCTCGACACGGTTTCTCATACCTCGAACAGCGCTGACTTTTTACAACAGAATGCCGCAGGTTATGAAGGGGCCTCGCTTTATCGAAGCAGTCCAGTAGCTGTGGTTGCTGACCGCATCATAACTGCGCCAGGTCCTGCACCCGTTAGCTTTACCTGTGCAGTGTTCGAAGCTGCCGGGTTATCTTCAGAGATCATTTCTCAGTTCAGGTCAATGTTGGCAGCAGAACACGGGTGACCGCTTCGTCATGAAAAAACAGCCAACCAGGTGATGTGCTCGAGTGTCCGCTCTTGGCCGATTCTGTTGAAAAAGTCGGCTTCGGTTTCCACGGCAGAAAAGTACGTGCCTGAGATTTAAATCTGTGTTTTGGGCAGAAGGTTCAGGACTCGGATTTCAATCTCGGACGCGTACTTTTCTGATGCGCAAACCAAGGCCGACTTTTTCAACAGAATCGGCCCGAAAGCTTCAAAAAAATGCCCGGACTTAGCCGGGCTCGTTAAAAAAATTCAGCGCGAATCCACCTCTTTCGCGATCTCGACGGATGATTTTTCCCTGCGCCTCTGAAGCCAGCTATAGAACGCATGTACCGGATGGAGGACGGCGGTAAGCACGCCAAGCAGCAGGATGATGAAAATGATGATCAGCGGGATGCTTTCGTGCGAGAACATGGTGGGTTACTCCTGTATTCACTATGTCGGAACCCACAGGCTAGACGCATAGAACAATGTTTTTGATGAACGTATATTCATCCTCGGGTTCGTCAATTGTGCTACAGAGAGAGTCGCCAAACTGATTATGAATGTGCTTTGTACGGTGGCTGTGGCGAGGCCGAGATCTACTGCTTAAGCATCAAACTGCGCCATAGGATCACAGTTGGTGCAACAGGCACGACGTCCGTTTGCTGCGCTTCCTGTTTCGGCAACTCTAGTGTCGTCAACTCGCTCAGCCCGGATGAAGAATGCTGCTGTGCTAAAAGTTGCTCGGGCTCTTCGGTCGACTCATCGATAGGCGGCGTAGTCATTTGATCGAAACAACGACCTTGCCTTTGGCTCGTCCCTGCTCGACATACTTCAACGCCTCTGCCGTTGATTCAAAGGGGAAGGCGCGGTCAATCACCGGTTTGATGATGCCGGCCTCAATGAGCGCGGTTATTTGTTGCAGTTGGGTGCCGTTGGCCCGCATGAATACAAACTTGTAGCTGACGTCCTGCTTGCGGGCCTTGCGCCGAATACTGAGGCTCAGCAGGCGCATGATTTGCTTCAATGGCCAGGACAACCCTTGCTCCTGCGCGAACTGCGCAGTGGGTGGCCCAGAGATGGAAATGAGCTGGCCACCTGGCTTGAGCACCTTGAGTGACTTCTCCAGGACATCGGCACCGAGACTGTTCAACACTACGTCGTAGTCGTGCAAGACACTTTCGAAGTTCTGCTGTTTGTAGTCGATCACCAAATCGGCCCCCAATGCCTTCACCCATTCGACATTCGCAGTGCTGGTGGTTGTAGCGACAAAGGCACCGAGGTGTTTGGCGAGCTGGATGGCGAGGGTGCCGACGCCGCCGGAGCCGGCGTGAATCAGCACTTTCTGACCCTTTTTCAGTTGGGCGGTTTCGACCAGCACTTGCCAGGCGGTCAATGCAACCAAGGGGAGGGACGCGGCTTGTGCCATGCTGGTATTGGCAGGTTTCAGGGCGATCGCGTTCTCGTTCACGGCGATCAATTCGGCGAACGTGCCGATACGAGCTTCCGGTGGGCGAGCGTACACTTCGTCTCCCGGTTTGAAGCGTGTCACCTTCGAGCCCACCTCAATCACGACGCCTGCCAGATCGTTACCCAGGATCAACGGAAATGAGTAGGGCAGGATCAGCTTGAATTCGCCTTTGCTGATCTTCGAATCCAGCACGTTGACGCTGCTGGCGTGTACCTCGATCAAAACGTCGTGGGCACTCACTGCGGGGGCGGGAGCTTCGCCAATCCGCCCGGGGTTCTTGCCATAGCGATTAATTAGAAATGCTTTCATCGTGGTGCGGCTCTTTTCGATTGTAAGGAGGGTAGCCGGTGCGTTGCTGCGCCGTATTGTCAGGCATCGAGGAACGCCTGCGCCTTGGCCACAAAGTCAACGTGGTGTTGGAAAATGCCGCCGTGCCCGGCATCCTCATAAATCACCAGTTGTGCGTTGGGGATACGCTTTGCCAGTGCACTCGAGTGAACGCTGGGCACCATGATGTCGTTGTCGCCGTTGACAATCAGCGTCGGCGTCCGCAAGCGCCCGAGGTCTTGCGGCGGCTGTTTGCCCCACGCGGTGATGGCTTTCAACTGCCGCAGGAAAGCGCTGGGCGTCGGGCCTTTGTCGCGATTTTTTTTGCGTGCTTTCAGGCGCTGTAAATACTGCGAGGCGGATCGACGGCCATTGGGCGTCGAAGTAAAGAACAGGTAGAACTTCGGATCGCGCCAGGTCAGCAAGCCTTTGAGCATCAATGGCCATGTCACCGAGCCGACCTTGTCGATACCGCTGCCGCCGGCTGGTCCGGTGCCGGTCAGAATCAAACGCCGCACCAAATCAGGCGCCTTCAGGGCGATGCCCTGAGCGACGAAACCGCCGAGGGAGAAACCGAGCACATCAACGGTTTCCAACCCCAGCGCATGGATCAGCTGGATGGCATCGTCAGCCATTTCGTCGACGGTCAGTGGTGCGCTTCCACCAGAGCCGCCGATGCCGCGATAGTCGGTGGTAATGACGCGTCTGGTTTGTGCAAGGCCATCGATGATCGCGGGGTCGAAGTTGTCCAGCACCGCGCCCCAATGGTTGAACAGTACGAGGGGCACGCCGGAATGGGGGCCGATGTCGCGATAGGCGAAGGGAATGCCGTTGACCGTGATCGACTGATTCGCCGCGTTTATGAACGACGTCGGCGAACCCGAGGGGGAATTTGTCTGCGTTTGATTCATTGCTACTCCGGACAGTGGCCGGGTTCGATGCAGTGCCTTGCGCCTGCATCGAATCCGGCGCGAATGCTCGCTACCAAAAGATCACGGTTGGGTCTGGTAGCGCTGGGCAACTGCAGACTGGCGGATTTGCCCCAGCAGGCCCTGACGTGCGCTCTGCAGCTCATCCCAGCGTTCCGCTTCGTGCAGCGGCGGGATGGTCACGGGTTCGCGACGATCAAAACCGACTAGGGCGGCATCCACCAGATCGCCCACTTCCATGATTTCGCTCAAGGTGTTGATGTCGACGCCGGAGCGATCCCAGATCTCCGTGCGGGTGGCGGCGGGCAGCACGGCCTGCACGTAGACGCCTTGAGGCGAGAGTTCCAGGCTCAGGCCCTGGGAAAGGAACAGCACAAATGCCTTGGTCGCACCGTAGACCGTCATGCCGAACTCCGGCGCGAGGCCTACCACCGAACCGATGTTGATGATCGCGCCGTCGCCTGCCTTGGCCAGGCGTGGGGCGATGGCGCTGGCGAGCCGCACCAGCGCCGTGGTGTTGAGGGCGACCAGTTGCGCAACGCTGTCGGTGCTCTGGTCGATGAAGTTACCGGACAGCGCGGCGCCGGCGTTATTGACGAGGATGCCGATGCGGGCGTCGTCGCGCAGGCGGCTTTCAACGGTTGTCAGATCGCTGAGTTGGGTCAAGTCCGCCGCAATGACATCGACGGCGACGTCGTGTTCGCTGCGCAACCGGGCTGCAAGTGCGTCCAGGCGTGCCTGGTCGCGGGCGACCAGTACCAGATCGTGACCGCGTTGCGCGAAGCGTTCGGCGTAAACGGCGCCAATGCCAGTGGAGGCGCCAGTGATGAGAACAGTAGGGCGGGTGCTCATGGGGTATCTCTCTTTCAGGATGTGTGAAACAGAAAGCGCGATCACTGATGGCTCAGCTTGCGGTGGCGCTCGATTCAGCCAGCGTCGGGTAGTCGATGTAGCCAGCCGCACCGCCGCCATAGAGGGTGGCGGGATTGAACGCGGACAACGGCGCGCCACGTTTGAGGCGCTCCACCAGATCCGGATTGCCAATGAACGGGCGACCGAAGGCGATCAGGTCGGCCTGGTCTTCAGCGAGCTTCGAAGTCGCCAGGTCCAGGTCATAGCCGTTGTTAGCGATGTAGGTGTTTTTGAAGCGCTGGCGCAGGGCACCGAAATCGAAGGGCTCCACGTTGCGCGGGCCACCGGTCGCGCCTTCGACCACGTGCAGATAAACCACGTCGAGGGCGTCGAGTTGTTCAACGACGTAATCGAATTGCGCCTGCGGATCGCTGCTGGATACGCCATTGGCCGGCGAAACCGGAGACAGGCGCACACCGGTGCGATCCGCGCCGATTTCATTAACGACCGCCGCCGTCACTTCGAGCAACAGGCGCGCACGATTTTCAATCGAACCGCCGTAAGCGTCGGTACGCAGATTGGCGCTGTCCTTGAGGAATTGATCCAGCAAATAGCCGTTTGCACCGTGAATCTCCACACCATCGAACCCGGCGGCGACCGCGTTTGCCGCGGCCTGGCGGAAATCGGCGACGATCCCCGACAGTTCGCTGATGTCCAGTGCGCGCGGCTCGGAGACGTCTTCAAAACGGTTGTTGACGAACACTTTGGTGGCGGCGCGCAGTGCAGAAGGGGCCACAGGAGCGGCGCCGTTTTCTTGCAGATCAACATGCGACACACGGCCGACATGCCACAGTTGCAGAAAGATTTTTCCGCCCTTGGCGTGGACGGCATCGGTCACGGTGCGCCAGCCGTCTATCTGCTTCTGCGTGTAGATCCCGGGGGTGTCCTGATAGCCCTGGCCCTGTCGGGAAATCTGCGTGGCTTCGCTGATCAGCAGGCCGGCGCTGGCGCGTTGGCTGTAATAGGTGGCCGCGAACTCGCTGGGGACAAAGCCCTGGCCTGCGCGGTTACGTGTCAGCGGCGCGAGGACTACCCGGTTCGACAGCGTTAGGCTGCCAAGGGTGTAAGGGGTGAACAGATTCTGATTGGTCATCTGGTATTTCTTCCGTGCCCGTTGATGGAGATCGGTGTTGCGTGCAATTAGGATGATGATCGAAATCTAAACTGTCAACGGTTTTGATTATGACCAGCATCTATGTATGATTGGACGCATGATTTCCCGGTAAACACGAGGTATTGCACGTGAGAGTGACCAAGGCCCAGGCGCAGGCCAATCGAGAGCACATCGTTGAAACGGCCTCAGAGCTGTTCCGTGAGCGCGGCTTTGATGGCGTCGGTGTGGCGGATCTCATGGCGGCTGCCGGTTTCACCCATGGAGGCTTCTACAAGCACTTCGGGTCGAAGGCCGACCTGATGGCCGAAGCCTCGGCCTGCAGTCTTGCCAAATCGCTGACAGGCGCCCAAGCGCTCGATGTTCCGGGCTTCATCAACGTCTATGTGACCCGAGAACATCGGGACGGACGTGGCAGCGGTTGCACCATGGCCGCGTTGTGCGGCGACGCGGCGCGTCAATCGGATGATGTGAAAACGACATTTGCCGAAGGCATTGAACACACCCTGCAAACGCTGGGAGAGAAATATCCAACGGGACCGGATGCCGAGGCGGGAGAGGGGAGAAAGAAAATGATTGACCTGCTGTCTCGTGCTGTCGGCGCGATTATTTTGTCGCGTGCCTGCCCGGATGATTCTGCACTCGCGGATGAGATCCTTGAGGTTTGTCGCGCTGAAATGTTTGCTTCGTTGCCGGTCGATGAAGTTGAACCGGTGTTGAAGGGAGATTAATTCAAAGCGTGAACCGCCTATCCGCGCGATCAAAATACGCTACACACTTTTTTGACCAATTTGATTTGAGCGGGATTTGTAGAAAACCAGCTAAGAAATCTAGCTATATATTAGTTTTGCTATCCTCTTTGCGGTCAGTCATGCGTCGTCTGAATAAGGAAACTTCTATGACTACTGCACATGTTTTCATCGCCATCAGTCTAGATGGCTATATCGCCAGGTCCGACGGTGACATTGACTGGCTATTGCAGCGCGATGATCAGAGTGAGGATCACGGCTACCTGGGCTTCATCGCCGATAAGGATGCTATCGTGATGGGGAGGGGGAGCTATGAGAAAGTGCTGACCTTCGACACTTGGTTCTACGACCTGCCAGTAATCGTGTTGTCTCAACAGTTGGCCGATTCACAGGTGCCTAATGCGCTAGAGGGAAAAGTGCGTTTTTCCAACCTCACTCCTTCAGACCTGCTGGCGGAACTGGCGAGGCAAGGTGTGCATCGAGTCTATGTCGATGGCGGGCAATTGGTGCAGTCATTCCTGCGTGACGGGTTAGTCGCCGATATGGTGATCACCACTGTTCCCGTGCTGATTGGGTCGGGAAGACCATTGTTCGGGGCCCTTACGCAGGACATTGAATTGAAGCTAGTAAATAGCCGGTGTTTTCCTTCCGGTCTAGTGCAGTCAACCTATCAGTTGGTTCCTTGATTTTCCGGAGGGAGGCCCGATCCAAAAACGAGGGTGAGATGGCATCTCGTCCACGGTACTGTCGTCTAAATGACCACTACTGGTCGGTTTCTGCCTGTCGCCAAGGCTGCAACCGGCCCAGAGTGTGTAAAAACGCCTTCGCGAACACTTGCTATGATTTCTGAGGATTTCATCGCAGGGATCGCCCATGAAGCGCTTCATCCAAGGTGAACATCGAGGCCAAGGCACCTTACTTCCCGAGAGCCTCGACGACTACGTCAGCGATACCAATCCGGTGCGCGTAGTCGACGTCTTTGTCGACGAACTCGACCTGGTCAATCTGGGTTTTGACGGTGCCATTCCAGCCGATACTGGCCGGCCTGCTTACCACCCCGCGATATTGCTAAAGATCTACATCTACGGCTATCTCAACCGCATCCAGTCGAGCCGACGTTTGGAGCGAGAAGCTCAACGCAACGTCGAGCTGATGTGGTTGACCGGTCGTTTGATGCCGGACTTCAAGACCATCGCCAACTTCCGAAAAGACAACAGCAAAGCCATCCGAGGCGTCTGTCGCCAGTTCGTCGTGCTGTGTCAGCAGTTGGGACTATTCGGAGAAAATCTGGTCGCCGTCGATGGCAGTAAATTCAAAGCAGTCAACAACCGCGACCGCAATTTCACCAGCGCCAAACTGAAACGGCGAATGGAAGAAATTGAATCGAGTATCAACCGTTATCTAGCGGCACTCGATGCTGCCGATCGGCAAGAACCAACAGCTTCCGAGCCCAGCGCGGTGCGACTGGAAGAGAAAATCGCCAAGCTAAAAACGCAAATGAAAGAGCTTCAGGCGATCGAAATCCAGCTCAATGAATCGCCGGATAAACAGGTCTCACTGACCGATCCAGATGCCCGCTCCATGATGACGCGCGGCGCGGGAATCGTCGGCTACAACGTGCAGACTGCGGTCGATACTCAGCACCATTTGATCGTTGCTCACGAGGTGACTAACGTCGGTTCCGACCGCGACCAACTCAGCTCGATGGCCAAGCAGGCCCGCGAGGCGATGGCGTCAGATACGTTGTCGGTAGTGGCTGACCGAGGTTACTTCAAAAGCGAACAAATCCTGGCTTGTCACGATGCAGGCATCACCGCCTATGTGCCCAAGCCGATGACCTCCGGAGCCAAGGCTGACGGGCGCTTCAATAACGATGCCTTCATCTATGACGCGGCAAAAAACGAATACATTTGCCCGGCTGGAGAAGCGCTGATCTGGCACTATTCCTACGTTGAAAAAGGCCTGAAGTTGCATCGTTACTGGAGTTCGAAATGCCAGGGCTGCGCGTTGAAATCGCAGTGCACACCGAGCACGGAACGACGAGTTCGACGCTGGGAGCATGAAACCGTATTGGAGGAAATGCAGCTTCGGCTGAGCAAAGCCTCGGAGATGATGCGAGTCCGAAAACGGACGGTTGAGCATCCCTTCGGGACGCTCAAACAATGGATGGGTGCGACGCACTTCCTGACCCGAAAGCTGGCCGGGGTGAGTGCGGAGATGAGTTTGAATGTGCTCGCCTACAACATGAAACGGGTCATGAAAATCATCGGTACCCATCACTTGATGAAGGCGTTAACGGCATAAAAGCCGGCCTGTTTTTTACTTCTCCCAATGATCTGGAGCATTGCCGGGACCGGTTTAGCTCATCAGTAAGGCATCGTGCCCTTGATCAGGCTGCGAAGCGGGACTGCCTCTCAGCCTTGAAGATCGAAACGGGATCTAGCGTTTTTACACACTCTGGACCCTAAGCAGCCTCTGCCCATCGGCTGCTATCGGTCGATTGAGTTGGCTAATCGGTTTCGCTTAGCACGTAACTGCAAACCCGAAGCCGTTGGCAAAATACGCTCTCTAGCGCGCAGCGGTAATTCCTTTGTTCGTCCATGATTTAACGGTATTTTGAAGTTCTCAACGTAGGACAATCCATGGCCATCCACGCACCCACCCCCGCGCAAAAACACTTGGCAGTGTTAATCGACGCCGACAATGCCCCCGCAGCAATTGTCGAAGGTTTATTCGAGGAAATCGCCAAGTACGGTGTCGCCAACGTCAAGCGGATCTATGGCGACTGGACTGGCCCTCAGTTGGGTGGATGGAAAAAGGTGCTACTCGACCATTCGATTCAGCCTATCCAACAGTTCGCGTACACCAAAGGTAAAAACGCAACAGACAGTGCCTTGATCATCGACGCAATGGACCTGCTGTATACCCGACGCTTCGACGGTTTCTGCCTGGTTTCGAGCGACAGTGACTTCACTCGCCTCGCTTCTCGGTTACGAGAGGAAGGTTTGACGGTCTATGGGTTTGGTGAAGAAAAAACCCCGAGACCGTTCGTGTCGGCCTGCGACAAGTTCATCTATACCGAATTGCTGCGCGGCGAAGTGCTTGTTGCTGCGAGCAATGGAAATGATCGACCCGAACCCGAGCCACCCGCCGAAATTGAGGCCGTCAAAGTCGTCAGTACGCCAGAGGTAAAAAAGCTACCTAAGGCGCCAGTAAGTTTCATCGCAAAGATCTTGGATGACATCGCCGATGAGGACGGCTGGGCTCACTTGGGTGCGCTGGGCACCAACATCACCAAATTGAGACCTGAGTTCGACCCTCGCACCCATGGTTATAAAAAGCTCAGTGAGTTGATCAAGGGTTATCCGGATACGTTTGAACTGCAAACTAGAGGAACGTCGGGAGTGGGCGGTTCAATACTCTATGCCCGGCACCGACAGCCGAGTTCATAGCACTCATCACCAACGACCGCTCCTGGCCCTGTTGAGATGGGCTGAAATCGCCCCCAGACTGCCATCGACGACTCAGCTTATGGCGTGCGTAGAATAGCGGCTTCCCCATTTTCAAAGGAATGATCCAGTGATCACTTGCCACGTCAGGTATGTAATCGATCCCTACCAGCTCCCGGCTTTCGAAAGCTATTCTCGCCATTGGATTCGTGTGGTGACCCGTATGGGAGGAAACCACCATGGCTACTTTCTACCAGCCGAAGGCGCCAACAACATCGCTTACTGTCTATTCAGCTTTTCCAGCCTGGCAGATTATGAGCAGTATCGTAGGGAGGTCGGAGTTGATCCGGAGTGTGTTCAATTGGTGACGCAGGCCACCGAGCAAAAATTCATCCTGAGCTATGAGCGCAGTTTCCTTCGTCCCATTCTGGATTGAGCTGACGTGTTTTCGGCCGCGCGCGGGCCACCAAAAAGGCGGCTTTTGGCTGATAGCAGTCATTTTCAGCCAAGGAAAAGTAGCCGTCGTCACTCCGGTGCCATCGGGACTGCGAGCGTAAGCTTGATGAACTCCTCGTTCTTGTCGATGGTGTCCAAGGCACCACGCAAATTGTCGGTGGGCGTCAGCCGAGTCATGAGCCTCGACCCAGTTGGAACGCTCCAGGATGGCGGCTTCGAGAGCGAGTTGATTTTCGTTGATCTTGTATGGCAGGGAGGGGAGAAGGTTTGAATTGTGGCATCGCTAATCCTCGGTTTTAAGGACAGCGTGGCATCGCGTTACATGAAGGATTTTTAACGATCGGCAGGACGCCGGAGGAGGGGGGCAGCTGCTGAGTTCTGGAACACGTCAATAATAGTTATGGAACACATGCCCAACGGCGAGATTGCCGCCAACCCCCAGATACGACAAAGCCCTGAATAATCAGGGCTTTGTCGTACATAAGATGGCGGAGGCGATGGGATTCGAACTCATGGACCTGTTACAGTCGACGGTTTTCAAGACCGTTGCCTTAAACCACTCGGCCACACCTCCGTTTGCGTTGCGGGCGCCATAATACCTGAATGAAACACACTGTCAAACTCTCTGCATGGCTTGTTACAGAGCGTCTGTTATGATCTTTGCGACTGAACGTTTCAAACCAACAGGAGTGTCGCCATGCGCGAACAGGATTACGCAGTTAATAACAGCGTGCAGGCTGAGCAGCTAGAGGTTAGCCGCGTCCTGCGCAACACTTACGGCCTACTCGCCCTCACCCTCGCATTCAGCGGCGTGATGGCGTTTGTCGCACAGCAGATGCGTGTCGGTTACCCGAACGTCTTCGTGGTGCTGATCGGCTTCTACGGCCTTTTCTTCCTCACCAACAAACTCCGTGACTCGGCGTGGGGCCTGGTTTCTGCGTTCGCGCTGACCGGTTTCATGGGTTTCCTGCTCGGCCCGATCCTCAACCGTTACCTGGGCATGCAGGGCGGCGCGGAAGTGGTCAGCTCGGCCTTCGCGATGACCGCGCTGGTGTTCGGCGGCCTGTCGGCTTATGTGCTGATCACCCGTAAGGACATGAGCTTCCTGGGTGGTTTCATCACGGCCGGTTTCTTCGTGCTGCTGGGTGCGACGCTGGCGAGCTTCTTCTTCAAGATCAGCGGTCTGCAACTGGCGATTAGCGCAGGTTTCGTGCTGTTCTCCTCGGTCTGCATTCTGTTCCAGACCAGCGCCATCATTCACGGCGGCGAGCGTAACTACATCATGGCGACCATCAGCCTGTATGTATCGATCTACAACCTGTTCATCAGCTTGCTGCAACTGTTCGGCATCATGGGCCGCGATGATTGATCGCCAGCCTTGAGTAAAAAACCCGCTTCGGCGGGTTTTTTATCGTCTGGGAATCGGGGTATCCACGTCTTTGCGAACCAAACAGCACTCACGCCATCGGTGGCAGCCGGCGCTTGATCGGGGTTTTCTTGACGATGGCGGTGTTGGTTTCGGCGTGGGTGTTGAGGCGGTCGAGGAGGGTGTCCAGTTGTTCCATCGAGCGCACATGCAGGCGGGCGATGAAGCAGTCGTCACCGGTGACTTTGTCGCACTCGGTGAATTCGGGGATCGCCTGAATCTGCCGTTCCACTTCCTGCAACTGGCCCGGTAACGGGCGGATGCGGACGATGGCCTGGAGTTGATAGCCGAAGCATTTAGGGTCGATTTCGACGGTATAGCCCTTGAGTACGCCGCGTTCTTCGAGGCGACGCAGGCGCTCGGCAACGCTGGGCGAGGACAGGCCGCTGATCTGTGCCAGGGCCTTGAGCGAGCGGCGGGAGTCTTCCATCAATGCGCTGATCAGCACTTGGTCGATGTCGTCGGTCATGGCGAATCCCCTGTTAGGCAATCGGCTGGATAAGCCTTGATAAAAAAGGCAGATACCGAGTTTAGCCTGCTTTTTGCGCTGGAGAAGCCCCCCGGCGGATTGGCATACTTTGGCCTCAAGCACAGGAGGTTGATGATGGACAGAACACTACGTCGCGGCTCATTCGAGATGACCGCCGCCATGCTGATTTCCGGAACCATTGGCTGGTTCGTGCTGGTGTCCGGGCAACCGGTGCTGGACGTGGTGTTCTGGCGCTGCGTTTTCGGTGCCGCCACCTTGTTGCTGATCTGCGCAGCGTTCGGCTTTCTGCGCCCTGGCATTTTGACGTCCACCACGTTCTTGTTGGCCGTACTGAGTGGTGTGGCGATTGTCGGTAACTGGGTGCTGTTGTTCGCGTCCTATTCTCGCGCCTCGATTGCCATCGGCACGGCGGTTTATAACGTCCAGCCGTTCATGCTGGTGGGGCTGGCCGCGCTGTTTCTCGGGGAGAAAATCACCCTGCAAAAACTGTTCTGGCTGGGCATTTCGTTTCTCGGGATGCTGGCGATTGTCAGCGCACATGGCGAGCAAGGCGAGGGTGGCAACGATTACCTGATGGGGATCGCTCTGGCCTTGGGTGCTGCCTTCCTGTACGCGATTGCCGCGTTGATCATCAAACGCCTGACCGGCACGCCACCGCATCTGATCGCGTTGATCCAGGTCTGCACTGGCGTGCTGTTGCTCGCGCCTTTTGCGCACTTCTCGGCGATACCGCAAGCGCCCAGTGCCTGGGCCAGCCTGGTGACCCTGGGTATCGTGCATACCGGTTTGATGTATGTGCTGCTCTACGGGGCAATTCAAAAGCTGCCGACCGCCCTGACCGGCGCGTTGTCGTTCATTTATCCGATTGCGGCGATTTTCGTGGACTGGTTCGCCTTTGGCCATCGCCTGGAGCCGCTGCAATGGATCGGTGTCGCCGCGATTCTGCTGGCTGCCGCCGGGATGCAACAGGGTTGGGGCCTGAAGCTTCGGCGGGTGGCTACACAATAAACGGCCTCTCAGATGTTCCAGCGCGGTGCGGTTTTCGCCAGACGCTGGCGCATCTCGCCGATGTTCGCGGTCAATTGTCGGGTCAGCAATCGGTAGCCATCCAGCGGACTGCAGACTGGCATATCAAGCGTAGAGTCCAATGGCGGTTCGGCTGGCCGGCTGAGCCGTTGTGAAGCGCCCGATTTCAATGCCCGAGCCATACCGATCAGTTGCACCCGGATCAGTCGGTGCTCGGTTTTCAGTGCCGATTGCAGATGGGCCATTGCCTCAGAGTCATCGGCATTCGGCCGGCTATTGCCGAGGATCTCCAGGATGCTGACACACATCCGCAGATTGCGTTGAATCGCATCGAGTTCGGTCATGGAGACCCGCACTTCCTTGGACACCGAGGGCATCAGTGAGCGCAGTTGCACCATGACTGTGTTCAAGCGATTCATGAGCTTCAGGTGCTCGTCAGCGGCAACTGACTCGCCGTTGATGATACGGCCGTAGATTGCCGCGCAGTCGCGCAACGCATCGGCCAGGTTGTAGCGCCAGGAGTACACCGCGTACAGCGGCAGGGCGAAGGAGAAAGCCAGTGCCAGGGCGATGCCGATCAGAATATCCACCCCGCGCCACAGGCCATCGGTGACCGGGTTGTCACCATGCCCCGCAACGATAAACACGGTGATTGCCGACAGCAGCGCCGTATAACCACCCTTGCCGATGGCGTGGTACGAGAAAAATCCGCACACCACCGACATTGCGAAATACGTCAGCCACGGCATCCCGAGCCAGGCCTGTTGCGCCACCAGCAACAAGCCGACACCGGCCCCGATCAAGGTGCCGATGGCTCGCTCGGCGGCTTTTTTGCCGATATTGCCGTGGTGCTGCAAGCCGCCGATCACCACCAGCATGGTCACCGACGCCCATTCGCCGTGGGGCAGATGGATGCCGGTGGTCAGCAGAATCGTCGCCAGCAACCCCAACGAAACCCGCACCGCATGGATCAGTTTGGCGTGGCGGTAGCGCCGGTACGGGTCCAGCAATGGACGCAGTATTCGGCGCAACAGCGGCGGCAGTCGAAGGCCTTTGATGATGCTCAGTCTGGTGTCCTCAGAAAATATAGTCGGTGGTCAGGAAGCTCGAGTTCCGGCCGCTGATGATCTCGCTGAGAAGCTCTTTGCTGCTTTCCTGGAACTTGGTCGCCACCAGGGTCCGGATCGAAAACACCCGTAGCGCATCGTGCACCGATAACGTGCCCTCGGCGGAGTTCTTGCGGCCGTTGAACGGGTAGGTGTCCGGGCCGCGTTGGCACTGGGCGTTGAGGTTGATCCGGCCGACCTGGTTGGCGAAGGTATCCACCAGCCTGCCGACCGCCACCGGGTTGGTGCCGAAGATGCTCAGTTGCTGGCCGAAGTCGGATTCCAGGACGTAATCGATCACGGTGTCCAGATGACGGTAAGGCACGATCGGCACGACCGGGCCGAACTGTTCTTCCTGATAGACGCGCATCTGCGGTGTCACCGGGTACAACACGGCCGGGTAGAAGAACGATGCCCGGGACTCACCACCATTGGGGTTGACCACGGCGGCGCCTTTGCTGACCGCGTCCGCCACCAGCGAATGCAGATAATCGACTTTGCTCGCCTCCGGCAGCGGTGTCAGGGCCACGCCGCTGTCCCACGGCATGCCGGGTTTCAGTGAGGCGAGCCTGGCGTTGAATTTCTCGATGAACGCCTCGACTACGTCTTCATGGACGAAGAGGATTTTCAGCGCGGTGCAACGCTGACCGTTGAACGACAGGGAGCCGGTGACGGCTTCGCTGACCGCGTTGTCCAGATCCACCTCAGGCAACACAATGCCGGGGTTCTTCGCATCCAGGCCCAGTGCCGCACGCAAGCGGTGAGGCCTTGGGTGGAGTTTTTTCAGGTCGCTGGCGGCCTTGTTGGTGCCGATAAACGCAAAGATATCGATCTTGCCGCTGGCCATCAGTGCGCTGACGGTCTCGCGGCCACTGCCGTAAATGACGTTGATCACCCCGGCCGGGAAGCTGTCGCGAAAGGCTTCCAGCAGCGGACGAATCAACAGCACCCCAAGCTTGGCCGGCTTGAACACCACGGTGTTGCCCATGATCAGCGCCGGAATCAGCGTGGTGAAGGTCTCGTTCAGCGGATAGTTGTAAGGCCCCATGCACAACGCCACGCCCAGCGGAACGCGGCGGATCTGGCCGAGGGTGTCCTGCTCCAGTTCGAAGCGGCTGGAGCGGCGGTCGAGTTCCTTGAGGGCGTTGATGGTGTCGACGATGTAGTCGCAGGTGCGGTCGAACTCTTTCTCCGAGTCCTTGAGGTTCTTGCCGATTTCCCACATCAGCAACTTGACCACCGCATCGCGCTGCTGGCGCATGCGACCGAGGAAGGTTTCGACGTGCTGAATGCGCTCGGCCACGCGCATGGTCGGCCACAGGCCCTGGCCCCGATCATAGGCGCGGACAGCCGCGTCGAGCGCGGTCAGTGCGGTGTCGGCATCGAGCAGCGGCGTGCTGCCGAGGATCACTTGTTCATCGCCATTCGCGCCGCTCAGGTACACCGGGCTGCGCACCTGGGCGAGGGGGCCGGACCAGGTTTTCAGTTCACCGTCGACCAGGTATTCGCGCTGTTCGGTCTGGCCATTGAGGCGGTACTTTTCCGGGATGCTGTCGGCGGTGGGAAACAGGTTGCCAAGGATCGATGCTGTGGTCATGTCGCTACCCCGTCTGGATTGGGTGATGCACTGATGAATCGTTTTAGCAGACCTCTACCTTGCTTGTCATGACTCATCTTATGGTTTTTTTTGCTCGGCGTTGTGGATCGTGAATCTGTCGGCCATCTGCGCATGAAAGCGCCCGTAGCAACTGCGATCTTTTGTCCTTGAAAGCACACAAGTAATGATCCCCCGGTTAAACTTCACGCTCTTTCTAAAGGAGTTCATATGAGTTACTACCAGCCGGGCATTCTCGCCACCCCAGTTCCGCCTCAAGCTCGTCATATGTTCTTCGCCCTCGAATCCGCTGAGGCACTGCCGGCAGCGCTGGATAACCTGATGCGCCTGGTGGACGGGAAGTCGGCGGTGGTCGGTTTCGGTGAGTCCCTGGTCAAGGCGCTGCACGCGCAGATCGACGGCTTGCGCGCCTTTCCTGCGCTGGTCGGTGTCGGTGTCGACAACCCGTCGACCCAACACGCGCTCTGGTGCTGGCTGCACGGTGTTGACCGTGGCGAATTGCTCAATCGCAGCCACGCGATCGAAGCCGCGCTGGCACCGGCACTGCGTCTGGTGCAGATGAACGAAACCTTCCGCCACATGACCGGCAACGACCTGACCGGTTACGAAGACGGTACCGAAAACCCTCATGATGAGGCCGCTGTAGCCGCCGCGCTGCTGGGCGAGGGGGCTGAGGGGCTGGTCGGTGGCAGCTTCGCCGCGATCCAGCAATGGCAGCATGACTTGAAAGGCTTCCACGCGATGCCGTCCCATGAGCAGGACAACATCATGGGGCGGCGCCTGAGCGACAACGAAGAACTCGACGATGCGCCAATCTCTGCCCACGTCAAACGCACCGCCCAGGAAAGCTTCGCACCTGAAGCCTTCGTGGTCCGTCGCTCGATGCCGTGGATCGAAGGCGATCGCGCCGGCCTGATGTTCCTGGCGTTCGGTTTTTCCCTCGATGCATTCGAAGCCCAGCTGCGGCGCATGAGCGGTCTGGAAGACGGCATCACCGACGGTTTGTATCGCATCAGCCGACCGATCACTGGCGGCTACTACTGGTGCCCGCCGCTCAAGGACGGTCGCCTCGACCTGCGCGCATTGCGTGTCGGCTAAATAGCGAAACCAGAAAAAGATCGCAGGCTTCGCCAGCGCCTACAGATTCAGGCGAAGTCCGCGATCTTTTGATCTTGCTCCTGGTCACCTTGACGTCGCCAAAAGATCCCGGCCTGCGTAGAGCGTGTGCGGCAGTCAGAACGATTTGCTGACACTCGCCACCAGGGTCGCGCTGCACACATCGTCGAACCCCCAGTTGCTGATGCATTGGCTTTTCGACAAATCGGTGTCGATGTAACTCAACCCCAGCAGCACCCCGGCCACTTCGCGGGTCAGCTTCGCCTCCCACTCGTGATAAGCCTCCTCGCCATGCCCCGAGGCCGAATACAGGCGCGGGTCTTTGAAGTCCATTTCGCCGTAGCGCAGTTTCAGCCCCAGCCCATAGGGCAATTCGGTTTCGTAGCCAACGTAGCGGTACAACGTGCTCTGTTTGCTGTCGATGCCTGGTGCATCGGCAGAGTAATAGGCCGCGAGTTTCACGCCATAGACATCGAGAATCCCGTAGACCTCGCTCTGATTGAACTGGCTCTCTTTTGGATACGCGTATTTGAGATAGCCGACATCCAGGCTGATGGCGTCGGTCGCCTGCCACAGCCAACCACCGTAGTAGTCGACTTCCTGGCGGGTTTTCAGGCCACCGCCGAAATCGACGTTCGAACTCCAGGCGCCCAGGTACAGGCCGCTGCTGTGGGCCAGGGTTACACCGGCTTGCGCGGCGGGGTCGTTTTGGGTTTGCGAAATACCGCGAGTGCGATAGTCGCTGGCCAGGGTCAGGTCGACCAGCACGGCGAAGTCGTCATTCAAGGGCAGGGCCTGGCTGCCCAGGGGCAACAGGCTGAAGGATGCGAGGGCGAACAGGGTGAACGCTTTCATGGTGCAGTGCCTTTGTTGTGATTGTTATGGGCAGATTTGAGACAAAGCTGCTCCAGACCCCAGCGATGAACGCGGAGTTGGGCAGCGTGTACAGGCGATTTTTCTCAGAGTGTCGGGGCGTAGACTTCGCGACCGGCGAACCAGGTTTGCAGCACTTGGGTGTCGTGCAGGGCTTTCTCATCGACGCTGAACACGTCGCGGTCCAGCACGATGAAATCGGCTTGCTTGCCGGGGCTCAACGAGCCGATTTGCTTCTCTAGACCGATAGTGCGGGCGGCGTTGAGGGTGTAGGCGTAGAACATCGTTTCCCGGTCGATGCGTTCGTCGGCGTTCAACACACCCAACGGGCCGTTTCGGGTGATCGCCTGGGCCATGGCGTTCCACGGATTGGGCGAAGACACCGGCCAGTCGCTGGCCCCGGCGATCGTCGCGCCCTGTTTGAGCAGCGAGTGCGCCGGGTACTGATAGCGGAAGGCGAGGGCGCTGACGTAAGGCTTGATCATGTCCAGGGTGTAATCGTCGGCGGAGGCCCAGAGCAACTGCATGGAGGCGATGACGTTGAGCGGTTTGAACCGCGCAAACTCTTTCGGGTTGACCATTTGCAAGTGGGTGATCGAGTGAGTCACGCCGCTCTGGCGATCCTTGCGCGCCTGGGCGATGCCGTTCAGGGATTCGCGTACCGCGCGGTCGCCGATGGCGTGGATATGCACCCGCCAGCCGCGTTGATCGATGGCACTGACCAGTTCGCCGAAGTGCTTCGGATCGATCAGCAACTCGCCCTGTTTTTGCGAGTTGGTGTAAGGATCGATCATCGCCGCGCTCTGGGCCGGGTATTCGATCACGCCGTCGGCAAAGATCTTGATGCCGGGCAGGGTCAGGTTGGGGATGCCCTGGAATTGCTGGCGGACCTTGTCCAGCGTGTCGAGATCGGCCGGTATGCTTTTCGGATTGGCCACCAGCAGCGCCGCGACGTGGGCGGTCATGCCACCGCTTTGCGACAGCGCTTTGTACACCGGCAGTACGCCGACGGTTTTCTCTGTGGGTTTAAGGGCAAACACCGGCTCGCCGGGGGCGGCGTTGGCAGCGGGGTCCATCCAGGCCGTAATGCCCAGGCTGTTGTTGTAGCGCACAGCGGTTTGCGCGGCGCGCAGCATGTCGGCGGCACTGGGCGCGGGCATTTTTAACGCAACCCGATCCCAACCGGCGTCCACCAGAAAACCGTTGGGGCTACCGTCGGCAAGCTTGCCAATGGTGTCGAGTTCGGCAGCCGGCAGGTTTTGCAGCAGGGCGGCGTCGATGCCCGCGCGTTCGAGCATGACGTTGTTGGCCCAGGCGGTGTGGTGGTCGCTGCCGGTGAATACCACGGGCACCTTGGCCCATTCGCCGCTGTTGAATTTCTTGCCGAGGGCCTCGGCCTGGGCCCAATACGCCGAACTCATGCCGGCCACGCTCAGCACATCGCCGTGTTTCGCCTTGCCGTCATCACGCCATCCGTGCAGGCGTTTTTCCAGCTCATCGAGGCCGACCACCTCATCTTCCATATTGGCCGAGGCCATTTCCAGACCGCCGAAAATCGCGTGGGAATGGCTGTCGATCAGGCCGGGCATCAACGTCTTGCCGTCGAGGTCGATCACTTTCGTTTGCGATTCAATCAAGGCTTTTATCTGTGCATCGCTGCCAACTTGCAGCACTTTGCCGTCCTGCACCGCCAGGGCCTGCACCTTGGGCTGGTTGCGGTCGGCGGTGAATATCTTGCCGTTGAGCAGCACCAGATCGGTCGCTGCCATGGCTTCCATCGAGGCAAAAGCCACAGCGGCCATCAATAGATTCGGGATGAATCTTTTCATTGAAAGTTTCCTTGTTATTACGTCTGATGGCCAGATTAGTGGCTGCTTATGCTCAACAGAACGCCTCACTCACGAAAAACGTTTTTGCCGGAATGGAAAAAGAATGGACAAGCTGGGTGCGTTGAAAATGTTCGTGGCCACGGCGCAACTGGGCAGTTTCAGCCGCGCCGCCGAGCAACTGGGCAAGACCCCGTCGGCCCTGACCAAAGCGGTCAATCACCTGGAGGCCGAGCTCGGTGCCCGGCTGTTCGAGCGCAGCACCCGGCGGATTCTGCTGACGGAAGTGGGGCGGCTCTACCTGGAAACCGCGCGTCAGGTGTTGCAGCGGCTGGACGAGGCCGGCGAGGAAATCGAGCAGTTGCAGCATGGCCTGCGCGGCAATCTGAAAATCACCGCGCCACTGGCCTATGGGCAAGCCTTTCTCGATCAGGTGTGTGGCGGTTTTCTGGAGCAGTATCCGCAGATCAATCTGCAAGTGGACCTGTGCGATGAGTTCGTCAATCTGCTGGAAAGCGGCTACGACCTGGCCCTGCGCGAAGGCCATGACGACCTGCCGGGGCTGATCGCCCGCGTCGTTGGCAGCAATCGTCTGGCGTTGTGTGGCAGCCCGGACTATCTGGCGCGCAAGGCGTTGCCGGTCACCCCGCAAACCCTCGATGAGCACGAATGGTTGCTGTATCGCCATCCCTTGCTCAGCCGCGAATTCTGGTGGGCCGAGCGCGATGGGCAGCGCTTGAGCCTGCCGCAACCCCAGGCGCCACGGCTGCGCAGCGACAATTACGACTTACTGCTGGCCAATGCGCTGGCCGGACGCGGGTTGTTGCACACGCCGCTATGGAGCGCTGCGCCGTATCTGGCCGACGGTCGACTGGTGCGGGTGATGGCGGACTACGACATCGATCCCGACAGCTTTGGCCCGCACATTCTGGCGGTGTACCCGAGCCATCGGCGAGCGACCACCAAAGTCGTGGCTTTTATCGATTACATCGCAGGGTTTCTGGCTTCTCGCGGGTTGAATGATGGCTGCGGCAAGCGTCACTGACCGAGTTTTCCCTGTAGGAGCTGACGAGTGAAACGAGGCTGCGATCTTTTGATGTTGTTTTTAAAGAGCAAGATCAAGGGATCGCAGCCTCGTTTCACTCGACAGCTCCTACGCAGCTCCTACAAGTCCTTGCCAGGAAAAAGCCGAAAGAGTACAAATGTACTCCATGACGACTTTAACTCCCCGCCGTACCGCCATCCTGACCTTCATCCGCGATCGCATCGCCGAACACGGTCAGCCCCCGAGCCTCGCTGAAATCAGCGAGGCCTTCGGTTTCGCCTCCCGTAGCGTGGCGCGCAAGCACGTGCTGGCGCTGACCGAGGCGGGTTTCATCGAGGTCAATCCGCATCAGGCGCGCGGCATCCGCTTGTTGAACCAGCCGCCGCGGCCCGAGCTGCTGGACGTTCCGGTACTGGGCCGCGTGGCGGCCGGTGCGCCGATCGGTGCCGATGCCGAGGTCCACAGCCGCTTGCTGCTCGATCCGTCGATCTTCTCGCGGGTGCCGGATTACATGCTGCGGGTCCAGGGTGATTCGATGATCGAGGACGGCATTCTCGACGGCGATCTGGTGGGCGTGCGGCGCAATCCTGAAGCGCTCAACGGCCAGATCGTGGTGGCGCGGCTCGACGGCGAAGTCACCATCAAGCGTTTCGAGCGGGTCGGTGATGCCGTTCGCCTGTTGCCGCGCAATCCGGCTTACCAGCCGATCATTGTTCGATCCGATCAGGAGCTGGCCATCGAAGGCGTGTTCTGTGGTCTGGTGAGGCAAGGGTGATGGGCGCCGTCGTTGCGCTGGATACGCTGTTCAATGGCGGCCAGGTCTGGAAGGGCCGGCCTGCGCCACTGACCGTCAGCCCGCAACCCACGGGGCATGCGGCGCTGGATGCGGCGTTGCCGAGCGGTGGCTGGCCGGAAGCGGCGCTGAGCGAAATCCTCCTGGCCGGGCAGGGCGTGGGTGAGTTGCAACTGGTGTGGCCGACGCTGGCACGGCTGTCGGCGGCGGGCGAGCGCATCGTGCTGGTGGCGCCGCCCTACGTGCCGTATCCCCAGGCCTGGCAGAACGCCGGGGTCGATCTGCGCCAGTTGTCGATCATCCAGGCCAGCGAGCGCGATGCGCTGTGGGCGGCGGAACAATGCCTGCGTTCGGGCAGTTGCGGGGCGGTGTTGTGCTGGCCGCACAAGGCCGACGACCGGGCGTTGCGACGTTTGCAGGTGGCGGCCGAAACCGGGCAGACCCTGGCATTCGCCTATCGCTCGCTCAGTGAAGCCATCAACCCGTCGCCAGCGGCCCTGCGCATCGCCATCGACGCCAAGCCTGCTCAGTTGCGGGTGCTCAAGTGCCGGGGCGGGCTGGCCCGTTCGGCGCCAATTGCCTTTGCCGTGGGGCATTGAGGTTGCCATGCGCTGGGTGTGCATTGTCTTCCCGCAATTGGCGCTGGACGCGGTACTGCGTCAGCGCCCCGACCCCGATGAGCCGTTGGCGCTGCTGACCGGCCCGGCCCAGCGGCGGGTGCTGCAAGCGGTCAACGGTGCGGCACGGGCGCTG
Organism: Pseudomonas sp. Pseusp18; assembly: GCF_059506005.1. Taxonomy (NCBI): domain Bacteria; kingdom Pseudomonadati; phylum Pseudomonadota; class Gammaproteobacteria; order Pseudomonadales; family Pseudomonadaceae; genus Pseudomonas; species Pseudomonas sp. Pseusp18. The sequence goes on from NZ_CP169240.1 coordinate 2,338,626, forward strand.
GGTTTGCGACCCGGTCAGTCGATGACCGCCGCCCAGGCGCTGAGCAAAGGGTTCGTCTCCGCCGAATACGATGCCGCCGAAATCGAACATTGGCAGCAGTTCCTGGCCGCCTGGGCCTATCGGTTCAGCTCCCAGGTCAGCGTGCATTATCCGCGCGCCGTGGTGTTTGAAATCGAATCCAGCCTGGGCTTGTTCGGCCCTTGGCCGCAGTTCGAGGCGCGGCTGCGCGCCGAGCTCGCTGAGCTGGGGTTTCGCCATCGGATTGTCGCCGCGCCCAACCCGGTGGCGGCGCGGGTGCTGGCCAACGTTTATGACGGTCTGGTGGTGCCGGACAATGACGCCTTGCAGCATCACCTCGGGCAACTGCCCGTCGATCGCATTGCCCTGGAGCCCAGCGTTGCTACGGCGTTATCGCGCATGGGGCTGCGCACCTTGAGTCAGGTGCAGGCGCTGCCCCGGCATAGCCTGGCCCGGCGTTTCGAGGCCCAGGTGCTCAAGCATCTGGACAGCCTGTTCGGTGAGCGGCGGCTGGCGCTGGCGTTTTACCTGCCGCCGGACCGTTTCGATGTGCGCATCGAACTCAATTTCGATGTGCAATCCCATCAGGCGTTGCTGTTTCCTTTAAGACGATTGACCGGCGATCTGTCGGCGTTCCTCTGCGGCCGGGACAGCGGCGTGCAACGTTTCGACCTGCACCTGGAACACGCCGGCTTGCCGGACACCGTGATCAAGGTCGGCCTGCTCAGCGCCGAGCGCGATCCGGCGATGCTGTTCGAACTGGCCCGGGGGCGCCTGGAACAGGTTCAGGTCGAAGCCCCGGTGCGCGGTTTTCGTCTGCGCGCCGAAGATCTGCCGGCCTTCGTGCCCCAGCGTCAGGAGTTGTTCGACGACCGTCCGCAGCAGTCCTTGCCCTGGGAGCAACTGCGTGAACGCTTGCGCGCACGGCTGGGGGATGACGCGGTGCAGGGCTTGCGCTTCCAGGCCGATCACCGGCCGGAATGCGCGTGGCAGACGACTGTCGACAGCCAGGCCTGCGAGGGGCTGCCTGCCGTGCAACGCCCGGGCTGGTTGCTGACTGAACCGCAGGCGGTACACGAAAGCTCGACGCGCATCCTCATGGGGCCGGAGCGCATCGAGTCCGGCTGGTGGGACGGCGACGACGTGCGCCGCGATTACTACCTGATCGAAACCCGTTCCGGTCAGCAGGGTTGGGCCTATCGGGCGGTGGGCGAAGACGGTCCGTTGTGGCTGCAAGGCTGGTTCGCATGAGCGTCGACTATGCCGAGCTGCACTGCCTGTCCAACTTCAGTTTCCAGCGCGGTGCCTCCAGTGCGCTTGAGCTTTTTCAACGGGCGAAAAAGCAGGGCTATCAAGCGCTGGCAATCACCGACGAATGCACGCTGGCGGGTATCGTCCGTGCCTGGCAGGCGGCCAAGACCGTGGAGTTGCCGCTGATCATCGGCAGCGAAATACGTATCGAAAATGGCCCGAAACTGGTGCTGCTGGTGGAAAACCTCGAAGGTTATCAAGCCCTGTGCCGACTGATTACCCGCGCCAGACGCCGCACGCAGAAAGGCCAGTATCAGGTGCTGCGGGAGGATTTCAGCGAGCCGTTGCCGGGGCTGTTGGCGTTGTGGGCGCCGGACGCCGTCGATGATTTTGCGCAGGGCCATTGGCTGAAGCAGACCTTCGCCGAGCGCCTGTGGTTGAGCGTTCAGTTACATCGCGGGCAGGACGACACCCGGCGACTGGCGGCGCTGCTAACCCTGGCGCGGGAGCTGCGAATCCCGGCGGTGGCCAGCGGCGATGTACACATGCACACCCGGGGCCGGCGCGCCTTGCAGGACACCATGACCGCGATCCGCCATCACCTGCCGGTGGCCGAGGCCGGGTTGCGTCTGCACCCCAACGGCGAACGGCATTTGCGCGGCCTCGACGACTTGCGCGATCTCTACCCGCAGGCGCTGCTCGACGAGACCCTGAACATCGCCCGACGCTGTACTTTCGACCTCGGTCAGTTGCGTTATCAATATCCCCGGGAACTGGTGCCCGAGGGGCACACGGCCACGTCCTGGCTGCGGGTGCTGGCAGAAAAGGGGATTCGCTGGCGCTGGGAAAAAAGCCCCAAGGCCGAGGTGTTGGCGCAGATCGACAAAGAACTGGAGCTGATTGCCGAGCTGGGGTACGAGAGTTATTTCCTGACGGTTCACGACATTGTGAATTTCGCCCGCCAGCAACACATCCTTTGTCAGGGCCGCGGTTCTGCCGCCAACTCGGCGGTGTGCTTCGTGCTGGGGATCACGGAGATCGACCCGGATCGCAGCACGCTGCTGTTCGAGCGCTTTCTCTCCAGGGAGCGCAACGAACCGCCGGATATCGACGTGGATTTCGAGCATGAGCGGCGCGAAGAAGTCCTGCAGTATGTGTTTCAGCGTTATGGCCGGGCTCGTGCGGCGCTGACGGCGGTGGTCAGCACTTACCACGGTGCCGGCGCAATCCGCGACGTGGCCAAGGCGTTGGGTTTGCCGCCGGATCAGGTCAACGCCCTGGCCGACTGTTGCGGCCACTGGAGTAATCAGGCGCCGCCCGTCGAGCGTCTGCGTGAAGGGGGGTTCGATCCCGATAGCCCGGTGTTGCGTCGAGTGCTGAGCCTGACCCAGCAACTGATCGGTTTTCCCCGGCACCTGTCTCAGCACCCTGGCGGTTTTGTGATTTCCGAGCAGCCTCTGGACAGCCTGGTGCCGGTGGAAAACGCCGCCATGGCCGAACGCACCATCATCCAGTGGGACAAGGACGATCTGGATGCGGTCGGGCTGCTCAAGGTCGATATTCTGGCGCTGGGCATGCTCAGCGCGATTCGCCGTTGTTTCGATCTGCTGCGTCGGCACCGAGGCCGTGACCTGAGCCTGGCGACGGTGCCGGCCGAAGACCCGCAAACCTACGAGATGATTGGCCATGCGGACACCATCGGGGTGTTCCAGATCGAGTCCCGGGCACAGATGTCGATGCTGCCCAGGCTCAAACCCAAGAACTTCTACGATCTGGTGATCGAGGTGGCGATCGTTCGTCCGGGGCCGATTCAGGGGGGGATGGTGCATCCCTATCTGCGGCGGCGTAAGGGCGAAGAAGAAGTGAAATACCCGTCGAAAGAACTTGAAGCGGTGCTCAAGCGTACGCTGGGCGTGCCGCTGTTCCAGGAACAGGTGATGCAGATCGCGATTGTCGCCGCCGACTACAGCCCCGGCGAGGCCGATCAATTGCGCCGCTCCATGGCGGCCTGGAAACGCCATGGCGGATTGGAACCGCACAAGGAACGTTTGGCGGACGGTATGAAGAAAAACGGCTACACGGCGGAGTTCGCCGCGCAGATCTTCGAGCAGATCAAAGGCTTCGGCGATTACGGTTTTCCCGAATCCCACGCCGCCAGTTTCGCCTTGCTGACCTACGCCAGTTGCTGGTTGAAATGCCACGAGCCGGCAGCTTTCGCCTGTGCGCTGATCAACAGCTGGCCCATGGGTTTCTACAGCCCGGACCAGATTCTCCAGGACGCCCGTCGCCATCATTTGCAGATTCGCCCGGTGGACGTGCGGGCCAGCGACTGGGATTGCAGCCTGGAACCGATCATCGGCGCGCAGCCGGCGATTCGCATGGGGCTGCGAATGATCAAGGGCTTTCGCGAAGACGATGCCCGGCGCATCGAGATGGCAAGGTCGAAAGGGGCGTTTGCCGACATCGCCGACCTTGGCGAACGGGCACGACTCGATGCTCGCGCCCAGGAACAACTGGCTGATGCCGGTGCACTGCGCGGGCTGGCCGGTGACCGGCATCGGGCGCGCTGGGAGGTGGCGGGGGTGCAGAAGCAGCTCGGTTTGTTTGCCGGTCTGCCGAGTCAGGAAGAGCCGGCAGTGGAGCTGCCCAAACCCACCGTGGGCGAGGACCTGCAAGCCGATTACGCCAGTGTCGGCAGCACCCTCGGCCCGCATCCGCTGGCGTTGCTGCGGGGGGAACTCAAGGCCCGGCGCTGTCGCAGCTCCAGGGAATTGCTGATGGTCGAGCATGGGCGTCCGGTCAGCGTCGCCGGGCTGGTCACCGGTCGGCAGCGTCCGGGAACCGCCAGCGGTGTGACCTTCGTGACGCTTGAAGACGAATTCGGCAACGTCAACGTGGTGGTCTGGCGCGACCTGGCCGAACGGCAACGGCAGGTATTGGTCGGCTCGCAATTGCTCAAGGTCGACGGGCGCTGGGAAAAGGTGGGCGAGGTGCGGCACCTGATTGCCGGACGCTTGAGCGACCTGAGTTCATTGCTCGACGGTATCCATGTGCGCAGCCGGGATTTCCGCTGAGCCTCAACATTGACTGAATACATGCGTAGGAGCTGCCGAAGGCTGCGATCTTTTGATCTTGACCTTTAAAAAGCAAAATCAAAAGATCGCAGCCTGCGGCAGCTCCTACAGAAGCAATCACGTTCTCCGAAATACGGTTGCGATAGAGTCCGGTCGAGAATCAGCTATACCTATGAAACCATTGGCGTCGGCGATGCTCGAAAACAAACGGGCACGCACAGTCTCCTCGCACTGCCTGAAAACATGTCATTCACAAGGCATAGGCCAGTCGATGCAGTTTCTAGACAATAGCCACGGATGTACCGGCTGGAGCGGCGAAATGGCCGAACGTATCCGTGCGTTCGACTGGAGCCTGACCGAACTCGGTCGCATCGACACCTGGCCCGGGAGTCTGTGCAGCGCGGTGCAGTTACTGCTTGCTTCACCGCTGCCGATGGTGATGCTGTGGGGCCGCCCCGGTTACATGATCTATAACGACGCCTACTCAAGATTTGCCGGTGGCCGCCATCCTTACCTGCTGGGCTCCCCGGTGGAGTTGGGCTGGCCGGAGGTCGCCGAATTCAATCGGCAAGTGGTGGACACCTGCCTTGCGGGCGGCACCTTGTCCTATCACAACAAAGCCCTGGTATTGCTGCGCGACGGCGTTCCCGAAGACGTCTGGATGGACCTTTACTACAGCCCGGTCGCCGATGATGACGGGTGTCCCGCCGGGGTCATGGCAATGGTGGTCGAAACCACTGACCATGTGATTTCCGAACGCCGACGCCAGGAAGCCGAAAACGCCTACCGTGCCGACAATGAAAGGGTTCGCCTGGCCCTCAATGCCGGGGCTTTGCTCGGCTCGTTTGTCTGGGACATCAAGGCTGATGTGCTATCGGGCGACGAGCGATTCGCCCGCACGTTTTCCTATCCGCCAGGCCAGGACCTGGCCAACCTGCCACCGGCCATCGCCCAAATGCAGATCCATCCCGATGATCGCAGCTGGGCCCGGGAGCGGATGAATCAGTCGGTGGAAACCGGCGTGCCCTATAACGCCGAATATCGGGTTCTGCGTCCCGATGGCAGTTACCTGTGGGTGCTCGCCAGCGGGTGTTGCGAGTTCAATGAGCAAGGTGAAGCGTTGCGCTTTCCCGGGGTGTTGATCGACATCCACGAACGCAAGATTGCCGAAGAGTCCTTGCTCAAGTTCACCCGCAACCTGGAGCAACGAGTCGCTGAAGAAGTCGAGGCGCGGCTGGCGGCCGAAGAGCAGCTGCGTCAATCACAGAAGCTCGAAGCCATTGGTGGTCTCACCGGCGGGGTGGCCCATGACTTCAACAACCTGTTACAGGTGATCGCCGGCAACCTGCACTTGCTGGCGCGTCACGAGCCGGACAACGCCAACGTGCAGCGCCGGGTCGGCGCCTCGATTGCCGCAGTCGAGCGCGGGGCCAAATTGTCTTCGCAATTACTCGCTTTTGCCCGACGTCAGCCGTTGTCACCGGCCGTATGCGACCCACGGCAGATCTTCGAAGACCTCGGGGAATTATTGCAACGTGCGCTGGGAGAGACGATCCAGATCAAGGTGTCCGCACCTGACGATCCATGGCGCCTCTACGTGGACTGCAATCAACTGGAAAACGCCATTCTCAACCTTGCGATCAACGCCCGAGATGCCATGAACGGCGAGGGGACCATTGCCCTGAGCGCAGAGAACATCGTCCTCGACCGCAAGTTTTGCGCCGGCAAGGGCATCGTCGCTGGCGATTATGTCTGCCTGACGGTGGCGGACTCAGGCGTCGGCATGCCGCCGCAAGTGCTTGCACAGGCCTTCGAGCCGTTTTTCACCACCAAGGCTGATGGTCAAGGCACCGGCCTGGGGTTGAGTATGGTGTTCGGGTTCGTCAAACAGAGCGGCGGGCATATCGAGATTTCCAGTGTCGTCGGGCGGGGCACTCGGGTGCAGCTGTATTTCCCTCGCAGCTTGCGCCCGTTGCCTGACGAAACAATGCGCCATGCTCCGCAGCACCGGGGCGGGCATGAAACCATTCTGGTGGTCGAGGACAACGAAGCGGTGCGCAGTTCGGCCGTGGACTTGTTGTGCGAAGAGGGCTATCAGGTTCTGACTGCGGCCAACGGTGACCTGGCGATGCAGATGTTGCTCGACGGCGCGACAGTGGACCTGATCTTCACCGACGTGGTCATGCCCGGCTTGATCAAAAGCCCGGACCTGGCCGCCTGGGCCAAGGTGCAAAACCCTCCAGTGGCGGTGCTGTTTACCTCCGGACACACCCGCGACATCATTTCGCGCGATCACCAACTCAGCTCCGACACTTATCTGCTGAGTAAACCTTATGGTCCCGAGGCGCTGACACGAATGGTTCGTACGGTACTCGGTGGTTGATTCAAGGGGGGCTTTCCAGGTGCTCGGGCAAGGGGGATATCGCGTTGGCGACAGGACGACGAACGGACACCGCTGGTCTGATAGACGGTCGACAGAACCGGGTAAGCGAGGCCATTCTGATAGTTGGCGAACGCCATCGATCACGTTTGCCACCGATTAACAAACGGAGGTGTTCCATGCCGGTGACCCATGACCTTTATCAGGACTTGCGCTGCACGAAGGAAGAGATCCAGCAAAAACGCACCAAGGATCCGTTACTGGATTCACTGCTCAACAAGTACATCCAGGCGGACGCAGAGGTGGTGAAGGCCGAGTCCGCACAATCGGATGCGCCCAGCGATGAGGTACTGAAGAAGCTCAAGGAGAAGCGTGTGCAGGTCAAGGACAAGATCGCTGAGCGACTTAAGACGCCGTCCTGAGACGCTGTGCAGAATCACCGACGACCGGTGACTGAACAATTGGAACGGGGATCAATACGAGATCTGCGTTGATTCAAAATCAAAAGATCGTCCGAACGCGACCCGAGCCTTCGGACGATCTTTTGGCTACACCCTCTATTTCAATGTTGCACTCAACGGCAACCGCGCCATATGCCGCGCTTTCAGCGACCCCAGATACAACCAGTCCCCATATTCGCGCACGGTGGTGATGGGTGAGTAGTTGCCGCTGCTGGCGTCCTGCAGATTGGCAATCACTTTGCCGTCGAGGTCCAGGCCCAGGACGAAGGCGCGTTTCTCCAGGGGTTTGGGCAGGATAGTCATCGCCCGCACGATCATTTTGCGTACCAGAGGGTAGGGCGCCGTGGTGTCGAGCAGTGCAGTGCGCGGTGCATACAGTGCCACCCAGAAACGGTCGCGGCCATTGAATGCCAGGTTGTCCGGCAGCCCGGGCAAATTGTCGATGAACAGATCGTGGGTGCCGGCTTTCGGCCCGGTCAGCCAATAGCGGCTGATGCGATAGGCGCCGGTTTCATTGACCAGCACAAACGCGTCGTCCGGCCCCAGTGTCACGCCGTTGGCGAACTCCAGTTTGTCCAGCAGGACCGCCGTAATGCCGGTCTGGAAGTTATAACGCAGCAAACGGCCGTCGCCACCGTGCTCAATGATCGCCTCGCCGTCCTTGCCGTAGCCCCAACGGCTGGAGGAGTCGCTGAAATAAGCGTAATGCCCGGGCTTGTCGATGGCCACGTCATTGGTAAAACCGAAGGGCAGGTTGTTGGCCGTGGTGGTCAATGGAATCAACCGGCCCTGAGTGTCGAGCGACAGCAAACCTTTGACCCCGTCGGCGATCACCAACAAACCATTGGGGTGCCGCGCCAGGCCCAGCGGCCTGCCGCCGGTATCGGCCAGCACCTGGGTGGTTTTGCCGTCGAGGCTGGTGCGAATCAACCGGCCGTCATGCAGGCCGGTGATAAGGACGTCTTTCTCCAGCAGCAACGCCTCAGGGCCGTCGATGTCAGCAGCACCGACACGTTTCACGCCTTTGAGTCGCTGATTGTCGGCGTAGATGCCATCGACGAGGGAGGGCGCCGTTAGCGGTGTCCAGGCTACCGGTTGAACCTTGGTCGGCAATAGAAACAGCAAGGCGCTGATCACGATGATCAGCAGCAGCAATAAATGCCGAAACTTGAGGGGTCTTTTCATGCGCTGACTCCTGCCAGGGCCAGATGTTTATGCGCCATCTCGCGTAACGCCAGCATCGACTCCGCCGATTCGCGCTCGATGCGCCGCTTGAGCAACAGGCGATTGGCAATGCGCATCCCCAGGCCGCTGAAGTGATACTCCAGGGTGCGGACAAACCGCGTGTCATCGCCCTCAACCTCACACTCGTAAGTCACCACCAACGACAGACCATGATCGCCCCGGGCCTGAGCCCTCCAGCGGCGTCCGGGCAGGTATTCGTCGACTTCCCAGCTCAAGTGCCCCTCACGCCCGCCGGCCCGAATGTCTTCCTCGAACCGTGCTCCGGCATACAACGGCCCGCTCTGCCCGTCGACCTTGAGGGAGGACGGATGCCACTGCGGCCAATGGGTCGCGGTGCTGGCGTAGGCGAGCACAGCCACTGGGTTTCCAGCGATGTCGATCACATGCTGCATACGGGTCATGGACGTTCTCGTCGTGTGCGGGGGCGTTTGTTCCGGTTCCCAGTAGAGGGTGCCGAACAGGTAGTCCATCAGGGGCAACACGATATTGAAATTGCGCTCCTGCATCAGCTCACGACGGTGATGCAGCTCATGCAGACGGCGCATCTGGCGGATCCACGGCAAACGCGTCACCGGGTTGCCGGGCGGTAGATGTTCGCAGGCATGGAACACCTCGTAGGTCAGGTAACCGAGCACCATGCAGCCGCCAAACAGCCCCGCGACGTTGCTATTGAACTGAGCCAGCAGCCACCAGACAGGCGCCGTGATGACGAGGGTGTGCAACACGATCAGCCAGGCTGGAAACAGAATCACCCGCCAGTCCCGGGCACTGTCACAGGTCATGTGGCCGGGGGTGAAAAAGCTGTGATGGTCACCGGCGTGACGGGCGTAGAACATCCGCGCCAGGCTCTTTTTGTGGTGCCCCAGATGCCGATGCACGACGTACACGCCTAAGTTGAAAAACAACAGGGTCAGCGGCACCGCCAGCCATTCCAGCGGTTGCACCTGATGCACCGTGCTCCAGAACCCACCGATGGCCAGCAACCCGAACAGCAACACAAAGGCACCGTGCAACCAAGGGTTGTAGAGCGGATGAATATCGGCACGGTAGCGCGCGCGGAACGCTTCGGTGGTCTGCCTCACTGAGTTCACCTGTGGTTATTGTTATAACCAGCAGATTAGCCGATCCCGCCGCACAGGCAGGCCGAACCTTGAGGACACAAGCGCCATGCTCCGGTGCAAGACGCCCGTATGGTGTCAGGTCAGCGGGTTCCAGCGCTGGGACCAGTCGTCGTCCGTATTGATCACTTCACGCAGCAGGTCGAATGCACGTTGCAGGGTCGCCGAGTCGCGGTCCCTGGAGTAAACCAGATAGGTCGGGTAGCTGAACTCCGGAGCTTTGGGCACCTGTTCCAACAAGCCGTTTTCCAGGTAACTCTGGACCACCCGAGTGCGGAAATAGCCGCTGCCGCCGTTTTCCAGGATGTATTGCAAGGCCAGCGGGCCGAGGTTGAAACTCAGGGCTGCCTTGGCTTTTTCCGGCAGCGCCGCATCGTGCTGACGACGGAAATCCGGGCCCCAGTCGATATACACGTAAGGATCGGGTTTTCCGGCCAAGCGTACCAGGATCAGTTTTTCTTCCAGCACCTGCTCGACTTGCAGGCGTGGCCAGTATTCGGGCTGATAGACCAGCGCCGCATCCAACACCCCCAACTCCAGTTGGCGCAGCAGGTTTTCGCCGTCGCGGATTTCCATGCGCAGGGCGTGGCTGGGAATCTTCTCGCGCAGTTCCCCGGCCCAACTGAGCATCAGCGGGTTGCACAGGCTGACCTCGCCACCGATGTGCAGCACGTCGCGGTAGCCCTCGGGCAGCGGCAAGTCGCGACGAGCGGCTTCCCAGGTCTGCACCAGTTGATTGGCGTAAACCACAAAAGCTTCGCCGTTCGGCGTCAGGCGCGCACCGGCGCGATTGCGCACGAACAGCGTGCTGCCCAGCTGACTTTCGAGCTTCTGCACCCGGGCAGTGATCGCGGTCTGGGTGACGTGCAGCTTTTCAGCCGCCGCGGCCAGGCTGCCGTGGCGGACAATTTCCAGAAAGGTGCGGGCGAGGTCGATGTCCATGGGCAGGCCGATGAGGGAGGTGCGGGCATTGTAAGAGCAGCCATGGTCTTCCGATACCGTCTGTGGCGAGGGAGCTTGCTCCCGCTGGGGCGCGAAGCGGCCCCAAGCCTGTTTCAGATGCATCTCATCGGATGGTTTACGGCTGCTGCGCAGCCGGACGGGAGCAAGCTCCCTCGCCACAGATTTCACTGCCCGACCTAATCATCTCGTGCCAAACAATCAGTCCGCTAACTCAATCTCCTTCACCACCGCCCAATCGGCCACCAACCGCTGCGGTGTGCCACACGCCTTGCGCTTGAGCACAAAGTTACGGCACTTCTCGGCGAACTGTTTACGGTTTTTCACCATGTCCTGGTGCATTTCTTCCAGCTCGGCATTGCGGCAGTGCTGCATCAATTGAGTATCGAACCGGTTTTTACGCTCACGCACCGCCTGGTACGCCGGATCACTCAACGCTCCATTGGCGCGCTGCAACAGCCACAGGCCAAACTCGTCCGGACAGCGCGGGCCGATTTCCTGGACCAGGCCTAACTGCAAGGCCTGGGTGGCGCTGATCGGCAGGCAGTCTTCGGTGAGTTTTTCCGCCATCGCCGGGCCGACGGCGCGGGGCAGGCTGTAGGTCCAGTATTCGGAGCCGTACAGGCCCATGGTTTTGTAATGGGGATTGAGCACGATCTCGGACCGGGCGAAGACGATGTCGGCAGCCAGCGCCAGCATCACGCCACCGGCCCCGGCATTGCCGGTCAGGCCGCTGACCACCAGTTGCCGGGCGTCGAGCAGTTCCTGGCAGACGTCGTCGATCGCCTGAATATTGGCCCAGGCTTCCAGCCCCGGAACCGCTGCGGCCTGGATCACATTGAGGTGCACGCCGTTGGAGAAACTGCCGCGTCCACCCTTGATCAGCAGCACTTGGGTGTTCCGGGACTTGGCCCAGCGCAGGGCCTCCACCAGTCGTTGGCACTGTTCGGTGCTCATGGCGCCGTTGTAAAACTCGAAGGTCAGCTCGCCGACATGCCCCGACTCGCGATAGCGGATCGGTTGATAGCTTTCGTTGTTAAACGGCTGAGAGGCGATCGACCAATCAAGGGTCGGGACTTGCGCAAGCTGTTCGGCGAGCACATGCCGGGCCGGACGCTTGAAGGTTTCTTCGCCGGGCCGGGGTTTGCGTCGCAGCGAACCGATCCACAGGCTGTGATCACCGGTCGCGACCAGCACCGCATCGTCGTGCACCGCGAGAATCTCTCCCGGCGTGCCGCTACGCGAATCCAGATGAGCGTCATACAGGTAATACTGACCGCCGGCCAGGCTGGCCAATACGCCAGGCTGACCGTCGGCGGCGTCGATGCTGCGTTTGATGAAGTGTGCGCTGTCGTGCCAGCTGAAGATCCGGTCAGCTTGCTTCATGTTCGGCTGCAAGCGGCCAATCACATGGCGTTGGCTGTAGTCCAAAGGCACTGGCTCGAAACCGTCGATAAACTTTTCCACGACTTCGCGGATGCAGGCGATTGCCGCGTCGCTGACGCGCCCGTTGTACAACTCGGACTTGCGCAGACCCTGAGGCAGGTTGAATTCACAAGTGGCCCAGACCGGCCCGGCGTCCATTTCCTCCACCGCTTGCAACGCGGTCACGCCCCAACGGTTGAGTTCACGGGTGATCGCCCAGTCCAGCGCACTGGCGCCACGGTCGCCGACGATGCCCGGATGAATGATCACCACAGGGCGCTTGAGGTTGCTCCACAGTTGCTGCGGTACCCGATCCTTGAGAAACGGGCAGATCACCAGATCGGCGCCGGAGTGTTCAATCTGTTCGCACACCGAGTCTTCATCGGTGAACAGCACCACGCTGGGTGAGTGACCGGCCTGACGCAAGTCCAGCCAGGCCCGCTGGGTCAGGCCGTTGAACGCCGATGCCAGCAGAATGATTTTCAATGACCGCATGATTGACTCTTCCTTGAGAATGATCGGCCGCAGGCTCCCGATGAGCCGTCCTTGGCCTTCGATGGAAGAGCGATAGTAGAGAGTGTGGGGGGGAGGGCAACTGATCGAGATCAAGCTTGTGTCAGCGAGTGTTGCAGAGGCTCAAAATCAAAAGTTCGTCCGAAGGCTCGGGCCGCGTTCGGACGATCTTTTCTCTTTTCAAAACGCAAAACACGAACAGCCAAACGCCCCCCAGAACCCTTGAAAGTCACTGACCGGCGCCGACGACAACCGCGCCCGTTCATGGCTGTGGGCATGCACCGCGCAAGCGCCCACACACTGGTGCACTTGCGCGGTCATTGGCGCCAGGGGTTTCCAGTGCCCCGGTACATTCACCACCGGCGACCACTCAGGCACCACCGGGATTGGCGGAGGCCCCAGTTTTTCGAACTCGACGCTACCGTGGACGATCTTGCCGTCGACAATGGTCAGCACCGACTCGATCCACTTTATGGCTTCGTCTTCGATGTGAAAGTAGTCCGCCGACAGCGCAATCAGGTCCGCCAGTTGCCCGACTTTGATCTGGCCTTTCTTGCCTTGTTCGGAGGAAAACCAGGCGCTGCCGTGGGTGTACAGTTCCAGTGCGGTATCGCGGCTCAAGCCTTGCGGGTAGAGCGCCAGCCCGCCGACGGTGCGACCGCTGACCAGCCAGTACAGCGAGGTCCAGGGGTTGTAGCTGGAGACGCGCGTGGCATCGGTGCCGGCGCCCACGGGTACGCCCTCGGCGAGCATTCGTGCGATAGGTGGCGTGGCTTCGGCCGCTTTGGCGCCGTAACGGTCGACGAAGTATTCGCCCTGGAACGCCATGCGGTCCTGAATGGCGATGCCGCCACCCAGGGCCTTGACCCGTTCGATGTTCCGGGGGGTGATGGTTTCGGCGTGATCGAAGAACCACGGCAAACCGTTGAACGGAATATCGCGGTTGACCTTCTCGAACACGTCGAGCATGCGGCCGATGGATTCGTTGTAGGTGGCGTGCAAACGGAAGGGCCAGCGCTGCTCCACCAGATGCCGCACCACCGGTTCCAGCTCCTGCTCCATGGTTTGCGGCAGGTCCGGGCGTGGTTCGAGGAAGTCTTCGAAATCCGCTGCCGAGAACACCAGCATCTCGCCGGCGCCGTTGTGCCGCAGGAAGTCATCGCCCTGGCCGTAATGGGAAGTGCTGGTCCAGTTCTTGAAGTCGGTCAGTTCTTCCTTGGGTTTCTGGGTGAACAGGTTGTAGGCAATGCGCACCGTGAGCTGTTGGTCTTTGGCCAATTGCTGGATGACTTGATAGTCGTCCGGGTAATTCTGATAACCGCCGCCGGCATCGATGGCGCTGGTGACACCCAGTCGATTGAGTTCGCGCATGAACTGGCGGGTCGAGTTGACCTGATATTCCAGTGGCAGCTTCGGCCCCTTGGCCAGGGTCGAGTAGAGGATCATCGCATTCGGGCGGGCGATCAGCATGCCGGTGGGGTCGCCATTGGCATCGCGCTGGATCTCGCCGCCCGGCGGGTTCGGCGTGTCGCGGGTGTAGCCGACCACTTTCAGTGCGGCACGGTTGAGCAGGGCGCGGTCGTAGAGGTGCAGGACGAATACCGGAGTGTCCGGCGCGGCTTTGTTCAGTTCTTCAAGGGTCGGCATGCGTTTTTCGGCAAACTGGAACTCGTTCCAGCCACCGACCACCCGCACCCATTGCGGCGTGGGTGTGCGGTCGGCCTGATCCTTGAGCATGCGCAAGGCATCGGCCAGGGACGGCACGCCTTCCCAGCGCAATTCGAGGTTGTAGTTCAGGCCGCCACGGATCAGGTGCAGGTGCGAGTCGTTGAGGCCGGGAATCACTGTGCGGCCATGCAGGTCAACGATTTGTGTGCCGGGGCCTTGCAGGGCCATGGCCTGGGCATCGCTGCCGACCACCACAAAGCGCCCGTCCTTGATCGCGACGGCGCTGGCCTGGGGTTTCTTGCGGTCGACGGTGTGCAGGCGTCCGTTGTACAGAATCAGGTCGGCGGGGGTGTCGGGCATGGTTTTACTCCCTGCGGTTAGCGGACTGATCCAGGCACCGATGGCGCCTGCCGAAAGACCTTGCAGTACACGGCGGCGACTGAAGTCATTGTGCTCGTCAGGTGGGCTCATGGCAGTGCTCTCCACACAGTTCTTCATAAAAGAAGCGAGGGCAAACAGCCGATGTCTGACGCATGCGGCCAGAAGGAATATAGTCGGCATATCCACAGATAGCCGTTTTCCGAGGGTGAAAAACGACGAATCCCGCCACGAGGGGCGGGATTCGCATGCAGCCAGAGAGGCTCCCGGTAGCGGGAGCCGTCGCCTTAGCCTGGGAACAGCTCGGACAGTTTCATGGCCAGCATCATGTCGCCTTCAGCGCGCAGTTTACCGCCCATGAACGCTTGCATGCCGTCGGTCGAACCGTCGACGATGCCTTCCAGGGTTTCGCCGTCCATGACCAGAGTCACCTGGGCGTCCGGGTTTTCGCCTTCTTGCAGCTCACAGGTGCCGTCTTTGACGATCAGCGAGAAGTTCTTGGTGTCGTCGATGCGGAAACCGAATACCAGGTCCAGACCGGCAGCAGCGGCTGGGTTGAACTTGGCTTTCATTGCTTGTACGGCATCAGCTACGGAGGTCATGGTTCGATCCTTTCTTGGGTAATAAGAGCTGGGTGAATACAGCCAGGGTCACAATAGTCCGGAATCAACGAAACGTGATGAGTTCCGGGGCCTTCAGCAGTTGCAGGTGCGTGTGACTGTTGAAGGAAGCCAGGGCCACCTCGCGGCCACGAAACTTGAGCAGGTTGAGCGAGGTGTTGACGATTTGCCAGTTCAGCTCAAAGGCCTGCCGGGCAGGCATTTGCGTAATAAGGTGGAGCAGGGCAGTGATGGTGCCGCCGGAGGTGAACACGGCGATTTTCTGGGTGTTGTCGGCATTTTCGAGCAGCCGCTGCAGGCCAGCCTGTACACGATCGACGAAGCCCAGCCAGCTTTCCAGGCCCGGTGTGTCAAAGGTGCCGGCGAGCCAGCGCTCGATGATCAGGGCGAAGATGCGTTGGAACTCGGCACGGTTTTGCGCGGCGTTGCGCAAGATCTCCAGCGCCTCGGGCTCGTCTTCCAGCATGGCCGGCAGCAGGGCGCGGATCACCGCGTCGGCGTCGAATTCGTTGAAAGCGCAATCGATTTCCAGTGTCGGTACCGGCAAACCGACGGCGGCGAGCTGTTCCAGCGCGCTGGTGGCCGTATGTTGCTGACGGCGCAGGTCGCCCGACAGACAGCGATCGAAGCTGACACCGAGTTCGGCCAGGTGCCGGCCGAGGACTTCTGCCTGGCGAATACCGGTCGGCGACAGAACGTCATAGTCGTCTGCACCAAAGGAGGCCTGGCCATGTCGAATCAAGTAGATGCTGCCCACGTCCGCGTCATCCCGGTACGTTGAAGGTTTGGCGAGGTTATGAGGATGGCGGTGAGCTGTCAATGAAAAAACATACGCTTGTTTGAAATGCCCGTTACAGGCCTGCTGCTAGTGGTCGTCGGGCCGGCTCATGGGTATGCTGGAGGTATCCCGCGCGTGTTCATGCCGCGCATCGTGTTGAAGGAGTCTCTGTGGAGTTTTTGTCCGAGTACGCCAGTTTCCTGGCTAAAACCGTGACACTGGTGATCGCCATTCTGGTGGTCCTGGCCAGTTTTGCGGCGTTGCGCAGCAAAGGTCGGCGCAAGTCGACCGGCCAACTGCAAGTCAGCAAACTCAATGATTTCTATAAAGGGCTGCGCGAACGCCTGGAGCAAACCTTGCTCGACAAGGACCAGCTCAAGGCTTTGCGCAAATCCCAGGCTAAAACCGAGAAAAAGCAAAAGAAGAAACCCGAGGCCAAGCCGCGGGTGTTCGTGCTGGATTTCGACGGTGACATCAAGGCGTCGGCTACTGAAAGCCTGCGCCACGAAATCACCGCGCTGCTGACCCTCGCCACGCCAAAGGATGAAGTGGTGCTACGGCTGGAGAGCGGCGGTGGCATGGTTCACAGCTATGGCCTGGCGTCTTCGCAACTGGCGCGCATTCGCGAGGCCGGCGTGCCGTTGACCGTGTGCATCGACAAGGTCGCGGCCAGCGGCGGCTACATGATGGCGTGCATCGGCGAGAAAATTATCAGCGCTCCGTTCGCGATTCTCGGCTCGATCGGCGTGGTGGCGCAGTTGCCCAACGTCAATCGCCTGCTGAAAAAGCATGACATCGACTTCGAAGTGCTCACGGCCGGTGAGTACAAGCGCACCCTGACAGTGTTTGGCGAAAACACCGAGAAGGGCCGGGAGAAATTCCAGGAAGAGTTGGACATCACCCATCAGCTGTTCAAGAACTTCGTTTCGCGCTATCGCCCGCAACTGGCTATCGACGAAGTGGCCACCGGGGAAATCTGGCTCGGTGTTTCGGCACTCGACAAGCAACTGGTGGACGAGCTCAAGACCAGCGACGAATACCTCGCTGAGCGTGCTAAACAGTCCGAGCTCTATCATTTGCATTACGCCGAACGTAAAACCCTGCAGGAGCGCATCGGCATGGCGGCCAGCGGTTCGATCGATCGTGTATTGCTGAGCTGGTGGAGCCGGTTGACCCAGCAACGCTTCTGGTAACCGTACCAGGCATCACCGTCAGTAAAAAAACCGTGGATTGCCCACGGTTTTTTTTGACCTTCGGAAGGTGTCCACTCACCTGCAAGAAATAACGAATTTTCCTAATGCCATTGCCGATCGGTCGCGCTTTCGTGTGGAGTCAGGTGGGGTAGGGTGATAGACCTGAATTGACTGCAATGGATTGCACCATGAATGAGCTCCTTCGCCACGTTGCCGCACCTCATCCAGCCCCATCGTTGCGAATGCGCGACGAACTGAAAGCTGCACTGGACATCGCTCTCCCCCAAACCCCCGGCCAGTTGGGCGAACACCTGATCAAGGAAAAATGGGGGCAGGACATCGACCCGCAGACGACCTTGATGGTCACCCTCGATTACCACTACAAGGGCCACCCTGAAGAGAACGGTTTCCAGCAGGGTCAGGTGGCGAGCTCGCGGTCGCTGTTGCAAGCGCTGCTTTCAAATTACCAGACGGTTGGGGACGGGCGTTTTGCTGAAACCGCCTTTGGTCTGTACACACCGCCGGACGTCGGCCCGACGGTGCGGATTGTCGAGCATGTCGACGAGTTCGCTGATTACGGCAGCGGCAATCACGACACCTATGAAGGCATCTATCGGCAAACGGCGCCGCAGACTTACGGTCCCGCCTCACAACTGAAGCTGAGGCCGGTCGATTTCAAGAAATGGGTCTGGGAGCTGGACTTCAAGCACGTGTACGAGACCTATCTTGAAAAGGTCTGGCCCTCTGACGAGGTGCTCACTGCGTCCAGTTCGTACGCCTTGAGGACATCGGTCAAAGCAGCGTTTGTGATGACGGCCTGGTTGCAGTTCAAGGAGCGCTGCCTGTCGCAAAAAGGACTTGAGCTCGCGATGGAGGCGGCTGGCTTGCCGCCCGGTCAGGCGTGGGAAACGCTGACCATCGAACAACTGCAAGCGGCGACGCGCCCCCCTTTGTCCGTCAGGGCCGGCCGTTTGAAGCTATACCGTTACACCGCAACAGATATCTGGGCGTTCCGTGACACTGCCAGTACCCGAATGCTGCTGTACATCCCTGGCAACTCTTCCCCGCTGCACGAATTCACCGATGCCACTCAACTGCACCAATGGGTCGTCGCGCAGGGCAAGCTCAGCGAGACAAAACAGGCATTGGCCGCCCATTTTGCCGAAGATGATCGCGAGGACGGTACGTTTCATGCGGGTGTGCTGACGGCATTGGACGGCATGGCACAGTACCCCGCGATGCATCGGCTGACCAACAACGCCGGTTTTTTCAATAACGACGGCTACTGGGACCCCGCCGATTACATTGGCTACGACAATCCACCATCGGCGACCGATCCGTTTGCGCAATTGGTGCTGACGATGAAGCAGGCCGCCCACGCCAGTATCGAAAGCATTCGTACCGATGCACAGGTCAATCGTGACAATTTAAGTGCGGTGGTCGAACCGGTGGTGCAATGGATCAACCGGTTCGGGCCATTGGCGTTGTTCGTCCCAGGAGGCGAAGGCATATTGGCGTTGGCCGGGCTTATTGACGCCGGTTACGGTCTTGATCAGGCAGTAAACGGTGAAACACCACATGAGCGGTCGGAGGGCGTGTCGCGCACCGTGTTCGGTTTGCTTAATGCGCTGCCGATCGCTGTACAGGCGGCGCTGAAGGATGAAGCGGTCGTCGAGTCAGTACGTCCGTCTTCGCAAATCGCCGTTGCCCCGACGCCCGAGCCACCGGTTTCCATGCTGTCCTCCCGCGTGGAGCTGATCCGCGGAATCGGCCCGACTGTGGCGTCTTTCAGTGATGAAGTCCTGGCACAGATCGGCAAGGTCAGTGTGATTGACGATGACATGCTGCGACTGATGCAGACGGGGCGTCCACCAACGCCTTTACTGGCGGATACGATCAGTCGCTTCAAGATCGATCAGGATCTGGGGGCGGCCGGCACGCCTGAGCAGTTCAACAGGCGTTACGCCGCACTTCAACAGTCGGAACATGAATGGGTGCGGCTGTTTCAACAGCAATACCCGATGCTGCCCAAAGGTGCCATCGAACAAATGCTCGACCGCTATGGCGTGGATATCCAGCAAGCTCCCGATGTGGCCGAGGTCAGGCAAGTGTTCACGCGTCTGGACAGCAAGGCGCGGCAGTACCAGCAGCATGTGCGGCTCAATCGCGCTTATGAAGGTCTTTATCTGCGTTCGGTGGCGAGCCCGGACTCGGACATCCTGGCCTTGCACTCGCTGCAAAACCTGCCGGGCTGGCCGCGGAACCTGCGGATCGATGTCCTTGATCAATCCGTCGCGGGGCGAGTGCTGGACCGCATCGGCGCGCAGGAGGCCACGGATGTCCGGCGCTTGGTCAGAGTCGGACAGCACTATCTGCATCAGGCCTCGCCGACAGATTTTTATACGGCGCTTCTCGGCGTGTTGACGGACGACGACCGTTCAGCGCTGCTCCTGACGTCGCCTGGTTCAGTCGACGAACTGCGACTCGCCATCAGCAACCAGGCGTTGCCCCGATCACAGGTGATACTCGGGCTGCAAAGAATGGACGGTGGGTTGCCGTTCGATGCCCACGGGCTCAGAGGCGGCGGTTTTCCGGGAACGCCCCAGGCCGAGGCGCTGACGCAGCAGATGATGAGGCTGCAGCTCAAAGAGGTCTACCCAGACTTTACCGATGCCCAGGCTGATGCGCTCCTTCAACGTGAAGGCCTAAACGCACAGGCGCACATTGAGTGGCTGAAGCAGCAGCTGCAGCAACTCAACACTGACCTGACAGGCTGGATAGATCAGGTGGCGGATGACATCCATCACATGGGTGTTCGCCAGCTCGTTGCCGGTGATCCTGAGGCGGCGGGGATGAACGCTGCGCAAATTCAGGCTCATAACATTCAGCTGATGCTGACGGAAATGCACTATGAGCGAGCTACCCGAAATGAATTGGCCGAGGAACTGGTCGCCATTTGGCAGCAGCGCGGACCCCAGCAGGGGCTTCTCCTGGCAGGTGAGCAAGTACGCGGTGTCAGGCTTGATCTCGACTTTGAGGATTACCACCGGTTACCCGTATTGAATGTCCGGTTCAACAACGTTCTCGAATTATCGATGCGCAGTTTCCACTTGACCGAAGAGGAAAGCCTGAACGGATTTCTTGAGAGTTTTCCAAATCTTGAAGTCCTGAGCCTGGAAAATGTCGATCTGAGTCACTTCAACACCAATGACGAAGCTGGACGCGCATTACCTCCTGCGATCAACCAGCTGCGGCATCTCACTTCGCTGAACCTGAGGTCGACAAGCCTGACTTTCAGTCAGCACAGCGCTTCACAGCTGACTGATCTGACACACTTGCAAACGCTGGACCTGAGCAACAATTCACTGGATGTTCCTCCTTTGGTGCTGGGAATGAACGATTTGCGCCGGCTCAACTTGAGTAACACAAGGATCAACACATGCCCTGTTGGCATCATGGAGCAGCCTTACCTGACGACGCTGGACTTGCGCAATAACCGGATCACCCGGGTTCCGCAGGGGGTTCTGAACCAGGCCATCGCCAGGGATCGTGTGATGCTGCAGGGCAATCCGTTGACGGACGAGGACACCTTGTTGCGCCTTGTCGATCATCGGCGGCGAACGGGGATCAACCTGTGGTTAAGCGAGCCTGGAGCCAACTACGGGAATGTCATCGAGTGGTTGCGTGAAGGCGATCAAGGGCTGCGAGAGGCGCGACAATTGGTCTGGCAGAGGCTTGCAGTCAGGCCCCTTGGCAGCAGGTTCTTGAGAATTATGGATGGCATGAGCCTGACGGCGGACTTTCGGGTCGACTACCTGGCGCTACAGGCGAGAGTGTGGCGGCTGCTCGGGGATGCCGATGCTTCAGAGGCGCTGTGGACACAGTTGGTTCAGGATATCGGAGGGGCTGAGGCTGATCCTGAAAACCCGTTTGTGCTGTTCACGGCACTTGAGGATCGTGCCCGGTTTTATCGGGACTGGGAGGCCATGGGACGACCATTTCCGATAGTCACGCAGTAAGGGAAAAACCTTGAACCCCGCAAGGGGTTCAAGGTGTGACGATCAACGGCGACGGAACAGCGGCAGCGGCTCGTCGGTGGCGGCCTGATAGGTCACCGAGAAGTCCTTGAGGCCTTCAAGGGCTTCGTAGGGGTCTTTATCGGCGCGAATGGCAAACGCATCGAAACCGCAGCGGTGCATGTAGAACAGCTGGTCGCGCAGCACATCGCCAATTGCCCGCAGTTCGCCTTTGAAACCATAGCGGTCACGCAGCAGACGGGCGTTGGAGTAATTGCGACCATCGGTGAAGGCCGGGAAGTTCAGGGCGATAACCTGGAAGTTCGCCACGTCGTCACCGATTTCTTCGGCTTCTTCGTCGGCATCCAGCCACACACCCAGGCCGCCATCACGGGCCATGAGCATGCGGCTGTGTTCGCGCCACATGTGCAACGGGACGATCAGGTCGTCGCAGTTGCTGATCTCGTCGATGTTGAAATCTTTCGGCAACAGGTGCCAGGTTTCGTCGACGACTTCGTTGTTCTTAATTATTCGCTGCATAGACGCGCTCCTTGAAGAGGTCGATGCCGATACGCTGATAAGTGTCGATGAAGCGCTCGTCTTCGGTACGTTGTTCGATGTACACGTCGATCAGCTTCTCGATCACATCAGGCATGGCTTCCTGGGCGAAGGACGGGCCGAGGATCTTGCCCAGGCTCGCATCGCGACTGGCGCTGCCACCCAGGGACACCTGGTAGAACTCTTCGCCTTTCTTGTCCACTCCGAGAATGCCGATGTGGCCGACGTGGTGGTGACCACAGGCGTTCATGCAGCCGGAGATGTTCAGGTCCAGCTCGCCGATGTCGAACAGGTAGTCCAGGTCGTCGAAACGGCGCTGGATCGATTCGGCGATCGGGATCGACTTGGCGTTGGCCAGGGAGCAGAAGTCGCCGCCAGGGCAGCAGATGATGTCGGTCAGCAAACCGATGTTCGGTGTGGCGAAACCTTGCTCGCGCAACTCGCCCCACATCGCGAACAACTGGCTCTGCTCGACATCGGCCAGAATGATGTTCTGCTCGTGGGAGGTGCGCAGTTGACCGAAGCTGTAACGGTCGGCGAGGTCGGCAACGGCATCGAGCTGTTTGTCGGTGATGTCGCCCGGTGCAACGCCGGTCGGCTTCAGGGACAGTGTGACGGCCACGTAACCCGGCTTCTTGTGCGCCAGGGTGTTGCGGATGCGCCAGCGGGCGAAGCCCGGGTGCTGTTTGTCGAGCTCGGCCAGTTCGGCTGTCTGGTTTTCCAGAGCCTTGTAGTCCGGATCGACAAAGTGTTTGGCCACGCGATGCACTTCGGCCTCGGTCAGCGTGGTCTGGCCACCGCGAAGGTGTTCCATTTCCGCATCGACTTTCTGCGCGAACACTTCAGGCGTCAGGGCCTTGACCAGAATCTTGATCCGCGCCTTGTACTTGTTGTCGCGACGGCCGTAGCGGTTGTAGACCCGCAGAATGGCGTCGAGGTAGCTCAACAGGTCCTGCCACGGCAGGAATTCGTTGATGAACGCGCCCACCACCGGAGTACGGCCCAGGCCGCCACCGACCAGCACACGGAAGCCCAGTTCGCCTGCGGCGTTGTGCACCGGCTCGAGGCCGATGTCATGGACTTCGATGGCCGCACGGTCGGACGTCGAACCGTTGATGGCAATCTTGAATTTACGCGGCAGGTAGGCGAATTCCGGGTGGAACGTGGTCCACTGACGGACGATTTCGCACCATGGCCGCGGATCGATCAACTCGTCGGCGGCGACACCGGCGAACTGATCGGTGGTGACGTTGCGCAGGCAGTTGCCGCTGGTCTGGATTGCGTGCATCTGCACGGTCGCCAGCTCAGCCAGGATGTCCGGGATGTCTTCCACGGCCGGCCAGTTGAACTGCACGTTCTGCCGGGTACTGATGTGGGCGTAGCCCTTGTCATAGTCGCGGGCAACTTTGGCCATCATTCGCGTCTGGCGCGAAGTGAGTTGGCCATAAGGCACCGCCACCCGCAGCATCGGGGCAAAGCGCTGGATATAAAGGCCATTTTGCAGGCGCAGGGGGCGGAATTCTTCTTCGCTCAGCTCGCCTGCCAGATAGCGTCGGGTCTGATCACGGAACTGCTTGACGCGGTCCTCGATGATCCGCTGATCGTACTCGTCGTATACGTACATATAAGTCCTGTTCTCAGGCTTGGGCCGGTCGGATACAGCTGCGTTTTCGCAAGCTTTCATCCGATTCTGCCTCGGCAATTCTGCGCGCACGGCCGCGCACTCCCAACGGAGCCGACGCAAGATACCAGTTTGCAGTTATGCGCAAAAGTGATGTTTGAGTATATGCAAAGAACCAAAACGACTAATGAAAGTCGTTGAGATAAAACCCTCATTTGTCGTGCGGGCAATCATCGTCTTAACTGTGCTCGAGTCTTTATGCAATCACCGATAAAACCGACAAGAGGCGATGCAATGAGCAACCCAACCAAAGCAAGGAAAAGCGATAGCACGGTCGATGCCTGGGCGATTCTGTTCCTGATCATCCTGGTCGTGGGTACGGCGGTATTCTGGGTCAGCCATCAATAAACGACCCCGTCCGGGCCCGGCGCCGACGATTGTCGGACAAAAAGCCGGAATATGCGCCGTTTCCAGGGACTTCGCTGGCTATAATGCGCGGCGGATTTTCGGGGGCTCGGACGATCAATGTTGAAGTTCTTCTATGGTGTAGTGCTGGCGCTTGGCGCGGTCCTGGGACCGTGTGCCCAGGCGGCGTCCGTATTGTTCCTCAATCCCGGGACCAGCCAAGAGACGTTCTGGGTCAGTTACTCGCAGTTCATGCAGGCCGCGGCCAAGAACCTGGGCATGGATTTGCAAATCCAGTATGCCGAGCGAAACGCCGAGACCACACTCAAACAGGCCCGCGAAGCGCTGCAAGGGCCGAGTCGGCCGGACTATCTGGTGTTCTCCAACGAGCTGTATGTCGCCCCCGAAATCCTGCGCCTGGCTCAAGGCAGCGGCGTGAAGCTGTTTTTGGTCAACAACGGCCTGACCGCCGACCAGATGCGCCTGCTCGGCGCCCAGCCGGACAAGTATCCCGACTGGCTGGGTAGCCTGGTGCCCAACAATGAGGAGGGCGGCTACCTGATGCTCAAGGAACTGATTCGCCTGCATGGCCCGGTCGCACCCGGTGAGGTCGTCGAACTGGTGGCCTTTTCCGGCCTGAAAATCACGCCGGCCGCGCAACAGCGTGAGCAGGGCATGATGCGGGCATTGGCCGAACACCCCGAAGTGCGGTTGCGCCAGTTGGTGTATGGCGGCTGGACCCGCGAGCGCGCCTATGAACAGGCCAGGTTATTGTTCAAGCGTTACCCGCAAACATCGCTGGTCTGGTCGGCTAACGATGAAATGGCTTTCGGCGCCATGCAGGCGTACGCCGAAACGGGAGGTCAGCCGGGCAAGGGTGTGCTGTTCAGTGCCATCAACAATTCACCGGCCGCGTTGCAGGCGCTGTTGGAGGGGCGGCTAAGCGTGTTGTTGGGCGGGCACTTCACTCTGGGCGGTTGGGCGCTTGTGCAGTTGCATGACTACGACCAGGGGGTGGATGTCAGCCAGTACGGCGGGCGCGACCGGCAGATTCCGTCATTGCAACTGATCGACCACGCGCAAGCCCGGCGACTGCTGGCCATGGGTGCCACTCAGGATTACAACGTGGATTTTAAAAAGCTCTCGGCCAAAGGGCGGCCGACGTCGTACCGCTACCCGTTCAACCTGCAAACCCTGATGCACTGAGCCGGCTCAGATCCCGGCCAGGTGCAACACCAGTTTGACGATGCCGAACAGCGTCAGGGCGAACACCACCGTGAACAGAATCCCCAGAATCACAAAATGACTGGGCTTGCCATGGGTGAAGTCCCGGGCCCGGTTTTTCCCGCTCTGCACCCCGAATGCCGCCGCCATGACGCTGTGCAGCATCTGCCAGAAGGTCGGCGGTTTGTTGTGGTTATTGTTGTCGACTGGATCGTCCATATATCCCTCGTCACGAATGTGTATGAGGCAAGCATAGACAACAGGCACGAATTCTGTGGGAGCCTTTGTGGCGAGGGAGCTTGCTCCCGTTGGGTCGCGAAGCGCCCCCAAAAAATGGGACTACTACGCAGTCCAGCGGGAGCAAGCTCCCTCGCCACAAAAGGCTCCCCCACAGGGGAAGGGGGTTAGTTGTCGTAACCCAGGTTAGGCGCCAGCCAGCGCTCGGTCACGCTCAACTCCTGGCCTTTGCGCGAGGTGTAGCTCTGCACCTGATCCTTGTCGATCTTGCCCACGGCGAAATACTGCGCCTGCGGGTGAGCGAAGTACCAGCCGCTGACCGCCGCCGCCGGGAACATCGCGTAGTGCTCGGTGAGGAATACGCCGCTGCGGCCGGCCTTGAGCTCTTCCGCTTCCGGGTCCAGCAGCTTGAACAGCGTGGCTTTCTCGGTGTGATCCGGGCACGCCGGGTAGCCCGGAGCAGGGCGGATGCCGGTGTATTGCTCTTTGATCAGCGCCTCGTTGTCCAGCGTCTCGTCCTTGGCGTAGCCCCAGTAGTCTTTACGCACTTGTTGGTGCAGCCACTCGGCGCACGCCTCGGCCAGACGGTCGGCCAACGCCTTGACCATGATCGAGTTGTAGTCGTCGCCCGCTTCCTGATAGGCCTTGGCCACTTCTTCGGCGCCGATCCCGGCGGTGGTGATGAAACCACCCACGTAGTCGGTCACGCCGCTGTCCTTCGGCGCGACGAAGTCGGCCAGGGAGAAGTTCGGCTTACCGTCGGTCTTGATGATCTGCTGGCGCAAGTGATGCAGCTTGGCCAATGGCTTGCCGTCGTCGCCATAGACTTCGATGTCATCGTCGCGCACCTGGTTGGCCGGCCAGAAACCGAACACCGCACGGGCGCTGATCAGCTTCTCGTCGATCAACTTGGCAAGCATTTCCTGGGCATCGGCGTACAGCGCGGTGGCGGCTTCACCGACCACTTCATCCTGCAGGATGCGCGGGAACTTGCCGGCCAGGTCCCAGGAGATGAAGAACGGTGTCCAGTCGATGTATTCGGCCAAAACCTTCAGGTCGATGTTGTCCAGCACCTTGGCGCCGGTGAACGTCGGTTTGACCGGCTCATAGTTGGCCCAGTCGAACTGCGGTTTCTTGGCGATGGCCGCCGGGTAGCTCAGGCGCTCGGTGCGGGCGCTGCGGTTGGCGGTGCGCTCGCGAACGTCGATGTATTCCAGGCGGGTCTTCTCGACGAAACCGGCTTTCAGTTCCTTGGACAGCAACTGCGTCGCCACGCCCACGGCGCGGGAGGCGTCGGTGACGTAGATCACCGCGTCGTTGCTGTACTTGGGTTCGATCTTCACCGCCGTGTGCGCTTTGGAGGTGGTCGCGCCACCGATCATCAGCGGCAGATAGAAGTCCTGACGCTGCATCTCGCGGGCCACGTGAACCATTTCGTCCAGCGAAGGCGTGATCAGGCCGGACAGGCCGATGATGTCGCACTTCTCGTCTTTGGCGACTTGCAGGATCTTCTCCGCCGGCACCATCACGCCGAGGTCGACGATGTCATAGCCGTTACAGCCCAGCACCACGCCGACGATGTTCTTGCCGATGTCGTGCACGTCGCCCTTGACCGTGGCCATGAGGATCTTGCCCTTGGCTTCCGGCTTGTCGCCTTTTTCCAGTTCGATGAACGGAATCAAGTGAGCCACGGCCTGCTTCATCACGCGAGCGGACTTCACCACTTGCGGCAGGAACATTTTGCCGGCGCCGAACAGGTCGCCGACGATGTTCATGCCGGCCATCAACGGGCCTTCGATGACTTCGATCGGGCGCGCGAACGACAACCGCGATTCTTCAGTATCTTCAACAATGTGCGTGGTGATGCCCTTGACCAGCGCATGCTCCAGACGCTTGTTGACGTCCCAGTTGCGCCACTCTTCGGTCTCGGCTTCCTTGACGCTGCCGTCGCCCTTGTACTTGTCGGCGATGGCGAGGAGGGCGTCGGTGCCTTCCGGAGTACGGTTGAGGATCACGTCTTCAACGGCGTCGCGCAGCTCCACCGGGATCTGGTCGTAGATCTCCAGTTGGCCGGCGTTGACGATGCCCATGGTCAGGCCGTTGCGGATTGCATACAGCAGGAACACCGAGTGAATCGCCTCGCGCACCGGGTTGTTGCCACGGAACGAGAACGACACGTTGGACACACCGCCGGAGCTCAGGGCGTAGGGCAGTTCGTCGCGGATGTAGGCACAGGCGTTGATGAAGTCCACAGCGTAGTTGTTGTGTTCTTCGATACCGGTGGCCACGGCGAAGATGTTCGGGTCGAAGATGATGTCTTCCGGCGGGAAGCCGACTTCGTTGACCAGAATGTCGTAGGAGCGTTTGCAGATTTCTTTCTTGCGCGCTTCGGTGTCGGCCTGGCCGGCTTCATCGAAGGCCATCACCACCACCGCGGCGCCGTAGCGCTTGCACAGTTTGGCGTGGTGAATGAACTGCTCGACACCTTCCTTCATGCTGATGGAGTTGACGATGCCCTTGCCCTGGATGCACTTGAGGCCGGCTTCGATTACTTCCCACTTGGAGGAGTCGATCATGATCGGGACGCGGGAGATGTCCGGTTCGCCGGCAATCAGATTGAGGAAGGTCACCATGGCCTTCTTCGAATCGAGCATCCCTTCGTCCATGTTGATGTCGATCACCTGGGCGCCGGCTTCGACCTGCTGCAGGGCGACTTCCAGGGCTTCGGTGTAGTTGTCTTCACGGATCAGTCGGGCGAACTTGGCGGAACCGGTGATGTTGGTCCGCTCGCCGACGTTGACGAACAGCGAACTGCGATCGATGGTGAACGGTTCCAGGCCCGACAGGCGGCAGGCCTTGGGAATGTCCGGAATTTCACGCGGGGCGTAACCGGCTACCGCTTTGGCGATGGCTTCGATGTGGCCCGGCGTGGTGCCGCAGCAGCCGCCGACGATGTTGAGGAAGCCGCTTTGGGCGAACTCTTCGATGACCTTGGCGGTTTCCGCTGGGAGCTCGTCGTACTCGCCGAATTCGTTCGGCAGGCCGGCGTTCGGGTGCGCCGACACGTGGGTGCCGGCCTTGTTCGACAGCTCTTCCAGGTATGGGCGCAATTCACGGGCGCCGAGGGCGCAGTTCAGGCCGACGGAGATCGGCTTGGCGTGGGCCACGGAGTTCCAGAACGCTTCGGTAGTCTGGCCGGAGAGGGTACGGCCAGAGGCGTCGGTGATGGTGCCGGAAATCATGATCGGCAGCTCGACGCCCAGCTCTTCGTAAACCCCTTGCACGGCGAAGATCGCCGCTTTGGCGTTGAGGGTGTCGAAAATGGTTTCGATCAGGATCAAGTCGGCGCCGCCTTCGATCAGGCCTTTGGTGGCCTCGGTGTAGTTCTCCACCAGTTCATCGAAGGTCACGTTGCGGTAGCCGGGGTTGTTCACGTCAGGCGACAGCGAGCAGGTGCGACTTGTAGGGCCGAGCACGCCGGCGACGAAGCGCGGCTTGTCCGGGTTCTCAAGGGTTTTCGCATCGGCAATCTTGCGGGCCAGGCGTGCGCCTTCTACGTTCAGTTCGTAGGCCAGTTCTTCCATGCCGTAATCGGCCATGGAAATCCGGGTGGCGTTGAAGGTGTTGGTTTCCAGAATGTCGGCGCCGGCATCCAGGTAGGCTTTCTCGATGCCGCCAATCACGTCCGGGCGGGTCAGTACCAACAAGTCGTTATTGCCTTTGACATCGCTCGGCCAGTCGGCGAAGCGTTTGCCACGGTAATCCTGTTCCTCGAGCTTGTAGCTCTGGATCATTGTCCCCATGCCGCCGTCGAGAATCAGGATGCGCTCTTTGAGGGCGTGCTTGAGAGCTTGAAGGCGAACGCTGCGATCGGACATTTGGACTACTCGGTAAGGCCATGACGAAGGGCCGGGATAATAACAAACCTGTGTGCTTTTGGAGCATGTGCCGGTTTTGCATGAATATCGTTCATGTTGGTGCGCAGGCCAGACCGGTAGAATCGCGGCGTTTTCTCATGATCAGGACCAGGGATATGTCGTATCGCGTCGTCACCAGCCTATTGATGCTGTTTTTAAGCGGGGGCGCCGCTGCGCAAGGTCCGGACATTTCCTACGTTCGTGACATTCAACCGATCTTCACCGAAAAGTGCGTGGCCTGCCATGCCTGCTACGACTCCGCCTGTCAGCTCAACCTGGGCAGTGGCGAAGGGGCGGCCCGAGGTGCGACGAAGGCGCCGGTCTATGACGGCGAACGCAGCAAGGCCGCCGCGCCGACTCGGTTGTTTTATGACGCCTTCGGCAAGCGTGCCTGGCAGCAAAAGGGCTTCTATTCAGTGCTCGACGCCCAAGGCAGCCAGGCGGCGCTGATGGCGCGGATGCTTGAGCTGGGGCACAAAACCCCGTTGCAACCCAATGCCAAGCTACCGGAAGACATCGTCCTGGGCCTGAACCGGGAAAACATGTGTGCCATGCCGGCGGAGTTCGACGGCTACGCCAGTTCACACCCGAAAGAGGGCATGCCACTGGCGGTTACCGGCCTGACCGATCAGCAATATCAGACACTGCAACGCTGGCTGGCCTCCGGCGCGCCGATCGACCAGCAGGGCCTGGTGCCCAGCGCCAAGGAAGCCTTGCAAGTGGTGCAGTGGGAAAACCTGTTGAATTCGCCGGGTGCCCGGGAGAGTCTGGTCGGGCGCTGGTTGTTCGAGCACTGGTTCTTGGCCCATATCTATTTCAAGGACGGCGAGCCGGGGCATTTCTTTCAGTGGGTACGTTCGCGCACGCCGACGGGGCAGCCCATCGACCTGATCAACACCCGCCGTCCGAATGACGACCCGGGCACTCAGGTCTATTACCGTCTGTGGCCGGTGCAAGGCGTGATCGTGCACAAGACCCACATCACCTACCCGCTGAGCGCGGCGAAGATGGCGCGGATCAAGAGCCTGTTTTACAACGGCAACTGGCAGGTCCACGCGTTACCGGGCTACGGGCCGGAGCGGCGGGCCAATCCGTTTGCCACGTTCGAAGCGATCCCGGCCCAGGCGCGCTATCAGTTCATGCTCGATAACGCCGAATACTTCGTGCGCACCTTTATTCGCGGTCCGGTCTGCCGGGGTCAGATCGCCACCGACGTGATTCGCGACAACTTCTGGGCACTGTTCCAGGCCCCGGAGCATGACCTTTACATCACCGACCCGAAATATCGCGGCCAGGCTACGCCGTTGCTGGCGATGCCGGGGCAGAACGATGACGTCGGCAGCGTCCTGAGCCTGTGGCACGACTACCGCAACAAGCGCAACGAATATGAGGCCCTGCGCCGGGACAGCTATGCCGACTTGCCGGCGCCGAGCTGGTCGACCCTGTGGGCCGGCAATGACAACGCACTGCTGAGTATCTTTCGGCATTTCGACAGCGCCTCGGTGACCAAGGGCCTGATCGGCGATGTGCCGCAGACGATGTGGCTGTTCGATTACCCGTTGCTGGAACGCACCTATTACCAGTTGGCGGTCAACTTCGATGTGTTCGGCAACGTGTCCCATCAGGCCCAGACCCGGCTGTACTTCGACCTGATCCGCAATGGCGCCGAGCAGAATTTCCTGCGCCTGATGCCGGCCAGCTCACGGGACGGCTATCTCGACGATTGGTACCAGAACAGCGGCAAGTTCAAGATGTGGCTGGATTACGAGGACATCGATAACGACAAGCCGACGGCGTTGACGCTGGACGAAAACGACCCGAAACGCGATTTCGCCTTGCAGTTGCTGTCCCGTTACGGCGAACTCAATGCCAGGCCCGATCCGATCAACCGCTGCGACGGCGCTTACTGCTCGCGGCCGAACATCGATCTGGCATTGCAGAACGCCGAGCAGGCCTTGAGCCGCCTGACGTCGCGCCCGGCCGCCGGTTTGAAAGTCATCGATCAGTTGCCGGAAGCGACGATGTTGCGCATCGAGACCCCAAGCGGCAAGCGCGAGGTCTACAGCCTGCTGCGCAACCGCGCCCACAGCAACGTGGCGTTCCTGCTCGGGGAGTCGCTGCGTTATCAGCCGGGGCTCGACACGTTGACGATCTATCCGGGTGTTCTGAGCAGCTACCCGAACTTCATGTTCAACATTCCGGCCGGGCAAGTGCCGGCGTTTGTCGACGAGATGGAAAACGCCAAAGACGCCGCCAGTTTCGAAAAAATCGTCGAACGCTGGGGTATTCGCCGCAGTCATCCGCAGTTCTGGCGGTATTTCCATGATCTGAGCCGATACATCCACGACACCGACCCGGTGGAAGAGGGCGTGCTGGACATGAATCGCTACGAGAATCTCTGATGGCTGCTTTCCCGACAAAAATACTAGGACTTTGTGCGGCGCGTCGATTGGCGTAAACTGCGTCCAAGCCTGCGAGGAGTTTCCATGACCGCTATTACCATTACCGACGCCGCCCATGATTACCTGGCCGATCTGCTCTCCAAGCAGAACACCCCGGGTATCGGCATCCGCGTCTTTATCACCCAGCCTGGCACCCAGTACGCCGAAACCTGCATTGCCTATTGCAAGCCGGGCGAAGAAAAACCTGAAGACACGGCGCTGGGGCTAAAAAGCTTCACCGCGTACATCGACCACTTCAGCGAAGCCTTCCTGGACGATGCCGTTGTCGACTACGCCACCGACCGCATGGGCGGCCAACTGACCATCAAGGCGCCAAACGCCAAAGTACCGATGGTCAACGCCGACAGCCCGGTCAACGAGCGCATCAACTACTACCTGCAAACCGAGATCAACCCGGGGCTGGCCAGCCACGGCGGTCAGGTCAGCCTGATCGATGTGGTCGAAGACGGCATCGCCGTGCTGAAGTTCGGCGGCGGTTGCCAGGGCTGCGGCCAGGCAGACGTCACCCTGAAGGAAGGCATCGAGCGCACCTTGCTCGAGCGTATTCCCGAGCTCAAGGGTGTTCGTGACGTGACCGACCACACGCAGAAAGAAAACGCCTACTACTAAGGTGTTCGCTGCGACATAAAAAACGGTGCCCGTGAGCACCGTTTTTTTATGGATGATCGATAACCTGTGGCGAGGGAGCTTGCTCCCGCTCGACTGCGAAGCAGTCGCAATCCAGCCGATGCATTTTCCCGTGATGAATGCGTTGGCTGATTTTGGGACCGCTGCGCGGTCCAGCGGGAGCAAGCTCCCTCGCCACAAGTGCTTCAGGGTCTGTATAGGTGCGCATGCCCCGCGCGATACAGCGACGATTCACTGAAGTGATCGCTGCCCAGCACTCGACCCACCAGAATCAGCGCCGTCCGGCGAAAACCCTTGGCCTGGACCTTCTGCGCAATGTCCGCAAGCGTTCCCACCACCCAATCCTGATCCGGCCAGGTCGCCCGGTGAATCACCGCGATCGGGCAATCGGCGCCGTAATGCGGCAGCAGTTCGGCAAGGATCTTCTCCAGATGATTGACCCCCAGGTGGATCGCCATGGTCGCCCCGTGCTGCGCCAGGCTGCCCAGCTCTTCGCCAGCCGGCATCGCGGTCTTGTCGGCGTAACGGGTCAGAATCACGCTCTGTGACACGTCCGGCAGGGTCAGTTCGGCACCCAAAAGGGCCGCGCAGGCGGCGGTGGCGGTAACGCCGGGAACAATTTCGAAAGGGATGTCGAGTTCACGCAAGTAGCGAATCTGCTCGCCGATCGCGCCGTACAGGCTCGGGTCGCCGGAGTGCACCCGGGCCACGTCCTGGCCGTTGGCGTGGGCGGTCTTGATCAGCTCGACGATATGTTCCAGGTGCAGTTCGGCGCTGTTGACCACCTGTTCGGCCCGGTGGCCTTCCAGCACGGCGGCGGGGACCAGGGAGCCGGCATAGATGATGACCGGGCAGCTACGAATCAGCCGCTGGCCTTTGACGGTGATCAGTTCCGGGTCGCCGGGGCCGGCGCCAATGAAGTAGACGGTCATCGTCGTTTCCTGTCAGAAATAGGGCCTGGACATGCTTCAGATGAAGAATGCTCATGATCGAGGGCGGGGATTATCGGGGATTTTACGCGGCGCTGGCCAATGCCAGGGTGGCCTGGGCGTATTTTTGTCGTGGAATCAGCAACTTTGCCGGTGCCTGGGCCAATTGTTCGGCCAGGGCCAGCGCGGCGCTTTCCGCCACGCCGTAGCAACCGGTGCGTTCAAACGCGATGTCCGAGTGGTGGCTCAGTTGTGCTTGATAGGTCGCCAATTGTTCGCTGCTGAAGTACATCAGCGGCAATGCCAGCTGTTCGGCCAGTTCGATCAGGCCAGGCTCTTCACGCTTCAGGTCGATGCTGGCCAGGGCCTTGATCTCACTGAGCCCGATTTGATGGGCCTGTAGCGCCTGATCGAGCAGCGCCCGCAACGTGCTGACGGGGCAGCCGCGCTGGCAGCCCAGGCCGACCACCAGGGTCGGCGCTGCGCTGACGTCAGTCATGCGGAGTAATGGCCATCGCTTTTGCGGCGGAACAACCAGGCGCTGATCAGGCCCAGGGCCAGCCAGAACGCCACGTTGGTCAACTGCGAAGCGATTTTGAATTGAGCTTCCAGGGCTTCCGGCGCCAGCATTGAATGGACTTCCGGTTGTGGTGCGCCAATTACATGCGGCACGGCCAGGATCGCCACGCCAAGGACTTTCATCAGCCAGTGACGGCTGAACACGATCAACGCGATGCCGACTGCCGTGGACGCGGCAGTGCCGATCCACCAGATTTGCCGTTGCGCCAGATCAGCCGCGGCAGTGCCCGGCAGCTCAGGTGGCAGGCCGAGAGTCGGAGCCAGCACGAATGTCGCATAACCGGCCAGGCCCCAGAGCAGGCCCTGAGAGGTTTTGGTCGGTGCGCGCAGGGTGTAAAGACCGGCGAGCATCAAGGCGAAACCGACTGCCACCACCAGGTTGCCGCCGGTAGTGGACAGCACGCGCTGCCAACCGTCTTCCGGTTCCCAGGCTTCGGCATCGTGGGTATGAGCGACTGCGCCCGCGGCGTGCTCGTGGATTTCAACAGCGGCCGGCTCGGATTTTTCATAGGTCTCGGCCTGCAAAATCAGCGGGGCGACCCAGAAGCTTTGCAGCAGGGTCAATAGCAGGGCGGCCAGCAGCCCGGTGAAACCTGCGGTTTGCGCAATACGCTTGATCATCTCAGCAGGTCTCAATGGCACGGAAAGGCGGAGCTGTGACGGGTATCGTGCGCGGCGTTGTGCACCGCTTCGATGTGCGAGAAACCGGCGAAATACACAAGGCACGCGCCAAGGATCGACGCACACACGGCAGCGGTCAGGCGTTGAGTCAGGGTTGTGGTGGTGCTGGCCGTTGCGTGGCCGGTGCTGCTGATGATCGACATGGCGCTTCCCTCTGGTCTGTCAGCGGGTGAATAGAGCGCATGAAAACCTCCGCACGCCAAGGGCTCGCAGAGATTTCGAACAGCGCCCGCCCACCGCGGGTTTGTTATTCAGTGAACGTAAAAGTCACTTTGTGTTGCGGGCCGGTCTCCGGGCTCGCGAGGGGCAGGGCTAACGCCTGAACCTGCAAGCATCACCTTCCCATGCCGTATGACCGGCACAGTGGATCTGACGCTTCACTCGCTTACCGTTGCGGGGGCAGCACCGGACTGACATGGCTTTAGAGTAAAGCACATGATTCACCGGTTTCCCGTTTCACCCTGTGAAGGGCACCCGTAACAAGGCGTGTAGGAGAGCATGGGCGGGTGCGGGGAGTCAATTGGCATGGGTTCTCAACTGACACCCAATACCTGTGGCGATCGCATTCTCCGACAAGACATTGACCCGCCCCCACACGATGCGTAGCCTTGCGCTTTCGAGGTTCTTCGGCGTCTGCCGAAGCTAAGAAGGGAACGCGGTCGATGCCGCGGCTGCCCCCGCAACTGTGAACGGTGATGTTCGCTGCCACGCCACTGCAAACCCTGTGCAACGGGCTCGCGGGAAGGCGCAGCGAATGCCAGGCTGACTCGCCCGGCACACCGTCAGCCAGGAGACCTGCCTCGACACAGATTCTCACTTTCAACCGGGCGGGGTGATCCGGTGGCGAACTCTTCAGGCATGCGCCCCCGCGTGCCGGTTGTCGTCCCGTATGCCCGCCACCTTGCCAAAGGGCATCCGATGAAAACACTGGCCAAACTCCCCGTCACCATCGTTACCGGCTTCCTCGGCTCGGGCAAAACCACCTTGCTGCGGCACATGCTCGACAACGCCCAGGGTCGTCGCATCGCGGTGATCGTCAACGAGTTCGGCGAGCTGGGCATCGACGGCGAGATCCTCAAGCAGTGCTCAATCGGCTGCACCGAAGAAGAGGCCAGCGGCCGCGTCTACGAACTGGCCAACGGCTGCCTGTGCTGCACCGTCCAGGAAGAATTCTTCCCGGTGATGCGCGAACTCGTTGCGCGTCGCGGCGACCTCGACCACATCCTCATCGAAACCTCGGGCCTGGCCCTGCCAAAGCCTTTGGTTCAAGCCTTCCAGTGGCCGGAAATCCGCAGTGCCTGCACCGTTGACGCGGTGATCACCGTGGTCGACAGCCCAGCCGTGGCCGCCGGCACCTTCGCGGCGTTCCCGGATCAAGTGGACGCCCAGCGCAAACTCGATCCGAACCTGGACCACGAGTCGCCACTGCACGAACTGTTCGCCGACCAACTGGCCAGCGCCGACCTGGTGATTCTCAACAAGGCCGACCTGATCAGCGCCACGGACCTGGCCCGCGTGCGCCTGGAAGTCGCCGAAGAGCTGCCGCCGGCGGTGAAAGTCATTGAAGCCAGCAGCGGTCGCCTGCCACTGGACGTGTTGATCGGCCTCGGCGCCGGTTCCGAAGAACACATCGACAGCCGCCACAGCCATCACGATCATCACCATGAAGGTGAAGACGATCATGATCACGACCATGACGCGTTTGACTCCATCTCCATCGAACTGCCACAAGCCGACGAAAGCCTGTTGATGGACGCGCTGACACAACTGGTGGTGCAGCACGGCATCCTGCGGGTCAAAGGTTTCGCAGCGGTGCCGAACAAGCCGATGCGCCTGCTGATTCAGGGCGTGGGCACGCGTTTCGACAAGCACTTCGACCGTCAGTGGGGCGCCGAGGAAGCGCGCACCACCCGTCTGGTGTTGATCGGTCAGGCGCTGGACGCCGTTCAACTCGAAGCGCAATTGCGCGCTGCGCTCAGCGTTTAACCCATGCACCTGCTCAGGACCCAGCCCGGCGGTTTCGTGTCGGATGACAACATTGCCGACCTTGGACAAACCCCCGCCGAGCTGGTGATCCTGTGCAGCGGCGATTCCAGTCTGGCGTTGCTCGCCGAGGCGGCGCAGCAGCTGCCCGACGATTACCCGAGCCTGCGTCTGGCTAACCCGATGCAGGTGCAGAATCACGCCTCGGTGGATCTCTACGTTGATGAGGTGTTGCGCCACGCCAAGGTGATTCTGATCTCACTGCACGGCGGCATCGCCTATTGGCGTTACGGCATCGAGCGTCTGGTGGAATTGTCCCAGCGCGGTGTGCAGTTGATTCTGGTGCCGGGCGACGATCGCCCGGACCCGGAACTCAGCGATCTGAGCACCGTGATCCCCGAAGACCGCGACCGGCTCTGGCACTTCCTGCGTCAGGGCGGCATGGCCAATGCGCTCGACCTGTTTCGCTGCCTCGCCAGTCGCTGGCTGGGCCGCGACTATCCATGGTCCGAGCCGCAAACCCTGCCACGCACCGCGATCTACCACCCACAAAAAAGCCCCGCGCACCTTCAGGATTGGCAAGCCGATTGGCAGGTCGATCAGCCAGTGGCGGCGGTGCTGTTTTACCGCTCGCACTTGCAGGCGGCGAACACCGGTTTCATCGATGTTTTCTGCCAGCGTTTGCAGGCGGCGGGGCTCAACCCGTTACCGATTGCGCTGGCCAGTCTGAAAGAGCCCGGCTGCCTGGCGGTGGTCGAGGACTGGCTGGACGAAGTCGAGGCGGGGGTGATTCTGAATACCACC
The DNA here is from genome assembly GCF_059506005.1 of Pseudomonas sp. Pseusp18. Classification (NCBI taxonomy): domain Bacteria; kingdom Pseudomonadati; phylum Pseudomonadota; class Gammaproteobacteria; order Pseudomonadales; family Pseudomonadaceae; genus Pseudomonas; species Pseudomonas sp. Pseusp18. The sequence goes on from NZ_CP169240.1 coordinate 2,375,751, forward strand.
GGTTTCGCCCAGTCCAGCCCTGAAGCGCCGCACCTGCGGCCGTTTCGTCGCAACATTCCGGTGATTCAGGCGATCTGCGCCCAGGACAACGAGCCCGGCTGGCTTGCCAGCGAGCAAGGCCTCGGTCCCCGTGACTTGGCGATGCACATTGCACTGCCGGAGCTGGACGGGCGAATCATCAGTCGGCCGATCAGCTTCAAGGATCTGGCGTGGCGCAGCGAGCGCAGTCAGTCCGATGTGGTTTGCTATCGACCGCAGCCTGAACGCATGGATTTTGTCGCTGAACTGGCGCGGCGCTGGATTGATCTGGCGCGGCTGCCCAACAGTGAAAAACGCATTGCCCTGATCCTCGCCAACTACCCGACTCGCGATGGACGCATCGGCAATGGCGTCGGTCTCGACACACCCGCCGCGGCGCTGAACATCCTGCGTGCACTGCATCAAGAAGGTTATCCGTTGCCGGCCGAGTTGCCGGACAGCGGCACCGCGCTGATCCAGCAACTGCTCGGTGGCGTCAGCAATGACCTGGACACTATCGATCAGCGCCCGTGTCAGCAAAGCCTGGCGCTGGACGATTACTTTTTGATGTTCAACGCGCTGCCCGAAGCCAATCGCGAGGCGGTGCTGCAACGTTGGGGCTCGCCTGAAAACGATCCGATGTTCCGTGGCGGGCGAATGATGATTGCCGGGTTGCGCTTCGGCCTGACCTTCGTCGGCATTCAACCGGCCCGGGGTTATCAGGTTGACCCGAGCGCGGTCTATCACGACCCGGACCTGGTGCCGCCCCACGGTTATCTGGCGTTCTACTTCTGGTTGCGCAACACCTACGGCGCCCACGGCGTGATCCACGTCGGCAAGCACGGCAACCTCGAATGGCTGCCGGGCAAGGGCGTCGGGTTATCTGAAAACTGCTGGCCCGACGCGCTGCTCGGACCGCTGCCGAACATCTATCCGTTCATCGTCAACGACCCGGGCGAGGGCGCCCAGGCCAAGCGCCGCACGCAAGCGGTGATCATCGATCACCTGATGCCACCGCTGACCCGCGCCGAAACCTACGGCCCACTGCGCAACCTTGAGTTGTTGGCTGACGAGTATTACGAAGCGCAGTTGCTCGATCCACGCCGCGCCCGGGAACTGCAACGCGACATTCTGCAACTGGTGCGCGACACGCACATTGATCGCGAACTGCAACTGGACGAGAAGCTCGACAGCGATGCCGACGCGGCGATCTGGTTGCCGCGCCTGGACACTTACCTGTGTGACTTGAAGGAATCGCAGATCCGCGATGGCCTGCACGTGTTTGGCGAGTCGCCGACCGGGCAATTGCGCATCGACACCTTATTGGCCTTGCTGCGCATTCCTCGCGGCGACGGCCGTGGCGCGCAATCGAGTTTGTTGCGGGCGCTGGCCAAAGCGTTCGAGTTGGGCTTCGATCCACTGGATTGCGTGTTGGCCGAGCCCTGGAACGGCCCTCGGCCGAATGCATTGCAAGCGGTCAGCGATGAGTTGTGGCGCACAGCGGGAGACACCCGTGAGCGTCTGGAACTGTTCGCCGCGCAACTAATTTCGCAGACGTTGAATGCCGAGCCTGGCCCGTGTGGGAGCGAACCTTTGTGGCGAGGGGGCTTGCCCCCGTTAGGTCGCGAAGCGGCCCCAAAAAACGGGACTGCTGCGCAGTCCAACGGGGGCAAGCCCCCTCGCCACAAGGCCCCTCACCACCTAGACCCGCTCCCACAGGAGGCAGATTGGTCCGAAGTGAGCGCGATCATCGACAGTTTGCGCGAGGTGGTTGCGCCACGCCTGGACGCCTGCGGTCCGGCGGAAATGCGTGGCCTGCTGGACGCCCTAAGCGGTCGATTCGTCCCGGCCGGGCCGAGCGGTGCACCGAGTCGCGGACGGCTGGACGTGTTGCCCACCGGGCGCAACTTCTATTCGGTGGACGTGCGCAACCTGCCGACCACCACGGCGTGGCGCATCGGTTTTCAATCCGCGAACCTGATTCTTGAACGGCACTTGCAGGATCACGGCGATCACTTGCGTCAGCTCGGCCTGTCGGTCTGGGGCACCGCGACCATGCGCACCGGCGGCGACGACATTGCCCAGGCCATGGCCTTGATGGGCGTGCGGCCGGTATGGGCGACGGGCAGTCAGCGGGTCGACGACTTCGAGATTCTGCCGTTGAGCCTGCTGGACCGGCCGCGGGTGGACGTGACCTTGCGCGTCTCCGGATTCTTCCGCGATGCCTTTGCCAACCTGATCCGGCTGTTCGACGCCGCCGTGCAAGCGGTCGCCGCGCTGGATGAGCCGGACGATCTCAACCCGTTGGCGGCCAAGGTTCGTGCCGAGCGCGAAGCGTTGTTGACGTCCGGTCTGGATGAAGAGGCGGCCAGGCGGCAGGCCGGCTGGCGGATCTTCGGGGCCAAACCGGGTGCTTACGGTGCCGGCGTGCAGGGCGCCATCGACGGTCGTTTGTGGCAAAGCCGCGAAGACCTGGCCGAGGTTTACCTGAACTGGGGCGGCTACGCTTACGGCGGCTCCGATGAAGGCACCGCCGCCCGCGAACAGTTCGCCCAGCGTCTGAGCCAGGTGCAGGCCGTGCTGCAAAACCAGGACAACCGCGAGCACGACTTGCTCGATTCCAACGACTATTACCAGTTCCAGGGCGGCATGCTGGCGGCCGTCGAAAGCCTTAGCGGTGCAGCGGCGGCGAGTTATCACGGTGACCACAGTCAGCCGGACTTGCCGAAGGTCCGCACATTGAAGGAAGAGCTGAACCGGGTGATCCGTTCCCGGGCGGCCAATCCGAAATGGATCGACGGGGTCAAGCGTCATGGCTATAAAGGCGCGTTCGAACTGGCGGCGACGGTCGATAACCTGTTTGCGTTCGACGCCACCACGCGGCTGATCGACGATCACCAGTATGCGTTGCTGGCGGACGCCTATTTGCTTGATCCGGCGACCCGGGAGTTTGTTCGCGAACACAATCCCCACGCCTTGCGCGATATGACCGAGCGCCTGCTCGAAGCGCAGCAACGGGGGATGTGGCAGGAACCGGGTGAATACCGCGAGGCGCTGGAGAATTTGTTGCTGGATATAGAAGAAGACAGTTAGCCGGTGAGCAAAGGAAATTTGTGGCGAAGGGGGCTGTGGCGAGGGGGCTTGCCCCCGTTGGGTCGCGAAGCGGCCCCCGCTTTTGCCTCTGTTTACACCGAGTTGCCCGGTTTTACGACTGCTTCGCAGCCGAACGGGGCGATGCGGCGTTCCGACAAGCCCCCTCGCCACAATGTAATCTCTGACCACAAGCGAGACCCGACATGACCGACACCCCCCATTTCCCGCTCTCCGCCGTGGTCGGCGCCGATGACTTGAAGCTCGCCCTGTACCTGACCGCCATCGACCCGAAAATCGGTGGTGTGCTGATCGAAGGCCCGCGCGGCATGGCCAAGTCGACCCTGGCCCGAGGCTTGGCGGACCTGCTGGCCAGTGGTCAATTCGTCACCTTGCCCTTGGGCGCCACCGAAGAACGGCTGGTCGGCACCCTCGATCTCGACGCGGCCTTGAGCGAAGGGCGCGCACAGTTTTCTCCGGGTGTATTGGCCAAGGCCGACGGCGGTGTGCTCTACGTCGATGAAGTGAACTTGCTGCCCGATCACCTCGTGGACCTGCTGCTCGACGTGGCCGCCAGCGGCACCAACCTGATCGAGCGTGACGGGATTTCCCATCGGCATTCGGCGAAGTTTGTGCTGATCGGCACCATGAACCCGGAAGAGGGCGAACTGCGCCCGCAACTGCTCGACCGCTTTGGTCTGAACGTCGCCCTCAGCGGCCATACCGCACCCACCGAGCGCGGCCAGATCATCCGTCGTCGACTGGATTTCGACAGCGATCCGCAAGGGTTCTGCGCCGAGTGGGAAAGTCAGCAACATACACTGCGCGAGCGTTGCCAGAAGGCGCGTGCGGCCCTGGCGAGTATCCCTCTCGACGATGCCGCATTGGCGCAGATCACCGAGCGCTGCTTTGCTGCCGGCGTCGACGGCTTGCGGGCCGATCTGGTCTGGCTGCGCGCGGCGCGGGCACATGCTGCCTGGCGTGGCGCGAACGCCATTGCCGAAGAAGATATCGACGCGGTCGCCGAATTTGCCTTGCGTCATCGTCGTCGGGAGCATTCGACCTCTGCGCCGCAACATTCCCAAGCGCCACAGCAATCCCCTGCGCAAACCCCCAACCCGAACGAAGGTCAGGGCCAGTGGGGCGAAATGCCCGCCCAGGCGCTGCCGGTCGGTGCTCGACGTGAAGTGCCGAGCTGGCCAAAAAAGCCCTAGGCATTCGCCCTCGATCAGACGCGGGGGCGAATGCCAGACCCCGCGCAGGCCGGCTGGATCACGGTAAACAGGGCAAGCGTCACGCCGCCCCCAGCGGATCGGTCAACTGGCCCGGCACCTTGCTCAACGGCCGACCGCATCAACGCGATGATCTATTGTTCCATCTGCGGACCCGCACCCCGCATGAACTGTGGCTGGTGATCGTCGATGCCTCGGCCTCGACCCGGCGCCATCAGGCGTTGAGCGATGCCAAGGGCTTGCTGGCACAACTGTTCGACGATGCCTATCGACAGCGCGCACGTATGGCTTTGCTGACCGCCAGCGGTCACTTGCCGAAGTGGCAGGTGCAGGGGTTGAAAGCTTCTGCGGGCTTACGCGATTGGCTCGAGGGATTGGGCGCCGGCGGCGGGACGCCGATGCTGGCGGCGCTGGGCGAGGCAGGGCACTGGCTGGCGGCACGGCAAAAGCGTTTTCCGGCCGAGCAGCAGCGGCTGTTGCTAGTGACAGATGGACGGTTGAAGGAATGGTCGACATTGCCGACGCTGGATTGCCCGGGGTTGCTGATCGACATCGAGCGCGGGCCGATTCGGCTCGGGCGGGCAAAGGTGTTGGCAGCGCAGTTACAGGTTGATTATCGACATATCGATGAGCTGATTTCAGGTTGAGTTTTGTGCTGACAGTGCTGGCCCCATCGCATCGCTGCCCTATGCTCTGTAAGCAAACCCATCACAGGAGTGACCCATGCGCGTTCTAGCCCGCAACGATCAGGACGATTTCCGCGTCAAAGCCTACGCCGGCACCAACGGTGTGCTGCTGGCCATCGACCTGGCCGAACCCCGCCGTAAAGGCCTGCTGGGGTTTGCCATCGAAAAACAGCAAGGCGACAAACCCTGGCTGTTTCTGTTCAACAGCCTGACCTTTCCCGGCAAGGATCATACGTTCCCCCAGTTTCACGCCACCCCCAGCGATGCCGCGCCTTTGCAGAAATTTCGCTGGGCCGATTACGCGGTCAATCCGGGTGTGACGATCCATTATCGGGTTCACCTGGCCTATGGCACTGCCGATGCGCCACAGTTGGGTGAAAGCCTGGAAGTGACGGTCACCACGGACAATGGCCTGCCCAAGGGGCAGAACGTGATTTTCAACCGGGCAGTGGCTGCCAGTCAGGCGTTCCAGCGCAAATTCGCCGACCTCGATGCGCTGCTCAGCGTCAACAAGACACTGCCCATCGAAGAATGGCCCGACGCGCCACGGCAATGGCTGGAAAATGGTCTGCTCGCACGCCTGCTCGGGTTTATCGAACGTGCCGTGGATGGCCACTGGGCGCTGGACATCGCGATCTATGAATACCAGCTGCAGGCGATCGTCGATGCGGTGAACGCCGCCTTCGAGCGTGGCGTAAAGGTTCGGGTCCTGTACCACGCCCAACCTGGCGAAGACACCACGGCGCTGAACGAAGCCAGCCTGGAAAAAATCCCGGCGGCGAACAAGCGCGGGCGAGTCACCCACAATATCTTTCACGATAAGTTCATGGTCCTGAGCCGGCTCGATGCGGCGGGGCAGCATCAGCCCGAAGCGGTACTCTGCGGCAGTACCAACTTCACTGCCAACGGCGTCTACCGTCAGGCCAATGTCGTGCATGTGCTGGACGACGCTCGGATCGGCGCCACTTACCTGCAAACCTTCGAGCAGGTCTGGGCCACGCCGGCGGACGTCGGCGCCACGCGGGACTGGCTCACGGAACACAATCCGATGCAGCCTGACCAGCCGCTGTTCGCCGGCTTTTCACCGCGCTCAGGCGAGGGCGACTTGAGTGAGTTCATCAAGATCATCAACGCCGCCAAAAAAGACCTGCTGTTTGTCACGGCATTCACCTTGCCGGACAAAATACTCAACGCGCTGCTCGGCCAACCCCACGACGACATATTGCGTTACGGCCTGCAAAACACGGTCAGCAGCATCACCGGTTTCCACGCCGACCGCACCGCTGAATTCGCCGCCACCGCGTTGCTCAACACCGGCCTTGAAGGCTGGCTCAAGGAAAACATGAAAGGCCAGAAGGGCAACCTGCTGGTGCACACCAAAGCCATCGTCGTCGACTTCACCAGCGACTCACCGACCATCATCAGCGGCAGCCACAACCTCAGTGACGCAGCCAGCAATGGCAACGACGAGAACTACCTGATCATCCGTGGCGACACCGACCTGGCCGACCGTTACGGGCTGGAACTACTGCGCTTCTACGAGCATTACCGGTTCCGCTACTTTGCAAAGAAACTGCAACTCAAGCAGGTCCGGCCGTTGGCGGCGGATGACAGCTGGACCGATGACTATTACCGCGAGGGCGACCTGCGGATGTTATCGCGGCTGCGCTTTTCCGGACGATAAACACGCTGGCGATTCCCTGTGGGAGATTCTTTGTGGCGAGGGGGCTTGCCCCCGTTGGGGTGCGAAGCGCCCCTAAAACCAGTCGCTACGATCTTGAATCCGAAGACGGTGACTGGGTTTACGATCGCTTCGCAATCGAACGGGGGCAAGCCCCCTCGCCACAATGGCCCCCACAGGTTTCTTCGGTTATTTGCCCATTGCCTGGCGGTACTGGCGGGTACGCCGGGCGATGTACAACCGGTCGAGGATCAATGCCCATACCGCCGAAACCTGCGGCCTGGGCGTGCGCCCGCGGCTTAATCGATGGAGCTGAAACTTCACCACGGCCATGTTCGCCAGCGACGCCAGGGCTTTGCGTTTCCAGCGAATCGGTGGCAACTGCGGGTGGCTGTTCTGGCCTTCACGCCAGCGTTTGACCAGCTGCGGTTCGATGGCCAGTGCCGTGCCGATACCGGCCATGGCGACGCCACTGTCGAGCACCTGTTCGACGATTGCCAGCCGACGAATTCCCCCTGTCACCATCACTGGCATGTGCGCCACACCGGCCAGTTCGCTGGCCATTTCCAGAAAGTACGCTTCTCGCGCCAGGGTCCGACCGTCGCGAGCCTCGCCTTGCATGGCCGGTGCTTCGTAGCTGCCGCCGGAGAGCTCGAGCAAATCGATCTGTTGCTCGTTGAGCCACTGGATCACTTGCCGGGCGTCATCGGCGTCGAAACCGCCGCGCTGGAAGTCCGCGGAATTGAGCTTCACCGCCACGCAAAACTGCGGCGACACCGACTTGCGAACAGCGCCGAGCACTTCCAGCAGCAAACGCGCACGGTTTTCCAGAGAGCCCCCCCAGCGGTCGGTGCGGCGATTGGTCAACGGCGACAGAAACTGGCTGAGCAGATAACCGTGCGCGGCATGAATCTGCACCCCGGTGAAACCGGCCTTTTCCGCCAGGGCGGCGCTGGTGGCGAAGCGTTGAATGACTTCTGCAATGTCGTCCTCGCCCATCGGTTTGGGCTCGGCAAACATCTTCGAAAACCCGCCCAGGTCCAGCGCTACCGCCGAGGGGGCCAAGGCCTGCTGGCCGAGGTTGGCCATGGTCTGGCGCCCGGGATGATTGAGTTGCATCCAGAACTGCGCGCCACTGGCCCGGCCGATGGTTGCCCACTGACGAAAGCGTTCCAGGTGTCGCTCGTCTTCCAGCACCACGCCACCGGGGCCGGTCATGGCACGGCGGTCGATCATCACATTGCCGGTCAGCAACAGCCCGGCCTCACCGTCAGCCCAGGCTTGATACAACCGAAACAACTCGCCGGAAGGTGCCTGCCCGGTATCGGCGAGGTTCTCTTCCATCGCGGCTTTGGCGATGCGATTACCGATGGTCTGGCCGTTGGGCAAATTCAATGTTTGGAAGGGCGACATACTTGACTCCTCATCAGTGATGAGTAGAGGCTAAGCTTAAAGTTAACTTTAATGTCAAGCGTGCAAATGAGGCCGTGATGAAGATTGGTGAGTTGGCGCAACTGAGCGGGTTAAACGCTTCGCGCATTCGGTTTTACGAGGCCCAGGGGCTGATCCGTCAGGTCGAGCGTCAGACCAACGGTTATCGGCGTTATCCGCCGCAAATACTGCAAACCCTGAAAATCATCCAATGCGCCCAACAGGCCGGTTTCAGCCTGGAAGAGCTGAAGCTGCTGTTACCGGATGCCGCGACGGGGGAGTTCAAGCACGACGAACTGGTGGCGGGTCTTGAGCGCAAGGTCGAGCAGATCGAAGAGATGCAACTGCACCTGGCCCAGAGCAAGGCGCGGTTGCTGGAAGTGATCGAGAGCATCCAGGCGCGACCCGAGGGCATGGGGTGCGGTGCGAATGCCGAGCGGGTATTGGCATCGCTCAAGCAGTAGCGGTGGCGCGGTATGTTGATCGAATCAGGAGTCGGGTGAATTCCAAAAGATCGCAGCCTGCGGCAGCTCCTACGGGAGATCGGCGTACGCCAGTAGGAGCTGCCGCAGGCTGCGATCTTTTGATCTGACGGCTCAAACAGCACTCATCAAACGCAAGTTCAACAGCTCCCGAGCCCGGGGCGCAGTGCATAATCTGCTGAGGGTCTTCTGCAACCATTGCAAGTCCCGGCGAGGTTTGCGGGCAACCTGCTTGGGCCTGAGCTTGCCGATGTGTTTTTTGAAGTTTTCTTCCAGGGTTTCCGGGGCTCCAATGCCCTTGAGCTTCTTCAACAGCTTCCCCTCCTTGTAGAACAGCACCGTCGGTGTGCCGGTGACTTTTGGATGCCGAGGGGACTTGCTCGTATCCAGCACATAGATGCACGCGTGATCTTTGTACCGCTCGGCAATTTCACGGAAAACCGGCTCGGCCCATTCGCAGGCGGGACAGTGGTCGGTGCCGAAATACAGAATCACCGGGCGCCAGGTGTTGAGCGCTTTGCGGTAGGCCGGATCCAATAGCTGGGTGGAAATCGAACGCATTGAAATCTCCTTTTCAAAGGCTATCGAAGGCCTGTTGACGTTAAAGGAGGCGAGCGGGTGGGTCTACTGTCAGAAATTACAGGTGCGCTCTGCTTCTTTTTGACCTGCAATGCACTGCAATGTGGCTCAACCACACACAGCCTGTAGCCAACGGTAGCGCTCATTCAGTCGCTCATTTCGTAACACCTTCTTCGCACCTGTGTGCATCCATTTGATTCAAATCACTTTTCAATCCCCCGAGATTCCGCCCACAACCTGTGGCACACTTTCTGCTGTCTATTCCGTTGTTACATACCAAGTTCCGGTATAGCGGAATAAACACAGCCCTGGAGTGCTTGCCATGCATCGCCGACTTTCCTTGTTTAAAGCGTGTGTTTTCGTTCTCGCGGCTTCGGCCGCTGCCGTGGGTGTCGCTCAAGCGGCAGACAGCAAGCTCGACAGCGTACTGGCCCGTGGCAAATTGATCGTGGGCACGGGCAGTACCAATGCGCCGTGGCACTTCCAGGGAGCGGACGGCAAGTTGCAGGGTTTTGATATCGATATCGCGCGGATGGTGGCCAAGGGGTTGTTCAACGATCCGAGCAAGGTCGAGTTCGTCGTGCAGTCGTCCGATGCGCGGATTCCGAACCTGCTGACCGACAAGGTCGATATGAGTTGCCAGTTCATCACCGTGACCGCCAGCCGGGCCCAACAGGTCGCGTTCACGCTGCCGTACTACCGCGAAGGTGTTGGCCTGTTGCTGCCGGCCAACAGCAAGTACAAGGAAATCGAAGACCTCAAGGCCGCCGCAGACGGTGTGACCGTGGCAGTGCTGCAGAACGTGTACGCCGAAGAACTGGTGCATCAGGCGCTGCCCAAGGCCAAAGTCGATCAGTACGACAGCGTGGATCTGATGTATCAGGCGGTGAACTCCGGCCGTGCCGACGCGGCTGCCACCGATCAGTCGTCGGTGAAATACCTGATGGTGCAGAACCCTGGCCGTTATCGCAGCCCGACCTACGCCTGGAGCCCGCAAACCTACGCCTGTGCGGTCAAACGCGGCGATCAGGACTGGCTGAACTTCGTCAACACCGTGCTGCATGAAGGCATGACCGGCGTTGAATTCCCGACGTACGCAGCCTCCTTCAAACAATGGTTCGGTGTCGACCTGCCGACTCCTGCAATCGGTTTCCCAGTCGAATTCAAATGATCCCGTGAGAGCGGGGCGGTGATAAATCGCCCCGCTCAAGGTACTGCTGACCATGAACTATCAGTTGAATTTTGCCGCCGTGTGGCGCGACTTCGACACCTTGCTGGCGGGGCTCGGCCTGGGCCTTGAGCTGGCGCTGGTGTCGATCGCCATCGGCTGCGTGATCGGCCTGCTGATGGCGTTTGCTTTGCTGTCGAAGCACCGCGCATTGCGGGGGCTGGCGTCGGTGTATGTGACGGTGATCCGTAATACGCCGATTCTGGTGTTGATTCTGTTGATCTACTTCGCGCTGCCGAGCCTGGGGATTCGTCTGGACAAGATCCCCTCGTTCATCATCACCCTGTCGCTGTATGCCGGGGCGTACCTGACCGAAGTGTTTCGTGGGGGGCTGTTGAGCATTCCCAAGGGGCTGCGTGAAGCCGGGTTGGCGATCGGCTTGGGCGAGTGGCAGGTCAAGGCGTACGTCACCGTGCCGGTGATGCTGCGCAATGTGTTGCCGGCGCTGTCGAACAACTTCATTTCGCTGTTCAAGGACACCTCGCTGGCGGCGGCGATTGCCGTGCCGGAGCTGACCTATTATGCGCGCAAGATCAATGTCGAGAGCTACCGGGTGATTGAAACCTGGCTGGTGACCACAGCGCTCTATGTTGCGGCCTGTTACCTCATTGCCATGATGCTGCGTTACCTCGAACAGCGTCTGGCGATTCGCCGTTAGGAGGCCCCATGTACGAATCCCCCAGTTGGTTGCATGAGTTATGGGTGGCCCGGGATGTCCTGTGGCAGGGCTTCCTGACCAGTGTGCAGTGCTCGGGCCTGGCGATTTTGCTGGGCACGCTGGTCGGCATCGTCGCCGGCCTGGTACTCACCTACGGCACGTTCTGGATGCGCGCGCCGTTCCGGTTCTACGTCGACATCATTCGCGGCACGCCGGTGTTTGTATTGGTACTGGCCTGCTTCTACATGGCGCCGGCACTGGGCTGGCAGATCAGCGCCTTCGGGGCAGGCACTTTGGGCCTGACGCTGTTTTGCGGTTCCCATGTCGCCGAGATCGTGCGCGGTGCGTTGCAAGCGCTGCCCAGCGGCCAGATGGAAGCGAGCAAGGCCATCGGCCTGACGTTTTACCAGGCGCTGGGCTATGTGTTGTTACCCCAGGCGTTGCGGCAGATTTTGCCGACCTGGGTCAACTCGTCCACCGAGATCGTCAAGGCGTCGACCTTGTTGTCGGTGATCGGCGTCGCCGAGCTGCTGCTCAGCACTCAACAGATCATCGCCCGGACCTTCATGACCCTGGAGTTTTACCTGTTCGCCGGATTGCTGTTTTTCGTCATCAACTACGCCATCGAATTACTCGGCCGGCACATTGAAAAGCGGGTGGCCTTGCCATGACACAAGCTCAAGTTTCGACCCAGAACCAAGCGCTGCTGGACATCCGCGGCCTGCACAAACAATACGGCCAGCTCGAAGTGCTCAAGGGCGTCGACCTGACCATGCAGCGCGGCAATGTGGTCACGCTGATCGGCTCCAGCGGCTCGGGCAAGACCACGCTGTTGCGCTGCGTGAACATGCTCGAGGAGTTCCAGGGCGGGCAGATTCTGCTCGACGGTGAATCCATCGGCTATGACGAGGTCAACGGCAAGCGCGTGCGTCACCCGGAAAAAGTCATCGCCCGCCATCGCGCCATGACCGGCATGGCCTTCCAGCAATTCAATCTGTTCCCGCACCTGACAGCATTGCAGAACGTTACCCTCGGTTTACTCAAGGTGAAAAAGCTGCACAAGGATGAGGCGGTGGCGCTGGCGGAAAAATGGCTGGAGCGGGTTGGCCTGCTGGAACGCCGCGATCATTACCCCGGTCAGTTGTCCGGTGGTCAGCAACAGCGCGTGGCGATTGCCCGGGCGATTGCGATGAACCCGAGTTTGATGCTGTTCGATGAAGTCACCTCGGCCCTCGATCCGGAACTGGTGGGCGAAGTGCTGAACGTGATCAAGGGCCTGGCCGAAGATGGCATGACCATGCTGCTGGTGACCCACGAAATGCGCTTTGCCTTCGAGGTCTCGGACAAGATCGTATTCATGAATCAGGGGCGGATCGAAGAGCAGGGGCCGCCCAAGGAATTGTTCGAGCGCCCGCAGTCGCCGCGACTGGCGGAGTTTCTCAAGAGCACCCGCTTTTAAGCCTTCATTTTTTAATCAGGAGAAACACCCATGAGCATTACTCGTTACGGCACCGGTAGCACCGCCGGTGGCGGCCAGCCCCGTCCTTTTGCCCGCGCCGTCGAAGCCGATGGCTGGCTGCACGTGTCCGGCCAAGTGCCGGCGGTGGATGGTGAAATCATCGTGGGCGGGATTGTCGAGCAGACTCACCAGACCATGAAAAACCTGATCGCGATTCTGCAAGAGGCCGGTTACGGGCTCGAAGATGTGGTGCGCACGGGCGTGTGGCTGGAAGACCCGCGGGATTTCTGGAGTTTCAACAAGGTGTTTTCCGAGTACTTCAAAAGCGAACACGCCCCGGCCCGGGCCTGCGTGCAGGCGAACATGATGGTCGATTGCAAGGTCGAGATTGATTGCATTGCGTACAAGAAAAAGGCCTGAACCGAGGGCGCGGCTGATTGGCCCTTGTAGGAGCTGCCGAAGGCTGCGATCTTTTGGCGTTTTGGGAGCGTTACAAGGGCAAGATCAAAAGATCGCAGCCTGCGGCAGCTCCTACGGGCGAATTTGAATGGGAACCTGAAGACATGACCGAAGACACCATCAAGCGCCGGGCTCGCGGTCTGGACCGGGCGTTCGACATCCTCGATTTCCTCAAGGAAATCGGCCAGCCCCTGCGCCCGAACGAAATCGCCAGCGGCATCGGCAGCCCGAAATCCACGGTCTACGAACTGGTTGCGTCCTTATTGGAGCGGCGCATCCTCGAACCCGTGGGCAAGGAAGGTCACGTTTACCTCGGTCGTCAGCTGTACTTCCTCGGACAAGCGCATTTGCGTCATTTCGACCTGTCCCGCGAGGCCGATCACGCCTTGCAGGAAATCGTCAGCCAGACCCGCGAAACCGCGCAGATGTGCCTGCTCAACGGACGCAAATACACCGTGGCATTGATGAAGGAGGGTGAGCGGCATTTCCGCATTTCCTCGGACATCGGCGAAAACGCGCCGATCCCCTGGACCGCTTCCGGGCGCCTGCTGCTGGCGCACCTGAGCGATCAGCAGATCGTCGATTTGATCGACCCCGACGACTTCATCCTGCCCGACGGTGAACGCCTGCCGCTGGAGCAATTTCTCGAGGAGATCCGCCAGGCCGCCATCGACGGATTCTTTTCCTTCGACAGCGTCGCCGACACCTTTACCCATTGCTTCGCCGCCCCGGTCAAAGACCCGAACGGCGTGGCCATCGCGACCCTGTGCATCGTCGCCCCACGGGCCGATGCGAAGAACAATTACAACGACTATCGCCGGGTGCTGATCGACAGCGCCAACAGCCTCGCCCGGCGTATCAACGAATAACAGCGGCTGCCTGCGGCCGTGTATGAGGAGATCGACCATGTCTACTGCCATCAATACCGCCGCCGTGGAAAAGGGCGCCGCCCAGACCGGCGCCAACCTGGTGCGGGACGTCAGTCTGCCGGCACTGGTGCTGCACCGTGACGCGTTGGAACACAATATTCGCTGGATGCAGGACTTCGTCAGTCACAGCGGCGCGGAACTGGCGCCTCACGGTAAAACCAGCATGACCCCGGCGCTGTTTCGTCGCCAACTGGACGCCGGTGCCTGGGGCATCACCCTGGCCAGCGCCACGCAAACCCGCGCGGCTTACGCCCATGGTGTACGGCGGGTGCTGATGGCCAATCAACTGGTCGGCACGCCGAACATGGCGCTGATCGCCGACCTGCTGGCAGACCCGACTTTTGATTTCTACTGCATGGTCGATCACCCGGATAACGTCGCCGACCTCGGCGCGTTTTTCGCCTCGCGCGGCGTGCGCCTGAACGTGATGATCGAGTACGGCGTGGTCGGCGGTCGTTGCGGTTGCCGCACCGAAGCCGAAGTGCTGGCGCTGGCCAAGGCTATCAACGCTCAACCGGCGTTGGCGCTGACCGGCATCGAGGGCTACGAAGGGGTGATTCACGGTGATCATGCGGTGAGCGGCATCCGCGAGTTCGCTGCCTCCCTGGTGCGTCTGGCGGTACAACTGCAGGACAGCGGCGCGTTCGCGATTGCCAAGCCGATCATCACTGCGTCGGGGTCGGCGTGGTACGACCTGATCGCCGAGTCGTTCGAAGCGCAGAATGCCGGCGGGCGTTTCCTCAGCGTGCTGCGCCCCGGCAGTTACGTGGCCCACGACCATGGCATCTACAAAGAAGCACAATGCTGCGTGCTCGACCGTCGCAGCGACCTGCACGAAGGTTTGCGCCCGGCGCTGGAAGTCTGGGCGCATGTGCAGTCGTTGCCCGAACCGGGTTTTGCGGTGATCGCCCTGGGCAAGCGCGACGTGGCCTACGACGCCGGTTTGCCGGTGCCGTTGCTGCGTTACAAGGCCGGCGTGGTGCCGGCGACCGGCGATGATGTAAGTGCCTGCAAGGTGACGGCGGTGATGGACCAGCACGCGTTCATGACCGTGGCGCCGGGAGTTGAGTTGCGGGTGGGCGATATCATTTCGTTCGGGACTTCGCACCCGTGTTTGACGTTCGACAAGTGGCGTATCGGGTGTCTGGTGGATGAGCAGCTGAATGTCATCGAAACCATGGAAACCTGTTTCTAAGAGCCCCCACAACATGAACAACATCAGCCCTCTGGGCCCCAATATCCCGCGCATCGCCCTGATCGGCGAGTGCATGATCGAACTGCAGCAGCGCGCCGACGGCTCCCTGCAACAAAGCTTCGGCGGCGATACCCTGAACACTGCGGTCTATCTGGCCCGTGAACTGGGCGATAGCGGCACGGTGGATTACGTCACTGCCTTGGGTGACGACAGTTTCAGCGATGCGATGTGCCAGAGTTGGGCCAGCGAACATATCGGCCTGGGCATGGTCCAGCGTTTGCCCGGTCGCTTGCCAGGTCTGTATTGCATCCAGACCGACGCGGCCGGCGAGCGGCGTTTTCTCTACTGGCGCAACGAAGCGGCCGTGCGCGATTGCTTCACCACCCCGGCGGCCGCGCCGATCCTGGCAGCGCTGCCGGATTACGACGTGCTGTATTTCAGCGGCATCACCCTGGCGGTGCTCGGTGAGCTGGGCCGGGAGAAACTGCTGGACACCCTGATCGAAGCCCGACAGCGGGATGCGCGGATCGTGTTCGACAACAATTATCGACCACGCCTGTGGGCGTCGGTCGAGGACGCACGAGCGGCTTATCGCGAAGTGTTGCCCTATGTCGACCTGGCGCTGCTGACGGTTGATGACGAGCAGGCGTTGTTCCACTTTTCCGATTGTGCGGCGGTGTTTGCCGCTTACGAGCAGATGGGCACGCCCGAAGTGGTGTTCAAGCGCGGTGCCGAGGCGTGTCTGATTCGCTGTGACGGCGAGTCGTTCGAAGTGCCGGCGCAGGTGGTTGAACGGGTGGTGGACACCACGGCGGCGGGGGATTCGTTCAGTGCGGCGTATCTGGCTTGCCGTTTGAAAGGTGGTAACCCGGTCGAGGCCGCAGAAGCGGGGCATCGGTTGGCAAGTCGGGTGATTCAAGTGCCGGGGGCACTGATCCCCAAGAATTGAAATGCAATGCCTGTGGTGGCTGTGATTTTTGTGGCGAGGGGGCTTGCCCCCGTTGGGCCGCGAAGCGGCCCCAAAACCTGTGACCTTGATCGACCTGACACACCGAGTGCGCAGGATCTACGACTGCTTCGCAGCCGAACGGGGGCAAGCCCCCTCGCCACAGGCAAGCCTCACCCTGTATATCGAGCCAACCGATCAGTCCCGGTAAAACACCTGCACCAAGTGATACCCGAACTTGCTCTTGATCGGCCCATGCACCACCCGCAGTGGTTTTTTGAAGATCACCGCATCGATTGCCCCGACCATCTGCCCGGGCCGTACTTCGCCAAGATCCCCACCGCGTTTGCCGGACGGGCAGGTGGAGTATTTCTTGGCCAGCACATCGAAGGCTTCGCCCTTGGCGATGCGTTGTTTGAGCTGCTCGGCTTCTTCCGAGGTTTTCACCAGAATATGGCGGGCTTGGGCTTTCATGGGCAGTACCTTGCAACGGTGGTGGCTATGTTGGTGCCAGCGTGGGGCGCGCGATTATGCCTTAACTCAGCCGGCTTGGCCGATCATCGTGCGAATCTTGTTGGCCAACAGGTCCATGGAAAAGGGTTTGGCCACCATGTCCATGCCTTCCTCCAGGAAGCCCTGGCGTTCGGCGGCTTTCTCGGCATAACCGGTAATGAACAGTACTTTGAGCTCCGGGCGGTGCTGACGAGCGATTTCCGCCAGTTGCCGACCATTCATGCCCGGCAGCCCGACATCGGTCACCAGCAGATCGACCCGCAGGTCGGACTCCAGCAAGGGCAGGGCGCTCTGCGCATCTTCGGCTTCATGGGCGTGATAACCCAACTCTTTGAGCAGGTCGAGCACCAGCATGCGCACCGCCGGATCGTCTTCCACCAACACCACGGTTTCACCGGCAACCGCTGGCGGTGCCTCACCGATGACCGGCAGCTGAGCGTGCTCCGGCAGGGCGACGTGCAACCGTGGCAAATACAGGCGAACGCTGGTGCCCTGGCCCGGCCGGCTGTGCAGGCTGACGTGCCCGCCCGACTGTTGGGCGAAACCATAGATCATCGACAACCCAAGGCCGGTGCCCTGGCCGATGGGTTTGGTGGTGAAGAACGGATCGAAGGCCTTGGCCAGTACTGATGGGGTCATGCCGGCACCGTTGTCGCTGACGGCAATCATCAGGTAATCCCCGGCCCTGACTGGCTCCAGCGGAGTGACGTCGCTGCCGTCGAGGTGAACATTGGCGGTTTCGATCAACAACTCGCCGCCATCGGGCATCGCATCCCGGGCGTTGATCACGAGGTTGAGCAAGGCGTTTTCCAGTTGGCTGACATCGGTACTGACCGGCCAGACCTCATCGGCCAGCTTCAGTTTGAGCTCGATGTGATCGCCCTTGGTCCGGCTGAGCAAGTCTTCCAGGGAATGCACCAGCTGGTTGGCGTCCAGTGGCCTGCGATCCAGTGACTGACGCCTTGAGAATGCCAGCAACCGATGGGTCAGGGCGGCGGCACGATGTGCCGAGGACACCGCCGCTTCGGTGAAGCGACCGATCTCGGCCGCGCGCCCATCGGCGATGTAGCGCTGCATCAAATCGAGGCTGCCGATGATCCCGGTGAGCATGTTGTTGAAGTCATGGGCGATGCCACCGGTGAGCTGGCCGACCGCTTCCATTTTCTGCGCATGGCGCAAGGCGTCTTCGGCGCGCTCACGCTCGAACATCTCGTTCTGCAGTCGCTGGTTGGCTTCGGCCAGTTGTTGGGTGCGGGCGCTCACGCGCTCTTCCAGGGTTTCGTTGAGGTTGCGCAGCGCCTCTTCAGTCTGTTTGCGCTCGGTCTCGTCGATCACGAAGATGTAGAAACCATTCACCGCGCCGTCTGCGCCGTGGCGTGGCAGGTAGTTCATCAGGGCCTGGCGGGTACTGCCATCGCGGTGATCGGCGCTGATGCTGAAACAACAGGTCTTGCCTTTCAGCGCCTCGGCGATGTATTCGGCGCGCAGGGCATAGGCTTCATCGCCGAGCACTTCACGAATGGTGCGGCCGTAAAGCTCCTGGGGCGTCAGGCCATACCATTCCAGATAGGCTGCATTGTTCAGGCGAAAGCGCTCTTCGCGGTCCACATAACTGATCAGGATCGGCATGGCGTTGATGATCAGTTGCAGCTCGGTCTGGCTTTGGCGCAAGGCTTGTTCGATGTGTTTGCGTTCGGTCAGGTCCAGCGCGGCGCCGAGGAAACGGATCGGCCGGCCATGGTGGTCCTTGTAGCAACGGCCACGGGCAAACACCCAGCGCAACTGGCCGTCGGCTTGCAGCAAGCGATATTCCTCGGCGTACTCGCTGCCATGGGTGATGCAGTGCTTGATGCTGCGGGCGATCATGGCGCGGTCTTCCGGGTGCACGCCGTGGAGGTATTCGCTGATCGGCAACTGGCTGGCCATGGCCGGATCGACGCCATGCAATTGCGCGAAGTGCGCATCGGCGATGAAACGGTCTTCGCCAATGTCCCAGTCCCAGGTGCCGACGGCATCGGTGGCGGCCAGTGCCAGTTGCAGGCGCTGCTCGGTGTCTTGCTGGGCCTTGAGGCTGGCGGCGGAGCGTTGTTCCAGTTCGAGGGCGATGCGGCGGCGTTCGTTGGTTTCGATGGCCGTGACCAGAATCCCGGCAACCTCGGCGCTTTCATTGCGAATGGGGCTGTAGGTTAAATCCAGCCAGAAGTCAGAATCCCGACCGTCGCGTTGCAAGGTAAAGCGCTGTTCGCTGTAGGTCCGCACCTGGCCCTGTAGGACGGCGCTGTAAATCGGGTCGGTAAAGTCTTTGAGTTCCGGCCAGATCTGGTGCGTCGGTTGTCCGAAAGCGTGAGGGTGTTTGCTGCCGGCGAGGAAGGCGAAGCCGTCATTGTAGATCTGGGTGAGCTGCGGGCCCCACAGCAACAACATCGGCATTGGCGAGTGGATCACGATGTCCACCGCGGTGCGCAGGCTCTGCGGCCAGTTTTCGGCGGCGCCCAGCGGGTTGTTTGTCCAGTCCAGTCGGGCAATCAAGGCCTGGGCATCGCTGGCGGTCGGTGGTGCGTTCATCTACATGTCCTGCGCGTGAGTCAGTGTGGCGGCGTCTACTATCCTTGCAAGGCGGTAGACGCTGGATGACCCGCATGGGGTCATTTTTTTATTGAATGCTTCGCGGGTGCTTTTTGCCATGGAAATCGATGCACTGCTGCAGACTCTGGCCAGCCGCAATGGCTCCGATCTTTACCTGTCCACGGGCGCGCCACCCAGCGCGAAATTTGATGGTGTGCTCAAACACTTGACCGATCAACCGTTCAAGCCGGGAGAAGTGGCGGCCATTGCCGCGTCCATCATGGACGCCGAACAGCGCCTGGAGTTCGATCGGGACCTGGAAATGAACCTGGCACTTTCCCTGCCCGGGGTCGGGCGTTTCCGGCTCAATATCTTCAAACAGCGCAATGACGTGTCGATTGTGGCACGCAACATCAAACTCGACATTCCACGCTTCGAAGATCTCAACTTGCCAGCGGTGCTGCTCGAATCCGTGATGCTCAAACAAGGGCTGATGCTGTTCGTCGGTTCGACCGGCTCGGGCAAGTCGACCTCGTTGGCGGCGCTGATCGATTACCGCAACCGCCATAGCAGCGGTCATATCATCACTATTGAAGACCCGGTCGAGTTTATCCATCGGCACAAGAAGTCGATCGTCAATCAGCGCGAGGTTGGCGTCGATACCCGCAGTTTCCATGCGGCGCTGAAAAACACGTTGCGCCAGGCGCCGGACGTGGTGTTGATCGGCGAAATCCGCGACCGCGAGACTATGGAACACGCGCTGGCGTTTGCCGATACCGGTCATCTGGTGATTTCCACGTTGCATGCGCACAACGCCAATCAGGCGCTGGATCGGGTGATCAATTTCTTTCCCGAAGAACGCCGGGCACAACTGCTCAATGACTTGGGTAACAACCTCAAGGCGTTTGTGTCCCAGCGTCTGGTGCGTACCCGCGACGGGCAGCGCCGGGCGGCGGTGGAGGTGATGCTGGGCACACCAACCATCGGTGACCTGATCCGGCGCAATGAGTTTGGCGAACTCAAGGGGATCATGGAGAAGTCTTCAGAGGCAGGGATGCAGACGTTTGACGGGGCGCTGTTCGCGCTGTTTGCCGAGGGTGCGATCGATGAGGCAGAGGCGTTGAAACATGCGGATTCTGTGAACAACTTGCGCTTGCGCCTGAAAATGCACGCCGAGGCCACACCCGCCCCCCATACGCCGCCGGGTGAATGGGGGCTAATGGACTGACGTCTCCCCCTGTAGGAGCTGCCGAAGGCTGCGATCTTTTGATCTTTAGCGATTCATCTGACGCCAAAGTCAAAAGATCGTCCGAACGCGGCCCGAGCCTTCGGCAGCTCCTACAAGGGTCGCATTTCAGTCGTTCAGTTCGGGGCGGTTTCGAAATTGCTCCAGGGCTTCGGGGTTGGCCAGTGCATCGGTGTTTTTCACCTTCTGGCCATGCACCACATTCCTCACCGCCAACTCGACCACCTTGCCGCTGATGGTCCGCGGAATGTCCGTCACCGCGACAATCTTCGCCGGCACATGCCGTGGCGTGGTGTTGGCGCGGATGACCTGGCGGATCTGTTGTTGCAGCGCTTCGTCCAGTTCGACGCCGTCGCGCAAGCGCACGAACAGCACCACTCGCACGTCATCCTGCCATTGCTGACCGATGGCGACGCTGTCCAGCACCTGCGGGACTTTCTCCACCTGACGGTAGATTTCCGCCGTGCCGATGCGTACACCGCCGGGGTTGAGCACCGCGTCGGAGCGGCCGTGGATCAGCATGCCGCCATGGGGCAGTTGCTCGGCGTAATCGCCCTGGGCCCAGACGCCGGGGAACAGGCTGAAATACGAAGCGCGCAGCTTTTCCTGTTGCGGGTCGTTCCACAAGCCGATGGGCATCGCCGGAAAATGCCGGGTACACACCAGTTCGCCTTTTTCACCGATCACAGGCTTGCCATCGTCGTTCCACACTTCGACCGCCATGCCCAGGCTCTTGCACTGCATTTCGCCGCGGCGCACCGGCAGCACCGGGTTGCCAATCACAAAGCACGAAACGATATCGGTACCACCGGACATCGAAGACAGGCACAGGTCGGACTTGAACGCGCGGTAGACGTAATCGAAGCTTTGCGGCGACAGCGCCGAGCCGGTGGACAGGATGGTTCTCAGGCTGCTCAGGTCATGACTTTCGCACGGCTTCAAGCCATTGCTTTCCAGCGCAGTGAGGAATTTCGGGCTGGTGCCGAAGACATTGAGGCGTTCGTCGTCGATCAGGTCGATCAAGCGCTCCGGCCCTGGATGAAACGGCGAGCCGTCATACAGCACCACGGCGCTGCCGACGGCCAGCGCCGAGACCAGCCAATTCCACATCATCCATCCGCAGGTGGTGTAGTAGAACAAACGGTCACCGGCGCCGAGGTCGGTGTGCAGGCCATGTTCCTTGACGTGTTGCAGCAACACGCCGCCGGTGCCGTGCACAATGCACTTCGGTACGCCGGTGGTGCCGCTGGAGTAGAGGATGTACAGCGGATGGGCGAAGGGCACGGGAACGAATTGCGGCTCGTCGCCCGTTTCGTAAAAATCGTCCCACAGCGTCACGTTGGCCTGGCAGCGGAAATCCTCGATGCGTGCTTGAGGACGCGCATAAGGCACAACAATCAATTGCTGCAAGGACGGCAGTTGTCCGAGGATTTCATTGATCTTGGTGGTCTGGTCGATCACTTTGCCGGCGTAGCGGTAACCGGCGCAGGTGATCAGCACTTTCGGTTCGATCTGGCCGAAGCGATCGATCACCCCGTGGGTGCCGAAATCCGGTGAAGAACAGGACCAGATTGCACCCAGGCTGGTGGTGGCGAGCATGGCCACCAGGGTCTGCCAGGTGTTCGGCATGCACGCTGCCACGCGGTCGCCGAGGCCGACACCGGCGGCTTTCAGGCTATTTTGAAAACCGGCGACGTGGCTTGCCAGTTCAGCCCAGGTCAGCTGTTCCCGTTGGCCGTTTTCACCGATGGCGACCACTGCCACGGCATCGTCACGACGGCGCAGCAGGTGTTCGGCGAAGTTCAAGGTAGCGCCGGGGAACCACTGGGCGCTGGGCATTTGCGCGCCTTCGATCAGCACCGCGTCTGGCTGATCGTGAAAACGGATGTCAAAGAAATCGACAATGGCCTGCCAGAAGGCTTCCCGCTGGTCGATGCTCCATTGGTGCAGGGCAGGGTAGTCGGCGATCCCAAGGGTGTGTCGCTGATTGACGAAACGCCGGAAGGCCTCCATGCGGGACTTGCCGATGCGCTCGGTGCCGGGTTGCCAGAGGATGTCGGACATGGCTTGGCCTCTTTTTCTTATGTCTACACACAGTCTACTGTGGTGAGGGAGCTTTTGTGGCGAGGGGGCTTGCCCCCGTTGGGTCGCGAAGCGGCCCCGCGGTTTGTCTCCAGTCACTCCACGTTGCCCGGTTTTGCGACTGCTGCGCAGCCGAACGGGGGCAAGCCCCCTCGCCACAGAACTCCCTCGCCACAGGGTCTGGCGGCAGGCTACTGCGCCAACCATCCACCATCAATATTCCACGCAGCGCCACGCACCTGGCTACCGGCTTCGCTGCATAAAAACAGCACCAACTCACCCAGCTGCGGCGGCGTCACGAATTCCAGGGACGGTTGCTTCTCGGCCAGCAAATCATGTTGCGCCTGCTGCGGGTCGATCCCGGTCGCGGCGCGATCATCGATCTGCTTCTGCACCAGCGGCGTCAGCACCCAGCCTGGGCAAATGGCGTTGCAGGTAACGTTGGTGGTGGCGGTTTCCAGGCCGACCACTTTGGTCAGGCCGATCACGCCATGCTTGGCCGCGACGTACGCCGCTTTGCCCACCGAACCGACCTGGCCGTGCACCGAAGCGATGTTGATGATGCGTCCCCAGCCCTTGGCACGCATGCCCGGCAGGCTCAAACGGGTGCTGTGAAACACCGACGACAGGTTGATCGCAATGATCGAGTCCCAGCGCTCCACCGGAAAATCTTCCACCGCCGCCACGTGCTGGATGCCGGCGTTGTTGACCAGGATATCCACGCCACCGAACTCACGTTCGGCGTACTCGATCATGTCAGCGATCTGTGCCGGGTCGCTTACGTCGGCGGGGTGATGGCCGACCTTGCTGCCGAATTGTTCTACTTCGGCAATCACTTTGGACGCATCGCCGAAACCGTTGAGGATCAGGTTGGCGCCAGCCTTGGCCAGGCTCAGGGCGATCCCCAGACCGATGCCGCTGGTGGAACCGGTGACCAGTGCGGTCTTGCCCGAAAGAGTCGTCATGAATACCTCACACAATGCCAGTGGCGTAGAAAGTACCGATCACCACAAAAACAGCGAGTGTCTTGATCAGCGTAATACAGAAAATGTCTTTGTAGGCCTCGCGGTGGGTCAACCCGGTGACCGCCAGCAAGGTAATTACCGCACCGTTGTGCGGCAGAGTGTCCATGCCGCCACTGGCCATCGCAGCGACCCGGTGCAGCACTTCCAGCGGAATATTGGCGGCGTGGGCAGCGCTGATGAAACTCTCGGACATCGCCGCCAAAGCGATGCTCATCCCGCCTGACGCCGAGCCGGTGATGCCGGCCAGCAAGGTCACGGTGATCGCTTCATTGACCAACGGGTTGGGAATGCTCTTGAGCCAGTCCGACAGCACCAGAAAACCTGGCAACGAGGCGATCACCGCCCCGAAACCGTATTCCGACGCGGTATTCATCGCCGCCAGTAGTGCGCCACTGACCGCACTTTTACTGCCTTCGGCCAACCGGCCACGAATCGCCTGAAAGCCGAACACCAGCACCATGATGATGCCCACCAGCAGGGCGGCCTGGACCGCCCAGATTGCGGTCAGCTTGGCGATGTCGGTGGTCACGGGAGCGGCCATGCCCGGCAGCGAAAGGCTGTGGGTCTTGCCGTACCACACAGGAATCCAGCGGGTGAACAGCAGGTTCATCAGGCCCACCAGCAACAGCGGCGACAGCGCGATCCACGGGTTGGGCAGTTGGATGTCCGGCGCGGTTTCCGGCTCGTTGCGCAGTTCTGAACCATAGCCTTCACCACTGCGCTGGGCCTTGTTGCGCTGGCGCTGCAGAAACAGCATGCCGGCGCAGAACACGAAAATCGCGCCGACCACACCCAGCCACGGCGCCGCCCAGGCGGTGGTGTTGAAGAAGGTGCTGGGGATGATGTTCTGGATCTGCGGCGTGCCGGGCAGGGCGTCCATGGTGAACGAGAACGCGCCGAGGGCAATGGTCGCCGGGATCAAGCGCTTGGGAATATTGCTCTGGCGGAACATCTCGGCGGCAAACGGGTAGACCGCAAACACCACCACAAACAGCGACACACCGCCGTACGTGAGCAGGGCGCAGACCAGCACGATCACCAGCATCGCCTGGCGAGTGCCGAGCAAGCGAATCGCTGCTGCGACGATGGAACGGGAGAAACCCGACAACTCGATCAGCTTGCCGAACACCGCACCGAGCAGGAACACCGGGAAATACAGTTTGACGAAACCGACCATCTTTTCCATGAACACCCCGGTGAAGACGGGGGCAACGGCGGAAGGGTCGGTGAACAGGACGGCGCCGAGGGCGGCGATCGGGGCAAAGAGGATAACGCTGTAGCCACGGTAAGCAGCCACCATCAGCAGCGCGAGGGCTGCCAAGGCAATGATCACACTCATGGTGTGTCTCTCCAGGATTGTTATTTTTGTAGGGTGAAGCTAGGTGGGGAGGGCTATAGCGGGTTTCGTGCCAGATATCTAAGTTATTGAAATGTAAATGATTTATGTTTTTTATGAATATTGTGGAGGATTTTTGTCTCTATTCGGAGACGATTTGGCGCCTTAAAAGATCGCAGCCTTCGGCAGCTCCTACAGGGGAACGCGGAAATCACTGTAGGAGCTGCCGAAGGCTGCGATCTTTTGATCTTGAAAATACATCTACAAATAGAGATGCATGTCTCTTTATAGAGACTCTGCAATCCCCAACGCCGCCATCTTCTTGTACAACGTCGACCGCCCCAGCCCCAACCGCGCCGCCGCTTCGATCACCTTCCCACCGCATTGCGCGAGGGTCGATTCAATCAACTGCCGATCAAACCGTTCGCGAGCCTCACTGAAGGTTTCATGGGCAATCGGTTCAAGGGGCAGAGGCGCCGCACGCTCAACCGGGGTAAAACTGCCAATCGCCGCGCGGATGTCCGCCGCGTTCAGCATCAAGTCATCACTGAGCAACGCCGCCCGTTCCAGCACGTTGCGCAGTTCACGAATGTTCCCTGGCCAGGCGTGTTGCCCCAACAATTCCAGGGCTTCGCGATTCAATTCGTGCTGGCTGCGCAGTTCCTCAAGGATCGCTTCACTGAGGGCCGGCAGGTCGTCGAGGCGATCACGCAGGGGCGGGACCTGGATCGGCAGCACGTTGAGGCGGTAATACAGATCGGCGCGAAACTCGCCGCGTTTGATTGCCGCCACCAGATCGGTGGAGGTGGCGGCGATCACCCGCACATCACTCTGAATCACTTCGTTGGAACCCACCGGTTCGAATTCCTTTTCCTGCAACACCCGCAGCAGTTTGCTTTGCAACGGCAGCGGCATGTCGCCGATTTCGTCGAGAAACAGCGTGCCGCCCTGGGCGATTTGCAACTTGCCGGCGCGGCCCTTGCGATCGGCGCCGGTGAACGCGCCGGGCGCGGTGCCGAAGAACTCGGCTTCCAGCAGCGACTCGGGAATCGCTGCGCTGTTGATGCTGACGAAGGCTTTATGCGCCCGGGGCGATGCGCCGTGGATCGCCTGGGCCAGCAGTTCCTTGCCGGTGCCGGTTTCACCGAGCAACAACACCGGCGACTCTGCACTGGCGCTGCGTCGGGCGCGGCGTTTGACTTCGAGGCTGGCGGCGCTGGTGCCGATGAAGTGCGCGAAGTTGTACTTGGTCTGCCGTGCTCGCAGCAGCGAGCGGGTGGACGCCAGTTCTTCCTGCATGCTCAGGTAGCGCTTGAGCATTGGCGACAGGCTGCGCAATTCGTCGAACAGGGCAAAACCGATGGCGCCGATCACCGCGCCGGCATCGTCGTGAATCGGCAGGCGCATCACCACCAGCGGTTCCTTGGGGGTGTCTTGCATGTCCAGCAGGATCGGCCGTCCGGTGCGCACCACCTCGCGTAACAGGCTGCCGGGGATCACGCTTTCACAGGCCCTGCCGATGGCACCTGCGGCCGACTCCAGGCCAAACCGCCGGGCATAGCGCTCGTTCATCCAGACGATGTTCGCGTCGCGGTCGACAATCACCGTGCCTTCGCTCGATTGCTCGATGATCTCGAACAGCGAGCGGATCGCCAGGGTGCGAACGCGCTGGTAGTCCTTGAGGCTTTCGGTGGTGTTCATCGGGGTGTCCATTTTTGGAAATCAAGATCAAAAGATCGCAGGGATTATGCCAACCCCGGATGCGCCGCCGCCAACAGCTCTTTGGTGTACGGGTGCTGCGGTGATTCGAACACCGTGTGGCTGGCGCCGCTTTCCACCACTTTGCCGTCCTTGATCACGATCATGTCGTGGGCCAGGGCACGCACCACCGCCAGGTCGTGGCTGATGAACAGGTAGGTCAGGCCATGTTTTTCCTGAAGCTGGCGGAGCAGGGCGACCACTTGTTTTTGCACCGTGCGATCAAGGGCCGAGGTCGGCTCGTCGAGCAGGATCAGTGCCGGTTTCAGCACCAGCGCGCGGGCAATGGCGATGCGCTGGCGCTGCCCGCCGGAAAATTCGTGCGGGTAGCGATGACGGCTTTGCGGATCGAGGCCGACTTCTTCCAGCACCCGGATGACCTGGGCCTCGCATTGCGCAGGGGTGGACTGGCTGTGAACCTCAAGGCCTTCACTGATGATCTGCGCCACGGACATCCGTGGGCTGAGGCTGCCGAAGGGGTCCTGAAACACCACCTGCATCTTCTTGCGCCACGGTCGCAGCTGCTTTTGCGTCAGGCTATCCAGCGCCTCACCCTGAAAGCGAATGCTGCCTTCGGAATCGAGCAAGCGCAGGATCGCCTGACCGAGGGTGGACTTGCCCGACCCGGACTCACCGACGATGCCCAGGGTCTTGCCGCGCTGAACGTTGAGGCTGATGCCATCGACTGCACGCAAGTAAGTTTTACGCTGGAACAGGCCGCCCCCGATGGCGAACTGTACGTGCAAATTATTCACTTCCAGCACGTTTTCACGCTCGTCCCGGGGCAGCGCTTCACCTTCCGGTTCGGCGTTCAGCAGCACGCAGCTGTAAGGATGTTTCGGCTCGGTGAACAGCGTTTCGCAAGGCGCCTGCTCGACGATTTCCCCGGCGTGCATCACGCACACACGCTGGGCGATGCTGCGCACCAGATTGAGGTCGTGGCTGATCAGCAGCAGCGACATGCCGAGTCGCTGCTGCAAGGATTTGAGCAGCAGCAGGATCTTGCGCTGCACCGTCACATCCAGCGCGGTGGTCGGTTCGTCGGCGATCAGCAATTCCGGTTCGCAGGCCAGGGCCATGGCAATCATCACCCGTTGCCGCTGGCCGCCGGACAGTTGATGGGGGTAGGCCTTTAGCCGCTCTTCGGGCTTCTGGATGCCCACCAGTTGCAGCAATTCGAGTATCCGCGCTTGCGCCGCCTTGCCGCTCAGCCCTCTGTGCAGCAGCAGGGTTTCGCCGATCTGCTTTTCGATGCTGTGCAGCGGATTGAGGGAGGTCATCGGCTCCTGAAAGATCATCGCGATCCGGTTGCCGCGCAGCTCGCGCAAGGTGCTGGTGTCGGCACCGATCAATTCCTGGCCGCGGTAGCGAATGCTGCCGGTGGTTTCAGTGCCGCTGTCGGGCAGCAGTTGCAGGATCGAGTGGGCGGTCACCGACTTGCCGGATCCGGACTCGCCGACCAGCGCCAGGCATTCGCCGGGGCGGATGTCCAGGCACAGGTTGCGCACCACGGTCTGGCCACTGAAGGCCACGTTGAGGTCACGGATTTCGATCAGGTTGTCACTCATATCAACAGTCCGCGTCATGATCGTGGATCAAAGGCATCACGCAACGCCTCGCCAATGAACACCAGCAAAGAAAGAATCAGCGCCAGAGTGAAAAACGCCGTCAGCCCCAGCCACGGCGCTTGCAGGTTCTGCTTGCCTTGACCGATCAGTTCGCCCAGGGACGCGCTGCCGGCCGGCATGCCGAAGCCGAGGAAATCCAGCGCCGTGAGGGTGGAAATCGCCCCAGTCAGGATGAACGGCAGATAACTCAGGGTGGCGTTCATTGCGTTGGGCAGAATGTGTCGCACGATCACCTTGCGGTCGGTCAGGCCTAGCGCACGGGCGGCTTTGACGTACTCCAGGTTACGCCCGCGCAGGAACTCGGCGCGCACCACGTCCACCAGGGCCAGCCAGGAAAACAGCGCCATGATCCCCAGCAGCCACCAGAAATTCGGCTCGACGAAGCCCGACAGGATGATCAGCAGGTACAGCACCGGCAGCCCCGACCAGACTTCTTGCAGACGCTGACCGATCAGGTCGACCCAGCCGCCGTAGTAGCCTTGCAGCGCGCCGGCGGCGATGCCGATCAGCGCGCTGACAAAGGTCAGCGTCAGCGCAAACAGAATCGACACCCGCGCGCCGAAAATCACTCGGGCCAACACGTCGCGAGCCTGATCGTCCGTACCCAGCCAATTGACACTCGTGGGCGGGCTCGGCGCCGGTTTGTTGAGGTCGTAGTTGGGGGTGTCGTCGCTGAACGGGATCGGCGGAAACAGCAACCAGCCGCCGTCCTTCTTGATCAGTTTCTGCACGTAATCGCTGCGGTAGTCGGCCTGAAATGGCAACTGGCCGCCGAACTCTTGTTCGGTGTGGCGTTTGAGAGCCGGGAAGTACAGCGAGCCCTGATAACTGACCACCAGCGGTTTGTCGTTGGCGATCAACTCGCCACCGAGAGTCAGCAGGAACAAACCGACGAACAACCATAGCGACCACCAGCCTCGGCGGTTTTTCTTGAAACGTTCGAAACGGCGACGTCCCAGCGGCGAGAACTTGAGCATCAGGCGTTCCTCGCGGCGAAGTCGATACGCGGGTCGACCAGGGTGTAGCAGAGGTCACCGACGATTTTTATCAGCAGGCCGAACAAGGTGAAGATGAACAACGAACCGAATACCACCGGATAGTCCCGCGATACCGCGGCTTCGTAACTCATGCGACCCAGGCCATCGAGGGAGAAAATCACTTCGATCAACAGCGAACCGGCGAAGAAAACGCTGATAAAGGCCTGTGGAATCCCCGACACCACCAGCAGCATCGCGTTGCGAAACACATGGCCGTAAAGCACCCGGCGTTCACTCAGGCCCTTGGCCCGGGCGGTGACCACGTACTGACGGGTGATTTCATTGAGGAAGGAGTTTTTGGTGAGGATGGTCAGGGTCGCAAAGCCGCCGACCACCAGCGCCGTTACCGGCAGCACCAGGTGCCAGAAGTAATCGGCGATTTTGCCCACGGTCGATAGCGACTCGAAGTTGTCCGAGACCAGGCCGCGCACCGGGAACCAGTTCAACGAGGTGCCCCCGGCGAAGACCACGATCAGGAACATCGCGAACAGGAACGCTGGCATTGCGTAACCGATGATGATCGCGGTGCTGCTCCAGATATCGAAATGGCTTCCATGGTGTACGGCCTTGCGAATGCCCAGCGGAATCGACACCAGATAAGTGATCAACGTCGCCCAGAGCCCGAGGGAAATGGTCACCGGCATTTTATCCAGGATCAGGTCGGTGACCGTGGCACCGCGAAAAAAGCTCTTGCCGAAGTCGAGGTGGGCATAGCTCTTGAGCATCAGCCACAAGCGTTCCGGCGCTGGCTTGTCAAAGCCGTATTGCTTTTCGATCTCCTTGATCAGCTGCGGATCGAGCCCACGGCTGGCCCGTGAGCTGCCGTGCATGGTCTCGCTGGAACCGCCGCCGACACTTGTGCCACCGATGCCTTGCAGGTGTGCGATGGCCTGTTCCACCGGCCCACCGGGCGCGGCCTGGACGATGGCGAAGTTGACCAGAAGAATGATCACTAAAGTCGGGATGATCAGCAGCAAGCGCCGCAGTACGTAAGCCCACATCAGTGCGACCCTCCGGATTTGCCACGCTTGATGAGTTCGGCGGTCATCTGTTCGTTGGTCAGGGGGGTGGAGCTGACTTCCCACCAACTCTCGATGGCTTCGTCATTGCTTGCTTGTACAGAGGGAATGCCGAAGCGGTTCCACCACACGGTCGAACTGCCGGGCGGGTAATAGTTGGGAATCCAATAGAAGTTCCATTGCAGGACACGGTCCAGGGCATGGGCGTAGCGCAGCATGTCGGCCTGGGTGTTGGCGCGGACCAGGCCGTTGATCAACGTATCGACCGCCGGGTTCTTCAGCACCATGTAGTTGTTGGAGCCCGGATCGCTGGCCGCCGCCGAGCCAAAGTAGTTGTACAGCTCGTTACCCGGCGAGTTGGTGACCGGGTAGCCGGTGACGATCATGTCGTAGTCCCGGGACATCAGGCGGTTGACGTACTGGGAGGCGTCGATGCGGCGAATGTTCAGGTCGATGCCGATTTGTTTCAGGGTGCGCTTGTAAGGCAGCAGCAATCGGTCCATGCCGTTCTGGCTGATCAGGAAGGTGAAGCTCAGCGGTTGACCTTCGGCGTTGACCAGTTGATCGCCATCGGGTTTCCAGCCAGCCTGTTCGAGCAGGTCCAGGGCTTGCAACTGTTTGTCGCGAATCACGCCGCTGCCATCGGTTTTCGGTGCTTCGAAGACCTGAGTGAAGACTTCGTCGGGGATCTGCCCGCGCAGCGGTTCGAGAATCGCCCGCTCACCCGCGTCGGGCAGTTGTCGGGCAGCGAGGTCGGTGTTGGAAAAGAAGCTCTGCTGGCGGATGTACAGGTCGCGCATCATCTGCCGGTTGCTCCACTCGAAGTCCCAGAGCATGGCCAGCGCCTGGCGCACGCGGCGGTCCTGGAACATCGGGTTTTGCAGGTTGAACACAAAGCCTTGGGACGGTTGTGGTGCCTGCGTTGCCAAGTGTGCTTTTTGCAGGCGACCGTCGCTCAGGGCCGGACTCTCGTAGCCGATGGAGTAGGCGGTGGCGGAGAATTCGCGGTTGTAGTCGTAGGCACCGCCGCGCAGGACCTGACGGGCGACGTCGGTGTCGCCGAAGTACTCGATGCTGAAATGATCGAAGTTGTAGAGGCCGCGGCTGACCGGTAAATCCCTGGCCCACCAGTCGGCGTTACGCTCGAAGGTGATGCTGCGCCCGGAGTCGACCTTGCTCACGCGGTATGGCCCGCTGCCCAGCGGTGGCTCGTAACCGCCGCCGTTGGCGAAGTCGCGGGTCTTCCACCAGTGTTCGGGAAACACCGGCAAAGTGGCGATGTCGAGGGGCAGGGTGCGGTTTTCGTTGCTCTTGAAGTCGAACCGAATGGTTAGCGGTGATTCCACTTCGACGCCTTTGACGTCGGCGAATTGCGTGCGATAGCGCAGGCTGCCCTGGGTCATCAGCAGGTCGAAGGTGTAGCGCACGTCTTCGGCGGTGATCGGCTTGCCGTCGGCGAAACGGGCCTTCGGGTTCAGGTAGAAACGCAGGGACAGTCCATCATCGGAACGCTCCATCTGCTGCGCCACCAGGCCGTACACGGTGTAGGGTTCGTCCAGCGAACGCACGGCCAGGGGCGAGTAGATCAAGCCATCGACTTGTGTGACGCCAATACCTTTATCGATGTACGGCAGGACGTGGTCGAAATGACCGATCTCCAGTGCCGAGCGACGCATCGTGCCGCCCTTGGGCGCTTGCGGGTTGGTGTAGTCGAAATGACTGAAACCGGCGGGATACTTCGCCGGTTCACCGTATACGGTCAACGCCTGTTGCGGTGCAGCGTTCACACCGGCGGCGCCCAACAACAGGGCCACGGCAGTGAACAGTAGAGTGGGGAAAGCCAGTCGCATTGTCAGCCTTAGAGCCGGGTGATCGATAAGCACAATTTGTACGCTAGCGGCGCGTCCCTCGCCAGCCGTATCACGTAACGAAAACACAACGGCCCACCAAAAGGCGGGCCGTTGTGCAGGAAACCCAAGGGTTGATCAGTCCTGACGGCTGGTCACTTCCAGCAGGTGGTAACCGAACTGGGTCTTGACCGGGCCTTGCACCACGTTGATTGGCGCGCTGAAAACCACGGTGTCGAATTCCTTGACCATCTGGCCTGGACCGAACGAACCCAGGTCACCGCCCTGGCGGCTCGATGGGCAGCTGGAGTTGGCTTTGGCGACTTCGGCGAAATCGGCGCCGGCTTCGATCTGGGCCTTGAGTTCGTTGCACTTGGCTTCGCTGGAAACCAGGATGTGGCGGGCAGTGGCTTTAGCCATGTGAAAATACTCCATTCAATGTTCAGTAAAATGCGGAGCCTACCGGATTCAGTGGGCTATTTCTTCTCAAAATGCCGTCCAGCTTAAGGCATTGCCTAAAGGCCGGCATTTCTCAAGCGTTCGGCATGCTGCACATACAGGTCAATGGGGTCGATGCCCTTGCGGACCTGACCGGTGGTCTGGCTAAGGCTGTCCAGATGATCCAGCGGATAGTCGGAACGGATCACTTTACCCAGATGGGAGCTGAACCGGCCGACCATGCCGTCATTCTGCTCGGCTTCGGTGGTGAAGTAGTGAGAGAACGCCCGCAGGAACCCGTGCAGCGGGTTGAGCGCATAGAGTCCTTCGTCGAGGATGTTTCCCTGCAGGGTGCCGCTCCAGGAATAGTAGCGCACGCCGTTCACCAGTTCGCGACCCTTGCCGCCCCAGGTTTTCGGCAACCCTTGGGGGTACTTGTCGTTGAAGGCACCAACGCCTTCGGTGGTCAGCGCGTTGAGTGCGGCGATGGCGTTCTGCGGCAGGTGCCGGTTGCCGCTGAGCAACGACAGGAAGTCGGCGAACAGGGTGGCCACCGCCCCGGCGACCTGTTCCGGCAGGCGCCCGGGCGTCAGTGCCTTGCGCAGGAAATCGGCCAGTTCCGAGCCGTGGTTCGGCCCGCTGACCGATGTCACCGAAGCGACCACCTGTGGCGCCAGCGCCCCCGCATATCGTGCAGCCAATGCGCCCTGGCTGTGACCAATCAGGTTGACTTTGCTTGCACCGGTTCCTTGCAGTACCCGGTCGATCTGCACCAGCAGCTGTTCGCCACGGGTTTCATTGCTGTGGGTCGCCGACAGGTGCGGGATGAAAACCCTTGCGCCGGCGCTTCTCAGTGCCTGTTTGACGTCATGGAACAGTTCCAGTTTGCCGATGCGATCGAAGCCGAAGAGCCCGTGGACCAGCAGGATTGGATAGTCCGTGGTTGCATTCCGTAGCATGTACATTTCCTTTTTCGGAGTAGGTCAGGTGTGTGCTCAAGGGGGCACTCTAAAGCACACCCACCGCTCGGCGATGTATGAAAAAGCCGCTGTAACCTGATGAAAACGGAATAGAAATGGTACGAAAACTCGAATGAGCGTGAGGTCTTGGTCGGAATATCCGGACATCTTTTTAACGATGGCCGAGATATTTCTTTCAATGACCTACCTCTGGTAGGTCATTTTTCCGTGTAAACCGACCCGATCGCTTTGCATCGCGGATCTCGGCACAGCCTACTTTGGCTGTTGAGTGCTTCGTTGTGCACGAAGTCTCTCGGCTCCCTGCAACAACAACTGTTCCGTCCCGGCCCAGCCAAGGCAGCCGTCCGTTACCGACACCCCGTACCGCAACGACGGGCTCAACGGTTGGCAGCCTTCGAACAGATGACTCTCAATCATCATGCCGACCAGCGAGCGATCACCTTGCAGGCGTTGTTCAAGCACGTCGTTGAACACGGCGGGCTGACGCAACGGATCTTTACCGCTGTTGGCGTGGCTGCAGTCGACCATGATCCGCGCCGGAATCTTGAGTCTGGTCAAGTCGCTGTGCACCTTGGCGATGCTGTCGCGGTCGTAGTTCGGCCCGCGATGGCCACCACGCAATACCAGGTGAGTGTCGGGGTTGCCCGGTGTCTGGATAATCGCAGGATGGCCCTGGCTGTCGACACCGAAATGGCGGTGCGGATGAGCGGCCGAGCGCATGGCGTCGCTGGCGACAGCCACACCGCCATCGGTGCCGTTCTTGAACCCTACCGGCATGCTCAGGCCGCTGGCCATTTCCCGATGGATCTGCGACTCGGTGGTACGGGCGCCAATCGCGACCCAGCTCAGCAGGTCGTCAAAGTAACCGGCGGCCATCGGTTGCAGCAGCTCGGTGGCAACGGGCAGGCCCAGTTGGAGCATTTCGCGCATCAATTCGCGGGACAGGGTCAAACCGCCCGCCATGTTATCGCTGCCATCCAGGTGCGGGTCGTAGGCCAGGCCTTTCCAGCCGACCGTGGTGCGGGGTTTTTCGACATAGGCGCGCATCACCAACAGCATCTCATCGCTGACTTGTGCAGACAGACGGGCCAGGTTGGCGGCGTATTCGAGGGCTGAACGTGGATCGTGAATCGAGCAGGGACCGACGATCACCAGCAGACGGGAGTCTTCACCGTTGAGGATCGCGCGGACAGCCTGGCGATGGGCGGCGACTTGTTGGGTCAGGGCATTGCTGAGAGGCAGTTGCTGTTTGAGTTGCAATGAACTGGGCAGACGCAAGGTCAGCGCTTCATTGGCAGGGCTCAAGGTGGACAGCGGCAGAGCAGAGACGGACGAGTTCATATTCGGGCTTCCTGGGCTGGCGGCGGGTTCGTCCCGCGCGCTCGGCCCTATTGGGGTGTTCGACAATTGGCCGGATTGGCTGCGTGTGTGTGCTTGCCACCTGTGGGTGACCGATCGGAGGCGGCAGGCTGTCCCGAGCGGAAGCTGGTAAATCGCCAGGCAGTAAAAGTGTCGTAACGGTAATAAGTGGCGTAATTCATGTCGTAAATCCTCAAGTTGTCTGGTGTGACGCTAAAAATGTTCAGGGCTGAAAAAACAAAACCCCCGGTCGGGAAGCCGACCGGGGGTTGAGAATTCTCTGGTGGCGACCCGTTTAAAGTGGGCGCCGTGTGGGTATCAGGCGCGCCAGTGGCTAAACCAATACCCAAAATAAAAGCTGACCGAAGCACAAACGTCATTCACCCGGGCAGCCGCAACCGAGCGCGGGGCGCTGGCGGTACGAAGCGGTGAGAGGGTGTTGAACATGGTCTGTCTCCGATGAATGAACCGAGCTTACTAGAGGCCGGTACGCGGATTCAATCAGAAAATGCTATCGAGCATCACGGGGCGTTTCTATCGGTTGAGTACGTCGCGGGTTGTGACACACTTTACGCAACGGGCGGCGTGTAACCGGCGCCCAAACCATCAACGTCACAAGGACGAACCATGACAACACTGACCATCGCCGCCGCTCAATCGATCTCCGTCGCCGGTGATCTTGCCGCCAATATTGCCCGGCACCTGCGTTTCATGCAGGTTGCCGTGGAGCAGGGCGTGCAATTGCTGGTGTTTCCAGAACTGTCGCTGACCGGGTACGAGCGTGGTCTGGCAGCGGAGCTGGCCATCGTGCCAGACGCCAGAGTGCTGCAACCACTGCGCGATTTCGCGCGGGAGGTCGGTGTGACCAGTGTCGTCGGGATGCCGATTCGTCTGTCGGACGATTCGCCGGTGTTGATCGGTGCCCTGGTGTTGGGGGCCGATGGTTCGCTCGGGGTTTACAGCAAGCAGCACCTGCACCCAGGGGAGGAGGTGGCATTTACCCCGGGAACAGGCGGTTCGACATTGAAGATCGGCACCGACACCGTCGCGTTGGCGGTATGCGCCGATTTTTCTCACGCCAGTCACGCAGCCGCCGCGGCACTACAGGGCGCTGATCTTTATGCCGCGGGCGTGTTGATTACAGAAAGCGGCTACGCTCCAGATACCGCACTGTTGCAAGGTTATGCCTGCACCCACTCGATGGCGGTACTGATGGCCAACCATGGTGGCGCAACGGGTGGCTGGGAGTCGGCAGGGCGTAGTGCAATCTGGGCGGCGGACGGCTCGTTGGTTGCGGCGGCACCGGGGACGGGGAATCTCATGGTGGTTGCTCGTCGCAATGCTGACGGCTGGAAGGGGCAAATCGTGGCTGTAGCGGAGGCTTGAATGGGTTTCGAATTGTCTCCGGCAACGTCTCGGGACCTGGACTTTGCTCGTGACCTGACTTGTCGAAATATGCTGCGCTACTACATTCAACATGAACTGTTGTGGCTGGACGAAGCTTTCGATGTTGCTTGGGAAGGGCGCGAAAACTGGCTGATTGTGCGTGATGACACACTGATGGGGTATGTCAGCCTGAGCCGTGACGCCAGCGCCTTGTATATCCGCGAATTGCATTTACTTGAAGCGTACCGGGGGCAGGGCGCCGGCTCCTGGGTGATCGATCAAGTATTCGCCATGGCCTGCAAGGAACGGCGCCCGGCATTGCGTCTGACCGTATTTGAAAATAATCCGGCAAAAATACTTTACGAGAGAAAAGGACTGAAGGTGGTCGGCAAGGACCAGTGTTTCCTGAGAATGCAGCGTGATATCAATGGACTGCATCGCTGAAACACACTGCCAGCAAGCCTCGCCAGAAGAATTGACACTTTTTATATGCTGCTTTCCGCTAGGTCTGCCAGTCGCTTTTTGCTAAGGTGTCCGGCAACCCAATAAGACCAAATCGCGAGGTGTCTGCTTGATTAGGGTGCTAGTAGTCGATGACCATGATCTCGTTCGTACAGGCATTACACGAATGCTGGCTGACATCGATGGCCTGCAAGTAGTCGGTCAGGCCGAGTCGGGAGAGGAATCCCTGCTCAAAGCGCGTGAGTTGAAACCCGATGTGGTGCTGATGGACGTCAAGATGCCCGGGATCGGCGGTCTTGAAGCCACGCGCAAATTATTGCGCAGTCATCCCGACATCAAAGTCGTCGCGGTCACCGTGTGCGAAGAAGATCCGTTTCCTACCCGCCTGTTACAGGCAGGTGCCGCGGGTTACCTGACCAAGGGCGCCGGATTGCCGGAAATGGTCCAGGCCATTCGCCTGGTGTTTGCCGGACAGCGCTATATCAGCCCGCAAATTGCCCAGCAACTGGCGATCAAATCGTTCCAGCCAACCAACGATTCGCCGTTCGACGCGTTGTCTGAACGGGAAATCCAGATTGCGTTGATGATTGTCGGCTGTCAGAAGGTGCAGATCATCTCCGACAAACTGTGCCTGTCGCCAAAAACAGTGAATACCTACCGTTACCGTATTTTCGAAAAGCTTTCGATCAGCAGCGATGTCGAGTTGACGCTGTTGGCGGTTCGTCACGGCATGGTTGATGCCAGCCTCTGAAAATGACTGAAACCTTCGATCCAAGTGCTTTTCTGTCGACGGTCAGTGGGCGGCCGGGTGTCTATCGCATGTTCGACAGCGATGCCCGTCTGCTTTATGTCGGCAAAGCCAAGAATCTCAAGAAGCGTTTGGCGAGCTACTTCCGCAAAACCGGTTTGGCTCCCAAGACCGCTGCGCTGGTAGGGCGTATCGCCCAGGTCGAAACCACCATCACGGCCAACGAAACCGAGGCCTTGCTGCTCGAACAGACGCTGATCAAGGAATGGCGCCCGCCGTACAACATCCTGCTGCGCGACGACAAATCCTACCCTTATGTCTTTCTCTCGGATGGCCAGTTCCCGCGCTTGAGCATCCATCGCGGAGCGAAAAAGGCCAAGGGCAAATATTTTGGCCCTTACCCCAGCGCGGGAGCGATCCGCGAAAGCCTGAGCCTGCTGCAAAAGGCTTTTTTTGTTCGTCAGTGTGAAGACAGCTATTACAAGAACCGCACGCGACCTTGTCTGCAATACCAGATCAAGCGCTGCAAGGCGCCGTGTGTCGGCCTGGTGGAGCCTGAGGTGTATGCCGAAGATGTTCGCCACTCGGTGATGTTTCTTGAGGGGCGCAGCAATGCGTTGGCGGACGAGTTGTCCGCGGCCATGGAGGAGGCGGCGGTCAATCTGGAGTTCGAACGGGCCGCCGAATTGCGCGACCAGATCTCATTGCTGCGCCGGGTCCAGGACCAGCAGAGCATGGAAGGCGGGACGGGCGATGTCGATGTGATCGCAGCGTTCGTCAATCCGGGTGGCGCCTGTGTGCACTTGATCAGCGTACGCGGCGGCCGGGTGTTGGGGAGCAAGAACTTCTTCCCGCAGGTAGGTATTGAAGAAGACGTTTCCGAAGTCATGGCTGCGTTTCTCGGCCAGTACTTCATCAGCAGTCCTGAGCGCGACTTGCCGAGCGAGCTGATCGTCAACGTGGTTCACGAAGACTTTCCGACCCTGATTGCGGCCATTGAAGAGCTGCGCGGTCGTGAACTGACCATCAGTCATCGTGTACGGGGCACCCGAGCACGCTGGCAACAATTGGCGGTCACCAATGCCGAGCAGGCGCTGGGTGCACGTCTGGCGAACCGACAACACGTCGCGGCACGTTTCGATGCCCTGGCCGAAGTGCTGAGCCTGAACGAGCCGCCGCAACGTCTCGAGTGCTACGACATCAGTCATTCCAGTGGCGAGGCCACCGTGGCGTCGTGCGTGGTGTTCGGCCCGGAAGGCCCGATCAAGTCCGACTACCGCCGCTACAACATCGAAGGCGTCACGCCAGGCGACGACTATGCCGCGATGCACCAGGCCCTGACCCGACGCTTCAGCAAGTTGAAGGACGGGGAGGGCAAATTGCCGGATATTCTGCTGGTCGACGGCGGTAAAGGTCAGCTGTCGATGGCCCGTGACGTGCTCAATGAGCTGGCCGTGCCCGACCTGATTCTACTGGGCGTGGCCAAGGGTGCGACGCGCAAGGCCGGTTTCGAAACCCTGTACCTCAATGACGCGGCCCATGAATTCACCTTGCGCGGTGATTCCCCCGCGCTGCATTTGATCCAGCAGATCCGCGACGAAGCTCACCGTTTTGCCATCACCGGGCACCGGGCACGGCGTGGTAAAACTCGCCGTACCTCGACGCTTGAGGGGGTTGCCGGTGTCGGACCGACACGTCGACGCGATTTGTTGAAACATTTTGGTGGATTGCAGGAGCTGTCTCGTGCCAGCATCGAAGAGATCGCCAAAGCACCCGGGATCAGTAAAAAGCTCGCAGAGTTGATTTATGCAAATCTGCACAGCGAGTAGAATGCCCAACTCACCTCGTAGCCAGTTGTGCCGATGAATATCCCTAATCTGATTACCGTTCTACGCGTCCTGCTCATCCCGATCTTCATTTTGCTGTTTTACTTGCCTTACCACTGGAGCTATCTGGCGTCGGCTTCGGTTTTTGCCTTTGCCGCCGCGACCGACTGGCTGGACGGGTATCTGGCCCGACGTCTGGAACAAAGCACTCCGTTCGGGGCCTTCCTCGATCCTGTTGCAGACAAATTGATGGTCGCCGTTGCGCTGGTGCTGCTGGTGCAAGAACACGGCAACCTGTGGCTCACGCTGCCGGCCGCCGTCATCATCGGTCGCGAAATCGTCGTCTCGGCACTGCGCGAGTGGATGGCCGAACTCGGCGCCCGTGCCCATGTGGCGGTGTCGAACCTGGGCAAATGGAAAACCGCCGCGCAAATGCTGGCGCTGGTGATCCTGCTGGCCAATCCGTCGGACTTCAGCTTCTGGGTCCTGATGGGCTACGCTTTGCTGATGGTGTCCGCTGGCCTGACCTTGTGGTCCATGGTCCAGTACTTGCGGGCCGCCTGGCCGCATCTGAAGACGGATGTGGAAAAGAAATAAAACTTTTTTGAATCAAGGGGTTGACGGGGCATCTGGATTCTATAGAATGCGCCTCACCAAGACGCGGGAATAGCTCAGTTGGTAGAGCACGACCTTGCCAAGGTCGGGGTCGCGAGTTCGAGTCTCGTTTCCCGCTCCAGATATAGCGCTACAGAGTTCCACTGAATTCTGTAAGTGATTGAAATAAGGGCCGAAAGGCTCTTTTTTCGTTCTGGCGGAAACCACTGAAATCCAGCGGTATCCGGTGCTTTTAAGTCCCGATTTAAGTCCCGACTGGGAAATTTGAATGTAGACGAGCACCGAATCGGTTTTTCGCTGGAGCAGCGCGGTTAGCGAGAGAAGCATCTGGCCCTGACTCTGTTCAGGAGCTCGCTATGGCACTCTCGGAAACGGCTGTTCGGCACGCACGAATCACTGGCAATGACTACACGCTTGGCGACACGGATGGGCTAGCGCTCAATGTGACGGCTCACGGTGGAAAAATCTGGCGCTTCAGATACTACTGGGCAGGCACCCAGAAGCGCATGTCCTTGGGTAGTTATCCGCAAATCAGTCTCAGAGAAGCTCGATCCCGCCGGGATGAGGCGCGTGCGTTGGTGGCCCAGGGCATTAATCCCTATGAGCACCGTAAGCAGCAGCGCCGCGCTGTTCGATTTGCAGCAGAACACACCTTCGAAGCGGTGTTCAACCAGTGGGTGGAGTTCCGCAGGCTGAGCCTGAAGGAGGGCCGCCAAAGTACCCTCTCGCAAATCATCAGAACCTTCAATAAAGATATCCTGCCCATTCTTGGCGGACGCTCGATCTATGATATTAATCGCCACGACCTGCTGGATTTACTGAGCAGGATCGAGCAGCGCAAGGCGCTCACGACAGCTGAGAAATGTCGGACCTGGTTCAATCAGTTATTCCGGTATGCGCTGGTGAAGATTGAGGGATTGGAACAAAATCCCGCTTCGGATCTCGATGTGGTTGCACTTCCCAAACCCCCGGTTGCACACAATCCGTTCCTCCGAATGGACGAGCTGCCGGCGTTGCTGGCGGCCCTCCGTGGTCACCAGGGGACAAACCAAACACGGCTAGGGCTACGACTCCTGTTGCTGACCGGTGTTCGCACGGGCGAATTGCGGTTGGCGACACCGGATCAGTTCGATCTGGAGCAGCGGTTATGGATCATACCGCCGGAGGTGGTGAAGCAGCTCCAACTGGCGATGCGTAAGCCAGGGAGGCAAGCCCAAAACATACCGCCCTACATAGTCCCGCTCTCGGTTCAGGCGCTTGAAATAGTCCGCTACTTGCTGGACCAGGCTCTTCCTGCACAACGTTATTTGTTCGCTCACCGAAGCGACCTGACAAAGCGTATCAGCGAGAACACGCTAAATGGAGCTCTGCGCCGGATGGGTTATGCAGACCAGCTCACGGGCCATGGGATGAGGGCGACGATCTCGACGGCACTGAATGAGATCGGATACCCGAAGGTATGGGTGGACGCCCAGCTTTCTCATGCCGATCCAGATAAGGTGAGCGCGGCCTACAACCACGCGGAATACATCGAGCAGCGCCGGACCATGATGCAGGATTGGGCCAATCGACTGGATCTTTGGGGGCAGGGCCAGCTGAAGGCTGCGAGTTCTCCGCTTACTATCCGGTTGGAGGGTGCGGCTTCGTTGCCCTTGCTAGAAAGTACGAATGCAGCTGTTGTTGCGTATAACGGCAGCTTTCATCCTGCGACCGCCCCAACAACCCATTTATTAGCCGACTGTGAACCGACCCTTGTTGTACCCCGCGAGTCATCTGTGGTGCCCGTTCCGATCCGGGCAAAAGAATCGCAAAACCCCCAGGTGTCCGACATCCAGCGCCAGCGAGCCGAGATGCTAGCCATCTATGAGGCTCCGAGTAATTTGCCGCTGCTTGTTTTCGCCAAGCTGGCTGGCAAATCCCGTGATCAGGTCAATCGCGATATCAAAGCCCGTCGCCTGCTGTCCCTGAGCCTGGGCAATCGCGGTCAGAGAATTCCCGATTGGCAGCTTGATCCATTGCAGCACAAACTGGTTCTCGCGGTGTTAACGGGGGCTCCAGAAGTGGATGCGTGGAGGCTTTATGGCGTTCTTTGTAAACCTGATGAGCGTCTAAAAGGACGCTCGCCAATCGATGTGCTCACTCTGGAAAATTTCGATATGACTGCTCAAATTGTTTGCCGTGCCCTGAGCTCAAGCTGAAGTGCTGTTTTCGTGCTCCGACAAGGGATGGAGCTGCTTGCTTGGGAGCATATATCGCGGACTCTTCACAGCTCGCCTTAGGTGTCCCAGGCAGTCGACAAGAGGTCTCTATTGCGCAGGAAGGTTCGATTTGGCACTATCCTGCGCCCGCATTCTCTTGTCAGCTCTCCATCCCTCTCATTCGGGGGCTGCGCCTTGGGGATGGCGGGTAACCCGGCCTTGTGCCGGGTTATTTGTTCGGTAGACACGGCCTGCGGACAAATCTGGAATATCCCGCTACCCCATCACATGCATGGGGTGCTAGGGGGCGAATGTTCGAATCACTCCGTTCCGCCTGTACTTTTTTATGACTTGGCCCAATCTGAAAAGGTTGGGCTTTTTCATGGTGTGCCCAATATCGGCGCAATCTTTTGGACGCATTCAATGGGGGACCTTAATGGCCAGCAGGATTGGCTGCGGCTATGGGGAGCGGGTGGGGGCTGTGCTTTGCGTTTCATCAACCTGATCTCGTTGCGATACCACCCAAACCCAACTGGTTTGCGGTGATGCAGGGCTCCAAAGCTATCACTGTGCTACTATCCATGACTCGCAGCTGACGTCAAGAACGTTCGGCATTCATAGTCACTACGGACGAATATGGCATGGATGATCAAACACAAACTACACCTCATCCTAATACGGATACTGAGGTTAAAAATTCTGAGGTGAAGTCGCTCGTTGTGTTGAACGCTTGTGCCGCGAAGTTTTTCAAAAAAACGCTTGGTGGCCTGACTTTCTACGATAGCAACAAAGGCAACGACTGGGATCTCAAGTCTCCGGTATGCGTTGACTTTGTAAATCTCATTGGCCGGAAGTTTTCCAGGAGCGGGAGGATCTACGGATACGTAGACCCGAATATGCTCGCCGTTGCCGATAATTTTTCCAAATACTCTAGCAATCTCGATTTCAATGCCTTTGTCACCGGCGTTATGGAACGGCTGTGCCATGAAGCAAACGACCCGGCACGCCGCTCTCTCAATGAGGGCTATGTTGTATTTTCACACTACCAAGATTACCGGCAGGTAGACCATCTCTTGATTGTTATGCTTGGCAAGAGAGGCGGATATGATTTTGACGATGACAACAACCTCAACCCGAGAGGGACGGAAAGCCTAAACCTCCAGGATTTCCGTCAGGCCGCCTGTATGGACTTGACAGAATTCAGAAAAGGCTTTCCGCAAAATACAGGTGATTCCTACCTTTATTTTATTAAAGGGAATTCAAAAAGCGAGTTTTTTAATGTCGCGCTGGGTTGTTCTGATTCAATACCGGGAAATGTCTGCGTTGAAAACTTGAAAAATGCGCTGAGCGCATATTTTACAGAGGAAGCAAGTACGCTGTCCTTGTCAGAGCGACGCACAATACACACGCGCGTAGTTAGCTATATTGAAAATAAAGCAGGCGAGCGGGTACATCTTTCAGAAATTCAGCACGTGATTAACAAATGCCTGAGAGAAGATTCGCCCCATCTTGGTGGACTCATCAAATTCGTCTCAGAAAATTCTGAACGCTTTAAAGTGAGTGAAGAGTTCCAGCCTTCTGGTGTCACCGCTAAAGGCATGGGATATGTGGATCTCAAGCTTCCCTCTGGAGAGTTCGCGGGACGTTTGAAACTAGATGCAGTGGCCGTTGGCGACAGCACTGCTGATCTTAGCGTCGACAAGGATTTCGTGTACCTGAAGGTGAAGCTGCCAAGCGACGTATCAAATAAGCTGAAAGGTATAAATGCTGACGTTCCATCGTCAGGATCCCAAGATGCTTGATCGAATCTCGCTGGATGAGGACCAGCTCATATTTGACACGCAATCGTTGGATATGAAAGACGTCCATGAGCTCCTCAAAACTTATGGCTGCCACAGTCCCGAAAATCTGGACCTGATTGGGCACGATCTTTTCCTGCTGGAGTCCTCGGCGTGGAACGAAGGCTACGTGCCCTTCTTTGCCGATACTGAGGCAATGTGGCATACGCTACGGACACGTAGCAAAAAGCCTGAACACATGCACATCATCGGCATGGACGAGGATCAGCATGCTTCAATTTTCCGGCTAACTGACTTG
The DNA here is from genome assembly GCF_059506005.1 of Pseudomonas sp. Pseusp18. Classification (NCBI taxonomy): domain Bacteria; kingdom Pseudomonadati; phylum Pseudomonadota; class Gammaproteobacteria; order Pseudomonadales; family Pseudomonadaceae; genus Pseudomonas; species Pseudomonas sp. Pseusp18. The sequence continues at coordinate 2,419,989 of NZ_CP169240.1, forward strand.
TATTTTTTGCTTAGAGAAACGCTCAAAACGCTTTGCCATAACAACGGCGATGAAAGCCAGATTCTTAAATACGTGTTCTACAGTTCGAAAGAATCGGTTCTTAAAAAGTTAGAAGTATCGTACCTGATAGCATGTGACGAATTAATGACTATCAATGTCGATGCAGAGGGTATTAAGCACGCTCAAACAATGCATGCAGCAGTGGTGGCAGATGAAGACGTTCATTGTGAAGAAAGGCGTCACGTTATGCGAGAAACGCTGACGGATTTCTTGAAAGATGAAAAAGACTGCAACATTCGCGTGATAATGGCCTCCATTTCGAATTTCTACAAAAAATACAACGAGCGCTATAAAGTTTATGTAAGCAAATTTTCGGTCAACAAAATTCTCACTGAAATCGAAAGCGATTGCGTTAGCTTTTTAGGCAAGGTCCAAGACGCAATCATGGCCCAGCAGACAAAGGCGTTTGCTGTTCCAGGTGGTATCGTGGCGGCGGGCGCTATCTTGAAACCTGCTACAACCGCATGGGATTACCTCGTTATACTCGTGGGACTAATAATTTCAACCTGGATGATAGTTTCCTTAAACAACAACGTAGTCACCCACATCAATCTGCTTGCAGACGAATTCGAACGCTCCACACAAAAGTACGATGATATCGTCGTAGGCGTAGAAGAGATTCAAGAAAAAATTGAAGAATCACGAAAAAAGCTTTCAATCTCCTCTAAGTCTGCTGAGTCCAAGCTTAACACGCTAACCCGCGTATGCTGGCTAATATTCATACTGGTAAGTCTGATTCTGCTCAAACGTTTTTTAGAGAACTAGTAGCGCTCTTTTGACCAGGTCATATGTTGGGCCGGTCTATCTATTTAAGGGCTAAGCAGATTTTGTTTTGATTGTCTGCTTTTAGCTGAAAATCGACATGTGAAACTAAGTCTTTTTTAATATTATATAACCATCATTTGACATATTGTTGGACTTTTAATGCTCAAGCTGTTTTTTACCAAGAGAAAGAGATTTTTATTCATGGAAACGACCTTCAAGGATAAGCCAGATTTTTCTCATGCATCCGTTGACGAATTGCGGTTCCAAGCGCTTGAGTTCGAGAGGCTGATAGTGAACTATATTAAGTCAAAGAGTGGGAGCGCTCCGCATGACAAAGCAAAGCTGCACAATCTGATAGTTAACGAATTGATTAAATATCCTCTCTATCCTCAGCTTGAGAACTATTGGCCAGATTTCATAAAAGAAGTTTTAGCTCTGAAGGAATTCCGCAACAGCCTAATTCATTCGGATTTTTCCAATTTGCCTTCAGTTTCTGAGCTTTATAAAAGATTCAAAGATGTTAATGATGTGCTATATCCTTTTCGAATTTGCTCTGGAAATAGAGATAGGTTCAAACCCATTGCGTGGCGTGGAAAAAACTTGGAAATACTAATCGATGAAAATCAGTATTTGTTAGCGCCCGCCGATCTTACTAATCTAATGATTGAATTGCACCCGGCGAGCCGAGGAAAGGTTAATTTCATTAAAGGAAGGCTGGTGGCAGGAAAATCACTTGGTTATGATAATGAGAAGATAACCTATTTTATCGAAAGTTTTCCAGCATTTGAGCTGGATGAAGACGAATCGGCAGTTTTGGAAGATATGTTATCAAGCTTGATTAGCCAGTTTATGTATAGTCGCTGAAGGCTTGAGTCTCGATTTGCGTGCGAGCTCAGCTGCTGGGTACTTGTTGGTAGTGGCTGGGTTGGAGCAACAGACACGGTCGCTGTATGAGGTGATTCGAGACGTCTGCAGAAATTAGTGGTACGAGATGTTTTAATGAAGGCTGGAGTTGTCATTGTGTAATGCGTGTAAGGCTAGTAGTTCCAGTCCAACGTTGGACGTCGGTGGTTGACGGGATGAGAAACAACGCTTGAAAGAAGGGCAGACCTGCTCCTTCTCATGCGAAGAGGAAATATGCGATCAGTCTTCTTTGATTTTCAGGAAAAGATTGTCAGACGGCGCGGATTCAAAAAATAGTTCAGGGCCCTCAATCAGGTATCCTTTCAAGGTGGTTGTCTTTCTGGGGCCATGTACCTCGCAAACCCAGATGTTCAAACCATTTTCCCGTTTTCTATGGATCTTCAGTTTCTCAAACTGCTTCTGTACCCAACGCCATTCTTCAATTTCTAAATCGCCCCCCTGTGAAATACCAGGAAACTCCTGTGCGTAGCGTTGGAACAAACCAGGTGTGACCAGTAATACATTGCCGCTCACCGTGTGGATTTTAGCCTTGCTGTCGTTGATGATCAGCTTGTGGCTCTGGATACCTTCCTTGACCCAGTTCAGGAAGATTTGACCTGCGTTGTCCAAGGATGGGCTTGAGACTTTGAGAGCATTTTCTGACGGCAGATCACTTGCCTCGGTTTCTCCCATTTCGAACAAATCCAGAAGAGTGCTGAGGTAGTCAGCATCTTCCATCTGTGTAGGATCTGTCAGCGAAGAGCTTTGACGCAATTCTGCACTGACTGTCTTAGGCGCTGGTGCCAATGTCGGAGCGTCAGACGGGTGGCCATCGACAGCTATGCTCACTGTTCCGCTGAAAGGCTCTGGTCGGTCTTCGTTCCTCCAGATCAACGCTGGTTGAAGGCGCAAAAAAGTAAAGCTCTGCTGCCAGTCCCCCTGGACGACCTGCGCAGTCCAGATGGCTTTGCCTTCTGGGGTGGACTCAACCAACCCATGCGATTGCAGCTCGTCGAACACCGCAAGGTTGGATGAGGGAATGCCCTCAATCGATTGCGATAGCAGATAGGCCCTCAGCTTGTCCGTGACCGTCTTGCTGACCAGCCACAACGCGTCTTGAGTCAACCAACCTGCGGCACCTGGCTGGTTGAGTTTCAGCTCATGCTGAACCAGATGACGCAGCCCGCTGATTAAGTGATGTTGCAGCGAATGGATCGGCGCCTGCAGCGCCTTGCTCGGATTTCCACCGATGTTCTGTGCGGTGGAGACGCGGTCTGCCTGCATCACCAACTCCCCCAGCACACCGGCATGTTCATACTGACCTGCTAAGACATACAGCAGGCTAGCCCACAGTGCCGGAAATCCACTGAGCCAGTCCAGGATAGGTCGGTCGAGAATTTGGGTGTATAGCAAACCCGCCGCTGCGCCATGCAGGTGATAATCGCGACCCTTGATGTAGCGAAAGCGGTAGGGCTGATCCAAGGGACCCTGCCAAGGATGCCAAAGGCGGCCGTCCTGGCGTTCGACTAACATGTCCACGGCGATCTTGCCGATGTCATGTAGCAGAGCGCCATAGGCGATACCTGCGGACCAGGCATCAGTCTGAGCAGCCTGGTCTTCAGGGGCTGCGCCCGTGGGCAGCAGATAGGACTGGCGCAGTTTCAGACTGTAGGCGACCAGCTCCAGCCCATGATCCAGCATGCCTCCGAGATAGGCATGATGGTGCGCTTCGCTGGCCGGGAGCTGCTGAACCTGCTCGGCGTAGCGATGGATCGGATGCAAGTAGAGCTGAGTGAATTGGGTATGGGAGAGGGCGGTGTATTGCCAGATACGATCCAGTAACTGGCGGCGGTGATCGACCGCCAAAAGAGTTGGAGCTGACTCGATGGACAGGTAACCTTCGGTGACGTTCGCGGACAGCAGGGGGGGAAGCTTTTGCCTTTTGCGAAGGAACAGGTTGAGAAGCATCGTGGTCTCCAGGTGACGGCCGGACCTTTGGCCTTTTAGCCTTTTCGGATAGAGCTCTTACCCTTGAACTCCCATTTCCCTTCGACCGTTGCTCCCCTTTTGGCTGGTGTCCTTTTATGCGGCAATCGGAATATTGAAATCGCTAGGCATCGGTTTCTTGGGCTGGTACTGAAAAGAAAAGAGTCAGTACACTGCGCTGCATAATTTTTGGGTCTTGCCATGAACCTTACTGACGCAACGCTCGTGCTGCTCCTCGCGGCACGTATCCATGGAACAGATGAGGCTGTCAGGGCCTCAGCGAAGAGCGTGGTCAAGAAGTTGCCGCGCAGCAAGCGCGATCTGATCTACAAGGTAATCGACAGCCGAAGTCCGCTCGATCTAGTCGGGTTTCTGGCAGAGAACCTGGATAACTGACCTGCGATCTCTGCGATCTTTTCCGTGGCTCGCTGCGTCCAAGGAGGCTCTCGGACGTAGGTAAAGTTGTCCACGGAAAACGTGGGTATATCTGTGGATAAAACTCTGCGTGCCGCGGAGTACGCTGATTGCGATGGGGTGATTACTAACTGAGCAAAGGCGCTGATGGTAGCTGATGTCTTGATGCGCCTTCGCTGGTAGAAGAAGGCCCAACTCGCGTCGGGCCCTGTGAAGTATTTGAAGCGGTGAGTTTTAAGAATTACATACGATTGAACGTTGACGCTCCTACTCGGTGGGGGCCTCCGCTGCTGATTGCTCCAATTGCTGCTTCAGGTTGAGCAGGTACTCCGACGCGGCCCTGGCTTGACCACTGGCCCTGAATATCGCTCGTTTGTCTGCCTTGAGTACCTTGAGCCAGAAGTCGATGTAGCCTTCATGTCGAAGCGCTCCTTGGATACCGGCGTGGGCACATAGAAAAGCAGCACCCATCTCGGCGACCAACTCCTCAAAAGCATAAGCCGGTGAGCCGAACGGACAGGGAGAGGTGAGTCCCTCTCGCTGCAGCCTGGAGAGATGTCCGGTCCAGTGTGTCAGCTCGTGCAGTGCGGTCGCGTAGTAGCCGCCTTCATCATGAAATTGGGCTTTTGTCGGCAGTTGGATGAAGTCCTTGAGCGGGTGGTAAAACGCTTCGCTGGCAGGCCGGTGGACGATCTTTGCTCCAGAAGCTAATAACAGATTTTCCGCAGTGCTGTTGGCTTGGAATGGATCGCTTGGTTCCGTTTCGATCAGTGTTTCAGTGAGCGCTTCGAGCCCCTCCGTTTGTTCGACATTGAACAGAAAATGTGTTCTGAGAATGCCAAAATGAGTGACCTTGGGCTGACCATTCTCATCGAGAATAGGTTGGCCTGACTCGGTTTGCTCTTCGCGTTCCATCGGCTTGTAGAGAACCGCCAGGGTACTGTACTCGCCCTTGCGGATGTGTCCGCCGGCTTTCTTGGCTTGGTTGAAGGTCAGCCAACGATCTTGAGTAAATCCCTGTAGCCGGGCCTCGGCCCATAGCAACAGCAAGTTGATGCCGGCATAGGGGCGCTGAGTGACGGCGTTGATCGGGTAGGGTTGGTGATGGTCGGTGTGAAAAAATGAGCAGGTAGATGCCCAAGGTTTGATCCAGGGGGCAACGCCTTGATCTAAAGCAGCAACGATCTTGTCAGTCACATCTTGGTAGATATCGCGCATGGCATGTTCCTCAAAAAAATCGGGGGAACGCCTTGCCCGTCGGGGAGGGTTCCCCGATTGGGTGGTGGAATTGGATTGACGCAGGCCGGGCCTGTTGCCCGAGTGCGAATATGGGTGATGGGTCCTTAGTGCTGGGGCTCTCCAACAAGAGCGATCAGCAAGGCGACAGGCTGGTTCGGCTCTTGTAGCAGTCTGAGGCTCAGTTGCAGTGTCAAGTCATAGTCTGGACGACCTATTGATGTAATCTGGGCTATCTCGAACACCACATAAGGTTCGAGTGGGTGGGCAAGGTGAGCTTCGAGGGCCGCGCGTACTACATTGCTCAACTGAGTGAGCAGTAGGCTTTCAGGATGATCTGAATGCTCGAATAGCACCGCCCTTCGCCAGGCATCAGGGGTAAACACGATGGGTAACTGAATGGTGCTCAGGGCTTCGAGTGTGGGTGAGTCGGACATGGTGTACCTCCGTTGAAAACGCGAAGAACCCTGTCCCGTGCGGGAAAGAATTTCCCCGCAGTGGGTTGAAGAAAAACAAGAGAGGGGGTACCTGACGAGAATGGCTCGATAGGCACTCAGCAGAGGAGAAGGCGTTCATCACCGCGGAAGCGGTCACCGTGCGAGCTACCGAACGCTTATCGCACTTGGGAAAGCCTTCACCGAAGTGACGTAGCCTTGAAGGCTTCGGCTACCTAGGAGTGTGCTGTCGAAAACAGCGATCCGTACTGTGTATTTAGCCGGACGATTTACATGGGTCAACCGCCGGAGGGGCGTTCTTTCACTGGGTTTGTCTTCCGCCTTCCAGTGAGGTTTTTTCGGCTGGGGAAACTGATAAACGGTCGGGCACGGACAGTTTTCAGTAGTAGGCTGTTACTTCTGTTTCAATCATGAAAACGTTCGGAGGAGGGCGCGCAATGCCGACGCAGAAGCCCATTCATGTCTCCCGCGCCCATCGCTGGGCGTATGCATTCGGCATGTCGGTAAAGCGAGGGTATCGAAAGTTTAAGGCGTTTGAGTTTCGTGTGGCTCAGCGTGCGACAGCGGCAGGTATGCCAGCGGGTAATTTACTCGTTCGCGGGAGCTTTCTGATTGCCAAACTGGCATTGATCGGAGCACTGCTTTTTCTCGGTGTATGGCTGGTTCTGTTTTTTGTGATGATGCTAGCTACCATCACGTTGCTTTGGCTCAGGACTTTTGTTGATGCCGATCATCAAGAGGAAAACCCGGGGCCAGACTACCTAGGTGCTGACCTCTACATTGGTGACTTCGACGACAACGGGCATTACATAGGCGACAGCAAGTCATCTAATTGAGCGCTTAGCGGCACCCAATATTTGATCAGTGCCTTTGCTTGCGGAATCACTTGCGGCTTTGCTGCCGTTCGCCAACATGCCTTGAATCCCATTGCCGACTGAGTATCCTGCCCAGCTCATCGCTCCTAGGAACAGCATCGGCAGCACGATGAACATTGCCCCCATCACATACTCGATCACCTGCGCCGTGACAGTCCCATCCATAAACCCGGATGTGGGCAGAGACAACAGAACCTGATTGGAAGCCGAAACCTGGTTGTACAAGGTGTCGAGCATGCTTGAGTCAACCCAGCGCGCCAGCTCCCACCAGAAGGTCAGCATGTGCAAGGTGAGCAACGCAAACGTCACGGTCATGACGGTCTTCAACTGGTAGGTGCTGACCAACAGAACCAGCGGCAGGCTGATGATCACACCCATGATCAGAAACGCCTGTACCATCGGTAGGGCAGCGCGTAGCGCATTCATTGCGGGAAAATTACTGAAGGACCCGAGAGCCAGCCCGGTGTTTGTGGCCAGGTTATTGAGCCCCTGATTGATCGAGCCACCACGGGCGCTGGAGCCATAGTCCTGGTACACCTGTCCGGGTGACATGGACATCGATTGCTGACGCGGGCTGACCAGCTCACGCAGCGTGGCGTCTTCGATCTCGTTGCTCGATCGACCAGTCAGCCAGCCTTTCAATTGGGTGAGCAGCGAAGCGTCGACTTGCTCAATCAATCGATCCCGTAGCCCGATACCGTTGTCGTTCCACCACTGTTTGCAGGTGGGATAACCCGCGCCATTCTCTAGCTGAGGCAGGGAAACGTCGCGGCTTTCGTCATAGGGCCAACTGACTCGTGGCGTGCGAGAACGATCCGTATCGTAGTAGCCGGGCGTGTCGAGAAAATAGCTTGAGCCGATCCACGCGGCATCGTGACTTTGGGCCTTGTCCAACTGCGGACGATTGGTGAACAAACGAGAACGGGAGTAGCCATAGCAGTCACGAGTGAAGTCGGCCACCTCTTGCAACAGCACTTGGCTACCGATGCGCGAGCTGTCGATTTCCATGCGCATCTGTCGGATATCCGGTGCGCATGGGATGGCGGCGGTTGCTGCGGCGTTTATGCCTTTGCTCAGGGCATGCACCAGGAACCACCAGACCGGCACGTTGGCGGAGCGCTCGCCAATGGTATTGAAGGTGGTACCCCAGGCGGTTTCCGTCGGCTTGGCCACACTCACGCCGCAGCGCTGACTTGCGGCATCATCGAACGCCATTGACGTGAGGCTCAACGGAAAAACCGGTGCACAACCGAACAAGATGACGATGTAGGCCAGCCATAATCGGTTCTCGATTCGCGGTACCGAGAGCAGTCCCTTGTTGCCTTCATCTGCGCCTTGCTGACGGGCCGACAGCCATTCCTGCAGGATGATGGCGGCAAAGGGCGCAGCGAACAGTCCGGTGTCAGACAGCACGCTCCATATGCCGTTGTTGATGATCCAGGCCAGCAGGGAGAGGTAAAACTCCAAGTAGCTGTTGGTGCTCATGAGCATGGCGGTCACAACCGGGTCAGTTCGATGCAGGTAAAGAGCAAGAGCCCCATCGTTCCAATGCGTGTTACGCGCAGCCGATCCTGTGGTCGGTGTCGGTAGTGCCGAAGCAGATCCCACCAGAGCGCAAAGAGGGCGCTGTAGAGCAGGGCGCGCCACCACCGCAGATAGGGTCGTACGGATTCGAATACCAGCTGCCAGACCTCGAACCTACCCAGCGCATTGCGGCCGATCCATGCGACCAGAACGGCAGTGAGGATCATCCCAGCAGCAATTCTCAGGCCTGAAATCAGTGTGAATAGCCGTGAGCGTTTCATGGCTTCACTTGCGCCTAGAATCAGCGTCATTGAGTCGACCGGGCTCAGGGTCGCCTTGTTCGACGGTACGTGAAGCATCCGCACCACCGACATGTCGATCGAGTACAAGGCTGGCAGTATTGGTGGTCAGCATCTGTCGAACCTGCAGCTCGGTTTGCAACAGACGTATCTCACGTTCAAGAGCATCAATGTTTTTCGTCAAAGCGGTCTGTGCCGGCTCGGCGGAGGCGATGTTCGGTTCGTGACTACCTGCCAGCAGTGTGCGCAGTAGCAGGAGCGCTTTATCGAGCACACTGGACAGGGCCGTCTCGCTGGCCAAGCGCCGCGCCAACACATCCTGGTCGGGATCGTCGCGCAGGGCTTCGATCACGCCACGGGTCACCGGTAGCATTGAACTGGATGCTTTAACCAAGTTATCAGGGGTGGGCGGCAGTGAGCCTGACAACAACCCTTGTAGGGTTTTGAGGTGCTCGCTGTAGGTCTCCTGGATCAGTGGTGTCAATCCACTGCCGGCGGTAGCTCGCAGGGTTTCGCAGCTGTCACAGGTTGCGACTTCGCTCTCACCCAATACACGAACAGCCCAGTCGGACTCCTCCTGAGGCGAAGCCCAGGTCTGGCAGATGGCTCCCCCCAGGCAATCATTGCTACTGATCGAGGTACTGTCATCCACTTTGCGATTATGCAGCAGGTTATAGCCCGCACGGACCACGTCGGAGGTCACTTTGATGGGCGTCTGCCCGCTACCTCCCGCCTTCTGCCCACCGACCCAGGACACCCCATTGTTGCCGTTATGAGTTTCGGTGTTCTTCACCGCGGCCACAGCATCACCGCCTGTATTCTCCAGGCTTCCCTGCATTTCCTGATTCTTGGCCAACTCCCCCCAGCCCGCTTGCCCAACTTTGTCGGCCATCTTCTCGGCCATGGCTTGGCAGGTCAGTTTGGAGCGGTCGAAGTCAATGCGACCTTGCATCACGCCGTTGCTGAGCAACTCATAGAGGCCGGGATTGGCGCGCTGGATAATCAGCGCTGGTAGCGACATCACGGCTTGGGTCGCGTTCTGCACAATGCTGCCCATGATCTGCTGGAAACCTTCGGTCACACCGTTTAACTGATTCTGCAGGGTGTTGGTGAGGCTCATGTTTCCGCACGTCATGTTCGCGCGCCAGGCCCCGCCGACGCCGAGACCACTGGGTCGATAGAGCGAGCTCGGAGAGCCCACTGCGGAGCCACCGCCGATGGTGTACATCACCCGGTCGTCGAGTACTCCGCCTTGCGTGCCGAGTCGATAATCGTCCTCGGCGGCATGGGTAGGAGCGGCTGCCGCCAAGAGTGTGCAGAGGCACAGGCTCACGATGCCTAGCGTTGATCGACTGTTACGCCGGCTCATGACGCACCTCCTTCGAAGTCGATGCTGAACAGAAAGGTCTGCCCCTCACGTTTGCAGCAGCTATAAGGACGCCACAGTGACCAGGCGTAGCCGCCATCGGCGCTCTGTATAGGATCGCTGGGGAAGAGGGCACACGTAGGCTGAAGCTGGGGATATAACAGTTGCCACTTATGGGTTGTGGCGTCGTTTTCGATGATAGGACCGGGCGGCCAATAACCGTCGCGTGGTATAGGTGTGAGTGGTAAGTACACATGCGGTTGCCCAATACGAGTAATCACATCGCCGGCCCGTTGAGCCATCACCGCTGAAGCTTTGAAATCATCTGGCTGTACCAGGAAGCCCTGACGGGGATAGACGTTTCCCCACATGTTTCCCAATGTCTGATGACCAATTTCACGGACTCCCGGTACGAGGGATTCGGGATAGAAACTTTCCGGAATGCCATGGCGCCAGGCCAAAGAGTCTAGGGTGCTCAGGTAGTAAGGCAGGAACGCGGTGGCGCCACTGGCGCAGGCATAGCCGGATTGCGAAGCCAATTGTGTTGCGGCCCAGCCACCTGGATGTCCGATGCCGTCGACGTTCTTGAAACGCGGCAGGTTATCGCGGTAAGTGTTCTGCGTGATCAGGTTGCCGCCACCTCCCGCACCGCTGATTGGAGAGGATAGGGTGGCCATCTCGGTCCAAGGATTTGCGCCCGTGGTGGCGTAACTCGAAACCACCAGTTCAGGTATAAAATGACGCACCTTGGGCGAGGTTTTGACGGTGCAGCCGAAGGGCGTACAGAGGAGCCAGAAGCAAATGCCGACGACTTTATATGCGAGGCAGTTTGGCGAAAGGACAGAGGAGGTGATGCTCCCGGTATCCAGCGCCATGCCCGGGCCGCATACCAGCAGAGCGCCTAGTGCTATAGGGCGCAGCTTGTTTGGCATAATTGACGGGTGCGCGACAGACATGGTCCAGGCTCTTTGGAAAAATGGCCTGGGCACATTCAATGATTTGAACGTACGTCGTCAGTGATAAAGGTGAAGCTGGCGCTGTCGATTTTACAGTATCACGAGCAGGCTATTCGATGCTCAGCGCGCGGCGAAAGACGTCTGGCTCGGTGAGAAGCTGGTCCGTAGCAACCTCAAGAATGTTGGCTAGTTTGCACAGGACCATCAGCGACGGATTGCTCGTGCATCGTTCGATTTGGCTGACGTAAGTACGATCCACCTCGGCCATGAGCGCCAACTGCTCTTGGGTAAGGTTTTTCACGCGTCGCATCAAGCGAATATTTTCCGCCAAATTCACACGAAGCTGTTCGTAGTCCTGAGTCATGCGCGCAAATTGCGCTTTCAGGGACCCTCAATCCACGGGATATAGTCTACATTGGTACTAATGTAAGCCATTTGCTGCTCATGTCTGTGATTGAGCGTTCATTTGGTCTCGTTAAGATTCTTCGTTATCGGGCTCTGCGTCTAACAGTAATCAGAAATCTAGGGTGTGTATGAACGAAAATTACGTTTCAGTTCCGGCGGCGGATGGGTGCCCTGATCTTGTGACACCGTGGGGCAGTGAGTTTGCACCGATGATCGAGCGTGGCGTGCAATGCGCCGAGGAGTGGCTGGAGACTGTCGATGAGGTTCCACTGTGGTGGGAGCTGTCGCAGGCGCGCAAGACCTTTCCGGTTGGTGACGGCCAGGACGCGTTTGAAGCGGGTTTTTTGTTGAGGATTCAGCAGCGGCTTCGAGGTATGGTGAAATAAATAACCTATCTTACTTTTCGTATTGGTTTTAGCGCTTGCAGTGGTGATGAACTGGACAAGTCTCGGGAACTGGAGCAACGGTTTGTCCCGTCGCCTAACCAGCAACACCGACACCGTCGATTAACTATCTGATGCGCTTTCACTAAATGTAACGCCATCGTCATTCTCTTGGATGTAGGTCGGAGCGTTTGAAGGATCATCAGCGGGTAAGGGACTGATCCATACCCTTGCCTCTTCAAGGTATTCCAGGACGCCAATTCGGAGGCTAGCCCAGTACCTTTCTAGCGCGGACTCATACGCTAGAAAGTCGACTGCATTGTCATCGATCTCCGCCCGACTACTTCCGTAGACATGCCTTGGTTCGTAGTCATCGCTTTTCGGATCTTGCTCATAATTGTCCACGAGCAGCCGAACCTTGTCGGTCAGCACGAGCCACTGAAGAGCTCGCTCAGGGCTGATTGAAGAAGCAATGTTGAGGGTGGCAGAGAAATCAGCATGTCTGGAGTGAGCCGTAAAGAGCGCGGACTTCAGCTTTAGCATGCCTGGCTTCTTCTTAACACCCGCGATCAGATTATCGATGTTATCTAATGCGAGAAGGTTCAGGTCGACTTGGGTTATGGCCATGGTATGGCCAAAAAAGTGAGCCTTTGCGTATGAGTCAACGATGGAGGCGACGAGACGATTCAAGACCTCCATGTTCTGGAACTCCTTCCTCTGCCTCGGGATGACGTCGATGACCACGTAGAAGAAATAAGCTGCGATCAGGCCTGTGAGTAGATCACCGACAATGTCCTCGAAAGCCTTGGACTGGAAAAGTAGCACCACACTGGGCCATTCAGTCTTCATGTAGTCGGTAGCGTTAAATTTGATTTTGACCGCACATAGGCAGATGAGGGCAGCGATTGCCCAAGCAAACAGCTTCCGCTCAAGCCTGTCCTTCATGAATTCGAACATATCCATATCTCACGAGAAAGGGCCCCGTAGGGCCCCTCATGTGTACGCAAAAGTCTTACTGAGCCAGCCAGGACTCGACCGTGGTGGAGCCGTACTCGGCTTTCCATTCTTTCAGAATCTTGTGATTGCCGCCTTTGGTCTCGACGACTTCGCCTGAGTGCGGGTTCTTGTACTGCTTCAACTGACGAGGCTTGCGAGCGCTTTTGGTTTCAGCAGGAGCTGGAGCACGGCGGGTGGAGGCTTGGGGGTCAAGCATGTTGATGATGTTCTTCAGGCTATAGCCGTACTCGCCCAGCAGGTCACGCAGCTTGGTTTCAAACTCAATTTCTTTCTTCAGCCCGCTGTCGTTTTTGAGGGATTCAAGCTCGGCCAGTTGCAAGGCCAGTTGCTGTTCGAGCTTACGGAATTCGGCAAGACGGGACATGTGACACCTCAGATATTTAGTGATAGCAGTGTAGTCAGCATGGCTGTAGGTGAACAGACGTGATGCTCATCACGTCGCCGGCTTCACCGTCCATTGCATGCCATTCCAATGGAGATCGTCGTGGTAGATATGCGCCATTAGCTCGGAATGGTTCAAATAGAGCCCAGGCGTCACTACATTGGGATCTTTTTCGGGTATCAGCATGCCGAAGTAAAACTCCGGGCAGGTATTGATCATGTGACCATGCGGAGGCATCACGCTGTTGAACTCACCACGATACCGCTTCGTCATTATGGCCTTACCCAGTGTCCTGCCAACCTCATACCGCACGAGCCAATAGCACTCAACTCCACTACGGGCATAGCGCTCCTGGCGCCGAATGAAATCACGAAGATGCTGGTAGGAACGTTGGAGCTCAATAGCGATCTTGCGATCACCCACCTCGAAGTATACGTCTGCTTTCCATCGATCCCTTAGCTGTACCACCCGGCACCTCACTACGAGGGTTCAGTCCAAAAAGCTTGAGAGCCCCAAAGACCAGATCCTTAGCTTCAATAAGCCAGACGGTCTCTGGCGCCGTGGCGCACTCGTCCGAGTAGTGAGCGAAAAACTGCACACCATTCATGCTCGTCTTGAGAACCGCCCGTGATTCGCAGCACGGCATTTTGAATGCAAACGGATCGCTGAGGGACTGGGCCTTCAACGCGTCCCACTCAGCAACGGTGTATTGACTGGCGTAGACCGCCTGGTCGTCCCTGGTGAATGCTTCAGGCATCATGTGTCCATGTTAATGGCCTATCGACCGTCAGTAGGCCACAAGGGTTACGCCTGCTCAAGTGGGACAGGTCTGAGCTCTATTTTAGGATACAGAGCCTTGGTCGGTTTCACTTTGACGGTACCGCACGGGTGCTGAATCTCAACGCATGTATTCGACGATGCAGCTTGCGAATTCGCTCCGGCCAGAATCCTGAAACTCAGTTGTTGGGAAAAAAACGGAACGCACCCGCTATGTTGGCCTTATTCCTCTGATTCGATCTATCCGCTCAGCCACCCGGTGGGCCGCATCCAACTCCGAACAACCGTTGTTCTGCATCAGTCTCCAACGCTCAGCTTTTTCCTCTGGTTCCGTCATGGCCAAGGCGAGATAGAGACTGGGCGGAACGGCACGAAACAGGGTCTCAAGCTTCTTCGATAGCACGACCCCCTCAGTGTATTTTCCCGACTCCTTACTGGCAGAGAGCAACAAGGCCTTCTGCGCCGGCGTGAGCTTCTTGAACCGTGCGATTTCTTCAATTTCCGCCGGTGGCATGTTCAAACAAATCCACCATTCAATCATGTTGAGCATGGTCTGCGCGGCAGCGGGGAAGTCAGCAAGGTTCTGTGTAGCGAGCCAGAACCAGGCGCCGAGCTTGCGCCACATCTTCGTGCCCTTGACCACGAAGGGCGCCAGCAGCGGGTTTTTGGTGATGATATGGCCCTCGTCGGTGACCATGATGATTGGCCTTCCCAGGTACTGGTCGCGTTCGGCAAGGTTGTTCACGGTGTTCATCAGGCTGATGTAGCTGATGGACATCTGTGCCTCGTAGCCTTCGCGAGCGTAAGTGGCGAGATCAACAATGGTCACATCGCTCTCGGGCCAAGGCGTGCCTTTGCGATCGAACAGTTCCCCCTCGAAACCCTGGCAAAATAGGTCGATGGATTCGCCCATTTCCTGGGCACGCTCGCGGCGTTTTTCCGGCAAGTGCAGGTCGGCACCGGCGCGCAGCAAGGCGTCGCGAACGTCGTGGGTCAGCACCTGGCGATTCGCTCCGGCACACGTTTGCGCTGCATCGATGATGCATTCACGAATCAAACTGCGATCGGCCCGGCTCAGGCGGGCCTCTTCCTTGGCTTCGCCACCTGTGATCATCAGCCGTGCAGTAATCTCCAGTTCACCAAGAATGTCGCGTTGGTCTTCGTGACTTGCTACGGCGTCATCATCCCACTCATCAATCGATAGATTGGCCACCTGATCCGGTTGCTCGACCAAGCGCCAGGCATCAGTGAAGGGCGCTAGGCTGACCGAAGCGCCGGGTTTTAGCTGGACCTTGTTGACCGAGAGGTCCTGTGTCGCGAAGTAGTCGCCCTGCAAGCCGAATGAGTTACCGGCTTCGACGATAAATAGGCGAGGGCGGTACACGGCCATAACTTGCATCAGTAGAGTGACCAGCGTGGCAGACTTACCAGCGCCAGTTGGGCCGAACAATAGCAGGTGACCGTTCATGGCCCGGTCCAGGCGTGACAACGGGTCGAAGCTCAACGGCGAGCCGCCGCGATTGAACAGGGTGATGCCCGGATGGCCTGTACCTGTGCTGCGGCCCCAGACGGGCATCAGGTTCGCGAGATGCTGGGCAAACATCAGGCGGGTGTACCAATTGCGCGTATCTCGGGATGGGTTATAGGACATTGGCAACCAGCGTAGGTAGCTGTTGCAGGCGGCGACTTCATCGCCTTCACGTACCGGTTGCAGCCCCGCCCCCAACAGCGCGTTGGCTAGGCTGACGGAGCGCTGATGCAACTGATGTTCATCATGGCCGCGCACATAGAATGCCAGCGTGCCACGATACAGCTTGTGCTGGCGGCCGATGATTGCGCGAGCCTCTTCAACGTCCTGGCGGGTCTGGGTCGACGCCAGGTTTTCGCCGATGGCCTTGCGCGCCAGGCGATTCAGTTGATCCTCAAGTACATCCTGCGGTTTGATCACCAAAGTCAGGCTCATCACCGTATCTTCGGGTAGCTGATCGAACAGGGCATTCACTGCGTCACCCTTGCGGGTCTCGCCGGTGAGCTGACCGATTGATGGTGCTCGCCGCAGCTTGTCCACCACCATCACGCGGTGAGGTTGACCGTCGAAAAACCAAAGTCCGTGCTGCACATCCGAGCGTGGTTCGTTGAAGAACAATCGTTCGGCAAAGTCGTGATCGAAGGGCAGATCTAACGACTCACCATCGCCCGACTCCGGATAAGCCACGCGTTGGTAGAAATCTTCGGGTGCTTCATTGGTGAGCGTGGGCGCCGGATTGAACCAGGGCAATAACCAGGCATAAAAACCTCGGCCATCGACGCGTGTTGATTGCACTCCACATGCTTGCAGCGAGGTACCGATTCGTTCGCATGCTTGTTGTAGGGATTGCATCGGGGTGAGTCCTGTCTCCTCAGCTTCAGAGTCAAGCCAGCGATAGACCACCAGACGCACCCGGCGGTTATTGCCACGCCAGGGCAGACGCGTCACTACCTTATCCTCAAACAGACCACCGGGCTTGGCGATGGCCCTTAAATGACGCCGACTGAGCTCCAGATAGGCCTCGGTGAAGACCGTGCCTCGTGCGCGGTCCTCAATGTAGTCGGTGAGCTGGGACAGATAGGGGGCGAAGTCATTGTCATCCTGGCAGAAAAACTGCGCCACCCAAGGCGCTTGATCCAGCTCGTCAAAACTGTCCTGAAGGGCATCCTCAAGCGCATCGCGGGCCGCCATCAGCCAATCGGGCTCACGTCCTTCGGTGCCAATAGGTAGCAACTCGAACACTGCGCCGACCGAGCGATTGTCATCGAGCAGAAAACACTGCTCGGTGCCGAGGTATTCGACCCAAGGTAAGTGATCGGTGAAGCTGGGGTTGTGCGCATACAGAGCGGCTTCATCGGCCAAGGTGGCACGTGGGCGCAACGAGGTGCGCCAGCCTTTCCACGTAGGAGTGCTTTTGCCCGAGCCGCCGGTACTCACTACAAGTCTTCCTGACGTTCACCAGGTAATGCGTACTGCACACGTTGGTAGAATGGAAAGACCGTCGAATAACCCGGAACCGGCGCTTGCTCGGTACCACTCAAGTGGGGGTAAACGTACAGCACCAGATCAGGATTGGGCAGGCGGGGGAACAGGTTGTGGATCTCATTCGCCGCTGTGCGAGTGTACGGCTCCTGGAGCGAAGCGGAGAGGTCTGCCTGAGCCAGTGGACGGCGCAACTGCTGTCGAGCGTCCAGCAGTTGCTGCTGAGTACCTTGGACGCCGGTGCCGTTCCAGATGTCCAGCATGGTTTGTTCACCATGCGGCAGAACCGTTTCCTTATCGGTGGCACACCCCGTCAAGATCCAGCTAATCAAGGTCAGGCAGAGAAGCAGAGTCTTTTTCATGGCGAACGCTCCGGCCTTTGGGCTCGTAGTCGATGGTGATCTCATGGTCGAGGTGCAATGCGACTTGCGCTGCCGGTGGCACGTACACGGCGGCAAAGGCCTCGCCATACAGCTTGTTGACCCATTCGCGGATGTCACTGACGCCACCACTGAGAATTGAGCTCAGTGCGCTGTTGCCCGCGCTGTTCGTGACTCCGAGCGTGCTTCCCCCTGAGCTGATTACGCTGCTGTTGTTCCGCTCATCCCCGAGCAAGGCTGCGACACCCGCGCCGGCGGCGGTGATCAGACTTTGGCTACCGAGGTACTGCTGGGCGTTCGACCGGCGTTCGCCAGCGATACAAGGAATGCCATACGGATCGGACAGGTAACCGAGCCCGCCACGGACCTTCTCGGTGTTTGAACTCTGGGGAGTGGAGGCATTGCGATTGATGATGGCCTGCGGCTGAGGCACCGTGCGTATGGTGCCATCAGTGAATACAAAGGTGATCGACTCAACCTGGCCACGGACGCAAGCCAGGGTCCAGTCACCGGATGCCGTACCGCTCATCACAGCTCCCACGACGTCCGGCAGGTCGATGCCATTCGCAGTCAGATTCTCTGGACCGACCAGTACCTTAAAGGGGTAAGGATCATTCACGGTGCCGTCCACTGGAACTCTACCGATTAGCGCCGTCATGGCGACCGATCCCATCAGCGTGGCGTTTTCTGGGATGGTGTAGACCGGCTTCGCGTCTTCGGTACGATCAACGGACCGCTTCAGATCACGCTCACCCTTGGTGGCGGCACGTAACTGTTTCTGGCTGCGATCAATAGCATTGTCTTTCAAGCCTTCCAGTGAGTTGAAAGTGCTTGGCAAACTCAGTGGAGAGACGCTTTTGGTTTTACCTCGGGCGTCGGTGGTCGGAGCATCCGAGGGCTCAATCCATTGCAGAGCATCATTGGCAGTGTGCGGCCCTTCGAGCTGAGCACCGTCGCCTGATTCAAGTCCCAATCCGATGGGCATATCCTTGTCTTTGCCAGTCAGCCCTGACAACTGCTCCTGTAGTTGCGTCAGCAGCCCTCGGGCCTGGCGACTGTCTTGTTCCGCTTTGAGTCGGGCTTCGTTGGCTTGCCGGCGGCCTTCGTCGACCTGCTGGGTCACGCTACCCAGGGCGGTTTGAATACGTGAGTCGACGCTGCTTTCCCGCTCGCGCAGACGGCTGTTCTCCGTTTGCAGCGAATCGTTGTGTTTCTTCAAACCGAGCATGTCGCTGCGCATGGCCTTCACCTGACCTACCAGCGTGGCGACCGTGTCGCGCGGTGTATCGCCGGCAATGCCAAGCGACTTAGCTTGTTCGGCGGATAATTGAAGATCACGCTCATCAAGCGGTTTCTCTGGAGAGGAACTGTCGTCATTCGCCACCCAGGTTTTCAGGATAATTAACACCACGGCTAACAGCGCAGCCGGTACCAGCCATTTGAGCAACGCATTAGCCTTCATCGCCAACACCCCCCGCAACAGGCTGAATCAGCGTGGCCTGTTCCAGGCCGGCTCCGCGGGTGACGAGGTAGGCAACCGTGGTGTCTTCCGCACTGCCAACTGGGCCGAGGAATGCGTGCTGGAAAGAGGCAGCGAATAGCTTGGCTTGAAGCCGACGCGGATCGAGTTGCACTGTCTCTGATCCACGATTACGCAACTTCACGGCGGTCACCCAGTAGTCGCCAAGTCGCCAGGTGGCGATGGGGGTGCTGGACACGTTTTCGGTTGGTAGCAGCGTCGATAACTCGGTGCGCAACTTGAGCGGTACGCGGCGTATGCCGGGGAGTGACTCTACGGTGCGCAGCGGCGCGTACAGGCTTTGGGCGGCGTAGCGCGTCAAAGCAACCGGGATCGGTGTACGCTCTGGAACCGGGACGGTGCTGGACTCAGTCTCGGCAGGCTGCGCCTGATCATTCTTGAGGATACGCACGGGCTCCAGCGATTGATCACCAGGCGTGGCCGCGATATCCAGGAGGATGATTTCACCCGTCGCGACCGATTGCAGTTGCAGTCGGGTCGGTGCAATGGCTTCCGACGCGCGCAGGTACAGCGTGCCGCCGGTTGATTGCACGCGCAGCTTGCCGGTCAGGGTTGAGGGCACACCGACTCGAACATCCTCATCGACAAAGACTACTCGTTCCTGATTGATCACTAGAGGGAGTGCGAGGGGTAGACGTTCCCAGTGCATCAGCTCGACGGCCTGCGCTGCAGCTCCCCATAGCATCAGTGCGACGGTGAGTCCTAGGGTAGAAATCCGCTTCATGGCTCACCTCCAGGCAGAGAGATCTTTTGCGGCGTACCCTGATAACAATCCAGCGCCAGCCCCCACTTGTTGCGCTCAGGATCCTGGTCAAAGCGCACCACGCGTAATGGATATCGCACCACCACCCGTTTCACCGGTTCGGCGGCGTAATACTCATCGGCGTTGAGGTCGAGCTTGACCAGCCAGCTGTCTCGGTCGAGTTGCTTGACCCTGAGTTCCGGATCTTCGCTGTAGCCTCGACCCAGAATTTCGTAGACGCCACGCACCCGCTGACGCAACTCGCCGGCGGCTTTTCGGTATTCGTAGTCGCCGTCGAGGAAGGCCTTGCAGGCGGGTGTCAGGTAGGACTGCAAGCCATAGATGGCCCGCCGATAATCCTGCTCGCCATCCGAGGGCCAGCGGTTGAGTTGGCCAAAGATGTACAGGGCAAAGGCATACACATTCTCTGAGGGGATATCCCACCACTTGCGAGTGCTGCCCGAGCGCAGATCCGGGGGGACATGCACGGTCAGATCGGTCGGTGCCGAGCGCCAGCCGTACCAAAGACCGGCAGAGAGCAGGGCAAGGATCAGGACCGCCAATCGCAGACTGGAGATGTGCGCCTGCTGGGCATCTACCTTGTTCCGAAATCGGCTCATGACTGCCACCGGGACAAGGCCGGGCGCAATCGACGGGAGCGGCGAACCGTCCAGGCACCGGTGTGGAGGATCAAACTTCCGCGACCCAGGCGCCAACGGCTGGCGAGAATCCATTCGAGTTTGCGGTACAACCAGGTTTCGGGACGGGCTCGCTTGGCCCGACGCAGTAGCGAGCCTCCGGCAAATAGCACCACCGCCATACAGGCGATCATGCTGGTCGGTGCCACGGCAATGGAGGCGGTGGCAATCGCCAGAGGCACGCCCAGCAGAAGGCCAATAAACGCACCGGTGCCGAGCGCTATCCACATTTCATCGTTGGTCAATCCACGCAGCACAGCAGGATCACGATTGAGTCGCTCGGGTAGAAAGACCAGCGTACCGTCGGTAAGGCGCTCGATAGTGTCGTTCATCTCGACCTCACAGAATCGCCGCGGCCTTGGTCAGGAACCAGATAATGATCACCACCAGCAGGGCGCCGATACCCACTACAGCGCCGAGGTCCTTCCAGGTCTTGCGCTGATTCTGCACGTCGGCATAGACAGTGAGGGAGTGCCAGGCTACGCCGAGAAAGGCCAGCAGAGCGATCAGCAGACCGAGCAGAATGCCGCCGTCGTAGGCGTAGTTTTTGATCGTATCGATCAAGCCGGAGCCTTCACCACGCGAGGGGGCTTCCATGGTGGGAAGCTCGGCAAAAGCCAGGCTCGGACCCAGTACCAGCAGCAAGCCGATCAATCGCTGGCTCGCACGATCACGTAGGTTGTTTTTCAGAGGAACAAGGCACTTGAGCATGAGGGTGATCTCCTGGTTTAGGAAAGGGTGAAGAACATCAAAATCAACAAGGCGAGCAACACGCGTACGACGCTGCCTCCGAGCGCGCCAAAGCGAACGCTTCCTGCCGCCCATCCTCGGTACGCTGTCCACATCACCCAGGTACACCAGAGCAATGCCAGGACTAGAACCAGGGAGATCCACAGAGTTGAACTGCTCTTGGCAGAAAAGCCGGAGGCGTTTTGGAAGGCTGCGGTCTGAGCGTCTGTCATGCTCATGGCGACGGCTCCGGGAGTGGAGTGTCGAGACGGTAGTCGCCGACTAGTTCACCAGGATCGCGAGGTTGAGCACGGGAAGGGGACAGATAGCTATTTACACCGAGACGAATGCGCTGGATATCCTGAATCAAACGAGGGTAGTCAAAGCGATATCGCATGCCTGATTCTGGAGCTTCGTAACGTGAGGCCTGTTGCGCCAACGTGACGAGAATATCAAGCTGCTGGGTGAGTAAATTGAGCTTCTGTTCCTGCTCACTCGCAGCAGTGTTGGCGCAGTGAACGGCGACCAAGCTAATTATGAAAATGCGAATGGGAACGGTAGACATCTTAGTGCTCTCAGCGTTGATCTGGCATTAAGATCAACTAGGGAGTAGAGCGCGTCAGTACATAATTCGAGTTGGGCGGGATCGGTTTTTTATTTTCAGTAGTCGTTATGGAGCTAAGGGAATGTTGGACGAAATTAAAGGGAAGGTTGTGGCTGAGGTAGTTAATAGTCTCGGTGGGCGCACGGACGAAAAAATACTGCAATTTTTTAGGTCGGCGGCGGCCTTTGCAAGGAAATATGCGATTAGTTACGAGCTTGAAGGTCCGATGTATTTGGTGCTGGATAATAGTATTATTCAGTCTTTCAAGCACAGGTTAACTGATGTTAATCGTGATCTACAGGCTCTGTCATATATCACTTTCACTAGATTTGTAACAAGCTGGAGCGACCGTGAAACATACCTTGCCGTTACGCCAGCTGCTCTCTATGAACATATGGGGCGTCGAGGTGGTATCACCACTGAAGAAGTGCTGGGGGCGCTCGAAGAGCTTCAAGTGTTTTTTTCGAGTACAGGTCTGCGAATGTCGTGGGTCGGGTTTAATTCGATGGAAGAACTGGTGGGTAGGCTTGCTGCAATACATGCCGACGATCTGTATCTGACAAAATACTTTCGGGAAATTGACGAGCGGGATTGGAGAACCGATCTCAAAGCGCCTTTCGGTGTGAAAATTCCAATAGGTATTGCGTATCGCGAGATACCAGATGATCTGCCGTTAAAATATTTTAGTCCTTGGTACGTCAAGTTTGTTTTGGCGAGTCGAATTGAACGCTCTATCATTCGAGACTCTCAACATAATTTCGACGCCCGCCCGATTGGTAGCGGTGCGCTGTCTGACGCTTTAGCTGATCTCAACGAGTTCAATAGGAAAGGTGCGTTGTCAGGCCTAGGGGATATTGACATGTTGCAAATATGCGATGGCTCTAGGCAGTACCAAGATAAGGCTGGTTACGTTTTAGTAGGGCAGACATTCGATCGTGATCTGAATGAGGTGCTTCAATACCGACACTCTTACTTTGAAAGCAGGGGAGTGGAGTTTGGAACTCCACATGCAGAGCAACAGGTAAAAAATATGGTGGATTTTATGTTCTCAAAACCATTTTCTGAGCAGGAACAACGTGCAGACTGGATCCAGCCTAGGTTGAAGGATTTTGTGGATACAATTGCCAGCGGCTGCAGAGCTGCGATTGAAAATTCTAAGAATGCGAATGGTGAACATCTGGGTCAGGAGATGTAGCAAGACAGTACTCAAATATATTTCTTGAACGTCGCCGCAGTGATAGCTGTTAACAGTCCAAGCATTGCGGCGCACGGTGCAAAGATAATAAGCGGGTTGATTGAAAAAGGAAGGGACAGATAAATGATCCAAGGGACGACAAGTAATGGGGGTACGGCTCGTTTAGCACGGTGATATACAAAGCTACTTTCTCGACCAGCACCGAACTTGCGCAGGTCCCGGCGCATCAATCCGTCCACAAAGCCAGTGACCATGGCCAGCAAAAACAGCGGTGTGGCCAGCACTAGGATTGTTAGGCGCACCATGAAAGTGAAGGCGACATACATCGCCGCCAACACAAAATCTTCAATGCCTACGTAGAGTTGATTGAGCCAACTCCAGTAGCCTTTGCCCTGGCTCGATACGCGTGCCTGCAGAGCAAAATCCGCAAAGCCAGTTTTGACCAGCAACCACTGATTGAGAAAGTCCAACCATTGGATGATCGTCTGCCCGGGCTGCTGGATGATGAGTGAGGATTTGAAATGCTCGCTCAGCCAGTCTAGCTCGCTGGTCAACATGGCTTGACTATGCCGCCAGCCTTGATCCCCCCAGAACAGCAGCAGACCCGCGAACTCTATCAGCACTGAAAACAACAACGAAGCGAGCAGCACTCCGATAACTCGTAGGACGAGCCTGATCGCCGATATGATCAGACCTGGACGCTGGATGGGCTGTGGCGGCGTGTTCTGTGTGGAGGCTGCCATCTTCACTCCATTGCATATCATTGCGCGATGCAGTCCTGACGCTTTCTGATTGTTTCTTAGAGTCGGAACCGGAACCAGGGGCGCCTTACCCCACCTGATCTATATTGAAGTCAACGGTTGGGCCACCACCATTCGTACTCCACCATTCGCCCGCTTGCTGGTTGTAGGTCGCCCGCATCCGCTGAGTGAGCTCCTGCAGGTCCTTGGGCATGGCATCGTCGTTGGAGGGTTTAGGCAATGGCATACGCACCTTCCACAGCTGTCCACCTGCCTGAAAGGAGAACATCTGCCCTTTGGGCAGGCTGACGATGTGAGCAGGCTCGATCAATGGCACGCTGGTGCTGTTGACGCGATCCTGCGAGGACGAGGTGAAGTCCGTATTGGCCTCTGGATCGGAAGTGTCGGTGGCACCCGAGACAAGGGTCTTGGTCAGCACATTGACCTTTGGCAACTGTTGGGTGAGCAGCTCAGCGGTAGCCGTCTCACGGACGCGAAGCATCTGTAGGGTATTGAAATTACCAATGACCTGGCCGGCCTTGGCTCGGTTGCCAATCCGCGCCTCGATATCACTCAGGGTTTGGGTATAAGCTGTAACCTGGATGCTGGCACCGCCGCCCTTGTTGATCAGCGGAATGAACTCATCACCCATCAACTCGTTGAACTCATCGGCGTGCAGATTGATGGGCAATTTTTTTGTGCTGCTGGTCTCCGAGGGAAGGCCCTGATCAATGCCGTGCTTGTAGATTTGCCCGGCGACCGAGACCAGGTCGGCGAACATGGAATTGCCTACTGCAGCGGCAACCTCAGCATCAGTCAGTGCGTCCAGCCCAACGTAAACGATGCCGCGTTTTCTGATGATCTGCATCCAGTCGAAGATCGGTCGCGGATCATCCAGATCGGTGTAGTTGGGGGCCAGTAACTGAGCGGTTTTACCGGTGGTGAGTTTCTCCAGAAGAGGCAGCAGCGAAGCGACGATTTTGTCGAAATAGGTCCGGTCATAACGCACGGCAGAGCGCAATCCATCCAGCACTGGATCGAACACCCGTTTCGCCGCCAGGTATTGCTCGATGGCCACCACGCGTTTCTCGCGTCCCACCATATGTCGGGGGGTGTTCTTCTCGTTGAGCTTGCCTTCGATCTGAACGATGACCTCCCACGCTTTCGAGTCGGTTTTAGCGAAGAACTGCTGGGCATATTCAACGAACAGCGCGTCGATGTTGACCACATGCCGTTGGATCTGCAGGTAGTCCGGTCGCCGGCCCAGTTCGATCAGGGCGCGGGCAATGATGTTGACGAAGCGCCAGGCGAATTCGCGGAAGGCTGCGGAGTTACCTTCTCCGCTAAGCTGCCCGGCGATGCGCGACGCGACCTCCGAGATGCGCCCGAAACGTCCTACAGCGTTGTAACGGGCCGAGATCTCCGGCCAACCCAGATGAAAGACATAGAACTCTTTCTCACGACCGGCTCGTCGTGCTTCGACGTACATACGCTTGAGCAGGTCGGCATCGCCTTTGGGGTCGAAGACAATGACCACCTCATGTTCGACACGGTGGATATCCTGGGTGATGTACACCTCAGCCAGTCGGGTTTTTCCGACACGGGTGGTGCCCAATACCAGGGTATGGCCAACCCGTTCACCCAAGGGCAAGCTGACCTCCATCTCGTCCGGCTCGACGCCATGCAGCAGCGGTGACCCGCCTACCGGCGGCAAAGGGCGCACAGGATTGAAAGCACTGTTCCAGGCCGTAACGCGCCCCAGGACCGAGAGCGGAAATGGAGCATGTTCCAAACGCCGCTCGAGCCCTCGTGCCAGGCGGTAGCGGGTAGGTGGATCGACATAACGGGCGACGGCCGGATCTTGAGCCTCGACCAGACGTTGTGTGTGCAAGCGAGTCCAGCGAAAACCGCGGCCCATGAACAGACGCTTGCGGCTGATAGGAATCTGTCGACTGGTCAGTTCATAGCGAGGTAGCCGACGGATGTTGCGACGATAGCGCAGCACGTCCCAGGCTTGGCGAAATCGCACGAGCCCGAACAGCGTGTAAGCCAGCGCCGTGATCCGACCGATCTCAGGCGACAGGGCCACGGCCCAAGGCGAGTACACGCACAACATCGCGGCCGCGATGCAGATCGCTACGGTGTACAGCTCCACCGCCGGTCGGAGCTTGGATTCCATTGCATGCTCGGCCATGGTCATTGTTCCAGCGAGGTGGCGGTGACCAAGAAGGGGTAGTGCTCGATCTGCAAGCGAATGGCGATATCGTTGCCATTGACGGGCAGAATGTTGAGACCAGGAGCTGCTGCTCGGATCCGGGACAGGCCGTCGATATCGGCGACTTCGACGGCCAGGCCAACTGCCCCCATCGCTTGTAACTCAGCAGCACGTTGGCGTAGCCAATCCAGCGACTGCGGATCGTCACCCACCAGAAAGAACGGCTTCAAACCGGGCATCTCCAGCCGTCGAGACGCTACTTGGCCTGGGCTCAGTTGAGAACTTCTGACCGGCAGTAGCCACGTTTCATCCAGCGGTATGGACAGGTCTGCATGAATGGCCCGATGAGATGGGACTCCGTCATTCAACTGGGCAAAGTTCTCTACAACGGCCAGTTCTGCGTGAACGAGAGGTGCCAGGAACAAGATCGAATAGCAGGTAAGGGTAATTCGTTTCATGGAGATATGACCTGATCGAAGGAAATCAGCAGCCGTTTGAGTTGCTGGGAAAAAACGGCGCGATAGCGGGCGGCCGGCGCGCCACCTGCCGGCCGGTGATAGCGTCCCGCAGCTAATACCCAATCACCGGTGGCGGCGTGATGCTCACGTAGTAGCGCAGCGGTCACGGCTAGATTTCGGTAAGGGTCGAGGGCTTCGCAGGGGCTGGAAAAACGCTGCCCGTGATAACCCATGTTGGTTTGCCCGAGTCCAACATCGACCCGCCTGGCATCATGGTGGGTGAGTGCCTGAAGCAACGCGTGACATGCCGCAGGGCGTGCGGCGAAGCGGTAGGGCGTTCCGGCTATATTCAGCGTCCAGGGCCAGGGCAACAGACGGCCACGAACGCGGATACCACTCTCCTGCAAGGTGATGGCGAACAGCACAGCGGAAGGAATGTCGGCACCTTGCGCTGCCAGTTGGTAGGCCGGTGGTGGCAGTTCGTTAGCCTGAACCGTCAGCGCCATGAGTATCAGTACAAGACTGTTCAATTGAGACGCTGCCATTGCCCATTGACCTGTTGGAACGTGGCAGGTAATGGGCCTGGCGCACCCAAACTGAACCAGTGGCCACGGTCATGATTCAGAGTGATCTGTCGGCGTTGTACTCGAGACGGGTCAATGCCTGCTTGCCGCGCCCAGGTGCGAATGCGTTCATCCTCGCCTTGGCTGCCCACCAGGTAGATATCGAACGCGGCGTCGCGGTTTTGCAAACGCTGTGCTTCGGCGATACAGGACTGGCAGTTTTCCTCCACGAATAAGGATGGACGGGGTGCTACCGGAGAGCTGGCAGGAGAGGCGGACGCCATGCCCTGGACAGGCAACAACCCGGGAAACAACTTGGCCCAGGCCTCGGTATAAGCGTTCTGGTAGGCCAGTTCGCGTTCGGCGCGCTTGGCCTCCAGCGTGACCTGCAATTCGGCATAACGTTGGCGTTCCTGGTCGGACTCGGCTTCCACCCCGAGTGCCGTCAATGGATCGAGATTGGGACTCCAGAAGCCGCGCGGACCGGCTTGGATTTGCTCGAAGCGTGACCACTCCTGGTCTGACAATCCCCAGGTCGTAGCTTGTGCCGATCGGGAGCGTTCTAATGGAGTTGACTGGGTAACACTGTTCTGTAAATGGATTACATTGGTTTCTGCCTGCGCAGAGTCAATGGCAATCATTGACGCGAGACAGAAGCAGGTCGGCAGCAGCGCTCTGTTCATGATGATTGCTCAAGGAAGCTGCACGGTCTGGTCTGGGTGCTCGGTCACTGCAAAAATGGCCGAGGTGGGTTCCAGTTCTTTCAAGCGCCAGGTGCTGGACTGCTCGCCGCTATGCAGCAGTCGAACATCCGCGAGAGTGCGACTGTCATGCGGAGTGATCGCGAGGAAACGTTCGCCACCGCGAGACTCAACACCCAACACCGAAAATGGGGGCGAGAGTGGGATTAGCTTGGGGAGAGCGGTCTTTTTCGGCTTAGCAGCGGAGGGTGGCGGTGGTGGTGACGGCTTGGAGTTGAGATCTAGAAGCTTCTGCTCGACCTGCTCCAGACGTGCCCGCAATGTAGTTACGTCAGCCTCGGTGGCACGGGCTGCCAGACCGTCGCGCAGTTCCTGAATTTCTTGTGCCCACTGATCCAGCATCGGGTCGAGCACACTGGCTTGTTGCTCGCCAGTATCTACCATCTGCCTCAGGTCTTTCACTGTGTGATGCAGTTTTTCCTGCGTGTCCTTGAGGGCGTTCGAGTCAGTTTGCAGGGCATCTAGAGTCTGTTGGTGTTGGGCGCTGCTGTTCTGCAACTCCACCATGCGCTGAGTCTGGTTATATAAACCGCCACTCAGTCCGGCGACCGCCAGGCACAGCCCCCCAACGATCAGGGTTTGAAACGTTGAAGCTTTCATGGGCGCGCCTCCGGCTGGCGGGACGAAGTAGAGGCGACTGGCGTGGCGCGGGTGTCGGCTTTTTGCGGTTCGAAGCAGACTGAGCGGTTGATATCGTCGACCGTGAGTTGCCAGGCCGGACCGGCCAGCACTTGAAGTGCGCCGCGCAAGGGGATCGGACCAAGTCGGTAGTGAGCCGCCGGCAATGGACGGCGGAAGAGCACTTTCATTGACGCGGTATCAGGACAGAGCGCATAACCCGAGCGCAGCAGCACATAGTGCAGCGCATCCTGCACCGATGGACTTAGGTTTGACGGAATATTCACGTCGATGATCTGGGTGAGAAGGTCCCGTTGCTGCGTGGTGGGTGCGGTTCTGACCAACGTATAGCGGCCATAGCGAAGCTCTGGCTGATGACTGTCATCACCCGTACCCATTGTGGATGGGTCCCGACTCATCTCACTCTCGGTCGATGGTTTGGGTGGCGATGTATTGGGGACTTGCGCAGTACACGCGCTCAGTGCTCCCAGCAGACAAATCGGCGTGAAAAAACGGGTCATGGAAAGATCCTCATGTCAGATTCAGTGCAGAACCTGACATGAGGGAAAGGATGACTCAGTGAGAAAGGCGATTTCGGGAGCAACGTATTATTCGGCACGTTCATGGTTGTTCGTTGAAAACCTCGAGTCCGGGTAAGACGGATGCCCAGGGGTCGAAGATCAACATTCGCACATCCGCCAACGCCGCCAGGTACAACACCTTGACCAAGGCTTCTGGCGTACCGGCATCGAGTTGTTCTTGTCTGAGGGACAAGTAAGAACAGCTGTCGATTTTCAACAGGTGCTCATCGGTCCAGGGTGTGCCGATCAGCTTGCACCCGATGCCGTCGCAGTCTGGCAATGTGAACAGCTCGAAAAGCAGCCCCGTTAGCCTGGGTTCGCGGGACACCCGTTCCTGCAGATAAGACATCGCCTCTGCGGGAAGATGGGCAGTACTGATCTCCCAGGCTCGACTGTAGTGTCCCGTTTCGAAGCTCAAGTGTTGAATCACGGCTTGAGCTTCTTCCAGAGAATACAGGTCACCGACATGGTGCCTCTGGTTGAGCCTTTCACCAATCACCGCGTAGATGACTTGGCGGACCAGCCCCATGGATTGGCAACGCTCATCCAGTTCATCTGGAATGGATTGGCCTTCGCTGATCAAGGCGAAATCGTCATTGAATATGCAAGGGAACAGTTGCAGTTCATCATCGGACAGATAGGCCTGTGAGTGATGCAAGGGGCGAAAGCAGGGCGGGCAGTCGTTGTCATAGGTGATTTGCAGCAGCCGCTCGATATCCAGGCTGTGGTAGCCACGCATAAAAGGATTTGAATCTACCCGCAGGGCTGAGACTTGATGGATAGGGTTCATAAGAGGGTCTCCAGGCTAACAATGAACAAGGCACCCGAAGGTGCCTGTAAGGGTTAAAGCCAGCCGTATTCGGCAAAGGA
Source organism: Pseudomonas sp. Pseusp18 (assembly GCF_059506005.1). NCBI lineage: Bacteria > Pseudomonadati > Pseudomonadota > Gammaproteobacteria > Pseudomonadales > Pseudomonadaceae > Pseudomonas > Pseudomonas sp. Pseusp18. The sequence continues at coordinate 2,449,496 of NZ_CP169240.1, forward strand.
CAGCGGACGACCTTCGCCCACGATGAAGTGGTCCAATACACGCACTTCGATCAGCGCCAATGCCTCCTTCAATCGAACGGTCAGAATGCGATCTGCTTGGCTGGGTTCGGTGCAACCAGAAGGGTGGTTGTGAACAAAAATGGCGCCTGCGGCGTTATGGGCAATGGAGCGCTTAACGACCTGACGGGGGTATACGCTGGCCCCATCAATGCTGCCGTGAAAGAGAACTTCGAACGCCAGCACTCGGTGCTTGGCATCAAGAAAAATCACGCCGAAGACTTCGTGCTCCTGTTGAACTAGCTGCAGTTTCAGGAACGAAGCCACGACGTCGGGCGAGGTCAGATCGGGTCCGCGGGTGAACAACCGGCGATCCAGAATATGCAGCGCTTCATCGATCACGCGGTTTTCATGTGCGAGCCGATCAGTCTCAAGCTCAGTAATTTCAATCAGGGTGAGTTGATTGTTCATGGTGGTGCCTCCGAATTGGATCATCAGGGGCACACACCCAAAGGGAGTGATATCCCCTGGTGGGTGTGAAGTTGCGGTTGTAGGTTGTTTACAACCTGGTGAACTGGTGACGTTGACCGTATAGAGGAGAGCCGCAGCCATCGCAGGGCAATGAGGAAAAGGTTCTGATTCCCCAGCCGGTCTCGGGATCGAAGTCGGCGCTGATGGGCATTAGTCGAGCCAATCCAGCTTGGAGAGCGGCGATACGTTGAGCGATTTGATCCGCCGTGTAGTAGAGCGAAAGCGCGCTGTAGTCCTCATAAGCGACAGCGAACAAGCATTCGTCGCAAAGCCAGAAGGACTCCATGAGAGGGACTCCGATGTTGGTTAAGAAAAAGGCGCTCAAAGGAGCGCCTTGGTGAGGGCGTTACGAACCATTCAGGCGGACTGAGCGGTTTGAGTAGAGCCACGGCGAGCCGTGCGTGACGAAGGTTTAACTTCGGTTTCGTTCTCTTCAGCTTCGGCATCATCCGATGTTGGAGCGGACTCATTGGTAGGCGCTTGCTCAGCAGGTGCTGTGACTTCCTGCCTGGCGGGCGCTTTGTACTCAAGCATGCCGTTGACCTTGATCCAGTCGATGAACAACAACCGGCCTTTCAGACTGGCGCCTGGTTGGCCTTGTTTGGCGCCTTTCTCATAGAGGAAGGGATCAATCCACAGGTCGCCGATTCGAAACGACAGCAACACCTTTTTCTCGGCATTGACAGCGTCCATGTAGAGGCGAATCAAACGTTCAGCTTCGCCTCCAGCGACCTTGCAATCGAAGCGTGTGTATTCCACCGCATCGGTCGCACCGTGCAGGGCTGCAATATCGCAGGCCATGAACGGCTGGCCGCGGCGAACCTGTACTTCACGCACCCGGTTGAGATAGCCAATACCGGCGGTGTGCAGGTTGAAGTAACTGGTCACTTCTTGAGGTTGGTTGGCGTGGGCCATGGTGGTTCTCCTGTTTCAAGGAAGAACGAAGACGCACGATCCCTGACGGAAAAGTGAGCCCCCGTCAGGGTGGGTAAGGTGAGTGCCGCGATGACCGACCATCATCGGTAAACCGATGATGAGCAGCGCGATGCATCTGGGTGAATAGCGATACAGCATGAGGATGTCTGCGGCGAAGTCCGCAGGCGGGGGTAGTGGGCATTCATCGCCGCCGAAGCAGTGATCGTGCGAGCTTCCGAACGCTGATCGCACTTGGGTAAACCACCACAAACGTGGCGTAGCCTTGAAGGTTCTGGCTACCTGGGCTGGGCTGTCGACGACAGCGGACCACACCCTTTCTATAAGCCTGTCAAAGGGGAGCGTCAAGACGCTGCAATCCGATTTTTTACATCTGGAATACAGTGGCAATCACTGGAATGAAGAAAGTGAAGAGTGGGCCTGACGCGAGCGCCAGGCGAGGAAGAGAAAAGCCACCTTTAACGATCTCATGCAGTCGAAAAGCTCCTCGCAAAGCTTGCTTCACTGCGTAACGATTCGCCAACCGACCCTTGTCGTGGCCTGGATCGGAACGTACTGGCACGCATCCGCGCACAAAGGGTGCCCAGTGTTTCGCCGGCGGGCTCCGGAATTTGAATACGACCGCCGAAGCGGATGACCACTGCTGTCGCTGTGTGGCAGCAGTGGTCATCCGCTGCCACGATCAGCAACGCATGAGGGCGGAAAATGATCCACTGAGAAGAAGGCTCCGAACTCATTGAGTCCGACCGAGCTGCCCGGAGCTAATCGGTCTTGGGTCGCCATCGGCGATGAACCCGAATGACTACAGCAGATGGAGCATCACAGCGTCAAGCCAGAGGCCAGTGCTCATTTACTTCCGAGATGAGCGGCCAACTGTTCGACGGTGGCCAGGATAAAGGCGCGATCATGTTCTTTCAGTCCGCTCAGCAGGCCCATGATCATCTGGCTCTGGTCGTTGGGGCGACTGCTGGACTCCGTCAGCAATTCATCTACTCGGCAGTCGAAGATATCCGCCAATTGCATCAGCTTGGCGACGGACAGCTCCACCACCCCGCGCTCCAGGCGTGATATCGCCTCGCTGCCAATCCCCAAGCGTTCAGCGACCTCTTCCTGGGTCAGATGGCGCTCGGTCCGATGCTTCGCGATCATGCGCCCGATTTGGGTTTGGGTTGGATGCTTATGTGCCAAGTGATGAGTTCTCCAGTTCAACCCGAATGGTTGAGCAAAGACTCGTTGACATGAACATCCTTAAAAGTTGAATATCGACTACATGGGTTGTTATTTTGACTGAAATCGACATTTACCGCGACGTAGATTCTGGTTCTTTGGGCTCCAGAGGCGTAGTGGTCAGTGTGAATGAAGACGAGGACTGGTTGAGCATGGAAGATGAGAGCGAGGACGTCATGGACCCTATCTGGGATCGAGCACTGGAACTGGTCATCGAAATCCATGATTCCCCGGGCAACCCCGAACCCTTCGACAGTCTTGTTCACTGGCTCAATGAGTGCCCTGTTCACCTGAAAGCGTTCAACGAGCTGGGGCAGATATGGATCTCCGCAGGTATTGCCTTGGCCCGTGAAATCGGACAGCCCTTGAACGAGTTAGAGCAGGACCAGCGGCCGTTGCTGATGCACTGACTATGCATCGATCCCAGAATCATACGACGGACCAATATCAGATGCGCTGAGCCTTGTGTTTGATGGGCAAGGTGCCCTTGCAGTCAGGGTATCGGGCGCATGACCAGAACGGGCCGGACTTCCCCTTACGCTTGCGCATCGTGTCGTTGCACACAGGACAGACAGGCCCGGTTTCCGCAGGCACTGACAATCTAAGCGTTCCACAGTGCTCGACCAACTGCGCAATCCAGTTCGCTTGCTTGGCGACGAACGCCTCAAGAGGCAGGCGTCCGGCTTCGATTTCGTCCAGGGCCTGCTCCCAAATCGCCGTCATCCCTGGATCTGCGACCGCTGGAGGCACCGCCTCGATCAGCGTATGAGCCGCGGCCGAAGCCATCAAGGCGCGTTTCTTCTTCAGCAAATAACCACGGTCGATCAGGCCCTTGATGATGCTAGCCCGCGTGGCTTCGGTACCGATACCGGTGGTGTCTCGAAGTTTCTGTTTCAACCGTGGATCGCGGACCAGTTTGGCCACGTTTTTCATGGCCTTGATCAGGCCGCCCTCGGTGATTGGTTTGGGTGCCGTGGTACGCATCGTCTTGAGTTCCACGTCGTTCACGGGGCACTGTGTGCCCTGTTGCAGAACCGGTAGGATTTGGGACTTTTGAGAGAGATCTTCGTCCTCTGCGGTATCGTAGAGCAGGCCCTTCCAACCCTGTACCAGGATCTGCTTACCCACTGCGGTCAATCGCTGTTCGCCGCACGCCAATTCGACTTCGGTGCGATCAAACTCATGGTGGGGAAGAAATTGCGCGAGGTAATGGCTGCGAATCAATTCGTAGACGTTGCGCTCCGGTTCGGACATTCGCGCAAGACTCGTGGGGGCGGTGGTGGGGATGATGCCGTGATGCGCAGTGACTTTGGCATCGTCCCATGCCCGTGAATGCAATGATCGATTGAGTTTTTCTAGGGTGGGTTGCAATGCGGGATCTGTTTTGAGCAGAGCATCAAGCACCGCGGGCACCTCGTCGAACATATTCTCTGGCAGATAGCGGCAATCACTGCGTGGATAGGTGGTGGCCTTGTGTGTTTCATACAGGGCTTGGGCGATATTCAGCACCTCTTGGACGCCGAGCCCCAGCTTGCGCGAGCAGACTTCCTGCAGCGTACTCAAGTCAAAGGGCAGGGGTGGCGCTTCGCGAAGCTGCTCAGTCTGCAGCGAGAGCACCGTGGCAACTTTGCCGGCTTTCATCGCCTGGACTGCCTGAGCGGCAAGCACCTGTTGCAGGCAACGACCTGCCTCATCCCGCCCCGAGCTTGGTGGTAACCACGACGCAAGGAACTGCTGCTCTCTCGACGATAGCTGTACCTCCACCTGCCAGTAGGGCACGGGGATGAAGCTGGCAATTGCGCGATCCCGATCAACCACCAGACGTAATGTCGGTGTCTGGACCCGTCCAACCGACAGCACACCATCGTAGCCCGCTTGCCGGCCGAGGAGGGTAAACAAGCGACTGAGGTTCATGCCGATCAACCAGTCGGCGCGGCTGCGGGCAAGGGCTGAATGGTAGAGGGGGAAGGTCTCGTGGTCGGGTTTCAGCGAGGACAATGCCTTGCGGATGGAGGTCTCATTGAGAGCGGATAACCAGAGCCTTTGAATAGGGCCTCGATACTTGCAGAGCTCCAGCAGTTCGCGAGCGATCATCTCGCCTTCGCGATCAGCATCGGTCGCGATCACTACGGTGGAAGCTTCTTTTAGCAGGCGCTTGATGACTTTGAATTGGGTAGCAGTTTTGGGCTTGACCTCGACTTTCCACTGCAAGGGAATGATCGGCAAATGCTCCAGCGACCAGCGTTTGTATTGTTCGCCATAGGCTTCAGGTGGGGCTGCTTCGAGAAGGTGGCCGATGCACCAGGTGACGGCTGTTTCGATACCGAGCAGGCAGCCTTCGCCGCGACGGGTGGCTCCGAGTACTTTGGCGATGTCTCGACCTTGAGAGGGTTTCTCGCAAAGGAATAAGCGCATAGGACTGCTCCAGATGAGGTCCGAAGCAGAGTTGTTGAATCAGCTAATGCGGGGTATGAGAAACCCGAATTGCAGGCTTCTCATATTAGTCATTGGAACAGTCTTGGGGAGAGGTTGCTGCCCCCTCCGCCGTCTGGGCATGACGCGCATATTCACGAGTAGGGAGTACACGTAGTACAGCAGACCCGCGTAAAAGCGCATTTTTAATGCCAGCCCCATCAATCCGTAGGTTGCTACCCTCGACGCTTCTTGGGCTTCGATGCTGGTGGACTGGCTGTCTCTGTACCTTGTCCTCCGTTTTTTCCAGTCACCGACTGTTCACTGGAACGCTCGCGCATGACCACATTTTGTACACGGTGAGGCAGGATACCGACCCGACGGGCCTCGATTTTGAAGGTCACCCGCGCATTGTCGTCGCTGTCCTCCCACTCATCCTTGACCGTGCGCCCCTCGACCAGCACGCGCATGCCTTTCTGGTACAGCATGCTCCAATGCTCGGCTTCGCGGTGCCAGAGCTCAACCGGTGCCCAATAACCGCCCCGATCTTCATAGCTGCCATCGCGCGGTACGGGATTGTCAAAGTACACATTCAGTCGCAGCAGACGCCGTGGCTCGTCATTGCCTGAGGCAAACTCCTGGAATTCTGGCGCACTGCCGATATTGCCTTCACCGACAAAAAAAGTACTCATTGTGATACCTCCACTGCTGTAGTGAACTGGCGCAGTCGCTCGTCGGCACTGGCCATTTTGATCGCGCAGGTGGTGGCCTGGCGCAGTATCGAATGCACCACGCTCATCTGCAGGTTCAGAGCAATGCGGTCGCATTCGAATCGGTGCAAGCCCTCGCGCGCAGTCTGCGGTAAGGCTCTATTGCTGAGTTGCTGTTCCCAGACCGCAACGCCCATACGGGAGAAATCACGAGTGCGCCAGCGCAGGAAGGTGCTGCCGGCGCTGGTGTTCTGCAACACCAGGCGAAAATCCAGCAGCGAGTAAGGAGGGCGTTCTGCCTGCTGCACCAGGGTTTCCATCAAACGACATAGTTGCGCCTCGATTTCCCTCGCAACTTGCGCCAGGTACTCCAACTCCCCCTTACCCTTAAATGGTTTTAAAAGGCCTTTTAGGGAGGCAGCGTGTTCGAGCTGTCGATAGGCATCTGATGTCAGCCCTGCGAAGGCTATCGGTTGAGCAGGGTGCTTGAGAGTCATGCGTCGCCCTCAGGCTCATCCACGGTCGTTGATGGTCCACTGGGCTCCTCCGCCGGAGTCTCAGCGACATCCTTAGGCTCAGCACCTCGGCGAATGATCGGTGGCGCAAATTGGGAGCGACGATGACCCTCGAGGATGTCCATGGGGGGCAACCCCAGTTTGTCGATGGCCGCCAGGGCGCGAGCGTTGTTCGCTGCCATGTCATCGCGCGTAACACCGGCATGCCGGTAACGCTGCGCCAAGCCGAATAGGCTGCGCAGTAGATGGGCGCCGTCATCGATCCAGGTTTCCATGTCCATGCGGCCGATCAGAGCGGTGTGATGGGCCAATAGGGTATGGCGCACCAGCGTGTCGTAGTCGGTCAACAGGTAGACCGCCAGAAAGCCCAACTGGCTGCCGATGTACAACGGCAAGGTGACGGGGTGGATGTTGAGGTTGTCGCCCATGTCGATTTGGGTCGGCAGGTCTTGTCTGATCCGATCAAGCTGTTGGGTCAGTTCCAGCATCCCAGCCTTGGCCTGCAACAGTTTTTCTTCGAGTTGCACCATGGCCCAGTCGGCATACGGGTCGTCCTGTGCCGCGGTTTGCTTGATCAGGTTGGTGACGCTGATATATCCGGCCATGCCCATAATCGAGTGAACACCTTCGCGTGCAGTCCGGCCTTGCCAGATGCGAGCGGCGTGATGGGTGTGCAGCGTTAACGTAATGCTGCTGCGCAATGAGCCCAGGTTGAGCTGGTAGTGATCGGCCACGATGGAGTCCTCGCATAAGCTTGGCGAGCACCTTGTGACGAATGAGCTTTGAGGGCAGCGAAAAACCTGAATGCTGTCTGTTCGGTTTGAGCTTCTGGAGATGATTCACCTGATGCCTACGGCGCTACAGGGATTGCTCTCTGGAACTCCCTGGATTTGATGCCACTGGCATCAAATCTACTGACGTCCAGGACGCTTTCCGCGCAGTTGACGCAGTTCATTCAGACACGCTAGAGCGAGGGCGGAGGCGGGTTCACCCTTTTTTCGAGTGGTCCGCGCTGGCGCTGATTGAGGATGCGCTGTAACGGGCGTCGTTTCTGCCTGACCCGCCCACGGATGAAAGTCGCCTTTTACCGCACGCTGAATCAGGCCCATCAGATAGGCCGCAGGTTTGCGGATGCCGCCCGCGGCACAACGTGCCCCGGCTTCGTTGAGCACCGCCTGCCTTTCTGGCAGCTTGAGTTTGTTGAGCGCCACGGTGATGGCTTGACGCTCGTTCGGGCTTAGGGTCAGCCCAGTGGGCCAGAGCACGTTATCCACCGCCGGGCTCGCGCGCGGTACTGTACAAATACTTTCTTTTACTACTGTACAAGCGGCGTTCGGATTCCGAACGTCGCCGGGAACATTGGCCTCCACAACCGGTTCGGAATCCGAACGAGGGGCTGCATGATTCCGAACGGGGTGGGCGCCGCTTTGTTCGGAATCGTGCATCGAACCTTCTGTTTGCGAGTCAGGATTCTGATCTACCCACCGATCACCCCAAGTGTCGAGGCGGGTGGGGAGATGGCTCAAGTCGATACTGGTATCCAAGCTGATTTCATCCAGAAGGTGCTGAGCGACGATACGCACCGCCTTGGTGGCATGATCAAGGCAATGTCCAACCAGATCCAGATAATCCTGATCCAGTTCCATGGCTTCGGCGGGTGTTAACGGTTCATCGTGCAGAACATACAAAGAGCCTTGCAGACGTCCACTAACGTGGTCACGCCCGCGACTCACCAAGCTGAGCCAACGAGTGAGCCTGAGCATCGTCAATACGCGAGCGATGGTTTCACGTGAGGCTGAGGTCCCATAGGGGATACTCGACAGATACGGTTGCAGATCCTCATAGCGCGGTGTGACCAGGCCCTGGCCTTGCAGCATGAATCGAAAGACCTGCCAGGCATTGCGCTCCAACGGTGTCAAACGGTTATCCAGCAGCAAACGACGCGGTACGACTTCGTGTGATTGGCCACTGAATAGAAATCCATCCTGAAGAGCTTGGTTGGAAGGTTTCTCGATGGTAAGGCGCGTGGGCCAACGTTCGCTCAATTGCTGCGCGCATTGCTGCAGAACGCGTTGCCAACGGCTGAGCGGGTGGGTGTTCATGTGTTCTTGCTGTAGTGCTCGATCTGCTGCCAGACGATGGTCAAGCTGATCTGTTGTTCCTCAGCCAACATCATCATGGCGTCGAGCTGATCTTCAGTAGGGTCTTGTGCTCGTAGCTGACACCAGCGTTGCCACAGTGCGTGCTCTTGCGCTTCGCTCAAATTCTGCGGTCGTCCCTTGCGGGTTTCTATCTTGAGCAGACGTCGACGCATCGCGGTTTCCGAATGGGCCAAACCGAAGTTCTGATACATGATGGTGCTGCTGGCGCCGAGCTTCAGAGCTCGGTTGATCAAGCGCTCATTCTGTTCATCGCGATCGGCTTGCTCAATTAACCTGTGTAGCACCGGCGAGTCGATCTTGACCTCGACCCAAGGTACGCTCGCGTGCGCCAGACGCGCCAGGGTGGTCGGCGGTAGGGACTGCAACAAGTAGATGTCATCCTCACCCAGCCCTAACGCTTTGCAGCGCTGCAGATTACCCAACCGCAGCTCATGCAGGACTTGAGTCAACATGGCTTGATTGAGTACATTGAACGACAAGCTCATGGCAGCTCCTCCGGTGAGTCGTCTTCAGCGGTAAGCGTTAATTCGATCAGGCGCCGGGCCAAGCGGATCAGGCGATACAGCTTGATCAGTAAATGGTCCGGCAGGCGTTCCAACCCCACATCCATGGTTGGTTGATCTGTCAGGGGCAACTGATACACCCCCAGCAACAGTTGCCCAAACAGGGCTGAGGGCAACAGTTTGCGGTCCTCCCAGTCCACCTCATCTTGAGCACGCAACAGGGCCAGAAGCAGTAGATGAACACCGGTCGCACGCGGTGTCGTCAGATCGATCTGCTCCATGTCGAGAATGAAGCCCAAGCCATCCTGCTGAGTGATGATGATCTCGGGCCGCCCGGCATAGGCTGTCATCTCCCTCGCCAGCGCAGCGATGGCTGAACGCAGTTGCTCGGGAGTATCGAGCGCTGGGGCGATGCTCCAGATATCGTGGCTCGCACGAGTATCGACTTCTCTTACGGTTTCGGCGGGCGTTTCGCGATTGATTTGGTCACGAATCTGTTGAACTCGCGATGGAGGGCTAAGCTCTGGTGTGATGTTGGTTTCAGGCTGCGGCGAAGGCTTCGGCGCAGCTCCGGTCTTATGGTCCGAGGGTTCAAGCTCAGGGCGCAGAGGGGATTGTGTAACTCCATCTTCACCTGATGGAGGCATATCCGTTGCTTGCGTCGTCACGGCAGCGCTAGGTATCGGCAGAGGGCGTTGCGTGGTGCTTAGCTCTAAAGCGAGCATGCGGTAAGACTGGCCGAGCAATTGGCTCATTCGCTCGAGTAGTTCGTCCTGGATCTGCTCAAGGTTGAAGGACTCGGGTTCGGCATCAAAAGAGGCTAAGGTGTCCAACCAAAGCTCGGTGAACTCAAGGCTATTGGCCGGATAGCGATTCCAGGTTTTTTCTGCCTGGCTACGCAGGCCGATCAGGCGTTCAATATGCGACTTACCCAATCCGGTATACAGTGTTTGAGGGATAGCAGGCAGCAAATATTCCAAGGTGTCGAGCATCCGGCTGATATGCGATTGCGAAATCGGATAGCCCCCGGAAGCGAGTCGTTTTGCCAGTTCGCGCTGCGAGAGTGCACTCTCATCCTGTTCAAACATGGCCTTGAGTTTTGCAACGGCGAGGGCGCGTTCGATGAAGGTGAGTTGACCGTGCAAATCGCTTTCTGCCAAATGACCAAGTAGGGCCGTGGCTTCATTGGTCCAAGGTCGAAACAGGCAGTGGATACGAAAGAATCGTTCGTCGTGAGTCTCTTGCCACAGTTCTCCGAGAACCGCCAGGCGTGTGTTGCCGCCGTTGCGGATGATGAAGGTCGGTTCTCCCGGGCGGCGGGTGATCGGCGGAGGCTGATCTAGCCCGCGTTCGCGGATTGAGGCCTTGATATCGTCGTACAGCGGATTACGAATGAATCGTGGGTTGAGGTCGTAGGGCCGTAGTTGTTCTAACGTCACCAACATGGGGGTATCGGTGCTCGGATCTGACGGTTGCTTCAGATTCGGCCCTTGTGGGAAGTGGCCCTGTTGCAGCTTTTCGGTGATCTCCTCTTGGCTGGGTTTCTTCATCGGAAAAACCTCAGTTAATGCCGACCGCGTAAGTGGTTACCTATCTCAAACTCAACGACCTCGGCCGTACCCGATCCTTCAAAATGTTTGGAGAGTTCTGCGAGGAACCATCCCATAGCCGAGAGGCCTCCTTGTAGGCGAAAGACCACGGTGCAGTACTCATTGCTAGGAGGCGGCTCCGATAGTTCGAGCGGTTGAACGATGATCTGGCAGTGATTCAGCATTACAAAACTCCTTACCTAGCGATTGAGATCAAGGCTGATGCAACAACGATGACGATGTGAGGAGTGTCATGAGCGCACCAGCGGGCCACTCACTGAGTAGATGGCTTGGCGCCACTCAGGAAATAGCTCTATGGCCAAGGCTTGTATGGTTTCCAAGGCCGACGCAGATCGCCGGCCTGCAGGGCGCCGAGTCTCGACGCGGTGTACAGGAAGACTCAGAGAGGCAGCATTCAGGTAGGCCACCCGATCAGGGATTACGGTCTGCAGGACCTGGACGGCTGAAGTCTCGATGAACGTTTCACGCAGGCTACGAATGATCATGCGAGTGTCCGATTTGATGTCGTCGACTTGATTCAGCAAAAGCCTAAGGGGCGGTGGAGCGATGCCCAAATGGCGAAATGGTTCAAGCTCGTTGAGCAACTTTAATGTTCCACGGCGTAGCTCGCGGGCGGCCAGCATTTCAGGAGTAATAGGGGAAAGAGCAAGGTCAGACGCCAATATGGCTATCTCTAGCAACACGCTCCGCGCTCCTTGAGTGTCGATCAAAAGCAGGTCATAACTGGGGCGGAAAGCATCAAGCAGGTTACGCAGCCGGAGGCGTCCGTCAGGGGCGTGCAACAGCAACGTGCTCAGTCGGCCTTGATCATCGTTGGAGACTATCAGTTCGAGTCCGTTGATCGCGGTCGAGGAAATGATCTGTGCAGGATCTGTCAGGTTAAGTGCGAGTAGTTCGTACACGCCCGACGGAGCCACATGGTCCAACACGTAGTAGCTGGAGAGGGTGGGCTGGCTGTCCAGGTCCAGCAGTAGTACACGCTGTCCCGCATCGGCCAGAAGACCACCTAAATTGGCAGCCACTGTGGTTTTGCCCACTCCACCCTTCGTGGAAACCACCGATACTACGCGCATGGTATTAGCCCTGTTGTGCCAAGCGTTCGGCTATCCATTGCTCAATTTCCAGTGAGTCCCAACCTACGGCGCGCAGCCCAATGTGCTTTGCCTGAGGGAAATCACCGTTCTTCATAAGGTTGTATATGTGCGCTCGCTTGAAGCCGGTTTTCCGCTCTACCTCGTCGCGGCGCATGATATGGCGTTCAATCTGCGGCTGAGGTGCTTCAGCGTGGGGTGATGATGGAATGGACATACTGGTCACTCCTGGCGTCGAATGGCGCTTTGTGGGAAGTGACCTGGATTCAACACCAAAAAGGTAGGTTAGTCATTGCAATGCAATAGCTGTGATTGCAATGCAACCCTTACCGCTTAGCTTGCTTCAGACTACGTCGACCGGCTGCGAATTTCTCATCCAATGAGCGCTTACTCAATCCTGGAACCTCGCCATAGTGCGCCGTTATAGAGTCGACAATGGATGCTTGACTATCGAATATCGAATGACGTCTACCTCCTTCGGATGAATCAAGCATGGTATTGACTAGGGCTCCAATGATGTTGAGGAAGCTGGCCCTACTCTGTTCGCTCACTTCATTTTTATTAACGGCCAGTGCGCGAAGGCTTTCTCGCTCCAGTCCAGCAACGGTCAATTCCTCCAACAGATTCTGGAGTCTGGTTTCGGTTGCTTTTAACTGTACCTGTAGAGCATCTCTGTCCGCTTGTAAGACTAGGTAGGTATCGTAGCGGATGGCCCCTGGGTAATCTCCAACTGGATGAAAGAGAAACGGTGGTCGCTGATCTGGAAAGTAGTGAAGTATCCACGACTTTAAGTCAGAATGTCGGATAGTCAAAAGTTTGCAATCAACTTCCGTGCCAGGTGGGACGGTGATGCCTAGAGTACCGTAGCGCAGCTCTTGATTTCGGATGGCATCCAGAATTTTCTCTAAGTTCTGATGTAAGCATGGCCATTGTGGAAATGCAGTGGTGAGAGTTTCAGGCCGCGCCCATGCCACTTCAAGAATGCGGGTTTCGAAGTTCACCAAGCCGCACCAACGTATGGCCGCTTCGATAGGTCTATAAAAAAGCTTTGCATTGGAGTTAAAGCTACTAGGTCCGTCCATAGAGGCAATCTCCATCGAAGAGCAGACACCGCTAGGTGTTGACAGTAGATCTACTACGATGACCTAGACTTCCGTGCGGTTGCTGTCCTGTATCTTACTTAGCAAGGATACTTGTGCTCTAACTGCGTTGTTGGCGCTTAGAGTGCATCCTAACGCTCAATATACGTGACAATGTGGCTATACGTGCGACCAAGTCAGTTAAGGAGTGCGTCTTGAACTTAACCGCTGATACTCCTTTCGGTCCAAAGACTCGCTGCGGTGCTCGGGCAGAGTTGGTTTTGCGACTTCGGACCTCAAGGAAGAGGGCGGAGCTCCACATTGTCTACTCAGGCTTCGGCGGAGCATTGGCTCGCTTGCCGTGAGAAAAAATGGTCCAGGAGTAGGTGTTCGCGGGCTAAAAAGATATGGTACAGTACTGTACATAATGAAGATGCGAAATACAAATTGAAGGTGACCCAGTGACCGCTAGTTTGACCGCCACCCCTCGCAAGCATCGAACCGCCAAGGGCGCCCAGCGCATCGACGATCTGACTTCTGCCGCTGCAGAGCTGTTCCTGAAGCGTGGGTTCGAAGCTGTCGCCGTTGACGATCTTATCTCCTTGGTGGGTGGATCAAGGAGCAACGTCTATAAGCATTTTGGTGGCAAGGAAGGGTTGTTCGAGGCGGCCATGCTGAAGGTGTGTACTCAGATGGCAGAGCCGCTCGAGCGGCTGCATATCGAAGAGCTGGACCCGGAGCGGGTGCTTCCTTCTTTTGGGACGGAACTGGTCAAGATTGCGCTGTCTCCGCGCACGTTGGCCGTGCACCGGATGTTGACCACCGAAGGCGGGCGCTTTCCCAAGGTCGCTCAGATGATGCTGCAAAGCAGCTATCTCAAATCGCTGGGGTTGCTGGCGAGCTGGATCGAATCGCAGCAGCGAAAGCCACATGCCAGGCTTTCCGACGATGTGCCGGCGCAAGCCTTGGCGGAGCAGTTCTTCAGCATGGTCACCAGCGACATCAAGCTGCGCGCCATCGTTGGCCTGGTGCAAACGCCGTTGCCGGAGTCTGCCATTGAAGTGATCGTCAGTCGTGCCGTCAGGACGTTTCTGCGTGGTGCTTCCACTGGCTCACCCTGTGGCGAGACACCCTGATTGATCGGCACGCATCCAGCACTGTTCTACCTGCTTGGGTTCGGGTGCGTTCAACGGCTGGATGGGAGTTCTCGTGTTTGATCGGAAGCCTCTTCTCGTTAGTCGTCTTGCTCCTGTGATGGCGCTTCTCATCACCGTAGGGGGCATGTTGAGTGCCTGCACTACGCTGGGCACCGATGTGCTGGACATCAAGCCAGTCGTCTTTACGGCCTACCGCGACGACACCATCGAGCTGTTGCGCGAGCGGCGTGCATTCCAGCACGAGATCACAGACTTCGAGCTCACCTGGAACGCGCCGCATGAATGGCGCCTGGCCGGCGCGCCGCCAGACAAGGGTATTCTGCTGGTGCACGGTCTGGGCGATTCGCCTTGGTCGTTCCATGACGTCGGCCAAGCCCTGGCCGCACAGGGTTTCCTGGTTCGCACCGTACTGTTGCCAGGCCACGGTACGCGCCCTGACGATCTTCTGGACGTGACGCTCGATCAGTGGCGTCAGGTCGTTCACGAACAGGCCGCGACCCTGCGGCGCGACGTCGGACAGGTCTACCTGGGCGGCTTTTCCACGGGAGCCAATCTGGCGCTCGACTATGCCTATTCGTCCACGGAGATCGCTGGCCTGGTGCTGTTCTCGCCCGGCTTTCGCTCGAACAGTTCGTGGGATTGGCTGACACCCTTGGTCGCCAGATTCCGCCCCTGGCTGTTCGAGCCTGATGGGCGCATGCCCACGCAGAACACGGTGCGCTATCTCAACACGCCCACCAATGGTTTCGCGCAGTACTACCGAAGTAGCAGGATGGCCAGACGGTTGCTGCACGAACGCCCGTATGACAAGCCCGTTTTCATGGCAGTGGCGCAGCACGATTCCGTGCTCGATACGGACTACCTGCTCGACGTCTTCCAGACGCGCTTCACGCACCCGTCAAGCCGCCTGGTCTGGTACGGCACACCGCCCGCCGGCCTCAAGGATTTCAAGCGTGTGATCGTCCGTGAAGACCGGCTTCCGGAGCAACACATCAGCCAATTCTCGCACATGGGGCTGCTGTTCTCGCCCGACAATGCGGTGTATGGCGAGCAGGCCGCGCAGCGGTTCTGCTGGAACGGCCAGTCCGCGCTGGACATGCAGGCGTGTGAGCAAGGTGCGCCCGTCTGGTACTCCGACTGGGGCTACCAAGAGCAAGGAAAGATCCACGCACGGCTGACGTTCAATCCGTATTTCGATTGGCAGGTTTCGGTCATCACGACGGTGCTTGGCGATCGCGGTGCTTCCCTTACCAGCCGCGTTGAGCCGCGGTCGACGCTTCATCATTCATCACCGGAGATCCACCCATGAAAGCAGTCCGTATTCACGCCTACAACGAAACGCCCACAGTCGAGGACGCCCCGAACCCCGAGGTCGCAGACGACGAAGTTCTCGTGCGCGTGCAGGCCACAGCCCTCAATCCGCTCGATGCCCTGGTGGTGTCGGGCATCGCCGCGAACTTCTTCAGCATCACGCTGCCGATCACGGTATCCACCGACTTCGCCGGCATCGTGGAGCGCGTCGGTTCTGCGGTGACGCAATGGAAGCCCGGGGATGCCGTGATCGCCTGGGCCGATGCTGGCACCAGCGGCGGCCTGGCCGAATTCGCGGTCGTACCGGC
Organism: Pseudomonas sp. Pseusp18; assembly: GCF_059506005.1. Taxonomy (NCBI): domain Bacteria; kingdom Pseudomonadati; phylum Pseudomonadota; class Gammaproteobacteria; order Pseudomonadales; family Pseudomonadaceae; genus Pseudomonas; species Pseudomonas sp. Pseusp18. The sequence goes on from NZ_CP169240.1 coordinate 2,465,042, forward strand.
CTCGGCCTGCGTAGCCTTGCCGTCGAGCTTGTCGGCCGCTGAAGGCGCGGCGATCCCGACGGCGGGGAGCACGGCGTGGCACGCACTGTTCTCGGTCGCCAAGTTGCAGGCTGGAGAAACCGTGCTGATTCACGGCGGGGCAGGCGGCGTCGGCAGCTTTGCAGTGCAGTTCGCGCACAAGGCCGGCGCACGGGTGATTGCCACCGCATCCGGTGATGGCCTGGAGCTGGTGCGTCGTCTGGGTGCGGATGAGGTCATCGACTACAAGGCGCAGAACTTCGCGACCTTCGTCTCGGACGTGGATGTGGTGCTCGACCTGGTCGGTGGCGAGACACAGGGGCGTTCTTACGAAGTGCTGCGCAAGGGCGGTCGCCTGGTCTCCACTGCAGCTGGAACACCGCTGGATGAAGCCGCCGCCAAGGCCTATGGCGTGTCGGCCAGCATGTTCTATGCAAAACCTTTCGCGGATCGTCTCAATGAGGTCGTCGCGGCCATTCACGAACAGGGAATCGAGGTCGTCATCGATCGCAACGTGCCCATCGAGGAATTTGACGAGGCCTGGTCTCGCCTGACGTCCGGCCGGGCGCGCGGAAAGATCGTCATCACCCTGTCCTGATTCCTCAACCTAACTTTCACATAGGGAAACTCAGCATGACTACTGCAACGGCTTCTTTGGGCGGCACCTTCACACTTCCCGGCACCTCTCTGACCCTCAAGCGCATTGGCTACGGCTCCATGCAGCTTCCCGGCCCGCATGTGTGGGGCCCACCGCGCGACAAGGACGCCGCTCTGGCGGTGCTGCGCGAGGCGATCGCGCTGGGCACAAACCACATAGACACCGCCGAGTTCTATGGCCCGCACGTTTCCAACGAACTCATCCGCGAGGCGCTTGCACCTTATCCGAGCGATCTGACCATCGTCACCAAGATCGGCTTTGATCGCGGTGAGGACGGCTCGTGGGTCATCGACCGCACGCCGGAGGGCCTGGCGCGCCAGGTACGCGAGAACCTGTCCAGCCTAGGGCTGGAGGCGTTGGATGTAGTCAATCTGCGGCTGGGCAGTGCGCAAGGCGCCAATGAGGATTCGCTGGCCGAACCGCTCGGTGCGCTGGTCGAACTGCAGCGCCAGGGCCTAGTGCGCCACATCGGCCTGAGCAGCGTCACGGCTGCGCAGGTCAGCGAGGCGCAGGGGATCGCGAAGATCGTCTGCGTGCAGAACCAATACAACCTGGCTCATCGCGGCGACGACGCATTGATCGATGCTTTGGCGGCGCAAGGCATCGCCTACGTGCCCTTCTTCCCGCTGGGCGGCTTCTCGCCGCTGCAGTCCTCGCTGCTTGGCGAAGTCGCCAAGGCGCGCGGTACTTCGCAGAACCAGGTGGCGCTGGCCTGGCTGCTGCAACGCTCGCCCAACATTCTGGTCATCGCCGGCACGTCTTCGGTGGCGCATCTGCGCGAGAACTTCAAGGCAGCGGAGCTGACGTTGTCCGCGCAAGAGATTGCCACGCTCGATCAGATCGCTGGACAGGCAAGCCAAGCCAACGAGTGAAGCCTCGGCCCGGCTGATGCGCTCGAATATGGCCCAGCCGGGCCCATGTCCACCACTGGGCCCACTTTTATCAAGGATACCGAAATCATGAGTAAGCGACTGGAAGGCAGGATTGCGGTGGTATCTGGAGGCGGTGCGGGTATCGGCAAAGGGATTGCCCATGTTCTGGCCAAAGAGGGGGCGGACATTGCCGTGGCTACGCGAAGTTCGTTTGACGAGGTCAAAGCGCTGGTCGAAGCAGAGGGGCATCGGTTCTTCGGTGCAACTGTGGACGTTTCCGACGAGTCGCAGGTCAATGCTTTCGCCGGACAAGTCCGCGAGGCGCTGGGACCCGTCGACATCATCATGAACAACGCCGCCATCTCCAGCCACGGCGCGATCGAAGACACGTCCTTCGAGTACTGGCAGCGCCTTTTCTCGATCAACGTGCACGGCAACTTCCTGTTCACCCGTGCGTTCGTCGAGGGCGTCAAGCGCTCGCCCGCCGGGCGCATTATCTGCATGGCCTCGACCGCGCCGCTGGTAAGCCAGCTCGGCAAGTTTGTGACGTACATGACCTCCAAAGCCGCCGTCAACGGGTTCATCAGCGCGCTGGCCACCGATCTGGGTGAGTATGGCGTGACCGTTAACGGCGTGGCGCCTAGCGTCATTCGTACGCCCTCCACAGAGCAGCATCTCAACGAGGAATGGTTCGCGATGCACATCGACAAGCAGAACATCAAGCGGCAGCAGACGTCTGAAGACATCGGCAACATGGTCGCCTATCTGGCGTCGGACGCCGCATCGTTCATCACCGGCCAGGTGATGATCGTCGATGGCGGCCTAACTCGCCGTTGAGAGCGCAGGGCCAATCGACATGAGCGGCCTTTGAAGACTTACCATCATCACTTTGACCCAGGAGCATTCATCATGAAAGCAGTGGTCTACTAAAGCGAAAACGACATTTGCGTGGAAGAGCGCCCGCTACTCGTCATCGACGCCACCGATGCAATCGTTCGACATAATTTACAGTGGCATGCTGTATGAATTGGTTTTCAGCAAATACACCAGGGCTGCTCGTCAACCGAGGGATTTTGCGACTTGCTGGGCAAGAGAGGGGAGAACGCTGAAGATCAACATTGCTTCTGAGGGCTCCTCCGGCACGCCTGCTGCAGCGCACATCCTCGCGGTATTGAAGCGATTGGAATCCCATGGAAGCTGGCGTCGGCTTCGGGGATCACTAGATATAAGCGGCCCTGCGCATTACCGAGCTCACCGAAATCGTTCTAGCAGATCAAGTCGGCTTTTCGGTATTCGGCCTCGTCGAAGACCATCGCCAGGAGTCGACTCACCGAAAGCGTCAGTGAACTTGCCAAATTTCCCAGTACACCCGCGGCAGATGAGCCTGAGTTGTTCGTTACTCGTTCTAGGCTCGGAACACCGCTACCGGGACAAGATCATTTTGGTTGCCCTATCGTCCCTGCTGCCGCCTGAAAATCCCTAACAGACGGCACCGGTGTCTTGGGCTCGTATGGGTCGATTCAGGCACAGTATCGAAGCAGTTCCTCTTCAGCTAGTCTGGCAATCGCCATAAGCTCCGCTCTGCTTGCCCCATCACGGGCCTGAACAGACATGCCTTGGATGATCGCGCCCACGAAACGAGCGAGGGCGGCAGGGTCAGCGTTAGATCTGAGTTCGCCCTCGACTTTAGCCCGCTGTAACCGCTTCTGCAGGCGAAAAATCGTTGTCTCGCGCAAATTGGCTACCATATTCGCAACCTGATCATTCTCTGCCGCACAGCCCAAGACAGCCGTTGAGATCATGCAGCCGCGTGGATGCGTCAGATCGGTGAAAAGCATCGCCTGCGTTTTCACCCAAGCGCTTAGTGTCACGATGGTATCAGGCCGTTCCAAGCTTTCCTCTGTCAATGTCGCGAAAGCCGCACCATACCATTTGAGCGTTTCTCGGTAGAGATCCGCCTTGGAACCGAACGCAGAGTAAAGGCTCTGCGGCGTAATCCCCATCGCTGTCGTCAGATCCACGATCGACGTTCCCTCATAGCCCCGACGCCAGAAGCATTCAGCAGCCTTGGCCAGAACATCGTCCCGACAGAAGGCGGGAGGGCGGCCGCGGCGACGGGGGGCAGAAGTTTCATTTTTCACATCGATCACTCTAGAAATATATTTGATGTGGGTTAATATGGAGCGGTCATGGTGACAATACAGGAATTTCCCAATGAGTCTGCACAATTCCCTCGCATCCCGGGTGGACGCGGCAATCGATAGCGCGATCGCCGATAATCGTCTAGTCGGGACGGTGGTGGTCGTCGCTAGAAATGGTGAAACCGTCTATCGGCGCGCCGCTGGTTTTATGGACCGAGAAGCTGGGCAGGTGATGCAGGAGGATGCGATTTTCCGGCTTTCGTCTATCACCAAGCCCTTTGTGGCGGCAGCCGCGATGCGCTTCGTTGAACTTGGCGTCATCGCGCTCGATCAGCCCGTTACCCGATGGCTGCCGGACTTCCGCCCGGCGCTTGGTGATGGCTCCCGCCCAGAGATCACTTTGCATCAACTCTTGGCACATACTTCCGGTTTGGGTTACAGGTTCTCCGAAGCGGAAGGCAGCACCTATCATCGGCTCGATATCTCCGATGGTCTCGACCAGCCCGGTCTTGCGCTTGACGAAAATCTTCGCAGGCTCGGTGAGGCGCCGCTTGCCTACCCGCCGGGGACGGCGTGGCGTTATTCGCTCGGTCTTGACGTCCTCGGTGCAGTGCTGGAGGCGGCAGCGAGCAAATCGCTACCGGAGATCGTGCTTGAACATGTAACGGAACCGCTCGGCCTTTCCGACACTGGCTTCGTCGTCACTGATCCGGAACGATTAGCTGCCGCCTATGCACAGGCACCGGGTTCGCCGGAGCGCATGGCAGGTACCGTGGCGGTGCCGCTTTGGCAGGGAGCAGTCCGCTTCGCCCCCGACCGTATTCTCAATCCCGAATCCTATGCTTCAGGTGGCGCTGGCATGGCTGGCACCGCAGACGATATCCTGATTTTCCTTGAAGCGATCCGAAACGGCGGCGCACCGATCCTGAAGTCTGAAACGGTCGCGATCATGATGCGCGACCAAGTCGGACCTCAAGCCGCGACGCAAGGCCCCGGGTGGGGTTTCGGCTATGGCTGGGCCGTTCTGTCCGATCCAAGGCTTGCCTCCACACCGCAAGCAAAAGGCACGCTGCAATGGGGCGGAGTCTATGGCCACACTTGGTTCATCGATCCTGTAAACCAATTGTCTGTGGTGGCTCTGACCAACACTGCCTTCGAGGGGATGGTCGGGCAATTCGTCAATGATCTCCGGGATGCGATCTATGGTCATGCCGGTTCCCCCAATTCCGTAGAACAACCGGTGTATTCAGGCTCTTAACCAAGGTTGACGCCGCCGAGCGTATATCTTGGAGCCATGGAATAAGGGCTACGACTTCGACGGCTCTGGATGATATCTGATCTCTGAAAGGATGGGTGGAGGCCCAGCTTCTCATGCTGATTCCGACAAGATGAGCGCCACCTACAAGCACGCCTAGTACATCAAGCTGCGCCGGACGACGCAGGATTGAGCCAACCGCTTGGATCCTTGGGAGCAGGGCTAGCTGAAGTCAAGGAGCTCTGCCCTGATCTTTCCGGTGGTGATTTGCTTACGTTCGTCACCATGGTAAGCATCACCGGTCAAGGCTTGAATAATTGCTGCTCTCAGCAGCGCCATTATCGTCTGTTTAGACTACGACATCCGAATTGTTGAGCTTTAGGATCGGTTCCGAAGTACTTCAATAGAGTATCGGGTATGACAGTCGAGAAGACCTTCTCCAACAAAGTGGTACTGGTGACCGGCGGCACCAAAGGGATTGGCTATGCAATCGCGCAGAGCTTCCTCAAAGCCGGTGCCACGGTAGTGGTGTGTGGACGCAATGCCCCGCAGACGTTGCCTGGCGTAGAAGGCCGATCGGCGGAGTTTTTTCCTGCCGATGTGCGTGATGGCGCCGACCTGGACAGATTGTTTTCTCACATTCAAGAGCATCATGGGCGGCTCGACGTGTTGGTTAAAAATGCTGGTGGCACTCCTTTTGCTCTTGCGGCCAGCGGCTCAGCGCGCTTCCACGAATCTTTGATCAGTCTGAATCTGACTGCACCGTTGCTGACTGCATTAAAGGCCAATGCGCTTATGCAGGATCAGGATACGGGGGGCGTCATTCTGTTCATTGGTAGCGTGGGCGCTTATTCGGCAAGGCCCGGTAGTGCGACCTATGCGGCGGCCAAGGCGGGCGTGCTCAGTTTGACCAAATCCTTGGCGGTGGAATGGGCGCCCAAAGTTCGGGTGGTCTGCGTCAGCCCTGGGCTTGTGCAAACCGAGCAATCGCATCTGCATTATGGCGATGATCTTGGTATCGCGGCGGTGTGCGCTACCGTGCCACTTGGACGTATGGCACAACCTTCAGATATCGGTGAAGCCTGCTTGTTCATGGCTTCTTCACAGGCTGCCTACATCAGTGGGGTAGACCTGCTGGTCCATGGCGGGGGCGAGCGTCCTGCCTTTCTTGATGCCGCCAGTGTGAACAAAGAATGAAACAGCATTCTTCTTCCTAGTCCCGATGGACGATGAGCCTGCCGGTCCCCTCGGCCAGCATCAGGGCCAGGTTCTACTTTTCAGAATAGGAAGTGACAAATGGAACAGGCGGTCATCGTATCCGTAGCTCGCACGGCAATGGGCAAGGCCTTTCGCGGGGCTTTCAATGACACTGAAGCACCAGTACTCGGTGGTCATGTGGTGCGTGCAGTTGTTGAACGGGCAGGTATCGAATCGTCCGAGGTCGATGATGTGGTCATTGGCGTAGCGGCTCAGCAGGGGACTCAGGGTTACAACTTGGGGCGGCTGTGCGCTTACACGGGCGGCCTGCCTGACGCTGTGCCTGGCATGGCGCTGGATAGGATGTGCGCTTCGGGATTGATGAGCATCGCAACTGTCGCCAAAGGCATCATGTGTGGCGAACTGAACATTGCGGTGGCTGGAGGTCTGGAGTCCATTTCACTGACCCAGAACAAACACAAAAACACTTATCGGTCCCAGTCCAAAGCTGTGTTGGAGGTCGCACCCAGCGCCTATATTCAGATGATCGAAACCGCTGAAATCGTTGCGAAGAAATATGAGATTCCGCGCGCCTTGCAAGATGAATATTCCCTTCAAAGCCAACAGCGTGTCGCAGCTGCTCAGCGTGATGGGCTGTTCAGTGATGAGGTCGTACCCATCACCACGGCCAAACAATTGTTCGACAAAGAAGGCAACAGCCTTGGCCATGAACTGGTTACGCTGACCCAGGATGAATGCAATCGGGCCGATACGACGCTCGAGAGTCTGACGAACCTGAAGCCGGTTTGGAAGGGGGGTAATTGGATTGCTGAAGGACAGCACATAACTGCTGGCAATGCCTCGCAACTGTCCGACGGAGCTGCGGCCAGTTTGCTGATGAGTGCTTCTGAAGCAAAACGCCGGGGATTACAACCGTTGGGGGCTTACCTGGGGCTTGCGGTAGCGGGCTGTAAACCTGAAGAGATGGGCATCGGTCCGGTTTATGCTATTCCCAAACTACTCAAGCAGCATGGGTTGGCGGTCAAGGATATTGGATTGTGGGAGATCAACGAGGCATTTGCCTGTCAGGTGATTTACAGCCGCGACCAGTTGGGTATTCCTCAGGACAGGCTTAACGTAAACGGTGGAGCTATTGCCATTGGGCACCCCTTTGGAATGAGTGGCACGCGGATGGTCAACCATGCTTTGCTCGAGGGTCGACGTCGCGGCGTTAAATATGTCGTTGTGGCCATGTGTATCGGCGGTGGCATGGGAGCCGCCGGGCTTTTCGAGGTGTTATGAGTGTGAACGCTCAAGCCGGTGATTGGTTATCACGGATCCAGGCGCGCCTTGATCAGCCTTATGCTCGGGTTTTGGCGTGCGATCCCGTGAACTCAAGCATGATTCGACACTGGTGCGAGGCACACGGTGTCAATGACTCACGCTATCGGGTAGGGGCGGGCGAATGCAGCGACGGAATGTTGTTGGCCCCACCGAGCATGTTGCAGGTATGGCTTCAGCCAGGCCCTTCTGGCTGGCGGCCGGAAGGCTCGGCGCAAGTGGATTCGGCGGAAATTATCCGGCTGTTCAGTGAGGGAGGCTATACCGGCCTGGTCGGCGTCAATGTTGATCAGGAGTTCGTACGATACCTTCGTGCGGGTGAACGGCTTTATAGCGTTAGCACCCTTGTGTTGGTGAGTGATCGTAAAACTACGGGGTTGGGCGACGGATACTTCTTCACTGTACGCCAGGACGTATTTACTCAGGACAATGAAAAGGTTGCTGTCCTTCACTTCCGCCAGTTGTGCTATAGGCCGAAGGAGTGATCATGACCAGTGATTCGCCTGTGCGCTTTGAAGATATTAGTGTCGGCCAATCGTTGCCCACATTGCGGGCTGAGGTAACGACCAGCAGCATCATTACCAGTGCCATCGCCACTCGTGATTTTCATCCGATCCATCATGATCTCGATGTTGCCCGGAATTTGGGGCATCCAGCGCTTTTCTTGAATATCTTTTCAAGCGCTGCCTATCTCGAACGCTTCGTCAGTGAATGGGCTGGACCCGTGGCGCGTCTCAGCAAGATGAGTATTCGGCTAGGTGCTCCGTGTTATGCCGGAAACACGTTACGCATTGAGGGTACTGTCAGCGCCTCAGGGGCAACGCCAATACGGTGGGTTGAAATTGAGATGCACGCATATGGGAATGAAATCGTGCATGCCAGTGGCGCGATAAGGCTGGAGTGGCCTTGAGTAGTTATTTTTTGCCTGCAAAAAAGTAGTGTCCGACTCTCAAACAAGAATAAGAAGGATGACCATGATGAACGACGGCAGTAAGGCAGCCGCTACCGGCCGCAACGAAAACGCCAAAGCGTGTGTGGTTGTGGCCGGCCCTGCGCTGGTAGCGCTAATCCCTATGGCGGCGGCACCCGCGCTACCGGCCATGGCGGTGCAATTCGCCGCCGAAGGTGACGGAGCACTTTTTGCACAACTGGTGATGACGATTCCCGCGGTCATGGTCATTCTCGCCGCTCCTCTCATGGGCTATCTCGCTGAACGTATCGGGCGTCGATCGGTACTGCTCAGTTGTTTGTTTCTGTTCACCCTTTCGGGTGCCAGTGTGATGTTGTTAAGCGATCCCTGGTTGTTGATCGGCTCAAGATTAGTGTTGGGTGTAGCCGGCGGTGGGTTACTAACCATTTCATTTGCATTGGCGGGGGATTTCCAGGGGCACCTTCGTGAGCGCGTACTTGGTTTCGCTGGTGCCGGCGCGGCGCTTATGGCTATTGTCGCGATGATCGCCGGTGGGCACCTGGTGGACTTATTGGGATGGCGAGGGCCTTTCATACTCTATTTGTTAGGTTTGCCCGTGGTGCTTCTGGGCTGGTTTGCAGTGGCTAGGCACAGTGCCGTAGAGCGTATCGTTAGCGACGTCAAATTTCCGATGGGCAGCCTTTGGCCGCTTTATTTGCTAACCATCGTGTTGACCATTGGCCTATTCATGCCGGGTATTCAGGGGCCATTCCTACTTGAGGCTGATGGAGTAGAAAGCGCGACGACTCGAGGTCTCGTGCTATCGGCCTATTCATTGGTGGCTGCGATTGCCGCCGGTAGCTTCGGTTACTTGCGCCGTCGTTTAGAGCCAAGAGCCGTGTTGGTACTGACGACGCTCGCTCTGGGTGTCGGCAGTCTGGTTATGGCCACCGCTCACGGAGTCTTGGGGTTAACTCTGGGTTGTGTGATTACCGGGATCGGGGCTGGGCTGGTGGAGCCGATTACGGTGTCGATGATTTTGTCCCGTGCACCGGAACCGGTTCGGGCGAGGGCTGTTGGACTGCTCTTGAGTGCGGTGTTCCTTGGACAATTCCTTAACCCGCTGGCGGTCGGACCTCTGCGGACGTTTTACGGTATTCATGGTGCATTTTTCGGTATCGGTCTGATCTTCATGGGGCTGGCGATCATGCTTTGGCTGCTCAAACGTAAGCGCGCAGACAGTTCGGTGCCGGTGCCTTCCAACAGCGAACTTTGAGTGCTGGGTTAGAGAACCTCAAATGCCCCCGCCTGATATTCAGGTTGGGGCATTTTTCATTGTGCTTTCTTAAAGGCAAGCTGCAAGGCGTTCGCCGCCACGCTCAAGGCCCCGTCGGCCGCATCAATGACCCCGAGCATGCTGGCGAAACCATGGATTTGCCCCTTCCAGCGGTGAAGGCGAGCAGTGACGCCTGCCGCCATCAGCGCTTTGGCATACGCCTCGCCCTCATCGCACAAGGGGTCATACTCGGCGGTGATCACGGTGGCTGGCGCTGCTGTAGGTGAAAGTGTCGCTCGCAATGGTGAGGCGTGCGGGTCGTTCGCCGCCGATTGATCCGGCAGATATTGTTTCCAGTACCACTGCATCATTTCGCTGGTAAGAAAGTAATCCTGGCCACGTGTCTGGTAGGACGGGCTGTCGAAGCGGCAGTCGGTTACTGGGTACAGCAGCACTTGATGGCTGAGTGTCGGTGCGGCGTTCTGTGCGTCGATGTTGGCGATCACAGTGGCCAGATTTCCTCCTGCACTGTCACCAGCGATGGCGATGCGACTTGGATCGCCACCGAGTGAGGTGGCGTTCGTGGTGATCCAGTTCAGCGCGGCAATGCCATCATCGATGGCAGCCGGAAATTTCGCTTCTGGCGCCAGGCGATAGTCGACCGAGACAACCAGGCTTGTCGCTCGATTGGCCAGACAACGGCAGATGTTGTCGTGCATCTGAGGCGAGCCGAAGACGAAACCGCCACCGTGAAGATAAAGGGTGATGGGTAGCGGACCTTCGGCATGCGGGTAGTACAGGCGCAGACCCAGTTGACCGCCGGGGCCTTCAATACTGAGATTTTCAATCCGTCGCACCTCATCGCCGGGACTGAAGGGGGATTCGCCTGCTGGCATTTGGGCCAAGGCAACACGTATCTGTGCGCCGTCCATGCTGTAGTCTATCGGTGGCATCAAGGCCAATAACTCAAGGGCGGCTTTGGCTTGTGGGTGAAGTGGCATGGAGTCTGTTCCTGTTTTGTGGAATTGATCAATCGTGCTGGGTGCTCGCCAGGATGCGCTGCAGTCGGCGCTCGGCCGCTGTGCGAACTTCCTGTTGGGGGAAAATCCAGAATCGTTGCGCTTCGATCCCGGCGAGAATCTTTTCAGCCAGGATCTCGGGGGACATGGCATGGCTGATCAAATCACGTAGGTGCGCATTCAGTTCCCCACTGTGGACAGAGTCATTACCGTTCAGGCCTTGGGCAATACCTGTGTTGATGGCAGCAGGGCAGACAACCGAGAGAGTGATGGGATGGCCTGTAGTCGCCATCTCCGCCGCCAGACATTCGCTTAGCGCGATCACTCCATGCTTGGACACGGTATAGGGCGCCACCCAGGCACCGCTGGTAAGTCCGGCCAGAGAGGCGATGTTCACGACATGGGCGCCGCCGGTTTGGTTGAGCAAGCGCGGGATAAAGGCGTTAATGGCGTGAATCACGCTCCACAGATTGATATCCAGCACACGCTTCCATTCTTGCAAGTCGAGTTCCCAGCTGGCACCGCTGCTCAGAACGCCAGCATTGTTGATCAGCAGGTCGACGCGACCAAAGCGTTCGAATGCCTTGATGGCCAGGTTCTCCACGGCGGCCGACTCTGCGACATCCGTTTCGACAGACATGGCTGTGATGCCCTGTGCGCACACCTCGGCATGAACCTGCTCCAGCCCAGTCGAGTTGATATCCGCCAGCACCAGCTGACAGCCGCGCTTGGCCAATGCAAGCGCCAGGCCTTTGCCTATGCCGCTGGCCGCGCCGGTCACAACAGCAACCGAGTTTGTGCAGATGCGCATGGGGATCGTGCTCCAATTCCGAAATAAATCCCGTTCTAGCGCGGGAGAGGGCTTCGGAGCATCGTCCGCACGGACTAACCGACAACTCGTCCAAATGGGGTATGTGCTGATCTGAGGTGACGCCTAACGTGAACACAACCTGAGTGCGATGCGTGCCTGACGCGCGCGCTTTATGTGGTCCGGCTGGATTTGGCGCCACGTGCGCTACGTTTTGAGGAGAGAGAAATGGCACTGGGACACAAGATCGAGACACAAGCGATCCCGGAGCGTTACGCCCGTGGCTGGCATTGCCTAGGGCTGGCGGAGGATTACAAAGACGGCAAGCCGCATAAGCTTGATGTATTTGGCACGAAGCTGGTGGCCTTCCAGGGTGAAGATGGCAATGTGCATATACTCGATGCGTATTGCATTCACATGGGCGCCGATCTGAGTATGGGCGAAGTGCAAGGCAACTCCGTCGTTTGTCCTTTCCATCATTGGAGTTGGGGGGCGGATGGCAAATGCAACAGCATTCCTTACTGCAAGCGAATTCCTCCAAGAGCCAAGACCAAAACCTGGCAAACGCGTGAGCAGAACCTGCTGTTGTTCGTGTACAACGACCCGGAGGGCAACCCACCGCCGCCAGAAGTCGAAATTCCACGGATTGATGCGTGCTTCTCCGATGAGTGGACCGATTGGAGCGTCAAATATTGGCTGTTCAACACCAACTGCCGTGAGCTGGTTGACAATTTGGCGGACGAAGGTCACTTCAATGCGGTCCACCATGCTCCCAATGATTATTTTGCCAATATTTTCGAAGGGCACAAGGCCAGCCAAATCACCATTGGTGGGAGTGAAACGCTCACGGAGGGAGGGTTGAGTACCTACAACACCTATTTCGGACCGGCTTATCACATTACCCATATGATCGCCGAACAGGGCGGTATGACCATCGAGTCAATCCTGCTGAATTCACATGTGCCCAGGGATCTCAATAGCTTTCACCAGCGTTTTGGGGTGATCGTCAAGCGTGTGCCAGGGATGTCCGACGCCGAGAACGAAGCATTGGCCGAAGCGTACTCGCAGGCGGTGTTCGATGCCTTTGCCCAAGACCAGGTGATCTGGGACAACAAGGTGCGAATCGACAATCCGATGCTCTGTGAAAACGACGGCCCGATCTATCAGTTACGTAAGTGGTATTCGCAGTTCTATACCGACGTCGCGGATCTGCCGGCGGATGTGGGTGAGCGCAAAATCTTCGAAACCGTGACCAAGGTGGCATCGCCCGCGATGCATCATGTGTTCGAGCAAGACGATTGCGCGGATCAATATTCCACACCACTACACGCCGATCGCACGGCATGATGTGACAGAGGCAAGGCAAGTGAAGGGCGGGCTGGGTTGATCCTGGTTCGCCCTTTTTTCATTAGTGAAACCCCGACGGCGGGGGCTGAGCATTAGTCTTTTTGGACGATGCTTGGGGGTTGTGGGAATGGAAGGATAGGTTAAAGGCACACAGTCTCTGGTGTGACCCATCAGGATTTATAGGGAGAAGTTGCATGTCCATTCAGTCCGTACCCAAGACGTCGATCCCGAGTGAGTACGACCTCGTACAACGTGCTCGCGCGATGGTGCCGCGGTTGCTTGAGCGTGCAGAACAGGCCGAGCGAGACGGTAAGGTCCCCGATGAAACGGTTGGTGAAATGCTGGAGGCCGGCTTCTTTCGGGTCTTGCAACCCAAACGTTACGGCGGTTATGAAATGTCCCCGTCGACCTTTTACAAGGTGCAGATGATCTTGGCCGAGGGCTGCATGTCGACGGCCTGGATCTACGGCGTTCTGGGCGTCCACCCTTGGCAGATGGCCTTGTTCGATGAGCGTGCCCAGGATGAAGTTTGGGGAAGCGATACTTCCACTCTGGTAGGTTCAACCTATATGCCTGTCGGTAAAGTTACGCCGGCAGAAAAAGGGTTTCGTTTGAGTGGACGTTGGAGTTTCTCCAGCGGTTGCGAACATGTCGAGTGGATTTTCCTGGGAGCAATGGTTCCTCCCAGCAATGAGGGGGATGCGCCTGAATACCGGACTTTCTTGTTGCCAAAAAGTGACTACAGAATTGTCCATAACTGGAATACTTTCGGCCTCAAGGGCACCGGAAGCCACGATATTGTCGTCGAGGATATTTTTGTTCCAGACTATCGAACCCATCGCACTCGGGACGATTCAGTAGCGGCCCGTCCGGGCTTGGCCATCAACAATGCGCCGCTCTATTTGCTGCCTTTTGCACAGGTGTTTGTGCGTGCGGTGTCGTCTTCTTGTATCGGTGGTCTGCAAGGCGCGCTCAATGCCTTTCGAGCAACTGCCGCAGTACAAGTCAGTCGCAATTTCCTCGGTGCGACGGCCAATGATCCGTCGGCTCAATTGGTGGCCAGCGAAGCAGCTTCGGCGGTTGATCAGCTCAAAACGACATTGTTTCGCAATTTCGAAGCTCTGATGAGCGCTGCGCAGAAGGGCGAGCCGGCCCCTATCGAAGACCGTCTGCTGTATCGCTTTCAATCGTCCCAGGCGCCGGAGATCTGCGCACATCATGTTAGTCGCCTACTTAAGGCCTGCGGCGGTTCCGGGCTTTATCAAAGCCATCCGGTGGTGCGCTACTTCCTAGATATTCATGCGGGACGAGCACACGTCGCCAACTACGCAGACCCTGTAGGACGCAACTTCGGTGGGGTGCTCTGTGGTCTTGAGAATAAAGACACTACTGTTTAAGCGCCTCTGGGCGGCTTTCAGTCTCGCCAATAATAACGACAAGATCAGGCCATGAATGCGATAGCAAACCGGGATGAAGCATACGATGTAGTCGTGGTCGGGAGCGGGGCGGGCGCGATGCTGACGGCTGCCCGAGCTCACGACTTAGGCTTGTCGGTACTGGTGATCGAAAAAACCGACAAATACGGCGGCACGTCTGCCGTGTCGGGCGGTGGAATCTGGATTCCCAACAACGATCACATTGCCGCCAGCGGCGGTACCGATAGCGTAGAAGATGCCAATGCGTACATGATTGCTGCGGCCAAAGGCGAAGTGGCGTCTGAGCGCATTCGTGCCTATGTCGATCAGGCGTCACAGATGCTGCGTTATGCCGAAGAAAAGACGCACATGCGTTATCGTGCCGTGCCGAATTATGCCGATTATTATCAGGATTTACCGGGGGCCAAGCTTGGCTACCGGACCCTCGATCCTTTGGCCTTCGATGGCCGCTCACTCGGTTCGCTATTGTCTCGGTTGCGTGAAACGTCGCCCACAATGTTGATATTTGGGCGCATGGGCATGACCACATTTGAGGCCATGACCCTGTTGGCCCGGGTACCAGGTTGGAAGAAACTTGCATTCAAGATGGGTTGGAAATACTGGCTGGATTTGCCTGGACGGCTTCGCGGCAAGCGTGATCGTCGGTTGACCATGGGCAATGCACTGGTGGGTTCACTGCTGCGTTCTTTGTTGGATCGCAACATTGCTATCTGGTTGAACACGCCGTTGAAAAGCCTGCGCGAGGAGGGTGGTCGTGTAGTGGGCGTACAGGTGAATCACCAGGGGCGGGAGTTGTTCATCCGTGCTCGCAAGGGCGTCGTGCTGGCTGCCGGTGGTTTTGAGCGCAATCAGCAAATGCGTGAACAGTACTTGCCGAAGCCAACTCAAACCGATTGGACGGCAGCGCCGCCCTGCAATACCGGCGACGCGATAGTGGCTGGCCAACAGTTGGGGGCGGCGGTGGATCTGATGCAGCATGCTTGGTGGACGCCTACTGTCCATGTGCCTGGCGAGGAAAAACAGCGCGGCTTGTTTTCCGAACGCGCCTTGCCAGGGTGTATCGTGGTCAATCGATTGGGACAGCGCTTTGCCAACGAAGCACAGGACTACCTGGATTTCGTCCTGGCGATGTATGAAGACCACGCCAGGACCAAAGCCAATCTACCAGCCTGGATGATTTTCGATGCTAACTTTCGGCGTAAGTACAACGCAGGTCCGTTGGTCTCTGCCTCAGTGATGCCTGATGCGCTGTTGCCACGTGATTGGCTGGGCAACGTGTTCTTCCGCGGAGAAACCCTTGAATCCCTTGCCGGCGCCATTGGTGTCGATGCCGCAGGTCTGACGGACAGCGTGCAGCGTATCAATCGCTACGCGGCCACGGGTATCGATACGGATTTTGCCAAGGGCGGGAACCAGTACGACCTGTTCTATGGTGATCCTACCGTCAAGCCCAATCCGTGCCTTGGACCAATCCTCAAGCCGCCGTTCTACGCATTGAAACTCGACGCGGGAGAGATCGGAACCAAAGGAGGCCTGGTGACCGATGAGTTCGCTCGGGTGTTGAACGAGTCCGGACAGCCTATCGTCGGACTCTATGCCACGGGCAATACCTCGGCGTCGGTCACCGGGCCTTCTTATCCCGGAGCGGGGGCCACGCTAGGGCCTGCATTGACATTTGGTTTCATCGCCGCCAACCATCTTGCGGGAGAGAAAAATGCTTAAAGGAAAAATTTGCCTGGTGACGGGAGCAAGTCGTGGTGTCGGCCGTGGCGTTGCACTCGCGCTTGGCGCCGCGGGCGCTACGGTCTACGTGACGGGTCGCAGTGTGCGCGAGGGTGATGCGCCTCTGCCCGGCACGATTTATCGCACCGCTGAAGATATCGACCAGTTGGGCGGGCAGGGCATCGCCGTGGTCTGCGATCATGCCGATGATGATCAGGTTCAAGCTTTGTTCGAGCGAGTTCAGCGTGAGCAGGGTCGGCTCGATATTCTGGTCAACTGTGCTATCGCCATTCCCGCAGAGCTGACAGATATAGCGCCGTTCTGGAAGAAGCCGCTGACGATGACCGAATTATTTGGCGTCGGTATGCATTCGGCGTATGTCGCCTGTTATCACGCGGCGCCCTTGCTGCTTGAAACCCAGGGGTTGATCGTCAATATTTCTTCCGCTGGCGGACGTTGCTACATGCATGGTCCGGCTTATGGTGGTGCAAAGGCTGCGACCGACAAGATGTCCCATGATATGGCTCACGACTTCCGTCCGTTTGGAGTCAGCGTTGTGTCTCTGTGGCCGGGTCTGGTCAAAACCGAGCGGACCCTGGCTGTCTGTGCAGCGGAGCCAGAGAAGTACGGCGACTGGCTGGCCATGGGCGAAACACCGGAATTTCTTGGACGGGTAGTGGCGGCGTTGTATCTGGACAGCGAGCGACAGCTGCGTTCGGGGAGGGTTTACTATGCCGCCGAGTTGGCAGTGGATTACGGTGTGCAGGATGAAGGTGGCACGCAGCCTCCATCTCATCGTGCGTTCCTCGGCGACCCTCCTGAGTTCTCCTCGGCGGTAGTCGAGTAGCGCAACCTCTTTTGATCATCGCTCCACTTCATGCATTGATCATCGCGCCCCATCAAAGGGGCGTTTTTTTTGCGGCGAAGATATAAAACACTGGCGATAGTCCTATTGGACGATGAGTCCAGAGGTATTGAATCTGAGAATCCACTCATCCCAGAAACAATTAAAAAACAAGGGGCGCGCGTTGAAGAATCGCATGCAAGACAAGGTGGTATTGATCACCGGCGCGGCCAGTGGTGTCGGCCAGGCAGCCGCGCAAGCGCTGGTAGATCAGGGCGCTCGAGTGGTCGTTGCCGATATCGATGAGCACAATGGTCGTGAAACCGTTCAACGCTTGGGTGAGGCTGGGCTGTTCGTACGTTTGAACATCGCCGATGAGTACGATTGGGAGCAAGCGGTGGCCGTGACTTATGCGCATTTCGGGCACCTGGACGCGGTCGTTAATAATGCCGGTATTTTGCCGACGGGAGACATCGAGCAGACCAGTCTACAAGATTGGCGGCGGACGCTTTCGATCAATGCCGATGGGACTTTCCTTGGCTGCAAATACGCCATTCAGGCGTTACGTGAGAAGGGTGGCGCCATCGTCAATCTTGCGTCCACCGCCGCTGTTGCGGGTCACCCTGGCATGTGCGCCTACTCGGCTTCCAAGGGGGCCGTGGCTGCACTGACGCGTAATGTGGCTGCGCATTGTCTCAATCATGGCTATCGAATTCGCTGCAATACGATCATTCCTGGAGGGGTCCGCACACCGATGACGGCGGCCATCTGGAGTGGGAATGATGACCTCAGTTTTGCCGATAATCCCAAGTCACCTTTCTGTGAACCGCTGGATATCGCCAATCTGATTGTGTTCCTCGTCTCGGATGAATCGCGATACATCAATGGTGCTGAAATGCGCGTCGATAATGCATTCCTGGTGGCGCTCGGTTGAGCTGGAGATTTAAAACATGAGCGGCCCGGTTTATCACACGCTTCGTATCCGAACCGTCATTGAAGAAACGCTGGATGCCAAGTCCCTGGTTTTCGATGTTCCGCCTTCGTTGATTGACACCTTTCGCTATCGGCCGGGGCAATTCCTCACATTGCGTTTACCCATTGGCGAGCGACACCTGCCCCGTTGTTACTCCCTGGCCAGCTCGCCCTTGGTCGATGACTTGATGCGGGTCACCGTGAAGCGCGTTCGCGACGGACGGGGCTCCAACTGGGTCTGCGATAACTTGAATGCTGGCGATGAATTGCAGGTGTTGCCACCTGCAGGCGTATTTACACCGAAATCATTTGAGGGCGATTTCTTGCTCTTCGGTGGGGGCAGTGGCATTACTCCGGTGCTGTCGATCCTGCGCTCGGTGTTGGTGGCGGGCACGGGACGAATCTGTTTGATCTATGCCAATCGCGATGAGGCTTCGATCATCTTTCGTGATGAGTTGAAAACCCTTGCTGCTGCCCACCCATCACGTCTGCAAGTCCTGCACTGGCTGGACTCGGTTCAGGGTATTCCTTCGGTCGCCCAACTTGCGGAACTGGCGCGGCCATGGCGCCATGCCAATTGTTTTATCTGCGGCCCAGGGCCTTTCATGGACGCGTCGGTCGAGGCGCTTCACGGTCTGGAGCTTCCCCAGGCACGGATCCATGTCGAGCGCTTCGTGTCCTTGCCTGAAGAAGGCACTGAGGTTGCGCCGATCCAAGGCGGTGGCCCGGTCAAGGAAACGCGTCTTGACGTCACGCTTGATGGTGAACATCACCAATTGACCTGCACCAACCAGGAGTCTCTGCTCGACGCCATGCTGCGCGCGGGTATCGATGCGCCTTATTCCTGTCGCGCCGGCGCCTGCGCTACCTGCATGTGCACGCTGGAGAGCGGGAAAGTGAATTTACGCGTGAATGATGTATTGGACAAAAACGAGCTGGCTGAAGGCTGGACGTTGGCATGCCAGGCGGTTGCCGACAGCGATCACATCGCTTTGCGCTTCCCGGATTGATCGTCCCGGGTCGTTTTAACATTGAGGTTTATTGAACATGGCGTCGAATACTCTGACTATCCCTCGCATGCTGGCGCATTCGGCGCAGTGCCACGGAGAACGTATCGCTATCGAGGAGAACGGTGTTGCGATCACGTACGCAAAGTTACATGCCAATGCCTTGAGTGTTGCAGCGGGACTTATGGCGCTAGGCGTCGAACCTGGCGACCGAGTCGCTATCTGGGCACCCAACGGCAGCCAGTGGATCGTCGCGGCGCTGGGTATTCATTGCGCAGGGGCGGCTTTGGTGCCAGTCAATACTCGCATGAAAGGCAGTGAGGCCGGCTATGTGCTGGCCTCCAGTGGTACGCGCGTACTGTTCAGTGCCGGGCAGTTTCTGGGGAGTCACTATCCGGAGTTGCTGGCTGAACATCGTCCCTCCTCGTTGACGCAAATCGTCGTCCTCAATGACGCACGTCCTACCGAATTTAGCTGGGAAAAGTTTCTCGATAAGGCGCAGCAAATTGATAACGCTATGGTGGTTCAGCGTGCGGCGGCGGTGACTCCGGATATGCTCAGCGATGTGATGTTCACCTCTGGCACGACGGGCAATCCCAAAGGCGTCATGACTGCTCATGGACAGAACCTGAAAGCTATCGACGGCTGGGCTCAAGCCATGGGGTTGTGCGCGGAAGACCGCTATTTGATCGTCAATCCGTTTTTTCATGCCATGGGGTACAAGGCGGGTTGGTTGGCGGCATTGTTGCGTGGCGCAGCAATCCTGCCGCAACAGGTTTTTGATACGGCGGCGGTACTAAAATCCATCGAACGTGACCGCATCAGCGTATTACCTGGACCTCCCACGGTATTCCACAGCTTGTTGGCCGACCCGGCGCTGACGACGACTGACCTTTCAAGCTTGCGCGCAACCATTACCGGTTCGACCACCATCCCCCCTAGCCTGATTGAGCGCATGCGCAGCGAGTTGGGCTTCAAGGTCGTGCTGACCGGCTACGGACTGACGGAATCCTGTGGTTTTGCCACGTTGACCTCTCGGGATGATTCGCCGCAGGTGGTCGCTCACAGCTGTGGCCGAGCGATGCCAGGCGTTGAGCTGAAGATCATTGATGAGCACGACCGGGAGGTTGTGCCAGGTACGGCGGGTGAAGTGCTGATCCGTGGCTACAATGTTATGCAGGGGTATTTTTCCGATGAAGCAGCCACTCGTGAGGTCGTCGACACCGAGGGTTGGCTGCACACAGGTGATATCGGCTTGCTTGATGAGGCAGGCTGTTTGCGCATCACGGATCGACTCAAGGACATGTACATCGTGGGTGGATTTAACTGCTACCCGGCTGAGATCGAACGTTTGATCGCTGCTCATTCGGCCGTGGCCCAGGTGGCAGTAGTCGGTGTCCCGGATGATCGTATGGGGGAGGTCGGGCGGGCCTTTGTGATGTTACGTTCAGGCGCGTTGATAAGTGGCGAGGAGCTGATTGCCTGGTGCCGTACGAACATGTCGAATTATAAAGTGCCGCGCTACGTCGATTTTGTTGACAGCCTGCCGACGAACCCCAGCGGTAAAGTCCTCAAGCGTGAGCTGAGGTCGGTGGCACTGGCGCAGATTTCCTGAACGCAAAGCGTGCGGAATGATTAAAAAGAGGGAACCGATCGGTTCCCTTTTCACACTTTTCCTGGCTCATCGGCCATCCGATAACCCTCCAATCAGCATGCGCATCGAATCCTCTTCAGTGAGATTCGAGGGCCGCCGAGCCACTGATTTTCGGGGGACTTTGATCGAATCGATAGTCTCAATGGACGATGTTTGATCCCGCTATCCATCTGAGAATCGCCATTAGGTAATCGAATTTTTCTGAGAGGCACTCATGATCGATATCAGAGGACTGGCCTACGTGGTCGCGGAGTCGACTGACATTGCCCGTTGGAAACGCTATGGCGAACAGGTAATGGGCTGTATGTCGACGACGACGGCAGCAGGTGGGGTCTATCTCAAGCTCGACGAGCGTCCCTATCGCTATGTCATCACACCAGGGCAGCGAGATTGCTACTTCGCTTCCGGTTGGGAAGTCGCTGATCAACAGGCGTTCGACAAGGCTGTTGTCGAGCTGCAGGCCGCCGGTGTCAGCCCGCGCAAGGCAACTGCAGTCGAGCTGGTGTCGCGTATGTTTCAAGACATGGTCTGGTTCCTTGACCCCTCGGGAAATCGCCATGAAGTGGTCTGGGGTCTGAAGTCTGACTTCAAACTCTTCGATTCACCGGTCGGTGTCCCGCAATTTATTACGGGAGCGATGGGGTTGGGGCATACCGTCTTGCCTGCCCCGAACTTCGACGCCACCTGGGTTTTTTTCCGCGATGTGATGGGCTTCGGTTTGTCCGATATCTACAACCATCAGGCTGGCCCCGATGCTCCGATTCAGCGTTTGCACTTCACCCATTGCAACAACGGTCGTCAGCACAGCTTGGCGTTGTTTGAAGCTGAGGCGCCATCCGGCTGCATTCATGTCATGGCCGAAGTCGACTCGATGACCGAAGTTGGGCGGGCCATGGATCGTTGCAAGGCACAGGGGTTCAAGCTTCTGGCGAGTTTGGGCCAACACGTCAATGACGAAATGGTGTCCTTCTACATGGAAACTCCCGGCGGGTTTGCGTTGGAGTACGGCTATGGCGGGCTGGTCGTGGACTGGAGCCAGCACTCGGTATTTGAAGCCACCGCGATCAGCTATTGGGGGCATGACTGGAGTCTCGGTCTCGCCACTGCACACCTGGATAAATGAGGCCCACGATGAATAAAGAACTCAGCGCAAAGGATGTCGTCGCTCGACTGCGTGATGGCATGACCATCGGCATCGGTGGTTGGGGGCCGCGCCGCAAGCCCATGGCGATCGTTCGTGAGCTGCTGCGCTCGGACCTCAAGGATCTGACCATCGTCAGCTACGGTGGGCCAGAGGTGGGCATGCTCTGTGCCGCAGGCAAAGTCAGAAAGCTGATTTTCGGCTTTGTCACGCTCGACGCCATTCCCTTGGAACCCTACTTCCGTAAAGCCCGTGAAGCCGGTGAGCTACAGGTCATGGAATTGGACGAAGGGATGTTCGAGTGGGGCTTGCGCGCTGCCGGTATGCGCATGTCTTTCCTGCCGACCCGCTGCGGTTTGGGCTCCGATGTGCTTGACCGCAATCCTGACCTGTGCACGGTGCGTTCGCCTTATGACGACGGTGAAGTTTATATCGCCATGCCAGCGCTGACTCTCGACGTCGCGCTTATTCATGTCAATGAATCGGACCGTTTGGGTAACACGCTGGTCAAGGGAAACGACCCACTTTTTGATCACTTGTTCGCCCGTGCCGCCAAAGAGTGCTACGTCAGTACCGAAGTCTTGCATGACTGCTTCGGTCTCGCACCGGAGACGGCTCGCCTCAATTTTTTCGAGCGTTATCTGGTCACTGGCGTAGTGCATGCGCCCTATGGCGCGCACCCCACCTACAGCGGTCCCGACTATGGCTGGGATATGGAGCACTTGAAGCGTTATTGCGCCAGTGCCACCCAGGAAGATGGCTGGCAAGGCTACGTCGATGAATTCATTACCTGCAGTGAAGCCGAGTACTTGAGCAAAGTTGGAGGCGCCCAGCGCGTCAGCAAATTGCCTTTGCCGATTTTCTAGCCCTCGCCGCCTAAAGATAAGGATAACCTCATGACTCAAGCGTCTACCGCCGCCGCTGCTGGCTACAGCCTTGCAGAGTTGTTGATTGTCGCCGCCAGCGAAGCCTGGCGGGGCAATGGTGAAATTCTTGCTTCTGGTATCGGCGTAGTGCCGCGTCTGGGGGCGAGCCTGGCAAAGCTGACTCATTCGCCGGAACTGTTGATGACCGACAGCGAATGCTTTCTGGTTGAGGAGCCCATCCCCCTGGGCCCACGCGGCGACTACCAGCCCAAGTATTCCGGCTATATGTCATTTGACCGAGTGTTTGAATGTGTTTGGGGCGGTCGTCGGCACGCGATGATCGGTCCGACACAGATTGATCGCTACGGCCAGACAAACCTTTCGTTGATAGGTGATTACGCCAAGCCGAAAACCGCGGTTCTGGGTGTTCGCGGACTGCCCGGCAATAGCATCAATCATGCAAATTCGATGTTCGTTCCTAACCACGGAGTGAGGGTTTTCGTCGATGCCGAGGTCGATATGGTCTCCGGTGTCGGATACAACCCGGAACGTTGGCCAGAAGGCGCACGCAATGATTTTGTCGATCTGCGATTGATCATCACTGATCTGTGCGTCATGGACTTCGGCGGACCGAATCATGGAATTCGAGTGATTTCGCTGCATCCAGGTGTGAGTTTCGAGCAGGTCCAGAACGCCACCGGTTTTAGCTTACTGAAGACTGATGATCTGCCGACGACGCCAGCGCCGACCGAAGAGCAGTTGGATGTCATCCGCCGCCTTGATCCACATAACTTGCGAGCAAGTGTGATCAAGAACAATCCACCTGGCGTCCGCGCCGCCTGAAGCCGCAGCAGGAACGGGGAGAACCGTATGGCTGAGCGTAAAGAAACAGGCGTCGACGGTACGCAAGAGGTGGTGCTGTACAGCGTACTGGATGGCATCGCTACGGTGACGATGAATCGCCCCGAGTTCAACAACGCGCAGAACTCGAAGATGACCTATGCACTGGACGCTGCCTTTCGTCGTGCGGTGGATGATGATGAGGTCAAGGTCATCATTTTGCGTGGCAGTGGCAAACACTTTTCTGCCGGGCACGACATCGGTACACCAGGACGAGACATCAATCAGAGCTTTGATCGCGCATCGTTGTGGTACGACCATGTAAACAAGCCAGGTGGCGAGTTTCTTTATGTGCGTGAGCAAGAAGTGTACTTGGGCATGTGCCGACGTTGGCGCGATCTGCCCAAGCCGACCATTGCCATGGTCCAGGGAGCCTGTGTCGCTGGTGGTCTGATGCTGGCCTGGGTCTGCGACATGATCGTTGCCAGCGATGACGCGTTTTTCTCCGATCCAGTTGTGCGTATGGGTATTCCAGGCGTCGAGTACTTCGCTCATGCCTTTGAGTTGAACCCACGCATTGCTAAGGAGTTTCTGTTTCTCGGCGAGCGCATGAGCGCCGAGCGGGCCTATCAGATGGGCATGGTGAACCGCATCGCCAGCCGGGAAAGTCTTGAGGACGAGACCTACAGCATCGCCCAACGCATCGGCAAGATGCCTCGCATGGGGCTGGCCTTGACCAAGCAGGCGATCAATCACATCGAAGACCTGCAGGGTAAGCGGGCCGGCATGGATGCTGCGTTTGCCTGGCACCATTTTGCCCATGCCCATAATGAGCTTATCTCCGGCGATAAATTGGGCGGTTACGACGCCAAAGCCATGGCCGATTCGCAGCGCACTCCAGGTGAAGTCCGTTCCGCCGAGGCGCCAACCAAATGACTTTGAGCCTGCATACACCGATCTGTGACGTGCTGGGCTGCCGCTATCCGGTGATTCAAACCGCGATGGGTTGGGTAGCGGATGCGCGGCTGGTGGCGGCAGTCGGCAATGCAGGTGGCTTTGGCTTCCTGGCGGCCGCGACGCTGTCAGCGGAACGGTTGGAAGCTGAAATTCGTCAGGTGCTGGCGCTTACTGATCAGCCGTTCGGAATCAACTTTCACATGTTCCAGGCGAATGCTGAGCAAGTACTGGCCTTGATCGTCAAATACCGTTTGCGCGCAGCAAGTTACGGGCGAGGAGCGGATCGGCAGAGTATCGATCGTTTGAAGCAGGCCGGCGTGATTTGTATACCTACAGTGGGTGCCGTAAGGCATGCGAGTAAAGCCGTGGAGTTAGGGGCAGACGCCCTGGTCATCCAGGGTTCTGAAGGTGGTGGCCATACTGGTGTTGTGCCGACCAGCATGCTCCTGCCCTTGGTGCTCGATGCGGTGAAGGTACCGGTTTTGGCGGCCGGCGGAATGCACGACGGTCGAGGGCTGGCGGCTGCCTTGGCATGTGGCGCTCAAGGAATAGCAATGGGCACGCGCTTTTTGCTGACTGAGGAGTCGCCAGTGCCGGCTAGCACGCTCGAACGCTATTTGAGTGTGAGAGATCCAGCCCGTATCCGCGTTTCTCGGGCGGTGGACGGCTTGCCGCAACGAGTGATTGACAACCCGACACTACAGCGTCTGGAGCGGTCGGGTTTTATATGTCAGGCCGAGCAGGCCTTGCGCAGTGCCTGGTATTACAAACAGCAGGCCGGTCTGAGCTTTTATCGACTCTTACGCGTCGCGCTGAGTACCTGGCGGGCTGACAGCGAGCTCTCGCTGAGTATGGCGGCCCGCGCCGCCAACGCTCCCCAATTGATTCGTCTGGCATTGAGTGATGGACGCCCCGACGACGGCGTGCTGCCCAGTGGCCAGGTGGCTGCCAACATCGATCGACTACAGAGCTGTGCACAGGTTATCGAAACAATCGTTATCCAGGCCCGCCAACGGCTGCTCGCCCTTCAGACCTGGATGACAACGACTCCGGAGGTACAGATATGACGCAAGGATTTCATAGTTCGATAGAGGGCGGTGTCGCAGAACTGGTCATCGATCATCCTCCGGTGAACGCTCTCGACAGCGCGGGTTGGTTCGCCCTGGCGCTGGCGATTGATGCACTAGGCGCACGAAGCGACGTCCATGTGATCGTGATCCGAGCCGACGGTCGGGGTTTCTGCGCAGGTGTCGACATCAAAGAGCTAGCGACCTATCCGGAGCGCATTGTTGCGGTCAATGCAGGCAACTACGAAACCTTCAGGTCGGTGCACCGGTGTCCGGTGCCTGTGATTGCAGCGGTGCATGGCTTCGTTTTGGGGGGAGGCATCGGTATCGCCGGTGCGGCAGACATCGTCATCGGTGCCGAGTGCGCAACGTTCGGTGTACCGGAGGTTGATCGCGGTGCGATGGGGGGCGGGGCGCATTTGCAGCGTCTATTCCCGGTACAAAAAGTGCGCCACATGTACTTCACCGGAGAAAAGATCACTGCCGCCGAGGCGTATCGCCTTGGTGCTTTGGAGCAGGTTGTACCGCGCGCGCAACTACGTGAAACCGCGCTGTCCGTCGCGCGCAAAATTGCTTCGAAAAGCCCGGCCATGATTCGTCTGGCCAAAGAAGCATTGAATGGCGTGGAAGACGGAAATCTGGAAGACAAGTATCGCTGGGAGCAGGGTTTTACGCTTCAGGCTTATCTGAATGCCGACTCCGCCGAAACCCGTCAGGCCTTCGTCGAGAAGCGCCAGGCAAGCTTTATTTCTCGTAGCGCGGATTGACCTGGAGAGCCTTTGATGAAACTCGAATATACCGATCAACAACAGGCGTTCCGCCGGGAAGTCCGCGATTGGTTGGCCGTGCATGTACCCAAGCGGCCTTTGGATAGTTTCGACTCGGCGGAGGGGTTCGAGCAGCATCGCGAATGGGAGCGCACGCTGTCGACCGGTAACTGGAGCATGGTGACTTGGCCCAAGGAGTTGGGGGGGCGTGCCTGCGATCTGATCGAGTGGTTGATTTTCGAAGAAGAATACTGGCGCGCTGGTGCGCCAATGCGGGTTAACCAGAACGGAATTTTTCTGCTCGGTCCAACTTTGATGGATTTCGGTACACCCGAACAGAAGCAGCGTTTCCTGCCCATGATGGCTAGCGGTGAAAGCATCTGGGCTCAAGGCTGGTCAGAACCGAATGCTGGTTCGGACATGGCTGCCATTCGAGCCAGAGCGATCCGTGATGGTGATCATTATGTGCTTAACGGCCAGAAAACCTGGTCGACCCGAGCGGTCTGGGCTGACTGGTTGTTCGGGATTTTCCGTAGCGATCCGAATTCGCAACGTCACCATGGTTTGAGCTTTCTTCTAGTACCGTTGGATTCTCCAGGCATCACGGTTCGTCCGATTCGCCAGCTCAACGGTCTGCCGGGCTTTGCCGAGGTGTTTTTCGACGATGTACGGGTTCCGGTAGAAAACCGGTTGAGTGAGGAGGGCGCGGGTTGGCAGGTGGCGATGTCGACAGCCGGTTTCGAGCGCGGTTTGATGCTGCGCTCACCCGCACGATTCCAGGCGACCGCTAAATCGCTGGTGCAGCTATACCTGGCGAACCGGGCTTCGGCCGATCAGGATCCTTCGGTCCGTGAGGCGGTCGTCAATGCCTGGATGCAAACCGAGGCCTACACGCTAGCGACTTATCGCACGGCCAGCAGCCTGATCGCTGGTGGGCATATCGGCGCTGAGTCCAGCACCAACAAAATCTTTTGGTCCGAGCTCGATCAGCGCATGCACGAGACGGCTATGCAAATACTCGGTGCGCGCGCGGAGCTGTTGCCGCACTCGCCCGCGGCCCGAGACGTTGGCGGCTGGCTGGAGGGGTTCATGTTCGCCCATGCCGGACCTATCTACGCTGGCACCAACGAGATCCAGCGCAACATTATTGCCGAGCGCATGCTCGGTATGCCTCGCTGAGGAGACGTCCATGGACTTTAAATTTACAGCGGATCAGATTTTGTTTCGCGACACCATGAGGCGATTCTTTCTCGTCGAAGCCGCCCCTGAAATGCTTCGCGAGCTCTGGGAAACTGAAGCCGGCCGTTCTCCACAATTGCGCCGCAAGATTGCCGAACAGGGCTTGACCGCTCTGTCGGTCGGTGAGGCCTATGGTGGCCTGGGGTGTGGCGATGTCGACTGGGCATTGATGATGCCCGAGCTGGGCTACTTCGCCATCCCCGACTCGTTGGCGGGCACCGCCTACCTGGCGGCCGCCATGCTCAATGCCTTGCCGGATGAGTCGCTGGTCAAGCAGGAGTGGTTGCCGCGTGTGGCTGATGGCAGTGCAAGAATTGCTGTGGGTCACCCTATCAACCTGTTGGTGGCCGACGCGCATCTTTGTGATTTGTTGTTATTGGCGCATGAAGGCGAGGTCCATGCCTTGCATCGTGACGAGGTGAAGCTTGAGCGCAATTCGAGCGTCGATCTATCACGGCGCTTGTCCCATGTGAGTTGGACACCGACCGACAGAAGCCGCATTGCTGATACTCAGAGTGGGCAACTGATCTGGACCGACACCCTCGAGCGTGGTGCCTTGGCTACCAGTGGACAGCTATTGGGGCTGGCTAAACGCATGCTTGATCTCGCCATCGACTACACCGCCGAGCGCAAGCAATTCGGCAAGCCGATTGGCAGCTTTCAGGCGGTAAAGCACCACTTGGCGAACGTCGCGGTGCTGATCGAGTTCGCCAAGCCTGTGTTCTATCGGGCTGCCTATGCAGTCGAGCATCAACTCCCAAACCGTGAAATCTATGTATCTCACGCCAAGTTGGCGGCGGGCGAGGCAGCATTGCTCGCCGCCAAAATGGGCATTCAGGTTCATGGGGCCATGGGGTACACCTGGGAAGTCGACCTGCAAATTTTCATGAAGCGCGCCTGGGCCCTGGTGGGCACTTGGGGCGATCGTGGCTTTCACAAGGCCCGGGTTGCCGAGTTCGTACTCGATAACGTCGACCAACTCGGTCCGGGCAATACCTTTAACTTGAATGAATGAGGTCCAGCATGGCGCAAGCCTATATCGTCGATGCACTGCGTACGCCGACCGGTAAACGTCGTGGCTCGTTGTCCGAGGTTCATCCTGCTGACCTGGGTGCACACGTTTTAAAGGCCTTGGTCGAACGTAATGATATTCCTGCGCAAGACTACGAAGATGTGATCTTCGGCTGTGTGGATGCAGTCGGTCCCAATGCCGGGGTTATCAGCCGCACGTCCTGGTTGGCGGCCGGTTTACCCGACCATGTGCCTGGCACGGTGATTGACCGCGCCTGCGGCTCCTCGCAGCAGGCGCTGCACTTCGCCGCGCAAGCGGTAATGAGTGGCACGCAGGATGTGATTGCCGTGGGCGGCGTGCAGAACATGAGCATGGTTCCGATTGCCTATGCGATGACCGCCGCGAACCCCTTGGGCTTTACCGACCCGTTCTCGGGCAGTACGGGCTGGAAGGCACGTTACGGCGATCAGCCCGTCAATCAGTTTTACGCGGCGCAGATTATTGCCGAAAAATGGAAGCTGACCCGTGACGATATGGAGCGATTCTCGCTCGAGAGCCATGAGCGGGCATTAAGAGCTATCAAGGAAGGGCGCTTCGAGCGCGAAATCATCGGCCTCAATGGCCTTTCTATCGACGAAACACCACGTGTCAGTAGTCTGGAAAAGATGGCCACGCTGGAGCCAGTCGATCCAGCTTACCCGATGATCACTGCCGCTGTGTCCAGCCAGACCTGTGATGCGGCCGCCGCTCTGCTCGTGGTTTCAGAGGCGGCGCTCAAACGTTACAACCTGACGCCCCGTGCACGAATCGAGCACATCAGCGTGCGTGCCGATGATCCGATCTGGCACCTGACTGCGCCGATTCCGGCCACCGCTGCCGCTTTGAAAAAGGCTGGCCTGCGCTTGGAAGACATTGATCTGGTAGAGATCAATGAAGCCTTCGCCTCCGTGGTTCAGGCCTGGCTCAAAGAGACCGGTTACCCCCATGAGCGGACCAACGTTAATGGCGGGGCTATAGGTCTGGGGCATCCGTTGGGGGCCAGTGGCGCACGCCTGATGACAACCTTGCTGCATGAGCTTGAACGCACCGGTGGCCGTTATGGCCTGCAGACAATGTGCGAGGGTGGCGGCCAAGCCAACGTCACTATCATCGAACGACTTGGGTGAGGGATTTAAGAATGGGCATTTGTGCTAACAGAACAGTGATCATCACTGGCGCCGGTGGCGGCCTTGGACGCGCTTATGCGTTGGCCTTCGCTGCTGAAGGCGCGAACGTGGTGGTCAATGACATTCGCCGTGATGCCGCCGATGCGGTGGTCGCCGATATTATTGCCGCAGGTGGGCAGGCCCTGACCAACGATGATGACATCACCCGTATCGACCATGCTCAAGCGATCGTCGATAAGGCCGTAGCACATTTCGGTGAGGTGCATGTACTGGTCAACAACGCCGGCAATTTGCGCGATCGGATGTTTGTCAGCCTGAGTGAAGATGACTGGGACGAGGTCATGCGCGTTCACCTCAAAGGCCATTTTTGCTTAGCCAATACCTTGGCCAAACGTTGGCGTGACAAGGCCAAGGCGGGCGAGCCTGTTGATGCGCGGATTATCAACACCAGTTCCGGTGCCGGGCTGCAAGGTTCGGTCGGACAATCTAATTACGCCACCGCTAAAGCCGGTATTTGTGCACTGACCTTGGTGCAGTCGGCCGAGTTGATCCGCTATGGCATCACCGCTAATGCCTTGGCACCCGCAGCGCGTACCAGCATGACCGAATCGGCTATGCCCGATGTGGTGAAAAAACCCAGTGATGACAGCTTTGATTTTTGGGACCCCGCCAACGTCGCACCCCTGGTGGTGTGGTTGGGCAGTGAGCAGTCTCGACACATCAATGGACGGATCTTCGAGGCTTCTGGCGGCAAACTGTCGCTGGCAGATGGTTGGCGTCTCGGCCCACAGCGCGATAAAGCGGCGCGCTGGCTGCCGACTGAAATCGCTGAGGTCGTCGATGCATTGGTGGCTGAAGCAGTTCCTCCACAAAAGGTGTATGGGACATGAGTGCCGGTATGGATTTTTCCCTTAACGATGATCAGAGGATGATCGCTGAGGCCGCCGAGAGCTTCATGGCCGAAGCTTGCACATCCTCTTCGGTTCGTGAGGCCATGGAGAGCCCGACTGGCTACAACGCTGCGTTGTGGAAGCAGATTGCTGAAGACATGGGGTGGTGTGCCACGCATATTCCCGAGAGCCAGGGCGGGCTGGGTTTGTCGTGGGTTGAGTTGACCCTGATTTTCGAGCAGATGGGACGGCGTCTGCTGCCATCGCCGTTCTTCGCTACGGTGGGCCTGGCTGCGACAACTTTGCTCGAGGCGGTGGAGGAGTTCATCAGTGCCCCTTATCTGGAGACAATCGCCACCGGGCGGTTGCGGGCCACCGTGGCATTGGCAGGCAATGGCTTATCCTGGTGCGCCGAATCGCCTGGTGCCACGGCTCAAATTTGCGCCGAGGGCTATCGTCTGCAAGGGCAATTTCGCCATGTTCCTGATGGCGCCAGTGCAGAGCTTTTTTTGTTGCCGGTGCGGCTGGAAAACGGTGAGTTGGCGTTGTTCGCAGTGGCTGCCGATCTACAAGGGGTCGAGCGGCAGGAGCATGTGGGTATCGATCTGACGCGACGCGTGGCGGAGGTTATTTTGACTGACGTTACGGTTGGAGAATCCTGCAAGCTGGCCGCCGGTCCACAACTTGATGACCGCTTCCAACGTGTGCAGGCGCTGGCAACGCTGGCGCTCGCCGCTGAGCAGTTGGGCGGCGCGCAACATTGCCTGGAATTGACACTGGCCTATGCCGCTGAGCGGGTGCAGTTTGGTCGTCCGATCAATGCATTTCAGGCGGTCAAGCATCGCTGTGCGCAAATGATGGTGAAGATCGAGGCAACGCGTTCTGCCGTCGCGGGTTGTGCTCGTGTTGCAGCCACGGTGCCGGGGACTGCCGAGTTATTGCGTGAGGCAGCCTGCGTTAAGTGCTTCGCCAGCGAGACGTTCTATTTCTGTGCTCAAGAGGCGATTCAGTTGCACGGCGGCGTGGGGTTCACCTGGGAATATGACCCGCAGCTGTATTTCAAGCGTGCCCAGGCCAGTGCTCACTGGTTTGGCAATGTCGACGCGTCCCGCGAGACCATTGCCAACTGGCTGATCAGTGGCGGCGAAGCCGATCGGGAAACACCTGATGAGGCGGATGAAGCGTCAGCCTTTCGTGCGGAGATTTCGCAATGGATGGGGGAGCATCTGACGGGACGCTTTGCATGTCTGAAGCATCGTGGTGGTGCCGGAGACGAGGATGCCTATCCAGAGCTGCGCAAGGAGTGGGAACAGGAGCTCGCCAAAGGTGGCTGGACCTGTGTCGGCTGGCCGAAGGAATACGGTGGTCGAGGCCTCAGTGTGGCGCAGCAGATTATTTTTCACGAGGAGTATGCTCGTGCTGGTGGCCCGGGCAATATCGGTCATCTGGGTGAAACGTTGCTCGGCCCCACCGTAATTGCCTATGGCAGCGAAGCACAGAAACAGCAGTTTCTACCTGCAATTGTCGCCGGCACCGAGTATTGGTGTCAGGGGTATTCCGAACCTAGTGCCGGTTCGGATCTGGCCAATGTGCAGACCCGCGCACGCCTAGACCCGGTGACTGGCGAATGGGTGCTGCATGGTCAAAAAGTCTGGACCTCTCTGGCACACGAATCGCAGTGGATTTTCGTCGTAGCCCGCTGCGAACCTGAATCTCGCGGGCATCACGGTTTGATCTTTTTGTTGGTCAAGCTGGACCAACCGGGTGTCGAGGTTCGTGGGATCAAACAGATCACCGGAACGTGCGAATTCAACGAGGTGTTCTTCGATGGGGCGCGATGTCCGACACAGAATGTCATCGGTCAACCCGGTGAGGGCTGGAAGATCGCCATGGCCTTGCTTGGATTTGAGCGGGGACTGTCCTGGATCGGGATGCAAATGCATTTTGCCCATCAGCTCGAGTTGGTGTGCAAAGCAGCACGGGATACCGGAAGCGTCGATAACCCGTTGATACGCGCACGTATTGGTCAGGCGTGGATGGGCCTCAAGGTCATGCACTACAACACTTTGCGCACACTCAGCGGCGGAGATGACGGCAGCCTTTCCCGTGAGGGCTACATCATCAAGTATTACTGGTCCAACTGGCATCGCGATCTGGGCAAGTTAGCCATGGATGCGCTGGGTATCGAAGGCGATATCTATCTCGATGATTTCGCCCGTACCCGGCTGCAACAAGTGTTCCTGTTCAGTCGTTCGGACACCATCGTCGCGGGTACCAACGAGATTCAGCTCAATATCATCGCCGAACGTGCCTTGGGAATGCCCAAAGAGGTACGGCCGACGCGCTAGCTCATCAGGAGTTTCGCATGATTAATGTTCCTGCCTATGTTCCCGGCCATGGCCTGCTCAAAGGCAAGTCGGCACTGGTTACGGCCGCTGCTGGTGGTGGTATTGGCTATTCCACTGCGCAACGATTTGCCGAGGAGGGTGTACGCGCGTTGATGCTGTCTGACGTGCACCCGCGTCGTCTTGACGAGGCGGTAGCCCGCTTGCGTGAGGAAACCGGACTCGACGCGATTTACGGCCAGGTCTGCGACGTGACACAAGAAGAACAAGTCCAGGCCTTGGTTGCCGAGGCTGAGTCATGTCTGGGTGGCACCGATATTCTATTCAACAATGCAGGCCTTGGCGGGCAAAAGCGCATCATTGAAATGAGTGATGAGGAGTGGCTGCGAGTCATCGATGTCTCGCTCAACGGCACGTTCCGCATGACCCGTGCGATGCTCAAGGTCATGCAGCCACGTGGCCATGGCGCGATCATCAACAACGCCTCGGTGCTGGGCTGGCGCGCTCAGAAAGAGCAGGCACACTACGCGGCCGCCAAGGCCGGGGTCATGGCCCTGACGCGCTGCAGTGCGTTGGAAGCGGCTGAATACGGTATCCGCATCAATGCAATCTCGCCAAGCATCGCTATGCATGCGTTCCTGAAAAAGACTGCCGATGAAAAACTGCTTTCAGCGTTATCCGCCAACGAAGCGTTTGGGCGCCCTGCGGAAGTCTGGGAAATGGCGAATATTGCAGTTTTCCTGGCCAGTGAATATGCGTCCTATCTCGTGGGAGAAGTTATTTCCGCCAGTAGTCAACGGGCTTGAGGGGCGACGCATGGTGAACATCTACTACAACGCCGAAGAAGTGCTCGCCGCTGCCGGCACTTCCCTGGGTGTGACTGAGTGGCTGAGAATCGACCAGGCTCGGATAACGGGATTTGCCGAGGCGACCAATGACCATCAATGGATTCATGTTGATCCCGAACGAGCCAAGGATGGCCCGTTTGGCGCAACCATTGCGCATGGGTATTTGACGTTGGCTTTGGCTGGTAGCTACTTCCTCTCGCAACTTATCGACGTGCGAATGCGCATGGGGGTCAATTACGGTACCGACCGTGTCCGCTTTCCCGCACCTGTACCCGTTGGGGCTTGTATTCGGGGAAGAGGAGAGATCATCAAGGCTGAGGCTGTGCAAGGTGGCGTGCAGGCAACTGTGCGGGTCACCGTGGAGATTCAAGGGGCTGAGCGACCGGCCTGCATCGTCGACACCATCAGTCGTTACTACTTTGATTGATCTCGAGGGAAATACTCATGCTTGATGCAAAGCAAATGACCACCATTTTCCAACGGTATGTCGAGGGATTCGAGCGTGCTGATGCTGAGTCGGTTATCGCATTGTTCGCCGATGATGCCACTATCGAAGATCCGGTTGGATCTGCGGCCGTTGTTGGTAAATCAGCTATCGCCGATTTCTATAACAGAGCTATAGCTGCGCAAACCATTATGAAAGTTCGGGGGCCGATACGCGGGGCTCCACAAGGTAACGCTTTGGCCATCGTTCTGGAGACCTGGGAGCCTACCGTCAAGGGGCTTGAGGTCTATTCTAGAATCGACGTGTTTCGCTTCGACGATTCGGAAAGAATAGTTTCACGAGAATCTTTCTGTGGACCTGATGATTTCTTACTGGTCACGCCTGGTTAGCTCCATTGATGACTGTATCGCCTCTGCATCTGTAGGCCCATTTTTTAAAGGTTTAAACCGTGGATGCGACTGACTATTTTGAGATTCAGAACCTGATTTATGAGTATGCGGTGCGCCTGGATCAAGGTGATCTTGATGGTGTCGGCAGGTTGTTCGCGCACGCTGATGTTCATCTACCAGGACGAAGTACTCCGGTGAGCAATAACCCTAAGCTCTTGTCCGAGTTGTTCAGGGATTTTGTTCGCCTGTATGACGGGAAACCGCGTACCCGGCATATGATGAGCAACGTTCAGATCCGCCCCAATGGTCCGAATCGGGCCGTGGCCCATGTCTACGTGATGGTCTTTCAACAGACCGCTGATCTACCACTGCAGCCGATCATTGGCGGCGACTATAAAGATCGGTTCGAAAAAGTTGATAACGTCTGGCGTTTTTCCGAGCGGACCATCACCAATGATTTGTACGGGGATTTGAGTGCCCATGGAAAGTACACCTATGCTCCGGGGGGAGCATGAGGTCATAAGCGACTACTCCGGATGGACGATGCAGAGGGGGGCTCTGCGCGGCACATTCCAGTAGGCCCATGATGCAGTGATCCACTGACTGCTCGGCCATGCCTAATCAGGAGGAGTCATGAATCAGCAGTCAACAATAATTCACAATGAATCTGCTACTCGAACGGCCCAACGGCAGCCGCCGTCAGGCCTGCGCTCCACGGATTCAGGACGGCATCGGGTCTGGGGCGGTTTGGCCATGGCTCTCCTGGTAGCTGTCGGCACGGTCGTTTCCTTTTTGCCGCGGCCGAGCCCACATTTCCCTGCTACCTCAATCCAGCCGCAGCGAATGCTAATCAACGGTGCCACTCAAGTTGATGGACAAATGATTGCCGCTGGGGAGTTGGGGCATCTTTTCTTCAGTGTGGACGCATGCAAGAGCTGGCAGGACGCTACAGTCGAGCCGCAACGTGGTTCGACCCTGACAAGGGTCTTCTTTGTGAACCCGTTACTCGGTTTTGCGGTCGGTCACGACAACTGGATTTTACGTACTGAGGACGGTGGCAAGACTTGGCAGGAAGCCAACTTCATGGGGGAAACCTCAGAAGTACTGCTTGATATCTGGGGCCATGCGAAGGGCCCGCTTTTCGCTGTAGGCAGTTTTGGCCGTTTTCTCACTTCGACAGATCAGGGGAAGTCCTGGGCGCCTCATGATACGGGGCTCGGTGACCGACATTTGTATGCGCTTTCCGGAGCCGGCGAGACTCATCTGATGCTGGTAGGGGAGAGTGGATTGGTTGCGAGATCTTCTGACCAGGGCGCGACCTGGACCCGCTTGCCGGAGTTCTACAAGGGTTCGTTTTTCGGTCTGATTGCGCTTTCCCCTGATACCTGGCTGGTGTACGGCATGCGTGGCAAGGTTTACCGCACTCAGGATTTCGGTTTGACCTGGAAGGAGCTCGATTCGGGCACTACCGCGGCGCTTTACGGCGGGACCCTGACTCGGGAAGGCAACGTTGTGCTGGTGGGTGAGGGCGGAGTGGTCACTGTCTCTGAGGATCACGGCCAGACATTCAGGCGTACACACGCTGGAGGTGGCCAAAGCCTCTCCAGCGTCAGTGAAGCGTCTGATGGAAAACTGATATTTGTCGGCCCGGCGGGTATCACGCAGCAGGCACAACAGCCTGAGCCACGCAAAGCCGTCGAATGAGGGACGCGTCATGAATAACAAAAAATCCATATTCGTCGATCATTGCGCTGATCTATTGATAGCGCACCGCCGTTGGTTGTTCGTACTGTTCGTGCTGCTTACATTGGTGTTTGCCGGTACAGCTACACGCATCAAGCTGGACCCTGGTTTCTACAAAATGATTCCGTTGCAACATCCCTACATGCAGACCTTCGTCGACTATTTAAAGGTATTTCCCGGGGCCAATCGGGTATTGGTCAATATTCGCTGGAAAGGTGAGGGCGACATTTACAATAAGGAATTTCTACAGGCTCTGCGCGAAGCGACCGATGAGGTGTTTTTCATTCCCGGCGTGGACCGTACACGGGTCTCTTCGCTGTTTACCCCGGATACGCGCTTTATCGAAGTGACAGAGGAGGGCTTTTACGGTGATGTGGTCGTCCCGTCACGGTTCGGCGGAACCGATGAGGACCTTGCCGTGGTTCGGCGCAACGTGGCGCGCTCGGGGGTTATTGGGCGTCTGGTACAGATTGATTTGAAGGGCGCCCTGATTCGCGCCGACCTGCAGGAACTCAATCCGCAAACCGGCGAGAAGGTTGATTATGAAAAAGTTGCCGCCGCGTTGGAGAAGGTTCGCGGCAAATTCAGCA
This sequence comes from Pseudomonas sp. Pseusp18, assembly GCF_059506005.1. NCBI lineage: Bacteria > Pseudomonadati > Pseudomonadota > Gammaproteobacteria > Pseudomonadales > Pseudomonadaceae > Pseudomonas > Pseudomonas sp. Pseusp18. The sequence continues at coordinate 2,501,824 of NZ_CP169240.1, forward strand.
GCGATCAGCTTGAGGTTAATATCATCGGCTTTCCGGTGTTGATCGGTGAGATTATTAACGGTTTGTTCGGGGTGATTGCGTTTTTTGGGATCGCATTCGTGATCACTGCAGTCTTGTTGTTTTTCTATTGCCGATCACTTCGCCTAACCTTACTGACTTTGGTGGTAGCGCTGTTGCCCGTCGTCTGGCTGTTGGGTTTGTTGCCGCTTTTAGGTTATGGCATAGACCCGCTGTCTATCCTTGTACCGTTCCTGATTTTCTCCATCGGCGTTTCCCATGCAGTGCAGATGACCAATGCCTGGAAGCAGTCGGTACTAGGCGGTGCTGACTCACTGTCAGCCGCGCATACGGCGTTCCGTCGACTTTTTATTCCCGGGGCGTTGGCCTTGTTGACCAATGCACTGGGCTTCGCGGTGATCATGCGCATTCAGATCGATAGTGTGCGTGAGTTGGGCGTTACCGCCTGCCTGGGTGTTCTATTGATGATCATCACCAACAAGATGATGTTGCCGATACTGCTTTCCAAAATGCGTCTGGAAAGCTCTGCCCGGAACGACAAGAGCGACCAGGTCGGTCGCCATCCCCTCTGGTGGAAACTTTCGGCGGTAACGCGGCCTGGCCCGGCCATGGCCGTCTTCGTGGTCTGGCTGGCGCTGTTGGTGGTGGGGACGCTGGAGTCGCGCCACCTTACGGTGGGCGATATCGGTAGCGGCGCCCCAGAGCTAAGGGCCGACTCACGTTATAACCAGGATAACGAGGCCATCGTCAGCCACTACGCCATTGGCGTCGATGTGTTGACCGTGGTTGTCGAGGCCAAAGGGTTCGAGGGTGATGCCTGCCTGTATTACTCGGTGATGAACAACGTCGATCGTTTTGAAACGTTCTTGCGCGGTGTCTATGGCGTGCAATCGGTGGTCAGCGTGCCTGACCTGGCCAAGGTCGGTATTGCTGCCAACAACGAAGGTAACCCGCGTTGGGCGGCGCTACCGCGTAGTAGTCAGGCATTGCAGCAGGGATCGGCGGCCTATAACCCGGACCTGGGTTTGAATACGGACAGCTGCACAGCCATGCAAGTATTGATCTACACCAAAGATCACCAGGGCGTCACACTTGATCACCTGACCAAGGAGATCAAACGCTACATCGCTGAGCAGCCGACTGAGGGGGTTGAGTTTCGAGTTGATCAATCGTTCCGTCTGGCCGGTGGCAATGCTGGTGTAATGGCTGCTACCAACGAAGCGGTCGAACAAGCGGAAGTGACCATGCTGGCCTCGATCTTCGGTGCGATCACACTGCTTTGTCTATTGACCTTTCGTTCCTGGAAGGCGGTGCTGTGCATCATCATGCCGCTGGCGATTGTTTCGATCCTGTGCAATGCGCTGATGGCACAGTTGGGCATCGGCCTGAAAGTCGCGACGCTACCGGTCATCGCGTTGGGTGTCGGGGTAGGCGTGGATTACGGAATCTATCTCTACGAATGTATCAAGCATCATCTCGAACAAGGAGATGACCTACGCTCTGCCTTTTATGAAGCAATGCGTCAGCGGGGAACGGCTGCGGTATTCACTGCCGTAACGATGTCGGTCGGTGTGGGCACCTGGGCTTTCTCCGCACTGAAGTTTCAGGCTGACATGGGGCTTTTGCTGGCCTTCATGTTCTTGGTGAACATGTTCGGTGCAGTACTTTTACTGCCTGCATTTGCCAGTTGGCTGAGCGTTGGCACCAAGGCCGAAACCACACTCAATGCTTCGGTTTCACTCAAGTAAAACAACATTTTCTGGTTGTACATCGCATCGACAACTTTGTTGTCGATGCGCCCTTGTGCCCTCTATTTAACTTTCAGTCGAGGACGTTATGCATATCGCAATACCGAGGGAGACACTCGCCGGTGAAACACGGGTTGCTGCTACCCCGGAAACCATCAAGAAGCTGATCGGCCAAGGCCACAAAGTCACCGTCCAGAGCGGCGCCGGCATCAAGGCCAGCGTTATCGACAGTGCTTACGAGGCAGCAGGCGCCACCATAGGCAGCGCCAGCGAGGCATTCGGCGCCGAGCTGATTCTCAAGGTGGTCGCCCCCAACGACAGCGAACTGACGTTGATCAAACGCGGCACCGTTCTGGTGGGCATGCTCAACCCGTTCAACAACGAAACCATCGCCAAGCTGGCCGAGTGCGGCATTACCGCGTTCGCCCTGGAGGCCGCGCCGCGCACCTCGCGCGCGCAAAGCCTGGATGTGCTGTCATCTCAAGCGAACATTGCCGGCTACAAGGCCGTGCTGTTGGCTGCCCACTACTACCCACGCTTCATGCCGATGCTGATGACCGCGGCGGGTACCGTGAAAGCGGCGCGCGTGCTGATTCTCGGCGCGGGTGTGGCCGGGTTGCAGGCGATTGCCACGGCTAAGCGCCTGGGTGCAGTGATCGAGGCTTCGGATGTGCGCCCGGCGGTGAAGGAACAGATCGAATCCCTCGGCGCGAAGTTTGTCGACGTGCCTTATGAAACCGATGAAGAGCGCGAATGCGCTGTCGGCGTCGGAGGTTACGCTCGCCCCATGCCCGCCAGCTGGATGCAGCGCCAGGCCCAGGCGGTGCACGAGCGCGCCAAGCAAGCCGACATCGTCATCACCACCGCGCTGATCCCCGGCCGCAAGGCACCGACCTTGCTGAGCGCCGAAACCGTGGCACAGATGAAACCCGGCTCGGTGGTCATCGACCTCGCCGCAGCCCAGGGCGGCAACTGCCCGCTGACCGTGGCCGATCAAGTGGTGGTCGAGCATGGCGTGACCATCGTCGGCCCGACCAACCTGGCCGGTGAGGTCGCCGCTGACGCGTCGGCGCTGTATGCCCGCAACCTGCTGGACTTCCTGAAGCTGGTCTTCACCAAGGAAGGTCAGTTCGACGTGAACCTGGAAGACGACATCGTCGCCGCGTGCCTGATGTGCCGCGATGGCCAGGTCATCCGCAAAAACGCCTAAGCAGGGATTCAGACAATGGAAGAGCTTATCTCCCCCGGTATCTACAACCTGATCATCTTCGTGCTGGCTATTTATGTCGGTTACCACGTGGTCTGGAACGTCACACCTGCGCTGCACACGCCATTGATGGCGGTGACCAACGCCATTTCGGCCATCGTGATCGTCGGCGCCATGCTCGCCGCCGCGCTGACCGTCACGCCCCTGGGCAAAACCATGGGCACCCTCGCTGTGGCCCTGGCCGCCGTGAACGTGTTCGGTGGCTTCCTGGTGACGCGCCGCATGCTTGAGATGTTCAAGAAAAAAGCCCCGAAAGCCGTAAAAGAAGAGGCGCCCAAGTAATGAGCATGAACCTGGTAACGACGCTCTACCTGATCGCGTCGATCTGCTTCATCCAGGCCCTCAAAGGCCTGTCGCACCCGACCACGTCCCGTCGCGGCAACCTGTTCGGCATGCTCGGCATGGCGCTGGCGGTCCTCACCACCGTCGGCCTCATTTATAAGCTGGGCGCTGAGCTGGCAACCGCCGGCATCGGCTACGTCATCGTCGGCCTGCTGATCGGCGGTACCGCCGGCTCGATCATGGCCAAGCGCGTCGAGATGACCAAGATGCCGGAACTGGTCGCCTTCATGCACAGCATGATCGGCCTGGCAGCGGTGTTTATCGCCATTGCCGCCGTCGTCGAGCCGCAATCGCTGGGCATCGTCAAGCAACTGGGCGATTCGATTCCGGCCGGTAACCGCCTGGAGCTGTTCCTCGGCGCGGCAATTGGTGCAATCACCTTCTCCGGCTCGGTGATCGCCTTCGGCAAGCTGTCCGGCAAGTACAAGTTCCGCCTGTTCCAGGGCGCACCCGTACAGTTCGGTGGCCAGCACAAGCTCAACCTGATCCTGGGCCTGGCCACGCTGGGCCTGGGCCTGACCTTCATGTTCACGGGCAACCTCGGCGCATTCGCCTTGATGCTGGCCCTGGCGTTCGTGCTGGGCGTGTTGATCATCATCCCAATCGGTGGCGCCGACATGCCGGTGGTGGTGTCGATGCTCAACAGTTATTCGGGTTGGGCAGCCGCGGGCATTGGCTTCTCGCTGAACAACTCGATGCTGATCATCGCCGGCTCCCTGGTGGGCTCCAGCGGTGCGATCCTGTCGTACATCATGTGCAAGGCGATGAACCGTTCGTTCTTCAACGTGCTGTTGGGCGGCTTCGGCAACAGCGCCGACGCGGCAGGCCCGGCCGGTTCGCAAGAGGCCCGACCGGTGAAGTCCGGTTCGGCGGACGATGCGACGTTCCTGCTGACCAACGCCGACACGGTCATCATCGTTCCGGGCTACGGCCTGGCGGTGGCACGCGCACAACACGCGTTGAAAGAGCTGACCGAGAAGCTGACCCACCACGGCGTAACGGTGAAATACGCGATCCACCCGGTGGCGGGCCGCATGCCCGGGCACATGAACGTACTGCTGGCCGAGGCCGAAGTGCCTTATGACCAGGTGTTCGAGATGGAGGACATCAACTCCGAGTTCGGCCAGGCCGATGTGGTGCTGGTGCTCGGCGCCAACGACGTGGTCAACCCGGCGGCGAAGAACGATCCGAAATCGCCGATTGCCGGCATGCCGATCCTCGAGGCCTTCAAGGCCAAGACCATCATCGTCAACAAGCGCTCCATGGCCAGCGGCTACGCCGGCCTGGATAACGAACTGTTCTACCTCGACAAGACCATGATGGTCTTCGGTGACGCCAAGAAGGTCATCGAAGACATGGTCAAAGCCGTCGAGTAAGGCCTCTACGAGAGCATCTGCCGCCCGCCGGCCAATACCGGTTGGGCGGCTATTGCTTGGCAAAAAATGCCCTCTGCGTGCTGCAAAACCATCAACATCAACTCGGCCGAGTTGACTACTCCAGTCAGACGATGCGCGAAAGATTTAACGCTATCCATACTTGGCTCAACTTCTGAGCGACGACCCCACAAAGCGGTTGTGACGCTACAGGTAGAGCCCAGCGATAAGGAGAAAAGCCATGAAGTTTTCGTTGATTTATGAAGCACAAACCACAGACTCTTCGCGCGAAGGTGATCGCAAGGTTTTTGACGACACTGTCGAGCAAGTAGTGCTTGCCGACAAGCTCGGTTTTGACGTGGTATGGGCAGTAGAACACACCGCCCTGAGCAACTATTCGCATTCGAGTGCACCGGAAACGTTGCTGGCATTTCTCGCCGGCAAGACCGAGCGCATTGGTATTGGTCACGGTGTGGTGTGCTTGCCTCCGGCGATGAACCACCCGGTAAAGATCGCTGAACGAATTTCTACGCTCGACCTGTTATCCAAAGGGCGTGTCCATTTCGGCATGGGGAAAGGGGGCACGCAGCAAGAGGCAGGCACCTTCGGTTATGACCTGACGAAGCTGCAGCCGCAAATCGACGAAATGATGTACTTGATCCCGAAAATGTTTGTTCAGGACGAGATCGAGCATGACGGCGAATTCGTGAAGATTCCACGCCGCCCTATCCATCCCAAGCCTTACCAATTCCCGCACCCTCCGATGTATATGGCCTGTACCAACGCGACCAGTCTCGCGACCGCAGGAGGGCGCGGCCTTGGTGCGCTTGTCCTCGGGTTCGGTGGCCCTGATGAAGTCGCGAAGAAAAATGCGACCTACCGAGAAGCATTTGCCAAGCGCAAGGCCGAGGATCAAGTAGGCTTTCGCCCAACCGAGCATCTGGCGGCCCTTTGCCCTGCTATCGTCATGCAGGACGGGCAGGCAGCCCGCAAGATCGGGATACGTGGGCAGCGCTATTTCCTCGAGTCTCTGGCTCACTGGTACACGGGAGGGGAAAAGCCTGATCCGTCGAAGTGGGACGAGGACGTCACCACCACGGGTAGCGGGCAAGCTGTGCTCAATACTTCTTGGGGATCCGAAAAAGTATCGGTGGATTTTAGTGATCCCTCCCTGGAGTTGCTCAACCCCAATCACGCGTATGGCACGGTTGCCGACTGTATTGGTTATGTTCAACGGCTCGTGGATGCCGGCGCGGATGAAATTCTGTTTATTTGCCAGATGGGGACTATTCCGCAGGAGGCTCAACTGGAGACCATTCGCAATATCGGCGAGCATGTCATCCCTTATTTTCGCAACGCATTGGTCAAAGGCCGGGAAGCTGCTGTAGAGGCCTGAGCAAAGGCGTATGGACGTTGCTCTGGTGGGAGCAACGTTGCTTTCTGGGGTGCGTGTTTTGAGAGGCGCGCGGATAAAGTTGAGGTATTTACCGCCCTCGTCCAAATGAAGGATGTGAGGGTATTTTTGCAAAGCAATAGTAACGGCACCTGCTGATAAGGAAGCGCTGAACGTCCGGAGGACAGGTCGGAACGCATCACTCACAGGGGCTTTGTCAGCATGGTAAGTCGCTGGCAAGCGTTCCAGGGCGAAAAATAAATTCAATACTGTCCCGGAGGCGAAACTCAAATGAATGCTAGAAATTGCAAGGCGAACGCTGGCAGTCCACGGCTGCGTTTAAAGCTGAACATGGTGACGTGTGTCTTTGTCGCAATGGGCACTTCCTCGGCACATGCCGGGAACTTCCAATTGGGTGACGGCATCAATGTCGACTACCTCGCGACCTTCAATTATGGCTTGAATGTCCGTGCTGAAAAGCAATCGAACGACCTGATCAGCAACAACATCAACGGCGATGACGGCGATCGCAATTTCAAGCGAGGAAGCATCGTCAACAATCGCATCAGCGCCATCGGTGAAATGAATATTTCCAAGGATGGCACCGGCGTCATGCTGCGTGGCTCGACTTTTTACGACTTCGCTTACAACACCTCGAACGACAACAACTCGCCAGACACGATCAACAAGTTTGGTCCGGCAGACCACTTTTCATCCCAAGCCGAAGACCGCAGCGGATCGCGTACTCGCCTCCTTGATGCTTATGCCTACACGGGTGGCGCAGTAGGTGATAGCGGCTTCTACGATCTGCGAGTCGGTAATCAGGTGGTCGCGTGGGGTGAGAGTTTGTTCATCTCCGGTATTTCTGCGGTGCAGGGGCCGGTGGATGCGACCAAAGCCAACGTGCCAGGAACCGAAGTTAAGGAAATACTGCTCCCGGAAAGCCAGATCGCCGGTAGCTTTTCCTTCAATGACTGGACGCTGCTCAGCTATTACCAATTCAAGAGTCATCCGTACGAACTGTCACCGGTGGGGGATTACTTTTCCACCACCGATGTAGTGGGCGCGGGTGCACGGTACATCCGTTTTTCGGAGGGTGATCTGGCCAGCGTTGGCAAGCTCACTCGGACCGGTGATGAGGACGCACGTGACAGCGGGCAATGGGGCCTTGGTGTGCGTTATATGTTGACACCGAACACCCAGGTGGGCGTTTATCGGCTGCGTTACCACGACCGACTGCCGAGTGTTCTGATAAACCCGACTGCGGGCACCTACACCGTCAAATACTTTGAAGACATTGATTTGACCGGGGCCAGTATCTCCACCCGTATCGGTGATTGGCAGGTGTCGGGCGAGGTCAGTTACAAAGATGGCTTGCCTCTCGCCAGCACTACCGTTGGTGTCTCTCGCGGTTCTGCAAGTCAAGCGCAGATCTCGACGATCAGGACCTGGGGCGCGAGCTGGATTGCCCCGCAAACCACGCTGGTAGCTGAAATCGGCGCCTTGCACGTCAATGACATAGACGAAGGCAAGTTGGCGGGGGATCGTAGCGCTCAGATGGGCCAAATGACCGCGACTATGACTTATCCCGATGTTTTCAGTGGCTGGGACATGTCAGTTCCGGTCAGCTATGGTCGGCAGTTCAATCAGTCTTCAGTGGGGACCTTCGGGTTTGGCGGTGATGGTGATGCCCGAGCCAGCATCGGCGCCAAGTTCAAATACTTGAGCAACCTGGAAGTCGGGCTGACGTATAACGCTTTCCTCGGCTCGCCAGACCCGGTGGAGCGTCCTCTGGCCGATAGAGACTTCGTCTCCTTCAACGTCAAATACGACCTGTAACAAGACAAGAACAGGAGATTTACGATGACGATTAATGTTCTTCGTACCGCAGTGGTCGCTGTTGGTTTGAGTTTTGCGTTGGCGCATCCGGTTTGGGCAAAAGTTTCTGCCGATGAAGCTGCCAAATTGAAGGGCGACTTGACGTGCGTCGGGGCCGAGAAACAAGGCAATGCCGATGGGTCGATTCCAGCTTTTTCCGGCAAATGGTTGGGGGTTCCACCACAACTCAAATTCCCAGGGACGGGCCACTATTGGCCTGATCCTTACGCGGACGAAAAACCACAGTTCATCATCACTGCGCAGAACATGGCTCAGTATGCTGACAACCTGACGGCAGGCCAGCAGGCACTGCTGAAAAAATACCCAGAGACCTTCAAGATCCCGGTCTACGCCAGTCATCGTGATTTCCGCTATCCGGACTGGGTGTGTGAGACAGCCGAAAAGAACGCGACGCAAGCAGAAATGGTCGACAACGGCGAGGGTTTCATCGCAACCACCGGAGCGCCTCCGTTCCCTATTCCAAAGACCGGGCTGGAACTGTTCTGGAACTTCAACAACACCTCTTTGCAGCCGTGGACCGAATCGTCGATCCAGCAGCAAGCCGTTGTTTATCCCGACGGCAACACCGCATGGGGGGAGGTGGACATGCGCTGCCTGTCGCCACGAGGTGAGCCGAACGTGCGAAGGAGCACTGACTCGAATGAAAGTCCTTACGGAGGTGTGAACTCCTGGTGCTTCGTTAAAACCCTTCTCCCACAGCGCGACAAGGGCTCGGTATTGGTGGCGGGCGACTACTTCAACTATGCCAAGCGTCCTCGGGACGCTTATCAATACAACCCCGGCACCCGCCGTGTGCGCCAGTTACCTTCCTTCGGCTTCGATATGCCACAAGGGCCGGGTGGTTTCCGCACGGTAGACGATGATCATCTGTTTAACGGGTCGCCAGAACGGTATGACTGGAAAATCGCAGGTAAGCGTGAAATCTACATTCCTTGGAACAGTTATCGTATCCACCAAAGCGATGTGACGACGGACGAGTTGCTCAGGAATAAAGGTCATATCAACACCGACAAGATGCGCTTTGAGAAGCATCGAGTCTGGGTGCTGGAAGGTAATCTCAAGCCTGGTTTTCGGCATCAGTATGCCAAGCGTGTGATTTACATCAATGAGGATACGTGGTCGGGAGTCATGGCGGACGAGTACGACAGCCGTGGTCAACTATGGCGTACGGTGTTGACCAACTGGCTATACGCCTATGAGATCCAAGGCTACTACTACGGTGTGGTGGGGCATCATGATCTGGTTTCCGGTGCCTATCTGGTCGATCGCATGACCATGGGGCGTGGTGCACCAAAACTCAACGAAGGTGGGATGACACCAGCCATGTTCACGCCAGAAGCGGCTGCTCGCGCCGGTCGTTAACGAGCGTTTGCCGAACAGTTAGCCCGAAGGTGCCCCGGCCAGTCCGGGGCATTTGCATCATGGGAGTGTCATCAGTGATGAATCGTATCGACTGGCCGGACCTGACCTTCGATTATCGCGGTCGGCATGTATTGGTGACAGGTGGAACCAGTGGTATCGGCGCCGTGATCGCTGCGGCTTACCACCGCGCAGGCGCGCGCGTGTGTGTGACCGGAACGCGTGCTGCAGCGACCGACTATCCAGAAGATCTGAGCGGCTATCGCTATCTGCCCCTCAGCCTGCTTGATAACGATCAAATAGAAAACGTTGCGTGTGCTCTGCCGCAGCTCGACATCCTGGTGCATTGCGCGGGGGTGGCCCTGTCCGGTGACGGCGGTAAGGAATTCGAACCTGATCTTTTCGAGCGCGCGTTGCAGATCAATCTGTCGAGCTTCTATCGCATGGCGCAGGCTCTGCACCCAAAGCTGGCTGTGAGTTCGCTGCCGGGAGGTGCAAGCGTGATCAGCATTGCCTCGATCACATCGTTTTTTGGCAACCCTGCCGTCCCGGGTTACGGCGCGGCCAAGGCAGGGCTGGTGCAACTGAGCAAAACCCTGGCCATCGCCTGGGCTGGGCAGGGGATCCGAGTCAATGCAGTAGCGGCGGGTCTGACCGAGACCCGCATGACGGCGAAACACATCGCCAATGATCTAGCACTTGAGCCGTTCATGCAGCGAACGCCGCTCAAACGGGTCGCCCAACCGGTAGATATCGCCGGTGCCGTTCTCTTTCTAACCAGCTCCGCTGCTGCATTTATTACTGGGCAAACACTTCCGGTCGATGGCGGGTATTCGGTGGTGGGGTAGATCATCCAATGATTCTTAGGGGCCAGCCATGACCAAGGTAATTCCAAGTGTCGAGCATATTCGTCAGATGTTCGAGCGTTATGCTTTTTGCCTGAGTGAGGGGGATGTTGAGGGTGTCGTATCGTTGTTTGCTCCGGAGGCGTTATTAGAGGATCCAATAGGAACTGAGTATCGCGGGCATGCAGCGATCCGTGATTTCTTTCAGCGCAGCTTCAATGGAGTTGGTGGGCGCATCCGCTTCGAACCTGAGGGTCAAGTGCGCATTCATAATGAGCACGCTGCCTGCGCCTTTACAGCCATCTGCGATCGTGTCGATCCACCTTTTGAGGTCGATACGCTGGATATCGCTCGTTTTGATGAGCAAGGGCGGTTTGGTTCGTTGGTTGCGATTTGGAGTCAAGCCAATGTGCGCGCGGGAGATGTGCTGAAATGAACAACTCCACGACTCAATCGCATTCGACCGGGGCTCTGCGTTGGGCCATGCCTGTTTTGCTGGCCAGTGCACCGGCGATGGCCTTGTTGTACACCGCTGTGAGTCCGGTATTACCTGAGCTGGCTGACTACCTGGGAGGAGAACCTGGCGAGGCGGCGTTGATGGCGCAGTTGGTAATGATGGTTCCAAGCATCGGTTTGATGTTTGGCGGCCCACTGACGGGGTGGTTGGTTGACCGGCTAGGAGCGAGACTTTTACTGATTGTCTGTGCCGGGATCTATGCGCTTACCGGGTCGGCAGGTCTGTATCTGGACAGCGCCTGGAGCTTATTGCTGAGTCGCTTTTTTCTGGGGATATCAGCGGCGGGATTGGGGACGTCCACACTGGTATTGATCGGCGAGAACTTCGATGCCCAGGCGCGGAATCGAATAGTAGGCTATCAGTCAGCGTGCGGTGCGCTGATGGGTTTGTTGTCGATGCTATTGGCTGGATTCCTAGGCCAAATGGCGGGCTGGAGATTGCCCTTTAGCTTCTACTTGCTCGGTGTGCCGTTGCTGCTGTTGTCCATGTTGGTGATCACGGAGCGCGCTCCAGCCTCCGTCGCCATGGGCTATAAAAGTAAAGAAAAGAGCTCGGTACGCAGTTTGATGCCGCTGTATCTGGGCTTCATCCCGTTGTTCGCCGCCGTATTCACCAGCAGTACACAAACGTCGTTTCTGCTGGCGGACAGTGGGGTGTCCAAGCCGACGATCCTGGCACTGGTGCTAGCGATGTCAGCGCTCGCCAACACGCTGGGAGCCTCCGGGTACGGTTTTCTGCGGAGCCGTTTGGGTTCTCGTTACGTGTTTTTTCTCGGGCTTATTGCGCTTTCGATTGGTCATATGGTGTTGGGCTTGTCCCGTGGGGCATGGTTAGCCGGTCTGGGATGTGCCATGACCGGGCTGGGAGCTGGTGTCTTGACCCCACATCTTGTCAATCTGGTGTTAGACCGTGCGAGCGAAAGCCAGCGTGGACGAGCCGTTGGCGTCATGTACAGCGCGCTGTTCTTTGGCAGCTTCCTCAATCCATTACTGATGGCGCCTTTAGCTGCATTGCTTGGGCGTCATGTGGCGGTGTTTGGGATCGGCATACTGCTGACGATTTTTGCGTTGCTCACTCTGTTGCGGGGTAGATGGAAAGATCAATCGTCGACAGCTGCTGCCGAAGTGTCGTCGTCCTCGGTCAGCTGAATCACAATGATTACGGCGTACGCCTGAGTATCTCCAAGCGTACGCCGTTCGGGTCACTGCAGGACAAACCGCAAAGACTACGATGATCCTGTGCGCGAAAGTGAACCATACCGCCTCTCGCCTTGATCGCGTCGGCAGCGCGAGTGAGATCAGTAGCGGTCAAGATCAGAAAGTTAAAACCGTAACTGTCCAACGGTGCTCGTTCGAGTGCGCCGAAGCAGGGCGGATGATCAATCTGGAGTAGCTCGAGTGTGTCGCCTCGAAGGTTTCGGATCATCTGCGCGCTGAGCCGAACGTCATCCAGCTCATTGATGGTGTCCAACCACTTGCTTTGCAAGTCGAAACGTTCGGCTTCTGCAAAGTTGAGTTCCGAGTAGAAATTGAGCGAGGGCTCTATTGCTGAAGTGCAGATGCCTGAATGCGAGAAGCCGTTATTTTGTTCCGGGCGTTGCATGAGTTCGATACGTACCCCATTCGGATCCGTGGCATACATCATGGTGACCTGCGCCTCGGGGAAAAACGCACGGGTGTGTGGGTGGGGCTTGCCACCTGCGGCATCAATCCGCTCTGCACTGCGCTCAATATCGGCCACCCAGAATGCCAGATGTGTCAGGCCATACTGATTGTTAGGGCGTCGTTCCAGCGTGCCTGAGGAGTGTGGGTTGTTGAACTCAACCAGCGTCAAATCGACACCTTGAGGATCGCGGATGCTTTGAAGGTGGCCCTGCGCATTGCGCAGCTCGCCGCTGCCTGGAAGGCATGCCAAGTCCAGCATTCGCCGTGAGAGTTGCGGCGCGAAATCCAAGGCAGCTTCATAGAAACGCACGGTTTGTTTGAGGTCTCGAACGCATAAACCTCTGGCCTTGAACTGAATATTCATCGCTTTGCTCGTAATTGACCAAGGCTAAGGGTGAGTAGCCTGCCGGTTGATACGTCAGTTGCCCGCGCGCGTCGAAAATCCCTCTTTCGTGCTCTCCGGCCATCGTCCAATTGGACTAACAAAACAACGTTCAGCCTATCGCTGCATACCCGACTCAATCGCTCTCAAAAGTAGTCCGGACGGACGATGGATGAGGCGCTCCATTGCCGTACTTTCCATTCAAAGGCCCTTCGCCGGCGAGCTGCTCAGGTGGTTGTGACGGAGAGGGGTGTGAGTAGAAATCAGCCAGGAGAGAGCTCGGGCATGAACGTCGAAAATAGAGAACCATTGGCCGAGCATTCGCAAGCGCGCGTGCTTCCAAGCGCAACACTGACTCACTTGCAACGTCTCGAAGCAGAAAGCATCGATATCATGCGCGAAGCGGTGTCGGACAGTGAAAATCCGGTGATGTTGTACTCCATTGGCAAAGACAGCTCGGTCATGCTGCATTTGGCAATGAAGGCTTTTTATCCCTCTAAACCGCCGTTCCAGTTCCTTCACGTGGACACCACGTGGAAGTTCCGCGAGATGATTGAGTTCCGCGATAGAACTGCGGACAAGCTGGGTATGGATTTGTTGGTACATATCAATCCGGAAGGGGTGGAAAAGAACATTAACCCTTTTGATCACGGTTCATCGTTACACACAGATATCTGGAAAACCCAAGGTCTCAAGCAAGCGTTGGACAAGTACGGCTTTGATGCCGCGTTCGGTGGGGCACGCCGTGACGAAGAGAAATCACGAGCCAAGGAACGCATCTTCTCGTTCCGCTCGGCCCAGCATCGCTGGGATCCGAAAATGCAGCGTCCAGAGCTCTGGCGGTTGTACAACTCCCGCAAAAACAAAGGCGAGAGCATTCGGGTGTTCCCTCTGTCGAACTGGACCGAGCTGGATATCTGGCAATACATCTATCTGGAAAATATCGAACTGGTACCGCTGTACTTCGCCAAGGAGCGTCCTGTGGTTGAGCGTGACGGTACGCTGATCATGGTTGATGACGATCGCATGCCGTTGCTTCCAGGCGAAACGCCGATGATGAAAAGCGTGCGCTTTCGCACCTTGGGTTGCTACCCCTTGACTGGCGCTGTCGAAAGTACTGCTGCGACGTTGCCGGAAATTATTCAGGAAATGCTCCTGGCTAAAACCTCCGAGCGCCAGGGTCGTATGATCGACCATGACTCAAGCGGCTCGATGGAGAAGAAAAAACAAGAGGGGTACTTCTAATGGCACACGTTTCCGATCTGATTGGCGAAGATATTGAACAGTACCTGCACGCCCACCAGCACAAGAGTTTGCTGCGTTTCATTACCTGCGGCAGTGTTGATGACGGCAAAAGTACCCTAATCGGTAGGTTACTTTACGAGTCGAAGATGCTCTTTGAAGACCAACTTTCTGCACTGGAAGCCGATTCCAAGAAAGTCGGCACTCAAGGCGGTGATCTGGATTTCGCATTGTTGGTAGACGGCTTGGCCGCCGAGCGCGAGCAGGGCATCACCATCGATGTGGCGTACCGTTTTTTCTCCACCGACCGCCGCAAATTCATCGTTGCAGATACCCCAGGTCACGAGCAATACACCCGCAACATGGTGACCGGTGCTTCGACCGCCGATGTGGCGGTCATCTTGATCGACGCCCGTCGTGGCGTGCTGACTCAGAGCCGCCGACACAGCTATCTGGTGTCGTTGATCGGTATCCGGCATGTCGTGCTGGCGATCAATAAACTCGATATGGTCGATTATTCGCAGGCGCGCTACGACGAGATCGTCGCTGACTACCGCGCATTCGCCCAGCAGATAGGGATCGAACAGTTCCAGGCCATTCCGATGTCGGCCCTCAAGGGTGACAACATCATCGACAAGAGCCCTAAGACGCCTTGGTACGACGGCCCGACGCTGATGGAGTACCTGGAAACGGTCGAGATCGACAATGATCTGTTGATTCGTGGTCCTTTCCGTATGCCTGTGCAATGGGTCAACCGCCCTAATCTGGATTTCCGTGGTTTCTCGGGGCGTATCCTCGGCGGCGCGATCAAACCAGGCGACCGGATTCGTGTCCTGCCATCGGGCCGTGAGAGTACGGTCAAACGTATCGTCACTTACACCGGTGATTTGCCGATAGCTGTGGCGGGACAGTCAATTACTCTGACCTTGGCGGATGAAGTCGATATCAGCCGCGGCGATGCCATCGTTACGGTCGACTCGCCGGCTGCGGTGGCTGACCAGTTTGAAGCCAACCTGGTCTGGATGAGTGATGAGGCATTGGTACCCGGGCGTCAGTACCTGATGAAAATCGGCGCCAAGACCGTGACCATGACCATTGCGTCGCCCAAGTACAAGGTCAATGTGAACACCCTTGAACACTTGGCGGCCAAGACTCTCGAGCTCAACGAAATCGGTGTGTGTAACCTCAGCCTGGATCAGGCCGTGGCGTTTGACCCCTACACCGAAAACCGTGACATGGGCAGTTTTATTATCATCGATCGGGCCAGCAACACGACGGTCGCCGCAGGGATGCTGCACTTCGCCTTGCGCCGTTCGCAGAATATTCACTGGCAGGCCATCGAGGTCAACAAAGCCGCTCATGCGAAACTTAAAGGGCAGCGCCCCGCAGTGGTCTGGTTCACTGGTTTGTCCGGTGCCGGCAAGTCGACCATCGCCAACTTCGTAGAAAAACGCCTGCACGCGCTGGGTCGTCATACGTATTTGCTGGACGGCGATAATGTGCGGCACGGTTTGAACAAAGATCTTGGTTTCACTGAGGCAGATCGAGTGGAGAACATCCGTCGAGTCGCCGAAGTCTCGAAGCTGATGCTTGATGCCGGTTTGATCACGCTGGTTTCGTTCATCTCGCCGTTCCGAACTGAACGTGATATGGCCCGTAGTCTGATGCAGGAAGGCGAATTCTGCGAAGTGTTCGTCGACACGCCTTTGGGAGTCGCTGAAGAGCGTGATCCGAAAGGTTTGTACAAGAAAGCACGGCGTGGCGACCTGAAGAACTTCACCGGTATCGACTCGCCGTATGAAGCGCCACAGAATCCCGAGCTGCGTATCGACACCACCTCACTATCGCCCGAAGATGCGGCGGAGCGTATTGTCGAACACCTGCGCACCATGGGCATCCTGACCTAAGTGCGTCGAGCCTGAACTGCCTGGAAAAGTCTTCGGACCTATCTGGGCAGTGTCGATCACGCAGATGGAGAATTGTGGATGAGTGGAATCGTCTTCGACTTTAGCCAGTTGAATGTCATTGTCACAGGCGGCACCAGCGGCATCGGTCTGGCAACTGCCAGGTCATTTCTGACTGCCGGTGCGAAGGTGACCATTACCGGACAACGTGCGGCGATGGGCGAGTATTCGGATGTGGATTTGGGGGGGCTTGATTACCACTGTTTGCAGTTGAATAACAAAGACTCAATTGCGGACTTTGCGCGTTCGGTCAAGTCTGTCGATATCCTGATCAATAACGCCGGGCACATCATGCCCGACGCTGATTTTGCTGAGGCCGTTCAAGTCAATCTGAATGCTGTCTACGAGTTGAGCGCAGCGTTGCGCCATACGCTGAGTAAAAGCGTGCTTGTCGGGGGCGCCAGCATCATCAACATCGCCTCGATGATGTCCTATTTTGGCAGTCCGCATCTGCCCGGTTATGGCGCCGCGAAGGCTGGGGTCGTGCAACTGACGAAAACCCTGGCGGTGGCCTGGGCGAAGGAAAATATTCGCGTCAACGCCATTGCTGCAGGCTCGGTGCCCACCAGCATGACCGCAACCTATGCGGACAATCCTTATTGGGCCAAGGTTGTCAGTGACAAAACCCCTCTGGGACGTTGGGCCAAGCCGCAGGAAATGGCTGAGCCGATCATGTTCCTTTGTTCGCCTTCGGCCAGTTACATCACCGGTCATACGTTGGTGGTCGACGGTGGCTATTCGGTAATCGATTGATCCAGCCCCAACGCGCCGGTGGTAGCGGGCTGCAAGCTGGCCATAACAATAAGATGAGGAGCAAGACATGCAACGTTTCAACGGGAAAGTAGCGCTTGTGACGGGGGCAGCCTCCGGTATTGGTCGTGCCAGTGCAATGCGTCTGGCGCAAGAGGGCGCGAAACTGCTGCTGGCAGACATCAATGCGGCGGGCCTTGAGTCTGTCGCCACACAGCTGCGAGATGCTCATGGGACCGAGGTCACCTGTTTTGCCTTTGACGCGACCGACATGCAAAGTTGCCGGGAAATGGTTGCACGGGCGGTGGCTCGTTTCGACCGCCTTGATGTGTTGTGCAATATTGCCGGCATTGCCGGTGGATGGCACTTCACGGAAATGACCGACACCCAATGGCGGCGGATGCTGACCATTAACCTGGACAGCGTGTTTGCCATTTCCCAAGCGGCGATTCCGGCGCTGGTTGCCAGTAAAGGCAATATCATCAACATGTCTTCAGCCTCGGCCAAGCAAGGCCAGGCTTATCTGGCAGCCTATTGTGCGTCCAAAGCGGCTGTCGTTGCGTTGACCACCAGCATTGCCGTTGAATTCGCCGCCGATGGGGTTCGGGCCAATGCGATTTGTCCGGGCGGGGTGAACACCAACATCCACGCGACGATCCAGTTCCCGAAAGACATCGATGAAAAACTGATGGCCAAGCTGTATCCGCTGTCCGCCATTGCCGAGCCCGAGGAAATCGCTGCTGCTGTCGCCTACCTGGCTTCTGATGAGGCGCGTTATGTCACCGGCATCGACTTCTCCATCGATGGCGGACAGACCATGTCCTGAACGGGCATTCGTCTGCGATAGTCGATCAGAATTATAAAAAAGTGGAGTCCGTCAATATGTCCAGTGGCTTTAGCCATCTCATGTCCCCGGGGGCGATCGGGTCTATGACCCTGCGCAACCGAATCATCATGTCGCCAATGGGGTCTAACCTGGCAGAGCCTGAAGGGTTCTGCGGCGAGCGCATCGTGCGTTACTACGAAGCGCGTGCCAAAGGTGGTGCAGCGATGGTCATCATGGGTTCCACAGGTGTGGCGTGGCCGCGTGGTTCAGGTAATCAAATGCAGGTGGCAGTCTCCGAGGACCACTTCATTCCAGGACTCAAGGCCGTGGCCGAGGCGGTGCATGCTCATGGTGGAAAAATCGCCATGCAGTTGCAGCATGCCGGCGCCATCGCAGTGAATGAGCCGTTGCGCGGATTGCCCTTGCTGGTGCCATCGATACCGACAGACAAAGCGTTTGACTGGCCTGTTGATTTGACCCCGGAAGAAAACAAGGAGATGTTCGAAGCCTTTTTCAAGCCCGGTGTGGTGATCAGTCATCAGGTGGCCACTGAGGAAGACCTGGAGTGGGTAATTGACTGTTTCGCCCAGGCTGCGCGGCGCGCCAAGGCTGCTGGCATGGACGGTGTTGAGATCCACGCCGGGCATGGTTACTTGCTGTCTGGTTTTTTGTCTCCTTCGAGTAACAAGCGCGATGACCGCTGGGGTGGTTCGTTGGAAAATCGCGCGCGGCTGCTGATCGAGGTCATCAAGCGGATCAAGGGCACCGTCGGCGCAGAATACCCGGTGTGGTTCCGCCTCGACTCTCAAGAGTTCCTGATGGATGACGGTATTACCCTGGAAGATGCAATAGCAGTGGCCCGTCTTGGAGAGCAGGCTGGCGCCGACGCGATCCATGTGACGGCGAACGCTGATAAAAGTAAGGGCATCAGTTTCACCGAAGGCCATGCCACCCATTTTTCCGGCTACTTCGTCAAAAATGCCGAGGCAATCAAGGCAGCGGTCAACATTCCTGTGATTTGCCCCGGGCGCATCGAACCGGAAGTCGGTGATCGGTTGATCGGTGAAGGTAAGCTGGACTTCATCACGATGGCGCGCAAACTCTTGGCTGATCCTGAGTTGCCGAACAAACTCGCACTCAATCGCCCGGAACTGGTTCGCCCGTGTATCTATTGCTACACCTGCATCAGCCAGATATTTCTGGGGACCCATGTGCGCTGCGCGGTCAATGCCCAGACCGGCTTTGAAAACACCGCACCTATCATGCCCATCGAGGGCTCGCGCAAGCGGATACTGGTGGTGGGTGGCGGCCCGGCCGGTATGGAAGTGGCGCGTGTCGCAGCGTTGCGAGGACACGAGGTACAGCTGTATGAGGCCTCCAAACGTCTTGGCGGAACCGTGTTCTTCTCGTCCATTGTCTATCCGGAAAACGGCAAACTGATCGAGTACCTTGTCCGGCAGATGAACGAACTTAAAGTGTCGGTGCATCTGAATTGCACCGTCACCCCTGAGTTGGTCAGGCAGGTGCAGCCAGATGCTGTGGTAGTCGCAACAGGCGCCACCCGCAGCTTGATCGATTTACCCGGATCCAAATTACCCCATGTGTTCAGCGGCGATGAAATGCGCGCCATGGTAACCGGTCAGTACGGACCGGAACTCGCCCGCAAGCTGCCGTCCTATGTTCGTTTACTGATCACTGCCGGTAGAACTTTGGGCTTTCTCAATAACGCGGCAACCATCAGCCATATGAGCGAGTACTGGCTACCGCTTGGCAAACATGTGGTGATTTACGGCGGCGGGTTGGTGGGTGTCGAGCTGGCCGAGTTCCTCGCCGAACGTGGACGCAAGGTCACGGTCATCGAGCCAGGTTTGAGCTTCGGTAAAGAGCTGATGATGGTTCGCCGCTGGCGCCTGATGGATACCCTCCGCAAGCTGAAAGTAACGCTTCTGTCCTCCAGCGATCTGCTTGAGATCAAAACTGATCGGGTGGTTTACCGCACGGCCACTGGACAGGTGCAATCGCGTAAGGCCGATACCGTCATCATGGCGCTGGGCGCCAAGCCGAGTGGAGAAAAGTTGTTCAGGAGCCTTGAAGCCGAGTGTGCTCACGTGCACTGCATCGGCGATGCTCAGGAGCTGGGTTATATCGAGGGTGCGATCCGTACGGGCAACGCCGTCGGCCGAGCACTCTGAGGTTTTGCCAATATTTGGGAGTTGAACGATGAGCATCTCGCCTTCAAGCGATCAAGCCGTTCGCGATAAAAACAAAGCGTTGTTCGTACGTATGTTGGGTCACCTTGGACGAAAGGAGTTCGACGAGTTCGAGGCGTGCCTGGCGCCGGACCTGTTACAAGAGTGGCCTTATCGACCGGTGCCGAATATGCCGTCGACTCTGGTGGGCAATCGGGCATTGCGCACGCTAATCGAGCGCGGTATGGCACCTTTTGACCCCTACGCGTATGAGATCGAATCGATACATGATTTGCTCGAACCCAATACGTTGATCGCTGAATATAGCTCCCATAGTTTTTACCATCCCACCAGCAGACCGTATTCGAACACCTACCTGAGTATCTTTCGATTTGCTGATGACAAGATTGTTTATTGGCGTGAGTACGTGAACCCGCTGATCATCAAGGAGGCCTTGCTCGACGATTTCACCAAGCCTGTATCCGCCGATCCCGAGGAACCGAAATGAACACGGCCGAGACCTTGGACCAGCTGCTGTCCATTGAGCAGATCAAACGCCTGAAAGCCAGCTATTTCCGGTGTATTGATAGCCAGGATTGGTTGGCGCTCGCTGATCTGTTTACGCAAGACGCACGCTTCGATATGCGAGATGCGAGCGGCCTCCAGCACGACCCCAAGGCTCTCTCCGAGGGCCGAGAGAACATCATCGCCTTTTTGCGTGAAGCATTGACCGGCGTAACCACGATGCACCACGGGCATATGCCTGAGATCGAGATAGTCAGCCAGGATTCAGCGGTTGGTATCTGGGCGATGGAAGATGTTTTGCACTGGGCTGAAGAGTCGGACTCGCCGCTGAGATTCCTGCAGGGTTATGGCCACTACCACGATGAATATCGACGCATCGCAGGGCGCTGGCAGCTCCATTCCTGCCGCATCAGTCGACTGTTCGTAGAGTCTCAGGGGCGCTGATTCAGGCGCTAGTCAGTGGCTCCGATTCGTTTAACGAACATGTTTTGATCACCACCGCGGAGCCTTCCCATGCAGACTATTGTGATCATCGGCGCGGGTTTCAGTGGTACGGCCACAGCGGTTCAACTACTACGACATAGTCCGGTCGGCCTGCGTGTCGTGATGGTCAACCGCACTGCCGGCATGGCCCGGGGCATCGCCTATGGAACCAGTAGCCCGCATCATCGGTTAAATGTACCTGCAGGCAATATGAGTGCGTTAGCCGATGATCCGCAGGATTTTCTACGCTACTGCCAGCAGTATGATGCCTCGATCGACGCTGCGGATTTCGTCTCGCGCAAATGTTACGGCGATTATCTGGCTGCGCTTCTGGGCAGTGCCCGGGAGCAATGTCGATCGGGAAGTACATTGACCTGCCTGGCGGGAGAAGCTTTGGCGTTACGACCACGCGCACGAGGCGCTCTGGTTGAGTTGGCTGATGGTCGGTCGATCGAAGCTGCGCATGTGGTGCTGGCATTCGGGCACTTTGCGCCGCTTGATCCCAAGGGAATTGGCACGGAACTGGACACTGGTCGTTATCAACGCGATCCATGGGCCGTTGAAGGGCAGGCGTCACACTTCGCCAATCAGTCCGTGCTCTTATTGGGCAGCGGTCTAACCGCTATGGATGTTGCGCTGAGTCTTGAGCGTCAAACGCCTCACGCGCCGATTTATTTACTGTCACGTCGAGGGCTGTTGCCGCTACCCCATCGTACGTGCCCGGTGAATACTCATGTTCATGATGAGTTGATTCAGAGAATGCTGGAAGGACCGGCGACGGTGCGTTGCTACATGAGAGAGATTCGGCGCCAGGTTCATTTGGAGGAGAGGGATGGGGTCAATTGGCGGGATGTGTTTGTAATGTTGCGTCCTCATACCGCAACGCTCTGGAAGCGTCTTTCCGTCACAGAGCGCAGACGTTTTCTTCGTCATGCCCAGGCGTACTGGGACGTCCATCGTCATCGAGTGGCGCCGAGCTCTTTTCAATCATTCCAAGCGGCGGTGGCCGATGGTCGTTTCGAGCCTATGGCGGGACGCATCAAAACGGTTGAGTCGTGTGAGCATGGATTACGTATAGGTATACAGTTGCGTGGAAGTCATCGGCTCATACACATCGAGGTGGCCCAGCTGATTAACTGCACCGGGCCAAACTCAGACTTGCGACATGTCGATGACCGTTTGATCAAACAACTGCAAGCCGATGGCCTGATCAGTGTCGATCCAGATGGAATGGGTTTACGTGTTGATTCAAGTCTTGCGGTGAAAGATTGCGAGGGTAAATCACTTCCATGGTTGAGCTACATCGGCCCGATGCTCAAGGCCGATTATTGGGAAGCGACAGCGGTTCCTGAACTACGCCAACATGCGTGGCAGTTGGCTCGCAAACTGGTGGCTGACGCAGTGCGGTCGCACCGCATGGGGTGAGGTTTCGCAGTGGTGATGCGCCACGCCAGCGGTTAGCCAGTCGTATAAGTCTCCTGGTGCTCAGATTTGGAATTGTTTCAGCAGTCCTTTGAGTTCCCCGCCCAAGCTTGCAAGACGAGCACTCGATATAGCGGTCTTTTCACTTGTGGACGCGCTTTTGTCCCCAATGTCACGTACCTGAATCATGCAAGTGCTGATAGATTCGGCCGCCGCGGTTTGCTCCTCGCCTGAGGACGCGATCTGCTGATTCATCTGCTTAATGATGAAGACCGACTGCGTAATGCGTCCCAGCGCCGAACTGGCCTGGCTGGCGAGGCTGACTGTGCTTTGCGTCAGCTTGCGACTGCTCTCCATTTCAACGACTGCCTGCTGCGCCATCAGCTGGAGGGTGGTGATCAGTATTTCGATTTCTTGCGTCGAGTGCTGGGTGCGCTTCGCCAATGCGCGAACTTCATCTGCCACCACCGCAAATCCTCGGCCCTGATCGCCGGCTCGAGCCGCCTCAATCGCGGCGTTCAACGCCAGCAGGTTAGTTTGTTCGGCAACACTGCGAATGACTTCCAGTACTGTATTGATCTGGGTACTTTCCTGATGCAATTGCTGGACTGCCTGAGCGGAGTGTTCGATCCCCAAGGACAAATGATCAATTTGTGCGACGGCTTCGCGCACGACCCGATCGCCATTACGGGCCTCTTCGTCGGCCTCATAGGCGGCTCGAGACGCACGTTCGGCGTTGATAGCGACCTCTTGAACGGTGATGCTCATCTGCTGGATAGCTGAAGCCGCGCTTTCGGTTTCTGTTTTTTGTATCAACACCCCTTCACGGGTTTGCGCGGTGATACTCGAAAGCGCTTCGGATGCACTGGCGATTTGACCTACGCCTTTATCAATGTTCCCGATCAGCTTCCGTAGACTGAGCATCATGTCTTGCATGGCCGTCAACAGCTGTCCAAGTTCATCGGTACGCTCAACGTTCAGATTTTGTCGCAAATCGCCTGCGGCGACCTTCTGGGCGAACGCGACCGTTTGCAGCAGGGGGGTAACAATCAATCTAGAAATGATCAATGTGGCGCAGACACCAAGCACAATTGCAAAGGACGTCATGGCGGCGAGCAATACAAAAACCTGCTGGCTATCGGTGTGCATGGCTTGTTCTTCTGTTACCAGGGCCTCTTCACTCAGCGCGGTGACTGTTTGTGCCCGTTCAATCAACCTGGCTTCGATGGCCTTGCTATCCACCCGTGCCTGATGGTAATTCTCGAAGCTTTGCTGATAACGAAACAATGCTTCCAGCGCACCGTCGAGTGCGTGCATCTGGTCCTCGCCCAGCCAGACCGAGAGATTGCGTGCCTGAGCTTGAAGCTCGTCGTTGACCTGTCCCCAGCTGTCCAAGGCCTCTTGCGTCCCATCGATGATAAAGAGACTTTCATTGCTGCGCAGGTCGAGCATGTACTTGCTCAATTTTGAGGCACTCTCGGCCAACGACAGAGGGTCACCACCGCGCAGTATGTCTTTGGCCAATTGTTCGTCGCGGGCGGCGTTATACATGTCCTGCTCAATGACTTCGAACTGCCGACGCGCATCATTGGCGTCTTCTGATATGACATTACGCGCAGTTTGAGCCTTCGCCACTTGCGTAACGTACTCCTGGAATTGTTGCCGATAGCTGACAACCGCATCAGTCATCTTCTTTAGGTTTGGATTCTCGGAACCGACTGCGTTCAGGTCGCTGAGCTGACGGGTCGCCTTATCAAGGCGAGTGTTTACCTCCTGTGCCGATCCTGCATTCCGGCTCAGAGCAAAATCTTTCTCTGCTTGGCGTGTCCGCAGAATTTCGGCATTGACTTGGGTGAGCAACACCGCCCGCGTGTGCCTCTGGATAATAGCGTTGACTGCATATAAACCGGTTATAGCTACGGTTAACGTCAATCCAAGCACCATGCCAAATCCAAACAACAGCTTTTTGCCCACAGCCAAGTTGGCACAGGCACGAGAGGCAACACCTAGCATTTTGAATGCTCCTTATTATTTTTAAGATATGGCAGTTAGCGTTGCTGCTGGATACGAGGAAAGCGCCTTTCCATAGGAGGCTTGCAATAGCATTGGCCAAGTTAGCATTACCCCATCCTCAAATTAACAGTTGCTGCTCTGTTGTGCCTCGTCCATATGGACTAGCCGATCGCGATATTTTTACTTTTGGGAATAGTCCGAATAGACGATGTTCGTGAGAATGGCAAAATTTAGGTTACTGGAGAGTAGGAGGGAATACTCGCAGTAGGTAGATACCGCACGTTGCGATCAACAACAATAAGAGGACGCAGCAAGATGAAAATTTCACCAAAGGTTCTTGGTACGCTGGCCCGAGTGCCTGTGTCAGCGGCATTCGTTTCCCTAGCGTTACCCAGTATCAGCTGCTTTGCGGGCGAGACAATAGATTTTGCCAATGGCATCAGCATGGATTACACGCTGACAGCCAACTATGGTATTGGCGTTCGTACGGAGAAACAATCCAGAAGGGTTCTCAGTCAACTGAACGCTGATGATGCTGATCGAAATTTTGACCGAGGCAGCTTGACTACCAATCGTCTGAGTTTACTGGTCGAATCAGATTTACATAAAGATAACTATGGCCTGTTCCTGCGAGGCAGTACGTTTTATGACGCGGTCTATAAAGGCTCGACTGACAATAACTCGCAAAGCACGTTGAACCATGATGGTGATGCCGACGAATTCAGCTCGGAGACGCGCAAGTGGGACGGTAGCCGTACCGTTATGCTCGATGCTTACGCGTATGGAGCTTGGGATTTGGGGGGCGAGAGTAAGCTCAGTGCAAAGCTGGGAAAACATTTGGTTGCTTGGGGGGAAAACGTTTTTTTCCCAGGTATTTCTGGTGGGCAGAACGGCGCGGATGCGTCCAAGAGCAACATCCCTGGGGTTGAAACCAAGGATGTTCTGCTTGGCGCAGAGGCGGTCTCTGGCCAGTGGAACATCACCCAGGATTGGTCGCTCGTCGCTTATTCGCAGTTCCGCTTCCGTCCGACGGAGCTGTCACCAACCGGCGACTACCTGTTCTCTACCGATGTGATTGGTCCTGGTTCCGAGAAGTTGTACTTTGCACCTGGCGTTTCTATTCCGCGGACGTCAACGGAGGACGCGCGTGATTCAGGCCAGTGGGGCGTTGGCACTAGATATCGGGTAACCCCTTCCACTGAGCTGGGCTTCTATCACATCAACTATCACAGTAAAACGCCTTCAATAGTTTTTGATCCTTCTGGGAGTTCCTACCATGTGAAGTACTTTGAAGATATCAAAGCTACGGCCATGAGTGTTTCAACACGGTTAGGTGATTACAGTTTAGGCGGGGAGGTAGGTTATTATCAAGGTCTGCCGGTGCAAGTGAATACTTCTGGCTTGCCCCAACAAGTTCGAGGTGATGCGCTGCAGGCACAGGCCAACGTGTATGGTTCGTTTGGCCCAAACTTCATGTCTGACCAAGTTATTGTGCTGGCGGAAGTGATTGCGCAACAGTTGATTGATTTGGATAGCAACCCTTATGGGGCCAGCACCAAGAATACGAGCCTAGCCTCTTCTACTCGTACCGGGTGGGGTTATTCTTTTGCCTACATCAATCGTTATTTGGGTGTCTTTGATGGTTGGGATATGAGTGTGCCAATTGCCTGGAACCAAGGTGTGAAAGGCAGCGGCGTCATACAAAGCAGTGGGCTACTTAATGAGGGTGATAAACGCCTTAGTATTGGCTCCAGTTTGATTTATCTCGATAATCTGGAGATTGGCGTTAAGTACAATATGTTTTTGGGTCATGCCGAAGATGCGAGTCAACTGGCGGACCGAGATTTTGTCACACTTAACGCAAAATACAGTTTCTGAACGTTACAAGAGGGCATAAAGATGTTCAGCAGATCTTATGTGGGCGCGGCCGCTTGTGGCTTGGCAATGACATGCTTTGTCAGCGCCAATGTGTGGGCCAAGGTCCCTGCCGAAGAGGCGGCCAAGCTAGGCAACGAACTGACCTGCCAAGGGGCGGAGAAGGCAGGTAATGCCGAGGGGACGATTCCTGAGTACTCAGGCAAGTGGCTTGGTAAGCCTCCGGGTCTTGCTTATGCGGGAACCGGTACTCCGTACACCGACCCTTACGCGGATGAGAAGCCGCTCTATACCATCACCGCCAGCAATATGGAGCAGTATGCGGCTAGATTGACCGACGGGCAAAAAGCGCTGCTGAAAAAATATCCGGACACTTTCAATCTGCCGGTCTATCAATCGCATCGGGACTGGGCTTTTCCGCAATGGATTTGTGATGTCTCGAAGAAGAATGCTGCTACGGCTGAGTTGGTTGACGAAGGCTTAGGTATAAAGGCGACCAACGGTAGTTCCCCTTTTCCTATTCCAAAAAGCGGTCTCGAACTTGTATGGAATATGACGGTGCCTGCTGCTTCACCTCGTGAGATCGGAACCTTCGATACTGCAGTTGTGAATCCAAGTGGCGGCATTTCTTGGGCGCGGGAGTTTCACAAGATAGTACTCAGCAAGGCCGACCCCAAGAATCGAGTGGAAACGACCGGGAGCGCTGCGTGGAGTTATGGCGAAAAGCTTGTACCCCAGCGTGACAAGGGAACGCTGACGTATGCTCGGGTGCCTTATAATTATAAGTCGGACTTTCTTGATGTCTGGCAATACAGTCCAGGTACTCGACGTGTTCGACAACTGCCTAACTACGGATTCGACCAACCTGGTCCAGGAGGCTATATCACGCTGGATGAGGGGCAGGTCTTTAATGGTTCTCCCGAGCGCTACAATTGGAAGATGCTCGGTAAACGCGAGATTTACGTCCCTTACAATACGTACAAGTTGCTCGATCCGAAACTTAAGTACGCTGATTTGCTGAAGGATAAAGGGCATATCAATCCAGCGTACACACGGTTCGAACTGCATCGGGTATGGGTTGTCGAGGCTGAGCTAAAGCCGGGTTTCCGGCATCTGTATCCCAAGCGCGTCATGTACATTGATGAGGACACCTGGGTGCCGCTGATGGGGGACAATTACGATGCCCGTGGGCAATTCTGGCGTACCGTCATGAACCACACTGTGTACGCCTTCGATGCCCAAGTTACTTGGCCCCATTTGGCCGTGTACCATGACCTGGTGTCGGGATCCTACATTGCCGATCGCCTGACCACCGAACAGAAACCAGTCACGCTGGTGGATGATGGTAGTCTGACCGAGTCGCAATTCTCTCCCGACATGCTGCGTGGGGCAGGTCGCTAAATCTCTGTAGGTTATCTCAGGTACAACGGAAGGCTCTCCGATAATGGAGGGCCTTTTTTGTGTGTGGATATCCGGAATTGGTGTAAGCGTCCGGGAAAGTCTCCTACCAGATCCCAGTGTAAGGAGGCGAGGGAGTAGGGTAAGTGTTCAGGTAACACACTTTACGAACTCCAGTATTAAGGACGATCAAGGTCACGTATTTTGAGCGGAAGCGACAGCCTTTATACATCAAAATTTTAAAGTTTTTCCCATGGATGTCGATATATATCTCAAGGTGCCATGGATGCGGCCCGTCACGCTGATCGAGTCTGAAAACATGTCCAATTTTCCTTTTTTGCGTCGTGATCGTTATGCCCTTCTGCAACTCATCGGCGCGATCAAAAGCGGCGAGGTACCTGATGTCAAAGGCTGCCAAGAGGCTCCGGCAATCCTTGATGCTTGGAGTGTTTTGGAATCTTCGAATCGTGAATCTCAATTACGCATAAGCCAACTTGAAAGCCAGCTTGAAGATGCGCTCGAGGTAATTCGCGAGTCAGCAGCTTCCGCCGCAACCCACCAAATCAGGTTCGATTTGGTGAATCGAGCTTCCAGTGAGGGGCTTTGGGACATGGAGGTGGTTTCTGGCGATCCCGTTAATCCAAAAAACCGCTTTTGGTGGTCGCAGCAGTTCCGCAGCCTACTTGGCTTCAAGGACGAACGTGATTTCCCAAATGTTCTGGCCAGTTGGGCGGATCGCCTCCATCCAGAGGACAAGCAGGCAACACTTGACGCCTTTGCCCGTCATCTCAACGACAAATCCGGGCACACCCCCTACAAGGTCAAAAATCGACTAGCCATGAAGGATGGTTCCTATCGTTGGTTTCACGCTCAGGGCGAAACACTGCGCAATGAAGCTGGCACGCCGATTCGGGTAGCAGGCTCGCTGCGCGATATTCATGATCAATTGGAGCGCGATCAGGAACACGACGTAATCATCACCCGCTTTGAACTGTCCAGGGAGATGCTTTCCGATGGCCTGTGGGATATGGAAGTGATTGCCGGAGACCCAGTGAATCCAAAGAACCCCTTCTGGTGGTCGCCTCAGTTCCGAAAGCTGCTTGGTTTTGAAACGGTCGAAGAGTTTCCTGACGTCTTAGATAGCTGGGCATCCCGGTTGCATCCGGAAGATAAAGAGAGAAGCCTCAATGCTTTTGGTGCGCACTTGACTGACAGGTCAGGGAAAACGCCTTTTGACATCGAATATCGATTGAAGATGAAGAGCGGCGAATATCGTTGGTTCCGGGCTCGCGGTCAGACCCGCCGAGACCCGCATGGCGCGCCACTGCGTGTGGTGGGCGCGCTGGTGGACATCAACCTGCAGCATGAGCAGGAAGCGCTGCGAATGACGGAGGTGGAGCATCAGCGGAAGTTGGAAACCAACATCGCCCAGTTATCGCAAATTGTCGGCACGATCCAGAGCATCGCCAGCCAGACAAACCTTCTGGCCTTGAATGCGGCGATCGAAGCTGCGCGCGCCGGAGAAGCCGGGCGCGGTTTTGCCGTGGTCGCCGACGAGGTTCGCAAGCTTGCAACACGTACCACTGAGGCAACTGAACAAGCTGCTGGGATGATTGCTCGCTGAGTAGCGATACTCCGGCAATGTCAGGTTACTGAGGGCGAAAAACGCCTTGGTGCTGTAGGCCCAGATGTAAGCGCGGTGAGTTTTCTTCTCGCCCGGCGCGAGCATCTGAACCGGGAGCTCATCGGCGTGGTTCACACCCTGGGCCAACACTTGTTCACGCAGCGTATCGAACAGAGGTTGGAGTTGCACTCCGGTCTGCCCGACCCATTGCGCTGCTGTTGAGCGAGCAATCGCCTGCCCGGCTCTACAAAAAACTTCTCCTCCCGGTGCAGCGGTAAATGGTCGGCGAACGCTGTGGAGCAATGTCGAATGTTGGCTTGATCCGAGTGGGTCGTGGGCGATCCAACACGTCTCGTGTGGCGAATGCATGTAAGCGTCCGGCCAACCCGTCTTGCACAACTAAGCCGGACACCACCGATGCGGCAGCAGCTCCGCAATCTCACTGGCCCGCTGCGTCGGCAAGCGCGTCAGCACATCCTTGAGATAGGCATACGGGTCATGCCCGTTGTTCCGAGCCGACTGGATCAAACTCATGATTGCAGCCGCGCGTTTGCCACTGCGAAGTGATCCAGCAAAGAGCCAGTTCTTACGACCGAGAGCCCACGGGCGTATCTGGTTTTCACACCAGTTATTGTCGATGGCCACCGCCCCGTCATCAAGGTAGCGCGACAGCGCTGCCCAGCGTTTCAGGCTGTAATCCAGGGCTTTTCCGATGGCCGAACCGTTGTGCACGATATCGCGCTGGGCAACCATCCAGGCATGCAGCGCATCCATCACTGGACCCGCCTTTTCCTGCCGTATTCGGCGGCGTAAATCCGGCTCCAGATCTTTAATTTCACTTTCGATTTCGTACAGCAGCTGGATGTAGCGCAAGGCCTGCTCAGCCAGCGTGCTCTTGTTGGTCGCATGTAGTTCAAAAAACTTGCGCCGCGCATGGGCCATACAGCCGATTTCCGTAACGCCGAGTTCGAAGCTGGCCTTGTAGCCGCCAAAATCATCGCAGACCAACTTGCCCTTCCAGTCTTGCAGGAAGTTGCGTGCATGTTCGCCGGCACGGCTGACGCTGAAGTCGTAAACCACCGCCGACGTTTCGCAAAACGGGCTGGTGGCGTAAGCCCAGACGTAGGAACGGTGAGTTTTCTTGGTGCCCGGCATGAGCATCTGCACTGG
The DNA here is from genome assembly GCF_059506005.1 of Pseudomonas sp. Pseusp18. NCBI lineage: Bacteria > Pseudomonadati > Pseudomonadota > Gammaproteobacteria > Pseudomonadales > Pseudomonadaceae > Pseudomonas > Pseudomonas sp. Pseusp18. Next base: position 2,532,112 of record NZ_CP169240.1, read on the forward strand.
CGTTTCATCGACATGAACAACCGGCTGCCCAAGTACGACCTCGCGCAACGCATCGACCAATGGCTGCAACTGCACACCGCAAGCGCCAACCCATTGAGCGAGGGTCGAACGCGGGATAGCCAGGCCGGCCCGGCCGAACATGGCTTCCTGACGATACAGCGGCAGGTGGTCGGCAAACTTGGCGATCATGACGTGGGCCAACAAGCCGGCAGTTGGAATACCTTTGTCGATGACCTGTGCCGGCACCGGGGCTTGGATCAGTGTTTCGCAACGGTTGCAGACCCACTTGCCTCGGATGTGGCGTTCGACGCTAAAGACACCCGGCGTGTAATCAAGCTTCTCACTGACATCTTCACCGATGCGTTCAAGGGCACATCCACAGGCGCACTCGGTGTTGTCCGGTTCGTGATGGATCAGAGTGCGGGGAAACTCTGGTGGTAATGCGCGGCGCTTGGGTTTCTGTTTTTCCTGGGTCGACGCTGGCGTTACCTGCAATGACTCAAGTTCAGCTTCAATGGCGGCAATATCGGTATCGATCAGATCATCGAGCAAGCTAGCTTGTTCTGGGCTCATCTGCTCGCTGCGCTTGGCGAACTTGAAGCGTTTGAGCTGGGCAATCTCGTGGCTGAGTTTTTCGATCAGCGTCTTGTCATGATGGATCTTCTTGTCCATGACCTGAACCGTCTTGCCCATTGTCTCGACTTGCTCATCGAGCGCCGAGACGCGTTGCAGCAACTGCGCAGCCAAGGCACGCAGTTGTTCAGGGTTCAGTTGGTCGAGGTCGGGAATCGAAGTCATGCCGCCGATCTTGCCAGATCAGCCTAAGCACGACGACAGGCTTATCGGACAATTGCGCTGCCGGATGGGGCACTGTTCAGGTCAGAGGATGGAAATAGCATTTCCGGGGCCGACTCTTTGCCAGGGCAGGCCCAGTATCAGGGCATGCAGCTGTTCAGCGTTCAGCTCCATCTGCGTGCCGTGCCGAGTTCCTGGCCAAGCGAACTTACCTTGGTGGAGCCGGCGTGCCACCAACCAGATACCCAGCCCGTCATGCACCAAAACCTTCAGGCGGGTGGCGCGGCGGTTGGCGAAGAGATAAGCACAGTGCGGCTGCGCCGCACCGAACACTGAAATCACGCGGGCCATCGCGGTATCTGTGCCTGCGCGCATGTCCATCGGTTCCGTCGCGAGCCAGACGGTGTCGATGCGGATCACCGTAGTAGCTCTCGAAGAAAGCTTGCGCAGGCGGCAGCACTGTCGACGGGCCAACTCATTTTGATGGGCGTGCGCGGATGCTGGATTTCAAGGCAAATGCTGGAAGGATGAACCTGTGACCCGGCCGAGAGCATCTGGGTGTGCAGCGGGATAAACGCTGGCTGAAGCGCCGTGGTTTTCTGTGTGTGCAGACGTATCCATTTGTGGACGAGGTTGGCATTGAGGTTGTAGCCCAACGCGATGTTCGCGATGGAGGCGCCGGGCTCAGCACACTCTTGAATGACTTGGGCTTTGAAGGATTTGCTGTAGGAACGGCGCTGTGGGTGCATGAGGAGTCCGCCTAATGGGCCAGAAATGGTGTCCACTTAAATTAGGTGGACACCATGGTCTTCGGCGGTTGAGTCGGGAAGGTGTATTGGCCGGACGGATACGAATGCATAGGCCGGGCACCGCGCGCTGATACAAGACATCAACAGGTCGGCTCTGGGAGGAGGGGCGGTATTGGCAAGGCCCTTTCACAGGTGAAAGGGCCTTCGGAGACAAGATCTATTCGAACCAGAATGGAAGATGCAACAGTCAGAGTTAATGGAATAGACCGGTCAAATTGATTTGCGAAGGCGTAATGCACAGCTGACCAGGGCCTGGGGATGCGTAATTGCAGATCGCATAGTTGTTGCTGGGATGACGGTTGATACGCGACTCAATGAGCGTCAACGTCATCGCCAGCGCGGTGATCGATAACAAAACGACTAACATGTTCTCGGTTCTTATTTTTGTTTTCATGGTGGCTCCAGTCTGCAAAAGCAATCGTGAAGGTGGGCTGTTCGTTTCGGCTACAAACTTCCTCTTCTGCAGGGTACGTCGGCTTGTTTTGTTCGGAATCGTCCAAATGGACTATTCATTTGACGCGCCGGACTTCGGCAATGCGTAGGCGATGACGTAGTCGCCCAGAGCGGTGCCCATATGGGCGTGTCCACCAGCGGCGATGATCAGGTATTGGCGTCCGTCATTGGCTGAGACGTAGCTCATAGGCGTGGCTTGACCGCCTGCGGGAAGACGAGCCTTCCACAGTTCTTTGCCCGTTTTAGTCTCAAAAGCACGCAAAAAGTTATCGGTGGCTGCAGCAATGAAAACCAGGCCGCTGGCCGTGACGATAGACCCACCTTGATTTGGCATTCCGAGTTCCAGGACGATACCGAGCGGGGCATTATCCTGAGTTGTGCCCAGGGGCACCTCCCATAGGCGTTGTTTGGTTTTTAGGTCGATAGCGCTCAATACGCCCCATGGCGGTGCGGTGCAGGGTATGCCTAGCACCGAAAGAAACGGGGTATTTTGTACCGCATACGGGGTGCCAAATGAGGGGTTGTACTGGACTATTCCTGCCTTTAGCTGTCGATCTGACTCTTCACGGGGGATGAGCTTGACAATGGAGGCGATGCGGTTGGTGTTGGCGATAAGGACTTGACGCTGCTCGTCCACCGCGACACTGCCCCAGCTACTAGCGCCAAGGTTGCTCGGATAATTTATAGTGCCTTGTAGAGAGGGTGGCGTGAAGATGCCTTCATGGCGGTAACGTCGGAACTCGCGAAGGCACAAAAAGCGGTCCAGTGGCGTCAGTCCCCAAATATCCTCTTCCGTTAACGACGTGGGGTGCAGAGACGGCATATCGCTTGAAAACGGCTGTGTGGGCGAAGTATGGTCACCGGGGGCCGCCCCACCAGGCACGGAACGCTCACTTACGTTGCTCAAAGGCGTGCCAGTACGGCGATCGAGGACGAACAACTGGCCGGTTTTGGTGGCTTGGATCAGCGCGGGCAACCCATTGAATTCTGTCAATACCGGTTGAGAGGCTACGTCATAATCCCAGAGGTCATGATGAACGGTCTGAAAAGCCCAGCGAACTTTGCCAGTGCTCACCTCAAGTGCAACAACCGAGCTGCTATAGCGCTCCTCTGTCGGACTGCGTTCTGCACCAAAGTAATCAGGCGAGCGGTTGCCCGTTGGAATGTAGACCAAACCTAGCTGTGGGTCTGCGCTGAACACTGACCAGGCATTGGCTGAACCTCGGGTGTAAGGTTTGTCAGGCTGACCGGCCTCGATGGCGCCGGAGTCCCAGTTCCATACCTCCATGCCTGTGTGGACATCAAAAGCCCGGACGACTCCACCCGGAACATCTGTGGACTGGTTATCCAGCACCAGACCGCCAATGATCACCCTGTCACCTACGACGGTGGGCGGGGAGGTAACGCTATAAAAGCCCGGCGTAACGCTGCCCAGGCGCTCGAGCAGCGAGACAGTGCCATTGTTACCAAAATCGGTACACGGCTTGCCGGTCTTGGCATTGAGAGCCAGCAACCGTCCATCCAGGGTGGCCGCGAGAATGCGCGTCGGGCACGCTGAAGGTGGCTTGTCTTTTGAATTTTCGACGTGGTAGGCCACCCCTCGGCAGGTCACTAGATAGTGTCCTTCGGTGTTGGTCTTTGGGTCGAACCGCCAGCGTTCTTTGCCGCTGTCTGCATCTAGCGCGATGATGATGTTATGCGGGGTGCAAAAATAAAGGCTGTCATCGACTTTCAGTGGTGTGGCTTCAAACGCTGGCAGGTTCTTCGGGTCTTGCGTTGCCAGGTCACCGGTTTGGTACGTCCACGCTACTTGAAGGTTCTGTACGTTTTCCGGACCGATTTGGGTGGTGGGCACGAAGCGCGTGCCCGATTGGGTGCGCCCGTAATGCGGCCACTGGTCGTTTGCGGGAGTGCCTGCAAGCGTCATGCTCGCTAACGGCAACATCAGGCCTGCAACAGCCAGGCGCTGCCTGATGGACGGGTCGAAAATAAGGCGCATGCGCGGCATCCCGTTTTAAGTGTTCAGGCGCTGATGTTGTCATCCCACGGGTGTGCAAGACCCGGGTCGGTTTGAATGATGAGTTGTTTAAGCAGGTTTTTCAGGGAGACGGATTCCCAATAGCCGAAACGGTCGAGTACGTCCGCCTCCAGGGCTTTGGCTGCGGCAATGATACGCAAGGTCGAGTCACGGCCGACGTCTGTGAGGTAGCAGGTAGTGTCCTCGATCCGCACGAAGCCCTTGTCGCGTAACCCTTCAAGGACTTGCTCGGTGGCCTCGAAACCCGTGTAGGAAAACAGGCTATTGAGTTTTTCAAGGCTGCGTCCATCCTTGACGCTGAGTACGCTCAAGAAAAAGTATTCTGTATCGTTCAAACCATAGCCCAGAGCGTGTTGACGAATCTGGCTGTAGAACTGGAAGTGGGCGCGTGCGAGGAGGTAGCCAATGAAGTCTTCGCTGAAGCTTGAGTCCACATCAGCACCCTGCGCCATGGACAACGCAGCGCTTTTACGTGTTGCCACGGCGTATTTCCCGGCTTGAAATACCAGTGGAGCAACAGGCTGGTGGTCGAACTCGATGACCTCTCCGACGAAAATTATGTGATCGCCACCTTCATACATAAAGGAAGTCTTGCATTGCATACGAGTGCAGCAGCCATTAAGCAAGGGCACGCCGCCCAGGCCGCGGACGATATCGACGCCGCTGAACTTATCTTCGCCGCTTTTTGCGAAGCGGTTCGACAGGGCCTCCTGCTCAGCGGAGAGGATGTGTACGGCCCAGTATTCGCTGGTTTCAAATGCTTGCAGATTACGAGAGGATTTGGCCAGGCTCCACAGAACCATGGGGGGATCGAGTGAAACCGAGTTGAAGCTGTTGGCAGTAATGCCGACAGGGGTGCCGTCCGTTGCACTGGCAGTAATGATAGTCACGCCCGTGGTGAATGTACCTAGCGCACTGCGGAATTCGCGGGGATCGAACTGAGTTTTAGCATTCATGATAGGCCTCACGGATCTTGTTCTTGTCAAAGTGATGAGCGCGAAGGAGGGGTCAGCTGACCAGCTTTTGTGTGACGACGAGTTGGAATGCGCTGTTGATCGGTTCGAGGACGGCGCGCCATTCATGTGGACCTTTCTCGATCGGTTGCACAACGAGAACGTCAGCGGCGGTCAAGCGCTCGATCAGAAGCTCAATGCCTTGCTCGACCTCGATGACCAAAGCAGGTTTATCAATAATGCGCTCGGTTTTGCTGGCCAACGTGAGGCTCAGCGGAGTAGGCAGGAACGCGGCATAGCGATCGGTGTCACGAAATTTAAGCGCCAGGCCAAGTGTGTCCTGAAGCAGGTTCAAGGTTGATTCAAGGTTTGTCACGGGTAACAACAGAGATTTGAGCTTCATGGTACTCACTCCAGCGGCGATAACCTCAGCCTACGGGGGGGCTCACTGGAATTCATCGTCCGATGGGACTAGCCTGCGACGTGGCTGTCGATTTTTCACCCTATGACTGCCGGACATCACATCGTCCAAATGAACGATTGCCGCTGTGCGCGGGGTGTCTACATTTCAGTTAGCATTTCTTCTGCAGGATTTGAAGAGGTAGGATCGCAAGCATCTTGACGGTACGTCGTCAACAGATCTGTTGAACTCCACAATAAAAATAAGCGGGGAGAGAAGCATGAGACTCGTTTGGCCTGAACCTGTATTGCACAGTGACGTTTGTCCCCCCACCTGTGAATCTGCCGACATGAGTGAACAACCTGATGGAGGTGCCAACTCTGACGTTTTTTCACGTAGCCGTATGGCCCCAGCAAAGTTTAACGAGCTGATTTCACTTATTTACGAAGGGCCCCTGGAGACGCTGCCCTGGGCCACCTCACTCAATTTTTTGCGCGACCTTCTGGATGCAAATTGGGTCACGTTGATCTTGCGTCCTGCTTCGGAAAGAAATGATGCGTTGATTATCAACGCCGGCCCCAAGGGGCCCTTCATGGAGCAAGGAAAATTTTCCAGTCGCACCGCTTTTACCCTCGATCCCTTCGTAGGCCTGCCGGCCGACAAGGTGCTAACGGTGGAGGAGATGATCGGTGCCGGCGATTGGCACACAAGTGACTTCTACAAGCAGTTCGTCGAACCTTACGATATACGCTATTTGCTGGGGTTCGATATTTATACCAAAGATGGCTCCGAGTGCCGGTTCCGTGTTTGTCGAAGTCATGCGTCGCAACCGTTTTCAGATAGGGATCGTGCGGTGTGTGAGGCGTTACTGCCACACCTGAAACGCTCTATTGAACTCCATTCCCGGCTTGATCACATTGAGTCCGAACGACGCCTGTATGCCGGCGCCGTGGATCGCATGATGTTGGGTACCGTAGTGTTCGATGAGACGGGAACCATCATGAAAACCAACAAAGTAGCGGAGGAAATTCTTCGGGCTCATGATGGCATCCATCTTTCGAACGGGACATTGGAGGCCAAGTACTCGGCGGAAAATCGTGCACTTCAGCAATTCATTCGGACAGCGCTGGAAAATGCGACCAATCTCCCGCAAGCGATGTCCATTACCCGCCCCTCCGGCTTAGCCAAATATGGCGTGGCAATACGATCGGTACCGTTGAGTGAATGGTCGGAGGGCCGGCATCGGCCAGCGGTGATGGTGTTTCTACGCGATCCTGAACACAAATCTCAGGCTTCCCCCGATGTGATTCAATCGCTGTTCGAATTGACCCCCGCCGAGGCGGCGCTGGCCCTGTTGCTGGCTGACGGGATGACCCTGGAAGAAGCGGCAGATGACCTCAATATTCGTAAGAACACGGCGCGGGCGCATCTGCGTTCGATCTTTTCCAAGACAGGGGTAACGCGTCAAACGGCATTAGTACGTTTGTTGTTGGGCAGCATCACACCCAACAACGATTAGTGGTACCTGTCCTTTGAATAACGGCCTCTCACGAGGCCGTGAACCGTGTTTCGAAAAGGTCGGCAAAACGATCGAACTCTGCAGTCGGTAACTCGTTTATGCCGCCGGCCCCTCGTCGGCCTCCACCGGTGGGGAACGCTCTGCAGAACTCATCAGCGCCCAAACTGCTATTGGTAGGCACCCGGATGCTCACGGTGAAACCGCCTCTGGATTTTGGCGACAAAATGGCGATGGCGTGCCCGGGTTGAGCCTGCATCAGCTCATTGGCTAATACCCCAATAGCCCGGCGGGCCCAGGCTTCGTCCGGGAGCATGACAATCGATGAGGCCGCTCCCTGGCGTACAGGCTGTAGCTGGCGAGCGAGCTCCATATCGGCCTCGTAACCGGTGCTTAGCGCGGCGAATGCTTTTGAATTACGGACGAACTCGAGTGGGTCGTTGTAGGGAAGCATTTCTTCGGCGAGCAATGCAGGGTCGAAGTGCAAGTCTTCCAGGCTCTCACCGTAGGCGTTGTAGTTCAGGTAGATGCCGAGCTTTTCCAAGGTCGCTCGAGCGCTTGCGTTGATGCCCGCCGCGGCCGCCATTGTGTTAGCTACTTTAGGCAGATTGTCGCCAAAGGCTGCTGCAATGGCCCAGGCGTGATAAGCACCGCCCAGATAACGATCGACCAAAATGCTGGTGCATACATCGCTCGCCGTATCGATATGCGATGTGAAGCGTTCATGGTCGGGTTGTTCACCCGCAAAGTGATGGTCGAAATACTGAACGTAGGCTCCGCTGTCGAGTAGCCTGCTCAGGCCTGCACGATTGGTATCCAGGGAAACGTCTAGGGCAATGACCTCATCGCCTTCGTCGGCAATGACTCGATCCAGCAGCTTGATGTCGCGCTTCACCCCAGTGACCAGTTTCGCTTGCCTCGGGTCGGCAAGGCGTAACTGCTGAAGTGCGCAAAGCCCGTCTGCGTCGCCATTGAAGGCATAAATCACATTCATCCTGAAATCCTCAACGGTTTGCTGCTTTGCTTGCGACATGCAGCGCCTCAGCGTGCTGTTTCAAGCCATTGGCGACGGCATCGAAACTTTGTTTCACCCAAGGTCCGAAGGTTTGCATGATTGAGTCAGCATTGATGCCCAGGAAAATATCCGTGGTGTAGTACCTGCAACGTTCGGGGCCCAAGCTCTGTATGTACTGGTCACGCCGAGCAGCATCCTTGGAGTCCGCGGTCGGTCGTTGCTCCCAGGACAGCAATTGATTGGGTTCATATGCAACGAGATGCTCCACGACGCATATACGCGCACCCGGTTTGGCCGGGTCTGGAATGTAGAGATGGACCGGGGCGCCTATTTCCAAGCTTGATTCAACGGCTACCGTGAAAGGATTCCAACGGTCGTACTTTGGGAGGTCCACCAGGATCTGCCAGACCAACTCAGCAGGCGCCTCAATCTCGACCGCCACGGATGTGACAATATTTTCAGCCTTGCTCATGATTCATCTCCGTAGTGTCTCAGGGCGCCATGAACTCGCCGCCATTGATGTCGAGCCAGGCGCCAGTGATGGCCTTGGCATAGTCAGATACCAGAAACAGCGCACCCTTTGCACAATCGTCGTCTGTCGGTATATGCCCCATGGGGATATTGACCGACACAGCCGAAACTTGCTCTTGCACGCTGACGCCCTGTTCCCGCTCGATGTGTTGCATGTATTGCTCAACCGGTGTGCCCCACATCCAGCCCATCGCCGCGGTGTTGACCCGCACGCCGAACGGGGCATATTCCTGCGCCAGATACTTCACAGCGGTTGCCAAGGCACCTTTCGACGCGGCATACCCGCCTTGGCCAACCAGTGGCTTGCGGGTTACCAGTGAGTTGATCATCACCATGGCGCCGCCGCCTTGGAGCTTCATCTGTTTGGCCGCCTCAAGCGCCAGATTCATGGTGCCGAAGACGTTGGTCTGGAAAATTTCTTGCCATCCCTGGGTGCCGGCGTTTTGCAAGTTGTCCATGACGTTGCCGGGGTTGTAGGCGCTATTGACCAGGCAGTCCAAATGACCGAAATGCGCGACCGTCTGCTCTACCAAGTTGCGACATTGGTCGGGATCGAGAATATCGGTCGGCACTTTGAGCACTTCACATGGCAACTGCAAAGCGTTGATGCGCAACTGCGCGTCATCAAGCTTGGCCATGCTCCGCGCCGCCAGCACCACGCCACGTGCGCCCGCACGGGCGGCCTCAATGGCCAGTTTTACGCCAAGACCTGGACCTATGCCCGAAATCACTACAACTTTGTTTTTTAAGATCATGTTGGCAGTCCTTGACGAGGTTTACGCGCTCTTCTCCAGGCGCGGGAGTATGTGGCGCTCACGGTAGGCGGCGAAATCGAGTTCGAGCTGTTCCTTGGTCAATCCCATTTTCACCAGGGAGTATTCGTGTGGCGCGCGTTTATCCCGGCTGCTGGAAGACAGCCATTGCTGCATCAACTGCTCGACTTCAGGTGTCAGCTCGACGCCGATGAAGGGATAGATGAGTTTGATGACTTCAAGAGGGCGAGCTACGGCGTCCAGATACCAAACATCGAGAAAACGGTCCTGGGGTTGGCTGTCTCGCACGGCCAGCGCATCGCGCAGACCCTTGGCGAATTTCGCTGACCAGATGCTGGCCGCTTTTTTAGGATCGGCCTTGTCGCTGTAGACGCCCCAAATGGTGTAAGCAAAGCTGCTCATCGATGGGATAGTTTCCAGCGGGTCGCGATGGGTCTGAATGACTTTGACGCCTGGGAAAACCTTGAACAGCGTGTCCATGGCATGGGTATGGTGCGGTGCCTTCAGGACCCAGCGTTGCGCGACTTCCCCGCGTTGACGCTTCTGCCATTGCAGGAACTGCAGCTGTTTCTTCAGGTACACATAAGCCGGCGTCTGATCCTGACGGCCGAGCCATTCGGTGTAATCGGGGACGTTGGCATAGGCGTACATGGCACTCAGGAATGAGTGCTCCATCAGTACCACTTCTTCGTCACATAACTCGGCGTCCAGAGGGTGCATGGTCAGCAGCTCCGGCATCGCCTCAATCATCATCTTGACTTCCGCTTTGCCCAAGGCAATCCGGGGGTCTGGTTTTCCGGCCTCAGCACTGGCCAGTGGCGCCGGGTATCGTACTTCCCACCAAGCGGGTGTGTAAAAACGTGGATCCCGCGCCAGAACACGATGCAGCATGGTGGTGCCGGTGCGCGGCAGACCAACGATGACCACTGGATCTGCAATTTCCTCATTGAGAATCTCAGGGTATTGCTGCATGTAGCTTTCCAGCACCAGACGCGAGCCCAGGCTTTCGACCAGGCGCTCAGCGAACATCTGGCTGCCCCCACTGCTTAGTTGGCCATCTTTTTTGATAGAGGTCAGCAGCACCTCAAGACCTTCGCGAAAGCTCGGGTCGCCGAAATCGTTCAGGCCGTTATTGCGAGCAATCGCCTCGGCGAGCAGAGCGTCGGCATCCAGCGGTAGGGGGGTCGTCATGTCTTAGAGTCCTTGTAGCCATTCGTTGAGTTGCATCACGCGAGTACGGGGATGAACCTGTTCTTTTGCGCCTATCCAGCGAAAACACAGCGTGCCGTCGTGATGGCCTGCGGTTTCCAGCCAATTTGGGATGCCCGGATCACGATGAGCGATCACCAGCGTTACGCTGCCGTCAGGGTTTTGCCTGGCGGAGTGCTGATTCAGTGATATTCGGAAGTAGCGGTAGTCCAGCGATTCCATCCAGTAGTTGTTGAGCTGGATGTTCCAGTACTCGCAGTCCGGTATGCGATCCAGGTGAATGACCAGGACTTCGTCTTCAGTCAATTGCCAGCGCGAGTGGTAATAAAAAATGTTCGGGTCACCACCGACGGATTGGCAGAGCGCCTGGTCCGCGGGAGGCAACTGGTTAATGTGCCTTTCGTAGCTTTGCGCCCAATTGGCGAAGGTGGTAGCAGTGTTTTCAACAAAACGGGCTGCTTGAACGAGGTTGTTACACAGCTTCTCGGGGCTGATCGGCAATGGTTGACCATCGACGTCAACGCGTTCGATTTTCAGTTGGGCCGGCTTATCGTTGGCTCGATCAAGAAATACTTGTCGTATCAATAACTGGATGCTGTCGGGAGCCATTTTTAGCCAGTTGCCCGGTTGCGGGTGCTGACTAACGAGGAGTTCGAAACTGCCATTCTCTGTGAACGTCAGGCTGTTGCTGTCGATGAAACCACCAGGCTCCAGCTTGCCGGACTTGTCGTAGCCACCGCGTTTGGTGCTGAAGTTGATCGATGCGGCTGTTCCTCGTGTCCCGCTGACCTTGTAGGTGTACTGACCATTGATACGGGCGGCCAGGTACCCCATGTCCGGATTATCGGCGCCGATCTTTGCCGTCTCGTGGGAGGGCACCATAAACGTCGGAAACAGCTCATCACCGGCCTCGACAAACATCTCCAGACCGATGCGCGCCAAACGACTCAGATAACGCATGCCTTCGGCCTGGTTAAAGTCGTCTTGAGGCGCCTCCCGGCGTTGAAGTTGCAGACCTGCGCGCTTGAGAGTGTCGCAGTACAGCGCCCAGGTTCGGGCATGTTCACTCATTGCTTCTGTCAGGTCCTCCACGCGGGCTTCCTCTAATCTGGTTGGTATGTCCGCAGAGTAGAAAACCTGTCAAGTATGCTCATCGTCCTTTCGGACTAACTATCTGCGCGGTGGCGTGATTGTTTTCAGGGGCATATTCATTCGGGACGCTTACCCGGGAATGCAGCGAATTGGGGGATGGCGATTGGAGGAAAACAAGGTGGACTCAGCGCCTGCGTGGGAGCGCTGAGTCCGAGGGAGGTCAGGCGCTTTTTGCGTTGGCTGGTGCTTGGTTGCGGGCGCGCGCCATGTCCATGGCGGTGTCCTCGATCATGTCTTCCTGACCGCCCACCATGCCACGAGCGCCCAACTCGACCAGAATATCCCGAGCACTGACACCGTATTTGGCTTCAGCGCGCTTGGCGAACAACAGGAAAGATGAGTAAACCCCGGCATAGCCCAATGTCAGCGAGTCGCGATCGATGCGTACCATGTGGTCCATCATGGGCAGTACGATGTCTTCAGCAACGTCCATGATTTTGTAAAGATCGACGCCGGTTTCGATGCCCATTCGATTGCACACGGCAACGAACACTTCCAGCGGCGTATTGCCCGCTCCAGCGCCCAGACCATTGGTCGAACCGTCTATACGTACCGCGCCGGCTTCGATGGCGGCCAGCGAGTTGGCAATGCCCATGGCCATGTTGTGGTGACCGTGGAAGCCGACTTCGGTTTCCGGTTTAAGCGCTGCGCGCAGTGCACCAATGCGTTCGGTCACGTCTTCGGGGAGCATGTAGCCGGCAGAGTCGGTGGTATAGATGCAGTTGGCGCCATAGGACTCCATCAGCTTGGCCTGGGTCACTAACTGCTCACTGCTGACCATGTGCGCCATCATGAGAAAGCCCACGGTGTCCATTTCCAGTTTGCGAGCCAAGGCGATGTGTTGCTCCGAGACGTCGGCTTCGGTGCAATGGGTGGCAATGCGGATCGTATGTACGCCCAGGTCTTTAGCCATGCGCAGGTGATCGACCGTCCCAATGCCCGGCAGCAGCAAGGCTGAAGCTTTGGAGTGTTTAAGTTCGCCAATGACTGCGCTCAGGTACTGCTCATCTGTATGGGCTGGGAAGCCGTAGTTCACTGACGCACCGCCCAGGCCATCGCCATGAGTGACTTCCAGCAGCGGCATGCCGGCATCGTCCAGGCCGCGGGCGACCGCACGCATTTGCTCGAGGCTGATCTGGTGACGTTTGGGGTGCATGCCATCGCGCAGCGTGTTGTCGTGCAGAATGATTTTCTTGCCTTGCAGGTTCATGTCAGGCCTCCAGCGCGGTCTGGGGTTCGAGGTTCAAGTTACCGTTGAGGATTTCCTCTGCGAACATCTCTGCAGTCCTGGCTGCGGCGGCCGTCATGATGTCCAGGTTTCCAGCGTACTTGGGCAGGTAATCTCCCAGCCCCTCGACCTCCATGAATATTGACACGCGATTGCCATCGAATACCGGACCGTTCTTGAGGCGATAACCCGGCACGTACTTTTGCACGTCGGCGATCATGGCGTTTACCGAAGCGATGATCGCCGCTTGATCGGGTTCGAATTCAGTCAAGCAGTGAATGGTGTCGCGCATCATCATCGGCGGTTCTGCCGGGTTGATGACGATGATCGCCTTACCTTGCTTTGCGCCACCGACACGTTCTATGGCGCCCGCAGTGGTGCGGGTGAACTCATCGATATTCTTGCGGGTGCCGGGGCCGACTGAGCGAGAGGAAACGGTCGCGACGATTTCACCATAGGTGACCGGTTGTACCCGCGAGACCGCGGCGACCATCGGGATCGTCGCCTGACCGCCACACGTCACCATGTTCACGTTCATTTGCCGCTGTCCGACCTGTTCGCGCAGGTTGACCGGTGGTACGCAATACGGTCCGATCGCGGCTGGGGTGAGGTCGATCATTAATACGCCCAGCGCGTTGAGCTTTCGCGAGTTCTCGGCGTGCACGTAGGCTGACGTGGCGTCGAAGGCGATTTGAATACCGTCCTCGAGTACATGAGGCAATAGACCGTCTACGCCACGGTCCGTGACCTTCATGCCCATCTCGCGAGCACGTGCCAGGCCTTCGGATGTGGGATCGATGCCCACCATCCAGACCGGTTCTAGCACAGGGCTGCGGCTCAGTTTATAGAGTAGGTCGGTGCCGATGTTGCCCGGGCCGATCACTGCACATCTGATTTTTTTCATGTTACATCTCCAGAAACGTGATGGGGGACGGTCATCAGTCGATGAAACTGACCGAAGCTGCGCCTAATCCTTCAATGGTGAGCTCGAAGCTGTCACCAGCGCTGGCCGGTACCAGCGGAGCGAGAGACCCTGACAAGATGATTTCCCCGGCTCGAAATGGAATGCCGAAGCGCCCCAGGGTGTTGGCCAGCCAGGCCACCGCTTCGGCGGGATGGCCCTGGACGGCGCTCCCCAGTCCGGAACCCGCGGCTATTCCATTGCGCAACAGATCGAGACGGACGCTGGCCAGATCCAGTTCGCGCGGTGCGGTGCGCTGATTGCCGAGTACGAACACGCCGCATGAAGCGTTGTCCGCCACGGTGTCCTGGATGCGGATTTTCCAATCAGTGATCCGTGAGTCGACGATTTCGAAGCACGGCAGCACCCATTCAGTGGCATCCAATACGTCTTCACGCGTGACGTTGCCGGGGAGGTCCTCTTTGAGGATGAAGGCAATCTCACCCTCCGCTCGCGGCTGGATAAGGCCGGATTGACTGAGGCTGATGCGGGCACCGTTTGGGTAGTGCATGGTATCCGTCAAGAAGCCAAAGTCTGGTTGATGTACATCCAGCATGTCCTGTACGGCTTTGCTGGTAACGCCGATCTTCTTGCCGACCAGTTGTTCTCCTGCCGCGAGACGCCGTTGCAGCATGTGCAAGGAAATATGGTAGGCATCATCGATGCAGATCTCAGGTTGTCGCGTCGTCAGCGGGGAGAGTGTCTTGCGCGTGCGCAGCGCGGCGTACAACTCGTCACCCAATTCACTGATGAGGTGTTGGTCCATGGTGAGTCCCTTAGGCGTTTTGCAAGAAGTCGAGGCAGGTCCGGTTGAAAAGGTCGCGGTGCTCGACCATAACCCAGTGTCCGCAGCGGTTGACGAGGACAAAGCGTGCGTTTTGGCAATGCGTCAGGACTTTGAACGCGCCGCTGGCCGGGCAGAACTTATCGTCACTGCCCCAGAAGCCAAGCACCGGGCAGGTGATTTCACCGAGGCGCTCACTCAGATTTGGCACGCGCATGGTCGAGAGCACGCTCTTGGGTTGCAGGGCGCAAATCGGCACACGTTGATCCAGTAGCGTGTTGGTGATCAGTGACGGGTCATAAACGAGAATCGAGAGCAGGCGGCGCATACCTTCGCGATCCAGGGCTCCGTCGGCAAAGTCGCTCATCATCTTCTGGATGCCTTCCATTTGGAAGTACACCTCGCGCTCTTCCAGTCCGCCAGGTCCCATCAGTATCAGTTTGCTAACGTGCCAGGGAAAATCGAGAGCGTATTTGAGTGCAATCGCGCCGCCCAGTGAATTACCGACCAGCACGCAGCGCTGTACCTCCAGTGCCTGCAGGAACTCATGCAGGGCACTGACGAAAAAGTCCAGCACATACTCCACGTCTTCCGGTTTGGACGACAAACCATAACCAGGAAGATCAGGAACCAGCGTCCGGTAACCGTGTTCATTGAACCAGGGGTAGTTTCCCTGGAAATTGCTGTAGCCACTGGCGCCCGGACCGCTGCCATGAATGAACACCAGGGTTTCACCTTGGCCTTCGTCTTGATAGTGGATGTCCAGTCCGCTGGGGGTGCGTAGCTGCTTGGCCGATGGAATAGGAGTCATCTGGGGCGCCATGGGTTAGTCCGTTGGTAGCGTGTACCTGCTCAAGATCGAGTGGTCATTTCACCGTCAACGACATCTTCAATGCGCACCCGGTTTGGGGCATCGTCTGTTCAGACTATTCTTTGGCAGTGCAGCTTCAGTGGGTTTCGCGGGGGGGGCGGGAGGAGGGTGGAGTGCCATATATCGGCCAGGATCCGAAGCATGACATCGGCCGAAGCTGGCCAGCCGCGAACGACCCATTCGAGCATGCATGCCTCCAATTGAACGATCAGCAGGAAGGCTCTTTGTTTGGCTTCTTCCGGGCTCATGTGTGCCCAGCGCTCAGGCGCAGAGGTCAGAATTTCTGTGTATTCGTGGAGGTAGCGATGGTACTCGCTACGCATTTCATCCTGGCGATAGTCCACCAGCAATCCCATCAGCTTTGCGTCCCGCTGCCATGCGTCACTCACTTCGAGTAACCAGCTGTGCAGGCTTTGACGACTCCAATCGGGCAAAAGGCTGAAGCGTACGTACAAGTCGTTGGCGCCGATCCAGATCTCTTCTGTCAGCACCTGCAATAGTTCGTTGATGCTCGTGAAGTGCAGGTAAAACGTCGCCCGACTTACCTGCGAAGCGCACGCGATATCGGCGGCGTTGACTTGCAAACCCTGTTCGATGAACAGCTCGCGGGCCGCGGTAATAAGTTTTTGGCGAGTGGCCTGTTTTTGTTGTTCACGTTTATTCAAAAAAGCCTCCGTGTGCCTATCCGTATTGGGCGCGCGACGATTCTGGCACAACCATCATCAGGAGAGAGCATCCCATTTTTTTGGCCAGGCGCTTGGAGTTTGATTTGAATTCTGGGTAGACTCTTGTCTATCCAAAATAATAACAAACGAGTACAGGTCATGATCGATAGCCATTCAGGTGAGCGACCCGCTTTGCGCTTTGATGGAAAAGTGGCGCTGATTACCGGAGCAGGACGTGGCTTGGGACGCACCTATGCGTTGCTTTTGGCCGCGCGCGGGGCTCGGCTGGTAGTCAATGATCCCGGCGTCAGCTTTCTTGGTGGCTCCAGCCAGGAGTCACCCGCCCATGAAGTCGTTCAGGCTATTACTGCCGCAGGAGGCATCGCGGTCGCCAACTGTCAGAGCGTCACCGACGCACCGAATCAGATTGTTAACCACGCAATAGAAGCGTTCGGCCGGCTGGATATCGTGATCAATAATGCCGGTATCACCGGTGGTGGAGCTTTTGCCGAGATACCCAAGGAGGAATTTGACCGGGTACTCGAGGTGCATGTGCAGGGCACGCTGGGCATTTTACGCGCAGCTTGGCCGCATCTGATCGCCAGCGGCTCCGGACGGGTACTCAATACCTCTTCGCAGGCTGTCTTCGGTGCCCCGGGAACCAGTCCCTACGCGGCAGCTAAATCCACGATTTTTGGTTTGTGCCGGACGCTTGCAGCCGAAGGAAGTGAGGTCGGTATTCACGTAAATACCATCATGCCCTCTGCTTATACGCGTATGACGGCGTTAGTCCCTGACGATCGTTTTCGCCAATACCTGATTGATCATTATCGCCCTGAATCGGTAGCCGCCTTTGTGGTCTGGCTGCTGCATCACAGCACTCGACTCAGTGGTGAAACGTTCTCGGTCGGAGGCGGCCAAGCGACCCGGGTGATGCTGGTTGAGAATCAGGGTTACAAGGTGCTGGACGATGTACCGGAAGCCTGGCTCGGGAGTGAGCGTGAGTTGTTGAGACAGGCCGAGCTACAGGTACCCGTTTCTATGATGGATGAACTTCGTCTGCAAGCTCGACGTCTGGGACCAGAGGCTGTCGAGGCGCACGCCGCTTTGCAGCTCGATCGTGCCGATGCCAACAATAATAATGCCTGAACGTGAGGATATCCTGCCATGACAAGCCTCCTGCACCCAATACCGATGAACCACCGCTCACATATGGAAGGATTTCCCAGGGGATGGTATTGCCTGGCCGAGTCCGACCAGGTGATAGCCGACACCTTATTGCCAGTGAGTTGGCTCAATCAGGAGTTTATTGTTTATCGAACGGCCAGCGGGGTTGCTCAAGCAGCGGATGCTTACTGCCCGCATCTGGGCGCTCATCTGGCTTCCCATGACGGTTGTATCGTGGACGGGCAGATCGTTTGCCCGTTCCACAAGTGGCGATACGACGCGCAGACAGGACGTTGCGCGAGTATTCCATACGCGAAGATGGTCCCACCCGTAAAGCTCAAACTCTATCCGACCCGGGAAATCAATGGCATGGTCGTGGTCTGGTATCACCCCACCGGTGAAGCTCCCGACCACGAACCGTTCAATAGCGCTGTACTGGATCAAGGCACATGGGTGCTTTACAACCGCCGCGATTGGACAACGACCTGTCCCTTTCGGGACATTTTAGAAAACCTGTTCGATACCGCGCACATTGTTCAACTGCACAACGCCACCGAGATGCCAGACTTGGGCAGTATCGAGAGAACTGATCATGGTCTGAAAGTCGATTACGCCATTGATCCAGACAAGTCCGATCAACCCTTGAAACGGTTGGAGTGTCAGTTCTCCGGTATCTCACTCTTGGTGCAGCACTATGAGTTCGTAGGAGCTGAAGCCTTATTTGTTTTTTCCTTCACCCCCATTGATAACGAGCGTTTTGTCCAGACGACCCGTTTGTACCTGCTCGACAGCGGAGATCCAGGGCATCTGGATAGGATTGGTAAACCCTTCGTCGAGCGCTTTGTGTATGAAGTAGATCAGGACATGGCAATTCTCAATTTTAAAAAGCACCTGCCGCAGCCAAGGTTGTGTGATGGAGACGGACCCATTTTGCGCTTTCGCGAATACGCCAACGAATTCTATCGCTGACTTTTACAAGGGTTGAACCCATGAACGATATCGAGATCCAGGTGCATGATTGCGATGGTGTCGTGCGACGGCTGATGGTGCCTGTTCGGGAACCGCTGATGGTTGCCTTACGTGATGCTGGATGCGGGGTCGACGGCACATGTGGTGGCATGTGCTCGTGCGGCTCTTGTCATGTTTATGTCGATACCTCCTGGGCCGGTCACTTGCCGCCGCCAAGTGATGATGAAGCAGCGATGCTTGAGGCACTTTCAGGGGTGGTTGAGGTGACCCAGCTGTCACGCTTGGCATGCCAGATCCGAGCTGAGAAGTCTTTGTCGGGGTTGACATTGATCGTGGGGCCAAGGGTATGACGGAACCAATATCACGGGTGCTGATTATAGGTGCAGGTCATGCTGGCGGTGCTGTGGCCGCAGCTTTACGTCAGTTCGGATGGACTGGGTCCATTACGCTCTTGGGGGAGGAGGCGCATCCACCTTACCAACGACCGCCACTGTCAAAAGGCTGGTTGATAGGCCGGGCTGATCTATCCAGTGTAGTCCTGAGGCCTGAGGCCTATTATCTGGAGCAGTTAATTGACTTGCGCCTCAACACCCATGTTCAGGCCATTGAACCTGAACAAACGCGTGTGATTACGGCTGATGGAGCGGTCCTGAGCTATGATCATCTGATCATTGCAACAGGAACCCGCCCCAGGCAGTTGAGTATTCCCGGTGTAGAACTGGGTGGAGTCTCGACGCTGCGTACTTTGGACGATGCAAAGCGACTGCGCCAGGCATTGAGCCCAGGAAAACACTTGGCGATCATTGGTGGTGGCTACATCGGTCTGGAAAGCGCCGCGTCCGCGAGGGCCTGCGGGGCTGAGGTCACGATCATCGAACGTGAGCAGCGACTGCTGGCCCGGGTCGCCCACCCGCTGTTATCGGACTTTTTCCAAGACATCCATGAAAGCCAAGGTGTCAAGTTCGTCTTGAATAGCGAGCTACTGAGCCTGTCTGCAGGTGCTGAAGGGCAGGTGGGAGCGCTCATGTTGCGAGACGGTCGAACTCTACGGTGCGATCATGTACTGGTAGGTATTGGCGCTCAAGCTAACGACGAATTGGCGCAGGTGGCAGGTATCGCTTGCGACAACGGTATTCTGGTCGATGAGTTCGCCCGTACGTCGTGGCCTGGGGTTTATGCCGTCGGCGATGTAACACGTCGCCCACTTGCCCACTATGAAAATCATTCTATTCGACTGGAAAGCGTCGCAAATGCTCTTGAGCAAGCCCGGCAAGCGGCGGCCCATATTTGTGGTGGTCCGCCCCCAGCCGCTGAGGTGCCATGGTTCTGGTCTGATCAATACCAATACAAATTACAGATCGCTGGCATTCCATTCGGGGCCAGCCAATGCATCTTGCGCGGCAATCTGCAGGGTGGGAAGTTCGCCCTGTTTCACTTGGCGAATGAGCGGCTGGTCGCGGTGGAGGCGGTCAATAGCCCCGCCGATTTTCTACTGGGAAAAATGATGATTGATAGAGGTGCCGAGCTCGATATCGTACTTTTGGCGGACACCGAGTGCAGTCTGAAGAGCGCCGAAAGGGGCTACGCCGTCGTGTGATTGGACGGCGTGGTTTTTGATAGGTATTAACGGCCGAGATACAGTGCTTTTCGCTTTGTAAAGAAAGCTTCTACCCCTCTACCGAAATCCTCCGTTTGAGTGCAGGCAAAAAAACTATCGCGCTCAGCGTCCAGTTGCTCCTCAAGGCTGTGTTGCAGTGCATTGCGCAAAAGCCGTTTGGTTTGCCCCAACGCGAATGTCGGGCCTTGGGCCAAGCGATTGGCCAGGCGTTCGGTTTCAACCTGAAGTTGATCGGCGGCGACTTTTTTTCCGATCAGTCCTAGGCGCAATGCCTCGTCGGCATCAAACGGCTCGCTGAGCAGAATCAGCTCCATTGCCTTATGCAGCCCGACCAGTCTCGGCAAGTGCCATGACGCCGACGCGTCGGGGCTCGTCCCGATCGAGGCGTACGCCAGGTTGAAGCGCGTGCCCTCCGCGGCCAGGACAAAATCACACGCCAGGGCGATGCTGACGCCGGCGCCAGCCACGGCGCCATGCAAGCTGGCGATCACCGGTTGCGACAGTCCGGCCATGAGGGTGAGCGCTTCATGCAAGGGGTCGATTAGCGCCTGAGCATTTTCCAGTGGGTTTTCTCGCAAGCTCGCCAGATCACCTCCGGCGATGAACGCGCGGCCGGCACCCTTCAGGATCACGACACGAATAGCGCTGGAGGCCGCGATGGTCCGCATAGCGTCGCGAAACGCGGTGGCCATTGGGACGTTAATCGCGTTCAACGCCGCAGGACGATCAAAAAGAAGCTGAGCCACCGGACCATCCAGGGTCAATTTCAGGGGGGCATCTTCGCTGTTCATTGTTGCGCTCCTGCAAAATTGTGGGGAGGCAAATTGGGCGTGAAATAGTCGGCGCACGCCGCCCCCCGGGTTTTGGCCTTGGCCAGCTCATCCTTGGCGACAGTGCGCAGATGAACCTCGTCCGGGCCATCGATGAAGTGCAATGCGCGGCCCCATGTCCAGAGGAAGGCCAGCGGGGTGTCGGCGGTCATACCCATCGCGCCAAAGACCTGGATGGCGCGATCCAGGACGTGGGTTTGCAGGCGCGCGGCGACCAGCTTGATTGCCGAGACATCGACGCGGGCGCTGTTATTACCCAAGCGATCGATCGTGTCTGCTGCACGCAATACCAGCAGGCGCGCCTGGTCGATCTCCACCCGGGACTCGGCGATCCAGTCGCGCACATTGGAGAAGTCGGCCAGGTGACGGCCGAACGCTTTGCGTTCCAGAGCGCGAGTACACATCAATTCAAGCGCTAGTTCGCACTGGCCAATGGTGCGCATGCAATGGTGGATACGTCCCGGACCGAGGCGTGCCTGCGCGAGGGCAAACCCACCACCCTCGTTGCCCAGCAGATGATCCAGTGGCACGCGGACATTGCTGAGCAACACTTCACAATGACCCTCAACGGCATAGTGATGCATCAGCGGCACGTTACGCACGATCTGCACCCCGGGAGTATCCATTGGTACAAGGATCATCGAGTGGTTCTGGTGACTGCTGCTCTCATCGGCGTTGCGGCCCAGCACAATCATCAATTTGCAATTGGGGTGCAACGCACCGGTGGTAAACCATTTGCGTCCGTTGATCACGTATTGCTCACCGTCGCGGTCAATGCGCGTGGCGATGTTGGTGGCGTCAGAGGAGGCAACATCTGGCTCGGTCATCGCGAAACAGGAGCGAATATCGCCTTCCAGCAGCGGCTTGAGCCAGCGCTGGTATTGCTCGGGACTGGCCGCCAGGTGGAGTAGCTCCATGTTGCCGGAGTCAGGTGCATTACAGTTAAACACCTCCGCAGCCCAAGGCAACCTGCCCATGATTTCCGACAGAGGCGCGTATTCGAGATTGCTCAGCCGGGTGCCCGGTTCGTCTGGTCGTAGGGCAGGTAGGAACAGGTTCCATAGGCCCTCGTCTTTGGCGAGGGCCTTGAGGTTGTTGATCAACTCGAGTGGGTAGATACCTTGTTCGGTCTGGTGATGCCATTGGTGATTGGCCGGGAGCAAGTAACTGTCGTAGAACGCCTGCAGGCGTCGTTGCAGCTCAACCACATGGGGAGGATATTCAAAGTTCATGGACGGGTCTCGACGGGGTCAGATGACGAAGGTTTTATCGAGCAGCTCAAGGCCGCGTCGGGCGAATGCTTTTCCCAGGGGGCCGACGCTGGCTGCGTTGTCCGAGGCCGCACTGCCGGACCGCGCCCGGGCAGCGATGCCTTCGAAGATCACCGCCAGGCGAAACAGCGCAAAGGCGAAGTGAAAGGCCTCGGCCCCCCGACTGCGCTGGGTGAAGTGATAGTACTGCTGCAAGTACTCTGCTTGTGAGGGGATGCCCAGCGCCTGTAGATCCAGGCCGCGAATGCCGCCGTACTCGGACGGCAGGGTATGCCAGGCGATGCAGTTGTAAGCCAGATCGGCGAGTGGATGACCGAGGGTTGAAAGCTCCCAGTCGAGCACGCCGATTACCCGCGGTTCGGTGGGATGAAACATCAAGTTGCCCAGTCGAAAGTCACCATGGCACACCGTTGTTTCGTCATCTGATGGCAGGTTGGCACGAAGCCATGCCAGCAGGCTGTCGAGTTGAGGATTATCCTTCTGGTCTGCGGCTTCCCATTGGCTGCCCCAACGCGCCAGCTGTCTGGCAAAATAATTGCCTTCACGACCGAAGCCTGAGAGGCCGATCGCCTGCGCGTCTACTTGATGTAAGTCCGCCAGTGTTTGGGCCATGGATGCATACATAGCCTTGCGATGTTCAGGTGATACGCCGGGCAGGCTGTATTCCGGAAACACACGTCCCTGTAGTCTTTCCATTAAGTAGAAGGGCGTTCCGACAATATCCGGTTCCGCGTGATACAGCACCGTCTCGGGCACTGGGACCCGTGACCGCGCCAGGGCGGTCATGATCCGGTATTCACGATCCACGGCATGGGCTGACGGCAATATCTCGCCACTCGGTTTTTTTCGAAGAACCAGTTCGCGATTGTCAAAGGTAACGAAGAACGTCGGGTTGGATTGACCCCCGCCAATGCGTTCAAGGCGCATCTCCCCTTGCAGTCCGCCGAGCATGTCCCGGAGGAACGTCTGGAGCCGTTTGGGATGAAATTCGCTGAAGTTAGAGGACTCTGTTTTTGTCATGGTGAGCACTTCTCGACAGGACGGGATCAGTTCATACCGCTGCGACTGGACGATCGGCGATTCAGGCCGTTCATGAGCAAGTCGACGCATTGGCTGGTGATGTCTTCAACTATTAGAGGGCCCTTGGGGTCATACCATCGGGCGATCCAGCTCAGCGCACCGGCGATGGTGAACGCGGCAATCTTCGGGTCGCAGGGCATCAGGGTGCCGTCGGCGATACCTTGCTGAATCAAACTGCGAAACTTCAGGTCGATGCTGCTTTTGAGTCGTCGCAGCTTGCGCCGGCTTTCCAAGGGCAAGGGATCTTCACCGACGCGAATCAAGCACATACCAAAATCCATCGTCACGATCTCGGCGTACTTGCGCATCACGGCGATCAGGTTTTCCTTTGAATCGCCGCCCTTCTGAATGGCTTCATTCGAGGCCTGCTCCAGCATCTCCAGACCGATGCGTACGCATTCGAAGAGGATTTCGTCCTTGTTCTTCACGTAGTAATAAACCGTCGGCTTGCTCACATTCAGGCGCTCGGCCACTTCATCAAGCGAGGTCGCATGGAAGCCTTTTTCATTGAACAACTCGGCTGCTGTGCGTAATACCGCCTCGCGTTTGTTCTCGCGCTCGGTCTGGCGGTCCGGCTTGTTCGCCCATGGTGAGCGGCTGTCGATGATGTTCGTCATGGGGATTCCCGATCAAACGAGTGACGCCTGAATGACTCCATCGCATGAAATCGTTCGACGCGAGAGGTCATATCGGTGCCTTGCAGGAAACGAGCTTACTCGCGAGTAGGGCCTTACATGAATAGTCTGAATAGACGATGCGGCCGGGTGAGGGAGGGGAGAACACTTATAGAAACCGCGATGCCGAGGCTCGATTTTCCAGGCTGTTGCTTGATCCGTAGGCCGCGACAATCCCATAAGAACAAAAAAAGTGTGAGGTCTGCGATGAAGGCAAGTCTGTGCCTCGTGACGCTCGGAAATGCATCAGTGAACCCCGCCGCCTGCCTCGTTCCCGTGGAGCAAAAGGATGCGCAACGTCATGAGTGTTGAACACGTTGTCGAGTCTTTGGCTGAATGCGCTTTCCAGGCAACTTTTGCCGATGGCTTGCAGATGTTCTATGCCGCTCGCGACAGAGCGCCGCAGGCCGCAGCTGTGCATTATTTTGATACCACGCTCAGCTACGCCCAACTGGATCGGCAGGCCAACGCGTTGGCGGCGTTCTGGCAGGCTCAGGGGGTGGTTGCCGGTGATCGTGTCGGCCTGTTCCTACAAAATGTACCGCAGTTTGTGATTGGCCTGATTGCCAGTTGGAAGCTAGGCGCCATTGCGGTGAGTATCAACCCGATGAACCGGGCGCGAGAGCTCTCGTTACTGCTTGAGGACAGTCAGGCCAGGGTATTGATGTGCCATGACTCGCTCTATCATGAAGTGGTGGCTCAGCTTGAGCGTCGCCCTGACAGTTTGCTGCTGGTTGTTACGGGCGATCAGGCACTCCAAAGTCGCAACGACCCACGCATTTTCGGCGTGCCCTCGGCCCCGGCGGGGGAGGGTTTCACCCTGAGCGAAATCACCCACTCATGGGCCAATGCCGAGCCAGTTTTTGCACCGATCCAGGGCAGTGACGTTGCCACGATCGTTTACACCTCGGGCACCACCGGCCTACCCAAGGGGGTCGAACATACCCATTCGAATTTTGCCTTTAATAGCGAGGCCTTTTGCAACTGGGCCGCGCTGGGTGGAGGCGAGTCGATCCTGGCAATGGCTCCTCTGTTTCATGTCACTGGTTTGGTCCTGCACATTGGTGTGGCTTTTGCCTGCGCCGCACCACTGGTGCTGACTGCACGTTTCCATCCTGAGGTGTTTGCCGAAGCCGTGCAGACGCATCAGGCGACATTCACTATCGGCGCCATCACCGCATTTATTGCGCTGCTGAACGCCGACGGCGTTCGTTCTGAGCAGCTTGCGTCATTAAGCAAAATCTACTCGGGGGGCGCTCCGATTCCTGATGCAGTGGTCAGTGCTTACCGGCAGAAATTCGGCCATGACATCCGGGCGGTCTATGGCCTGACTGAAACCACATCAGTGGCAACCGCAGTGCCTCATGATCGATTGGCCGCTTGTAACGAGGAGGGCCAACAGTCGGTTGGACTGCCCATTCATGCTACCGAGTTGCGCATCGCCAATGAGCAAGGCGAGCAACTGGGGACGGGCAGCGTTGGGGAGATTCTGATTCGTGGCCCACAGGTGATGCGCGGTTACTGGCAGCGTCCCGAGGCAACCTACGAAGTGATGAGCGATGGTTTTCTGCGCAGCGGCGATGTCGGCTATCTGGACGCCGAAGGCTGGTTGTTCCTCGTTGATCGGATGAAGGACGTCATCATTGCCTCCGGCTTCAAGGTCTGGCCACGAGAAGTCGAGGACGTTCTCTACAGCCACCCCGATGTGCGTGAAGCCGCCGTGGTAGGCGTCAAGGATGACTATCGCGGTGAGAGCGTGAAAGCCGTCGTCAGCCTGAAGGCGGGCGCTCAGGTCACTCCCGAACAGCTCATGGTGTTCTGCAAGTCGCGCATGGCGGCCTACAAATACCCGCGGCAAATAGATATTTGCGACGACCTACCCAAAACCTCCAGTGGAAAAGTCATGCGTAAAGCATTGCGCGGGTGATTGCATTTTTCCCTGTGACTAGAAGGAATGAGTTCATGCGAGCAGTCGTTTTTCATGACCCTGGGCATATAGAAATGAATGCGCAGGCGACCGTCCCGAAAGTGGCGCCAGGCGAGGTCTTGATTCGTGTAGAAGCCTGCGGAATTTGTGGCAGTGACCTGCACATGTACCGCGCCAACGCCCATCGCAAGGAACTGGTGCGTGTAGATCCTGAGGGGCTAGAGATTCCGGGGCATGAATTCAGCGGTGTAATTACAGCGGTTGGGGAGGGTGTGGTCGGCTACAACATCGGCGAGCGTGTGGTGGGCGTCGGGATGGGCGGAATGGCCGATCTGGTACCCGTGCCGGTCAATCCATTTCAGTTGGTGCATATTCCCGACAACGTTTCATTCGTCGCGGCGGCGACCACCGAACCTTTGGCCGATGGTCTGCAAATGATTCGCAAAGCCGATCTGAAACCGGGCGACAACGTCGTCGTTTTCGGTGTAGGCATTATCGGCCTCGGGGTAATTCAGGCGCTCAAGGCGTTAGCGATCGATATCGGAAAAATCGTAGCTATCGATGTTTCTGATGAGCGCTTAGCTGTGGCGTTGGAGGTCGGGGCAACCGATACGATCAATCCCCGTCGCCAGGACCTGCTCTCCACCGCCAAGGCCATTTGCGGTTTTCTGCCTATCTCCTATCCCGAAATCGAGCCGACGGATATCAGTGTCGTCTTCGAGTGTGCCGGGTACCTGAAACACATGACCGGACCGGTGCCGCTGGAATCGGCTTTGCGTCTGGTGCGTCCAGCGGACGGAAGGGTTATCTGTTTTGGTGCCTATGAGGATCGATTGAACATCGACCTGATGCCGATGATTACCAAGCAGATCAGCCTGTTCGGCTCCAACGGCTACGCTGCCGGAGATCTGAGCCTGGCATTGCAATTGATGTCTGAAGGAGAGGTCGACCGTGAACGTTTGATTTCTCATCAGTTTGCGCTGGCCGATGTCCGTGAGGCTTTTGAGGCCCAGGGCAATGGGCAAGCGATCAAGGTCATGTTGATACCCAATCAGGTGACGCTTTGATTCGGAAGAATCACGTTTCGAAACACACATAAAAACAATGGAGAGAGACGATGACCGTTCAATCATTAGGCGAACGTATTGCTGACCTGCTCGTCGCCGAAGGTATTGACAAGTTTTTTTCGTTGCCAGAAGTCACCTTTGGCAAGTTGCATCATGCTTTGCATGATCGTGGTGTGCCTTTGATCGCACCTCACCATGAAACGGCCAGCGGTTTCATGGCCGAGGCCTATGCTGCGTTCACCGGCAATATTTCTGTGGTGGGCGCCAATTGTGGGCCTGGTGTCATCAATCTTTATTCGGCGATCGCCAATTCCTGGGAGGAACATCTTCCGGTGTTGTACCTCGGTTCGGAACGCACATCGTTGGCGCGTAACTCGCCTCGGCGCTCCAAATTTCAATGCCCACCGAGCGTTGAAGTGGTCCGCCCCATGACCAAGTTTGCTGCGGTGCTGGAGAACCCCATCGAGGCCGATGAGCTCTTTCACGAAGCTTTCCGTCAGTTGCGATCCGGCACGCCGGGTCCCGTCTACATCGGCCTGCCTTTCGATATGTTGTTGGAATCCCGCGATTTCGGCGCCCTTGTGCCGCCGCAGCTCTATCGCCCGGCAACGCTTGAAGAAACCGTTGGCGACGCGCAGATCGAAAAGGTCGCATCGATGCTGGTCCAGGCCAAATCACCACTGCTACTAGGCGGCGCGGGGATTCGTAATTCAGGTTCACAAGCGCTGTTTGATGAGTTGGTGCAAGCGCTGCAGGCGCCCGTTATTTTTACCGCGTCCGGGCGTGGTGTTCTGCCTGACACTCATCCGAATGTTTTTGATCTCGGCGTCGAGCCGGGGGCAAGCATCAGCCGCGACGCGGACGTGATTTTCGCGATCGGGACTCCCATCGGCGAGAAGATCGGTTTTGGTGGATTTGCCTATTCCAATGAGCAGATGGGGTTCCCTAATTATTTCGGCAAGCAAGGGACGCAGCGCTGGATTCAGCTTGATCTCGACCCTCAGAACATTGGTCGAAATCGCCCAGTGGACATGGGCTTGGCCGGCGACATGCGGCAGATTCTGCCGAGATTGATTGCAGCGCTACGACGCCTGCAACCCCTTCCGCGAAACACTCAGGTGGCAGATTGGCAGGCGGAACGGCAACGCCGCTATACCGATTTCTGTGCGCAAGTAGCGACAGTTTCGACCACTCCGATTCATCCGGGACGCGCGGTACTTGAAGTCCAAAAGACTCTGCCCGACGACGTTGTTCTGATCAGGGACGGGGGAGCGTTCAGTATCTGGATGCACAACTACATCCAGCATTCTCTGGGCGGGTTCATGTTCGCCGGGAAACTGGGCAACTTGGGCACGGGCCTACCTTATGCGCTGGGCGCGTCCTTGGCCGAAGAGAATGCGAATAAACGGGTCTGCCTGATCACCGGCGATGGCGCTTTCGGATTCTACCCGATGGAGTTTGAAACAGCGGTTCGCTATCAGTTGCCGATCGTCATTGTGGTGGGTTACGACCAGGGTTGGTCTCTGGAGGTGCCTTACTACATGCACGTATGTGGTCGAACCTTTGAGGTCGATCACGCCTTCGTCCGCCTGGATGACATGGCCCGTGCCATGGGCGGGCATGGCGAGTTCTGTGAAAGCAGTGATCAGATCGCTCCCGCCATGGAACGGGCATTTGCCAGCGGTAAACCGGCTATTGTCCAAGTTGTGATTGATCGCGAGGTGAATGCCTATCAAATGCCCAATACCCATCTGTGGTCACGTTGGCACGCTGACAAAGCGGTCTACAGCGACGAGTGATCGCAAGCATCCGTAGTGCCGCCGGACGGTAACTCGGTCAATCGTATGAGCAGGGCATGCCTATGAGTACTCAAGATACGCATCAACTTCCTAGAACCTACCGTTGGATGTCCAGCATCACGGTGCTGCTGGGTACTATTGCCCTGGGCTTTTCCGCCACCATGGTGATGGTGGCCTTGCCTGAGATGATGGTTGCTTTCAATGTTGGGCAAGAGGTCATCCAATGGCTTGCCACTGGCTTTCAGGTCACTACGACCACCTCGATCCTGGCTACCGGCTGGCTTACGGGACGCTTTGGCCTGCGGCGCGTTTACGTATTCACTTTGGTGCTGTTCGTCGTCGTTTCGTTGCTGGGCGCTGTGAGCTGGAATGCCCAGGTGGCGATTTTTGCCCGCGTCATGCAGGGCATTGCCATGGGGCTGGTCCCGGCGGTGGCGCTTATCACTATTGCTCGGGTCTTTCCGCCGCAAGCCGTCGGGATGGCCATGGGGGTCTTTGGCGTCGGCGCGGTGTTGGCTCCAGCCATCGGTCCGGCGGTAAGCGGTGTGTTGCTGGGGCCATTTGGCTGGCCGGTGATTTTCCTGTTTCCGCTGCTGTTTTGCTTACCTGCGCTGCTGCTGGCGTTCAAATATGTTCCGCAGGCGGACTCAACCCTCCTTCACGGACGTTTTGACTGGCTGGGAATGGCGCTGCTGACAGTGTTCATGTTCGCGCTGCTGAACATCACCGGGTTGGGCCTGAGCAAAGGTTGGACACACTGGCAGACTTTGGGGTGCTTGACGCTGACGCTGGTCAGCCTGGTCTGGTTAGTGGGCTGGCAGCTGCGTTGCCAGGCCCCGTTGGTCGAACTCAGTCTGTTTCGCAATCCGCGGTTTTGGGCCGTGTTTCTTGTGGCTGTTCCTTATGGGTTCTGTCTTTATGGCACGAGCTACCTGATCCCGTATTTTCTCCAAAGTGCTGCGGGATACTCGCCGGCGGACTCCGGCGCCATGCAGGTCCCGGGCGGGATTATCCTGGTGTTGGTCATTTTCAGCGCTGGCGCCTTATGCGACAAGCTCAGCGCCCGAGCGGTGACCATCGGTGGTTTGTTTCTGTTTGCGCTAGCCAGCATCGGCTTCACTTTTACCACTGCTGTGACCGGTTTTTGGCTGGTTGCGACTTGGTTCACCCTTAGCCGTGTAGCGATGGGCATGCTAATACCCTCCACCAGTGTGGCGGCCATACAGTCGGTTCCACCGGCGTTGCTGCCTTATGCCTCCACCACCATGAACTTCTTCCTGCAGTTGGGCGGGGCAGTAGGCATCAACGTGCTGGCGATCCTCTACCAATGGCGCCTGGAAGGGCATGCCACCACGAATGCTGCAACGGCGGCGTTTGAAGCCTTCCATGAGTGCTTCTGGTTGGCGGCGCTGTTAATGGCGTGCGCGCTAATACCGGCGGTATTCATTCGCAAGCTCACTCAGACGGAGCTGGCAACCAGTTCTGATGCCAGCAAGATTCCCTCTTGTCCCTGAACAACAATTGGGGAGACACGCCCCGAAAATGAAATGGGAGTTAATCGATGAACGCACACACGAATGAAACCGCACTCAAGGCGGCCTTGGCCATGCCCCGTGAACTATTGATCAACGGTGAGTGGCGAGCAGCGGTCGATGGCCGTAGTGCTGCGATCCATGATCCGGCAACCGGTCAGGAGATCGCAAAGATCGCGCATGCCGGGGAAGCGGATGTAGATACCGCAGTACGGGCCGCACAGGCAGCGGTAAGCAGTATTCACTGGCGAGACATTACGCCAGCAGCCCGTGAGCGATTGATGCTGCGCTTCGCTGATCTGATCGAGGAAAATGCCGATCTGTTGGCAGGCTTGGAGACACTGAACAACGGGAAGCTGCTGGCAAACTCACGAGGCTTCGACGTACTCGCTGGTGCTCAGTGGATGCGATACATGGCCGGCTGGGCGACCAAAATCGAAGGCCTGGCGCTGGACGTGTCGGCGTCTGCACCTGGGACCCGTTTTCAAGCAATCATCAAACGCCAGCCGGCGGGTGTAGTCGCGGCCATTGTTCCCTGGAACTATCCCTTGTTAATGGCCATCTGGAAAATCGCTCCGGCCCTGGCCACGGGCTGTACGCTGGTGTTGAAACCGTCCGAAGAGACACCACTGACCGCATTGAAGTTGGCTGAACTGGCGTTGCAGGCGGGGATTCCACCGGGTGTTTTCAACGTCGTGACTGGGGATGGCGCAACCGGCGCTGCTCTTGTACGCCATCCTGGTGTAAACAAAGTGGCATTTACCGGTTCTACCGAAGTGGGTCGAATTATCGGTCAGCAATGTGGGCATGACATCAAAAGAGTGTCTCTGGAGCTGGGCGGCAAAAGCCCGGTGATCGTACTCGACGACGTTGATGTGCAGGCCGTGATTGCCGGTGCAAGCAGTGCGATTTTCTATGATCAAGGGCAGGTCTGTACCGCGGGGTCGCGATTGTACGTGCACAAGAGACACTTCGACGAAGTGGTTGATGGGGTTGCGCAGGCAGCGAAGAGTTTGCGGCTGGGTTCTGGCTTCGATCCGCAGAGCCAAATTGGCCCATTGATCTCGGCCAAACAACGTCAAAGGGTGCTGGGACTGATCGAGACCGGTGAACGTGAAGGCGCTGAGTTGCTCGCCGGAGGTGTGGCACCGGAGGGTGGCGGTTACTTCGTCCAGCCGACGGTGTTCGCTCATACGTCGGGCAAGCCATTGACCCTGGTCAGGGAGGAAGTGTTCGGTCCGGTATTGGTGGCACAGCCTTTTGATGACATCGAAGAGGTGATTCGTCAGGCTAACGATACGTCTTATGGCCTGGCAGCCAGTGTCTGGACACGTAATATCAGTCACGCTTTACGCGTTGCCGAGCGTATCGAGGCGGGGACGGTCTGGATCAACACCCATCTGCCGTCGGACCCCAATATCCCGTTTGGTGGTTTCAAACAATCAGGAATAGGTCGCGAAAACGGCCGTGCAGCCATTGAGGCCTACACCGAAACCAAATCGATCGTGATCGCCTATTAAGCGGCGGATCTTCCAGTCTTGAGGGTGTACTGCGTCTGCACGTACACCCTTAATGACTTCATGGACCATGACGGTGGAATCAGGCGGTGCGTTGCATCCCAAGAGCCCAGGCAATTGACCCCTGGGCGGTCTCAAGCATCAATTTCACGCGTTCAGCTTTAGACAGGTGAGCATGTTCCAGCCAGGCGGGGATGTTGTTCAGAATCGACACCATATTGCGGACCGCTGCTTTCAAGTGGGGGGACGATGAACCGGAATCTGCAAGCAACGTCAGGAAGTGCTCTTCATAACGTTGGCGCAGTTGCTGAATTCGCGCCTGATGCTGAGCGCAAAGATTGCGCGACTCATGCTCGGCGACCTGGAAAAGCGCCCCTTTTTGCTCATGAAGGGCAATATGAGCTTGCAGCAACGCCTGCAGTTTTGCAGTGGCGCTGCGGTTTCTTCTCAGGTGGTGCTGTGCGTTAACCAGCAGAGTCTCGTAAAGCTCTTCGATCACTTCGAATAGCAGAATCTCCTTGCTCTCGAAGTGGTGATACAGCGAACCGGCATGAATACCTACATGGGCTGCCAACTCGCGCATGCTCACTTGACCAAACCCTTTCAAGGCAAAAAGCTCTACCGCTTTCTGGCGCGCCTGAAGCTCACGCGCCAGGGGGGGTGGCAAGCTGTCTATGCATGCCACGGCCTGTCGTTCAGTCATAACGGTAAAACCCTTGGCCGACTTTACGACCTAGGTGGCGTGCGGCGACCATTTCCTTGAGCAGTGGAGCAGGGCGGTACTTGGGATCACCGAAGCCGTCATGGAACGACTCAAGCACCGCCAGTAAGGTATCGAGACCGATCAGGTCAGCGAGCGCCAGGGGGCCGATCGGTTGGTTGCACCCCAGTTTCATGCCAGTGTCTATATCTTCCGCACTGGACAGGCCTTCCTGCAGGGCGAAGATCGCCTCGTTGATCATGGGCACCAGGATACGGTTGACTGCAAAACCGGGGCTGTTCCTTGCGGTAATCGGCGTTTTGCCAATCAGTCTGGCAAAAGCCAAGGTAGCGGTGTGGGTCCCATCGGAGGTTTGCAGGCCGCAGATCAACTCCACCAACGCCATCATTGGAACCGGGTTGAAAAAATGCAGTCCGATGAAGCGCTCTGGATGGCTGACCGCGGCGGCCAGTTGGGTGATGGAGAGGGAGGAGGTATTACTGGCAATGATGCTTGCAGCATCGACCTGTTGGTCGATCTGTTGAAGAATGCGCAACTTCAAGTCAAGGTTTTCTGTTGCGGCCTCGATGATCAGGCTCGCGTCAGCCAATGCGGCGTAGTCCGTCGTGGCATGGATTCGGCTCAGAACCTCATCCTTCGTTTCGGGAGTCAATGTCCCTTTGCGAACCTGACGATCAAGATTGTTCGCGAGGATGTCCAGACCGCGTGCCAATGCCTCATCAGTAACATCCACCAACGTGACCTGAAGGCCTGCGATCGCACATATCTGGGCGATACCATTGCCCATGGTGCCTGCGCCGATCACTGCTATGCGTTGCTTGTTCATAGTCGTTTCCATTGAGTCCGTCTCAAACGCGCTCGAAGATCGCAGCGATCCCTTGGCCGCCACCTATGCACATGGTGACGAGCGCATAGCGTCCCCCGGTACGATGCAGTTCGAAGATGGCCTTGGTGGTGATGATGGCGCCGGTCGCGCCCACGGGGTGACCGAGAGAGATACCAGAGCCATTCGGATTAACCTTGGCCGGGTCCAGATCGAGCTCGAGCGTGACAGCGCACGCCTGGGCGGCAAACGCTTCATTAGATTCAATGACATCCAGGTCGGCTACCGTCAAACCGGCGCGTGCCAACGCCAGGCGTGTCGCAGGGATCGGACCGAGCCCCATCAGCTGTGGGTCGACCCCGGCATGGGCATACGCGACCAGGCGGGCGAGGGGGCGCAGGTTGCTGTTGTTGACTGCCGTACCTGTCGCTAGCACCAGCGCCGAGGCGCCGTCATTCAAGCCTGAGGCGTTCCCTGCTGTGACCGTTCCGTCCTTCTTAAATGCGGGTTTCATTGTCGCCAGCTGTTCCAGCGAGGCATTGTCGCGGACGTGTTCGTCCACCGAAAAGTGTTTGGTGCCTTTACCCTCAGCAACTTCCACGGGCACGATCTGGCTCAGAAAATGCCCATTGGCAATCGCTGCGCACGCACGTTGCTGGCTTTGGAGCGCCAAGGCGTCTTGTACTTCCCGGCTGATGCCGTATCGGCTTGCGATGTTCTCAGCGGTGATCCCCATATGGATGCCATGGAGAGGATCGTGCAAAATGCCCAACATGTAGTCGACGGCCTCAAGGTTGCCCAGTCGTCCTCCCCATCTTGCGCCGGGCAGTATGTACGGACCGCGACTCATGGACTCCACTCCGCCGGCAACGGCAATTTGAGCATCACCCAGCAGCAGGGATTGAGCCGCGCTGATGATCGCTTGCAAGCCAGAGCCGCATAGTCGATTGACATTGAACGCGGGAGTTTCTTGTGGAATTCCCGCGTTGAGTGCTGCCACACGTGCCACATAGGCATCTTTGGGATCGGTTGGGATGACGTTGCCCATCACGACATGACCAATCTGTTGCGCATCGCAGCCGCTTCGTACTACCGAAGCGCTGACCGCGGCGGTTGCCAGTTGCGAAAGCGGAACGCCTTTGAGCGAACCACCGAAGCTTCCAATAGGCGTTCTTACAGCGCTGATAACATAAACTTCAGGCGAGGACATGGGAGCCTCCATGGGAATTGTTGGTCTTGCCGAGCGTGTACGCCGTTGTCGGCGGTACTGAAAAAAGCATCCGACAAGTGAGCCATCTCATCTCAACGGTTTTGGAAAACCGGCTTTCTCTTTTCGGTGAACGCCTGCATGCCTTCTTTCTGATCTTCCGTGGCGAATGTCGAGTGGAATAGCCGACGTTCGAAACGCACGCCTTCTGCAAGGCTGGTTTCGAACGCGCGATTGACTGCTTCTTTGGCCATCATATTGATAGGCGCTGATTGCTGGCAGATGCCTGTGGCAATCTTGAGGGCCTCTTCAATCAACTGAGCGGCGGGGACCAGACGGCTGACCAGGCCACAGCGCTCGGCTTCTTCTGCATCCATCATCCGCCCGGTCAGAATCATGTCCATGGCTTTCGATTTGCCAATAAAACGAGTCAATCGCTGGGTGCCGCCACCGCCGGGAATGGTGCCAATGGTAATTTCCGGCTGGCCGAATTTTGCGGTGTCCGCAGCGATGATGAAGTCACACATCATCGCAAACTCGCAGCCGCCACCTAACGCATATCCGGCGACCGCCGCGATAGTCGGTTTGCGAAAGGCTGCCAGACGATCCCAGGTGGTGGTTATGAAGTCGGTTTTGTAGACGTCCATATACGACAGGTTCTTCATCGACTTGATATCAGCACCCGCAGCGAAGGCTTTTGCGTTGCCTGTCAAGACAACGGCACCCACCTGATCATCTGCTTCCAACAGGTCAAGAAGGCTACAGAGTTCGTCTGTCAGTTCTGGAGACAATGCATTGAGCGCCTGCGGGCGATTGAGCGTGATCAGGGCGACTTTGCCGTGCATTTCCAATAGGAGATTGGTGTACATAAAGCGGTCTCTTTGATGAGGTTCAGCAGGCGTTGGTGGGGTGAGCCGAAGGTGTGGCGTTGAGATTTTCCTCGTCCGCGGTATCCGCGCTTACCCGTTCGTCATGCAGTAACAACAATGGATTTTTGCTGCTGCCAATGTATGGTCTATGGGGTTTTGTGTGATCGTCTGAACGGACTAGGAGTGGGGTGGGGTTGAAGCCATTTTCAATGACGAACCTCTGCAAACTTCGGTGCTGTAAGATTGCTTTGCAGGGGCGGCAGCATATGTCGCTGGACTTCGATGTCCTACAGCCCTACGACAGAGATTGTGTCTCTGTGGTGGATGTCTGAAAATTTTACTCGGCGTACGTATGGGCGGTGTGAAATTGTTTTGCTGTCTGATTGGCTGTGGGTTGAATCAAATAGGCTTAGCCTAAGCGCCCCTGTTTGGCCCTTGATACCCCTCAAAAACAAGTCCAAAATTAAGTCTTTTCCTTCTCCGGCAAGAAAAGAAACCCCTTAGATTTCAATGGGTCGGACGCTAGATGCGAGTCTCGTTTCCCGCTCCAAATACAGAAAAACGCCACTCATTGAGTGGCGTTTTTTTTTGCGCGTTATTTTGTTGTCAGCATTGAAAAAAGAGGCTTTTGCCTCTTTTTTTCGTTCCAGTGATTTCTACTGAGAACCACCCCCAGCCACGCTTTTTTGTACATTAAAACGTACGTCGAAATCCGGTCCCAGGGCATGCCGGTTTTCAGATAGATGACGCATTGCTGGAACCCGTACATCTCTCCTCAATCGATCGAGACGAGGAGATGTACATATGCCTTTGACTGAAAATGCGAAAGGGGATTAATCCTCGAACCGCTCGAAGAGAGGATCGTCTCACTGCCTTGGCTGCTGGCGAGAATTCTCTTACAGCAGTCTTTCTGGTCTGGCGAACCTTCAAGGTGGTTACATTGAGGCTCGGCCCAGTTTGATGTAGAGCTTGGGGGTGATGAAAACACTAATCTAATGCTGAGGATTTTCAATGAGTTGCGGGTTTTTTGACCTGATCTCGGACTCAAAATTATCGATAGCGCTTAGTGCTAGAGTCTTTTGCTCAGATAGATTTTTTCTCGTTACACGCATCACTCGATTTCTTCTTGCTTTTAGATAATCCAATTGGCCCGCTGGATTATCACTCAATGAAAGTGGAAGCATGGTTAAGGTGTCACTGAGTTCCTGCTTTGAGAGCTGTCCTTTCTTCGCGAAAATCAATAAGCGTTCCATATGGTGGTCAGAAAATAACCCCAGCGCTATAAGTGAGTCTTCTAAATCTCCGCCATCTAGCACTCTTAAGTGCTCAACTAAATACTGAGCGCTCCAATCATTTCCTTGTTCAACCAAATGCATCAATTGGTTGAGGTTGCTGTTCGACTGCTCGATAATCGACCAGCATTCAGTTTCGCTAGCTTCTGATAATGCAATAAGAGTACGCTTTTCTGGAGTGGTTAAAAACATCATGACTGCCTCTCGGCAATGGGGTGAACTATCACTCGCCGAAGCTGGCATGCCTAAGCTTGTAAGTGTGAGTAGCGTAAACAAAAATTCAAGTGTCGACTTTTTTATGATCATGGCGCACCACCTTTCAATAGATCAATGAAGTATCTTTCCTGGAGAATTACCCCCGTACGCAGGGTGTTCTCATTCGTCGTCAAACAAGTCATTCGATGGACTAACAGATGCTGTAATTCTTTCAGTTCCATCAGGGCTGATAATGTTGTTGGTTCTATTCATGGTGTTTATTGTGTCACCAAGGCGATCGGTGGAATGCGGAGTTCCGGGGCTAATCGGGTGCATTAGCTGCCAGTGCAACTGATTGTCGCTTGGGGGCGTATATTTGACAACTGCCGCCCTCACCGTAAGCAATGTGGGGAGTCGGGCTTGACCTTGTTTGATGTGGCCTAAATTATCGATCTTCCCCCAGCATGGGGAAAGATGCTTTAGCTTTTCGAGCGGAGATTTGTTTACATGTCTCGATCTTTCGTCACATGCCATACAAAACATTTCGCTAGATTGGTAGGAATGCCTTTGGCGTTTTCCTGAAGCCATGAACTAATAGCTTGCTCCTCATCAGGCTTCGCTCCGCCACTCCATAGAGTTATAAAGTGATGGTCGATTGGGTTGTCTGAATAAAATAAAAATGCAGGGTCAGTCTCATCTGAGGCTGCATACAAAATCGTCCAGCTAAGGCTTTTAAAAGATTGTAAAATCTCTACGTTGTCGACATTTAATTGATGTCCCACCTCTATGCGTAGTTTCGGTATTTCAGATAAGTTTAAACGTCGGTCAATACCATCACAGGGTGATTTGGCCCATGCAGTCAATGGCGGCAATAGGCACGAAATTGCAATCATGAAGATCTTAATGTTTGGAATGCTCATCGGTTAATTTCCTTTGTAACGATACAAAGTCGGCGCGCCGTACCAGAAGCTTTTGGCGGGAGCAAAAACTGGCCCTCCTGTGTGTGAGGCGCTCCATACATCTCTATTTGAGGAAGCTACTAGAGAATTGGCCACTTGTCATTCGTCCAATATCAATATCTGCTTGTTTGTAGATCGATGAAATGGATCCTGAACAATCTGCCCCAGTCTTCGTAGCGCCGCCCCAGACATATGGGACGTTGGAGCTTGACCAGTCTTGGGCTGCTAGCTCCACAGCTGCCTGCTGCACTGGGGTAAGTGTTAAACCAAATGGATCAATGAAATTCGTCGGGTTTCCCGATACATAGACAAATATATTTATCCCTCCCGCAAGACCAATCGGATCTCCCGAGATAAAACGCCCAAAACCTAGTTGGTAATACCGTGCCCGATAGTAATAGAGACCCGTACCATCATTTTTTCGATCGGTGTACTGCTGCTGTTAACACTGGCGGAGCCGCTGCTACTGGTCTGGCCATAAGGGTGCTGTCGGCAAGTGCTTGGGGTTGAACCCAGCGCATCAACCAAGTGGCTGTAGGTGCTGCCACTGGCCTCGGTGCGGTTGAATACTTCATCCAAGCCGCCCGTGAGGAGATTTGGCCTGTACCGTGGGGGTTACATTACCTTATCTTTCCAGAAGATTCTTCAGTGATGCATGACTGTCAATATATTTGATATCTGCAATTCTCCATCCTTTCGGAGAATCAATCATTACATACGAAAGCTTGATTTTTTCATGATTTGATGGGTAAACAAATTGCACGTCAACGCGCCTTGGATTGATGCTCTTTATGCTTAATTCTGATGCGGAAGCATCTTGTGAGGCAAATATTGGATTAAACTCTAACTTGCAAGTCTCGCCGGGATTTTTTGCAATACAGTCTGCCTCCTTTAAAATGAGGTGCACAAGTTTGTCATCAAAATACTTCTCGAGTTCTTCCTTCGATTGCATTAGAAGAGGGTCTCCAATGCTCTTCTTGGCATCATCTGGAGATGAGAATAGCGCCTCCCAACCATAATTCTTATATAGTTGATATACAATATCTGTCGATTCGACATCTTGTGGGTAGGCAGGTTGTGCAAATAGAAGCGGCACTCCAGCGACATGCAGGAATACCAGGTTTCGCAAATAGACTAATGTTATAGATTTTATATTATTGATTTGGTGCTCGATATATTTGATATGTCGAGTTTTCATGTCCGATACCTGGTGAGAAGTGATTTTTGTTGAAGTTCGACACCCATTGATCACTAATGAATATTGCAATACATCCAGGCGGATTTCCGCCAGGATGTGGTTGAAATACTACGGTATCACCTGCTTGAGGAGTGTAATTTTCTGAAGGAATAGGCGTAAACCCATTGTTTGTCAGCCGGCTTGTTATATTGGATTTTTTCATAATTTGTCTGAGGGTTTTAGCTCGTCGAACAATGTTTTTCTGATTGTAATTGGTATTTTTTTCTGGCTGGCGTAGTCGTTTATAAGAGCGATGAGCTCTGAAATGTTTTCAAGCTGGTCGGTGAATGTGATCTTCCCTGATGGAGTAATCCGGAATATTGGTTTTGTTGTAGGATATATATTAAATCCTCTGGCATTAAGTCCGCGCATGCTAGATACAGGGAAGGCAGTAATTAAGCTGACATTTTCCCATTTTATTTTTTGCCAGGTTTTACCAAAAATTTGTCTGGATAAGCACTGATCATCAATGGATAAAACTGAGCGTCCAGCTAAGATCAATCCTCCGACTAATATGGTTAAAGATAAGGATATTAATAAAAATATCCCGCCTCCTAATGCACCGTCACGCTTAATCCATATCCCTCCTAAAAAAATGCATAAACCGCTGGTGACGCACATCCATAGAGCAATGAAATACTGTCCCCGAAACTTGAATACAGTTATGTTACTCACTATGCGATCACTCCTAATGTATATAATGACCACTGCTTGTTTGCCTTGGCAGTGCATTGATCTCGCAGAGCGAAATCCATTCATAGCCACTGGATCCATTGCACTACCAATCATTCCTATAAACCAGGCACATGCTCAGGTAGTGCACGCTGCGCATGCTCAGTTACTGGTACTTAGCGGGCTGAAATCTGGAGCGGGGATGCCAGGGGAGGTAGGGGAGAAAAGCAGAGTGCTTTGTATCAATGCATTGGCGAATACTCAGCATTTGCTGCCGAGGCTTTAGACCTGAAGCCACCATAAGCACCTCCCTGTGAACCGGAGCCACATTAGGCTCGTCGTACACGTCGTATGCACAGCGGTTGGAACACGTGTGTGTTCACGATGGGGTCTTCATTCCATGACCTTGGGGGAGATCGAACGTCCACGATCCCGAGCATCCAGCACGAGATGACAGTAGTACAGGGTTTGAGAACTTGCCAACGGGAGCCCGGAAATCGACCAGCAGGAATGGTTCTTCTGCAATTGAGGTCGATGGTGCGAGGGTTGTTGAAGGAAGCCTGATTCCTTGCTGGGTATGCAAGCAGCTCCTCTATTTAGCTACTGGCGCGATTGGCGATCGGTACAGATTGGGTCACGCAACTCAAGACGCTACTGATCGAGCACGCCGGCGTAGTCGTGTGGGTCAACTCTGCCGCCTAATGCCTTGCAAGCACGAAGCCCGACGTTCTCAACCGCGAAGGTGTATTCGGGCATGCCCCATTCATCGAGGCCTGCGCGGTACAGAGGTAGCCGTCGCTGGCCTCAAGCAGTTGTGCTTCATTGATGAGGACACCGCCTCGTCTGGATAGTTGTGCCAGACTTCCTGTAAAGCAGTTGATCGCTAAAGGTGCGAAACGAATGACTTCATTCAGGTTCATAGGGCGCTCTCGCTCGCCGGATGAGGATCGGCGTGAAGACGGTTTTCGGCCCCTCGAATGGCTTTGGCGATTCGCCAGAAATAAATTGCGCCAATCGAAAATTCGAACACCGAACCGATGACCCAGCATGTCATCAGCGACGACGGCACATCGCGATTGCTCATTGCGACGTAATAGATCAACGGAATGCTTATAAACCACATCAGAATCAGGCGCACTACCAGCGAAAATCTGGCCATGCCAATACTCTCCAAGACGGCTGCACCCGTCATAGAGAAGACAAAGGCGGCGGAGAATGTCCACAGTACGCGTTGTGTATCGATGGCCAGGGCGACGATCTCCGGGTTGTGCCCCAGGTCGCCGAAAGCCTTGAGCAAGACCTGTGGCAAAGTGATTTGAACGGTGGAAACCAGCAGTACGTAGAACAGCTCGATGGTCACGGTCACCCGTAGGATCGTTGCCAACTCAGTGTATTGCTCCTTGCCCACTGCAGTGGCGCACAGAATGCTGCAACCAATACCCAAACCGATGATCGGGATGATGCCCAGGTAATTGATCGTCAGATTGACGTTGTTTGCCGCTAGCGCGCTAGAGCCCAGTACCGCGACTATCCAGATGAACGCAGTGTTGCCGAGCTGATCCACCCCGGCGGATAAGCCACTGGGAACACCTCTACGCAGCCGGAAAAACAGCCGAGGCAGTAGGCGCTCGCTACGGGCAATGAAGATGTTCATCAACTCAAGCCAGATTTCTCGAGGCAGCATTACTGCGTAGCACGTCAGCATGGACAGAGTGCCGATCAACGTACCGATAGCGGCTCCGGCCATTCCCATTTCGGGCAGCCCGAACTTTCCGAAGACCAGGCCGACGGTGAAGATTGAGTCGACTACTTGACCAACGATGCCGATCATGAGCGTTTCGCGGGTTCGACCCACACCGTTGAAGAACGAGGACAGCGCTGTGTCGATCGTCATTACGCCACCGAAGATCGCCGCCCAGAGCATGTACTGCGATTCGAGGCTGACAATCTGCGGTGGGCGGGAGCTGAGCTGTGGGATCATCGCGATCAACGGAGCGGCGACAAACAGCAGGGCACCGCAGGCAATACCAAGGAGCAGCCCCAGTGCGGCTTCATTCCAAGCCTCGCTGAGCCCCGATCGACCATTCGCCTGTGCAATAAAGGAACGTGACACGCCTACGGTGCTACAGAAGAAAGCGATGATCGCCATGCTCGTGAATACTGCTGGACCGGAGGCGGCCAGCGTATCTTGTGAGTAGTTTGCCAGGCATAGCCTGTCGACAAGCATCATCAATAAATTGCCGACCATCGTCCCCATCAACGGAAACGAGACGATAGCGATTCTTTTCGCCACCCCTGCGTCAAACCAGTGCCGCATATTCACATTCCTTTGTCTCGCGGCTGCCGCGATGGTCGCCCAACACCTCGCGTAAAAGAGCCAGCAGTGTGTCGGGATTTCCAATCTGCGCCAGCAGCAACAACAGCAGACGCTCCATGCCGAAGGCGACGCAGGCTGAATGCATGAGCGGTTCTGGGGCTTGCGGGCCGATCTTGAATGCGTTGGTAAACAGATCCCGGTGCAAGTTGCGCGAACTATCCTGTCATATGGATGGACCCAGTGGACACCATTTTTAGCCTCACAAGCGGATCGCCATGCGCTAACGAACCTCTTATCCAAAGCCCTTCAAAACCCGAGTCGTCCAGGAATGCCTGCAACGTCCTGGCCGGTGTCATCGTCGAAGGCGAATGGCATCCCGATCGTGTTTAGTAAGGCTCATCACAGAGTGCACCTTAATAATGAAGGAAAGATAAGAATACTTCTTACAAAATTATCAAAAAAACCTCTATGGGAATTAATAATTAATTCATAAAAAAATGTACTTCTCCTAACCTTTAAGCATCAATTGCGGAGGTGCATTTATGTTGATTTTCATTAAGTCGATGATCATTGGGCTTTGTATCGCAGCCCCTGTGGGACCCATTGGGCTGTTGTGCATACAGAGGAGCCTTGCGCTTGGATGGAGAGCAGGTTTCGCGACAGGGTTAGGGGCGGCCACAGCCGATTCGATCTATGGATTTGTCGGTGCGCTGGGAATCACAGTCATCATAGCGACACTCATTAGCTTTAAGCCATGGTTGTGTATTTTGGGGGGGATGTTCCTCGCGTACATTGGTTATCAAACAATAAAATCGAAAGCGAGCTCAACAGCCCTGGCGGGTGAACGAGCCAACCTGTTAAAAGCCTACTTGAGTACACTGTTTTTGACACTGTCGAACCCAATGACCATCCTGTCGTTTATTGCGATATTTGCTGCCATGAGCGATGGCATGGCTAATGATCAAAGCGGTCAGCACTCAGTGCTGCCTATGGTGACAGGTATATTTCTAGGCTCGGCTGTCTGGTGGCTGGGATTGAGCGGATTCTCCTCCATATTCAAGACCAGAATCTCCCAATCAAAGCTCAGGTTGATCAACTATTTTTCCGGGTCAACCATCACCATTCTGGGTGCCTACCAAGTAGCCACTGGCGTTATGCTCGCCACAGCAGCTTAATAGGGAAATGAGGCAAGGCTTATTTCTTATTGACTGATGAGTAAGCCTTGGCATCAATCCCCTACGGTTTGACGGGAGGATGCTTTACTGCGTTCTGGATTCAATGTACGCCCTGAGGCTGCCTATCGCTTGTTTGATTTCTGATTCTGTCGCATTGCTAAACGACAATCTGACCTGAGTGACAGCCTGATTCGTCAGCGAAAACAAGGAAGTGGGAAATACAATAACCTTGAAGTTCCTGGCGCACTCGCACATTTCAAAATATTCAAAGGTGAAGGGCAACTGTACATTGATGAAAAAACCTCCCTCTGGATGGTTCCAGGTGACGCTTCTTCGAGAGCAAGTCTTGATCGGGAATTCACGTTCAAGGCATTCAATCATATGGTTTCTTTTTTGCCTGTAAGACAACACTCTTGGTTGATTAAGCTGTTTTAAAGAGTAATTGTTCTCTATCAGCAAACCTCCGACAATTGCCTGGCACAGGGCAGGTGTATTGACGGTGATCAAGCTTTTGGCTTTACATAACCTGGCGCTAAAGGAAATCACCCCAGCGCTCTCCGGGGCGACTACGTAGCCCATACGCAATCCCGGAAAAATTGA
This sequence comes from Pseudomonas sp. Pseusp18, assembly GCF_059506005.1. NCBI lineage: Bacteria > Pseudomonadati > Pseudomonadota > Gammaproteobacteria > Pseudomonadales > Pseudomonadaceae > Pseudomonas > Pseudomonas sp. Pseusp18. The sequence goes on from NZ_CP169240.1 coordinate 2,575,783, forward strand.
CTTTGCAAAAGAGCCAAGAAGGAATACTCGACTACTGTCGATTGACTTCATCAAGGGGATTTTATCTCCCTCGTACCTGAAGTAGCTGTAGGCATTATCCTCCAGGATAAAAAAATTCATTTCATTGGCCAAGGAGAGCATGGCCTTTCTGTCTTCATAGGAAAGGCTGTTAGCAGTAGGGTTACTAAAATCTGAAATCGCGTACAGCGCTTTTACCTTTTCCCCTCTGGACTCAAGATCTTCAGCTACCTTGCGCAGGGCGGATGGATCGAGGAAGGTGTCCTCAGGAACGGGTACAATTTTTATTCTTAATAATTTCGCAATCCCCGTTATTCCGGAAAACACAGGGTCAGGCACTAATAAAACACCACCTCCTTCAAAAATTGATAGCAGTGTCAAGGTCGCAGCTTCCTGAAACCCCATACACACGACAATACTTTCAGGGTTGAAAATTTTTATGCCTTCATCCACCTGCAAGTGTTCGGCTATTATGCCGTTGATAATTCCGGTGGTTTTTCCATATTGGCAAAGTAGTGTCGCAAGCGAGTGTTCCGTATCGACGGCGTATCGTGCATAGCTGGCCAGCCCTTTATCGATGAGGGACAGGTCGCATTGCTCGTCGTCAGGTCGACCGGAAGCCAGAGAGATTGCCTCTGGATTTTCACTGGAAATGGAATTTAGAAGATGGATAACGTTCAGAGTAGGGTCTTCGAATATCGTTTTTTCGAGTACGCTGGGCAATCTCGCTTCTCCATAAAAAGCAACGAGCCGTTGAAGGCTCGTTGCTCATGATTAACATCTGTTACGCAGGTTTAAGTGCACTTTTTTGATTGGCCATATTTTCCATGGCCACAAATGCCTGAAGTAGATCCTCTTTAAGATCCTCAAGGGCCTCTAAACCAAAACACAATCGTACCAACCCCTTTTCAATCCCCATATCCGCTTTTTCCTGCTCAGTCATCGAGGCATGGCTTCCACTAAAGGGTTGCGCAACCATTGACGTGACACAGGCCATGCCCGTACCCGTTCCAAACCATTTGAGGGAGCTGGTGAAGGTTTTGTAAAAGGGGACCAGATCGGGCCGAATATCAACAAACACAATGCCACCGTAGCCGGTCAATTGTTTACCATCGACTCGTGGATAATATACATGCTCAATAAAGGGCAGTTCCCGTAGATAGTTGAGCATGCTGGAGGTTGTGTTGCTGTGTTTCTCCATGCGCAGGTTAAATGTCTGCATGCTTCTGCGGAGCAGCCATGCGCTATTAGGCGCTAATATTGAGCCTGAGTAAAAGCGGCCTTCGAGGAGGCGCGTATAAATCATTTCATTGTTGACGAGTACCAGGCCGCCCATGACATCGCTATGCCCGGAGAAATACTTCGTTGCGCTGTACAGAGAAATATCCGCGCCGAAGTTCAGAGGCTTTTGAAATATCGGAGTGGCCCACGTGTTGTCAACGACCACCAGAGCGTGTGGGTTGTTTTGCTTAACCGCCTTGCTGACCGCATGAATATCAATGTCTTTCAGAAAGGGATTGGTCGGTGTTTCGAAAATGACCATGTCCACGTCCGACGGCAACTCTTTCAATCCACTTTCCGTGGTGAGATCCAGAATCGTCAGTTTCGCACCGATACGTGCCGCATATCGCTGAAACAGCTTATAAGAACAGCCATAGATATATTTGTTGATCACCAGCGACCCACCGGGTTTCAGCAGCTCCAGCACCATGTAGATGGCACTCATTCCGGTGCTGTAGGCCAAGGCGTATTCGCTTCCTTCCAGTGCAGCGACAACCTGCTCCAGCTCAGTCACATTGGGATTGGCTTTTCTCGAGTAGAAGAACGCCGAGTCGGCGCTAAAAGCGCTGCACTGATAAATAGGCGTCACGGATGGGTGGGCCTCTCGGTCATCGACCCTGATGTGGAGTATTTCAGTAGACACGCTCATGATTTGCTCACCAGTTTGATAACCTGCTCATACATGTTCTGCTTGCCTTCATACCCAATGGTCGGCGTGATGTCGTTTTGCGAAATACCAATCTCTTCAATCGACTCGGTTGGGAAGTGAGCCCTGTCGAATACTTCATGAAGATTTGAGTTCACCCCCTTGGGAAGCCAGACTTCAGGGCCTGATTCATCAATTCGTGCCTTGGCAATAATAAATCGATAGCTTTCATACGGCCGCAATGTCAGTGATTTCCAATCACTGTTGAGCCCGTCGGTATAGTTGCGCCGCAGGTAGACGGTCTGTTCAAAGTCTTCAGTATTCAGCACTTGGGCGTGCAGCGATACGATATCCCCATGCCACTCGAACTTTCGCTTCTCGTAAGAGGTCAATGCAGCCTCTCGCAGTTCAACAGGCGTGTTCGCTTTGTGTTCGCCCAGTAACTTGAAGTGTGCGTCGTGCCCACACCGGGTGCAGCAACCGTTGCTATCCAATCCGATCAGTTCAGCATTCAAACCGTAGCGGGTAACGAGTAGAGCGTTACAATTATTGCAGTTGGTATTGGTGCCCTCGACATCATTTACGTTGCCCAGATAAACATGCTCAACCCCCATGCTCCGGGCAATGTCCCGGGCCTTCAGGAGTCTATCCACGGGCGTCCTGATGCTATTACTCATTTTATAATCAGGGTGAAACCTTACAAAGTGGAGCGGTACATTCGGGCCCAGTTCATCCAGTACCCACTGGCTGATTTTCCTGGCGGTATCCTCATCGTCACTGATATCGGTAACCATCAAGGTGCTGACTTCAACATATTTACCAGCATCGTATACTTTCTTGATGCCAGCCAGAACGGGCTCTACCCAGCCTGTTGTGACTTTTCGATAGTATTCGGGGGAGATGGATTTTAGCGAAATCGAGAATATGTCGATGACGGGCAATAGTTCATCAATGGCTTCTTCACTGATAAAAAAAGCTGATTTATATAAATTGATTAAGCCCGCTTCCTTTGCCAGCTTTGCCGTATCGAGGATGAATTCATGCCAGACAACAGGGTCGTTATACGTCCAGGAGATAACGCGTATACCATGCTTCAAGGCGGTTTCTACAACCTGTTCAGGCGTATAGTAGTAAACATCTTTGTCTGTCACATACTTGGCCTGAGAGGTCTTCCAATTGTGGCAGTAGCCGCAGTTAAGCATGCAGCCGATATTGCCTAGGGAAAGGATTCGCTCTCCGGGAGCAAAGTGGAATACCGCCTCGGTTTCGATGGTCTCTTCGGTGCTGTGAACGCCTTTGCCATAATTTAATGTAACTAACCGGCCGCCTCTGTTTCCGCGCACCTTGCAAAAACCTACTTTACCCTCCTGAATGACACAGTTTCGGGGAGAAAGATGACACTTTACAACGCCGTTCGGGAGTATTTCTTCCAACTTTGCAGGCGTGCTTTCCAAGGTCCAGTTTTTATTTTTTGTAGTGTCCATCTCTCACTCCTCATTTTACGGAAGTTGCTGTCAATATCATCGGTTTAAATAGTCGAGGCGAAACAATCCCGCCGCCACAGTGGCAGCAATCCCCTAGTAGTTATTGATAGGCGGAAGAAACGCTGGTCAATCCATAATTCTTAAGTGAAAAACGCCTGGCGTTTATATTCATGAATGGCTGTATAAGAGGGCCTATGACCAACAAGAATGCAATGGTTCCCATACCGAAGGGCCCGCCTAGAAGCCATCCGGTTGAAAAGATGCCAATTTCAATTATCATTTTGGCTTTGGTGAATGACCACGCCCATTTGGACACCATGGTAAGCACCACAAGGTCCATGATTCTGATACCAATACCGCTCATGATAATCAGTGCAGACGAATAAGCACACAGCACCAGACCCATCGCCAATATCGTGTACTCATTCACTCTGACAATCAAATACTCTCCAAGCCCCAGCACGGACCAGAGGTCAATCAACAGACCTGTAAGTGTGGTTGTAACAAATGGGCTTATCGGAGGATATTTCTTGTTCCAGAGCATCCACCACAGCAGAAAGAATAGAGAAACGATACCCGAACAAACGCCCATTCCGAGCATGAGTATTTTATTTATCGAGATGATCAGGACATCTAAGGGGTCAGTCCCCAGTTGACTGACTATGAAAAACTTGGCCCCCACCGAGAAAAGGGCGACGCCAGCCAGATACATAAAAATCTGATCCGTCTTGAAATCACGAAAACTTAGGACTTGCGTTCCAATATAATTCGCGAATGATGGATAGGATTTTTTTTCACACTTTATTTTTTCATCTTCCATACGAACACCATCCCTGGAGGAGAATATTTTATTATGCAGTGCGTAACGCTAAGGATTCAGAGCTATTGATTACCCGGGTTCTTGTTAGGCTTTACCGGGCTGCAAATAGACTAGCACTCTGCTTTATTTTGGTGCATTATTTTTTAATGAAAACCGGGTGCTTTTCATTAAAATTTATACTTTTTGCTGTGGGAGCTTACATGGACCGTATAGACATCAAAATCTTGGGGAAGGTGCAGGACTTTGGTCGCATTTCCATCACGGAGCTGTCCAAGCACGCAGGTCTTTCTATTCCCGCCACCACTGATCGGTTGCGAAAGCTCGAAGATTCTGGGGTCATCAAGGGATATAGCGCTCAGTTAGATCCAACCAAACTAGGGTTCGGCATATCTGCTGTCGTCGGCATGACCACCCTCAAGCCTGCGAAATCCAAATTGATAGCGACGCTCAACGACATACCCGAAGTCGTTGAGTGCCTGCACGTCACGGGTAACGACTCCTACCTGATCAGGATCTATGCCAGGTCAATGGCCGATATCGAAAATATCATTGCGAAGATCAACGCGTACGGTGAGACACGTACAAGCATTGTCTTGTCTGTCCCCATCGAGAGAAGAAAGCTTGTCCCTTGAGCCCGTACATAGAACAGTCAGCTGTCAGCTATTTCAAGGGTGATCATTTTGTTTGCCCGGAACGGCGCCACCAGCGATTCATCTGTCCCTGAATCGGTAATTAACGTCCACGGCTCTTTGAGGAACGGTGAACAATGTCATGCCGGTCGCAGACACTTGGGGTACTGCGGCCGATGTGCCTGCGCCCACTAACGTACTTGGCCGCGATTGCCCCACAGGGAACACAAGACTCGCCTTGGCATGTCTTGTGTTTTTTCAAGCGATGCTCTCCGATGCAACAGGTTCTCGCGAGGCAGCGCGTGCCGCCAGGAAGGCAAGAACTGCCGCCACGCCCAGCAGCGTGGCGCTCAACTCGAAAGTCGCTCGATAGCCGTTCGAGTCAAATACCAGCCCGCCAACGGTTGCGCCGGATGCAATGGCCAGTTGGATGATCGCCACCATTAAGCCGCCTCCGGCTTCAGCATCCTCTGGCAATGTTCTGGCCAGCCATGTCCACCATCCCACCGGCGCCGCGGTCGCAACCAGCCCCCAGAGGCCCAACAAGACGGTGGTGGTAGTCGCAGAGCTGCCGAACGAAACGAGTGCCAGTGCGATCGCCGCCATCAATATCGGGATGACGATGAGGGTGCGATGCAGGCCATTTTTCAAGAATGCTTCAATCAGGAAGGTTCCCGCGAGGCCTGCCAGGCCGAGGACGAGCAACATCAGTGACAGCATGGAAATACTGACGTGCGTGACCGTTTCAAGGAACGGGCGCAGGTAGGTAAATAGCATGAACTGGCCCATGAAAAAGACACTGACCGCCGCCATGCCTAACGCGACCGGTGTGCTTTTCATCAGCCTGAAAACATTTCCAGTGCCTGAACCGCTTTGCGACTTCATCGCAGGAAGGCTCGCCCAAAGCCAGAGACTGGCGATTACCGCGACCGGGATGACGCACAAAAATGCGCCGCGCCATCCGATGAAGGCTCCGAGAAAACTGCCCAGAGGTGCTGCAATCACTGTCGCCAGAGCGTTGCCGCCATTGACGACTGCCATGGCGCGAGCGATCTGGTCGTCAGGCACCAGGCGTATGGCAGTTGCCGCCGACAATGACCAGAAACCACCAATTGCTACGCCGATCAGCGCGCGGCCGGCCATGAACACCCAGTAGTTCGGCGCGAACGCGACCACGGTTCCCGAAACGATCATCAGCAGCGTCAGGGACAACAGCAGTGGCTTGCGGTCGACCCGCGCCGCCACCGAAGCGGTCAGGAGGCTAGCGAATAGCGCAAACAGCCCAGAGACTGAAATGCCCTGGCCCGCTTGCCCTTCGGTGATATGCAGATCGGCGGCAATCGGTGTCAGCAGGCTGACGGGCATGAACTCCGATGCCACCAGGACGAAGGCGGCGAGCGACATGGCGAATACGGCACCCCATGATTGTTCAGGTTTTCGCGGGGCTGAGAGCGTGGGTTGGATCATTGATTGAATCCCGTAATGCGCGAAGCGTCGCGGCCCCGGGAACGAGGCCGCGCGTGAGAACGGATGCCCGGCCAGGGCACTGTTCAGTGCTACTTCAGGTTGCTTTTGAAGAATGTGGTCAACTTGGCGAATGGAATGAGGTCGACCCGGTCGTAAAGATCCACATGGCCGGCATCTGGAATGATGAGCAGTTCTTTAGGTTCTGCCGCGCGTTTGTAGGCATCCTCGCTGAACTCGAGTGAGTGTGCCCGGGCGCCAGCAATGAACAGCAGTGGGCGAGGGGAGATCGTCTCGATGTCGTTGAACGGATAGAAGTTCATGAATTTCACGTTGCTGGTCAGCGTCGGCATGGTGGTTGTCTGTGCCGATGCGCCGGCAGGGGTGACCTCGCCACGCGGTGTGCGATAGAAATCGTAGAACTCGTCACCCACGGCGTTGCCGGTCAGCTTCAGTGGTGAGCCGCTGGTATAGCGGACTTCGCCACCCCAGAATTCGGCGTTGCGCTGCTGCGCCGCTTCGCGAATGATTTGCTGGCGTTGTTCGATCGTTACACTGTGCTTGAGGCCATTACGATTGGCGGCGCCCATGTCGTACATGCTGACGGTGGCGATGGCCTTCAGGCGCGGATCGATCTTGGCCGCACTGATGGCGAAGCTGCCACTGCCGCAAATACCGATGACGCCGATACGTTCACGGTCGACCAATGGGCGAGAGCCGAGAAAGTCCACGGCGGCACTGAAGTCTTCGGCGTAGATATCAGGCGAAACGGCCTGGCGAGGCGTGCCTTCACTTTCACCCCAGAAGGACAAGTCCAGCGACAGTGTGACAAATCCCTGCTCGGCCATTTTTGTGGCGTAGAGGTTTGCACTCTGCTCCTTCACTGCCCCCATTGGATGACCGACAATGATCGCGGCATTCTTCGATTGAGGATTGAGGTTCTTCAGGATGAACAGATTGCCCACCACCTTCATGCCGTATTGATTCTTGAAGGTGACCTTTTCTACCGTCACTTTTTCGCTTTTGTAGAAGTTGTCCGCGCCGTTCGACAGATCGGCTCCCGTTGAAGAAAAAGAGGTAACAAGCAGCCCTAGGGCAAGCAAAATGCCTTTCACTGAATAGTCCTTTTGATGAGTGGTAATTCGCTGGCGCCTTTCGCTTAGCCAGCCAATGTGGCGTTGTCGATCACGAAGCGATACTTGACGTCGCCCTTGAGCATCCGCTCATAGGATTCGTTGATCTGATCGACCTGGACCAACTCGATGTCGGCGACGATGCCGTGCTCGGCGCAGAAATCCAGCATCTCCTGCGTCTCGGGGATACCGCCGATCATCGAGCCGGCAATCGTTCGTCGTTTCATGATCAGGTTGAACACATTGGGCGATGGATGCGGCGAGGCGGGCGCACCGACCAGGGTCAGCGCACCATCGCGCTTGAGTAGAACCTGGAAGGCATCGAGATCGTGGGGGGCTGCGACGGTGTTGAGGATGAAGTCGAAGCTCTTGGCATGCGCGGCCATCTCCTCAGCGTTGCGCGATACCACCACTTCGTCCGCGCCCAATTCCTTCGCCGCTTCGCGCTTGGATTCGGATGTAGTGAACGCCACAACGTGGGCGCCCATCGCGTGGGCCAGCTTGATGCCCATGTGGCCCAGGCCACCAATGCCGACCACGCCGATTTTCTTGCCCGGCCCGGCGTTCCAGTGACGGAGTGGGGAGTAGGTGGTGATGCCCGCACACAGCAGTGGTGCGACGGCGGCCAGTTGTTCTTCGGGATGGCGAATACGCAGAACATAACGTTCATGCACCACGATGTTTTGTGAGTAGCCGCCGAGCGTCCAGCCAGGTGCGTCCGGGGTCGGGAAGTTGTAGGTGCCGACCATGCCGTCGCAATAGTTTTCCAGCCCCGTGGCACAGTCTTCACAGTGTTTGCAGCTGTCGACGATGCAACCGACACCGACCAGATCGCCGACTTTGAAATCCACAACATGCGCGCCGACCGCCGATACACGACCCACAATTTCGTGCCCCGGTACGCATGGAAATTGCGTGCCCGCCCACTCGGCGCGCACTTGGTGCAAGTCCGAATGGCAGATGCCGCAAAAGGCAATATCGATCTGAACGTCATGGGTGGCGGGTGTGCGGCGAATGATTTGCAACGGTTCAAGGGGCTTGTCGCCCGCATGAGCACCGTAGGCTTGTACAAGCATGGGAGAGTCCTCAATGGCTTTGTCGGATGAACATTTTCCGGCTCTGCCCAGACTCCCTGTAGTGCATTGCGCTGGATTACTTGCCTGATTCTATGAGTCTCTGTTTTTTTGCAGGACGGTCGTAAGCGGGCGAGTTAGAGTTCAGCGAAGAGGTACAAGGCGAACATGACGATCAAACACGAGACTACTGCTCAACACCTGTCGCCACAAGAAACGCTCGTGCGGATCATTGGCGAGCAGATCCCGAAACCAGGTGACTACGGAACGCCCATTGCGGGCCTGGGCTTTTTCAGGCGCGAACATCCGTCGCCGCCCGTCGTCTGCATGGTCGAGCCAAGCATCATCCTCGTCGCCCAAGGTGAGAAACAGTTGTGGGTAGGTGGCGAGGGCTACCCGTATGACACGTCGCGATTTCTGATCACCTCATTGGACTTGCCCGCCAATTCTGAGGTGCTGGTGGCAAGCCCGGAGCAGCCATGCCTGGGGCTGACTTTGAAGCTCGATCTGCGCATGTTGGCTGAGCTGATAGTGCAGGGTGACTTGCCGCCAACCCGTGATCGATCAGTGGTGAAAGGTGTCGGGATTGGTTCAGTAACGCCTGCCATGTTGGCGTCGTTCGAGCGCTTGCTGGCGCTACTCGATGAACCCGAAGCCATCCCTGTGCTTGCGCCCTTGATTCAGCGCGAGATTCACTATCGTCTCTTGAAGAGTGATCAGGCTGCCAGGTTGCGGCAGATTACCTCGGTCGATGGCCAGGGTTATCGCATCGCAAAAGCCATCGACTGGCTGAAGTTGAATTACGCCTCGGCGCTTCGCGTCGAAGAACTTGCGGCGCGAGTGCAGATGAGCACGCCCACCTTTCATCACCACTTCCGCCAGCTCACCTCGATGAGCCCGTTGCAGTACCAGAAGTGGTTGCGATTGAACGAGGCGAGGCGATTGATGCTCAACGAGCATCAGGAAGTATCAAGCGCAGCCTACCAGGTCGGCTATGAAAGCCCGTCGCAGTTCAGCCGCGAATACAGCCGTCTGTTTGGCGTACCCCCCAAGCGGGATATTGCGATGTTGCGAGGGCAGGGGGTAGCAACATAAATACACCCTGTCAGGCAGGCGCCATCAGGACGGTTCTCAGCTGGCAGCTAAGGCTATACAAGGCCGACAAACGACAGAATAACCAGGACAATCACAACTGCCCCGACGATGTAGATAATATTGTTCATGAAAGCCACCTCTCTATCCCAACAGGATTGCGACACCACGGTGCCTATACAGATGACACCTTCGTTCGCAGTTACGTTCCCCGAACCAGTCTCGACGACGGCACCTCGCAGTAACCTTGGCTAATTTGCATGTGCTCAAGGAGCGCGCCGTGGCTGCAGGACACCATCCCGTTCGGCTTACTCCAGTGTTTTCCCAGCCTGAGCGATTGGGCAATTTGCGGGCAAACAGTAAACTGGTAGGCGTTTTGTCGTTGAAGGGCACCAGTCTTCGCGGACCAGATTGGCAAGCAACACACCACGCTATCGACGGCTAGCAAAGGAGGGCGACGGGGTTGAGCGAAGGTCAACCCAAGCTAATTTATGGTGCGAGGAAAGGTTGCAGTGAATGTTGTTCCGCTCGTTAGAGAAGACGTTACAGCCACGTCGCCGTGGTGCGCCCTGGCGATCTCACGAACAATGAACAAACCCAGCCCGACACTTCTAAGTTCAGCATTGTCATGACTGCCGCGGATCATCGGTTCGAACAGGTCCTTGAGCAACTCAGGTGGTATGGGTGTGCCAAGGTTGTGGACTGTAATAATGACCGCTGGATCTTCGATGCGCGAAGAAACGGTGACTCCGCTATCGGCAGCACCGTAGGCCACTGCATTGGCGACCAGGTTGCCGATGAGCTGATAGAGTCGATCACTGTCGGCAGTAAAGTCACCTTGCCCATAACGCAGGTGGGTCAATTCATGCCCGGGGAACGCCAGACTCAACTCGTCCAGACAGTCGGCCACCAGTTCGTGTAGATCGACGGGTTTGGGCAGAACTGCGATACCTCGCCCGACCTGCGTCAAGGTGAAATCCAGCAGATCGGCCACCAGGCGCTGCGCGCGCTCTGCGGAGTGGGTGATGTGGCCAAGGATTTGTGCCTGCTTAGCATCCATCTCCCTGCGGCCCAGCAGTTCTGTTGCCATTTTTATCGCCGACAATGGGTTGCGCAGGTCGTGACTGACAATCCCGATAAGCTGCTCGGCGAACAGGGCCCGGTCTTCCGCCGCGGCGTAAGTGATGCGCAGCTTGTCTTGGGTGATATCCATCACCCGTTGATCCTTGAGGTGTTTTGCCAAATGTCTTTCTGCGAGCATTCGGGCATGGAGCAGCTCACGCTCGTATCTTTGCCGATCTTCGGCTTTGAACAGCGTCATTTCATGAAATATGCCAGCAGAACTCTCACAACGGACGGCGCTGAGCATCATCGGAATTGAATGTCCGTTGTAGTGAACGAGATCGAATTTGACATCAGCGATCACGCCCTGGATTTGCATAAGGGGCGCCCAGTACGTCCTGTGAAACGTCCTCCCTTCAGGGCTCATCAGGTCTTGGATGTGACGACCGACCAGCTCACTCCTGCGGTAGCCAATCCAGCGGCAGAAGGTGAGGTTGACCTGTGCGATCTGGCCATTTTCTGCGGTAGGCAGTAAGCCACAATCAGCTTCATCGAAGAGAATTTCAGAACCGGGCAGCGAGTCGTCATCTGCGGGCATTTGTATTCACTGACCAATGGGGCCGATATCTGAAAAATTATAGACACCACTTGGGCAAGGACTCTCAAAATTTACTCCTTTTGCAGTGCTTGGTCTCGACATACGGAGGGTTAGCCAATCTGTTGCATCAACTCTTCGAGGCAGCCACTGTCGACCGGCTCAAGTGATGAAGTTTGTGGGCGCTCGGAAAAGTCGTTCAAAATGGCCGATTCGTGACTAGATATCTTATCGGTCACAAGTTGTCAGTCGGCGATTGGGTGAGTAAGCTGTTCCCATGAATCAGCCATCAATATCTTCAGCTTCGCCCAGCCCCCGTGGCCCAGCCGATCACGACATTCGAGATCAGATTGTTGCGGCGGCCAACGAACACTTCAGTCAGTACGGCTACGGCAAAACCACGGTTTCCGACCTGGCTAGGGCCATTGGGTTTTCCAAGGCCTACATCTACAAATTTTTTGATTCCAAGCAGGCGATCGGTGAAGCCATCTGTGCAAATTGTCTGGCAGAAATCGTCGCGGCTGTGGAGCAGGCGATCAATGTAGAAGACCTGTCGCCGACGGAACGCTTTCGACGATTGGTCAAAACTGTGGTCGCCACAGGCGTGAATCTGTTCTTTAACGACCGAAAACTCTATGACATTGCAGCATTTGCGGCGTCGGAAAGCTGGCCCAGTACGCAGGCTTATGACGCACAGATCAAACGCTTCGTGTTGCAAATCGTGCGGGAAGGGCGAGAGATCAGCGAATTTGAACGCAAGACTCCCCTGGACGAAACAGTAGAAGCGATACATCTGGCTTTGCGGCCTTTCGTCAATCCTTTACTCCTGCAGTACAACCTCGATTATGTCGAGGAGGCGCCCACGCTCACCGCCAACCTCATTTTGCGTAGCCTCATGCCTTGACCTTCGGCTAACGGTTTTACGTCATGCCTGTGTAAGCGACACATCACCAAAACGGCTTTTCACTTTGCCCTTCTTCCAGTCGTCGAAGGGCATTTCATTTATTCGCATTGTGACTGTTGACTGAATTGGTCACATGAATAAATATGGTGAGCCGTTACTTCTACTGCTTCATCTCAGTGATCCCATAGAGTTCAAACAATGAAAAAAATGTTGCTCAAGAGCCCATTTGGCCTCGCTGTCGTGCTCGCATCTTCAAATGTGTTTGCAAGCGGTTTCGCTCTCAATGAACAAAGCGTCAGTGGGATGGGGTCCGGGTTTGCCGGGCGCTCCTCATCCGCTGAAGATGCGAGCACGGTCTTCGGTAATCCGGCGGGTATGTCTCGATTGAAAAGAGAGCAGGTCAGCGTGGGCGCGGCGACTCTATTCGCGAAGACCGACATAAGCCAAACCCGCAGTACATTCGGAGGCCAGGAAGACGGCGACATGGTGCCAACCACCACAGTGCCTATGGGTTACTACGTCAAACCCATCGATGAGCATTGGGTGTTCGGTGTAGGTTTTTATGTACCTTTCGGTCTGATGACTGACTACGGCAGCGATTTTGCCGGGCGTTACTACGCCAACAAAAGTGAGGTCACGACCCTTACGTTCCAGCCCACCATCAGCTATGCCTTTAACGACAAAGTTTCGATCGGGTTCGGTCCGACTATCAACCGCATCACCGGTGAGCTGTCCGGGATGGTGCCCAATCCACTTAGCCCAGGTCGCAATGACGGAAAACTCAAAAGCACGGGCGATGACACGGCCCTCGGTTTCAACGCCGGTATCCTGGTGCAGGCTACAGACCAAACTCGCTTGGGCATGACTTACCATTCCAAGGTCAGTTACCACTTGGACGCCAAGACCAAGGTCACCGACGGCATCTTTAGCGTGTTGGGGGTCAGCGGTCGGAGTTATGACGCTTCACTGGATGTGGATACCCCAGAGTCAGTGGATTTCTCGGTGACTCATCAGCTCAATAATGACTGGACTCTATATTTGGGGAGTACCTGGACACGTTGGAGTCGCTTTAAAGAATTAACCATCGAGAACACGGGTTTACCCCCTTTGTTGAGCGGCTCGCTGGGCACGATTACCGAAGAACAGAACTGGCATGATACGTGGGCTCACGCTATCGGCACGGCGTACAAATTGAACAGCCAATGGGTACTTCGCGCAGGCTTCTCGGTCGACCAGTCTCCCACCAACAACACCAACCGTGGACCACGTATTCCTACGGGTGACCGGAAGGTTATCAGCTTCGGTGCTGGCTGGACTCCGGCGGACAATGTCACGATCGATGTTGCTTATTCCTACCTATGGGAGGAGAGCGTGCGGATCAACGACGCCTCTGCGAATAGAGGTGCATACAGTGCCAAATTTAAGAACAGTGCAAACGGGCTCGGTACGTCTGTGAGTTACCGCTTCTAATTGAGTGCTGTTACACGATGAATGTCCTGTCGGGAGCACGCGTTGCCTCCCGACCTTTAGGAACACATCTCGGGCCTTTCCCCTGAGGTAAAAGGCCTCTTTGTCGCCCCCTCAGACTCCCATCACCTGCGCCATAAGGCCCTGATGAAACCGACGAGGCGTGGCCCAAGTCAAGACAGTAATGGCCTTGTTGCCAAAACCCGGCACCACACTCATGCGTCCGGCTTGCAGTGCACGGATTCCTGCACGCACGACGGGTTGGGGCTGCATCATCACCCTTTTCAAGACCGGCGTGATCTTTTGCTTGGCGCTTTCTGCAAATCCGGTATCCGACATTCCTGGGCACAGTGCGGTAACGACGACGCCGTCATTTTTCAGTTCGCGATGAAGCGCATCAGAGAAGCGAAGAACATAGGCTTTCGCGGCAGAGTAAACGGCGAAATTCTTCACGCCCTGGAAGGACAGCAAGCTGGCGACCATCAGGATGTGCCCACGTTTGCGGGCTCGCATGTCGGCCGCGAAAAGGCGTGTCAGGGCTGTCAGGCTGGCGATATCCAAATCAATCATGGTCAGGGACTCATCCAGAGGTTGATCCAGGAAAGGCCCCTGCAATCCATGACCCGCATTGTTGATGAGCACATCGATCACTATATTGCGTTCGCTGAGTCGCTCATGCAGTCCGATGATCGCCGGGATCGAGGACAGGTCTACTTGTTCGACGATCACATCAACGCCGAAGCGTTCGCGCAACTGCGCCGATAGCGCTTCGAGCTTACTCAGCCTTCTTGCTACCAGAACGAGCGATTTTCCCTGCGCTGCATATTGCCGGGCAAACTCCTCGCCAAATCCGCTTGATGCGCCGGTGATGAGCACCCAGGAATTTTCGTTCGACTTCATTTCGCTTTACTCCGGTTGGTTTCTATTGAGCAATTGGCTGCTGACCGCGTCAGTCGGTGAGCGAACCCACTCTCGGATTGGGTAGTAGCTGAAAGAGGGGGGAGGTGCGTGCATCAAGTGCTACATCACCTGGTTAAATCATCGTGTCGCAACAGGCTGGGCTTCAGGAGGCTGCCAGCCACCACCGAGCGCCTTGAATGCCGCGACCGCCGCCCGTGCTGATTCCGTTCGTGCTTGTGCCCGGGCATCGGAAGCCTGCAGCATCGTCTCGTCGGCGTGCAGGACGTCGATCAGGCTGGCCGTGCCTTTCTCATAGGCAATGAACGACGATTGGCGAGCCTGTGTCAGAGACGCCTCTCCCCCGGTGAGGGTGGTTGCTTGAGCTTCCCGATTCACCAGTGAGGAGAGCGCGTTCTCCACATCCTCGGTGGCGCGCAGCACGGACTGACGGTAAGCGGCCAGGGTTTCGGCTTCCTGTCCCTTGGCTTGGTCGATTTGGGCGTTTATGCGACCGAAGTCGAAGAGTCTCCAGTGCAGGCCCAGTACGCCCGCTGACTGGCTGGCGCCGCTGGTGAAAAGATTGCCTGCGGATACAGCCGTAGCACTACCCAGCAATGCGCTGAGGGAGAATTTCGGGTAGTACTCAGCAATCGCCTCCCCGATGCGTGCGTTTGAGGCCGCAAGACGGCGCTCAGCCACAATGAGGTCTGGCCTGCGGCGCAGCAAATCGGCCGGCGTTCCCATCGCCTTTAATTGCGGCGCTACAGGAATGCTCCCCGCACTTGCCAGTTGTGTGCGGTGAGTGCCTGGCGGCGCGCCGAGCATGACATCCAGCGCATTCATGGCAGCATCCAGACCGGTCTGCAGGACCGGCACTGTCGCCTGGACCTGCGATAGCGCCCCTTCGGCCTGGCGAACCTGATAGTTGGCGGCGAGCCCCTTGCTGTAGAGCAATTGGACTTTCTCTAGTAGCTCCTGCTGTGTTTTGACTTGTCGGTTCGCAATGTCCAGCCGGGTCTGCAGTCCGCGGATAGTGATGTAGATATCGGCGGTCTGTGCAGCGACGGCCAATCGTGTGGCAGCGACGCCCGCCTGGGAAGCCTGGTACTCGGCCAGAGCAGCCTCGCGTCCGCGGCGCAATCCGCCAAAGACATCTACCTCCCAGCTGGCATCGAGGTTGGCCTCGTAGGAACTTCCGTACCGGTCATAGCCAGGCGTTGAGTTCAACACCTGGCCGAGCGGCGTCTCGATTGACTGGTAGGAGCGCGCGGCCTGTCCGCTGATGTTCCCCGAGGGCAGTAAAGCGGCATTTGCGGCGCCCAGTCCGGCCCGCGCCTGCGTGACTCGCGCCGACGCCTGCGCCAGATCCAGGTTCTGCTCAAGTGCCTTGGAGACGAAGTCGGCTAACAGCGGATCACCAAAGCCTTCCCACCAGGCGACAAGACTGGCCGGCGTCGCCCCAGGCCTCTGTTCGACAGAAGACTGCCCCAAGTAATGGTCCGACAGCGGGGCGTCCGGACGGTGATAGTCCGGACCGACCGCGCAACCTGTCATCAAGCTGGCACTCACCAAGAGAGCAATGGGGCGGAGGGGAGGCATTGAGGTACCTTCAATCGAGGATGTTTGTGACTATATTACGTTATGGTCACTATCTGTCAATCGACGCTCTTTGGGCTGAGCTCGAGGTTGGCCAGCAGTATTCGGCAATACTAGTGCTGAGATCATGGGGTTCGGTACTTCATGATTCGTGACCATTGACAGGTATGGTCACTAGACTGAGAATGAAGCGCCAGTCCTATTTGTTTAAGTAAGGGAACCTATGCGCCGGCTTCGACCTGTCCCCATTGCCGCTTGCTTGTTGCCTCTCGTCCTGACGGCGTGTGGCGACTCATCCACCGTTGAAGATCCACGTACGCATGCCCCTCTGGTGAGGTCCTCTGCGGTTCAGGGTTCGTCCGACGTCTCACGTTCTTTCACGGGCGTCGTGGCTGCCCGCGTCCAGGGCGACCTGGGCTTCCGGGTATCAGGCAAGGTGCTTGAGCGTCTGGTTGACACCGGTCAGACCGTTAAGCGCGGTCAGCCACTCATGCGTCTCGACCCAATCGACCTGGGGTTGCAGGCGCGAGCACAGCAAGAGTCGGTCATCGCCGCTCGGGCCCGAGCCAAGCAGACTGCAGATGACGAGGCGCGATATCGCGACCTGGTCGCCGCAGGCGCTATTTCCGCATCGGCTTACGACCAGATCAAAGCCGCAGCGGATACCGCAAAGGCGCAGCTCAGCGCCGCTGAAGCGCAGGCTGATGTAGCCCGCAATGCTTCTGGTTATGCGGTGCTGTTTGCGGATTCCGACGGCGTAGTGGTGGAGACGCTCGCCGAGCCCGGACAAGTCGTCAGCCCGGGACAGCCCGTGGTTCGACTGGCGCGGGCAGGGCAACGTGAAGCCATCGTGCATCTGCCCGAGACGCTACGCCCCGCAGCAGGATCCACCGCGCAGGCGACGCTTTATGGCAATACCACGGGTGCTGTTACAGCGAAGCTGAGGCTGCTTTCTGACTCGGCCGACCGAATGACACGCACCTTCGAGGCGCGGTATGTGCTTGAGGGGGCGCTGGCCAATGCACCGCTAGGTTCGACCGTCACGCTTCGGATCGCTGAAGGCACCACGCAAGGGCAGGGGCTGCAAGTACCGATCGCTGCCGTTTATGACCCGGGCCAAGGCACTGGTGTGTGGGTCATCGCCGGTACACCGGCGAAGGTGGCCTGGCGACCTGTTCAAGTCCTGGGCTTGAGCGACGACGCAGCGCGAGTCGCAGGCGATCTCAAGGTCGGCGAGCAGATTGTAGCGTTAGGCGCGCATCTGCTGCGCGATGGTGAGGAGGTGAGGCTGGCTCAACCGGATGGCGTCAAGGTCGCAGGGAGTCATCCATGAGCGAGGGGCGCTTCAATCTCTCCGCGATCGCTGTTCGCGAGCGCTCCATCACGGTGTTTCTGATCTTCCTGATCGCCGTTGCGGGCATCCTGTCGTTCTTCCAGCTGGGGCGTGCGGAAGATCCTCCGTTTACGGTCAAGCAGTTGACGGTCATTACCGCGTGGCCGGGCGCCACGGCGCAGGAGATGCAGGATCAGGTAGCAGAGCCACTTGAAAAACGCCTGCAAGAACTGAAATGGTACGACCGCACGGAAACCTACACCCGTCCTGGCCTCGCCTTCACCATGGTGTCACTGCGCGATAGCACGCCGCCCTCGCAAGTGCAGGAGGAGTTCTATCAGGCGCGTAAAAAGCTCGACGATGAGGCCAGGAAGCTGCCGGCGGGTGTCATCGGGCCAATGGTCAACGACGAGTTTTCGGACGTGACATTTGCACTGTTCGCCCTGAAAGCCAAAGGCGAACCGCAGCGACTGTTGGTGCGTGATGCAGAGTCGTTGCGTCAACAACTGTTGCATGTTCCGGGCGTGAAGAAGGTCAACATTATTGGGGAGCAACCCGAGCGCATCTTTGTTTCCTTTTCCCATGATCGGCTGGCCACCTTGGGCGTATCGCCTCAGGACATCTTTGCCGCGCTGAATAATCAGAACGTGCTCACGCCTGCCGGCTCGATCGAAAGCGACGGGCCGCAGGTTTTTCTTCGGCTGGATGGCGCCTTCGACAAGGTGCAGAAGATTCGTGACACACCCATTGCGGTTCAGGGGCGGACGCTGAAGCTCTCGGACGTGGCGACGATCGAACGTGGTTATGAAGATCCGGCAACCTTTCTCGTGCGTAATAACGGTGAAGAGGCCTTGTTGCTGGGGATCGTGATGCGTGAGGGTTGGAACGGTCTTGACCTGGGCAAGGCGTTGGACGCGGAGACGGTCAAGATCAATGAAGGCATGCCGTTGGGCATGACGCTCTCCAAGGTCACCGATCAATCTGTAAATATCAGTTCGGCCGTCGGCGAGTTCATGGTCAAGTTTTTCGTCGCGCTGCTTGTGGTGATGCTTGTCTGCTTTCTCAGCATGGGCTGGCGTGTAGGCGTTGTGGTCGCTGCGGCTGTGCCGTTGACGTTGGCGGTGGTGTTTGTGGTGATGGCGGCCACTGGAAAGAACTTTGACCGTATCACCCTTGGCTCGTTGATTCTGGCGCTCGGACTGTTGGTGGACGACGCCATCATTGCTATCGAAATGATGGTGGTGAAAATGGAGGAGGGCTACGACCGCATCAAAGCTTCCGCGTATGCCTGGAGTCATACGGCCGCACCGATGCTTTCCGGTACGCTGGTGACGGCTATCGGCTTTATGCCCAACGGTTTCGCGCAGTCGACAGCCGGCGAGTACACCAGCAACATGTTCTGGATCGTGGGCATTGCCCTGATTGCCTCCTGGGTGGTTGCGGTAGCTTTTACCCCGTACCTGGGTGTGAAGATGTTGCCGAACATCAAGAAGGTGGAGGGTGGTCATGCGGCCATCTACAACACCCGAAATTACAACCGCTTCCGCCAGGTGTTGACGCGTGTCATCGCTCGCAAATGGCTGGTAGCCGGTACTGTTATCGCAATGTTTGGCGTGGCGATTCTCGGCATGAGCCTGGTCAAGAAACAGTTCTTCCCTACCTCGGACCGTCCAGAGGTATTGATTGAAGTGCAAATGCCTTATGGAACCTCCATTGAGCAGACCAGCGCCACCACCGCCAAGATAGAGGCCTGGCTGCAAAAGCAGGGTGAGGCAAAAATCGTCACGGCCTATATCGGGCAAGGCGCGCCGCGTTTCTATCTGGCGATGGCGCCGGAACTCCCTGATCCATCGTTTGCGAAGATTGTGGTGCTGACGGACAGCCAGGAGGAGCGCGAGGCCCTCAAGTTCCGTCTCCGCGAAGCCGCTGCTGAGGGACTTGCCCCAGAAGCGCGTGTCAGGGTGACTCAGCTTGTGTTTGGTCCATATTCGCCGTTCCCTGTTGCCTATCGGGTGATGGGGCCTGATCCGTCAAAATTGCGCGAGATCGCGGGCCAGGTGCTGGACGTGATGCAGTCGAGCCCGATGATGAGAACCGTCAACACTGACTGGGGGCCACTGACGCCGACGCTGCATTTCGCCCTGGATCAGGATCGCTTGGAGGCGGTGGGGTTGACGTCAAACTCAGTCGCGCAGCAACTGCAATTCCTGTTGACCGGAGTACCGATCACCGCAGTTCGTGAGGACATTCGCTCGGTGCAGGTGGTCGGTCGCGCAGCGGGTGATATCCGGCTCGATCCCGCCAAGATAGAAGGTTTTACGCTGGTGGGCACGGCGGGTCAGCGGATTCCGCTGTCTCAGGTGGGAGAGGTCGATGTTCGTATGGAGGATCCGATCCTCCGACGTCGTGACCGCACGCCGACCATTACCGTGCGCGGTGACATTGCCGAAGGCTTGCAGCCACCGGACGTCTCGAGCGTGATCATGAAAGAGCTGCAGCCGGTCATCGACCAGCTGCCTGACGGGTACCGGATCGAGCAGGCGGGTGCAATCGAGGAGTCGGGTAAAGCCGGTAAAGCGATGTTGCCGCTGTTCCCGATCATGATTGCCATGACGCTGCTGATCATTATTCTGCAGGTACGTTCGATCTCGGCGATGGTCATGGTGTTCCTCACCTCGCCACTGGGGTTGATTGGTGTGGTGCCGACACTGCTTATCTTCCAGCAGCCGTTTGGTATCAACGCTCTGGTAGGTCTAATCGCCCTTTCAGGCATTTTGATGCGCAATACGCTGATTCTGATTGGGCAAATCCATCACAACGCCCAAGAAGGGCTGGATCCGTTTCACGCGGTGGTCGAAGCCACGGTCCAACGTGCCCGCCCGGTACTGCTGACAGCGCTGGCGGCGATCCTGGCATTCATTCCCCTGACACACTCCGTCTTCTGGGGGACGCTGGCCTACACGCTGATCGGAGGCACGTTCGTCGGAACCATCATGACGCTGGTGTTCCTGCCAGCGATGTACTCCATCTGGTTCAAGATCCGTCCTGACCATACGGGGAAAACTGAACCAGCCGATAAGCAAGCAAGCCTGGTGGATAGGACGCCACCTCGTCCTCTCGACGTTCACCAAACCACAGAGCTTTAGCCGTAGGCCATAGCGTGCTGCTTTAGTGGGCGTCGACGTGGCTGTTTACCTGACACCGAACCGCCGAGGGGACGCAACGTCTCCTCGGCGGCCAACGTTCAGTCAGTCACAGACCCTTGCGGTATTCTCCCGGCGAAACTGTCCACCAGGCTTGCCACCACCATCTCTCCCATTCGCGTGCGAGTCTGCAGCGTCGCACTCGCGCGATGGGGCTGCAGCACCACGTTCTCGTTGGCAAACAGTGTCTCGGGGACGTTCGGTTCATCGACAAACACATCCAGTGCCGCACCTGCGATCTCTCCAGCGGCCAGTGCCGTCACCAGATCGACCTCGTTGACCAGCTTGCCGCGCGCCACGTTGATCAGATACCCGTCCTTGCCCAGTGCGTGCAGCACCTCGGCATTGATGATGGCTTCAGCCTTGTCGGCAGCGGCCGCGAGAATCAGTGCATCACTGTTGCTGGCCAGCTGCTTCAGATCGGCGATGAACGTGTGGTTCACATCGCTCATCGGCTGCAGATCGGTGTAACTGATCGGGCAGCCGAACGCCGCGGCCCGGGTCGCCACGGCACGGCCGACCCGGCCCATGCCGACGATGCCGATGCGCATGCCCGACACCTGACGTGCCAACGGCAACGGAGCCAACGGCGTCGGGCTATGGGGCCATTGGCCCGAACGCACATAACGATCACTGGTGCACAGACCCCGGCACACGGCAATCAACAATCCGATGGCCAGGTCGGCGACGTCTTCGGTCAGCGCTCCGATGGTTGCCGTTACGCGGATTCCGCGATCCCGGGCGTAAGCCAGATCCACCGCATCGGTACCCACGCCGTTGACCGCCACCACTTCCAGTTTCGGTAGTTGCGCCATCAGCGCCTGGCTGATCCCGGTATGCCCGCCGGTGATCACCCCGCGAATGTTCGCACCGTGTTCCTGCAAATAAGCCTGCTTGTCGGCCTGCTGGAAGTAACGTCTGACGGTAAACAGCTCATCAAGCCGCGCGTTGATTTCAGGGATCAGGATCGGGCTGAGCTGCAAGACTTCTGACTTCATGTAAACCTCGTGTAGCGGAATTAAGAAGGCCGGTTTAACCGCGACCGGCAAACGGCATGGCACTGGCCATGACGGTCATGTTCAGGACGTTCGCTTCCAGCGGCAGACCGGCGATGTAACGCACGGCATCGGCCACATGTTTGACGTCCACCATCGGCTCCACGGCGATGGTGCCGTTGGCCTGGCGCACGCCTTTGGTCATGCGCACCGACATTTCGGTCAAGGCGTTGCCGATGTCGATCTGGCTGCAGGCGATGTTGAATTCGCGCCCGTCCAGGGCCAGGGATTTGGTCAGCCCCAGCACCGCATGTTTGCTGGCGGTGTAGGCGCTGCTGAAGGGGCGTGGGGTATGCGCCGAGATCGAGCCGTTATTGATGATGCGTCCGCCCTGTGGCTGTTGCCGGCGCATCAGTGCGAAGGCACCACGGGCGCAGAGGAAAACGCCGTTGAGGTTGGTGTCGATCACGTTTCGCCACTGCTCGAACGTCAGCTCATCGAGCGGCACTGCAGGGGCGTT
This sequence comes from Pseudomonas sp. Pseusp18, assembly GCF_059506005.1. NCBI lineage: Bacteria > Pseudomonadati > Pseudomonadota > Gammaproteobacteria > Pseudomonadales > Pseudomonadaceae > Pseudomonas > Pseudomonas sp. Pseusp18. Next base: position 2,597,998 of record NZ_CP169240.1, read on the forward strand.
GACCCCGGCGTTGTTGAACACCACGTCGAGGCGTCCGTATACCTCGGTGATGGTGGCAAACAGCGCATCGACACTGATCGGGTCGCGCACATCAGTGGTCACCGCCAACGCTTCGTGTCCTTCGCTGAGCGCCAATTCGACCAAGGCCTGCAAAGGCTCCGCTCGGCGACCGGCCAACACCAGGGTGAATCCGTCTGCCATCAGAGCCAGCGCCACGGCGCGGCCGATTCCGCTGCCGGCGCCGGTGACCAGGGCCACTTTCAAAGGACTGGACATATTGTTATCTCCTTTTTTCAATTCACGAGAGCGTACGTCGGGTTCAAGGTCGCTGACCGACGCGCATTTCCAGTTGGCCGATGCCGTCGATCCCGGCATTGATGATGTCGCCCGGTTGCAGCACATCTACGCCCGCCGGGCTGCCGGTCATGATCAAGTCACCGGCCCGGAGCGCTACCGATTGCGAGATGCGGCTGATGACTTCACTGACCGACCAGATCTGGCTGTCGAGGCTGTCGCGTTGGCGCTCTTCGCCGTTGACGTTCAGCCACAAATCACCGTCCGGGTGTCCGGCGCGAGTCACCGGCACGATGGCGGTCATCGGCGCGGCGCCGTCGAACACCTTGGCGCCTTCCCACGGCAAACCATCGCTTTTGGCCGCACGCTGGACATCACGGCGGGTCAGGTCAAGGCCGACGGCATAGCCCCAGACATAGGCCAGCGCCTGACTCTCCGGAATATTGGCGCCGCCTTCGCCGATGGCCACGACCAATTCGATTTCGTGGACAAACTCTTCGGTCAACGGCGGGAAAGTCACTTCACCCGCCGCATCCACCACGTTGCTCGCCGGTTTCATGAAGAACACCGGCGGCTGGCGGGACTGGCCTTGGGTGTCTGGCCAAGGGTAGTTGCGGCCGACGCAAAATACCCGGCCAACGGGAAAGCGTTGCTGGCTGCCCACGACTGGCAAGGTCACGGGCAGGTCCGGGGTAAACACGTACTCGGTCATCGTCATTTTTGTAGTCGTCCTGTTTGAAGCGTCAGCGTACGGCGGCAATCTTTTGCAAAGTTGGACGAAAGCCGCCTCGTGTTGGAGAAAAACGGTTTCTTGGCTCAGCGCGCCTTGAGTTCGATGCGATACAAGCGACCGAGCAGCAACGAATAGGACAAGGTCCCCATCAGCGCCACGCCGCCAATGAACCAGAAGGCGTAGGCAAACGAGCCTGTTGCGTGGACGATTCCGCCAATCACAATCGGGGTGACGATCCCGCCGATGTTGGCAGCCAGGCTGGTGACCCCGCCGGTCAATCCGATCAACTCCTTCGGCGCGACTTCCGACACCGCCGCCCACGACGAGGAGGCGATACCCTGGGCGAAGAAAGCAATGGTCAGCACGGCAATGCAGATCACGTTCGAGTCGGTGAAATTCACCAGCACGATCGACATACCCAGCATCGAGCCGACCACCAATGGCAACTTGCGAGCGAAGGACATTGAGTAACCACGACGGATCAGCAAGTCGGAGACGATGCCGGCCAGCAGAATGCCGACCGTTGCACCTACGAACGGCAGCACGGCGAAGACCCCGGCCTTGATCATGGTCAGCTTGCGTTCTTCGATCAGATACGTCGGGAACCAGGTCAGGAAGAAGTACAACGCCGAGGTGCTGGCGAACTTGCCGATGCAAATCGCCCAGATCTGCCGATAGCTGAACAGCTCGGCGATCTGCCGCCAGTTGAACCGGGTGCGCTCCTGACTGCTCTTGACCAGTCCACCGCCGGCTTCGATGTACTTCAGTTCTTCCTGGCTGACGTTCTTGCAGCTCAGCGGATCGCGGTACACGTAGAGCCAGATCACACCAAACACAATGCCGAGTATCCCGGTGCTGTAGAAAACATGGCGCCAGTCATAGGTCGTGGCCAGCCATAACAGCATGCCGGTAAACAATGCCGTGCCCAGATACTGGCCGCACACGTAAATGCTGCTGGCCAGGCCCCGTTCGCGGGCCGGGAACCACACCGTGACCGCTCGGCTGTTGGCCGGAAACGCTGGAGCTTCCATGGCGCCGACAGCCAGGCGCAGCCCGAACAGCGAAGCGAACCCAGTGGCAAAGCCTTGGCACACGGTGACCGTCGACCAACTGATCAGCGACACCCCGTAGGTGAACCGGGAACCGAAGCGATCGGCGATGAACCCGGCGGGGACCAGAGCGAGTGCGTAGGTCCAGGCAAACGCGGAAAAAATCAGGCCCATTTCGATCTTGTCCAGGCCCAGGTCCTTGGCCATGAACGGTGCGGCAATCGAGATATTTACGCGGTCGATGTAGTTGATGATGGTCGCAATCAGCAGCAATGACAGCATGAACCAGCGCCGCCGCGTCGGTAGTCGCTGAGGCAACAGGGCGTCCCGGGCGCCGGCGCTCACCGACGGCGCGGTGGACGGGGAGGTTTGCGAATTCGACATGAGTAGACCTTTTTATTGTTAGGAGAATCGAGATGTTCGCGCGCAGCCGAAGCCGATGCCCCCAGTGCCGGGGCAGGGCAATCGCTACTTGAATGAGGGCGCGGACAGCTACTGTCAGGCGCTCAGATACGCCTTCGGACTGGCTCGGTCGGGGGAGGGTTGGCGAGGGAAAAAAGCAGGTTCATCACGAGCGCACCTTTTGATTGTTTTTGGAAGGGTCGGGCTGCATTGGTTGTTACAGTGGTCGTACAACCTCTCAAAATCAACGGAGGCGTTAGATCGTTTTTTCTCCTGTAAAAGGCGATTAATGCAGGTGTCCAAGAGAAATCAAATCGGCTCATTTCCTTCGTTATGCGTTATTCGCTTCGTAAATATATGTTTTTAAAAGATTAAATATTTTTGTGTGCTCGTAGTTTTTTGGACAGGCGACACATCACACACGGATACAATTAATTCTCTGTGTTTCGTTGTCATCCTATGACATGTTGAAGCCAGCGGTGTCTGCCTTCACAATCACTGCGGTCGCCGCCTGCGTCGCGGCGCGACGACAACCTGTCCATGTACCTGTCGAGGATCCTCAGGCGATGTCGTCACCGAGTCGAGTACCCACTTACGTCATGCAGCAACGCAGCGAATTGACGGACTTTTACATCCGCGACAAAAAGGGCCGGCGCGCCGAAACCAGCCCGCATCGCCATGAGTATTTCCAGATCCAGGTCAACCTCGGTGGCGATACCGTGCAGCACATCGGCAACGTCGAGCGGCCGTTTCCGCGCAACACGCTGGCCTTCATCCTGCCGCATCGCGTGCACGTGATTCCGCATCCGGCCGACAGCAATTTCATGGTGATCAACTTTTCCCAGACCTTCCTGTTGCCGCATTTGCAGTGCGACCCGATGGACCTGGAGGAAGTCTCGATTCTGCTGGCACCCGAGTTGTCGCCGTTCCGCTTTCAGGAGCATCTGGATTTCATTCTGGCCGATGAAGATTTCAGCAAAGTCTGTGCCCTGATCGAACAGATGCGCGTGCTCGATGAAAACCGTCAGTTCGGCACTCGCGAGATGCTCAAGGGGTTGTTGCTGCAACTGGTGGGGAGCGTTTGTGCCTTGTATGCCGAGCCGCTCAAACGGTTGGCCGAAGAGAATGCCGCCGAAGTCAGCCGACGCGATGCGCTGAGCAGGATGTCCGAATACTTGCGCAAGAACATTGCCGACCCCGACCTCAACCTGATCAAGGTGGCTGCTGCGACTTACCTGTCACCGACGTACCTGACGCACTGGTTGCGCAAGGAAATCGGCAAGACCTTCACTGAGCTGGTGCTCGAGCGCAGGATGCACGCGGCACGCAATTATTTGCTCAATGGGACACGACCGGTGGGGGAGGTGGCAAGGTTGTGCGGTTTCGCTGACGAGGCTTATTTTTCGCGACGCTTCCGCCAGATCCACGGCCAGCCTCCAGGGCAATTCAGGCGTCAGCAACTCAATCCTGATACGCCGCAATCACCGTCCAACACGTGATTGTTCATCGTTCACATTGCAGCGCAGGGGGCGCAGCCAGTCTCCGTAGTCATGAAGAACCCTGCATGCCAAACGCTGGCTCCGTGCTGATCAAGCCATACTGCCTGGCTTAGGGGCTGCATTCTGTTTTGGCAAAACCTCAGAGGCGCCGAACGAGCGACGCTGGCTCCCCCAACAACATCTTTTGCCGCCAGGCGGGCGCGCTGGTGGGGAACAGCACTTCGTTCGGTCGCCAGCGAGCAACGCCGAAGGCGGCCGCAATACGCTGGCGTTGCTGGCCCTGGACAAGGGCGCGCCGGTAACTGTTCTCGCTCTGCTGTAGCCCCAGCACATAGCCCATGCCCGCCTGGAAATCGCCTCCATGGGCCTGCCACCAGGCTGCGATCAACTGCGGGTCGGGCCAGGGCAGGTTTTCATCGGGGTCCATGGCGACATTAGCGTCCTCAGGATCGTCGTTCGGGCCGGCATCGAAATCCGGCAGGTCCTGCAATTCCAGGTCGAGCAGCGCCAGGTCAGCGCCAGTGATCAGACTGAAGGCTTCGCCGGCGACGCGGGCATGAGACAGGTCGCTCATCTGCTGGATCAACCAGGGCACGCTGAACGGGTCGCCCAGCAGCCCGGTGGCCTGGATGCCGATGCGCTGCTGCTCAGGGTGCTCTATCAATTGGCGTATCCAGGCGATGCTGTTTTCACGCTTTTGCCAGGCCAGCAATACGCAGAGCGCTCGGTACTGGAACTCGCCTGGTTGCTCGGCGAACTGGCGCAGCGGTTCCAGGGCGTGCTCATCGCCCATCTGTGCGGTGGTCCAGTTGGCCCAGAAGCGCGTGGCTGGATCCGCGTGTAGACGGTGGGCACGAATTGCCGGCATCAGGTCACGACGACGCAGCTCGCCGGCAGTGCGGGCGGCACGTGCCAGCACGCTTGGGTCGGCGTGGGAAAGTCCGGTAAGCAGGGCAGGGCCAGGGTCGTGGCGGTGCATGCCGCAGGCAGCCAGGCCGAGGCGGTGGAACAGGGGTTCAGGGGCGGCGAGCATGCGGTCGATCCAGGGCGATATCCACTCCCAGTCGAGCCAACCCAAGGCCATCAGATAACCGCGCTCCGTTTCCACGGCACTGCGCAAGTGCTCGCTGAGCCGTGACAATACCTGCACGTTACCCGCCTCGAAGGCCAGTACCGCACTGGCGAACATCTCGCCGATGGCGTGCGGGCCGAGTTGGGTCAGGAGGGTTTCCAGGCCAGTGGTGCCGGCGATTCGAAGGCCGTCGAGGTGGGCGTCGATGCGGCTGTCGAGTGTGTCTATGTGCTCCAGATCGTAATGTGGTGCACGCATGGCATAGTCGCGCAGGGCAGCGAGAAAACTGGCCTCTTCGGTGTGTTGGTCCAGAATCGGTGACAAACTTTCCATGTACTTCTCTACGTTCGTCTTAAGGACTGGGTATGCGTGTCCAATTCGTTCCGTCAAAAGCTGCAAGGTGTCGTTCACCGGATGACCATAGACACTGCTCATTAGCGTCTAAGTATCTGAAGGTCTGATCGCCGGGAAGTCCTGTCTCGACCCTCTCCAGCTTGTCACCTTGTAGCGTGTAGAGTGCTGTGGTGGTTGAAAGCCAGAGTTGATCATTGAACCAGGCCATGTCCCAGAATGTGTCTTCGGTGAGCTCATGCTCAATGAGCTCCCAGCGGTCGAGACGACCTCGTATGACGATGCCCAACTGGCCTGAGATGTAAACCACTCCATCGGGTGCGCAGAGAACGTTTTCCAGAATGATGTTGGTCGGACTTTCGCTTTGCTGCCAGACGCCATGCCGGCGGTACCAGATCTCGCCCCGATTGCCGGTGGCATAGATTTCATCTTCACCAAAGCCGTCGATGGATTCGAAGCCACTGAGGCTATCAGCGGTAGGATCTTCGACCACGCCTTGATCGCAGCGCTGCCAGACTCTGTCCTTTCGAATATAGACTTGGCGGCCGAAGCCTGTGGCATAGACACTCCCACCGATAGGGCGTATGTCGCGCAGCAGGCCGTGCTTACTGGGTTTTTCTTCGACTATATCCTCGTAGGCTTGCCCGTCAGGCGCAGCGCGATGGACGCTACCATTGGCGCATAGCGTCAGAATTTCGGGAGGCGCGCCGCGAACTGCGCATATACCGGCGCAAATCGCTTGAACGTAATAGTTGTCCCATTCTCCGGTCCAGCGAAAAACTCGAGTACCGGGCTCGCGTTTGGAGTAGGCGAGCACGTAAACGCGGTTCTTATCGAAAACAGCTACTCGGCTCAGCGTCCAATCCAATGTTTGAGTCATGTCGTTTCTGCTCCAATTGATCTACCAGGCACTGATAGTGACCTCTGGGATCATTTCGTGAGCCAGCGCTTTCTGATTGTCTTGAAGGTTGGGTGTGTGGGTCCGCACTGGGGTTTTGTCACTGACACCTAACGTATCCTTGTGATAGGCGTCTAACTGCGCTTCCAGACATTTCTTTGAGCATTTCGACTTTGGAAAGGTCTGCTGAAGCGCCCGCACGCCCGCTGAACGGGACTGGCCGTAGTTCCAGGCGTAATCCTTTTGACTGGGCGACGCTCTCTCTATGGCTGCCTGTTCCAGTTTGCCCTGGGCTGCATGCATGAAGCCATGATCACCTTCATAGCGTCCGTTTCCGCCTTGAGGGCATTGCACGCAAATGCACGGTGCATCTTTTTCGTCGTAATTGGGGAATTGAGGAAGAGGCGTTTGGCGATCAGTTCCCGGCACTGTAAAACTATGGGCTTCAACGAGGTGGTGGCCGGTTTCGCCAGGACAACAGGCCACTTGACTGTTCTGCGCCTTGGAATCCGCCTGCTTCTTAGACACCAGCAAACACTTTTTGGCGGACGTACAGCCCTTGTCGTCACACTGTGCCGCTTTGGTATTCAGTCCCTCACAAGCCTTGTTTTTCCCGGCAATTTCTTTCTTGCAACGCTCAATGGGCGCCGTCGCTATCGCGTCGGTATAAGCCCAAGGAGGCGTATTTCCGGGTTTTGACGCGTGGTTATGAGTCATCATGTCTAAATGCCTGACCACATTTTCCCCTTCGAACTTCACATCCATCGACCACGCAATGAAGTACACCTTCCCCTTGATCTTGCTCGTAATCACTCCTTTCTTCGGCGCGTTTCCGGCTTCATCTCCCGTACTAGTCTTGAAATGACTCTTGTCCTTGAGCATCACCTCTTTGCCGGTGATCCTGACAGTTCGTGTACCCCTGGTCGTGTCCTTGGCCATGCCGGTATTCGGATAGGGGATGGGCACTCCCGTTGGCGTGGGCGGCGCCTGAGGCGGGGTGAAGCAGACATCCGGAAAGCAGGCGATCGACTTGCCAGCCGCCGCCTTGCAAGAAACCTCCATATCGTTGGCGTAGACCTCATTCGCCATCACGCAGCCCTCACAGTCTGGTAACTGAGCATCGCGGCGGCGCGTTCGCCAGCGTCGTTGCCCAAGTGGCAGAAGATATTCGGGCCTTCGCCATAGCCCTTGCGGCTGGCGGCCAGGGCCACGGCGAGCATCGCCGGGCCGATGGCGGCGCCGACTTCGCCGATGCAGTCGGCGGGGTGCCATAGGTGGAAGAACTCCTTGCGCACGCGCAGGGTGCGGCTCAGGGCCAGGGACGCTTCCTTGAAGTAGTACTGCTCGCCGGAGATGTCGGTGAGCCGATAATCCATTTGCTCCAACCCACAGCCGACTTCGCTCAGGGCGGCGCGTACGGCTTGAGTCAGGCCATCGGCGCGCAAGGGAATGTCTTCGGCCTCCACCGTGGCCTTCTCCATACCGAACCCCAGGCCGATGCAGGCCAATTGCGGCTCTTTGCTGGCAACGGGGGCGGCCAGCACCACGGCGGCGGCGCCTTCGCCGGGGATAAATCCGTTGGAGTTCTGGCTGGTGAGCAGGCGTTCGCGTGCTTCGAAAGCGGCCAGGGTCGGCCCGCTGAGGAAGGAGTCGACGCCGACAATCAGCACATGGCGATGGCCGCCCTGGTAGATCAGCGTGCGTGCATTCAGCAGGGCCACGGCAGCGCTGACCCGACCACGGGCAATGACGTTGGAACCGGGATGAAAGCGCAGGCCCAGTTCGGCTTCGATGGCGTGCAGCAGCCCCTTATCGAGACCATCGAGGCGGCCGGGGCGCTCGACTTCCGCCACCCCCAGCAGCAGCGGGGTCTTTTCCGGGTCGACGTTGGGGGTGCTTTGCAGCGCCTCGGCGATGGCGCGGGCGGCCATCTTGATCAGCTTGGTGCGGCCGCGCCAGGGCTGTTCCAAAGGCACGCTGGCGGCAATCAGCCATTCGCCGCCTTGGTCGATAAAGCGGGTTTCCTGGAAATTATCGATGGCGCAGCGGATCGCCGCGCAGCTCGCGGGTGCGCTGAGGCCGACAGCACTGACCATGCCGGAGCCGATGATGCAAAGCGCGGTCATCAGTCCGTCTCCTCGGGGGCGTGCTTGTCTTTTACCAGGGAGGAGAGCGACGGGTAGTAATCCTTGCCCAGTTCACGGGCGCGCCACCAGCCCGTGGACATCGTGCCGACCAGCACCTGAGCGATCTCGAACATGTTGCGCCGTAGCGGACGGGCGACACGCCAGGTCAGTTGCACCTGGAGCGCATCGGTGTCGATCAGCAGGGTATCGATTACCGCCTGCACAGTCTCATGACCGCCTTTTTTCAGGAAGAAAGTCACCGGCACGTCGATTTCGGGTATGCGAAAGCCCGCGCGCTCCTGGGGCGTGAGGTTGAGCAATAGCACGTCCTCGCCGCCTCGCAGATACTGGATCTGCTGATCGTCAGGGGCCGCCTGAAAGTAGCGGCGGTCGAAATCACCCGGCAGAAACGGAAAGCAGTCGGCCAACCAGGCCTCGTCGTAAGTACCGGCGAAGCGGGCGCGTTGTGGCCAGCTGCGGCCGATGGGGCCGAGGGCCATCGGGCGGTAGTCGCCAGAGGGACTGTCGATCGCCTTGCCCAATTCCTCGGTGTTCGGCATCGGCATGCCACCGATATCAGCACTACCCATATGGCGTGGGAACCAGCCACAACCGGTCGGATTGTCCAGGTAGCAGTGACGCATTTCGGAGTCCTTGGCCATCGGATGACTGCCGCCAAAGGCCTGGGCATAAGAGATGTGCTGCTCGGTGAAGGGCTGCGGCAAGCCGGGAGAAACGCCCAATAGCCCCGGTTGCCACTGCCGGGGGCCGAGGACGGAAAAGGCTTTGCTCATCTGACCGACGCGAATGCCCGCAGCCAGTTGCCTCACGGGCCGCCCGCCTGGGGCATAGGCCTTGCCGCGCACCAGCACATCGCAGAATGGCTTGATCGGGGCGAAGTCCATTTCCTGCAGCGGGGCGCTGAGACCAGGCTCGCCGAGGAAGGTATCGGCCATCAGCAGCGGTTGCTGGCTGTCGGCGAGGGTCGCCGCGCGGCCGTCCAGCGGCAGATTGAAAGTGCCTTTGGCCACCACCACCAGGGATTCTCGGCCATCGGGCTCCATGCCCTGGGTATAGGCAGCAAGCAGTTTGCTGGCGTTGAGCAGTTCCATGGGCCGAATACCTGTCTAGTTGATCTGCACCGAACCACCCTTGATGCGGTTGACCCCGCTGGAGCGGCTGGACAGGTAGGCGCCCTGGATAATCACTTTGCCCGCGCGGGTCAGGGTGATACTGGCCTTGCCGCAACGCAGCACGATCTCGCGTTCGGCACTCAATTCCAGGCGCTGGTCGTCCAGTTGCACGCAGGCAACCGGTGCGGGCGCCTCGGCCTGGCCAAGCAGGCGGCCGATCACTAGCGGGCGGAAAGGGTCGCCATCTTCGAACATCAGCGCCACCTGGGTGCCGATGTCCTCAGGGGCGAGCAGGGTGGTGCTGCGGGCGGCGATGCTCTGTTCCTCGGGGCAACCGGGGTAGGTCACCAGGGGCGCACTGGCCTGCGGCAGGTCGAGCAGGACGCCGATGACCACGCCATCGATGCGGGCCTGGGTGGGTAGTGGGTATTGAACCGTCATACGCGTGACTCCTAGTTTTGCAGGATCTTGCGTCCCTTGATCACCACGTTCTTGTTGGCCTTGATGTTGATCGCGCCAGAGCCGTCTATGGTGATGTCCTTGCCGCGGATGCTGATGGTGCCGTCCTTCTTCATGACGATGCTGGCTTTGCCGGTGGTGATGGTCACCGAGTCACCGGCATCGATGACAAGGTCCTTGCCCACCGTCAGCGCATCGTCGTTGTCGATATCGGTCGTGCGTCCTGCACCGACCTTGCGCGATTCGTTTGCCTTTACCGTGGTTGAAAGATTGGCACCCACGTCCACCGAGCGGTTGGCGCCCACATTGGTCGACTGGTAGAGGCCCACATTGACGTTTTGGTAGGCCCCGACATTCACCGTTTGAAAGGCACCGATGACAACTTCCTGCGCTGCGCCGATGGCGATCGTCTCGTTGATACCTACCGTATGGGTGCGCTGCAGGGTCACGGTCGCGGTTTCGTTGGCGCCGACGCTGATCGTGCGGTTGCTGCCAATGTTGATGGTCTCGTTGCTGCCGACGCGTTCCGTACGGTTGACGCCAATGTTGATGGTCTCGTTGTTATCGACGGTTTCGGTGCGGTCGTGTTTGACGTGCACGGTTTCGTCGTTGTCGATGCTCTTGCTGCGGTCGTGGCCGACCCAGTGGGTCTCGTCGTTCTCGACCTCGATGTCCTGGTTCTTCTCGGCGTGGATAAACAGTTGCTCCGCGCCTTTCTTGTCTTCCATGCGGATTTCATTGAAGTTGGCCGGTGAGCCGCCCTTGCTTGAACGGCTCTTCACGCCGCTCTGGGTGGCATTGGCCGGCAGCGTGTAGGGCACGGTCTGTTCGGCGTTGTAGACGCGACCGGTGATGATCGGCCGATCCGGGTCGCCTTCGAGAAAACTGACAATCACTTCCTGACCGATTCGCGGGATCTGCATCGCCCCCCAGTTCTTGCCGGCCCAGGCCTGGGATACGCGCATCCAGCAGGAGCTGTTCTCGTTGGATTGGTCGTGGCGATCCCAATAGAAGTGCACTTTGACCCGGCCATACTGGTCGGTCCAAATCTCCTCGCCCTCGGGGCCGACCACCACCGCGGTCTGCGGCCCTCGGACAATCGGCATGGGGGTCAGGGGGAGGGGGTGGAAAACCTGGCTGGCATCCATGCAAGCGAGTTCGCCCACAAACTGCTCGGAGAGATCCTGGGTGCCACTTTCATAGGGCTCCTGGTGGATGTGGTAGCGCGCGCTGACCACCAGGTATTCGCGGTTCTGGTCGTCGCGCTCGTAGCCGGTCAGCGTGAACAGGTGGCCGGAGCCCAGCCCGCGGGCACGGCCGCGCAGTTGTACGCGCTCGAACTGGCTGTGGATGGCTTCGATGCGGGTACGCGCATAGTGCTCGCCGTCGTTGCTCTGTACGTATTCACCGGGGTAGTCGTAGAGCGGGTAGTCGCCGTTGCTGTGGCTGCGCGACACACTGGAGCGCACCCCAAGGTTGGCACGGGGGCGCTGGAAGTCGTAATCGTTGAGCTCCAGCGAACCGGGTTGGACTTCCCGCGCCAGTTGCCAATCGTAGAAATGATCGCGCTCGCGCATTTGCCGATCGGGCGGGTAGAACGGCACTGAGTCGTAATCTGCCACCGTGGAGTGGGCGCCATAGGCGTCGGCCAACACCAATACATGACGTGCTTGCTCATGGCGGAAGTAGTAATAGATCCCTTCCTGTTCCATCAAGCGGCTGACGAAATCGAAGCTGGTTTCGCGGTACTGCACGCAATATTCCCACTGGCGGTAGCTGCCGCTCAGGCTGTCTTCGAAATCGGAAAAACCGAGGTCGCGGAACACCTGCTTGATGATGTCCGGCACCGTATTGTTCTGGAAAATCCGGCAATCCGAGGTGCGCGTGAGCAGCCAGAGCCAGGGCCGCAGGCTGACGTGGTAGCCGGCGAACTGGCCATGGCCGGTCAGTTGTCGACAGCTGCAGGCAATGCCGTGGAAGTAGCGTTTGCCGCCGTCGTGCAGCTCCAGGGTCAGGCCCATCGGCTTGCCCAGCAAATGGTCGAACGTGATCGCCCGGTCTTCGGAGGTGAGGTTCAATTCATAGTGGAACAACCGCCCCAATTCTTCGTTGCCTTCCATGCTCCGCAGCAGCAGGACATCGCCGCCGAGGGGGCAGTTGACCTGCACCAAACGGTTGTTTTGCGTGATTGCCATACACGGCTTCCTCTGCCTCGTGTTTGGGCGTCAGTCGGCCGTCTCGAATACATAACGCAACGTACGACTTGCGGATTAACCTTCTGCCCAGCGCCTCTTTGGCGTCATCTCTAACCCTTACAATTCAAGGAAGTGTTAGCGCTGTTCAATTCTTGTCAAGAAACTCTCCGACCAGTGGGGTGAACACTGAGGCGTTTCAAGATCGGTGATCGGAGGTCATTATTTAGTTTCTTTGGTTATAGGCTTTATTCTAAAAAGTGAGTACCCGCGCAATTTATTCAGGCGCGAATTCAGTCGTGCTTATGAAGAGCATCTTTCAAAGTTGCGTAAAGGATGAGTACTGTAAAACTAAAGTTCGCGCACTTTTAACCACCGAAGACCTGATGACAACAGAACCGACTATCCTTTCGGATAGTTAACGCTGCACTCTTGGCAAAAAGGGACGCCATGCCAGACTATGATCGCGCCATCGGCTCCACACCCGGCATTCCATGCGGTGATCGAACCTGTCTGATCGGGCCCTGGTTACTCAGGCCCTGGCTACTCCGGATGGCTTCAATTACGGTTTTCTGTCTTTTCACGGCAACGCCCGGATACGGCCAGAACCTGCCAACCGCGGCAGGTGTCGAAAACGCCACGGTAACGGTGATTCAAGCGCAGGAAATCGTTTCCAGGGCCACCCTTGAAGCCGTTCGCTGGAGCGGCCCTGAGTCCGGCCCGAAAGCCCAGCGGGGCAAGAGCATCGCCCTTGTCGCAGAGGATTTGCGTAACGGAGGCATCGTCGGTGTCGCGCAGGGCGCTCGCGAGGCAGCCAAGGCGATGGGCTGGACGCTGAAGATATTCGATGGCGCTGGATCATCGGCCGGGCGCGCAAAGGCCTTCTCCGATGCGCTGGCAGAGAAACCCGACGGCCTCATTCTGTGCGGTTCCGATGCCCTTGAGAACAATGCGGCGCTGATCCTCTTCGCCAACAGGGATGTGCCGGTGGTTGGCTGGCACGCCGGGGCACGCCCGGGGCCGATTGATGGCACACCGGTGGCCATGAACGTCACGACCGACCCGCTCGAAGTGGCTCGCCTCACGGCCATGGCGGCAGTGGCACAGTCAAACGGACACGCCGGCGTGGTCATCCTGACCGACTCCAAGTACAGCATCGCCATGGCGAAAGCCAAGGCCATGGAAAACGTCATTCGGGCCTGTCGGGAATGTACCTTGCTGGAAGTGCGCGATGTGGCGATCTCCGAAAGTGGTGAGAAGATGCCGGCGCTCACCAAGGAGCTGCTTCAGCGCTATGGCAAGCGCTGGACCCACACGCTGGCCATCAACGATATCTATTTCGACTACTCGATTGCCTCATTGACCAACGCCGCAATGCCCAGTGACGGCATCAGTCTGTTGTCTGCCGGTGATGGCAGCGCTTCGGCTTTCTTGCGCATACAGGCAAAAACCTACCAGACCGTTACCGTGGCCGAGCCGCTCAACCTGCATGGCTGGCAAGTGATGGACGAATTGAACCGGCTGTTTGCAGGTCAGCCGGTGAGCGGCTTCGTAGCGCCGATTCACCTGGTCAATGCCGACAATATCGCCTTCGACGGCGGGAAGAAATTCCAGTACGACCCTGACAATGGCTATCGAGACATCTATCGCCACCTATGGAATCCATGAAATTGGACGTTATTTCCCGGCTAGGACGCCGGCTATTGCCGCAGTCGTTGCGCGCACAGTTCACACTGGCGTTCCTGACGCTGGCGCTGCTGATCCTGGCGGGTGGTGCCACAGCGGTCTACGCGTTGCGCACGTCAAACAGCGCCACCCGCCAGCTGACGGATGAACGACTGGTGCGCATGCAAAATGGGCAAGACATGGTGCAGCGGACCTTGCTGATCGAACGCCAGACCGATCAGCTTCTGACAACCCGTTCCCCCGACGCCCTGCGTTCAAGCTATGCGGCAACCGTCGAACAGCTTGAAGCCCTTGATCAACTGGTGCAGGAGCTGACTGCCGCGAACAGTGGCGAGGCGATACTCGACATGCATCAGTCGAGTCAGATGTTCCGCAATACCGCCAACATCGTTGCGCAGCTGCGAGAAAGCCTGCTGCAAACCGAGGTCAGCTTCGAGCAAGCCCTGGAGGATCACGCTGCCCGGTTAACCGCGACCAAGACCCGGGCCAGCCTGGAACTGGCGGTGTTACTTTTCGGTCTGCCGCAGGCTAATGACAGCGATGCCGTGCAACGGCTGCGGATCCGATATGAGCGCCTGTCACGCGCCGCTGGCAAGTTACCCGACGCTGATGTGGAAACGCCCGATCTCTTCTCCCAGCGCCTGAGGCTCATCAATCAGCACAACGTCATCCAGCGCTTCAATGAGGAGTTGAAGAATGAGGCCGGGGTTCTGGTCGCGGTGGCCCGTGCGCAATCCAGTGCTTACACCGAAGACTATCGCGAAGCCGTGCAACGTCTGGTCGAGGCCTCAAATCGTAGCCAGCGATGGGTGCTGATCATGTTGGGCGCCAGCCTGATATTCGCCTGGTTCGTGACCCGGGTCTTCATGGGCCGTCATGTGCTCGTGCGCCTGAATGAAATAAGCCGGCAATTGCGTCAGGAACGCACTGACAAAACGCATTTGATGATGGTGGAACATGGGAAAGACGAGATCGGCAACATGGCTCGCGCGGTGAATCAATTCCTCAAAGACCGTCTTCAGCTTGAAAAAAAAACGGTCCAATTGAGTATCGCCACAGAGCGGCTCGCCCTGCAAAACAACCGATTGGAGCAAGAAGCCATCATCCGTGCCGGACAAGGTCATGTCCTGGAGCTGATCGCCAGGAGCACCGAGCTTGCAGAAGTCCTAGATAGTCTGGCTCACCTGGTCGAGTCCCAACTGGAGGGGATGATGGTGTCCATCCTGGTGCTGGATGAGGATGGCAAACACCTGCTGCACGGGGCTGCCCCCAGTTTGCCGAAAGCCTATAACCAGCTCATCGACGGGATTGCGATTGGTCCAAACGTCGGCTCTTGCGGCACCGCGGTGTATCGACGAGAACCGGTCATCGTCACGGATATCGAGCTGGACCCGCTGTGGGAGGAGTACCGATCATCCGCTGCGCCCTATGGATTTCGTGCCTGCTGGTCGACGCCGATTCTGTCCCATGAACGAAAGGTATTGGGTACGTTTGCCTTGTATTCCAACACCGTACGCAGCCCTAGCTCGACCGAGACGCGACTGATCGACATGGCGACACCTCTTGCCGGTATTGCGATAGAACGCCAACTGACCGAAAAGCGCATTCGCTATATGGGCGACCATGACGCACTGACCGGGCTGCCGAATCGCACCCTGCTCGAGGACCGTCTCAAGCAGGCAATACTTTATGCCCAGCGCTACAGCCGGCTGGTGACGGTGGTGTTTCTCGATCTGGACAAATTCAAACTGGTGAATGACAGCCTTGGGCACAGCGCTGGAGACGTACTGCTGAAAACCGTCGCCCAGCGCATGCAGGAGTGTGTGCGCCGCACCGACACCGTCGTGCGACTGGGTGGCGACGAGTTTGTGATCATCCTGTTCGACCAGCCCTCAGACCTCGACGGCGTTACTCCAGCCCTGCACAAGATCCAGGAAGCCATCCTGCGGCCGATTCAGCTCAGCGGGCATACACTCCACGTCACCTGCAGCATGGGGTTGGCCACCTACCCAGCTGACGGCAGCGATACCGACACGTTGCTCAGCAATGCGGACGCCGCCATGTACCGGGCCAAGGAACTGGGTCGCAACAGTTACCAGTTCTATACGAGCGAGATGAATAACAAGGATCAGGGCAAGCTCGCCATGCAAGACGGGCTACGAAACGCACTCAACCATGACGAGTTCCTGCTGCTGTACCAGCCACAGGTGGATTTGCAGTCAGGTCAGATTATCGGCGTAGAAGCACTGATCCGCTGGCAGCATCCCGAACTCGGCATGGTGTCTCCAATCAAATTCATTCCGCAGGCCGAAGAGACCGGGTTGATCGTGCCCATAGGCGATTGGGTGATTCATACCGCGTGCAGACAGAACAAGGACTGGCAGGATGCGGGTTGGCCGCCGATCACCATGTCGGTGAATATTTCAGCACGCCAGTTCATCGAAAGGGACCTGATCGACCGGGTGAGGCATGCCTTGCAAGAGACCGGACTGGACCCGATGTACCTTGAGCTGGAGCTGACCGAAAGTCTGATCATGCAAGACCTTCAGCAAGCCATCAGCAAAATGAAGGAACTGCAATCAATGGGGATCAGTCTGTCGATCGACGACTTCGGCACCGGCTACTCCAGCCTCGCGGCATTGAAAAGCTTCCCCATCGCAAGGCTCAAGATCGACCAGTCTTTCGTGCACGATCTGCCCGACAACGAGAACGACAAAGCCATCGCTACCGCAGTGATTTCGTTGGGGCACCAACTGAACCTCAAGGTCATAGCCGAAGGTGTCGAGACCGAAGAGCAGCAAACCTTCCTGCGTGAAAACGGCTGCGATGAAATTCAGGGCCACTTTTTCAGCAGAGCGGTCAGCGCAGAGGAAATCAGTCTGTTACTGCGTACGTCCCGATTGCCTCAACCTAGCCGCATTACCAGCCCTGACACGGTAAGGCGAAAACGCGATGTAAAACGTCCACGCAGTCCAATGTCCGGGCATTAATGACTTAGTGAAAACGCTGTTGTGTCAGAAGCCGATCGCCTGGGTACTTCGCAAACTGGCAGTGACGGGCGTCATTATCGGAGCTCGCCCTCCGGCACAAGTAGACGGGGTGATTGCAGCTTCGGAGTTGCGCTTTCGAACCATGGAAATCGGTTGAGCAATGGCCTTGTCTGCATTACTTGATTGACGTCAACCGCCTGTGTCGGCCTGCGCTGTATTCTGCGCTGAAACCGACTGTTGGTAGCGCAAGGCTTATTGCTCATGACTGAATTGATGCTGACTCACCTCGACTCGCTGGGACGCGTGCGAATGGTCGATGTTACGGATAAAAGCGTGACGTCCCGAGAAGCCGTGGCTGAGGCATGGGTTCATATGCTTGCCGAGACCCGACAACTGATTGCCAGTGGTGCTCACCCTAAAGGTGATGTATTTGCGGTAGCGCGGATCGCCGGCATTCAGGCGGCCAAACGCACGAGTGAGTTGATTCCGCTCTGTCATCCGCTGCTTCTGAGCAGTGTTAACGTTGAGTTGAGTTTTGAAGGTGACCAACGCGTACGCATTGTTTCTCGGTGCAAGTTGTCCGGACAGACCGGCGTCGAGATGGAGGCACTGACCGCCGCCAGTGTGGCGGCCTTGACCCTGTATGACATGTGCAAGGCCGTGGACCGGGGCATGAGCATCGAGTCGGTGCGGCTGTTGGAGAAGCAGGGTGGTAAAAGTGGTTGGTATCAGGCGCAGCAACAATGAAGCTGAATGTTTTGTATTTCTCGCGGTACCGCGAAACGCTTGGTCTCGACGATGAAACGATTGAAGGTGATTTCACTTCTGTCGATCAGTTGCGTCAGCACCTGATACGTCGTTCTGGCGTCTGGCAGATGCTGGCCGAACAGAACCTCATGTGTGCCCGCAATCAGGACATGTGCGGGCTCGATGAGCCGTTGATAGACGGTGATGAAGTGGGTTTTTTCCCCACCGTAACGGGAGGGTGATTCGATGATTCGAGTGCAGACAGAGCGCTTCGACCCCGGCACCGAAATCAATGCCCTGCAGGCTTTGAGCCTGAATGTCGGTGCCGTGGTGAGTTTTGTCGGGTATGTACGTGACACCAACGTCGGACAAGAAGTCGCCGGGATGTTTCTTGAGCATTACCCCGGTATGACCGAAAAGGTCCTGGGCAAGATCGCCGACGAAGCCCGACAGCGCTGGCCGTTGCTCGGACTGGTGCTGATCCATCGAATCGGCGCGCTGCAACCGGGAGACCCCATTGTCTTTGTCGGCATCAGCAGCAGTCATCGTCAAGCGGCTTTTGATGCCTGTGCGTTTGTAATGGATTACCTGAAAACCCGCGCGCCATTCTGGAAGAAAGAACAGGTGGCCGAGAGTTCCCATTGGGTCGAGGCTCGCAACAGTGATCGCGAGGCGGCGCAACGATGGGAGTGACGTTTCCCTCGCGGTGAGTGGAGCGTGTTCAGCTGTATTGAGAGCGAGAATCCCATGCTCTATCCGCTGTTTCTGACGTTGCATCTGTTCGCCGCGCTGATTTTTATCGGCACGGTGTTCTTCGAAGTCCTGTTCCTTGAAAGTATCCGCAAACAGCTGCCCGTCAAGGTCATGTTGCTGCTTGAGCAGGGTATCGGTCGACGTGCACGCACCTTGATTCCATGGGTCTTGCTGGTGTTGTTCGGTGCCGGGTTGGGGATGGTCTGGCTGCGCTATTTACCGGTCCTTGCCACACCAATGGCCTCATCGTTTGGCACGTTGCTGATGTTAAAAATCGTGGCGGCCGTCAGCGTACTGCTGCATTTCCTGGTCGCCATGTTTTTGTTCAAAAGTGGCCGGATGAGTGCTCGATACCTGCATTTCATCCATGGCAGCCTGTTCTGCCACATGGTTGTCATCGTGCTGTTGGCCAAGTGGATGTTTTACCTGACGTGGTGACTGGGCTTGCCTGGTGTCCGTTGCGCGACAAGCACTTTGCTCGCGCTTGATGCAAATCAAGGAGCATGGGTCGCCAGACTCCGACACTGGCGGTCCGCAGCCAGTCTCGGAGACCCGTTATGCTCAATTCATTTCACAGCCCCGGTGAGCTGAACGTCCGGCGCGATCAAGGCGTACTCGACCCCAACTGCCATGTCGACACAGAAAAATTTCATGGCGGCATTGGCTCACTGGATTTGCTTCGTGCATTGCGCGGCAGCCGTCAGAAGTGCCGTCCGCTGTCGCTGAACGTGCAACTGCCTTCTAACCTTAAGCCTGCCTTGTGCTCTCCTCGCGAAATTTCATGCGAGCACAGTGGTGTCGAACACTATCTTCAGCGTCTGCAACATGAGATCGACCTCGTCGGTTGTCATCTGGGAGCCGGGCAGAGGGTCGAGCAGTTCCATCTGGGGGGCGGAACACCCGCCATCGCCCACCTGAGACGGCTGATGAATCACCTGCGTGGCCGATTCAACTTTCTTGGACATGAGTGCGGTGACTACAGCATAGAAGTGGACCTTCACCATACGGATTGGTCGACCATGGGCATGCTGCGTGACCTGGGGTTCAACCATGTCAGCATCGGCGTTCCGGACATCGGTGCCGACCGTGCGATGTCGGTGGCCTGCTACCAGAATCCGGCACCGATCCATTCGCTTATCGATGCCGCTCGTACCTTCGGCTATCGATCCATCAATGTCGATCTGGGTTATGGCCATACCTGGCAGACGCCAGAAAGTTTTGCGCTGAAACTGACAACCATCATCGAACTGGAGCCGGACCGGCTGCTGGTGTTTGACTATGCCCGGCCACCCCAACGCTATCGGCCCAAGACTGCAGACACAGTCGGGGCGTTTTGCAGCGAGGAAGATAAAGGCGCC
This sequence comes from Pseudomonas sp. Pseusp18, assembly GCF_059506005.1. Classification (NCBI taxonomy): domain Bacteria; kingdom Pseudomonadati; phylum Pseudomonadota; class Gammaproteobacteria; order Pseudomonadales; family Pseudomonadaceae; genus Pseudomonas; species Pseudomonas sp. Pseusp18. Next base: position 2,617,740 of record NZ_CP169240.1, read on the forward strand.
ATGCGCCGGATCTGTTTTGAACAGTTGATCGGCGCCGGTTATCACTACATTGGCCTGGGGCAGTTTGTCCGGCCCGATGACGATTTGGCGATTGCTCAGGAGCGCGGTCGATTACGTCGCAATTGTGAGGGGTTTACCCGTCACGGGCATTGCGACCATATCGGGTTCGGTTTGGGCGCTATCAGTCAGATCGACGGTTTGTATGCGCAAAACACCGACGAACTCGAACGCTACCGGCAGCAACTGGACATGGACCAATTGCCGACGAGTCGTGGCTGGCGCTGTGAGGAAGGGAATCAGGTCAGGCACATGGTCATGGAGCGCCTGGCGTGTGATCTGGAGCTGGATATCCAGGCAATCGAGACGCGTCATGGAGTCATTTTTCGCCAGTACTTTTTCACCGCCTGGCCTTTGCTGGAGCAATTGAGCCGTGACGGGTTGATTGAGCTGTCTGACCGTTTCATTAGTATTTTTCCGGCCGGTCGGCCGCACGTGGATGCCATCTGCAACCTGTTTGAAAAGGATTCGGACGGTGCGGGGCATGAACCCCATTACGAATGGATTGATCATGACAACTTCATTTGATTTCAATCGCGCCCTGGTCGAAAAGTATGACCTCCCGGGGCCGCGCTATACCTCTTACCCGACCGCGCCGCAGTTTCATCAGGCGTTCGCCGTCGATGACTATCAGCGTGCGGCCTCGGACAGCAACCAGGCGACAACGCCAAAATCGCTGTCGGTGTACATCCACATCCCGTTCTGCAAGAGCCTTTGTTACTACTGCGCCTGCAACAAAATCATTACCCAGAAAACCCACCGCGCCGTCGAGTACCTGACGTACCTCAAGCGCGAGATCATGATGCAAGCTGCCTTGTTCGACCGCACCCGCAAACTCACGCAACTGCACCTGGGAGGTGGCACGCCGACCTATTTGACCGGCGAACAACTGGCTGACCTTATGGACTGCCTGCACCAGGCATTCGACATGGACGACAGCGATGACCATGAGTTTTCCATCGAGGTCGACCCTCGCACCATCAGTACGCAACAGATCCAGTTGTTGCGTCAGTTGGGGTTCAATCGTTTGAGCTTTGGCGTGCAGGACTTCGATCCCGATGTGCAGGCTGCGGTCAATCGGCAGCAAAGTGAAGAGCAAATTTATGCGCTGGTCGCTGCGGCACGCCAGGCGCGATTCAAATCGATCAGTGTCGATCTGATTTACGGCCTGCCATTGCAAACCGTGCAGAGCTTCGATGTCACTCTCGGCAAAATCATCGCGCTGCGTCCGGACCGGATTGCCGCCTACAGCTACGCCCATCTGCCGGAACTGGTGCGCGCACAACGGCTGATTCGTTTGGCTGACATGCCGCCACCGGAGCGCAAACTGGAATTGCTTGAACTGACTGTCCGTCGTCTGACTGAGGCCGGTTATATCTATATCGGCATGGACCATTTTGCCTTGCCGGACGATGAGTTGGCGCTGGCCCGGGCCAATGGCACGTTGCAACGCAATTTCCAGGGTTATTCCACCCATGCCGACTGCGATTTGATCGGCCTCGGGGTGTCTTCCATCGGCAAGGTCGGCGACAGCTACAGCCAGAGCGTCAAGGAGCTATCGCAGTACTACGCCCGCATTGATCAAGGCTTGTTGCCTGTGCATCGGGGTTACCGGTTGAGCGCCGATGATCGGCTGCGCCGTGAAGTGATCAGCGATCTGATGTGCCACGGCCGGATCGACTTCGGCAAGTTTGAAGCGCGTCATGACATCTGCTTTACCGATTACTTTGCCGATGCGCTGATGCAACTGGAGGAGCATGTTCGCGATGGCTTGCTGCAGATTCACAAAGACGCGTTGGTGTTGTTGCCCCACGGGCATTTGATGATGCGCAGCGCGGCGATGGCGTTTGATGCCTATTTGGGCACTGATCAAAAAGGCCGGTTTTCACGTACCGTTTGAAGTCCCCAGTGCTGGCGTCCGCGATGCCAGGAGGAAATGATGAGAACCGAGTTTCAGGATCGTTTGGCGGTGGTCACGGGCGCCAGTTCCGGGATAGGCCTGGCCCTGTGTGCGGCGCTGTTGCCGCGCGGGGTCAAGGTGCTGGCGATGTCACGGAAAATCGGTGAGTTGCCGGCCTTGCAGCAGATCTATGGCGAGCGCCTGCAGTGGTGTGCCGGTGACGTGACTTGTCAGGATGACCTGCAGGCGTTGGCCCAACGTGCGTCGGCACTGGGCCCGGTTGATTATCTGGTGCCCAACGCGGGTATCGCCGAAATGGCCGATAGCCTCGACATGCCGGCCTTCCAGCGTCAGTGGGCGGTCAACGGCGCCGGGGCGTTGAATACCCTGGCGGCGTTGCGCGGGGAACTGGCGAATCCTGCTTCGGTGGTGTTTGTCGGCAGCTTCCTGACCGGCTCGAGCTTTCCCGGTCTGGCCGCCTGCATTGCCAGCAAGGCCGCGCTGGCGGCGCAGGCGCGCACATTGGCGGTGGAATTCGCGCGTTATGACGTGCGCATCAATCTGGTCTCCCCGGGGCCGACCGCGACCTCGATGTGGGACAACCTGGGGTTGAGCGACGGGGAACTCGACGACGTTGCCGACACCCTCGGCAAACGTCTGCTGCCCGGTCATTTCCTCGATGCGTCAGCGGTGGCCAACGTGATTGTCTTTCAGCTGTCTCAAGGCGCGCGGGGTGTTTATGGTCAGGACTGGAAAGTCGATAACGGTTATACCCTGAGCTGAAGAGGTGAACACAAACCCTGTGGCGAGGGAGCTTACCTGCGGCGAGGGGGCTTGCCCCCGTTGGGCTGCGAAGCAGCCCCTCTTTTAACTCTCCACCACAATGTTTCAGTTACACCGCCGTCTGCTGTTTTGCGACTGCTTCGCAGTCGAACGGGGGCAAGCCCCCTCGCCACAGGGTTGAGTTGTCCCCGCATTAGGGGCACAAAGCCTAATGCGAAGTGCCCTCCACAAACTCGATCTTGTTGCCCACGTTGTACTTGCCCGACGGCTTGTTCATCGGCAGGCGCTTGATCTCTTTGAGGGTGTTGCTGTCGTAGACGATCAGCGCACCGTCGGTGGCCCAGATACTCAGCAGCAGGTAGCGACCGTCGCGGGTGAATTCGACGTGGGCGGCGGTCTTGCCGGGCATCGGGCGCAGGGTGTGGGCGATTTCCAGGGTCTGTTTGTCGATCAGGTGGATCGCATCGTTGTCGGGACCGAAGAACACGTCGGTCCAGGCATACCGCGAGTTGACGTGGCTGCGCATGAAGAAACCCGGCCCCAGGGTCGGTATCTCCTTGAGCAGTTTCCAGGTCTTGAAGTCGATGACCGAGATCAGACCCTTGCTGATGTTCGGCGTGGCAAACACCCACTCACCGTTGCGTTTCCAGTAGGTTCCGGATCCCAGGTGCGGCATGCCCGGCAGTGGAATGTCGGTGACCACCTTGCCACTGTCGAGGTCGATCACCTGACCGCCCTTGGCCTTGCGCGATGTGGCCAGCAGTTGCTTGTAGTCCGGTGAAAAGGAAAAGTCGTCCAGCACATCCTCGGCGTGGATCCGTCGCGGTTCGAAATCCGGTGTGCCGGCGCAGGGCAGCTCCCAGACTTCCTTCACGTCCTTGAGTGCCACGATGAAGCTGTCCCGTGGCGGCGCGGTGTAGACCGCGCTGACCCGTGACGCGGTGCCGTCCTGGCCGATCGCCGGAATGGTTTTGACCAATGACAGATCACGGGCATCGAGCACCACCAGGTTGCCAGGCAGGTAGTTGCCCACCAGCACCCATCGGCCGTCCTTGCTCACCGCGAGGTTGCGGGTGTTGAGCCCGGCGCGGACCTCGGCGATCAGTTTCAGGTTATGCAAGTCATACAGGCTGATCCAGCCATCGCGAGAGGCCACGTAGACGAAGCGTCCGTCCGGCGAAAACTTCGGCCCGCCATGCACTGCAAAGTGCGAAGAGAACCGAGCCAGCACTTCAAAGCGGTCGCCGTCGAGGATGTCGATGTGATGATCACCGGCTTCCACCACCACAAACAGGTTCAGTGGATCGGCGCGATGCTGGGGCGTGTCGGGCAGTTTGTTGATATCGGCGAGAATCGAATGACTGCCGCGAATGTCATCGTTACTCCAGGTGGGTGGGGTGGCGGGCGGTTGCTGGAGGTAGTCCACCAGCGCGTCGATCTGCGTGGCGTTGAACACGTTGGCATACCCGCTCATCTGACTCGCGGGGCGACCGTCCTGGATCACGCTGCGGATTTCGTCGGGTTTGATCCGGCTCAGGCTTTCCGGCAGCAAGGCCGGCCCCGCACCGCCGAAGCGGTTGGCGCCATGGCATATCTGGCAATGCTGTTGGTAGAGGTTGGCGGCCGCGTCGGAGGGCGGAATCGCTGCACCTGCGTGAGCCGCACCGATCCATAACAATGGGCCAAGCTCCATGCGCCTCATATCGCCACCTTGCGCTGGCGTTGCAGCGCTGCGGGGTAAAAGCGCGCCGGGAATTCCTGTTGTTGGGCAGCGAACAGATCGACCACTTTGCCGATCACCGCAAGCGTCGGAATGCCAGGTGGGCATTCCCGCGCCAGGGTCGGCAATTGATGCAGCCTGCCTCGTGCGACATGCTGGTCGGGACGCGTGCCATTACTGATCAACGCCGCCGGTGTCTCGGCGGGCATTCCGGCTTCGATCAAGCGCTGGGCGATAATCCCGAGATTTGATAACCCCATGTAAAACACCAGGGTCTGGCTGCTGTCGACGAGGCTGCTCCAGGGTAATTGCAACTCACCATCGTGTTGCAGGTGCCCGGTGATGAATCGACAAGAGTTGACCAGATCCCGATGGGTCAGCGGAATGCCTGCGTAAGCGCTACACCCGGAGGCGGCAGTAATACCGGGGACGACCTGGCAGTCAATATTGCGTTGCAGCAGATACTCCAGCTCCTCGGCGCCACGGCCGAAAATGAACGGGTCGCCACCCTTGAGCCGGACCACGCGCTGCCCCTGATCGGCGAGGTCGGCGAGTAGTTCGTTGATCTGATCCTGCGGCAGGCTGTGGCAGCCGCTGGCCTTGCCGACGTAATGCCGGGCGCAGGTGAGGGGGATCAATGCCAGCAGCTCGGGGCTGATCAGGCGGTCGTAAACCACGGCGTCGGCTTGCATCAACAGGCTCCAGGCGCGCAGGGTCAGCAAGCGTGGATCGCCGGGGCCAGCGCCGACCAGGGCGACTTCGCCCGGTCTGAACGGGGACTCAAGTGCAGCCGGTAAAATAATCGATGGATGCATGGGACGTCCTTGGTACTTCATCAGGTGGGCCGGCCCCATCCTTTGTCAGATGGCTCGCCAGGCGGGTGCTTCAGTGCATGACGCAAGGGATGGTCGTTAATGGCGGTATGCCGATTTCTTCATCGCTGAGGTGGCAACCGGGGTCCTGGCCCCAGAGATCACCTTCGGCCCAGGCGCGGGTGCGGGTATTGCCGTTGCAGATGCTTAGCCAGCGGCATTGAGCACAGCGGCCACCGACGGCCCGAGGATGCTCGCGCAGCTGCTGCAACAAGGCGTCCGGGCGGTCCAGCCACAGCGTGCGAAACGGCGTGCGCCGGACATTGCCCACCGAGTGCTGCCACCAATAGGTGTCGGGGTGCACTTCGCCAGTGTTGTCGATGTTGGCGATGCCGCTGCCCGAGGCGTTGCCGCCCCAGGCGCGGAGCATATGTTCCAGGCGCCGGTAATGTTCGGGTAGATGCAGGCCCACCCATTGCAGCAAGAGAACCGCGTCGGCATCGTTGTTGCCGCTGACAAAATCGCTGTCGCGACCGTGCTGGATGTCTTCCCAGGCCCGTTCGAAGATCAGCGTCATCGCCTCGCGGCTCATCTGCTGCCGGGCGTCGAGCTGGCGGCTGCGTTTGCCGCGGCCGCTGTAGTTGAGGTGCGACAGATAAAATTTCTGCACGTCGTATTCGCGCATCAGCGCCAGTAATTGCGGCAGCTGCGCATGATTTTCCTGGGTCAGGGTGGTGCGCAGGCCGACCCGAATGCCCTGTTCGCGACAGAGCCGGATCGCCCGCATGGAACTGGCGAAGCTGCCCTTCAATTGGCGGAAGGCGTCATGGGTGGCTTCCAGGCCATCGATGCTGATCCCTACATAGTCGAAATTCGCTGCGCCGATCTGCGCGATGTTCTGCTCATCGATCAACGTGCCGTTGGTGGACAACGCCACAAAGAAACCCTTTGTGCGGGCATAGGCGCTGAGCACAAACAGATCGTCACGCAGCAGGGGTTCACCGCCGGAAAGAATCAATACCTTCACGCCGGCATCGTGCAGATCGTCGATCACCGTCAGCGCGGCGGGCGTATCCAGTTCGTCGCGAAAGACGCTGTCGGCGGACGTGGCGTAGCAGTGTTTGCAGGTCAGGTTGCAGCGCCTGAGCAGGTTCCAGATCACCACCGGCGGCCGGTTGCTGCCCGGTGGGCTGGTTCTGGGGGCGGGCACCTGGCCGGTCAGGGCACGCAGGTATTGGCTGATCCTCAACATGCAACTCTCCTTGAACCAGCGCGTGTTCAGCGTGGCACTGGCGGTAGCCGTAATCCGGTTTTTTTCAGGATGCGACTGCTCACCAGCATCTCGTCGGCGACACAGGCGTCGCCCAGCAAGTAGCGCAGGTGTTCGCGGTAGCTGTCGATTTCCTCGCGGCTGCGACCGTGCACCATGGCGAACAGGTTGTAGCGCCACGCGGTTCGTCGCGGGCGTCGATAACAGTGGCTGACAAAAGGCTGTGCGCCGATCAGCGCGCCGAGGCGCGGCATGTCGGTGTCGCGCACATCCCAAACGGTCATGCCGTTGTAGCGATAGCCCAGGCGATAGTGGTTGGGGACGGCGGCGATGCGCCGGATCGCGCCCTCGGCCTGCAAGCGCTTGAGCAGATCCAGGGTGGATTCGATGCTCAGGTCCAGCTGTTCGGCGAGCCAGGCCCACGGGTCATCCAGCAGCGGCAGGCCGGCCTGGGTCAGTTCAATCAGGCGGTGTGCCAGGGTGTCTTCAGACCGGGAAGTACAGACCGACATGGTAAGTCTCCTCTTTAGGCACGTTGAGCAGCGGCAAACCGGTCAGGGTTTCGATGTATTGCAAGGTTTCGGTGACGTCTTGTTCGGTCGCGCAGGCGAGCACGAACCACATGTTCCAGGCGTGTTCGCGTCGATAGTTGTGCGCCACTTCAGGCAGGGCGTGCAGTTGCTCGGCGACCTCTTCGAACCGTTCTTCCGGCACTGCCAGCGCCGCGAGGGTGAAGGCGCCACCGAGGCGTTCGATGTCGAACATCGGACCGAAGCGCGTGAGTATTCCTTCACAGAGCAGTTCGTGGAGGCGGTGGAGCAATTCAGGGCTGCTGCTGTCCAGTTCGCTGGCCAGCGCCTGCCAGGGGTTACGCACCAGTGGCAGGCCCAATTGCAAGCGGTTGATCAACCGACGGTCAAGATCATCCATGGGGCTTGGTTCCCGTTGAGGAGGCGGCAAAGCGTCCGCCGCATTGTTTGAAGGCATGGGTGCTGAACAGCAGTTGATGGGGCAGGTCACTCAGCAAGTGTTCTTCCAGCAACGCCTGGATCTGCGCCTCGACCTGCGCGCGTTGGCGTCCGTGAACCATGCAGAACAGGTTGTAGCGCCACTGCGGCAGGCGCCGTGGCCGTTGATAGCAGAGGGTGATACCGGACGCTCGCCCCAGGCGCTGGCCGACTTCGTCGATCAGCGCGTCTGGAACATCCAGCACCAGCATGGCGTTGGCGGTAAAACCCAGCGCGCGATGGTTGAGCACCAGGCCGACCCGCCGAAACAGCCCTTGTTCGTGCCACTGGTGCATCTGCGCGAGCACCTGGTTTTCGTCGGCGTCTATCCGTTCCGCGAGGGCCTGATAAGGGCGTGATACCCGCGGCAGTCCGCCTTCCAGATGCTGACGCAGCGCCAGTGCCTGTTTGGGGCTCAATCCCGGCTTCATGGGCCTTCTCCCAGGGCAAAACCGAGGTCGATGCGGTAAGCGGTCAACATCGGCAGATCCAGCGGAACGAGGCCGGTTTCGTTCTCAAGTTGTTCGAGAACACGTTCGATGTGTGGGCGATCAGGCCCGGTCAGCACAAACCACAGGTTGTAGAAATGCTCCCGTGCGTAGTTGTGATTGACCTCGGGATACTGGCTGACGCGCTCGGCGACCTGTTGCAGACGTTCGGCGGGCACGGCGAAGGCGGCGAGGGTGCTGGCCCCGGCGCGGCTGTGTTCGAACACCGGGCCGATCCGTGAGAGGGGGCCGGCCTGAGCCATTTTTTCCAGACAATCCATCACCTGGGCCTCGCGGCAACCGAGAATCCGGGCCATCTCCTTGTAAGGTTCCGGGCACAACGGCATGCCGTGCTGGAAGCGGTCGATCAGTTGGCGGCTGAGCAGGTCGAGGTTCATTTCAATAGCCCATTTTCTGCGCGCGACTGCTGAAGAAGATGCCGCTCGGCGCGGTGGCGGGAAGGGTGCTCAGCTGCTTCAGGCTGTACGGATCCCAGACCTGAACCTGATCGCCATCGCGTAATGACAGCCACAACTGGTCGCCGCGCGCGGTGAATTCCATGTGCAGCACCGCCGGCCCCGGCCGTAGATCGGCGACCACGGCGTGGGTCTCGGTGTCGATGACCTGGACCCGATCGTTGTCCGGGTAGGCGAAATTGACCCACAGTTGCCGACCGTCCGGCCGTGAGGTGACGAACACCGGTTGGCCGGCCACCGGGATGGCAGCGGTCTGTTGCCACGAGCGCGAATCCATCACCAGCACCTGATGACGGCCGACGGCGGGCACGAAGGCCTGGTTGTCGGCAACGGCCCAACCCTCCAGGTGCGGCATCTTGTAGACGGGCAATTTCGCCTGGCCGCGTCCGTAATCACCGAGCACTCGCTGCACCCCGCGCTCGGGGTGCCAGAGGTCGAGTTGCGCCATGCCGTCTTCGCCGAACAGCCCAGCCATGTAATAGCGACCATCGGGGGTAATCAGCGCGTCGTAAGGTTGCTGGCCGATGCCGGTGAAGCGGCTGATCTGCGGCGTGTTGCCCTGACTGAAATCGGCGGTCCAGATCTCGCCGGTATCGAACAGGCTGAACACAAAGCGCTGACCGGGCGCGTCGACCAGGCCGACCACCCGCGAACGTTTGCTGCCATCGGCGAGCGGTGTCGCGGGAATATCGGCCACCTGTTGCAGAGTGATGGCATCGAACACCTTCACGCCGCCAGGCACGTAGTTGGAGACCGCGATCAACTTGCCGTCCTGACTGATGGCGCCGCCGATGCTGTTGCCGCCCTGGATGACGCGATGGTCGATGCGTTGGGTCAGCAGGTCGATTTTGCTCAACCCGCCGTCGCGGCCGAACACATAGGCATAACGCTGGTCGCGGGAAAACACTACCGAGGCATGGGACAGATCGCCGAAGCCTTCGAGTCGGGCCAGTGCCGTGCGGGTGTCGCTTTCGATGATTTGCACGCTGCCGGTGGCGCGCTCCACCACCACGCCCAGATCGCCGGTACCACGCAAGGGTGACTGAGCGCAGGCGGATAACAACAGTCCGGTCGCCACTGACAGCAGGATTGAACGGATCATGGTGCGGGATATCCCTGGAGAAGAAGATCGACCAGCCAACGGATGTCGTCCGGGCTGAGCAACGGGGCCCAACCGGGCATCGCGGTGCCGGGGCGACCTTGGGTGACGGTGGCAATCAGGCTGTCGCGGGACTTGCCTGCCAGCGTTGCGCGCGTCAGGTCCGGACCCAGCCCGCCGGTCATGTGCAGTCCATGGCAGGCGCCGCAATCCTGGGCCAGCAGGTGCTCGAGTTGGGCCTGACGCTTGGCGTCCGGCGCCGCAACCGAGGTCGCGCAAAAAAGGAGGAGGGCCGCCAGAACCACTGTGTGTCGATGAACCATCATGGCGCCCTCCGTTGGCTATTTGAGACTCAGAACCCAAGTTGCAAGTGTCTTCGCTTCATCATCCGTCACCGGGTTGGCCGGCATTGGTATCGGGCCCCAGTTGCCTTGCGTACCGTTCTTGATGTGGTTGGCCAGAGTGTCGACGGCCTCGGGTACGCCAGCGTTCTTGGCCGCGACATCCTTGAGCGCCGGGCCAACAAGCTTGGTGTCGATGGAATGGCAGGCGGCGCAGGGTTTGCTCTTGAACAGTTCCTGCGCATCTTGGGCCATAACCGGCTGCACGCTCAGCGCAGCGGTCAGGGCGAACAGTGAAAGCAGAGTATTTTTCATGGTCGTTCCTTGCATTGATGGAGCTCAATAAATGTCATGTTGGGTGTTGTAGACATTGAATTTCCCGGTGGGGGTGATCAGTCGCTTGTCCTTGATCACCGATTTGAGCTTCAGCGTTTTGTCGTCGATCACCACCAGTGCCGACTCCTCTGATTGACCGCTCCACACGGAGAACCAGACCTCATCGCCGGCCTTGTTGTATTCCGGCTGCACGACCCGCATGGCGCCTTGCTTGATGCCGGCGTACTCGGCGATGGGCAGCACGGTGTAGCCGGCGTCGAGTTTGTCGAGGTTGAACACCGCCACTGACTGGCTCAACTTGGCGTCCGGGTTGAGGGTGGTGTCGACATACAGGTGGCGCGAGTTGGGGTGGGTTTTGATGAACAGCGATCCACCGCCCTGACCCTTGAGCGAGGCGACCTGTTTCCAGGCGTATTGCGGGTGTTTGACCGGGTCGGTACCGATCAGCGAGATACCGTCGTCTCCCAGGTGGCTGGTGGCCCAGACCGGCCCGTAGACAGGATGATCAAAGTTGGCGCCACGACCCGGGTGAGGGGTTTTGCCGACGTCCACCAGGGCCGCCAACTTGCGATCCTTGGAGTCGATCACTGCGACTTTGTTGGAGTTGTTGGCGGCGGTCATGAAGTAGCGGTGCGTGCTGTCCCAACCGCCGTCATGCAGGAACGGCGCGGCATCGATGTAGGTGATGGTGAGGTTTTTGATGTCCTGGTAATTGACCAGCATGACCTTGCCGGTTTCCTTGACGTTGACGATGAACTCCGGCCATTCGTGGGAGGCGATGATCGCCGCGACCCGGGGTTCCGGGTGATATTCCTGCTTATCGACAGTCATGCCGCGGGTCGAGACGATCTGTTTGGGCTCCAGGGTTTCGCCATCCATGATGGTGAATTGCGGTGGCCAATAGGAGCCGGCGACGGTGTATTTGTCCTCGTAGCCCTTGAACTTGGAGGTCTCCACCGAGCGCGCCTCGATGCCCACTTTGACTTCGGCGACCTTGGTCGGCTCCACCGGCCACAGGTCGATCATGTCGATCCGGGCGTCTCGACCAATCACCAGCAGGTAGCGACCGGAGGCAGAAATGCGCGAGATGTGCACCGCGTAACCGGTCTCGATCAGCTTGACGATTTTCTTGCTGTCACCGTCGATCAGGGCAATCTTGCCGTCATCGCGCAACGTAACCGAAAACAGGTTCGGCAGATTGAGTTTGCTCAGTTGCTTCTTCGGACGGTCCTCGGGCTTGACCAGCACTTTCCAGGTTTTCAGCGTCTCGGCCATGCCCCATTCCGGTGGCGTGGGCGGAGTGTGCTGAATGAACTTGGCCATGGCCGTGATCTGATCCTTGGTCAGCGCATTTGATGTTCCCCAGTTCGGCATGCCCGCCGGTGAACCGAAGGTAATCAACGCCTCCAGATACGGTTGGCCGCGAGACTGGGTGATGTCCGGCGTCAGTGGTTTACCCGTTGCGCCTTTGCGCAGCACGCCGTGGCAACCGGCGCAGCGCTGGAAGTAGATTTCCTTGGACGCGTCGAACTCGGCCTGACTCATGTCGGGCGCTCCGGCGGTTTTGACCATCAGCGGGCTGGCCGCAGCAGTGGCGGGTTCCTCGGCTCTGGCTGCGTGAGTCACCGCGAGGGCCAGCGTCGAACACAGGGTGGCGACAGTCAGAGCAAACGTTTTTCTATTGCTGATCAGCATTCCATTTCTCCTCAGGCAAGACCTTTGCGATGTGCTGAAACGGCAGCGCAGAACGCAGGTTCTTAGTGCCGTGCAAGGCTATGCCCGAGCAGGCCAATGCTCGCTTGACCGCGATCAAGTTTGCCGGCCATGCCGCTTGCCAGGTTGTCGCAGGGGTCCGTAGCGTGTTGCTTGAATCCGCTTTTGGAACAGACAGCCCATGGACCGAATCCAGTCTTGCGAACCCTTCTATCAACCGCTCAATAATGAGGAGGCGCTGTTCGAGCAAGCCTGGCGACACGGCATGCCCGTACTGATCAAAGGCCCGACGGGGTGCGGCAAGACTCGTTTCGTCCAGCACATGGCCCATCGGCTGAAGCTGCCGCTGTACACCGTGGCTTGCCATGACGACCTGAGTGCCGCCGACCTGATCGGTCGTCATTTGATCGGTGCCCAAGGCACCTGGTGGCAGGACGGGCCACTGACTCGCGCGGTGCGTGAAGGCGGCATTTGTTATCTGGACGAAGTGGTCGAGGCGCGGCAGGACACTGTGGTCGTACTGCACCCACTGGCCGATGATCGTCGCGAGTTGTTCCTGGAACGCACCGGTGAAGTGCTGCAGGCGCCGTCCTCATTCATGCTGGTCGTGTCGTACAACCCCGGCTACCAGAACCTGCTCAAAGGCATGAAGCCCAGCACCCGACAACGTTTCGTGGCGATGCGTTTCGGCTATCCACCGGTGGCCGATGAAGAGCGTATTGTCAGCCGGGAAGCGCAGGTAGACACCGCGCTGGCGGCGCAAGTGGTCAGGCTGGGGCAGGCCCTGCGAAGGCTGGATCAACATGATCTTGAGGAAGTCGCCTCGACGCGGCTGCTGATTTTTACGGCGCGAATGATCCGCTCCGGCATGAGCCCGCGTGAAGCGTGCATGGCCTGCCTGGCCGAGCCGCTGAGCGATGATCCGCTGACGGTTGCGGCGCTGATGGGCGTGGTTGATGTCCACTTCGGCTGAGTCCAGGGGCGTTGCGCGTGGCCACCTGCCGGGCGATCTGGCGATGTGGTTTTTCATTTTGGCCGAGTTGTCGGTGTTCGCCATCCTGATTCTGGCGTTCGCCGTGACCCAGGCACTCAAGCCGCAGTTGTTCGGTGAAAACCGTCAATTGCTCAACACCTCTACCGGCCTGGCGATGACCCTGAGCCTGCTCACCGCTGGGCTGTTCGCCGCGCTGGCTCAGGAGCAAGTCAGGCGTTCCCGGTCCCGCCACGGCGCCGTGCTTCTGCTGGCCGCGTTGCTTGCCGGCAGCGTCTACGTGGTGTTGAAACTTACCGAATACCGGCACTTGCTGGCCTCGGGGCTGGGCATGGAGCACAACACGTTTTTCACCCTCTACTGGATCCTCACCGGTTTTCATTTTCTCCATGTATTGCTCGGCATGGTCATTCTCGGCTGGCTGGCCGAGCGCTGCCGTCGAGGCCTGTACAACGCGGCCAACCGTAGCGGGCTTGAATCGGGCGTGCTGTATTGGCACATGGTCGATCTGATCTGGGTCGTGCTGTTTCCGCTGGTGTACGTGCTGAATTGACGGAGGTTCTGATGTCGGCTTCCAGGTTGTTGCTCGTCTGCTGGGCAGCGTTGGCCACATTAAGCGTGTGCACCGTTGTGTTGTCACAAGTCGGCGCGACGTGGCTGTTGTCCATTGCCATTTTGCTGGTGGCGGTCGGCAAGGCCTGGCTGATCACCGATGGCTTCATGGAGATGCGCCACGCGCCGCGATTGTGGCGCCGGTTGATGGTGAGCTGGGCGCTGGTGTTGGCGGCCGTTGTGGGGCTGACGCTGGTGTCGGTCCGCTAGCCACTTGTGGCGAGGGAGCTTGCTCCCGTTGGGGCGCGCAGCGGCCCTAAAACCAGTCACCGCGAATATTCAGATAGAAAGCAGGCACAGGTTTTACGGCTGCTTCGCAACCGAGCGGGACGGTGCGGCGATCCGACAAGCTCCCTCGCCACAGGTGGTGCCTGGCTTCATGGCGCCGATACCCGACCAAAACCATCTGCCTTTCTTGATCGCCATCAAGCAGGTTTTACCCCCTCGCTTTCTATCATGGGCACGCCAAGCAAAGAGGAAGCGACCATGTCAGAGACCTTCACCAAAGGCATGGCCAGGAATATCTACTTCGGGGGAAGCATTTTCTTCTTCCTGATTTTCCTGGCCTTGACCTATCACACGGAACAGACCTTTCCAGTGCGCAGCAACGAAGCGCAGTTAACCGAATCAGTGATTCGCGGCAAGACGGTCTGGGAGCAAAACAACTGCGTCGGCTGCCACACGCTGCTGGGCGAGGGGGCCTATTTCGCCCCTGAGCTGGGCAACGTATTCCAGCGGCGCGGCGGGGAGGAGGGTTTTAAACCTTTTATGCATGCCTGGATGAAAATGCAGCCGCTGGGTGTACCGGGCCGACGAGCGATGCCGCAGTTCAAGTTGAGCGAGCAAGAGGTGGATGACATCGCCGAGTTCCTCAAATGGAGCTCGAACATCAACACCAATGGCTGGCCGCCAAACAAGGAGGGCTAAGAGATGAGCATCGCTAATCCGCATCTGAAATTCGCCTCGCAAGCCGTGGCCAAACCGTACTTCGTGTTTGCCCTGATGCTGTTTCTCGGTCAGGTGCTGTTCGGTTTGATCATGGGTGTGCAATACGTGATCGGAGACTTTCTGTTCCCGATCATTCCCTTCAACGTGGCGCGGATGGTGCACACCAATCTGCTGATCGTCTGGCTGCTGTTCGGCTTCATGGGCGCTGCCTATTACCTGATTCCGGAAGAGGCCGACCGCGAACTGCACAGTCCGAAGCTGGCGATCATTCTGTTTTGGGTATTCGCCGCTGCTGGTGTGCTGACGATTCTTGGCTATCTGCTGGTGCCTTATGCGGGCCTGGCCAAACTGACGCATAACGAGCTGCTGCCGACCATGGGCCGGGAGTTCCTGGAACAGCCGACCATCACCAAGATGGGCATTGTGGTGGTGTGCCTGGGCTTTCTCTACAACATCGGCATGACCCTGCTCAAAGGTCGCAAGACCACGGTCAGCATGGTGATGATGACCGGGTTGATCGGGCTCGCGGTGTTCTTCCTGTTCTCCTTCTACAACCCCGGCAACCTGGCCCGCGACAAGTTCTACTGGTGGTGGGTGGTGCATCTTTGGGTGGAAGGCGTGTGGGAACTGATCATGGGGTCGATGCTCGCCTTCGTGCTGATCAAGATCACCGGTGTCGACCGGGAAGTCGTGGAGAAATGGCTGTACGTGATCATCGCCATGGCGCTGATTACCGGGATCATCGGCACCGGTCACCACTTCTTCTGGATCGGTGCGCCCGAGGTCTGGTTGTGGGTCGGCTCGATCTTCTCGGCACTTGAGCCGCTGCCGTTCCTGGCCATGGTGATCTTTGCCTTCAGCATGGTGAGGAACCGTCGTCGGCAACACCCGAACCGCGCCGCCACGCTGTGGGCCAAGGGCACCACGGTCACGGCGTTCTTCGGTGCGGGTGTCTGGGGCTTTCTGCATACCTTGGCGCCGGTCAACTTCTACACCCATGGTTCGCAATTGACGGCAGCACACGGTCACCTGGCCTTCTACGGTGCTTACGCGATGATCGTGATGACCTTGATCAGCTACGCCATGCCACGCCTGCGCGGGCTGGGTGAAGCAGGTGACGAGCGTTCACAGACCCTCGAAATCTGGGGCTTCTGGTTGATGACCCTGTCGATGGTGATGATCACGCTGTTCCTCACCGCGGCCGGTGTCGTACAGGTTTACCTGCAACGCTGGCAGGCCGATGGGATCGCATTGCCATTCATGGCCACGGTCGAACATCTGCAAGTGCTGTTCTGGGCGCGTCTGGGCGCCGGTCTCGGTTTCTTCGCCGGGTTGCTCTGTTATCTGCTCAGCTTCAAGCAACGTGGCCGCGCAGCCTTGCGCGCCCCGGCGGCGGTTGTACCTTCATGATCGGGTGCAATGGCTAGGAAAAGGTCGGCCCGGCTGATACAGCGGGCCGTTTTTTTGGTTTCCAGCAAGGGCAAGCATCATGGCGTTTACCGTCGAACTGGAAGAGTGGGTAGGCAGTGTCTGGCATCGTTTCATCACCCGGCGCGCCAGCCCTGATTTCCCCGAAGCACGGGTTGAACTGGCCAGCCAGCAACGCCCGCTGGCGCTGTTGTTCCGCGCCATGGGCGGTGCCAATGGCGTCGGTGTGGAAGCGGCCAGCGACCGCGATCTGCTGCTGCGACGCAATGTGTTGCAGCAAATCGCCGGCACCTGCAAACAAGTACCGTTGGCGTGGTGTGACGAGCGTAATTTACGGCTGCCATCGAGCCTGGCGGTGTTTCCTGACGTGGCACTGAATGAGGAACTCTATCGGTGGCTCGCGTTGCTGGCGGCGCAGGCCGGGCAGATGTGCCATTGGGGTCGGGACAATCAACGCTGGACGCAACAGCTGCTGCGACGCTATCCGGCGCTGCGTGTTCGGTACCAACGACTGGTCGATGCCCATCTGCAATTGCGCCCCGATCCGGCCTCGTTGAACGCCAGCGAAGCGGCACTGGAACGGGCGTTATGCCAGGCGTTGCGCGAGCCCGGCAGTGTCGAGCACTTTCCCCGTAGCGAACGGGCCGCGTGGCCGCTGCCGCTGTGGTTGTACCCGCCGCAAAACCTTGCCAGCCCGCAGGCTGCCGATCTGGGCGATGAGTCCGAAGAGTCTTTGACCACGCCACCCGGCGAGCAGAAAGGCGGGCGTAAACGCGCGACGCGGATCGATGAAAGCTCCCGTGAAGGCGGGCTGCTGGTGGTGCGTCTGGAGAACCTGTTCAGTTGGACCGAGCACGTGGACCTGGATCGTTGGTCGGATGACAGCGAAGACCCGGACGCTGCCCGAGTCGCCGACGACCTGGACGAGTT
Source organism: Pseudomonas sp. Pseusp18 (assembly GCF_059506005.1). Taxonomy (NCBI): domain Bacteria; kingdom Pseudomonadati; phylum Pseudomonadota; class Gammaproteobacteria; order Pseudomonadales; family Pseudomonadaceae; genus Pseudomonas; species Pseudomonas sp. Pseusp18. The sequence continues at coordinate 2,634,651 of NZ_CP169240.1, forward strand.
GACGCTGTCGCGCACACGCCTGCGCAAGGGTGGCGGTCTCAAGCTGCATCTGGATTTACCACCGGCCGATGTCGACGATATTCCCCTCGGCGAGGGCATCAAGTTGCCGGAGTGGGACTATCGCAAGCAACAGATGCAGGACAGCTTCGTCAACCTGCAAATGCTGGTGCCCCGCAACTGTGAGGCGCAGCCGCTGCCGCTACGCTTGAAGGCCTCGGCGCACCGCTTGCGGCGTCAGTTCGAGCACCTGCGCAATGATCGTCAATGGTTACGCCAACAACCTCAGGGATCAGAGCTGGACATGCAGGCCTGGCTGGATTTTCACGTTGATCGCGAGCATGGCCAGTGCGCCGAACGCGGTTTGTTCATGGAGCAGCGGCAGACTCGCCGCGACCTGGCGTGCCTGTTGCTGGCCGACGTATCGATGTCCACCGACGCCCATCTGAACGATGAGCATCGTGTTATCGACGTCATCCGCGACAGCCTGCTGCTGTTCGGCGAAACCTTGTCGGTGCTGGGTGATGATTTCGCCCTGTACGGGTTTTCCTCATTGCGTCGTCAGCAAGTGCGCATGCAGGAACTCAAGTCGTTCATCCAGCGTTATGACGACACCAGCCGAGGTCGTATTCAAGGTCTCAAACCGGGGTATTACACACGCATGGGCGCCGCCATTCGCCAGGCCACGCAACTGTTGGGCACGAGCAAGCGGCGCAGCAAACTGTTGTTGCTGCTGACGGATGGCAAACCGAATGATCTGGATCTGTATGAGGGGCGCTACGGTGTCGAGGACACCCGCGAAGCGGTGCTGGAGGCACGGCGCCAGGGGTTGACGCCGTTCTGCATCACAATTGATCGCGAGGCCGGGGATTACCTGCCGTACATGTTCGGCGCCAATGGCTACACCTTGATCCGCCAGCCCGAACAACTGCCCCTGCGCTTGCCGCAGTTGTACCGCCAGCTGACTCAACCGTGATGTCCTTGACCACCTGCGTCCCTGTAGCAGCTGCCGAGCGTGCGAGGCTGCGTTCGGCTCGGGCCGCGTTCGGACGCAGCAGTCGTAAAACCATTCACCGCGGTGATTCAGGAATACCGTGGGCTCAGTATTTACGACTGCTGCGCAGCCGAACGCAGGCTGCGCCAGCTGCTACAAGAGGTGGGTGTGGTCTTCAGGAAATGCTGCGCGGCAGCCAAAAAAACATCACCACGCAAAAGACCGTCAGGCCAACGCAGAACCACATGAATCGGCGCTGTCGACGTTCCCCGGCGTGTTCGGCCAGTGCCGGCAGGGGCATGCCGCATTGGTGGCACTCGGTTTCTTGTGAAAGGTTGGCATGTTGGCAATACAGGCAGGCGGGCATGGCACTCACTCGAACTGTTCCAGGCGCAGACGATCAAGAATGGCGATCTGACGGCCGTCCTGGGTGATGATGTTTTCATCGATCAAGCGGCGGATGATTCGCGAAAAGGTTTCTGGCTGGATCGACAGATGCCCCGCAATCAGTTGCTTGGCCATCGGCAGTTCGAATTGGCAGTCAACGGTTTGCTGGCGCACCAGTTGCGTCAGCAGATAACGCACGACCCGGTGGGTGGCGTTTTTCAGCGACAGGGTTTCGATTTCGTTGACCCGTTGATGTAAGCGAACGCAGAGCTTGCCCAGCAGTGCGAAGGTCAGCCGACTATTGCTCTGCAGCAGGCGCATGTAGGTGCTGTTGGATAAACGATAGAGCTGGGTGGGGCAGATCGCTTCGGCCGAGGCCACATAGTTTGGGGTGTCCATCAGCATCATTGCCTCGGCGAAGGTTTGCCGATCGCTGATGACCTCGAACACTTTCTCCTGCCCATCCGGTGTCAGTCGATAGATCTTCACCGCTCCGGAAATTATGAAATAGAACGCATCGGCCGGCTCACCCTGACGAAACAACGGCTCGCCTTTGTCGATGCTCAGCAATTGGCTGGTACTCATCAATTCGTCCAGCTGTTCTTCGTTCAACGGCTCGAACAAGTGATGACTGCGCAGAATCTGGTGATGGACGCGGTGAAGCACCATGAGAATTCATCCTGAAGATTGAGAAGGGGGGCTGGTGATCAAGTCAGACGAGGCCCAGGGAAACGCCACTGGCCACGGCCAGGATTGAGGTCAACACCACGAACCAGGCCAGTGGCTGGATGACTTTTTTCATGACGACTCCTGGGATCGGTTTGTTTGATTTCCACAAGCTTGAGCAAGACATGGGCCAGGCTTGGAGGCCTTTATTTAGCGGGGTTCTCAGGCGTGAGGGTAAAAAAGACCCTGAGGATTAGGGTTAAAATAACCCTTTAATGGTCATTTGTACCCTGATCCGGAATGCCCTGTGGCGAGGGAGCTTGCTCCCGCTGGAGTGCGAAGCACTCCCAACATCGATCTACGCGGTATGTCTGATAGAACGCATTCGCCGGTTTTACGGCTGCTGCGCACCCGAGCGGGAGCAAGCTCCCTCGCCACAGGAATACGAGAAAGCATCAGGGCACGCCCCTTGCACACTTGATCTGCGACAACGGCAATGGATCGGCAATACCCGATGATTGCCCCTGGATTTACCTCGGCGCCTGCGGGTTGGTGTCAGGTCAGCAACAAGGTAGAGGAGTGGTTTTATGCAAGTGCTTGACCGCCGTAAAGCGATGGCAATCACGCCGCTGTTTCGGCTGGCCTTTCGGCCATTTTTCCTCGCCGGTTGCCTTTTGGCAGTGCTGGTCATTCCGCTCTGGCTGGCGGCCTTCAGTGGTTCGATTTCCAACTGGCAGCCGGCGGGTGGTTGGCTCGGCTGGCATCGGCATGAATTGCTGTTCGGGTTCGGGTTGGCGATTATCGCGGGCTTTCTGTTGACGGCGGTGCAGACCTGGACCGGTCGCCCCGGCCTCAGCAGCAAACCGTTGGCCGCGCTGGCGTTGCTGTGGTTGTTGGCGCGGGTGGCCTGGCTGGCCAATGCGCCGTGGCCGTTGCTCGCAGTGCTGGAACTGGCGTTCCCGTTGGCGGTGGCGGTACTCATGGGTTTCACTTTGTGGAAGGTGCGGCAGAAGCGTAACTACCCGATTGTGGTGGTTCTGCTGTTGTTGGCCGGGGCCGACGGGTTGTCCCTGTATGGCTTGGTCGAGGGGCATGAAGGCTGGCAACGCCAGGGCGTGCTGAGCGGCCTCTGGCTGGTAGCGGCGATGATGGGGTTGATCGGCGGGCGGGTAATTCCGTTTTTCACCCAGCGCGGCCTTGGTCGGGTTGAAGGCGTTGCCGCCTGGCCCTGGCTGGATCGACTGCTGTTGGTCGGCTCGCCGCTGGTGGCGTTGTTGTATGCCGCCGGACCTGCACTCGCCCCCAATGTCTGGGTGGGCCTGCTGTTCGCGGTACTGGCGGCAGGGCATCTGGTGCGTCTGGTGCGCTGGCATGACCGGGCACTCTGGCGCGTGCCGTTGCTGTGGTCGCTGCATCTGGCCTATGGCTGGTTGGCGGTGGCGTGTCTCGGGATGGCGTTGTGGCATTTCGGTGTGCCGATCAACCCGAGTCTGGCGGTGCATTGCCTGACCATAGGGGCCATGGCTGGCCTGGTGCTGGCGATGATCGCGCGGGTCAGCCTCGGCCACACCGGTCGACCCCTGGAACCGCCATCGGGCATGACCCTGGCGTTCATTTTGCTCAACCTGGCGTGTCTGAGCCGGGTGGTGTTGATCCTGTTCTTGCCGTTGGCCGCATTGTGGCTGGCCGGTCTGTGCTGGGCGCTGGCGTTTGCGCTGTATGCCTGGCGCTACGGGCCGATGCTGCTGCGGGCCCGGGTTGACGGTCATCCGGGATGAGCACGCACACTGACAGAGGCTGGCGCTGATGTATCCGTTTTTTCTGGTCACACACCTGCTGGCGGCAATCGCCTTCATTGGCACGCTGTTTTTCGAGGTGGTCATCTGGCATCGCGCCCGCCAGCCGTTGACGGAGATTGCGCAAGTGACGGCGGATCAGGCGATTGCCCTGCGTTCGCGCAAGGTTCTGCATGGTGTGGTGTTGCTGTTGTATGGCGCCGGCATCGGTTTGGCGTGGCAGTACCGGGGCGCATTGAGTCAGCCGCTGGCCAGCAGTTTTGGTACGTTGCTGAGCCTGAAAATCCTGTTGGCCCTGAGCATCATTGGTCATTACTTGCTGCTGGCCTATTGGCTGACCCACGCGCGCCTGACCGCGACCCGCGCAAGCTGGATTCGTCGCAGCATCCTCGGGCACATGGTGTTGATCGTGATCCTGGCCAAGGCCATGTTCTATTGGCACGGCTGATTGCAATACGCCCCTCATAAACAAAACCCGCGTCATCCGGTTGGATGGCGCGGGTTGGGTGTGGCCGGCAATCGATCAATGGCGGGGGTTCAGGGCATTCATGAACAACACGTTGTTTTCCAGGTGGATGTGTTGCATCAGGTCATCTTTAAACTCCAGCAACCCGCGGTAGAGTGCGCGCCAAGTGTTGCAGGCATCGGCAGGCGGGGTGATGTGATGGGTCAGGGCGAGCATCTTCTCCAGCGCTTCGCCGTGTTGATCATGTTCGAAACGCAGCACCTGGATCGGCGGTGCGGCCTGAGGACCAACGCCTTGTTGCAGCATCGGGAAGAGCACTTGTTCTTCCTTGAGCATGTGGCCTTCGAGTTCCTGCTGCATGTCTGTCAGCAGATCGGCCAAGCCGTTGGGGCAGCTGCTGCGCGCGCCATGGACCTGCTCGACGCGGCGGGCCAGACGGATCAGCTCCGGCAGTTGCTCTCGGTGGCGGGCGTGGTAGCGGGTCAGAAGGTGGGCGATCAGCAGTTCCGACGGTTCGTTGCGCCAGTCGTGCTGGGTTTCGCCGGCGTCTTGCAGAATCTGCAGGGCGTCGGCAATGAGGACCGGATCGAGGTTTTTGCCAAGGGCCGCTTCACGCAGGCTTTTATGCCCGCCGCAACAGAAGTCCAGTTTGAAGGTGTGAAAGATCCGGGTGGCACCGGGAATGTCGCAGGCCAGTTGGCCGAGGCTTTGTTCCAATAGGGGCTGGCTCATCAGGGTTCCTTGTTTGGGTTTCAACGGTTCCCCAGGCTCATTGCACCCGGCATGCCATTTTTAACGTATTGAAAAACATGGATTAATTTTTAGTTGTGGTGATATTCACCCTGATGCTTCAGGGTAAATACAACCATAGAGGGTGATGACTACCATGCTGCGAGAAAGCCTGGCGGCCGACCTGATCGTCGAGTTGCCCAATGCCGTACGGTTGCAACGACTGGTCCAGACCTTGCGCGAATACTTCAACAGTGGCGCCGTGGGCTTGCTGCGTCTGGATGACGACAGCCTCAGGCCCGTTGCGACGGTGGGGCTGGTTCATGAAGCGTTGGGGCGCCGGTTCGTCATCGCCCAGCATCCTCGGCTGGCGGCGATCATGGCGTCGCGCGAGCCGACCTGGTTCGAGCCCGATAGCCGCCTGCCGGACCCCTACGACGGCTTGCTCGACAACCATGTCGGCGAACCGCTGCCGGTGCATGACTGCATGGGCGTGAGTCTGTATGTCGAGGGGCGGATCTGGGGCGCGATCACCCTCGATGCGCTGCACGCCGGGACCTTTGACAACCGGGCGCGGGAAGAACTCAAGCGTTGCACTTTGCAGATCGAAGCCGCCGTGCGGGTCACTCGCCTGGAGCAGGAAAACCGCAGCTTGCGCCTGTCCCGCAGCGATCCCCAGGACTTGCGCATGCCCGTCGGGGAGGGCGAGATCCTTGGGCAGAGTGAGGTGTTGCATCAGTTGCTCAATGAGCTGGATGTACTGGCCGATTCCGATCTGCCGGTATTGCTGCTGGGCGAGACCGGCGTCGGCAAAGAGCTGTTCGCACGGCGCTTGCATCGTCTTTCAAGGCGCCACCACAAACCGCTGATACAGGTTAACTGCGCAGCCCTGCCGGAGTCGCTGGCAGAGAGTGAGTTGTTCGGGCATGTCAAAGGCGCCTTTTCCGGCGCCACCAGTGACCGCGCCGGACGGTTCGATGCCGCCAACGGTGGCACGCTGTTTCTCGATGAAGTGGGTGAATTGCCGTTAAGTGTGCAAGCGAAGTTGTTGCGCACCCTGCAGAACGGCGAGATCCAGCGCCTGGGCGCCGACAAGCCGTTGCACGTCGATGTACGCATCATCGCCGCCACCAACCGGCACCTGCCGGACAGCATCCGCGACGGCTTGTTTCGGGCCGATCTGTATCACCGGCTCTCGGTGTACCCGGTGCCGATTCCGGCCCTGCGCGAGCGTGGTCACGATGTGTTGATGCTGGCCGGGCATTTTCTGGAGCTCAATCGGGCGCGGCTCGGCCTGCGAGGTTTGCGTTTGTCGCCGGCGGCGGAGCGAGCCTTGCTGGCATACACTTGGCCGGGCAATGTGCGCGAACTGGAGCACGTCATCAGTCGGGCCGCGTTGAAGCAACTCAGTCGCGGGACGAGTCGCACATCGATCATGACGCTGGAACCAGAGGTTCTCGATCTCGACAGCCCGATGGCAGCACCGGGGGCAGAGGTCGAGCCATCCCGGGACATTACGGCTGATCTGCCGTTCCAGCCCTTGGGCGAAGCCGTCGACGATTACCAGCGCAAGAAGATCCTCGAGGCCCTGAGCCTGTCCGGGGACAACTGGGCCAGCGCCGCGCGGATGCTGGAAGTCGACCCCAGCAATTTGCACAAACTGGCGCGACGCCTGCGTCTGAAGTAGGTAAGGGCGCTGCCGCTTCGACCCTCGGTGTTGATGGCGGTCAAGGTGGTATCGCGCAGTGCCTCGCACACTGCGCAAAACCTTCCGGAGATCACCGTCATGCCCCTGTCCCTGGCCCAAATGCGCCGTAACTACACCCTTAATGGCCTGCAAGATGAGGCTGCGCTGGACGATCCACTGGCGATGTTCCGGCAATGGCTGCAACAGGCCCGCGACACCGAGTGCGCACCTGTCGAGGCCAATAGCATGGTGCTGGCGACGGTCGATGATGAAGGGCGGCCGCACTGCCGGGTGCTGTTGCTCAAAGGCTTGAGCGATGAAGGTTTTACTTTTTTCGGTAATTATCAGAGCGACAAGGGTCGGCAACTGGCCGCCAATCCTTATGCGGCCATGACGTTTTTCTGGCCGGGGCTGGAGCGTCAAGTGCGCATCGAAGGCCGGGTGTCCAGGCTCGACCCGCAACTCTCGGATGCATACTTCGATTCCCGCTCGATGGCCAGTCGCCTGGGCGCCTGGGCTTCACCGCAAAGCCGTCCCTTGGCCAGCCGCGCAGCGCTGGAGTCGATGCTGGCGCAAACCATTAAAGGCTTCGTCGGCCAGACCGTTTCGCGTCCTGAGTACTGGGGCGGTTATTGCCTGCACCCTGAACGTCTGGAGTTCTGGCAGGGCCGTGCCGACCGCTTGCATGACCGCCTCGATTACCGGTTGCGAGATGGTGCATGGCAACGGCGCCGCTTGGCGCCTTAAGTAGTGAGCCGAACGCAGAACCTGTGGCGAGGGGGCTTGTCGGAACGCCGCATCGCCCCGTTCGGCTGCGAAGCAGTCGTAAAACCGGTGAATGCGATCTGCCTGATACAACGCCTTTGCAGTTTCTAGGGCCGCTGCGCGCCCCAACGGGGGCAAGCCCCCTCGCCACTGGGTTGATGTCTCTGACGAGGTACCTCCTTGGAGGAATAGGCTCGTTCGCTATTCCGGTTCAGGCTTTGGGCCATACCCTCATCTACGGGAAAGCCTGGATATGGCCCATCTGACGCAACGCAGTTTCGAACCCCTGAACATTGCCGTGCTGACCATCAGCGATACGCGCACCTTTGACACCGACACTTCGGGACAGACCCTGACCGATTTGCTGCAAACCGCCGGGCATGTGTTGATCGATCGTGGCCTGGTCAAGGACGATATCTATCAGATCCGCGCAACGGTCTCCCAGTGGATCGCCGACCCTCAGGTGCAAGTCATATTGATGACTGGCGGCACCGGATTCACTGCTCGTGACAACACACCGCAAGCGGTGCTGCCACTGCTGGACAAACATGTGGAAGGCTTCGGCGAATTGTTCCGCCAGGTGTCGCTGGAAGAGATTGGCATGTCCAGCCTGCAGTCCCGGGCACTGGCCGGGATGAGCAACGGCGTACTGGTGTGCTGCGTTCCTGGTTCGCCGGGTGCCTGCCGGACCGCCTGGAACAAGATTCTGCTTGAGCAGCTGGACAGTCGCACCGGCCCATGTAACTTCGCCCCGCATCTGAAAGCGCAAGCGCAGCGGGTCATCGACGCCTGCGAGACACGCTCATGAGCGGCCGGGTGTGCGACCTCGGCAACCTGATGCCCGTGGACGAGGCCATCAGCCGTCTGCTCGACCAGGCGCCGCCACCACCCCTGGCGCAAAAGGTCCATTTGGACCAGGCCATGGGGCGGGTGCTGGCAGCGGACATTCATTGCCCGGTGAACCTGCCGGCCTGGGACAACAGTGCCATGGACGGTTATGCCCTCAGGGCGGCTGATTTGCCGCAGGCAGGTGGCTGGTTGACGATTGGCGGACGAATTGCGGCGGGGGATCAGGCGTGTTCACCCTTGCTCGCGCAACAAACGGTACAGATCTTTACCGGCGCGCCATTACCACCGGGTGCCGATACCGTGGTGCCGCAAGAGCGCTGCCGGGTCGAGGGCGAGCGCGTCTGGTTCCCGCCGGTATCCGTTGGTGATCACGTGCGCAAGGAAGGGGAGGAAGTTCGCCGCGGGCATCTGTTGCTCAAGGCCGGCAAACGCCTGCGCGCACAAGAACTGGGGTTGCTGGCCGGTGCCGGGATAGCGCGGGTCGAGGTCTATCGGCCGTTGCAGGTGTGCCTGCTCAGCAGTGGTAATGAACTGCGCGAGCCGGGTGATTCCTTGGCACCGGGGCAGATCTACAACAGCAACCGGTATTGCCTCGCGGCGTTGTTGCGCGGCTGGGGCGTCGAGGTGCATGACTATGGCGTCATGGCCGATGAGTTGGTGGCCAGCCGGCATGCCTTGAGTCTGGCGTCTTCGGAATGCGACTTGCTGTTGAGCTCTGGTGGCGTGTCGGTCGGGGAGGAAGATCACCTCAAACAGGCCATCGAGGAACTGGGCAGTGTGGATTTCTGGCGGCTGGCGATCCAGCCGGGTAAGCCATTGGCCTATGGCGAAGTGGCCGGTAAACCGTGGATCGGTATGCCGGGAAACCCGTCAGGGGCGCTGATTACCGCGTTGGTGGTGGTGCGTCCGTTCCTGCTCAGGGCCCAGGGCGTGACTGACGTGCTGCCGGTGCCGCTGGCTGTGCCTGCCGGGTTCGACTGGTTGCAGCGAAACAAGCGTCGACAATACCTGCGGGCCAGGTTGACGCCCGGCGCCGATGGCCAGTTGAGTGTGGAACTGCACCCTCAGCAAAGCTCGGCCATGTTGACCGCCGCGTGCTGGGCCGACGGGCTGGCGGTGATCGAGTGCGAGCAGCAAGTGCTCAAGCACGACAACGTGATGTTCCTGTCCTTCGCCGACCTGATGCAGTGATGGCAATTGATTGCCGTCAAGGCTGTGCCTGCCGGTCTGGCTAGACTGTGTGGCGAGGGAGCTTGCTCCCGCCGGGTCGCGAAGCGGCCCTGTTATTCAGGCCTGCTGCGCAGTCCAGCGTCGGAACGCCGCCCGGAGCAAGCTCGCTCGCCACAAGCGCATTCCAACCATGGCTGATCAGGCTCCGGACTGCGCTTTTTGATGAGGATTACCCATGCAACTGGTCTGCCCGGCAGGGAACCTGCCTGCGCTTAAAGCGGCGGTGCGCCAAGGCGCCGATGCCGTGTATGTCGGCTTTCGCGATGACACCAATGCCCGGCATTTCGCGGGGCTGAACATGGACGACAAACAGTTCGACGCTGCCGTCGCTCACATCCGCCAGCATCAACGCAAACTCTACGTCGCGGTCAACACGTACCCACAACCCAAGGGGTGGGAGCGCTGGCAACGGGCGGTGGATCGTGCCGCCGATTTCGGCGTCGATGCGCTGATCGCCGCCGACCCCGGGGTACTCGACTATGCCAGTCAGCGTCACCCGCAATTGGCCTTGCATCTGTCGGTTCAGGGTTCGGCAACCCATGCCGCGGCGCTGGAATTTTATGCGCAGCGCTACGGCATTCGTCGCGCGGTATTGCCGCGGGTGTTGTCGTTGGCGCAGGTACGTCAAGTCGCCGCCAGCAGCCCGGTGCCCATCGAGGTCTTTGGCTTCGGCAGCTTGTGCATCATGGCCGAAGGCCGTTGCCACCTGTCTTCCTACATTACCGGTGAGTCGCCGAACCTGTGCGGTGTCTGTTCGCCAGCCAAAGCCGTGCGTTGGAGCGAGGACGCCGAAGGCTTGAGCGCGCGCCTCAGCGAAGTGCTGATTGATCGCTATACCCCTGACGAATCGGCCGGTTACCCGACCTTGTGCAAAGGCCGTTTTCTGGTCGATGGCAAACGCTTTCATGCGCTGGAGGAGCCCACCAGCCTCGACACCCTGGACTTGCTCCCGGAATTGACGGCCATCGGCGTCGAAGCGGTGAAAATCGAGGGCCGCCAACGCAGCCCGGCGTATGTCGAACAAGTCACCCGGGTCTGGCGCGCGGCACTGGACGCTCACCGTGGCGCGCCAGGCAGTTTTCGGGTCAAGGAAGAATGGCGTCAGGTGCTGGCCGGTTTGTCCGAAGGCAGCCAGACCACTCTGGGCGCTTATCATCGATCATGGCAATGAGGGACGCGACATGAAGCTCAGCCTGGGACCGGTCCTGTTTTATTGGGACAAAGAGCAACTCAGCAACTTTTACGCCGACATGTCGACCTTGCCCCTGGACGTGATTTATCTAGGGGAAACCGTGTGCTCCAAACGCCGGGCCTTTTCCCTGGATCAATGGCTGGGGCTGGGGCGCGAGTTACAGGAATGCAGCCCGGCACAGTTGGTGCTTTCCAGCCTGACGCTGATCGAGGCTGCCTCCGAACTCTCCAGCCTGCGCCGGCTGTGCGACAACGGCGAGTTGTTGGTGGAGGCCAACGACATGGGCGCGGTGCAATTCCTGGCCGAACGCAAGTTACCTTTCGTGGGCGGCCCGGCGCTCAATCTGTACAACGGCCACTCATTGGCACAATTACTCGACAGCGGAATGACCCGCTGGGTGCCGCCCGTGGAGTGTTCGGCGGCCCTTATCAGCGACGTGATCGGGCAGGTGCGTGAATTGGGTCGTGCAGTGCCGGAAGTTGAAATCTTCGCCTATGGGCATCTGCCGTTGGCCTATTCCGCCCGCTGCTTCACTGCCCGTGCAGAAAACCGACCCAAGGACGACTGCCGGTTCTGCTGCATCAACTACCCCGATGGCCTGGCGCTGACCAGCCAGGAAGGGCAGGCGCTGTTCACCCTTAACGGTATTCAAACGATGTCGGCCGAGGTGACCAATCTGCTGGCCGATTACGCCGGACTGGTGGCCTGCGGTGCCGATCTGTTGCGCTTGAGCCCTCGTGCTCAGGGCATGGACGAAGTGATCGCGGCCTATCAACGGGTTCGTCTGGGCGAGACACCGCCGTTGTTCGTCGAAGGTTGCAATGGCTATTGGCATGGCCAGGCCGGCATGCTGCGCGTCGAGGAGGTTGGTCTGTGCTGAATCGAAAGAAGTGGCTGTTGAAAGGTGCCGACCGGTTGTTGCCACTGGTGCGCCGGGTGCCTTTTGCCGTGCAGCGCCTGGCGTTGCAGCAGGCGCTGAATCGCTGCCTCGCCGAGCCATTGCGCGAGGGCGAGTTCGAAGTGCTGCGCGGGCGCTGGCTGTGCTTGCGGATTCCGGACCTGGGTTTGTCCTGGTACCTGACACTCAGTCGTCAGGGCTTGCGGATTGCCGAGCGCGCTACGGCGAACGTGACCATCAGCGGCAACTGGCGCGAATTTTTATTGCTGGCCAGCCGTCAGGAAGATCCCGACACGTTATTCTTTCGCCGGCGGCTGGTCATCGAGGGTGATACCGAACTGGGTCTGGCGCTGAAGAACCTGATCGACAGCCTTGACCCCGACGTTCTGCCTGTGTGGTTGTGGCGCAATCTGGAGCGGGCGGGGAAGGGCTTGGCGGCGGGGTAATCGATATTGCTTGATGCCGAGCGCGAAAAACCTGGGCTCTTGAAAATAAAAACCCCGCCGAGGCGGGGTCTTTAATCACACTCGTTTTGTCGCAGAATCGTAGACCTCTTCGTCTCGGCGAGCACCAACGCACAAAACCAAAACGATTTCAGTACCGTTCACGCGATAAACGATGCGCACATCACCTGTCCTTATCCGGCGGTACCCGGACAAGGCTCCCCGAAGGGGTTTACCGATCTTGTCGGGTTCTCCTGAAACGATGCGCTCCCGAATGACCTTCAGAATACGTTTCGCTTCGGCGCTTCCGAGCTGTTTGAGATCATCTTCTACAGCAGGGTGAAATCGAACATTCCAATTCATCTGCATTTGCCTAACTAAAGCGAGCCTCCATATCTTCAAGGCTCACTGTGACTGTATTGTCGAGGCTGTGCAGGCGTTCGATGGCTAGTAGTTCTGAGCGCAGATCTTCAAGTTCGTCCTGCAGCGCTTGGTAGGCGTTTACGCCCACTAATACCGCTGCGGGTTCGTTGTCCTTGAATATCACCAGGTGGGTTACCTCCCCGCTGGCGATGTCCTTCAATCGCGCTCCAAAACTACGTGCCATAGCCGTGGCAGACACTGCCTGCTCAGCTCGGTCTAGGAGTGCACTCATGTCATTTATCTCGTCAGTTCAGTTGTCAGTTCAGTCGTCAGCTCAGTCGTCAGGAAACGTTGAGTGCCGCTACCTGCGAAGTATTGCGTATGATTATGCGTAAGACAATGCGTTTTTTATTGCGCACTGACTAGCGGTCGCCACGGCCAATGGGTGTTCTTTTAAAGCGCAGCTAAACATCTTTATCGAACACCCTCGGCGGCTTCCAGGTGGGCTAACGCTAAGTCGAGGATATCTCAGGCCTGCAATTGCTCAACTGTGGGGGGCTTGCCCGCTCCCACAGGTTTTCCGTTGTTCTTCAGACTATCCTTTCCTGCCGGTTTCTGTGCTGCCGGGCATCACTGGCAATCAATTGCCTGATCCCTTCAAACAACTCATCACTCTGCGCCTGTGTGCAGTCCTCGCCATAGCGTTTGCGCAGCCCGTAATGGCTGAGAATCAGGTGCACGTCGGCGTGCAGGCCATGTTGCTTGAGGCAGTTCTCGACGCATTGCAGCGGGCAGCCGTCCAGTGCGAATATCCGGCGCCCCGAGCGCGCTTTGTTGACCAGCGCTGCCACATGCCCGCCGACACCAACGATGCAGGACATTTCAGCCAGACCACTGCGATCCAGGCGCACGGCCAGGGTATTGGCCAGTTGGGCGACGTTGGAGCAGCCTGAGCAGGAGTAAACCAAAGGCAGGGTTGAATGGGGCATTTGCATTCTCCGTGGATGGGCTCTGTCAGTGTGCAAGAGGTGTGGCAGGGCGCCTTGATAACGGTCAATTCCGGCTATTGGAAAGCGGCCAGTTCCTCTTCAGCGAGGATGCTGATGTGGCGTCGTTCCATGGCAATCAGGCCGCTTTCCACCAGGCGATGCAGTATCCGCGAAAAGGTTTCCGGCTGAATTCCTAGCTTCGACGCCACCAGGCGTTTGGACATCTGCAAGACAATCTGGCCGGTCACCGGGTGGCGTTCCTGGAACAGGAAATTGATCACCCGACGGCTCGCACTGGCCATGGTCAAGGTATCGATGTCGCGCAGACGCAGGTGCAGGTGAACGCTCATGCTCGCCAGGATGGCCAGGCAGACTTTTGGCTGGTCCTCCAGGGCATTGCGGTAATGGTTGCCGTCGATGCTCACCAGCACGCTGTCCTTCAGCGCGGTGGCGCTCACTGGATACAGACGAGCCTGGCTGAATAACAAGGCTTCGGCAAAAGTCTGGCCGGGCTGAATGATCTCCACCAGGTTCTCCTGGCCTTCGCCGGTGAGCCGGTACAACTTGACCTGGCCGCTGACCAGCAGGAAAAAGCGCCTGGCCGGATCCCCTTGATGCATGAGCGTACTGTGACAACTCAGGCGCTTGAGCATGGCCAGGCTGCAGACTTCCTCGAAGACTTTCTCCGGCAGTTGGCTGAACAGATGATGACGGCGCAACGTTAAAACGATGGAAGGGTGAGTCAGCATGGCGTACCTCCGCTGACGACCATAGTAGAGAGCGCAGGCTCGATGACCTATGCCTCTGCAGGCCTACCTCCAAAGAGGAATGCCCGTCAGCCGGCGTTGCGCAGATGTTCCATGGCCCACACCGCCGCCTCTACTCGTGAGCGCAAGCCGAGTTTGTGCAACAGGTTTTTGACGTGAACCTTGACCGTGCCTTCGGTGATGCCCAGCTTGTGCCCGATGACCTTGTTGCTGAAGCCGCTGGCGATGGTTTTCAGCACCTGACGCTCACGCTCGGTCAGTTCCACCACGGCCTGACGCGCAGGAGCACGCAGTGCTTGCGCCATGACTTGGGTCAGTCCCGGGCTGATCACCAGCGCGCCGTTCAGGGCATCGCGGATGTACTGAATCAACAGTTCGGGCTCCATGTCCTTGAGCAGATAGCCGTCGGCATCCAGGCGCAGGGCATCGCGAATATCGTCTTCGGCGTCCGACACCGTAAACAGCAGGACTTTGCCGGTGTAGTGCATGGCTCGTAGTCGGCGCAGGGTTTCGATGCCATTCATTTGCGGCATGTTGTTGTCGAGCAAAACCAGATCCGGTTGAAGCGGCTCAATGAGACTGAGTGCTTCTTCACCCTGGCTGGCTTCGCCGACGATCAGGAAATCATCTTCGAGTTCGAGCATCTGGCGAATGCCGTGACGCATCATCGGGTGATCGTCTACCAGCAGGATTTTGTGTTGTGGGGACAGGGTCATGTGGCGCTACCTTCTGTTTGCTGCCCGAGAAACTCCGGGTGGAATTCCAGTTGGACACGGGTGCCTTGGGGCTCCCTGGAAAATATCTGCAGTTGGCCGCGCAAGCTGCGAGCCCGCTCATCCATGATATTCAGGCCGTGGTGCTCGCGTTGATCGACGTTGCCACTGAACCCACGCCCGTCGTCTTCGACCGACAACCTGACGGTCTCGCCATCCTGGCGCAGTTGCAGCCAGGCGTTTTGCGCATGGGCGTGGCGCAGGCAGTTGGAGAGCGCCTCGCGGGTGATCTGCAAAATGTGGATTTGTTCGCTGGCCGATAGCTGAAAGGCCAGCGTGTCGACGTGCAGGTGCACCTGGAACTCTCCGCGACGGGAAAACTCCTCGGCCGTGTCCTTGAGTTCCTGTACCAGTCCCGCGTCGTGAATCTGCAAGCGAAACGTGGTCAGCAACTCGCGCAACTGGCGGTAGGCATTGTTCAGTCCCTCGCGCAATTCGCTGGTGACGGTTTCCAGGGTCTGGACCGGTTCGCCGCGGCGCATCAGGGTCTGCATGCGGCTGACTTGCAGCTTCATGTAGGACAGGGCCTGGGCCAGTGAATCGTGCAGCTCGCGGGCGATGATCGTGCGTTCTTCGAGCAGTAGCAGGCGATGATCCTGTTCCCGTTGACGCTTGAGCGAGAGCGAGGTGCCGATCAGATTGGCCAGGGCCTGGATCAGTTGGGTTTCCCAGGCTTGCATGGGGTGCCCGTCGACAAAGTGCGCCTTGAGCTCCCCCAGTTCACTGCCCTGGTTGCTGATGCTGAAGATTTGCGGGTTGGTTTTAGGGTGTCTCTGGCACGTGGCGCAGTCGCTACTGGCGCAGACTTCCCGGATGTTTGCGCCATGCAGGGCGAGCAACTGCTGGGCCGGTGCCTGCATTTGTCCTTGCAGGCACAGCGACAGGCGCAAGCCGGGCAGGCGTTGCTGGAAGCGTCGAATCAACTCATCCAGGCCTTCGACATTGGCCAGGCGTGTGGCCAGGCTTCGGCTGCTTTGATACAGAAGCTCCAGGGCCGCGTTGGCTTGTTGCAGGTTCAGGGTTTTTTGCTGGACCTGACTTTCCAGGGTGCGATGCGACTCCTCGATCGTCTCGGCCATGGTGTTGAAACTCATGGCCAACTGGCCCAGCTCATCCTCGGACTGATGGTTGACCCGCACCTTGAAGTCGCCGCGACGAAAGCGCTGGGTTGCATCCACCAACTCCTTCAAAGGGGTAACGACGCCGTACTGCAGTTCGTAGAGCCCGAGCAGCAGGACGATCATGGTGGTGAACAGGGCCAGGCCCTGGATCGCCTGTTGCCAGCCTTGCTTTTGTTCGCTTTGGCGCTGCAACAGATCGACGAACTGGTTCAGTTGCTCAACGAAGGACTGGGCCTGGGCCTGAAAGGCTGCCGCATCGCCGCGCTCCAGTGCCGGACGCAAATCCTCATTCCAGTGTTGCTGGATTTGCCCATAGCTGAGTTGCAATGCGGTGGGCGGGCCATCTTCCAGTACCGCTTTGAGAGAGTGGCTGTCCAAGCGGTTTTGCAGGCTGTCGATGATGGCGGTGATTTCTTCGTCGGCAACGCCAGCGGCGAGTTTCCAGCTCAGGTGATAGGTCTCCATGCGCACCGAGCCTGCGGTGTTGATGGCAGCGGCATCGCCCTGGCTGAACCAGGCGATCAGCCCGGCGCTCAATGAACTGGCGAGCGCCAGCACGGCGATCAGGATCACCGCCAGCCCGGCGCGAGCGGGCAGGGAGCTGCGCAACCAGCGGATCATCGGCGCAGGTCCGGGAAAACGATAAAAAAACAGAGCATGCACGTTCCAGCGTGGGGTTTTGCCGCCGTTCCTGGGCGAGCTACCTCTAAAGAGTTGTCGACAGTTCCTTGTCGGCAAAAGCGTGGGTTAAAACCCTTAACAAGCTGATAAATAAAGGTTTTTAATGTTTTCTTGCACTACCTCCTTGGAGGTAGGCGGGCTAAGCATAGGCTTAGGCCCTCATGGGCATCGTTGACCTGGGTCAAGTTTTTGCGGGGTTTGCCTCTCTAGTCTGCCGCCATGGCTAATTGACGGGAGAGCATTGTGAACCAACCGCGTGTACGACAAGGCTTGGTGCTGGGCATGAGCACGCTGGCCTTCACTGTGTGCTTCATGGTCTGGATGATGTTTGCCGTGCTCGGAGTGCCGATCAAGGAACTGCTCCAGCTCAACGAAACCCAATTCGGCCTGCTGGCCGCGACCCCAGTGCTGACCGGCTCGCTGGTGCGTTTGCCGCTGGGTTTGCTGACCGACCGCTTTGGCGGGCGCAGCGTGTTTTTCCTGCTGATGCTGACCTGCGTCACGCCGCTGTACTTGATCAGTCACGCCACCGCCTACTGGCAGTTCCTGGTACTGGGTTTGTTCGTCGGCCTGGCCGGTGGCTCGTTTTCCGTGGGGATTGCCTACGTCGCCAAATGGTTCGACAAGGAGAACCAGGGCTTCGCCATGGGCATCTTCGGTGCCGGTAACGCCGGGTCGGCGGTGACCAAGTTCCTGGCCCCGGCGCTGATCGCCGCCGGCAGCTGGCAGCTGGTGCCGAAAGTCTTCAGTGCGATCTTGTTTATCACTGCGCTGCTGTTCTGGTTCCTGACCTCAGAAAACAAGGGCCACCGCAGTGCCACTGGCGCCAGCTTGCGTGAGCAACTGCGCTCGCTGAAGGATCCTGCGGTGTGGCGCTATTGCCAGTACTACTCGATCGTCTTCGGCGGTTACGTCGCCCTGGCCCTGTGGATGACCAAGTACTACGTGCAGGAATACGGTTTCAGCTTGCAAAGCGCGGCGCTGCTGGCGGCCTGCTTCTCCCTGCCTGGCGGCGTACTGCGTGCCGTCGGCGGCTGGATGTCGGATCGCTGGGGTGCGCAAAGCGTGACCTGGTGGGTGTTGTGGGTCAGCTGGATCTGCCTGTTCCTGCTCTCGTATCCCCAGACCCAACTGCAAGTGCAGACCATCGATGGCCCGCTGGATTTCCACATTGGCCTGAGCCCAGCGTTGTTCACCGTGCTGCTGTTCGTCATGGGCATCGCCTTCGCATTCGGCAAGGCCTCGGTTTTCAAATACATCGCCAATGACTACCCGAAAAACATGGGCGCGGTGTCCGGCATCGTCGGCCTGGCGGGTGGCCTGGGCGGTTTTGTGCTGCCGATCCTGTTCGGCGCCCTGGTGGACCTCACCGGCGTGCGCTCTTCCTGCTTCATGTTGATGTACGGCGTGGTCTGGGTCTCCCTCACCTGGATGTACTTCAGCGAAATTCGCAAAAGCCCGGTGCTTGGTAAAGAGCCGCTGCTGATTCCGTCCCCGATTTCCAGCATTGCCCAAGGAGAAGAACATGTCCGTTCTGCAAACGCCTGACAAAGGCCCGGTCATTCATGACTGGCGCCCCGAGGACCCCGCGTTCTGGGGAAGTAGCGGCAAACAGACCGCCACTCGCAACTTGTGGATTTCCATTCCGGCGCTGTTGTTGGCCTTTGCGGTGTGGATGGTCTGGAGCACGGTGATTGTGCGGTTGAACGCCATCGGCTTCAGCTTCACCACTGACCAACTGTTCTGGCTGGCGGCGTTGCCGGGGCTGTCCGGTGCGACCTTGCGGGTCTTCTATTCCTTTATGGTGCCGATCTTCGGCGGCCGGCGCTGGACTGCCCTGAGCACCGCGTCGCTGCTGTTGCCATCGATCTGGATGGGCTTCGCCGTGCAGGACCCGAGCACCTCCTACAGCGTGTTCGTGTTGATTGCCTTGCTCTGCGGTTTCGGTGGCGGCAACTTCGCCTCGAGCATGTCCAACATCAGCTTCTTCTATCCCAAGTCCCAGCAGGGTACGGCCCTTGGCCTCAACGCCGGACTGGGCAACCTGGGCGTCTCGGTGATGCAGTTCTGTGTGCCGCTGGTGATTACCTTCGGTGTGTTCGGCTTCATGGGCGGCTCGTCGCAAGCGTTGCCGGACGGCGGTCAATTGTGGCTGCAGAACGCCGGCTTCATCTGGGTTCCATTTATCGTCCTGGTGACGGTGTTGGCCTGGTTCGGCATGAATGACTTGTCCAGCGCCCGGGCCTCGTTCAGCGAACAGGCAGTGATCTTCAAGCGCAAGCACAACTGGCTGATGTGCTGGTTGTATCTGGCGACTTTCGGTTCGTTCATCGGGTTTTCCGCCGCGTTTCCGCTGCTGATCAAAACCTCCTTTCCGGATGTCATCGCCTTGAAATTCGCCTTCCTTGGCCCATTGGTCGGTGCCTTGGTACGGCCATTGGGTGGCTGGCTGGCGGACAAGCTCGGTGGCGCGAAAGTGACCCTGTGGAACTTCGTGGCGATGATCGCGATGGTCTTCGGCGTGATGCACTTCTTGCCGCAGAACGGCGTGGGCGGCAGCTTCTACGGCTTCCTCGGCCTGTTCATGCTGCTGTTCATCACCACTGGCGTGGGCAACGGCTCCACCTTCCGGATGATCCCGGTGATCTTCCGCACGCAGCACGAAAAAGCCTCGGCCGGGAAATCGCCAGCCGTGCGCGAACAGGCGCTCAAGGATGCCGGCAAAGAGTCGGCCGCCGTCCTGGGTTTCAGTTCAGCCATGGGCGCCTTCGGTGCGTTCTTCATTCCCAAATCCTTCGGCACTTCGATGGCCCAGACCGGCGGCCCTGAGATGGCTTTCTACATGTTCGTCGGCTTTTACCTGAGCTGCATCGTCGTGACCTGGTGGTGGTACGCGCGCAAAGGCGCCGCAACCCCCTGCTAAGCCGACCCGAATCCAACCATTGCGTGGGCGGGGCACAGAACCCCGCAGCAAGCCTGAGAGGACACACCGTGAGTCATTTACTGGATCAACTGCGGTTTTTCAATCGCAAGCAAAACGAGTTTTCCGATGGTCATGGAGAGACTCGCAAAGAGTCTCGCGACTGGGAGAACGTCTACCGTTCGCGCTGGCAGTACGACAAGATCGTGCGTTCCACCCACGGGGTGAACTGCACCGGCTCCTGCTCGTGGAAAATCTACGTCAAGAACGGCCTGATCACCTGGGAAACCCAGCAGACCGACTACCCGCGTACCCGCAACGATCTGCCAAACCATGAGCCCCGTGGTTGCCCGCGTGGCGCCAGTTACAGCTGGTACATCTACAGCGCCAACCGCCTCAAGTATCCGAAAATCCGCAAGCCGTTGCTCAAGCTCTGGCGAGAGGCGCGGCAGACCATGGCGCCGGTGGAAGCCTGGGCCAGCATCGTCGAGAACAAGGCCAAGGCCGACTCCTATAAAAGCAAGCGCGGCATGGGGGGCTTCATTCGTTCGAGCTGGGATGAAGTCAACGAGATCATCGCCGCGTCCAACGTCTACACCATCAAGACGTACGGCCCCGACCGGGTCGTCGGCTTCTCGCCAATCCCTGCGATGTCGATGGTCAGCTACGCCGCCGGCGCGCGTTACCTGTCGCTGATCGGTGGCGCCTGCCTGAGCTTCTACGACTGGTACTGCGACTTGCCTCCAGCCTCGCCGATGGTGTGGGGCGAGCAGACCGACGTGCCGGAATCGGCCGACTGGTACAACTCCAACTACATCATTGCCTGGGGCTCCAACGTTCCGCAGACCCGTACCCCCGACGCGCACTTCTTCACCGAAGTTCGCTACAAGGGCACCAAGACCGTGGCGATCACTCCGGACTACTCGGAAGTCGCCAAGCTCACCGACCTGTGGCTCAACCCTAAACAGGGTACTGACGCGGCGCTGGCCCAGGCGTTCAACCATGTGATCTTCAAAGAGTTCCACCTGGACAAGCCGAGCGCTTATTTCACCGACTACGCCAAGCGCTTCACCGACTTGCCGGTGCTGGTACTGCTCAAGCAAATGGTCGACAAGGCACCGGGCGCCGGCTACCAGCCGGACCGTTTCTTGCGCGCCTCGGACCTTACCGACAACCTCGGCCAGGACAACAACCCTGAATGGAAAACCATCGCCCTGGATGCCAACGGCGAGCTGGTGTCGCCGCAGGGCTCCATCGGTTATCGCTGGGGTGAGAAGGGCAAGTGGAACATCCTGCCTCGCGAGGGCGGCGAAGGTCGTGAGATCGACCTGAAACTCAGCCTGATCGGTGAAGACGTCGCCGAAGTGGCGTTCCCGTACTTTGCCGGTGAATCGCAAGAGCACTTCCAGCACGTGGCCGGCGATGCCGTGCAATACCGCCGTGTGCCGGTGCACAGCGTGGTGCTGGCGGACGGCAGCGTGGCCAAGGTGGCTACCGTGTTCGACCTGTCGGCCGCCAACCTGGCGATCGACCGTGGCCTGGGTGGTGCCAACGTTGCCAAGGATTACAACGACGCAAGCGTACCCGGCACCCCGGCCTGGCAGGAGCAGATCACGGGCGTCAGCCGCGAGAAAGCGATTCAGATCGCCCGTGAGTTCGCCGATAACGCCGACAAGACCCGTGGCCGCTCGATGATCATCGTTGGCGCGGCGATGAACCACTGGTACCACATGGACATGAACTACCGCGGGCTGATCAACATGCTCATGCTCTGCGGGTGTGTCGGTCAGACCGGTGGTGGTTGGGCGCACTACGTCGGCCAGGAAAAACTCCGTCCGCAGTGCGGCTGGCTGCCGCTGGCGTTCGGCCTGGACTGGAACCGTCCGCCACGCCAGATGAACGGCACCAGCTTCTTCTACGCGCACAGCTCGCAATGGCGCCACGAAAAAATGAGCATGCACGATGTGCTCTCGCCATTGGCCGACAAGTCGCAATTCCCCGAACATGCGCTGGACTACAACATCCGCGCCGAACGCGCCGGCTGGTTGCCAAGCGCTCCGCAACTCAACACCAACCCGCTGAACATCTGCCGCGATGCTGCCGCCGCCGGCATGGACCCCAAAGACTACGTGGTCAAGTCGTGGCAGGACGGTTCGCTGCGTTTTGCCTGCGAACAGCCGGACAGCCCGGTGAACTTCCCGCGCAACATGTTCATCTGGCGTTCCAACCTGCTGGGCTCCTCGGGCAAGGGCCACGAGTACATGCTCAAGTATCTGCTCGGCACCAAGAACGGGGTGATGAACGAAGACATCGGCCAGGTCGGCGATTGCAAGCCCGAAGAAGCCGAATGGGTGGACGAGGGCGCGATCGGCAAGCTCGATCTGGTCACCACCCTGGACTTCCGCATGTCCTCGACCTGCGTCTATTCCGACATCGTGTTGCCGACCGCAACCTGGTACGAAAAAGACGACATGAACACCTCGGACATGCACCCGTTCATTCACCCGTTGTCGGCTGCGATCGACCCGGCGTGGGAATCGCGTTCCGACTGGGAGATCTACAAAGGCATCGCCAAGGCGTTTTCCGCCATGTCCGAAGGGCACCTGGGCGTCGAGAAGGACCTGGTGACCGTGCCGTTGATGCACGACAGCGTGGGCGAACTGGCCCAACCGTTTGGCGGCACCGACTGGAAAACCGCCGGCGTGGCCCCGGTGCCGGGCAAGAACGCGCCGAACCTGCAAGTGGTAGAGCGTGATTACACCAACATCTACAAGCAGTTCACTTCGCTGGGTCCATTGCTGGAGAAACACGGCAACGGCGGCAAGGGCATCAACTGGAACACCGACAAGGAAGTGAAATTCCTTGGCGAGCTCAACCATCACGAAACCGCTGCCGGTATCAGTCAGGGTCGGCCGAAAATCGACACGGCCATCGATGCCGCAGAAGTGATCCTGTCCCTGGCCCCGGAAACCAACGGCCATGTGGCGGTCAAGGCCTGGGCTGCGCTGTCGGAATTCACCGGCATCGACCACAGCCACCTGGCGTTGTCCAAGGCCCACGAGGCGATTCGTTTCCGCGACATTCAGGCGCAGCCGCGCAAGATCATTTCCAGCCCGACCTGGTCGGGGCTCGAGGACGAGCACGTCAGCTACAACGCCGGCTACACCAACGTCCATGAAGACATCCCATGGCGCACCATCACCGGTCGCCAGCAGTTCTACCAGGATCACCCGTGGATGCAGGCGTTCGGCGAGCAGTTCATGAACTACCGGCCACCGGTCAACACCCGGACCATCGCCGGGGTGAAAGGCAAGCGCAGCAATGGCGAGACTGAAATCGTCCTGAACTGGATCACCCCGCACCAGAAATGGGGTATCCACAGTACCTACACCGACAACCTGCTGATGCTGACCTTGAGCCGTGGCGGCCCGATTGTCTGGCTCTCGGAGAACGACGCCAAGAGCGCGAACATCGAGGACAACGACTGGGTCGAGTGCTTCAACGCCAACGGTGCATTGACCGCACGAGCGGTGGTCAGCCAGCGCGTCAAGGACGGCATGGTGATCATGTACCACGCCCAGGAACGGATCGTGAACGTGCCTGGTTCGGAAACTACCAAGACCCGTGGCGGCCACCACAACTCGGTGACCCGCGTGGTGCTCAAGCCGACCCACATGATCGGCGGCTATGCCCAGCAGGCCTACGGTTTCAACTACTACGGCACCGTCGGTTGCAACCGCGACGAGTTTGTCGTGGTGCGCAAAATGTCCAAAGTTGACTGGCTCGATGGCACAGACGGCGATGCCTTGCCGCGTCCACTGCCGACCGACATCGAGGAGAACTGAGATGAAGATTCGCTCACAAATCGGCATGGTCCTGAACCTGGACAAATGCATCGGCTGCCACACTTGCTCGATCACTTGCAAAAATGTCTGGACCAGCCGCGAAGGCATGGAATACGCCTGGTTCAACAACGTTGAAACCAAACCCGGAATCGGTTACCCGAAAGAATGGGAGAACCAGGACAAGTGGAAGGGCGGCTGGATCCGCAATGCCAATGGTTCGATCAACCCGCGTATCGGCGGCAAATTCCGCGTGTTGGCGAACATTTTCGCCAACCCGGACCTGCCGAGCCTGGACGACTACTACGAGCCATTCGACTTCGATTACCAGCACCTGCACACCGCACCGCTGGGCGAGCATCAACCGGTTGCGCGTCCGCGCTCGCTGATCTCCGGCAAGCGCATGGAGAAAATCGAGTGGGGCCCGAACTGGGAAGAAATCCTCGGCACCGAATTCGCCAAGCGTCGCAAGGACAAGAACTTCGACAAGATCCAGGCGGACATCTACGGCGAATACGAAAACACTTTCATGATGTACCTGCCGCGCCTGTGCGAGCACTGCCTCAACCCGGCGTGCGCGGCGTCGTGCCCGAGCGGCGCGATCTACAAGCGTGAAGAAGACGGCATCGTCCTGATCGATCAGGAGAAGTGCCGTGGCTGGCGGATGTGCATCAGCGGCTGCCCGTACAAGAAGATCTACTTCAACTGGAAAAGCGGCAAATCCGAGAAGTGCATTTTCTGCTACCCGCGGATCGAAGCCGGCATGCCGACCGTCTGCGCCGAAACCTGCGTCGGGCGCATCCGTTACCTCGGCGTGTTGTTGTATGACGCCGACCGCATCAGCGAAGTGGCGAGCACCGCCAATGAGCAGGACCTGTACGAAAAACAACTGGAGATCTTCCTCGATCCGAATGACCCGGCGGTGATTCGCCAGGCCCTGGCGGACGGCGTTCCGCAATCGGTGATCGACTCCGCCCAGCGTTCGCCGGTCTACAAAATGGCCGTGGACTGGAAACTCGCACTGCCGTTGCACCCGGAATACCGCACCTTGCCAATGGTCTGGTACGTACCGCCACTGTCGCCGATCCAGAACGCGGCCGAGGCGGGCACCGTCGGCATGAACGGGGTGATCCCTGATGTCGACAGCCTGCGCATTCCGTTGCGCTACCTGGCCAACCTGCTGACCGCCGGCGACGAAAAACCGGTCAAGCGTGCGCTTAAACGCTTGCTGGCGATGCGCGCCTACAAACGTTCCGAGCAAGTCGATGGCGTTCAGGACCTGCAAGTGCTCAAGGATGTCGGCTTGAACGTGACACAGGTCGAGGAGATGTATCGCTACCTGGCGATCGCCAACTACGAAGACCGCTTTGTGGTCCCGAGTGCCCACCGTGAAGACGCCATGAGCGACGCCTTTGCCGAACGTTCGGGTTGCGGCTTCAGCTTCGGCAGCGGCTGCAGCGGCAGCTCCGACACCAATATGTTCGGGGCGAAGAAAGCCAACCGCCGCGACGTTTTGAAAACCGTCCAGTTGTGGGAGGACTGAGCATGCAAATTCTCAAAGTGATTTCGCTGCTGCTCGACTACCCGACCCAAACCTTGATTGCCGGGCGCGACGAGCTGGAGCAGGCGATTATCCAGTCACGGGAAATCAGCCCTAAACAGCGCGGTGCGTTGTTCGAATTGCTGGAGCTGATCTGCGCCAATGACCTGATGGACGGGCAGGAGCACTACGGTGCGCTGTTCGGCCGGGGGCGCTCGCTGTCGCTGCTGCTGTTCGAGCATGTCCATGGCGAATCCCGCGACCGTGGCCAGGCCATGGTCGACATGATGGCGCAATACGAAGCCGCCGGTTTTGCCATCGGTGTCAAGGAGCTGCCGGACTATATCCCGCTGTACCTGGAGTTCCTGTCCACCCGCGAAGACCTCGAGGCCCGCGAGGGCCTGGCGGATGTTTCGCACTTGCTGGCCTTGCTCGCGGCGCGTCTGGAGGAACGTGAAAGCGCCTATGCCAGTTGCTTCCGGGCACTGCTGCAGATTGCCGGGGCCGAGCCCCATCAGGCCGTGGCCAATCTGCGTGAGCAGGTCGCCGCCGAGGTGCGCGACGACTCCCTCGAAGCCCTCGACAAGATCTGGGAAGAGGAGGCCGTGGACTTCCTCAAGGCCGAACAACAGGAGCGCTGCGGCTCACTGCCAAGCGCACCGGGCAAGGCCCGGGAAGAAAGCGCGGTGCCGTTGCACTGGGTGGATTTTCAGCATGAAGGGCCGGCCGCCGTGCCGGCCCAGGAGGTGGGTAATGTCTAAATGGAACCTGTTGTTGTTCGGGATCTATCCCTATGTGGCCCTGATGATTTGCCTGATTGGCAGTTGGGCACGTTTTGACCTGTCGCAGTACACCTGGAAGGCTGGCTCCAGCCAGATGCTCAACCAGAGCGGCATGCGCGTGGCGAGCAACTTGTTTCACATCGGTGTGCTGTTCGTGCTGGCCGGGCATTTTGTCGGCCTGCTGACCCCAGCGTCGGTTTATCACCATGTGATCAGCACTGAGAACAAGCAGTTGCTGGCGATGGTGTCCGGTGGGTTCTTCGGCCTGTTGTGCCTGATCGGCCTGCTGATGCTGGTCAAGCGGCGGCTGACCGATCCTCGGGTACGTGCCACTTCCAGCCCTTCGGATATCCTGATTCTGCTGGTGCTGCTGGCGCAGTTGCTGCTGGGCCTGCTGACGATCGTCGCGTCCACCGGCCACATGGACGGTTCGGTGATGGTGATGCTCGCCAACTGGGCGCAGAACACCGTGCTGTTGCAGCCGATGGAAGCGGCGGCGTCCATTGCACCGGTCGGGCTGACCTACAAGCTGCACGTGTTTCTCGGTCTGACCCTGTTCGTGCTGTTCCCCTTCACCCGTCTCGTGCACATCGTCAGTGCACCGGTCTGGTACCTGGGACGCCGTTATCAAATCGTTCGGCAGAAAATCTGAGGAGGCAATCATGTCAGGTGGATGTGGATGTGGTGGTGGTAACGGTGGCAGCGGTGGCTGCGGCTCTTCGAAACAAGCAGAGGCTGCGGTGCCGGACGTTGTCGACATCGCGCAGTTCGAAGCACTGCCGGTCGAGCCGGCGGTTGCCGAGGAGGCCCCGGCGCAGTTGATCGCCAGCAGCGAGCAGGAGTGGCCGATCATCAGCGTCAACCAGGTGTCGATCACCCCGGAAGCAATGGCCCAGGAGCTGCAATATCATCCGGCCGAGAGCCGCGAGGAAGCGGTATTCCTGGCGGCCCGGGCGCTGGTGATTCGCGAGTTGTTGCAGCAGCGTATTGCCGAGCTCGGCCTGTCGCTGGAGATTGGCCCTGGCGAGAACGCAGAAGAAGCGGCCACGCGCTTGTTGCTTGAGCGCGAGGTAAACGTGCCGCAGTGCGACGAGCAAACCAGTCTGCGCTACTACGAAAACAATCGCGGGCGCTTCCACAGTGCACCGTTATTGGCGGTGCGGCACATCCTGCTCGAATGCGCACCGGACGACGCCGAGGCCCGTGCGCTGGCGCATGTCCAGGCCGAAATCCTGTTGCAGCGGCTGGCGGATTTTCCCGGCAGTTTCGCCGAGCTGGCGGTGAAATATTCGGCCTGCCCGTCGAAGGCTCAAGGCGGTTCTCTGGGGCAGATCAGCAAGGGCCAGACCGTGCCCGAACTGGAACGTCAGCTGTTCACTCTGGCGCCGGGCCTGGCCAGCAAACCGCTGGAAAGTCGCTACGGCTGGCATGTGGTCAGTGTCGATCAGCGGATCGAAGGCATGCCGTTGCCCTATGAAGTGGTGTCGACGGCGATCCGCACGCAGTTGCAGCAAGGCGTCTGGCAAAAAGCGCTGGTGCAGTACCTGCAAACCCTGATCGGAGCGGCGGATATTCGTGGCATCCACTTGCAGGGCGCCGACTCACCGCTGGTGCAGTGAGCATCGAGACAAACCGGGAGATGTGATGAACGCTGTGATGCAGGATGGTTTTGGACGGCAGATCGATTATCTGCGGATGTCGGTGACGGACCGTTGTGATTTTCGTTGTGTGTATTGCATGGCGAAAAACATGACCTTCCTGCCGCGTCAGCAGGTCCTGACGCTGGAGGAATTGCAGCGCCTGGCAACGTTGTTCGTCGGGTTGGGCGTCCGCAAAATCCGCCTCACCGGCGGTGAGCCGCTGATTCGTCCGGGCATTGTCGAACTGTGCCGCAACATCGCCGCATTGCCCGGTTTGCGCGAGCTGGTGATGACCAGCAACGGCTCGCAGCTGGGCCGTCTGGCCCGGCCATTGGCGGAGGCTGGGGTCAAGCGGATGAACATCAGCCTCGATAGCCTCGACGGGCAGAAGTTTCGCGCGATCACCCGCAACGGCGATCTCGATCAGGTGCTGGGTGGCATTGAAGCGGCGCGGGACGCGGGGTTTGAGCGGATCAAGCTCAACTGCGTGGTGATGAAGGGGCGCAACTTCGATGAAGTCCCGGCGTTGGTGCAGTACGCCATCGATCAGCGCATCGACATCAGTTTTATTGAGGAAATGCCCTTGGGTGATGTCGGGCGTTCCCGGGGCGAATCGTTTTGTTCCAGCGATGAGGTCCGGGCGCTGATCGCCAGTGGTCACCGGTTGCTCGACAGCACTGAAAACAGCGGCGGACCGGCGCGCTACGTGCGCCTGGAGCGCCATCCCCATACCCGGATCGGTTTCATTTCACCCAACAGCCATAACTTTTGCGGCACCTGCAACCGGGTGCGGATGACCGTTGAAGGGAAGCTGTTGCTCTGTCTTGGCCAGGAAGACGCGCTGGACTTGCGCGGATTGCTGCGGCGTTATCCGCTGGACGACCAGCCGCTGATCAATGCGGTGCAAAAGGCCTTGCGCGGCAAGCCATTGCGCCACGACTTCAATCCCGAAGGGGAGGTGCAGATTGTGCGGTTCATGAACATGAGTGGCGGTTGAGCAGGTCTGTAAAACACAACACTGTGGCGAGGGAGCTTGCTCCCGCTGGGTTGCGAAGCAACCCTAAATGAGGCACCACGATTATTCAGACAAATCGAGCTTGCAGGATTGCGACTGCTTCGCGGCCGAGCGGGAGCAAGCTCCCTCGCCACAGTGTTCACACCGATTTTTCCTTCACCGCCTTCGGGCGGTTTTTTTCACCGGCAAATCTTGATATCGATCAATTGCAGATCAGCAATTTGTCCGTAGTCTTCACTGCATGTTGTGTTTGTTTGTGTATGAACATCTATATGTAGTATCTGGAGGCCAAATGCAGAGCACACTGATCTCAGTAGGATGTAACCGCTTGCACAAACGCGATGGCAGTCTGGTCGCCTTCGATGCGGACAAGATCCGCCAGGCGTTGATCGCCGCCGGCAAGGCGACAGGGGAGTACACCGAGGTTGAGGCCGAGGGGTTGCTTCAGGCCGTGCTGGCCCGGCTGGAAGGGCTGCCAAGACTTCACGTCGAGCAGATCCAGGATCGGGTCGAACGGGTATTGATGGACGCCGGTTTCTTCTTCGCCATGCGCGCCTACATCGTCTACCGCGAACAGCACGGGCGTTTGCGTCGTGACCGCCGGACCATGGTCGAGGTGGCGACTTCTATGAATGAGTACCTGGACCGTGAAGACTGGCGGGTCCAGGCCAACGCCAATCAGGGTTACTCCCTGGGCGGGCTGGTGTTGAACGTGTCGGGTAAGGTCACCGCCAACTACTGGCTGGACGAGGTGTACAGCGAGGCCATCGGCCAGGCCCACCGCGAGGCGGATTTGCATGTGCACGACCTCGACATGCTCGCCGGTTACTGTGCCGGTTGGTCGCTGCGCACTCTGTTGCACGAGGGGCTCAACGGTGTGCCGGGGCGTGTCGAAGCGGGTCCGCCAAAGCACTTGAGCAGTGCCCTGGGGCAAATGGTGAATTTCCTCGGCACCCTGCAAAACGAATGGGCCGGCGCCCAGGCGTTCAGCTCGTTCGACACCTACCTGGCGCCTTACGTGCGCAAGGACCAGCTGAGTTATCAGGAGGTGCGCCAGGCGATTCAAGAGTTCATCTACAACCTCAATGTGCCGTCACGCTGGGGCACCCAGACGCCGTTCACCAACCTGACCTTCGACTGGGTTTGCCCGCAGGATTTGCGTGAGCAGATACCCGTCATCGGGGGTGAGGAGATGCCGTTTGCCTATGGTGACCTGCAAGTCGAAATGGACCTGCTCAACCGCGCGTACATCGAGGTGATGCAGGCTGGCGACGCGAAAGGGCGAGTGTTCACCTTTCCGATCCCGACCTACAACATCACCCATGACTTTCCATGGGACAGTGAAAACGCCGACCGTCTGTTCGAGATGACGGCGCGGTACGG
This sequence comes from Pseudomonas sp. Pseusp18, assembly GCF_059506005.1. Lineage (NCBI taxonomy): Bacteria > Pseudomonadati > Pseudomonadota > Gammaproteobacteria > Pseudomonadales > Pseudomonadaceae > Pseudomonas > Pseudomonas sp. Pseusp18. The sequence continues at coordinate 2,664,566 of NZ_CP169240.1, forward strand.
TTTGCCGTACTTCCAGAACTTCCTCAATTCGGACATGCAGCCCAATCAGGTGCGTTCGATGTGCTGCCGGTTGCAGCTCGATGTGCGCGAGTTGCTCAAACGCGGCGGTGGCTTGTTTGGCTCGGCGGAACAGACCGGATCGCTCGGCGTGGTAACCATCAACTGCGCACGCCTGGGCTATGTGTTCAAGGGCAACACCAGTGGCTTGTTGCGACGCCTGGACACGTTGATGGAGCTGGCGATGGAGAGCCTGGAGGTCAAGCGCAAGGTCATTGCGCACCACATGGATGCCGGTTTGTACCCTTACACCAAGCGCTACCTGGGCACCTTGCGTAACCATTTTTCCACCATCGGCCTCAACGGCCTGCATGAAATGCTGCGCAATTTCACTGGCGACGAGGAGGGCATGCACACCGAACATGGCCGGCAGTTTGCCCTGAATCTGCTGGACCATGTGCGCGCCACCTTGCTGCGTTTCCAGGAAGAAACCGGTCATCTCTACAACCTGGAAGCGACACCGGCAGAAGGCACCACCTACCGCTTCGCCAAGGAAGACCTCAAGCGCTATCCGGACATTCTCCAGGCGGGCAGTGCGCAGGCGCCGTATTACACCAACTCCTCGCAACTGCCCGTGGGCTACACCGAAGACCCCTTCGAGGCCTTGGAACTTCAAGACGAACTGCAATGCAAATACACCGGCGGCACGGTCTTGCACCTGTACATGGCCGAGCGGATTTCCTCGACCCAGGCCTGCAAGCAACTGGTGCGCAAGGCCCTTGGACGTTTCCGCCTGCCGTACCTGACCGTGACCCCGACTTTCTCCATCTGCCCGGTGCACGGCTACCTCGATGGCGAGCATGAGTTCTGCCCCAAATGCGACGAAGTTCTGCTGCTGCAAGAGCAGAAAACCGGCGCTGTTCATTGATCTCGATCCACTCAACTGCAAGGAGCTTCACCATGACTGCATCGCAACCACTGCCCCAGGCTCAACGTCAACGCTGCGAAATCTGGACCCGCGTGATGGGCTATCACCGTCCTGTGTCAGCATTCAATCCGGGTAAACAGTCGGAGCACCGCGAGCGGGTGCACTTCACTGAAAGCGCGGCACTGGCCGGGCGCCAATGAGTCGAATGCTTCGGGTCGGGGGCATGGTGCCCCTGACCACTATCGACTATCCGGGACAGCTCGCCTGCGTGCTGTTTTGCCAGGGTTGCGCCTGGCGTTGTCGTTACTGTCATAACCCGCAGCTGATTCCGCCTCGCGGCAGTGAGGAAGTGGATTGGCGGCGGGTGTTGGCGTTTCTGCAACGTCGTCAGGACCTGCTCGATGCCGTGGTGTTCAGCGGCGGTGAGCCGACCTTGCAAGACGGCTTGCTCGGCGCCATGGATGAAGTGCGGGACATGGGATTTCGCATCGGCTTGCACAGCGCCGGCATCAAGCCTGCCGCCTTCGCCAAGGCACTCACGGGCGCGGATTGGGTCGGTTTCGACGTCAAGGCGTTGCCCGAAGATTGCCTGGCCATTACCCGGGTCGAGGGCAGTGGAACGGCTAACTGGCGCAGCCTTGAGCATCTGCTGGCCAGTGGTGTGGACTACGAATGTCGCACCACCGTGCATTGGCATCTGTTCGAGCCGGCGCGTCTGCTGATCCTGGCAAAACGCTTGAGTGCGCTCGGCGTCAAACGCTTCGCCGTGCAACTGGTCCGCACCGAGCGGATGTTCGATCCGCTACTGCCAAGCATTTCGGCGCAAGCCTTGTCGCCAGAGTTGTGGGAGGCCATGCGCGAGTTGTTCCCAGCCTTCGTGCTGCGGGGGTAACGGGGGCTGGGGAAACTCAAGCCCAGCCCCAGAACTGCAACCACCAGCCAAACCCGATCAGGCCGTTGGCGAGGAACAGGCAAACGCCACCCGACACGCGCCGAGCCAGGGGAATACCTTCGTGTTTCAGCCGTTTCCAACCCAGTAGCAGGCTCCACCCGATGGCGGCCAATAGCAGACAGGCCCTGGCGGGCTGTACCCACTCCAGCAGCAGACCTTCATAACGCAGTAATTTGACGGTGGTGGCCGACAGCCCGAGAAACAGTCCGGCACCACCCAAAGGCGTGAGTGTCAGCGCCAGAGGCCAATACAGGGCGCGATCTCGCGCCAGTCGAGCCGTCAGTCGCAGGAGCAGCATCAACGCTGTGCCGAGCATGATCGAACTCAAACTCAAGTAAGCGACAATGCTGAAGCCGTCGAGCCAACTGAAGCTGTCGTTGAGTTGCGGGTAATGGGTGAGCAGCCACCAGGGGGCGTTGTCCTGCAATGCCCAGAGCTGGTCGCGTTCGACCAGCCACTGGGCCAGGTGTTGTTTGAGGGCGACAAACCATGGGCTGACCGTCCACTGAAACGCGCCCATGGCCAAGCCGATCACGCCGAACAGCAGCAAGCGTGTATCCCAAGGAGACAACGTCTGCGCGGTTGCGTGAAGAATCTCCTGATTGCTGGAGCGGGCGATCAGCTGCACGGCGCCGCGTTGCCCGCTGCAGCGTCCGCAGGCGTGGCAATCACTGGCGCCTTGCAGGCGGCGGATATCGAGCAGGGGAGCGCAGTTGGGTGGTGGCAGGCGTGGTGCGGCATTCTCTATCCAGCGTTGCTCATCGACCTGAAAGTGCACGGGGGCCAGCCTTGCGAGCAGGGCGAAAACTCCGCTGACCGGGCACAGGTAACGGCACCAGACCCGCTTGCCCCGGGCGAACAACAACCCGATGATGACCGCTGCGACGGTCGAACCACCCAGAATCAACAGTGCGGCCTGGGCGTAGTCATAGACGCTGATCAATTGGCCGTAGAGGGTCGTCAGGCAGAACGCCAATGTGGGCCAGCCGCCCCAACGCAACCAACGCGGCACACCCAGGCCTTTGCCGTAATGGCTGGCCCATTCGCTGAGCGAACCTTCCGGGCACAGAACGCCACACCAGAGTCGACCGAAGAGCACCATCGACAGCAACACGAACGGCCACCAGATCCCCCAGAATAAAAACTGCGCGAGCAAGGTCAGGTTGTCGAGTATCCGTGCCTGGCTGTCCGGCAGCGGCAACAGCGCCGGGGTCACCAACAGCACCGCGTAAAACAGTACGACAGCCCACTGCAGCGCACGGATGACGGACGCATGGCGCCGCATCCCGTCACCCAGGCGCTGGAGCCATCGATTACGCCGGCTCAGGTCAGGCATGGGACTTTCTCCGCAGTCCGTTGGCGTAGCCAGGCGCTGACGGCCAGCCAGTAACCGACCCATACCAGTAAGGTCATGCCGCTGGGCGTTGCGCGATAACCGGCAAAGCCGGCCAAAAAGCCACCCAATCCATGGCTGTCGCTCAGCCACGCGCTGCTGTCCCAAAGCGATTCGCCTACGAGGCTGTAAACCACGTCCGGCACATCCAGGGCGAGCAGTTGGCCGCCGATTCGCTCGGTGCCGCTGATCAGCAACCCTGCGCCGAGCATGAGCAAGATGACTTCACTGATGGCAAAGAATCGTTGCCATGAAATGAAGCGGCGACTGCTGTGCAGCAACGTAACGGTCAGCGCGGACAGCACCAGCCCCAACACGCCGCCGACGGCAAACAAACCGAGCTGCGGACCTCGTAACCGGGCGCCGGCGCCATAGAGAAATACCACCGTTTCGCTGCCTTCGCGGCTGATCGCGAGCATGGCCAGCAGTAATAGACCTGCGCCTCCTTGTCGAGCCAGGTGGCTATCGGCGTGCCGTCGCAAATCGTGGTTGAGGGTGCGCCCGTGACGGTGCATCCAGCCGACCATTTGCACCATTAACAGGCTGGCAACCAGCGCGAGTGCGGCCTGGAACCATTCACTGGCCGACCCGCTCATGGCCTCACCGGCAAACAGAATCAACACCGCCAGCAGGCCCGAGAGCATCAACCCCAGCACCACACCCGCCCACAGGTATTTGACCAAGCGATGACGTTGGCCTTGTTGGCTGGCCCAGGCCTGGAGAATGCCGATCACCAGCAACGCCTCGACACTTTCGCGCCAGACGATGAACATTGATTGATTCATGGAAGCTCCGTGCGCTAACAGGTTATTTCGCGAGGATGCCGCCCTCGGGCAACTGCGGATTGAACTCGTCGAAAAAGGGATAGTGGCCGGGCCTGAGCGGGTGAATGACGACGAAGGTTGTCACGCCCGGCGACAGTACTTTTTCAACCCGCAATGGCGTGCTCTCGAACTCGGCCGGACCTTGGCCGACGTTTTTCAGCACGATTTTGAAGCGCTGTCCGGCCGGGACTTCAAGCAAGGCAGGGGAGAAGTGGCCATCGCGCAGGGTCAGCTCGTAGCTCGGCAACTCGGCATGCGCCGTCAACGGCGCAACTGTTCCGGCCACGATCAGCCAGGCAAGATGCAGGCGCTTCATTCAATAGCCGCCTTTTTTACCGATGCCGGCGTAGATGAACTCGTAGTGCAGTTCGCAGCGTTCGAACCAGGGCGCCACACCGGTTTCCTTATCGGTATGACGCCCGAGGGAGCCGTGACCGGTGGGTGGTAGCACGGTGAACGTCAGCCGATATTTTCCCGGCCCCAGCAGCTTCACATTGTCGCCATAGTGCGGACCGTCATTGGCGACCATGGCATGGAAGTCGCCCTTGATTTCGTCCGGGTTACCCGCTCTGCTCAAGTTGAACGAGACATTGAGGTAAGGCACGAAACTGCCTTCCTGAAAGCCCTGTCGATTGTCCGCCGTAGCCCGAATGTCGGCTTCCAGGTGAATATCAGAATCGACAGTAGCGCGCATCATGCCAGCCGGGGCCATCTCGATCGGTTGCAGATACACCGCCCCGACTTCCAGCCCCTGACACAACTGTGGTTCCCCGATCGGGTATTCCTTTGCGTGAGCCAGCGGTACGAGCAAGAGCAGGGCGAGTGAGAGGTGGGTACGCATAATGTCTTCCTGAGCACTGACGAGTAGGAACCCGAGTCTAGGAAGCTTTGCTGCGAACAATAATGATTGTTATCAAGTTTTGATCAATTAAACCGTTAGAAGCTTAGCTCCAGGATCGCGATAGGGAGGGCAGTCGCTCGATGTCGATTCTTGATATCCATCAAGGATGGTTTTGCACAAAGGCTGTAGGTTGGAAGGACATCTCTCAATGATCGGAGATCGAAATGGCCAAGAACTTCCCCGTCAACCCCAAGCACCCCGAACGGATCTGTTGGGGATGCGACCGGTATTGTCCGGCCAAGTCCCTGGCATGCGGCAATGGCTCCGACCGTACGATGCATCCGGCCGAGATGTTCGGAGAAGATTGGTATTTGTCTGGAGACTGGGGCATCGAGCCCCTCATCGTCACGGACAAGACAGCGGATGATGGCGTCTAGTGCATGCCAAAGCTCGCAGATTAAAAAATCAGGGAAATATCTGGATGCCTCTCCGGATATTTCCCTGTTGCTCAATGTTTGGAATTGCTATCGATAAACTTCTCGTAATACATCTGGAACTGCTCGATCTTCTGATCGTTGAACCAGGTTTTAATCGCGTCGACCATGGGCGGAGGACCGCACAGGTAGATGTCGAATGGGTTGGCGTCGAACGACTGACGGTCGAAGTGGTCAGGAATCCATCCGGTTTTACCTTGCCAATCCACGGAGGGTTTCGAAACCACAAGGTGATAGTCGAAGTCGGCGATGCGGTCGCGATAATCAGCCAGGCGTTGAGTTTCGCACAGGTCATTGTCCTGCGTGACGCCATAGAACAGCTGGATCGGGTGCCCGCAGCCACCTTTTTCTGCAATGTTATCAAGCATCCCGAGGAAGGCCGACAGGCCGGTTCCTCCTGCCACCAGTACGAGAGGCTTGGTCACCTGACGTAGATAAAAGCTCCCCAATGGGGCCTCGAGCTCGAGTGTTTGACCAGGGCGGCAATGCTCACGGATGAAGTTGCTCATCACGCCATCAGGCAGGAGCCTGATGAGAAACTGCAATTGGTTGGTGGGATTGGGGCGGTTGGCGAATGAGTAGGAGCGCCACTCACTGGTGCCCGGTACATGCAGTCGAGCGTATTGCCCCGGCAGAAAGTCCAGTTGCTGCTGGTGGGAACTAGCGTCCAGATGGAGGATCGCCGTGGTGGCCGAAACCTGTTCTACACCGGTGATCACCGTTTGCAGTAACCGGGTTGCGCCAGCGTTGCAAAGGCTCGAATCGAAGTCGAAATAGAACGACGCATCCGATTGCACGCGGGTCTGGCAAGAGAGCATTTTGCGTTGCGCCAGATCCTGCTCGGAAAGGGCCTCTTCATCGACGTAGTCTTGAGTGAATTGGCCTGATTCGCAGCGACCCTGGCAAGTGCCACAGACACCTTCGCGACAGTCCAGCGGGATGTTCACGCCATTGCGTAGCGCGGCGTCGAGCAGCAGTTCGTTGGGTTTGACCTCGAAGAACGAGGTCTTGCCATCTGCGAAGCTGAAAGCGACTTTATGGTTCATGACAGCGTGCCCCACAGTTCACAGGTGATAGAAATCAAGCACTGAGTTGATCGTGTCGTTGAGCAGCACGATGTGCTTGCGAGTGATCTTCCAGCTGTCAGCGTCCGCTTTGAGGTGGTAGGTCACATGGCCGTAGAACTGCTCGGACAGCCCTTGCCGGGTGTAGAGCGTGACCCAGGCGGCCTTGACTTCAAGCAAGCCGTTATCGATCTCCTTGATTCGCACATTGCTGATTTGATGCAAGGTGCGCGGCATCGGGTTTGAAGCTGCCGACTTGCCTGTGCGCAGACGAAATACCCGGTCTTCCAGGCCGGAGCGGTTCGAGTAATAAATCAGCGACATGCCGCGCTTGGGATCGGTGGTGTACACATGCTCCGACTCCCATTGCGGCAGGTGGAACTCGCTCTGTTCATCAAACAGGGCGATGTAGGCGTCCCAATCCTGCTGATCACACAGCTCGGCTTTGCGGTAGAGGAATTGTTCGATGGAATGTTGTAGTGCGCTCATTTCACACCTCCTTCAACTTCAGGGCTTTTTGTGCCAGACCTTGCAGAAGGAAGCGCTGCCAGGATCCGTGCTGATTGATGTAGAGCCCCTCATGCGTGAACTCGGTGCCGGTCAGTACCGGATTGATGCCCAAAACCTCGCTGTTCGGGGTGGGGCCTTCGACCCATTTTTCATTGCCGCGGGATACTTCGTTCCAGCGCTCGAGGCGAGCCTGGAATCCGCGCTGGGCCTCGCGAAATTCCACCAGGTCGTCAGGAGTGCCCATGCCTGAAACGTTGAAGAAGTCCTCGAACTGGCGAATCCGGTTTTCCCGATCCGCGTCGGACTCACCCTTGACGCCGATGCACTGGCTGGTGATCTCGGTCTTGTTCCAGGCCACCGGGCGCACGATACGCAGCTGCGAGCTGATCTGATCCATGAAGAACAGGCTTGGGTAGATGTTGAGATTGCGTAAGCGATGCATCATCCATTCGGCTTGTTGCTGGCCGTACTCCTTCACCAGACGCGGCATCACGCTGGCATAACCGGCGCGTACAGTCGGGTTGGGCATGTCGCTGAACAAGAGGCTGTGGCCATTTTTGAACGAGAACCAGCCGTCGTCGGTTTCGGCATCGCCGGCGCCCAACTTGCTGTAGTCCAGCGTGTCGGAACCGCCGCCCTTGGCCGCATTGACTTGCTGGCGATGCTGCACCGTGGAGACGTAGTTGTAGTGCACGGTGCTGACGTGATAACCATCCAGGCCGTTTTCGTGCTGCAGTTTCCAGTTGCCGTCATAGCTATAGGTCGACTTGCCGGGCAGTACTTCCAGTTCGCCGGTCGGAGACTGCGCGACCATCATGTCGAAGAACACTTTGGCATCGCCGAGGTAGTCCTCCAGCGAGTCGCTGCCATTGACGTCCAGGCTGATAAAGACGAAGCCCTTGTAGCTCTCGATCCGGGCCTTCTTCAGGCCGCGTGTTGCTTTATCGAAACCCTCCGGGTATTCACCTGGGGCCTTGACCTTGACCAGGCGGCCGTCACTTTTGTAACACCAGGCGTGGAACGGACAGGTAAAGGTAGATTGGTTGCCTTTGCTGACGCGAGTCAGGGTCGCGCCCCGGTGCTGGCAAGCGTTGATCAGCGCGTGGAGCTGATTGCTCCCATCGCGGGTGATGATCATCGGCTGACGACCTGCGCGCATCGTCAGGAAATCATTGGGATTGGCGATTTCGCTCTCGTGGCAGGCGTATATCCAGTTCTTCTCGAAGATCAGTTCCATCTCCAGGTCGAACAGTTCCGGCTCTGTGAACATGTCACGGGCGACGCGGTAAATACCTTCGGCCGGCCGAAAATTCAGGCAACCCTGAATGTAATCTTGCCACTGCGCAATGCTTCTAGAGCTGTTCATCAGGTACACCCTTTTTGTAGTTTTAGGCACGACCCGATTGAAAGCCTTTCTGTGCGGTGCATCTATCCGGATTCGAGGCGATATCTATCCGTTTCTGAGGGGGCGGGGGGCGCTTTCCGTGAGGGCTATCAGGCGCGGTTGCTTTATGCGCTTTTCATTTCATATCCCTGGCCTGCACCCACAGCACCGCGTCTTGCGACAAGGGCTTGCCCTTGTGGGTTTTCGTTGTACCGATGTCGAGCGCTGCAATACCCCACCAGCCGGCCCGGGGCAGGCCGATGGTCACGACGCCCTGGGCGTCCGTGTAGGTGCTCAGGGACTTGAATGAAGCTTGAGGTGCCGTTACATAGTCTTGCTGGCCGAAGGCGTTTTTCTCGATATCGACGGAATGGTTGATGTATTCGATTTCGATTTCGGCGAACGGAACGGGCTTGCCATCGGCCAGCACCAAGGCGCGGAACACTCCGCCTGTCCAGTTTGCATAAGGCTTGTTCAGTGGCTGGATCTCAACCGGCAACCCTTGTGGTTCTGCCCAGTTGCCGGGTACTCCGCCCACGTTCACGATCAGCTTGGTGAACTGTTGGATGTAGACGTCTTCCTCGGTTTCCAGGTAGGGCTCGGGCTCGAGTACGAAGATATGGTCACCCAGTGAGCGAACCAACTCCCGCGGAATCGACGCACGATAGGCAGTCGTTTGGTTATCGCGACTCTGCCACTGGACAGGGCGCAAGTATTGGCGCAGATCGATTTTTTCCCCGCCGTGCGAGCTGATGTGGCTAAAGGCGCGGGGTTCATCCATGGTCATGGTGGGGCCGCCGGAGAAGGGATGCGTGAACACCAGCGCGAACTCCAGTTTATCCGCACGCGGCAGCGCCGTTTCCTCGACGTAGAGCATCTGGAAATGGGCCTGTGCAGCGCCTGTCAGACAGCCTAATGTTACGGCGGCAAGTGCCTGGAGCAGTCGTCGTTTGATCGGCATGGTCGATTTCACTTTGAAATGTCGGAGGACTGAATCGTGGCTTGATGGTTGTCTCCACCCATGAACACAACGGAGTATTTTCCGGCGGGGGGCTGGAAGGTGTAGCTGTTGTCTTTATCGACGCTTCCTTCGAGCAACACCTTGTTGCTGGTGTCCTGGACATGGATTTTTCTGCCAGCGGCGGAGCTGCCGTCGGTGTAACCCGCCTCGCACTTCACCAGATCATCGCTCTCGATGTAGCAGTCGAAGACGGGGCCATGAGCGAAGGCTGCCTGGCAGAACACCAGGGCGCCGGCGATCAGTATTCGATGTGCTGAGCCTAGGGGTTTCATAAGGTCTTCGATCTCCACGGTCGAGGTTGATCATTGGAGCGGCGATTTGTGATCGCCGCTCGTATTGGGGCCAAGTGGCGCGAAGGCCGTCAGTAAGGAATCCAGGTTCGAACTCAGGAGTGCTTCGTACCCGTTGGCCGCGTCGGTGAGCATTCCCGGGTTGCCGGCGTCCAGTATCAACAACCGTGCGCCGCCGTCCTCGATGGCCTTGGCAATCCTGGCGTCCGGTGCCCACTTGTGGACCACCACGTGGATGTCACGCTCGCGCAGGTATCGGGTCAGTGCGGCGCGGTCGGCGTCGCTCCAGTCGATGTCCTGTCGGACGAACCAGCCGTCGACAAAAATCCCGAACTCGCCGAACAAGTAGGTGAACTCATCGGCCAGCAACAGCACGCGCAGATCCGGCACTGCCAGCAGCCGGGCACCGTAGTTGGCCTTGAGCTGGCGCAATCGGCCTTCGAGTGCGGCGAGGTTGCGCTCTATCCGAGGCGCATCGGGGGGAGACAGGCGTGCCAGGTCGGTAGCGATAATCGCCGACATGCGCATGGCGTTGACGGGGCCGAGCCAGGCGTACGGCGACAGTCCGCCATCGACGTCGCGCGCAGCGGCCCAGGGAACGTCGTTCGATGGCACGCGGGTCACGGCCACGCCCGGTTTGATGGTGTCCCATGAGTGCGAAGCATCAATCTCGACGATTCGCAGATTGTGGCGACGGGCCGTCGCGTACAGAGGATCCGCGCGCCAGAGACTGCCCAGAGTGACCACGGCGGTGGCCTGCTGGAATGCAGCGGCGTCCAGGCGCGACAGCGCGTTGGCCTGGCTTTCCATGGGCACGGCAGCGTCTGCCGGAAGGCGGGCGACCTTGAGGGTTGTGCCGTCGCTGAGCGTCGAGGTGAGCGCATACACCGCCGGCAGCGCGACAAGCACCTGCTGCTTGCCGACATCCGCAAAGGCAGAAAGCGGGCTGCCCAGCAGCAGTGCCAGCAGCGCTAGCCAGGGTCGACGTGACATGCAAAGCCATTTCATACGCTGGCACCTCTGAACCGGGACCCGGTAGCGCGGATGACGGTGGTGACGACGAACACCAGGGCGGCGACGATCACGATTGCGCCGCCTGTCGGTACGGGAATGTGGAATTGCATGGGTGCCAGGATGCCGACCACGCAGGAAAAAGTCGCGGTCAGGATGGCGCGCACGACCAGCCCCGGGAGCGAGTGGCTGATGTTGCGTGCTGCTGCGGCCGGTATAAGCAGAAGGGCTTCGACGAGCACTGCGCCGATGATTTTCAGGCAGGCTACCGTCACCAGGGTGACCAGTACGACAAACAGGTACTCGACGCTTCGCACGCGCACGCCGCGAGCATGTGCCAGGCTCGGATTGAGGCTGGCCAGCAGCATGCCGTTGTACATCGGCAGTCCGAGCAGAGCACACGTCGCCGTTACCACCAGCAGCACGTTCATGTCGGTGTAGTCGACCGCCAGGATGGAACCGAACAGCACGCTTTCCATTACGTGCGTGTTGATCTTTGCCGACACGAACAGCAGCAACGAGGCCCCGACCGCCAGCGAGATGGACAAGAACACGCCGATCAGCGTGTCATTGGCCAGCGTGGTGCGGTGCTGCGTGTACTTCAGCGTCAGGGCGAACAGCAGGCAGAAGCCGAACATTGAGAAGTAGGGGGAGGTGTAGGACTCGCCGATCAGCACGCCAATGGCAACGCCGGTCATCGCCGCATTACCGACGGCCTGACTGAAGAACGCCATGCGCTTGATCATCACCATCGAGCCCAGCACGCCCAGTAGCGGTCCGATGAGCACTGCACAGAGCAGCGCATTGATCACGAACTCGTACTCGAACGGTTGCGGCAGGATGCCACTCGCGGCGAGCGCCTGGAGCTGGTTGCGAATCAATTCGTACAGGGCGCTCATTGGGTAGCCTCCAGAGGGTAGGCGACCTGGTCGGGCGAACCATGGAACAGCACCCGCCGGTTGATGACGGTCATGGATTGCGCGATGCGCCTGACCTGTTCCAGGTCATGGTTGATCCAGAGGATGGTGACGCCGCGGCCGTTCAGCTCGGCCACCAGCGCCTCCACCAGTCGCACACCCGGTTCGTCGATGCCGGCGGTCGGTTCGTCAAGGATCAGTAGCCAGGGCGCCGGGCTGATCGCCTGTGCCAGCAGCACTCGCTGACGCTGGCCACCGGACAGGCTGCCAAAGGGTTTTGCGCCCATTCCGGCCACGCCGGTGCGCTCCAGCGCTTGGGCATTGGCCGCCTTGGCAGATCGGCTTGAGCCAAAGAAGGCCGGCCTGCGTTGACCGAGAAGGGCCATGATGTCGTTGACCGTCATCGGCACGTTGCGGTCGAAGTCCGGCAATTGCGGGACATACCCCATGGGTGTCGTGACCTCGCCTTCGAACCGGACCGTCCCCGAATGCGGCATCTGGCCCAGCAGCGCACGCACCAGTGAAGTCTTGCCGCCGCCGTTCGGGCCTACCAGGCAGTGCAGCGCACCGGCCTCTACCCGGAAGCTCACTTTGTCGAGCACTTGCGTACCTCCCAGTTGCAGGGAGACGTTATCGAACACTATGGCGGGGCCGCGCATCGCTGGTTCCTCCTTCATCGCGTTCATCGCTGCGTAAACTCAACGGCTTCGGCCAAGGTCTCGAGGTTTTCGCGCATCGCCACCTCGAATTCGTCCGGGCTATAGGTATTGCCGGTGATGTGAGACAGCGCGAACACCTTCACGCCGGTGGCTGCCTCGATAGGCTTGGCCAGGTCGAGGGAGAAATTCTTCTCGGCAAAAAGCACACGCACATTGGCCTTCTTGATCGCGTCGATGGTGTTGGCCAACTGGCGCGCAGTCGGCGCGACGCCGTGACGCGGCTCGATCACCGCACTCACGAACAGGCCGAACTCTTGCATCATGTAGTCGTAGCCAGCGTGCGTTGTCGCGCACCGGAAGGAAGACAAATCCAGCGCGGCGAAACGGGTCATGAAGCCGGCCCTTAGCGCCCGGATACGCGCGGCATACGCCAGGGCGTTTTGTCGATACGCCGCAGCGTTGTCCGGGTCCAGTTCCCCCAACCGGCGCGTGATCTCGAAGACCTGTTGTATCGCCGCCGTGGTGGAGACAAAGGTATGCGGATTGACCACCTTGACGCCGTCCTGGCCGCCGCCGATTGGAATGAGCGCAACCGAGGCATTGGCCTGGATGATCGGCAGGGTCGCCCCGCGGCCAGCGGCCTTGATGATCTGGAAGGCCCATTCATCGTGTCCGATGCCGTTGACGACCAGAACATCGATATTCATCGCGCGGGTGATGTCATCGGGCTGCGGCTGGTAGTTGTGCGGATTCGCTTCCGCCGGGATGAGCGCAACGACTTCCGCCCGATCTCCAACGATATTTGCCACGAAGCTGTAGTAGGGATGCAGTGTGACGCCGATCTTGAGCTTCTTGCCCGAAGAGGGAGCCGGGCTGGCGAGTGCGATGGCGGGTATCAGCAGCAATAGCGCGATGCATCGGCGCCACAGTGCGCGGTGTTTCGTAGAAACGGTCATGGCTGGGTTCCTTTTACGCGTTCGACTTCGCTGGCACCGTTGTAAGGGATGACCTGTCGCCAGCCATCGCCGACCAGCGATTCGGGCTTGACGATGCCAGGGTAGGGCGCGTTCGGGTCGCGGTGGACCCAGATCGTCGCTTGGTTGGCCCACATGACACCGGCATGCGCGTGACCGATGACGAGCAGGTAGGCGCTCTGGCCCGGCGCGCGGCCGGCGGAGCCGTAATAGACCGTAGCGCCCTGGCCCTGGGTGGCTTGCGACACCTTGTTGGCGGTCTGGTCCGGCGGGGTGACAGGCGCATCGGCGTGCACGTCGCCGGAAGCGGCATGCGGCTGGTGAGTGCCGGGCAGAATCAATTGCCACTGCACCTCGCCATTGGTCTTCCAGAAGGCGTCACGGTAGAAGGGCGGCAGCAAGATTTTCTGCGCACGCTCCAGCGTGATCCAGCCGCCGGTATCGTTGTTGAACCAGATGATTTCTTCACCGGCCGGCAGCAGAGCGCTGTGAATCGCCTGATCGACCGCACCCAGGCCATCGAAGGAACGCACCTGCCAGCTCAAGGTTATCGGTGGGCCGACTTTCTGGGGGCGCAGCGTTATATAGCCTGCCACGCTGGCGATGACTGCCAGGGCCGCAAGCAACAGTGCCAGCGATTCCCATCGGCCGGATACCGGGTGCACCACCTTGATTGCGCTGTTTGCGTGATCGCTGGGCATAGCTGCACCAGATGCGCGACGCGGCGATAGACGAGCCATCAGAGAAACGCGATCCAGCGGCCGAGGAACACCACGCCCGCCCACAATGCCAACGAACTGAACCCCGCGACACGCGCCTGGCTGGGAGGCGTTAGCGTTGTGTCCCATTCGGCAATGCGGCGAAAGACGCCCAAATGGAATACCCCCATGTTGAGCCCCGCCAGCAGTAACACGCCCATCTTGCACAAGAATGCGGTGTTCTCGGCATAGGTCGTGGCATTGGCGGCGAACATGAGCAGGCCGGTGATCACGCAAGCCACGAAAGCGACCCAGGTGAACGGCAGCAAATCTTTTATCAGCCGTAGCGCGCTGCGGCGATGGGAGGCAACGCCGAGCAGACGCAAATCGACGACGGCGATGGTCCCGAACACAAGAGCGATGCCGATCACATGCACCGATTCAAGGGTTGGAAAGGCGGAGCCCGACTCTCGGATGAAGGTGGCGACAGAGGTGTCCTGGAGGGCTTGTAGTGTTGGTTGAATGTCCATGGCGAATACCTGGGAGCTTTCGTTGAAAACGCTTAGATCGCGTAGGCGATCCAGCGACCACAGATGATGACGACGCACCACAAGCCGATCGACAGCCAGGCTAGCGCCTTGACAAGAGGAGGCTTGCCATCACGTTGTGCATCGTCGGCAGGGCGCAGAAGGGGGCGCCGTAAAAGCAAGGTCAGCGTGAACGCACTCACGACCAGGGCCATCTTCAGCCAGAAGGTCGAGTTGACGAGTACGCGATCAGGCTCGGCGATGATCATGATCAACCCGGTGAAGAGCAGGACGAGGAGCGCATTGCGCATCCACGGGTAGTACCGGCGAACGACGCCACGCAAGGGCTCGTCCGTGGCGAACACACCCGCCAGCCGAAGATCGGAGATGACCGCAGAGCCGAAGAGCACTGTGATAGCGAGGATATGAATGCTCTGGACGGTGGGTATGATCCAGAGAATGTCCCGGATGGCTGTGCTCAAAGGTGACGCATAGATCCAGGCAATGATGAGTGATGATGACATTTGCTGTTCTTCCCAATGGGTTAGAAGTCTTGAGGCGTTGCGATCGAACGCAGGCCCGCCGCATCCTCCGGCAGTAGGTAGCCTTCCTTGATCGAAAGGGCCTTGGCGTCTTCGAATTTCTGTTCGTAGTTGCTGAAGCTTCCATAACGCTGGCCAAGGACGTCCCTGGAGTAAGGCACCTTGGTGTCGTAGATCAGTCCGCAGCCGGTCTCCTGATCCGTGAGGTAGGTCGCACTGGGCACCTGGATCCACGGCGGGCGTACGCCCCCTTGCAGGTTTCCGGTAACAGGGTCGCGTGCGGCGGTCTTGCCATCGCGGGCGACCCTCGGAGCATTGGGCATGGGTTTGCCCTTGCGTACCCATTGGTCCATGCGATCCAGAAGCGCCGAGACGACCAGCTCCGCCGGTTCGTCGTACAGCGTCCGGCACCGTGGGTCGTCGCCCTTGCCGATGTCGGCAGCAAGCTGTTCGGTATGCTCCGTACCGAGATCGGCCAGCCGCAGATGCGGCATGCCGGTCACTTCGTAGTAACGAACCTGCGGGCTGTCGGTGTCCGGCGGCAGGTTGATGCCTTCGATCACGTCGTGCATCAGTTCGGACTGGCTGTAGACGGTCACGAACGGCACGCCATCGGGCGTATGGCGCGGCACCCGGATGACGTCGCCGCCCACTTCTCCGTAGGCCATGCGGCCGGTCATGTAGGCATCGATCAGCGGCCTTGCGTCGGGCATACGCCATTGCTGGTGCCGGCCCTGGTCGAGGTAGTCCATCCAGACTTGCGCGGTCACGGCCCAGCTATTGACGTAGATGCGTTTAACGTCGAGACCTGCCAACGGGCTTTGCGCTGCATTGGTTTTCAGCAGCAACGCCAGTTGCGCCCCGATGCCCTGGGACTGTGGAGCGAACGGATCGGGAGCTTCACCGCGGGTGAAGTGTTCCGGGTCGTAATAGCTGCCCAGCGGCGCGTAGCGTGCAAAGTCGAAGCGGCGCATGAACTCGAAGTTCACGATCCGTCCGTATTGAGCGATCTGCTCGGCCTCGGCAGCCGGGGAGTCCGAGATGAACTTGGGATCGACTGGCGGCTTGTTCACATTCAGCGTGTAGCCGACGTACGCGTAGCCGCGGCGCAGCAAGTAGTCGCGAGTCAGGATCCATCCCGCAGCGCGCTCGCCGAACCAGCTGAACGGCTCGATCACGACCGTGCCATTGAAGCGCGCGGGGTCAGCCGGTTTGCGCACCAGAATGCGGGTGGTGTAAGGCGCCTCCAACAGGGTTTTGCCCGAGGCGGTAATGGCTGGGGCGACGCCTTGCAGGTAAAACTCCTCCTCGACGTAGCCGTACTTGTCCAGGTCGCTGTATTCGGTGCCCGGGCGTTTCGCCGACGAGAGCGGTGGCTTGCCGGAGGGCGGCACCGCGATGGCCGTGGGCATGAGCGGCACCTCTGCGAACGTGTTCGACGTGAGGATCAGCAACAGCAGGGCGCTTTGCAGCGTCGGCCGCAGGATGCTGATGGTTGTCAGTCGTTCCATCCGGTCACCTCCTGGTGATTATTGATGGGGGCTTCACTCGCGGCTGA
Source organism: Pseudomonas sp. Pseusp18 (assembly GCF_059506005.1). Classification (NCBI taxonomy): domain Bacteria; kingdom Pseudomonadati; phylum Pseudomonadota; class Gammaproteobacteria; order Pseudomonadales; family Pseudomonadaceae; genus Pseudomonas; species Pseudomonas sp. Pseusp18. The sequence goes on from NZ_CP169240.1 coordinate 2,681,150, forward strand.
GGGATGCCTTGCCCTCGCTGTCGATCACGATCTGGTTGTTCTCGCAGACGTACTCTTGAATGGCGTAGTTGGAGCGCTTGTAGTCGAACGTGAAGCGATATGGGGTGTTGAGCACCTGCGGATCCTCGATCACGACCTGGTTTTCCAAGTGATCCGGCCCCTTCAGCCTGATGCGTTCGGTGATCTTCATATCCTGACCGTGCGGAACGTCGTAGAAGCTCACGTCCGTTCGCACGCGCTGTGTCTCCACGACGAGCGTGTCGCCTTCCCAGTGGCCGCGCGAGTGGCCTTGATATTTAGGGTCCAGCTTCTCTTTCGCAGGCATCGCCTGGTTCAGGAGAATCCGGCGTACCTGCTGGAGATACTCGCCGAGGACGATCACTTGCTTGTCGTCGTGAATGATCTGGATCGGGAAGAGCGCCGCCATCAACGTTGGCATTCCCTCGGGCAGGCATCTGGAGCTCGTTGTGGCCAACGGCGTTCCGGCCTCGTTCGCCACGGCTTGTCTCTTCTTCAGCGCGGCGTATTCGTCGGCATAGGGTGCCTTCAGGTCCATCGGTCCGCCGGGGTGCACCGGATCATCCGGGTTCTCACCGAACCAGTCGTCCGGGGTTCTTTCCCAGGTGCCGCTGATGTCGGGGCGTGTGCCGATGTTGTGTTTATCGTTTTGGGGTTTCGTAGGTGTTGCGGCGTTGCACATCCCGGCGACGAGCGCGACGCCCAGGAAAATCACTGCCGTGTTCAAGATTCGTGTCGGTCTCATTGAAACGTCTCCACGCTGCTGGTCTGTTCAGTTCGGTCGTCATGAAGGCGGGGTGGGACGTCTCTCATCCGCCGCCCGAAAGCACGACGTCACCGATCTTGATCTCCACGAGCAGCCCTCCCGGCTCACCGTTTTTCAGCGGTTTGAAGGACACCTCGGCGCTCTCGCCGGCCTTGATCGAGTCAGCGCTCCAGCCAGTGCGCTGCAACGCGTTGACGCTGCCTGTCTCGATCTTGAATCGCTGGGCCGGCGGGCCGGGTGTATCGAGGTAAATCGTGATGTGAGGATTGGTCCAGGCAAAGCGCTCGACGACACCCTTGATCGTGATCGTCTGGGTCTGGTCGAAAAGCGCGAACGAATGGTGGGCACTGGCAACAGTCGGCAGGGCACTGCAGGCGATGAGCGTCAGAAGACAAAGCCCCTGACGCAACAGCGGGGAGGGTGACAAAGGGGTCATGACGGGTGCCTCGGTTCTTATGATTCTTATGGGGCCCAGCATAGGGGCGTTGCGTTCAGAGGCCGTAGCCCAAAACGGCAACCATTCAAGGCGCTGAGGACGTTTTGCAGCGGGGGAGGTATCGCGCGAAGGGGGATGGGGCGGTCAGCCCCTTGCAAGTGCTGATTTGGGTTACCGCTCGCGCAACCCAAGCCGGAACACTCGCGGCTCGCCTCATAAATATAAAAACAGGAGAGACGTCATGCGCACCGCCAATTACGCCCCATTACTTTCGCTGGTTGCACTCTGCACGTTTGAGCCGCAGGCGCACGCCTACCAGCTCTATAACGAAGACGAGGGTGGCACTGTCCTGAACGCCGACCTTTGGGCGGGGTTCGGCTGGTTCGGCAGCGAGAAGAACTACATCGGCGACCCGCAGAGGGAGCCCGGCCGAATGCGGTGGCAAGAAGGCTTCGCCAAGTACGGTCTCAACGGCACGACGGACAAGATCAATGCCGGCTCGATCTATGGCGGACTCAGCTGGATCAGCACGGGGACATGGGGCGATGGGGACGCGGGTGGGAACACCGCCGGGGATGAAAGAAGAACGGCTGTGGAAGACGCCTACCTAGGCTGGAAGTCCGGCGATCTGATTCCTGCACTGGGCAAGGACGGCGTTGATTTCTCTTTTGGCCGCCAGCTCGTTACGGTGGATGGCTTCCTGATCACTGATGACGGGTTCAACCCCGGGAAGGCTTTCAACCCAATCGAGGGCGTCACGGATGGCCGGTTCAATCGTGGCGGTGCCTTTTACCTTGGCCCGCGGTTGGCGTTCGGGAATACGGCAGTCTTGAAACTGGGTGGTACGCAGGGCCTTCACGGTAGCCTGATATGGCTCAAATCCGATAACCCCGGGCAGTCGAAGACTGAAGTGGCGGCCGCCACCCTCGACTACACCACGCCCATCGGCTCGATCGGTTCGACGTACGTGCACGGCCTCGATGTTGAAGAGCGATTTGCCTTTGGTGATCGGCTTGAGCGCAAGGGCATGAACATCTACAGCATTCGTGGGCAGGGCAATGCCGGGATCGAGAATGCCGACTTTGCATTCGAGGTGGCACGTCAGGAAAAACGTTCGGGCTCACAACGGGCGATGTTCTTCGACGCGGGCTACACCTTCGCCGACACCCAATGGCAACCGACGGTGAGCTATCGATATTCGCGCTATTCCGAAGGCTACGACTTTCTGTTCCAGGGAGGTTTTCGCAAGCGATACCAGGGTGAAATCGCCGCGAATTACGCAGGTTCAGTGACCTCGAACATGGCGATCAACGACGTACTCCTCTCCGTCAAGCCGTCCGAGAAATTGACCCTAAACGCAATGGCCTTCAACTACCACCAGCTCTCCCGTCGGCATGAGAAAGACTTCACTGCCCGCGAGGTCGACCTTTTTCTGGACTGGATGGTGACGGATAACGTCACACTCTCGCCGCTGGTCGGCTTCTACAAGCCTGAGAAATGGCTCGGGGACGGTGGCCAGCAGAGCGGGAGCGCATCAACGAACACTTACTTCCAGTTCATCGTGTGGGTGACTTTCTGAGTCGCTGCTCGCGCCGTAATGACGAAGGTTTGTTGCAGGAATCTTGACCAGGGGGCGCCACTAGCAGTGGCGCATTCCCGATGAGAGGCTGCCAGGCAACTGGCGATCAAGGAGGGGGATTTGTTGCAGGAGGATGGGTTACGCGTCAAGCCGGCGGACTTTACCGGACCCTTCCGCTCAGAGCCATGAAGGCGTGGACGTCTTTGCGTCCACGCCCCATCAAGTCACAGCATGCGGCGCAGGACGTCATTTTGAGGGTCCCGGTCGTAAAACCGGTGTTTCAGGGCGCCCGCGACATGCAACAGGATCAGTCCGAGCAGGGTGTAGGCGAGCACCTTGTGCAGCCATTGGAAGACGACGAACCAATTGTCATTTTTCGGCAGGAGCTCCGGCAGGTTGACCCCAAAAAAGAACACCCCGTCACTCATCGTGTAGGTGCTCGACATTGAATACCCCATCAACGGCACGATCACGATCAGCGCATACATGACACGCTGCGTAAGCTTTGACAGGAACCTTTCATACGTCGCCAGCGTTTCCAGCGGCTGCGGAAGCCCGGGGGTCCGAAAACGCAGGGCGACCTGCGTCAGGACCACCAGGAACGCCAACACCCCAAAGGATTTGTGCCACGGGTAATAGAGCTCGTACTTGCTCGCCACTTCGTCATTCAGACCGGTCATATGCCAGCCTGCCCAGAGGAGGCCTGCAATGAGCACGGCGCGCACCCAGTGCAAAATCCGCAGGGACGTCGGATACCGATCGATTGTCTCTTGATTTATCGGGTTCATTGCAGTCTCTCCATTGAGCATCAAAGGCATCAAGGACGCACCTTTCAGCTGTTAGGGCACAAGGCTTCGGGGGTGGTTCCGTCAGTGCAGGGATTTGTTCTCAGGCAGGCAGCAGCACGGTGATGACCTTCTCCTCGGTATAGGCCAACGCGCCGCTAATCCCTCCTTCGCGTCCAATGCCGCTGGTCTTGACTCCGCCCCAGGGCAGGTTGGCGTCCAGCGGGCTCCAGCAGTTGATACCCACGGCACCGGCCTTCACCGCAGCGGCTACGCGGTGCGCGCGCACCAGGTCGGTCGTCCAGACCGTGGCCGCGAGACCGTATGTGGAATCGTTGGCCAGTGCGATAGCCTCATCTTCGCTGTCGAACGTGATCACCGTGCCGACAGGGCCGAAGATCTCGTCTTGGGCGATCGCCATGTCGTTGCGGGCGTTGGCGAAGATGGTCGGCCGGACAAACCAGCCCTGCTCAGGGTTCGATACACCGCCGGCCAGTAGCGAGGCGCCTTGGTCGATGCCCAGTTGGATGTAACGGTTAACGCGATCGAATTGCGCTTTCTTGGCCACCGGTCCCATCTGTACGCCGGGCTGCCGAGGGTCGCCCACCTTGACTGCTCGCGCGGCATCGGCAAGCGCCGCGGCGAAGCGATCGGCGATGCTGCGTTGTACCAGGATGCGCGAGCCGGCTGCACAGACCTGGCCCTGGTTGGCGAACAGGCCGAGTGCACAGCCGCGCAGCGCGTCCTCGAAAGAGGCATCGTCGAAGACAATTTGTGGGCTCTTGCCGCCCAGTTCCAGTGCCACGCGCTTGAACAGCACACCGGCAGTGCGCTGGATTTCGCGTCCGGCCTCGGGGCTGCCGGTGAAGCTGATCTTGGCGACGTGAGGGTGTTCGCACAAGGCGCGACCCACTTCCTCGCCGTAGCCGGTGACTACGTTGATCACGCCGTCAGGGAAGCCCGCTTCCTGAGCCAGCGCCGCCAGGTGCAGGGCAGACTGCGGCGTCTCCTCCGAAGGCTTGATGACCACGGTGCAGCCTGCTGCCAGCAAAGCGGCGAGCTTCCAGACCGTGATCATCAACGGTGAGTTCCAGGGAACGATGGCACCGACCACGCCCACCGGTTCCCGTACCGTGTACGAGAGGGTCTTGTTGCCGAAGTAACCACCGGTGGGAATGGTGCGACCTTCGAGCTGGTTGGCCCAGCCGGCGGCGGCACGCAGGTTGGCGATCGCGTTGGGCAAGTCCATCCGGCGCGGTTCGATGGGTGAGCGACCGATGGCGTTGGCGTCCAGATCGGCCAGCAATTCGCTGTCGCGCTCTACCAGGTCAGCCAGTTTCGACAGCAGTCGACCGCGCTGGGCGCCGTCGAGCTGGCTCCAGATGCCATGCTCAAGTTGGGTGCGCGCCGCGTTCACGGCACGGTCCACGTCCTCAGCCGTGCCGCGTGCGGAGCTACCGTACACCTGTTCTGTCACGGGGTTGACGAGGTTTATGCGACGGCCGTCGGAAGCTTCGAAGGACGCGCCTTCGATGAAGTGATTCATGTGCTCAGTCATTTTGGGATCCATGAGTGATGTGCAGTGGTCAGGTCATGCCTTGAGGGAAGCCAGGGCATCGCCGAAGATGTCCAGTGCCTTGAAGAACAGCGAGCGTGAGATCGTCAGCGAGGGCATGACACGCATCACGTTGCTGTAGCGACCGCAGGGAATCATCAGCACGCCGTGGTTCAGCAAGTAGCCCATGAGCTGGCCGATCTTTTCCGGCGCCAGGGGGGCCTTGGTGGCTGGGTCTTCGACCAGCTCGATACCGATCATCAGGCCGCGACCGCGTACTTCACCAACGAACGGGCTGTCGAAACCACGGATATATTCCTGCGCGTCCAGCCCCAGCGTGTGAGCGCGGTTGAGCAGATCGAGCTCCGGGTCCTGCAGGATGCTGATGTTGGTCAGCGCCACTGCTGCGGACAACGAGTTGGCGGCGAAGGTATTGGGCATTGATCCGTCAGGAATCGCGGCCGCCAGGTCCGAACGCATGATCAGGCCGGCCATCGGCAGATCGCTGCCGATACCCTTGCCGAAGGTGAGCATGTCTGGCTTCACACCCGAGTGCTCGACTGCCCACATCTTGCCGGTGCGCCCAGCGCCGGACTGCACTTCATCGACGATCAGCAGCGTACCGCTACGGTCGCATGCCTTGCGCAACAGCTTCAGGAATTCTGGTGAAGGGGGCACGTAGCCACCTTCGCCCTGCACCGGTTCGACGATCACGGCGGCCACGTCATCGGCGGCGGTGTAGGGGGTGTTCAGCAGGTAGTCCACGTACTCGCCGGCGATCTGCTCGGCGCTTTTGTGAGTGGTGTCGAAGGGAAAACGGTAGGCATAAGGGTAGGGGGCGTGAATGACGCCACCCATCTGCGCGCCGTAGCCCTTGCGGTAGTTCGTGCCTGTCGTCAGGGAACCCGAGGCGTTCCATACGCCGTGGTAGCCACCGTGGAAGGCGATGATCTGGTGCCGCCCGGTGATGCGTTTGGCGAACTTGATGGCGGCCTCCAGCGCATCGCTGCCGCTTTGCGTGAAGAAGGTGATGCAGTCGCCACGCAAGCCGTCGGGCGCGATCTCGGACAGCTTGGCTGCCAGTTCGGTGCGTCGGGTGCTGTTGACTTCCAGGGCATGCATCAGCACTTCGGACTGTTCGCGGATGGCCTGCACCACTTTCGGGTGGCAGCGGCCTACGCTGCTGACGCCCACGCCGGCGGACAAATCGATGTAGGTGTTGCCATCGGGGTCCTTGAAGGTCGCGCCGAAGGCGCGGTCCATGGCCACAGGCATGCGTCCGCCGCCGCGCGCCATCGACTCGGTACGTGCCGACAACGCCAGGGCTTCGCTGGTCCTGGGGCCGGGTAGTGTGCTGGATGTAATCCGCGGAGCATCCGCGAAGTGCAGGGATTCTAATTTGGCTTCACTCATGACGACCTCTGGATGTCGGTTTCTGTGTGCCGATCATCCTCGTTGTGTGTCCCTGGCCGGTATCCCGAATCGGCACATGAGTGGACCGCCCCGAATGCAAGTTCCAGCGAATTGACAATTGCTCAAGGAATTTGCAGGATTTCCACTATGTGCAAATAGCGCATAGGATGGCGGTCTAAAAACAAGAATATTGGCAGAGGCTTCCGTACATCATGAAGAATCAGAGTATCAGCCATTTTCGAGACATCCATGTCCATGCAGCCACCGTCCAGGAGTGGAGCCAGGACTACAGCCAGTTAACCGCCGGCTCGACCGAGAGTTCGCTGATGCAGTTGACGACTGCGCGTTGCCACGTATTTCGCGAGCAGATCAACCAGCGTGTCGTGCAGCACGGCGTGGCACCCCGAGGCAAGATGTGCTTTGCCGTGCCGATCACCGTCCCGGGTTCGATTCGGATGCAGGGGCGGGAGGTGGACGACAGCAGCCTGTTCTTTCTTCACGGTGGCGAGGAGTTCATGTTCCATATGCCGACAGGCATGGAGCTGCTGTCCATTACCTTCGAACGTGAATTGTTCGAGCAGGCGTTGGCGCAAACGGCGTCGGCTCAGGAGGTCAGTCTGTTGCTGCGTCAGCCGGTGATCAGGGTTTCCGCGCCGCGCTTTGCAGATGCTCGCCGCCGATTGCTGGCGCTGTTCTCCCAGGCCCTGGTGAACGAAGAACTCGACAGCGCGCGCGAGCTGGAACTGGAACAGGCCATGCTCGGCGAGTTGCTGCAACTCATGACCGACCCGGCCTGCGACAAGCACCAGCGCAGCCCAAGCTCCACACGCAGCTTCATTGTCGAGAAATGCCACCGCCTGGCGACGGCGGAGATGATGAACGTGCCCAGCGTGGACGAGTTGTGCCAGCGACTCCACGTGAGTCGGCGTACCGTGCAGAACAGCTTCCGTTCGGTTGCCGAGACGACGCCGCTGAACTACTTGCGCTCCGTGAGGCTCAACGGTGTACGCCGAACCTTGATGTCCACCCGCGCGTCGCATCTCTCGATCGGCGATGCCGCTGCCCAATGGGGCTTCTATCACCTCAGCCATTTTGCGGCGGAGTACCAGGAGCTGTTCGCAGAGTTGCCGTCCCATACCGCGCGCGCAGCCATCACCGTTTGCGCTCGTGCCTGAACAGCAGCCCGCTGCATTCAGCGGCGGGGTGACTGTCGACTCCACAAGGATGTAGAAAAAGATGAATAGCCTTCGCCGCCTGCTCATGGTCTTCGACCTGTTCCGCCCGGAACAGCCGGTGATCGATGTAGACATCGTTTGCCAGGAGCTCGGCTATACGCCCGCCACCGCCTATCGTTATCTGCGCGAACTCGGCGACGCGGGCTTTTTGAAGCGATTGCCGCGCGGTTATGCACTCGGCCCGCGAATCGTCACGCTGGAGCATCAGATGGCGAACTACGACCCGTTGTTGGCATGCAGCCGGGACCTGGCCGACAAACTGGTCGCCGATACCGGCCTGGATGCGCTGGTCAGCGAGTGGCATGGCGACTCAGTGGTCAACGTGTTGATCCATCGTGGCTCCGATGCCGGACCGGTCGGTGGTGACAGGGGGCGGCCGATCGATCTTTTTCACAGCGCGACCTCCCGGGTCGTATTGGCTTATCTGCTGCCGCGCCAGATCCGACGCATCTACGATGCTCACGCGAACCCATCCGAATTGCTGCATCTGGGGCTGGAGTGGAAGCCGTTCACCAAGAACCTGCTCGCCATCCGCAAACAGGGCTACTGTATCAGCGAAAACGAACTGCACCCGGGGCGTAGTGGCGTCGCGGCGCCGATCTTCGACGAAAAGCAGCGAGTCCTCGGGAGCATGACCCTGGTTGGGCGCAGTGAGCGGTTCCGTGCGTTTCAGCAGAGCTACCTGTGTGACCTGGTGACCGGCGCGGCATCGGAACTGACGGCGCGTATCGCCTTGCAGTGAGGTGAGAGGGCGGGTGGCGGCCCAAAAAAAACGCAACGCTCACTGTTCAGGCCTGAGATAAATCCCAGCGAGTAAGCGAGATAAATCCGGTCCATTCCGGGATAGGCTGGCACAAATTGGGACAGCCGGTGCAATACCGTTGCACCACCCGTGGCGAGGGAGCTTGCTCCCGCCGGGCTGCACAGCAGCCCCAAACTCAGCCCCCAATGCTGCCTGTGACGCACCGCAAACCCAAAATGGAAGGCATCCCATGTTCACCATCCAACTAGAGCACCAACACCTGCACCAAACCCTAAACCAAGTGGAAAGGACCATCGGCGACCTCACGCCACTCATGCACAGTCTGGCCGCCGAGCTCGCCAGTCAAACCGAAGAAAACTTCGAACACGAAGGACGCCCGCGTTCGCTCGAACTCTTCGACACCACCACCGAACGCCGAGCCAACAACGGTCACTGGACTGGCAAGATTCTGCAAGTCAGCGCCGCCGGCTTAGCCGCCTCAAGCACCACCCAGGCCACCGACAGCTCGGCGCTGGTGGGTAGCAACAAGCCCTATGCGGCGATGATACAGTTCGGTGGGGATCAAGCTGATTTTTCGCAGCTGTGGGGGATGTCCCGGGCCGACCGTATTTGCCCATGGATGCTGAAAGCAACCTGCAACCTGAAGCGGAAAAGGTCATCCTAGATTTAGCATTAGCCCACCTGGAAGTCGCTACCAAAGGTGTTTAGCCTCGACTCAAGAAAATTCCCCAAATTTGCGACGTAGGGTAGGCTATGGCCACTCGCCATATCATGGATGTCGGGATTAAAAATGGCTCATCTATTTTATGAAAAAACGTTCCGAAGAGCATTGAGCATGTAAATTCGGACGTGTTTCTAAATTTCCTGACCGCTATGACGAATGGGCAACTACCTGATCAAAATCGCTGAGGAAAACCCATGATCCTGGGCAGCGGCGGTGGCTGTACATCGACGAATATCTAGCTAAAGGGAGTTACCAACATGGTGTGCTGCTGCCATTTGCTCGCATCACCTTTGAACGCCCCAATGTTCTTAATAAAAGCATCACTTGCCAAACACAGTCAAAGAGTTACACGGCCTGAGCTTTCTTATATATCGCGATGTTTACCCTCCGCCCTCCTCATAAAGTGCCAACCTAACGATATCAGTGGTTTCTAAAATGAAGAAAAATTTTATTAACGAGTATGAAGCAGCTTTGAAATTTGATCTGTCGCCGACTCTTTTGCGATGGATCACTTCAAATGGAATCCTTGATAGAACCAAAATAAGCTATGAGGAACGCGATGAGGTCTATTACTACGACCAAGACGAGCTCGCTAGGTTAAATCAAAAGATGGAAGGTAAGTGGCCAAAAACTGATAAAGGACAAAGACCACATATTCCAGAAGGAATAAAGCGTGAAATTAGGCACGAAGCACGAAGCTCTTGCCCGGTATGCAACAAGAGTCACGGCGAAATTGCGCATATTGATTGCGTCTCCGCCACCCACTGCAATCATCCCAAAAATCTAATATTTCTTTGCCCTGATCATCATACGGAATATGACAATGCTCGAATTCCCGCAAACATCGACAGGGAAGAAGTTCTAATACTCAAGGGCGCTTTAAAGATATTTCAGCGGCAGTTGTGGAAGCTTCAGGGAAATCTGATCGGGTCATATCTTGCAGGCCTTAACTCCGCCAAGTCATTGTTGGGGATTCATGAGATTGTTCGTAACATCATACCTGATGATGAATTCAAAAGCACCTTGGACAAGATTGCGACATCTACAGAAGCTTATTCGGTTACTGAAGTCGATCATGCCAACTTTACCAGTTCAGAATCCGTAAGTGTTGCAATTGATTCATACATAGAACAAAATCAAGAGCACATATGTCCACTCTGTGAGGGGCACGGCGCAACCAGTTTTTACGATCCGTGCCCCGTATGTTTAGGCGATGGAGAGATAGATGCAGAAATTAAGGATCGAATTGATCTATCTGCCTATAAATTGGTTGACTGCCGGTTATGTAGTGGGGCTGGCACGAACGGTGGTGCGGATTGTCCGGCATGTGGCGCTGAGGGGCAGGTCTCTCAGAATTATTACGACCATCACGATTGGTCCATGTACGATTTAGTTACGTGCAAGCTTTGTGATGGCAGTGGTCGGCATAATGGCGATGATTGTCCGCCCTGTGGCGGTGAAGGCCAAGTCTCTCAGGGTTTTTACGATTACCACGATTGGTCAAAGTATGATCTGGTCACGTGTAAGCTCTGTGATGGCAGTGGTCAGCATGATGGCGATGATTGTCCACCGTGCGGTGGTGAAGGCCAAGTCTCTCAGGGCTTTTACGATTACCACGATTGGTCAAAGTATGATTCGGTCACGTGTAAGCTCTGTGATGGTAGTGGGAAACATGATGGTGATTATTGTCCGCCATGCCTTGGTGAAGGCCAAGTCTCTCAGGGCTTTTACGATTACCACGATTGGTCAAAGTATGATTCGGTCACGTGTAAGCTCTGTGATGGCACTGGTCAGCATGATGGTGATGATTGTCCACCGTGCGGTGGTGAAGGCCAAGTAACCGAGGGCTTTTACTATGATCATGATTGGTCAAGATACGAATCGGTAGAGTGCCAGCTATGCAAGGGCGAAGGACGTTATCATGCAAATGATTGCATACCATGCAATGGAGAGGGACGAGTCTCCCAAAAGTTTAGTCGCCATCATAACTGGAGACAATATAAATAATCTAAACTTGCAAGCACAGAGATGATCTCTGAGTGCTACTTGATATAAGTACAAAAAACATTATTAAACCTAATTGAGGCGTGAGGGAGCCAGAGTTAAAAAATAAGCGAGGAGGTTTGCTGCCCATTAGTGGAGCAAGCTCCCCGCTTTTTTACATGCGCTAAATAAAGAGCGATGTAACGTGGGCGGCGGCTTCGTGTTGGCAATTTCTGTGATTGACTGCTTCTTTGGATCAGTAGCGGCTCTCGACGAAAGACAGCTATCCGCCACACCACGGTCCATGAGGCTGGAGCAGTAACTGTAAAGGGTTGGCTTGCTCCCACGCGTGCGTGCGTGGTTCCCTTAACCTTTACACGAACGATCCAGGTCCCATGAGCAATCACGAACGATTTCCACAGGAGTGGGGCGAACATCTAAATGCTGACGCTCCGATTACTGCGCAACAATACGTACCGCCCAAGACAACCAATGCGCTGCGGTTCGAGGACATGTACCCCGAGCCATTCGAGCAGATGTGCTGGTGGCTGCTACAAAAAGACCACTCTCTTACCGGCTGTCAGCGACTAGGTAACAAAGGTAGCGTCTCCCAACATGGCATTGATTTATTCGCATTTGAGCTTCTAAACAAGGATCGTTTGTCGGTATTTGAATGTAAGTGTTGGCGAAATTTCACTGGCCGCGATCTGACCATAGCGGTGGACCGTTTCCTAGCTGGCGAGTGGGCGGAATCTGCAGAACGCTTCACTCTGATCCTGGCTCAAAGCACTATCCGTTCTCTTGACCGAGCTTGGATTGCGGCCAAGCGAAAATTATCGACGCATGGAATCGAGGCGGATTTATGGACAGCGGAACACCTGACCGAAAAGCTCAAAAACGCCCCAGACGTGCTCACTCGTTTTTTCTCCGGTCCGCATGTCGATCAGTTCTGCAATCAGTGGATGCAAAAAGTGGGCTTTCATGACGCGCTGCTCAAAGCGATCAGAGACCCTAGAGCAGAAATTTCAGCAATGGCGCATGAGTTTCTGGATAGCGGAGCGTTTGAGAAGGAAGACCTGACAATTCGCAGCACAATCGGTCGGTATTGGTCCTTGAGAAAACCGTTGGTCGATGTCTCAGCCATGCTCCCCACGCCTGAGGACTATCCGGGCTCGGCTATTATTTCGATCACCATGCTGGATACTGAAGGTGTGATGGTGGTACTGGACCAACCTTGGCTACTGAACAACTTATTAGGCAATGACGGCGAACCTCTGCTGACGACATGTCGCCCTTTTTTTCAAGGCCTAACCAGTCAAGAACCTAACAACCACATAATCGACTTAAAGAACTGCCGGTTCCTCCTTCCTGAAACAGCAGCCCAAGAGGTGGTCAATGCTGCGGACGAGTTCTCAAAACACTACATACAAAGCCTGAACCATGTCGAGACGCAATGGGAGGCGCGAAACTTTCCATTCGTCAAATGGCTGGGTACGCGAGTCGCACTTTGCAAAGTCGATGCTTGGGTATGGGAGCTAATGCTTGAGTTCGCCAATGCTCATGACACCAATAATGGCAGCTCTCAATGGCATATGTTCCACAATGCGTCGAATAGACTAATGCCGGTTTCAAGCACGGGCTACCATGGAGTTATCTTTGGAGCTGTCATTGAGGATCTTTGCAGCACGGATCAGATTGCAATCCTATGGGAGCCGCCTACTAATTATCGTGCTTATAGTGAAACCCGGTGGTCGTGTATGGAGACCTATCGGTGGCTCATCAACGAGTTGTTACCTGCAGTGGGGCATTGGCGGGCAGGTCGGATGGGAGGATATTGGCGAAACTGGCTACACCCGTTCGCAACACGCGCAGAGATGACTCGCGTCACCCAGTTTTGGAACAGCGCAGATGCTTACACCGATGTGCGGAGCATGCCGTTGGTAGAGGCAGAGAGGTTCCGAAAGCTGGGAGTCGTGGAAACATTGGAGACGCTTCAGCAATTTTACAATAGTGATCGAAGCGAGCGCGCTTGGTTTACGGCATGCCAGCGGGCAGGTTTGTATCAAACCCTGCTGTTATTACTCAAAGGCGGTAAGGGGTTCACAGGCTACATACGCTCAAACCTAGGTATAAGCTCAGCAGAGACCCATGAGGACCTGTGCGAAGCCATCAGCGATATTTTGAAACAAGCTCACTTTATTCCGCTCAGTGACAACACCGATTACGTGATGAGAGCCATGCTTGAAGCGACCGGTCGCAACGGAGATTGGATCAGCGCAAATGAGCGCGAACAAATCTTTCAGGCACTGCTCCCGTACATGCAGATGTATGATCGCCAGTTGCTCATCGAACGGCATAGTCGCTACCTGTGAGTTCCTGCAGTGGCTGGTGATGCGAGATTCGGTGTAGCTGCAATGCCGAGATGTAGGTCGTTGGCCGATCGTTGCCATTAACGCTAGCAGCGATCGACCAACCCCACCGACTCGGTGCATAACCTTCGCAGGTGACATAATGAGCGGACCAATGGCTAGCGAAGGCTAGACCTTAACCTGCGAACTACCCGTCTTCTGGCGCAATGCAAGGTAGGTAAAGAGCTTATGCTTGTGCCATAGGAGACGCGAGCAACAACCCGAGTCACGTCGTCTTATGGTCGAGCAAAGAGCACTCCGTAAATGCTTTATAAACTCTCTCCGGCCTACCTATTGGCACCTAAGCAGCTCTCAGCAAAGTGCCTACCGTGCCGATGCGTGCCGAAGCAAACATCAGCTATTTTAGAGAAAGCTTATAAGTGGGAGCAAAAATCGTCGCTGATGCCACTTCAACAGTGTTATCTGCAGTCAGCTTTGCGTTAATTTTTAACCGAGCCAGTAAAAATTTCATGCTCTCGTACTGGAAATTTTCAAGGCCATAAATTCCTTCCCACTCTCGAGATCCAGGGGTGGTTTCAGATAGAACTACACTATGTGGAGTCGCTTTTGGTTTGGTCAGGTCAACTATTTCAACTCTCAATGAGGGAACGTCTTTGGTGCCTGCATGTATCAACCTAAACATCGGCTTGTTATCGAGTCCTTCGGTACCTAGATCGAGAGTGGCTTGATCGCTAGAGCCGTTATGACCTAGATTAAATGCAGTTTTTGGGATGCCATTTTCAGTCTTTGTGAAAGCAGTCATTTTGGGGATTGAACTTTTGTCTACCGGATCTAGGCGCGCCGCAACGTAAGAGAGGCAAACCGTAGGGTTTTTTATTGTGACCTTTGTAATGTTCGGCGCTGAAGGAGTAGTGCTGATTTCTGCTGTCCCAAAAGATTTGGCAAGTTCAGAGCTGCTTATCGATGCTCCGCCGGCCAATAGGCTCCTGGCTTCAAAGCTGTACTCATCATTCGTCAGGCATTTATAAACAAATTCTGCGTGCAGAGGTGCAGCGATGGAAAGGTCGGAAATTTGCATCACTTTCCACCCTTTAGACACCTCAATGTTCGAGGCATCATAATTTACATCCGCCCCGGCCCCGACTAGATTGTTGAACGAGGCCATTAACTTGGCGTGGAAAGATGAGTATTCGCTTTTTGTAAACGTATCTCTTGAATCGTCGGTGCGCACCATTGTTGGATCTAATGTAACGGCGATTCCACCAATCGTATATGAACCGAAGCTGCCTTTTTCTACATAACGCCCAAGAGCATTTGCTATCGGTGGTTCCATCGGGTGCCACACACTACACCCAACTAATGTGGTTGCCCCGAAAAATAATATTGCACGTTGAGATCCTTGCATCATCTTCTCCGTAAGTTAAGCAAAACATCCCTTCTGCTGAGCTCGGACACTGCAGGACACCCATCCCGCTCAACGCTTTTCTATAACCAATAGCAGACGGCAGTTACTTCCGCCAGCACAAGACATGGTTTAAAAAAGGAATAATTAATTAACTGACTATTTTTTATACCAATCAATAGCTTGTGTGCGTTGATCGCTGCCTTGGGTGTTTTGCGATTATTTTTCCCTGTCACCGCTTACCCCATACGCAAAACGCGTGGTGACGTACCCCACCGGCAAAATCTCACCAATCTAACCCTATAAATCCGATAAAAGCCCCAGCCCCATCCAGCGGCCAAGCTCTGCACATCATCACAACGCAGCGCCCCCCATGACCCCACTCCACATCTTCAAACCCGGCACCCGGCACCACCTTCAACTTCACCGAAACCGACCTGGCCGCCACCGTCGCCGCCTACAACCCAACCCTGCACGAAGCCCCGCTGGTCATCGGCCACCCGCAACACGACGCCTCCTTCGCCGAACAGATCGCCAAGGGCAGCTACAAAAAAGTATCCGCCTCCTTCTACCACCCAACCGCGGCCAACAACCCCGTGCCCGGCGTTTACTACCTACGCCACGTCGGCTTCCTCGGCGCCCAACCGCCGGCCGTCAAAGGCCTGCGGCCCATCGAACTGGCCGAAGGCGAACCCGGCGTCATCGAATTCAGCGAAGACGGCCAACCGGAATCCATTGATCTAGCAGCCCCAAACACCGATTGATCTGGGCACCATCAAAACCGTGATGAGCGACTTTCAAGGGCTTGGCATGGTGGGGCTGATCGTGCTGCCGGATGGCATCGACAAACTGGAAGGGAAAATCACTTGGAACAGCCTGTACTTTGAGGCAGCCAGGAAGCTTTTTAAGTTCAAACATTGCTAGGGGTGATGAGGATCAGCTGCCCAAGGATGACAAGAATCTTAGGATCGCTTGATAGAGTCAAAAAAATAGCCACTTGTGAAATAGCCTTTTCATCTGGCAAGGCATTCAAAGCGGCCCACATTTTTCTCCCGTGTAGCCAGTTCTTTGCCTACCAGTTTCGACAATTACGACTGAGCTTCTCTTGCCATCTTTTCCCACCATCCGAGAAGTGCTCCGCGGACGATGTAATGGAAGGCATGAAGGTTAATGGGTAGGTCTTTAGCTTTCCAAACCCCTCCGTAGGAGCTAACCGCTAGTGCAGTCGTACCGATCTCTGAATATCCACTCGAAACATCAAGTTTCCTAGGCGGATCGCACATAGGGGCAGGAAATGGAGTGCCTCCATGGAGGGCATTAGATCGATAATTATAGACAGAGCCAAGTAACCTCTTCATTGACGCGTGTACCCAAGAAATCTGATCACATTCGTTTGGACGCGACGATGGTGGCGAGGGTAGAAAAGTCAGAGTGAAATCGATGAATTTTTTTGTAGCGCCTAATGTGTGTTCAATCTGCTCTGCCACAAACTGAACTAGTTTGTCTCCACCACATTCCATCAATCCAGCGACTAATTCAGGTTTCGAATCGGCTAAGCGCTCTGGCGCCGTTCCGTTCTCTGTACGCCAGTGGTTTGCCGCAGTCTCAAGGGCGGATACAAGCATAAGCCAAGCAAGACTCGGCTCTGACTCTACAATCCATAACGCATCTTGGTAAAACCGAGCAGCCCGTATAAGTGCAATTGATTGCGGTGCATTTAAAGATGGCAACGATTCAAATCGCATTAATTCATCGAGTGAGTGAACGCCAGCCACGTCTGGAAGAATTAAACGATCCTTGTTTACCGTCAAAGACAGAGGCCGTTTATAGTCCCATTCCGTAGGTCGGCCTAACGGATCCTTTGTAAGCCTTTCGAATATCCGGCTCATACCGCCTGCTTTGACTCTGGCCCCCAAACAGATTGATGCTAGAGCAGCGATCTCATCCTGGAGTAAGCCACCATGGTAGAGCGAGTCATCCGTCTCTGAAAAATCTGGAATAGTTGAGTGAATATACTCTTCAACTCGCAACGTGCAGGAGTGCTGCACCAGGCCGGGTTCAGTACTACCCGGAATGGTATTCAGGAATGCGTACGGCCAATCCTCGCGGTGGATTTGACCAGTGATGTGAGAATCCGTGTAGAGAGGATATTCAGTAATAGAATGCCTCGGTCGGTCAGCGTTTCTCAATTTCCAATTCTGGACGGCAGGCACCGCGGGAGGCACATCGGGGATCAGTTGCGAACTGGCTTCAGTGGTCATGTGATTTCCAAGAGTGGTCGATAGCTCTTATTTATTATTAAGTTGCGCCGCGTTGGCGCAGCGCACAGCGATCATACCAGCCTAGTCTAACTTTACGTCGGGGAACATGAAAGAAACGTGTTTCTTATGTTCACTCAGGGTCATGACATAAAACAGGAGATGCTCACATTCATCATGGCTTTTTTCGATCAGCGCTCTTATCAAGTTGAGGGTCTCCAACTGTTGCGGGCTCAATTTTTTTCTAATAATAGTGAGGTCGCTCAGGGTGTTTTTTTCAATAAACTCGAAATACTTGGCAAACAACCCTGCAACGACGTCTGAAATCTGCGTCAGCGGTGTTTCGATCGACTTAACAAACTTGTATTTGAAGTTTGGGCTCTGACCACTCCGATTCAAGACGGCAATCTCGTCCTCAACAGAAAATTCGTCGTCAAAGATATGCTCGGAGTGGCTAAGCATCAACCCGCGGTTCTGATAAAAAACAGAGAGGCCGTCGACCAGGACTCCTTCCTCCAGATTTAGAGTTAGCGTCATATCTTCAATATCTAGACTGATAGAGAAGAGCTCTGCAAGGCTTAAGAAGGCATTTATCTCGTCTCGATCAGGTCTAGGCTGTTGCATGAACAGTTTGACGGAGTAATCGACCACATATTTATGTAACGCCTCAACAAACGGCTGCTCTTGCCCTTCGATAAATGGATACCGGAACTCTTTCACCAAGCCAATAAATTTTTCCTTGTCTGCCTTGATGACTCGATAGAGTACATCTTTGTGAAAGTCGAGATACTCCCGGAAATGCAAATCACTTTTAAATTCAAGTCGGTGGTTTTGCACGCAGTGGTGGGTGCAGTCGTCAATAATATCGATGAAGGCCCAGTATTCCAAGTTTAAGTTAAAATAGTGAACATAAAGATCGCTATCGAGCAGCCATTTGAGAATTTTTTTCAGCGGTGCCGACTTGAGTGTCTGATCAAAACTCCCCCTTGCCACGACGCCGAATTTTAGTTCTTTAACAGAATCCTGAAGCTTCAGGCCTTCAATCAGTTCAGTCGCATTCGCCTTGCACTCATTTTTTTTATGGGCGACACCACCGAGCATAAAATTTGTGGCCGCTGCCTGCTTTCTATTGGGGTCATTGTCGATGTTGTAGTTATTCTTGTTTTCGTTGATATAAAACTTTCGATGGTTGTTGGACTCGTCGTAGTAAAGGGTGTAACACAGGCTAGGTGAATCTATAGATGGTCTGATCAAAGTGACGCTCCTAGGTGACTGGGGCTTCGTAGGTACTCAGATGCTATCAAAAGGCCACTCATGCTGTGTGCAATTTTTTGATCACTCACCGCTTGCTCTATACCCATAGCCAAAAGCAAGCGAGAGGGAGCAGATCAGCAATCATTTACGACCCAGTCCATCGCGGCCTTGGTTCCGATGAAAACGGGACCTCCCTCTAATGCGCTAAACCAGACCGCGTTCCATGTACAACGTTGATGTGGAAAGCATGTTCCAGACGTCATTCAGGTTAAAGCCTTCCTGCATGTACCGGATGATTAATAGGCGCTCGTCACCTTTGCGGCCATGTAACAGCACCTCAGGAAGCTTTCTGGTGGCATGCTAGGTTGTAGGTGCCTCTCGAAGAGACAAAGGCGACTTGGGCTAACGCCTACTATGCTCTTCTCGTATCAACTCATTTGCAGAAAGGAAGCAGGATGCGTTCAAGGATCGCCGTCAGTACATTGTTGGTCGCTTTGCTAAGCGGCTGCACATCTGTACCCCCACTGAATTTCTCCGTTCCAAGTATTTCGCCCTCGACTCACAAAGTGGACGCGGACCTTCGTGCAGTATCCGTTTCCTTTGCTGCGCCCAATGAGCAAACAGGAAATGTACCGTCCGATGGTGAGGGCATTCCCGAACTCTGGGAAAGGGCAGTAGTAGAAGCCATTAACAAGAGCTCGGTGTTCGACGACGAGTCGACAAAAAAAGTGAATCTTTTCGTCAAAATCCAGGAGCTGGATCCGCCGGCAGCTGGCGTGACCATGGTGACTGATGCTTCCGCAAAGTACCTGCTGGTGAATCGCAAAACGGGCGAAACCTTGCTCGAAGAAACGATCACCACCCAAGGCATCGTCCCTCCAGGCTACGCCTTCGCAGGTGTCGTCCGACTCAAGGAATCAGTCAATCGCGCCGTACAGAACAATATTCGAGACTTCCTGGCGAAACTGGAAGCTCAGAAGTTGAACTAGGCGTAAAGACAAGGTGAATCGCCTTGATAGGACGTGCTCGGTGAAACGCTCTATGACTTCGTGAGGCTACAACATCCAACGCTATTGCCTACACCCGCTACGGAATCGGCCGGCTGTTTGGCCAAGCGGTCGCCGGTACTTTGTCTCTCGTCACCGCCGCAGTGACCGGGCGGAGCAGCCCGTGGCACGTTAAGTTTCATGTGCCTCTTTTGACGGGACAGGCAGCTCCATGCCTGATGTTGATGGTGACTGTACACAGGGTGCCCTCGGGCAAGTCGGTATTGCGAAGCTCCTCCCACGACTCCATTACCTGCGTACAGTTGCCATCCTTTTTCGACCCTGCACGGTTCCATTCAAAAGGACCGACGCCGCGTTCAGCGTCCTTTCAATCCGCCGGTGACCGATCCGGCATCCTCCTACCAAATCCTCGATTCAAAAAACTGCACCGTCGTGCGCGCCCTGCATGCCTTTAAGCGGGCGACAGCTGCGGCCGCAGCAACACAACCCAAAAAATGTCAGACACTTCCTCGTTTTTTTGAAAGCGCTCACACGTTTAACGATGCGTGTTTAAGGACACCCACTGTTACGTCCTAACGGCTACAACGCCTTGCGTCGTTGCCTACGCGTGCGCCAGAATCCGCTGGCTTGTGCGGCTGTGGGGCGGGCTATATCGTTTCCCTGTCACTGAAAAACAGTGATCGGGTTTGGTAGCCCGCCTTTAAGTAGTCGCATGGCGACACCTTATGCAGTCCCTTTTTTGGGGCTCAGCTTTATATGGTGGTCATGCGTGGGGCTCCATTGTGAGCGCCGGGTTTCCTACTTAGACCGGTCTACCAACCCGCGTATGGCCGCCACCCATCGTTTGGTAGCGAGGGTGATGGCTCTTATTTATTCTAAGTGGGAGTTTCATCTATGTTCAAAGTGACACCCAATCCACCGGAACCGGACACCGATCCGGCATCCCCGTACGAATCCGTCGATTCAAAGAAATTCCACGAAGCCGCCGAGCGCGCCCTTAATTTCTACCTCAACCCGGCAGCGATCATAAACAACACCCCACGCAAACCCAGCACCATGTACATGGTTGCGCCGGATGTCGGCCATGAAGCTTTGCTGGTTCAAACGTGTGAAAACCTGGCCTCGGCCAGTGTCATGGCCAGCGACATTGCTGCATTGGTGGAGGGCACCCACCGCAATACCCTGCTGGCACTTCAACAGGTCATCATGCTGGCGGAACTGGCGGTGAATCGAATGTTGGATAACTTCGTGCCACCTAAGTAATCACTCAGCCCTTTACCGAGAGGCTTGCCCCTCGGTAAAGGGCTTTGATAGTTGCAACGCGAAGGGGTCGTTATCAGTCCCCCGAACACCGGCAGCACATCGAACGGCCTGTCTTTTTTCTCCGCAAAGCGCTGTCAGCTCACCCATCGGCTCACACCCGGAAATGGCCCACCAGTTGTTGCTGGTGGTTCGCCATGGCATGCAGCGAGTGACTGGCCTGTGAGGCGTCCTGCATGCGGGTGGTCAGTGTTTCGCTGACACTTCGAATATCGCTGACCCGATGGCTGATGTCTTCGACGACTGCACTTTGCTCGAGGGCTGCGCTGGCGATTTGCTGGTTCAGTTGTTCGATCGCGTCCACGGCGCTGGAGATACGCTCCAGCGCCGTACGGGTCTGTTCCACCTGAGCCACGCTGTGACTGGCTTGTTCGCGGCTCAGGTGGGTGCTGTGCACCACGTCCTGGCTCAGGTGTTGCAGCGCTTCGATCACCGTGCGAATTTGCTCGACCGAGCTTTGGGTGTTGCTCGCCAGGTGCCTGACCTCGTCGGCCACCACGGCGAAACCGCGCCCCTGTTCGCCGGCCCTGGCCGCTTCAATGGCGGCATTCAAGGCCAGCAGGTTGGTCTGTTGTGCAATGGCGCAGATGACATCCAGCACTTGGCCAATCTGTTGGCTGTTGTCCGCCAGCGTGTGCACCTGCTTGAGGGTCGTCTCGAGGCGCTGGTCCAGGAGGTCGATGCTGCACACAGCGCTGGCGAATATTTCATGGCCCGACCGGCTCGCGTTTTCGGCAACCGCCGCTGCCTCGGCCGCCAGGTGAGAGTGACGCGCCACTTCCTGGGCGCTGGCGCTCATCTCATGCAGCGCAGTGGCGGCCAGTTCGACCTCCCGGTACTGCCTTTGCATGCCTGCGCTGACTTCCTGGGCAACCAGTGATGATCGATCGGCGGTGTTGCGTGTATCCAGGGAGGCCGACTGAATGTCACGAATAATGGGCTGCAATTTATCGAGAAAGCGATTGAACCCGTTAGCCAATTGACCCAGTTCATCGTGACGGCCACCCGGCAGACGCTGGGTCAGGTCGCCGTTGCCCTCGACAATGGCATTCAGCAGGCCGGCAACTTTGAGCAGCGGGCGGGTTATGCCATAGGCGGCCAGCCAGATCAGCAGCAGCCCCAGGCCGCTTGCCAGCAATCCAAGGCACAGGTTGAGCCAGTTGGCCTGGCGGCTCTTATCGTCCAATTGCGTTTGCATTGCTCGAGCGGGGGCCTGTACCAAGGCTTGCGGAACCTTTATCTGGAGTTGCCACGGTGGGTTGGCGGCCACGGTTTGCAGTGTTTGCCGTACGTCAATGCTGGCCTGGGAGACGGTACCGCTATGGCCGGCCACCCGGCCTGCTGCCGACAGGAGGGTCACTTCGCCTTGGCCCCCATAGAGGTCTTCTTTGAATTGGGTCGCGAGCATCTGCAAGGTGTCGAGGCTGATATCCATGCCCACGACCCCGATGGTTTTACCCTTGTCGATCAGCGGCACGGAAATACTGCTCATCAGGGTTTTGCGGCCTTCCACCTCGACCGCATAGGGCTCTACGACACAGGTGCGTAACTGTGCCTGGGGGCAGAGGTACCAGGCATTCTCCGGTTCGCTGTCGGCTGGGGCGGTGTTGGCGTAGATTTGGGGTTCGCTGAGCACTTCCTGAACCAGCTGTCCCGGCTGGCTCTGCGACCAATACAGGGCAAAACGTCCCTTTTCATTACTGGCCAGGTCGCGCTGTCCTGCGAAGTCGGCATCGCTACCCGCGAGCGCATCCGGCAGCAACACCACATACAGTCCGAGTACTTTGTCTCGGTTCAATAGGGCCTGGCGCGTAATGCCGATCAGGTCGTGGCGCAGTTGTTCCGTGGTCAAGCGACCGTTGAGCGTTTGTGCGCGCAATAGCAGGACCTGCTGGGCGAACCCCTGGCCATAGAGCGCTGTTTCGTTAAAAAAACGTTCGATTCGTTGGCTGTGGTCAGCGGTCTGGGCTTGCAGGCTTTGCAGGGCAGACTCTCCGAGCAATTGGCTGCTCTGCTGTTTCAACAGCGTGGCGCCTTGCTGGTTCTGATACATCGAGGCGCCGATCAACGCGCCCATGACCGTCAGCAGGCACAGCCCGCTCAAGAGTGTGATGCGTGACTGGAGGGTAAGACGAGTGAAGAGCATGGCTTGGATTTCCTACGCCGAAGTGGATGGATACGGCGATCCCTCCAACGTCAGGGTATGGCGGCCGCCTCTGGGTCAAGACCTCGCGAGGCTATGTTGCGGGCATGAAAAGCCAGGCGGTTATCCCGAATCGGCACAAGCCTGCAGGTTGCCTTGACCTGTTTTGGGGCGGGGTCTGCGATGTTACCGATTTGGGATAGCGAGGCGTTCACGGAGAGGCATAGGATCAAATCCAGCGTGCGACAAGAACAATAAGCTATTCGGTGACAGTGAGCGGTTGACTGCACCGATCCCACAGCGACTGCCTCATACAATAAGGTCAAGAACATGAGCGTATCTATCCCGATCAACAGCTCGACGGAGTTGAAGCGTGGCGCCCTGGGTGTTGGCTTCATCATCTTCTTCGTGGTTTCGGCGGCGAGCCCGTTAAGTGTCATTGCCGGTGGCTTTCCCATTGGCATCATGGTGGGCAATGGCGCGGGCACACCGGCGCTGTTGCTCTTGGCTTTGCTGGTGTTGCTGGCGTTTTCAGTGGGCTACACCACCATGTCGCGGCATGTCACCAACGCTGGTGGTTTCTATGCCTTCACCTCCCGAGGCCTGGGTGGTATGGCAGGAGGGGCGGCGGGGGTGCTGGCGATGTTTGCCTATAACATCCTTCAGGTCGGCCTCTATGGCATGTTCGGCGGCGTGGTCAGTGGCACCATGGCGACCGTTTTCGGCCTGGAGTTACCCTGGTGGTCTTACTCGTTGATGGCGATGGCCAGCATCGCGATTCTGGGTTATCGCAAGATTGATCTCTCGGCCCGGTTGCTCTCGATTGTGGTGATTGCCGAGTATCTGGCCATCCTGACCCTGGATTTCGCCATTCTTAAAACCGGGGGTGACAGTGGCATCAATCTCGACTCGTTTGATCGCAGCCATGTGTTCAGCGGCACACCGTCAATCGGCTTGCTGTTCTGCTTCGCGGCGTTTATCGGTTTCGAGGCCACGACTATTTACGGCGAAGAGGCCAAGAACCCGCAACGCACCATCCCGATTGCCACTTACTGCTCGGTATTGCTGATCGGTGGTTTCTACGCGCTGTCGGTCTGGTCGATGGTGGTGGGCGTAGGGGCGGACAAAATCGTGACCACGCTTCAGGCCTTGCAGGACCCGACGACGTTTATCTATGGCATGTCCGACCACTTTGTCGGCCCGTATCTGACTCAGATTATCCGGGTGCTGTTCATGGTCAGTATCTATGCCGGGCTGCTGGCCTTTCATAACGCAGCGGCACGCTACTTCTACGCGATCGGGCGTGACGGCCTGTTGCCGCACCGGCTGGGCACTACCCATCGCGTCCACCAGAGTCCACATATGGGCTCGGCGTTGCAAAGCCTGATCTCTGCCGTGGTCGTGCTGATTTTCGCCGCCATGGATGCCGATCCGATCCTGCAGCTGTTTGCCTGGCTGTCCAACCTGGCCACGCTTTGCGTGATTTTGCTGATGGCGATCACTTCGGCAGCGGTATTCGTCTTCTTCCGGCGCCACCCCGAACTCAAGCTGGGGATCTGGCGTGGGCGGATTTTCCCCGGTTTCTCTTGCCTTGCCCTGTTGGCGGTCCTGGTACTCGCCGTGGTGCATTTCGATGTACTGACGGGCGCGAGCGTGGCCTTGTCATACAGTCTCTGCGCCATTATTCCCGCGGCCCTGCTGGCTGGCGTGTTCTTGGCGGCTCGACTTCGCAAGACGTCGCCGGAGCGGTACCTGGCATTGGGTAGCCACAAGCTTTAAAGCCCCACGCAGCACCGTTCAACCAACACGAAAATACCGATCCGTCCCCGTACCGGGCGGCTTGTCGGTGCGCGAAAAGAAAGCGTGACACTGAGTCAGGAGCTGAATCATGTACGAGAAATATAAGACAGCACAGAAGAAATTCTGGCACCCAATGAGTTCTTCGGCACCGGCGCATCGGTCCAAGACCTTGATCATCGCCCGCGGTGATGGCAACTACATCACCGACATCGAGGGGCATCGCATGCTCGACGGTGTAGGCGGGTTATGGAACGTCAACGTTGGACACAACCGTCCTTCGGTTAAAGCGGCCATCGCCGCGCAGTTGGATGAGCTGGCGTATTACCAGACGTTCGACGGCATCGCCCACCCCCGAGTGTTCGACCTGGCCGAGCGCCTGACGTCCATGTTTGCCCAAGAGAACATGACGCGGGTGCTGTTCAGTTCCGGCGGTTCCGATGCGGTGGAGACCGCGCTGAAAATGGCGCGCCAATACTGGATCGCCAGTGGCGAACCCGGACGCACCCGCTTCCTGTCGCTGCGCAACGGCTACCACGGCGTGCACATGGGCGGCACTTCGGTGGGCGGCAATGGTGTTTACCATTACAACCACGGGCAACTGCTTGCGGGCTGCCATTTACTCGACACGCCTTGGCTGTATCGCAACCCCTGGGATTGCCGTGACCCCGAGGAGCTGACGAACCACTGTATTCGCCAGCTTGAAGATCAGATCGCGTTGCTGGGGGCGCAGACCATTGCGGCGATGATCGCCGAACCTGTGCAAGGCGCGGGTGGTGTGATCGTGCCGCCGGCGAACTATTGGAAACGTCTGCGAGAAGTCTGCGATCGCCACGGTATTCTGCTGATCGCCGATGAGGTGGTCACTGGCTTTGGCCGTTCAGGTTGCATGCTCGGCAGTCGAGGCTGGGGCGTCGCCCCGGACATTCTGTGCCTGGCCAAAGGCATCACCGCCGGCTACATCCCCATGGGGGCTACAGTCTTCAACCAGCGCATTGTCGATGCGATCGAAAACGGTCCGGGTTTCAGCAGTGTGATCATGCACGGCTACACCTACAGCGGGCACCCGACCGCCTGTGCGGCGGCCCTGGCCGTACTGGATATCGTCGAAGCCGAGGATCTGCCGGGGAATGCGGGGAGGGTGGGAGCGCAGTTGCTGGAGCAGTTGCAACCACTGGCCGAGCGCTATGACGTGGTGGGTGAAGTGCGCGGCAAGGGCTTGATGATTGCGCTGGACCTGGTGGCGAACAAGGCCACCCGCGAGCCGCTCGATCCGGCCTCCGGCCGTGCCTCACGCATCGCTGATGAAGCGCGCCGCATCGGGGTGCTGGTGCGTCCGATCGCAAATAAAATCGTTCTTTCGCCGCCCTTAACCCTCACGTCCGATGAAGCCGGTATGATCGCGTCCGCCCTGGATACGGCCCTCGCCAACTGTCGCTAGTCAGCGCAAAAGAAACCGACGCAGCGAGGTTGCGTCGGTTTTAGGTCCACCATTTACACGCGCACCATAAGGAGCTTCAACCATGCGCTATCTATCACGAACTCAATGTTCAAGGAGCGGTCTTGTCAGTGCATTGGCGCTTTCGGCCATCAGCCAGGCTCAGGCGTACGAGCTGTACGCCGATGAGAGCCGCCACGTCAACGCCGATATCCTGGCTGTGTTCGGTCAGTTCAACAGTCGCAAGAATTATGACGGCACGCCGGGGGGATCTACCTGGCGCGAAGGCTTTATCAAGTACGGATTAAGTGGCGACCAGGCGTTGGCTGGCAATGGCACCGCTTATGGTGCGTTCAGCCTGGTCAGTTCCGCGACCTGGGGGGATGGTGACCCTGCCGGCAACTCCCTCGGTACCGAGCGCACCACCAAGATCGAAGATGCTTACCTGGGCTGGCGCTCCGGTGATCTGTTCCCGGTGCTGGGCAAGGATGGGGTCGATGTCTCCGGTGGGCGCCAGGTGGTCAAGCTGGGTCGCGGGTTCCTGATCAACGATGATGGGCCGAACATGGGCAAAGGGCCTGCCGATGGTCATTTGAACCGTGGCGGTGCTTATTATCTGGCCGCGCGGCACGCTTTCGATCAAACCGCCGTCGTGCGTCTGGGCGGGCAGGATGGGGTGCACGGCAGCCTGGCGTGGCTCAAGTCTGACAACCGTGCTCAAGCCGAAACCGAATTGGCCGCAGGCACCCTGGACTACACCGCCAAGGCGGGTACGTTGGGCTTGACCTGGGTGCATGGCCTTGATGTGAGCGATCGATGGGCAAGCGATTTTCAGCGGCAGCGCAAGGGCA
Organism: Pseudomonas sp. Pseusp18; assembly: GCF_059506005.1. NCBI lineage: Bacteria > Pseudomonadati > Pseudomonadota > Gammaproteobacteria > Pseudomonadales > Pseudomonadaceae > Pseudomonas > Pseudomonas sp. Pseusp18. The sequence continues at coordinate 2,708,246 of NZ_CP169240.1, forward strand.
TGAACGTCTACAGCGTTCGCGGTGAAGGCGACGCCGGAATCGAGAATGCCAGCCTGGCCTTTGAATACGCCTGGCAGGACAAGGATGCCGGCCCGCAGAAAGCCTGGTATGCCGAGGCCGGCTACACCTTCGCCGACATCGCCTGGGCGCCGAAACTGACGTACCGCTACACCCGTTACTCGCAGCGGTGGGACTCACTGTTTACCGGTTTGAGTACCGGATACGGTACGTGGTTTCAGGGTGAAGTCGCTGGCAATTACGCTGGACCGTTCAACAGCAATACGCGTATCCACCATGTCGGTCTGAAAGCCACGCCGATGGAAAACCTGACCCTGGGTGCGCTGTATTTTGATTACGACACCCTGCGCAAAAGCAACGCGCTGAACCTGGACGGGCGTGAGCTGGACCTGTATGCCGAGTGGGCCGTCAACCCGCACCTGATCATTACCCCGCTGATGGGGTTCTACCAGCCAAGGCAGGATGCAACGACCGGAGGCAATCAGGTAGCGGGCAATGGCACCAACGTATACAGCCAATTGACACTGGCTGTTCCGTTCTGACGGCACAGCCGTCGTCTGTTACTCGACCACGGCGGCCTGATTCTGCATGTTCTCGGCGATGCGCCGGGTCGTCTCCATCACCATATCGATGACCGTTTCCTGACGCAGCAGTTTGAAACTTTGGCTGCTGCCGACGGCCGACAGGCTGCCGACCACTTCATCGATTTCGCGATTGATGATGGGCGCGGCGATACCGGTGAGCCCCAGGTTGAGTTCGTCCTGCGTCAGGCAATAGCCGTCCTTGCGGATCTTCTTCGTTGCTTTGGAAAAACTGGCCCAGTCGTAAGGGTTGTCGGGCGAATTGGCCAGGTGTTCTTCATACAAGCGTTGCAGGCGCCGGCCCTTTTGGAAGGCGATCAGCACCTTGGACTGTGCACCGCGAAAAAACGGCAGCGGTTGGCCGCGCCCAAAAGCAAAGCGGTAGGTGTCAGTGGGTTCGGCGATGTAGGTGTTGATGATGTGGCCGTCATAAAAAACGCTGGCGAACACCGCAAGGCCGGTCTCCTCGGACAGTTCGTGCATCAACTCACGACCCGCCACAAGAATCGGATCGTACTGACGCATCATCCAGTCCAGTTCGATGATGCGCGGCCCCAGGCCGTAATGGCCGGCATCCACTCGGGTCAGCAAACCGGCGTCACACAAATCCTTGACGTAGCGGTACACGGTTGCCCGCGACAACCCCATGCGTTCGGCGATGGTGTCGGGGGCGATTTTTAGCGTTTGGGGGCCGAAGAGGTCCAGGACGCTCAGCATTTTGCTCAGACTGCTCATTTTTCTCCTAGTGAGGGAATCGCATGTAGGGGGCGAATGCATGTAGGGGCGAACAGGTACGCACTATAGGTAGGCGAGCCGATCATGGAAAGCCACCGCATTGCAGTGTCTGAGAAATATAACCGCAGATGCGGTTTTTTTAGGCGTTAAAATTACATAAATCTCATAATATGATTTTAATGTAAAAAAATAGGTTGTTTTGTCATCTCTTGTGTGTGATAAATCTCAAACACGACAAGCGTTCGAGCAAGAGGGCCGGATATGAATGGTGCACAACTGATAGTGAGGGCCGCGGCGGCAAGTGGTATCGAATACTGCTTCGCCAACCCCGGGACGACAGAGATTCCGTTGGTGGCGGCCTTGGCTGACGCACCAGCCCTGAAGCCGGTGTTGTCCTTGTTCGAGGGGGTCTGCACCGGCGCGGCGGACGGCTATGGCCGAGTGGCCGGCAAACCGGCGATGACCCTGACTCACCTGGGGCCTGGTTTCGCCAACGGCATCGCTAACCTGCACAACGCCCGCCGCGCAAATACGCCCATCGTCAATGTGATTGGCGACCACGCCTCATGGCACGTCAATTACGACCCGCCGCTGGCCAGTGACATCCAGGCCTTGGCCGGGACCGTCTCTGGCTGGGTGCGAACCTCGCGCACCGCGTCAGGGACAGGGGAAGACTTGCAGGAAGCCGTGCGGGCTGCCTGGCAGGCCAAAGGGCAGATCGCCAGCCTGATTTTGCCCATGGATCTGCAAGCCAATACCGTGGCTCACAAGGGTGACTTCGCAGCGGTGCAGGCGCCGGTTCGGCGTTTCGCCGGTGACCGGATCGAAGCGGTGGCGCAGGCACTGCGTGATGGGCAGCGGCTGGTGTTTATCGTGGGTGATCAAGGGCTGTCCGTTGCCGGTCTGGAAGCAGCGGGGCGCCTGGCCCGACTGCCAGGTGTGCGCTTGTTTGCCGAGACCTTTCCTCGGCTCAGCTACCGTGGCGGCGGTTTGCCGGACCTGGATCGCCTGCCGTATTTCCCGGAAGTGGCCATCGAAATCCTCGACCAATATGACGCAGTCGTTTGCGCCGGCGTGCCGGAGCCCATCAGCTATTTCGGTTACGAAGGCATCCCGTCGCGCCTGGCAGAGCGTGAGCGTTTGCTGTCGTTGGCGGAGGTGGGAGACGACGTCGCCGGAGCACTGACGGCCCTGGCCGACGCTCTCGATGCGCCCGCTTATGTGCCCACGCCAATCGGCGTTGCACTGCCACCCGGCCATGCCGAACTGACACCTCAGTCAGTGGGGCAAGTCTTGGCGGCTTCACTGCCGGACGACAGCATTGTCTCGGTGGAGGGTGGCACCTGCGGCTATCCGTTTTTCACGGCTTCGGCCAATGCCGCACGGCATCGTGTACTGACCAACACCGGTGGCGCGATCGGCCAGGGTATTCCGGTGGGGTTCGGCGCAGCCCTGGCGGAGCGCGGCAACCGCGTGTTCTGCCTGCAGTCCGACGGCAGCGCGCAGTACACCATCCAGACCCTGTGGAGCATTGCCCGCGAGCAATTGCCCGTGGTGATCCTGATTGCAGCCAACCATCGCTACGCGATCCTGCAGAACGAGTTACGCCGCTTTGGCGTGACCGAGTTCGGCCCTGAAGCCTTGAGCCTGACGGAGCTGGATCGCCCACGTATTGACTGGAAGGCGCTGGCCAAAGGGTACGGCGTACCCGCCAGTACGGTGCACACCAATGCCGAACTGCAACGAGCCTTGGCCAATGCCAAAGCCGACAGTGGTCCATGCCTGATTGAAATGGCGCTGTGAAGGAGAGGGCTATGAGTCAGATCCAATTATTACCCGCGGTCCAGGCCTTGTTGTCCCAGCCCGGTCGTCTGTTCCTGGGCGGCACCTGGCAGGACGCGGCCAGCGGTCGCCGTTTTGCGGTGGAGAATCCTGCCACTGAAAGCACATTGACCGAGGTGGCCGAAGGCGGCGCGCGTGACGTGGACGCTGCCGTCGATGCCGCTCGCACAGCGTTCAACGGCGAATGGGCCCGGCAGTCGCCGGCCCAGCGCGGGCTGCTGTTGTTTCGTCTGGCTGAATTGCTTGATCAGCACCGCGAAGAACTGGCGCAACTGATCACCCTGGAAAACGGCAAGCCCATCGCTACCGCCCGTGGTGAGGCGGCGAGTGCGGCGAATATCGTGCGCTACTTCGCGGGTTGGCCAACCAAGATCGAAGGCAGCACGCTGCCCGTATCGCCGGCCAGTGGCGCTCCGATGCTCAATTACACCCTGCGCGAGCCGGTGGGGGTCTGTGCGTTGATCGTGCCGTGGAATTTTCCGCTGACGATGTGCGTGTGGAAGCTCGGCCCGGTGCTGGCAACGGGCTGTGTCGCGGTACTCAAGCCTGCCGAGCAAACGCCGTTGGTGGCGATTCGGTTGGTGCAACTGATCGAGGCCGCCGGCTTCCCGCCTGGTGTCGTCAACCTGGTCACCGGCCTTGGGGCCGAAACCGGCGCGCCGCTGGCCCAGCACCCAGGCGTGGACAAGATCGCCTTCACCGGTTCCACCCAGGTGGGGCGGCTGATCGCTCAAGGCGCCACGAGCAATATGAAAAAGGTGTCGCTGGAGTTGGGGGGCAAGTCGCCCAACATCATCTTGCCGGACGCCGACATCGTGCGGGCCGCCAAGGGCGCTGCCGATGGCATTTTCTATAACCAGGGCCAGGTCTGCACGGCGGGATCGCGTCTGTATGTGCACGCCAGCGTGCTCGATCAGGTCCTCGAAGAACTCCAGCGTCACGCATCCGCCCACGTCCTGGGCCCCGGCCTGGACCCGGCCAGCAGCATGGGGCCGTTGGTGTCGGCGCGGCAATTGAATACGGTCAGCGGCTACCTGCAGCGTGGCCTGGAGGAGGGCGCGGAACTGATCTGTGGTGGCGGCAGGCCTGCCCACCTGGAGCGCGGGCACTTCATTCAACCCAGCGTGTTTCTTGATCGCGCCGAGCGCGCCTGTATTGCCCGGGAAGAAATTTTCGGCCCGGTCCTGACGGTCATGAGCTGGACCGACATCGACGAACTGGTGCTGCGCGCCAACGACTCGCCCTACGGCCTGGCAGCCGGCCTCTGGACACGCGACCTGCGCTCGGCCCACCGGGTGGCGGCGCAACTCAAGGCCGGGTCGGTGTGGATCAATTGTTGGAACGTCGTCGACCCGGCTTCGCCGTTCGGTGGCTACAAGCAATCCGGCTGGGGCCGGGAAATGGGAAAAAACGTGATCGACGCCTACACCGAGACCAAGAGCGTGTTTGTCGATCTCGCCTGAGCTGAATAATCACAAGAGGAACTGCTATGGATCTGGAATTGCAAGGCCGCGTGGCAATCGTCACCGGCGGTGGCATGGGGATAGGCAAGGAAGTCGCACGTTTTCTGTCCCAGGAAGGCTGCAAAGTGGTGATCTGCGCACGTCGCATGGAGTTTCTCCAGCAAGCGGCCGAAGAAATCACCGCCGAGACGGGCAACGAAGTACTGCCACTGTTTTGTGACACCAACCAGATGTCCGCCGTATCGGACATGGTGCAAGCCGCGCACAAGCACTTCGGCCGCATCGACATTCTGGTCAACGGTGCAGCGGCGCCTTCCGGGGTGGTGCGCAACGACATCGAGCACGCCGGCGATGACGAACTGCTGTCTGACCTCAACACCAAGGTGATCGGTTATTTCCGCTGCGCCAAGGCCGTGACCCCGCACATGAAAGCCGGCGGTTTCGGTCGCATCATCAATATCGGCGGCTTGACCGGGCGTGGCAGCAAAGTGCTGTCGGGCATGCGCAACCTGGCCATTGCCCATATGACCAAAACCCTTTCCGACCAATTGGGTCCGTCCGGCATCACCGTCAACCTGATTCACCCTGGCGTGGTGGATACCCCGCATATCCAGGAGCTGTACGAGCGTGAAGGGGTCAAGCAGGGCAAGACTCCGGAGCAGGTCGAGCAAGGCTACATCGACGCGACACCGATTCGCCGCACCTTGGCACCTATCGAAATGGGCTGGCTGATTGGTTTTCTGGCGTCTCCCAAGGCCGGGGCAGTGACTGGGGAGTCCATCGGTATCGACGGCGGCCTGACCCGTGGCATCTTCATTTGAGGAGCAACAGCGATGAGTAACGGAACCCTTTTGGTCGCCACCGTCGGCCAGGCCGTGATCCGCAGCGCCGACGACGGCCGTACCTGGCATCGTCTTGGCCTGGGGCAGGACCTGGAGTTCGATGCGATCACCCGATCCTTGAGCTTTCACCCTGGTACGCCAGAGGTGATTTATGCCGGCACCGACATTGGCTTGTGTGTCAGCCATGACACCGGTGGCCACTGGCAGCAGGTCGACTCGCCCTTCAATGGGCAGACGGTGTGGAAGGTGGCCGTCGACCCGCAGGATGCGCAGCGTATTTTCGTCGGCACCGGTGCGCCGTCGCGTGCCGTGCTGTGGCGCACCCTTGACGGTGGCCAGAACTGGGACCGTGCACCCGTGGATATTCCGGAGTTCTGCGACGGTGTCAGTCGGCCCCGTTTGCTGGCCTTCGCCTATGACCCGACTGACCGCAACCAGCTATGGTTCGGCCTGGAAGAGGGCGGGTTGTTTCACTCCCGGGATGGCGGTGATACCTGGACGCGAGTCGATGATCGGCTGCTGTGGGACTACAACTCGGATGTCCACAACATTCTGGTGCTGCCTAACCATGGTGAAAAAGTCATCGTGGTGGTGTGCGTCAACGCTGTCTACCGCAGCCTTGATGAAGGCCTGACCTGGACCGGCATTGTGGCTCGCGAAACCTTCGGGCTTTACTACGTGCGCGCCATGAATGCGCCGCTGGGCACGCAAAGCAGCCTGTACTTGAGCATTTCCGACGGCACCCCCGGCACCACCAGCAAGGTCCTGGTCTCCCATGACGCGGCGGTCAGTTGGGAAGTACTGCCTCTTCCCCAGCAGCCCAATTCCTGCGTCTGGGCCATCGGCATCAACCCGGCTGACTCTCGGCAAGTCCTCGCCGGTACCAAGTACGGCCACCTGTTCACGTCCGAGAACGGCGGTGTGGGTTGGCAGAAACAGTGGCGTGAGTTCAGTGAAATCGCCGATGTGCTTTGGACGCCCGCCGTGGCGCAGATCAAGGCCGGACACCAGTCCATCGTCAAAAAGAACTGAGGTATCGCGCGATGAAAGTCGAAGTCGTTCGTACTCACTTATCGCTATGGGTGAGTGATCCTGATGTCTCGGCGCGTTGGTACGCCGACATCCTGGGCATGCATGAAAGTGCCCGGGGCGATAGCTGGGTCATGATGGCGTTTGGTAGCAAACACCATGACATCGCGTTGATCCGTGCCGAGCCCGGCGCCCATCAAGGTGGCCTGGGATTGCAGCACTACGGATTGGAAATCGCCGGTGATTTCACCACCCTGCGCCAGCTCTACGGCATGTTGCTCAGCAAAGGGGTCGAGGTGGTGAAGATCACTGATCATGAAATCGGCAACGGTGTTTACTTCAACGACCCCGATGGCAATCGCATGGAATTCTTCCTCGAGACCGAGCACGACGACGCACGGGGCAAGGCCCGCTTCAAGGCGGCCGGCGCGCCGAGCCGGAACTTTGATCTCGACCCACTTTAAGAAGAGAAAAACCTGATGAAAGCGCAAAACTTTGCCAGTTACCACATCCGCAAATGGTACAGCTTCACCGAAGAAACCTTGGCCAACGAAAGCGGGCAACTGGCTGACGGTGAGCCGCTGTTCAAGTACGCCGTCGCTGCAGTGATTCACAACCCGTACGCCGGCCGTTACAGCGAGAGCCTGGCCGAACTGGTGGAACCGTCGCCGCTGCTGGGTGAAGAGTTCGGTCGACGCATCCAGGAACTGGCCGGCGAACACAAGATTGTCAGTTATGGCAAAGCTTGCCTGGTGGGTAGCCAAGGCGAATACGAGCATGGCAACGCGTTTCTCACCAACCCCGCAGCCGATCCGATCCGGGTTGCTTTGGGCGGGGGCAAATCCTGGGTGCCGTCCACGGGCAAACGCGGTGGTCCGGGCGCCACGATCGATGTGCCACTGGCGCACAAAGATGCGCTCTACGTGCGTTCGCACTACGACAGCATCTCCCTGTCCTTTGGTGATGGTCCGTCACCCGATGAAGTCGTGATCATCTGGGCATTCGCCACTCGCGGCCGATTGCATGCGCGTCTTGGTGGTTTGCAAGCCAAGGACATCAAGGGTAACGACGGCCTGGTTTAAGGCCCGGTCAACTGCGGGGGAGTATGCCGATGACTGCACAAAGCTGTTACTTCACCACTGGTTCTTCACTGCGCCTGCATTACCTGCGTTGGGGCAGTGAGCAAGGTATCCCGGTGGTGCTCTTGCACGGACTTCGGGCTTACGCTCAAACCTGGGATTCATTGGTCGAGGCGTTGGGCGATGGTTACTGCTGCTACGCGCTGGATCAGCGTGGCCGGGGCTTGAGTGACTGGGCACCGAGCACCAGCTATCGAACCGAGTCTTATGTCAGCGATCTCGAGGATCTGGTGGCACATCTGGGCTTGCAGCGCTTTGTGTTGGTCGGGCACTCCCTTGGCGGCACCAATGCCCTGGAATATGCGCGGTTGAATCCTGGACGACTGCAGGCATTGATCATTGAGGATATCGGTCCCGGATCGTCGATCAGTGGCGATGGCGCTGCGCGTATTCGTCGCGAGATGAGCCAGACCCCACTGCTGTTTCCAGACTGGGAAAGCGCCCGCAGCTTCTGGCGACAATCGCGCCCCGGATTGTCGGAGCAGGGCTTGGCTTCACGGCTGGCTCACTCCATGAAAGAAACGGACAACGGCATCGTGTGGCGCCACGATCAGCAGGGCATTGCCCAGGCCCGTCTGAGCATAACGCCTACGGATTTGTGGCCGGCGGTGCGAGCTCTGGATTGCCCAACGCTGTTTATTCGTGGGGCTCGCTCAGACTTTCTTCCTGCGGCGACGCTTGCAGCGATCAAGTCTGCCAACCCATTGGCGCAGACTGCTGAGATCGCTGACGCCAGCCACTACGTGCATGATGATCAGGGCGAAATTTTCAACCGTGTCGTGTTGCACTACCTCCAGGGTCTGCCTACACAACAACTACAAGAAATCGGTGAATGACGATGAAGCAGGAGAGAACCCAGGTTGTTATCGTGGGCGGTGGTCCCAACGGGATTACGGCGGCTCATTACATGGGCTTGTATGGTGTCGACTGCGTCGTATTGGAACTCTCCGACGGCATCCTGCCTTATCCTCGAGCGGTAGGCATGGATGATGAAGCGCTGCGTGTGCTGCAGGGGATCGGCGTCGCAGATCTCGCGGTGCGCGACATGATTTGCGATGTGCCGTTGCGTTACTACAACGCTCGCGGTGTTTGCTTCGCCGAGGTCAAGCCAAGCACCGCCCATTATGGCTGGCCGATGCGCAACATTTTCATGCAGCAGATGCTTGAAGGCACCTTGCGTGAGGCGCTGGGAAAATACGCGGGAGTGGAACTGCGCCAGGGGCATGAGATGCTCGACCTGGTGCAGGACGACGAGGGCGTGACCTTGCAGGTTCGGGACGCCTCGGGTGAGCAATACCAGTTGCACGCCCAGTATGTGATCGGTGCCGATGGTGGACGCTCAAGCGTACGTAAAAAGCTCGGTATCGAGTTGTTGGGCATGACCCACCCACGCAAATGGGTGGTGGTGGACACTCGCAACGACCAGCTTGATGCGCCTTACACCGCATTGCATGCCGACCCGCAACGTCCCTTCGTTTGTATCTACTTGCCGTACCGGCAACGTCGATGGGAGTTCATGCTGCTGGAGGGCGAGGATGAGGCGCAGATGTGCGAAGAGGCGACTATCCGGACACTGATTCGTGGGCATATCGGCGACGCGGAGGAACAGCTGGATATCGTCCGCATCCGGGCCTATACACACAACTCTCGGGTCGCCGCTCGATTTGTCGAAGGGCGCGTTGCCTTGGTGGGGGATGCCGCACACATTTCACCGCCATGGGCCGGGCAGGGGCTCAACTCAGGCTTGCGCGATGTCGCCAACGTGGTCTGGAAACTGGCCGCCATCATTCAGGGACGGGCCAATGCGTCCATTCTTGCCAGCTACGATCTGGAGCGTCGTGGTCATGCCACGGACCTGATCGGCCTGGCCGATAATATGGGAGCGGTGTTAGGGCTGACCAATCCGCTGATGGCGGGGGTCCGTGACTGGTTGTTCCAGGCCGTCAACACGGTGGATAACCTGCGCTCACACCTGCTTGAGTTCAAGTTCAAACCCAAAGCGACCATCACCAAAGGGTTGGTTTATCACGAGCGGGCAGAGTTGCTCGAAGGTGATCTGGTAGGCCAATTGTTCGTGCAACCCTACGTAGAAGATGCGCAGGGACAGAGGCGGCGACTGGATGAAGTACTCGGCGACTCTTACGCGGTGCTCGGTTATCGGGTCAATCCGAGTGAGCACCTCAGCGAACAGTCGGCAGCCTACTGGGCGCGCTGGAACACGCAGTTCATTCAGGTCAATCGCTCACGCAGCGGGGAACGTAATCAACCGCTTACCAGTGTGGGAGCCATCAGTGTGGAGGACGTTGATAATCGTCTGGGTGATTGGTTCTCCACGGTACGAGACTGCATTGTAGTCGTGCGTCCCGACCGCTTTATTGCGGCAATCACCACGCCTGAACGGCTGGATAGCGTGCTCGTCAAACTCGCCAGGCAGTTGTCATGAACCAGATTAAAAATAAAAGTCTGATCACGCAGCTGCGCGATGCGACCCGGTCGGCTGTGGCCTTGCCGCCAATTGATCATGAAGCACTCGACGTACTCGACGGTTATTTTCTCCAGTGTCTGGCACTGAACCAGCGCTTGATGTCGGGAGAGAAGTTGACCGGGTGGAAGATTGCATTTTCCGGCGCTGCCGCCCAGAAGCGCTTTGGTCTCAACGAACCGGTTTTTGGTGCATTGACCGATGTCATGCGTGTTGAGGCGCAAGGCTCTGTTGATCTGGCGCTATTGATTCAACCGAAACTGGAAGTTGAGCTGGCTTTTGTCGTGGGCCATTCACTGACTCCAGGGGACTACAGCGATGATGAGATCCTGGCCGCAATCGCCGAAGTCGCGCCGGCCTTTGAGATTGCCGACTGTCGCTGGGAGGGCTGGAGTTTTGGTGCCGGGGCTTTTCTTGCCGACAACGCAGCGGCGGGATTCTACTGCATGGGTCAAGTCCAGAAATTTGATCCGGTTCAACACGCCAGTGTGACCTATAGCCTGGAAAGCGAAGAAATGATGTACGGGGGCGGTGATACTGAAGAGCGAAAGGATACGCCGTTGGTAAACCTGTGTTGGCTGATTCGGCGATTGCTGGCAGACGGTCATCCGCTCGAGGCCGGACAGGTGATCTTGTCCGGGGCGTTATTGCCACCGATGAATATCCAGCCTGGCCAGTATCGGCTACACATGCTTGGCACGGTATTGGCTTTAGGCTTCAAGGCGCCTTCCGGCGCAACCTGACTGACTCTACTGTCATGGATGATCGAGCACTCCAGTATTTGCCGATAAAAAATCACGGCATCTGAGGAAAGATGATCATGTTCACCGAAGTTCGTACGTTCAACGATCCTCAAAAACATGCTGGCTCCATCCTCGGCTGGCAACAGATTTATGACCAGCTGGGGCGTGGTTGTCTTTCCAGCGAGCTGAAGCAGGTTTCGGCGGACCGCTTCCAGATTTTTCAGGAGGTTTTGGACAAGCGTGTTGTCCAGCACGGCTGTGCTCCGAAAGGACGCTTTTGCATCGCCATGTCGCTAGGTTCCGGCAATGCTCCGGTCGTGCAAGGGCACCAAGTAGGGGCACATAGCGTGGTGCTGTTGCGTGATGGTGAGGAGTTTGTCTTGCACGCGCCGGAGGGTACTCATTTTTTTGCGATTAACGTCGACACTGTCAGGTTTGCAAAACTGGCCGCGTTCGAACTCTCGAACGATCAGCTCATACGCTTGAAGTCGGTGCCGCAGATCAACGTCGATGACGCCGTTTTACTGCGCGTGCAGCAACGGATATATCCGCTGTTTCGCCACCTGCTGGAACAGAAGGGCGCAATCAGTGCCGCTTCGGAAAAAATGCTCGAAGACACGCTGCACAACGCCCTCCTTGATCTTTTCAGCAACGCCTCGGATGAAGTGCGTTGTCGTCGGGGCAACTTTGCCGTCAGCGCCTACCTGGTCAAAAAATGCCAAGAACTGGCTGATGCCAGCGGTGACACACCGCTGAGTATCCTTGATCTGTGTGAGCAATTGCGTGTTAGCCGCAGAACGTTGCAGAACAGTTTTCAGGCGGTTACCGGCACGCGTCCGGTCGAGTATTTGAGGAACCTGCGACTCAATGCCGTTCGCCGTCGTTTGATCACCACGCACGCTGCACAGATCAATGTCGGAGAGGTTGCCGTCGAGATGGGTTTTTTTCACCTGAGCCACTTCGCCGCGCATTACCGGGCATTGTTCGGGGAGTCTCCTTCCGAGACTCCGAGGGCTCATATTGATTGACTGCGAAAGCAGCGCAAATCGTGCGCTACAGTTCTGCCGCGAAGGTCTTGGCTTTCTTCGGCGTGACTCCGTACCGTTGCTTGTAGACCTTGATGAAGTGGGAGATATTTTCATATCCCACTTCCGTAGCCGCGTCGGTGACGGAATAATTTTTATCCGTCAATAGCTGGTGCGCGATGTCCATTTTTTTCTCGGTAATCCAGCGGTTCGGAGTAGTGCTGTAGCTGCGCTTGAAGTCGCGGATAAAGGTCGAGACGCTGCGTCCCGTCAGCAGGGCATAGTCTTCAATCTTCAGCTTGTGCGAATAGTACTGCTCCATGAAGTCGGTAATGAGGCGGCGTTTGCGGTTGCCGTCGCCGAACAGTTCGCGCAGGAAACGCAAGGACTTGTCCTGGATGGCGATCAGGTGCAGCAGTTCGAGCAGCTTTAACTCCAGCAGCGCGTCAGAGCCCTGCGCACCCTTGTAGACATAATTCAGCGAATCGATATAGCGCTGAATCTGTTCGTTGGCATGCAGGGTATAGGTGCCGTGCACGTTCTTCTTCTGCTGGCTGTCCGTGTGCGAATTGCCTGCGCCGACCGCATGCGACAGGTACTTGGCGATCAGCTTGTCGTCGAAAAACAGCAGCACCGCCTCGAAGATATCGCTGCCAGTGACGTAGTCCGATACCGTGTACACGCCTTTGGAGAGGAAAATCAGATGATTCTCGTCGACGACATTGGCCATGCCGTCATAGTCGCGAATAATCTGCTTGCCCTGCTTGATGTAGACGATCAACGGCGTGGCGATATAGATCGCCTTGTTTTCCAGGTTCGTTCCAAGCGTTTTATGGAGGATGGACGAGCTACCGTCAGCAAGGACAGGCTTTACGTTGCGCATCGAGTAAAGCGCTGCCGGTACTACTTCGAGTGTCATTGCTATGGTTTCTCGACAAATTGGCCGCCCCATCTGGACAGGCTGGTATCCAGCAGCGCCCGGCCGCTGACGTTACGGCATCAAACTTCGCTGAAGTAGCCACTGACCGGCGCGCTGCTCAGATGCTCGACGATGACGTTCCATTGACCGCTCGAGACTATCTGGTCGACGTGGGTGCTGTGCATTTCACGCGAATCCCAGGCTTCCACCAGCGTGAACGCGAGCGGATTTTCCAAGTGGTTGAGGATCTTGACCGATTGGCAGCCGTCCACCTTCGGCAGATTGATCTTCACGTCGTTCATGATGTCCTTGAACGATTGCAGTTTTTCTTCTTTTACACTAAAGCTGATGACGAGGTTGACGGACATGTTATTTCTCTAGTTGGGTTGACTACACCGAAAGTCCTCTTTCGTTAGAGGTCATTATGTAAATTCCTTTTGGTGTAGATTCGATATGGCGCAACGAATTCGCTATGGAAACAACGACTATATATATAGTCAGAAAATAAAAATGATTAAAAAAAATTAGAAATACCCGATTCCAGTCATTCTGCTTTTTTTTTGCGCCCAGGCCAGGACCGAAGTGTATGTCGGCACCCTGGAACACGTCACTGAAGCAGGCCGCGAAGGCCCGGTGCAAGCTCATCACGGTTGTGCCGGTGCGGGTCTGGACTTAAAGACACCACTGAGAACAAAGGCATAACGTTCCGGGCGGATGTAGAAGGTCGTACGGTCGCAGCAGCGGCCGTCGGCAAACCAGGAGGTGCGCTCCATGACCAGCAGTGCCGCGCCACGTTTGATGTGCAAGGCACTGGCCAGGTTTTTATCGGCTTCTTGCGCGCGGATCGCCAGATCGGCGCGGGTGACCGCCATGCCGGTGATCGACTCGAGAATGGAGTAGATCGGTTGATGCTCGACTTCAGTCCAGACCACGCTGGCCAATTCGGCCGGTAAATGGCTGCGGCCCAGTGCGATGGGTTCGTCATCGACGAAATGCAGTCGTTCCAGAAGCAGGCAGTCGTCCGCTTCTTCAAACAAACCACGCAATGCCTCTGGAACCGGCTGCAGGGTATGGCTGATGACGCGCATGCTCGGTTCGAGCCCTTGCAGCAACAAGGCTTCATGAAAACTGCGCAACGCGTCCAGGCCGTGCCGCACCTGTTTGGCCGCCACGAAGGTGCCCTTGCCTTGTTTGCGCTCGACCACGCCGTCATCGCTGAGCTTGCCCACCGCCAGGCGAACGGTGACGCGGCTCACTGCAAAGCGTTTGCCCAGCTCCGCTTCTGACGGCAGCTTGCCGCTGGGCTCAAAGTCGCCGCGTTGAATCTCTTCCAGCAATTGATGGGCAATCTGTTCGTAGAGTGAGGTGGTGCTGTCGCGAAGAATGGACGTAGACACTGTCGGTTTCCATGGCCTTGGAGGAGGGCGGTGCGCCTTCACTTCTAAGGTTATAAAAATAGGTTATTGGGACTACTTGTATTAATACGTATTATGCCAGGCATTCCCATTGTAAACGACCTGACGACACTTGCCATGTTCAAAACCCTCCCTTACGCACAGCAGCAAGCCGACGCGCTGACGGTCGATGACATCAGCTTCAGCTACCCCAATGGCCATCGCGTGTTTTCCTCTTTCAGTCTGAACGCCAGACCCGGTGAATTCGTCGCGATCCTGGGGCCATCCGGCTGCGGGAAAACCACCTTGCTGAATTTGTTGTCAGGCTTTCAGCAACCCCAGAGCGGTCAGATCAGTATCAACCAGACGGCGGTGCGTCCAGAGCGTTCGGAGTTGGGTTATGTGTTTCAGGCGCCGCAGTTGTTTCCCTGGTTGAGTGCCTTGGAAAACGTCCGTTTCGGCCTGCGGATGGCGGCCCGGATCAACGAATCGCAACAGCGTTCTCAAGCCTTGCAGTATCTGCGTCTGGTCGGTCTGGAGAATGCCGCGCATCGGTTGCCGCATCAGCTTTCTGGCGGCATGCAGCAGCGGGTTTCCCTGGCCAGGACCCTGGCATTGGAGCCCAGCGTGTTGCTGATGGATGAGCCATTCGCTGCACTGGATGCCATCAGCCGCAACAGCATGAACGAAGAGACCTTGCGCATCTGGGCTGAACTGGGTCAGACGGTGCTGTTCATTACCCACGATATCGACGAAGCGGTGTTTCTGGCGGATCGGGTCATCGTGCTCAACATCGCCCCCGGCGGTATCCACAGCGAACTGAATATTCATTTGCCGCGCCCTCGCTCCAACCTGAAAACCCGCCGCCTGCCGACCTTTCTCGATTACCGCAATGAGCTGATGGAGCGCATTTCCCAGGTCATGGAAGTGCCTACAGCCTCCGCTTACCCAACCCGCCAACCTGAGTTGACAGCATGATCAAACATTCGCTGCTTGCCCTTTCCTTGTCTGTTGCCGCCTTGGCCAGCAGCGTATTCGCCGTGGCTGGCGAAGAGAAACCCTTGCGTGTGGGTTACGTATTCGCCATGGCCAACGCCCCGGCGTTGATCGCCGACAAACAGGGTTACTACCGCGAGGAAGGCTTGAATGTCGATCTCAAGGCCTTGGGCGATGGTCCGGTGATCCAGCAGGCATTGGCCGCTGGCGAGCTGGATGTGGCCTATGTCGGTACGCCGCCGGTGTATCAGTGGTTTTCCCGGGGGCTGCAAAGCCGGATTCTGGCCAAGGTCAATTACGGTCAGGCCGCGGTGATTGTCGACGCCAAGAGTCCGGTTACCGCCCTGGATGAACTCAAGGGGAAAAAACTGGCCGGGGTCAAGAAGGGCAGTGGCATGGATGTGCTGCTGCGCGGCTATGTGCTGAAAGAAAAGGCCGGGCTCAATCCTGACAAGGATCTGGACATCATCGACATGCCACCCGGCAATATGAACGCGGCGCTGGAGCGCGGCATTGTCGATGCGGCGTTTTCCTGGGAACCCTTTGTCAGCCAGTCGTTGCTGCGCGGGTCGAGCCGGATTCTGCTCGACGTCAATCAGGCACTGCCGAACTACCCGTGGTACGTGGTGATCGCGTTACCGAAAACCTTGCAGGAACGACCGGACGATGTGGTGAAGCTGTTGCGTGCGCACCGCAAGGCCATCGCCTTTCTCAACGAGCACCCCGATGAGTCGAATCGAATCATCGCCGAGGCGTTCAAGCTCGAGCCGGTGCAAGGTGCTGACGGCAAGACCATCGCCCCGCAAACCATCGTCGCCCAGGCACGTACCCGGTTGGGTTGGTCAGCGGACTTGCAGCCTGCGGATATCCAATTCATCCAGCGCCTGATGAATTACTCCCACGACCTCGGCTTTATCGATACCACGCTCAAGACCGAACAGATCGTGGACACCTCCTACCTGGAAAAAGCCTCGCGCTGAGTCTGTCATGTCCTTGCCAAAACCGAATTGGGGATGGGCGTCGCTGCCATGCCTGCTGTTGATCTGGATGGCCCTGGCCAGCCGCTTTCCCACTTACATCCTGCCGCAGCCATGGGATGTCGCCCGCGAGGCTGTGCGTTGGCTGGGCGACAGTTCGCTGTGGCAGCACCTGCAGGCCAGCGTCCTTGAAGAGGTTGGCGGCTTCTGCGCGGCGGTGATCGTTGCGGTGCTGCTGGGTACTGCCGGTGGCCTGTCTTCGCGGTTTCGCGATTTCATCTCACCGCTCAACAGCCTGTTCATGGCCATTCCGCCGATTGCCTGGGCGCCGCTGATCATGATCATTTTTGGCCTGGGTTATGTCTCCATCGTGCTGGTGATTTTCATTGCCGCGATGTTCCCCATGGCCGTGACCATTCAGGAGGGCGTGCAGAGCATCCGCGGTGGTGAAGTCCGCGCGGCACGCACCTTGGGCGCCAATTCCTGGCAACTGCTGGCTCACGTTTACCTGCCGGCCTCGTTGCCCTTCGTGACAGCGGCCTTGCGCATCGGCTTCAGCCAGGGCTGGAGGGCATTGGTCGCGGCGGAAATGATCGGTGCTTCCCAGGGCATCGGCTGGATGGTGTCGACGGGTGGGCAGATCGGCAACAGCAGCCAGGTGTTGCTGGGCATTGTCGTGATCGGCCTGATTGCCTGGCTGATGGAGAGTTTTGTATTCAGGCGCATCGAGCGTCATTACCAGAAATGGCGAGTGCAATAAGCATCGTCATTTGATTTCAACCCCCTTCAAACCTTCAGTGGACCACTGCACGAGGTGTCATGTGAGTAACGTTTTCGATCCCCGCGAAGCCGGGCATTACATTGCCCCTCAAGGCCTCTACGAACGCAACAAAAGACGCCCGTTTCTGGGCCGCATCCACTGTGATCGTGACACGCTGATTGCCGGTCAATGGGATGAAATCACCCTGGTCTACGAGGTGGGTGGCAGCGGCCTGGCGGACGGCGCCTGGCTGAAACTGGCCTTCAAGTTCTACTCCGACTGGGCCTTGTTCCAGACGTCGAATCCGACTGGCCCCAACTATGTCAGCGCCGAGTATCAAGCCGGCGAGCTGGTCCCCGGTCAGAGCCAGGCCTCTGTGCAGCATCTGAAAGCGCGCTTCGACCAGAAGGGCCATGAACGGCCGTTTCAGAAAGCAATCATCATCGACATCATCGACGGTTACCTGAATCCGGGAGACAAAATCATCATTCGCCTGGGCGATCGTCGTCAGGGCGGCGCGGGTACGCGGGTGCAGAGTTTTGTCGAGAAGGACTTCCGTTTCCGTTTGTTCATCGACCCGCTGGGCAGCTCGAAATTTGCCGAGGTGCCGGGTGATCCGCTGCTGAACATCGTGCCGGGACCGGCGCAGAGCGTGCAGTTGGTCGTGCCTCGTCTGGTCAGCGCGGGTGAGGCGTTCGACGTACTGCTCAGGGTTGATGATGCCTGGGGCAATACCTGCCGCAACTTGCCGCTCAAGGGTGTCCTGACCCTCGTTGACCCTGAAGGGGGCGAGCGACAACAACCGTTCACTTTAGCGACTGAAGGCTGGGCGACTGCCCGGCTTGAGGGTTTTGATCTCGGTGCGGTGGGGGAGTGGCGTTTGTCGGCCGCGGTGGCGGCACCTTTTGTGCGCGCCGCTCAGGCGTTTGTCACGGTCGATCCGGCCGGCACCGCATTGCGCCCGCTGTACGCCGACCTGCATGTGCACTCCGATGACACGGTGGGCACCAACGACACCTTGTACAACCTCAGCTACGGTCGCGATGTCGCCGGGCTCGATGTCCTCGGTTACACCGCCAATGATTTCAATATCACCGAGCAGCGCTGGGATCAGGCGGTCAAGCTGATTCACGAACTCAATGAACCAGGACGATTTGTTTGCTATCCCGGCACCGAATGGTGCGGCAATTCTTGCGCGGGCGGCGACCGTAATGTGGTGTTCCTGCATGACCGCAAACCCGAGTTTCCCTTCGACAATCAAGGGCGATTGGTGCGTTCCTTCGAGTGGAACGAGTTCACCGCCGGCACCATCAAGCCGGGTGCCTGGCCGGTGGATGAGTTGTATGCCGCCTATGCCAAGGACCCCGAAGGGCATTTGATGATGCCTCACGTCGGTGGGCGCCGTTGCAACCTCGACTGGCACCATCCGGAGCTGGAGCGCCTGATCGAGGTCGGTTCGGCCTGGGGGCAGTTCCATTGGGTCTACGCCGAAGCGCTTCAGCGTGGTTATCGGGTTGGCGCCGCGGCCAACAGCGATGAGCATCAGGGGCGTTGCGGCGGCGGTGTTCCGGCCACAGCGGTGTTCGGCTCTCGCGGCGGGCTGACCGGCGTGGTGGCTGAGACCTTCGATCGAGCCAGTGTTGGCAAGGCACTTCGCGCCCGTCGCACTTTTGCCACCACCGGCGAACGTTCATTTGCCAGCCTGCGCCAGGGCCAGCATTTTATGGGTGAGGTTTTCACCGCTGATTCAAATGCCACGCTGGACTATCGACTGCTCGGAGAGGCGGGCTGGGAGCAGGTCGATCTGTTCGATGGCGACAAACTTATCTGGTCGCGCAACCTGCACCAGGAACTGGGGTTTTCCGGCCAGCGCATTCGGCTGCGTTTGGGCGGCGCACGGATCAAGGATCGTTATCGCGGCGCCTATTGGACTGGCGAGATTCGGGTGACGGGTGCGGTCATCAACGGCTTTCGCGCCTTGGGGCTCGATCATCCCGAGCAAACCGTATGGCGCAAGGATGCAACGGTTCTGGCATTTCGCACCGACACCAATGGCGACACCGACAGCATCGAAATCGACCTGTCGCAATTGGCCGGCGCCACGCTGCAGGTTCATAGCCGCATCGATAACTACATCAAGGTTGGCGACCCGTCTGAGCCGCAACCTTACGTGCATGCGCCGACGGTGTTGATGGAGTTGTCCGGCGAAGCGTTGCTGGCGCAATCGCAAGTGATTGAAGAGCTGCCGGGCGCGGAGTTGAAGGTGTCCCTCGAAAGGACAACCGATGCACCGCTGCCTCGAGAACTGCAAGGGCAAATCGAGCTTGCCCGGTTGAATCTGCAACCGGGCCGTGAGCACCCATTGTTCATCTGCGCCCGGCAGCGCGATCAATCCCGAGTCTGGACCTCGGCGCTGTTTCTAACGTTATAAACGGCCATAAAGAAGGGCAGCTCAAAGCTGCCCTTTTCTTAACCTGCTTCTTAGGCCGCGGTAAACAGCTTGTGCGGATCCATGACGAATTTCTTCGGCGCCCCGGCATCGAACTCGTGGTAACCACGCGGCGCGTCGTCCAGGCTGATCACCTGCACACCGACGACCTCGGCAATCTTGATCCGGTCCCACATGATCGCCTGCATCAGCTGACGGTTGTACTTCATCGTCGGGGTCTGGCCGGTGTGGAAACTGTGGGACTTGGCCCAGCCGAGGCCGAAACGGATGTTCAGGCTGCCATGCTTGGCGGCTTTGTTGACCGCACCCGGGTCTTCGGTGACATACAGACCGGGGATACCGATATTGCCGGCGACCCGCACCACGCCCATCAGCGCGTTGAGCACATCGGCCGGGGCCTCGTGCTGCGCGCCGTCATGACCGTGGCCACGGGCTTCGAAGCCGACCGCATCGACCGCACAATCGACTTCCGGCTCACCGAGCAGGTTGGCGATTTGCTCGTGCAGCGGAGTGTCCAGGGTCAGGTCGGCGATCTCGAAGCCCTGGGCCTTGGCATGCGCCAGGCGCAGCGGATTGACGTCGCCGACTATCACCACCGCCGCACCCAGCAGACGGGCGGAGGCGGCAGCAGCCAGTCCGACCGGACCGGCACCGGCGATATACACCGTGCTGCCAGGGCCGACACCGGCGGTCACCGCGCCATGGTAGCCGGTCGGCAGGATATCGGAGAGGCAGGTCAGGTCGCGGATTTTCTCCATTGCCTTGTCGCGGTCGGGCAGCTTCAGCAGGTTGAAGTCGGCATACGGCACCAGCACGTATTCGGCCTGGCCGCCAACCCAGTCACCCATGTCCACATAGCCATAGGCACCGCCGGGGCGCGCCGGATTGACCGTCAGGCAGACGCCGGTGTGCTGTTCCTTGCAACTGCGACAACGGCCGCAGGCGACGTTGAACGGCACCGATACCAGGTCACCGATCTGCACGTTTTCCACGTCACGGCCCTTCTCGATGACCTCGCCGGTGATCTCATGGCCAAGCACCAGCCCGACTTGGGCCGTGGTCCGGCCACGCACCATATGCTGGTCGGAGCCGCAGATATTGGTCGAAACCACGCGCAGGATCACGCCATGGTCAATGCGCTTGCCGCGCGGGTCTTGCATTTTCGGATAGGGAATGGTTTGCACCTCGACCTTGCCTGCGCCGAGATACACGACACCACGATTACCAGACATGATTTCACCTCGCTTTTGTTGTTGTGAGAACACGGCCCTTGTACTGCGAAGGGTCGCGCGGCCTTACAGTGCGGCGGTAAATGTCTTGCGTTTGCACGTGAATGCAGATGGGTTGGAAGTCACCTTCCAACGATGCGTGATAAGCAGTCATCGTATCGATCCTACGCCTGGTGTCAGCACCCTGCGAGGGCATTTAGCACCCAATTACCCCACCGGTTGGCAGGGCTGACGCAGGAGTAGCGGGCGCTGAACGCCGTGTTTGCCCCCCATCAAAGCACAGCGCCAAAATATTTTTATCTGATAAATGTTTTATTGACTAAAAAATAATACCGGGTAATTATTTCCCTGCATCTGCTTTCACGCAGAGTCATTTTGCAGGGGAAACCCGATGAGTCAGAACACCGTGCCGTTGCTGGCCAGTCTTTACATCGAGACGAATGAAGCGTCACTCGACAGGCGCTTGGCGCCTTTGTTTATGCAGGGTTTTCCGGCCGAGCCGAAACGCCGCGTCACCTGGAACAACTGGATGCGTCCACCGTTCAATCAGTGGGGGTTCCGCAATCTGGCGCGCCTGCGTCCCTCCATTGATGTGGAGGCGGGTGGCGGACCGGTCAGCGTCTTGAAGGAAGCGCCACAAGCGCTGGATGAACTGCACTTCGACAGTGAATGTGGCTTGAGCGTCAGTGTCATCGATCATCTGGTGGCCAGTCAGACCGACGCCTTTTTGGTGATGCAGGGCGACACCGTGCTGTTCGAGCGTTACTTCAACGGCCAGCGTCCCCGGGACCGGCACGTCATGTTCTCGGTGACCAAGTCGCTGATCGGCACCCTGGGGGAGCAACTGGTCTGCGATGGCATCCTCAATCCGGAGTTGCCGGCGGCGTTTTACGTGCCCGAACTGTTGGGTAGCGCGTTTGGCGATGCCACGGTGCGCCAGCTGTTCGACATGGCCGTGGGCATCGATTACAGCGAAGTCTATGACGATCCCAACTCCGAGAGCTCGCAGTACGGCTATGCCTGCGGTTTCCAGCCGGCACCTGCGCAGTACGCTCAGTTCGAGTCGCTGTATCAGTACCTGCCGTCGCTGAAAAAACGCGGCAGTCACGGCGGCTTTTTCCATTACGTGACCGCCACCACCGAAGCCCTGGCCTGGGTCATGGAGCGCGCTTCGGGCAAGGCTTGCAATCAATTGCTGCAAGACCTCTGGAGCCCGTTGGGGTGTGAGCGCGACGGCTACTTCATGGCCGACCCTTGGGGGCGTAGCGTCGCCGGTGCCGGTTTCAACGCCACCTTGCGCGACATGGCGCGGTTCGGTCGGCTGCTGGCCAACGACGGTCGCCATGATGGGCTGCAGTTGCTGTCGACCGAGACGGTTGCACGCATCGTTGCCGGCTCCGATCCGGCGATCTACGCCAAAAACTCCGAGTTCTCCCAATGGACGCCTGACGCTTCCTACCGCAGCCAGTGGTACGTCTTCAACGACCACAGCCAGGCGATCATGGCCGGTGGTATCCACGGCCAATACTTGTTCGTCGATAAGCCGTCCGGTGTGGTGATCGTCAAACAGTCATCGCTGACCGAGGCTGTCAGCCCGTTCGATGCTGACAGCGTGCGCATGCTGCGTGCCATCGCCGCGCATCTTCGCCACTGAAACGCCCCATAAAGACAAGAAATTTGCGTCCTATTCGCCTGGCTCGGCCAGGTGTTGGCGGCGCTCTGCGCCGCCATTCACTGCCCTGTAACAACAATAATCACACAGGAGCTTCATATGGTTTTCATGACGCGTTTCTCTCGAACGCTCTTAGCGGTCGGCTTACCCCTGACCGCCCAAGTCGCGCTGGCGGGCTACACCTTCGAGGATGGCAACCTCAAGGGTGAGGTCAACTTCACCGCCGGTGGTGCGACCCTTACCACCCGTAACGTCAACTTCGGCAGCGGCCGCGTCGATGCGCGCAGCGGCAAGAATGGCGGTACGAAAATCGACTGGCAGGAGCTCTACGTCAAACCCGGCGTCAAGCTGGAATACGCCCTGCAGCCAGACTTCAGCCTGTTGGCCGGTGGCTCGCTGGTGGCGGCGACCACCTTTGGCGATGGCGATGCCGGCGGCTTCACTCGCAGCTCTGACGGTAAGGTGGCCACCGAAGAACTCTACGGCGGTTTCCGGAGCGGCGAGTGGACGCTGACTGCCGGTCGCCAGAACTACATGATCGGCACTGGCTTCATCGTGATGGACGGTAACCTCGACCAACTCAAGGACGGCGCCTACTGGCTTGGTCCCAGGACTGCCTTCAAGGATTCGGCCATTCTGGCCTGGGATCATGGCGCATTGAAAACCCAGGCCTTCACCTTGCGGGTCGATGACGATCTGGGTGACTTCCGCATGACCGGCGCTAACCTGGACTACAACCTCGACGACCAGGTGACACTGGGGGCCATGGCGATGAAGGTCAATGCGCTGGGGCCCAAGGGCAGTACACTGCCACGACGCCGGGACGGGATGCAGGTGTACAACGTGCGTGCGTTGAAGGCCAAAGTACCGGGCGTGCCGGACCTGACCCTGAATGCCGAATACGCCGTGGAGCGGGGCAGTGGTGAAGGCGTGGATTACGATGCCAACGCCTGGTACGGTCAGGCGGATTACGCCTTCAACACGTTGCCGTTGACCCCGGTGATCGGCTATCGCTACGCCAGTTTTTCCGGCGACGACAACCTCGCCGACAACCGGCAGAAAGCCTGGGAGTCACTGAGCAAGGGCTTCGTCGACTGGAGCACCTGGCTGGTGGGGGATGTCGTCGGCAATTACCTGCTGTTCAACAGCAACGAAAACGTCCAGCAGTTCTCGCTCAAGACCCACCTCAATGAAACGCTGACCCTCGGTGCGATCCACTATCAGTTCTGGCTGGATGAGAAAAACTACATGGGGGCACCCGTCAGCGATCGGCGCTTTGCCGATGAGAGTGTGGTTTTCCTCGACTGGACCCCGACGCCGTCGTTCTATACGTCGCTCTCCTATAACTGGGTCAAGCCGCTGGCCGCCGCCAAGCAAGTGTTCGGCGATGACCAGAAATTCAGCGCGCTGGAACTGTACTTCACCTACCGCTATTAAGTGCCGCGAGCCTTCGCGGCCGCGCAGGAGTGCTTCACCATGAACACGTTTTTGCGTAACACCTTGTTGGGCGCTGTAGTGTCGTTGCTGGCCAGCGGTGTGTGTCTGGCTGAAGAGCGCACGGTGCGGATCTACAACTGGATCGAATATTTGCCACCTGAGATTCTCAAGAGCTTCCAGGAGGAAACGGGCATCCGTCCGATCTACGACGTTTTTGACAGTGTCGAAACCCTGGAGTCCAAACTGCTGACCGGCAATTCCGGGTATGACGTGGTGTACCCGGGCAGCGCCAACCTGAGTCACCTGATCGCCGCCGGTGCCGTCCAGCCCCTGGACCGCAGCCAGCTGCCGAACTGGCAGCACCTGGACCCGGAGTTCATGAAAACCCTGGAAGCTGCCGGTGATACTGGCAACCGCTACGCGGCACCGTACCTGTGGGGCACCACGCTGATCGGCTACAACGTCGACAAGGTTCAGCAAATCCTGGGCGCCAATGTGCAGATGAACACCTGGGACATGATCTTCAAGGAAGAGAACCTCGCCAAGCTGGCCAGTTGCGGTGTCGGTTTCCTCGACGCGGCCAACGAAATCGTGCCCATCGCCTTGCACTACAAGGGCCTCGACCCCAACAGCCAGAAGCGCGAGGACTACCCGCAGGCCCAGGCGGCGATGATGAAGATTCGCCCGCACATCACCTACTTCAACTCCTCACGCTACGGCATGGACCTGGCCAACGGTGACATTTGCGTAGCCGTCGGCTGGTCGGGTGGCGTGGCGCTGGCCAAGCAACTGGCCGATGCGGCCGGCAAGGGCGTCAGGGTGGAGATGGCGTTACCCAAGGAAGGCGCGCCGATGTGGTCGGATGTGATGATGGTGCCGGCCAACGCCCCCCATACCAAAGAGGCCTATGAGTTCATCAACTACATCCTGCGCCCTGACGTCATTGCCCGGATCAGCAACAAGATCGGTTACCCCAATCCGAACAAGGACGCCACTGCACTGGTGAACGCCGAGATCCGTAATAACCCCAACATGTATGTGCCGGACGAAGCGCGCAAAACACTGTTCGCTTTGGAGCCCATGCCGGCAGCCGTGGAGCGGATCCGCACCCGCACCTGGACCACCATCAAGACCAATCGCTGATCATCGTGGCCCGGCGTCGCGACGCCGGGCTCGCCAGCAATGACGCGCCTCGCGCTATAGCCTGCAGCCAGTCTGGGAGGAGGCTGGCGTTCTCAGGCCCGCATTCCGTAAAAGAGCAGCTCGGTGATACGCCTTACCTGGGCGGAGTGTGACTCGATGTCCGGCTGTTCCTGGTTGACCAGCCTGAACAACTGCAGGTGTGAGTAGTCGTTCAACAGGAAGGCGGCCAGGTCAACGTTGAGGTCGGCGCGCAGCTTGCCGGCCTGCTGCAGTTCTCTGAGCAACCCGCTGATTTCAGCCCTGAGTGCATCGTTCATGGCGCGATAGCCTTCGGGCAGTTCGTTGTCGCCGCCAAACAATATCAGTGGCAACAGTTCACGCCAGAGACTGGGATGCATGACTTCCAGGGCGTAACCAGTCAGCAGGCGTTCCAGGTAGCACAGGGCCTCGACCGGATCTTCTATTTCAGGAATCTGGCAGCGGGTGTCCTTGAGTGCGCGCTGGTCGGCGTCGTGCAGGATCTCCAGGATGATTTCCTGCTTGTTGCCGAAGTACTTGAACACGGTAGGCGCCGACACCCCAGCCTGGTTGGCGATCTGTTCGATGGTGGTGTTCTGGAAACCTTGACGCTCGAACAGTTCGATCGCTGCCTTGCTGATGGCTTGGCGTCGTTCGACCTTCTGACGTTCACGCAGTCCGCTCACGGTTGATCCCTTGTCGCGATGAATAAAAGGGGGCGCATGTCGCCCAATCGTCCATGCAAAATACTTAATCGAGTAAAACTTTTAAAGCGCTAATTTCTGTAGTGCGCGTTTATCCCGCAAGCGAAAAGTCTCGTTGGCTGATGGCGAGAGTCCTCAGGCTATATAGTTAATTTCATTAATCTTTTACGCATTGTTCAGCGTGCATTGACCCGCCTGAATCAAGCTGATGCCTGTCGGTATTTTTTCAGTCGATAGGCAAACTGCGCACGACTCAAACCCAGCAGTCGCGCGGCAGCGGCCAGATTGCCCTGGCTTTTTTGCAGCGCTTCATCGATCAGGCGCGACTCCAGCCCTTCAATGGAGAAGCCGTGCTCCAGGCGAGCCAGGGTTTCCAGCAAGGCAGGGCGAGGCTGTGTGCCGGCGGGACTTTGGTCGGTTGCGGCGAGGCTGCCATTGTCGTCCAGCGAGTACGCATCCTGCGGCATGGGTTCGTTGCGAAACAGGTGGACCAGGTCGATGGCTTGGCCGTCTTCGCTGGCGATCAGGCCGCGCTCCACCAGATTCTGCAATTCCCGTACGTTGCCGGGAAAGTCATAGCGCAACAACACCTTGAGTGCGCGCATGGTCAGGCCAGCGGGTTTGCGGCCGTAGGCCTGACAGAAGCGGCGCAGGAACGCGTTGACCAGCAACGGTATGTCGTCGCGACGTTCGCGCAGTGGCGGCAGCACGATGGGGTAGACATTCAACCGGTAGAACAAGTCTTCGCGAAAGTCTCCGGCCGCCACGGCTTTGCGCAGGTCGACATTGGTCGCCGCCACCACCCGGACGTCGACCTTGATTGGCTGGCCACCGCCGATGCGCTCGATCTCCCGCTCCTGCAATGCACGCAGCAACTTGCCCTGACCCGGCAGGCTGAGGCTGGCGATTTCGTCGAGAAACAGAGTGCCGCCCTGGGCGCGCTCGAAGCGTCCGGGGCGCGAATGGGTCGCGCCGGTGTAGGCGCCACGCTCGACACCAAACAGCTCAGCCTCGATCAGATTATCCGGGATGGCGGCGCAGTTGAGCGCCACGAAAGGTGCTTGATGGCGTGGGCTGAACTGATGCAACTGACGGGCGAACAACTCTTTGCCGACCCCGGACTCGCCGCTGAACAACACCGTGGCGGGCGTCGGCGCCACGCGCTGCAAGGCGAGGGTGGCGGCATTGAAGGCCGCGCTGGCGCCAATCGGTTTTGGCCCGCCGGGGTTTTCGCTGTCGTCATCCTGGGGGGCGGGCGCCGGGGCTTGAGGCTGTTTGGGCGCGGCGCTTGAGGGTGAGGCAGTGAGATAACTCAGGTCCTGTTCGACATCGCCCCATTGCTCGGCAGTCTTGCCGATTACCCGGCAGCTCTCATGGCCCATGCCCCGGCATTCGGTTTCGCGGAAGATCACCAGACGGCCAAACAGCCCGCTGACATAACCGATGGCATAGCCCAGTTCGGTCCAGCACACCGGATCCTGGCCGATCCCGTAGGCGGCGATATGTTCGTCGGCCTCACAGGAGTGGTGCCAGAGAAACTCACCTTCATAGAAGCCCGAGTCGGCGTCGAATTTGAAGTGCAGGGGTTCGACCTTGGTCATGCCTTCGAGTGTATGCAGACGCGTGCCGGCCGAGAAAACCGCGGCGGCGTCGGCGTCTGGCCAGCGCTCGCGGATCAGCCGCGCATCGCGCGCGCCGGAGAGATAGCCGGTGCGGGTAAACAGGCCGCGGGTCTGTTCCAGTCCCTGGCGCTCGATAATTTCCCGTCGCAGCGCGCCGAAGGATGAGCTGTGCAATAACAGCATGCGCTGGTCGTTGAGCCAGATACGTCCGTCAACAGGGGAAAAGAACAGGCATTCGGTCAACTCGGCCAGGGTCGGTGAGTTGCCTTCGGCCAGTTGGGTACTGTCGCCTCGGGGCGAGAAATGCTCCTCCTGCATGGCAAGATGTGGAAGCAGCGAATGGGGATTGTTCATTGTTATGCCCCTGAGCGAGTCGACTGATCGAAATGATCAACTAGCAAAACAGTTATTAAACATAACTTTATCATTTGGACAAGTGGCGAGCTGCCGGCTGTACGCCAAGCACCTTGTCCTATTCGCAGACACCCCTCTACAGCCCGCAGGCCAGAGCCTTCGCCACTTGAAATGCGGCGCGACGCAGGAAGTCGGCACAGCCCTTGCTCTAGCGCTTTCACCACGCAGACGCCTTGCATCGTTTTAGCAAGGCCGCGTCAGGCAATGACAAACACAAGAGCCGGGAGACCGAAATGTCGGTAAGTGAACCATCTGATTTTCTGCGGGACGAGCCATGGCGTGAACGCATCTTCAATGGTGACTGGCTACGTCCATTGGGCGGCAGCCATAGCGTCATCGAACCGGCCACCGGTGAGGTGTTGACCATCACCGGTTTGGCCGATGCAGCGGACATCGCGTTTGCCAGCCTGAACGCCGCTCGTGCTCAACCGGCCTGGGCGGCATTGGGGCCACGGGAACGCGCAGAGATCTTTCGTAAAGCTGCCGCACTGGCCCAGCAACACTTTGCCGAACTGGCGTTGTACATCGCCCGGGAAAGTGGCGGCAGCCTGTTCAAGGGTGAACATGAGGTCCGTGAGGCGATCGTGTTGCTGCATCAGGCGGCCGGGCTGCTGTCGCAACCCCATGGTCTGGTTCTGCCGAGCGAAGCGGGGCGCTTGTCCTATGCACGCCGATTGCCCCATGGCGTGGTCGGAGTGATCTCGCCGTTCAACTTCCCCCTGGTGCTGTCCCTGCGGTCGGTGGCGCCGGCACTGGCGGCGGGCAATGCCGTGGTGCTCAAGCCCGATCCGCAGACCCCGGTCAGTGGCGGTTTCATCATTGCCCGGTTGTTCGAGGCGGCCGGTCTGCCCAAGGGCTTGTTGCAGGTGTTGCCGGGTGCGGCGCCAGCCGGAGAAGCGCTGTGCCGCGATCCGCATGTGCGGATGATCGCGTTCACCGGCTCCACCGCAGCGGGGCGCAAAGTCGCGGAGCTGGCTGGCCGTCATCTGAAAAAAGTCGCCCTGGAGTTGGGCGGCAAGAACTCGTTGATCGTGCTCGAAGACGCCGATCTTGAACTGGCGGCCAGCAACGCCGCGTGGGGTGCCTGGCTGCATCAGGGGCAGATTTGCATGGCCACCGGACGCATCCTGGCCCATGAGTCGATTGCACAAGAGCTGATCCGCCGGCTGGCAGAAAAGGCACGGGCAATCACGGTCGGCAATGCCGCTCGCGGCGAGGCGGTGCTGGGGCCGTTGATCAACAAGCACCAGTTGTTGCGAGTGCATGAAATCGTCACGGAGAGCGTGACGGCCGGGGCAACGCTGGAAGCCGGCGGCGAGTTTGAGCGGCTCTTCTACCAACCCACGGTGCTTTCCGGTGTGCGCCCTGGCATGCGCGCGTTCGACGAGGAAATCTTCGGCCCGGTGGCCACGGTGGTGAGTTTTGCCAGCGACGATGAGGCCATCGACCTGGCCAACCGCACCGAGTATGGCTTGTCCGCGGGGATCATTTCGCCTTCGGTCGGGCACGCGATGGCGATGGGCGAGCAACTTAACTGCGGTCTGCTGCACATCAACGACCAGACAGTGGCCGACGAATGCATCAACCCCTTCGGCGGACGCGGCAGCTCAGGCAATGCCGGCAGTGTTGGCGGCCCGGCCGACTGGGATGAATACACCCAATGGCAATGGGTGACGGTCAAGGATAAGGCGCCGCGTTACCCGTTCTGACGGGCCGGTTTTGCCGGGCCGACAAGGCAGGTCGGCTCACCGAGTACACAAAAATAATAAGAGGACTCAACATGAAACTCGACAACAAGATTGTGCTGGTGACTGGCGTCTCTTCGGGTATCGGCGCGGCCACGGCAAGCCTGCTGCGCAGCCACGGCGCCCACGTGATTGGCGTGGACCTGAAGGCGCCGCACATGACCCTGGACGGTTTTGTTCAGGGCGATCTGAGCAGTGCCGAGAACATTGACCGGTTGCTGGCGCAGCTACCGGCACGGATCGACAGCCTGTGCAATATCGCCGGGGTACCGGGCACTGCAAACCCGCAACTGCTGGCGCGGGTCAACTACCTGGGATTGCGCCACTTGAGCAGCGCGTTGCTGCCACGCATCAACGCAGGCGGCAGCATCGTCAATATCGCCTCGATCCTCGGCGCCGAGTGGCCGTTACGTCTGGAACAGCACAAGGCACTGGCGCGCATCGAAGGTTTCGCCGCCGGGCAGGCCTGGCTGGCCGAGCACCCGGTACCGGACGAGACCTGCTACCAGTATTTCAAGGAAGCCTTGATCGTCTGGAATTACCTGCAGGCCCAACCCTGGTTTCTCGAACATTCGGTGCGCATGAACAGCGTGGCGCCAGGTCCGGTTTTCACGCCAATCCTCGGCAACTTCGTGAGCATGCTCGGTGAGGCCCGAACCCAGGCCGATGCCCATCGCATGAAACGCCCCGGTTATGCCGATGAGGTGGCGGCGGTGATCGCTTTCCTGTGTGCCGACGAGTCGCGCTGGATCAACGGCGTCAACCTGGCCGTCGATGGCGGATTGGCCTCCACCTACATCTGAAATGCACACCTGTAGACAGCGGCGCAAGCCACTACCTGTGGCGAAGCCATGCCAAAAATAAAAATAATGAGGAGCGTCCATGGACAACGTTAAACGTTGCTTTCGTTTCAAGCATTGCGCCCTGTTTCTGGCGTTATGCAGCGCCGGTGTGATGGTCGAGAGGGTCGAGGCCATGCAAATGGACCTTGGTGATTCCGACTGGAAACTGCGTTGGGACAACACCATCAAGTACAGCCAGGCCTGGCGTCTTCAGGGGCAGGACAGCCGATTGGTCAACGCACCGACCGCCAACGGCCTGTATCCCTCGATCCAGAGTCAGGGCGATAAAAACTTCAGCAGTGGCCTGGTCTCCAATCGTCTGGACCTGTTTTCCGAAATGGACCTCAGCCGGCAAAACTATGGCCTGCGCGTGAGCGGCGCAGCCTGGTACGACGATATCTACAACAAGGACACCGACAGCAGCGAGCAAACGCATTTCCTCAGCGAAACCCGCAAGCTCCACGGTCGCGATGCGGAAATTCTCGACGCCTTCGTGTTCCTGCGCGGTGACCTCGGCGAAGACTCCCAAGGCGTGGTGCGTCTGGGCCGACACAGCCTGATCTACGGCGAAAGCCTGTTCTACGGTGGCAACGGCATCGCCAATGCCCAAGGCCCGACCGATGTGGTCAAGTTGCTCAGCGTGCCGGGGACCCAGTTCAAGGAGATCCTGCGTCCGGTCAATCAGATCTCAGGGCAGTTGCAGATCAACCCACAGTTGTCGGTGGGCGCTTACTACCAGTTCGAGTGGGAACGTTCCAATGTGCCCGGTGCCGGCAGCTACCTGAGCGATATCGATGCCATCGGTTACGGCAGCGGTTCACTGCGCGAAGTGTTCGGCAACGACACGGTGAATGGCGGCGATTTGAAACCGCGAAATTCGGGGCAGGGCGGTATGCAGATCCGCTTCAAGCCGACCGGCACCGAGCTGGAACTGGGTTTCTACGCTGCGCAGTATCACGACAAAACCCCGACCGGCCTGTACGCCTACCTCGACGGTACGGCCGCTGCGGCCACCGGATTGCCGATCCTGAGTTCCTATCGTCAGGTCTACGCCGAAGACATCAAGACTGCCGGCGTCAGCTTCTCCACCGCTTACGGACCGTTCAACTTTGCCGGTGAAACCTCCGTGCGCTGGAACGCGCCGCTGGTGAGCAATCTACAAGTGGTGACCCCTGG
Organism: Pseudomonas sp. Pseusp18; assembly: GCF_059506005.1. NCBI lineage: Bacteria > Pseudomonadati > Pseudomonadota > Gammaproteobacteria > Pseudomonadales > Pseudomonadaceae > Pseudomonas > Pseudomonas sp. Pseusp18. The sequence goes on from NZ_CP169240.1 coordinate 2,739,642, forward strand.
CATGGAGGCCGATGGCGACGATAACTCACTGTTTGCCAGGGGCAAAACCGCTCACGCCAACCTGTCGGCGATTTACCTGTTATCGCCAACCGCATTTTGGGACGGCGGCTCGGCGCTGGCCGAGCTGGCCTGGAACCGCACCCTGAGCGTGACCGAGAACGCCGCCGCGCTGGATGCCAACACCACCCGCGATGCCACGGCGCTGCGGGTATTGGTGGAGCCGGCGTACTTCCAGATTGTCGACGGGATCGACCTGACCGTGCCGATCGGCATGGGTGTGGTACTCGATGGGCGCTCTTCGGCGGTCAACAAATCGGGCTTCGGCAATACCCATTCCGGCGACTGGAGTGTCGGGCTCAAGGCCACCTACCTGCAGCGCTGGGATGTCGGCCTGAACTACGTGAACTTCTTCGGTGCCCCAAAAGCCGGGCTGCGCGAGGACGGCAATTTCAGTTACGGGCAGTCGTTGGCCGACCGCGACTTCGTCTCGCTCTACGTGAAAACCTCATTCTAATAAGGTGGATTCGCCATGCAGAACAAAGCATTTCTCAACACTTGCGTCCTCACCCTGGCCCTTGCCGGCATGAGCCTGGCGCAGGCAGCGGTGTCGCCTGAGCAGGCTGCACGTTTGAAGACTGAACTGACACCCCTTGGCGGCGAGCGCGCCGGCAATGCCGATGGCAGCATCCCGGCCTGGCAGGGCGGTTACACCAAGGTCGCGCCTGGCTACAAGCCAGGTGACAAACGTCCCGATCCATTCACCGGCGAGAAGCCGTTGTATTCGATCAAGGCCTCGAACATGGAGCAGTACGCGAGCGTACTGGCTGAAGGCACCAAGCTGCTGCTGAAGAAATACCCGGACTATCGCCTGGACGTGTATCCGACCCATCGCTCGGCGGCAGCCCCACAATGGGTGTATGACAACACCGGCAAGAATGCCACCCGCGCCACGCTGGACGTGGCGAGCGAGAAAGTCGCCGGCGCCTATGGCGGCATTCCGTTCCCGATCCCGGAAAACGGTACGCAAGTGCTGTGGAACTATCGGTTGTCCTGGCAGGGCGGCGACACCATCAGTTCGCCTTTCGATACCTGGCTGATGACCGCCGGCGGCAAGAAAGTCCAGGCGACCCGCGCCCAGTACACCTACCAGTTTCCCTACTACGTCGAAGGCGGCAGCCTGGAAAACTTTTCCGGCAAGTACCTGGTGGGCAAGCTGCTGACCGAGTTGCCGTCGTCCAAGGCCGGCGAAGGCCTGATGACCCATTGGGACCTGGACCCGGCCAACCGTGCGGCCTGGCAGTATCTGGTCGGCCAGCGCCGGGTGCGTCGGGCGCCGAACATCGCCTACGACACCCCGGACTTCGTGACCTCGGGGGTCGGTCTGTTCGACGAAGCGTTCATGCTGTTCGGGCCTACCGATCGCTATGACCTCAAGCTGATGGGCAAGAAAGAACTGATCGTCGCCTACAACAATAACCGCGCCGCCCTGGCCAAGAGCGACGACCTGGTCAAACAGAACTTCCTCAATCCTGACTTGGTGCGTTGGGAGAAACATCGGGTCTGGGTGGTCGAGGCCACGCTCAAGTCCGGCAAGCGCCATGTGGTGCCGCGTCGGACTTACTACATCGACGAAGACTCCTGGCAGATCCTGATGGCCGATGGGTATGACGCCCAGGGCAAGCTCGGACGGCAGATGTATTCGCTGACGCTGCTGGCGCCGGACCTGCCGGCCCTCACCGCGCAGGTCATGTGGGGCAGCTACAACCTCGACACCGGGGCTTACTTTCTCAACTCCTCGAGCAACGATCTGGCGGTCCAGTACCAGAAAGTCGCGAAACCTTCGGCGTCCTATTTCACGCCGGATGCCATGGCCAACGAAAACATGCGTTGAACCTGAGGGAGGCCGCGGCGGGTGAGGGTGCACGCTGCGGTCGCCTGTGACTTTGCGAGTGGGATAAAGACATGATGGGGCAAAAACGCTATGCGGGCTTCGGCCTGCGCCGGGGCGCCTGCGTCCTGGCATTGGGTTTGATGGCGTGTGCGTTCAACGCCCAGGCGAGCACGTTTGCAGTACTGCAGCAGCCGGCACTGTCGACCGCCAAGGCCCAGCGCGCGGCATTGCTCGGGCTGACCCGGGCCGGTGAGCGGCTAGTGGCGGTCGGCGAGCGCGGGATTGTGCTGCTCTCGGATGACGCTGGAATCAATTGGCGCCAGGCCAGTGTGCCGGTCAGCGTCAGCCTGACGGCGGTGCAATTCGTCGATGCCGAGCAGGGTTGGGCAGTCGGTCATCTGGGCGTGGTGTTGCACACCGAGGACGGCGGTGAAACCTGGCACAAGCAACTCGACGGTGAGCGTGCCGCCTCGCTGGCGGTGCAGGCCGCTGAGCGCGAAGCCAATCAATCGGGCGGCGCCGGCAACCTGGCGCAGGCCCGGCAGATGCTCGACGACGGACCGGATAAACCGTTTCTCGACCTGTACTTCAGTGACCGCCTGCACGGCTACGTCGTTGGCGCCTACAACCAGATCTACCGTACCGACGACGGCGGGCGAAGCTGGCAGCCGTGGATGCGGCATGTGGACAATCCGCAGGGCCTGAACCTGTATGGCATCCGCGTCTCGGGCAACGATCTGCTGCTGGTGGGGGAGCGCGGTTTGCTGTTGCGTTCGACCGATGCCGGGCATTCATTCCAGGCCTTGAAGTCACCTTATGAAGGCAGCTTTTTCGGCTTGCTCGGCACTCGCGGTGGCGCCTTGATTGCCTACGGTTTGCGCGGTAACGCCTGGTGGTCCGATGACCGTGGCGGCAGTTGGCGACGCCTCGACACTGGCATCGAATCAACACTGGCGAGCGCCATCGAACTGCGCGATGGCAGCCTGCTGTTGGCCAGCCAGGGCGGCGAACTTTTATTCAGCCATGACCAGGGTCGTAGCTTCGACAAACGCCAGAGCCGCAGCGGCGGGACTGTCGCGGCCGTGCAACAGGCGGCCGATGGCAGTCTGGCCAGCGTCGGTTTGAGCGGTGTGGCCGCTGACCAGGATCCACGAGCCTCTGGCAAACCTTGAATCTTCACGGTGTAGCGCTATCGGGCCACGGCCCGTGCAACAGGAGTCAGACTTGAAAGACGACAAAACCCAAACCGTGATCGGCCGCCTGGAAGAGTTTGACCAGGCGTCGGGCAACTTCGCCGAGCGAGCGATCTTCAACCATCGACCGCTGGTGATCCTGCTGTGTCTGCTGGTGACGCTGGTGCTCGGCTGGCAAGCCACGCGCATCGGCATCAATGCCAGTTATGAGAAGACCATTCCCACGGGGCATCCCTATGTCGCCAACTTTCTGCAGAATCGCAGTGAGTTGAGCGGCCTGGGCAACTCGCTGCGGATCGCCGTGGAGGTCAAACAGGGCAGCATTTTCACCAAGGATTACCTCGACACCCTGGCCAGGCTCAACGACGAGCTCTATCTGCTGCCGGGTGTCGACCGGCCCTACATGAAATCGTTATGGACCCCGACCACGCGCTGGACCGCCGTGACCGAGGAGGGGCTCGATGGCGGCACCGTGATCCCCGACGACTACGATGGCTCGGCGGCCAGTATCGAACAGGTGCGAACCAACGTCGCGCGTTCCGGTGAGGTCGGTCAATTGGTGGCCGGCAACTTCAAGTCCAGCGTGATCTTCGTGCCGTTGCTGGACATCAGTCCGCAGACCGGCAAGGCCCTGGACTACGGCGAGTTTTCCCGGCAACTGGAAGCCCTGCGGGACAAGTACCAGAGCGATGACCTGCGGATTCACATCACCGGTTTCACCAAAATCGTCGGCGACCTGATCGAGGGGCTGACCCAGGTCTTGCTGTTCTTCGTGATGGCGGTGCTGGTGACCGTGGTGGTGCTGTTTGGCTACACCCGTTGCGCACGCAGCACGCTGGTGGTGGTGACGTGTTCGCTGGTGGCAGTGCTCTGGCAGTTGGGTCTGCTCGCCATCCTCGGTTATGAGTTGGACCCCTACTCGGCACTGGTGCCGTTTCTGGTGTTCGCCATTGGCATGAGCCATGGCGCGCAGAAGATGAACGGCATCATGCAGGACGTCGGTCGGGGCACCCACCGGGTGGTGGCGGCGCGTTATACCTTCCGCCGACTGTTCGCAGCCGGCATGACCGCGTTGCTCTGTGATGCGGTGGGCTTCGCGGTGTTGCTGCTGATCAATATCCGGGTGATTCAGGATCTGGCGATCACCGCCAGTCTCGGTGTGGCGGTGCTGATCTTCACCAACCTGATTCTGTTGCCGATCCTGCTCAGCTATATCGGTGTCAGCCCGGCAGCGGCGCAACGCAGCCTGAGTTCGGAAAACGCCGAATTGCAGGCGCAGATCAAGCATCCGTTGTGGCGCGTGCTCGATTTGTTCACCCAACGGCGCTGGGCCATGGGCGCCATGCTGGGCGGTCTGCTGTTGGCAGCGTTCGGTTTTGCCGTGAGCCTGCACTTGAAGATCGGCGATCTCGATCCCGGCGCTCCGGAGTTGCGGGCTGACTCGCGCTACAACCGCGACGCGCTGTTCATGACCCAGAACTATGCGGCCAGCTCGGATATTTTCGTGGTCATGATCAAGACTCCGGAAGATCAGTGCACCCGCTACGCGAGTCTGTCGGCAGTGGATGCGTTGGCCTGGCGGCTGGAGCAATTGCCAGGCGTGGAGTCGACCACCTCGATGGCGGCGCTGAGCAAGATCGCCACGGCCGGTTACAACGAAGGCAACTTCAAATGGTATGAGCTGATCCCCAATGACGGTGCGCTGGGAGCCGTGCAAACCCGTGCACCACGGGAGCTGTTCAATCAGGGCTGCTCGATGTTGTCGCTGTACGTTTACCTGGCCGATCACAAGGCCGATACCCTGAATCGGGTGGTGGAGGCCAGCGAAAAATTCATCAGCGAGCATCAGGTGCCAGAGGTCAAATTCATGCTCGCCGCCGGCAGCGCCGGGATCGAAGCCGCGACCAATATCGTGGTGAAAAAATCCATGCGCGAGATGCTGTTCTGGGTCTACGGCGCGGTCAGCCTGTTGTGCCTGCTGACCTTCCGCAGCTGGCGCGCAACCCTTTGCGCGATGCTGCCGCTGATGCTCACCTCGATTCTGTGCGAGGCGCTGATGGTGGGGCTGGGCATGGGGGTCAAAGTCGCGACCCTGCCGGTAATCGCATTGGGCGTGGGCATTGGCATCGACTACGCGCTGTATGTCTTGAGTGTGATCCTGGCTCGAATGCGTGCCGGCGACACCTTGGCCCAGGCGTATTACCAGGCGCTGCTGTTCACCGGCAAAGTGGTGTTGCTGACCGGCATGACCCTGGCGGTTGCAGTGTCGACCTGGGCGTTCTCACCGATCAAGTTCCAGGCCGACATGGGAATTCTGCTGGCGTTCATGTTCCTGGTGAACATGCTCGGTGCCTTGATCCTGTTGCCGGCCTTGGCCTGGCTGCTGCTGCCGCAGAAGGTCTTCGCAAAAAAGCCTGAAGCGAGCCGGCATGGGCAGTTGGTCAAGGAGAGCTGAAGGACAGGGGTACACCGTCTGTAGCAGCTGCCGAGCTTGCGAGGCTGCTGCTACAAAGATGTGTACCCCGGTCAGGTTTTATCCGCGACCGGGTTCGCCGTACGTAACTGTGGCTCGGCCGAACGGGCAATCACGCTGATGATCGCCAGTGCGGCAATCAGCAGCCCAGGTGAGGTCGCCAGCAAAACTCCGGTGGTGCCGGCCCCGGCCGCCAGAATCTGCCCCGCGGCCAACGGCCCGGCCACCGATCCGAGGCGACCGATCGCCACCGCTGCGCCAACACCGGTGGCGCGCACCGAGGTCGGGTACGACGGCGGTGCCAGGGCGTAAAGTACCAGCTGCGCGGCCATCACAAATAACCCGGCGGAAAAACCGGCGATAGCCATGGGGACGATGCCCACCGACAGGCCGACCCCGGCCAGCGCCGCCAGCAACCCGGCGTAGACAAACAGCACCACTTTGATGCCGTTGCAGCGATCCAGCAGCAGCCCGCCGAGCAGGGAACCGAGGGCGCCGCCGATGTTGAACAGCATCTGCACCAGGCCAGCCTGGGGTTTGCTGAAACCCTGTTCCAGCAACAGCGATGGCAGCCAGTTGAGCAGCATGTACATCACGGTTAGGGTGAAGAAGTAACTCAGCCACAACGCCAGGGTGACGCGGGTCCGGTCTTCGCCGAACAGCGCTTGGCCGGTTGAGGCGCGCGCCACGTTGACGCTGCCTTGTTGCTGGCGAAAGGCGCTGGACTCAGGCAGCAGCAGGACCATCAACGGCACCACCAGCAGGGGCACGAGCCCCCCGATGATGAAGGTCATCTGCCAATGCTCGGCAAACAGCATGGCGACCACCGCCGCCAGTGCGCCGCCCAACGGCACGCCGGCATACATGATGCTGATCGCGGTGCCGCGACGTTGCTCACCCACGGCTTCGGCACACAGCGCGATCAGGTTGGGCAGGGCGGCACCCAGGCCCAGGCCCGTCATGAAGCGCGCCAGCAGCAGGCCGGAAAAACTGCTGACATAGGCCGTGTTGAGGGAGAACACGCCGAACAGCAGCACCGCGCCGATGAGGATTTTCTTGCGGCCGATGCGATCGGCGATCCAGCCGCCGAAGAAGGCGCCCGGCAGCAAACCGATGATGCCGGCGCTGAATACCCAACCCATCATTTTCGGGTCCAGGGCAAAGGTCTGGCGCAGGCCTGCGGCGGCAGTGCCAGCGGCTTGCAGGTCGAAGCCTTCGATCAGTGCAACGATAAAACACAGGGCGATGGTCAGCGTCGTGCGACGTGATGGGGTGTCCATGGCGAACCTCATTATTGTTTTTGTTGGGGCTTACGGGGGAACGCGAGCCTGATTGCTGTAGGCGATAGCAGGCTGAAATTAAGATTAACAAAGATAACTAAAAAATGAATGACCAAGGTTTTTTACTGAAAAATGCCATTAATTTCATTTAAATCAATGTGATGACATAGGGTTGGTGATGTATTTAAAAAATAGATAATAATATTAATGTTCGATTATCGGTCATTGCGGATTGACTCCACTCTCAGGCGTTTCCATTCTCTGACCGGAGATCCTTGGGGCAACCCCGACGATCCCGTTCAAAAAACAACAACAATAAGTGGACATCGAACATGCCAAATCTCCCTCGGGACGCCCTCGTGGCGATCTCAACCTTACCTGTTCGCGCACGTCGTCTGGCCCTGTTGGGCTTGAGTGTGATTGCCACTCCGGCGCTGGCCGAAGGCTTTATCGATGACAGTCACGGCACCTTGACCCTGCGCAATTACTACCTGGATCGGGACTACAAGGACGACGGTGCGAAGACCGCGGCCCGGGAATGGGCCCAGGGTTTCATCATGAATGTGGAGTCGGGCTTTACCCCGGGGACCGTCGGCTTCGGCCTTGACGCTCGCGGCCTGATGGGGGTCAAGCTGGACTCGTCGCCGGACCGCAGCGGCACCGAGTTGTTGCCGGTGTCCGCCAGCGACAAGCGCGCGGCGGACGAGTATTCGCGCTTGGCCATGACCGCCAAGATGCGTTTTGCCCAAACCACGGTGAAGACTGGCGATGTATCGATCTTCCTGCCGTTCGCTTTCGCCAGTCCGTCACGGCTGCTGCCGCAGACGTTTCGCGGCACCACCCTCAGTTCAAAGGACATCGACGGGCTGACCTTCAACACCGGCTACATCGATCGCATCAACAAGCGCGATTCCACTAACTACCAGCCGATGAGCATCGCTTCGCCGAACCGGCGTTTCAACGGCGCGGCCACCTCATCGCACATGGCCTATGTCGGCGGCGATTACCAGGTGAACAAGGATCTGAGTCTGCGTGCCTATCACGCCGAAGTGGCGGACCTGTACCAGCAGAACACCCTGGCCTTGCTGCACACGCTGCAGGTGGGCGAGGGCACGCTGACCACTGACTTGCGCAGTTTTTTCAGCGACGAGGACGGCAGCGCCAAGGCCGGCAAGGTCGACAACCGCAACCTTTCGGCGCTGTTCGGCTATCGCTTTGGCGGCCATCGCCTGAGCCTGGGTTATATGCACTCCAGTGGTGACACCGCGACGCCTTACGTGTCGGGCACCGAGTTGATGGGCATGAGTGAGCTGACCATGAGCTCGGACTTTCTCAATGCCAAGGAGCGAACCTGGCAGGCGATCTACGACTATGACTTTGCCGCTGCCGGGGTACCCGGCCTGAAGAGCCGGCTGCGTTATGTGCGCGGTGATCATATCGAACTGGCGGCGCTGAATGCCGACGACCGCAAGGAGCGGGAGTTCCAGATGGAACTGGGGTATGTGATCCAGAGTGGCCCTTTGAAGAACGTCGGGCTGATGGCGCGCAAGTCGATCTATCGCAATGACTTCCCCGCCGGCGCGGCGTTTCGCGATGAAAACCAGACCCGCTTTCTGGTGCTCTACACCGTGCCGATCTGGTAAGTCTTTCAGGCCTGATAGACCTTCTTCAGCAACCTGAGCAGTTCTTCGCGTTCCTGGCTGTCGAGGGCGGACGTGGCATCCATGTCGCTCTCGGCAGCGATCAGTTTCAGCTCCTTGAGCAGGGCTTCGCCGGTCTTGCTGAGAAAAATCCCGTAGGAGCGTTTGTCCGGTTTGCAGCGCACTCGCACCGCCAGCGCCCGGCTTTCCAGTTTATTGAGCAGCGGCACCACTTGCGGTGGCTCGATGGCCAGCGCCTTGGCCAGGTCGGCCTGCATCAGCCCGGGGTTCTGGTCGATGATCGCCAGGGCCGAGAACTGCGCCGGGCGCAAGTCGTGGGCCGAGAGCCGGCCAATCAGGTTCTGGAACAGTTTCAGCTGCGCCCGGCGCATGGCGTAACCGATCAGGTCGTCGAGGGCTGCGTCCAGCGACGCCTGGGTTTCGACGCTGTCGGCAGGCGCCTCGGGGGCGGCGGCAATCTTGGAAGACTTGGCCATTGCAGGGTGAATCCTCGGGCTGGCGGTTAAGAAGACTATCTAGTTTGCCGAGATTGGCCGGGGATAGCCACGACCTCTTTCAGATTTCTGGGAGCTGCGCCCGTTTCAGGCACGAAAGCAACTCGGTTAATTTTATTAATAGTTAATTGACATAACTATATTTGCGGTTTAGTTTTTACCCATCGTCAAGCCAAGAACAAGAGAGCATCGCCATGAGTAATTACGAAGGTCGCTGGACAACGGTCAAAGTGGAAATCGAGGAAGGCATCGCTTGGGTCATCCTCAACCGTCCGGAAAAACGCAACGCCATGAGCCCGACCCTGAACCGCGAGATGATCGACGTTCTGGAAACCCTGGAGCAGGATCCGGACGCCGGTGTCCTGGTGCTGACGGGTGCGGGCGAAGCCTGGACTGCGGGCATGGACCTCAAGGAATACTTCCGCGAAGTAGACGCCGGCCCGGAAATCCTTCAGGAAAAAATCCGCCGCGAAGCCTCTCAATGGCAATGGAAACTGCTGCGCATGTACGCCAAGCCGACCATCGCCATGGTCAACGGCTGGTGCTTCGGTGGCGGTTTCAGCCCGCTGGTGGCCTGCGATTTGGCGATCTGCGCCGATGAAGCGACTTTCGGCCTGTCGGAAATCAACTGGGGCATCCCGCCGGGTAACCTGGTGAGCAAAGCCATGGCCGACACCGTGGGCCATCGCCAGTCGCTGTACTACATCATGACCGGCAAGACCTTCGGCGGGCAGAAAGCCGCCGAGATGGGCCTGGTCAACGAGAGCGTGCCGCTGGCGCAACTGCGTGAGGTGACGATCGAGCTGGCGCGTAACCTGCTGGAGAAAAACCCGGTGGTGCTGCGCGCAGCCAAGCACGGCTTCAAGCGTTGCCGCGAACTCACTTGGGAGCAGAACGAAGATTACCTGTACGCCAAGCTCGATCAGTCGCGCCTGCTGGACACCGAAGGTGGCCGCGAGCAGGGCATGAAGCAGTTCCTCGACGACAAGAGCATCAAGCCCGGTTTGCAGGCTTATAAACGCTGAGCCCTGGCGTTGAGAACAAGGCGAGCTGGCCGGGCGATCGAGCGTCCGCCAGCTGTTCGCCCCGGCGCCTCGGCGCTACTGTGAGCCCCTCGAACGTATTCCCGATAAAGACAATAAAGAGGAATCACCATGCTGGACGTGCCCCTGCTGATCGGCGGCCAGTCGTGCCCCGCCCGAGACGGTCGAACCTTCGAACGGCGTAATCCGGTGACCGGCGAAATCGTGTCGCGGGTTGCCGCCGCCACCCTGGAAGATGCCGACGCCGCCGTGGCTGCGGCCAAAGCGGCATTCCCCACCTGGGCGGCCCTGGCCCCCAATGAACGACGCACCCGGTTGCTACGCGCCGCCGAGCAGTTGCAGGCCCGCAGCGCGGAATTCATCGCCGCCGCCGGTGAGACCGGCGCCATGGCCAACTGGTACGGTTTCAATGTGCATCTGGCGTCGAACATGCTGCGTGAAGCGGCATCCATGACCACCCAGATCACCGGCGAAGTCATTCCTTCGGATGTGCCCGGCAGCTTCGCCATGGCCCTGCGTCAACCGTGTGGCGTGGTGCTCGGCATCGCGCCGTGGAACGCCCCAGTCATCCTCGCCACCCGCGCCATCGCCATGCCGCTGGCCTGCGGCAATACCGTGGTGCTCAAGGCGTCGGAACTGAGCCCGGCGGTGCATAGGCTGATTGGCCAGGTATTGCAGGACGCCGGCCTCGGCGATGGCGTGGTCAACGTCATCAGCAACGCGCCCCAGGATGCCGCGGCGATTGTCGAACGGCTGATCGCCAACCCGGCGGTGCGTCGGGTCAACTTCACCGGCTCGACCCATGTCGGGCGCATCGTCGGTGAACTGTCGGCGCGTCATCTCAAACCGGTGTTGCTGGAACTGGGCGGCAAGGCGCCGTTCCTGGTGCTGGAAGATGCCGACCTGGATGCGGCAGTCGAGGCCGCGGCCTTCGGTGCCTTCTTCAACCAGGGACAGATCTGCATGTCCACCGAGCGCCTGATCGTCGATGCCAAGGTGGCCGATGCCTTTGTCGCCAAACTGGCGGCGAAGATCGCCACCTTGCCCGCCGGCAACCCCAATGCCGAAGGTTCGGTGCTGGGTTCGCTGGTGGACAGCAACGCCGGCGAACGGATCAAACTGCTGATCGACGATGCTCTCGACAAGGGCGCAACCCTGGTCGCGGGGGGGCGGCTGGAGGGCAGTATTCTGCAGCCGACTTTGCTCGATAGCGTCACCGATGCCATGCGCCTGTACCGCGAAGAATCCTTTGGCCCGGTGGCGGTGGTGCTGCGCGGCGAAGGTGATGAAGAGCTGCTGCGTCTGGCCAACGATTCCGAGTTCGGCTTGTCGGCGGCGATCTTCAGTCGTGACACCGGTCACGCGTTGGCCTTGGCCCAGCGAGTCGAGTCGGGCATCTGCCATATCAACGGCCCGACCGTGCACGACGAGGCACAGATGCCTTTCGGCGGGGTCAAGTCCAGCGGCTATGGCAGTTTTGGCGGCAAGGCGTCCATCGAGCACTTCACCCAATTGCGCTGGGTGACCTTGCAGAACGGACCGCGGCACTACCCGATCTGAGCAGCTGTCGCAGCGTCGGGCGACGTACGCTTGAGAGCGCTCGTCGCCCGCGTGCAGGCCAGATATCACAATAACAAGGCTGCCATGCCCCAGTTGACTGCTTCGCAGCGGACCGGTGGCGTGACTTGATGGAGAACAAGCACGTGAGTTCCGAATTCAGATCGCCACCCCAGACCGAAGCCAGTGCACCGCGCTATCGCCAGGTATCCATCGGCTGTCCTGCGGTCGAAGTCAGCGAAGAGCAGGGCATATTGCATATGCGCTCCCTGGAACCCTTGGCCGAGTTGCCCGTACGCTTGCTCGATCGCCTGGTGCATTGGGCCCGGGTGCGCCCGCAACAGACCTTTGTTGCCGCTCGCCAGGAGGGCGGCGACTGGCGCCGGGTGAGTTACGCCGAGATGCTGACCAGCGTCCGCGCCATTGCCCAAAGCCTGCTGAGTTATGGCCTGTCGGCAGAGCGACCACTGGCGATCCTCTCGGGCAACGACATCGAGCATTTGCAGATTGCCCTGGGCGCTATGTATGCCGGCATTCCCTATAGCCCGATTTCCCCGGCCTATTCGTTGTTGTCCCAGGATTTCGCCAAGCTGCGGCATGTCTGCGACCTGCTGCAACCGGGGCTGGTGTTCGTCAGCGACGCCGCGACCTATCAGCGGGCGATCGACGCGGTGCTGCCGGCCGAAACGCCGCTGATTACCGTGCATGGCCAAGTACCGGGCCGCCGTCAGGTGAGTTTTGCCAGCCTGCTGGAACAACCCGGCGGTGCCGAGGCCGATTGCGCCTTCACGGCTACCGGGCCGGACAGCATCGCCAAATTTCTGTTTACCTCAGGTTCCACCAAATTGCCCAAGGCGGTGGTCACCACCCAGCGCATGCTCTGCGCCAACCAGCAGATGCTGTTGCAAACCTTCCCGGTGTTCGGCGAAGAACCTCCGGTGCTGGTGGACTGGCTGCCGTGGAATCACACCTTCGGCGGCAGCCACAACGTCGGCATCGTGCTGTACAACGGCGGCACTTTTTACCTGGACGACGGCAAGCCGACCGTTCAGGGTTTTGCTGAAACACTGCGCAACCTCAAGGAAATATCGCCCACCGCCTACCTGACCGTGCCCAAGGGCTGGGAAGAACTGGTCAACGCTCTGGAGCAGGATGGCGAGTTGCGCGAGCGTTTCTTCTCGCGCATGAAACTGTTCTTTTTCGCTGCCGCCGGTTTGTCGCAACGGGTTTGGGATCGCCTGGACCGGGTCGCCGAACAGCATTGTGGCGAACGCATTCGCATGATGGCCGGGCTCGGCATGACCGAGGCGTCACCGTCCTGCACGTTCACCACCGGGCCGCTGTCCATGGCCGGTTACATCGGCCTGCCGGCACCTGGTTGCGAAGTGCGGCTGGTGCCGGTGGACGGCAAGCTGGAAGGGCGTTTTCGCGGGCCGCACATCATGCCGGGTTACTGGCGCGCGCCGCAGCAGACCGCCGAGGTGTTCGACGAACAGGGTTTCTACTGTTCTGGCGATGCGCTGAAACTGGCTGACCCCCGTGATCCGCAACTCGGGCTGATGTTCGACGGGCGCATCGCCGAGGACTTCAAGCTCAGCTCCGGTGTGTTTGTCAGCGTCGGCCCGCTGCGCAATCGCGCGGTGCTCGAAGGTTCTCCTTATGTTCAGGACCTGGTGGTGGCCGCACCGGACCGCGAGTGCCTGGGGGCGCTGGTCTTTCCCCGGTTGTATGAATGCCGACGTCTGGCCGGTTTGAGTGCCCACGCCAGCGATGCAGAAGTCTTGGCCAGCGCGCCGGTGCGTCAGTGGTTCAGCGATTGGCTGCAGCGGCTCAACCGCGACGCCACTGGTAATGCCAGTCGTCTGGAATGGATCGCGCTGCTCGACGAACCAGCTTCCATCGACCGTGGTGAAATCACCGACAAGGGCTCGATCAATCAGCGTGCGGTGTTGCAGTGGCGTGCCGACAAGGTCGAGGCGCTGTATCGCGGTGAAGATCCTTCTATCCTGCGCGCCGGACCTCTGCCGTGAACGGTGCGGGGCAGTATTCGAGCTTTAGCGATGTGGTGATTTTCGAAACCCTACGCACGCCTTGGGTCGACCTCGGCGGGGCGTTGGCTCAGGTCTCGCCGATCGATCTGGGGATCAAGGTCGGGCGTGAGGTATTGGTCCGCGCCGCTGTCGATCCGTCCTCGGTGGACAGCGTGCTCGCCGGCTCCGTGGCTCAGGCCAGTTTCGATGCTTACCTGCTGCCTCGACATATCGGCCTTTACAGTGGTGTGCCGCAAGAGACTCCGGCGCTGGGGGTGCAGCGCATCTGCGCCACCGGTTTCGAACTCTTGCGGCAGGCCGCCAGGCAGCTGGATGACGGCGTGCAGCTGGCCCTGTGTGTGGCAGCCGAATCGATGTCACGCAACCCGATTGCCGCTTACACCCACCGTAGCGGTTTTCGGCTCGGCGCCGAGGTGGCGTTCAAGGACTTTCTCTGGGAAGCCCTCTACGACCCGGCCCCAGGCGTAGACATGATCACCACCGCCGACAACCTGGCCCGGCGGCATGGCCTGAGCCGCGACGAAGTGGATCGCTACGCTCTGTGCAGTCATCAACTGGCATTGCAGGCGCAAGCCGACGGCTGGTTCGAACCGGAACTGGTAGCGATCGGCAATGAGCGTTTTGAGTTGGCCGGCTATCAGCCACGGAATATTCAGTTGCCACGGGGCGTGGACTGCGTGACGCGCGACAGCCACCCGCGACCTACCGATCTGAGCGCTTTGGGCCGGTTGCGGGCGGTGCATGCCGGCGGTGTGCAAACGGCCGGCAACAGTTGCGCGGTGGTCGATGGTGCGGCGGCCGCGCTGGTGGGGCGAGCCTCTGCGGCGCGGCGTCCGGTGTTGGCGCATTTGCTGGCCAGTGCCGTGGTGGGCGTGGCACCGGAGTTCATGGGCATCGGGCCGGCGCCGGCGATCCAGTTGCTGCTGCAACGCAGCGGCCTGGCCATTGACGACATCGGCTTGTTGGAAATCAACGAAGCCCAGGCGGCACAGGTGCTGGCCGTGGCGCAGGTGCTGGAACTGGACGGCGACCGCCTCAACCGGCGGGGCGGCTCCATCGCCCTGGGGCATCCCTTGGCCGCCAGTGGATTGCGTCTGGTGCTGACCCTGGCCAGGCAACTGCGCGAGGGCAATCTGCGTTATGGCATTGCCGCCGCGTGTGTCGGCGGCGGGCAGGGCATGGCGCTGCTGATCGAGAACCCAGCCTATCAAGGCTGAGGCAGAACACCGCAGCCTCTGCCCAAACCTGGCGTCACTCTCTTGCGTTACTATGCAGGCCCACCTTTCTGGAAGTTGCCTGGATGAGTAAGCCCGGTCAAACGGTGCTGGTCGCATTGCGCAAGATGATCGCCTCGGGCGAGCTGGCGGCTGGCGAGCGGTTGATGGAAATCCCCACGGCGCAGCTGTTCGGTGTTTCGCGGATGCCGGTGCGCATGGCGTTCCGCACGCTGGAGCAGGAAGGCTTGCTGGTGCGTTTTGGCGGGCGCGGGTTTCAGGTGCGTTCGGTCAGCCCCGATGACATTGCCGGTGCGGTCGAAGTACGGGGCGTACTCGAAGGCCTGGCGGCGCGTCAGACCGCCGAGCGCGGGCTCTCGGACAAAGCCCGGGCGACCCTCGAACAGTGCCTGATGCAGGGTGATCAGCTGTTCGACAAAGGGTACGTGACCATAGAAGACCTGGAGGTCTATCACGACATCAACATGCGTTTTCACGAGGTGATTGTCGAAGGCAGCCATAACCCGGCGATCGCCGACGCCCTGGCGCGCAACGATCATTTGCCCTTCGCTTCGGTGACTGCCCTGGCCGTGGACCGCAACGATATGGTCCGGGAATACCGACGCTTCAACTATGCCCACATGCAACACCATTCGGTGTTCGATGCCTTGGTCAATCGCCAGGGCGCGCGGGCCGAAGCGATCATGCGCGAACACGCCAACGCCACGTTGCGCTACGCCGAGGTCTTCGGCTCAGCGACGGCCGAGGAGCGGATGAAGGTCATTCTCCGCTCGGAATAGGTGCGGTTTATCAGATATCCAGCACCAGCAGCGGCGTTTTCGAGCGCGAGCAGCAAGGGGTGAACTGGTCGTTGCAAGCCTGTTCATCCTCGGTGAGGAACAGGTCGCGATGCTCCGGCACACCCTCCAGAACCCGAGTCAGGCAAGTGCCACAAATGCCCTGTTCGCAGGAAATGGCGATCTCGATGCCCTGGTTTTGCAACACCTGCACCACGCTCTTGTCGGCTGGTACTTCGAAGACCTGACCGCTGCTGGCGACCTTGATCGAGAAACTGCCATCGGTGCCAGTGTCGACGGGTGCGGCGGCAAAGTACTCGCGGTGCAGGCATTGCTCCTGCCAACTCTGCTTCCTGGCCGTGTCCAACACGTGCTGCATGAAGCCGCCGGGGCCACACACATATAAATGAACGTCGCTCTGCGGCGTGGCCAGAACCTTGGCCGCATCCAGCACGGTGTCGGGTTCCTGATCGAAATGCAGGAACACCCGGTCGGCAAAAGGCGAGCGTTGCAGGCGTTCGACAAAGGCTGCGCGGTCCCGTGATCGGGCACAGTAATGCAGCTCGAAATCCGCGCCGCTGTGGGCCAGGCGTTCGGCCATGCACAGGATCGGCGTGATCCCGATACCGCCCGCAAACAGCAGGCTGCGCCTGGCCTCATGGACCAACGGGAACAGGTTGCGCGGTTCACTGATCGGCAGGCGCGTGCCGGGGTGGATCTGCTCGTGCATGGCCAGTGAACCGCCCCGGGAGGTCGGGTCCTTGAGCACGCCGATCAGGTAGCGATGGCGTTCTTCGGGGTGATTGCACAGGGAATATTGCCGGATCAAGCCGCCGGGCAGGTGCACATCGATATGCGCACCGGCGCTGAAGGCCGGCAGCGGTCGGTCATCGACACTGGCCAGCTCATAGCTGCAGATGTCCTGGGCTTCGTTGTTGCGCGATACCACCAGCACTTCGATCATGCCATGGACTCCTGCGGGGCTTGTTCCCTGGCGATCAGGCGCTCCAGAACTCGACGCGACTGCACGCCGCCAGCGTCGATATTGAGCTTGAGCAAGTTGCGCGCGGGATGGCTGAGCAGGTTCTGTTGCTGGCGTTCGAGCATCTCCAGGTCCTCGCTGAAAATCTTGCCCTGTCCCTCGCGAATGCTCGCGGTCAAGGCTTCATCCTGCGGATTGAAGTTGCGCGCCATACCCCAGAAGTACCAGATCGAGGTCTCGGTTTCCGGCGTGATGAAGTCGACGACGATGCTCGACGCCTTGAACTGCTGGGGAGCCTGATAACCGCCATGGCCGGCATGGGCCACGCCGACTTCGATCAGCACATGGCTGGGCGGGGTGAAGCGGCAGATCTGCCAGCGGTCCACCGGCACATCGTCGGCCAGGTTGTTGCCGCGCAGGGCCATGCGCCAGAAGGGCGGGGCCATGATGTTTTCCATGTGGCGGGCAGTGACCACCTCGTCGCCTTCGACCGTGGTCACCGGCGGCGCTTCGTCGATTTCCTTCTGGCCGATGCTGGACGCATGAACGTAGGTTTCATGAGTCAGGTCCATCAGGTTGTCGATCATCAGGCGGTAGTCGCACTGGATGTGGAACAGGCCGCCGCCATAGGCCCACTCGTCACTGACCGCCCATTCCAGGTGATGGATCAGCGCCGGGTCGGCCAACGCCTGATCGCCGGGCCAGACCCAAATAAAGCCGTAGCGCTCGACCACGGCAAAGGTCTTGTTGCACGGGAAGCCGCGAACCCGCTGCCCGGGCATTTCCACAGTCTTGCCGTCGCACCCCATCACCAGGCCGTGATAGCCGCACACCAGATTGCCGTTTTCCACATAGCCCAAGGACAGCGGCGCGCCGCGATGAGGGCAGAAGTCCTCGACAGCCGCCACCTTACCCTCGTGGCCGCGGTAAAAAACCATCTTTTCACCGCAGATCTGACGGCCCAATGGCTTGCCAGCGATTTCATCGGGCGTGCAGGCGACGTACCAGGTGTTCTTGGGGTACATGGAGATTCTCCAAGGTGGTTTGTTGTTATTTAGTGGATCCATTAGTGGTGATTTTAGGGGGTATTGTCAAATTAATTCTGCTTGTTAACGATTTAGTGGATCCATTGGTGAGTCGAGAGCGCTCACAAATCAATTCCGGCGGGAATCTCTGAAATCCGGTAACCATCCGGTCGCCAGGAAATTGAGCGCACGCTAAGATCGCCTGCAAACGTTTCGACGCCATCGAGGCAACTTCACGGGGCTCAGTAGTGAACATCGACACCCGCATCAAATTCCGTCATCTGGTGTGCTTTCTCGAAATGGCTCGTCAGGGCAGCCTGGCGCGAGCGGCGGATACCTTGGCGGTGAGTCAGCCAGCGATGTCGAAGACGCTCAAGGAGCTGGAGGAGCTGCTGGCAGCAAGCTTGTTTATACGCAGTAAAAGTGGTGTAAACCTGACCGAAGCCGGGGTTGCCTTTTTGCGTTATGCCGGGCCTTCGGTGCAGGCGCTGCGTGATGGGGTGAATACCTTGCGTGGTGGCGAATATGCGGCAGGCACGGTTCGACTCGGCGTGTTGTCGACAGTGGAAAGTTTGCTGGTGCCTGAGGTTGTACGGCGCTTGCACGAGCGTCATTCGGCGCTGGTGGTGAGTGTGGTGACCGGGCCAAGCGCCTATTTGTTGTCGCAGTTGCGGGTGGGCGATGTGGATCTGGTGGTCGGCCGTATGACCGATAGCCCGGAGATTCAGGGGCTGACCTTCGAGCATCTGTACAGTGAATCCATGACACTGGTGGTGCGTCCCTATCATCCCTTGCTGGCCGAGCCGCTGGAGCGTAGCGCCCTGGAAAATTTCCCGCTGGTGCTGCCGCTGGCAGGGACGACGATTCGCAAATATGCCGATAGCCTGTTCGTGCAATGCGGCATCAGCCAGTCGCGGCAGCGTCTGGAAACCTTGTCCGTGACCCTGAGTCGTCGGTATGTGTTGTCCAGCGAGGCGATCTGGATCGCGCCACTGGATGCCGTGCGCCTGGATCTGGCAAGCGGCGAACTGTTTGAGATCAATCTGGGGCAGCGCGAACCGGGTGGTTCGGTGGGGATTTCCAGCAACGCCAGCTTGCCCTTGTCACTGGCGGCCCAGTGGTGTGTCGAGGTGCTGCGCGAGGTAGGGCAGGCGTATCGCGAAGGGCTTTATCCATAACCGTTTGGTTATGTGTTGAAGGTGGCTTTTCAATATTCCCCAGCCTTCTGTTGTTTGAAACTGCGCAGGCAGTGCTCCATAAATCAAACAACAGGAGATCGACATGTCTGATGCAGACAGCAGTCGTTTCGTTATTCGTGACCGTAATTGGCACCCCAAAGCCCTGACCCCTGATTACAAAACCTCTGTCGCCCGTTCTCCACGCCAAGCCTTGGTGAGCATCCCCCAGTCGGCCAGCGAAACCAGCGGCCCGGATTTCTCTCACCTGAAGATGGGGCGGTTCGATAACGACCTGCTACTCAACTTCAATAATGGCGGGTTGCCGGTGGGAGAGAGGATCATCGTTTCCGGCCGGGTCTGTGATCAATATGGCAAGCCCATCCCGCATACTCTGGTGGAGATGTGGCAGGCCAACGCCGGCGGTCGCTACCGGCACAAGAATGATCGCTACCTGGCGCCACTGGACCCGAATTTCGGCGGTGTCGGCCGGGCTCTGACCGATCGTGATGGCTATTACAGCTTTCGCACCGTGAAACCCGGACCATATCCTTGGCGCAATGGCCCGAATGACTGGCGACCGGCGCACATCCATTTCTCCATCAGCGGGCCATCGATCGCCACGCGCCTGATCACCCAGCTGTATTTCGAAGGCGATCCGCTGATCCCGATGTGCCCGATCGTCAAGTCGATCGCCAATCCAGAGGCGGTACAGAGCCTGATCGCCCGGCTCGACATGGGTAATGCCAATCCGATGGATTGCCTGGCCTATCGCTTCGACATCGTGCTGCGCGGCCAGCGCAAGACCCACTTCGAAAACTGCTGAGGAGTCCGTCCATGCCTATCGAACTGCTACCCGAAACCCCTTCGCAAACGGCCGGCCCTTACGTGCATATCGGTCTAGCCCTGGCGGCTGCCGGCAACCCGACGCGGCCGGAAGAAATCTGGAATCAGATGGCCAAGCCGGGTGCCGAGGGCGAACAGATACTGCTGATCGGTCATGTCTATGACGGCAACGGTCACCTGGTGCGAGACTCGTTTCTGGAGTTTTGGCAGGCCAATCATGAAGGTGTCTACGACCCGGTCTTCGACTCGGAAAAAAACTTCAACAGTTTCGGCCGAACCGCCACCACCTTCGATGCAGGGGAGTGGACACTCAATACCATCAAGCCCGGCGTGGTGAAGAATGCCGCCGGGGTGCCGATGGCGCCGCATATCAATGTGTCGCTGTTTGCCCGCGGGATCAATATTCACCTGCAAACCCGGCTGTACTTTGCCGATGAGCCACACGCCAACGCGACGTGCCCGGTGCTTAATCTGATCGAGCAACCGCAGCGTCGCGAAACGCTGATAGCGCAGCGTTGCGAGGTGGATGGCAAGGCGGCTTATCGTTTCGACATCCGTATTCAGGGGGAGGGTGAAACGGTGTTCTTCGATTTTTAAAAGGCAACATGATGCCGAGCGCGAAAAACTCGGGCACTGGCGCGAGGTAAATAGGGTTTAGTTTTTTTGCGTCTGGTGCTAGAGAATTGCGAAAACTGAGGTGGTTGGATAGGCAGCGGAGACGATAGTCCCCGCTGCCTTTTGTTTTCAGCCTGCTTTGATTAGCTTTTCGGCAATCCATTGCGCGATTTGCGTAACGACGGCGTTTCCGGCAGCGAAAGCTTCTGCAAGGTTGGCCGCATCCAGTCCGAGGCAAAGCCCATCATCTTCAGACGCTCGCTGCCGCTCAGCCATCTGATGCCATCCGTGCGGTTGAGCGATGAAAGTTGTACACCCCTTATCGAGCATGGCCGCCTTGTAAGTACCTTTAGCCAATGCAGCAAGCAACTGACACTCGCGATCGAAACAGGCCTGGACGTGGACCCGCACGGCTTTTCCCATCCCCACTGACTTGGTGCTGATGGACTTTCTGGAGCAGATGACAACAGTTCAGATTTCGAGGGAAGAAAATCCATATCACAGCATCAGATTTTTCTCGTCCATCGTTCTTTGGTTAGCCAATTATGGTTACGTAGAAAGCGGCTCTGTACTTAGCAACGGAACCGTTATTCGCTGCACGCTTACAGCCAGAGCATTGGAATTGCTCAAAGCAATGCCTTCAGATCTCGAAAATAAAGATCCGTCTCTGGGCGAGCAGCTGGTCAGCGCGACAAAAGATGGCATGACGGGAAAGGTCAAAGAGCTTGTTTCTGACTTTTTGAGCAAAGCCGTCGTTTTTTGCACCAAGGCAACAGCGGATTGGGTTGGTTCCTAGTTCCTATGCTTGGCTGCGTGGCTGACCCCTTTCAGGCCAGCCCTGCTAAAGCTCCCTATCAGACCCCTTCAACTGGTGATGGAAACCTCGAGTCTATAAATGCTTTCGGCGTCTTCGGAAACCTGCCAAGCACCTTATCTCTTTCACTGTCAGGATGTGGCACATTGACATGGCTAGCCGAGCAAGTAAATTCGACCTTACTGCTGACGGTCATCTGGCATGACGATGCATGCGGCTACGGTCAGCTATGCTGCTAGCACTCGAAATCGCTTACAAGGTCAACAATGCACCCTCTCTCAGAAGAAGCAGAATCACTGCAAGGAATTCTGATTTCGCAGGCCACTGGCGGTAACGAAGACGACTTGGCTTACCTGAAATTGCGTCAAGTGGTTTTGGCTGATTCAACCCTCGCCACGATGGTTCCTCGCTTCGTAAGAACGTGCAGGAGCCTCGGTCAGTTTTGGCAGTTTATTAAAGGAAAATATGCAACCTACGCCGAACGTAGGACCTATATTTGGGACGAGTTTCGTCCGCTACTGGACTATGTCGAAAAAAGTGGAACGTCACCGGCGGATAATGTCGTTACAGGGGCTATTGAGAGGTTCGATTCAGAACATGTGAGAGCGGCTTGGACCAAGTCACTGGAACGCCGAGCGACTGACCCAGAGGGAGCTATTACGATGGCCAGAACCCTTTTGGAATCGGTCTGCAAACACATCCTTGAAGCGGCTGGGTTGGAATATGCTGACAGCCCCGACCTGAATAAGCTCTATCGTCAAACGGCAGAGTTACTGAACCTCGCGCCCTCACAACACACCGAACAGGTTTTCAAGCAAATATTGGGTGGTTGTACAGCCGTTGTTGAAGGCCTGGGCGCGCTTCGTAATCGCCTGAGTGATTCGCATGGCACGGGTAAGGCCGGAGTGAAACCTGCACCACGTCATGCGGAGCTAGCAGTGAACCTTGCAGGCTCTCTCGCTTTGTATCTGCTAGGGACATGGGAAGCCCAACTGCCTAATAGGTTATGAGGAGCTTGCATGTATTGGCTGGCTAACAAAAAGGTCAGTAGCAATACCCCAAGGAAAGTTTAATCTTATGTCTGGAGCATTATGAAGAACCCAAGTGCAGCTCTCGATACATCCTTATTGCCACAATACGTAATGTCCGCTGCATTTATGGAACGTTTTCTCATTGCCGCGCACATAAATGGCGCTCCAATTGAACGTAGCTCTAACACTGAAATAGTAAAAGTTGTAGATGCTAGCGAACTAGAAGTAGATCTTCTGAAATATTTCACGGAAAACAAAGAATCCTTTCGTGACGAGTTTACTGCAGAGCTGGAGGATAAGCTTTCAGAGGGTGCCTTTAAGTTATTTTGCGAAGTTCTCGTCGAAGAGTGGTTTGACGGCATGAGCAAGCGTAAGAACGGCCGGTCTCGACGACTGAAACGTTCAATATATGATTACTTGCTTACGTTGAACAACAGTGAAACTCAATTTGTTCAGACTGAGGATCTGCCCGTAGATATAGAGCCATTGATTGATGCCGAAGATATCGCAGCAATTTTGACCGTCAACGATCAAATGATTTATCGCCATATTGAAGCATGGAAGCAAAGCCATCCTAACAGTGACAGTATCAGTGATAGCGATGTTTTCCTACGAAGGGGATTGGCGATTAATGGTGAGCTCGATACCAGTGAGCCCTATCGAGAAATGGATTTTATAAACTCATATTCCATCGCTTTCAGTGCCCCAGAGAAATTTTCACAAATAGGGAAGAAAACTCCAGTGCTCGTAAATGGAGAAATTACGCTATTCGCGAGCCGAGTACTTTTCTTCTCACCATTCATTCCCGGTATGGATGCCAATCAGCTGGAATTTGGAATAATACCGTCCGTAATGCCTCTCCCCATCCATTATCAAGGCTCTCATGGAGGTATCCTCGAGTACATCCTTGATCCAGCGCCATTCCACAGATGAATTAGAACTAGATGCTCAACGCCGCCATCCCTGCCTAGGGCAGAGATGGCATATATAAGCGAAGTTGTAAGCCTGCTTAGAGCTTCGGCAGTTCTACATATTAGCTATGCGGGAGCTCTTTTCGGCAACAGCAGACAAGAAGGTCATGCCGACTCTGAAACCTCCTTGTAATACTCGTCCGTCAGGCTTTCATGTTCTTTAATCAAACCCCACAATGTCTCCTCTACTTCAAAGACGCTGTCTTCTACATCATTATTTTCCAGTTTGGCGGCAAGCCTCTGTACGGCGTCAGCGTAAAGAAGCACTGCGTTGGTAGCCAAATAATAAGCAAACGATGTTTTTTCGGCTTCAATGCTTTTGAAAATTTCGAGCTTGAATTCTGGTGCCGTGTGTTCAAGTAGCATTTGATTATAAATATCTTCCGAAAAAGAGTGCACTGAATTACAGGTTGGCGCATAGAGGATGTGGTAGAGGTTTTCGAGCCCCACAGCTTTAAACCGAGCACGCGCGTCAGACCACCCCTTGACCTTAGGGTCTCTGAAGAGTGGAAGAAGGTCTTTAACAAACTTCAGATTATCGAAAAAAGCTCTTGCTCGCTGTTCCGAACCTTCGTCTTTAGTAAGCACGGCGAAATCAAGCCATTTTTCTCCTCTATCTCTGGAGGTAGTCAAATAGCTTTTTAGAAGTGATTTTGCTCGCCTCGTATCATCTTCCTCGTTGATATACACGAGGTTTATAGTGTTTTCGAGTGCAACTCTGGACAGTGCCTCAACAGATGAATATAGGCCGTTCGACAGAGAAAGAAGAAGGCTATTATTGAGGTCGGCTACGATGTGCAGCAAGGTTTCGGTTTCGACCTTTAGAATGAAAGGCAGCGGGTTGTCCTGCCCTACCTGCAAATCGCGAGCTCCTTTCGTCACTTTCTCTAAGCAGGAATTAAGCGTAGGAAGGTGATTTTTGTGATCAAAGTGTCGCGCTGAAAAGCGTTGCACGGATTTTATAAACTCTTCTGAATTGTCCATGGTCATCTGCGGTAATTCCCCAATCCGTGCGATCTGGCCTGTCCTAATCGCTCCCGGTACATACTATATTGGTGGCCCTCTGCCACTTTTCAACTGCGAACGACCATCTACGATTTGATTGGATACGGCAAGAGCGTGGCCGGCAGTCCGCCATTCGCTAAGTCTGCTTTCACAGCGGCGTTTTTTTTGGAGTGCCGTTAAGCGATACCAAGATTCTTGTTGAACCTGGCCAAATGATCCTCCCCACCCACCCGAAAAATATTCGCCAAATTATCCAGCAGCACCACCTCATCCCCATTGATCATCTGCCGCACATAAGTGGCCGAAAACGGCGTCTCATACTTCGTCGGGTCTCGTGGTTTGAGCGTACCCAACTGATACTCCTTCCCCGTAATGGTCATGGTCGTGACCAGCGGAATCTCGTTCACCAGCCCCCCGTTATTGAACACCTGAACGTTAGACCGACACTGCAGCTGCACGCTCTTGAATGACTACATGGCCGCCATCGCCAACGCAGGTGCCGACATGTACTACATCATCACCGGCCAAAAAATCGCCGTCGCACCGTCCGCGGAAGAAGCTCCTGCATGGGCCCTCATCGACGGCGAAAAACTCGGGCGAATCATCGAAATGCTCGAAGCCGCCGCCAAACAGGCCGGGCGGCGCTGGCCATCAAAAAAGCTGAAATTGGTAATAAATCGCTAAAATAGCAAAGGAGAACTATGCCAAGCGAGGACGGAGACCTGGTAAGCAAATTATCAGCCAGGCTTTCAGAGGAAATACAAAACCTCCCCAAGGATGGAAACGAACATCAACTCACCATCGACATCAAAGGCAACCGCGGACACATCAACCTCGGCCGCCAAACCTTCGACATCAACACCACCAAACATCCGCCACCCCAAGACAGCGACCGATCCCGCCAATGCCCCCAATGCGATCGCGGCACCTGGCGCTACACCCGACTGTGCATACACTGCGACTACAACCTGCAAAGCCACGACGACAACGTCGCCCAAAAAACAGCCCAGGCCCGCCAGCAGAACAACAACCGAAACACACTGAAAATCTGCGTGGCCCGCATCGGCATCGCCGACTTAAGCTTCACCCTCAAAGACCACCTGCCCGAAGCACTCAAAGCCTACGCCCTGATCGCCACCGGTGCTTTTGGTTGCGTGGCCTTCATGCTCGTGGCCTCACACTAAGCAAACCCCAAGAACGAAACATCCACAAGGAGCTTCAAATGAACCAGAACAAAAACAATACAGAGCCACAAAAAATCCCAACAGAGCGGGAAAGACGCCTTTTCAAGCGCGGTAGGAAATACATTAAATAAGTTCAGGATTCATTATTTCGAATGCCTTGAAAGTGTAAATTCGTCAAAGGCGGGGAAACCTTAGAGGGCTAGAAAAAAGCAATGCCAGGCAGCTAGCCTGCCCGGCACTACTTTTTGCTGCAATACGAATGATTTAGTTGCTTCCTGGTTTTTTAATCTTCTCCCACTCTTCATCATCAACTACATTTATGATATTGGTCGTTGATGAGTATGGATAAAACTCCGGGAGATGACTAACAATTTGACCATCTTCAAAAAAGTGATGAGCAATAGACGGAAATAGTCCAGGGTTCACCGGATGCAAAGCATTGGGATTGTGAAACATTGATAGCCCCTCGGCCCAATTTTCATCACACTCTCTCGTCACCTTATAAGAAAATTTCTTAGGTAAAGATGCGTTATCATCATGATGATGACAATAGCCACTGCGGAGCAGAATAATATTTTCAGCTCCAAAGCCTGCCTGTTTTCCCATCCTATTGAATTTTGAAATTGTACCGCTATTTGAGAACATCACTGCGCTAATATTCTCTGTGTCTTTCTGAAAAAAGTAGCCGGACGGGATTTCCTTTGCTCCGTGCTTATGTTTTTCTATAACGATTGGGTCGATGACCAGTTTGCCATCTTCATCGTAGTGAGAGTTGTGGTGCACGCCGTAAAGGTAGTTAGGGAGCGATGTCGAACTCCACAACATTGATTGCTGCTCATGGAAATCGGCAATGGCCAAGACCAAAGGGTTTCCTGCAACGTGCTTGTGCTTCCAGTACTCTTTTTTGAGTTTTGTATAAAGAGGGCTGCCAAACTTTATTGGCATCTCATTCATCGTCTTTTCCAAGGCTTGCTCTTTTGTCAATGTCTGGCCGGAAAAGCGAGCTTCTTCCTCAGTCATCGGCTTGGCGCGGCCGACGATAGTAGCTTCAATACATACCTTTTGACCGTACTTGTTTAAGTTAAAATCAGGAGCGTAGTGAGAAGTGTCAAAGTCGAAACCTTCCTCGATAAAATAGGCATTCAGATACAGCTCCCATATGCGAGCATCGAAACCGGATGATTGGAACTGCTCAACGAAATTTCCGTCAATATCAGTGTAATGGGGCATCATCTCGCCGATGATCCCTCTAGCAGAGGAAAAAGAGGGCTCCTCATTAAGTCGTCGAAAAAACGGGTGGATTTTTTCTTCGGAAACAATAATTTCGAACAGCTCTATTGCTTTTCCTTTGTCATGCTGGGGAAATTCAGTTTGTCCGGATTTTGTTACTTCTTCAATTTTTTCGAGCAGCGCTTTTTCAGCTTCCTTTTTGCTCTCAAAACACGACCCGACGCCAAATCCTCTATAACGACCGATTTCATCACGGCCTAGCGTTACCCATGCATATTCATCATCAATGTCATGGAGCAAAACGCCTAGAACTGTTTCATCTTGGTTCGCGAACCAGTCAATTTCTTCACTGACCATCGCAGCCATAGGCATGCGAGATGGCCCCACTAATGCAGTGAACCTTTTTTTATCAATTTTACTGATTTTTATCTCATCGCTCATACGATACTCCCTGTATTTTTTGCCTGCGCACAGATTATAGACGCAGCCATCTCCCCTGTAGAATTCGACCTCGGTCTATACATCTAGCGACGATAACTTACTCGTTAACCACATTTAAAAGCCCTCCACCCACATGCCGACCACCATAGCGGCGTGTGTATTTCTGGCACCCGTAAATCGTGGTGCCCTGACTGGAGGCAACTTAATGCGACCCCAATCCCCCCGCGGCATCCGCAACCACAACCCCGGCAACGTCCGCCACGCCAAAGGCATCCGCTGGCAAAGCATGGCCGCCCACCAAACCGACCCCCAACTCGTCCAATTCTCCGACCCAAGATGGGGCATCCGCGCCATCGCCCGCGTCCTCATCACCTACCAAGACAAACGCCAAGCCGCCGACGGCAGGGGGATATGTTCGCCCCGTCGGTTGAGGACTGACGGGGCGTTTTTCGATGCACTGGGGGCAAGGGAATTGCAGGAGGTGTCCCAGTTTGTGCCAGGGTAGCCCGGGATGGATCGGATTTATCTCGCTTTTGGGGTATGGTTTAGGTCAGTCGTAAACAGCAACAAAAAGCCGCTGCCACCCTCATAGGGCGGCAGCGGCTTTCAGGTGTTCCCGGCTTACTTGCTGTCAGGCAGCGCGTAAGCGATCACATAATCGCCGCGATCGGGCGACTGACGCGCACCACCCGCGGTGATGACAACGTACTGCTTGCCTGTTTTCGGCGACACATATGTTATCGGGCCACCTTGGCTACCCACGGGTAGCCGGGCTTTCCAGGCCTCTTGTCCGTTGGCGGAATTGAAGGCGCGCAGGTAGTAGTCCTGTGTACCGGCGATGAACACCAGGCCGCCCTGGGTGGAGAGCGTACCGCCCAGCGTCGGCATGCCGATCGGCAACGGCAGATGCATCTTGATACCCAACGGGCCAGTGTCCTGGACGGTGCCGACCGGCACTTGCCACGCGACTTTCTGGGTTTTCATGTCGATCGCGGTCAGTGTGCCAAAAGGCGGTGCCTGGCAAGGGATGCCGGCAACCGACAGGAAGCGGTTCTTGTTCACTGCATACGGGGTGCCTTTGAGCGGTACCGCGCCCATGCCGGTGTTCAGTGCTTCACCACCGGAAGAGGTCTTGGCATCTTTCTGCGCCGCAATCATCTGGATCCACAGGCCCAGACGCATGTCGTTGACGAAGATAAAACCGTGTACCGGGTCAGTCGAGAGACCGCCCCAGTTCATCCCTCCCAGCGAACCCGGAAAGCTCAGCGAGATATCGGTGCCTGGTGCGGTGTACAGCCCGTCGTAACGCATTTTCTTGAACGAGATACGGCAGAGCAGTTGATCGAACGGCGTTGCCCCCCACATGTCTGACTCGGTCAGCGTTTGCGCGCCGATCGCTGGCATGCCCACCGATTTCGGCTGAGTCAGCGAGTAAGGTTCGTTCGGGATGTTCGAGGTTTTGACCGGAACCTCTTCCACCTTGGTCAGCGGTTTGCCGGTGGCGCGGTCAAGCACGAAGATCTGCCCGGCTTTGGTGCCGATCACGACGGCGGGCACCTTGCTGCCATCAGCTTTGGCGAAGTCGATCAGACTTGGCTGCATGGGCAGGTCGAAGTCCCACAGGTCGTTGTGGACGGTTTGGTAGACCCACTTTTCTTCGCCGGTTGTTGCGTTCAGTGCAAGAACGGAAGCGCCATACTTGTGGTTCAGTGCCGTACGTTCCACGCCGTAGATGTCGGTGGACGAACTGCCCATCGGCAAGAACACGGTGTTCATTGCCGGGTCGTAGGACATCGGTGCCCAGCTGTTGGGCGTGCTGCGCACGTAGGTGCTGCCGGCCGCCGGAGCCTGCTTGTCTTCGGGGTTGCCCGGGTCGAATGCCCAGCGCATCTCGCCGGTGACGACGTCAAAACCACGGATCACGCCACCTGGCATGTCGGTCTGGACGTTGTCGGCGACACGGCCGCCGACGACCACGGTGGTCCCGGCCATCAGCGGTGCCGATGACAGCTGGTAATAGGAGTCAGGGACGTCGCCAAGACCTGCTTTCAGATCAACCTGACCGTTGTTACCGAAGCCCTGGCAGAACTCCCCTGTGTCGGCGTCCACTGCGATCAGGCGCGCATCGATGGTGTTGGTCAGCAGACGGCGCTGGCAGTTGGCGCCGGCCGGTACCGAAACGGGCTTGGCAGGTGTGCTGCCGTCAGCAGGCTGGGCGAGCGCGGCGGTAGCGTCGAAGTAGGCGATACCGCGGCAACGTTGCCAAACACGGGTCTTGGCGTTGATCTCGTTCTTCCACAGCTGTTTACCGGTGTCGGCATCCAAGGCGATGAGGTTGTTGTGCGGGGTGCAAATGAACACCTTGTCGCCAACCTGCAACGGTGTCATCTGATCTTCGGCGCCATTGCCGTCGCTGATCGCGATGTCCCCGGTGTTGTAGGTCCATGCCGGCACCAGCTTCGAGACGTTGCTACGGTTGATCTGGTCCAGAGCGGCGAAGCGGCCGCCACCTTCGTCGTTACCGTAGTGTTCCCAGTTTTTCTGGGCCTTGGCAGGGTCGACCTTTGTCAGCCCTGGGCCGTCACCGGTCGGCGAAACAGGGGCATGGGGAACGAACATACCGGCACCACCTGCAACGATGGCGACTGCCAGCACACCGCTCAGAGCGTAGCCACTGCGGCCGCTGGCCAGGCTATTGGCCTTGCGCAGATGGGGGTAGACCAATGCCACCAACAGGCTCAGCACGCCCAGGGCGAACAAGCGAGAGATCAGTGGCCAGAAGTTCAGTCCGACATCCGCCAGCGCCCAAATCACGGTCAGCACCATCACCGCCGCGAACAGCCAGGCACCTTGCAGACGCTGCTTGAAGAGCAGTACGGCAGAGACGATCAAACCGAAACCGGCGAGCAGGAAGTACCAACTGCCACCCAGCGTGGCGAGGTAGCCACCACCTGCTGCGAAGAATAATCCAAATACCAGCACACCGAAGGCGACGACCCAGATGGGCCAGCGGCTGACGGATGCCGAAGGTCGAGACTTAGTCATGTTGCATGATCCTACTGACGCATGAACGTTTGTGGGGAGGGTTAAAAGTAGTGAAGGCAGTCTGAAAATAGTTGTTAACTATTTGGTTAATTGCGCAAAGATATCAAAAAAAACTAGCCCTGCGACAAATTGTCATTTGCCGGAAAGGAGAAACACTGTTGCGAAGATGGTAACAATCGAGAGAAATGCCCCTGAACACACGGGGCGAGCTGGCGAAGATTGCCTTCAGCCAGGTGTGATTGCCTACCGCAAAGAGCGATAGGCAATGGGGTCGACGTACGCCGATTGCAGGTCCCGCTCCGGGATTTCCCAGATGATTTGCTTTGGCGGCGTTTCTTTGGAAGCCGGGTTGTTGAGGTAGCTGTTTGCAGCGCCAGAGAACGCTCCACCGTCTTTGGCGAAGTTACCCACGGGGGCGCCCAGTGCCTGCTGCAGAAACCCTGCGAAGTTGGAGTTGCGTGAGAATGAAGTGCCGATGAGCGCGGTGTTGGGGAGGTCGGCATCGCCAAAAAGGTCTGCCTCAGTGTCAGGGTTGGCGGCTGACGTAACGGGAAGTTCGTGGGTGCTGGTTTGAGCGACCATGTCGGGTGCGGGTTGCCATTTGAGCGGCAGCCAGTCGATGCCCGCCAGATGGACCAGATCGCCAGGTCGAACCGCGAGCGGGGCATGACGTTCATTGAACGACCTGCTTGGCGTGGCGCTGATGCCCAGGGTCTTCAGGCGCTGTGTGATGGCATCGGCCGCCGTTTTCGCGCCGGATTCGCTCCAGTGCGTATCGGTGCGCAACCAGGCACTGGCCCCCAGTGGCGTCAGCGCCGCGGTGAGGTCCAGATTCGACACGCCGCCCGCATCCAGCTTTGAGGTCCAGGCCTGAATGCGTCCTTCGAGAGCGGCTGGGCGGTGCAGTGTGCAACGCTGCTCGGAAGCGATGCGGCTCTTGTCTGGAACGATGACCACCAGCAGGCTGATACCACGCTGGGAGAGCTGCTGCTTTAGATCAATCACGGCCTGGGCTTTGGCATCGGCATTGCGCTGCGCTTGATGGTTGACCTTGAGCTCATCGGCCAAAAACAACCAGCCAGGACAACCTGAGCGAACCCTCGGCCCGGTGTCGTTCAGGAGCAGCCAACTGACTCCGCGCTCCAGCTCGGCGAAGGTCGTGGGGAGGTAAGCGTTCGACAGTTCCTTGGCGATCCGATGAGTGATATCACCGTCAAGAATCTGCGAGGTCAGCACCTTACCGGGTAACAGTGAGATCTGCCCTGAAACGATCAGACGGCCAGAGGACAACAGTCCGACGAACAGGAATATCAGCAGCGCCACGCCTGCCAACCGACTGCTGCGAATCGCCAAATCATCTGGCTGAGTAGGGAGCGGGGGAGGCTTTAGGGTTGTCATCAGAATTGGAAGTATAGGAAGGGTACGGTTTCGCGACTGGCGATCAGTGCGAACGACAGCATGAAACCGGCGATGGGCCAAAGGGCGGTGGTGTGGAGCAATAGGCCGCCCAGTCGTTTCTCACAGTAAGGGTGCAACAACGGTGCAACGACACCGAACACCCCCAGCAAACCCGCAAGGCCGTGTACCGGGCGTAGGGTCGCGGACAGTTCGTCATCGAGGGCAATGCCTTGCAGCCCTAACTGTCCGGCATACAGGCTCAGCGCGCTGTGAAAGTCGGGGGCGCGGAACAGTGTCCAGGCCAGGCAGACGAACAGCAGGGTCAGCCCATGGGAAAACACTGGCTGTAACGGGGGCAGGGTAGAGCTGTTCCAGACACGATTCACACACAACGCAATGCCATGGGCGCTGCCCCACAGCAGATAATTCCAGCTATCGCCACCGTGCCAGAGGCCGGCGATGGCCATGATCAGGAACAGGTTGCGATAGGTTTTCCAGGTGCCGTTGCGATTACCACCCAGCGAAATATACAGATAGTCACGCAGCCAGCTGGACAGCGACAAATGCCAGCGGCGCCAGAAGTCCTGGATGCTGTTGGCCAGATAGGGACGGTTGAAGTTCTCGGGAAAGTGGAAGCCCAGCATCAATCCGAGACCAATGGCCATGGCGCTGTAGCCGGCGAAGTCGAAGAACAGTTGCAAGGAGTAGGCAAGGCAGCCGATCCAGGCGTCAGAGAAACTTGGGCTCTGCACATTGAACGCCACATCGACCACCGGCGACAGGGTGTCGGCCACCAGGACCTTCATGCTCATCCCGACCATGAACCGGCGTGCGCCCAGCGAGAAATTCTGCCAGTTGAAGTGACGCTGATTCAGCTCACGCCGAACCCAGTCATAGCGAATGATGGGACCGGCGACCGAATGGCCGAACATCGAAATATAGGTGGCGTAATTAATGAAGCTGCGTTCGGCCGGCACGGTGCGGCGGTGTACATCCACCAGATAGGAAATCGCCTGCAAGACGATAAACGATAGCCCGGCCGGCATGATGACTCGCTGCCAGTCCAGCGGCATGGCGCCAGACCAGGCAAGGGCATCGATCAACGTACCGGCGACGATGTTGGCGTACTTGTACCAGCACAGCACCGCCGTGTTGAGCACGATCAATGTCACGAGTAGCCGCACGCGGCCCTGGTCTTTTTCCCGCAAGGCGTCAATCAGCAAGCCGCCGGCCCACGCCGTGATCGTCAGCACCACATGCACTGCGAGGAACCGAGGGCTCAACCAGCCATAGAACAGCCAGCTGCCGATCAGTAACGTGACGTTGCGCCAGGCGGCTGGGCACACTGCATAGCTGCACAAGAACAGCGGCAGGAACAACGTCAGAAACTCGAGAGAGGCAAAAACCATGGTGGTGGCGCGATCCGATCAGTGGGCCAGGACGTCAGTCGCGAGCAACAGGTGCGGGCCATTTGCACCAGGTAGCAGCACAACGCTGTAGCGTTCGCCGGCCTTGAGCTGGCCGAGGTCAAGTGGCGCACCGACGTTGGTTTGGGCGCAGACCAATTGAACCGACAGGCTGACCGGGTTGATCGCTCGACGTTGCACGCTGCCGTCGGCCACCTCCTTGAACAGGTCAGCGTTTTTCCCCGCAGCGCGCAAACCGGCCTGGGTGCACGCTGGATCGGCGCTGATAAACGCCAGCGAGGCTCTCAGGCTATTGAAATCGTCGGGTTGCTCACGGATGACGACCTGGCGGATACCTTGAGCGCTGTCGGGCAAAGCGATCACACTGGCGAATTCGCCTGCTGCCACCTGGATGTCCAGCGGCTGGCTTTTGCCGTTGCGTTCCAGGGTGCCCTTGATCGGCTGGTTGGCGGGCACGG
The DNA here is from genome assembly GCF_059506005.1 of Pseudomonas sp. Pseusp18. Classification (NCBI taxonomy): domain Bacteria; kingdom Pseudomonadati; phylum Pseudomonadota; class Gammaproteobacteria; order Pseudomonadales; family Pseudomonadaceae; genus Pseudomonas; species Pseudomonas sp. Pseusp18. Next base: position 2,772,943 of record NZ_CP169240.1, read on the forward strand.
GCAGGTAGTCGGACACGGCATTCGAACCCTCGAGCCTGAGGCTGGCCCGCGAGCCTTCGGCCAGCAGCTGCAAGGGGCGGTCGGCGGCGTTGATAAAGCGCAAGAAGGCCGAGTCCTGATCCGGGCCCGTCGGGTACAGGGCAATGTCGGCGGCCTGGGCGTGCAGGCTCAGCATCAAGGGCGCGAGCAGCGCCCAGCCACATGTGGATCGAGTCATTTGCCGGCTCCTGTGCTGCTGACGGTGTTGGCGGGCAACTTGGCCAACGCACCACCAATCGCAGTACCCCAGGCTTGATAACCGGCGACGGTGAAGTGCTGCCCATCGGTGGTGATCCACTGCCCGGGTTTGGAGAACGTCAGCGAATCGATGTAGGTGCAAGGTGCCACGTTCGCGGCCAGAAACTGCGACATCAACTGAGTGCGGGCATCATTCTTCTGGTACATGCCACCGGCTTTGCCCCAGGCCGGGCCCACCCAGGCGCAACGGGTCCCGGTGGCCGCGATGGCCTTGGCCAGGCCGGTGACGCTTTGCCATGCCCAGGCCTTCGGAAACACGGGCTTGTCATAGGACGCCATGGTGTCGCCGATGACCAGTACCACCAGGTCGGGTTTGTCGGCGGCGATCAGGTCCTGGATCGGTGTGGTGGTGGCGTCACGGCCCTTGATCACGATCTTGTCGTTGCCTTTGCGCTCGGCACCGCAGTCGACCTTTTTACTGATCAGCCAGTCGCCAGCGCTGGCGCCACAGGCGCCGATGGAGTGAACCAGGGCGCCTTGGCGAGTCAGGTTGTCGTGCAGCGGTTCCAGCAAATGGTCCGCGAGGCTCATATGGCTCTCCCCAAGAACAAGGAGAGTCAGGCCGGCAAGGGCAGAAGTGGGCATCGAAAACTCCAGAATGATCAGTTGGAATAAGGCGAGGTGTACGGGCTGACCGGCAGGCTCATGGGGCCGCTGATGTCCTCGAACAGGTAACGCAAAGACAGGGCGCCGCTGAATTGTTGGTAGTCGTGGGCGTTGTCCAGGCCCAGATTGGCGCCCAGCAGGAAGTTCGAAGCGAGCTTGTATTCAGCTGCCGCGGCGACGCTGTAGCCGATCCCGGTTTTGCTTTGCCCGGCGTAGCGCAGGCCCGAGGCCGCCTGCAGGGCTTTGTCGGTCGGGAAATAGTCGGCACTGTCTTGCTCGAAATGCTGCACGCCGACCGAGCCCTTGACTTGATACGTCAAGCGCCCGGTGCGTTGTGCCCAAGTCACCGGCACGCCCAGCGCGAAGAATGTCTGCGGGCTGAAATAGCCGCCGTGCCCATAGGTGAAATAGTCCTGATTGTTCGCGTAGCTGATGCCGGTCATGCTCAGGCCGACGGTCAGCTTGCTGTCTGTTGCATTTTGCAGATACCAGTAGACACCGCTGCCCAGTTCACTGCGGCTGTTGGATTCGACATGGTTGCCCAACAGCTGGTGCCAGGAGGCGTAGCCATAGGCGCCGACTTCGCTGTCGTCATAGCTCAACTGGCCACGCCCGCCGTTGGCGGTCACACCGCCCCAGGACTGCCCGCTGCGTTTGTCCGTGGTGCCGGCAAACGAGGTGACGCTGTCAGTCACCGGACGCCGGGAAACGCTCACCCCGTAGCGGACATTAGAGGAGTCGCTCACCGGGCGATCAACGCTGATGCCGCCCGTGGCGGTGGTGTATTTGAAGCCGAGCGGGGTGGTGCCGAGATCGGCCTTGAGCCCATCCGCGGGCCGTTGAATAGCGACGGAAAGACCGACACCCTCGGCTTTTTGCGAGCCGGCGCCTTCGCTCTGCGCACCGCTACCGAAGCGCTGCAGTGCTTCGCCGCTGGCACTGCCGGCGTTCAGCGAGACCGGTGTCACGCGCAGAGCGACGCGGTTTTCATCCAGCGGGATATTGATTTCCAGCGGCGTTTCAATATCGGTCAGTTTGCTCAACCCCGACTCACTGTTGTTGCTGCGAATGCTCACGCCCTGGGTGACGTAGGCACTGCGCTCCTGAAGGATTTTATTCAGCGCCAGTTGTGCGGGGCTGATGTCTTCACTCAGCAGTGCTGCGCGCGGCAGCTGCGACTCGAATGGATTGCTCGCCTGCTGCGGCCTTGGCAGGGCGTCGATGCCAAAAGGGGAGGTTGACCTCACGCTGCCCGGCATCTCCTGAGCCGGTGGCGGGATCGCTGCCAGCAAGGTGTCGCGACTGACCTCGCTACGTGGCCCCGACACCCCCGCAAAAGGGTTGGGCGCCACTGTCGAACCGGCCAGTTGGCCGCTCTGGTTTCTGCGTTTCTCGCTCTGTTCGATGGCCACTGCCTTGCGCAGCAGATCGGTCGCCGTGCCGGTCTTGCCCATGTTCTGGTAGAGGCGTGCGGCCTCGGTCAGCGTTTGAGGGTTGCCGGATTCGGTCTTGAGCAACTGTTGCAGTGCCTGTTCGGCAAAGCCTGTGTCATGTGCCAACACCGCCGCGTCGGCGGCACCCAACAGCAGTTGTGGGTCGTTTGGCTGACGTTGTAACAGCGGCTTGTAGAGTTCGAGGGCTTTTGCCGTGTCGCCGTTGGCCGAATACATTCGCGCCAGCGCCGCGACGGCGGCGCTGTCACCGGGACGTTGCGCCAGCGCGGGCGCCAGCGTGTCATACGCGCTGGCCAGATTGCCTTGTTCGCGTAGATGGTCAGCCTGGCGGATGCGATAGAGATGGAGCAGGTCGTCGAAACGCTTGCGAGTCGGTGCGTTCAAGGGCTTGTTCTGAAGGTCGCGCAGAATCTCGTTGACTTGCGCGTCTTCTCCGGACTCAAGCAGGACCGAAGCGTATTGCAGGATGAAGTCCGCCGAGGGCGCAGCGGTGTGTTGCAACTGGCCGCGCATGAGGGCCAGCGCTCGGGTCGGCTCGCCGATCTCGACATAGGCCGAGGCCAGGCTCGCCGTGCGATCTGGACTGTTGTTGGCCATCGGCTGAATACGATCGAGCAAGGTCAGGGCTTCCTGACGCTGTCCGCGCTTGCCCAACCCGATCGCCTGGCTGAGTTGCAGGTTGAGGCTGACATCTGCGGCCAGCGCTTCCATGTCCGGGGTGCGCTGGTCGGGGCGCAAGCGTCCCAAGGTTGCCTGGGCGGCTTTCCACTCACCCATCTGGACCGACAGCAAGGCGCTGACGTAAAGCGCATCGGCATTGTCGGGGTGGGCCTGGAGCATGGTGTTGATCAGGTCCCGAGCCTTTTGCGGTTCGCCCATTGCCAGGTTCAGGCGGGCCAGGGCGAAACGTGTCCAGATGTTGTCCGGCTCAACGCGCAGCGCGTCTTGCAAGGCGTTGCGCGCAGCGGGCAGGTCGTTGCGTTGTTCGGCGAGGGCGGCCAGTTGCGTCGCGCGCAAGGCTTGCAGGCGTGCGGACTGGCCGGTCTTTGCCTGTCCGGTGGCTGGCAGGCTGTTGATCAGTTGCAGGGCTTCATCGTTCTTGCCGCTCTTGAGCAGCACATTGACCAACCCTTCCTGTGCTCGAGGGTCGTCGCGGCGCAGATTCAAAACTTGCCGATAGTTGCGCTGAGCCTCATCGAACTGGCCCGCGCTGGCCTGAATATCCGCCAGGGCGAGGAGAGCATCCGCCCCGTTTGGATTCTGCCGCAGCGCCTGGTTCACCAAGGCCTGTGCCTGGGCTGTCTGGCCTTTGGCCTGGGCATCGCGGGCCTGCTGCAACGCAGACCAGTAGCGCACTTCGTTCAGCGCCACTTGCCAGTGGCTGCCGTTGTGTTGTCGCGTGGCCTGACCCAGGAGCTTTTCCGCTTCGGCCAGTCGCTGTTGCTGCTGGCGAATAACCCCAAGGCCGCCCAGCGCGTCAGCGTCATCGGGCTGGGTTTTCAAGCGTGCTTGAAACGCCTGTTCGGCGGTGGCCTGATCGCCTGCTTTGAGCGCCTTCAGGCCGCGCGCGACTTCGGCGGGCGGTTGCCATTCCTTGCTGGCCGTCGTTGCCGGCTGTTGCTTGCCCTTGTTCATCTGCGCGCGGATTTCCACGTCATCCGGATGCGTCTTGAGGTACGTCTCGAACAACGGCACTTGTGCCGGATTGGGCGGGCCGATCCAGGTCAGCGCCAGGCGCCAGCTTTCGTCGGCATCACCGGCGATGTCGGTACGCTGGGTCAGCGCGGCCAGGGCGCGAATGCCCTCGGCACGGCTGTCTTCATGGCGGATCAGATGCTTGGCGTAAAACAGCGCGACGATCGAGTCGTTGGGCATCTCACGTTGCAGGCGCTGAAACCCGCTGCGTGCTTCAGCCCAGTCAGCCTGATTGAAGGCAAGGTTGTTGTAATACTCGCGGCCGATCGTACCTTGAGGTGGACGGCCATCGAACAACGAGCGAAACACGGCGGTCGCCTTGTCACGCTCACCGGCATCGACGAGGCGCCGAGCCTCTTCCAGGCGCTGCTGGTTCTGCGGTTGGGCCACGCCGATGTCCTGCGCCAATTGCAGAGCCTGTCGAGGCGTTGGCTGGATGGCTTGCAAGCGGGCGAGGTATTGCTGCGCTTGTTGTGGCTTGCCCTGTTGCACGCCGATCAAGCCCAGGCCATAGAGTGCGTCAACCTGGACCGGGTCCAGCAGCAGGACTTTCTGCCAGACTTCCGCAGCGCGTTGAGGGTTGTTGTGCGACTGCCAGTACTGCCCTTGCTCGACGAGTAACGTCTGTGGCGTCGGACTTTGAGCGTGTGCAGCAGCCGTCCATGCGCTCATGACGGCGATGGCTAGCGTGCGGTGGTGCGCGTGCATGCGGTCTCCCAGGAGAGTTTCAGCGTTCCGTCTTCCCGGAATCGGTAATGTTTATCTGCCCAGCCGAGCGCGAACAGGCTAAGCATGAAGTTGTAGTAACGCGGCGGACTGGCGTCGGCGTCAGGCCTGGCCAGCGCCTCTTGCAAGGCGAGCTCCACGCGCTGTCGTTGTTGATCGGCCAACCGGGGATGCCCCTTGGCCTCAAGGTAGGGAATCAGTGCAGCCCAGAATCCGAACGGGCTCTGACCCTGAACACTGCCGTGGAGAATCCGGACTGTTTCCGGGGGGGAACCCGTCGCGACAGTGCTGCGAGCCATGCCGTCCAGCCGTTTGAGCAGGAGCGCTGCCAGCGGTTCGGAGGTGTCACTCATGCCCAGCCAGAGGTACGCGCGAATGGCATCGTAGCTGCCCGTGTCGCCGTTGATCGGGTCGCTGACGAAGACACCCGATTGCGCTGAAGTGCCTTGATAACCGACCCAGTCAGCGACAAAACCGTGGTGGCTTGATTGGGCAATCATCGTTGCGGTGTTGTTGGCAATCGCTTGCCAGGGCCCGTTGGGAGCTTCCTTGGCCAGCCGCCGTAACAGTGGCAGTGGCAGGTAGCTGGGGTTCAGGCGCCAGAGCGCATCCGGCAGGACGAAGCCCTGTGGTCCAGGCAATACCATCGGCCCCAGCCCGGGCAGCGTGACGACCAATTGCGTTTCAATCATCGCCATCAGGTGCAGGGCATCCTGGCGATAGTCCGGCCGATGCCACAGGCGTGCGGCTTCGAGCAGGGCGTAGGCGATCCACAGGTCGGCGTCGGCAGCCGAATTGGCGTCCTGCAAGCGCCACTGACCGTCCGTGCCTTGCCCCCATAACCAGCCTGGCAGGCGAGTGGCGGTGGCGGAGCCTGCGAGGTTGGCTGATGTCCAGCGCCAGAGTTTGTCAAAGCGTGGCTGATCGTTGCCGATCAGTGCGAAGAGCATGCCGTAGGATTGCCCTTCAGAAGTGCTGTGATTGTTCTCCAGGCTCGATTCCAGAACCCGGCCGTCGGCCTGGACGAAGCGCGTTGCATAGGTTTGCCACAGTGGCCAGGCCGGCAACTCACAGGGAGTTGTAGCGGCTATCGCAGGCACCGGCAGGGTGAGCGCAAGCACAACGCTCAACCTGCGCGCGTTACCGCGCAGGTACTGGCGAAGTGAAACAGCCCGGCTGCTCATGGACGACACAGGCATGCGCAACTCATTGGCCAAGACGACGTTTGGCCCGTAAGCGCAGGGCCAGGTAGGTCATCGAAGCAAGCAGCAGGACCCCGAGGAGAGTGAACAGCATGAGCGCCATTACGTTTTGCGAGAGGTACCACTGCAGATAGCGCAATGGGCCCATGCTCCCGACGTAGTAATCCTGTTCGGCGACCAGCGATTTGACATGTTTGCCCTTGACCACCACCAGGCTGCCTTGCAACTCGTGGGCGTTCTCTTCGCTGCTGAGCAGGGCGTTGGTCACATCGGCCAAGCCGTTGGGCCTTGCGCTGGCGATAAACACCACACTGCGCCCACTTTTGAGCGGCGATTCGAATCCAGTCAGATAAGCACTGCCGTCGTCAGCACTGAACCTGAAGCTGTTGCGTGCTTCACGCAGATTGGTTTTCGTATCCGGGCTGATCCAGTTGCGCAGACGCAAGGGCAGGTCAGACAGTTCAAAGTACTGCGCAGCAGCTTCGTCCTTGGCCGGCAGCAGGCTTTGCCATTGCTCCAGCAGCGGCTGATTGTTGCCCGAGGCGAGCACCAGCAAATCCCGGTCGCGTTGCTCGGCCACCTGGTCGGCGTGGACCACCTTTACGCCGGTGGCCGGATAACCGGTGGAGTCGCCGAAGCGGCCCAGCACGGTCAGATAGGCGCTCAGATCGGCCGGGCCTGGCTCGTTGGGCAGGATCACCGATGTTTCAGAAAGGTCGGCCATGCGGGTGAACGGGAAGCCGCTGTCCTTGAACACCCCGAGGTTGGGCATGGCCATGAAGTGTTCGTATTGGCTGAGGTCCAGGGTCGAGTCCGGGTCGATCACGCCGCGCATGTTGTCGATGATGATGTCGCGGCAGTCGCCCTGTTTGATGTAGTCATACATAAAGCGAAATTGCAGGCGTGATTGCAGCGCTACGGAATTGAGCGGCAACAGCATGCGCGACGTGCGGGCCAGGCTGTCGTCGGTTTTGAGCATCGCCAGCAGGCTGTCGCTGCTGCCGAGTTTCTCGATCGAAGGCAGATCGATCGACTTGATGAAGGTATCGTTGAAGTGGACCAGCAACGAGGAATTGGTGGAGACCGGCTGCGGCGTATAGCGGTATTTCAGGTCAAGTTGTGCGCCGGGTTCACGCCAGTTGAACAGGTCGGGTGGCAAGCGCAGCGCAACCGTCATTTGTCCCGGGTTGTAACCCGATACATTGAGTTCTGCGGGCTTGGCCAGTTCACCCAGGCGAACCGGGCGGTCGGAGGGCAGCCAGTTAGGCGCGTCGTACGGTCGGCGTGGCTTGAGCGAGTCGATCCGGTCGATCACCACGCTCTGCCCGGAAAAGGCCGAGCCACCGAGGGCCAGCGCGGTCGCGGCGACCTTGAGATCGGCGCCATCGCGCCCGGAGACGATCAACAGTTTGCCCTGAGCATCATTCGGGTTGCTCACGAGTGTCAATGTCGGCCCCGTGGCCTCTTTGATCGGCAAGCCACTCAAGGCCGTTGATTCGCTGCCGCTGACAAACACCACGGCGTTGCCTTTGGCCGGCAGGCTGGTGAGGCTGGCGGGGAAGGTTGCGCCGCGGTAGCTGGCCAGGGCGCCAAACCAGGACGACAGGATACCGGCGGCCTCAAGCTCAGGGCCGCCCGGGCGCGCAGTGAACACGAAGGGCAGCTTCAGGGGCGAGGCGTCTCGACGATCGAACAAGGGCAGAGGCAGAGCGGACAGGTCGTTGGGCTGTTTAATCGAGGACACCTGGAGGCTCAGCTGGCTCTCGTTGCCGATCTTGGCCCACAGGCTGGAGTGCAGAGGGTCTTCACATTGCATCGTGTAGTGACCGATGAACTGCAGGCTGAGCCGGTTGAATTCGGTGATGGTCTGCGGCGGAATCTGCACGGTCCGGGTCTGCAATTTACCGGCCTCTTCCTTTGGGAGGGGCAGGCTGGCGGCCACTTGATCGTTGATCAGCACGTTGATTTGCGAAAGGTCGGCCAGCAGCGCCGGTGAATAGCTGTACTGCAGCGTGACCTGCGCAGCCGTGACGACTTCATCGGCGCGCACATTGAAGTTCACACTGTCGGTAGCCTCCACGCCTTTAAGGTTCATCGAATAGCTTTTGCCCAGCTCCTTGAGGGTGCGGGTATAGCTGTTGCTCGGGGCATCGGTCCCGGGCAACGATGCGACCGGCATCACCGCCGGCTCTGTGGCGTTGATTGGGGTGGTAGCACTCAACGCCCAGTCGCTCCAGCCCACTAGTGAGCAGGCGAGCAGCATGAGTGAGCGACGAGGAGGAAAGGTCCGGCGAGTGGAAGGCTTCAAGATCGTTGCGTGTCCGCGGTGGGGTCGATGGGTGATGGAGTGGCCGGGCGTTTGCGCAGCAGCGCCTGGCTGTCCTTCAGGGTGGCAACGAACAAGCGCAGGATGGCGCGCAAGCCAATGCTGCTGACCTCGCGCAACGCCGACATTGGCGCGTCGAGGCGGCCGTTGCCCCACGTGTTGGCCCAGGTGTCGGCCCGTGAAAAGGTCAGTCGCACCAGCTCACTTTGCTGGCGCAGGGTCAAACCCTCGAATTTCACGCCTGCCACGTTGTCGTTGCTGAAGATCGTTGTTGCGGGAAAGAGGCTTGAGGGAGGCGTGCGCAGAATGCACAGCCGCAGCTTCTCTTTGGCGCTGAGCTGAACTTGCGGTGGCAGTGCCAGACCCACGCCGTTTTGTGAGAAGTCCCGGGTTATGCAATCGAACGATGTGCCGTCTTCGCGATAGACGCGCACGGGCAGATCCGCGGGCACCCTGGGCTCGTTGCGCACCTGAGAGGACTCAGTGGCCACCGCCACGGCGGTGCTGACGATGATGATGTTGTACACGGTCCAGACCAGATTGATCAGCAGGGTAGTGACCTCGGCCGAATCACTCCCGACCAGTTTCACCACGCCGATCGCCAGACCGATCATGTTCAAGGTCAGCAGGACGATGTAAGGCCGCGCGAGCTTCCAGTTGAAATAGTCCTTTTCGACGGTGCCGCCCTTGTCGGTTACGTTGAATTTGCCCAGCGAAGGGCTGATCAGGGCGAGCAGTACCGGTCGCATGATGTGCCAGGCCAACACCGACTCATACACTTCGTTCCAGAAGGAATGGCGGAAGCGCCCCTGGATGCTGGAGTTGGTCAGGCTGGAGTGGAAAATATGCGGCAGCACATAGACCGTGACCATCAACGCCGAGGCATGGAAAATCTGCGCGTCGAAAAACAGGTAGGCCAATGGTGCGGTCAAGAACACCAGGCGGGGCAGGCTGTAGAAAAAGTGCATCATGGCGTTGAGGTAGCAGATGCGCTGCCCCAGGTTCAGCCCTTTGCCAAACAAGGGATTGTCAGTCCGAAAAATCTGCACCATGCCCCGTGCCCAGCGTATGCGCTGGCTGATGTGTCGGGAAAGGCTTTCGGTGGCCAGTCCCGCCGCTTGTGGAATGGCGAGGTAAGCGGTGTTGAAACCACGGCGATTGAGCTTGAGTGCCGTGTGCGCATCCTCGGTCACGGTCTCGGTGGCGATGCCGCCGACTTCCAGTAAGTGAGTCCGCCGGATGACCGCGCAGGAACCACAGAAGAATGCCGCGTTCCACAGGTCGTTGCCGTCCTGCACCAGGCCGTAGAACAGTTCACCTTCATTGGGTACCGAGCGAAAGGTATCGAGGTTTTTTTCGAACGGATCGGGTGAGTAGAAAAAGTGCGGCGTTTGCAGCAACGCCAGGTTCGGGTCCTTTAGGAACCAGCCCATGGTGATTTGCAGGAAGGAGCGGGTGGGCACGTGGTCGGCGTCGAATACGGCAATGAACTCGCCATCGGTGACTTTGAGTGCCTCGTTGAGATTGCCGGCCTTGGCATGTTGATTGTTGTCGCGGGTGATGTAGTTGACACCAATCTTCTGACAGAAAGCCTTGAATTCCTCCCGGCGTCCGTCATCGAGCACGTGCACCCGCAGTTTGCCCTCGGGCCAGTCAATGGCCTGAGCCGCGAGTACCACCAGTTTGACGATACCCAATGCTTCGTTATAGGTGGGAATGAACACATCCACCGTCGGCCATTGCGCGGGTGGCTGTTGCAGAAACTGCGGTTTACGTTGCAGCGGCCAGGCGGTCTGTATATAGCCGAAGACCAGGACGAGCAAGGCATACAGTTCTGCCAGCACCAGCCCGTAGCCAAATACGGCATCCTGCCAGTTATCGAAGTCCAGGGTGTCGGACAGGCGCCAGTACATGTAACGCAACGAAGCGATCAGCGAGAGGGTGATCAGGGTCAGGATCGCCAGACGCCCGGTTTGCTTGCGGATGATCAGGCTGGCGGCAAAACAGACGGAGGCAAACACGGCCTGGGAATACAGATTCTGCGGCGCAGTGAGGATACCCAGCACCAGCAATGCTGCAATCAGCCCGCCTGAGATTTTCAGGCCCAGGCGCCAACGCAGGGGCCATTGGCTAAAGCGATCCTGGAAGCTATCCAGCAGCTTCTGCAACCACCAGGTCTTTGCAGGTAGCTGATTCAGCTGGACGGTCATGGCGTGCCCTGCTGGCTGGAAGCATCCGCGAACAGCAGGGCATGGACCGCGGCAGATAGCGACAGAATGTCCTGACAGCCAATGCTCTCAGGTGCGCACTGCAACAGGTCCCGACCATAGGCCAGCGACTCGTTGAACTGGTGATCGAGGTGAATCGTCCCGATCAGGTTAGCGCCGAGCCGTCGCTGAAACAGCACGCCCATGTCCCTGCTGAACGCACGGGAGTCATCCCATTGGTTGAGCACATACCGCTGCCGCTGTGCGCGTCGCAGGCTGGTTTCCAGCCACTGGGTCATGGTGTCCAGTGCCAGGTAGGAGGCCGCGTCGGCCACCGTCATCACCAGCACCAGATCGGCGGCGTCGAGTGCCTGTTGCGAATAGACGGTCGCACCCGAAGGCGTATCCAGGATCACGGTATCGTTTTCGCTGAGGTTCATCGACGCAAGGTGCTGATTCAACCAGTCAGCATCTTCAAGCAGCATCTGCCTGAGCAAGCGGCGTTCGTTCAGCTCGCCAGTGCCGAAGGGCAGGCACTCACTCTCGCTAAAGCCCGGCAGGCGATGAGCGCTCCAGTCGGCGTCCTGTTCTTTGAGCTGGATCAGCCCGGGAGCCGGCCGGGTGATACCCAAGTGGCTGGACAGCGCGTTCTGAGGGTCCAGATCAATCGCGATGACTCGCCCGCCAAGGTGCCGAAGTGTTTTCGCGAGGCCAGCGGCGACGGTGCTTTTACCCACCCCGCCATTCGCTGAAACGATGGCAATGACCTTCGCCTTCGTCCGCTTGTGAATCGTTTCTGGCAGACCGTCTCGGCGAACCTGGTTGAGTTCACGCAACAGGTCGCTCAAACGCTGACGGTCACCGGTAGCGGAACTCGCAGGTGGTTCGGTCAGGGGAGGGGATTTGGGCGATGGTGGCGAGAGGACAGTGTTTTTCACCGGCTCGACCGGCGGTTCTGGCTCAGCCACCGCAGGTATAACCGGGTCGTCTTTGAAATCTTTATAGTTTGGTTGTATTTCCTGGTAAGTCTCTGCATTTGCGCCAAAACGTGTAAAGAGTTTCGTAATGTCATCTACATATTTCATGCGTTGTACCAGGAATGAAATAACTTAGAAACTCAGCATTCCATTAACTTAACAAAGTTGATGCGTCGTCTAGGCGTTGGCAGAGTGCCATTAATTTAGGGTTTCCATGTAGGTGTGTCAATAATTGTTATAAAAAGTCAGCGAGTCATGTTGGTGTTTGTCCAAGTGTTATTTGTGTGTTGTGATGTTTGTATAAAGTGTGAATGTTGAAGTGCGCAAAAATAATAACTGTCCAATGATGTGTGGTGCGGTAACAGGTAATAAGTGCATTTGTCGGAAGAAATAATTTCCGAGTATTCCTGTTCCAGGGATAAAAGAAATCTCTTCGATTTCAATGGGGCGGAGTGTGAGTCGCGTTTTTCGCTAAAGTTATTGTTCTATTGGCTTTCGTTTAAGCTTGTGAAAATTGAAAAGAGCAACATCGGTCTCTTTTTTATGTTTATCAAGTTTCACCACTGCTAGCACAAATGTATCTCTGTGTATCCAGGCCGCATGCCGATACGGACTGTTTCTTTTATGGGCGGTTGGTGACACATCCGGGATACCTGATCGGCGTCAAATGAACTCCAACGAGACAGCACAAGCCGTCTCACAGGATCACTCAACGTCTGGAGATATCGACATGAACTGGAAGAACCTCAGCATCACTTCAATGTTTGCCGTGCTCAGCCTTGGCGCGGTAGCGGCCAACGTCCAAGACAGCACAGTTGCTCAAGATTGCGATCAAGGCAGTTGATACAAAGTTGTGCAGGAGTACAGAACCACGACTTCGCCTTCTCGCGATTCGCTCAATAGTTCAACCACCCAAGGAGTTTCCAATGAAAAAAGTAATGGCCGCTCTGGCCTGCACCGTTAGCCTGATCATCGGCGCCAACGCGTCGGCGCAAACTGAAAAGCCTACTGTCGTTCTCGTACACGGCGCCTTTGCCGATGCTTCGAGTTGGAATGGCGTGGTGAAGATCCTCGAAAAAGATGGCTACCCCGTTGTGGCCGCCGCCAATCCATTGCGCAGTGTGAAGAGTGATGGCGCTGCTGTTTCTGCGTTGCTCGATGGCATCAAGTCGCCTGTTGTGCTGGTCGGCCACTCCTACGGTGGCAACGTCATCAGCGAAGCGGCCAACGACCATGCCAATGTAAAGGCACTTGTTTACGTCGCCGCCTTCGCGCCCGAGGCGGGCGAAACGGTCGCCGGGCTAGCCGGCAAATTCCCGGGGAGTACCCTCGGCCCAGCCCTCGCAGCGCCTGTCGCACTGGCTGATGGTGGCAAGGATTTGTACATCCAGCAGGACAAGTTTCACGATCAGTTCGCCGCTGACGTCCCCGCCGCGCAGGCGGCATTGATGGCAGCGACTCAGCGCCCGGTTACCGAAGCGGCGCTGAACGAGCAGTCAGGTTCACCTGCCTGGAAGCACATTCCGTCCTGGCACATCTATGGTGACAAGGACAAGAACATTCCACCGCAGGCCATGGAATTCATGGCCAAGCGAGCCGAGGCCAAGGTGGTGAAAGTCGTTAAAGGGGCTTCCCATGTCGTGATGGTTTCAAACCCGGAACCGGTAGCCCGGCTGATTGAAAAAGCGGCTGCGGCGATGTGATTCCTGCACTTGTGAAGTGTAGGTAGGCAGAGGGTCAAGTATCGAATCAAGGCATCAAGTGAGGAACTCATTTGTGCCTTGATCGATTTTTGAACGGGTGGTCGTCAGTCAGTTAATCAGCCGGTGAGCCCCTGCGCCGAAGCGTTTCACCGGCTTGCCGTAGCGACGCCTTGCAAGGCGCCGATCTGTTTAACCGCTTAGAACCAATAATGCAGGCCGAGCATTAATGACTGGGCGCTGTAGTCAGTGCGTACATCGCCTTGGGGCAGGCCCTGAATGTCACCGAAGTGCGCATCGCGAGTCTTGAGGTATCGATAATCCAGGGACATGGACCATTGTTCGGTGAGTTCGTAACCTATACCGGCGCCAAGTTGATAGGCCGATACGGTGTCGCGATGAGTGCCGCCGAACTGGACGCCGCCGGCTTCCAGGCCACTGACCGACAGCGTGGTGTAACCCAGGCCGCCGCCGATGTAAGGGGTGAACCGACTGAAGGGTGCTGGCAGGTTCAAGACGTCATACCAGAGGTTGGCCATGACGCTGGTGGCTTCCTCTTCGCCTTTACCGTCGATGCTCCCGCCGCCTTCGTAGACCCGGTTATTGAACTGGGTCAGGGTGTTTTTGCGGTAGCTGAGTTCCACTTCAGGTCTGAGCCCGATGGGGAATCGCCAGCCCAGTGCCAGTCCGGTGGCGTAGCCGGAGTGTAACGGTTGGTTGAATTCCATCTCGACAAAGTCGAGGTTGTTCTGGTTAAGGTCCTGCGGAGCCACCCAGTTCAGACCACCCATGACACTGACGTAGGGGCCGAGCGTGTCGGCGGAACTGGACTCAGGGGCAATAAGGCCCATGCCAATGACGCCCATCATGAGATGCAGAGGTTTTTTAAATAGGTTCATGCTCGGTCCGAAGTGTGCCGTTATCGATAAGTAAGCGGGGGGTGTTAGGGAGCGAGCGTTCAACACGCTCCCTCCCGGGATATTTCATACACGGTGCAAATGCTTTCCAGGTTTTTCGAGCCCTGGGGTACTGATGGCATTCGCTCGTTGTTCAGCCAACGTGCACAGGTTGCGCAGTGCCGTGGTCATTGCCGCGGTCAGCATTTTGCGTAGCAGCCCGCGGTATAAAAAACTCAAGGGGCCAGAGATCTTCGCGCTATGGATGACCTGGGTTTCATTCGGGGAAAGCCTGCGCATCTGGTGATCGAACTCAAGGTCGATCCACAGCAGTCTTGCCGTGTTCCGATAGCTTTCATGCAGCTTCACTGCTTCTAGTTTCAGCGGCATGTTCAGGCCATTTTTGAGGACGCATTTGCCTCGCGTTCCAGGTTGAAACGGGCCATTGAGTTCACACTGGCGAACGTCGGTATCCCATAGCGGCGCTTCTGAAAAATTGCTCCAGATATTCCAGATTTCAGCACGCGGCGATTTGACTATGACTTGCACTTTGACATCGTTCACGGCGACACCTTGATTGTTGGGGGCACGGTCATGCGGGAGAGTGGGATCAATTGAGTGCCTCAGGCAGCGGGTGCGGATTGACTCAGCACTTGAGCTGTAATGCTGGCTTGACCGATTTTCTCGCCCCGGTTGAACAGGTCGATATAGATGCGATTGGTTTTGAACGGCTGTTGTGCGTCAAAACCCGCTTGCGGTGCCAATGACAGCGGACTGTTCCTGGGGATTGGCCGATCCAGGGTGAAACTCAAGGCCAGCAGGTTCATCGGGGTGTTGAGTGGAATCCGCAGATGGCTGTGGGCAATTTGCATGTAGCACTGGCGGGCAACTTCGAGGAAATACACCATCGAATAGTGCTCGGGGTCGCCCTCCTGGAAGAAGTGCTCATCCGGCAGTTTGAGCGTGTCCACGCTCAAGCCCTGAGCGATGCCGCTCATGTCACTGACGATGACGTTTTCTTCCCTGGCCTTGTGCAGCAAGGCCTTGTCACGGCAGCGAGTGGCCGTGAACTCGCCGGCGGGCGATTTCTCGAACGCCGAGCTGTAGGCCATCCCAAGGACGCAGGTGCACATCAGCTTTCCGGCTTGCATGACCTTGGCATTGAACACCTGGGAGTCTTTTTCCTGTTCCAGATGCAGATCAATCACACCCTCCTTTTGTACGTATTGCTGGAACTTGATATTCAGGGTTTTGACATACGCGACTCGTCCACTCAGTGGCGGCATGGCGAGTTCAATCAGTTGCAACACGCCCTCGAGCAATAGAATGCCGGGGATGTGATCAAGAGGGTGATCGAAGAAATAAGGGTGCGCTTCATTCACCACGAGCTGGGCACGCAGTGACTGGGGGCCGCGCTGGACGTTGGTGATTACGACGTTTTCCGGGCAACGTTGCCAGTGCGCTGGGCGCTGGACTTCAGTGCCACGGTGCAGGGCGAAAAGACTCTCCATGGCGCGAACCCGGACACGCAGCCCTGAGAGCAGAGTGTTGGTCAGCATGTCGCTGAGTTGCAGCACGTCGACGCCGTCGTTTTGTGGTTCGCGGACAAGGCTGACAGGACGGGCAGGCGGGATCACCTGCTGCAGTTCGTGGTGGGCCGAGTGAGCAAAACGCAGGGTAAAGGGATGCTTGATGGCAGGAGCGGGTTCGGCCACCGTGCTCCATTCCCGAAGCTTTTCAGTAAACAACCACATCACTGCCTTGCCGGCTTCGCGAACCTCGATCACCGTGTGAGCCGATGCACTCAACATCACCGCCAACAGGGTTTCGATGCCACTGGCTTCAGCCAGGAAACCGGTAATCTCTTGCAGAGATCCACTGGCATGAGTCGCCTCAGGTTGCAGCTCGCAGACTTCAATGTTCTGGTATTGACTCCGCTCTTTGCCCAGCAGTTGGCAAGCCTCTTCCAGCGAGTTCGCGGCATGGGCGAGAACCGCCGCGCGGATCACCAGTAAAGGTTTGTCGCTGGCGTCTGGTTGATAGGGACGCAGCGCAATCAGCCCCAGTCCTTCACCTTGCACCGTCGCTGAATGTCGGGCGCGCTCGATCTCGATTTCACCGCTGATAAAGCGCCCTGCACCGAGCAACAGTGTGGTTATGCCGTTCTTGAACCATTGCTGCGATGCCAGCAAGGTTTGCCAGAACAGACCCGGGGTTCCGACCAGTGTTTGATGGAAACCCTTGAAGTCAAAAATCTGCGTCGGGTAGCCGGACAACATGTTTGGCAACATGGTTGCCACGTCCGCTACTTCCACGCCCGGTGGCGTGCCTTGAGCCTGGGAGTAGAAGGTGTGAGCGCTGCTGTACGCATTGCTGAAGCGTTCCCCACCCATGTTGCAGCACATGACCATCGCCGTGCCGGGTGAGCCGGCCACACCCGGCAGGCGTCGCAGCAAATGATTGACGCGATCGGTGATCAACAACTTGAACGGATCGACATGGGCCAGAGGTTTGGGGCCCATGCCGAAACCGTCGATATCAATGACGCGATCCTGCGCCAGGAATTGGCCCAGTAACGGCTGACCTGGGGCAGGGGAGTAATCAACGAAACGCCCATAAGGGAAGCTGACCGATGGCGCTGCCGGCCGATCGAGCTGTTGCTTGAATGACTGCAATGAACCGTGACTGCCGATCGCTGCTTCAGCCTCGACAATCGCGAGGTCCAGCATCAACACGCCGGGGGCGCTTAGAGGGACGGCAGGGCGGTTATCGGGAATATATTCATCCACCACCAGATGCGCATTGGCGCCGCCAAAGCCAAAACTCGAGATGCCTATACGGATCGCCGACTGCCGGTCCGCGAGGGGCTGTATCTGCTTTGTGGCCAGTCGCAGGCTGGTCTCGTCGACTTTTGCGCTGGTTCGGTAGTCGGGCTGAGGTGGAATCCCTTTGTGACGCAAGATCATCAGCGCCTTGGCGAGCGAAGCGCCTCCAGCGGCGGCCAGTGGGTGGCCAATGACGGACTTGATCGAACCGATGGTGATTTTTTTGCCGTCTGTGCAATGGGGGGCGAAGAAGCTGTTCAGCGAGTCCAGCTCTGTCGCATCACCCAGCGGAGTACCGGTGCCATGGGTTTCGATGTAGTCCACGTCATTGGGATCAAGACCGATATAGGCACGCTGGTAAGCCGTGTACTGGGCCTGTTTGCCAGGCGCAAACACTGAACCTTCGGCGCCATCGGCGGACATTCCCAATGCCCGTAAAACGCCCAGGGGGCGGCGCTGCGCAATCAGGGCCTGCGATACAGGTTCGACCAAAAAGGCGACTGCACATTCGCCCGGCACAATACCGTCAGCGTCCTGACCGAATGCCTGCATTTGGGCCCGGGCGGAAAAAGCGGTCAACTGCGAGAACCCCAGAAACAGTGCCGGTGGCAGCACGGTGTTCAGAGCCATGACAATCGCGTTATCCGCCTGTCCGCTATTGACCAGGGCCTGAGCCATGTCGATTGCATAGGGGAACGAACTACAGGCGGTGTCGACCGATAACGCCGGGCCACCGAAGGCAAAAGCCGCCGCCAGTTCAGCCACTTGTTCACCCGGCGTGTAGCCCTGTGGTGCTTCGGTTTTTCCGGACATGCCTGTGACGAAATAACTCTCGTCGCTCCAGGATGTTGCGACCACCAATGCGGTGCGTTCCTTGATCAGTGTCGAGCCTTGTCCGGCAAGCTGGGCGAGGAGTGTCTGCAGTACTTTCTTACCGATGGCGACCTGCCGTCCTTCATGCCGTGAAGGGGTTGATGCGTCATCGGTCAGGCAAAAAGCACTGTCCAGGTAAACGCGATCCTTTTCACCTGTCTTCGCTGAATAGATTGACGCCTTATCCAGTTCCCAGCGGGTCAGCATCGAATTGATCGGAGCGATCTGTCCTTGCGAGAGCAAGTGCCATAGCGCATCCGTTGACGGAGCCCCGGGAAACTCGCCGGCCATTGCGCTGAAGCAAAAGTCGCCCTCTGTTGTTACCGCGCCATTCATACCCTGTCTCCTGATTGCCAAAATGCTGGGTGATCTGTCCGATCACCCGGATTCCATGCCATTTTTTTACAGCGGCTCAGTGCTTCAGCTCAGTCGTGCCAGAAGCGACAAGGCGTCCTGCGGCGTACGACGCGACATCAGTGCTTCACCGGCAAACTCGCTGGCAGAGCACTGTTGCGCCATTGATTGGCAGAGTGCTTCTCGGGCAAAACCGTTGAGTCCCAACTGTGCAAAGGGCGTCTCAATGTCGATCGACTGTGGCGCGTCCGGGATCAGGGGGGACAGGGAGTTGAAAAGCAGGTTGCTTGCCTGCCCTTGGTCGTCCGTTGTGGCAGGTGCTTGCACTTCGGTAGCGGGTGTTGATGTCGACTCGGGGGCGGCCAGGGCGGCTTTAATCAGGGCGATTGTTGCCTGCGGATACTTGGCGTTGGCCAGCTCAGTGCTGTTGGCCTTGAGTTGCGGCCACAATGCGACGACCGACTCCAGGAAGTCCAGCTGCACGAGGGAGTCCAGGCCCAGGCTTTCATAGCTTTGTTTTTGGTCGATCTGGTCAACCGTAAAACCGGTGATATTTGCCAGTTGTTCCAGTACCCATGCTTCGACATCCACGGCAGGTGCCTGCGGATCGGCTTCAAGCCGCGCCAGCAAGGCGGTAGGAGTGGGGGCATCGAAGAGCTGCGAGGTGAGCTCTTTCTTTTCCGGGAAATGCTGGGCCAGGGATTCGAAAATATCGACCATGCCGAGAGAGTCGATCCCCAGGCTTTCGAAACTTTGATCGAAGTCGATTTGTTCTTTTTTGAATCCTGTGACCGTACTTATTTCGGCGCGCAGCCATTGCCCGTAGTTGAGGGCGGGTGTTTGTTCCGCAACAGGTGTCGATTCCAGTATTACCGGGTTCGAGTGTACGGGCTCCAGCACCGCAAGGTTTTTATTGACGGGGGCTTCAATCCCATTGGCATAAACGCCCTCGAGGACTTGTTGGTGAGCATTGAAGTAATGCGCGGTGACGGATTCTGCCTGCTCCAGCAAACGCATCAATATTGATTCTTTTGCGATATTGGACTCGCACAGTGAATCAATGATTTTTTCTGAAAGAGAAAAATAGCTGTTGGCTATTTTTCCATTGGACACGATGAATTCCTGCACAACATCGTTGAGTTGGAAGCGCATGAGGTTCTCCTAACCAAAGTCGGTATATGTTTTCTACAAACAAGAAATAACAAGTCTTGGCCCAGGGTTGGGCCTTGTGTGAATCAATGAACCAAGTTGGCAGTAGCCATATAGCGACTTAAAGTTGGAGTTCCACTGCGTCGATCTCGGAAGATGTTGTTTTTCTGGCTCCCTTGAGCAGCCCGGATCTTACGTTCAGATAAGTGAAGAGCGTTATTGCATCGGCTCCCTGGAAAGCGATGTAGCCGTCAGGACGAATCAGCATCAACGTGCCCGCTTTGGCATGGTAACGCTTGTGCAGCCGCCAATCGGGGTCCAGCAACGTCGAGTGCCAGGAAGGCAGTTCGGCGCTGCTCAGGGCATCAATAACGCAATAAGCCTTGATGCCCGGGTAGTCCTTCTCCACCGACTCGGCCAGCGAGTAATAGCCCGGCAACAACGGGGAAAACTGATCGGCTGCGCTGAAAATCAACAGCGTGAACGTTCCGTGGAACAAGTCGATCAAGCGCTTTGGCGGCATACCTTGCAGTTGCCACAACTCGACATCGGGAGCCAGTTGTCCGGCGCGAGGCACCGACGTCTGGAATTCAGGTTTCTTGCCTTTTTTATCCCAATTCATGCGCTGCTTTTTCGTCAGCGATTCCTGGATGTAATCACTCTTGCCGTAGTGGTACTGATGACCGGAAATCATCGACGGCAGTTTGCGCTGAACCTTGCGCCGGTTGCTTATCAGTGGCAGAACATTGTCGCGCAGCCAAACGAGGGCGCGATGCTTGACGGTAATCAGTCCGGTCAGTCGATGTGCCGTGTTCTCGACTTCCAGGGCCACCGGGTAGCGCTCTTCGTTGTAGCTTTCCAGCAACGATGGATCAGCCAGGCCCTGATCGACATAGGCCATTTTCCACGCCAGGTTATAGGCCTCGGAAACCCCCAGGTTCATCCATTGGCCACCGATCGGGCTGCCGATATGAGCCGAGTCGCCCACCAGAAACACAGAGCCTTGCTGCAACGACTGCACGCGGCGATGTTGGAAAGAGGCGATGGTGGTCGATGAAATATTGGACAGCGTCATCTTTTGCCCGCGTCCTTCGCACAACCGCTGAAAGTTCTCCAGGCTCAAGGAGGGGCGCTCACCTTCTGGCGGCAGGTTGTAGGGCATCTCGATGAAAAGTCGATAACGGGATTGAGCGCTGATCGGCGCGACCGCGACATAACCGTCCTGTGCACCCAGGAAGAAAGCGCCTTCGTCCTTACTTCCAGACCACTCGATATCGGCATCGGCGAGCATGAAGAAGCGGTCGTAGGACGATCCTTCGAAGGTCATATCAAGACGTTTTCTGATATTGCTGCGAGCACCGTCGCACGCGACCACCCAGCGGCTGGAAAAGGATTCGGCGCTGCCGTCCGCATGATGAAGCGTCATCTGCACTGAGCCCGGCTGGTTTTCTATATCGACCAGCTCGGTATTCCATTCAACATCTGCTCCCAACTTGTTCAGTCGCTCAAGCAGAATCTTCTCTGTCTGCGGCTGTGGCAGGCTGAGGAGCAGGGGATAGGTGGCGTCCAGGTAGGAGAAGTTGTAGTTCAGCACCCGTTTGGCGTTCGATTGCACCGAAAACTGGTTGATAGTGAATCCGTCGCTGATGGCCTGATCGGCAACTCCCAGATCTCGGAAAATTTCCAAGGTTCTGGAGTGGATGGCCATCGCTTTGGTAGCGGTCGAGGGACCGGCATTCTTTTCAATAATGCGAAAAGAGACGCCCCACTTTTTCAGCATGATTGCCAGGGACAGGCCAATCGGGCCGGCGCCTACGATCATGACTGTCGGGGTATTACCGGGTTGGCTGAAGTGCTTGGGGGCCAAAGTGCTCAGAGTGTTCATCGGTTAGTACCAGTTTCTGTAGAAGGGAGAGTTGGCAATGCCGAGCAGGGCATCGTCACCGGATGAATCCCCGTAGGCATAAATGTAAAAGTCATCAAGGTTGCTCAGGCAGCCCTTGAGCCGTGTGACTTTCTCTCTCTCAACACAGTTGGTACCTGATATTCCGCCGGTCAGTTTGTTCTTCGCAGTCGCCAGGCGGGTGCCGCAGACATAGTCAAACCCTGCTGCCTGACCCCAGGGAATCAGGTAGTTTTCCGGCGAGTTGCTGACCAGCGCAGTGACATGCCCCATGGACTGATGCCATTGCAGCCGGCGCAGGGCCTCGGGCCTGAGCCAGAGCGGTAGCAGCTCGCTGATGAAATACTTGGCATGCTCGCGTTCTTGCTCAACGGACAGACCGCCCAGATAGCAGGCAATGAATGCCAGTCGGGCTTGCATCAATGGCGTGATGCCAACGATTACACTGAGCATTTTGGGCAGCAGGGGAATGATCCTGAGCCAGAACGATCGGGTTCCCACGATATAACGCATGTAGCGCCAGAACGTATGTCTGTCGGTCAATGTGCCGTCAAAGTCAAACACGGCCAGTACCGGTTGTGTGCCATTAGCTTGCATGAATCTCTTCCTTGAGAGAGATGATCTCGATGGTTTTGGGCAACTTGAAGCCCGAGAGGTAGCGCGAGAGCAGGGTAGAGACAGCGCTCTGGGTCAGGTCGCCGCCTCCTTCAACGCACAGGTGCAGTACGTTGACTTCCTTGTTGTCCGGGACGATGTAAGCTTTCGCGCGCACCACGTCCGGGTGCTTCAGGGCAATGGATTCGATTTCAGTCAGGTCGACCATTTGCGCTTTGATCTTCGAGATTCGCAGGCGTTGGCAATAGAAGAACACATGCCCGTCGTCGTCCCGCCAGACCAGATCACCCGTGTGTAGCCAACCATCACGGAAGAACCGGGCATTGGCGTCCTCTGCATCGTTATAGCCGTCAATCACCATCGAGCCGCGAATCAGCAGTTCGCCAATGCGTCCAGGTGCGACATCCCGCCCTTCGGCATCGACGACCCTTAGTTCTACGCCTCTGATCGGTTGTCCCATGGCGCCGCGATGGACCTTGCCAATCGAGCTCTGGACAATCACCGGCATGCTCTCGGTCAATCCATAGCCTTGCAGCACCGGATTGCACCCCAGCAGCCTTCCCAGCTTCTCGGCTTCGTCTGCGGGTAAATGGCTGCCACCCGAATAAATCATCAGGTGAGGGTGCAACGGCAACAGCGCGCCCTTGCGTTTGGCCAGTCGTGTATTGAAGTAGCGAATGACGTCGGGCACCAGGCAGGCAAAGGTGACCTTATGCTGGGACAAGACTTCTGCCAGATCCCTGTTGAGCAGGGTGTTAGTCATTAACAGTGTGGCGCCCACGCTCAAGGGGAAAACCATCATCACCGACAGGCCGAAGATGGCGTACAGCGGCAGCGTCACCAGATGAACGGAACCGACACCTTGAAGATGAAACTGCTCATGCAGGCCATCACTCGATTGCGTCAGGTCAAGGTAGCGGTGAGAAACGGCCAGCGGTTTACCGATGCCCCGGTAGGTGAACTGTACCGAGACAATCGGATTGCCTTCGGGCAGTAACAAGGGCTCGGTCTGTCGGGGAAGCCGAGAGTCTGCCGTTGCGTTGTCGGGCAGGGGCGGTGACGGCTCGCTTGCGGCGTTCAACACCAAGGAGTGCTTAACGCCGCAGGCAGGTTGAAATGTCTCGCTATGCTGCTCGAATAGCGTTTCGGTGGTCACTACCAGCGTCGGTCTGGCGATGCTGATGACGCTGTTCATTTCGAATGGCGTCAGTTTGTAGTTGAGAATGACCGGAACCGCACCGCGACCGATGATCGCCAAATAGTAAGCGATGAATTCCACCCCATTGGGTAGAACGAGCGCTACTTTGTCGCCAGGCAATACATTTAATGCTGAGAGTGCGCCATTGCACTCTTCAGCCTTTATACGCAACTCACGGTAAGTGACGGTATCTTCTTCCGCGTCCAGATTCCTGATAGCAATGTGCTCGGGGAACGACTCTGAAAAACCGACGAACCGATGCAGAAAACCTTCTTTAGATGAAAGGCTTTTCATTTACCAACCTCTCTCAATCCTTGAATTTATGGTCAGACAAAAAAGTACTACAGAGGCAGGCTATATATAAATTGTTTCAATTAAGCATCAATGTAGTTATTTTTCCGATACCAATCCAGGGTATCGGTCAATGTTTCCGTCACGGGGCGAAACTTGCACTGCAATTCTTTCAGGCTTTTGTTGTGGCTGAAATGGGTGCGCCCTTGCTCTTGTTCCATGAGTTTGACAGTGGAAGTACTGATGAGCACCGGCTTTTTCGTGATTCGGTAATAACCTTCATAGATCAAGGCAATTATACGCAGCATGAACAGTGGCACTTTGCGCTCCGGCGCTTTTACGCCGCTGACACTGGAGAGCGCCTGGAAAATGCTTTTCATGTCCATGTGATTACCGGCTGCCAGGTAGCGTTCTCCGGATCGGCCGCGTGTGATCGCCGCGAGTTGATGCTCTGCTACATCCCTGGCATCGACAACGGAAAAACTTCCAGGCAGTACGCCGGGCAATTTTTTTCCGACAAAGTCGAGCAGGAACTGTCCTGATGAGGTCGGGCCGATGTCCCCAGGGCCAAACATCCAGCCAGGCAATACCATGGCAACGAACATGTCCGGGTGCCGTGCCAGGAATTCCTGAACTTTCTGTTCAGACAATATTTTACTCAGGTAGTAATCGTCAGCCTCCGATTCACTGCGAGACATGGTTTCATCGATCACCTGATCTTTATCGCCCTTCAAGACGGCAATGGAGGAGGTATGGACTGCACGACGAATGCCTGCGGCATAAGCGGCCTGCAACAGGCGCTCGGTACCGGTCACGTTAGTGTCATACAGTTTCTGCCAGTGCTTTCCACCTTTGTAACTATCGCGGAAATAGGCGGCCGTATGAAACAAGGCATCACAGCCTTGCAAGGCATGGCTGAAGGCGTCGACATTGAGCATGTCGCCTTCGACAAATTCGACAGGCAGATTGCCGAACTGCTTCTTGGCTTTTTCGACGGAGCGGACCAGTGCTTTTACTTTGATGTTTCGCTTTAAAAGCGCATGAACCACATTATTGCCGAGCAGGCCTGTAGCGCCTGTAACAAAGGCATATTCCATTAAAATCCAGCTCCTGTGGGGTAACCTGCTACTGCATTGAGATTGATGTCACCGCGCTCGATGCTTTGATCAGGCGGGGGGGCGTCAACGGCGGCAAGTAAAAACCATTCGGTATCTGGAAATCAAGCGGTATTTAACAGTCGCCACAAGGTCGACGTCCTTGAACCCGACCTGAAACACGAAAATCCTGCGGTTTAGAGCGTTGTCGACAACAGACATTCACCTGAATCGAGCGGATCGAGGTCATCGCAAGACATTTTCGCCGTCCGTCGCCTGCCTTCTGGGGGGAGTCAAAAGACACCCTGGCTGACTGGATTCATCAGGGGCACGCGTCAGGCTGGATACCAAGGCGCCTGAACGTGCGGGGCCCAATACATGGCATTTACATGGCACTCCTTAAAAGTTTAAACGCAAAGTGATTAAGAGGGCTTAGTATAAGATATGATAGTTAAAACAGGTTTGCGCAGTGAGTGGCAGATCCGTTGCATCCAGTTACAAATAGATTTGTTTGGCCAAAGGAGCCGAAGGCGTGATTAAAAAGAGATTAGGTCGAGAAGAAAGTCAGCAAGTAACAAGGGATAAGTTATTCGATACCGCCACTGACCTTATGGTGAGAAAAGGTTTTCACGCCACCAGTGTCAACGCTATTTCCGAGGACGCCGGCTTTTCGAAGGGGGCCTTCTTTTCAAACTTTACAAGTAAGTCGGACTTGCTTCTGCAGTTGACTCAGAGATTCAAGAGAGTTGAGATCGATCGATTGAGTGTCACCCTGACTTCAGGGTATTCATCGGAAGAGCTGACCCATGGATTGAATGCCTATATTGACACGCTTAAAAATAATACCAGTTGCGCGATTCTTGATGCTGAGTTGCAACTGATCGCCTTGCGTGATGAAGAGTTCTCAACGCATTACTACGATCTGCATCAGGAAAATAGTGAAGCCTTGGGTAAGTTGATAACCATCATATTTAATCATGCAGGCAAGAAGCCTCCTTTGGCGAATGCCGCTCTTGCAAGGACCTTCACCGCTTTGTCGGAAGGTTTGATACTGCAAGGGCATAAAGACCCGGCCTCTGAAATAAAACTGGTGTTGAACTCGCTTATCCAGACAGCAGAGCCCTTATAGAACGCTGCCATTCTTGTGATACATACGATATTCGCATGTCCGGGGCTCAGACCTCGGGCAGGATGCGAGCTGCCATGCCCATCTTTAGCGCACACAATAAGGTCTGCGCAGTAGCGCTCAGTGATTCTGGAACACTTTCAATCCTCGCTGTACGGCGGGCCTGGCTTCGATCGCGTCGAACCAGCGTGATAAGCGTGAAAGCACTGCCCAATCCAGCCGATCACGAAATGATGCTGCAATGGTAAAAGCGGAGATGTCCGCCATGGAGAACTGATCTCCGGCCATAAAGTCGTCGGTAAGAAACCGTTCTGCGTAGACGAGTTGTTCAATGACGCGTTGATCGATAACTGTGGCCGCATCATTAAATCCTGCCTGGCGCAGGGAAAATGCAGCATGACTGGGCCCGATGACGTCCGTTACGAAAAAGAAATAACGATCAAACACCCGGTCGCGTTTTGGTCCACGATGCGCTGGTGCGAGCCGACCCGGAGCTTTTGCATCAGCGAACTGAATGATTGCGTTCGATTGGTTAATGACCAGCGGTGGTGTCGATGAATGGTCGACCAGGGTTGGGACTTTTCCTGCCGGATTAAGCGCCAGGTACGACAAGTCGCGTTGCTCATTTGCCTGCAAGTTCAGTCTTCGTGCGGTGTAGGGGATACCTGCTTCCTCCAAGGCTATTGCAGCCCTCAGACTGTTGCCGGTAGGCGCGCCATACAGCTCTATTTTCGGGTTCATCAGACACTCCCTGAAAATGAATGGATGATTATTGGATGCTAAGTGAAAAGCGGCATACGCGCCTGTCTACAAGACCAGGCGCATACGCCCATCATGATCACCCCTCGAACGCTTGCCGGTTTGCGCGCACGAAGTCACCCACCGTTTGAGGCGCTTGCCCGGTGATTTCGCTGATAACCCCGTCCTCACCGCTAAAGATCCCATTCTGGTAATCGACCGCGACTGCAAGGAAGTGCTGGATCACAAACTCCGGCAAATCGTAGGTCTCCAGATGCTGGCGATACTCTTCCAGGGTCGAAGGGCTGTAGGTGATGGTGCGGCCTACGATGCCGCTGATTTCGTCAGCAATCTCTTGATGACTCAGCTCGACAGGGCCGTACAGCGGGTAGGTTTTCCCGATATGGCCAGACGGTTGCGTGAGAACGGCGGCGATCAGTCGCGCCTGGTCTTCAGCGGCGATGGGGGCATGTCGGCCGGTGCCGTATGGCAGCGTGATCTTGTTCTCCTTCACGATCTGATCAAGCACCCACGGAAAGATCAGCCACTCGGAAAAGAACGTCGGGCGGATATGGACTGTGGGCACTCCAG
The DNA here is from genome assembly GCF_059506005.1 of Pseudomonas sp. Pseusp18. Taxonomy (NCBI): domain Bacteria; kingdom Pseudomonadati; phylum Pseudomonadota; class Gammaproteobacteria; order Pseudomonadales; family Pseudomonadaceae; genus Pseudomonas; species Pseudomonas sp. Pseusp18. The sequence goes on from NZ_CP169240.1 coordinate 2,799,786, forward strand.
ACCAGTCGAGTACGCGCTCCGCGATCCAGTGGTCGCGCGCGGCGTGACTCAATGAATCTTCCCGAGCGGAAATCTGCGACATTTCCACCACGACCTCGACGCCGGCTCGCCGGGCGGCATCGGCAAAATAGGCGGTCGCCTGAATGTAGCCAGGGCGCACGGGATAGCACAGGTAGGCGCCTGTGACCCCCTCCATCGCACGAATGATGTCGTCATGTTCAAGGAGGTCGCCAACGAATATTTCGGCGCCCTCGCTCTGGAGCGCTGCGCTGCGTTCGTCCTCCTGGTGCACAAAAGCCCGAACTGCATGACCTCCGTTGAGAAGGTGGCGAATGGTGTAGACGCCCGTTTTTCCCGTAGCGCCGGTGACGAGGTATTTACGTTGCTGCATGGTGAATACTCCAAAGTAAAGGAACACACATTGCTCGCGCCGATATCACATATCAGGCGTTACCCATTCCAGAAGGTTGCGCAGTAGCGCACCGCCGTCAGCTATCGAAAGGAGCGTGATCAATCAGGTCGCACACATTCGGGCAATCGAACCCGTGCACATGACGACGTCCGACGTCAGCGAGCCCAGTGCCAATCGCGGTGTGAGGTTTCTTCCTGGCCACTTCAGCGACCGCTTGGGTAAACGCGGCTTTCATGCCAATGCGGGGGTAGAGGGCCAGCGTATCGTCGACCAGCGACGGAGTGATTTCCTCCAGCCGTAATCCCATCACGTCGACATGGGCGCCCATGTAGATCAAGGCGATCTCTGGCTGTTTGCGGTCGGCGATGCCGGCGCTGGAGTGAAGGGCGATTGCATCCCAAACCAGCTCGGCTTTCGATTCCGGGTAACCGTTTTCCAACAGGAAGCGGCTGGCAGCGTCGGCGCCGTCGACCTCAAAACGTTGGTCGGCCGCAAACTCGTACGTCAGCCCCAGGTCGTGCAGCAGTGCGGCGAGATAGACCGCCTCGCGGTCGTATTTCAGGCCTCGCTGCTGGCCTAGGAATTCGGCAAACCACCAGGTGCGATGCACATGGTGCAGGAACACTGTCGTGTGAACGCGTTCGACGAGGAAGGCGGCCTTGCGAGCGAGTTCAGAGTCTGGAGCGCTGAAGCCGCCGATGATGACTGGGGTACTCATGTTTGCTTCCGGGGATTAAGTTGGCTTGCAGTTCATTCTAAGTAGTCGCTATTGGCAAAATTGACTATTTACAGATGATTTGTGCCAATATGCGTAGCCACTCAGTGCGGGAGATCGCTGTGAGAAAAACAAAGAAATCAATCCATTCCTTTGTTGGCGTGGCGCAAAAGCGAGTGGTGATTCTGGGTTTGCCGCCCGTGGATTCGCTTGATGTGATCGGCCCGGCAGAGGTGTTTGCCTATGCGAACAATCTGCACCGCGGTGACTCTGCTCCCTACGCACTCGAACTCGTTTGTGCGGGTGCCAATGAACACTTGGAGAGCAGCACCGGCATCGCGCTTATGGCGCACAAGACGCTTGAACAGGAGCGTCTTGATAACAAGCCCATCGACACCTTGATCGTGACGTCGGGCTGGAAAGCCATGGATCATCTGGATCAGACGGCCATCGAGTGGATCCGCACGCGAGCCAGAGATGTCAGGCGTGTGTGTTCGATCTGTGTCGGAGCCTTCCCCTTGGCCGAAACAGGGCTTCTGGATGGTCGAAAGGCAACAACCCACTGGCGGATGGCACGCAGCCTGGCCGATCGCTATCCCAGTGTGCAGGTGGACCCCGACCCGATCTGGATCAAAGACGGCAACGTGTACACCTCGGCAGGCATATCGGCGGGAATCGATCTTGCGCTCGCATTGGTCAGCGAAGACTTGGGTGACGACATCGCTTTGGAGGTCGCGAAAAATCTGGTTCTGTTTCTGCGACGTCCAGGCGGCCAGGCACAGTTCAGCGTTGCACTCCAGTCGCAGCATGCGACAGGTTCGAACCTGGATGAGTTATGCGTATGGATCAGTGAGCATCTGCATACGGAGCTGACGGTTGAGATACTTGCAGACAGGCTCGCCACCAGCGTGAGGACCTTGATTCGCATGTTTCAGCGGGAGTTCAAGACAACGCCTGCGAAGTACGTCGAGGACGTCCGGGTCGAAGCGGCCTGTCGGCAAATAGAGCTGGGAAGACGGTCGATGGAGGAGGTTGCGCGCCGATGCGGCTACCACAGTGTCGACGTGCTCAGAAAAGCCTTCGTGCGACGCATTGGGGTGAGTCCAAAGGAGTACGCACAACGTTTCGCGCCGACTAAAGAGCCCGCTTAGGCATGCCCGTTCGACGAGCATGGGCAAGTAGAATGTGAACACTGCTCAGCACTAATGTGACTTGTGATGGTCAATAAACCCCGCGCGACCGTCAGCGGTCGTACTGCCCGGCGCCGACCGGATCCGTATCGGCATTTTGATCAAGGACAGTGAAAGCATGCTCACCGCAATATAATCCGCAACCGCCTCCACCTGGTCCAGTGAATCGGGACTCGCCGTACGTTTACCCCTCAATCCAATTCGAAGATTTAAAGCATGCACCTACGCAAAATTGCAGTTGGGCTGTCGGCCCTTGTTTTGCTCTCGACCGGGGCACAAGCCCGCAGTCTGCTGGATTTCATCAAGCCGCCCACCCAGCATCAGCAACAAACCTCCCACTCGGGCTCGATCAGCCAGAGCGCGGCGCTGGAACTCTATTCAAACAAACAGAAACAGCCATCGTTTGACGGCTGCGCGGATCTGTTCCCGGCCGCGAAACCGATCAACATGGCCACTGTGCCTGCCACAATGAAACCCTTGGCCTTGTGTTCCGACAACTTCGCGGTGCTGTACTCGCAAACCAGCAAGACGCCGCTGGTAGTGGTCGAACGCCTTAATGCCGCCCAGCTGCAGGATGCCAAAGGGGAGGAGCGCACCAACCAGTTCTATCCGGACCCACGCATTCCCAAGAGTGGGCGGGCAGAGTTGAGCGACTACCGTAGCCAACATCCGGCCGTGGACCGTGGCCATCAATCCCCGGCGGCCGATGCACCGAACCCCAATGCAATGGCCCAATCCTTTGCGCTGTCGAACATGGTGCCGCAAGACCCAACCAACAACCGGAAGATCTGGAGTAAGGTCGAGTCCGATGTCAGAAAGTTTGCCAAACGAGCCGATGGCAATGTCTTTGTCTTTACCGGCCCGCTCTTTGATTCAGGCCACGGCACCGTCGGCGACAACAAGGTCTGGGTGCCGACCCGCCTGTTCAAACTGGTTTACGACGCATCGTCCAAGCGTGCCTGGGCTTACGTACTGCCCAACGCTGAAACTCGCATCGAGAAACCGATGGACTATGACGCTTTCGTGAAGAGTACCGGGCTCAACTTGCTGGGAAATCTACCGGTCACAGGTTCCGTGGGGCGCTCTTGATGGCTTGATTGATTAATCCGTAGCAGCTGTCGAGCCGGGGCGAGGCTGCGTTCGGCTGCGCAGCAGTCGTAAAACCAGAACTTACGGTGCGTCAGGCAGACCGCGTCAGCCGGATTCACGACTGCTTCGCAGCCGAACGCAGCCTCGCAGGCTCGGCAGCTGCTACAGAGAGTGTGTCGCGGCTAACGCGCCGCCCAGGCATTGAAGTGTTCTTCCAACTCCTCGCCGTGGTCCACCCAGAACTCCGCATCTACCGACCGGGCCTTGGCCAGGTTGGCTTCGGCCGTCGGCAATTGCTGACGTACTGGCTCCGGCAGCAGCGCCAGGGCCTGGCGGTGGACTGGGCCGTAAGGGATGTTTTCCGAGAAAACCTTCTGGGCTTGCGGCTGGCTGGCAAACGCGATGAAACGCTCGGCCAGGGCCTTGTTCGGCGACCCTTTGACCACGGCCCAGTATTCCGGGTCGTACAGGCTCTGTGGCCAGACGATGCTCAGGTTCATGCCTTCTTTTTGCGCCGAGGCGATACGACCGTTATAGGCGGCACTCATCACCACGTCACCGGCGATCAACCACTGCGCTGGTTGGGCTCCGGCCTCCCACCACTGGATGCTCGACTTGATCTTGTCGAGCTTGGCGAAGGCTCGGTTCACGCCCTCGGGGGTGCCCAGCACTTTGTAGAGCTGGTCAGGCTTGACGCCATCGGCCAGCAGAGCGATTTCCAGGGTGTACTTGGCGCCTTTGCGCAGGCCGCGCTTGCCCGGAAAGTCGGTGACGTTCCAGAAGTCCGCCCAGGAAGTCGGGGTCTTGGCCAGCTTGTCCTTGTTGAAGGCCATGACCATCGACCAGACGTAGGTGGCCACACCACACTCGGTCAAGGTCCCCGGTACGAACTGGGCCTGGTCGCCAAAACTGGCCTTGTCCAGCCGCTCGAACAAGCCGGCATCACAGCCACGCAACAGTTCCGGACTCTCCACCTCGACCACATCCCAGGTGGCATGGCCCACATCGACCATGGCCTTGATCTTCGACAGTTCGCCATTGTATTCGCCGGCGACGATGCGTCCTGCACCGCTTGCATTGAAGGGTTGGAAATAGGCCTTGTCCTGGGCCTGCTTGGTGGCGCCGCCGAACGAAATGACGGTCAGGGCCTGGGGCTCGGCGAGCACGCCGGTGCACAACAGGGCCAGGGAAATAGGAACACAGGTACGTAAGGATAAAGACATGGAACGCTCCCACAGCTGGTTTTTAGAATGGTGTAAAGCCGGGCAGTGCTGGCCAGAGGCCGATAAGGTTCCACCGTGCCGGGCTCTTGGGGCCGGCATCGTTATGAAAAAAGCTTTCATCCGGGAAAGCCGGACCAGAGGTGCTCAGTGCGGTTTGATAGTGCGGCATCAATCGGAAGAGGAAAATTATTAAAAATATGCTTGGGAGCTATAAAAAAGCTCTTTAGCGGTGCAATGCATATTCACTTATGCCGTAAGGCGATCTGTAGCAGCTGTCGAGCTTGCGAGGCTGCGTTCGGCTGCGCAGCAGTCGTGAGTCCGGCTACCGTGGTGTATCTGACGCACCGCATTGTCTTGTTTGACGACTACTGCGCAGCCGAACGCAGCCTCGCAAGCTCGACAGCTGCTACCGCCGAACGCAGCCTCGCGAGCTCGGCAGCTGCTACAAGGAATGCGTCGCGGCTGAAATGGCTTAAGTGAACAACATTGCTTCAGCAGTGGGCGCGGCAGGCGATCATGCGGACGTTTGCTCAGCCACCAACAACAACGACTGCGGCACCGGACTTTGCGGGTGCTGCGGCTCCTGCAGGGCGGCCAGCCGAAAACCGGCCATGTCCAGGGCGTTGAGCCAACTGGACATGGTGCGCGAGTACCACGGCATGGGTTGCCACTGCCCCTTGAACCCGGCGAAGGTTTCTTCCCGCCAACCGTCCTGATAGTCGCCCGCCGCCGCGGTCCACGGATGCAGCGTCTGGATCACCAGCGCGCCACCGGGGGTGAGCAGGGCGTTCATGGCGGCGAGCAGGGGGATGATGTCCTGGTGCAACAGGGCGAAGTTGGCGCAGATCAGGTCGTAGTCGCTGCCGATGTCCACCTTCGCCTCTACCAGCTCATCATAGCTCGCCAAATGCACCCGCGAAGAGCCCGCCGCCTGCGCTGCCTCGACCAGTGTCGCATCGCCATCCACACCGACCGCCTCGATGGCCCGTTCAGCCAGCGCACGCAACAGCCAGCCCTCGCCGCAGCCGAGGTCGAGCACGCGCTCGGGTTGGCGGCCCAGTATCGCCAGCAGGATTGCCTGGTCGGTGACTTTGAGTCGGCTTTCTATGGTGCCGGTGCGGATAGCCTCGATCCAGGGCTTGGCGTTGTGGTGCCAGCTCTGGAGGAGGGTGGATTCGGGGCTGGGCATTTCGATGTCCGCAGTGATGGGTTGGAGGGAAGGATAGGACAAGTACTGGCGGAACGGATCTTGTCGGTGACGCTTTACTTGCATCCAGTCGAAAAGACCGCCAGCCCGGGGGTGAAACCCGTTGTCCGGGGCGATCTGGCCAACGGCTGCGCACAGTCGTTCGGCATGATCTAAGCTCCTCAAGGTATGGCTTTTCGAGCAGGGGTTTCCATGCGAAACACACCTGAAAACAGTCTGAAAATAGCGTTGAAAGCCTGTAGAGACAGCTTTGTTTCTGTTGGCTTTTTCAGCTTTTTCATCAACGCGCTGATGCTCGTTCCTACCTTCTATATGCTTCAGGTGTATGGACGAGTGGTCACCAGCGGAAGTCTGACGACCCTGGCGATGCTGACGCTGATCATGACCGGGTTGGTGGTAACACTCGGTTCCCTGGAATGGGTGCGTTCACGCATCATGGTTCGGGTCAGTACCCGGCTGGATGTGTTGCTGGGGCGCCAGGTCTATAAGGCCAGTTTCAAACGGGCGCTGGAAAGTGGCGGCATGGATGCCTCGGCCCAGTCGCTCAACGACTTGACGGGCTTGAGACAGTTTCTCTCCGGTAATGGATTGTTCGCCTTTTTCGATGCGCCCTGGTTACCTATCTATGTCGCTGTAATGTTCATGTTCCATCCCTGGTATGGCTGGGTAGCGGTGGGCAGTGCGTTGTTGTTGTTATTTCTCGCGTTTCTCAATGAGAGGTTTACGGGGCCGGCACTTGCCCAGGCTAACAAGGAACATATCAGCGCGACGCTCCACACCACGAAAAATCTGCGCAACGCTGAAGTCATCGAGTCCATGGGCATGCTTGAAACCCTGATGGACCGTTGGGGGCGTCGCCAGAGAAATGTCCTGTTGCTGCAGTCCGGGGCGAGCGACAGAGGTGGCATCATCAGCACGCTTTCCAGGTCCTTCCGGATCCTGGTGCAATCGCTGATCCTGGGGCTGGGGGCGTACCTGACCGTGGATCACCAGGTGGGGCCAGGCATGGTGTTTGCCGGGTCCGTGCTGCTAGGGCGCGCCTTGGCCCCCATCGATCTGATTATCGGCAGCTGGAAGGGCTTTATTGCGGCCCGTTCGCAGTACCGCCGTCTCAATGACATCCTCGACAAACAACAGGCTCAGCCCGAGCGTATGACACTGCCTGCGCCTCAGGGGCATGTGCAGGTGGAGAATCTGATCGTCGCGGCACCTGGCTCGAAAACCCCGATCATCAAAAATATGAGTTTCAGCGTACCTGCCGGCAGCATTATCGGAATCATCGGTCCAAGTGCGGCGGGCAAGTCCACCCTGGCCAGGGCACTGATGGGAGTATGGGCGCCGCAGCATGGGGTGGTCCGGCTTGATGGCGCAGACATCAGCGCGTGGGACAAACATGAACTTGGGCCGTACATAGGCTACTTGCCCCAGGACATTGAATTATTCGAAGGCAGCGTCAGCGAGAACATTGCCCGCTTCGCCGAGGTCGACTCCGAGAAAGTCGTTCTGGCGGCCAAGTCTGCCGGCGTTCACGAAATGATTCTGCTGTTGCCCGATGGCTATGACACCGTCATTGGCAGCGATGGCGTCATGCTGTCGGGAGGGCAGCGCCAACGCATCGGCCTGGCCCGTGCCCTGTATGGCAACCCGCGGCTGATTATCCTCGACGAGCCCAATTCCAATCTCGACGAAGTCGGTGATCGTGCCCTGGCGGTGGCCATCCAGCAGCTCAAGCTGACAGGTGCAACCGTTTTTGTGATTACCCACCGAACCAACATTGTGTCCCAACTTGACCGGCTGATGGTGATGAGTGATGGCGCCATCAGTCTCTATGGACCACGCGAACAAGTGCTGGCCGAACTCGCGCAGCGGGCACAAAAGCACGCCACGCAAGCAGGCGCAAGCGTGGCTTCGGTGGCTACTCGCAAGGGTGATGCCGATGAACAGTACGATGCTCAGTCGTCAAACAGATAACTTCGCCGACCTGGCGGTATCTGATCGAAAGATCCGTCGCCTGGGTTTTGGCATTTTATTGATGACCTTCGGGGTGTTCGGCACCTGGGCGGCGGTCGCACCGATCGATGGCGCGGCTTACGCGCCTGGTGTGGTCACCGTGCAGGCTTATCGGAAAACGGTACAACACCTCGAAGGTGGCATCGTCAAAGAGGTGTTGGCCCATGACGGTGACATCGTCAAGCAGGATGACCCGCTGATTATTCTCGATGATGCCCAGCTGCGATCCGAATACGAGATGACCCGAAGCCAGCTCATTGCCGCCAGAGCCATGGAGGCAAGACTCAAGGCTGAGCGGGACAATCTGCCAGTCATTGGCTTTGACGTCATGACCGATGCCGATAGTCTGCGAGGTGCCGAGGCGCGCCAGGGCGAGACCCAGGTATTCAACGCACGACGGGGGTCACGGTTGGGCCAGATATCGGTGCTGCAAGAGCGCATTGGTCAGTTGAATCAACAGATCAAGGGGCTGGAGGCGATGATCGGGGTCAAGAGCCAACTGAATAAATCCTACAGCGGTGAAATCGTTGAATTGACAGACATGTTGTCACAAGGGTTCGTCGACAAACAACGCCTGCTTGAGCAGCAGCGCAAGCTTGAAATGGTCAAGTCTGAATTGGCCGACCATCGTTCGACCATCACCAGGACGCGCCTGCAGATCAACGAAACACAGCTGCAGATTCTACAAGTCGATAAAGACTTCAATGCCGATGTCGCCAAACAATTGGCCGATGTCCAGACCAAAATCTACGACCTGCAAGAGAAGGCTTCCGCCCTGGAGGACCGGCTCAGCCATATCATCATCCGCGCACCCGAATCGGGCATGGTGATTGGCATGACGGTGCACACGATTGGCGGCGTCGTGCGCTCGGCGACGCCTTTGCTGGACATTGTTCCCTCGGTTTCTGAACTGGTCATAGAGGCCCAGGTGGCGCCGGTCGATATCGATCGCATCGCCATCGGCAAGCGTGCCGATATCCGTTTCGGCGCGTTCAACAGTGCGACCACGCCGGTGATCCAGGGCGAGGTCATCAGTGTCTCGGCGGACCGGCTGGTCAACGAAAAGACCGGGACTCCCTATTATCTGGCGCGGGTCCGGGTCACCGAAGCCGGTGTGCGCGCCTTGGGTGATCGCAAATTACTGCCAGGGATGCCTGCGGACGTGTTGATCATCACGGGGCAACGCACGCTGTTGCAATACCTTCTGCAGCCGGCCCGCAATGTCATCTCTCAAGCGTTGATCGAGGAGTGATCATGCGAGCGTCGACAGTTCTGCTGGGCGGGGCGTTCATGTTTGCCGCGGGTGCCGTTCTGGCGCAAACCACTGAAGCAAAGCCGACCGGGGTCAGTGCCTCGACGTATTCCACTGATCTCATGCAGTTGTATCGCGAGGCCCGGCTGGAAGATCCGCGAGTGTTGGCCTCGTATGCGCGAGCGAAGGCGGGCGAGGAACATCAGCGCGAGGCCCTGGGCTCGCTGTTACCACAGATATCGCTCAACGCCGGGCAGAACCGGATTCATCAGGAGAGCGACCTGGTACAGCGCAGTTACGATAGCGAAATCTACAGCCTGGTGCTGCGTCAGTACCTCTACAACAAGGCCGCGTGGGAGAACTACCAAAGATTCAAAAGCCTGGCCAAGCAAACCGAATCAGAAGCGCAGGAGGCCCAGGCCGAGGCCACAGTGGATTTGGCCCAGCGTTACTTCGCCGCGTTGGCGGCCGAGGATGAACTGGAGTTGGTAAAGGCGGAGCGTCAAACCACGCAAAAGAGCCTGGACAGGGTCAATGCGTTGTACGAAAAGCAGCTGGCATTGATTACCGATCAGCTCGACCTCAAGGCCCGGGTCGATTTGCTGGTGGCGCAGGAACTGGATGCCCAGAACCAGGCCAGTATCACCCGCGAGGCACTGGCGGAAATCGTCGGCCGGCCGGTCAAGGAGAAGCTCAACCGGATTCGCGATGACGTGCAACTACAGGTGTCGACGCAGAGTCTTGAAACGTGGGTCCGCGAGGGTATAGCGCAAAACCCGGCGCTCAAGGCCAACGAAAGTGGTGTCGAGGCCGCAGGCGCTGCGTTGCGCGGCGGCAAGGGCGGGCACTATCCGACCGTGAGCCTGTCTCTGAGCGCGCAACAGACCAACGAGGGCTACAACAACTCCCTGGCGCCGCGTACCGACAGCTATGTCGCCGGTATTGGCGTGCAAGTGCCGATATACAGCGGTGGTTCAACCTCGGCGCGGGTGCGGGGGCTCTACCAGGATCAGATTGTGGCGGAGCAGCAGCTGGAAGCAGTCCAGCGCCAGGTGGTCAAGGAGATCACCACTGCTTACCTGACCGCCAACTCGAGCGCAGAGAAGATCAGTGCGAGCCGGCATGCTTTGGCCTCGGCACAGCTGTCCAGAGTGGCGGCAGAAAAAGGACTCAGTTACGGAATGGTCAATGCCGTCGATGTACTGACCAGCGTACGCAACGAATTCCGGGCTCGTCGTGATCTGCTCAAGACGCAATACGACTTCGTCACCAATGTCTTCACGCTCAATCGCTGGGCGGGCAAGCCGCCTGTCGAGAGTGTCGAAAACGTCAATGCCTGGTTGAGCCCCGGCAGCTCCAGCAAAAAACTCACATCCCCCTGATCCTGCCTGCAATACCGACGTTGTATACCCTCCAGCCAGACTGGTTTTTCAGTGCCTGCCCCACGGGCCTGGGGCCGGCTTGTGGGTGGCTCTGCGAGGCAGGTTTCGCCGGTAAATTGACGATTGTTTTATTGTCATGCTTTGTTGTGCGCCACTCGTCGGTTAATTGACGATTTTGATCGGGTCAGGCTGTGACCGCAGGTCGTCGGCGGCGAGCCTAAGACCTTGATTTTCTAGGGGGGAGGGCGCCCTTGGGTACGTCGACCGGGCTACCTGTATGAGGCTAAGTCGACGACTGGCAAATGGCTAGGCTGGCAGTGCGCCGGGCTGGCCTAGACTCAGTTGAGCGGTTCGAAGGAGCACATCATCAAACGCAAACTATTGATGATTATTCCTATTTCTGTTGTTTCGATGGCTTTTGCCCGGCTTCTGGGAACGTCCGCAATCCCTGCCGGTGCAACGGGTGGAAGTGTCCCAAAGGCTAATACCGGGCGGGCACTGTCAAGGCCTGTCGGCGCTCGCATCTGTCCTTCAATCGTGGTGGCCAGGTGATTGAGTTGCTGATCCAGGAAGGCCAACGGGTGGAGGCCATCGTGCATTTTTCAAGGGAGTCAGGACGGTAATGACGACCCAAATAAAACCAATAAGCGTGATGCTGATCGACTGTCGTCCCCTTGTTCTTATGGGCCTTCAAGACTTGATCAATGCCCGCAAGCCTCAGATGGAAGTGAGCGGGCAGGCCACCACCTATACCAAAGCGCTGGATCTTGCCGATCAGTTGCGTCCCGATGTCATTTTTTTCAGTTTCTTTCCGGATGCGCTGAACCCATTGGCGGTCGTCGCGGGGCTCGCCCATAGCGCCGAAATGAAAGTCCTAGTGCTCAAGAGTCTGTACGAAACCGTCCCTGTTGCCCAGGCGATAGAGGCGGGCGCACGCGGCGTCGTGCTGGCGGAAGACCCGACAGAATCGATCATCCGAGCCATCATCCAGGTCCACCATCGTGACATCGGGCTGGGTAGAGCCTGGGTCGGTGGGCTTTCCGACTATGCCGCGACCGGGCATATACCTTTGAAATGCAATTCGGAGCAGGCGAAACAGGCGCGGTTGACCCTGCGTGAAAGAGAACTGATTCGCGCCATCGTGGGGGATCCGTCTGCCAAATACATGTGCATCGCCGGGCGCCTGGGTATCAGCGAGCACACCGTGCACAACCACCTCAGTAACATTTATCAAAAGCTTAATCTCGTTAACCGGATCGACTTGCTGATATATGCACAGAAGCACGGGCTCACCAACAACGAAGAACCGCCCGAGTCCACTTGGGTGGAACTGCATTGAATTTCTTTGGGGCGCCCAGGCCGTCACTGTGTCGCCGTTCGTGAATCCCATATTTGACCTGTAAGGCATGCGAGGGTGGCTTCTACGCCACCCTCGCATTCTTTTACGCGCGCGCTGCCTCAGGCGCTGCCATGGACAATGTCAGTACTCAGCAGATCGACCCCGACCAGGGTGATGGTGGTTATTTGTCCGCCCGTTTCGGTAACCGTCACGATGCTGTTTGCGCCGCTGTTGTCGATCTGGGCAACGGAGCTCTGGTCGCCGTTGAGCACCAGTGTGTCGCGCAGGCCTGCGCTCGCATCGAAGCCGGTGATCTGGTACTTGTTTTGGGTGAATGACAAATCGACGTTGAAGGCATCCCGCTCACCGGCCGTGCCAGCCAGCGTGAAGTCGAAGGTGGTGCCCAAGTCGTTGGCGAACAGGTTGGCGTCGAACGCACTCGTCGCCGAGTCCCCATCCTTGTCCGTCAGCGTCGCGTTGAACGCCAGCTTGACATCGCTGGCCAGGTTCTCGGTCTGCTGAATGAACTGGATCACCGGGATCTTGACATCGCCTCGGCCCATCGTGAGTTGAACCGCGTCAATCAGCAGCGAGCCTTGCTTCTGAACGAGGAAGGACACTTGTCCGCCGGCCTCCGGCGTCACGGTGTTCACCTCGGTGAGGTTCGAGGTCGAGCCATCCTCGTAGTAGATCCTGTAGTACAGGTCCTCGGTCGCCGTGTTGTACCCCCCCACGGAGTTGTCGATGAAGACTTTCATCCCCGTCAGCAGGCTCTCCGGATTGATCACGAAACTTTCATCGGCGTTGCTGATGGCCGCGAGGCTGTCTCCCTGGAGAATGTTATTGCCGACGCCGATGCCGGACGTGCTGACGTTCATGGCCGCCGAGTCGATGTACGAGGGCAGGGGGGTGGTCTGTAGCTGGGCTTCGGTGGGGTCGGGTTTCCCGACCCCGATGCCGGTCAGGATGTCCGCAGTCGACGCCGTTGCTTTGGCGGAAAAGAACACAATCTCCTCGGAGGGTGAAGGAATAGTCGGCGGATTCTGCGCCGGGATCAGCAAGGTGCGCACCGGATCCGGGCCGCCAGCACTGAGCGAGCCATCGGCACTGCTGAGCACGATCGTCGAACTGAAGCCTTGCACCAGGTCCAGTGTATAGGTGCCATTGCTATAGGCGGTCAGCGTGTAGTCGACGCTGGTATTCGCGGTGGCGGCGTTGTTGTCGAAATCACCGGTCAACGTCCCTGCGAAGTGGAACGCGCCATTGACGTCCGGTGAAGGCGACTGCTCGGTGAGCGTACCGGTCCCGGTGGTGGTCGTGTTGTCTGGCCGGACGAGGGTGAATTGGTTATTCACCAACGAAATATCCAGCCCGGTTGCCCCCAGTCCGTCGGCTCCGTTCGAATGATCCCAGTACCCTTGTTGTGGAAGGATGCTACCGGTCCCGATCAGGTTGCCGAAGGCAAGTGTAGGGCCATCGTCCTTGAACACCAGGTTCTGCCCGATGTTCAGGGTGGCCTGGGCGCTGTCGCCGTCCCCATCGGTCTTGGTCGCTATCAGCGTCACCAGGTTGTCCGCCGACAGCGTCGTCGAATCATCGGGATTGCTGGCGTTGGGATGCACCACCGCGCGGAGCTGGTCGAGGGTGACGTCGCCGTTGGCGGCGACGCTGGCCGTGAACACCAGCAAGTTGCTGGTGGCCGTGCGGCCTTCGACCACGCCGCCGTTGAGCGACAGGTTCACCGCCTGGCCGCTGGCCGTGTCGGTCAGCCCGGAGGCCCCCACCACCACGCCCAGTGCATAGGTCAGCGTGCCGGCGCCATCGGCGCCAAACGCGGAGGTGAAGTTAGCCGCGAAGCTCTTGGTATCGTTGGTCGCCAGCACCGTCTCGTCGACCGTCAGTGTCGGCTCCGTACCGGTGGTGCTGATGTTCGGTCCGTCGTCCTTGAATACCAGGTTCTGGCCGATGTTGAGGGTCGCCTGGGTGCTGTCGCCGTCCTTGTCGGTGATGGTCGCGGTCAGCGTCACCAGATTATCCGCAGTCAGGGTCTTCGAATCATCGGGATTGGCCGTGTTGGGATGCACCACGGCGCGGATCTGGTCGAGGGTGACCTCACCATTGGCGGCGACGCTAGCGGTGAACACCAGCAGGTTGGTGGTGGCCGTTCGGCCTTCGACCACGCCACCGTTGAGCGACAGGTTGACTGCCTCACCGGTGGCCGTATCGGTCAGCCCGGAGGCACCCACCACCACGCCCAGCGCGTAGGTCAGCGTGCCGGCGCCATCGGCGCCAAACGCCGAACTGAAGTTGGCGGCAAAGCTCTTGGTATCGTTGGTCGCCAACACCGTTTCGTCCACCGTCAGCGTCGGTTCCGTGCCGGTGGTGCTGATGCTGGGGGCGTCATCCTTGAACACCAGGTTCTGTCCGATGTTGAGCGTTGCTTGGGCGCTGTCGCCGTCCCCATCGGTCTTGGTCGCCGTCAGCGTCACCAGGCTGTCCGAGGTCAGGGTCTTCGAATCATCCGGATTGGTCGCATCGGGATGCACCACGGCGCGGATCTGGTCGAGGGTGACGTCGCCATTAGCGGCGACGCTGACCGTGAACACCAACTGGCTGGTGGTGGCCGTGCGGCCTTCCACCACGCCGCCGTTGAGCGACAGGTTGACTGCCTCACCGGTGGCCGTATCGGTCAGCCCGGAGCCACCGGCGACCACGCCCAGTGCATAGGTCAGGGTGCCGGCGCCATCAGCGCCAAACGCCGAGCTGAAGTTGGCGGCAAAGCTCTTGGTATCGTTGGTCGCCAGCACCGTTTCGTCCACCGTCAACGTAGGTTCCGTGCCGGTGGTGCTGATGCTTGGCCCGTCATCCTTGAACACCAGGTTCTGCCCGATGTTGAGCGTTGCCTGGGCGCTGTCGCCGTCCTTGTCGGTCTTGGTTGCCGTCAGGGTCACCAGATCGTCCGAGGTCAGGCTCGTCGAGTCATCGGGGTTAGTCGTGACGGAATGCACCACAGCGCGGATCTGGTCGAGGGTGACGTCGCCATTGGCGGCGACGCTGACCGTGAACACCAGGTCGTTGCTAATCGCTGTGTGGCCTTCCACCACGCCGCCGTTGAGCGACAGGTTGACTGCCTGGCCCGTGGCCGTATCCGTCAGCCCGGAGCCTCCCGCGACCACGCCCAGCGCATAGGTCAGGGTGCCCGCACCGTCGGCGCCAAACGCCGAGGTGAAGTTGGCGGCAAAGCTCTTGGTGTCGTTGGTCGCCAACACCGTTTCGTCTACCGTCAGCGTCGGTTCCGTACCAGTGGTGCTGATACTTGGCCCGTCGTCCTTGAACACCAGGTTCTGCCCGATGTTCAGGGTAGCCTGGGCGCTGTCGCCGTCCTTGTCGGTTTTGGTCGCCGTCAGGGTTACCAGGCTGTCCGACGTCAGCGTTTTCGAATCATCGGGATTGGTCGTGTTGGGATGCACCACGGCGCGGAGTTGGTCGAGGGTGACGTCACCATTGGCGGCGACGCTGACCGTGAACACCAGGTCGTTGCTCGCGGCCGTGCGGCCTTCCACCACGCCGCCGTTAACCGACAAATTCACTACTTGGCCGGTGGCGGTGTCGGTCAGCCCGGAGGCACCCGCCACCACACCCAGCGCATAGGTCAGCGTACCCGCACCGTCAGCGCCAAACGCCGAGGTGAAGTTGGCGGCAAAGCTCTTGGTATCGTTGGTCGCCAGCACCGTTTCGTCGACCGTCAACGTTGGTTCCGTGCCGGTGGTGCTGATGCTCGGCCCGTCATCCTTGAACACCAGGTTCTGCCCGATGTTGAGGGTGGCCTGGGCGCTGTCGCCGTCCTTGTCGGTCTTGGTCGCCGTCAGCGTCACCAGGTTGTCCGCAGTCAGGGTCTTCGAATCATCCGGATTGGTCGTGTTGGGATGCACAACAGCGCGGAGCTGGTCGAGGGTGACGTCGCCATTGGCGGCCACACTGACCGTGAACACCAGATCGTTGCTTGCGGCCGTGCGGCCTTCCACCACGCCGCCGTTAACCGACAGGTTCACCGCTTGGCCCGTGGCCGTGTCCACCAGCCCGGAGCCACCCGCGACCACGCCCAGCGCATAGGTCAGCGTACCTGCACCGTCAGCGCCAAACGCCGAGCTGAAGTTGGCGGCAAAGCTCTGGGTATCGTTGGTCGCCAGCACTGTTTCGTCCACCGTCAGCGTGGGCTCCGTGCCGGTGGTGCTGATGCTGGGTCCGTCGTCCTTGAACACCAGGTTCTGCCCGATGTTGAGCGTGGCATGGACGCTGTCGCCGTCCCCATCGGTCTTGGTCGCGGTTAGCGTCACCAGGCTGTCCGAGGTCAGCGTCTTAGAGTCATCCGGATTGGTCGCGTCGGGATGCACCACGGCGCGGATCTGGTCGAGGGTGACGTCGCCATTGGCGGCGACGCTGACGGTGAACACCAGTTGGTTGGTGGTGGCTGTGCGGCCCTCCACCACTGTACCGTTGAGCGACAGGTTGACCGCTTCACCGGTGGCCGTGTCGGTCAGCCCGGAGCCGCCCGCCACCACGCCCAGCGCATAGGTCAGCGTACCCGCGCCGTCAACACCAAACGCCGAAGTGAAGTTAGGCGCAAAGCTCTTGGTATCGTTGGTCGCCAGCACCGACTCGTCGACCGTCAGTGTTGGCTCGGTGCCGGTGGTGCTGATGCTTGGCCCGTCATCCTCGAAGATCATCTTGGAGCCGATCTCAGCGGTTGACGCGGTGGACTGCAGCACCTTGAAGCCGCCAATGTCGAAGTCAGCGTGCGTCTTGTCGCCGTTCTTGTCGGTCAGCAACCCGGCGTTCTCGATCATCACGCGGTTGTGGTCGGTCGCCGTGCTGTAGGTGATCTGCGAGTCGGTCGGAACACCGGTGATCAGCACTGTGCCGTCGGCGTTGTAGGTGATGACGACGCCGCTGACGGGGGCACCCGCGAACGTCTTCACGGTGACACTGCCGTTGGTGATCGCGACCTTTTCGGTGCTGTCATTGGCGTAGCTGTTGACGAAGTTGACACCGCTCTGCGACCCGCTGACGTTGTCAGCGTTCTTGACGGCGGTGAGCAAGAGCTTCGCGGTCGTGCCGCCCGTCTCCTGCACGACCTTGAAGGTCGCGGAGCGGGCGCCGAAGTACTGGGTGAAGTCAATGTTCTGTTCGACACCCGCTTCGCTCGGGCTCAGGTTGGGGATTGTGAAGTCCGCCTTGGCGCCGGTGACGAAGCTGAAGCGCAGGCCTTCCTGTTCGGTGATTGCCTGGTTGTTGGTGCCCAGGGTCGTGCTGCCGCCGCCCTGGCTGCTGTTGACCGTGTCGGCGCTGGTGATGGCAGCACTGCTTGCCGACTGATCCAGCGGATCCCTGCCGGTGACGACGATCGAGACACCGGGAATCCGGCCGTTCACATCGGCCGTCGCGCCCATGGTCGTGAACATCAGGAACAACTGCTGGCCCGACGGCGCATTGGCCAGACTGAACTCCGCGTCCTGGGCGGCTCCGATGAACACCTTGTTCAGCAGATTGACCGCATCGTCGGGGTTGCTAGCGTCCGGATGCTTGAGCGGTTGGTATTCCACGGTCCAGATCTTGCCGCCCGAGAGCGGCGATCCGGTTTCTTCGATGTAGGCTGCAAACACGATCGCGCCGGTTGCGCTTCCGGCTCGGCCCAGAAGGATGTTGTTGTTCGTATCGGTATAGAGAAGGATGCTGGTGCCATTGAGGGTATCGAGTCCGCTATCCAGGCCATTGAGCGGTACGCCGGCGCTGTCGACGAAACTGATATCGGTAATATTTGCTCCGGGGTCAGCGGTGACGCTGAACGCATTGCTGCCGGTATTGCCCGCGGCACCGGTGTAGCCACTCAAGGCCGCCCCCGAGGCGGTACCTGCCCCCAGTGCGGTCAAACGGGTAGAGAAAGTCGAGGGCAGGGACGCCAACGGAATGTCGTTGTCATCCGCATCTCCCAAAGGGCTTGGCGTGGCAGTGCCGTTCTGCAACCCGGCCGTTTCGTCCAGCGTGACGCTCGCGCCGCTGGCCACGACGCTCATGGCATTGGTGGTAACCGATGTTGTCACCACTGAGTCGAGGGTCGGAATGTACAGGAGGGCAGGATCGCTTGTTAGCGATGAATTTTGCTCGCCAATAGCAGCCATGATTTTCTCCAAAGCAAGTGCGGTCATCGAGGCCTGACCGTTGACCTTTGGTCGACTATGGAGAAGCACCGGGGATTACGCATCAGCCGAAACTCCCACGCGGGCTGGGAGTTTCAGACTAGTCGTCCTCGTCGCAGGCCTGGCCGCAGGGGGCCAGTGTTCAAGGCTTGTGGTGCTAGAGCGCTCACAACGAATGCGATCCGTGCGGATCTGATATTGGCAGTGCAAAAAAATGCGAGGGTGGTTTCCACCACCCTCGCATCCTTTCACGCACGCGCTGCCTCAGGCGCTGCCATGGACAATGTCGGTATTCAGAACATCAACCCCGACCAAGGTGATGGTCGTGACTTGTCCGCCCGTTTCGGCAACCGTCACGACGCTGTTGGCGCCGCTGTTGTCGATCGACTGGACAACGGCGTTCTGGTCGCCGTTGAGCACCAGCGTGTCGCGCAGCCCTGCGCTCGCATCGAAGCCGGTGATCTGGTACTTGTTTTGAGGAAGTGACAAGTCGATGTTGAAGGCATCCCGCTCACCACTCGTGCCCACCAGCGTGAAGTCGAAGGTGGTGCCCAAGTCGTTGGCGAACAGGTTGGCGTCGAACGTACTCGTCGCCGAGTCCCCATCCTTGTCTGTCAGCGTCGCGTTGAACGCCAGCTTGACATCGCTGGCCAGGCTCTCGGTCTCATGAGTGAACTCGATCACCGGGATCTTGATCTCGCCTCGGCCCATCGTGAGCTGAACCGCGTCGATCAACTTCGTGCCCTGCTGCTGAATGAGGAAGGACACCTGTCCACCGGCCTCCGGTGTCACGGTGTTCACCTCGATCAGGTTCGAGAACGTGCCATCCTCGTAGAAGGCCCTGTAGTACAGGTCCTCGGTCGCCGTGTCGTAACCCCCCACGGAGTTGTCGATGAAGACCTTCATGCTCGTCAGCAGGCTTTCCGGGTTGATCACGAAGCTTTCATCGGCATTGCTGATGGCCGCCAGGTTGTCTCCCTGGAACAGGTTATTGGCGATGCCGATGCCGGACGTGCTGACGTTCATGGCCGCAGGGTCGATGTACGACGGCAGGGGGTTGGTCTGTAGCTGGGCTTCGGTGGGGTCGGGGGCTCCAAGCCCGATACCGGTCAGGATGTCCGCAGTCGACGCCGTTGCCTTCGCGGAAAAGAACACGATCTCCTCAGATGGCGAAGGAATAGTCGGCGGATTCTGCGGCGGGATTAACAAGGTGCGCACCGGATCAGGGCCGCCGGCACTGAGCGAACCGTCGGCACTGCTGAGCACGATCTCGGAACTGAAGCCTTGCACCAGGTCCAGGGCATAAGTGCCATTGGCAAAGGCGGTCAGCGTGTAGTCAACGCTGGTATTCGCGGTGGCGGCGTTGTTGTCGAAATCACCGGTCAGAGTCCCTGCGAAGTGGAACGCGCCGTTGACGTCCGGTGAGGGCGATTGCTCGGTGAGCGTGCCGGTGCCGGTGGTGGTCGTGTTGTCTGGCCTGACGAGGGTGAATTGGTTATTCACCAACGAAATATCCAGACCTGTTGCACCCAGTCCGTCGGCTCCGGTTGAATGATCCCAGTATCCCTGTTGTGGGAGGATGCTACCGGTTCCGATCAGGTTGCCAAACGCGAGTGATGGACCGTCGTCCTTGAACACCAGGTTCTGGCCGATGTTGAGGGTCGCATGGGCGCTGTCGCCGTCCTTGTCGGTGATGGTGGCCGTCAGAGTCACCAGATTGTCCGAGCTCAGCGTCTTCGAATCATCCGGATTGGTTGGGTCGGGATGCACCACCGCCCGGAGTTGGTCGAGGGTGACGTCGCCATTCGCGGCCACGCTAGCCGTGAACACCAGCAGGTTGGTGATGGCCGTGCGGCCTTCGACCACGGTGCCGTTGAGCGACAGGTTGACCGCCTCACCGGTGGCGGTATCGGTCAGTCCGGAGCCTCCGGCCACCACGCCCAGCGCATAGGTCAGCGTGCCCGCACCGTCAGCGCCAAATGCCGAGGTGAAGTTAGCCGCGAAGCTCTTGGTATCGTTGGTCGCCAGTACCGTTTCGTCGACCGTCAGGGTTGGCTCCGTGCCAGTGGTGCTGATGCTTGGCCCATCGTCCTTGAACACCAGGTTCTGCCCGATGTTGAGCGTCGCATGAGCGCTGTCGCCGTCCTTGTCGGTGATGGTTGCGGTCAGGGTCACCAGATTGTCCGAAGTCAGCGTCTTCGAATCATCCGGATTGGTTGGGTCGGGATGCACCACCGCCCGGATCTGGTCGAGGGTGACGTCACCATTGGCGGCGACGCTGACCGTGAACACCAGCAGGTTGGTCGTGGCCGTACGGCCTTCGACCACTGTGCCGTTGAGTGACAGGTTCACCGCCTCACCGGTAGCCGTATCGGTCAGCCCGGAACCGCCCGCGACCACGCCCAGTGCATAGGTCAGCGTACCCGCACCGTCAGCGCCAAATGCCGAGCTGAAGTTGGCGGTAAAGCTCTCGGTGTCGTTGGTGGCCAGCACCGTTTCGTCGACCGTCAGGGTTGGCTCCGTGCCGGTGGTGCTGATGCTTGGACCATCGTCCTTGAACACCAGGTTTTGGCCGATGTTCAGCGTGGCATGGGCGCTGTCGCCGTCCTTGTCGGTGATGGTGGCGGTCAGGGTCACCAGGTTGTCCGAAGTCAGCGTCTTCGAATCATCGGGATTGGTGGTATCGGGATGTACCACGGCGCGGATCTGGTCGAGGGTAACGTCGCCATTCGCGGCGACGCTGACGGTGAATACCAGATCGTTGCTAATCGCCGTGCGGCCTTCCACGACTGTACCGTTAAGCGACAAATTCACCGCTTGGCCGGTAGCGGTATCGGTCAGCCCGGAGCCGCCCGCGACCACACCCAGTGCATAGGTCAGCGTGCCTGGACCATCAGCGCCAAACGCCGAGCTGAAGTTGGCGGTAAAGCTCTGGGTGTCGTTGGTTGCCAGTACTGTTTCATCGACCGTCAGGACTGGCTCCGTGCCAGTGGTGCTGATGCTCGGTCCGTCGTCCTTGAACACCAGGTTTTGCCCGATGTTCAGGGTTGCATGAGCGCTGTCGCCATCCTTGTCGGTGATGGTGGCGGTCAGGGTCACCAGGTTGTCCGAGGTCAGACTGGTCGAATCATCCGGATTGGTTGGATCGGGATGCACCACGGCCCGTTGCTGGTCGAGGGTGACGTCACCGTTGGCGGCGACACTGACAGTGAACACCAGCAGGTTGGTGGTGGCCGTACGGCCTTCGACCACGGTGCCGTTGAGTGACAGGTTCACCGCCTCACCGGTGGCTGTATCGGTCAGCCCCGACGGGCCGGCAGTCACGCCCAACGCATAGGTCAGCGTACCCGCACCGTCGGCGCCAAATGCCGAGCTGAAGTTGGCGGCGAAGTTCTGGGTGGCGTCGGTGGTCAGTACTGTTTCATCGACCGTCAGGACTGGCTCCGTGCCAGTGGTGCTGATGCTCGGTCCGTCGTCCTTGAACACCAGGTTCTGCCCGATGTTCAGGGTGGCATGGGCGCTGTCGCCATCCTTGTCGGTGATGGTGGCGGTCAGGGTCACCAGGTTGTCCGAGGTCAGACTGGTCGAATCATCCGGATTGGTTGGGTCGGGATGCACCACGGCCCGTTGCTGGTCGAGGGTGACGTCACCATTGGCGGCGACACTGACAGTGAACACCAGCAGGTTGGTGGTGGCCGTACGGCCTTCGACCACGGTGCCGTTGAGTGACAGGTTCACCGCCTCACCGGTGGCTGTATCGGTCAGTCCGGAGGCACCGGCTACCACGCCCAACGCATAGGTCAGCGTACCCGCACCATCGGCGCCAAACGCCGAGCTGAAGTTAGCCGCGAAGCTCTGGGTGGCGTCGGTGGTCAGTACTGTTTCATCGACCGTCAGGACTGGCTCCGTGCCAGTGGTGCTGATGCTCGGTCCGTCGTCCTTGAACACCAGGTTCTGCCCGATGTTCAGGGTGGCATGGGCGCTGTCGCCATCCTTGTCGGTGATGGTGGCGGTCAGGGTCACCAGGTTGTCCGAGGTCAGACTGGTCGAATCATCCGGATTGGTTGGGTCGGGATGCACCACGGCCCGTTGCTGGTCGAGGGTGACGTCACCGTTGGCGGCGACACTGACAGTGAACACCAGCAGGTTAGTGGTGGCCGTGCGGCCTTCGACCACGGTGCCGTTGAGCGACAGGTTGACCGCTTCACCGGTGGCCGTATCGGTCAGTCCGGAGGCACCGGCTACCACGCCCAGTGCATAGGTCAGCGTACCCGCACCATCAGCGCCAAACGCCGAGCTGAAGTTAGCCGCAAAGCTCTGGGTGGCGTCGGTGGTCAGTACCGTTTCGTCAACCGTCAGGGTTGGCTCCGTGCCAGTGGTGCTGATGCTCGGTCCGTCGTCCTTGAACACCAGGTTCTGGCCGATGTTCAGCGTGGCATGGGCGCTGTCGCCGTCCTTGTCGGTGATGGTGGCGGTCAGCGTCACCAGGTTGTCCGAGGTCAGACTGGTCGAATCATCCGGATTGGTTGGATCGGGATGCACCACGGCCCGTTGCTGGTCGAGAGTGACGTCACCGTTGGCGGCGACGCTGACGGTGAACACCAGCAGGTTGGTGGTGGCCGTGCGACCTTCCACTACGCTGCCGTTGAGTGACAGGTTGACCGCTTCACCGGTGGCTGTATCCGTCAGCCCCGACGGGCCGGCAGTCACGCCCAGCGCATAGGTCAGCGTGCCCGCACCGTCGGCGCCAAACGCCGAGCTGAAGTTCGCTGCAAAGCTCTGGGTGGCGTCGGTGGTCAGTACTGTTTCGTCAACCGTCAGGACTGGCTCCGTGCCGGTGGTGCTGATGCTTGGACCATCGTCCTTGAACACCAGGTTCTGGCCGATGTTGAGGGTGGCATGGGCACTGTCACCGTCCTTGTCGGTGATGGTGGCGGTCAGAGTCACCAGATTGTCCGAGGTCAGACTGGTCGAATCATCCGGATTGGTTGGGTCTGGATGCACGACGGCCCGTTGCTGGTCGAGAGTGACGTCACCGTTGGCGGCGACACTGACAGTGAACACCAGCAGGTTAGTGGTGGCCGTGCGGCCTTCGACCACGGTGCCGTTGAGCGACAGGTTGACCGCTTCACCGGTGGCCGTATCGGTCAGTCCGGAGGCACCGGCTACCACGCCCAGTGCATAGGTCAGCGTACCCGCACCATCAGCGCCAAACGCCGAGCTGAAGTTAGCCGCAAAGCTCTGGGTGGCGTCGGTGGTCAGTACCGTTTCGTCAACCGTCAGGGTTGGCTCCGTGCCAGTGGTGCTGATGCTCGGTCCGTCGTCCTTGAACACCAGGTTCTGGCCGATGTTCAGCGTGGCATGAGCGCTGTCGCCATCCTTGTCGGTGATGGTGGCCGTCAGGGTCACCAGATTGTCCGAGGTCAGACTGGTCGAATCATCCGGATTGGTTGGGTCGGGATGCACCACCGCCCGTTGCTGGTCGAGGGTGACGTCACCGTTGGCGGCGACACTGACAGTGAACACCAGCAGGTTAGTGGTGGCCGTGCGGCCTTCGACCACGGTGCCGTTGAGCGACAGGTTGACCGCTTCACCGGTGGCCGTATCGGTCAGTCCGGAGGCACCGGCTACCACGCCCAACGCATAGGTCAGCGTGCCCGCACCGTCGGCGCCAAACGCCGAGCTGAAGTTAGCCGCGAAGCTCTGGGTGGCGTCGGTGGTCAGTACCGTTTCATCGACCGTCAGGACTGGCTCCGTGCCGGTGGTGCTGATGCTCGGTCCGTCGTCCTTGAACACCAGGTTCTGGCCGATATTCAGCGTGGCATGAGCGCTGTCGCCATCCTTGTCGGTGATGGTGGCCGTCAGGGTCACCAGGTTGTCCGAGGTCAGACTGGTCGAATCATCCGGATTGGTTGGGTCGGGATGCACCACGGCCCGTTGCTGGTCGAGGGTGACGTCACCATTAGCCGCCACGCTGACGGTGAACACCAGCAGGTTGGTGGTGGCCGTGCGGCCTTCCACTACGCTGCCGTTGAGCGACAGGTTGACGGCTTCACCGGTGGCCGTATCGGTCAGTCCGGAGGCACCGGCTACCACGCCCAGCGCATAGGTCAGCGTCCCCGCGCCGTCGGCGCCAAACGCCGAGCTGAAGTTCGCTGCAAAGCTCTGGGTGGCGTCGGTGGTCAGTACTGTTTCGTCAACCGTCAGGGTTGGCTCCGTGCCGGTGGTGCTGATGCTCGGTCCGTCGTCCTTGAACACCAGGTTCTGTCCAATATTCAGCGTCGCATGGGCGCTGTCGCCATCCTTGTCGGTGATGGTGGCCGTCAGGGTCACCAGATTGTCCGAGGTCAGACTGGTCGAATCATCCGGATTGGTTGCATCGGGATGCACCACCGCCCGTTGCTGGTCGAGGGTGACGTCACCGTTGGCGGCGACACTGACAGTGAACACCAGCAGGTTAGTGGTGGCCGTGCGGCCTTCCACTACGCTGCCGTTGAGCGACAGGTTGACCGCTTCACCGGTGGCCGTATCGGTCAGTCCGGAGGCACCGGCTACCACGCCCAGCGCATAGGTCAGCGTGCCCGCACCGTCAGCTCCAAATGCCGAGGTGAAGTTAGCCGCGAAGCTCTGGGTGGCGTCGGTGGTCAGTACCGTTTCGTCAACCGTCAGGGTTGGCTCCGTGCCGGTGCTGCTGATGCTTGGCCCGTCATCCTTGAACACCAGGTTCTGCCCGATGTTCAGCGTGGCATGGGCACTGTCGCCGTCCTTGTCGGTGATGGTGGCGGTCAGGGTCACCAGGTTGTCCGAGGTCAGACTGGTCGAATCGTCCGGATTGGTTGGGTCGGGATGTACTACGGCCCGTTGCTGGTCGAGAGTGACGTCACCGTTGGCGGCGACACTGACAGTGAACACCAGCAGGTTGGTGGTGGCCGTGCGACCTTCCACCACGGTGCCGTTGAGTGACAGGTTGACCGCTTCACCGGTGGCCGTATCGGTCAGTCCGGAGCCTCCGGCTACCACGCCCAGCGCATAGGTCAGCGTCCCCGCGCCGTCGGCGCCAAACGCCGAGCTGAAGTTCGCTGCAAAGCTCTGGGTGGCGTCGGTGGTCAGTACTGTTTCGTCAACCGTCAGGGTTGGCTCCGTGCCGGTGGTGCTGATGCTCGGTCCGTCGTCCTTGAACACCAGGTTCTGTCCAATATTCAGGGTGGCATGGGCGCTGTCGCCATCCTTGTCGGTGATGGTGGCCGTCAGGGTCACCAGATTGTCCGAGGTCAGACTGGTCGAATCATCCGGATTGGTTGCATCGGGATGCACCACGGCCCGTTGCTGGTCGAGGGTGACGTCGCCATTAGCCGCCACGCTGACAGTGAACACCAGCAGGTTGGTGGTGGCCGTGCGGCCTTCGACCACGGTGCCGTTGAGCGACAGGTTGACCGCTTCACCGGTGGCCGTATCGGTCAGTCCGGAGGCACCGGCTACCACGCCCAACGCATAGGTCAGCGTGCCCGCACCGTCGGCGCCAAACGCCGAGCTGAAGTTAGCCGCGAAGCTCTGGGTGGCGTCGGTGGTCAGTACCGTTTCGTCAACCGTCAGGGTTGGCTCCGTGCCGGTGCTGCTGATGCTTGGCCCGTCATCCTTGAACACCAGGTTCTGCCCGATGTTCAGCGTGGCATGGGCACTGTCGCCGTCCTTGTCGGTGATGGTGGCGGTCAGGGTCACCAGGTTGTCCGAGGTCAGCGTCTTCGAATCATCCGGATTGGTCGCGTCGGGATGCACCACGGCGCGGATCTGGTCGAGGGTGACGTCACCGTTGGCGGCGACACTGACAGTGAACACCAGCAGGTTGGTGATGGCGGTGCGGCCTTCGACCACGGTGCCGTTGAGCGATAGGTTGACGGCCTCACCGGTGGCCGTATCCGTCAGCCCGGAACCGCCTGCTACCACGCCCAGCGCATAGGTCAGCGTACCCGCACCGTCAGCGCCAAACGCCGAGCTGAAGTTAGCCGCGAAGTTCTGGGTGGCATCGGTGGTCAGTACTGTTTCATCGACCGTCAGCGTTGGTTCCGTTCCGGTCGCACTGACGCTCGGCCCGTCGTCTTCGAAGATCATCTTGGAGCCGATTTCGGCGGTCGCGCTAGAGGCTTGGCGCAGCGAGAAGCCGCCGATATCAAAATCGGCGTGGTTATCGCCTCTGGCGTCGAGGGCCGCGCCGTTCTCGACGAGCACGCGGTTGTGATTCGATGTCGTGGTGTATTCAATCTGGTAGCCGGCTTTAACGCCGGTAATGGTCGCAACCCCACCCGTGAAGCTGATGGTGATGGTCGGATCATTCACCGAACCGTCGGAATTTTCGATCACCAGCCCGGTACTATTGTTGATGACTTGAACATTGGTGATGGCAACCGGCGTGTCATTCGCATAGCCGTTGACGAAGTTCGCGCCAGGTTCAGCTGCGGTGTTGAATGCGCTGACTTTTACCACGGCACTCTTGCCGCTTTGCAACTGCACGATGTCGAAATTGGCCGATGTCGTGTTGTAGACGCTGGTAAAGTCGATGTTGGACTCAACATCGGCTTCGGTCTGACTGAGGTTGGGAACGGTCACATCCTGCCGGGCACCGGTGACGAACGAAAAGCGGATGCCTTCCTGTTCCGTAATCATCTGGTTGTTGGTGCCGATGGTGGTCGGCCCACCGCCCTGGCTGGTATTGATCGTGTCGCCAGTGTTTATCTTGGCGCCGCTTGACTCGTCTGCGGGGTCCTTGCCGGTGGCGATGATGGTGGGATCGGTGATCCGCATGACACCACCATCATTGACAACGGTCGGGTTCGCTTTCGTGAACATCAGGAACAGGTTCTGACCAGAGGGCGCACCGGCCAGGCTGAATCCCAGATCCTGAGTGACTCCGATGAACACCTTATCCTGCAGATTGAGCGAATCATCGGGGTTCGTTGCATCTGGATGCTTGAGCGGTTGGTACTCCACGGTCCAGATCTTGCCGCCCGAGACCGGTGATCCGGTTTCTTCGATATAGCCAGCGAACACGATCGCGCCGGCTGGGCCACCGGCTCGGCCCACAACGATATTGTTGTTGCTCGTATCCGTATAGAGAAGGATGCTGGTGCCATCGAGAGTATCCAGTCCGCTATCCAGGCCATTGAGCGGTGCGCCAGCACTGTCGACGAAGCGGATATCGGTAACGCCGGACGGGTCGGTGAGGGTGAATGCATTGCTGCCGGTGTTGCCCGCGGCACCGGTATAGCCGCTCAAGGCCGCCCCCGTTGCGGTACCTGCACCCAGTGCGGTCAAACGGGTAGAGAAGGCCGAAGGTAGAGAGGCCAGCAGAATGTCGTTGTCGTCAGCGTCTCCCGCGGGGGTTGGCGTGGCGGTGAGGTTCTGCAACCCGGCCGTTTCATCCAGCGTAACGTTTGCGCCGGGCGTAACGCTCAGCGCGTTGGCCGTAAGTGACGTTAAGTTGAGGGAAGTCGGATCGCTCGTTAGCGATGAGTTTTGCTCGCGAATAGTCATGATTTTCTCCTGAGCCATTGCGGTCATCGAGGTCGGACCATTGACCTCTGCAACTATGACTAATCGCCGGGAATTGCACATCGGCCGATACTCCCAAGCGGGGTGGGAGTTTCGGCCTACTTGGGAGGGGAAACGGGATGAGGACGCGAAGGCGTGCTGCCCATATTCCGTTTGTGAATGAGCACAGGCCGCTGATGCTCCCTCGGGCTTTAACCGCCAGCGCGTGAGTCAGGCTCAAGTAGCAGGGTGCGGAGGGCGCAGATAGATGAAATCTCGTTTGCCGAAGCGTCTGTTCACCTCCCGGAACTGCAAAAAAAGCGAGGGTGGTTTTCACCACCCTCGCATCCTTCACACACGCGCTGCCTCAGGCGCTGCCATGGACAATGTCGGTACTCAGCAGATCAACCCCGACCAGGGTGATGGTGGTGATTTGTCCGCCCGTTTCGGTAACCGTCACGATGCTGTTTGCGCCGCTGTTGTCGATCTGGGCAACGGAGCTCTGGTCGCCGTTGAGCACCAGCGTGTCGCGCAGCCCTGCGCTCGCATCGAAGCCGGTGATCTGGTACTTGTTTTGGGCGAATGACAAATCGACGTTGAAGGCATCCCGCTCACCGGCCGTGCCCACCAGCGTGAAGTCGAAGGTGGTGCCCAGGTCGTTGGCGAACAGGTTGGCGTCAAACGCACTTGTCGCCGAGTCCCCATCCTTGTCCGTCAGCGTCGCGTTGAATGCCAGCTTGATATCGCTGGCCAGGCTTTCGGTCGGTTTAATGAACTCGATCACCGGGATCTTGACATCGCCTCGGCCCATCGTGAGCTGAACCGCGTCGATCAACTTCGTGCCCTGCTGCTGAACGAGGAAGGACACTTGTCCGCCGGCTTCCGGTGTTACGGTGTTCACCTCGGTGAGGGCCGAGAACGTGCCATCCTCGTAGTAGGCCCTGTAGTACAGGTCCTCGGTCGCCGTGTTGTAACCCCCCACGGAGTTATCGATGAAGATCTTCATGCCCGCCAGCAAGCTTTCCGGATTGATCACGAAACTTTCATCGGCATTGCTGATGGCCACCAGGTTATCTCCCTGGAGAATGTTATTGCCGACGCCGATGCCGGACGTGCTGACGTTCATGGCCGCCGAGTCGATGTACGACGGCAGGGGAGTGGTCTGTAGCTGGGCTTCGGTGGGGTCGGGTTTCCCAACCCCGATGCCGGTCAGGATGTCCCCGGTCGACGCCGTTGCTTTTGCGGAAAAGAACACAATCTCCTCGGATGGCGAAGGAATGGTCGGCGGATTCTGCGGTGGGATCAGCAAGGTGCGCACCGGATCCGGGCCGCCGGCACTGAGTGAGCCGTCGGCACTGCTCAGCACGATCTGCGAACTGAAGCCTTGCACCAGGTCCAGTGTATAGGTGCCATTGCTATAGGCGGTCAGCGTGTAGTCGACGGAGGTATTCGCGGTGGCGGCATTGTTGTCGAAATCACCGGTCAACGTGCCGGCGAAATGGTAGGCGCCATTGACGTCCGGTGAAGGCGACTGCTCGGTGAGCGTACCGGTCCCGGTGGTGGTCGTGTTGTCTGGCCGGACGAGGGTGAATTGGTTATTCACCAACGAAATATCCAGCCCGGTTGCCCCCAGTCCGTCGGCTCCGTTCGAATGATCCCAGTACCCTTGTTGTGGAAGGATGCTACCGGTCCCGATCAGGTTGCCGAAGGCAAGTGTAGGGCCATCGTCCTTGAACACCAGGTTCTGCCCGATGTTCAGGGTGGCCTGGGCGCTGTCGCCGTCCCCATCGGTCTTGGTCGCTATCAGCGTCACCAGGTTGTCCGCCGACAGCGTCGTCGAATCATCGGGATTGCTGGCGTTGGGATGCACCACCGCGCGGAGCTGGTCGAGGGTGACGTCGCCGTTGGCGGCGACGCTGGCCGTGAACACCAGCAAGTTGCTGGTGGCCGTGCGGCCTTCGACCACGCCGCCGTTGAGCGACAGGTTCACCGCCTGGCCGCTGGCCGTGTCGGTCAGCCCGGAGGCCCCCACCACCACGCCCAGTGCATAGGTCAGCGTGCCGGCGCCATCGGCGCCAAACGCGGAGGTGAAGTTAGCCGCGAAGCTCTTGGTATCGTTGGTCGCCAGCACCGTCTCGTCGACCGTCAGTGTCGGCTCCGTACCGGTGGTGCTGATGTTCGGTCCGTCGTCCTTGAATACCAGGTTCTGGCCGATGTTGAGGGTCGCCTGGGTGCTGTCGCCGTCCTTGTCGGTGATGGTCGCGGTCAGCGTCACCAGATTGTCCGCAGTCAGGGTCTTCGAATCATCGGGATTGGCCGTGTTGGGATGCACCACGGCGCGGATCTGGTCGAGGGTGACCTCACCATTGGCGGCGACGCTAGCGGTGAACACCAGCAGGTTGGTGGTGGCCGTTCGGCCTTCGACCACGCCACCGTTGAGCGACAGGTTGACTGCCTCACCGGTGGCCGTATCGGTCAGCCCGGAGGCACCCACCACCACGCCCAGCGCGTAGGTCAGCGTGCCGGCGCCATCGGCGCCAAACGCCGAACTGAAGTTGGCGGCAAAGCTCTTGGTATCGTTGGTCGCCAACACCGTTTCGTCCACCGTCAGCGTCGGTTCCGTGCCGGTGGTGCTGATGCTGGGGGCGTCATCCTTGAACACCAGGTTCTGTCCGATGTTGAGCGTTGCTTGGGCGCTGTCGCCGTCCCCATCGGTCTTGGTCGCCGTCAGCGTCACCAGGCTGTCCGAGGTCAGGGTCTTCGAATCATCCGGATTGGTCGCATCGGGATGCACCACGGCGCGGATCTGGTCGAGGGTGACGTCGCCATTAGCGGCGACGCTGACGGTGAACACCAGCAGGTTGGTGGTGGCTGTGCGGCCTTCGACCACTGCGCCGTTGAGTGACAGGTTGACTGCCTCACCGGTGGCGGTGTCCGTTAACCCTGAGCCTCCCGCGACCACGCCCAGCGTATAGGTCAGGGTGCCGGCGCCATCAGCGCCAAACGCCGAAGTGAAGTTAGCTGCAAAGCTCTTGGTATCGTTGGTCGCCAGTACCGTTTCGTCCACCGTCAGCGTCGGTTCCGTGCCGGTGGTGCTGATGCTTGGCCCGTCGTCCTCGAAAATCATCTTGGAGCCGATTTCGGCGGTTGACGTGCTGGACTGCAGTACCTTGAAGCCGCCGATGTCGAAGTCAGCGTGCGTCTTGTCGCCGTTCTTGTCGGTCAGCAACCCGGCGTTCTCGATCATCACGCGGTTGTGGTCGGTCGCCGTGCTGTAGGTGATCTGCGAGTCGGTCGGAACGCCGGTGATCAGCACCGTGCCGTCGGCGTTGTAGGTGATGACGACGCCGCTGACGGGGGCACCCGCGAACGTCTTGACGGTGACGCTGCCGTTGGTGATCGCGACCTTTTCGGTGCTGTCGTTGGCGTAGCTGTTGACGAAGTTGACACCGCTCTGCGACCCGCTGACGTTGTCGGCGTTCTTGACGGCGGTGAGCAAGAGCTTCGCGGTCGTGCCGCCCGTCTCCTGCACGACCTTGAAGGTCGCGGAGCGGGCACCGAAGTACTGGGTGAAGTCGATGTTCGCTTCGACACCCGCTTCGCCCGGGCTCAGGTTGGGGATTGTGAAGTCCGCCTTGGCACCGCTGACAAAGCTGAAGCGCAGGCCTTCCTGTTCGGTGATCGCCTGGTTATTGGTGCCCAGGGTCGTGTTGCCGCCGCCCTGGCTGCTGTTGACCGTGTCGGCGCTGGTGATGGCAGCACTGCTTGCCGACTGATCCAGCGGATCCCTGCCGGTGACGACGATCGAGACGCCGGGAATCCGGCCGTTCGCATCGGCCGTCGCGCCCACGGTCGTGAACATCAGGAACAACTGCTGGCCCGACGGTGCTTTGTCCAGACTGAATTCCGCGTCCTGACTGGCTCCGATGAACACCTTATTCAGCAGATTGAGCGAATCATCGGCGTTCGTCATATCCGGATGCTTGAGCGGTTGGTATTCCACAGTCCAGATCTTGCCGCCCGAGACCGGCGATCCGGTTTCTTCGATATAGGCCGCGAACACGATCGCGCCGCTTGCGCTTCCGGCTCGGCCCACAACGATATTGTTGTTATTGGTATCGGTGTAGAGAAGGATGCTGGTGCCATCGAGGGTATCCAGTCCGCTGTCCAGGCCATTGAGCGGTGCACCGGCGCTGTCGACGAAGCTGACATCGGTAATACTCGCTCCGGGGTCAACAGTGAGGGTGAACGCATTGCTGCCGGTATTGCCTGCGGCACCGGTATAGCCACTCAAGGCTGCACCCGTTGCGGTACCTGCCCCCAGTGCGGTCAAACGGGTAGAGAAAGTCGAGGGCAGGGACGCCACCAGAATATCGTTGTCGTCAGCGTCTCCCGCGGGGCTTGGCGTGGCGGTGGCGTTCTGCAATCCGGCCGTTTCGTCCAGCGAAACGTTCGCGCCGGTGGCTACAACGCTTAGAGCATTGACCACTGAGTCGAGGGTCGGAATGTATAGGGGGGTCGGATCGCCCGTTAGCGATGAATTTTGCTCGCCGATAGCCATGACTTTCTCCAGAGCAATTGCGGTCATCGAGGCCTGACCGTTGACCTTTCGTCGACTATGGATAAACGCCGGGGATTGCGCATCGGCCGAAACTCCCATGTGGGATGGGAGTTTCAGACTACTTGGGAGGGGAAAGAGGAGGCGGGCGCGAAGGAATAGCGTCGCATATTACGTTTGTGAATGAGCACAAGACGGCGGCGTTCTAAGGCCGCCCAGGCGTTAACCGCGTGCGCGTCGAGCTGAGTTTGAGTCAGCTCGGGCGGCCGGGATCGCACAATGACACTGGTATGCCGCCAGCGTCATTCAAATCTAACCCTTGCTCATAGAGGCATGCGAACTCATGAGGTGCTTCCTCCGCGCCGAATCACGATGGGCTGCTCGATCAGCCGCAGTTCGAGCTCACCTGAGGCGGGTACAAAGCGCGGGCCAGTGCTTTCAGGCGTTGCCCGCAACCTCCAGGTGCGCTGCACCTTCGCCAGTTTGGCGACTCCCGACGCCACAGACCAGCGCCGGCAGACCTTCTCCAGCTTGAGCGGGTAAATGGTGAGTTGGTCGCCGTTGAAGTGCATGCGCAGGAAGCATTTATGGTCGGCGATGCGTTGCGAGGAAAAAACCACCTCGCTATGCAGCCCCCATAAAGTGTTGGCCATCACCATCCAGGCACCGAATAGCAGGCCTCCCAAACTACCACCGAGCACCAGTGTCCCCACCAGGAACAACAAGACCTGGAGCAGGTTTTCTACCTCGAACTGCAAGTAGTGGATGTTGATACGGCCCATGAGCCACAGCAGCCCGATCGCCAGTCCCAGGTGAAGCAACCCGTGAACGGCTCCGACGCCATAGGCAAGTTTTCGGGTGCGCTTGACCCCGGCGGCTGAGAGCACTGCGCAGCCCAGAACAATGGTCACGGCGAGCATCACCGACGATGGGCTGTGTGCCAGGACCAGGATCAGCTGTCGCCAAACCTCACGCAGGTTGGGAATAGAGGCTTCGAGGCCAGACAACACCTCGATCAGGCTGCGGTTATCGCGCGCCGGGTGGGGTACCTTGCTGGCGCTTTCTACCATCCAGTCGAACAGCAGGTACAAGATAGCCAACATGCCGCAGAACGAGAGGTTGTGGGTGGGTAGCCGCCATGCCCGATTACGCAGCTGTTCGGAGGTCTTTTTGTCCGGGTAGGTTGCCGCCAGCTCGTAGTGCTGCCGGGTTCCGCCGACGCTGATCGGCTCGGGCGGATCTGGAAGCTGATGCGTGCCATGCAGGAAGGCGCCACCGCCTCCACAGGTGATGCGTTGCGGCGCCAAGGTGCCGGCTTTTGGCTGGTAGCGCGCGTAGTGGTGCGAGTCCCCGGCCAGGACCACCGCCAACTGGTCACCCAAGAGCTCCTCGATCTCGCGCAGACTGCTGAAGCGCAGGGTCTGGGTCTCGATCGAGGGCAAGGTCTTGCTCCCCACGCGTGCGAGTCGCTCGGCTTCGTCCACCCAGCTTGGCTCGGGGGTACAGAGGATCACGCGGTCGCCTGGTTGCAGTTTGGCGCGCATCTCTTCGAAGTACTGCTTCTGCTGTCGGTCGATCATCGACTCCAATTGCAGGTCCAGACCCCAGATCCACCAGCCATTGGGCAGCTGCAGTACGTAGTAACTGGTGCGCTGACGGGTTTCCCAGCCGCCAATGGGCTTGCGCTCACAAAACAGTTGGGAGAACCCGC
Source organism: Pseudomonas sp. Pseusp18 (assembly GCF_059506005.1). NCBI lineage: Bacteria > Pseudomonadati > Pseudomonadota > Gammaproteobacteria > Pseudomonadales > Pseudomonadaceae > Pseudomonas > Pseudomonas sp. Pseusp18. Next base: position 2,833,596 of record NZ_CP169240.1, read on the forward strand.
GCAGGCCGTCATACCAATCGTGGTTGCCGGGCGTCGCCACTATCCACGGTGCACCTGGCTGCGGCACGGGCTGGTCCTGCTCATTCGGGCGTACCTTGGGGACCGGCGCGGGGAAGGCGGCGCGGAAGGGATCAAGGAAACGGGTGCGATAGCCGGATTGGGCCGGTGTGGGGTAGACCTGATCGCCGCCGAGCAGCAACACGTCGCCGCGCGGCAGCGTGAGCTTCGGCAACTTGGCATCCTGACTGACACACAGCGCCATGGAATAGGTGGAGTCCCAGCCATCGCCGGTATCCGCCAGATAGTCGATCCACACGTCACCGTCGGCAGCCACCTGGATGGGCGGGTTGGAGTCCCGGGGGTTGAGCATGGCCAGCACATCGCGTGGGTCCGCGAAGGCACCCATGGTGGTGGCGGCGGCCGATTGCATGCCCGTGCGCATGAGCTGAAACGGGCCTAGCCAGTTGACCATCGGCTCTTGGGTGTAAAGCTCGATGCGGCTATTGGTCGTGGGAGATTGGGTGGCGTGGGTCATGGCGAGGAGCGCAGAGTGCCCCTCTCCAAAGTCGCCATCTCCAGCGCGGAACTCAATCGATTGCTCCTTCATCGCCTAGCCTCCATTGCTGTAAGAGTCCGGTATGCCGGAAGGGTTTGACACCTTGTCGGTTGATAAAGAATAGGTCAGTTATGCGATAGCCGCCGGTTCATGGCAAGACGATCAAAACGATGGACCCGCCGCAATGGCGGGTCCGGAAGGGGGATCAGAGTGTCGGTAACTGCCCGATGCGACCCATCATCTCGGTCACGATCTGCAGGTCCAGCAGGAACTGGTCGACGGTCTTGAACTCGTTGTCGTTGTGGCCGGTGTACTTGAGCTCGGACCTGGCCAAACCGAACTGCACGCCGTTGGGCAGCTCATGGACCGAAGTGGCGCCGGCTGAGGTACCGAACTTGTGTTCCATGCCAAGGTTTTCGCTGGCCACGGCCAACAGCGCCTTGACCCATTCACCTTCGGGGTTGCGGTACATCGGCTCGGCGATCTTGTAGTCGAAAGCCACTGCAATGTGAGTCTTCTTGCTCCAGGCACCCAGCTTTTCGGCGATTTCAGCCTTGAGCGCTTCCGGGGACTTGCCCTTCGGCACGCGCAGGTTGACCGCTAGCTTGAAGGCTTTTTCATCCATCCCGACATAGGTCAGGGAGGTGGTCAGCGGCCCCATGAAGGCATCGGAAAAACCGACCCCCAACTTGCCGCCCAGGTAGTCCAGTCCCCAGTTGTCGACGGCATAACGGGCGGCGTCGGTAATGTGGTTGTGCTTGAGTGCGACCTTGCCGTCGAGGCTATTGATGAAGCCCAGCATCCGTGCCACCGGGTTGATGCCTGACTCGGGCTCGGAGGAGTGGGCAGAAACGCCGGTGACCGTGAGCTTGACGTCCTTGCCGACGACCTTGGCAGTCACCTCGAAGTTGCCGCCATTGCGCTTGGCATAATCGCTACCTGCCTTCTGCAGGCTGGCGGCCAGTTCGGCGGGCTTGTCAGTCACAAGGGTGGCGACCGACGTCGACGGAATCTGGTTGGTTGCCAGGCCACCCGTCATTGAGGTGATTTCGGCGCCCTTGCCCTGAGCGTTACGCCGGGCAAAGTTCGCCATGACGGTGCCGTAGCCTTTCTCGGCAATCACCACCGGGTAGCCGCCATCCAGCGCCAGGTTGTAGTTGGGTGTCGGGTTGTGTTCGAAGTAGTAGGGGATGGCGTCGCCGGTGGTTTCCTCGGTGGTGTCTACCAGCAGCTTGAAATGGCGAGCCAGCGGCAGCTTCTCTTCCTTGATGATCTTCATGGCGTAGAGCGCAACCACGATGCCGTTCTTGTCATCCTCGGTGCCTCGGCCATACATACGGTCGCCGACCAGGGTGACCTTGAACGGATCGAGGCGGGTGCCGTCTTTCAGGACCCAGTTCTCCGGCGTCACGGGCACCACATCGGCATGTGCGTGAATGCCCACGATTTCGTCGCCAGCCCCTTCGAGGGAGATTTCATAGACGCGGTTGTCGATATTGCGAAAGTTCAGGTCGAAGGCCTGGGCAAGGCCCTTGAGCTTGTCGCCGATCTTGATGAATTCAGGGTTGTCGTGTTGGGCCACGCCGTCCACGCGGAAGGTCGGGATGGCCACCAGTTCGCGCAGGGTCTCGGTGGCAGCGTTGCCGTACTTCACCCGCGCATAGAGGCCAAGCAGGCGATGAATCTCGTTCTGCTGTTCAGCGGAAAGGGGCTTGTTGCCCTGGAAAGCACTGATTGCCGGGCCGAGGTCGGCGGTTTTGGCAAGCTCGCTCTTGGCCAGGCGTTCCAGGAACTGCCTGAAATCCGTTACCGATGCATCGCTGAAGGTCTTGAGGATGGTCGCGCTCTGTTGCGGGGTAATGTTGGCGTGCGCTGAGGTGGTGAACGACGAAAGGCTGGCCAGCATCAGGGTTGTCGCGGCCAGGTGCTTGAGTGAGAAATCCATTGCTGGGGGCATTCCTTTGCAGGTGGTTGGTAGGAAATATCTGATTGATTAGTCAGAAACTTTTCCAAACTACCACCAAGAGGGAGTAGTACGGGAGTACCTGAAGTGCGATCTGTCGCACAGAAATGCAAAAGCGACGCAGAAATGAAAAAGCCTACCAATGCAACTCGAAGGCATTTTGCGCGTCCGTCTGGAGGCCGCTGCCCAAGCGTTTGCACTCGCGAGAAAGGGTGTCTTGCAGCCATTGACGGTCATCCCCTTCGGCGTGACAGAGGCGAAAGCGCTGCAGGCGAGTGGGTATCAGCTCCAGCGTCTGCAGGTGCCCGTCCGGGGCCAGCGAGGCAAAGTACAAAAGCCCCAGGTCGCCGCGATAGGTGGTGTGGTCGCCGATGCCTTCGTAATCGTTCAGCAGATCCCCGCAGCCATAGAGAATCAGGCGTTCGTGGTACACCTCGATGCCCTTGATGTGGTGCGAGGAGTGGCCGTGCACCACGTCAACTCCAGCCTCGTCGATCAAGGCATGGGCGAACCGGACCTGTTCCTGCGGGATCTCGAACCCCCAGTTGCCGCCCCAGTGAATGGAGGCCAGCACCCGATCCCCCGGATTTTTGTACTTGAGAATCCGTTCGGCCACAGGGCGCAGGCTTTGCATCGACAGATCTTCCAGCCGCGCGACGCCCGCGCGGCTATCCGTGGCGGCCCACTGCGGTGGAATGCCGCTGTCGGGAGCGCCGAGTCCAAACACCAGCAAGCGCCGCCCGTCAGGCTGCGCCAGCACGGCGGGCGCTTCGGCGGATTGCCGGTTGTGCCCGGCGCCGGCACTGCATATGCCGTTGCTCGCCAGGGTGGCCAACGTATCGACCAGGCCAGGTGCGCCCCAGTCCAGCACATGGTTGTTGGACAGCACGCAGCAGTCGATACCGGCGGCACTGATGGCCTGGAAGTTCTCCGGGCTCATGCGGTAATTGATGCCCTTTGGCTCCGGTCGTCCGCGTCGGGACACCGCTGTTTCCAGATTGATGATGCGTACGTGTGGATGGCGAAGTTCGAACTCATCCAGCGCAACGCCCCAGACATAGGTGAAATCGACCGGGTGGGGGATCGGACCATTGTGTCTTTCTGCCAACAGGACGTAATCGCCGGCTTTCTTGACGTAGTCTTCGTAAAGCCGCGGATCGCCAGGATGCGGCAGCACTGCGTCGATGCCTCGGGCGGTCATGACATCGCCGGTGAGAAACAGCTTCAGCGTATCGGTAACAGCTGCCATGGCACCCTCCGGATATCCCGAATAGCCTGGATCAACAGTAAATGTCTGTTTTAAAACAAATTAGTTTGTTTTTGGGCTTCCCAGACGCAACGAAAGTTGATAAATTTCCGCGCGTTCTTGCAGAGGCCCTTACAGGGCTTGCAGCGTAGGGACGCAGCAGCTCGATATTGCTCGCAAGCTGCACAATCAGAAAGACAGTGCCAGGCACTCGTCGCAACAGCTACAGGGGCGTCGCCAAGCGGTAAGGCAGCAGGTTTTGATCCTGCCATGCGTTGGTTCGAATCCAGCCGCCCCTGCCATTTTCCTTACACTCATTCAGTTATGACTCAGTCGGCAGTATTGCGCGAGTCCTGGATGGTCGTGTTTACGAGAAACGCCAGCGCCTATCCGGCCTGGCGTTTTTTTGTGTCGGTTGAATATCCCTCCAAGCGCAGCGAGCGCGACGCCGTAGCGGCGCGCTCGCCCGTCACTCAGTGGGGCGCGCGAGGGATGGTCTTGAGCAGGTCCTCAGGGCTGATGTGGCCGACAACCGGCTGCACGCTGCCCGGTTGCGGCAGGCCAAGGATGTGCCCCTTCATCTTGCCGATCACGTGCATCTCGCAGGGCTTGCAGTCGAACTTCAACGTCAGTACCTCGTCACCGTGCACCAGCTGCATCGGCGCGACCTTGGTGCGCACGCCGGTGACGCCTTTGGCCTGCTTGGGGCAGAGGTTGAAGGAGAAACGCAGGCAGTGCTTGGTGATCATCACCGGCACCTCGCCGGTTTCCTCGTGAGCCTCATAGGCCGCGTCGATCAGCTTGACGCCGTGACGGTGATAGAAGTCGCGGGCTTTCTGGTTGTAGACGTTGGCCAGGAACGACAGGTGGGACTCCGGGTACACCGGTGGCGGATTGGTCTCGGCCTTGCGACCACCCCGTGGGTGGGCTTCGATGCGGGCCGCGGTCAGCGCTTCGATGACTTCGCGGCGCAAAGCCTTGAGCTGCGAGTTCGGGATGAAATACGCCTGCGGTGCATCCAGCTTGATATCCGTGGCGTGGTACTGCGTGGTGCCCAGTTGGCCGAGCAAGTCGTGCAGTTGCTCCAGGGCCTGTTCCGGCTTGTTTGCCACGCCAAATGGACCGTCGAGGGCGACATTGGCGCTGATACCTTCCTCGCTGGTGGCGGTCAGTTCGAGGCGATCCTCGCGCAGGCGAGCGACCCAGGCCAGGCCCACCCGGCGCTCGGCGGAGGTCTTGAGCAGGGCTTGCTGCCAGTTGTGGTCGAGGTTGCGGCTCAGCGGGTGATTCGGCCGCAACTGGTGCAGCCCCTTCGGCATTTCGTTGGGCTCGACACGGTAGCGGTAGCGCTTTTCACCGTCTTCTTCGAACTCGCCTTTCGGTTCGGCGATGTTGGTACGCCAGCCCACCACCTCGCGCTTGACCAGCACATTGAGGCCGTCGCCGTTGGACAGCGGTTCGTGGGTGACCACCAGCAGGTCGCGCTTGCCGACTTTCTCCACCACGCCCACCAGCAGGCCGGTGAAGGTCGGCGAGTCGAAGGCGCCGATGTCGATCTTGCGCTCGCTGACGAAGTAGTCGGTGCTGCCACGATGGAAAGTCTTGTCCGGATCGGGCAGGAAGAAGTGCGCGGTGCGGCCGCTGGAAGCGCGAGCCAGGTCCGGACGGTCTTCGAGGACGTCGTCCAGGCGCTGGCGATAGTAGGCGGTGATGTTCTTCACATAGCCCATGTCCTTGTAGCGCCCCTCGATCTTGAACGAGCGTACGCCGGCTTCCACCAGCGCGCGGATGTTGGCGCTCTGGTTGTTGTCCTTCATCGACAGCAGGTGTTTTTCGTAAGCGATCACACCGCCTTTTTCATCCTTGAGGGTGTAGGGCAGGCGGCAGGCCTGGGAGCAGTCGCCACGGTTGGCGCTACGGCCGGTCTGCGCATGGGAGATGTTGCACTGGCCGGAGAACGCCACGCACAGCGCGCCATGGATGAAAAATTCGATGGCCGCGTCGGTCTCGTCGGCAATCGCGCGGATCTCCTGGAGGTTCAGCTCGCGGGCCAGTACCAGCTGCGAGAAACCGGCCTGATCGAGGAACTTCGCCCGCGCCAGGGTGCGGATGTCGGTCTGGGTGCTGGCGTGCAGCTCGATCGGCGGAATGTCCAGCTCCATCACGCCCAGGTCCTGGACGATCAGCGCATCGACGCCGGCGTCATACAACTGGTGGATCAGCTTGCGCGCCGGCTCCAGCTCGTTGTCGTGCAGGATTGTGTTGATGGTGGTGAACACCCGCGCGTGATAGCGACGGGCGAACTCTACCAATTGGGCGATATCGCTCACCTCGTTACAGGCGTTGTGGCGGGCGCCGAAGCTCGGGCCGCCGATGTACACCGCGTCGGCGCCATGCAGGATGGCCTCGCGGGCGATGGCCACGTCACGGGCGGGGCTGAGCAATTCCAGGTGATGCTTGGGTAGGGACATGTTTTTTTAGTCTGGCTTGTCACGGTCAAGGTGCGCATTGTAGCGGCGAAACGCTTGACCGGCACCCGTATGCTGCCCGATGGCTACGTTATGATCGAGTCTTTGGCCGCCGCTGAGGGCCGCGCAGCCAACGTGATGACCTGCGCAAGGCGCCTGGTGGCGGATTCAATGTCTTCGGCACTGAAACCGCCCAAGCCCAGAATCAATCCCGAACGGCCATTGCCACCGGCATACATCGGCGACACGGCACGTACCGATACCTGAGCTTCGGAAGCTTTGGTGGCGACCCACTGATCGTCGATACCTTCCGCCAGCCAAAGCACCAGATGCATACCCTGATCGCTCGGTTCCAGCCATGCAAGTTCGCGAGGAATCAGCCTGGCAACCGCCTCGATGATTTGCTTGTGGATGTCTGCGTACACGCCGCGAATTCGCCGGATGTGCCGGTCCAGATGTCCTTCTGCGATGAATGCTGCGAGCACGTGCTGATCGGCATTCGCGGGATGCCGATCCATCAGGGCTCGCGCACCGCAAAAGGCTTGCACCAGGTAGGGCGGAACGATAGCGTAGCCGAGCCGTAACGAGGGGAACAGTATTTTGCTGAACGTCCCCAGGTAGATAACCCGGTCGGGGTCCAGCCCTTGCAAGGATGGAAAAGGGTGGCCGGCGTAACGCAGTTCACTGTCGTAATCGTCCTCGACGATCCAGGCATCAGACGTCCGGGCCCATGCCAGCAAGGCATCGCGCCTGGCCATGCTCATTGGCATGCCGAGTGGATATTGATGTGACGAGGTCACGAAGGCTGCTCGTGCCTGGGGGCATTGCGCTATGCCGCTTTCAACATTCAGACCCTCGGCATCAACCGGGACGCGGATCATTTGATCGCTATGGCCCGCGCTTTCCAGAATCCCGGTGATACCCCGGTACGCCGGATCCTCCACCCACGCAAAATCTCCCACATCGAGCAGCACCTGACAGGCGAGATACAGGCCCTGTTGCGTGCCGGATGTAATGATGACCTGGCTCGCTCCACAGCGCACAGAGCGTGACTTGCGCACGTAATCCGCTACCGCTTCCCGTAACTCAAGCGCACCTTGTGGATCGCCGTATCCCGAGGGCGCTCCAGCCCCTCGCGCCCTGATGCGATTGCCAAGGCGACGCCAGATATCGTCAGGCGCCGCTTTGCCAATCGGCACCGAGACCGAGAACGGAATCTGCGCAGCCGCTGCAAATTGCCGGGCCACCTGAGCGAACCGTTCGATTCGCGCAGAGGGCGTCCACGACCTGGCTTCGGTGGGTCGACCTTGCTCCTGCCGGGTGGTTGGCGACGCATCTGCCAAAGAGCGGGCCACCCGCGTGCCTGCTCTGCCTTGGGATTCCAGGAAGCCCTCGGCAATCAACTGCTCAAAGGCCTCGATAACGGTGCCTCGGGCAATCGTCAGCGATTTGCCGAGAATGCGCGTCGATGGCAGCAGCTCACCAGGTTTGAGGTCGCCCCTGCGGATCGCGGACCTGAGCGCTTGAGCAAGTTGTCGTCCCAATTGACCGGCGGTTCGATCCAGCGTGCCCAGCGATGGAATTTCAACAACGTTGGCTTTACGTGCCATCAATTCTGGCTCAGTGATTCTGTTGGATATTGGCTCTATACCATGGGCCAGTTCATCAACACAATTCACATGAAGGCCACCTCACCACTGGCGCGCTGTCCCCACCCTTGAACGATTGAAGGAGTTGATATGTACGTACCTGCCCATTTTGATGAGCCTCGCGCCGAAGCCCTTCATGAACTGATCGTCCAGCATCCACTGGGCATTTTGTTTACCAACGGTGAAAGCGGACTGGATGCCAACCACATTCCTTTCGAGTTGAAGGCTGCGCAGGGGCAGTTCGGTGTTCTCCAGGCGCACGTCGCGCGCGCCAACCCAGTCTGGCAAGACGTGAAAGACGGGGACGAAGTGCTGGTGGTTTTTCGCGGTGCCGAGGCTTACATCTCGCCCACCTGGTATCCGAGCAAGCACGAGACCCATAAGCAGGTTCCGACCTGGAACTACAAGGTGGTGCACGCCCATGGGAGGATCACCATTCGCGATGATGAGCGCTATGTCCGTGGGTTGGTGGCGCTCCTGACCCGAACCCATGAGTCATCCCAGCCCGAGCCGTGGAAAATGACGGACGCCCCGAAGGACTACATCGCCTCGATGCTTAAAGCGATCGTTGGGGTAGAGATCGAGATCACTCGCCTGGTCGGTAAATTCAAGCTGGGCCAGAACAAGGAAGCGAGAGACATCCGTGGTGCAGGTCAGGCACTCAAGGACAGCGGGAAAATCGTATTGGGAGAGGCAATGCTCGCGGGTGTCGATGCCGAATCCTGAGGCACCTCGTGCACCGGCTGGTCTGCGGCGCTCGCACTCATAGCGACGCCCTGACCACCAATGGACAATCAACCGGCTGGGCTCCCTCTACCTCAAGGGCTTCGATCAGGTGGCGGGCAGCCTGGCGACCGATCTCGTAGTACGGCAGTTGCACCGTGGTCAGCGGCGGGATGAACAGTTCAGCGATACCGATCATGTTGTCGTAGCCGAGCACGGCGACATCGCCGGGAATTTTCAGGCCTCGGCTCAACAACAGCTGATAGGCACAAAACGCAATCCGGTCGTTGCCACAGATCAGAATGTCGAATTGTGGGCGACCCTCAACAATGTGCCGGTCGAGGATGGCTGCGGTTTCACCGTAGGCGTCATGCTCGGAAAGGTCGTATTGCAGAAGCGCGTCAGGCGCCAGCCCGAATGCCTGACAGGCGCGCAGCAGGCCTTCTTGTCGCAGCCCCCAGGCCAGGCTCTGTCTTGGCAGATTGATGCACAGTGGGCGCCGATAGCCCTGGCTCAACGCGTGATGCACGGCGCGATACTGCCCCGTTTCGTCGTCCGGTACGTAACTGACCAGGCGACTGTCATCGGCCAGGCAATTGGCGAGTACCAGCGGTTTGCTCTTCAAGCGCTCGGGAATGCTGACGTGGCGAAAGCCCATGGCGCTGAAGATCAGCCCGTCGGGGCGGTGCGACAGCATCAGGTCGATGTTCTGGTCAGTGGGCGGGTTGCTCAACAGGTTAAGGATGAAGACATTCCAGCCAGCCTGTTGCGCGGTCTGTTCGATGGACAGCAGCAGTTCCACCGCGAACGGTGTGGTCGCGGTGTCCAGCGCGAACACACCGATGGTGCGCGACTGGAGGTTGTCGCCGCGCATCTTGCGCGCCGACAGGCTCGGTACGAATTGCAGTTCATCAATGGCGCGACGCACCCGCTGAAGGGTCTCGGGGCTCAGTTTTTCCGGGTTGTTGAGCGCTCGAGAAACCGTCATCAGGGACACGCCGGCCAGTTGTGCAACGTCTTTCACTGAAGTCATGCGAGGCGAGGCCGGTCAGGTTGACGCAGAATCATGACACAGGGCCTGGGCTTCTCGCGACTCGAATGACAACGCTCATACCCAACCTGAAGCGAGAGGCCACGCCCTGGGAATCGAAGCACGCCCGCCACTGCCGTGGTTAAACAACTTCACCCCCAGACTGTCGGACCGCGGATAGAGGCGGCTGCTGAGGCTGAAGCGACCGTTTTCGTCGAACACCTCGATGGACGAGCGATCGAGAAACACGCGCAGCTCCAGTCGCTCTTGTGTCGGGTCTATCGACACGCTGCGCTGGCCGCTGACTTGCGCACCCGAGCGGCTGCGGTCCAGCACCAGGCGCTGTAATGCCGCATCGTAATAGAGCAGGGTTTCTTCACGGCCATCGTCGCTGCAACGCAAGGCGATGCCCAGGTGGCCGTCGGTGCAGTCGCGCAAATCCAGATGCACATGGATTTCCAGCAGGTCGCCATTCACTTCCGGCACCCAACAGGTTCCCGACTCATCCCGCCAAGGCGTACTCGGCAATGGCGCCTCGCGCAGCGCGGTGAGCTCCCGTGCCGGATACACGCAAAGGCGATCGTCATGCAGTTCAAGTTCGCGCGGCAAACCGAGCATGCCGCACCAGTGATGGGCCTGGCTGGGCATCGGGCTTTCCCACATGTCGAGCCACGCCCATACCAGGCGCCGACCATCGGCGGCCACCAGCGTTTGCGCGGCATAGAAATCGTGGCCGTTATCCAGCTCGATAAAAGGCCCGCCGGTGAAGTGCCATTGGCTGTCGAGTTGGCCGACGCGATAACCGGTCTGGTATTTGTTGAGCCGTTCGTAACCGTGGGGTTGCATGCCCTGAGGGGAGTACAGCAGCACGTCGCGTCCGTTCAGGCGGAACAGATCCGGGCACTCCCACATATAGCCATCGCCCTCGCTGCCGCTGGCTACATAATCGAGGAACTCCCAGGTGTGCAGATCGGTGGAACGATACAGCGGCAGCAGCGGTTGATCGCCCAGACGTGCGCCGGCAATCAGGTACCAATAGTTGTCCGCTTGCCAGACCTTGGGGTCACGAAAATGCATGATCGAGTCTTGCGGCGCGGTCTCGATGACAGCGCCATGCTTGACGAAGCGAATGCCGTCGATACTGGTGGCCAGGCACTGGACTTGACGGATCGAGCTTTCATCACCCACATCCTTCAGCCAGGTATGCCCGGTGTAGACCAGTGCCAGGGTGTCTCCACACACTACCGCGCTACCGGAAAAACAACCGTCGCGGTCGAAGTCATCGCCGGGCGCCAGGGCAATGGGCAGATGCTGCCAATGGACCAGGTCGGCACTCTTGGCATGCCCCCAATACATCGGGCCCCACTTCGCGTCAAAGGGGTGGTGTTGATAGAAAACGTGATACTCGCCACGGAAGTACACCACCCCGTTAGGGTCGTTCATCCAGCCTGTCGGGGGGGCAAGGTGATAACCGGGGCGGTAATCGTGGATGACCCGAGACAGGCCGTCACTCAGCGCTCGCTGCGCAGCAGATATTGAATCGTTCATGGTATTCAAAGACAAAGTCATAGGGCGCCTGCTCGTGCCGGGCGCAGAGGGACGGTTTCAATGGCATGTGGATGACGCTTCAAGGCCGTGCCGTCGGCGTCGAACAGGTGCAGGTTGTCGATGTCCAGCAGCAGCTCGACCCGGTCGCCCGCCTGCCATCCGGCGTGGACCTCACAACGACAGATCAGCGGCTCGTCCTGACCTGTCTCGAGGTGCACATAAGTTTCACTGCCCAGGTATTCGACCGCGGTCACCACGATGCCGGCGGCTCCTTCCGCTGACTTGAGCGACACGTGTTCCGGGCGAATGCCCAGGCTCAGCAGCGTGCCCGCCGCCAGGTTCGAACTGTCGAAGGGCAGGGACGTCATCCCCAACACGGGGCTGTCGACCAGGCTGGTTTCGCCCGGCGCCTGCAAGCGTGCCGGCAGAAAGTTCATTCTGGGTGAGCCGAGAAAGCCGGCGACAAAGCGACTGGCCGGGCGCTCATAGAGTTCGCGTGGTGAGCCGACCTGTTCGACACGACCGCCATTGAGCACGACAATTTTGTCGGCCAGGGTCATCGCTTCAACCTGATCGTGGGTGACGTAGATCATGGTCGAGCCCAGCCGGGCATGCAGCCTGGCGATTTCGTTGCGCATCTGCACCCGCAAGGACGCATCCAGGTTGGAGAGCGGCTCATCGAACAACAGAATGTCCGGTTCCCGCGCCATGGCTCTGCCCATGGCGACACGCTGACGCTGCCCGCCAGACAATTCCTTTGGCTTGCGTTGCAGCAGCTTGTCCAATTGCAGGATTTGCGCGGTTTTCAGCACGCGTTCGCGCAGGCTGGTCTTTTCAGTCTTGGCCAGCTTCAGACCAAAACTGATGTTGTCGTAGACGCTCATGTGCGGGTACAGCGCATAAGACTGAAACACCATGCCGACGCCACGCTCGCGCGGCTCCAGGTCGTTGACCCGACGCCCGTCGATCAGCAGGTCGCCGGCGCAGATCGAATCCAGTCCGGCGATCAGGCGCAGCAGGGTCGATTTTCCGCAGCCCGAAGGGCCGACGAATACCACGAACTCACCCGCAGCGATCTCCAGGTTGACGTCGCGCAGAATCCGCGCGCCGCCCAATTGTTTGTTCACGTTATCCAGTTTCAACTTGATCACGATGCTGTTCCTTGTAGTTGTCGGGCATCAACCCTTTAACGCGCCGGTAGTGAGGCCGGAAACGATTCGGCGCTGGAAGATCAGCACCAAAATCACCAGAGGGACGGTGACCAGCACCGATGCCGCCATCAACAAACCCCAAGGCAACTCATGGGGGCTGCCGCCGGAAATCAGGGCGATGGCCACCGGCACCGTGCGTTGGGTGTCGGTGAGGGTGAAGGTCAGGGCAAACAGGAACTCGTTCCACGCCGCGATGAAAGCCAGCAAACCCGTGGTGACCAGTGCGGGCCAGAGCAGCGGCAACAGCACCCGGGTCAGCGTGACCCAGGGCGAGGCGCCATCCATGATTGCCGCTTCTTCCAGCTCATGGGGCAGTTGCCCCATGAACGTGGTCAGCACCCAGACGGTGAAGGGCAGGGTGAAAATCGTGTAGCTGAGAATCAACGCCCAGGACGTGTTGTACAGGCCCAAGGCACGGATCACCTCGAACAGCCCCGACAGCACCGCGACCTGGGGAAACATCGACACCCCAAGGACCATCATCAACACCGTGCCACGCCCACGGAATTTCACCCGGCCCAAGGCATAAGCGGCGGTCAGGCTGAGGAACAGCGCGAGTGTCACCACGCTAAGCGCAACCACCAGTGAATTACCGATAGCCCGCAGGAATGAGGCTTGGTTGAGCACCGCCGCGTAATTGGAGAAGTCGGGTTTTTTGATCCAGTAACTCACCTCGAACAAGGCGCTGGACGGCTTCAGCGACGTGACGATGGCGTAGTAGAAAGGGAACACCGCATACAGCAGCAACACCCCGATCAGGCACCAGAAACCGAAGCGCAACAGTGCTTTTTTCAGTAGGCGAGGGCTCATGACCGGACCTCCAGTTGGCGGCGTCCGAGGTAGAGATAAAGCATGGCGATCACTGCAACCACCAGAAACAGCAGGGTCGAGGCGGCGCTGCCGTAACCGACGTCCTGGAACTCCACCAGGTGTTGGCGGGCATAGACCGACATGCTCATGGTGCTCGACGAGTTCGAGGTCAGCACATAGATCACGTCGAACACCCGCAGGGAGTCGAGGATGCGGAAGATCGCCGCCACCAGCAGTGCAGGCATCAACAGTGGCAGCGTGACCCGCCAGAACACCTTCAGCGGATGAATGCCATCGACCCTGGCGGCTTCGTAGCAATCACTCGGCAACATCTGCAAGGCGGCGAGCATCAGCAGGGTGACAAACGGCACGGTCTTCCAGACGTCGACGATGATCACCGCCCACATCGACAGATCGGCATCTGCGGTCCAGGCCAGAGGCGCGGTAATCAGGCCGAGGCTGAGCATCAGGTGATTGATGATGCCGAACTGGTCATTGAGCATCCACGACCAGATCTTCGCCGAGACAATGGTCGGAATCGCCCACGGAATCAGAATCAACGCTCGCACCAGGGAACGGCCGGCGAACTGGATGTTCAGCAGCAACGCCACCAGCAGCCCCAGCACGACTTCCAGCCCCACCGACACCACGGTGAAATGCAAGGTGTTGCGCACTGCATTCCACCATTGTGGATCGACCAGGATGCCCGACCAGCTGGAACCGTTGTGGAACAGATAATTGCTCAGGCCAACGAAGGTGCCGCCAGCGGTGTCCGCCAGGTTGGCGTCGGTCAGGCTGAACCAGAATGTCCGCAGCAACGGCCAGGCCGCCACCAGGGCCAGACACAGCAACATCGGCGTCAGAAATAGCCAGGCAGCGCGCACTCGGCGACGCTGTACCGGCGTTTCCCTGGTGAGCAGGAGCTCGTCACAGGGAGCATGGGCAGTAGAGACAGACATGGTGATTTTCTTCCTTGTGGCTTACCAGTTCCGGTGTTTGATGCGCGTGAGTTCGCCTTCCAGTTCGGTCAGCGCCTGATCGACCGGCAACTCGCCGGCCAGCACGCCATGCACTTGATCGAAGAACGCATTGGTGACCCGTGGATAACGAGCAGCGGTGATTGACGCGGGGCGCATGACGCCATCGTTGAGAATGCTGTGCAGCTGACTGTAATAAGGCATGGCCGCGAGCAGCTCGGGATCCTGGTAAAGCGACTCGATCACCGGGTTATAGGCGCCAATCAGCGCACGATGTTTTTGCTGTTGGGCACTGCTCAGGTAGCTCACCAGTTCGGCGGCAAGCTTCGGGTTGGCGCTGTAGCGCGAGACCGCCAAACCCCACCCGCCGAGGGTGGAGGCATGGGTGCCGCTGTTGCCGCCGCGGGGCAGGGGAGCGACCCCGACCTTGTCTTTTACCGCACTGTCCTGGCTTTGCACCAACGCCCAGACATAAGGCCAGTTACGCATGAACAACGCATTGCCCGACTGGAATACGCCGCGTCCTTCTTCCTCGGTGTAATTGAGCACGCCACGCGGGGAGATGTCGCCTACCCAGCTTTTGGCCAGGGTCAACGCCGCTCTTGAGGCCTGGCTGTTGACCACGATGTCGCCTCGTGGATTGACCAGCCCGCCGTCCGGTTGGCTGCTGATCCATTCCAGCGCATTACACGTCAGGCCTTCGTAGGCACGCCCTTGAAAGATGTACCCCCAGGCGTTGGCGTTGCCGGCATTGCGCTCGGCCTGTTGTACATCCTTGGCGGTAGCGGTCATTTCCTCCCAGGTCTGGGGGACTTGCTTGTTGTATTTCTCGAGCAAGTCCTTGCGGTAATACAGCAGGCCCGAGTCGGTGAACCACGGCATCGTCACCAGCCGTCCATTCACCGTGGCGTTGTCCACCTGTGCCTGGAAGTAGCCTTGGGTTGCGTCGGCGGGCAGCACCTCGCGCAGATCCAGCAGATGTTTGGCCAGCATCCCCGGCCACACCATGTCGATCTGAATGATGTCGATGTCGCTGGACTGCGCACTGAGGATCTGTTGATAGAACGACAACCGCTCGGTTGCCGAGTTAGGCGTGGACACCACCTCGACGTGATTGCCGGTCTGTTGAGACCACGCCTCGACGGCCTCTTTGCACAGTTGTAATTCCGCGCCCACCGCACCGCAGGAAATCGTCAGATTGGCTGCGCTGGAGAGGGATGGAAGCCCGGCGCAAAGGGCAAGCAGTGCTGCTGGAAAGAGTGATTTGAGCTGTTTCATAAAGCCCTCTTTATTTTTGTTTTTAGAAAAGTTAACGTTAACATCGCCAAATGTAGCAGCGTATTTGCGATGAGGCATCCTTTTTTTCGTAGATTTTGACAATTAACAATTCACGAAAATAAGGCCGGTCGCAGGACAAAAAATAAAAACAAAACAGGAAATCCCCCATGCAGAAAGCATCAAGCTGGCTACTCGCAGGCGTACTCGGCACCTCGGCGGCCACTGCTCAGGCCGCGACTCTGGAAGAACGCATGGCCGCGTTTGAAGCCCGCGCCAGCGCTGCGGAAAAACGTGCAGCCGCCGCCGAACAGCAAACCCAGGCACTCGCCAGGGAACTGCAGCAGCTCAAACAGTCCACTCCCGCCTTGCAGCCTGTTGCGTCCACTGCGACCGCCACTGTGGCGCCCAGTTTGGATACGCGGTTGGCAAAACTCGAAGCCCGTCAGCAAAGCCTGGAGAAGGAGGGCGGTACCGGGCACCTCACCGACGGGTTCAGCTTCAAGGGCTACGCCCGCTCCGGATTGCTGATCAACGATGGCCTGGGGGGCGGGCGGGGCGGTCCTTATACGACGCCTGCCGGTTCAGTCGGTGGTGCAGTCGGGCGACTCGGTAACGAAGACGACACTTACATGCGTATAGACCTGTCGAAAGAAGCCTATGCGCAGAACGGCACCCATTCCAAATTCACGGTTTCCATCGCCGATGGAGTGGAAAGCTCCAATGACTGGACGGCCGCCGAAAGTAACCTGAATGTGCGCCAGGTATTTACGGAACTCGATCATCTCGCCGCATTCAAGGGCAATTCGACGTTCGAGAACGCCACCCTGTGGGCAGGCAAGCGATTCGACAGGGACAACTTCGATATCCATTGGCTGGACTCGGACGTCGTCTTTCTGGCCGGCACCGGGGGTGGTATCTACGACGTGCAGATGAACAAGAACTGGCGCTCGAATTACTCGTTGATCGGGCGTAACTACGGGGATTTCAGTGAGGGCGGTGTCAATGCCGATGTGGAAAGCTACATCCTCACCTCCAACCAGTTCTTCGATAATGGTCAGTGGCAGTGGATGTTCAATGGCATTGGCTCAAAGAAAAACGACTTTAGCACTCGCACCAATGAAGCGGGCCTGAAGCCTGCGGACTCCGGCTTGCACAGCATGATCGCGAATCATCAGAAAAACTTTTTCGGCAGGGAAGGCTTCTTCAAGACGGCGCTGCTCTACGGGCAAGGGCTGGGGGCCGAGGTCAAGAACATTGGCTCGGACGGCGAACTGATCGACGACGCCCGTGCGCTGCGCCTTGCGCTGTACGGCGAGACACCGATTGCACCCCACTGGCGCATCGGTCCAAGTCTGCTGGCCGAACAAAGCAAGGATCGCTACGTCAAGGGTGACGACTACCGCTGGATGACCCTGAACATGCGGTTGGCCAATGAAATCAACAGCAATTTCGAGATGGCCTACGAAATGAGCTGGCAAACCATGAACCTCGACCCCAAGGGTTACCTGCAACGTAATGCGGTGGACGGCAACTTCTGGAAATTCACCATCGCCCCGACCTTCAAACCCGACGTTGGAGACCTGCTCACACGCCCCGAGTTGCGAGTGTTCGCCAGCTTCATGAACTGGTCTTCGGACCTGGACCGATACAGCTCCACAGACAACTTTGGCAAGACCGACTTCAACGCCGGCGGTGTGTGGCAATACGGGATACAGATGGAGACCTGGTTTTAATAGCCGGGGCTTGCTCCCACATTTATTCGATGCCGTTCACCAATACTGTGATCGATGCAAGTCCATTGTGCTGTCCGGTGGCCAACGCTCATTAAGCGGGGCCGCCGGATGAACTTGTGGTCAGCCCCTGCCAGGCATGTCGATGCCATGTTGATGCACCCGTCGATACAGCGTTGCCCGGGAGATGCCCAAAGCCTTGGCCGCGGGGGTGGGTTTCCAGCGATGACGCACGAGGGCATCGATGAGTGCCTCGCGTTCAGGACTGACGCAGCGTTCCAGGGTGTCAGCTGAAGCCGAATCATTGAGTCGACGGCCGGGCAGATGCTCAGGCAAGTCACTCAACAGAATCAATTGGGACTCGCACACGGCGCAGGCGTAACGCAGCACGTGCCGCAGTTCGCGCACATTTCCCGGCCAGCGATAGCCGAGCAGGCATTCCAGTGCGGCGCTTCCCAGTTGCATCGCCATTGCGCAGGCCGATGATTCTTCTTCGAGTATCCGGTTGATCAATGCCAGTCGATCACTGCGTTCGCGCAACGGCGGCAATTGGAATCGCGCACCACTGAGGCGGAAGTACAGGTCCTCGCGAAACTCGCCGCTGGCCACCAGGGCTTCCAGATCGCGGTGGCTGGCGCAGACCACCTGAATGTCTATCGCCTTGCTTCTTGACGCTCCCAGGGGCGCCACTTCGCCCTCGGCTAAAACCCGCAGTAGCCGGGTTTGCAGGGTCAGGGGCATATCGCCGATTTCATCGAGAAACAGGGTGCCGCCATCGGCCTGCTCCAGCAGGCCTTGCATGCCTTTATTCGAAGCACCAGTGAAGGCGCCGGCTGCATAACCAAACAGCTCGCTTTCGATCAGGTTTTCGGGAATCGCTGCGCAGTTCACCGCAATAAAAGGTCGATCACGGCGCAGACTGGCCTGGTGCAGCTGGCGGGCGAAGACTTCCTTGCCGGAGCCGGTTTCGCCGTGGATCAGCACCGGCAGATTACGGTCTTTGACCCGAACCGCAAGGCGCAAACTTTCTTCCAGTCGCGGGTCGAGTTCGGCGGGTGACAGTACCCGCCGAGCCGGGCTGCGTTTCACTTGCCGTGGCGCGCTGAGTCGCCCATGTAAGACATGGCGGCCACCCCGGCAGTGAAACAGGCAGAGTGATTCGTCTTTGGCGCGATGCAATAACTGCTGATCGAACACTTGGCCGATGTGGTCCGGCAGTTGGCCACAACTTTGCGACAGCCACTGCCGCGCCGCGGGGTTGAGTGCCTGCAGTTGTCCGTCGTCGTCCCAGGCGAGCAGGTAATCGGGCTGGCTGTCGACGTAGCCTGGGCTGTTGTGGGCCCGCAGCACCCAGTAACCCTGGGCACTGTTCATGAAAAACGCTTGTTCTATTTCCCGTGCGCTCTGCACCACCATCTGCCGGATCAGATGCTGCGAACGACGGTCGTCCGGCGAACGCACCGCAGACACATCGAGCACCCCGAGCAGTTCCCCCCGAGGGTCGAAGACCGGAGCGGCGGAGCAGGTGAGTCCGATAAAAGCCGCGCGGAAGTGATCCCGCTTGTGCACCGTAACCGGTGTTCGTGCAGTCAGCACCGCGGCCACCCCGCAGGTGCCTTCCTCACCTTCTGACCAGCAGGTGCCCAGGTACAGGCCTGCTTTGCGGCAATCATTACGGATGGAGGTTTCCACGCGATAGTCGATGGTCTGGCCCTGGGCATCGGTGAGCAACACGCAGTAGTCGGCATCGCGCACACGACCATGGAGTCGGGCGACTTCTTCGCTGGCGATGCGCAGGAACAGTTCGGAGCGTTCTCGACACTCTTGCAGCACGTTCTGGGACAGGATCCGCGGCCCTTGTAATGAGCCAGGGTCCAAGTGGTGTTGCTCCATGGAACGGCGCCAGGAATCCAGGATCAAGTCCGGCACGGGCAGTTGCGGCAGGTGCGCTGCGTTCTTCAAAACACGGCTGACGCAATCCACATGCGCCTTCGAGTGTGCGGAAAGCATTAGGGCCTCCGATTCGATCTTCTTTTAGTTGTGCGGGCTATTAAGCGCCGTTCACGGACGGTCGACAAGCATCGGTTCACCCCACTGCGAAGCTGAGACGCGACGTCTCAAGGTCTGACCTCTAACCCGTGCAGGCTGACATGGGACGTCTCAATCGAGCGGGATCCCATCACTTGGAAATGTAGTCAAAACCGCTCTGGAACGGGCTTTTCGGCGATCTTTTGCGATTCTGGCACCGGCCTTGCTCTAACCCCGGCAACCAGCACGACTGGCAACCCGATAATAACAAGAGGTGCCCTATGTCCTCCTGCCGAGGCTTTTACTTTGCCGTACCCGTGGTGGCGACATGAGTCGCTTGCCCCTGACCGTCGGCATCATTGCCAATCCGGCGTCCGGCCGGGACGTAAGGCGCCTGACGGCGAATGCCGGGCTGTTTTCCAGCACCGACAAGGTCTCGGTGATCCAACGGCTGCTGGCGGCTTTTGGCGCCACCGGTGTCGAGCGCGTGCTGATGCCCACCGACATGACCGGCATCGCGGCGGCGGTGAAGAAGAACAGTCATGGCCGCCAGGCGCGTGACAGCCACTGGCCAACTCTGGAGTTCCTGGAACTGACCTTGCGCCAGAGCGTGGCGGACACTCGCCAGGCCGCGCGCTGGATGGCTGAACGCGGCGTGTCGCTGATTGCCGTGCTCGGCGGTGACGGCACCCACAAAGCGGTGGCTGCCGAAGTCGGCGACATTCCGCTGCTGACCCTGTCGACGGGGACCAACAATGCCTTCCCGGAACTGCGTGAGGCCACCAGCGCCGGGCTGGCCGGCGGGCTATTCGCCAGCGGCCGGATCCCACCCGAAATTGCCTTGCGTCGCAATAAACGCCTGCTGGTGCGGATTCCGAGCCGCGACCTGTGCGAAGTGGCGCTGGTAGACGTGGCAGTGTCCCCGCTGCCCTTCATCGGCGCCCGTGCAATCAGCCGTGGGATCGATCTGGCGGAGGTGTTCGTCACCTTCGCGGAACCTCAGTCCATTGGCATATCGGCCCTCTGCGGCTTGTGGTTTCCGGTCTCGCGCCAAGCCCCCAACGGTGCCTGGATGCGCCTTGATCCGCAATCGTCCGAAGCCTTGCTGGTGCCCCTGGCGCCCGGCCTGTTGCAAGGCTGCGGCGTACTCGCGGCCGCCAGCCTTGAACCCGGTGTTGCCCATCGCCTGTGCCTGAGCAGCGGCACCCTGGCCCTGGATGGCGAACGGGAAATCGAATTCAACGCCGATGACTTGCCCACCGTCACCCTCGATGCCGGCGGTCCGTTGAGCATCGATGTCAATGCGGCGCTGGTCTATGCCGCGCAAGAGCGGCTGCTGGCCATCGGTCGTGAACACCCGCAACACCCTTTGAACCTTGCACTTTGAAACTTGAGCCTCAAGACACCCTGGAGAATAAAAATGTCGACACAGCTGACTGCTGATCAATTGCTGCATGCCTATCGGGTGATGCGCACCATCCGCGTCTTTGAAGAGCGCCTGCATGTGGAGTTCGCCACCGGCGAGATTCCCGGTTTCGTCCATCTTTATGCCGGTGAAGAGGCCTCGGCCGCCGGTGTCATGGCTCACCTGAGGGATGACGACTGTATCGCCTCCAACCACCGTGGCCACGGTCATTGCATCGCCAAGGGCGTTGATGTGCACGGGATGATGGCCGAAATCTACGGTAAGAAAACCGGAGTCTGTCAGGGCAAGGGCGGCTCCATGCACATCGCCGATTTCGAGAAAGGCATGCTCGGTGCCAATGGCATCGTCGGTGCCGGTGCACCGCTGGTGGTAGGGGCGGCCCTGGCCGCCAGGCTCAAGGGGACCGACGGCGTCGCCGTGGCGTTCTTCGGCGATGGCGGTTCCAACGAAGGGGCCGTGTTCGAAGCGATGAATATGGCCTCGGTGTGGAACCTGCCGTGCCTGTTCATTGCCGAGAACAACGGTTACGCCGAGGCCACGGCGTCCAACTGGTCGGTGGCCTGCGATCACATCGCCGACCGCGCAGCCGGTTTCGGCATGCCTGGGGTCACCGTCGACGGCTTCGATTTTTTCGCCGTTCACGAAGCCGCCGGTGCCGCGGTGGCGCGCGCTCGAGCCGGTGAAGGACCGTCGTTGATCGAGGTCAAGCTGACCCGCTACTACGGTCACTTTGAAGGCGACGCCCAGACCTATCGGGCACCGGACGAGGTCAAGTATTTCCGCGAACACAACGACTGCCTGATGCAGTTTCGCGAGCGCACCACTCGGACCGGTTTGATCGATGCCAGCCAGTTGGACCAGATCGATGGCGAAGTGGACCTGTTGATCGAAAATGCCGTGCGCAAGGCCAAGTCCGACCCCAAGCCAAGCGCCGCCGACCTGCTCACCGACGTCTACGTTTCCTATCCCTGAACGCCCCCTATAACAAGAATCGAGACCTTTATCATGGCGAGAAAAATCAGTTATCAGCAGGCAATCAACGAAGCCCTGGCCCAGGAAATGCGCCGCGACCCCAGCGTGTTCATCATGGGGGAAGACGTCGCCGGCGGTGCCGGTGCTCCTGGTGAAAATGACGCCTGGGGCGGGGTATTGGGCGTGACCAAGGGCCTCTACCACCAATTTCCCGGCCGCGTGCTGGACACGCCGCTGTCGGAATTGGGTTATGTCGGCGCCGCGGTAGGCGCAGCGACCTGCGGCGTGCGCCCGGTGTGTGAGTTGATGTTCGTCGACTTCGCCGGTTGCTGCCTGGACCAGATCCTCAATCAGGCGGCCAAGTTTCGCTACATGTTCGGGGGCAAGGCTTCCACCCCGTTGGTGATTCGCACCATGGTCGGCGCGGGCCTGCGGGCCGCCGCCCAACACTCGCAAATGCTCACGTCGCTGTGGACCCACATCCCCGGCCTGAAAGTTGTCTGCCCGTCATCCCCTTATGACGCCAAGGGCCTGTTGATCCAGGCCATCCGCGACAACGATCCGGTCATCTTCTGCGAACACAAACTGCTCTACAGCATGCAGGGCGAGGTGCCGGAAGAGCTCTATACCATCCCGTTCGGCGAGGCCAACTTCCTGCGCGACGGCAAGGACGTGACTCTGGTTTCCTACGGGCGCACGGTCAATACGGCGATGGATGCAGCCCGCAGCCTGGCAGGGCGGGGGATTGACTGCGAGGTCATCGACCTGCGCACCACCAGCCCGCTGGACGAAGACAGCATTCTGGAAAGCGTGGAAAAGACCGGGCGCCTGGTGGTGATCGACGAAGCCAACCCGCGCTGTTCCATGGCCACCGACATCTCGGCCCTGGTGGCGCAAAAAGCGTTCGCCTCGCTCAAGGCGCCCATCGAGATGGTCACCGCGCCGCACACACCGGTGCCGTTCTCCGACTCTCTGGAAGACCTCTATATCCCCGACGCGGCGAAGATCGAAAACGCCGTGCTCAAGCTGATTGAGTGGAGCAAGCGTTCATGAGCCAGATCCATACCCTGACCATGCCCAAGTGGGGCTTGTCCATGACCGAAGGCCGGGTCGATGTCTGGCTCAAGGAGGAGGGCCAGGCGATCGCCAAGGGCGATGAAGTGCTCGACGTAGAAACCGACAAAATTTCCAGCAGTGTCGAAGCGCCGTTTTCCGGTGTGCTGCGCCGGCAGATCGCGCGCCAGGATGAAACCCTCGCGGTCGGTGCATTGCTAGGCATCGTGGTCGACGGCGAAGCCAGCGAGGCCGAGATCGATGCGGTGATCGAGCAGTTCCAGTCCGCGTTCGTGCCAGGTGACGGTGCCGAGGAAGACAGTGGGCCGAAGCCGCAGAAGGTCGAACTGGACGGGCGACTGATCCGTTACTTCGAGCGTGGCGAAGGCGGGGTGCCGTTGGTGCTGGTGCACGGGTTCGGCGGTGACCTGAATAACTGGATGTTCAATCATGAAGCATTGGCCGCCGGGCGCCGGGTGATAGCTCTGGATCTGCCGGGCCATGGTGAGTCGAGCAAACAGTTGGAACACGGAGATCTGGATGAGTTGAGCAGGGTGCTGCTGGCTCTGCTCGATCATCTTGATGTTCCCGTGGCGCATCTGGTGGGGCATTCCATGGGCGGGGCGGTGTCGCTGAACACGGCGCGCCTGGCTCCCCAGCGGGTGCGTTCCCTGAGCTTGATCGGCAGCGCCGGCCTGGGCGCGGAAATCAACGGCGATTACCTGCAAGGTTTTGTCGAGGCAGCCAGCCGCAATGCCCTCAAACCACAATTGGTGCAACTGTTCTCCGACCCCGAACTGGTCAATCGGCAGATGCTCGAAGACATGCTCAAGTACAAGCGTCTGGAAGGGGTGGATGCGGCCCTGCGCCTGCTGGTTGCGGGGCTGTTCAAAGAAGGGCGGCAACAACTCGATCTGCGCGGCGTGGTGCAAGAAAACCGGCAACCGGTGTTGCTGATCTGGGGCAGTGACGACGCGATCATTCCTGCGACCCACAGCGCTGGCCTGGCTGCTCAGGTCGAAATCCTGCCGGGTCAGGCGCACATGGTGCAGATGGAAGCGGCCGAGCAGGTCAATCGGCTGATTCTGGACTTTGTCCAACAACACTGATGCCTCCCTTGGCGGCCAGCCATTTGCCGGGCGCCAAGGCCAACGATTTCAAGGAGATTCCAACATGAGCCTTCCAATTGATCCGACCCGCAGCATGCGTGCCGCTGTCTGGCATGGTCGTCACGATATCCGCGTCGAAGATGTGCCGTTGCCCGTCTCGCCACCGGCGGGCTGGGTGCAGATTCGCGTGCAATGGTGCGGTATTTGCGGCTCCGACTTGCATGAATACGTGGCCGGGCCAGTGTTCATTCCGGTGGATGCGCCGCACCCGCTGACCGGCATCAAGGGGCAGTGCATTCTCGGTCATGAGTTCTGTGGCGAGATCGTCGAAATCGGCGCCGGGGTCCAGGGGTTCAGTGTGGGCGAACCGGTGGCAGCCGATGCCTGTCAGCACTGTGGCACTTGTTATTACTGCACCCATGGGCTGTACAACATTTGCGAGAACCTGGCGTTCACCGGGCTGATGAACAATGGCGCGTTCGCCGAGTTGGTCAACGTACCGGCCAACCTGCTTTACAAGTTGCCGGCCAACTTTCCCGCCGAAGCCGGGGCGTTGATCGAACCGCTGGCAGTGGGCATGCACGCGGTGAAAAAGGCCGGGAGTTTGCTGGGGAAAAATGTGGTGGTGGTTGGCGCGGGAACCATCGGCCTGTGCACCATCATGTGCGCCAAGGCGGCTGGCGCGGCCCAGGTCATTGCTCTGGAAATGTCGGGAGCGCGCAAGGCCAAGGCCCTGGAGGTGGGGGCGAGCCAGGTGCTGGACCCCAATGAGTGTGACGCGTTGGCTGAGGTGCGGCGGCTGACCGGCGGGCTGGGGGCGGATGTCAGTTTCGAATGCATCGGCAACAAACACACGGCCAAGCTCGCCATCGACCTCATCCGCAAGGCCGGCACGTGTGTATTGGTGGGCATCTTCGAGGAGCCCAGCGAGTTCAATTTCTTCGAGCTGGTCGCCACCGAAAAACAGGTGCTGGGTGCACTCGCCTATAACGGGGAGTTCGCAGACGTGATCGCCTTTATCGCCGACGGTCGGCTGGACATCACGCCGCTGATAACCGGGCGTATTCAGCTGGAACAGATTGTCGGGCAGGGCTTTGAGCAATTGGTTAACAACAAGGAGCACAACGTGAAAATCATCGTGTCACCCGCTCGAATCCGAGACGCCTCAGAAAGCGATTGACGCGAACCGAGCCTGAACATTCCTGCCAAATTCGGGGCAGGTAATGTTCAGGCAACGTGTGGCCCACCTTTTCAGAGCTGCACCCGCCGCAGCCTGCCGCTCAACGGGACGACGGTGTTGTCTGGCGTGGGCAGTGGCCGGCCGGTCAATCCCATGCCTTCGCTCACCAGTACCGCACCCTCCAGCAGACACAGGTTGGAAGGGGTATCCAGGTCGCGTGCGAGCACCACGACCTGGGCGGTTTTCAAGTTGCAGCTCAGCAGTCGCCCGGTGAAACGGGTAAAGCCGCCGTGCAGCGGTTCGCCGTTCCAGTCCGGTGGCAAGGGTTGCTGCAGGCGGTCGCAGAGCTCCAGGACCAGCACGTTGCCCTTCGGACACAGCGCCAGTCCGGTGGGCAGTTGCAGGCCGCGAATCAGGATTTCGATCTGCCCGCTGTCAGGCCAGACCCGAATCACCCGGCCGGCCTTATCGGCAAAGTCGATGCCCTTGCGCGTCGAGTCGCCCTGCAACTCTCCGGAAAACAGACTGATCAGCACTGCGTCGGTCGCCGGTTCGTACACCAGGGTCACCGGGACGGCTTCCTGGCCCTGGTCCAGTTCGGGCAACTGCACCAGCACGCGTTCGTCCTGTCCGCTGGTGAATTCCACCAACTGATTGGTATCGGGCTTGACCGCCAGCCAACTGCGGCGGGTCGGGTGGTAGCACAGCGCATTCAGATTGCCACGGCTGTGAAACACCGGTTCGGGCGGCGTGTATTGCAGGTCCAGCAGCTTGGAGCCTTCGACGTAATCGGTCTGGCTGACCAGACAGCGACCGTCGCCGCAGGCGATGTCCGACAACCCCATGATTTCATCGCGCAGCATGCGGGCCTGCATGTTCATGGCGCGAAAACCTTGCGCCAGTATCTCGCGCGGGAGGTAGGCGCCTGGGCTGGACGGATCCGGTCGCAGTCGACTGATCCGGCCGCTGAAGGTCTGCTCCGGCAGACCCGAGCCGGCTTCGGTCAGCAGCAGGCTGCCATCGGCCTGCGCACAAATGCCCCGAGGGTTCAGCAGGCCTTCGGCGATGATGGTGCTCGGGCACAGGGTTTCTCTGGGCCGCGCCGGGATATTAATGGGAATGGGCATAGGGCTCTCTCCATGAATAACGAATGGATGCGGTTACTGCGGCGGTTGCCACGGTTCACCGGTGAGATAAGCCCGGAGCAGCGCCCGCTGGCAGGGCGACATCGAGCGCACCACGGGCATGAACAGCGTGGTGCCTTTGTACGCATCCGAGGTTCGGGCGAGGATCGGGTTCTTGGCGCCCATGACCGCGTCGGGCTGATTGAGCGGGATGTAGCGCGACATGGCGGGGAAGGCCAGGTAATGAAAGCGCAGGACGTTCGGGTACATCAGCTCCCAGGTGATGTGGGTGCCCGCGGGGATGCCGAAGTCGGTCTGTGCGTATTTGCGGAAGCTGGTGAAGTAGCCACTGCTTGGAAGGCCATTGGCCGTGCAGGTCAAGGCGACAAAGCCCGCCTGGGCGGCAGAACCCGCTTTGACGGTGACCGGGAAACTGATCGCGAGCTGGCCAGGGTTAACGGTCAGCGATGCAGGAAAATCGAGGAAATCCCAGTATTGGGGTTCATCGTAAACAGCAGGAGCAGCAGCCTGCAGGTCGATTTCGGTGGCTTTGGGGACCGGACCGCCCAAGTACCTGACCTGCAAGGTGATTGACAGGCCATTGGGGTAGTCCTCCAGGTAGACGTTGCGCTGATCGGCATACACCCGATAGGTCGATTCGGTGGCTTGCAACGTGGTACCGGCGACCTTGCCGGGCGCGTTGATCGCCAGGGCGGCGGTCTGCACTGCCTGTAGCTGGTTGGCGGTCAGGGGCAGGTCGACGATGCCGCCATACACGTAGTAGTCGAATAGAAAGCGGTTGGTCGGGTCCAGGGTGGCCAGTTCAGTGGTGCCTGCGGTGATGGTGACGGGGCCGTAGTTCGCGTTCGGTCCGATAGGGCTGGTGATATCGTCCCTGACGGCCCTGAAGGTTTGCTTCGGAATGACGTTCACCATGTCGATGCTCAGGTAACCGTTGCCGCCCAGGTCGGCATAGCCGGCATTCCCCGTACTCTGGTTGACCAGTTGCCGGCCCGGCTGGCAGTTCAGCGGCTCGTCGGCGAAGGCCGGGGCCAGTGTACCGATGACCCTGCCGATGCTCGGGTTGGGGGTGTATCGGCCGGCGGCATAATCGGCGTCCAGTTGTTCCGTGGTCATCGTGGGGCACATTTCGAACATGACGAAACGCAGGACAATGCCGGTCGCACCCGGTGCCTGGATGATCGAGCGCAGGCCACTGCTGTTCTGGTTCCAGCTGACGATGCTGCTCAAAGGGAAGGTCAGTTGAAACGTACCGCTGGCGTGGAAAGATCCCGGCGCATCCATTTTCGCGGGCAACAGCACACGTCCCGCCACGTCGAAACTGCTGCACACGGTATTACAGCGAATCAGCAACTGGATGTCGCTGTTACCGCCAATCTGCAGGCCGCCGACGAATATCTGGGTGGTCGTTGAGGAGGTGGGGTCCAGGTCCACCATCATCGGGCCGGAGACGGGGCCTTGTCCGGTCACCGGGTCCACCGAGCCGAGCAGATAAACCGGCTGGCCCACCATGTCGCCGGTGGTGCTGATGCTGCCCGGATTGCCCTGGGAACTGATCAAGGCGTTCTGCATGTCGACGACATGCTGCCCATAGTGATTCCAGCCGCCAGCGGTGTAGTAGTCGCCGTCGGGCGCGTTGATCATGTTGTTCAGCTGATCGTCGGTATAAGACTGAGCAGTCGGTGCCAGGGTCGAGGTGGTCAGGTCGAAGAGCGGCCATTCCTCATTGCCGTCGTAAGGAATGGTGGGGGAGTTGTTCGGCAGGCTGACGTCCGTGCGGATGCCGCCCCAGAAATTCAGGCGTGGTCCATTGAGAATGCTCATGATCTATTCCTCGTCCTTGGTGGTTTTGCCGACAGGCGCGTTGGCGAATTTGAACATGTAGGAGAAATCGGCCTTGTAGGGACTTTTGACCGGTGTCGCCATGGAGTGGCAATTCATGCAGCTGCTGTTGGGCTGGATGTAGCTCTCCATGGTGACGTTGGCCGAGAGCGACGGGGTCGGCTGGCCCAGTGGATTGCTGGGGTTGTCCGGCATCAGCGGGCGCTGGGTGGTGATGAGTTGGTAGTACTTCAGCACGCTTCTTTGCAGGCCCGGGTCGGTGCGGTAATTGGTGTTGACGGCGTTGGTGATCTCGGCAATCGGGGTGACCCGGTTCAGCGGGTTCGGGGTCTGGAACGTGGTGCCGGGCTTGGGCACGCAGACCAGTTTTGTACCCTGAGTCTGCCAGTCGCAGGGTGACTGGTTGAGGGTGATGGCCGGGGCCGCGGGGTTGAAGTAGGAGTAGGTCATGCCGGCTGTTGGCTGATCGACCCATTGGCCATGCACCAACTCCTTGGGCGGAACGTTATCGATCTGCTCGAAGGTCGACCAGATCCACTGCGGATAGCCGTTGACCTTGGTGATGATGTGCAGGCCCACCAGGCCCAGGTAGGCCTCGGTGACACCGGTGCGTTGGCCCTGGTCGTTGAACGTGGGCACGCGCGCCAGCATGGTCAGGTAGCGGCTGGCGTTGTCACTGGTCGTGAGGATGCGCCAGCTCGACTTGACCTCGATGACCCCGTTGGGAAAGTTAATGTTGTTGGCTTTGGAAACGACATCGGCGTTATAGAAGCTGTTGTTGACGATGTAGTCGTAGGACGTCTCGTTGGCCGAAATGTCGTAGTAGGTCGGGTTACCGGCCTGGTCGATCAGCCAGCCGCCGACAGCCTGATCCACGGCATTCACCTGGGTGCTGTTCTTCAGCGCGGCGATGTTGATGATGCCCAGGCTTTTGGCGGTCTGCGGGGTGTTCCACGGGCCAGGATCTGCCCCCTTCGGCAGGAAGATTTCCTCCACGGTCTTGTAGGTTTGCCAAACGGTGTAGCCGGGGTCCCCAGGCTGTTTGGCGCAGTCGGGATCACCGCGCTGCCCGTCCTGTGCGGGCCAGTTCAAAGCGATGAACATCTGCCAGCTGTATTGATCGAACTGGTCCTGACTGGCGGTGGCGACCGGCGCGGTGCTGGGGGGTTGGCAACTCAGGTTACTGGCCTGCGTCGACGGCATGGCCTGTTCTCGGGCCAGGGCCTGCTCCAGGATCAAGGCCGGCAGACTGGCCAGGCCCACTAACATCACGCAGAAACGGAATGTGGTTTTCATGGCGATCCTTCGTCGTTATTCAGGGTTTGCGTTGCATGAGCTTGTTCCACTGCGCCTTTTGGCCGTTGCTCTGTGACGCCGGTGGCTCGAACAATTGGCAGGGCGGCGGATTCGCCGGGCACATGGCGGCCACTTGCGCCCAGGTCTGGGCCGGGTCCGGTTTGGCGATGCGGAAGTTGGTGTAGTTCTGGCTGACGATGGGGGCGTTGGCGACGCTGGCATCACCGGAGAAATAGAACGATTGCGGATGCCGGTAGGGCGGTTGTCCCGTGACGTTCTTGTAGAAGGCGTAGCCGAACAGGATCGGGCCTTGTGGCGAGTCGACATCCAGGGCATAGGCTTGCACGCTGCCATTGAGGTTCTGGCTGCGCGCGGCACTGTAGGGCAGGTGCTTGATGAAATCCTGCCGTGGTGGGTGGTTCATCGGCGAGAACATGCAGCAGGCCGGCATGTCCTTGGGACGGTCCTGGGGATAGGTCAGGAAGTAGGCCTTGTTGCCCAGCGACACGAAGGAGCAGGTGTAGTTGTTGTTCTTGATCGGGAAGATCGGCAGGCAGTATTTCTCGTAGTGTTCCATCATCGCGCCGAAGCCGTCGCCATCCGGCGGGATGTAGGCGGTGTCGTAGTAACTGGTGCCGCGAGAGACGGTGTAGTCCGCCGGGGTCAGGGTGGTGGGTGGATTGCTGTAGGGCGGCGGGTTTTTCTCGTAGTTGTGCATCACCCGGTACATGGTCCAGTCGCTGATCCAGTAGGCCGGAAAAAACGGATCGGAAGGCTCGCCCGGTGCTCGTTTGGCGATGCAATTGCCGTTCTGTTCATTGCATCCCTCGGTATTGTGCACCCCCATGGTGAAGTACACCGCACCGCTGTCCGCCTGGGCGAATAGAGCCGGGATGAGCAGCAGGGTCAGCAGCAACAGCCGGTTCAAAATGCTGGCTTTCATATGACACTCCTGTGAAGTGCCGGGTGACAGGTTCGTCACCCGGTGGTCCTGCTTGAGCGTTGTAGTTTTAGCCTTGTTCGTAGTCGCTCATGCTGAGCGGGATGGGCGGGTAATTGCGTTTCACCAGGGACTGCGCCCACAGCTCCAGTACGGCGCGTCGGCTTTGTGACATGTCGCGGGTGATGGGCATGGCGAGTGTGCTTTCCTCCTGGTACTCCTTGCTGATCAGCACAATCAGTTGGTCGATGGCGCCTTCAACTCGTGCCTGGGAGTTGAGCGGCATGAACTTGTTCATGATCGGGTACAGGTAATAGAAGGTCTGCAAGATGCGTGGGTAGATGAAGTTCTCCCACAACAGCGTCGCGGCGTTCTGACGCGTGCAGATGGAGTTCCAGTAGGTGATGAAGTCCTGTTGCAACTGAGGATCCAGTGGCAGGACGCGCATCGGGGCGAGGAAGTCTGTGTAGGCCTGGGTGTAGTTGAAACTGAAGGGGACGGCCGGGTTGTTGTGATCTTCCTGCACGAAGAACCGCAGAGTGGGAAAACCCGGGGCTCGAGCACTCACGCCCAGTTGGGCAATGCCGCTGGCGTTGGTGGTGATCTTTGCAACAGAGTAATTGACGATGCTGTTCTGAGCATCGCGCAGCGTCCCGGTTCGGGAGATGGCTGAGTCGAATGTCAGGCAAGGGCGCAAATTGACCGCGACTGGTTTGCCCAAGTCATGCAGGAACTGCTGATAATTTACCGGTATTCCCGAAGGCCCGGCATTCGACGTATCCACGGCCTGTAGGGCGATGAGTCCACGGCCGCTACCGGTAGCCAGGTGGCTTGATATCGCGAGCATGTCGTTGAATTGCGGCAGATTGGGCTTGTTCAATGTACGGTCTGCCGGATGGTCGTAGAACAGTGTGAAGTCGGCCGGATTACTGAATGCCAGATAGTAGTTGCTGGTGGTCACCGAGAAGGGGTTGCCATACTCCGCCACCCACAGCACGGTATTGGCCGCTGGCTTGCCATCCTTTTGCACCATGATTTGCAGCGTCTTGTGATCACCCACGTCGATGAAACTGCCGCTTTCTATCACTTCGGCGGTCCACATCTGCTGAGTGGAAGCGATCTGGGGCGTTTGTGTGCCCTGTAGCTGCAGCTCCAGAGGGCCGGCCTGCAGGGTCGCCTTGTCTGCGTCGTTGAGCGTGAAGTCCAGAAGGCCGGAACGTTTGTCGAAGGCAGCTTGTCGATACTGCTCGAAACCGAAGTTGATCACCGGGTTGAACTGTCCATCCTTGCGTACGCCCAGTAGATAGTTGCCGGCATGGAATTTTTCGGCCGTCGGGATCGGGGCGTTGGAGTCCACTGGATAGAACGGAAAAGTGTTGCCCAGATCCAGCGACAGGGTGTTGCCGGTAATCTGGGCCGACATCACACCCAGTGTGATGCTTGTGGCATCGACAGGCTGGTTTGTTTTGAAAACAGGTACCGGATTGGCAGATACCAGGCGCCGGCCGGCTGGTGCGGTGGGGTATTCGTCGGCAAACCAGAGACCCAAGGTCGCTGCGGTGCGGCTGTAGGCGGGGTTGAAGAATATATCGGAAACGTTGTCCAGGCCCTTCTGATACATCGCTTGCACTTTGGCCATGTCCGCGGCTGTCGTGGAGTGGGTATTGATCGGCGGGAAATCGTTGAAAATGCCGTTCTTGTCATAGTAGGTCAGGTAGGTGGAAAACCTGAACATCAAGCCACGAGCTCCTTGTTGCTTCATCTGCTGTTGAAGCTGACTCAGCAGCGCGGAGTTGCCGATAACCCATTCCAGGTTTTCCTGAGGAAAGCAGGTCTGCCAGGTGGTGGTGACATACTTCAGACCACCGAGGGCCCCCCAATTGAAGTTCAGGAATCGATCCAGCATCCGGTATTGCCGATTGAGGGTCAGGCCGCATTTATCATCCCCCAACATCAGCTTGTCGAAATACAACGCGGTGAAGGTGTTCTGCCACGGGCTGATGTCCACGAAGCGCGCGGCAGTGGGACTGGCGCTGCCAAAGGGGTTACCGAGCAATTGGTAGTTCTTGCCGACCAGCGCATCCTGGGCGATGTAGTTGTTGGCCTGCAGCTCGCCGCCGATGACCACGGAGCGGATATCGTCGTAGCTCACCGTGCCGCAGGCATTGTCGCCAAACAGATCCCATTCTGCGGGAATGTAGGGGGTCGGACTGCCATTGGTCGGCACCATCGACACATAGTCCGGGACGTTGTTCACGGGACTGATGACCCAGGGCATCAGCTTGTTGGGGGCGTTCTGGCGCGTGATGTCGTAGAAGTTCACAAACGGCCAGTTAATATCCATGTTGACCGCGTCATAGAGTGGAAACACATCGTTGTTGTTGGCTGTTGGCGGGTTCCAGAACATGTGGCCGTTGAGGTAGATACGGGGGAAATTCAATACGCTCATGTCATGCTCCTTAGCGTTGCCACTGGGCGTGTTTCAACGACCAGACAAAATCCAGTTTGTTGTAACCGGCGAAAGCCGAGTTCGGCAGCGGGGTGGTGGGGTAGACAATGCCGCCCTGTTCTTTCAGGGCGAAATTGAAGTAACCCTTTTGGTTCGAGTAGGCGGCGGTGCCGTGGCAGGCCAGGCAGGATGAGGTGTTCTGGAAGGCCGATTCCAGCTGGGAGTTGGCCAGCACCTGAGTGATGGGCTGGAATTCCACCCCGATCAGTTCGTACTTCGACAGGGAGGGATTAGCGGCCTGAAAGCTGGTATTGACCGATTGGGCAGCCGGTGTCGGCCCTGTGGTGTTGGTCATCGGGGTGGCCGGTACGGCATTGGTCACGGTGTACTTGCTGTTGTTGATGTTTTCGAAGGTGGTCCAGACCCAGTTGGCGTTCAGCTTGTTGACGACGTGCAAGCCGCTTAATGCTGCATAGCCGACCTTGTATTGACCGTTTTTCAGGTAATAGGCCTGGGCGATGTAGTAACCGTCTTTCTCCAGTTTCTGTTTGTAGGTCGCGTCGGAGCCGATCCACAGCCAGGAGGATTTCAGCTCCCAGGCAATGGGCGGAAACTCCAGATTGCTGGTCAGGGCGGCCTGGCCGTTCATGTTGTAGACCTGCTTCTGCACGATGTAATCGAACGTGCCCTGGCCCATCAGCAGCTGAAAGCGTACAGGGTTGCCTTTTTCTGTTGAGGGCACTGCGCCGCCCATCTGCAGAATCAAGCCATCGACCTGTTGGGTGGCATTGAGGTTATGGAAGGTTCGGGACATATCCATTCCTAGCGCCTTGGCCTGTGTAAGCACCGCGTTCGGCGGCGGCACGGCCGTGCCATAGGGGGCGGGCTTGGCGCCGTTGGGCAGGTAGACCTGATCGGAAGGCTTCATGGATTCCCACTCGCGGTTGGGGCTCCCCGCGGCAGCGGGCTGGTTCAGGCAGACGAACCAGTTCCAGGCCATGGTCTCGGGGCTCTGCGCAAACGCGGCCCGGGTCTTGTCGACGTCTCCTCCAAATTGCAGAAAGTTGCTGCAGTCAAAGGTGTTTGTGCTCTGAGCCTGAGCCAAACCGGCCAAGGCACTCAGAACTGTTATAGAAATGGCTCGCCGCATGGAAGCTCCTTGGCATTGGCCGGGTCGGTGTGTGAATGCCCCAGGAAGTGTTCCAGGAGCAGTTGCTTCACGGCCGTGGCCGCAAGACGCTGCGGCAACGGCAGATCGCAATTGGTGATGAGCAGCGGGCCGGTCTTCTCGCTGACGGGCAGGCGGCCATGGCTGCCACGGACCAGGCGGGTGTCCAGCGGAATCAGGTCCATGTAGTAGCGAAAACCGAGCTTTTTCTGCAGCAGGCGACGCGCCACTTTCAATTTCGGGAAGCGAATGGCCGGGTCGATGAACAGTTCCAGCGGGTCGTAGCCGGGCTTGCGATGGATGTCCACGGTGCGGGCAAAGTCGGGTGCCTTGCGATCGTCGAGCCAGTAGTAGTAATCGAACCAGTAACCCGGCGCGGCCACGGTCACCAGCTCGCCGCTGCGCGGATGATCCAGTTGCCAGGCCCGTTGTTCGGCTTTATCCAGCACCTGCTCGATGCCGGGCTGGCGCTGCAGCAGCGCTTTGACGCGAGGAATGTCTTGCGCCTGTTTCACGTAGATGTGCGCGATCTGATGATCGGCCACGGCAAAGGCCGCGCTGGCGCCGGGGTCGAGCAACTCCCAGGTCAGCGACTGGCGCACCTGCAACAAGCCTTCCGAGCGCAACAGCCGGTTAATCGATACGGATTGCTGTACCGCTTCGATCCCATATTCGGACAACAGCATCACCGCCGCACCTTGCTCCTGGGCAAAGGCCAGCAGGCGACCCACTTCACTGTCGATGGCCCGCACCTCGTCGGCAATCGACGGATGATCGGGGCCCAGTCGCTGCAGGCAGTAGTCGAGATGCGGCAGGTAAACCAATTGCAGATCGGGTCGATCAATCTGGAACTCGGCGATGGCGCAGTCGACGATCCAGCGGCTCGACGCGATGCCGGCCGCCGGACCCCAGAAACCCGGAAACGGAAATTCACCGATCTGCTGCTCGATACGCTCATGCAACGAGGCCGGTGACGAATACAGGCCGAACATCTTGCGGCCATCGGCCGGGTAGTGCGGGCGTGGGGTGATGGCGGCGTCCACGTCCGCATACATGTTGTACCACCAGAACAGCTGGCTGCAGCGGAACCCGGGGAGCTCACGCTTGAGCGCCTGCCAGACCTTTTCTCCCTGGATCAGTGCGTTGGGTTGCAGCCAGAAACGCACTTCGGCCTGGTCGCGAAAATACCAGCCATTGCCGACGATGCCGTGCTCCGACGGCGACAGTCCGGTGAGAATCGAGGCCTGGACCGTCGACGTGACGGCCGGAAACACCGGTTGCAGGCTGGCCATTTTTGCCGTTTTCAGCAGGGCATTGATGTGTGGTGTCGCCGGCCCCAGCAGCGCCGGGGTCAGCCCGACCACGTTGATCAGCAGCAGCGCTTGGCGCGGATTTTCAGAGGGCATCGGCGTACGCCTCCCGCGTTTGGGATTGCAGCAATTGGCGTTGGCGCAGTTGCTCTTCGACCCAGTGCAGTTCCGCGGCGATCCCCTGCAGTTGGGCGTGCTCGGTGTCGGGCCGCAGTTGCGTGGGCAGCACGCCCCAGCTGTAGGTTTCCACTTCCAGCACAGGGCGGAAATCCCCATGATCCGCCAGAAAGTCGAAGGTCTGCGACAGGGCGATCTGGCTGCCGCTGAGCTCAGGCAGCAGCAAGTGTTCGCTGAACAGCGGAATGTGGAAATGAATCCGCAGTTCGGGGTATTGCCCCAGGTTGTTGGCGCAATCGTCGAGGGCGGCGGGCAGGTCGGCCCAGCCCGATAACCGCGCCTGCGCATCTCGGGCTTTGACTTGATGCAGGTAGGTGGTTTCGGCGAAGTCGCTCAAGGTCTTGAGCACGTGTTCGCGCCGGTTGTGGTCTTCAGCGGGCAGGTGACAAATCAGCGCGTTCGACAGCTGTATCTTGCCGACAGGCACTCGGGCCTGGCGCAGCTTTTCCAGCGACTGATAGCAGTGTTCGAAAACCACGGCCTGGTGGCAGACATCAAAACACAGCGCCAGATAGTCATGGTGCGGATCGCTGGCTTGGTAGCGGTGGAAGAAGGCGATGGCCTGGTCGGTGTTTTCCAGCACACAGTCCGGCTCCATCTCCAGGCAGAACACGATTTTCTTGCCCGTCTCCCGATGCAGCCTGGCCAGTGAAGCCGTGAGTTGGCGCAGCAGGTGTTCGGCACGCTGCTGTCGCCGCGGGTTCCAGTCGGCGGCATAGCCCAGCGGTACGGTGGAAATCACGCCTTGGGGGCAATCCGACGGCAGGGCGTGTGCCAGGATTCGGGCCAGATTCAGGCTGTACGCCAGCCGTTTCGGATCAGTCCAGTTGGGCAAATAGACGTCGGCTTTCACCGCGCCTTGATGAAATTGGCCATAGGGAAAGCCGTTAAGTGAAGTCAGCCGCAGCCCACTGCGTTGCAGCAGGCTGAGGAAGTTCGCGCGAGCTGACGCCTGCTGTAGTTCGGCCGCGGCGAGGGCGCTGATCCACAGCCCACTGTCTTGCTCGTTCAGGCCGCGCAGGGTGCGCACACCCTGGAAATGCCATTCGATGGATGACCGTAGTCCCGCCAGGTCACGGGTCGGGTGCACATTGCTGCAATAACCGACCTGCGCGGCAGCCCAACCCGTGCCGGCACTCATTTGATCACCGGTTCCTGGCCACGCAGGGCAGAGTTGTCCTGCCACTGCCGACGCTGGTCGATGGGCAGCGGGGTGCTGACCAGGGACTTGTCCAGTTGGCCGCTTTGAGCAAAAAAGTCCACGGGGTTGTGGAACAGCACCTGTTCGACCTGGCTTTCGCTGAAGCCGGCAGCCAGCATCGCTTCACCCGTTTTCGGCACCTTGAGCGGGTCGCTGATGCCCCAGTCGGCGGCGCTGTTGACCACCATTTTCTCGGTGCCGTACTGCTGCAACAGGGCGACCATGCGCTGTTCCGACATCTTGGTGTTGGGGTAGATCGAATGGCCGCGCCAGCAGTCGCTGTCCAGCACCAGCGGCAGGGTCAGTTCGTTGAGGTGGTCGATGATCACCAGGTGCTCGGCAATCCCGACTTCGCGAATCACTGCCAGGGTGCGTTTGGTGCCACCGATCTTGTCGCGGTGCGGGGTGTGCACCAGCACCGGCAAATTGAATTGTCTGGCCAGCTCCAGCTGAGCGGCGAGGAAGCGATCTTCCTCCGGGGTGATGTCGTCGTAACCGATTTCGCCGACCGCCACGACGCCGTCTTTCACCAGGTAGCGCGGCAGAATCTCCAGCACTTCATTGGCCACCGACAGGTCATTGGCCTCCTTGGGGTTGAGGCCGATGGTGCAGAAATGATGAATGCCGAACATGCTGGCGCGAAAGCGCTCCCAGCCCAACAGAGTGTCGAAATAGTCGATGAAACTGCCGACGCTGGTCCTGGCCTGACCCTGCCAGAAGGCCGGTTCGATCACCCCGGTGATGCCGGCGGCGGCCATGTTCTGGTAGTCATCGGTGGTGCGGCTGACCATATGAATATGCGGGTCGAAGTACTTGAGCATGGTAAATCCTCGTCAAGGAAAAGGAGTCGTTGAGTGTCAGTTCTGTGAGGTGCCGGCCAGGTGCTCGTGCCATTCCGGCGGTAAGCGTTGCTGCTGATTCAGGCCGGCCAGGCGCTGGTGTTGCGCCGGGCTGAGCAGGTCGAAGGCAATCACTCGGGGCAGCCCGGCGGACACCGTTCGTTCGGCGGCAAGCTGTTCGTCCAGCAGGTCGAGGGCCAGCTGGTTGAGGGTGACGCTGTGTCGTTGCGTCAGGCCGATCAGGCGTCGTATATCGAGCCCCATGCCCAGTGCCTTCAGCACCAGTTGATGGAAGGCCCGTTCGCTGTAATGGCGCGATGGGTAAAGGGTGTCGAGCGCGAGGGCGGCGAACACCTGGCTGTTACTGGTGCGCCCGGCTTGCAGTGCCAGCTCCACACAGAGCCCACGGCTGTCGAGCCAGTCG
The DNA here is from genome assembly GCF_059506005.1 of Pseudomonas sp. Pseusp18. NCBI lineage: Bacteria > Pseudomonadati > Pseudomonadota > Gammaproteobacteria > Pseudomonadales > Pseudomonadaceae > Pseudomonas > Pseudomonas sp. Pseusp18. The sequence continues at coordinate 2,871,344 of NZ_CP169240.1, forward strand.
AGGGCCTTCAGGGTGGCGATTTTTTCTTGATCGTCGCCCCACAGGAACAGTTGGCGCAGCAACGGCAGTTGCCCTGCGAGGGGCTGTTGCTCCAGGACCTGAGCCAGCAACAATGCTCGCGCCAGTTGGACACTGCTCCAGTCGGGACTGTGGGGCAGTGGTTGTTCCTTGAAGTTGCGCTTGCACTGGCTGCTCAACAGCGCCGCGGTATTGGCGTCCGGGCGTTGGGCAAGCCGCTCCTGGGCCTGGCGCCACCACTGCCGCTCGGTGTCATCGAGCTGTCGGGTGAGAGCCTGGTGTTGTTCGGCGAGGCAGTCGTGGCGCATTTCGAGAGCCGCCGATGGCGATGCAGTGACGTCCATGTTCATGTCGGTTTGATCCAGCGCTGGAAGTGTGGAAGCAGGAAAAACACTAGAACGCATAACAGGCTGCCCAGCGGCTGGTTGGCCACAGCCAGCACCAGGGCATCAAACAGTGGCAGAGCCGCCAGGCCAGCGCCGATAAAGGCACGGACTTGCCGTTGCTGCGGGTTGGCCAAGTGCTGCCAGTAATGCCAGCCCAGCCAGCCAAGCCAGAGCAGTAGTACCGGCCAGAACCAGACGTTGTCGGAATAGATCACCAACGCCAGCGGGCTCAACATCAGCAGTAGAGGCAGGCGGCTGAGCAACTGGTTGTTGTGTTCCTGACGAGCCAGGTAGGTCAGGCCGCTGATGTAGACGCCAAGCAACATGGCGCACAGCCAGATCGGCTCCGGCGGCACCGCCAGGCTGGCCGCCGCCGTCAGGTAGAGGGCCGAGCGGCAGGCGCCCATCAGCCAGACGCTGTGGGCGTATTTCTTGTGCAGCACGTTGTAGCCGAGGATGCAGCCCACCAGCAGGGTGGCGCTGCCCAGCAACCAGTGCGGTTGATCGATCAACCGGCTCAGGCCCAATACCGAGGCCGCAGCCAGTATCAGCAACAGCGCAGTAGCCAGCCCCACTTGCTGGCGGCTGACCAGACCCAACGTGATAGGGCGGGGATTGTGGTGCTGTTGGTCCCAGTCGGCGTCCAGCAGGTCGTTCAATAACATGCCGGCCAGATACAGCAACGACAGCGCGGCCAACAGCAGGATCCACACCAGCGACGACGGCGGCGCCAGGGCACCAGCGCTGCTGGCCAGCAGGGCGGCGGCCAAGGTGTTGGTCCACACGGTGGGCAGGTTGGATACCCGGCCGAGGGTCATCCAGGTTTTCAGGTTCAGTGGTGTCTGGCTCATTGCGCGCAGCCCTCGCTGAGGGTGAGCGCCGGATCGATGCGGGTCGACAGCCTTTGCAGCGCCTGTTCCATCCGCGCGGCATCGATCTCATGCAGGTCCACCGACTCGCCGATCCGGCTGAGCATGGGGATGGAGAGTTGCCCGCCCAGGTGCTGGCGGAATTCCTCCAGCCCAAGCAAAACCTGTGAGCGTCCCTGTGCATCTTTCAAGCTCAGTTCCGGCGGACTCAGGCTGAAGCCGAGCTTGAGCAGCAGGTCCAGCACCCGCCCGGTGTCGGCATCGCTCAACAGCCCCAGGGCATTGGCATAGAGCCCATCCAGCGCCATGCCCACCGCCACGGCTTCACCATGGCGCAGTCGGTGCTGGCTGAGGTTTTCCAGTTTGTGCGCGGCCCAATGCCCGTAATCCAGTGGCCGTCCGTTACCGCGCTCGAAGGGGTCGCCGGCACCGGTGATGTGTGCCAGGTGCAGTTCGGCGCAGCGGCGAATGGCATAGCGGCTGGCCGAGTGATCGAAGTGGGCGAGGGCGTCAGCCTGTTGCTCCATCCATTGGAAGAAGGCCTGGTCTTTGATCAGCGCGACTTTTACCGCCTCGGCCAGCCCGGCGATCTGGTCGCGGCGAGTCAGGCTGGTCAGCAGCTGGAAGTCGTTGATCACTGCGGTGGCAGGGTAGAAGGCGCCCAGCAGATTCTTCTGGCCGAAGGCATTGATGCCATTTTTCACCCCGATGCCGGCATCGTTCTGCGCCAGCACGGTGCTCGGGATGCGGATCAGGCGAATGCCACGGTGGAAAGTGGCGCAGGCGTAGCCCACCGCATCCAGCACCGCGCCGCCCCCCAGGGCCAATACATAACAATGTCGGTCCAGCCCATGCTGCAGCATGTCGCTGTAGAGCTGTTGCAACACCTGTGAATCCTTGCTCAGTTCGCCGGCCGGCACCGCAATCGGCGCGGCCTGTAACTGCAGGTCCGCCGCATGCGCGGCAAAGTAGGCATCGATCTGATTCAGCAGGTGCGGGGCGCTTTGCAGCAGTTGTTCATCGGCGAACACCAGCACCGTCACCGGGCCTCTGTGCTGTGGGGTGAGTCGTGCGGTGAGCTGGCGGTGCAGACACGGATTGGACGGCTCGAACAGGTGATCGGTGAACACCACCGGGTAGTCGTAATTGACCCTGAACCGCCCGTGCAGGGGTTGCTCGGCGTTTTGCTTGCGCAAGCTCCTGAACAGGCTGTACCCGGCGATAAACAGCCCGGGCAACACCATGCTGGCGAGGAGGGTCACCAGCAGCACGTTCTGCTCGACGAGGTAGATGCCGATGGCACTGTAGGCCAGTGCCAGGCCGGCATTGGCCAGGGTGGTGACCCACAAAAATGCGCGTAGCGGATAACGTTGCATACCGGCGGCCACCACTGAGGTTTCCGCCAATACCGGCACGCCGCGCAGGCAGATCAACGACAGCGTGCCCAGCTTGTACGCCAGCTGTCCCGGCTGGCGTTGATGCAGGCCCAGGCGGCCGGACAGCAGACGAAAGTAGCCGGCCCCCAGCGCATAACCCAGCCCGGCCCCCAGGCACAGCCCCATGAAAATCACCAGGTAGCCGCCCACACCGCCGAGCATGGCCACGGCCAGCAGCGCGACCATGCTCGACGGCACCGGCAGCACCACGTCCAGCGCGAGCAGGGCGATCAGCAGCAGTGCCAGGTTGAGTTTTTGGGTGGGGGTGGAGGGCAGGTACAGGTTGAGATGGGTCAGGAAGTCCTGGATCTGTTGTTCGAACAACAGAAAGCTGGCGATCACCAGGCCTGAGAAGCAAAGCAATGAAATCCAGAAATGACCGGCTGGCGCCCATTGCGAGAACGCACGATACCCATGGCTGCGCTTCATCAAGCATCCCTCTTTATTGTTATGACTGATTCCGTGTCAGTAATTAAAAGCAGCGTCTGGTTGGTTTTAGATCAATAGATTCTCTCGCCTGAGGGGCTGGTTTATGTACGGTTTGGTTACGCCTGTAGAGATAGTCTTGAACTTAGACGGTCGTGGTGTTTTTGCAAGGCGGCCTGATGGCAATCTGACTTTTTTCACTTGCGTGAACGCGACCCGTAGCAGCTGTCGAGCCCGCGAGGCTGCGTTCGGCTGCGCAGCAGTCGTAAAACCAGAACTCGCGGTGCATCAGGCAAACCACGTCAGCCGGATTCACGACGGCTGCGCCGCCGAACGCAGCCTCGCAAGCTCGGCAGCTGCTACAAAAAAGCGCGTCGCGGCTATCGATGCTCATGAGGCGATGTTAAAAAATGTTATTTTAAAAAAATACTTCACATAATCTGTTCATTGGTGGATTATCTGCTCAACCAGTGTCAAGCGATCGTAGCTGCCATTGTGTTGGGCGATCCGCTGGCCATGCCTCCGGTGCCCATCTCTACATCGCGGCCCGCCGCCTGCGCTTTGTCGGCGTGGAACAGGCCGTTGCTTCCCTCAGGAGTACCCCATGAATAACAAGAATGTCGGTGTTGTCGGTCTGGGCGCGATGGGGTTGGGCATTGCCCGCTCACTGTTGCGCAGTGGTTTCAATGTGCATGCCTGTGATGTGCGTGCGCAGGTGACTGAACAGTTTGCCGGGGAGGGCGGCGTGGCGTGCTCTTCGCCCGCGCAGATGGCCGCGACGTGCGACGTGATCATTACCGTGGTGGTGAACGCCGAGCAGACCGAAACCGTATTGTTTGGCGAGGATGGCGCTGTCGCTGCGTTGCGCCCTGGCAGCCTGGTGATCGGTTGCGCGACCGTGGCCCCGACCTACGCCGTCGACCTGGGCCAGCGCCTGACCGCCCAAGGCTTGCTGTATCTGGATGCCCCGATTTCCGGTGGCGCGGCCAAGGCGGCTGCCGGTGAAATGACCATGATGACCTCCGGCCCGGCCGACGCTTATGCCAAGGCCGAAGCGGTACTGGCGGGCATGGCCGGCAAGGTCTATCGCCTGGGTGACAGCCATGGCCTGGGCTCCAAGGTCAAGATCATCAACCAGCTGCTCGCCGGGGTACACATCGCGGCCTCTGCCGAAGCCATGGCGCTGGGCCTGCGTGAAGGGGTCGATGCCGATGCGCTTTACGAAGTGATCACCCACAGCGCCGGTAATTCCTGGATGTTCGAAAACCGCGTGCCGCACATTCTCAAGGCCGATTACACGCCGTTGTCCGCGGTGGATATTTTCGTCAAGGACCTGGGCCTGGTGCTGGATACCGCGCGGGCCAGCAAATTCCCGCTGCCGCTGTCGGCCACTGCCCACCAGATGTTCATGCAGGCTTCCAGTGCAGGCTTCGGGCGTGAAGATGATTCGGCAGTGATCAAGATTTTCCCCGGCATTGAACTGCCGACTGCCAAGACCGAGCCTGTTTGAGGAACGCACCATGAGCACAACCACTGCACGCCCATTGCTGGGCTGCATCGCCGACGATTTCACCGGTGCCACGGACCTTGCCAACATGCTGGTGCGCGGCGGTATGCGCACCGTGCAAAGCATCGGCATTCCGAGCAGCGAAGTGGCGGCCGGGCTTGATGCCGATGCGATCGTCATCGCCCTGAAGTCGCGCACCCTTCCAGTCGCCGAAGCGGTCGAGCAATCCCTCGCCGCGCTGGCCTGGCTACGTGAACAAGGCTGTGAGCAGATCTTCTTCAAGTACTGCTCGACGTTCGATTCCACCGGGGCCGGCAATATCGGCCAGGTCAGCGAAGCGCTGCTGGCGGCGCTGGGCGGCGACTTCACCCTGGCGTGCCCGGCGTTCCCGGAGAATGGCCGGACGATCTTTCGCGGTCACTTGTTCGTGCAGGATCAACTGCTCAGCGAGTCGGGCATGCAGCATCACCCGCTGACGCCGATGACCGATGCCAACCTGGTGCGGGTGCTGCAATCGCAGACCCAACTGAACGTCGGCCTGTTGCGCTACGACACCATTGCCCAAGGGGCTGAAAAGGTACGCGGGCGCATCGCCGAGCTGCGGGCTCAAGGTGTCGGCATGGCGATTGCCGATGCTTTGTCGGACCAGGATCTGTACACCCTCGGCACCGCCTGCGCCGACCTACCGTTGCTGACTGGCGGCTCGGGGCTGGCCCTGGGCTTGCCGGAAAACTTCCGTCGCGCCGGTAAATTGCGCGACATCGATGCCTCGAAACTCCCGGCGGTGGCTGGCGGTGAAGTGGTGTTGGCCGGCAGCGCTTCGATCGCCACCAATGGCCAAGTCGCGGCCTGGCTCGAAGCCGGTCGACCCGCGTTGCGGATTGATCCGTTGGCCCTGGCGGCTGGCGAACCGGTGGTTGCCCAGGCCCTGGCCTTCGCCAGGAACAATGAACAAACCGTGTTGATTTACGCCACCAGCACCCCGGATGAAGTGAAGGCTGTGCAACAGCAACTCGGCGTCGAACGGGCCGGTACCTTGGTGGAGAATGCCTTGGGTGAGATCGCTCAGGGCCTGCGCCAGAGCGGCGTACGGCGTTTCGTGATCGCTGGCGGTGAAACTTCGGGCGCGGTGGTTCAGGCGCTGGGAGTGCAACTGCTGCAGATCGGCGCGCAGATTGATCCGGGTGTGCCGGCAACCGTTAGCAGCACCGATGAGCCTCTGGCGCTGGCGCTCAAATCGGGCAACTTCGGTGGTCGGGATTTCTTCAGCAAAGCGCTGAAGCAACTGGCCCAGACCGGAGGTGCGCAATGAGTAATGAAAATGCCCTGCGCGAAGAAATCTGCGACGTCGGCCGCAGCCTGTATGAGCGAGGTTACACCGTCGGCAGCGCCGGCAATATCAGCGCACGGCTGGATGACGGCTGGTTGATCACGCCGACTGACGTGTGCCTGGGCCGCCTCGACCCGGCGACCATCGCCAAGGTCAATCTGGCTGGCGAGTGGGTGTCCGGTGACAAGCCGTCGAAGACATTGGCGTTGCATCGCCAGGTCTACGACCGCAACCCGAGTGTCGGTGGCGTGGTGCATACCCATTCCACTCATCTGGTGGCGTTGACCCTGGCGGGTGTCTGGCAGCCGAACGACATCCTGCCGCCACTGACGCCGTATCAGGTGATGAAAGTCGGGCATATCCCGTTGATCAGCTACCAGCGTCCCGGCTCGCCGAAGGTTGCCGAACAGGTCGCACAACTGGCCAACAGCGTTCGCGGCGTGATGCTCGAACGGCTGGGGCCGGTGGTCTGGGAGAGTTCTGTGTCCAAGGCCAGTTACGCCCTGGAAGAACTCGAGGAAACCGCGCGGCTGTGGCTGATGAGCAATCCCAAGCCCGAACCGCTCGATCAGGCAGCACTGGACGAGCTGCGAACGGCCTTCGGCGTGCATTGGTAGTGCGCTGAAGTTTTTTAACACGATAGACCGATAAAGCAGGCCCCGTTCGGGAGACGCGCAACGGCTCCCACGACCCCGGCTTGCCTGAAAAATACAATAACAAGAGGACATCCAGGCATGACTCACCTTCACTGCGGCATTTTCAGACCCGGTTGCAGCACCCTTGTGTTCACCCGGCGCGGAGGGCTTGTGAAATGAGCCCGTTAATCCTGATGGTTACCGCGGGGCTAGGGATCGCTCTGTTGTTGTTTTTAGTGCTCAAGTACAAGTTCCAGCCGTTCGTGGCGTTGATGCTGGTGAGCATTCTGGTGGCGCTGGTGGCCGGGGTTAAACCGGCCGACCTGGTCGCCACCATCGAAGGCGGCATGGGCAAGACGTTGGGCCACATCGCGATCATCATTGCCCTGGGCGCGATGATCGGGCGGATCATCGAGCTCTCCGGTGGTGCCGAGGCGCTGGCCAAGACGCTGATCAGCCGTTTCGGCAATCGACGCACGCCGCTGGCGCTGACGATTGCCGGGTTCATGGTCGGGGTGCCGGTGTTCTTCGAGGTCGGCGTGATCATCCTGATGCCGCTGGCTTATGGTGTCGCTCGCAGTGCGCGCAAGCCGCTGTTGGTGTTCGCGCTGCCGATGTGTGCTGCGTTACTGACCGTACACGCCTTTCTGCCTCCACACCCGGGCGCGGTGGCCGCTGCCAGTCAGTTGGGCGCCGACCTTGGCCGCGTGCTGATGTTCGGTCTGCCGATCACGGCGTTCCTCTGCTATGTCGGCTACCGCGTGGCCGGGCGCATGACCCGTCGGGTGTACCCGATGACCGACGATATCCGCGCCGAAGTCTATGGCCCGCATGTCACCAACGAAGACCTGGTCGCCTGGGCCAATGGCAACGGCAAGAGCGCTGAACGAGCTGCCGTGGCCGCGTCGCACATGGGCCTGGAAGAGTCCACCAGCGCTATCGTTTCCAAGTTGCCGCCAGCACCCGCGCCGGGTTTTGGCATGATCGTCAGCCTGATCGCGCTACCGATCATTCTGATTCTGCTGGGAACACTGTCCAACTCGTTGCTGCCTGCCGACTCGACCCTGCGCGGCATCATGACCGTGCTCGGTGCGCCGCTGGTGGCGTTGCTGATCGATACCTTGCTGTGTGCCTGGTTGCTGGGTTCGCGTCGGGGCTGGAGTCGTACCCAGGTGTCTGACGTGATCGGTTCGGCCTTGCCTGGCGTGGCCATGGTGATTCTGATTGCCGGTGCCGGCGGTGTGTTCGGCAAGGTGCTGGTGGATACCGGCATCGGCGCCGTCGTCTCCGATTTGCTGCGCACCACCGGTCTGCCGGTCCTCGCGCTGGGCTTTCTGCTGACCATGCTGTTGCGTGCGGTTCAGGGCTCGACCACGGTGGCGCTGGTGACCACCGCCGGCATCATCAGCCCGCTGATCGCGACCCTCAACCTCACGGCGAATCACATGGCACTGCTGTGCCTGGCCATGGGCGGTGGCGGGTTGGCCATGTCCCACATCAACGACGCCGGTTACTGGATCTTCACCAAACTGTCCGGGCTGAACGTGGCCGACGGCCTGCGCACCTGGACCGTGCTGACCACCTTGCTCGGCACGTTGGGTTTCGGTATTACCTTGCTGATCTGGCCGTTTGTCTAACCCTCTATCCAAGGAGCTACCATGCCTCGTTTTGCTGCCAACCTCAGCATGCTCTACCCGGAACATGAGTTTCTGGATCGCTTCGCCGCCGCTGCCGCCGATGGTTTCGAAGCGGTGGAATATCTGTTTCCCTACGACTACAGCGCCCAGGAACTCAAACAACGCCTGAGCGATAACGGCCTGGTGCAGGCGCTGTTCAACGCACCGCCCGGCGATTGGGCGGCGGGTGAGCGGGGCACGGTGTCGTTGCCGGGCCGGGAGAGTGAATTTCGCAGCGGTTTCGATCGCGCACTGGAATACGCCGCCGTCCTGGGCAACTCACGCATCCATGTGATGGCCGGGTTGTTGCCGTCGGAAAGTGATCGACCACGGCATCACGGCGTGTACCTGGAGAACCTGGCCTATGCCACCGCGCAGGCCGCCAAGGTCGGCGTCACCGTGCTGCTGGAACCGATCAACACACGCGACATGCCGGGCTTTTTCCTCAACCGCCAGGATCAGGCCCAGGCCATCTGCAAGGAAGTGGGCGCCAGTAACCTGAAGGTTCAGTTCGATTGCTACCACTGCCAGATCGTCGAAGGTGACTTGGCGACTAAACTGCGTCGGGACTTCGCCGGCATCGGTCATATCCAGATCGCCGGTGTACCGGACCGACACGAGCCGGACCTGGGCGAAGTCAACTATCCCTATCTGTTCGAGTTGATCGACCAGTTGGGTTATGACGGCTGGGTAGGGTGCGAATACCGGCCCCGTGGCAACACGTCGGCCGGCTTGCAGTGGCTGCGGGACTGGAAGGCGCGCTAACGCCTTACAGGTTGTTATCGGAGGGCAACAGCAGTTCGACACCCTGCTTGCGGATGCTATCGGCCGCGGCAGGGGTCAGTGCGTCGTCGCTGAGAATAATGTCGAACTGCTCGAGCCCGGCGATCCGGTACATGCTGAACGTGCCGTACTTCGAACTGCTGGCCACCAGCACCACTTGCGAGGCCGATTGCATCGCGACTTGCTTGACCTCCACCTTCAGCGCCGACGGCGTGGTGAGGCCGCGACGCAAATCCCAGGAACTGGTGGAAATGAAAGCGATATCGGTGACGATCTGACGCAAGGTGGCCACCGCCAGACCGCCCACGCACGATTGATTCGAATGATCCAGTTGCCCGCCGGTGTGAATCACCGTGACATGGGGCGCATCGATCAGCGCCTGGACAATCCCGAAATCGTTGGTCACCACGGTCATTCCCGACAGCGCCTTGATGTACGGGACGATCTCCAGCGTGCTCGTGCCCGCATCCAGATAAATCGTCATGTCGGCATGCAACAGCCGCGCGGCCAGCTTGGCCATCGCCTGCTTCTGCGGCAACTCGACCACCGCCTTGAACTGATGACTGGGCTCGCTGTGGAGCTGGCTGGCGATTCGCACGCCACCGGTGACCGAATAAGCACGGCCTTCCTGTTCAAGCAGCGCGATATCGCGGCGGATGGTCATGTGCGAACAGTCGAACATATCCATCAATTGATGAACGCTCAGCACCTGATGCTTGCGCAACTGGCGCAGCATCAATTCACGGCGCTGTTCAGGAATCATCGGTGCGCCGCTTTCGGCGGCGATGTCCTTTTGACTAGGCATTCAGGCTCCAGAGTGAAGAAATCCGCCGACAAGGAAAGCGGTGCAAACATAGTAGCGAATCTACGGTAAAGGAACGAGCTGTTGCGGATCTCTGTTCTGGTGATGGCAGCCTCAATCCAGATCCCGGCGGATAGCGTCCAGGCGCTCGTCGAGCAATGGGGTGAGGAGGGCGTAGCACTGCGCCGGAGTGATCGACACGGTGGTTGTCCCGATCAGGCAGCGTTGCAGTTGTTCGAGCGCAGTGTGCAGCGAATGGGGAGCGTGCTTGAGCAAGCGTTCGTGCAGGTACTGCAATTGAATCAGCATCTCCAACGGGCAACTTCGATGGGCGGCGGCGCGTACCGACAGCCCGCGCAGTCGTCCCAGCTCTTCAAGTTCCCAGCAGCGCGCGGCGATGCTCGGGCGCGCCAGGCTGAGCGCACAGCGTTGCAGTTCGAGGTGCTGGATGGCGCCGAGCAGGTCCTGCAGCAATCGGCAATGGCCATCGAAATCCGCCGGGTCGCGACGTAACGCGCCCCAGGCCTGGCACTGTGCGGGATACGGCCACTCCCTCCAGCGTTGGTCGAGCGCGTGCCCCAATGCCTGGCAACGTTGTTGCGCCTCGCGGGTGACTTGTCCGCCGAGACCGCGATGCTGCTGTAGTCCTTGCAGCAGGTCGAGACCGAGCAACAGCGCCTGCCTTAGTCCCGTATCACCCTGTGGCAGACGGACTTGGCGGGATGGCCCATCGTCGAATGCTGTGGCGAGTGCTGGATTCATGGGCGGCTTCCGACGGTGAGCTGGTTGAGATAACGGGTCAGGTCGTGCAGCGCATTGGTTTGCGTGCTCTGTTCCTGCACCGCGCCATTGACCTGTTGCAACTGTTCGCTGAGGGCATGATTGGCTAGCTGATGCTCGCTGAGCGCCTGTTGCATGGCGCCGAGCTGTTGCAGATTGGTCTGGCTATGTTGAGCCAGGTCGTCGAGGTTGGCGGCGAGCTGCTCGCTCTGTTCACTCCCGGCTGCCAGCAGATCGCGGTGTTCCTTGACCTCGCCATCCACCTGGCGCACGGCCATGGCGATCGCCGTCGCGGCGGTAGTGATTTCGTGGGTCGCCCGGTCGGTGGCCTGGGCCAGGCTGCGGACCTCATCGGCGACCACGGCGAAACCGCGCCCGTGCTCGCCGGCGCGGGCCGCCTCGATGGAAGCATTGAGCGCCAGCAGCTGGGTCTGTTTGGCCAATGCCTGAATGCTGTTGACCGTGCTTTCCACGGCGGTCGTACGTTGCAGCAACGCTTCCACGGCATGTGCGGTGTTGCCCAAGCGGTGCTGAATGGCGCGCATGCTGTCGCCCACTGAGCGCGCCTCCAGGCAACCGGTTTCGCTCTGGGTGTGAGCGTTGGCGAAGGCTGCCAGCGCGCCCTTGGCCAAGGCATCGATGCTGTGCAGAGTCTGATCGATCTGATCGCTGGCGGCGGCGATCATCGCGATGCGTTGGCTCTGTTCCGCTCCTTGGTCGCGGGCCTGTTGGGCCATCTGCTGGAGGGCACGGCTGGCGAACTGCACTTCGCTGCGCAAGCGTTCGTTGTTGCGCAGTTGCGAGCTGGCGGTCACCAGCAGCGTCGCGGGGTCGGCATCCCGGGAACTGCGCAGCAGTTGTGCGAGTTCCGTGTCCCAGAATGTCTGCAAATGGCGTTGATGACGCTCGCGCAACTGCCAGGCGCATCCCAGGTACAGCACGCCAGGTATCAGGGCCAATGCGCTTGCGGGCTGTTCGGCCAGTGCGAGACCACAGGCGCCGAGGGCTAATCCGAGCGGTAGCCAGAAGCCGATCCTGCTGCGTTCGAGCAGGGCTCTGCCAGGTTCGAACAAGGCTTTGGCGAATGATGTGCCGGCCGGGTGCGATTTGCCGCCATCGCTGCGCCGATGAACGATGGCATGACCCGGTGGGTGCATTCCTTGAGCGGACATGAGGATTTCCTTCTGATGCCGGGATGAAAGCAAAAACGGCGCACGCTCTCCTGCCGCAATGGGCAGGGGAGCGGACGCCGTTGTCCGAGATGTTTGCCAAACCATCGGTGTTGATGGCTCAAGCCTGATCAGAAGCCTAAGCAAGTTGTTTGCCAGCCTTTGCGCTCGACGGCAGGTCAGCCGGTGGAAGGCGGATTGCATTCGATGACGAAGGCAGAACAGGCGAGCAACGCACCAGTCGCGGGAATGGTGGAGCCGCCGTGCGCTGTTCTGGTTCGTGCCCATAAGCACCGCACACACTCTTTGTAGCAGCTGTCGAGCTCGCGAGGCTGCGTTCGGCTGCGCAGCAGTCGTAAAACCAGAACTCGCGGTGTGTCAGGTAGACCGCATCAGCCGGATTCACGACTGCTTCGCAGCCGAACGCAGCCTCGCAGGCTCGACAGCTGCTACGGCCGAACTCAGGCTCGGCAGCTGCTACGGATCGCATTGCGGCTTACGCAACGCAAGAAAACCCGGCCTCGTTAGTTCATGAATTTCTGAACTAACTATTTGCTGCAGCCTATTCAATCGCTTGTCGCCCTAGCCTTAGGATTCGTCACACGGGACCGCGGCCATCAGAGCAGCGGCCTGCAGCAACTTCTTTCGACTGCCCAGTAACGCCAGCCCAAACAGCGGGTGGCCTGACGCAGCCGAGAGGAATGCATGAAGCTAGAAATTTTCCGCACGTTATGGGGCTATACCGCCAGCAAGGCACAGGCCCTGGATGAATCGCTCGCCGCCGGCTTCGATGGCCTCGAAGCACGCCTGCCACTGCAGGCCGATGAGCGTGGCGAGTTCGGCGCTTTCCTGCGCAGCAATCAGGTTCCCTACATCTGCACACTGTTCAGTGCCTACGATGTATTGCCCGACCAGAACGCCACGCCCACCCAACACTTGGCCGACATTGATCGCAAACTGGGCTGGGCCTCGGAGCTGACCCCGCGTTTCGTCAATCTGCTGGCCGGCAACGACCGCTGGCCGCAGACATTGCAGGTCGAGTTTTTCGGCCAGGCCATGGAACTGGCCGCCAGGCATGGCGTGTTCTGCAGTTTCGAGACGCATCGCGCCCGTTCCCTTTACAGCCCTTGGGTGACCCTGGAGCTGATCCGCCAACTGCCGGGCCTGCGTTTCACCAGTGACATCAGCCATTGGGTGGTGTGCTGTGAGCGACTGCTGGACGATCCGGCCGACGATCTTTCGGCCTTCGTCGAGCGCGTGCATCACATTCAGGCTCGGGTCGGCTACGACCAAGGCCCGCAAGTTCCCCATCCCGCCGCCCCGGAATATGCCCGTGAACTGGCGTTCCATCAGCGCCACTGGGAGGCCGTCTGGACTTCTCAGCGCGAACGTGGCTACCCGGTCAGCACCTTGACCCCGGAGTTCGGTGCCGACGGTTATCTGCATCACTTGCCCTTCACCAACATGCCGGTGGCCGACCTCTGGACCTTGAACCAGTGGATGGCCCGGACCGAGCGCGAACACTTCGACCGTTTCACCCGTGAAGGAGCCCGCCATGCGTAACACCTCGCCAACCCAAGCCAACTTCAACAGCATTCCGGTGGTGAACATCGCCGGACTCTTCAGCATCGAACTGGAGCACCGCCTGGCTGTGGCCGAGCAACTGGGCCGCGCCGCCAGCGATGTGGGCTTTCTGTACATCACCGGGCACGGCATCGATCCGGAATTGATCGAGGGCTTGCGCCAGGCGGCCAGGGATTATTTTGCGCAACCGCTGGAAGAAAAGATGCGCCATTACATCGGCGCCTCGGAAAGCCACAAGGGTTTCGTGCCTGAAGGAGAGGAGGTGTATTCCAAGGGCAAGCCGGATCACAAAGAAGCGTTCGATATCGGCTTCGAAGTGCCAGCGGATGACCCGCTGTTCCTCAACCGTACACCGCTGCTGGGGCCGAACCACTGGCCCGACGTGCCTGGCTTCCAGAGCGCGGTACAGAACTACTATCAGGCGGTGTTCGTGCTAGGCCGCCGGTTGTTCGATGGCTTCGCCCTGGCCCTGGGGCTGGAGGAGGGCTACTTCGACGCGCTGGTGACTCGCCCACCCTCCAAATTGCGGCTGATCCATTACCCCTTTGACGCCGATGTCGTCGATGCACCGGGCATCGGCGCGCATACCGACTACGAGTGCTTCACCATCCTGCACGCCGATCAGCCGGGGCTGGAGGTGCTCAATGATCAGGGGCAGTGGATCGACGCACCGCCACTACCCGACGCGTTCGTGGTGAACATCGGCGACATGCTGGAAGTCATGACCGCAGGTGCCTTTGTGGCCACTGCCCACCGGGTGCGCAAGGTCGCTCAGGAGCGCTACAGCTTCCCGCTGTTCTACGCCTGCGACTATCACACGCTGATCAAGCCGTTGCCGGCATTCGCCAGGGATGACCGGGAATACGAGGCGCTGGCGATTGGCGAACACATGTGGAGCCAGGCCTTGCAGACCTACCAGTACTTGCGCAAGCGCGTGGAGAGCGGCGAGCTTGAGTTGCCGTCCCGGGCCCGAAAGCCATCGAGCTTCGGCCACCTGAAGAACACCACCTCTCATTCCTAAAAAAACAACCAACGGAGCTTCCCACGATGAAAAGCCACTACGCCCTGACCAAACTGAGCCTGCTCGCCGCCGGCCTGTTCTGCGCCAACGCCGTCTTCGCCAGCACCGCGACCCCCGGTGTGTTGAAAGTCGGTATGGAAATCACCTACCCGCCGTTCGAGTCCTACGACGCTGACAAGAATGTGGTCGGCTCCGACCCTGAATTGGCGCATTCCCTGGCCAAGGCCATGAGCGTCAAGGCCAACTTCGTCGACACCAAGTTTCCCAATCTGATCAACGGCCTCAACGCCGGGCATTACGACGCGATCATCTCCGGCATGTACATCACCCCCGAGCGCCAGCTCCAGGCCCGCACCATCGCCTACGCCAATACCGGCGCGGCGATCATGGTGCCCCAGGGCAGTGAATTGAGCCCGCAGGTTCCCGAGGACTTGTGCGGCCTGAAGATCGGCCTGGAGCAGGGCACCACCTGGGTTGCCAAGTTCAACCAGTTGTCCAGCGACTACTGCGTGCCGAACAACAAAGGCGCGATCACCGTCAACGAATACCCCTCGGCTCCCGAAGTGACGCAGGCGCTGCTGTCGAAAAACATTCAGGCCCAGGTGGAAATCGCCGGCGCCGCGCACATGATCGCCCAGCGCACCAACGGGCGGGTCGTAGTCAGTTCGCAGAAGCTGGTTTACCCGCAGACCTTGGGCATCTACGTGAAGAAAGACGCCGACGCTACTTATCAGGCGCTGGTCAAGGCGCTGGCCGACAGCAAGGCCAACGGTGAGTACGCCGCCATTCTCAAAAAATACGACCTGGAACCGGTCTCCGAGTAATGGCTGAAGCCGCGCCCTCGGTCGAGGGCGCGGCGTGCACGAGGTGTCTATGCAATTCGACTGGTCTTACTTTATTTCGCTGTTCTCCAAGACTGACTTCTGGGCGGCGAGCCTGACCGTCATCGAACTGAGCGCCCTGGCCTGGTTCCTGGGGATGTTGCTGGGCTTCGTTCTGGCGTCAGCCAAGCTATCCGGCTCGCCCTGGCTGCGACTGCCGGCGGCACTCTACATCTGGTTCTTTCGCAGCATTCCGCTGCTGGTGCTGGTGGTCTTCATCTACAACCTGCCGCAGTTACTGCCCGGTGCCGGGCCGGTGCTGTCGGTACCGTTCTATTCCGGCCTGTTGGCGCTGGTGGTCACTGAGGCCGCCTACATGGCCGAAATTCATCGTGGCGGGCTGATCTCAGTCGCCAAGGGCCAGAAGGAAGCCGGCCGCGCCCTGGGAATCGGCCTGTTCGGTCTGCAACGGCTGATTGTGATTCCCCAGGCATTTCGTATCTCACTGCCGACCTTGATCAACGAATACATCACGGTGGTCAAACTGACCTCGTTGATCTCGGTGATTTCATTGACCGAACTGTTGACCGTCGGCCAGCGCCTGTATGCGCAGAACTTCCTGGTGATGGAAACCCTGGCGGCGGTGGGTGTGTACTACGTGCTGATCGTCACACTGTTCGGCTTTGCCCTGCAGCGACTGGAACGCTACCTGGACCTCAACCTGCGGACACCGCAAACCCTCGACAGCGCCTCGACACAAGCGCTGCGTGACAGTCTGGCGCCTGTTCTATCGAGCAAGCTCAAGCCGCCATCCAAAGGCGCCGCCCCGGCCCTGCAACTGCAGGGCGTGCACAAACGCTACGGCGATCATCATGTGCTCAAGGGCATCGACCTGAAGGTACAAAGTGGCCAGGTGATTTCGATCATCGGCCCGTCCGGCTCCGGCAAGACCTCGCTGATTCGTACGGTCAATGGCCTGGAGCGCATCGATCAGGGCGAAATCCTGTTGTTCGGCGAGGGCTTCATCAATGCCGAGGATAAACCGGATAGCCGTCGGATTAGTCAGGGCGTACGGCGCATCGGCATGGTGTTCCAGAGCTTCAACCTGTTCCCGCACCGCACACTGCTGGACAACATCAGCCTCGCTCCCCGTTATCACGGTGTCGGTCGCGCACTGAGCGAAGAACGCGCCTGCCAGCTGCTCGACAAGGTCGGCCTGTTGGCACACGTCCACAAATATCCGCATCAACTGTCCGGCGGCCAACAACAGCGCGTGGCAATTGCCCGGGCCATGGCCATGGACCCGGACATCCTGCTGTTCGACGAGCCGACCTCGGCGCTGGATCCGGAGCTGGTCGGCGAGGTACTCACGGTCATCAGCCACCTGGCCCGCGAAGGCATGACCCTGCTGATCGTCACCCACGAGATGGATTTTGCCCTGTCGATTTCCGATCGGGTGATCTTCATGGAAAACGGCCACATTCAGCTGGATGCATCACCACAGGCGATCCGCGAGCAGCCCGAGGCTCATAGAGTGCGGCGGTTCATGGGGTTGCAGGTGCCAGAGGAGGAGGGATGCCTGCCTTGAATGGGTTTAGCCGCGTGCCCTCAGAGTTCCTATGGCGACGAATAGCGCTTTTGTATGCGCGCCAGGGTGCCGTCATCGCGAAGCGTTTCAACCGCCGCGCGCAAGTCTTGCACCAGTTTAGCGGAGCACTGCTTTGAGCAAGCGAGATAGAGCTGCGCACTGCTCATGACGGGGCTCATGTGCAGTGTACGCTCAGACACTTTCGGCCAGATGTATCGACTCTCCGGGACACCGTTGAACCAGGCATCGATGCGACCTTTCAAGAGCATCTGCGCGGGGTTGTCGCCAATGGTCAGGGGGTGGATCTGATCGTCGCTGAAGCCTTGTGCACGGAGGATTTCCTCCTGCGCACTGCCCAGGCCGACGCCGATCGCCCGGTAGGTTTGCTTCGCTTGTTCGAAGCTGTTCACCGGCCGGTCAAGGCTGAAAAAAGCACGCTCCATGGGCATGATCGGCGCGATCCAGGTGAAGCGATCTTCACGTTCCTGCGTGCGTGACAAAGGGGCGATCAGGATGTCCTGAGTCTCGCTGACATGTTTCTGCGATCTGGCCCAGGGAAGCACATGGACATGCGCGACATAGCCGGCGTTGGCAATGGCGGTCATTACGGCCTCGCCGACCATGCCGTGGCCTTTGGAGCCATCGACGAACGTCAGGGGTGGAGCGTCCGGGATATACAGTTCGAGCGGCAAGGGGGCGCCACTTGCGTGAAAGGCAATCAGCAGCGAGACCGACAGGCAGAACTTGAAAAGCGTCTTTGAGGTCGCGCTCATGATCGATCGTTCAGGCATTGAAAGTAGGGTGGAGCCACAATTCACCAGTGGTGTTGATCACAGGGATGATGAGTCTGTTTTGGGATTGGACCCGGTACAGACACGGCATTTTACGCAGACTTTGCGGCGCGACACATCCTCCCCCAAGTGAAGGTGTCATGCGCCAGAACGTCAAAATGTGAGAGCGGGAGTCAGTGCCCGCCCACCACCATATGACTGAACGGCGCCACATACGCCTGCAACGTCACCAGCCCGCCGACCAGAATCGCCAGCACCACGGAGTGGAAAAACACGTAGCGCAGGATTTCCCCTTCGTGGCCGTACCAGCGGGTAGCGGTGGACGCGACCACAATCGACTGGGCGTCGACCATCTTGCCCATGACCCCGCCAGAACTGTTCGCGGCGGCCATCAGCACCGGGCTCAGGCCCAGTTGCTCGGAGGTCACCCGTTGCAAGCCGCCGAACAGCACGTTGGAGGCCGTGTCCGAGCCGGTCAGGGCCACGCCGAGCCAGCCGAGCAGGGTGCCGAACATCGGGTAGAAAATGCCCGTTGCGGCGAAGGCCAGGCCCATGGTGGCGTCGAGGCCCGAATAACGGGTGAGAAAACCCAGGGCGAGCATCGCCACAATGGTGGTGAGCGAATAGCGCACTACCCACAGCGTTCGCAGATAATGGTTCAGCAGTTGCGGGATGGAATAACCCATCAGCAGCCCGCCGAGGATCGCCGCGAGCAAGATGCCGCTACCGGTGCTGGTGAACCAGGTGAACTTGTAGATCGCGTCCTCGGTTTTCGGCGCAGGCACCACAGGCGGGACTTTCTCGATCTGTTGATGAATCGTGGTGAAGGTCACGGTCGGGGCAAAGATCGGGTTGGCCTCGAGCATTGGCTTACCCTGAGGATCAAGCCTGGCCGAGTGGGTTTGCGGATCCATGGCCGGGCGGGTATCGAACAGGTTTTTGAAGCTTTGGGTGCCCCAGGCAAAAACGAACACCGTGAGGATGATCCACGGCATCCAGGCGCGCATTACGGCGGGTTTTGCATCGCTGGCAAAGGTCGCGCTGGCGACGGGTTTTTGGTCATGCTCCTCGGCTATTTTGGAGTTGTCGACTCGCCCTGACAGGGCGGCCGAGGTATGCACCGTGGCCGGTTTCCAGACCCTGAGGAAACCGGTCAGGCAGGCCATGGAAATCAGCGCCGCGATCACATCCACCAGCATCGGCCCGTGGTAGTTGGAGACGAGGAATTGCGGTATGGCGAAGCTGACACCGGCAACCAGAATCGGCGGCCATATTTCCAGCATCTTGCGCCATCCGGCGAAGGCCCAGATCAGCCAGAACGGCACGATCACCGAGAAGAACGGCAACTGCCGACCGACCATCATCGACAGCTCCATTTCATCCAGCCCGGTCACTTTGGCCAGGGTGATGACGGGCGTGCCCAGAGCGCCGAACGCCACGGGCGCGGTATTGGCGATCAACGCCAGGCCAGACGCGGCCAGGGGGGAGAAACCCAACCCGATCAGAATGGCCCCGGTTACCGCCACGGGAGTGCCGAAACCGGCGGCCCCTTCGAAGAAGGCACCGAAGCAGAAGGCAATCAGCAGCAATTGAAGACGTCGATCGTCGGTGATGCGCGCCAGGGAGTCTTGCAGCACTTTGAACGAGCCGTTCTCGGTGGTCAGCCGATGCAGGAAAATGATGTTGAGCACGATCCAGCCAATCGGCAACAGGCCGTTGGCGGCGCCGAACAGCGCGGCCGAGCCCGCCATGTTCGCGGGCATGCCGAAGGCGAAAATCGCGATCAGCAAGGCCGAACCCAGGGCCAACAACGCCGCCAGATGCGCCTTGATGTGGAAAAACGCCAGGGAAACCAGCATCACCACCACCGGCGTCGCCGCCATCATGGTTGAGAGCACCGGGTTACCGAAGGGGTCGTAGATTTGCTGCCAGACCATTTTCCACCTCTGCTTTTTATTGTGGGTAGCGCGGGGAAGGTGGCTTGAGTATAGGTGGCATTAGGCTGATGGCTTGGAGATGCCCGATGCTGTTCACTTGAGCAATTTCAGTCGCGACGCATTTTTCGTAGCAGCTGTCGAGCTTGCGAGGCTGCGTTCGGCTGCGCAGCAGTCGTGAGTCCGGCTGACGCGGTCTGCCTGACGTACCGCGACTTCTGGTTTGACGACTGCTGCGCAGCCGAACGCAGCCTCGCAGGCTCGACAGCTGCTACAGATCGCACTACCTGAGCAGCATTTTTAGGGGGGATGGAATTTTTACAGACAAAAAAAGAGCCTCAAAGCTCTTTGATGGGGAGGAAGTAGAGCCGAGAGGCTCAAGATGCGCATGAAACAAGTGGTGGGCTTATTGGGGTTCAGTTCACCCACCACCTACGCAACGGCCTAAACCTCCAACCGCTGCGTACCATTATCGTAGGAAGCCGTGGTTTAGCACTCAAGTACCATTAGTCTACTGCCTCTGGCCAACTTGGTTGCAGTTGAATCAACGTCAAAAGATCGCAGCCTGCGGAGCCGCCCACAGGCGCGTAGGAGCTGCCGAAGGCTGCGATCTTTTGATCTTCAATTACCCCTGTCTAAACACCAACGCCTTCAACCCACACTCGACATCGGCATCGGGAAACTCCGGCGGATTCTCCAACCGTTGCTCAAACCGCAGGCTCGGTGCTTCGCGAGTGACGCCGTCGATGAGGAAGTCCGCGCCAAAGGCCGGATCATTCATGCAGGCCAGCACCGTACCCTGAGGGCTGAGCAACTCCGGCAGACGGCGCAGTACGCGCTGATAATCCTTGGTCAGCAGGAAACTGCCTTTCTGAAAGGACGGTGGGTCGATGATCACCAGATCATAAGGGCCGCTATTGATCACTTTGCCCCAGGACTTGAACAGATCGTGGCCGAGAAAACTCACCTTGCTCAGGTCATGGCCGTTGAGCCGATGATTGTCGCGACCACGGCTCAGGGCCGCGCGGGACATGTCCAGGTTGACCACATGCGTAGCGCCTCCCGCGAGGGCGGCCACTGAAAACCCGCAGGTATAGGCAAACAGGTTCAGCACCCGCTTGCCATCCGCATTGGCCCGCACCCAATCGCGGCCGTATCGCATGTCGAGAAACAGGCCGGTGTTCTGTTTGCGGCCCAGGTCCACGCGATACTGCAGGCCGCCCTCGGTGATCGTCATTTCCTCGATCGGCTCCCCGATCAGCCATTCGGTGGTGCTTTCCTGCAGATAGCGATGTTGCAGCAGCATGGTATGCGCGCCGGAGGTTTTCCACGCAGGCGCCTGCGTGATCGCCATCAGTCGCTGCTTCAAATCATCCAGTTGCGACGCTTGCGGCTCCTTGAACACGCAGACCAGCACCACGCCCTCGAGCCAGTCGACGGTCAATTGCTCCAACCCCGGCCAGCAGCGCCCACGGCCGTGAAACAGCCGACGGGTTTCTGCGGGGGCGGCCGCAAGTGCTGTCAGCAAATGGTCGTGGAGGATGGAGAGGGCGTCTGGATTCATCGGGCAAGGTCGGCAATGTAGAAGGGGGCGGCATTTTAACCACAATTACGCGCTGACAAACGGTCGTGTTTGTCGGCTTGAACAGAGAATGTCCAGGACAACCGCATCAAAAATGAATTTTCCGCGAAGTCCGCTGTTCATACCTGAATGGGAGGCGGATTTGAGCCCGCGCAACCAATGAAAAAATCAGGGAGTGGCACAGTGATGAGTCCAGTATCGACGGCGGGCGCGCATTTGTCTGACGGTTTGATTCTTGTGGTTGAGGACGACCCGTTGATCCTCGAGTTTCTTTGCGAAATTCTTCAGGAGGAAGGCTTTGCGGTTGAACCACAGATCAGCGCGGATGCGGCTTCACAGTTTCTGGAGCAGCACGCGCCGCAGGTGGGACTGTTGCTGACGGACATCACCATGCCGGGCAAACTCAATGGCGCGGACCTGGCCAATCAGTTTGGCGACCGTTGGCCAGACAAACCGATCATGATCATGTCCGGCTTCGAAACTCCGAAAAGCTCCGGGGTCAAGCATCCGGTTTCGTTCATCAGGAAACCCTGGGCGGTGGGGCAGTTGCTCGATTGTGTGCAACGCGCCTTGCAGTCGACCCGAACCGTGTAGGAGCTGGTGTACATTAGCGGACAACATTTGCCTGGCTCTTGCAAAAGGACGTCGCCCTTTGTCTGTCAAAACATCCCTGCTCAACAGGTCATTCCGTGGCTTGCTGTTCGATATGGACGGCACCGTCCTCAACTCCATCGCCGCCGCCGAGCGGATCTGGACAACCTGGGCCGTGCGCCACGGCGTCGATGTCGAAACCTTTCTGCCGACCATCCATGGCGTTCGCGCCATCGACACCATCAATCGCCTGGCGTTGCCAGGGGTAGATGCCGAAGCTGAAGCGGCGTGGATCACCGAGGCGGAAATCGATGATGTGGAGGGGATTGTCGAGGTGTCCGGCGCGGCGAATTTCCTCAAGTCGCTGCCCGCCCACCAATGGGCCATCGTCACCTCTGCGCCGCGGGCCCTGGCGTTGCGCCGAATGGCCGCGGCCGGTATTCCCGAGCCTGGCGTGATGGTTACCGCCGAAGACGTCAGCGCCGGCAAGCCCGACCCTGCAGGCTATCGGCTGGCGGCTCGTCGACTGCAGGTGGACCCAGCCGAGTGCCTGATCTTCGAAGACGCCGACGTCGGAATTCGCGCAGGCGAGGCGGCGGGTGCCAATATCATGGTCATCACCGCGACCCACGTTCATCCCCTTCTGACCCGGCACGCCACACTGGCCAGTTATGACTCGGTCGAAGTGCGCTTGGATCTCGACAGCCAAATCAGCCTGTACACACTCTCTTGATGCGAGTTTATGTGGGAGCGGGCCTGTGGCGAGGGGGCTTGCCCCCGTTGGGCTGCGAAGCAGTCCCAAAATCTCTGATCTACCAAAGATCTTGTAAGTGCTACGCACGTAAACGGGGGCAAGCCCCCTCGCCACAGACTCGCTCCCACAATTGAAGTTAGATTTATTTCAGTAGATCCCCGGAATCAATCGCCAGCTACGGGCGCAATAAGCCTCGTATTCGCTGCCGAACTGCGTGCGTAACAGCGTTTCTTCAGAGCGAATGCGGGCGATCAGCGGTATCAACATCAGCGCCACCAGTAGCAACCCGACACCGGAACGAAAGGCCAGCGCCCAGCCCACGCCATTGATCAGCAGCCCCAGGTAGCTGGGGTTGCGAACATTCCGATAAATTCCGTCGGTGACCAGGCGGTGTCCTGGCTGAATCGCCACTAATCCGCTGAAGCGCTTGCCCAGTACAAACACCGGCCACATCCGCAACGCGCCGCCGCCAATGAATAGCAGCGCACCCAGCCAACGCACACCCTCGCCACCGAAGGTCCAGAAGTCGATCCGGTCGGTGTAGGCCGGCAGATACCCGCTCAACAACCCGAGCACCCCGAAAACCGGCAGCACCCAGCGATTGGCCCGGTCTTCACGTTCGCCAGTGCTCAAATTGCCCTCACTGAACAACGACACGATCGCCATCACCAGGGTCGCAAGCGCAATGACCACCAGCGGTGGATGCGAGAAAAACGCCGCCAACCCGCCCAGCCCGAACACCGCGAGAGCGAGGTAGGCAAGGGTGCTGACGAGGGCGAAAAACGCGAGTTTGGCCGAGATTTTCATAACTGATCTCGCAAAAAGGGCATATCACCAGTGTAGAGGGGCAGCCCGTTATGAGAGCGGCAGTCGTCGAGCAGGGTGAACTAAGCTTGGATAAGGATGAGCCTGTCCGTTCACTTCCGGCCCGTTGAAAGATCTCAACGCGCCGGTGCTGTCACAAGGAGCACACGATGCTTCACATCAGAACGCCCCTGATTCTGCACCCGGGTCTGTCGACTCCGACCCGGCGAATCTGGCTCAAGCTGGAAAACCTGCAACCCAGCGGCTCGTTCAAACTGCGCGGCATGGGCCTGTTGTGCAGCCAGGCGGCAGAGCAGGGCAAGCGCAAAGTCGTCTGTCCTTCCGGTGGTAATGCCGGTCTGGCCACGGCGGTGGCCGCTGCCAACCTTGGGCTGAAGGCCTGCATCGTGGTGCCGAACACGACCCCGGAAACCACCCGCGCCAGAATCAGGAAAACCGGTGCCGAGGTGATTGTCCATGGCAAGGTCTGGGACGAGGCCAATCAACGGGCGAAAGAACTCGCGCAGGGTGCGGACACCGAATACGTCCCGGCTTTCGATCACCCGGTGTTGTGGGAAGGGCACAGTACGATGGTCGATGAAATCCTCGAGGACTGCCCTCAAGTCGATGCGTTGGTGACATCCGTGGGGGGCGGCGGTTTGCTGGCGGGCCTGCTCACCGGCCTGATCCGTCATCAGCGCATGGATTGTCGGATCGTTGCGTGCGAAACCCAGGGGGCGGCGTCGTTCGCTGCCGCCATCGCTGCCGGGCACCCGGTCAGATTGCCGCGCATCGACACCGTTGCCACGTCACTCGGCGCCGCGCAAGTGGCCGCTTGGCCGGTGCAGCACATCCTTGATTTCCCGCATGAATGCGTGGTGCTCAGCGATGATGAGGCGATCATGGGCGTGGTCCGTTACGCCAACGACCTGCGCCAGTTGGTCGAACCGGCGTGTGGCGTTTCATTGGCGATTGCCTACCTCGACCATCCGGCAATTGCCGAGGCCCATGACGTAGTGATTGTGGTGTGCGGCGGCGTCAGCATCAGCGCGCAACTGGTCGCCAGCTGGGCACGCTTGTCCGCAGGAGTCGAGAAGAACAGCGCTGAAGCAAGGTAGGGCCGTCATTAGCCCTACCGCTTGCATTTGAGACTTTATTGACCCGCTGGCACACCTTCCTGAACGAGGATCGCTCTGGCCAGGTCTTCATCGCTGGCCTTTAGGTCGGGATGATTTTGACGAATCTCCTTCAGTACCGACTCCAGGTAGACGCCACGGATCGTACCGCCGCTGGCGACAAAACTGGAGGCGTCATCCCGGGCAGGGACGACCATTTTGTGATCCTTGAATGTTGAGTACAGCGATGCGGAGATCCCGGCTGAGGTGGCGACATCGCCCGCATCCACACGGGCCATGGCTGAGCCAAAGGGCAAGCAAAGCACGAGTGAAGATACTAAAAACAGACGGCGCATGACGGCGTCCTCCGAAAGCGTGAAGCGTGAAGGAAGTAACACATAATTTAGGATGCCTGGCGGTGGTCAGGAGTTCCCTGCCGATCGATATATGCCTCACTCAATTCCAGCCAGATCTACCGTCATGCGATCCGTAACGGGAGCGTCGATGCTCTCGACCGAGCGCTCACCGGCGCGTTCGAGCAGCGGATACGCCAGGGCGGCGATGTGGTGATGCAGGCGCCGGTAATCACGCAGTACCCGCTGGAAAATATCACCGGATTGCGCCCAGGTACTTTTGTCTTCCTGCAACTGGCGAAAGTGCTCGCGGCTGGCGCAGGCTTCGAGCCTTCTGACGGTCTCCTTGCGCTGGATCAGTTGATGGGCGGTGGCGATGTCTTCGCGCAGGAACACGGTGATCGCCAGGCTCAGGCTTTCCAGAACGGCGTCGTGCAGCGGGGCGATGTTGCCCAGTTCGAAGGCCGAGAACTGTTCACCCCGACGCAAGCGGCGCATGGCCAACTGCGTGAGGCTGCTGGAAAGAATGTCCGCGGCATGTTCGAGGTTAATCACGAACGTGAGGATTTCCTGGGAACGATCGGCATCGCTGTCACTGATGCCTTCCTTGCCGATGTCGGCCAGATAAGCGCGAATCGCCGCGCTGAGCAGGTCCAGGGATTGATCGATCCGCCGCACTTCATCGGCGCAGGCCGGTAGCGATGTGTGGAACAGCTGCAGCATCCGGCCGAGCATGGTCGAGAACATGTCGGTCATGCGCAACGCTTCGCGAGCGGCATTCGACAGGCCGATGTTGGCCACTTCCAGGCCGGCCTCGTCCAGATAGCACGGCATGCCGGGATCGACATCCTGCTCAGGTGCCGGCAGCAGTCTGGTGAGGGCATTGGCGAGTACGTCGGTCAGACCGATGAACACCAACGCCAGCAGTAGATTGAAACCGGTGTGCAGGCACACCACCAGGGTCGAGGGCGCGAGCGGCGCCTGAGCGAGCAACCCGGCAAACGGCAAGACCGCCAGAGCACCGACCGCGCGCACCAGCAGGTTGCCCAGCGGCAGGCGTCGGCCGACGCTCGATCCGGCGTTGATGACCGAGGGCAGCGCACCGCCAATGTTCACCCCCAGCACCAGCGCGACGATGGTGCTGGCCGAGAGCATGCCAGTGGCGGCCAGCGAGACGATCAGCAACACCACGGCCACGCTGGAGTGGCACAGCCAGGTGAGGATCAGCGCCACCAGCAGCGCAATGACCAGATCGCCCTCGAGGCTCTGCATGATCAGCTGGAAGATCGGCGTGCCTTCGACTTCCGCCAATGTGGAGCCGAGCATGTGCAAGGCCAGCAGCATCAGCCCCAGGCCGATCAGTGCACAACCGACGCTTTCGTAGCGCGAGTCATCGCGCAGCCGAAAGACGATCAGGCCCGCCAGCAAAACGCTGGGCGTGAGCATCGACACATCGACGCTGAGCAACTGCACCACCAGGGTTGAGCCGATGTTGGCGCCGAGCATCACCGCCAGGGCCGGCGCCAGTCCCAGCGTCCCGGCGGCAGTGAACGAGGTCGCCATCAGGCTCACGGCGGTGCTGCTTTGCAAGACCCCGGTGATACCTATCCCCGACAGCAACGCCATCCAGCGGTTGTTCAGGTTGTGGCCCAGCCACTGACGCAGTGGCGTGCCGAAGCCGCGTAACAGCGCCGAAGAAATCATATGAGTGCCCCATAGCAACAGGGCAATGGAGCCGGCGAGGTTGATCAGTAGAGTAGTTCCCGACATGAGGGCTCTCCCTTGTTTCGTATTGCATTTATTGAAGGCCCGCAAGCCGGATTGTGATATCTGAATAACACCCGATCCTGTAGGAGCTGGCGCAGCCTGCGATCTTTTGATCTTGATTTTTAAAAGCAAAGTCAAAAGATCGCAGGCTTCGCCAGCTCCTACAGGTCTATAACTAATTCCAGTGATTTAGTTTTTTACGGGCAATAAGAAGTTGTCGGATTCCCATGTAAGGAAACCGTTCTGGAAGGACTTTAAAGTGCCTTCAGATCAACTGAAAATGCATGCCCCGATAGACAGGCCGAGCATCAGGCTCGCCTGCTGGAAGAGGCGCGCGATGCGCCGACTTTGTGGGTCCTGACTGTCGTCGAAGCTCCAGCGTTGCTGAAGCCGGCCGGTCGTCGGGCAGACACGCCAGTTGGCACGAGGGCGCACCTTGGCGTGGGTAGAAGGGGCGGAGAACGGGGCGCAGAGCCGAGTCGTCGGCAGACGCTCACGGCAGGGCTTGACCCGCATGGTCGATGCAAAGGCGCGTACGCCCGGCAGTACAGTGGTTTTGAAGTTCATAACATGCCTCTGGGCCGGAATGATTCCGGTGAGGCAAGTTACGGTGGAGCCTCAAGCTCTAGCGCAGCTCACTCGACCGAAAAGTCGAGGCCCGTCATTGTCTGGGTTATGTGCCAGATCCTGCGTGTGAGCAGTCATCCGACAGCGACTAGATACTGTGTCCATTGAATTCTTTTGTGAGTTGAAAAAAAGCCGTTGTTATCGGCCGGCGCAATTTACTCAGGCAGGTTGGCAAAGTCAATCGCCGATAGCCGGTTAAGGTTGTGTTGAAGGGGGGAAGTTGGAAAGTGTTCAGGTCAATGACAGTTAATTGTCATTTTGAATGATCGTTAAATGGGAAATTAAACATATAGTGTGAACGCCACGTAGCAGACCGTATGAGGTCATGCTGGCGATATCCTCCAGCCTGATCGATTATCGCATCCAGGGTTGGCTTGAATGAGTGGAGGGCAGGTGAGCGTCGATATCGAATGCGTGGTAGTCGGGGCTGGCGTGGTCGGGCTGGCGGTGGCCAGAGCCTTGGCCCGGACCGGACGAGAAGTGATCCTGGTCGAGGCGGGCGAGGGGATTGGCGTGGGCATCAGCTCGCGCAATTCGGAAGTGATCCACGCCGGGATCTATTACCCGAGCGGCAGTCTCAAGGCGCAATTGTGCGTGGAGGGCAAGCAACGCCTGTATACCTTCTGCGATGAGCGCGGTGTCGATTACCGGCGCCTCGGCAAGCTGATCGTGGCCACCGATGACCGTCAGCGCCATGCCTTGCAGGCGTTGCTGGAGCAAGGCCGGCGCAACGGTGTCGATGACCTGCAATTACTGGATGCCGGTCAGGCACGAGCGCTTGAGCCGGCGTTGTTTTGTGTTGCAGCGCTTTGGTCACCGTCCACCGGGATTGTCGATTCCCATGCCTTGATGCTGGCGCTTCAGGCCGATGCCGAAGCCTGGGGCACCTCGGTGGCCTTTTATACGCCGCTTACATCGGCCCGTTGTACCGAACAGGGTTTCGAGCTGCACATGGGTGGGGCTCAGCCGATGACCTTGAGCTGTCGTGAACTGGTCAACTGCGCCGGATTGTCCGCGCCTGAGGTGGCGAGCCGGATCGAAGGCTTGCCGGCGCGGCACGTGCCCAAAGCCTGGTTGTGCAAGGGCAGCTACTTCAGTTTCAGCGGCCAGGCGCCGTTCCGGCATCTGGTTTATCCAGCACCGGAAAGCGCCGGGCTGGGCGTGCACATGACCCTGGACCTGGGTGGTCAGGCGCGTTTCGGGCCGGATGTCGAATGGGTCGAGCAGATCGATTATCGCGTCGACCCCCATCGTGGCGAAGGCTTCTATCAGGCGATCCGACGCTACTGGCCGGCGTTGCCCGATGGCAGTCTGCAACCGGCCTACAGTGGTATTCGCCCGAAAATCAGCGGGCCGACCGAGCCGGCCGCCGATTTCGTCATCAGCGGCCCGGACGTTCACGGCGTACCGGGTTTGGTTAACTTGTTCGGCATCGAATCGCCGGGGCTGACCAGTTGCCTGGCGCTGGCCAAACGGGTGGTGCAGCATTTAATTCGCAATGAAACTCTGTAGCAGCTGGCGAAGCCTGCGTTCGGCTGCGCAGCAGTCGTGAATCCTGCGCACGTGGTTTATCTGACCCACCCGCAGCGTATAGTTTAGCGACTGCTGTGCAGCCGAACGCAGCCTTCGGCAGCTGCTACAAAGTCGTGCGGCGCAACCGATGATCAGGGTTTAGGCTGCAACCAGCTGCGAGGGCTATTCTTGGCAATGCGCCCATCGCTATGGGAGATCTCTGATGATCAACGTACGCACTGCCCGCATGCTCGCCGATTACAAGCGTTGGGCCGATCAGCGACTCTTCGACAGCCTCATGGCGCTGCCACCGGAGGAGCTCAATCGCAAACGGGTGTCGGTGTTCAATAACATGATCGGCGCCTTGAACCACACCTATGTGGTGGATTGCATCTGGCAAGCTCATCTGGAGGGCCGGGGGCACGACTTCAAAACCTCCCATGGCCTGCTCCATACCGAGCTCGCCGAGTTGCGAATGGCGCAACAGGAGATTGATCAATGGTTCTGTGGCTGGAGCTCGGCCCAGACCGAGGAGTCGCTGGATAAACCCATCGAATTCACCTCCATGTCGGGGGAAAGCGGGGTCATGAGTGCTGGCGCCATGCTATTGCATGTGGTCAACCACGCCAGCTATCACCGGGGCTGGGTGATCCAGATGTACTTCGATATTCCGGCCATACCGCCGATCACCGACCTGTCAGAGTTTGTGCGCGAGGTTCCGGGGTATTGAATCGAGCCCAGGCCCGATAACAGCATAAATCCGCTGTGGGAAGTGCCCCTGTGGCGAGGGGGCTTGCCCCCGTTGGGTTGCGAAGCAGCCCCAGAATCTCTGATGTACCAAAGATCTCGTGAGCGCTACGCACTCAAACGGGGGCAAGCCCCCCTCGCCACAGGGCTGCTCCCACATTGATCTTCTTTGTTATGGAGATTGGGTCAAGCCTGGGGAATCAGGCTCTGCCGACAGTCGATCATCAACTGCGCGCCACCCAGTTCGCTGTCGCCCACTTCCAGCGTAAATCCGTGCAGGCTGATGATCGCCGCGACGATCGACAACCCCAGCCCGAAACCGCTTTGCGGGTTGCCGCCTTCAGCGCGATAGAAACGCTGAAACACTGCCTCGCGCTCGGCCGGCGCAATCCCGGGGCCGGAGTCGAGCACTTCAATGCGTGTGTGCCCCGCGTCATTCACCCCACGCAAAATCACCTGGCCACCCGGCGGGGTGAATTTGATCGAGTTGCTCAGCAAATTCGCCACGGCTTCAAACAGCAGAGCACGGTCGCCGTTGAGCCCGGGCAAGGATTCGGGCATTTGCAGTTCAAAGGTCAGTTCGCCTTCTTCCGCCAGCGGCAGGTAAAAGTCGTGCAGTTCTTGCAGCAACGGCACCGGGTCCAGTTGCACGAAACCCGAACGGCGCTGGCGATCTTCCAGCTCGGAAATCCGCAGCAAACCACGAAAACGTGCCATCAAGGTATCCGCCTCGCCGAGCACGGAGTCCAGTTGCACGGCCAGCGTCGATCCTTCATCGGCCTGCTGCTGAATCCGGTACAGCTGCGCCCGCAGGCGTGTGAGCGGCGTGCGCAGGTCATGGGCGATGTTGTCGCACACGCCCTTGACCTCGTGCATCAAGCGCTCGATGCGTTCGAGCATGGCGTTGACGATGGCGGCGAGCATGTCCAGTTCGTCACGGCGATCGGACAGCGGCAGGCGCCGGGTCAGGTCGCCGGCGACGATGGCTTCGGCGCTGGCCTGGATCGCCCGGATCCGCCGCAGCGGGCGCCGTCTCAATAAATGCCAGCCGGCGATGCCCGGCAAAATCGTCAGCGACACGCCCCACAACAGCGCGTGCAGGATGATCCGGGTCACGGCAAACAACGAACCGTTGTCCCGCACCAGCACCAGCCAGCGGCCGTCCAGGGTTCGGGTCGCGACGGCGTCGCAGCTGTCGGCGGGCAGGGTCGGGTCGTCGGATTCGACGCAGTCACCGAGCATATGAATCTTGCCGTCCAGCGGCAGGCCTTCGGGGATCTGGCGCAAGGCACCGCTGAGATAACGCTGCTGGCCATCGAACAGGCCATAGGCATCGATGCCGCGAATGTCGAAGGTCATGCTGGCGGCGAGGGCATCGACCAGTTGCTCGCCCTGGAAGCGTGAAAACAGATGCTGACGTTGCATCAGCGAGTGTTTGGCGAGGGTATCGAGGTAGCTGGACACCTCGTAATACATGACCCCCATGAGAATCGCGCTCCAGGCCACGAACAGCGAACTGTAAAGGGCCAGCAAGCGGCTGCTGGAGGAACGCCAGCCTTTAGAGGGGTTCAGCAATGACATAACCCGAGCCTCGCACGGTCCGAATCAGTGGGACTTTGCCTGGCGGGTCGATTTTCTTGCGCAGACGGCCGATGTGCACGTCGATCAGGTTGGTGCCGGGGTCGAAGTGATAACCCCAGACTTCTTCGAAAATCATCATCCGCGACAGAATCTGCCCGGTGTTGCGCATCAGAAATTCCAGCAACTTGTATTCGGTGGGCAACAGCGTCAGCAACTGGCTGTCGCGGCTGGCCTCGTGGCTGATCAGGTTCAGCTCAAGATCGGCCACGCGCAACGTGGTGGCCTGGGCGGACACGGTGTTCTGCCGGCGCAGCAAGACTTCGACCCGGGCGGCCATTTCATCGGTGGCGAACGGTTTGGTCAGGTAATCGTCGCCGCCGGCGCGCAAGCCACGCACGCGTTCATCGACGTCGGAGAGGGCGCTGATCATCAGGATCGGCGTGGCCACGCCCATGGTGCGCAAGGTGGTGACAATCGCCAGGCCATCGAGCTCCGGCAGCATGCGATCGAGGGTGATCAGGTCGTAGTCGCCGCTGACGGCGCGCTCCAGGCCTTCGCGGCCATTGTCGACCCAATCCACCTCAAGGCCGTGGCTGCTCAGTTCGGCGACGATTTCCCGGGCGGTCACGGCGTCGTCTTCGATGGTCAAGATGCGGGTCATAGGGCTTGCCTGATAATCGGTTCAATACGAAGTTGAGGCATTTTGCCAAGAATTACATGCGGCTGATTAAATTAACTTTCATGTGGTCTCGTGAGGCTGGTCGCAACATTGATATCATCCAGCCATGACTCTAAAGGGAAGCTGCACTGTGCGCACTTTAATGGTTCGTGGCTGGATGCCAATATTTGTGCTGTTGTTGTGCCTGTTCGGTGCATCCGCCTGGGCTGCCAATACGCCGTGTTCGGGGAAAAAGGGCGGTATCGATCGTTGCGACGGTGATCTGTTCCTGTGCAATGACGGTTCCATCAGCGGTTCGAAGAAAAGCTGTTCGGCGATGTTTGGCACTAAAAGCCAGGCGCGGCCGCAGACGCTGTTGCAGGAAACCGACGGCTGCGCCTGTGGCACCGGTACGTTTTGCACCGGGCCAAGAGGTGGGGTGTATTGCCTCACGCCCAGCGGCAACAAGAGTTACAAGCGCAAGTAATTCGTTTGCAGCCAAAAAACGCTTAGCGCAATGCTTAGCGACGATGTGGGATAGGACGCAGGTGTTTTCACTGGCCTGGATCAATATTTCCTTCAGCGATATCTCCTAGCATCAAAGATCCAGCCCCATCCTGCGGTATCAACTACAGTGCTTTGACGCGCAGCTGATGCGCTGTCGAAGTACCAGTGCAGACCTTCTCGTTGTTATTAGTCAGGTGGCCCGCAAGGTGTAGTGCAGCATGGAGCTGAAGAATCTCACCTGAACCTTTCACGGATGAACAATCGCAATGCAACGCATAAACCGAACCTTCGATATCCAGCCGCTGGTGCGGGCGGATATGACTGTGCGCATCAATGGCCAGACCGTCAGCGCCGCCATCGGCGAAACCGTCCTGACGGTCATTCAATCACTGGGCATTCGCCAGGTGGCCCGAAACGATCACGATCAACTCAGCGGTGCCTATTGCGGCATGGGCGTGTGCCAATGCTGCCTGGTGAAAATCGATGGCCGGCACAAACGGCGCGCCTGCCAGACAATCGTGCGTGAGGGCATGAGCATCGAAACCCGGGTCAACCGTATCGCCGGGCAGGAGGTTTTATGAGCCTGCAACCGGTGATCGTCGGCGGCGGGCCGGCGGGTATGGCCGCGGCCATTGAACTGGCGCGCCATGGTGTGCGTTGTACCTTGCTCGAAGAGGCTTCGCGTCTTGGCGGGGTGGTCTATCGCGGCCCCTTGCGCGATAACGTGCAACTGGATTACCTGGGGCCACGCTATTCGGAAGTGCTGGCCAAACTGCATGGAGAATTCCACGAGCAGTCGGGCCTGATCGACGTGCGCTTGAACCACCGCGTGGTCGGCGCCGAAGGTACCCGGGCGTTGGTGGTGCTGGACGTCAATGAGCATTTGCAGGAGGTCCGATACCCGCAGCTGCTGTTGGCTGCCGGTTGCCATGAGCGCAGCGTACCGTTCCCCGGCTGGACCTTGCCTGGGGTGATTCTGCTGGGTGGTTTGCAACTGCAAATCAAGAGCGGCGTCGTTCAACCCCAGGGGCCGGTGGTGATTACTGGCACCGGTCCGCTGTTACCGCTGGTGGCCTGCCAACTGCACGCTTCGGGGGTGAGCGTCGCCGGAGTCTACGAGGCGTGTGCGTTCGGCAAGATCGCCCGGGAAAGCCTCGCGCTATTGAACAAACCGCAGTTGTTCCTCGACGGGTTGAGCATGCTCGCGTACCTGAAACTGCACGGCATTCCCATGCTCTATGGCTGGGGCGTGGTCGAGGCTCAAGGCGAGGAAGAGTTGAAATCAGTGACCGTTGCGCCGTACTCCAGCACCTGGGAGCCAGACCTGAGCCGCGCCGAACGGATTGCCGCGCAGACCCTGGCGGTCGGCTATGGCTTCATTCCTCGCACCCAACTCAGCCAGCAAATGGGTCTGGACCACAGTTTCAGCGATGACGGCTACCTGCGGGCCAGCGCCAATGTCTGGCAGCAAAGCAGCGAACCCCATGTGCATCTGGCCGGTGACATGGGCGGAATTCGCGGTGGCGAGGCGGCCATGCTCGCTGGACGAATCGCGGCAGTGTCGATCCTGCTGCAACGTGACGTGCTGGACGCAGAGCTGGCGCGGGTCAGACGTGATCGCTACCTGTCGAAACTCAAGTCGATCGTGCGCTTTCGCGCCGCCGTCGACCGTTACACCGCACGCGGTGCCGGGCAGACTGCATTGCCGGCTGCCGACACGGTGATTTGCCGCTGTGAGCACGCGACCCGCGCCGATATCGATCGGGCGCTGGAGCAGGGTGTGCAAGACCTGGCCAGCCTGAAAATGCGCACCCGCGTGAGCATGGGCGACTGTCAGGGGCGGATGTGCGTCGGTTATTGCACCGACCGTTTGCGCGAAGCCACCGGGCGGCAAGATGTGGGCTGGTTGCGACCGCGCTTCCCCGTCGATCCGGTGCCTTTTTCAGCGTTCCAGTCTGTCGGCACGGGGGCTGCAAGCCATGAGTAAGTTCTACGACGTGATCATCGCCGGCGGCGGTGTGATCGGGGCGTCCTGCGCCTATCAGTTATCCAAGCGCAAACACCTGAAAATCGCGCTGATCGACGCCAAGCGTCCCGGTAACGCGACCCGCGCTTCCGCCGGTGGCTTGTGGGCGATCGGTGAGTCGGTGGGCCTGGGCTGTGGGGTGATTTTCTTCCGCATGATGTCGGCCAATCGCAAGCGCGAAGCCCAGGGCGCGGCGGTGGCTGTGGACTCCAGCACGCCGCATATCCTGCCCCAGTCGTTCTTCGATTTCGCCTTGCAGTCCAACGCGATGTACCCGGATTTGCACCGGGAGCTGCAGGACAATCACGGGATGGATTTCAAGTTCGAGAAGACCGGCTTGAAATTCGTGATCTACGACGATGAAGACCGGCTCTACGCCGAGCACATCGTGGCGTGCATTCCGCACTTGGCGGATCAGGTGCGCTGGCTCGATCAAGCGGCACTGCGCGAAGTCGAGCCAAGTGTCAGCCATGAGGCGAGGGGGGCGCTGGAGTTTCTCTGCGACCATCAGGTCAGCCCGTTCCGCCTGGCCGATGCCTACACCGAAGGCGCGCGGCAAAACGGTGTGGACCTGTATTTCAACACCAACGTCACCGGGGTGCTGCACCACGGCTCGCAGGTCATTGGCGTGCAGACCTCCGAGGCCGGCGTGTTCCGTTGCGATACGCTGATCAACGCTGCTGGTGCCTGGGCCGCCGATCTCAGCGAGCAGGCCACCGGCATTCGCATTCCGGTGAAACCGGTGAAGGGCCAGATCCTGCTGACCGAGCGTATGCCGAAGATCCTGCGCGGTTGCCTGACCACCAGCGACTGTTACGTGGCGCAGAAAGACAATGGCGAAATCCTGATCGGCAGCACCACCGAAGACAAAGGTTTTGACGTGACTACCACCTACCCGGAAATCCGCGGTCTGGTGCAAGGCGCGGTGCGCTGCATTCCGGCGCTCGCCGACATCAGCCTGAAACGTTGCTGGGCCGGGTTACGTCCTGGTTCGCCGGACGAACTGCCGATTCTCGGGCCGATGAAAGGCGTGCAGGGTTACCTCAATGCCTGCGGACATTTCCGCACCGGCATCCTGACCTCGGCGATTACCGGCGTGTTGCTGGACAAACTGGTGAATAACGAGCCGTTGCCGCTGGATATCACACCGTTTCTGGCGGATCGGTTTGAGGTGGCGCCGAAGGCCGAATCGAAAGCAGTGCATATGGTTTGACTGCACCCTCACTACAGACGCGCGAGCGCTGTGGTGAGGGCGCTTGTGCCGTCATTCTTTAACGCGCA
Source organism: Pseudomonas sp. Pseusp18 (assembly GCF_059506005.1). Classification (NCBI taxonomy): domain Bacteria; kingdom Pseudomonadati; phylum Pseudomonadota; class Gammaproteobacteria; order Pseudomonadales; family Pseudomonadaceae; genus Pseudomonas; species Pseudomonas sp. Pseusp18. Next base: position 2,906,805 of record NZ_CP169240.1, read on the forward strand.
TGAACTCTTCCGCCCAACGAATGTAATCCTCAGGCTGCGTATAGGTATGCGTCAGTTCGGTGGCGTTCAGGTCGGAGGCCTGGGTGAAAATCTGGCGTTGTTCGCGCAGGCTGTCATAAGTGGCTTTGATCGCTGCGAAGTAGGCGCCATGGCCGTCGATGGTAACGCGCACGCCCAATTCGGCCAGGCGCTTGTCGTCGCGCAGCAACGGGTTGCCGTAGGTGACCAGCATCAGCGGTACGCTCAGGTGTTCGGCGATCTGTTCCAGATGATCGAAGTCCTGCACGCCCACCATGCAAATCCCGTCGGCCCCGGCCTGTTGGTAATGTTGGGTGCGGCTGATGATTTCCTGGACCGGCAGGATCCCGGCGTTGGTGCGGGCGATGATCGCCATTTCCGGGTCGACCCGGGCTTCCAGCGCCGCGCGGATCTTGCCGACACCTTCGGCGACAGTGATCAGGTCGGTGGACTTGCGACCGAATTGCGCCGGCAGCAGGGTGTCTTCGATGGTCAGGGCGGCCACGCCGGCGCGTTCGAGTTCGACGATGGTGCGCATGACATTGAGCGCATTGCCGTAGCCGTGGTCGGCGTCGGCAATGACCGGCAATTGCGCCACTCGACCGATGCGGGTGGCCTGTTCGGCGAACTCACTGAGGGTGATCAACGCAAAATCGGGGGCGCCCAATACCTGCAGCGACGCCACCGAACCACCCAGGATGCCCACCTCAAAACCCAGGTCGGCGGCGATGCGTGCCGACATCGGATCGAAGACCGAGGCCGTGTGGTAGCAGGTGTTGGATGCGAGCAGTCGGCGGAAATTACGGCGCAAATCTTGATGAGAAAGCCTGGACATACGAGTTCCACCATATAAAGGAATGGAAGGGCTTGAGCAAAAGTGTCAACGCCGAAGGAACAAAAGGCTATCACGCGGGCGGGTAAAGGATGATGACGAATTTTTTTGGCAAGGGCACATCATCTGGATTGACACCAATGCTGGTCTTCACGCGATCCTTTGTAGCAGCTGCCGAAGGCTGCGTTCGAGTGCGAAGCGCTCGCCATCAGATCAGAAGTCATGCGCAAATCAGCGATCAGTCTGAAAGACCGAAATGGCAGGTTTTATGACTGCTACGTCCGAACGAGGCTTCGCCAGCGGCTACAGCTCACGCTGCTACCGCTTGCTGCTGTTGGTTGCGCAGCGGCACGGCGCGTACCGAGCTGCCGGGCTGCAATTGCAGGCGTTTGGCGGTGAGGCGGTCGACCATCAGGCTATTGCCCACCAGCCGTGCCCGGGCGGTGGTGATGCGGCAGCTTTCCAGGCGACGGTTGTGGATCAGCCATACCGGGGCCTGGTCGTCGGGCGTGCCGATGGCCAGCATCAATGATTGGCTGTCGCGCACCGCGCGGATTCTCGACACCGGGGCTTCGATCACCGGGCCTGCGTCGAATATGTCGATGTAACCCTTATGGGCAAACCCCTCGGCGGTGAGGATCTTCAGCGCCGGTTCGGTGTTGGGGTGAGGCTTGCCGATCACCGCCTGGGCCTGTTCGGTGAGCAGGCAGGTGTAGAGCGGTTGGCGCGGCATCAGTTCGGCGATGAACGCTTTGCTGCCCAGCCCCGACAAGTGATCGGCATGGCTGAAATCCATCTTGAAAAAGTGCCGGCCCAGGCTGTCCCAGAACGGCGAGCAGCCTTGTTCGTCGGCACTGCCACGCAGTTCGGCGATGAGCTTGTCGCCGAACAGCTGGGGGAATTCGGCAACGAACAGCAGACGCCCCAGCGACAGCAATCGACCGTTACTGCCATAGCGTTGATCGTGTCGCAGAAACAGTGAGCAGATTTCCGATTGCCCGGTCATTTCGTTGTTGAGGAACAACGTGGGGATCTGGCGCTGAATGCCCAGGTCCGGCGATGAACTGACCGTGAGCCCGACCCGATAGTTGTACCAGGGCTCCCGCAGACCGACGGCCCCGACCAGGGCACTGACGCCGACCACTTGCTGATCATCGTCTTCGAGCACAAACAGGTAGTCGGCATCCGCGCGCTCGACCTGTCCGGCGAAAGTCCGCTGGGCCCAGCGCACCCGGTGGGTCAGGCGCTCTTCGTTGGCCGGCAGGGTAGTGAACCCGGGGCCGGCCCGTTGTACCAAATCGAGTAAAGCGGGCAGGTCGGTCATTTGAACCGGGCGCAAAATCATGATGCAGCTCCTTCTTCGCGCCTGCTCGGGCGCTGTCGTTGGACTCGGGGCCGGTTGCCGCTCACAGGGCGATCAGCCGGATCGCACTGGCGTCGGTCACGTTCAAGGCCGCGCACATCTCGGCGCTCAAGGCGATAGGTTGCCCGGCGCAGTAGTCCAGTTCGGCGACGATGGCGCGGTAGCCCTTCAACGAATCGTTGCTCACCAGGTAACTGCCACGGGCGTCGATGGGCGAGCCGGTTTGCACCGTGCCGGCCTGGCTCTGGGCGATGGAACGAATGCTTGAGGTGCGGGCGTAAAGCGTCGGGCCGCCGTCGAACAGGTCGATGTAGCTGTTGGTCTCGAAGCCTTCGCGCTCCAGAATGTCGAAGGCCTCCTGGCCATCGGGGTGGATCCGGCCGATGCAGTTTTGTGCTGCCTGCGACAGCATCGGCACGTAGATCGGGTATTGCGGCATCAATTCGGCGAGGAATGTCCGGCTCTGCAGGCCGCAAAGCCGCTCGGCCTCGACATAAGGCAAATCGAAGAAATGCTTGCCCAGCGCATCCCAGAACGGCGATTGCCCCTGTTCGTCGCTGTAACCGACGATCTCGGTGATCACCGCTTCGGCAAAACGTGCCGGGTGGGCGGCGATGAACAGCAGCCGCGCCCGGGACAGCAACTCGGAAAATGGCGTGTGCTCCAGCGCCGAGTCGATATGGAAACCGCGCAACAAGGAATGACCGCTGAGGTCTTGGCACAACGACAACGCCGGCACCCCATGCTCGATGTTCAGCTCCCGTGAGGCGCTGGTGAAATGGCGGTTGCGCAAACTGTAGAACGGCTCGCCGAACCCGGCGGTGGCGAGCACTTCCGAGCAGCCGACCAGACGGCGAGTCGTCAGGTTTTCCAGCACGAAGAAATAGTTCTCCGGACCTTGGCCCTGGACGTCTTTTTCGAACGAAGCACAGGAATCGAGAATTTTCTCCCTCAGGCGTTCGGTGTCGTCCGGCAAGGACGTGACCCCCACCAGACTGTCGCGCGCCAGCTGCTGCAACTGGGGCAGGTCGGTTAACTCGACTGGACGTAAGACCAGCATGGACATACTCCTGTATCAAAAGGTTCGGCGGCTTGCACCGAACCTGACTATCACTGTCGGTTTCCACGCGTTAAATCGGCGGACGCCTGAAATCGTGTCAGACGCTGCTCTTTTTCTTGTCAGCCATTGCTTGGGTCGGGCAGTGCCGTGCTGGTACCCAGTTTGTTGAGGAAGAACAGATAGACCAGGCCCAGGGCAATCCAGATCAGGCCGAGTTTCTGTGCATCGACGCCCATGTTGTACATGATGGCCGCGACGATGATGAAGCCGATGACCGGGCAGATCAGGTGACGGATCACCTGGCCGGACTTCTGCCGACGCCAGTAGTAGTTGATCACGGTCAGATGCAGCAGCATGAAGCCGCTCAGGGCGCCGAAGTTCACCAGGGAGGTGAGGGTGTCCACCGAGTTGATGAACAGGTAGCAGATTACCAGCGACAGCACCGCCACCAGATAAATGCTCAAGTACGGCGTGTTGTGTTTCGGATGCACCTTGGCCAGCACTTTTGGCAGTTTGCCATCCCGGGCCATGCCGAACAGCAGTCGCGAAACCGCCGCTTGGGAGGTAATGGCGACGGCCACACCCCAGGCCAGCGCGGTGGCCACGGCGGTCAGGGTGGCCAGCCAGCTGCCGGCGGCGATTTCGGCGATTTCATAGAACGCGGTGTCGGCGGACTTGAAGCCCAGGCCGGCGGCCAGGTCGGTGGCGATCCAGGTCTGCACGACGAAGATCACGCCCATCACCAGCAGCGTGATCAGCGCAGCCTTGCCGACGCTGCGGCCCGGATCGCCCTTGATCTCTTCGGCGAGGGTGGAAATGGCATCGAAACCGAGGAACGACAGCACCGCAATCGACACCGCTTGCATCAGCAGGGCGAAGTTGAAGGTTGCGGGGTTGTACAACGGCGCCAGGGTCAGCTGACCGTTACCGCCGCCACTGTGCAAGGCATTCCAGGCGTAGAACAGGAAGATCCCCAGCACCACCAGTTGCGCCAGCAGGAAGATGATGTTCATGCGTGCGGTGAAGGTGATGCCCCGCAGGTTGACGAAGGTGGCGCTGACCAGAAAGGCCAGGATGAAGCCGACTTTCGGGATGTCCGGGTACAAATGATTCAGCGCCATCGCCGCGTACACGTAGAGCAACGGCGGAATCAGCAGGTAATCGAGCAGCATCAGCCAGCCGGCGATAAACCCGACATGTTGGTTGAGGCCGCGTTGTGCGTAGGAATACACGGAGCCCGCCACCGGATAGGCCCGGGCCATGCTGCCGTAACTGAGGGCGGTGAACAGCATCGCCACCATGCCGATGATGTAGGCCAGCGGCACCATGCCGGGTGCTTCGGCGTTGACGTAACCATACACGCCGAACGGTGCGATGGGGATCATGAAGATCATCCCGTACACCACCAGGTCGGTCAGTGACAGGCTGCGTTTCAACTCTTGCTTGTAGCCGAATTCTTCAATGTCCATGAAGCCGTTCTCCTTGATATGAAAGCAGCTGCACGCTGCAAGTTTGAAGCTGTTGCTATAGCAGCGGCGCCAGATAGTCGGTCCAGCGACTGACGTCCTCGGGGGTGCGCAGCAGGTCGTTGCGCACCTCGATCAGCACCGAGTCCAGCCCGCGGGCGTCGCCGTGAACCGGTACGGTCATGTCACCCAGCGGATCGACTTTGTACGGCTGATTACCGGCGATTTTCAATGGGTGCCGGCTCAGGCCGTCGATTACTCGCTGGGCGTAGTCCCAGGCCTTCCCGTACAACACACCGACTTCCAGCGGTCGTGGCTGGCCGTAATATATCGGCGTGAAACTGTGAATCCCCACCACTCGAACCGGTTTATTTTGCTCCACGCGGGCGTCAATCAAGGTTTGCAGGCGTGCATGAAACGGCTTGAACAGGCAGTGTCGGCGGTATTCACGGGTGGCCTCATCCAGATCGCGATTGCCCGGCACCTGATAAATCTCGCTCTGCAACGGAATGCTGTCTGGCGCGTGGCGCGGGCGGTTGAGGTCGATCAACAGCCGTGAATAGTTGGCCGCCAACAGGGTTGCGCCCAGCGCTTCGGCCAAACCCTCGGCCAGCGCCAGGGCGCCGATATCCCAGGCGATGTGTTCGCGGGCGGCCTCGTCGCTCAGGCCCAGGTCGTTTAACCGGTCCGGGATAAAACGACTGGCGTGTTCACACACCAGAATCAGCGGGTGCTCGGAAGCTTCCCGGCTCAGGGTGTAGGCAGGCCGGGTGTAGAGGCCCAGTTCGGCGGATTCAGTACAGGCGCGCATAGTGCTCACAGAGGTCGGCGGGCGAGAGCTGTTCCGTCAGCGTCAGTTCCTCGGTTTTCAGGGCGAAGTAGGTGTCCAGTAACGCGCTCGGCAGGGCTTCGATCAGCGCCTCGCTGTTGCGCAGGCAATCCAGTGCCCGGGACAGCGACGCAGGCAGGGCGACGATGCCGCGGGCCTGGCGTTGCTCTTCGTTCAGGGAGTCAGGGATTTCATCGGTGATGGCGTTCAACGTCAGGCGCTGCTCGATACCCAGGCGCCCGGCGATCAGCAATGCAGCCATGGCCAGGTGCGGTGAGGCGGTGGCGTCCATGGCGCGAAATTCCAGGTTGTACTGCATCGCCACGGATTTGCCGCCCAGGCTGACGGTCGGGCAAATCCGCAGCGCCGCTTCGCGGTTGCGTTGGCCGAGGCAGGCGTAGGAAGCGCTCCAGTGATGGGGCTGCAAGCGTTCATAGGAAATCGGCGTTGGCGCGGTGAACGCACAGAGCGCTGGCAAGTAATGCAGAACGCCGGCAGCCCAATGCTGGCCGAGGGGCGACAGGCCGTTGGCGGTGTCGGCGTCATACATCACCGGTTGGCCGGCCATGTCTTGCAGGCTCACGTGCAAATGCACGCCGTTGCACACGGCATGCTCGGCCGTCTTGGGGGCAAAACTCAGGTTGAGGCCCATTTGCCGGGCGATCTCACGGGTGATCTCGCGCACGTTCACCGCGCGGTCGGCGGCAGCGACACCAAGGGCCGGGCGGCAGGTGATTTCGTACTGGTGCTTGCCGTATTCCGGCAGGAACATTTCCGGCTCGACGCCGCCGGCCCGCAGTGCACTGAGCAGCCAGCCGCCGAACCCGGCGCCCTGGCGCTGGGCTTCCAGAGAGAACGCCAGGTGCTCCGCCGCGCCGCTGTCGAGGTTGAATTCGTGTTCGAACGCGGCGTTGATCTGCAAACCCAATTCGTCGCGATAGCGCTCCACTTCGTTGCGCAACAGCGTACGAGGGCAGGCGCCCCACGGACGGCCATCGGTTTCGCGAATGTCGCCGTGAATGAAGTCCAGCGCCGGGGCGTCGGCATCCGGGCCGTTGTTGACGGTCACCCGGCTGCTCAAATCGGGAATCAGCCGTAAATCCCCATAAGCGCCCCAAGGGTTGCTGGTGGCGATGATGTCTTGCGGGGTCAGGGCGCTATTGGCCGGTACCCAGCCGCAACCGGCCGCTTGATAGGCATCGAGTTCGTCGGTGGGGAAAGAACGGCCGCGTGTCACGCCGATGAGGTCGGTGGTGACAATGGTGGTCATCGGCAGTGGTGACAGGCGTTCGCTCATGGCTGGATCTCCTGCAACCGGCCAAGCACGGTCTGGGTGTCGGTGATCCAGCAGTAGCCCTTGATGGCGTTCAGGCAGGCGTGATGCCGTTGTTCGGTGTAGGTGGCGCAGGCATCTTCGACCAGCGTCACCAGGTAGCCACGGTCGGCGGCGTCGCGCACGGCCATGTCGACGCATTGGTCGGTGACGATGCCGGCGATGATCAGGTGGCGGGTTTCAAGGTTGCGCAGCACGTAGTCGATGCTGGTGGAGTTGAACACCCCGGAAGAGGTCTTGGGCAGCACGATTTCGTTTTCGGTCGGCGTCAGCTCTTCGATGATTTGCGCTTGCGGGCTGCCCTTGGGCAGGTGCATGTCCGAGAGTTTGTGATCCAGCGAGCGATCGCGGCCATCGGCGGTGAGGCTTTCGATGAGTGTGTGCAACACGTTTTGCCGGGCGCTGCGAAAGGCATTGAGCAGCCTGCGTTGATTGGGCACTACCTGCGTGCGGGCGCGGGTCAGGAAGTAGTCGGCATCCGGCTCGTTGAGGTGCGGGTCGAATTGCGTCTCAAGCCAGGCACGTTGCATGTCCACCAGCAACAGCGCGGTGTGATCGGCGGTAAACGGCAAGTCCCGGGGCGAATGGTGGGGGAGCATGAACATCCTTATTTATCCTCCAGCAGGTGAGTGTCGAAGTCGGCTCGCAGGGCATCGATGCCTTCCAGGCGATCGGCCAGATCGGGGCTGCGCAGGGTCAGGCAGGCAATCAGTGCTTCAACCTGGGCCAGCGCCGGCACTATCGAGTCGAAGGCCGACGCCGATTCCACCGGTGCGCTGATGATCAGGTCGGCTATTTCCCGCAGCGGTGATGCGTAGATGTCGGTGAACAGCACGACACGCGCATGTCGGCTCTTCGCGGCATTGGCGACCCGCAGGGCCTGGGACTGATAGCGGCGATAGTCGAACACCAGCAATACGTCCTGACGCTGCACGTCAAACAACCGGTCCGGTAACTGGGCGTTGTCTTCCAGGGCGAAACAGCCGGGCCGCAACAGGCGCAGGTGATTGAGCAAATAGTTGGCGAGGAAACTGCTGAAGCGACCGCCAAAGCAGTGGACCTGGTGGCGGGTGTCGAGCAGCCACTCCACCAGAATCCGCACATCTTCGGGCTGGGTCAGCGCCTGGGTTTCTACCAGTGCCCGATGGCTGTCTGCCAGATAATGGCTCCAGGGGTCATCTTTTTTGAGTTGGGCGCGGGGCTGCAACAGGGTGCTGGGGGAGCGCAGGCGGTGATCCATGTCACTGAGCAAGGCTTCCTGAAAATCGGCGTAACCGCTGAAACCAAGTTTTTTTACCAGCCGCACGATGGTCGGATCGCTGACACCGGCATGTTCGGCCAAGCGTGACATCGGGCCCAGTCCGTTACGCGGGTACTGGTCCAGCAAGGCACGTATGACTTTGCGTTCCGACGGCGTGAAGTCCAGGCCGGGCTCGGTGATCAGGTCTCTGAGAGGGGGCATCCGGGCTCCTGCTGGATGGGTATGTCGGTTTCATTTCATAAATCGCTAAATTAGTATTTATGTAACGTGCGCTACATGTCTAGTTAATTTTTGTGCGGATTTTAAAAGCACTAAAATGGGGCGAAACCCCCGTGCGTGCGGGGCTGAGTGGATGTCGACAGGCTTTGTAGGACATCGCCCATAGAGGTGTGAGATATCAACCCTGCTCAGGAATAAAATGGGCTGCGAGCCCGATGCCGTAGCAGCTGTCGAGCTCGCGAGGCTGCGTTCGGCTGCGAAGCAGTCGTAAACCCTGAGTGCACAGTGTGCCTGACGGATCACAGTGCCTGATTTCACGACCGCTACGCAGCCGAACGCAGCCTCGCGGGCTCGGCAGCTGCTACAAGGAAGGCATTCAGATTGCGTTTCTTGCGGCACAATGCACGGCATCGTGCCGTCTTTCATTCCACTGACAGAGAGAACCTTCGTGCAGGCAACCCGCTTGACCCTGATTTGTCACGCTCGAACCGTCGCACAGAAACTGGCGCGTTTTCCTACGAATGAACCCGTGGAAATGGATTGGCAATCGGCGAAGGGCTCGCGCTGTCGTCAGTTCAAGCGAGCCCCCCGTTTACTCTGCGGCCCTGAACTGCGGACCCGCCAAACCGCTGAGCTGTTTGGCGACAACGTGGAGATTGTCACGGCATTGGGGGATTGCGATTTCGGACGCTGGAAGGGCACGTCGATCGACGACTTGCAAACATCCGAACCCGAGACGCTTCAGACCTGGCTCAGCGACCCGACGTCGGCGCCCCATGGGGGAGAATCGGTGGCGCAGCTCGGTGAGCGGGTAGCCGCGTGGTTGAAGACCCTTGAGGCGACACCGGAGCATTTCGTTGCCATCACCCATCCGTTTGTCATTCGCGCCGCGCTGATGCAGGTGTTGCAGGGCGCGGCGTTCAACCAGATCGACGTCGAACCGTTGTCGGCCATCGAATTGCGGTTCAACGGTCGCTGGCGGCTACGCTTGACGGGCATGGACCCTGAAGGAGCGCTGTGATGAAAAAACTTTTGATCATCGGTGTCGGCGCCGGCAACCCCGACTACATCACGATGCAGGCGGTGAAAGCGCTGAATCGGGTCGACGTGTTTTTCCTCATGGACAAGGGCCAGAGTAAAGACAAACTGATCGACCTGCGTCGCGAGATCTGCGAGCGCTACATCACCGATCGCGACTACCGCTTCGTTGAAGCCCACAGCCCGGAGCGTGAGCGCGGCGATGTGGACTACAACGCCAGCGTCGAAGACCTGAACCGTGCCAAGCAGCAGACGTTCGAGCGGCTGATCGATGAGGAAATGACCGACGACCAGTGCGCCGGTTTTCTGGTGTGGGGCGATCCGGCGTTGTACGACAGCACCATTCGGATCCTGCAGGCGATTCTGGCGTCCGGTCGTTGTCTGTTCGAATTCGAGGTGATCCCCGGCATCACCAGCGTGCAGGCGCTGGCGGCGCAACATAAGGTGCCGCTGAACAGCATCGGCCGCTCGATTGAAATCACCACCGGCCGACGGCTGGCGGCCGGCCAGGTAAGCGATGCCGACAGCCTGGTGGTAATGCTGGATGCGCAAGATGCCTACCATCACGTGGCTGATCAGGAGACAGACATTTACTGGGGGGCCTATCTGGGGACGCCGGATGAAATCCTGATCAGCGGCAAGCTCAAAGACGTGGCCGATGAAATTGAGCGGGTGCGCAAGGCGGCGCGGTTGGCCAACGGGTGGATCATGGATACCTACCTGTTGCGCAAGCCTTGAACGCCGCCAACCGATTGATCAGTGTTCTTTGGCCTTTCTGATCCTGATCAAAATAAACAGCAGGATGCACAGCGCGAGCGGGGTCATGGCCAGCATGGCGTCCCGCGCGGAAATGTCCGCGCCCAGGGTGTGCAGGCCCGAGTAGAACAGCTTGAACAGGCTCAGCAAATAATAGGTGATGGCGATAATCGACAAGCCTTCGACCGCACGCTGGATTTTGATTTGGGTATCGGCGCGAGCGTTCAGGCTGCTCAGGATTTCCGAGTTCTGTTCTTCCATTTCAACCTGCACCCGCGCCTGCAGCAGATCCCCGAGGTTGGCCACGCTTTTGGCCAGTTGCTCCAGGCGTTGTTCGGTGACGTCACAGTACCTGACGGTAGGTTTGAAGCGTCTTTCGATGAAGATACCCAGTCGCTGGCAATCGCCCACGTGAGTTTCCCTGAGTTCGCCCAAACGCTCGAAAACCAGCTGGGCATACGCTTGGGTGGCGCTGAAGCGGTGTCGGGTTTTCGCGGTGCTGCTGACCACTTGCGCCGACAGACTGGCGATATCAGTCAACAACGCTTTCGCATTACCGGTATCAGGGCCGGCGTTACGTTCCGAAAGGTTGACCAATGTCTTATCGAAGACGTTGAGCTGAGCGCTCAAGGTTTTCGCGGTGGTAAGGGAAAGCGACGCCATCATGCGGTAGGTTTCGATTTCCAGCAGACGGCGGATCATCCGGCCTTGGCGATAGGCATTCAGGCGCTTGTTGACGAACAGGAAACGGTTAGTGCCGTCCTCGCTCAGGCGAAAATCGCTCCAGACCGTCGCATCGCCACCGCCGATGCATGAGCCGCAAGGGTCTTTGAATCCATAAGCCGACAGATCGCCGGAAAACGAGGCATCGTTGCGCACCACAATCTGCACGGCGTTGATCACGTGCTGCATGAAGGGTTCGACGCGGTCCATCAAGGTCTTGGGGGGCTGGCTCCAGTCAGGCTCCTGACTGGAAGAAGGCACCACCAGTGTCAGCGTCAGGAACTCCGCGTGCCGCTCCCACTTCAAGGCATGCCCCTCCAGCCTGGTGATGCCCTGGGCCGCATCCGGGTCGACGGGGCCGGGGCAGCAGCGACTCAGCAGGGTGTCGCATTGCCCGTCATTAGCCAGAAACGCCAGATGAAACACGTGGGCGGGCTCGTCGAAATACAGCGAAGGGCGCGCGTGCAACTCATTGTGCAGGGTCAGTCTTTGCGGGTGCATGCTGTCGAGGCCATGTTGGAGTTGTTTGTTCTTGGGACTGGGTGACCGATTCTTGAGTCACAAACAAACCCGGGCCATCGACCATCCGGTGGGCATTTCCGCAACACCGTTGTGAACTATTCTTTCCCAAGTGGGCACCTTCAATGACGCCCACAGGGGATTGATATAAATCAAGGCCCAAGAGACTTTAAGGGGGGAGTCTGGGCTGAAGCCGGGTTGTTGACCTGGCGAAAACGCCATCGCTGTCCGGAGTCAGATCATGAGCCAGTATCAACGGTTATTACTGATCATCAACCCGCTCCTGCGCCAGTCTCCCGCGCTCAACCATGCCGCTGCCGTGGCCAAGGCCAGTGGGGCGAGTTTGCATATTGCTGCGCTGATCCCCTCGTTGGACGTTCTGTCGTTACTTGAAGAGGGCGACCGGAAAGTGGCTCGGGCGAGCTACCTGCAGGAACACCGCGACTGGCTCAAGGAGCAGGCGGAAAAAATGCAGGGCAGGGGGATCGAGGTGACAACCGAGGTCGCCTGGGCCGACAACATGCGCCAGGACATCCTTGATCACGTCACGGAAATGCACCCCGATCTGTTGATCAAGCAAGTCCAGCATGAGCCCGTGCTCAAGCGCGCGTTCTTTACGCCGCTGGACTGGCGTTTGTTGCGCCATTGTCCGGTACCGGTCTATCTGGTGGGTGCCCAAAGCCATGCCTTGCCGCAGAAGGTGGTGGCCGCGGTTGATGTTGTCGATACCGAGCCTTCGAACAGCGAACTCAACGACCGGATCATCCTGCAGGCGTCTGCCCTTGCGCTGCAATGCAATGCCGAGTTGCATCTGCTGTACGCATGTGACATTCCGGCTGCTTTTCTGGCGGATCTGGGCGGTGGCCTGACGCTATCGGAGCTTACCCGGGAATTGCGCAAGGACCTGGAAACCTCATTCCTCAAGTTGGCCGCCCGGTTCGGCGTGCCCGCTGAATGTCGGCATTTCATCACGGGGCATCCGGTGTCGGTGCTGAGTGAGTTTTCCCACGAACACCAGATAGATGTGATCGTGATGGGCAGAACACAGTACGGCAGCCTGGAGAAACTGCTCGGCAGCACCACCGAACATATTCTGTATCAGGTGCCTTGCAGCGTTCTAGCGGTGTAGTCGCGAGCATCCTTAGCGAAATTGACTTGCCCGTTTTGGGGCTCCCGCCCCAGGGAGGTTTTCAGATGAATCACAGTCCTTCGTTGCAAACCATCTTGCATGACCGGGTTGATGCCGGCCGAAGCCTGGTGGAACCGTTGCTTAAATACGCTAAAAGAGCCGATGTCATCGTCCTGGCCTTGCCCCGTGGCGGCGTGCCGGTCGCCTATGAAGTGGCCACGGCCCTGGAGGTTCGCCTGGACCTGATGCTGGTCCGCAAGCTGGGCGTGCCGTCCCACCAGGAATTTGCCATGGGCGCTATCGCCAGCGGTGGCATTCAAATCGTCAATGACGATGCGCTGCGGGCTAACGGCATCGACCAGCGTACGCTCGACGCTGTGGTGGCGAAGGAAACGCAGGAAATGTTGCGTCGCGAGCAGCTATTCCGGGAATCCCGCGAGCCTTTGGCGCTCAAGGATCAAGTGGTGATTCTGATCGATGACGGCCTGGCGACAGGGGCCACGATGATGGCCGCGATACAGGCCGTGCGCCTGCAAGCACCATCGCGCATCGTCGTTGCCGTGCCGGTGGCCCCCATGGAAACGGCAGAGGCGCTGCGAGATGAAGTGGACGAGCTGATTTGCCCGCTCACCCCTGATTGGCTGGTATCGATCGGCTATTGGTACACGGATTTCTCTCAGACGTCGGATGAAGAGGTCATCGATCTTTTACATCGGGCCTGGCAGAGAGAATCAATGATGAAATGAGGCAAACTGCTGGCCCCCCGATCTTCGGTTCGTTGTCAAACTTGCTTTCTTTTCAGCAGGTTAGGCATTGGCGATATGCGGACTTTGGTATGGATGACTGCAACGTTTGTCCTGGTGGCTATTTCGTTTGGAGCCCAGGCAAAGGAACTGAGCAAGAACTCTCGCTATGTATGCAGCTGGGGCTCGGAAATAGCCGAGGGCGCGCAAGCCTCGAAACTTTCCGGGCTTACGCTTTACGGAGCACGCAAGAAGCTGCAATCGCGCAAGTTTCCCCGACCGTGGATGCGCATGACGGCCATGGGCATCACGGAGCAAACCTATAACAGCCCTTCGCGTCTCAAGCCTGCCGGCATCAAGCAAACGTATTACGAGCAATGCATCCGGCATGAGTTGGCGCAACGGTAATCGGCCGGTCGCAGGAGCAGTTCCTACGACCCCCATCCCTCCCGCACAGCCTTGCGAATCCCCTCCAGCAACATCGCAAACGCCGGGTTGTCATTGTTCTCGCGCCAGATCAAATGCAGCTCGCTTTGCACACCTTCCCCCAGATCGATATCGCGGAACACCACGTTCTTGAACACCACGCTGGTGGCGCAACGCGGCACCAGGGCCAGGCCCATGCCGGCGTTGACCAGCGCCAGGATCGTCAGTGATGAGCCGAGCCACTGTACGTATTCCGGAGCAACGCGGGCCGAGCGGAGCATGCCGGTCAGCAGTTCGTTGAACGGCGGATAGGCCGCATGGGAGTACATGAGGAACGGTTGTGCATCCAGGTCTTTGACGGACACGGTTTGTGCGCTGGCCAGCCGATGGTTGCTGGGCACGGCCAGCACAAAGGGTTCACGCACCAGGCATTCAGTGGCATAACCCGGCTCCAGCAACGGCGCGCGGACGATGCCCAGGTCGATACGGCGCGCGCGCAGGGCTTCGTGCTGCTGGTAGGTGTTCATTTCCGACAGGTCGATTTTGACCTGAGGCTGTTTGAGTCGTGCTTCCGCGATGACCTTGGGCAGGAATTCGTACACCGCGCTGCCGACAAAGCTGATGTTGACCGTACCGATATCGCCTTCGGCGAAGCGCCGGGCGGTGATGGCCGCTTGCTGGGCGCGCTCCAGCAGGTTCTGGGCTTCGATGAAGAACGCGCGGCCGGCGGCGGTCAGGGCGACGCTGCGGGTGCTGCGGGTGAACAACTCGACGCCCAGGTGATGCTCCAGCAGTTGAATCTGCCGACTGAGGGGCGGCTGGGTCATGTTCAACCGTTCGGCGGCCCGGCGGAAGTTGAGTTCAGTGGCCACGGTGGTGAAGCAGCGCAGTTGCGTCAGTTCGAACATTGATCTAATCCAGGTATCAATCGAATGCCAAGTTAGATTAGACGGGATCAATAGGCGCGTCCATGATCGGCTCTCCCCCTAAAAAAACAATGAACGGGAGTCGCCCTTGAATAACCATCCGAGTCCGCCGGACCCCACCGTCCTTGCCCGAGCAGCGGCCAAGGTCAAGCGCCATGTGCTGCCGCTGTTCGTGGTGATGTTCATCGTCAACTACATCGACCGGGTCAACATCGGCTTCGTGCGCAGCCATCTGGAAACCGACCTGGGCATCGGCGCCGCGGCCTATGGCTTGGGTGCCGGACTGTTCTTCATCGGTTACGCCATTTTCGAAGTGCCTTCCAATATGCTGCTGCAACGCTACGGTGCCCGTGCCTGGCTGACGCGCATCATGTTCACCTGGGGCGCGGCGGCGATGGCCATGGCCTTCGTGCGCGGCGAAACCAGTTTCTATGTGCTGCGCTTCATTCTCGGCGCCGCCGAGGCGGGTTTTTTCCCCGGCATCATTTATTACTTCACCCAATGGTTACCGTCGACGGAGCGGGGCAAGGCCATGGCGATCTTCCTCAGCGGCTCGGCCATTGCTTCGGTTATTTCCGGCCCGGTGTCCGGCGCGCTGTTGCACGTCAGCGGCCTGAGCCTGCATGGCTGGCAGTGGATGTTCCTGATTGAAGGCTTCGCTTCCATCGTGCTCTGTGGGTTCGTCTGGTTCTGGCTGCAATCCCATCCGCGTCAGGCGAACTGGCTGAACGCCGAAGAAAAGGACGCACTGGTCAGCGCCATTACCCTGGAACAACAGGCTCGCGAAGCCGTGCAGACGGTCAAACCGTCGATGTTCAAGTTGCTCGCCGACAAGCAAATCGCGCTGTTTTGCTTCATCTACTTCTCCATCGCCCTGACCATTTATGGCGCCACGTTCTGGCTGCCGAGCATGATCAAGAAGATGGGCAACCTGGGCGACTTCCAGGTCGGCCTGTTCAACTCGATTCCGTGGATCATTTCCATCCTGGCGATGTACGGCTTCGCCGCCATGGCCAGCAAATGGAAATACCAGCAAGCCTGGGTGGCCGTGACGCTGGTGATTGCCGCGTTCGGCATGTTCATGTCCACCACCGGCGGGCCGATCTTCGCCTTTGTCGCCATCTGTTTCGCGGCCATCGGTTTCAAAGCGGCTTCGGCGCTGTTCTGGCCGATTCCCCAAGGCTATCTGGATGCGCGTATCGCGGCGGCGGTAATCGCCTTGATCAACTCCATTGGCAACCTCGGTGGTTTCGTCGCACCGACCGCGTTCGGTTTCCTGGAGCAGACCACCGGTTCCATCGAAGGCGGTTTGTACGGCCTGGCGGCGACCTCGCTGGTGGCGGCCGTGGTGATCTTTTTTGCCCGCACGGCACCCCGTGGTGATGCGCACCGTTCGCTCACCGGTAAAACGGTCGAAGCCGTGGCCGCGAAAAATGCAGCAGCAAAAAACTCTGTCAGTCATCAAGCCTTGAATACCAAGCCAAAGGGAGCCGCCTCTTGAAAATCAAACGAGTCACCGTCACCCCCATCGCCTTCCGTGACCCGCCGTTGCTCAATGCCAGCGGTATTCACGAACCCTTCGCGCTGCGCTCGATCATCGAGATCGAGAGCGACAATGGCTACATCGGCCTGGGCGAAAGCTACGGCGACGCACCGGCACTGGCGATCCAGCAGCAACTGCAAGATCAGTTGATCGGCCTCGACCCGTTCAACCTCAACCAGTTGCGCGCCATCGTGCAGGCCACCGTCGCGGCGAACAAAACCCAGAGCATTGCCGGTGCGGAACTGGCCCCCGGTTCCCATGCCAGCAAAGCGGTGAGCAACGCCTATTCGGCGTTCGAAGTGGCGTTTCTCGATCTACAGGCGCACGCCTTGAACGTGCCGTTGGTGGACCTGCTGGGTGGGGCGATTCGCGATGAAATTCCGTTCAGCGCCTATTTGTTCTTCAAGTACGCGCAACACATCGACTCACCGTATAAACCAGACAACTGGGGCGAAGCGCTGAACGAAGAACAGATCGTCGCCCAGGCCCGACGCATGATCGAGGCCTACGGTTTCAAGAGCATCAAACTCAAGGCCGGTACATTGCCGCCGGAGCACGAAGTGTCGTGCATCAAGGCGCTGAAAAAGGCCTTTCCCGGTTACCCGCTGCGCATCGACCCGAACGGCAACTGGTCGCTGGAAACCGCGATCCGCATGGCGGAGCTGCTGGGCGACGACCTGCAATATTACGAAGACCCGACGCCGGGCCTCGACGGCATGGCCGAGCTGCATAAACGCACGGGTCTTCCACTGGCGACCAATATGGTGGTCACTGATTTTGATGAGTTCCGCCGCAGCGTGACCCTGAACAGCGTGCAGATCGTGCTCGCCGACCATCATTACTGGGGCGGCCTGCGCGACACCCAGGCGCTGGCGAAAATGTGCGACACCTTCGGCCTTGGCGTGTCCATGCACTCCAATTCGCACCTGGGCATCAGCCTGATGGCCATGGCGCATGTCGCCGCTTCGGTGCCCAACCTCGATTACGCCTGCGACACGCATTACCCCTGGCAGGAACCGGACGAAGAAGTGATTAAGGGCGGCAAACTACCGATCGTTGATGGCTGCGTGAAAATCACCCGTGCGCCTGGCCTGGGCCTTGAGCTGGATCACGATCAATTGGCCAGGCTGCACGATCAATACCTGACTTGCGGCATTCGCCAGCGCGATGACGTGAAGCAGATGCAGCGTTACAAGCCGGAGTGGAGGACGGTCAAGCCACGGTTCTGACTTCGTGTAGCAGCTGGCGAAGCCTGCGTTCGGCTGCGCAGCAGTCGTAAACCATGAATGCACAGTGTGCCTGACGGAACGCAGTGCCTGATTTTACGACTGCTACGCAGCCGAACGCAGGCTTCGCCAGCTGCTACAGATCGCGTACGGCCAAATGCAGATCGCATTACGGCCAATGACGGGTCATGCATTATCCGGCGCCTCCCGAAACCGTTGTGCAAGGCGATCCGCAAACGGATAGAACGAAAACCAGGGCCTGGCTTCGTCGATCACCCGCAGGAATGACGGTCGCTGTATCAACCGGTCGAAATAGGCGCTCAAGTGCTGGTAGTCGTCGGGGAACGGCACCAGTGTGCAGGCATAGAACAGCGCCGGGGCGGCGGCGCAATCGGCCAGGCTGAAGTCCGGGCTGGCCACCCAGATTCTGGAAGCCATCCGGCGCTCGAGCATGCTGTACGCCGTCGCAAGCGTGGCCCGTTCCCTGGTCAAATCACCGTTGGTCGCGTGTATCCGATCACTGACAATCTGTTGGACCGGTGTTTGTAGATAATTGTCGAAAAACCGGTCCCATAAGCGCACCTCCAACGCGGTCTCCCAATCGTCTGGAACCAGGCGTTGTTCACCTGGATACAGGCGATCCAGGTACTCGATGATGACGCTGGACTCCGGCAGATTACGTTGACGAGCATGATCGCGAAGTACCGGGAATTTTCCGATTGGCCACAATGCCTGAAGCTCTGCGCGGTCGGCGGCGTCCGTGAGATCGATGATTCTTCTGTCGAACTCGATGCCGTTTTCGTAGAGCGCGATGAGCACTTTGTGGCAGTAAGAAGCCAGCGGATGGTAGTAAAGCGTTAGCGACATTTTTCAACTCCTCGTTGGGCAGATGAAAAGGCTGGGGCAATCAACAAGCATAGGCTGCTGCCGGCGAAGCGTCTGGGCAGCCACTTT
This sequence comes from Pseudomonas sp. Pseusp18, assembly GCF_059506005.1. Classification (NCBI taxonomy): domain Bacteria; kingdom Pseudomonadati; phylum Pseudomonadota; class Gammaproteobacteria; order Pseudomonadales; family Pseudomonadaceae; genus Pseudomonas; species Pseudomonas sp. Pseusp18. The sequence goes on from NZ_CP169240.1 coordinate 2,925,169, forward strand.
CAAGCTTGCGAGCTTGCACACGGGAAAATTCCTGCTTAACTGGAAGCCGCTGGTCGGGTTCTGACTCATTGGTCATGGCGTTCATCTCAGCGCCCTTGTACCGTTGTCGCTGGTTTGTGCTGTCAGGCTTGCCCGGAGGAAGCCGGACAGTCGACCACGCTGTGTGCCTGGTCCAATTTGTTCAAGGAATAGAATGAAATGATGCCGAAAACTGCCATCGTCGAGATTGGTAAGAAGTACAAGGTTTATACCGAGCACTATCTCAACGCCGCTGCTGACAAGACGATCATTCTGGTCAATGGCTCGCTGGCAACGACCGCATCCTTTGCGCAAACGGTGCGTTACCTGCGGCCACGATTCAATGTGGTCCTCTACGATCAGCCCTACGCCGGTCAATCGAAACAACACAACCGGCATGACCAACCGATCCGCAAGGAGGACGAGGCAGAAATACTGCTGGAGTTGATCGAGCACTTTCGCGCCCAGCATGTGCTGTCCTTTTCCTGGGGCGGTGCGGCGACCTTGGTAGCGCTGGCCCAGCGGCCCCGCCGGATCGAAAAGGCGGTGATCAGTTCATTCGCCGCGCGGATCAACACGCCGATGCGTGAGTATCTGGAGAGCGGCCGGCACTTTCTCCACCTGTGTGATCGTCGCAATGTCGGGCGCTTGATCAACAGCACGATCGGCAAGCACCTGCCGTCGCTGTTCAAGCGATTCAATGAGCGTCATGTCAGCAGCCTGGACGAACACGAATACCGGCAGATGCATTTTCACGTCAATGAGGTGTTGACCCAGGACACTCACTGCTACGTGTCCTGTGCCGATTCCATCGACGTCCCGCTGCTGTTTATCAACGGTGAATGGGACGAGTACACCTCGGTGGAAGACGCCCGTCTGTTTGCGGCGCATACCCGCAAGGCGCAATTTCAGACCATCGAGAACACCGGGCATTTCCTCGACATGGAACACCCCACGGCCTGGCATGACACGCAACGGGCCTTGCTGGGCTTTCTGCAGCCGCCAGCCGTGAGGACGCCGAGCCAGCCACGCAACCTGGCATTCAGCGGCAAATCGTCAGTGATTCCGCCCCTGCAATCAGCTAACTGGCTGCGGCCTTAACTGACGCAGCAACTCGATTTGATCCGCAGGGACCAGCGTGCGCAGGGCTTTATACAGTGCGCGGGTCTCTAGCAGGTTCCAGACCCGCAGCATGGTTTCCAGGGCGTCCAATGGCTTGCTGATGAAGTCCTTGGCGCCCAGGGCCAGCGCGCGCAGGCGGGTATCGCGGGTGGCGTCGGCGGTGAGCACGAGGATCGGCAGGTATTCGCCGGCTGGAATGCGCCGGTTGAGCTGTTCGAGTACGGCAAAGCCGTCGAACTCCGGCATGTGCAGGTCGAGAATGACCAGGTCCGGCTCGAAGCTGTTGAACAGGTCCAGGGTTCGCAGCGGCTGGGTGCTGCTCAGTACATTGGTCAGCCCTTCGCGGACCAGCAACTGCTCCATCAAATCGAGGTTGGGTCGTTGGTCGTCGATGATCAGAATACGCAGGTCGGTGTTCACACGGGCTCCGGTAGGTGCTGGTCAAGATGGGCAAGGAATGAAGGAATGTGAATCGGCTTGGTCAGCACCGCGGTCGCTCCTGCTTCCAGCAAGGCGTGGTGAGTGAGGTCGCTGGCATCGGCGGTGATCATCAGCACGGGTGTGGCGCGGGTGCTGGAGGACAGACGCAAGCGTTGCAGAACGTTGAAACCATCAAGATCCGGCAGCGCCACGTCCAGCAAAATCAGCTGTGGTGCGTGTTGCCGGGCCAGGTCCAGGCCCATTTGCCCCTGCATGCTTGAGAGCAACTGGATGTGCGGCCGTCGTTGCAGCAGGGTTTCGATCAGGGCCAGACTCGACAGATTGTCTTCGATGCACAGCACTTTTCCCTGGTAATCGGGGGCGGCGAGGGTGGGCGTTGCCGTTGGCGGGCTGATCAGTGCCGCAGGTGGCTCAGTGGTTGACGGCAATCGCTCGAAGGGCAGTTCCAGGGTGAAACTGGAGCCGTTGCCGGGCTGGCTTTTGACGGTCAGGCTGCCGTTCATCATTTCCAGCAGGCTCTTGCTCAACGCCAGGCCGAGGCCCGTGCCTTCCACGTTCGGGTCGGTCTCCAGGCGCTCGAACGGCTTGAACAGTTGGTCCTGCCGATCAGCTGCAATGCCCTTGCCGGTATCGCAGACCGATACCGCAATTCGTTGTTGATGAACCCTGACCTCAATGTGCACCTGGCCCCGGGGCCGGTTGTATTTGATCGCGTTGGACAACAGGTTCAGCAGCACCTGAACCAGCCGTTGCCGATCGGCGACGATCCCGCTGTCGGCGGCCAGCATCGGCAGTTCGACCAGTTGAATGCCGGCGTCGCAGGCCATGGGCGATACCAGCGTCAGGGCTTCTTGCAGCACCACCGCCAAGGGCACGGCTTCAACGTTGAGTGGCAGGCGCCCGGCCTCGATCTTGGCGATGTCCAGCACTTCGTTGATCAGGGTCAGCAGGTGTTGCCCGGCCCGCAGGATGTGACCGATCTGCGCTCGCTGCCCTTTGGGCGAGTCCATATCCAGCAGTTGCGCGAAGCCGAGAATCGAGTTGAGCGGAGTACGCAGTTCGTGGCTCATGCGCGACAGAAACTCGCTTTTGGCGCGGCTGGCGCGCTCCGCTTCTTCCCGTGCGGTACTTAGCGCGATCTCTGCGGCACGGCGATCGGTGATGTCGCGGGTGATCTTGGAGAACCCGCGCAGGGCGCCACTGCTGTCGTACTGCGCGGTAATCACCACACTGGCCCAGAAACGGCTGCCATCCTTGCGGCAACGCCAGGCCTCTTCCATGTAGTGACCATTGCGTGTGGCCTCGCGCAGCGCCATGTCGGGATGCTGCGGACATTCTTGCGGGAGATAAAACACCGAGAAATGCTGGCCGACGATCTCCTGTTCGGTGTAGCCCTTGATCCGTTCGGCGCCGGCATTCCAACTGGTGACGAAGCCTCGTGTGTCGAGGGCGAAAATACCGTAGTCCTTCACCCCGTCGATGATCAGCCGCAAGCGTTCTTCGTTGTCGCGCAAGGCCCGTTCACGTTCGGCCAATAACAGCCCGGCCTCGACCAGGCGCGTGCCCAATTGACCTATCTCATCGTTCTCCGGCGGTTGCGGCAATAACGGCTGACCGAGTGCCAGCCGTTGGGCGTTGCCCTGAACTTGCTGCACCCGGGCGACGATGCCTTTGGACAGAAACAGCACCGCGACAATGGCACCGAACAGCCCGCAAACGGCGGCCAGCAAGGTGGAGAACAACAGGCGCTGTCGAGTGGAGGCCGCCGCTGCGGTGCGCTCGGCCAGCAGGGTGTCCTCAAGCGTGCGCATGGCGCTGATGCGTTCGCGTAATTCGTCGAGGACATGTTTGTTGTTGATCAGGATCGTGGTGATCGACTCTGGGGTCGCGTTGCGATCATCGAGCAGTTCAACCAGACCTTCGACCTTGGTGTCGATCAGCGGCGTGATCGCCTCCAGGTGTTTGCGCACCCGCTGATCGCGAACGTTGCGGTCGAGCCGCTGCAGGGCCGATTCGATCAAGGGCTTGGCCTGTCGGTAACCCGGCAGGAAATCCTCGCGATGGGTCAGCAGATAGCCGCGCACACTGGCGGCAGCCTCGGCGAGCAGGGTATGCACCGCCTGAATATCGCCTTGCACCAGCAGCACGCGGCGTACGTCTTCTTCCGCGCGGGCGGTCTGCCGTTCGGTGGTGTAGATCAGCACCAGCGAGAGCAACAGAATCACCAGCGGCAGGGAAATTACCACGAGGGCTTTGCCGCGTAACGGCAGATCGGCCCAGCGGCGGGCGTTTGAAGCTTTCATGACTGGGTCACCAGACCCAGCGCAATGCCACGCACAGCCGCTTGGGTGCGGTCGGCGGCGCCGAGTTTGCCGATGACCCGCTCCACGTGGGCTTTGGCCGTGCCGGTGGTGATGCCGAGTTTTTCGCCGATTTCACGGTTGCTCATGCCGCTGGCCACCAGCCCCAGTACTTGGCGTTCCCGTGGGGTCAAGGTGACGGGGGCGGCGCCGCTGGCGTTGCGCTCGGTCAGGCGGCGCAGCAACTGCGCGCTGACTGAACTGTTGAGGGCTTGCTCGCCGGCGGCGACACGTTGCAAGGCGTCGATCACTTCGTGGCGGCTGGCATCCTTGAGCAGATAGCCCACGGCGCCGGCGTTCATGGCGGCCTCAAGGTGATCGGGGCTGTCGTCCATGGTGAACATCATCACTTTCAGGCTCGGCAGGCGCTCTTGAAGCAGGCGTGCCGCGCCCAGCCCGTTGAGCACCGGCATGCGGATGTCGAGGATGACGATGTCGGGTAAAAGACGTTCACATAAATCCAGTGCTTCCTGGCCATTGCACGCTTGGCCGACCACTTCGAATTGCGTCAGGCCGGCGAGCAACGAGACGAAGCCGGTGCGCGTGACTTCATGATCGTCCGCGACCACCAGTCGTATAGCGTCAGTCATTGATGGGTTCCATTCAGGCCAGAGGGGACGGTGGCGCGCAGTTGCGTTCCGCCGTGCGCGTGGCTGATGCAGGTGAATTCGCCGCCCAGCAGGCTCGCGCGTTCCTGCATCGCGGCAAGCCCCAGGTGCCGGGCGCCGCAGGTGTCGAGGGGTTGTTCCATGGCAAAGCCCTGGCCGTTGTCGTCCACCCGCAGCGAGGCTTGTCCTTCATGCAGTTGCAGCGCCAGCACGACGTGGCTGGCCTGCGCATGTTTGAGAATATTGTTGATGCCTTCCTGGGCAATCCTGAACAGGGCGATTTCCACCTGGCTGGGCAAACGTGCTTCGCAACGCACATTCCAGTTCACTTTGATCCCCGCTTCGCGCAGGCGATCTGCCTCTTTGTCGACCGCCTTCAGCAAGCCAAAGTCGTCGAGCGCCGTCGGGCGCAGGCCACGAATCAATTGCCGGCCTTCACCGACGCAATGCTGGGCCAGTGCAAGAATCGTCTGTAGGTCTGCACCGAGTTCGTCGGGCAATGGCGGGCAGCGACCGGCAAAACCTTGCAGGCGCTGATGCAACCCGGCGAGGGTTTGTGCCAGGCCGTCGTGCAGGTCGTAGGCCATGCGTTTGCGTTCGTCTTCCTGTGCCCGGAACAGTCGGTGGACCAGATCGGACATGGTGCGCTCGCGGGTCACCAATGCGTCGAGCAAGCGCTGGTTTTCCAGGTGCGCGGCGAGCAGGGTGGCGAGCAGTTGCAGGGATTCGAGGTCTTCGGTGTCCGGTGCGCTGATGCTGACGCTGTTGGCCAGCACCAACGCACCGAAGGCGGCACCATCGCCACCGCGTAAAGGTATCCGCAACACATTGGGCAGATCCGCGCTCGGCTGTTCCTGCCATTGCGGTGCGCACATCGCGGTGTCGGCGAGGTGTTCGAGGCTGTGCAAACGATCACGGCTGCCTTGACTGGCGGTGGTCCTGACCTGCGCATCCACGTCCCATTCCAGCAGTAGCGCATGGTCCATCGCCAGGAAGGCGCAGGCCCGTTGCAGCACCCGTTGACGCATGGCCTCGGGGGCCAGTTGTGTCAGTTCCTGGCCGGTATCCACCAGCAGCCGCAGCCGCGCGGCGCGACTTTGCGATTGCCGATACTGGGTACGAATGGCCAGGGCGCTACCGGGGTCATGATCAGGGTTTTGCATGGGCAGGTTCCGGCACGGGCACGCCCGTTCGGGCAGGGGCGTCATTAAACCTTGTTAACGGGGCAGGGCGCTATCTGCCGAATGGCATAGGCAAATGGCTCCGGTTGGCCGATGGCGGGCCGCGTTCCGGGCGGCACAGTGTGCCCATCGACCATCATTGGAATAGCGCAATGAAATTCAAGACCTCAACCATCGCCCTGTTGTTCGCCCTGACCGCCCCGTTGGCTCAGGCGTTGGAAGCGGTGCCTTACGTTTACAGCAGCGTGGCGCAGCAACCGTCCAACGTGAAGGATCGTGAAATCGCCGCCCTGTTTGACCATTGGAACAGCGCGTTGAAGAGTGGCAATGTTCAGAGCGTGGTCGACCTGTATGCGCCGAACGCGGTGCTGCAACCGACGGTTTCCAATCAGGTGCGCACCACGCCGGCACAGATCAAGGACTACTTCGATCACTTCATGGCGCTCAAGCCAGTAGGCCAGATCAACTTCCGTGAGATCCGCCCATTGGGCGCCAACGTGGCCATGGACAGTGGCGTCTACACCTTTACGTTGACCGAAGCCGATGGCAAGACCCGTCAGGTGCAGGCGCGCTACACCTTTGTTTATGAACAGGTGGGTGGTCAGTGGAAGATTCTCAACCACCACTCTTCGGCGATGCCGCAAACGCAGGTGTTGCACGCGGGGAAATAACGGACCTGATCGACACGGTCAAAATGCTCACAATCCATGTAGGAGCGGGATTCTGTGGCGAGGGGGCTTGCCCCCGTTCGGCTGCGAAGCAGTCGCAAAGCTTTTGGGGCCGCTTCGCGACCCAACGGGGGCAAGCCCCCTCGCCACAGAGGCCCGCTCCCACAGGTTTCGCATTACCGACACGGCCCACTTTCAAGTGGGCCGTGTGCGTCGTGCTCAGTTCAACGCCAGGTCGTCTTCGGGCTGCTGCCCGCGAGCCTGTGCCGCGCGTTGCAACCGGCTGGCGATCAAGGTGTTCTTCAGCAGATATGCAATGGTCATCGGTCCGACGCCACCGGGAACCGGGGTGATCGCGCTGGCGACGGTACGGGCGCTGGCGTAGTCGACATCGCCCACCAGACGGTTGCCGAACTCGCTGGTGATGCGGTTGATGCCGACATCGATCACCACCGCGCCGGGCTTGAGCCAACTGGCGTCGATCAACGCTGGCCGGCCCACCGCCGCGACCACGATATCCGCCAACCGGCACAACGCCGGGGCGTCGACGCTGCGCGAGTGCACCACGCTGACCGAGCAGTTAGCCTGCAACAGCAAGGTCGCCATCGGTTTGCCGACAATGTTCGACCGGCCGATGACCACCGCGTGCAAGCCGCTCAAGTCATCACCGCAGGTTTCGTGCAACAGGCGCATGCAGCCGCTGGGCGTGCACGGGGTCAGGACCTCGATGCCTTGCACCAGCCCGCCGACGTTTTCCCTATGAAAGCCATCCACGTCCTTGATCGGGTCGATGGCATGAATCACTGCTTGCTCATCGATAGAGGCGGGCAAGGGCAGTTGCACCAGGATGCCGTTCACTGTGGGATCGGCATTGAGTTGTGCAATCAGTTCCAGCACCTGGGCCTGGCTGGCGGTTTCCGGCAGGCGGTGTTCAAGGGAGCGGATCCCGACTTCCTTGGCGCGCAGCAGTTTATTGTGCACATACACATGGCTGGCCGGGTCGTCGCCGACCAACACGACCGCCAGGGCGGGGTAGATCTGTTGGCCAGCGAGGGCCTGAACTTCTTCACGGACCTCGTCGAGGACCTTGGCAGAAATGGCTTTGCCGTCGATATCACGGGCAAATGTGGGGGTGCTGCTGATCAAGAGAGTCACCGTTGTCTTGATTGAATGGGGGTGAAGTGATCATCGCGGCGTCTTCGCGCGCCGATGATCCATCAGAGACATGCAGGCAAGGGGGCTCAGGCTATCAGGTGAGGGCAGGCATACGCCACCGGAACACCAGCCAGCGATCAGACAGGCTGGTATCGAGCTCTCAATGCATCTTGCTGTGATCATGCATGCCGAGCGCCTGAGTCTCGGCGTCAACGGTGATCGTCTCTTTTTCGCCCTTGGCGTTTTCCACGGTCAGGGTCAGGGGCACTTTGTCGCCTTCCTTAACCTGGGCCGTCAAATCCATCAACATGATGTGATAGCCATGGGGATCGAAGCTTACCGGTTGGCCGGCCGGCAGCGCGACGGACTCGACCTGGCTCATGCTCATCACATCGTCTTTCATGCTGGATTGGTGAATTTGCACGGTGTTCGCTACCGGCGACTGCACGCTGAGCAGTTTGCTATCGCTGTCGGCCTGCACGGTCATGAAGGCGCCGGTCGAATGCTGACCGGCCACCGTCGCGCGAACCCAGGCGTCGTTCACCAGGGTTTGAGCGGACACCTGCCAGGCCATGCCAATCAGGGAAAGACCCAGGACCAGTTGTTTGATACCCAGCTGTTTAATACGTGGTGCGCAAATCGAAGTCATCAGCAGACCTCCATGACGGTGAGCAGGTCTTCTGCACACTCTTTAGCGGTAAGGGACGCGGACAGCCCCAGGCGCAAATTGCCCCGGGAGTCGAAAACGAAGCTGGTCGCGGTGTGGGAGAGGGTATAGGTCGAACCGCTCGGGATCTTTTCATAGAACACACCGAACTCCTTGGCGGTGGCGGCGGTTTCTTCCAGCGTACCGTACAGCGCCTCGAAACTCGGATCGAAGGCCTTGACGTAGGTGTCGAGCATTTGCGGCGTATCGCGCTCGGGGTCCAGGGTGATGAAGATCACTTGCAGGCGTTCGCCATCGCGGCCCATCAGTTTTTTCGCCTGTGCCGCACGGGCCAGCGTCGTCGGGCAGACCGCCGGACATTGGGTGAAGCCGAAGAAGATCATCGGCATCAGGCCCCGATAGCTGCCCAGCATCCGGTACTCGCCCTGGGCGTCCTTGAGTTTGAAGGTACGCCCCATGATCTTGTCACTGAGGTCCTTGCCGTACTTGAACGACAGCTTGCTGCTGTCATCGCAGCCAGCGAGCAGGCCGAGGCTCAGCAGGCTCATGCCTTGTAGGACCGTGCGACGGGTATACAACGTACTCATGAACAAAAGCATCCTGTGTAGCGACGGGGGAATCTACAGTGGCTGATCAATCAGACGAAAAAAAGCGCACGGATGTTAACAAACTGTTGCCCTGCGGCGCTTAATCGATGGCCTGCCGGCATGCGCCAAAACGTCGCGGCCTCGATATATCTGAAAATACAAATACGCGATGCTGCTGAAGGCAACGCTTGCCCGGGCCGGTAAGTTGAGCAGCGACGAGCTCGCTGTAGAAGCTGTCGAGCCTGCGAGGCTGCGTTCGGCTGCGCAGCAGTCGTCAAACCAGTAATTGCGGTGTGTCAGGCAGACCGCGTCAGCCGGACTCACGACTGCTGCGCAGCCGAACGCAGCCTCGCAGGCTCGACAGCTGCTACAAATCGGCATTGACGCTTGCCCGAATGGCACCGGGAAATGCCAAGCAGGGCGTAGCCGCATGCACTTTTAAAGAGCCATGCCTGACAACGTGCACCAGTGCGAAGCGGATCCCCGAGCTATTCCTTTCTTCAGCTCCAACGTCCGCCCACCCACTCGCGGGGGCCTGCAACGTTGACTCGCGCCTGATGAACCCCGCCTGGTTCGCGGTCTTCATCACATTCCCCCATCCTTCAGCAGTCGGTTTTCCAGAACTGAGGAAGTCGTGCGCTGCAGACTGGCACAAAGGCTGCATTCTCCCCCTTCAGCCTCATCTGAAAAAGAGGGGCAGCCCACTCGATCAACGAAGATCGACCGGCCGGGCAGGTCGTGGGCAACATCGGTGGATCAGGCGAAGGCGCCAGGTCGAACACCGCGAAGAACAGGCAAAGACGCCTGAAACCGAGAGGTTTCAGGCGTTTTTTTTTGCTTTTTTATCCGTGATTGGCTTTGGCTGGGTGCTTACTATGAATTCCAATGTTGCCGCATTGAACAAACTGCAAACGCTGATCGTGATCGGCAATGGCATGGTCGGACATCATTGTGTCGAGCAGCTCATCGAGCGCGGCGCCCTCGAACACTACCGGCTGCATGTCTTCAGTGAAGAACCGATGCGTGCCTACGACCGCGTGCATCTGTCCGAGTATTTCGGCGGTCGTGATGCCGAATCGCTGGCCCTGGGCGAAGCCTCTCTCTATCAGACGCCGGGCGTCACCCTGCATCTGGGTGTGCCGGTGCTGGAAATCGACCGCGCTCGGCGCCAAGTGATTACCGCGCAAGGTTGCGTCGCTTACGACAAACTGGTTCTGGCCACCGGGTCTTATCCCTTCGTGCCGCCTATTGAAGGCGCAGAAGGCGACTCGCGCCTGGTGTATCGCACCCTTGAAGACCTCGACGCGATTCGTGCTGCTGCGGCCAATGCCCGGCGTGGCGTGGTGGTCGGCGGTGGCCTGCTCGGCCTGGAAGCGGCCAATGCCCTGAAAAGCCTGGGCCTGGAAGCGCATGTGGTGGAATTCGCCCCGCGCCTGATGCCGGTGCAACTCGACGAGCAGGGCGGCCTGGCGCTGAAGGCGCAAATCGAGCGGCTCGGTGTGGGTGTGCACCTGTCCCGTGGCACGCAGTCGATCAGTGCTGGCGAGCAGTACCGTTATCGGATGAATTTTGCCAACGACGAATTTCTTGAAGCCGACCTGATCGTGTTCTCCGCCGGCATCCGTGCGCAAGATGCATTGGCCCGCCAATGCGCGCTGGACATTGGTCCTCGCGGCGGCGTGGTGATCGACGACCAGTGCCTGACCAGCGATCCGAATATCTACGCTATCGGCGAGTGTGCCGCCTGGAATGGCAGCCTCTTCGGCCTGGTCGCCCCCGGTTATCAGATGGCCCGTGGCGTCGCGTCGCTGCTGTGCAATCAAGCCGCCGAGCCGTTCCAGGGCGCCGACATGTCGACCAAGCTCAAACTGCTCGGTGTTGACGTCGGCTCCATCGGCGATGCCCATGCGCAGACACCGGGCGCGCGCAGTTATCAGTTCATCGATGAAGCGACGGCCAGCTACCGCCGGCTGGTGGTGGATGCCGACAGCAAGCGTGTGCTCGGTGCAGTGTTGGTCGGCGACAACAGCTATTACGACACCTTGCTGCAATACATGCAGAACGGCATTGCCTTGCCGTCGGAGCCGGCCAGCCTGATTCTACCTTCGTCCGCCGGTGCGCCAACCTTGGGCCCGGGCGCGTTGCCCGAGTCGGCAACGGTGTGCTCGTGCCATAACGTCACCAAGGGCTCGATCTGCTCGGCCATCGATGGCGGCTGCACCGACCTGGGCCTGCTCAAGTCGCAGACCAAGGCGTGCACCGGTTGCGGCGGTTGCGCGGGGCTGCTCAAGCAAGTGTTCGAGCATGAACTGATTGCCCGTGGCGTCAGCGTCGACAAGAGCCTGTGCGAACACTTCGCCTACACCCGCCAGGAGCTTTATGCGCTGGTGCGGGTAGAAGGGGTGATCACTTTCGAAGAACTGCTGGCCAAGCACGGCCGTGGACACACCGGTTGCGACGTGTGCAAACCGGCAGTGGGCTCGATCCTCGCCTCGTGCTGGAACCAGCCGATCATGGATGCCTCGCTGGTGCCGTTGCAGGACACCAACGACACCTTCATGGCCAACATGCAGAAAAACGGCACCTATTCGGTAGTGCCACGCATCGCTGGCGGTGAGATCACCGCCGACAAGCTGATCGCGATCGGCGTGGTGGCGAAGAAATACGACCTCTACACCAAGATCACCGGCGGCCAGCGGATCGACCTGTTCGGCGCGCAGTTGCACCAGTTGCCGGACATCTGGTCCGAGCTGATCGAGGCCGGTTTCGAAACCGGGCACGCCTACGGCAAATCGACCCGTACCGTGAAGTCTTGCGTGGGCAGCACCTGGTGCCGTTACGGCGTGCAGGACAGCGTGAAAATGGCCCTGACCCTCGAAGATCGCTACAAAGGCCTGCGCTCGCCGCACAAGCTCAAGTTCGCCGTTTCTGGCTGCACCCGTGAATGTGCCGAGGCGCAGAGCAAGGATGTCGGCGTGATCGCTACCGAGAACGGCTGGAACCTCTATGTGGCCGGCAACGGCGGCATGCGTCCGCGTCACGCCGAGTTGTTCGCCACCGACCTGGACGATGCAACCCTGATCCGTTACATCGACCGTTTCTTGATGTTCTACATCCGCACCGCCGATAAATTGCAGCGCACCTCGGTCTGGCGCGAAAGCCTGGAGGGCGGCCTGGATTACCTCAAGGACGTGATCATCAACGACAGCCTGGGGCTTGGCGCAGAACTTGAGTCGCAGATGCAACTGGTGGTCAACCGCTACGAATGCGAATGGGCCAATGCCCTCAAAGACCCGGAAAAACTCAAGCGCTTCCGCACCTTCGTCAACGATCAGCGCCCGGACCCGGACATTCATTTTGTCCAGGAGCGCGGTCAACGCCGGCCGATCATGGCCGCCGAACTCAACCTTATCCCTGTCACCGAGGAAAATGCCTGATGAGCCAGTCCACTACCCAGCGTGTCGATGCCCTTGCCACCGCAGCCAATGCCCAGGCCTGGCAGGCGGTGTGCAGCCAGCAGGATCTGGTCAGCAACTCCGGCGTTGTCGTCTGGCTCGATGGCGCCCAGGTGGCGCTGTTCTACCTGCCGCAGGCCGTAGGCCGCACCCTCTACGCCATCGATAACCATGATCCGCAATCCGGCGCGAACGTGATTGGCCGCGGATTGATCGGCAGCCTCAAGGGCGATCTGGTGGTGGCGTCGCCGATCTACAAGCAGCATTTCCGTCTCGAGGACGGCAGCTGCCTGGAATACCCCGAACAGCGCCTTCGGGTGTGGCCGGTGCGTTTGAACGCCGGCGTCGTGGAAGTTGCGGCGGCTTGACCGTCGCGCTGAACCGTATCGGAGAACGTTGATGAAAACAGCCGCACAGTTGCTGAAACTGAAGGTCGTGCAAAACCAGCAGGTGCACAGCATCGCACCGGATCAAATGGTCCTCGACGCCCTGAAAATGATGGCCGAGAAGAACGTCGGCGCGCTGCCCGTGATCGAAGAAGGGCAGGTGGTCGGCGTCATCAGCGAGCGCGACTATGCGCGCAAGGTGGTTTTACAGGGGCGTTCTTCGGTCGGCACGCCGGTGCGCGAGATCATGAGCGCGCCGGTGGTGACCGCCGACAGTTTGCAGAGTATCGAGCGCTGCATGGAGGTCATGACCGACAGTCATTTGCGTCATCTGCCGGTGCTGGAGGGCGGGGAACTGATCGGGCTGCTGTCGATCGGCGATCTGGTCAAGGAAGCCATCGTCGAGCAGGCCGATTTGATACGGCAACTCGAGCACTACATTCGCGGGCATTGAGCCCGCGCATACCGTAGGTCGCAAAAATCGGCTTGCGTGGAAATAAGTCTAAGTAACCGGTTGGAACAGTCGATAACCCCAACAGTAGGCAATTAGCCGACCACGTACCTGCCGACAGGGGAACCATCGAGTGTCCATAAAATTACGTTTGATCTTGTTGATCGGCACTGGCTTGCTCACCGCCCTGATCGTGAGTCTGGTCAGCTATGTCGGTAACACTCGGATGGCTGAAGCGGTGAGTGACAACGAGGTCAGCATGACCGCGCTGCGCAATCACCTCGAAGCCGACATGATGCACGATGCACTGCGCGCCGATGTGCTGTCGGCGATGCTGGTAGGGTTGGGCAAGAGCCCCAGCAGCAAGGCCGAGGTGCGCAGCTCACTCAATGAGCATGCCGCGCACTTTCGCGAGATGCTCGGTGACAACCTCAAGCTGCCGGTCAACGACACCCTCAAGGCCGCGCTGGACAAGATCAAGCCAAGCCTCGATACGTACATCAGTGCCGCCGAGCGCATTGTCGGGCTGGCGCTGGATAATCCGGATTCCGCACAACAGCAACTGGGCACGTTCAATAACGCGTTCAGCCAACTGGAAAGCCAGATGGCCACCCTCAGTGAGCTGATCGAAACCAACACTCAACAGACCAGCGCGGGCACTCGGCAAACCATCAGCAGTGCCAACTTCACCCTCGGTGTCGTACTCATTGCCAGCTTGTTGCTGCTGCTCGCCCTGGGACGTTCGGTCATCCTGAGCATCATGGGGCCGTTGCAGATCGCCAGCCGGATTGCCGACAGCATCGCCCATGGCAACCTGAGCGAGCCTATCGTCGAACCCACCCGCAAGGATGAAGCCAGCACCTTGATTCGCAGCCTGGCAACCATGCAGCGCGACCTGCGCGGCATGATCGAAGTGGTTCGTAGCAATGCCCATGGCGTAAGTGGCATGAGCCAGCGGTTGAGCAGCGGTTGCCATCAGGTCGCGGGCAGCAGCCAGCAGCAAAGCGTCGCCGCCAGCACCATGGCCGCGGCGGCCAGCGAAATGACTGCGAGCATCGAAGAAATCACCCGGCATGCCGAGCGTGCACTGAACATGGCCAACCAAGCCGAGGAGCTGGCCAAGGACGGCGGTCGGGTGATTCATCAAGTAGTCAGCGATATGGACGGGATTGCCCGTTCGGCGCAGCAGTCGGCCCAGGTGATCCGCACCCTGGACAAGGAGTCCGAGGGGATTTTCAGCATCATTCAGGTGATCAAGGGCATTGCCGATCAAACCAACCTGTTGGCGCTTAACGCCGCCATCGAGGCCGCCCGTGCCGGTGAGCAGGGCCGTGGTTTTGCTGTCGTCGCCGATGAAGTGCGTAGCCTGGCGGGCCGCACCAGCGCCTCCACCCAGGAAATCGCCACCATGGTCGCGCGTATCCAGCAAAGCACCCGCGAGGCGGTCAGCAGCATGGAGGCGGGCGTCGCACAGGTCGACAAGGGCATGGCGGTGACCGCCGACGTCGAGCGCGCCATCCGCGAAATCCTCCAGGCCACGCTCAACACCACGGAGCTGGTCAATGACATCAGCCGCACGATCGGCGAGCAGAGCCTGGCCAGCAACGAAATCGCGCACCAGGTGGAAATGATTGCCGGCATGTCCGAAGGCAACAGCAAGGTGATCAACCAGACCGCCTCGACCACCGATGAACTGTCCAGCCTGGCCGGACAGCTCTCGCAGTCGGTGGATCGGTTTCGCCTTTGAGGCATCGGCTGGCCCTGTCATCAGGGCCAGTCAGCTCATCCAGTTGCCGCCATCGACGTTATAGGTCTGAGCCACGATGTAATCGCTTTCGGCCGATGCGAGGAAAATCGCCATGCCGACAAGGTCATCCGCCGTGCCCATGCGCCCGTACGGGACTTCCTCACCTGCCAGCCGTTTCTTTTCCCCTAGCGGGCGGTTTTCATAGCGGGCAAACAGCGCATCGACGCCGTCCCAATGCTCACCGTCCACCACCCCCGGCGCGATGGCATTCACGTTGATGTGATGGGGAATGAGATTGAGACCGGCCGATTGCGTGAGGCTGATCACCGCCGCTTTGGTCGCGCAATACACCGCGACCAACGCTTCACCGCGCCGCCCGGCCTGGCTGGCCATATTGATGATCTTGCCGCCGTGGCCCTGGCGGATCATCTGCTTGGCCGCGGCCTGCAACGTGAACAGGGTGCCGGAAACGTTGATCGAGAACAGCCGTTCGTAGCTGTCGCGAGAAATCTCCGTGATCGGCGCGAGATCAAACAGCGCCGCGTTGTTGATCAGGATGTCGAGCTTGCCTGTGGTGGCGATTACCGTGGCGATGGCTGCGTCGATGGATTGCTGATCGGTCACGTCCATCTCGACCGCATAGGCATTGGGCCCCAACTCGGTTGCCGTGGCTTGGGCACGCTCCAGGTTGATGTCGGCGATCGCGACCCTGGCGCCTTCGCGGATATAGGCTTGCGCGAAGGTCCTGCCTATTCCTCTGGCGGAACCGGTAATCAGGGCGCTTTTTCCTTCTAGACGTTTCATTGTTCCCATCCAATCGTAAGAGCTAAAGAGTTGCCCAATCGAGGGCGTCAAAACCAGTCGTTAGTCTGCGAAAAATCCCTGTAGGAGCGGGCTATGTGGTGAGGGGGCTTGCCCCCGTTCGGCTGCGCAGCAGTCGTAAACCGGACACCGCGTTGCTGACTAAAGATCGCGGTGACTGGTTTTAGGGACGCTTTGCGACCCAACGGGGGCAAGCCCCCTCGCCACATAAGCTCGCACCCACAGTGATTGCGTCACGCCGTTGCTACTTGGGATAACCGGCGCGCTTCATCTCGCGTTCGGTGCTTTGCTGCGCGGAAGCCAGGGCCTGTTCCACCGGCATCTGCCCGGTGAGCGCCGCGGATACCAGCTTGCCGACCGACGTGCCAATTGCCTGGAATTCGGGAATGGTCACGTATTGAATGCCGACGTAGGGCACGGGCTGGGCTGACGGGTGTGCCGGGTCGGCGTTCTGCATCATTTTCAGCGTGACACCGGCGAAGGGTGCCGCCTGCAAATAGGCGTCGCTGTAGGTCGACATGCGGGTGCCCGGCGGTACGTTGCTGATGCCATCCGTCTTCGCAACCAGTTGGATGTATTCCCTGGAGGTGGCCCAGGTCACAAAGGCTTTGGCGGCTTCCTTGTGTCTGGATGTCGCCGGGATGGCCAGTGACCAGGCATAGAGCCAGGACGAACCCTTGTCGGTGACTTCTGTTGGCGCGGCGACGAAACCAACATCATTGGCCACCTTGCTTTGCGTTGTGTCGGTGATGAAGGAGCCGGCGACGCTGGCATCGACCCAGATTGCGCATTTGCCACTGTTGAACAGGGCGAGCGTCTCGTTGAAGCCATTGCTCGACACACCCGGTGGGCCGTACTGCTTGAGGGTGTTGACGTAGAAGTTGGCGGCGGCAGTCCATTGCGGCCCGGTGAGTTGCGGCTGCCACTGCTCATTGAACCAGCGCGCGCCAAAGGCGTTGGACATGGTCGTCAGCAGCGCCATGTTCTCACCCCAACCGGCCTTGCCGCGCAGGCACATTCCATACTGTTCTTTATCCGGCCGGTGCAGCTTGCCGGCGAACTCGCCGAGCTGCGTCCAGGTCGGGTGCTCGGGCATGCTCAGGCCGGCGTTCTTGAACAGGTCGGTTCGGTAATAGGTGACGGTGCTTTCGCCATAGAACGGCAGGGCATAGAGCGTGTCGTTGACCGATAGTCCCTGGCGAACCGCAGGGAAAATATCTTCGAGGTCATAGCTGGCGGGCAGCTCCTTTATCGGCTCCAGCCAATGCTTGGCGCCCCACAAGGGTGTTTCGTAAGTGCCGATGGTGAGCACGTCGAACTGGCCGCCCTGAGTGGCAATGTCGGTGGTCAGGCGCTGACGCAACACGTTCTCTTCGAGCACCACCCAGTTCAGCTTTACGTCGGGGTGCAGCTGTTCGAATGTTTTGGACAACCGCTGCATGCGGATCATGTCGCTGTTGTTCACGGTCGCGATGGTCACCGTTTCAGCAGCCTGGCAGAGCAGGGCAGAGCACAGGCCGGCGGACAGAAAAAGCGCGCTTGGAATGATCTTCATCGTGATCTCCGCTCTGCGCCTTGGGCGGCAGAAGCTTTATTGTTGTTGTAATCCACGAGGCGGGGCATAGCCGCACCGGGTTGACTACAGAATTGCAGCTACCCAGGCAGCGAACAAATGAATGGCATACGCGCCGCTGATACTTTTTTGACCGTGGAAAAAAAGTATCAGTGGGCGCCATGTAACGTGCTAGGCGCCGGGCGTCGTTAGTGCGAGTCTCATGTCAGCGTCCCGAGACTTCGACTCGTCCCAGGCTTCGCGGTACCTTGATAAAACCAACAAAAACGGAATCGCCAGGGTGATGAACCATCACGTAACCGCAGACAAGCCGCCAGCGCTTGAAGTCATCCTCAACGAGCCCCAGCACAGCTTTCGTTGGTACGAACACGACTATCCCTTCGACCTGGCGCGCTGGAACCATCATCCGGAGTTCGAGATCCACCTGATCCGCGAAGGCAGCGGTCGGCTTCTGGCTGGTGACTACATCGGCGTATTCGAAGCCGGGCATGTCGCCCTCATCGGCCCGGGCCTGCCTCACGACTGGATCAGCGATCTGGGTAAAGGTGAGGTGATTACCGGCCGTGACGTGGTGTTGCAGTTCGATGGCCAGATGCTGATGCAACTGCGTGACAAGGTCCCGGAACTCAGCGAGTTACAAAGCCTGTTTCGCCAGGCGGCGCAGGGCATCGAATTTCAAGGCAACACCCGCAAGAAGGCGGCCCGACTGTTGGAAGAAATCGGCCAGTGCCATGGCTTGCAGCGACTGTGCCTGTTCCTGTCGTTGCTGCAACTGCTGGCATCGGCCCCCAACAGCGAGAGACAGACGCTTGCCAGCCTGCAGTACGCGCCCATGCTCGACGCATTGACGGCTCAGCGCATGAGCATTGTCTTCGACTACATCCTGAACGACCTCGCTGACGAGCTGCGGATGTCGGTCATCGCCCAGCGCCTGGACATGAACGAGCCGGCCTTCTCCAAATTCTTCAAGCGCGCCACCGGCCATACCTTCGTCGACCTGACGCGCAAACTACGAGTCCAGCGCGCCTGCCGTTTGCTGGCGCAAAGCAGTTTCAGCGTTGCCGATATCTGCTTTGAAGTGGGGTACGCCAACTTGTCGAATTTCAATCGGCACTTTCGCCATGAAATGCACGAGACACCCAGCGAGTATCGACAGCGGTTGCAGCGCGCATCTTGCGGTGGGTAGCGCTTTCTGTGGCGCTAAAGTGTTAGTCTCGAAAGCAACCGGGTAGTGGCGTTAGCGCATCTGGAATTATTTTCTTCCAGTTCTTGACATGCCTTTCGAACCAGTCCAGAATTGCGTCCATTCCTGATTCAGGAACACGAAAACCCCTTAGATTTCAAAGGGTTGGGAGCTAGATTAGAATCTTGTTTCCAGATACGAGTTTACACGTTTGATGTTGTGCTACTGAACGTCAGATGTTTGAGGCCGAATAGCAAAATGGTTATGCAGTGGATTGCAAATCCACCTACGCCGGTTCGATTCCGACTTCGGCCTCCACTATTAAAAACCCCGTAGATCAATGATCTACGGGGTTTTTTTATGCCTTCAGGAAAGTGAAGTGTTCCGCATGAATGGATTGCGTTGTTGGCTTTACGATGGGCCCACACGCGGTGATAAACCTTTTTTATCCCTCGAACTGAGTGACCGAGCGGGGCACTTGCGTCAGTGATATCGTCAATTTCACTAGCCGTCTTCGGTCGGTTTCACGGAACTGAAATTTGCTAATCGTCGCTGAAAGCTCAAGGTCACCATCCGCGGCAGCCTTCGTGGCATCTGAAGATAGGTACAGAAGCTACTTCACCACTTTGCCAGCTATGGCAAGGGCAGGGGTTCCAATCCCCGCGTGATAGTTGAGTGTATTGGAGTAATCGTTATAGGGGGGGGTTAAGAGCTGGCAGTTTCTACTTGTTTGATTCTGTTGATGGTCTTTGCAGTGCGGTAGCGGGCTACTACAATTCTCCCGGCGCGAAGGCCGTACGTTTCTACTGTTTTATGTAGTACATAGCAAATGACTACAAGGATCATGACTATTTGTATTTTTTGCGGGATATAGGTGATTCCCAAGTTGCTCACGACTTCTGCCAAATAAGGCCATGCCCAGTTATGGAATAAATAGACTGAGTACGTCAGGTTTGAGGTGAGCCTGATAAGTGGGCCATCTTGTATTCTGTCTCGAATCAGCCATGCAGAGAAGAAAATAGCCAGTGCATACATCGAGTGATTATTGTTATTGAATGATGGCTGGATTTTGGTCGTCATAGTCCAGAATGCCAAGACGATGCATATCATTAATGCGATGCAGGCATTCTTATTGGCTTTGCCGGTTTCCAGCAGATAAATACACGATCCTAAAAAGAGGAACGGAGCATAAAGCGTGGTGTATCCGAGGGTGAGCCCTGGTGAGTTAGGGAATGGCGAAGAGAAATACAAGGTTGCAGCAATAGCGCCAAATACCATTGGAAGGTACTGCTGCTTGCGCATCAGGCCGGACGCCTTGAATAGCGCCATCAACACATAAAAAGCAACCTCAATCCGCAACGTCCACTCAACACCAGATAGTGAGGTTGGAATTGCAAACAGGTCACCTAAAAGAAGGAGGTGTGGAATCCATTGCCAGGCTGGAGGGAGCGGGATTCCATTAACGAATTTATTTACCAGCGCCTCGCAGATGACGGCGAAAATAAATAATGGATAAATTCTGAAAAAACGTTTTATGAGAAACTCTGTTGTGTTCTCGGACTGGAGTACATGCGTTATGACGTAGCCAGATGTAATGAAAAAAACGATTACCCCTGCAGCACCAGACCAAACTAATGGAGAGATTGCCGATAAAACATACCGTAAAGAGATATGTAGTGATTCATCGATAGATGCATAGTAGACGTCTGGGAACATTCGGTGGCCGACGAGCACGCCAATAAAGGCAAATATTCGCATGCAATCCAAAAATACAATTCTATCCATGATTTGTTTAGGCATATAAAACCGAGAATGTTATTTGTTTTTTTGAGCGCTAAATTGGTGGGTCGCGCCGATCGATGCGGATTCTACACCAAATCACTGGACGCATCTTGGCAAAATGCCATTATTGTTGCTGTGCAACAATTATTGAAGATCCTCTCCGACGCCGGCACCAGCGTCGGCGTTTTTGCACCTGCCCTTAACGTGGCGATGAGGCGGTTCCAGATCGACCGCTAACGAGCATTTCCGCAAGCAATCGATGAGGACACATATCGCGCCGAAATGCTCACTGAGGGTTGGACCGAGTACCCAACCTGAGCAGTTTAAATATGGCGCTGGCGCGAGCCGTGATCATGGCCTTTTCCTGCACCCTGGGAGATGACCAATAGGGTTTTTTGCTGATCTCGAACTCATCGTAAAGACTGGGGTACAGCGTTTCTGCCGGTCGCTCGGCTCCAAACTTGATCATCCAGGTTGCCCTTCCGTTGGCGTTTAGTACGGCAAGGCTAGTCGATTAAAGCGTCTTTGCTTGTCGTTTTTGGTATCAATTGGTAACTCGGCATCAGGTCTATTTTCGGACGAGGTTGGCGTGATGAGTCACAAAATCAGGCGCCGGGCAGCTCCGCAGCCATGGAGCAGTCCCGTGTGCCGCGCGGCTTACAGAACCTTGAAAATCAGTAGCTTGCAGAACGATAATGATGCTAACCTATTGAAATAGCTTGTTTTGTTGATCGATTGAAGATCCACCTACATCGGTTCGATTCCGACTTCGACCTCCACTTTAAACGAGCTCCGTAGGTCCATGATCTACGGAGCTTTTTTATTTTCGCAGTCCTGCAAGATTTAGTCTTGAAAAGGGGGTTGTGAACTTGCTTCACCGGGGCGGGATGTATATATTTCCCCCTCTGTTGCACAAGCGCTACCGCCCGAATGGCGAAACTGGTAGACGCATGGGACTTAAAATCCCCCGCTCGTAAGGGCGTGCCGGTTCGATTCCGGCTTCGGGCACCATCTAAAATCAAGGGTTTGCGGGCGAAAGCTAATGCAAACCCTTGTTTGTTTCTGGTCCGCAATTCACTAAAAGTGATGGCCTTGACGACCAATTCAGTTGTGGTGCGATCACGCTCGAGCTTAGCGTACTCCATGATCACCGTAATCGCTGCCAGAGGGATTTCTTTTCGGTCCTTTCGTCAGTGTCGTAATAATAGAAGACCCGCCCGCTGGCTTTCTTACGCTCTCGCAGCCGGGCTTGAGCCGGATTTACTTGGTCGTCGTCCCATGTCAGCTGGCCTTACGTGTTTCATACGGTTTTTTCCGCTTCAAGCGTACCGACTGCGGTCACTGCCATCGCGGTAACACTTGGCCAGCCGTTCACTTTGGTCGTGTGTTGGACGTCATTCTTCTTCAAGTTGAGGATCTGACCTGCCTTCGTCCGCGCGCCGGTAAGCTCGCAAACCTCCTCGTGGGATAGAAACTGGATGTTCATGAGCTGCTCCGTACCGCGCGTGGCGGCAGAAGGCGGTTGTCATGCTGGCCAGCCAAGAGGAAGACTGTTCTCGCGCACCAGGTGGGGCGGCAGGTCCTCCTGCATGCCTGGCTTATGCTGTTCTTCTTCACGCGTTTCAGCTCGTTGAGCCGCTCGACCTCTTTGTTGATGGCATCGATATCGCTTTCGATATTGCGGCGCAGCATGACGATGTTGTCGGCCTTCATCTCGAACTCACCCAGGATTGCATCTACGGTGTCTTGCAAGGCCTCTTTCAGGCCCTCGTCGTCGGTGTCGGCCATGGCTTGAAGTTCGGCCATCCGGTCGGTGAGCTTGCCCTCTTTGCCCATATACCAACGCTCAATCTTCACCGTGTGCAGCTTGGCGTTAATGAGCAGCGCGCCGGGCCATTCTTTTGTGGGGGCCTGGAGCGGTACACCCTCGTCGAAGCGCTCCTCAATCAGGCATTGACAGATCCCGATCCGGCCTAACAAGGAGCTGGCCATGAGTAATATCGACTGGTCCCAACTGATTGCCGTCGAGATGAAGGCTGCTGCCGCCGCGCTGCACCTGGTGGAAGCCAAGGCCGAATTGGCTGCAAAGAACGCTGTCGCGGTAACGCAGATCACGCGAATTCAAGATCGCATCGACACGCCTGGTTACGGCATCGACGCCGGCGAGGTGACCGAAGAGGACGAGGCTACTGGTGAACCTTAAAGCCTGGAAGGCCTATAAGTTCGCCGTGGGCAAGGTAACCACGAAGCCAGGCTGGAATGCCTCGCCGGTTTGGCCGATTGTTCCAGCCGTACCGGTGATTGTTGCGGGCCCTGAGTCTCGATCAGCCGAATCCTTGTAGTGGCTTGCGCCGTTAATTCAGGATGGCTGGCGTCAGCTTCTCGGCAAACATCGCGGAGCCTTCTTCGGTAAGGTGGGCTATGTCGAAGGCTGCCGGAGTGCCGTCAGGTGTTGTCAGCGGGCACTTGTACCCCGGGCACATGATGTCCATGACCGATATAAATTTGACGTCCTGTCGATTTGAGAAGCGTGGACGCATCACGTTATTGGAGTTGTCGAGAAAGGCGTGCTCGAGTTCTTCGCTCGAAAGAAAGTCCTCACGGCCTGCCTTGATTCTTTCTGCAACCATTGCTGGCACGTTGAGCTTGTAAAGCGGAGCCTCGCCAAGGATTACCAGCTTTATGCCGGTGTCTGACAGCCTGCGAATGGTTAGCTCCAATAGATCCATGGTCACGTCATTGGCTACCCAGTTTGCAGCCATAATGATTATTTCCGGTTTCTCCTTGAGGATAACCGGCAAAGCCATTTCATTAAAAGCACCGCATCTTGGGTTTGATAGAACCGTGACGCCCATGATTGGCGGGCATGATTGGGCCGTAAGAAAGCCAAGAGAATAACCTTGCTGTTTTAAAGTTTTTGATAGTCCAGAAATATACTGTGCTGCGTGACTATCGCCCCATAGCATTACCTTTTTAGTGTTGCCGCTAGGTAGGCAAGAGCTTATATCAACAATTCCTGGAGCTTGATCTGCGGTTTGAAAGCAAGTGCCGGACTTATATAGGATCTTTGTGTTGTAATTGAGATATGAGAGTGCCTTTTTGACGCGGTGGTCAGCCCCTCCAGCAAACCCTCCCTTGTAAACGGTCAGCCCTGAGATAAACACTACAGAAGCAAGCGCCACAAAAGATACGCCAAGGACTTTTTTCGGGCGCTGTATCGAGCTACGACCTCTAAACGGCCGCTCGATGTATCGGAAATTTAGGTAAGCAAGGAGCACCGAGACAGCAAATGCTGCCGCCGCGAATGTGTACTGATCAGCATACGGGAATGCCCTTTTGCCGAAAACGATAACAGGCCAATGGACCAAATAAAGCGAATAGGAAATTCTGCCTATGGACGCAAGAACTTCATTCCCCAGGACCCTTTGGGACAGGGTGTTTTTCTGCTCGCCGGCATAGATTATCAGCGCTGCCCCGATGCATGGGAGGAGCGCGGCAAGGCCTGGGAATAGGGTTGCCTTGTCATAGCCAAAAACTGCAACGCAAATGCAGATCAAGCCGAAAGCACAAGCCAAAACTGAGATGGTCTTGCTCGGCGTACTACGGCGTCCTGGCAGTGCAAGTGCGCTACCAATCAGCATCTCAAAAGCCCTGAATGGCAGAAGGTAGAACGCTGCGGACGGGTCTGTCGTCAGAAGCCATGCTGACGACGCCATGGATGCAAGCAGGAGCGAGAAAATAACGACTCGAAGGTTTCGCGACGATGCGGCCATGGCGATGGCGAGCAAAGGAAACAGGATATAAAACTGCTCTTCCACGCCGAGCGACCAAAGATGCAGCAGTGGGATCTCTGTGGCCGAAGGGCCGAAATAATTCAATGTCGCATAGAAATATATATTTGCCGAAAACAATGCGGTTGAAATTACAGACTTCGCATAGCTCACAAGCTCACTCGGGTAAAGAAGATATCCTGCGCAAATTGAGCAAGCCACAAGTACCGATAACAGTCCCGGCAAAATTCGACGAGCGCGCCGTACATAGAAATTAGTTATCGAAAAAGACCCTGCGAATGTTTCCGTGTAGATGATCTTGCTGATTAAGAAGCCAGATATCACAAAAAACACATCCACGCCGACGAAACCGCCGGGGAATAAGCCAAGCCCAAGATGAAAAATCACAACGCTCAAAACTGCAATGGCGCGCAGACCGTCAATGTCTGATCGGTACTTTAAGTGATGAGGCGTTTGTTTTAGCGAGCTTAGTTTTGAGCTGGCAATAGATGTCATCGTTGGAAATTCCATGTGTTCAGGTCTGTCTCCTGGGCGCGCACATCCTACCCGATCGAAGAATTACCGGCGACACCTTGCCGCACTACGTTTATTTATTTCGGAGAAAGCGTATGCCCATCACCGCGCAGCAACTGCTGCAGATCCTCCCGAACGCCGGCAAATAAGCCGGCGTTTTTGCGTCTGTGTTGAATTTGGCGATGGACCGATACCAGATCAATACCCGGCTGCGGATGGCGGCCTTAATTGCCCAGGTGGGGCATGAGAGCGGCCAGTTCCGCTGTGTGTGAACTTGGCGGCGACCAGTAACTGAGCAAGTACCGGTCATCCCAGAACAGCCGGGCACCATGAATATCAAGGGCTTGCATGAGGTTTCTCATGCAGGCCCTTAGTTTTTTCCGCAATCAAAAAATCTTTTCCGCAAAGAATCGCTCGGGACGACATGGGCCAAGGGCAGCAAAGGCCTTGTCGTCGATGATCTCCTCGCTGGCAAGGCGGCCCACTATCGCAGCCAGGGCAACTCCGGGATGCATGGTGCAGACGTACACCCCGCCGAGAGTGGGTAGATACCCGATGATGGGGATGCCGTCGACAGCCATCGGCCTCAGTCCGACGCGAGCCAATTCCGGCTCAATGGAAACTACGCCATGAAGTTCGTTCTGGATGGCTTTGGCGGTTCTTAGCGCTATTGCTGCTGGCTGGTTTTCCAAAGCGTCTCCCAAATAATCTTCCGCTGCCAGCAACGTACCCTCCGTGCTTTGCCTCACCTCCATTTCAGGGCTG
The DNA here is from genome assembly GCF_059506005.1 of Pseudomonas sp. Pseusp18. NCBI lineage: Bacteria > Pseudomonadati > Pseudomonadota > Gammaproteobacteria > Pseudomonadales > Pseudomonadaceae > Pseudomonas > Pseudomonas sp. Pseusp18. The sequence goes on from NZ_CP169240.1 coordinate 2,950,444, forward strand.
GAGATGATGGTGTTCACGAGATGAGGTTGTGTCTTGTAGCGGATGAATATGGCAGGAGAGGCTTCTATTGGAAGGGGCGCGTTTAGCATCTGTGTCAGTTTGGTGATGCCAGCCCCTGCGGCCAGTACGACAATGTCGGCTTCGATGATGCCCGTTGCGGTTTCGACTCCCGTCACCTTCGCATTCCGAGTGGTAAAGCCGAGCACCCGAGTCTGCGTGAGAACCTTTGCCCCATGAGCCTGGGCAGCCGCGATCAAGGCATGGGTGGCCTCTACAGCATCCAGCGCACCTTCTTGTGCTGCATACAAGGCATGCTGAGGGGGATTCTTGAGGTTGGGTTCAAGGGTGGAAATCCGCGAGCGCGATACCGGTATTGCCGAAGGCTGGCAGCCTGAGGCTGGCTGCACGCCATCTGAGTTCGCGCCATAAGACAGGGAACCTGTCCAGCGTATCTTCAGGCCAGGCAGCTCCGTTTCGAGTCGGCGATACTCTTCGATTGCTGCATCACGCAACTGTGCAATGGGATCGGGCCCGTTGTGTGAAGTGTTGATCCATGCGAATGAGCTTCCAGTCACGCCGCACGCTATGCCTCCAGCCTCGACCAGAATGACATTCGCGCCCTTGCTGGTCAGGTGATACGCGAGGGACGCACCCACGATGCCCGCGCCAATGACAACAACTCTTTTGTCCGTGCCATCTCTCATATCAGCCTCCGTTCTGTTGACCCAAGGACGATACGCCATGCTCACCCAGTGACCGCGAGGTAAAGCCAGCGCAATACCAATTGGATATGGCCAAGACAGCAGTGAATATCAAGGGGGAGGAGCGCTTTGGTCTGGTCGTGCCGTGTTGGGAAGGTATATATGATAATGATGCACCCATTGTTACCGATATTCGCCATCCGCCGCTCAGAACTGCCCCGACGAGGCTATTGCAGCGGTCCACTGTTATTAAGGGGGCTGCTTTATGGCCTATATGTCGTCCAAGCTCAGTGGTCAGTCGCCCGAAATGTTTCACTTGGAGACTAGCGACACCAGTGGCTACGCCGTGGATTGGCACGCCCACGACTGTCATATGCTGCTCTTACCACGCCAGGGTGGGCTGTTCCTGTCGACCGAAAGCAGCCAGACTTCTCACGTTTCGCCCCGGTTGTTTTCCTTTGTGCCGGCAGACTTTGCACACGCAACCCAAGCGGCTCCGGGGCGGGAGAAACATATGACCTTGTATGTCGATCCCTCTTACATCAAACATCAAGGACAGATGAACGGTTACCGCGGTTTCGCCAAACAGGTAAATCGATCGGGGATCTGGCAAGGAACCGAGGCGCTGGAAAGTATCTTGCGCCTGTACGACCAACTGCAAGGCAGTGCATCTGCGCAGGCCTTTAAGCGCCAATTACCCCATCTCAATCATCTGCTCTTCGAGGAGTGCGCGCGGGTTATCGCTTGTCAGCAGACACTGCCGCAGCCGAGTGAACATCAACAGCAGGCGACGCTGGTTCGCGACATACAGCGCTACATTCAGGAGAATCTGGAAACAGATTTGGATATTGAGTCGATTGGGCATGAGTTCCACCTGTCACGGCGTCACCTTACTCGTATCTTCAAAGACATTACGGGCGAAACCCTGCTGGATTTCACCAACCGCACCCGAGTGGAAACGGCCGCCCGGCTTGTTTCATGCACTTCACTATCGATCCTCGAAGTCAGCCTCGCGGTAGGCCTGGACTCCCCCTCATACCTTGCTCGACTGTTCAAGCGCCACCTGGGTCTAACCCCAAGCGGGCTACGCAAACCCCGCTAACGATCTGGCCCAAACGGGCGCATGGACGGCCCGATCAAGCGCTTTCGCTAAAATGATGCTGGCCACAATAGACCTCGTCTCCAACATTGAGAGGTCACAATGAACGACGTGGACGTTGTAGAAGTCTTCAAGTCCAGCCAGGGAGGCGACAAACGGGTATCCATCGCAATCGGTGCCGCCGGGCTTGGCGCTGAGCCGATCATGACGATGGCATGCGCCAATCTGCGACTCATAGCGACCAATAACGGGCCGGGCAGACTGAGTTATTGGCAGGAGCGAAAAGCAAAAGAAGTCATGATGGAAAACCTTGATTGCGGCATTCAGGTTTCGGCCGTAGCCAAGGAGTGTTCCTTGTCACGAAGTCACTTCTCCCGAGCTTTCAAGAATGCTACGGGCCACTCCCCACGTGATTGGCTTCAGCTTGCAAGATTAACCCGAGCGAAAGAATTCCTTGAGCAAACTGATTTTTCTATTTCTCAAGTGGGGTTGGAGTGCGGGTTTGCTGATCAAGCCCATTTCACCCGAATGTTCTCCAGTAAATTCAATATGCCCCCAGGAAAGTGGCGGACACAAAAAAAGTCCCAGCTGTAGGGGTGGATCCCCCCTGGAGAATCCATCAAGGCCACCACACCCGTCCGATTGTCAGTTGGACGGGTGTGGTGGGGGCTGCCATTGATGGCAGGCACTCCTTGTTGGTTTTCGGTCCGCTATTCTTGATGGCTTGAGCAGGCAAAATCCGAAGGGTCGAACCGATCGGTCGTGTCCATCCGGATACTGCGCAGGCTCACCGTTTCCAGGTGTGACGCGTATAAAGGCTCCGAAAAATAGCTGATCAGGATGGAGCGACGGCGTGCGCCGATCGAGTTCAGACTGCCCGCATGCACTAAATCGGCATCAAACACCAGGATGTCTCCAGCAGAGCCTGAAAGCTGCACAGACCGGGACTCGTCATTGAAGTCGAACGGCGGCGCTTCCTGGTCAGGGCGATGGCTGCCGGGGACGATACGTGTTGCGCCGTTCTCAGGGCCATAATCGTCGAAGTAAGCAATGGCGTTCACAATGTCGCCTGGCCGTTGGGCCGACAAGTCGCGGTGCAGCAGCTGATGACCGCCACCAGCAAGGGGCTCGCGACCCTCCACCTGCGAGAGGAAAAACCGTTCTCCGATCAGCTCACCAACCACCGTCAGCAGCTCCGGCAAACGACACACCGCCTGAATCTTCGAATCAGAATCCAACAGCGAATGACGCCAATCCATGCCGCGCGGCACTGGCCATTGGTCCGCCGGCTTCACGCCCGCATCGAACACGGCACGAAGGTCACCCAGCCACTCGGTCGGGATCGCTCGACGGAGCAGCGCAAAGCCATCTCGATGGAGTTGTTCGCGGTCAGTCATGGATTCCTCAATTCCCTTGCCACCAACGCATCAAAAATCCTGCAGTTGCGCGCGCAACTGATGGACATCATAGAAGAACAAAGTGGACAGCCTGTTCTTTGCGCTCGTTCAGATCTGTTCCAGCAACCAGGTACGGAACGCGATAAGCGATGGCAGCATTTCGTTGCGCGGCGGGTAGGTCAGGTAGTAGCTGCGCTGGCTGGCGAACGGCTGGTCGAGGCTGATCAGCTCTGCGTTGGCCAACTCGTCGGCCACTAGAATACGTGGCACCAAACCGATGCCGATGCCGGCCCTGACGGCCTGGATCAAGTGCGAGGTGAGTTCGAAACTCGGCCCCAGCCGCATCATTCGATGGGGCAGGCCGTGGTGGCTGAACCACTCGCCCCAGACGTTGGCGTTGTTTGCGACGTTGAGCAGTGTCTGTGCGCCAATGCGCTCCGGCGTCCAGGCGTCATGGAGCTCGGCCACTTCTGGAGAAATGATCACCATCAGTTCTTCGGTGTGCAGGCGATGGCTGATCAGGCCCGGCAAATCGGCATTGCCGACGACGATCGCGGCATCGATACCGCTGGTTTCGAAGTCGATGGCGTCGATCCGGGAATTGATGTGCACCAGCATGCCGGGATGGGTTTTGTAGAAGTCATGAAGGCGCGGCAATAACCACTTCGAGCCGAAGGTCGGCAAGGTGGCCAGGCGCAAGGTGCCGCTGCCGGATTGGTAAGCCATGGCTTGCAGCGTGGCGCTGCGGATGCGTCCGAGCGCTTCGCTCATTTCCCGTTGGTAGAGACGACCGACATCGGTCAACTGCACTTGCCGGCCTTCACGGCGAAACAGCGTCAGGCCCAGTTGCTGTTCCAGCGCCTGGACTTGCCGGCTCACGGCGCTTTGGGTCAGAGACAGTTCCATCGCGGCGCGGGTGTAGCTTTCATGGCGGGCGGCGGCCTCAAAGGCCAGCAGCAACGACATCGAGGGCGTGAGGTGACGGTAATTCATTCGTAAAAGTCATCGATAGCGGCAGGATTATCCGTTTGTCCGGCGCCAGAGCCTACAGGATCATTGGCGTAGCCGACGACCTGAGGCTGACCCATTAATGCTCAGGCGACAAGTGTTTTGATTTTTTCCCATGATTAGACCGACAAGAGAACAGCCTGCGATGATCGCTCAGTTGCCCACCGTTGCACTCGCGGCAGACTATCCGGAATTTCTTCAGGCCCTGCGCGCCAGCGGCTTTCGTGGCCAGCTCAGCGCCGATTACGCCACCCGTACCGTGCTGGCGACCGACAACTCGATTTACCAGCGCCTGCCGCAAGCGGCGGTGTTCCCCATGGACGCGGACGACATCGCACGCATCGCGACCTTGATGGCCGAACCACGCTTTCGCCAGATCAAGCTGACCCCGCGAGGTGGCGGCACGGGCACCAACGGCCAGTCATTGACCGATGGCATCGTGGTCGACTTGTCGCGGCACATGAACACCATCCTCGAAATCAACGTCGCCGAGCGTTGGGTGCGGGTGCAGGCGGGCGTGGTCAAGGACCAGCTGAATGCCGCGCTCAAACCCCATGGGCTGTTCTTCGCCCCGGAGCTGTCGACGTCCAACCGCGCCACCGTCGGCGGCATGATCAACACCGATGCCAGCGGCCAGGGGAGTTGCACCTACGGCAAGACCCGCGATCACGTGCTGGAACTGCACAGTGTGCTGCTCGGTGGCGAGCGCCTGCACAGCCGGCCTCTGTCCGACGCGGAGCTGGAAGTGGCCTGCACGCAACCCGGCCGCATCGGCGAGGTGTACCGGACGGCGCGGCACATTCAGGAAAGCCAGGCCGACCTGATCGAGTCGGTATTCCCCAAACTCAACCGCTGCCTGACCGGTTACGACCTGGCGCACCTGCGCGACGAGCACGGGCGTTTCAACCTCAACAGTGTGCTGTGCGGTGCGGAAGGTTCGTTGGGCTACATCGTCGAAGCCAAGCTCAACGTGCTGCCGATTCCCAAGTATTCGGTGTTGGTGAACGTGCGCTACAGCAGCTTCATGGATGCGTTGCGCGACGCCAATGCGTTATTGGCGCACAAACCGTTGTCCATCGAAACCGTGGACTCCAAAGTGTTGATGCTGGCGATGAAAGACATCGTTTGGCACAGCGTCGCCGAGTACTTCCCGACGGACGCAGAGCGCGCGACGCTGGGTATCAATCTGGTGGAGTTCAGCGGGGAAGACCTGACAGACGTGAATGCTCGCGTGGCGTCGTTCGTGGAGCATCTGCAGGCCGACACGACGATTGAGCGACTGGGCCACACCCTGGCCGAAGGGGCCGAAGCCGTGACCCGCGTATACACCATGCGCAAACGCTCGGTCGGGCTGCTGGGTAACGTCGACGGTGAGGTTCGCCCGCAGCCTTTCGTCGAAGACACCGCCGTGCCGCCGGAGAAACTGGCTGACTACATCGCTGAGTTCCGCGCCTTGCTGGATAGCCATGGCCTGGCCTATGGCATGTTCGGTCACGTCGATGCCGGTGTGTTGCATGTACGTCCGGCGCTGGATATGAAAGATCCGGCCCAGGCCGCTCTGGTCAAGCCGATTTCCGATGCCGTGGCCGAGCTGACCCGGCGTTATGGGGGGCTGCTGTGGGGTGAGCACGGCAAAGGTTTGCGTTCGGAATATGTCCCCGAGTTTTTTGGCGAGCTGTACCCGGCGCTGCAATCGCTCAAGGGGGCGTTCGACCCGCACAATCAGCTCAATCCCGGCAAGATCTGCACTCCGCCGGACGCCGCCCAAGGCTTGCTCAAGGTCAACGAAGTCACGCTGCGTGGTGACCTGGACCGGCAAATCGACGAGCGCGTCTGGCAAAGCTTCGGCACCGCCGTGCACTGCAACGGTAACGGCGCCTGCTACAACTACGATCCCAACGATGCGATGTGCCCGTCGTGGAAAGCCACCCGTGAACGCCAGCATTCACCAAAGGGCAGGGCCTCATTGATTCGCGAGTGGTTGCGTCTGCAAGGCGCGGCGAATATCGATGTGCTGCAAGCGGCCCGAGGCAAGTTGTCGTGGCTGAGCGGGTTGCCAACGCGGTTGCGTAATAACCTGGCGCGCTCGCGTGGCGAGGCGGATTTCTCCCATGAGGTCTACGACGCGATGGCGGGGTGTCTGGCCTGTAAATCCTGTGCGGGACAATGCCCGGTCAAGGTCAACGTGCCGGAATTCCGTTCGCGATTTCTGGAGCTGTACCACGGTCGTTATCAACGCCCGCTGCGCGACTATTTGATCGGCTCGCTGGAGTTCACCCTGCCTTACATGGCCTACGCGCCAGGTTTGTACAACGCGGTGATGAGCTCGAAATGGGTGAGCCGTCTGCTTGAGCGACAGGTCGGTATGCTCGACAGTCCGTTGATCAATCGCCATAACCTGCAGGCCACGCTGACCCGCTGCAAGGTCGCTGTCGCCAGTGTGCCAGCCTTGCGCGAGCTCACTGTCGCGCAACGTGAGCGCAGCGTGGTGCTGGTGCAGGACGCCTTCACCCGGTACTTCGAAACCCCGTTGCTGGCGAGCTTCATTCAGTTGGCGCATCAGCTGGGTTATCGGGTGTTTCTGGCGCCCTACAGCGCCAACGGCAAGCCTTTGCATGTGCAGGGTTTCCTCGGTGCATTCGCCAAGGCGGCGATCCGCAACGCCCATCAGCTCAAGGCGCTCGCCGACTGTGGAGTGCCGCTGGTGGGGCTGGACCCGGCAATGACCCTGGTCTACCGCCAGGAATATCAGAAAGTACCGGGGCTCAACGATTGCCCAAAGGTCCTGCTACCCCAGGAATGGCTCTGCGATGCGTTGCCGGAAAATCCGCATCCGGCGACTGATACATTCCGTTTGTTGGCGCACTGCACCGAGAAAACCAATGTCCCGGCCAGCACTTCGCAATGGGAAACCGTTTTTGCCCGACTCGGGCTCAAGCTGACGACTGAGGCGACCGGCTGCTGCGGCATGTCCGGAACCTACGGTCATGAAGCCCGAAACCAGGACACCTCGCGGACCATTTTCGAGCAGTCATGGGCCGGCAAGCTGGACAAAAAAGGTGAGGCGCTGGCGACGGGATACTCCTGCCGCAGTCAGGTGAAGCGCTTTGCCAACACGCAATTGCGCCATCCACTGGAGGTTGTGCTGGAGCGCATTGTTCAGCCAGTTCGCTGATGCAAACGCTGCGGCTGATTGCACGCAGCATCAGTTCCTTGGCGCGGCGCTCCTGCCCGTCGGACGAGGCGTCCACGGGCGCGCCAAGGTGCATTGATGGTCTGGATTCACCTGTCAGGAGTGAGCCGGGTAATCCACGTATCCACGCTGATCGCCACCGAAGAAGGTGCTCGGATCCGGCGCATTGAGCGACAACCCGTCGCGAATTCGTCGTGGCTGATCAGGGTTGGCCAGAAACGGTCTGCCGAACGCGATGATGTCCGCGCGGCCGTCGATCAAGGCCTGTTCCGCTGTCTCGGGGTCGTAGCCACCGGCGATCATCAGCACGCCGTCCCACGCTGCACGCAGTTGGCCGATGATTGCATCCCAGCGCGGATCGAAGTTCTCGTCCTTGACGGTGCCGACGACGGCAGGCTCGACGAGGTGCAGGTAGGCCAGATTCCACTGGTTCAACGAACGTACGATGTGGCCGAACGTAGCTTGCGGCGTCTCATCGCCCATGCCCATGAAGCGTCCCATCGGCGTGAGGCGTACCCCCACGCGCTGCGCACCGACTTCGTCGACGACGGCAGCAACCACTTCCAATAACAGGCGCGCACGGTTTTCCAGGCTACCTCCGTAGCTATCCTCGCGCTGGTTACTGTTGCTGTTGATGAACTGATCCAACAGATAGCCGTTGCCGGCGTGAATTTCCACGCCATCCATTCCGGCACTCAGCGCATTGCGCGCGGCCCTGCGGTAGTCGTTGATGATGTCAGCGATCTCCGAGGTTTCCAGTGCCCGCGGAACCGGCACATCGCCCCAGACACCGTTGCCATCCGCGTCGACGATGAACGTCTTGCCCGGCACGGGTAATGCGCTCGGGGCCACTGGAAGGGCATTGTCAGGCTGGAAACTTGGGTGCGACACGCGGCCCACGTGCCAGAGTTGCATGAAGATCAAACCGCCGGCCTCGTGCACCTGGCTGCTGACTTCGCGCCAGGCCTGTACCTGCTCATCGCTGTAGATTCCCGGGGTCCAGGCATAGCCTTGGCCCTGTCGGGAGATTTGCGTCGCCTCGGTGATGATCAATGCGGCGCTCGCACGCTGACGGTAATATTCGGCGTTCATGGCCGTCGGGACATCGCCCGGTTGCCCGGCACGAGAGCGTGTCAACGGCGCCATCGCCACTCGGTGCGGGAGTGTGTATGGCCCCAATGCGATGGGTTGGAACAGTTGCTGCGTCATAGAATTTCTCCGGGTGTCGAAAAGAGGGAGCAGGGCGGCGATGGACGTTTGGCCAGGCACCGTATGGCCGTAAGTTAATCCGCTGCATGCCGCTTGATAATCCGCATCAGCCTCTACGCTGCATTGCGTGAAACGCAACGCTGCGCAGGGTCAGGACGGTTGCTCCGAGCGGGTCAAAGGAAGGTTCAGCCAGCGTCGGCCGGTAGCGTTCGCCACGGCATTGCCGAGGGCGGCGGCCATCGGTCCCTGGACGATTTCGGCGGCGCCGAGAAACGGCTGTCCCGGTTGGTCGAGCAGGTGCACGTCGACCTTTTTCGGCACCTGCGAAAAGCGCAGGATCGGGTAGCCACTCCAGTCGTAGCTGCGTATGCCCCCGGCGTCATAGGCGACTTTTTCATACAGCGTCCAGCTGGTGGACTGCACGATCCCGCCTTCCACCTGGTTGCGCAGGCCATCGGGATTGACGATTTGCCCGACGTCTACCGCCGTGACGACGTGATCGACCTGCACCTCGCCGGTCTGCGGATGTACGCGCAAGCGCACCGCGATCGCGCAATAGCCCATGATGTTTTTATAGCGGGCAAACGCAAAGCCGATGCCCGCGCCGGGTTCGCTGCTTTTTTGCGACCAGCCGATGGCGTCGCGCACGCGCTCCACCACGGCCCGCGCCCGGGGATCCGCCAGATGGGCAAGGCGCAAGGCCACCGGATCGCTCCCGGCCCTGGCGGCAAGCTCATCGATGCACGCCTCGATCGCGAAGATGTTGATGTGCGCGCCCAGCGAGCGCATGGCAGAGGTGCGAAACGGCATCTCAGTGACGAAGTTCATGTTGATGCGCGTGGATGCCAGCGTGTACAGCGGCACGGCATTGCGATCGCCGTCGCCTTCAGGTTGAGCGATGGGCACCGAAGGCGCGGAGGTGAACGGTCGGGCCAGCAGTCGCGCCGGCAGCAGCCGGCCCGCGTTGACGATGCGTTCGTTATGCGGCGTGGTCCACAGTTCATAATTCCAGTCCTGCAGTCGACCTTGAGCATCAAGATTGGCCTGCACTTCAGTCACCATCGCCGAGCTGTAGGGTTCCCAGAGATTTTCCTGCTCGCGCATCCACTGCACCCGCACCGGCGTGCCCGGTATTCGCATGGCAATCAACGCCGCGTCGGCCGCTGCATCGTCTGCGCCGTTGTGGCCGTAACAACCGGACCCTTCGGTGTGGATACAGCGAACGCGCTCGGGCGGTAGCCGCAGCATTTCGGCGATCCCGGCGCGCAGCGGATACACGCCTTGGGTGTGGGTCCAGACGGTGAGGGTGCCGTCCTTGAACCAGGCCACGGCGCAGGACGGGCCGATGGATCCGTGCATCAGGTATTGCTTGGTCACGCGCGCTCGATAGCGATTGTCGGTCGCTTCCTGTGGCGTGCCCTCATGGCTGATCGGGTAGCGGCGTGAAGGCAGGCGCTCGAGCAATGTGTGGACGTCCCGTGACTCGGGTATCGCTTGTCCACCGCTCCAGTGCGCCGATTCATATCCGTGGCGCATGGCCTTGATCGCTTGCCATTCATCACGCGCCACCACGGCAAGGTAATTGCCGTCGCGAATCACCTGCACAACCCCGGACAACGTTTTGATCGACTCCGCGTCGAAGGCTTCCAGCGTGCAACCGGGACGAGGAGGGCGAATGACCCGAGCGTGCAGCATGCCCGGCAGACGAATGTCCTGAACAAATGCAGGGCCTCCGCTGACTTTTGCCGGAATATCCAGTCGTTGCAGCGAATGACCGATCAGCTTGAAGCCCGTCGCTGGCATTGCCGGCGATTCGGACTTGGCATAGAGGTGCAGATCGACGTTTTTGACGGCGTCAGCGTAGGACATTCGTTGTCCGGCAGGGCCGTGAATGACGCCCTCCTGCGTCGTCAACAGTGGCGGTGCCACCTCCCAGCTGCGCCCGGCCGACTGCAGCAATAACTCACGCACCTGCGCCGCCGCGTTGAACAACGCGGTGCCGCTGTCGAAAATGCTGTGGCTGCCGGCGGTGTAGCCTTCGTTGGGCGTCAGTGCAGTGTCGGCCGTCAGCAGGTTGATCGCCGTCGGCGAAACCTCCAGACGTTCGGAGGCAATTTGCAGCAAGGCTGTTTTGACGCCAGTGCCCAATTCGACCTTGCCGGTGTAGACAGTGATGCCTTCAGGGCCCACGCGGATCCACGCATCGAGGTAGGGATTGGTGCGCAGGCTGCCGGGCAGATCAGGTGCCAGCACCACCGTGCCGAGCGTATCCACTTCGGTATCGGCCCATGCACGACGCGCCGCCGGCACCAGGGTAAACGCCACCAGCAAGGCACCCCCACGCAAGAAAGCCCGGCGACTGTGGTCAACTTTGTTCTCCATCGTCATCTCGCGCTCCCGTTTTGCCCGGCCACCAGGCTGATTGCCTCGATAATCCGCAGGTGGGTGCCGCAACGACACAGGTTGCCTGCCATGTGCTCGCGAATGGTCTGTTCGTCCGGGTGCGGATTGCTCTCCAGCAATGACTGCGCGCGCATCAGCATGCCGGCGATGCAGTAGCCGCATTGGGCCGCCTGTTTATCGATAAAGGCTTTTTGCAAAGGACCGGGACGTTCGGCGGTACCGAGGCTTTCAACCGTTCGAACCTTCTTGCCTTCAAGGCCCGCGCAGGGCGTCACGCAAGAAAAGACCGGCTTGTCATCGACGATGACCGTACAGGCGCCGCACTGGCCCAAACCACACCCGTACTTGGCGCCGTTCAGCCCCAGATGATTGCGCAGCGCATAGAGCAGCGGCATGTCAGGTTCCAGCTCCAAGGCTTGGGCCGAGCCGTTGACGTTGAGCGTGACTTGGGTCATTTCGTCTCCTGACGGATCGCTTCAATAGTGGAAGAAAGCTCTGTCCAGGGTTGGTCAGGCCTGGCTTGCTGGCGCAGGTATGACGCCAGGGCTATGAGTTGAACGTTGTCCAGGCTGGCGGCAAACGGCGGCATGACCGGTCCGGGCACGCCCGGAGTTGCCGGCACACCTTCGAGCACGGTTTTCAGGAAATTGCGTGCGCTTGGGGCTTGCAGTGCCGAGGTGCGATCCAGCGCCGGACGCCCGTCGATCTCGCGCATCGGCGCCGCAGGGGCATGACAACCGGCGCAGGCACTGGCGAACAGCAGGGCGCCGCTGGTCTGGTCCAAGGTCTCAACGCTCCCGGCGCCGGGTTGGATTTCGGTGATCGCAGCCTTGGTTTGCAGGCTCAGCAAATACTCGGCAATCGCCTCCGCGTCACTGACCGGCAAGCAAGCCAGACTGAGGCTGACCGGGCGCATCGGGCCTGCGGCTGTGCCGTGCCCATCCACCACTTCTGCCCGCAGATAGCGGACCAACTGTTCAGTGCTCCACGGGTTTGCGCGACGGGCCATGCCGAGCAGCGAAGGCGCCTCCCAGCCATCCACCTCACCGCCCGCGAAGCTTTCGCCGGACTGCTCGGCACCGATCAGGTTCAACGGTGAATGGCAGCCCGCGCAGTGGCCGGGGCCTTCAACCAGATAACGTCCGCGATTCCACGCTTCAGATTGCTGCACTACAGGTGTCAGCGGCTTTGCATGCAGAAACAGCAGATTCCAGAACGACACCAGCGGCCGGAGGTTCATCGGGAAATTCATGCGGTTTTGCATGGCCGGTGAGTTCACGGCAGGGCCGCTCATCAAGTACGCATACGCGTCGGCAATGTCGCCTTCGCTCATGCGCCGGTAGTGCACGTACGGGAAGGCGGGGTACAGGAAGTGGCCATCGCGGGCGATCCCTTCACGCATCGCCCGCTCGAACGCCGGCAGTGACCATTGGCCGATACCGGTCTGCGGGTCGGGTGTGATGTTGGTGCTGTAGAGCGTACCGAACGGCGTCACCAGCGGCAGCCCGCCTGCCATGTATTGACCGCCCGGACGCGTATGGCACACCGCACAATCGCCTGCTTCGACCACCCGCGCACCACGCTGCAATTGCGCGGCATCGAACGTTCGCGGGCGCTCAATCGGTGCTATCGCCGGGCGCCACATCAGCATCGCTGCGCCGATTGCGCCTATCGAAGCGAGGACGGCTGCGCTGATCCAGAGGGGACTGGATCTCAGGAAGTTGCCCTTCATGAGGATTTGCAACGCGAGAGACGCGCAGTGCGCATCGAGGATGGATTCGGGGTCATGAACAGCTCCTTGAGCAACCGGGGAAGGGCGCTGATGGAGTGCCCTGCGCCAAGTGCCCAAGGGTAGAGAAGGCGCAAGCGCCGGAGTATTGCCACGTCGCGCAATAGCGCTTTGCGCCAACAGCAACGCCGGGGTCGTTGCGGATGGCGCATCACTCCATTGCCGGTGGCATGGATTCTCTGCATCGACCCGTGCCCTTAGCCTTGGCATCACTTTCCCGAACTCAACGAGGTGTCATCATGCTCACGGGTAACCCCGCAGCAGCGGCCAAGGCCGAACAGCCTGCTTCACTCTCCGGCCTGATGGTCGCGTTCCTGGCATTTTGCTGCGGCGCGGTCGTGGCCAACCTCTATTACGCCCAGCCGATTGTCGAATTGATCGCGCCGCAGATCGGCCTGTCCAGCGCCAATGCCAGCCTGATCGTTTCACTCACACAGTTTGGTTATGCGCTGGGTCTGCTGTTGCTGGTGCCGCTGGCCGACCTGATGGAAAACCGGCGCCTGGTCGTGGGTTTCACCCTCGCGGCGAGCGTTACGCTGTTGTGTGCCGGGCTGACGCACTCGCCGTCGATGTTCCTCGTATTTTCCTTGCTGATCGGCCTTACTTCGGTTGCGGTGCAGATTCTGGTGCCATTGGCGGCGCATCTGGCACCCGAAGCCACGCGCGGTCGTGTGGTGGGAAATATCATGAGCGGGCTGCTGCTGGGCATTCTGTTGTCGCGTCCGCTGTCCAGCCTGCTGGTGGAAGTGTTCGGCTGGCGCGGGGTGTTTTACAGCGCGGCGGCACTGATGGCCGTCATCGCCCTGATCACCGCGGCTGCGCTGCCGCGCCGTGTGCCGACGCATCAGGCGACTTATGCCGCGCTGATCGGCTCGGTGTTTACCCTGGCTCGTCGCCATCCGGTGCTGCGTCAACGTTCGTTGTACCAAGGGTTGTTGTTCGCAAGCTTTAGCCTGTTCTGGACGCTTGCGCCGATTGAGCTGATGCGTCACCACGGTTTCAGCCAGGCGCAGGTGGCGATTTTTGCCCTGGTCGGAGCGGTAGGTGCAGTCGCTGCGCCGATTGCCGGACGCTTGGCCGATGCCGGCCACGGCCACCGCGGAACACTGGTCGCACTGCTGCTGGCACCGGCTTCATTGTTGATCGCTGCGCTGCCCGGCAGCAGCTACTTGTGGCTGGTGGTGTGTGCGGTGCTGCTGGATTTCGCCGTGCAACTGAACATGGTGCTGGGCCAACGCGAGGTGTACGCCATCGACCCGCACAGCCGGGCACGACTCAACGCCGTGTACATGACCAGCATCTTCGTTGGCGGTGCCTTGGGATCGCTGGTGGCGAGCCCGCTCTACGAACACTTCGGCTGGAACCTGTCTGCCGCATCGGTGGCATTGCTCCCGACCCTGGCTTTGGTGATGTTCCTCGGTCGCAAGGCCAATGCCTGAGCGCCAGGCGCCGGGGAATCCGGTGAAGCACCGTCATACAAGACGGTTGGCGAACGGTGATGCACAATCACCACCGTTCCCTTTTGACCGGATTCCGCTTATGGACAAGTTGCTGGCATTGAAGATGTTTGTTGAAACCGTGCGTTGCGGCGGTTATTCCTCCGCGGCGCGCAAACTCGGCATCTCGACGTCTTCGGTCACTCGCCAGGTGGCGGGGCTGGAAAACGAGCTGGGCGCCAGTCTGCTTAACCGCACGACACGCAACACCAGCGTGACCGTCGCCGGGCAAACCTATTTCGAAAAGGCTGTGGCGATTCTTGACGCCATCGACGAAGCCGATGCCGTGGTTGCCGACCGTGGCAGCGAGGCGCAAGGACGCCTGCGGATCAGCGTCCCCGTCGAGTTTGGTCGGCGGATCATCGCGCCGCATCTGGGCCGATTGCTCGAGCGCCATCCGGGACTGGAAATAAGCGTGTCGTTGAGCGATCAGGTCAGCGACCTGCTGAGCGAACAGATCGATGTGTCGGTGCGTCTGGGATCGTCGGTGGTCAGTGAAGACATCGTCAGTAAACGGGTAGGGGCCTTCCAGCGCTGGGTGGTGGCCAGCCCGGATTACCTGAGCCGCCACACGGCGCCGTGTCATCCTCGCGACTTGCTCGAGCACCAATGCCTGCGCTTTGATTACGCTGGTTCGCACCAGTGCTGGACGTTCCAGGGCGATAAGGAAACCATCCAGCTCAATGTGCACGGCCGCCTGCAAAGCAACAACGCCGACATCCTGCGCGAAGCGGCAATCGCCGGCGGCGGGGTGACCCTGTTGGCCGACTGGCTGGTGCGCGACGATGTCGCCGCAGGCCGGCTGACGCGATTGCTGGAACACTACGAAGTCAATCCCGGCAGTGCGAGCAGCTGCATCAACGCGCTGTACTTGCCCAACCACCGGGGATCCAGCCGGATCAATGTGTTTATCGATTTTCTAGAGGAAATCCTCACGCCTGGCGTGTCAGCTATACAAATGGCTGGCCAGTAAAGCCACGCGGTAGCCGTTGCAGTCCGGGCATCTCGATCAGCCGTTGTACCCAGGATGCGCGCCAGTCATTGGCAGCATGGGTGGCTTTGGCTTTGCGTGCGGCCCGACGTGCGGCGTTGCGTTCGGCTTTGCGCGCTTCCTTGTACGCATCGGTGTTGCGGCAGCTTCTGCATTTCACCCGGTTCAATATGCTGCTGGAAGTCAGGTTGCTGCCTTTGTGCCCGCAGGCCAGGTGCCCGCCGACTTTGAAGTGAGTGACCATGGGACATTCTCCTTCGTGATGTGTAAGCGTTCGACACCTGGCAGGTGAGGGCGTTCGTTCGCGTTACGGCAGGCAAAAAAATGGCCCGCATGCGGGCGGGCCAGGGGATTTATTCAAAGGAGCAAGTGAACTGTAGGAGTTCGGTTGTGAAGACGGTGTGAAATGGCCGAAGGCACGAATAAAAAAAGCCCGGCAAACTGGGCCGGGTTGGGATGTAGCGCGAGTCTGGCAGGCAGGCATAACCACGGTGACGAAGAGGTCACCGCTCAGGTGTGTTGAATTGGACTCTGTCCCTGGCTCAAATAACGCGGTCGCCTGATTTGAACCGAGGCAGTGGCGGCTCGACATGTTTGAGTGCAGACAACGCGCTGCGAATCTGCGGCGTGTCCTTCTCGATGTCGTTCAAGCGGTCACGAATCCTGAGCGCTGTCGGATGCCCCCCTTGATGATCGACCCAGTCGGCGATTTCCTTGCACGCAGCAGCAAGGCGGGCCTGACGGGAGTCAAGCAGGGTGAGCAGGGTAGCGATAGACTCTTTCTCGGACATGACAATCACCTCCGTTCAAGGAAATCGGCTAAAGGGCAACAAAAAGCCCGCGGGGGAGCGAGCTTTCTGCCGATGGGTCGCTGGTCCTTCAGCTCCTTCAAGTATAGACCCGGAAAATGAAAGTGGCCGGCGTCAAGCCAACCCGTGCGACACCGGCGAACTGGCCTCGTTAAGCCTGCGACATTCGCGCCTGGCGTCCTCTTCAAGATCGTAACCGTCACCGATGAAGCCGCGAGTGCGGGTATCGACGATGCGATACCAGACGGCGGCGTCGGGCGGGGGATGACCGACTTCTCCGGCCCGGCGGCCATGAACGATGATCTTGTTGCAGCGTTTCACAACGAAAATGTCTTCCATGGCGTCACCGAAGCTATTCGTGTTCAGATCAAGCATAGAAGCCCGTTGCAATCATGCAAAAAACTGGTGGGTCGTTCGTCGGTTCGGTGCCCCTTTGAGTACGCCTCGGCGACGGATTCAGGCCAGCACCGCCACCGCTTTGATCTGCGCCCAGAGTTGCTGGCCGGGGTGCACGCCCAGTTGATCCCGGGAGTAGCGGGTGATTCGCGCCAGCAGCGGTGTGCCGGCGGCATTCAGGCGGATCAGTACGTGAGCGGCATTGTCGGCGCCGATCTCACTGATCACCGTGACCGGCAGGCGATTGAGGATGCTGCTCTGTTCGACGCCTTGCAGGCTCAGGCTGACATCCCGCGCCTGAACCTTGCAGCGTAATGCCTGGCCCTTGGTCATCGGCGCGTGGGTGACCCGAATGCTCAGGTCGGTGTCGGGCAGTTGCAAGGTCAACAGCTGGTAGTCGGCGTCATAGGCGCTGACGTGCCCTTCGATCACCACGCCGGCGTCATCGCCCAGCGCCAGCGGCAGATCGAGCCGGGCCAGGGTTTCGCCGATGGCGCCGCTGGCCAAAGCCTTGCCGTCGCTGAGCAGGACGAGATGGTCGGCGAGCCGCGCGACTTCATCCTGGGAATGGCTGACGTACAGTACTGGGATGTCGAGCTCATCGTGCAGCCGTTGCAGGTACGGCAGGATTTCGTTTTTACGCTGGGTATCGAGCGCCGCCAGTGGCTCGTCCATCAACAACAGTTTGGGGCTGGTGAGCAGGGCACGGGCGATGCCGATACGCTGGCGCTCGCCACCGGAAAGATTCTGCGGATTGCGCTCGAGTAAATGGCCAATCCCTAGCAGTTCGGTGGCATGCGCCATGTCGACCCGCCGCTGTTGGCGAGGGATGCGCTTGAGGCCGAATTCAAGATTGGCCCGCACCGACAGATGGGGAAACAGGCTGGCTTCCTGGAAAACATAACCCAGGGCGCGTTTATGCGGCGGGACGAAAATCCGCTTGTCGCTGTCCTGCCAGACTTCATCGTTGACCTGGATAAAACCCTGCTCAGCCTGCTCCAGGCCGGCGATACAGCGCAGGCAGGTGGTTTTGCCCGAACCGGAATGACCATAAAGCGCAGTCACCCCGCGGCCGGGCAATTGAAGATCGACATCCAGGGCAAATCCCGAATAGCTCAGTTTCAAGCGCGTTTGAATCATGGGTCAGCTCCAGGCCGCTTTGGTTTTACGGCTGGAGTAGAGCGCCAGCAACACTGCAAAGGAGAACACCAGCATTGCCCCGGCCAGCCAATGGGCCTGGGCATATTCCATGGCTTCGACGTGATCGTAGATCTGCACCGAGACCACGCGGGTCTTGTCGGGAATATTGCCGCCGATCATCAGCACCACGCCGAACTCGCCGACGGTGTGGGCGAAACCGAGAATGGCCGCGGTGATGAAACCGGGACGGGCCAGCGGCACAATCACGCTGAAGAACGTGTCCCAGGGGTTGGCGCGCAAGGTGGCGGCCACTTCCAGAGGGCGAGTGCCGATGGCGGAAAATGCGTTTTGCAGCGGCTGGACCACGAACGGCATCGAGTACAGCACCGAGCCGATCAAGAGCCCCGCAAAACTGAAAGTCAGGGTGCCGAGCCCCAACGATTGGGTGAAGTGGCCGATCCACCCGTTCGGGCCGAGAGCCAACAGTAAATAAAAGCCAATCACCGTGGGTGGCAGCACCAGGGGCAGGGCGACGATCGCCCCGACCGGGCCGCGTAACCAGGATTGGGTGCGCGACAGCCATAACGCAATCGGAGTGCCAATGATCAGCAGGATGACCGTGGTCAGGGACGCCAGTTTCAGGGCCAGCCAGATCGCGGAGTAATCGGCACTCGATAGCGTCATTTAGAGTTGGTAACCATAGGACTTGATGACGGCGGCGGCTTTCGGCCCCTTGAGGTAGTCAACCAATGCCTGGGCGGCCGGGTTGTCCTTGCCCTTGTTGAGGATCACCGCGTCTTGTTTGATCGGATCATGCAGGTTGGCCGGAACGATCCAGGCCGAACCGCTGGTCACTTTGCCGTCTTTGTAGATCTGCGACAAGGCCACAAAACCGAGTTCGGCGTTGCCGGTGGACACGAATTGGTAAGCCTGGGTGATGTTCTGGCCTTCAACGATCTTGTCTTTGACCTTGTCGGTCAGGCCTTGCCTGGCCAGCACCTGAGTGGCAGCCAGGCCATATGGGGCGGCTTTCGGGTTGGCGATGGAAAGATGCTGATACTGGTTGTCGCTCAGAACCTTGCCCTTGGCGTCGACATAACCTTCCTTGGCCGACCACAGCGCCAGCGTGCCGATGGCGTAGGTGAAGCGCGAACCCTTGACGGTGTCGCCTTCGGTCTCGAGTTTCTGTGGAGTGGTGTCATCCGCCGAGAGCAACACTTCGAACGGCGCGCCGTTCTTGATCTGGGTATAGAACTGGCCGGTTGCACCAAAGGAGGTGACCAGTTTGTGCCCGGTGTCTTTCTCGAAATCGGCAGCGATGGCCTGGATCGGCGCGGTGAAGTTGGCGGCAACGGCGACCTGGACTTCATCCGCGTGGGCGGACCCGAAAGCGAACACGCTGAACAGGCACACAGGGGCAAAACGTGAGGCACGCATGGTCATGAAACGGCTCCGAGGTAGGCGAGTGAAACGCTATATATCAGAATATATAGCGAAATGCCTGTAAACGGAACTTGCCGGATGCAAAGTGCAAGGTTGGCACCGAACTGTGGCGAGGGAGCTTACTTGTGGCAAGGGAGCTTACTTATGGCAAGGAAGCTTACCTGTGGCGAGGGAGCTTGCTCCCGTTGGGTCGCGAAGCGGCCCCAAAAGCTCGCGACTGCTTCGCAGCCGAACGGGAGCAAGCTCCCTCGCCACAGGTAAGCTCCCTTGCCACAGGTTGTTGTTAGTTGCAGCTTGATTAGCGGCGAAGCAATTTGGCCAATCCTTCCTCAGCCAAACGCCGGGTCAGCTCTGCCGTGCTCAGTTCAACGCCCAGGGTGAACGCCTGCCCGGCCCAAAGGTTGCTGAAATCCGCTTCCCCTTTGGCCCGCAATGGCATCAGCGCACCGCCCGCCAAGGGGAAGGCCGGTGCCTTGGCGCTCATCGGCCCGAGTTCACGCATCACCCGATTGAGAATCCCGCGCGCCGGGCGCCCGGTGAAAATGTTGGTGACCGCTGTCTCGCTTTCCTTGGCCGTGCGCAACGCCTTGTGGTGGGACGCGCTGACCTTGGCCTCTGGCGTGAACAGATAAGCCGTACCTACCTGAACCGCCGATGCACCCAACATGAAAGCTGCCGCGACGCCCCGCGCATCGCCAATCCCGCCCGCCGCAATGACCGGCACTTTCACCGCATCAACGACCTGCGGCACCAGCGCGAAAGTACCCACCTGGCTGCTCAAGTCATCACTGAGGAACATGCCCCGGTGACCGCCAGCCTCGTAACCCATCGCAATGATCGCATCGCAGCCATGCTGCTCCAGCCAGATGGCTTCTTCGACCGTAGTCGCCGAGGAGAGAACTTTCGCCCCGGTGGCTTTTACCCGATCCAGCAGCGACTTTTCCGGCAGGCCGAAGTGAAAACTCACCACTGCGGGGCGAAACTCTTCGATCACTTCGCAGGCCGCGTTATCGAACGGCGCGCGATTGGACACCGGCGTCGGTGCGTCGAAGTCGACGCCCAATTCCCGGTAGTACGGTTCCAGCAGATTCTTCCAGTCCCGGGCGCGCTGCTCATCCGGCGGCGGAGGTTGGTGGCAGAAGAAATTGACGTTGAACGGGCGCTGGGTGTGTTGGCGAATCGTCTTCAGTTCTTCGCGCAACTGCTCGATGCTCAGCATCGCGGCAGGCATCGAACCCAGGCCACCAGCGTTGCACGCAGCAATCACCATGGCCGAAGTCGTCGCGCCGGCCAAAGGGCCCTGGATGATCGGCAGCTCGATCCCGAGCAGGTCAAGAATGCGGGTGTCTGGCCATTGGTTCATGTGCAGTGTTCTCCGACGTCGATACAGGGCAGGGACGGTAGAAGCAAGTATGTATCAGTAATGCCTGGCGCAAGGCCAGTCGAGTTTTTAATGCGTACAGGATGATCCGCAAGGCGCCAGCCGATGGGGATTGGCTTAAAGTCGGGTACGGTAATGGGGTTCCCTGTGTTATTTCAACAGCACGACAACTGAGCGATTCCATCAGGAGGCAATGATGTTCAAAGGCATTTTGATCGACAAAGACGACAGCGGTTACCGGGCCACGCTGCAAGAGATCGCTGACGATCAATTGCCCGAGGGCGATGTGACGGTGCGTGTGGCTTACAGCACATTGAATTTCAAGGATGGCCTGGCGATCACCGGCAGCAGCCCGGTGGTGCGCAAATTCCCGATGGTGCCGGGGATCGATCTGGCGGGCACTGTCGAAGTCAGCAGTCATCCGGACTACAAGATCGGTGATCAAGTCCTGCTCAATGGCTGGGGTGTGGGTGAAGGACACTGGGGCGGGCTGGCGCAGAAAGCTCGTCTGAATGGCGACTGGCTGATCCCGCTGCCCAAGGCATTCACCGCCGCGCAAGCGATGGCCATTGGCACGGCCGGCTACACGGCGATGCTGAGCATCCTGGCACTGGAACACAATGGCGTGACTCCCGAGCAGGGCGAGGTGTTGGTGACGGGCGCCAACGGCGGTGTAGGCAGTTTCGCCATCGCGCTGCTGAGCAAACTCGGCTACCGCGTGGTGGCATCCACTGGCCGCACCTCCGAACACGACTACCTCAAGCACTTGGGCGCCAGTGAAATCATCGATCGCGCCACGTTGTCGGAGCCGGGCAAACCGTTGGCCAAGGAGCGTTGGGCGGCGGTGATCGACTCGGTCGGCAGCCACACACTGGCCAACGCTTGCGCCAGCACCAAGGCCAACGGCACCGTCGCCGCCTGCGGTCTGGCCCAGGGCATGGACTTTCCGGCTTCCGTCGCACCGTTCATATTGCGCGGCGTGACCCTGGCCGGGATCAACAGCGTGACTCAACCCAAAGCCCGGCGGATACTGGCCTGGAATCGCCTGGCCAAGGACCTGGATTTCGCCTTGCTACCGCTGATCAGCCACGAAATCGGCTTGAGCGAAGCCATCGACGCCGCGCCGCGCTTGCTTGCCGGGCAGTTGCGCGGCCGGGTGGTGGTCGACGTCAATCGTTGAGCGTCTCGGTACCCATCAAACAGACAAACTGAAGCGACAAGGAAATATCGTGCAATGGATGTAAAACTGCGCGAAGTGCAGCCCTTCAGCGTCTCGGGTTTGCAGGTGCGAACCCGCAATGCCGCAGAGCAGCAGCCGGATACCGCACGTATCGGCCCTATGTGGGAACGGTTTTTCGTCGAGGATATTTTCGACAAGATCGCCCACAAACAACCGGATTCCTTTATGTACGGCGTGTATTCCAACTACGAGTCCGACGCGTCGGGCCACTTCGATGTGACCGCGGGAGTGGCGGTCACCGCACCCTCCGAGGGCTTTGCGCAGATTCAGGTTGAGGGCGGCGATTACCTGGTGTTCAGCGCAAAAGGAGCGATGCCCGATAGCGTCATTCAGGCCTGGGGCTTTATCTGGGCCTACTTCGAGGACAACCCGCAGGTTCGCCGCAAGTTCGCCACGGACTTCGAGGTCTACACCGGCCCGGAGTCCGTAGCGGTCTATATCGGCATTCAGGACCCGGACGCGTTTTCGCGCTCCAGCAACTGACGCTTGCGCTCCACGCCCCAGCGATAGCCCGACAGGTTGCCGTCGCTGCGCACCACGCGATGGCAAGGGATCGCCACCGCCAAACTATTCGCGCCACAGGCCTGGGCCACGGCGCGCATGGCTTTCGGTGCGCCGATGCGCTGAGCGATATCGGCGTAACTGGCGGTGCTGCCGACGGGAATCTCCCGCAGGGCTTGCCATACCCGCTCTTGAAACGCTGTGCCGCGTACATCCAGCGGCAAATCCAGGCCGAGGGCCGGGGCTTCGATAAAGCCGACGACCTTGGCGATCAACTGCTCGAACTCATGATCGGCGCCAATCAGGTTGGCGCGGCGAAACTTGTCCTGCAGGTCGCAGACCAGTTGATGCGGGTCGTCGCCCAGCAGAATCGCGCAGACTCCGCGCTCACTTTGTGCCACCAGAATCGCTCCCAGAGAGCACTGGCCGACGGCAAAGCGAATGTCGTTGTTCTGCCCGGCCGCGCGATAGTCCCCGGGTGTCATGCCGAGCAATTGATCCGCCGCCTCATAGAAACGGCTGTTGGAATTGAATCCGGCGTCATACAGCGCATCGGTAACCGTGCCGCCATCGGTCAGGCGCTCGCGAACCTTGCGTGAACGATGGGCGGTGGCGTAGCCCTTGGGCGTCAGGCCGGTGATGGCCTTGAACACGCGGTGGAAGTGGAAACTGCTCAAACCGGCTGCATCCGCCAGTTCATTCAACGCCGGTAACGTTTCGGCGGATTCGATTTGACGGCACGCGGCGGCCACGGTCGCGGCGTGTTGCGCGGCGACGTCGCTGTGATCTTTCGCGGCCCGTTTGCTGGGGCGATAACCCGCCGCCTGAGCTTGCTCGGCCGTGTCGAAGAATTCGACGTTCTGCGGTTTCGGCAGGCGTGCCAGGCTGCTGGGGCGGCAGTAGATACCGGTGGTTTTCACCGCATACACAAACTGCCCGTCGGCACGTGGATCGCGCGCGACCACGGCGGCCCAGCGAGGATCGTTTTCGGTGGCGATTGTTGGCGATTGAGTTGTCATGGCTTCATGTCCGTTGACCCGTTTCATGCAGATTAACCAGCCGGTAGAGACGCCACACTCCGGGTCTTGCGGTCGAATTCGAATGCTTCATCCCGCGGTACGAAAAGTGAAATTGATCCGCTGTTCGCCCAGCCGCGGATGCTGGCCTTCCTTGATCGGCAATACGCCGTGGTAACGCAAACGGTCCACACCGCCCCAAACCACGATATCACCGTGAAACAGCGGCACCCGCTGGCTTTTGGCGCTGCGTTCGAAGCCGCCAAACAGGAACGTCGCCGGCAATCCCAAAGACACCGACACGATGGGGGCAGTGTAGGCGTTTTCGTTTTTGTCCTGATGCAACGACATCCTGGCCCCGGGAACATAGCGGTTGATCAGGCAGGAATCAGGTACGAACGCCATAAACCCTGCCTCTCGCGCCGCCGCCTGGGCCAGTTCGAAAAACACCTCGGGCATTTCAGGCCAGGGCGCGCCGGTCTGCGGATCGTTGCGGGTGTATTGGTAGCCGTTGCGGTCGGTGGTCCAGCCCCAGGTGCCGCAACTGCTCAAGGCCACCGACATGGTAAAGCCACCGGGCGTGACCATCTGCCGAAACGGCGCCGCTGTCAGAACAGCCTCCAGCGCCGGTAGTAACCGGTCAAGCCAGGGCAGGGCAAAGCCCCTGAGGACGTAGGATTGTTCGCCGATCTGCTCGCGCCTGGGCTGCTGCTCAGGTTCGGCGTCGGTAAACAGATCGAAGGTGATCGGGCTCATGGGCTCATAACGCATCGTGAAAGATGATTCCAAGGGTATGCCGTTTTCCACTGTGCAGGCGACTCACCCCATGACGCAGGGTCACGCGGTAATAGCCGCGAACGCCTTTAACCGGGCGCTGATTCACGGCAAAAATCAACGCGTCACCTTTCTTCAGTCCGATGACTTGCGGGCGCGATTGCATCCGTGGGCGTTGTTCGGTCAGCACAAATTCGCCACCGGTAAAGTCCTCTCCCGGTTCTGACAGCAGAATCGCCACTTGCAGGGGGAACACGTGTTCGCCGTACAGATCCTGATGCAGGCAGTTGTAGTCCTGCGGGCCGTATTGCAGCAATAAAGGTGTCGGGCGCTCCTGACCGGCGGCATGGCAGCGTTGTAGAAACGCTTCGTGGGATTCGGGGAAGCGGGTCGGCAAATCCATGCATTCGTACCAGCGATTGGCGATGGGAACCAGTCGAGGGTAGAGCGCGCTGCGCAACCGGGCCACCGGATCCGGCAGCGGGTATCTGAAGTATTTGTACTCGCCACGGCCAAAACCGTGGCGCGCCATCACCACTTTCGAGCGAAAGGGTTCGGGGCAGTCGTACAGGGCGCTTATTTCATCGCAGGTCTTATGGCTTAAAAGCGATTTGATGATCGCGCAGCCATCCTGGTCGAGTTGCTGCGTAAGCGCGCCCCAGTCGAGGGCATCGTGGTGAATCGGATCGGTAAACAAGGGTTCTGACTCCTTGACCAAAAGGTCGAGGCGGCCAGTTTAGAGAGCGTTGCGAGCGCGGGCACTCCGGCGCTTGCGGTCGAATTCGCGAGGGGAGCAGACGTCCATGTTGTCGCTCCAGATCGCGTTACAGCGCTTTGCTGACGCTGATCTCGCTGATGACGTCTTCGCTCTGGCCATGCAGCTTGTCCAGCGCAGCCTTGGCTTCTTCCGCGGTGCCGTTTTCAAGCTGGGCGAATTCGAAGCGACGTTCGCCGTTGAGTTTGTATTTGATGACGTATTTGGTCGTCTGGGCCACGGTCATACCTGCCTGTTCTGGTGTGGGTTCAGCTCAGCTTCGAGCTGGAGCGGCGGATGATCTTGATCGAGTGCGTCAGGGTCGGCTTGCGGGTCACGCTGATCGGCCGGCGGTTGACCGTGTCGATGGTGATGTTCCAGAAACCGGTGCTCGGCGCGGTGATCCGGGCCGGGAAGGTGTCGAATGCGCCACCGTGATACGTGTGACGGCCGCCGTTCTTGAAGCTGCGGAAGTTGGCGTCGTTCATCAAGCGGATGTTGCACATTTGGGAGCACTGAATGACGACGATGTCGTCTTCGTTGAGGTGCTCGCGCTGGTGGATAAATTTCATGAGGCGCCTCCAGAAGGGCTTTTTCTACAAAATCAAAACGATAGCATGGGCGATTGGCGCAGTTTATCAGCCCGAACAGGTTATTATCTGGCTGTCGGGGTCCGCTTTGACAATTAAAAACAGTTATTTGGAATTCTATGAGCGATAAAAGCAGGGAGCCTTGGAGAAAAACAGCATTTGTGCTGTCGGAGGGTCTTTATCGGAGGTTTCATATGAAATGGGGTGTTCTGGTCGTACCGTTTGCATTGGCAGTGGGTGGATGTGCGACGGTCTCGGACATCACTGCGTCGTTGCCTACCATGAACGTGATTTCAGGCAAGAAACCCCATGAGTACGCCCAGTGCCTGACCGAGAAGTTGGCCAGTAGCCGTGGGGCCTTGCAAGTCGAGCCGCAAAAGGATGGCATGCGGGTTATTGTGCCGCAGAAGTTCTCCTCGGGGCCGGCAGCGGTGTTTGATATTGAAGACCGCTCCGGTGGCAGCAGCATCAAGCTGCATGAGCGCATCTCCAATGTGCCGTTGCGCCCATGGGATGTACGCAATGCCGCCACCGCGTGCATTTCCGGCTGATAGACTACCCCCGGTCAGCATCGATGCCGTCAAAGTCGCACTTTGACGGCATTGTCATTTCTGGAGTCGAGCATGAAACGAGAGCAGGTGCGGGAGCGCCACGCAGAGGGTCATATCTCTGCCACCCATGTGATTCAGAACCCGGCGAATCCGGGGGAGTGGATCGTATTTTTCAAGAAAAGCGCCGGGCGCAGTTTTTTCCTGGTGGATGACAACGATGAAGTCGAGTCCTTCAGCCGCCTCGACGATTTGATCGAGACCGTACGCGGGCTCGGGATCAAGTTCGCCGAAATCCATATGTAGGGCATTGGGTGCCCTACTTGCAGACCACCACCACACTGCGGTTCTTGTAATTGCCGACGTCGACGCCCAGGGTTTTGTCGCTTTCCTTGGTCGAAGGTGTACCGTCGGTACCGACAATCCGATAGCCGGTGCCGGCGCAAGAGGCATCGGCTTTTTCGTAGCAACTGGCCCAGGCGTTGGCTTCTCCGGAGCAGTCGATGGTCAGGCCTTGCTCGCCATTTTTCAGGTAAGTCGTTTCGGACGTGGCGCAGCCACTCAGGGCCAGTACCGCAATCAGTGGCAAGAATTTTTTCATGTCGTGGTCGTCGTCAGTGATGGGGGCTAAACGCTATGACAGCGGCTGCAACGAAAGGTTATAGCGATTGGCCACTTCGTTGCAGGCATTCACAAAAAAGCCCTGTGCAAAGACAGGGCTGCGGTCGCGCCAGGTTCAGCTCAAGGCTTGTCCTTGCCGCGCCGCTTGGGTGCTGCGGGTTGATCCTGCAACACCGATGCCACTTCAATCGCCAACGCTTCTGTAGGGAACGGCCCGGCAATATTCTCGCCGCCGACGCTGTCTATCCACCACTGGCCGTCTTTCGCCTGATTGATCAGGTACCCGTTGACGCTTTTTGCTGCCGACATCTATCTGCCTCGTTGGCTGGTTCAGGTGCGCAATGATAGCGTCAAATGCCCTCAACGGGTGCCGATGGGTGTAGGGTGGGGCAGATTGTCGCTAGACTGATGGCCGCGCAGATCGTCGATCTCTGCTATCTATAAGAGGTTGTGCAGCTTATCTGCGGAACTATCCATCAGAATATTTCTCTATGATGGCGTCGGTTAGCCAGTGCGGGGCATTGTAAGGTGCACGCCGCCTGATTAGACTGCGCCGAAACTCGTACACACAGCCCTTTCAAGGACTTATATGATCAAGAAATGCTTGTTCCCAGCAGCCGGTTACGGTACTCGCTTCCTGCCAGCGACTAAAGCCATGCCCAAAGAAATGCTGCCGGTGGTAAACAAGCCACTGATCCAGTACGGCGTCGAAGAAGCACTGGATGCCGGGTTGACCGAAATCTCCATCGTTACCGGCCGCGGCAAACGCGCCCTGGAAGACCACTTCGACATCAGCTACGAGCTGGAAAACCAGATCAAGGGCACTGACAAGGAGAAATACCTGGTCGGCATCCGTAAACTGCTCGACGAGTGCTCGTTCTCCTACACTCGCCAGACCGAAATGAAAGGCCTGGGCCACGCGATCCTGACCGGTCGTCCACTGATTGGCGACGAACCTTTCGCCGTAGTACTGGCGGACGACTTGTGCGTCAACCTCGAAGGCGACGGCGTACTGACCCAGATGGTCAAGCTGTACAAGCAGTTCCGCTGCTCGATCGTGGCCATCCAGGAAGTCGATCCTCAAGAAACCAACAAGTATGGCGTGATTGCCGGCGAGATGATTCGCGACGACATCTATCGCGTTCACAGCATGGTCGAGAAGCCAAAACCTGAAGATGCACCGTCGAACCTGGCGATCATCGGCCGTTACATCCTGACCCCGGACATCTTCGACCTGATCGAACAGACCGAGCCAGGCAAGGGCGGCGAAATCCAGATCACCGACGCCCTGATGAAGCAAGCGCAAAACGGCTGCGTCATGGCCTACAAGTTCAAAGGCAAGCGTTTCGACTGCGGTGGCGCCGAAGGCTACATCGACGCGACCAACTTCTGCTTCGAGAACTTCTACAAGACTGGCAAGGCTTACTGATAGCGCCTGACCTGCTTGTACTGAAAAGCCACCTTCGGGTGGCTTTTTCATTTTTCGGCCCCAAATAGTTTGCAACGCTTGCCCAAAGGGCGCTCGCAGGTATGCTGGTGTCCTGCCGAGGAGATAGAAATGGCCTACGATTTTGACCTATATGTGATTGGTGCCGGTTCTGGCGGTGTGCGGGCTGCGCGGTTTGCGGCCGGTTTTGGTGCGAAAGTCGCCGTGGCCGAGAGCCGCTATCTGGGCGGTACGTGTGTGAACGTTGGCTGTGTGCCGAAAAAACTGCTGGTGTACGGCGCGCACTTCGCCGAAGACTTCGAGCAATCGCAAGGTTTTGGCTGGACTCCGGGTGAAGCAACGTTCGACTGGGCGACGCTGATCGCCAACAAGGATCGCGAGATCAATCGCCTGAACGGTATTTATCGCAATTTGCTGGTCAACAGTGGTGTGGCCTTGCATGAAGGTCACGCGAAAATCGTCGATCCGCATCAGGTCGAGATCAATGGCGAGCGTTACACCGCCAAAAACATCTTGATTGCCACCGGTGGCTGGCCGCAGATCCCGGAGATTCCGGGGCACGAGCATGCCATCAGCTCCAACCAGGCGTTCTTCCTTAAAGAGCTGCCCAAGCGCGTTCTGGTGGTCGGTGGTGGTTACATTGCGGTGGAGTTTGCCGGGATTTTCCACGGGCTGGGCGCCGAGACCACGCTGCTGTATCGCGGTGATCTGTTCCTGCGTGGCTTCGACGGCGCAGTGCGCAAACATTTGCAGGAAGAGTTGACCAAGCGCGGCATGGACCTGCAATTCAATGCCGACATCGAGCGTATCGATAAACAGGCCGATGGCAGTCTGAAGGCGACGCTCAAGGATGGTCGTGAGCTGGAGGCGGATTGCGTGTTCTACGCCACCGGTCGGCGTCCGATGCTCGACAACCTGGGGTTGGAAAACACTGGAGTCAAACTCGACAAGAAAGGTTTTGTCGAGGTCGATGAACAGTATCAAACCGCAGAACCGTCGATCCTGGCCCTCGGTGATGTGATTGGTCGGGTACAACTCACGCCGGTTGCTCTGGCCGAAGGCATGGCCGTGGCGCGGCGCTTGTTCAAGCCTGAGCAATATCGCCCGGTG
The DNA here is from genome assembly GCF_059506005.1 of Pseudomonas sp. Pseusp18. Taxonomy (NCBI): domain Bacteria; kingdom Pseudomonadati; phylum Pseudomonadota; class Gammaproteobacteria; order Pseudomonadales; family Pseudomonadaceae; genus Pseudomonas; species Pseudomonas sp. Pseusp18. The sequence goes on from NZ_CP169240.1 coordinate 2,979,500, forward strand.
GATTACAAGATGATCCCGACTGCCGTGTTCAGCTTGCCGAACATCGGCACTGTCGGGCTGACTGAAGAAGAAGCGCGCGAGGCCGGGCACGATGTGGTGATCTTCGAAAGCCGTTTCCGGCCGATGAAGCTGACCCTGACCGAATGCCAGGAACGCACCTTGATGAAACTGGTGGTGGACGCCAAGACCGACAAGGTCCTGGGTTGCCACATGGTCGGCCCGGACGCTGGTGAGATCGTGCAAGGGTTGGCGATCGCCCTGAAAGCGGGCGCGACCAAGCGCGACTTCGACGAAACCATCGGCGTGCATCCGACCGCCGCCGAAGAGTTCGTCACCATGCGCACGCCGGTCGCGGGTTAATCGTTCTTCTGTGGCGCTGATGTGTCTGGCGCTGTCGCAACGACAGCGGCCAGGCGCACGCTTTCATCCAGGCTTGCCTGCAACTTGATCATTTCAACTTCCAGCGCTTTGTTGATGTGCGACTGCTCGTCAATGTTCTGCTTGAGCGACTGGCTTTCCAGCAAGGCAATGCGCAAGCGTTCCTGGAGGAGGGTGCGTTCGCTGTCGATGCGGGTGACCTGTTCCAGTAACTGATCCTGTCGGCTGTTGGTGTGCTTGAGTTGCTCCTGCAACAGGCTCAACTCCCGCAGCGTGCCCCGGTTTTCGGTCAGTAAACGCTCGTTGTCGCGATGCAGTTGGGTGATTTCATCCTGGCGTACCAGAGCGCTTTGCTGGGCCTGACGCAACTCCATCTGAATCTGTTGTACCTGGCCTTCATGGCGTCGCTGTTCCTGCTCGCGCTGATCTTTGACGGCGTTGCGATAGTGCTCCAGCGCTTCACGGGCGTGCAGGTGTTTTTCTTCCAGCGAGCGGATCTGCTCGTCCTTGTCCTGCAAGCGCAATTCGAAATCCGCCAATGCCTGGTTCAATCCGGCGTTGCGGGTTTGCTCGGTTTGCAGCATCGAGCGGGTGTCGTGCAGTTCCGCCGATTCCTGGGTCAGCGCCAGGCTTTGAATTTCGTATTGCTGCTGCAATTCGGTATTGGCCTCGCGGGCCTCGTGCAGCTGGGTTTCCAGTTCTTTTCGTTGTTGCTCGAACTGCGCGCGTGCCTGGTCGATGGGTTCTTGCGCCTGTTCTTTCAGGCGTTGCGCCAGCCGCGCCACCAGCGCTGTCAGCTCATCATCGATCGGTTCGGAAGGTGCTGGCGCGGGTTCGGCACCGTCATCGAGCTCTTTCAGATAGCGATGGATCGTGGTTTTCGAGCCGGTATTGCCCATTTCGATCCGCACTGCGTCGATGCTCGGGTGTTCGCCCCGGGCGAGGATTGCCGAGCGTGCCGCTTGCACCAGTGCCTTGTTTACGCCGCCACGTGCCATGTGTTCTCCTACGATTTGATACTGTGGTACGTACCACTAATATGAGCAATGTACCATGCCGTGAATAAAGTTAAAAACTTGTGATAACTCATACGGGATATACTGGTATTACCCCGTGTGATCAGCTGTAGACCGGGTTTTCAATCGCCAACGCGGTACGTTTTCGAGCACTGAGCCCATGACCGATCTGGATCGCTACCTGCAAGCCGCTACCCGCGACAACACCCGTCGCAGCTATCGTGCGGCCATCGAGCATTTCGAAGTCAGTTGGGGCGGGTTCCTGCCGGCGACCAGCGATAGCGTTGCGCGATACCTGGTTGCACATGCGGGCGTGCTGTCGATCAATACCTTGAAGTTGCGCTTGTCCGCGCTAGCCCAGTGGCACAACAGCCAGGGTTTCGCCGATCCGACCAAGGCGCCCGTGGTGCGCAAAGTGTTCAAAGGCATTCGCGCGTTGCACCCGGCCCAGGAAAAACAGGCTGAGCCGTTGCAGTTGCAGCATCTGGAGCAAGTGATCGCCTGGCTGGAGCAGGAAGCGCAATCCGCAAGGGCGCAGGGCGATCGAGCGGGATTGCTGAGAGCCAAGCGCGACACCGCGTTGATCCTGCTGGGCTTCTGGCGTGGTTTTCGTAGCGATGAGCTGTGCCGCCTGCAGATTGAGCATGTACAAGCCAGCGCCGGCTCAGGCATCACCCTCTACCTGCCACGCAGCAAGAGCGATCGCGAGAACCTCGGGCAGACTTACCAGGCACCCGCCTTGCAGCGCCTGTGTCCGGTGCAGGCCTATATCGAATGGATGACCGAAGCCGTGTTGGTCCGTGGCCCCGTGTTTCGTGGCATCGATCGCTGGGGCCATTTGAGCGAGGAGGGCTTGCACGCCAATAGCGTGATCCCGTTGCTGCGCCAGGCACTGGAGCGCGCCGGCATTGCGGCCGAGCACTACACCAGTCACTCCCTGCGTCGTGGCTTCGCCACCTGGGCCCATCAGAGCGGTTGGGATTTGAAGTCGTTGATGAATTACGTGGGCTGGAAGGATATGAAGTCAGCCATGCGCTATGTTGAAGCCAGCCCGTTTCTCGGGATGACCCGAATCGCTGAAAAGCCGTTGGCGCTGTAGATCACGTTTTCTTCTATTAATACGCTCGGCTAATAGCGAAAACAAATCAGCAGCATCAGGTTTGCCAATGAGCCAACCGGCGATCGGGTGGGTAGGATTCACCACATCAACTTCTTAACCCCTGACGGAGAGTCACCGATGCCTATCATCAACAGCCAAGTTAAACCGTTCAAAGCTAACGCCTTCAAAAACGGCGACTTCGTACACGTGTCGGACGCTGACCTGAAAGGCAAGTGGTCGGTCGTTTTCTTCTACCCAGCTGACTTCACCTTTGTTTGCCCGACCGAACTGGAAGACCTGGCTGACAACTACGCCGAGTTCCAAAAACTGGGCGTCGAGATTTACAGCGTTTCCACCGATACCCACTTTGCCCACGCTGCCTGGCACAACACTTCGCCAGCCATCGGCAAAATCCAGTACACCATGATCGGCGACCCGACTCATGTCATCTCCCGCAACTTCGACGTGCTGATCGAAGAAGCTGGCCTGGCTGACCGTGGCACCTTCGTGATCAACCCTGAAGGCCAGATCAAAATCGTTGAACTCAACGATGGCGGTGTAGGTCGTGACGCTTCCGAACTGCTGCGCAAAATCAAGGCCGCTCAATACGTCGCTGCTCACCCGGGCGAAGTGTGCCCAGCCAAGTGGAAAGAAGGCGAAGCCACTTTGGCTCCGTCCCTGGACCTGGTCGGCAAGATCTAAGTCTGTGACGCGCTTCATCAGGGCGGAACTCCGCACCTCCTAAGTAAGCTGCACCGCCCTATAAAAACGCCCGGGCGAGATTCGCTCGGGCGTTTTTTTTCGACTTCTTTTTAACAAATACATGGAAATCGCCCGTATGTTGGACGCCAATCTTAAAGCCCAGTTGAAATCGTACCTGGAACGGGTCACCCAGCCGATCGAGATCGTTGCATCCCTCGACGACGGTGCGAAATCCCAGGAAATGCTCGCGTTACTCAAAGACGTTGCCAGTCTTTCCACCCAGATTACTTTGCTCGACAACGGTAACGATGCGCGTAAACCATCGTTCTCGATCAATCGCCCGGGAGCCGATATCAGCCTGCGTTTCGCCGGCATCCCGATGGGCCACGAATTCACATCGCTGGTGCTGGCCTTGCTGCAAGTCGGCGGCCACCCATCGAAAGCCAGTGCCGACGTTATCGAGCAGATCCGCTCGCTCAAAGGCGAGTTCAACTTCGAGACTTACTTCTCGCTGTCCTGCCAGAACTGCCCGGATGTGGTTCAGGCGCTGAACCTGATGGCCGTGCTGAACCCGAACATCCGCCACGTTGCCATCGACGGCGCGCTGTTTCAGACCGAAGTTGACGAGCGCCAGATCATGGCCGTGCCAAGCGTTTACCTGAACGGTGTGAACTTTGGCCAAGGTCGCATGGGTCTGGAAGAAATCCTCGCCAAGATCGACACCAGCGGCATCGAGCGTCAGGCCGAGAAGATCAGCGCCAAACAAGCCTTTGACGTGCTGGTCGTCGGCGGTGGCCCGGCCGGTGCTTCAGCGGCAATTTACGCCGCTCGTAAAGGCATTCGCACCGGCGTGGCGGCTGAACGTTTTGGTGGCCAGGTGCTCGACACCATGGCCATCGAGAACTTCATCTCCGTACAGGAAACCGAAGGGCCGAAACTGGCCGTGGCCCTGGAAGAACACGTCAAGCAGTACGACGTGGACATCATGAACCTGCAGCGCGCCGACAAACTGGTGCCGGGCAAAAATGGCGAGCTGCACGAAATCCACTTCGCCAGCGGCGCGTCCTTGAAAGCCAAGACCGTGATCCTCGCCACCGGCGCGCGCTGGCGTGAAATGAACGTTCCGGGTGAGCAGCAATACCGCAACAAGGGCGTGGCGTACTGCCCGCACTGTGACGGTCCGCTGTTCAAAGGCAAGCGTGTGGCGGTGATCGGTGGCGGCAACTCCGGCGTCGAAGCGGCCATCGACCTGGCCGGGATCGTGTCCCACGTAACCCTGCTGGAGTTCGACGTGCAACTGCGTGCCGATGCGGTGTTGCAGCGCAAGTTGCACAGCCTGCCGAACGTCACCGTGATCACCAGTGCGCAAACCACTGAAGTGACCGGTGATGGCCAGAAGGTCAACGGCCTGCGCTACAAGGATCGTCAGTCGGATGAGTTGCGCACTGTCGAGCTGGAAGGGATCTTTGTGCAGATCGGTCTGTTGCCTAATACCGATTGGCTCAAAGGCACCATCGAGCTGTCGCCGCGCGGCGAGATCATCGTCGATGCCCGTGGTGAGACGTCGATCCCCGGCGTGTTCGCGGCCGGCGACGTGACCACCGTGCCGTACAAGCAGATCGTGATTGCAGTAGGCGAGGGCGCCAAGGCTTCCCTGAGCGCATTCGATCACTTGATCCGAACTTCGGCGCCGGCATAAACGCCGCCCCTGAAAACACAAAACCCCATGAGTGATCATGGGGTTTTTTGTGGGTGGATCAAAAGATCGTCCGAACGCGGCCCGAGCCTGCGGCAGCTCCTACAGAATCGAGCCTGGCTTGGCTTTTGTAGGAGCTGCCGAAGGCTGCGATCTTCTTACAACGGTGCCGGCTGAATGATTTCGACCCAGTAGCCATCCGGGTCCTTGATGAACGCCAGGCTCTTCATGCGACCGTCATTCAGGCGTTTCTGGAAATCGCAGCCCAGGGCTTCAAAACGTTCGCACGCGGCGCGGATGTCTGGCACCGAGATGCAGATATGGCCGAAGCCGCGCGGGTCGGTGTTGCCGTTGTGGTAGGCGAAATCCGCGTCGTTCTCGGTGCCGTGGTTGTGGGTCAGTTCGAGAATGCCGGGGATCGATTTCATCCACTCGGTGCGGGCAGCGGCATCGGCCGGGATCTGGTTTTTATCGACCAGCGCCAGGAAGTACAGGCTGAACTCGGCTTCCGGGAAATCACGCTTTTCCACCAGCGAGAAACCCAGGACGCGGGTGTAGAAATCCAGCGACCGGGTGATGTCCTTGACCCGCAGCATGGTGTGGTTGAAGACGAACTTCTGGGTGGCGGTGTCAGGTTGGGCGGTCACACCAGGAAATGTATTGAGTTCGTGCAGGCTCATGGGCCCTCCGGAAATTCCAAGAATGTTCACAATGATACGCAAGGGCCCAGGCATCACCAAACCAAAACCGCAGGCTTGCCTGCCGGGCGAGTGAAGCTCAGACTTCGCGGCTCAATCCGTGAGTGTTCATTACAATGATCCGACCCTGTCAATTGATGTTCATCCTGATGTGTCTGCTTTCAGGTGTTACCCGTGCTGATGCAGAAGCTCCGGTCGTGACCTGGCCCAATGGATGGACTGTCGAGACCGTTCCGCAAGACGAGGCCAAGCCTCAGGTTTCCCGGCAGCGCGCGGTAAAAAACGACCAGGACGGGACACCGGTAATGGTGATGGAGTTGACCATGACTCAAGTGGAAAGCGGTCATCAGGTGAATCTGGAAGGTGTGTTACTGGAAATGCGCAAGTCCGTGCAGAAGGACTTTTTTCAGGGCGGCTATCAGAGCGTCTGCAACAAAATTCATCCTACTGCCTTGAGCCGGTTATCGGCGCTGGAAACTACCTGCACCATTACCCAGAACGGTCGACATGTGTTGTCTCAAACATTGGTCGCCGCAGTGGACGGCGATAAAGCCTATGTTCTTTCCTGCGCGGGGCAGGCTGAGGTTTATAAGGCAAGTCAGGGCGACATAGAGGCAGCTCGAAACAGCTTGAAACTTTAGTTTAAGGTTTCTGCGCCCACGCTTTTGAGCATGGCCCGGATTTTTAGATAGCCAAACGGATTAAGCACAAAGTTAGTAAGTCTATAGCGAGTTGATCGGCGACTATCGTCGCATTTTAGACGGCATCCATGAAAAAGCCCTGCATTGGCAGGGCTTTTTTTATTACCGTGAGCGCTTAGGCACGCAGCCAGGAGTCAACGGTGGCTGCACCGTATTGTTCCTTCCAGGCTTTCAGGCCGCGGTGGTTGCCGCCCTTGGTTTCAATCAGTTCACCGGTGTGCGGGTTCTGATAAACCTTGACTACGCGAGCGCGGCGGGTTTTAGGGGCTGTTGCCTGCTGCAGGCCGGATTTCGCCGGGTGCGGGTCGAGGATGGCGATGATGTCGCGCAGGCTCTTACCGTAGGTTTTCATCAGCCCCTGGAGCTTTTCTTCGAATTCGATTTCTTTCTTGAGCCCGGCATCGTTCTTCAGCGATTCCAACTGCTTGAGCTGTTCTTGAAGGGCCTTTTCAGCTGCACGGAATTCAGCGAGTCTGGACAATATCTTTACTCCAATAGTGTGTTTGGCTGAAACCAACCGCAAACAAAGCTATAAGCCAAGAGCCTTGAAGCGACTCGGTGATAATGGTACGCCTGCCGATTTTGCACAGGTATGAAAAATTGTAGTAGTTAAATGGCCAAGAGTAAATCCTGACTTTTTCTTCATGTAACAAGAGTAGTCTTTTGATTCAATTTGGTGCGCATCATCATGATCTCGGCGCTTAACGTGGCTAGTTAATGATCACTTAATGCACTAATGAATTCTGCTCCGGGCATCGGTCGACCGAACAGATAACCTTGCAGAAAGTTCACGCCATGGGCGGTCAAATAGTCACTTTGCTCCTCGGTTTCCACACCTTCAGCGACGATACCCAGATCGAGTTTGGCCGAGAGTTCGATGATGCTGTCCAGAATGTGCCGGGAGAGGGCATCGACACCGATCATGGCGACAAAGCTCTGGTCGATTTTCAGGAAGTCCACATTGAACTGACGCAAGTAACCGAGGCTTGAATGGCCGGTGCCAAAGTCGTCGATGGCGATCATCACGCCCAGCGCGCGAAGCTGTTCGAACAACTGCAGGGTAATGGCTGTCGGTTCGACCAGTTCGCGCTCGGTCAACTCCAGCACTAAATGGACACTGCCCGGTGCAAAGGCACTGAGGAATTCACGGCAGTCTTCGACAAGCGCAAGATCCCGGCAATGACTGGCGGTGATGTTGATGCCAATGTGGAATGGCCCCTCGAACGATGCCGACAAGGGCGCCAGCAATGTGGCGGTCTGTTGCATCAGCGAGCGGGTCATCGGCACGATCAGACCGGAATGTTCGGCAAACGGGATGAACAGATCCGGACGCACCAGGCCTTCCCTGGGATGTTTCCAGTGCATCAATACTTCGGTGCCGGACCACAGTTTATTGTCGCCATGCACCACGGGCTGAAAGTAAGGAATGAATTCTGCTGCCTCCAGCGCCCGCTGCATTTCACGGCTGGGCGACATCGAGCGCTTCTGCAGCACATGCCCGATCGAACCTGACACCAGGCCGAAGAACATCAACAGACTGAACAGTGGCGGGTATTCACTACGCATGTAACGCCAGGTTTCTCCTTCGGGGAAACCTGCGGCCACCGTAAAGGCATAACGCGAGGACGTCAGCGTACTTTGTGCTACCGGCAAGGCGGGCGGGGCGTCCTCGTGAACTTTGCCGTCGGCAGACAACCAGTTGGGACCGACTTGTAGCAACAGTAATGTCTTGCGGCCGATCAGGCGCAATTCGTTGCTCAGGTGATAACCGTTCAGCGTGGTCAATGCCCCTTTATTTCCTTCGCTGAGCCGATACACCAACAGCGCGGTATTGGGCGTGACGGGGTTGCCGTTCATGAGCCATAACTGGCCTTGGGTGTAGTCGCCGGGATTGACCTTTTCCTGATATTCACCGAACAACGAACTGCAATAGAGGTTGTCGTCCCACACCAGGTTGGTCGAGCGCACGAAGGGCCGGCGCGTAACTTGTTCGCGCAAGGCCAGTTTGACGTCATTGCAGTTTTTGCCAGCCAGCGGCAGGAGCTCCTGCGCCGCTTGGGCGGTGTTGTCGAGCATCAGTTCGAACTGGCGAATGGATTCTTCGCCAGTCAGTTCAGTACTCTGCTTGAGGGTACGTTCAGCCTGCAGATAGAGAATGGCGACTCCCAGCAACACCGGGAGCAATCCGCTCAAAACAGTCACAGTGATCCGGGTGCCACGCTTGCGGCGACTTTTGACGTTCAGTGGCATTCGCAAATCCATCGCGATAAAAGAGGGCTCTCAAAGGTTGGCAGGTCGACATGCCTCCCAAAAGAGTTCAGCCATGATAGTTGGCTATCGGCCCTTATGCCGCTCAACCTTTAATCAATCTTGAGGCCAGTTTAATAAAGGCCAGCGTCGCGGGGGATGACTGACGCTGATCGAGCACCGCCAGACCAACCTGGCGGCTGATGGGGGGTGACAGTGGCTTTTTCACGTAGCGGCTGTGGTCGCCATCGGGCAGTGAGCCTTCGGCGACCACGGTCAGGGCGTCGCCACGAGCTACCGTGTCCAGCGTGCTGAGCAACTGCGAGCAGCGATACCGAATGTTCGGCGTCAATCGCGCCGCATTGAACAGGCGCGACACCAGCTCCGAAGACCCGGCCTCGGTCAGCACAAAAGGGTCGTGGCACAAGTCGATCAAACTCACGCTGTCGCGACCGGCCAGTGCATGATCGGCAGGCAGCAGCGCGACCATCTGATCTTCGATCAGTGCAATCGTGTCAAAACGTTCCTGGGGTAACACCACGAAACCAATATCGATACGCCGCTCTTCCAGCCATTGGAGCACCTGGCGGTCCGGGCCTTCGTCGATGTGAACCTCGATGCCCGGGTGTGCAGCGCGGTAGTGCTGCAAGATCCTCGGCAGCAGCTTGATCGATGAGGTCGGGCCGAACGAGCCTATACGCAGAGTGCCGGTTTTCATCCCGCGTGAATCGGCCGCCTCCTGACGCAAAGTGTTGGCCAACCCGAGCATCGCCCGAGCGCGCAGTAATAGCTGCTGGCCGATATCACTGAGCTCGACCTGGGACTGATGCCGACGCAGCAGTTCGACGCCCAATTCCTGTTCCAGCGACTTGAGTGCGTGGGAGACCGCAGACTGGGAAATCTCCAAACGATGGGCGGCCGCCGTGAAGCCGCGCAGTTCGGCCACCAGCGAGAAAATCTCGAGTTGAGTGAGGGTCATGAGTTTTTACTCATTTTACGATGATCGATCATTAGTCGAATGATACGCCACATGCCCGATTTCTGGCGGTGGAGACTTATGACTGCGTGTGAACAGACCCTTGTGAACTCTTCGGATGTGCCGGTTTATCTGAAACTGGCGGCGGTCACCATGATCTGGGGCGGGACGTTCGTCGCCGGGCGGTTTCTGGCCGACAGCCTCAGTCCGTTATTCGCTGCGAGTCTGCGGTTCCTGCTGGCGAGCGTGGCGTTGCTGTTGTTCCTGCTGCTGGCGCGGGTGCCCTTGATGCGGCCCAGCCCCAGGCAATGGTTGCAATTGGCGCTGTTGGGATTCTTCGGGATTTTCTTCTACAACCTGTGCTTCTTTTACGGGTTGCATTACATCAACGCGTCTCGGGCATCATTGATCGTAGCGTTGAATCCAGCGGTGATCGGCCTGGCGTCGTGGCTGCTGTTCAAGGAGCGGCTGAGTCGGGCGAAAGTGGTCGGTATTGCGATCTGCATTGCTGGCGCCAGCCTGGTGATCGTCAGCCGCAATCCGCAGTTACTGGCCGGCGATGCCGATGCCTGGATTGGCGACTTGTTGATCTTCGGCTGCGTGCTCGGCTGGGGCATCTATTCGCTGTTCTCAAAAGGCCTGAATCAAACACTGGGGCCGGTGCAGACGGTGACGTACTCGATTTTGCTCGGCACGCTGATGCTCTGGGTGACCAGCGCCGTGCGGGGCGAGTTGAGTGTCGCGGCGCTCACCGGGCTCGGCGCGCAACAATGGTTGAGCCTGATGTACCTGGGCGTGCTGGGTTCGGCGTTGGCCTACATTGGTTATTACGACGGCATCCGCAAAATCGGCGCGACACGCTCGGGCGTGTTCATCGCCTTGAACCCTTTGACTGCTGTTCTTCTCGGCGCGTTGTTGTTGGGCGAACAGCTGACACTGGCGATGTGCCTGGGCGGCGGGCTGATCCTGGCGGGGATTTTCCTGTGCAACAAACCGCTTGCGCAGGCCGCGAAAAAGGGGATTGTATAAGAAGGCGGACAAACTGATTTACGCTGTGTAGAATCCGGTTACGCATATAAGAATAATCGTCTTCTGGCAGCAGAAGCCTCGCCCGCAAGAGCCTTGGGTCGACAATGAAGATATTTGGGTTCCAATTGATCTACGGTGACTTCCTCGCCCGCAGCGTGAGGGGCATCTCCTGCGCGCCACCCGCCGGTCTCAGCATTGCTAGCAACTAACGATCCGTTAATTCTAAAAGCATGATGAGGCGCCAAAATGGCAGATTTATACGAAAACCCAATGGGCCTGATGGGCTTTGAGTTCATCGAATTCGCATCGCCGACCCCGAACACCCTGGAGCCGATCTTCGAGATCATGGGCTTCACCAAGGTCGCGACCCACCGTTCCAAAGACGTGCACCTGTATCGCCAGGGCTCGATCAACCTGATCCTCAACAACGAACCCCACAGCGTGGCCTCGTACTTCGCGGCCGAGCACGGCCCGTCGGTGTGCGGCATGGCGTTCCGGGTCAAGGATTCGCAAAAGGCCTACAAGCGTGCCCTGGAACTCGGCGCCCAGCCGATCCACATCGAAACCGGTCCGATGGAATTGCACCTGCCGGCGATCAAAGGCATCGGCGGCGCGCCGCTGTACCTGATCGACCGTTTCGGTGAAGGCAGCTCGATCTACGACATCGACTTCGTGTTCATCGAAGGTGTGGACCGCAACCCGGTCGGCGCCGGTCTGAAGATCATCGACCACCTGACCCACAACGTGTATCGCGGTCGCATGGCCTACTGGGCCAACTTCTACGAGAAGCTGTTCAACTTCCGCGAAATCCGTTACTTCGACATCAAAGGCGAATACACCGGCCTGACATCCAAAGCGATGACCGCGCCGGACGGCATGATCCGCATCCCGCTGAACGAAGAGTCGTCCAAGGGCGCCGGGCAGATCGAAGAGTTCCTGATGCAGTTCAACGGCGAGGGCATCCAGCACGTGGCGTTCCTCACCGATAACCTGATCGATACCTGGGACCGCCTGAAGAAAATCGGCATGCGCTTCATGACGCCGCCGCCGGACACCTACTATGAAATGCTCGAAGGCCGTTTGCCGAACCACGGCGAGCCGGTTGATCAACTGCAAGCACGGGGCATCTTGCTGGACGGTTCGTCCGAGCCGGGCGACAAGCGTCTGCTGCTGCAGATTTTCTCGGAAACCCTGATGGGGCCGGTGTTCTTCGAGTTCATCCAGCGTAAAGGCGACGATGGTTTCGGCGAAGGCAACTTCAAGGCTCTGTTCGAATCCATCGAGCGCGACCAGGTTCGTCGCGGTGTGCTCTCCACCGATTAAGCCGTTCCAGTTGTAGAAAAGCCCGGTCGTTTGACCGGGCTTTTTTAGATCAAAAGATCGCAGCCTTCGGCAGCTCCTACATTGACTGTGTTCGCCGCGATATTTGTGGATGAACACTCACCTGTAGGAGCTGCCGCAGGCTGCGATCTTTTGCGTCATGAACGTCGATGACGCATCAAATGCTTGAATCCCTCAAACACCAACACCACCACCGCCAGCCAGATCGGAATGTAGGTCAGCCATTCGCCGGCCTTGATGCTTTCCCCCAACAGCAACGCAACGCCCAGCAACAGCACGGGCTCGACGTAACTCAACAACCCGAACAGGCTGAACGGCAGCAGCCGGCTGGCAATGATGTAGACCACCAGCGCCGAAGCGCTGATCACCCCGAGCAGGGGAATCAACAGCGACAGCCACGGATGTTGATCGAACACGCCAAAACCTTGTTCACCTCCCTGCACGAACCAGAACGCCACCGGCAGCATCAACGCCATGTCCAGCCAGAGCCCGCCAAGGTTGTCCGTGGCCAGGCGTTTGCGCAGGATGAAATAGATCGGATAGCCGATCACCACCAGCAGGGTCGCCCAGGAAAAACCGCCGACCTGATACAACTCGTTGAGCACGCCGAGGCTGGCGAAGAACACGGCTATTTTCTGCAGGTAGGAAAGGCGCTCGCCATAGACGATTCGCCCGGTGAGGACCATGGACAGCGGCAACAGGAAATACCCCAGCGACACGTCAAGGCTATAGCCGTTGAGTGGCGCCCACATGAACAACCAGAGTTGCAGGCCCAGCAGCACTGCCGAGCCGATCAGGGCGATGAGCAACTTCGGTTTGGCGGCCAGCCGCCGAAGAATCTCGACCACGCGTTTCCATTCGCCGGACACCACCATGAACACGGTCATGCAGGGCGCGGTCAGCAACATCCGCCAACCGAAAATCTCCACGCCACTCAAGGGGGAGAGCAGTGAGGTGTAGTAATACATGACGGCAAACAGCATCGAGGCTGTGACCGATAGAGCGATACCTTTAGACAAACTGTCCTCGCGGGTTGAAGGTCAAACGGGGCGCGCAGGATACGTGGTTTTTGTGCTGAATATTGGCCAAGTGATCGATATTTTCAACATCGCTGACCCCTGTAGGAGCTGCCGCAGGCTGCGATTTTTTGATCTTGCCCTTCAAAAATCAAAAGATCGCAGCCTGCGGCAGCTCCTACACGACCGGAATGGACACAAATCGAGCCTGGTCGCGATAAATCTCAAGCCGTACGCGGTTTGCGTCCCGGCATAAAATGGCTCACATCATTGAACCCCGGTGTCGACGCATGCCCCGGTGTCACCAGCGAATCGATAAAGGCTTCATCTTCCGCCGTGATTTTCACCGCCAGCGCCTTGGTGTATCCGTCCCATTGTTCTTCGGTGCGCGGACCGACGATGGCCGAGGTGACGGCGCTGTTGTTCAACACCCAGGCGATGGCGAACTCGACGATGCCCACGCCACGGTCCCGGGTGTATTGCTGGATCTGCTGGGCAATGCGCAAAGACTCGACCCGCCATTCGGTTTCCAGGATGCGTTTGTCCTGGCGACCGGCGCGGCTGTTGGCGTCCGGTGTCACATCCGGCGCGTACTTGCCGCTGAGCACACCGCGCGCCAGCGGACTGTAAGGCACCACGCCGAGGCCATAGTTTTGCGCGGCGGTGATCTGCTCGGTTTCCGCCTGGCGGTTGACGATGTTGTACAGCGGCTGGCTGATCACCGGCCTGTCGACGCCGAGTTTGTCGGCCAAACGAATCACTTCGGCGATACGCCAACCACGGTAGTTCGACAGGCCCCAGTAGCGGATCTTGCCCTGACGAATCAGATCGCCGATGGCCGACACCGTAACTTCCAGCGGCGTATTGTGGTCTTCGCGGTGCAGGTAATAGATGTCCAGATAATCGGTGCCCAACCGCGTCAGGCTGGCGTCGATGCCATTGAACAAGTGCTTGCGGCTCAAACCGCTGCGGTTCGGCACACCGTCCACTGGACCGAAGCCGACCTTGGTGGCGAGCACCCATTCGTGGCGGTGGCTGGCGATCGCTTCGCCGACGATCTCTTCGGAACGTCCATTGGTGTACACGTCCGCGGTGTCGATGAAGTTGATGCCCTGGTCCCAGGCCTTGCCGATGATCCGCAGGGAATCTTCGGTGCTGGTCTGTTCGCCGAACATCATGGTGCCCAATGTGAGGGTCGACACCTGTAAACCCGAATGACCCAGCGTGCGATAGCTCATGACGAAATCCTTTTACCGGTGAGAAAGCTTCAATCAAATACCAAGAACCGCAGCGCGGAGCAATCTGAATTATCGGCGCAATGCCTCACAACGCTCCTGCAAAAACGCTTGCAGCACTTTTACCCGTTCCGACACCTGCACCCGATGCGGGCACAGCAAATTGAACGGCACGCTTTCGCCTTGCCAGCCATCGAACAGCGTTACCAGGCGCCCGGCCAGCACATCGGCGGCGACGTCGAGCCAAGCCTTATAGGCGATGCCATGCCCGGCCAGGGCCCAGCGGCGGGCAACTTCGCCGTCGTCGCTGAGGTAGTCGCCGTGCACCTGAACCTCCATCACTTCATCGCCACGGCTGAAACGCCATTGGTTGTAGGGCCGGCCATCGCGTAGGTAGAGCAGGGCGCTGTGTTCGCTCAGTTCCGCCGGGGTTAACGGCACGCCGCACCGGGCCAGATATTCGGGGCTGGCGCAGGCCACGCGGCGATGCCGTGGCAGAATCGGCAGCGCCACCAACGTCGAGTCACTCGGCACACCGAAGCGCAGAGCCACATCGACCGTCTCGCGGAACAGGTCGGCATGGCGATCGTTGAGCAGTAGCTGAAATTGAATGTGCGGATGCTCGCGTTTGAAGTCGTCGAGCCACGGCAACAGCACGTTGCGCCCGAAGTCCGATGGCGCGGCCAGTTGCAGCACGCCGCTCAAGCCTTGGGTTTGTTGCTTGAGCGCCTGCTCACCTTCGGCCAGCGCGGCAAGCGCCAGTCGCACGCTTTCCAAATAACGCCGGCCTTCTTCGGTCAGGCGCATGCTTCGCGTGGAACGGGCCAGCAAGCGGATGCCGAGGCGGGTTTCCAGGCGTTTGAGGGCGATGCTGGCCGCCGCCGGGGTCAGCTCCAGGGCGCGGGCAGCGGCGGAAATGCTGCCGGAGTCGGCGGTGCGAACGAAGATCTCCAGGTCGAGAATCGAGCTCATTGGTAAAAATCCTTTAAAGATCCTTCTTTAATACCGGGATTTTTTCGTGATTGGCAAGCGTGGATACTCTAATCAATGAACTTCTAATCAATGAACAGCCGCAGGAGACGACCATGACGTGGACCTTCGATCATCTGGCATTCAACACCGCCGACGGCCAGACGCTGCAAGACACCTTCCTAGCCGTGCTGGGATTGGCGCCAGGACGCCGCCCACCATTCCCGTTCCCCGGACGCTGGTTGTATCAGGATGCGCAGGCGCTGGTGCATGTGATTGAGCAGCCGACGTTCGATGAGCTGGCGTTGAGCCACATTGCCTTTCGCACCGATGAGGACGCTGCCACGGTGTTGCGACGGGTGCAGGCCAGCGGTTTGCCGTATCAGGTGGCGCAGGTGCCGGAAGACGGGATCTGGCAGGTTTTCGTGCAGATGCCGGGTGGGTTGGTGATTGAACTGGATGCCAAGGCAGGAAATCTGGCGAGCGTTTAACGGCGATGTTTAAAAGACATTTCCAGATACTCACTCAGGCTACATATTCTTGCGCCGCTGCCTACGACTGCGCCAGAATCCGCCGGCTAGTGCATCTTTGGCCTGGGCTATATCGTTTCTCTGTCGCTGAAAAACAGCGATCGGGTTTGGTAGCCCGGGTCTCTATTTGCACAGCACTACCTTTTGCTGAGATTTTTCGTCTCGTCTTTATGGTGGTCATGCGCAGGGCGCCTTCGGGCGCGCCGTTTTCCTAGAGCCCGGTCTACCAACCTGCGTCTGGCCACCACCCCTCGTTTGGTAGCGAGAGTGATGGCTCCTTTTAAGTGCTTTAGGAGTTTCATCTATGTTCAAACCAACGCCGAATCCACCAGAAGCGGACGACGTTTCCCCCTACGAAACCCCCGATTCCAAAAAACTCAACGAAGCCGCCGAGCGCGCCCTCGATCATTACCTCAAACCGCCCACCCCCAAAGCCACCAAGCGCAAACCCAGCACCATTTACCATGTCGGTGAGAAGGTCGATAACGAAACCCTGCTGGTCAACGCCTGCGAATCCCTGGCATCGGCGAGCATGATGCTCAGCGAGTTCGCCGGGCTGATGGACATGCCACATCGCAACATAATGCTGGGGATTCAATCGGTGGTCATGCTTGGCGAATTGGCCGTCAACCGAGTGCTGGATAACCTCGATCCACAAGGCTAACGAAAGTCTGTGGTGAGAGCACTTATTGTGGCGAGGGAGCTTGCTCCCGCTCGGCTGCGCAGCAGTCGTAATACCAGCGAATGCGGTTTATCTGATGTAACCGGGATGAATGGTTTTGGGGTCGCTACGCAACCCAGCGGGAGCAAGCTCCCTCGCCACAAAAGCAATTGCGAATGCATGGAATGAGAAACGGCCCGAGAGGGCCGTTTTTGTTTTCACTGCACCTTAAACCCGCAACGTCCGGGTCATGCGCAACGCCAGCAAACTGCCGCACACAATCACGCCCGCCAGCAGGTATAACGCCGCATCGGTGGACCCGGTGCTGTCCTTGACCCAACCCACCAGATACGGGCTGAGGAAACCCGCCATCTGCCCCATCGAGTTGATCAACGCCAAACCACCGGCAGCCGCACCGGCGCTGAGCATCGCCGTTGGCACCGGCCAGAACATCGGCAAACCGGTGAGGGCGCCCATGGTGGCGAGGGTCAGGCCGAGGATTGCAATGGCTGGGGTGGTCGCGAAGTTCACGGCGATCAACAGGCCGACTGCACCCATCAGCATCGGCACCACCAGGTGCCAGCGGCGTTCTTTGCGCAGGTCGGCCGAGCGACCGACCATCAACATGAACACCGCCGCCAGCAAGTACGGAATCGCGCTGAGCCAGCCGATCACCAGGTTATCGCTGAAACCCAGGTTCTTGATGATCGACGGCAGCCAGAAGTTAATCGCGTAAACACCGCTCTGGATGCAGAAGTAGATCAATCCAAAGGCCCAGATCGCCGGGTTCTTGAACACTGCCCGCAAGGAGTCGGTGGTGGTTTTCGGCTTGCTGGCCAGGTCTTCTGCGTGGTCGGCCTCAAGCACCGAACGTTCGTACGGGGTCAGCCACTTGGCGTTGGCGTAACTGTCGCTGAGCAGGAAATAGGCGAGGGCACCGAGAATCACGGTCGGGATGCCTTGCAGCAGGAACATCCACTGCCAGCCGGCCAAACCGGCCTGGGCTGCGCCGAAGTGGTTGAGGATCCAGCCGGAAAACGGGCTGCCCAGCAGGCCCGATACCGGGATTGCCGACATGAACAGCGCCATGATGCGGCCACGGCGGAACGTCGGGAACCACTGCGAGAGGTAAAGCACCACGCCCGGGAAGAACCCGGCTTCGGCGGCGCCGGTGAACAGGCGCAGGGTGTAGAACTCGGTCGGGGTGGAGACGAACAGCAGGCACGTCGAGAGCGTGCCCCAAGTCATCATCATCAACGCGATCCAGCGTCGTGGGCCGAACTTGGTCAGGGCCAGGTTGCTCGGTACGCCGCACAGGACGTAGCCGATGAAGAAAATCCCGGCACCGAGGCCGTACACGGTTTCGCTGAATTTCAGCGCGTCGAGCATCTGCAGTTTGGCAAACCCGACGTTCACCCGGTCGAGGTAGTTGAACAGGTAGCAGATGAAGATGAAGGGGATCAAACGCAGGGTAATGCGTTTGTAGACGGCGTTCTTGTCGTCAGCGTTGGCCAGGGTAGCTGTGGCGCTCTGTGACATGGCGGGCTCTCTCTTTATTATGATTTTTTGCGACGCAAGGGTAACGTTGATCGCCCGGTGAGTCTCGGCCACCCCTTGGGTGGTTGTCTTTGTGCCTGAGCACAGGGTTTGCGACCAACGCCTGTGCGGCTGAACAACCCGTTCCATCACGTTTTCAAGGATCCCCGCTATGTTCGAACTCGATCACGACCTGGCCCAGGACATCGTCGACCGGGCGATGGCCATCCTGCCCTACAACGTCAATGTCATGGACAGTCAGGGGCTGATTCTCGGCAGCGGTGAGCCGGAGCGCATCAACACCCGTCACGAAGGCGCGCAACTGGTGCTGGCCAACGGGCGCGTGGTGGAGATCGACGCGCAAACGGCGATCCATCTCAAGGGCGTGCAACCGGGCATTAACCTGCCGCTGTTGCTCGATCAGCGTTTGATTGGTGTGCTGGGCATCACCGGCGAGCCGGAGCAATTGCGCACTTACGCCGAACTGGTCCGCATGACCGCCGAGATGCTGGTGGGCCAGCGCAATCAGCAGGCCGAGCAGCAATGGCGGCGCCAGCGGTGCGACGATCTACTGGCGTTGCTGCTGAGCGAAGCGGGGGATTCGCCGCGGTTGCTGGACGAAGCGCAGCAACTGGGGCTCAAGCCGCAGCTGACGCGGGTGCCGTATCTGTTCGAGTTGGGCATCGAACACGGCCCGAGCCAGACCGTCGAAGCGCTCAGCGCCTGGTTGATGTCGCGCTATCCGGACAGTTGGTGCGTGAGTTCGGCCAAATCTTCATTGCTCTGGTGCCGCCCGGCGACGCCTGCGGTCGAGAACGAACGATTGCTGGAAAAGCTCGATGGCCTGGGCTGGAACATTTTGCGCATCGCCGTGGGCGGGCAGGCCGATGGCTTGTCGGGGTTGCGTCGCTGCTATCGACGGGTCGGCGATTTGCTGGCCTACGGGCGCGATGTGTTGCCGCATTCGCGCTTGTTGATCCTGAACCGTTATCGGCTGCCGGTGATGCTCTGGCGGCACCGCGACGACGATGCGCTGGATGAACTGCTGCGGCCATTGCACAAAGTCATCGCCAAGGATGGCAACGGCCAACTGCTGGCGACCCTGCGCAGTTGGTGCGAACACGACGGCCAGAGCCAGGCTTGCGCCGATGCCCTGGGCATCCACCGCAACAGTTTGCGTTATCGCATGGAGCGGATCGCCGAACTCAGCGGCGTCGACCCGCTGAAACTGGACGGAATGCTCGCGCTGTACCTTGGTGTCCAGCTCCTGCCCCAAACCGAACTGCCGACCACCGTCCCGTAGCAGCTGCCGAGCTAGCGAGGCTGCGTTCGGCGGCGAAGCCGTCGTAAATTCTATCAATACGGTTTACCTGACACACCGCGCCGCATGATTTCACGACGGCTGCGCCGCCGAACGCAGCCTCGCAGGCTCGGCAGCTGCTACGACGAACACTGCGGGCAAGGATTTTGTGAAATTGAACAATAATCCTCACGACCGCTTGTGCAGCGGACCGGCGTTATTGTTCAGGCCTGCTGGCAGCATGGACGCATTGGAACTGGAGAATTCGCATGAAAATCGTCATTGCCCCCGATTCGTTCAAGGACAGCCTGAGTGCCCAGGGTGTGGCCGACGCCATCGCGCTGGGGTTGGCGCAGGTCTGGCCAGACGCACAATTGCTCAAGTGCCCGATGGCTGATGGTGGCGAAGGCACGGTCGAGTCGATTCTGGCCGCGTGCGCCGGAGAACTGCGCCGCACCCCTGTTCGCGGGCCGTTGGGCGCCACGGTCGATGCTGCTTGGGGCTGGTTGCCGCAGAGTCATACCGCGATCATCGAAATGGCCGAGGCCAGTGGCCTGCAACTGGTCCCGCCGAACCTGCGCGATGCCTGCACCAGCAGCACTTTCGGCACCGGCGAATTGATCCGCGCTGCGTTGGATGCCGGGGCGCAACGGGTGATTCTGGCGATTGGCGGCAGCGCCACCAACGACGGCGGTGCCGGGGCGATGCAGGCCTTGGGCGTGAAGCTGCTGGATGCTCAGGGCCAAACCGTGGCGCCGGGTGGTCTGGCGCTGGCGCAACTGGCCCGTCTCGATCTGAGCGACATTGACCCGCGTCTGGCCGCAGTGCGCTTCGACATCGCCGCCGACGTCAATAATCCGTTGTGCGGCCCGCAGGGTGCGTCAGCGATTTTCGGCCCGCAGAAAGGCGCGTCGCCCGAGCAAGTCCAGCAACTGGACCTCGCTCTCGGGCACTTTGCCGAGCTCTGCGCGCAAGCTCTGGACAAAGATGTGCGCGATGAACCGGGCAGCGGCGCGGCGGGTGGTCTGGGGTTTGCCGCGAAGGCGTTTCTCGGCGCGCAATTCCAGGCCGGTGTGGAAGTGGTCGCCGAACTGGTGGGGCTGGCCGAGGCGGTTAAAGGTGCCGACCTGGTAATCACCGGCGAAGGTCGTTTCGATGCGCAGACATTGCGCGGCAAAACCCCGTTTGGCGTGGCGCGCATTGCACGGCAGCAGGGCGTGCCGGTCATCGTCATCGCCGGCACCTTGGGCGAGGGGTATCAGGCTCTGTACGAGCATGGCATCGATGCGGCGTTTGCATTGGCGAGCGGGCCAATGACCCTGGAACAGGCCTGCGCCGAGGCGCCGCGATTGTTGCGTGAGCGCGCCAGTGATATCGCGCGGGTTTGGCGGGTGGCCGCCCGCAAAATCCAGAACTGACACCATTCCCAGTAGCAGCTGCCGAGCCTGCGAGGCTGCGTTCGGCGGTGAAACCGTCGTGAAATCATGCGACGCGGTGTTTCAGGGAAACCTTGCTTGCAGGATCTACGACGGCTTCGCCGCCGAACGCAGCCTCGCAGGCTCGGCAGCTGCTACACGTTTGAAAAATATTTCTCCAGCCCCCTGCAAAAATCCTAAACCCCGGCCGATACAGCCAATAGGCGTACACAAACCTATTACAACAGTGGCGCCAAACTGAAAGGTGCGCGCCATCGCCCGCCCGCCAGTGATTACGGCAAGGATGCTCGCCGCCTCAATTACCGAGATCATCCTATGTCCCTGCGTAATCTGAAAATCGCGCCTCGAGCTTTCCTCGGTTTCGCCTTCATTGCCCTGCTGGTCATTGTGTTGGGTGTGTTTGCGGCGAATCGCATGTCGATCATCCGACAGGCCTCTGTGGATATGGAAAGCAATCAGCTTCCCAGCGTCGGCTTCTTGGGTGTCATGACCGAAAACGTGCTGCGTCTGCGGATTCTCTCGTTCCGGGTTCTGGTGAACCGTGAGCCCGCGAGCCTGCAAGAAGCAGAAACCCGGATCGGGGTACTGGTGGACAAGGTCAAGCAGGCACAGGCTGGTTATGCGGCATTGCCGGCCGGCGATGAGGAAGCGGCGTTATTCAAGACATTCTCGGCCACGCTGGACAAATACCTGCAAGCGGTGCGCGAGATGATGGAGCTTTCGCGGCAGAACAAACTGGATGAAATGCTCAACCTGATCAACACCCGGATCAAGGACGGTACCGATCAGATGGGCGAGCAGTTGAACAAGTTGATTGCCATCAACAAGGCTGGCGCGACTGCGGCCGATGCCGAGGCCAAAGAGCAGTTTGCCTTTGCCACCAATGGCATCATCGTGGTCTCGGCGGTCGCTGCCCTGATGACCGTGCTGCTGGCCTGGCTGTTGACCCGCAGTATCATCACGCCGCTGAACCGTGCGGTGCTTGCGGCCGAAACCATTGCCAGCGGCAACCTGAGCAAGGTCATCGAAGTCGACGGCAACGACGAACCGGCGCGTTTACTCGGCGCCTTGGCCACCATGCAGACGAACCTGCGCAAGACCATCGAACAGATCGCCGGCTCCGCGACGCAACTGGGCGCAGCCGCCGAAGAGCTCAGCACCGTGACCCAGGAAGCGTCCCGTGGCCTGCAACAACAAAACAACGAGATCGAACAAGCCGCCACCGCCGTCAACGAAATGACCGCCGCCGTGGAAGAAGTGGCGCGCAACGCAGTGTCGACGTCCGAAGCCTCGAACCAGTCGACCCAGGCCGCCCGTGAAGGTCGTGACCGAGTGGTGGAAACCGTCGACGCGATCCAGACCATGACCCATGACGTGCAAAACACTGCACTGATGATCGAAGGGCTGGCCACTCAGGGCCGCGACATCGGCAAAGTGCTGGACGTGATCCGCGCCATTGCCGAGCAGACCAATCTGCTGGCCCTCAACGCCGCCATCGAAGCCGCCCGTGCCGGGGAGGCCGGACGTGGCTTTGCGGTGGTGGCGGACGAGGTCCGGGCGTTGGCCCATCGCACCGCGCAATCGACCCAGGAAATCGAGAAAATGGTCGCCGGCATTCAGAACGGCACCGGTGAAGCGGTCTCCTCGATGCAGCAAAGCAATCAGCGCACCCAAAGCACCCTGGAAATGGCCCGTGCGGCGGGTGTCGCCCTGGAACAGATCACTTCATCGATTCAGCTGATCAATGAACGCAACCTGGTGATCGCCAGCGCCTCGGAAGAACAGGCCCAGGTGTCCCGTGAAGTCGACCGCAACCTGGTGAACATCCGCGACCTGGCCACCCAGTCGGCGGCCGGTGCCAACCAGACCAGCGCCGCCACCCATGAACTGTCACGACTGGCGGTAGATTTGAACGCAATGGTGGCGCGTTTCGTGATTTGAGATAGGGTTGAAACTGGAACTCGCGCGTTAGGAGAAGTACATGCGCTATTCAGCCTTGACCCAACGAATCGACGGTGATGGAGCGGCAGCCTGGAAGATTCACGATCGAGCGCTGGAATTGCGCGAGCAGGGCGTCGACGTGCTGTTGCTGTCGGTCGGCGACCCGGATTTCGATACGCCGTTGCCGATCGTCCACGCGGCGATCGACAGCCTGCTGGCCGGCGACACCCATTATTCGGATGTACGCGGCAGCCGCACGCTGCGCAGCAGCATCGCCAGCCGTCACCAGCAGCGCTGCGGCCAGGAGGTGGATGCCGATCATGTGATCGTGTTGCCCGGCGCGCAGTGCGCGGTGTATTCGGTTGCCCAGTGCCTGCTCGACCCGGGTGACGAAGTGATCATCGCCGAACCGATGTATGTGACCTATGAAGGTGTGTTCGGCGCTTGCGGTGCAAGTGTGGTGCCGGTGGCGGTGCGCCCGGAGAATGGCTTTCGGGTCGAGCCGGCGGACGTCGCGGCGCTGATCACCGCTAAAACCCGGGTCATTCTGCTCAACAGTCCGAACAATCCCTCCGGCGCCAGCCTTTCCTTGAAAAGCTGGCAGGAACTGGCGGCGCTGTGTGTGCAACATGACCTCTGGCTGATCAGCGATGAGGTCTACAGCGACCTGTTGTATGAGGGCGAGCACATCAGCCCGGCCAGTTTGCCGGGCATGGCCGAGCGCACGGCGACCCTTAACAGCTTGTCCAAATCCCATGCCATGACTGGCTGGCGGGTAGGCTGGATGATCGGCCCGAAACCTCTGGCCGATCATGTGATGCATCTGTCGTTGTGCATGCTGTTCGGCATTCCGGATTTCGTCCAGAAAGCCGCGCAGGCAGCACTTGATAGGGACTTGCCGGAAGTGGCGCTGATGCGTGAGGAGTATCGCCAGCGACGCGATCTTGTGTGCGCGAGGTTGAGCGGTTGCCCCGGTATCCGGCCGATCAAGCCCGATGGCGGGATGTTTGTGATGCTCGATGTGCGCCAGACCGGGCTCGGCGCCCAGGATTTTGCCGAGCGGCTGCTGGAAGGTTATGGCGTGTCGGTGCTGGCCGGCGAAGCCTTCGGGCCGAGTGCGGCGGGGCACATACGCATCGGGCTGGTGGTGGACCAGGTGAAGCTGGCGGAAGCGTGTCGGCGAATTGCGTCCTGTGCGGCGGATTTGCTGCAGATGCGACGGGCCTGATCGAGCCATTTCATGATCGTTCCCACGCGAGCATGGGAACGATCAATCCCTTAACCCTTCCACGCTCCGGTATTCACCAGATTCACCGGCCGATCTCCCGCCAACGCCGCCAACAAATTTTCGACCGCACAAGTCGCCATAGCCTCCCGCGTCTCATGGGTCGCCGAGCCGATATGCGGCGTCGCCACCACGTTGTTCAACTGCAACAGCGGCGAGTCATGGCGCAGCGGTTCGCGCTCGAACACATCCAGCCCGGCAGCGCGAATCCGGTTCTGCTGCAACGCCTCGATCAACGCCGCTTCGTCCACCACCTTACCCCGCGAAATATTGATGAAGATGCTCTGCGGGCGCATCAAGGCGAACTCCCTGGCGCCGATCAGCTTTTCGGTTTCAGCGGTCAGCGGCAAGGTCAGGCAAATGAAATCGGCCTGCTGCAACAACTCGGTCAGGCTGCGGTATTGCGCATTGAAGCGCTGCTCCACCGCCGGTTTCGGCGAATGGCTGTGATACACAACCGGCATGCCAAAACCGAAATGCCCACGCTGCGCCAACGCCTCGCCAATCCGCCCCATGCCGATGATGCCCAGCGTCTTGCCATGCACATCGCTGCCGAAATGCGCCGGGCCAATGTTGCGGTTCCACTGGCCGGCGCGAACCATGTTCGCCAGTTCCACCACGCGTCGGGCGGTGGCCAGGATCAGCGCGAAACCGGTGTCGGCGGTGGTCTCGGTCAACACATCGGGGGTGTTGCTGAGCAGGATCCGCCGCTCGGTCAGGTAGTCGATGTCGTAGTTGTCGACGCCGACGGACACGCTGGCAATCGCTTCCAGGTTTGGCGCAAGGTCCAGCAACCCGGCGTCCAGTTTCAGACTGGCGCCAAGCAACCCTTGGGCGCGGGGCAGGGCCTGGCGCAGCTTGGCCAGGCCTTCGGCGTCGAGGCTGTCGATCAGCGTCACCTCGGTCTGCTCATGCAAGCGCGCCATCAGCAGCGGCGAGAGTTTCTTGTACAGCACAACCTGCTTTTTCATATCAACATCCATTCAGGAATGAGCCGCCACCGGCCGGGGCGCGGCGGCTTTGGCCACGACCCGGTCACTGGCGCCGGGCTTGAGGAAAATCGTCAGCACCACCGACACCAGCAACGCGCCGCTCATCAGCAGATAAGACGCACCGGGCGATCCGGTGGAGCTGTTCAGGTAACCGACCAGATACGAGCCGCCAAACGAACCGAGCGCGCCCATGCTGTTGATCAACGCCATGGCACCACCGGCCACGTTGGCCGGGAGGATTTCCGGAACGATGGCGAAGAACGGCCCGTACGGGGCGTACATGCAGGCACCGGCAATCACCAGCAGGGTGTAGGACCACCAGAAATGTTCCGCGCCCAGCGCGTAGGAACCGTAGAACGCGATCGAGGCGATCAGCAGCGGTGGCCAGACGAAGCGTTTGCGCTTTTGCAGTTTGTCCGAGCCCCAGGACACCAGCAGCATGCCGATCACTGCCGCCAAGTAGGGCAACGCCGACAGCCAGCCGGCTTCGATCATGTCCATTTGCGCGCCGGCCTTGAGGATCGATGGCAGCCACAGCACGAAACCGTAGACGCCAATGCTCCAGCAGAAGAACTGCAAGGCGAGGATGATCACCTTCGGCGAGCGAAAGGCTTCAGCGTAGTTTTTCACCGCTTTGATACCGACCTGTTCGGCGGCCAGGGCGCTTTCCAGGTCCTGCTTTTCCTGGTCGTTGAGCCACTTGGCCTGAGCCGGACGGTCATCGGCCAGACGCCACCAGATAAACGCCCACAACACCGCCGGCAAACCCTCGATGATGAACATCCAGCGCCAGCTGAAATGCTGGATCAGGTAGCCCGAGACCACCGACATCCAGAGCATGGTCACCGGGTTGCCGAGGATCAGGAAGGTATTGGCGCGCGAGCGTTCGGCACGGGTGAACCAGTGGCACAGGTACACCAGCATCGCCGGCATCACCGCAGCTTCAACCACCCCGAGCATGAAACGAATGACGATCAGCCAGTAGGCGTTGGAGACGATCCCGGTCAATGTCGCCAGGGCGCCCCAGAGAATCAGGCTGACGAAAATCAGCTTTTTCACGCTGTGCTTCTGGGCGTAGATCGCGCCTGGAATCTGGAAGAAGAAATAGCCGAGGAAGAACAGTGCGCCGAGCAGTGAAGATAGCCCAGGGGTGATCATCAGGTCCTTGGCCATCCCGGAGGCGGCGGCAAACCCGTAGTTGGCGCGGTCCAGATACGCCAGGCTGTAGGTAATGAACACGATGGGCATGATGTACCACCAGCGGCGGGTGGCCAGTGTTGCGGTTTTCATAGTGATGCTCCTGAGCTTGTTGTTTTTGTCGCAGCAGGTAACGGTTTAAATCTTCAGTGATATCTCGTTCCCACGCTCTGCGTCGGAACGATCAGTGTCAGCGGCCTCAAATTCGGCATCCATTTCGGCTCGGGTGGGCAACCCCTCCATATCCCCACGGCTCTGCACCGCGCGGCTGCCGATCCAGTTGGCACGCTGCACGGCTTGGGCAACGCTGTAGTTCTCCAGCAGGGCGCTGATCAGGCCGACGGCAAACCCGTCACCGGCACCGACCGTATCGACCACGGTTGCCACGGGTACGCCTGCAACGAAACCTTCATCCAGATGCGTGCGGTAATACGCGCCGTGCGGGCCAAGTTTGATCGCCACGGCTTCGGCGCCCTGGTCGAGGTAAAACGCCGCGATGTCGGCGGGGTCTTCGAAACGGGTCAGCAACCGTCCTTCGCTCAAACCCGGCAGTACCCAATGGGCGAGGGCGGCGAGGCGGTTGATCTCGCTGATCATCTGTTGTTCGTTGGCCCACAGGCTCGGGCGCAGGTTGGGGTCGAACGACACGCTGCGTCCGGCATCGCGCATGCGGGTCATCAGTTCGAAAGACATTTCCCGGGCCGACGCGGATAGCGCCGGGGGAATGCCGGTGGCGTGCAAGTGCCGGGCCTTGAGCAGTTGTGGCGCAATCGACTGCACCGACAAATGACTGGCCGCCGAACCGCGACGGAAATACTCGACCAGCGGATCGCTGCCGTCATCGGTGCGGGATTTGAGTTGAAACCCGGTGGGGTGCGCCGGGTCGATGTCGACGTGGCTGCAATCCAGGCCTTCTTTCTTCAGCGTATCGATGACAAACCGGCCGAGAGAATCGGCGCCCACCCGGCTCAGCCAGGCGACGTTAAAGCCCAATCGCGACAGGCCAATGGCAACGTTGCTGTCGGCCCCGGCAATGCGCTTGTGGAAGTGGCCGACGTCGGCCAGTTCACCGTTCTGCTCGGCAACGAACATCGCCATGGTTTCGCCGAACGACAGAATCTCGATCTCAGACATGCGCGGGCTCCAGACGGGATTGGCCGAGGCGGGCGAGGGTGGCGACGTGCTCGGAGGTCAGTTGCACCAGGTCATCGCCTTGCAGCGGATATTCCACCGCGCGCATCACGTTTTGGGGCATGTGCCGCAGCAATTGTTGCCACAGATGCAAGTCACTGGCCGCCGGTGGTAGCGCCACCAGTTTGCCGTCGACCCGACGCGCCACTGCTTTGCAGTGCACGTAGCCGACGTGCCGACCGAGCAACCGCGCGGCGCTGGCGGCGGACTGGTCCTGCCATTGCCAGTTGCCGATATCGAAGGTCATTTTGATCGGCAGGTTGTGCTGTTCGACGGCGGCGAAGAAACGCTGGAACGGTTCGATGCGGCCGCCGTGCAAGGTCTGGTCGTTTTCCACCAACAACTGAACCGGGCTCTGTTGCAACACAAGCGCCAGTGTTTGCAGGTCGTTGTTGTCGGTGAAATAACCCAGGGAGACCTTCAGCCATTTAGCGCCGAATGCCTCGGCGCGTTTCAGGGTCGAGAGCAGTTCCGGGTTGGGCGCCGATTGCCCGGCCAGCCACAACTCCAGCGGCGAGGAATACACGCTTTCCAGGCCCCGGGATTGCGTGGCATCGGCCAATTGCGCCGGGTCTTCGAGGGTCAGCAGCTCTTCGCGCCATTCGATGTGCGTGGCACCGGCAGCGGCCAGTACTTCGACAAAACTGCCTTGGCCACGTTGGCGCACAAGCTCGGCGCCGTAGCTGGACAGGCTGATGGAAACGGGTGGTTTGTTCATTGTTATCACCTCTGAAACCGGTTTCATTTCTGCTCAAAAAAAATGTTCAAAGAAATATCGGTGGTTGATGTGCCGTTCTTTCAGTCACCGAAAATGCCCAAGGGTCGACCCACGCACGATCAATCTCGCCGGAAAATCCAGGGTCCGCACCGGCCCGTCATCCCCACGCAAACGCTTGAGCAAGCACTCAAACGCACTCGCGCCAATGTCCTCGGTCGGCTGGGCGAGGGCGGTAATCCCGCTGCCCACCAACGGATACCAATCCAGATCATCCAGGGCGATCAGCCCGACGTCCTCGAACAGGTTGCACTGCAACTCACGCAACGCATGGGTGCCGGCCAGCGCGGCGATACCATTGGCACAGAACAGCGCTTTCGGCCCAGCGCCGGGAGTGTTCAGGAAGGTTTTCAGCTGCGAGGTCAGTTCGCTGCCAGTCTCAACTACCACGCCCGTTAAAGCAGGGCGTTGCTGTATCTGCGCCTTGAAACTGCTGACCCGCTCGATCCGTGAACTGGTGCCGTCAAACGGCTCCGTCACCATCAGCACATCGCGATAACCGCGCTCTTCAAGGTGGGCCACGGCGATCTCGACGGCGGCGGGATTGTCCAGCCCCACCAGATCGCTATCGAACTGCTCGACCTTGCGATCCACCAGCACCATGGGCATTTCTCGCTGCAATTCGCGCAACTCATCCACGTGGTGGCCGAGGGTGTTCACGATCAAGCCTTCGATGTTGTACGAGCGCAGCAACGCCAGGTGCTGACGCTCCTGCTCGTCATCGCGATCGGTGTTGCACACCACCAGGCTGTAGCCGTGCCGACGGCAGGCGGTTTCCACACCATGCATCACGGCAATCGAATAAGGGTTTCGGATATCGGCCACCAACATGCCGATCAGACGCGTGCGCCCACGTTTCAGGCCGCGGGCCATCTGGTTAGGGCGGTAACCGAGTTCGGCAATCGCCTGCTCGATGCGCAGGGCCGTGGCATCGGAGAGCAGGGCGCGGTCGTCGCCGATGAAGCGCGAGACGCTGGCCTTGGAGACGCCGGCGTGTTCGGCGACGTCGAGCATGGTGACGCGGCTGCGTTGGGCGGCGGAGAAGTCGTTCACGGATAGACAGCCTTCTTATTGGAATTATTCAGGTGCGACCGCAGGTCTGAAACCGGTTTCAGATAACCGCATAACCCATCGGCTCGTCAAGCTTGAAACGATCTGAACCCGACGACAGGACCGGAGTATTCCGACCAGCGGTAGTTAAACCTGTCAGATCTGACAGTAGGCGAGATCGCGATTACTGCGTTTAATTTCTCCCGAAGCAAAGGGTTTTCAAGGCCTCTGGAGAACGGCGGATGAGCACGACAACACCCATCGGAATACTCGCCGCGCCATTAAGCATTGATGGTGTCGGTGCCGACACGGTGCTTCCGCCAGACGCGCACCTCAATGGCGTGACACTGCGAATTCCCCCTTGGCCCGCACCTTCGCTCGAGCCGGGCAAGAGTGATTTGCTGGAGATCTGGATTCGAGAGCCTGGGGCAACGTCCGACACTCGTTTTTACAACAACCTTTTTCCCGTCCCGGTGGTATTTCCGACCTCAATCCACTTGCCCTCGCAGTTCCTGCAACTGATAGGTGACATCACACTGACCTACAGGGTGACGTCTGGAGATAACGACAACAGGGATGACTCGGTGCCGCAGGTGTTCATCCTCAAACGCCTGGTCCCGGTCAACCTGAAGGCGCCGACTTTTCCGAGTGCGACATTGTGGGGTTATCTCAATTGCAGATCGTCGCCCGCATTGTGGGTGGCGGTGATAGTGCGTGTCCCGGCACAACCGGGGCGGTTCCTTGCAAACGATGTGTTGGAGTTGAACTGGAAAGGCTTCAGCAGCCTTAACGGCAGCGGTAACGCCATCCCGGGCACGGCGCTGAGCTTGCGCAAAACATTGACGGGGCAGGAAGCCGGCTCAGTGCAGGGCTTCGACTTCAGGCTCGAGAGCGACAAATACGAAAAGCATATCAAGCCGATGGTCATCAACGCATCGGCACTCGCTGATTACACGCATTTTCGAAATGGTGTCGCTCTCGGTAGATCGACCTCGGGCCTGGTAAAGATCGACCGGGGCGTATCGGGGAGCCCGCCTTGCGGCCCCATAACTCAAGGAGTCTCAAGTTCAACTGTTGTAGATCACACAAACGCTGGCAAAACGTCAATCCCAGGAACATGCAGTCAGGAGTCGCGAGATTTTTCATTGGGACACAACGTTGATGGTTCAACGATTAACTCATCCATGGAGCATACGAACATGAATATGCAGGTTAAATCTGGTGGTGTCCTTGCCTTGCCTCCGACAATTGTCGGTGTGTTGCCTGATGGCCGAATTCCCTATCAACAACTGAAAGTCGACAGACGGGTCACATTTCAATTGGCCGATGTCGATGACAAATCGGATGTGGGCGCTCACAGAATCGAACTTCACGTGCACCCGAAAGGGGTCACGCCCATAGAATTCGACCCGACATGGATGGTTTTGGAGTTGTTGAAAGCCAGTCAGCCAGGAGCGGACTGGACGTTTCCGATCGATTTTAACGTGATTGGAGCTGCACTCGACCAACTGGTCGACAAGTTTGATATGAACGGCGAATACGCAGAATACGGCGCGACATTCATTATTTATGACGGCAACGGCAACTCCGATATATCTGCTCCACCTCTTGAGTTCGAGGTCGATCTGACAGCGCCTTACCAGCGCCAACCCGGTACCGGCAACGGCACCGGCGCACGGCCTGTGTTGATCAGCCAAACTGGCTTGCCTTTGAGGATTGACGACGCCTGGCTGACGGATCCCGCCAACGCCGGCGGTATCAATTTGACCATTCCTACCGGCTATACAAAATTCGAAGCGTTACTTGATCTCGTCAGTTTCTATATTTCTACGCAAACAACATTCACAGGAATGCAGGGCGACGATAGGGGAGTCTCTATCATCGATTTTCCGCTGCCGGTTGGCGGGGTCATCAACATCTCTCTGGCCATGCTGCGAGGGTTGAATGATGGTCCGAATTTTTATTCCTATAACCTCAAGGATGCGCCAGGAAATATCAGCAACAACTCGGCCATCACGTTGCTGTTCAGTCGGGTAAGAGCCGCCGCCCCGATACTGGAAGTGCCAAGGATCCCGGTCACCGGCTCCAACGGGCAAACGCCCATCACTTTTGCGACGGTGGCACCTCCTCCTTCCAGAGTCGTGATGGAAATCGATTTCCCGCTCAACTCGCTTCCGGGTGACCGGATCATTCCGCACATCTCCGATTCGAACGGTAATGTCTACGATCTGCCTGAACAGCAAATTCCAGCTGCCGGCACACCAGGTCCATTGAGGTTCGTGATTGAATACGACTTCTGGGCGCAAGTCTTTGGAGACCCCAACGGACAGAGTGACGTGCAGTGTGAGTACTGGTACGAACTGAGTCGCCCTACGATTCCAACCAATCCGGTTTCGACGCCGCAGCAATTTTGCGTTCTCGACTTCTCGTACGCCGGGCCTGAGCAACCGAACCTGCCAGATCTGCTCAACCCCAACATCCCGCCTGTGGTGATTCAGGGCGCAGGCACTCCGGCACCCGCCCCCAACACGCTCGGCCCGTTACAGGCAGGCCTCGACGCCATCATGACCTGGCCTTTGTGGACGGATCCGAATCGGCCGTTGACAGGGCGTGAAATTGTGAGGTTCTTCTACCAGGGCAGGCAAGTGGGTAACCCGGTGGGCGTGCAGGTTGGCCAGACGACGGTCGACACGCCATTGCCGTGGGCCACGATCCAGGCCGAAGGCAACGGCAGTGGTCCAACGGCGCGAGAAGCCTACATCACCATTGAATACCCTGGCAGCGCGAACCCGATGACGCAGACACCTGTGACCCCGGTCAACGTGACAGCCATCGTGATCAATCTGCCACCGCCACAGATCATTGTTTCCGCATTCAGAACTCCCACCGGGACCCTGATACCGGAACGTGCCGTGACCGCCATCAACTGTCCGAGCCTGGATCATCCCTCTGCGCCGAATGGGCCAATGCCGCCTTACGCGGTGCGCGGCCTGCGGATCAGGATCCTGCGCGATCCCAATATCCCTGCAGGCGCAACAGTGAACCTGGAATTTGAGGGCCGGGTCACCAACACGGTGGGTGGGGCTGCAATTCCCGGCACTCGGATCATGGCTACGGAAACTATGCCAGCGACCGGAGTGCTGGAATTCAACCTGAGGGACTACAACGCCATCAGGACGATCCAGCTGCCAAGCCCCGGCCCGGGTCAGCGACCTGCTACCCGTTTTGCGCGCATCGCGTATACGGTCAACGGAATCACTTCCGAGGTCATCGTCCCCGTGGCGCTCTTGAATTCGAGCCTGGTGTATTGCGAGCAGAACCGTCCTTGATAGCGGATCAGCAGCGCTTCGAATGAAACTTCCCAGGATAAGGGCGACAGCAATTGTCGTCCTCATCCAAGGAGGCGAAGTCAGATCCGTACGAGCTTACAAGACAAGGGGATAAATCGTACGAAGGCGGAGATTGATCCTACATATCCCTGGGGAAGTTATCCGTAGTCTGGCGGCCGCTTTAGTCCGGCTCGTGCACCGTTTGAGTCGGAAAATCATTCCTGAAGGAATGCAATCGAGTAGGACTCAACTATGTTGCCAAAGTCGCAATTCCCGTATTTGAAAACATCGATCAGCTTCTGGGTAGCAACCCTGATGCCTTTTCTGATGAATTCATCGATGACTCAGGCTGCCACTGTTCCGGCGGGCACCACTCAAGCCATCGACGCCACGACGCCCCTGGAAACCTGGCAGCTTCAAACCAACGCTACGTTGAACGCCACCAATGCCACAACACTGCAGATGACCAGTGCTGCCGGTGGTGTGTTCAACTTGACTGGCTCAAACGTCAGCGCCGCAACGACTTCAGGTATTTTCCTGACCAACGCCAGCGCCAACCTGGACAACTCGAGCGTCACCAGTGACACCGGCATCGGCATCTCCGCGGTACGAAACGTCGCCAGCGTCGGTGGTTCGAATGTGACATTGCGCAATGGGTCTGTCGTTCGAGGTTTGCAGGGAGGTATGGCGGGCAACCGGTTCAGTGTCCTCAATCTGCAAAACTCCACTGTTGAAGGGACTGGTGCCACCAGTTTCGGGATTCGGATGCTGGAGGGTTCACTGTCGGCCACCGGAAGTACGATCACCGGCGGCCTCAATGGCGTGACGGTGGGCACCGACACGCAAGTATCGACGGTCATTCCAACCACCATCGTTCTGGACGGTACCCGTGTCGAAGGCAAGACCGGGTCGGCGTTGGTGGTCGGCATCAACGCGCCGAACTTTCCGACCGTGGCCAACATCGAAGTGCGTAATGGCTCGAACCTGGTCTCAGGCAACAATACGTTGCTGGAAGTCAGGCAAGGCGCCTCGGCCGGTTTCCTCGTGGATAACAGCGCATTGACCGGTAATGTAACGGTGGTTTCCGGCAGTTCCGCCAACGTCACGCTGCAGAACAATGCATCGTTGACCGGGGACCTGCAAAACGTCACGACCGCCGTGTTGAATAATAAGGCACGCATGACCGGTAATGTGCTGGGTGCTTCAAGTGTCGCGCTTGATAATGGTTCGACACTGACCGGTAACCTGGACAATGTCGCCAGCGTGTCCATCAACAACCAGAGCATCATGACCGGCAACGTCAACGCTGCGACGGGCAGTGCTTCTGGCTTGACACTGGATAACGGGGCGAGCCTGACGGGGCAAGTGAACAACGTCGCCAATTTCGCCATCAATAATCAGGCGCTCTGGCAGATGACCGGCAGCCAGTCGGTGAACAACCTCACACTCAGCAATGGTGGCGGAGTCCGTTTAGGCACCCATCAGGAATATTTTCAACTGAACGTGGCCAACCTGGCGGGCAACGGTACATTCAGGATGGGTACCGATTTCAACCAGCGCATCAGTGATCTGCTGAATATCACTGCAAGCGCTGCCGGCAATCATCAGTTGCTGGTTAGCAGTTCGGGCCCTGATCCGGTCAATGATTCTTCGATCAAGGTGGTGCAGAGCGTTGCTTCAAACGCGCAGTTCAGCCTCGTCAACAACCGGGTCGATGTCGGGGCGTTCACCTATACGCTGGTGAAGGACGGGAATGACTGGTACTTGCAGCCCGACAAGGAAGTCGTCAGCACACCGACCCGCTCGATATTGGCGATTGCCGGGACGGCGCCTACGGTGATCTACGGCGAAATGGTTCTATTGAACAACCGGATGGGCGATCTACGTGACGATGGCGAGCAAACCGGCGGATGGGTCCGGTCTTTCGGCAGTCGGTACAGCATCAGCAACAATGCCTACGGGAACGGCTACAGCCAGCGCCAGTACGGGTTGTCGATGGGGGTCGATACCCCGGTGGAGATCGCGGGCGAGCGCGTGTTGCTGGGTGTGTTTGCCGGTTACAGCAAATCCGATCTCGATCTGAGCCGTGGCAGCTCCGGTGAAATCGACAGTACATCCCTCGGCGTTTATGGCACTTGGCTGGGTGATAGTGGCTATTACCTGGATACGGTGGCCAAGCTCAATCACTTCCGCAATGAAGCCAGTGTGGCACTGAGCGACAACACCAAAACCAAAGGCAACTACAACAATCTGGGAGCCAGTGCGTCGGTCGAGTTCGGCAAGCGCATCGCCTTCAAGGACGGCTATTACGCAGAGGTGTTCACCCAATGGCAGGCAGCCTCCGTGCAGGGCAAGGACTTCAGTCTGGACAATGGCCTGAAGGCCGACGCCGACACCACTCGTTCCATGCTCGGCAAGGCGGGTGTAACGCTGGGACGTGGCATGACGCTGTCTGACGGCAGCGTCCTGCAACCTCATGTGCGTGTTGCTGGCGTTCATGAGTTCGTGAAGACCAATGAAGTGCGCGTCAATGACAATAAATTCAACAATGACTTGTCCGGTAGCCGGTTGGAGGTTGCCGCCGGAGCATCCTGGACCCTCAATGACCGCTGGCAGCTACACGCGGAACTGGACACCAGCAAGGGCGATGGCGTTACCAAGGACTTTGGCGTGAACATGGGGGCGCATTACAAGTTCTGACGCGAATGAAAAAGGGAAGCGCTGGCTTCCCTTTATTTTGAATGTGTGTCCCGTCCTGAATAAGGTTTACACAGCGATTATTGTTTCAAAACTTGAAGCTTGCCATCGAGCTGACATTTAGTTCCGTCGGCATTCTCTACGTCCACCTTGAACGTGGCTTTGACGTTAGCGTTGTCGACAGCCGGTTCGATTTCGATATAGCCTGAAATGGCTTCACTTACCGCGGTGTCGTCTTTAAAGCTGAGTGCAACATCGGGACGGCTTTTGATCTCATATGTGCCGACCGGGCAGCCCTCGGGGAGGATGAAGATAATTTCACGTGCTGGATAGCTTTTGGCTTTAGTATCCGAAGCGGGTCGATCAACGGCAGTAATCTTTAAGGCGCCAAGTTTTTCAGTACCGACTTTTACATGGTCTATCAGTCGGGAAGTGGCACTGAAATCCTCGAAGGATGGACCAGTGTTGGCGTAAGCCTTCGCAGTAACATAGTTGCCATCGGCAAAGCTGATTCGTTTGATTACAGCGTTCATGAATAGGATCTCCGTTCACTAAAAGGAAGTATCCAAAGGCCGTCCGACCCTAACTCTGGATGGACCATGGAAGCGCTTTCCTGACGGGTTGTAAACTGTCAAACCTGACAGGTTACAGCTATCAAAATCTGTGAATGGGGCCTCAGCGTGCAGGCACAAAACGCGGGTATCCAGGCTGAGCAGAGCAGGGTGCGGTCGTCAGCTGAACAAACCGGCGGCAATGTTGATGGAAAACCCCAATATCGCCGTGTTGAACACAAACCCGATCAACGATTGCGCCAGCACGATCTTGCGCAATTCCCGCGTGGCCACGCCGACATCCGCCGTCTGCACCGCTACGCCGATGGTGAACGAGAAGTACAGGAAGTCCCAGTAATTGGGGGTTGTCAGCCCTTCGGCAAATCGCAGCGCAGGTTCCTTGCCTTCCCAGGTGTAATACAACCGGGCGTAATGCACGCTGAAGATCACCCCGATCAACAGCCACGAGCCGATCACGGTCATGCCGGTGAAGCCGTAGTGCAACAGCCGGTGATAGGTGTCCAGATCTTTGCTGCCCGCCAGTTGGAGGGTGATGGCCGCGAGGCTGGCCAGTGCCGCCATGCTCACGGTGAACAGCACCAGCCCGGCGTTTTCGTCCTCGACTTCGGCAATGCGTTTCACGTCGTCGGCTTTGGAGCGCATGGTCAGCCAGATGATCAGTGCCAGATAGGTCCAGACCCCGGCGTTCCAGCCGATGAGGATTTTGCCGAGGATCGAATCGGCCGGAGCCAGAATGCCTGCCGCGACGCCAAGGGTGGTGGCGGCGGACAGGCGAGGGTGGGTGCGGGCGAGGAAGGGCATGGAGACTCACGGTCAGGGGCTTTGCAGCACCATAGCCCTGGTGTGAGTAACGCAGCAAGCGTTGCCGTTCAGGAGAAACAAAGATAGATCACATGCGTCAGGACGCCTTGTTTGTGCTGTCGAATGTGAACTCCCCGTTTTCAAACTGAATGCGGACGCCGTTGGAGTCTTTCTCACTGGTAAAGTCCAGGCGGCCCTTGAACACACCTTGCGTTGCGCTCTCTTCAGGGACTGACTCTACAATCAGCTTGCCACTTTCTGCCGGGTAACCTGCTGCAGCCGGATAAATCTCATCGTAACTTACGCGGATTTTTTCTTTGAACTCGGCCAGGTCATAAGTGCCAGGCCCGAGGTCGCGGGCGATCAAGATCTTGACGGTATCCAGTGGGCGGTTAGGCACATCAAAGGAATAGGTCTGAGACCAGGCTTGCCAATGTGGGAAGTTTGGGCCGATAACCGGATTTGCTGGACGCGCTTCGAACAGAAATTGATTGGCATTGTATTGATTGTAAGTGCCACCTGTAAGTGCTGCCGTGAAAGTGCCGGTAGCAGTCGAAAGGGAGGTGCTGATGTTTTCATATTGGCACTTTCCCTCGCTGACCATAACTTTTTTCTCTCCGGACTCTGCGATGAAGTGGAAGTCAAAACTTACAGTCTGGTTCGCCAGATCGAGTTCGATGTTGGTCAACTCGCCTGATGTTGCGATAAAAGGTCTATAACCCGCCGGAGAGGCGATTGCATACGATGCACTCGCAACCGCATTGCTAGGGGGGTCGCTGATCGTGTAAGAGGTTTCGCCGCTGTCGGGGAAGAAAAAAGATATGAGAGTTGAATTTTCCTGGTCTTTGCGATCAGCCGAATGTGCAACCCATTGATCTGCTGAAGGGTCTTTGTAGAATTGATGGAATTCGTTGCTGTTATAGTCCGGACCATCTTTTACGGTGGCTGTGACATGGCCAATGATTGCACCTTTCATATGCGCTCCTGAATCCATTAAGAGGAAAAATATTAACGGCTAGCGCATTCAGCATATGGATCGAGGGCTGTTTCGGATACTGTCAAATATTGCAGGTATAAGAAATTTTTCTTTATAACAATCATTGGTACGCATCATGGTTGCTTTGCAAGCGACGGCAGTTGCCGTCGCCCGTCGGGCTTGATTCACTCTTTAGCCATGCGCTGCACCGACTTCATCACCACCACAAAAAACACCGGTACAAACACCACCGCCAATGTCGCCGTGATCATCCCGCCAATCACTCCGGTGCCAATGGCTTGCTGGCTCGCCGAACTGGCCCCAGTGGCAATCGCCAACGGCACCACGCCAAGGATGAATGCCAGCGACGTCATCACAATCGGCCGCAACCGCAGGCGCGCCGCTTGCAGCGTGGCATCGATCAGGTCATGACCTTCGTCATACAGGCTCTTGGCGAACTCGATGATCAGGATCGCGTTCTTCGCCGACAGGCCAATGATGGTGATCAGCCCGACCTTGAAGAACACGTCATTGGGCATCCCGCGTAGCGTCACGGCCAGTACCGCACCGAGTACACCCAGCGGCACCACCAGCAGCACCGAAGTCGGAATCGACCAACTCTCATACAGCGCCGCCAGGCACAGGAACACAATCAGCAGCGACAGACCGAGCAGAATCGGTGCCTGGCTGCCAGACAAACGCTCCTGCAGCGACAACCCGGTCCACTCCTGACCCAACCCGGCCGGGCCTTGCGCCACCAGCCGTTCGATTTCCGCCATGGCTTCGCCGGTGCTGTGACCGGGCGAAGGTTCGCCGGAAATGCTGATGGCCGGGTAGCCGTTGTATCGGGTCAATTGCGCCGGGCCCTGAGTCCAGTTGGCCCGAACGAAGGCCGACAGCGGCACCATTTTTTCAGCGTTGTTGCGTACGTGAATTTTCAGCAGATCGGCGACCTGGCTGCGTTGATCGCCTTCGGCCTGGACCACCACCCGTTGCATCCGCCCCTGGTTGGGGAAGTCGTTGATGTAGGCCGAACCCACGGCGGTGGCCAGTACGTTGCCGATGTCGGCAAAGGAGATGCCCAGGGCGTTGGCTTGTTTGCGGTCGACTTCCAGTTGCACCTGTGGCGCTTCGGCCAGCGCGCTTTCGCGCACATTCATCAGGATCGGGCTTTTCTCGGCGGCGGCGAGCAATTCGCTGCGCGCTTTCATCAGCGTGGCATGGCCGAGGCCGCCACGGTCCTGCAAGCGGAACTCGAAACCGCTGGAGGTGCCGAGACCGTCGACCGGCGGCGGCAGCACCGAGAAAGCCATGGCATCCTTGATCTGGCTCAGCGCGATGTTGGCGCGATCGGCGATGGAACTCGCCGAGTCGTCGCTGCCCCGGTCCGACCAGTCCTTGAGCGTGGTGAACGCCAGCGCGGCGTTCTGCCCGCTACCGGAAAAACTGAAGCCGAGAATCACTGTGCTGTCGCCGACGCCCGGTTCGGTGGCGTTGTGCGCTTCGATCTGCTCCACCACATTTATCGTGCGATTCTTGCTTGCGCCCGGTGGCAGTTGAATGTCGGTGATGGTGTAACCCTGGTCTTCCACCGGCAGGAACGAGGAGGGCAGGCGACTGAAACACAGTCCCAGGCCGACCAGCAGCACGCCATAGATCAACAGGTAACGACCGGTGCGTTTCAACGCATAGGCGACCCAGCCCTGATAACGCTCGGTCAGTTGTTCGAAGCGCCGGTTGAACCAGCCAAAGAATCCCGCTTTTTCGTGATGCTCGCCTTTGGCAATCGGCTTCAACAGCGTCGCACACAAGGCCGGGGTCAAGGTCAGGGCGAGGAACGCCGAGAACAGGATCGACGTGGCCATGGACAGCGAGAACTGTTGGTAAATCACCCCGACCGAGCCCTGCATGAACGCCATCGGAATGAACACCGCCACCAGCACCAGGGTGATGCCGATGATCGCGCCGGTGATCTGCTTCATCGCCTTGCGCGTCGCTTCCTTGGGCGACAGGCCCTCGGTGGCCATGATTCGTTCGACGTTCTCCACCACCACAATCGCGTCGTCTACCAGAATGCCGATGGCCAGCACCATGCCGAACATGGTCAGCACGTTGATCGAGAAGCCCAGCGCGAGCATGGTCGCAAACGTGCCCATCAACGCCACCGGCACCACCAGCGTCGGGATCAGCGTGTAGCGGATGTTCTGCAGGAACAGAAACATCACCGCAAACACCAGCACCATTGCCTCGCCGAGGGTATAGACCACTTTGGTGATCGAGACTTTGACGAAGGGCGAAGTGTCGTAAGGGATCTTGTATTCGACGCCAGCCGGGAAATAGCGCGCCAATTCATCCATCTTCGCCCGTACCAGCGTTGCGGTGCTCAGGGCATTGGCCCCCGGTGACAGTTGCACACTGACGGCGGTGGACGGTTTGCCGTTCAGGCGTGTGGAGAACTGATATTCCTGGCTGCCGATCTCGACCCGCGCTACATCACGGATGCGCACGTTGGAGCCGTCAGGATTGGCCTTGAGCACGATGTCGGCGAATTCTTCAGGTGTCGACAACTGGCCTTTGACCAGAACGGTCGCGGTGATTTCCTGAGTGGTACGGGTCGGCAAGTCGCCGATGCTGCCCGCGGAAACCTGAGCGTTCTGCGCGACGATAGCGGCGTTGACGTCAGCCGGAGTCAGGTTGAAGCCGATCAGCTTCTGCGGGTCGATCCAGATCCGCATCGCCCGCTCGGCGCCGTACAACTGGGCCTTGCCGACGCCGTCCAGACGCTTGATCTCGTTCATCACGTTGCGCGCCAGGTAATCGCTGAGCGCCACGTCATCGAGCTTGCCGTCGCTGGAGGTGAGGGTGATCAGCAACAGGAAACCGGCGGAGACTTTCTCCACCTGCAAACCTTGCTGGGTGACTGCCTGAGGCAGGCGCGACTCAACCGCTTTGAGGCGGTTTTGCACATCGACCTGGGCCATTTCCGGATTGGTGCCCGGCTGGAACGTCGCGGTGATGGTGGCGCTGCCGAGGCTGCTCTGGGATTCGAAGTACAGCAGATGGTCAGCGCCGTTGAGTTCTCCCTCGATCAGGCTGACCACGCTTTGGTCCACGGTCTGCGCCGAAGCGCCGGGGTAGGTGGCGTAGATTTCGACTTTCGGTGGCGCAACGTTCGGGTACTGCGCCACCGGTAACTGCCCAATGGCCAACGCACCGGCCAGCAGGATGAACAAGGCAACTACCCAGGCGAATACCGGGCGGTCGATAAAGAACTGCGGCATAAAAAGCGTCCTGCTTATTGACCAGAGACCTGGGCAAGTGGAAGAGGGGTGTTGTCGATCTGGACTTTTTCGCCGGGGCGCGCGTGTTGCAGGCCTTCAGTGACGATGCGGTCGCCGGGCTTGAGGCCGCGGGTGACGATCCAGCGATCGTTCTGCACCGCGCCCAGCTCTACCGGTTGCTGGCCGACTCGCTGCTCGGCGTCGAGCAATAGCACTTGGGCGACACCGGCGCTGTCACGCTGAATGGCCCGTTGCGGCACGCTGATGCCTTGCTGATTGAACGCTTGCTCCAGACGCACGCGCACGAAGCTGCCCGGCAGTAGGTCGAGGTCGGGGTTGGGGAACTCGCTGCGCAGAATGATCTGACCGGTGCCCGGGTCGACGGTGATGTCGGTGAACAACAACTTGCCGGGCAATGGATAAAGGCTGCCGTCGTCCTGGATCAGCGTGGCTTTGGCCTGGCCTTGGCCCACTTCCTTCAGTTGGCCGGAACGGAAGGCCCGGCGCAGGTCGTTGAGTTCACGGGTCGATTGGGTCAGGTCGGCGTGGATCGGGTTCAACTGTTGGATCAGCGCCAGCGGCGTGGTTTCGTTCTGCCCCACCAACGCGCCTTCAGTCACCAGCGCGCGGCCGATGCGCCCGGAAATCGGCGCGGTGACGGTGGCATAACCGAGGTTCAGTTTCGCCCGCTCCACCGCGGCTTTGTTGGCGGCGACATCGGCGGCGGTCTGCCGGGCGTTGGCGCGGGCATTGTCGTAGTCCTGAGCGCTGATGGCATTGCCTTCGATCAACTGGGCGTAACGCTGCTCCTGCAATCTGGCCTGGAACGCGTTGGCTTCGGCCTTGCGCAGCGCGGCTTCGGCGCTGTCCAGGTCGGCCTTGAAGGGGGCCGGGTCGATACGGAACAGAACGTCGCCTTTATTCACGTCGCTGCCTTCGCGGAAGACCCGCTGCAACACCACGCCGGCGACCCGGGCACGCACTTCGGCAATCCGTGGCGCGGCAATCCGCCCGCTCAAGTCGCTGCTGATTGACAGAGGACGAGCTTCGACGGTTTCGATGCGCACTGTAGCCAGCGGCGCCGATTCTTCGGCGGTCGAAGACTGGTCACAAGCGCTCAGCGTCAACGCCAGGGCAATCAGGCTGAGCGTGGCAAGCAGGTTCTTTGACATGGAAATACCCCAATAATGACTACCCGCATCCTACGGGGAGTCGACGAGGGTAGCGGTGAAGCTTTGTTGGTGCTGTGTGAAATTGTGTAAGGGTTTTGCTCGCGTATGCGTGAGGGCGTATATCCTTCGCAGCTTGAAACTTTTTGCGACGGTTAGGTCGCCTTCGCGGACAAGCCCGCGATGAGGCCCCGCCAGTCGCCACAGCACTTTCTGGAAACACCCATGCCCAACATCCTCCTGGTCGAAGACGACACCGCGCTCTCGGAACTGATTGCCAGCTACCTGGAACGCAACGGTTATTCCGTCAGTGTGATCAGCCGCGGCGATCATGTACGCGAACGCGCGCGGGTCAGTCCGCCGGACCTGGTGATTCTCGATCTGATGTTGCCGGGGCTCGATGGCTTGCAGGTCTGCCGCTTGCTGCGGGCCGATTCGGCGACATTGCCGATCCTGATGCTCACCGCCCGTGACGACAGCCACGATCAGGTGCTGGGCCTGGAAATGGGCGCCGACGACTACGTCACCAAACCCTGCGAGCCCCGTGTGTTGCTGGCCCGCGTACGCACGCTGTTGCGTCGCAGCAGCCTCAGCGAACCGCAGACCGCCAACGACCGCATTCTCATGGGCAACCTGTGCATCGACCTGTCTGAGCGCACCGTGACCTGGCGCGAGCAACTGGTCGAGTTGTCCAGCGGCGAATACAACCTGCTGGTAGTGCTGGCCCGGCATGCCGGCGAAGTGCTGAGCCGCGACCAGATTCTGCAACGCCTGCGCGGTATCGAATTCAACGGCACCGACCGCTCGGTGGACGTGGCCATCTCCAAACTGCGGCGCAAGTTCGACGACCACGCCGGAGAGGCGCGCAAGATCAAGACCGTGTGGGGCAAGGGCTACCTCTTCAGCCGCTCCGAGTGGGAATGCTGAAACCATGTTCAGAATCCTGTTTCGCCTGTATCTGGTGACCATCGTTTCATTCAGCGCGGCGATCTACCTGGTGCCGGATCTGGTGATCAAGGCTTTTCATGAGCGTTTTGTGACCTACAACCTCGATTACTCCCGAGGTTTGCAAACGCTGATCGTCAAACAGTTTCGTACGGTGCCTGTCGAGCAGTGGCCGGCGCTGGCGGCGGAGATGGACAAGGAGTTCCAGCCGCTGCACATCATCTTGGCCCGCAACGACGATGCCGAATTTACCCTGGATGAGCGCGAACGCTTGCAGCGTGGGGAGAACGTGGTACGCATCGGCGACTGGGGTTGGCGTACCCTGGCGGTGACACCGTTGAACGAGCAGATGGTGGTGGAGATGGTCGTGCCACCGGACCCCACGGATGTCAGTTGGTTGTACTGGAGCATCAACGTGCTGATCGGTGCGACGATGCTGGCCTGCCTGTTGTTGTGGCTGCGCCCGCACTGGCGCGACCTGGAACGTCTCAAAAGCACCGCCGAACGCTTCGGCAAGGGCCACCTGAGCGAGCGCACGCAGATTTCCCCCAGCTCCAACATCGGCAGCCTGGCCACCGTGTTCGACACCATGGCCGGCGACATCGAAAACCTGCTCAACCAGCAGCGCGACTTGCTCAACGCCGTGTCCCACGAATTGCGCACGCCGTTGACGCGGCTGGATTTCGGCCTGGCCCTGGCGCTGTCCGACGACTTGCCGGTCACCAGCCGGGAACGCCTGCAAGGCCTGGTCGCGCACATTCGCGAACTGGATGAGCTGGTGCTGGAGCTGCTGTCCTACAGCCGATTGCAAAACCCGGCTCGGCTGCCGGAACAGGTCGAGGTGTCGCTGGATGAATTCATCGACAGTATTTTGGGCAGCGTCGATGAAGAGCTTGAGTCACCGGAAATCGTTATCGATGTGCTGCTGCACGGTCAGCTCGAACGCTTCTCGCTGGACCCGCGATTGACCGCCCGGGCGATCCAGAACCTGCTGCGCAACGCCATGCGCTATTGCGAAAAGCGGATTCAGATCGGTGTGCAGGTATGCCCCAAGGGCTGTGAGATCTGGGTCGACGACGATGGCATCGGCATTCCCGAGGAAGAGCGGGAGCGGATCTTTGAGCCGTTCTATCGGCTGGATCGCAGTCGGGATCGCGCCACAGGCGGGTTTGGCCTGGGGCTGGCAATCAGCCGCCGAGCACTGGAAGCGCA
Organism: Pseudomonas sp. Pseusp18; assembly: GCF_059506005.1. Taxonomy (NCBI): domain Bacteria; kingdom Pseudomonadati; phylum Pseudomonadota; class Gammaproteobacteria; order Pseudomonadales; family Pseudomonadaceae; genus Pseudomonas; species Pseudomonas sp. Pseusp18. The sequence continues at coordinate 3,023,479 of NZ_CP169240.1, forward strand.
GGGCGGCACGCTGACCGCGCAGGCATCACCATTGGGCGGCGCACGGTTCCGTTTGTGGCTGCCCACCTCGGCCTGACGCATTCGTTGTAGCAGCTGCCGAGCCTGCGAGGCTGCGTTCGAGTGCGCAGCACTCGTAAAACCAGGCAACCGGTTCTTCCAGGAAAACCGCATTCGCAGGACTTGCGAGGACTGCGTCCTCGGACGCAGCCTCGCGGGCTCGGCAGCTGCTACGAGCCAGGTGAGGGAACGATCTGCAGTTCAGTCGAGCAGTTCGGCTGACTCAATCAACCCGACCCCCGCCACCTGCATCCGCTCAATCGCCGCCGCCAGCGACCCTTCCAGATCAATCGCGCGGCAAGCGTCCATCACCACAAACGCATTGAACCCTGCCGCCCGCGCATCCAACGCGGAGAACATCACGCAGAAATCCAGTGCCAGCCCGACCATGTAAACCGTGTCGATGCCGCGTTCTTTCAGGTATCCGGCCAAACCGGTGGTTGTGGTTCGATCCGCCTCCAGAAATGCCGAATAACTGTCGATGTCCGGGTTGCAGCCCTTGCGGATGATCAATTGGGCGTGGGGCAGGTCCAGCTCCGGGTGGAACTCGGCGCCGGGCGTGGCGCGTACACAATGCTCCGGCCACAGCGTCTGTTCACCGTAAGGCAACTGAATCACGTCGTAAGGCTTGCGCCCAGGGTGGCTGGAAGCGAACGAGGCGTGGCCGGGCGGGTGCCAGTCCTGGGCAATGACGACCTGTTTGAACTGGCGACTCAGACGATTAATCAGGGGCACAATCAGGTCACCCTCGGGCACCGGCAATTGACCACCGGGAATGAAGTCGTTTTGTACGTCGATGACCAGTAAGGCCGCGCGTGAAGAAATCGGCATGGGTAGGGTTCCTCCTTGGAAAGTCAGGCGTAAGCATAGTGACAACTGTGTTCACGCGCCAAGACGGTTTCTAACAATTTCGGTGGTGCGGCCAATCGCGAGCAGGCCCGTCCAGACGCTGAAAATCCAGAAGCCAGTCCCGCATTTGGCCGAACCGCTGCCTTACTGCCGACACAGATGCCTTGTTATAGTTCGGGCTTCATTTTCTGTCCGGTAAAGGATCACTGCCATGTCTCAATACACCGCCTTCAGCGTCGAACTGGCCGATAACATCGCCCATGTGCAGATCAACCGTCCGGACAAGATCAACTCGATGAACGCCGCGTTCTGGAGCGAGATCATCGAGATTTTCCAGTGGATCGACGATACGGATGAAGTCCGGGTGGTAGTGCTCAGTGGCGCCGGCAAGCATTTTTCTTCCGGCATCGACCTGATGATGCTCGCCGGTGTGGCCAATGAATTGGGCAAGGACGTCGGCCGCAATGCGCGCCTGCTGCGCCGCAAGATCCTCGCGCTGCAAGCGTCGTTCAACGCCGTCGACAACTGCCGCAAACCGGTGCTGGCGGCGGTGCAGGGTTATTGCCTGGGCGGCGCCATCGACCTGATTTCCGCCTGCGACATGCGTTACGCGGCCGAGGACGCGCAATTTTCCATCAAGGAAATCGATATCGGCATGGCGGCCGATGTTGGCACTTTGCAACGCTTGCCGCGGATCATCGGTGACGGCATGCTGCGTGAACTGGCTTACACTGGTCGCACCTTTGGCGCCGAAGAAGCGCGTAACATTGGCCTGGTCAATCGCGTCTACAGCGACACCGCCAGCCTGCTTGAAGGCGTGATGGGGATTGCCCGCGAAATCGCCGGCAAGTCGCCGATTGCCATCACCGGCACCAAAGAGATGATCAGCTACATGCGCGACCATCGCATCGACGACGGCCTCGAATACGTCGCCACGTGGAACGCCGCCATGCTGCAGTCCACCGATCTGCGCGTGGCCATGGCCGCCCATATGAGCAAACAGAAACCCGAATTTCTGGATTGATTAACCATGACTTCACGCTGGACCACCGCAGTACTGGACACCGATCAACCCGGCGGCTGGGCCGTGGCGCGCAGCCCCGAAGGCTTTTTGTTCGATGACAATGGCGCGCTGTTTCCACGGGAATGGCTCAAGCGTCAGGACTTGTCGATTCTCGCCGAGCACGGCATCGGTCACCTGGATGGCGAACCGGTCTACTTGCTGGAGTTGCGCAGTCACAGCGACGTGCCGGGCTGTAACTGGAAAGGCCTGCGGGCGTTCATGCTCGAGGGCGATCACACCGTCTACAAGGTTCTGGGCTATGCCGCGCAAATCGGTACCTGGGCCCGTGAGCACCGCTTTTGCGGCAACTGCGGACAGGCGATGATCCAGATACCGCGTGAGCGGGCGATGTATTGCGAACCGTGCGATTTACGCAGCTACCCGCGTATTTCGCCGAGCATGATTGTGCTGGTGACCCGTGGCGACGAGGTTCTGCTGGCTCGTTCACCGCGTTTTGTCACTGGGGTCTACAGCACGTTGGCGGGGTTTGCCGAGCCTGGTGAGTCGGCCGAAGATTGCCTGATTCGCGAGGTTCGCGAAGAGGTTCAGATCGAGGTCAAGAACATCCAGTACATGGGCAGTCAGTGCTGGCCGTTCCCGCATTCGATGATGCTCGGTTTTCATGCCGAGTACGCCGGTGGCGAGATTGTCTGTCAGGAAGACGAGATCGAAGACGCCCAGTGGTTCAACGTGCACGAGCTGCCGCCGCTGCCGGCGTCACGCTCGATTGCCCGCTACCTGATCGACGTCTACGTGGCGCGGCGCTTAGGCCACGCTGAACCAGTGCTGCCAGGCTAGGCGCACGGTCAGGCCGAGCACCACCGTGATGAACACCGGGCGAATGAATTTCGCACCGCCGCTGATGGCGGTGCGTGCGCCGAAGAAGGCGCCGACCATCACCGACAGGCCCATGCTCAGGCCGATGACCCAGTCCACTTGCCCGGAAAAAATGAACACCGACAGCGCCGCAATGTTGCTGACGAAGTTCATGCTGCGTGCCACGCCGCTGGCCTTGACCAGGTCGATGGGGTAGAGCAGCAGGCTGCTGACGGTCCAGAACGCCCCCGTTCCCGGGCCGGCCACGCCGTCATAGAAACCGAGGCTGAAGCCTTGACTCGATTGCCACTTTTTCTTGATCGGTGCATCGCTGTCCAGCGGCGCTTTCGGTGTGCCGCCGAACAACAGGTATAGGCCGCAGGCGAACACAATTACCGGCAGCATCTTGTTCAGCCATTCCGCCGGCAAATAATGAGCGACGATGGCGCCGCTGAGCGCACCAACCAACGTGCCGACGATGGCGTGCATCCATTGCCGTGGATGAAACAGCTTGCGCCGGTAGAAGGTGAAACTGGCGGTGGCCGAGCCGAAGGTGGAACTGAGTTTGTTGGTGCCCAGTACCAGATGCGGCGGCAGGCCGGCGGTCAGCAGTGCCGGGGTGGTCAACAGACCGCCGCCGCCAGCGATGGCGTCAATGAAACCGGCAATGAAAGCGACGAGAGCCAGAACGGCCAGGGTAGTGAGGTCAACGCTGAGTTCGAAAGGCATGGAATGGGGCTTATTCGGCAGGGCGCAGAAGAGGGCTGCGGGAAAAGGCCGGTATCTTACCCATATCCAACTTCTGCGGCGACCTGAGCCGATCGTTCCCACGCTTCCGCGTGGGAATGCATCTTGTGACGCTCTGCGTCACGGCGGACGCAGAGCGTCCGTGGCGGCATTACCACGCAGAGCGTGGGAACGATCGGTGAGGTGATGTTACAGACCCAGGTCAGACAACCCGGGGTGATCATCCGGCCGGCGACCCAGCGGCCAATGGAACTTGCGCTCGCTTTCCTTGATCGGCATGTCGTTGATGCAGGCGTAACGGTTGAACATCAGGCCGTTCTCGTCGAACTCCCAGTTCTCGTTGCCGTAGGAACGGAACCAGTTGCCCGAATCGTCGTGCCATTCGTAGGCGTAACGCACGGCGATGCGGTTGTCGCCATGGGCCCAGAGTTCCTTGATCAGCCGGTAGTCCAGTTCCTTGGCCCATTTGCGGGTCAGGAAAGCTTTGGCTTCTTCGCGGTTGTGGGCGAACTCGGCGCGGTTACGCCACTGGGTGTCCAGGGTGTAGGCAAGAGACACCCGTTCCGGGTCACGGGAGTTCCAGCCGTCTTCGGCCAGGCGAACTTTTTCGATGGCCGATTCACGGGTAAACGGCGGCAATGGCGGACGAACTTCGGCAGTAGACATATAAAGTCTCCCTATCAAATTAACGTTCAAACAAGTTGTCGGGCTTATTTAAAGTGTTACAGGTCCAATAACTTTCGCGCCATGCATTGCGCATTATCGGCGGCACTGTGATCACCCATCACAAGCGCTACGGTAATGGCACCGTCGATCAGGATCAGCAGCTGTCTGGCCAGCGTTTCCGGGTCTGTTGCGCCATATTCGGTACAGAGCTCGCGCACGTAGTCGAGCAGCTTCTGTTTGTGGTCTTTGGCGACCAGGCGAACCGGGTCTTGCGGGTCGCCGGTTTCGCCGCTGGTGTTGATGAATGCACAGCCACGGAAGCCTTCGGAGGCGAACCAGGCCTTGAGCACGGTAAACAGGTTGAGCAGCCGCTCGGCCGGGGTTTGGGCCTTGCCGACTTCGCTTCGATACCAGTGCATCCAGCGCACATCGCGGCGTTGCAGGGCCGCGACGACAAGCTCCTCCTTGTTGGCGAAGTAGCGGTAAATACTTTTTCTGGAGACGCCGGCGGTTTTCACCAGAAGATCCATGCCGGTGGCAGCGATGCCACTTTTGTAGATCAACTTTTCGGTGACATCCAGAATGATGTCGCGTGTGTCGTTGCTAGTGATTTCGTTCATGCGGTTAACAGTAGAATGATCGTTCTTCATGGTCAAGTGGTTATTTTTGGCGCCTGTGAAATTGCCTTCGCGGGCAAGCCTCGCTCCTACGGTTTTTCGTCGTTTGGAATACAAACCCTGTAGGAGCGAGGCTTGCCCGCGAAGAGGCCTTTACAGACAGTAACAAGACCCAAACCCATCCATGGTGTAAGCTCTCAGGCTCTTCGGATTCGACCCTTTGCGAGCCCTATGCCGTTGCTTTTCAAACGCTCTCTACTGCCTAAACTGCGCAGTTTTCCGCTGACCGCCGATGCCGTCACCATCCTCTCTGGCGCTGCCGAGTTCCGTCGTTGCCTGCTGGAAAAAATCGCTCAGGCGACCCGGCGTATCTACATCGTTGCGCTGTACCTGCAACAGGATGAGGCCGGCCAGGAAATCCTCGATGCCCTGCACGCGGCCAAACTGGCACGTCCGGAACTGGACGTGGTGGTGATCGTGGATTGGCTGCGCGCCCAGCGCGGCTTGATCGGTGCCGGCAAGCAACCGGGCAACTCGGCCTGGTATCAGGAAACCACCCGCACCCACGAAAGCGAAGTGCCGGTGTACGGCGTGCCGGTGCAAACCCGCGAGCTGTTCGGCGTGCTGCATTTGAAGGGCTTCGTGATCGACGATTGCGTGATCTACAGCGGCGCGAGCCTGAACAACGTTTACCTGCACAAATTCGACAAGTACCGCTTCGACCGTTATCACTTGCTGCAGAACCAGGCGCTGGCCGATTCGATGCATCACCTGATTCAGCACGGTCTGATCACCTCCAAAGCGGTGCATCGCCTCGACCTGCCGAACTTGCCGACCACCCGCAGCCTACGCCACGACATCGGTGACCTGCGCAGCCGTCTCAAGCACGCGGCGTACGACACCACGGCGGGTAGCACGGAAAAGGGTGGTTTATCGGTCAGCCCGTTGCTCGGTGTGGGCAAGAACAACCCGTTGAGTCGGGTGATCTGCGAGCTGATCGCCAGTGCGCAGCATCAGCTGACCATCTGCACGCCGTACTTCAACCTGCCGCTGGCGGTGACCCGGGAAATCAACCGGGCCCTGGCTCGCGGCGTGAAGATCGACATCATCGTCGGCGACAAGACCGCCAACGACTTCTACATCCCGCCAAGCGAGCCGTTCAAGGTGATCGCGGCGTTGCCATACCTCTACGAAATCAGCCTGCGACGTTTCGCCAAGCGTCATCAGCGCAACATCGACAGCGGCAAGCTGAACCTGCATCTGTGGAAGGATGGTGACAACACCTATCACCTCAAGGGCATGTGGATCGATCAGCGCTACACCTTGCTGACCGGCAACAACCTCAATCCACGGGCGTTCCGTCTCGACCTGGAAAACGCGTTGCTGATCGATGATCCGAAAGGGGAATTGCTGGAATCGCGTGGCAAGGAACTGGCGGAGATTTTCCAGCACACCCGCCGTATTGAGCGTTACCTGGATCTACAAACGCTGCCGGATTACCCGGCGGGGGTGGCCAAGTTTCTCAAACGGGTGAGCCGCGTCAGGATCGAGCGGTTGTTGTATCGGATTTTGTAAGGGGTAACACAGCGGGGCGGGGGTGGCGCCAGTAAGGACGCCTTCGCGGGCAAGCCTCGCTCCTACAGGGTTTAGTGTCGATCACCACTCCGTCGTAGGAGCGAGGCTTGCCCGCGAAGAGGCCCGCTCAAACGCTATAAATCTCAGTTCAACCCCAACTTCCCCCGCAACATCGACAAATCCTCAGCCAGTGTATTCACCGGCCCGACCAGCGCTTTGCGGTCGCTGTCCTTCACCTTGTCATACGTTTCAAAACCACCTTCCGTGGTTTTGTACTTGGCCAGCGTCTTGTTCACCGTGGCGAAGTTCTTGTCGACTTTGGCCATGAACGCCGCGTCTTGCTTTTCGATCTGCGGACGGAACAGGTCGACGATTTTCTTCGCGCCGTCGATGTTGCCCTGGAAGTCATAGAGATCGGTGTGGCTGTAGCGATCTTCCTCGCCGGATATCTTGGTGGCGGCCACTTCTTCGAGCAGCGCCGCAGCACCGCCAACGACTTTTTCCGGTGGGAAGGTCAGGCCGGCGACGCGGGTTTGCAGGTCTTTCACATCTTTGTTCAAGCCGTCAGCCAGCTTGCCCAGACCCTGGGTGCTGTTCTGCGAGAACAATGAATATTCGATGCGATGGAAACCGGTGAAGTCTTCGGCCTTCACGCCTTTTTCGTGGTCGTCTACCCGCGAGTCGATGGACGCATCGAGGTCACTGAACAGCTCGGCAATCGGTTCGATCGACTCGTAATAGACACGGGTCGGTGCGTAGAGCTTTTTCGCGGTGGCCAGGTCGCCTTTTTTCACGGCATCGGTGAATTGCTGAGTGTGGCTGGCGAGTTCATCCAGTTGTTCGGTGACGTAGATCTTGTAGTCAGAGATCGGCCCCACCAACTCCAGCGGCGCCGTCGCCGCGAAAGCCGAAAACGGGGTGTTGAGCAAACCAAGGGTCAGCAGTAACGCGAGGGGCGACTTTTTCATGGGACGGTTCCGTGGGGTGGTAAGGGTCAGACTGAGGCTTTGGGTTGTGTGGCGTTGAGCAGCTCGCGGCCGATGAAGTCCTTGTCGCCGGTCACACCCGGCAGGGTGAAGAAGTACCCGCCGCCAACCGGCTTCAGGTATTCCTCCAACGGCTCGCCATTGAGTCGGGTCTGCACGGTGATGAAGCCTTTTTGCAAATCCGCCTGGTAACAGATGAACAGCAAACCCATGTCCAGCTGACCGTTCTTGTTCACGCCGTTGGAGTAGTTGAACGGTCGGCGCAGGATCAGGTTCGCCTGGGTCTCGGCGGTACGCGGGTTGGCCAGGCGGATGTGAGCATCGAGTTTGGTCAGCTTGCCTTGCGGGTCTTTGGCGTAGTCCGGGACTTGGGTTTCGTGCTCGCCATCCATCGGGGCGCCGGTACTCTTGACCCGGCCGATAATGCTTTGCTGTTCTTGCAGCGGCGTGCGGTCCCAGCGTTCGACGAAGTTGCGGATGATCCGCACCGCCTGATAGCTGCCGTTGACCGCCCAGGCCGGTTCGTCGCTGCCGGGCTGGACCCAGACGATGCTGTCCATGGCCTTGGCGTCGTTGGAGTCGGGGTTGGCCGAGCCGTCGCGAAAACCCAGGAAATTGCGTGCGCTCTGCGCCGGCACACCGGGTTTCGCCGGTGCTTGCGGCGGCACGCTGCCTTCCTGTTTCCAGCGCACCAGTAACAGGTCCGGCAGGTTTTTCACGATGTCGCGCAGGGCGTGGATGTTGGTGTCGGCGGTGTTGGAGCAGAACTGCAAGCTCAGGTCGCCGTGGCAGCAGTCGGCTTCCAGTGCGTCGTTGGGGAAACCGACCATGCGGATCAGCCGCTTGGGCTTGGCGCCGGCCAGACCGAAGCGCTCGTCGAACAGCGACTCGCCCACCGATACGGTGATGGTCAGGTTGTCCGGTGTGACCACCGGGCCAAGAATCCCCGAGTCCAGCGGCGGCAGTTTGGGGTCTACCTGCGCCACCGGACCGCCCTGCATCAGGAACCCGATGCGCTCGTTGAGCGTGCGAAACAGTCGCTCCAGGTCTGCGCGGTCGCTGGCCAATACGTCGAACGACACCAGCATGCCCGACGTCGGGCGAGGGGTGACGATGCCGGTCTGGTGCTGGCCGTGGAAGGCGTGGCGGTCTTCGGTCTTGTCGCTGCTCGGTGCTTCGGTGACTTGCGCCGGGGTCGCGGCCATGACCGGGCAACTCAGGGCCGAACCGGCTATCGTCACACCGGCGGCTCCCATACCCATCAATACACGACGGCGTTGTGCTGAAAACTGTTCTGAGTCGTTCATCTGTCTGAGGTCTTCTGCTTACAGGCCGGAAAGGCCAAGGGCGGGATCGATTCCATCGAGTGCATCGGCCAGAACCTTGGCCTTGTCGGCGATACGTTTGCGCTGTTCGGCGCTGACAGTGTCGTAGCTGGCGTAGCCATCCTTGACCTTGAAACCGTTGAGCTCGGCGTCGAAAGCCGTGACTGCGCTGTCGATTTTCGCCAGCAGTTCAGCGGCGGATTTGCTTAGCAATGGCCGCAATAGCTCGACGACTTTGCGGGTCGCGTCGAGGTTGGCGGCGAAACCGTTCAGGTCGGAGTGGCTGTAGCGTTCTTCTTCGCCGCTGCTGGCGCGTACCTCGGCGAGGCTGTTGAGGTTGCGCACCAGCATGCTCACCAGTTGCTCCGGTGGCAGCGACTGGGCCAGCAGTTGCTGTTTGAGATTGACGACATCGATGCTCAGGCGCTGGGCAACGGGCGTCAGACCGTCGAGGTTGCGTTGTTGGAACAGCGCGTATTCGAGACGGTGGAAGCCGACGAAGCCCGGATCCTGCTCGCGCTTATCGAAGTAATCGGCGCGGGCGTTGATCGCGTTGTCCAGTTCCGCCAGGCGCTGGGCCGCTGGAGCCAATCGTTGATAGGCCGCGCGCGCCGGCACATACAAGGCTTGCGCCTGGCTCAGGTCGCCGGCTTCGATCGCTTGCTCAAGGGCGGCAACGGCTTTGATCAGCGCGGTGCTCTGGCTGCTCAGGTACACGCGAAATTCCGACAGCGGACCAATGAACGCCACCATCGACGGACGTGCCTTGGCTGCCGCATCGGAAGCGGCGGTCGAGGTGACGTGCAAGGTGCCGCGTGGGTTGCTCAGTAAGCCGCAAGTGATGGCGTAGTCGCCGGGCAACAGGTTGGCGTTGATCACCTGGCTCAGGCCGGGGGCGATGTTCTCGCGTTCTTCGACCACCAGCACGCCGTCAAGAATTTCCCATTCGACGGCACGGTTCGAGCCGTTGACGATGCGAAAACTGGCACGCCCGGCCGGAACCGTCAGCGCATTCGGTTCGCAGCTGTGCGGGTGAATGGTGACCAGCACTTGGTCGTGGTTGCTCTGGCGCTTGGCGGCGGCCATTTTCGAGGCGTAGTAGAACAGGCCGCCGGCGGCGATCATCACGATCACCGATCCGGCTACCGCCCAGCGCAAGGCGCGCGGAGGTGAAGCCACTGGAGGAACTGGCGTTGACATGAAGGCCCTTATTGGCTGGAAACGGAAGAGGGTGTTTGCGCGAGCGTGGCCGCCGGGAGAAAAAACATCACCAGCGCCACCAACAGATAAAGCAGATACGCCCCGAGGGTGCTGACGGTCGGCGCATCCTGGTAGCCGAACATTCCGGCCAGCACCGAGCCCAACGGGCCGTCCATCGGCAGCGTGGCGCTGAAGTCGAAGAGCACGGTTTGCAGGTGATTCCACACGCCGGCTTCATGCAGGGCTTGCACCGAGTTGGCGAGAATCCCGGCGGCCACCACCAGAATGAACAGACCGGTCCAGCGCAAGAACGCCGAGAGATTCAGGCGCATGCTGCCGGTGTAAATCAGGAAGCCGACGATGATCGCCAGGATCAGGCCGAGCAGGGCGCCGATCGGTGCCGCCGGGCCTTCGCTCTGCTGGAATACGGCGAGCAGGAAGAACACCGTTTCCAGGCCTTCCCGGGCGACGGCGAAAAACACCATGGCGATCAGCGCGGTCACCTGATGCCTGGAACCGGTCAGCGCCTGATCGAGGGAAACGTGCAGCGAATGCTTGATCGAACGCGCCACCTTGCGCATCCAGAACACCATGGAACTGAGGATGCCGACGGCCAGCAAACCGACCACGCCTTCAAACAGCTCTTGCTGCTTTTGCGGGAACTCGGCACTGACCAGTTCCAGGCCACCGCCGACCAGCAGGGCCAATGCAGCGGCGAGGAATACCCCGATCCACACTGCCGGCATCCATTGGCCACGACCGGTCTGCTTGAGGTAACTGGCGATAATGCCAACGATCAACGCGGCTTCGATGCCTTCGCGCAGCATGATCAGAAAAGGAACGAGCATTCAGCACCGGGGAGTAATTAGATAGGGTGCTAATTTGTAACATGATGAAACTCATTCTCATATGGTAGTTATTGCTAATTGCCTGAACCTAAGCTGAACAACCCTGAAGATCCCACCATCCCGTAGGAGCGAGGCTTGCCCGCGAATCAGGCAACTCGGTCTGTCGGTGAAACCGCGTCATCGTTCTTCGCGGGCAAGCCTCGCTCCTACGGAATCGGTTTGGTGTGCGCTAATATGCCCACCACTCAAACACGAACAAGGCTCACCCCGGTCAATGTCGGAAAAAGACACCATCGCCATTCAACTGGTGCGTGAAGCACTGTTGCAAAGTTGCGCCCCTGGCGCTGCCACCGCAGAGGTGTTGAACAAGGTCGGCATCGATCCAGCGCTGTTGGACAGCACCGACGCGCGTGTCCCGGCCGCCGCCTATGCGCGCCTGTGGCGTTTGCTGGCCCGGCGTGGGGACGATGAGTTTTTTGGCATGGACCCACGCAAGCTCAAGTCCGGCAGTCTGGAGTTTCTTTGTCGCTGTTCCATGGTTCAGCCAAGCCTGGCCGCCGGGCTGACCTCGGGCCTGAGCTTTCTGTCGTTGATGCTTGAACGTCTGCCCGCACAATTGGTTCGCCAGCAAAGCCTGGCGGAGATCGTCCTGCTGGAAGACGACGAGGAGCCGCGCCGCGCCTTCACCTATTTCACTTACTGGATGATCGTGCATGGCGTTGCCTGCTGGCTGGCGGGCCGGCGGATTCCGATCCTGGCCATCGAACTGCGTTGTCCGGAGCCGGATTTTTGCGATGACTATCGGGTGATGTTTTCCGAGAACCTGCGATTCGACCGGCCGCGCACACGGATGATTTTCTCCGCCGACTGCCTGGATTTGCCGATCAAGCGCAGCGCCGAAGAGCTCAAGCGCTTTCTGGCTCATGCGCCGGCGAACATTCTGGTCAAGTACCGCGACCCCGAGAGCCTGGCCAGCCGGATCAAGCACGATCTGCGGCAACTGCCCGCCGAGCGCTGGCCGGAAACCGAAGCGCTGGCGCAGCAACTGTGCATGTCGGCTTCAACTTTACGTCGACGCCTGGCCGAAGAAGGGCAGACGTATCAGGGGCTCAAGGACAGCGTGCGCAAGGAGCTGGCCATCGTCTGGCTGGCCGAGCCGACCATCAGCTTCGCCGAAATCGCCACCCGTTTGGGGTTTGCCGATGCCAGCTCGTTCTACAAGGCGTTTCGCAAGTGGTCGGGGTCCAATCCTGGGCATTATCGGAGTTTGATTCTTAACGAGGCTGACTGATCCGGATGATCGATCGTTCCCACGCTCTGCGTGGGAATGAGGTAGGTAGCGTCCTTGGCCAAACCAGTCACACAACTTGATAGCTTTGACCATTGTCCCGCTCCTCGCGCAGAGCGAGTATTTCCCTGTTGATTACGGTTCCCCCAACCTAATAAAAATACAGAGGGATTCTGGCAATGCGCGATTACTTGTCTGCTACGTCACAGTTCAATTATCAGCACACCGTCGATGCTGCGCTCACAGGGTCGTTGACCGCGCTCAATGCCTGCGTCGAGTGTTGCGACCGGCATGCCTTGCCGGGGCGCATTGCGCTGTTCTGGGAAGGTCGCGACGGTAGCAGCGCGACCTACACCTTCAGCGACTTGCAGGACAAGGCCGCGCGTTTCGCCAATTTCCTGGTGGCCCAGGGCGTGAAGAAGGGCGACAAGGTCGCAGGCCTGCTGCCCCGCAACTTCGAATTGCTGATCACCGTGTTCGCCGCCTGGCGCATCGGTGCGGTTTATCAGCCGCTGTTCACCGCCTTCGGCCCCAAAGCCATCGAACACCGTCTGAACAGTTCCGGCGCCAAAGTGGTGGTCACCGATGCGGTCAATCGCCCGAAACTGGCTGAAGTGGCCGACTGCCCGACCATCGTCACCGTCGGCGGTCCGAAAGGCCAAGGTATTGTTCGGGGTGATTTCAGTTTCTGGGCGGAACTGGCCAACTACTCCAGCATCTGCGAACCGGTATTGCTGACCGGCGAAGACCCGTTCCTGCTGATGTTCACCTCGGGCACCACCGGCCCGTCGAAAGCGCTATCGGTGCCGCTCAAGGCCATCGTTGCGTTCCAGAGTTATACCCGCGACGCGGTGGACCTGCGCCCCGAGGACGCCTTCTGGAACGTCGCCGATCCGGGTTGGGCCTACGGCATTTATTTCGGTGTCACCGGGCCGATGGCGATGGGGCATCCGATCACCTTTTACGATGGCCCGTTCACCCTCGAAAGCACCTGCCGGGTGATCAACAAATACGGGATTACCAACCTCACTGGCTCACCGACCGCCTATCGCTTGCTGATTGCCGGTGGCGATGAATTCGCCCGTTCGATCAAGGGCAAGCTGCGCATCGTCAGCAGCGCCGGCGAGCCGCTGAATCCGGAAGTGATCCGCTGGTTCGCCGACAACCTCGGCGTGGTGATTCACGACCATTACGGCCAGACCGAACTGGGCATGGTCCTGTGCAATCACCACGGCCTGGAACATCCGATCCACATGGGCGCCGCCGGTTTTGCCTCGCCGGGCCACCGTATCGTGGTGCTGGATGAGGAATACAAAGAACTCGGCGTCGGCCAGCCAGGCATCTTGGCCATCGACCGCACCCAGTCGCCGATGTGTTGGTTCGGCGGTTACGAAGGCGTACCGACCAAAGCGTTCGTCGGCAATTATTACCTGAGCGGCGACACCGTCGAGTGGAACCCGGACGGCAGCATCAGCTTCGTCGGCCGCAGCGACGACGTGATTACCACCTCGGGCTACCGCGTCGGCCCGTTCGACGTGGAAAGCGCGCTGATCGAACACCCGGCGGTGGTCGAGGCGGCGGTGATCGGCAAACCCGACCCGGAGCGCACCGAACTGGTGAAAGCCTTCGTCGTGCTCAGCCCGCAATATCGTGCCGAACCTGCGTTGGCCGAAGAACTGCGGCAACACGTGCGCAAGCGTCTGGCGGCGCACTCGTACCCCCGTGAAATCGAATTTGTCAGTGAATTGCCGAAAACCCCAAGCGGCAAATTGCAGCGCTTTATCTTGCGCAACCAGGAAATCGCCAAGGCTCAAGAGGCCGCCGCGAAGAACGTTTCAGCTTGAATCCAAGGAAACAATGATGCAGATCGAAAACAAGGTTTTTCTCGTCACCGGCGGTGCTTCCGGCCTCGGTGCCGCCACTGCTGAAATGCTGGTGGCCGCCGGCGCCAAGGTGATGCTGGTGGACATGAACGCCGAAGCCGTCGCGGCGCAGGCTGCACGTCTCGGCGCGCAAAGCGTGGTAGCCGACATCAGCAATGAAGCGGCGGCAGAAGCAGCGGTGCAGGCGACGGTCAAAGCGTTTGGCGGCCTCAATGGCCTGGTCAATTGCGCCGGCATCGTGCGTGGCGAGAAGATCCTCGGCAAGACCGGCCCCCATGCCTTGGCCAGTTTCAGCCAGGTGATCAACGTCAACCTGATCGGCAGTTTCAATATGCTGCGCCTGGCTGCTGCGGCGATTGCCGAGACCGAAGCCGATGCAGACGGCGAGCGCGGGGTGATCATCAACACCGCATCGGTGGCGGCCTTCGATGGTCAGATTGGCCAGGCCGCGTATTCGGCATCCAAAGGCGCGATTGCCAGCCTGACCTTGCCTGCCGCCCGTGAGCTGGCGCGCTTCGGCATCCGCGTGATGACCATCGCACCGGGCATTTTCGAAACGCCGATGATGGCCGGCATGACCCCGGAAGTACGTGATTCACTGGCCGCTGGGGTGCCGTTTCCGCCACGCCTGGGCAAGCCGAGCGAGTACGCCGCGCTGGCCCGGCATATCATAGAAAACAGCATGCTCAACGGCGAGGTGATCCGTCTCGACGGTGCCTTGCGCATGGCCGCCAAATAAGGAGTATTTGTCATGACATTGTCCAACGATCCGATTGTTATTGTCAGCGCCGTCCGCACCCCGATGGGCGGTTTCCAGGGCGAACTGAAAAGCCTGACCGCGCCACAGCTGGGCGCTGCTGCGATTCGTGCCGCGGTCGAACGCGCCGGTATCGCCCCTGAATCCGTCGAAGAAGTGCTGTTCGGCTGCGTGCTCTCCGCCGGCCTCGGCCAGGCCCCGGCGCGGCAAGCGGCACTGGGCGCCGGGCTGGATAAATCGACCCGTTGCACGACACTGAACAAAATGTGCGGCTCTGGCATGGAAGCGACGATCCTGGCCCACGACATGCTGATCGCCGGCAGCGCCGACGTGGTGGTCGCTGGCGGCATGGAAAGCATGTCCAACGCGCCGTACCTGCTGGATCGCGCCCGCAGCGGTTACCGCATGGGCCATGGCCAAGTGCTCGATCACATGTTCCTCGACGGCCTCGAAGACGCCTACGACAAGGGCCGCCTGATGGGCACCTTCGCCGAGGATTGCGCCGAAACCAACGGCTTCAGCCGTGAAGATCAGGACGCGTTTGCCATCGCGTCGACCACCCGCGCCCAACAGGCGATCGAGGAAGGTAGTTTTAAAGCCGAGATCGTGCCGCTCACCGTGACGGTCGGCAAACAGCAAGTGCTGATCAGCCACGACGAACAACCGCCGAAAGCCAAACTGGACAAGATCGCTTCGCTGAAGCCGGCGTTCCGCGAGGGCGGCACCGTGACGGCGGCCAACTCCAGTTCGATTTCCGACGGCGCGGCGGCGCTGGTTTTGATGCGCCGTTCCGAAGCCGAGAAACAAGGCCTGAAACCGCTGGCAGTGATTCATGGCCACGCGGCGTTCGCCGACACCCCGGGGTTGTTCCCGGTGGCACCGGTGGGCGCGATCAAGAAACTGATGAAGAAAACCGGCTGGTCGCTGGATGAAGTCGAGTTGTTCGAAGTCAACGAAGCTTTCGCCGTGGTGAGCCTGGTGACCATGACCAAGCTGGAAATCTCCCACGAGAAGGTCAACGTCCACGGCGGGGCCTGTGCCTTGGGCCACCCGATTGGTGCGTCTGGCGCGCGGATCCTCGTCACCTTGCTCTCGGCCCTGCGCCAGAAAGGCCTGAAACGCGGCGTTGCAGCGATCTGCATCGGCGGCGGCGAAGCGACGGCCATGGCCGTTGAATGCCTCTATTAAGGCCCGCATTGTTTCTGTAGGAGCAATGTAGGAGCTGTCGAGTGAAACGAGGCTGCGATCTTTTGACTTTGCTTTTTTAAAGATCAAGATCAGAAGATCGCAGCCTCGTTGCACTCGACAGCTCCTACAAGGGCAACTGTATTTTTAAGGAATTGGCATGATCCCCAACGACGAACAACTGCAGATCAGCGACGCGGCCCGGCAGTTTGCCCAGGAACGGCTGAAACCGTTCGCCGCCGAATGGGACCGCGAACATCGCTTCCCCAAGGAAGCCATCAGCGAGATGGCTGACCTGGGCTTCTTCGGCATGCTGGTGCCGGAGCAGTGGGGCGGTTGTGACACCGGATACCTGGCTTACGCCATGGCCCTGGAAGAAATCGCTGCCGGCGATGGCGCCTGCTCGACCATCATGAGCGTGCACAACTCGGTGGGTTGCGTGCCGATCCTCAAGTTCGGCAACGACGATCAGAAAGAACGTTTCCTCAAACCGCTGGCTGGCGGCGCGATGCTCGGTGCGTTTGCGCTGACCGAACCGCAAGCCGGTTCCGATGCCAGCAGCCTGAAAACCCGTGCCCGGCTGGAAGGCGATCACTACGTGCTCAACGGCTGCAAGCAGTTCATCACTTCCGGGCAAAACGCCGGGGTGGTGATTGTGTTTGCGGTGACTGACCCGAGTGCCGGCAAACGCGGGATCACCGCGCTGATCGTGCCCACCGATTCGCCGGGCTATAAAGTCGCGCGGGTCGAAGACAAGCTCGGCCAGCACGCCTCTGATACCTGCCAGATCCTCTTCGAGGATGTGAAAGTGCCGGTGGCCAATCGACTGGGTGAGGAGGGCGAAGGCTACAAGATCGCCTTGGCCAACCTCGAAGGCGGCCGTGTCGGTATCGCCTCGCAATCGGTGGGCATGGCCCGCGCTGCGTTCGAAGCGGCCCGCGACTACGCCCGTGAACGCGAGAGCTTCGGCAAGCCGATCATCGAGCACCAGGCGGTAGCGTTCCGCCTGGCCGACATGGCGACCCAGATCGCCGTGGCCCGGCAGATGGTGCATTACGCGGCGGCGTTGCGCGACAGCGGCAAACCGGCGCTGGTCGAAGCGTCGATGGCCAAGCTGTTCGCCTCGGAAATGGCCGAAAAGGTTTGTTCCTCTGCGTTGCAAACCCTTGGCGGTTACGGTTACCTGAACGATTTCCCGCTGGAGCGGATCTACCGCGACGTGCGGGTGTGCCAGATCTACGAAGGCACCAGCGACATTCAGCGCATGGTCATTTCGCGCAATCTTTGAGAAGGAATCCCCCTATGAACTACGAAACGATTTTGCTGGAAACCCACGGCCGTGTCGGCCTGATCACCCTCAACCGTCCGCAAGCCTTGAACGCGTTGAATGCCCAACTCGTCAGCGAAGTGAACCACGCCCTCGATGGCCTGGAAGCTGATTCGAACATCGGTTGCATCGTGCTGACCGGCTCGAAAAAAGCCTTCGCGGCCGGTGCCGACATCAAGGAAATGGCCGAGCTGACCTACCCGCAGATCTACCTCGACGACCTGTTCAGCGACAGCGATCGCGTGGCTAACCGCCGCAAGCCGATCATTGCCGCGGTCAACGGTTTCGCCTTGGGCGGTGGCTGTGAACTGGCGCTGATGTGCGACTTCATCCTGGCCGGCGACAATGCAAAATTCGGCCAACCGGAAATCAACCTCGGCGTATTGCCGGGCATGGGCGGCACCCAGCGCTTGACCCGCGCCGTGGGCAAGGCCAAGGCCATGGAAATGTGCTTGAGCGGGCGCTTGATCGATGCGGTGGAAGCCGAGCGTTGCGGGATCGTGGCGCGCATCGTGCCGGCGGATGATCTGGTGGACGAAGCGCTGAAAGTCGCGGCGCTGATTGCGAAGAAATCACTGCCGATTGCGATGATGATCAAGGAAAGCGTCAACCGCGCCTTTGAAGTCAGCCTGTCGGAAGGCGTGCGTTTTGAACGCCGGGTATTCCATGCGGCGTTTGCCACGCAGGATCAGAAAGAAGGGATGGCGGCGTTTATTGCCAAGCGTGAGGCCGAATTCCAGGGTAAGTAATCCATTGACCTAAAAAGATCGTCCGAACGCGGCCCGAGCCTTCGGCAGCTCCTACAGGCGTACACAAAACCCTGTAGGAGCTGCCGAAGGCTGCGATCTTTTGCTTTTAGACCAGGTAGTTCTTCAGTTCCCGGGCAATCACCATTCGCTGTATTTCGCTCGACCCTTCATAAATTTGCGTGATCCGCGCATCCCGGTAGTAACGCTCCACCGGGTAATCCTCCAGATACCCATACCCGCCATGAATCTGGATCGCCGACGAGCAGACCTTTTCCGCGATCTCCGAAGCAAACAGCTTGGCCTGTGAAGCCTCCGACAGGCACGGCTTGCCGGCACTGCGCAAGCGCGCGGCGTGCAGGATCAACAGGCGCGCGGCGTTCAGTCGGGTCTGCATGTCGGCCAGCATATTGGCGATGCTCTGGTGTTCGATGATCGGCTTGTCGAACTGCACCCTATCGCGCGCGTAAGCCAGCGCCGCTTCGAACGCCGCACGGGCGATGCCCAGGGCTTGCGCAGCGATGCCGATGCGGCCGCCTTCGAGGTTGGAGAGGGCGATGGCCAGGCCTTTGCCGCGTTCGCCCAGCAAATTGGCTTCAGGGACGGTGCAGTTGTTCAGGGTGACGGCGCAGGTATCGGAAGCGCGGATGCCCATCTTGTGTTCACTGCGGTCGACGATGAACCCCGCTGTTTCGGTCGGCACCAGGAATGCCGAGATGCCACGCTTGCCCAACTCCGGATCAGTCACGGCGAAAACGATTGCCAGCTTCGCCCGTTTGCCGTTGCTGACGAATTGCTTGGCGCCGTTGATCACCCACTGGCCGTCGCGCAGTTCGGCGCGGGTACGCAGGTTATGGGCTTCGGAACCGGCTTGCGGTTCGGTCAGGCAGAAGCAACCGATGGCCTGGCCGCTGGCGAGGTCCGGCAACCATTGCTGTTTCTGTTCTTCGGTGCCGTAGTTCAGCACCGGCCCGCAGCCCACGGAGTTGTGGATGCTCATCAGCGCGCCGGTGGCGCCGTCACCGGCGGAAATCTCTTCCACCGCCAGCGCGTAGGCCACGTAGTCGACATAGGTGCCGCCCCATTCCTCGGGCACCACCATGCCCAGCAGACCCAGTTCCCCCATCTTCGCCACCAGACCGTCATCGATCCAGCCGGCCTTTTCCCAGGCTTGTGCGTGGGGCGCGATTTCGCCGCGGGCAAAATCCCGGGCCATGTCGCGGATCATCACTTGTTCTTCGCTCAATTCGATATCGTGCATGGCTCAGCTCCCGCTCTGGTCAAACCCGGTGAAAAAACTCGCGACGTGCTCGGCGTCCAGCGCCTGCAAGGTCGGCGGGTTCCAGCGCGGGTTCTTGTCTTTGTCGATCAACAAGGCGCGCACGCCTTCGATCAGGTCGCCACGTTCGAACCACTGGCGATCCAGGTGCAGTTCGAGGGCGAAGCACTGTTCCAGGCTCAGGTGCCGACCGCGCCGCAGCATTTCCAGGGTCACGCCCATGGCCAGCGGTGAACGGCTTTCCAGCAAGTCGGCGGTGGCCATGGCCCACTCATGGCTGTCGGCGACGGTCACTGCACGCAGTTGTTCCACCATACTCGGCACATCGGGCAAGGCGAAGAAGTGGTCGATGGCCGGCCGCAGTGCCGCGAGCGGGGCGACCGGCAGTTGTTGCACGGCGAGTTTCGCCAGCGCGCCTTGCAGGTCTTTGAGCGGCGTGTCGTGCCATTCCAGATGGTCGAGTCGTTCGTCCAGCTCGTCCAGGCTGGCGCTCTCCAGATACCAATCGGCCAGGCCGCAATAGAGCGCATCGGCAGCGCGGATCTGCACGCCGCTGACGCCGAGATAGATGCCCAGCTCACCGGGAATGCGCGGCAGGAAGTAGCTGCCGCCGACGTCCGGGAAATAACCGATGGCCACTTCCGGCATCGCCAGACGGCTACGCTCGGTGACCACCCGCAAATCGGCGCCTTGCACCAGCCCCATGCCGCCGCCCAGGACAAAGCCGTCCATCAAGGCCAGGACCGGTTTGCGGTAGTGATGGATCGTGAGGTCGAGGGCGTATTCCTCGACGAAGAAATCTTCGTGCAGCGTGTCGCCGCTTTTGAAGCTGTCGTACAGCGAGCGGATATCGCCGCCGGCACAGAAGGCTTTCTCGCCAGCGCCGCGCAACACCACCGCATGCACCTGCGGATCCTGTGCCCAGGCATCGAGTTGCTGTTGCAGGCTGCGGACCATGTCCAGGGTAATGGCGTTGAGGCCGGCGGGGCGGTTGAGGGTCAGGTGACCGATGTGATTGCGAACCTCGGCCAACACTTCGTTTTGCGTGGCATCCATGGACGGTGTCCCCGGGGATGAAACCTGAGCAGTCATCACTAACTCCCTGCTTTTATTGTTCTTTATAGAGAAGCTCGCGCGCGAGCGATGCAGGATCGTAACAGTGCAAATTTGCCCTGTACAACCTAGATACGTGCAGGTCTCGTTTGCATTTTTACCTTAGGGGAAGATCAAAAGATCGCAGCCTGCGGCAGCTCCTACGCAATCGGTGTTCATACCGAAAAATCGCGGTGGACGCGGTCAACGTAGGAGCTGCCGAAGGCTGCGATCTTTTGATCTTTCTTTTGATCTTTCTTTTGATCTTTAACCCCATCCAGCAATCAACGACAGGATCGGCTGTGAAAGCCCTTCGTTCAGCGCAGTTGAGCTGTCTGGACAGGGGCTTACGACACCCGTGCCGTCCTGGCAATTGGCATTCTGACGGTCCATTTCAAGCACTTGCGATCAAGCGCCTGGAATGGACTGCACCCCGACGACTGGCCCAAGCCGGTTGAAAACAACAACAAATACGGCTGCGGTGAATGCCGCATCGACTCTCTGCCCTGTCAAAAAGTGTGGTGCGGCGCAGGCGCCAAGCCGCGATAAATCCAAATAATCCGGGACCTTAGAAGATGAACATCAAATGGCTGACCTTACCGGCATTGGCTTTGCTGTGCTGCTCCACCGGTGCCAGCGCCAAGGAGTGGAAAGAGCTGCGCTTCGGCGTTAACCCCAGTTATCCGCCTTTTGAATCCACCACCGCTGATGGCGGCGTGCAAGGGTTCGGCGTGGACCTGGGCAATGCGATCTGCGCCGAGCTGAAAGTGAAGTGTGTGTGGGTCAGCAATGACTTTGACGGGTTGATTCCGGCGCTCAAGGCGGGCAAGTTCGACGCGATCGAATCGTCGATGACCGTGACCGACGCACGTAAAAAACAGATCGACTTCACCGATCGCCTGTACGCCGGGCCGACCGCTATCGTCACCCGCAAGGACTCTGGCTTGCTACCCACCGCCGAATCGCTGCAGGGCAAGACCATCGGCTACATGCAGGGCACGATTCAGGAAACCTATGCCAAGGCCAAACTGGCACCGGGCGGCGTGAAGTTGCGCGCTTATCAGAACCAGGATCAGGTCTACGCCGACCTGGTTTACGGCCGTCTTGATGCCTCGATCCAGGACAAGCTGCAAGCGCAGATGAGCTTCCTGACATCACCGCAGGGGGCAGACTTCAAGAACAGCGAGGGCATCAGCGACCCGCTGGTGCCATCGGAAATCGCCATCGGCGTGCGCAAGGACAACGAAGAACTCAAAGGCATGCTCAACGCCGCCATCAAGGCCCTGCATGAAAAGGGCATCTACGCGCAGATCCAGCAGAAGCATTTCGGCGATCTGGACCTCTACAACAACTGATCCTCGCGCCCCGAACGCTGCGTCCTGGTAACAGGCGCAGCGCTTGCAAGCGGGCGCCTCAAGACAGGTGACTGGCGTGAACTCCTTCCTGAATCTGATCGGGGTCGATCTTTCGGCCCTGCAAGGCTATGGCCCATTGTTGCTGCATGGCACCTGGGTCACCCTCAAATTGTCGGCGCTGTCACTGCTGGTGAGCATGGCGCTGGGGCTGCTCGGCGCGGCGGCCAAGCTGTCGCCGCTGAAGCTGTTGAACCTGCCCGCGACTTTCTACACAACGCTGATTCGCGGCGTGCCGGACCTGGTGCTGATGCTGCTGATTTTCTACAGCCTGCAAGGCTGGCTGAGCAGCCTGACCGAGGCCATGGGCTGGCCTTACATGGAGATCGATCCGTTTGTAGCCGGCATTGTCACCCTCGGCTTCATTTACGGCGCGTATTTCACCGAGACCTTTCGCGGGGCGATCCTCAGCGTGCCAAACGGTCAGCAGGAAGCCGCCGCGTGCTTTGGTCTGAGCCGCTGGCAACGTTTTCGCTTCGTGGTGTTCCCGCAGATGATGCGATTCGCCTTGCCGAGCCTGGGCAATAACTGGCTGGTGCTGCTCAAGGCCACGGCGCTGGTGTCGATCATCGGTTTGTCGGACCTGGTCAAGGTGGCTCAGGAAGCCGGTAAAAGCACCTTCAACATGCTCGATTTCCTGCTGCTGGCAGGGGCGCTGTATCTGTTGATCACCAGCGCGTCGAACTACGTATTGCGTGTGCTCGAACGGCGTTATAACCAGGGCGTGCGGGGGATGGCGCGATGATCGAGTTGATTGCCGAATACTGGAAACCCTTTCTGTTCAGCGACGGTTATAACCTCACTGGATTGGCGATGACCTTGTGGCTGCTGGTGGCGAGCATCGTGATGGGGTTCTTCCTCTCGCTGCCCTTGGCGATCCTTCGAACCTCACGCTGGGGCCTGCTGCGCTGGCCGGTTCAGCTGTTCACCTATGTGTTTCGCGGCACGCCGCTGTATATCCAGCTGCTGATTTGCTACAGCGGGATTTACGGCATCGCCGTGGTCCGCTCGCAACCGCTGCTTGAAGCGTTCTTTCGCGATGCGATGAATTGCACGTTGCTGGCGTTCACACTCAACACCTGTGCCTACACCGTGGAAATCTTCGCCGGGGCGATTCGGAGCATTCCTTACGGTGAAATCGAGGCGGCCCATGCCTATGGCTTGAGTGGCTGGCGCCTGTACTTGCGATTGATCCTGCCGTCGGCCTTGCGCCGGGCACTGCCGTATTACAGCAACGAAGTGATCCTGATGTTGCACGCCACATCGGTGGCGTTCACCGCGACCATTCCCGACATTCTCAAAATCGCCCGGGACGCCAATGCCGCGACGTTCATGACCTTTCAGGCTTTCGGCATTGCCGGCCTGTTGTACCTCGCGTTGTCGTTCGGTCTGGTCGGCGCGTTCCGTCTGGCGGAGAAGCGTTGGTTGAGCTTCCTCGGGCCGGCGCACTAATTCCTCTTTTCATCCAGAGCAGCGCCGAGGCCGGCGCTGCTGCAGGAGACTTATGCATGTACAAACTCACGGTTGAAAATCTGTACAAACGTTTTGGTGACAATGAAGTGCTCAAGGGCGTCTCGTTGAACGCACGGGCTGGCGATGTGGTCAGCATGATCGGCGCCAGCGGCTCGGGTAAAAGCACCATGCTGCGCTGCATCAACTTTCTGGAGCGGGCGGACGAAGGCGCCATCGTGCTGGAAGGCGAGCGCATCATCACTCGCCCGGGCGCGGGCGGCATGCGCGTCGCCAACCCGGCGCAGTTGCAGCGCCTGCGCACACGCCTGGCGATGGTGTTCCAGCATTTCAATCTGTGGAGCCATCTGACCGTACTGGAAAACATCATACTGGCGCCGTGTCGGGTGCTGGGTGTCAGCCGCAAGGCAGCCGAAGACAGCGCTCGGGCGTATCTGGACAAGGTCGGTTTGCCGCAACGGGTGGCCGATCAATACCCGGCGTTCCTGTCCGGCGGACAGCAACAGCGCGTCGCGATTGCCCGGGCATTGGCGGTGGAGCCGGAGATTCTGTTGTTCGACGAGCCGACCTCGGCCCTCGATCCGGAGCTGGTAGGCGAGGTGTTGAAGGTGATTCAGGCGCTGGCCGAAGAGGGGCGGACCATGTTGATGGTGACCCACGAAATGGGCTTTGCCCGGCAAGTGTCCAGCCAGGTGTTGTTCTTGCATCAAGGGCGGGTCGAGGAGCAAGGTGATGCAACCATCCTCGACCAGCCAAAGAGTGAACGGTTACAGCAATTTCTATCGGGTCGTTTGAAGTGAGGCAAGACGTACATGGCGGATATCCGTGATATGTCGATTGTGCTTGATCGTATTGATCAGGCCATCATCGAAGTGCTGCGCCACGAAGGGCGCATCACTTATCAAAAGCTGTCCGAGCGCGTGCACCTGACGCCCAGGCCGTGCCTGGAACGGGTGCGCAAGCTCGAACAGCTCGGGGTTATCCGTGGCTACGGCGCGATTCTCGATGAAAAGAAACTGACACCGGGGTTGTCGTTGCTGGTGTTGGTTGCGTTGTCGAACCAGAGCGGGCGGGCGGCGCAAAAGGCTTTTGAGGCCAAGGTCCGTGGTTGTCCGCAGGTGCTGGAATGCCGCTTGATCAGCGGCGCGTTCGACTACAGCCTGCGCATGCGTTGCCGGGACATGGAACATTACCGGGTGCTGACTGAAGTCTGGTTCGACGACCCGGAATTGCACATTGATAAGCTGGTCAGCCATCCGGAACTGGCGATGGTCAAGACCACGATGGAATAACCCCGTAGCCCCGTAGCAGCTGCCGAGCCCGCGAGGCTGCGTTCGGCGGCGAAGCCGTCGTAAATCCTGTATACGCGGTTCTCCTGAAACACCGCATAGCCTGACTTCACGACGGCTTCGCCGCCGAACGCAGCCTCGCAGGCTCGGCAGCTGCTACGGGGACCGTGTTTACCGCAATTTTGGGGCTGCGATATTTTGATTTCGGCCCTCGCCGAATCGGCTGACCCAACCACGTTTTTCAGCCATTTTCATCACATCGCCGGCCCTTAACAACCGGGTTTTTCCGCCGCCGAAACAGACAATGAGTGCCTCTCAACCCTCATTGAATCTGTGCCCATGCAAACCACCAATACCGTTTTGATGATTCGCCCGACACGTTTCTCGTTCAATCAGGACACGGCGGCGAACAACCGTTTCCAGCGCCCGGCCGATGTGTCCGAGGACGTGCAGCTCAAGGCCTTGCAAGAGTTCGATGGCTACGTCGCCGCGCTGCGCAGCCACGGCGTCGAAGTCTTGGTGCACAACGACCGCGAAGCGCCGCATACCCCCGATTCGATATTCCCCAACAATTGGTGGAGCAGTCATCCCGACGGCACGTTGGTGCTGTACCCGATGCAGGGCCACAACCGCCGTCTGGAGCGTGACAAAGGCGTGCTCGACTGGTTGCGGGACGAGTACCGGGTCGAGCAGATGCTGGACCTTTCCAGCCTGGAACAGCAGGAAGTGTTCCTCGAGGGCACCGGCAGCATGGTGCTGGATCGCGAGCAGCGGATTTGTTACGCCGGCTATTCCACCCGTACTCACGCTCGGGCGCTGGACCAACTGGTCGACCATTTGGGTTACGAGTTGTGCGCCTTCAATGCGGTGGACCGCCAGGGTGTGCCGATTTATCACACCAACGTGATGATGAGTGTCGGTACTCGGCTGGCCATTGCATGCCTGGCCTCTGTCACTAACCCGGCAGAACGCCTGGCGCTGCGCTCACGGCTGGAAGACAGCGGTAAAAAGGTGATTGCCCTGGACTGGGCGCAACTGGAGTCGTTCGCCGGCAACATGCTGGAAGTCCACAACGCCGCGGGCGAACCCTTACTGGTGATGTCACGCACCGCCTGGAAATCGCTGGATGCCGATCAACGCCGCTTGATCGAAACCCACGTCACGCCGCTGCCGGTGAACATCGACACCATCGAACGCATCGGCGGCGGTAGCGCTCGCTGCATGTTGGCCGAAGTCTTTCTATCCAAACGTCAATCTGAACGTCAGCCGAACGCTGCCCAGGAGCAAGTGCGATGATCGTCCGTCCTGCAACACCGGCAGATTTGCCGGCACTGTTGGCCCTGGCTCATAGTGCCGGGACCGGTTTGACCACGTTGCCGGCCGATGCGTCGCGCTTGAGTCATCGCCTGGAGTGGGCGGCGAAAACCTTCGCCGGCGAGGCAGAACGTGCGGATGCCGACTACCTGTTTGTGCTGGAGAACGACCAGCAGCAAGCGGTCGGTATTTGTGCCTTGGCGGGCGCTGTCGGCCTGCGTGAGCCCTGGTACAACTATCGACTGGGCCTGTTTGTCGCCGCGTCGAAAAACCTCGGGATCAATCAGCAACTGCCGACGTTGTTCCTTGGCAACGACATGACCGGCCACTCGGAATTGTGTTCACTGTTTTTGCACGCCGATCACCGCAGCGGTCTGAATGGCCGCTTGCTGTCCAAGGCTCGCTTCCTGTTTCTGGCGGAGTTCCGTCAGCACTTCGGTGAAAAAGTAATCGCGGAGATGCGCGGTTATTCGGACGAAGAGGGCGTCTCACCGTTCTGGGAAGGTTTGGGCCGACATTTCTTCAAGATGAATTTCGCCGACGCCGACTACCTAACGGGCCTTGGCAACAAAACCTTCATCGCCGAACTGATGCCCAAGTTTCCACTGCCGACCTGCCTGTTGCCTGAAGCGGCACGCGCGGTCATCGGCCGCGTCCATCCCAACACCGAACCGGCGCTGGGCATGCTCAAGGCTGAAGGCTTTGAGCATCGGGATTACATCGACATCTTTGATGGCGGGCCGCTGATCGAATGCGCCACCGGCGACATCCGTGCGGTGCGCGACAGCCAGGTGTTGCAACTGAGTATCGGCCCCCCCGGAGAACACGCAGCGACGTACCTGATTCACAACCGCCAGTTTGCCGAATGCCGGATTACCGCAGCCCCGGCGCGAGTCGCTGCTGGCACCTTGATTGTCGATGCGCAGACGGCGAAGACATTGGGCTTGAGTGCCGGAGCTTCGGTGCGCGCAGTGAGCCTGGCGGTGCCGGCGCGGCAGCAGTCGGCGGCCTGACACGGTTTTTGAAGCGACCTTGAATTTGTGGCGAGGGGGCTTGCCCCCGTTCGACTGCGCAGCAGTCGCAGATTCAGTGATCTCGGTATTACTAAGGAAAACCGATAGCAGGTTTTGGGGCCGCTTCGCAGCCCAGCGGGGGCAAGCCCCCTCGCCACAGAATGTGAGTGTTTCAGACTCTGCTGCTCAGCACTTCACCGATACTGCGCCGCTTGGCATGCAATTCACTGGCATGAATCAACTGCTCGAGGTCTTCAGGGGTGACGTCGTAGAAGGCCTCCATGTCGGCGAGTGCGCGTCGCAGATCTTCGGCGGTGATCGCCTGGCTGTCGGCCGCGGGCATTAGCGGTGCCGGTTCGGCGGGACGCTTGGGGTAACGAATGCGCGTGAAGTTGTTGTACGCCAACGCGCTGAGCAGCATCGTCGAGCCGCTGAGCATCACCGGGCCGAGGGCTTTCCAGTCCATGGCGATGGTCGCCGGGTCTGCCAGCACCATCAGCAGCGCCAGCGCCCCGGCGGGTGGGTGCAGGCAACGCAGCCAGCACATCAGAATCAGCGCCATGCCCGCCGCCAGGCAGGCGCTGGCGAGGGTGCGGCCGAGTACGTGAGCGACCAGCAGCGAGATCACCCCCGCGCAGAGGTAACCGCCAAGAATCGACCACGGCTGGGCCAGCGCACCCGAGGACACGGCGAACAGTAATACCGCCGACGCGCCCAACGGACCTATCAGATGCAGCGCCACATCGATGCCGAACACCTGGCCGCACAACCAGACACTGAACATCGTCCCCATGGCCATGCCGATGGCGGCACGGCTCCATTCGGAGGGGCGGGTGTTGATGGCGGCGGGCAACCAGTGAGCGAGCATGACGAACATCGATCCTTTGACAAAAACCAGGGCAAAAAAAAGGCTTGTCCGGATACCCGGAAAGCCCTTGAAGTGGTTCCAACTATTGGGGGAGGAACGGCGCACAGTGTGCCGGTCATTACCGATGCTGACAAATTCATATTAATGCAGCTTCAATGCATTATTTTTGCAGCATCGCGACGCGTCGACCGCTCATGAAACAGAGAAAGCCGCCCATCGCCGTCAACGCGCTCAGGGCGTAGAACATGGTGGGCGCGGGCGTGTGCATCAGCAGGAAGCCGCAGATCACCGGGCTCAGCGCACCACCGAGGGCTGCGAGGTTCTGCGCGCCATAGTAGCTGCCGCGCAGTTCTTCCGGGGCCAGGGTGTCGACGAAGAGGAATTCGGCCGGGTAAATGATCATTTCGCCGAGGGTGAAAATGAACATCGCGATGCACCAACTCACCAGGCCGTCGGCCAGGCTGAAACCGATCAAGCCGAGGATGAACAGGCTGCTGCCGCCGACAATCCAGTAACGCAGTTGTTCGCGTTTGAGAAACCGGCCGATCTGGTATTGCAGCAGGATCACGCTGATGGCGTTGCAGGCGAGCAGGGCGGCCATGGTTTCCAGCGCTCGTTTGGCGTCGTGGGTCACCAGCAGGTATTGCGACAGGTACAAGGTAAAACGACCGTGGACCACGGTGCTGAGCAGGCAGCCGCAGGTGAACATGATCAGCGTGCGGTCGTTTTTCAGGGTGACCAGGGTTTTGAGAAAGCTTTGGGGCTGGCCGATGGCGGGTGTCTGGGCCGGGTCCTTGGGAATGCCGCTCATCAGGAAAATGCTGAAGAACGCGATGCCGCCGGCGATCAGGAACGGGGCAATCGGGTACACGCCGGCGATCACCACACCGAGCATCGGGCCGGTGGCGTAGCCGATGTTGGTCAGGGTGTAGCGCAGCGAAAAAGCCTTGGCGCGCTGACCCATGGGCAGGTTTTCGCTGAGGATCGCCTTGGAGCCGATCAGAAACAGCGCCGAGGCGGTTTCGGTGATCACCAGGGTCGCGGTGGTCAGGTAGAGGTTTTCGGCAAAGGTCAGCAGCACGAAGCCGATGGCACTGGAGAGCATGGCCAGGATCAGCAGCCGACGCTTTTCGAGGCGATCGATGATGTAACCACCATAGAGCGCAAGCAGGGTGGCGATGAACACCGCAATCCCGAGCAGCAGGCCGACGTCCTGTTGGTTGAGGCCGAGCTTGGTGCTCAGGAACAGCGTGAGCAACGGGCTGGTGATGGCGCGACTGACGACGATGGTCAGCGAGCAGATCATCAGCCGGCGGATAACGAGGGAGTAAGTGGCCACGGTGGGGCAAATGTCCTTATTCAGATTCTGTGGTGTTTGGCGCGCAACGCCAGACTCAACTCAGCCACCGATCAAGCGCCCGAACCGACTCCAGCTCTTCCAGTCGCCACAACTGTTCCAGCAGTTGACTGGCCTGCTGTCGCGGTATCACCCGCCCGGCCAGGCTGAAGAATTTCTCCTCCAGCGCCGCATCGCTCAGCGGATTGCCCGGCGCCCCCAACGGCACCTCAACGCACAGGCTCGCTTGCCGACCGTCCACGGTCCGCACGCTGACGACAGGCTCGCCATCCTCGGACAGATGCGGGTCGACTTCAAGGCGAATACGCGACATCCAGTGTGCAATCCGTGGGTGGCGGCGCTGTTCTTCGTCATAGGCTTCCAATCGGCAATGACCGTGGTTCAGCCGGGCCGCCAGGGCATAACGCAGGCTCATCTGCGCCGCCGGCAACGTGCTGACGTCCTGGCCACCGCACATGTCCTGAAGGAATCCGCACAGCGACACCTGTACGTCCTCGACCTGCTCGGCGCTGATCTGCAATTGATCGAGCAACAAGCCCAATGCGTCGATCGCCGAATGCGTCCCCCGGCATGCCGCATAGGGCTTGATCGAGCAGCGGGCGAGTTTCCATACGTGGCCCAGTTCGGCGTCCAACGCCTCGGGCACGGCAGTGTCCGCCGCGAGAGTCTTGAGGAAACCGCCCCAGACGTCATCGAACAGTTTTGTCGGGCCGGTGATGCCTTGTTGAGCAAACCGCGCGGCCAGCAATCCACCTTCGGCGGCGCGTCCGCTGTGGAGTCTTTTGCTTTGCGAACCGTCATGGATAAACGCCCACAGACCACTGCTGAAGCTGCCGGCGATGCCCAGTGCCGACAAGGTTTGTTGTGCATCCAGCCCCAGAATCCGTGCACTGGCCGCCGCCGCGCCAAACACTCCGCACGTCGCCGTGGAGTGCCAACCGGCGCCGTTATGGGCCGAGTAACTGCCGCAGGCTTCGAGCACCCTACGGCCGATTTCGTAGCCGATCACCACGGCAGTGATCAGTTCGCGGCCGTCTACTGGCTTCGTTGACATCGACAGCGCCGCCATCACCGCCGGCAGCACCACCGCGCCGGAATGGTCGCAGCCGCCGGTATCGTCCAGCTCCAGGGCATGCGCGGCGATGCCGTTGAGCATGGCGGCTTGCGCCGCGCCGACTCGCTGACCGGCGCCCCAGACCAACGTGCTGCCGGCTTCCCCCTTGAACACCTGACGCGCCTGTTTCGCGACATCGCTGCCGGCTCCGGCCAGGGCTGCGCCGAAGGTGTCGAGAATGTGTCGCTTGGCTTGCTCCACCAACGCGACGGGTAAATCTTCGAAACGGGTATCGACGCAGAACTGCGCCAACCGCGCCATTCGCTTAACCCCATCCTGATCTTTCATACGCCGTAATCCCGATAATGACGCTCGTACACAGCGGCCGGGTGATCCTCGGTCACCGGCGCTGCCGACTCTGCCCACCACTGAGCCACTTCGGCACCGGTGGCGATCCACACGTCATCGTGCTGCTGAATGCTTCGCAGTAATTCGCGCAACACACCGATCCGTCCCGGTGTGGCGATGATTTCCGGGTGCAGCCGCAGCACGTAACACAAGCCGAACCGGTGAAACCCGGCGAAATCCATCTTCAGATTGCCAAGGGTGTGGCTGTAGGAGGCGATGCGCGATTGCGCCGGTGGCACCGCCGGGCTCAGGTTGAAGGCGAAATAGGGTTCGTCTTCCAGTTCGTAGTGCAACGGCAGTTCGATCACCTCGGGAGCCGTCGGATGCGCGAAGGGCAAATCATCGCCGCGCCATGACGAGGACCAACGGATACCGTGCTCGCGCAACGCCTCGATGAAGCCCGGTGCGCCATTGCCAGCCGGAATGCGAAAGCCTGTCGGACGCTGACCGGTCAGCGCGCTCAAGGCCGCGCAGCCCTTGGCGATCTCGGCGTTTTGCTCGGCCAGAGTCAGGTTATCGTAGTGCTGATGGCGGTAGCCGGCGCAGGCAATCTCGTGCCCGCCGGCCTGGATCGCCCGGAGGTGTTGCGGGTTTTCCTCGGCAACGATGCCGGGCACGAACCAGCTGCTGGAAACCCCCAGTTCTGCGAACACGCCAAGCAAACGCTCGACCCCGCGCTGGGTGCCGTAGCGCCACACCGACAAGGTCTTGTCGCGCCCGGCGACTTCCGGCGCCTGGGTGAGGATGCCGTGGATGTCGTTGTAATCGACGGTCAGCACCACGGCGCAGCGGTAGCCGTTGGGCCAGACAATGGAATCAGCCATGGTGATGCTCCTTCAGCCACCAGTGGGCGACGTCGCGGCAGGTGGCGAACCACACGTCGTCGCGCTGGCGCATGTGTTCGAAGAGTTTTTCCAGTAACAGGATGCGCCCCGGTTTGCCGGTGATCTTGGGGTGGAACAGGGTGGTCAGGCACAGCCCTTCAGCCATGGCGCCATCGAACTCGCGGCACCAGTTATCGAGGGTCAGTTCGTAGCTGGCGGTGCGGTCCAGCCCGGAAGGGAAGTCCGGTGCGCGGGTGTAGGCGAGGGAGGCGTAGTCGTCCATTTCCCAGCGGCCGGGGATTTCCACCAGTGGTGTATCGAAGCCCGGCACCTTGACCAGGTAGGGCCGGTCATCGCCGCGCATGCTGCTGGAATAGGTCACGCCGGCTTCCACCAGCATGGCCGGCGTTTCGGCCCGCCAGTCGCCGGACGGTGTGCGGAAGCCTTCAGCGCGGATGTTCAGGTACTTCCAGAACACCTCGCGGGATTTGTGCATCACATCCTTCTGCTGCTCCAGCGTCAGGGCGTAAAAAGATTCGTGTTTGTAGCCGTGATAGGCCACCTCATGCCCGCGCTCGACAATCGCCTGGCACTGTTTCGGCCAGTTCTCCACGACCCAGGCCGGGACGAAAAACGTGGTCGGGATGCGGAACTCATCCAGCAGATCGAGAATCCGTGGCAGCGCCCGATAGGGGCCGTAACCGCCGAAACCGAAATACTCGGGCTTGCGCCAGATCGAGCCGTTAAGCATGGCATCGCCGGTGGGGCCATCGAGGTCGAAGGCCAGGGCGAGGCAGGCCTTGTGCTGGTCGGGCCAGGTGGGTTGCAGCGAGGAGGACATCGTATGGCGCTCCAGAATTAATAGTTGAAACACCCGTAGCAGCTGCCGAGCCCGCGAGGCTGCGTTCGGCGGCGCAGCCGTCGTGAATTCAAACTACGCGGTGTTTCAGGAAAACCTCGCGTGCAGGGTTTACGACGGCTGCGCCGCCGAACGCAGCCTCGCAGGCTCGGCAGCTGCTACGAACCGTGTTATTTCCCGGCGTTGATGGTCACGGTCTTGATCGCGCCCAGTTCCAGGTCCCATTTCTTCAGGATTGCCTGGTAGCTGCCGTCATCGATCATGCTTTGCAACGCGACTTTCACCGCTTCGCTCAGCTCAGGTTTTTTCTTGCTCACACCCATGCCCGAGAACTGCTTGGAGATCGGCAGGCCCACGGTTTTGTACATGTCCTTTTCCTGGGTCTTGAGGTACGGCAGGGTTTCGCTGCCCTGCATGGCCGCGTCGATACGGCTCTGACGCAATTGCGCACGGGCGTCGGCCGAGCCCTCGGTGCCGATTACGTTGATCGCGGGTTTGCCGGCGGCTTCGCAGTTGGCCTTGCTCCACTCGGCGATTTCCGCCGGGAAGGTGGTACGGCGGCTGGTGCCGACTTTCTTGCCGCACAGGTCGACGATCTCGTTGGTGTCCTTGTTTTTCTGCAAGGTGTAGAACTGCGGGCCACTGGTGAAGTAATCGACGAAGGTCACGCTGGCCTGACGCTCGGCGGTGTCGGTCATGCCCGACAGCACCATGTCTACGCGGTCGGTCGTGAGCGCGTTGATCATTTGCTCGAAGCCGGTTTCCTGCCATTTGATCTTCACGCCCAGACGTTCGGCCAGGGCGTTGCCCAGGTCATAGTCAAGGCCGGTGAGGGTGTTGGTGGCCGGGTCCTTGAAATCCATCGGCGGGTAGTTCGGCATGATCGCAACAACGACCTCGCCCTTGTCCTTGATGCTGGCCGGCAACTCGGCAGCGAAGGCGAAACCGGATGCCAGGACGCTGGCAAGTACTGCTGGGATTACTAGGTTCTTCATGGTCGTTCTCTTATGAGTGTTGTGAGCGCCAAAGAGCGCTTAGGTTCGAACGGCAGAAATGAAGCTTTGGGTGCGTGGGTTTTGCGGACTTATTAGTATTTCTTCGGGGCTTCCAGCCTCCACGATCTGCCCGCCGTCCATGAACACCATGCGGTTGGAAACCTCGCGAGCGAAGCCCAGTTCATGGGTGACGACGATCATGGTCATGCCGGTTTGCGCCAGATCGCGCATCACCGACAGCACCTCTCCGACCAGTTCCGGGTCGAGTGCCGAAGTGGGTTCATCGAACAGCATCAGCTTGGGGCGCATGGCCAATGCACGGGCAATGGCGACACGTTGTTGCTGACCACCCGACAGTTCGATCGGGTAGCTGTTGCGCTTGTCGGCCAGGCCGACGCGAGCGAGCAGTTCCACGGCTTCTTCGTGCGCCTCTTTGGGCGAACGCTTGAGCACCTGGCACGGCCCTTCGATGATGTTTTGCAGTACAGTCATGTGCGGGAACAGGTTGAAACGCTGGAACACCATGCCGGTGGCCAGGCGCTGACGGGCGATCTGCGACTCGTTGAGCTCGTGCAGTTTGTTGCCGACGATCCGGTAACCCACCAGTTCGCCGTCGACCCACAGGCCGCCCTTGTCGATTTTTTCCAGCTGATTCACGCAACGCAGCAGGGTGCTTTTGCCGGAGCCGGACGGGCCGATGATGCACAGCACTTCACCTTGCTCGACCTCGATGTTGATGTCCTTGAGCGCGTGGAAATGGTCGTAATACTTGTTCAGGCTCACGGCCTTGACGATGCTTCTCATGTTGGGCTCCTCAAGAACGCTTGCCGGCGCCGCGAGCGAAACGACGCTCCAGACGGCTTTGACCAAAGGACAGCACGGTGACCGTGGCCAGGTACCAGATACCCGCAACGATCAGCAGCTCCATCACACGGGCGTTGGCGTAGTAGATGTTCTGCGCGTTGTAGAGCAGTTCGGAGTACTGGATGACGCTCGCCAGGGAGGTCATTTTCACCATGCCGATGAATTCGTTACCGACCGGCGGAATGATGATCCGCATGGCCTGGGGCAGGATGATCCGGCGCAGGGCTTGCAGGCGCGGCATGCCGATCGACTTGGCGGCTTCGTACTGGCCGGTGTCCACCGACAACAGGCCGGCACGCACCACTTCGGCGGTATAGGCGCCCTGGTTGATGCTCAAGCCGAGGAGGGCGGCTACGAAGGGCGTCATCAGGCTCACGGTGTCCATTTCGAACAGGCCGGGAATGCCGATGGTGGGGAAGATCAGCGCCAGGTTGAACCACAGCAACAGCTGCAGGATCAGCGGCGTGCCACGGAACAGCCAGGTGTAGGTCAGCGCCACATAGCGCAGGATCGGGTTGGCCGACATGCGC
This sequence comes from Pseudomonas sp. Pseusp18, assembly GCF_059506005.1. Lineage (NCBI taxonomy): Bacteria > Pseudomonadati > Pseudomonadota > Gammaproteobacteria > Pseudomonadales > Pseudomonadaceae > Pseudomonas > Pseudomonas sp. Pseusp18. The sequence goes on from NZ_CP169240.1 coordinate 3,058,042, forward strand.
ATGATCGCCGTGATCACCCCGAAGACAATGCCCAGCGCCATCGCCAGCACCGCCATGACGATGGTGTTGAGCAAGCCCCACATGATCGCTTGCGAAGTGAGGAACTGGCCGATGTACGACCATTCGATCTTGCCTTCGGCGAAGGCTCGTACCAGGCCGATAATCGCGATCACGATGACGGTGGCGAAAAAAATCCGCCCGTAGTAGCGCCGTGGCACGTGTTGGTACTGGGTGATATCGAACTGGTTTTCCGCCAGTTTGCGCTCCGCCTGGAGTCGTTCTGCCTGTGTCTGGCTCATGTTGGTTCTCCGTACGCCGCCCTCGATACGGGCGGCGTGTGTGGTTTTTCAGTTGCAGCGCTCGCGCAGGGTTTTCGCCCTGGATCAGAGACGGAAGCCCTGATAGTTCTCGGTCCACTCTTGCTGCGCGACAAGGGCGGTTTTCAGTCGGCCGATCTGCTCGCGCACCTGTTGCGGCGCGGTACCGCCCCAGCCACTGCGGGCAGCGATGGCGGCTTCGAGGGTCAGGCTGTCGCGCACCTCAGGCGTCAGACGCGGATCGATCTCGGCCAGCAGCGCCGGTGAGGCTTCCCACAGTTCGATGTCGTGTTTCTCACAGGCCTGGACCAATGCGCCGGTGATTTCATGAGCTTCCTTGAACGGCACACCGCGCATCGCCAACCAGTCGGCGACTTCGGTGGCAAGGGTGAAACCCAGCGGTGCCTGACGGCGCAGTTCTTCGACGTTGACCTTCATGGTCGCGACCATCCCGGCCATGGCCGGCAGCACCAGCAGCAGGGTGTCGACGCTGTCGAGCACGCCGTTCTTGTCTTCGCTCAAGTCACGGTTGTAGGACAGCGGCAGGGATTTCAGCGTCGAGAGCAGGCCGGTCAGGTTGCCGATCAAGCGGCCAGCCTTGCCCCGGGCCAGTTCGGCGATGTCCGGGTTTTTCTTCTGCGGCATGATCGAACTGCCGGTGGCGTAGGCATCGTCCAAAGCGACCCAGCGAAATTGCCGCGACGACCACAGGCAGAATTCTTCGGCGAGGCGGGAAATGTTGATCCCGAGCATGCTGGCGATAAACAGGAATTCGGCGACGTGATCGCGGCTGGCCACGGCGTCGATGGAGTTTTCGCACACGCCGCTGTAGCCCATTTCCTTGGCCGACTGCTGGGGCAGGCGAGCGATGGCGGAACCGGCCATGGCCGCCGCACCCAGTGGCGACAGCGAGGTGCGCGCGTCCCAGTCCACCAGACGCTGCACGTCGCGCAGCATCGATTGGGCGTGGGCCAGCAAGTGATGAGCGAAGACGATCGGCTGGGCCTGTTGCAGGTGAGTGAAGCCCGGGCAGATGCTTTCGACGTGTTGCTCGGCCTGCTCCACCAGCGCTTGCTGCAAGGCCAGCACTTCAACGGCCAAAGTACGGACGTGATCACGCAGGAATAGCCGCAGGTCGTTGGCGGTCTGGTCGTTGCGCGAACGGCCTGCGCGCAGCTTGCCGCCCAGTGCGCCGAGGCGTTCGGTCAGCAGGCGCTCGATGAAGGTATGCACGTCTTCGTCGTCCAGGGTCGGCGCGATGCTGCCTGCACGGAAGTCATCACCGATGCGCTGCAGGGCGTCGAGCATGGTCTGGGTTTCCTGCTCACTCAGAAGACCGGCGCGCTGCAATTCCCGGGCATGCGCCTTGGAACCGGCGAGGTCGTACGGGGTCAGGCGAAAGTAGCGCTCGGGGCAACGGGACAGGGCCGCCAGGGCTTCGGACGGGCCGCTCTTGAAGCGGGCACCCCAGAGACGGTCGGTGGTTTGAGACATTGTTGTTTTCCTCGTCGGTAACGCGAACTGATATCGGTGTGCAGAGCCTGAAACACTTCCGGAAATTATTCGGGTGTGGTCATGGCCAAGCAGTGTTCAAGAGGGCAGTTGCTAAAGGGCGAGAGCTGATCGAAGTGTCAGCTTTTAATAGTTCGAAATCAGTGAGTTGGCACTGATTGGCGGGATTTATTAACGGTTGCCAAGCCTTGTTTTCTGTGTTCATTATTATTAGCCAGCACTGTTTTTGTTGTTGGACACAGGTTGTTGAATAGGGCGCCAGAGGTAAATAAGCATTATGGAAACCCCACTTTCCAGTTCCGGAAACCCGCCGCTAAAAACGGTACATCGGGCGCCGCTGGCCCTCAGCGGCCTGGACTTCAAACTGCTCAAAGTATTCAAGGCCGTGGTCGAGGCCGGCGGCTTCAGTGCGGCGCAGAATGAGCTGAATGTGGGCTTGGCGGCCATCAGCAAACAGATTTCCGACCTTGAGATTCGTATTGGCATGCGCCTGTGTACGCGGGGGCGGGAGGGGTTTCACCTGACCGAAGAAGGGCGTCTGGTGTATCAGGCCTCGATCGATTTATTTGCCTCGGTCGACAACTTTAGAGACCGGCTTAGTTCAGCGCAGAATGAACTTATTGGCGACCTTGGGGTGGGCGTCATTGATAATACGATTACGGACTCCAATTCTCCGTTAGTTGCGGCGCTTAGAAGAATAAATGAAGAGTCGCCGAAAGTAAGATTTCAACTTCAGGCATCGCAGTTAGATGAGGTGGAAAGAGGCGTGGTCGAGGGGCGGTTAGTGGCCGGGATCGTGCCGGTTTATCAAAAAAGAGAAGAGTTCGATTACTTCCCGCTTTATGAAGAACGCTCGTACGTGTATTGCGCTGTCGGTCATCCACTGTTCTCGGTGCCGGAGGCGGACATGGGCGGCAATGTGCTGCAGGATTACGAGTGCATCAACCACCGCTACGCGATCCATCGGGACAAACTGAATTTTGCCCGCTACGACAGCTTTTCCGCCTCGGCGACTCAAGTGGAAGCCGTGGCGCTGCTGGTCAAGACCGGCCGTTTCGTCGGTTTTCTGCCCGAGCATTACGCGGCAAACCTGGTGGCTCAGGGAGAGTTTCGGGCGGTGCGTCCGGACCTGATCAACATCGTCACGCCGTTCAATCTGATCCTGCGCCACAACACTGTGCGCAGTCCGTTGGTGAAGGCGTTTGCCCAGGCGCTGGGGGTGGATTTGAAGGCGCCGGTTTAACCTCAAACGTAGGCGTTCAAGTGTGGTTAACAGTAACTAACGGACAATACATGGATACGCAGGAGCTACTGCAGGCTGCGATCTTTGATCTTGCTCTTCAGCAACATCGAAACCATCAAAAGATCGCAGCCTACGGCAGTTCCTACAAGGGCGGCGTGTGCAGCAATACGAAATCGTTTTTATCGAAACGTCCGCTCAATACCGGTGGCTGGGCCCCCAGCGGAGTGCCTTGCAAGGCGTTGTAGTCGTTTCGGTCCATCATCAGCCAGGCCGGCCCCGAGAGGGCTTCCAGTTCCTGAATCGATTCGGTGAACACCGGTTGAAAGTCCTGCTCGATATTGACCATGAACTTGATCGCCTTGGCGTCTTTGCCCATGCCGTGCAGCACCAACGGCGCCGGGGCTTTTTGAATCTCTGCGAACGCGGCTCGGCTGAAGGCTTGCGTGTCGTAAAGCTGACGTTCGACCGGTTCATATACCAGGATATAAACCGACCACAGCGCCAGGACTGCGCAACAGGCCAGCACCTCGGCTCGCCAGCGAGCGCGAAACCAAGCCGCCAGCGTGATGACTTGCAGAGCCGCAAGCACGATCAATACCGGCACAAAGGCAGGAGGTTGTGCTGGCAGACGCCGCTGAATGATCAGCAATGCGACAATCAACACCCCCGGTATCACCAACCACAGCCCTTGCATCAAACCCCGCAACCAACCGAATACCCGACCTTGCGCCACCTGAAACGGGTACGCCGCAATGATCGCTGCCATGGGCAGCATCGGCAGCAGGTAACGGGCCTTTTTCGCCTGGGGAATCGATAAGCCAATCATCACGATCAACCCGGCCGCCGTGCAGTATTGCAACAAGCGTAATGCCGGACCTGCCTGCCGTGGATTCGTCAGCCAGACCGCGGCCAATACCAGCAGTGCCAATGGATAAGCGAGCGCATAGTTGCCAAACGAAGCGGTGAAGTAATACAGCGAACCACTGACGCCTTCACTGCCGTCCATGCGCCCCATGAACTGCATGCGCACCACGTCATGCATGAAGGCCGTTCCACCACTGGCTTCGGCCAGCCACAGGAGTGCGCCAACGCATACCACCAACAACACCGCCGCCAACAGGCCAAAACCGAACAACCGTGACCATTGGCGATTGAGCAGGTAGTAGCTGCACAGCATACCGGTGGGGATCACCAGCCCGATCGGCCCGCGAATCCCGAAGCCCAACAGCAGCAGCACAAAAATCAGCGGCCACCGACGGGGCATCGCGAAATGATCGGCGGCGTACCCAAGGTAGAACACCGAAAAGGCCACGGCCGCCAGCATCAGGTCCTGGGACACGGCACGGGTTTCAGTGACAAATGTACTGGTGAGCAACAGCAACGCGATGCTTAGCAGCGCCCAGCGTGTGGAGCAGGGCGCGACCAACCGGTACATCAACGTGACGATCACCGCGGCGCCGATGGCGCTCGGCAACCACGCGGTGAGGCTATTGACCTGACCGAACGGCAGGGACAGCAGCCAGACAAACACCGTAGACAGCGCCGAGTAATCGGCATAGGGCTGGCCATAGGTGGTCGGGAAAAACGACGGCCCGTGGCGCAGCATCTCCTGGGCGAACAGCACGAACCGCGAATCGAAACCGATTGCTGTTTGCTGATAGACCCCCGCGATGAACAGCATGAACGTCAGCAGCCCGAACCCTAAGGACTGCCGACGAATGCCGGGCGATAGCGTACTCACGCGACGACTGAGGCCGATGGCCATTGCTGAAGGGGAATTGGCAATTTGCGGGATTCACCTCGGCCCATCGGGAAGTACAGGAAGCCGCTGCGGGCCAGGCGCTCTGCGTCGTACAGGTTACGTCCGTCGAAAATCACCGGTGCATTCAGGCGTTGCTGGATCAGGTCGAAGTCCGGCGCCTTGAACTGCTGCCATTCGGTGCAGATGATCAATGCATCGGCGCCCGAAAGGACTGATTCCGGCGTGCCCATGAGCATCAGCTTCGGTTCGTCAGGATAAAGCTGTTGGGTTTCCTGCATGGCTTCCGGGTCGAACGCCCGTACATTGGCCCCCGCAGCCCACAGCGACTCCAGTAGCACCCGGCTCGGCGCATCGCGCATGTCATCGGTGTTGGGCTTGAAGGCCAGGCCCCAAACGGCGAAGGTCTTGTCGCGCAAATCACCCTTGTAGAACGCGTTGATGCGTTCGAACAATTTGTGTTTTTGCCGCTCGTTGATGGCTTCCACCGCTTGCAGCAGGTCGCTGTTGCAATGGGCTTCTTCGGCGCTGTGGATCAGAGCGCGCATGTCCTTGGGGAAACACGAGCCGCCGTACCCGCAGCCAGGGTAGATGAAGTGGTAACCGATGCGCGAGTCGGCACCGATGCCCAGCCGTACCGATTCGATGTCGGCCCCCAGGTGTTCGGCCAGTTCGGCGATCTGGTTGATGAAGCTGATTTTGGTCGCCAGCATGCAGTTGGCGGCGTATTTGGTCAGTTCGGCGCTGCGCAGGTCCATGAACATGACGCGGTCATGGTTGCGGTTGAACGGTGCATAGAGGTCGCGCATCACGTCGCGCACTTCATCGCCTTCACAGCCGATGATGATGCGGTCCGGGCGCCGGCAATCGGCCACGGCCGAACCTTCTTTCAAAAACTCCGGGTTGGAAACGATATCGAACTGCAGCTGACGGCCGGCCTTGAGCAGGTACTGGTCGATATGGGCGCGCAGCGTATCGCCGGTGCCCACCGGCACCGTGGATTTTTCCACCAGGATCACCGGTTGTTCACGATGACGCGCGACCGCTTCACCCACGGATAACACGTATTGCAGATCCGCCGAACCATCCTCCCGGGATGGCGTGCCGACGGCGATGAACAGCACCTGGCCATGTTGCACCGCGAACTTTTCGTCCGAGGTGAAGTGCAGCCGCTTGGCATCCAGGCTTTCACGCACCAGGCTGGCCAGCCCCGGCTCGAAGATGCTGACGTGGCCTTGTTGCAGCAACGCAACTTTTTTCTCGTCAATGTCCATGCACACTACGTCATGGCCGACTTCAGCCAGGACGGCGGCTTGCACCAGACCAACGTAACCGCTACCAAATACACTGATTTTCATGATGCACTCCTAAGTTCGGGCGCGCGAGCAGGTCGAGAATTAATAGTAATGACCCCCAGGATGACCAGCGCCACTCCCAGGGTTTTTGAAAGACTGAAGGATTCGTTGAACAGCGGCAGGCTGGCGGCCAGCACATACACCAGCGCGTAGCTGATGCTCAGCAGCGAATAGGCCCGACCCAGCGGCACATCCCGCAGGGCGGCGAGCCAGGTGAGCATCGACACGGTATAGGCGAGGATGGCGGACAGCACGACAATCACAGCGGGCATATCGACGCTGCCGCTGCTCAAGGCCGCTAACCACTGTTCGGGATGTGGCAATCGAGTCATGCTCCAGCGCATGCCCAACTGCGCGGCGGTGCCCAGCACTACGCTGCCCATGGCGAAGGCGATTCCGCGACGCAGGCTCATGCGTGTTGCCCCAGCAACGCCACGCCACCAATCACCAGCGCCACGCCCAACCAGTGACGGCGGTCGATGACTTCGTGAAAGACGAAACGGGCGACCAGTGTGATCAGCACGAAATTCAGGCTGAGCATGGGATAGGCGATACCGACTTCGAGGCGCTGCAACACCAGCAGCCAGACCAGCAAACCCAGCCCCAGAGAGGCGAGCGCCAGCCACAGCCAGGGCGAACGCAGTTTCTCGCCCCAGCCCGAGGTCTTGCCACGCCAGCTTTCCACGGCGTACTTCTGGGCGATCTGGCCAAGGCAAGTCAGCAGGCAGGCGGTCAGTAGCAGCAACAGGCTCATGACGCATCCCGAGGGAAGATCAGGATCACCAGGTTGCCTTGTTCATAACGTTTGCCATCCTTGGGCAGCAGTTCGATTTCTTGCAGTTCGTCATCCCCTTTGACCCGCATCACCACGCCGACCGAACCACTCTGACGCGCTTCGCGCATCCACTGTTGCACGTGCTCGAGATCGACCCGCTGCTGCATTGCATCTGGATCAGGGTAGTCGAGGCCGTATTTCAATTCGCCTATCGTGTTGTACAACGCCACCTCCGGGCGTTTCAAGCGCCAGGCCAGCGCCGAGGCAGCGCCCAGGTCGTTGCTCAACAGTTTGTCGGTTTGCGCCAGCTCCGGGGCGTGCTGGAGGATGAACTGGTCGGGCATCTTGTTCGCCACCACCGAATCCGGCATGCCGGCCGGCAGCACGCCGATCAGCAGCAAACTGCCAAAAGCCGGTGCCGCCCAGCATTGCAAGGGACGGAAGGCCTGCAGCAGGTTGGCCATGATCCAGCCGATCAACCCGATGAACACCAATACCAGGTTGTGCAGTTCGTGGGTGTACAGCGGTTTTTTCAGTTGCAGATAAACCAGCGTAATCAGGACGATCAGGCCCAGCGTCATGTTCAGCAGGCCATTGATCCCCAGCACCCGACCTTGTTCCAGCTTCAGTCGGTCCGCCAGGGCATGGCCCAGCAACAACGCCAGAGGCAGCAGGCAGGGCATGATGTAGGTCGGCAGCTTGCCGTTGCTCAGGCTGAAAAACAGCAAGGGCATCAGCAACCACAGCAGCAGGAAAGCGATGTTGGCCTGACGCCGGGTCTGCCAGGCCTGTTTCAGCGCCGATGGCAGCAACGCCGCCCATGGCAGGCTGAACGCCACCAGCAGCGGCAGGTAGAACCACCATGGCGCATCGTGTTGTGCGTCATCCCCGGCGAAGCGGCGAATGTGTTCGTGCCAGAAGAAGAACCGCCAGTAATCGGGTTCCTGCGTGTGCACCGCCAAGGCCCACGGCAGGCTCACCGCGATGGCCACGACAATCGCCACTGGGCCGTAAGTCAGCAGTTCCCGCCAGCGTTTCTGCCAGAGCACCCAGGGCAGGGCGATCAATACCGGCAACGCCCAGGCGAGGAAGCCCTTGGTCATGAAACCCATGCCGCAGGCCAGACCCAGTACTGTCCAGCCGAGTAGACGCTGGCCACGGCTGGTGCTGTCCAGCGCAAACCACAAAGCCACCAGGCTCAGGTTTACCCAGAAGGTGAATTGCGGATCGAGGTTGGCGTAGCCGGCTTGCCCGGCGATGATCGCAAAACTCATGTACAGCAGCGCGCAGGCAAAACTCTTGCGCGGCTCGTTCCACAGCCGGTGAGCGATCAGGTAGCACAGCAACACGCTCAGCCCGGTGCTCAGCACCGAGGCGATACGCACGCCAAACAGATTGTCGCCAAACATCGCTTGGCCGATGGCAATCATCCAGTAGCCCGCGATGGGTTTTTCGAAGTAACGCAGGCTCATGAAGTGCGGCGACACCCAGTTACCGCTCAGGAGCATGTCCTGGCTGATCTGGGCGTAACGGGTTTCGTCGGGAATCCATAGGCCGTGGGTGCCCAGTGGCAACAAGTACGCCAGCAGCAGAACGACCAGTAATAACGGCAATGCCCAAGGTTTGCTCATGCGCCTTGAACCCCTAGCCATCCTTCGCGACCCTCAAGGGTGCCGCGTACAACCCGGCCCTTCGGCAAGATGACGGGGGCGTCGGGTAGCAAATTGCCCAAGGGTTGGAAATGAATATCACGTTGGCGAGCATCGGCCAGTAATTGGCGAAAATCGTTGGCCATCAGAATCCCTTCTACTTCGGCATGGACAGTGTAGACATTGAGTTTTTGCGGGGAGAACCGCTCAAGAATAAAGGTGTTGAAGTCTTTGGCTGCGACGGTGGGGCCGACCACTTCGTCGAAGGTCGGCAGGTCCACCGGAATCTGCGGTGCGCCCAGACTACCATTGGTCAGGATTGGCTGGAACAGGTGCTGGCCTCGACAATCGCTGTTGTAGCGAAAGCCGAAACCTTGCTTGGCTTCGATCACACGCTCGTCCGCCCGCCAACCGGCGGATGCCGAGCATTCGACTTTTTGACCGAGGATGTCACTGAGGCTATCGACGCCACGGCGAATTTGCTCGATCAGTTGCGCCTGGCTCCAGCGTCCGGCATTGGCCTGCCAGCCGTGGTGATCCCAGGCGTGCAGGCCGACTTCATGCCCGGCCGCCTGGGCCTGACGCATCAGGTGCCCAAGGTCGCGACCGATCGGTTTGCCCGGCCACGCAGTGCCGGCCAACAAAATATCCCAGCCATACAGGCCGGCAGCGTTGGAACGAAGCATCTTCCAGAGAAACTGCGGACGGATAAGGCGCCACAAGTGGCGCCCCATGTTGTCTGGCCCGACGCTGAAGAAAAACGTCGCCTTGACCTGTGCTTCATCGAGTATTTCGAGTAACCGCGGCACCCCTTCACGGGTGCCTCGGTAGGTGTCGACATCGATTCGAAGGCCTGCCTGCATCAACGTTTTTTGTCCGCGATTTCGAGCATGGCCTCGCGCAGGAAGAAGTCCAGCGTGTTGCCGATGGTTTCCTTCATCTCCACGGTGGGTGCCCAGTCAAGCAGACGCTTGGCGTTGGCGATGCTCGGTTTGCGGTGAGACACGTCCTGATAGCCAGTGCCGTAGAAAGCCTTGCTTTCGATATCGCGGAAACCGGCGAATGGCGGGAAGTTGTCGCGCAACGGGTGAGCTTCGAACTGACGCAGCAGTTCTTCGCCCAGCTGACGAATGCTGGCTTCGTTGTCCGGGTTGCCGATGTTGATGATCTGGCCGTTGCAGACATCGTTGTCGTTGTCGATGATCCGCGCCAGGGCTTCGACGCCATCGGCGATGTCGGTGAAGCAGCGTTTTTGTTCGCCGCCGTCGAAGAGGCGAATTGGCGTGCCTTCCACCAGGTTCAGGATCAACTGGGTGATGGCCCGGGAGCTGCCGATACGCGCCGAGTCCAGACGGTCCAGGCGTGGGCCCATCCAGTTGAAAGGGCGGAACAGGGTGAAGTTCAGGCCTTTCTGGCCGTAAGCCCAGATCACTCGGTCAAGCAGCTGCTTGGAGATCGAGTAGATCCAGCGTTGCTTGTTGATCGGCCCAACCACCAGGTTAGAGCTGTCTTCGTCGAAGTTGGCGTCCTGGCACATGCCATAGACTTCGGAGGTCGACGGGAAGATCACGCGCTTGTTGTATTTGACGCAGTAGCGAACCAGCTTCAGGTTCTCTTCGAAGTCCAGTTCGAATACACGCAGCGGATTGCGGGTGTATTCGATCGGCGTGGCGATCGCCACCAGCGGCAGGACCACGTCGCATTTCTTGATGTGGTACTCGATCCACTCCGAGTGGATGCTGATATCGCCTTCGACGAAGTGGAAGTTAGGATGGCTGCGCAGGCGCTCGATGGCGTCCGAGCCGATGTCCAGGCCGTACACTTCATAGCGGTCGTCACGCAGCAGGCGCTCGGACAGGTGATTGCCGATGAAGCCGTTGACGCCAAGGATCAGCACGCGGGTGCGACGCGGTGCACGGCCCGATTCGGCGCCACGCAGCACAGAACCGTCGACCAGCCCCAGTTCATTGGCCAGTTGTGGGCCGCTGAGGTACAGGCCGTTGTCGTTGCGTTGGCCGGCGTTGATCACCAGCGAGTCTTCGCCGCAGGCGATTCGCAGCGGATCGACGCTGATAACCCGGCCTGGTGCCTGGCCTTCGTTGCCCTTGACGACATCCGCGCTCCAGACAATCAACTTGTGCTCGCCCACGGCACAGAACGCGCCCGGGTAAGGTTGGGTCACGGCGCGGACCAGATTGAACAGTTCTTCGGCCGGTTTGCTCCAGACCAGTTTGCCGTCCGCCGGGGTGCGACGGCCAAACACTGTGGCTTTGGATTCGTCCTGTGGGGTTTCGCTGATTTTGCCCTGAAGCAATGCAGGCAAGGTGTCGCGCAGCAGATCGCTGGCGGCCTGGCGCAATTTGGCGTGCAGGGTCAGCGCGGTGTCGGCGCGCTCGATCGCTACCCGCTCCTGGGCAATGATGGCGCCGGCATCGGCACGTTTGACCATGCGGTGCAGGGTCACGCCGGTCTCGGTTTCACCGTTGACCAGTACCCAGTTCGCCGGTGCGCGGCCACGGTAGCGAGGCAGCAACGAACCGTGCAGGTTGAAGGCGCCTTTGCTGGCCGTGGCCAACAGTGGTTCGCTCAGCAGGTTGCGGTAGTAGAACGAAAACAGGTACTCGGGGTTGAGTTTGTTGATGCGCTCGATCCACAGCGGGTGGTTGGCGTCTTCCGGGGCGTGCACCGGGATGCCTTTACGGGCGCACAGTTGCGCAACCGAGCCATAGAACGCATTTTCCTTCGGGTCATCGGGATGGGTGAACACGGCTGCAATCTCGAAACCGCTGGCAAGCAGGGATTCGATGCCGGCACAGCCAATATCGTGATAAGCGAAGACAACAGCTTTTGCACTCATGAGAGAACCTGATCTGAAGAAGTGGAAGTGAGACCGTCAACGGTGACAACGGGGGCAGGAGCAGAAGGGGTGCTACGTAAAACTTTTTCGATAAAGAACCGTGGACGTGCCCGGACATCGCTGTACATGCGGCCCAGGTACTCGCCCAGCAGGCCCATGCCAATGAATTGCCCACCGGTGAAAACGAACAATACGGCGAACAGGACGAACGTACCGCCGCCCGCCCAACCGGCGCCGAAAGCCATGCGCAGCACAATCAGCGCGATGGCGAACAGCACGCCGAGGCCGGCCATGCCGAAGCCGACGATGCTCAGCAATCGCAGGGGCGTGGTGGTCATGCAGGTGATCAGGTCGAACATCAGGTTGATCAGGCGCATCGGGCTGTATTTGGATTCGCCGTGTTCACGCTCGGCGTGGGTCACCAGAATTTCCGTGGTGTGCCGGGCGAAGCTGTTGGCCAGGATCGGGATGAACGTGCTGCGTTCGCGGCAGGCGAGCATGGCGTCGACGATGGTGCGGCGGTAGGCGCGCAGCATGCAGCCGTAGTCGCTCATGGCAACACCGGTGGAGCGCTGCACGGCAAGGTTGATCAGCTTCGACGGCCAGCGACGCAAGGCCGAGTCCTGACGGTTGTTGCGCACCGTGGCGACTACGTCATAGCCCAGTTCGGCCTGGGCCACCAGCCGCGGGATTTCTTCAGGCGGGTTTTGCAGGTCGGCGTCGAGGGTGATCACCACGTCGCCCTTGCATTGTTCGAACCCTGCCATGATCGCCGCGTGCTGGCCGTAGTTGCGGTTGAGAATGACCGCCACCACCGGGCTGCCGTCGAGACTGGCCGCGTCCTCGAGGATTTGCGCCGAGTTGTCGCGGCTGCCGTCGTCGACCAGCACAATTTCGTAGTCATGATGCAGTTGCTGGCACGCCGCTTCGGTGCGCCGGAGCAACTCAGGCAGGCTGTCTTCCTCGTTATAGACCGGGATGACGATTGATACGCAACGGATCGGATAAGGTTTCACAGGCTTCTGTCCAGTGTTTTTTCAATGGCGCCGACGACACGATCGACATCATCGCTGGTCATGTCGGGGAACAACGGGATCGAACACAGCCGCGCCGAGTTCCATTCGGTGTTGGGCAGGTAGATGTTGGGGAAACGCTGCCGGTAGTAAGTGTGCAGGTGGGTGGCGATGAAGTGAATACCGGTGCCGATGTTCTGTTCCTGCAACGCCTTCATGAACGCCTCGCGATCCAGCCCGCAACGTTCGGCGTCGATGCGCAGGATGAACAGATGCCAGGCGTGCTGTTGCGCATGGGCCGGAATGGCCAGCGGTTGCACCGGCAGGCCTTCAAGGCGTTGCAGGTAGGTCTGGGCCAGCTCTGTGCGTTTGGCGTTGATCGCGTCCAGGCGTTCCAGTTGCACCAGGGCGATGGCGGCATTGATGTCGGCCAGGTTGTACTTGAAGCCGGGTTCGATCACCTGGGCCTGGGGTTTGCGGCCGTGGGTGAGGCGGTCGTAGGCGTCGACGCCCAGGCCATGGAACTTGAGCATGCGTACCCGATTGGCCAGGGCTTCATCGTCGCTGACGAACATCGCGCCCTCGGCGCAGGTCATGTTCTTGATCGCGTGGAACGAGAAGATCGCCGTGCCTTGGGCGCCGACATGCCGACCTTTATAGAAAGTGCCCGCCGCGTGAGCCGCGTCTTCGATGACGGTGATGCCATGTTTGTCGGCCAGAGCGTAGAGCGGATCGAGGTCGAATGCCGCACCGGCGTAATGCACCGGAATGATTGCCTTGGTGCGAGGCGTGATCGCAGCTTCGATGCTCGCCACGTCGCTCATCAACGTGTCGCGGTCAACGTCGACGAAAACCGGCGTCGCACCGAGCAGGCAGATCATGTTGGCGGTGGACACCCAGGTCTGCGACGGAGTGATGACTTCGTCGCCGGGACCGATACCCAAGGCCAATAAAGTAATGTGCATGCCACCGGTGGCCGAGGACAATGCGACGGCATGCCGACAGCCGACATAGTTGGCGAAGTGTTCTTCCAGTTGCTGGTTTTTCGGCCCGGTAGTGATCCAGCCAGAGCGCAGTACTTGCTCTACCGCAGCAATTTCTTCATCGCCGATACTCGGGCGAGAGAAGGGGAGAAACGCCTGACTCATGGGCACCTCGGAACTGAAAAAAAATTAGACTATCAGGCTTGAACGTTGGATCCAACATCAGCGTAGACGCTAAAACAAACGCTGCATCAAACAGTTGCCAGTAATTTGTGACAAATTACATCGGTTGACTTTGCTTGTCATGCCCAGCGGATTGGACGCCATCAAGACGCCATCTCCGGTCCGTTGAGGGTAAGCGCGATTTTGTGAAAGGAACATGAAAAACCGGTAGGTGATTCGTTTTATTTCAAGCCCATACAGGCACTGTTCAGACTTCTACCGGCTCATCGCACTTTTTGTAGGGAAAGGCGTCCAGAAGTGTCCGCCTTGATGGACTTGCGCTGCATTGCTTAGTTGTTTTTTTTTTCAATTGTTATATTCGGGGCGATTTCGTTTCTTACCCGTTACCGATTCAAAACCTTAAGGTTCGCTCAGTACATGAGCATGGCCGATGGTCGACACATGAACCTCGCTGCCAGCGGGTGGCGCGTGCATGCCGGAGCTGCGCACCAGCAATGAACGACCCGGACGCTCATCAGCGCTAAACGTCTGCAATTCCACGGTCAATGTGCAGGTATTACCGCCGAAGTCGCATTCGGTGACCACGCCGCGACAGCCGTCCTGTTGCGCCAGTCCGTGGGGCGCGCTGATCAGCTGAAGTTGCTCGGGGCGCAGCATGATTTGCGCTGATCGGTTGTTTCTGTGGTTGTTGACCGGTATGCGACCCAGATCGCAATGAGCCCAACCCGCTTCGATTCTGGCCGGCATGACCACGGCATCCCCGAGAAACAGGGCTGTTTGTTCATCGGAGGGATAGCGGTAAAGGTCCAGCGGATGTCCGGATTGCACTAGCCGGCCCTGACGCATCACCGCCAACTGATCGGCGAATGACAACGCTTCACTTTGATCGTGAGTCACCAGAATGGTCGTGACACCGGCGTCAGCCAGAAGCCTTGCGACCAATTTGCGCATGGCGGCGCGCAAACCGGTATCGAGTGCCGAAAACGGCTCGTCCAGCAACATCAGCCGTGGTTGTTGCGCCAGGGCCCGGGCCAGCGCGACACGCTGTTGCTGGCCGCCGGAGAGTTCATGCGGCCAACGATTGGCCATGCTCGAGTCCAGTGCCACGCTGTCCATCAACTCGGCGACACGTTCCTGTTTGGCAACGCCCTTGGCCGCCAGCCCGAAACCGATGTTGGCGGCTACGGTCATGTGCGGGAACAGTGCACCATCCTGCGGAACATAGCCGATCAAGCGTTGATGCGCGGGTACCTCGCGGGTGCCGTCGACCAGCGTCTGACCATTGAGCGCAAGGCTGCCCGAGTCCGGGAACTCGAAACCGGCGATCATTCGCAGCAAGGTGGTCTTGCCCGAACCGGACGGGCCGACGATCACCGTACGGCTTCCCGTCGGCACCGACAGGCTGATGTTCTCCAGGGCTCGTTGAGAACCGTAGGACTTGCAGATCGAGTGGAGTTCAAGAGCGTTCATCGGCCAGCCGTGCGTTTGGATTGATGGTAAAGAAGTCCGGTTAACGGAAGCGACAGCAGAATCATGAGCAAGGCATAGGGCGCCGCGGCGGCATAGTCGATTTCACTGGTCATTGCCCAGAAACCGGTGGCCAGGGTGCGCGTGCCATTGGGGGCTAGCAGCAGGGTGGCGGTCAACTCATTGCTGACCGCCAGAAACACCAGCGCAGCGCCAGCGGCAGCACCGGGTGCGGCCAGACGCAGAGTGATCAGCCACAACGCCCGACCAGGCGAACGGCCGAGGCTGCGCGCCATGTTCTCCAGTTCCACCGGCGCCTGGGCGATACCTGCGCGCAAACTCACCAGGGCGCGGGGCAAAAACATCAGTAAATACGCCAGCAGCACCGTGATGGTGGTCTGGTAAATCGGCCGGGCAAAATGAATCGTCAGCGTTACCAGCGCCAGCGCAACGACAATCCCCGGCAACGCGCTGGTAATGTAGTTGCAGCTTTCCAGCACACGTTGCAACGGGCCCGGTGAGCGAATCGACAGCCAGGCGATCGGGATGGCCGCGCATGTGGTAATGAGCGCACCGGCGGCCCCGAGCATCAGCGTCTGCTCCAGCGCCGGCAACAGTTCGCTCAGGTTCCAGACTTGCGCGCCACCGGCGATCAGCCACTTGCCAAGGGTGATCAACGGCACACCGAGTGCCAGCACACAGGTCATGCCTTGCAGCGTGAGCGCGAGCAGGGTGGTGCGCAACTTCAAGCGCACGATCCTTTGTTCGCGCGCGCTTCCCGACCCGACCCGGGCGTAGCGCGCCGTGCCGCGAGCAGCCGACTCGGCCGTCAGCATGGCGAGGCAGCAGAGCGCGAGGACGCCGGCCAGCATATTGGCGGCAGGCCCGTTGAAGGTGGACTTGAACTGATCGAAGATGGCCGTGGTGAAGGTGTCGAAGCGAATCATCGCGTACAGACCGTACTCGGCCAGCAGGTGCAGCCCCACCAGCAAGGCACCGCCGCAGATGGCCAGGCGCAACTGCGGCAGCACCACGCGAAAGAACACTGCCCAGGGCTTGAGCCCCAACGACTCGGAGACATCTTCGATGGCCGGATCGAGCCGACGCAAAGTCGCCGCTATCGGCAGGTAAAGAAACGGGAAATAGGCGATGACCGAAACCAGAACGCCGGCAAACAGCCCATGAATCGGCGGCACCAGACTGACCCAGGCATAGCTGTGCACGAATGCCGGCACCGCCAGCGGCGCCGTCGCCAACAGCGACCACCAGCGCCGCCCCGGCAAGTTGGTGCGTTCCGTCAACCAGGCCAGCGCCAGCCCTAGTGCGATGCACAAGGGAATGGTGAGCACCACCAGCAGCACGGTGTTGATCAGCAACTCGCCGACGCGTGGGCGCCATACCAGCGTCACCAGCGTCGCCCAGCCAGTCTGCACCGATACGCCGATCACGAAAGCAATCGGCAGTAACGCCAGTAACGACATCAGCACCGACAGACTAATCACCCAGGCGCCGCCGCGGCCTGCGAAGAGGCCGCGAGAGCGTGCGCGCAAGTGTGCAGAGGACGCCGCAGCGACCTCTGCCGGTAGCGTTTCAGGAAGCAATTAGAGCAACCCGGCCTGGGTCATCAGCTCAACCGCCTTTTTGCTGTCGAGTTTCGAGACGTCGACAGTCGGAGCGTCGAGTTGCTGCAGCGGCACCAGTTTCGGATTGGACTCTGCATTCTTGCCCACGGCGTATTCAAACGAGTTGCCGTTCTTGAGGATCGCCTGGCCGTCTTTGCCGGTAATCCATTTCAGGAATGCCTGGGCCTGTTCCTTGTGTTGACTGGAGGCCAGGACGCCGCCGCCGGACAGGCTGACAAAGGCACCTGGATCCTTGTGTTTGAAGTAGTTCAGCGAGGTGTTCTTGCTGTTCTCGCCGGTCTTGGACTGATCGACGAAGCTGTAATAGTGATAGATCACACCGCTGTCGATCTGACCGGCATTGACCGCTTTGAGCACGGCGCTGTTGCCCCGGTAGGCGGTGAAGTTGGTTTTCATGGCTTTCAGCCAGTCGAGGGTCGCGGCTTCACCCTTGAGTTCCAATACAGCTGCGACGATGGCCTGGAAGTCGGCGCCTGCTGGCGAAGCAGCCCAGCGGCCTTTCCAGTTCGGTGCGGCGAGGTCCATCAGCGATTTTGGCAAGTCTGCTTCAGACAGCTTGCTCGGGTTGTAGACGAACACCGTGGAGCGCGCGGCAATCCCTACCCATTTGCCATGCGCCGGACGATAGGCCGCGCCCACTTGTTCCAGCGTGCTCGGCGCAACCGGTGCAAACAGCCCCGCGTTGTCGACCAACACCATCGCCGGGGAGTTTTCGGTCAGGAACACGTCGGCCGGGGAGGCTGCACCTTCCTGCACGAGCTGATTGCCCATCTCGGTGTCGTCGCCATTGCGCACGGTCACTTTGATACCGGTTTCCTTGGTGAAGCCTTCGATCCAGGCTTTGGTCAGGCTTTCGTGTTGAGCGTTGTAGACCACGATACCGTCAGCCTGCGCAGCGGCATACACATGACCGGCGCTGAGTAAAGCAGTGGTCAGCAATGCGTTTTTAAGGAACGAGGGGATGCGGGAAATCATTCTGTCGACGGCTCCTGTTTTTTTAGTCAACACGCGCGGATTCATTATTGGAACAATGCGAATCATTTGCATGTTTGAGTCGCCGCGAATGTAGAGCGCCAAATGAGAAAAAAACGTCAAAAAATCGTAAATAGATGTCATTTCACTGTCGGCGGAAAACTTGAGCCGACACGGTGGTGGGCAACTTTCAAACGATATCTTCGATCGGAGTGTGGCCTTGGGCCTCTTGGCTGAACTTTGGCCTGGTCTGAGGTGACGCGGGGCTCAAGGCTTATAACGCATCATGGCAATGGTCACGCGCGTCCCTGTCTGCGGCGTACTTTGAACCGTCAGATGTCCACCCAGTCTTTCGACAATCCGCTTGCAGTGGGCAAATCCAAGTCCGAACGACGATGGTTGCGACCGTGCGGCGTCGGCACGGAAAAACACTTGCCCCAATTGCCGGACTTCTTGTGCGGACATGCCTGCACCGTTATCGGTGATCCGGATGATCAAACCGCCACCCGGTGGTTCGTCCAGCCTGACGTCGACGGCGCCGCCGGCCGGGGTGTACTTGATGGCGTTGTCCAGCAGGTTGCCAAACACCACTTCCCACTGTTCCGGTCCTCCGGCGACTTGGGCCTGATAATCCTCCAGCAGATGCAGGGAGAGACTGAGACCTTTGAGTTCGGCGGCCTTGCGCCAACGCTCAACGGCATTGAGCGCATTGTCATTCAACCCGCTTGCCTGCCCGGCAATCTCGGTGGTGCCCTCCAGTTGCGCAAGGTCCAACAGGCCGAGAGACAGGCGCTTGAGCACCTGCATTTCGGCCAGCACATCACGACAGGTCTGGGCGTAATCTTCGGCGTGCCGTGGCCGCGCCAGAATGACCTCCAGCGCAGAGGTCACGGCAGCAATCGGCGTCTTCAGTTCATGGGAGGCGTTGGCGATAAACAGCCGTTGATGTTCCAGCACCTCCTGAACCGCCGCTTCCATTTGCGCGTAGCTGTCGAACAGCAGTTTTTCTTCCGCCGAGTGCGCCTCGAATACCACCCGGCGGGTGAATTCCGGCGGCTTCAAGGTGCGCAGTTGTCGAGCGAAATGGCGAAGGTTGCGGGTGGAGAGCGACACCACGATAAAACTGCCAAGCGTCGTCAACAGCAATATCCCTATCGCGGCCAGCGCCACCACCCGTTTGAAGGCGTCGACCGCATTGAGCACCGGTTGCGCGTTGGTGGCCACCAGCAGCCTGGCTTTCAGCGGGCCTTCGGGGCCGGCGCGCTCAAGGTCGCCCATCTGTGCGATCCATTTCTCGTGACCGACATCGAACAGGAACGTCTCTTCGTCGCCCGCGCGAACCTGACTCATGGCCTCGCGAAGCGCTTTGCGCATTGACGGCGTTGGCCCCCAGGACTCTTGCAGCATCTCGCCCGATATCGATGACAAATCAAAATACAGGTCGTGATCGTGATCCAGTTCCGAGGCGAATTCACCCTGGCGCTGATAGACCAACTGTGCGTTTTCGACGCTGATCAGCGACTCGATGACGTCCGACTGGGTATCAAGATGGTGCCGCAGTTCATCGAGCCGGGTGGTTTGCACCCAATGACTCAGCCACACATAGCCGACGAGCAACACACACGCCTGAACCACGAACAGCGTGAGTGCGATTTTGATGTTCAGTGCCAGGTTACGCCACACGAAGGATCAACCCTTTGCCGCGAACGGTTTCAATCTCGACGTCGGCCCCAGCCAACTTGCGTCGCAGGCGATTGAGCAGCACGTCCAGGCTGTTGCTGTCCGGCTCGCTGTCGAAAGGGTAGAGCAGACCCAGCAACACCGTGCGGGTCTGCAATTGATTCGCCTTGCCGGCCAGTGCCACCAGCAGATCGTATTCCATGCCCGTGAGCTCCAGCGGACGGTCGCCGATGCTGACCCGCAAGGTGTCGAGTTCGATGTTCAGATTGCCCAGTGTCAGCGATTTCGAGCCACGGGCGATCGAGCGTCGATAGAGGGCATTGAGCCGCGACACCAGCTCGATCATTTCGAAAGGTTTGGTCAGATAATCGTCGGCGCCGCGATCCAGGCCCTGCACCCGATCCACCACCTCGCTTCTGGCCGTGACCATGATCACAGGCACTTCGTTGCCCTTGCCGCGCAGCACGTTGAGTACGTCCAGACCCGATATCTGCGGCAGCATCCAGTCCAGCACCAACACGTCATACTCACTGGCATCGGCATAGTACAAGGCCTCTTTTCCGTCCCTGGCCAGATCCACTACCCAGCCTGCTTCCTCAAGCCCGCGCTTGATGCTGTTACCCAGCAGGGCATTGTCTTCGGCCACCAGAACCTTCATCGCTCGCTTCCTGATCAGGCATCGCAGGCGTGCATTCATTGCATGTCCGGCACGCGCTGGCAAGCCGTCGCACAGCCATACGACTTCGTTAACAAGCGGTTCACTTTCGCTTCTTTAGACTGCCCGGCAGTGGTGAACAAGCCCTTGGGCTTCGATTCGCTTTTCAGTCCCTTATCTGGATTTCTTCCATGAGCCTTTCCAGTCGACGCTTGTCGTTCATCCTCCTGACGGGGCTTCTGGCCTGTCTGGTGGCCGCGACATTTTCCAGCCTGGCCACTCATGTGCGCTTCGGGCTGGAATTTCGCGGTGGTTACGAGATTTATTACGTTGTGAATCCGGCACCGGGCAAAACCCTGCTCGCCAAGGATGACCTGTTGCAGACGGTCGCGATCCTGAGTAAACGCGCCGACAGCATCGGTATTACCGAGCCGGACATCCGGGTCGAGGGCGCCAACCATATTCGGGTGAAACTGGCAGGCCTGACGTCCGCCGAAGAATCACGCTCGCTGCTCGGAAGTTCGCAGGGGTTGCCCACGCAGCTGACTGAGAAATACACCCAGACCGTCGGCAGCGTACTCGGCAAAACCGCGCTGGCGGAAACCGTTCAGGCTGGTTTGATCGGCATCGCCTGTATTTTCCTGTTGCTGGTGGGGCTGTACCGCACCGCCGGTTTGATCGCCGCGTTTTGTACGCTGGTCTACCTGTGGCTATTGCTGATTGTGTTCACCGCCTCGGGTGCCACCTTGTCGCTGTCGGCGGTGGTGGCGTTTGTGCTGGGTATAGGCATGGCGGCGGATGCGAGCATCATTTGCCTGGAACGTATTCGCGAGGAAATCGACCTTGGCCGGTCTCTGCGCGAAGCCGTGGATAACGGTTTCAAAGGCTCGCTGCCGACGATACGTGATGCAAACCTGGTGACCGCGCTGGCGATGATTGCCTTGTTCGCGGCCGGCATCGGACCGATTCAAGGATTTGCGCTGACCATGCTGGTGAGCATCGTGATCAGTGTCGCCACTAACTTCTTGCTGATTCGCCAGCTGATGCTGTGGCTGGTCGATACCCAGTGGGTCAACCAGTGCTGGTTGATTGGCAAGGGCAAGCCGCGCGCCACCAAGGCGCGCCGTTTCAACTTCGTGGGCCTGGGTAAAACGGCGATTGTGGTCTCGTTGCTGACCATCGTTTCCGGCTCGCTGTATTACCGCGCTCACGGCCTGAACCTGGACATCGATTTTACCGCCGGCACTGCGCTGGACATCGACGTCGACCGTGCGATCACTCAGGAAACCGCCACGCAAATCATGACCGGGGCGGGCACCATCCCGGCCACCGTGGCCGTGGGCGGTGCACAGAATCAGCACATCGCCGTACGCTTCGATGAAGTGCTCAAGCCCGCTGATCTTAAGCAGATCATTACTGCGTTCAAGGGTAAGTATCAGACCGTAGAGTATGAGGAAAACACCGCAGACCCGGGCGTTGCACGGGATTTTGCCACTCGGGCCATTTATGCGGTGATTGCGGCATTCGCCAGCATCGCGATCTATATCGGCCTGCGTTTCTCCTGGGCCATCGCCTTGGCAACCTTGCTGCCGATCGTTCAGGACATCCTCATCGTTTCGGCGATCTTCTCGCTGTTCAAGTTCGAGATCGACGTCACTTACATCGCGGCATTGCTGACGATCATCGGCTATTCACTGAACGACAAGATCGTGATCTTCGGACGCATTGTCGAAAACGTGAAAAAGTCCCCGCCGGTGGATGCGCTGGCCTTGTGGAGCCTGATCAACCTGAGCATCAGCCAGACCCTGAGGCGTTCGCTGTACACCGTGCTGACAGTGGTGATGGCGTCGACCTGCCTGTATCTGTTTGCCTGCGAACCGTTGCAGATGTTCTCGCTGGCTCTGGTGCTGGGTCTGATATCCGGCGCGGTGTCGTCGATTTTCATGTCCAGCGCTATCTGGCTGACGCTTTCTCGGCGAAGCTTTCGGGTGGCGAAGGTTGGTTCAACATTGAACCTCAGCCCCAAGCGTGTCCCGCATCTGGCGTCCACGCCGTTCCTGGGGGCGCTGCTGTTCGTCTGCACGGTCGGCGTCGGTGGGTGGTTCTGGGTGCCGGCTCAGGCAACGGCCGGTAAAACGACGGTGAGCGCCTCGACGGTGACCGGTTCCCTTGGCGATTTGTCGAGTTTCCGGAAGATTACCGTAGACACTGCCCGTTTAGTGGACGCCGGCGACCTGAAGGCAGCCAAGGCTCGCATCACCGATCTGGAAACCGCCTGGGATCAGGCCGAAGAAACCTTGCAGCCGAAGGCGCCGGCATCCTGGACGTCGGTCGACAAATCGATCGACCGTGCGCTGTCCCAATTGCGCTCCGGCAAACCGGACCCGAAAGCCTGTGCCGACGCCCTGAAAACCCTGCTGGCCAAGCTTGATAGCCAGCAGAGCAGTGCCGCCATTCCTGTAGCGGCACCTTCCGCGGGGTCGATGGGCGACTTGTCCTACCTGAAGGTCATCATTACCGACACCGAAAAACTGCTCGGCAGTGGCGACATGAAAGGCGCACGGGCCAGGATCACCGACCTGGAAAGCACTTGGGACCAAAACGAGGAAAAGCTGCGACCGATTGATCCTGAAGGCTGGACCTCCATCGACAAGTCCCTGGACCGGGCGTTGAAGCAAGTCAGAACCGGGTCGCCGGATCTGGCGGCGTGTACCGAGGCACTGAGCAACCTGGCGACAAAGATCGACAGCAAAAGCGTGCACTGACATTTATTAGCCCCGGGGTATAAACGCCACGCTCTGGTCTTCACGGCCGTGGAATATGCGCTCGCCGTTGTTGGGCGTGGTGGTGATGACCTGATGGTCGGCACTCAGGTAGTCCAGCGGTACTGCATCACCGTTGCGGTACTGGGTGATAACGATGGTGCGTTGCGGGTCCCAGTGCTGGCCGCTGGTGTTGTCCAGCCAGGTCATCAGCGCGGCGGTATCGCCGGTGCGAGGAAAGTCCTGGGTTTGCTGCACATAATAGAAGGGGGCGCCGCCGGTTTGCAGGTACATCGGCACTTTGTTGTCCACCTCGATCATCACCATGCGCCATGTATTGAGCGGTGCGCGTTTGCTGGCCTCAAGCCTGACCGTCTCACCGAACTGAACCACGCCGCCACCGCCGTTGGTCCAGGGATAGAACACACCGAGTATCGCCATCAACAACACAGCGGTCAGGCCGAAACCGATTTTCAATCGGCGACTACCGAACCTGTCTGTGGCATTGCGTTCGGCCATTCGCCGGGTGATCCACCAGGCGCCCAGCAACTGGGCGAAGGGCACCAGGGGCAACACGTAGTAACTGCGTCGACTGCCGCTGGCCGTGAAAAACAGCATCAACAGACCCAACCCCCAAACCAGCCAGCGCGTATTGGGTTCGACGCTGCGCCAGTGGCGCAGCGCAAACCACAACCCCAGCATCCAGCAAGGCGCCCATGGCAGGGTGTAGACCGGGAGGTAAATCAGATAGGTGTAGATCGGTCCGATGTTGTCGAAGGGCTGGAAAAACCGCACGACGTTTTCCCGCAGCACCAGGCCCAGGCCACTTTCGCCATAAGTCGGCGCGCCGTAGAGGTGCGACAATATGAATGGCGTCATGTAAAACGCCCCGGCGATGACCAGGGCTGCGCACAGCCGCAGATTGAGGTGGCTTTTCCAGCGACCGTCCTGCACCACATGCGGTAACAGCAGCAAGCCCGGCAGAATGAAGCCGATCAGGCCTTTGAACAATGAGGTCAGGGACAACAGCAGGAAAAACACCAGGTAACGGCTGAAACGCGTGTCTTGCGGCCCGCGCCAATACCACCAGACCGCCGCCAGAACACCGCAGACGGTGAGGATGTCGGCGGTGGCGACCCGTGCCCAGAACACGAAATAGAAGGTGGTCGCCAGCATCCAGCCGGCAATCAACCCGGTGCCTTTGCGCATCAGCTGCTCGCCGATCAAGTACACCAGCCAGACGCTCAGCCAGGCAGCAACCACCGAGGACAAGCGTAATGACCAGTGTCCCAAACCGCCGGTCAGCCACGCGGTGGCCGTGATCAGCCAGTAGGAGGGCAGCGGTTTGTCGTAATACGGCCCGCCCTTGAGGTAGGGATCGAAATAGTCACCGCTCTGCAGCATTTGCAGCGCGATGTTGGCCCAGCGGGTTTCCGGCCCCCATAACTCCCGCGTGCCCAGACCCAACAACAAAATCAGCGCAGAGGCGCCGAGCAGGAGCGCCAACGCGCCCCTGTCACTAGCCCGAAGGTTCATGGCGGGTTTCCTGTAGGAAGAACGGCGTCAGGGTTGGCTCTGCGGGAATATCAGAATCTCCAGTTGGCCGCGCTGATAACGCTTGCCATCGATGGGCAACATCTCGACTTCCTGCATTTCCACGACGCTGTTAACCCGCATCACCACACCGACCGCGCCTTTTTTGCGGGCCTCGGTCATCCATTGCCCGACGTTGTCCATGGTGACTTTACGTGACGCCATGGCGGGATCATCGAGGCCATATTTCAGCTCGCCGATAGTGTTGTAAAGATCGACCTGTGGCCGCTTCAGTCGCCACGACAAAGCTGACGCCGCACCCAGATCGTTGCTGAGCAACGATGTCGTCTGACTCAAGGCATCCAGATGCTCGGCGATGAACTGGTCAGGCATTTGGCTATTGACGATCTGTGCCGGCATCGCAGCCGGCAACAACGCTACCAGCAGCCAGATGCCGAGTGCCGGCATTGCCCAGAACATCAATGGACGCAGCACCTGCAAGGCGTTGGTGATGATCCAGCCGAGCAACACGATGAACGCCAGGGACAGGGTGAACATCTCGGTGTTTACGTAGACTTCCTTGGTGGCTTGCAGATAAAGCAGGGCGATCAGGGCGCTGGTGGCGATGACGACGTTGATCACGCCGTTGATGCGAAGGATCCGGCCTCGCCCCTGATTCAACAGCTCCATCACTGTGTGTCCCATCAGCAACGCCAAAGGCAACAGGCACGGCATGATGTAGGTCGGCAGTTTGCCGCTACTCGAGCTGAAGAACGCCAGGGGCAACAGCATCCAGAGCAACAGAAAACCGATCACGGGCTGGCGCTTTTGCTGCCAGGCCTGAACCAACGTCGTCGGCAACAAGGCGGCCCACGGCAGGCTCGAAGCGACCAGCAGCGGCAGATAGAACCACCACGGGCGAGCATGTTGCGCGTTATCGGCAGCGAAACGGCGAATGTGTTCGTGCCAGAAGAAGAACCGCCAGAAATCCGGTTCCTGATGGTGAATGGCGAGCACCCACGGCAGGCAGACCACCGCCGCCACGACCACCGCCAGAGGTCCGTAGCGCAACAGCTCGCCCAGGCGTCGCTGCCAAATCATGTAGGGCAGGGCGATCAACACCGGCAATAACCAGGCGAGAAAGCCCTTGGTCATGAAGCCCATGCCACAGGCAAAACCCAACAGCGCCCAAGCGCCGAGTTTGCCGCGGGAGGAATGGCTATCGATGGCAAACCACAACGCGACCAGGCTCAAGTTGACCCAGAGCGTGAATTGCGGATCGAGGTTGGCGTATCCGGCTTGTCCGGCGATCAGGCCGAAGCTCATGTAGAGCAAGGCGCAGATAAAACTCTTGCCCGGGTCATTCCAGAATCGGCGAGCAATCAGGTAAGTCAGCCAGACGCTCAGCCCGGTGCTCAGCGCCGAAGCGATACGCACACCAAACAGGTTGTCGCCAAACACCGCTTGACCGATGGCGATCATCCAGTAACCGGCGATGGGTTTCTCGAAGTAGCGGATACCCATGAAGTGCGGGGACACCCAGTTACCGCTCAGCAGCATTTCCTGACTGATCTGGCCATAACGGGTTTCATCGGGAATCCATAGACCATGGGTGACTAGCGGCAGCAGGTAGAAAACCACGTAGGCCAGCAGCAAGCCGGGCACGATCCAGCGTTCGGTGATGGGCAGCGCACGCGCGGTGCCGCGCAATAAAGAGCCGTCGGGGTGGGGCAACAAGTTATTGGACGTCATGACTCGACCTTGGCGCAGAAGGATGTTGCTCCGCTAGGTGCATGCGTGCACTAGCGGAACTTCTTACATAAAGCAACACAATAGTGATGTGGACTACAGAAGTTGCGTCAGCCATCTAAGGGTTACGGACTAGTTATAGTCTGCCCGAGCAAAAACGCTTTCTCGGCTTCGACTTTTTTTGCCGCGATTATTGTTTCAAGGCTTTGCCGTGCAACAGCGTCTGCCAGTCAGTGGCATTCACAATGCCGAGTACCTGGGGTTGCCCGTCGGCGGCAATTTG
Organism: Pseudomonas sp. Pseusp18; assembly: GCF_059506005.1. Taxonomy (NCBI): domain Bacteria; kingdom Pseudomonadati; phylum Pseudomonadota; class Gammaproteobacteria; order Pseudomonadales; family Pseudomonadaceae; genus Pseudomonas; species Pseudomonas sp. Pseusp18. Next base: position 3,084,432 of record NZ_CP169240.1, read on the forward strand.
CACGAACAAGGCACTGCCATACTTACTGGTCGTCGCGTGCTCGAAACCGGTCTGGGCTTCGAAGTCGCTGATGCAACCGCTGTGCGTGACCAGCACCAGATTCCGATGGGCTTGCTTGTGCGCCACCACATCGTTACGCAGGGTTTTGCCGCAACTGACCAGCCATTCCTGGGTCGCCGCGTCTTTACCGAACATGTAGCGCGAGGTTTGTGCCGTGCGGGTGGCTGGGCTGCTCAGCACATCGGTTTGGGTCATGCCCAACTGCATAAAGCCTTGGCCCACGGCTGTGGCGGCTTCGCTGCCGACTCGGGTAATGCCGTCGGCGGGGCCAAGGCACGGATTGCTGGACTGGTCGCAGCGTTCCGCATGGCGAACCAGTACCACCACTTCACCGGCTTGCCAGCGATCGACCAGGCTGTTGGTCGCTTCGGACCCGGCGGTCGCCAGGTTGATCGGCGATCTGGGCCACCAGACAAACCCCGTGACGAGTGCCGCGATAACCAGAGCGGCCGTTGCCGCGGCCAGTTTGCCGAGCCGCGATGTAACGATTCGTGCCGCTGGCTGTTTGCGCGATACATGATCAACCATGTTTTGTTTACCCGTCGGTACGCAATAGAGAACAACTTTCAAATACAACCCTGCGTAACAACGCTTGAAGGGCCATGGAAAGACACTAGTTCAAGGCAGGTGTCGGAGTGGTGAAAGGGATGTGAAAAATTTGCGTATAAAAATTTCAGTATTTTTTTAGTTGGTTGTTGCAACGCTTGTCTTGAACACCACGTGCAGTGCCCCATCAGAATTGGCGTGTGGTACACAGCAGCCTTCAGCCCAACGGCAGTTGTTTCACCATTGAACTGGAAGGCGCCTGACGACTGTCATTTAGTTGCCGGGCAGCTTTTCGATGTGCCTGCGGTAGCCTGGCTGATGGTGGCGGCCAAGCGCTTCACATTGTTCTGATGAGCCACCACCAACTCATCGATACTCGTGCCGGAAGGCGTCTGCAAGGTGCTGCGGCAGGTGACCAGTGCAGCGTCGCCTTCGCCGAGTTTGCGCAGGCGCCATTTGACGTCGATCAATGCGTACTGGCCGGGTATCGAATCAAAACGCTGAACTTCCAGGCGCAACGACACTTTGCGCTGCGGGTTACTGTTGACCAGTTGATCGACCAGGGCACTGCGCAGTTCTTCCGACAGGCTTGCGCCCCACCATTGTGTTTCGAGGATTGCCAGGCCGGCGTTGCCTTGACGAATGACGATCTGCGGACGGTCGACCTGGGGCGGCACGGTGATGCTTTCGATCTGGATGTCCGCGCCGCCGCTTGCACCGCTCGGTTGAGCCGGGGTCAGGGTGTGGAATTGAATCGGATCACTGCGGCAAGCGGCGAGTAGTAACAACGCAGTGACCAGCGTGATCTTCAGCGAAAATGCCATGGGGTAGCTCCTGTGGTCAGTTGCGCGGTGGCCCTTGCAGATCCATCGGCGGGGCATTGTCGGGGCGGCCGCGAATCAGCGATTCCGGATGCCGTCCCATGTAGTCCGAAAGTTCACGCAACGAGCGCGACATGCGTCCAAGTTCGTCCAGGGTCTGGCTCAGTTGTTCCCGTTGCGGCGAATCTTCGGCGAGGGTCGAACTGGCCGATTGCAAGGTCTTGCTGACGTCCGACAGGGTGGTTTGCACGCCGGGCAGGGTCTTGGCGTTGAATTGTGCGAGGCCTTTGCGCAGTTCGACGAGGTTGCTGTCGAGGTTGCCGGCTATGCGTTCGATGGGCAGCTGGTTGATCTTGTTGACCATGCTCTCGAGTTTTTCCTGCAACTGCTCAAGGCTTCCGGGAATGGTGGGAATAACGACGGGACGGGCGGTTGGATCGAACGCAACTTTCTCTGCTTTGGGGTAAAAGTCGAGCGCGATGTACAGCTGGCCAGTCAACAGATTGCCGTTACGGGCCTGGGCTCGCAGGCCGTTTTCGATGAAGGAGCCGATCAGGCGCACGCTGGCGGCTTCATCGTTGGGGTCATGCTTCAAGGCCTCGAGCAATTTGAGATGAGCCTTACCGAGGCGTTGCGGGTAGATCACGATGCCGACGTTAACCGGGAAGCTGCGGTTCTTCACGTCGAAATCCAGATTGACCGCTACCACCCGGCCGATCTCCATGCCGAGGAATTCCACCGGTGCATCGACCTTGAGCCCGCGCAATGCCTGATCGAAACGCAAGCTCAGGTACTGCGCCTTGCCGTTGGGCGGGGCGAGGGCGGTATGCTCATCCTCGAACAGGTCGAAGGCATTATCCTCCGCTGCCACTTGATCGTTGGGGCTGTATTCCGGCGCGCGAAACGCGATGCCGCCCACCAACAGGGCCGACAGGGACTCGGTCTTCACCGCAAAACCGTTGGCGCCGACATTCACATCAATACCGCTGGCGTTCCAGAACCGGGTATTTTCGGTGACATAGGCGTCGTTGGGTGCATGCACGAAGATTTCGATGTTCACCCCTTTGCCGTCGGCATCCAGTTCATACGCCACCACTTGCCCGACGGGGATCTTGCGGTAGTAGACGGGGGAGCCGATGTCCAGCGAGCCGAGGTCCTGAGTGTGCAACATGAAGCGTTTGCCCGGCTCGCCATAGGTAATGGGCGGCGGGTTTTCCAGCCCGGTGAAGTGTTTGGAACGGGCATCGGCCTGGCCGATGTCGGCACCAATGTAGTCGCCCGACAGCAAGGTATCGATGCCCGAAACGCCACCGGCACCGATGCGCGGCCGCACAACCCAGAATGGCGAGTCTGCACGAGTAAAGCTTTCAGCCTGTTTGTCGAGCTGGATCGTGGCGTCGACGCGTTTCTGGTCGCCGCTCAGTTTCACCTCCGAGACGCGGCCGATGACCACATTGCGGTATTTGACCTCGGTCTTGTTGGCCACCAGGCCGCTACCGGTCTTGAACGTGATGGTGATGGTCGGGCCTTCCTGCAGCCAGCTGTGCACCACCAGGGAAATCCCCACCAACACCGCTACGATCGGCACGATCCATACCAGCGAAACGCTGAAGCGACGAGTCTTGATCGCGGCCTGGCCAGGGGCGTGCGGACCGTCAGTGGCTTGGGACTTCATCCATGCGCTCCTCATCTTGTGGGTTTTCCGGCTCTTGATCCCGTTCTTTATCCCAGATCAGTCGCGGGTCGAAACTCATCGCCGACAGCATGGTGAACACCACCACCAGACCAAAGAACAGAATGCCCGGGCGCGGTTCGATATCGCCCAAAGCCTGGAATTTCACCAATGCCGCCACCAGCGCAACGACAATTACGTCGAGCATCGACCAGTAGCCGATCAGCTCGACAAAACGGTAAAGCCTCGAACGTTCCTTGCGCGCCCAGAAGCTGCCGCGTTGCACCGTGATCAGCAGCAGGGAGAGAGCCACGAACTTGATGCCCGGCACCGCGATGCTGGCAATGAAAATGATCAGCGCAATGTCCCATGCACCGTGTGCCCAGAACTCCAGCACACCGCTCATGATGGTGCTGTCGGAGCCGTTGCCGAACAGACTGGTGTTCATTACCGGCAGCAGATTGGCCGGGATATAAAACACCAGTGAGGCCAGCAGGTAGGCCCATGTCCGGGTCAGAGAGTCAGGTTTGCGGGCATGCAACGGCGCGCCGCAGCGTTCGCATTCGTGAGGTTGATCGGTCATGTCGCAGGCCATGCCACAACTGTGGCACAGGCAGAGGTTGAGTTCGCTGGCGAGCGGAGGCCTGTTCATAGGGTGTCCCACAGATCACGTACATCGCGCCCGGCGATGCGGATCAGCAACAGGCTGAGGACCGCCAGGGCAAACATGCCGATACCCGGCAGCACATCCAGCAACCCGGCGAGTTTGAACACCGCGACCATCGCCCCCAGCAAGCAGACTTCCAGCATGCTCCAGGGCCTGAGGGTTTCCAGCCAGCGCATGCACAGCTTGAAGCCAGGTGAACGTCGGGAGGTAAGGGCGAAGCTCAATACCCAGATCAACAGGAGCAGCTGGAACATCGGCGCGATGATGATGGAAATCGCCGCCACCAACGCAATGAAAGTGATCGGCCCCTGGCTCAGCGCCACCACCGAATCCCACAGCGTCGCGCTGTTCTTCATGCCCTTGAGGCTGATGGTCATGACCGGGTAGAAATTCGAGAAAGTCCACAGCACTGCCGCCGTGAAGCTCAGCGCCAGGCGTTGCTGCACCGACAAGCCGTTGTAACGCGCAAGCACACCGCCGCAACGGGTACACAGGGCCTTTTGATGTTTGGCGAGCGTGACTTTTTCATACACGCAGTCGCAGTGCTCGCAGATGATCAATGGAGCAGTCGTCGCCATGGGCCGCACTCGCCGGAAGGCAGAAGAGTCAGAGCACTCCTTCAATATAGAAGTGACTTGCGATTGAGCAAATCTAAAGGCTACTCCAGGGATAACCCGGATGCGACTTGTGGCGAGGGGGCTTGCCCCCGTTCGGCTGCGCAGTCGTCAACCGGTATGCCTGCATGAATGCGATGGCAGGTTTTGGGGTCGCTTCGCGACCCAACGGGGGCAAGCCCCCTCGCCACAGTTCAGCCAAGTAATTCACGCAGGCGATACCAGAACATGCCAAGCGCCAGCAGCGGTGAGCGCAAGGCTCGTCCGCCGGGAAAGGTCATGTGCGGCACGGCGCTGAACACGTCCAGCCCCTGGCTGTGGCCGGCCTGAATCGCTTCGGCCAGCAACCGGGCGCACCAGTGGGTCACGTTCAGGCCATGGCCGGAATAACCCTGGGCGTAGAACACGTTCGGGTACTGGCTCAGGCGGCCGGCCTGGGGGAAACGGTTGGCGGTGATGCCGATCCTGCCGCCCCATTGATAGTCGATGCGCACATCCGCCAATTGCGGGAAGACCTTGAGCATTTTCGGCCGCATATAGGCGCCGATGTCCACGGGGTCGCGCCCGGAATAATGGCAGGCACCGCCGAACAACAGACGTCGATCCGCCGAGAGCCGGTAGTAGTCGAGGCCGACTTTCTGGTCGCACAGCGCCAGGTTTTGCGGAATCAATTGCGCGGCCACGTCGGGTGCCAACGGTTCGGTGGCGATGATGTAACTGCCCGCCGGCAGCACCTTACCGCTCAGGCGCGGTTCGAGTTCTTCCAGATGTGCGTTACAGGCCAGCACCAGGCTGCCGGCGCGCACTGTACCGCCGGCGCAGCGAACCTGCACGGTGCTGCCGTGGACCAACTCCAGCACCGGGCTCTGCTCGAAAATCCGTACCCCGAGGGATTGCGCCAGTTGCGCTTCGCCGAGCACCAGATTCAGCGGATGCAAGTGCCCAGAACCCATGTCGATCAGGCCGCCGGCATAAAGGTCCGAGCCCACCACTTGCTGGCGGATCTGCTCGGGGCCGACCAGTCGGGTTTCATGGGCGTACTCCAACTCGGCGAGGCTTTGCAGCTCAGCCTTGAACGCAGCGAACTGCGCCGGGGTATTGGCCAGTTCGCAGAAGCCCCAGCGCAGGTCGCAATCGATGCCATGTTCACGGATGCGATTGCCCACCAGCTCCACGGACTCGATGCCCGCACGCTCCAGATAACGCACGCCTTCCTCGCCGACATAACGGGCGAACCCACTGACGTCATGGCCAATGCCACGGATCAACTGCCCGCCATTACGACCGCTGGCGCCCCAGCCGATTCGCCGGCCCTCCAGCAGAATCACCGAGAGCCCGCGCTGCGCCAGTTCGATCGCGGTGTTGACGCCGGTGAACCCGCCACCGATCACGCAGACATCGGCTTCAAGGTCCGAATCCAGCGTAGGGTAGGGTGCCATGCCATTGGCCGATGCCGCGTAATAGGAGCGGGCATGTTGCTTGTCATGCTGATTCATTGGTTGGACTTCACTTTGCTCCAGGAACGGGTCATCAGACGCATGATCGCCTGGGGCGGGGTGGTGGAGATGTAGAGTTTGTCGAGGACATCCTGAGGAGGATAGACCTCAGGATTATTGACCAACTCAGCATCCATGTAGGCCTTGGCCGCCGGGTTCGGATTGGCATAGCCCACCGAGGCGCTGACCTTGGCGATCACTTGCGGGTCCAGCAGGTTATTGATGAAGGCGTGGGCCTCTTTCGGGTTGCTGGCGTCGGCGGGAATTGCCAGCAGGTCGAACCACAGGTTGCTGCCTTCCTTGGGGATCGAGTAGGCGATGTTCACGCCGTTCTTCGCTTCCTTGGCGCGATTGGCCGCCTGGAACACGTCGCCGGAGTAACCGAAGGCCACGCAGATGTCGCCGTTGGCCAGGTCCGAGACGTACTTGGAGGAGTGGAAATAGGTGATATAAGGCCGGATGCTCAAGAGTTTGGCTTCGGCTTTTTTAAAGTCCTCAGGGTTTTCGCTGCGTGGGTCCATGCCCATGTAGTTGAGGACTGCCGGGAATACTTCATCAGCCGAGTCCATCATCGACACGCCACACTGGCTGAGTTTCTTCAGGTTCTCGGGTTCGAAAAACACGGCCCAGGAATCGATGTGATCAATGCCCAGCACTTGCTTGACCTTGTCGACGTTGTAGCCGATGCCGTTGGTGCCCCACAGATACGGCACGGAATGCGCGTTCTGCGGATCGTTTTTCTCCAGCAGCGTCAGTAGTTTCGGGTCGAGGTTTTTGAAGTTGGGCAGCTGCGAGCGATCCAGTTTGAGGAACGCGCCGGCCTTCACCTGGCGCGCGAGAAAGTGGTTGGACGGCACCACCACGTCATACCCGGTGCGGCCGGCGAGCAGTTTGCCTTCCAGGGTTTCGTTGGAATCGAATACGTCGTAGATCACCTTGATCCCGGTTTTTGCCTGGAAGTCGGCGAGGGTGGTCTCGCCGATGTAATCGGTCCAGTTGTAGACGCTGACGCTCGGCTGAGCCTGTGCCCCGGCGCTGAACAATACCGCCAGCGCGACCGGAACCACGGATTTCAATAGACGCATATCGACACCTCTTTGAATTATTCGTCTTTGTGGGATCGGGCTTATGTGGCGAGGGGGCTTGCCCCCGTTCGACTGCGAAGCAGTCGTAAAACCAGTCATCACTTTCTAAATTCAAGATCGTGGTGACCGTTGTTAGGGGTGCTTCGCACCCCAACGGGGGCAAGCCCCCTCGCCACACAAGCCCGCTCCCACAGAGGATTGTGATCTCATGTGGGCGTGTGTTTTTTAGACGCTGAGCAGCAGAAACTCGCGCTCCCAGGAGCTGATCACGCGCTTGAAGTTCTCGTGTTCGGCGCGCTTGACCGCGACATACCCCCGGACGAATTTGCTGCCCAGGTAGCGCTTGATGGTTTCGCACTCTTCCATGCGTGTGAGTGCATCCTCGATGGTGATCGGCAGACGCAGGTTGCGTCGTTCGTAAGCACGACCCTGCACCGCGGCGCTCGGCTCGACCTTTTCGACCATGCCCAGGTAGCCGCACAACAGGCTCGCGGCGATCGCCAGGTAAGGGTTGGCGTCGGCACCCGGCAAACGGTTTTCCACGCGCATGGCGTCGGGGCTCGAGGTCGGCACGCGCAGGCCGACGGTGCGGTTTTCTTCGCCCCATTCGACGTTGACCGGCGCCGAGGTGTCGGGCAGGAAGCGGCGGAACGAATTGACGTTGGGCGCGAACATCGGCAGCACTTTGGGAATGTACTTTTGCAGGCCGCCGATGTGGTGCCGGAAGAGCTCGCTCATCCGCCCATCGGCATCGGCGAAGATCGGCTGGCCGCTGGCGATGTCGACCACGCTTTGATGGATGTGCATGGCGCTGCCAGGTTCGTCACCAATGGGTTTGGCCATGAAAGTCGCAGTCACGTTGTGCTTGAGTGCCGCCTCGCGCAGGGTGCGTTTGAACACGGTGATCTGGTCCGCCAGGTCCAGCGCATCGCCATGACGGAAGTTGATTTCCATCTGCGCCGGGCCGTCTTCGTGGATCAGCGTGTCGAGGTCCAGGCCCTGCAGTTCGCACCAGTCGTAGACGTCTTCAAACAGTGGATCGAACTCGTTGGCGGCGTCGATGGAAAACGACTGACGACCGCTTTCCGCGCGGCCAGAACGGCCCAATGGTGCCTTGAGTGGCAAGTCCGGGTCTTCACAGCGCTGGGTCAGGTAGAACTCCATTTCCGGCGCGACAATCGGCTGCCAGCCTTTGTCGGTGTAAAGCTGCAGCACTTTCTTCAGCACGTTGCGCGGCGACAGTTCGATGGGGTTGCCGAACTTGTCGAAGGTATCGTGGATCACGATGGCGGTGGGTTCGATGGCCCACGGCACCACGTAAACCGCGTCGGCGACAGGTTTGCAGACCATGTCGATGTCGGCCGGGTCGAGCAGGTCGTAGTAGATGTCGTCGTCGACAAAGTCCCCGGTTACCGTTTGCAACAGCACACTTTCCGGCAGGCGCATGCCTCGCTCATGCAGGAACTTGTTGGTGGGTGCAATCTTGCCGCGAGCAATGCCGGTCAAGTCGCTGACCACACACTCGACCTCGGTAATCTTGTGATCTTTCAGCCACGTGAACAGCTGATCGAAAGGGACATTCATAAAGACCTCATTGTTGGTTTGAATTACGCCGGGGAAGGCGCCTTCATCCACCGGACACTTCCCCTGTGGCGCATTGACGACTATCTTGGGTGAGCCGTGGCGTTCCATCTATCCACTTTAAGCAGCACCAAAACGCACCAAACGAGTGCGTAAGGTCACCCCATGACAGCGTGCAATCCGTTACAGGTTCAAGCCTTCAACACCGCCGACGTGGCCGAGCAGATCCGCGCCACACCGGGTTGGGTGCAGCACTATCAGCAGATGTCACCGGGGCATTTCGCCGGGCGGGTGCGCTATCTGGACTTGCAAGGCGTGGAGATTTACGAAGAGCAGATGAACACCCGGGTCGAGCAGAATTTCAGCGCCCCCGAAGGCTCACTGGCGTTCTGTTTCGATCGCAACGACAACTCGCTGTACATGTTGAACGGCGAGAGCCGCAACATCTGGATCACCCCGGAGAACTACCAGGAAATCGCCGTGGTGTTCGGGCCGCAATTCGTTCAACGGCATGGCCTGGACGTGGCGCGGCTCGAAGGCTTGTTCATGTCGCCGCTCAATTGCGGGCAGAACGCGCTGTTCAGCCGCTGGTTGAGCGGCACCTTGACGCGACTGGAGCAGACGCTGGATCCGCCGAGCAAAGAGGCATTGACCCAGCAGTTGTTGGAGGACTGTTTGTTCATCCTCGATAACGCCTGTGTGTGCCTGGATCGAGCAGGCTTGCAGCGCCGGGCCGAAGAGCGAACGATCATGAAGCGCGTCGCCGAATGGGCCGCCGATACCCCGGAAGAAACCCTCAATTTGCTGGAACTGTCCCAGGTGGCCGGGGTTTCGTTGCGTCAGTTGCAGCACGCGTTCAAGGCGTACACCGGGATGACGCCCTCGCATTGGTTGCGCTTGCGCCGGCTCAACAGTGCGCGCCGTGAGTTGCTCAGCCGAACGGCCAGCGACACGACAGTCGCGCAAGTGGCGATGCACTGGTCGTTCTGGCATTTGGGGCGGTTTTCCAGCAGTTATCGAGCGCTGTTCCAGGAACTTCCCAGCCAGACGCTCGCCCGCCAACACAGTGGACCTTGTCGGAGGTCATCATGAGTCGGTTATCGTCTTTCAGTCTGTGTGTCGTAATGTCGATGGCCTGTACGCAGGTCCAGGCCGAAACGGTTGTGCCGTTGAAAGGGCAGAGTTCGCAACAAACCCAGCTGGACATCAACGATTGCCGCAACGTCGCGGCGAGTCAGAGTTCCTCAACACCACCACCCTCGGGCGGGCGCTTGCGCGGTGCTGCGGTGGGTGCTGCTGCCGGGGCGGTGGGCGCTGAGGTCCGGGGGCGTCAGCATGACGAGTTTTACGAGGGGGTCGACGACGATGTGAAACAGGAATATCGCCAGAACCGGGCCGGGCAAACCGCAGCGGCGGGCGCAGTGGTTGGTGGCGCGCGCCAGCGTCAGGAGCGCCGGGCGCAGCAAAAAACCAGCGCGGCGACCAGTTCAACCGCCTATACCAGCTGCCTGCAAGGGCGCGGTTATCAGGTAACGCCCTGAGCATCAGGCGTTCGCTGCCGCTGTTCGATCAGGTGAACCATCAGGTCGGCATAGAGCGTGAGGGCGATAAACAGCGCCATGCGCACGGCGAAGGCGGTATAGACGTCTTTGCCGGCAAGACTGTCCTGCACCGACTGGCCCAGCAGGATGATCAACGTGACCAGGCTGTTGAGCCAGAACCCCGGGGTTTGCCGAGTCGGACTCAGGGCATAGAGCTTGCGCGCCAACAGCAAGCCAAACAGCAGCATCCACAGAAAGAACATCCACAAGTGCACGAACAGACTGAGCGCGCACCAGAACACAATGGCCAACAGCCCGCCCATCAAAGTCGAGCCGAGCAGTTCGCGACTGGCGTTGCGCGTCGTTACCGTTGAACTCTGCTGGCCCAGACTGACCGCTTTCAAAATGATCGGCAGATAACTGGCCGGGTCGATCAGCGCCAACAGGAACGCCGGCATCACGATCAGGGTGGCACGCAGCGCTATCCTGGGCACTTCTTGCGCCGGCATAGCACTGGCGGCAGGTGGCGAGGGTGCATTGGCCGGGTCGGGAAACAGCCAGTGACTGATCGCGACGACGATGACGGCGAGGAGCAAGGCCTTGACCAGGGCACCGATGACCATCATCGCCAGATCGAACTCGGCAACGCCGGCCGAGGAAATCATCGTCAGGCCAATGATCAGAAAGGTCACGACCAAGGTGTTGCCGCCGCGCAGCCCGAAACCAAAGGCCAGGAACAGACTGACACCGATCAGCAGCACACCGCTGAGGGGGTAATAACGCAGGACCGGGATCAGTAACAGCCCGATGCCGGTGGTCAGCATCGCAACCACTGCCAGCATCACTCCGGCCTTGAATGGCAGGGGTTTGTTAAGCGTGGCTAACAGCAACACAGAAAGCACCGGCGCAATAAACGGAATCGGCAGTGCCAGGCCGAAGCTGATGGCCAGGCACAGCGCCGTGCCGACGGCCAGACGCGGCGCCCGTTGGTATCTGGGCGGGCGATCAATAGGCATAAGACAGCCAGCTCATCAGCCAGAAAAACAGGCGTCCCAAGGGATTCAGCGGATTGTTCTGCGCAGGAAAGGCCATGACTTCGGCCTGGCCACCGGCACGAATGGCGCGACTGTCACGCAGCACCTGCATCGCCTCGTCAGAAAATTCGATGATCACCGGGAAGCGTTGGGCCGGACGCAACCAGTCGCGACTGTTCTGCACGCTAGGCAAGGTGCCCGGCGCCGGCGTCTGCCCCACGCTGACGCCGTAGCCGACGCTGCGCACCCGCCCCTCGAAGACCTCGCCCGGCAGCGCGTCCAGCACGATCGCCACCGGAGTTCCAGGCTTGACCCGCCCAAGGTTGTTCTCGGTCATGTCCGCACTGATCCACACATCGTGAATGGCAATCAAGGTCATGACCGGCGTGCCGACCGCGGCGAATTGCCCGACGTCGGTGCGCAGGTCAGTAATCAAACCCGCCGAGCGCGCGCGGACTTGAGTGTTGGCCATGTCGAGTTCGGCTTTTGACAACGCCGTGGCAGCGCTGCGCAACAGCGCGTTGTCTTCCTCGCTGCCACCTTCCTGTTCCCGTGCTCGCTGGACTTCGGCACGGGCCGCGGCGACCTGGCTGACGGCCTGCTCACGGCTGGCCCGCGAGGCTTCCAGCAGGCGCACGGAAATGGTTCCGCGGTCTTGGCGGTACAGGCTTTCAAGGCGTTCGTTATCCTGCCGGGCCTTGAGTTCATTGGCCTGGGCCGCCCGCAACGAGGCTTGCGCGGAGGCAATGCCGGCGGTGCTGGCGCCGATCTGCCGGCGGGTAGACTCAAGATCCGCGCGTGCGCGGTCGGCGGCTATTTGATAGGGCTGCTGATCGACCTCGAACAGCACATCGCCGGCCTTGACGTCTTGGTTGTTGCGCACATTCACGCGGATCACGCGGCCGGCCACTTCAGCCGCCACCGGAATCACAAAGGCACCGACCCGAGCCTGTTGCGTATACGGCGTGAAACGGTCAGCCAACAGATACCAGGCCAGGCTCAGGACGATCAGCAGCAGCACCCATTTGATGCCTTTTTTTGCCGGATCGGCAGCCGGATCGGCAGCCGGTTCGGGCGCCTTGGAAGAGGGCGCTTCAGCGGCGGGCGGTGAGGGTTCACTCATCGGCTTTGACCTTGTCTGACGTGGAAGAGAGGGCTGGCGAAGGGGCCGGTTCATTCAGCAGGTTGCCCCAGTCGGTGCGGTGTTCCATTTGTTGGCGAGTGCCTGGGTCGACGGTTGGCAGGGCGCTGTACCAGCCACCGCCGAGGGCTTTGTACAGGGCGATCAGGTTGCTCACGGCATTGCTGCGGCTGACCAGGTAATTGTCCTGTTGTTCGAGCAATGCGCGTTGGGCATCCAGCACCCGCTGGAAGTCCGAGTAGCCTTCGCGGTATTGGCTGTTGGCCAGGCTCAGCGAGCGCTTGGCGGCGACCTGCGCTTCACTCAGGATGCGCTCGCGTTCCAGTGATTTGCTCAGGCCGCTGGCGGCATCATCGGCTTCGCGCGCAGCCTCGCGGACTTTGTCGCGATAAACCTCGATCAGCTGCTGCAACCGCGCATCCTGCACCCGCACGTTGTTGCTGATCTGACCGTGATCAAACAGGTTCCAGCGCAAACTGGGGCCGCCGATCAGGTCCAGGCTGTTGGAGGTGCCCTTCAGCGTGTCGGTCGACCAGACGATGCTGCCGAGCAAGGTCAGCGATGGATAGAAGTCGGTTTCTGCCACGCCGATCAGCGCCGATTGGGCGGCGACGTTGAGTTCGGCGGCGCGTACGTCCGGTCGACGCAACAGCAAGCTGGCGGGTACGTCTTGCAGCACGGCACGGTCTACCAGCGGAATCAATCCCTGGTTTTCGAGCAATCGGGGCAGGGCGTTGGGTGGCTGTCCGATCAGTACGGCCAATGCGTTGCGGGTGCGCAGCACTTGCCCCTCAAGCTCCGGAATGCTGCTCAAGGTGCCGAGGTACTGGGTCTTGGCTTGTTGCAAATCGAGCTCGGCGCTCTGGCCGCTGTTGAACAGTTTCTCGGTGATCTCGAAATTGCGTTTTTGCTGTTCGGCGTTTTCCCGGGCGACGCGTAAACGCGCTTCGGTGGTGCGCAATGAGAAGTAAGTGTCGGCCACTTGAGCACGCAGCAGTACCAGTACGTCTTCATAATTGGCTTGAGCCGCAAAGTAACTGGCATCTGACGACTCGATGGCCCGACTGAAACGTCCCCAGAAGTCCAGTTCCCAACCGACATCAAAGCCCACGCTGTGTTGCCAGAAATGGCTGTCTTGCGGGTTACTGCCGCCGTATTGCCGACGGTTGATGTACAAGCTCTCGGCGCTGGCCTGTTGCAGTTGCGGATAGCGTCCGCTTTGGGCAATCCCCAACCGGGCACGGGCTTCCATGACGCGAAGGCCGGCAATTTTCAGGTTGGAATTGTGCGCATCCGCTTCGGCGATCAGCCCGTCGAGGACCGGGTCGGCGAACACTTGCCACCACTGGCGCACATCGGGATAGGCGCGTCTTTGGCTGGCCTGTTCAAGCGCAGGGCTGCTCCAGAGTTTTGTCCAGGCCTCGCCCGGGGCCTGGAAATCCGGTCCCAGACGCACGCAGCCGCCAAGGCCCAGGGCGCCCAGCAGAAGTAGCCGAGCCGAACGCGTCAGCATGGCTGCACTACAAGCAGGTCACGGGAAAACCTCATCCTGGAGTCCCCAAGTATTGAATGCCCTGGCTATTGGGCTTGAGCCGGTTTGCTTAGGTTAGTACAGCCCGGACAAACACAAGGTCATGTTGGACGATCATGGGGTCGGGCAACTGCTACGCTTCTGAAAGTTATTCATTCGGGCCAAAAAGACGGGTACGAAGACCATGAGCAGCCCCCAGGACGAGATTGCCCCCAGTTCCACCGGTTGGCGCTTCAAAGCAGGCATTGCGATACTCAGTTTGACAGTGATCTCCTGGCTGACGGTGCCACTCGCCGCCGCCGCGGATGTGCCCGGCCCAAAAATCGCGGCACTGACAGGCATCCTGTTTATCAGCAACAAGATTCTGTTGATCCTCGCCATTGCGGTCATGGGCAAGTCCGGTTTTCAGCAACTCAAGCGCAACGTGTTTGGTTATGTCTCCACGCTTGCACCGGCCGCCGACCTGGAAGTAGGCCCGGCTCGCCATAGAATTGGCATGGTGATGTTTTGCCTGCCACTGATTTCATCGTTTCTCGAACCTTACGTAGATACGCTTTGGCCGGGGCTGAGACCGAACCTCTGGCAGGTCCAGGTGTTGGGCGATGCCCTGTTGGTCGGCAGCTTTTTCGTTTTGGGCGGGAATTTTTGGGACAAGGTCCGTGCCTTGTTTATCCGCACGGCGCGTGTCGTGAATACCAGTACAGTGTGAATCGTCGTCAGGAGCGTCTGCAGGATGAAGAAAGAGGGACTCGATACAAACAAACCTGATGCTCAAGCCATCGTCGCTGCGCTCAACCTCGAACCGCACACGGAAGGTGGTTTCTACCGCAGAACCTTTCAGGCGGATCACCGCGCCATGGTTGAGACCGAAGGAGGTCAGCGTTACTTGCTGACCTCCATCTATTACCTGTTGACCGAGGATGCGCCGATTGGCCATTTCCATCTGAATCAGTCCGACATTGTGCATTACTACCATCTGGGCGACCCGATTCAGTACAGCCTGATTTTTCCGGACGGTTCATTGAAAACCGTGGTGATGGGCAACGACGTGATTGCGGGTCAGTGTTTGCAGCTGCATGTGCCGGGCGGCGTCTGGAAGGCCTCGCAACTGATGGAGGGCGCGGCGGGTTACGGCTTGATCAGTGAAGCCGTTGCGCCGGGGTTTGATTACGCGGACATGGAACTGGGGACTCGGCGCAAGCTCGGCGAGATGTTTCCCGAGCATTCGGAGTTATTTGAAAAGCTGACAGCGGATTAACCAGAAATGATTCCGTGATCGATCGCGTATTTTACGAGGGCGGCGGGTTTGTCGATGTTGAGTTTGCGGCGGATGCTCAGGCGATGGGTTTCCACTGTGCGGACGCTGATGTCCAGCTCGCGAGCCATTTCCTTGTTGTTCAACCCCTGAGCCATTTTGTACAGCACCTGGCTCTCGCGTGGTGTCAGTTCGTTGTCGGTACTTTTATCGGCGATAAGCCGTTGGGCGATTTCTGCACTGTAGAACGTCCCGCCACTGACAATGGCTTCGATGGCCGCAATGATTTCCCGTGAAGGCGCGTTCTTCAGTACATAGCCGCTGGCCCCCGAGCGAACCGATTCACTGACGTATTCGTAGTTGTCGTACATGCTCAGCACCAGCACCTTGAGCGACGGGTACTGGCTGCGCAACAGCCGGGTCAGCTCGAGCCCGTTGATATCCTTCAGGCTGATGTCGACCAGCAACAGATCCGGCTGACAGCGCCCGACCATCTCAATGGCATCGGCGCCATTCTCGGCTTCGCCCACCACTTCCAGCGACGCCATGACCGCCAGCAGCGATTTGATTCCATCGCGGACCAGGGAGTGATCGTCGACCAGGGCGACGCGGATCGGGTAGGGCAGGTTCATCGCAGGCATTCACTCTAATTGTTATGGGGGGAGTCAGCGTTCTGTACCGGGTGGCTTCATCGGCAGCACTACGTCCAGCTCACTTTTCCCCGGCATCGAGATCAGTTCGAATCGACCGCCAAAATGCTCGACCCGCTCGCGGATATTACGCAGGCCAATGCCGGCCTGGCGACGTTCGACCTGGGCGACGTTGAAACCGATGCCGTCATCGATCACCGTCAACCGTACGGACTTTTCGCAGCCGTGCAGGGTAATGATGACGTGTTTTGCCTGGGCGTGGCGTTCGATGTTGGTCAGGCCTTCTTGCACAATGCGAAACAGCGAGGCGGCGGCGCCATCGGCCAGATGGCAGTCGAATTCGTTATCGTTGAAGGTTACAACAAGACCGCTGCGTTGCTCGAACTCGGCGGCGAGTTGACCGATTGCCGCCGGCAGGCCGAGGGTGTCGAGCAATGATGAGCGCAGGTCGTGGGAGAGGCTGCGAACCTCACCGATCGCTTCCCCCAGGCGCTCGGTGGCGTCTCTTAAAATGCTCAAGCCTTTGTCTTGGCCATTCTCCAGCACATGGCTGGCCAGTTCGAACTGAAACTTGATAGAGACCAGCAACTGGCTGATACCGTCGTGCAGCTCTCGGGAAACCCGCGAACGCTCTTCCTCCTGAAGGCTGACGATACGTTGGGTCAGGCGCTGCAGCTTCTTGTCGGCCAGGCGATGTTCGCTGACGTTCAGCGTCATGCCGCTGGCGAACACAAACAGCACCGCTACAAGCGCCACCGCGGCAATCGCCAGCATGGTTGTGCGGATCCCCTGAGCCACCTCGGCACGCGCTTGTTGGGTGGCGCGTTCAACGTCTTCAAGGTAGATGCCGGTGCCGAGCATCCAGCCCCAACGATCGAGCATCACTACGTAGGCGAGCTTGTCGGTCACTTGGCCGGAAGAGGGTTTGTTCCAGGCGTAACGTTGAAAACCTTCGCCGGATGCCGCGCTTTTGAGCAACGCCTGGATTACCGGCAGGCCGTGAGGGTCTTTCATGTCCCACAGGTATTGGCCCACCAGCTCCGACTGGCGTGCGTGCATCAGGCTGCGGCCTTCGCGGTCGTAGACGAAGAAGTAGCCATTGATGCCAAAACTGAGCTTGCGCAGTTCTTCCAGCACTTGTTGCTGTGCGTGTTCGTCACCACGGCCGTTGTCGTACAGCGGCGCGATCAGGCTTTGCGCCATTTCGACGTAGTTTTTCAGCTCTGCGCGCTTGCTGGCCAGAATGCTGTCTTCGATCAGTTGCGCCTGTTGATCACCCAGTTGGCGGTTCAGGGAAATCACCAGCGCGCAGATGACCGCGATCGCCAGCACCAGCGGCAGAATCCCGAGCGCGACGATTTTGTGTTTGAGCTGCATCTCTACTCCTGGCCAGACCGAGGGAGGGCGAAGGCCCGGCATCATATGCCAAAGATACGCGCCTGCGGTCGTGATGAAATGCAAAACCTAAGGGAGTGAGCTGTGGCGAGGGGGCTTGCCCCCGTTGGGCTGCGAAGCGGCCCCAAAATCTCTGATACACCAGAGATTTTGTGAGTGCTACGCACCCAAACGGGGGCAAGCCCCCTCGCCACAGCTCACAGGTGTTGCATCAGCGCCATCTACGTAGAACTACGTAGACGCCACGTACGTAGTAACGCGGATTTATTTGTCGACAGCATGGGGGGATATTGGGCCCGCTCCGCAAAGCGGACACAATTATAATAATTACCGCCGCAGTCACTGACTGTCGGCAGGAGACACGCTATGCCCCGTCTGGCTAAACACCTCGCCTGGTTTGCCGTGGCTGTCTTGGGAGCGTTTGCGCTAAGTGTCGTGGCCCTGCGCCGCGGCGAAGCGATCAACGCCCTCTGGATCGTAGTCGCAGCCGTCGCTATTTATCTCGTCGCATACCGCTATTACAGCCTGTTCATCGCCACCAAGGTGATGCAACTCGACCCCAATCGAGCCACTCCCGCCGTACTCAACAACGATGGTCTGGACTATGTGCCGACCAATAAACACGTACTCTTCGGTCACCACTTCGCGGCCATTGCCGGCGCGGGGCCGCTGGTCGGTCCGGTGTTGGCGGCGCAGATGGGCTACCTGCCCGGCACGTTGTGGCTGATTGCCGGTGTGGTGCTGGCCGGTGCGGTTCAGGACTTCATGGTCCTGTTCATGTCCACCCGCCGCAACGGCCGCTCCCTGGGCGACATGGTCCGTGAAGAAATGGGCCGCATCCCCGGGACCATCGCGCTGTTTGGCTGCTTCCTGATCATGATCATCATCCTCGCGGTGCTGGCGCTGATCGTGGTCAAGGCCCTGGCCGAAAGCCCGTGGGGCATCTTTACCGTGATGGCGACCATCCCGATCGCGATGTTCATGGGCGTCTACATGCGCTACATCCGTCCGGGCCGTATCGGTGAAATCTCGGTGATCGGCGTGGCGTTGCTGCTGGGTTCGATCTGGCTGGGCGGGCAGATTGCTGCTGACCCGGTCTGGGCCAAAGCCTTTACCTTCACTGGACTGCAGATTACCTGGATGCTGATCGGCTACGGTTTTGTCGCGGCCGTATTGCCGGTATGGCTGATCCTGGCGCCGCGTGATTACCTGTCCACGTTCCTCAAGATCGGCACCATCGTTGCGCTGGCGATCGGCATTCTGATCACCATGCCCGAGCTGAAAATGCCGGCATTGACCCAGTTCATCGACGGCACCGGGCCGGTGTGGAAGGGTGGGCTGTTCCCGTTCCTGTTCATCACCATCGCCTGTGGCGCGGTGTCCGGTTTCCACGCACTGATTGCTTCCGGCACCACGCCGAAGCTGCTTGCCAGCGAGGGCCATGCCCGTTACATCGGTTACGGCGGCATGCTGATGGAATCCTTCGTGGCGATCATGGCAATGGTGGCTGCTTCGGTGATCGAGCCGGGCGTCTATTTCGCCATGAACAGCCCGGCAGCTCTGGTCGGCGCCGATGCTGTTTCGGTTGCGCAGACAGTCAGCAGCTGGGGTTTCGCGATTACCCCGGAAGCCCTGCAAGCGGTGGCCAAGGACATCGGTGAAACCACCATCCTGGCCCGTGCCGGCGGTGCGCCAACCCTGGCGGTCGGTATCGCGCAGATCCTGCACCACGTGCTGCCGGGTGAAAACACCATGGCGTTCTGGTACCACTTCGCGATTCTGTTTGAAGCGCTGTTCATCCTGACTGCGGTCGATGCCGGTACCCGTGCCGGACGTTTCATGCTGCAGGACTTGCTCGGCTCCTTCGTGCCGGCGCTGAAACGCACCGAATCCTGGACCGCCAACCTGATCGCCACGGCCGGTTGCGTGGCGATGTGGGGTTACCTGTTGTACCAAGGCGTGATCGACCCATTGGGCGGCATCAACACCTTGTGGCCGCTGTTCGGTATCTCCAACCAGATGCTGGCTGGTATCGCGCTGATGCTGGCAACCGTTGTGCTGATCAAAATGAAACGCCAACGCTATGTGTGGGTGACCATGCTGCCAGCCGTTTGGCTGCTGATCTGCACCACCACCGCCGGCTTCATCAAGCTGTTCGACGCCAACCCGGCAATCGGTTTCCTCGCGCTGGCCAAGAAATACAGCGATGCCTTGGCCAACGGTCAAGTACTCGCGCCGGCCAAGAGCATCGAGCAGATGCAGCACGTGATCTACAACGCCTACACCAACGCAACGCTGACGGTGTTGTTCCTGCTCGTGGTGTTCAGCATCCTGTTCTTTGCGCTTAAAGTCGGCATTGCCGCCTGGGGCACCAAAGAACGTACGGATAAAGAAGCGCCATTCCATGCGCTGCCAGATGCTTGATCGAGGAGGGCAGCATGTTCAATGACCTGAGTCGCCTGGGCAAATACCTCGGTCAGGCCGCGCGCCTGATGGTCGGCATGCCCGACTACGACAACTACGTCGAGCATATGCAAACCGAACACCCGGACAAGCCGGTGATGAGCTATGAGATGTTCTTCCGCGAACGTCAGGAGGCTCGTTACGGCGGTAAGGCAGGGCCGAAGTGCTGTTGACCCGCTGATGTAATGTTGAAGTGGTTTTCGTGGGAGCGAGCCTGCTCGCGATAGCGGTCTGACAGTCAACTGCAACGTTGAATGTTATGCCGTCATCGCGAGCAGGCTCGCTTCCACATGGATTGTGCTTTAACTGACTGGCATCAGTTCGTCGATCACCCCCATGAAGGCCTCGACCAGCAGGCTGCGCCCTTGGGCTCGCGTCAGTATCAGCAGTTGCGCGCGAGCTTCGGAGTCAGCCAGCGGGCGGTAGGTCACCCCCTTTTTTACCAACGTCTGGGTGCACTGGGGAACCAGCGCAACGCCTTGCCCGGCGGCCACCAGCGCGATGATCGAGGTAATTTGCCGTCCGGATGGACCTGGGCGCAGGGGCAACCCGTTGCGTCGGTACAGTTGTTGAATGGATTCGTTGAGCCCCGAGCCGTAATCGACCGGAAATAAAATCAAGGGGTACGCGCTGAGCTGGGCGAGGTTGACCTCGGCCTGGCCGGCCAACGGGTTGTCACTGGAAAGGGCTGCCACTAAGGGTTCTTCACCCAGGGATAGTACCCGGACCTCGGCTTGCCCGTTTTGAGGCAGCAACCGGCTCATACCAATATCGATACGACCATCGGCGACCTGTGACCATAGACTGCTGGACGCACCTTCCACCAGAGTCAGTTGAACCTCTGGAAAGCGTTGGGCAAAAGCTTGAATGGCCTGGCTGAATAGGTCTGACAGGGCAATCGAGCTGGCGTAACCCAACACGAGTTGCCCGGTCGAGCCAGCGGCCAGCTTGCCGGCGATGATTTCGGTCAGGTCGGCTTGCTCCAGCATGGCGCGCGCATAAGGCAGAAAATGCCGGCCTTGGGCCGTGAGCGACACCGTGCGGCTGGTGCGGTCAAACAGACGAAAACCCAGCTCGGCTTCCAGAGCGGAAATCTGCCGGGTCAACGGCGGCTGGGCGAGGTGCAGACGCAGTGCCGCGCGACCAAAGTGCAGCTCTTCGGCGACCGTCAAAAAGTAACGTAACTTGCGTAGATCCAGCATCCTGTTCCTTGGGTATTGATCGGTCCGAATTCGGTATTGGTCTTCGGCAGCCCGCGTATTCTATAAAGGCCTCCTGTCATAAAACGAGAGGCCTCATGAATTCGCGTCTGCAGAGTGCTCGCATCGCCTTGTTTCTGTGTGGTTGCGCGGCCTTCCTCAACCTGTATTCAACCCAGAGTATCCTTCAGGAATTTGCCCTGAGTTTTCAGGTGAGCGCCCGGCAGGCGGGATGGAGCATCACGGTGACCACCCTGGCGGTCGCCATCACCGCGCCCTTTGTCAGCCGTCTTACCCGTCGCTTTGAACAACGCTCGGTGATTGTCGGCGCGGCATTGCTATTGGCGGTGCCGGCACTGCTGACAGCCCATGCCGACAGCTTTAGCGAGCTGTTGGTCTGGCGCTTTGTCGAAGGCATGTTGATTCCGGTGGTGTTCGCCACCAGCGTAGCCTACATCGGCGACCGCTGGAGCGGTGGCACTGTCACGGTGGTCACCAGCCTCTACGTGGCCGGTACCGTACTGGGTGGGTTTGCCGGGCGCTTCGTGACCGGGCTCATGACCGAATATGTGGGCTGGCGTGAGGCCTTTGAACTGCTGGCAGCAATGAGCGTGTTCGTCGGCGTGGCCATCCACTTTCTGCTGCCGGCCAATCCGGTGTTGGCTACCAAAAATTCGCCACTGCGTCTGCAAGCCCTTCGCGATCTGTGCCGCAAACCCTTGCTGGCGGCGTATGGCGTGGGCTTTTGTGTGTTGTTTTCGCAAGTCGCGACCTTCACTTACGCCGGACTGTACCTCAGCCAGACGCCTTTCAATCTCGGCGCTGCGGCCCTCGGGACGATCTATGCGGTGTTCCTGCTGGCACTGGTGGTGATCCCCATCGTCGGACGCTTGAGCAAATCGCGACCGCAATCCGAGTTGCTGGTGGCCGCGGTGTTACTGGGCGTCTGTGGCTCGCTCCTGACGCTGCTGCCCTCGCTGTGGCTGATCGTGCTGGGCCTGGCCCTGAGTTCAACCGGCGTGTTTCTGGCCCAGGCCTGCGCCAACGCCTTTATTACAGCCACGGCCCGACATAACAAAGCCGGGGCGGTGGGGCTGTACCTGACGGGTTATTACCTGGGAGGCAGTTTCGGCGCCGTCGGCCCCGCGATGATCTGGAATCGCTGGGGTTGGCAGGGGTGTGTGGCGCTGATCATCGGCGTCCAGTTGTTGTCGCTGCTGATCGCCTTGACCGGCTGGAAACCCCTTGAACCCGATACGCCGGTCGCGCACGACCGTAACGGTTCCGAACGAACCGGTGAACCTGCCTGAATCATCATCCAATAAAGGAATATAAGAGGTGACCATGAGTAACGTACTGACCCGCCAGAGCCAGTTGTTGAAGATCGTCGAACCGGTGTTGAACGACATGCCTGCCAGTGTCTTGAAGCATGCGCTGTTCGAAGCGTTCTGGAATGAAGAGGGTGCGCTTGTGGACATCGAAAATGCCTTTGAGACACTGACTTCGCGCCGCCATCCGCCAGCAGCCTTGCGTAAGTTTTTCGCCAGTTGGTCCAAGACCAACAACTCGGCCGCCAGTGTCTCTGGCCTGGCCAACCGCATCACCTTGCTGGCCCGTTCCGAGCAGGGTTCCGAGGCTGCCGAGAAGCTCTATCGGGCCTGCGGCAGTCTGCAACGGATTACCGACGAGGATCTGGGCGCACTGGGCAATACCTTGCACTCGGACCTGTTCTACAACATGGCCACGCCTTTGTGCGGTGATGATCAGTGGCTGCTGAAGGAAAACTGCCTACCTTCGGCCCAGGCCTTCAAAGACTGGACTGACGCTCGCCGTCTGCGCGATCGCGATTTGCTGCAGGGACTGCTGACCACGTTGATCCATGAGGTGTACA
Organism: Pseudomonas sp. Pseusp18; assembly: GCF_059506005.1. Lineage (NCBI taxonomy): Bacteria > Pseudomonadati > Pseudomonadota > Gammaproteobacteria > Pseudomonadales > Pseudomonadaceae > Pseudomonas > Pseudomonas sp. Pseusp18. Next base: position 3,107,074 of record NZ_CP169240.1, read on the forward strand.
CCCATGGCGAGGTGGAGTTCATCCATCCGCTGTACAAACAGTGGTTTGTCCGCGACATGGGCGTACCCGCGGAAAAGGCTCGTGCGACAGTCGCCTGGGTCACCGTGCATACCGGTGGCACCGAGAGCAATCATTTCGCCCATGCCGTGGCGGCTGTCGACCAATTTGTCGATGCGATGCAGATCGCGGTCGATCAGGAAACTACCCGGGAAATTTTCGCCGAATACCTGCACCGCAAATCCAGCGTGATGAAGGATTGCGCGCAACTGTTGCAGTAATGGTGGAACGATGAACGATATGAAAGACGGAGTCTCTTCCTCGGCTGATGCTTGCGTGCGGCGCCGCTCTCTGTTGGCTGGCTGCGGCGCACACGCCGTGCATGACGGCCTGACCGACGTCATCTATGTGCTGTTGCCGATATGGCAGGCGCAGTTTGCCTTGAGCTACGCCCAAATTGGCCTGATGCGTGGCGCTTACTCCGGGATGATGGCCGGTTTCCAGCTGTTGGCAAGCCGGGCCGCCAGGCGATGGGGGCGAGAGCGCTTGCTGGTGGGCGGGACCGCGCTCGCGGGGTTGGCTTACTTGCTGGCAGGGCAGGCTGGCGGCTTGACGGTGTTGTTGTTGGCGCTGGTGTTGGGCGGATTGGGCGCTAGCACCCAACACCCACTGGCGTCTTCGTTGATCACCGATACGCACGAGGAGGGCGCGGGCGTCAAACAAGCATTGTCGCAGTACAACTTCTCCGGAGACATCGGCAAAACGTTGATACCAGGGTTGGTCGGCCTGTTACTGACGGTCATCAGCTGGCGCGCGAGCGTCACGCTGATAGGCCTGCTCGGTCTGGCCGCCGCCTGTCTGCTGTGGTGGCTGATTCCGGCGCGCGCGGTAACTTCATCCGGTCAGGGCAAGGCCTCCAGGGCAATCATGGGAAATGGCTCCGCCAGCGGGCTGCGGGCGCTCATCGTGACCGGCACACTGGACAGTGCAGTACGGATGGGGTTTCTCACCTTCTTGCCGTTCCTGCTGAAAGAGAAGGGGGCCGGGACGGCAGGCATAGGTCTGGCGTTGACAATGTTGTTTGTGGGCGGTGCATTCGGCAAGTTGCTGTGCGGCTATCTGGGCGCGCGCATCGGCATGATGAAAACCGTATGGCTGACCGAGTTCACCACCGCGGTGTTGATCATCATGTCGGTGTACCTGCCGCTGTTCGGCCTGATGGCGGTGTTGCCGCTGCTGGGGCTGGCGTTGAACGGAACATCGTCGGTGCTGTATGGCGCCGTGCCGGACCTGGCTGGCCCAGGCAAACGAGAGCACGCCTTCGCCGTGTTCTACACCGGCACCATCGGTGGCGGGGCGCTGGCACCGGTATTGTTTGGCAGCCTGGGCGACATCACAGGTATTCCTGCTGCTGTGATCATGTTGGCCGCCACTCTGTTGTTGACACTGCCCTTGTCCTGGTATGTGCAACGAGGCCTGGACGCTGATGCCCACCTTTATCAGAACGCGAGTTGATCGACCGTTTGCAGGTTCGATCAAGAAGACCTGAGTTGCCGTTCTTTAATCGTTTTCGCAGGTAAAAAAATGAATAACAGCGAGACCTCTGCAATCCGGTTTTCGTTATCCCATCGCGCTCTTGATCTCAGCGCGCCAGGAACATCGAGCATGCGCAGTAAAGCGAATGCCCTGAAAGAAAGTGGTATCAAAGTGATTAACTTTGCAGCCGGCGAGTTATCGCTCGACGCCTGCCAGGAGATGAAGGCGGGTGCCATCGCAGCAATAGAAGGGGCGCGAAATCGTTATACGCCGCCCATAGGGCTGCCTCGGCTGCGTGAAAAGCTCGCAGAACATGTCAGTCAACGTTGCGGGGTTGAGTTTGCCGCCAATGAAGTGGCGGTGACAGCCGGGGCCAAGCAAGCGCTCTTCAACGCTTCAATGGTGCTGCTCAATCCTGGTGATGAGGTGATTATTCCTGTGCCTTACTGGGAAACTTTTCCGACGCAAGTTCTTCTTGCCGGCGCCATTCCCGTGTTTGTCGATACCCAGCCCGATGACTACCGATTGACCTGCAAGGCGGTCGAAAGAGCGCTCACCAGCCGCACAAAAATGATCGTGATCAACACGCCAAACAATCCGACCGGAACGGTCTATCAAAGAGAGCAGTTATTGGGGATCGCCCAACTCGCGTTTGATCATCAGCTTTGGGTGGTTTTCGACGAGTGCTATCGCAAGCTGGTACGTCATCCCCATGTGCATCACAACATTCTGTCGCTATTTCCATTGCTGAAAAGACAGACGATTCTGGTTGATTCGTTCTCCAAGAGCCAGGCCGTAACAGGCTGGAGAGTAGGTTATGCCTGCGCACCGACAGAGGTGATCGGCGCCATGCATAACCTGCAGGGGCACACGACTTCAAACCCCAGCAGTCTCGCCCAGTATGCGGCGCTGAACACATTGATCGCCGATTCTGCGCACTTTGGTGACGAGGTGAACAGGTTTCTCGACGAACAACTGCTGGTGGCATGTACCTGCCTCGGTCATGTGGACGGCATCCGGTGCGCGCCACCGGAAGGGGCGTTTTATCTGTTTATCGATGTCTCCCGAAAGTTGGGTTGCCGTTACCTCGGAACGACAATTCGCGACGTCGATCATCTCGCCGATTTGCTATTGACCGAGGCACACATCGCGGTGGTTCCCGGCTCTGGCTGCGGCGATCCCTATAGCATTCGAATTTCGTACGCCGTTGAGCGTGAAGAGTTGATCGAAGGTTTGACGCGCTTTGGGCAATTCATGTCGCAAGTCGTCACGGATTGACCCTGACGTACCGATCAAGCGTGTTAATGGTCATCGTTATTCATCTTGTCGTAGAGAAGCCCCATCAATAACAAGGAGAGCAACACCATGGAGAAGTCGAGCCAGAAGTTTATCGACTACGTCAATCAGGCACTGGTCGATGTCGAGGACGGAAATCTTGTTGAGGCGCTGCTGAGTGGTTTTCACAACAACCCTGACAAGTTGAATGCCTATTGCGAGACCTATGAGGACATGACATCCAGCAACTGGACAGTGTCTTCACTGTGTACGTTCTTTTGTGGCTGGAGGAGCCCGGACGGGGCAGCCCATGCGGTATCGAGCATTATCGTGCGGATACTTCAGGAATCCGAATCGTTGAACGACGACGCCAGGTTGAAGATGCTGGAGGCGGCGCGGCATTGCGGGGAGATCATCATCGAAGATGTAGGGCTTGGCGAAATGCATGGGCACCCACACCATTCGAAGTTGTATTACCGCATGGCATCCGCCATTTGTGGCTCTGACGACTGGCGCCTGCAGGACAAGTTTCTGGATCCTGTCACCAAAGAGTTTTCCACCTGGGTCGGGCAAAAAAGACCGCTGGCGCCGGACCTCACCGAAGCGCTGGAAATGATGGCCATGACCGAATTGTTCAACACCGGCGAATACAACTTGATGACTCCGATGTGGAAGCAGTGGCTTCGGGAGGTTCGCGGCTATCCATCGGGTGAAGCCAATCGGGTCGCTGCCTTTCTCAGCGTTCATTGCGGAAGTGTAGAAGCCCGGCATTTCAGGCATGCGGCAGAGGCTTTGAGACTCTATGCCAGCGCTACCCATCAAGAGATCAACTATCGGCGTATCGAAAGTCTGTCCCGGGAGTATGTGGCCAAGGCCTGCGAACACCTTGGAAAGATGGCGTCTGTGTTGAAAAGCGAAGTGCCTGCCTGGGATTAATGTGATTTGACCGCTTATCAGTGATTTGTAGTGACAGTTACCGTCCGGGAGCCGCTCATTCAATTATAAAAATGGAGCGTAAATTCGCATGATCGACACTGACATCCGCCCAACCAGCCTGGCAACTCTGCTCGAGAGTAAGCGTTGCCTTCGCGTACTTGAAGCTCATAGTCCGATTTCAGCCTTGCTGGCACAACGAGCCAGACTCGAACTGGCGTCCGGGCAACATGTTTCATACGACGCCATTTGGTCGAGTTCGTTGACGGACTCGACACAGCGAGGTTTACCTGACATCGAAATTCTCTCTCCCAGTAACCGTCTACACGGTATTCGCGAGATTTTTGATGTCTGCTCGTTGCCGTTGATATTCGACGGTGATACCGGCGGCAAACCGGAGCACTTTGCGATTCACATCAAAATGCTCGAGCGTGCCGGCGTCTCGGCGGTGGTCATCGAAGACAAATGCGGACTGAAGAAGAACTCGTTGTTTGGTAATGCCGTCAGCCAGGAGCAAGACTCTATCGAAGAGTTCTGCGAGAAGATCCGCGTGGGTTGCGCCAGTCGAAGCCATCGGGACCTGATGATCATTGCGCGATGTGAAAGCCTGATTCTGGATCGGGGCATGGAGGACGCCATCGAGCGTTGTTTGGCGTATGTGGAGGCGGGCGCTGATGGAATCATGATTCACAGCCGGAAAAAGGACGGTCTGGAAATCCTCGAGTTTGCCCGGCTGTTTCGCTTGTACTGCGCAAAGGTGCCGCTGATTTGCGTGCCGACCAGTTACGCTCACCTGCGATTTGACGAGCTGGAGAAAGCGGGATTCAACGCGGTGATTTATGCCAATCACATGTTGCGCAGTGCGTACCTGGCGATGAGAGAGGTTGCCAATGGAATACTGGCCAATGGTCGAACGCTGGAGATGGAGCCTCGTTGTCTCGGGATCAATGAAATACTCGATCTGGTGCCTGGCACCCGATAGTTCAGGGGCTTCACCGAGGCAACGGCTCGCTTCGGTTGATTACCGGTCTCTCCAGGACACTCGATATTATCGGACGCTCTGAAACCACGCTGCTGCATGCAACGGCTGTAGGCGGAAGAAGCGGCGGCCGTATTCTACTCCGCACTTCGGCGGTCCTCGCGGCGTTCCTGACGTTGCCGTGATCCGCCGACGACCGCTCCTGCCACCGCAGCATCCTTGGCTTTGTTCTGCCGATATGCCCACCTGATTGTGGACTCGTGGCTCGGGGTCAGGCCGTCCTCTCCAGCATTAAATTTTTGCATCACTACTTGGCACTTTCGCTGCCGGTGTCACCGCTTGGTGCATTTTCATGAGAATTAATAGTGCATCGGCATTAATCGACGCGCCGCGCTGGACGCCTTGTATTACACGGAGAATAAAAACAGTGAGTAGGAATTTCCCGCTTGTAGGGCATAAAACTCAAATCAGTTGCCAAATGCACCATTTTCGTCCGATCCAGAGTTGTGCAAGTTACAAGTGGAAAAACCGTTTCAGTAGTCTTATCGATTTTCGTCTCAAAAATGAAACGATGTGTCGCAATTCCGGCTTGTCTAAGGGTTTTTCCGGTTTTTATCGATCGTAACAATACTTGGGCACAGCCCTTGCAAAAGTACTTTCAAACCACCGCTAGTGTGGTTTTTCATCGAAAAAAATAATGGGGGAACGTTATAAATGGGGCGCCAGAAATCAAACCGCAAAGGCCAAGTCTCTGGCGTCGGGACGCGTCAAGAGATTGCCGAATTCACGAGGAATTTGTTTCCAAATGAGACAGGAAGTTAACGACGCACACTGAGGTGCTCTACAGAAACAGTACTCACTAAAACAACGTAAGGCCTGATTTTATTGAAATAGCGAAGTTATAAGAAAATGCCGTCTGTATCGCGGCAAGGAGTAGGGTATGTCCCGAGCTTTTTTTAACGAAATGTATGATGCGAGTGGTGGCTGCCGCCCACATTACCAGGAGTTCGCGCGTTGGTTGGCGGACACACCTCTGGAGTTGCTGGATCAACGTCGTCGCGAAGCCGACCTGTTGTTCCACCGAGCCGGCATCACCTTCACCTTATACGGGGACGAGCAGGGCACCGAGCGGTTGATTCCGTTCGACATCATTCCGCGCAGCATCAAGGCCAGCGAATGGCAAATGGTCGAGCGGGGCTGCATTCAGCGGGTCCAGGCATTGAACATGTTCCTGGACGACATCTACCACGGGCAACGTATTCTCAAGGAGGGCATCATCCCGGCCGAACAGGTGTTGGCCAACGAGGGTTATCAGGTCGCCATGCAGGGCCTGAATCTGCACCGGGGCATCTATGCCCACATCGCCGGGGTCGATCTGGTCCGCGACGGCGATGGCAGCTACTACGTACTGGAAGACAATCTGCGCACTCCCAGCGGCGTCAGCTACATGCTTGAAGACCGCAAGATGATGATGCGTTTGTTCCCCGAGCTCTTCGCCGCCCAGCGTGTGGCGCCCATCGATCACTACCCGAACCTGCTGCTGGACACCTTGAGGAGCTCCAGTCCGCTGGACAATCCCACGACCGTGGTGCTGACCCCGGGCCGCTTCAACAGCGCTTACTTCGAGCATGCGTTCCTGGCCCGTGAAATGGGCGTGGAACTGGTTGAAGGCGCAGATCTGTTTGTCCGCGACGATCACGTTTATATGCGCACCACCGCTGGCCCCAGACAGGTGGACGTCATTTACCGCCGTCTCGACGATGCGTATCTCGATCCACTGTCGTTCAACCCGGACTCCATGCTTGGCGTGCCCGGCCTTATCGCCGCTTACCGCTCAGGCAACGTGGTGCTGGCGAACGCCGTCGGCACCGGTGTGGCGGACGACAAGTCGATCTATCCCTACGTCGGCGACATGATCCGCTTCTACCTCGCCGAGGAACCGATCCTCAAGAACGTGCCTACCTGGCAATGCCGCAAACCGGAAGAACTGTCCCATGTGTTGGCGAATCTGCCTGAGCTGGTGGTCAAGGAAACCCAGGGCTCCGGTGGCTACGGCATGCTGGTCGGCCCGGCGGCCACGGCGGCGGAAATCGAAGACTTCCGCGCGCGCCTCAAGGCACGCCCCGAAGCTTATATCGCCCAACCAACCCTGTGCCTGTCAACGTGCCCGACCTTTGTCGAAAACGGCATCGCCCCACGCCACATTGACCTGCGCCCGTTTGTGCTGTCGGGCAGAGAAACCCGTCTGGTGCCCGGTGGCCTGACCCGCGTGGCATTGCGCGAAGGCTCGCTGGTGGTGAACTCGTCTCAGGGCGGCGGCACCAAAGACACTTGGGTAGTGGAGGACTAAGACATGCTTTCAAGAACCGCTTCGGACCTCTACTGGATGTCCCGTTACCTGGAGCGCGCCGAAAACCTGGCGCGCATGCTCGAAGTCAGTTACTCGTTGTCGTTGATGCCTCAGGCGGGGCGCACCGATGGTCGCGCCGAGCTGGCGATGTCGCTGCTGGCCGCCGGCACGCTGGACGATTACAACGAGCGTTATGGCGAACTCAACACTGAGCGCATGTTGCACTTCTTCGCGCTGGATGAAACCAACCCCGGGAGTATCTATTGCTGTTTGCAAGCCGCGCGGGCCAATGCTCATGCCGTGCGCGGACGCATCACCGCCGACATGTGGGAGAACATCAACGCCACCTGGCTGGAGATGCGCAACATCGCCAGCAATGGTCTGGCGCGTTATGGCATCAGCCATTTCTGCGAGTGGGTCAAGGAGCGCTCGCACCTGTTCCGCGGTGCGACCTCGGGCACCATCATGCGCAACGATGCCTATTGCTTCATTCGTCTGGGGACTTTCCTTGAGCGGGCGGACAACACGCTGCGCCTGCTGGATGCACGCTACGAAATGTTTGGCGAGGAGTCGGAGGAGGTGAGTGACAACTCTGCGCGCGGCTACTACCAGTGGAGTGCCTTGCTGCGGGCCTTGTCGTCCTTCGAGGCGTTCAACGAGATCTACCGCAATGCACCGGGCGCCGAGCAGGTCTCCGAGATGCTGTTGTTGCGCGGCGACGTCCCGCGTTCGCTGCACGCCTGCATCGAGGAACTGGACCATATCCTCGCCAGCCTGCCGGGCAGTAACGGGCGGGCAGCCCAGCGGTTGGCCGCCGAGTTGAATGCTCGGCTGCGCTACACCGGTATCGACGAGATTCTCGGCTTCGGTCTGCACCTTTGGCTGACTGACTTCATCTCCCAGGTTCGCCATCTCGGCCAGACCGTTCACGAGTCCTATCTGGAGGCCGTATGAAACTGTCCATACGTCACGACACCACCTACAGCTACGCCGATGAAGTCTGCACCAGCATTCAGTTCCTGCGTCTGACGCCGCAGAACAGTGAACGCCAGCGCATCCTGGAATGGCACCTGGAACTGCCGCGCCTGGTGCGCAGCCAGTTTGATCCGTACGGCAACATCCTGCATGTGTTGACGATGGACGAACCCCATGGGGCCTTGGTACTGACAGCTTATGGTCAGGTGGATATCGACTCGGACCGTGAACTGGAGCGCGACAGCCAATCGCCTTTGCCGTTTTTGCGCACCAGTAAGCTGACGATAGCGGACGATGCCCTGAATGCCTTCGCCATGCAGCACTGCGGCATACGGCGTGATCGAACGGCGTTGACCGACCTGATGCACGGCCTGGCCGACCATATGGTCTACAACCCGGGCGCAACCACCGTGGACACCACGGCCGCCGAGGCGTTTGCGGTCGGAGGCGGGGTCTGTCAGGACCATACTCACGCCTTCCTGGCCTGCGCCCGTAGCCTGGGGATTCCTGCGCGTTATGTCTCCGGTTATCTGTGCACTGAAGATGAAAACCACTTGGCCAGTCATGCCTGGGCCGAAGCCTGGCTCGACGGTGGTTGGTACAGCTTCGATGTCACCAACCGACTGACCCGGCCCGAACGCCATCTGAAACTGGCGGTAGGCCTGGACTACCTCGACGCCTGCCCGGTACGTGGCATGCGTCGTGGTGGCGGGGCCGAGTCGATGCTGGCGCGGGTACAAGTAACGTCGCTGTTTCAGGTTCAGCACCAATAAGCCTGAAACGTTCACCGTAATTGGCCATGCCGTCGGGGAGACGGTATGGCCTTTCATCCAGAATTCACGAGTAAGCGCAAATGACTTATTGCGTCGCTATGCACCTGGCCGACGGGATGGTGTTCATCTCCGATTCACGGACCAATGCCGGTATCGACCAGATTTCAACGTTTCGTAAGTTGTTTATTTTCAGCACGCCGGGCGAGCGCCTCATTGTGTTGCAAACGGCGGGCAATCTGGCCACCTCGCAATCGGTGGTGAACTTGCTCAAGCAGCGTTGCAGTGGACCTGGCCCGCATCTGTTGAATGTCCGCACACTCTATGACGCCACCGTGCTGGTGGCCGAAACCGTTCGCGAAGTCGTCGCCCGGGACCGTACCAAGTTGGCAGGCAAGACCGACTTGAGTTGCTCTTTTCTGGTGGGCGGGCAGATCGCGGAGGGGCCGATGGATGTGTACAGCATTTACCCGCAAGGCAACTTCATTCAGGCGACGGAGGACACGCCATTCCTGCAATTGGGTGAAAGCAAGTACGGCCGACCGATACTCGATCGCAACCTCACGTACCGCACATCACTCGAAGAGGGCCTGCGCTGCGGGCTGATCTCGTTCGACTCGACCATGCGCAGCAACCTGTCGGTGGGTATGCCGCTGGACCTGCTGGTGTTCAGAAAAGACAGTTTTGGCGGTGCAAAAAGTTATCGCATCACGGCCGACGACCCGTATTTCATGCGTATCCGAATGCAGTGGGCGGCCGGACTGCAGGACATGCTTGCCGCACTGCCGGAGCCGCCGGACGCTTACATGTCGGGGGGCTGCCAATAAAGCGCTGACTCTGCGTCAGCGCTGAAGTAAAGCGGCCGGGCCAGCGTTTGGGACAAAGGCAAAGGCTTCGATACGTTCGGTCCTATCGGCCCATGGTTGGTCACTCAAGATGAATTCGGTGATCCGCACACGCTGGACCTGTGGCTGGAAGTCGACGGACACCGCTATCAGAAAGGTAATACACGGACTCTGATCTTTCTGCGTCCGGGTCAGACCATGCGTCTGGGTATCGAGGGGCTGGGTGAACAGCATCAGTTCACGGTGCAAGCAGACTGATCCGGCGGAAGTAATTTATTGAAGCGGGGACGGAGCCATCGTTTCAATGATTTACTTCCGAGCGTTCAAAACGCTGTGTGCAAAGCCGTGTGAAACGGGGCCAATCCTGAAACATAATGTTGGCGATAGTAGGAATGTTCGGATGGTTGTGCGATTCATTACTCTTTGAATTTATTGTTTTTTTAGAAAAATATTACATATCCATGTTGCGATAAGTCGAAATCCGGTTTTGTTGCATGAAATTACTTGTTCATACGCAACACTTTTGGGCTAACTGACGCGAGAATTGGATAAGTAATTGAGGCTAATGTTGCTGTTCCCGAAGCCTATCGTCCGATCTGCCGCTTTCGACCCAATTTGAGTGCATGCACACTGGATACGTTCACGACCGATCCTTCACTCGGCTCTGAAGCAGCAACGGCTGCCTGCTAAACCCCGACTGCCTGCACCATTCCAGCGTGGACACACCAAACCAGCGATGGAACGCACGCGAGAATGTGCTGACATCGGCATAACCCAGCAGATGCGCCACTTGCGTCAGACTGATCGTCGGGACCTGCAGGTAATTGCGCACCAATTGCTGGCGTGTCTCATCCAGCAACTGCTGAAATGACGTGCCTTCTTGAGCCAAATGGCGTTGCAAGGTCCGCGGGTTGACTGCCATGCAGTCGGCCACTCTATCGATCGTCGCACGACCGCTAGGCAACAGATTGCGCAGCAATTGTCTGACGTAGCCGGGCATCTCGTCTGCCGACAAGCGTTCCATGCCCGACAGATGTTGAGCGATGAGTTGATGCAGGGTTTCGCTGGCGCAATCCAGCGGCTGCGTCAGCACGCAAGCGTCGAATAGCAGACCGGTGTGCGCTGCGGAGAAGGTCGGCGTGATACCCAGCGCCTGCCGATAGACCCGCTCATCTGCAAGGGGGGGATGACGGAGCATTACCGCCTCGGGTTGCCATTGATCCCCGGCCAAGGTTCGCATCAGTTGTAGACCGACACCACACGCCAGTTCTTCTGCTTGAGGCAATCCGCCAATCGCCGCCTCATCGGTCCGGTAGCCAAGCAAAGCAACGCCCTCGAAAACCTCCAGATCGATATGCGCCGCGCCGTTGTACAGCGCGAAATTGGCGCGCAGCTCGAGCAAGGCATCGCCGATGGTTCGGGCGTTGTGAATCAGGAAAAAAATATCACCGAAGACGTCGACCCCTTGATAGAGCCCAAATTCCAGGCCGAACAACGGGGTATTCGAACGCTGTTGGCACAGCTCCAGCAAGCCGCAATAGTGCTGGAAGGACAGGATATCTTCCGGGCGCTGCAGAGAAGCCACAGGCACAGAAGCCCGACGCAGCATCTGGCTCGGGTCCAGGCCTTGACGCCGGGCGAATTGATCGAATCCCGCCAGGCTGAGTGCACGAATGAACGGATTGGAAGGCATGTCATTTACCGATGAGTGTGCTGCATGCGCTGCTTCCACTTTTGCGGGCTGATGCCGTACCAGCGAGTGAAGGCGCGGGAAAATGTGCTCAGATCGGCATAACCCAGCAAGCTTGCCAGTTGCGTAAGGTTGATCGACGAATCGCAGAGGTAGCGCGCGGCCATCGCCTGGCGCGTGTCGTCCAGCAGTTCCTGAAATCGCGTGCCTTGCGCCCGAAGATAGCGTTGCAAGGTGCGCGGGCTGATCATCATGTACACCGCCATGTCGCGAAGCGTGACCGGGCCATTGGCAAGTTCATTACGCAGCCGTTTTTGCACGTAAGACGGCAACTCTTGCAGCGTCACGCGCGCAAGCTCGTCAATGTGTTGCTGGGCCAATTGCTGACACCTGGCGTCCGTCGCTCCCAAAGGTATCGCCAGCAATGCCTCATCAAACACCCAGGCATTGACGGGGCTGTCAAAGCGCGGGGGTACACCCAGCAGCGCGCGATAGGCAATGCGGTTTGTCGGAGCACAATGGCGCAACATCAGGCCTCTCGGCTTCCAGGCGTGCCCCAACAGTTCGCGGAGCAAGCAGGCGGCAATTCCCATCGCCAACTCCACCGTCTGTCGTACCGAGACCAACGTTCCATCAGTGACTTCGTACAAAAGCAGGGCACCGCCGGCCTGGCGTTCAAGACGCACTAGCGCGCCGTCGCTATGTATATGGAAATAACGTGTCAGTAGATTCAGCGCCTCGCCCACGTTGCCTGTACTGCGCATGGTGTACAGCAGGGTGCCGAGACTTTGCGTGCCCTGGCGCAAGCCAAACTGTAAGCCGAACAGAGGATTGTTCGAACGCACTGCACACAACTCGATCAAGGCATTGAACTGGGCGCCGGAAAGTTGCGCATCCAGCGGGTCTACGGCCAGATGAACCTCAGCCAGCGCCGAATCCGGATCGATGCCCTGACTGACAGAGAACTCCTTGAACCCCAGCAGAGCAGTGCCACGGACAGTGGACATTATCTCGCCCCCCCGAATGAAGCACAGCCTTTGGCCTGAGGAGTACTGGCACGATTTGCAAAATCTCTGGCGCGATTTGCAAAGCTTTCACCCTTGTTCCGAGACCAGACTCGAACCACCAATAACAAAAGACCTGCGTTCGGCCCAAGGCCGGACGATGGAGGTATTCGATGCGTCGGTTCCTGTTCGTTTTCCTGGTGCTCGCGCTGATTTCGGGTGCGCTTTATTTTCAGCCTCGGCCCGCTAACCACACTGTTGTTCATCATACCAATCACCCACCGGTTGCCAGTATCAGCGATGCCTTCACGCATTTCTGAGGATTAAAGCGTTCTTTCCTGCACAGATGAGTGCTCGCGGAACTCGCCGCCAGACAGCGCTCCATGCAGGAACATCTGCTCGAGCGTTCGTGCCGAATCAGCATTGGCGGCACGCCCGCGCTGTTCGGCATCCACCAGGCCATAGACCAACGTGATGAACAGCTCGGTAAAAATCGCTGCGGTGATGTCGATGCGAAACAACCCTTTTTGCTGGCCTCTCAGGAAGAACCCATCCAGCGCCTCCAGGTAAAACTGCCAGCGTGTGTCACCCCGTTCAAAGTCAAGGAAGTCAGGGCGGTATTGCGCCATCAGAAAGGCCAGCAGTTCGCGATGGGCGAGATGCTTCCGGATCAATCGGCGTAGCGCGTCCAGCGGTTCCAGGTGCTGTAAACCGGCGCTGCGGATAATCAGATTGAGCGTGCCCTCGGCGTATTCTTCCAGTCGCTGCCCCAGGTTTTCCCGTGTTCCGCAGTAGCGGTGCAGGGTCGCCTTGCTCACGCCTGCCAATTGCGCCAACTCTTTCATCGTTGCCCGCGGTCGGTTGACGACCGCCACGGTCAGCGTCTTGAGCAGGTGTTCATCATGGGAAATCGGGTTCATCACCAAGCCTCAAGCGATGTTCATATAAGGTTCACATATTTCTCATATGAGACATATTTGACTCATTAGGGTTTAGAAAGTAGCATTCGCACCAAATTCAATCAAGCCTTGGGTGAGTTATGGGCAATTTGCGTGCAGTAAGGATGGCGGGCTCGCTGGCAGTAGCCATTGCGCTGGCAGGATGTGGGCCGGCGAATGAACAAGCGGGTGTGGCCGAAGTGGCGCGCCCGGTAGAAGTGCTGGCGGTGAAGACTGAGCCTTTGGCGCTGACTTCGGAGCTGCCGGGCAGGGTGGAACCCATGCGGGTCGCTGAAGTGCGCGCACGGGTGCCCGGCATCGTGATGCAAAAACGTTTTGAAGAGGGCGCTGACGTCAAAGCCGGGGACCTGCTGTTCCAGATCGACCCGGCGCCGCTCAAAGCGGCTTTATCGCGCGCCGAAGGTGAACTGGCCCGCACCCAGTCCGTTGCGCTTGAGGCACAGGCACGGGTCAAGCGCTATGAACCGCTAGTGAAGATCGAGGCGGTCAGCCAACAGGATTTCGACAGTGCCATGGCTGACCTGCGCAGTGCTCAGGCGGCAACCCGTTCGGCCCAGGCCGATCTGCAAAGCGCCCGGCTGAACCTCGGTTATGCCTCGGTGACGGCGCCGATTTCTGGCCGCGTCGGCCGTGCACTGGTAACCGAAGGTGCCCTGGTCGGTCAGGGGGACGCGACGTTGATGGCGCGGATTCAACAGCTTGATCCGGTGTATGTCGATTTCACCCAGTCGGCGGCCGACGCACTGCGTCTGCGCGAATCGCTCAAGGGCGGAAAGCTCTCCGCCGACGACAACAAGGCGCTGTCAATTCGTGTCGAGGGCACACCCTACGAGCGCCAGGGTGCACTGATGTTTACCGATGTCGCGGTGGATCGTGGCACCGGCCAGGTATCGTTGCGCGGCAAGTTTGCCAATACCGACGGTGTCCTGTTGCCGGGCATGTTTGTGCGCGTGCGCACGCCACAAGGCACTGACAACCAGGCCATTCTCGTGCCGCAACGCTCGGTGCAACGCGGCAGCGATGGCGGCGCCCAGGTGATGGTGGTAGGCGCAGACGACCGGGTCGAGTCACGCAATGTGGTCACCGGTGCCATGCAGGGTTCGCGCTGGCAGATCAGTGAGGGATTGAAGGCGGGCGATCAGGTGATTGTCGGCGGACTTGCCGGCCTGCAACCGGGCGCCAAGGTCGCACCGGGCCAGTCTCACGCCCAGGCTCAGCTGCCTGAGTCGAAACAGTAAGGGCGCAGTCGCCGCGAGGATATTCCGATGTCTCAGTTTTTCATCAAGCGCCCGAACTTTGCCTGGGTGGTGGCGTTGTTCATCTCTCTGGCTGGTCTGCTGGTCATCCCGATGCTGCCGGTGGCGCAGTACCCCAATGTCGCGCCGCCGCAAATCAGGGTTACGGCTACCTATCCTGGTGCCTCGGCGAAAGTGTTGGTGGACTCGGTCACCAGCGTGATCGAAGAGTCGCTCAATGGCGCCAAGGACCTGCTCTATTTTGAGTCGACCAACAACTCCAACGGCATTGCCGAGATTGTGGTCACTTTCCAGCCAGGCACTGATCCGCAGTTGGCCCAGGTGGATGTACAAAACCGCCTGAAAAAGGCCGAAGCACGTATGCCGCAGGCGGTGCTCACCCAAGGTCTGGAGGTAGAACAGACCAGTGCCGGTTTCCTGCTGATCTATGCGCTCAACTACAAGGAAGGCACCCAGCACAGCGATACGACCGCTCTGGGTGACTATGCCGCACGCAACATCAACAACGAACTGCGCCGGGTGCCGGGCGTCGGCAAGCTGCAATTCTTCTCCTCTGAAGCAGCCATGCGCGTCTGGATCGACCCGCAGAAACTGGTGGGTTACGGGCTGTCCATCGATGACGTGAGCACAGCCATCCGCGGGCAGAACGTGCAGGTGCCGGCCGGCAGCTTCGGCAGTACTCCGACCAACAGCCAGCAGGAACTGACAGCCACGCTGGCGGTGAAAGGTACTCTGGATAATCCGGAAGAATTCGCACGCATCGTTCTGCGCGCCAACGAGGACGGCTCGACGGTCAAACTGGCGGATGTCGCCCGCGTGGAAGTCGGCCAAGAGAGTTACAACTTCAACTCGCGTCTGAATGGCAGACCGGCGGTGGCGGCGGCGATCCAGTTGTCCCCCGGCGCCAACGCGATCAAGACCGCGACGGCCGTCAAGGAACGCCTGGCCGAACTGTCCGCCTATTTCCCGGACGACGTGGAATATTCCGTCCCCTACGACACTTCGCGTTTCGTCGATGTCGCTATCGAGAAGGTGATCCATACCTTGATCGAGGCGATGGTGCTGGTATTCCTGGTGATGTTCCTGTTCCTGCAGAACATCCGCTACACGTTGATCCCGTCGATTGTGGTGCCGGTGTGTCTGCTGGGCACGCTGCTGATGATGTATCTGCTGGGCTTCTCGGTGAACATGATGACCATGTTCGGCATGGTGCTCGCGATCGGCATTCTCGTGGACGACGCCATCGTAGTGGTGGAGAACGTTGAACGGATCATGGCCGAGGAGGGGCTGTCACCGGTCGACGCCACGGTCAAAGCGATGGGACAAGTATCGGGAGCGATCATCGGCATCACCCTGGTGCTGTCGGCGGTGTTCATGCCACTGGCGTTCATGTCCGGCTCGGTGGGTGTGATCTATCAGCAGTTCTCGGTGTCGCTGGCAGTGTCGATTCTGTTCTCGGGCTTCCTGGCGCTGACGTTCACTCCGGCGCTGTGTGCCACGCTGCTCAAGCCGATTCCTCAGGGACACCATGAAAAGCGCGGTTTCTTCGGCGCCTTCAACCGTGGCTTTGCCCGGCTCACCGAGCGTTACTCGATCCTGAACAACGGGCTGGTGTCGCGTGCCGGCCGGATGATGTTGGTGTACGTGGGCATCATTGCGATGCTCGGTTACTTCTATCTGCGCTTGCCGGAGTCGTTTGTGCCCGTGGAGGACCAGGGCTACATGATCGTCGACGTCCAGTTGCCACCGGGCGCGACCCGTACCCGTACCGAAGCCACCGGTGAACAATTGGAGCGGTATCTTGCCTCCCGTGACGCGGTCCAGTCGACGTTCCTGGTGTCGGGCTTCAGTTTCTCCGGGATGGGCGATAACGCGGCGCTGGCATTCCCGGTGTTCAAGGACTGGTCGCTGCGTGGCGAAGATCAATCGGCCATGGCGGAAGTCATGGCGCTGAACGAGCAATTTGCCGTGACCAACGACGGTGCAGTGATGGCGGTGCCTCCGCCACCGATTGATGGCCTGGGCAACTCCGGCGGTTTTGCGCTGCGCCTGCAGGATCGCGCTGGCCTGGGCCGCGAAGCATTGATCGCAGCCCGCGATCAGTTGTTAGGGCAGGCCAATGGCAACCCGAAAATCCTCTACGCAATGATGGAAGGCCTGGCCGAGTCGCCGCAATTGCGGGTGGTGATCGACCGTGACAAGGCCCGCACCCTGGGTGTGAGTTTCGAGTCGATCAGCCGTGCATTGTCAGCCGCGTTCGGTTCGGAGGTGATCAACGACTTCACCAACGCTGGCCGTCAGCAGCGTGTGGTGGTGCAGGCCGAGCAGGGCGACCGGATGACCCCGGAAAGCGTGCTCAAACTGTACGTGCACAACAGCGCGGGCAATCTGGTGCCGCTCAGCGCCTTCGTCACCACCCACTGGGAGGAAGGTGCGGTGCAACTGGTGCGCTACAACGGTTATCCGTCGATCCGGATCGTCGGTGATGCCGGGCCGGGATATAGCACCGGTGAAGCCATGGCGGAAATGGAGCGAATCGCCGCGCAATTGCCGGCGGGTTTCAGCTACGAGTGGACCGGGCTGTCGTATCAGGAAAAGGTCTCCAGCGGTCAGGCGACGCAACTGTTCGCGCTCGCGATCCTGGTGGTGTTCCTGTTGCTGGTCGCACTCTATGAAAGTTGGGCAATTCCCCTGACCGTGATGCTGATCGTGCCGATCGGTGCCATCGGTGCGGTACTCGCGGTGATGGTCGCCGGCATGCCTAACGACGTGTACTTCAAGGTTGGCCTGATCACCATCATCGGTCTGGCAGCGAAGAACGCAATCCTCATCGTCGAGTTCGCCAAAGAACTTTGGGAGAAAGGTTACAGCCTGCGCGACGCTGCCATCGAGGCCGCACGCCTGCGCTTCCGGCCGATTGTCATGACCTCCATGGCTTTCATCCTCGGCGTTGTGCCGCTGGCGTTGGCGACCGGGGCCGGGGCGGCGAGTCAGCGTGCAATCGGTACCGGTGTGATCGGCGGCATGCTCAGCGCGACATTGCTGGGTGTGCTGTTCGTACCGATCTGTTTTGTCTGGGTGCTATCGATGCTGCGTAGTAAACCGGCCCCCATTGAACAACCCGCTTTGACTCAGGAGTGACTCATGCGTATTTCAGCTTTTTCTACGCTGGTGATCGCCATGCTGCTGGGTGGTTGCTCGTTGGCGCCCACTTATGAGCGGCCCGTTGCGCCGGTTGCGGATAACTGGGCGGGTGAGTCGATGAAGCAGGGCAGTCCGATCAACCAACTGGTGTGGCAGACGTTTATCGTCGATCCCGACCTGCGCCGCCTGGTGGTGATCGCTCTCGAGAACAACCGCTCACTGCGCCAGACGCTTCTGGATATCGAGCAGGCCCGGGCGCAATACCGCATCCAGCGTGCCGACCGGGTACCGGGGTTGAATGCCAACGCAGCGGGCAATCGCCAGCGCTTGCCGGCGGATTTGGCCAACGACGGCCGGGCGGGCGTTGCCAGCAACTATCAGGTCGGCCTGTCGCTGCCTGAGTACGAGTTGGATCTGTTCGGTCGGGTGAAGAGCCTCAGTGACTCCGCGTTGCAAGAGTACCTGGCCACCGAAGAAGCCGCACGCGCGGCGCAGATCGCACTGATCGCCGAGGTCAGCCAGGCTTATCTGGTTCACGATGGCGCCCAACGTCGTCTGGATCTGACGCAACAAACCCTGATCAGCCGCGAGTACTCGTTTGTCCTGATCAGCCAGCGCCGCTCGAACGGTACGGCGACCGCGCTGGATTACCAGGAAGCACTGGGATTGGTGGAGCAATCGCGCGCAGAGCAGGAAAGCAATCTGCGGCAGAAGCAACAGGCCTTTAACGCGCTGGTTCTGTTGCTCGGCACCAAAGATGCGGCGAAGTCGATTCCCGAACGGTTGCAGAAGGAGCCGATGCTGGTTCAAGACATCGCGCCTGACACCACCTCGACGCTGATCGAACGCCGACCGGACATTCTCGCCGCCGAGCATCGTCTGCAGGCGCGCAATGCTGACATTGGTGCGGCGCGCGCGGCGTTCTTCCCGCGTATCAGTCTGACGGGCAGCTTCGGCACCTCCAGCGCGCAAATGTCCGGTTTGTTCGACGGTGGATCACGTTCCTGGAGCTTTGTCCCCAACCTGTCGTTGCCGTTGTTCGATGCCGGACGCAATCGAGCGGGGTTGAGTCTGGCCGAAGCCCGCAAGGACTCTGCGGTGGCGGCGTATGAGGGCACGATTCAGACGGCGTTCCGCGAGGTCGCCGATGCACTGGCCGCTACCGACACCTTGCGCCGGGAGGAAGCCGCCCGACGCGCGCTGGCCAATACCAGCAGCGAGACGCTGAAACTGGCCAAGGCCCGTTATGAAGGCGGCATCGATAGTCACCTGCGTTACCTCGACGCCCAGCGCGCCAGCTTCGTCAACGAGACGGCATTCATTGAGGTCAGCACTCAGCGTCAGATTGCCTTGGTCGATCTGTTCC
Source organism: Pseudomonas sp. Pseusp18 (assembly GCF_059506005.1). Taxonomy (NCBI): domain Bacteria; kingdom Pseudomonadati; phylum Pseudomonadota; class Gammaproteobacteria; order Pseudomonadales; family Pseudomonadaceae; genus Pseudomonas; species Pseudomonas sp. Pseusp18. The sequence goes on from NZ_CP169240.1 coordinate 3,126,153, forward strand.
GCTCGCTGGGCGGGGGATGGTCATCGCAAGCAATGGCCAGATAAGACGCTGGCAAGCGCTCCTTGGGTTGGCGCATCCAACCTGTTTTTTTAGCCCCGTGGACCGTCAGGTCGCGGGGCTCTTTTTTTGGAGGAGTGAGGAGTAGGGATTATTGGGGACGTACTACGCAGGCAGCGCCATGCAGGAACATCTGCTCCAGCACATTGGCTGAGTTGGCACTTGCCGCGCGCCCACGGCGTTCCGCATCGACCATGCCGAAGATCATGGTCAGGAACAGTTCAGTGAAGACCGCAGCGGTGACATCGATGCGGAAGGCGCCCAATTGCTGGCCGCGCAGAAAGAATGCATCAAGGGCATCTGCATAAGACTGCCAACGATCACCTTCGCCATTTACCGCGAAGGTGTCGGGGCGATACTGAAAGAGCAGGAAGACCAGCATTTCACGATGCGCCAAGTGCTCATTGATCAGACTTCGCAGCGCTTCCACCGGCTCGCCGTGCAACAGGTCGGTCGTGGTGGTGATCTGGTTGAGCACCGTCTCTCCATGGCTTTCCATCATCTGCACCAGGTTGTCACGGGTGCCGCAAAAGCGGTGCAGGGTGGCCTTGCTCACGCCAGCGGCTTCAGCCAGTTCCTTGAGCGTCGCACGAGGGCGATCAACGATGGCCAGAGCCAACGCCTTGATGAGTCTTTCGTCTTGGGGAGTCAGGGACATCAGTAGGTCTCGGATCGAATTTCAATGCTGGAATTGTGCAGGAAAAGCTCATTACTGCAACGAAAACCACAGAACAGGAGGAGATTACTTCATTTGAGACATTATTTGCTCAGTTGTGGCTCTCAAGGTTGCCCACATCAATAATGTTTTTGAGTGTCATGATCTGCAAAAAACATGGCGTGATCTGCCAAGCTTTTGCATCTGCCAGTACCCAGAATCGAAACCCTCAATAACAAAAGACACTGCATTTGGCTCCCGCCAGATGACGGAGGTTTCCGATGCGCCCGATTCTTTTTTCCTGCCTGGCCGTGACCCTGATCTCACTCGCCATTTACTCCATTCATAGCTTCTACTCGCGGGGTTCCTATGGCGCTTTTGGCTCCGCGGTATCCAGGCACGTGGCGGTCTCCCAGCCGAATTATCCCGTCGCCAGCATGGGCGAAGTCTTCAGAAGTTTTTGATAAACCGCCGTTTCCGAGCTGAAGAACGCCGATTTCAATACCCTGGAAATGCCAGTAAGGGCTCCCCAATGTGCGACCTCATCCACTACCGTGTCGAAGACGGTCTGGCCCTGATAGGCCTGAACCGTGCACCGGTCAACGCACTCGATCAGTCATTGCGCGCAGCTCTCATCAATGCCTGCGAGCGCGCTGCTGCCGACATTACCGTGGGGGCCATTATTCTCTATGGCGCACAGGGGCTGTTCAGTGCCGGTGCCGATATCAAGGAGTTTGGCACCGAGGCCTGCTTTGCCGAACCCAGCTTGCCCGGCACCCTGACACGCCTGAGCGAAATCCATAAACCGTTGGTTGCCGCGCTCGGCACACTGGCGCTGGGAGGAGGGCTGGAGCTGGCCCTGGCCTGTGGATACCGGATTGGCGAGCCGGGCGCGCGGATGGGACTGTCGGAAATCAATCTGGGCCTGTTACCCGGCGCTGGCGGAACTCAACGCCTGCCCAGGCTGATCGGCGCCGAATCGGCACTGAACCTGATTCTGTCCGGTGAACAGATCGATGCTGAGCGCGCTCGCATGCTAGGCATCCTCGACCGCATCGCCACCAGTGCCGAGCAATTGCTGGATGAAGCGCGTGCTTATGCCCATGAGCTGATCGACTGCGGCGCCCCGGCGCGGCCGGCAGAGGCCTGGCCAAACCCCGCCGAAGACCTGCCGGATGATTTCCTCGCGCGTTACCGCGTTGAGCATGAACCCCGCTGGAAAAGCCGTCTGGCGCCACGTCTGGTGCTCTCTGCGTTGGAAGCAGCCTGCCTGTTGCCGATGGAAGAAGGGCTCGTGCGGGAACTGACGTTGTTCAAGCAGGCTGAGGCGTCACGCCAGTCCAGGGCGCTGCGCCATGTGTTCTTCGCTGAACGTGAAGCCCGGCGTATTCCGCAGATCGAGGCAGCCGTTGCACTGCGCAAGATCAACAAGATTGCGGTAATCGGTGCCGGCACCCTCGGTTGTGGTATCGCCATGAACTTCGCCGATGTCGGCATTCCCGTGGCGTTAATGGACCTAGATGGTCGTACGCTGAATCGTGGCCTCGAGCGAGTTCGCGAAAACTATCAACTTAGCGTCAAGCGCGGAAAGCTGAGCGCCGTACAAGTGCAACAGCGGATGGAGTTGTTGTTTGGCACGCTCGACTATGCAGACCTGTCTGATGCCGACCTGGTCATCGAGGCGGTGTGCGAGAAGATGGAAATCAAACAGCAGGTGTTTCTCTCTCTGGAGAAGTTCTGCAAGCCGGGTGTCATTCTCGCGACCAACACCTCATCGCTCGATATCGACGCGCTCGCGGCGACCGTTTCCCGCCCGCAAGATGTGATTGGTCTGCATTTTTTCACTCCTGCCAACGTCATGCGTCTGGTGGAAATTGTGCGTTGCCAAGCCACGGCGCCGGACGTGGTGGCCACCGCCATGGACATCGCCGGGCGTATCGGCAAGCTTCCGGTCATCTCGGGGAACGGCGCAGGTTCTATTGGCAATCGCATGCTCGAACCTTATGCCCGCGAAGCCCATCGCCTGGTGTTGGAGGGGGCGACACCGGCACAGGTCGATGCTGTGCTGACCGGTCTGGATTTGAACATGGGTGTATTCAGCATGCTGGATCTGGCCGGTATCGATGTGAGTTTCTTGATGCGCGAGGCTAATCGCGCGGCCATTGCCCATGACCAAAGCTATTGCTGCCTCGCTGAAGAACTGTATGCCTTGGGGCGATACGGTCAGAAGAGTGGGCGTGGCTTTTATCTCTACGAAGGACGTAGCCGTACGGAAGACAAAGAGATCGTCACGCTGGCCGAACAGCTTGCCAGGGAACTCAACGTTACCCGGCGTTGCATTGAAGACCTGGAGATCCATGATCGTTGCTTGTTCACGATGATCAACGAGGGGATCCGCTTGCTGGACGAAGGCATTGCCTTGCGCGCCAGCGACATTGATCTGGTGTGGATCAACGGCTACGGATTTCCCGCCCATCTCGGCGGCCCGATGCATTACGCAGAACAGTTGGGCCTGGACACGGTGCTCAATCGCATCCTCCACTATCGCCACGTGCTGGGCGAATACGGCGAGATGTGGTTCCGGCCGGCGGCGCTGCTGGAGCGTCTGGTCGCCGCCGGCAAGTGTCGCATCGAAAAAATCTGAAAAATCCTCTTTCTCCGGGGGAGCGCCAGGATAAGGGCGACCACGCATCACCCATACCCTGGCCCGAACCCGGAGGAAGGGGGCCTGTCTGCCTGTAAAACGCGCTAGCGCAAGACGTACCGTCATTCTTTTCGAGGTGTATTGATGACTCACGATTTCGCCCAGAACTTTTCCCTTGCCGACCGAACCGTGTTGATCACCGGTGCCTCCAGCGGCATCGGTGCGCACCTGGCACGGGTCGCCGCTCGTGCCGGCGCCCGGGTGGTTCTGACTGCGCGGCGCCTCGAAAGGCTTGAACAAGTGGCCAGGGACATTGAGTGGGAGAGCGGCCAGGCGCTGTCGGTCGCGCTCGACGTCACTGACCGGGCCAGCGTCGAGGCGGCCTTCGATGTTGCCCAGACGCATTTCGGCGTGGTCGATGTGGTCCTCAATAACGCCGGCATTGGCAACGGCCAGCGCCCGCTGGAGATCAGCGAAGAGCAGTGGCGCGCCATGCTTTCGACCAATCTGGACGGTGTCTGGCGGGTGGCTCAGGTCGCCGCGCAACGGCTGGCCAAGGCCGGGCGTAGCGGGAGCATCGTCAACGTTGCCTCGATCCTTGGATTGCGCGTCGGAACCGGTTACAGCCATTACTGCGCCGCAAAAGCCGGCGTGGTGCAATTGACCAAGTCACTGGCGCTGGAACTTGCGCGGTACAACATCCGGGTCAACGCCATCGCACCGGGCTACTTCAAGACCGAAATGAACGAAGACTTTTTCGACGGCGACAAGGGCAACAGCTACATTCGTGAGCTGGTGCCCATGCGCCGATTGGGCGAGCTGCACGAACTGGCAGGCCCCTTTCTACTGCTGGCGAGCGACGCCGGTACATTCATGACTGGCAGTGTGCTGGCCGTGGATGGCGGCCATCTGGTCAGCAGCATTTGATGATCCGCTCAGTGACTGGCCACCAAAAGGGCCAGCGCAGTGCAAGCCGTCTCGGTTTCGGTCCTCAGGCGTTGCAGATCGCCATGGGCGGACCACGCAATGGTCAACCCATCGACCAGATGAATCAGCAGTCGGCTCACAGCCTTCAAAAAAGCCTCTTCCAGCTCAGCCCCCATGGCTCGCTCCAGCGCCCGCTCCGTCGCCTCGATGGCCACTGAGTAGATCTTGCTCGCCATTTCGGGGTCATTGCGCATCGCCCAGAAGAACAACTCTATCTGCGCCTTGGCCGCGTCCGGATGGTCGATGAACCACGTGATCAATTGCCGTAAAACTTCCGCCGCGGTTTCAGCGGCTGTCGTCCCGGCAGGCACATGCTCCAGGGCTTGATGGGGCAGATTGAACAGCGATTCGTAGACTGCATAAAAGAGGTCGTTCTTGGTGTGGAACACGTAGTGCAACGATGCCAAGGGACAACCGGCCGCCGCCGCAATGCGCCGGGTAGTCGCATTGGCGACGCCGTGTTCGGCAATCACCTTGACCGTCGCTTCAACGAAATCCTGCCTGCGTAATTCAGCGCCCATTCTGGCCATAGATCAGCAATCTCCAATATTTCCTGGCGCCCCCGTGACGGCGGTGGGCGGTGTCGACGCTAGCGGATGCTACAGCAACGAATCGCCAAACGTCATGGATGCCTGTGCGTTCCGAAACCGTTGCACCATTATTGGTAACGAGTGTTTCGTTAATTCCCGGTTTGGTGCGTGCCAACGAAACACCTAGCTACGTTTTGCGAAAACATCGTTGGCCAAATCTTCCCGAGGTTCTCCCAATCGATTGATAAAAAACAACTATTTCCAACGCTGTGGATCTTGGCACCGGCCTTGCTTTGATCAAACGACTTGGTCATTTGATCAAGTCAGATGATTAGGTTAGCGCAGGCAACGTGTTACCGCCTTAAAAACGGACACATTGCTGATCAAGGCCCACGAGGATCCTCCAATGAACACAGTAATTGAGTGCCCCAATAATGAAGTCTTCACACGGGGCGGGATCAGACATCTGATTGCGGCCATCGCCGCATCGGCTTTCATCTGTACGGGGCAAGCGGCAGAAAAGGATCCTGCGTTGCTCGGTACCCAATTGACCCCACTGGGAGGCGAGGTCGCGGCGAGCGCCGATGGTGTCATTCCGGCCTGGACGCCACCAGGCCCACAGGGTGCCAGCTGGAGTCATGGCCAAGTGCGCGGGCAGCAATGGAAGTTCAAGGACGACAAACCGCTGTTCAGAATCGATTCGGGCAACGTCGCGAAATACGCCAGCAAGCTTTCGCCTGGCCAGGTGGAAATGTTCAAAAAGATTCCGGGTTACCGGATGGATGTGTACCCGACGCGTCGCAGTTGTGGCGTACCCGATTTCGTTGCAGAAAACACCAAAAAGAACGTCGGTTTCGCCAAACTCGACGGCGATGGCCTGGCGCTGCAGGAAGCCTACGTGCCCGGTATTCCGTTTCCGTTTCCGACCTCGGGTGCCGAGGTCATGTGGAACATGAAAATGCGCTACCGCGGCGTCGGCTTCGATATGTCGAAAACCGTTTCCGGGATTTCGCCACGCAAGGGCAGTGAAGACTGGCTGCGAACCTCCACCGACTGGTTCATGTACACGCCATGGGGAGTGAAGGGCAGTGCGCTGTTTTCCTCATTCGATCGCCTCGAAGTCGCGACCTACTTCAGCTACTCCGACCCCGCAGCCCTTGCCGGGCAGGCCGGGGTGGTGACTACCAAGGCTGGCGAGCAAGCCACCACGTTCTACTACTTCCCGGGCCAGCGCCGCGTACGTCGCATGCCGGCGTATTCCTACGATGCGCCGCAAATCGGTCTCGATAACCAGTACACCATCGATGAGTCCAATGTGTTCTTCGGCCCGATGGATCGCTTCGACTGGAAGCTGGTCGGCAAGCAGGAAATGCTCGTGCCCTACAACTCGTTCGGTGCCTACGACAACTCGGCGAAGATCGAGGATGTGGCCAAGCGCGACTTCATCGCCCCCGAATCGCGCCGCTATGAAATGCACCGTGTCTGGGTGGTCGAGGCCACTGTACGCCAGGGCATGCGCCATCAGGCGCCGAAGCGCCTGTTCTACATCGACGAAGACAGCTGGAACGCGCTGATGGCGGTGGATTACGACAAGCAAGGGCAAATCTGGAAAGTCCGCGAGGGTTACACGATCCCGGTCTACGAGACTGGCACCTGCGATATGGAAGCCCAGGCGCAATACAACCTCGTTGATGGTCGCTACCTGTACGACATGACATCAATTGGTACCGGCAAGAACGACCATCGCTGGCTGACCGATAGCGCCAACAACCCTCGTCTGAAACGCGACTTCTACACCTCAGACAATCTGCGCGCCACCAGCGAACGCTAACAGCAGTTTCCGGGAACAGACATGAAAAAAATAATCAGTAAAACCTCAGGTCTTGTCATCGCGTGTGCAACCCCATTTGCCATGGCGTTCACCTTTGAAACCGAAAACATTCACGGCTCATTTGATTCCACCCTCGCTGTGGGCATGGGGCTGCGCACCGAGTCTCGCGGCTGCAACCTCATCACCAGTGGGGCCAGCGGGCACAACCCTCCCAGCGGTTGTCTGTCGCCCAGCGCCAATATCGGTGATCAGGGCGACCTGAACTACGACAGGGGTGACTTGTTCACCAACTACATCAAGGGCACCCATGAATTGGTGCTGAAGTTTCCCGAAGACTACACGTTCATGGCGCGCGGTAGCTGGATCCGTGATTTTGCGGCGACCGACACCAGCGGCGCGTTGTCGGCCAACCGGCCAGAAGGCGTCGGCAACGACGGCCTCACCAGCGATGCTCGGGATGATCTGGAGTTCAAGGCTCGCCTGCTCGATCTGTGGGTGAGCAAGAGCTTCGATGTCGGTGACCAGCGTGTCCGCGCTCGTCTGGGCAATCAGGTAATCAACTGGGGCGAGAGCTTGTTCGCTGCCGGCGGCATCAACAATACCAACGCTTACGATGTCATGGCGTTGTCGCGACCCGGCACCCAGCTCAAGGAAGCCCTGCTGCCGGCGCCGATGTTGAGCCTCGCGTCCGGGCTCGGTTCCGGCGTAAACATCGAGGCGTATTGGCAATTCAACTGGAACAAAAGCGAGTTACCACCCGTGGGCAGTTACTGGTCCACCACCCACGCGCTGGGCGAGGGCAGGGGCGCCTACGGTTACGACGAAAAAGACGCACGCAACGGCGGCCAATGGGGTGTTTCGCTGCGCTGGCAGCCAGACAACACCGATCTCAACCTTGGCCTGTATGTGATGCGTTATCACGACAAGCTGCCGTCACTGACGATGCAGGTGCTGGACCCTGAAACCTTCGCCCTGGCGCAAACATGGGAGTACCCGGAAGACCGCATGATGTACGGCATCAGCGCCAATATGCCGATCGGCGACTGGGCGGTGGGCACAGAACTGTCATACCGTCCCAAAGACGCGGTACCGCTCAACCCGGTAATCGACGCCTGTGCCAGCAACGGTGGCAAATGCTGGAAAGACGAAAAGAAACTGCAATGGCACCTGACCGGCATCTACAGCATGACGCCGTCCAACTCGCCGACATTGCTCGACTTCACCGGTGCCAGCACCGGCACGCTGTTGAGCGAACTGGTGGTCGTGAAATACCCGGGCCTGCATAACGACTACGCCGGCGAACCGATTGCCGCCGGCCTCAATACCTGGCAACTGGATCCGGCCATCCCGCCGAGCGCCAAGGGCAACAAAACCTCTTCCGGGATCAGCCTCGATTTCAGCCTGACGTATGACAACACGCTGATTCCTGGCTGGCAGGTCACGCCGGGGGTGTTCTATTCGCGATCAATCAAGGGACGCACACCCAATCTGTCGGCGACGTTCACCGAAGATGCCAGCAGCATGAACCTGTACCTCAACTTCGTGCGCAATCCGGCGAGCTGGCAGATCTCTGCCAACTACGCGAAGTTCATGGGCGGCAAGACCCCTTACGATCAACTGCTGCGTGATCGTGATTACGTCGGTCTTGTGGTTTCCCGAACCCTGTGAGGCGCGCCGTGAATAGTTCGCTGAAAATGACAGAAACCAAAGTGCGCGGCGTGTTGCCGCGCATCGAGCAGTGGTTGTTTACCCATCGCCTGTTGACGCTGTTGAGCCTGGCCGTGTTCACCGTGGGCATGGCCTGGTTTGCGGTGCAGTTGCGCATGGAAGCCGGGTTTGAGAAACAGCTGCCCATCGGCCATGAGTACATCGAAACCTTCGAGACGTATCGCAATGATCTGCTCGGTGCAAACCGGCTCACGGTAGTGGTCAAGGCTCGGAGTGGAACGATCTGGAGCAGAGCAGGGCTCAAACGTCTTTATGATGTAACCCAGGCCCTGATTTTCCTGCCCAACGTCTCGCGCAGCAGCGTGCGTTCATTATGGACGCCCAACGCGTTCGTCAACGAAATCACCGAGGAGGGCTTTCGTGCCGATCCATTGGTGCCGGGCACGGTGACGCCTGAGAGTCTCGATGAGGCGAGCATTGCAATGATCGCCGACTCGACGGCGCAGGGCGGCTTTATCGGAACACTGGTGGCTCGCGATCAGGGCAGCGCGATGATCACCGTGGATCTCAACGAATTCGATGCTGACGGCCAACGCCTCGACTATGTGGCGTACAACCGGGTCCTGGAGCAAAAAATTCGCAGTCAGTTTGAAGACAAAGACTTCGAGCTCCAGATCATCGGTTTCGCCAAGCAGATCGGTGACATTGCCGAAGGTGCCTCGGCGGTTCTGGAGTTCTGCCTGCTGGCGCTACTGCTGACGGCTGCTGCGGTGTACTGGTATTGCCATTCGCTGCGTTTCACGTTGCTGGCGGTGGGCTGTTCGCTGGTGTCGTTGATCTGGCAGTTTGGCGCCCTGCGTTTGCTCGGCTACGGACTTGATCCACTGGCGGTCTTGGTGCCTTTTCTGGTGTTTGCCATTGGCGTGTCCCATGGCGTTCAGCAGATCAATTTCATCATCCGTGAAATCGCCTGCGGCAAGTCGGTGGAGGGTGCGGCACGGGCCAGTTTCAGCGGGTTGCTGATCCCAGGCACGCTGGCTTTGGTGACCGCATTCGTGTCGTTCGTGACGTTGTTGCTGATCCCGATTCCCATGGTTCGGGAGCTGGCCATCACCGCTTCGCTCGGGGTGGCGTTCAAGATCATCACCAATCTGGTGATGCTGCCGGTGGTGGCGTCGATGCTGCGAGTCGACTCGGGCTACGCCGCGGCCGAAGAAATTTCCCGCCAGCGTCGTGCCCGTTGGTTGCACGGTTTTGCCCGATTGACCGAATGGCACAACGTGCGCTGGGTGCTGGGCATGGCCGTGCTGATCTTTGTCACGGCGGCCTGGCAGAGCCATGATCGGGTTGTCGGCTCCTTGCAAGCCGGTGCACCGGAGTTGCGCGAGGACGCACGCTTTAATCGCGATGCGGTCTCCATCGCCAGCAACTATGACATCGGCCTGGATTGGCTCAGCGTGGTCTTCGAGGCCAAAGTCGACGCAGGGACGAACGCCTGCGAAGACGTCGCCCTCGGCCAGTACCAGGATCGCTTTGTCTGGGCGATGCAGGGCGTGCCAGGGGTGGTGTCGGTCACCTCGTTCTCCAACAGTCTGCGACAGTTCAACGAGGGCTATAACGAGGGCAACCCGAAAATGAACGCGGTACCCATCGACCCGACCAACTACTCATCGATGGCCGCCGAGGTGGCTCGCGTGCCAGGAATGATGCGTCCCGATTGCAGCATGACGGCGGTGCATCTGTTTCTCGCCGATCACAAGGCGACGACCATTCACCGAGTGATCGCCGCCGCCAAGGCATTTCGTACTCAGTTCACTCAGGATGGGGTGAGCGTACGCCTGGCTTCCGGCAATGCCGGGGTGATCGCTGCGATCAACGAAGAGGTGGAACGCAGCGAGCTGCCGATGATGCTTTACGTCTATGCCGCGATCGCTCTGCTGGTGTTTATCGTCTACCGCGACTGGCGCGCCGTGCTGGTGTGCTGCCTGCCGCTGACACTCGGCACCTTCATCGGCTACTGGTTCATGAAGGAGCTGCAAATCGGCCTGACCATCGCCACCTTGCCGGTAATGGTACTGGCCGTCGGCATCGGCGTGGATTACGCCTTCTACATCTACAACCGTCTGCAACTGCACCAGGCTCTAGGGCAGCCGATCACCAAGGCCGTCGAGCACGCCTTGCTGGAGGTGGGTGTGGCAACGATTTTTACCGCCATCACGCTGGCAGTGGGCGTGGCCACCTGGGCGTTTTCCGATCTCAAGTTCCAGGCCGACATGGGCAAGCTGTTGGCCTTCATGTTCCTGGTCAACATGGTCATGGCCATGACCGTACTGCCTGCATTCGCCGTGTGGCTGGAACGGACATTCCCACGGCGGCGCCCGGTGCGCCTGATCGGCTCACTGGTGCATTGAGGAGACCCCGATGCGAAACCTGATTCCTTTGATTGTTCTTATGTTGCCGGCATTGCTACAGGCTTCTCCCTTGCCGGCCGTACCCGCGACGCAAACCGCCAACGCCAGTGCCGCCACGCTGTTGAGCGCTTCCTGGGCCGGGGAGCGAACCGTTGCCGTCGGCGATCACGGCATGGTGTTGTTGTCGGATGACCACGGGCAGCGCTTTCGTCAGGCGACTTCCGTACCGTTGTCCACTCCGTTGACCGGTGTTTCCTTTGCCGATGCCAAACAGGGTTGGGCCGTCGGCCACTGGGGAGCAATTCTCGCCACTAGCGATGGCGGTGATGTCTGGCAGGTTCAACGATTATCCAGTGCAGAAGACCGGCCATTGTTTGCCGTGCACTTCTTCAACCCGACGCAAGGCGTCGCAGTGGGACTGTGGTCGCTGGTGCTGACAACCGATGACGGCGGCAAGACCTGGATCGAACAGAAAATCGACGCGCCACCCGGATCGAGTCGTGCCGACCTGAATCTGATGGGACTGTTTGCCGATGAAAAAGGGCACTTGTATGCCACCGCAGAGCGCGGCCAATTGTTGCGCTCCGACGATCGGGGCAAGCACTGGCGCTACCTGGATACCGGCTACAGCGGCACGTTGTGGACGGGGGCAGTCCTGAGTGACAGCTCACTGCTGGTGGGCGGACAACGTGGCACGCTGCTGCATGGTTCCGCAGACGGCTCGAGCTGGCAGCGCGTGCCGCTGCAAAGCAAAAGTTCAGTCACAGCCATCGATGTCTCAGAGCGAAAAGTCATCGCGGTGGGACTCGACGGTTTGATTGTGCGCAGTGACGACGGTGGACAGAGTTTTCACGAGCAACCCAGCGGCGACGGTGTTTCGCTCACGGCGTCGCTGCTGAACAGTGACGGCTCACCGATTCTGTTTTCACGACGAGGCGTCGTCCCTCAGCACTGATGCCGCTGCGATGTCGGGAGGCTAGCGCGATACCCGTTTCCCGACATTTGGCTTGGTCATTTTCTAAAACTTCCTGCTGATTTTCGGCCGGTTCCCCCGTGCCTGAAAGCGTTTTTTCACGCGCAAAATAATAAGCATAACAGTTGTTGCGTTAAATAATTTTGCTTGTTAGAGTCGATCTCAAATAACAAGACGCAGAACGTTGCAAAGCGCAACGGCCTGCCATTCTCGATGGAGGTACTCTGATGATCTCGCTCAAATCGACGCTTACCCTGCCAGCTGCCGGGCTCTCCGGCTTCGAAACACCGCTGACAGAAGAGGAGGCTGCGATTCAGGCCTCCGTCCACCGCTTCGCCAAAGAGGTGTTGCGCCCCTTGGGGCGTGAGCTGGACCGCATGACACCGGAAGAGGTGATTGCCCCAGGCTCGCCTTACTATTCGATGTTCAGCGAGTTCGCCAAGTTGGGTCTTGATCCGGCGCTGTTGGCACAGTTGCCACCGGATATGGCGATACGGATCGAATCACTGATCGGCGAAGAACTCGGTTGGGGCGATGCCGGCCTGGCAGTTTCCCTTGGCTGTGCTGACTTCCCGCTGCAAATGGCCGTCGCCGCCGGCAATACCGAATTGGCCGAGCTCTGCCAGGGCCGGATCGGTTGCTGGATGGCCACCCAACCCGATCGTGGTAGCGACAACCAGATCTTCGATATGGCGCGTGACTGGCCGGCAGGAAAGCCTGGAAATATCGGCAACCTGACCGCCAAAGTGGTCGGCGATGAAATCATCCTCAACGGTCAAAGCTCGGCGTGGGTATCCAACGGAGCCGTCGCGCAGGTCGCGCTGGGTATGATCTGCGCCGATTACGGTGACGGTTTCTACGATGCCAACGGTCGGCCGCATGGTATTGCGGTGATCATTCCGCTTGATCTCAAAGGCGTGTCTAAAGGCAAGCCGCTGGACAAGATCGGTCAGCGTTCCCTGCCACAAGGCGAAATCTACTTCGACAGCGTGCGAGTGCCCCGGCGCTTTGCAATCGCCGAGCGCGAAAACTACTACGGCGCCGTCAGCTCTTCCTGGTCGTTTGCCGGCACGCACATGAGCCAGGTGTTCACCGGCGTCGCGCGCGCCGCATTCGAGATGGCGTTGCAGTACTGCCATGAACGCCGCCAGGGCGGTCATCAGTTGATCGACCACCAGATGACCCGCCTGCGTCTGGGCGAAATGCTGCGCCGTGTCGAGGCCGCCCGCGCTGTCGCCCGACGTTCGCTGAGCTTCGCGCGTCTGTCGCCGCAAACCCATCCCTACGCCACAGCTGCTGCCAAGGTCACGGTGACCGAAGAGGCGATGGCCGTTGTGCAAGAAGCCTTCCGCCTGTTCGGTGGCAACGGCACCACCCGCGAATACCCGATCGAGAAGCTATTGCGCGACACCCAGTCCTCATTGATCGAGGACGGCGAAAACCGTGTCCTGACCATGCGTCTGGGGCTGCTGGCCCAGCAGCTTTATGCCGAAGGCTGGGCGAACAACTGACCCTGAAGATTCACCCGACATCACTCATCCAATAACAACAATGAGGTACATCCCGATGGCCAAATATCCTGTGGTTGTCTACGGCGCCAGTGGTTACACCGGCATGCTGATCATGGACTGGTTGATCGACCAGCACATCCCGTTCACCGCCGTGGCGCGCAACGCCGGCCGTGCCCAGGAAATGATGGCGCAACGCGTTGTCGGCCTGGAGTCGGCGACCTACGAAATCATTGAGTGCCCCCACGAGGTCGAAGCGTTGACTTCGGTGTTCAAAGGCGCGCGCGTGGTTTGTAACACGGTCGGCCCATTCATCAATTTTGGCCTGACCGCCGTTGAAGCGGCATTGAAGGCCGGCTGTCATTATCTGGATCCTGCCGGTGAGCAAGCGCACATTCGTGCCTTGCGCGACCAGTTTGGCGAGCTATACCGCCAGGCTGGGCTGCTGCTGTCCCCATCGCTCGCGTACATGTACACCTACGCCGAGATCGCCGCCGAGCTGGCCCTGGAAACTCCGGGCGTCGATTCGCTGGAAACCGCAACCCTGACCCGTGGGCCACGTACCGGTGCCGCCGGTGTGACCGTTGGTTCAACGGCCACCATTTTCGAAGGCATGCGCTACCCCGGCGCCTATCTGTGGGAGAAGGCACTGGTGCCATATGCGCCGAATACGAGCTTCAACGTGGTCTGTCCCGATCTGCTGGAGTCGGTGTTCTGCCTGCCATGGGGCGGCACTTCGTTGCCGGTGTTCTATGAGGAGGATAGCCGGGTGCGCAGTTGCATGTCCTGCGTTGGTTTCTACGACAACCCGGTGATGAAAATGGTCCACGGCCTGGGTGAGAAGTGGGAAGCCGAGTACAAACACCTGCCGAAAGAGCAGCAGGACGCGGTGATCAATAGCCTCGTGCAGTCGACCACGCCGAGCATGCCACCGCGCGAGCGCAGCACCTTGCAACGCACCGTCGACTTCGCGATCGGCCGCGGTCAGTTGACAGCGGTGCGTGCCACCGTGCACGGCATCACGCCCTACATCGCCACCGGCGCCTTGCATGCGGCAGCCGTGGTCAAGCTGTTGAACAACGATAGCGCCAAGGTCGGTTTCTCCTCGGCCTCGAAAGCCTTCGGTCATCGCTACCTGCTGGGCTTCCTCGAACAGCGTGGCCTGGCTCGCGCAACCGTTACCCAACTGTGAAGTGACCGACATGGCGATTATTGATTTCTTCGACCGTGGCTGGCGGATCAATCCGCACGGCGCGGCGTATATCCAGGATGACCGGGTTTTCACCTTTACCGACGTCCGCAACTTGTCATGCCGTATCGCCAATGCACTGTTGGCCGAGGGTTTGCCCAAGAGCACCAAGGGTGCGATCTGGTCGGCCAACGATGCCGTGGCCTGGACGTGCACACTGGGTCTCTGGCGCGCCAACATGTGCTGGATTCCGGTTGGAGCTCGCAACAGTGCCGAAGAGAACCGTCATGTGCTCGATGCGTTCGACTGCGAGGTGCTGTTTTTCCAGAAGGAGTTCGCATCCATCATCGACGCGTTGCGCCCGAGCCTGCCGAAAATCCGTTTATGGATTTGCATCGACGAACATCTGCCCGAAGCACCTTCGCTTAAAGTCTGGATCGAAGGTCAGCCGAACACGCCACCCAAGGTCGAGTATCAACTCGACGATGTAGTGGCGATTTCGCCAACCGGTGGCACCACAGGCTTGCCGAAGGGTGTGATGAACACCCATCGCAGCATCCAGACGTTCTGTGCGCACTTCATGATCAACTTCCCTTATGGGGATGAGCATCCACCGGTCAACCTGGCGGCGGCACCGATGACCCATACTGCCGGCACACTGTCCCTGCCGTGCACCTCGCGGGGCGGCACCGTGGTAGTTATCACCAAGCCGGACCCGGCGCTGATGCTGGCGATGATTCCGAAGTACAAGGTCACCGAGACTTTTCTGCCACCGACGGTGATCTATCGCCTGCTGGATGTTCCAAATCTGGCGCAGAAGGTCGATTTCAGCTCGTTGAAATACTTTCTTTACGGCGCGGCGCCAATGTCGGTGGAGAAGCTCAAGCAAGCGATCGAAACCTTTGGCCCGGTGATGGCCGGCGGATACGGCCAGACCGAAGCGCCCGCATCGATTTCCAACCTGCCGCCCGCCGAGCATCTGCAAGGTGGACGACTGGCATCGGACGAGCGTCTGTCATCGGTCGGCCGCCCCAATCCGCTGATTCGCGTCGAGATCCTCAGCGACGCCGGGGAGATTCTCGCCCAGGGCGAGTCCGGCGAGATCTGCGTACGCGGTGACCTGGTCATGAAGGGTTATTACAAGGACCCGGAAAAAACCGCCGAAACCATCATCGACGGTTGGCTGCACACCGGTGATATCGGCCATCTCGACCCCCATGGCTACCTGCACATCACCGACCGCAAGAAGGACATGATCATCTCCGGTGGTTTCAACGTTTATCCGAGCGAGGTCGAGCAGGTGCTTTGGGCCCATCCGGCAGTGCAGGACTGCGCGGTGATCGGTGTTCCGGACGATCAGTGGGGCGAGAGCGTCAAGGCCGTCGTCGAGCTGAGTGTTGGACAAAGCGTCACCGCCGAAGAACTGATCAGTCTCTGCAAAGACCGACTCGGATCGGTCAAGTCTCCGAAAACTGTGGATTTCATTGATGCATTGCCACGCAGTCCTGTTGGCAAGGTGTTGAAGAAGGATCTGCGTGCCCAGTACTGGCAAAGCGTTGATCGGCAGATCTGACGTCGAGGAGTTAAGTGATGGAACCCATTTACATAGCCGGCATCGCCATGACCCAATTCGGACGTCATCTGGAGCGTAGCCTTCAGGATATGGCTCTGGAGGCGTTGCAGGGGGCTCTGGCAGACGCCCGCGCCCAACGCTCCGACATCGAGGCAGTGTTTTACGCCGGCATCACCAACGGCCATCTACAAGGCCAGCTCTCCATCCCGGGGCAGGTGATGTGCAGCAAGATCGGCATCGAAGGTGTGCCGGTCTACAACGTCGAAAACGCCTGTGCCTCGGGCAGTACTGCGGTTCATCTGGCGGTGCAGAGCTTGCGCTCGGGGGCTACCGATGTGGTGTTAGCGTTGGGCGCCGAGAAAATGAACGTGCCGGACAAGTCGCGGGCACTGGCACTGTTCGAAACCGGCTGGGATGTTTCCACCGCCGAGGAGAACTACGCCACGCTGGTAAAAATGGGGGAGGGCATCGTTGTTCCGCCAGGCTCGGAGTCTGATCGCCCGTACAGCAAGTTCATGGCCATTTATGCCGCCATGTGCCGTTGGCACATGAAGACCTACGGCACCACACAGCGGCAGATCGCGGCGGTGTGTGCCAAGAACCATCAACACTCGGTGCACAACCCTTATTCGCAATTTCGCAAGACCTTCACCATCGAAGAGGTACTGGCGGCGCCACCGATCACCTATCCGATCACGTTACCGATGTGCGCGCCGTTGTCCGACGGCGCGGCCGCCGCGATCATTTGCACCGAGGCGGGCCTGAAACGCATCGGGGCCGATCCGAAACGTTGTGTGCGAATCGCCGCCAGCGTGATCCGCAGTTTCACCTTGCGTGGACTGGATGAGCCGCACAAGCACGTCAGCCTGTTGGCTGCGCGCCAGGCCTACGAGATCGCCGGACTCGGCCCGCAGGACATGCATGTGGCCGAAGTTCACGACGCTTCGGCAATGGGGGAAATCATCCAGTCGGAAAATCTCGGACTGGCGCCGCTGGGGGAGGGTGGAATTTGCGCCGAACGGGGCGATTTCACCCTGGGTGGCCGCATACCGATCAATACCTCCGGCGGCCTGGAGTCCAAAGGTCATCCGCTCGGCGCAACGGGGATCGGCCAATTGTACGAGTTGACCACTCAATTGCGCGGGGAAGCCGGGGCGCGCCAGGTACACGGCGCGCGGCATGCCATCCAGGAAAACGGCGGCGGTCTTCAAGGTGTTGAGGAAGCAGCGGTCGCTATTCACATCCTGAGTCGATAGGAGCGCATCACATGTCCATGACCTATCAAGCGCAAGAGCTGGAAAGCCACTTTGCCGGCGGGCATTTCCGCCGGTTGGGTGGCTGGGTCGAGAGTCCGGTTGATCTGCAGCCGGAGCTCGAAGGCGATGTCAGCGCGGATGTCATCGTGATCGGTGCCGGTTTTGCCGGGCTGTCTACCGCCCTGGAGCTTACGGCGCTGGGTGCGAAGGTAATCATCCTTGAACAGGAATTTGCCGGTTTCGGTGCCAGTGGTCGCAATGCCGGTTATCTGGGCGGAAGCATCGGCATTGAGTTCGAGCTGTTCTTGAAACGTGTCGGTCACGAAAAGGCGAAAAACATCGTCAGGTTCTACGACGAAGGTGTCGCCTACGTCGAAGGCCGATTGCGCGAACTGGGTATCGACTGCGACTACAACGCCTCGGGAATCATCAGGGCGGGCATCCATCCTTCCCAGGAGAAAAAGCTACGCAAGAGTATGGCAGTGGGTGACGAACTTGGCTCCCGTACCGAGTTTCTGGATCAGGCTCAAATGCGCGCACGGGGGATTCCACCGGCATTTCTGTTTGGCTGCCTGCAACGCCATGGCGGTACGCTGGACCCCGGCAAATACGTGATGGGACTGCGGCGGGCGGCGCTCCAGGCAGGCGTGAAACTGTATGAGAATACGAAGTTGGTGTCGTATTCCGATGGGCCGACGATCACCTGCCAAACCACGCACGGTCGTGCGACAGCCCCGAATTTGGTGTTGGCCACCAATGCCTATACGCCGCAAATCGGGCTTCTGCGCGACAAGATTGTTCCATTTCGGGTGTCGGCAGTCGAAACCGAGCCATTGTCTGCGCAGCAGTTGGCGTCATTGGGATGGGCAGGACGGGAAGGGTTGATGACACCGCACTGGACCATGGAAAGCCATCGTCTGACGGCGCGTAATACGTTGCTGCTGACCACCAAACGGCTCGGCTATGTCTACGGTTCCAAAACCCCGAACATTCCCGACGATGTTGCCTACCGCGAGCTGGAAAACACGCTGGGGGCACGTTTCCCGACTTTGCGCGGTATTGGTATTCAATCGTGCTGGAGCGGCTACGTCAGCATGGCCTACGACGCGTTGCCGGTGGTGGGCGAAACCGGAACCCACCACAACATTATCTACACCGCAGGCTGCTCCGGACACGGCATCGCCACCCAGTCGCTGATCGGGCATCTGCTGGCGGAAAGAATCGGCGGCATCGAGCATCCGTTGCTCGCTGCGCTGCGCCACAAAACCCCGAAAACATTGCCAGAGCCGCTGCAATGGTGCGCCGTGAATCTGGCGCTAGGGGTGGCAAACAGCCTCGACGAATACACCAACCGCAAGGTTGCACGCACTCATCGTTAATCGTTGAGGGCGCGCAGAACAACGCGTTAAAGGAAGACAACACGCTGATTTTCAGTGGTGGCACAGGCCTTGAAGTCATTGGCCGGGCAGGCGCTCGCCTGCAGAAAGACAAAATGGATTTTGTTTCTGCCACCGCTTTTTTTACTGCCGCACGGACGCTCTGTCATGAGCGTTCAATCCAACAATAACGTTATGTGAGGCATCGATTATGAACACTGACGCCCCTCCAGATTTAAAACGAAGACAATTGCTCAAACTGGCCGGTGCTACAGCGGCGGTGGGATCGATTGGTTTGAACATCGGCCTGGCCAATGCCGCCGATACGCTTTTGCAAGACAGCTCGGACAATGTTATCGACGTGGTGATCATTGGTGCAGGCCTTGCCGGTCTGACGGCAGCCCGCGATCTGCATCTGGCGGGTTGCCAGTCGCTGTTGGTGCTCGAAGCGCGCGATCGTGTAGGCGGGCGCACCCTTAATCACGATCTGGGTTCAGGCTACATCTCCGAGGTCGGAGGCCAGTGGATAGGCCCGGGGCAAACGGCTGTAGCGGATCTCGCCCGAGAGCTTGAGGTGGGCACCTTTCCGAGTTTCTACGACGGTGAAACCATCATCCTCGGCGGTGACGGACGTGTCGCCGTTGATTTGAAAGGCACGTTCGGCACCGATGAAGCCGTTTCGGCAAAGCTCAGTGAACTGTCGCGGGACGTGCCGTGCGGTACACCGTGGAAGTCACCCAGGGCCGCCGAATTGGACAAGCTCTCGGCAGGTGAATGGCTGGCTCAACAGAACATAAAGCCTGAGGATCGGGCTGGGTGGAACGCCAGTTTCCTCCTGACCTGCGGTGTTACGCCGGCAAAGATGGGCTTTCTGCATTTTCTGTCGATGATCAACTCGGCCGGTTGCGAATATATGCGGCTCGACTCAATCAAGGACAGCGCGCAGGGCACACGGATCGTCGGTGGTTCGCAGATTCTCAGCAGCAAGATGGCGCAACTGTTGGGCGACAAAGTTCGCTTGTCCTGTCCAGTGCGAAAGATTACCGACTGGAATCGCGACATCGTCAGACTCCAAACGGATCAAGGCGAGATACGTGCCCGGCGGGTGATCATGGCGATTCATCCCGCACTCTGCCAACGCTTGCAGTTCGATCCACCGCTGCCCGAAGCCCGTGCAGCCTTGCAACGTGCCTGGCCGGCACACTCTCCGGCCCGCAAGACCGCGATGGTCTACCCGCGGCCTTTCTGGCGTGACAAAGGCTTGAACGGCCACATCATTCAGGTGGGGGGGCCGGTCATCTGGGCTTACGACAACTCACCGCCCAACGGTGAAATCGGAGTCATCAATGCATTCGTCATGAATGCGGCAGCACCTGCTGATCCTGAAGCCGCTAAACGTGTGCAGACCGAGATCTATGCGCGTGCCTTGGGGGACGAAGCGCTTAACCCCGTCTCCTACCACGATCATGACTGGGCGCATTTCGACCCATGGACGATCACTTGCGTGTCGCCGATTCCTCCAGGCTTCTGGTCAACTCATGGCGAGGCGCTGCGTCCACCCTGCGGCAATCTGTTCTGGTCGGGCACTGAAACTGCTGATATCTGGGCAGGCTACATGGATGGTGCCGTACGCGCCGGACACCACAGCGCCTTACAGGTGCTCAACGCCTTGCGTCGGGCATAGGAGGCGACAATGAAAAAAATCATAGCGTTTGGCGTCATCGCAGTCATTGCCGTGCTGTTGGCGATTTTCGGTCGTGACCTTCTCGATCTCTATCGCCTGCAGAGTTACATCACCACGTCCACTGAGGCGTACCAGACCGAACGTGGGAGCTGGCCGCATCTGACGGATGCCTGCACGGGTTGCCATGGCAGCAAGGGCAACTCGCTGAACTCGCCTTATCCGAGTCTGGCCGGACAGCCGGCCGCGTACCTGTCTGCGCAGTTGCACAACTTCGCCAGTGGGCAACGGGCTGCACCCAATATGGGGCCGTTGGCGATGACCCTCAGCCGCGATGATATTGATCTGCTGGCGAATTTCTATTCTCGGCAATCCGTCAGCGCGAATGCGGCTTTCAGCCCTGACGAAGGTCTGAAGGAAAAGGGCAAACAACTGGTGCAAACGAGAGGCTGTGCAGCCTGCCACGGTGGCCAGTTGATGGGGCACGACGCGTTTCCTCGCTTGGCCGCGCAAGGGCACGACTACCTTTTAGCGCAGCTCAACGCTTTTGCCACAGGTGAGCGCAATGAGCCCAGCGGCGCAATGAAAGCAATGGCGGCCGCGCTGTCAGCGGATGAGCGTAAGGCGATTGCCACCTACCTTGCCGCACTGGCTCCTCAACCCAAATAAATCATCAAATTTTCTGTCAGATGTATCGAGGCTATCGTTATGGAACCGAGAAATATTGTGCTGTGCCTTGCCTGTTTCTTGCTGCTCGCGAATGGGCTGACCTTCGGCATCAAGTTTCTTAAAAAAAGAAACCTGCTACTGGCTCTCGAGTGGTTTGTGGTCGCCTTTTCCGCGACAAACTTCCTGATATTTTTCCTCACCGGATCGGAGCATTCGTACCTCATTTCATACTTTTGCGATGCGTTCTCCAGAGCCTTCGGGATCCCGATCATTACGGTACTCGGGTTGATGGCGGTGACGCATACCTACAAGCCCTCAGTGCGCAAGGAACTCATGATGTTTGCCGGTGCCCTGGTGGGCACATTCGCTTTGATTTCCACCAAGGTTCTGATCACGCTCCTGCCGTATTTCTACGTGATGATGTGGGTGATGTTTTCGGTTTATCTGGTCTATTTCGCAGTGAGGCTCGCAAGCGCCGGAGAGTTCCTGCACGCGATCGGGGTGATATTTGGCATGCTCGCCTCACTGACCATTGCTTGCATTTATGACTTCTACAAAATCCCTGGGGACGACACTAACGTGCTGCTGAACTTCTATGTTCTTGCGCTGACTACTTGGGCTTATTTACTGGTGCACTTGTACTACGCGTATTGCGCCTTAGAGCGTTCGAAGAACTCAATGGCGCTTTTGCAGACACGCTGAGAGATATGTTTTTCAGGTATGCGAAGCCGCCATTCTGGCGGCTTTTGGCGTATGAAAGAGGAGGGCGGCGGGCATCCTTGCCCAGCGGGATCAGGGCACCAGATTCGCCAGATAGTGCGACAAGGCCTTGATATCCTCGTCGGACAACGCACCCGCCATAGCATTCATGGCTTGAGTCGGATCTTTGCGTTGGCCAACTTTGAAGGCTTTCAGTTGGTCCGTCAGATAAAGCTGCCCTTGTCCCGCGATGCGCGGAGCCAACGGGCCGCCAGACAATTTTTCGCCGTGACAGGCTGCACATCCATTGGCGACGACCACACGCTGACCTTGCTGTTGAAGAGCATCATCTTTCGTCGTGACTTCAGTTACGCCTGGTTTCTGTTCGGCGAAATAACTGGCCAGACGCTTGATCTGCTCATCTGTCAGATTCGCCGCCAGCGGACTCATCTGTGCACTGTGTCGGCGTCCTTCGGCAAACGCATGTAACTGGCTTTCGATGTACGCTGCGGACTGACCCGCAAGAGCGGCATACTGGGCGTCCCGCGGCTGGCCTCTTGCGCCATGACAGAGTGCGCAGGTGTCCTGCAATTGTGGCCACGCACCACCATCGGCCTGGTAATCAGCGTCATGCTGATCCACGGCATTCATAAAGCGGTATCCCGCCAACAGTTCTGGCCCATAGATCACTGTCGATCCCGCCAGCGCGGTTGTCACAGCGATTGCCCCAATCACGATAGTCCGCTTCATCAGACGTTCCTCCCCGGTTGAACCAACGCCTGTAGCGCTTCCATCGCCGCTCGATGGCCTGCGCGGATTGCGCCATCCATCGCCCCAGCCCAGATCTCCGCCGTTTCGGTGCCGGACCAGATCAGACGGCCAACGGCCGGGGTCAGGTATTCGCCCCATTGAGTCCAGAAACCGGGGGGCATTGGAGAAATGCAGCTCAGGGTCCATGGGTCGACTTTGCCCCAGTCCTGATCATGGAACTGGATCGGATGCAGGGCTTGCTCGCCCATAGCTTGGGCGTAGATCTCCGACAAGGTGTCCTGCGCCGCTTTGGGGTCATGGGGTAATTGCCCAGGCCTGATAAAGCCGCTCAGGACGCCCAGACTACCGTCCGCAGGGGAGTTGTCGTAGGCCCAGATCAGGGGGCCCTCCACTTGTACGATCTGCCCGTTAAGGCCTTGGTCTCGCCAGAACGGTCGCTCATAGACGTGTACGGTCTTGCGCATTGGCGCATGGGCCGGCCAACGTCGCTGCAGCTCGGCGCGCTCGGTTGGCAAAGGCGGATCGAAGATGATCTGATTGCACAGCGCCGGGCTCAGGGCGGCAATCACCTGCCGCGTGCGGATGATGCCCTGGTCGGTATGCAATTCGACGACATCACGATCCCAACCGACAATTTTGCGCACCGGACACGCCAGCCGGACTTTGTCACCCAGAGCCTGTGCCATCTTCAAGCTGAGGGTCTGAGAACCACCTACCAGCCGTGATTCCTGCGCGCCACCTTTGATGCCTTCGAGCTTTTCGAGGCGGCAGTCGGAGGAGTTGATCATCGCCAGGTAATGCAGCAGGCCCATGCCGGCCGGCGCCGTACCGAAGGTCAGACTCACGGACATGTTGAATCCGATCTTGTCTACGTTGCTGATGCCTTGTTCGGCTAGCCATTGGCCAACCGAGAGTTTGTCAAGCTCAGCAGCGTCCTTGGCTTTCCAGGGCGCTTTACTGGGAACACCTTCGGCCAGCTTGTTCAGTTTGCCGACGATTTCAGTGTTGGAATTCGGGCCATCGCTGACATCCTCTTGGATCTTTTCGTCGCCCATCAGATAAACCGCCTTGCCCTTGTAATAAGTAGGGAAGGTTGCGACATCGAGCTGCCTTGCCAGATCCGCAATCGATGTTTGGCCAGGACCGATCCATTGGCCGCCGGCCTCAGAGATGACGCCGTTGCCCAAGTCATGGTTGTACGTGCGGCCACCGACGCGATCGCGGGCCTCAAGGACTACAAACGACTCGCAGCCGGCGGCCTGAAGATCCCTGGCTGATGTAAGCCCGGACAGCCCCGCGCCCATGATCACCACGTCCAGTATCGAAGCGTCTGTCGCAGGTTCGGTTTGAGCCATGGCACGCCCACTGATGCCAAGTCCTCCGGCGAGGGCGGCGCCTCCGATCGCTTGCAATAACAATCGTCGCTGCCGTGATTGCGTCGACAGCTCATCGAGATCCGAATCCATCTTCACCTCCTTTTTCTATTTATAATTACAGATGTTATGTGAATATATGACGGAAGAGGTCTTCAGCAAAGTGAAATCGAGAGGATGGCGATAAAGAGTGGATTTGAGCGTAAGGAAGATGCAGATATGCTGGGTTCGCTCCCCGAATGAAGCGAACCTTGTTGATGGTATGAAGACAGGGTAGGGGGATTTATCGAGAGGGGCTGATCAGCGTGATGACGGCATCCATCAACGCCTTGCTGCGTTTGGGTTCAAATCGTTCCGGCTCGATCGGCAGCATCATCATCCAGCCGTCACTCAGTGCGCTGAGCTGGTCAGCGAGTAGATCGGCAGGAATGTCCTTGCGGATGATGCCTTGGGTTTGCCCCTTGGCCAGAATGGTCGCGAGATCCTCTCGGAATCGCGAGTAACGTTTCTGGATCACATCGGCAAACACTGGCTCGTGCCGGGCGTGGGCGAGCATTTGAAACAAGGCAAGCCAGCGGGCTGAGTCGTTGGCTTGAGTCAGGTTCAACCACTGCTCGATCATTGCCCTGACGTCGACTTTTTCTTGATCGGACTCCAGCAGATCGTCGAACTCGTCGAACAGACTCTGCGCGGCCGCAGTGATCATCTCTTCCTTGTTGGCGAAGTAGTAGGTCACGGCGCCAGTCGTGCAGCCAGCATGACTGGCGACTTTGCGCAGAGAAGTCCCGGCATAACCCTCCTGGGCAATCACCTCGATGGCAGCGGTCAACAGTTCTCCGCGTTTTTCCAGGCGATTGCCTACCGGGCGTCCTCGGCGTGGGGCGTGTGCGGAATCACTGTCAATGGGTTGCTGACGATCCGTGGAAGGCGCTTGGGCATCATGCATGAGAGAAAGTGATTCCGTTGGTTGAAGGCGTTGAGCCGACAGCGGCTGCGAACGCCATTTTGGCTTGGCATGTCGAGAACATGCAATCCTTCAGATTCGACCGCTATTAATCACAGCAACGGCTCGTACTTCCACTCGCAATCCGGGAAGTGCAAGTTGTGAAATACCGACAGCGGTCCACGCTGGATAGCGCTCGGGGAAGTACTCGTCCTTTACCTGCCCAAAGGCATGAACTTCACCCTGAAGATCCGTGTGGAAGGTCATCAACTCGACCACATCGGCCAGGCTTGCGCCTGCGGCCTCAAGGATGGTTCTCAAGGACTGAAACGCCAGATGGGATTGTGCCTGGATACCTTCGGCAGGAACCATGGACGCGTCGATACCGACCTGGCCGGACACCCAGATCATGTTCCCGACACGCGTCGCCTGGGAAAAATGGAAGGTGTCGTAGATGGCCTGGGTGTGACCAGGATTGATCGATTGACGCTGCAGGTCTTGAGTACTCATGGCGTTACTCCTCTTATATTAATTGGCGGAACGTTGGGTGGCGGAAAGGATCTCCGGCTTTCAAGGTCGACAGCTCCTCACTGAACAGCACGCCCTGTTGCGGGTAACCGGCGGCGCTGTGCTCTGGCAGAGGTCGAAAGGTTGCGTCGTCTCCAAAGAAACGGAAGACGAAGGTATGGCGGTCCGGGAAGGCTGCATCCACCGGCGCACCGCCGTGTAGCGAACCAGGATGCAGCAGGACGATATCGCCGGGCTCGGTGGCCCACGAAATGATGTCGAACGCCTTGGGATTGTTCTGACGCAGAGCCTCAATGTCAGGCAGACGCGGCAAGGCATCGCCGCCATGCAGAGGTTGCGTCGGATCATTTGGGTCGCGAAACGTGGTGCCGTCGTAACGCGGCCCTATGTGTGAACCTCGGACGATCTCCAAAGCGTTTTTCTTCGGGACCGATTCAAAACTGATCCAGGCATTGGCCCAGTGGTTTCCCGCCCACGGCAGGTAAGACGTGTCCTGATGCCAAAGTGTGCGAGATCCGCGCCCACCGGCCTTGAGAAATACTTCTTCGGCGAAATACCACACATTCTCCGAGCCCCAGAGCTGTGCAAACAGCTCGCCAAAGGGCAGGGAGGTCACCAGTTCTTCGAGACGGGCCTTGGCGACCGGATTCGCATTGTCGACGTGCGATTGTTGCTCAGTTCCGTCGAACATTCGGGTCGCATGAGGGCCATGATTCTCGACAGCCCAGTCGTAGGCTGCCCGGCACTTGGCCAATTGATCTTTGTTCAGAAAACCTTTGATCAGGACGGCCCCGTCTTCCAGGAACGCCTTTCGCACAGAGGGTTGCATGAGAGCTTTCTCCTCGAAAATGCCACTTGGCGATTTGGATGCTAGCAGTCACTCAGATTAAACACAACACCAGTTATGTTTAATCTATGGCAGCCTATAATGTCCTCCCGCCGGGAGATTCCTAGAGCTAGGTAAAGGCGTGCGGGTAGCCATTGCATGGTTCATGGCAAGCTAGATCGTAGATAGCAGAGATGGGCCAAAATGAACGGGGGGCAGAGGCCTGCTTTCGGCAAATAGCGGTCGTTAACGCCTTGCCCAGCTAGTGAAGCTCTCCGCAATGTCAGCCCCTTACTCGCTGATTCATACTTAAATGGGGTTTCAGAGCAATGCTTGGTGCATGGGTCGCTAGGAGCGTAATTTTCGACGGCGTCGCCAGACATTGGCCAATTCCTGTATGGCTGTCCTTGAAATCCGCGCACCAACCCATGCCGAAAGCCACAGATTTCACACAGCGTCGTGATTGCTGACATTCCTGGAAGCATTGTTCATGCAGACCGATTAGGTGCGACGGATGCGGCAAGATCAGTGCTAGACCTCTGAGATATCAAACGACTACTGGGCAGGCGATCTGCAAACAACTCCGGCAACGAAGAATTTCCGATCCCGGTATGAAAGCTGATGCGCATATTTAAATAATATTTTTTGGAGGATGCAGTGAGCAGAATTCACTAAGGGGCTGATTGTTCGGCTGTTTCATATTTAGCTGCTTATACGCATATTTAAATAATCTCGACAGTGCAACCGGGCCAATCCTGAAACATGATGTTACGTGTAATGTATATTATGTTAAATGATGTGTCTGGGCGGAACTTTCATAAAAGCACCGCCTGCACTCCTCAATTACTTGTCGCTCCACGAGCAAGGGTCTTAGCCAGCTCATTCGCTCGCCTTTGGATTGAGTTGGCGTATCTACTGATGGCTGGTGCTTCACATGGGCAATCACGGCTTGAACAATGTAAAACGGCGCCTACAAGCTGATGCTAGTCTTGATAGAGACACTGTCAGGCAGGTGCTGTTTGCGACTCCAGTGGAGTTGCCGGTTAAGCACGGGGGATTGAGCCAACACGCTTCGTATTGGCCGTGGGGGGACTAGTCGGCACTGTGCCGGCAGGATGGGAATTGTGAGTAGCCCCCAAACGATTCACCCGATTTGGCTCCGGCTGACCCATTGGGTCAACGTCATCGCTGTGTTCATCCTGGTGATGAGCGGCTGGCGTATCTATAACGCTTCACCGATTTTTTTCTTTCGGATTCCCGACAGCATCACCTTGGGTGGTTGGTTGGCGGGCGCACTGCATTGGCATTTCGCAGCGATGTGGATACTGGTCATCAACGGCACCCTTTACCTTCTGCTCAATGTGTTCTCCGGCCGCATCGCCCACAAGTTTCTCCCGATACGCCCTGCCGAAGTTTTGCATGATTGCCTGGCGGCCCTCAGGGGCAAGCTCGCCCATGCCGACTTGCGGCAATACAACTCCCTGCAAAAGCTCGCCTACCTCTTTGTCGTGCTCGATCTCATTGTGCTCGTGCTATCGGGTCTGGTGATCTGGAAACCGGTGCAGTTTCCGCTGCTGAGGGAACTGATGGGCGACTATGACTCAGCGCGCATCGTGCATTTTGTCTGCATGAGCCTGCTGGTGGCCTTTGCCGTAGTGCATCTGGTGATGGTGGCTCTCGTGCCACGCACCCTGATCGCCATGCTGCGCGGACGCTAACTCATGAACAGAAAAGTAGACGGGCTAGATGACTCCGTCATCATCAAATCGGTAGCGCAGGAACTTGATCTACCCGCACGCAGACAGTTTCTTCGTCATGCTTGGACACTGGGCGCAATTGCCTTGTTGACGGGTTGTCGGCTGGATGACAGTGATTCGGTGGAGTCCATGCTGAAAATGGTGTCGCGCTTCAATGACAAGGTACAAGCGGCTCTATTCGATCCGAGCAGGCTGGCACCGACCTACCCTGAGTCGATGATGACGCGCCCGTTTCCTTTCAACGCCTACTACGACCGCAACAGCATCCCGAACATTGACGGAGCTGCTTTCAAACTCGCGGTTGGTGGCATGGTCCAGGATAAGCACAGCTGGCCCCTCACTGAACTGAACCAACTGCCGCACACCAGTCAGGTCACGCGACTGATTTGTGTGGAGGGCTGGAGCGCCATCGGTAAATGGGGTGGTGTAACCTTATCGACCTTTCTGCAACGTGTGGGCGCCGATATCAGTGCCAAATATGTCGGACTCAGATGCGCCGATGACTATTACACCAGCATTGATATGCCCACGGCCTTGCACCCGCAAACACTGCTCACCCTGCGCTATGACGATCAGGTCTTGCCAGCGGAATACGGTTACCCCCTGCGATTGCGGATGCCGACCAAACTGGGCTTCAAGAACCCCAAACATGTCGTGGAGATCTTCGTGACCAACGATTACCCCGGTGGCTATTGGGAGGATCAGGGTTACAACTGGTTCAGTGGCAGTTGAGCTATCGAGCGTCCTGATAACCGACGCATTGGACACATGACATCCATGATCGCGATGTCATGTGACTACCCTCTCCCACCGAAGTAACACCACCCCACCAGCTACACTCATTCGATACATTTCCGCACCGAGACTTCGACCATGGCGACCAAAACCGCAATCGTATTCGCTGGCGGCGGCAGCTTGGGTGCGGTCCAGGTGGGGATGTTGCGGGCCTTGGTCGAGGTCAATGTTCGATTCGACATGGTGGTTGGCGCTTCGGTAGGCGCAATCAATGGTGCCTACTTTGCCGCAAGGCCCGATTCCGATGGCGTCGAGGCGCTCGCCGGGTTCTGGCGCGGGCTGAGTAAAACGGACATCTTTCCCCTCTCCTGGCTCGATACCTGTAGAGGACTGCTCAAACGGCGTGGTTTTCTGTTGCAGCCGGCGGCCTTGCACCGATTGCTGGGTCAGGCACTGCCCATTCATCGCATTGAGGATGCGGCGCTGCCCCTACACATTGTCACCACCGACCTGCTCAGTGGTGCCGAGACGGTGCTGTCCAGTGGCGAACTTGAGCAGGCGTTACTGGCCAGCGCTGCCATCCCGTTGGTGTTCCCCTGCGTACAAATCGCCGATCGGTTCCTGGTTGACGGCGGCGTGGCAAGCAATACACCTATTTCGACTGCCGTAGCCTTGGGAGCCACCAACGTCGTGGTCATCCCCACCGGGGTGAGTTGCGCCCTGACACAACCGCCCCGAGGCCTGGTCGCCTTGGCCCTGCACACCGTCAATCTGATGAGCATGCGCCAACTGGTGAGCGACATCGAACACTTCCGCACGCTTACCAGCCTGCACATCGTCCCGCCCTTGTGTCCTGTGGATGTCTCGGTGTTCAACTTCGACCAGACCGAGTCTTTGCTGCAGCGTGCCTATGAGCAGACCCTCCGGTGGCTGGAACATGGGGGGCTCGAACGCACCAAGGTACCGGGGGCCCTGACCATCCATTCACATGCCCATGAGCATTGAGAAAAAACATCGGGTGTCACTGGACGAGCAACTTCACCCGATGTAACGGTCGACGGTAATTAGCTACTTTGATGGCTCAACCCATTTCATTGATGCAGACCACTTTGGGCTGTGTCATGTCCTCATAGGCAAACCGGACACCTTCTCGCCCCAGACTTCCGTACTTGAAGCCACCGAAAGGCATGGCATCAAAACGATAATCGGAAGAGTCATTGATCATCACGCCACCGGCTTGAATTTGCCGAGCCAATTTCAAGGCCTTGGAAAGATCACGTGTGAAGAGTCCCGCATGCAAGCTGTACTCCGCAGCGTTGGCCAGAGCAACAGCATCATCCAGGTGGTCAAAAGGCTCCAGGATGACAACCGGCGCGAAGACTTCCTGCTGCCAGATCCGACTGTTATGGCTTACACGCTCCAGCACGGTCGGCGCATAGCTTCCCACTTCACGATGGTGCCCACACAGAAGAACGGCCCCCTCGGCCAGTGCTTCATTTACCAATTGTTCGGTACGACGGGCCGCCTGTTCCGTAATCATCGGGCCTACATCCGTTGCTCGCTGGTCAGGATCCCCCACTACCAAGGCACGCGTTTGGCTGACAAAACGCTCACGGAAGTCCTCATAAATTGAACGATGTACAAGGATGCGTTGAGTACCGATGCAATTCTGCCCTGCTGCCCAAAAGGCGCCAGACACGCAGGACTCAACAGTCGGTTCGATATCGCAATCTTCAAGCACGAGAACCGGGGCATTTCCTCCCAGATCCATCGCTAGCTTCTTCAACCCTGCACTACGAGCAATGGCCTCACCCGTGGCAAAACCGCCCGTAAAGGAAATCATCCGAACTTCGCGAACCTCCACCAATGCTTTACCCAGATCGACGCCTCCGGTCGCCGGGGTTACCACAGACGGAGGCAGACCCGCTTCCACCAGGCACTCAACCAGCTTGAGAGCAGACAACGGTGCGAGCTCTGAGGGCTTCAGGATCACAGCATTACCACCGGCGATGGCCGGGCCAAGTTTATGGGCGACCAGGTTCAGTGGATCGTTGTAGGGAGTGATCGCGACGATAAGCCCCAACGGTTCCCGAGTGAACCAGCCCTGGCGCGATTCGGAGCCTTCATATGCCTCAAATGGAATCACTTCCCCGGCGTTACGACGAGCCTCTTCCGCCGATAGCTTCAGCGTATTCACACAACGCTTCACTTCCTTCTCTGCTTGTCGCAGCGTCTTCCCCGCCTCTGCAACAATGAGTTTGGCAAACGCTTCAGCCTCAAGCTCTACACGCCGGGCCGCCTCCTCAAGGATGCGTGCACGAAGGTGACGAGGCATTGCCGCACTCTCGCGCACGCCGATTCGCGCGCGTTCCAGCAAGCCAGGAACTGCGGTTGCATCGAGGCAAGGGACGCTTCCCACCAGGCGACCATCGAATGGACTGAACACATCAATCTGTTTGGCTTCAACAAGCTGGATACTGGCCATGCTGGATACGCTCATGACTATCTCCTGTTATTTGCCGTGGGCGGTGTGGATGGCGACGATGTCCGACAGCAATGCGAAGGCCGTCTCGATGCGCCCTGCCCCAGGCCCGGAAACCGTAATAGCTCCCAGCAGTTCGGTCTTGAATGACACTGCATTCGTAGCACCGCTGATTCCGGCAAGAGGATGTGAGTTCGACAGTAACCGAGCTTCCACACTCGCTCGAACCGAGCCATCTGCTTCACGATCGGCTGAGCCAATCAGCTTCCAGCTCGCGCCATTGGCACTTGCCTGGGCAATATCTTGCGCGCTGATATTGCTGATACCCGAGCACGCTACATCGCTGACATTCAGTCGTGCGTTGAGCAGTTCGTTGGCCAGGATCACTACCTTGAGGCGTACGTCAAACCCTTCCACATCGGCGGTTGGATCTGCTTCGGCGTAGCCGAGTTGTTGCGCTTGTACGACGGCATCGTTGAACGCCAGGCCGTCTTTCATCCGGGTGAGCACGTAGTTGGAAGTGCCGTTCAGGATGCCTTCGAAGCCTTGCACGTTGGCACCCGCCAGAGCCTGCCTGGCCAGACGAATCACGGGGGTGCCACTCATCACCGCTCCCTCGTATTCGAAGGCGACCTGGTTGCGACGGGCCAACGCCTTGAGCTCGGCACCGTGCAGCGCAATAGGTCCCTTATTGGTGGTCACTACATGAATGCCGCTTTCCAAGGCCCAGCGGCAAAAGGTAGTGGCGGGCTCGCCATCCACCGGATTGGTGAAAGTGGCTTCAGCGATGATGTCTGCACCGGAATGCTTGATCACGGTTTCGTTGAAGGCCTCGGCATTGCCGCCGGGCAGTTGAGCGAATGCGCCCTTCTCAACCGGCAGCGCCACCAACTGCTTTGCATCCAGACCGTCTTTGGCAACGATTGAGCCGAGGAACAGATCGGTGACCCCGACAATTTTAATGGTGAAGCCCAGGGCCTCTTTCCACTCGGCATTACGATCGGCGACCAATTGGGCGAAGCCACGGTTCACGCCACCAAACCCTACCAAGGCAATTTTGTACTCAGTCATAAGCGCTGTTCCTATATTGATGTTGTTCGATAGGAACATCCTAAGAGCCGGGCTTTGGCAGTTGAATATGGCAGAGTGCTGTATTAGTTGAGCGTTTTGCCCACGCACGATGTTGTCAAAACACCGCAGAAAGGACGAACGATGTCACGGTGTTTTCCACCCCCGGCATGGCCGCGATTTCCTTCCACACGAGATGGACGCGTTCAGGTGTGGCGGCATTCACACGCAGCATTAAATCGAACTCACCACTGAGTACTTCACATTGCACCACTTCGGGAATGGAGCGCAGCGCAGTCAGTACTTCTTCGCCACGCATGCGGTCGTAGCGATAGACAAAGATCACCGCGCTGATAAGCGACGTAGGCCGCCGGGACTCGCCGAGAAGTATCGTATAGCCCTGGATCGCACCGTCGCGCTCAAGACGCTCGATGCGCTGGCGCACCGCATTGCGTGACAAGTTGATCTTGGCACCCAGTTCGATATGGGCTATTCGCGCATTGGCGGTAAGTTCGGCCAGTATGCGTTCGTCCAACGGATCTAGAATGCGCTTCATGCAGACCTCTGCTGCGCCAGACGAAGAGCCTGGCACAGACCGTCAAGATCGCCCTTGGCCAGGTACGGTGGTTGCGCGCGCACCTCGACAGTGCTCGGAACGCTTGCTTGCCAGACGCCCAGTTCGGCCAACAGCGCCGCTGACTTGGCCGGCGCAATTTGCCCGAAGGTGACCATCGGCGCACCCAGGCTGCGTCGATGAAGCCTGCCGGCCAGTACACCGACAGCGGTGTGAGGATCGATGGCCGAGCCTGTCTCTCGGAACAGTTCGACTACTTCATCGCGCACCTGGGATTCGTGTACGGCATAGGAATCGAAGAGTACTCGAGCACGTAGCCATTGCTGGTTGCCGATGCTCATTTCTCCGCAACTTTCAAAATGCTCCATCAGTGCTTTTGTTGAGCAGCCATCGTGTTCGTAAACCTCCCAGATAAACCGCTCCAGGTTGGAAAACAACGAGAAGTCCATCGCCGGCGACACGGTTCGATTAGTCATCCGGGTGGAGTAGCGATTGCAATGAAAAAACTGGTGCAGGGCATCATTGCTGTTGGTGGAAATGATCACCTGATTGATCGGTAATCCCATTTTCTGCGCAATGTAACCAGCGTAGATTTCGGCCGAGCTGGCAGCTGGAACGCTAAAACCAACGGGACGTGAGCCACCGCCCAGTTGCAAGGCCGCGTGGAAGTAAAAAACGATCTGGGCCAGGACGCCGATCCAATTGGTCGAGTTGAAACAGACCGGCAACACTCCATCCAACGGCCACTCACGCAAGAGCCGGGAGACCAGCGTCTGGCAATCATCGAAATGACCGTCAACCGGAAACAGCTGAACCCGCTGCGGGTCGGCTGCCTGCAAGGCACTGAGTTGCTCAGGCGCAAGCCCGTCGCGCGGATACAGTATCGCCATGCGGGCGGCCGGGCAGTTAGCAAAGGCTTCAAGCGCCGCGACGCCGGTATCACCGTTAGTTGCACCGACTACCAACGCTTCCCTACCGACCTCTTCCAGAAAATGCTCAACCAGGCGCGACTGCAATTGCGCGGCGAAATCCTTGGAAGAACCGGTCGGGCCATGAAACAGCTGGAGTATCCACTCGTTGTGCCCGATTTGCTCAAGCGGCGTAATAGCGCGGTGCTTGAATTGTTGATAGCTGTCACTGAGCAAGGCACGCAGGGTGCTTTCGTCTATGGAGGAGCCAACAAAAGGCGAAATCACTCGCCAAACCAACTCATCAAACGGCAGCCACGACCAGCTGGCAATTTGTTTCTCGGTGAAGACAGGCAAACTGGCTGGGACATAGAGACCACCATTTTCGGCGAGCCCAGACAGAACCACACTGCGAAAATCAGCACGCATGTCGCCGCCGCGAGTGCTTACATAATCCATGGCAACTCCAAATCAGTTTTACAAAAGGCGATGGGCTTGAGCCACCAGCCAGGTAGAAAAATGTGCGGCATCAGGCGAGAGCACTTCGCTCTGTTCGTGCACCAGATAAAAGGATTCGCTTGCCTCGATTCGGTGATTGAATGGCGCAACCAATTGCCCGTTCTTAAGCAAATCCTCGACCACGGAAGACCGTGCCAGCGCAACGCCCTGCCCCAATTCGGCCATGCGGATCGTGGAAATCAGCGTGTCAAACTGAAGGCCACGGGAGTAGTCGACGTCGTCTGCTCCAACTCGCTTCAACCAGTAACCCCAACCTTCTTCGTACCCCAACACATGAAGGAGTGAATGGTTCATCAAATCGCGAGGCTCATGTATGGGTGAGCTGGCCATGAGCGTTGGGGAGCAAACAGGCTGAAGGATGTCCCAAGTCAATCGCTGAGCGCGCAAGCCCGACCACTCACCGCATCCCCAGCGAATCTCCAGGTCATCCTCGCCGTCCGGTTCTTTCACCCAAATATTGCTGATGTATCGAATATCAATCTGGGGATACTCCCGACAAAAATCTGCGAGTCGGGGGGCCAACCAATAGTGAAGAAAGGAAAGGCTGCCACGCACCTTCAAATGTCTTCGATTGCGCTGGCCGAAAATCTCGTTTGTGCCGACTGCAAGGCGACTGATCGCGTCTTGTACGACAGGCAGATACGACTGCCCTTCCTCGGTCAAGCCAAGTCCTCGAGGTAAGCGCTTGAACAGCGCCACACCGAGGTGACTTTCTAACTGACGGATCTGCTGACTCACAGCCCCTTGAGTCAAATGGAGTTCTTGCGCCGCGTGGGTAAAGTTTAAACAACGCGCCGATACTTCGAATGCCCTCAACCAGTTCAAGGGTGGTAGTGACTTTTGACTCATCGGCGCAACCTCATCAGGGCTTTATCTATGCTCGATCATTGCCTGAAAAACTCACGCGGTGCCAGAGGAATGAACTGCTGCGGCTAAGGCCAACCGCTCTGCTCTCTTGTTTCGAGTGATCCAGTAAACGAAGTAACACCACGCGATAAAGGGCAGGCCGAAGTAAAGCGCCACTCGCTGCTCAGGATCAAAAGCGATACCCACACAGGCCAGCAGACAACACAACAGTGCACCGATAGGCACCCATGGATAGCCGCGTACACGGAAATGCAGGTCTTCAACTCGTCCGCCATTAGCAACGTATTGACGACGGAACGCGATCTGGCTGGCAGCAATGCTCATCCACACGACTACGACCGCCAGACCGGAAATGGACACCAAGGCCAAGTAAACCGTATCAGGGGCAAACACACTGCTGAGCAGAGAAGCCACTGCGCCCGCCATACTAAGCACGATGGCGTTCACCGGTGTGCCACGACTGGAGAGCCTGGCGTAGCGCTTAGGCATATGTCCTTGATCGCTCAATGTCCACAGCATGCGCGATGCTGCATACAGCCCCGAGTTAGCGGCGGAAATCAGTGCCGTGAGAATGACGAAGTTCATAATGTCGGCAGAGTATGGGATGCCAATCAGCTCAAATACCATCACGAACGGACTTTCTACGAGCCCCGCTTGTTCTCGTGGCAGTAACGTCGCAAGGACGAAAATGGTCCCCACGAAGAACAGCGCCAAACGTACCACTGTCGTGCGGATTGCCTTGGGCACGCTAGTTTGTGGATCTTGCGCTTCACCTGCCGCAATCCCGATCAGCTCAGTTCCGGAAAATGCGAATGAAACAGCCAGGAGGGTCATTGCAATGGGTAGAAGTCCGGTGGGGAAAAGCCCCTCACGTGTGAAGTTGGAAAGTCCCGCCCCCTGCAAACTCTGTACTTGAATAAGACCGAAAATTGCCGCTCCGCCAATCGCAATGAATGTGATAACGGTCAGCACCTTAATCAGCGAAAGCCAAAATTCAGTCTCCGCAAACCACCGAACAGAAACAACATTGCTTAAGAAAACGGCGATGGCAAACAGCGCGCTCCAAATCCAGACCGGTGTATCAGGAAACCACCGAACCATCAGTATGCCCGCAGCTGTGAACTCTGAACCGATAGCTACTGCCCAAGTGAGCCAGTAAAGCCAGGCCACTGTATAGCCTGTGCCTGGGCCCAGGTATCGCGTTGCGTAACTACTGAAAGATCCGGTTTCTGGCATCTGTACAGCCAACTCACCGAGACAGACCATGACTAAATACACCATCACTGCACCGATGATGTAAGCAATCACTGCACCGAGCGGCCCTGCCTGATTAACCGTGTAACCGGAGGTAAGGAATAACCCCGTACCGATCACACCGCCCAGTGCCAACATAACGATGTGGCGTGTTTGCATTTCCTTTTTGAAACGCGAGTTTGGGTCGGACTGATGATCTTCAATATGCGTGGACATAGTTTTATTCTCATGAAATGTTCGGACAAACGCCTTATAACTGGCTGTTGGGCAGTACAAATTTGTCGTCGCTGGATTTTATTATTTTCATTCTTCATGAAGGGCTTAAGATGAATCTCGAGCGTCCTGCCCGTATTCAGGTTTCTACCTCAATGAAACGTTGGGCACTATCAGCGTTAAAGCTCGTATCACCATGTTTACCTCGCACTAAAGCGAAAGCTTGTTTTAGGTCAGCCAATAAATCTGCTGAATCTTCAATACCTACGGATATTCGAACCAAACCTTCGGAGATTCCAAGTGCCTGACGTTCTTCCAAGGTATTTTCCACGTGACTGGTCGTCCGAGCCGGCCCATAGATGGTCTCGACAGCGCCCAAATTACCCGCCCGATGCGCGTATCTGAGCAGCGGTAGCAAACGAGTCACTGTGTCCATGCCTCCTTTCAGCACGAAGCTGACGATGGCGCCGAATCCGTTCATTTGCGAACGAGCGATGTCATGACCTGGATGTTGAGGCAACCCCGGATAGTTCACCGACTCAACCAGCGGTTCGGTACAGAGGTACTCGGCCAAAAGCATCGCGCTCGCCTGTTGCTGGCGAAGACGCAGAGCCAGAGTCTTGATGCCTCGGATGATTAGATACGCCGAAAAAGGATCCAGCGAGGCACCATTGATTTCGCGGTAATGGCGAACTTGAGACATCAAATGCTCGGCGCCGCAGACCACACCACCGAGGACATCACCATGACCGGACAGGAATTTGGTCGCGCTGTGCACAACCACATCAACGCCTAAAGCGAGAGGATTCTGATTCAGTGGCGTCGCGAATGTATTGTCCGCAACAACCAAAGCGCCCACTCGCTTCGCCGCTGCCACAAGGCGCCGGATATCAACGATTTTCAGCGTTGGGTTCGTGGGTGTTTCCAGGTACAGGACGCTGCAGCCTTTAGCGATCTCCAGCTCAAGTGCCACAGTGTCGAGCGTATCGCAAAGGGTTACCTCCACACCCATACGTGGAAGGAACTCCTCAAAAATCTTGTTCGTACCACCGTAGCTGTCACGTGTAGATATCACACGCTGCCCATAGGACAGGAAGGTGTGTAGTACACCGCTGATAGCAGCCATTCCGGTACTGAAAGCTACAGCCGACTCTGCGTTTTCGAGCTCACAGAGTTTATCTTCCAAGACGCAGACAGTGGGATTGCTCATCCGGCTGTAAATGAAGCCTGGCTCTTTTCCCAATGCCACGTCATACCATTTATCGATATCGTCATAGCCATAGGCAGCACTGACCACGATGGGTGTCTGCGTGGAATTGTAGGGATGTTGAACCTGCTCTCCTCCCCATACGACTCGAGTCCCCATCCCAATCTCTGAAGCCTGGACGGCGCGTTTCTTATTTTCCATAAAGTTCTCTCGCATCAAGGGAAACACAGCCGTGTTCCAAGTGGGCTTGGGAGGACTATATGGAAAGCTCATGCTTGTGAAAAATCATGATATCCGGGAGTAAGGGGGGCTTTTTTTAATGGCTGGGTACCGGGTGCCCTGA
The DNA here is from genome assembly GCF_059506005.1 of Pseudomonas sp. Pseusp18. NCBI lineage: Bacteria > Pseudomonadati > Pseudomonadota > Gammaproteobacteria > Pseudomonadales > Pseudomonadaceae > Pseudomonas > Pseudomonas sp. Pseusp18. The sequence continues at coordinate 3,164,228 of NZ_CP169240.1, forward strand.
CCATCCATTCACATGGCGATGAGCATTGAGTGAAGTAAATTACCGATAACAGATACCCTCTTAGCTGCGCGCCCTTCCCCGCTACACGTGCTGCCATCTGCCATCAATCGAATAGCTTCCCTGACTGCCCGGCAGGCAGCATACGGAGCTGCTAGTGTTAATCCGCATGCCGTCAAAGTCCCAGCAGTCGGGTGGGTGTGAGCCGCCGTTTTGTTCGTGACCGAGTGCTACGCCTGCCGCTGCAGTTCGTTGGCAGTGGTGTAACCCAAGATCTTCCTAATCCATCGAATGGCGCTTAATCCAGGAGAAAAATCATGGCGAAGGTACTGGTTCTCTATTACTCAATGTACGGTCACCTCGAAACGATGGCCGGCGCAGTGGCCGAAGGCGCACGATCCGTACCCGGCGCAGACGTGACGCTCAAGCGTGTCGCTGAAACCATCCCGGCCGAACAGGCAGCAGCCATCGGCGTCAAACTTGACCAGAAGGCACCGGTGGCGACACCTGACGAGCTGGGCAATTACGATGCAATCATCTTTGGTACACCGACGCGCTTCGGCAATATGGCGGGACAGATGCGCACGTTTCTCGACCAGACCGGCGGACTGTGGATGAGCGGCGCGCTGGTCGGGAAAATCGGCAGTGTCTTTGCATCGACCGGCACCCAGCACGGTGGCCAGGAAACCACGATCACCTCGTTCCACAGCACACTCTTGCATCAAGGGATGGTCATCGTGGGTGTGCCTTACACCTGCGCGGGGCTGACCAACATGAGCGAGATCACCGGCGGTACGCCCTATGGCGCGACCACCCTGGCAGGCGCCGACGGTAAACGGCAACCGTCACAAAATGAACTGGATATCGCGCGTTTCCAGGGTAAACACGTTGCTGAGCTTGCAATAAAGATCGCGGGTTAACGCAAGCACCTAAAATGGCTTGGGCGGCGTTAGCCGCCCTGCCAATGCTGCCGCACCGATAAAGATCACAAGCAGGCTTAACTGAATTGACTGCTATGCATTCCCTGCAGGTGCCGCCCGCTCCGGCTGACCATGCTGACTCGCGGTCACAAGGCCGATGAAGGAAATCACCAGCGCCAGGACCATGGTCGAAGAAACCTCCAGGCGGTGTTCCGGTGTCACCATCATCACTGCCAGCGCGGCACAGATGAAAACGATGACCAACCAGGTGAGCCAGGGAAACAACCACATCTGGAAGCTCAGCTCAACGTTTCGACGGCGCAATATTTTGCGCATACGCAACTGCGATACCGCAATCACCAAGTACACCAGCAATGCAATCGCCCCAGAGCTGGCAAGCAAAAACTGGAACAAGCCTGCGGGCATGAAGTAGCTGAACAACGTCACAGCGGCACCGAGCACCGTACTGGCGATCACGGCAGCCCTTGGCACGCCCGCCGACGATGTCACTTTCAGCAGCTTCGGTGCATCGCCTCTGCGGCCAAGCGAAAACAACATGCGCGACGAAATATAAATCGATGAATTCATGCAGCTGGCCACGGCGATCAGCACTACTACATCGACCATGAACTTGGCATGGGGAATGTTCATCAGTTCCAGAGCCCGTTGGTAAGACCCCACCGACGCCAACAACGGATCATTCCAGGGCACAACGGAAAGGACCACAAAAATGGACAGCAGGTAAAACACGCCGATTCGCCAGATCACTGAGCGAGTAGCTTTAGCGATGTTCTGCGCCGGATTATTGGATTCGGCCGCAGCGATGGTCACTGCTTCCGTGCCAATAAAACTGAACATGATGGTGATGAACGCCCCCACTACCGCTGACAAGCCGTTGGGCGCAAATCCTCCATGCTCCTCCATGAGTCGACTCAAGCCGCTGGCTTCGCGCTCGGGAATCCAGCCCATCAACACGGCAAAACCAAGGCCGATAAAACCGATGATCGCCACGACCTTTGCCATCGCGAACCAAAACTCGAATTCACCGTATTTGGACACACTGAACAGGTTGGTCACGACTAACAAAATGATCGACACCAAGGCAAACAGCCAGGTATCGATCTGAGGAAACCATTGGTTCAATACATGCCCGGCAGCCAGCGCCTCAATCGGTATCACCAGCACCCAGAACCACCAGTAGAGCCAACCGATGGTGAAGCCGGCCCATCGTCCGATAGCTTGGTCGGCGTAGGTTGAAAAAGAACCGGTGTCCGGGTTGGCAACCGCCATCTCGCCTAGCATGCGCATAACCAGAACGACCAAAAGGCCGGAGAACAGGTATGCAAGCAAAACCGCCGGCCCGGCAGCAGCGATAGCGTGGCCCGAGCCAACAAACAAACCCGCGCCAATAATGCCGGCTATAGAAAGCATTGTGACGTGTCGCGGCTTGAAACCCTGCGCTAACTGACCGTTCGAATCTTTTGAATTCAGGCTATCCATTATTTTTTTGTTCTCTGGTGATCGACGTTAGAGCGTACTGACTGAGTGTCAGGGTCTTCCTGTTGCCGCTACTCGAAAGCGGCGTACCTCAAACGCTCCTGAGCGTCTAAATCGGCAATCACGACGACATACCGCCATGAAATGACGCGTCACCTTACGCGTCTTGTCTTGAAAACAAATAGCCTGAGTGCGCCACGTACGAGTCTGATTTCGACATGCATTGCTGACTGCTGCGGATACACAGCGGCATCGCGCGCTGTCAGAGCAAGCGCCAACAAACTGTTACTTTTTTGAAACACCCCTCCAACCGCTAATCAGTTAGTCCGGTTTTTTGACACATCCCCGATATGTGGTCATAACTTTTGCACTCCGCTGGGTCAAAACACGGTGGTTGTCGATGGAATATTGGCATCTTCCGAGGTTCTTGCCTGATACGGAGATAAGCTCATGATTTTCAATGTACAAAATTTTGGCGCCAAAGGAGATGGCATCACTGACGACACAGCGGCGATACAACGTGCAATTGATGCGGCGGCTGCCGCAGGCGGGGGGCAGGTGTATATGCCGACCGGAACTTACATCGTTTCGGGAGGGGCGGAACCTTCCGACGGTTGCCTGATGCTCAAGAGCAACGTCTACCTGTACGGCGACGGCATGGGTGCAACCACCGTCAAGGTGGCTGACGGTTCCGACACCAAGATCACGGGAGTCATCCGCTCCGCCTACGGCGAGGAAACCCACGATTTTGGCGTCAGTAACCTCACCATCGACGGCAACCGTGACAGCACCACGGGCAAGATCGACGGTTGGTTCAACGGCTACATTCCCGGGCAAGCAGGCCACGACTCCAACGTTACCCTCGACAGCGTCGAGATCAAGGATTGCTCCGGGTATGGTTTCGACCCCCACGAGCAGACCGTCAACATGGTCATCAAGAACAGCGTGTCCCACGGCAACGGCCTGGACGGCTTTGTTGCTGACTTCCTCAGCAACAGCACCTTCGAAAACAACGTCGCCTACGACAACGACCGGCACGGTTTCAACATTGTTACCAGCACCCACGACTTCACGCTCACCAATAACGTTGCCTACAACAACGGCGGCAATGGCATCGTGGTGCAGCGCGGCAGCGAGAACATCCCCTCCCCCAGCAACATCACGATCACCGGTGGCGAGGTGTATGGCAACGGCGCCGAAGGGGTGCTGATCAAAATGTCCAGCGAAGTGACGGTCAGCGGCGTCGACATTCACGACAACACCAGCGCCGGGGTCCGTATCTACGGCAGCAACCACGTCGAGCTTATCGACAACACGCTCAACAGCAATTCCCTGGGCAACCCCGTGCCGGAGATCATCATCCAGTCCTACAACGACACCCTGGGCGTCTCCGGCAAGTACTTCAACGGCAGCGATAACACCATCCAGAGCAACATCATCACCGGCAGCAACCTGTCGACCTACGGCGTTGCGGAACGCAATGAAGACGGCACCGATCGCAATGCCATCATCGGCAACACCATCAGCCACACCAGCAACGGTGCCACGCTGGTCTATGGTGACGGCAGCTACGTCAGCGACACGGTGCCGATGATCACGGTGCAAGGCACTGCTGGCAACGACACCCTCCTGGGCAGCTCCGCCAGCGAGATTTTCTACGGCGTTGCCGGCAACGACACCATCAATGGCGGGGCCGGTGACGACATTCTGGTAGGCGGTGCAGGCATCGATAAACTCACCGGCGGTACCGGCGCCGATACGTTCCGTTTCACCACTCAGTCCGACAGTTACCGCAACGCAAGCGCAAGCTTCGATGACACCATCACCGACTTCGATGTCACCCAGGACAAGATCGACCTCGCCGGCCTCGGTTTCACCGGCCTGGGCAATGGCCATGGCAGTACCCTGCAAGTCAGCTACAGCGCCAGCACTAACCGCACCTACATCAAGGACTACGATGCCGACGCCAGTGGCAATCGCTTCGAATTGATACTCTCGGGCAACCTCGCCAGCACTCTGACCGCGAGCAATTTCATCTTCAATCGTGTGCTCACCGGCACCAGCGGCAACGACTCGCTGCTGGGCAGTGATTCGGCCGACACCCTGCTCGGCCTGGCGGGTAACGACAGCCTCAGTGGCGGTGCGGGTGACGACAAACTCGATGGCGGTGCCGGTATGGACACCCTCACCGGTGGCGCCGGAGCGGACACCTTTGTGTTTTCCAATCGCCTGGACAGTTATCGCAATTACAACACCGGTGGTGCCAACCTTGCCGACCTGATCACCGATTTTGATATCACCGCCGACAAGATCGACCTCTCGGCCATGGGGTTCACCGGCCTGGGGGATGGCAAGAACAACACCGTGTACGTGGTGCTCAACAGTACCGGGACCAAGACTTACATCAAGTCCCTTTCTGCCGACGCCGATGGCAACCGCTTCGAAGTGGCACTAAACGGTAACTACCTCGACAAGCTGACCAGCGCCAACTTCGTCTTCGCCACGTCGTCACCGACCAACCACGCGCCGGTTCTGGCCACGCCGCTGCTGGATCAGAACGCAACCGAAAACGCCCCGTTCAGCTACGTGGTGCCAGCCACCAGCTTCACCGATGCGGATAATGACAACCTCAGCTACACCGCCACCCTGGCCGATGGCAGCGCCCTGCCCGCGTGGCTGAGCTTCAATGCCACCAACCTGACCTTCACCGGCACGCCGACCAGCACCGCGTCCGGCAATTACGACGTGCTGGTCAAGGCCACAGACCCAGCCGGTGCTTCGGCCAGCGATAGCTTCGCCTTGGGAGTGGCCAACACTGTCACCGGCACCAACAATGCCGAAACCCTCAACGGCACGGCGGGTGCGGACCTGATCCTCGGCCTCGGTGGCAACGACACGATCAAGGCCGGCGCTGGCGCCGACACCGTCGACGGTGGTGCCGGACGCGACTCGCTGTATGGCGGCGACGGTGCTGACACCTTCCGCTATAGCAACCTGCTCGACAGCTACCGCGACTACGACACGGGTGGTGTCACGGCCACCGATACGATCTATGACTTCACCGCGGGCGTCGACAAGATCGATGTGTCGGGCCTGGGCTTTGTCGGCCTTGGCGATGGCCACAATGGCACGTTGTACATCACCCTCAACGCGGCGGGCGACAAGACCTACATCAAGTCCGCCGAAGCGGATGCCGATGGTAATCGTTTTGAGATAGCCCTCAGCGGCAACTACCTCAACACCCTGACCGCCAGTGACTTCGTGTTTGGCCAGCACGCCCAGCAGGACATCCTCTACCTGCCCACCCTCGGCCAATCCAATGCACGCCTGCTGCGCATGACGGAGGACGACAATCAGTCCGGCACCTCGATGCTGGTCAACGACCTGGACCGCTACACCCCCTATGACGTGCGCAGCCAGTTCACCGATGCCGATGGCAACGGCATCGACATCGCGGTGGGCGGCAGCACGGTCACCGGCCTGTCGACGCTCAGCGCCGAGGAACTCAAGTTGTGCTGGTGGCTGACCGACACCAACCAACCCGGGGCTGCGCTGTTGCGCGCCGTGACGCTGCTGAGCGAACAGCGCTCCGAACTGCAATCGATCAATAACGTCACCATGGGCATCATTTGGGGCCAGGGTGAGGAAGCCGCTCAGGAGATCGCCCAAGCCACGGACAAAGCAGCGGCAGCAGCGGCCTACAAGGATGCGACCCTAAAGGTGTTTGACTACCTGCATGCCCAGTTCGGCAACTTCGACGTGTACATGATGGAGACCGGTCACTACGAGCAGGACGCGGCGCGCGCCCGTGGCTATTCGGAAGAGAAGATTGCCTCCATCGTCGAGGGGGTTGGCTATGTCCACGCCGCCCAGGAAGCCATTGCCGCCGAGCGCGCCGACGTCAAGCTGGCGGTGGACTACAACGACCTCCCCTTGCGACACGAAGTCGATCCGCTGACGTATCCCGACGACGTCTGGCACCTGCATGAGGAATCGGCGGAAATCGTCGGCCAGCGCCTGGCCGACTACATCGCCAATGACCTTGGCTTCCAGGGCAACCCCAACGACAACAACAGCGTGCAGGACATTTTCGACAACAACCGGAAGATGATTTCCGGTACCGACCAGGCGGATACCCTGGTGGGCAGCTCGGGCAACGACACACTGGATGGCGCCTTGGGCGCCGACACCATGACCGGTGGCGATGGCAACGACATCTATGTGGTCGATAACGCGCTCGACCGCGTGATGGAAACCAACACCTCGACCTCGCAGATCGATACGGTGCAAGCCTCGGTCAGCTGGACCCTGGGCGCCAATCTCGAGAACCTGGTGCTCACCGGCGTGTCGGGCATCAACGGCACCGGCAATGAGCAGCACAACTTCATCACCGGCAATGCCGGCAATAATGTGCTCAATGGTGCCGCAGGGGCCGACAGCATGAGCGGCGGCGATGGCAACGACACCTACTATGTCGACAACGCCGACGACGCCGTGATCGAGACCAACAGCAATGCGGCGGCTGGAGGGATCGACAGCGTGCACAGCAGCCTGGCGGCCTATACCCTCGGCAACAACGTCGAGCATCTATATATCGATAGCCCTGGCGCCGCCAATGGCACGGGCAACGCGTTGGACAACACGCTGTTCGCCGGAGCCGGCAATAACGTGCTGGACGGACGCGAGGGCAATGACACGGTTTCTTTTGAACGCGCCGCGTCTGGCGTTACCGTCAGCCTCTCGACGTCAGCGCAACAAAACACTGTGGGCTCCGGGCTCGACACCGTGAAGCTCTTCGAAAACCTCACGGGAAGCGCCTACGCCGACACGCTGTCGGGTAACAGCGCCGCGAACGTTCTGAACGGTGGTGCGGGCAACGATACGTTGGTGGGCGGTTCGGGCGATGACCGGTTGATCGGCGGTGCCGGCACCGACAACCTCACCGGAGGCACTGGCGCGGATACCTACGTGTTTGATGCGCTGACAGACATGGGCGCCGGCGCTTTACGCGATGTGATCAACGGCTTCAAGAGCACCGAGGGTGATCATCTGGACTTCACCGGACTGGACGCTAACCCGATGACCACCGCTGTCGACGCCTTCACCTTCATCGGCAGCAACGCCTTCGACCCTGCCGACGCCACCGGCCAACTGCGCTTTGCCGATGGCATTCTCTACGGCAGTGTCGATGCCGACGCCGCCCCCGAGTTCGAGATCGCACTGGTGGGCGTCACGGCGTTGCACGCCAGCGATTTCACAGCCTGAGTCAAGCCGAGAGGGGATTTGCAGTGCTCGAAAAATCGAGGACAGCCACAGGTCAAAATGCAAGAGCGGGCTTGCCCGCTCCTGCATTTTGCATTCTGGTACGGGGGCAGGCGTCAATTTCGCCAGCGAGAAAAAAACTCGGTCAAGGTAGGTTTTAGAAAGGTGATCCAACCCCTGCCCTTCAGTCCTTGCTCGATTTGGGTATCGCAATACGGCTACTGGTCTTGACCTCGCGTAATGCCAGGCTGGACTGGATGGAGGCAATACCCACCTGGCGCCTGAGCACCTGCTCGATAAAGTCACTGTAGCTATCAAGATCCTCCGCCAACACTTGCAGCACGTAGTCGGCATCCCCGGTGATCTTGTGGCAGGACAACACTTCGGGCAATTGCGCGATCACCGCCTCGAAGTCGTCGGGGGCGTGATCGGCGTGGGTGGAAAAACGGATGTGCACGAATGCCATGATGTCCAGCCCCAACATTCGTCGATCAAGGTTAGCCTGATAGCCCTTAATCACGCCCGCCTCCTCCATTCTCTTACGCCGCCGCCAGCAAGGCGTCAGGCTTAACGACAGGCGCTCACTGAGCTCGGCGTTGGAGATACTCGCATCCTCCTGCAGCAATGCGAGAATCGCCAGGTCGGTGTCGTCGAGACTGATGCGCTTGGATGTTTTTTTCTGCATTGCGCCATTCCTGAGTAAAACCTCCCGTAATATCTACCAAACACCGAAAACAAAGCAAAGAAATCGCATCCGTACCAGAACAAAATATTTGCACTGGTTCACATCAACGGATGCGCACAATGTTTACAGTTTTCAGTGATTCCCACCGTTTACACCACGGCACCGAATTGAAAGACGGCGTGCTCAAGCCGTCCTTCGAACAGCCCAGTCGGGCCGATACCGTCCATCATCGAGTCAAGCAGGTCGGGCTTGGTCAGGTCATCGAGCCGCGAGCCTTTGACCGGTCGTGCTATGTCAACGCGCACAGCGAGCGCTACGTAACCTTTCTGGAATCCGCCTGGTCTGAATGGAGCGCAACCGGACGCACCCACGATGCCTTGCCGCTGGTGTGGCCAGTGCGCGATCTGGCCAACGAGCAAGTGCCGACCTACATCGACGGCAAGTTGGGTTTCTACGCCATGGACGCTGGCTCCCCTATCACCGCCACTACATGGCAAGCGGTAAAAACCAGCGCCGATATCGCGCTGACCGGACTGGCACTGATCGATGAAGGCCACGACAGTGCTTTTGCCCTGTGCCGCCCGCCCGGCCATCACGCAGCACGTGAATACATGGGCGGCTATTGCTATCTCAACAACGCCGCCATTGCCGCACAGCACGCCATTACCCAAGGCGCCAAACGTGTCGCGGTACTGGACGTCGACTTTCATCACGGCAACGGCACCCAGAACATTTTCTACGGGCGCAGTGACGTCATGTTTGTCTCGCTGCACGGCGAACCGACGGTGTCCTATCCGTACTACTCAGGCTACAGCCACGAAGTCGGCGCCGGCCACGGCGAAGGTTACAACCTCAACTACCCATTGCCGAAGAACACCACCTGGGACAGTTACCGTAACGCCCTGCTCCACGCCTGCAAGAAACTTCAGCAATTCGCCCCTGAAGTGCTGGTTATTTCACTCGGCGTCGACACGTTCAAGGACGACCCAATCAGCCACTTCCTGCTGGAAAGCGACGATTTTATCGGCATCGGCGAGCTGATAGCGGGCGTGGGCTGCCCCACCTTGTTCGTGATGGAAGGCGGCTACATGGTCGATGAAATCGGGATCAATGCGGTCAACGTGCTGCATGGTTACGAGACCAAACGCGCCTGAGTCATCCCCTGAATCGCAGCGTTCAACTACTGAATCGGAGAATAAAAACATGACTCTTTTTATAGACGTCGATCATGCCGCACGCCTGTTCGCCAAGGTAGGAATCCGCCGGGCAATCCGCGAAATGGCGGCTTACATCGAAGCTGACTACTCACGCTGGGCGCAGTTTGATAAGTCGCCGCGCACCGCCAATCATTCGGCCGATGGTGTGATCGAGTTGATGCCGACCGACGATGGTCAACAGTACTCGTTCAAATACGTGAATGGTCACCCGGACAATGGTCAAAGCAACTTGCTGACGGTCATGGCCTTCGGTGTCTTGGCCGATGTCCACAGTGGCTATCCAACCTTGCTCAGCGAACTGACGTTGACCACCGCCGTGCGCACCGCCGCGACCTCCGCCCTGGTCGCGAAGTCCCTGGCGCGCCCTGATGCAAACATCATGGCAATCATCGGCAATGGCGCCCAGAGCGAATTTCAAGCCATCGCCTTCTACGAAATGCTCTCCATCAAGGAAATCCGCATTTTCGATATCGATCGCGACGCTTCACTTAAGTTGAAGCACAACCTAGCCGCATTCCCGGATATTGAGGTGATTCTGGCCAGCTCGGTACAGGACGCGGTCAAGGGTGCACACATCGTCACCACGGTCACCGCAGACAAAGCCTATGCAACGATTCTGACGCCCGAGATGATCGAGCCCGGCATGCATATCAATGCCGTCGGCGGTGACTGCCCGGGGAAAACCGAACTGCACGCCGACATCCTGCGCAATGCCCGGGTCATCGTTGAGTTTGAACCTCAAACCCGGATTGAAGGCGATATTCAACAACTGGAGGCCGACTTTCCCGTCGTCGAATTCTTCCGGATTGTTCAAGGTGAATTAGCGGGCCGTGAGAGCGACGCCCAGGTCACGGTTTTCGATTCCGTGGGCTTTGCCCTCGAAGACTTTTCGTCACTGCGCTACGTGCACGACCTGGCACGCGAGCATGCCATTGGTGAGCGCATCCATCTGGTGCCGACGCCGGCCAACATAAAAAACCTCTACCAACTGCTTGATCAGCAGCCAGCAGTTCCCTCGCGCCTGCGCACAGTCAGCTGATCGCCATAGGTGAGGCCTCCTGAGCAAAGTGCCAAGGGGCTACTCACCGTGTGACCGGACGAGAAACCCTGCCACACGCAAACCACCACCGTCAGTAGCCGTTGCATCTCTAACAAGAACGCTAGACACCCACTTTCTGCCAAAACTCAAAAACATAAAATCAAGAGGTTTTGTAATGAAAACGACTCCGTCCGGGCTGCCTGAACAGCCCGCGCTGCAGCGCACCCTCAGCAATCGTCACATTCAGTTAATGGCCATGGGAGGCGCCATTGGCACAGGCCTGTTCATGGGCTCCGGGAAGATCATCGCCCTTTCCGGTACGTCGATCATCCTCATCTATATGATCATCGGCCTGTTCGTCTACTTCGTCATGCGCGCCATGGGCGAACTGTTGCTCTCCAACTTGAACTTCAAAAGCTTCGCGGATTTTGCCGGTGCCTACCTCGGCCCGCGAGCGGCATTCTTCCTCGGCTGGTCGTACTGGCTGAGTTGGAGCGTCGCGGTGGTGGGCGATTCCGTAGTGGTCGGCGGCTTCTTTCAATACTGGTTCCCTGATGTACCCGCCTGGATACCGGCCATTGGCATGCTACTGACGCTGTTCGCCTTGAACGTGCTGACCGTCAGGCTTTTCGGTGAGGTGGAGTTCTGGTTCGCGATCATCAAGATCATTGCCGTCGTCACCTTGATTGGCGTCAGCATGGTGCTGATTGCCAGTTCATTTGTATCGCCCAATGGCGTCACCGCATCCCTGAACCACCTGCTGGATAAACAGGCAGCCTTCCCCAATGGCCTGTTCGGTTTCTTTGCCGGTTTTCAGATGGCCATCTTTTCCTTTGCCGGCACCGAGCTGATCGGCACTGCAGCCGCCGAAACCCGCTCCCCCGAGAAGACCCTGCCTAAAGCCATCAACTCGATTCCGCTGAGAATCATCTTGTTTTATGTGCTGGCACTGGCCTGCATTATTGCAGTGACTTCCTGGCAACAGGTTTCGCCCAACAAGAGCCCTTTCGTCGAACTGTTTCTGGTTGCAGGGTTTCCCGCAGCCGCCGGTATCGTGAACTTTGTGGTGCTGACGTCTGCCGCCTCATCGGCCAACAGTGGCGTATTTTCATCCAGCCGCATGCTGTTTGGGCTGGCCAGTCACGACAATGCACCAGGGATTTTTCGGCGTTTGTCGGGCAATAGCGTGCCTCTGCTGAGCCTGGCGTTCACCACACTGTTGATGCTGGTGGGTGTACTGTTGCTGTTCATCGTTCCGGAAGTCATGACAGCGTTCACCATCGTCTCTACCGTATCGGCGATCCTGGTGATTTTCACTTGGTCGACCATCCTCGCGTCGTACATTGCCTATCGCAGAAGCCGGCCCGACCTGCATGCGCAATCGGCCTACAAGATGCCTGGCGGCGTGCCGATGGCCTGGTTCTCTTTGGCATTCCTGGGCTTTGTTCTCTGTTTGCTGGCATTAAGACCTGACACCCGTATTGCTTTAATGGTCATGCCGGGGTGGTTTATATGGTTGGCAATTGCCTATCAGCTGACCCACACCTGGAGGCCCAAACCCGCAGCTGGATCGATAAGTCAGTACAACTGATTTTACCTGGAGCCTTTGGGGGCAACGCCCTTGGGTGATGTGGCATTTGTGGGGCACCTGCGGGTCGAATAGCTGCAAGCGAAGGCCGTCAAATATCACTGGCGGCCAACTCGCTCCTGCAACCCAACCACCGCCGAGCGGTATGGCAAGTTCTGAGCACTGACTTACACTGCGATACACCAATGCGAACGAATAACTATTCAACGCATCGATCAATCCCACGGCAATCCGGGCATCACGTAATGATCTGGGTGAAGCCAACATGAAAACGGTCACGGCCCTTTTCACCTGTCTACTCGCTGCCAGCGTATGCGCGGCGGCGAGCACTTGTGTTAATGCTGCACCAACCTTCAAGACCAGCTTCGACTGCGCCGAGGCAAAGGCGTCCGTCGAAAAACTGATCTGTCGTGATCCGCAACTGGCGCAGATGGATATCGAACTGACACGTCTTTATCGCCTGGCGCTCACGGATGAACATTCAGTGCCGCGTCCGGACAAAATCATGATCGACCAGCAGTTTTGGGTCGATGCGCGCAATCAGTGCGCCTCCACACCTGTACCCAAGACGTGCACAGTCCGCAGTTATGCCGAGCGCGCGTACCAGCTGCGCCAAGGCTCGGCCATCGTGAGAACCAAGGACCCACACAGACTCACCGAGGGCCCCCTGGCTTTTCGTTGTACAGGGCTTGACCCGCTGGTTGCCGCCACCTTCTTCACCACGCAGCCTGGTGTCGTGTACCTGAAATGGGCGAACACCTCGATCGTCCTGAACCAGGAGCCGAGTGATTCGGGAACCCGATACACAGGCAAGGACTCCCAGGGGAATTACAGTTTCTGGCAAGACGGTGACGTGGTGCTATTCCAGAAGCCAGGCTCAGGGTCAATGAGTTGCAAGGCTGAGCCGGTCGGTTGATGTCGCTGGCGCAAGTCCGACGCCCTACTCCCTGCCCCAAAACCTGCACGCAAAAAAAAGCCCCGAAACCACATAAGGTACGGGGCAAAAAATTGGTTGGTTGCGGCCAACCAAAGGAGCGTTCTTCAAAGCAGTTACGGGTTACAGGCATTCCTGCGCGGCACGTTCGAAACTCGAAGGCATGAAGTTCGATGCCAGCAAGTGACGCTCGTACAAAAACACCTTGCCGCCGTTCGGGGCTTTGTAGGCTTCCAGAACGTTGTCCGCGGCGACTTTGCTCGGCACCACGATCCGGTAGCTACGCTGGGTTTGCGAGACCGTCGGGTGCAGTGCGCTGCCCTGCAACTTCGGCACCACGCAATCGGCGTACTCGGCAGGCGTTTTTTTCGTCTGCAAGGTCAGCGTCGGGTCGTTCGGCGCGGAGGCACAACCGGCCAGCAGTAAGGTGGCGAAAGCCATGACAGGAACAAATAAAGGGCGCATCGGCGAAGTCCTGAAGTAAAAAATCTGTTTTGTTGCGCAACGGGTCACTGTCGTTGCGGTTATGGTCTGGGTGTTCAGCCAGCAGTCACCAGGGTTTTGAGCGAGTCATCGAACTGCTTCAAGGCGCTGAGTTGCAGGTCGCGTTGCTGGTCGATCTGGGCGGCAATCTCGGCTGCAGCTTTACGGTGTACCCAGACCGAAGGCATTTGCTTCTCGACGGCGCCTTCGGCCTTGCCGATGTATTGCAGGTTGGCGTCGTAGAACCGTGCGGCGAAACGCGCTTCGACCTGACTGTTGCGTTGGGTCAGCAGACGGTTATGCGTATCGAGCATCACCACTACATCCGGATGGGCCTGCACCAGCGCATCGAGGTTGTTGTAGACGGTCACCGACAGGAACTGCTGCTGTAACGAACTCATCAGCCAGTCGATTGCAAACTCTGGGTCGGAGCTGTTGATGAACGCGTCGCGAATCCGCGCATCCAGCGCATCGCGCGCGCCGTTCACCGCCACATCGTGGTAACGCTCGAGGTATTGCAGGTTGTCCAGGGTGTTTTCGCTGTACAGCACACCGACGGTTTGCGAATGCTGCAACCCGGTACTGGCGCCGGCGATGGGCAGAAAATGGCACGATTGGGCGTCGTCTGCGTAGGCGGTTGCAGCAGTAGCAACCCCGCCCATCAACAGGGCGACAATTGCCAGTCGGGTCAATGTCTTCATCGCGCAAATTCCTTGAGCTGCGTCTTCGATGGAGGCGATTTTCCGCCTTTACCCGACCCAGCAGAACTTGCGTTCCTTGATTGTCACTATCACTTGAACCGATAGTTGCGCCGTCCTCGATCACGCGACGCTCAACTGATTTCTCCCCTGCGACTTCGCCGCGTAAAGCGCGCGATCTGCACGACCGATCAGTGCCTTTTCATCAGGGTCGCTGCCGTCGGCGACATATGTCGCCAACCCCAGGCTGACGGTCACGATACCTAACGGGCTCGACAAATGCGCAAGCTGCTCGGCCGCAATACCCGACAGGATCGCCTCGGCAACCTTGCGCGCTCCTGACTCGTCCGTATTGGGCATCACCACGGCGATTTCTTCCCCGCCATAACGAGCCGCCATGTCACCCGGGCGACGTACACAGTGCTTGATCGCCTGACTGATGATCCGCAGGCATTCGTCTCCAGCGAGATGGCCGTAGTGATCGTTGTAGCGTTTGAAAAAGTCCACATCGATCAGAATCAGTGACAACGGGCTTGCGAGTCGCTTGGCGCGTTTGAGTTCGACATCCAGAAACTGATCGAAATGCCGGCGGTTGGCGAGGCCGGTGAGTTTGTCTACGCTGGCGAGAACTTCCAGTGTCTGGTTAAGCTCGATCAGTGCGGTTTGGGTCGCGAGCAATTTTTCCTCCGCCCGAATACGCCGGCTGATGTGGGAAATCAGCCTGCGCCCCAGTGCGACCAGGAGCCCCAACAACAGCAGCACCACAGCGACGGATTGCTTTGTCTGACTGAGCCACGCTTGCATTGCCTCGGCCTGCCCCACCGCAACCGTCGTGACGACAGGATATTGATCGTTTCTCTTGAACGCGTAGAGGCGATGGATGCCATCTACTTTCGACGCAAAGTCCACGGTGCCTGATGAGGTGTTGCGCAAGTATTCGGAGAATATGGGTGCGTGAGACAGGTCACGGCCGATGTCTTCCACTTGAAAGGGATACCGCACCAGCAGGCGCCCTTCGGATGAAGTCAGGCTGATGGCGCCGAATTGCCCCACGTGGATGCTTCGATAAAGTTTGAGGAAGTGTTCGAGGCTGATGGTTGCGGCGATCACCCCGGCAAAACTTCCATCGGGGTGATCGATGCGTCGGCTGACCGAAATCACCCAGGTGCAAGTGACACGGCTGAGAATCGCCGGGCCGATATAGATACCGCGATCCGCGACGTCTCGGTGATGCTTGAAGAACGCCCGATCTGCGTTGTTGCTATTGGATGAGATCAGCATGTTGGTCGAGAATAGCCAGTCCCCTTGGGCGTCATATAGCACCACATTATTTAATTGCGGGAGCGCATCCATCTGCTGGGCAACCAACTTGCTCAGCCGTTCGAGTTGCTCCGGGCCGGTGCCGTCTTTCTCGATCCTTTCTGTCAGGCCCAGCAACAGCACTTCACTTTGCTTGAAGGTGCCCTCGGTGTAAGTGTTGAGCGCCTGAGTCAGGTTCAATGTATCGGTATTGATGTCGCTCAAGGTGTTCTGTCGGGCTGTCCATGTCTGCCAGGCCGTCAGCAGCACCACGGAGACACACACCAGAAAGATCAGAAAAGTGGCAAGTCGAAGATCGCGTTTCAAGGAAGTACCGGGCTGTTGAGTACACTGGCGTCAAAGGCTGCGCATTATAGAAGGCTTTTAGCCATCACTGCTGATGCATATGCATAGGTCAGCCTTGCGCCGGGAATGCCTCCACCCTCAGTTTCTCCATCACCAGTTCAATGAAGGCCGATACCGCCAACGGCAGATGCTGCCGGCTCGGGTAAAGCACGTGCAGGCCAAAGCCCGCACGCTGGAAGTGTGGCAACACGCGTACAAGTCGGCCCGCCTGAAGATCGAGCATGGCGAGCGTCGGCGGCAGCAGTGCGATGCCCAGGCCGGCCACCGTAGCCTTGCGCAGTGCCTGGGCCGTGTTACCGGAAAAACGGCTGGCGATTTGCACCTCTTCCTCCACGCCCTCTGGTCCGGTCAGACGCCAGGTGGTGAAGCCGCTGGGATGGGCGAAACTCACGCAGTCATGGTTCACCAGGTCCTGCAGCGTACCGGGCATACCGCGAGCAGCGATGTAAGCCGGACTCGCCACCAGGCCCTCGCTGCCTGCACTGAAGAGCTGGCGCCCGACGTAACCTGAGTCTTGCAGCGGACCGCCGCGAAACGCGATGTCGATACGCTCGGCGATCAAGTCGGCGCGGGCATCACTGAGCACGAAGTCAAGCCGCACCCGCGGATGCGCGGCGAGAAAATCAGCCACCCATTCCATGGGGAAGAAGTCGAAGAAATCCGCCGTCGCCGCGACGCGCACCAAGCCGCTGGGTTCCTGGCTGCCCGTCATCAACTCGTGCCCCGCCTCGATCAGCCCGTCCACCGCGCCCACGCAGCGCTCGTGAAAAGCCTGCCCGGCATGGGTCAGCGTCAACTTGCGCGTGGAGCGTTGCAGCAGTCGTGTGTCGAGTTGTGCCTCGAGCTGCTGGACACGCCGGCTGACGGTGTTGGGCGGCATGCCCAGCCGCCGCGCCGCTTCGGCGAAGCTGCCGCTGCGGACCACTTGGACAAACAAGGCAATGTCATTCAAGTCGAGCATGAGGCGATAATTCCAGCAAAAAATGGATGGGCGCAATCCAATTGTGCCATCTAATCAACCAATCCGGGCGCGCTTATCCTTCTTGCATCGCGGCAGTTAGCCCTCTAACTGCGTAAACCACAGGCAAGGACATCGTTCCCCATGACTCAAACTTCATCCCTCTCCCCTATTCAAAATCGCATCCTTTGGGGTGTTCGCATCTTTCTGGCCTTGGCGTTCGCTGCGGCCGGCATCGCCAAGCTGGCCGGCGCTCCGCAGATGATTCAGGTATTCGATGCCGTCGGCCTTGGGCAATGGTTCCGCTACCTCACCGGTGCCATTGAAGTGGCTGGCGCTGTGTTGCTGCTGATCCCGGTCACGAGCTTTTTCGCCGGGCTGCTGCTGACGGCGACCATGACCGGCGCAGTGGTCACGCATCTCTTTGTGATTGGCGGCAATCCCGCCCCTGCCCTGGTGCTGCTGGCAATGTCTGCCTTCGTGGCCTGGCGTCGGAAGCCTGCGACCTTGCTCGGTGCCGCGCGCTGATCCATCCCAAGGCGATCGGCTCAAGACTTGAGGAAAACCTATGAACAGCATCGTTGCAACACCAACGCGCGCCATCATTCACCGCACATCCGGCAGCACTCACGGGCCGATCACGCGGCTCATGAGCCCTGGCGACCTGGGCCAGTTGTTGAAACCTTTTGTGTTTCTTGATCTCTTCGGCTTCAAGCCCCAAGGCGGGCAGAAAGGTTTCGGCATGCACCCGCATTCAGGGATCGCAACACTGACCTACATGATTGAGGGCGGCGTGAAGTACGAAGACACCACGGGCAAGACGGGCGTGCTGCCCACCGAAGGTGTGGAGTGGATGCGCGCCGGTAATGGCGTGTGGCACGACGCTAAGCCAATCGGTGACAGCTCAATATCGGGCTTCCAGCTCTGGGTCGCGCTACCCGTTTCGCACGAAAACACACCGGCGGAAAGTCTCTACCTGGCGCCCTCGCAGATCCCGCAAGCAGGCCCGGCGCGTGTGCTGCTCGGACGCTATGGCGCAGCGCAAAGTGCGATTGCGGCACCTTCGGACATGAACTACCTCGTCGTGCGCTTGAAAGACGGAGAACGCTGGCGCTACACACCTCCCGCCGGCCACAACGTGGCGTGGCTGGCGGTCAATGCCGGTCGGCTGGACGTCGGTGGCCCGGTCATTACTGGCGAGTTGGCGGTGTTCGAGGAGTCAGACCAACCCATCGATTTCGTGGCGCACGGCGACACGTCTTTCGTGCTGGGCTCGGCGGTGAAGCACCCACATGATTTGGTGATGGGTCGTTATTCAGTACACACCAGCCGAGCGGCACTGGCGCAGGGCGAAGCTGAAATTCAGCGTATTGGCGCGCGTCTGTTTCATGAGGGACGGCTGGCCTAGCACTCGCTAATGCCATATCTGCATCACTTGGTAAAAACCTGATATGTTGTACGATGACAGATGAGTTGGCGTAATTCATCTGTCATCCTCGCACCTATAACAACAAGGAATTACCCATGAAAAAAGTGAAACTGATTATCGGTTTTTTATGCCTGTTCAGTGGCTACGTGGCGGCCTCCCCCACATCGAGCGAGAAGGATGTTGCCGCTGCGGTAGACCATCTGACTCAAGCGATGCTGACCAAAAACGTCCCACAACTGAATGCGCTCACCGCTGAAAACCTGACCTACGGGCATTCCAGCGGGAAAATCCAGGACAAGAAAGAATTCATCGCCGATATCGAAACCGGAAAAAGCGCTTTCAAAACGCTGGAGATGCAGAACCAGAAAATCACCGTCTCGGGTGATGTGGCGTTGGTCCGCCATCATTTTTCGGCGCAAGCCATCAAGGGCACCGAGATTGTTCCCACGGAAATCGAGAACTTTCAGATCTGGCAAAAGCAGCAAGGAAAATGGTTACTGGTAGGACGACAAGCGTTCCGGCTCTGACTGTCGCATAAGCCGGTTTTCGGCCAACGCGTGGCCACTCCTCAGTCCCTTGCGGCAAGAATTAAGTGGGGTGTCAGGCAGTTGCAATGCTGGATCGCGAGCAAGCCCGCTCTCACACTGGATTGCCTGTGAACACATTATTTGTGCACGTCAGCGATCACATATGGGAGCGGGCTTGCTCGTCCGTCGCTACACCGCTAGACAGCAGCCTTGAACCCCTCCTCCCTTTGCAACGCCCGAGCCTGTGCGCCACGTTCCTACGATTTGCCCGGGAGCGAATGCGGTATGTCAGGCAGACCGCATCAGTTGGATACACGACTGCTTCGCAGCCGAACGCAGCCTTCGGCAGCTGCTACAGATCGCGCTGGGAGCCAGGTAATCAGCCGTCAATCATCCTCATGCAACTTGATCCCACGCTTATGCAGCAGATACGGCACCAGCAGCACCAACAACGTCACCGCCAGCACCGACGCCGCAATCGGTTGTGTCACAAATATCATCCAGTCGCCCTGGCTGATGGATAAGGCGTTACGCAGTTGTTTTTCCGCCATTGGCCCCAGCAGCATGCCGACGATCACCGGGGCGACGGGAAAATCGAAACGCCGCATCAACACCCCCGCCCAGCCGATGCCCAGCATCAGTAACAAGTCGAAGGATGAGTGGCGCATGCCGTACACGCCGATGGTGGCGAACACCAGGATCCCGGCGTTCAGGTACGGCCGAGGGATTTGCAAGAGTTTGACCCACAGCCCCACCAGCGGCAGGTTCAGCACCAGCAGGATGACGTTGCCGATGTACAAGGAGGCCACCAGGGTCCAGACCAGTTCGCCCGAGGTCTGGAACAGCAGCGGCCCCGGTTGCAGGTTGTAGTTCTGGAACGCTGCCAACAGAATCGCCGCCGTGGCGGAGGTCGGTATGCCCAGGGTCAGCAGCGGCACCAGTGAGCCGGTGGCGCTCGCGTTGTTTGCCGCTTCGGGACCTGCGACGCCTTCGATGGCGCCTACGCCCTTGCTGGCGGCGAATTCTTTCGGGTACTTGCTGAGTTTGCGTTCAGTGGAATAGGACAGGAACGTCGGGATTTCCGCGCCACCGGCCGGAATCGACCCGAAGGGAAAACCGATCAAGGTGCCCCGTAACCACGCCGGGACCGAGCGTTTCCAGTCGGCGCGAGTCATCCATAACGAGGTCAGGCGGTGTCGGCTGGCCGTTTCTTCCTTTTGGTAAAGCACGCCGTACAAGGCCTCACCGACGGCAAACAACCCCACCGCGACCAGCACCACTTCGATGCCATCGACCAGCTCGGGAACCCCCAAGGTGTAGCGGGCAATGCCTGACGTCGAGTCGAGGCCGATCAAACCGATGGTCAGCCCGATGCCCAATGAAGCAAAGCCGCGCAGCATCGACGCGCCGAGCACTGCCGACACGGTGGTGAAGGCCAGCACCAGAATCGCGAAATACTCCGCCGGCCCGAATTTCAGCGCCAGCGTGGCCACGAGGGGCGCGAACAACGTCAGCAAGATCGTTGCGATGGTGCCGGCCACGAATGAACCGATGGCGGCCGTTGCCAGCGCCGGACCTGCCCGTCCGTTGCGGGCCATGAGGTTGCCTTCCAGGGCCGTGACCATGGAGGACGATTCCCCCGGCGTGTTGAGCAGGATCGAGGTGGTGGAGCCGCCAAATTGAGCGCCGTAATAGATGCCGGCGAACATGATCAGTGCCCCGGTCGGGTCGACCTTGGCGGTAATCGGCAGCAGCAAGGCGACGGTCAGCGCCGGGCCGATCCCCGGCAACACACCAATTGCAGTGCCCAGCAGACAACCGATAAAACCCCACATCAGATTGATCGGCGTCAGCGCGCCAGCGAAGCCGACTGCCAGATTCGAGAGAATATCCACCTTGTCGACCTCCTTCGGCCTGGATCAGATCCAGGCGTTGATCAAGGGCGGAAGGGAAACCCCTAGCCCGGCGGTGAAAAGCCAGTAGATCGGCAGTGCCAGAGCGATGCCGATGGCCAGGTCCCGCACCGGGCTGCGGCTGCCGAAGCCTCGCGCCGAACAGGCAAACAGCAATGCAGCAGCCAAGACGAAGCCGATGTAGGAAATGAGCAACGCCACGCCCAGCAGCCCTGCCGTAACCCAGGTCGCCCCGGACTTGCCGCCGGGCTCGGCCCCGGAAGTCTCATGATCATCGGCGAGGTTGCGAAAACCACCGGTGAGCGCCTGATAGCCCATCAACAGACCGACGGCGCCCAGAAATGCCGCGACGGCATAGGGGTAGACGTAGGCCGGCATGATCACGAACCCCATCTCGGCGGGAAACCGCGAGGCGCCGACCGCCAATACCGCACTGATCACGACAATACCGACGCCAATCGCCAGTTGGGCCGGCCTTACGCTCCAGCGCCCGGCCATCTCAAAGCAGCCCGACCTTGACCAGCATCGCGCGCAGGCGTCCGTGCTCCTCATCGACGAATTTGCCGAAATCATCCCCGGTCAGAATGCTCGGCGACCACGCATTGGTTTTTACGTTTTCCTGCCAGACGGCGCTTTTGGTGGCGGTCAGCACGGCTTCCGTCAGTGCCTTGCGCTGTTCAGGCGTCAGCCCCGCGGCGCCGTAAACACCCCGCCAGTTGCCGATCGTCACGTCGTAGCCAGACTCTTTGAGCGTCGGTGCATCGATGCCTTCAACGCGGTTGGGCGCGCCGACGGCCAGTAAGCGGAACTGTTTGGACTGCACGTATTTGGCCAGCTCGGCGTAGCCGCCGGTGATCACCGTGATGTGCCCCCCCAGCACCGCGGCAACGACTTCGCCGCCACCGGCGAAGGCAACGTAATTGACCTTGTTGACGGGGATGTCCATTTTGCTCGCCAGTTCGGCGATGCCGATGTGGTCGATCGAACCCTTGGAGCCACCGCCCCATTTGATGCTGGACGGGTTGGCTTTGAAGTCCTTGAGCAAGTCCTCAAGGTTTTTGTACGGCGAGTCGTCGCGTACGGCGATCACGTTGTATTCGGTAAACAGCCGGGCGATCGGGGTTACGTCCTTCAAGGTGATTTGCGGTTTGTTCTGCTCGATGGACGCGACCATGATCGCGCCGACCACGATCAGCGCATCGGGGTCGCCCTTGGTGGCGTTGGCAAATTGCGCCAACCCCAGGGTCCCGCCGGCGCCACCCTTGTTCTCGAAGGTGGCGGCTTTGGCCGTTTGGGCCTCGACCATGGCTTTGCCCAGGACTCGCGCTGTCTGGTCATAACCGCCACCGACGGAACCTGGGGCCATGAACTTGACGGTGTCCAGGGCAAAAACGGGTGATGCGAGTGCGGCGGCGGTAATGAAAGCGGCGAGGTTGCTGCTGAATCGACGGGCCAGTGCAAACATGAGACGTCTCCGGATAGCCGTTCTTGTTGTTTTCGATCAGGGAGAGCCCCTGTTCGGTGAGCATTCGTCTGGAAACAAGCGTAGGTCATAGATGTGTTTGTTGACGGCCTTTGTGCTGATGCGCCGTTAATCAAAGACAGCACATCGACTCAATATCCGCATCGAAATCTACGCAACCATAGGCCTTGTGAACCCATCCACAATCCACTCGCAAGGACATCATCATGGCCATCGCAAAAGCAGCACCTGGCAAAACCCTGCTGAACCCAACCGACCACACCCTGATCATGATCGATCACCAGTCGCAAATGTCCTTTGCGACCAAGTCGATCGATGCCGTCACCCTGCGCAATAACGCCGCACTGGTGGCCAAGGCAGCCCGGGGCTTCAACGTGTCGACCATCCTCACCACCGTCGCCGAGAAAAGCTTCTCCGGCCCGATCTTCGACGAAATCAAATCGGTGTTCCCGGAACACAAGGTGATCGACCGTACTAGCATGAACACCTGGGAAGACGAGCGCATTGCCGTTGAAGTCAACGCCATCGGCAAACAGAAAATCGTCCTGGCCGGTCTGTGGACCTCCGTGTGCATCGTTGGCCCGGCACTGTCGGCCCTTGACCAAGGCTTCGAGGTGTACTTCATCGCCGATGCCTGTGGCGATGTCTCCATCGAAGCCCATGAAATGGCCGTGCAGCGCATGATCCAGCTCGGTGCCCGCCCAATGACTTCGCTGCAATACCTGCTTGAACTGCAGCGCGACTGGGCACGCACCGAGACTTACGACGAGACGGTGAAAACCTCCATCGCCAACGGTGGTGCCTATGGTCTGGGCCTGATCTACGCCAAGACCATGTTCCATGCCTCTGAAGGCCATTGAGAATAAATAGCGACTCTTCGGAGTCGCTGTTTCAGGCGGGAGATCAATCATGTTTTCTATACAAACCCTCCCGCGCATTTCCGGTCGGAAGGACGTACCCAGGGCGTCCTTCTGGCTCTGCGTGTTTTTTGCCGGAACAGCCCTGGCGGATGAGGCACCGGATTCCGCGCAAGGATTTCTCGAGGGCGGGAAGCTTGAGGTGCTCAGTCGAAATTTCTTCCTCAACAGCGACTACCGCTCACCCCAGCCTTCGGGCAAGAACTACAAACAAGAGTGGGCTCAAGGCTTTATCGGCTCATTTGAATCCGGATTCACCCCCGGCACGTTAGGTTTCGGCGTCGACAGCCACGCTTTTATGGGGCTGAAGCTCGACGGCGGCAAAGGGCATTCGGGAACCGGGTTACTGCCGCTGGACAGTGACGGTCGCAGCGAAGACAACTATTCCAGTGCCGGTGGCGCGTTGAAAATCAGGGCCTCCCGAACCACCCTGGCCTTCGGTGAAATGACCGTGGAAACCCCGGTGTTCGACACCTCCGACAAACGCCTGCAACCGGAATACGCCACGGGCTTTCTGTTGAACAGCAACGAAATCGACAACATGAAACTGGTGGCGGGTCATTTCACGGCGTTCAAGAATCAGGACAACACGACAAGCAAGGGCAACTTTTACGGCTACGGCGCCAACACCGAAGCCGGTGGCATCACGTTTCTGGGCACCGACCTGTTCACACACAGTCCTGTCGGCGGCGCGTTGTACGCCTCCGAGCTGAGCGACACCTGGCGCCAGTATTACGCCAACCTGCACCTGAAACAGTCCGCCGTGTTCCTCGACGCCAACCTGTACCGGACGCAGGACACCGGCAAAGCGCTGGCCGGCGCCATCGACAACACCGCCTACAGCCTCTCGGGCAAATACACCCTTGATGCCCATGCCTTCACCCTGGCCTGGCAACGCATCAATGGCGATACACCGTTCGACTTCGTCGGTGGCGACTCGATTTACCTGGCCAACTCGATCAAGTACGCCGACTTCAACGGCGCCCACGAACGCTCCTGGCAGGCACGCTACGACCTCGACCTCGGCGCTTATGGCATCCCCGGCCTGAGTTTCATGACGCGTTATGTCCGGGGCAGCGACATCGACGGCACCCGTGCGCCCAAGGGTGGGGCTTACAACCCGTTCGACCCGACCATCGGCGAGTACGTGCCTCAACAGGGCGATGGCGGGCGGCATTGGGAGCGCGACATCGATCTGCGCTATATCGTGCAATCAGGTTCCGCCAAGGGTCTGTCAGTGCAACTGTCCCATGTGTCTCATCGGGCCAACACCGCTCAGGCGGGCGATGACATCGACAGGGTTTACGTTGTCATCCAGTACCCGTTGACCTTCGGGCACCTGTGATCGAGGTCACCGTGGAAATGGCGGAAGGCAGCCGGAGTCGAACCTGCCCGGGAACGGATGCCGTCCCCAACCGGGTTTGAAGCCCGGCCGCGCCACCGGGCGCGATTGCCTTCCTTGAAGTCAGACTGCGGCTTGTTGGGCCAGTGCATTGTCGAGCCGGATATGGCGTCGATCGCCAAAGCGGCGGGTCAGTCCGAGCCGGTCGAAGTATTCAAGAATCTGAATACTGCGCTTGCGCCCCAGGCCCACGGCATCGCGAAACCCGGCAACCTGGATCACCGGGTTATCGCTGGCCAGTTGCACCAGCATAGCCGCCAATCGGCGCAGCAGCGTGTCGGTGTAAAACAGGTCGCGAACGATTTGATGCAGCAGTCCCAACCGGGCCATCTTGCGCAGCAGCAGGCGCACGGCAGCCTCGTCATGGCCAGTGGCTTTGGCCAGATCACGCACCCACGGCGGATCGAAACCCGCCTGTTCGAACAACGGCTGCAATTGTTGCCAGAGGGTTTCGTCGTCCTCGCTCAAGCGCACCTGGTGATCGGGTAAATGCAGCCACGGGCCGCTGGCCGCCATTGCACCACTGGCCAGTAATTCGTCGAGCAGGCTGATAAAGGTCGACCGTTCCAGCACGCTGCCGGCGAAACGACGCAGGCGATCCCGGTCCGGTCCCATCTGGTCCGGTTCGAGTTGATGAAAGCGTGCGAGGTGTTCCAGCAGCGGCGTTTTCAGGGCTTCCCAACGCACCGCGCTGAACAGCAACGGCCCCTGCCGCGTATCGATGAAGCGCACGTCATCGGGTAACTCCCAAGTCTGGCGCGGACGGTTGAACTGACGCTCCAGTCGCTGCGGGTCAAGCCCGGTGTCGCTGTTGGTCAGCAACGCCGGCAGTGCCGCTTCCAGACTATTGGTGGTGGCCAGCGCTTGTAGCTGCGCCAATCGCTCAGGGCTGCGACGATGTCGGGCTGGGGCGAACGGGTCCAGCACTCGGCCACCGCCAAGGGTGCGTTGGGCGCTTTGGTCGCGCAGGATCAAGCGGTCGCCCTTCACCGCCAGCACCGGCGCATTGACCAGCAGTTGCGCGAACATCTGCCCGCCCGGTGCCAGGCTGGAACCTTCCAGCAAAGCCACCCGCCCCGTCACGTCCTGAGTTCCAAGATGCACATGCACCGGTTGAAAGTGTTCGAAGCTTCGCGCTTCGCTGGTCAACACGCTCATCCGGATATCCAGACGCTGGGTCGGCGCATGCAGCCATTCGGCCACCAGCCAGTGGCCACGGTGGATCTGCTCCAAGGCCAAACGCTCGGCACTCAGGTTCAGCGCGACGCGCTGCCCGGCCATTGCGTTGTCAGCGGCCTGGTTCTGCGCATGCAGGCCACGTACTCGCACCGGTTTGCCCTGCGGGCTCAACATCAGCGTATCGCCCACTGTCACCTGACCGGACAACGCCGTACCGGTCACCACGATGCCGGCGCCGGCCACGCTGAAGGCCCGATCAATCGCCAAACGGAAACCGCCGCTGGCGCTGCGTTGAACAACCTCATGCTGTGCATCCAGCAAAGCCTGGCGCAGAGTCTCGATGCCCTCGCCAGTGGCACTCGACAGCGGGATTTGCGGCGCACCGGAATAAGGGCCGGGCACCAGCAATGCTTCGATCTGCTCACGAACAGCCTGCACCCGAGCCGGGTCAACCCGGTCGCACTTGCTGATTGCAATCAGTGCCCGAGGGATGCCCAGCAACTCGACAATCGCCAAGTGTTCACGGGTTTGCGGCATGACGCCGTCATCGGCCGCTACCACCAGCAACACCAGATCAATCCCCTGAGCACCAGCCAGCATGTTGTGGGTGAAGCGCTCATGGCCGGGCACGTCGATAAAACCGGTCAGGGCGGCGCCCGGCTCCAACGCTGCATAGAGGTAGCCGAGGTCGATGGTCATGCCGCGTTCGCGTTCTTCGCGGCGACGATCACCGGCCTGCCCGGTCAGTGCCTGGAGCAAGAAAGTCTTGCCGTGATCGATGTGCCCCGCCGTGCCGACAATCACCCGTCCCGGCCCTCCTCCTGCAGTTGATCTAATTGCGCCAGCTGATTGAGCTGCGCCAGCCACGCGGCTTCGTCATCGAGTTGGCGTAAGTCCAGCCACAAGGCGTCATCGTCGATACGCCCGAGCACGGCAATCGGCAACTGTCGCAACGCTGCCTCCAGCCCCAGCAATCGCCGCCCACGCAGGCGTTTGGAAACGTTGGGCCGCAGGCATAACGCGGCGCTGGGCAACCTGGCCACCGGTTGGCTGCCGCTGCCGATCATGCCCAGCGCCGGCACCGCGCTGACGCTCCAGGCATCGCCCAGCACCTGCGCCAGTGACGGTTGCAGGCGTTCGGCCTGGGCGAGGATGTCGGTTTGAGGGCGAGTCAGCAGACGTAGACTCGGCAGGCGTTCCGCCAGCCGATCGGGATCGCGATACAGCGCCAAGACGGCTTCTAGGGCGGCCAGGGTCAGTTTGTCGACTCGCAAGGCACGCTTGAGCGGGTTCTTTTTGATCCTGGCGATCAGGTCTTTGCGGCCGACGATCAATCCGGCCTGAGGCCCGCCAAGCAATTTGTCGCCGCTGAAGGTGACGATGTCCGCGCCATCGAGCAGGGCCTGGCGCACCGTCGGTTCGGCGGGCAAACCCCAGCGTGTCAGGTCCAGCAGGCTGCCGCTGCCCAGGTCTTCGAGCAAGGGCAGTCCGTGGCGGTGAGCCAGCTGCGCCAATTCCGCCGTCAGCACTCTCGCGGTGAAGCCTTCGATGCTGTAATTGCTCGCGTGTACGCGCATCAGCAGACCACTGCGCGGGCCGATGGCGGCCTCGTAATCGCGCGCATGGGTGCGGTTGGTGGTGCCTACCTCATGCAACCGCACCCCGGCGCGGGCCATGATGTCGGGAATGCGAAACGCACCGCCGATTTCAATCAGCTCACCTCGGGAGATGATCCCTTCCTTGCGTGCGCCCAGGCTGTTGAGCGTCAGCAACACGGCGGCGGCGTTGTTGTTGACCACGGTGACTGCTTCGGCGCCGGTCAGTTCGCGGATCAAGCCTTCGATCAAATCGTCCCGGTCGCCGCGCTTGCCGCTGTGCAGGTCGAATTCCAGATTGAGCGGATAGCGCGCAGCCAGTTGCACCGCTTCAATGGCTTGTTCCGGCAACAACGCGCGACCGAGGTTGGTGTGCAGCACCGTGCCGGTGAGGTTGAACACCCGGCGGACCTGGCTGCGATGCTGGATCGCCAGACGCTCGCCCGCCCTGCCCGCTAATACATCGGGAGCAATTTCAATGGCGGCGAGTTCACCGTTGTGCACCGGCTCGCGCAAGTCATCGAGCAATTGCCGCAGGCCGGCCAGCAGTGCGTCGCGCCCGTAACGCTCGGCCAGCGTTTGGCAGGCGGGATGGCGCAACAAGCTGTCGATGGAAGGCAGCCGCAAGGTTTGGCCGGCGAGTGTTGCGGGCATCAGAGGCTCCCGGAAGCGAGTGACCGTCGCGTCTGAGTGTAGCCCCTGAGCTCCCCGCTCGAGTGCTGTTCACTTTCAGCCGCGACGCACTCCTTGTAGCAGCTGTCGAGCTTGCGAGGCTGCGTTCGGCTGCGCAGCAGTCGTGAGTCCGGCAGCCATGGTGCACCTGACGCACCACAATGGTGATTTTACGACTGCTGCGCAGCCGAACGCAGCCTCGCAAGCTCGACAGCTGCTACCGCCGAACGCAGGCTTCGCCAGCTGCTACACATCGCAGCGTTGGAGCTACTGTTCGCCTGTTACCAGCAGCAGATTGGGCGCTGGCCGCTGATAGCCTTCCTGCTCCAGACGCATGTCCAGCATCAGGCTGGACAGGTCCGCCGACAGGGCTTCGGCTTCGGCGTCGTTTTCCAGGTAGATCAGTTTCAGGTAGCTGTTGCAGCCGGGGCAGACTTCGGCCCGCAGCGGTGCCTGATTGGCGGCGTGCCGATCATCCTCGAAGCTGACGTATTCAAGCCCCTTGCTCTGTTCGCAATACACACATTTGACCCGCACCACATGCCATTCGCAGGCGCACAGCGAGCACACCAGATAACGCAAACCGTTGTATTTGCCGCGATGACGAATCACCCCGGCCATCGCCGGCGAACCGCAGGCTGGGCATTGGCTGAGGCTGTCGCCGCGCGTCAGTTCAAGGTTGGGCGTGTTCAGCAGCCAATAACTCCAGGCCACTTGCAGCGCGGCACCGAGAAACGGCACCAGTGCTGCCGGCAGCATTGAGTACTGGCCGCTGACCAAGGCAATCGCCCATGCCTTGAGCAATCCCGGATTTGCGCTGCGCAACGTCGCCACGGCGTTTTCTACCGCAGAATGTGGCAATGGCTGATAGCGCTGCAACAAGGCCTCGAGGTAAGGCAGCCAAACGTTTTCGCGCACCAGACTGTCGGCGGCGAACGGCGGTAAGCCATGTTCTACGCACAACCGCAGGCGTTCGGGGTCGGGCATGGTCGCCACGGGCGGATCGTCCATCAGCTGCTGCTGGACATGACACAACCCCGCGATCAAACGCAGATAGTCCGCCATGGGATGGCCGTCAGCCAAACGTTCCAGGCGCAACGCGCGCAGGGTGAACAGGTTGTTCGGCGGCAGGTACAAAAACGGCGGTGAACTCGCCGCCGCTTCTATTTGCCCAGGTTCGAGGATCGTGGCCAAGGGATCATCCTTTTTTGCTGATCGGTCGCTCAGGCGTCTCGTCACCGGTCACTTCCCGGTACCAGAGCCCATGGTGTTTTCTCGCCCAGGCGCGGCTGACCCGGCCATGCACCATGGCGTCGACCGAACCGCGAATCCAGATACCGGCGTAGACATGGACGATGATGCTCAGCACCAGGATGAATCCCGCCAATGCATGCAGCAGCATCGCCCAGCGAATACTGGTGATACCGAAGTACGCACTGAACCAGGCGCGCCAGATCACCAGCCCGCTGAACAGCAACACCAGCATGCAGATCAGCAATACCCAGAACAGCAGCTTTTGCCCCGGATTGTATTTGCCGATCGGCGGCACACCCTCCTCCTCGTTACGGATCACATGCCCGACTCGCCTGAGCCACAGCCGGTCGTTGGTGATGAAGTAGTTCGCCCGCCAGAAACTGCACACCAGGCCGAGGAACAGCACAAACATCGTCAGGCCCAGGTACGGATGCAGAATGCGCGTCCACGGTCCGCCGCCAAACAGGTTGCTGAGCCAGAACAAGCCCGGATGAAACAAGGCCAGCCCCGACAGCGCGGCCATCAGAAACACAATCGCCACCAGCCAGTGGTTGGTGCGCTGGTTGACGGTGTAGCGCACGATCGGTTTGTCGTTCATGGCCTGTCCTCCCCGCCGGGTTTGCTTGGGTCGAAGGTGTGTACCGACGGATCGAACTCATGCACGGCAGGGTCGACGGTGGTCGGATGTTCGTCCTCCTCGACCAGTTGTGGCCCGACGCGCACGTAATGGAAGAACCCGGCCAGCACCGCCGCGCCCATGGCCAGCAACGCCAGGGGTTTGCTCAGGCCTTTCCACAGGTCCACCAGCGGACTGATCGCCGGGTGATCCGGCAAACCGGCATACAACCTGGGCGTGTCGGCATGGTGCAGCACATACATCACGTGGGTGCCACCGACGCCCGCGGGGTCATACAAACCGGCGTTGTCGAAGCCGCGGCTCTTGAGGTCGACGATGCGTTCGGCGGCGTGTTCCTTCATGTCTTCCTTGCTGCCGAACACGATGGCGCCGGTCGGGCAGGTTTTCACGCAGGCCGGTTCCAGCCCCACCGCTACCCGGTCCGAACACAGCGTGCATTTATAGGCCTTGTGGTCCTTTTGCGAGATGCGCGGAATGTTGAATGGGCAACCGGTGATGCAATAGCCGCAGCCGATGCAGTGGTCCTGATCGAAGTCGACGATGCCGTTGGCGTGCTTGATGATCGCACCGGGGCTCGGGCACGCCGCCAGGCAGCCGGGCTCGGCGCAGTGCATGCAGCCGTCCTTGCGGATCAGCCATTCGAGGTTGCCGGCGTCGGTTTCATGCTCGGTGAAGCGCATCAGGGTCCAGGTGTCTGCGCTGAGGTCGTGAGGGTTGTCGTAGGTGCCGAGGTTGTGACCGACATCGTCGCGTAGCTCGTTCCATTCCGAGCAGGCAACCTGGCAAGCCTTGCAGCCGATGCACTTGGTGGTGTCGATCAGCTTGGCCACTTCCTCTTGGGTGCGCACCGAGGGCGGCACGGTGGTGGTGGCCGAACGGGCGATGATGTCTTGGCTGGCCATTTAGACTTTCTCCACGTTGACCAGGAATGACTTGGATTCCGGGGTCTGTGTGTTGCCATCGCCGAGGAACGGCACCAGGGTGTTGGTCAAGTAACCGTGGCGAGTGGCGCCGGTGAAGCCCCAGTGCAACGGGATACCGATCTGGTGCACCACCTGATTGTTGACCTGCAGCGGACGAATCCGCTTGGTCACCACCGCCACTGCTTCGATATGTCCGCGCTTGGAACTGACCCGCACCCGGTCGCCGGCGGCAATCCCCTTCTCCTTGGCCAGCGCCTCGCCGATTTCGACGAACTGCTCGGGCTGGGTCACGGCGTTGATCGGGCAATGCTTGGTCCAGAAGTGGAAGTGTTCGGTCAGCCGGTAGCTGGTCGCCGCGTAAGGGAAGTCCTTGGCCTGGCCCAGGGTGTCCCAGACCGAATCGAAGATCCGCCCGGCCGGGTTGCTGGTCGCCTGTTTGTTGTTGGGGTGCATCGGGTTGATGCCGATGGGCGTCTCGAACGGTTCATAGTGTTCGGGGAATGGCCCTTCATTCATCTTGTCGAGGGCGAAGAACCGCGCCACGCCTTCGGGGTTCATGATGAACGGGTTCATCCCGGCTTCCGGCGGCACATCGACCTTGTAGTCGGGCACGTCGGTGCCAGTCCAGACCTTGCCGTTCCACCACACCAGCCGTTTTTTCGCATCCCACGGTTTGCCTTGGGGGTCGCAAGAGGCGCGGTTGTAGAGAATCCGTCGGTTCGCCGGCCAGGCCCAGGCCCAGCCGAGGTTCTGCTTCATGCCGTAAGGATCACTGTTGTCACGACGGGCCATGTTGTTGCCCTGCTCGGTCCAACTGCCGCAGAAGATCCAGCAACCGGAGGCCGTGCTGCCATCGTCCTTGAGTTGGGCGAAACCGGACAGCTGCTGACCGGCCTTGACCACCGCGCCCGAAGCGTCGGTGACATCGGCGATGGCGTAGCCGTTGAATTCCCGGGCCAGTTCTTCCGGCGTCGGGTCATCGGGGATCTTGTACGGCCAGTCGAGCTTGAGGATCGGCTCGGCCCAGGCGCCACCATTGGCCTGATAGCGCTGACGCAGGCGCATGAACAGCTCGGCCATGATTTTCACGTCGGTGCGCGCCTGTCCCGGGCCGTCGGCCCCCTTCCAGTGCCATTGCAGCCAGCGGCCGCTGTTGACCAGCGAGCCGTTTTCTTCGGCGAAACAGGTGGTGGGCAGACGGATGACTTCGGTCTGGATGTCGGCCGTCTGCACATCGTTGTAAGGCCCGACGTTGCGCCAGAACTCCGAGGTTTCGGTGGCCAGCGGGTCCATCACCACCAGCCACTTGAGTTTGGCCAGAGCCTTCATCACCCGGTTCTTGTCCGGCAAGGCGGCAATCGGGTTGAAGCCCTGGCACATGTAGCCGTTGACCTGGCCCTTGCCCATCATGTCGAACATTTTCAGGATGTCGTAGCCGGGAATGTCCAGTTTCGGCAGCCAGTCGTAGCCCCAGTTATTCTCGGCGGTGGCATTGGCGCCATACCAGGCTTTCATCAGGCTGACATGGAACTTGCCGTAGTTCTGCCAATAGGACATCTGCCCGGGACGCAGCGGTTTGAGTGCGCGCTTGGCGATGTAGGCGTTGTAGTCCTGTTCGCTTTCGGATGGCAGGGTCAGGTAACCGGGTAGCAGGTTGGACAGCAAGCCGAGATCGGTCAGGCCCTGGATGTTGGAGTGCCCGCGCAATGCGTTGACGCCTCCGCCCGGCATGCCGATGTTGCCCAGCAATAGTTGCACCATCGCCGCGCTGCGGATCATCTGCGAGCCGATCGAGTGCTGGGTCCAGCCCAGGGCATAGAGAATGGTCATGGTCTTGCCCGGTTGCGCACACGTAGCAATCTCTTCCCAGATTTTCTTCATCGCGTCGGTGGGCATGCCACAGACCTGACTGGCCAGCTCCAGGGTGTAGCGGCTGTAATGCTGCTTCATCAATTGATAGACGCAGTGTGGGTCCTGCAAGGTCGGGTCGACTTTGGCAAAGCCGTCCTCGCCGATCTCATACCCCCAGCCGGACTTGTCGGTGTAGCTGCGCTTGCTCGCGTCGTAACCGCTGAACAAGCCGTCCTCGAAACCGTAGCCGGCCTTGACGATGAACGACACGTCCGTATAGGCCCGCACGTATTCGTGCTGGATCTTGTCTTCGGTCAACAGGTAATTGATCAGCCCGCCCATGAAGGCGATGTCGGTGCCGGTGCGGATCGGTGCGTAATAGTCCGCTACCGAGGCCGTACGGGTGAAGCGCGGGTCGACCACAATCAGCCGTGCCTTGTTGTGGGCTTTGGCTTCGGTCACCCATTTGAAACCGCAAGGATGCGCTTCTGCTGCGTTGCCGCCCATCACCAGAACCAGATTCGCGTTGGCGATATCGGTCCAGTGGTTGGTCATGGCACCACGGCCATACGTCGGGGCAAGACTTGCCACCGTCGGGCCATGTCAGACACGTGCCTGGTTATCGAACCCCAGCATGCCCAGACTGCGAATGACCTTGTGGGTGATGTAACCCGCTTCGTTGGACGAGGCCGAGGCCGCGAGGAAACCGGTGGTCAGCCAGCGGTTCACCGTTTGCCCCTGGGCGTTCTTCTCGATGAAGTTGGCATCACGGTCGGCCTTCATCAGGTCGGCGATACGGTCCAGCGCTTCATCCCAGGAGATCCGCGTCCACTCCTTGGTGCCGGGCTTGCGCACCTGCGGGTATTGCAGACGGCTGGGGCTGTGAATGAAGTCGAGCAGGCCTGCGCCTTTTGGGCAGAGGGTGCCGCGATTGACCGGGTGGTCGGCATCGCCTTCGATGTGAATGATGCTCTGGGCGACATTCTTCGCATTGTCGCCCTGGCTGTACATGATCAAGCCGCAGCCGACCGAGCAGTACGGGCAGGTGTTGCGGGTTTCATGGGTATGGGCGAGCTTGAAATGACGCACTTGTTCGGCGAAGGCTGGCGTCGGGGCCATGCCCAGCGCGCCAAGGGTGGATCCTGCAAGGCCGAGACCAGCGACCTTGAAGAACTGACGACGGTTGAGGTCCATCGTGCACTCCTGATCAGGTGGAAACCCGGTGCGTTGGCCGGGTTTTTCTGGACGATCACGGTGACGGCAACGGAACTACCGCCAATTAGAACTTTAGACAATGTTGTGCTGTGCGGTCTGAAAACCGACCGTCGGCGGCTTGCCGGTCATGCTCCGTTGCACAACTCGCCAGCGGTGAAGGTTGGCGCTTATCATGGCCGCCGGATTACCCCCTCTGCCTTTTATGAGACTGAGCATGACTTTCGATTTTGATCAGGTGTTCGACCGCCATGGCACCGGCAGTACCAAGTGGAGCCGCTACCTGGCCGACGTGTTGCCGATGTGGGTCGCCGACATGGACTTCGCCGCGCCGCCGGCGATCATTCAGGCCCTGCAAAAACGCCTGGAACACCCGATGCTCGGTTACAGCGTGGCCCAGGATGACTTGCGTGACGCCATCGTCGCCGACCTGTGGGACAAGTACGCCTGGCGTGTGCAGCCCCAGGAACTGGTGTTTCTGCCGGGTATCGAATCAGGCTTCAACATGGCCCTGCATGCACTGGTTCAGCCGCAACAGAACGTGGTCGTGCAAACGCCGAACTATCCGCCGCTGCGCCATGCGCCGGGCCACTGGCAGCTGAACAAGGTCGAACTGGATTTCAACGTGCTGGCCGATGGCACGTACGCCACGCCACTCGATGCCTTGCGCCAGGCACTGCAAGGAGGCGGCGCGCTGTTGCTGAGCAACCCGCATAACCCGCTGGGCAAGGTCTTCCCTCGGGAGGAACTGCAAGCGGTCGCCGACATCTGCCTGGAACAGGATGCCTGGATCATCTCCGACGAGATCCATTCCGAGCTGTGCTTCGATGGGCGCGTGCATATTCCGACCGCCTCGCTCAGCCCGCAGATCGCCAAGCGCACCATCACCTTGATGTCGGCCA
Source organism: Pseudomonas sp. Pseusp18 (assembly GCF_059506005.1). Taxonomy (NCBI): domain Bacteria; kingdom Pseudomonadati; phylum Pseudomonadota; class Gammaproteobacteria; order Pseudomonadales; family Pseudomonadaceae; genus Pseudomonas; species Pseudomonas sp. Pseusp18. The sequence goes on from NZ_CP169240.1 coordinate 3,199,067, forward strand.
GCAAGGCCTACAACATCGCTGGCCTGAAGACTGCGTTCATGATCATTCAAGACGCAGCGCTGCTCCATCGCGTCAACCATGCCCGCTGCGGCATGGTCGACAGCGTCAACCCGCTGGGCCTGGAAGCCACCCGCGTCGCCTACAGCGAAGGCCACCCATGGCTGACCGAACTCATGGCCTACCTGCAAAGCAATCGGGACTATCTGGTGGAAGCAGTTCGCACGCGGCTGCCGGGCGTGACCATGAACGTGCCCCAGGGCACTTATCTGGCGTGGCTCGATTGCACGGCACTGGGGCTGGACAACCCGCAGCAATTCTTCCTCGAACAGGCCAAAGTCGGACTGAGCGCCGGGCTGGATTTCGGCGATCACGCCCAGCAATTCGTGCGCCTGAACTTCGGCTGCCCACGGGCGTTGCTGGAAGAAGGGATTGCGCGGATGGAGCGTAGTTTGCGCAACCGCTGACTCGTGCGGCAACACGGATAAACTGTAGGAGCTGAGCTCCTACAGGGCGGATTATCGGTATACGTATTTGACGATGTAGGCGTACAGCTCGTTGTAGACGAAGTTCGGGACATAGCGGGCATGAGTCCGGGACTTATGCAACGCCACATGACACTCTTTGACCATTTCGTCCCGGTCGGTCATCGCGAAGACATGCTTGTCGATGATGCCGGAATAGACGCCGTGCGAAAAAAGCGTGTTGAGTGTCGTCGAATCGATCGTTCCGTTGGCGGCCTTGGTGTAGGTGCTCTGAGCGCGCAAGACACGGTCTTTCAAACCACCAAACCCACGCTCGTACAAGATGATTTGCGAGCCGCTGATCGCCTTTGCGGCTGTCTCGAAGGCCGGGATGATCGCTTGTGCATATATCATGCTGGCCTCCAGCCTTGATGCCGGGAGAAATCTTTCCATTTCCTGATCTTCCAGGCTTTTCAGTGCTCTTTTGATGCTCGATACATGAGCGAACTCCTGATTGCAGGCGACGATGTGAGTTTCGAACTGGTAGCCGGCAGCCGTCGCCGTCGGTGGGAAAGCCGCGAAATCGATGCTGTCGAATGCACATTCCATGATGATGTTGTATTTGTTTTTAAACGCCTCGGTGAAGATCTTCGTGCTCACATCCCGGACAAAAGCCTCCGTATGTTCATAAGCGTGCAGGACACCGAGTTTGATCATTTCTGCGTATTGAGGGTGTTTTTTTCGGTATTCGGGCAAGTACAGCCGGACATAATTGGCATAGCGCTTGGTGGGCAAAAGGCTTTTTTCCAGCAAATAGGTTTTACCCGAGCCCTGTACCCCCGCGACAATCAGCATTTTGGGGAGTGTTTCGGCGGTGATGCCACTGAATAATGTGGTGGTGATTTCAGTGAACGCTGCGATGACTTGTTCTGGCGTATAAGCGTAATTCGGTGCTACTGACATACCTTGATTTCCTTATCAAAGATTCGCTTGAAAGTGATTGCCTGCCCTTTGAATAAAGCGGTGTTTCGTTGTTTGTTCAAATGAGCGTGTCTTTCAAGATATGTCACTGTTTTACAAGGTAAAAACTCCTACAAGCCAGAAGAAAAATGTGTCAGCTCAACGGACCACCAACGCGGCAGTAATTGCTTGACCTTACTCTCGCCAAACCGGTCGTCGATCAGCATCACCACCCCTTGATCTTCCCGGGTACGGATCACCCGCCCCGCCGCCTGCACCACTTTCTGCAGACCTGGAAACAGGTAGGTGTAGTCATAACCGGCACCGAAAATCGCCGCCATGCGCTGTTTCAGCTGTTCGTTGACCGGATTGAGTTGCGCCAGCCCCAGGGTGGCGATGAAGGCGCCAATCAAGCGGGCGCCGGGCAAATCGATGCCTTCACCGAACGCGCCACCCAGCACCGCAAAGCCGATGCCCTGCCCGTCGGCGGTGAACTGGTCGAGAAAGTCCTGACGCTGCGCTTCCCCCATGCCCCGGGACTGCGACCACAGCGTGATCTGCGGATACCGCTCGGCCAGCAACTGCGCCACTTGCTGCAAATAGTCGAAGCTGCTGAAAAACGCCAGGTAGTTGCCCGGACGCTGGCTGAACTGTTTGGCGATCAGCTCGACGATGGGCGCAAGGGAGGCCTGACGGTGAACGAACCGCGTGGAAATCTGGCTGACGATGTGCACTTGCAGCTGATCGGCGTGAAATGGCGATTCCACATCGATCCACACCGTATTCGCCGGAGTGCCCAGCAAGTCGGCGTAGTAATGCCGAGGGCTCAGGGTCGCGGAAAACAGCACCGTGCTGCGCGCTGCAGTCAGGCGCGGGCGGATGAAACCGGCGGGTACCACATTGCGCAGGCACAGCTGCGACAGATTGCGCTTGCGCTCGAGGTCGCGCTTGCTGATGTCGAATAGAAAATGCTCGTCGAACAGTTCAGCCACGCGGCCGAATTGCAGCATGTCGAAGTAAAAATTCTGCAACCCGCTGTCCAGCCCCTGAGGGTGATCATTCAGGTAGTCACCGATGCTCGCGCAGCACAAGGACAAGGCCTGAAGCAGTTTTTCCGGCGCTTTGTCGTACGCCTGATAGGGGCCGAGTTGCTGATCGTGCAAGGCATTCCATTCACGATTGACTCGCTGCAAGGATCTCTTCAACGACTCAGGCGCGGTTTTTCGTACGCCGTTCAAAGTCGCCTGGTCGAGGCTGGCGCTGTACATCTGCCGGCCGCGCTCCACCAGGTTGTGGGCCTCGTCCACCAGCACCGCGACGTTCCAGTTATTGACCTGGGCCAGCCCGAACAACAACGCGCTGAAGTCGAAATAGTAGTTGTAGTCGGCGACCACCACGTCCGCCCAGCGGGCCATTTCCTGGCTCAAGTAATAAGGGCAAACCTCGTGCTGCAGGGCAACCTCGCGCAAGGCACTCTGGTTCAACAGGCGCAATTGACTGGCGGCCTGACGCGCGTCCGGCAGACGATCATAAAAACCCTGCGCCAACGGGCAGGATTCGCCATGACAGGCCTTGTCCGGGTGCTCGCAAGCCTTGTCCCGGGCGATCATCTCGAGGACTCGCAACGGTTGCGTATCGGCGCTGTCGAGGATCACCTGAGCGGCGTCCAGCGCCAATTTGCGCCCCGGGGTTTTCGCCGTGAGGAAAAACACCTTGTCCAACTGCTGCGGCGCCAGGGCCTTGAGCATCGGGAACAGCGTGCCGATGGTCTTGCCGATACCGGTCGGTGCCTGGGCCATCAGGCAGCGGCCAGTGCTGACCGCCTTGAACACCGACTCGGCCAGATGCCGTTGGCCGGGGCGAAAATCGGCATGGGGGAAGCCCAGCTGTTGAGCCGCCAGATTGCGCCCTTCGCGATGGGCCATTTCCTGCTCGGCCCAGTGCAGGAACAACCCGCAGTGGTGCTCGAAGAACAGCTGCAAGTCGGCGGCGCTGAAGGCCTCGACCAGACGGGTTTCCTTCTCGCTGACGATGTCGAAGTACACCAGCGCCAGGTCGATCTGCGCCAAATCCAGTTTCTGACACATCAACCAGCCATAGACTTTCGCCTGCGCCCAGTGCAACTGCCGGTGGTTGGCCGGTTGCTTACTCACGTCGCCCCGGTAGGTTTTGACTTCTTCGAGGCAGTTTTGCGCCGGATCGTAGCCGTCCGCCCGGCCTTTCACGCTCAAGGTTCGATACTGGCCCTCAAGTGCGACCTCGTTCTGGTAACCCTCGCTGCGTCGTGACGCCACGGTGCGATGGCCGACAATGCCTTCCAGCGCGGTTGGCGACGGGGTGAAGCGCAGGTCGAGGTCGCCGACCTTGGCGGTGAATTCACACAACGCCCGCACCGCGATGCTGTAGCTCAAGCGCCCTGCTCCACCCATTGCACGTAGCAAACGGCAATCGGCATCTGGTGCTCATGACAGAACTCCAGCCACCGCAATTGGTTGTCTTGCAGGCGATCGCCGGGGCCTTTGACTTCGATCATTCGGTAGGTTTTGTGTTGCGGCCAGAACTGGATCAAGTCCGGCATGCCGGCGCGGTTGGCCTTGATGTCGAGCAGCAGTCGATTGAACCAGTGCTTGAGGTGTTCGGCGGGCAGACAGTCGAGCGCCTGCTCCAGCAGCTCCTCGCTCAGCGCGCCCCAGAATACGAACGGCGACTGCACGCCCCACTTGGCGTTGTAACGCTCGCGGATGGTCTGGGCGTAACGCCCGTCATCGAGTTCGGCGAGGCAGGCCTGGAACAGATCCGCGCGCCGGGCATGAAAGTCTTCGTTGTGCAGGTCCACCGGGCCGCGCTGGAACGGGTGAAAAAACGCCCCCGGCAACGGGGCGAAGATCGCCGGCCAGCACAGCAACCCGAACAGCGAGTTGATCAGGCTGTTCTCGACGTAATGCACCGGTGCCGCCTCGTCCGCCAGATGCGCCTGAACGTAATACTCCACCGACAATGCCGGGTCGTGCCTGGGCAATTGCAGGTCCAGGCGCTGCATGGGCCGAGGGGCTGGCCGCTTGATCGGCGGCCCGCCCAGTTTGCGCCGCAGCCTGGGCAGCACACGCAATAAATGCTGATGTTCGGTGGCGCTTTCCGGGGTTTGCTCGGCGTGGCTCGCCAAATCCATGGCCAGTTGAAATTCACCACAGCGCTCCAGCACGCGAATCAGCCGCAGGCGTGCGCCGGGATAGGCGCAATCGCGGTAGAGGCTCAGGGCGGTGGAAAAATCCGCCATGCGTTCGCAGTGCTGAGCGATCTGGAACAGCAGTTTGGCCCGACGTCTTTGCAGCCAGGGATTGGCGAGTTCCAGCTTGTTGATCTGCTCGACAACCACCGCCACCTCTTCACCGGCCTCGAAATACTGCTGACAGCTGTGCAGGAACAGGCAGGCGTCGACGTCTTCGCGACTGCGCAAGCCGCGGGACTCGGCGCAAAACTCGACTTTCTCGTAGGTGTAGATGCCGAGGTCAGCCAGAACGAATTCCGACCAGTCCTGGTAAAGATTGCCGAAGAACATCAGGCGCAACCGGTCGCACAGGCCCATGACGGTCAGGCTGAACAGTCGGTCATCCAGTGCCGGGCACCACTGGGCAAAACTTTGCTCTTCAGGAAACTGCTCGCTCAGGGCCGGCAGCCAATCGCTCTTTTTGCCTTTCGGTTGATCGATGGCGTCGCCAAAACACTGGAGAATCTCGGCCTTGAGCAGCACCTCGAACACCTCCTCGACAGGCAGCGGCAACTGCTCGTCAATCCAGCCCAGGGCCAGGAGCGGCACCGCGGCGCTAGCGATGTCGCCGATTTCGACGTAACTCAGTTTGCCGGCCCTGAAATGCACGCCCTTGCGCATCACCAATCTGACCAACAAAGCCTGGGACTCGCGGGGCAGTCGATTGAAGTCGCGGATGAAGTCCTGCTCTTCGATGCTGAGTACATCAGCATAACGATGCTCAAGCCAATCAAGCACTTGCATGAAGTTGTTCAAGTAATAGAACGGGTCATCGAGCGGATTTACAATCACGGGCAATCGGGCCATGGCAAGCGAATACTGGTTATGCGTACAGATACCAGCTATGCCCCACCCGGTGCAAACGGAAAAGGATAAGTGGCGACGCTATCGGGCAATTTTCGGGTGACCATCGAACTTTCTGCCATTCCATCGCACCAACCGCGTTAGAAGCACAGTGAGGATTGATCTCGAATGAGGCGTTCGCATTGTTTTTATTGAGTGATGGAGGTGTGTATGAATATCAAGACTCTGGGTTTGCCCCTGGTGGTAGCGGCCCTTCTGGCCCTGACCGGTTGCTCGACGCCAACGGTCGTGACCCTGCAGAACGGCACCCAGTATTTGACCAAGGACATGCCGAACACCAAGGGCAAGGATGGCTTCTTCGAGTTCGAAGATATTTCCGGGGCGAAAGTGAAAGTCCGCGCCGATGACGTGGCCACGATTCGCAAGGAAGACTGATCCCTTGCGTTCGGCCGTAGCAGCTGTCGAGCCTGCGAGGCTGCGATCGGCGACGAAGTCGTCGTAAATCCTGTCCACGGTTTAGCTGAAACACCGCAGTGCCTGATTTCACGACTGCTGCGCAGCCGAACGCAGTCTCGCAGGCTCGACAGCTGCTACACAAGGAGTGCGTCGCAGGCTTTAAAGCGCTTGCGCGATCGCCTTGCCGACCTCCTGAGTCGAGCCCTGCCCGCCCAGGTCCGGGGTGATTGGCCCTTCTGCAATCACCCGTTCGATCGCCTGCAGAATCCCGTCGTGCGCGGCGCGATAACGCTCATCGCCATTGCCCAGAAAATCCAGCATCAACGCACCGGACCAGATCATCGCGATCGGGTTGGCGATGTTGCGCCCGTAGATGTCCGGGGCCGAGCCGTGCACCGGTTCGAACAGCGATGGAAAACGCCGCTCGGGATCGAGGTTGGCCGACGGTGCAATGCCAATGGTGCCGGCGCAGGCCGGGCCGAGGTCGGACAGAATGTCGCCGAACAGGTTCGACGCCACCACCACATCGAACCGGTCCGGTTGCAGTACAAAACGCGCGCACAGGATGTCGATGTGCTGTTTGTCCCAAGTGATGTCCGGGTACTGCGCGGCCATCAATGCCGTGCGTTCGTCCCAGTACGGCATGCTGATGGAAATCCCGTTGGACTTGGTTGCCGCCGTCAGGCGTTTGCGCGGTCGGGTCTGGGCCAGGTCGAAGGCGAACTTGAGAATCCGGTCCACGCCGCGTCGGGTGAACACCGACTCTTGCAGCACGAACTCATGCTCGGTGCCTTCGAACATCTTGCCGCCGACCGAGGAATACTCGCCTTCGGTGTTCTCGCGGATCACCACGAAATCGATGTCCCCCGGTTTGCGCCCGGCCAGCGGGCACGGCACGCCGGGAAACAGACGTACCGGGCGAATGTTCACGTATTGGTCGAAGTCGCGACGAAACTTCAGCAGCGAGCCCCACAGGGAAATATGGTCCGGCACCTTGTCTGGCCAGCCGACGGCGCCAAAGTAGATCGCGTCGAAACCCTTGAGCTGGTCGAACCAGTCGTCGGGCATCATCTGCCCGTGTTCCAGGTAGTAATCGCAGTGGGCCCAGTCGAGCACTTCGATGCTCAACTCCAACTGCCACTTCTTCGCGGCCTGCTCCAGTACCCGCAAGCCTTCGGGCAGGACTTCCTTACCGATACCATCGCCGGCAATCGCGGCGATTCTGAATGGTTTACTCATCAATCATGCCTCGCAAAATGACAGTGCAATCGTTGCCGGGTTACAGCCCACCGATGTGGAAGGCTTTGACTTCAAGGTATTCATCCAGGCCGTACTTGCTGCCTTCACGGCCCAGCCCCGACTGTTTGATGCCGCCGAACGGCGCGACTTCCATGGAAATGATCCCGGTGTTGAGGCCGACCATGCCGAACTCCAGCGCCTCGCCGAACCGCCAGGACCGGCGTAAATCCTGAGTGAAATAGTAGGCACCCAGACCAAAAGGCGTGGCATTGGCCAACGCAAGCGCTTCGGCCTCAGAGGTAAACCGCATCAACGGCGCCACCGGGCCGAAGGTTTCTTCGTTGGCCAGCAACATGTCGGCGTGGGTGTCGCCAAGGACGGTCGGCTGAACGAACTGGTTGTCACCCTCGGGAATGCCGCCGCAGAGCAAACGCGCGCCCTGGCTCAGGGCATCGTCGATGTGCCGGGCGACCTTGCTCACCGCCGCCGGGTTGATCAGCGGGCCGATGGTCACGTCGGCGTCCAGGCCATTGCCGACCTTGAGTTTGCCCACCTCCTCCACCAGTCGCTGGGCGAAACGTTCGTAGATGCCATCCTGCACCAGAATGCGGTTGGCGCAGACGCAGGTCTGCCCGGCGTTGCGGAATTTGCTGAGCATGATCCCGGTTACCGCCTGCTCCAGGTCGGCGTCGTCGAACACAATGAATGGCGCGTTGCCGCCCAACTCCAGACTCAAGCGCTTGATGTGTTCGGCACTCTGGCGCATCAGCAGTCGACCGACCGCGGTGGAGCCGGTGAAGGAGATCTTGCGCACCGTCGGGTTGCCGGTCAGTTCTTCGCCGATGCCGGCGGGCATGCCGGTCAGCACATTGAACACCCCGGCCGGAATGCCGACGCGTTCGGCGAGTACCGCCAGGGCCAGGGCCGACAGCGGGGTCAGGTCCGAGGGTTTGACGATGATCGGGCACCCGGCGGCCAGGGCCGGCGCGCACTTGCGGGTGATCATCGCGTTGGGGAAATTCCATGGGGTGATCGCGGCACACACACCGACCGGTTGCTTGAGGGTCAGCAGGCGGCGGTCGCCGCTGGGGGCCGGCATGGTTTCGCCATAAACCCGGCGGGCCTCTTCGGCGAACCATTTGACGAACCCGGCACCGTAGCGGATTTCACCCTTGGCTTCGTTCAGCGGTTTGCCCTGCTCGCAGGTCATGATCAAGGCGAGGTCGTCGAGGTTATCGATCATCGCCTGATACCAGCGCTCCAGCAGCGCCGCCCGTTCTGCTGCCGGGCGTGTGCGCCACGCGGGCCAGGCCCGCTCGGCGGCTTCGATGGCGCGTCGGGTTTCTGCGCCCTGCATGGCCGGCACCCGGGCAAGCAACTGGCCGGTGGCCGGGTCGATGACGTCCAGGGTCGCGGCGTTATCGGCGCCGATCCACTGCCCGTCCACATAAGCGAGTTCTGCCAGAAGGCTGGGGTCTTTCAAACGATTCTTGAGCATGGTCGAGTCCTGATCCGAGACATTTCCAGTCTAGGGAGGTGCCACGGATAAGGATGCTGAAAGCGTTTGATGGGCAGTGTTGGATGCTGAAATTCGCGGTGGGACGGCAGGCTCTACCGGCAAGCAGAAATCAAAAGATCGTGACTATTTCAAAGTTTCAGGGAGCCCAGCAATCCCTCCAGAAACCGCTCCCCAGCCTGCATCTGGCTGATCTCGATGAACTCGTCCGGCTTGTGCGCCTGTTCGATCGAGCCTGGGCCGCAGACCACCACCGGTACATCCAGACGCTGCTTGAACAGCCCGCCCTCGGTGCCGAACGAGACTTTGGCGGTGCCGGTGTCCGGGGCGGCGAAGTTTTTCAGGAAGCGCACCGCTTCGACGCTCGGATGGGTATCGAGGCCCGGATAGACGTTGAGGGTTTCGATCTCGATGTCTGCCACGCTGGACAGCTTTTTCGCCTCGCGCACGATCACTTCGGCACGCTCGCGCATCTGCTCCAGGAACTGGTCCAGATCGTCCGCCGGCAAGTTACGCACCTCGAAATCCAGGGTGCACAGGTTCGGCACGATGTTCAGCGCCTTGCCGCCGACAATCTGCCCGACGTGCACGGTGCTGTAAGGCACGTCGTAATCGGCATCCTGCGCGCCCTGCTCTTGCAGGTGTTGCTGGCTCTGACGCAGAGCCGCGATGAAATCGCAGGCCACGTGAATCGCATTGACCGAACGCGGCGCCAACGAGGAATGCGCTTCCAGGCCACGGCAATAAGTGCGGTAAGACCCCTTGCCCTTGTGCCCCAGCACGAACTGCATGTTGGTCGGCTCACCGATCAGACACAGAAACGGCCGTACCGGCGCCAGGTGCAGCACGTCGAGCAAACGGCGTACACCGACGCAGCCGGTCTCTTCGTCATGGGACAAAGCTATTTGCAGCGGTCGGCTCAACGAATGGTCGGCGGCATCGAGCATGGCGTCGATGGCCAACGCGATAAACCCCTTCATGTCGCAACTGCCGCGCCCGTAGATCCGCCCGTCCTGCACCGTCGCCTCAAACGCCGGCAAGGTCCAGGCCTGGCCTGCCGCCGGCACTACGTCGGTGTGGCCGGACAACAGAATGCCTGGTAACTCTTTAGGGCCGGTGCTGGCGAACAGGTTGGCCTTTTTACCCGTTTCGTCCTTGACGATCAGTGACTCGATGCCCTTGGTCAGCAGCAAGTCGCGTACGTACTCGATCAGGGCCATGTTCGACTCTGAAGACACGGTGTCGAAGGCCATCAGGCGTTTGAGAATATCCAGTACACGGGGTTTCATGAGGCCCTGCTCCTTTGCTCAGTTGTCCGTTGCTCGGATGAAGGGGTGAACCGGCGGATCGAGAACGGCTCAATCGAAGTGCTGGTGCTGCCGGTGCTGATCAATTCGGCCATCACGTCGCCGACACCGGGGCCGAGCTGGAAGCCATGACCGCAGAAGCCGAACGCGTAGTACAAACCGTCAACGTTGCCGCTGGGGCCCATCACCGGCAGGGAATCGGGCAAGTAGCCTTCAATGCCGCTCCACACGCGGATGATGTTCAGGTTGCCGACGCCTGGCAGCAGGCGACGCATCTGGTCCATCTGATTGAGAATGCTGCGCGGCTCGACATAGGCGCGGCGGTTGAGCATGTCCGGTTTGCTGCGGTAGCCGCCACCGATGATGATGTTGCCACGCGGGATCTGGCGGAAGTAGATCACTTCTTCGGGGATCTTGGTGTACACGCCGATCACCGTTGGCAAGGCGTACGGCACCGGTTCGGTCACGGCCATTTGTGGGCCGTTGGTATCCAGCGGCACCGGTTCGCCGAACTGCGCCGAGAGTTTCTGGCCCCAGGCGCCGGCGGTGATCAGCAAGCGCTCGGCGGCGAACTGGCGACCGTCGGTGGTGGTCACCGTGAACTCGCCGGCAATTTTCTGCACCTCGGCGACTTCAGTCTGTTCCTCGATCCGCGCCCCGAGGCGGCGGGCAGCCCGGGCAAACGCCGGTGCGGCCAGACGCGGGTTGGCATGGCCATCGTGGGGCGCGTAAGAACCGCCCTTCACGTCCGGCCCGAGGAACGGAAAGCGCTGGTGCAGCTCGGCGCCACGATAGATCTTCAAATCCAGTTGCGCCGCCTCGGGCGCCGCCGCGTAGGCTTCCAGTTCGGGAATTTCATCCTCGCGATAACACACACGCATGTGCCCGCTGGCAATGAATTCGAGATCGTCGTCGATCAGCTCTGGCAAGCGTTTCCACAGCGCCCAGGAACGGTTGGCCAACTCCAGTTGGCCAAGGAAGCGCCCCTGCCGCCGGACGTTGCCGAAGTTCACCCCGCTGGCGTACTGACCGATCTGGTCGCGCTCCAGCAGAATCACCGACTGCCCGCGCTGGCGCAGGAAAAACGCCGCCGCCGAGCCCATCAGGCCGCCGCCGACAATCACTACATCGGCTTTGTGTAGCGTCATGGCGACACCTCCTCGGTGAGCATCGAAAGGGGTTTGACCGGTGCCTGTCCACGCTGCCGACCGACCTGTTGCACACTGACGCCTGCCGCCGCCGCGATCACTTCGGCCCCGGCCTGGGAGCAATAACGCCCCTGGCAGCGGCCCATGCCGACCCGGCTGAAGGCCTTGGCCCGATTGACTTCACAGGCCCCCTTCTCGCTCACGGTACGGCGCAACTCGCCGGCGCTGATCATCTCGCAGCGACAGACGATGGCTGAGTCCGGCAAGGCTTTGGCTTGATCCGCCGGCCAGGGAAACGCCTTGGCCAGACCGAGGCGAAACTCATCCATCACCGCCAGCGCGTGGCGTTGTTCGTCGCGCAAACCGGCGTTCACCGGTTGCTGCAGATCTTCCAGCAACGCCATGGCCGCCAGGCGCCCGGCGTGCTCGGCGGCATCGGCGCCGCGAATCTTCGAACCGTCCCCGGCGGCATACACACCGTTGACCGAGGTGCGGCCGTCTTCATCGACGGCCAGCCACCACTGGCTGGACGCCTCATCGAAGCGCATGCGACAACCGGCCAGATCGGCCAGTTGGGTTTCCGGGCGCAAGTGATAACCCAACGCCACAGCATCACAGTCCACCGTTAACGTCTCACCGCGCGCGGTACGCACCCGCACACCGCTGACGCCACTGGCCGCGTCGCCTTGCACCTGAAGCGGCGAAATCCCCAGATGCACCGGGATTTTCGCCCGATACAACTGCGCCAGTAACTTCATCCCGGTGAACAGCAATCCCGGACGCGCCATCAGCTTCGGCACTGCCGCGATGCGCTTGTTGAGGGGTGAAGTGTCGAGCACCGCCGCCACATTGGCGCCTGCTTTGACGTATTGGCTGGCGACCAGATACAGCAACGGCCCGCTGCCCATGAACACCACGCGGTGGCCGATGGAAACCGCCTGGGACTTGAGCGCGATTTGCGCCCCGCCAAGGCTGTAGGTGCCTGCCAACTGCCAGCCTTCGATCGGCATCAAGCGGTCGGTGGCACCGGTGCAGAGGATCAGCGCATCGTAGTCCACCGTCGAGTGCTTGCCCTGGCTGACGCAGCACAATTGCCCCGGCGTCAGGTTCCACACCAGCGTGTCGGGGCGGTAGTCGATTTGCCCGCGCAATCGGTCGAAACTCTGGTGCAGACTCTTGGCCTTGGCCGCTTCGGTGCCATACAAGGTGGCGTAGTCCCGGGTAAAACCTTCGGGCTGGCGCCGGTAGATCTGCCCGCCATCCCGGCGATTCTCATCGATCAGGATCGGTTTCAAGCCAGCCGCCAGCAGCGTTTCGGCACAGCGGATGCCGGCCGGTCCGGCACCGACAATAACCACTCGTTGAGCGCTCAGCCGTGCAGTGGCCATATTGCCTCCGGTTGTGTGGTGACGATGTCCAGCCCTTCGCGGACTTCATTGGAACAGGCGCGCAAACGCTCGCCACTGCGGGTCCAGACCCAGCAATCCTGGCAGGCGCCCATCAGGCAGAAACCGGCGCGGCGGCCCGAGTCGAATTCCGATTGGCGCAGCGCCGAGCCCTGGGTCAGCAACGCGACCATTAATGTGTCGCCCTGCAATGCCTCAATGGGCGAACCGTCCACCGTCAGCTTGACGGTCGGCCGGCCCTGCTCGGCCAGCCTCACAAAACGCCCTTTCATGCATAAGCTCCCAGGCTCATGGTGGATAAACCCTGCTGTGTTTTCAGCAACTCGGCACTGTCGTGATGACAAAGAATTTCGCTACCGCCGTCGATGATCCGCCGGTTCGGCGCGGTGCGATTGCACAGGCCGTCGACCCGCACCGGACAGCGACTGAGAAAGGTGCACAGTTCCGGCACATTGGCCCTGACGCCGATTGGCGGCAGCGCGCCGCACGTGGTGCCGCAGTTTTCCAGCCAGCCCTGACGCAGTTCCGGCACCGAATGGATCAACAGGTCGGTGTACGGATGGAACGGTGCCTGGGAAAACGCCTGCCGGCTGCCGGCCTGAACCTTGTGGCCGCTGTACATCACCACAATGTCGTCGCACAGCGCGCGTACCGTGGAAATGTCATGGCTGATGAACAGATACGACATGCCCAGTTGCTGACGCAGGTCGCGCAGCAGTTCGAGAATCGCCGCGCCGACCACGGTGTCCAGCGCCGAGGTCACCTCGTCGCAGAGGATCAGGTCCGGTTTGGCCGCCAGGGCTCGGGCCAGGTTGACCCGCTGTTTTTGCCCGCCGGAGAGTTCATTCGGACGGCGTTCGGCCATGGCGCGCGGCAAGCGCACCAGGTCCAGCAGTTCGCCGATACGCTCGCGCAGCGCTGCGCCCTTGAGGCCAAAGTACATTTTCAGCGGACGGCTCAGAATAGTGCTGACGCTGTGCATCGGGTTGAGCGCAGTGTCGGCATTCTGGAACACCATCTGAATCCGGCGGAACTGTTCATCGGTGCGCTCGGACAGGCTACCGCCCAGTGGCTGGCCATCGAAGGTCAGGCCGCCCAAGGCCGGCGTCAGCAACCCGGCCACCACCCGCGCCAGCGTAGACTTGCCGGAGCCCGACTCGCCGATCACGCCAATGGCCTGGCCCCGGCGCACAGTCAGGTCGATGTCTTCGAGCACGCGAATCGACGGCATGCCTTGCAGGTTCTTGTTGCCGTATCCGGCGGTCAGCCCCTGGATGGTCAGCAGCGGTGTTTCTTCAGCGATGCCGCAAGGTGGGCGGATCGTCGTGTCCGGGCGGGCCGCCAGCAGCAGGCTGCGGGTGTATTCGTGGGCCGGGGCCTTGAGCAGCGGCGCGGTGGCGCTCTGCTCGAAAATCTGTCCGCCGTTGAGTACCACAATCTGATCGGCCATTTGCGCTACGACCGCCAAATCATGGGAAACATAAACCGCCGTCGCGCCTCGCTCGCGGACCACCCGCTTGAAAGCGCGCAGCACGTCGATCTGCGTCGTCACGTCGAGGGCGGTGGTCGGCTCGTCGAGCACCACCAGCAGCGGATCGCTGATCAGCGCCATGGCCGCCATCACCCGTTGCAACTGCCCGCCGGATACTTGGTGCGGGTAACGCTGGCCAATGTGATCGGGGTCCGGCAAGGCCAGATCGCGGAACAGTTCGATGGCTTTGGCTTCCAGCACGGCCCGGCTACCCAGGCCGTGAATCAATGCGCCCTCCACCACTTGATCGATCAGTTTTTTCGCCGGGTTGAACGCAGCGGCGGCGCTCTGGGCAATGTACGACACCCGATTGCCGCGCAGGCCTTGCAGTTCGCTTTCACTCAACGCCAGCATGTCGTGCTCGCCGACTTGCACCACACCGGACGCCAATCGGCACCCGCGCCGGGCATAGCCGAGCAACGCCAGCGCTATGGTGGTCTTGCCGGAGCCGGACTCACCGATCAACGCCAGCACTTCACCTTTGGCCAGGGAGAAGCTCACGCCTTTGACGATCTCCACTTCGCCACGCTCGCCGCAAGCGACCACGCGCAGGTCTTCGACTCGAATCAAATCACTCATTTCAATGACCTCCCGTACGTCGACTACGCCGTGACGACAGTCGGTCGATGAACAGATTCACGCCAATGGTCAGGGTCCCAATGGCCAGCGCCGGAATCACGATGGCTGGCGCGCCCTGATTGAGGCCGCCGATGTTCTCGCGCACCAGCGAACCGAGGTCGGCATCCGGCGGTTGCACACCGAGGCCAAGGAAGCTCATGCCACTGAGCAGCAGCACGATGAAGCCGAAGCGCAGCCCCAGATCGGTCAGCACCGGGTTGAGCATGTTCGGCAGGATTTCCACGCAGGCGATGTACAACCGACGCTCGCCACGGGTGCGGGCCACTTGAACGTATTCCAGCGCTTCGATGTTCACCGCCATGCTGCGGGCGATGCGGAACGCGCCTGGGGTGAAACTCAAGACTGCGGTGCAAATCAGCAACAGCACCGAAGAACCGAACGCCGAGACCATGATCAACGCCAGCATCTTGCTCGGGATGGATATAAAGGCATCCATCAAGCGGCTGATCACTTCGTCCAGCCATTTCGGCGACACCACCGACAGCAGCGCACATCCGGTCCCCAGCGTGCTGGCCAACACCGCTGAAACCAGCGCCAGGCCCACGGTGAACCGCGCGCCGACGAGAATGCGGCTGAGCATGTCGCGGCCCAGGTAATCGGTGCCCAACGGGTAAGCCGCGCTGAGGCTGTCGAACACGTTATCGGAGACCACTTCACCCACCGGGTGCGGCGCCAGCCACGGACCGAAGATAGCCACCAGCAGCCAGATCACACACATCGCCGCCCCGACCAGGCCAAGCCACGACGGTCCATGGGCGACCTTGCCCAATGCCAGCTCGGGCCCGGCAGGCGCCGATTTCGCCATGAGATCGTTCATTGGTTTCTCAGCCTCGGATTGGAAAGAATCGCGCACAGGTCAGCAATCAGCACCAACCCCAGGTACGCCGTACAAAACAGCATGGTGCAGGCCTGAACCAGCGCCATGTCACGGTTGGTCACGGCATCGACCATCAGGCTGGCGATGCCGGGGTAGTTGAAGATCGTCTCGACGATCACCACCCCGCCCAGCAGGTACGACAGGCTCAGGGCGATGGCATTGGCAATCGGCCCGATGGCGTTGGGCAAGGCATGGCGCAACACGATCCGCACCGGGCTCACGCCCTTGAGCCGGGCCATTTCCACATAGGCGCTGTCGAGCTGATCGATCACTGCCGCCCGGGTCATGCGCGCCATTTGCGCGACAATCACGCAGCACAGGGTCATCACCGGCAAGGCGTAGGTGCGCATGAATTGCCAAGGTGAGGTGATGTCACTGGCATAGGACAGCGCCGACAGCCAGCCCAGGTTCACCGCAAAGATCAGCACCGCCAGGGTCGCCACCAGAAACTCCGGCACGGCGACCAGGGCCAGGGTGATGAAGCTGAGGAAACTGTCCATGCGCCCGCCCCGGCCCATGGCCGAGCCGATGCCGAGGATCAGCGCCACCGGCACCGACACCAGCGCCGTGACGGCCGCCAGCATCAGTGTGTTGGGCACCCGCCCGGCCATCAGCTCGCTGACCGGCAAGGCATTGGACACCGATTGCCCCATGTCGCCGCTCAGCAGATTGATCAACCAATGCAGGTAACGCACCACACCGGGTTGATCCAGCCCCAGTTTCAGGCGCAAGGCCGCCACCTGTTCCGGCGTGGCGAATTGCCCGAGTGCCTGTTGCGCCGCGTCCCCCGGCAATACCGCCGTGATCGCAAACACGACCATAGACACGATCAACAAAGTCACGATCGCCGCGCCCAGGCGCCGGCCGATCAACCACAGTGTGTTGCTATTCATCGCCCTACCCTCATGCAATAGCCCCGCTGACGCCCGTGTGCGGCCGATCAGGCATCGAGCCAGACCTGTTCGGCGAACATGTAGCCCATGAATCCGCCGAGGGGGTTGCTGCCGTAACCCTTGATGCGCTGATCGACACCGTCGATGTTGCTGATGAACACCGGCACGCCGATGCCACTGTGTTCATGCACCAGGGCCTGCATGTCGGCGTACATCTTGCTGCGCTTGTCGTCGTCGGTTTCACCGCGGGCGAGCATCAGCAGTTGGTCGAACTGATCGTTCTTCCAGCCCGACTCGTTCCATGGCGCGCTGGACTGGAAGAACTGCGAGAACATCACGTCGGCGTTCGGCCGAGGGTTGATGTTGCCGAAGCTCAGCGGGTGCTTCATCCAGTGGTTGGACCAGTAGCCGTCGCTGGGCAGGCGGTTGACGTCGAGCTTGAGCCCGGCCTGTTTCGCCGATTGCTGCAACAGCACGGCGATGTCCACCGAACCGGTCGCGGCAGGCGATGCCACCAGCGGCATGCTGATGCTTTCCATGCCGGCCTTCTTCAGCAGGAATTTGGCTTTTTCCGGGTCGTAGGCCCGCTGCGGCAGGTCGGCGTTGTAGTAGCGCGAGCCAGGGGAAATCGGATGGTCGTTACCGACGACGGCAAAGCCACGGAACACCGCGGATTTCACTTGTTCACGGTCCAGCAAATACTTCATCGCCTGAGTGAATTCGGCGCTTTTACCCGGCAACTGGTCCTGACGGATGATCAAGTCGGTGTAGTTGCCCGACGGCGCATCGACGACCCGGTGTTTGGCGCTGGCCTTGATCCGTGTGGTCGAGCGTGGGTTGACCTCGTTGATCATGTGCACGTCGCCCGACAGCAATGCGTTGACTCGTGACGGTTCGTCGGCAATCGCGATGAATTCGATCTCGTCCAGGTACGGCAGGCCCGGTTTCCAGTAGCCGGTGTTGCGCGCGGCAATCGAGCGCACGCCCGGTTTGAATTCCTTGACCGTGAACGGCCCGGTGCCGATGCCCTGGTTGAAGTCGGTGGTGCCTTCGGGAACGATCAACAAGTGCGACACGGCGAGGATCGACGGCAGCTCGGCGTTCGGCGCGCTCAGGCGGATCTGCACTTCGTGGGTGCCGGTGGCCTTGATCTCTTCGAACTGCGCCATCAGCGGCATGACCTTGGAACCGGTCAGCGGGTCTTTGTGGCGCGCCAGCGAGAACACCACGTCGGCGGCGCTCAGGGTCTTGCCGTTGTGGAAGGTCACGTCCTTGCGCAGGGTAATGATCCACAGCGTCGCATCGGTGTTATCGATGCGCTCGGCCAGTTCCAGTTGCGGCACCAGGTGGCTGTCGAAACGGGTCAGGCCGTTGTAGAACATGAAGTGACGCACGTAGTCAGTAGACAGCGCGCCCTTGGCCGGGTCCAGGGTGTCGGCGGTGGAACTGGACATGCCGGCGACGCGAATCCGCCCGCCCGGCTTGCCTTTGCCCGGGGTCGCCGCTTCTTCGGCGAACAGTTTGCCGGCGGCGCCGAACAGGCTGCCGGCACCCGCTGCGGCAACACCCGCCACGCCGAGCATCTGCAAGGCGTGGCGGCGTGACATGCCACGATTGAGGCCTTCGAATACCCGCAGGCTGTCCTGGCCGGAGATCAGTTTCGAGTCGATCTTGTTGTCAGTCATATCAGTTGTACCTGTCGAAAAAATGAGGCTCGAGTGCCCACGGATGTCCGGGGCGTCCTGGAAACGCAAACGACGGTGACGCCACAACATCAACTCAATGCAAATAGTCCTGGAGGCGGTAGTAAGCGCCCACGAACGGCAAGAACCACGGCTTGCCGAAATGCCCGGGAATCGCTGGCCAGTCGAGTTCGCGCCAGGGATTGGCCTCGACTTTGCCGGCCATCACCTCGGCCATCACCTGGCCCATGTGCACCGACATCTGCACTCCATGGCCGCTGTAGCCCATGGAGTGATAAACCCCGCCATGCTGACCGGCGCGAGGCAAACGGTCGGAGGTCATGTCCACCAGCCCGCCCCAGCAGTAGTCGATTTTCACCTTGGCCAACTGCGGGAACATCTGCACCATCGCCGCTTGCAACACCTTGCCGCTCTTGGCGTCGGACACGCTGTCGGACATCGCGAACCGCGCACGGCCGCCGAACAGCAAGCGGTTGTCCGGGGTCAGGCGAAAGTAGTTACCGATCATGCGACTGGTGACATAGGCTCGCCGACCGGGCAGCAACTGATCGATGAGGAACTGCGGCAGCACCTCAGTGGCGATCACGAAACTGCCGACCGGCACGATCCGCCGCCGATACCAGCCCAGGCCACCGTGCTGACAAGCGCCGGTCGCCAGCAGTACTTGCCCGGCGTGCAAAGAACCCTTGGCGGTGTTGACCCGATAACCGCCGGCCTGGGCCTTCCAGTCCGTCACCGACGTACCTTGATAGATCAGCGCGCCGTGACGCGCCGCAGCCTCAGCCAGACCGACGCCGAAACGCCCGACATGCATCTGCACACCGTTGCGCTGCAGCAAGCCGCCATGGAACTGGGCCGAATTCACTTCGGCGCGGGTCTGTTCGGCGTTCAGCAACTCGACCTCGGCATCGACCTCCTTGCGAATCAATTCGCAGGTGCGCGCCAGGCCTTCGTAGTGCAGCGGTTTGGCCGCCAGTTTGAGCTTGCCGTTGCGCTTGAGGTCGCAAGCGATCTGCTCCTGCTCCACCAGGGACACAACGCTCTGCACCGCGTTTTCATAGGCCTGGTAATAGGCCCGCGCCTTGTCGGCACCGAGGCTGGCACTCAGCCCGGCATAGTCCTGGGCAACGCCGGTGTTGCATTGGCCGCCATTGCGCCCGGAGGCTTCGCCGATCACTCTCCCGGCTTCCAGCACCACCACACTGGCGCCCTTCAAGGCCAGCGCGCGAGCCGCCGCCAGGCCGGTGAAACCGCCACCGACGATGGCCACGTCGACCTGCCCGGGCAATGCGCCGAGCTGAGCACCGGTGAAGGCCGGTGCGGTGTCGAGCCAGTAGGATTCACTGCCCATGTCTAACCCCTTATTCCGTGAAGAGCGCCGTTACCGTTCAACTCAGAGGCCGACCAGCGCCGCCAGTCCACCGATGTCGGTGATCTGCTGGTAGCCGTAGAACGCATTGCCCGGAACCTCGTGACCGCGGGCGACGAAGGCCTTGTTCTTGATCTTCATGTCGTGGGCCGGCATCAGGTCGTAACGGAAACTGGAAGACACATGCAAGATGTCTTCCGGGCCGCAGTTGAGGTTGTCGAGCATGTACTCGAACGCCGCCAGGCGCGGCTTGTAGGCCTGGGCCTGTTCGGCGGTGAAGACCTTGTGAAACGGTGCGCCGAGCTTGTCGACGTTGGACATGATCTGGCTGTCGCTGGCGTTGGAGAAAATCACCAGGGGGATCTTGTCGGCGATTTTCGACAGACCGGCCGGCACGTCCGGGTGCGGGCCCCAGGTCGGCACGGCGTCGTAATACAGCTGGCCTTCGCCACGGTATTCGACACCCCAACGCTTGCAGACCCGCGCCAGGGAGGTCTTGAGGATTTCGTCATACGGCATCCAGTCACCCATGACCTGGTCCAGGCGATAGGCCGAGAAGTCCTTGACGAACTGATCCATCTGCTCGGGCGCCACGCGGTCGGCGAACAGTTCGCGAGTCATCGTGCCCATGTGGAAATTGGTCAGCGTACCGTAGCAGTCGAACGTAATGAATTTGGGGCGTAGAAAGCTCATTGAGTGCGGTCCTGAAGTTCGTTGAGGTCATGGCGCGACAGGTATTCGCTGCGTTTCGGGAGCGGCGATGCAACGCTGCAGCACACCGTCATTACAACACCGTGAAATCAGCAGATGGCGTTAAAAGCGACCTCTGCTTGATACAAACCACCGTTTTAGCCTGCCCCCTCAGCAGACTTTGCGGCTCGCTCCAGCCTTGGGCAACCCCCGTATTTATGCGCTCTTATGGACCTTCATGGCTACGCGAGGCTGACGAACGCCCCCATTCACGGCAGAACCTGCGCCGGGCTGAACGAAAACGGGCGCTTACCAGAGGAAGCGCCCGTTTGGGTGCGGTTTGAAACCCGTCGACGATCTGCGGTTAACGGATCACCTGTGGCGAGGGAGCTTGCTCCCGTTCGGCTGCGAAGCAGTCGTAAAGTCGGCTGATGCGTACTACCTGAAGGATTGTGGTCGTTGGATTTGGGGTGCTTCGCCCCCCAGCGGGAGCAAGCTCCCTCGCCACAGGTGTTAGGGGGCGGACATTAGCCAGCGATATCGATCAGCACACTCTTGAAGCGCAGATTGGCTTCGAAGGCTTCGCGACCCAGGTCCTTGCCGATGCCGGAGCGTTTGTAGCCACCGGTCGGCAGGATGTAGTCGTTGCTGCGTCCATAGCGGTTGACCCACACCGTGCCCGCCTCCAGCCGCCGGACCAGTCGCAGGGCGCGGTTGATGTCGGCGGTGTGCACGCCCGCCGCCAGGCCGTAGGTGGCGTGCGCGGCCAGGCTCAGTGCCTGCTGTTCGTCATCGAACGCCTGCACCGTCAGCACCGGGCCGAAGATTTCTTCACAGATCGCCGGGTTCTGATTGTCCAGGCCGGCCAGCAAGGTCGGCTGGTAATAGGCACCGCCCAGCCCTTCAAACAAACCACCGCCAGTCAGCACTTCGGCCCCGGCCTGGCGTGAACGCTGGACGATGCCGTCGATACGGCTGGCCTGCAACCGGGAAATGATCGGCGACAGCGTACTCTCGGACGACCAGGTCGGCCCCGGGCGCAATTCCTCGAAATACGCCTGCAAGTGCGCAACGAACGGTTCCATGATCGAGCGCTCGATCAACAACCGCGAACCAGACACGCACACCTGCCCGGCATTGCCGGTGATAGCCAGCGCCACGGTGCGCGCGGTTTTCGCGATGTCCGGCACATCGGCGAACACCAGTTGCGGACTCTTGCCGCCCAGCTCCAGCGTCACCGGTTTCGGCCCTACCAATGCACAAGTGGACATAATGCTCGAACCCGTCGCCGTGGAGCCGGTAAAGGTTACCTTGCCCACCCGTGGATGACGGCACAAGGCGTCGCCAGTGACGCGGCCATCGCCCTGAACCACGTTGAAAATCCCGGCAGGAATGCCCGCCTGCAGCGCCAGTTCGGCAAAGCGCAGGCTGGAAAACGGCGTCAGCTCCGACGGCTTGAGCACCACGGCATTGCCGGCAGCCAGCGCCGGCGCGACTTTCCATGAAGCCATGCTCAAGGGGAAATTCCACGGCGCGATGGCGGCGATCACGCCGTACGGTTCAGCGATCTGCATGCCCAGGCGATCGGTCTGGGTCGCCGCGACTTGGCCGCCGTGCTTGTCCGCCAGTTCGGCAAAGAAACGAATGCCCTCGGCGACATAAGGAATGTCCCAGGCGATCACATCTTTATGCGGACGGGTCGAGCCCACCGCTTCCAGCGGCGCCAGCACGGCGACATCGGCTTCGATCAGATCGGCCCAGCGACGCATGACCCGTGCCCGTTCCCGGGGCGGACGGCTGGCCCAATCGCTTCGGTTAAACGCCTGCCAGGCATCGTTCACCGCCTCATCCACCAGGTCGGCATCGGCGATCGGCAACTGGGCATAGGCCTGACCGTCTGAAGGGCGAACCACCTCCAGCCCCGGTTGGGCGTCGCGGTATTTTCCGGCAATAAAATGAGCGCTGCGCACAGCGATAAGGCGAGGATCGAAGCTATCCATGGAGCACTCCAAAAAGGGACGGCGAGGCGTTTACTCAGGCCTCCATCGTAGAAAAAAAGCCCAAGCATTTGCTGCCGACCTTATGGGGCAATTAAGTAGTAAGTGTGGTCTGCAGGCCTTTGATGTGAGGAATCTGCCGAATCCTTCCACCCCCCTTGTCAGGCCTTCACGCAGATGGGATACAGGCATCCTCGCGCCGGAAAACCGGTTGATCGCGCACACTGTAAAACGGAGATTCATCATGTCCGCCTCGCACCCTTCCGCTTATGTCTATCGGCCGATGACCGCTGCTGATTTGCCTTCGGCCCATGCCTTGTCTGTCGAGTTGAAGTGGCCTCATCGCCTGGAAGACTGGGCGATGTTGCAGCGGGTCAGCGAAGGCTTTGTGGTGCTCGATGGCGATCGATTGATCGGCACCGCATTCGCCTGCCGGCAAGGCGACTTCGCCACCATCGGCCTGGTGATTGTCAGTGACAACTATCAGGGCAAGGGCATCGGCCGTCGGTTGATGGAACACGCGCTGCTAGCCTGCCAGTCGCGCACGCCGATGCTCAATGCAACCCTAGCCGGCGCACCGCTTTACGCCAGCCAGGGGTTTGTCGAGTTCGGGCGGATTCAGCAGCATCAAGGCCTGGCCCAGGCGCCCGCGCTTGAACCGCTGGCGGATGGTGAAGAATGCCGTCCGTTACAGGCGGCGGATCGGGCTCCTCAACTGGCACTGGCCAACGCCGGCAGTGGTCTGGACCGGCAAGCGGTGCTCACGGAGCTGTTTGCGGTGGCCGAGCATTCGGTGGGCATCGAGCGCGACGGTCAGTTGCGTGCCTTCGCCCTGCTGCGCCCGTTTGGTCGCGGTCGTTGCCTCGGCCCGGTCATCGCCGAAACCCTTGAACAGGCCAAACACCTGATCGCCGTGTTGCTGGCCCAGGTGCCGGACGCTTTCGTGCGAATCGACATTCCAGCGGACAGTGGTTTGAGCGAGTGGCTGGAGCTGGCCGGTCTCAAACAGGTCGACACCGTGGCGCAAATGGCACGGGGCACGCCGCCGCAAGCGGCCAACGGCGTACGCCAATTTGCCCTCGTCACCCAAGCCATCGGCTGATCCCGGCGCGCGATGAAGCGAGCGCCTTCCATCACTTTCTACCCCCCATTTGCAGGGAGCGTCACCCGCATGTCTCAACCCACCATTGTGCTGTTGGCCCGCGCCGACGGCAGCCGCGTGTCTACGTCTTTCAAGGCAGCGCCCTTGAGTTCCATCGATCCGTTCATGGACGGTCGTCAGATCGCCTACATTGGGTCCGACAGCATCTCGGCGGGGCTTGTTTACACCAGCAAATCCTTCGATATCGAGGGCTTCCCGCACACCGAAGTGATTGTGGTCCATGCCGGGCATGTGGTGCTGCAATCCGGGGAACAGGTGCTGGAACTGGGCATCGGTGCCAGCGCCGTGATCGGTCGCGGCACGGCGCTCAGGTTTCAGGCACAACCCGATACTTGCTGGGCCTTCTGCGCCGTCACCAGCCCCAGCGCCGAACAGAAACCGGGGCTGACAGCGCTCGACCCGCTGGCGATGCTGTCCCCTTCGGCGGCACCGGAACCGCAGATACTGATCGGGCCCACGCCGCAGTGCCGCTCGCGCAATGCCTTCGAAGACGACACGACTAATCTGCGCGTGGGTGTCTGGGATTCGACGCCGTACACCCGCCATGGCCGAGCGCACAAACTCAACGAGCTGATGCACCTGCTCGAAGGCAGCGTGACTTTACAGGCGCCGGATGGAACCAGCGTAACCGTCAACCCCGGTGACACCGTGTTCGTACCGCAAGGCGCACCGTGCGCCTGGAGCAGTGCGCGGTATGTGCGCAAGGTTTACGCCGTCAAATAGCGCTGGCCGATTTGAATCAGCGTAATCGGTCCCGGTTACGCTAATCCCGTAGCAGCTGCCGAGCTGTGCGAGGCTGCGTTCGGCTGCGCAGCAGTCGTAATCCCTGAATGCGCAGCGTGCCTGACGGACCGCAGCGCCTGATTTTGCGACTGCTACGCAGCCGAACGCAGCCTCGCGCGCTCGGCAGCTGCTACAAGGCGTGGGCCTCAGAATTTCACACCGAATGGGGGCCACCGAGGGGCGTCTTTGAATCAAAGGTATTTGAGAATCGCGATGTCGCGACGGCGCTGCTTGAGGTTGGCGAACCAGCGCGTCGGGAAGAACAGCAGCACCCCGAGAATCACGCTCCACAGCCAGACCATGGGCAGGTTATCGAAGCCGTAATAGGTGCCCTGATTGGCGCCCCAGATGGCAACGGCCACCAGGTACATGGCCTTGAGCACATACAGGTGCAACAAGTAGAAGAACATCGGCGCACCACCGTAGACCGCCAGAGTCGCGGTGGACCAACGATCCTGGGCCTTCTCGAACAACGCCAGGAGAATCAGCCCCAGGCCAAGGGTCGGCATCAGGAACATCAGTGACGGCGGGTACTTCTTCGCGCTCATGAAGCTCATGAAAGTGCGCAGCGAATCACCGGTCTGCACCCAGGGTTTCTCGCCGTAAACGTTCAGATAGCGGATGAACACAAACGCCGCCAGCAGGCCGAAGCCGACTTTGAGCAAGCGGGAAATCCGCTCTGCCGGGGCCATGTCCTTGCCGAACCACGGCCCGATGGCCCAGCCCAGCAGGATTACGCCGATCCACGGCAACACCGGGTACGTGGTGCGAGCCCGGGTGAACTCGGTGATGTCGATGAATACGCGCTGATGCAGGATCGACCACGGCACGAAGAACGGCGACTCCGGCCCCACGGTCACGCCATCGAGCAGGTTGTGCCCGGAGACGATCGCCACCCCGAGCACGATCAGCCAGCCGCGCTTGAAGTGCAGCAACCCGGCAAGCACGATCATGCAGATGCCGATGCACCAGATCACTTGCAGCCACAGCGTCTTGGGCGGGAACTCGGCGTTCCAGGCAAAGCACACGAACGTGAGCTCCAGCAACACCAGGAATAGCCCGCGCTTGAGCAGGAACACCGACGTTTCATTGGCCGTGTGTTTCTGGCTGTAGAGCCAGGCCGACAACCCGGTGAGGAAGATGAACACCGGGGCGCAAAGGGTGCTCAGCAGGCGGGTGAAGAACAGGTCCGGGGTCACGCTCAAGGCATCGATCGGGTCGGTGACCTGGCGGTGCAGCAGAAAGGTTTCGCGCACATGGTCGATGAGCATCAACAGCATGACAAAACCGCGCAGAGCATCGATGGCCAGCATCCGGGTGTTGGTTTTGGCAACGCTGGTGGCCAGCGCAGGGGAAACACTTCCCGCCTGCCCTGCCACGCTTGTGGATAGGGTCATATCAGTTACTCATGTCTTGGTCAGTGGACTACCGCTGGCTCAGCCCTGTTTCTTCAGCCTGGCAACTTCCGATGCCGGCAGCTGCGACGGCGCCCGCGGCAAGGGTACCTGACCTTCCTTTCGATAGAACGACAGTGTTGAACTGAAGCCGTGCAACGACCTGCCCCTCTCTCTGAACGCATTACAACGCAGGCGATTTTGCGCTTTGTTCCGAATTCATCGCCCGTAATGCAAACGAAGACTGTTTTCGCCGCGTAAACAGCGGTTTATACGGCCTGCGCCAGCATGAAGCGTGTTGAAGCGGTTGTGCGGCCCCGATGTCCGATTGAGGTGCATGCCCAAACCGAATTCTCCGTAGCAGCTGTCGAGCAGCGCGAGGCGGCGTTCGGCGGCGAAGCAGCCGCAAAATCAGTCACTGCGATCCGTCAGGTACACCGTGCATTCAGGGTTTACGACTGCTACGCAGCCGAACGCCACCTCGCGCTGCTCGGCAGCTGCTACACAGAGCCCGTCGCGCGCCTCTTTCGAAGGCGCGGCAGGCTGCAAGGGAATGGGGGGATGTGGCGTCAGCTTCAGTGCCGCAACAATTTGCGCAGCGGCACGCCGTCCTTCAGTACGGGTGACTTGATGACGATGTAGCTGAAATACTTGGAGATGCCGATGTTCTTGTCCAGCAGGCTTTCGACGACTTCCTGATAATGCTGGATGCTGCGTGTCATGAAGCGCACCAGGTAATCGTAGCCACCGCTGATCAAGTGGCATTCGAGCACTTCATCGACCAGACGGATATTGGACTCAAACTTGGCGAAGTCCTCGCGCTTGTGGTCGCTCAAGGTGATCTCGGTGAACACCGTGACCGAGTCGGTGATCTTGGCCAGGTTCAGGTGAGCCTTGTAGCTGGAAATATACCCGGCCGACTCCAGCCGCTTGACCCGTTGCAGGCAGGGGCTGGCCGACAGGCCCACGGCATCGGCCAGGCTGACGTTGGTCATGCGCCCGTCCTTTTGCAGCTCAACCAGGATGCTGATGTCGATTCGGTCCAGTTTTACTAAACCTTCCATTGCGTACCTCTTGACTGCCGTTTGTAAGACAATCTTCTAGCAAAATCAGCGCCGTAAAGACAGCTGATGCTGAGCCACCAGATCCGCCATGCTGTTGATGCAGTAATCCGCCGCGCACGGCGACGGGTGTCTGGCCCGGCCGCGACAGATCAGGCAGACCGCGCCCGCCCCCGGTTGCCGGGCGCCAGGCCGGGTTACCTGGAGGATGGTGTTGGCATCAAGGTCATTGGCCGCCAGCCAGTCATGATCCTGCAATGGGTCGCTTGCCAGGGAAATAAAATCGTCGGGCATGATCCCCAGGCGTTCGCACAGCAGGCCGCGATCTTCGGCGTCACGGTCGCCATGCACCAGCAGGCGATAGAACTTGCGCAAGTACAGCATGGCGCCGGGTGCATCCTCGAACAACGACCAGCCGACGACGGACCGGGCGAAGCTCATGCCCTCCTCCCAGCTGGCTTTCAACTCCCAGCGCTCGGCCAATTGACGGTGGGCGAAACACAGCAAACCACTGAAGCCCAACTCGCCGAAACGCGGGTACAGCGCCTGCACCACCTCGCTGAATTCGGCCAGCACCTGTGCCTTGTCCGGGTGACCGCCACGGCTGTCGAGCAGCGGCTGCAACGCCGCCCAGACTCCGGAGTCGCGATCCACCAGCACCTCATCGCAATCGATCAGCAACGCTCGATAATCAGTCAGCCCCATGGTGTGTAAAGCCTCCGATGATGCATTCCATCAATCCATGCTCCATAAATGCTCACGGGCGATGCCGTGTGGCAGCGCCCGTGAGCTGGCGTGAGCTCAGTTCAAGACTCGTGCCAGTGCCGCGTCGAGAATCTGCAACGCTTCATCGATCTGTGCTTCGCTGGTCACCAGTGGCGCGAGGAAGCGCAACACGTTGCGTTGCACGCCGCACTTGATCACCAACAGGCCACCGGCCCGGGCTTCGTCGATCAGTCGTTGGTTGAGGTCGGCATCCGCGGTCCGTGCCTCGTCATCCTTGATCAGCTCGATCGCCAGCATGAAGCCGCTGCCGCGCACGTCGCCGATCCGCGGGTAACGGGCCTGCAAGCGCAACAGTCCCTGACGCAGACGCTCGCCCAACGCTTCGCCACGGGCCAGCAACTGCTCTTGCTCGTAGGCCTCGATCACCGCCAGCGCCGCCGCGCACGACAGCGCGTTGCCGCCGTAAGTACCGCCAAGGCCGCCGGGCAATGGCGCGTCCATGATCTCGGCTTTACCGACCACACCGGACAGCGGCAAACCGCCGGCCAGGCTCTTGGCCACGGTGACCAGATCCGGCTGAATCCCGGCGTGCTGGAAACCGAACCATTTGCCGGTACGCCCGAAACCGGTCTGGATCTCATCGAGGATCAGCACGATGCCGTGCTTTTCAGTCAGGGCACGCAGGGCCTGTAGAAACTCCGCCGGTGCCGCAAGGAAACCGCCATCGCCCTGCACCGGTTCGATGATGATCGCCGCGACCCGCTCAGGCGCCACTTGGGTCGCCAACAACTCGTCCAGTGCCTTGAGCGCCATGTCGCTGGTGACACCGCGATAGGCATTCGGATACGGGGTGTGGAAGACCTCCGGCGCGAACGGCCCGAAGTTCTGTTTATACGGCTGGCTCATGCCGGTCAGCGTGGTGCCGAGCAAGGTCCGGCCATGGAACCCGCCACGAAAGGCGATCACTGCCGAGCGGTTGGTGTGGGCGCGGGCAATCTTCACCGCGTTTTCCACCGCTTCGGCGCCGGAGGTAAAGAACGCTGCTTTATAAGCGTCATGGCCGCCGATCATTTCGCACAGGCGCTGGGCCAGGTCGAGATAAGGCTTATAGGCCACCACCTGAAAACACGCGTGGGAGACTTTCTGCAACTGCGCCTGCACCGCCGCGACCACCTTCGGGTGATTGTGACCAATGTTAAGCACACCGATACCGCCGACAAAGTCCAGGTAGCGCTTGCCGTCCACGTCCCACAATTCTGAACCCTGGGCCCGATCGATCACCAACGGGTGCGCGGTAACCAGGCCACGTGGCACGAATTGATCGCGCTGACGGAGCAAATGAGGGGTTTCGTCGACTTTGCTATTCATGGCATTTCCCATCGTGAGTCCGGCAACCGGGAAGTGGTTGCGATGGTGTTCAGGTTAAGGCTTGCGCGAAACGAACTACGCCGAACTTGCCCCCTGAGAAATTCGGATCGACTGTTTTCACCCCGCCAAACGGCAGATTCCTTCAGCCCGCCGAATCTGCCGATGCCGGGTCGATACAAGATCACACAACCCGTTAAAGCCGCTGCTTTCGACAGATCCTGCGCTGGTATTGCGCGATGATGGGCAGCCCCTTCACCTTTCAGGAAATGCCCATGGCCCTGCTGTATAAAGCTGACCCTGTGCGCGGCGAACAGTGGAAAGCGCTGTTTGCCGAACACGCCCCGGATATCGAATGGCGCGCCTGGCCGGACATCGGCGACCCGAAGGACATTCAATACCTGGCCGCGTGGCAGGCACCTGACGATCTCGACGTTGTGCTGCCGAATCTGCAAGTGCTGTTTGCCCTGTCCGCCGGCGTCGATCAACTCGACCTCGGACGCCTGCCGGCGAGCTTGCCGGTGGTGCGCCTGCTGGATCCGGGCATCACCCGTGGCATGTGCGAATACGCGACTTTTGCCGTACTCAGCCTGCACCGCGACATGCTGCGCTATCGCCAGCAACAAATAGCTCGCTGCTGGCAGGCGCACTTGCTGCAACCGGCGGCCAAACGTCGGGTTGGGGTCATGGGGCTCGGCGCCCAGGCGCAGCAGATTCTGGCGACCTTGCAACCGCTGGGCTTTGCCTTGTCTGGCTGGGCGCGCAGTGCCCATCACATTCCGGGGATCGATTGCTATGCCGGCAACGCGCAACTGTCGGCGTTCCTCAGCCAGTGCGACATTCTGTTGTGTGTATTGCCGCTGACCGAACAGACCCAGGGCATTCTTGATCGCAACCTGTTTGAGCAACTGCCCAAGGGCGCGGCGCTGATCAACATGGGCCGTGGCGGGCATTTGATAGAAGAGGATCTGCTGGAAGCGCTGGGCAGCGGGCATTTGAGCGGCGCGGTACTCGATGTGCTGCAGCAGGAACCGGCACAGGAGGATCATCCGTTCTGGCACCACCCGCAGATTCTGCTGACGCCACACATCGCCGCGATGACCCAGCCGGAAAGCGCGTTCGGGGTGTTGCTGGAAAACATCCGCCGGCATCAACGGGGTGAGCCGATGCTCGGCGAGATCGATCGCGCACAGGGGTATTGAGCGCCCATGCAGTAACGGGCGCTCAGGGGCTAATGCCGGTCAGTTCAGCCGGAACGCACTCTTTGTGCGTTCGCCGTAGCAGCTGTCGAGCTTGCGAGGCTGCGTTCGGCTGCGAAGCAGTCGTGAATCCGGCTAACGCGGTCTGCCTGATGCACCGCAATGTCTGGTTTTACGACTGCTCTGCAGCCGAACGCAGCCTCGCAAGCTCGACAGCTGCTACAGATCGCATTACGGCTTAATTGTCCGGCATTAATAGGTTTAGTGAGTTCCCGGGAACGTTGTTATCACAGGAAATGTATTGCCCGCCACGCCGGATCAGTTGTTCCTGCATTCGCTGGCAGCGCTCCTGTTCCTGCTGCATCGAACGGTCGATGCTGATGTTGCCGGTCTTCTCCGGTTGTTTGCCGTCACCCAGGCGCACGGTCACCCAGGGCTGTTCCGGCTGGAGCTGGAAGCGGCTTTTTTCTTCGACGGGCTTGGCGGTTTCGGCGGCTGCCGGTTTCGGCAACTGATCGGAAGTGACCCCGTAACGGGTCAGAATCGAGCTCTGAGGCAGTTCTGCGGCGGCGGCTGCCGATAACAAGGCCAGCGCCAGACCGAAGGTATACCTCTTGCTGTTACTCACGTTACTAAATCTCCTGTACTCAATGGCGGCATGCAGCTATAGCGTTATAGCGTAACGCATGAGAGGGCTGATGCTTTAGTGCCAGTTCCTGTTGGTGCAGGTATTCAAGTCCGGGAGCGGTTGGTGAGTCACGGAGACAACCGCGTTATCGTTCTTTGCGGGCAAGCCTCGCTCCTGCATTGGAATGCATTCCCTGGAGCGAAGCTTGCTTGCGAAGAGGCCCTTACCGGCGCCCCATTACCCTCAGGCGATCACAATCGCGCTACCGGACAAACTGTCCAGCCCGACACCCACCAGGGTCACCGAATCACTGCCAAATGTCAGCAAAGTATCCTGCCCCACCGCCGTGGCATGGGCGCGGAAGTCGTCGTTTGGTGCGACGCCCTGAACCCCGAGGAACACCAGTTTGTCGTTGGACTGGTAGCCCACCACCCGGTCATGGCCAAATGTGCCGCTAAACAGGAAAGTATCAATCCCGCCGCCCGACTCGATCAGGTCATTACCCGCCCCGCCGACAAACACATCGTTGCCGGCGCTGCCGATCAAGTGGTCGTTGCCGTCCAGGCCAAACAACCAGTCGCCCGTTGTATGGGCCTTGAGGGTGTCGGCGCCGGTGGTGCCCTTCACGCTCGAGGCGTACTGGGTCAGGTTGCTGCCGACGGTGAGGCCATTGGCGGTGACGCTGTGGGTCACGTCATCCTTGAACAGGCCCCAGAGAAACCCCGGTTCCTTGGTAACGATGCTGCCGATGTCGCGGGTGATGCTGATGCCGCCATTGGCGTCACGCACGTACAGGTTGCCGGCACCGTCATTGGCGAAGACGAAATTCTTCACCGACTGTTGCAGGTCCAGCACGTTGCTGCCCTTGCCGCCCAACAGGATGTTGTAGCCACCACTGTCGCGGAAGGTGTCGTTACCGTCGCGGCCTTCGATGTAGTCGTTGCCCTTGCCGCCCTGGATCAGGTCATTGCCGTCGCTGCCGATGATGAAGGTGCTGCCTTTGTGGGTTTCGGCGTTGCGGTTCAAGTCCTGGACCCAGGTGTTGGCTCGCGCCGGGTCCGAGAGGTTGGCGACGATGATCGTCGAATCCTTGCTGGTCAGGTCGTAGAATTTGGACTCCAACACCCGGGTCATGCCGTCGCCGTAACCGGTGGGCAAGTGCGAGATCCAGGTAGGAATGTTAAGGATGGAATACGGCAACACATTCCACGCCGTCGAGGCGTAGTGGTCGTTGAAGCTGACGATGTTATCGGTCGCTGAATCCTTGGGAGCATCGTGCACGCCTACCGAAGCCAGGTTGAACGACGAGCCGTCGAGGGCGCGGAACACCGGGTCGTTTTCGTAACCGATGTTCAGCACTTTGTCGCTGCTGCTTTGGGTCGGCGAGGCGTAGGCGATGTAATTGGAGTCCTGGTAGAACCCGGACCATTTTTCGCTGCTCAAGTCCGCCAAGCTGTTGACGGCCAACCCGCCGAGGCTGTGGCCGCTGACCAGCACGTCCTTGCCTGCCAGGCCATTGGCCTGGGCAAACGCCGCGACTTTGCCGAGCAAATTGCCAAAGGCTTCGCCCACATAGTTTTTCGCGTAATCCTTGGGGCCCAACGCCGCCAGCAGATCGTTGATCACATCGCCGATGGAATCGCCGATCTGGATTTCCCGTGGGCCGCTGGTGCCGCGAAAAGCGATGCCGATTTCCGTGAGATGGCCCTGGGCGTCGTACTTGCCGAGGATCTCCACTTGCGCACTGGTGTAACCGGCCTTCTCGCCGAAGAAGGTTCCGCGAGCGTCGGTCTTGCCGTCATAGCCCAGTTGCGCGGCGGTGATTGGTGTCCAGCCGGCCTTTTGCACGGCGTCGAGCGCGGCCTTTTCCGAATCGGGGTTCCAGGGAATGCCGGGAATGACGCCCTGGGAGTCGGTGCCGCCGATCAGCGCGGTCACCAGGGTTGCCGGCAAGCCCAGGCCGAAGCCGTTTTGCTGGTACCCGGTGGCGAAACCGTTGTCGAGGTTGTGATAGGAATACAGCGTGATCGCCATGGCATCGCTGAACAACGCCTTGGAGTCTGCTGCGCCGAAGTTTTTGTAGTCATACACACCCATTGGTATTGCCTCTCTCTTTGTTGGAATTGTCAGAGATAGCTCACAGCCAGGACGCCTCGATCACGAGGCGCCCCGGAGCATCCAGTGCATGCAGCCTTTACGCAAAGGTAATTCCCGAAGCCGACAGGTTATCCAGTCCCACCCCCACCAGCGTCACGGCGTAATCGCCAATCTTCAGCACTGTGTCGTTGCCGGCCTGTGAGGCATGCTGGGTGTAGTCATAGCCCTGCCCCGCGCCCTGGACGCCGATGAACACCAGTTTGTCGCTGCCCTGGTAGCCATTGATCGCGTCAAAGCCGAAGGCGCCGCTGAACAAAAAGGTGTTGCCGCCGCCTGAGGCATGCATCACGTCATTGCCCGTGCCGCCGACGAAGGTCACGTGGCTTTTGTCGCTGCGCAGCAGGTCGTTGCCGGCGTTGCCGAACAGCCAGTCACCGTCGACGCTGGCCACCAGCGTGTTGCCGTAGGCGTCGCCGTTGAGCGAATGGTTGTAGTGGGTCAGTTCCGTACCATTGAGCAAGCCATTGGCGGTGACGTTGTAGGTCACCTCCTTGCTGCCCCACCATGAACCCGACTCCTTGCTCACCAGCGCGCCGATGTCGCGGGTCATGCTGATGCCGCCGTAGGCGTCGCGCACATACAGGGTGCCGTCGCCGTCATGGGCAAAGCTGAAGTTCTGCAACGGCTTCTGCAGCTCGAAGGTGTTGCTGCCCTTGCCGCCCAGCAGCAGGTTGTAGCCGCCGTCATCGCGGAACCGGTCGTTACCGTCTCGACCTTCGATGAAGTCATTGCCGGCGCCGCCCTTGAGCCAGTCATTACTGTCGGTGCCGATGATGAACGTGCTGCCGGTGTGGGGCTCGCCGCTGCGGCCCAGGTCCTCGACCCAAGTTGTGCCTCGGGACGACTCCGACAGGTTGGAAACGATCAGCGTCGAGTCCTTGTCGGTGAGGTCGTAGAAGCGCGAGTCGATCACCCGGTTCAAGCCGTCGGCATAGCCCAACGAGCCATGGGCCGACCAGTTCAGCGGGTTGAGGATGCTGAACGGCACCAGGTTCTGCGCGGTGGACGCGTACTGGTCATTGAAGTTGACGATGTTGTTGGTCGCCGAATCCTGATGACCGTCGTGCTTGCCCAGCGAGCCACTGCTGAAGGTGGTGCCGTCAAGCACGCGAAACACCGGGTCGTTCTCGTAACCGATGTTCAGCACGTTGTTGCCGGTGGCGCTTTGGGTCGGCGAGGCGAAGGCGATGTAGTTGGCGTCCTTGAAGAAACCACCCCAGTTATTGCCGCTCAACTCCGCCAGGCTGTTGACCCCCAACCCGCCGAGGCTGTGCCCGCTGACCAGTACGTCCTTGGCGCTCAGGCCGTGGGCGATGGCAAACGCGGCGACATTTTTGAGCAAAGTGTCGAAGGCATTTTTCGCGTAGTTCGTCGCGTAATCCACCGGGCCGACCGCGGCCAGCAGGTTGTTTTTCATGTCACCGAAGGTGTCGCTGTAGCCCAGGCCACCGGTGCCACGGAAGGCGATACCGAGGCCGATCAGCTGCCCTGCCCCGTCGTATTTACCGAGGATTTCGGCTTCGGCGCTGGTGAAGCCGTCCTTCTCGCCATAGAAGGTGCCTTGAGGCCCGACCTTGCCCTGATAGCCCAGGGCCGCCGCGCCAATCGGCGCCCAAGCGGTCGCCGGCAGTGGCTGGCCGGTGGGCGTGTACGCGTAGAGCGTCAGCGCGATCGCGTCGGAGTACAACGCCTTGCCGGCCTCACTGCCGGCATTTTTGTAATCAAACAGTCCCATGTTGTTGCTTCCTTTGCGTCAAATCAGAACTGCCAGTCCAGGGTCAGGCCCACACCGTGGTCTTTTTCCCGGGAGCCGAGCAGCCCGTTGTAATCCAGGTTCAAACGGGTATCGCGGCCCAGCGCCAGTCCGGCACGGGCGCCGACCACCGCGGCATCGCGGTCCATCGACACGCTTTGCACGCTGAACGCGGTGTTGCCGTTGACGAAGGCCAGGTGGTCTTCGGAACGGGTGTTGCTCAGGTTGTGCTGCCAGCCGAGCGTGCCGGACAGTTCCAACTGGTGCTGGTCGGACAGCGCAATGGCTTTGCTCGCCCGCAGACCGAGGGTCGAGAGCACCGCATCGCGGTTGTTTTCACCGCCCTTGAGTGCGGCGGCGTCACCTTTTTCGCTAAAGCTGTCGCTGTTCAGGTGCACGTAGGCCAGGTTGGCGAACGGCTCCAGTGCCAGCGGTTGCAGGTCCAGGCGATAGGCCGCTTCGGTGAACAGCTGTGCAGTCGTCGCATCGCGTTTGGATTTCTGCTTGCCGCTGACGTCACCGAATTGCAGGTCGCGTTTGACGTCGATGCGATGCCAGCTGTAAGCACCGCCGACACTCAGGCGCAGCGCGTCGATCTCATGGCCCAGGTAGGCGCCCAAGTGGTAGCTGTCGACCGATGCCTGCGAATGCGTGCCGTCGCCCATGCTCAACGAGCTATCGCTGTAACCAGTGACGAAACCCAACCGCGTATGTTCAGTGATCAAGCCATCGACACCGGCCAGCAGCCCGCCAATGGAGCTGTTGGAACTGGCGTTGTCATGCCCGCCATCGCTCTTGCCCCAGGCGCCGAGCACTTTGAGCCAGGCATTGCTGCGGTCATCGGTCGGTGCGCCGGCGTCGAACAGATCACGCTTGCGCAAGCGTTCGCCGACGGCATCGCGCAGGTAGCGGCTGTCGTTGATCAGCAGCGTACCGATCGCCGGATGAATCTCGCCAGACAGCTGCTGGAACGCTTGTTGCGCGACAGCGGCGGTCGGCGACAGCAGCAGGGTTTCGTACAGCGGATTGCCTGCGCCCAGTTGCTCGGCGGCAGCGGCCACGGCGCGTTGGTTCGGGGTTTGGCCGGCACTGGTGAACGACGTTGCGTTGCGAACGACGGCCAGTTGAATGCCGCCCGCCGAATAATCGAGAGTGCCGCCGAGGAACAGGTAGTCCGGCACTACCGCACCGAAGCGCCCTTCAATCCCGCCTGCTGCTTGCAGAATGTTGTACCGAGTGCCGAGCAGGGTTTTCGCCTCGCCGGTGGTCAACAGCGTCGGGCTGTTTTCCAGCGACAGGCTGACCGTTGCGCCGTCAATGATCGCCTTGCCGCCGGCGATGATCTGGTCGCTGCTGGTGGGCGACAGTTCTACGGCGTAGGTCGAACCAGGTTCGAAGGTCACGTCGCCCGCCACCTGCAAGGTGCCGATTGAGTTGCCGGGCGCTACGGTGCCGCCGCTTTTGGCGGTCAGCGCCGCAATGCTGCCGTTACCACCAAGGATGCCGCTGTTGTTGACGGTGACGGCCGACAGCAGCGAACCGTTGATCGCCAATCGGCCCTGATTGACCAGGGTCGGGCCGGTGTAGGTGTTGGCGCCGGTCAGCACCAGTGTGCCGATGCCCTGCTTGGTCAGGCCGCCATGGCCGGAAATGTCGTTACGCCAGAAGTCGAGCCCGCAATGCACGTCATTGCACACGCGCTCGGTGGGTTTGCCGGCGTCGATGATCGCGCCGATACCCGGCAAGTCCGCGACGAACTGGCTGGAGCCGTAGGCGCCGTTGATGCGGAACTCCTCGGGAATGTCCTGCTCGGTGACGAACATCGCCGGGCCATCGATGCCTTTGCGCAGGTTGATCATGCCCCAGCCGTACAGTGCGTCGACGCCGGGTGCGCCGAGGTCGGTAGCGGTGGTGCGCAGCACGCTGGCAACTTGCGCGCCGGTCATGTACGGGAAGCGTTCCATCAACACTGCCACCGAGCCGGCAACGTGCGGCGCCGCCATCGAGGTGCCGTTGTAGTTGGCGTAGCCGGTGGTCAGGTCAGCGGCATTGGTGCCGCTGATGATCGAGCTATAGATGCGGCTGCCCGGTGCCGACACGCAGAAACTCGCGGTGTAGCCGCAACGCGACGAGAAGGTGCTGATGGTGTAGAGGTCCGGGCTGTTGATGTCCGGGTTCTTCTGCAACGCGGCGACGGTCATCCAGTTCGGCGTGATCTGGGGGACGAAGTAACCGAGGCCGGCGATGGCGTCCGGGTTGTTGAGGTTGTAGTCGTTGCCGGCGGCGAAGATCGTGACGATGCCGCTGCGGGCCGCCGCGATGGCGCCGTCGTAGGCACCGCCGGGTTTGGTCCCGAGCAAGGTCTGGATTTCGTTGAATTGCAGCTGCGCGTCCTGCACGGTGAAGTGCGGGTATGCCGGGTCCCGGCCGCCGAGGTCGAAGCGGTCGGTGATGCCGATGCCCCAGCTGTTGTTGATGATCCGCGCGCCGCTGGCGATCAGGGCGTCCCAACCGGCCTTGTACACCGCGCCGTCGTTGCCACGGATGATGCCGTCTTCCGGGCCCGGGTCGCCGTTGTCGGCGCTGATGATCTGCGCGCCAAAGGCGACGCCGTGCATCGGCCCGCCATCGCGACTGCCCGCGGCGATCCCGCCGACGTGTGTGCCGTGGGCGCCGAGTTTGCCGTTGGAGCCTACCGAGGGCGAACCGTCATAGAGAAAAGCGTCCCCGGCTTTGACCGGAATGTACGGGTCGGTGTATTCGCGGATGCCGCTGGTGATCAGGGTTATCACCTTGTTGGCCCCGGAAAACTCCGGGTGCAAGGCGTAGACCGGCTGGTCGAAGATCCCCAGTTTCACCCCTTTGCCGGTGTAACCGGCCGCATAGGCATCCTGAGCGTTGATCGCCCCCAGCCCCCAGTCGGCGTTGAACTCCGCGCTGCGCCAACTGTTCGGGTCACCGACCCTGCCGTTTTCCACGTAGGGTGCCGCGTGTGCGGTGCCCAGGGTTGCCAGTGCACAGAGCAAGGCAAGTTTGTTGTACTTGTTATCCATCAAGCTACCGTCCTTAGTTGTGTTGCAAAAATCCATGTGCCTTCAAAGGCGTGTCTTGTCCTGCTGATACATCACGCATCAACCCGATCTGTAGCAGCTGCCGAGCAGCGCGAGGCTGCGTTCGGCGGCGCAGCCGTCGCAAACCCTGCCTGCAAGGTTTTCCTGACACACCGCGATAGCTGACTTCACGACTGCTTCGCAGCCTCGCGCTGCTCGGCAGCTGCTACAGGCGAACTACTAAAACTGCCAATTGAGACTCAGCCCGACTCCATGGCTCTTCTCGCGGCTGGCCAGTTGGCCGGTGTAATCGAGGTTCAACCGAATGTCCCGACTCAAGACCAGGCTGGCATGGGCGCCCACCAGCGCCGCATCACGAACCAGCGGCGAGCTCTGCACCGCGAACGGTGCGCCACCGCTGGCAAACGCCAGGTGTTCTTCGGAATCGGTGTTGCTCAGGTTGTGTTGCCAACCGAGGCTGCCGCTCAGGTCCAGCTGTTGCTGGCCGGACAACGTCAGGGTTTTCAGCGCGCGAACGCCCAGCGTGCCGAGCACCGCGTCACGCCGGACGCCACTGTTGTTGAGCGCGGCGGCGTCGCCTTTCTCGGTGAAACCCTCGGTGTCGAGGTGCACGTAAGCGAGGTTGGCGAACGGTTCCACCGCCAGCGGTTGCAGGTTCAGGCGATAGGCCGCTTCACCGAACACCTGGGTGGTCCCGGCATCGACCTTGGCTTTCTGTTTGGCGCTGATGTCAGCGTATTGCAGGTCACGTTTGATGTCGGCCCGATGCCAGCTGTAGGCACCGCCGGTACTCAGGCGCCAAGCGCCCATTTCGTGCCCGGCATAGGCGCCCAGGTGATAACTGTCGACCTGCGCCGATGAATGAGTTCCAGAGCCCATGTTGACGGAGCTGTCGCTATAGCCGGCGACCAGGCCGACACGGGTTTCGTCATCCACAGCGCCATCGACACCGGCCAGCAAACCACCAATCGACGTGGTGTAGCCGGCGGTGTCGTGGCGTTCATCGGTCTTGCCCCAGGCGCCCAAGGCTTTGATCCAGCCATTGCTGCGCGAACCGTTGGCTTCATTGAGACGCTCACCCACCGCATCGCGCAGATAGCGACTGTCATTGATCAACACCGAGCCCAGCGCCGGGTAGATTTCCCCCGACAATTGCCGGAACGCCTGTTGCGCCGAGCTCGCGGTCGGCGACAGCAGCAGGCTTTCGTACACCGCATTACCCGCGCCAAGCCCTTCCACCGCAGTCGCGACGGAACGCTGATTCGGGGTCTGGCCGACACTGGCGAAGGTTGTGGCGTTACGCTCGACGCTCAGCTGAATGCCGGTCGCGGCGTAATCGAGACTGCCGCCGATGAACACATAGTTGGGCAGCACCGCACCGAACTGGCCTTGAACTCCACCCGCCGCTTGCAGGATGTTGTACTGATGCCCCAGCAGGCTTTGCACTTGTTGGGTGCTGAGCAAGGTCGGGCTGTTTTCCAGCGACAGGCTGACGGTGGCGCCGCTGACCGTGGCCGTGCCACCGGCAATAATCTGGTCGCTGCTGCTCGGCGAGAGTTCGACGGCATAGGTCGACCCCGGCGCAAACGTCACATCGCCGCTGACTTGCAACGTACCAATGGAATTACCGGGCGCCACGGTGCCGCCGGCATTGGCAGTCAAGGCAGCGATTCGTGCGTTACCGCCGAGGGTGCCGCTGGCATTGACCGTCACCGCCGATGTCAGCGAACCGTTCACCGCCAGTAAGCCGCCGTTGACCGTGGTCGGGCCGCGATAAGTGTTGTCGCCAGTGAGCATCAAGCGTCCGGCACCGGACTTGATCAGGCTGCCTTCGTAGACTCGGCTGGCGGCGGCGGAATCCCTCGCCATACCTACCGCATAGTCGGTCTGATCCTGCTGACTGGCGCTGGCCGGGATACCGTTTGCCCAACCTTTGTCCTGCAACGTCTGTTGCCAGGCGCTGTGTTCGGCGGCGTCTTCGGCCTGGCGCTGAATCAGTGCCTTGTCCGAAATGTCATTGGTCCAGACATCGCTCTGCCCTGCCCCCAGATTGGCGTCGAACGTGCCGAGCAATTGCCCCGGCCCGCGCATCGCCCGGTCGAGGTTGGCCACCCCCCAACCGACGCGCGTGGTCGGCGCGTCGGTGATCGAACCGTCGAGCTGGGTCGCGGTGGTCAGCAACACCTCCAGCGCCTGCTGGTTGTTCATGTACGGATAGCGCTCCATCACCAGCGCCAGCGCCCCGGTGGCATGCGGCGCGGACATGGAGGTGCCGGACTTGATCGCGTAACCGCCTCCGGGAATGGTGCTGTCGATCTTCGCTCCCGGCGTGGTGATGCACCAATATTTGGCGATCCCGCACTGGTTGTATTTCTGCTGGTTGCCTTGATCCAGCCCCGATACCGCCAGCCAGTGGCCTTCCAGGTCTGGCTGAAAATACGGCAGGGCCGAGCGGACACTGGCATTCGGATAACCGCTGTTGCCGGCGCTGAACACGTTGATCACACCACGGAGTGAAACGTCGGCGGCGGCGTCGAGCCAGGTGCCTTGGTTCCAATGCTGGGCGTAGGCGGCGTGCAGGTCGTCGAGGGTCCGGTAGCTGACGTCCTTCGGCTGGCTGCCCCAACTGTTGTTGATCGCGCGTACCCCGGCATCCGCCAGGGCGTTATAGACCGCTTTGAAGTAGCGCGGGTCGGGGTTGGGACCGAACAGGAAGCTGTCGTT
Source organism: Pseudomonas sp. Pseusp18 (assembly GCF_059506005.1). Taxonomy (NCBI): domain Bacteria; kingdom Pseudomonadati; phylum Pseudomonadota; class Gammaproteobacteria; order Pseudomonadales; family Pseudomonadaceae; genus Pseudomonas; species Pseudomonas sp. Pseusp18. The sequence continues at coordinate 3,239,354 of NZ_CP169240.1, forward strand.
CTTGTTGGTGTTGCCGACGTAGATTTGCGCGTTTAACGCCACACCGTGCGTGCCGCTGCCATCGCGGGAAGCGCCCATGGTGCCGGTGACGTGGGTGCCGTGGGAGTCATTGTTGGCGTTGAGCGTGCCGTCGACGTTGAACGCTGAACCATCGACATAGCTGCCGCTGGCCGTCACGGCGTGGTAACGGTCGGCGGCGAATTCGGGATGGCTGGAATCGAAACCGGAATCCAGCGCGCCGATTTTCACGCCTTTGCCGGTGATGCCGGCGGCATAGGCTTGATCGGCCTGCATCCGCCCCAGGCCCCAATCGCGCTGGAACTCCGCCGAACGCCAACTGGCCGGGTCACCGAGGGTGCCGGTTTCCAGGTACTGCGCCTGGGCCGAACCCGGCGCTGATGAAATCAAGAGCAGCAGCGTGCCGACCGACATCGGCTTGATCTGTACGTCCATGTGCATGAAATCTCGCTTTCTTGGCGTTTTTAGAGTTCTAGGCCCCGGTCCCAGGGGCGACGTGTTGCTGTGATTCTGTGGCGAGGGAGCTTGCTCCCGTTCGGTTGCGCAGCAACCGCCATTGGGTCTGCTTCGCAGCCCAGCGGGAGCAAGCTCCCTCGCCACACTGTTTTCTAACGGCTACTGTGCCCTCGCGCCTTGCCCGAACGCCTCATCCACCTTGGCCAAGTCCTGTTCGTTCAAGGTGCCGGCGTAGTAATGCAACTTGGTCCAGGCCATCAGGTAGTCGTAGCGTGCCTGTGCCAGATCCCGGCGGGTGGTAAATAGTTGTTGTTCGGCATTCAATGCGTCGAGGTTGACCCGTTCACCACCCAGAATGCTTTGCTTGGTCGAGACCACCAGCGCTTCGGCCGAGGTCAGGGCCTTCTGATAAGCGCGCAACTTGTTGACCCCCGACAGGCAGGCGCTGAACTGGCGGCGCAGCTGGATCAAGGTTTCCCGGGTCTTGCCGTCCAGCTCATACTCAGCCTGTTCCATGGTGCGGCTGGCCTGCCGGGTCGAGGCCGAGACGCCGCCACCGGCGTACAGCGGCACGTTGACTTCGATACCGATGGTGTTGGTGTCGTAGCGCTGGTTGTAGGTGTTGCCGCTTTCCGATTCGTTCTGGCGCATCGAGGCGTAGGCGCTGACTTTCGGCAAGTGCCCGGCGCGGTTGCGTTCGACCTCGTAGCGCGCCACTTCCACCGCCTGGCGCTGAGAGGCCAGGTTCGGGTTATTGGCCACCGCCATCTCGTGCCAGGTGTCGTAGTTGGCCGGTTGCAGGGTGAAGGTCTGGAAGTTCTGATCCAGCGGCGTCAGGTCGCCAATATCGATGGCGGCTACACCCACCAGGGCGCCCAGTTCCCGCAGAGCCGCATCCTGTTCGTCACGCGCCTCGATTTCCTCGGCGGTCGCCAGCTCGTAACGTGACTCGGCTTCGAGGATGTCGGTGCGCGTGCCTTCCCCTTGGCGGAACATCTGCTCGTTCTGCTGGAACTGCTCCTCGAAGGCTTTTTTCTTCGCGCGTGCGATGTCGATCTGGTCCTGGGCAAACAGTGCCTTGGTGTAATTCTCCAGCACGCGAACCAGCAGTTCCTGGCTCTTGCCACGGAAGTTTTCATCGGCGAACAGCGATTGCGCCACACCTTTGCGATACGCCGCGTAAGCCTCGTAGTCGAGCAATGGCTGTTGCAAGGTCAAGGTCGAGCCGTAGCTACTGTAGTTGCGATCTTCACTCTGGCTGTTACCGCGGTCATTCAGTTGCGTGACCTTGGAGGAGTTACGCCCCTTGTTGTAGTTGTAACCCAGCTTCGGCAACAGCCCGGCGCGGCCGATGGCGCGGTTTTCAAGGCCGGCATCGCGCTCCTTGATGGCACCGAGGAACACCGGATCATTGCGTAATGCTTGCTCATAGATGTCGAACGGCCCCATGGCCATTGTGCTGTTGCACGTCAGCAAGGCCAGGGTCGCTGCGAGCAGGGAAAGCTTATTCATACAACCGAACATCCTTATTCCTCGGTCAACGCGGAGCCTGCCCGGTCGAGCAGCGGTTTGAACAGATAGTTGAGGAGTGAACGTTCACCGGTGCGCACGAACATTTCTGCAGGCATGCCGGGCTTGATCACCAGGCCGTTGAGTTTTTCCATGGCCTGATCGCTGACGCTGCTGCGCAGCACGTAATACGGCGCACCGGTTTTCTCATCGACCATTTGGTCGGCGGAAATCAGGCTGACTTCGCCCGGCACTCGCGGGGTACGGCTCTGGTTGAACGCGGTGAACAGAATGTCCACCGGCAAGTGCGTGCCGACCTTGTCGATCAGGTTGATCGGCAAGTGCCCTTCCACTTCCAGGCTGGTGCCTTGCGGGACAATCTCCAGCAGGTTTTCGCCCTGGCGTACTACCGCGCCTTCGGTATGAACCCCAAGGTTGACCGCAATGCCGTCGGCGGTGGCGACGATTTCGCTGTGTTGCAGGTCGAAGCCGGCGGAAGTCAGTTGCTCTTCCAGGGTCACGCTTTTGAGCTGCGCGTCGGCCAGTTGGCTGCGCACTTCCTTCTGGTATTCCTCGCTGTGCTGTTGCAGCTTCAGCCGGGATTCGAGGATGCCCTGCTCCACCCGCCCGCTTTCGCCGGTGTTCTCTGCCAATTGTTGCTGCACTTGCGACAGCTGACGCTGGTACTCCATCAAGCGGTTGCGCGGGATGTAGCCGTTGTCTGCCAGGGGCTGCAGATTGCTCAACTGTTGTTGCAGGGAACTGGCCTGGGCTGTCAGGTCCGTGCGCGCGCGGCGCATGCCGGCCAGTTGCGCGCTGGCGCCTTCGATGTTCGCGCGCAAAGCGGCTTGCTCACGGGAAAACGCTTCGCGGCGGCTGCTGAACAATTGCCGTTGACCTTCAAGCACCAGCGCCAGGCGCGGGTCGGGATCGTTGCTCAGCTCAGCGGGGAAATTCACCTGCTTGAGGTTGTCCCGTTCACTCTGCCAGCGCGCCAGGCTGGCCCACGCCATGCGGTATTGCGCTTGCAGCGATTGCACGTCGGCCGCGACCTGGGTCTGGTCGAGGCGGAACAGCGGCTGGCCTTGTTTCACTACTTGGCCTTCATGCACCAGAATCTGGCTGATCACGCCGTTGCTCATCGATTGCACGGCTTTGCGCTTGCCCGAGACCACCACGGTGCCTTGCACCGGGATGCCTTGATCGAGCGGCGCGAGGCTCGCCCAAGTGAAAAAACTGCCGGCGCCGACAATCGCCAGAATCCAGCCCATGCGGGCGAAGAAACGGGCGTCGCGCTCAGGGCGTTCGGCAATGTAGTCGTGTTCCATCGTCGCTTCGCTGTCGTTGTTCATGCGTGTGCTGCTCATACACCCGAATTCCTGGTCGTGGGCTGATACTGCCGGCTCATGCTGAGCCCGCCCGGTGCCTGCGCGGCTTTTTCACGTTGTGGTTCCTGAGCGCCTGACTGGTTGCCGGCAAGCGCCTTGAGCACGTCCTGGCTTGGGCCGAAGGCTTGCAAGCGACCTTCGTTGAGCACCAGCAACTTGTCGGCCTGAGCCAGGGCCGAAGAACGATGGGTGACCAGAATCACGCTGGTGCCCCGGGCCTTCATGTGTGCGATGGCGCCGGCCAGTGCCGCTTCGCCAACGGTGTCGAGGTTGGAGTTCGGTTCATCCAGTACCACGAGGCTCGGATGGCCGTACAACGCACGAGCCAGGGCCACGCGTTGCTTCTGGCCACCGGACAAACCACTGCCGTCTTCGCCGAGCACGGTGTCGTAGCCCTGGGGCATGCGCAGGATCAATTCATGGACGCCAGCCTGTTGCGCGGCTTCGACGACTTTTTGCGGGTCTGCCTCACGGAATCGGGCGATGTTTTCGGCGATGCTGCCACTGAACAATTCGATGTCCTGGGGCAGATAGCCGATGTAAGGGCCGAGGTCGTCGCGGTTCCAGCGATGAATGTCCGCGCCGTCGAGGCGCACCGTGCCGCCCAGCGTCGGCCAGACGCCGACCAGCACCCGGGCCAGGGTCGATTTACCGGAGCCGGAAGCCCCGAGCACGCCCAGCACTTCGCCGGCGCCCAGGTTGAAATTGACCATGTGCAAGGTCGCTGCCCGCTGCCCCGGCGGGCCGGCGCTGACTTGCTCGAACGTGATCTGGCCTTTCGGTGCCGGCAGCGCCATGGCCTCGTCACTCGGAGGAAAGGCTTGCAGCAAGGCGTCGAGGCGGCGGTAAGCGAGTTTGGCGCCGCTCCACTGTTTCCACACAGCGATCAACTGATCGATGGGGCTCAGCACCCGGCCCATCAAAATGGAGCCGGCGATCATCATCCCGGCGGTCATGTCGCCCTTGATCACCAACAAGGCGCCCAACCCCAGAACCAGGGACTGCAGGCACAGGCGCAGGGTTTTGCTCAGGGAGCTGATGACCGCGCCGGTATCGCTGGCCTGATTCTGCAAGCCGAGAAAACGCGAGTGCACCCCGAACCAGCGTTTGCGCAAGGCGCCGAGCATGCCCATGGCCTGAATGGTTTCAGCGTTATGCAGGTGACTGGTGGCCAGTTGGCTGGACTTCTGGGAAAACCCCGCGGCTTCGCCCAAAGGTTTTTTGGTCATGGCCTCGTTGAGGCAGGCCAGCCCGATCAGCAGCACCGCCCCTGCGGTGGCCAATACGCCGAGCCAGACGTTAAACAGGAAAATCACAAACAGATAGACCGGAAACCATGGCGCATCGAAGAAGGCAAACAACGCCGGGCCGGTGACAAACTGGCGAATATGGGTCAAGTCGCCCAGGGATTGCCCGGCGTTGCCCTCACCCTTGAACAGGTTGCGCTCGAAAGCAGCCTGATACACCCGCAGGTTGAAACGGCGCTCCAGTTGGCTGCCGATACGGATGACGATGAAACTGCGCACGGTCTCCAGCAGCCCGATGAAGGCAAAAAATCCAACCACCATCAGCGACAACATCGCCAGTGTGGTTTCGTTTTGCGACGACAGCACCCGGTCATAAACCTGGAGCATATAAATCGACGGGACCAACATCAGAACGTTGATCAATGCAGTAAAGCAGCCGACGCTGATCAAGATGCTCTTATAGTCGCCCAGTGCCTTGAATAACGGTGCGGTGGCCGGGCTCTTCGCCATCTTCATTGGTTTTTCCTGAGGTATTAAGCCTCGCCTCACTTGGCAAGGTTCCAATTAACTGTCCGCACACGGGTCGAGACATTCTTTTGCCGGTTATCGCTGACAGATTAATAACAACTCTTTGTGGACTTTAAAGAGCCCTGGTTATTGATCTGCTGCTTATAACTACAACAACGGTCTTTATATTCAGTACCTGCCGTCGGTCCGACGCTTTTCGCTTATTGCGCTGCGCGCGTAAGCGTAATAATCAGCCCCGACTTCAAGGTGCTTTTATAAAGCCCCTCATGCTGTCGGCTGAAAAACACAATTCTTGAGCCTTCTTCCCCGGTCACGGCAATGCCGTCCGGCTCCGGGAACCAGCCCATCGCCGATTTTTCCAGCCAGGCACTGAGGCAATCGGCCCCCTCACCCAGGGTCTGATCCGACTTAAGCTCTATCGTGCAGACATTCGACGGTTTGTCCTGCAGCGCCTGGGACTCGGGCGAGTCTTGCGCGGTATTCAAAATGGCTTGCCATTTGCCGGCGAGCTCCGACGGGTCGGCTAGTTTCAGACTGCTTGCCATGGCTACTTCTCCAAGAAACATCATCAGCGTCGCTAACAGCCACGCGGTTGTTTTGCAGGTAAAAGCGTTCTGGGTCATAGGGCGTTTTACTCTGGATCGGGGCAGAGAGCGACGCGTAAAGCGCCGCCCTCCTTTATGCCTTGAATCAGGCCACGATGTCCGAGAACGCCGCCTGGCCAACGGTGCTGACCAGGAAATCAGCCACGCCGTGCCCGGAGAAGTCCACCGACAACAGGCTGTTGCCGCCCGAAGTGGTCAACACTGCATCGCCTGCCGCACCGGTGAACGAGCTCACGAAATGCAGGCCCGCGCCTTTGGTGATGCCGGTCAGGTCGATCTTGTCCAGGCCGCTGACAAAATCGAGGATCTGGTCGACCGCGCCTGGCTTGGAGTCGCTGCTGGCCGCGAACACGAAGGTGTCCGAACCCGAGCCGCCCCACAGTTTGTCTGCACCGCCCGCGCCGAAGAGGATGTCGTTGCCGGCACCGCCCTTCAGTTCGTTGGACACACTGTTACCAATCAGCAGGTCGCTACCCGAACCGCCAATCGCGTTCTCGATCGTGACGCCTTTGGCGATGGACACGTTGCCCACCAGGCCGCCAACGTCGGAGAACGAGGCTTCATTGAGGTTGATCTTCTGGTTCTGGGTAAAGCCGGAGAAGTCCAGTGTGTCCTTGCCGCCCGCATCCCACACCGAGAACACGACTTTGTCCGACGACGAAGACGCGCTCAGGAAGTCGCGACCGGCGTTGGAGTTGAAGCCGTAGGTGGTGTCACCGGTGCGGGTGGTGGTGTTGGCACCGTAGAGTTTCTGGATGGCCGCGATATCGTCCATCAGTGGGCCGGAAGAATAAGCTTCCACACCGCCCTTGCTGAAGTTTTGATCGGTATTGCTTTCACTCCAGTAACTCATGACGCTGTAACCGCGGGTGTCTTGCCCGTAAGTCGCGTCATTGTAGGTCGGCGCACCTTCACCGGCGTTGTAATCGCCAGGGTGGGCCAGGCCCAGGGTATGACCGATTTCGTGGGTCAGGGTCTGACGGCCGTAGTTGTTCAGGTCCGGCGTCTTGTTCGGCGTATAGCTGCTGTTGGTCAGGTACCACGAAGTACCGTCATAACCGGCGCCCGTACCAGGCAGATAAGCGAATGCCGCCGCGCCATCCTGACCACCGCTGTAGTTGCCGAAGGTCATGTGACCGTCGCCGCCAGTGGTTTTCTCGGTGAAGGTGACGTTGGCCACGTCGGCCCAGGATTGCATGGCGAGCACGGCCTGGGCTTTTTGTTGCGTATTGAACTGGCTGAACCCGGTAATGCCATGCTTGTTCATGGTGCTCGACGAGGCCGAGGTCAGGAACGTGTAGGTAAGTTCGATTTTGCCACTACCGTCCTTGTCCTGGTAGGCAGCGCCGTCACGCAGCAGCTGGGTAGCGGCCTGGTCGACGGAGAAGGAGGGTTTGCCATTGACCGTAAGATTGCCGCCACGATCATACTGATGGCTGAAACTATCGATCTGGTTGTAGGCAGAACTGGGTGCAGCCAGCGCTTGCAATGGCTGAAAAGCCTGTTCGGCAAGATCAATAGCGTTGTCTTTTACTTTCGACATAAACACACTTCCTTGTTTAGCAATGGAACAGTTTTTGTCCGATACGACAATCTCTGGCGAGATCGTCCTATCACTCGCCCAATGAAGGCGTAGGAAAACTGACACAATTCGAAATCAAACGTCTACATTTTTTTTGACGTCAAATTGAACTGTTTCGCAGAACTCCAGCAAACATTGCCTGCGCTGTCGAAAGATTGTTTTTAGTTGAGGTTTTCAGCAAGATTGTCCGACAATTTCATATTTAAATATTAAATATTGGTAAGTTGTTTTTTTGCTGATGGCTTCTCGTTTTCTTGACTTGTTAGTGTCAGTGCCAGTGTATTGATATCAACTAAATTAAACGTCCGGTTAGTTGCAATAGTGGTCGGAGACAGAGCTCCGAAGGCCAGTTCATCCCGACACTGCCCTCAGACTACGGCCTGCTAGACTGATTACGCCCTGGCTGCCGATCAACGTTGCCAGGCCACCGCATCCGAGCGGCCAACGCCGCAGTCTCCTGATCTGGAGGTGTCCCATGAGCGACAGCACCGAACTCACTACTTTTACCGGCTGGGCTGCAACATCGGCAGGTGCTCCACTGGAGCGCTATAGCTACGATCCCGGCCCATTGGGCGCTGAGGAGGTGGAAGTCGCCGTGGAGTATTGCGGCGTCTGCCACTCCGATCAGTCGATGATCGATAACGAATGGGGCCTGAGCCACTACCCGTTTATCCCTGGCCACGAAGTGGTCGGCAGTATCGTGCGAGTGGGCGCACAGGTACGCGGTCTCGAAGTGGGACAACGGGTGGGCATCGGTTGGTACAAGGGCAGTTGCATGCATTGCTCCTCGTGTATCGAAGGCTCCCACCAGCTATGCAGCACAGTCCAACCCACCATCGTCGGCAGCAACGGCGGCTTCGCCGATCGCCTGCGTTCGCACTGGGCCTGGGCGCTTGCGATACCGGACGGACTTGACCCGGCCATGGCCGGACCGCTGTTCTGCGCAGGCTCGACGGTGTTCAACCCGCTCGTGGAATTCGACGTCAAGCCCACTGACCGGGTCGGTGTCGTGGGGATCGGCGGCCTCGGTCATCTGGCACTGCGCTTTCTCAACGCCTGGGGCTGCGAGGTCACGGCCTTTACCTCGTCGTTGAGCAAGCAGGACGAAGCCAGGCGCCTGGGCGCGCACAACGTGCTCACCTCTACCGACAGTAACGCGCTGAAATCCATTGCCGGCACCCTGGATTTTCTCCTGGTCACCGCCAACGCCGACCTCGACTGGCCGGCCATGCTCGGCACACTGCGCGGCAAGGGTCGCCTGCACTTTGTCGGCGTCGTGTCTGGCGCTATTCCAGTGCACGTATTCAACCTGCTGCCCCAGCAAAAGAGCGTGTCCGCCTCGCCGGTTGGCTCGCCCAGTAACACAGCAACCATGCTGGAGTTCTGCGCCCGGCATCAGATCTTGCCGCAGGTCGAACACTTTCCCATGAGCCGGATCAACGACGCCATCGATCACCTGCGCAGTGGCAAGGCGCGCTACCGCGTCGTGCTGGACGCCAGCAAATGACAGACTGGCGCGTCGGGTAATACCGCACGCGCCTTTTGCCGCCGCTACGTCCGGGGAATCGGTAAAGGCGATCCTGGAAGCAAGCGATGCTGACCTGGTCGCTTCTGGGTGCCGCAGTTGCCCCTAGACACCTGTTTCGTTTCCAAAGAGGTGCCAAGTCTATGAAGGACACGACTGCTGCGCAGCCGAACGCAGCCTTCGGCAGCTGCTACAGGTCTGCGGCCGTTACGGCTTTTGTAGCAGCTGGCGCAGCCTGCGTTCGGCTGCGCAGCAGTCGTAAAACATCACAGCCAACACGCATCCCACAGCGGATAATCATGAACGCGTGTCACCAGTCCCGCTCGAACAGGATTGGCAACGACATATCGAGCAAGATCTTTCACGTCCTCCTCCTGCCGAACCGCTCGATCGTGATAGCCCTTCTGCCACAAACGTCCGCTTCGCCCTAGCGCCTGATTAACGGCCAGACTGCTTCGGGATTTGATTCGGCACATTAGCTCGGCCAACGTCTTATCCCGAAGTTCGACCAAACAGTGCATATGGTCTGGCATCACCACCCAAGTCAAAAAGTCTGCCCAATGCTCCTCCTGGGCCTGACGTAATTGTTGGGCAACCAGCCTCCCCATGCGCCAATCGGTAAAAATTGGCTGCCGATCGTGAACCACAGCTGTTAACAAGTAGATGCGTCCAGGCTCCGAATATCGTCCAATGCGCAGATGACCAGCTTTCGAAAACGCAGGCATTCCATTGCCTCCTGCTTACTGAAAGAGGCATGAAATCTAACCCATTGCAGTCAGCCCGACTGGCTCCATTGGCTACAAAAGATGACCGATCAGCTACCGGTCCTGATCTTGTTCCACACCCGCGTCCGCACCCGGTCGATGTTCAACGGCATCGCCTCAAGGGCAAACAATTTGCCCATCATTTCCGGGCTCGGATACACCTTGGTGTCGTTCTTGATCGCCGGATCGATCAGGCGGTCGGCCTGTTCGTTGCCGTTGGCGTAGTGCACGTAGTTGCTGATGCCGGCCATGACGTCGGGACGCAGCAGGTAGTTCATGAACGCGTAACCGGCTTTCTCGTCCGGGGCGTCAGCGGGCATGGCGACCATGTCGAACCAGATGGCTGCGCCTTCCTTGGGAATCGAGTAGCCGATGTCCACACCGTTCCCGGCTTCCTTGGCGCGGTTTTCCGCCTGGAGAATGTCGCCAGAGAAGCCGACGGCCACGCAGATATCGCCGTTGGCCAGGTCGCTGGTGTATTTGGATGAGTGGAAATAGCTGACATAGGGCCGGACTTTCATCAGCAGCGCTTCGGCCTTTTTATAGTCTTCGGGGTTCTTGCTGTGATGCGGCAGCCCCAGGTAATTCAACGCCGCCGGCAACAGTTCGGGCCCGTTGTCGAGGATCGCCACGCCGCACTTTTGCAGTTTTGCCATGTTCTCGGGCTTGAAGATCAGGTCCCAGGAATCCACCGGCGCGTTGTCGCCCAGCACAGCCTTGACCTTGGCCACGTTGTAGCCGATGCCGGTGCTGCCCCACAAATACGGGAAGCCATGTTCGTTGCCCGGGTCGTTGGCCTGCAACGTTTTGAGCAGTACCGGGTTGAGGTTTTTCCAGTTCGGCAGCTGGCTCTTGTCGAGTTTCTTCAGGGCCCCGCCCTCAATCTGTCGGGCCATGAAGTGGTTGGACGGGAATACCACGTCATACCCGGATGTGCCGGTCATCAACTTGCCATCAAGGGTTTCGTTGCTGTCGAAGACGTCGTAACTGAAGGCGATACCGGTTTCTTTCTGGAAGTTTTTTGTGGTGTCCGGGGCGATATAGTCCGACCAGTTATAGATTCTCACGGTCTCGGCGGCCTGACTGAGGGTCGCGACGAGCGCAAGTGGAGCAAGCGTCAGTGTCTTTCGGATCATGGGTCGATTCCTGTATGGGTTGTTTTCTTTTTATTGGAGAACTGGCAGGCAATCAGAGATCAAAAAATCAAAACGTAGGTCTTGCGCACGGTTTCCTGGATGTCCCAGATGCCGAGGCTGTTGGCTGGCAACATCAGTGCATCGCCGGCTTCTATGTAGAGGGTTTCACCGTCATCCGAAGTGAAGGTGCAGCGACCCTGGATGAAGTGACAGAATTCCTGGGCAACGATCTGCCGGCGCCAGCGGCCGGGAGTGCATTCCCAGACGCCGGTTTCGACACCGTCGTCGCGTTCGACGCTGGTGGTTGAGGCCACCGCCACGGGCATCCCCAGTGGCACGGCGACGGGCGTTGACTCTTCCAGCTTCAGGATTGCGGCGTTCTTGAATTGAGTGATGGGCATGGGAGTACCTGTCGATTGAGAAAACGCCGTTCAGCGCATGAAACCTTCCATGAACCCCGCGACCCGGCCGGCCAGTTTGCGACGCCAGGGCGCGGTGGACGGGTTGGCCAGGGTCTGGTCTTCGTGAACGAAGCTGCGGATGATTGCGTTGTAGCCCAGCCAGCGGCAGGGCTCCGGCTCCCAGGCCTTGAGCGCGTCGAGACCGCCCTGAGCAATCACCCACGGCTGGCGCACCAACTCGGTATCGCGCTGAAGAATCAGATCGGCCAGCGTCCGCCCGCCGAGGTTGCTGGCACCCACGCCCTCCCCGCCATAACCGCCCGACAAGGCGATGCCGCTGGCCTGATCGCAGAGCATGTGCGGCTTGAAGCGCCGGGACATCCCCAGGTTTCCGCCCCAGGCGTGGGTGATTCGCACGTCCTTGAGCTGCGGGAAGAGTTCACCGAACAGGTAGCGTCGTAACTGCACTTCGCTGGCGCTCAGCTCGAAGTCATGGCGCAACTTGCCAGCAAACTGATAGCCGCCACGGGCGCCAAACACCAGACGGTTGTCGGCCGTGCGCTGGCCGTAGGTCACCTGGCGGCTGCTTTCGCTGAACGCCTGACCATGGCTGAGGCCGATGTCGTCCCAGATCGCGGCGGACAGCGGTTCGGTCGCCACCAGTAAACTCTGCACGGGCAATTGATAACGACCCAGCGGCGGCAACGTGACCGCGTAACCTTCCACCGCCGGCACGATCCAGCGGCTGCGAACCTGCGCGCGGGCGGTACGCAAACTGCCCGACTGCCATTGGGTGACCGGGCTGTTTTCATAAATGTTGACCCCCATGCGCTCCACCGTCCGTGCCAGACCTCGCACCAACTTTGCCGGGTGAATGGTCGCCACATGCGGTGCATAGATACCGCCATAAGGTTTGGCAATTCTGATCTGTTGCGCCAATTGCTCGGGGCTGAGCCAGCGGTAGTCGGCCTCGGTCAGCCCTTGGCGGTAGAGCGCGTCCAGATAATTGCGCAGGCTGGCTTCCTGCTCCGGGTAACGCGCCGCACAGTAAAGCGCCCCGCCCTTGCGGTAATCGCAGTCAATGCCTTCTCGTTCGAGGACGAGCTCTACTTCATCAGGGATGCTGTGCAACAGCTCGAAAGAGGCGCGACGTTGTTCCGCCGGTAGTCCGGCGAGCAAGCGGTCTTCACCCAGCAGATTGCCCATCAACCAGCCGCCGTTACGGCCCGACGCGCCAAACCCCGCGGTTTGGGCTTCGACGATGGCGATGTTCAGTCCCGGCGCCAGGCGTTTGAGGTAGTACGCCGTCCAGAGCCCGGTGTACCCGGCGCCAATGATGGCCACGTCGACCTCCAGGTTCTGTTCCAGCGCCGGGCGCGCCAGCATCGGCTCGTCGAGTTGATCCATCCACAAACTGATCGTTCGCCACGTTGCCATGCAAGACTCCGCCACTCAATACTTCGATGGCGTCGATCCTAGTGCGTGGGCTCAGGAGCCGTCTTGCGCGCGTGCACGCAAAGAAATTTGTTTGGCGTAAGCCTTGGGCGACAGACCGGTGTGCTGGCGGAAACAGCTGTAAAACGCCGACAGCGAATTGAAGCCTGCGGCAAAGGCCAGCTCATCGATACGCAGTGGTGGAGTGGCGCTGTCCAGTGCCGCGAGCAAATGCTGCAACCGCGCCTGATTGACGTAACGGTAGAAGCTTTGGCCGAGCACCTGGTTCAACAGGTAGGAAATCTGATTGCGGCTGTATCCGCACTCCTTCGCCACCCGTTGCAGGTCGAGCTCGGGATCCAGGTACGGCTGCTGACGCTGGAAATACTGTTGCAGGTCGTCGGCCATGAAACTTAGCTGCCGCGGTGACAGTCCGAGCCGGCTGACCGCTGGCCGCAGGTTGCGGGCGGCTTTGCCGGATGTTTGTTCATGTACAAGGGTGGCGTATTCATTGACCCGCCAGATCAGCCCGTCACGCACAGTGATCGCCTCGCTGGTTCGAAACGACACCAGCCCTTCACCGCCGCGAAGGGTGATGCGGTATTGAATGAACGCCGTGTTGCCATCCAGTCGGATACGGTCCGAGTGCTCCAGCGCCTCATCCGGATCGCGAGGCATGCTGTCACGCACGTACTCGCGCAACGCGTCCAGGCCCATCACGCGGTTCTGGAAAAAGTCGTTGTACTGAATGTCCGGGTGATAAAGCGCCATCACACCGTCCAGATCCCGGTGCTTCCAGCGCAGGTGGTAACGCATGACCGTGTCGCCCGTGGCCTGGGTTTGCGACGGACCATCATCATCGGCGTGCATAGAGGACTCGACGAGAAAAAACCGAGCTTGCCGAAGTTCTGTCCGGGCTTCAATGACCGATGGGATGCCCAGCAATGCTGGCCGTTGGCCGAGATGCCGGTATCTCATGACCTGCATCAAAAAAAACTGAACCAATCGCTGAACGGTCTGAAAAATTCCACATGATTTTCACATCCGGATGCTACTTTTAAAGACAGTCACCGGTTGAGCCATTGAAGGCTCTTCCCTCCTAACATGAGCTAAAGGAAGCGCTCGATGAAGAAGGTGGGCAACACATGAATCAAGGTTCATTCAGCAAGGTCACTTTTCCAAATGCCTGCCAGCTGATGCGCTGGCATTTTCATCCCATGGGTTTCGAAGCGACCATGGATGCACCGGGCAGCATGGTTGCTCGTCTATTCGACCGAGCCAGCGGCGAAACCATGATCGCCATTGCCGGCATTCCTTGTGCAACGGTCATGAATGCCGCCGATGTAGAGCGGATTATCGAAGCGGTCGAGGATGAGCTGGAAGCGTTCATTCCTCCGCAGACGCTCAGGAGTTATGCCTGACAGCCAACACCCGACAAAAAGCCCGCTTATCGATTTAGCGGGCTTTTTGTAGCAGCTGCCGAGCCCGATCGGCTTGTAGCAGCTGTCGAGCCTGCGAGGCTGCGTTCGGCGGCGAAGCCGTCGTAAAATCAGAACTCACGGTGTATCAGGCAGACTATGTCAACCGGATTCACGACGGCTTCGCCGCCGAACGCTGCCTCGCGCTGCTCGACAGCTGCTACAAGGAGTGCGTCGCCGCAACTTGCATCAGCGCCTGGCCCAAATCGGCGCGTAGGTCTTCGACATCCTCCACCCCCACAGACAAACGCACCAGCGCATCGCTGATACCTAGCTGCGCGCGGGTTTCTGCGGGAATGGTGGCGTGAGTCATGATCGCCGGGTGTTCGATCAGGCTTTCCACCCCGCCAAGGCTCTCGGCCAAGGCAAAGATCCGCACACTCTCGAGAAAACGTCTGGCGCCCGTCAGGTCGCTGTTCAGCTCGACGGAAATCATCCCGCCGAACCCGCGCATCTGTCGCCGCGCCAATTCGTGCTGCGGATGCGATGGCAGGCCCGGATAATACACGCGTGCCACTTGCGGCTGACTCTCCAGCCATTGCGCCAACTCCAGCGCATTGCTGCAATGACGTTCCATGCGCAGCGCCAGGGTCTTCACCCCGCGCAAGGTGAGGAACGCGTCGAACGGCCCGGCGATAGCCCCCACTGCGTTCTGCAGAAAGCCCAGGCGCTCGGCCAGATCGATGTTCTGCCCAACCACCGCAATGCCGCCGATCACATCGGAGTGACCGTTCATGTACTTGGTCGTCGAGTGCAGCACGATATCGAAGCCCAACTCCAGCGGGCGCTGGATCCACGGGCTGGCGAAGGTGTTGTCCGCCACGCAGATGATGCCGCGCTCGCGACAGATGCGTGCGACGGCGGCGAGATCAGTGAGGCTGAGCAAAGGATTGCTCGGCGTCTCGACCCAGACCATCCGCGTGTCATGCTGCAACGCCGCTTCGAAGGCCGTCAGGTTCGTCAGATCGACAAAGCTGAAGCGATGCCCCGCGCTACGTCGGCGCACCCGTTCGAACAGGCGGAAAGTCCCGCCGTACAGATCATTGCCGGAGACGATGTGCGCGCCTGCGTCGAGTAGTTCGAGTACGGTGCCGATCGCCGCCAGTCCGGAAGCAAAGGCGAAAGCCTGGGTGCCGCCCTCAAGATCCGCCACGCAACGCTCCAGCGCAAAGCGCGTCGGGTTGTGCGAACGCCCGTAATCGAAGCCCTTGTGCACGCCGGGGCTCTGCTGCGCATAGGTGGAGTTGGCGTAAATCGGCGGCATCAGCGCCCCGGTGGTCGGGTCCGGTGTTTGTCCGGCATGGATTACACGGGTGGCAAAGCCCCGTGGTGCGGTGCTTTCATCGTGCTGACTCATGCCAGTGATCTCCGCAAGTGATTGAGCATGTCGACGCGGGTAATCAAGCCGTGAAAGCCCGAGGTGTCGGCGATGATCGCCACCAGCCCACGGTCGAGCACCGCCTCCAGTTCAGCAAGACTGGCACCGGGAGGCAGGGTTTCGAGTTTGTCGGTCATCGCGCTGGTCACGGTCATGCGAAAATGCGTAGCGTCTTCATGCACGCCAAACAGAATATCGGACTCGTCGATGACCCCGACCAGCCGCTGTCCATCCACCAGCACCGGCAGTTGCGATACATCCGCCAGGCGCATGCGCTGGAAGGCGGTGAGCAAGGTGTCGTCCGGGCCGACGCTGACCACACGGCCATCCTCGAAACGCCGCGCGATCAGGTCACGCAAATCGCCGTAGCGTTTGCGCGCAAGCAGGCCCTGATCGTTCATCCACTGGTCGTTATAGATCTTCGACAGATAACGGGTGCCGGTGTCGCAAACGAAACTGACCACCCGCTTCGGCTCGGTCTGCTCGCGGCAGTAACGCAATGCCGCCGCCAGCAAGGTGCCAGTCGAAGAACCGCCGAGAATGCCTTCGGCGCGCAGCAGTTGGCGGGCATGATCGAAGCTTTCCTCGTCGCTGATTGAATAGGCCTTGCTCACGCTGGAAAGGTCGGCAATCGACGGAATGAAGTCCTCGCCGATGCCCTCCACCGCCCAGGAGCCCGGCGTACCGAGGATCCCGCTGCGGCTGTACTCGGCCATCACCGAGCCGACCGGATCGGCCAGCACCATTTCCAGATTCGGTTGTACGCGCTGAAAGAAACGAGTCAGCCCGGTCAGCGTGCCGGCCGAACCGACACCGACCACGATGGCATCCACATCATGCTGAGTCTGCGCCCAGATCTCCGGCGCGGTGCTGCACTCGTGGGCCAGAGGATTGGCCGGGTTGTTGAATTGATCGGCGAAAAACGCGTCGGGAATATCCTTGGTCAATCGCGCCGCGACATCCTGATAATAATCGGGATGGCCCTTGCCGACGTCGGAGCGGGTGATGTGCACTTCGGCGCCCATCGCCTTGAGGTGCAGGACCTTCTCGGTGGACATTTTGTCCGGCACCACCAGCACCACCCGATAACCCTTGGCGCGGCCAACCAGTGCCAGGCCCAGACCGGTGTTACCGGCCGTCGCCTCGACGATGGTGCCGCCGGGGCGCAAGCGACCATCGCGCTCGGCGGCGTCGATCATCGCCAGGCCGATGCGATCTTTGATCGAACCGCCTGGGTTCTGCGATTCGAGTTTGAGAAACAGTGTGCACGGGCCGGTATCGAAGCGGCTGATACGCACCAGCGGCGTATTGCCGATCAGTTCGAGCACGGCGGGACGGGAGTTGTTCGGCATGTCGTCACCTCGCTACGGGTCTCCGCACTGGATGGACAACGACCTGAAGCCAGTCGAGCACATCCGTCGCGGTCAAAGCCTCGCTTGGACCATAGGCCGGGATCGCGCCACTCGCAACTTTTGTGGCGAGCGAGCTTGTTGTGGCGAGGGAGCTTGCTCCCGCTTGAGTGCGCAGCGCTCACAAAAATCGGCAATGCTTGTCGCATTTTTGGGGCCGCTACGCAGCCCAGCGCGAGCAAGCTCCCTCGCCACAGGTTTTTTGACTCAAGACTCTCTTGAGGTTCAGGCCTGCACTTTTCCCTGACGGTGATCAGCAAAAAAAACCTTGCCCTTGCCGATCCGGTCGGAGGCCTTGGGCATATTCGCCGCCTGGGTATCCTGGCCATCGACATACCAGTAGCAATGGCTCACCGCCCGGGTGATGCCCACGTAGGCCAGACGCAGGATCTCGTCTTTCTGTGCGCTGTCGTAGGGCTCGCTGTCGCCGGCCCTGCCGAGCCCGGCCATGCGATAGACCTGGTTCTTGTAAGGCGAACTGGTCAGATGCTGGCAATCTCCCAGCAGGAATACCGCATCAGCTTGCAGTCCCTTGGCGCTGTGATAGGTCAGTTGCTTGAGCCGTCGCGCGTCGTACGGCAAGCTGGAATCCACATTAACTACAGACTGAATATGCTCCTCTATCAATGACTTATCGCTGCTTTTTCGATAAAGCATCAAGATTGAATCACCTTTTCTGTAGTGCTCGATCAGACGCTGGGCCATGCCCTGGTCATCCCGATCGAGCACGTTCACCGGCAGCAGCGCCTTGGGTTCGCCGCTGGCCTTGGCCTTCTTGCCGGCGATCGCCGGTGCGGCGCGGACGATGTGCTCCGCCGCGTCGATGATGTGCTGATGGCTGCGGTAATTGTCGCTGAGCATCACCTTGGTCGTGCTCGGTGACGGGAACTCCTTGTTGAACTCCATGAAGTAGCTCGGCGAACTACCGCGCCAGCCGTAAATCGACTGCCAATCGTCCCCCACACAGAGCAACGACGAACGTTGCGCGCCGCGCCCTACATGCATGGCCGGGCCACGACTGCGGATTTCGGCCAGGCTGGCGCGAATCCAGGAAACGATCTGCGGCGATACGTCCTGAAACTCGTCAATCATCAAGTGCGACATCGGCCTCAACAGCTCATCGCTGAGCAGCTTGAGATTCTCCGGCGAATGCTCGCTGAACAGGGCAAACATCCGGTTGTAGGTCATCACGGGTGGCGATTGATCCAGCAGATGATCTTCCAGCGCTCGCCAAAACAGGCTCAAGGCCTCGAAGAAGAATCGGTCCGGGTCATCCTTGGCGAAACTCATCTGGCCCACGGCATTGGGCACATCCAGGCCGAGGTTTTCGATAAACCCGGCTGCCGCGACAAAACAGTCCAGCAACGGCGCGGAAGCAAGTTCGCCCTTGACCTTGTAATCAAAGCCCGGCCCGGCGCTGGCATCACCGGCAAGCGACGCCAAAACACGTTTTGAAGATTCATAACTATCCAGCCATATCAAAGGCTTACGACAGAAAGCTTGAAACAGGGTGCGCTTTACAGCCCATTCCGCACGCACGGTAAGCTTGGCATTCGGACGGCTGACCTGTGGGTTTTCCCGAGGATCGAAACCCAGCACCACCCAGGCATCCAGTGCCGGAATATAGCCGTGGCAATGGAAGGTCGAACCGTTGATGTCGAAGGTCTGACGATTCGGCTCGATGCCCTTGATCGGCCAGGCACCTGCGCGAAACCACAGATCCTCGATGGTGTCGCACAGCTCTTCATCGCGCTTGGCCGCCAGTTCAGTCACCGCCATGCGCTTTTGCACGTCCGGGTGATCGCGCTCCAGTTCCTTGAGCTGCAAGGCGTGACGAGACAACGGCTTGATCAATTCGCGGAAACGCTCATCGCGGGTGTGCAAGTTGTGATAGCAGGCGTTGAGTTGCTGGCGCTGGGCGTCGTTGATTCGCAGGTCGAAGGGATTGCTGTCGACCTCCTCATCGGTGCCCTGCACGCGAAAGCTGAGGTTTTCGAAGGCTTGCAGCCGCTCGAAACCCGGCAGGCTGCGCACCATTGGCAGGATCCGCGAATGAAAAGTGCGCACCAGGTCCCGCGCTTCTTTGAAACTGAGTGCCCGGCCCCACACGGCAAACAGTTCGATCAGCTTATTGATGAAGTCCTTGCGCGACTCGCGGGTGAAGGTCACCACGGTCATCGAGCTCAGCTCAAACCCCAGGTAATGGCTGAGCAGCAGGATACGCAACACCAGGGTGGTCGACTTGCCCGCACCCGCCCCGGCGATCACTGAAGTCGACGGTGTGTCACTGAAAATCATTTTCCATTGGGCAGCGCTTGGCTGGGCATGCGCAGGCAGCAGTCGCGCCACGTCGGCCTTCATGCGCTTCTTCAGCTCGGCGCTCAATGGCAGGCGCCAATCGTCGAACAGGTTGTCATCGACGTTAGGCGGTCGATGCTCAGTCGAGCGCGAGTCACGAATCAGCAGCACTTGCCGGCCTTCTTCCAAGCCCTCGAGCTTGCCTTCCTTATAGCCGTATTCCACGCCAGCGCTGTGGCCGCTACGAAAACCGTCGGCTTGCCCGTGCAGCCAGGACGCACGGTGTTGCGCGCGCAAGCGGGTCAGGCCGTGGCCAAAGAACCGGGCGGCCAGACGTTTGAGCAAAGGCATCTCGGCCAGGGGACGAAGTTCGGGCGGAAGATCGGGTGTGTGTTGCGGCACGCAGGCGGACTCCAGTGTGTGAGGCTGTCGAGGGCTATGGTGTCTGCATTTGCCGTTGAGTTCTAGTGAAATGCTTACAGGTCATTGGCTTATGCGATGAAGTGAAGGCTGGATGAGAAAAATTCGAGATTATTCGATATCAAATAATTCGATTGTATTGAGGCATTTTTTACGCTTTTTATCGATGGATGCCTGATGGATGATACTGACCATCAACCACCGGTTCTCGTTTGTGGCTCAGACGTTCTGCCCCATGACGAACCTTTTTCAGGAGACGATCATGCTTGAACTCAGACCTTTCAACTCCCTGGGCGGCGCGCACCATGGCTGGCTGGATGCTCATCACCACTTTTCGTTCGCCGAGTACTACGACCCCAAACGCATGAACTGGGGCAACCTGCGGGTATGGAACGATGACGTGATTGCCCCCGGCACCGGGTTCCCGCAACACCCGCACCGGGACATGGAAATCATCACCTACGTTCGTGAAGGCGCGATTACCCACCAGGACAACCTGGGCAACAAGGGCCGTACCGAAGCCGGTGATGTGCAGGTCATGAGCGCCGGCACCGGGATCGCCCACAGTGAGTACAATCTGGAAGCGACCGAGACCCGGATCTTTCAGATCTGGATCATCCCCAACGAAACCGGTCTGGCACCGTCGTGGGGCGCCAAGCCCTTCCCCAAAGGCCAGCGCGAAGGCTTCGTGACCCTGGCCAGTGGCAAGGCCGGCGACGATCAAAGCCTGCGGATTCGCGCCGATGCACGTCTGGTGGCGGCCAACCTGAAAGCCGGGGAAACGGCTGAATATCGTCTGGACAGTGGCCGTCGCGCTTATCTGGTGCCAGCGACAGGAGCGATTGAAGTCAATGGCTTGCGCGCACAAGCTCGAGACGGGGTCGCGGTTGCCGATGAGCAAGTGTTGCGCGTGACTGCGATCGAGGACAGTGAAATCGTCTTGGTAGATTTGGCTTGAGGTGGTAAATGCGCGGCAAAAAAAGGGGCGACCGTTGATGGTCGCCCCTTTTTACGTGTAGCCATTGTGATGAGGGATTTACCTGTGGCGAGGGGGCTTGCCCCCGTTGGGTTGCGAAGCAGCCCCAAAACCAGCAAGCGCGGTGCATCAGGTACACCGCATGCAATGGTTTACGACTGCTTCGCAGCCGAACGGGGGCAAGCCCCCACACCACAGGGCCCTCAATCACTTCGCAGAAATTGCGCCATCCACAAGCGTCTGAGCCTCGGCCACCAGTTGTTTCAGGTGGTCGTCACTGACAAAGCTTTCTGCGTAAATCTTGTAGATGTCCTCGGTGCCCGACGGCCGCGCCGCGAACCAGCCGTTCTCGGTCATGACTTTCAGACCGCCGATGGCCTGGTCGTTGCCCGGTGCATGACTGAGGATGCTCTGGATCGCTTCGCCCGCCAGTTGAGTCGAAGTGACCTGCTCCGGCGACAATTTGCTCAGCAGAGCTTTCTGTTCAGGGTTGGCCTTGGCGTCAACGCGTACCGAGAACGGCTCACCCAGTTCATCGGTCAACGCGCGATAGGCCTGGCTTGGATCACGGCCCGTGCGAGCGGTCATTTCAGCGGCCAGCAGCGCCGGAATCAAACCGTCCTTGTCGGTACTCCAGACACCGCCGTCCTTACGCAGGAACGACGCACCGGCACTTTCTTCACCGCCAAAACCCAGGGAGCCGTCGAACAGACCGTCGGCAAACCATTTGAAACCGACCGGCACTTCGTACAGACGACGGCCCAGACGTTTGGCGACGCGATCGATCAAGCCGCTGCTGACCACGGTTTTACCCACGGCCGCATCGGCGCGCCACTGTGGACGGTTCTGGAACAGGTAGTCGATCGACACCGCGAGGTAGTTGTTCGGCGCCAGCAAACCACCGGACGGGGTCACGATGCCATGGCGGTCGTGATCCGGGTCGCAGGCAAACGCCACGTCGAAACGCTCTTTCAGGCCGATCAGGCCTTGCATCGCGTGACTGGACGATGGGTCCATGCGGATCTGCCCGTCCCAGTCAACGGTCATGAAACGGAACGTTGCATCAACCTGTTTATTCACCACTTCCAGGTCCAGGCGGTAGTGCTCGGCAATTGCCGACCAGTAGCGCACCCCTGCTCCGCCCAGCGGATCGACACCCAGACGCAGCTTCGCATCGCGGATGGCGTCGAAGTCGATCACGTTGATCAGGTCAGCGACATAGGTGTTGAGGTAATCATGACGATGGGTAGTGCTGGCCTTCAGGGCCTGCTCGTAGCTGATGCGTTTGACGCCGGCGAGCTTGGCTGCCAGCAACTCGTTGGCCTTGGCTTCGATCCACTTGGTGATGTGGGTGTCGGCCGGGCCGCCGTTGGTTGGGTTGTACTTGTAGCCACCGCTTTGCGGCGGGTTGTGGGACGGCGTGATGACGATGCCGTCCGCCAGGCCTGAAGTGCGCCCACGGTTGTAGCAAAGAATCGCATGGGAAATGGCCGGCGTCGGAGTGTACTCATCGCCTTCGGCGATCATCACCGTCACACCGTTCGCTGCCAGCACTTCCAGGGCACTGGCACCGGCCGGCGTGGACAGCGCGTGGGTGTCGATCCCGACGAACAGCGGGCCATCGATGCCCTGGGCTTCGCGATACAGGCAGATCGCCTGGCTGATGGCCAGGACGTGCCATTCATTGAAACTCAAGTCGAACGAGCTACCTCGGTGTCCGGACGTGCCGAAGGCGACGCGCTGGGTAGAAATGGCTGCATCGGGCTGGCCGGTGTAATAGGCCGTTACCAGTCGCGGGATGTCGACCAACAGTTCTGCCGGTGCCGGTTTGCCCGCAAAAGGACTGAGTGTCATGCAAAACCTCTGAGAGAGAGTGGTTCGGGATAGGAACGCAGTTTACTGACAGTTTGGCTGTCGCGCGACGTTATCGAATGTCAGGTTCCGAGGAGCGCTGGCGCTTCGGCTCAATCGATCGATTCCAGACGCAAGGCATCCCCCAGCAGCCCCAATGCAACGACGAGCTCGTGGTCGCCACCGAACGTATGACTCAGGCGCAAGTGCTGCGTGTGCATGCCCTGCAGACTGAACAACTCCCCCGGTGCGATGACCACTTGCTGCTTGAGCAGTCTCTGGAACACTCGATGTACATTGACCTGGCGCAACGAGCGAATCCAGACCGTCGCGCCGCCCTGGGGCTCGACGAAATGCAGCGATTCCGGCAGACGCTCCTGGAGCAGCTGGGTCATCAGCACCATGCGCTCCTTGAGCAGTCGACGCAACACCAGCAGGTGTTGATCGATGCGTCCGTTGCTGTACAGCCGTGCAATGGCTTTCTGACGAATCAGCGACAAACGGAATGCCCGCAGCAGAAAGTGCCGTTGCAGTTCGGCACGCAGTTGTCGCGAGAGCAGGCAACCAAAGGGCGCCTCCGAGCCGATGATTTTCTCGAAAGTGGAAAACACGATCAGCCGATCAGGGTCCACCAGGTCACGAAACCGCAAGCCGCTCGGTTCGAATTCGAGCTCGCCGTAACAATCGTTTTCCAACACCCAACAGCCATGCCGTTCCAGCAGTTGCGCAGTGGACTGCCGGTTGTCGTCAGGCGCCACGCTCCCGCGCGGCATGTTCAGTCCCGATGAAAGCATCATCAGTCGCACCCGCCCGGTCTCGAGCTGCTCTCTCAGCTGTTCGAGATCCAGGCCACCACAGGCTTGCAGCGGCAGCTCGACAACCTGCACGTCTGCGTCCTGGAACAAGCGCAGAATCACCCAGTCGCACGGCGACTCGACCACCACCACCGAATCTTTGAGCTCAAGAACGGCGATCAATATTTCAAGTACGCCGCGCATATCTGCGCCGATATAGACATCATCGGCATGCCAGCAGCGTGTCGGTGAAGTGGTGTAGCGTGCCGCAAGCGCCGTGCGCAGTTCCAGCTCGCCGCAGGGTTGTGAAGACGGTTGCGGTTGGCGCGGATACTGGCGCAGCAATTCTCTCTCCAGCAACAACAACGGGCTGTCCAGGGGTTGTAACAACGCCGGTTCATCGGCGCTCAACACCAGCATGCCGGGGCGCCTGGCGTTGACATAGACTGTTTCGAGCAGGTCTTTGCCGCTGCCGGGCAGGCCGATAGAGGACACCGGCAGTGCGTAATAGCCTGACTTGGCAACCGAATAGATGCGTCCTTCCTTCTCCAGCAGCGAATAGGCGTATTGAATGGTCGAGATCGACACACTCAAACGATCCGCCAACTGTCGCAATGAGGGCAGGCGCACTCGCACGTCACTGCCCGGCTCATTGATCAGATTGTTCAGGTAGCGGTACACCGCCTGGTACGCGAAATCGGAATCTCGTGATCCTTTCATGGGTGATGACCGAACACGCTACGAACGTCATGACGCACTCTCGATGCATCCGCCAAACCAGGAACGCTCACTGGCCCATCGACCATTCGCCAGTCACTGCTGTTTCATTCCCGGAGTCCATGCCTTCGGCTTGCACGCCTGCGTCGCCGCTTTCCGTACCTGGCACCCTACCCTCGTCCCGAACCACCGGCCCCATGCGGTAAAGCGTACCGATCAGGCTGACCGACAACCCGCTGACATCAACCATCCACTGCAGAACCTGCTCGGGGGCCGGACCGCCCTGCATCGCCCGGTGCAATTCCGGCAGCGCCACCAGCATGCCGGGATGGCACTGACGAAGAAAATGCTCCAGGGCCGCGCCGTTATCGACAAACGGGGCGAACAGCAGGCACACCAGTTGCGCTTCACTCAAGCCGAGGTTCTTTTGTGCCTCGGCCGTCGCCAATCCGCGCTGATCGGCCATGGTCAGCGGATTGCCGAAGGTCCCCATTGCCTGCTCGCAAAAACGCTCGGGCAATTGTTTACGGCGCATCATCACCAACGTCCGCTGCAGGTATTCGCTGACCCCCTCTTCGTAGGTGCGACCGTGCACAAAGCGCGCTTGCAAGCCGCGAAGGTGCGCGGATATCGACAGGCTGACATAGTCGTTATCACTGAGTTGAGCCGTCAGTTCGTCAGGTTGAAACCCGAGGAAGTCAGTGAGCAGCGGCCAGCGCTCTTCCAGATTGCTGACCAGCATGTCGTGAATGTCGATGAAGGTCGTGCGACGGCAGGCCTCAAAATGCTCGGCAGGACGCCACGCAACCTGAGCAGCGTCGGGATAAAACTCGCGATAGCAGTCGCTGCCCAGTTCATCGAGCCGCGCGAACAATCCCTCGTAACCCGTTTCATGGCGGCTCGTCGGCGCAAGCCCGGCCTTGGCTGCGGCACGGTTCAAACCCTCGATAAACTGCGCCTGCCGACGGGGTGAATCGCTGCTGACCATGACATCGACGCCGTTGTCCCAGCGGGCAATTTGTCCATAAAAATCACCTGTGGCCAGGTACCCGTCGTCCCACAACTCAAGCGGCCCCTTCCAGGCGCGACGGTGCCCGACCATCAGCAGGTTGAGCCGATTCGACTCGCGGCCGGCTTCGGAGATTGGCGCCAAGTGATTGAACGGCAGGACCTCACGATTATCGACCATCAACATTTCGACCCGGGGATCGTCGAAGAGAAACAATGCACTGCTGCTGCGATGGATGTTTTCCAGTGCTGTCGAAGCCGTACCATTCAAGCGCAAAGTGGCCACTCGCAGCTGAAACGTCGCCGGTGCCCGTCCGGCGATACTCAGTTGCGCGGCGCGCAGCAGCGCCAGTGTGTAGCAGCTATCGCGGGACCCGGACTGGATCGCCAACACCTTGTAATCGCCGATACGCTCCATACCTCCAGCCGACACCACCAGGCGCTGAATCATCAGTTGCAATGCCGTGCGCTCGGCGCGAGAGAAAAAGCTCAGCAAGCGCTGCAGTACTTGTTGATAAACATAATTCATTGCCTGTTCATGGGTATGGGTCATCATTGTTTACCTGTTACTCATAAGTTCGACGCCACGCAAACAATTACATGCACTGCGCGACGGATTGCCTGTCATGAATGGGGTGGCGGGGTTGTTATCAAATGCTAGCACTTAAGCATTTTGTAATTATTTGAAATAGTTGCATGTCTCGAGAACCCCAAACAGGGCAAGACCGCCGCAACGCCCGGCAGGACGGGCGCTTTTCGGCCTCGTGCGATTTCCTAGGAAATTTCCGACAACATCCCACAGACGTGTAATACAAGAAATAAAGAAAGAAGTTGCCAATAAATGTATGACCGCCGAGCGGCGTCGAATTATTTGTTGAGCATGTATTGCCGATGCGCGTTGAAAAGTTTCAACCTGATACCCAGCCATGACTCTTTCCTTGAGATGAAATAATCATTCAATTATCAGGGCTTACATAATGATTAGAAGATACAGATCGAGAGCAAAAACCAGTTCAGTTGCTGAACCGCCCCACCGTGGGATCGATGGAATGTCTCATTTTGGAGGTTTTGACAGCGGAAAAGTCCGTGCTTGCACGGACCTTTCCAGAGGGGCTTATACAAAGAGGCTCGTACGAAGAGCTCAGGCAGGTTCGACCTCAAGGGCGACCCGTTCGCGGCATGGGCATTCGTCCATGTAGCGGTGTGCTTCGACAAACTGGGAAAACGGGAATACCCGAGTCTTGAGCGGCAGCAGCACATGGTCTGCGGTCAACTGGTTGATGTCGCGCAGGGCACGTTGCAGTGCGGCCTGATCCTGGAGGATGCCCAGCTCCGGCTTGCCGGTGAAGTTGCCGATGCAGTGCACGAAGAACTGAATGTTCTTCTGGAACGCAGCACAGGCCGGAAATGGCGTCTGGTTACCACCCTGCAGGCCATAGAGCACCAAGCTGCCGCGAGGCGCGAGCACATCGCCGAGCAGCGACATCTGCGGGCCACCCAGGCCATCGAAAACCACATCGACGCCACGGTTGTCGGTAATTTTGTTGATCCGCATCAGCAGATCTTCTTCTTCGGTGACGATGACTTTTTCGGCACCCAGCGACAGCAGGTATTCACGCTCATCCGCGGTTTTGGTCGCAGCGATTACTCGCACACCAAGGGCTTTGCCCAATTGCACGAACGACGGCCCGGCGCAGTGACTGGCGTCGGTCACCAGAGCGAATTGCCCGGGTTTGACGCGCGCCAGATCGGTGTAGCCAAAATAGGCGACCAATAGCGGCGTGTAATGCACGCTGGCTTCGACCGGACTGAGCACGTCCGGGTAGCGGGTCAGCGCCGTGCGCGGCAGAACGATCTGTTCGCCGTAGACCGGATAGTCGTTGGGGCTTTCGGCCGGGAAGCTGGCGACCTTGTCACCGATAGCGAGGTCATCGACTCCCTCACCGAGCGCCGTGACCACGCCGGCCATTTCATGACCCAGGCCTGAAGGCAGGCGAGCATGGGACGAGGCCAGGTTCTGGCGCCAGAGAATGTCGTACCAGCTGATGCCTATCGCCTCGACACGCACCTGCACTTCGCCCGGCGCAGGCAGAGCGGCCGCATGCTCTTCGCATTTGAGCACCTCGGCTGGACCAAACTTGTGAAAACGGATCGTGCGGGACATCGCAAACCTCGTCAAAGTAACCTCTAATGCCCTGAACTCTATCTGGGCTTTCTACCCAAGACCATCAGTGGCTATTAATAGTCGACATGCCTGTCATTGATTCCGCAGCGACGGCGACATCATCCAATGCCGTAAAAACCGAAGCAGCCTTTCAGGGAAAACTGAATTACCCTGTGCAGAGTACCAGCCTTTCCCCGTAAGATTCACGCCGGCCATTGTTCTCATATGGTCGCTCACGTCAAGTTTGCTGAATCTGCCAGGACCCCAGATGAATCGTAATGACCTGCGTCGTGTCGACCTGAACCTGTTGATCGTTTTCGAAACACTGATGCACGAGCGCAGTGTGACCCGCGCTGCGGAGAAATTGTTCCTCGGCCAGCCAGCCATCAGCGCGGCGCTCTCGCGCCTGCGCGGGCTGTTCGATGACCCGTTGTTCGTGCGCACCGGCCGCAGCATGGAACCTTCCGCCCGAGCGGTGGAAATCTTCGCCCTGCTCTCGCCGGCCCTGGATTCAATTTCCACCGCGGTCAGTCGCGCGGCGGAATTCGATCCGGCCACCAGCACCGCGGTGTTCCGCATCGGCCTGTCGGACGATGTCGAGTTCGCCTTGCTGCCGATGCTGCTCAAGCGGCTGCGCGCCGAGGCACCAGGCATCGTGCTGGTGGTGCGTCGGGCCAACTACATATTGATGCCGAACCTGTTGGCCTCGGGCGAAATTTCCATTGGCGTCAGCTACACCGCCGACCTGCCGGCCAACGCCAAGCGCAAAGTACTGCGCCGCAGCATGCCGAAACTGTTGCGAGCCGACACAGTGCCGGGGCCATTGAGCCTGGATGATTTCTGCGCCCGCCCCCACGCGCTGGTGTCGTTCGCGGGCGACCTGAGCGGCTTTATAGATGAAGAGCTGGAGAAACTGGGGCGCAAACGGCACGTGGTGCTGGCGGTACCGCAGTTCAACGGGTTGAGCACACTGATCAGCGGCACCGACATCGTGGCCACCGTCCCGGACTACACCGCCGAAGCGTTGACCGCCGCCGGTGGTGTTCGGGCGGAAGATCCACCGTTGCCGGTGCGCAGCTTTGAATTGCACATGGCCTGGCGCGGGTCGCAGGATAATGATCCGGGTGAGCGGTGGTTGAGGTCGCGGATTCAGATGTTCTTTGGGGACCCGGATAGCCTGTAATGGAATTCCACCAAAATCCATAAATCCGTTTAATAACAAGGCGTTATACATAGATTCAGTCCACTGCCGCCTGTCTAAATCCAATGGATTCCAGACCTTATGGGGGCATAATCGGGGGCAAATTTCGATTTTTAAAAAACGGTGCCCCCACCGATGCCCCCAGATAACGCCCCTGTTTTCAGACGAAAACTCAGCGATGCCTTCATCCGCTCGCTCACCCAACCCGGCAAACACGCCGACGGCGAAGTCCCTGGTCTCTACTTGGAGGTGAGGGCGTCGAGCAAGGCAGGAAAATCCCCTTCCAAGTTCTGGCGTTTAAAGTATCGGCTGCGCGGCAAGGAGAACCGTTTCTCGATAGGTGCTTACCCCGACATTGGGCTGAAGGAGGCGCGCGACATTGCCCGCGGTGCACGCCGTGACGTGGCTAACCACATCGCCCCGCTCAAGGCCAAGACCGCCAAGATCGAGGCACAGTTGCTCAATGAAGAGCGCACCTTCACGTACGTGGCCGAGCAATGGTTGGCATTCAAGTCTGCCGAACTGGTGGTCAAATCCATTGCGGGGTTTCGCGGGGCGCTGAACAACCACATCTTGCCTGCCATTGGCAAAAAGCCGATCAGCGAGATCAAGCTGGAGCACATCACCACTATTATCACCGAGCTGCGTCGCCAGCGCACCATGGCCATGGCCCGGCGTGTGCGCACCATCATCCGTGCAATCTTGGGCTTTGCCGAGGGACGCGGCTGGGTGGAGCGCAACGTGGCACTCAGCAACATCGAGGAGTTGAAGATCCGCCACGTCGTGACAAGTAATCCGGCAATCGAAAGGCCAGCCGACCTGGGCAGGTTTCTGCTGCGACTGAGTGACTGCAGCAACGGCAGTGTTGCCACCGCAATGCGCTTGCTGGTCATGTTGCCGGTCCGCCCCGGCGAATTGGTGCAGATGCGCTGGGAAGACGTCGACTTGGTGGGCGCCGACTGGCGTTATGTGGTGAGCAAGACCAAGCACCTGAACAAGAGCAAGCACGTCGTGCCGCTACCGGAGCAAGCCCTGGTCCTGTTGCGCGAGCTACATAAAACCCGCGTGGTGGATGACGAAGGCAAAGGTTGGGTGTTCGTCTCGCCGGTCTATCCGGGTCGCCCCATCAACCCAACGTCGATGCTCAAGTCTTTTCAGCGTATCTGGCCGGAGTACGACATCACTGCCCACGGCTTTCGCGCTACCTACCGGACGATTGCCCATGAACACTTAGGTATCGATCCAATCGTGCTCGAACTCTCATTATCCCACCGGATGCCAGGCGCTCTGGGGGCGGTGTACGCGCGCGCGCAACTGCTAGTGCAACGCCGGGAGGCGGCTCAGCAATGGGCGAACTACTTAGACCTGTTGCGGCAAAATGCAGAGCGAGTGACAACAGATTGACAATACGGCGAATACCATCAAGAGATTGGAGCGGGAAACGAGACTCGCATCTGGCGTCCGGCCCATTGAAATCTAAGGGGGTTCGTTTATTCCTGAAGCAGGAATGACTTAATTCTGGACTTGTTTTTCAGGGTGTATCAAGAGCAAGTCGACAGTTTCTCAACCAACAAGCGCTCTCTCCATTCAAATGCCACTCATGCGCGCATTTATGCCGCTACCCCTGCCCTCGCAACACCGCAATATCCCGCTTGGGGGGTATGCCAAACAACCGGCTGTATTCGCGACTGAACTGGGACGGGCTTTCATAGCCGACCTTGAAAGCCGCACTGGATACGTCCTGGTGTTCATTGAGCATCAATCGTCTCGCCTCGTTCAATCGCAGCCATTTCTGGTACTGCAAGGGGCTCATTGCGGTGAGTTGACGAAAGTGGTGGTGAAAGGTCGGTGTGCTCATCTGCACTCGGGCCGCCAGTTCCTCGACGCGAAGCGCCAAGGTGTAATTCAACTTCAGCCAATCGATAGCTTTGGCGATCCGGTAACCCTGGCCATCGACGGATGTGATTTGTCGTAGTCTGCCCGCCTGATCACTCTGCAAGAGGCGGTAGTGAATCTCTCGTTGGATCAAGGGTGCGAGAACAGGGATGGACTCCGGCTCATCGAGCAGTGCCAATAAGCGCTCGAATGACGCCAGCATTGGCAGGGTCACTGAACCAATCCCTACCCCTTTCGCAACTGATCGATCCCGGATTGGCGGCAGGTCACTTTGCGATATCAGCTCAGCCAGCATGCGCAGATCGAGTTTCAAAGTCTGCCCCAGGCATGGCTTTTCCGGGATTGCAGCAAGCACCTCTGAATTGGCTGGCAAGTCCAATGACGTGACCAGGAATCGCGACGTGTCATACGGATAACCTTCGCCGCCTACCCACAGTTGCTTCTCGCCCTGAGCGACAAGAATGACGCTCGGCTCGACCATGCAAACGACGGGGGAGAAGGATACTCACGCCGATAAAAGCCCAGGCCAGCAATCGAAGTCGCGCAGTCACCAGGCTTTGCGATTCGAGTACCAATGGTATGCGCAAGCGCTTCTTGGGGGGATGTGTATCCAGCTGCGGTTTCGTGTTTGATCGTCATGTTCGTCTTGTACCTCTTCGCTGAACTCTAACTCGCCAGCTGGCGACCGTCCTGCAAAAAGCCAAGACTCATAGGATCAGGCAAGTAATCAAACGGAATGCTCTACAGAGTCTCTGGGCAGATCCGGAAAATGATCATCCGACACCGCCATTCAGGACTTTCCCATGCATGTAAAAGCCTATGGTGCTCACGCGGGCGACAAACCGCTTGAGCCGTTGCAGATCAGCCGCCGTGCACCTGCTGCCCATGACGTACAGATCGATATCGCCTTTTGTGGTATCTGCCATTCGGATCTGCATCAAGTGCGTGCCGAGTGGGCAGGCACGCAATTCCCCTGCGTACCAGGGCATGAAATTGTTGGCCGCGTATCAGCAGTGGGTGCGCATGTTTCGGACTTCACCGTCGGTGATCTCGTCGGGGTCGGTTGCATCGTCGACAGCTGCAAACACTGTGATGACTGTGCCACGGGCCTGGAAAATTACTGCGACGACATGGTCGGCACCTACAACTTCCCGACCCTGGATTTACCCGGCTGGACACTCGGCGGCTACTCGCAAAACATCGTGGTGCATGAACGTTACGTACTGCGCATCCGCCATCCCGAAGACCAATTGGCTGCCGTTGCGCCGCTGTTGTGTGCGGGCATCACCACCTACTCCCCACTCCGTCAACGGAACGCCGGGCCGGGTAAGAAAGTTGGCGTAGTCGGCATCGGTGGCCTAGGTCACATGGGCATTAAGCTGGCCCACGCGATGGGCGCCCATGTAGTGGCGTTCACCACCTCGGAGTCCAAGCGCGAGGCGGCAAAGCAATTGGGTGCCGACGAGGTTGTCGTGTCGCGCAATGCCGAAGAAATGACCGCGCATGCCAAGAGCTTCGACTTCATTCTCAACACCGTCGCAGCCCCGCACGATCTCGATGCTTTCCTGGTGCTGCTCAAGCGCGATGGCGTGCTGACTCTCGTCGGTGCGCCCGCATCACCGCACCCGTCGCCTAACGTATTCAATCTGATCATGAAGCGCCGAACGATTGCCGGCTCGATGATCGGCGGCATTCCCGAGACCCAGGAGATGCTGGATTTCTGTGCCGAGCACGGCATCGTCGCCGACATCGAACTGGTTCGAGCCGATCAGATAAACGAGTCCTATGAGCGAATGCTCAAGGGCGACGTCAAATATCGCTTCGTGATCGACAACGCAACGCTGGCTGACTAAACGCCTGAGTCAAAAACTCCAGCGAACAACCATGCAATCGAAAGGAATGTCCGATGAAAGGAACTTTGCTAGCCCTGGGGCTGCTCGTTACCTCTTTTTCTTCAATAGGAGCCGATGTGTCGAACGGCGCAGACAATTTCTACAAAAGCGATAAAGTGACCGTTGAAAAGGTCACCTTCAAGAATCAATACGGCATGAACGTGGCGGGTAACCTGTTCACCGTGAAGGGCCTCGACCCCATAGCGAAAAATGCCGCCATCATCGTTGGCCATCCCATGGGGGCGGTGAAAGAGCAGAGTGCGAACCTGTACGCCACCAAAATGGCCGAGCAGGGCTTTGTCACGCTTTCGCTGGACTTGTCTTTCTGGGGCGCGAGCGAAGGCACACCTCGCCAAGCAGTCTCGCCAGATATCTACGCAGAAGACTTCAGCGCCGCCGTAGATTTCCTCGGAACACGACCATTTGTCGACCGTGAACGTATCGGTGTCATTGGCATCTGTGGCAGTGGGAGCTTCACTATTAGTGCAGCCAAAATTGATCCACGCCTGAAGGCAATCGCCACTGTCAGCATGTATGACATGGGGGCGGCCAACCGAAACGGACTCAAACACACAGTGACTCTCGAACAGCGCCAGCAGATCATTCGAGAAGCGTCCGAACAACGCTATGCGGAATACCGAGGTGGCGAAATCCGCTACACCAGCGGCACGCCCCTCAAACTGACCGGCAATAAAATAGGAGACGAGTT
Organism: Pseudomonas sp. Pseusp18; assembly: GCF_059506005.1. Classification (NCBI taxonomy): domain Bacteria; kingdom Pseudomonadati; phylum Pseudomonadota; class Gammaproteobacteria; order Pseudomonadales; family Pseudomonadaceae; genus Pseudomonas; species Pseudomonas sp. Pseusp18. Next base: position 3,272,138 of record NZ_CP169240.1, read on the forward strand.
CTTCGACTTCTATCGCACCCCTCGAGGTGAGGTCACTCCGGCAGGCGCAACGCCGCAGACTACAACCATGCCGACGCTGACCAGCAATGTGAAGTTCATGAACTTCTATCCGTTCAATGACATCGAGACCATCTCTCCGCGTCCATTGCTGATCATTGCTGGTGCCCAAGCCCACTCACGCGAGTTCAGTGAGGATGCGTACCAGCGGGCTGCCGAGCCTAAAGAGCTGCTCATTATTCCAGATGCCGGACACGTGGATCTTTATGACCGGGTCAGCCTCATTCCATTCGCCAAGTTGACCACGTTCTTCAAAAGCAACCTGAAGTAGCCCGGTTGGTGCCAGCCGGGCATCAATTCTCTCGTAGCCTCGCCCTCAGGGCTACGATGCTTCGAGCAATACAGGATTCAAGCAATGACTGATCACCTACTCCCTGCAACCCATAAATCATGGGGTGCAGTATTCGCCATGTCGCTCGCCGCCTTCGTGCTCGTGGCATCTGAGTTCATGCCCGTCAGCCTGCTGACACCGATCGCCGCAGATTTGCATATCACCGAAGGGCAAGCCGGTCAGGGAATTTCCGTCTCTGGGCTGTTTGCCTTGTTCACCAGCCTGCTTATACCGCTGGTAGCGACGCGGGTTGACCGTAAGCCGTTGCTTCTTTCTCTGACACTGATGATGATCCTCTCTGGAACAGTGGTCGCGTTCGCCCCGAACTACTCGGTCTTCATGGTCGGACGTGCACTGATCGGAGTGGCAATCGGCGGATTCTGGTCATTATCGGCGGCGACGGCCATGCGTCTGGTACCTGATGACCAGGTCACTCGGGCCATGGCAATCGTCAACAGCGGCAACGCTTTGGCGACAGTGATCGCAGCGCCATTGGGTAGTTTTCTCGGTGCCTTGATTGGCTGGCGCGGTGCATTCTTGTGCGTGATCCCTGTCGCGATAGTCGCCGGTGTCTGGCTGTCGTTAAGTCTTCCAGCGATGAAATCGCACAGCGGCTCAGGCACAGGAAACGTCTTTAGGCTGATGAAAAGCATGCCCGTCGCTTTAGGCATGGTGGCGGTCAGCGTCTTTTTCATGGGCCAATTCATGCTGTTTACTTATTTGCGCCCGTTTCTTGAAACGGTAACGCACGTCAGTGTGTCCATTCTGTCGCTGATGTTGCTCGTCCTGGGTCTGGCGGGCCTCGCGGGAACCTTCCTGATTGAAGCATTCTTGAAAAACGGCCTGCATCGAACCCTCATCGTTATCCCAATATTGATGGCGGTGATTGCACTGGCGCTAGTTTCATTCGGTAGCTCAGCGGCCACCACGACCGTCTTGCTTGGCCTATGGGGACTGGTTGCGACTGCAGCGCCCGTAGGATGGTGGACATGGCTGGCCAGAACGCTACCAAACGCAGCTGAAGCAGGAGGCGGCTTAATGGTGGCGATCATCCAACTGGCCATTGCATCTGGGGCAACCGTTGGCGGGCTGGTTTTCGACTCGAGCGGCTATCAAGCGACCTTCGAATTGAGCGCAACTTTGCTAGGCGTGGCAGCCGTTCTTGCCCTCCTGGCTGCACGCGCAGCATCGCGGGAACCTGTTGCATCGGTAAGCATTGCTTAAAGTAACCGTAAGACACGCCAGGGCATGTCTTACGGTTTCAGTGGAGAAAAAGCTCGGAAATTGGACATAACTGTAAGCGTGCGCTGTCGATGATTTGGCCTCCACACGGAGTAAGGCTGTAGCCTGCAAGGAACTGTGCATCCTTGCAGGCAAGGAACAGCACGACCGACGCAACATCCTCTTCGGGTGATCCTCAACGGTTAAGTGCGTTAGTGGGTGATTCGCGCAGTCGCCGATGGCACTGGCATTGACTGGGAATCCGGTGGCGACAAGTTCGTACCGGTTGATATCTTCGACGAGGGTGGCGTGAAAGTTTTCGCTGCCAAAATCACGATGAATGTAAAAATCGCCTAGGCCTTTTTGAGTGGCTCGGCGTTTGCCGAGCCACATCGTTCGGCTTGCGGATATGGCGAATCCCCGCTTCTGATCGGCAGCTCAGAGTCTACAGACATTCGACATGGACGAACCATTGGAACGATTCTGTGAGTGCTGCAGCGCGGATCAGCTGAGTTTGTCGAAAACGTTCGCGGTGCTTTGGACGTAATCAGTACGAACGAAAAACTCATCTGGTTGACGCCTCTTATCCGCGCAGCTCGCGGCTCTATGTTTTGAATTGAGTGATTAGCCAGTCCTTGAAGTCTCGACAAGCAGGATCATCTTCCTTCTTCTCATTGATCATCAGGTACTGCACTGACTCCCTGAGCGCCAGCTCCTCGGTTACAGGACGAACCAGATGCCCCTGCTTGACCAAATGTCGGACTAGATGATCCCACCCTAGAGCGAGCCCTTGATCATCCAACGCCATTTGTATGAGAAGGCTGTAATCATTGCTGCTGAAGTAGTGCGGACTTTGCGCTGCCGGTATCTGTAGATCGTGGGATTGAAAAGCGAACCATACGTTCCAGTCGACCTGCTCCGACAGTTGTGAACGGCCATAAGGGTTCAAGTCCAGTAGAGTGTTACGTCGCATGCCTTCAAGCGTCCGTATTTCAGGATGAGCCTCAAGAAAACGAGGTGTGCACACGGGATAGACAACCTCATGAAACAGCGGTACGCGTAGATAACCGGGGCGAAGATCTATCGTCTTGGTAACAAAGATGTCTGGATTGATACCAGGCTCCATGACCAGAAAATGCTGGGTTGTGATGACGTTCAGGTCGACATCAGGATTGGTACTGAAAAAGTCTTTCAGTTTGTGCGATAGCCAAAGCGCTGATAAAGCCGGGGAGCAGCACAACGTGAGGGAGCGCTTGTCGCTTTTTTCTCTGCGAATTCGTTCAGTCACTTGAAAAATATTGAGTAGCGATAGCTGTGCAGCATCGAACAAAGTTGTCCCCGAGGAGGTCAACTTGACCTCTCTCCCGGTACGAATGAACAACTCTGTACCCAGATAAGTTTCCAGCTCGCGAATCTGGCGACTTATTGCTGCCTGGGTGACGCACAATGCTTCTGCCGCCCGGGTGAAATTCCGATATTTGGCGGCGGCAACGAATGACCTCATGGCCTTGAACGACGGCATTTTCATTAGTGCCTGATCAGGCTGGGAGTTTCTTGCCATAACAAAAAGTACCTGTTTTCTGGAAAAAAAAGTCGGTTCTGCCCATCGTCTTCCGGCGCCTACACTCTACTCCACGAAGCCCTACGCAGCCCCAGTCAACCGAAAGTCCGGCACAGCTGACGTCAGATCCAGATTGGTGTGACAACCTGAATCCTCCCCATTTCCAGTCCTGGAACAGGCAACGTGCCGTTGGCCATACCAGCTGCCCAGAAACAATAAGGAAACCAAATGCAGTACCGAACTGGAATGGAAGCTTTTATGCACGGCGTTCGAACGCTCATTCCATTGACTCCTGGAGTGATTCCATTCGGGCTGATTACCGGTGTGATGGCTATCGAAATGGGAATGTCGCCTGGTATGACGATGGGTATGACGCTGCTGTTTTATTCTGGATCTGCTCAAATGGTTGCACTCCAGCTGCTACATAATGGCGTCTTGCCGGTGGCGATAGCGGTCACAGCCTTGATCATTAACTTGCGCTTCATCATGTACAGCGCTTCGTTAGCCCCTCACCTGCACCACTTGCCCCGTCGCTGGACATGGCCTATGTCCTACCTGATTTCTGATCAATCTTTCGCACTTTGCAGCCTAAAGTTTTCGTCGGGTGAATTAGGTCGATTCGCACATCATTTTTATGCCGGTACTGCTGTTGCCATGTGGCTAGCTTGGCAGCTATCGGTATTAGCTGGGGTCGTTTTGGGTGCAAGCATTCCTGAGTCGTGGTCATTGAGCTTTGCCATCCCCCTGTCGTTTTTAGCGCTCCTCGTCCCCAACCTACGTGGAGCGGCGAGCTTAGGGGCCGCAGTGGTCGGCGGGTTGATCGCCGTATTGGCTGTCAAGATGCCCTACAACCTTGGATTAGTAATGGCTTCCATAGGTGGCGTTGTTGCTGGGTTACTGATCGAGAACACTCGTAAAAACCCGTTGAGCAGTATGTGTACTGACGATATCGAGAGGGAGACGCGATGAGTGATCTGGCTTTGTGGGGGATGTTTCTGGTGATAGGTGTGGGAACGTTTGTTATGCGTCTTTCTTTTGTTGAACTCTATGGTCGGTGGCGAATCCCCAAACTACTGAGTCGAGCCCTGCTCTATGTGCCGGCAAGTGTGCTGGCGGCATTGGCACTCCCCGCCGTGGTGTATCCCAACGGTCACAGTGAATTCGTGCTCGGTAATCCTCAGATACCTGCCGCTATTGTTGCTGCCTGGGTAGCGTGGAAGACTCGAAATACTATCCTGACACTGGCGGTGGGAATGGCAGTGCTATGGTCTTTCAAGCTGGTAGGATCATAAAAGCGGCTTTTGGAAATGTGCCCATCAGTTAGCTTATGACTAACGTTGATGCTATAGCTTGCCCTTCTCGGGTAAGCCGATCGATTACGCCCTCCTTTTTGCTCCTTACGACACGACAACCCATCAGTGCAGCTATGTATTTATGCCATGAACGGAGTTGATCCTTTAAGAAGGACGCACCTCGAGAGTACGGATATCGTTGCATCTACAACAAGCAGAACTACCGCAGATTTGTCATAACAACGCCCCCAAAAACGGCGCACCTCTGGGCGCTCATAGTTCCTCGACGCGAAGCGCCAAGGTGTAATTCAACTTCAGCCAATCGATGGCTTTGGCGATCCGATAACCCTGACCATCGACGGATGTGATTTGTCGTAGTCTGCCCGCCTGATCACTCTGCGAGAGACGGTAGTGAATCTCGCGTTGGATCAAGGGTGCGAGAACAGGGATGGACTCCGGCTCATCGAGCAGTGCCAATAAGCGCTCGAATGACGCCAGCATTGCCAGGGTCACTGAACCAATCCCTACCCCTTTCGCAACTGATCGATCCCGGATTGGCGGCAGGTCACTTTGCGATATCAGCTCAGCCAGCATGCGCAGATCGAGTTTCAAAGTCAGCCCCAGGCATGGCTTTTCCGGGCTTGCAGCAAGCACCTCTGAATTGGCTGACAAGTCCAATGACGTGACCAGGAATCGCGACGTGTCATACGGATAACCTTCGCCGCCTACCCACAGTTGCTTCTCGCCCTGAGCGACAAGAATGATGCTCGGTTCGACCATACAAACGACGGGGGAAGAAGGATGCTCACGCCGATAAAAGCCCAGGCCAGCAATCGAACCCGACGGCTACAGAACACAATGAAGTGTTTGGTAAAATATTGTGAATCGATGTGCACAACTACTTCGCAATCGACACGAGGTATTGGGCAGCACCGGAGACAGCCCCTCAGAAGGCTCATGGGCAAAAAGTCTGCGAGCACGTCGACTCTCCACCAGGAACGTTCGATGAAACTACTTGCCGCTACTACCTTCACGACCCGCCTCTTCTCCGCCGTTGTGGGCGCCGATCAGGCGCAACCACGCCCTGATCCAAAGCCATCATCGGACGTGCTGGAAGTCAAACGTGGCGCGGCGCTGTTGGTGATGGAACGCACCTCCTACTTCGCCGACGGCCGCTGCTGCGACCGCACGACGTTTTTTATCCGTCCCGAACGTTTCGCCTTTGTTCTTAGCGGTGTATTCAAATCCACAAGCGGTCGGTAGATCGGCCACTTACCGAAAGCGCTCATCGTAACCTCACGGGCGACCCGTCATAGGTGAGCTTGCCTACTGCATCGGGCGCAACGGTTGGCGGGTTAGTCTTTGACTCGATCGGGTATCAAGCGACATTCGAGTTGAGCGCTGCATTGCCCGGTGTGGCGGCTGTGCTTGCCTTTCTGGCTGCACGCGCTGCCTCGCGGGAGCCTGTTGCATCGATGAGCATCTCTGAAAAACCACAAGACACGCCAAGGCGTGTCTTGTGGTTCGCGTGGAGCAGATGCTTCCCTGGATTCAATAGCCCTTCGAGCGATCGACTACATTCACTAAAGGCTTTCGCTCTTTTTCTCTGGCGAGATTCTCGACTATCACTGCCACAGCGCCCGATATCTGTACATCGCTCGCAACATGAGGTGTCAATAATATGCGCGGATGTTTCCAGACAGGGCTACCTTGCGAGGGAGGCTCTTGTACCAATACATCCAATACAGCACCTCCCAAACGGCCTACATCCAACGCTTCAAGCAGATCCCGCTCTATCACGTGGGCACCACGTCCTACGTTAATGAGTCCAGCACCGCGAGGAAGACAAGCAAGCCTTGCAGCATTGAGTATCCCGTCTGTGTCAGGAGTTAGTGGAAGCATGTTTACCAAGATATCGCATTGCCCTAAAAACTCATCAAGCTGATCTCGACCGACGTAACAGCTTCCGCCAGGTACATCCTTCAAAGAACGATTCCAGCCACTGAGCTGAAATCCCAATGGTTGAAGGCGATCAAGCGCAGCTCGTCCGAGAGTGCCAACCCCCATGACACCGACACGCCGCTGTGAAGCGCGGACGATGGGTCGAGGATGCCAGCGGCCACTGCGCTGATCCTCTTGATAAGTGAGGATGTCTCGATGCAAGGCAATCACACCAAACAGAACATACTCGGCCATGATGTCAGCCATCGAGCTATCTACCAGTCGAACTAGCGACACGTGTCCAGGCAAGCAGGCCAAATCGAACTGATCAACCCCAGCCCCGGCAGCGTAGATGACTCGAAGATTGCTAAACTGCTCCGCAAAGTTGGTGAGAGGCTCCCAAGTCAAGATGTAGTGCACCTCTGCCGGGTTGCCGATATCAGGCCATTGGCGGAACTCAAGTTCAGGGGTGAGTGTTGATAGGCTATCCCGCCATTTCTCCGCGTCGGCGGGGTCTGCCATGTACAGGAGGCACATTGAAAACTCCATATTAAAGCTTCTAGCATGAGGCGCTTTATGTGGAGCCTCATGCTTTCGCGCACATGCATCTGAAACGGCCCGAGTTCAAAGTCACAATGAGACTCAACGATATCTTAACCAGGCACATGCGTAGTCAGAAGAGCGCTCATACTTTCTCGATTTCTTTCAGATGCGCGTAGCTATCAACGAATCGCTTAAATTTGTGGTTACCACATGTGTATGCTTCATATTTCGCGGGTGAAGTCTCACTCACGCAGGTTGGCACAGGTTCAACAACCGCATCGAAATCCAGATCAATGAAGAAAGGTATAGAATAACGCTCCAGCCCGCTGGTGTTGATGACGCGATGCATTGTCGAAGTGTAGCGATCATTGGTGAGAGTTTGAACTAAATCACCAATATTGACGATAAATGTGCCTTCAACGGGTGGCGCAGTAACCCACTCCCCTGCACGATTCCTGACTTGCAAACCGCCAACTGCATCCTGGGACAGGACAGTCAAGAAACCGTAGTCTGTGTGAGCCCCAATACCAATTTCCTCTTGGGAAACCCTTCCGATCTGGGGCGGGTAACGCAAAATTCGCTGAATTGTGATCGGTTTACGCTGAAGATGTTCAAAGTAATCTTGTGGCATACCCAGACTCAGCGCGATCCCGCCGATGAGCGTTCTGGCGAGCTTCAATACAGCGGAATGATAAGCGTCGGCAACCTTCTCGAATTGCGGCAGTACAGCCGGCATTTGATTAGGGCCAAAAAATGGAGAAACCTCATCGTAATGAGCTCCGTAATCAAAACACTCTTTAAAATCGCGGGTATTGGCGGGATCTACGTTTTCCGCATACATGGGTATATAGCCGCGTAGCGTACGCCCGGAATTGACGACATTAAGTCTATTTTTCTCTTCGTATGGGAGTTTAAAAAAAGCCTTGCTCAGCGCATACATCTCATCTATCAATTGCTGATCGATACCATGGTCTTTAATGTAAAAAAACCCCACCTTTTCGCATGCGTCACCTATTTGGCTAGCCACCTGCAGCGGATTTTCACCATTTAGAAGTTTGGAAATATCTATGATTGGAATTTCAGTAAATGCTGTTTGCTTGCTAGCTAGACGAATATCAGATGACTCTCTCACGGATGCTCTCCTCTTCCAAATATCAATAAGACAGAAGATTCAGAAAGCACCACCGCGCCCCTTTAATCTTACTGAACCACTCTACTCAACAGCGCGTTCGCATGCGACGACACAAAGGGATAAAGACAATTTGCAGGCCATTCGCGTCGATACCTGGACGTCACCTTCACGCCAACTTTTACGTTCGGGTCGATGGCGCGCTTTACCGCTACGAGCACTTTCATAAATCCCTCAAGGACTCATGGATCGATGCATTGGACTACCGACGCGAATGAGCCAGATCAGCCCCTGTTTTAAAGGATGTTAATCCTGGTTTTTTGGAGATGCAAGCAAAATGTACACCTATGTCACATTAATTGACCAACATGAACATTGGACGTACCGTTATGTCAACACCAATCCCGATGTTCTGCTCCAGGAGCACAACACATGTCCGGCGATCCCTCGCTGCAACCCCATACCACACATGAAAAACCGACCAGGCGCTGCGATCGTCAATACATCATCCGTTTGGGGTATTTATCCTGGCTCCGCCCACGTGGTGTATTGCACCAACAATGGGGCCGTTGCGGTTTTGACCAAGAATTTGGGCCGCGATTGTGCCCTCTGGGAATCCGTGTGAATGCCGTCTGCCCGCACGAAATCATTACCCCCAGGATACGCAGCGGATTTGAACGTCGAGGCCCGGATCCGGACAAGGCAGTGCAAGAGCTGAACAAGAACGTGCCACTAGGCCGTATCGCCGAGTCCGAAGATATCGCGGATGTGATCGCGTTTCTGGGACCCGACGAGGCGAAGTACATCGTTGGTGAAACAGTAGAAGTCACAGGCGTCAAGCCGATATCAGGCTAAAGAGAGAAAGCAATGCTTAACGGCAAAAATGTAGTGGTTACCGGGGGCGGCAGAGGTATTGGCCGGGGTATTACCGAACAACTGCTTGAGGTGGGGGCATCGGTGTTGATTGCTCAGCGCCAGGCACTGGACGCCGAGTTGCAAAATCACCCCCGAGTCTATTTCATCGAGGCAGATCTCGCCTCGATGGCGTCACCTGGTTTGATCGCGCAAGTAGCGCAGGAGCAGCTCGGCGGAGTCGATGTCCTAGTCAACAATGCCGGATTCATGTTCGAAAAATCCCTTGATGACATGACCGAGGAAGATTGGGATCGCATGATGGCTGTCAATCTGCGTGCGCCAGCATTCTTGTGCAGGGTATTGGTGCCACAGATGCGTCAGCGGGGCGGTGGCAGCATCATCAACATTGGATCGATCGAAGGAATAGGTTCTAACCCTGAACATGCCGCATATTGTGCCTCCAAAGCGGGCCTCCATGGATTAACCAGGGCCTTGGCGGTCGATCTGGGACGGGACAGCATTCGCTGCAACGCCATCGCTCCTGGGTGGATCAATTCTGAGCTAAGTGATGCGTATCTCGCCAACCAAGCTGATCCACATGCGGCGCGTCAGGCCCTCCTGCGACTTCACCCGGTTGGACGCACCGGAATGCCGGCGGACATAGGAAGGACAGTGGTTTTTCTGGCCTCAGAATCATCGGCCTTTATCACCGGGCAAGTGCTTGTGGTGGACGGAGGTCGCACGGCAAAACTGCAATTGCCATTTTGATCGAATCAGCCTGATTTGCAACGGAGGGCGCCACTCACCCACCTCCGGTGCAGATTGCGCCACACTCTCGCCCGTTGGAAATTTTTTGCGGCGGGCAACGCTTTAACACTTGGGCGCTTTGTTCTCTATCAGGTAATTGCCACCATCGACCACCAGCAACTCACCGGTGATGTGACTGGACTCAGGTGAGGTACGGAAAGTAACGGCATCAGCCACTTCCTCCTGGCGACCTGCCATGCCAACCGGGACATACTTCGCTGCATTCATATCCTCTGGAGTGCTTGCCCCAGTGGCAATCCAGCTAGGTGCGACAGAGCTCACAGTGATTCGATATCGCGCGACATCAAGAGCCAGCTCATGTTCATATCCACCATTCCGGCTTTAGCCGCCGCAAAAGCCGCCTCTCCCGGATTACCGGCTCGAGTGCCAGTCGTGGAGCTGACATTGACGAAACCTTACACTTCAAAACCCTGCGCAGGGTTCACGCTTTCACCTTAATCGCAAGTGCTGCGACTTCCAAAAGCGCATCCGGTCGAATCACTAGGCCGAGGTCGCTGGTGACCTCTCCTCCCTGCAACCCAAAAGTTCGTGAGGAAAACAACGTGGGCCGTAAAAGGTTCGCGGTGACAATCGTATCGAGCGCTTGCGTAAATGCAGGCAACGAGAAGTGCTCGAGCAGTAAAAATCCTACCCGAGCATGAGGGGGCGGCTTACTCAGAGTCTCTTCCAGATAGCGCAGGTTTTTACCTTTCATGCACCCACTGAAATCTCTCCGTTCGATCACATACGCCTCGCTTCTGTGCATTAACAAACGCAGCCTTTGTGCAAACCACGATTGAATCTGCGCATCGCAGACTCAACCGCTGACGCCGTGACCAAACTGTTTATGCGAGCTGGAACCCGCGTGCTTGAAGGTCTTCAGCCTCTGTTATTAGTGACTTGTTAAATGGCCTTTATAGGAAACGCCGACAATTTAAACCGACTAACCTTCTCGCCCGGCCCAAAATTCATGCCAACGAATGACCGAGCTGACGCCCAGCTTCGTTATTATTTTTGGGGGGAGCCTGCTGGGCCCTGGCGCCTGATTGAAACTGTTCAGAAAATCAGAACGTATACCCGAAGCCAACTCCGCCGCCATTACACCTGCCAGGGTACTTTTAACCGTCCCCAGGCCGTTTTCGCAGCAGGCCGAATACAAGTTTTCTTCGATCTCGCCAAATGCTGCAGCACTGTTACGACTCAAGCAGAGGCGGCCGGCCCAACTGAACTCCAACGGAGTGGATTTTAGTTCGGGAAAACGCGCATCCAAGGAGTGTCGCTGCTCTTTCGCAACCGCAGCTACACGCTCCGGAGTGACCTGGATATCCGGGTCATAGGTGAACTTTGTCCGGATGACGATACGCGAGAGCCCATCTGAAGAAATCTTGCGAACGGTCGCTCCCATTGGATCAGCCGGCAACAAAGCCCAATTGGCTTTGCCCGGAACCTCTTTCCTGAATGCATCGTCACTATAAGCTGCGGTCATTGAGGCGTACGTAAAGACGTGCAGCAGGCGTCCTTGATAATGCCCAAAGTCTTCAATGTGGCCGTTAACCCCCAGGATAACCTTGGGTGCGTGCACTGTCCCGTTAGGAGATCGAGCAGTCCAGCCGCTTCCCTGCTTCGACAATTCAATAATGGGAGAACATTCAAACAGCGTGATTTTGCCTTCGAGCCCTGCTGCCAGATCCCGGATGTATTGTGCGGGTTGAATCAACACTGCGCCGGGGGTATAGATTCCACCGTGGTAATAGGTGGACCCGGTGATTTCACGCATTTGCGCTGCATCAAACATCTCGAACTTTTCGCCAATGCGCTCAAGGGATTTGGCGTAATTGACGTTCAGCTTCAATCCCCGCTCAGTGGCGGCCGCGTTGATCTTCCCTGAAGGATTGAAGGTGTCTGCGGACATGCCGTACTCGCGTGCTGCTTGCGCGGCGAAATCAATCGCGAAACGATTTTGTGTGATTTCCAGCGCCGTTGCAGACTCACTCGCCACGGAGTATTCCCCGGACGACAGACTGTGCGGCACATCAATCATGAAGCCAGAGTTTCTACCCGCCGGCCCCTTGGCGACTTCATGAGCATCGACCACAACAATACTGTCACCCGGGTGCAGTTGTGAGAGTCTGCGAGCGGCGGACAGGCCGGCAAAACCGGCCCCTATAATCAGCCAATCCGCCGTCACGTTTCCATCAAGCATGCGGACAGGCGCAGTGCGTGCGGAAATCGCCTCCCAACCTGAAACCCCGGTGTCTACGGGCAGGCGCTTGATGGTATGGGTGCTCATTTTTCGGTCTCTTCATCCGACCGATCAGACACATCGATCCAGATGGTTTTGATTTCGGTGTACTGGTCATGGGCAAAAATGGATTTGTCCCGACCGCCGAAGCCCGACTCTTTGTAGCCACCGAATGGAGTCGAGGCGTCGCCCTCACCAAAACAGTTCACGGTGACGATGCCCGCGCGAATTTCACGCGACAACTTGATTGCCCGCCGCAGGCTGCCGGTGTAAACAGAAGCCGCAAGGCCATATACCGTGTCATTGGCCAGCGCAATGGCTTCGGAGATCGTGTTGAAGGAGGTGACCGAAAGAATCGGGCCGAAGATCTCTTCCTGGAACAGCCGGTTGTCTCGACCCACACCGTCAATCACCGTTGGCTCTACAAAGGCACCGCCTTTGGTCGTGCCACCGTAAACAACTTCAAACTTTCCGGCGGCGGCGTGCTCAAGGTACGACTTCACCTTGGCGAAATGCTCAGGGCTGACCAGCGACCCTACGCGATTTTCCGGATCGAGGGGGTCGCCCATCTTCCATTCGCGGATGTAGGCGCCCATGCGCTTCAGCAGCTCGTCTTTAACGGACGCGTGGACGATCAGACGAGAAGTCGCGGAGCAATTTTCGCCCATGTTCCAGAACGCGCCATTGACGACATGCTGAGCAACCAGATCCAGGTCTTGCGCATCGTCCATCACCACGGCCGGATTTTTTCCGCCGCACTCAAGGACGATGCGCTTCAGGTTCGAATCGGCGGCGTAATGCAGGAAACGGCGACCGGTCACAGTAGAGCCAGTGAAACTCACCATGTCGACATCGTTATGCAAACCAATGGGCTCACCGACCTCTTTACCCGTGCCGGTCACAATGTTGAGTACACCGGCAGGTATACCGGCATCAAACGCCAGCTGAGCGACACGCAACGTAGTCAGCGAGGTTTGTTCAGCAGGTTTGACGATGACCGAACAGCCAGCAGCGAGCGCCGGGCCGATTTTCCAAGCCAGCATCAGCAGCGGGAAGTTCCAGGGCAATACGCAGCCCACCACGCCGATCGGCTCCCGGACCACCATGGTCAGCGCATCGCTGCCAACCGGGGCGGTGTTGTCATAAATCTTGTCAATCAGTTCTGCGTGCCAGCGGATCGTGTGGATGGTGTCCGGGATGTCGACCAACTGACATTCACTGACCGGTTTGCCGCTATCGAGACTTTCGAGGACGGCCAGTTCGTATTGATGGCCTTCAAGTAGGCTTGCAAACTTCAACAGAACCGCTTTGCGCTCCCTAGGAGAAATAGATCTCCAGCGTCCATCCTCAAAGGCCTCCTTGGCATTGCTCACAGCCAAGTCGACATCTTCGGACGAACAAGCTGCGACGTCAGTTAAAAAGTCGCCGGTCGCCGGATTGTTCGTGGCGAAGGTTTTGCCAGAAATCGCCGGCTTAAACGCGCCATTGATGAACGCCTTGGATGGCAACGAAATGTCTTTAGCCAGAGCGGCATATTCAGCCTTGCTCAGAAGATCACCCATGGCTGGCTCCCGAAGAAATGTTGGCTACGTTACGTTTAAGTTCAGTAATGACTGAAGCAAAACGCTGCTTTTCGTCCGCTTCAAGTGGCTGCAACGGCAAGCGCACGTTACCGACTTTCAATCCTGAAACTTCGCAGCCGTACTTGATCGACTGCACGAACTTGCCACCGTCCAGGGCATTCATCAGCGGCATCATTGCCGACATGATTTTTCGGCCTTTGTCGAAGTTCTTTTCAATCACGCAGGCTTCATAAAGCGCTACGTGTTCCTTGGGCAGGAAGTTGGAACCTGCGCACACCCAACTGCGGGCACCCCAGGCAAAAAACTCGAGGGCCTGATCGTCCCATCCGCAGGACAGGGCGATGTTGGGGAACTGCCGGGCCAGCATATGCACCTGGCCCATGTCGCCGGAACTTTCCTTGATGGCGACGACGTTTTTCGATTGGCTGACACGCGTGAAATATTCTTCGTCCATCGAAACGCACATGCGCCCCGGATAGTTGTAAAGCATGATCGGCAAGTCCGCTGCGCGATCTATAGTGAGCGCGTGAATCGCGTTTTCCTGTGAGGTTGGCAGCGCGTAAGGCGGGGACGTGACGAGAATGGCGTCTGCTTTAATCGATTTGGCATCCTTGGCGTACTGGACCGCATCTTCGGTACGAATTGCCCCCGTACTGACGATCAGTTGCACCCGAGTGCCGATCACATCTTTGGCGTAGGCCGCCAACTCCGTGCGTTCTTCCGAAGTCTGCGCATAATATTCACCTGTCGACCCGCCGATAATAATGCCGTGCACCTTCGCCTCAATCAGCGACTCCAAAACTTCCGAGTACACATTCCAGTCAATCTCCCCATCAGAGTTATAAGGAGTTACTGCTGGTGTGTAAATACCTTCAAATTTCAAGATAAATGCTCCGAATGCGAGTTAGGTGGAAGATCAACGCGCGCGTCAGCTTTGATGCCTTGAGGCGCGATAAAAATCTCCATGTTTTCACGGGACAGTTCCCCATGCTCAAACACGAGATCAACTACGGCACTTTCATCACGCCGTTCAATGGCTTCAATAAAAGCGTCATGATGTCCAGCGGATTGCTCGAGTCGTTTCTCCACGTCCCCGTTTTGGGGGCGAAAAAACGCATTGCCGATACGAGCGCCAGCCAAACGTCTAAACACTTCACGAACAGGCGTTCGCGATAGGCCATAACGCTCACTAATAACAACGTCGTCCAGCGCTTCATCTGGATCAAGTTCCATTATCAGAATCTGACGTTTCAAGTCTTCGTAAAGAGCACTTATGCTGCCTTTCACAAATGACCTCCAGAGGTTGTTTTGCCGACTAGTACGATTAACTGTTGAATCCAGACTGGCATGGGCCAAGAAGGCGGTCAATAGAGTGCATTTCTGGCGTATACATCTCTAGATGAGCGCCCCACTCCTCCTAAAAAATATTTTTACCTTTATTTTCAATGGCTTGAGATTTTATCATCAGAACCACTACGCCAATCGATAACATTTGTTTATGCATTGGTAAGAGTAAATGTTTCTTGTTGATGCATGATTACCGTCGTAGCCTTACAACAGCGATATTCTACCGACGAATTGGATAAGAGTATTTTTCGTACATTCGCTCCATTAGTTAGAACCTGTTTGCCCGGGCTCGAATGAGGAATTGTAGAAAAATTGCTATTGATGCAAACATCGGCATTACAGAAATGTCTGCATTAGTAAGGACTCGAACGGAATGAGTGCACGGATGGCGCCACCATCCAAGAAGGCACATTTTTCGTAAGACGCTTCCTGGACGAGGCAAAACGTTCCGGTTCGCGGATAGAAGCAGCACGTTTGATGGGCTTGCATCCACAAACGGTACTGCGAACTCAAGACCGTTTGGCCTCGCCTCACAGAGCCGGCCGAACGTGTCGCCCCCTTGGTATTTTGGAGTGTGTTGACCGTGAGCACTAAATCGGCAGTTTCAAATCTTATCGCGCAGCGCAAGACTGACCACGCGCTGCCAGGTGCCCTATATAGCGATCCAGACGTTTATCGGCAGGATCTGGAACAGATCTGGCACAAAAGCTGGATCTTCGCAGGGCACACATTTGAGCTGGAGAAGTCAGGTCAGTACCTGTCGCTGCAAGTCGGCGATTACCCCGTCGCGGTCGTCCGTGGCGCAGATAAACAGATTCGCGCGTTCCACAACTCCTGCCGTCATCGCGGCTCCAAAGTGTGCCCGGAAGCGAGCGGCAAGGTCGCCAAGCTAGTGTGCCCTTACCACAAATGGACATTCGAGCTGGACGGCCGACTGCTTTTCGCCGGGAACATGGGGGACGATTTCGACAAGTCTCAACACGGTTTGAAATCCGTACATTGTGAGGTCGTCGAAACGTACATCTATGTGTGCGTCGCTGACGTCGCCCCAGACTTTTCTTCTTTCAGAAAATCCGTCACCCCTTTCGTTGCGCCTCATAACCTGGACGACTGCAAAGTTGCGTTTGAGTCGAATATCATCGAGAAAGGCAACTGGAAACTGGTTTTCGAGAACAACCGTGAGTGCTACCACTGCGATTGTACTCACCCGGAATTGATGCACTCATTCGTGGACAACCCATCAGTGGGCGGCGCTGGCGGTGATGAAGATCTCGAACTCAAAGAGCACTGGGATCGCTGCGAGGCGGCAGGCCTGCCTAGCCGATTGGTCATGGACGATGACGGTCGCTTCCGAATGACGCGCATCCCGCTGTTTTCCGGGGCCGTCAGTTACACAATGGATGGCAAACCTGCGGTCGCCAGCCGATTGGACACATCCGGTGAGGCCAACATCGGTGCGCTGCTTTATTTCAACTACCCATCAACCTGGAACCACTTTCTGGGCGATCACGCGTTGAGCTTCCGCGTTCTACCCATCGGCCCGAATGAGACGATGGTCACTACAAAATGGATCGTCAAGAAGGATGCACAGGAAGGTGTCGACTACGACATCGATCGACTCACCAAGGTCTGGCTTGCGACCAATGACCAGGACCGTACCTTGGTGGAAGGCGCACAGATAGGGGTGAACTCACCTGCTTACGAACCAGGCCCATTGTCGGTGGCCAGCGAAATTGGTGTGTGTCAGTTTGATGATTGGTACTGCAAAACGATGCTTGAGCAACTCAATGACACGATCCCGTTAAGATCTGTCAGCTAAGTGCAAAACTGCCGGTGGTGAGAACCACAAATGAGCACCACCGGCACACCCAACTCTCCCTTCCCTGTAATCCGAGTCACTGTGCCGCCAATAGTCTTCTAAACATCTCTGGAAAACTGGGCGAGGATCCAATCTCGGAGCCGACAACAAGCGTCATCATTGATCCGATCTTCACGAAATGTCAGATAGTGCTGACTTTCATGGAGAACCACTTCTTCTTCGATCGGACGAATCAGCGTGCCGTTTTCGACCAGGTTTTCGACCAGGTGATTCCAGCCCAGCGCTACGCCTTGGTGTGTCAACACCATGCTAATCACCAGGTTGTAGTCATTCGCGTTGAAGACGTGAGGGCTGTCGTGGGGGCGTTTCTCGATATCAACGTCGTGATAAGCCAGCCAAACGCCCCAGTCAACGTGCTCCGCAACCTGGGATCTGCCATAGGGACTGAGGTTTAACAAAACACCGTCGCGCAATCCTTCCAGGCTGGACAACTCAGGGTGCTCCTCTTTGTAACGAGGCGTGCACACCGGGTAGATGACATCATGAAACAACGGATAACTGCGGTAGCCATCCTGAATCCTGGCCATTTTAGTGATGAAGATATCCGGAGTTACCCCCGGCTCCATCGACAAGAAGTTTTGAGTGGTTACCAGATTGAGGTCGATGTCTGTGTTCTTGGTAAAAAAAATCGGTAGCTTGGCTGCAAGCCAGAGGGCTGAAAACGCTGGAGAACAGCAAAGCGTCAGGGTGCGCTTGCCTGCATTGTTGGTACGAATACGCTCGGCCGCCTGGGAAATGTTGACGAACGATATCTGCGCAGCATCAAAAAAAATGGTGCCGGCTTCCGTCAACTCGACCGCCCGCCCCACCCTTTTGAAAAGTTCCACGCCAAGGTACGCCTCAAGCTCCCGAATCTGACGGCTGATTGCCGCTTGAGTAACGCACAGTGCTTCTGCCGCACGCGTAAAGCTCTGATATTTGGCGGCTGCTACGAATGACTTCACGGCTTTCAGAGACGGCATTTTCAGCAGCGTCATGTCTGGATCGATGTGCTTAACCATAACCTAAAGTATTGGATATCCGGTTCGGGGCCCTTTTGAAGGCCGTTAGGGACGTGCTCGGCGAGAGGATTCCAACCTAGAGCCTACGCTGGAGCGTAGCTGAAACAGAGGTTCTAAGACAGGGCCAGTGGCAGTCGCTTTCGCAACCAGTACAGCCACAGTCGCAAATTGACATAATCAAATGATTGATAACATGACGTTATTGATTGGTCAGAATAAATGTTGTTAGACGTTGACCCTATTAGGTAATAACTTGGTCCTCAAGGATCTGCTTAATTCAGCGCCGATAAAACAAAAATAATAAACATCACATAATAAAGAGGATGGTCACAATGACTAATTCCCAACCTTTCTTCCATTCTGACTGCCCCCACAAGCACCGTCTTAACTGATCAAGACACGTACACCTAAATTCTTGATCTTACGTCGTAATTGCAGCAGGAGGGGTTATGAGTCTTGGTGACGAGATACTCTCGGTAAAAAACATTTACAAAGTCTTTGGCACTCAGCCAAAGCTCGCGATGGAGATGCTTGCTCGCGGTGCTGACAAGAATGAAATTTTCAGCAAAACCGGCCAAGTAGTTGGTGTTTTCGATGCCAGTTTCTCCGTAAAGCGCGGTGAGATTTTCGTCATCATGGGGCTTTCCGGTTCTGGAAAGTCGACGATGGTTCGGCTGTTCAACCGATTGATCGAACCGACCTCCGGCACCATCCATCTCAACGGCCAGGAAATCACTGGTCTATCGGATGCTGATCTCCTCAGCGTGCGGCGCAAAGACATGAGCATGGTGTTTCAGTCGTTTGCTCTGATGCCCCACATGAGTGTGATCGACAACGTAGCTTTCGGTCTGGAAATTTCGGGTGTAGCGGAAATTGAACGGCATAAACGTGCACTCGAGGCACTCAAACAGGTGGGACTCGATGGCCACGCCTATAGCTATCCGCACCAACTTTCCGGCGGTATGCAACAGCGAGTAGGCCTGGCCCGCGCGTTGGCCAACGACCCCGCCATCCTGCTGATGGACGAAGCCTTCTCGGCACTCGACCCGTTGATTCGCCACGAAATGCAGGGCGAACTGATCCGCCTGCAGGCAGAACAGCACCGCACCATCATCTTCATCTCCCATGACATTGACGAGGCGATTCGCATCGGCCATCGCATTGCGATCATGGAGGGTGGCCGGGTCGTTCAAATCGGTACCCCGCAAGAACTACTGTGCAACCCCGCGAACGATTACGTCAGAGCGTTCTTCAAAGGTTTCGATGCCTCGAAGATCCTCAAGGCGGGTGATGTCGCCAAAATTTGCGCCGAGCATCCGTACGCCATGGATCACTCCACTCCTACGCTTCGCGACGATGTACTCCTGCAGGACGTCTTTCACATCGTTGCTGATGCCGTTAATCCAGTTGCCGTGCTCGATCGCCAGGGTGTGTTCAAAGGCACGATCTCCAAGAGCCTACTGCTTCAAACAATGAGCCGACACTAACAGGCTCTATTTGCTGGCTTGCCAGGCTCGGACATTCAGGTGATTACATGAACGAATTCAATTTCCTAGACCCATTTCAATCCATCAACGTCCCTTTGGGTCAATGGGTAGAAGTTGCCCTGAACTTTCTGGTTCATAATTTTCGCGAGGTTTTCCGATCGATAAGATGGCCAATAGACCAAGTACTTAATGGTATTCAGTTCGGATTGTTGGCTATTCCTCCGTCAATATTCATTATTATTGCAACGCTCTTCGGCTGGCAGGTAGGAGGGAAGAAAATAGGGATCCTTTGTTTCGTCACCCTCACCCTTTTAGGAATAATCGGCGTTTGGAATGACGCCATGATCACTCTCGCCCTGGTGCTCACTTCACTGTTTTTTTGTGCCGTTATTGGCATTCCGCTGGGCGTTCTGTGTGCCCGCAGTGACCGACTTGAGATGCTTCTGCGGCCGGTACTCGATGCAATGCAAACGCTGCCTGCATTTGTTTATCTGGTACCCGTAGTGATGCTGTTTGGCATCGGCAACGTACCGGGAGTACTGGTCACGATCATCTTTTCGGTAGCACCACTGGTCAGGCTCACCAATCTGGGAATTCGCCAGGTACCGGAGGATAAGGTCGAAGCAGCCCGCGCTTTCGGATGCACCCCACGCCAAATGCTAAGACGGGTTCAGCTTCCTTTAGCTGCACCGACGATCATGGCGGGTCTGAATCAGGCATTAATGTTGTCACTTTCCATGGTGGTGATCGCCTCAATGATTTCCGTTGGCGGACTGGGAATGATGGTGCTTCGAGGAATTGGCCGTCTTGATATGGGCTTGGCAACCGTCGGCGGATTGGGGCTGGTATTGCTGGCGATTTTCCTCGACCGATTGACCCAGGCAATGGGCGAACGCAGTAACAGGGCAACCAAAGGTGAGCACTGGTACCAGACAGGCCCAGCCGGTGTCATTTATCGCCTGAAGAGAAAAAACGCTGTTACGAAAATAGAAGTCAGTCCCAAAGAGAGCCAACTCCGCTAAGCGGAACGTCGTGAACCCAAAGAAATGCCAACTTCTCTAATCCAGCCAAGGCAAACGATAATGAACTTCACAACATTCGGAATAAAACAGAAATTCATTCACTCTGTGGCGCTTTTAGTACTAGCGGTTTCCCCTGTTTTCGCATCAGCCGCCACGGCGCAGGAGCCCGGAAAAGGGGTATCGATCACCCCAATTTTCCCGTCAATTGCCGAAGAGCGATTTCGCGGAGAGATTGCAATGGCGGGGCTCAAGGAATTGGGCTACGACGTTCAGACTCCGAAGGAAACCGAATACTCCACCATGATGATTGCAATTGCCAATGGTGACGCTGATTTCTCGGTTCATCTGTGGGAGGAGCTACACAAATCTTTCTACGAGAAGGCCGGCGGCGATGACACGATGGTGAAAACCGGCAATATTATGCCGGGCGTACTACAAGGCTACATGATCGATAAGAAAACGGCTGACCAGTATCACATCACCTCGATCGATGATTTGAAAAAGCCAGAGATTGCCAAGCTGTTCGATAGCAACGGCGACGGTAAAGCGGACCTGACAGGTTGCAACCCCGGCTGGGGCTGTGAGCTGGTCATTGCCCACCATATGAAAGCCTATGGCTTGGAAAAGACCGTTTCCAATAACCAGGGCTCCTATTTTGCCCTGATGGCTGACACCATTGCTCGTTACAAAGAAGGCAAGCCGATTCTCTATTACACCTGGGTACCTCAGTGGATCTCCGGTGTTCTGGTCGAAGGTAAAGATGTGGTTTGGTTAACCGTGCCGCGTACGGATCTCCCTGGTGGCAAAAACGATGTCAACACTACCTTCAATGGTAAAAACCTTGGTTTCGCGGTAGACAGTGTCAAAGCAGTCATCAACAAAGAGTTCGCAGAGAAAAACCCGGCGGCTGTGAAGTATCTGTCTGAAATGCAGATCACTACCGACGATGAAAGCGCGCAAAATCTCAAAATGCACAATGGTGAAAAAAGTGCAGCTGACATCACCCGGCACGCCAAAGAATGGATCGCGGCCCATCGCGCGAAATACGACAGCTGGCTGGCGGACGCGCGCGCAGCGGCTAATGCCACCACCGCAAAGAAGTAATCAGCTTTTCTAAAACTGCTTAAAAGGTTGCCCTTCACTGGGCAACTTTTTATCCGTTTCAGCATTCAGCAGCCGGAGCCCACAACAATCAAACCAGCGTCATGTTCAAAGCTTTCGCTGACGACCACTACTTTGCCAATAAGCTGTCCAGCCGCCTTTAGTTCGACGGCAGAGCCTTACATCCATTGTGCGCCGCATATGCACGCGGTTTTTCGTTGATAGCCTGGATGCCCATGAGGGTCACTTCACAATGCATTATCGCGACTTCTTTGGCGTAGCACCGAGTAGTTATAGAGCGACGTATGAGTGCAGGCGCTAAGTCTTCCGAAGTCCGCGTCAGCAGCACACATATGAAACCCGCGATGTCTCATTCGAGTAATCATGGCTAGCATCATCGATAAGGACAACCGAGAATCATGAATGCTCCATCGCCGGTGTTGATCCCCACGGCAAACCACCGCGAACGGGTGTCTACCCGCATCTCCTTCCTCATCGCGGGCTTACTCATGTCCGCATGGGCACCATTGGTTCCATTGGTTAAAGCACGCGCTGGCTTGGACGATGGTGGCTTGGGGCTGTTGCTTCTATGCCTCGGAGGTGGATCTATTGTGGCCATGCCCTTCGCTGGATATCTCACCGCACACTATGGATGCCGCCCGGTTGTAATTTGGGCGACGATTGTCTTGTGTGCCGTTTTTCCGCTGTTGAGCACCGTAGTGTGGCTGCCTGGTCTGGTATTAGCTGTCATCATCTTCGGTGCCAGCATGGGCATGCTTGATTGCGCCATGAACATACAGTCCGTCATCGTCGAGAAAACCAGCGGGCAAGCACTTCAGTCCGGCTTCCATGGACTTTACAGCGTCGGAGGCATATTGGGCGCCGGCGCTATGACCGCTTTATTGACCTTAGGGCTGGATCCACTAATTGCGGCGGTCTGTATCGTTGCCACAGTTTTGGGATCGCTTTACAAGGCTGCGCCTGCTTTGCTGACTTATGGCACCGAACGGGGTGGGCCATTGTTCGCGGTGCCCAGAGGTATCGTGCTGCTTTTAGGGACGCTCTGCTTCATCGTTTTCCTCACTGAAGGCGCATTGCTTGACTGGAGTGCAGTCTTCCTTGTCTCGAATCGAGGGTTAGAGCCGAGCATCGCCGGTTTGGGTTACGCATCCTTCGCGGCGGCGATGACGGTGGGTCGCCTGACAGGGGACACCATCGTCAGTAAACTAGGTGGTGTGCGCGTAGTTACGCTGGGCGGACTTTGCGCAGCCGCGGGAATGATCGTGTCGCTTGGGATCGATGGCTGGCCCGCTTCCTTAATTGGCTACGCCATGGTCGGGGCTGGCTGCTCAAACATTGTCCCGGTGATCTTTACCGCTGTAGGCCGGCAGCAACGTATGCCACAAGCGGTAGCCATCCCCGCTGTCATCTCGATGGGCTATGCGGGCATTCTGATAGGTCCTGTATTCATTGGGGCGGTCGCCCATTTAAGCACCCTGCCATTCGCTTTGAGCGGCGTAATTGCTCTGCTGTTTTTTGTAAGTGCAACAGCTCGATTACTCAAGGCGACGCCCTGATGTTCTAGCGCGAGCTGGATCAAGAGGTTGTAAGCGTTGGCGTTGGCGTTGGCGTTGAAAAAGTGTGGCGCTTTGCTGGATCGGGCTTTTAGGTTGATATCATGATGAGCAATCCATCCGTACCAGTCCAAATACTCAGCTACCTGCGAGCGGCCGAAGTGGCTGAGGTTCTATAGCGCGCTGTCGCGAATGCCATAGATGGATTCCGCCTGCGCCACGCAGAGCGCTCTTCAGCGGCTCGTGTGAAATTCTGTCAGCTAGCCACCGCTAAAAAGGCTTTGACTGCGCGCAACGAAGGCATATTTATCAGCGCCTGATCGGGCCAAGTCTGCTTAATCATTACAATAGGTCATCATTACCCCATATAAAATATCGATTCTTCAGGCCAGCGGCCTCGTCCTAGACTGTTTGCAAGCAAATAAAAGTAAACCGACGCATAAAACCTGATTATTCGGAGGAAGACTTCGCAACGATCTTTCTGGCGCAGCCGTCAAAGTTATCCAACAAGTTTATCGCAATATTTAAAATCCTTTATTCATTAGGTCACTTTCTCGAACTGTCACCCGCTTGAGCAAGGCCTTTTGTAAATTGAAATCAGGACGGAATTTTGATGACTTCACCTTTTTCGATTCCAAACAGCGCGCGCCGCATCGACCCAGCCAGGCAGCGTGCTGTTGCGCTAAAAAGGGATGGTTCTATAGATGACAACAATCGCGTCGAGATAGGTCCTACACCGCTGGCTTTCGCGGAGTGGGATCGGCTGGGCCTGGAGCCGCCTCATCTGCCCACCATGCGTAAATTTCGACTGCAAAGAATAGTCGATCAGCTCATATCCCGAGACTTAGGCGGCGTCCTGCTATTTGATCCTCTGAATATCCGTTACGCGACCGACACCACGAACATGCAGTTGTGGACGACCCATAACCCCGCGCGTGCATGCTTCATCGCAGCCGATGGTTATGTCGTGTTGTGGGATTTCCATGGTTGCGATCATCTCTCTGCCCACTTGCCGCTGATTAATGAGTTACGCAGTGGCGCGTCGTTCTTCTATTTCGAGACCGGTGAGCACACCGACCAACATGCCAGGCATTTCGCAGCCCAAATCGACGAATTGCTGCGCCAACACGCCGGCACCAATCGCCGCCTTGCGGTAGATCGG
Organism: Pseudomonas sp. Pseusp18; assembly: GCF_059506005.1. NCBI lineage: Bacteria > Pseudomonadati > Pseudomonadota > Gammaproteobacteria > Pseudomonadales > Pseudomonadaceae > Pseudomonas > Pseudomonas sp. Pseusp18. The sequence continues at coordinate 3,296,273 of NZ_CP169240.1, forward strand.
ATTGAAGTAGCAGGCGTGCGCGCACTGGATGCGCTCGCTATTGACATTTGCAGTGGTCAAGAAGTGACGGAGTTCGCCCGGGTGATTAAAGGCCCCGATGAAATCAAGGCGATGCGGTGCGCGGTAGCGTCGTGCGAAGCTTCCGTGGCCGAAATGCATCTAGCACTAGGCGCCGGAGCCACCGAGAACGATGTCTGGGCCGCCCTGCACTCCGGCAACATCCGCCGGGGCGGAGAATGGATCGAAACGCGAATACTCAGCTCCGGCCCACGCACCAACCCCTGGTTCCAGGAGTCCGGCCCACGGGTATTAAGTGATGGCGACCTGTTGTCGTTTGACACAGATCTGATCGGTACCTACGGCATGTGCGTGGACATGTCCCGCAGTTGGATCTGTGGAGGGCTGGAGCCAACAGCCGAACAAAAGCGCCTCTATCGGATTGCCCATGACCATATCATCCATAACACCGAGTTGATAAAGCCAGGCGTGCGCTTCACGGAACTCACCGCCAAGGCTCATCGACTACCCGAACCATGCCGCGCTCAACGGTACGGCGTGCTTTACCACGGCGTAGGTTTGTGTGACGAGTACCCTTGCATCCGCTATCCAGAAGATTTGGAGTCCTACGGATACGAAGGCGAACTCCAAGCGGGAATGGCCCTTTGTGTCGAGGCGTATGTGGGTGAGGTTGGCGGCCAGGATGGAATCAAATTGGAGAACCAGTTGCTGGTAACCGAGACCGGCTATGAATTGCTTACCCATTATCCGTTCGACGAAAGTTTCCTGCGGGATACGAAGCCCAATGTATGAGTCAGTCAATCGAAGTCCATAAAGGGAAAGCAACACTGCTGGCCCCTGCTCCGGGCCGATCTTAACAAGACGAAAAAACGATGGACCAACCAAATGTACATCAGCGCCTCCGCTGCTGACGCCGATGTACATTTCAGAGACATGATGTCAACTCCATCCTGAAGTGCCCGGCCGGGAACGTAACTGTTTGGCATTGGAGCCGTTATAGATATTGAAAGCGGTGATCCAACCTCTGAACTTCGTAGATGAAGTCCGAACAGTCCCCCGTAGTTAGACCTATGAAAGTAAGCGTCGAAGTGGCGCCGCGCTCCCTGCTTGCCTTGAGGACTGAAAAATTGACCACAATTAACCAAACAATTCATTCCATCCCGCGGGATTCTGCTCCACGATCCGTCGGATTCCTCCTGTTGGAGGATTTCACTTTGATCGCTCTGGCATCCGCAGTAGAACCTTTGCGCATGGCAAATCAACTCTCCGGTTGCGAGTTATATCGATGGCTCACCCTGAGCAAGGGCGGCAACCCAGTATCTGCCAGTGTCGGGTTGAAAATAACTCCAGACGCTAAAATGGAAGAAGCTTCTGATCTGCATACCGTGATTGTGTGCGGCGGATTGGATATCCAGAACCGCGTATGCCACGAACATGTGCGTTGGTTGCAGCGCCAGGCCCGTTTGAGTTGTCAACTAGGCGCTGTTTGCAATGGAAGTTGGGCATTAGGCAAGGCCGGATTGCTGGATGGCCATAAGTGCAGTGTTCATTGGGAATGTCTGGCGTCCATGCGGGAAGCATTCCCCAAATCAGAAGTCACTACACGCCTGTTCTCCATTGATGGAAACCACTTAACCTCTTCAGGTGGCACTGCCCCGATGGACATGATGCTGCACTTGATCAGGTGCGAGCACGGCCGTGACCTGGCAGAGGCAATCTCCGATATGCTCATGCACGAACGCATGCGAAGTGCTCAGGACCATCAACGAGTACCGCTCAGGCATACACTTGGCGCAAATCAACCCAAGCTGCAAGCAGCTATTCTATTAATGGAAGCCAGCCTGGAAGAACCCCTCGAACTTACCGAATTGGCTTTCCAGACAGGCATTTCACGTCGTCAATTGGAGAGGCTGTTTGACAGGTACCTGGATTGCTCTCCGTCGCGCTATTACCTCAAGCTGCGTTTAGTCCAGGCACGTCAGTTGTTAAAGCAAACCTCATTGCCCGTTCTGGAAATAGGCGCTCTCTGCGGCTTTGCTTCAACTCCACATTTCGCCAGAAGCTATCGTGAACATTTCGGCGTACCGCCTAGTGATGAACGTGCCTCATCAAATGCCGATGTAGTGGCGCCGATGCCCGCTCGGGACAGCCTGGTAAATAGCGCAAGTCTATAGCCAGTTTAGCCCTCTGCCGTGCGCAGAGTGAGGTGACCTTTGCCAGCGTGAAAATCTAAAGGGTGTAGACGATAAGCAGCCTTTAGCGTCCGCTAAACCGACTATGCCAACTTTCTTAAGAGCCACTGTTCATATGTCGCCGCAGGGCGATGCTATGGCGCAAAGAATCTTTTTCTAAAAGTTCTTTCCCGATAATGTCTTCAATTCGTGCCCCAGCTTCAACCTTTTCAATAAGCTGTAAAATCGCTTTCTTCATGAACCAGTGGGAGGTGCGATCCAGCTTTGCCGAAACGGATTTCAGCCTGGCGCGAGTTTCCCCATCTAACTTGATACCCAGCGTTGTAACCGATGACATGTCTCACCCTCTAAATAACCATCCGATCTCGTTTGCCACAGCCTTTTATGCAGAAGCACTAATGCATCAAGCCCCACAGCGCAAACAGTGGAGCATCTGTCGATTTCATTGCATGGATACAGGATGGGCGGTTAAATACAGCGCCCCCTGCTCCAGGACTCCACCACCCCACGTCCTCTCGATACCATTGGCCTGGCGAAAGAACTAGATAGAACTCAGCCGGAGGGTGATGGTGAAAGGGATAGGTGGTATCGGGCGCCATGAGTGCCAAGCCCAACGTCAAGTTGGAACATTCAAATAGCCCTCCCGGGCCAGTAATCAGCCCATGACGATGCCTTTCCACGAACCGATAGTCCTGGCCAGGCTGGGCCTGACGATTTATCCAGGTGACATGAGGCAACAGAGTGCTTAAGGCATCCAGGACCGCCACCAAGCATTCGTTGGTTCTTGGCGCAACGTTAAGTGCCTGGGACAAATAGGGCTCCAGGGATTCTGGTAGCGGCCGTGGCGTTTCCGACGGCTTTTTAATGGTCCATTGGGCAGTGGTTATAGATGTGAAGCGCGTCTGGATCGAATCTGGCACCGCGTCGGAAACGACGTTTGACAAAGCCCCATGAAGTGAGCGCTGAAGCAACTGCCCGTTTCTAATAAAAACCTGATCCAACGATAAATTTTCAATGCTGTTTATCATCGTTTTCGAACCCACTCTTAAGCCATATTTCAAACTGGATTACAGGCTGCTCAGCTCGTTCAGCAGATCCACGGAAACACTGATTCCATTGCTTTGCGACTCCATCATCGAGTGCTGACGTTCCCACCCTGCCCGGTGGACGCCCATCTGTGTCAAGCGGGTCAACTGACTGGTAAGTCGGCGTTCAAATCCTGGCGAAAAGAAATCCGGAGCAAGAACCAGAATGAGCAGGCCACAACCCGGTGTCTGGGGCCCTTGATGAAAAGCTGGTGAATCCAGCGACCAGTTAGCACCGGTGAGACCTGCGGCCAAGACCTCCACCATGAGCATCAGATTAGCCCCGCGATGACCACCAAAAGGAAGTAGCGCGCCGCCTAACGCCTCCAAAGCATTACGTGTTCCGTTTCCATGCTGATCCACCGCCCATCCATCAGGAATATCGCCCCCCGTCGATGCGGCATGGGAGATATTCACGAATGCCGCGGCGCTGCACGCCTGGTCAAACATGAGGGGAATACCATCGGCCGAAGGCGCTGCAAATGAGAGTGGATTTGTGGAGTAGGTTTTGCCCTTGGCTCCAGGAACTGCAACAAGCGCGGGGCCATTGGCGACCGCCAACGCAATGAGCCCAGCCTTGGCAAATCGGAGTGTGTAGTCACCGAGTTCACCGCTTGTAAAACTATTGCACTGGCTCAGCGCGGCCATACCATTTTCATAGGCGGCATGGCACATCAAATCGAAGCACCGATCTATCCCAAGCTGGGCGATCCCGCTTCTAGCATCAGATTTGAAGATAATCGAACCAGAGGATGAAATTCGTGGTTCGGCACGAGGATCTATTCGACCCGATGAAAAGCCAGACAAGTAATCGGCAAGATGACGAAAACCCACGGCTTCGTTACTGCGGGCTTGCGCCGCAACTGTGGCGCGGGCCAATGAGTCGGCAACCGCTTGGGAACATCCCTTTGATTCGCAGAGTTGCTTCACCCAGCCGACAGCTTCATCGATCGTAAAGCTACGATAGGCTGCTGTGTTCAAAGGTACCGCCTTAAGGTTTAACGATGCAGCCGGCGCCCTTCACTCTGCGTCAAAGGCGCCAAACTGCAAATATCTATAGGGAAGTGGCGGTCATTCCTGACCTGTTGTCGCGGATGCCGTTTGACTGCCAAACATCGCCTCAAAGCGGGGCTTGTTGGCTGCGTAGTATTCTGCAACGACTTTGTCAGCCGAGCTATCACGCGCAGTAGCCATCAAACTTTCTAGGTCAGCTTTAGGAATTTTGAAGTTGGCGAAGAATCGAGCAACATCAGGATGTTCCGCGCTGAAACCTTTGCGTGCAACCGCGTGGATTTGCTCAGCACCACCGAAAATCTGCTTTGGATCATCCAAATAGCGCAGCGGCCACTTGGCGAACATCCAATGTGGGCTCCAGGCGTTGATCAAAGACCATTTGCCACGCTTAAGGTTACGATCCAACTCGCTCAACATTCCAGATTCCGAAGAAGCGACCATCTTGTAGCCATCAAGCTTGTATTCTTTAATAGCTTTTTCTGTAAGCTTGTATTGCCCGTTACCAACTTCGGAAGTCAGAATCTTGCCGCCGAGTTTTTCTCTAACTTCTGGCTTGTTAAGATCCTCGACGCTGGCGATCTCACTCGTCGGAATGGAAGTTGGCACCGCCATACCGATCCGACCCTCATACAGCACGCCGAGGTCTTCGAGCTTGTCTTTGTATTTGTCATAGAATGACTTGTGAGTGCTCGGCAGCCAGACCATCGGGATCAGGTCAATATTACCGTTAGCCAGCGCTTGGAACTGGATACCTATATCGGCCAGAATCAATTTAACCGGTTGCTTCAGGTGGTCTCGCAGTGCCGTGTCTGCCAGCTTTACAGCGATTTCAGTATCCGACCAATTCACCCAACCGATACGAATAGGCGCGGGTTCCTCGGCTTGAGCAAACAGGCTGCTGGAGGCCATAGCCAAGCCTGCAAGCCAGCTGATACAAATTTTACTGGATAACGTCATCTGGTGTATCTCCGCGTACTGTATTAATAGTTATTAGCAGGGCAGCAGAAGAATCAATTTTTCTCATGAGAGCAAAATGACATCGCCATCACAAGGTATTTAATGTTATATCCGCATGAGTTTTAGTTATGCGAGATTATTTAACTTATTCAAGTAGCTCGCCCCCTCCTTTGCCCTTTGGCAGAGAAAATTTGAATGGTATATGCGTCGAGCTGTAATGGAATGATGAGCTCACTTACAATGCCGTTTCGAGCTCCGGTAATGCCTCAAATAAGTCCGCAACCAGCATGTAATCTGCAACTTGTGCGATCGGCGCCTCTGCGTCCTGGTTGATCGCGACGATTACCTTTGATCCGCTCATGCCCGCCAGGTGTTGAATGGCACCACTGATACCCGCGGCGATATAAAGATCCGGCGCTACGATTTTCCCCGTCTGCCCGACCTGCAGATCGTTGGGGGCAAAACCTGCGTCCACTGCGGCGCGCGATGCGCCCACGGCACCACCGAGCTTGTCTGCCACACGCTCGATCAACGCAAAACTCTCTTTGCTCTGCATCCCGCGGCCACCGGAAACCACGACCCGAGCGCTCGACAGATCTGGCCTTTCGCTAACCGTCAGCTGTTCGCTTACAAAGCGAGTATTGCTTGCGCTTTGCCCACTATCAACGGCGATGAATTCGCAGCGATTATGCTGCGATGACGCCTGCGCGAAAGCCGAGGCACGGACAGTGAGCAATTTAATCGGATCAAGCGACTGAACCGTGGCGATTGCATTGCCTGCATAAATGGGTCGCTGGAAGGTGTCCGCCGACACAACCCTGATCACGTCCGACAGCATGCCGACATCCAGGCTGGCCGCTACGCGTGGCAACACATTGCGGCCCATGCTGCTTGCATCAGCCAGTGCATGCGTATACCCGTCGGCCACCAGCGAAGTGATCAGCGGCTGGACATTCTCAGCCAACGCCTTCTCGAACATTGTTCCCTGAGCGAGCAATATTCGATGAAGCCCTAGGGTAAACGCAGCCTGTTCCGCTACTGCCGGCGCATCTGCCCCGCCCGTCACGAGCAAATCCGTTTCAGCACCAAGTTCGATGGCGGCGGTAATTGCACTCCACGTACCTGCCGTCAGTTGACCCGCGACATGCTCGGCGATAACCAATGTGCGCATCAAATCACCCCAGCAACGTTTTTCAGTTTATCCACCAGCTCGGACACCGAACCGACCTTGATTCCCGCTTTGCGCACTGGAGGGGGTGCAACCCCTAACAATCGAACGTGCTCTTTCACGCTGGCACCCAAGGTGTCGGCAGCGATGACTTCAAGGGGTTTTTTCTTGGCTTTCATGATATTCGGCAGAGAGGCATAGCGCGGTTCATTCAGGCGCAGGTCGCAAGTGACAACCGCAGGAACTGAGAGCGCCAGCGTCTGGCTACCACCATCGACCTCACGCTCGACCACCCATTGATCCTCGATGTAACTGATGGATGATGCATAGGTGGCCTGACCGCTTCCGATCAACTGCGCCACCATTTGCCCAACCTGGTTGTTCTCTTGATCAATAGCCTGTTTACCAAAAAGGATCAGTTGCGGCTTTTCGTTATCGATCACTTTGCTCAGGTATTTGGCCACGTTGAGCGGCTCGAGTACCGCGCTTGTTTCCACCAGAAGGGCTCGATCCGCGCCGAGCGCCAATGCCGTGCGCAATTGTTCCTGCACGGCAGAGGAACCTACCGAAACCACCACCACCTCAGACGCCAGCCCCTTTTCCTTAAGGCGGATCGCCTCCTCCACTGCTATCTCGCAGAAAGGGTTCAAGGCCATTTTTACGCCATTAAGCTCAACGTCTGAACCGTCAGCTTTCACCCGAACTTTCACGTTCGGGTCGATGGCGCGCTTTACCGCAACGAGCACTTTCATAGTCCCCTCGCACTCTTGGATCGATGTGTGGAATGGCCAGCCCGAACAGGCCAGGTCACCCCTGTTTCGAATGGATATTAATCCCGGGTTTTACGTCACGCAAGAAAAATGTACACCTGTGTCTTACTCGTTGACACGCATGCACATTCGACATACCGTTATGTCAAACCAAGCCTGCTGTTCTGTTCCCGGAGCGCAACACCATGTCCAGCGATCCCCTGCTGCAACCCTTTAAGATCAAAAACCTGACCCTCAAAAACCGGATCATGACCACCTCCCATGAACCGGCTTACCCGGTCGACGGCATGCCTAAGGAGCTTTATCGGGCGTATCACGTCGAGCGCGCCAAGGCAGGCGTGGCACTGACGATGACCGCCGGCTCCGCCGCGGTGTCGCGCGACAGCCCGCCGGTGTTCAACAACATCCTGGCTTACAAGGACGAAGTCGTCGGGTGGATGAAAGATCTGACTGACGAGTGCCACGAACATGGCGCTGCAGTGATGATTCAGCTGACCCATCTAGGTCGGCGTACCCGCTGGGATAAAGCCGACTGGCTGCCAGTGGTATCGCCGTCTCACCGCCGCGAAGCATCGCACCGGTCCTTCCCCAAGAAGATGGAAGAGTGGGATATCGACCGGATCATCAAGGATTACGTGGATGCCGCCGAGCGGATGAAAGCCGCTGGCCTCGACGGTCTGGAGCTTCAGGCCTACGGGCATTTGATGGATCAGTTCTGGTCACCATTGACCAACGATCTTGAGGGCCCTTACGGCGGCCCCCTGGAAAACCGGTTACGGTTTACGTTCGATATCCTGCGAGGCATCCGCAAGCAATGCGGTGAGGACTTTTTGCTAGGTGTACGCTACACCGGCGATGAGGACCTGCCTGGTGGATTCGGCGCGCAGGAAGGCATCGCTATCTCGCACATGCTCAAGGACAGCGGCCTGGTTGATTTTCTTAACGTGGTGCGCGGGCATATCGACACCGATGCCGGTCTGACCGATGTGATCCCGATCCAAGGCATGCGTAACTCCCCGCACCTGGATTTTGCCGGCGAGATCCGTGCGGCCACCGGTTTCCCCACCTTTCATGCGGCCAAGATTCCCGACGTTGCCACCGCCCGTCATGCCATCGCCTCCGGCAAAATCGACATGGTCGGTATGACTCGTGCGCACATGACCGATCCGCACATCGTGCGCAAGATCATCGAAAAGCGCGAAGAGGAAATTCGCCCCTGTGTAGGTGCCAACTACTGCCTGGACCGCATTTATCAGGGCGGCGCCGCGTATTGCATCCACAATGCTGCGACCGGGCGTGAAACCACCATGCCCCACGAAATTCCCAAAGCGCCGGCCAAGCGCAAGGTAGTAGTAATCGGAACCGGCCCGGCGGGCCTGGAGGCGGCGCGCGTCGCCGGTGAGCGCGGCCATGACGTAACCGTGTTCGAAGCGGCTGACCAGCCCGGCGGGCAGATCCGGTTGACCGCTCTTAGCGAGCGTCGCCGCGAAATGATCAGCATCATCGATTGGCGCATGGTGCAATGCGAGCGCCTCGGTGTGAAGTTCCACTTCAACACCTGGGCCGAGGCCGAAACGGTGCTGGCTGAAGAGCCAGATGTAGTGATCGTGGCCACGGGTGGCTTGCCGCACACGGAGGTGCTCAAGCAGGGCAATGAGCTGGTGGTATCGACCTGGGACATCATTTCTGGCGACGTCAAGCCCGGCAAGAATGTGCTGATCTTCGACGACGCGGGTGACCACGCGGCGCTACAGGCTGCCGAGGTCATTGCCAACAGCGGTGCAAAACTGGAGATCGTCACACCTGACCGATCGTTTTCGCCGGAGGTAATGGCGATGAACCTGGTGCCTTATATGCGCAGCCTGCAGGACCTGGCGGTCACCTTCACTGTGACGTATCGGGTGGACTCTGTAGAGAAGCGCGACGGTCAGTTGATTGCCAACTTTGGCAGCGATTATGGCCAGGTGCACAAGCAGCGAGTGGTCGATCAGGTCGTAATCAACCACGGCACCCTGCCCCTGGACGATTTGTACTTTGATCTGCGTCCCCATTCGAGCAATAACGGCGCGGTCGAACAGCACAATCTGATCGCCGGGAAAACTCAGAACATCGTTACCAACCCCGAAGGCCGTTTCCAGCTGTTCCGTATCGGCGATGCGGTCTCGGCGCGTAATACCCACGCTGCGATCTACGATGCGCTGCGACTGCTGAAAGACATCTGAAGTCATGCCCCTGACCTCAAACATCAGGGGCAATTTTCACACTTAACACGAGATTCCTCCATGTCAGCACAGACCTTGAAGTCCAGGGCGGCTGTCGCGTTCGCTCCCAATGAACCGCTGCAGTTGGTCACCATTGACGTTGCACCTCCCAAGGCTGGCGAAGTGCGGGTTCGCATTGTCGCCACGGGCGTCTGTCACACCGACGCCTTCACCCTTTCGGGAAGCGATCCCGAAGGCATTTTCCCCACGGTGCTGGGGCATGAAGGCGGTGGCATCGTCGAAGCCATCGGCGAAGGCGTGACCTCGCTGCAAGTCGGCGACCACGTGATTCCGCTCTATACCGCAGAATGCCGGCAGTGCAAATTCTGCCTCTCCGGCAAGACCAACCTCTGCCAGGCAGTCCGGGCAACCCAAGGCAAAGGCCTGATGCCCGACGGCACTTCGCGTTTTTCCTACGAAGGCAAGCCGCTATTCCACTACATGGGCTGCTCGACGTTTTCCGAGTACACCGTACTGCCTGAAATCTCCCTGGCGAAGATTTCAAAAGAGGCTCCGCTGGATCAGGTTTGCCTGCTCGGCTGTGGAGTGACCACAGGGATCGGCGCCGTACTCAATACCGCCAAGGTAGAACCTGGCGCCAGCGTCGCAATCTTTGGTTTGGGCGGTATTGGCCTGGCCGCAATCATCGGCGCAAAAATGGCCAGCGCCGGGCGCATCATTGCCATCGATATCAACCCGGCCAAGCGCGACGTCGCCCTGTCGTTGGGCGCGACGGACTTCATCAATCCCAAGGACTATGACAAACCCATCCAGGACGTCATCGTCGAACTCACCGATGGCGGCGTGGACTATTCATTCGAATGCGTCGGCAATGTGCAACTGATGCGAGCGGCACTGGAGTGCTGCCACAAAGGTTGGGGCGAGTCGATCATCATCGGCGTTGCCGGCGCAGGCCAGGAAATCCGCACCCGCCCCTTCCAGCTCGTAACAGGTCGTGTATGGCGCGGCAGTGCCTTCGGCGGCGTGAAGGGCCGCACGGAGCTTCCCAGTTATGTGGAGAAAGCCAGTCGCGGAGAGATCCCCCTGGAAACCTTCATCACCCACAACATGTCCCTGGACAAGATCAACGAGGCATTCGAGCTGATGCACACAGGGCAAAGCATTCGTACCGTCATTCATTTCTGAAATCGCCGGGTCTCAGATCCGCTCGGCAGTCCCATTACCACCCACAGAAAGGAAACCAAGATGTCCGTTTTTACCCACGTAACCGTCGGCACCAACAACCTGACCAAAGCACGTGCGTTTTATGACGCAACCCTGAAAGAAATCGGCCTGAAGCGCGTGGCCGATCTCGATGAAGCCGGCTCCATTTGGGGCGTCGATAAACCTTCGTTCTTCGTACTCAACCCGGCCAATGGAAATCCGGCTTCTATCGGCAACGGTGTCACCGTCAGTTTCGAAGCACCGAACCGCTCTGCAGTCCATGCCTTCCATACTGCCGCATTAGCGAACGGTGGCGTTTGCGAAGGCCTGCCAGGCTCTCGTGGCTGGGCTGAAAATGCCTATGCCGCTTACGCTCGTGATCTGGATGGGAACAAGCTTGCCGTTTACTGCTTCAAGGCAGAGTAAACGACACTTACCGAAGCCCCTGTAAGGGGCTTCGGTTTATCAGGCCTTTAGCCCTTTGCGGGCAACGGCAGCACCGGCTAGCAACGCCCTACCAATTTGTTCTTCGAAATGACCTTGCGTCATCGTTCGCAAAGCCGCAGCCGTCACTCCGCGGTAGGCAACCAAGGCATCGATCATCTGTTGAGCATCGTGGCTGGCCAACAGCTGGCTGCTGTTTACAACAACGTTCTTCGCGGCAAGCTGCGCTATTTCGGCCGGTATGCCGGCAACCATCGCCTGATTGGCCAGCGCCGTCATCAGCAAGGCAGGAAAAGCCGGGCCCGTGCCCGAGAGCGCCGAGAGATAATCAATAAAGTCCTCTTGCTGAACCTCAGCCGCACTGCCGACGCATTCGAACAAACGCTGCACGATAATCTTTATCGCGCCCTCAACCTCTCCAAAACAATACCAGGGCGTGAAGGACTTCTCGATTTCTACCGCCGCGTTGGGCATCGCCCGCACGACCGCCGAAGCCGAGGTCTGCGCAGCAATGGCGTGCGCTGTAATCCCGGCCATCAGAGAGATGACTGTCTTGCCCGTCGCATTGATGTTCAGGCTGGCGAAATGCTCGGGTCGAACCGCAATGATGACCACGTCGCTGCAATCCACCAAGTCCTGGTTATCAGCGACCAGGCCAACGCCGTGTTGCGCCAATGGTTGGCTGCCCGAACGATTAGAGATGACAAGATTGCCAGCTGGTACCAGCGCTTTCGCCAGCACTGCCTTGGCGATCGCCCCGCCCAACCAGCCCGTTCCTCCAATAATGCCCAGCGTCTCATTAAACATCTGCAGGCGTCTCCTCGAAGGTGTCTGTCAAGGGCACGAAAACTCCGGGCTCCTTTTCGGCATAACCAAACTTGCCATAGAAACGATCCAGCTCGCGCTGCTTGGGGACTTTGCCAGTAAAAATACTCACGTAATGAGGAATGCGTTGGAAGCGCACGGTGATCAACTCAGTCGTGTTCATGGTGATGTAGCCGATCTGGGTCAGATAGATCGTGCGGGCCCGCGCATCAGCAGCCTGGCTGTCATAGCCGAAGCGCTTGAACATGCTTGCCAGAGCGTTCATTCGTTGCTCGTCGACGACAGCGACTTCTTGAGCAACTTCATTTGACTGAAGCGCCCAGCTGCGCACGGCAAACTCGAATTGCGAGTCGAACAGTTGCGGGTTGAGCCAGCACTCGAAGACATTCAAGATCGCCTCGGAGATGCTTTCAGCATAGCTTTCACTTTGCCGGATCAATCCTCCCGTATTGGTCTCCCGCCAGCGTGTCAACAAAGCGGCCAGCAGCTGTTCACGGTCTTCAAAAAACCAGTAGAAGCTGGTTCGTGACAAGCCAAGGCGCTTGGCCAGCGGCATGACCCGAACGGCATCGATGCCGGACTCCTTCAGGGCATCATAGGCAGCTTCCAGCCAACCCTCCGGCGACCCACGCCAGCCTGCATCCTGCGCCTTACCACGTGCCTTTCCTACCTGAGGCATCTTGCTTACCTTCTTCAATAATGCGTAACGTGAATGTACTCGGATGACCGTCCAATGTACACCTTGGTACATTCAATTGACTCTCCAAGGTTGCGGCGTCCTAACGTCCAATTTCATTAATGATAAAAAGTCATGAAACGTTGACATAAAATGGTTTGTCAGCGACACGCAGCTGGATAAATATCTCCTCCAGGCAAGGACTCCAAACCAAAACAACAACGAGCCGCCATTATGAATCTTGCAGTGCACACCCCAGAAAGAAGTTCGACATCTGGCCAAAGAATGCCGGGGCGACCGACTTTGTCTCACCTCACATCTGTTATTCATTCACTGCCCAAACTTTGATAACTACCAACGCGAATTTATCGCGCAGTCACTTTGTGCCGCCTGACCTATGGCGCACATATATCAACCGTTTGAAGCGAGGTAATAGATGCTCCAGCTAGAAAAAAACCGAAACCCCATTAGATAGTTTGCCGTCCCACAGTGACAACAAAGCGTTCAAGCACACCGTTCGTTTGGATCAGCTGTGCTGAGCCGTGCCCGAGCGGTTGTGTACGTGAGTAATTTCTTCCATCAGCCGGATGAGTAATATGTGGATTACACAAGAGAAGCTTCCACTGGGTGAGCATATCGCCCGGTATGTCGACTGGTTAACTCAGCATGGTGCAAGCGTATTCGATTCCATATCGCTGTCGCTGTCTGGAATCATCACTGTTTTTACCAGCGCCCTCTTTTGGTTCAACCCCTTGGTTTTGATAGCCGTATTCGCCCTTCTCGCTTATTACATCCAGCGTAAGGTGAGCCTGACGCTCTTCGTCGCCTTCTCGTTTCTGCTGATATTCAACCTCGGCTACTGGCAGGAGACCATGGAAACCCTTGCCCAAGTGACATTCGCCACGCTCGTATGCGTGATCGTCGGCGTACCGCTGGGCATCGTCGCCGCGCATCGGCCCTGGTTTTACGCCACCCTACGGCCAGTACTCGATCTGATGCAAACCGTGCCCACCTTCGTTTATCTGATCCCGACCCTGACGCTGTTCGGCCTGGGCGTCGTTCCAGGATTGATATCCACGGTGGTCTTCGCCATTGCCGCACCGATCCGCCTCACCTATCTGGGTATTTGCGATGTTCCGGAGGAGTTAATGGACGCCGGCAAGGCCTTCGGCTGCTCACGCCGCCAGCTGTTGGCGCGCATCGAACTGCCGCATGCGATGCCCAGCATCGCCGCCGGTATCACCCAGTGCATCATGCTGTCGCTGTCCATGGTGGTCATCGCGGCACTGGTGGGCGCCGATGGCCTTGGCAAACCGGTGGTCAACGCACTGAACACGGCTGATATCGCCATGGGCTTTGAAGCGGGCCTGGCAATCGTACTCTTGGCTATCACCCTCGACCGTATCTGCAAGCAACGTGAAACCATGAAGAGAGGTGACGCATGAGCACCATTCGTTTTGAAAACGTCGACGTTATCTTTTCCAACCGCCCAAAGCCCGCGCTGGACCTGCTCGACCAAGGTTTTTCGCGGCCGGACATTCTTCAGAAAACCGGCTTGATCGTCGGCGTGGAGAAGGCAAACCTGGAGATCAACAAAGGGGAGATCTGCGTGCTTATGGGCCTGTCTGGCTCCGGTAAATCAAGCCTATTGCGATGCATCAACGGCCTGAACACCGTCAGCCGCGGCAAGCTGTTCGTCGAGCACGAAGGCGGGCAGATCGATATTGCCTCCTGCTCCCCCGCAGAGCTGAAGATGATGCGCACCAAACGCATTGCCATGGTGTTCCAGAAGTTCGCCCTGATGCCCTGGCTGACGGTTCGCGAAAACATCAGCTTCGGCTTGGAAATGCAGGCCCGGCCGGAGAAGGAACGACGCAAGCTGGTCGATGACAAACTTGAGCTGGTGGGCCTGACCCAATGGCGCAACAAGAAGCCGGACGAGTTGTCAGGAGGTATGCAGCAGCGCGTAGGGCTGGCTCGTGCGCTGGCGATGGATGCCGATATTCTGCTGATGGACGAGCCCTTTTCCGCGCTCGATCCGTTAATTCGCCAGGGCCTGCAGGACGAATTACTCGATCTGCAGCGAAAATTGCACAAGACCATTGTGTTCGTCAGCCATGACTTGGACGAAGCGCTGAAGCTGGGCACACGCATTGCCATCATGAAAGACGGGAAGATCATTCAGTACAGCAAGCCCGAAGAAATCGTACTGAACCCGGCTGATGACTACGTTCGTAATTTCGTCGCCCATACGAACCCGTTGAATGTTCTAAGTGCGAAAAGCCTGATGAGCACGCTGGATGAGTGCGTTTTTTTCCGGGAAGAATATTGCCTGGATACGATTCAAAACCTCTGGATGACGGTGAATCGATCCCGTCGTTTAACCAGCATCCGACGCGGAACCTCAGTCGCGGAAGTCCAACGATGGAATCCAGCCAAGGGACTCGGGCCGCTTCGTCGACAGGTCACTTCGGTGCCGCCGGATACCAGTATGCGAGACGCGCTTAGGATTCGCTATGAAACCGGCCATCCACTGATCGTGCAGGATGAGGCGGATACGGTTCTAGGCGTATTGGGCAATGGCGAACTGTATCGGGCACTCCTTGGGCATGACCTATCGCGTCCTGTTCCATTCGAATCAATAGCGGACTGCTCAGTAGCTTGACTCACCATGCATTAGCTTTGGAACGCACCTATGCAACCCGGAAATATCGATAAAAAAGTCAAAGGCTATCGGCGGCTGATACCGTCCATGACTGCTTTACTGGAATTCGAAGCGGTGGCGCGGCTTGCAAGCTTTACCTTGGCCGCTCAAGAGCTGGGCGTAACGCAGGCAGCCGTCAGCAAACAAATCAAGTTGTTAGAAGACACTTTGGAGACCAGGCTTTTTCATCGACTTCATCGTGCAATTAAATTAACTCAGGAGGGCTATATTCTTCATTCGGTCGTCACGGAATCCATTCATAGAATGGCAAGTGTGTTCGACAAAATTTCCGAGGGAATCGGTGAGCGGGAAATAGCTATTGCATGCACGGAGGCGTTTTCTCATCTGAGAGTGCTCCCCAGATTGACCCCGCTTCGCACCCTTCAACCCAAGCTTAAGTTGCGATTAGTTACGCAACTGCTGTCCCCGAGTTTGTATCGTGATGACGTCGACCTGGCGATCCGTTTCGGCAATGGGAAATGGGACGACGGAAGTTCTATCTTCTTGTTCGATGAGGAGGTATTCCCAGTGTGTTCACCCTCCTGGCTGGCGGTACACCAGGCACCTGCATCGATCGATGATTTTCTGGACGTGGCGCTGATTGACTCAGATTCAACCCTTGAAGGTTGGATGACCTGGAACAGTTGGTGTCGGGAACTCGGAGATACGCGCCCCAAACTTAATTACTCACTTCGTTGCAGCTCTTATAGCGATGCGGTCCAGGCCGCTCGTCAAGGATATGGCATTGCACTCGGATGGGGCCGACTGGTTACGCACTTACTCAACAGCGGTGAATTAGTCAGAATAACGCCGCACACCGTCAAACCAAAAGACGCTTACTACGTAGTCGTTCCAACCGGTCGAGAGCCTGGTTCAATAACGCAAACGCTGGTTGACTGGCTACGCGAAGACCGACACTCAAGCCATTGATAATTATCAATTTATAACGCGCGGTTACGCATAACTCAGAGTTATGCGAACGTGAGAATAAAGCGCGTTGACGGAGTAAAACTGCCTTTCGATACTGTATCTGCCGTCACTTACGACTGTACGTTTAAGCGAGATCGATAATGACTCTAAATACCGTGAAAACCCATCGAGAACTACTAGCCGACCGCACGCTTGGGCATGGTATGCCTGGCGGCTTGTTTGGTCGCCAAGATATTTTTGAAACCGACATAGATATCTTTTTTAACAAACATTGGATTTTGGTCGGTGTCTCGGGCGACATACCCGAACCAGGGGATGTCTCTACCATCGATATCGGAAAATCGTCCATCATACTAGTGCGTGATGATGACGAGCAGGTACAGGCTTTTCGAAATGTCTGCCGTCACCGCGGGGCTCGTTTGAGGCAGGCAGGTAAATCGACCGTGGGCATGCTGGTTTGTCCTTACCATCAATGGAGCTACGATCTTGATGGAAGCCTGAAACATGCGGCACACATGGGCCAGAGTTTTGATCATAAATGCAAAAGCCTGATCCCTGTTCATACTCGAGTCATCGGTACCCATGTCTTCGTTTGTCTGGGCGACGAGCCGCCAGAAGACATTTTGTACCTTGATCAGACCATGACGCCGCGCTTCGCTCAATATGACATCACCCATTCGAAGATTGCTTACGAATCGGAGATCATCGAGGACGGAAACTGGAAGTTGGTGATAGAGAATAATCGCGAGTGCTACCACTGCGCTGCCACCCATCCTGAACTGACCGCCTCTTTCTTGCCCGAAGACTTTGGATTTTGCACGGATGGGCTTGGTGAAGATTCACTTCAGGCACTGGCGGAATATCACCGCCGCAATGCCGACACCAAGAGTAACTGGGAAAGCGAAGGCTATATTTGTGACGCCGTCGAACACCTGGGTGAAGAAGCGGTGACCCAATTCCGCTCCCAGCGATTGGCAATTGCAGGTAACGGCGAATCGCAGACCCTCGATACGCGCGTGGCATGCACCCGCCTGTTTGGCAACCTTACCCGCCGCGATTTGGGCGACATGCACCTGTGGACACACAACTCGTGGACTCACATCATGAGCGACCACGCCGTCGTTTCCTACATCATCCCGCTGGCTCCAGATAAAACCCTGGTGCGGACCAAGTGGCTGGTACATGCGGAGGCCGTCGAGGGCGTCGACTATCAAGTAGATAAGCTGATCGAAGTATGGGCAGCGACGAACCTACAGGACGCCAGCCTCGTCGGCATTACCCATAGCGGGACCCAGGATCCCGCCTACACGCCTGGGCCGTTCTCTACCTTCACCGAAACCTATGTTGACCAGTTCTCTCGCTGGTACGCCGCGCGTCTTGCCGCCCATGGCGTCTGAGGAATGAACATGACAACTTTCGAAAATTTACCGCCCGCCGAAAACATCGATGCAGTCCAGCGTTTCACCGACACAATGACTTGGGTCGCGTGCGGCTCGCAATGGAACAGCGGCGAACAGAAGACGCTGCAGTGTTGCGCCGTGCGGCAGGAAACCCATGATGTAAGGACCTTTATCTTTCGGTGTGCAGACTTCAGCGCATTGAGCTTCGAACCGGGTCAATTCATCACCATTTCTCCCGTCATCGGGGGGCAAACCATCGCTCGGTGTTACACCCTTTCGTCCTCCCCCCCCCGCCCGTTTGCTTTCTCCATAACCGTCAAACGGGTGCCTGGAGGAGCAGTATCGAACTGGTTGCACGACAATCTCAAGCCGGGCGATAACCTGCGGGCTTCCGGCCCGGCAGGCAGTTTTACACCAGTTGGTCACCCTGCGGCCAAGTTGCTGTACCTGTCGGCTGGCTCCGGCGTGACACCCTTGATGTCGATGACACGCACCGCCGCTGACATGGCCGGTAACCTCGACATCGTCTTTGTGCACAGCGCCCGAACCCCCGCTGACATCATCTTCCACGAAGAGTTGAAACGTATGCAGGCCGATATGACAGGGCTGCGGGTCATAAATATTTGCGAAGGATTTGGCGAAACCGCCGAATGGCGACAGCCTATAGGCCGACTCGATTTGCCTTTGTTAAGCCAGCAAGTGCCGGACTTCCAGGAACGGGAAATCTTTACCTGTGGGCCCCAGGGTTACATGGAGGCAGTCAAATCAGTTCTCAGGGAAGCGGCGTTCGATTTCGACCACTACCATCAGGAAAGCTTCGACATTACGGTACTGAATGAAGAACCTTGGATCGAGCAAGCCTCTCCGTCCGATCAGCAAGACGTGTTTACGGTAACCCTGTCACGCTCGGGGAGGACGTTCAGCATGCCGGGAAATCAGACCGTGCTGAGTGCTGCCAAAAAAGCCGGCGCAATCGTACCGTCCTCCTGCAGTCAGGGTGTTTGCGGCACGTGCAAAACAGCCCTGCTTAAGGGTACTGTGGAAATGAACCACAACGGTGGGATCAGACAACGTGAGATCGACAAGGGCTTGCGCTTGCTTTGCTGCAGCAAGCCCACTTCTGACTTGGTCATTGATCTCTAGTCTTACATCATTAACAGGTAGTCACTACACCCTGGTTTCTGCACAATATCTGTGCACGGTGCAAAATCAAAAATACAGTGACCCTACCTGATGAAGCTGCAACCCTTGCCGCCACTCAATAGCCTGGTGGCGTTTGAAGCCGCGGCCCGCCATTTGAGCTTCACCTTGGCAGCCCGCGAACTAAACGTCACTCAAGGCGCGATCAGCCGTCAGATTCGTTTGCTCGAAGACTATCTGAGCACGGCGCTTTTCACCCGTACGACCCGTGAAATCAAGCTCACCGCCTCGGGCAGCCAATATTACGAAAGCGTCCGCGATACGCTGCAGCAAATCGCCCATGCCACAGCGGGAATGCTCCATTGGCAAGGCGCCCGGCAGGTAACCGTCGTTACCAGCACGGCGATGGCATCGTTGTGGCTACTGCCTCTCGTATCGGAGTTCCAACGCCAGAATGAGGAGATTGATCTGCGCATCATCGCGACGGATCAAGTCAGTGATTTTTCCCGGCTAGACTGCGATCTGGCGCTTTACTACTGCAGCACCCCACCAAAAAACATGAAAGTCACTCCGTTGTTCAACGAAGAAATTTTCCCGGTCTGCAGCCCTGCCTTTCTAGCGCAGCATCCAGAGATTCATACGTTAGAGCAGCTAGGCGCGTGTACCTGGTTATGGTTTGAAGACCCGCAACGAGACTGGATTGGGTGGAAGGAATGGTTTCAACGTCTTGGCTACCAAGCTCCAGAACCTCGGCGGCGCATCAATATCAACAGCTATTCAATGTTGATTCAGTCAGCGCTGGCTGGCCAGGGTATCGCTTTGGCTTGGTCGGGCCTACTCAGCAACCACTTGCAAACTGGCAACCTCGTTCGACCGACGCAAACCACCCTGCGCACTGACGCTCAGTTCTGCCTGCTGGAACCTCAAGGTCGGCCCCCACATAGACAAAGCGTCGACCGTTTTCGCCAGTGGCTGATGGCGCATCTGGCGGAGACGGTCGACGTTTGAGTAATAGTCATGGGTGCGGCTCGTATGCGGCTCACCTCTGCCCCAAAAAGCATGAGCGACCAACAGCGTGAAGAGGCGGCTAATGCGATCGATGGCGGCGCGAGCGACAGATTTCCGGCAGGAATGATCTGCGACCAGATAGATTGGCGTCGCAGGGCTTAACCCGGATTTAATGTTGACCTGCCGATGGTCGCAAATATAGTGGGTGGCGGCGCACTCAGCTGCCGACCGGCACTATATCGTCTTCCGACGATCCATGCCGTCCAAGTCTGTTGGCCGCCGGAGGCGTGTCAGGCCCGGCGCCCATGTGTCGGCGACCGGCAGAACGTTGTTGAGGGTGATCTTGTCAGCGCCCATATGCACGCGCGGCATACCGGGTCAGGGGGTAGATGAACCTGGCCAGGCTATCTAGGATTGGCGCAAGGAAGGAAGGCATCCATCAATGACAGCAAGGCCAAGGTGGACGTGTACCGGATTCCTGGTCTCACCCGGAACTTTCCAAAGCTATGCCCAGGAGTTTCCTGGTATCTCATAGGGTGCAGACTAAGAGATTGCGAAATGGCGCTGGGTGCAGACGCAGTTCAAAAAACTGAAGGTTCACAGGAAACATGGGGACGACGTTAACATCTGGACCTTTCAGGTCGAAGGATCTCGGTAGAAAGCTAGACTCAAAGGTTACTTGCTGGAAAAACCAACGCTGTTGTTCGAAACCGTACTTGCCGACAATCCTCTTCTTAAAATCGAGACAGCTTAAACTCCGTAGCATTTAGGCGAGCGCGGCGACGCAGCACTGTCGTCATCGCGCGACCGTCCATGCCGGCGACAGCCACCTTTTCCCGTCTCATCGCGGCGTTCAAAGAAACTCCTTTCGGATGTCGATACTCGACCGTTCGCCAATATTCCGATAGTTCTCGGTGAGCCATGCATCGGCCTCGCGTCGTCCGTTGTCGCGCAACCCGCAAAGGAAGTCCCAGCCTGCGTTGTACTTGCTGGACACGCTGAGCGCGCACATTGCTGCGTCGGACCGAATGGAGTGGATCAGCATCTCCTTCATCTCGTCGCGCTCGACCTTTCCTTGCTCGATGAGGTCGGTGACAAAAGCGATGGTGCGCATCTCACGCATCAGCGACGAGTTGAAGCTGATTTCATTGATGCGATTGAGGATGTCGGCAGCTGTCATGGGCACGCCCGGGCGGACGAGCGGGTTGATGTGGACGATCACCACATCGCGCGTATTGCAGTGGTAAATCAATGGGAAAATCGCCGGGTTTCCCATATAGCCGCCATCCCAGTAATGCTGGCCGTCGATCGTGATCGCCTGGAACAATGTCGGCACACAGGCCGAAGCCAGCACCGCTTCGGCGCAGACGTCCTCGCCTGAGAAGATGCGTATCTTCCCCGTCTCAACATTGGTCGCACACAGATAGAGGTGGAGCGGGCATTGCTTGCGCAAGACGGCGAAATCGACCTGATTCTCCAGCACCTCCCGTAGCGGATTCAAGTTGTGGCGATTGAACTGGTAAGGCGAGAAGATACGAAGCGCCATGTCCGCAAACGCATACATGGGCGAATAGTCCAGCCCGAAACTGTGCGTTCCTTTCAACCATGGCGCCCAGCGCAACGGGTTATGTCGCTCGGCGGACTGCGCCACAGCGGACCAAAAATCATGCAGCGCCTGGCGCGCGCCGGCCTCTTCACCCTGCAGCATGCCGTAGGCCAGCACGACGGCATTCATCGCGCCGGCACTGGTTGCACTCACCCCTTCAATGGCAAGCCTGCCGTCCTCGAGCAACCGATCGAGCACGCCCCAGGTGAACGCACCGTGCATCCCGCCGCCCTGCAACGCCAGCGCGACCGGCTTTTTCGTGGTCATTCTTGGTCTCCTCGTCGGTGCTGGCCGCATCGGGTGCTTGGCGCAGTGCTTCGCCCCGTCACGCACTTGCCGACGACACGCCGCTGCTTCATTCAGCACCATGCGTCATCGATCGTTCACCCCACATTTGATGCCCATGCATCGAGCAGCTCCTTGGCTTGTAGCAAATCAACGCTGTCGAAGCCTTCGGTGAAGAAACTATAGATGTCGGCCAGCAT
This sequence comes from Pseudomonas sp. Pseusp18, assembly GCF_059506005.1. Classification (NCBI taxonomy): domain Bacteria; kingdom Pseudomonadati; phylum Pseudomonadota; class Gammaproteobacteria; order Pseudomonadales; family Pseudomonadaceae; genus Pseudomonas; species Pseudomonas sp. Pseusp18. The sequence goes on from NZ_CP169240.1 coordinate 3,318,120, forward strand.
CTGCCTGGCCGCCTCCTTATCTCGTGTTTCCCAAAGCTGAGCAAGGCTCACTGTGGCTCGTAGCTCGAGTGACTTTGCACCTTGCTGTCGAGCGACCGAGATCGCCTTGTGAAAGCATGCTTGCGCTTCCTGCTGCACGGAAGAATCCTGTCTGTCTTCACCCGGACATTGGAGGGTAAACGTTCCCTTGAGCCGGTACAGTTCAGCTTCGTAAAAGTGCTCGCCTGTTCTGTTCACCATAGCCAGAGCGTCGGTCACGACATCCAATCCTGCCTGCGGTTGCCCGGCGCGCCCATGAGCAGCGGCCAGCAGAGCCAGAAAATAAGAGCACCCAAGCTCTGCTCCGGCTGTTTGATAAGTAGCGATTCCCTCAGTTATTTGAGCAATTCCCTCGTCAGTACTCCCCTGCTCGGCGCGAGCCCAACCTAGGAGAATAGTCCCCCACGCCAAATAACACGGAAACCCATGTTCGAGTGAAAGCTTGATGGCGGCATCAGCACACTCTTCGGCGAGTTGTACGTCGCGCCGAAACTGTCCCAGTATCGACGTAGCAGACAGGGTGAAGGCCAGGCTGAACGGGTCGGAAATCTTATTGGCCAGAGCAAGAGCATCCCGGCTGCGCGTGCGTGCCTGATCGGAAAAACCCAAGTACCAAAGGCACCAGGCCGAAAATGGCAGGGCGTAGCCCGGATCCATGCCGTATGTAATGGTATGAGTGCGATGACGTTCCGGGTTGTAGAGGTTACGCGCCCGCTCCTGGTGTTCAAGGGCATTGCGCAGATCACCCTGGAAAAACAATGTCGCCCCGAGTGCCGCATGAGCTCCCACGAGCAAGTCCGGATCCTGCGCAGTTTGCGCAACACTGAGCAATCGCTCACCCAGTTCGCATGCAGTTGAGTATTGCGCACGTAACTCGTAGTAAGTCCGCAGCCCCAGCAGCACAGGGAAAAGCGAGTCGTCGCCTACTTGCTCGCATAGCGCCAGTGCACGGGTATAGGTGGCCGCCACCTCGGGCGCACTATAGCCCCGCACGACCATCAAGGCCGGCCCCAAGCAGAGCAGCAACGTCAGTTCCTGATGAGCACGCGCGGGCGTGTCGGGCAAATGCTCAAGCAATTCCAGCGCCGCGCCGAGGTGACGCATTGCATCTAGATGGGCGGAGTGCTGAAGGGCCTGTTGCCCGGTACGGTGCAGGTATTCCACGGCCTTCGGGACATTGCCGCTCAGCCTGTAGTGGTGCGCCAGTTCGCTGCAATAATCGGCGATGCGGGTGGGGAACAGTGCCTCGATGGCCTGCGCCGTGCGTTCGTGCAGTGCGCTACGCCGCTCCGTGAGTAGCGAGTGGCCCGCGACCTCCTGGGTCAGGGCATGCTTGAACGAATACTCCACCTCCGGAAATGCAGGCCGCTGGTAAATGAACTCCGCGGCCTCCAGTCGGGCCAGTAGATCGCGTAAATCGTCGTCATTCCGAGCGCCACGTCCATCACAGATGCGTTGGATCAGACTGAACGCAAACTCCTTGCCGATGACGGCGAGCGTCTGCAGCAACTCCTTCTGCGCAACGGGGAGCCGGTCGATACGGGCAGCGAGCACACCTTGCACGGTGGTGGGAATATGCAGCGCAAAAGGAGTTTGCTCGATCCGGTAACGGCCGGGTTCACCGAGCAGCGAGTTCTCCTCGACCAGCGTTTGCACCACTTCCTCCATGAAGAAAGGGTTGCCCTCCGTCTTCTCCAGGATGAGTTGTTTGAGGGGGACGAGGGTGGGATCGTCCCCTAGCAGGGCCGCGAGCAGTCCCTGGGCTTCGGCCGGGCCCAGCGGCTCGAGCCGAAGCTGACTGCAATGACCCGCGCGCGTCCACGCAGGCTGATACTCGGGCCGGTAGTTCACGAGGAGCAGGATCGGAGCACTCGCCACGCGGTCGATGAGGCACGCGAGGAATGCTTCGGTCTCGCGGTCCAGCCATTGCAAGTCCTCGAACAGCAGTTCGATCGGCTGATCGCGACTCTCGCGCGCCAGAAGTTGCGTGATCGCGTCGAAGATGCGATCGCGCCGGATCTGAGGATCCATTTCCGCGAGCGCCGAACTGCCTTCGCCAATTCCCAGCAGATAGAGCAGGTAGGGCACAAGATCCTCGAAGCTGCGCTCGAGCGTCAGAGTCTTGCCCATGACCTTTTCCCGGCACCGCCGCTCGTCGTCCAGCGCAGTGATCTGAAAATAGCTTTTCAGAAGCTCGATGAGCGGAAAATAGGCAAAGGCCTTGCCGTGCGACACCGAGAAAGTCTCCAGCACCAGACAGCCGCGCCGCGAGCTTTCCTTGAACTCATGGAACAGCCGCGACTTCCCGACCCCCGCCTCGCCTGCCACCGCGACAACCTGCCCGTGGCCCGCTTTGGCCTTATCGAGTGCCTGATGCAGGTGATCCAGTTCGAGCTGGCGGCCGACGAACCTGGCCAGCCCGCGATGTGCCGCCAGTTGCAGGCGCGTGCGCAGCGCGCCGAGACCCTGCACCTCATACACGACAAGCGGATCGGGAATGCCTTTGACTTGGGTGGCCCCCAGAGTCCTGAACTCGAAATAGCCCTCCGCCAGCTTGTGGGTGGACTCGCTCACCAGGATTGACGATGGCGCGGCGATTCCCTCCATCCGGGATGCAATGTGGATAGTGTGCCCGACCGGATCGTAATCGGTGTGTAAACTGTCCGTGCGGATCGAACGCACGACGACCTCTCCAGTATGGATGCCGACGCGGATTTGCAACGGAATGCCTTTCTCCAGACGAATGCAGTCGCCATGTCGGTGTATCGCCTCCTGCATCCGTAGCGCCGCATACAGCGCCCGCTGCGGATGGTCCTCATGGGCGATGGGGGCACCGAATAGCGCGAGGATGCCATCGCCCAGCGTCTTGGCCACGTAGCCTTCGTAGTAGTGGACGGCTTCCATCATCATCGCGACGACAGGCTCGATCAGGCGCTGGGCCTGTTCCGGATCGAGGTCGTGGATCAGCGCCGTAGAGCCAGCCATGTCGGCAAACAGCGCCGTGATGGTCTTGCGTTCTCCGGCGGTCTCGCCCCGGGCTTCCATGGCGGCCTGTTCGGCGCGGATGCGCTCGGCAAGGTAGTGGGGTGTGTAATGAATGGGTGCTGGAGAAGGCTCTGAAACAGGCCGGGGGCGCGGTAATGGCGCAGCAGACGCATCGGTTAGCGGTGCGCCGCATTCACTGCAAAATTTATCGGAAAGGCCCGCCTCGTGGCCACAGCGCGGACAACTGCAAGACAACCTGGCGCCGCACGCTTCACAGAAGCTGGCCCCGGAGGGATTCTCGAATCCGCAGTTTGCACAGCGCATACGACCTCCTTTCTTCTAATCGTTAGGCGCCGGATCCGCCTGGCGGCAAGACGCGATCGGATGAGGCGATCTCCCCTGTCGTCGATATCCGCGTGACACATCATCGTTGCGCGGGCTACGCAGCGCATAAACAGCTGCTATACATCCGCGACTCGGTTACCGAAAGTCGACAGGAATCCTGGTAGGCGGCCACGCCTCAACACACAACTTGGGTACGATTCAGGATGATCTCTGCATAAGTGATCCGCAAGTGGCAGTTGGTGTGTCTCACCGGCGCTATCCCCCATCAGTAACGGACCTTGAAGGTTGGCGCATCTTCTTGCCTGGTATGGCGCCGATCGTAAAGTTTGGTCCTGCCGATCGTTGAGCACTGTGGAGAGTGTTGTACGGATACCGTGGAAAGCACGAGTTGAGTCATTGAAAAATATTTTCTGGACGGAGTGGTTCGCCAGCCCGCTGATTGCGCACAAAAATGTTCACATCATCGGCATAACGCGCGAAGCAATGACCCAGCCGCTCCAGCTCGCGGTCGAGATGGTTGAGCAGGAAATTCGACAGCAACGGCGAGAGCGGGCCGCCTTGCGGCGCCCCTTCCTGCCGGCGGCTGGTGATCCCGCCCGGCATCACCCCGGCTTCGTGATAACGGCGGATTAACTTGAGTACCGATTGTCTTCGACGTGAAGCTGCACATGGGCCATCAGGATGTCGTGGTTGATTCGATCAAAGAACTTTTCCAGGTCAAGTTCCACACCCGCCTCCACATGGCCGCGTGCGGTTTCGATCGCTTGGTGAGCGCTTCTGCCCGGACGAAAACCGTAGCTGTAGCCCGAGAACAGCGGATCGAAGAGCTGCGTGAGCTGTTGCAGCAGTGCCCGTTGGATCAGGCGATCCACGACGCTGGGAATGCCCAAATGCCGGGTTCCGCCTTTGAGTTCGGGGATTTCGACGTCGTGTACACCTTGCGGGGGGTATTCGCCGGCCAGCAATCGGTTCTTGAGAATCGGCCAATACTGTTTCACGTAGCCGTCAACTCGTCGACCGTCAGTGTCCGTCCGGCGAAGTCATCTACCCAGCCCTGCAAAGCCAAGACATGGTGTGCACTTAAATTTAAGTGGGCACCGGTTCTAGCCTTTTAAGCGGGTATTTCATGCAGCCACAACGCCGTTCCTACTCCAAATCCTTCAAAGTCCAAGTCATTCAAGAGTGCACCCAGCCCGGCACCTCGATTGCCAGCGACGCGCTGAGCCATAGCCTCAACACGAACCTCGTCCACAAATGGATTCGGCTGCAAACGCAAAAAAACACGGAGCTGCAACCTGCTTCTATTCCGTGACCCATTAGCTAGCCGGAGAAAACTCGCAAGCTGCATCATCGAATATCTGCGTTGAAATCCAGCACCCGTGTGGCGCTGTCAAAGTGACGACCGATAACGCGGCCGCCTGCGCGACCTTCCTTCGAGATCTGTGGCAATGATTCGCATCGACGCCATCTGGCTCGCCACCGAACCCATGGACATGCGCGCCGATACTGAAACCGCGCTGGCGCGGGTGGTCATCGTGTTCGGTGCGGCGCAGCTGCACTGCGCTCATCTGTTTGCCAACCCCCGCGCCAATCGCATTAAAGTGCTGATGCACGACGGGTTCGGTATTTGGCTGGCGGCGCGCCGCCTGCATCAAGGCCAGTTCTTCTGGCCGGGTTCTCGACACGGCTCTCAGATGGAATTAGGTGCCGAACAACTGCATGCCCTGGTGCTGGGCTTGCCCTTGGCAAAGAGTCGGGCCAGGCAGTGCGATTTCCATCGTAGAACGCCTGTCATGACCAGGCGCACTGCAAGCCTGCTCAACCAAAGCGACCATATCATTGAGCATCGGGTTGGCGAACTACTGTATGAGGGCTGTCTCAAACCCGAACTGATGACGGAGTCGCGCCGGAATCCCGACCAACTGCAGCGCTGGGCGTCCAGACGAAACAGCTCTGCGCGGAGTGTAATGGGTCAGATGTTAAGTACTTCCCTCCTGATGTCGGCGAGGCCGCTTTGCCACGGCCCCACCAACTCGCCACTGGCCTCCTCACCGCGCCACACAGGCTCGGGCAGTGCCCCCGTTCGTAGTGGATACTACGTCGTTGCTTGACCACACATATGTGACACCGGGTACGTGTAGCCGTTTAGCGAGGAATGAAGATCGCGCAAATCCCAGCTAAAGCCAGAACACGTCATCAGGTGCGGAACTTCCGCACCAGACCGTCCAGCTCATTGGATAGCGACGCCAGGCTTTGCGAGTCAGTACGCGACAATTGCGCCAGTTCGACCACCAGTTGTGCATCACCATGAATCTGACTGATGTGCCGGTTGATGTCTTCGGCCACCTGATGCTGCTCTTCGGCGGCGGTGGCAATCTGGGTGTTCATATCGCGGATGACGTCCACCGATTCGCGAATCTGGCCAAAGCTGGTGCGAGCTTGGCCAATCTTACTCACCGACTGCTGCGAGACCTCAAGGCTAGAATGCATCTGTTGCGCCACCGAGGCGGTGCGCCGGGCCAGATTGCCCAACAAGCTGTCGATCTCGGCAGTAGAGTCGGCGGTACGCTTCGCCAAGGCCCTGACCTCGTCAGCCACCACAGCAAAGCCACGCCCCTGCTCGCCCGCTCTCGCAGCTTCGATGGCGGCGTTGAGGGCCAGCAAATTGGTCTGCTCGGCGATAGAGCGGATGGTGTTGAGAATTGACTGGATGTCGTTACTGTCTCGCTCTAATTGCGTCATGTCCTGCGCGGAGCGGGATATTTCTTCGCTGAGCCGGTCAACGCTTTCTACTGCATCATCGATCTGCCGTTGACCATCGCGAGCCTGTTGCTGACTTGTGTCGGCGGACTCGGCAGCCTGACTGCAAGAACGGGCGACTTCGTTGGCAGTAGCGACCATTTCATGGAAGGCAGTGGACACCATGTCCACCGCTTCACGTTGGCGGTTGGCGGCCTTAGCCATATCACCCGAGACCTGAGTGGAGCTATGCGATGCTGCTAGGATACTGCTGGCGGCACTGGAGATATGTTGGATCAGCCTACGGATCGCGCCCAGAAATTGGTTGAACCACCCTGCTAGTTGCGCAGTTTCGTCGTTGCCGCGCACTGCCAGGGTGACGGTCAAGTCGCCTTCGCCTTGGGCGATGCCTTCCAGGCCGCTTGACACGCCCCTGATCGGGCGCACGATAAAACTGGCGAAAGTGGCGCCGACGAGTGCAAAGACGACAGCCAGTACCAAAGCGATGATACCTATCAGCCAAGTCAACTTATTGGCCGAAGCCATGACTTCGTCCTGCTTGATCAGCCCGATGAAACTCCATCCCAGTTTGTCAGCAGGATAGACGTTAGCCATGTAGCGCTCGCCATCAAGCTCTACTGCTGTCAGACCTTTAGGAGTTTTGGCCAGTTCACTGAAACCACCGCCCAGCTCACCAAGCTTCTTGAAATTATGCTCGGGCTGCTTGGGGTCGACCAACACGTTGCCGCTGTTTTCCATCAACATCAGGTAGCCGGTTTCACCAAGTTTGATCTGTTTGACAATGTTGGTCAGTTGTTTGAGTGTCACATCAATGCTCATCACCCCACCCGGGTTGCCCAGTGCATTGGGTATCGCGCGTACGGTCGCGATCATCACTGCATCATCGGCGGACCAGTAATAGGCATCGGTGCGCACCGTTCTGCCCAGGTTAGCCAGAGCGGTCGTATACCAAGGACGCACACGAGGATCATAGTTGCTCAACTTCTGCCCCGCAGGCCAAAACGCGTAACTGCCATTAGCCAGACCGTATGATATATAGGAATACGAGGGGTGGCTTTTCGCCATGCGATCAAACAGCGCAACGATCTTATTGCCCAATTCGGGCTCGGGCAGGTTTTCCTGTTCGGGCGTCAACGAACTTTTGAGATCGTTACCGGCGGTGGCTACCAGCGGATTGGACGCAAGGTAATCGATGTTCTGGCTGATACTATCGAAGAACAATTGCATGCCGTTCTCGACCTGACGTATTTCACGCCCACTGTTTTCGACAAAACTTTCCGTGGCCTCGTTGCGCAGATTAATGATTACAATGCTGGCGACAACAATGACGGGCAAACACGCGATGATCGCGAATGCCCCAGTTAGCTTTTGCTTGATGTTCATTTAAGCTCCGTAATTGTTTTCATACATCGCAAGTCACATTAGCTGCACCATGCTGCATGGCGCCCCCAGCCAGACCGTTATTACATAGTGGTTCATATAAAGTGTCGGCGCAGCCGGATTGCCATTCCAAGCACCGAGCCAGTTGTGTATTCGGATCTTTCAGCTGGAGTGCAGTCATAACAAGAACCTGATCAGGGGCTCCGGCATTCAAAATTCCATTCGTGTTTCTCGGGAAGGGGAATAACCAAAGTAAGCCGAATAGCACTTGCTGAAATGGCTCGGCGAGACGAATCCACAGGCCACAGCTACCTGAACTATGGTTAGACCGGAATGCTGCAGTAGGCGCCTCGCTTCAGTTATCCGAAGTTCGAGGTAGTAACGCTGTGGTGTAGTGCCCAACTGAGCTCTGAACAACCGTTCGATTTGGCGCCTGGACAGATTGACCCAGCGTGCCATTTGCTCTAAACCCAAAAGTTCTTCGAGATTCGCCTCCATCAATTTGACGATTTCTCTCAAAGGCGCTGCCATCTTGACGTGGAGCGTTGGATTCAGACGTCGATACCGTGAGGCTTCAAATGCCAGGATGTCCGAGATGCCATCTACCAGGCCTGCCCCATGAAACTGACCGATCCAATCCAATACCATATGAAACGCACCGCTCGGGCTAGCAGCCGTATAACGATCACGATCAGCAATAAAACTCTCGCTCGTAACTTGGCTGTGCTGTGCCGCCTCTGCAAGAGCTGGCCGGTGCTCGGGGTGAATGGCACAACGGTATGTATCCAGCAAACCTGCTTGCCCCAAGAACCAAGCTCCATTCCAGAGACCAGCTAAAGCTACTCCCTTCTCGGCGGCTTTCTTGAGCACAGCGCACAAGTGAGCATCAGCGCGTAGTGGTGTCCGAAGTCCGCCACACACGATCAATAGTTTTAGATCGCTCAGTGGATAGGATGAAAGCTGTTGATCAGGGCGGATAATGATTCCCAAGTCACTCATCACTTCCCGCGCATGAAGCGTAAACGTACAGGTACTGAAAAGTTCAGGCCGCAATAGATTCGCTGTTACAAGCGCGTCCAATGCGTTGGTAAATGATGGGAGGGAAAAGTGATCAAGAAGGATAAAACCCACCCCCGAACGGGGAACTGTCGTTGGGTTCTCATCCTTGAGATAGCGAAAATTTTCCCCTTTTATTGTTCCACAAAAAATTCGCGGTTCTATCACTTCGAGGCACCCTTTTATTGAAGATAAAACGATACAATCGAGCAAAAAAATTGCATGCCGCCGTTATCACCACAATCTTTTACGTATATGGCTTCGGGTCAGAAGGGCCACTCAGCTCAACGTAAAAATCGCCCCAACCAATGCAGTGGAGGCGACCTTTAACCAGATGCCGTTAATCTGAGTCAGGACGCATCGATCCAGATGGTTTTCAACTCAGTGTATTGATCATGTGCCCAAATGGACTTGTCTCGACCACCAAAACCAGACTCCTTGTACCCGCCGAAAGGTGTGGACGCATCGCCTTCGCCGAAGCAGTTGACGGTCACAATTCCTGCACGAATGCCGCGCGAAAGCTTCAATGCATTGCGCAGGTTACCGGTGTACGCAGAAGCCGCTAATCCATAAGCCGTGTCGTTAGCTAAATCGATAGCCTCATCCACAGTATTGAACGTTGTTACGCTCAGGACGGGGCCGAAGATTTCTTCCTGGAACAACCGGCTATCACGGCCTACTCCATCAACGATGGTGGGTTCCACAAAGATATTTTGCGTAGTATTCCCGCCCACCAGCACATCAAATTTTTCGGCTTTGGCGTATTCGATGTAAGAGCGCACTTTTTCAAAGTGAGCTGTGCTGATCATCGAGCCCAGGCGATTTTCAGGGTCGAGCGGATCCCCCATTTTCCAATCACCCAGGTGAACCTGGATACGCTTCAAAAGATCGTCCTTGATATCGCTATGAACGATCAAGCGAGAAGATGCAGAGCAGTTTTCGCCCATGTTCCAGAAGGCGCCATTCACCACGTGCTGCGCGACGAGATCAATGTCCTCGACATCGTCCATCACGACTGCAGGATTCTTGCCTCCGCACTCCAGAACGATGCGCTTCAGGTTTGACTCACTGGAATATTTTAGAAATAGCCGGCCAGTGTCAGTAGAGCCTGTAAAGCTGACCATCGCGACATCCGCGTGCCGGCCTAATGGTTCACCGGCCTCTTTGCCACTACCAGGCACCACGCTGAACACGCCCGCGGGGATACCCGCCTGATAAGCCAGTTCAGCCACGCGCAGCGTACTCAACGTGGTTTCCTTCGCGGGCTTGACCACGATCGAACAACCTGCTGCCAGCGATGGGCCAATTTTCCAGGCAAGCATCAATAGCGGGAAGTTCCACGGCAAAACAAGACCGACGACTCCGATGGGCTCACGCACGACCATCGTGACGGCTCCCGAACCCACTGGCGCGGTCGAATCGTAAATTTTGTCGATGAGTTCTGCGTGCCAACGCAGCGTATGAATTGTTTCGGGAACATCGATGTTCTGGCATTCACGAATCGGTTTGCCGCTGTCCAGACTTTCGAGTACCGCCAATTCGTGCGAATTCTCTTCAAGCAGTTGAGCGAAACGCAGCAATACAGACTTGCGAGCAGAAGGCGAGAGCGAATGCCAGCGGGCGTCCTCAAATGCCTCTTTGGCTGCTGCCACGGCCTCGTCGACATCTCGAGAGTCGCACGCGGCGATTTCAGCTAGAACGTCACCCGTTGCTGGGTTGGTCGTAGTGAACGTTTTGCCCGATATCGCATCACGAAACTTTCCGTTGATAAATGCCTGATTGCGCAACTCAAGCTTACCTGCAAGTTCGCGATATGCCTCTTTACTAAGAAGATCTGCCATTTCAAGCCTCCCCAATGATTTGGGCTACGTTTTGTTTGAGGGTTCGAATAATTTCTTTCAGTTGTTGTTTCTCGGACTCCTCCAATGGTTGCAATGGAGCCCGAACACCACCGGGATGTAATCCGCTTAATTCACTGCCATGCTTGATGGATTGAACGAACCTTCCGCCTTCGAGAAAAAACATCAATGGAAGCATTGCCGACATGATGCGGCGTCCTTTAGCGAAGTCTTTTTCAATGACACAGGCTTCGTAGAGCGCAACATGTTCGCGGGGGATGAAGTTTGAACCCGCGCAAACCCAGCTGCGAGCCCCCCAAGCAAAAAATTCCAAAGCTTGATCATCCCAACCACAAGATATTTGGATTGACGGATGCGATTGAGCCAGACGATGAAGACGATTCATCTCGCCTGAACTTTCCTTAATAGCGACGATATTCTTGCAGGGTGCAATGGCGTCGAAGAACTCTTCGTCCATCGCGACGCCCATCCGGGCCGGGTAGTTGTAAAGCATGATAGGAAGTCCAGCGGCTCTGTCCACTGCCAGGACATGAGCGCCAACTTCTTTTTGAGTGGGCAGCGCGTAAGGAGGAGAACCTACCATAAGAGCATCTGCCTCAAGCTCCTTTGCCCTCTCGGCAAAGTAGACAGAGTCTTCAGTTCGAATCCCTCCGGTACCCACAACGAGCGGCAAACGACCGTTGATAATATCTTTTGCACGGCCAGCAATCTTTACACGCTCAGCTACCGTGTGAGCGTAATACTCACCGGTCGACCCACCAACAACAATGCCATGAACCTTGGACTCGATCAGGTATTCAATAACCTCGCCAAAGGCCGAATAATTAATCTGGCCATCCGAAGACAACGGAGTGATGGCAGGCGTAAAAATGCCGTCAAAGTTCAAAGTATTGTCTCCAGTGCTCTAGGTAAATCAAGGGCTAAATATTTGTTAACTTAGTGATGTGGCTGGTTGGGTCTAGAGATCGAGTTTCTGTGCAACACGGCTATAGCACTGGACGTTTCATGAGATTTTCATTTAGACAAAATGAAAACCTCATGCCCTATTTAACGTGCAGCCAAAGGCCGATTATTTCGATTAAGTAATCCACGGCTAACGCGATCTAAAAGTAGCGCGACAGCTACGATGGCGAGTCCCGCTCGCAGACCGAGCCCCATCTCCATACGAGTGAGTCCTCGAGTGACCTCCGCGCCCAAGCCGCCTCCTCCTACCAACCCAGCAAGAACCACCATTGCGAGCGATAACAGGATGCATTGATTCAGCCCCACCAAAAGCGTAGGAGTGGCCAGAGGAATCTCGATCTTGAAAAGAATCGAGCGTTTTGTGGCACCCATGGCAATTCCCAGTTCGACCATTTCCTTTGGTACCTGGTTAAGCGCCAGTGTGGTCAACCGCAGCATGGGAGGAATCCCGTACACCACGGTGGCGATGATTGCGGGGACACGGCCGAGGCTGAAAATCATTACCGCAGGAATGAGATAGACCCACGGTGGAACAGTCTGCATTACGTCTAGCACCGGTCGCACTGCGGCGTCGAAACGCTTCACCCGTGAGGCGAGAATGCCAAGCGGAAACGCAATAGACACTGATATCAGTACGGCCACCGAGACCAGCGCAATGGTTTGCATGGAAGCAATCCAAAGTCCGGAGATCAGGCAATAACCCAGCATCACTGCCGCCAACACAGCGACACGTACTCGAACGATCAGCGCAACAGTGATAGCGACGATGGCGATCACTGCTAACGGCGGCAGGGCCAACAGTGCACCTTCAATTGCGCGCAGACTTATTTCAACCACCACACTTATGGCTTTAGAGACACCGTGAAGATTGGTGTTGAACCAATCTACGAACGGCGCAATATATTTGCCAGGGGAAAACTGGATTTCTGGTGCGCTCATGGTCGTTTCCCCTCATATGCAGCCGCGGCGCTCTGTGCCAAACGGTCGAGCACCATCGTGAGAATAACGATTGCGATAGCACCGTTAATTGATTTGGCGATATCGAGCGTGCGTATCGCGCCATATATGGTCTCACCCAAGCCACCAGAGCCGACGATGCCAGCAATCACTACCATGCCGAAAGCCATCATGAGACTTTGATTGATGCCGGCCATGATGCTTGGCATTGCGAAGGGCAACCGTATCTTCAAGAACATCTGCCAGCCAGTGACGCCACTGGCATTGCCAAGTTCGATGAACTCATTGGGCGTCATGCGAATGCCAAGCGATGTCAGGCGAAACGCCGGTGGCAACGCCACGATAAATGTCGCGATCAGCGCCGTGCCTGTGCCATAGCCTAAAAGCGCGATGGCAGGCAGGAGGTAAATGTAGGGCGGCATGGTCTGGATCATGTCGAGCGTGGGCTCGACCATGCGATCCAGCACCGGAAGCAACCCGGCAACCACACCCAGTGGAATGGCTACCAGCAGAGCCATCAACGTCGCTGCGACGACCAGTGCCAGCGTGCTCATGGTTTCTGGCCACAAGCCAATAAATGCGCAGAACAGCATTCCGATCAAAGCAGCAACAGCGAAGCGTGGCCCGGCGAGACGCCACCCCAGCAAAGCGATAAGCACTGCAACAACGTAATAAGGCGGAAGGTTGAATAGCCACAGAAGGCTTTCGTAAATACCTTTCAGAACGTCGTTTACCGCATCGAATAGTCCCGAACCATTGTCGGAAAGCCATTCAAGCCCCGCGTCGACGGTTGAGTCAAAGCTGCCAGGGAAATTTTCGACATTCATGAAGACACCTCCGCCAGCGCCTGATCAACCGGGTGTGCATATTCGTTAGCAGTACCTTGTACGCCTCTTAGCAAATCGCGCATGGTGATCACCCCTGTGATGACACCCGCGTCCATCACGGCGATCGCGTCGCGATCATTTGCTACCGCAAGGCCGATGATGTGATCAAGGTCGGCGTCTGGAGGCGTGGTTGGCAGTCGACTTACATCAACGTTGGGGTACGCCGCCTTGTAGAGCGCAACCGGCGTCATCACCGAGTTGGCTTTGACGAGGTGGAGCCTCGATATACCCGCGACGAACTCTGCTACGTAATCATCGGCCGGATTTAGAACTATTTCCTCGGCGGTTCCCACCTGGATGATCATTCCGTCTTTCATGATCGCGATGCGATCTCCTAGCCGGATCGCCTCGTCCAGGTCGTGAGTAATGAAGACAGCTGACTTGCCCAGTTCCTTTGTAAGCTGGCGGAATTCGTCCTGTAACTGACGCCGTATTAGCGGATCAAGTGCGCTGAAAGGCTCGTCCATGAGGATAATTTCCGGGTCTGCAGCAAGCGCGCGAGCCAGGCCCACCCGCTGCTGCATTCCCCCGGATAGTTCGTCCGGGTAACGCTTAGTCCAGTCGGCCAGGCCAACCTTGGTTAATGCCGCCTCAGCGACCTTCAACCGCTCGGCTTTTGGAACGCCCTGTACTTCCAACCCGAACGCGGTGTTTTCAAGCACAGTACGATGCGGCAACAGGGCCACACTCTGAAATACCATCCCGATCTGCCGTGCCCGTACCGCACGTAATTCGGCGGCGCTGAGCGACGACAGCTCACGGCCCTTGACCAGCACCTTGCCGGAGCTTGGCGTGATCAATTTGTTAAGCAATCGGATCAGTGTCGATTTACCGCTGCCGGACAGGCCCATGATGCAAAAGATCTCACCACGGCGAACCTCTAGGTTGACGTCAGACACACCTACGACGCAGCTATAGTCTTGAAGAATCTGCTTTTTTGTCAGCCCTCTTTCGACAACGGCTTTCATTGCTTCAGCCGAGTTCTCGCCGAAAATCTTCCAGACCGACTCGCAGCTCACCAACACATTATTTACGTCTAAACTTGTAGTAGCCATAGCAAATCCTATCGAACCTTTTTTTAAATATTGTTCGTTAAAGTTCGGCAGCTAAATAAATACCGGTCTTAATTTTTTTTGTTGTTTTCCCAACGCTGAATCAAATCGCCATTCTTGGCAATCCAGGCTTTGACTGCTTCGTCTACCGACTTTCCGTCCTTTATATCGCCGTTAATTGCCTTGATATCAGTGATCGGAACAAAAATACTGGCAATCACTTCTCTGGCGCGAGGGTGCTTCTCAGAAAAGCCTTTCTGACCAATCCAGTAATAGGTTTGCGATGGGGGATAGATTCCCTTTGAGTCAGCCAAATACTTGAGGTCAAATTTCTGAGTCATCCAGGATGGATCCCACATGGTGACAGCGACCCACTCCTTGCGATCCACTGCGGACTTAAGTGCAGCCGTCATCGCTGCGGTACTGCCTTCAACCAGTTGAAGTTTTACGCCATAGGCTTTTATGGCTTCGCTGGTACTACGCATCAGGCCAGCACCAGGCTCAATACCAATAACCTTATCGCCGAATTTGGCGGAGCTCTCATTCAACTGCTCGATCGTGTCAATGTTTACGTATTTGGGAACCGCAATCCCCTGATACAAACCGTCGGAAACAGGTGAAATTTTTTCGTAACGATTCTTACCACGATCCCAATAGTCTTGAGCAAGATAGTTCACTGGGGAAACTAACATTTCGATGTCACCTTTACCCAGCGCTGCGAAGGCTATCCCCCACTCGGAAAATTCAGTGAGCTTGACCGTGTAACCCTGATCCTCCAAAACCTTTTTGGTGATAAGTGAAGTCGGCGACAAATCCTCCCAAGCCATGGTACCCATCGTGATGGTCTTCTCTTCTGCCTGTGCTGGCAAAACAGTTCCTATCACCATCAGCAAAGCGAACACCGCTTTCCAAATCGTTTTCATGGTATTTCCCCTACAGAGGTTGAGTGGTCGCCTTTTCTCGGGCGACATTGCGTTCGTGATTTTTAAACTTCTTTTCCAACACGCAATTCTTGCCAACGGATATCCGAGTTATCGCCCTGCCAAGTGTTTGGCGCTGGCGGTACACGATTAGGCTTTGGGCTTTAAAACCTGGCGTTCTTTCGATCCCGTAGGGAACCGTCGCTGGGTTTTGCGCATATTCAGCTCCCTTTAAAAGATCACTCATGGTCGAGCTCCTTAATGGAAGTGTAGTTAGCTTACCCAACGTCCAAGGGACTTATTCTCGCCCTGCACGCCATTCACGGAGCCTTAAGTCAGCCTTCGCACCGATACTAAGAAACGGCTGAGGCGGCAGATTTTTCGGTGGGTCATAGCTGGAGAAAATCTCAACCAACTCAGATTTCATTCCCAGGGCCGCTTCTGCAGCAGCGATACCGGCGGCTGTAGACTTCGACGCACCTAAACCGTTGCACGCGCAGGCCGCAAACAGGCCTTGTTCAATTTCCCCGAATATCGGCACGCTGTTCCAGGTCAACGCCATAGGCCCGCCCCATCGATACTGCATTTTCAGCCCTACAAGGTCAGGAAAACGATCGGCGAACTTACGGTCATGCACCCGACCGGCGCTTTGCACATGACCATCGTTGATCTCCAACCCCGCGTGATATGAATAACGTGAGCGAATCAAGATCCGGTCACCCTCAGCACCACTCACACGACGCACTGTAGTTCCCATCGGTAAGGCCGGTGTCGCTGCCCAGTCGCGTTTTCCGCCGAGACGTTTCGAATCGAAAGGTTCAGTCATGGAAGCATAGGTGAAGACATGCAACATCTGCCCGCGAAACAAGCCAAAGCTCTGGGCGTGGCCATTGTTTGCCAGGATGACTCGTTTGGCCGTGACCGAACCTGCGGAAGTCTTCAGCAACCAACGACCAGACTGCTTTTCAAAGGACTGTACCGGCGAATTCTCGTACAAGGTCACTGGCTTTCTCAGGCAATCTGCAACGGCACGAATATAGGCTGCAGGTTGCACCATCACAGTTCCCGGCATGTACAGCCCGGAGGTGTAGATACGGCTGCCAGTCACCTCATAAATGCCCTTGGCATCAAGGATCTGATGGGACTCACCCAAACCCTGCAGCTGGCGTGCATAAGTAACGATGTGGGCGTCGCCCTTCTGGCTAATCGCTACGCTGTAGCGGCCACAGGGATCAATGATTTCAGGCCCCCAGCCGTTTTCTTCCGCCATGTCCGTAGCCAAGCTAATAGCAGTGCGATAGATCTTGATATCCCGCAGAGCCCGCTCTGTTGATGTGCCACCAAAATCTTCCGAGCTGACTTCATGGGGCAAATCAATAATGAATCCTGAGTTACGCCCCGTGGCCCCCTCCCCGACAACGCCCGCCTCCAGGACGGCAACTCGCAATGTCGGATCAAGCTGAGATAGCCGTCGCGCGGCAGACAGACCAGCGAAGCCAGCGCCAATGATTGCAACATCAGCAATTACATCGCCATGAAGCGATGTGGTCGGTGCCCGTGGAGCGAGCATCTCAACCCAAGCTGAACGACTGCTGTTCTTCGGAAATTTAGTGGCCACGTACATGACTTCTACTCCCAAGACGTCAAGCGAGTTTGGACTCGAGAACGATCAATGGTTCAAGAGCGGCCTTGAGCGCATCTATTTTGTCAGCAGATAGGCGTGCCAATGGTCGACGAGGATTTCCCGCCCCGTAACCAGTGATCTCGGAACCTGCATAAACGGACTGGACATAGTCGCCTTGCCAGATCAACGACATGACGGGCTCGAGCGAGCGCCAGATCTCCCGAGCACGACCCCAATCCTGTTCCAGAGCGGCTTTTACCACCGCTACGCAAGAACGTGGCGCCATGTTCGCCCCCCCCCAAATCAAGCCTGCAGCACCGGCGAAAAGCGCGTATGGCACCAGCGGGTCGGCGCCATTCATCGTCGGCAAACCGGTACGGATCAGTGATGCCTGCGCCGCAAGATCACCGCTGCTGTCTTTGACCGATACAAAGTTTGGAATTTCGCTCAATTGGCGAAACAGCGATGGCGTGACTTCTACGCCGACGGCCTGAGGCACGTTGTAGCCGATGATTGGCAGCCCGGCTTCAGAGACGGTGGAATAGAAGTCGATAATCCCTTGGTCATCAGTTGGGCCTTCGAAAAATGGCGGCAACACCATGACGCCATCCGCCCCGCATTCCGCTGCATGACGGGTGCGCTCCACTACTTCATCTGCAAGCAAGGCGGACGTTTGCACAATCACTCGAGCACGGCCATTGATAACTTTGGAACCAAAGGCCACGAGTTGCTTGGACTCTTCCTTGCTGAGGTAAACATGCATGCCCGTGCCGGAGCTCAGGACAAACCCATGTACACCAGCGGAGATGTAGCGTTCAATCAAACTTTCAAAACGCGGGTAATCAATTTTTCCCTGCGCATCAAATGGAGTCGTGATTGCCAGATTGACACCGGAAAAAGCGAATGCGGACATCGATTAAAACCTCACTTGTTCTTTTCTGGAAAGTCCAGCCAGATAGCTCTCAGCTGGAAGTAATGATTCGCGTGCACCAAGCAAATTATCTCTGCACCTGCAACCAAATAGCTTGGTATAAATTTATTCGGACACTTTTTCACACGACCAAGCGCCGGCGACATTTGCCAAATCAAATGCGAGAATGCGAGCTTCTACTTTCCGCTTGTTAAGCGCTCAACAAATGGCAGATTTATCTTTTCTATTCCACGAGAGCTCACGGAACAACAGGTACGAGAACCCGCCTCTGGAACAACAACTAAATAATCAGGAAATAAACTTCATCTCATCACCTTGAAACATTCATTTCGTATTCACTTTTCATGGTGAAAGAATAATGACAAGAGAGATTGGGACATAGCGACTTATACGCCGATCAATTGATGAGCTGACCTCATGCATTTGAGTCGTCGGGATCCTGCCGCAATCCGCTACCGAACTGTTCTTCGAGCCAGTCGCGCAGCTTGCAGCAGCTGGGATCACGGGCTTTGTCCTCATTGAAATTCAAATAATGAAGGGTTTCTCTATGCACCAGTTTTTCTTTGACTGGTCGGATCAGGAGCCCTTTTTCGATCAGGGGAGCGACAAGGTAATGCCACCCTAAGGCAACACCTTGGTGGGCCAATGCGAGCTGGATGAGAACGTTGTAGTCGTTAGCATTAAAGAAATGCGGAGCATGACTGGGTCGAGCTTTGAGATCGATATCGTGATGAGCAAACCAAACGCTCCAATCCACATGCTCAGCCACCTGTGAACGGCCAAAGGGACTGAGGTTCAGCAATGCTCCATCTCGAAGATCTTGAATGGATTGCAGCTCTGGATGCTGCGCCAGATACTGAGGAGTGCAGACCGGATAAATGACGTCGCATACGAGTGGCTGGCTGTGATAACCGTCGTGGCTTTTCATCATTTTGCAAATGATGAAATCTGGATGAACACCGCTCTCCATCGATAGAAAGTTTTGGGTAACGACTAGGTTTAGATCGATCTCTGGGTAGGATTCGAAGAAAGAAGGTAATCGGGGGCCAAGCCAAAAATTGGTGAACGCAGGCGAGCAGCACAGGGTTACCACATGCTTAGAGGTGGTATTACTGCGCATTCGCTCAGCCGCTTGAGCAATGCTGGTAAATGAAAGCTGAACCACGTCATAGAAATTAGAACCCGCATCCGTGAGCTTTACCGCCCGGCCTGCCCGGTCGAAAAGCTCCGTTCCGAGATGAACCTCTAGCTCACGTATTTGGCGGCTGATAGCACCCTGGGTAACGCAAAGAGCCTCAGCAGCGCGCGTAAAGTTTTGATACCTGGCCGCCGCTACGAAGGCTTTGACGGCACGTAGAGACGGCATCTTGATCAGCGTTTGATCAGGTTCATTTTGCTTAATCATTACTGTAGATCATCAGTAGCCCCTTTAAAAAATCGATTCTTCCCGCCACGGGCCTCGCTCTAGACTGATTACAAGCCCCAGCGATCTGTAGGGGGAGGCTCTCCAGCAAAAGATTATCTGAATTGGCTGGGGCGTAATAGCCCTTGCGAGCCAATGGTACATCTGTAATCAGTTCTCTCCGAACGGCTACGGTCGATGCAAAAAAAGCCCGATTTTAGATTTGAGAGTGCACATAAAAATGCAGAAATACACTGCCGTATTAGACCTTATCAAACAACGTAAACCCCAGCATGGGTTGCCGGGCGCGACCTATGCCGACCCGGAAGTTTATCGCCAAGATTTAGAACAGATTTGGCATAAGGAGTGGATCTTCGCGGGTCACACCTTCGAGCTGGAAAAGCCGGGACAGTATTTGACACTGCAAATCGGCGATTTCCCTGTCGCCGTGGTGCGAGGGAAAGACGGCAACATTCGTGCGTTTCATAACGCGTGCCGCCATCGTGGATCAAAGGTCTGTACCGAGGATAAGGGAAAGGTGGCAAAGCTAGTGTGCCCCTACCACAAATGGACATTCGAGTTAGACGGGAAGCTACTGTTCGCCGGCAACATGGGCCCCGATTTCAACACAGCGGGCCACGATCTGTTGCCCGCTCATTGCGAGGTGGTGCATAGCTACATTTACGTCTGTGTGGCAAAGCTTGCACCTGATTTCGAAAAATTCCGAAGCGCGGTATCTCCGTTTATTGGCCCTCACCACCTGGAGGATTGCAAAGTTGCGTTCGAAGCCAACCTGGTGGAGAAAGGCAATTGGAAACTGGTGTTTGAGAATAACCGAGAGTGTTACCACTGCGACGGTACGCACCCGGAACTACTCCAATCTTATACCGAGCTTGCATCGGTACAAGGGATCGGCGGCGAGGAACCCCCTGAGCTGACGGCCTATTGGAACACTTGCGAAGCTGGTGGCTTGGCTAGTCGGCTCGCTATGGATCCGGCGGGACAGTTTCGTATGACGCGTATTCCGCTCGACCATGGCGCCAGTAGTTACACCATGGACGGTAAACCTGCCGTCAATCGACGCCTGGATCGCAGCGGAGTAGAGAATATCGGCGCGCTGCTGTACTTCAACTATCCATCGACTTGGAACCACTTTCTTGGCGATCACGCTCTGAGCTTCCGGGTTTTGCCACGAGGCCCTGGAGAAACGGTGGTAACTACCAAATGGTTGGTGCCCAAGGACGCTCAAGAGGGGGTGGATTACGATGTCGAACGCCTCACGAAAGTGTGGATGGCGACCAACGATCAAGATCGACGTCTGGTAGAAGGCGCCCAAGTTGGCGTGACCTCACCAGCCTATCAACCCGGTCCCTACTCACCGTTGGTGGAGAACGGCGTTTGTCAATTCATCGATTGGTACTGCGAGCTGATGGAAAAGCGTGTCACTGAAACAGCTGCCGCTTCAAAGGCGCTTTGATAAGCATCATTCAGCGGTGTTCGCCATATAAGGAGCACTCTGACAACTTTAATGCAGGTCAAATCCGCACGAGTCAGCAGAAGTACCGTTCGACAAAAACAAGAGGAATTTGAGTGTGCATTCCCAGAACGCCGGCTCCAAGCTCATAGGTTCCCGCCTGGATACTCGTAAAGTGTCAAGCATAGGATTTCTATTGCTGGATAACTTTTCCCTCACCTGCTTTACGCAGTGCCTGGACGTATTGGTGACGGCAAATCAAATTCGGCCAGGCGCTGTAAAAATTTCTACTTTCAGTCGAAACGACTCTGAAGTCTTGAGCGACGTGGGAATACCCATCAGACCGGACACCCCATTGACCGACATCCGAATCTCAGACCTGGATTTAATGGTGGTGTGCGGCGGCTCACGGACACCGAGAACGGTTCCACATTGGCTAATCAGACTTTTGCACAAGCTTGCCAGCCTGCCTATCGCACTGGGCGGCCTGTGGAATGGCGCCTGGTATCTTGGAAAGGCAGGTCTTTTGGATGGGTACCGCTGCGCCATTCATGCAGAGCAACGAATAGCGCTGGCCGAGTACGTCCCCAACACGACTGTGACACTGGACACCGTAGTAGTCGATCGAGACCGCCTCACAGCTTCGACGCCCGCAGGCGCATTTCAAGTCATGATCAAGTGGCTCCATAAGTCTGTTGATCACGAGGTGGCTGCTGCTGTGTCCGATGTGCTGGATTCTGAGCAGTCGCGATTTCGTACTACCGCTAAAACCCAAAACCTTAAAGTAACTGCGCCGGTGCGAGAAGTGATCACGCTGATGGAGTCTAATCTGGAAGAACCCTTAGACCTCGATCAACTTGCACACTGCGTTAAACTTTCCAGACGCCAGATCCAACGCTTTTTTCAAAGTCAGATAGGTACGCCTCCTCAAAAGTACTATCTGGAGTTGAGGCTCACCGAAGCCAAACGCCTGATACAGAACTCAAGCTTTGCAATGATTGATGTTGCGATCGCATGCGGATTCGTCTCCGCGGGTCATTTCAGCAGACGTTATAGCGCCCTCTTCGGTCATCCGCCTTCAAAAGAGAGTCGTTATGAAATCTAGTTCACCATAAACCGGCCAGGAGCGAATCACGCTACACCAGTAGCGTAATCTGTCAGGCGCGTTTACGAGGTAAAGGATCATGCGATCCAAGTGTGATTTATCAGAGCAAGAACTCTTGATGCATGGGGTGATTCTGCGCGAAGCACTCATGCGAATTCTGGTCCGTTACTCACCCGCGTGTGGCATCGGTGTTGAGGATACTGGGGCGTGTATTCGAGCCTTAGGTAATGCTCGTTTGGACATCGGCCTCGGTCCTTTATCAGGCGGTCCACTGCCCTCGTCCCTGGAGTCCACGGTGACTGAGGCGTTGTCAAATGCCCCCAGGATGAAGCCCAACTTCGCAATTCTGCTTTCTGCTATTGAGATGCTGCTACCCAGCAGCCGCTGGATAAAGCGATTCGCTACCGAAAAGGATGATGCCGACTTTGAAGAAAGTCACCGGCATGCGTTGATTTTTGGCAAGGGTGGCCTTTTTCAATGCTCGACAATGACCTTGGGATTGGCAGTCATGGAGCCAGAACTTAATTACCCGCTCCACAGGCATCCCCCCGCCGAGTTCTACCTCGCTTTATCGGAGGGTGAATGGTACCGAGAAGACGCCGGATGGTGGAGTCCCGGGGCCGGTAGTGTCGTGTTCAATCCCCCATCGGCTGTCCATTCAATGAGGTCAACCGACAAACCGCTGCTGGCGCTTTGGGGATTGATAGAAAACGCGCAAGAGGCCGTTCCAGATCATCAAGGTGTTTCCAATAACTCCAATTAAACCACCACACCAGAGGGATATATGTCATACCCATTACCGACAAAAATGCATGCAGTGTTACTCAACGGACTCGGCGGGTTGGAGCAACTGGAATACCGGACGGATGTACCCGTCCCACAACCCGGTGCCGGAGAAGTACTGATTCAGGTACGCGCCTCCGCTGTTAACAATACGGATATCAACACCAGGATCGGCTGGTACTCTAAATCGATCAGCAGCGATACGGCATCCGGTGGCGCGACAGGGTTCGACAGTGTAAACAGCGATGATTCTTCCTGGTCGGGTACTGCGCTGAAGTTCCCGCGAATTCAAGGTGCCGACTGCTGTGGGTACGTTGTTGCTGTTGGGCAAGGCGTTGCGGCTTCACGCATTGGCGAGCGCGTGATCGTCAGCAATCTGCTCCGTACCTATGTTGACTATAGGCCGTATGAGTGTTGGACATTCGGCAGCGAATGTGACGGCGGGTTTGCCCAGTTTGCCGTTGCACCCTCTAAAGAGACGATCAAGGTGGAGTGCGATTGGACTGATGCGGAACTCGCATCGCTACCTTGCGCCTATTCCACTGCAGAAAACATGTTGCACCGACTGAAGCTAGGTACCGAAGTCGTCTTGATAACGGGCGCTTCGGGAGGTGTAGGATCTGCCGCCGTTCAGCTCGCCAAGCGACGTGGCGCCGTGGTTATTGCGCAATGCTCTGCCGCCAAAGCATCAGAGGTAAAGGCTTTAGGCGCCGACCGCGTTATTGATCGCAAGGCCGATCTGCTCTCGGTGCTTGGAGAAAATTCTGTGGATGTAGTTGTAGACGTGGTCGGGGGTGAGGACTGGCCGGATCTCTTACGTGTTCTGCGTCTAGGAGGCCGATATGCCATTGCTGGCGCAATTGCCGGCCCAATGGCAGAAATTGATCTTCGAACGCTTTACCTGAAAGATCTCACTCTTTATGGCTGCACTTTTCAAGACGACGAGGTTTTTACCAATCTCATTTCCTATGTAGAGTCGGGAGAAATACGTCCTGTTGTAGCTAAAACGTATCCGCTAAATGAAATTCATCAGGCACAGGAAGATTTCTTGAGCAAGGCGCACATGGGCAAGTTGGTCTTAATCATTCCAGAGGTAAATCAATGAAAATTGCCAGCATTCATATTTACACCCATGAGCTACCTGTCCTTGATGGGCCGTATACCATGGCCAACCAGATCGTCTATTCATTGACGACCACGCTGGTCAAACTCGTAGCGGATAACGGATTGTTTGGGTGGGGAGAAACATGCCCTGTCGGCCCAACTTTCTCCGAGTCACATTCGAGAGGTGCTGCGGCGGCTCTGACTGAAATGGCCAAGGGACTCATCGGCACTGAGGTGCTTCCTGTCCCTTTGCACCGACGCATGGATGGATTACTCAAAGGTCATAATTACGCCAAAGCAGCGATCGACATCGCCTTGCATGACCTTTTAGGAAAGCATCTGGGACTTAGCGTTGCAGATCTTCTGGGCGGTGCCCTGGCAGATCGTCTCCCCTCCTATTCTGTTGTCGGGATCAGCGATCCCGACGAGTCAGCCCGCCTTGCAATCGATAAGCGCGACCAGGGTTATCCCCGCCTGCAGATAAAGGTAGGTGGCAGGCCAATCGAGGAAGATATCGCGGCCGTTCAAAAGGTCTGGGAAGCAGTAGGCACTTCGCGTATCAAGCTCGCCGTAGATGCCAATCGAGGCCTGAATACACGCGACGCCTTACGACTTTGCCGCGAATGCGCAAACGTCCCTTTTATCCTCGAGCAACCTTGTAACACCGTCGAAGACTTCCAGAAAATCCGTTCGCAAATTAGCCATGCGATGTACATGGACGAGAGCTGCACCAGCATTAATACTGCAGTCACTGTGGCGGGAACCGGTCTGGTCGACGGTTTCGGAATGAAGGTCACCGCGCTGGGGGGCTTGCATCCAATGCGCGCGTTCCGTGACATCTGTGCAGCACGGAATTTACCCCATACGTGTGATGACGCTTGGGGTGGAGATCTCATTGCGGCCGCCTGCACCCACATCGGCGCAACCGTCGCGCCTGAACTGCTGGAGGGCGTCTGGATCGCAGCCCCGATGATCGGCGGTCACTACGACCAGAAAAATGGAATACGCGTAGAAGGTGGTCACATCAATCGCCCACAAGGAGTTGGCCTGGGTGTCGTACCTGAAGAGGGCATCTTTGGCGAACCACTGGCGTCCTTCTAAATCATCAGCCTGGCGGCGCTTTATGGCGCGTCCAGGCGTTTGGTCAATCGGCGACATCTGGGCGTGACACCTGGACTCAAGGCCGGCGTGAAAACACGTCGGCCTCGGCTGATTTAGCGTCTCAACGAATACAGCCCCCCCAACACCACCAGCAGCGCACCCACCACCAGGGTGGTCTCCAGCGCCTCGCCGAACCACACCACGCCCAGCACCGAAGCGAACACCAACAGGGAATAGTTGAACGGCTGCAGGGTTACCGCCGCCGTGTATTTCAAGGCCTGCAGCAACAACAACTGCGCCATTACGCCGGTCAATGACAACACCAGCATCAACACCAGCTCAAGCGACGTGGGCGTCACCCATTGCGGCAGTCCGATCGCAGTCGCAGCGACCGCACCCCAAAAACCCATGTACAACATATTGGTGCCGAAGCTGTCGGTGCTACTGATCTTGCGCGTGAGTACGTTGAAGCAGGCGAACATCAGGGCTGCCACCAGGGGAATCAACGACGCGGGGCTGAACACGCCCATGCCGGGTTTGATAATGATTAGTGTGCCGACAAAACCAATCACCGCCGCCATGCACTTGCGCAGGCTGAGCTGCTCACGCAGCGCCAGGGCAGCCATGGCCATGGTCAGCAGAGGAAAGATGGCGTAGATCGCATGGGTTTCGGCCAACCCCAAATAGCGCAGCGCCATGCCGAACACGAAAATTTCGAACACCCCCAACAGCGAGCGAGCCATCTGCATCCAGGGATGGGCGGTTTTCCGAGCATTGGCCATCCCACCCTTCATCCTCACAAAACACACCGCGAACACGAGAAACACCCAATAGCGCACCATCACCAGTTGCGCCACCGGCAAGTCCTTGACCAGAATCTTGGTGATCCCGTCCTGGGCCGCGAAGATGAACATCGACAGCAGGCAAAGCATGATGCCGATACGCGTTCCCCTCGCCCGTCCTGCTTCGCTTGTTGACTCGACCACTGTGGATGGCACTCCCCGGCCGGAATCATTCACCCCACACCTCCTCGAACACCCGCACCCAGTTTGCCCCCATGATCTTGCGCACCACCCGCTCGGGATGACCGCGTCTGAGCAGGGTCTCGGTGAGGTTAGGAAACTCGCCGACGGTACGGATGCCCAGCGGATTGATGATCTTGCCAAAGCGTGTCAGACGCCGTGCGTAGCCCTTGTCGTGGGTCAGATACTCAAAGAAGTCCTGGCCATGCCCTTGAGTGAAATCAGTGCCAATACCAATGGCATCTTCACCGACGATGTTCATGATGTATTCGATGGCCTCAGCGAAATCATCAATGGTCGCGTCCACGCCCTTGGCCAAGAACGGGGTAAACATGGTCACGCCAACGAAGCCGCCGTGGTCGGCGATGAACTTCAATTCCGCGTCGGTCTTGTTGCGCGGATGCTCCTTGAGTCCCATGGGCAAGCAGTGCGAATAGGTCACTGGTTTGCTCGAAGCCAGGATGACCTCCTCACTGGTACGCGAACCGACGTGGGACAAATCGCACATGATGCCAACGCGGTTCATCTCAGCAACGATCTCCCGGCCGAAACCCGACAGCCCGCCATCACGCTCGTAGCTACCCGTCCCCACCAGATTCTGAGTGTTGTAGCACAACTGTACGATCCCCACGCCCAACTGCTTGAAGATCTCCACATAGGCGATCTGGTCCTCGAACGCGTGGGCGTTCTGAAAGCCAAGAAGAATACCGGTCTTGCCGAGCTCCTTGGCCTTGCGTATATCCGCGGTGGTACGCACCTGCATCACCAGATCACTGTTCTCGCGGATCAGTTTCTGGCTGGCGGCAATGGTATCCATCGTCTTTTGGAAGCCTTCCCACACCGAAACCGTACAATTAGCGGTAGTCAAGCCGCCTTTGCGCATGTCCTCAAACAGCTCACGGTTCCATTTGGCGATGACCAGACCATCGATCACGATACTGTCGTCATGTACTTCGCGCGCATTCATGCCGCGTCTCCCTTTTCAATAGATGCGTGAGCCAGTCCCGCGCATCGTCGCTCAAGCATCAACCCGGATGGCGAATATCTTTTAAACCACGCGCCGGTTCCACGCCTGGCCCATCGTGCAGAGAAATTCGCGAGGTCTCTGACAAGCCCAGACCTCCCGCCAGTGCCAGCAAGGCGATCACCACCAGGTAGAAGGCTGGCGCCAGGCTGCTGCCAGTCTGGTTAATCAGCCATGTTGCAACCAGCGGCGCGGTACCACCAAACAACGTGTAGGCAATGTTGTAGGTGATCGCCGATGCGGTGTAACGGGTGCGGGTGGGGAAAACTTCGGAGAGCAGCGCGGCCGTAACCACGCCCGACAGCACAGCGCCCACCGCGAGCAACAAGACCCCGAATATTGCCGCTGGTACTTGACCGGCGCTAGCCAGCCAGTAGGCCGGAAAAACCGTCAGGATCACCCACGAACAAGTCGTGGCGACTGTCCTGCGCCGGCCGAATCGATCCGAGAAAGCCCCTGCCGCCGGGCAGACACCGGCCGCGAACAGCAACGCCACCGTCGAGACCATCAGTGACTGCTCACGGCTAAGATGCCCAACCACCTGCAGGTAGGTGGCGAAGTACGTGGTGAACATATAGAAGGACAGTGCAGTCAACGAAATGAAGGCGCCAAGCCGCAGGATAGAGCCCCTCTGCTGCTGCAAAGTTTCGCGAAGCGGTGAATGGGCATGGGTTTTATCTTCGGCCATGGAGTGCCGGAAAGCCGGGGTTTCCTCCATCTTCCAACGCAGGTAGAGGCCCACTAACCCGAGCGGTGCAGCCACCAGAAACGGCACCCGCCAGCCCCATGCGCCCATTGCTTCGGCCGACAGGCTGGCTTCCAGCAGGTAAGCCATGATTGCTGCACCCGCGAAGGCCGAGAAAGTCGAGACGGGAATGAAACTGCCATACCAGGCACGCTTGTGATTCGGCGCATGTTCCATCAGATAGGCGCAGGCACCGGCGTACTCGCCACCAGCGGAAAATCCTTGGACACAGCGGGTAAGCGTCAGCAGTACGGGCGCCATCAGCCCTATGCTCGCGTAGGTCGGCAGCAGACCGATCACCGTGGTGGCACCAGCCATCATCAGCACCGTGACCGACAATACGCGTTTGCGTCCCAAGCGATCACCGAGCGTGCCGAATACGATGCCACCCAGTGGCCGCAAGGCGAAGGCAACCGCGAAGATGGCGAAGGTTTGGAGCAAGGCGGCGCTGGGGTCCGCACTGGAAAAGAATTGTTTGGCGATGGTGGTGGCGAGAAATCCGTAAACCGCGAAATCGAACCACTCTACAAAGTTACCCACTGCGGCTGCCACGATGACCTTACGCAGTGTGGCCGGTGAAACATGGCCTGTTTCGCTCATTGGGGTGCTCTCCTGGATTATTCTAATTAAATAAGATGGGCAGCCAATAATTGGGAACAAACTAGGTGCAGAATTCTTGTTGTGGTGGTACTTGTTGCGCTACTGCAGTCAGCCATTGTCGACCGGCAAGGCGAGCGCTTGTGGTGATAAACTTGGTGCCATCATATGCAGACTGCCCCGGGGCGACCAGACTTCCTGATCACCTAGGTAATCTGCGTTATTGCATTCATCAATTTGCGAGAGAAGCTGTCGTTATGCGTGAAGAAGATTGTCTGAATCCCGAATATCTTCTTCATCATTTGCCGGTCGCTGTGATCATTGCCCGCAATCGGGTGATCCTGAACTGCAATGCCTTGGCGCGGACAATGTTTCGCGCCAGTGATGTACAAATCATTGGGGCCTCGTTCGCGATGCTGTACCCCAAACAGAAAGACTTCGAAACCGCGGCGGAACATTTCGGCCCCCTGCTTTCGCGACATGCCGACTTTCATGATGACCGTTTAATGCGCCGTCTGGACGGCACGCATTTCTGGGTGACCGTTCGGGGTTACGGCTTCAACGAAAGTAATCCGTATGAACTGGCTGCTTGGGTATTCACTGAAGTGGATACCCGGAAACAAGAGGACCTGAAGGAGAAAGTGATCCTCACCTCTCGAGAACGCGAAGTGGCTGCGCTGCTGGTAGACGGACTGACCAGCAAGGAAGCTGCGAAAAGCCTGGGCATCAGTCCCAGAACCGTAGACATCCATCGCGGCAGCCTGCTTCGCAAATACGCGGTAAATTCCACACCTGATCTGATTCGACAGATCGTCAACTAGCCTGCGCCGACAGTCATTGCATTACGTACCGGCAAACCGTTGGATCCAGATGCGCAACGCCGACATTTCTTGTAAAGCGTGATGTAAGACATCGAGCAGCAGAACAAGAGCCCACTATGCCAACCAATTTCGACAGTCCTTTCACACTGCTCATTATCGTTTGCCCTCATTACAATCTCGCCTCGACGACCGCATTCATAGACCCGTTCCGGGCGGCAAATTACCTCAGGCGCTTCTTGTGGTTCCGGTGGAGCAATCGTTCACAGGCTGGATGGTAAAATCAGCGTGCGCTGTCGATGATTTGACCGCCGTCAGGCGTGAGGCTGTATCCCGTCAAGAACTGCCCATCCTTGCTGGCAAGGAACAGTACCACCGGCGCAATATCTTCTTCCGGTGATCCATAACGGCCAAGTACGTTAGTGGGCGCAGGCACATCAACCACTGTCCCCCAAGTATCAGCGACCGGTATGACATTGTTGACCGTGATCTTGTCAGCGCCCCACTCCCTGGCAGCCGAGCGAGTCAAGGCCCGTACCGCCTCCTTGGCCATGTTGTAAGGCGCATAACCCCGCATGCCAATGACACCGGCCAAGGAAGCAAAGTTGATCACCTGCCCTCACCGCTAGCTTTGAGATGTGGATAACACGCCTGCATCGTTCGCAGATAAGCAATCGGGCCCATTTCAAAATTCCGCTGCAACTGCTCGGCGGACAGCTCGATCATCGATGAAAAAACCACCGAAGGATCGAAAGCATTGTTCACCAGAATGTCGATCCGTCCATAGGTCTCCATCACCTTGTCGACAGTGGCGTTAATCTGATCAGGATCAGCGATATCGCAAACGATTCCGAGCGCGGCGCCGCCTGTGGACTGAATATCAGAAACGACCTGATCGACATTTACAGCCGTACGCGAAACGACCGCGACTTTCGCGCCCTGCATCGCAATAAGCTTGGCGGTGGCTCGGCCGATCCCACGACCGGCGCCGGTGACAATGGCCACTTTTCCACTGAGTCGAGTCATGGCATTCCCCATTATTCAAGAGTCGTTTGGATGATCGCCGCCGGTGCGTAAGGCGACGGAAACTCGCGAACGGCGTTTTGTGTCATGAAGGAGGCGACCAAGAGGATGAGTGCTACGACTGCCGGGAAAGAACCTTTGGGCTTGCGAACACCCAGGTGTGCTAGGGCGGAGAGCAGCAGGTGATAAAACATGCCGGCATAGGCAAGATCACTGAGCGCCACGTTAAAGCGCCACAGAATCGCGGCAGGACCCAGTACCTTGACCACGATCATGAAAGGCACCAGGTGGGAGGCTGAATAACCCAACTCCGCCTGTGCATTTCGAACATAGTCACCTTTGGCTATGTACATAGAGGCAGAAGCGAAATAGAGCAGCGACAGTAGCGCCGTGCTGATCCAGTAAACGTAATTTTCGATCATGAGGTTTTCCTAAGCAGGCAATTTTTGCGTCGACTTAGGTCAAAGATGTCGCCTAACATGAAAGCCCACAAGTAGGATGAAAAAGTGGTGCTTAGTATGGAAAACCAGACTAATGATGACGCTCAGATCAACATGCACGAGGAAATGCGCCGCGCATTTGCGCTGCTTTCAGGCAAGTGGAAACTGGAAATCATGTGGTTGTTGAACCAGCGAATCTATCGTTTCGGAGAACTGCGCAAGGCGATTAGCGGCATCACACAACACATGCTGACGGCGCAACTCCGAGAGCTTGAAAACGATGGCCTGATCTCGCGAACAGTCTTCGCGGAAGTACCACCACGCGTCGAATATGAGATGACAGCCAAGGCGCGTGCACTCGGGCCGACGATGGTGGCACTCGCCACCTGGTGGCGCGAGTACGGGAAAAGCGTCCCCGTGAAACCAAATCCACGTGGCCGAAAAGCTAACAGCACCCGCAAAGGTGATGGGGTGGTTTAAACCTGCGCGATTCACTGCAGCCGAGGTGATGTGCGACGTGCCTCCTGCGCCTTGAAAGCCAGCTGATTCAGAACCTCCGACGCTTACTCCAAGGTCAGTTAGCTATCTAGTCTATTTGCGTAATCGAATTCCAAGCAGCCTTCGCGAGAAAGTCCTGATACTGCTTCGGGCTTTTTTTGACCCTCCCGGAAAGCCAGGCACGCGAATAGCTTTCAGTCGCTCCGATGATGAGTGACGGTAAGAGCTCTGCAGGAAGATGACTGAACTGCTCCTTGCGGCCCTCGACACTCATCCAGTCCAACAACTGTCTGTTGCGTTGTTTATTGCGTTCAAGCAATTCACCGTTGAAAGGCCCATTTGAGACGGCGTAGCGACTTTGGAAAACAAAGCGAGCCCAATCCGGTTGTTCATCGACCCATTCAGCATAGCTATAGATCAGAGCCGCTACACCCGCTTGAGCCGTCTGTGCTTTCTGCAAATAGCTATCTCGGAGCGCTGCCTGATCTTCTAGCGCAGCGAAAAAAAGAGCGGCCACCAGTCCCTCTTTACTGCCGAAGTGATGATAGATAGCGCCTACGCTCGTTTCGCATTGAGCCCGAATGGTTTCGATGTTTGTGGCTTCGATGCCTACCTCGTTAAAGCAGGCAAGTGCTCGGCGCAGGATAGTGCGCTTGAGCTCGCTACGCCTTCCCGGATAGATACGCTCGATCAGATCAGTTGAATGCATGAGGGGAAACGCCAAATGAAGCGGAGTCTATAGGGTGAATGCACCGTAAAGAAAGCTTGGCTTGACAGCTTCCAGACATACAGAATATTGTTCCGTTACAGAATATTATTCTGTTATCAGCCAAGAGGGTATCTCATGAGTCAAGCTCTAAGCATGTTCAATAGCGTAGGCCCCGCTGCGTTCAGCAATATGGCCTGCCAAATGGCACCTTACTTCAGCACGATCGCCCCTGAGATTTCAGAGCTCAGCCCAGGCCATGCAGTCGTTAACGTGCCGTTTCGCAAGGAAATCACCAACCATCTGGCATCTGTGCACGCGATAGCCCTGTGCAACGCAGCCGAGCTCGCGGGCGGAATGATGACTGACGCATCTATTCCTTCAGGCGCCAAATGGATTCCGAAAGGCATGACTGTTGAATATCTCGCGAAAGCAAAATCGAGCATTCGAGCTGTAGCTGATGGCAGCGGTATTGACTGGAAAACCGGCGGCGACAAGTTCGTTCCGGTTGATATCTTCGACGAGGGTGGCGTGAAAGTTTTCACTGCCAGAATCACGATGAATGTGAAAATCGCTTAGGCCTTTTCTATAGGCTCGGCGTTATGCCGAGCCAAATCGCTCCTGCTGCGTACATGAAAAATTCGTCATAGTTTCCACAATTAGCTGTCACCGGTAGAGTTTGAAAAGCGCTACACAGCGAGCTTGGGCAGTGTCTAGAAAACCCGGGGCGATTCAGGGCGTTACACGCCCCCCTAATCATGGGGATGAAGGCGGACTCTGGATCTGCATTACAGAGGCACCTCCCGCCTTCGGCAGAAAATGTCGGCGCGTCATGCACAGATTCGACCGGGCAAAGACTTTCACCAACTGTGTCGTTTTCTTGGGCAGCCCATGGAAGCGCACCTTCACTTCATCCAACTCGCTATTGCGTCTGGCGCACCGTTGGCGGGCTAGTCTTCGACTCGAGCGGCTATAAAGCGACCTTCGATTTGAGCGCCATGTCTTGCGGTTTCGGTGGGGATACCTTCGGAAATTGGACGTGACCGTCAGCGTGCGCGGTCATTACGGAGACAACGGAATCAAGGCGGGTTTCACAGATGGCATATGCATTCTCCCCCGTGCAGATACAAAACGTGCTTTGCTAAAACATCGGGAGCATGAGGGGGCAACCGATACACCTCAACTCCATCCACGATTCGATGTTCACCTGGACGTTCCCCATCATTAGATGTGTAAGCCTGGCCGGGCCCATCTTGCGCACTTTTAAATACCTTCGAACAATGCTTCGAGAGAACCGCAAATTCGTTTTCGCCGGGTCATGCGTAGGAGCGCAACAATCACCCGAATTTGAAAGCTAGGCACTTAGTGATCGGCGCTGATGTTTATCTTCGCCCATGCTACGTGATTGCAACCCAGAATATTGTCAGGTACGCGACAGTCAGCAGGAACCTCCGCACAAGGTCGCAGTGTATTTTCCGCTTTAGGTCCATCGTGTATAAAACACCGGGCAACCCCTTACCACCATTTCGGAAGCTTCATCTCAGGGATCACCTATGGCGCTCAGCGCCTCGCTCACTCTTGCACACTACAAAAGGAGGAGCCCTGCAATGCGAGGTGCATTTCACTTCCTGGCTCGCATACCGAGCAACCGCAATGCCCTTATCAAGGTCTGCCGACTAAAACATAGTCGATGAATGCGCGAAGTTTGGGCAGCACATTTCGCCGACTGGGATAATAAAGCGCCAATCCGGGAAAGGTCACCGAGAAGCTTTCGAGTAAGACTTCAAGTGTCCCAGCGTGGATATTGCGCGCAACGAGAGATCGCGGAAGCATGAACAATCCGACCCCTCGCTCCGCGGCGTGAATACAAGCGGCCACATCATCCAGTATCAACGGACCACGAACGCGCACTACGTGCCTTTCGCCCGAGACACTGAATGTCCAGCTGTCCAGCACAATACCCGCCTGCCGATAGGTGACGCACGGCAGGCTTAAGAGATCATCAGGCAGCAGAGGCCGCGCATAGCGCGCAATCAGGGACGGTGAGCCGACAACAATGCTGGGTTCCTCAGCGGTCAGAGGTACCGCAACCATATCAGCGTGTACATATGAACGCGGTCGTACTCCGGCATCGCAACCTTCATCAATGATGTCCACCAGGTGATCATCACCGACAAATTCAAGCTGTATTCCCGGGTTCGCGCTAAGGAACCCAGGCACGAAGCGTTCTGTCAGCATAGGAACACTTGCCCTGGGAACACTGATTCGAAGCAGCCCGGTTACAGACTCACCGAAGTTACGCGCGGACTCAATTCCCAGAAGTACCTGCTGAGCAGCAGGCCGCACTTGAAGCAGCAGTCTTTCGCCAGCCTCAGTCAGTCCGACGCTTCTGGTAGTTCGTGCCAGCAGTGGCACTCCCACTCGCTGCTCGAATGCGCGTATCGCCTGACTAACAGCTGATGGCGTAATGCCAAGGCGGCGCGCAGCCGCCCGGAAGCCGCGTTCTTCGGCGACCGCCAAGAACACGAGAACCCCATCTAACTCACCGCGTCCGATTGTGTAGTTCATCTAAACAGTATGAGTAGGTGGCAGTGGATTATCAACCACGGCATTCAAGGGGAAAATAATGTATCAACCCCCTAGAAAGGATTGCTTCATGAATGCTGAAACCAAACAAAACCGCGCCTATCACCTCGAAAAATTTGGCGGGCTCGATGGCCTTGTCAACGGTGCCATAGCGATTCCGACTCCGGCCTCAGGCGAAGTCGTCGTCCGCGTACGCGCCTCCTCGTTGAATTTCCGAGACATCCTCATTCTGCAAGGACACTACACAGCGCCCGTACCGTCGGGCACCATCCCTCTTTCCGATGGTGCAGGTGAGGTGGTCGCCGTTGGCGAGGGAGTGACTCGCTTCGTCACTGGGGATCGAGTCGTGAACTCATTCTTCCCTGAATGGATCGACGGGCCGTTCACCGGAAAGTATTCCCAGTACTCATATGATGTCGACGGCTGGCTGGCAGATTACCGCGTCACGTCAGAAAACGCTCTGGCACACATTCCTGACAGTCTGAGCTTTGAAGAGGCCGCTACCCTACCTTGTGCTGCGGTCACTGCGTGGTCTGCGGTCAAAGGAGTAAGCGCAGGCGACACGGTACTGACACAGGGAACGGGAGGCGTCTCGTTGTTCGCCATCCAGTTTGCGAGAGCGCTGGGCGCGCGCGTCATTGCCACGACATCCAGCGATGAAAAGTCCGAACAGCTCAAGCTGTTGGGCGTAGCCGACATCATCAACTACAAAACCCATCCCGCATGGTCGCAACAGGTCCGGGCGCTTACCAACGGCAATGGCGTCAATCGCATCGTTGAGGTGGGTGGCTCGGGCACTTTCCAGGAATCGGTCAAAGCCATTGCGGTGGGTGGCCAGGTTTCGATGGTTGGTGTACTCGCGGGCTTGGAAGGCACCGTAGACTTCATGTCCATGTTCATGAGCCAGGCGCGATACCAACCCATCGCTCTGGGCAGTCGACAAGATCTGGAAGATTTGATCGCAGGCATCGCCGCGCATGGAATCAGCCCTGTAATCGACAGTCGTTTTGAGTTTGGGGACGCCAAGCTGGCGTACGAAAAACTCATGACACGCGACGTCTTCGGTAAGGTCGTTATCAGCCACTGATGTGATGACCACCCAGTCAACGATTACTAGGGGGACCGATCATGACTGCTTATGTAATCTTCATCCGAGAAAAAACGGTCGATCAGCACGAGCTTGATATCTATGCACAAAAAGCGACCATTGCTCTTGCTGGCCTGCAGTTCAAGATGCTTTCAGCCTATCAACGGATTGAGGCGTTTGAAGGGGACTTACCAGAAGGCGTTGTACTTTTCTCGTTCCCGACATTCGAAGAGGCCACGGCCTGGTATCACGGCGACGCGTATCAGTCCATCGTTGGACACAGGCTCAAGGGTGCAGTCTATCGAGGGTTTGTCGTAGACGGCGTAAGTTAAAACGCCTACCGAGGATATCCAGAACCCTGCGTCGGCCATCGAAGGACACTTACCTAGGCTTACTAATCAGGAAATGAAGCGCGCAGCGAAACCTGCGAGCTTTTTCGCTAGGTCACGTGGCAGTCCCGATCACCTGATCACCTGGTCGCCCATCAGCACACGCCGAGGCACTCGGCAAAATGGTGATGGGCTATGCGTCAGGCAGGCTCAGACGACGACGCAATTGGCGAGCAGTAAGCTGTGCTCGCCAACCCGGCCCACCCTGCTGAAAGGCCATGGCCGAGGCCAAATTACCCGTCTCGACCGGATCGCAACCCGCGTCGCTGACCAGTCCAGCAGCAATCTGCATAGCCTGCGGGTCATTACTGGCGATCGGCATGCCGATCCGCCAGGGTGCAGCTTTCCACTAGACCAGTTTAATGAAGAGACAGCCACCGCAAGGAAGCTAAGGCCTGTACAAGCCTCTAACACGTACCTAGCGGATCTGCTCCCTCAGGCATGAGGCCGCTAATATGTACACATCCCAAAGCTATAATCAGTTGGAGAAATTGTTTTACCGCCCAATTGATGCCGCCATTCGCTGGTGTGACCTTATGGTTTACGAGGCTCAGATTCTTGATGCCGCATGGGATTGTTCTACCTCGCTTTCCAAAACATTCCCCCAATGGCCGTGTCTCCCTGCCAACATCGAAAGGATATTCGATGCTGTTCGTAACCATGAGCTCCCGTTTGGCCTTTTTGGCGTGACTGTAGCTCCAGGAACCCCCATCGATTGTAGGCTGCTCACGGTCAGGCATACTGACCTCAAATGGTGGATGCTTCATCATTATCCCGATCAGCGTCCGGCGTTTCTATTTGGAAAACTGCCCGCTGAGAACGAACAAATCAGTTTTGGTACTTACCTGACATTGCGAGCTGACCGGGAGGCGCTGGAGGTACAGCTCAAAGCGAGTGACGCCGCCCTTCGTGAGCTCCTTGAGGAGCTCAAGGCTATCGGTTTGGAACGGGAAGGCTTACGTGCACTCGTTAAAGCACAAGGTAAGCTCAGCGAGCGCAGCGAAACTGGATATCAGCATGTGATCGGTGCCTTACTCGAAACCCTCCTCGGATCCTCACCAGCTGGAAAACCCAACTCCGTGTTCGATAGCCAAGCCGCTATCGTTGATTCAATAACTGCGCACTATGAAGGTACTCCAGGTTTGAGCAAACGCTCTCTCGATGAGAAGTTCGCCGCCGCCCGGCGGAGCCTTTCCCGGACGTAAGTCCGGCAGTCATTGCACTGCAATAGGTACTATTGCAGTGCAATGACTGCCGGACTTTTCTGTTTTTGAATTCAGGTCTTTTCCCAATTTGCGCTATCCGGCGCCAAGGAATGACGACCATGCAATCCCAAATAACCATCGACACTTCTCAGACTCAGACTCAGCCATCACCCGAACGCCACATCATGCGGCGCGAAGAAGTCGAACGAAAAACCGGCTTCAAGCGGGCTCACATCTACAATCTGATGAAGGAGGGGAAATTCCCTCAGGCTAAACGCATTGGATTGCGTGCAGTCGGCTGGGACTCGCGGGAGATCGAACGGTGGATCGTTGAACGCCTGGACCAGCAGGCCTGATGCCATGCGAGTGGTATCGGTGGTTTCTACCAAAGGTGGGGTGGGGAAAACCACAGTCGCTGCGAACCTCGGCGGTCTGCTGGCGGATGCTGGCCTACGCGTCCTGCTGCTCGATCTGGATAGCCAACCCACCCTCTCCAGCTATTACGCCTTGAACCACGAGGCCATCGCGGGTGCGTACGAACTCATTGCGCTCAACCAGACAGATCCCGCGCAGATAATTTCCACGACGGAGGTCGTCGGTCTCCACCTGATCCTCTCCAACGACGACCAAAGCCGACTGAGCACCTTGCTGCTGCACGTTCCTGACGGGCGATTACGGCTGCGCAACTTGCTCGACCATTTCCGTTCCAGTTATGACCTGCTTTTGATCGACACCCAAGGCGCACGTAGCGTGCTGCTTGAGATGGCCATCCTCGCCTCCGATCTCGCCCTTTCTCCCATCACGCCGGAAATGCTCGCCGCCCGCGAACTGCGGCGCGGCACTTTGAAGCTGCTCAGCGAACTCGAACCGTTCAGCCACCTGGGCATTCCACCACCATCCTTGCGACTGCTACTAAACCAGGTGAACGCCATTCGGGTGGATACCCGGATGATCATCCAAGGCCTGCGCGAGACCGTCGCTGGGGCTACCCACATCTTGGTCCTAAATACCGTAATTCCCGATCGAGTCGCGTATCTCAATGCCGCCTCCCTCGGCCTACCGGTCCACCGAATCGAAACGCGTCGGTCACGTGAACGAGGCTCGCCCTCAGCGTTGGAAATCATGCAGGCGTTGGCCATCGAGTTGTTTCCGGAATGGCGCGAAGCGATCGCTACGGTCAGCAGGTGCGCGGAGGATCAATGAGACGAATCACCAAGCCACCATTTCTCGCCAAGTCATTTTTTATCGACCTTGAGGCCAACAGCGTTTGGCAAGGAGTCTTTTGATGTTGGATCAACTTCCCATTATCGTTCTACCCTCCATTCGACCGCACCACCCACCTTGCGAGGAGTACTGCACTGTGGTCTTTCGTCTGCAGGGTGGGAGCTTGGCCATGGGTTGGTTTCTCGCAGAACTGTCCCACCATTTCGACGGTTCGG
Organism: Pseudomonas sp. Pseusp18; assembly: GCF_059506005.1. Taxonomy (NCBI): domain Bacteria; kingdom Pseudomonadati; phylum Pseudomonadota; class Gammaproteobacteria; order Pseudomonadales; family Pseudomonadaceae; genus Pseudomonas; species Pseudomonas sp. Pseusp18. Next base: position 3,356,426 of record NZ_CP169240.1, read on the forward strand.
GGACTGCCGAGATCGTCAAGTTTGAGGTCGGCGACCATCTGCGTAACCGGCGGTAACTGAGGTTGTTCCGATGAAAAAGCTCAGCCCGGAGGAGATCACTGACAAGCTGCACCAGGACCACTTCCCTCGGGGCCCAGAACTGGAGCGGCTGTCCGATCCACTCATCGACACACCTATGCTGGTCACGCTGGAGCAGTTGCGGCCCTACGAACTCAACCCACGCTTCATCCGCAATCCGCTGTATGACGATATCAAGGCGTCCATCCGTGAACGCGGGCTGGATCAACCGCCGCCGATTACTCGCCGCCCGGGAGAAACCTATTTCATCATCCGCAACGGCGGTAATACGCGTTTGGCGATTCTCGGCGAGCTATGGCAGGAAACTCGCGACGAGCGCTTCTTCCGCATTCATTGCCTGTTCCGACCCTGGACCAATGAAATCACCACCCTACTCGGCCATCTAGCCGAAAGCGATCTACACGGCCAACTCACCTTCATCGAACGTGCATTGGCGGTAGCCAAACTCAAAACCATGCTCGAACCAGATGGAGCAGTACTCTCGCAACGTGAGCTGGCACGACGTCTTGCCGCTGGAGGCTATCCAATTTCACAGTCGCACATCAGCCGGATGCTCGACACCCTCGAACACCTACTGCCGGCCATTCCGCAAACCCTGTATGCCGGGCTGGGTAAACCCCAGATAGAACGCCTGATCGCTCTGCGTAGTCAGGCAGAGCGAACCTGGAACCGTTATCCAACCGCCACCGTTGCGTTCACCGAGTTTTGGCTCGATACCCTGGGCTACTTCGATACTGACCCCGAGTCCTTCGATCTTGAGCAAATCCAGGATGAACTGCTCGAACGCATGAGCCGCTTGCTCGGATCGTCCTATCGTATGTTGGCCCTGGAGCTGAGCGATACCCATCGGGTCATCTCGACGCCTGGCGTTGTCGTCGCCGCACCCTCAGAGAGCAGTCATCTGCCGAGCGTTGATGAAGCCGCGGCAGGATCGCCCTCCTCCGAGTCCCGTCCCCAATCAGCTGAGATCAGAACCCAGACCGAAACCGCTCGAGAGGAGCTGCTCACACCACCCGAAACGAAAGTCATATCAGCAGTTTGCCCTGCGTCGCGAGTTCAACAGATTCGCGAGCAGATCGATCGAGAGACATCCGCCGAAGCAGAATCGACCGTCGAAATGTGCACGATCGCCGACATCTGGATCATCGCACCAACACTGGATAGCCCCGAACAACTGCGTTTAGCCATTGCCGGACTGGCTCGGGAAATGGCGACCTATGCCGGACATCCCGAGAGCATCATCGATCAGCAGCATGGCTTGGGCTTCGCCCTGAACATCGAGCGACTGGATCTTGCAGCGCCTCGCGCGACCGGCGTTCACCTGCTGCTCCTAGCCCTGTCGCGCGCTCAAGACGACGTGGACTGGGAAGATCGCAAGCAACTGCCCTCCGCCCTGTTCGGGCAACTGTTATTGGGGGTCTATCAACTCCCGCTGACCGATCGTCCCGCCGTGGACGTAGGGCTGGAGCGACTGCCCGACGGTCTGTTAATCAAACTGTATCGCCTGATCCGCCTGGCCCGACGCCTGATCGACTTAACGCTTCCGCCTGAAGACGACTCACCGCAGGAGCTGCCATGAACCTCTCCTTCAATGTGCTCAACCAGGCCATGCTGACCCAGGTGCTGCATGAACTGCGCCTGGGTAATTTGCAACGCTGCAAGGCACTCGGACTGGGTGAGGACGACATCAACCTGTTGCAATCCTTACCGCCCACCACGCTGTCGCGTCTGGCCCATGCCTCCGTCCCCTGGGTTGAGGTCAAGATTGACTCGCCGGTGCTGCATCGGTTGATTGAGCAAGTCGAACGCGACGAACAGAACGAGCGCTTGATCAACCGGGCGCTCAAGCTCGGCGCCAGCAGCACTATCATGTATCAGTGCTTCGGCCTGGCGCATTCGGAAACCGCCCTGCGTCGCCGCCTGCTCAAGATAGAAACCCGAAAAGGCCGTCCCCAAAATTTGAGCGAAGCGCAGGAACATGCGCTCTGGCAGCGATGGTGCCAGCTACGCTCTCAGGACGGTTCCGAGGATCAGCTCGATGCCATGATGATGCTGGCCGAAGAACAGCAGATCAGCTTGACCATCGTTTGGCAGCAGATCGACCAGTACAGCAATGGAGCATGAACACCGCCCCTTCCAGTCGCTGGCAGCGTGTCCTGCAGCAATGTACCCAGCAGCTGAGTGAACGCTGGCCCCCACGCCCGACCACTGAACAACCCTCCAGCCAGGCTCTACAGGCTGGTTTTCTATTCAGTGGCCAATCACACGAAGTCGTACCGCGTCGGCTGCTGTTAGATACTCGGCTGACGCCATTGGAACGGAATGCCTGGCAGGTGTTTCGACTAATGCTGCAAGGGCAAGGCATGGTCACTCCGCGCTATGAGGATTTGCAACCTTATCTGTCGAGCGTGCCCTATGGCGCGTCAGCCTCCCGTGAAACCATTGCTCGCGTGTTGACGATGCTCAGGCTCACCCGCTGGCTCAGCTTGGTGAGTCGTGGCCGCGATCAGCTCAGCGGGCGCCTACAAGGTTCTCTATACGTCCTGCACGATGAACCGTTAACCCCCGCCGAAGCTATGGAGCTGGATCAGGACTACCTGGAACTGGTCGGACATGCCCTCTGTCATGCGACCAAGGCTGTGCGCATTGTTGCTCAGCATGTTCTGGAAGAAATCCGCCAAGACACGGATATCGATCAGGGTCGACTACCGACGCGGCTCGACAGCTGGGGCGAACACTGGACGCAGCAAGGATTGGATCTCGCAACTGAGGACGCCTTACACGATTCCGAACTGGGTGGCGATCACCGCGTTCGGAATCGTGCAGGCCCTCGTTCGGAATCCGAACCAAGCTTGAACGCCATTGTTTCCGGCCCCGTTCGGAATCCGAACGCCGCCTGTACTGTACTAAAAGAAAGTACTTGTACTGTACCGCGCGCGACCCCAGCGGTGGATAACCTTCACTGGCCCGAGCCGCTGCACCTGAGTCCAAGCGAGCGTCAGGCCGTCGCCGTGGCGCTGACCAAGCTCAAACCAGCGGATCGTCAGGCGGTGCTCAACGAAGCGGGTGCACGCTGTACGGCAGGAGGTATTCGCAAGCCAGCGGCCTATCTGATGGGCCTGATACAGCGCGCACTGAAAGGCGACTTTCGTCCTTGGGCAGCTCAGACAAAGCCTTCACCCGTTGCAGAACCGCCCCCAACAGCACCGTCACGCCCGTCCCGACAACAGGGCGAACCCGCTTCCGCCCTCGCCCAAGCGTGCCTGAATGAGCTACGCCAACTGAGCGGCAAACGCTCTGGACGTCAGTAGATTTGATGCCAGTGGCACCAAATCTACTGACGTCTAATGTGAGATCGCAAAAGTCTGAACCTGCGCAATCCGAGCGATACGGCCATCGCCATCCATGGAGATGATTCACCAGCGTCACTCGCGAACGCCTCCGAAATTAACCCTCTCACACCAAACCGAACAGACCGCATTCAGCTTTTTGGCTGCTCTTGACCTTCATCTGTCGCAACGTTTCCGTCGAAGCCTATGCGAGGACAACACCGTGGCCGATCACTATCAACTCAACTTTGGTTCATTGCGCAGCAGCATCACCCTGACCCTGCACACTCACCACGCCGCCCGTATCTGGCAAGGTCGAACCGCACGCGAAGGCGTCCACTCGATCATGGGTATGGCCGGCTACATCAGCGTCACCAACCTGATCAAACAAATCGCGGCCCAGGACGATCCTTATGCCGACTGGGCCATCGTGCAACTCGAAGAAAAACTGATGCAGGCTTCCGGCTCGACGATCCCGCGGTCGGGGTTTCAATGGCCCAGATGATGCCTAAGTACACGCCGGTGGCCACTTGCAGGCTGGTGGCCGTGTTCAATGCAGGCGGGTGTTACTTAGAGTACAGTTTTGTAAGGCATTCCAGTTGCGTTCGCTTTCGCCAGCATTGAGTGTCCAGGGATGCGCCTAATCTCTCCAACGATAAAGATATCTATGCATAGTATTAGATGTTGATTTCATACTATGCACAGATATCCAGATCAATGCACCTCTCATTACCACTATCAAAAGGAACCCAACATAACCTTTACATATCTTATGCTAAGAGCACTAAAATCCAACATCACTACAGGCGACCACACTTTCGACCGAAAGGGCACTCTGTAGAAATATAAAACATACTAAAACATGTACTTAAATCTTGCCCGCAGACCAAATCGCTCATCATTGCTTCCATTTACGAGTTGCCCCTTGCTTTCCTTCTGCAGATACGAGACATATCCTCCCAGGTACAAATTGAAATTCTCCATGTCAAAAACATTAGGAACAAGATAAGACGCATGAACTGTATGTATATCGTATCTTCCCGGACTCGTCAGAGAATCACTCAAAGCATCGTTATTTACTTCCGCATTGAATTTGTTGATCTCGTTGTGGGCAAATATATACCCCAGCTCGAATTTACGCCATAGGCCGTTAGTTCCAATGGTAAAATCCTGCTCGTCCGTCGCATCCATATATGCGGTATTAATATTAATTTGAACGCCATTCTCAGGATCATTGTTTTTTGTATTCCAGCCCAGGGTAGCACCATAGCCTGTACGCCTCGACTGGTCTTTCCACTCTCCACTAGAATTAGTGTATCCATAGGCATTACTGATAATATTGTGCTCGATGCCTATGGCAGCAGAAAAAGCATCTGCTTTCCAAGCAACAACTGGCCTTACATAGATAGCGTTTTTCTTATTCTCCAAAATATTTCCATGGTATTCACCTTCAGAGTAAAGCGAAGTTCCATCTTCGAATAAGGCATTGACTTCTAAATACCATTTCCCAAGATACTTACTCAACATAATGTTGCCACCATCACTGCTACGTCCCCGCCCTTCCTTCATCATGTAAATATAACCGTATCCATCAGCATACAAATCGTTAGCTGTGTTCCCCGAATATTCAACAAAGGTATCCTGGTTAAGCGGAAATAAATCATAGGCCTCGAAGCGCCCAATCTTAGCCTGCCAGTCCTTTTCGGCACCGAAGAAGAAAGCTGCGTCATCGACTCCCATTTTGCCATTCACATTTGCTAAAGGCTGGACGCTGAATCCAGCATAACGACCGTTATCTTGGCGTCGATAACCGTCAAGGCCAATAAGAACACGACCATTGACGTCCCAGCGCTCGGTAGAACCAGGTCGCCAAGCCTTACCGTCTGAGCGGTTTTTTAATGATGTCAACTGGCCAGATTGACTGGCGGCATCGACGTTGAACTCGACGTCGCCATATAGTTTCAAATCACCGTATCCGCGCAATCTGATTTCCGGCATTTTCTCATTCGCTGTCGTTTCTGAGTTAACAACATCACCAGCCGTTAACGACGGAACCATTCCAGATACTAATCTCTCCTGTGGAATCATGGTGATGTTTTTTTTCAGCTGCAATACCTCACTCTCAGCTAGGGTAGCTCTTTTTTCTGCTGTTTTGACACGCTGCTCCAAGGACATAAGCCTGTCCTCAACGCTCATTACCTGCGCTTGGGCCACGCCGCTCACCAACAGGACGACACTAATGAATAACGGGAAAAGTCTCATTATCTTGTTCCTTTATATGACAATACCCTATATGACAATTAACACTATAAAGACTTTCTGAATTAGGTCGCCAGCGCACACGCTGCTTTCTTTTTTGTGTTTCCTGTAAGTGTAAATGCTGACAACACCGTAAAGGTCAGTGCAATAAACCCAAGAATCATATAGGTATTATTGAAACCGATGCGGTCGTACATATTGCCGGTCATTGAAGATAAAAAAATTGACATGAGTTGTTTTGAAAACTGGAATCCAACCAGATAAATTGTCGCCGAAAGACGTGAATCAAAGACATTGGATATGTATTTAAATATTCCAATCAACAGAAACGGCACTTCAAATGCATGCAGCATTTTAAGAAAAACAACCTCCGCAACGGTCGTTGCAATTGATGACCCAAGGATTCGAATTGACATAATCCCACCGGCCACCAGCAAGGCGTTTTTTGCTCCGATTCGACTAATGATCCATGGAGAAAAAAACATGATTAATGCATTTGCTGCTTCACCGCCAGTAGTGACAAACCCATACACAACATTGCCTCTTTCTGGCGAATCAAAAAAAGATTTAAAAAAACTGGCAAACTGCTGATCGAACACATCATAAATGCATGCCACACCCACCGCATACAGTACCAGCAGCCAAAACTCGCGCTGTTTGAAAAGATCACTTACCAGTTTTATCTTGAATTTAGATGCATTGGCTCCCAGCACATTATTAATAGCAACCATCTGACTTTTATCAGTTTTCGCTATTAACAGCAGGACAACAAGAAGAACTGCCGCGCCAGACCCCATCCAGAACACAATATCTGGATTTACACTAAATAAGATCCCAGCAGTTGACGCACAGACCCCCCAACCGAAACACCCAAACATTCTAGCCTTACCATATTCAAAAGCGCTTTGGCGACTGATACGTTCGACATAAGCTTCGATAGCTCCAGCCCCGGAGTTAAAGGCAAATCCAATATACAAACCGCCCAACAACGCACCAAGGACGACGTTAACCTTTAATACGGGGGCAAAAACATAAAGAAAGAACGGGGCAAAAAATAACAACAAAACCGTTATAACCCACAACAGATATTTTTTCACACCCAGCTTGTCAGACAGAACGCCAAGAACTGGCTGAAAAATTATTGCAAAAAAAGACAAACTTGAAAAAACAATCCCGGTCTCTGTTTTGTTTAGCCCAACAACTTCATGCAACCATATCGGCAAGAATGGAAAGCAGGTGGCCATAATAAAAAAATAAATAAAGAAAAATGCACCAAATACCCAGAAATTGCGATTACTTCTATAGTGACAAGATGCTGCATTCATGTTCATTACACCCTTTCTTATAATTGTCTTATATTAAACGATCGCCAAAGCCATCGTTTAACATCGTGAGTACCTGAGAACCTAATGGTTAGACTTTAATTATGTTGATCAACAATGCACTTTCCGGCATTAGTACCGGGAGGGCCAGACCCGCTTGCATCAGCCAGTCACCAGAAACTACAATTGGCTGTCGCAACCAAGATGGCAGTTCTCGCATCGCGCCTCCGCCCTCGCGTACAGTTTTTATTTCCGGACCATCCAGTAGGCTGACCTGATATTGCGTGTCCGGCAAAAGTCCAGGAAAACGCACATTGCCAGCCAGCGAATAATTCAGCATTTGTAACTGAGCCATTAAAAACACAGCACACGTCTGGTCCTGGCTAACGACACCACTGATCTGAACCGTATTATCGGGCATATCTAATCGCCACGTGGTACCACTATGTAATAAAGGACGGAGTGCTTTATGCAGTTTGATATAATGACGATAACCTTCTAACTCTTCATCATCGGATTGAATAGGGTCAAGTTCGATACCCATATGACCGAACAATGCGGTCAGCCCCCGAAACCCGATGGAATGTTGCCTTTGCGTTGCGTGACAACGACGGTGACCAATGTGCTGACCCATTACTTCAGGGGGGAAGAAGTAACTCATGCCACGTTGAATAGCCTGTCGTTCGAGTGCGTCGTTGTTGTCGGAAACCCAGAAACGCTGAGTTCGCGCCAACACGCCATAATCAATACGCCCGCCGCCAGAAGCACAAGATTCGATTTCAACATGCGGAAAACGCCAGTTTAACTCATCAAGCAGGCGGTAGAATTGATGGGTTTGCGCATCAGCGGACAGCTTACCTTCATGACCCGGCTGTACTAGCTCGCGATTCATATCCCATTTTACGTACTCAACGGGATGTTCGCTTAACAACCAGCTCAACCGCTCTAAGAGATAATCAAACACTTCGGGATGACTTAGATCCAGCACATACTGATACCGCCCAGTAGGTTGCTGATAACCCGGCAGTTGCAACACCCAGTCGGGATGCGCGCGAAATAGATCAGAGTCCGGGTTTATCATTTCCGGCTCTACCCAGATACCGAAAGACATGCCCAGCGCATGTACATGCTCGATAACAGGCATTAAACCCTGAGGGTATTTTTCTTCATCCAGGTACCAGTCACCTAAACCCGCTTGGTCATGATTGCGTCCACGAAACCAGCCATCATCAATAATGAAACGTTCTACACCGATCTCAGCAGCTTTGCTGGCCATTTGCATAATGTAAGCTGGATCATGATCAAAATAGATCCCTTCCCAGGTATTGAGATGTACGGGCCGTGCTTGACTCCCAGAAAAACGGATCAGGGACTGACGCAGATAAGTATGATAAGCCTGACTCATACCGTTTAATCCATTCTGAGAGAATGCGGCATACACCCAGGGCGTCGAACATGTCTCTCCCTCCCCCAGGCTAATCTCACCTGGTAAATAGAGCGCCTCAGCCTGCACTACCCTGCGTCCGTCAGTTTTTACATCTGCCCGCAAACGGTGATTGCCACTCCAGCCGAGATGAACTCCCCATACCGTGCCGTGCTGTTCGCTGAAACCGGCCTCTCCGACCACAAAAGCTGGAAAGTATTCGTGCGAGCTTCGTCCTCGCCGGCTCTCTTGGATGAAGCCGCCATGTTCCAACTTAACCCGGTGCGGCTGAAACTCTCTCAACCAGCGTCCATGAAATGCCATGACCTCAACGGCACGTTCTGGTACAGGCAGTGTTACCGCCAGGCGCTCAAGCTCCCATGCCTGATGGTGGAGGTTTTTCAGCGTATGACGTATCTGCAGTACACCCGTTTGCGGTTCTAGTCGAAGCTCGCTGATCAGCTGCAATGATGCCTGTTCATCTTCACTGATCACGATCAGCGAGCTATCGCTGGCTTCAACTTTTAGTGTTGTAAACACTGGTGAAGCATTGCGCCCACCCCGGTGACCTTCAATCCCCGGCGAACCAAATTGGCCACGCCCGTATTCCATTGCAAAGGTTAAAGGAAGGTCAACGTCCAGTTTTCCATTAGCCACAGGTCGTTGTAATGAAACGACATCTTCGGGAGAGAATCTCCTGAGTTTGGGCCCCCAATAGAGTATTTCAGTATAAGGGCGGCAACGGACTACCAGATCGGCATCTGCGCTGCTCAGTCGAACGATATCAGCGGTCATCTTAGGCTCCATCATGCAGTTGACGAAGCCATGCTAGCACTTAAACGTTTAAGTGCACCATCTGGACAATACGTATTTACGACGCCGTCGCCTCAGGCGAAGGTGGACACCTAAATTTTGAGCGACACCATTTTTTGCCTTTTTAAGCGGACACAATCCAATTCCGAGTCCTTCAATGCCCAGGTCATTGCCGAATGTACGGAGCCTGACACCTTGATTGCCACCGTCGCTCCAATGCACAATCTGAGCGCCACCGTCGTTTGTGAATGGACTCGGGCACATACGCCGGCTGACACTTCAAACCACTTTCATCCCGGTTAGGGCGGCGGCACTAAAGTCGATGCATCAAGCCCTTCCTACCGAGATCCGAATCGAAGTGCCACATTCAAAGGCGTAATCCCTGTGAGTTGGCCGGCAGAAAATGCAGCGGCGCGTAGCGCTTTTCTGCAAGAACTCGTGCGTTGATGCGCATCGACTCCATTTGGCGTGCGACCGAGCCTATTGGCGTGCGAGCCGGCACCGACACCGCACTGGCGCGGGTCAAGGCGGTGCTCGGTTGTGCTTAAACGCTACATGAGTGGATTCAGGCCCAGCGTGATCATGTGCCCAACGGATCAGCCACGGCCAAAGCCCTGGATTACGGCCCCATCGACAACAACCTGGTCGAAGTGCGACACGAAGTCGCTTACAGAAGTTGTTCCCCTTGAAGGGAACCGCCCGTGTCACCGGGTGAATCTAGAAGGCTGAATCAAGAGCGCCTTTGACAATGTAACGAGGCGCCGCAAGGTGCGGGGTACCAATCGTGAGAGGCGTACCCTTCTGGCAGCCATAGCCGGACAAGTGCTAGATAGTCGGTATGGTGAACGCACGTGAATCTGCGCAACGATCGTTAAGTTGAACGAGCGGAAATGGCTTACACGCTCGAACCAAAAGGTGCTGGAGGTGGGAACTGCGTCTTTCTACTACGCAGTCGTGACCCACATACCTCCCGGTCGATAGCAGGCACCTAACCCGACGCACTTCAGTAGGCGGAACGTGGAAATCCCGTATCGCTCCCGTCAGGGAAAGCCGTTTGTAAAAACTGCCCATGGCGGTGCGGGCGAAGGAACGAGGAAAAAGCGAACGCCATCCTGTAATGGTGTCGGCGCTGATTGAAAACTGACCCACCCTGCCGATTGAAAATTGACCCAGGGCGGATTGCTGATTTTGGCATCAGCAATTGTGGATAAGCTTAGCAGTCGTGTCCCGGAGGAAGAGGCATTAAAGCCCCACCGCATGTGGGCATGCGGCAGGGTATTTTTGGTGCAGATCAAAACAGCTCATCGTCCTCGGCACCATCATTGTCTTTGCGCTTTCGTTCACGTGATTTGATCTTGGTCTGGGCGACCAAGCTGCTGTGCTGCAGGCGGTAGGACTCGTTGCCCGTTTCGACGATGTGGCAGTGGTGTGTCAGCCGATCCAGCAACGCCGTTGTCATCTTGGCGTCACCAAACACGCTCGACCATTCCGAGAAGCTGAGGTTGGTGGTGATCACCACGCTGGTGTGCTCGTACAGCTTGGATAGCAGGTGAAATAACAGGGCACCACCGCTCTGGCTGAAGGGCAAATACCCCAGTTCATCGAGTATCACCAGGTCTGTTCGTAGCAGCCCTTGAGCGATGCGGCCCGTCTTGCCGTCGTACTTTTCGCGTTCCAGCAGATTGACCAGATCCACTGTGGAGTAGAAGCGCACGCGTTTGTGATGCGTCGTGATCCCGGACACAGCCAAGGCGGTGGCGAGGTGTGTTTTGCCTGTTCCAGGCCCGCCGATGAACACGACATTCTGCGCGGTATCGGTGAACTCCAGGTTGGACAGATCCCTGATCAGGCGGGCATCTGCGCTGGAAGCGCTGAAGTCGAAGCTGGCCAAATCACGATGCATGGGGAGTTTGGCCATGTTCATCTGGTGGTTCACTGAGCGCACCGCTCGATCCGCATGTTCTTGTTGGAGAAGATGCTCAAGTAGCCATTTCGAGGATGCCGTCGAAGCTTCTCCTTGCGAGGCTAGTTCTTCCCAGGCGCTGGCCATGCCATGCAGACGCAGTTCTTTGAGTTCCGCCATAAGATCACGCATTGCGAGTCTCCTCATCGGTGGTACGGAGCCGGTCGTAGCGTGCCGTATTGGCGACAGGCGCTATCTTGAGTTGAAGGCTGGTTTCGGCGGACGGAGGGGCTGCTGTCGATGTCAGTCGAGCCAGGACATTCAGGATGTGCTCAGCACTCAAGCTGCCTGATTCAAGTACCAACTCCACAGCCACCAATATGGCGTCGAGCCCGGCGATGGGAACAGCCGCCAGTACCTGCGTCATGACTCGATCACCATTGGCGTGACGCCTCAGACCGCGTTTTAGCAGCTGCAACGGCTTCGGCAGATCAGCAAACGGAGCGCCATTGCGCAGCGCTCCAGGCTTGCGTTCGATAAGCGGGAGGTAATGCTGCCAGTCAAAACTGACCTGATCTCGATCAAACAGACGCTCGTGGCTGGCAATCGTCGTTTCATCGGCGATGACCACCACCCGGGAAGGATACAAACGGCTGCTGACCCGCTGGCCGACCCGCTCACACGGCACCGAATAGCGATTTCGCGCCACGCTGATCAGGCAGGTGCTGGAGACACGTACGGTGCGCTCGACGTAGCCATCAAAGGCAGTCGGCATCGGCATCAATTCAGCGCGTTCCAGCTCCAGGACGTCCGCCACGGTCAGCCCGTTGTACTGCGGGTGTAGCAGTTCGCCCCAGAGCGCACGGCAGCGTTGGCCGAGCCAGGCATTCAATTCCTCGAAGGTGTGGAACATGCAGTTTTGAGCATCGAGCCAGATGCGCCGTCGGCTGTCTTGGACGTTCTTTTCAACGATGCCTTTTTTCCAGCCGGAAGCGACGTTGCAGAAGTCCGGGTCGAACAGGTAGTGCGCACACATCACGGCAAACCGAGCATTGACCGTGCGGCCCTTACCCTTGTTGACCTTGTCGACAGCGGTCTTCATGTTGTCGTAGATGCCGCGACGCGGCACCCCACCTAACGCGCCAAACGAGCGGGTATGGGCATCGAACAACATCTCGTGGCCTTGGCTGGGATACGCAACCAACCAAAATGCGCGACTGGCGCACAGCTTCATATGGGAGACCTGGATGCGTCGGAACAGTCCGCCGATCAGCAGACCTTCTTCGCTCCAGTCGAATTGAAAGGCCTCCCCGAGTGCAAAGGTCAGCGGCACAAAGGCTCGTAAAGACTTGCCTTGCTCGCCGCGCCACGAGCGTATAAAGGCGGTGAGTTGGCTGTAGCCGCCGTCGTACCCCTCGGCCTTGATCTGTTCGAAGAGTGCTTTGGCACTCCTGCGGTTGTGCTTTGCCCGAAACGAATCGGCCTTGAGCGCCTGCTCCAGCGTCTCGTGAAATGGACTGAGTTTGTTGAAGGTTGCGCACCGTTGGTACGCCGGCTGGGTGGCTTCGGGTGCTCTGACCCATTTTCGAATGGTGTTTCTCGACAGTCCGGTACGCTTGGCTATCTGATGCAGCGAGAGCTTGTCGCGGAAGTACATCCGCCGGATTTTTCCCAACATTTCCATGCTGATCACCCTGTGTTCTCCTGCTCGAAAAGTGAGCAGAAGCAGTTGAACACCTGGGTCAGTTTTCAGTCGGCAGAACAGCCTTTACTGGGTCAGTTTTCGGTCAGCGGCAACACGCTCATCTTCTTAATACGTACCCGTCGTCGTTATCGGCGCCTTTTCCAACGACCGCTCACCCCCACGCCTTTTGAATGCAGCAGAACCGGGCGGCTTGAGCCAGCTCCTGCAAGCAGACTCCGGGAGACCTACTCCCATCTTTGATACAGCATCACTGGCTTACCCCAGCGTTCGTGACACACCCCAATATAGTATCTTCACGCGGTTGCGGGGTTTGTTAAGGAAGACGAAAAGCACGAGATCCAACACGGCGACGTTGATATTCAGCTCGACCAGGGCGACCAGATCGTCGATGGATTTTCGGAAGTCCACCGGCTTGGGTAGAGATAGTCTTTTTCGACTTTGGCGTCGGGTCGCATCATAAGGTGCTGGCTCCTGAAAGGATTCGGGGGCAAAGCATCCGGGATCAGCTACGCGCTTTAAATATGAGACTCATGGAGCGCTTACCTACAAACACCGTAATTCCCGAGTCTTGAATAGCTTTTATTCCACTCAGAAAGGTGTCTTGACGCTCACCTTTAAATAATCAACTTAGTTTTATGAGATGTATGATTTGGCATCTAAAAAAATCACTAATTATCGCAGCCAATTCGAATAAAAAACAATGACCGCATTTGAAGGGATGAAAACATCGATACAATATCAGTGTGTCAGCGCAAAAGTTGTCGTCCCCTGACGCAGAGTGGGTTCCCATAACATCTGGAGCTTATCAACAGGCTGACCAGCCATTAGCGCTAATGTCATTTGTGCAATTTGATTGCCGACAACTTCGCGAGTTGCTTGGATAATTGCTGTGGCATCGATCCCCGTTAGGCAATCCTCAGGCAAACCGTCGTAAACGATTATTGCCACAGCATCGGGCCCGGTCAGACGCCCCGCATCATGCAGCGCAGCTACTGCTCCTTCACCATGAACGTTACCGTCACTAATAATCGCTGTTGGCGGATCAGGTAATGCCAGCAAATCCAGTGTCGCTCGGTACCCAGCACGACGCGTCACATCTACAGCCTTCAAAAATATGGAAGAAGGCAAGTTGTGCCGCTTAAGCGTATCGCAATAACCCTGACGTCGCTGCATAACAAAGGCTTGTTGACAGTCTTGACTTAACAACGAGATACGTCGATGCCCCAAAGAAATAAGGTGTTCAGTCGCCATCTCAAGACCAAGCCTATTATCAAAATCAAACCAGGCGTAAGGCTGGGGCAATTGGCTACGCCCCAGTGCGAGAAATGGCATCTTTTTTTGCTGCAACAACGCGAGCCTTGGATCCTGCTCAAGGGTATGCGCAACAATGAGCGCATCAATGCGTCCCCCTTCGATCAGACGAATAAATGGTTGGTAATCATCCTGCTGATCGTCTGTTATCAGAAGAAGATCAACACCTTGTTTTGCAAGATGATGACCTATGGCGCCAACCATCGCAAAAAAAAAGTCACTACTCAACGAAGAGGCATAAGGATAAATCAAACCGACAGCATCACTTTTTCCTTTTTTCAGACGTTGCGCATTGGTGTTGGGCTGATAACTAATTCGTTCGGCTTCTGCCTTGATAATATTACGTGTTTCTTCAGAAATATCACTGTAACCATTGAGCGCTCGACTGACGGCCGTGATAGACAACCCGAGGTTTTTCGCTATTACTTTCAGAGACATATATACTACCAAACAACCATTAAATAAATTAACTTACACCATCGCGACATTGTATCACAAAATAATGAAGTAAAAATAAAACAAAGTAGAACCGTACTACCTTTTTAGCCTCCAAGCAACTTTCTACAATCGTTCGGCAAGCTGAAAACCTCACGACGACTCACGCTAAAGAGCTGGCCAAGGTGATGCTCAAGATCACCGGTTACGTCATGGTCTTTGTTTCCATTGGCGTGCTTGGTGCAATCGCTTCGGCGACCACTATTCAAGGGATCGGCTTGCTGGTCTATTACGGAAAGCTGGGCGACATCTGGGTCTAATCTTATGCTATTACTCAGTAGCAGCGGCAGGCTGCACAGTACCTGGGGAATTTCGACCGTGCGAAACTGGACGCCAGTGACGATGGCCCCGCCAGCCTTGCGACCTCTTTAACTGAAGCCATTCGCGGGCACCCTTGCTTGTCTGAAGGGGCATCATGTCATGCTTGATAAAAGCATGACATGATGCCTGGCAGCAGACTGCACAGGTGACACGTCATGTATCTTCAGAGTTGGAGATCGGCGAGGTTCCAGACAGAAGTCTCCCCGAATCCCCCTACCCCATTGATTGCGAAAGCGCTGACCTCGAGGCTGTCGGGCCGTGGATAAATCCGGCTGGTAAGGCTATAGGCGCCGTCGTCGACGAACACCTCGATGGATGAGCGATCGAGAAAAATCCGCAGCGCGATCCGGGTTTGCTCCGAGGTGACCGGCACGCTACGAACGCCGCTCACGCCAGCGCCCGAGTATTACCGGTCGAGCACCAGGCGTCGGGCCATGGCATCGAAGTACAGCAAAGTGCGCTCCTGTCGGTCCTCGCTACAGCGCAGCGCCAGGCCAAAGCGCTCAGCGGTGCTGCCAGCCAGATCCAGTTCAAGCTCAAACTCCAGCAGGGCACCCCACACATCAAGCGTGCAACTGCGAGACTCAATCGCCCCGATCTGCAGCACTCGTCGTGACTGGCGTAGCGCTGTCAGCTCGCGGGCTGGACGCATGCGTAGCCGTTCGCCGTCACGGCTCAACTCACGTGGCAACGTCAGCGCGCCACACCAGTGTTGCGCTTGGCTTGGCATCGGGCTGTCCCACATATCCATCCATGCCCAAAGCAGGCGGCGCCCGTCGGGCGCCAGCAGGGTCTGCGCAGCATAAAAGTCGTGACCGTTATCGAGTTCGCGTTGCTTGCCGCACTCGATGAAGCAACCGCTGTCGTCTAATTGACCCATTCGATAACTGTTCTGGAATTTGTTCCAATTATCGTAACCACAGGGCTTCAGACCTTGCGGCGAATAAAGAAAAACCTCGCAACCATCGAGCTCGAACAGGTCCGGACACTCCCACATGTAGCCGTCTGGTTCACGTAGACCTTGCAGGGCACAGCCCAGGTATTCCCAGTGATGCAAGTCCTCGGAGCGATAGAGTAAGAGTTGTGGGTCGTCTCCTTGACGAGCGCCAAGTGCCATCCACCATCGCCCGTCTCGCTTCCAGACTTTTGGGTCGCGAAAATGCATGACGTGTGGATCCGGCGGTGTTTCGAGGACTGACCCATGTTTAGTGAAGTTGATGCCATCCGTACTGCTGGCCAGGCATTGGACCTGGTGAATCCTCTGGTCATCACCCGGCTCCCCCAGCCAGACATGTCCGGTGTAGATCAGATACAGCGTATCGTCCGCGACCACCGCCGATCCTGAAAAACACCCGCCCCGGTCATAGGCATCGCTGGGTGCCAGCGCTATGGGCAGATGCTCCCAATGCACCAGGTCGCGACTCTTGGCATGCCCCCAGTACATCGGCCCCCACTGCGCCGAGTAAGGATGGTGTTGGTAGAACACATGGTACTCACCGCGAAAGCAGACCAGTCCTCATCCATCCTGCCGGAGGTGACAGGTGATAACCGAGGCGATAGTCGCTGCCGCGTTCGGGTAGTTTTTTTTCGATGGCGCGATGCGCTTCGCCCAGTAGTGCAGCTTGCATAGTTTGATCCTTTCTAGGGTTCGTAACGAGTGGCGGATTGAGCAACGACAGGAAGCTCCCTTGAATCAGCGACGTTGGGGGCGCAGGGTTTACGAGCCGGGGCCGAGCGAAGTAACGTCCAGGACAGCAGCAGGCAACCTCCGACCAGGCCAGCCATCAGCACATAAACGCTTGAGAAATCAAAATGGTCATAGCCGTATCCGTCGTGTAAACGCTCAACATTTCGATCCAGAACTCGTAGAAGCCCTCATGAATTGCCTTTCCGCAATTCTCGAGATACGTAAGTGCTGGACGGAGTCAAAATTGCGAAGAAATGACCACCCTTAAGGGCGGGGCTTGCTAACACAGGCGTTTGCGGGGCACTTCCCGCCCCCGTACTGCCATGGTCTATTTAAATACAACAGTCCAAAAGCTTCTGTTTGTAGCGCCTGCTTTAAGCTTACGAAACATCGCATCTCACTCCGTTGCACACCCAGGTACAAGGCTATCAAGTCATCCATCTAGTTCAGACCCATTTCGGTGATCACTGAAATCCTCTCCATCCGAAAACGCCGCGTGTTTCGATGCAAACCCAGCGTACCTGCGCATGTTTGAATTTGCTCATAACGCTCACACCAGCTTCGTAGCGCCGGCGTCAACTGACCACTCCTGCCCTTGACACGCGCCCTATCGGCAACGGACAGACGGTTCATCTTTCACACATTCTTCGCGGTGAGCCCATAACATTGCCGGCAGCCGCAAGCTCTTAAGCAGCGGCGCCGATCAGAGTTCAACACCACATGACCGTAGGCCGCTAGCAACGTCTTGTGCACAACGATCCATGCCCAGGACAGGAACACGGAAGGCCACACGAACAATTTCGAGCTGAGCGCAACCGGAGACGTCGTAGTGACCCGCACTGCTGATAAATGGCCTAAACCAATACCTAGCTAATTTAGCCCCCCATAAATAACTAAGTTCTAGTTCGTTCACTACATTGCTTGAGAATAGTAGGTTGCTCAAATATCCAGCGATTTTTTTGCCGATATACGCCACCACGCTCAAGAAGGGTGGTTGGAAAGCCGGGATGATGAACTGCATCGGGCCAATCCTGTGGTTCGAGTGCGATACCCGCAAAAGAACCATAAGCCGTATCACTTAAAGTTTTAGCTGAACCCGTTTCGATGTGCTGCCCATCATATATTTGCAGTCCTGGAGCGGTAGTCTCCAGATGCATGGTGACTCCAGATTTCGGACTTCTAAGGCTTGCTACACGCCGAACTGTTTGAGGTGCGCGAGACAAACAGAGATTTTGATCATAACCAAGATGTGGAGCCCCGTTACGTATCGGGCGAATTGTATTAAAATCAAAACGCGTTTCACGTACAACAGCAATCTCACCCGTCGGGATCAGTTCCCCATCAACGGGCAAGTAATGCTTGGCACTTACCTGCAACTCATGGTCCAGAATATTTTCAGAACCGTCCAAATTGTAATAACTATGATGAGCAAAATTACATAGCGTGTTCGCATCCGAGCACACCTCAACATCCAGCTCTAGCGTATCCGACCCAACGATCCGATAAGTAAGGCATGCATCAATAGCTCCAGGAAAACCCATATGCCCATCTGCCATACTTAGTCGTAAAGTCACATGTTCGTGATCAGCCTCAGTGATACACCATATTTTTTTATGACAACCGTCAGAACCGCCGTGAAGTAGATGCTTACCAAGATTGTTTTGATCAAGTTGATAGCTATTCCCGTTTATCGTTGCACGCCCTTGTGCAATACGATTGGCGACACGTCCAACGGTAGCACCAAAATACTCCATCACCCCCTGATAGGGTTCGATATTCGTCGCCCCCAAAACCAAAGAGTGCCCAACACCCTCTAGCCGCAAATCTTGCAACGTCGCCCCATAAGAAAGAACAGCAACACGCAATTTTCCGCGCTTTAACCAGTGACGCTGAATAGCTTCACCTGTTGGTAGGTGGTCAAAAATCTCTATTTCAGGCACAGCTCAATACCTGCATTTAAATTATATTAGGTGGGAGGTCACTTACAGCCCGGCACTCAAAGTGCTCGGATTGTAAGGCTATATCCTTGGCGGTCTAGATTATATCTGGCTTGAAATACTCTAACACTTCAAACGCGAAATATTGTATCGACGTTGTGATCGACAGCCCTACGAGTACACGGTACGTGGTCTATAGGCGGGGGCAGCAATGCAAATGATACCGGACTCGTACTCTTCACGATTAAAGGACACCCCGTCGGCACGGATCTGCGCCAGCTCTTTACACAGAGAGCCCACAGTGGCAAGTGGTTCTGGTGTGAATACGTGAAGAACCTGCTGCATGATCATTTACTCGCGCCTTTAATAAACATCTAAAAAGGCCAACATAACCTTGCCTATTCCGGCGCAGTAAGCCAGCCCCACTTTCCCTGCATCCTAGAACATGTGACAGAAGAAGCCAGATTGCGTTTATCAACATATAGAACCTGCCCATGGTCGAGTTGGGCCAGATGCATTGTTTCTCCGACGTTCAGTGAGAGCTTCTCCAGCAACGACCAAGCGATTGGCACCAGAGACGACTGGTGCCACGCAGCATGAACCATGCGGAACTAACCATACGTTCAAACTATAAGATTGACGGTCTCGGTCACAGGCCAACACCTCCTGACTCGCTGAGTTTTTCAGCAATCGGTAAAGGGTTGCCTTAGGGGGTTCACTTCCGGCTCGCAGCCCTATAAATCGTACAGGTCGGCCGACAAAAACACTGCCGAGCAAGCTCAATGCTTTATCTACGGTTTCGTCACTGTTTTTACTGATCATTGCCACCCTTTACGACTTGTCGAGACTGCCTGGGCCGAAGCTGTTGACAACCATAGGGGTTGTCGCGCATATTTTCAATAGTTGAACATGCATCCCACTATATGGGAGATGACAAAATTACGATTGGTCATATTCGACCAACAAATCCACTCTGCTCTTGGTGAGTAGCTCAAGGAAAGCCTCATGAAAAACAACAACAAGATACTCAAGGATGGTACGGCTACGTTGCTGGCTGTTCCGTTCCTCAGCTCGAACACATCTGGTATAAAGCTTGCCATCAATAACGATATATCGGATACAGCGCCCAAAGCCGCTCTCGAGATTTTCATCAAGGGGTATGAGCCAGAGAACCTGAAGATTAATGCCAAGTTTTATTTGTTCGCCCCTGAGGATTATAAGACATCAAACTACAACTTCCTTACCGTTGATGCACTTGATCTGGAGACATGGCACTTCGGCAATCGCGAAAATCACAGTACAGCTGCGACCATGTAAAGTTGTATATAAAGCAGGTTGGCAGGGCTCATGATCTGGGCATTCAGGCTCGCAAAGAGTCCTACCTAAATCCTCCGGAGATTTATTAATGACTAAATTTGTCACGTTTCATGATTTAAAGGCCGCCAGCGTATTCATCACCGGTGGTGGCTCAGGTATCGGGGCCTCATTAACCGAAGGTTTTATTGAGCAAGGTGCCAAAGTTGCCTTCGTACAGCGTTCGGATGCGTCCGCCTTTGTCGCTGATATCCTAGATAAGTACGGTGTAGCGCCCTTGTTCATCCAGTGCGACATATCCGATATTAGCGCGCTACAAGATGCAATGGCTCAAGCGGCGGCAGTCAATGGGCCAATCTCGGTGCTGGTCAATAATGCGGCCAATGATATGCGTCATACGCTGCAGGATTACACCCCCGAGGCATGGGAAATGGGCATGTCCGTCAATCTGCGTCCTCACTTCTTCACGGCCCAGGCCGTAGCTCCAGGCATGAAGCGGTTGGGCTGCGGCTCGATCATCAACTTCTCATCTATTTCCTACATGATGGGCAATGCCGGATATCCAGGTTATGTCGCCTCGAAAGCAGCCATTACCGGGCTTACTCGGGGGTTGGCTCGTGAGCTCGGGCCTGATGGGATACGCGTCAACACTTTGTTACCCGGCTGGGTGCTGACTCAGAAACAACTTGATATGTGGGCAACACCTGAGGACCTAGTAGCGCATCTGGAGCGTCAGTGCTTAAAAGATCATCTTGCTCCGCGCGATATCGTCGACGCCACCTTATTTTTGGCCTCTCAGGCGAGCCGAATGATCACCGCGCAAGCAATGGTTGTAGACGGCGGAGTGGTAGTGACCGGATGACAATCGCAGACTGCATAACTGTTGATTGAGGAACTAGCCAGTTTCGCGCTTGGGCCCTGTCGGATAATGGACAGGTCTTTGATTCTATCGCCAGTGACGAACGGGTGGTCAATCTGACGCCAGAGCAATATTGGGTGCCAGTAACACCCTGACAACTGACGAAGTAGAGATTTTAACACAAATAGGCGCCCGTATGATTATCCATTCCAATTGTGAACCTGCTGTCATTGGCGCGATTAAAGCGAAAAAATGCATTCATCTCTTGGGGTCATGAGACAACGATTGCTCCACGGCTCTGGCCAATGGTGTTGACGGGCTGAATAACTTCCTGCCCCCATCATTGGTCAACGCCGCCCTACGTACGGTAATCCCGCCGGCCTTTCAAAATTTTCCACCGGCAGTACCAATACTGAGGACTCTACCGAATGGATTGTCGTAGGAACTCAAGGATTCGGCGTCACTTCAGCACTTTACACACTTGGCCGTAGCAACGCAGCTGGATAGCACTGCATTAGCGATGGTGGCCGTATATAAGAAGGTACAGCTTGATGTTGCAGGTTTTTGATAATACACCGTGTGCCTTGGGCGAGGGTCCGCTGTGGCATCCACAGCGTGAGCAACTGTTTTGGTTCGACATAATAGGCAAGGCACTCTATACCCGCCAAACAAACACTCTGCGACGCTGGTCTTTTGATGAATGCGTCTCGGCAGCTGGCTGGATCGACCGAGATACCCTATTGATTGCCAGCGAATCGAACCTTTTAAGATTTGACATATTGAGCGGCAAGACAAAAATCATCCACCCTCTGGAGTCGAACAACCCAAGCACTCGCTCCAACGATGGTCGAGCTGATCCTTGGGGTGGTTTCTGGGTGGGCACAATGGGCAAACAAGCAGAACCCAACGCAGGATCGATTTATCGCTATTACCAAGGAAAATTACGGCTGCTTACAGGGGGCGTCACAATCCCCAATGCCCTTTGTTTTGCACCCGATCGCAGTTGTGCATACTACGCAGATACCGCGCATCGAATCATTTGGCGGCAACCCTTAGAGACACTGCACGGCTGGCCAAAGGGGAGGCCTGAGGTATTTGTCGACCTTCGTGACGAAGAGCTGAATCCCGACGGCGCAGTCTGTGATGCTGACGGCAACCTATGGAATGCCCAATGGGGGGCCTCGCGAATTGCACAGTACTCTCCTCATGGCGATTTCATCACCGCCATTGTAGCCCCGACGCAACAGGTAAGCTGTCCGGCGTTTGGTGGTGTCAACTTCTCTACGCTATTTGTAACTACCGCACAGCAGATTATCTCAAATCAGCAACCGGCCCATGAGTTTGCGGGGCGAACATTTTTTATCGAGACTGAAATTAAGGGCCATCCCGAATATCGAGTCATTCTGGATTAACCCTTTGAAACGTGCACTCGACAAGATGATTGATCAAAGTCTCAGCCGCATCGAAAGTATGTTCACTTCATACAAAAACTGAGATACCCGCGACCAAATGAAATTAGTTTCACCGCGTTACGCCTGGAAAACAAATGGAGGAACCCCGTGAAAGACAGGACACCGTTTCCCCTTGACATAAGGGATAGGCAAACGACTGTGTATATGACTAATAGAAACGATAAGAGTGGGGAGCTTTTGGGTCAAGAGCGGCGGCGTCGCTGGAGCTCGGAGCAAAACTGGCGATGGTTCGCGAAAGCCTGCAACCGGCACAAAGCGTCTCGGTGATGGCTCGCCAGCATGGAGGTAACGCCAACCAGCTGTTTCGGTGGCACAACTCTATCAGAGCGGCAATCTTTCCGGCCGTCAGTACGGGGAGAGAGCATGGTGCCGGCTTCTGAGTCGGCTGATACGCTCAAACAGATTCGCGAGCTACAGCGGATGCTATGCCTGGCTGGCGGTCAAAGAGATTCTAACTGAGATCAGTGAGTTGCCGAGCTATGGTTACCGCAGTGTGTGGGGTTTGCTGCACTGTCGGCGAGAATCACAAAGCCAAGCGCCGAGCAACGTAAAGCGGGTCTATCGCGTGATGCGCGATCACCAGTTGCTGCTGGAGTGACGGATTAAACAGCCCGGTGTGGCACGCCGCCACGAAGGTAGAATTGCTGTCGCAACCAGCAATACCCGCTGGTGCTCTGACGGCTTTGAGTTTCATTGTGGGGGCGGCGCCAAACTGCGCGTGATTTTCGCCCTGGACTGCTGCGACCGCGAAGCCATCGGTTGGGTGGCCAGCCCGACAGGCTACAGCGGCGATGATATTCACGACCTGATGCTGGAGGTCATTGAAAAGCGCTTTGGTGAGCAACCGCCCGTCACACCAGTGCAATGGCTGAGCGTTAACGGCTCGGCCTACATCGCCGAACAGACACGACTGTTTGCCCGACAGATCGGCTTGCAGCCGGTGACCACACAGTTGCGCAGCCCTCAGAACAACGGCATGGCCGAAAACTTCGTTAAAACGATCAAGCGGGATTACGTCGCACAAATGCCCAAACCTGACAGGGAAATGGCACTGCGCAACCTGACGATTGCCTTTGAGCATTACAGCAAGGAGTATCCACACAGCGCTGAAATTCCGCTCACCCCGGGAGTTTAGGCGCTTGGCAGTGGCATTAATTTAACGGGGGTGTAGGTGTCCGGTTTTGTAGGGGCCAGTCCACCCGATTACTTCATCCTCAATACTGAGATTGGAGAAACACCATCCCCCGCAGCCTTATTGAGGTAGCAATCTCTAAGCAGTCTACTGGAAGTAGATTTTGGATTTTTTCAAGGGGGCCGGCCCATGAGGAATGGAGGCCCCATATGCCTACCTATGTTTTTCGGGGTAACCCCACCTTTTATTGATCGGCCATCAGCCCGCGAGTACCATGGCTCGCTCCACCCTCCAAGGCTGTGATGCATGACCAATTCTCAAGGTCGACTCGCCGGTCGCGTAGCAATTATCTCTGGCGGCGCCAACGGCGCAGGAGCAGCCTCTGCCCGATTGTTCGCGCGCGAATCAGCCAAGGTGTCCATTGTCGATCGCGATGTAGAAGCCGGTCGGAAGCTGGAACAGGAACTTAACGAGCAAGGGTTTAGTGCGTTCTTCGTTTGCGCCGATGTTTCCAAAGCCGATGAAGCCGAGTTCGCCGTAAAAGCCACGATCGAGAAGTTCGGCTGCATCGACATTCTGTTCAATCATGCCGGCATCATCATCGTGAAACCTTTCCTTGAATTCAGTATCGAGGAATGGGATGAGATGATGGAGAACAACGCCAAGAGCGCATTCCTCATGACCAGGCTTGTTCTGCCGGGAATGCTCAAACGGGGTTACGGTGTTCTTATCAGCACCAGTTCCTCTGCCGTGCGCGCTGCCACTCCCCTTGAATCCCTGTACTGCGCTTCGAAGTCCGCCATGCATCAATTGGCCCGAGCGATTGCGGTCGAATACCGCGACAAGGGCATTCGCAGCAACACCATTTGCCCAAGCTTTGTGCGCACGCGCCATGGCGAGCATGAAATTTCTCAATTGCGCGCTTATGGCATTTTTGCCTCCGAACAGGATGTGAACATCATGCAGGGCAGAATCTGCGAACCTGAAGAGGTTGCTAATGTCGCCTTGTTCCTGGCCAGTGAAGAATCCAGCTTCATCAACGGCGCTGAAATTTTCGTGGACAACACGTTTACGGCGGTTTGACAGATGCTTTGGGGTCTTCAACCAGTCCAACAGCAATCAGCCTACGGATTGACCGTCGAGGCACTGCGCCGCCATGTTCATCTCGGGCAGCTGCTCCCGGGTGAGCAGCTGCCACCCGAACGGGCTCTCGCCATTCAGTTGGGTGTGTCTCGGGTAACGTTGCGCGAAGCGCTGCGGGTCATGGAAACCGAAGACTACTTTGTGGTGCGCCGAGGCGCGCGCGGGGGAGTATTCCTAAACGAGATCGACGCGCTACGAGAGTTGTCCTCTCGACGCATCAGTCGCGATCCGTCCATGGTCATGCGGGTTATGGAGTTTCGAGAAGCCAACGAGCCCCAAGCCGCTCGCCATGCTGCCGCTCGCCGCACCCCCACCGATATTGCAGCACTTGAATCGGCCTTCAACTCGATAAAGTGTGCAGACAACTCCGCCACCCTGCGCTGTGCCGAGTCGAGGTTTTATCTCGCGCTTGGCGCCGCATCGCACAACCCGCTTTTGTACAAGTCAATCGAAGACGCCCTGGTTGCGCTTTTCGTGCTTCCGGACTTGACGCAGGATCGCAGCAAACGCAACTTGAGCATCGAAGCTGCTCAGCTGTTGCTTGAATCCATCCGAAATCGGCAAGGTGATGAAGCCGAACGAGCAGCACGAGAACTCCTCACAGCGGATCGAATCCGCATTCGTGACATTGTCGGTTTTGCCTGAGTGGCAACGACGCACTTTCAATATCTGCCCATAAATTCTTTTGATATTCAGCCTCTTGCGCTACCGCACCAGATAGGTGCTGCAGCGGCGGATGCCTGATCGCGACATGCCGATTGCCGCCGATTGACAAGCCTTTTTTCATCATGGTCTATTGGTATTTAATAAATACCAATAGACCAGTACTTAACAACAAGCAGAGGCGTGCGCCAGATGGCAAACAAACCCAGATTGGACAATCAAAACGTACTTATCACCGGGGGCGCAGGGGGCATTGGCCGAGCAGCAGCCATACTGTTCGCTAAACAAGGGGCGAATCTCGCCATCATCGACAGGGATCCGGTTGCAGGCATTGAAGTGGTCGAAACGATCATCGCATTGGGCGGACGGGCAACGTTTTTCCAGGCAGACGTGAGTGATGCGCCGAAACTCATTGTAGCCATCGAGGCGGCTACAGCGGTTTTGGGCTGGATCGACGCCCTCTTCAATCATGCGGGCACCATCGTCGTCAAAGCACTTCATGAAACCACCCTCGAAGAATATGACAGCTTGATGGCGATCAATACCCGATCCGCCTTTGTCACCTGTAAAGCGGTGCTGCCAGGGATGCTGAAAAGAGGCAAAGGCAGCATCGTGATTACGTCGTCGATCGGAGGGGAAAAGGGCTTCGCTCTGGAGAGTGCGTACTGCATGACGAAGGGCGCCGTGCTGCAATTGGCCCGCTCGATCTCTGCTGAATACCGCGAACACGGCATTCGCTGCAATGCCATTTGCCCAGGCTTTGTGCGCACCGCCCATGGCTTGCGTGAACTCAATCAACTCGATACCCAAGGTCAAACTTGGGAAGAAGCCGGCTTGTCAGCCACCCAGGTCCGAATCTGCGAAGCCGAAGAAGCGGCCGCTGCAGCACTGTTTTTATTGTCCGATGAAGCCAGCTTCGTCAACGGCGCCGCTCTCTATGTCGACAACGGTTGGGCCTCGAAAGGCTGAATCGGCTTCGCCCACGGCATTATCAAAAAATGAGGGGAGTTCCAAATGTCAAAACACACTCAAACCAATTCAAGGAAGGACGAAAGCGAAGACGCGCGCCTTCTGGCCCTGGGTTACCGTCCCGAATTCAATCGCGTACTTGGGCTGTTTGCCGACTTTTCACTTGGCTATTCCTACATGAGCCCCATGGCGGGGATGTTTGCGCTCTTTGCCACCGCATTGGTCGCCGTGGGCCCGCCCTTCTTCTGGACCATGCTTATCGTTTTGCTGGGCCAACTGTTTGTCTGTCTCGTTTTCGCCGAGGCCGCCTCCGCTTATCCAATCGCAGGCGGCATCTACCAATGGGCCCGACGCTTGGGCGGACAACGCTGGGGATTCCTGACGGCTTGGATCTACCTGTTTGCGCTGATCGGCACAGGCGCCGGCATCTCGGCCGGCGGTGCGCCGTTTCTGTCAGTACTTCTGGGCGTACAGCCATCACCGGAATTCAACGCACTGGCCGGTATTTCCATTGCGCTGCTCGCTATTCTGGCCAACTTCGCAGGCACTAACATACTGGCTCGCACCACCGAAATCGGAGTGTGGGCAGGTTTGATCGGGCTGGCCATCTGTGGCGGATACATGCTGGTATTTGGTCACGTGCAGCCGGTGTCGGTGCTGTGGGACAGCTTCGGCCGTGGCGAAGGCAACTACACCTCTGCACTGTTCTTCGCGAGCCTGATCGGGGTATGGATTTTCTACGGATTTGAAGCCTGCGGAGACTTGGCCGAAGAAGTCAGCGGCGCCTCTAAAGCAGTACCTCGGGCAATGTTGATGACCATCATCTGCGGCGGTGGTTCTGCGCTGTTGATGACCCTGGGCCTGCTGTTCGCACTACCGGACATGCAAAGCGCAGTGGACGGAACCTTGGCCGACCCGGCAGGCGCTGCAGTGCTGCAAGTCATGGGGCCGATGGGAATGAAGCTGACACTGGTCTGCCTGCTGGCCGTGGTCATCAGTGCGGTCACCTCGGTGATTGCGTCTACCAGCCGGCTGCTTTTCTCTCTGGGTCGGGACAAGCTGATTGTCGGGGCAAGTCTGTTGGGTACACTCAAAGGTTCTCGTCGCCTGCCTATCACCGCCCTCTGGGTCACCGCCACATTGACCATCCTGATATTGTCGATTGGTTTCGTGTCCAGTAACGCAGCGACTCAAATCATCAGCTTCGCGACAACCGGCGTCTATGTGTCCTTCCAGATGGTGGTGATAGCTTCTTTGCTGGCCAGTCTTCGTGGGTGGCGTGCTGATGGGGAATTCAAGCTGGGGTCTGCGGGTCTTGTGGTTAAAGTGATTGCGTTGGTTTTCGGCATTGCGTCCATCATCAACCTGATGTGGCCGCGCACGCCGGAAGCAGGATGGCTGAACAACTGGCTGATCCTGATCTCGATAGTCATCATCGTTGCATTGGGGTTGATTCAAATGGTGATGCTCAACATGTCCAAAGAGCCCATGCAGGGGCAGTCCAGCCCGGGGATTTGAGGCCACAACGCAGGTATTGCGTCGATTGACAGCGCTGGGGCTCGGCCAACCGACCCCAGCTTTATTTTTTAGCAGCCTCAGCAGCAACCTTCCTGCCTTCAAGCGTTGGGATATGGCCAAGCGAGCATCCACCCAAGCCAGCGCTAGCCTGTCAGCACTTCGAGCGTCAGGCCTTGACCGGGGCGCTGAACAAGCTCCAACCAACGGATCGTCAGGCAGTGCTCAACGAAGCGGGTGCGCGCTGTACAGCCGGTGGTATCCGCAAGCCGGCGGCCTATGTGATGGGCCTGATCCAACGCGCACTGAACGGCGACTTTCGTCCTTGGGCAGCTCAGGCCGAACCGCCACCCATTGCAGAACCACCCCCACCAGCACCGCCACGCCCGTCCCGACAACAAGGCGAGCCCGCTTCCGCCCTCGCCCAAGCGTGCCTGAATGAACTACGCCAACTGCGCCGCGGACGCCCTGGACGTCAGTAGATTTGATGCCAGTGGCATCAAATCTACTGACGTCTAATGTGAGATCGCAAAAGTCTGAACCTGCGCAATCCGAGCGATACGGCCATCGCCATCCATGGAGATGATTCACCAGCGTCACTCGCGAACGCCTCCGAAATTAACCCTCTCACACCAAACCGAACAGACCGCATTCAGCTTTTTGGCTGCCCTTGCCCCTCATCTGTCGCAACGTTTCCGTCCAAGCTTATGCGAGGACAACACCGTGGCCGATCACTATCAACTCAACCTGGGTTCATTGCGCAGCAGCATCACCCTGACCCTGCACACTCACCACGCCGCCCGCATCTGGCAAGGTCGAACCGCACGTGAAGGCGTCCACTCGATCATGGGCATGGCCGGCTACATCAGTGTCACCAACCTGATCAAACAAACCGCGGGTCAGGACGATCCCTATGCCGACTGGGCAATCGTGCAACTCGAAGAAAAACTGATGCAGGCCAAGGCAGGGATGCTGGAACTGACCCAACAGCTGGATCGGATCAGGCAGGACCTGCCGACACAGATCGACATGAGCGACAACCTCAACATCCACCCCGTCACCTTGCCGTTGTACATCGGCAGCCAGCTGGGTTTTCTGGCGGTCTACCTGCTGACCGACTACGACACCTTGGTGCGTCGTACCCTATTGGCCCATCACACCGCCTTGATCGGTCGCAGAGACATGGAAGCCTGGATCGACGATGGCGCCCATCTGCTGCGCAGCCTGTTCGGCCAGGCGCAGCGCTATCGGCATGCCGGCGTCACCCGTGATGACATGGCGGCGAACAACGCTCGTGCTCTGGCGGCCATCGAGAAAATGGGTTTGCCCCCGATGGACATCCTTGAGGGGCATCGCCGCTCCCAATTCGCGCCGCCGATCATTCGTCGTGGTGCGGTGGCAGTGGATGACGCTGACGCGTTGGCAGGGAACGCGGGAGAACCCTCTGCGACAGTGGATGAACCGGAGGACGAAGCATGAATCCGATGATCCCGGTTCAACCGATGCCCCTCGAAGCGTTGACACCGGATGCCTATCGACGGCTCGAACACGCTGCCTCCCTAAAAGGCCTTTTAAAGCCCTTTAAGGGTAAGGGGGAGTTGGAGCACTTGGCGCAGGTGGCGAGGGAAATCGAGGCGCAGTTATGTCACCTGATGGAGGCTGTTGTGCAGCAAGCCGGACAGTCCCCTTACTCACTGCTGGACATTCGATTGGTGCTGCAGAACACCAGTGCCGGCAGCACCTTTTTGCGTTGGCGCACCCGTGACTTCGCCCATATGGGGGTAGCGGTCTGGGAACGCCAGGTCTGCAACAAAGCCCTGCCGCAGATCGTACGCGAGGGATTGCACCGTTTCGAACGCGATCGCATTGCACTGAACCTACAAATGAGCGTGGTGCATTCGCTCTACCGCCAGGCCTCGACCTGCGCGATCAAAATGGCCAGTGCCGAACGGTTACTGCACCAACTCACAACCGCAGTGGAGGTATCAGGATGAGTACTTTTTTTGTCGGCGAAGGCAATATCGGCAGTGCGCCAGAGTTCCAGGAGTTCCCATCAGGCAATGACGAGCCACGGCGTTTGCTACGGCTGAATGTGTACTTCGACAACCCCGTGCCACGCGAGGGCAGTTATGAAGATCGAGGCGGCTATTGGGCGCCGGTTGAGCTCTGGCACCGCGAGGCTGAACACTGGAGCACGCTGTACCAAAAAGGCATGCGCGTGTTGGTCGAAGGCCGCACCGTGCGCGATGAGTGGGAGGACAGCGATGACAATGCGCGGGTGACCTTCAAAATCGAGGCCCGTCGAGTCGGCATCCTGCCTCACCGAGTGCAAAGCGTGGTCATGCGGGAACGATTCAGTGAGCCGGCGGCATCTGCGGCACACGACGCGCAAAGTACAGGGCAAACCAGTTCACCTGCGTCTAAACCCAGAAAGCGCAGAGGACAGCCATCTACGGACTGACTTCAGGCATAAAAATTGCGCCTTTGCGCGAAGTTACTGGCGTGTTCCTACACGCTGCTCGTGAAGATCCGCCCTGTCGCCCACGCTTAAACGGGATAGCAGCCTCGGATCTTCAAGGCTGCCTTCACCGACTAACATGAGGTACCTGCAAGTCAGGTTTCTCATATCTCGCAACAGCTGTTTCCAACCACGCTGCTCCGAACTCAATCCGGAGCAGTTTTATGCGTCTCTTCCTCTGCGAGAAGCCTTCCCAAGGTCGTGACATCGCCAAGGTTCTCGGAGCCAGCCGACGCAGTGATGGCTGCCTGATCGGATCTGAGATAACTGTCACCTGGTGTATCGGCCATCTGCTGGAGACGGCTCCACCTGAAGCCTATGGCACACAGTACAAGAACTGGTCGTTGGATCACCTACCGATCATTCCAGCGCAGTGGCAGGTTGAGGTCAAACCCAAGACTGCGGCGCAGTTCAAAGTCATCAAGCGCCTGCTCAGTGAGGCCTCCACCGTCGTGATCGCGACCGACGCCGATCGCGAAGGTGAACTGATTGCCCGGGAGTTATTGGAGCTCTGCAAGTATCGAGGTCCTGTTGAGCGCCTCTGGTTGTCCGCACTCAACGAGGCCTCGATTCGCAAGGCACTGTCCTCGCTGAAGTCCGGTCAGGAGACCTTCCCACTCTATCACTCAGCCCTCGCCCGCAGCCGCGCCGACTGGCTGATCGGCATGAACCTCAGTCGCTTGTTTACTCTCCTCGGACGGCGGGCGGGCTACGATGGCGTACTGTCGGTTGGACGCGTCCAGACACCCACTTTACGCCTGGTGGTCGATCGGGATCGTGCGATTGCCAGCTTCGTCTCGGTGCCCTACTGGGAAGTGGATGTGCACCTGTCCTCAATGGGGCAACCATTCATCGCGTCGTGGCAACCACCAAGCTCAGGACGAGATGAGGCCGGTCGTTGCCTACAGCAGGCGCTTGCCAGTAAAACGGTCCAAGCGATCTCTTGCAGTAAGACCGCCACGGTACTCACGCTGCAGACTGAGCATTCCCGTGAAGCGCCACCCCTGCCCTTCGACCTGAGCACATTGCAAGAAGTCTGCTCGCGCAAGTTGGGGCTCGGAGTCCAAGAAGTCCTGAACATCGCCCAGGCGCTGTATGAAACCCACAAAGCCACCACCTACCCGCGCAGCGATTGCCGCTATTTGCCAGAGAGTATGTTCAACGAGGTACCCGCGGTATTCGATGCCCTGCTCAAAACGGATCCCGCGCTGCAGCCCGCATTGGGAAGACTCGATCGATCACTGCACTCCCGCGTGTGGAACGATGCCAAGGTCACCGCGCACCACGCCATCATCCCCACCACCGAGCCGGCGAACCTTGCGCGGATGTCCGAACAAGAACGCCAAGTCTACGAACTGATTCGCAGCCACTACCTTGTGCAATTTCTTCCGCATCATGAGTTTGATCGGACCCAGGTCGAACTGGAGTGTGGCGAAGAACGATTGACCGCTGTGGGCAAACAGATCCTGGTCCAGGGCTGGAAAGGCTTGCTCTACGAAAACACCGAAGAAGATGAGGCCAGTCACAAGTCCCAAGTCTTACCAGTCTTGCAACTGGGTACTCAGTGCGCAGTGGACGACGTCGAACTCAAGTCCTTGCGCACCGCCGCTCCCAAACCACTCACTGAGGGCGATCTGATCAAGGCCATGAAAAATGTGGCCAAGCTGGTCAACGACCCACGCCTGAAACAGAAGCTTCGGGACACCACCGGTATCGGCACCGAAGCCACGCGAGCCGGTATCATCAAGGGGTTGATTGATCGCGGTTATTTGCTGAAGAGAAAACGCGCCTTGATGGCCTCCGCAGCGGCCCATACCCTGATCGAGGCGGTACCCGCTGCAATCGCAGATCCAGGTATGACCGCGATCTGGGAACAGGCTTTGGACGAAATCGAAGCGGGACGTCTGACTCTTGATGCGTTCGTCGCCAAGCAGGCGAACTGGATTGCACAATTGGTCGAACACTGTGGCGCACTCACCTTGGCGGTACCTGTCGAAGCCGGCCCGACCTGCCCCGTTTGCAACACCTCGATGTTCAGGCGAAAGGGGAAATCAGGGCCGTTCTGGTCATGCTCCCACTACCCCGACTGCAAGGGCACCGTGCCTATCAGAAAAGATACGCGTCGCCCATGACGCGCCATTGGAGATCCAACATAGTATTGGGGGCGATGTACTGGTCAGTGCATCATCAACGGCGGCTGATCCCTCTCCAAGTCACTTAGCGGTTGTCCGATTTCACGCGCCAAGGCGATGCCTGTCGAAATCCATATCTGCCCCAGTTCGTTAAACGCTTTCAGGTGAGCAGGATTTTCGTTGAGCCAATGAACCAGGCTGTCGAAGTGTTCGGGGTTATCCGGGCAATCATGGATCTTGATGAACAGCTCCAGTGTTCGATCCCAAATCAGATCCATAACGTTCTCGCTCTCCTCTTCCATGCTCAACCTTCCTCATCTTGGCCCTATCAGACCGTTCATTCTCACTGACCACCACGGACTTTGATTCCTGGAGGAATAGAAGCCATGTCGCAATACATAGCGATTTCAGCCAATATAACAACCTAACAAGTCGATACTCAACCGTTAAGGATGTTCATGTCAATGGGTCTTTGCTCAACCATTCGGGTTGAACTGGAGAACTCATCACTTGGCACATAAACATCCAACCCAAGCCCAAATCGGGCGCATGATCGCGAAGCACCGGACCGAGCGTAATCTGACCCAGGAAGAGGTGGCTGAACGCATGGGGATCGGCAGCGAAGCCATATCGCGCCTGGAGCGGGGTATGGTGGAGCTTTCCGTGGTCAAGCTGATGCAGTTAGCAGATATTTTCGACTGCCGGATGGATGAACTGCTGACGGAGTCGAGCAATCGTCCCAATGATCAGGGCCAGATGATCGCGGGTCTGCTGAGTGGTCTGAAAGAAAGCGACCGTGCCTTTATCCTGGCTACCGTCGAACAATTGGCTGCTCATCTCGGCAGTAAGTAACCTCTTTCATCGCGCTCAATGTAGTGTCCCATGAGGGATCGCCCACTGGCTTGACGTCATCCCGCCCTCTCTGCTGTAGTGCCTCAGGATCATCGCCAACGGCGACCCAAGACCGATTCGCTCCGGGCAGCTCGGTCGAACTCATTGAGTTCGGCGCCTTCTCTTCGGTGGGATTTCGCTCCCGTTTTGTGCTCGACCTGATCGTGGTGGCGGATGACCACTGTTGCCTCTAGGGCAACAGCGGTCATCCGCTTCGGCGATCGTATTCAGTCCCGGAGCCCGCCGGGGAAACACTGGGCACCCTTTGTGCGCGGATGCGTGCCAGCATGTTCCGACCCAGGCCACGACAAGGGTCGGTTGGCGAATCATGGCGCAGTCAAACCAAGTTTTGCGAGGAGCTTGTCGACTGCGTCAGACCGCCAAAGGTGGCTTTTCTCTTCCTCGCCTGGCACCCCGCCAGGCCCACTCTTCACTTTCTTCAGTCCAGTGACTGCCACTGTATTCCGGCCATGAAAAATTGGGTTGCAGCGTCTTGACGCTCCCCTGTGACAGGCTTATACAAAGGGCGTGGTTCGCTGTCGTTGACAGCCCAGCCCAGGTAGCTTGAACCTTCAAGGCTACGCCACGTTTGTGGTGGTTTACCCAAGTGCGATCAGCGTTCGGAAGCTCGCACGATTGCCGCTTCAGCGGCGATGAATGCCTACTACCCCAAGCCCGCAAACCACTGCCGCGGACTCTCTTCTGCTGCACCGCTATTCCTCAGGCGCATCGTTTTGATCGTCATCGGCTTGCCGGTGGCGAGTCGTTCATTGCTCGCCTTCACCTTACCCACTCTGACGGGGGCTCACTTCCCCGTCAGGGACTGTGCGTCGCCGTTTTCCCTTGAAACAGGAGAACCACCATGGCCCACGCCAACCAACCCCAAGAAGCGATCACTTACTTCAACCTGCACACCGTCGGTATCGGCTACCTCAACCGTGTTCGTGAAGTACAAGTCCGCCGCGGCCAGCCGTTCATGGCCTGCGATATCGCCGCCCTGCACGGTGCCACCGATGCGGTCGAGTACACCCGCTTCGACTGCAAGGTCGCTGGGGGTGAAGCTGAACGCTTGATTCGTCTTTATATGGACGCCGTCAACGCCGAGAAAAAGGTCTTGCTGTCGTTCCGTATCGGCGATCTGTGGATCGATCCGTTTCTCTACGAGAAAGGCGATAAACAAGGTCAACCAGGCGCTAGCCTGAAAGGTCGTCTGCTGTTCATCGACTGGATCAAGGTCAATGGCATGTTCGAGTACAAAGCGCCCGCCAGGCAGGAGGCAACAGCACCTGCTGAGCCAGCGCCGATCAATGAGCCCTCTCCAATGTCGGCTGATGCCGAAGCTGAGGAGACCGAAAACCCAACAGAGGCTCGGGTCGAACCTGAATCTCCACCCGTTCCCCGCACGGCCCGCCGTGATGCCACCCGTACCGTTCAGTCCACCTGAACAGTCCACGATGCTCCACATCAAGGCGCTCCCTCGAGCGCCTTTTCTTCAATCAGCACAGGAGAACCTTATGGAATCCTTCTGGCTTTGCGACGAGTGCCTGTTCGCTACGGTTTACGAGGACTACGGCACGTTGTCGCTCTACTACACGACGGATGAAATCGAGAAACGCATCGCCGCGCTGCAACGTGGGCTGGTTCGGATGATGCCCATCAGTGCCGACTTCGATCCCGACGCCGGCTGGGGAATAAAAGCCTTTTCCTCGTTGCCCTGCGACGGCTGTGGTTCACACTTGCACGGTCAACGCCACCGATTCACTCGGCTGTAAACGGCGCGTCATCGGCTAACACCCGCGCCTCGTTATCCACCTCGGGGACATCACTCCCCCTGGGACGTGTACCCCTGATTGCTCCTTTCGGAGGTACCACCATGAGCACCCAACTCACACTGATTGAAACCTCGGATTTCGAAGCTGATCGTATCGTCCAAGAAAACCAGGTGATCGACGAAGCGCTGCATATTCTGGATCGTCGGCTGTTCGCCCGCGGCCCTAACCTAACATCGCCTGACACCGTGGCTTCATACCTAAAACTGCATCTTACGCAACAAGAGCATGAAGTCTTCGGTGTGATTTTTCTCGATGCCAAGCACCGGGTGCTGGCGTTCGAAGTCCTCTTTCACGGCAGCATTGATGGCGCCAGCGTTTACCCCCGCCAGGTCGTTAAGCGCTCCCTTGCGCATAACGCTGCGGCCGCCATTTTTGTTCACAACCACCCCTCAGGTTGTACGGAACCCAGCCAGGGGGATCGCGTCTTGACCGCACGGTTGAAAGAGGCCTTGGCCTTGATCGAAGTGCGCGTACTGGATCACTTCATCGTGGGTGAAGGTCGTCCGCTCTCCCTTGCCGAACATGGCTGGCTCTAACCCTCACAGGCGTCTTCGGGCGCCTTGTTCATTTTCATTCTGGAGAACCCTCATGAACCCCGCACACCAAGCCCCAGCCCTGCTAACAGCCTCAAACCCATTTGCTCGCGGTTACGACAACCTTCATATCGAACGGCTGCTACTGATCACCTACGATAACGACTGCCCTCCCTGCTTTCGACCCGTGCACGACTCACAAGCCCATCTGCCCGACGATGAGCTGCAACTGTTCCCCTGCCTGTTCAATGACGATTTCTCCTTGATCAGAGAAGGCCAATCCATTCCGGATGAGTTGGATGAACGCTGTCCGTCCACCGGGCTGGTGCGCCAAGTGATCTACGCCGTGATGGGCGAAGTGCTCAACGAGCGGCATCACCTCGGTGACCTGTACTCCCTGGAAGAGGCACAAGCCATGGTCCATCGCTTGAGCTTCGAAACGGGACACTACAGTCGAGCCTGGGAAATCAGCACCGCACACCTTCCCGAAGAAGGGATGCTTTATCTGGAAGAGTGGGACAGTCACTTCGCTCCGCGGCAAACCGGCCTCTTGTTCGAGCTTTTTACGCTGCCAGATTGCTGCGGTATCGGTTGCAAGCTGATCGGCACGCCCTGGACGGACGAGAACTTGCTGAACATTGAGGGCAATCGTTATTCGAGCTTGAGACAAGAACAACTCGACGCAGGCACACCGGAAGCCTTGGTCAACGTACTGTATCTGGCGGCATTGGCGGATGTGCGATTGTTGATCTTCGACCCCGACGCTGCCGTCTTGGATGGGCTCGCCATTTTTGATGAATAGCAACGCGTTCAGCGTTAACACGACCCGCCATGAATCAACTTTCTCACTGAATCGCGCCTTCACCTCATGTCAGGTTCTGCACTGAATCTGACATGAGGTTTTCTCCATGGAGCGTTTTTTCACGCCTGTCTGCCTGCTGGGTTTGTTAAGCGCCTGCACCGCACAAATCCCCAACCCTTTGCCGACCAATCCAGCGATCGACAGTGGCTCCAATCGCGCCCAGCACTCGAGGGGCATAGCCGAAGAAAGCCATCCGGCAGAGCTTCGTTATGGCCGCTATACACTGGTCAGCACCGAGCCCACCACGGCACAACGCGATCTTCTCGCCCAAATCATCGACGTAAGCATCCCGTCCAACCTGAATCCTTCGGTACAGGAGGCGATGCACTACGTGCTGCAGCGCTCGGGTTATTCGCTCTGCCCTGCTGCCGACCCTGTGAAGGTACTTTTTACCCGGTCTCTACCCGCAGCCCATTACCGGCTCGGCCCGATCTCTTTGCGCCGCGCGCTGCAAGTGCTCGCTGGCCCCGCCTGGCAACTCACGACCGATGACGTCAGCCGTTCGGTCTGCTTCGAACAGCAGAAAACGGAGGCCGCCGTCGCGCTGATCACACTCGTCTCGCCCCATCTGTTGGAGGCACGCCCATGAGAGCCTCGACGTTTCAAACCCTCATCATTGGGCTGCTTTGCTTGGCGATCGCCGGCCTGAGCGGTGGTTTGTATAACCAGTATCAACGCGTGGCCGAACTGCAGAGCACGAACACGCAATACCGACAAACCCTGGACACCCTGCAACATGATTCAAGCGCCCTCAAGGACGCCCAGGAGAAGCTGCAGTACGCGCTGAAAGACCTGAAGCAGATGGTCGATACCGGTGAGCAACAGGCCAATACCCTCGATCCGATGTTGGATCAGTGGGCGCAAGAGATACAGGAGTTACGCGACGGTCTGGCAGCCCGCGCCACCATGGCTGACATGACAGCGCTACGCGCACGCCTTGAGCAGGTCGAGCAACAGCTCCTAGACCTCAAGGCTCAGCCTTCCCGCCCACCGCTGACGCCTTCCGCGACCAAACCGAAACAGACCGCTCGCCCCAAACCCGTCCCGCTCTCACCACCGTTCTCAGTGTTGAGTGTCGAGTCCCGTGGGGGTGAGCGCTTTCTGGCGGTCGCTCCTCATGACAGTCGCTCGCTCATGGATGTTCGGCTGCTGCATACCGACGAGCAACTCGGAACTTGGCACCTGAAAGTGCTGGAACCGAACTCAGCCATCTTCGCAGTGGCCGCTCAGCCAGACCAGACCGTGCACCTCCCTTGAGAAGCGATCATGAATAGAGCGCTACTGCCCACCGTTGTCTGTCTCGCTTCGCTACTGGCCATGGGCGCTGCGATGGGCAACCCCGTCACGACACAGTCACGGATCCAGGACACGCGGTCTGCTCCCCTAGGGCGCTCTCACTCTGAACAGGCTGCAAGCTGGGGTCTGACGGAGCAGGAGTGGACGCGCTTCGAACAGATCCAAGCCGGCCCGCGCGGTTTCTGGAGCCCGAACCTCGATCCGTTGACCGCGCTTGGGGTCGAGGCCCAGACCGACCAGGAACGCCAGCGTTATGCCGAATTACAGGTAGCGCTGGAAGCCAAGCGCGCCGAGCGCGAATTGGCCTACCAAAACGCTTACACCGCCGCCTGGGCCAAGCTGTTTCCCGGGCTGCTGCCGATCCAGGGCATGGCATCCCCACCCCCTTTCAGCTCAGCGGCCGTGCCGCGTCAGGCTCTATTTGTGGAGGACCACTGCTCAGCGTGTACCGCCGAAGCGCAGCGTCTGCAAAACAGCGACACGGCGTTCGATATCTACCTGGTGGGCAGCCATGGCGAGGATGAACGCGTCCGTAGCTGGGCTCGGCAAGCCGGCATCGATCCGACCAAGGTGCAACATCGGCAGATCACCCTGAACCATGACCGTGGCCGCTGGTTCAGCCTGGGTGCCCCGGGACCATTGCCTGCCACATTCCAACAGGTGAATGGACAATGGCAACGCCTCGACTGAGTGCTATTGCGCTCCTGCTCACGCTGCTCGCCGTCCAGGCTGACGAACTGCCGCCTCCGGCCTACCAACTGGCGGCGCATGATGCCGACATCCCTTCGACGGTGCTGTTCGCGATTGCCTTGCAGGAGAGTGGTATCCGCGTCCGGGGTCGACTGCGGCCCTGGCCTTGGACCCTGAACATCGCCGGAACACCCTACCGCTTCGCCACTCGCCAGGCCGCCTGTCACGCCTTGCTTCAGGCACTCGCCCGACATGACGCCAAACGGGTCGATGCCGGTCTCGGCCAAACCAACCTGGGTTACCACGGACAACGCTTTTCCAGCCCTTGCGAAGCCCTTGATCCCTATCGAAATCTCGCCGTAACCGCCGCATTGCTGCAGGAGCATCACGCTGCCACCGGTGATTGGGTGTTGGCTGCCGGGCGCTATCACCGTCCGGCAGGGGGCACGCCGGCCGCGCGCTACCGTGCTGGCTTTTCCCAGAGACTCGAACAGCTGCTGATTTCCTTTGAACAGGGCACACCACCATGAAGCGAATCCCCATTGTCTGTTATTGCATCCTGTTCTTGACACCTTTCGCCCAGCCGGAACTGACCGTTGCCGAGGATCAGCCTAGCGACTTCACCCGACTCCATTTTCAAGTTTCCAGGCCGCCAATAAACAACAAGACTCAGCCTGATCGGGCCATGCATGCGGACCTGTCCACGTTTGCCGATGAAGCCTGGATACTGCCCATCCGCAGCTCCCACTTGAGCCCCGGCCAGATCACGTCTCGCGCCCTGAACATGCCGGGCTTGCGGCCATTTTTTCTGCTCGGTGACGATCCCCAGTCGCTGACTTGGCTGCGTCAACGCGCGGCGGAACTGCAGGAAATGGGCGCGGCTGGCCTCGCCGTCGAAGTGGCCGATAATGAAGCCCTGGCCCGGATTCGAGCAGCCGCTCCGGGCATCACCATCCTGCCGGTCAACGGCAACGACATCGCCACCCGCCTGCAGATTGAGCACTACCCCGTCTTGATCACTGCCACCTCACTGGAACAGTGAGTCCAGGTCATGGCCGAGCATGCGATGGAGTCCAAGCTCCGGCCAGCGGTGGAGCTGTATACCGTAGCAATCTGTATCGCGGCCGCGGTGTTGTGCGTGTACTCGCCCTGGGCGGTGGCCCTGTCACCCGAGATCGGTCTGGTGGCGGCGCTGGCCTATGCCTTGTTCGGCCTGATCCGACTGCGACAAGCCTGGGACGTGCTGCGGTATCGGCGCAATATCCGCCGGCTGCCTCGCTACGAGCTGACCAGTCGGCAGATTCCGGTCAGCCGCAAGCGTCTGTTCATGGGGCGTGGCTTTCGCTGGACCCGCCTGCACACCCAGCGCTTGGTCGAAGCCCAAGACCCGGCGGTCGCCCACTATGTCGACCAACCGACCAGCTACCGTCTGGCCCGTGGACTCGAACGGCGCCTGGAGCATGCGCCGTTTCCGCTCTCGTCATTGGCCCGTGTCACGGCCTGGGACAGTGCCTTCAATCCGTTGCGCCCTTTACCTCCAGTAGGTGGCTCGCCACTATTGCATGGGGTCGAGCCCAACGAAACGGAAGTCAGTCTGCCGCTGGGCGAACGGGTAGGACACACCCTGGTGCTCGGCACTACCCGTGTCGGCAAGACGCGACTCGCCGAGGCGTACATCACCCAGGACATTCATCGCGTCGCACATGAGGTAGTCATCGTCTTCGATCCGAAGGGCGATGCCGACTTGCTCAAGCGGATGTACGTCGAAGCCAAACGCGCTGGTCGGGATAAGGAGTTTTATGTTTTCCATCTAGGCTGGCCGGAGATCTCCGCTCGATACAATGCGGTGGGACGCTTCGGGCGTATCTCGGAAGTGGCGTCACGCATCGCCGGGCAGCTCAGCGGCGAAGGTAACTCCGCGGCCTT
Organism: Pseudomonas sp. Pseusp18; assembly: GCF_059506005.1. NCBI lineage: Bacteria > Pseudomonadati > Pseudomonadota > Gammaproteobacteria > Pseudomonadales > Pseudomonadaceae > Pseudomonas > Pseudomonas sp. Pseusp18. The sequence goes on from NZ_CP169240.1 coordinate 3,396,756, forward strand.
TCGTGAGTTTGCCTGGCGTTTCGTCAACATCATCGCCCGCGCCCTGATCGAGCTGGGCCGGCGTCCGGACTACCTGCAGATCCAGCGACACGTGGTCAATATCGACGCGCTGTTCATCGAATACGCCCAGCAGTTTTTCGCCAAGACCGATCCGAAAGCATGGGAAGTGATCGTCCAGCTTGAAGGCAAACTCACTGAGAAGAACATTCCCCGGCATATGGTTGGACGCGAAAAGCGCGTGGTGGCCATCGAGCAGTACCTGGCGGTGAAGCGGGTATTTGATCCGGTCATGGACGGACTGCGTTCGGCGGTACGATATGACCGTACTTACTTCGACAAAATAGTCGCCTCGCTACTGCCGCTGCTGGAGAAACTCACCACCGGCAAGACCGCCCAACTGCTGGCCCCCAACTACACCGACCTAGGTGACCCGCGTCCGATCTTCGACTGGATGCAGATCATCCGAAAACGCGGCATCGTCTACGTCGGCCTGGATGCGCTGACCGACGCCGAGGTGGCCGCCGCGGTGGGCAACTCCATGTTCGCTGACTTGGTCTCGGTCGCGGGCCACATCTACAAACATGGTATCGACCACGGCCTGCCTCTGTCGGGCAGGAGCAGTGACAAGCTGCCGATCAACCTGCACGCCGATGAGTTCAACGAGTTGATGGGCGATGAATTCATCCCGTTGATCAATAAGGGCGGCGGTGCCGGTATCCAGGTAACCGCCTACACCCAGACCCTCAGCGATATCGAAGCACGTATCGGCAACCGCGCCAAAGCTGGCCAGGTGATTGGCAACTTCAACACCCTGCAGATGCTACGGGTGCGCGAAACCGCGACCGCTGAACTACTCACCCAGCAGTTGCCGAAGGTTAACGTGCTAACCAAGACCCTGGTGTCGGGTGCCACCGACACCTCCGATCCTGAGGCCAACACGGACTTCACCTCGTCCTCACAGGACCGTGTCAGCAGCACCAGTGTGCCGCTGATCGAGCCTGCTCATATCGTCAGTTTGCCCAAAGGGCAAATGTTCTCCTTCCAAGCCGGTGGGCAGCTCTGGAAAGTCCGCATGCCATTGCCAAAACCCTCCAACGACGATGCCATGCCCAAGGACCTGCAGGAGCTCACCCAGCGGATGCGGGCCACCTACAACGAGCAGCCAGGGCAATGGTGGAGCGCGAGCGGTGGCGGCCCAACAACAAACTTCGATTGGGATCAGGTGGGGTAGTCCGCCCCTGCCACAGGTTTCGATTCAGCAGAAAACTATCCAGAAGGCGTCGTGACGGCATCAACACTGCAGCGCGCAATGGAGTGAACGATGGCAACTTCCGCCCAGAACACGCCGCCACGGCCGATCCAGCGTCCGGGAATGATCGTCTCAGCCATCAGCCTGGTCCTGCGCATCATCGGTTTGCTGATCGCCTCGTTGCTGTTCTCGATTCTGGTTGAGTTCGCCGGCTTGCTGCTGTTCTGGGGTGATCAGGGCTGGCGTCATAGTCAGGCCATGCTGAGCAGCGAATTGGTCTGGCTGAGTGAGCACTTCAAATCGTCACTCATCCTCCAACAGCCCGGACAAACGATTGGCCAGTGGCTGGCATTCCTCAATCAGTGGCTGGTGGTCAAGACCGGTTTTGCGGATTTTACCCAACAGGCGCGAGTGGCGAGTCAGGGCAACGGTTTCTGGAGTGGGATCAACCAGTTCTACGTTAATATCGAGGACTTCGTACTGTCGGCGGTGTATGTCACTTTCACCTTCGTAGTGCGCCTAACCATTTTGGTCCTGGCCACACCGCTATTTTTGCTGGCCACGCTCACCGGTTTTGTCGATGGTTTGATACACCGCGACCTGCGCAAATTTGGAGCAGGACGGGAGAGTAGCTTCGTCTATCACCGTGCTAAACGAGCAGTAATACCACTGCTGATCGTGCCCTGGGTTATTTACCTGTCCCTACCCTTTTCGCTCAATCCTATGGTCGTATTTTTGCCTTGTGCTGTAATGCTTGGCATCACAATGGCAATCACGGCAACTACTTTTAAGAAATATCTCTGACTCGGAAAAATTATATTTTTCCTTTAGATTTTCCCCGGTGTCAGGATCGTTGTTCAGCGACTGCAGAACTGACACAGAGCACGAGTTGACCTGCCCGTATTCGACTTCGATTCCCCACTTCGAGCAGAGCGGCGAATGAAAGGCAAGCTTCCACAGTTTGGGGATGTGCCTCAAGGGTGCAGAAGTGGGACCAAGATTCGCATTCAGGACTCAGCATCCTCACTAACAAAAAAGGGCCCTTGCAGAGCCCTAGTAGTCAAACCGCGCTTACTGAGTACGCCACGACTCGACAACGTCCGCGCCAAACTCGATTTTCCATTCTTTCAACTGCCGATGGTTACCTCCCTTGGTTTCGATCAGCTCACCAGAGTTCGGATTTTTGTAAATTTTTACATCGCGAGCTTTACGGGCTGCCTTTACAGGTGCTGCTATTGGTGCCGAGGAACGACGGCCAGCCTCTGGATCCAGGATGCTAATGATGTTCTTCAAGCTGAAGCCGTACTCGCCAAGCAACGCCCGCAATTTACTCTCAAATTCCATTTCTTTTTTCAGGCCGGAATCACTTTTCATCGACTCAAGCTCTGCGAGCTGTTCGGCCAGTTGTTGCTCAAGCTTGCGAAATTCCGCCAAACGAGACATGTGAAACTTCCTTCAGGTTAGGGTAATGAGGAATGAACATTCCAATGCTAAGCGATGATTAGCTCTTCGTCACCCATGCAGCCTTCAAGCATGAGCTAATCCACTCATTGCCGCATGAACAACACATTACTATTGGGCTAAGAGTGCTGTCTGAGTTTTCTTTATCGACAAATCGATTGTTGATGTATATGTGAGTAATCCTTTTCCGCGCTCCCAAAAAAAAAGCGATATATCCCATCTCGCGTTTACTACTGATTAATTGAACCTCTAACTTGATTCTCTTCCCATATCCATATGGGCCAGCATCATGCCAACTACCGTCTTTCGCTGCTTGTTACTACTCTCGCTGGCTATCGTCCATGGCAGTAGCTATGCCGCTTCCGCCCATGAACAGAGTCAGCTCAGTCTGATTCTGCAGCAACTCGACATTATCGAACGCCTTGCGACGCAAGCTGAGGCAGCCAGCACGTCTGAACCCGACGATCGCTATCGCTTCGACTATCCCCGCCTGTCTCAGGACATCCAACGTATTCGCCAGGGCGTGCAGAGCTATCTGTCCCCCTCTCGCGCTCAACCCCGCGACCCCACTGAATTGGTCGGCGATTACCGCCTCGACACTCCGTCCGCGGAGTCCTCGCCATGAGCATGACTGACGCTCAGATCGCAGCGTTCCAAAACGCCTCCGGCTTCGCACCGCAGAGCAGTTCGACGCTGTGGCTTTCCCTTGTTCTCGTTCTGGCTTTGCTTTGGTGCGCCTGGGTGATGTGGACGGCCTACCGAGGTTGGGCTGTCGGCAGCGTGCGCTTCGGTGCCTTCGGTGGCAGCGCCGTGCGCGCGCTGCTCGCATTGTTGGTTCTGATGTTCTTCACCCTGTCCTAGTCCTAGTCCAGGAGATCGCCGTCATGCTCAAGTGCTTTGCCCCCCTGAAAAACAACCTGCGTGATCGTGCGAGCCAGCGCTTGATCGGTCTGCTGTTGGTACTCGGTCCAAGTTTGGCTTTTGCCGAACTTCCCACCATGGAGGCTCCCTCACGCGGTGAAGGTTCCGGGTTGATCGAAACGATCAAAAACTACGCCTACGACGGCGGCATCCTCCTCGGCCTGCTGATCGCCCTGCTCGCTTTCTTGGGTGTGGCCTGGCATTCCCTGACCGTTTATGCCGACGTGCAGAACCAGCGCAAGACCTGGAAGGACTTGGGTGCTGTAGTAGGCATCGGGGCCCTGTTGGTGGTGATCATCATCTGGTTCCTGACCAAGGCTGCCGCGATTCTGTGAGGTCGACATGAACGACACTATCGAACGCCTTGCCGACGGCACCTTGGTTTTTCTGCCCGAGCGACTCAATCGCGATCCTGCCGTACTGCGCGGTTTGACCAATGATGAGATGTGGGTAGCGCTCGGCACCGGTGCCGTCATTGGTCTGCTGCTGGGCGTTCCTCTGGCGATCGCCACCGCCTCCATTGCCGTGGCGCCGACCGGCATGATCGCAGGCATGACGGTGGTGTTATTGGCCGGTGGAACGCTACTGCGTCGGGCCAAACGGGCCCGCCCCGAGACCTGGTTGTACCGCAAGCTCGAATGGGTACTGGCCAGCCGTTGGCGTCTAGGTATCGGGAGTTTGATCCTGCACTCCGGTGCCTGGACGGTTCGCCGTTCTCGTCGACTTTGCCCTGCCCTGTCTCGGTGGCAGTCATGAGCCGTTTTCGGAACAAGGTCGATGCCCAACAGGCTCATATCTTCAGCCTGCGTCTGGCGGTAGCGATCCTCGCCCTGGTCTGTGCCGGACTCTGGTATGGCTGGCGCTCGGCACCGACCGATATGACCGTGCATGTTCCCCCAGATCTGCGCTCGGGTAGCACTCGCAAGTGGTGGGATATTCCCTCAGAGAATGTCTATGCCTTTGCCCTGTACATCTTTGGCCAACTCAACCGCTGGCCCTCGGATGGCGAGCAAGATTATCGCCGCGCCATCTATGGCTTGCAGTCCTACCTGACACCCGCCTGCAAAGCCTTCCTCGACGGTGATTATGAGTACCGTAAGGCCGCCGGCGAGCTGCGCCAGCGGGTGCGTGGCGTCTACGAAATTCTGGGCCGAGGCTACAGCGAAGATCCGGAACTCAGGGTCAAGCAACTCGACCGCGACAGCTGGTTGGTCAAGCTCGACCTCAATGCCGATGAGTATTACGCCGCCGAACCGGTGAAGCGGGTGGTGGTGCGTTATCCCTTGCGCGTGGTGCGTTTTGATCTGGACCCCGAACGCAATAAGTGGGGGCTGGCACTGGATTGTTATCAGGGCACGCCGCAAAAAATCTCCCTGCCTGGAGGTGAGCCATGAAGCGGATTTCTATCCTGGCACTGACCGTCGTACTGATGTTATGGGGAGCTGCAGCGCAGGCCGTCGAGTTGATGCACTGGGAACGCCTCCCCCTCGCGGTTCCGCTGGTGATCAACCAAGAACGGGTGGTCTTTGTCGATGAGGCTGTTCGAGTTGGCGTGCCCTCAACCCTGACGGGCAAGCTGCGCGTGCAATCAGCCGGCAGCACGCTGTACCTGCGTGCATCGGAAGCTATTGCCCCTACCCGACTGCAACTGCAATCGGTCACGACGGGCGAGATCATCCTGCTGGATATCGCAGCCACTGCTGGCGATCAACCGCTAGAGCCCGTGCGTATTCTCAAGAATGCTCCGGTGCAAGCTACCGAGACGGCATCTAGTACCATCCCTATTCCAGAGCGTACGCCGATCCCGGTCGCTTTGACGCGCTATGCCGCACAGAGCCTGTACGCACCGCTACGCACCGTAGAACCCCTACCCGGCGTACGCCGCGTACCGCTCAAGCTACGCACCGAACTGCCAACCCTGCTGCCGACCGAAAACGTGTCCAGCATACCTGTCGCCGCCTGGCGACTCGGGGATTACTGGGTGACGGCGGTGAAATTGCGCAATCGTGGTTCAGAGACGGTGCAACTCGATCCGCGTCGGCTTCAGGCCAAGCTGTTCGCCGCGACCTTCCAGCATGCTTTCCTCGGGCCTGTCGGCAGTGCTGAAGACACCACGATCGCCTACCTCGTCACTCGCGGTACCGGCCTCGAACAAGCCGTGCTGCTCCCGCCCGTTGCGCGAGGTGCTGACTATGAAAGCTAACGCCCTGCTCAAATGGCTGGTACCGGCTGCGCTGCTGGCCGTGGTGTTGATCATGCTGAAAACCTGGGTCGCGGGTGGCAACAAGCCTTCTCCAGAAAACCCAGTTGATCAGGGCAACCTTCAGTTATCCGCCGAGCAAGCCAAGTCGCTCGGCATTGCGGGCGACACTCCACGCGACACGGTCGCCACCCTGGTCGGCCAGGTGAAGGCCATGCGCAGCGACATGCTCGGTTTGAAGAAACACAACGATTCGCTGCAGACAGAGAACAACCGTCTGCGCGAGCGAGAAAACAGTGTCGACTCACGTATCCAAACCGCCCTTGGTAGTGTGACCCAGCAGGTCGACGAAGGCCGACGCCAAGCCAACGAGGCCCGGCTCAAAGCAGAACAAGACAGTCGCCATGCTCGCGGTCTGCTGACGCAATTGCAGGAGCAGTTGTCGGGGCTGACCAGCAAAGGCAAGGATATGCCGATCGGATTGGGGCTTGAGCCGGGCGACGGGGCTCAATTCGACGGGCAGTATTCTGCCAATGATGCACTGCAGTGGATTGAACCCTCGGATGCTCCACCCACCGGCGCCCGAGGCAAAACCAAGACCGCCTCCGCACTGAGTCTGCCTACTGCCTTCAACTCACTGGAAGGCGTGAAAGATAACGCTATTAATCGCAGCCAGAAACAGCTAGGTGCCGTCACCAAGGGTGAGCGTGACCTGACACGATCCGTTGATCGTACCGAAGGGGCGAAGCCGGTCTACACGATCCCCGAAAACGCCACGCTGATGGGCTCGGTCGCCATGACCGCGCTGATCGGCCGAGTCCCGGTGGACGGCACCGTGAATGATCCCTACCCCTTCAAAGTACTGGTCGGCCCGGAGAACTTGACCGCCAACGGCATCGACCTGCCGGACGTCGCGGGTGCCGTGATGAGCGGCACGGCGTCCGGAGACTGGACCCTGTCTTGCGTACGCGGGCAGGTCGAGTCAATCACCTTTGTGTTTACCGATGGCACCATCCGCACGGTGCCTCAGCCGAAAGCGGTAGCCAGCCGGAATGCCTCCACCACCCAGAGTTCGAGCACCGACAAGATCCGTGGCGGACTCGGTTACCTGTCCGATCCGTATGGCATTCCTTGCATTGCCGGCGAGCGCCGCTCGAACGCCCAGCAGTACCTCGGCAGCCAGAGCCTGATCACCGCGGCCGGCGCCGGTGTCGCCGCCTTGCTTGGGGATGAGCAGAACAACAGCAGCGTGATCAGTTCGGGCGGCAGTACGCTCGGGGTCACCAATAGCAGTGGCAATAGCGCACTGAATTCAATCCTCAGCAGTGGAGTCAGCGACATCCGCGAGTGGGTTAACAAACTCTATGGCGAGGCCTTTGCGGCCGTTTACGTACCGCCTGCAGCACAAGTCGCACTGCACCTCGACCATGAGATCACCATCGACTACGAGCCCAAGGGCCGGAGCGTTCGCCATGAAAAAGACCATGCCTCTCTGCCTGACCTGGATTAGCGTGCTCTGCTGGGTCCTGGCGGGGTGTTCGACCGACAAGGAAACGCTTCTACCCCATGGCGAGCAAACCATGCTGGACATCTGGAACGGCGCCGGTTCACAGGGTGCTCAGCAGCAACTGCTGGATGCTCGGCAGCAGTTACGTCGCCCGCTGGCTCAAGCAGATTTCTCTACCTCTCTCCAAGAACCGTACACTCGCACCGCGGCGAACGAGATCCACAATCTGTTCCCACGCTTGCCCAATCCCGATCTGGTGCTGTACGTGTATCCGCATTTGAGTGGTACCGAGCAGGCACCGGTCCCGGGTTACTCGACCGTCTTTCCGTTCTACCAGCGTGTGCAGTACGCATTGCCGGGTGAACGTCAGGAAGACTTGTAGTGCGTACCGGCGACTCGGGCAACCGCATTCCCGCGTGGAAAGCCTGGCGCCACCCAGTACGTCCTCGCGCCACCTTGGCCGATGAAGCTGCACTCTATGCGCACAATCCCAGCTTCACCGATCATCTGCCTTGGGTCGAATACCTCGACACCGAGCAGTGCTTTCTACTGGATGACAATCGCTCGGTGGGCGCGGTGTTCGAGTTGCTGCCTATCGGTACCGAAGGGCGCGAACCCGATTGGCTGATGGCGGCCCGCGATGCCCTTGAGGATGCCCTGCAGGATAGCTTTGACGAGCTGGATCAGGCGCCTTGGGTGGCGCAGTTTTTCTGCCAGGCCGACAACGACTTCACCCCCTACCTGACCCGGCTCACCGATTATATTCAGGACAGCGCGCGAGGCACGGTCTTCACCGAGGCGTATTTGGAACTCAGCCGCCGTCATCTAAAGGCCATCGCCAAGCCCGGTGGTCTGTTTGAGGATAAAGCAGTCACGCACCTGCCCTGGCGTGGTAATAACCGACGGGTGCGCCTGGTGGTCTATCGCTGGCTTGAGTCTGACGCTGAGGAGACGGGACTCACCTCAGTGCAATCCCTGCAACAGGCTTGCGAACGTATCGCGGCTTCATTGCAGGCATGCGGGGTGCAATCGACGCGAGTCGATGGCCGCGGTCTGTATGCCTGGTTAGTGCCCTGGTTCAATCCAGCCCCCAAGCTCACCGATGAAGCGCCCGAGGAGTTCTACCGCCGCGTGGCCTATCCGGAGTCTGGCGAGGGCGAGTCGCTGGAACTGCCCTTCGATCATGACTTTGCCGAGCGGCTGTTCTTCAACGAACCGCGTTCGGATGTGCAGCACGGACTCTGGTTTTTTGACGATCAGCCCCATCGGGTCATGGTAGTGGACAAGCTGCGCCGAGCACCCTTGATTGGTCAACTCACCGGAGAAACCCGCAAGGGCGACGCGATGAATGCGCTGTTCGACCAGTTACCCGAAGGTACCGTGATGAGTCTGACCCTGGTGGTCAAACCGCAGGATGTGCTTGAGGATCAGTTGAACCGCCTGGCCCGCAAAGCCATCGGTGAAAACCTGGCCTCGACCCAGACCCGTCAGGATGTCGAAGAGGCTCGCGCGATCATCGGCCGCCAGCACAAGCTGTACCGGGGCACCCTGGCGTTTTACGTGCGCGGTCACGATGAACAGCAGTTGCACCAGCGCTCGGTCAGCCTGGCTAACGCACTGCTGGGTGCGGGGCTGCAACCGGTACGTGAAGGCGATGAGGTCGCCGCCTGCAACAGCTACCTGCGTTGGTTACCGATGACTTACAACCCGGCCCGCGACACGCGTAACTGGTACACCCGCCTGATGTTCGCCCAACACCTGGCGAATTTGGCGCCCGTCTGGGGCCGCAGCACGGGAACGGGGAACCCGGGCATCAGCCTGTTCAATCGTGGTGGTTCACCGTTGAGCTTTGATCCTTTGTCACGTCTGGACCGGGCCATGAACGGCCATCTGCTGTTGTTCGGCCCGACCGGCGCAGGCAAGTCGGCCACCCTGGTCACCCTACTGATGCAAGTCATGGCCGTGTACCGCCCTCGCCTATTTATCGTCGAAGCCGGCAATTCATTCGGCTTGCAGGGCGACTACTTCGCGACACAAGGTCTCTCGGTCAACAAGGTCCAATTGAAACCTGGCGCCTCGGTCAGCCTCGCGCCCTTTGTCGACGCCTGGCGTCTGGTTGAGCAGCCGGATCAGGTCGCGAGTCTGTCGATCGATGAGTGGGACGATGAGGTCGTAAGCAGTCGCGAAGACCAGCGCGATGTACTTGGCGAATTGGAAATCACCGCTCGACTGATGATCACCGGCGGCGAAGCCAAGGAAGAAGCCCGCCTAAGTCGAGCCGATCGCAGCTTGATCCGCGAGTGCATCCTGGATGCGTCACAGACCTGTGTCGCAGCGGACCGCCAGGTACTGACCCGCGACGTGCGCGACGCCTTGCTGCGAGTCGCCACTGACACGCACTTACCGGAGAAGCGTCGTGAGCGTGCCCAGGAAATGGGCGAGTCCATCGACCTGTTTTGCCAGGGTTTCGAGGGCGAACTGTTCGATCGCGAGGGCACGTCCTGGCCCGAGAGCGATGTGACCATTGTCGATCTTGCCACTTACGCTCGCGAAGGCTACGAGACACAGATGTCCATCAGCTACATCAGCCTGATGAACACCGTGAACAATCTCGCCGAGCGCGATCAGTACCTGGGCCGACCGATTATCATGGTCACCGACGAGGGCCATATCATCACCAAGAACCCGTTGCTGGCACCGTTCGTGGTCAAGGGCACGAAGATGTGGCGCAAGCTTGGCGCCTGGTTCTGGCTCGCTACGCAGAACCTTGCCGACTTCCCCACTGCCGCGCAGACCATGCTCAACATGATCGAGTGGTGGATTTGCTTGAACATGCCACCGGCGGAAATCGAAGAAATCGCTCGCTTCAAGAAACTCACATCGGCACAGAAAGTCTTGTTGCTCTCCGCCAGCAAGGAGCCGGGTAAATACACCGAGGGGGTCGTGCTGTCGAAGAAGCTCGAAACGCTATTTCGGGCCGTGCCACCCAGCCTCTATCTCGCCCTGGCCATGACAGAACCCGAGGAAAAAGCCGAGCGCTGGACACTGATGCAGGAGAATGGCTGCTCAGAGTTGGAAGCTGCTTACCGGATAGCTAAACGGATCGATAGAGCGCGAGGAATAGAGCCCCCATAGGGAAATCTGTTCGAGTATCGCGCTCTACAGCGAGCGACCGGTTATTGCGATGCGCCTCGAAGCCGCTGCTGAATCCTCAACAAGAATCCGGCTTCAAAGGCATCTTGGCAGTCACCGACAGGAAAGGTCTTGCGTGTTTGCGCCAGCTCCCACCACAGTGGAATCTCGCCGGGCGTATCAAGCCAAGCCTGGGCGCATTGCACGCCACGTTCGATCATCGGAGCAAATTCGTTGCCCCAAGGTGTCAGAAGACTTGGGCAACCATCCGCCGCAGGAATTGAAATGTAGTTTTCGTCCATACACACCCTAGATGTCTGATTTTATTGTTAGATGCTGGACCCAGCCTGAAAATCATAACGAAACAAAATGAACGTTCGGCACCAAATGGCCTAGATCAATACCAATGTAGACTATATCCCGTGGATTGAGAGTCCCTCAAGGCGCAATTTGCGCGCATGACTCAAGACTACGAACAGCTGCGTCTGCAACTGGCGGAAAACATCCGCTTGATGCGACGTATAAAGAACCTTACCCAAGAGCAGTTGGCGCTCATGGCCGAGGTCGATCGTACCTACGTCAGTCAAATCGAACGATGCACGGGCAATCCGTCGCTGATGGTCCTGTGCAAACTCGCCAATATTCTCGAAATCACAACGGCTCAGCTACTCATCGAGCCAGACGCCCTTCGCCGCGCGCTGAGCATCGAATAGCCACCTCGTCGCCCTGCAAATCCTTGTAAACCGACAACGCCAGCTTCAGCTTTATCACTGACGGTGTACGTTCAATCATTGAACGTGTCCAGGCCATTAGCCCAAAGAGCCTGGATCATGCCTGTCGTATGCCCGTCAATTGCGCTTCAAAAGCTACGACCTTTGGCGCTGAGCATTCTGCTGGCATCCGGCCCAAGCATGGCGCTGGACACCGGCAGCATCACGTCCTCGGTGTTGTCGCCAAATTGCCTCGCCTACAGGGTCGTCGGCATCTGTTACTGGCTGCTCTGCACGCCCTTCGGCTGCACAGTCAAAACCTCGACCAAGGTGCGTCATTTCATTCCTGAACTCGTGGTCTCGAGCTACGCCACCACCGGCAATAACCCATGGACCGAGATGGCCTCCCTCTCCTCTCCCATCAGCGGTGCGGAAGGTGGCGGCAACCTGATCACGCCGAACACCCAGCGCAACAACCTGCCCCGTTTCAAGAACGTCGATGGCATCGGCCACCCCGGTGGCTGGGCCGCCACGCAACTGGCCTCGCAATCCGGTTACGCCTGCGCCAGCGGCGCTACTGCGTTCATGCCCTACTACCTGAGCACCCTGGACTCGCTGGCCTGGCGCCATGGCATACCCGAAAGCCTTTACCCCGAGTCGCTCATGCCAGGGATCCGTGAAATCGGTCAGCAGGCTTCGGGAAACATGTGGGGCAGCGTTTATCCCCGGCAGGGCTTTCTGGTACATCCCGACGATTTCAAGGCGGCCGCCGTCATGGCGCAACGGGCCGGCGATGTGATTACCCGTAACGGGCAGCCGCATGTGTACGTACCACTCACGCCCGCCAAACGCGACGGCTACTGGCCACCTGGCCCGATCGTTGAAAAAGACGCTTCCACCCACAAATGGCAATTGCTCTCCCCCCAAATTCAACCCACGTGCGCCATCTTCCCCAGCGATCCGGTACAGAGCGCGGATGGCGGCTACGCCTGGTCGTTGTGGCGCCCCTATAGCTGCTGCAAACGTGAAGGACAGACCTTCCTGTTCAGCATCAACTTCGAAGGCGATGCATCATGAGCCGGTTGCGCGCGCGACCATGGCGTGCCGTTAAGAGCCTGCTGCTCTGTGGACTGCTCGCCATGGCCATGCATGCCCACGCCGCCGAGGGCGATTACCGCCTGGGCACTCAAGGCGAAGTGCTCGACGATCGAGTGATGTACACCATCGGTGGCGGTTCGGCAGTGGGCTCACCGAGCTCGCTTTACCGACCCAGCGGTCTCGGTGTCGGCGGGTCCTGGCGAGCAAACATGATGTGCGGAAACATGAGCCTCACCAACACCTTGCAAAACCAGCTGAACGGCGCCACCGAAGGTTTCCAGCAGATCATGGGCAGCATCGTGCAGAACGCGACCCAGGCGGTGATGTCGCTGCCAGCGTTGATCATCCAGCGCGCCAATCCCGGCCTCTATGAGTTGTTGAGCAACGGCGTCATGCAGGGCCGTATCGACTTCGACCGTTCCAAGCTGACCTGCCAAGCCATGGCCGAAAAAATGGCGGACAAGGTCGGTCAAGCTAGCTGGGGTGCGCTGGCCAAGAACCAGGAGATGCAGGGCAATCTGGAGCAAACCGGCGGTGATGCGGTGGCCGCGCTAAAAAACACCGAGGCCCATAACGGCAACAACGGGGTCTCCTGGGTCGGCGGCCAGAAGGCTGGAGGTAGCGGGCAGCCCCCCATCCGTGTGACCTCCGACGTAGTGCGAGCAGGCTACAACCTGCTGCATAACCGGACGGTGGATGACAGTGCCTCGATCAATAGCAGCGATTGCCTCGGTGGGGCTATTTGCCAGACCTGGACCTCGCCCCAGGAGGAATCCGAATGGGCCGTCCGCGTGCTGGGCGAGAGCGAAGTCTCGACCTGCGACAGCTGCGAAACCCTGCGTGCGACCGCGGGCAGCGGATTGACGCCGCTGATCCAGGAGGCCTACAGCGAACGCCTCAAGGCCCTGCAAGGATTACTGTCGGGCTCACTGCCGCCTACCCCTGACAATCTGGCGAAAGCCTCCAGCCCGATGCTGCCGGTAACCCGTGGAGTGGTCGAAGCCCTGCGCGACGATCCCGACCAGGATCTGTTGGCACGGCGCCTGGCCAGCGAGACAGCCTTGTCCAGCGTACTCGACAAGGCGCTCCTGCTACTGCGTACGCTACTGGCGGGCAGCCACGAACCCAATATCGCCTCAGCTGAGCCGGCACAGAGCGCCTTGACGAAAAACATCGACGCCCTAGAGCGCGAAATACGCCTGCTACAAACCGAGCTGCAGGTCCGGCAGATGCTCGCCACCAATACCGCCAGCCTGGTGCTCGATCGACATGCGGGTGGTGCCGATGCTTCGCGTACCGTCGAGCAAGGCGACCCTGAGCCGGGCCGACTCAATGATGCTGACGCTAGGCGCAAATGAGCCATGAAACACTCACCGCTATTCACTCTGCTTTCAGGTCTGGGGATTGCCGCAGTGATGATCCTGACCGCGGCACTGGTCGCCTGGATCGGCCGCACTGCGCTGGGGAGTTTCGAGGCCTGGCAGCAGGCATTCGAATCCGCACGACCTTATCTGCGGTGGTGGCGCGCCCTGCTCTACGCCGCCCTCTTTGCGCTCTGGTGGGACCTGCTTCGGCGCTACCGACATCGACCACAGGATCGACTGCGCGTGAAACGCATCGGGGCATTAGGGCTCGTGCTCCTTACCTGCGTCGAACTCACCCGACTGTGAGGTCACCACCATGCTCATGAGCACCAACAGCTACCTGGAGTTTTACCTCTCTCTGCTGGCCTGGATCATCAACAACGGCCTCTGGAGTGTCCTGTCCGACACCGGGCTATTCGCCGCGCCCTTCGGCGCAATCATCCTGCAAGAATGGCTGTCGGCCCGTCAGCAAGGCGCGGATGAAGGCAACAAGGGACTGCTCTCGGTGCCGCGGATCGAGAACCGGTTGTGGCTGGCCTACATCGTCGTATTGTTCGGCTGCGCGCCGGTCTTTCCGTTGAGCCTCTCGTCAATGGCGTTCGATGATGCGGCGAGCCAACGTTGCGGCGTCAGTGTGGCCAGGCCAGCAGAAACCGCCTGGGGGGCCACCTTCAATACCATCGGCGAACGCTCCGCCAATGTGCCGATCTGGTGGTTTCTGGTGCATGCCTTGAGTAAAGGGGTAACCGCGGCGGCCACCGCCTCCATCCCCTGCGCACCGGATATCCGGCAGATGCGCATGGAGATCGACAGTTCGCGCATCGGCAGTCAGGTACTGCTGCAAGAAGTCGCCGACTTCACTCGCGACTGCTACGGCTATTCCCGTTCTCGGCTGTTCACCAACCGCCCGCAGTTAGACAAAGCACAAAGTCACGACGCAGCCTGGATCGGCTCAAGCTATTTTCTCGACATGCCCGGCTACTACGACACCGATCGCTCACGCACGCCGCGCGTCAATTGGCCCTATGACGAAAGCCGCGATATGTCCCTACCTCGGCTAGAGAATGGCGCGGGCTATCCCACCTGCAAGCAGTGGTGGAGCGATAGCGGTGTCGGGTTGCGCGAGCGCTTGATCCAACAGGTCGATCCTTCGCTGCTGACTCAGTTGAAAGGTTGGTTGACTGGTCGTTCGAGCAACGAGATCGAGGATGCCACCCTGCGCGAGCTGGTCAGCCCGCGCCAGCAATCGATGTCCATGTCGCCCGGACAGGTGTACCAGGACTATGGCTCCAGTGCTCGCGGCGGGTCGATCAATCAGGGACTCAATAACCTCGCCACCAACACCGGCCTGGCCCTCGGTTCCTTCAGTAACTTCCCAGCGATGAATGCACTGCGCGCCGCCCTGCCGATGGTGCAGGCTTTTCTGATCATGGGCGTCATCATCAGCTTGCCGCTGATTCTGTTGGTCAGTACCTACCAGTTGAAGACCGTCATGACGGTGACGTTCGCGCTGTTCACCTTGCACATCCTGACCTTCTGGTGGGAGTTAGCACGCTGGGTCGACTCCAGCATGCTCGATACCTTGTACAACCAAGTTTCGGCTTCCAATCAAGTGCTGTTATCGCTGCCCACATCCGGCTTCATGGAGGGAACCGTCACGGCACAGGTGATCGAGTATGTGATGGGGGCGATGTTCATCGTGCTGCCGATGGTTTTTCTAGCCGCAATGAGCTGGGCTGGGTATAGCGTAGGTTCAGGTGTAGAAGGAATGCTCAGCAGGGGAACCCACGCAGCACAGACAGCGAGCTCTAACGGAACCTCTCAGTTGATGAGCGGTGCAAGAATTGTTTCGGGTAAATCGAGCTCAAAATAACCAAGAGTCTACTTCAGAGAACCCCATTTATCGTACCGCTCAGGCCAAGACGTTCTATGCATTGGATCATCGAGATCGTCAATACCTGGAGTGTCTGAATCTTGAATTGGGATAGCTGCTAATACGACGATTGTGCACATCAGCACAAACAACCAGAAGCTAACAAAAAGAAATGCTCCGAGCAGAGCCAACTTGGCAGTCAGAAAACTCCCGCGTACAAGAAATTTACCTGCGGGCATTCCTGCCATCTCCGCACGCTCAGCGATGCGGGACTCAAACGCTTTTAACTTGCGATACCCGCGCTTTATCGACATACCACAGGTATATGCCCAGCGGTGGGCACGTGAATTCTGAACAGGGTTCTGAGTCGGCATGGTCTCGCCCTCTTCTGAGCGTTTTCATGGTTGAGACAGGAGTAACAGCCTACTACTGAAAACTGTCCGTGCTTGACCGTTTATCAGCTTGCCCAGCCAAAAAATCTTCACTGGAAGACAGAAGACAAGCCCCGTGAAACAGCTTCTCTACAGTCATTGACCCAGATAAATCGTCCGGCTAAATACTAGGTACGGATCGCTGTTACCGACAGCACCCTGCCCAGGTAGCCAGAGCCTTCAAGGCTACGTCACTTCGGTGATGGTTCTTTCCCAAGTGCGATTAGCGTTCGGTAGCTCGCACGATGACCGTTTCTACGGTGATGAACGCCTACTGCTCTCCTGAGCGTCTTTCGAGCGCTGCTCGCCAGGCGAACCTTCTTGTTTTTCTTCAACCCACCGCGGGGAAATTCTTTCCCCCACGGGACAGGTTTCTTCGCACGTTCAACGGAGGCACACCATGTCCGACTCACTGACACCGGAAGCACTGAACACCCTTCGATTGCCCATCGTGTTCACACCTGGCGCATGGCAACGCGCAGTACAGCTCGAGCGTTCCGATCACGCTGGGAAGCTGCAGATCGATCGGCTGAGCAACGTATTACACGCAGCCTTCAAAGCTCACCTGACCTATCCACAAAAGCCCTATGTGCTGTTCGAGGTAGTCCACATTGAACCAACAGATCACTTCGACCACGACCCGTTGCTGCAACTGAGCCTCAACCTACTCCAAGAGCCGGGCCAGCCCAGCGCATTACTGATAGCGCTTGTAGGAGAGCACCAACGCTAAACGTAGACGGTCGTACACGGTCCCCAGACCCACACTCAGACCGCATGCAAGTCCTGCATCAATCCAACCTCCACCCACCGGGGAACCCTCCCCGACGGGCAAGGCGTTCCTCCGGTTTTTCTCGAGGAAAATGCCATGCGTGATATCTACCAAGACGTGACTGACAAGATCGTTACCGCGTTAGACCAAGGCGTTGTCCCCTGGATCAAACCCTGGTCCTCAAGTGGCTCAGCTGACGTCGGTCATCATCAACCCTTCCCAATCAACGCCATCACGCTGCGTCCCTATTCGGGGATCAATTTACCGTTGCTCTGGGCCGAGGCCAGGTTGCAGGGATTCACTCAAGATCGTTGGTTGACCTTCAACCAAGCCAAAAAGGCCGGTGGGCACATCCGTAAGGGTGAACACAGCACTCTGGCGGTGCTCTACAAGCCGATGGAGCGCGAGGAACAGACCGAGTCAGGCCAACCCGTACTTGATGAACATGGTCAGCCCAAGGTCGCTCACTTTGGCATTCTCAGGACGCATTTTCTATTCAACGTCGAGCAAACGGAGGGGCTCGAAGCGCTCAATGACACCCTGCTCGAGACAGAACCGACCGGCCCCTTCCTGGCCAACAGCGCTGCGGAAAATCTGCTGTTACGTTCGGGGGCAAACATCGTGCATCGCTCTGCCGACGAAGCCTTTTACCACCCGATCAGGGATCTCATCCAACTGCCGACAAAAGCGCAATTTCACGATGAAGGTGGGTACTACGCCACCGCACTGCACGAGCTGACACACTGGACCGGGCATCACTCGCGGTTGCAGCGCGAGGGGGTGACTTCATCCTGCTCGTTCGGCTCGCCAGGCTATGCTTTTGAGGAGTTAATCGCCGAGATGGGCGCTGCGTTTTTATGTTCTTACGCCGGCATTCAGGGAGCGCTGAGACACGAGAGCTACATCGACTACTGGCTCAGCCTGCTCAAGGCTGACAAGCGCGCAATCTTTCGTGCCAGTGGCCACGCCCGCAGCGCCTCGGAGTATGTGCTCAACCTGGAGCAGCAACTGGGGCAAGTAGTCTTGGATGACGCGCTTTGCATGAACTATGGAGCCTAATCGTTACCTCACCGCCGCAATCGCTGCACAGGGCCCAACGCGAGTTGAGCCCTTTTTTTCTACGCCCAGAAAAAATCCCATGCCGCGGGACTCTGATGCAAAAAAAAAAGAGAGGCGGCGCACACGCGCAGCATGCCGTTACGTATCCAGGTTCTGCGCCAGAAAATCCACCAGTTCAAGCGGACTCCGGCTGTCGATCACCTTGTAGATCAGATCGCGTTTACTGCGCGGCAACTTCTTGACCACGCTCTTCGCCGAGGCTCGGACGGCTTCGTCGGTCCCATGGATACGTGCCGCGAGCAGCAGCACGAGCGTGGCGTCAGTGAGGTTCATGGCAAAACCCAAAAAATAGGCACCGCAGTGTACCGACTCTTTTCTTTTTCGTACCAGCCCCCTAACAAAACGATGCCTAGCAGTATCAACATCCCGATTGCCGCACAAAGGGACACGAGCCAAAAGGACGGGTAAGGGTTGGAAGGGAATGGGGACTCAAGGGTAAGAGTTCTATCCGGAAAGGCTAAAAGGCCACTGACCCAGCCACTTCCCGGAGGTCACGATGCTCAGTCTGTTTCGCAGCAAAAGGCAGAAGCCCTCTCCGCCACCGACCGTGAGCGTCGCCGAAGGCTACCTGCCCATTGAGTCGGCCCACAGCTTGTTAGCAGCGGAACACCGCCGTCAGTTGCTCGATCGCATCTGGCAGTACACCGCCCTCTCCCACGCACAGTTCATCCAGCTCTATTTAAATCCGATCCATCGCTACGCCGAACAGGTCCAGCAACTCCCGGCCAGCGAGACGCACCACCATGCGTATCTCGGCGGCATGCTCGACCATGGCCTGGAGCTGGTCGCTTGCAGTTTGAAACTGCGTCAGTCGTATCTACTGCCCACCGGCGCCGCGCCCGAAGATCAAGCCGCTCAGGCCGATGCCTGGTCGGCTGGCATCGCCTATGGCGCCCTGCTGCATGACGTCGGCAAGATCGCCGTGGACCTGCTGGTCGAACGCCAAGATGGCCGTGTTTGGCATCCTTGGCACGGCCCCCTGGATCAGCCCTACCGTTTTCGCTACCTCAAAGGCCGCGACTACCACCTGCACGGCGCCGCCGCAGGCTTGCTCTACACCCAAATTCTCGACCGACCTATCTTGGACTGGCTCAGTGGATTTCCGTCGCTGTGGGCCTGCCTGCTGTATGTCCTGGCGGGCCAATATGAACGTGCCGGCGTGCTGGGCGAATTGGTGATGCAGGCCGACCGCGTCTCCACCGCGCAGAACATCGGCGGCAACCCGAGCAAGGCGCTGCAAGCGCCGATTCATTCACTGCAACACCACTTGATCAGCGGACTGCGTCATCTGGTTCAGCACGAACTGAAACTCAACCAACCAGGTGCCGAGGGGTGGTTGACTCAAGACGCCCTGTGGCTGGTCAGCAAGGCGGTCACGGATAAGCTACGAGCCTATCTGCTGTCGCAAGCGATTGAGGGCATTCCTTCATCCAACATCGCCGTGTTCGACGAGCTGCAATCACATGGGCTGGTCGAGTCCACCCCGGAAGGCAAAGCCATCTGGACCGCGCTAGTGGCACAGGGAAACTGGCAGCAGACCTTTACCTTTCTGCGCATTCAACCGGCGTTGATCTGGGGGAATGAAGACCGGCCTGAGGCTTTCAGCGGAACGGTGAGCGTGGGCGCCGATGACCACTCGACTGACGCTTCGGCATCACCACCAGCGCCTAAGACTGTCAGTACAGGATCGCCTCAAAGCCAATCGCAGCCAGATCCCAGGGCTATGGACGACGCTGACTATCTCGGCACGCTGTTGGATATGTTCGATTTGGAAAAGTCTGAGCTCAGTGACACATCGTCACCAAGCACTTCCGAAATTTCAAATCCCTCATCGAAAGACCCCGGTCAGGCATTCCTGAATTGGGTCAAAGAAGGCATCCAGAGCCACAAGCTGAACATCAATGACAGCAAGGCCAAAATCCACACGGTGAGTAGCAGTGTATTTCTGGTCACGCCAGGCCTTTTTCAGCGCTACGCGCAGGAGTTTCCGGGCATCTCAATGGGGGCCGATTCCGAAGGTGAAGAATGGCGATGGGTGCAGAAACAGTTCGAGAGGCTGAGGATCCACAAAAAGCGCGACGATGGTTTGAATATCTGGATCTGTCAGGTCGAAGGCCCCCGGAAAAAGGCAATACTCAAAGGCTATCTGCTAGAAAAACCAGCACTATTGTTCGAAGCTGGGTCGGTGCCTGTCGATAATCCCTTTCTTAAAATCGCATAAAATTAAATGCCCATAGCAACCCTGAACCACCTGCTGGATAAACAGGCAGCCTTCCCCAATGGCCTGTTCGGTTTCTTTGCCGGTTTTCAGATGGCCATCTTTTCCTTTGCCGGCACCGAGCTGATCGGCACTGCAGCCGCCGAAACCCGCTCCCCCGAGAAGACCCTGCCTAAAGCCATCAACTCGATTCCGCTGAGAATCATCCTGTTTTATGTGCTGGCACTGGCCTGTATTATTGCAGTGACTTCCTGGCAACAGGTTTCGCCCAACAAGAGCCCTTTCGTCGAACTGTTTCTGGTAGCAGGGTTTCCCGCAGCCGCCGGTATCGTGAACTTTGTGGTGCTGACGTCTGCCGCCTCATCGGCCAACAGCGGCGTATTTTCATCCAGCCGCATGCTGTTTGGGTTGGCCAGTCATGACAACGCTCCAGGGATTTTTCGGCGTTTGTCGGGCAATAGCGTGCCTCTGCTGAGCCTCGCGTTCACCACACTATTGATGCTGGTGGGTGTACTGTAGCTGTTCATCGTTCCGGAAGTCATGACAGCGTTCACCATCGTCTCGACCGTATCGGCGATCCTGGTGATTTTCACTTGGTCGACCATCCTCGCGTCGTACATTGCCTATCGCAGATAGCCGGCCCGACCTGCATGCGCAATCGACCTACAAGATGCCTGGCGGCGTGCCGATGGCCTGGTTCTCTTTGGCATTCCTGGGCTTTGTTCTCTGTTTGCTGGCATTAAGACCTGACACCCGCATTGCCTTGATGGTCATGCCGGGGTGGTTCATATGGTTGGCAATTGCTTATCAGCTGACCCATTCCAGGAAGCTGAAATCCGCTGCTGGTTCGGCAAGTCAGTACAGCTGATTTTTATCTGGAGCCTTTGGGTGCCGATGCAGTGAAACGCCCTTGAGTAACGTGGCATTTGTGGGGCACCTGCGGGTCGAAAAGCTGCAAGCGAAGGCCGTCAAATATCACTGACGGCCAACTCTTTGGATGAACGTTTCGGCTCTCGCTTCGACAACTAGAAGGAGCGAAAGCGGAAATGGCCCAGGCGGTGAACGCCTACAACCTCAAGCGAACGATTAGCGTGCTGGGCGAATTGGTGATGCAGGCCGACCGCGTCTCCACCGCGCAGAACATCGGCGGCAACCCGAGCAAGGCGCTGCAAGCGCCGATTCATTCACTGCAACACCACTTGATCAGCGGACTACGTCATCTGGTTCAGAACAAACTGAAACTCAACCAACCAGGTGCCGCGGGGTGGTTGGCTCAAGACGCCCTGTGGCTGGTCAGCAAGGCGGTCACGGATAAGCTGCGAGCCTATCTGCTGTCGCAAGCGATTGAGGGCATTCCTTCATCCAACATTGCCGTGTTCGACGAGCTGCAATCACATGGGCTGGTCGAGTCCACCCCGGAAGGCAAAGCCATCTGGACCGCGCTAGTGGCACAGGGAAACTGGCAGCAGACCTTTACCTTTCTGCGCCTGCAACCGGCACTGATCTGGGGGAACGAAGACCGGCCTGAGGCTTTCTGCGGAACGTTGAGCGTGGCCGCCGATGACCACTCGACTGACGCTCCGGCATCACCACCAGCGCCTAAGACTGTCAGTACAGGATCGCCTCAAAGCCAATCGCAGCCAGATCCCAGGGCTATGGACGACGCTGACTATCTCGGCACGCTGTTGGATATGTTCGAGTTAGAGAAGCCTGATGCCAGCGATGCACCGTCCGCTAGTGCTCTCGAAACCTCAAATCCCCTTCCGGATAACCCTGCAAGGCATTTCTGAATTGGGTTAAGGAAGGCATCCTAAGCCACAAGCTGATCATCAACGACAGCAAAGCAAAGGTGCACATAGTGACGGGCGCTGTGTTTCTCGTGACCCCAGGCATTTTTCAACGCTATGTTCAGGAGTTTCCTGGGATCTCACAGGGTACCTGTCAGGAAAATGAAGAATGGCGCTGGGTACAGAAGCAATTCTAAAGTTTAAAAATACATAACAGACTCGATACCGGACTAAATATCTGGAGCTGTAAAATTCAAGGATCCAGAAAATCCTCAAAACTTAAAGGTTATTTGATAGAAGACACAAAAATAATTTTTGATGAGCTTCCTAGCGACAACTCATATCTGTCATTTGAATATAACTAGCACCCCACATCACCATCACACCACGCAGTAAAAAGATGTACTTTCCCTACACCGCTGGATCGTCCCTGAGAACGACGTGGATAATCATATCTAACGGAAACGCCACGATGTTCAGCTGCAAATAAAGCGGATGCGATTGCTGCAGGTTTAGTGCCAAGCGGAGCAACTTCAAATGAAGAGCTATAATCCCTAGCCTTATAAAGCATCAACAATACTTCATAGCATGAGTATGGATTATTAGCGCCTGCATAAAGAATCTCTTCGACCTGCTGATCCAACAGGATTGACGCATTTCCCATCAAAGAATGAGTTTCCCATTCCGTTTTAAATGGTGGAATACCAAAAACAACATTAAACCGCTTCAAAACCTCAGGCTCTGAATCAGCGATTAAATTGCGCAAACGTGCACCTTCAAAACCGACAAATACAGTGACACTCCCCACACTATTAGGATTTGTTTGTAAATTTATAAACCCCGGAATAGGATAGTAATCCGACGCATAGCTATCACTCAACTGAAATTCATGCCTAGTTTTAGAGCCAGTAGCGCTGTTATAAGTGTGAGGCTCGGCATAGAGAAAATAGAACCTAACCGCTTCCCCTTGCAACAGGTACCCTCGAATTATCAGTAGCAGATCAGGAAAATCTAAAGTAGTGGCATCAAAAAGAATATTTTTAGCCGGGAACTCTAGCGCAATATTTTCGACCTCATTCGCTCTCCAGCTTCTCCCATCAATGTGAATTTTATACTCCGAAGGGACATAGCTAACACTTAGTGTCTTAGTCGCAGCTCTAGTCGCTATCGACAGACAGTGAGCTCCTCGATCATCCACGACCGCACCGACAAATGCCACATCGTATGATGCACTTTTGAAAGCATCATCTGCACACACTGACACCCAACTAAAATTCATCATAATTAAAACAACTTATAGTTTATTCCGACCTCTGTCTCAGTCGACTCTTCCCATTTATCCACGTAATCTTTGAGAAGGGCCTTAAACTGCTCCCCAGAGCCAACATATAAAGTGTTAACCTCGCTGGCAGAAAGTGAAAGCTTGCGCTTCTTTCTATAACTTATTCCAAAATAGGGAGCAAAAATTGGATTCGGAACATAATCATTTTGCATTATATCATAATCACTTTTATTTTTAGTATCAGATGTCTCATACAATACAGACCACATAAGCCCGTCTTTAATTAGTGAAACCACCTCACTATCTAATGCAACTCGCTGGCTATCGTTAATGGAAAAGTGATTTATCTCGGGCTCGCTCTGACTAGGTCGTCGCTGAGCAGATTCAAATATACTGCCGAGACGCATAATCATACTGTGTAGCTTTTTCCCACTTGCCCCTGCTCGCTCCACCTCATCAAGCAATTTGCTACTCACCGCAAATGCCGCTGACGCTTGAGTTTTTGACGTTATGACCAGAGTTGATGAGTCTGACATCTCACCATTTGCGTTTGCCTCTAGCAAGGTCTTATGACAAAGTTCTTGAAAATACCGCAAATTAGGTTTTGAAAGCCCACAAAACCTCCCGAATCCGGCATACAAAAGACAGTCTTTTTGTGGGAGACCTTTATACAAATAGAGCAACGACCCAAACAATGTATTTTCAACCCAGCCACCTTCTTTACAAAAAAGACTTAACCCTCTAGTTTCATCACTTTTCGTTTTTTGTAATTCCTCCAGAATAACCGCAGTCGATGCAGAGTTGCGACTTAGGATGCTAGCGGATACAACAGAAACATCTGGAGTTACACCATCAAAGAACAGCTCTATAGGAACACCTTCATCCCCTCGCTTTACTAGAGCCTTTCTTATAGTAGTGACAATCCTATTTTTCAATGCTTTGTCTGAAACAGAAAGATTAGCCACATCTCGAACAGACAGTTGAGGAAATATTTGCTTGGCTCGCCCCAAAACCGCAGCCTTGTAAGCATCTGTATTTCTGGCTTCAATATGCCCTGGATCAAACAAAGATTCTTTATTGAAATCGCCAAGTGACAATTCATATCCTTCGTTCTGTAACCGCAGCAGCATCACCTCTGCAGCTAGCAAATCAAAGCCTTGATCACTTCGACCCAACTCTAGTTCAATGTTAATAGTTCTGTAGTCATGCGGCTCTATTAACTGCTCTTGCGTACTAGTCAAAAACTCTGAAATTGCGTGAGAGCGCACAGAAAAATTAATGCAATATTGATCATCTGGCTGCTTGACATAATCGTTAATAATTACTTGTTGCGCATCCTGAAGATTTTCAAACTCATCAACAAAAACCCTAAAAAAACATCCTTCAAGCCGGGGATCGCTTGAGGAAACAGCACTTATCAAGCTCTTAAATACGTTCTTGAAATTAAACATCATCGGCCGACTAAGGGAGGGATTTTGAACCCACAACTCAAACTCGGCGAGTTTCTCTTCTACAAACTCGCGGACATCATAAAAAGTTTCAACACCATTGCCTAAGTACCGCTTTGCGGCGACTGGAATCTTTGTACCTCTCACATCCAACACACCCGACTCTAGCGAAGCACGGGAAATACTCAGCAAGCTCTTTTCCAGCTCTCCCAAAACACACAGGGCAAAATAATAAGAAAAAACAATATCTGCATCATCATCTAACCAAGCACTTGTTAACAACTTACAAAATCTGATGTCAGGCTTCCAGTAAAGACCTATGAACTTCAGCGACTGATCAGGAACACTGGCTCTATTTGCACTAAACACACTAGGATGACACAAATAACGCATTAACATGGTCTTTCCGCAACCACGTCCACCTTCAATCTTCACTGCTTTTTTTTCTTTAAAAATACTTAACGATGAAAAAAAATGTGGAACAATGAACTGTCCCCAAACATCATCTGGTAATAATTCAGCTCTATTACGCAGAAAAGCATCAACAATATTTTTGTCCATTACTTAGCCCCGATTAATCAGCGGACACCATTGTCCCTTGGATGTCCAGTAGGCAGCCAGAGTATTGTTCGGTATAGTTCTATTGAAAGCTACTGTCAAATCCAGATCAAACTCAGATTGTTTTAAAACCACATCCTTTGACAACAATACTTCATTATAATAAAAATCTTTCACGTCCTTAATAGTATTATACTCATCCCTACCCCACATCATGCCACCCGACATTGATGCAAAAAAACCATGAGATGCGGATAAAATCTCTGCACAGTCAAAATCAACATAAGAACAATCTTTTGCAATTTTACTTACACCCGTTGAATGCGCCATAAATGAAAGCAAAATCACGTTACGACTTACAGCCCACTGCTCTACACCATAATATTTAAAAAACTTTTCTGCTTGCTTTCCAGTACCTACAAAATCATCGACCAGCACCAACCACTCGACATGTTTCGGTAACTTAACCACATCTTCTGGTCGAATCGTTATACCTTTGTTTATCAATCCATCTTCCCTGAAGTTCCTAAGCAGAGCCGCGCCGCTTTTACCAGGAGTTTTATCAAATCCACCATCTACAGAAACAAACCTGATTGGCAACTTATGGTTACCTTCCCGTAACCCTTTTAGAAAGTCATCTACGGTTACAGGCACTTTATATCCGGAACGCTGTAACGCAGATGCCAACTGCATTTCTAGCATATGCCGCCTCATGCTTTTTAGCATGTCAGGAGATCTATATATGAATGCATCAAGAAGGTGTGCTGCTAGATAAAGCGCGCGTTGGTTTGAGAAATTGTTTAACCAGCCCTGCAGCTCATAGTGTTTTATTCCAGAAAGAATATTCTTACGGATAAGCGACTCAATTTTTTGCTTTGTATCACTGAAAAACCGCTCTTTCCCTGGGGGAATTTCGAATGACATTGCCTCTCCCTCTCTTGAGACACTTTTGAATGCAAGTCAGACCTATAGTAGACCCACACTTAGAAAGCAAGAGCTTTTATCTAAACCGCAAAGCTTGATGCTCACAACGGGCAACCCATTTATACATTACCGAGCGCCTTGCGCAGGATTTTTTTTCTGCACTTTTGGTTTGCGTTCGGGTAGATTCGGAATTTCGGGCTTCAATGCGGAACAAAATTTTTCGTAGGCCGCCCGGAGCGTCATTGACTTGTAAACATCTTCTTTAGAACTGAATATTTTATAATATTTGTTGAACCTTTTCTTATCTTTCGCATACACCCAAAGCCATTCAACTTCATAGCATACGCCACCTGAGTCATCTTTATTTTTCACAGACCGCTCAAGTAAGAACTTAAACACATAGTTATTAATTGATCGCACAAAGTTATCAACTATAAATGCGATTTTATCCACATCCTCCGCCAACAATAAAATCGGCTTCTCTAGCGACTTAGTATGTGCCGCCAATCCGAGACGTATTGCATTCTTTGACCCTAATTTGCCAAATCGATGCACGCAACAGTGGCGAAGCTCACAAACCTTCTTAAACTCTTGAGATGGGAGAATCAACGGGTTTGGGCGATTACCCTTCATCCCTATGAGTTCTTTTAGCGTTTCAAAAACATTATAAGGACTCGCCAGAGAAAAATCCTCGAGAAGAGCTTCTGGCAGAATTTCTTTTTTATGATGTAAAGCTGCCGCATACGATACGCTTTTTTCAGAGACAAGTGCCGATATATACTCATCACAGTGAATCAATTTTCGTATCAGCGCTCGAATATAACTTTCAGCGGCGGAAACATAGCCAAGTAAAATTAAATTACCCAGCACAGGACTATAGTCACCAGTAACCAACTTATTCAGCTGCTTAGTATTCGTTATAAATAGGTCAATGGGCGATAAATTATTATCACTATGTCCGACATCAAACTTACTACTCGTCTCAAATGGTGACGTTATGGCTTCTAGCTTACATAGTTCAAAAAATTCTTTTGACGCTATTTCTGTTGCACTTTCCGACGCGGTTGCCCCTTCTAGCAACACACCTCCTGCCTTTCTTCGCAGACTCATCGCTCATTCCTTCGGGTGCAAATCCATAACCATCACAACAGCCAGCCTAAGGCTCTCACGATCACGACAAAAACTCATCAACGTAAAGGAGTACATTACTAATGATTTTATCGGCGGTTTTACGCCCAACCCTGCGTAGTTTCCTTAATTCAGTTCCAGGATCTTGCATAGAAAGAATATCCCCAACAGTTTTAGCCCCATCTAAACCAGTGATAACTTTACTTTGCCATGATGTGAGCCTTGGAAGATTCGACAGCTCTAATGCCATACACTTATTAAATGTTGATTCATCAACAAGCAAACTACCACACTGATGACAAAAGCGTTGCGTGTCAGTCAATCGGATAGCATTACACTTTCGACAAGGTGGTAACGTAAGCTGGAGCCTCTGAAGTAAATCTTCTCCGAGAAGAGTTTTGGAGGTCCGCCGAACAGGGTGCTTAACATTTTTTCGCCCTATGAAGTCAATCATATATTGAGGGGAGAACCCATGTAAGCCTTGGCTGAATACGCGATTTCTTATCAATAGAGCTAAATGGGGAATATACCGCTCATATGACCTATCCTCTCCGTGAGAGACATTTGGGAGCTTTAAAAGTAGACCAACCTCGACAAGCAGGCTAATCATTCTATTGAATAGAGGGTTCTCCTCCTCCTCTATCCCGACAATAATCTGCTTTTGAATAGTTTTTTTAGCCGGCGAGTTAGCATCTTTTATTAATTCAACGATCTTATTAAGCGTCGCCTCGCCTGTATCAATAATACTTTCCAACCGAGGCAGCTTACTTACTAGAGACCTATACTCACTCAACCGAACACTTGTATATTTTTCAATGAGCTTATTAAATTTCTGCTGTGAGCTTCGCGAACTGTCAGAATGATACTCTCGGAGCATCATCAAATAAGCTCGAGGTATTCCAAAAGCCGCATATTTTAGGAGCTGAGAAATATCATCCGGTATTTTCTCATACTCATTGAATCGTTTTTGTGCAATCGCACCCAACACTAATGCGTAATTATCTGCCTCAATTGAAAGCCAAGCGTCAACACTTTCGGCTTCATGTGCCACGTGAAACTTTGGGCCATACTCAGTAGTTCCTGGATACACCGATGCCTTTGGGGATATACGGGACGTTTTTAGTGTCCTAACGATATCAAAAAACTCGTAAAGATATTCGGGCGTTAAGGTTATTGCAGCATCATCAAGTAAAACAACTATCCGCTTTCTCTCTAGCCACTCCGTCAAAGAATGGAGCGCGCTTGTTACTCCTGAAACACTTATTTTCTCTACTAGAAATTCCAAGTCAGATGTGGGTGACAAGCTTTGCTCTAGCCGTTCAACAATGCTTTCTAGATCTTGCTTTGTTGCAAACAGGATTGAGCTCAAATCGAGCTCTTGATCATCCTCGATATCACATGCCACTTCATGAGCTGCAATAAGTATTTTGGCTAGCACCCAAGTATTAAAGAGTGCAATTGCGTTAGGCTTCGATTTCAGCAAGGGCTCGAGCCGAAAATACTTATTGAACGATACATAAATAGCTAAGGGTAACGACTCATCCCCCTTACATTTAGTCCACGCATAACGCATTAAATGCGTTTTTCCACAACCTCGAGGACCTACAATCAATTTCGTCCCCCGAGAAATCAGGGCGGCATAAATACTCTTGTAAAAATCGCCATCCTGCACAGTACACGCTAAAAGCTCATCCTCTTCGAGATAATCCGCACGCTCTTCTAAAAAAGACGTAAGCTCTTCAACTTCCACTTGTTGTTTTGCCATTATTTCAAATCCATTTTTAGATGAGCAAGTTGTTTCATGGACATTTGAGCTGCAGCGACACCATAGCTCAACTCAGATACTTTTAACTGTCCGTCTTTCGAACTCATATGTTTGAATATTTTTTTTGAATATTTCTTATCAGACCGAATTATAAATAAACAATCACTAACAACTGCATACCCTGAGACTACGTTAGCTATTTTTTTAAAAAAATCCCGTCCTACACGCGCAATGAGTATATCTCCAGGGCGCGCCACTAAAAACTTAGTAGGGTCCAAACTCAAAAGCTCAACGTCACCCAAGAGCTCATATTTCGAATGTACGCCGCTTAAATCTGTGGTGTGAACAGTCGCGCACTCCAAATCTCTGACTTGTACGGAGGAGTGCTTTCCTCTCTTGATTTCCGCAATAGCTTGCAACTCAAGGCTACGAGATGAAGAGCTTGCCTTATATCGTTGCATCCGCGAGTGATAGCTATAGTCCAACCGATGAACACCATCATCCGAGGAAATCGATATAGCCGGAGATAGCTTTCCGGTTTCCAGAATGGTACGAAGCTCTATTTCTTCACTTTTTCTTTCAAAAGAAGTTTTATTAAAAATCAATATGTGCGTTTGAGCTTCAGTTCGCTTAAAAATTTTTCGAGGCAGTTGTATTATTTTTTTTACACAATGTTCTTTTAAAAGAAATTCTCTAAAACTTGAAAACTTCTCTGCTGTAAATATTCCATCTGGCAGTATAACACCTGCCTCACCTCCATTTTTCAACATTCTTATCATCTGTGCCAGAAACAACACTTCGGATGAACAAATTTTTGTAATCGAGGAGTATTTGCAAATTCCAATCTGCTCAGAAACCTGCTGAAATTCATCCCGCCAATCAGGTTTTATATATGGAGGATTACATACTGCAAGGTCTATTGACCCCTCCTTCATCCCAAGCGTGCTTGGGAGGTTAAATAGCAATGCATCTCCGACTACATGATGCCTATTCTGATTTTCAGAATTAATAACCTGATGTCTGCTTTCAATATCAAGAGAGAATATTTTTGCATCATTCCAACGCTGAGAAGCAGCGAATGATAGACTGCCCAAACCACAGCCCAAATCCAATATATTTGTGGCTTTAGCAGTATCCATCAAGGACACTAGCAAACTACTTATGTCGTTTTCTGTATAATACCGACCCAGGCTATCTCTAGAAGTAAATGGAACTATATTCATACTTTTCTAACATCTCTAGAGTATTTTAACGATTGCCGCCATTCGAAACATTGGTTAGACATTGCCTAGGTCGTCTCGCAGGCATTGTCTCATTACAGGAGACCGCCCTCTAAAACCTGGGCACTCAATCGTCAGCGCCAGAAGGCAGGATACATCCTGAACGTTACACTCATCGTCCAGCTGAAGGACTCTCCCCTCGAGGCTAATCATCCCACATCCCTCGCTCGACTAACAAAATATCTCCAATTCGAACCGACTGCTCGTCTGCCCAACGAACCTCATAAGATCAAACGAATATACGTATCCGGCAGGCTCGGATCCTCACACCTCAAGCCGTTCCCTGGCCCACAGCAGGCGGGAGACAGAGACCAGATTAAAACAGGCGCATTACTTAGCATGCTAACTATATTTGAAATGATACTTTTCCCCTACGCCTCACGCGCGAACCTGCCTGGGGCTGAGGCACGGGCGGTTACGGGTAGCGGGCATGTAGCGCTATTCGCCAAGGAGGACTGCGCACCGTGCGACGCCCTGTCCCGTGAGCTTCAGGCGGCCGAAACACCCTTCGATGTGTAAATGGTTGGCAGCCGGCAGGATGACGCGAGCGTCCTGAGTTGGGCGACGCACGTCGACATTATCCGGGGAAAGTGTGCGCCCCGCACGATCACCCTGAACCATGACGGAGGCCGCTGGCTATCTCTTGGTCTACCCGGTGAACTACCCGTTGCGGTTCGCGACGTTGATCGAGCATGGTAGCGGCAATGAAGGCGCCCTGGAGCCTCTGCCTTCAACCTCTAGCAAGAATGCGTTGTAATGGGCCATTGATTGCCGCGAAAGAATCGACCACGCCATCCATGACGAAATCAAGCGCCCGACCATAGCCGTGATGCAAGCTCGCGATATCGAATCCTTGATCCTGCAGCTTCTGCAGGGAATCACCCACGGAATCGTGGGCGTCAGCAATTCGAAGATCGTTGGTAACGAAGAGCATTGCAACCCTTGGGTTCCTGGCATCCCACTCTTCAGGCTCCTGATCGCTCTTGAATGCATCCGTCGCCTCTTCATCTGCGTCCAAGCGGTCCAAGATGTTCTGTAGCGTCTGCAGCAACTTCAAGCTAGCCCGGTCAGCAATCTGCTTTCGTGGGACACCGGCTGCTTGGAGAATTTGCTTAAGGATGCCATTGGGTAGTTTCTGCCAGATTTCATGAATGGATTTGCACCGAGCAAGGAATGCTTGCTGGCTCATCGCTAAGGGCGCGACCTGAGCAAGCTTTCCCAGCTGTGGGTAACGCAACCAACCATTGGCCTTTACTTCGCCGCGAGAGAATCCAATCAGATCTTCGGCCGACTTCTCTATACCTAGGGCACCCGCGAGCTTGGACAGGTTTTCTCCCAAGGCCAGCAGTTGATCAAGTAGCCTGTCCACCTTGGAGACGATGTGCTCTTCGTTCAGATCAAGCTGAGCGACGATCCCTGAATCCAATGCATGCGTATAGGCATGCATAATTTCTCGGCCGGGCTTGCCCTTGTACAGCTCACGCAACTGCACCTTGATCAGGTTGCGACCAACTCGCCCGCAGCCTGTAAAGGCCCACTGTCCCAGGTAGGAAGGATTGCAGCACCAGAAACCATGCAGATTGACCGGTGTAGTGGAGTAGAAGCTGTTCTGCTCATATCGTTCAAGAAATCTGTCGTCGAGATAGACGCTGGTCCCATCGATCATGCTGTTGGCGCGGTCGTGCGTGACTGCGCCTACAACACCTGGCCAATGGAGGCCCTCGGCACTCTGTCCCGGGGATAGCTCGCAGGAAACTGCTTCTACCGTCGCCCATACCTGGAGCAGCAAACCGTCACGGTCTTCACGAATATCGCCCTCGAGCCAATCCCCCGGCTTTCCAAGCTCGACAAACGTACAGCCCTTCATCCAAGCGCGTAACTCCGGTCCGTCCAAAAGCATCGCCTTGTAGTAGAAGTGGCGGACACCGCGTCCGCCTCGTAGCCACAGGTACTTGCGCAAGTACTCATTGGACATGAACCATTGGATGTTCCGAGACGCCGTAAAGTGGTAATGGGCTGAAATCTCGCCCTCCGCAACGCCAAACTCCGGCAGTTCTAAATCATCGTATACCAGGCGCTGCTGTTCATTGCCCAAGCAACGAGGGGTGAGCCCCAGCGCCATCCATACCTTCTCTGCCAAGTGATAGGTATAGAACGCACCACTACCCCAGGAAGCGACGATATAGTCATTCCCGCTCACACTGGGTGCGAAGTCTCTTTCACTACCCTTACCACGCAGCACCGGGGTCGAATGTGCAACCTGCCCTTGGTCGCTGTGAAGGATGGGAATTGAGTTTTGGCCGTCGTCGGGAACGACAGCCATTAGCATATACACTGCCTCGCTCTTTGGTCCGTAGGGGTCATCTTCTGTGAAACAACTGACCTCCACCCGAAGCGCAGGATCGGTAGCGATTGGTTGTAGCAGCGAACGCAATCGCTCCGGCAGCAGATTGGATGGAATGGGGAATGCTGCGAGGTAGTCGATCATCTGTATGCGTCCTTGCTATGTCGAAGCCAACTCCATCGTCTCGCCAAGGTTCAACCAAAGCCAGAAGTGGAAGTAGGTGTGAGTCAATGTGCTTGAGCTCAAGTTGATCAGCCGTCAGGAGCTGCTCGCTCCACCCAGCATGTTAACGATATCGCCGTGTATTCAGGTAGCTGCGAATACTTCTCTACCCAATCTTGTATTGAGCGATTCCAATGGAAATCGCCGCAGAAATCCTTCGAGAGCACCATATGAGGCCTGGCTACTGGCGATTGGACGTTATCACCGACCGGCTAGAGGCCCTCCTGCCGCACGCTATCGGTACAGAATCTCCCGTCACCTCGCGCGACAGGCTGGGCCGTGCTTACGGACCTTGCGTAGCAACACCCAGGGTGTCTAGCGGACTAAGGGCTGCCACCTCGCACGTGTGGCGGTTCATCCCGTCCCCATCCAATCAACCTGATCGCGCCGTTGCGCCCAGAACGGGCGGTCGCAGTAGCGCACCGGCCTGGCGTAGGTTGCAGCGAGATGCTTGTAATAGCGCGCCTGCACATGGCGCATCTCCAAAAAGTAGTGCTGGCCGGCGCTGAGATCGCCCTCAAACTCACGGGCAATCGCTGTGGCAGCTCTTTCTGCCGAAGCCAACGCATGGAACAACCCCTGCGACGAAAGCGGATCGAAAGCAAGAACCGAATCGCCCACTGCGTAAAACCCCGGTCCTGGCACACCGTCGGCTATATTTAAGACCGCGCTGCCGGCTGGCCGCACCTGTGTCGAAATATGCGAAACGCTCTCAGGCAACACTGGCGCTAACAATGGAAGGCGTCTTGCATGAAGGAGCAAAGCCTGCGCACTGCGCAACCCGCGTAGCGCCGGATCTCCCGCATCCAGATGGTAGGCCAGCACCCGCTCCCCCGAAGGCACACGCACGCTGTACCACCACCCGTCCACATCAGCACTGGTTCGTGTGCAACGATCCTGGTCATGTTCCTTAGCTGGAAGTAGCGCATGTACGCAGACCAGACGGTCCTGCGCGTGCCTGGGCAGGCCCAGACTTCGACACAATGCGGCACTGCGACCAGTGGCGTCCACCACTACCCGAGCCCTATATTGCCGCCCTGCCCGATCATCTCTCACATACCATTGCGCCCCCTCGCGCAGCACCTGAACACGACCGGACACGGCCGAGAAGACCACGCCAACATCACGCGCGGCGTTTCGCAGCATCGCGTCGAATCGAACACGATCCAGGTGCCAACCAGGACCATTGGGGTCGCGCAGGGCATCGAACCATACCGGTACCGGGCTTTCCCACACCGAAACGCTAGCACCGCGCTCAACATGGCCATCAGCCAAGAAGCGATCGAATAGCCCCTGCCTGCGTAACAAAACCGCAGCAGCACCAGGCAATGATTCACCGATGCGCCATCCCTCTGAAGATCTCGGAGGGTTTGTTGGCAGCTCACGTTCCAGCAATAGCACACGATGCCGCTCCGCCAACTTACGCCCCAGTGCCGAGCCCGCAGGCCCGGAGCCGAACACGATCACATCCCAATGGCTCCCCAAATTTTGCCGAGCCATTGCTGTCACTGCTTGATCGTCCCTGTAATGAGTGCTTTACGCATGCCACTATCGGTTAGTTGTCGCTCTTCGAGACTCAAGTCGTCTCCCCCGCGATCCTCGACTTGCATCAGCGGTGGGAAGTCCGGATCGTCAGGAATGCCATCGCGCACCTCCACAATACCCTGTCGATCGAAGTGCTCCACCATCACCTCCAATTGATGACCGGCCCCCACCCCCAGAGTACGGTCCCATTCAGAACGCATGTGGAAGGCCGTTAAACGCTCATTTCGACCCAGCAAGGTATCCATCACTTTACGATAGTTCTCGTCGCTTAAGACCTGATTCGGCACTCGAGCAGGCCAGAAAGTCGGCAAATACGGATCGTACTGCTTGTCATAACCAGAACGACAACTGGCGGTATCGGTCTGCCAGGGGATCGCCATCCAGCGCGTGATCGCTCCCGGAAACTGGGCATACAGCGGCCCGTCATAGGACATCGCCTCCGCTATCGTCAAAGTCCTTCCGTAATCCGGTTCCGGATTTTCGGCAGCGCGGTGGCGCCAGCGGTACGGTTCCATGTACATCGTCGCATGACGTACCGGCCAGGTCATTTCACAGCCGGGATGGAAGGCGTCAGCCAAGCAAAACTCTAGCGCGGCGCGGTTGAGCATCGCCGGCTGCTCCTGCAAAGGTACCTCCTCGAGGCTGTGTGGTGGCTCCCAGGCGGGGTCATGATCCGCCACAAAATCGCCCCTTGCCCAGCGCTCTAACATCACCAACTGGGTGGTGGTCAATGCATTCATCGCGCGTGGTGACGCCGGCATGGGGATGTCCATAGCATCGCCGTACACCCAAGGCCAGGGTTTCTGCGAAACATCGCTGTCCTCTGGATTGCGGAAACCATTGGCCACAGTACGACGCAACTCGGCATATGCCTTACCCGGCTGAGCGAGCTTATTCAGGTAGTCCGGCGCCAGAAAATGCTGCGGCATGCCATAGCCAAAACCTGCCGCGAACCCCGCGTTCATCCACTGCAGGTCGCACATGGCCTTGAGGATTGGCAAAATGTCATCTCGAAACGAAGGTCTTAGCGGCGTTGGTAATTGCCCTGCCTGGATAGCCAGGTCAGTCATCAACGCGTACAGGGTACGCACAGACTTCTGCAGAGGCCCGTAGTTGGGTGGTGCGACCACCACCCACGCCGGAGCTACCGTCAACTCACGTCCGCTGAGGTGTACACGGGCAGTCACGGGGCCGTCGCCGGTATCGTCGTACCATCCATCGTTGTTGGCGAAATCCGTAGGTGCCTTGCCTTCGCAGGAGGCGGACTTTCCATGGCCGCCGAACACCCACAATCGCCCAGCGGCGTCGGTGCGCAGCTCGCCCAGCGGCACCTCAATGCCGAAGCACTTGCCGCCATCAAAACGGAACTGAGCACCCTGTGCATTGGGGGCATCGATACTACGCATTCCGGGCAATATCGACAGCGATCTTCGGTCGCTCACCGAGGCATTACGGCGCGTCGACGGCGGTGCCGCGACAGCCTCGGGAATATCCATCGCCAGTTGGAAGGTATACCAAGCAGCCTTGTGGTTAGCGAGCTCCACCGACCAGGTAATCTGCACGCCCTCATCCATGCGCAGCTCGCGAACCACATTCCCATAGGCGTCATAGCCGTAGATGCGAAACTCCGCGACCTCACGCTTCAACGCTCCCGTGGCGTCCCGGTAGAACCCCGGCGGCCTAGGAGCTGGGTCTGATACCTGAGGGCCGATGTAAAAGCCATCGTCCTCCATGGAATTTCCAACCCGCGCAACGCCTATGGACGGGTGAATTTTTGCGTAGACAATATCTTCATCCCCAAGCCTTTTGCCCATATCATTCCCCTTCCCGTGGAAAAAACACAATCCTCTGTATGTCTAGGCATCGCAGGTGAAGCATAGCGAAGTTCAAAAAAGTGCCCCCCCTTTTTCAGCGCGCCCCTAGGGAATTTAGGAATATGCGGTGCACAACAAGCCGGGCAAGCTCCACTTGAAGCCACTCGACAAAATTTCGCACATCCGGCTGAACGTGTGTGTGCTCATGTCATTCGTACTCAATGGACGGGAGTGGCAAATCTATCGGGCATTCCCCCTGGAATCATGAAATTGCTGAAATTCGCGACACCTTTGAGTGGTGATATGACACGGATGCGAAGGACCAGAGCTTCTTTTCCTCTCGCCAATCCTGTCTTTGAATGCACTCCATTGCCACATGCCGCTGCCTCCGCATTTCGCCAGGCTGGGTTGCGTGTTCGCCGATCGTTCGGCAACGCCCAGGCAGTTTAGGTCTTCACAGCTGCGCCGCACTTCTCTGTGCCTCGACCTTTCTCTGTCCCTCGCATCATCAAACGGACTCTGCCAATTGATGATTCCAGTCTATCGGCGCTTCGCGATGCCACTGAGCCCACGACCGTTGAACAGTGTAAGGTCAGGCCTTTCACTTCAAGCACCGGGCGATGCGTCCGGCGTTCGCATTGGCCACGTCGCCCGGTTGCGTAGGCTGCTGACGTCCCTTGAGGTCGCGCAACTGCCTCAACACATGGATCGCCCGGGCAACCGACTGCACCCGCTCTAAGGCCCGTATACGGCTTACTGGTCGGTCAGCGTGTTCCGTTTCGAAGGTACCGGCGTCGATCTGCTCAATTACCTTGACCATCACTAAGGAGGCGACGGATGCCGATGCATACGCATTGGGAAAGTTTCGAGAGCGAGTGAGCAACGCTCGTTCGTACCCAAAGCCGGGGCACGAACAACAAAGTTTTATCCGTGCAAAACCACCACCAGCAGATCAGGCATGACATCATGCCCTGCCGACCCGCTCGGCAACATGGAGCGCCCGATTGAGGTGTCCAAGATCATTAGGCCAGCTCACCATAGCTGCAGCATGGTCATGCACCAACACCTTGAGACGATCGACGCGGCGGCTGGCAAATAGATAAGCGTTTCGCTGGCGCATTCACCGCCCACTTATCAAGCGATCAGCGTTGTGCATAAAACACAGTCCAGCCGCCATCCCATAGCAGATCTGTCAGTCTTGGCATCAAAGGAGAGATTACTAGGTGTTCAATGGCATTGGCACGCCGGACTGGGATGAGCCTGAAAAGGCTCAATCCCGGCGCGTCAACAAATATTAGTTAAGCGTTGCGGCAGATCTTTAGCTGCTCGTTACTTTCTCTGTGAAATTGGTCGGACGCAACGCTGAAATTACTGGATCGGAATTTGCAAATACCAGGTCATAAACAAGCCGCATTGTTTCCGTCATTTTTTCCTCTTCTTCGGCACTGTGCGGATGCATCATGTGCATTGGACCTATCCATGGATCGGCAACTGCAACCCAGTCGCCTTGTTGAAACCAAGGCGTGCCCATGTAGTCCATCGGTAACACTTTGCCTGGACGGACACTTTCCTGGGCGCGATACCAATCATCTATACGATTATCGACCCATCCATGTAAGCGCCAAAAAACAGGGTGCACATGAGAGGAAAACGTATCGTTCAGATCGTCATAATAATGATCCTGGCCATTAAGCTGGGTCCTAATCCACTTCTGTGATCGGTCATTTGTAGGTCTCCCCGCCGGAATTGAGATCAGTGTTTCAGGATCTTTTTGTTGAGAGCTCCAACGGATGTGCATTAAGTTGTGAATAAGCCACTCTATTTTGGCGCCGAGCTGATCGAGGGTGAGCGTTGACAGATAGGCCGGATCCTTCAAGCGGCGCTCAATAAAAGTCATTCTCGAGTGCCAGTACTCGTCGCTTTTGATTGTCGCAACTGCTTTGAAACTGGCTTCCCCATTGCCCGTATCCCAGGCAGGAGGCACGCTGAATCCATCGACGTTTCGAGAATCGCGATTTGGTGTAGGTATTGTGCTCCAGGCCGTAATTGCCGGGAGCCCGGCATTGGCCATCAGTTGTCGTACTTTTTGGATCATCTGGCGATGCATGAACAAGAAGTCTTCACCGGCCCCATTATCTGGTTCCCTGTCTGCAACGGTCCCCCTCGTTGGGAGTTGATTAGGCCTGGGAGGTGCCCAGTCCAACTGGCCTACCAGCTTTTTCTCATCTGGTGAAAGTTCCCCATCGCGGGGCTTTACCCAGTTGTCCCTCAAGCCATGCCAAATCGCATGGTGTAGCCGATGATGCTCCGAACCTAACATTTGCAGGACAACATTGGGCAGTGGAATACTGGTGTTTGCTTCGATAAGGATATCGCGCACCATGATGAAGGAGGCTACCGCTCCAGCGCGCGCTTGCCGATCAACCGTTTGATTAGGATTCAGATCATCATGCGGCTGGCTCCGAATCACTGATCCCACAATGGAATCGACTTGTTTTGAACCATTGATCCAATTATTAATGATGTATCCTTCGTATTCGTACAACCAACCATCACTCTCGGAATTGGCGACGCCATAAGCATTCCATTTCACCCACAGGACACCTTCACGCACTTCTAGCTTGCCGCGTATATTCATATCAAGCGTAGTCTTGTCATCACCCATTCGAAAGAGTCCTGTCAGCCCTCCTGTGACCGTAGGATGAAAAATCATCAACCCTTGGCCGAACATGTAGCGTGACCATTGTGCAACATCGTCTTTGACGATGTTTTCCGCGTCCAATTGGGGGAGGATTTCTGGTTTATTAATAAAGCTTCTATACGTCCAGTTTCCAGCGAAATTGTCGTAAACCATTTTGACGCTCCCTTGCGAAGTGAATGGGATGCGGACTTGTAGGTGACTTGGCCAGCCGCTTACAGACAACATTGGTAAAGAGACCACACGTGAGTGCTAACGCGCCTGGAATCTGTTGGGCGATCCGTCCCCACCGCCCCCCCCTAGGCGCAGCGACCGAAGATTGCCTTCGGCCACCGCGCCAGCAGTGGGCAAAGCCCGCTGTGGATCAGTAGGTTTCCAGCTTAAATGGCGCGTCCACAGTGGCGGCGTTGCCGGTGCTGAGCAGACCTGCCGCATTTGGCCGCCTCAAGACCGTTTCACGGGTCTGTATTTCCACCTCGATACTGTCGTCGTCAATCGCCGAGTTATCGGCGTTGAGTGGCAGCTTGAAGGTGGCCTTGGCTTCCAGGTGCGTCTGGCAGTTCATGCAACCTTCGACGTGCCAACGGCTGAGGATCGGCCGGGTACCTAGGTACTCGCGCTTGCCGTCGATCTTGGCATAGGCCGAGATCAGGAACGAACCACGGATTTTCGCTCGGTTGATACGGCTGACCCGCAGGGTCTTGCCGGTTGGCTGCGGTGCCTCGGCTTTGAACAGCAACTGCTTGGCGGGTTGGACATAGGCATCCAGGGAGCCGGCGCCATAAATGTAGCCCAGTTGATTCTCGATGTTGATGCAGTCACGGGTGGTGAAGGGTTTGCCGTCGGCCTTGACGAAAGGGTCCAGGGTAGTGTCCAGGCTCAGTATGGCGTTCGGGTCCAGGCCCGCGCCGCCCGCAGGGGGTTGCACGCCGTCGGGTTTATAGTAAGTGGCTCCAGGATCCTGGGGGTCGATGCTGAATTCATCAGTGGCCCCTTGCCGGCGTTGCCAGGTCCAGAACACATAGTCGATAAAGCAGTGGTGGAAGAAGAAAACCGGGTCCAGGCCAGCGGTTTCATTCTCGCCCATATCGCCATTGGCCCCGGGAATCGCCGAACTGTCGCCCTGGCCCGGATAGTCGAAACCGCCGACCGCCAGGTGCATGAAGTTGTGGGGCTCCTCCAGCGACACATAGTGAGGGCCCTCCGGGACGGCGTCGTTCTTCGCACCGGCGGAGGTGGTATTGGAGAACAGTGTGTAGCTCGGAGAGTCGAGGCAGGCTTCGAAGCGACTGAACACCTCGCCGCGCCACCTGCCACCAATCTTGATCTTGCCGCTCAGCCAGGTGCTGACGTTCTCATTGAGGTAGGTGATGTTCTTCGCCGGGTCCTTGAACTGCGCGTTGTGTGCCGCCGTGGCTACGCGGTCCGATTCGGTGCCTACCAGCCCGGACAGCGGATAGCGCACGGTCTCGTAGCCTTCGGGTTTGCTGTAGATGATCGGTGTGCCCGTGACCTCATCGGTGATGGCTTGCGGGAACACGAAAGAGCGCAGCGGGTTTTCGATCTTCTGACCGTCGATCACG
Organism: Pseudomonas sp. Pseusp18; assembly: GCF_059506005.1. Taxonomy (NCBI): domain Bacteria; kingdom Pseudomonadati; phylum Pseudomonadota; class Gammaproteobacteria; order Pseudomonadales; family Pseudomonadaceae; genus Pseudomonas; species Pseudomonas sp. Pseusp18. The sequence continues at coordinate 3,437,186 of NZ_CP169240.1, forward strand.
AAGTATTCCTGGGTCAGGGCCGAAGGCAGGCCATTTTCTCGTGACTCGTCGCTACATTCATCCCAGAACGGCAGGGTGACGTTTTCACATTTGGGGACACTGCGCAGCGCCTCTTCCAGGCGCCAGAGATAGGCGCGGTGCCAGCTCGGAAAGAGCACCGTACCGTGCTGACAGTAGCCGCCCCACCAGTTGGGGTCAGTCTTGCCTTCACCACGGAACGGCTCGCCATGCAGACCACCGATGGAGAAGAAGGAGTTGGGGTGGCTGGCGGGAAGATCCTTGATGCCTTTCCAGGCGCGGATCAGTGCTTCAAGTTCATCTTTTTTGCCGTGGTCATAGTCGTACTGAACATCACTGAGAGAACGGCGTACACGAGGGGTGGATGACATGGTGACCTCCTTGTTGCCAGAAGTCCCGAAAGGCTCGGGGGGTACTGCTCCATCGTCAGCATATACAGGATCTAGCAACGTGCCAGTACGAACGCCAATACACAGACCAGCGGCTCACATTGGTCGAAAACAGATGAGCGACAAGGTTAGGATTCAGATTATTGACTAGGAGTTGTCGACGGACCTTCCCTACTGTCCCTCATCACAAAACCGGATGCCTGACTCTGCGAGAAAATATCGGACTGGATGTTGAAGCGCCTGTTGCTACTAACCCATCGTCTTTCTCATGAGCGCGGGGCCCGTCATCACCGGCTAGAGGCCCACTGGCAGCCATTGGGCGGACATGTAGAGTTTTCTGTTAATTTGGAGCGCCCGACCGACTCAGCGTCTAAAGCATCCAGCATCGCTTTTAGAGGAAAAGAAAACATAACCGTGTACGACACTGATGAGCGGTCGGTGATTTGGACGTTGACCAGCATCCCATGCACGGACATCGTTGTTCTCGACGAAGGTTGGGTTCAATTTTCGATCGAGCAATACCAGCTTTGCTGCTGTGAATTCAGCACGGGCACTGAACATGAGCGAGTTCGTCAACTCCATCTGGGCGCTGTATACCTGACGGCTTTCAGCCTCAGGGTCGGAAACCTACGGTTACCCGCATAGGTTTTCAGCCTGAAACGGTCCTGCCGCGACCACAAAAAACGTCGCCGGAATTCCCCTCCTCGCTAATCACTCCCCCACACCTCCATAGCTATCCCCAGCGTCGATCAATACCACTCAGCACCTGCCTAAAAAAACGCCTTGCAGGTGGAAGGGCGCCAACTATGCTCCCCTGAAGCTGCCCTTGGGCATTGGTTTCAGGCAACAGGACCTCCGGTTTTGCCGTCCGGGCATCGCAACGTTGATTAGCAGGACGCTACACACCTGACGACGCAAGCGCGTTCGCCGCGGTGTTCCCCAGGAGGGAGCCATGCCCGCACCAAAACAGTACTTGATTGCGATCCCGGTCTACGATGGCGTGGACTTGCTCGACGTCAGTGCCCCGTTCGAGCTGTTCAACTGGATGGCTCAGATTGAATCGCAGCACAACCCCGCTGCACCACCCCGGGCAGTACGGCTGATTTCCCTTGATGGGCCGTCCATCACCACCCGGGACGGCTTGACGCTCGGCGGCGACTTACCGATTTTCGATCAACACTCTGAATACATCAGTTTGCTGTGGATTCCCGGCGGCGAACCTGACGACTTGCAGCGCCTGATGGGCGATCCCCAGCGTATGACCTGGCTATTGCGCCAAGGCGAGGCGGCGAAATTTTCCGCCTCCGTCTGCGAGGGCGCATTGCTGGCTGCCGCGGCCGGCTTGCTGGACGGTTACAATGCGACGACTCATTGGGCCTTCATCGCATGCCTGAAACTCTTCACCCGAGTAAATGTGGTGGAAGGCTATCCACGCTACATCGTCGACAGACAACGCATCACCGGTGGTGGTATTTCGTCGGGGCTGGATGAGGCATTGAAAATCATCGCCTTGATCTCCAGCGAGATCGTTGCCCAACAAGTGCAGTTGACCATCCAGTACAACCCCGCCCCTCCCTTCACCAGCGGCGACCCTTCCGTGGCCCAGCCGCCGGTCTACACCCCAGGCGCCGGACGCACCTGCAACTTTACCGGCATGACCACGACCATCGCCAATGTGCTCAAGCGCAGAGGTTCTTCGTAGGAAACGTGCAGCCACCGCAGGGTTTATGCCGCTTTCCATGTAATTCAGCGGATCAAAGGTCACACGGCCGTCAAGGCTGTCGCACACATTCGCGCAGTGGCGCAGGGAGCACAACATGACTTCGCTTCGTATAGTCCTGGCCGGGTTGATGGTCTGTACGGCCTCCACGGCAGCGCTCGCTGAACTCGCCGCCCAGTCTTTCCTTACACCACCCAGGCTCCTTGAAAAAGGACCGACGGGCACGCTGAAGGCGACCGAACTGGCCGTTCCGGAAGGTGGTTGCAACCCGGCGGGCGACATCACCCGCGACGGTCAAACCATCGAACTCAACCTGCAAGTGCAGAAGCGCGAAAACTATATCTACAACCCAGGCAATCCCGACGGAGCCAAGGACAAGGTCAAGCTACGTTCCTATGGCGGCTGCCTGTCGGGGCCGCTCATCGATGTGCAGCCAGGCAACACCCTGCGGGTGCACCTGGACAACCAACTGGAGAAAAACGATCCCAGCTGTCCGGGGGGAAGCGATCCGGCGAATGGTGGGGCTGGTTGCTTCAATACGATCAATCTGCATTACCACGGGATGCACGTCTCGCCGTCGGGCAACAGCGACAACGTGCTGTTGAACATCGCGCCACAAACCAAATTCGAATACGAGATCAACATCCCCACCGATCACCCTTCGGGCACCTTCTGGTACCACGCGCACCGGCATGGTTCCACGGCGCTGCAAGTCGCCAGCGGTGCGGCCGGCGCCCTGATTGTGCGTGGCAACCGCGCCTACACCGGTGGTAAACCAGGCGACATCGACACCATTCTCAAGAACGCTGCCGGGAAGCCCATTACCGAAAAAGTCTTTTTGTTCCAGCAAATCCCGTATGCCTGTTTCGACGACAAGGGCGCCATCATTATGCAAAAGGATGGCACCTGGACGTGTCCCAGCGGCAAAACAGGTGTGGTAGAGAACTTCGATGCGCAACTCTCCTCGGCCACTGTCTGGGATGAGAGCGGTCGGTTCACCAGCATCAACGGCGTGGTGCAACCGACCCTCCAAGGCATTGCCGCGGGAGATATCCAACGCTGGCGCTTCATTCACGGGGGTATCCACGACACCGTGAACCTACAGATCGTGCCCATGAAAACGACCAGTCCCAAAGCCAGTCTCGCGCTCAAAGGTGTGCTCAGTGGTACACCGAAGGAACAGGCTGCGCTGATCGCCGACCTGTGCCCGGTGACCGTGCCCGATTCCAGCAACCCGGTCGAGCTCGTCCCTCAATTCGAGATTGCCGCCGACGGACTCACACGCACCGCAATTCGCCCCATCGGCGTGAACAAAAAGAGCGTCAGCGGCGGCATCGGCAGCAACTTCCTGCAACCCGGTTATCGCAGTGATGTGTTGCTGATGTTCCCCCGCGACGGCACCTACTGTGTGCTGAACCAGGCGGCAACACCCGCAGAACGTGCCAATGCTGGTCCCAATGGTGGCCCGGGCGGCCAGGGCCCGAACGAAACCCAATTACTGGCAACGGTGATCGTCTCTGGCGGCAAGGCCGTGACCGACGATCCGCAAAGCTATATCCAGCAAGCGCTCTACGACGCCAACAAAATGGACCCATCGCTGCCCGTCACGGCCCTCGAAGGATTGCGTACCGGCAATCTGAGCCCTTGGCGCGGGATGGACGACCTCAAGGGTGCGGTGGTCAACAACGACATCCAGAAGGCTGACTTCTTCATCGGCAATCCGCCATTCCCGCCCTCACCGCCTGCCACCCCGCCGAAAAAACCGGGGGATCCGTGGACAGGCGCGTTCGGCTTTTTCATCAACTACAAGTCCTATGACCCCGACCGCATCGACTTCACTCGCCAGGTCAACACCACCGACGACTGGGTGCTGAGCTCGCAGGGCGAACCCCACATCTTTCACATTCACGTCAACCCGTTCCAGGTGATGGACGTGCTATACGCCAAACCCGGCGAGAAACCCATAAGTATCTTCGGCCCCAATGGCGAGTGCCTGGTTCCGGCCGACGAACTGGGCCTGCAAAACCAATACTGCGGGATGTGGCACGAGTTCAAGGACACCATCTTCGTGCAGAACGATTACCAGGTGTTGGTGCGCACGCACTACGACCGTTACATCGGCGAGTTCGTCATCCACTGCCACATCCTCGACCACGAAGACGGCGGCATGATGACCAATATCCAGATCGTTCCAGACCTCAAAGCCGTTGGCGGCGGCATTGGCATGACGGGCATGAAGCACACCTCGAATCAACCGTCGGCCCCCCATCAACATTGATGGGTAATCCCTTTACACAAAAATTGACGACAAGGAGTCGGGCATGACAATTAACTCAACAACCGCGCCTGTCACCACCCCCACCTGGTATAGGCAGATCCGCGATATGTTCACCACCGAGGACCGGGGACACATGGCCAGGCAAGGCCTCGACCTGGCCAACTACGGCGTGGAGGTGAACCACGCCGGCAACATCTACCAACAAGTAGCGGCGGGCAACATGCCGTCGGGGCAACCCTGGTCCCCTGACTGGGTGGATAAGCGTTCTCAAGCGAAGTGGTGTCGTGAGTTGAGAGCGACCTCATGCGGCTAGGCCCTGTTCTACGCAGTTTTACTTACGACCCCTGGCCATTGCTTTTGGCCACGGCGGGACTCGGCCTGGCCCTTTCCGCTTACAACGAGGTCAACACAGAAGGACCCGCGTTTTGCGTGACCGTGAATGGGCTATCGATCATCACCAGTTGGCCCGCTGCACTGCAAGCGGAGCTCGCACTTAACCCATTCCACCGAATCCTGGCGGGTTGGGCCTTGATGCTTCTGGCCATGATGCCGCCCCTTTTGACGATGCCACTCATCCATGTCTGGCGCTCTAGCCTGCCGAGCAGGCGAATACGAGCGTCAGTCGGGTTCCTACTCGGTTACTGTGCGCTGTGGATGGCCGTCGGCCCCATCCTGATAGCCCTGGCGCTGCTGCTACAGATTGCTGTCGTAAAAAACGCCCTGGTCGTGGCACTGCTGATCGCGATGCTATGGAGCGCGAGCCCGTGGCACCACGCAGCACTCAATCGTGGCCATCAACGGCGGCGAATAGGCCTGTTCGGCTGGGCTGCCGACAGGGATTGTCTGATCTTAGGCATGACGCATGGCGTCTTTTGTATTGTTTCGTGCTGGGCCTGGATGTTAGTGCCGCTTGTTAGCGGGGCATGGCACATTCCGATGATGTTGTTCGCAGGCGTAATCTTACTCGCTGAACGGCTCACGCCACCTGGACCGCCACGCTGGGGCTGGCACCCGGTTTTTTCACCGATTTACCTTTACACCCTCCTCACTAAACGCAATGCGCAGCGTCCCCATGGTTAAAGGGACTTGTTCAAGCCACCGTTGCAACCTTACGTCTACTCATACTTGCTAGTAAGGACTAATGACGAAGCACCTAATGATGCCTCGTCATGAAGCTTAGACTGGGTTGAAGCAGTACTCGGCCAGCTTGTTACCATCGAGGTCCCGTGCGTAAGCTGCATAGGCGTTGGGTGCCCAGCCTTGGGGACCTGGTGCACCTACATTGGTGCCGCCACTGGCCAGTGCTGCGGCATGGAAGGCGTCAATGGCTGCGCGATCCGGTGCAGTACGCTAAGGGCTACCAGACGCTGATCCTAGCGGCGCTGCAAGCTATTGCCGGCATACCCTGCCGCATTGACAGCCTCGACCGTGATGAGCTGCGCCGCGCCTTCGCATCTATCACCTCATCTACTCACGCCGGCAGGCCAAACAGTCCATGGAACGATCAAAAGCCCGCACCAGATCGTGTTCTCGTGCGGCAAACGACTGATCACTGACCTGACCCAAAGGCTTAAGTGACCATGCACAGTGAAGGTGAGATGCCCCCTCTGAATTCAAACCTCACCCCGACGCTTTTCAAAGCGCTGCCAGAAAGTCGGCTGCTCACTCCTAGTGATGCTGGAGGCTTGACCAGACTTCTAGCAGACGTGACACCGTAATCCTTCGTACATCGTATGGAGCACGTACACTCCATTCGCTTCTGGGCTATTTGGATGCCAGTGACATGATTGCCCCATGCAGCCTGCGTTCTAACGACTAATAGCCAGTTGCCACTTAGCCATCTCATCGCCATGCTATGCACCAAACGGGATCCAACACATGGAGCGAAAGGTGCCGGACGACGACCTGCTGATTCAGCTTACCCAGCAACACCCTGACTTCTGCCGCCTGCGCACGGAGCTGGAAGAGGCGAAAAGCCTTGGCCCGGCACCTCGGATTGCCGTATGCGGACTCATGAATGCGGGCAAGAGCGCACTGCTCAACGGCCTGACCGGGCATATTGAAACGGAAGTCTTTGAAACCAAGGAAATACGGGCAACCACGCAATTACAGGCGTTGGAGCATGAAGGACGCCTCTATCTGGATACCCCGGGAATCGATGCCTGCGATGAGGATGATCGACTCGCGTGGTTGGGCCTGGCCAATGCCGATGTCATTTTGTTCGTGCACAACTTGCGTACCGCCACGCTTGAACAAATCGAAACGGCCTTCTTGTGCGAGCTCAAGCGCCGTCGCCCGGATCTGGAGCGCCACCTGGTGGTGGTGCTAACCCATGCCGAAAGCGTCACCCAGCGGGAAGTCAGCGAGAAGGCGATCGGCAAGATCTTACAGTCGCTGTTCGGGACCGTGCCGGCTGCCTTCGCAACCTCGTTCACCACCTTGCGCAACGGTGTGCGTAAGGGCAACACGAAGCTGCTCGAACTGAGCGGCTTCGACTCTTTGCGCGAGCATCTGCAGGCGCATCCGGGGCTGCTTGAGCGAGGCATGAGCAAACAGCGTGCCGAACGCGACAATCACCGTCGCGACGCCCTGGAGCATTTCCTCGACCAGCAGATTGCCCAGCGCAGAAAGCGACTGGTCAAGCTCGAGGGCACGCAGGCCGCTCAGCTCGAACAGTTGCAAAGCAGTGTCGAAGGACTCTTCGAATCGGTAAGCCATGGCTTGGCACGCGGCTGACTAATTGATATCACGCAAGGAGAATCAACATGTGGTGGTTACTGATACCCGTGATCGGAACCGTTGTGGCAGCGGTCGTCAGTTCCGACAGCAGTGAAAAGGAAGAAGCCGAGCGCCAGGCACGCGCCAAGTCGCGCGAACGCGCCGAGGCGCGGGCACGCAAGCAGGCAAGGGATCAGCTGCAGGCGCAGCGCAATCAACAGCTCACTCAGGACATCGATGCACAGCTGAGCGAGCTGATGGCCTCGCACAAGGCCGACATCATACTTTCAGGCAAAGGCCACGCCGGTGTGACGATAGAAAGCCTGCAGGCGTTTATCGCCAGCCCGCCTCAAGCCACAGCCCAAGGCCAGCTCAAGGCCCTGCGTCTGCTGGCCCCCAACACCCGATTCAGCCCTAAATGGCTAGAGTGCGAAGGCCAGGTCAAAGCCCTGCGCACTGAAATTCAAGGCCTCAAACGCTTGAAACGACAATTACTGGACAGATCGCTATGACGCCCGCTCCCGCCAACCGCAGCGAACTGCTGCATATCTTTGCGCAGGTCGCGCAAGGGTTCAACGAGGTGCAACGCCAGGTCGAGGAGCGCGAAGCGCGCCTTAAGCAGACTCTGGATGCGCTGGAGCGGATTCGCACAACTTCGCCATGGAGCCGCTCCGGCCTGGCTCCCGATCACCCCTTCCTGACCTTTGCCAAGGCCTGCCAAAACAATCTGGATGAGCGCTTCGACGCCTGGATCAAGAACGTCAGGAACTACGAGCGCAACACGCAGTTTCGCAGCAAGTTCGGCGACTCCCTGCTGGTGTTTGTCTTTGGCAAGGTCAAGGCTGGCAAGTCATCGCTGGGTAATTACCTGGCTTATGGCCGCACCGAACCCGATGCGCAACTGATCGCCCAGGCACAGCCCAAGCCTGAGTTTTTCAGCGAAACCTCCACTCGGTTGTGCGAACAGACCAGCGATGCGCAGATCCGCGAAAACGGCTGTTTCGGCGTCGATGTCGTGGAGGCCACCAGCGCCATCCAAGGGTTCCGCCTACCAGGGTTGACTTGGGTCGATTCGCCCGGGCTGCATTCGGTCAACGCGGGCAACGGTGAGCTGACCAAGGACTACGTCGACGCCGCCGACCTGGTGATCTTCCTCAGCAAATCCGAAAGCCCGGGCCGTCGTTCGGACTTGGACGAGGCCAGGGCTCTGTTGCACAGAGACAAGAACATGATCGTGCTGCTCACCGGTAGCGACGAAAACGACGTGGACGTCGATGATGACGGTGAGGTCGTGGAGAAGCTGATCATGAAAGGCGACAGCGCACGCCAGCTGCAAGTCGACTACTTCATCCAGTCCCTGCGCGAATCAGCCCCCGAATGTTCGCTGGATGATCTCAAGGTTCACTCCATCTCCTCCTGCTATGCCGAGCAAGGCCCCGCCGAGGAACAGCAAGAGCGCTGGCAAGTCAGCGGCTTGGCCGACTTTGCGGCAGAAATCGGCCGCCTTGCCGTTGCCGAAGGCCTGCAGATCAAGCAGCAAGTGCCGTTGAAGAATCTGCAAGCCTTCTGCCGCCAATTGAGCGAGTCGATCAGTTTGCAGCAGACGCTCTTGAGCGAGTTGCAGAGCGAACTGACCAATGCGCGCAAAGAGCTGAAAAACAACACCGAGCGGGTGCTCTCCCAACTGCAGCAGCGCCTGCCCATGGAGATCAACAAGCTGGCTGATCAACACGCGCTGGACGACCAGGGATTTTCCGACGCCTGCTGGGCGCTGTTCGACCGCCAATTTGCCGAGTGCGCCGGGGCACTGTGCGAGGCCATCGGGCAGAAGTTCGAAGACTTGGGCCATGCAGCCCAGAGCGTGGCGCCGGCCGGCAAGGCGCTACCGGGGTTTACCCCTCGCACGCGCAGCGTCAACTACCAATCGCGGCGCAACGAAGGCATCGGCAAGGCCGGGGGTGCCGGGCTCGGCGGTTGGGGCGGGGCTGAGGCCGGTGCCGCCCTTGGTACGATGCTGCTGCCGGGACCCGGAACCATCATCGGCGGGTTGATCGGTGCAGCCATCGGTGGCTGGATGGGGGCCAAGGCTGGGGCGGCGGCGGGCGGCCAGTTCGATGAAACGACCCAATTCGAGATCATCGTCGGCGACAACCGTGACGAAGTTTCTCTAACGACGCGCGAGCATTTCATTGACTACGCCAAAGATCGCCTCAACCGGCTCTACCTCCAGCTCGATGCGCTGTGCTTCGTCGATGTATCGACCTGGCTGTCAAATCTCAGCCAGGCCCTGAAAAACCTGGACGACCTCGCTGCACAACAGATCAACGCCATTAGCAAGGAACTCGATCATGGCCCTGCCTGACTTCACTCGTGTACTCGCCACTTACGACACAGTCACTGCGCCGCTCCAGCGATGGTTGCCAGCCGAACGCGTCAGCGAACTAGGCAACCAATTGCATAGCCGAGCGGCACGCCTGCGTCCGCAGATCATGGTCTATGGGCTCTACAACGCGGGCAAGAGCACGCTGCTCAACGCCCTGATGGGACGCGCCGAAGCGCCAATGGCCGACCACCCAGAAACCTCGGTGGTGGCCGAGTATCCTTGGCAGGGGTACGTGCTCCTGGACACACCGGGTATCGATGCGCCGATCAGGCATGAGCAAGTTGCGACGCAGCAATTGCAGGACAGCGAAGTGGTGCTGTTTGTGGTGGCAGCCGGCGGTACGATCGACGAGGCCGCCACCTGGGAACGCCTGGCGCAGATCGTCGTCTCGGGCCGCCGGGTGATGCTGATCGTCAACAACAAGGCCGGTGTGCAGCACGACAGCCGCGACTTCGTCAGCATCAACGACAACCTGCGTCAGCATCTGCAGAGCGCCGCCCTCGCCCATGGCATCGGCGATATCCTGGAGCAGGTGCCGATTCACTGGGTCAACGCCAAGGCTGCCCTGCGCGGCCGTGTCGAAAGTAAGGAGCCACTGGTGGAGTTCAGCGGCATCCTCGAACTGGAACAGGCGCTGGGCGATTTCCTTGCCAGCAGTGACAGTGGCGTGATGTTCAAGACCTGCCGCAAAGACCTGCAAGAAACCATCGAACTGGCCCTGATGCGCCTGCATCAGGCCGGCGGCGATGAACAGGCGCAGGCGCTGGACAAAGCCCGCATGCAGATCGATAGCGAGCGTGACCGGCTGCAGAACGTGCTGCGTCATCACCTCGACAGCCGCTGCGTGCGCGCCAAGTCGAGCGTCGTAGCGCTGATCAACGATGCGCACCTCCAACCCGCTGGACAGGGCGAGCAGGCCATGGAAGACGGCGCCTCAAGAGTCATCGCAGCGCTGACCGCCGACATGATGACTGCCCTCAAGACCGAGTTGCCGGCAACCCAGCGCAAACTTGAAGACATTGGCCAGACTTTGGCCGACAGCGCCTTCGGTGCTGCTCACGCCTGCGTGAATGGCGTTACTCGCGAGAGCAACGGCAATGACGACAGTGGATTGTCGCCAGCGCTCAAGGATGCCATGCGCAAAATGCCCATGGGCGACCTGAAAACGATGACCGAGCAAGGCGTGAAGAAGGCGCTGGAACTGGGCAAAGAGCTGTTGCCCACCTTGTTCAAGGGGATCGGCAAGAAGACCATGGAACGTTGGGCCGCTATGGCCGGACGCTGGGCTGGCCCGCTGGTACAGGCAGGGATGGCCATCTACGGCATATACCAGGCCATCAGCAGTGAAAAGGCCGAAAAGGCCACGCTGGAGCGCCAGACCAAGGCGGTGGAGGATGCGGCCAGCACCTTTGTCGAAGACTTGCGCCAAGCCTATCTGAACCAGATTGCCCTGGTGATTGAGGAAGTCTTCAAGCCGATCGATGAATGGATGGCGACCCAGCGCGCGCTGCTCGTGCAGAGCGGGCAAGAACAGACGCAAGACCAGCATTTGTTCGAAGAAGCCCTGCTGGCACTGCGTCAAGCGTATTGACTCGGTAAGGGGGGGCGTGCCCCCTCCTTACGCGACTGCGCAAGGCTCGATGGCGCTCAATTAATATACAGCCCACTTCGCCAACTCCAACTATTGCAACTCAGGCTGCGGATCATGAAGGTACTGTCGATCCTCAAGCCCCACGTGTTCTTCGACGATCAACGCAGTCAACTGCAGTCTCCAGCGGATGATCTGCCGATGGTGCATGTGCCGTTTGGGGTAGCAAACACTGTCGGCCCGGCGCAGGAAACACAGCGCCATACGGATCCTGCAGAGGCTCGTCGCTGATGGGCACTGGTTTGCGCAGGAAGCTACGCCACTGTTGAGCGTCACTGATCCTTAGCTGTTTATCGAAGTGCACCTGCACGCACGCATCCATTTGCTCTTCCACCTGATGCTTGCGCTCTATGAACGAAGCAACCTGGTCTTCATCGACCGATCCCTGCAAAAACGGATAGTGAATGCTCAGCTCTGCGTTGCCTGACCGCTGCAGCCGCTGGTTCACGCAGCCAAACAGGCGATCCAGCCTCCCCACGCGTTGCTCATTGTCACCGGGTGAGCCGGCCAGGCCGTAATGATGGATCTGGTGGCACTGCAAATGCAGGTTGACCCCTTCCTGGAGTACCGAAGTGGAGACCAGCACGTTGGGATAGAACGGACTATTGAAGCCCAGGATGAGGCGCGGGCGCCCTTCGCTGTTGTCGCCACAGGCATACCAGCATGGGCTGGTGAGGCGCTTGAGGCTGCGCCACTCCTCGTCCCACTGCTCTAAACCATGATCGATGATCTTGCCGCACAGCGTGTCGAACGTCTCCAACGCTGCGATGAAATAGCGCAGCATCAACGAGTCATCGACACGTGCGCTTACCCACTCTTGAAAACCACGGTACGCACGCTGCGCTTCGCGCTCATGGGTCTGCTGCCAGTATTCGACAAACCAGGCATAAAGCTCGACGACGACAGGACTCGCATAAAGAAACCCGGCCTTGATGTAGTTCGCGAAGTTTTCCGCGATCGCCTTGTTGTCGCGCGCCCAGCCTTCGAGCTTGCGATACAGGGTCTGCGGCAAGCGCGGTACCAACAGCGACCAAACGCTGTGCAGCGGATGCTCCAGGTGGTCGTGCGGCGCACCGCGCTTGCGGGCAGCGGTATCGTGGATCTGTGGCCCGTCCCAACCGTGCAAACGCACATACTTGGCAGCATTGGCATAATCAACCCGGCCGGTCTCCGTCTTGGCGTAGAACGCGGTGTAACCGCCAATCAAGTAGTCCGATGCCGGTTCCAGGAACAGTGCAAAGACGCTTTCCGGTTTGCTGAAGCGCAGGCGCACATTGGCACAATCGGTTTGCCCACCAGCGCCTTTCTTGACCACGAACAGCTCGGCAATCCGCGACGCCAGTTGCGTGCCCTCTCCCTCTCCCTCTCCCTCTCCCTCGTCTTGCTCTGCCTCCTCGTGCGCGTCCACTTCGGCAAACGAATGCTTCACGCCTTTAAGAAACTGGGTATAGCCATCGCGCGACCAACCCTGATCGCGCCAGTGCTTGACTGCAGGATCGTCCGCTTGCTTGCCCCATGCGTTGACAATTATGCCGGCCAACAGCTCGTCATAGCGCTCGTTGATGCGCTGGGTCAACTCGCGGACAGAGGGAATACGCCGAACGAAAATCAGGTGTTTCAAGTCTTCGAGCGCGGTGCAGAGGTCACCCACTGCCTTGGGCACGCACTGGTCTATCAGCAAGCCGTACTTGGGATGATCGGGAAAGGTGTGAAACTGATCGTGATAGCTGCGGGTGAGGTCACGCAACAGTTCGGTATCGGTGGCCTTGGTGAAATCCTCGACCACCCGATCTTCGACCGCGTCCTGATAATCCGCATCGCCGCCAACGCCGATCTGCGGTTTCCAGCCAAAAGACTCGAATCCTTCCAGGTAGCCATAGGTAAGGCTCTTGTTCTCCTTCTGCCGGCCCAGGTCGGCCACCAACCGCTTCTGATACAGGGCAAAGAACATCTCGGCATCCGGGCGCCCATCGAAGCTTGCAGGAACAGCTTTTTCGTGGCGGTAATGCCGCTTGCCATACAAACCGCCCTGCCCCTCCATCAGTCGCAAACGCCGCAAGGCGTGCCGTTGCAGCAAATGGCGAGTGTGTTCGGCACCGTTCATGGCTTCAAGGCCAGCGTCACGATCGATCCGGGTGAAATAACCCAGGATGTTCTGCACATCGTCCAGCCGGGTATGGCTGGGCGTCGCGGTGAGCAGAAGGTTCCAGGCGCCCAGGCGGCTGCCAGCGTTGCCAAACAGTGCCCTTGCGGCACACACGCGCTGCGATCCACCCGACACGTTGCGCAGGTAATGCGCCTCATCGACGATGATTAGGTCAAACCCCGAGGGGCCCAGGTGCTGCTTCAACTGCTGATGAAAATCGGCAGCGATCCTGCCTGCCCCCTGAGCACCTTCAGCGCGCCGCTCGGGGTCGAGCAAGCCACTGAGCGCGTAGACAGTGGTGAGGTAAAACTGCCCTTCATCGTTTTGCACCGCCTGCACCAGGTCTTCCAGCTTGTAGCGCTCACAGACCGTATGTACCGGCATGCCATCGGTGGTCTTGACCCTGCCATCGGTTTGGCGAATGTGCTCGCGAACGAAGCCTTCGAACTCCCTGCGCCAATGCCCGCACAAATGTCGGTTGGGCGCCATCACCAGCACCTTGGCATCAGGCTTGATTTTCCACAGCCATGCCGCCACGCCCAGCGCCTGGAAAGTCTTGCCCATGCCGACTTCATCCGCCAGCAGCGCCACCTTGTCCGCTGCCAACAGGTTCCACAGGTAGGCGACCCCTTCGGTCTGCTTGGCTGCCATGGACTGGCGATCATCTGCCAGATAGCGCCAGTCAGGATCCTTGCGCCCTTTGAAGTTGATCCACTGCGACACGGATTCAGGGGTCAGCACGCTCTCTTCAAATCGACTCATGCCCCACCCCACTTGCTTTCCAATCTGCCAAATTCCTGCTCGAGCGTTTGCCGATAATCATCGTTGGCCTCGGCTGGTAACGGCGGCATATCGACCTTCAGTGTGTGCCAACGCGACAAGGCAATTTTGCGGTCACCCTTGGGCAGGCGATGACGAAGCGCCAACGCCAGCTTGCAGAGCCCGTTAACCTCCTGGGCCAGGAACCAGTCGAAGACATTGGGCGTAGACCCGCTGAGGCGCTGGCGGGTCTTGTCTACCCATTCCTGCAGGCATCCCGGTCGCACGAATACCCACTGTTCGAGCGCCGATAACTGTTCAAGCCCATGCAACCGGGCCGCTAACTGGTAGCTCGCTGTGAATAGCCGGAAGTAGCTGATGTGTGCAGGGGCTGAACCGTCTTGCTCGCTTGATCCAGTGTCTTCGTCGGCGCTCCCACCATCGACCTGTAGCTCACCCGTCTCTGATTCGCGCACGCGGAAACCGACATCATCCTGGTTGGGCACAATGTCGATCTGCGCCATGGCGTCGACTAACCCAAGTAGGTCGTCGTATCGCTGCGCGCGACGGAACTCGGGGGTAGTCTCCAGCAACATGCCCACGAAGCACACCCGGCCGTCCTTGAGCACCTGGAAGCTGTGATCGAACAACAGCGCGTGCGCGTTCGCCACCGGCACCCTGCACTCTCGCAGTTCGCGGCTGCGGGGTTTCCAGCCAAGCGCGATTGCAACGTCGATGTCCGGCAGTTTTATCCGATACCCTTGGTCCGGTTCTCCTGCTGTATGCCATTGGCCGCGCAGTTGGTACACCTGCTCTGCCCAGTCAAACGCCACCACGATGTCGAAGGGAAGGTTCTGCGGGATTTGCAACGCTTGCGCCTGCAATGCTTCAGCGCTCAAGAACGACGCCGGGCTGGTGTCCATCGTGGGGCCGAGGACGCTTTCCACGGCACTGTTGTTCGCCAGGATGAACCCCGCCTCGATGTTGTTGCCGGGTAACCGCTTGCCCCGTGAGTCGAGCAGCGAGTTACTGCCCGCCCGGGTGAAATTCCATGAGCCGATGGCCAGGTGCGTGGAGGTTTTCCAAAGCTTGGCATGGGTCATCGGCGAGCGGTCATCGACCGTGCTCGGGTTGTGCCGCAAGCGCAACTCATCGTTGGCGAGAAGATCTCCAAGCGCCTCGGTCCAACCGGTGCGCAGGAACTGCCCATCGAACCGATCAGGCACCAGACTGACCTTCATGCGCGGCTGCTCGTAGCTGCGCTTAAGGTGGCTGACAAACTGTGCCAGATCCTTGGGTAGATAAGGGGACCAGACGGCCAGGTGATGGCAAGCACGCTCGCCCAGCAATTGCGCCAGAAACGGTTGCCTCTGAAAACTGTGACAGAACTGCACGGATGACTCAGCGCTGGCGAACGAGATACTGCGCCTGTTCTCCAAGGGGCACGGTGTACCCACATTGTTAAACAGAGCCTGGAAGAACACTTTGACGGATTGATAAAGCGAAAACGCGTCGATCGGCTGGAAGTGGAATACCTCCTGATTGCGCGCCCACCCGCTGAGCGTGAGGTTGGCACTGCCCGCGCCGAGCACACGCCCCTGGTCACCTTCCAGGTAGATCACCTTTGCATGCAACAGGCTGTCTGCGTCAACGCCTGGGTAGCTCCACTCCGCTTTTTGCGCAGTACAGACACCGTGCACCTGGAGCGCCGTGCGCTTGTTCTGGTCGGCACCGATGAAACGTCGATCACAAAAGACCCTCAGATCGATTTCCTGCTCAGTCAGGGCCAACTGAAGCGCCTCGTACTCCATGCGCGTGCGGGGAATCTCGGCGCCCAGCACAGTTGGCAACACATAGGTTTCGATAAATTCGATATCGATGTTGAAACTGGTGAGCCATACCCTGCGCAACTGGCCGCAGGCCTTCACTTGCTCGGCGAATGCTGAATGCAGTTTCATGCCTGGCCTCCCCGATAACCGGTCACCAGATTGTTGAATTGGTGGATGTAGTAGGTGTTCACCCAGCGATACATGGGCGTATTTTGCGCCTCTGGCAACGCCTTGGTGCGTGCATTGAGCTTGACCTTTTCGGCCTGCTCGATTTGCACCCAGGGCAACTGGCCACGCTCGCGCATCACCGCCGCGTGGTAGCCCATCAGGTCGCGGAGCTGGTCGCTGAAGCGCTCTTGACGCGCCAAGCGCATGAGCCGCTCCAGCCGCCGGCGGCCGGTGTGCGAAGGAATGTCGAGCAGTTCTGGATGCGCGTCGATACGCGCGGCGGCAGCCGGCAAGGTACCGGCGTCGCGCCCCAGCCCCCGCCAGTGCGCCTCGATTTCGTCGAGGCTCTGGTGCCGGCCATGGCAGGCCAGCGTAAACAGCAGATCGGCCTGCGCAAGCAGTGGTTCAACCTGCTGCACGTGCACAAGCTTTCGCCGCTCGGGCGCTTCGCTGCAGTTTTTTTCGGCCACGGAGAACAACTGCTGGATCGGCATGTCGCTGCCTGGATAGTTTTGTGCCTGATCATCCAGTACCTGCAGCAGAGCGCCCGCAGCGCCAGTGTCGAGGCCGGTCAAGGCCAACCAGAAATCGCGCGTGTCAGCGCCTACTTGCGCCGAGTTTGGCAATGCCCTTCGGTAGGCCTCAATGAGGCTGTCAGGTACTTGCTTGAGCGCACTGCCGCCACCTGCCTTGAAGCCCCGGAAAAGCCCCTGCAAATGCATGCGTGCTTCTTGGAACAACACGCTGAACGGCGCGTGAGTTTGAATCATCGCCTTAACTTTCAACCACAACTGCGCTGCTTCTTGACTGTAATGGTAGTTATAGCGGTCGTTGAAGAAGCCAATTTGCATGAACGGCGTCTTGTAGCGCCCACTCACACCCAAGCCTAACTGACGTACCAACAGGTGCCCGGCTGTTTTATGGGTGAAGCGCAGAAACGGGTTGCTGTCGGCCTCAAGGCGCGCACGGGCTTTGCTGGCACCCAGCACGCCTTGACTGTCGACGCCCGAGTCGGGCGCCGCAGTCACCACGGCATACGTGAAAATGTTTTCCAGATAGACCAGGCAAGCCTGGCGCAGCGCCAGGCCATGGCGCCCACCAGACTGCTCGTCCAACGCTTTGCTCAGGCTGGTATCAACATCGTCCAACAAGTCCTTGATAACGGCATGATGCAACAGATTGAGCGTGTAGTTCCGTACATCGTTCGAAACCGAGTTGACCCGGTTGCGAAAAATCTGCTGGCCAAAGGCAGACCAGATGATCAGCACGCCCAACGGATCGATCTGGCTGTCGCCACTGAGGTCTTCATCATATTCAGTCAGGTATTGGCTCAACCGCATGGGGTTACTCAAAACGAAGGATATCGACAGCACGCCGGGCAGCAGAGGCTTTGCTGCACCAGTGGCACTACATAGGTTATTCGTCTGCCGGGTAAATCCAGCAGCCGGGACTCTCACTATCGAAGAAATCTACTTCTACCTCGCCGAGGTCATCCTGGATGATCTGATGGGCCGTATTGCAGTAAGCCTGGCTGCCCCGAAACACTGAAACGGCCACACGCTGGATGCCACTGCCTCGCATCCGCTTGAGCAGGTGCCTGTCATGCTCCCCAAGTCCCCAGCCGAACAGGGTCAGCGATCTACGTGGCGATGTGAGGACCTCCCGATAGACCGTGGACAGGTAATAGCTGCTACGGATTGAGTTGATTTTTTGCCCGGCGGTCCCCTCACTGACGAACAGAGGCACAACTCGTTCGCTACGCCACTGCCGCAGGATCGCTTCCAGCAGCCCATGGCCTGCAGCATGGATTTTGAACTCTTCCTCCACGTTATTACGGCTCAAAGCCAAGCTACCGTGGGGGTAGAAGACCAAGGTATTTTCGCGCTCGCCGTAAAGCGAACGGAATCGCCGCCAATCGTCGTCGAAACTGCCATCGCGGAAGCAGTCCTTGAACTTGTGACCATCGTCGACGTTAAAGCCGTGCGCCATGGTCCAGTAGATCAGCAAGTCGTAGTTCAGCGAGAGCACCGTGTCGAACCCTTTGAGGTACTGGTACATGTTGGGCAGATGTTGTGTGACCTGCTCGTACTCAGGGTGTACGCTGCGGACCGCCTGTATTAAGGAGTCTCGAACTCGCACATACGCCTGGTGCGTTCGCTCGTCAGGAATCTCCAGTGACCGGTTCACGTTGCTGGCCTGCCAGACGAGCCGCAGGACAAGCTCAAAATCGCTGGTTTCGAAAAAGTCGAACAGGCGCTGCACATCGCCGTCGAGCAACTCATTCTCGCGCGCATGCGTCAGCAGTGAGCCATACGCGAAGGTCGGCGCAATCGCGATGCTCGCACCGTTGCCGAGCAAGATAGTGCCGCGACGGTAGTTGTTAGAAATTTCTGCCCACGGCAGGATGGAGAATGGCATACCGGCTCCGCTCTGGATGTTGTCGCGCGATGATAGCCCTACCCGGTGAACGTTTATCAGTGACCGCGTCAATAAAAGACGTGATCACCGAACCGCGGCAAGAATTGAATGAGTGCACGGAAGGAAACTGTATGAGTGGGGAGTAGCTGTCGACTTGATTGCCGGATGCTGCTTTCCGCCACCGCCTGTTGTAGGTCGAAGACGGCCGGCTGGGAGTAACGGCTAGGCACAGATCTTCAGCCTTCATTCGGATACAGCCAGCACAGCATCCACACCGATGAGCTCTGCTGGAATATCGAGTTAACCTGCGATCAATGTTCGAATCACCCAAACGGGAAGTACTACACCGGGTCTGCTGCACGGCTAGCGAGAGCCCCCCCTCCATTGCGGTGAGCCAGTACCCATCTCAAGATGCCACACTGAACAGCAAGGGGTCCGTTCGGCGGAAAATTCCAGGGAGACACACTGGAAGCCAGCGTCCAAAGTATGGGCTAGGGTATGAGCTGAAACCGACCATGCACAAAAAAGTCCTGACAAATCATGACTTTAATGAAAAATAGTGGCGGAAGCGTAGAGATTCGAACTTGGCAATCTTACCCTTGCCCCCACTTTATGTCTTTCCGCTCTGGGCCGAATGCTGCGGCTCAAGCAGATTGCGATCGAGCAGAAATATACCTCAAGCACCCACCTTCCCCATCGCGCTCACCGCTCCGCTGATGCATCGCCCTTGTCCTGGCGAGCACCGTCGGCGAACTTGTCTGGCCCACTCTGAGTCCGTTGCGCGACCTTCGCCCCCTTGGCCGTTTGAGGTACGCTGAAAGCTAGGCAAGACCGCCCTGTTCCAAGTCAAAAATCGCCAATCGCGATCGTCTGCGGACCCGCCGCGACCGGGGGCAAAATTGGGGGCATAGTTTCAATTTTAAGCTATGAAACCAGCGGTCTAGAGCCCAGTCAAAATGTTCTTCGGGGATCCGGATAGCCTGGCCTGATCCTGATGTTGTATCGAGGCTGATGGCCTCATCGCGGGCAAGCCCGCCCCCACAGGGATTCGTGGTGTTAATGAGATCTCTTGTAGGAACGAGGCTTGCCCGCGAACGCCGCGACACGGTTTCAAGCCAGACCTTTGCACTCCACGCAACACACAATTGTCATCATTTCATTTGATAGCCCGCTAACGAAAGGTGCATGCTAGAGGGCTTGCTTCTGGCTTATATCATTCCGAATGATAGTTACCTTTGCCTCGTTCGATTCGTTTGATATCGCCCCGCCAAGCATTATCCGCCCATCTCAATACATTGGCGGATGCATCCATGGAACAGTCACTCAAACATTTGCGCTTCCCTTTGGCCCTGTTGGCCGTGCTGGTGATGAGCGCCTGCGGCAAGACCCCGGACGCCGCCGCCACCATGCCTGCGGCCAAAGTCAGCGTGGCCAAGGTGCTGGAGCAACCGGTTAACGAGTGGGACGAATTCACCGGGCGCCTGGAAGCGCCGGAAACGGTAGAGATTCGTCCACGGGTCTCCGGCCAGATCGATGACGTAACCTTCACCGAAGGCGCATTGGTCAAAAAAGGCGATCTGTTGTTCCAGATCGACCCGCGTCCGTTCCAGGCTGAGGTCCGCCGCCTCGAGGCCCTGGTGGCGCAAGCTCGCGCCACGGCTACCCGCAGTGAAAACGAAGCCCAGCGCGGTGAGCGCCTGCGCACCAGCAACGCGATTTCCGCCGAACTCGCCGACTCGCGTACCAGTGCCGCTCAAGAGGCTCGCGCCGCCGTCGGTGCACTCCAGGCGCAACTGGACCTGGCCAAACTGAACCTGAGCTTCACCCGCGTGACTTCCCCAATCAGCGGTCGTGTCAGCCGTGCGGAAATCACCGCCGGCAACCTGGTGACCGCCGATACCACCGCACTGACCAGCGTAGTGTCCACTGACAAGGTCTACGCCTACTTCGACGCCGACGAGCGTGTATTCCTCAAATACACCCAGCTCGCCCGCCAGGGTCAACGCGGCGCCACTACCCCGGTTTACATGGGACTGTCCAATGAAGACGGCAACCCGCACCAGGGCCAGATGAACTTCGTCGACAACCAGGTCAACCCGAAGACCGGCACCATCCGCGGTCGTGCGGTGTTCGACAACAGCGACGGCAGCTACACCCCGGGTCTTTATGCACGCCTGAAACTGGTGGGCAGCGGCACCTACTCCGCGGTGTTGATCAACGACGAAGCGGTCGGTACCGACCTGGGTAAAAAGTTCGTGCTGGTGATGGATGCCGACAACAAAACGGCTTATCGCCCTGTCGAGCTGGGTCCGAAAATCGAAGGTTTGCGCATCGTGCGCAGCGGCCTGAACAAAGACGACACCATCATCGTCAAGGGTTTGCAACGGGTTCGCCCTGGTTCGCCGGTCACCCCTGAAGTGATCCCGATGGCCAGCAAGGAAACCCTCGCGGCTCTCGCTCAACAACGACAAGCGCTGGAAGCCAGCAACCTGCCCCAAGTCGCACCTGCCAAGGTCGTGCCGGGTACGGTTGTGAAACTGGCTGCTGCGACTCCACGCGGTTAAGGGACAACTCCGATGAATTTTTCCCAATTCTTCATTTCACGGCCGATCTTTGCAGCGGTACTGTCGCTGCTGATCCTGATCGCCGGCGCCATCTCGCTGTTCCAGTTGCCGATCAGCGAATACCCGGAAGTGGTGCCGCCGACCGTGGTGGTCCGTGCCAACTTCCCCGGCGCCAACCCTAAAGTCATCGGTGAAACCGTGGCCGCTCCTCTGGAGCAAGCCATCACCGGCGTCGAGAACATGCTGTACATGTCCTCTCAATCCACCGCTGACGGCAAGATCACCCTGACCATCACCTTCGCCCTGGGCACCGACCTGGACAACGCGCAGGTGCAGGTGCAGAACCGCGTGACGCGTTCCGAGCCGAAACTTCCCGAGGAAGTGACGCGCATCGGTATCACCGTCGACAAGGCGTCGCCCGACCTGACCATGGTTGTGCACTTGACCTCGCCGGACAAACGCTACGACATGCTTTACCTGTCCAACTACGCCTTGCTCAACATCAAGGATGAGCTGGCGCGTCTGGGCGGTGTCGGTGATGTGCAGCTGTTCGGCATGGGCGATTACTCGCTGCGGGTGTGGCTCGATCCGAACAAGACCGCTTCGCGCAACCTGACCGCGACCGATGTGGTCACCGCGATTCGTGAACAGAACCGTCAAGTGGCGGCCGGTGCCCTGGGTGCTCCGCCTGCACCGAATGCAACGGCATTCCAGCTGTCGGTCAACACCCAAGGCCGTCTGGTGTCCGAGGAAGAGTTCGAGAACATCATCATTCGCTCTGGCGAAAATGGTGAAATCACTCGCCTGAAAGACATTGCTCGTGTCGAACTCGGCTCCAGCCAATACGCCCTGCGCTCCTTGCTGAACAACCAGCCGGCGGTGGCGATCCCGATCTTCCAGCGCCCAGGCTCCAACGCGATCCAGATCTCCAACGACGTTCGGGCGAAAATGGCCGAGCTGAAGAAGAACTTCCCGGAAGGCATGGACTTCAGCATCGTCTATGACCCGACGATCTTCGTGCGCGGTTCCATCGAGGCGGTGGTTCACACCCTCTTCGAAGCACTGATCCTGGTTGTGCTGGTGGTGATCCTCTTCCTGCAAACCTGGCGCGCCTCGATCATCCCGTTGGTGGCGGTGCCGGTTTCGCTGATCGGTACGTTTGCCGTGATGCACCTGTTCGGCTTCTCGCTGAACGCCCTGTCGCTGTTCGGACTGGTATTGGCCATCGGTATCGTGGTCGACGATGCGATTGTGGTGGTGGAAAACGTCGAGCGAAACATCGGGCTCGGGTTAACCCCCGTGGAAGCCACCAAGCGTGCAATGCGTGAAGTGACCGGTCCGATCATCGCGACGGCGCTGGTGCTGTGTGCGGTGTTCATCCCGGCCGCGTTCATCTCCGGCTTGACCGGTCAGTTCTACAAACAGTTCGCCCTGACGATCGCGATTTCGACCGTGATCTCGGCTTTCAACTCGCTGACCTTGTCGCCAGCACTGGCCGCCGTGTTGCTCAAGAGCCATGACGCGCCAAAAGACCGCTTCTCCAAGGTGCTGGACAAGATCTTCGGTGGCTGGCTGTTCCGTCCGTTCAACCGTTTCTTTGACAAGGCCAGCCATGGCTATGTCGGCACCGTGGGCCGGGTTATCCGCAGCAGCGGTATCGCCCTGCTGCTGTACGCAGGCTTGATGGTGCTGACCTTCTTCGGTTTCTCCAACACGCCGACCGGTTTCGTACCTGGCCAGGACAAGCAATACCTGGTGGCGTTCGCACAACTGCCGGATGCCGCGAGCCTGGACCGTACCGAAGACGTGATCAAGCGCATGTCCGACCTGGCCCTGAAACAGCCTGGCGTGGAAAGCGCGGTGGCCTTCCCTGGCCTGTCGATCAACGGTTTCACCAACAGTCCTAACGCCGGCATTGTGTTCGTCACCCTGAAGCCTTTCGACGAGCGTAAAGACCCGAGCATGTCCGCCGGTGCGATTGCCGGTGCGTTGAACGGCCAGTACGCCGGGATTCAGGAAGCCTACATGGCGATCTTCCCGCCACCGCCTGTACAAGGCCTGGGGACCATTGGCGGTTTCCGCCTGCAGATCGAAGACCGGGGCAACCTGGGCTATGACGAGCTGTACAAAGAAACCATGAACATCATCGGCAAAAGCCGCAGCGTGCCGGAACTGGCCGGTCTGTTCACCAGCTACACCGTGAACGTGCCGCAGGTCGATGCCGCTATCGACCGGGAAAAAGCCAAGACTCACGGCGTGGCCGTCAGCGACATCTTCGACACCCTGCAGATTTACCTGGGTTCGCTGTATGCCAACGACTTCAACCGCTTCGGTCGTACCTATCAGGTCAACGTTCAGGCTGAGCAACAGTTCCGCCTCGAATCGGACCAGATCGGTCAGCTGAAAGTACGTAACAACCGTGGCGAGATGATCCCGCTGGCGACCTTCATCAAGGTCAGCGACACCTCGGGGCCAGACCGCGTGATGCACTACAACGGCTTCATCACCGCTGAAATCAACGGTGCGGCAGCCCCAGGCTACAGCTCCGGCCAGGCCGAGAAAGCCATCGAGAAACTGCTCAAGGATGAACTTCCGAACGGCATGACCTACGAGTGGACCGACCTGACCTACCAGCAGATTTTGTCCGGCAACACTGCGCTGTTCGTGTTCCCGCTCTGCGTACTGCTGGCGTTCCTGGTGCTCGCGGCTCAATACGAAAGCTGGAGCCTGCCACTGGCGGTGATCCTGATCGTACCGATGACCCTGCTGTCGGCCATTACCGGGGTGATTGCCTCGGGCGGCGACAACAACATCTTTACCCAGATCGGCTTGATCGTACTGGTGGGCCTTGCCTGTAAGAACGCGATTCTGATCGTCGAGTTTGCCAAGGATAAGCAGGAAGAAGGTCTCGGCCCGCTGGCAGCGGTACTGGAAGCTTGCCGTCTGCGTCTGCGGCCGATCCTGATGACCTCCTTCGCGTTCATCATGGGTGTTGTGCCACTGGTTTTCTCCAGCGGTGCGGGTGCCGAAATGCGTCATGCCATGGGTGTGGCGGTGTTCTCCGGGATGCTCGGGGTGACCTTCTTCGGTCTGTTGCTGACGCCGGTGTTCTACGTACTGATTCGCAACTTTGTGGAACGCGGTGAAGCGCGCAAAGCGGCCAAAGCCCTGAAACTGGAGGCGCAACAATGAGCCTGAAAGCCTTCCTGCCGAGCCTGCTGGTACTGGCGCTGAGCGCCTGTGCCGTCGGCCCGGACTACAAGACCCCAGCCACCGAGGCGGCCAACATCACGGCCGTCACCGATGGCAGCGCCGGTCAGAAGAACTTTGACCGCGCCCGTTTCGAAGGCATCTGGTGGCAGCAATTCGACGATCCGACCCTCAACCAGTTGGTGAAGCAGTCCTTGCAAGGCAACCGTGATTTGCGCGTGGCCTTCGCCCGCTGGAAAGCGGCCCGGGCGATTCGCGATGACGCCAGCAATGACGCCATGCCGACCATCACCAGCCGCGCGAGCAGCGATCTGGGCAAAGGGCAGATTCCGGGTCAGACCACCAAACGGGTCAACAGCGAACGCTATGACCTGGGCCTGGACATGGCCTGGGAACTGGACTTGTTCGGTCGCATCCAGCGCAACCTGGAATCCAGCGACGCTGAGCAGCAAGCGGCCGAAGCCGATCTTTACCAACTGCAAGTCACCATGATTGCCGAACTGGTGGACGCCTATGGCCAACTGCGCGGCGCACAACTGCGGGAAAAGATCGCCCTGGCCAACCTGAACAATCAGCAGGAGTCGCGCAAGATCACCGAAAGCCTGCGGGATGCCGGTGTTGGCGATCAGTTGGACGTGGTTCGTGCCGATGCACGCCTGGCGTCTGTCGAAGCCAGCGTGCCGCAGTTGCAGGCCGAACAGGTTCGTCAGCGCAACCGCATCGCCACCCTGTTGGGTGAACGTCCGGACAAACTGACCGTCGACCTGAGTCCAAAAGACTTGCCGGCGATTGCCAAGGCCCTGCCGATCGGTGATCCGGGTGAACTGCTGCAACGGCGTCCGGACATCCGCAGCGCCGAACGCAAACTGGCGGCTGCCACTGCGCGTATCGGCGTGGCCAAGGCTGACTTGTTCCCTCGGGTGAGCCTCAGCGGTTTTCTTGGGTGGACTGCCGGGCGCGGTTCGCAGATCGGCTCGTCGGCGGCCAATGCCTGGGCACTGGGCCCGAGCATCACCTGGGCGGCGTTCGACCTGGGCAGCGTGCGCGCCCGTTTGCGCGGCGCCGATGCTGAAGCCGAAGGCGCCCTGGCGACCTACGAACAGAAAGTACTGTTGGCATTGGAAGAGTCGGAAAATGCTTTCAGCGATTACGGCAAACGCCAGCAGCGCCTGATTTCGCTGATTCGTCAAAGCGAATCAAGCCGAGCCGCTGCGGACCTCGCCGAAATTCGCTACCGCGAAGGCACCGTGGACTTCCTCGTCCTGCTTGATGCCCAGCGTGAGCGTCTGGCAGCCGAAGACACCCAGGCCCAGGCCGAAGTCGATTTGTACCGCGGCATCGTCGCGATCTACAAAGCCCTTGGCGGCGGCTGGCAGCCAGAGACGGTCGCCAGCAAGTAATGCTTTAACGTGCCCCTTTGGTTGGCCGCAACCCAACCAAATTCTTTGCCCCGCGCCTCATTCGGTCGCGGGGCTTTTTTTTGTCGGTCTGTAATTCAACGCATATCCCTGTGGGAGCGAGCCTTTGTGGCGAGGGGGCTTGCCCCCGTTGGGTCGCGAAGCGGCCCCAATCTACGACTGCTGCGCAGCCGAACGGGGGCAAGCCCCCTCGCCACATAAGCCCGTCCCCATATGGGGTTAGTGGGTTGCCTGATTATCCCGGTTTTCCATGACGGTCACCGTGGCCGTGGTCCCGGCGCGCAGGCGGTTTTTGGCGATATAGTCGGCGTCAATCTGAATCCGCACCGGCACCCGTTGTGCCAGTTTGACCCAGGTATAGCTGGGGTTGATGTTGGCCAGCAGGCGACTGCCGGGGGAGTTCTCGCGGTCGGC
The DNA here is from genome assembly GCF_059506005.1 of Pseudomonas sp. Pseusp18. Lineage (NCBI taxonomy): Bacteria > Pseudomonadati > Pseudomonadota > Gammaproteobacteria > Pseudomonadales > Pseudomonadaceae > Pseudomonas > Pseudomonas sp. Pseusp18. Next base: position 3,463,266 of record NZ_CP169240.1, read on the forward strand.
GATAGCAAAAGCGATGCTTTGTACGGTGCCGCCGAAGGTCTCCCCACTCATCAACTCGATCCTGACCCGATCGCCCTCCTTGATTCGCGGCAGCTTTGTTTCTTCAAAGTAGCCACTGATATAAAACGAATCGCTGTCCACCAGTGCCAACAATGCGCCCCCCGCAGTGGCGTAGTCCCCCTGGCGAGTCAGCAGATTGGTCACGTAACCGCTGACAGGCGCTACGACTCGTGTGCGCTGCAAGTCCAGTTCGGCCTGGGTCAGAGCGGCGATCGCCAGCTGCACGTTGGCATGTGCCAGGCCCAGATTGGCCTGATTGCGCAAGAGTTCCGCCTGCGCCACAGCCACTTCGGTACTGGACTTTTCCCACTCTTCGCCGGAGATCGCGAAGCGCTGTTTAAGGGTTCGACGGCGCTGCTCTTCGCTTTGACGCTGCCGCAGCAGCGCTTCGCTGGAGACAATTGTCGCTTCGGACTGACCCAGCGTGGCTTTGGCAACTTCCACCGCACGCTTGGCATGCTCCACCGCCAGCGTATAGCGAGCCGGGTCGATCTCCAGCAGCAACTGGCCTTTCTCGACACGCTGGTTGTCTTGAACGCTCAGGCTGACGATCCGCCCCGAGACATCGGCGGACAACGTCACCACATCGGCGCGAACCCGTGCATCGCGCGTCCAGGGGGCGCGGGTGTAATGCTCCCAGGCGAACCAGCCGAGGATGACGGCCAGCACCACCACCGCCAGGGTCGCGAGTCGGGCAAGGATCGTCTTCAAGGCATCAGGCTCCCATCATCAGAATCAACGTTGCGCATACGCAGGCATACAACGCGCCTTCGAACAGGGCTTCATGCCAGACAAAACGCAACACCCCCAAGCGGCGCAAGGTCCAGTCCAACAGCAGAAAAATCGGCAAGGCCAGCAACAGGGCCTGGGCGATTGGCGGCAGATAGACGCCACCCACTTCCAGATCAATGGGCAAGGGCCGGCACTCCTTCCACGTTTGTGGGTTGAAAATATTTGCGATGGCGCTCCAGAAACGACACCACGATCAACAACGCCACGCGCATCCTGAATACCGACCACAGGTGTTCATGAACGTCTAGATGCAAGTCGTCCATTTCATCGCCCAAGACATGCAAGCTTCCGAGCAACTGCACAAGGTCAATCCCGGGTCGCCCGGCGATCAATCGCCCTGTCTCTCGGACAGCCGCCAGCAAACGGTTCTTTTGTTCCGTACTTAACAACGTATTGCTTTGCCCCTGCTGCCTGAGCTGGTTCAAAGCCACCCCCAGTGCCATGCACCCGAGGCTGACTTCGAACAGCTCGCGGGAGTGCTTGTCGCTGGTCGCCGGCAATAGTCCCAACATCATGGTCAGGCGATCGACCATACGGCTTTCAAACGCAAATTGCTGCTCGTCGGTGGCCGGCGTCTTCAACAAAGCGTAGACCTGCTCACAGCTTTCATTGAACAGCCGGCGTATCCGTAAATCGGGCCTGAACGGGAAGATCAAGGCGTAAACACTGAGCGCCAGCGCGGCGGCGCTGATATACGCACCGGCAAATTCAAACCACTGAATGGCATTGTTTTGGCCGATTCCTGCGTTTTGCGGTCCCAGCAACAGCATTGTCGTCAGTCCAAGGCCAATGCCTGTGCCAGTGGTTGGCGGACTGGCCAGCCCCACTGCGACCGCGTACAGCAATGGCGCAAACAACAAGGCGAGTAACTCGAAGTCACTGATCATCGGCATCAGCATGAACAGATAGAACGCCGACACCACCAAGGCCAGACCCAGCCCCCTGGCAAAGCTTTGACTGGCCAGCAATGGCCGCGGAAAAGTCGCCATCAGCGAACAGAGAATCCCCACTACAATCATCCCGCCACGGGCCCCATCCCAAGCAGTCTCGATCCAGATCAGCCCCGCCACCAGTAACGCGGTAAATGCCCGGACTGCGTTCATTGCTGCCAACGTGAAGTCCAGATGCAACGGGTTGTCCTGGCCGCGGAATACGCAACTGGCTTCACGTCCTTCCTGGATCGCGTCGCTCAGTTCCAGAATCTGCCCCAGTTGCTCCAACATCCGTGCCTGCTCCCAGCGCAGCGCCCAGGCCAATGAACGCAGCGTGGCAGGCATCGTCTCGGTGAGTTGTTCGGCCTTGTAGGCCTGGTCATCGAAACGCTGTTGCAGCGTCAAAAAATGATGCCGCGCCTCGGTCGACAATGAGCGCCCTTGCACGGCCAGGTCATCGAGAAACGCCAGTTCTTCGCTGCGCAACCGCTGTATCTCTTCCGGCAGCGCACCTTCCCAACGTTCGGTGAGCAATTGCCGCTGGTGACGCAAAGCTGTCAGCCGCGAAGTCAGCAGCACCAATTGATTGCCGAGCAACTGCACCAGGCTATTGGCACTGCGCAACCGTGGCGCATCGAAATACAAATGCCGACGCAGCCCTTCAAGGGCGCTGATCTCGCCCAACAGTTGCATTTGCCGCTTGTGGAAATCGGCCTCGCTTTCCTCGGTTCGAATCACCGCTGCCGCGTGAGTCGCGAGCAGTTTGATCACTTGATCGATCTTGGCGAAGTAACCCTTGGCCACCGCCTCCGGTCGCGCCGTCAGAAGGCTGACCACGCACACGCAGGCCACCGCCAACAATGTTTCTGTCACGCGAGTGACTGCCAGCAGGAACGTGCCCTCCTGATCGGGTTGCGCCAGCAGTGCCACTACCACCGCCGTGTAACCGCTCAAGACAAACGCCTGGGAACTGGTGTAGCGCAACAAGGTGCCGCCGGCGGTACACAGCGCCAACCACAAGGCCAGGGTGATGATGAAAGGCAGCGGCGCCTGGGGAAAAATGGCCATGATCAACACCGCGACTACCGCGCCCAGCGTGGTGCCGATGATCTGGCCGAAACTTCGAGCCAAGGCCATGCCGCCCAATGGCTGACTGACAATAATCACCGCCATGATCGACCACTTGGGCTGGTCGAGGTCGAACACAAAGGCCAGATACAGCGTCAGCAACCCGGCCACGATGGTTCTCAGGGCAAACAGCAGCACCTCGCGTCCGGGGTTGAGAATCGCCTTGAAGTATTGAAGCAGCGGCTGCATGGAAGCGCTCATCGAGTGGTCTCCTGCAAGCGTAGTCATTGCTTCAGGGCCTCGACGGGTTTCAGTGTCGACAAAACCTGTAGGCCGTTTCGCCGATAGTTACGCCTGCACTGATAGAGCCTGTCGATCACTTCGTCAGCCAAAGCGATTGGACAGGATCACCCCATACCCCTAGGCTCAAATCGCTGCGAAAGCATCACTCTCCCTATAAAGCCCCTGCCCATGATTGTGCGTCCCAAGCCGAATCTGCTCGGCATGCTGTTTTCCCTTAAAGGCTCGATTGCCAAGCGCATTGCCTTGCGCAGTCTGTTGGTGACCCTGCTGGCGTCGGTGATCGTGCTGGTGGAGATCTGGCATCCGGCGTATTTCTCCAAGGTCAACGCCACGCCGTTCACCCTGCTGGGTCTTTCTTTGTCGATCTTCATGAGCTTTCGTAACAACGCCTGCTACGACCGCTGGTGGGAGGGCCGCAAGCATCTGGGGCAGTTGATCATCGAAGTGCGCTCGTTGATTCGCCAGACCCAGGGGCTGATGGCGGCGGCCAAACGTGAACTTATGCTGCGTGAACTCTGCGGGTTCGCCCATGGCTTGATCGCCCGCCTGCGCCTTGAGAGCGAGATGAGCGCCATCAAACCGTGGACGCAGGATGCCGTGGACGCGGGGCACCCGAATATCACTGACGCGCTCTTGCAGCGGATCGGCGTCCGGTGTTCGGCCCTCGCCGAGCGCGGCCAGATCAGCGAATGGCGTTATACCCAACTGGAAACACGACTGGTCAGCCTCAGTCAGGTCCAGGCCAGTTGCGAACGCATCAAAAGCACGCCACTGCCCTTCCCTTACACCCTGCTGCTGCACCGCACCATCTACCTGTTCTGCATCCTGTTGCCGTTCGCCATGGCAGAATCTCTTGGCTGGCTGACACCGGTGATTACCGCCATTGTCAGCTACACCTTTTTCGGCCTCGACGAAATCGGTGACGATCTGGAGGACCCGTTCGGTTTCGATGAGAACGATCTGCCGTGCAATGCGATTTTGCGCACGCTGGAGCGCGAAGTGCTGGCAGCGTTGGGGCAAACCGACTTGCCACCGGTCCTTGAGCCCGATGACTACGTGCTGAACTGAGCCAGGGTTTGACTCACAGCCCGGCCTGACCGAAGCTGGTGACTTTGTAAAAGCCTGTCAGCTCCCGGATCCCTGCATGCCTCAGTCCCGCCGCTATCTGCTCATCAGCCTCTGCGCACTGCTTGCCCTCGCCCTCGCCTGGTTTTTTTTGCGCAGCACGACGCCTGTGGTGCCGGAGGCGATTCGACGCGGCTACAGCGAAGCGCTGACCCAGGCACGCACGGGTCAACCGGGGGCGGCGCGGGTTCTTTACCAGCAATTGGGCCGCCCTGACCTGTCCGACAAGCGCCGCGTCTGGCTGCATGCCGAACTGCCCAACTACCCCAGCCCGCAAGCCTTGAAACTGGCGGATGCGGACCTGCAACATCCATCGGCGGATGTACGCATCGCGGCGATCAAAAGCATCAGCGGTTTAGTGCCCAATGGACAGCGAAGTCTGTTGCTCGGCCCCTTGCTCGATGACAGCGACCCAAGTGTTCGGTTTACGGCGGTCAACGCTTTGCTGGGGCTGTCTCCGGATGAGCTGGGGTTGTATTTCGGCCCCCTGGAGCAAGCCATTGACGCTTGGGAACAGGTCCTCAAGCAGCAGCCGGAAAGCGCCGACACCCAGTACCAACTGGCGCGCCTGCATTTGCACAATGCCGAACTGAAGGACGCGCAGCAGGCATTGGAGCGCACGTTGCAACTGGCGCCCGGCAACTTGCCGGCACTGGTGATGCAGATTGACGTGCTGGATCGACTGGGCCAAAGCGATGCCGCCCAGCAATTGTTGGCGAAGCAGTTAAAGGCCCAGCCCGATTCGGCCTATCTGCAACATGCGTTGGGGCTCTGGTTGCTGCATCACGGGCAAAGTGAGTTCGCGTTGCTCGGGCTGTCCAAAGCCGTGGAGCTTGAACCCGACAATAAGGATTACCGCTACGACCTGGCCACCACGTTGCATGGTGAGCAAGAGCTGGAGGCCGCGCAGAAACAGCTGCAGGAAATCGTCCAGCGCCACCCGGCCGATCGCAAGGCGCGCGTGCTGTTGATCAACTATTGGAAGGAAAGCGGACAGTTGCAGAACGTACAGATCCTGTTGGCGCAGCTCGAGCAGCTCAATCCGGATGATCCGGCGCTGCAGCAAGGGCTTTAATCAAGATCAAAAGATCCTCCGAACGCGGCCCGAGCCTTCGGCAGCCCTACAGGGGGGCCGTACGACACAACCGTCGACGCAGCTTCAGGAGAGCATGTCCTGCATGATCTGTTGCAATACATCCAGATCGAATGGCTTGGCCAGGATCGGTGCCTTGCGGGTGATCGGGCTGTCGGTTTCGCGGATTTCCTGCGGGTAACCGCTGATGAAGATCACCTTGAGTTCCGGTCGCAGCTTCACGGCAGGTTCGGCGATTTGTACGCCAGAAATCCCGCCAGGCAGGCGGAAGTCGGTGATCATCATGTCCAGGTTCGGTTTGCTCGCCAGAATCTCAAAGGCCTGCTCACCGTTTTCGGCTTGCAGCACCCGGTAACCTTCACCCGACAAATAAGCGGACAGCACCATCAAAATCGAAGGATCATCTTCGACGATCAGTACCACGTCTTGTGCATCTTCACTCATGGAAAACCTTTGTTCGGTCAATAGCTGCTGATACGACCATGTGGTCAATCAGAGGTTGCGTTCATCGGGCTGTTTTCCTGCAGCGGCAGACAAACGCGAAACAAGGCGCCTTCGCCAATCCGGCTCTCGACGGTAATGGAGCCACCATGGGCGGCGACAATCTGCTGCGAAATAAACAACCCCAGGCCCAGCCCCGCCACGACGGCCCTGGTGGAAACCCGTTCGAACTGCTGAAAAATGCGCTGCTGATTCTCTTCACCGATCCCGATACCGCGATCCTGAACCTCAACCCGCGCTTGCCCGTGGTGATTGTACACGCGAACGTCGATCGCGCTCTTGGCACCATAGCGCAACGCATTAGTCAGCAGATTGCAAATCACTTGTTCGATACGAAACTCGTCCCAGTCGCCCATCACGGGTTGGTCGGCGATCAAGCTGACTGACGCCTGCGCGGCCTCAACCTGCGGTGCGAAGTTCTGCAAAAGATTGTGCACCAGTTGCACCAGGTCAAACCGAGTCGGGCGGATCGACAGCTTGCCGGTGCGGATCCGCGACACATCGAGCATGTCTTCGATCAGGCGGATCAAGCTTTTGATCTGCCGTTCGTCGCGCTCGACCATGGCGTGCATTTTGTCCAGGGTGAACGCCGCGGCGTTATCCCGGGCCAGGTGCATTTTGCGCAACTGGGTTTCGAGGATCAGGCCATTGAGCGGTGTACGGACTTCATGCGCAACGATGGACATGAAGTCATCGCGCATGCGCACCGCCTGCTTCAGTTCTTTCTGGGTGTTCTGCAACTGTTCGAGCAGCGCCCCCTGTTCGCGGCGACTTTGCTCCAGGGCTTCGACCTGCTGCTTCATCGCCTTGCTCTGGCGATACAGATCGACGAAGACATTGACCTTGCTCTTGACCGCGTGGACATCCAGCGGCTTGTGCAGAAAGTCCACCGCTCCGCTTTCGTAGCCCTTGAATGCGTAGTTGAGATCACGGCCAGCGGCACTGACGAACACAATCGGGATGCTTTTGGTTTTTTCCGTGCCGCGCATCAACTCGGCCAACTCAAAGCCGTTCATGCCGGGCATCTGCACATCGAGAATGGCCAGCGCGAATTCGTGCTGCAACAACAGCGACAAGGCTTCATCGGCGGACAAGGCCTTGAAGACGAAGAGGTCCTGCCGCTTGATCAACGCCTCAAGCGCCAGCAGGTTCTCCGGCAGGTCGTCGACGATCAGTAAATTGGTCTGGATGTTACTTAGCATGGGGTTCGTTCCCGCTCGACACACAGACGGCCGAAGCACCGATCACGATAGCTTCTACACAAGGAATACCTGCACGGTTCATGATTTGCGGTAGATCCTTTCTTGTTTGACCAACGGCTCAAACTGATTGCCATAGGCCGAAAAATCCAGGGTTTCCTTACTGCCCAGTGCCAGAAAGCCCCGATGACACAAAGATTCGTGAAACAAGCCGAACGTTCGATCCTGAAGCTTTTTGTTGAAGTAAATCAGCACATTACGACACGAAATTAATTGAGTTTCGGAGAATACGCTATCGGTGGCCAGGCTGTGATCGGCGAACGTTACGTTGTCGCACAGGCTCTTGTCGAAAATCGCGTAGTCATAAGCCGCCGTGTAATAGTCGGCGAACGAACGCTGACCACCGGCCTGCTGATAATTGTGAGTGTAGGCCCGAACATTCTGCAGGGAGAAAATCCCCTGCCTGGCTTTATCCAGCGAGCGCGGGTTGATGTCGGTGGCATAGATGATGGTACGCTCCAGCAGGCCTTCTTCGCGCAGCAGGATCGCCATCGAATAGACCTCTTCGCCGGTACTGCAACCGGCAATCCAGACCTTGATCGACGGCCAGGTCTTGAGCAGCGGCACCACTTCCTGACGCAGCGCCAGGAAGTGCGAAGGGTCGCGAAACATTTCGCTGACCGGAATCGTCAGCAATTGCAGCAGCTGCATGAACGCGGTTGGGTCGTGCAGGACCTTCTCTTGCAGCGCCGAGATGGTATTGCACTCGAATTGGCTCAATGCATGGTTGACCCGACGCTTGATCGACGCGCCGGAGTAATCGCGAAAATCGTAGCTGTATTTGAGGTAGATCGCTTCGATCAACAACCTCAGTTCGATTTCGCTGCGCTCCATTAGAGGCGTTCCATCTTCGGTAACCACACACGAATCAGCGAGAACAGGCGATCCAGGTCGATGGGCTTGGCCAGGTAGTCGTTGGAGCCGGCCTGCAAGCAGCGCTCCTGATCGTCCTTCATCGCCTTGGCCGTCACCGCAATGATCGGCAGCTTGCGCCAGCGCGGATCATTGCGGATTTCCAGAGTGGCTTCGAAACCATCCATTTCCGGCATCATCACGTCCATCAGCACCAGGTCGATGTCCTCGACTTCATTTAATCGCTCAATTGCTTCACGACCGTTACGGCCAATCACCACCACCGCACCCTTCTGCTCCAGCGCACTGGTCAGGGCGAAGATATTGCGTACATCGTCATCCACCAGCAGCACTTTGCGCCCCTCGAACACCTTGTCGCGGCTGCGGGCGGTCTTGAGCATGGTCTGGCGTTCATGGGATAAGCGGGATTCGACCTTGTGCAAGAAGAGTGTCACTTCATCCAGCAACCGCTCGGGCGAACGCGCGCCCTTGATGATGATCGAGCGCGAATACTTGCGCAGCTCGGCCTCTTCGTCCCGGGTCAGGTTGCGTCCGGTATAGACGATCACCGGTGGAAACGAGCAGATATCCTCGCAGGACATGCGTTTGAGCAAGTCGTTGCCAAGCATGTCCGGCAGTTTCAGGTCGATGATCATGCAGTCGAAAATCGTGGTGCGCAGCAAATCGAGTGCATCCTGCGCCAGGCCGACGGCAGTGATTTCGACGTCCTCGTCGCCGATCAATCGGGCGATGCTGTCGCGCTGCAGATCGTCGTCTTCGACCAACAATATGCGTTTGACCTTCTGGGTCAGTTTGGCTTCGAGGCGGGCAAACACCTCCTTGAGCTCCTCGCGCGTAGTCGGTTTAACCGCGTAACCGATGGCGCCCATGTGCATGGCGGCCTCGACACGGTCTTCGACCGAGATCACATGCACGGGAATGTGCCGGGTTTCGGCGTGCTCTTTCAGGCGCTGCAACACCGTCAGCCCGGAATGATCCGGCAGGCGCATGTCGAGCAGGATCGCGTCGGGGATGAATTGCCTGGCCAGGTCGTAGCCTTCATCGGCGCCATAGGCCACCAGGCACTGATAACCCAGTTCATGGGCCAGATCGTAGAGGATGTGCGCAAAGTCCGGCTCATCTTCCACCACCAGGATGCATCGAGTGGCGAACGGCGCCTTGTAGCGATCATCATCGAAACGCGCGATTTCGACCTCGGCAATCAGCGGCACTGGTGCGGTAGCCACGATGGCTTGCGGCATGGTCACCGGCGTGGCTTTCATCGTTTCGACAGGCGTATCGCCCGGTTCGATGTAGTGCTGCGGCAACACCAGGGTGAACACACTGCCCTGCCCCGGCGTGCTGGTCAGGCTGATGGAGCCGCCCAGCAACGTGGCCAGATCACGAGAGATCGACAGGCCCAGGCCGGTACCGCCGTAACGACGGTTAGTGGTGCCGTCGGCCTGACGGAAGGCTTCAAAAATGCTGTCCTGATGATCCGGCGCAATGCCGATCCCGGTATCACGGACGATAAAGGCGATGCCCTCGCCTGGCTGAGCCGCCACGATCAGGCTGACGGTGCCCTTTTCGGTGAATTTCACCGCGTTTGACAACAGGTTCTTGATCACTTGCTCCAGGCGCTGGCGATCGGTGAACAGCATCAGCGGTGCGTCAGCGCGCAATTCGACTTCAAAATCCAGTTTCTTGTCCGCGGCCAACGGCTCGAACATTCCTCGCAGGCCTTCCACCAGGCGCGCAACGCTGGTGTTCTCCGGACGCACCTCAAGCTTGCCGGCCTCAACCTTGGAAATGTCGAGAATGTCGTTGATCAGGTTGAGCAAGTCGTTGCCGGCGGAATAGATCGACTCGGCGAACTTGACCTGCTCGGCGCTGAGGTTTTCCTGCGGGTTTTCCGCCAGCAATTTCGCCAGAATCAACGAACTGTTCAGCGGCGTGCGCAATTCGTGGGACATGTTGGCAAGGAATTCGGATTTGTACTTGCTGGCACGCTGCAATTCTTCGGCGCGGGCCTCGAGCTCAAGCTGGGCCTGATTCAGCTGGCTGTTCTTCAGGTCCATGGCATCGCGTTGCTCGGCCAGGATCTGCGCCTGTTCGGCGAGTTGCTCGTTGGTTTGCTCCAGCTCGATCTGCTGGGTTTCCAGGTGAGCCTGGGACTCCTTGAGAACCCGCGACTGCTCTTCCAGCTCTTCGTTGGCGCTCTTGAGTTCTTCTTGCTGAACCTGCAACTCTTCGTTGAGTTGCTGGGTTTCGGCCAGCACTTCCTGTAAGCGCTGGCGATAGCGCGCCGCTTCGATCGAGGTGCCGATGTTGCCGGCAACCAGTTCGAGCAACTCGATGTCACGATCTGTCAGCGGTCGCAGGAAACCGAGTTCGATCACCCCGTTGACGCGATCGTCATCGCTGGTCGGCACCGCCAGTACACTGCGTGGTAAACCTTCGCCCAGGCCGGAGCTGACTTTGAAGTAGTCGCCTGGCACGTCATCAAGACGAATCAGGCGCGCCTGTTGCGCCACCTGGCCGACAATCCCTTCGCCATTGTAAATCTGCTGCTCAAGCGCTTCCTGTTCCCGGGAGAAACCGTAAGACGCGATGCGCTTCAGGCCACCATGCTCCTCGCGCACATAGATCGCCGCGACGGCGCTGCCCAGGTATTGCGCGCAGAACTGCAGAATGTTGCGCCCCAATAGATTGAGCGATAACTGCCCCAGGACTTGTTCGGCCAGTTCGGTCTGGCCGTTGCGCAACCAGGCCTGCTGCTCCAGACGGCGGGCGCTGGCCTGTTGCGCGGCGAGGTTGACGCTGTAGCTGCGGGACAGGTTGAGAAGATCCCGGCGACCAATATAGGCCAGCAATCCGCTGATACCGGCCACGAACAGCAGATAAAGAGCGATGCTCCAGATTGTGGTGCGCCGCACTTCTTCGTTGCGCGTGGCACGCAACTGCTGCTCCATGTCGATCAGGTCTTCGAATTGCTTGCGGATCTCATCGGTCAACCGTTTGCCGCGACCGACCTTGACGACGCTGCGGTAATCACCGCCTGCATGCTGCAAATCGATCAACGATTGCGCGAAATTGGCCCACTCCGTCTGCAAGGCCTGGAGCCGGTGCAGACGGTCGGTCTGCACCGGATTGTCCGCGGTCAGTTCGAGCAAGGTATTGAGGGCGACCGCTATTCTTGGCTTTGCCGTCTCATAGGGCTCGAGAAAATGCTCGTCGCCACTGAGCAGGAAACCGCGCATGCCGGTTTCCAGATCGACGGTCAGTTTTACCGCTTCATTGACATTATTGATCACCCGGTCCGAGTGCTGGACCCACTGGATCACCGACAGCAGATAAGTGATCAGCAAGACAAAGAACACCGCGCTGATAACACCGACACCCAACGGCAGGCTGACGTTGCGGCTCAGGAGTTTACGGAATCGTTGCTCATCAACCGCAGGCGCAGAGGTCATGGGAAGCCTTGTCGAACTGTTGAAAGCCATCGAGTCTGCCCCAAATCGGCCGAGGGGATCCATTTTTCTGACACGTTTTTCGGCAATATCCTGCATTTCACTGCTCCGGCGCAAAGGAGCGGTTATTCTTCGCGGCTCTTGTGCGGCTATTGTTCTTTGTAACGCCTCGGGAACTTGTCGTGATCTGTCACTTACTCATGCAAGAGCCCGGCGATTTCGATCGACGCTATCGCAAATCCAACCTTTGAGAGCCGCACTATGTCCACCAAAACATCCACCATCCTGGTCGTCGAAGACGATGCCATCGTGCGCACGCTGATCGTCGATGTGCTGGAGGAACTGGAATACCGGGTACTTGAGGCCGATGGCTGCGAAGAGGCGCTGGATTTCATCAACGATGAGGACCAGCACATCGACTTGCTGATGACCGATGTGGGGCTGCCGATCATGGACGGACGTGAATTGGCCAAGCAGGCGCGCATGCTGCGCCCCGAGCTGCCGATTCTGTTCGCCAGCGGCTATGCCGAAAGCATTGAGGTGCCTGACGACATGCATGTGATCGGCAAGCCATTCTCGATTGATCAACTGCGGGATAAGGTCAAAGGCATACTCCCTGCCAGCTAAACCAGGCATCAACCTAGGCACCGAACTTGAAAAAGTGAGGTGCTATTTGATACAGCATTGGCTCCCTGCCATAAAAATTCCAAACATTCGTTACACCATGAAAACGTTGTTAAGCGCCTTATCCTAGAGGCCGCGTCCGCCTTGCTTTTACTCTAAACCAAACGAACCTTTAGTTATTTTTTCTGGCATGGTGAAATAACACCTCACACAACTCTAGTTGCCACTTAACCATAACCAAAAGAGGATGCCGACTCATTTAAACCAACTTTAAATAAACGGATTTATTTATGAGCAGCACGAGCATGTCGGCACATTCCGAGCGTCGTTTGTCTAAACCTTTTCAAGCCACCTATGATATTGAAAAAATCGCAGAGAGTGACAACATTGAAAAACAGAAAGTTATCACAATCCTAAAAAGCAAGATTGCGGACATGAAAGACGATCCGAAAGTCGACTGGAGCAATTCATTTTTCTCGATCACAAAAGGCTCTTCGTTCGAACAGGCACTACAACCAGGCGCTGTGATGCTGCAAGGTTTGATTGAAACGGAAGCGTTTACTAACTTTCTAATCAGAAGCAAGCTGACGATGCCCGCGGGCACCAATGTATACGTAAGCAGCGATGGCCAAATTGGCGCAACAATCAAAAATACCAAGTACACTTTTACCATCGCGGTAAAGCGAAGCCCAGAGCTTAGCGAAGATTTCAACACCCTCATTGAAATTGCAACAACGATGGGCGGGATGGTTTTTACAACGGAGGACGTCAACGTAAAACAATGGTTGACCTTTCATGAGTATGATGCACCGGAAAATCTGACAGGTATAAAAAACCTGATCAAGCATCTGGAATTTGCCTACCGCCCTTCCCCTGCATTGGGTAACTACTGGGAAGCCATCTCAGGCAGTGAGGACAAGGCTTTGGTGTTGTCGGCGGATGACAGGCAAACAATTCGTACCTTGACCGCTCAGCACATCGGGGGACGGGGAAAGCTGCTGGTGGACCTGTGTAGTATTGCATTGGGAAACCGTTCGAAAACAGCAAACCGATTGAATTGCCGCGAACTGCTGCACGAATTGGGTATACACCCCTATTTCAAAAGCTGGTCCGAAAGTTATTTAAAAGCGCTTGACTGGTACGGATCCAAATCAGGTGAATCCGTCTCTGAGTTGAACCTCGAGCAGGTACTCATGACTGCAATTATTCTCGACATTTACCCGGACGCGGGAGGCGACGAGCGTCGAAATCACATCGCGGGTTACAACCTTTATACGCCTGAAAACATAGAGAAATCAGTTCCAGAGGTTTTCACTGAACTGGAACGGCATCTTGAGAATGAGCATGACATTACTTCTGACACCAGTACGCTCGCCGCCTACTTGTTGCTGGCAGGCAGGGCACCCGAATTTCTGGTAAGAAATCTGCCCGAATCATTGCGACTGGGCACCCCCGAATGGATTACGTTCTGTCGGGGTGTTGCCATAGCAGAAGCCAATGCTTGCGGTTCCGTGCTTTCCATGACGTTTGCAAACGTCATGCAACTTGAAGCGATTGAGCCAGTCAACAAGGAGCTGGAAATTCTGCACAGCGTGCTGTCAGTCGACCCGATTATTGACTGGGCGCTGCTGAACAACGTGATTACTCTTGAGCAGGTGATCAGTGACTATAAAGGTTCTGGTGATCGTGCCATTGAGGCTTATCAGACGTTTGCGGATGTCTATTCGCAAGCAGTCGCCACGTTGTCGACCCCTCTGCCCAGCCGAAAAGCGATTTCCCGGGAGATACTTGAGCATATCGTGCCGGACTGCGATTTCATCGACGAAAAAATACTGTTCGAGAAACAACGGTCTAGTGACGAGTTCAACAATTTCGAGCCGTTAGCCATGTCCATGGTAGAGCTCAACATGTCCAATCATCTGGGGACACTGAACTGGGATTTGAAAAAAAGCACTAGTCTCTACCAGAGATTTCCGCACCTTGTGCCTAATCTGGTCTCTACGGAGGGGGTTTTCAAACGTCGTTTTGACCAGGCTTATGCACCATTGGAAAAAGCGATGGCCAGTATTGTCAATCTGGCTTTGTCGGCGTTACCGCCGGCTGACCGGGTTCGTTTGCTGTGCGGTGAAGTCACTTTCTTCACTATCCGCCCCTCGGTTGCCATCATCCAGATCCCCCCCTCGGTTGTCATCATCCAGCCTCCCGATTTGTTTCCTCAGGAAAAACAGAAAGCCAAAGATGAAGCCACGGGGCGCTATGGCGTCGTGATGTGCTCGAAATATGAAGGCCGGTTGTATTGTTATGAACTGTTCACCTTGCACGGTGAATGCAGGGAGAACCCTCAACTGGCAGCACTTGTGCAAAAAGAAGGTCTGCTGGCACAACCTGCGAGACTGGACTTTACCGATCACATCAACAGTTTGAGCAAAGCTGCAAAAATCCATAATTTGCCAACTGATATAGAGAGCTATACCCACGGAGTTCCCCCAGGCAACACGCAGTCAAGTCATGGGGTGATTGAAAAACTGGGGTCATTGAACACATCGGTAAAAACAGGACGCACTATTGAGCCTGGTTATTATGAGAGCTATCAAAGCGAAGAATTCAGTACCCTGACTAATTTCATTTTGAAGCATCGCCCCCTCTGGACGTACGACGAACTGATAGAAGACGCGCGGGGCCTAACAGAACTGGAGCAAAGGTACTCAAAGGAAGAACAACAATTCGAGACATTCATTAATATTATTGTGCCTTTTAAATCCTGCATCGAAGACTTCTTCTCCGATGATCCGGACCGTAACAGGGGCAGCACGCTGTTCTGCACGCTTGAACTTGCGATGACCGTTTTGCTGGTTGTTGGCGTCGCTGCAAAAGCCGCTAGCGTCGCGGCAAAGGCCGTTTCCACCGCCTCGAAGACCAGAGCGCTAGCCAAGTTGGGCCTAGGGTTTCTCCATTCTGTGTTCAACCCGCTGGACGGTACGCCAGAGCTGATCCTGGGCGTCGGAAAGTATTTAAAGAAAGGTGTATTGGGTATCAGCCGGGCTGGTTTGAACTCTTTGGAAAGTGCAACCCATCAACTTCGAAGACTGTCCGGCAGCGCTGACGCTTATGACTTGATCAAAGCGGCGCAACGACCTGATATCGGACAAGGAACCTGGCGTCCGCTGGGTAGCTCTGGAGATTCTTTCATCGTGTCGGCGGTTCGCATGCAGGATGACTGGTACGCTCTCAACCGGCTGGGGCTGCCGTGGGGAAAGAAACTCAAAAATTTCGACTTGAGTTTCAAATCCTACGCTCGCAAGAAACTCCTGCCGGATAGCTTCGTCTCTGCCTATGTCAAAAGAAGCTTACCGATCGCCCAGACAAAAATTGACACCGCACTGCATCAACTGATGGCAAACAGTGCTGATTTCGACGTAAAAGCAATAATAAAATATTTCTTCGGCAATAGTTCCACTGAGACTGTTGAGCACCTGACCGAAGCATTACACAGAATGAAAAAAGACCTCAATCACATCTCCCTGAACAACATAGAGATTGTAAAAAAGCCTTCGGACGGCGCGCTGGCTGCAATCTTTCCCGATGCCTTCGCGCGATGGAAAGCAGCGAATTACCCCGCTGACTCGGTTGACAGTCGATTCATGAAGATTTACTCGGACAATATGACTGACTTTTTCCAAAAGGAAAGATTCGACAGAGGGCGGATCGCTGATGGCGTGGTGCATGAGATGTCTCATGGCTCACAACGTACGATTGACCTGATGTATGCCAACCCGGATCCCGCATTTGGCAAGGCAGGCGATGTCGATGTGACTCAGTTGATGAACCTGGCGAAGCATCCGAATGGACTTGACCCTCGCACATTGCGCGATGCCAGTAAAGAGGGGTTCCTTGAGTTTATCCAGCTTAAAAAAGACTTGCCCAAGGTCGTTGCCGAGTCTCCTGCCCTCCTGAACGCCGACTCTTACGCCCTGGCTATTGGCTTGTTGAATCAACGATCGGCCAATTACCCGCGCTTTCTCGAAAACCTGGGCCGGATGAGGAGCAAGTTCGAGACAGCAACTGGTAAGCACATCACGGAGGCTGTGATCATTAATCTGTCTACACTCGCCTAGACGCCTGGGGCAGAAAAACGCTGTCAACGGGGTCGCTGACCTCCCGTAGACTCAAGTAAACGGCCGCAAACTCACAGGAATCGCCTCCTGTGGTTTAATTGCGGCCTTTTCTTCGTCCCTCCTCGCCTACACCAAGGAACACTGTCATGAGTCAGCCCAACGCAACCAAAGTCCTGGTCATTGGTTACGTCTGGCCCGAGCCCCGTTCTTCAGCGGCCAGTGGGCACGTCATGCAAATCCTTGAGACATTCTTGCAGCAAGGCTGGGACGTCACCTTCAGTAGCCCGGCCGGCACCGGTGAACATCGGGCTGATCTGACGGCGTTGGGCATTCGTGAAATTCCGATTGAATTGAACAACAGCAGTTTCGACGACTTCGTCAGCGAACTTGCTCCGGACATCGTGCTGTTCGATCAGTTCATGATGGAGGAGCAGTTTGGCTGGCGGGTCGAAAAATACTGTCCCGATGCCCTGCGTGTCCTTGAGACATCGGATCTGCAAAGCTTGCGGCACGCCCGGCATCAGCGCCTCAAGGATCGCTTGAAGGCCAATGACGACAACAATGATTTCAGCGACTTGTTCGCGCCGGCGTTGCGCGAGGAATTCGAACTGATGGCTGATACCGATCTCGCCAAACGGGAGATTGCTGCACTGTACCGTTGCGACTTGAACCTGATGATCTCTGAAGTGGAGATCGAATTGCTGGTCGAGCAGTTCAAGCTGCCGCGCAACTT
This sequence comes from Pseudomonas sp. Pseusp18, assembly GCF_059506005.1. Taxonomy (NCBI): domain Bacteria; kingdom Pseudomonadati; phylum Pseudomonadota; class Gammaproteobacteria; order Pseudomonadales; family Pseudomonadaceae; genus Pseudomonas; species Pseudomonas sp. Pseusp18. The sequence goes on from NZ_CP169240.1 coordinate 3,480,193, forward strand.
GGTGCACTGGTGTCCGCTGATGGTCGAACCTGAGGGCGTGCCGCCGACAGCCTTTGACGATCGAGCGCACTTTCTCAGCATTGGCAATTTTCGACATGCGCCGAACTGGGATGCGGTGCTCTGGATGAAAACAGCCATCTGGCCGTTGATCCGCGAGCAACTGCCCACGGCTCAGTTGCATATCTACGGTGCTTACACGCCCCCCAAAGCTACCGCGCTGCACAACCCGGCCCAGGGTTTTCATGTCATGAACTGGGCAGAAGATGCTTTGCAAGTGATGTCGGCGGCACGCATTTGTCTGGCGCCTCTACGCTTCGGTGCCGGTATCAAAGGCAAGATTGTCGACGCCATGTTATGTGGCACCCCCACGGTGACGACGCCCATCGGCGCCGAAGCCATGCATGGCAATCATCCCTGGCCTGGGGCCGTGGCCCGCACGGCACGGGAAGTGGCTGACTGTGCCGTGCGCCTGTACAAGGATGAAGCGCTTTGGACGCAGGCCCAACTCCACGGGCAGAGGTTGCTGGCCGATCGATATAAAACGTCGGAACATGGCCCGGCGTTGATCAAGAAGTTGTTGTACTGCCAACAGCACTTGCCTCAACTTAGATGCGATAATTTTACCGGTAGCATGCTGCGTCATCACCACCATAAAAGTACGCAATACATGGCGCAATGGATTGAGGCGAAAAACCGAAACCCTGCTTAATTAACGCACAACTAAATACACACATCTTGCATTATCGCGACGATTGATCACTCCTCTCTTTCCCTTTATAAATTATTGACCGAAGTGGGTAACAGTCACTCACTTCGGCCAGCCAATAACACCTATCAAACTATGCAAGGAAGCATTAAATGGACAACATTGTTCAAAACAACTATGCACTTAGAAACTGGATGGGCGCCACGCCGGCGATTGATACACTGTCGCTCAATGAGTTGACACTGCCAGGCACCCATAACGCCGGCAGCGACTGGAAAACCTCCTGGCCGCTGATCCCGGGCGCCCATTGGCTGGCCTGTCAGCACGAATCGTTTTACTCGCAACTGTGCCACGGCTCCCGAGTGCTTGACATCCGTTTGACGTATGACGCCAGTGCGCCGGGGCTTGGCAAGTTCTGCATTCATCACAACGGCTACCGTAACGGCCGCACGCTTGGACACCTTGTCAGAGACGTAGAAGCATTTCTGCAAGAAAATTCCAATGAATTCATCATCCTGGACTTTCATGAATTGAGTGGGGATGACTTTGATTACGCTTACTTCAATAAGATGATGGTCCACTTTCTTGGGCGCCGCTTGATTCCCAACCAAGATCGCTCGTTGAGCCTCGGCCAACTCAAACGCCTCAGCGACAGCCAACGCGTTGTGGTTGCTGTGCCTTGGCACTGGGCAATTGACAAGAGCGTGTTCATTCAGCAAATCGAGCACAAATGGTCTGGCAACGGCATCACCAGTGCCGCAGAGTTGGAACAGCACATTATAAAAGTGCTGAAATATCCGCCAGGCACATGGGCACCATGGTCCCTGTCCGCGACCAGTTATAGCGCTCTCGGTGGTCCGGTAGATATTCACGATGAGCTTAATTCGTGGTTTGACCCGAATAAAAGCGACTGGGCAACACGTTGCAACATTATCAACGTCGACTTCATTGAAGAAAGCAACATCGTTTCATATTGCCTGACCGCGAACCTGAGTAAAGCGGCCAAGCAAGCGCGCTAGCTATTTCTTGTGCAAGTATTTCCGTGACTGGCAATGCCGTCGTGCACTTCTATGCTGGGTCATGAAAGCCTTTCTACGCAGGCGAGTAATAGGGGTATGGCACGCAGCCATATCCCACACATGAATTTCGTCGCCGCCATGGAGGAGACGATTCAACGACAAGGAACTGTCATGACCCACAACACAGCCATCACGCTGGATAAACAAACGTGGATGAGCACTGCCCTCGACATCAATCGTATAAAACTGACTGATGTTATCTGGCCCGGCGCCCATAACGCCGGCATGGATAAACAGGCGCCTAATTATGAAGTGGTCGTCGGCAACTGGACGACGTGTCAAAACGGTTCATTTGCATGGCAACTGTCCAATGGCGCACGGGCATTCGATATCCGCTTGGGCTACACCGAGGGTGCTGATCAGTCGATCTTCTATTTCCATCACAATGGATATCAGTCACATCGAGTTCTCGATGAACTCATCAGCGCAGTTTCATCTTTCCTCGACCGAAATCCGGATGAATTTGTGGTTTTGGACTTTCATCAGCTAGGGGACGGTAACAATCGCTTCGACTATCAGAAACTCAATGAGCTTCTGGTCAGCCAACTCGGACAGCGAGTAATACCGCCTGACAACTCCACAAAAACGATCGGCGAGCTCAAGCGGATCAGTGCTCGCCGCAGGGTGATATTAGCGGCGCCTGCACGGCGGGAACTGGATGAGAATTATTTCTGGCCGCGCATTGCACACAAGTGGATCAACAGGCGGTTTACCGACACCGAGGATTTGAAAACCCATATTTCCAGCACACTCAAAGACGCGCCTTACGAAACATTTTTATGGTCGTTATCGGCCACCAGCTATGCGTTTCTGGGAGGGCCTCAAGACATCAAAAACCACATCAATGACTGGTTCAATCCCACCCGGGACTGGGTGACGCGCTGCAGCATCATCAATACCGACTTTTTCGACGAATCCGAAATCGTTCGTTACTGCTGGAGTGCCACCAGCATGAAAGCGGTATACGGTGATGCCTTGCATGCCCCCGCCTGAGCACAGTTGCGTTGCAAGCTGGCCTTAGGCGTCCCGAAAGAGGCATGATCAAGGGGCGATAACAATAAAAGTGTCCTGACATGAGCCGACCAGCCAGAGTTACCGATCCCTCCTACGAATTGATGGACGACCACAACGGGTTGTCCATCATCTATCGCCAGCACGGATTCCCCTGCCCCCTGGTGCGCTGGCATTTCCACAAGGAATACGAACTGCACCTGATCATCGCCAGCTCCGGCAAGGTGTTCATCGGTGACTACATCGGCAACTTTTACCCGGAAACACTGTTCCTGACCGGCCCCAACCTGCCCCACAACTGGATCAGCCAGGTGGCCGAAGACGAAGTGGTTCCCGAGCGCGACATGCTGGTCAATTTCACTGACGAGCTGTTTGAAAGCGGCCATCAGGTGTTCGCCGAACTCAAGACAATTGCGCCCTTGCTGGAGCGCGCGCAGTACGGCATCGAGTTTCGCTGCAAGCGCACCATCCGCCAGGCCATTACCTTGATGCAGCGCATCGCCGACACCCAGGGCATGACCCGGCTCGGGCACTTTTTCATTCTGCTGGAGTTGCTGGCGGCGTCCGATGACTATCAGTTGCTGTCGGGGGCCACAACGCCGCAATTGGCCGATGAACACAATATCGACCGTACCAACCGTGCGGTGGATTACATCTTTGCCCATTACGCCCGGGATTTGACGCTGGAAGAAGTCGCCGAGCACTTGGGTCTGACGCCGACCTACTTCAGTCGGGTATTCAAGCAGGCCACCGGGCGCTGTTTCATTGAGTTCGTCAATCGCCTGCGCATCAGCAAATCCTGCGAGTTGCTGGCCGACGGCGACAAACCGGTGACCGATGTGTGTTTCGAGTCGGGCTTCAACAATATTTCCAACTTCAACCGGCGTTTCCAGCAGCTCAAGGGTATGACGCCGACGCATTATCGGCGGTTGGTGGTTCAGCGGTTGACCGAGCAAAACCATAGCTGAGACCGAAAAAACCTGTACTCAATTCAACCTCCGCAACGGCTGGATAGCCGTACCTTGCGCCTCCCCATCAAAACATCAGTGCAAAAAAGTATCGGTTTGAGTGCTAGGGATGATTTGTCAGCCCTGCGTTTGAAGGCTGTAATCAGCGCACATTCTTCCCTCCGCAGGAAGACACAAAAACAATAACTGTCCTTCTGTAACCCTCGGGGTGCAGAAAAGGAGTGCACGATGCAACCTTCGGTAAAAGCTCTGCTTGCCCTCACCTGCATGACCCTCAGTAGCGTCAGCCTCGGCGCTCAGACCCTGACCATCGCCACCGTCAACAACAGCGACATGATCCGCATGCAAAAGCTCTCGAAAACCTTCGAGGCCGAGCATCCGGACATCAAACTCAATTGGGTGGTGCTTGAAGAAAACGTCCTGCGCCAACGCCTGACCACCGACATCGCGACCCAGGGCGGGCAGTTTGATGTGTTGACCATCGGCATGTACGAAGCCGCACTCTGGGGTGCCAAGGGTTGGCTGGAACCGATGAAGGACTTGCCGGCCAACTACGCCCTCGACGACGTTTTCCCTTCGGTGCGTGAAGGCCTTTCAGTCAAGGGCTCGCTCTATGCCCTGCCGTTCTACGCTGAAAGCTCCATCACCTATTACCGCACCGACCTGTTCAAGGACGCCGGGCTGACCATGCCGGAGCGCCCGACCTGGGAACAGATCGGCGAATTCGCCAGCAAACTCACCCATAAAGATAAAGAACAGTACGGCATCTGCCTGCGCGGCAAGGCTGGCTGGGGCGAAAACATGGCGCTGATCACCACTGTCGCCAACGCCTATGGCGCGCGCTGGTTCGATGAGAAATGGCAGCCGGAATTTACCGGCGCTGAGTGGAAAAATGCGCTGAATTTCTACGTCGACACCATGAAAAAGTCCGGCCCGCCCGGCGCATCGAGCAACGGCTTCAACGAGAACCTGGCGCTGTTCAACAGCGGCAAGTGCGCGATCTGGGTCGATGCCAGTGTGGCCGGCTCGTTCGTGACCGACAAAACCCAAAGCAAAGTCAGCGACCACGTCGGCTTTACTTACGCACCGCATCAGGTCACCGACAAAGGTTCTGCCTGGCTGTATTCCTGGGCATTGGCCATCCCAACCAGTTCCAAGGCCAAGGAAGCGGCGAAAACCTTCAGCGCCTGGGCCACGTCCAAGGAGTACGGAGCCCTGGTCGCGGAAAAAAACGGCATCGCCAACGTGCCACCTGGCACTCGCGCTTCGACCTACACCGAGGCTTACATGAAGGCCGCGCCGTTCGCCAAGGTGACGCTGGAATCGCTGAAAGCCGCGGACCCGAGCCAACCGTCGCAAAAGCCTGTGCCCTACATCGGTATCCAGTTGGTGACGATTCCTGAGTTCCAGGCCGTGGGCACCCAGGTCGGCAAGCTGTTCTCGGCGGCGCTGATCGGCCAGACCACAGTCGACCAGGCCCTGACCGCCGCCCAGTCAACCACCGAACGTGAGATGAAGCGCGCCGGTTATCCCAAATAACCCCGCGCACTTGTAGGAGCGAGGCTGTGTGGCGAGGGGGCTTGCCCCCGTTGGGTCGCGAAGCGGCCCCAAAACACTTTGCGACTGCTTCGCAGCCGAACGGGAGCAAGCTCCCTCACCACACAAGCCTCGCCCCTACAGTTGATCTTCATTTGTCTGTTCCCAATCGGTTCTGATCGCCATGAATACTTCAACCACTGTCAAAGCTCACATGGACATCCCGCAACCGGTGCGTAAAAGCCGGTTGACCAACCCCAGCTGGTTTCTGGTCAGCCCCTCGGTGGCGTTGCTGCTGCTGTGGATGATCGTGCCCCTGGGCATGACCATTTACTTTTCGATGATCCGCTACAACCTGCTCTACCCCGGCGAAAACGAATTCGTGGGGCTGGAGAACTTCAGCTACTTCCTGAGCGATTCGGGCTTCCTGCCCGGCGCCACCAATACTCTATTGCTGGTGGGCAGCGTGTTGCTGATCAGCGTGGTGTTCGGCGTATTGATCAGCGCGTTGCTGGAGGCCAGTGAGTTTCTCGGTCGCGGCATCGTGCGGGTGATGTTGATCTCGCCATTCTTCATCATGCCCACTGTCGGTGCGCTGATCTGGAAGAACCTGATCTTTCACCCGGTCTCGGGGATTCTTGCCTACATCTGGAAGCTGTTCGGCGCGCAGCCGGTGGACTGGCTGGCGCACTACCCGCTGCTGTCGATCATCATCATTGTGTCCTGGCAATGGCTGCCCTTCGCGATCCTGATCCTGATGACCGCCATGCAGTCCCTCGACCAGGAACAGAAAGAAGCAGCGCGCCTGGACGGTGCCGGACCGATCGCCATCTTCTGGCACCTGACCTTGCCGCACCTGGCACGGCCGATTGCGGTGGTGGTGATGATCGAAACCATTTTCCTGCTGTCGGTGTTCGCCGAAATCTTCACCACCACCAACGGTGGCCCCGGCTACGCCTCGACCAACCTCGCCTACCTGATCTACAACCAGGCGCTGGTGCAGTTCGACGTTGGCATGGCCTCCGCCGGTGGTTTGATCGCGGTGGTGATTGCCAACATCGCGGCCATCGTGCTGGTGCGCATGATCGGCAAAAACCTGACAGACAAAGCCTGAGGCCTGCGCCATGACTCTTCAACAATCCCGTCGTCTGCAAAGCCTGCTGCTCGGCACCCTGGCCTGGGCCATCGCGATCCTGATTTTCTTCCCGATCTTCTGGATGGTGCTGACCAGTTTCAAGACCGAAATCGACGCGTTCGCCACACCGCCGCAGTTCATCTTCACGCCGACGCTGGAGAACTACCTGCACATCAACGAGCGCAGCGATTACTTCAGCTTCGCCTGGAACTCGGTGGTGATTTCCTTCAGCGCCACGGCATTGTGCCTGCTGATCGCGGTGCCGGCCGCCTACTCCATGGCGTTCTACGAAACCCAGCGCACCAAAGGCACGCTGCTGTGGATGCTCTCCACCAAGATGCTGCCGCCAGTGGGCGTGCTGATGCCGATCTACCTGTTGGCCAAGAGTTTTGGCCTGCTGGATACACGAATCGCGCTGATCGTGATCTACACGCTGATCAACCTGCCGATCGTAGTCTGGATGGTTTACACCTACTTCAAAGACATCCCCAAGGACATCCTCGAAGCGGCACGCCTGGACGGCGCCACCCTATGGCAGGAAATGGTCCGGGTGCTGCTGCCGATCGCCAAGGGCGGCCTGGCTTCCACGGTGTTGCTGTCGCTGATCCTGTGCTGGAACGAGGCGTTCTGGTCGCTGAACCTGACCTCGTCCAAAGCCGCGCCACTGACCGCACTGATCGCCTCTTACTCAAGCCCCGAAGGTTTGTTCTGGGCCAAGTTGTCGGCGGTATCGACCCTGGCTTGCGCGCCGATCCTGATCTTCGGCTGGATCAGCCAGAAACAGCTGGTCCGCGGCCTGTCGTTTGGCGCTGTGAAATGAATCAGAAGCAAAAGATCGCAGCCTTCGGCAGCTCCTACAAGGACCTCCAGGCCTACGCGATCCCAACGTAGGAGCTGGCGCAGCCTGCGATCTTTTGATCTTGAAGGCTGCAAGCTCAACCCGAATCTCAAAGCGGAGGCCCATCATCATGGCCAACCTGAAAATCAAAAATCTGCAAAAAGGCTTCGAAGGTTTTTCCATCATCAAAGGCATCGACCTGGAAGTGAACGACAAGGAATTCGTGGTGTTCGTCGGCCCGTCGGGTTGCGGCAAGTCCACCCTGCTGCGGCTGATCGCCGGCCTTGAAGAAGTCAGCGGCGGCACCATCGAGCTCGATGGTCGCGACATCACCGAAGTCAGCCCGGCCAAGCGCGACCTGGCGATGGTGTTCCAGACCTACGCCCTGTACCCGCACATGAGCGTGCGCAAAAACATGTCGTTTGCCCTCGACCTGGCCGGTGTAGCGAAAGCCGAAGTCGAGAAGAAGGTCGGTGAAGCAGCGCGCATTCTGGAACTCGGGCCGATGCTCGAACGTAAACCGAAACAGCTGTCCGGCGGTCAGCGTCAGCGCGTAGCGATCGGCCGGGCCATCGTGCGCAACCCGAAAATCTTCCTGTTCGACGAACCGCTGTCCAACCTCGACGCCGCCCTGCGGGTACAAATGCGCCTGGAACTGTTGCGCCTGCACAAAGAACTGCAAGCCACCATGATCTACGTGACCCACGATCAGGTCGAAGCCATGACCATGGCCGACAAAGTCGTCGTGCTCAACGGCGGCAAGATCGAGCAGGTCGGTTCGCCACTGGACCTGTATCACCAGCCAGCCAACCTGTTTGTCGCAGGTTTTCTCGGCACACCGAAAATGGGCTTCCTCAAAGGCAAAGTCACCCGTGTTGAAAGCCGGGGCTGCGAAGTGCTGCTGGACGCCGGCACCCGCATCACTCTGCCGCTGAGCGCGGCCCACCTGAGCGTCGGCGGCGCGGTGACCCTGGGCATTCGCCCGGAACATCTGGAGCTGGCGCAACCCGGCGATTGCACGCTACAAGTCACCGCCGATGTCAGCGAACGTTTGGGCAGCGACACCTTCTGCCACGTCCTGACCTCGTCCGGTGAAGCGCTGACCATGCGCGTTCGCGGCGATCTGGCGAGCCGTTATGGCGAAACCCTGAGCCTGCACCTGGACGCCGAACACTGCCATTTATTTGATGCCGACGGCGTGGCGCTGACCCGTCCACTGCGCGCCGCAGCCTGATTTCAGAGAGCATGCGATGAAACTGAATAAATCCAACCTCAACCGCCTCGCCCCCGAGGTGGCCCTGCCCGCCTACACCCTGAGCGACACCCGCCAGGGCATCGCGCACATTGGCGTCGGCGGTTTCCACCGCGCCCATCAGGCGTACTACACCGACGCCTTGATGAACACCGGCGAAGCACTGGACTGGGCTATCTGCGGGGTTGGCCTGCGCGCTGAAGACCGTCGAGCCCGGGACGATCTGCAAGAGCAGGATTACCTGTTCACCCTGTTTGAACTCGGCGATACCGACGACACCGAAGTGCGAGTCATCGGCGCGATCCGCGACATGCTGCTGGCCGAAGACGGCGCCGAGGCGCTGATCGATAAACTGGCCAGCCCCGAGATTCGCATCGTCTCGCTGACCATCACCGAGGGCGGTTACTGCATCGACGACAGCAACGGCGAGTTCATGGCGCACCTGCCGCAGATCCAGCACGACCTGACCAATCCGAACGCGCCGAAAACCGTGTTCGGCTTCCTCTGCGCCGCGCTGGCCAAACGGCGTGCAGCCGGCACGCCCGCGTTTACGCTGATGTCTTGCGATAACCTGCCGCACAACGGCGCAGTGACCCGTAAAGCCTTGCTCGCATTCGCTGCCCTGCGCGATACCGACCTGCGCGACTGGATCGAGTGCAACGTCAGCTTCCCCAACGCCATGGTCGACCGCATCACGCCGATGACCAGCATCGAGCATCGCCTGCAATTGCATGACAAACACAGCATCGACGACGCCTGGCCGGTGGTCTGCGAGCCGTTTGTGCAGTGGGTGCTGGAGGACAAATTCGTCAACGGTCGCCCGGCGTGGGAAAAGGTCGGCGTGCAATTCACCGACGACGTCACGCCTTACGAAGAAATGAAAATTAAACTGCTCAACGGCAGTCACCTGGCCCTGACTTATCTGGGTTTTTTGAAGGGTTACCGTTTCGTTCACGAAACCATGAACGACCCACTGTTCGTGCGCTACATGCGCGCCTACATGGACCTGGACGTGACGCCGCAACTGGCGCCGGTGCCGGGCATCGATTTGACCGAGTACAAAAACACCCTGGTGGCGCGCTTCTCCAATCAGGCGATTGCCGATCAACTGGAGCGGGTGTGTTCGGACGGTTCGTCGAAGTTTCCGAAATTCACTGTGCCGACCCTCAACCGCTTGATCGCCGATGGCCGCGAAACCAAACGTGCGGCGCTGGTGGTGGCGGCCTGGGCGCTGTACCTCAAAGGCGTGGATGAGAACGGTCAGACCTATGCAATTCCGGATCCGCGGGCGGCGTTCTGTCAGGCGCTGGTGGTCGATGATGCGTTGATCACCCAGCGGCTGCTGGAGGTTGAGGAGATTTTCGGCACGGCGATTCCGCGTTCGCCAGAGTTCGTCGCGGCGTTCGAGTGGTGCTGTAACAGCTTGCGGGAGGTTGGCGTGACGCAGACGCTCGAACGAGTGCTGGCCGTCTGATCATTCCCACGCTCGGCGTGGGAATGCAGCCCGGGACGCTCCGCGTCCCATCCAGAAGCGGACGCAGAGCGTCCATTGATGCATTCCCACGCAGAACGTGGGAACAATCTTCGGTAGGGTGTTTCCATGGCAAACCAACAACTATTCCTGGGCATCGACTGCGGCACCCAAGGCACCAAAGCCGTGATCCTCGACGCGCACAGCGGTCAGGTCCTCGGTCAGGGCGCTGCTGTCCACAGCCTCATCAGCGGCGCCAACGGCCGTCGCGAGCAAGACACCGCCCAGTGGCTGGAAGCCTTTACCCAGGCCACCCGTCGAGCGTTGCTCGCCGCGGATGTCGATGGTCAGGCCATTCTCGGCATCGGTGTCTCTGGCCAGCAACATGGCCTGGTGCTGCTCGACGATCACGGCCAGGTACTGCGCCCGGCCAAGCTCTGGTGCGATACCGAATCCACCCCGGAGAACGACCGCTTGCTCGCCCATCTGGGCGGTGAAAAAGGCTCCCTGGAACGCCTCGGCGTGGTCATCGCGCCTGGCTATACCGTGTCGAAACTGCTCTGGACCAAAGAACAGCACCCGGAAATTTTCGCCCGGACCGCCCGCATCCTGCTGCCCCATGACTACCTCAACTATTGGCTTACCGGCCGCAGTTGCAGCGAGTACGGCGATGCGTCGGGCACCGGCTATTTCAACGTGCGTACGCGCCAGTGGGACTTGCAACTGCTGCGCGACATCGATCCCACCGGGCGCCTGCAAGCCGCGCTCCCGGAGCTGATCGATGCCCACCAGCCGGTCGGTACGATCCTGCCAGGCATCGCCGAGCATCTGGGCATCAACCCCAAGGCCCTGGTCTCCAGCGGCGGTGGCGACAACATGATGGGCGCGATCGGCACCGGCAACATCAAGCCTGGCGCGATCACCATGAGCCTCGGCTCTTCGGGGACGGTCTACGCCTATGCCGAGCAAGCGCACGTCAGCCCGGACGCCTCGGTGGCGACGTTCTGTTCCTCCAGCGGTGGCTGGTTGCCGCTGATCTGCACCATGAACCTGACCAATGCCACCGGCGCGATTCGCGAGTTATTCGAACTGGATATCGAGCAGTTCAACGCCTTGGTCGAACACGCGCCGATTGGTGCTGAAGGCGTGTGCATGCTGCCGTTCCTCAATGGCGAACGCGTTCCCGCCCTGCCCCATGCCAGCGGCAGCCTGCTGGGGTTGACCATGACCAACCTGACCCGGGCCAACCTGTGCCGCGCCGTGGTGGAAGGCACCACCTTCGGTTTGCGTTACGGGCTGGACCTGCTGCGCCACAATGGCTTACAAAGCCGCAGCATCTGCCTGACCGGCGGCGGTTCGAAGAGCCCGGTGTGGCGGCAAATCGTCGCCGACATCATGAATACGCCAGTGATCTGTACCGAACACAGCGAGGCCGCGGCGCTTGGCGCAGCGATTCAGGCGGCGTGGTGCAAGTCCTGGGCAAACGGCCACGAAGACAGCCTGGCGGACTTGTGCGAGCGCTGCGTGAAGCTCGACCTGGCCAGTGAAACCCTGCCGATTGCAGAAAATGTACAGGCCTGTCAGCAGGCCTACGAACGCTATCAACAGCATGTCGCAACCCTTTAAAGAGCGAGCAACTATGTATCTGGTGTGTGGTGAAGCGCTGTTCGATTTCTTCAGTGAAGACGATGCCAGTGGCTTGGCGTCCAAAGTGAATTTCAAGGCAATTGCTGGAGGCTCGCCGTTCAATGTCGCGGTAGGTTTGCGTCGTTTGGGCGTGGATGCCGCGTTGTTTGCCGGGCTGTCGACCGATTACCTCGGCCGACGGTTGCAGCAAGTGCTGCAGGATGAAGGCGTGCGCCCGGATTACCTCGTGGACTTTGCCGCGCCGACCACGCTGGCGATGGTGGCGGTCGGTGCCAATGGCTCGCCCCATTACAGCTTTCGCGGCGAAGGCTGCGCTGACCGGCAATTGAGCCTTGCGCATCTGCCGCAACTGGGGCCTGAAGTGCGCGGCTTGCACATCGGCTCGTTCTCGCTGGTGGTGCAACCGGTTGCCGATACCTTGCTGGCGCTGGTGCAGCGCGAAAGTGGCAAACGCCTGATCAGCCTCGACCCGAACGTGCGCCTGAATCCCGAGCCGAATATCGAGTTGTGGCGTTCACGGATCGCCACCCTGGTGGAGCTTGCCGACCTGATCAAGGTCAGCGACGAAGATTTGAGCCTGTTGTATCCCGAGCAGGATCCGCAGCGCGTGATCGAAGGCTGGCTGGAACATCGTTGTCAGTTGGTGTTCCTGACCCGTGGCGGTCAGGGGGCGACGGTGTTCAGCCGGGCTCATGGCACATGGTCGGTGCCGGCTTGTTCGGTGAAGATTGCCGACACCGTCGGGGCTGGCGATACCTTCCAGGCGGCGCTGATTACCTGGCTGACCGAGCAGCAGCTGGATTCAGTCGACGGTTTGCAACAGCTGAGCAAGGAGCAGATCGATGCCATGCTCAGATTCGCCGTCAGCGCCGCCGCCCTGACCTGCAGCAAGACCGGGCCGGATTTGCCGTATCGGCGGCAGTTGGACTGAAATTCGCGCCCCCATGCCTCTTCTATCGCAGGTCCTGATTTCAGGACCTGCCGGTGGATTTGAATAAAAGACAGCCCGTATAGTTTTCTTCATTGGCTGTTGTATTTTTACGCCCATTATATTTTTTAGATATATTCTTATTGCAAATTAAAAAATATTAACCCAGACAAAAGATAGGCGGCCATTGACAGTTTTATATTTTTATTTCCGAAGTAAATTTATAGCGTTTTACACTTTCAGCTATTCCAAAAACGTAACCGACTACAACCAAGTAGTTACTTGACCGTTACATACCTTCAACTAGTCTCTTTTCCACGCACAGCGCAGGTAAGGATAACTGCTGTGCGCAATCCTTATACCCCCACAACAGGAAAAGGAACTCCAACATGGAAAGTGTCGCTATCTCAGCTGCCCAAATTAACTGGAACGGCGGACAACGCATTACGCTCACCGCAGGTGATACAGCCACCTGTACCGCGCTTAGCCCAGGCCAGCTGTATGGGATCTTTATCTACAACTCCGCGCAAAATGACAACAACTCGACTGTCTCCGTGAACTGGAGCAACAGCCAGCCGCCCGTACCGATCACGGTACCTGGCACCACGGCCAATGCAGGCCTGGCATCATTGGGCTTTGTCTCGGGCACCGATACTCAAACCGTTTCGGTCTCACTGTCCAGCAACGCCGGTAAATCACAGGTCGAAATCTGGCTGGGAAGTGTCAGCATGCCGACCAACACATCGGGGCTCAGCAACTATCCGCTGCCGGCCGATGGTGAGCAGCATCCGTTCAACAAGTACACCCGCTACTATGCGGTCCCCCCATCAAAATGGATGAACCTGACGATCACCAGCACCATTACACAGTTCCTCTCCTGCCAGTTCCGTGAGGCGCAGGCGACCGTGTTCGTCGTCAATGAGACCTCGAACGGCCTGCTCTCCGGCCAGGTCACCACGATCGGGCCTACTGCAAGTGAAGTTGGGGCCGTCAAGATCAGCTACTCGCAGATTCAGAGCATTTCCAATAATCTGCAAGGCGACGGTACGCAGTGGGTCTGGATGGATGCTGACAGCCAGCAAAACTCTCAGAGCGCGACCATTTCCTTGCAATCGCTTTGAATTTATTGGCTGAGTCATAAACGAAGGCCCCATCTGTGGGGCCTTCTTTTTTATCTGGCGTAGCGGTCAATTGCCTCGAAAAGTGCCTGTATTCATCGTGCAAAACCTCAGCTATAGGGGAAAGCCCTACAAGCGTCAGGCCCTTGACCTACGGCATTTGCGCCTTGAATGTGGCTCTTTAATATTGCACCATCCGCCCCTGCTTTTTCAAAGGACGGAATTCAAGGCATGCTGGACGCAAACGCAATCCATATCTCCCTCACCCTCGAAGGCATTTCCGTCGACCTTCAGGTGCTCAGCTTCATCGGCCGTGAGGCCCTCAACCAGCCGTTCTGTTTCGACATCGAACTGGTCAGCACCCGCCCCGACCTGAAACTCGAAGAGCTGCTGCACAAACCCGGCTGCCTGACCTTCGGCGCCACCGGCCAGGGCAAAATCCATGGCCTGGTGTACCGCATCGAGCAAGGCGATTCCGGCAAGAGCCTGACCCGCTACAGCATCAGCCTGGTGCCGCAACTTGCCTACCTGCGCCACAACCACGACCAACAGATTTTCCAGCACCTCAGCGTGCCGAAGATCATCGCCCAGGTGCTCGAGGCCCGCGGCATTCTGGCCGACGCCTACAGCTTCCAGCTCGGCGCGATCTACCCGGAGCGCGTGTACTGCGTGCAGTACGACGAATCCGACCTGCATTTCATCCAGCGCCTGTGCGAAGAGGAAGGCATCCATTTCCACTTCCAGCACTCGGCCAGCGGCCACAAACTGGTGTTCGGCGATGACCAGACGGTGTTCCGCAAACTGGCGCCGGTGAGCTACCAGCAGGACTCCGGCATGGCCGCCGAGAAGACGGTGATCAAGCGCTTCAACCTGCGCCTGGAAACCCGCACCACCCGCGTCAGCCGCCGCGACTACGACTTCGAAAAGCCCCGGCTGCTGCCGGAAAGCGCGGCCAAAAGCGCGTTCGCCCCGGACCTCGAAGACTACGACTACCCCGGCCGTTTCACCGACCGCGCGCGCGGTAAGCAACTGGCGACCCGCGCCCTGGAACGCCATCGCAGCGACTACCAACTGGCTGAAGGCAAAGGCGACGAACCGACCCTGGTCAGCGGCCATTTCCTGGCCCTCAGCGAACACCCGCGCGCCGAATGGAACGACCTCTGGCTGCTGCTGGAAATCGTCCACGAGGGCAAACAGCCGCAAGTGCTTGGCGAGAACATCACCAGCGACGTCACCGACAGCAAGGACGATTTCCACCAGGGCTACCGCAACCGCTTCCTCGCCACCCCGTGGGACGCCCATTACCGCCCAGCCCTGGAACACCCGAAACCGCAAGTGCTGGGCAGCCAGACCGCCATCGTCACCGGCCCGCCGGGGGAAGAGATCCACTGCGACGAATACGGCCGGGTCAAAGTGCAATTCCACTGGGACCGCGACGGCCAGGCCGACGACAAGACCAGCTGCTGGCTGCGCGTCGCCAGCGGCTGGGCCGGCAATGCCTACGGCGGCATCGCCATCCCGCGAGTCGGCATGGAAGTGCTCGTCACCTTCCTCGAAGGCGACCCCGACCAGCCGCTGATCACCGGCTGCCTGTACCACAAGGAAAACGTCGTCCCCTACGACCTGCCGGCGAACAAGACCCGCAGCACCTTCAAAACCCTCAGCTCCCCGGGCGGCAAGGGCTACAACGAGTTTCGCATCGAAGACAAAAAAGGTGCGGAACAGATCTACCTGCACGCCCAGCGCGACTGGGATGAAAACATCGAGCACGACCAGAAGATCCGCGTCGGCAATGAACGGCATGACACGGTCGAGGCCAATGTGTTCAGCGAGTTCAAGGTGGAAGAGCATCGCCTCACCCATCTGGATCGCAAGACCGAAGCGCGGGCGGATGATCACCTCACTGTGGGCGTGACCCAGCATGTGAAGGTGGGCACCGCGCAGTTTGTCGAGGCCGGTCAGGAGATTCATTACAACGCTGGCGAGAAGGTAGTGGTTGAGGGTGGCATGGAGCTCACGGCCAAGGCTGGCGGGAGTTTTGTGAAGATTGATGCGGGGGGTGTGACGATCAGTGGGGCTGAGGTGAAGGTGAATTCGGGTGGCGCTCCCGGCGCGGGCACGGGGATTCAGATTCTCGACCCCGTCATCCCATGGGCCGCCGCCAAAGACAAGGCTGGTGCCCTGCTCGTCCCGGCCGCCGTGCAAATGGCCATGGCCAAAGCCGCCCGAGCGGCCGGCGACATCCGCTGCCCGATTTGCGAAGCCTGCCGTGAAGGCAAATGTGATTTGGGGGCAACAGCATGAGCGACGCACTGAACAACTGGCTTGGCGAACAAGCAAAACTCAATCGCGTCCTGATCCTGGCCCTCGACAGCCTCGCCGAACCGAACCCCGTCACCTCGCTGTACGGCGCCGGCCTGATGCAGCGCTCGGTGCAACTCTATCGACGCACCCAATACGCCGAGTTCGCCGCTATCAGCCCGTGGCTGACCGAACTGCACAACCCCGGCGCCGATGCCTTCCGCAAACTGCTGGACGACCCACAGCGCAACTGGGGCTGGATCGGCAGCATGGACAAGGCCGACCTCGACGGCCTGACCCAACACTGGCAGGCCCGAATGGTGATTGAGGAAGACGGCGAACGTTCGCTGTTCCGTTTTCAGGACAACCGCGTGATTGCACGCTGCCTCGCCAACCTGAGCGAAGCCGAACGCCCCTTGCTGCTGGGCCCGATCAGCAGCGTGCTGTATTGGGACGAGGCGCAGTGGAAAAGCGCGGATAACGCCAGGCCCGGCATGTACCCGGTGCCAAACCCGGCGCCGTGGATGCGAATTCCAAACTCGCCGGAGCGCACACGCGGCATCTTGCGCGAGAACCTGAAACGCTGGTTGCTGGTGTACCACATCGAGGCCGCCGCCAAACTCTCCGAAACCCGCAACGTGCGCGAATGGCTGGAAGAACAGATGGACCTGCTTGAGGCCTGGCAATGGAACACGCCGGAACAGCGCGAGTTCATGCTCAGCCTGAGGCTTGATCCCAAGTGCGCGGAGGATGTGGCTTGGCAACCGCTGCCGGGTGAGACGCCAGAGCAACATTTTGCGCGGTGTCAGCGGGTGTTTGATGCGCAGCTGGGTCAGTCAGAGCGTGGGTGAGGTTGAGGCGTCTAACGCAACCTTTTCGGGACGTTTGCTTTGGTTGTTCGCTGTTGCGGGTGTCATGGCGGTTTCTGGTTGTTCGGTTAGATCTGCTGACAGTTTTACGCTGGTGACGGAATTGCCGCCGGGGTTCAGCATTAAAGGTGAGGCGTCTTATGTGCCTAGAACGGGAGAGGCTTGTACGGTCCCTCCTCGAAAGGGCAGGAACTATCCGGGTTTGAAGTTTTTTGAGCAGAAGCTGAGTAACGATGCACAAACGGCGCGTTTCGAAGTTCCGCTGACGAGCAAGGAAGGTGGTTGTCCTTTGGTACTTGATACCTTTGGATATGAGGTTGACGGAAAGTATGGGGCTGCACGGCTCGATTTAGGTAGGGATTACACGGGCATTGCCTTTCAGGATGGAACTGCAGACAGCCACACCTCTCCCTCCCCCATGATATTGCAGAAGCAGTGCGAATGGTTTTTCCGCACGGTTGGGCCTGATCGTTACATCGTTAAAATTCTGAAATGTAAATCGGTGGCAACTCCCGAACAGGCGAACGGCTCAGTGGCAAAAGGTCCCTTGCAACGAGCTCAGTTGGCGGGGAAAACGATAAAAGTGGTTTTCGATGTATCACGCGAGGAAAGACCCGCCGTTGGTGACAACTGGGTGAAGTTCTCCACGGGCTGGAAACGCTGCATGGGCGACAGTCTTGAGGATCCATACGCATTTTGTAATGGCAATAAAACAGATTTCAAACCCTTCAAAATGCCGGATGGACGTGATTGCACCGTCTATCCCAACTGCACTGAACAAGGACAATAAAATGTTTTCTCGAGACTTTTTCACTGGGCTTGTTCGAGCTGCGGCCATCGGCTTGGGGACGCTCGGGGCTACAGGATGCTCCGTTGCACAACAGGATAGCTTCACGCTAATAACTGAACTGCCACCCGGATTCAGCATTAAAGGCGAAGCATCCTATGTGCCTCGTACCGGAGAAAGCTGCAAAGTCCCGCCTCGAAAAGGCAGAAACTATCCTGGCTTAAAATTTTTTGAGCAAAAGCTTAATAATGATGCTCAGACGGCACATTTCGAAGTACCACTAACCAGCAATGAAGGTGGCTGCCCTTTGGTTCTTGACACCTTTGCATATGAGGTTGATGCCAAATATGGTGCTGACTTCCGGAATGTAGGCAGGGCCCACACAGGGGTCTCGTTCCGAGATGGAAATGCAGACAGTCCCGTTCCTCCCTCAGTTTTGGTATTGCAGAAGCAGTGCCAATGGTTCTTTCGCACTGCTGGACCTGACCGTTACATTGTAAAGCTTCTGAAATGTAAATCTGTGGAAACGCCGGATCAGGCAAGTGACTCAGATGTTAAAGCGCCCATGCAACGTGCTCAGTTCGCGGGAAAGACCATAAAAGTAATTTTCGCTATTTCAAGCGAGGAGAGCCCGGCCGTAGGTGATAACTGGGTGAAGTTCCCTGCTGGCTGGAAACGCTGCATGGGTGACAGCCTTGAAGACCCCTACGCGTTCTGCGGAGACAATAAAACAAATTTTAAACCTTTTAAAATGCCAGATGGACGTGACTGCACCGTCTATCCGACTTGCACCGAATAAGGAAATTCACACATGCCGGTAAAAAAACCAGTACAACCGCTACTGACTGACACTAAACAAGCCTGCCCACTCAGGGGCACTTGGGTTAGCTTTCAACTTGTGGATGAGTCAGGGAATGGTAAACCCTATGCAGGTTTAGCTTACAAACTTGTAGATAGTGCCGAACAATCTCATGAAGGAATTTTAGATTCTGAAGGCTTTGCCAAAGTTTGTGACACTTACGAAGGGCCCGTGGTCCTCACCGTTGATAGTGCCTATAAAGGAGACGAGAAGGACTACAAATGGTTAATGACACGACTGAACTATCCACTAAAAATCAGCGAATTGCAGGTACGGGCCGAAAAAACCCGTTTCCTGCGAAAGGACGGTCTGCGAGTTGAAAATAACCCTGCAAAAGCAAAAGCAGACCAGTTCTTTCATGTCGAAGTGAGAGATCTGGTTGAGAAATTCGCTCATCTTCCTCCCCTTTCAAAAAGCGCGCATCCGCCAAACTACAACCTCCTTAACGTAATGGGTGACCTCGGATTTGGTCCGGAAAAACCAGAATTACGGGGCGTTGTTCTTCTTCCAGACAAACACACGGTCCTTGAAGTTCGTCCGCTACGGGCTTTCCGTCCCATGCTATCGAAAGACAATAATTTCAGCGCCTTGAATTTGTATCAACTATCTTTGTTTGCCAGTTTGAGTTACAGCAACTTCGGCCAAGAACCAGCCGAACAGCCTACCGACACAGTATCATTCCCGTTGGACCCGAGCGTCGGGTATATGTTTGGCAATAGCCTTGCCAGTTTCAGGGAATCCTGGAAAGTCAATAAAGACCAAACAACTGCTTATTACCCGCTTTATGAAGATATACCTTATTCGAAGCGTTTCGAGATCCTGCCATTCGACCCCACGCTGTACAAGCAAAACAAACCTGAATTGGGTCCAAATCAAGAGTCCCCTGCCACATGGCACTTCTTCGATGATGGCAAAGCCGAAGGTGGCACCGATACCCAGGCGTTCATAACCCACCATGATGAAATTATTCTAATCTCGGTCCGAGGGACTTTAGAGGGCGCGGACTTCTTGCGAGACACCGATGCAGAGCAAGTTCCTATCACGGGTGGCGTAGGCAAAGCTCACCAAGGCTTTTATGATGCCTATAGAGCTATGAGTACTTTTGTTCTGACCTATCTTGAGAGTTTCCACGTAGACCAAAAGGTCATTGTTTGTGGTCATAGCCTCGGTGGAGCCATTGCAACATTACTTGCAGAAGCGCTTCGACGCGACACCAAAAAATTCAACGTCCTTCTCTACACCTACGGCTCCCCACGAGCCGGCGACGCAGACTTCGTCAACGGCGCGGCAGAGTTGGCCCATCACCGCATGGTCAACAACAACGACCCGATCCCAAGTGTTCCCGCGCCCTGGATGAACACTCGTAAAAGTATCTGGGTGCCCGGCGTAATCATCAGTTTTGTCACCGCCCCTTTAGGCGCACTTATTTTCGCCATAGGCCTGTCGCGAACTGGCGGCGCGCCATACGGGCACCACGGTAATTTGCACCACTTCATGCCCGTCCACTTTAAAGGACGTGAGCAATCCGCTGTTCTCTGGGATCCAGGTTGCGACTCCATCGAAGAGGCCGCCTGCACCAAGGCATTGAAAAAGGTCGGGGACCTGCCCGACCGTGCCGCTTTTGTGAAGCAACTGTTCCACATGAGCGATCACTTCATGGTGCCCTCCTACATTCCGTACGCCTGGGCAACATTGCGCCGCTGGCAGCAAACCCAGGAAAGCGGAACCACGGTGGTGACCAAGACTGAGTACGATCAGGTCTACTACCAACTGCAAGAAATGCAGGACCGTTTGAAGACGAAGGAAGCTGAACTGAACAACTCCTTCCAATACGACCGTCAGGCAAGCCAGCGAGAAGCGAGTTTACTGAGAGCGGAAATAGGTCGATTGAATACCGCCCGGCAACGGCTGCACGCCTTGAGCTTCCTTAAACTGACGCCCGAAGACATTTACGGTTCTGCCACCCAGGCGCCGGAACATAAAATCAACGTCGATCGCTGGATGGCGAAAAAAGAAAATACTGTCGAGGTCCAGCTCGCGATGATTCCTCAAGCGGGAAGCAGTGAACTGAGGACGGCTTAGTTTTCAGGACAGCAATGAATTAGTGTGTCCCGCAAACAAGCCAGCGACCATAAGGGACTGGCTTGTTTGTCATGCTGTGGTGTCAGGCAGGCGCTTTCCAGCCCATCATCCGCTGCTGCGCAACCTGCAGCAGGTCGTAACCATCCTGAGTCAGCAGATAAAGCGCATGGGTAATGTGCGGGATGTCTTGAACGTCACCGTGCTTGAAGCACAGGCAGTGGAGCGTTTCAAGTAACTGGCTGGAGGCTCGGATGCGCTGGAGGGCGGATTCGAGGATGTCTTGGGGATTGGCTTCTGTGTCGATCACCAAGGGATTTGAGTCGGTAAGGCCACTTTTGATTGAACGGTAACGATCGGGAAACGGATTTATCGTTGGCATAGTAATTACTCGAGTATTAGTTAGTAATCGCCAGCACCGTGACCAAACGATGGGAGGCGGCTGTGTACAGGCTTGGTCAACCGCTAACACTCAAAACGGCTCGCCCGAAAGCGTCCTGCACACAGCCACCATTGCAACGCACTACGAGACGTAGAAGTCCGCAGAGCGAATGATGGCACATATATGTGCAGTGTTAGTCAGGTGACCAAACCTGTTCGCTGATTTTGCAGCGATGCCAAACAGTAAACGCTCGCAGCCGGCCGGCGAAAGACGACAAAGCAACCACGCCTGTAGGAACACGCCGAAGCTCCCGCAGCTTTTTTCCTGCATGAAACATCCGCCAGAACCCTCCTCACAGATAACATTATTCACTTAAGCCGCAATGCGATCTGTAGCAGCTGTCGAAGCCTGCGTTCGGCCGTAGCAGCTGTCGAGCCTGCGAGGCTGCGTTCGGCTGCGAAGCAGTCGTGAATCCGGCTAGTGCGGTCTGTCTGACACACCGCAATCACTGGTTTGACGACTGCTTCGCAGCCGAACGCAGCCTCGCGAGCTCGGCAGCTGCTACAAGGAATGCGTTGCGGCTGAAATTGCTTAAGTGAACAGCATTACCTTACGACAGGCGGTATTCAGCCCGGTTAACCATGGCTTAACCCCACGGTCCAAAACTTTACTGGACCGCACTCCCTCAGCACCCTCTGACGCCCAGTGCGGCAGGTTCGACGCTCTTGCATCGAACTGGCTTCCCCTCTGCACTGGAGACCCATCATGAACATGCGAACACTGCTGATGACCACCGCCCTCACCTGCACCGCACTCGCCGGTTTTGCTCAGGCCAACGATACGTCGTCCTCTCAGGCCGTGCCTTATCACTACGGCATGCCGCTGAATGTGGGCAAGGTCATTTCCATGACCGAACCGTCGACGCTGGACTGCGAAGTGGTCACGGCGGACATGAAGTACATCGATAGCACCTCGGGCAAGCCTGCGGAAATTACCTATCGAAAACTTTCTGACGCGTGCAGTTATCAGAGCTGACAGACGATTCTGATTCGGCACTTGGCGGTAGGCCTGCGGGGATTCTGAGGCTATGCTTCGGCGTCCCCCTCTACTGCCGAAAGGATTCGCCATGCCGTTCTCGTTTCGCACGCTTTCAACGTTCACCGCCGCGCTTTGCTTTCTGCTGGCGCTGGTGTGGGGTTTGATGCCGCAATGGTTGCTGGCGATCTGGAGTATCGAGTATTCGCCCGCAGCGGGGTTTGTGGCCAGGCGCAGTGCGGTGCTGTTCGGTGCGCTTGGGGTGATGTTTTATCTCGTGCGGCAGGCACCGCCCTCGGCAGCGAGAAGTGCGATATGCAGCGGCTTTATGGTTGGCTGTTTCGGCTTGGCAGCGCTGGGCTTCGGCGAATGGCTCAATGGTCATGCCGGGCCGGGTATTTTGCTGGCGATCCTGGTTGAATCAGCGCTGGGTCTGGGGTTTATCCAGACCCGGCGCGTGTCGCTCGAATTGGGTGAAACAGTCGGCTAATGAGCTTTCGACTTAGTGCTGGGCAAATGGCTATGGGTCTTGTGCTCAAGGTCGGTGCGTAACTCGGCGATCAGATGATTAATCTCCCGACACCCATTGAGGCGATGGGCGTCTATGCCGGTAACGCACAAGTCGAGATGGTCAGTCTCGTTGTCCGAATACACCTTGACGGTCATCGACAGATCCGGCGATAGCGTGCATTGGCAGCGTTTCGGAAGAAAACTGCTTTCAACGATATTGCGTAGTTCCAAGGCAGAAAGAAACATGGCCACCCTCTCGGTATTATGAGATTGCCAATCGAAAATCAATTGTCGGTCGGAGCTCAGATCGCCCGTTCTTTTCTTCCTTGCGGGCTTCATCGTTCCAACGTCCGACCGTTTTTTTGTTTCAGCGCTGACTCAACGGGACCGTGGTCAGCTCAAGACAGCTTCAGCATAAAACATGCCCGGAATTTCGCCCTGCGGCTCGTCGGCCAATCAAGGGTTTAACAAAGAAGGCAACACATCACGTCATGCAAAATGCAAGAAAGGACTGTTTTCGATACCTGCATTTTGCAACCCATCTCTGATGGCGGGTTTGCATTGACCGAGGACGGCAGTGAGAATGAGGCCATCCGTTCAGTATCTGCTGACCCCACACACACGCAAGGAGGCATTATGGGTGCTTTGCCCTTTAACACGACCGTCGGGCTGATAATTGCCGTTCTGTCGTCCGTAGCCCAGGCCGCGACACTCGAAGACGTCGCGCCGTATCCCAAACCGGAGAGCGGCTTTACCCGCCAGGTCATTCGTCTCGCCCCGCAAAAACAGGAAGACGCCTACCAGGTCGAAATTCTGGCCGGCAAGACCCTGACCGTCGACTGCAACCGTCAGCGTCTGGGCGGCATGCTTGAGGAAAAGAACCTCGAAGGCTGGGGTTACCCGTTCTACCGGCTGGAAAAAGTCACCGGCCCGATGAGCACCCTGATGGCCTGTCCTGACGGCAAGCGCAAGCAGGACTTCGTGCCGGTGGTCGGTGACGGTTTCAAGCTGCGCTACAACAGCAAATTGCCGATCGTGCTCTACGTGCCCAATGATGTTGAAGTGCGCTACCGGATCTGGTCGGCGTCGAGCCGCGTCGAGAACGCCGTTCAGGAATAACGGTCCATCCCTCACACCGGGGCGCCGCTCAATGCGGCGCGCTCGGCCACATGACGCAAGCTGTCGAAGTTGATGTTCGCGCCGGAATCGATGGCCACCAGGGTCTGCCCTCGGGCGCCGGTCTGCGCCACGTACTGCTTGATGCCCGCCACGGCCAGGGCGCCGGAAGGTTCGGTGATCGAGCGGGTATCGTCGTAGATATTCTTGATCGCGGCACAGAGTTCGTCGTTACTGACGGTCAGCACTTCATCGACGCAAAACCGGCAGACCTCGAAACCATGCGCGCCGATCTGGGCGACGGCCACACCATCGGCGAAGGTGCCGACGGTTGGCAGCACAACCCGTTCGCCGGCCTGTAAGGCCGCCCGCAAACAGGCGGAATGTTCCGACTCGACGCCGATGATGCGCACTTCCGGGCGCAGGTATTTGACGTACGCGGCGATACCGGCGATCAAGCCACCACCGCCCACCGGCACAAAGATCACATCCAGCGGCCCTTGGTGCTGACGAAGGATCTCCATGCCGACGGTGCCCTGCCCGGCGATCACGTCCGGGTCGTCGAAGGGCGAGACAAAGGTGCGGCCGGTTTGCTGTGCCAGGTCCAGCGCATAGGCCAGGGCGAACGGAAAACTTTCGCCGTGCAGCACCGCATCGGCACCCCGGCTGTGCACACCCAACACCTTTAATTCCGGCGTTGTGCAGGGCATGACGATAGTGGCGGCAATCCCCAACTCGCGAGCCGCCAACGCTACGCCTTGGGCATGATTGCCTGCCGATGCGGTGATCACGCCCCGAGCCTTCTGTTCATCGCTCAGGTTCACCAGCTTGTTGTAAGCACCACGGATCTTGAAGGAAAAAGTCGGTTGCAAGTCTTCGCGCTTGAGCAGGATCTGATTACCCAACGCCTCGGACAAGGCCGGTGCCGCTTGCAGCGGCGTGCGCACGGCGAGTTCGTAGACCGGCGCGGCGAGGATCTTTTTCACGTAATGCTCAAGCAAACTCTGCTGGGCGGGGGTGCTGTTCATGGTCGTCTCCTTTACGGTATCCGGGTTTACCCGACCGGTGTAGGAGCTGCCGAAGGCTGCGATCTTTTGATCTTGATCTTCGGCAACCTCATGGACGCCAAAAAAGCAAAATCAAAAGATCGCAGCCTTCGGCAGCTCCTACACGGGTTGCGTGCGCCCGGTAAGCTCAAAACCCAAGAGACAGAAACTAAAAACCCGCCTCTAGGGCGGGTTGGGTGCTGCAGTCGTGAGCTAGCCCGCCAAATAAGGAATGGCGGTAATAATGCTTGGCTGGCAGCGCAATACGGTGGAAGTCATGGCTGGAAATTAGCCGGACGCTGATGGCAAGTCAATGGCCAATTTTCAACGGGCGCTGTAGGCTGGCGATTCTGCTCATTCGTCCCAAGGAAGGAAACCATGAAGTCTGTCGCCCTGCCCCTCGTTGCCCTGATCGCCTTCGCCGGCTACACCGTTTCGGTGATGCTGCAAGCCGAATAGTCGTTGCTCGACTTCGGGATCAGCCTGATGTCACGGCCCGATACCGCGCAGGTGGTCATTGATTTGTACCTGTTGGCAACGCTTGCCGGTATCTGGATGTACCGGGATGCGCGCAAGCGCGGGCAGTCAGGGTTGTCGGTGGTTCCTTATTTGTTGGTGACGGCGATTTTCGTGTCTGTGGGGCCGTTGTTGTATCTGGTGGTACGGGGACTCACCAAGCCTGACCACGGCGTTTGAGCTCCAGCCGCCGGACGAACTCTTCCAGCACCAGCGTGTACAGATCGTCCTGCAGGTACGCGTCTTCGATGCCGGCGTCGATGTTCGGGTTGTCGTTGACTTCGATCACCACCACTTTGTCGCCGGACTGTTTGAGGTCGACGCCATAGAGTCCGTCGCCAATGAGATTCGCGGTTTTCACCGCCAGTTCAACCACCGCTCGCGGCGCTTCGTGAACCGCCAGGGTGCGGCATTCGCCGTTGATGTCCTGGCCTTTGGCCTTGTGGTTGTAGATCTGCCAATGGCCCTTGGACATAAAGTACTGGCAGGCAAAAATTGGTTTGCGGTTGAGCACACCAATGCGCCAGTCGTACTCGGTGTAGAAGAATTCCTGAGCCAGTAGCAACACCGAGTGTTCGAACAGTTCAGCGGTGGCCTTGAGCAAGGCTTGCTGGCTTTCGACCTTGATGACGCCCCTTGAGAAACAGCCGTCGGGGATTTTCAACACCAAAGGAAACCCCAGACGCTCGCCTACCCGCTCAAAATCTTCCGGTCGCTCCTTGTAGAGGATTTCAGTGGCCGGCATGCCCAGCTGATGGCTCTTGAGCAAGTCAGTCAGGTAAACCTTATTGGTACAGCGCAGGATCGACGCCGGATCGTCCATCACCACCAGGCCTTCACTCTCGGCTTTTTTCGCGAAACGGTAGGTGTGGTTGTCGACGCTTGTCGTCTCGCGTATCAGCAGCCCGTCGTATTCGGCGATTCGGGCGTAGTCCTTGCGTTCGATCAGTTCAACATCGATGCCCAGCGTCTTGCCGACCCTGACAAAATTGTCCAGAGCCTTGGAGTTGGAGGGCGGCAATGCTTCTTGCGGGTCGTGCAGAATGGCCAGGTCATAACGGGCCAATCGCCTGGAGCGCGGCAGGCGCCAGATTTTGCGACTGAAACTATCCAGCGCGTTAGCAAACTGATCTTCCTGATCTTCACGCAACTTATGCAGAGTGCCAAACTTTACACCTTCGATGTGCCAACCGTTAGTTCGGCGAAATTCAACTAACAATATCGGACAGGGGAAAACTTCGAATAACTGTCGAGCCAATTCCTGTAATGGCTCGATGGAGGTCTGGCCGAAGTACAGGGTCAATGTGAAACCTTCGGTGTCGCTGTAGACATGATGACTTAAGGCTCTTTCCAGGGTTTTATCCAGATCGTCCAAGGCCAGGCCATACAGGGACTTTCGGGTCAGTTCGCTGATGGTCCGCACCGACGGAATCACCTTGTGCCCCCGCGCTTCGGCCAACAGCGAGCAGTAATAACCGTGCCCGAGGTACTTGTAACTGCGGCACAGGTTGATCACCTGAACCCGTTTGCCCTGCTCGTTGTTACGGGTCTGTTCGAGGTATTCCTGGGCGTTGACGATGTCTTCACTGGGAAAGTAGGAGGCCCAGTCTTCCTTGCGTTCGACGATTATCATCAACGGGCTGGAAGTTCTGATCGAGGCATTTAAATAGTTTGCAGAAGTTATTGCCGCCGGCAACGTTTGTTCGGATACTTCGCGCCAATGACCTTGTACCGCTGACATAGTGATTGATCCGTTGGAGAACAAGACCTTTCCTATTAAGCACGAACTTTTTCGAAAGTCCCGTTTCGTTACACAACTTTTACGGCGGTCATATGTATCCTGTTTTTCGCCTGGCGGTCATTGAAGACGTTCCAGCGCTGCTGGCACTCGAACAGCAATGCTTCACCACCGACCGGCTCAACCGGCGCAGTTTTCGATGGATGATCAGCCGGGCTCATGGGCAACTGCTGGTGGCCCAACGCGGCGAGCGATTGGTGGGGTATGCGCTGGTGTTGTTTCACCGGGGTACGTCACGGGCACGTCTGTACTCGATTGCGATCGCAGTTGATGCTCGCGGCAGTGGGCTGGGCAAGCAATTGCTCGAACGCGCCGAAGCCTGCGCCCTTGAGCATGATTGCGCCTACCTGCGACTTGAAGTGCGCATCGACAACCCGATGGCAATCGCTCTGTACGAACGCAACGGTTATCGGCGATTCGGGCTGATTCATGACTATTACCAGGACCATGCCGACGCGCTGCGACTGGAGAAACACGTTCTGTAGCAGCTGCCGAACACAGGCTACGCCAGCTGCTAAAAAGGTTGTGCGAGTCTGTTTACTTCAACCCAACCTTATACAAGGCACCATCGTCTTCATCGGTCAGTACATACAGATAACCATCCGGCCCCTGCCGCACATCGCGAATCCGTTTGTTCAGCTCACCCAACAGCCGCTCTTCGTGAATGACTTTATCGCCGTCGAACTGCAGGCGGATCAGCTCCTGGCCCACCAGCGCGCCGATAAACACGCTGTGCTGCCAGGCCTTGAAGCGATCGCCATCGTAGAACGCCATGCCGCTGAGGCCGGGGGATTTTTCCCAGACATGCTGTGGGCCCACGGTACCTTCGACGATTTTGCCCTTGGCTTCCGGAATCGGCAGGCCGGAATAGTTGATGCCGTGGGTTGCTATCGGCCAGCCATAGTTCTTGCCACGCTCGATGATGTTGACTTCGTCACCGCCCCGGGGGCCGTGCTCATTTTCCCAGAGCGTGCCGCTCCAGGGGTTGAGCGCCGCGCCTTGCGGGTTGCGATGGCCGTAGGACCAGATTTCCGGGCGAACGCCTTTTTGCCCAACGAAAGGGTTGTCCTTCGGCACCTTGCCGTCCGGATAGATCCGCACGACCTTGCCTTGCAGCTTGTCGAGGTCCTGCGCCGTGGGTCGATCGTTGTTCTCGCCCAGGGTGATGAACAGATAACCGTCGCGGTCGAACACTAGACGGGAGCCGAAGTGATTGCCGACCGAAAGCTTGGGCTCCTGGCGGAAGATCACATTGAAATCCTTGAGGGCCGTCAGGTCTTCCGACAACCGTCCGCGACCGACCGCCGTACCCGCCTTGCCGCCCTCACCGCCGCCTTCGGCATAAGACAGATAGACCATGCGGTCTTGCTTGAAGTCGGGCGACAACACCACATCGAGCAACCCGCCCTGCCCGTTGGCCCAGACCTGAGGCACACCGCTGAGCGGACTCGAAAGTTTGCCATCGGCACTGACCACCCGCAGGTTGCCCGGCCGTTCGGTCACCAGCATCCCTTGACGACCGGGCAGAAACGCCAGCGCCCAGGGATGCTCCAGACCTTTAACGATCGGCGTGACCTCGAGGGTGCCCTCCTCACTTTTCAGCTCTTGGGCGGGGGCGGCAAACACGGGCGCGGTGCTGATCATTACGCCGGCAAATAGCGTGGTCAGGAGGGTCTTACGCAACATGCACGATTCCTTTTGTGGTCAATATGGCTGGCAAGACCTCTGTCCTGCCGTTCAACGGTTGCTGGTGTCTGCGTCCCGATGAGGTGGATTGGGTATGAATGTCGGTGGGCTGGCAGGAGCCTGGCGATCCTGCGGATAACGGTTGCCGATACCGCCGTTCTCCAGGGTCGGTGGTCGCGGCACAGGCGCCGTACTCGGCCCGCGGATCACCGGGATGCCGGGGCGCGTGCCTTGCATGCTGTTGGGATTGGCCCGGCGGATCGGGTTGTTGTAAGGATTGTTATTGGTGCTGCCCGGCAGGTTCTGGGCCAGCAGCAAGGGCGAGGATGGCGGCGCGGCGGCATCGGCCAGGGCCAGGCTGCTTAGCACGCCGCTCAATGCCAGTGCGATGACGCCGAACACACATCGGTTCATGGAGACCTCTCTAAAAGCGCGTGCAACACTTAATGGGTGAATAGAGCCACGCTACGCCCGGGGTTCGGATTTGTTAACTAAAACCTCCTTTAGAAGATGTAACACCAGTTGACTGCACCGTCGATCAGCCCGCAAAAGCGGGTCGCAGCCGACTGAAACTTTCCCCCGGGCAACAGGTCACCTGAACATCAATGGGCTGACGAGAACACGACGATGGCACGGGCAATCTGGAAAGGCGCAATCAGTTTCGGTCTGGTGCACATCCCCGTGGCGCTGGTCTCGGCGACGTCTTCCCACGGGATCGATTTCAACTGGCTCGACAGTCGCAGCATGGAGCCGGTGGGCTATAAACGCGTCAATAAGGTCACCGGCAAGGAGGTCACCCAGGCGCACATCGTCAAAGGCGTCGAGTACGAAAAGGGTCGTTACGTGGTGCTCAGCGAAGAGGACATTCGCTCGGCCCATCCACTGTCGACCCAAACCATCGACATTTTTGCCTTTGTCGACAGCAAGCAGATCCCCCTGCAAAACATCGACACACCCTATTACTTGGCGCCGGACAAACGCGGTGGCAAGGTCTATGCGCTGTTACGCGAAACCCTCGGCAAAACCGGCAAGGTCGCCCTCGCCCGCGTAGTGTTGCATACCCGCCAGCACCTGGCGGCCGTCATGCCGCTGGAGTCTGCCCTGGTTCTGGTGATGCTGCGCTGGCCGGCCGAAGTACACAGCCTGGATCAACTGGAGTTGGGCAGTGAAGTGACCAAGCCGGACCTGGCCAAGGGCGAACTGGAGATGGCGAAACGGCTGGTGGAGGACATGAGCGCCGACTGGACGCCCGAGGAGTACCGCGACAGCTTCGAAGACAAGATCATGGCGCTGGTTGAGCAGAAGGCGAATGAAGGCAAGATCGAAATCGTCGAAACCGCTACGGGCGAGGAGGAACGCAGGACCGCGGATGTCATCGATCTGACTGAACTGCTCAAGCGCAGCCTCGGTGCCAGGAGTGCCGGTAAAACGGCAGAAAAAGCCAAAGCGAGCACAGATAAAAAAGCCACGAAGCGTTCTCGTGGCTGATTGGTTATTGGAGTGCCCATAGGTTATGCGGTGAAAATACCGGCCTGCTCGCAATGACTAAATGCGCCGCAAAGCAAAACTCAGATCAGCACAAAAATCGCCAGCAACCCGCCAAAAATCGCCCACTTCTCCAGGTAATAGCGAGCGCGGTTACGCTTCTTGAGCGCTTTGCCGCGCAAGCGAACCGTGTAGATTTTGGCAAACAAACGGTTGATAGCACCGGTCTTGTCACCTGCATCGTTCGGTGCCCCCGCCGCCGCCATCACTGTGCGGCTGAACCAGCGATTGAACGCCGCCGCCCAGCGATACTTCATCGGCCGTTCGACGTCGCAGAACAGGATGATGCGGTTCTGCTGGGTGCTGTTTTCAGCGTAATGAATGAACGTTTCATCGAACATCACCGCTTCGCCGTCACGCCAATGGTAGCTCTCACCGTCGACGTTGATATAGCAACCGGCATCGTTCGGCGTTTCCAGCCCCAGGTGATAACGGTACGAGCCGGCATACGGATCGCGGTGGCGGACCAGTTTGGAACCCGGTGGCAGTTCGGCAAACATCGCTGCCTTGATCGAGCCAATGCTTTGCACCAGTTCAGTAGTACGCGGGCAGAGCTTCGCGGCCGATGGGTGACTGTCGCCATACCACTTGAGATAGAAACGCTTCCAGCCACTTTTGAAAAACGAATTGAAACCGACGTCATCGTATTGATTCGAGCGCTTGATCTCCCCGGCCTTGAGCAGGTTCTGGCCTTCGGCGCGAATCTCTTCCCAATGAGCCTGCAATGGGCTCAAGTCAGGAAAGTCCGCGGGATTGAGATAAGGCCGATTGGGGATTTTCGAGAACATATAAAGGAAGCAATTGATCGGCGCCAGAAACGTCGAGTGGTCGCTTAGTTGGCGGCCTGGTTTGTGGCGCACTTTACCGCGCAAGTGGACATACGCGATGGAGATGACATAGATAGCGGCAATAATGAGTTTCACGGAAATCGTCACACGTCTGAAATGAACAAAGTGCGTCCCGATGGCGCGTTCTTGAGCCATGCCGACAATCGACATGGGGGCGAAAGATGTCATTTTAGCCATACTTTGTAACCAATAGTTAACCTTCAACTGTGAAAATGTGTCTACTCATGCCGCCAAAACGCCACGCGGCTTTAACGCCCTATTAGTTCAACGGATCGTCTAAGCTCAGATGTAAGCATGAGGGCTCAGCCATGTGCGGACGACTTTCGCAGTACCGGGGCATTCACGACTTCGTCAAGGCGCTGAGCATGCCCAGCGCCTTGGTCAACAATGCCGGCGATCAGCCATTCGAGCTCTACAACGCCGCACCGACGACTCAGCTCGCTCTCTTCCACCAGGAAGGCGACGTGCTGCACGCCGACAGGGTTCGCTGGGGCTGGCGGCCGCATTGGTCCGAAGAACACCCTATGCCGATCAATGCCAGGGTCGAGAAAGTCAGTCACGGCCCATTCTTCAAAGCCATATGGCCGCACCGGGCGATCGTTGCCATCGATAACTGGTTTGAATGGGTTTACGAGGGCGGCCCGAAGAAGCAGCCCTACCTCATCCGCCGCAAGGATCGCGCACCGATCCTGTGCGCGGCGATCGGTCAATACCCAAGGTACGAACATCAGCCGGACGAACATGACGGTTTCGTGATCATCACCGCCGACAGCAAGGGCGGCATGGTGGATATTCATGATCGGCAGCCGGTGACGCTGAATGCCGAGCTGGCCCGGGAATGGCTGGACCCGGCCACGCCGAAAGAGCGAGCCGAGCAGATAGTACTGTCGCAGGGCGAGCCGGCCGAGACATTCGAGTGGTTCAAGGTTGATCAAGCCGTGGGCAATGTGCACAACGATGGCCCTGGCCTGATCAAACCTATCTGAACATCGCGCGACACCATTCGTCGCATGGAAAGCGTGGCGCAGAATACGCGTCAATGTCTGGCTTAGGGTTTGCACATGCCGGCGATAGCGGCCCCAGAACGACGTAATTCTGACGCGGCGGCATTCACATTAACGTTTAAGGACTCCAGCGATCCGCTTGGTCAGTCACCGGGAGATGTAACGTGTCAACTCTCAACGAAATCGCAGCGAACCACGCGAGAATGGCTAAGGCAAAGGCAGAAGAGTCGACCGGGCTGAGTGAGCGACACCTTCAAGTAGTGGGAAGTATCGAAATCCCGTGCATTGATGAGCAACAGCACATTCCACTGCACCTGATCACTGGCGTACAGGACAACCACCTCGGACAAGCAGCGGGCTACTTGCTCTGAGTCTCGACCCGAACGATCGCCAGTTTGTAGCACGGCAGCCCCATAGGAGCTGCCGAAGGCTGCGATCTTTTCTCGATGGACTCGTCTGTAGCGCCGGAGTAAGTACTTTGAGCGGTCACAAGCGTCAGTAAAAAGAGCATGCCCGCAGCGTATTTGTTTCTCACTTCCATGTTCCTTGGGGGCGTGGGCTGATGGACAGGGGTGCCGTCAGGCTCGTTTATTCCCTTTTGCCCAACCAACTACCATTAGGCCCAGGCCGGGAATCCACAGGCCAGGCGCGGTGATAGCAAGACCGCAGATAGCCATCGGCAGCCCAGTCAAAAACATCGGGTTTCTAAACGCCTTTTCCATGGCACCTTCTCCTTCAAGAATTTCCCGCATTAAACCATCTAGCCTGCCGGTGAGCGGCAAAAAAGTCATTGGCACCACTGCGACTCACAGGGCACACCATCGTTGTCGCCGTCCATTTTCATTCCCGGACAATTTTGCAGAAAGTTTTTGGCCTCTGCACACGAGGTCATCTGCGAGCAATATTTGCGTCCGTCACATTTGAATGGCGCCGAAACAGGCTTCGGCACAGTTGTGACTGCAGGGGGTACTTTCGGATGCGGTAGCTTGGCCTCAACCCAGGGTTGTAACTCAGGGGAGAGCTTCCAGGCTAACAAACCCATGATAAGCACGACCAAAATCAGTTTCATTTGATTCATCCGTGACTAGAGGACGCTTATATTCTAGTCGCTGAGAACGAATCACTTGGTAAGGGCAACCAATGCCTCAATGCTCTGGAGGGGGACTACCGTCACACGCGGCATATGAGAGACGAATCTGAATAGGTGCCCACCCTGACCAAGTGCTGGCCATTCAGCAATCCTTCTGAAACACACCTGGCCGGGCAAGCGCTGCCGACTTTACCCAGAGCCGCGCCCAGTGTCCCGAACACAACGCTGAACAAAAATAACATTGGCGTTCAATCCAGGATTTCCCCTGCGTTTTGCCTCCCACCAGGATGAACCACCCACTCGGACAGACCCAAGCAGCGGGGCCAACCTGAAGAAGCTCGCGACACGTTATCGCGCGCCGTACAACTGCCGTCACACTTATGCGACAATATGCAGAATGTCTGGCATGAATCCCGCCTTTATTGCCCAACAGCTTGGACAAGCGTCCAGATGCTGCTCTCGACTTATGCGCGCCGGTTGAAGTCTAGCGGTGACTGGGGAGAGATGGAGAAACTCCAAAACGCCCCAGGTATGGCCCAAGCGCCAAAATGCGCAGCTCGCAACCCATTGATAGGTAAAGTAATTGATCTCCACAGCTAACATCACGATGCAGTTCGGCGCCAAGCCGCTATTCGAAAACGTTTCGGTCAAATTCGGCGCGGGCAACCGCTACGGCCTGATCGGCGCCAACGGTTGCGGCAAGTCGACTTTCATGAAAATCCTCGGTGGCGATCTCGAGCCGTCCGGTGGCCAGGTCATGCTTGAGCCGAACGTGCGTCTGGGTAAATTGCGTCAAGACCAGTTCGCCTACGAAGAATTCACCGTGATCGATACCGTGATCATGGGTCACGAAGAGCTGTGGAAGGTCAAGGCCGAGCGCGATCGCATCTACTCGCTGCCGGAAATGACCGAAGAAGACGGCATGGCCGTGGCCGAGCTGGAAACCGAATTCGCCGAAATGGATGGCTACACCGCCGAGTCCCGTGCCGGCGAGCTGTTGCTGGGCCTGGGTATCGGCATCGAGCAGCACTTCGGCCCGATGAGCGAAGTGTCGCCGGGCTGGAAACTGCGCGTGTTGCTGGCGCAGGCGCTGTTCTCCGATCCTGAAGTGCTGTTGCTCGACGAACCGACCAACCACCTGGACATCAACACCATCCGCTGGCTGGAAAACGTACTGACCCAGCGCTCCAGCCTGATGATCATCATCTCCCACGACCGTCACTTCCTGAACAGCGTGTGCACGCACATGGCTGACCTGGATTACGGCGAGCTGCGCCTGTTCCCAGGCAACTACGACGAGTACATGACCGTGGCGACCCAGTCCCGCGAGCAACTGCTGTCGGACAACGCCAAGAAGAAAGCGCAGATCTCGGAACTGCAATCGTTCGTCAGTCGCTTCTCGGCCAACGCCTCGAAAGCCAAGCAGGCAACTTCCCGCGCCAAGCAGATCGACAAGATCCAGCTGGCCGAAGTCAAACCTTCGAGCCGTGTCAGCCCGTTCATTCGTTTCGAGCAGACCAAAAAGCTGCACCGTCAGGCGGTCATCGTCGAGCGCATGGCCAAAGGCTTCGACGGCAAGACCCTGTTCAAGGACTTCAGCTTCACCGTTGAAGCCGGCGAGCGCGTGGCGATCATCGGCCCGAACGGTATCGGTAAAACCACCCTGCTGCGCACCCTGGTCAACGAACTGACCCCGGACGCCGGCACCGTGAAATGGACCGACGCTGCCGAGCTGGGCTACTACGCCCAGGACCACGCGCACGACTTCGAAGACGACTGCAACCTGTTCGACTGGATGGGCCAATGGACCCAGGGCGGCGAGCAACTGGTTCGCGGCACCCTCGGGCGCATGCTGTTCTCCAACGACGAGATCCTCAAGTCGGTCAAGGTCATCTCCGGTGGTGAGCAAGGTCGCATGCTGTTCGGCAAGCTGATCCTGCAAAAGCCGAACGTGCTGGTAATGGACGAACCGACCAACCACTTGGACATGGAATCCATCGAGGCGCTGAACCTGGCGCTGGAGAACTACCCGGGCACGCTGATTTTCGTCAGCCACGACCGTGAGTTCGTATCGTCCCTGGCCACCCGCATCATCGAGTTGAGCGCCGATGGCGTGATCGACTTCAGCGGCACCTATGACGACTACCTGCGTAGTCAGGGTGTGTTGATGTAAGGCGGCTTCTGGCTGCAAATGGAAAGCCCCGTCCTGGTGACGGGGCTTTTTGTTTTCAGGATCAAACGATTCAAGATCAAAAGATCGCAGCCTGCGGCAGCTCCTACGGGAACTGGAGGCGCCCGCTACATCGCGGTTAAACACGGCCGATGTAGGAGCTGCCGAAGGCTGCGATCTTTTGATCGTTAGCCTGCTTCCTTT
The DNA here is from genome assembly GCF_059506005.1 of Pseudomonas sp. Pseusp18. Lineage (NCBI taxonomy): Bacteria > Pseudomonadati > Pseudomonadota > Gammaproteobacteria > Pseudomonadales > Pseudomonadaceae > Pseudomonas > Pseudomonas sp. Pseusp18. The sequence goes on from NZ_CP169240.1 coordinate 3,515,727, forward strand.
TATTTCACGCCCGCGCCATGATGCAGTTCTCCTACCGCCGCCCGCGAACGAGCTCTCATGTCTGCGCAGCAACTGCCCCCGCAAAGCTCCATGGCGATCACCCTGCAGATCGTTTCCATCGTTTTCTATACCTTTATTGCCTTCCTCTGCATCGGCCTGCCGATTGCCGTGTTGCCGGGGTATGTCCATGAGCAGTTGGGGTTCAGCGCCATCGTTGCGGGGCTAACCATCGGTTCGCAATACCTGGCCACCCTGCTCAGCCGCCCGATGGCCGGGCGCTTGTCGGACAGCGTCGGCACCAAACGGGCGATTGTTTACGGGTTGTCGGGGATTGTGTTGAGCGGCGTGCTGACGCTGCTGTCGACTCTGCTGCAAAGTTTGCCGCTGTTGAGCCTGATCATCCTGATCGCTGGCCGGTTGTTGCTGGGGATCGCCCAAGGGTTGATCGGAGTCGGCACCATCAGTTGGTGCATGGGCCAGGTCGGTGTCGAGCACACGGCGCGTTCGATTTCCTGGAACGGGATCGCCTCATACGGCGCCATTGCCATTGGCGCGCCGCTGGGGGTGCTGATGGTGGCTGAATTGGGCTTCGCCAGCCTCGGGATTGTGCTGTCGTTACTGGCCCTGTTGGCACTGCTGTTGATCCGTAACAAACCCTCGGTGCCAGTGACTCGCGGCGAGCGCCTGCCGTTCTGGGCGGTGTTCGGGCGCATTGCCCCTTTCGGCGCGAGCCTGAGCCTGGCGTCTATCGGCTACGGCACGCTCACCACTTTTATTACTCTGTATTACGCCAGTCGTAGCTGGACGGGTGCGGCTTACTGCCTGACGGTGTTCGGGGTGTGTTTTATTCTGTCGCGGCTGTTGTTCATTTCCAGCATCAGCCGTTTCGGCGGTTTCACCTCGGCCATTGCCTGCATGAGCATTGAAACCGTGGGGCTGGTCCTGTTGTGGCTGGCGCCCTCGACCGTTTACGCCTTGATCGGCGCAGGCTTGACCGGGTTCGGTCTGTCGCTGGTCTATCCGGCGCTGGGCGTGGAAGCGATCAAGCAGGTGCCCAATTCCAGTCGCGGGGCGGGTTTGAGTGCTTATGCGGTGTTTTTCGATCTGGCGCTGGCGATTGCCGGGCCGCTGATGGGTGCGGTGGCATTGAACCTGGGGTATTCGTGGATTTTCTTCAGTGCGGCGTTGTTGTCCGTGACCGGGCTCGGTTTGACCTTGTTACTGAAACACCGCGCCATCCGCCAGGATTGATTTATTGATCCGCGGTTTGCATGCCGGCCCGACTCGGTTTGCCCAGTGCATGGGAGAAGAAACGTCCAGCCTCGGAGATCAGGTTGCGGTGAATGTCCTTGCGGTCGACGCCGTCGGCATCGGTGCACAGCGCCGGCATGGTGGCGATCTGTTCTTCGTTGCACGGTGCCAGGAACACGAAGTGCCCTGCCCCGGCCAGCAATTTGAAATCCGGAGCGGTCGGCAGTTTGCGCGCCAGGGCTGCGGCGTTTTTGTCGAACGCCACCAGTTTGTCGCCATCGCCGCTGTATAGCAGCACCGGCACATGCACGTCGGCCAGGGTCTGGCGGCCGAATTTCAGACTCAGCGGTGCCATCAACAACAAGGCATGCACTCGCGGGTCTGGCACTGGCTGCAAGTCATCGCGGTCGACGATCAGCTCGCCTTGAGTGTTGCAGGCGTCGTGGTCGTCCGGGCGCTCATGACAATAACGGCGCAGACGGTCCAGGTCCGGGGTGGCGCCGGACAGGATCAACGCGGTCTCACCGCCCGCCGAATAGCCGATCACCCCGACCTGATCGGCATTGACGAAGGGCGCAAGCATACGGTCGCCCAAGGTCGCGGTAATGGCTTCGGAAATCTGGATCGGCCGCCCGTAAAGATTGCTCAAGGTGCCGAGGCGGCTGTGGTCTTTGGAGTTGTCGCCAGGATGGATCACCGCCACCACCACAAACCCCTTGCGTGCCAGCGAGGTGGCCAGATCGTGCAGGGCCAGCGGGGTTCCGGTATTGCCGTGAGACAGCATCAACATCGGGAAGCGTCCGATGGCGACTTTGGTGTCTTCACCGGCTTCGACCGTGTAGCCCTCGAGCTTGCTGGAGTGCTCCCTCTCACTGGACGGGTAAAAGGCGATGGCGCGCATCGGCTGCAAGTCCAGCGGGTCGAGGAATGTCATCTCATGGAAACCGACGCTCCAGTGAGGAAACAGCACAGGCGCGGCGTGCACTGAATTCAGGCTGCCGAACAGGCAAATCAGTAGCGTTGCACAAAGACGCACCATGGAATGCCCCCACCTTGTTACCTGACCGCAGATATTAACCCTCGACTGCATAACCTGGGCCAGAAACTGATCACCGGCAGAAATTAAAAAAACTCTGTACCTGGCCATCAAGATGACCAGAATACAGAGTTTCAGGGGTATTGCGTGCGCTGTTTGACGTCTTTACGCAAGCCTTACGCGGCGGCGAACAATTGCTCGCTGATTTGCGCCTGAGCGTCGCTCATGGCTTTGCTGCGCACTTCATCACCGTAGGCCAGGCCATGGGCACGGACGAACTCGATGTCGGTGATACCGAGGAAGCCGAACATCACCTTCAAGTACTCTTCGTGAGCAGTGCCGGTCGGTTGGCCAGCGTGCAAACCGCCAGCCGTCGAAACGATCACCACTTTCTTGCCGCCGCACAGGCCTTCAGGGCCGGCTTCGGTGTAGCGGAAAGTCTGGCCGGCTACGGCGATGCGGTCGATCCAGGCCTTGAGTTGGGTCGGGATGGTGAAGTTGTACATCGGCGCTGCAATCACGACGGCATCGGCGGCGAGGAATTCGGCCAGGGCCTGCGCACCCAAATCGGCTTCATGCTGTTGCGCGGCGTTGCGCAGCTCAGCGGCGGTGCCAGCGGCGACCAGCGTGGCGGCGGAAAAATGGCTGATGGCATCGGCGGCCAGGTCGCGGTAAGTCACCACAACGCCAGGCTCGGCGGCTTGCCAGGCTTTGACGACTTCACCGCTCAACTGACGGGAAGCCGAGTTGTCACCCAGAATGCTCGAATCGATATGCAGTAATTTCATGTGGGATCTCCAAGGTGAGGATCGCCACCCGGCGACCTGATGGAAACAATCCTACCTACGAAACCAATAGCTGATTAGCCGGCAATAATGCGATAGTTCGTCCCACTGATAGAACAGTTGGATTTAAATCATGCAAGACCTCAACGACCTCTACTATTTCGCCAAGGTGGTCGACGCCGGCGGCTTCGCGGCGGCCGGGCGTTTGCTGGGGATTCCCAAGTCCCGGTTGTCGCGACGCATCGCCGAACTGGAAGAACGCCTGGGCGCGCGTCTGTTGCAACGCACCACCCGCCAACTCAACCTGACCGCCGTGGGCGAGCGCTACTTGCGACACTGTCAGGCAATGCTGCTGGAAGCCGAGATGGCCGATGAAGCGGTGGCCAGCATGTCCAGCGAACCCCGCGGCCGACTGCGGGTTTCCTGCCCGGTGGGGTTGGCCCACGACATGTTCCCGTCGGTGATCAGCAAGTTCCTTGAGAAATTCCCGCAGGTTCAGCTGGAGATGCTGCTGCTCAACCGCCGGGTTGATCTGGTGACCGAAGGCGTCGATGTCGCCTTGAGAGTGCGGGAACTGGGTGATGAAGACCCACTGCTGGTCACCCGCCGCTTACGTCAGGCGCAGACTGTCATGGTCGCCAGCCCGGCGTTTCTTCGCGAGCGGCAGATCAAGACCCCGGACGACTTGAAAAACGTGCCGATATTGGGCGCACTGGAAGCCGATCGGCTGGTGCATCTGCGGATGCTCGACCAGCAGGGCAAGGCCTGTGAAATGACATTCGAAGCCCGATTGGGCATCGACGATTTTCTCGTGCGCAAGGCGTGTACCCTGTCCGGGCTGGGTTTCACCGTGTTACCGATGATGTATTGCGAGCAGGAACTGGAAAACGGCTCGCTGGTGCAACTGCTGCCTGACTGGTCATTGCCGGGCGGCTGGCTGCAAGCGGTCTACCCTCATCGGCGCGGGGTAATGCCGGCAGTACGCGCCTGGATCGACCATTTGATCGAATCATTCAATGCCTGTGGGGACCGACTGTTATGAAGGCAAGACCAATGAGCGAAGAAGATGTCGCGCAATTCTGCCTGGCGCTGCCCGGCGCGCGGGAGGATTACAAGTGGGGTGGCGTGAGGGTGTTTTCGATTGCCGGGAGCAAGATGTTCGCCTTGCAGAACCTGCGGGGCCAGTCCCTGGCCTTCAAGGTCGACAAGGACCTGTTCCTGGGCCATTGCGACCGACCGGGCATTCACCCGGCGCCGTATCTGGCCCGGGCGCAGTGGATCATCATGGACACGCCCTACCCGCTGGGCACCGAAGAGCTGCAAGGCTTGCTGCAACGTTCCCACCAACTGGTGGTGAGCAAGTTGCCCAAGCGCACACAGGTTGGCTTGCTGCTTTAAAACAGCTTTAAAACAGCGCGAATAGCTGAGCACCCAAAAACAACTGGTCGATCCAGAACACCTGATGCATCAGCACGATGAGCCAGAACACCAGTTGAAACGAAACCTTGCGGGTCTTGTGCCGAAACACTTGCTGGGCCAGCAAGGCCCCCGGCCAACCGCCCGCCAGTTCCACCGCGTGCAACACGTTCTCCGGCGTTCGCCAGCTGTCGGCACGGGCCTTGTGCTTGTCGCTCCAGTAAAGCAAAAACGCCAGCACGCTGACGATGCCGTAGGCGGCCAGGGGAATCAGCGACACCCCGCGCAGCCACAGCGACACCGAGCCAAACAACGGCACTGCGCACAGCGCAACGAACACCAGCAATTTCAACCGCAGGTTTTGAATCACTCCCCCGGACTTGCGCCCGGGGTTGTTGCGTGCGGCGGCGTCGCTCATGGCTTGGCCGCGGTCCAGTCGACCCAACCGAACTGCCAGGTCGCCAGGATCACCAGGCCGAACACGATGCGGTACCAGGCGAACGCCGCGTAGCTGTGGCTGGCGATGAACTTGAGCAGGCCCCGGACGGCGATCATTGCAAAGATAAACGCGGTGACAAAGCCGATGGCGAACACCGGGAAATCAGCCGGTACAAACAGGTGGCGGTATTTATAGCCCGAGTACACTGCCGCGCCGACCATGGTTGGCATGGCGAGGAAAAACGAAAACTCAGTGGCCGTCTTGCGCGACAACCCGAACAGCAAACCGCCGATGATCGTCGAACCGGAACGCGAGGTCCCCGGGATCATCGCCAGGCACTGGGCGAAACCGACTTTCAGGGCTTCTTTCCAGGTGATGTCATCGACGCTTTCGGCGTGCACGACATGCTGCCGGCGTTCAGCCCACAACATGATGATCCCGCCCACGACCAATGCGCTGGCCACAGTGATCGGGTTGAACAGGTATTTGTGGATCAGGTCGGCGAAAATCACCCCCAATACCACGGCCGGCAGGAAGGCGATCAACAGGTTCGCGGTAAAGCGTCGAGCGCTGGGTTGCGTCGGCAAACCGATGATCACGTCGAGGATCTTGCGACGGAACTCCCAGACCACCGCCAGGATCGCGCCGAGCTGAATGATGATGTTGAAGGCCATCGCTCGTTCGCCGCCGAAATTGAGCAGGTCCGCCACAATGATCTGGTGCCCGGTACTGGAAATGGGCAAGAACTCGGTCAGCCCTTCTATAACGCCTAAAATCAATGCCTGAAAGGCTGTCCAAAGATCCATCATTCCCCCAAGAAGCCATGCCCCCAGGCATGCCCCGTTAATAATTTGTAGAGCGTTATTCGCGATCAGCGTGCGCTGAAACCCCGCGCGCACAAGATCCACACAAAACCGTAAAAATTCCGTGAAAAATCGACTTGGACTCAGGTTTTTCCGCGCGGGGCCGAAATCCTATCAGACAAGCCTCATTTACGCTGCCGCGTAATAAGACCTGAGTCGGATAGGCCCCGATCGGCAAAGTGTGGTTCGATGCTGGCGATCGTTTATGACAAGAACAAGAAAACGGAGTAACAGCGTTATGAACAGCTTGCGCAGTGTGTCGATCAGCCGACGCTTGTGGCTTATCTTGATCGTGGCCGTGGTGATGCTGTTGACGTTGGGCGCGTTGATGCTCAAGCAGATCCACGACGATCTCTATCAGGCCAAGGCCCAGAAGACCCAGCATGTGGTGCAGACCGCCAGTGGCATCCTGACCTACTACCACGACCTGGAAACCGCCGGCACCCTCACCCGCGCCGCCGCGCAACAGCAGGCACTGACCGCCGTGCGGGGTTTGCGCTACGACCAGAATGACTATTTCTGGATCAACGACCTGACGCCGGTCATGGTCATGCACCCGACCAACCCAAAACTCGAAGGCCAGAACCTCTCGACAATCCGCGACCCGGACGGTTTTGCACTGTTCAACGAAATGGCCGCCATCGCCAAGGCCAAGGGCGCCGGCATGGTCAACTATCGCTGGCCGAAACCGGGCGCCAGTGCGCCGGTGGAAAAAACCTCCTACGTCAAACTGTTCGAGCCCTGGGGTTGGGTGATCGGCTCGGGCGTGTACATCGACGACATGCAGGCCGAGTTTAATGCGCAGGTCTGGAAGGCGTCTTTCGTCGGCCTGGTGATTGCCCTGATCATGGCGCTGCTGGTGATCATGATTGCCCGCAGCATCGTGCGCCCGTTGCAGGAAACCGTGAATGCCATGGCCAATATTGCCAGTGGTGAAAGCGACCTGACCCGCAGCCTCGATACCCACGGCCAGGACGAAGTCACGCAACTGGCCCGGCACTTCAATGCCTTTACCGCCAAGCTGCGCCTGGTGATCAGTCAGTTGCAAGTGTCCGCCGGCGCGCTGGGCCAGTCTTCCAGCGAACTGGGCAACGACGCCGCGCAAGCCCAGCAACGCAGCCAGCAGCAGTCCCAGCAAATGGAACTGGTGGCGACCGCGATCAACGAAGTGACCTACGGCGTGCAGGATGTAGCGAAAAACGCCGAGCACGCGGCCAGCGAAATGCGCGATGCCGAGTCTCAGGCGCAGCAGGGGCAGATCAATATCGATGGCAGCCTGCAGCAGATCGACAAGCTGTCTTCGACCATCGATCAAGCGGTGGAAGTGATTCGTACGCTGGCCGACGAAAGCACGCAAATCGGCAGTGTCCTGGAAGTGATCCGCTCCATCGCCGAGCAAACCAACCTGCTGGCCCTCAACGCCGCCATCGAAGCCGCCCGGGCCGGTGAGCAAGGTCGAGGGTTCGCGGTGGTCGCCGATGAAGTGCGCCTGCTGGCCCAGCGCACCCAGAAGTCGACGGCAGAAATCCAGTCGATGATCGAACGCCTGCAAAGCCATTCCGAGGCGGCGGTCAAGGTGATTGGCGACAGCAGCCGTGCCTCGCAACTGACCATCGAGCAGGCCGGTCTGGCCGGCGCCAGCCTGAATGCCATCGGCCAGGCCTTGCGCAACCTCAACGGTTTGAACGCCTCGATTGCCAGCGCAACCTTGCAGCAGGCGCATGTGGTGGAAGACATCAATCAGAACGTCACCCAAGCCGCCGGGTTGTCCCACAGCACGGCATTGGCGGCCGAGCAGTCGAGCGTGGCCAGCGTTCACCTCAAGGAATTGAGCGAACAATTGAACGGGTTGCTCAAGCAGTTTCGGGTCTGATCACTTGTAGCAGCTGGCGCAGCCTGCGTTCGGACGCAGCAGTCGTGAAATCAGGCGACGCCGGTTCCAGATAGACCGTGTGCGCAGAATTTACGACGGCTTCGTCCGAATGCGGCCCACACCGAACGCAGCCTCGCAGGCTCGGCAGCTGCTACACCGGACCGCGCAAGCCGGTTCTACTTGGCAGCGCCTGCCGCTACAATCCTCCCCCCTTTTCGTCTTCCCCAAGGAACCTCCATGTCCGGGCTTGAACTGTTTGCCGCCGCCCTCGGTGTGATTGCCGTCTGGCTGACGGTCAAACAGAACCCCTGGTGCTGGCCGGTCGGTCTGGTCATGGTGCTGCTGTATAGCTGGATCTTTTTCGAGGTGAAGCTGTATTCGGACATGCTGCTGCAAGTGATCTACGCCGCGTTGCAGCTCTACGGCTGGAGGCAGTGGACTCGCGCGGGCGCGACGCATGACGGTCGGCACGTCAGCGTCCTCGATGGCAAATCCGTCGCGCAGGGCTTAACCGTGGGCGCGGTCGGCAGTCTGCTGCTGGGGGCTGCGATGGCTCACTGGACCGATGCCGCCCAGCCTTGGCTCGACGCCGCGTTGACCGGCTTCAGCCTGGTCGCACAGTTATGGATGGCGCAAAAGCGCTTGCAATGCTGGCCGCTGTGGATCGCGCTGGACGTCATCTTCGTCGGCCTGTTCATCTACAAAGAGCTGTACCTGACCGCCGCCCTCTATGGGGTTTTCGCCCTGCTGGCGGTGCAAGGCTGGCGGACGTGGCGCGCCGACCCGGCGTTGCGCACATGAAAGTGCTGGTGCTCACGGGGCCAGAATCGAGTGGCAAGAGTTGGCTGGCCGCCGAACTGCAACGGCAATTCGGCGGCGTTCTGGTGGGCGAATACGTGCGTCGGTTCATTGAACAGGAGGCACGGGACACCTGCCTGGCGGATATCCCCGAGATCGCCCGCGGCCAGTTGCAATGGGAAGATGATGCCCGCGCCCTTGCGCCACCGTTGCTGATTCTCGACACGCACTTGCTGAGCAACATGCTTTGGAGCCAGACCCTGTTCAGCGATTGCCCGGCCTGGCTCGAACAAGCGCTGCTGGCCCGGCATTACGACTTGCACTTGCTGTTGTCGCCTGAACTTGTCGACTGGACCGACGATGGCCAGCGCTGTCAGCCGCAGCTGGATCAACGCCGGGACTTTTTCAACGCGGCTCAGGCGTGGCTGGAGCAGAATCGGCAACCTGTTCAAGTGATCCAGGGTGACTGGGCAGAACGCCGAGCCCAGGCGTTGCAGGCCGTCACTCTGCTGCTAGGTTGCTGAATTCGGCTGTAGCAGCTGTCGAGCTTGCGAGGCTGCGTTCGGCTGCGCAGCAGTCGTGGATCCGACTGACGCGGTTTACCTGATGCATCGCAAGTTCTGGTTTTACGACTGCTGCGCAGCCGAACGCAGCCTCGCAAGCTCGACAGCTGCTACAGCCCCCCAGCCCCCCCAGCATTTGTTGCGATAATTTTTCAAATGCGTCCATTTGTGAAACATACCTTTGCACTCGAACAGCCCGTTTCAGCGCTATTCATCATTGCGTCATGATCTGTGTTAAAGCGCTGATACATCACAACGCAAGCTATGGATCCAGAGCGTTGCGCCTCCTTTTCCCCGTTATAGCCCCCGCTTTTGTCTCAGGCCTGAAACAGCTCGATCAAGGATCCATTTACCTTGATCGATAACCCCTTGAATCAAAACAACAATCAAAAACCGGCACGGCTTTCGCTATCACCTTCACAACGCTGATTAGGGCCAGCGCACAACAGAAGGAATCGCAGTCGTGGGGACTTTTCGTAAAGGCTTTACGCGCTTGATGCTGCTCGGATGTGCCGCCGTCTCGGTACTCAGTTTTGATGTTCAGGCTGAAGGCAATGGCGTGATCGTACTCACTCGTGATGTACAGCCCCACACCGTCGGCAGGCCGCCGTTCCAGAAAGACCCCTACCCGACCACTGTCAACGCCAACCCTTCGGATCGTGTCACCTCGACACTCAACAGCACCGAACTGAGCGATGGTGAGTTCGCCAGCGTGGCCAGCGGTTCGTCCATCAGCAACAGCATCAACCAGAACGGCAACATACCTGGCAGCCTCAATGTCGTGACCAATCCCAATGGCATGCCCGGCATGAGCGCCGGTCACGGCGGCGGTAGCGGTGGCGCGATTTCGGGAACGATCAACCATGCCATGAGTTCCGGCCTCGCGCCGTTGGGCAGACTGGCGGGAGGTCAATGACATGAGCCGCTCCCTGATTCTTCTCGCCCTGGTCATCGGTGCCAGTGTGAGCCCAGGCGCCATGGCCGACTCCAGCGTTCCGGTGGTCAACACCGCCAACATCCTGGATTCCGGCGCCCGGTACAACGGCAACTTCAACGTCAACCAGGCCTCCGGCGATCAACAGCAACAGGCCAATACCCGCGCTATCGCCATCGGCACCGATGCCTCGGCGACCACTCGCGTCATCCAGAAACTCGACACGCCCGCCAACCCGTCGATGAACGCGACGGCCACCATCGGCGGCAACTCTTTCAGTCAAGGCAACGGTGCACTGGGTGTCAACCAGGGCGCTGGGGCCAACAACCAGATGGCCAACGCAATGCGCATCAGCATCAGTGCTGCGCCGCAAAGCGTCGACGATAGCGCCCTTTCTCAACAGAACGTGGCGTTGTTACCAAGCTCAGGGGCAACTGACGCTTCAAAAGGCAGTCGCCAGGTCGTGACAAGCGACCAGGCCTTCACCGGCAGCCGAGGAGTGATTCAGGTGAACCAGAGTGCCGGGGTGGGGAACCGAATGGCTAACACCCTGAGCATACGGGTCGCTGACTGACCCGAACGCAGTGCGATTAGAAAGTAACCAACACTTAACCAACTAATAAGCACGGAGAAACACCATGAAACCCACAATGGCTCTCAAGCCTCTCGTGTTCGCCCTGGCAGCCGTCATGGCGATGGCTGCACAAGCCAACGATAACGACCATGGTCACGGCCACCATCATCACGGCCCCAAAGGCCCCACCTGGGAACAGCAACTGTCAATCGACTCAGCCGCCAGCGCCTATGTAGGGGATACACAGGACAGCAGCGGCAACTCGGTACTCAACCAGGGCACCGAAAACACTGCCAATGCCGACAACTCACTCAACGGTTCCAATGGCAACATGGGCGCCAACGTGGCTGGCGGTGACGGCAACCAACAAGACAACGCCGCCGCGCTGGCTACCGCCGATGAAAGTTTCATCTTCGGTTCTGCCGAGGCAACCTCCACCGCGTATCAGTACAACACCAATAACTACGTCAAAAACCGCTCTACCCAAAATAACGCCACGCTCGACAATGCTGGCAACAACGGCTCCGGCAACATTGGCATAAACGTGACTGCCGGCAACTTCAACCAACAGAAAAACAACCTGGCGATTGCCGTGTCCGGCGGACGCGTAGCGACAGCCTCGGCTGACGCTTATCAATCCACCACCGGTCTGGATGTAAAAAACAAAGCTGACCGGACCCACATCACCACCACCCTCACCGACACCACCACGTCCTCTGGCACCTTCAAGGCCCATGGCACCGGGACTATCGAGGACGATGGTTGGGATCACAGACGCCACGATGACGACAAGTTCAAGTTCACCGCCGTGGGCACCTTCGATCTGTCTAGCGTAACCACTCATCAAGTGTTGACACCAGACGGCTGGAAAAACCCTGTGATGAACAACGCCAGCATGAGCGGCTCGATGAACGGCTTCTCCGGCAACGGCGGCGCCAACGTGTCGGCGGGTGCGGGCAACCAACAAAGCAACTCGCTGTCCATCGCTGCCGGCTGCAGAGCCTGCATGTAATCGCGATCGAAATGAAAGCCCCGGCAACGGGGCTTTCTTTCCACGGTTCACCAAAGGCGTATCGATCATGCGTACGACAGCCTTTTTCGCCCTGCTGTGCCTGTGTGGCCTGACTCAGGCGGCACAGATGCCGGTGGCCGCCTTGCCGGGCGGCATACTGGTTTACAAGCAGGTGCAAAGCGTGCGTGAGCGCAAGTTCAGCGACATCGTCGAACAAAAAACCGACTTCAGCTGCGGCGCTGCCGCACTGGCCACGGTGCTACGCCAGGCTTACTGGCTCGATGTCGATGAGGAACACATCATCAAAGGCATGCTGGTCAATGCTGATCAGAACCTTGTCCGTACTCAAGGTTTCTCCATGCTGGACATGAAGCGCTACATCGAAGCAATCGGCATGCGCGCGCGTGGCTACCGGATACCGCCCGAGAAACTCGAAGCGGTGACCATTCCGGTGGTGGTGCTGATGGAAATTCGCGGCTACAAGCATTTCGTGGTGATGCAGCGGGCGGACAAGAACTGGGTCTATATCGGCGACCCGGTGCTTGGGCACAAACGCTATTCCCATGATGACTTTGTCAAAGGCTGGAACGGCATTGTCTTCGCTATCGTAGGTCCCGGTTACGACAAAACCAATGCATTGCGCAGCCCTCCGGAACCGCTGACGGCCAAGAACAAACTGGACACTTTCAACCCGGTCAAAGATGCCGAATTGATGGACTTTGGCTTCATTCAGAGCGACTTCTTCTAATCGCCCACTGATGATAGAGAGGGCCGGATGCCCCGGGAGCAGCAAATGAAAACCTCATACTGGCTGGCCGCCGCTTGCCTGGCAGCAAGCGCATCGGGCTATGCCAATGCAGGATTCAAACCCATCGAACTCAAGGACCATGAGCTCGCCGAGCTACGCGGTCGCTATGTCATGCCAGGGCGGATCATCAGCTTCGGCATTGTCATGAGCAGTACCTGGCGCAATGCCAGTGGGGACCTGATTGGCGCAACGACGTTGATGCAGATCCAGGCCTCTACCGTAAAGCCGCAGTTTTACGTGTCGACCATTAAAGAGTCCGGTAACGGCAGTGCGCCGCCATCGGGCACCGGGAATGTAATTGGTGGCGCAGGACTGACCACCACCCAGGGAGTCACCCAAACTGTGCGCGCCGCTGGTGACGGCAATACCGCCTACAACAATGTCGCCATCAACGTCCAGGAGGCCAACCAGGCGCCGGCGCCGAGTCCCGTCCAAGGGCAGGTGCTGACGAGCGGGCAAACCATTACCGACAGCAATGCCGCCGGTAACGTCGCAGTGGCGGCCACAGGTGGTGGCGTACAAATGGCCATCCAGGCCAACAACAACCAAGGCACGGCCATGCAACAGGCGGCTCAGGGGGGGCTGGTGCAGAACACCCGGCTTCTGGGCAACAGCAACAGGGTCAATAACCTGACGCAACTTAATGTAGTGCTTAACAACAACGGCCGAAATGCCGGAGCAGTCAACTGCAATCTGAATCAACTCAAGGCACTACGCAGCCTGGGATATTGAACTACGCTGATGTTCGATCATTGGGCTTCATGGGGGATGGCTAATCATGTATCGGTCAGTACCACTGCGCGCGATCGTTTGTCTGAGTACTTTGTTCCCGTCGGCGCTGCTGCAAGCAGCGTCCGATGCGGACGTGGAGGCTTTGAAGCAACAACTCATGGAGCTCAAGCAACGATACGAAGTACAACAAAAGGCCTTGGCAGTACTCGAACAACGAGTCCGCCAGGTGGAGGATCAACCGGCGGCGCCGCCGCCTAAACGCCTGGCCAAGTCGCCAGCCGACATGAAAGGCAACCCGCAAGTGGCCACAAGGACGGGAGCGGCCGCGGCTTCAGGAGGCGCCGCAGGCAGCGGCAGTTCCTATGGACAATCACTGGCCGATGACTCTCAACCGGCAAAGAGTGTTTCCAACCTGTATGACGAGGCCAGCGGATTCTTCGGCGGCGGCAAGTTCAGCCTCGAAACCGGGCTGACCTATTCGCGTTACGACACCCGCCAGTTGATCCTCAACGGCTTCCTCGCACTGGACTCGATCTTTCTGGGCAACATCAACCTGGACCGAATCAAGGCCGACACCTGGACGCTGGACCTCACCGGACGCTACAACTTCGACAATCGCTGGCAATTCGACCTGAACGTACCGGTGGTGTACCGCGAATCAACGTATCAGTCCGGCGGTGCCAACAACGGTGCAGCGGGGGTGACCAGCGAAGAAACCGTCACCCGGGATCCGACGCTGGGCGACATCAACTTCGGGATCGCCTACAAATTCATGGACGAATCGGTGAACACCCCGGATGCGGTGTTCACCTTCCGGGTCAAGGCACCGACCGGCAAGGATCCGTTCGGGATCAAACTGCGCCAGAGCGACGCCAATACCAACCTGTTCGTGCCTGACACCCTGCCAACCGGTAACGGCGTCTGGTCGATCAGCCCCGGTATCTCGCTGGTCAAGACCTACGATCCGGCGGTTCTGTTCGGTAGCCTGTCCTACACCCACAACTTCGAAGAATCCTTCGACGACATCAGCGCCACCGTCAATCAGAAAGTCCCGGGCAAGGTGCGGATCGGCGACAGCTTCCAGATTGGTGCGGGGATCGCGTTTGCGCTGAACGAAAAGATGAGTATGTCGTTCTCGGTGTCTGACCTGGTGCAACGCAAAAGCAAGCTCAAACAGGATGGCGGGGATTGGGAGTCGGTGGTGTCCAGCGACGCCAACGCCGGTTACTTCAATGTCGGCATGACCATCGCAGCCTCCGACAACCTGACCATCGTTCCCAACCTGTCCATCGGCATGACAGACGATGCGCCGGACTTTTCCTTCAGCCTGAAATTCCCGTACTACTTCTGATCGCTTCACCCCAATGGAAAAGGCCCGCTGCGATGGATGTCGCAGCGGGCCTTTTCGTTTACCCGCCCTAGCGGATCTGGTGCTTGTGCAGCAATCGGTAAAAAGTCGGCCGCGACACGCCCAGGACTCGGGCGGCAACACTCAGGTTGTCGCTGTGCCGATTCAACACATCACACAGCGCCTGGCGTTCGGCGCGGGTCTTGTAGTCTTCCAGGGTGCCCATCGGCGTGGCGAAGGCGTGTTGACTGAGCAGCCCCAGGTCTCGCGCCTCGATCTGCCGGCCTTCGGCAAGTACCAACCCACGACGTACCCGATTGGCCAGCTCGCGGACATTGCCCGGCCAGTCGTGCTTGCCCATGGCGACCAATGCATCTTCGCTGAAGCTGCGCGGACGACGACCGGTTTCACTGCTGTAGAAATGGGAAAAGTGGTTGGCCAGCATCAATAGATCACCATGGCGCTCCCGCAGCGGCACGGTGACTACTTGCAGGACGTTCAAACGGTAGTACAAATCTTCGCGAAAGCGTTTGTTCTCGATGGCCTCTTCAAGGTCGACGTGCGTCGCCGCCAATACCCGCACATCCACCGGAACAGGCTGATGACCGCCAACCCGCTCGATGTGTTTTTCCTGCAGGAAACGCAGCAGATTGGCTTGCAGCTCCAGGGGCAGATCGCCTATTTCATCGAGAAACAGGGTGCCGCCGTTGGCCGCTTCTATCCGCCCGACCTTGCGCTGATGGGCGCCGGTAAAGGCCCCCTTCTCGTGACCAAACAATTCGGACTGGATCAAATGTTCGGGAATCGCGCCACAGTTGATCGCCACGAATGGCTTGCTGTGACGCTGGGATTGTTGATGCAGGGTGCGGGCGACCATTTCTTTGCCGGTGCCGCTTTCGCCACGGATCAGCACTGGCGATTCGGTGGGCGCCAGTTTGCTCAGCAATTTGCGCAGCTCGCGAATCGGTTTGCTGTCGCCGAGCAGTTCGTGTTCAGGCTGATCGATATGAACCGTGCCCTGCCCGCGCAGGCGCGCCATGCCGAACGCTCGGCCCAGAGTGACCTGAACCCTTGAAACATCGAACGGCAAGGTATGGAAGTCAAAAAACCATTCGCAGACGAAATCCCCGACATTCTGCATTCGCAGGACATCCTGATCGAGCACGGCGATCCACTCGGTACCGCTACGGGTGATCAGTTCCTTGACGGCTTCCGGACGTTCCAGATGAAATGGCTGCAAGCGCAACAGGCCGACGTCGCAGGTTCGTTCCGCGGCGTTTTCCAGGGTACAGCTGTCGACATCCCAACCCACAGCGCGTAAACCCGGCAGCAAACGGTGGCAGTCGTCGCAAGGATCCACTACTAAAAGACGTCGTAAAGCAGGCGCTTCGATCATGACTGTTCCTTGGCGCCAAATTTTAGGAAATATTATTAAAAACAGTCATTTGGCGGGCTTCGGTGTAACACTAGCAAAAAATTGACGCTGGCTTGTATCGATTGCTTATAGGGACGTCGGCTTATTAGTTATAAAAAATCACTTAATGAGTTGCCTAACGAATTGAACCTTTCATTCAGCTTTCAGCAACTGCCTGAATCGCCGGCGAATCAAAGAAAGTTGAAATTTCTTTTGATTGTGTGTGACCCAACCCCCGGTTGCGGACATCAGTACAAGTAACCAGCCGAACGGTAAGCCCAACCGACGGCACATCACTTGATTGGGCACACAGAGAGAAGACCCCATGAACGCCCCGCTCCGTATCAACGAAGCTCTTTTGATTGCCGACCGCGCATTCCAACCCTTTCAATGCGTGGCCTGGGCCCCACAAGACGGTAATGGCGAGCTCAGCCTGGCCATCATTGATCGCACTAACACTCGTATCAGCCGCAAACAAATTCCCAGCAGTGCCTATTCCGATCCGCAGCAACTTGCACACTTGCTGGAACAAGCCCGCGCCGAGCTGAGCGAGGAAGGTTACACACTGCAATCGTGGTCCATGCCGCATTAATCTTTTTCGCGGATTACCGCCCGGTAATCCGCGTCCCTTCTTCTCCTTAGTTGACGGTTTTCTACGGTCAGCTGCATAACGCCATTTACGTTTTCCAACTTCTAGCCGCCAGATTACTTGGCAGGCTTGTCAGTGGTTCGAGAAGACACTGTTCTGGCACAAAACGCCGCTCCTCCCGAGCGTAATGGCAGTTGCGCATCATCGCATTCAGGGATTGAATGTTCTTCTCATGCAGTCAACCTCCGGGCACCCGGACAAGGACGACTGGCAAGGAGATGCGTGCATGCCACTCCAGACTGCTTTTGCCATACCGGCAGCGGTGAAAGACGCCGGGCAACTCGATAGCCATTTCGCCGGCAGCGGCAAGACTCAAGTGTATTTCGCCGGCAGTACCTCCAGCAGGGTCAATGGTGTGGCGATTGACCACACCGGCCGAATTCTGGTGGCAGCCAAGGTCGGCACGCCAGGTGGCTGCCGCTTTGGCCTGGCACGCCTGCGTGAGGATGGTTCGGCGGATCTGGCCTTCGGTAAACAAGGCAGCATCATCGGGCAATTCGCCCACGGCTACGAGGCCATGGCGGGCACGGTGCGGGTGCTGGCCGACGGGAACATTCTGGTGGCCGGCCTGCACTACGAAAATGCTCATCGTACGTTGCCCGCCGTGGCGATGTTTGATCAACGAGGCTGCCCGATACAGGGTTTTGGTGAGCACGGCCGCTGCGTGGTGCGCCTGCCGGGGAAGCTTTCCGAAGGCGCTCGCGACGCCTGGTTACCACCCGGCGTGCCGGGTACCGAAGCCTGTGATATCTGCGTGCAGGACGATGGTCGAATCCTGCTGCTGGCCAATCATCACTTTGAATTGGCCGATCACGTCGGCATGCTGATTCGGCTCAATGCCGACGGCTCGCTGGACAGTACCTTCAATGGTCGTGGCTTTGTCATGGTCCGGCACTTATTGATGAACACCTGGCTGAACAGTCTGATGGTGCAATATGACGGCCGAATCCTGGTGGGCGGATCGATCAACTTCCCCGAGGAAGGTTTGCTGGCGCGTTATCACACCGATGGCCAGCTGGATGACGGCTTCGCCGTGGATGGCTTCATGACCTTCAAGGCCTGGGGTCAGAGTGCCCAGGTCTGCCAGATCGTCCAGCACGAAAATGGTGATTTGCATTGTTTTGGCAGCAGTCGCGACCCGATGCACTGCCTCGCCCTGAATGTTCACAGCAATGGCCGACCTGACATGCATTGCAATAGCGGCCAGCCACAACTGTTGGAAATCAGCCACAGCGGCTGCCAGTGGACCGCCGCCCAGATACAACCGGACGACTGTGTGCTGACGGTCGGAGCGACGGGCGGCGGGCTCGAAGGCGATTTCATTCTCGCCCGGTATTTACCCAATGGGGCGCTGGATCGCAGCTTCGCCAATGGCATGGGCTGGGTCCGCACACGCCTGAGTCGAGGCCCCGACACCGCCACTTCATTGGCCGTGCAGACCGATGGTTGCATCGTCGTCGGCGGCTATTCACTGGATGGCAACTACCGCGCCGTCGTCGCCCGTTATCAACCCTAGTTTCCTGCACTTGATCTTCCCTTCCGCTTACGGCAAGTTGCGCGCTTCTTAATACAAGGAGTAGCCGATGTCCGGCTCAATGGCCCAGGCCTTCGCACACAATTTTCTTGGGCATTCACCCCGCTGGTACAAAGCCAGCATTATCGGATTCCTGATTCTCAACGCCCT
This sequence comes from Pseudomonas sp. Pseusp18, assembly GCF_059506005.1. Taxonomy (NCBI): domain Bacteria; kingdom Pseudomonadati; phylum Pseudomonadota; class Gammaproteobacteria; order Pseudomonadales; family Pseudomonadaceae; genus Pseudomonas; species Pseudomonas sp. Pseusp18. The sequence continues at coordinate 3,533,906 of NZ_CP169240.1, forward strand.
GGTGTTGTGGACGATCGGTCCGGTGGCGGCCGGCTGGTTGTTGGTGCTGGAGTTCATCTTCACCCTGGCCATGGCGCTCAAGTGTTACCCGCTGATGCCCGGCGGGTTGCTGCTGATCGAAGCTCTGCTGCTGAAAATGACCACGCCCCAGGCGCTCTATGACGAACTGGTGCACAACTTCCCGGTGATCCTGTTGCTGATGTTCATGGTGGCGGGCATCTACTTCATGAAAGACCTGCTGCTGTTTCTGTTCTCCCGCCTGTTGCTGGGAGTTCGCTCCAAGGCGCTGCTGGCGTTGATGTTCTGTTTCCTGTCAGCGTTTCTCTCGGCGTTTCTCGATGCATTGACCGTGACCGCGGTCATCATCAGCGCGGCCGTGGGGTTTTACTCGGTGTATCACCGCGTCGCCTCGGGCAACGATCCGCGTCAGGACAGTGAGTTCGGCGATGACCGGCAGTTGCCGACGTTGCACCATGCCGACCTCGAACAATTCCGCGCCTTCCTGCGCAGCCTGCTGATGCACGGCGCGGTCGGCACAGCGTTGGGTGGTGTTTGCACGCTGGTTGGCGAGCCGCAAAACCTGCTGATCGGCCATGAGATGGGCTGGCACTTTGCCGAGTTCTTTCTGAAGATCGCCCCGGTGTCGTTGCCGGTGCTGGCAGCGGGCCTTGTGACCTGCGTACTGCTGGAGAAACTGCGCTGGTTCGGTTACGGCACGCTGCTGCCGGACAACGTGCGAGCGGTGCTGGCCAACTACGCCGCCGAAGACAACGCCGAGCGTACTTCGCGTCAGCGCGCCGCATTGCTGGTTCAAGGGGCGGCGGCGCTGATTCTGATTGCCGGGCTGGCGTTTCACATCGCCGAAGTCGGCCTGATCGGCTTGATGGTGATCGTGCTGATCACCGCGTTTACCGGTATCACTGACGAACACCGCCTCGGCACCGCCTTCAAGGACGCCATGCCGTTCACCTCGCTGCTGGTGGTATTTTTCGCCGTGGTGGCGGTGATTCACGATCAGCAACTGTTCGCGCCGCTGATCCAGTGGGTGTTGACGCTGCCGGCGGACCAGCAGCCGGGCATGCTGTTTATTGCCAATGGCTTGCTGTCGGCCATCAGCGACAACGTGTTCGTCGCGACCATTTACATCACCGAAGTGAAACAGGCATTCATCTCCGGCCACATGAGCCGCGAACACTTTGAAACCCTGGCGATTGCGATCAATACCGGAACCAACCTGCCGAGCGTGGCGACGCCTAATGGTCAGGCGGCGTTCCTGTTCCTGCTGACCTCGGCGATTGCCCCGCTGATTCGTCTATCGTACGGGCGGATGGTGTGGATGGCGCTGCCATACACCGTGGTGATGGGGGTTCTTGGCTGGTATGCGGTAAGTTACTGGCTGTAGCAGCCAATGTAGGAGCCGTAGGAGCCGTAGGAGCCGTAGGAGCCGTAGGAGCCGTAGGAGCTGTCGAGTGAAACGAGGCTGCGATCTTTTGATTTTGATTTTTTAAGATCAAAAGATCGCAGCCTCGTTTCACTCGACAGCTCCTACAATCGGTTGTGTATTCAGCGCTTGAGGATGTATCGCTCGATCGCCTGGGCCGCGCCGTCTTCGGTATTGGCCCCGGTCACCACGTCGGCCTGACGCTTCACCGCCTCTTCCGCCTGCCCCATGGCGATCGACAACCCGGCACGATGAAACATCGCCGGGTCATTGCCGCCGTCGCCCATGGCGGCGGTCTGTTCCAGCGACACCCCGAGAAACCCGGCCAGTGTCGCCAGTGCCGCGCCCTTGTTGGCCTGCATCGCGGTCACGTCCAGATAGACCGGCTGCGAACGCGACACCTGCGCCTGGCCTTCGACCTTGGCCAGCAACCGCGCTTCCAGCTCGATCAACAGTTCGGTGTTGTTGCTGGCAGCGACGATCTTGTCGATGCGTGCCAGGCAAGGCTCGAAACTCTCGACCACCACCGGCGGATAACCCAGGCCATGTTGTTCTCGCGGGACCATCGGGCCGTTCGAGTCCTTCAACAGCCAGTCACCACCGCTGAACACCCAGACTTCAATATCCGGCTGATCGGCAAACAGCGCCAGCGCCGTCAGCGCCGCCGTTGCCGGCAAATAATGCGCCACCAGCAAACTGCCATCCGGGTTGACGATCGTGCCGCCATTGAACGCCGCCGTTGGCAAATCAACGCCCAGGGCTTCGATTTGCTGCAACATGGCTTTTGGTGGACGCCCGGTGGCCAGGCTGAACAGCACGCCGGCGTCACGCAAGGCGCGGACGGCCTCGATGGTGCGCTGGCTGAGGCTGTGATCGGGCAGCAACAACGTGCCGTCCATGTCACTGAGCAGAAAACGGATGGGTTGTTGCGTGACGTCCCTCATCCGAGGCTGTGCCAGACGCGACCGTCGCGGGTCAGCAGCTCATCAGCGGCCTGTGGCCCGTCTTCGCCGGCCGCATAGCGCTCCAGGGTTGCGTCCTGCTGCCAGGCGTCGAGAAACGGCTGCACGGCACGCCAGCCGTTCTCGATGTTGTCGGCACGCTGGAACAGCGTCTGATCGCCGGTGAGGCAATCGTAGATCAAGGTTTCATAGCCAGTGGACGGCTGCATTTCAAAGAAATCCTTGTAGGCAAAGCCCAGCTCGATATTGGCCATGTTCAACGCCGGTCCCGGCCGTTTGGCCAGCAGGTCGAACCACATGCCTTCGTTGGGCTGGATCTGGATCCGCAGGTAGGTCGGCTGCAGTTCTTCGACTTCGGTATCGCGGAACTGCGCGTACGGCGCCGGCTTGAAGCAAATGACGATCTCGGTGTCGCGCACGCTCATGCGCTTGCCGGTCCGCAGGTAGAACGGCACGCCGACCCAGCGCCAGTTGTCGATCATCACTTTGAGCGCGACATAGGTTTCGGTGGTGCTGTCGGGCGCGACGTTGGCTTCGTCACGATAACCGCGCAGCGAATTGCCATCGATTTCGCCGGCGGTGTATTGGCCGCGCACTGAGTTGGCTCGCGCTTCCTCGATCGACCAGGGGCGAATCGCGCCGATGACTTTGGCCTTCTCGCCGCGTACCGCATCGGCGCCGAACGCCGCCGGTGGCTCCATGGCGACCATCGCCAACAATTGGAACAGGTGATTGGGCACCATGTCCCGCAGGGCGCCGGTGACCTCATAAAAACTGCCACGGGTTTCCACGCCGACGGTTTCGGCGGCGGTGATTTGTACGTGGTCGATGTAATGATTGTTCCAGAAGGCTTCGAACAGGCTGTTGGAGAATCGGCTGACCAGAATGTTCTGCACGGTTTCCTTGCCCAGATAGTGATCGATCCGGTAGATCTGCTTTTCCGTCATCACTTTGAGCAAGCACGCGTTCAAGGCTTCGGCGGTGTACAGATCCGAGCCGAAAGGCTTTTCGATCACCACCCTTCTGAACGCTTCAGGGGCTTCTTGCAACAATCCGGCAGCCCCGAGACGCCGCACCACTTCGCTGAAAAAGCGCGGGGCGGTGGCCAGGTAGAAGATGGCGTTGCCGGTGCCGCTGGCGTCGATTTTCGCCGCCAGCGCGTCATAAGTGCGTTCATCCAGGAAATCGCCCTGGACATAGCTGATGTGATTGGCCAATTTTGCCCACAACGCCGGATCAAGGGCCTGATCGCCCTTGCCGACCTTGGCTGCCACTTCCGCCCGAATGAAATCTTCGAGTTTTTTGGCAAAGGCTTCGTCACTGATGGCGTTGTGATCAACGCCGACGATCCGCAGTCCATTCCCCAGCAAACCATCGCGACTCAGGTTGTACAGCGCCGGCATCAGCAGGCGCTTGACCAGATCACCATGGGCACCGAACAAAAACAGCGTGGTGGGCGGTGCGGGTTCTGCCTTGGATTTCCTGCGGATCACGTGGGTCATTTTTTCGCAGTCTCCACATGGCCGCCGAAGCCGAAGCGCTGGGCCGAGAGAATCTTGTCGCCAAAGTTGCCTTGCCCGCGCGAACGGTAGCGAGAGAACAGCGAGTTCGACAGCACCGGTACCGGCACCGCTTGTTCCATGGCGGCTTCGATGGTCCAGCGCCCTTCACCGCTGTCGGCCACTTCACCCGAGTAGCCGTCGAGTTTCGGATCGGACGCCAGCGCATCGGCGGTCAGGTCGAGCAGCCAGGACGAGACCACGCTGCCACGACGCCAGACTTCGGCGATGTCAGCCACGTTCAGGTCGAAACGCTGATCTTCCGGCAGGTTGGTGCTGGCTTTGGTCTTGAGGATGTCGAAGCCTTCGGCGAAGGCCTGCATCATTCCGTATTCGATGCCGTTATGGATCATTTTGACGAAGTGGCCGGCGCCGGCGGGGCCTGCGTGGATGTAACCGCGCTCGGCGCGATCGTCATCGGACTTGCGATCCTTGGTGCGCGGAATGTCGCCCATACCCGGGGCCAGGGACTCGAACAACGGGTCAAGACGCTTAACCGTCTCGGCATCGCCGCCGATCATCATGCAGTAGCCACGTTCCAGGCCCCAGACGCCGCCGGAGGTGCCGACGTCGATGTAATGCAGACCTTTTTCCGACAGGGTTTTGGCCCGACGGATATCGTCCTTATAGAAGGTGTTGCCGCCATCGATGATGGTATCGCCCTCTTCAAGCAGGGTGCTCAGGGTGTCGATGGTGTCTTCGGTCGGTGCGCCGGCGGGCAGCATGACCCACACCGCGCGCGGCTTGGCCAGGCCAGCGACCAGGGCTGGCAAATCGGCGACGCCGGTAGCGCCCTCTTCGGCCAGGGTGTCGACAAAAGCGGTATTGCGGTCGTAAACAACGGTGGTGTGCCCGTTGAGCATCAGGCGCCGCGCAATATTACCGCCCATGCGGCCCAGTCCAATAATCCCGAGTTGCATGTACTGATGCTCCCTACTACAAATAAAGTGTGTCTAAGGTTATAGCCCAACGCGACTAGTGAAGGTTAGTCCAGAGCGGCGGGATGAAGTTTCCGGGCATTGTGCCCGATCCAGACTGATAACGTCGGGAATCGTGCCGAAGACACAACGACAATGAAAAATAAAAAAGTTCCCTTCAGGGGCAAAAGAAATCAAAATTGGCGCCGATAGTAAGTGAGCACCCGATTTCGGGAGCCGACTTACAGTTGATACCGCCATTTGCGAGGTGAGCAATGGGCACCGTACACACCGCACTGCCAGCACAAACCCTTTACGTCACGATCCGTCGCGATGAACTGCGCCAGTTGAAAGACGAGCGCGATCAGTTGAAACGGGAAGTTGCGCAATTGCGCCTGCTGACCCAAGGCAATCAGGCTCAGCCCTTGCCCATCACCCAACGTGCTCCTCACGCCTGATCTCCTCGCCTGCTCCTTCGTTTGAGAGAAGGGATCAGCCGCCGCTGTTTCCTTCTCGCTGCAATCCTGACCGCTTCGACAACTCACAAAGTTTTCACACTTGCTTGGCGATACTCCGGCCCTTTGTGGCTGCTTGCTTTGCGAGCGGCATCCGTTCGTCTGTAACAAGGAGAGTGCCGACGGCCGATCATCAGGCTGGAGTGTTGAATGGCTTTGTTTAAACGCAGCAAAACGTCTGCGAATGGTTTTGATTGGGCAGGATTTCTCTGGTTATTTCTGTTCTTCTGGTATTTCTCCGGTATCACCCAACTGCTGATTCAACTGACGGGCACCTCCGGTTTTAGCGGGTTCCGCCAGGCCTTTGTGATGAGCGCCGTCTGGCTCGCGCCAATGCTGTTATTCCCCAAACAAACCCGTGTGATGTCCGCGCTGATCGGCGTGGTGCTGTGGGCCTGCTCGATGGCCAGCCTGGGTTATTTCTTCATCTATCAGCAGGAATTCTCCCAGAGCGTCATCTTCATCATGTTCGAATCGAACGTGTCTGAAGCCGGCGAGTACATGACGCAATACTTTGCCTGGTGGATGGTACTGGCGTTCCTCGCCCACACCGCGTTCGCGTATTTCCTTTGGACCCGCGTGCGTCCGGTGTACCTGCCACGCGTCCAGGCGCTGATTGCAGCGACGGCGATTGTGCTGGCCGTGATCGGTTACCCGCTGATCAAGCAGACCGCGCACACCGGCAGCCTGGCGGAAGGCTTCGATAAATTCGAAACCCGCATCGAGCCCGCCGTGCCGTGGCAGATGGCCGTGGCCTATCACCGTTACCTCGGTACCCTGGCCGGCATGCAAGACATGCTCGACAGCGCCAGCAAGATCCCGCCGCTGAAGAACTTCACCGACTCGATGGCCAATCAGCCGGCGACCCTGGTGCTGGTGATCGGCGAGTCCACCAACCGTCAGCGCATGAGCCTGTACGGCTACCCGCGGGAAACCACCCCGGAACTGGACAAGCTCAAGGACCAACTGGCGGTTTTCGATAACGTCATTACCCCACGCCCCTACACCATTGAAGCGCTGCAGCAGGTGCTGACGTTCGCCGACGAAGAAAACCCGGACCTCTACCTGACGACACCGTCATTGGTCAGCATGATGAAACAGGCGGGTTACAAAACCTTCTGGATCACCAACCAGCAGACCATGACCAAGCGCAACACCATGCTCACGACCTTCTCTGAACAGGCCGACGAGCAGGCGTACCTGAACAACAACCGCAACCAGAACGCCGCCCAGTACGATGGCGATGTGATCGAGCCGTTCAACAAGGCGCTGGCCGATGCGGCGCCACGCAAGCTGATCGTCGTGCATTTGCTCGGCACGCACATGAGCTACCAGTATCGTTACCCGCCGACGTTCAACAAGTTCACCGACCGCAACGGCGTGCCGGACGGCGTGCGTGACGATCAGGTGCCGACGTACAACAGCTATGACAACGCGGTGTTGTACAACGACTTCGTGGTCTCGAGCCTGATCAAGGACTACGCCAAGACCGATCCAAACGGCTTCCTGCTGTACCTCTCCGACCACGGCGAAGACGTGTTCGACTCCGCTGGCCACAACACCCTGGGCCGCAACGAGAACAAGCCGACCGCGCCGATGTACACCATTCCATTCATGGCCTGGGCCTCGCCGAAATGGCGCGAAAGCCATGACTGGAGTTTTGCCGCTGATCTGGGTCGGCCGTACAGTAGCTCCCAGCTGATTCACACCTGGGCGGATCTGGCCGGCCTGAGTTTCGACGAACTGGACCGCAGCAAAAGCCTGGTCAGCGACAGCTTCAAGCCTCGGCCATTGATGATTGGCAACCCTTACGAGCGTGAGCAGCGGCCGTTGATCGACTTCAGCCTGATAAAACCCAAGGCCGCGCCGGTCGCCCCGGCAGTCGTTAAGCAGTAGTTTTGAAGAACCCGCGACCTGTAGCGCTGTAGCAGCTGTCGAGCACCGCGAGGCAGCGTTCGGCGGCGCAGCCGTCGTAAAATCAGGCGCTGCGGTCTGTCAGACACACTGTGCATTCAGGATTTACGACGGCTTCGCCGCCGAACGCTGCCTCGCGGTGCTCGACAGCTGCTACAGATGAATTAAGGGCGTCCTGATGGGTGCCCTTTTTTATGGCTCGGAGGACTAAAGCGCTTTGGTCCAGAACAGCATCCGGCCGTGCGCCGGGTCGAACATGCCGGGTGAAAAACCGAATTTGCCATAAGACGCCTGGGCCACTGGATTGCCTTCCAGCACTTCCAGGGTGATTTTGCAGCAGCCGCGCTGACGTGCGATGTCCTCGACTTTGTGCAGCATTTTCTGGCTCAGTCCCAACCCGCGAAACTTCGACACCACGACCACATCGTGCACGTTGACCAATGGCCGACAGGCAAAGGTCGAAAAGCCTTCGAAGCAATTGACCAGCCCTGCCGGCTCGCCACCGACAAACGCCAATACACTGAAGGCATGGGGCCGCTTGGCCAGCTCCCCCGGCAGTTGTTGCAACACATGGGTGGGCAACGACTTACCGCCACCCATTGGGTCTTCGGCGTAATGGTTCAATACAAGACAAATCGCCTCGGCATGTGTCGGGTTGCTGTAACTGGCCTGAAGCACAAGAATTTCTGCGGATTCCATTTCCACCCTCGATCACACATGAAGTTGCCCCAGTTCGCTTCTTGCGCACTGAAAGGTCCTGCGACATTATCGCGAGCGCCGGGGTGCCGACAACCGGATCCCGTTGTAATTTCGCACTTTCAAGCGCCCCAGATCAGTGCCTCGGTCCATCCCAGCTCGGCAAAGTCCTCGGCCCTCAACCCCGCCTCACCGGCACAGAAGAACTCGTCCAGTTGCGGCGGCTTGACCGACGTACCACTGAGCATCGCGTGAACCTGCCCGCGATGGTGAATCTGGTGCTCGAACAGATGGGACAGCAGGCGTAATCGGCTGTCGTGTTGCGGGGTATCGCGCGCAATGGTCACGATTCGCCCGAGCTCTGCGTCACGCAATTGCTCGCAGTAGGCGATCAGTCAACGGTCGACCACCGCTTGCTCGCGCTTGAGATCGGCGCCGTCGGTGAATGGCTCATCCTGGTTGAAAAACACATAGCAATCGGGATGCGGCTCGTCACCGCGCAACTCCCGCTCCAGGGCGTCCGCATAGAACCAGTCGCACGTCAGAATGTGGTTGAGGGTTGCGCGCAGGCTGGGGAAGAAACTGACGCGCGGCGCCGCCAGCTCAGCCGGGCTCAGTTGCATCCAGGCCTTGGCCAGTCGGTGATTGGCCCAGGCGTTCTGATAGGCCATGGTCAGCAAATGGTGGGACAAGGGCTGATTCATGTTCACTGCTCCCGGACATCAAGCCTCGGCAAAACGTTTTAGCTGCATCTCCTGCAAACGGCTGAGGGTGCGGCGAAACGGGAATTCCAGATAGCCCTCGGTGTACAGCGCCTCCATCGGCACCTGCGCTTCGAGGTACAGCGGCACCTTGCGGTCGTAGCATTCGTCCACCAGGGCAATGAACCGCCGCACACCGTCGTCATGCACCGATAACTGCGGCAACTCGCGATCCCCCGCCGCCACCCGCTCGACACCGTCTTCAGTGCCGCGGGCGATGCGCCCTTCGCGTTTTTGCGCGCTGAGATTAGGCACGTCACTCAACAGAATAGCGCTGAAGGTGTCGCACAGGGCCATGAAGTCCATGGCGGCAAAAGGCTGCTCGCAGACCTCGGCGTAACGACACCAGAGCACAGTTCGACTGGCCTGCATGACATTGACCGAACGGTAGCCGATCTGCACCGGAGCGCTGGACAGCGTCTGGCCGACGGTCAAGGCCTTGAACACGTCGCCGAGTGCGCCGGGCTGACCCGAAACGTTCACCCAATAACGCTGCAGGCCGGCGCCGGGGTGCAGACGATGATCTTCTCCACCGTCCACCGCAATCACCTGCATGTGCTGCTTGATCGCGCTAATCGCCGGCACAAAGCGGTCGCGGTTGAAGCCATCGGCGTACAGCTGATCCGGCGGTTGGTTGGAGGTGCAGACCACCACCACGCCCTGTTCGAACATCACCTGGAACAAGCGCCCGAGAATGATCGCGTCACCGATGTCGTTGACGAACAGTTCATCGAAACACAGCACCCGCACTTCCTGGCTCAGCTCGCGGGCCAGGGCCTTCAGCGGGTCGGCGGTGCCGGTCAACTGGAAGGAGCGCTGATGCACCCAGCCCATAAAGTGGTGAAAGTGCTGCCGCCGGGCCGGGACGCGCAGGTTTTGATAGAACTGATCCATCAACCAGGTCTTGCCCCGCCCGACCGGGCCCCAGAGGTACACGCCGGTGATGGGCGCGCGGCCTTCCTGCAAGGCTTCGTGGCATTTTTGCAGCGCCCACACGGCATGTTCCTGGGCTTCGTCCTGGACGAAGCCCTTCTGTTCGATGGCGTGTTGCCAGGCGGTTAAGGGAGAGTCGACATTCATGCACGGCAGTATACGTCTCTATAGCGGCTCGCCAAGCCTGGGCCGGTGGTTACAGAGAGATGTCCAGCCGGGCGATCTTGCCCTGTTCATTGAGGCGGAACATATAGCGCAATTCCAGCGGGCTGCCGGGAAAAGTGCCGGAGATCAGGTTGTGCACCAGCACTTTGCCGGTGCGCTGTTGAACGTCAAGCACCTCGACCCGCGGCTGATAACGTTGTGCTGTGTCTTGCATCCATTGGGCGATGGCTTGCGTGCCGACCTGATGCTGCCCCTCATCGAACACGTTGGCATCCTCAGCGAAAAAACTGGCGACCCTCGAGGTGTCGCGAGCATTGGCGGCAGCAATGTAGGCGGCAATGGCGGGGGCCAGTGAAGAGGCTGGATTGGACATGTTTACGGCTCCTTGTGAGTTGATTCTGGAGCCATGCTAAAACAAGCCAGTGTCAGTTCTTGTCAGGAGTGAAACGCCCTGCTTCGTCCAGTTGCATCTGCTTGCGCCAGGTGCGCAACAGGTCGCTGCGCCGCCCCGGATAGCGCTCACCCTGTTCACTGGCAGCCGAGATCCGGTCAGTGCGGAACGTGCGATAGGCACTGCGCAACTCACACCAGGCGACGATGATCCGCACCTCATTGAGAAACCCCAGGGCCAGTGGCCAGATCAACCGTTGGCTGGGCACCTGGTTGGCGTCTGCGTAATCGATATGCAACTTGGCCTGATCGCGGATGGCCTGGCGAAACACATTCAATGGCACGGCATTTTGCGGATAGCCATATCCCGGCGGGCCCGGCAGCACCGTTGGGTTGCGCAAGGCGTCCTGGGCCGTCGGGTCGAGCACCGCGGCGATTTTTGCCAGGGCATCGGCCGCAGCTTTGCTCAAGACCTCATCGCCACGCTGATCCACGTAGCGCAAACCGAGCACGATGGCTTCGGTTTCATCGGCATTGAGCATCAAGGGCGGCAGAAACAGACCGCTGCGCAACACATAGCCGATCCCCGCTTCACCAAAAATCGGCGCGCCGAGTGCGGTGAGTTCAGCGATGTCTCGGTACAGCGTGCGTTCGGAAATCTCCAGCTCGCTGGCCAATGTCGCGGCAGTCACCGGACGACTTTTGCCCCGCAGCACTTGTAACAAGGTCAGTAAACGAGTGGTTCGCGACACGGTCGGCAGGCTCCTTTCTGGAAGTCGCCGGAGCTTAGCAGAGGCTACTGTCAGAAAGTGGCAGGAGCGAAAGTCTGACACAGCCCGGAGCGGGTTTATGTGGCGAGGGGGCTTGCCCCCGTTGGGGTCCGAAGCGCCCCTAAAACCAGCCTTCGCGGTCTTGCATCAGAAAATGCAGTGACCGGTTTACGATTGCTTCGCAATCGAACGGGGCGGTGCGGCGGTCCGACAAGCCCCCTCGCCACACAAGCCCCACCCGCCACATCGGCTTGCCCGTTACCGATCGACCTTATGCCTGGCCGCATACAAACACAGCATTTCCATGGCCAGGGTCGCCGCAGCCAGTGAGGTAATGTCGGCGTGGTCGTAGGCCGGTGCCACCTCCACCACGTCCATCCCCACCAGGTTGATCCCGCGCAAGCCGCCGAGAATCTCCAGCGCCTGCACCGTGCTCAAGCCGCCGCACACCGGCGTCCCGGTGCCGGGCGCGAAGGCTGGGTCGAGGCAGTCGATGTCGAAGGTCAAATACACCGGGTGATCGCCGACCCGCGCACGAATCGCCTCGACAATCGCCTCGCACCCTTGCCGATGAACCTGCCGCGCATCCAGCACCTGAAAGCCCTGATGATCGTCATTGGTGGTGCGCAAGCCGATTTGCACCGAACGCGACGGATCCACCAGCCCTTCCCTGGCCGCATGCCAGAACATCGTGCCGTGATCGACACGCTTGCCCTCTTCATCCGGCCAGGTGTCGCTATGGGCATCGAAGTGAATCAATGACAACGCGCCATGCTGGCGGGCATGGGCCTTGAGCAGCGGATAACTGATGAAGTGATCGCCGCCGAAGGTCAGCATCGCGCAACCGTTATCCAGGATGTGCCCGGCGTGGGCTTCAATGCTTTCCGGCACCGAATGCGGCGCGCCGTAATCGAAGGCGCAATCGCCGTAGTCGATCACCGCCAAGTGATCGAACGGGTCGAACGTCCACGGCCAATGGCGTTCCCAGGCGATCCCGGTGGACGCCGCCCGAATGCCGCGTGGTCCGAAACGCGCACCGGGGCGGTTGCTGGTGGCGGTATCGAACGGCACGCCGCTGACCACCACGTCGACGCCACGCAAGTCGCGGCTGTAGCGCCGACGCATGAAGCTGGTGATTCCGGCGTAGGTGCTTTCGGCGGCAGTCCCGTAAAGACTGTCGCGGGTCATGGCCTGATCGTTCTGTGCAGGGACATCCATGGGTGTGTTCCTTATTGTTGGCTTATTGACGGCTACGGAAAGTGGTCCACAGGCGGGTGCGCTGACGCATGTCCTTGAGGCTCATGCTGCGGTCGGCGTACAGCCGCTCACGCACCTCGGCCTGCGGGTAGATGTCGGGATCGCTGCGCACCGCCTCATCCACCAGTGGCGTCGCCGCCTGATTGGCCGTGGCGAAGAACAGCGTATTGGTCAGTGCGGCAACGGATTCGGGGCGCAACATGAACTCGATGAAGGCTCGAGCGGCTTCGGGGTGCGGCGCATCCTTGGGAATTGCCAGGTTGTCCTGCCATACCAGTGTGCCTTCACGTGGAATGCGGTAAGCCACCTCGAACGGTTTATTGGCCTTGCGCGCCTGATCGGCGGCCATGCTCGCGTCACCGTTGTAGGTCAGTGCCAGGCAAACGCTGCCATTGGCCAGATCATTGATCTGCCGCCCGGTGGCGACGTACAGCACCGACGGCTGTAGCTGACGCAACAGGGCGTCGGCGGCTGTCAGATCAGCCTTGTCGGTGCTGTAGGGATCTTTACCCAAATAATGCAACGCCAGGCCAATCACCTCTTGCGGCGAATCGAGAATCGCGATGCCGCAGTCTTTCAGTTTGCTGGCGTATTCGGGCTTGAACAGCAGGTCCAGGCTGTTGAGCGGTATGTTGGGCAAGCGTTGTTTTGCCGCTTCAACATTCATCCCTAGCCCGAGCGTGCCCCAGGTGTAAGGCACGCCATAGCGATTGCCGGGATCGACCGCCGCCAGTTTTTCCAGCATGTCCGGGTCGAGGTTGGCGTACCCCTTGAGGCCATCGTGCGGAATTTCCTTCAGCGCTCCCGCCGCCAGGCCGCGCGCCAGGACACTGGACGACGGCACCACCACGTCGTAACCGCTGCCGCCGGTGAGCAGTTTGGTTTCCAGCACTTCCGGCGTATCGAACGTGTCGTAGCGCACGTGGATGCCGGTTTCCTTTTCGAAGCGCTGCAAGGTCTCGGGCGCCACGTAATCGGCCCAACTGTAGAGATTGAGGACTTTTTCCTCAGCCTGGGCCGGCATGGCCATGGCGAGGAACAGCGCGGGTAAACACAGCTTGAAGAGCGGAGCCATGACGAACACCTGACCGGAGGAAGTGGTTGCAGGATGCGTCGTCGGTTACATTGGAAAAATACCAGGTTAGTTATCCTGACTTTATTGCGGAGTAATGTTTGATGCTTGGCCAACTGCATGATCTGGACCTGCACCTGCTGCGCCTGTTTGTCAGCGTGGTGGAATGCGGAGGCTTCAGCGCGGCCCAGGGTGAGCTGGGGCTGAGCCAGTCGAGCATCAGCCAGCAGATGGCCAAGCTCGAAACCCGGCTCGGTTATCGCCTGTGCAGTCGCGGCAAGGGCGGGTTCAAGATCACGCCCAAGGGCGAACAGTTGCTCGTTGCCACCCGCGCCTTGTTCGAATCAATCGAAGCGTTCCGCCATCAATCCAACGGCGTGGCCGGACGCTTGATTGGCGAAGTGCGCCTGGGCTTGTCCGAAGCGCTTGATCAGTCGGTGCTGCAACGGGTGGCCGAGGCGATCCGACGCTTTCGCGATCGGGACGAATCGGTGCGCATCGAGTTGATCAGCGCCATGCCCGGCGAAATGGAACGGCTGTTGCTGCAACAACGGCTGGACTTGGCGATCGGCTATTTCTCACAGGCGCAGCGTGCTTTTGACTACCGTGAACTGTTCACCGAAACCCAGCACCTGTACTGCGCCTCCGGGCATCCGCTGTTCACCGATGACGCACCTGACGATCAAGCGCTCCAGGCCTGCGACCGGGTCGATCACCCCTATCGTTTCCTGCGCAGCGATGAGCCGTTTCAGGGGAAGCTCTGTTCAGCGCGATCCGAACAGGTCGAAGGCACCCTTGCCTTTATTCTGTCCGGCAAGCACGTGGGTTACTTGCCCGATCACTTCGCCCGTAGCTGGGAAGACAAAGGGTTGCTCCGTGCCGTGCGCCAGGGCGATATGAGTTTCGAGGTGGCGTTCCACCTGGCGCGCCATCGCGCACAAGTGCCGGGGGATGCGCAAAAGGCCTTTGAAGAGGATCTGCTTGCGGCATTCGCGGCGCCCGTTTGATCTCCTGTGGCGAGGGAGCTTGCTCCCGTTCGGCTGCGCAGCAGTCGCAAACCCACTATATGCGGTTTGACTGGCCGATTTTGGGGCCGCTTCGCAGCCCAGCGGGAGCAAGCTCCCTCGCCACAGGTGTTGTGCATGCCCCCTGTACCGTTTAGCGTTGCCCTCGATGCCCACGGCTGGCATCCTGCGCTCCCTTTTCCGACCGGCCCGCCTTCTGGCACGCACCTGACCATGACCGCAGCTGAACAAACCGCTTCCCCACGCCACAACGATCTGATTTACGGCCTCGACGACCGCCCTCACCTGACTGCCACGGTCTTCGCCGCCCTGCAACACGTACTGGCGAGTTTCGTCGGCATCATCACTCCGACGCTGATCATGGGCAGCGCCCTGGGCCTGCAAAGTGAAGTGCCTTATCTGATCAGCATGGCGCTGTTCGTCTCGGGGCTGGGCACGTTTGTGCAGGCGCGGCGGTTCGGTCCGGTAGGCTCCGGCCTGTTGTGCCTGCAAGGCACCAGTTTCTCGTTCATTAGCGTGATTCTTAGCGCCGGGTTCATGGTCAAGGCGCGAGGCGGCGGCACCGATGAAATCCTGTCGACGATTTTCGGCGTGTGCTTTTTCGCCGCGTTCATCGAAGTGGTGTTGAGCCAGTTCATCGGCAAGCTGCGGATGCTGATCACCCCGGTGGTGACCGGCACCATCATCACCCTCATGGGCCTGTCGCTGATCAAGGTCGCCATGACCGACATCGCTGGCGGTTTCGGTGCGGCGGATCTCGGTGCGGCCAGCCACCTGGCGCTTGCCGCACTGGTGCTGGGGACTATCGTGGTGTTGAACCGGGTGGACGTGCCGTTCCTGCGCCTGGGAGCAATCGTCATCGGCCTCGCCCTCGGCTATGCGGTCGCGTGGTTCATGGGCCAGGTCGATTTCGCCAGCCTGCCCGCCGTGCCGCTGATGAGCGTGCCTGTGCCGTTCAAGTACGGTTTCTCCTTCGATTGGGTGGCGTTTGTGCCAGTGGCGGTGATTTTCCTGGTGTCGCCCCTCGAAGCCGCTGGTGACCTGACCGCCAACTCGATGATTTCCCGGCAGCCGGTCAAAGGCCCGGTGTATATCCGTCGGATCAAGTCCGGGCTGCTGGCCGACGGCCTCAATTCAGCCATGGCGGCGGTGTTCAACAGCATGCCGATGGTGACCTTCGCCCAGAACAACGGGGTGATTCAGCTCACTGGCGTGGCCAGCCGTTATGTGGCGTTTTTCATTGCCGGTCTGTTGGTGCTGCTGGGCTTGTTCCCGATGATCGGCGCCGTGCTGCAATTGATGCCGAAACCGGTGCTCGGCGGTGCCGAACTGGTGATGTTCGGCACCGTAGCGGTGGCCGGAATCAAGATCCTCGCCGAGGCAGGCCTGCATCGGCGCAACATGCTGATCGTGGCGATTTCCCTCGGCATGGGCCTGGGTGTCGCGGCGGTGCCTGAAGTCTTGCGCGAGCTGCCGAAGGCGCTGCACAACATCTTCGAATCGCCGATCACTGTCGGTGCGTTGTGCGCTATCGTGCTGAATATCTTCCTGCCCGAAGAGTTCATCGAGCTGGAAGAAGACGAGTTCGACCCGGAAGCCTCGGTGCTTCAGGTGATGCAGAACCCGGATGTTCCGGCCAAAGGTGAACCCACGTCGCCTGTGGTTGTCGCACAGTTGAACCGTCCGTAATGCTCAAAGGCCGAGCTTTGAGCGGTTCGGCCTTTTTCTTTACGAGAATATGTTCATGCGCAGATTGCTAGCCCTGTCCCTATCCCTTCTATTGCTCTCCCTGAGCGCCTGCGCCTTGTTCCCCAGTCGCGACCCGCTGCACATCAACGTGGTCGGTATCGAGCCGCTGCAAAGCCAGGAGCTGGAAGTGCGCTTCGCGGTAAAACTGCGCGTGCAGAACCCCAATGAAACCGCGATCGCCTACAACGGCGTGGCGCTGGATCTAGAGGTTAATGGCCGACCACTCGCCTCCGGCGTCAGCGACCAGTCGGGCTCGATCCCGCGATTCTCCGAAGCAGTCATAGTGGTGCCGGTGAGTATTTCGGCGTTCACGGTGCTGCGTCAGACCCTCGGATTGAGTCAGACACAAACCCTGGACAATCTGCCCTACGTACTGCGCGGCAAACTGGCTGGCGGCGCGTTCGGCACGATGCGTTTTGTCGATCGCGGGAAGCTCAGCCTGCCGGGTTCGACCTCCGGCACCTGGTAACGCGCTAGTAACGTAATTCTGTTCACTTACGCCGTAATGCGATCTGTAGCAGCTGTCGAGCCTGCGAGGCTGCGTTCGGCTGCGAAGCAGTCGTCAAATAAGACAATGCGGTGCATCAGATACACCACGGCAGCCGGACTCACGACTGCTGCGCAGCCGAACGCAGCCTCGCAAGCTCGACAGCTGCTACAAGGAATGCGTCGCGGCTGAAATCGCTTAAGTGAACCGCAGCACGCTAGGTAACGGGGTCGATCACCTGCGTCACACTATGCTTCAGACCTTCTACGTGCCAGTTGGCCCATAGTCGGGTCTTGCCGTTGCCGCCTTCATCCGGCTCGATCGCCAACCAGTTTCGAGCGGCGATCAGGTAACGCCCCCTCGCGCCAACAGGCAACATGGTTCCGGTGATCCCGTAATCGATCTGTTCCTGGTTGCCACCGATGGACTCCAGAAAGTGCACCGCCAACACCGGTGGCGCAGGATGCACGACGCCGGTGGAAATCAATTGGTAGATTTTCCCTGCGCCATCGATGCCATGCCGGGGCAACTTCGATTCGATCACACAGGCCCCGGCCACATGAACATCGCCGGACACCAGCGTGACCTTGCATGATTGGGCTTTGGCGAAATCCAGCAGCCGCATGATCAACCGCTTGCGTTCACTGCGGTGCGGCAGGCTTCGCCAGTGGTCGCGTAAATCGTCCTCGAGCTCCTGTTGCCCCACCATCACGTCCAGCGCCTTTTCGGCCGCCTGCAAATCAAGGTAGCCCACCGGAATACTCGACATCAGCAACAGGTGCTTGTGCGCAGGGACCTTGTCCAGCCAGGCATAAATCGCATCCCAACTGACCGGGGAAATAACCCGGGTTTGTTGGGCCTGCGGGGTGGTCAAGTCCGGCGCACGTTCGCTGCGCAAATCGGGAACCAGCAATGCCAATTCGCCCAGGCCGGTGAACCCCAGGTGAAAGCCGTCAGCGGTGCCGGGAATCGCGCACGGATGAGTATCAGCAGACGGTTTGAGGTGAGGATGGGTCTGGATCAGTTGCTGCTGGAAAATCCTGAAATAGCGTTTGGCCGTGGCAAACAGCCCCTGGAACACCGGGCTTGAATGTAATACCTCATCGTAGGAACCCCAGCCATCGATGATGTCATGGTCATCCCACATCATCACCGTCGGAATGGCGCCGAACACCCTGGCCATCTCGGGCTGTTTCCAGCATTCCAGGTAGAGCCTGGTGAAGAACTTGTCCAGATCGGCTTCGATCACCTTGCTGTAAGCGGCCTTTTGACGGTCGGCGAAGGGTTTGGCGAACCATGCTTTCATCGACGGCACACTGCTGCGCATGTCGTCGCTATAAACCTGATCGCCGCCCATCAACAGCAGATGATAGGGCTCGCCCTGGTGAGCGCCCCACATGTGCTCCCAACGCTCGTTATTCCGGTCTACCTTCTCCATCTCCTTGGGGTCGGAGAAACCGTTGCACGACACATAGGCAATGCGCGGCGACTGGCCCTTGGCCGGAACGACGAAGTTGGCCTGCGCACTGTCTACGGTAACCGTGTAACTGGTGGCAACGGCCTGATCCTGCGCCGCCTTGAAATCAATGCGCCAGACCCGGGAATTAGGGTTCAGCAGCGGGATATCGGCGATGGCCAAGGGTGTGTCGGCAGTCACACCCTTGGGCACTTTTACCGTGGGTGGAGGCCCGCCCAAGGGTGAAACCACCAGGGCAGACACGTTGTAGACATTATTGTTGATGCCACGAAACTGCAGAATCGGGCCTAGTAACAAACTCATGGCGAGTCCATCCGTTGACAGGGGTGTGAACACCTGAAGACTAGACGAAGCGCACTCATCAGTCATGCCTACCCTTGTGGCGAGCGAGCTTGCTCGCGCTGGGCTGCGTAGCGGCCCCAAAAATCTGACAACCACTGCGAGTTTTTGTGAGTGCTACGCACTCAAGCGGGAGCAAGCTCCCTCGCCACAGGTTTCTCTGACTCGAGACACTCCTAAGTGAACTGCATTGGCCCTTCTACTGGGTTTATGTGTTGAACCGCACGCCCGGTTTGGCTCGTTCATCCACCGTCAACTCAAACACATCCGGGCGCGCATAGTGCCCGACCACGTCGTAGTCGTACCGGGCGCGGATCAGGTCATCGGTGTCGATTTCGGCGGTCAGCAATCCCGCCTCGCCACGCAGCGGCCCGGCGAGAATGTCGCCCATCGGCCCGACAATCACGCTGCCGCCGGCAATCAGCGGGCGCTCCGCCGGCCAGTTGGCGATGTCCACGCCCAAGGCTTGCGGCGAGTCCTGAACCTGACAGGCGCTGACCACGAAACAGCGTCCTTCATGGGCAATGTGGCGCATGCTGACCTGCCACATTTCCCGCTCGTCCACGGTCGGCGCGCACCAGACCTCCACGCCTTTGGCGTACATCGCGGTGCGCAGTAACGGCATCATGTTTTCCCAGCACACCACCGCGCCGATCCGCCCGACCTGGCTGTCGATCACCGGCAAGGTCGAGCCATCACCCTTGCCCCAGATCAGTCGTTCGGTGCCGGTGGGCATCAGTTTGCGGTGCTTGGCAACCAGCCCTGCCTGCGGGTCGAAATACAGCGCGGTGCAGTACAAGGTGCTGCCGGCGCGTTCGATCACACCGATCACGAGGTTGGCCCCGGTGCGGGCGGACAACCCGGCCAAGGCGTCGGTCTCGGTACCGGGCACGTCGATGGCATTGGCGAAATACCGGGCAAACGCTTCACGACCTTCCGGCAGTCGATAGCCGAGTTGCGTGCCAAAACCCTCGCCTTTGGGGTAGCCACCGAGCAACGCCTCAGGCATGACCACCAACGCCGCGCCGGATTCGATAATGGCGGTTTCCCAGGAGAGGATTTGATCGAGGGTGTCGGCCTTGCCGCCGGGCAAGGCGCCGATTTGCAGGGCAGCAACAATTGACTTGGGCATTACGGTGGCTCCGTCAGTAATGAGGTGTTGCTCATTCTCCGGCGCCACAGGATCATGAATAAAGCCCGACTCACTGCTGAATGATATGAACCAAATGAATATCGCCACCGTCGATCTCAACTTGCTCAAAGTCTTCGAAGCGCTGCATGAGGAGTCCAGCGCCAGCCGTGCCGCGCTACGTCTTGGCGTGACGCAGTCGGCGGTCAGCGCGGCATTGCGCCGGCTGCGCGAGGTGTATGGCGATCAATTGTTCGTGCGCACTGGCCGAGGTCTTGCGCCGACGCTCAAGGCCAACCAGCTGAAACCGGTGGTCAGCGATGCACTGAACAAATGCCGCCAGAGCCTGGCGATGGTCGATCCAGCGGCCCATCATTACGACGGGCGCTCGGTCACGGTGGGCTTGTCGGATGATTTCGAAATCGCCTACGGGCGACGATTGATCGAAGACATCGCTCACCGTGCGCCGAAACTGCGACTGATCTTTCGCCAGACCCACAGCCAGATCGTCGCCCGGGCCTTGATGGAACGCAGTATCGATCTGGCGATCACCGCAGGCGGGTTTGCCGAGCGTTTACTCAGCCGTCAGGTGTTGGGTGAAGGGGGTTATCTGTGTCTGGTGGATCCCCTCAGCTTGGCCGAGGGGCAACAAATCCTCAGCCTTGATGAGTTCGTCGCCCGCGAGCACATTCTGGTGTCTTCGGGCGGTTTTATCGGGATTACCGATGAAGGCCTGGCGGCGTTGGGATTGAGTCGGCGGGTATGCGCGTCGACCACGCATTTTGCCGCGTTGCCGTATCTGCTCAAGGGCAGTCAGGCGGTGGCGACCATTCCGGCCCATGCGGCGCAAAGCATTGCGGCGCTCAGTGGACTGGCGTTGCTGCCCTGCCCTTTGGCGCTGCCGCGTTACCCGATCGAACTGGGCTGGCGCACCAGCACGCAGCTCGATCCGGTGGTGTTGAAAGTGCGTGAAGCGATTGCCGCGATCTTTTCCGGGGCGTTTATTTAGCGGCCATCAAGCGATTGACTTCACTGCGCACCATGTTCGCGAATTCCGGCGGCGACATGCCGTCGAGTTCGGAGCGTACCCATTCCGCCCATTTGCCTTTGCGCTTGGCGCGCTCACCGAACAACCGAGCGGCTTCGCCCTTGGCTTTGCCCAGGTTGTTTTGCCAGAGTTCGAACAGACGGGATTTTTCATCTTCAAGCGCTGCGCGCTCGGCGAGGGGTTTGTCGGCCAGATTGAAGCTCATGGGGAATTACCTGCTGCGTAAAATAGGCGACATCTTACACTGTAGGAAGAAATGTCCTGCGCTGGATTTTATCGTTCCCACGCGCAGCAACGGAATGCCTCAATGGACGCTCTGCGTCCGCTTGAGCCACCTCACAAAATAGCTGCAACTTTTTCAATCGCCGCAGACTCCATTGCTCACTGTCCATTCACTGTAAGGAGTACACCAAATGGCTCGCAAAACCGTCGATCAAGTCGCCGATGATCAAATCAAGGATCAGGTCTTCAGCGAACTTCAGGCCCTGATCGAAGAGTCGGAAAAACTGCTGAAAAGCAGTGCCTCACTGGTCGGAGAAGAAGCGGACACCCTTCGAGGACAAATCGCCCAGAAACTCCAGCAGGCCCGGGACTCGGTGACCAGTGTTCGTGACCGGACCAAACCCGCGGTCGACGCCACCGAGATCTACATTGGCGGCCATCCATGGCAAACCGTGGCCATCTCTGCGGGTTTCGGCCTGGTGGTTGGTCTGTTGTTGGGTCGGCGTTGAACCATTGACCACTGCGAAACCTGTGGGAGCAGGCTCAGAGCCCAGCCAGTTCCCGCAGATTCGCCAGCGTCTGTGGATCGAGCGCAATGCCTTCAACATTGGCTTTGGCGCGTTGCAGGTGACGCCGATCACCCGGTAACCGCTTGAGCCCCACACCATGCATCTGCCGGACCAGTTCCTGACTGCGTTCGGCAAAGTTTTGCCCCGCCGATTTGCTCGGGTCGATCACGATCAGCAGTTGCCCGGTCCAGGGGGTTTTGGCCCCCGGATGGTTCGACCAGTCGAACTCGAAAGAAAAATTGCCACCCGTCAATGCCGCCGCCAACAACTCCACCATCATCGACAGCGCCGAGCCCTTGTGCCCACCAAACGGCAGCAACGCGCCGCCTTCGAGAATGGCTTTCGGGTCCTGAGTCGGCTGGCCGAGGCTGTCCACACCCATGCCCGCTGGCAAGCGTTCGCCTTTGCGCGCGGCGATCTGCACGTCGCCATGGGCGATGGCGCTGGTCGCTAGGTCGAAGACAATCGGCGCACCGTCGGCCCTGGGCGCGGCGAAGGCAATCGGGTTGGTCCCGAACAGCGGACGATCGGCACCGTGCGGCACCACGCAGGTCATGCTGTTGACCACGCTCAGTGCCACCAGCCCTTCATCGGCAAACGGCTCGACGTCCGGCCACAAAGCGGCGAAGTGATGGGAATTGCGGATCGCCAACACCGCAATGCCGGCACTGCGGGCTTTTTCCACCAGCAAGGGCCGCGCCGCCGCGAGAGCCGGTTGGGCAAATCCATTACCGGCGTCAACCCGGACAAAACCCGAGGCCACGTCCTCGACCACCGGCACGGCCTGGCCATTGACCCAGCCGCTCTGCAACGTCGACACATAACCGGGAATACGGAAAACACCGTGACTGTGGGCGCCATCGCGTTCGGCGCTGGCGCAGTTGAGGGCCAGGGTTCTGGCGACATCGGCTGAGGTGCCATGGCGCAGGAAAATCTGTTCGAGCAATTGAACGAGCGCGCCGAAATCGAGGTTTTGGGTGTTCGAATTGACGGCCATTTCAGGCGATGCGGTCATCTGAAGCTCCGGTTTTATTATTGGGTATGGGCAACAGGTCAAGCGAGGTTACTGGGCAACCGAAAAAGTCGTCGATTAAGCGCTGTTTTACCGGCGTCCTGTCAAGCCTGCGACAAAGAATCAGCTCAAGCAATATGTACCGCACCCGGGCTTTCCGTTGGCCCTACTGTTTTCCCTCGACCCAACAACTTGCGATTGCCAGCGATCGCAGCCGATCGAGGAAAAACCATGACTACTCCAGCACTGCCGTATTTTTTCGACGAGGCAGAACGTGCATCCAATGCCAAACAACCCGGTGATCGCGAGAAAGCGCTGAACTTCACCCTTGATGACCTGAAATGGTTAAAGGGCGTTTACCTCCCGACCCAGGTAGCGCGCAAGAAACACAGCAAACCTATGCACGTCGACCGATTGCTTCTAAGCCAGACCGGCGCGGCCGACATTCCACTGGCCGGTGCCTTTGCCATAAGCCGGCCCAATGACGGCGAGGTAACGCTCTACACACCCTGGAAAGGTCTGATCAAATTCGCCGACATGGACGACGCGAAAAGCAAACTCAAGGAGTGGCTGGTGCAGGACACCGGAAAGCGAGAATTACTGCGCTACCTCTCAATCGAACAACGCACCGCTGTGCTGGCCGCCGCCGCGCCAGACATCACCATACAAGCCATCGAAGGGGCGGTATTTCAGGATCAGGAGGCCCTCCTCGAACGCAATGGGGCACACAACATCCAGGCGATGATGGGCGAGCTGATAAAGACTCCGACCCTGCAGGCGATGCTCGATGAAACCCTCAAAATTGCCTTGGCCAGGTCCTTCCCTGGATTGGATCAGCGCCACACGCGAGTAGAGAGTTTTATCAACACCGTTTCGGCCTTCGACAATACCGAATATAGCCATAAGACGTCCGCGCTACCGCTGGACGCCGCCCTCCTGCAGTATTACCTGACCAATCAATGGCCCGTTGGCGACTACCGGATCTTTTCCAACCCCCGACACGGCGTGAGCAGCGACGCCGATAACCAGGCATGGGAAAGTGCAATCACGGAAATCGCGCAAAGTTTTACACCACACCTGCAAAGCCTGCTCGAGACGTTCTGGAACATGCCCATGAATGGCGGACGATCACGCGCCGAGTTTTTAACCGAGTGCATGCGCGACACCTATCACGTGAATCTGTTGCTCAAATGCCAGCAAGGTGTTTTGTCCGTGCAGCAATACCTGCGCCTTATGAACATCAGCCTCACGCCCACCCCGGGCGCTTCTCTGCGTATCGAAAAAGTGCGCGTCACCGCCCCCTACAAGCACTATGCAGAACTGGCCTCGACCTTGATGATCGGCGGTGACGATACTCTCGGTTTTTTGTACAGCCAATCCCGAGGCATCGAAGCCACGAGCGACCTGCCCGCCATCAAGAGCATCGTGTTGCGCATGCTGAAAAGCGAAGGGCATGAAGACACGCTGCTCAATTTCATGTCGCTGGATGAGCGCGGCACGTTTCTTGACCTGAAACCCCACGATCCAGTGATTATCGGTGAACCGATTGTCGGTCCGGTGTTTGAACAACTGATGGCAGACGTGCTTGCCAAACAATTGCAAAACCTGAGCTACGCCTTGAGCCGGTACCGTGAAAGCGAAGGCACGCTCAACCTCCACGCCCTGCTCGACAAGGCGTTGGATGTTCGAGGCCTGATCGACGATCGGCTGCTGGTCCCCGACGCCGCCGGGCGCTGGAGCACCCAAGCAGACCAGCGCTGGAGCGCGCAACCGGCCACCGTGCGCGCCGAGTCGGCTAAAGAACAGCTGAGCCTGCTCTCCACGGTCGAACAGGCGCTCGAACAACGTCTTGAAAACCACCCCGCCATTCCCGCCGCAACCCGCACGGTCGCTGAGGCGCAACGTATCGTCGGTTCATCGCTGGAAGGCTTGCAATCAAGCTTCACCCATACCCTGTCGACGGCGCTGCGCAGCGAACTCAAACTGCGAACCGTCGCCCATACGTTAGGTGCAACGGAACAGGCGATCATCAAAACGGTGCTCGATACCCCGGTGCGCCTGCAACGCGCTGCACTTAACGGCTTTCTGCCCGACGTGTTCTCTCTGGCGCTTAAGGTGGGCGACTCCGCCGACTTGTTGAAACTGGCCAGTTGTTTTGTGCTGACTGAACGAGGCGGACTGGACCCGATACATTCGGGCAAGGCCATTGTATGGACCCCGGCGCTTGGCTTCGAAGCATTCCCGTCACTCAAACCCTTGCTGACCGAACTAGAAAGACGCCTGCAAGACGAAGATGAACGTAGCACGCTGCTGGAAAACCTCGGACGCGGCCAGCGATTGCCCAGGCAGAGAGTGAACCTGGCACCGCTGCAACAGGTACACGGCAATTTCTTCGATCATGTACAAAGGCCCAATGTCCACCTCGACCTGACGTCCATCGAGGATGCACTGAAGACACCGCTTTCCGTTACGAACCTATCCAGACTGCTGAACCTGGTGGCACTTCGCGAACCGAAGACGGGGTTACAACGTGCAACGGACATCGCCCGGTCCCTGACAACCCAGCAAATGCTTCCGGCATGGCTGGCAAAGGCCTCTATCGCAGACCAGGTGCTGCACGGCGAGCTGCTTCAGCAATATCTGAATAACGCCACCGATGACAAGGACTACCTGAGCGGCATTCGCACGTTGGCGCGCACGGCACACCATGAATTGCAGAAGCAACTCAAGGCAGACGCCTTCGACATTGACCCAGACAATGTCGAGATACACATCCGCCCACGTCCGACATCTGGGGCAGTGATACAAACCCTTACCGAGTTTGCGTTGACCCACATTAAGGATCTGGAACAAGCCGCCTTCAAGCTGGTGTCGCTTAATGCCACCGCCATTCCTGACGACATGGACCAGAGTTACATCAAAGACCTGATACGTAACCTGAAGCTGGGCGAGCATCAGCAAGCGATATTGAACACTGCGTTTGCCGATACACACGTCAGCGCGGCGGATCGCAGAAAGCGGTTCGCCACGCAATTGCCCTGGCAATTGATGCACTACGCCCATTCGGAAAAACTGCAGGAGCGTCTGGGCGAGACCGGGTTTGATCTGATCCGGCAAGTCATGGACATGCCCGACGCCATCGCCCGTGCCGCAGTCGACGGCGCAAAGGCGATCATCCGCCCACTTGAGTTCGTCGGTATCAGGAGCGGGCAGACCATCAAAGTGCCAGGCCTCTATTTGATCGGCTCAACGTCGGACAACGCAGGGCCACAGGTCCTTATAGCGCCCTATAGTCCTCGGCATGGCGTGAAAGAATATGAAAATGAACGACAACTGGTGACCGAAATGAAGACCCGGGGCGCGCTGCACGACTGGGTACTCAAGAATCTGCCGCAGCCTGATCGGATCCTGGTGGAAAACCGGATGGCGCACACCAATCATCGCCTCAACGAAGTCACCCTGGCGTCCAGTCCGATCAAGGGAAACCTGTTCAGGCACTTGTTCAACGACAATGCTGCGTTACTCGCCCGTTTACTAGGGTGTCAGTCGGACAACCATGCTCAAGGCGAATGGGCAACCATCAAGCATGTATTGGGTGAGGACTCGCATCAGGCTTTTACGCTTTTCATGGGCAAACTCGCGTATCCGATCACGGTATGGCGTAGTTACCGGGACATCAAGCAGTCCGCCGAAGACCTGCAAACGCACAAGTGGGGCGCCGCGATAAAGGCGTTCATCAGCGGCATCGCGCAACTCGCCACCTTGCGTCAATCAATGGAAAACCAGACGCCCCCATCTTCGGCCGTGAATGAACCGCCCCCCGCAACACCCGACACCCGGTTCAAATGGAAAGACGTCGACATCACCGCTCCCGAACGCACTCACTTGCAGCGTTATGAGAGTCCCGATGTCGACCTGGGCTCGTTGACGCCGAACCCGACGCTTGGGCTTTACACCCATCCGACGACAAAAAAACACTATGGACCGGTTGAAGGCAAAGTGTATCCACTCAAAAAACGGGGCGCGCGTTGGTGCATCGGTGGCGACGATGCCCATGGTCCCGATCTTCGCCAGAACACCTCCAGACAATGGGTGCTGGATTTGAAAGCGCTGGCTCCGCGCTACAGCATGCTCAACCGATTGGAGACAGCTCTTGCAGTAAGGGGAGGCATGAATGTCGAAGCCGATGGAATGGCAGAAATCCGCATGCTGTTTCCCGTCAGGGCTCGAGTGATCGACGAAAGTCTTGACCAGGCGACCACGTATGCCTGGAACGCTTTTCGCAACCTGCAACTACTCAGAACCTCGGGTAACAAGGACACTCCTGTACATCAGCTCATTATGGAGTTTCTCGATGTACCGACAGTGCTGCCCGAGCATATGACGATGCTCGAAAAAGTCGTCGGCGATATTTTTGGTGCTTTGCTGGATCCCACACTCAGGGATGCCAAGTCCAGGCGGTTTGTGGTCGGGAGAACCCATGAAGAAAGGGAAAGTACTTTCGCCTTCACGATTCCTACGGACCTCCAGCGGAAAGTCTACCTGGCAGAGAAATTCTTTCTCCCGCAGCTAGACCATTACCGCAATTATATGTCTGATGCATCCTTCCCCATCCGGCCTCATGCCCGCGCTTCCACCTTGATCCACGAACTGTCGCACATTGTGTGCGACACAGAAGACCTTGGTTATCTCGACGCCTCCAGACCTTTTGCCGACTTGATAGAAACGTCGAGCGCCCGGGCCAGGCAGCTCAAAAAAGCATTGACTGATGTTCAGCGGACCGCCTTATCGAGCAAGTCACCCTTGAATCAGCTGTTCAGGCTCGAGAATGCTGATTCCGGGCTATGGGAAGATTTTGGCAGTACCACTTACGAGAATACTGATCGGATGCTGGAACATGTTTTGAAATTAACGGGTGAACAGACTCTGGACGATGCCCGCAAGCGCTTCATGAGGGACTCGACGACCAGACTGGCTGTGCAACTCGGCAATGCTGATAGCGTGTCCTGGTTAATCGGTCAGTTAGGGCGCCAATTGCACACCAGCACTCCTTGAACCATAAAAATAAGCGCCACTTTGATGGGGAAATGCCATGACGGTTGTTCTCGCAGGCTTCCCCTCAAGGTTAGAATGCAGGAAATCAGGATGAGTCAATGACCGACCACTCTCTCTCCCAAGCCCAATACGACGCCATCACCGATGCCGCTGCGCACTGGTGCATGCGTCTGCATGCCACCGACTGCACGGCCGAGGAACGCCTGGCGTTCGAGCAATGGCGTGATGCTCATCCGCTGCACGCCTTCGAGTACGAAGCCATGCTGGAGATCTGGGATGTTGCGGGGGATTTGCCTCGTCCCGAATCCGCCACACCGGCTGTTCGGCTCAAACCGGCAACGCCCTGGCGCACCTTCGGCATCGCCGCCACCGTCTGCGCCCTGGCGCTGCCCCTGGCGGCGTATACCGGATGGAACCTGGGGTGGCTGCCCAATGCCTACCAGCATTTCGAGGCGACCGATAATGTTCGTCAGGTCACGCTGGGCGACGGCAGCCAGGTGGAGCTGAACCTGGGCAGTGAACTGACGTTCAGCAATTACAAGGATCAACGACGTGTCACGCTGAAAAAAGGCGAAGCCTTCTTCAGCGTCAGCCACGATGCCCAGCACCCGTTCATTGTCAGGGCGGGCGACGGCAGGATTCGCGTCACCGGCACCCAATTCAACGTCTGGATGTATGAAGACCAGGTCCGCGTGAACCTGATCGAGGGTTCCGTGCTGGTGACCAGCAACGATACCCTGCCCGGCGACGGTCTACGTCTGGAACCTGCGATGCAGGCGCGTTACAGACACGGTGACTTCACCCCGCAAGTCAGCCAGACCTATGCCAACGACCAGTCGCTGGCCTGGCGCAGCGGCAAACTGGTGCTTGATAACCTGGCGCTGACCGATGCCCTGCCCCTGATCAATCGTTATCTGAACAAACCGGTGATGCTCGCGGACCACAGCGCTGGTTCGATTCGCCTCGGCGGTATCTACAACATCAAAGAGCTCAACAGCCTGGTGGCTTCGTTGCCCAAGGTGCTGCCGGTCTACCTGACCCGCAACCAGGACGGCAATCCGGTCCTCAACTCGATGCCACAACAAGCCCCAAAAAGCTGAAGGCCGCCACCCTTGCGGGGTGCGGCCTTCACTTTTCATTTAAACGCTGTTGCTGTTACTGCGCGACGATCTTCCCCACCTTTTCATCCTGCTCGCGGATCGTCTGAGCCTGGTACTGCGGATCAGCCGTGATCTGCTGCTCAGTGAACGGCAACACACTCAACTGTTTCTTCGAAAAGGCCTGTGTCTGGTCTCGGGAATACTTCGACGCCGGGTCACTGGACAACGAGAATGCCAGCAAACCCTGGGCCTGCGGCCCTTTGTCATCGAACGTCACCACCTGCAAATAGCTGGTGCCACTGACAACTTCGCGCTTGCCGTCGGTTCTCGGCACACTTTGAATAGCGTTATACACACCCAGCGTGCCCGGCCCGCCGTGGATCGGCGTTTGCTGCCCGCCACTGCTGGCCACCTGGATATCTCCCCAGCGGCTGTCGGCCTTCAGGCCAAGGGTCTCGACCTTCTCTACCGAAGCCAGCATCGCCGCTCGAACCGCTTTGGCGACTTCCGGCCGTTCGGTTGCCAGGCCACTCGGGGTGTGTTGCGGGTCCTTCGGATCGAACGCCACACGCCAGAAGTCAGGGGTTTGCTGCAACGCCAGCATGACGTTCTGAAAATGCACAAAGCCCAGCCCACTGTCCAGATTCACTCGGTGATCCCAAGCCTTGAGACTCGCACACAAGGGCGTCAGCGTCGACGCATCGGTGCCGAGGTCCGCGGCACAGAATTGCAGCAGGTCCGGCATCACCAGGGCCGCCTGATACACCTGATCGTCCATCACCATGCGTTGCAGATCCGCCGCAGCGACAGGACCGGCCTTGTTCAAGCTGCCCAGACGCTCCAGTGCGAAGCGCGAACGCAGCCCCAATGGCTGGCTATCCTGACTGATCAACGGCGAGAAACCGGTAAGCGGTTGTGCCGGGTTGGCCATCCAGGCCGAATCGTTGGAGTGCTGCACAAAATCCTTACGCAGCAGTTGCGGCAATTTGTCTGCCGCATAAATACCTTTTTGCGCGGCGTGCGGGTCGATGTCCCAGGCACAAGCACTGTTGGAGCCGTCGAGCAGGACCATCTGTAGTCCCGCTCGCGGATCGCTGCACTTGGCCAACTTCTCGGCACTGACGTTCGGCACCACTGACAGGTTCATGTAAAGCGTCTGCCCCTGATCGTCCACCGCCAGGGTGTTGACCCACGGGATCCCCTGAATCTTGTGCACCGAAGCCTGTAAATCCTTGAGGCTGGCGGCACGATTCATCGCGTACCACTGCTGCAAGACCCGGTCGTTATCCAGGTTGGCATCGCGCAGGCTGTAGGCAAACTGATTATTCCAGTCCAGTTTTCCGGGCCATTGCACAATCGGCCCGAACACCGAGCTATAGACCACATGGGAAATCTGCCGGGTCTGGCCATCGGGTTGCTTCACGCTGACTGCCAGCGTCTGCTTTTTCATCGGCAAGGACTTGCCATCGAGCAGGTAGCGGGTAGGCTCCTTCGGATCGAGTTGCAGGCGATACAAGGTGAAGTGCTTGGACGAATCCACGGTGTGGGTCCATGCCAGATGCTGATTGAACCCGATGTTAATCATCGGCAGACCGGGCAACGCGGCGCCCATCACGTCCAGTTTGCCGGGAATGGTCAGGTGCATCTGATAGAAACGCATCCCGCCCGCCCAAGGAAAATGCGGATTGGCCAGCAGCATCCCGCGACCGTTGAACGAACGCTCACTGCCAACCGCAACGGCATTGCTGCCACGATCCAGAACGAAGCGTTGCATGCGTGAGGCCGCCAACTGGAACGACGCCGGGTCGCCTGCCGCATGAGCAACGGATTTAGGCGGAGTCGCGCCGGCCAGTGCTTCGGCAAACTGGCCCACGCCGCCTTCGACCAACAATCGACGAGTCAACTTGACCAGGTCCCGGGCGGTAATTGCGCGCACCCATTCGCCCTGGCAGTGCTGCGGTAAACCTTGCGCTCGACGCTCTGTCAGCGAACGGTTGTAACCCGCCGCATAGCCTTCAATGAGCTCACGTACTTCAGGAGTTTGCGCCTGCCAGAAACCGGCGACAGCCTCGGGGGTGTTCAGCCAGTTGAAAAACAGATCGCTGGCCAGGTTGCCGCGCTCCTCGAGCGTCACCTGCTCCGGGCCAAAATACCGCGAACGCTCGCCATTGACGGTGACGATCTCATTGGCCAGCAAGCACAAGTTATCTTGAGCGTAGGCATAGCCAATGCCATAGCCGAGCCCGCGCTCGTTTTCGGCGCGGATATGCGGTACGCCGAAACTGGTTCGACGGATGTCGGCCGTCGCCTGCTCTGGCTGACTGCGCGCGTTTGCCGCAAGGCTCAGCCCCAGAAACACACCCGCCAGGCTCAACCTGGTTAACTGCCTGGAAATAATCACGCTCGCTCCTGATCGAAAAGACGTATGACACGCAATGCGCCTTCCAGAAAAACGAAGCAAACACCAAAAAAATTAGGTCTTTGAGGGCATCCCCAATGCTCTTCTCACAGAGCGCTGACGTCGCGGCGACAAATTTTCTACATGCAGGTCTTCATTATTTCCCGGCTCGTTCGTCTTATTGATCAAGAGCACCCATCACATTTTCATGATCAGGCTCTGGAAAGGAGTTTTTGCATGTACAACCCGCAACTGCCAACGGATGGTAGCCATGCATCAAAGGGCAGCGCCATGAGCTCCGGTGCTTGCAATCAACAGACCGAACGCCAGGGCAACGAACGGATCAGGTTTTTGCTCAAATGCTTTGGCCTGCGGACCAGCCTGATTCGCCTGAAAGTCATCGACGCCTTGCTAAGCGCCGCCGAAGGCGACCGCAGCCTGGGTGTGCGCGGTGTGCACAGTCATTTGCTGGACCTGGACATTCCCCTGTCCTTTCTCAGTGTCCGCGAAGTGTTGAAACGCCTGTGCAGTGAAGGCGTGATCACGCTCAATCCAGACAAAAGCTACAGCCTGCATCCACAGGCCGTAGCCGTCCTTCATGGTGAGCAATCAGGCCAGCAGGCGTCGCTCAAGGCTTGACCTTGCGACGCATCACGCCATTGATCACCACCACGACCACCGCCACGCCAATGGCGATGTACTGGAACAGCTTCTCGCTGATGAACCCTGCGTTCTGCAGCCAGGAAAGGCCGAACATGATCCCCAGTACCACCAGGGAAATCAGAATCGAGTATTTCAAACGTTGCGACTGGGTCATTACGGGTTCCTGAACCAAAAAATGTATCCGGTTTGTATCCGATTGCATACCAAACCCCTACAGTTCTGTGTGAATGAGAGGCTGCAAACGGGGTCTCATGTTACAGCCGATGAAGAGTTTTGACTTCATTGCGGCGATAACCATGAGGATTTTTGAAATGCTCCGTCGAATCACACGGCTGATTCCACTGCTCGCCCTCCTGACCCTGAGTGGCTGCATCATTCTTCCTAATAACGGCTGGCATGGCGGCCACCATTACGACCGTGGCGGACCGGGCTACTATCAACATCGATGATCTAAAACAGCTGACATAAACGACGAATATTCAGCCAATCGTTCGTAAGAAAATAATCATTCTTTGGCCCACTGAATAAATGCCCGCTCTCTAGCGGGCATTTTTCGTACATGACTGTTCCAATCAGTCTGTCAGCCAAATCCACCTTTTTTTGCGTGCTCCCACACCTCGAAATATAGCGAAAACCATTGAAGCTTTAAGTCTCAATCGTGAGTTTGAGCTGTTCGGGATCAATGTCTACTCTCGGAACATCACAAATAAATCCGCCGTCCAACTTCGAGTAAAACAGGGATGCCATGCTCAAGCCGTTAATCAATATCAGCCCCCATCATTTGTTTGGCTTTTGCCTTGCAATCACTCTTTTCGAACTACTGACTTATATGGGCAGCGACATGATCATGCCGGCCATGTTGACCGTAACCGATCAACTGGGTGCCGGCCCGAGCCACGTTCCATATGCCTTCAATCTTTATTTGATTGGCGGCATTCTTCTGCAATGGCTTATAGGTCCGCTGTCTGATCACTACGGTCGCCGCCGGCTGTTGCTGCTCGGTTGTGCCGGGTTCGCCCTGGCCTGTGCCGCTGCGTTCTACGCGCAGAGCATTGTTGCCTTCAACGGCTTGCGTCTGATTCAGGGTATGGGGCTGGGATTTGTCATTGCAGTCAGTTATCCAGCCCTGCAAGAAGTTTTCTGCGAAACCGACGCGGTAAAAATCATGGCGTTGCTGGGGAACGTTGCGCTGCTCTCCCCGCTGCTCGGCCCCCTGCTCGGCAGCCTGGTACTGGAATGGCTTTCCTGGCGGGAGATGTTTTTAGTGTTGGGTGTCGGCGGCGCGACGGTCTGGCTCGGGCTTTACCTGTTCATGCCGGAAACCGTGGGCACTGTGCGCCAGGACGGTCAACAATTGGCCGCAGTGCCCTTTGAATGGAACGGCACTATGCGCCGATACGCCGCGTTGCTCACCAACACACAATTCCTGAGCGCTACCGTCGCCCTGGGACTAATGAGCCTGCCGTTGATTGCCTGGATCGGCTTGGCGCCAATCTTGCTGATCCAGAGCCAGGGACTTTCTCCTCTGCAGTATGGCCTGTGGCAAATCCCGGTATTTGCGGCCGTCATTCTTGGCAATCTGATACTCAACCGATTGATTGCCAGCACTGAACTGCCCCAACTGATTCGATATGCGCTCTGGCCATTTTGCGGCGGGCTCATTGCATTGATCACCATAACGCTCACCGGTGCTTCAACGGTGCTGTTGGTCAGTTGCCTATCGCTTTACGCCATCGGTCTTGGCATGAGCAATGCCGCGCTGTACCGGCTCGCCCTGTTCTCCAGCGATGACAGCAAAGGCCTGGTCTCGGCCATGACCGGCATGATCTCCATCGCCGTCATGGGTGGCGGCGGCTCGATTATCGCCGCACTGGGTGCCGGTGACAGCCTTGAAGCTTTCGCCCTGATGGCCGGTCTCACGGGACTCTTGTGCCTGGCGCCCTTGCGACTGTTTCTGCGCCGCTCTCATATCACGCTTGCCGTCTGACACCACCCCACAGGTCTTTTGATGATCCATCTACCTCACACCGATGCGCTTTGCGCGTTAACGCAACCCTATTGCCTGGAATCCATGCCAGAAGGCCTGTTCGATCAGGCAATGGGTGAAATCAGCCTGTTTCATTGTCATCACACGCCCGGATACGAACGCTGGCTGAACGCAAACGGGCTTGATGCAAATACTCTGGAGACACTGGATGACTGGTCGAGGCTGCCGCCGATTTTCGCCAATTACTTCAAACGTCATTTGCTGCTCGGCCCCACAGGCGAAGATGCGCTGGAGCTGACATCCTCCGGCACCAGCGGCCAGAAGAGTCGCATGCGCTACGACCAGCGCAGCATGACTGCGGCACAAGGCATGGTGAGCCATATATTCAGGCATTACGGCTGGGATACCCCGGACATCCCCTGCAATTACCTGCTCCTGAGCTATGAACCCGAAGCGGCCATCACGTTGGGTACGGCCTACACCGATCAGTTTCTTTGCAGCTATGCCCCCGTCAACCGAGTCGTTTACGGCTTGCGCCTGACCGGAAAAGGCCACGAATTCGACCTTTTCGGTGTGATTCGTGCCTTGCAGGAGTTTGCCGAGGAAGGATTACCCGTTCGCATTATCGGTTTTCCGGCATTCCTTTCCCATGCACTGCAACACATGGAAGACACCAGCGTGGCCGACTTGCAGTTGCCTGCCCAGTCGCTGGTGTTTCTGGGAGGCGGCTGGAAAACCCAGGCCGCGCAGGAAATCCCCCTGCATCAGCTATATGCCCGAGTCAACCGGCAATTGAGTATCGACCTGTCCCGCTGTCGGGACGGCTACGGCGCCGTAGAGCATGCCGTGCCCTATATCCAGTGTGCCCACCATCGTTTCCATGTACCGATCTACTCGAAGGTTTTCATGCGCAACCCATCCGACTTCACTGTCCAGCCCTACGGCCAGCGCGGCTTGCTGGAGTTCGTTTCGCCCTACATTTCGTCCAGCCCCGCTCATGCGGTGGTCATGAGTGATCTGGCGACATTGCACCCCGGCTCCAGTTGCGGATGCGGCCTGACGACCGATTGGTTCGAACTGCATGGACGTGCCGGCACCACCGCCAGTCGCAGCTGTGCCATGGCCGCTTCAGAACTGATCGGGGGGGCTTGATATGTACCTGATCAATGGCCAGTTGCGTGATGACGTCACCCCGCAAAGCGCCCTGCAACTCCTTCAAAAGTCATTGCCGCGACTGCTTTGCGCACCGATCGATAGCGAGACCGTCATCGAGTCCGCCGCTCGCTTTGCGACGCAGTTGCAAACTCGTAGCCTGGATCTGTCCCTCGACGACGATCAATATCAAGGGCTGATCGATTTCTGCCAACACAGCAACTTGAGCACCAAGCTTGAGCGGGAACTGGGCCAGCTACCGCGTTCGCTACGACGCATCGACTACCGGCAGCCCTGCTTCGAAAGCTGGCACCCGTTGGGGCTGGTGGTGCATATCACCCCGGGCAATGCGCCGATGCTGGCGTTCTGCGCGATCCTCGAAAGCCTGCTGGCCGGCAACATCAATTGGCTTCGCCCCAGCTCCAGCGATCAGGGTTTGACCGCACAGTTGCTCGCCGCCCTTGTGCGGTGCGACACCAGCGGCAGACTGGCCGAATTCGTAGCGGTTCTGCCGGTGAAGACCTCGTGCATCGCTCAACTCTGCGCCAAGGCCGATGGAGTGTCCGCCTGGGGCGGGGAAACGGCGCTTAAATCGATCCGTCAGCAGATCCCGTCCGGCTGTCGCTGGATCGATTGGGGACACAAAATCAGCTTCGCCTATCTCTCACCT
This sequence comes from Pseudomonas sp. Pseusp18, assembly GCF_059506005.1. Classification (NCBI taxonomy): domain Bacteria; kingdom Pseudomonadati; phylum Pseudomonadota; class Gammaproteobacteria; order Pseudomonadales; family Pseudomonadaceae; genus Pseudomonas; species Pseudomonas sp. Pseusp18. The sequence goes on from NZ_CP169240.1 coordinate 3,569,340, forward strand.
GACGCGGCGACCTCTTCGGCGCTCGATGCGTTGGTGGATGAAGTCTGTCGACTGGATCAGCAGGCGTGCTCCAGCCCTCAATGGGTGCTGGTGGACAGCAACGATCCGGCCGTCTTGCAGAACCTCGGAGATCGACTGGCCGAAGCCTTCATCCGTCGCGCCCCACACTGGCCAGCGTTAACGCCGACAGATCAGGAAGCATCGGAAATCACTACCCGCACCGCCATGGTGCAGCTGGATCAATGTTTCAAAAACCAGACCGGCCAAGTGTGGAGCGGCCTCGGATGGCGTGTCATCTGGGAGCACCATCAGACCCTTGCGCCGTCACCACTGTTTCGTACGATTCTGCTCAAACCGGTTCCGCAGCATCTGCTCACCGAGACACTGCAGCCCTGGCGCAACTTCCTGCAAAGCTGCGCGTTGATGTGCCACCCGGCAAAAACGCCTGAGATCGTTCGAACATTAGTCAATGCCGGCGTCAGCCGCATTGCGCCTTGCGAGTCGATCCATGACGGCTACACCGGTGAGCCCCACGATGGCCTCTACGCGCTGTCGCGTCTGAGTCGCCGCCTCTCGGTGAGTTTGCCCCCGCATGTGTCGACGGGCCGTGCGACGCTCGACCCGATTCCGCCCGCCCCTGACACATCTAATGACCCGATCATGGACAAATGCACTTTTATGGCCCAGCCAATCGGGTCCGCAGCACAGCTGTACTTCCGTTCCGGCGGAAGCAGCGGGACGCCGGCGTTGGCTGGATTCAGCTATCAAGACTTTCAACGACAAATGCGCGCCGCAGCCGATGGCATGTTCTGCGTCGGCCTCGATCCGTCCCTGGACCGGGTGATGAACCTGTTCTACGGCGGCAACCTTTATGGTGGTTTTTTCAGTTTTTCCAACATTCTTGAACAGATGGGTGTTGTGCATTTGCCCATGGGGGCTCCCCAGGACGATGACTTCAGCGAAATCGCCCGACTGATCGTGGAGCAGCGTGTCACCGTGCTGATCGGCATGCCCAGTACGCTGCATCGCCTGTTTCTCAAAGAGCAGGCCCGACTTCGCGCTTATGCCGGTATCGGCAAAGTATTCCTTGGCGGCGAACATCCGGGAGAAGCCAGTCGGCGCCTGATGGAAAGTTGTGGGGTGTCGACGATTCGCTCCGCCATGTATGGCTCCGTCGATGCCGGCCCCCTGGGGCATGCCTGCCGGGCAATGGCGGACGGCGTATTCCATTTGATGAGCGAAACCCAGCATCTGGAAATCGTTCAGCTCGAACAGGATGTGCCGGTACAGACCAATGAGATCGGCCGGCTGCTGTTTACGTCCCGCGCCCGGCAAGGTCAGCACGTGCGCCGATATGACATCGGCGACACCGGCCGCTGGATACCCGGAGCCTGCCCTTGCGGGCTGGAGACGCCACGATTCGAACTGCTGCAGCGGCACGGCAAGCTGGTGCGCATTGGCACGGAATTCGTTGCGCCTGCAGCGCTGGAACTCAGTGTGGGATCCCCCATTCAAGTGGTCCTGGACCACACCGCCGACGGGATCGAGCGAATGCACGTTCTCGCTGATGCAGACGCCACCTGGGTCCACGAAAAACTGCTGACCCACGAAGCCTTGGCGAATGCGGTGCGCGCTGAACTTTTAATTGTGGAGGTGACGACATGCGCTGAACAAGCATTCACCCGAAACAAACACAGTGGCAAAACACCGTTAATTATCGATCAACGAAAATAAAAAAGTCGACGCAAGACGCTCACTATAAAAGAGAACGCCGTGAAGCCAACTTACTCGCTTGAACAACTTGTACCTTATATAAGACAACACTCCGACTTCTACCGTAAACATCTGGAACACTTGCCCGCGAACAGGCTTACTTTAAAAGATCTGCCATTAACCAATGTGGCCGACTATTGGTCCGGTAGCAACGACTTGAGTCATTGGTCAGTCCTGACCGGAGATGTCGATGACGCACTGGTATTTAAAACCGGCGGCTCGACCAGCCAGGGCAAACTTGCGGTTTACTCCTCCGAGGAATGGCAAACTTTGGTCAGCACGTTCGGCGCCAGCCTCTCAGTTCAACTGAACAACGGCGACCGGGTGGCCAACCTGTTTTTTTCAGGGGATCTCTACGCCAGCTTTCTGTTTATCCACGACTCCCTGGCCCATGTCGGGAGACCTATCTGTGAATTTCCGTTTACCGGAAGCGTCGAGCTCGACGTACTGGCGGATGCCATCGCACGACATCGGATCAATGTTCTGGCTGGAGTGCCGGCACAGTTACTGCGATTCGCGGCCTACCTGGCGCAACATCAGCGTGTCTTGTGCGGGGTCGAGACGCTGCTGTATGGCGGTGAAAGCCTGTTTGCTCCGCAGTTGGCAATTCTCGCAGAAGTGTTCCCCAACGCACGCATTGCCTCTATTGGCTATGCCAGCGTAGACGCCGGACTCATTGGTGCCAGCGATCGCGACTGTGCATTGGGCGAGCATCGGGTATTCGAACCACAAACCTTGCTGGAAATCATCGATGAACACACTGGTGAAGTGATTGAAGAATGCGATCGCATCGGGTTGTTGGTACTGACCAACCTTACACGCCAGCTCATGCCGCTGCTGCGTTACCCGGTAGGAGACCGTGCTTGTTGGCGTGAACCGACCGCAACCCCGATGCGTAAATTCGCCCTCAAGGGCCGCAGTGCCCATAGTCAACGTATACGAGTAGGTGTGCTGTCGCTGTTTACCGAAGAAATACACGAGATCGTTCAACGTGCAGCACGCACAGAGCAATGGCAATTGCTGATCGAGCAGACCGGTCACAAAGATCTGTTGAGCGTGAGGTGGGTGCCTGAACCTCACTTGCAAACCGTCGAACCGGATCGCCGTGCACTGCGTGAGGCGCTGCTTGCCCACTACCCCGCCATCGACGAGCTAAGCCGCGAGGGTCTGCTGGAATTGCGGGTGCTGACCTGCACAACCACAGAGCTGAAGCTTCACCCTCGCTCAGGCAAACAACTCAGGGTGGTGGATTTGCGAGTGTATGACACTCCCTCGCTGGGGTCTGTGTGATGACCCGGTTGATATTTCGCGCCTACCGCCCCTCCGACGCAGGTGCCGTGAGCCAACTGTTTCGAGAGGTCTACGGCGATCATTACGTTCAGCCGGATGTCTACCTGCCGAATATGATCAGTCAACACCACGCCGCGGGGCGCTGGCAATCGATGCTGGCCGTGGGCGACGCACGCGTTCTGGGGCATGCCGCATTGTGTCGCGACACGCTTTCGAATACCGCGGAACTGGCGCTCAGCGTGGTGCATCCCACCGCACAGGGACAAAGTATCGCAACCCGCCTGGGCCGCGAGTTATTGAGGCAGTCAGGTTCTCTGGGGCTCACGAGCGTCTCGATCAAGCAAGTGACCCACCATCCCTACACTCAACGCATGGCAGAAAAGATCGGTTTTCACAGCACTGGATTGCTTCCCGACTATGTCCCTTCGCCATTCGCAGAACCACTCCCTGAAACCATCGTAATGGGGTGTCGCATGGTCGAAGGACACGAGCGCCCGCTCCCCGACATCCCCTGGCCTGAACGCTACCGGGCGTTCATGAAGCACCTGTGCTCGGTGTTCGGAACCCGGCGGGATATGGCGTCACGGTCCGAGATGCCTTTGCAAATAAAGCAACACCAGCATCGGTTCGATATCGTCATTGCGCGCTTGAACAGACACTTGCTCCAACAGCTCTGGCAACTGCCCAGGCAGTGGATGATCTGCGCCAGACTCGAACTGTCCCGGCACTTCACACAAGACTTGCGAAGCTTTTCGGCGCTGGGCTTCGCCTTCACCGGCCTGATGCCCGCGCCGGGTGGCAATGGCTGGTTCGCCCTGTTTCATCGAGGTGTCCAGTCTCGGTCACTCAACCTGAACAGCGCACACATGCAACAGTTGCATGACGATTTACAGCAGAACGCCAACGCCACGATAGGCCACCGCTGCACCGACGTCCCCATCGGTGGCCCGCTTAGCAGCGTGAGTCTTCTCTGTAAAAACCATTATCCGAATGAGCGCAAAGCTCCACCAGCCAGTCGACAAACACCCTAACCCGCCGGGACAACTGGCGGTGAGGAGGATAGAGCGCCGTCAGCGGCATACCCGGTGGCGGCACATCCCTCAGGACCTCGATCAACCGTCCCTCCTTCAATTGACGGGCAACGTGATAATACGGAGCCTGGACCAAGCCATATCCCGCCTCACACGCCGCCAGATAGCCATCGGAGCTGTTGACCGCGACGTGCTTGGGCAGGTCGATCAACCGCAACTGCCCATCGACGACAAACTCCAGTCCGTAGCGTTTGCCTGTGCTATTGGAAAAGTACTCCACCATCTGATGCCCCTTCAGATCCTCCAGACACCGTGGAGTCCCGCAACGCTGCAAGTATTCGGGACTCGCACACGTGACCTGATCCAGTGTGGCCAGCGGCCGCGCCACCAGTGAGTCGTCCAGGGCCGAGCCGCCCCGCAACACGCAATCGACACCTTCGCGGATCAGATCCACAGTCCGGTCATTCAAACCGATTTCCAGCTCGATCAAGGGATAGCGTGCAGTGAATTGCGGCAATGCCGGGATCACCATCAGACGCCCCACTCCCGCCGGCATATCCACTCGCAACAGGCCTTTGGGGTTGTGGCGAGCAGCGGAAAACACGGCTTCGGTTTCCTCCAGATCGGCCAGCAACTGCACGCAACGCGGGTAATAGGCTGCGCCATCGAGCGTCAGGCTGATTTGCCGGGTGGTGCGTTGCAGCAGTTGCACGCCCAGATGGGCCTCAAGTTGCTTGATCAGAATGGTCACGGAGGCACGCGGCAATTGCAGGCTGTCCGCCGCCTTGGCGAAGCCACCCAGCTCGACGATTCGCGTGAATACACGCATGGCGTTTAAACGATCCATGGTCAGGACTCGATGATTATTTAGAAATTACGAACAGTGATAGCACTTTTAGCCGGTTTATCTTCGTTCTGTCGAGATCGACACTAAGCGCCTACATCCACAGGGAGTTCATTTCATGCAAACACGTCAACTGGGCAAGAACGGACCACAGGTGTCAGCCATCGGTCTGGGCTGCATGGGCATGACCGATTTCTACACCACCGGCGTGGACACCCGCGAAGCCACGGCAACGCTGCATCGTGCGCTGGAGTTGGGGATCAACCTGCTCGACACGGCAGACATGTACGGCCCACACACCAACGAAGAGCTGATCGGCAAGGCGATTGTCGGCAAGCGTGACCAAGTGTTCCTGGCCAGCAAGTTCGGCATTGTCCGCGACCCGTCCAACCCCGGCGCGCGTGGCGTCAACGGTCGCCCGGAATACATTCGCGAAGCGATCGACGGCACCCTCAAGCGCCTGGGCGTGGAAACCCTGGATTTGTATTACCAGCACCGCATCGATCCGCAGGTGGCCATCGAGGAAACCGTCGGCGCCATGGCCGAACTGGTGAAGGCCGGCAAGGTGCGTTACCTGGGATTGAGTGAGGCCTCGGTCGACACACTGGAGCGAGCGAACAAGGTTCATCCGATCAGCGCCCTGCAAAGTGAATATTCGCTGTGGAGCCGCGATCAGGAAGAGAACGGTTGCCTGGTCGCATGCCAGCGCCTGGGCGTGGCCTTTGTACCTTATAGTCCGTTGGGCCGGGGCTTTTTGACCGGGGCACTGAAAAGCCCGGATGACTTCGCTGCAGACGACTACCGTCGCTTCAGCCCGCGTTTCCAAGGGGAAAACTTTGCCAAAAACCTGTTGCTGGTGCAGCAGGTACAAACGCTGGCCGCCGACAAAGGCGTGACAGCCGGCCAATTGGCCTTAGCCTGGGTCTTGGCTCAAGGGGATTACCTGATCCCGATTCCGGGCACCAAACAGCGTAAATACCTGGAGGAAAATGTGGCCGCGCTGGAGGTGAAACTGAGCCGCGAAGAGTTGCAGGCCCTTGAAGCGATATTCCCGGCCAATGCCACGGCAGGCCTGCGTTATCCGGAGGAAGTCATGAAGTTGCTCGACCGGTAGCTGCTGGCGAAGCGTGCGTTCGGCTGTGTGAGCGGCCGAACGCTGCGCAGCTGTTCTGTATTACTTAGAAACAATCCCCTGTCTCCTTGTCAGGTAAATTGGTCAAAATGCATCTTTTTTGGCCGCAACCCGAGACGAGACTCCCATGCGAACCCACCTGCGTCTGGCCGCCCTGAGCGCCCTCTTCATCTCTTCCCTGACCCAGGCCGCCGACCTGATCCCGATCGAAGTTCACCGCGACGCCAATTGCGGCTGCTGCAAAAAATGGGTCAGCCATCTGGAAGCCAACGGCTTCAAGGTCGAAGACCACGTTGAAACCGACATGAGCCAGTTCAAGCAACAACACGGCGTGCCGCCTCGCCTGGCGTCGTGCCACACCGCTTTGATCAACGGCAAATTTGTCGAAGGCCATGTGCCGGCCGACCAAGTTCTGGCCTTGAGCAAGCGTGACGATCTGTTGGGAGTTGCCGCCCCCGGTATGCCGATGGGTTCGCCCGGGATGGAAATGGACGGCATGAGCGACGCCTATCAGGTGATCGGCCTGCAAAAGGACGGCACTGACGTGGTGGTGGCGGACTACCCCGCCCATTGATGTTCGGTGCCTACATCGGGTTGTTTCTCGCGGCGTTCGGCGCCGCGAGCCTGCTGCCCTTGCAGTCCGAAGCGGTGCTGGTGGGGTTGTTGCTCAGCGACCGGTATTGGCTCTGGTCGCTGTTGGCAGTGGCAACGCTGGGCAACGTGCTGGGGTCGCTGCTGAACTGGTGGCTGGGGCGCGGCATCGAGCGGTTTCGCGAGCGGCGCTGGTTTCCGGTCAGCCCTCGTCATCTTCAACAAGCCCAAATACATTATCTGCGCTACGGTCATTGGTCCTTGCTGCTGAGTTGGGTACCGATCATCGGCGACCCGCTGACGCTGGTGGCCGGCGTCATGCGCGAACCGCTGGGGCGTTTCCTGATGATCGTGACCCTCGCCAAGGGTGCCCGCTATGGCGTACTGGCAATGGCCACGTTGGGCTGGATGGGTTGAACGAAAGGCCCCGTGTATCGGCGTTCGCCGTAGCAGCTGCCGAGCCTGCGAGGCTGCGTTCGGCGGCGAAGCCTTCGTGAATCCGGCTGACGCAGTTTGCCTGATGCACTGAAAGCTCTGGTTTGACGACTGCTACGCAGCCGAACGCAGCCTCGCAGGCTCGGCAGCTGCTACAAAAAGAGTGCATCGCGAGGGGAATGGCTTGACTGCGTTTAATGTCACCCTAATCACGCCAATCCAGCATCGGCGGATTTCCTGTGGAGTTTCCCCATGTCGCCCATCCTTTCCCGCTGGTTACCCGGCCTGCTGCTAACGGCGGCACTGCCGGTTCTCGTTTATGCCCAGAACCAGGCCCAGGCCGAAACACCAGAATACGGCCTGGAACTCCAGGGCTTTGACTACCCCTACACGGTCAAGCATTTCGCCTTTCAATCCCAGGGCAAATCCCTGCAAATGGGCTACATGGACGTTGCCGCCCAAGGCAAGGCCAACGGCCGCAGCGTGGTGTTGATGCATGGCAAGAATTTCTGCGCAGCCACCTGGGACAGCTCGATCAAGGCACTGAGCGAGGCCGGTTACCGGGTCATCGCCCCGGACCAGATCGGCTTCTGCACCTCCAGTAAACCGGACCACTATCAGTACAGTTTCCAGCAACTGGCGAGCAACACTCAGCAACTGCTCAAAGCCCTCGGCATACAAAAGGCGACCCTGCTCGGCCACTCCACCGGCGGCATGCTCGCCACCCGCTATGCGCTGCAATACCCCGATCAGGTCGAACAACTGGCGCTGGTCAACCCCATCGGCCTGGAAGACTGGAAAGCCCTCGGCGTGCCATATCGCTCGGTCGATCAATGGTATGAGCGCGAGCTGAAAGTGACCGCGCAAGGTATTCATGACTACCAACGCACCACCTATTACGACGGCCGCTGGAAGCCCGAGTTTGACCGCTGGGTGAACATGTACGCAGGCCTGGCCAAAGGACCGGGCAAAACAGCGGTGGCGTGGAACTCGGCGCTGATTTACGACATGATCTTCAACCAGCCGGTGTACTACGAGTTCAAGGACCTGAAAGTGCCGACCCTGCTGTTGATCGGCACCTCCGACACCACAGCCATCAACAAAGACATCGCACCGCCCGAGGTCAAGGCGAAAATCGGTCATTACGATGTACTCGGCAAGCAAGTGGCGAAGCTGGTCCCCCAGTCGACACTGATTGAATTCCCGGGTCTGGGCCACGCGCCGCAGATGGAGGAGCCGGCGAAGTTTCATCAGGCGTTGCTCGGCTGGCTGAACAAAACCAATCCCGTTCGTTGATGAGGTAAGGCTGATGGCGGTGCAGATTGCGGTGATCGATGACTGGCAGGACGTAGCGCGCGACGTGGTGGACTGGTCAGTGCTGGACAGCATCGGCCAGGTGAGTTTTATCCATGACTACCCGGCCGATAACGAAACCCTGGCCGAGCGCTTGGGCGCATTCGAGGTGATCTGTGTGATGCGCGAGCGCACCCGGTTCGACGAAGACCTGCTGCGCCGCTTGCCCACCCTCAAACTGTTGGTCACCGGCGGCATGCGCAACGCCGCCCTGGACCTGAAGGCCGCCGCCGCGCTGGGCATCCAGGTCTGCGGCACCGACAGCTACAAACATGCCGCGCCAGAACTGACCTGGGCACTGATCATGGCCGCGACCCGCAACCTGGTGGCCGAAGCCAACGCCTTGCGCGCGGGCTTTTGGCAGCAAGGCCTGGGTGGCGACTTGCAGGGCAAGACGCTGGCGATCCTCGGCCTGGGCAGTATCGGTCAACGGGTTGCCCAATTCGGCCAGGTGTTCGGCATGCGCGTCATTGCGTGGAGCGAAAACCTCACCAGTGAACGGGCCGCCGAAGTCGGCGTGACCTATGTCAGCAAGCAGGAACTGTTCGAACAGGCTGATGTGCTGTCGGTCCATCTGGTGCTCAGCGAGCGCAGCCGAGGGCTGGTGGACGCTCAGGCGCTGGACTGGATGAAGCCCACGGCATGGCTGGTCAATACTGCGCGCGGGCCGATTGTCGATGAAGCGGCGCTGATCAAGGCCCTGCAGAAACAACGTCTGGCGGGTGCTGCGCTGGATGTGTTCGAGCACGAGCCGTTGCCCCGCCATCACCCGTTCAGAACCCTGGACAATGTGTTGGCCACACCCCATATCGGGTACGTCAGCCGACAGAACTATCAGCTGTTCTTTTCGCAGATGATCGTGGACATTCAGGCTTGGGCGGCCGGGGCGCCGATTCGGTTGCTGGGCTGAGACGGCATTATCGTTCTTCGCGGGCAAGCCGCGCCCCCACATGTGAAATGCATTCCCCTGTGAGAGCGCGGCCTGCCCGCGAAGAGTCCCTCAAATCCACCACACCCTCCTGAATCCTGCGCACCGCAATGGTGCAATCCCTATTCCATCGTGCCCAACTATCGTGACTTACTGGTCCCGATTTGACCCACTCCAAAAAACAAACCTGCCCTTCGTCGGTGCGTTCCCCCATAAAGCCCGTGTGTTTTGTACCCTCCTCCAACCGATTGTCGAACAATTTGTCCGGTTGACCACCCCGCTCTAGGTTCTGGCCTAGACTGTTTTCGGGGAATAAAACCGACTGGTCATTCGGTGAAATAAATAGAAACTTTTGGTGCTGGCTTCAGGTCAGCTGAAAGGTAGGGCACAGCGACTGGTGCATTCCTTGCAACAGCCACTCCACCCATTGAGCTTCAGCGCATGGGCAGCACTTGCTCACCGATGCGTAGCGCGTTTGCGCCCGGCCACAGGAATTGGCCAACACCGTTTGTGCCAGGCCTGGAATCAGATCAACAACACGGGGAGATGCATATGATCAGTACGGCGTTAGATGTTCAGGGAGAACGTGCTCTTCAGCAGGTCGGCGAAGCCAACACCGTGGGAGCCCTTACCGCCAAATCGGTCAGCGTCCCGGTCACCAAGGCGTTGGCACCGGTAGTCCGTCAGAATCCCAACAAGAAGAAAGTGTTGTTCGTTACCTCGGAGATTGCCGATCTGGTGAAGACCGGTGGCCTGGGCGACGTTTCCGCCGCGCTGCCGCGAGCCATGGCTCACCTGCACGATGTCCGGGTGTTGATCCCCGGTTACCCGCAAGTGCTGAACAGCGAAAATCCGATTCATATCATCGGTGAACTGGGCGGGCACGCCGCGTTGCCGCCCTGCAAGATCGGGCGCATGGACATGCCTGACGGCCTGGTCATTTACGTGTTGATCTGCCCTGAACTGTATGAGCGCGAAGGTTCACCCTACGGCGCCAACAACGGCCGTGACTGGCCAGACAACCATATTCGTTTCGCCCGCCTGGGCCTTGCGGCCGCCGATATCGCCGCCAACCTCGCACAAATTCACTGGTGCCCGGATCTGGTGCACGCCCACGATTGGCCCGCCGGCCTGGCCCCTGCCTATATGCACTGGCGTGGCCAACGCACCCCGACCCTGTTCACCATCCACAATCTGGCGTACCAGGGCGTCACCAGCCTCGGTTCGTGCCCGGAACTCGGTATTCCCGTGCACGCCTTGCAGCAAGAAGGCATGGAGTTTTACGGCAAGATGTCGTTCCTCAAGGCCGGCATGGCCTACTCGAGTCACATCACCACCGTCAGCGCCACCTATGCCCAGGAAATCACCACGCCGGCCTTCGGCTGCGGCCTCGACGGTTTTCTCGCCGCCAAGACCCAGCAAGGTCTGCTCAGCGGGATTCCCAATGGCATCGATGAAAGCTGGGACGCAGCCACCGATCCGCACCTGTTCTGCCCGTTCGGCATCGGCGACTGGGACGGTAAAGCAGTCAACGCGGCGCACGTTCGCCGGTTGTTCGGCCTGAATGATTGCGAAGGCCCGCTGTTCGCCGTGGTCTCGCGACTTGTCTACCAGAAAGGCCTGGACCTGACCGAAGCGGTGGCCGAATACATTGTCGCCAACGGCGGGCAGATCGCGATTATCGGCCGTGGCGAACCGGAAGAAGAACAAGCCATGCGTGAGCTGGCGTTGCGCTTCCCCGGGCAAATCGGCGTGCACATCGGCTTCAATGAAACCGACGCCCGCCGGATGTTTGCCGGCAGTGATTTCCTGCTGATGCCTTCGCGTTACGAACCTTGCGGCCTGAGCCAGATGTACGCCCAGCGCTTCGGTTCATTGCCGGTGGCGCGCAATACCGGCGGCCTGGCCGACACCATTGAAAACGGCGTGACCGGTTTTCTTTTCGACGAATCCACCGTGGAGAGCTATCGCGAAGCCCTGAGCCGCGCGTTCAAGGTGTTCGCCTTCCCCGGCCTGCTCAACGCCATGCGTTGCCGGGCCATGGCGGCGCCTTTCAACTGGTGCAAGGCGGTCGAACCCTACGCCGAACTCTACGAACAACTGGTGGCTAAAGCGCTGGGTAAATCGGGCAAACAGTAAGAGGTTTTCAACGATGCCGTTACGGACTCTTGAAACCTGGCCCCACGGCGCAATCATGCTGGACGCTGAACACACGCGTTTTGCCTTGTGGGCGCCAGATGCGTTTTACGTCAGTCTTGAACTGGAAAACGGACAATCCCTGCCACTGCTGCCTCAGGCCGATGGCTGGTTTGTGATCAAGACCCGCTGCCCCGCGGGTACCCGCTACCGCTACAACATCGATGGCGAGCTGGAGGTGCCGGACCCGGCCTCCCGCGCGCAGGCAGGGGATATCGGCAGCCACAGCGTGGTGGTCGATCCCCTCGCCTATCGCTGGCAACACAGTGCCTGGCAAGGTCGGCCATGGAACGAGGCGGTGATCTACGAACTGCATGTCGGTGCGCTCGGCGGTTTCAGCGAGGTCGAGCAGCATCTGGCGCGCTTGGTCGAGTTGGGGATTACCGCCATCGAACTGATGCCGTTGGCGCAGTTTCCCGGCGAACGCAATTGGGGCTATGACGGGGTTCTGCCTTACGCACCACAGGCCTCCTACGGTTCGCCCGAACAACTCAAACACCTGATCGACACGGCCCACGGCCATGGCCTGGCGGTGATTCTCGACGTGGTCTACAACCACTTCGGCCCGGACGGCAATTACCTGCATCGCTACGCCAAAGGCTTTTTCCGCGAAGACCAACACACCCCGTGGGGCGCAGCCATCGACTTTCGCCGGCGCGAGGTGCGTGACTTCTTTATCGACAATGCGTTGATGTGGTTGCTGGAATACCGCTTCGACGGCCTGCGCCTGGATGCCGTGCACGCCATCGAAGACCCGGACTTCCTGCAAGAGCTGGCGCAACGGGTTCGCCGGCAAATCGATCCGGCGCGGCACGTGTGGCTGATGGCGGAAAACGAGCACAACCAGGCCAGCCTGCTGGAGCAAGGTTTCGACGCGCAGTGGAACGACGACAGCCATAACGCCCTGCACGTGTTGCTCACCGGTGAAACCGACGCCTATTACGCCGACTATGCGCAAAACCCCACCGAACAACTGGCCCGTTGCCTGAGCCAGGGTTTCGTGTTTCAAGGCCATATCACCCGCCACGGTACGCCGCGCGGTGAACCGAGCGGTCACTTGCCGCCGACGGCCTTCGTGCTGTTCCTGCAGAACCACGACCAGATCGGCAACCGCGCCTTTGGCGAGCGGCTGCATCAACTGGCCCGTTCCGAGGCCCTCAACGCCGCCACCGTGTTGCTGCTGTTGTCGCCGATGATCCCGCTGATGTTCATGGGCGATGAGTTCGCCGCCGAGCAACCGTTCCTGTTCTTCACCAGCCACCACGGTGAACTGGCGGAGTTGGTGCGCGAAGGTCGACGCAACGAATTCGCGGCCTTCAGCGCCTTTGCCGACCCGCACAAACGCAAGCAGATTCCCGACCCGAACGCGATGCAGACTTTCGAAGCGTCGCGGCCGAAGCTGACCGCCACCCGGCAACCGGCCATTCATGAGCTGTATCGTCGACTGCTGCAAATCCGCCATCAACACATCATCCCGCAGTTGCCCGGCGCCCATGCGCTGGGCGCGCAGCTACTGGCCGAGGGCGCGGTGTCGGCACGCTGGCGGCTGGGCGATGGCAGTCAGTTGCGCATTGACCTGAACCTCAGCGACGCAGCCGTGGTCCACACCCCACAGGCCGACGCGACGCTGCTGTTCGAATACCCGCCGCACTCGGCCGGTCTGTTGGATCAGGGCACCCTTGCCCCGTATTGCGCGCTCGTCAGCCTCACAGCCGCAGCCCCTTTGCTACCCCCGGATGGAGAGCGACCATGAGCGATGCGCAACTGGAAATACTGGCCAGCCGAGCCGGCCTGGCCGTCGACTGGATCGACGCCAACGGCCGGCCACAAAAAGTCACGCCGGCGGTGCTGCGCTCAGTGCTTATCGGGCTTGGCCATCCCGCCAGCACCGCCCAGGAAATCGACGCCAGCCTGCTGCAACTGCAGGAGGCACAGCAAACCCGGCACCTGCCGCCGCTGCTGACCTGCGACGTTGGCGTCGGTCTTGATCTGGCCCACTACTTTGCACCGCAAACCCCGTGTGAGATCCATCTCGAAGACGGCTCGCGGCTCAACCTCAAGCTCGATGACAACGCTGTTTTGCCCGGTTTGGTGCCGGTGGGTTATCAGCACGTCAGCATCGACGATCAGTCGTTCACCCTGGCGGTGGCGCCCGAGCGCTGCTACAGCGTCGGCGACGCCGTTGACAGTCAAACCCCGCGCGCCTGGGGCCTGAGCGTGCAGTTGTATTCGCTGCGCCGCCCCGGCGATGGCGGTTTCGGCGATACCCAGGCCCTCGAAGATCTGGCCCGGGTGGCCGGCGAACGGGGCGCCGAAGCGTTGGCGATCAGCCCGCTGCATGCGATGTTCAGCGGCGACACCCAGCGTTACAGCCCTTACTCGCCGTCCAGCCGTTTGTTCCTCAATAGCCTGTACGCGGCGCCCGGTGCAATTCTCGGCGAGCGTGCCCTGCGCACCGCAATCGACGCCACCGACCTTGCCGCCGAACTCAAGCACCTCGAGGCATTGCCGCTGATCGACTGGCCCACCGCCGCCGAGGCCAAACATCGCTTGCTGGAAGCCTTGTACGAAGGATTCACCCACGGCGCACACCCCTTGCATGCCGACTTCAGCAGCTTCCGCCACGCCGGTGGCGAAGCGCTGGAAAATCATTGCCGCTTCGAAGCGATCCAGGAAGCCCGTGCAAGGCGCGGTGAAAGCCTCGACTGGCGCGAGTGGCCCGAGCAATGGCGTAACCCGCGCAGCGCCGCCCTGGCGCAATTTGCCGAAGAGAACTCGGCCCGCATCGGCTATTACGCATTCTGCCAATGGCTGATTGCGCGCAGCCTGGAGCGCGCACAAACCGCCGCCCGTGGTGCCGGCATGGGCATCGGCCTGATCGCCGACCTGGCGGTGGGCGCTGACGGCGGCGGCAGCCAGGCCTGGAGTCGCCAGGACGAATTACTCGCCTCGCTGACCGTGGGTGCGCCACCCGACATCCTCAACCGCACCGGCCAGGGCTGGGGGATATCCGCGTTTTCCCCCGAAGGTCTGGTGCGTAACGGCTTTCGCGCGTTCATCGAAATGCTGCGGGCCAATTTCGCCCATGCCGGCGGCCTGCGCATCGATCACGTCATGGGCCTGCAACGGCTGTGGGTGATCCCTAAAGACGCACCGCCCAGCGACGGAGCGTACCTCTATTATCCGGTGGATGATCTGCTACGCCTGCTGACCCTCGAATCCCATCGGCATCAGGCCATCGTCCTCGGCGAAGACCTCGGCACCGTGCCCGATGGCCTGCGTGAAAAACTCATCGCACGCTCGATCCTCGGCATGCGCGTGCTGTTGTTCGAACAGGACAACACGCACTTCAAACCGATTCTCGACTGGCCGGACAACGCCCTGGCCACCACCAGCACCCATGATCTGCCGACGCTCAATGGCTGGTGGCATAGCCGCGATATCGATTGGAGCGCGCGCCTGGGCCTGACCGACGCCACGGGCGAAATCGAATGGCGCCGCCATCGCGAACGCGAGCGCGAAGGCTTGCGCCGAGTGCTGAGCCAGGACCCGCAGAACTTTCGCGAAGAGTCCCATGAAACCGATCAAGTGCTCGACGCCGCCATCCGGTTCCTCGGTCATACCCGCGCGCCGTTGGTGTTGTTGCCGCTGGAAGATGCCCTGGGTATCGAACAGCAGGCCAACCTGCCCGGCACCACCGACACCCACCCCAACTGGTCCCGCCGGTTGCCCGGCGACAGCGAGGCACTGCTCGATGATCCGGATGCGGCCCGCCGCCTCGAACTGCTCGCCTGTGCGCGACTTCAGGCGGCCGAGCGTGACCAATGAATCAACCGCTCAGCCAGCCGCTGCGGGCGACCCTGCGGCTGCAATTTCATCAAGGCTTCACCCTGGATCAAGCGGTGCCACTGGTGCCGTATTTTTCCAGCCTGGGCATCAGTCATCTCTATGCCTCGCCGCTACTCGCCGCCCGCGCCGGCTCCATGCACGGCTACGATGTGGTAGACCCGACCACGGTCAACCCTGAACTGGGCGGCGAAGCGGCGTTACGCCGTTTGGTCGCTGCGTTGCGCGAACATCATATGGGGCTGATTCTCGACATCGTCTCCAACCACATGGCCGTCGGCGGGGGCGACAATCCCTGGTGGCTCGACTTGCTGGAATGGGGACGGCTGAGCCCCTACGGCGAATTCTTCGACATTCAATGGCACTCGCCCGACCCGTTGATGGAAGGCCAGTTGCTCTTGCCCTTCCTGGGCAGCGACTACGGCATCGCCTTGCAGGACGGCACCCTGCCCTTGCGTTTCGATGCCCGCCGCGGCGCCTTTCATGTCGAGCACTATGAGCACCACTTCCCTATTTGCCCGACCGACTATGGCGAACTGCTCAAGGCCGATGACCGATTGAATGTCGAGCAGGCTGAACGACTCAAATCCCTGGCAGACCGCTTCAGCACCTTGAGTTACCAGAGCGATGCCCACAGCCTGGCGGTTCCACTGAAAACGGAACTGCGCGAACTGGCTAGCGATCCGGCCATCCTAGATGCCATCCAGTACACCCTCAGCACTTACGACTCGCTTACCCCCGAAGGTTTCCAGCGCCTGCACACGTTGCTGGAGCGCCAGAGTTATCGCCTGGCCAGTTGGCGCACCGCGGCGGACGACATCAACTGGCGGCGCTTTTTCGATATCAATGAACTGGGCGGCCTGCGCGTCGAACGGCCGGCGGTGTTCGAGGCGACCCATGCAAAAATCTTCGAGCTGGTGGCCGAAGGTCTGGTCGACGGGCTGCGCATCGACCACATCGACGGCCTCGCCGACCCGCGGGGCTACTGCCGCAAACTGCGGCGCAGGGTCGATCGCCTGGCACCGGGCCGACACCTGCCGATCTACGTCGAAAAGATCCTCGGCGAAGGCGAAACCCTGCACCGCGACTGGTGCGTCGATGGCAGTACCGGTTACGAATTCATGAACCAGTTGTCGCTGCTGCAACACGACCCCGAAGGCGCCCAGGCCTTGGGCGAACTCTGGAGCCGGCACAGCGAACGGCCCGCCGATTTCCGCCAGGAGGCACAACTGGCGCGCCAGCAGATTCTCAACGGCTCCCTCGCAGGCGATTTCGAAAGTGTTGCCCACGCCATGTTGCAAGTGGCCCGGGACGACCTGATGACCCGGGACCTGACCCTCGGCGCGATCCGGCGGGCCTTGCAGGAACTGATCGTGCACTTCCCGGTGTACCGCACTTACATCAGCCCGTTGGGTCGCGCGGCCCAGGACGAGATGTTTTTCCAGCAGGCCATGGCCGGTGCCAGGCAAACCCTTGGCGAGGCCGACTGGCCGGTGCTCGATTGCCTGGCCGGCTGGCTCGGTGGCCAACCCTGGCGCAAGCGCCCGGTGGGCCGTCCACGCAAACTGCTCAAGCATGCCTGCGTGCGCTTCCAGCAACTGACCTCACCGACGGCCGCCAAAGCGGTGGAAGACACCGCGCTTTATCGCTCGGCGGTGCTGCTGTCGCGCAACGATGTCGGCTACAACACCGAGCAGTTCAGCGCCCCGGTTGCCGACTTCCATGCCGCCTGCGCCAATCGCCTCGCCGAGTTCCCCGACAACCTGCTGGCCACCGCGACCCACGACCACAAACGTGGTGAAGATACCCGCGCGCGGCTGGCGGTGTTGAGCGAGCGCAGCGCCTGGTACGCCGAACAGGTCGAGCACTGGCAAACCCTCGCGGGCGAACTGCGCAGCGACCCCGGCGCGCCCTCGGCGGGCGACGAACTGATTCTGTATCAAGCAATCCTCGGCAGTTGGCCACTGGAATTGTGTAGCGACGATCAACCTGCGCTCGAGGACTACGCCAAACGCCTCTGGCAGTGGCAACGCAAAGCCCTGCGCGAAGCCAAGTTACAAAGCAGCTGGAGCGCATCAAACGAGGTGTATGAACAGGCGACCCACGGGTTTCTCGAACGCCTGCTGCTAAGCCCCGAAGGTCAGCCATTGCGCGCGGCCATCGAGGCAGCCGCTCAACGCATTGCCGTCCCGGGTGCACTGAATGGATTGGCGCAAACCTTGCTGCGAATGACCGTGCCGGGAGTGCCGGATCTCTATCAGGGCAACGAGTTCTGGGACTTCTCGCTGGTCGATCCGGATAACCGCCGGCCGGTGGATTACGTCAGCCGTCAGCAGGCCATGCACCTACCGCTTGACCTGTCCGCTCTGTTGGCGAACTGGCGTAACGGGCGCATCAAGCAAACCTTGATCGCCCGGGCGCTGAACCGGCGTGCCGGGCATGCCGAACTGTTTCAAAAAGGCACTTATCAAGCCCTTGAAGTGATTGGCAGCCAGGCTCACCGGGTACTGGCGTTTGCTCGAGAATGGCAGGGGAAACGGGCAATCGTGGCCGTACCGATACGTTGTGCCGGACTGCTGGAAAACAGTGCCGCCCCCCAGATTGACGCGTCGCTGTGGGGCGATACCCGAATCAAATTGCCGTTCACGGCCACCGAAGAAAATCTGAAGGGACTTTTTACCAGCGTCGCAGTCACAAAACACAAGGAGCTGATGGTCGGCGCCGCGCTGGGGGATTTCCCGGTCAATCTCTTTACCCAAACTTGAGTTCAGTTCAGGAGCATTGCGATGAGTACCGACGAAAAACGCATTCGCGAATTTGCCTATCAAATCTGGGAATCCGAAGGAAAACCCGAGGGCCAGGAAGCCCGCCATTGGGAGATGGCCTGCAAACTCGCCGAGGCCGAAGCCCTGGCGCCCGGCAAACCAGCCAAAACGAGCAGCAGCAAAACCGCAAGCAAGCCCGCGGCCGGCAAGCCCGATGGCAAGCTGGTCAATGGCAAGGGCCTCGAAACCAAACCCCGCGCCAAGCCCAAAGCCAAACCCGCTGCCGCTTCGGCAGTGATCCCGCCGGGCGAAAAAACCACCGTGAAAAAGCCGCGCACCGCGCGTAAACCACCCGAGGTCTGACGCTTCACTGTCTTGTCCTGATTGACTTCGTGGCGAGCCCGCTCGCCACCGAGAGCGCATTCGCCCTCGAAAAATACCGTTGCAGGAGCAGCTATGACCAGTCCAAAGAAAACCGCGCCCGAACCTCACGAGGCCTCGCGAATCCGTGAAGGCTTGCCCTTCCCGCTAGGCGCGACCTGGGATGGCCTGGGGGTCAATTTCGCGCTGTTTTCGGCTAACGCGACCAAGGTCGAACTGTGCATCTTCGACGATGCCGGCGAGGTGGAACTGGAGCGTATCGAGCTGCCGGAATACACCGACGAGATCTACCACGGCTACTTGCCCGACGCCCATCCGGGGCTGATCTACGGCTATCGCGTGTACGGGCCGTACGACCCGGCCAACGGTCATCGCTTCAACCCGAACAAACTGCTGATCGACCCCTATGCCAAACAGTTGGTCGGCCAATTGAAATGGTCCGAAGCGTTGTTCGGCTTCACCATCGGCCACCCCGACGCCGACCTCAGTTTCGATGAGCGCGACAGCGCGCCCTTCGTGCCCAAGTGCAAAGTGATCGACCCGGCCCACACCTGGGGCCATGACCATCGGGTCAGCGTGCCATGGGACAAGACGATCATTTATGAGACTCACGTACGCGGTTTCAGCATGCTTCACCCCGCCGTTCCCGAGAACCTGCGCGGCACCTTCGCCGGGTTGATGGTCGATGACGTGCTGGAACATATCCGCAAGCTCGGCGTATCGACCGTGGAGTTGCTGCCGATCCATGCCTTCGTCAACGACCAGCATCTGCTGCACAAAGGCATGACCAATTATTGGGGTTACAACAGCATCGCGTTCTTTGCCCCGGACCCGCGCTACCTGGCCAGCGGCAAGATCGCCGAGTTCAAGGAGATGGTCGCGCACCTGCACGAGGCCAATCTGGAAGTGATCCTCGACGTGGTCTACAACCACACCGCCGAGGGCAACGAACAAGGCCCGACCCTGTCCATGCGCGGCATCGACAACGCCTCTTACTACCGTTTGAGGCCCGACGACAAACGCTACTACATCAACGATTCCGGCACCGGCAACACCCTGGACCTGAGCCACCCGTGCGTGCTGCAAATGGTCACCGACTCGCTGCGTTACTGGGCCACGGAAATGCACGTGGACGGTTTCCGTTTCGACCTGGCAACCATCCTCGGCCGCTACCATGACGGCTTTGACGAACGGCACAGCTTCCTTGTTGCCTGTCGTCAGGACCCGGTGCTGCGTCAGGTGAAATTGATTTCCGAATCCTGGGACTGTGGCCCCGGCGGTTATCAGGTCGGGAACTTCCCACCGGGCTGGGTCGAATGGAACGACAAATTTCGCGACACCGTGCGCGCGTTCTGGAAAGGTGACGACGGCCAGCTTGCCGACTTCGCCAGCCGCATGACCGCCTCCGGAGAGATGTTCAACCAGCGCGGCCGTCGACCGTATGCTTCGCTGAACTTCGTCACCGCCCACGACGGTTTCACCCTCAACGATCTGGTGTCGTACAACGACAAGCACAACGAGGCCAACGACGAGAACAATCAGGACGGCAGCAACAACAACCTGTCGTGGAACCACGGCGTCGAAGGCCCCACCGACGATCCCGAGATCAATGCCCTGCGCCTGCGGCAGATGCGCAACTTCTTCGCCACGCTGCTGCTGTCCCAGGGTACGCCGATGCTGGTGGCCGGCGACGAGTTCGCCCGCACCCAGAAAGGCAACAACAATGCCTATTGCCAGGACAGCGAGATCGGTTGGGTCAATTGGGACCTGAGCGAAGACGGCAAGGCGCTGCTCAAGTTCGTCAAACGCCTGATCAAGTTGCGCCTGGCCTATCCGATCCTGCGGCGCGGGCGCTTCCTGGTGGGCAATTACAACGAAGACATCGGGGTCAAGGACGTGACCTGGCTGGCCCCGGACGGCAGCGAAATGTCCAATGAGCAATGGGAAGAAGGTCACGGTCGCTGCATGGGCATACTGCTCGATGGCCGCGCCCAGGAAACCGGCATTCGCCGCAAGGGTGCCGACGCAACCCTGCTGCTGGTGGTCAACGCGCACCATGACATCGTCAACTTCCTGCTGCCGGAAGTGCCTGACGGCGGTTTCTGGACCTGCATGATCGATACCAATCAACCGTCGATTCGGGGCCAGGAACGCTTTGAGTTTGGTCGCCAATATTCGGTTACTGGCCGTTCGCTGCTGTTGTTTGAACTGCAGCATGAGGAAGAAGAGTGAAAGTGATCACCATAATATCTGTAGCAGCTGCCGAGCCTGCGAGGCTGCGTTCGGCTGCGCAGCCGCCGTAAAACCTGAGTGCACGGTATATCTGCAAGATCGCATCGTTTGACTTCACGACTGCTTCGCAGCCGAACGCAGCCTCGCAGGCTCGGCAGCTGCTACCAAGGGACGGTTTCGGTGACTTTTTGCAAAGCCTGACACAGCCAGGGTTAAAAAAACCGCATGAGACCAAAGGCTGAGGCGACGAATAGCGTTTCATGGGCAATACTCTGACCGCGGCAATCCAGGGTTCGGAGCGCCGCACATTGCTATCTACCCGCCTTCACGGGTCTGCCAGGCTTGCGCCCTTGCAAGCATTGCGCACGACTGAGGGCCAGACAGAACAAGGATGTAGCGCCTATGAAACCGGTTTCCATCAGCGAAAACAGCTTGTCTGCGCAGATCTGGAACAGCGCCCCACAACTGGACAACATCCCCGTCATCAACACCGAAACACTGGTCCCTGCTGGAGCTCGCGCGGTGATAATCGCCCCGCATCCCGGCGATGAAGTGGTGACTTGCGGTGGCCTGCTGCAACTGTTGTGCGCCCTTGGTCATCCTCTGCAACTGATCTCGATTACCGATGGCAGCGCCAGCCATCCGGGGTCGCGACAGTGGTCAGAAAAACGCCTGAGCGTGTTCCGCCCCCAGGAAAGTGTCGAAGCCTTGCGCCGGCTCGGCTTGCCGATGCACAGCCTGAAGTGGATTCGCGGCGGCTTCACCGACAACGCTCTGGACGAGCGGGAGTCAGAATTGACCCAGTTCATCGTCCGCTACCTGCGCCCCGGCGATGTGGTATTCACCACCTGGCGCGAAGACGGCAACGTCGACCACGACGCTGTCGGCCGGGCCAGCGCCAGGGCCGCCGCCCTGGTCGGGGCGACGCTCAACGAAATACCGGTCTGGGCCTGGCACTGGCCGATGCGCGACCACGGGCAACTTCCTTGGCATCGCGCACGCAAGCTACGCCTCGACACCTGGACTGTCGCGCGCAAAAGCCACGCCACCTATGCCTACGCCAGCCAGCTCGACGGCGAACCGGCGATCGGCATCGCCCCGCTACTGCCACGAGTGATTCTGGAACGCATGCGGTTGCCGTATGAAATTGTGTTTGTCTGATCGGACTCGCTCGTAGCAGCTGCCGAGCCTGCGAGGCTGCGTTCGGCGGCGTAGCCGTCGTAAAACCGGAACTTACGGTGCATCAGGCAAACCGCGTCAGCCGGATTCACGACGGCTACGTCCGAATGCGGCCCACACCGAACGCTGCCTCGCGGTGCTCGACAGCTGCTACGGGTGTGGTGAATGTGTTTGAACTGCTCGCCCACGCATCAGTCGCATACATACAGCAGCCCTGATTCAGAGGAGTGAACGTGACCCACGATGCCGAACGCCAAGCCGTCGAATCAGTGCCATCGAACACGCCCCCGACGATTCGCCGACTCAGAGTACTGACGGTCAATACTCACAAGGGTTTCACCGCCCTCAACCGACGCTTCATCCTCCCGGAACTGCGCGAAGCGGTACGCAGTACGTCGGCGGACCTGGTGTTCCTGCAGGAAGTGGTCGGTGAACACGACCGCCATTCTTCCCGTTACAACGATTGGCCACCGACCTCGCAGTACGAATTCCTGGCCGACAGCATGTGGAGCGATTTCGCTTACGGTCGCAACGCGGTCTACCCCGACGGCCATCACGGCAATGCCCTGCTGTCGAAATACCCGATCCGCGAATTTCGCAACCTCGATGTCTCGATCACCGGCCCCGAGCGGCGCGGCTTGCTGCACTGTGTCCTGGATGTACCGGGCCATGCCGAAGTGCATGCCATTTGCGTGCACTTGAGCCTGTTGGAAAGCCATCGACAACTCCAGCTGCAGTTGCTCTGCCTGTTGCTCGAATCGTTACCAGACGACGCCCCGGTAATCATTGCCGGCGACTTCAACGACTGGCAGTTGCAAGGCAATGCTACCCTCGCCCGACGCGACTACCTGCATGAAGCATTCGAACGCCACCACGGCCGCCCGGCGAAAACCTACCCGGCACGGTTTCCCCTGCTGCGCCTGGACCGCATCTACCTGCGCAATGCCAGCAGTCATGAGCCACGCATACTCGGCTACAAGCCCTGGACGCACCTGTCGGACCATTTGCCGCTGGCGGTGGAGGTGCGCCTGTAACACCGTCAAGCGACAGGCGCCAAGAACTGCTGCCTGAAGCAGAAAAAATGACAGTAATCACGTCACGGACTTGCTCATGAATTTTGCACTGTTCATCCGTCACGCAACCGATAGCCCACTACCCAATACGTCTGGATTGCACCTTTCAGGATGATTTTTCGTACAAACAACAACTTAGATCAGCGCCAATAATCAGTCACTTACAGAGCCTAAAATAGCCGCACCACTTATCGGCCATTTTCTTGACGCAGCACCATCGGTCTTCTTAGCTAGTCCTTACTACCCCCGGAAATCCATCAGGGGCAAGCCTCCAGACACCCGTAAAACGGGCGGGTCGGACCTTGCCTCAATCCATTCGGTCGCCCCTCATTCGGGGTAGGAGAGACGCCACAGCGAGATACGCATGCGATTGCAAGGTAGACCTCCATGAGAACTTCATTCACCCCACAAGAGATAAAATTCACTTTTTGCGTTGTCTCCGGTTCACTCCTGCTGTGCTCATCCATGGAGGTGCGAGCGTCGTCTGCCGAGGACGAAACAACGCCCTGGTACAGCCAGCAATTGCCGACAATTACCTTGCCCTTCGGCTTGGCCACGTATCCCGACCGCTTACGCGTCAACTCAGACTTACCCAGCTCACGCCTGACGATCGAAGACGCCGCGCCCCTGGCCTGGGACCACGCCTATGGCCCGACGTCGCGGCAGGCCCAAACCGATTATCTGGCCCAGGGCACGA
The DNA here is from genome assembly GCF_059506005.1 of Pseudomonas sp. Pseusp18. NCBI lineage: Bacteria > Pseudomonadati > Pseudomonadota > Gammaproteobacteria > Pseudomonadales > Pseudomonadaceae > Pseudomonas > Pseudomonas sp. Pseusp18. Next base: position 3,593,086 of record NZ_CP169240.1, read on the forward strand.
TCCCCGGAGCCAGCGAATTCAAAGGCCCGGCGCTCCTGACCGTGCAAAGCAACAGCGGTAGTACCCAACGGGTCGGACTGATCGGCGGCACCGCTCAATTCCAGGGCAACGACAACGGCCTGCTGACCAGCCGCGCCCTCGCCGACCCCAGCCACGACACGCTCAACCTTCAAGGCCAGAGCCTTGGTGCCTACTGGAGCCTGACCGGGCCGCAAGGCTGGCACGTCGACTTGACGGCCAGCGGCGGCCGGGTCAGCGGTTTTAGCCGCAACGACCAGGGCGTGCGACAAACCACCGAAGGCAGCGCGATGACAGTGTCGGTGGAAGGTGGTTTCCCGATTGGCCTGAGCGAAAACTGGGTGGTTGAACCCCAAGCGCAGTTGATCAATCAACGCATCACGCTGGATACGCCGTATGCCGGGTCAGGCAACGCCTCGTCCAGCGACCTGACGTCCTGGAGCGGACGGGTCGGTGCACGTTTGAAAGGCAGTTACGATATCAATGGCTTGCCGGTCGAACCCTATGTGCGGACCAACGTGTGGCACACGGTGTACACCGGCAACACCGTGAGCCTGGATCAGGTCGACAAAATCAGCAGCAGCCGCAATTCATCGACAGTGGACGTAGGCCTGGGGTTGGTGGCCAGGATGACGCCTTTGGTCAGCCTGTATATCAGCGCCGATTACAGCAGCAATGTGGATGACAATGATTTGAACGGGTTGATTGGCAGCCTCGGGGTGCGGATGCGGTGGTAAAAAGATCAAAAGATCGCAGCCTTCGGCAGCTCCTACAGTTCAGCGTTGTCCCGCCCACCTGGGACGGCCCCGATCCCGTAGGAGCTGGCGAAGCCTGCGATCTTTTCGATCACCCCTCCGGCCGCAAAATCAACACCGCCAACGGCGGCAAATTCAACACCAGGGAAAGAGCCTGCCCATGGCTCGGTTCTTCCTCGGTGAACACCCCGCCACCGTTACCGTAATTGGACCCGGCATAGGTGTCGGCGTCGCTGTTGATCAACTCGACCCAGCGCCCGGCAAACGGCACGCCGACGCGGTAGGACTGACGCGGCACCGGGGTGAAGTTGGCCACCACCAATACCGGCCTGCCCTCCTTGCTCCAGCGTAGCCAGGCATAAACGCTGTTGATCGCGTCGTCGCCGATCAACCACTGGAAGCCCTGCGGTACATCGTCCTGATCGTGCAGGGCCGGCTCTTCGCGATACAACCGATTCAAGTCGCCGACCAGTTTGCGCACACCCTGGTGTTCCGGATATTGCAGCAAGTACCAGTCCAGCTGCTGATCGTGATTCCATTCGCGCCACTGGCCGAACTCGCAGCCCATGAACAACAGTTTCTTGCCCGGATGGGTCCACATGAAACTCAGGTAAGCCCGCAGGTTGGCAAACTTCTGCCAACGGTCGCCGGGCATTTTGTCGATCAGCGAATGCTTGCCGTGTACCACTTCGTCGTGGGAAATCGGCAGGATGAAACGCTCGGACCAGGCATACACCAGGCCGAAACTCAGTTCATTGTGATGATGGGCGCGGTACACCGGATCCTGCTGAATGTAATGCAGCGAATCGTGCATCCAGCCCATGTTCCACTTATAGGCAAAACCCAGCCCGCCCTGTTGCGTGCTCTGGCTGACACCCGGCCACGCGGTGGACTCTTCGGCAATCACCAGTGCACCCGGTGCTTCCAGGGCCACCACGTCATTGAGATGGCGAAGGAAATCGATGGCCTCCAGATTCTCCCGACCGCCGTGACGGTTGGGCACCCACTCGCCAGCCTTGCGCGAGTAATCGCGATACAGCATCGACGCCACTGCGTCGACCCGCAGTCCATCGACATGGAAATGCTTGAGCCAGTGCAGCGCCGACGCCAGCATGTAGCCGTGCACCTCGGTGCGGCCCAGGTTGTAGATCAGCGTGTCCCAGTCCTGGTGAAAGCCCTCCATCGGGTTGCCGTATTCGTACAACGCGGTGCCGTCGAACTGCGCCAGGCCATGGACATCGGTCGGGAAATGCGCCGGCACCCAATCAAGGATCACGCCGATTTCGGCCTGGTGACAGGCGTTGACGAAAGCGGCAAATTCATCCGGCGAGCCGTAACGGGCGCTCGGGGCGAATTGCGACAACAGTTGATAACCCCACGAACCACCGAACGGATGTTCCATGATCGGCATCAATTCGATGTGAGTGAAACCCAGCTCTTTCACATACGGAATCAGCCGCTCGGCCAGCTCGGGCCAGGTGTACTGACGGGCGACTTCGCCCAGGTCATCCAGTTCGCATTGCCAGGAACCGGCATGCAACTCATAGATCGACAGCGGTGCACTGGTTCGCTGACGCTCGCTGCGGGACTGCATCCAGTCCTGGTCCTGCCAGTCGACTTTCAGTGGCGAGGCGACTTTTGATGCGGTGTCCGGAGGCAGCGCGGTGGCCAGGGCCATCGGGTCGGCCTTGAGCGGCAGAATGCCGTGGGCGCCGAGGATTTCGTATTTGTAGGCTTCCCCCGCTTGCAGGCGCGGAATGAACAACTCCCAGACACCGGAAGGATGACGCAGGCGCATCGGATGCCGACGACCGTCCCAGACGTTGAAATCGCCGACCACCGAGACCCTTCTGGCATTCGGTGCCCACACGGCGAAACGCACGCCATCCGCGCCATCGACCGTCTTCAGCTGTGCGCCGAGGCAACCGCTCAGGTCGCGGTGATTGCCCTCGGCGAACAGGTACAAGTCCATCTCACCGAGTAACGGGCCAAAGCTGTAGGGGTCTTCGGCCAGTTGCTCGCCGCCGGCCCAACGGGTTCGCAACAAATAGGGCCGTGCCTGTTCGAAATGACCGACGAACAGCCCCGGGGTTTGGGTGGCCTCAAGGCTGCCGAGTTCTTCTCCGGAGGCCTTGTCCACCACTTGCACACTCAAGGCATCCGGCAGATAGGCCCGAATGAATTGCCCGCCGGCGCCATCGCCGTGCGGGCCGAGAATTGAGAAGGGATCCTGATGTTCGGCGCGTACCAATGCGTCGATGTCCCGCGCCTTGGGCAGCAGCGCCTCTTTAACGTGCCCCTGTTCCTTGTTCGAGAAACTCATGACTACTCTCCACCAAGATCGGAAAAGGGTTTAAGCCCACTCAATAATCCATATAAACCGTGTAACGGCACCGGTAGCCAGGTGGGGCGATTTTCCGCCTCATAGGCCACTTCATAAGCCGCCTTCTCCAGCCCGAACAACGCCAGCGCAGCGTCCTCGCCTTCGGGATCTTGCCATGCATGAGCAAGACTAGCTGCCGCCAGCCGATAAGCGTCGACAAATGATTGTCGCGCCTCTTTCAAATAGCGATCGGCGACCCGTTGACGCGCCGCCTGGGCATCCGCCGTGTTGTCGACGTTGTGTACATTGATCGCCATCGCCGCGGCGTAATCGAAGGAGCGCAACACGCCGCTGACGTCTTTATAGGGGCTGTGTTTACCGCGGCGCTCACGCAGCGGCCGCGCGGGTTCACCCTCAAAATCGATCAGGTAGGCATCGCCCTTGATCACCAGCACTTGCCCCAGGTGCAAGTCGCCATGGACGCGAATACGCAAGCCGCCAGCAGTCTTTTTACCCAACTCCTGAACATGGCTGAGGATGGCTTTTTTGTTGTCCAGCAATCGGCTGACCAATGCCTGATCCGCCGCGCTCAGTTCGGTTTGATGCTGCTTGAGCAGCTTCAGTGCATGCTCCAGCTGCGCCGCCACGTCCTTGGCCGAGGCCAGGGCATCTTTCTGACTCATGATGTGTGGGGCAAAGTCCAGGTTGGCGCTTGGGGTCGCCAGTACCTGATGCATCTCCCCCAGGCGCTGGCCGAGCATGCCGGCAAAATCCTTCAGCTCGCCGAGGGCGTTGTAGTGCTGCTCCTGCTCGGACACGGCATCGGCGAGCTCATCGCGAAGCGCTCGTTCGAGGTTGTTCTGGGTCCATTCCCACGCGTCGCCCTGATTGCTCAAGTAACCTTGGGCGATCATCAACAGCGTGTCCAAGCCCGCCGCATCGCGACGGATCACCGCCCCCAGCAGCGGCGAAATATTTTTGAAACCGGCATGGGTCAGGTACGCGCTCATTTCCAGTTCCGGGTGCACCCCTGACGCGACCTTGCGGATCAACTTCAACACCAGACTGGCGCCGATCACCACCGAACTGTTGGATTGCTCGGCAGACAGGTAACGCACTTCCGACTCGGCGCTCAGCCCCAGTTTGGCCAATTCGTCGGTTGGCTCGAAACGGATCTCGCCACCGTCCGACGGCAGCACCGTGCTGGCCTGCAACCCCTGCAACACCGCATGAACAAAGCTGTCGAGGCTGAAGGCGTCGGTGATCAGGCCGACCTGGCGACCGCGCCGGACCCTGGCCAGCGCCAATTGCTGCGGCAACGCCGCGCCAACCTGTTCCTCGGAAATAAAGCCGAACGGCAATTGATAGCGGCTGGTCTGGCCAGCGCTGGTGACGTCGATTTCACTCAACAGCACCGGATGCTGCGGGTCGCCGAAGCGCACGCCGTAAGCGAGATTGACGCTGTCGATGGTGCCGTCCTTACCGGCGAACCAGCGGCGATTCTGCAACCAGCTCGGCAAAATACCCTGCTCCAGCGAGTGCCGGGACGGCGCTTCGAGCAGCTCTTCCATGCGCTTCATCAGCACCAGGGTGGTGAAATCCGGCAGGCTTTGCGCCGGCTCCACGTGCCAGCTCGGCATCTGGTTCTCCGCCGCCAGGCCGAACCAATAGAAGCCGTAAGGCGCCAGCGTCAACAGGAAATTCAACTGGCCGATCGGCGGAAACGCATTGCCGCCGAGCATCTCCACCGGGACCATGCCGACATACGCCGACAAATCCAGCTCCGCCGCTTGTGCGCTGCGGGACACGTTGGCCACGCACAAAATGATCTCGTGCTTGCCGTCCGCCCCGGTGAATTCGCGGGTATAGGCCAGGATCCGTCGATTGCTCGGCGACAGCATCTTCAGCGTGCCGCGACCGAAGGCCTTGGACTGCTTGCGTATCGCGAGCATGCGCCGGGTCCAGTTCAACAATGAATGAGGATCACCGGCCTGGGTTTCGACGTTAACCGACAGATAGCCGTATTGCGGGTCCATGATCGGCGGCAACACCAGGCTGGCCGGATCGGCGCGGGAAAAGCCGCCGTTACGGTCGATTGACCATTGCATCGGCGTGCGCACACCGTCGCGGTCGCCGAGGTAGATGTTGTCACCCATGCCGATTTCATCGCCGTAATACAGGGTCGGCGTGCCGGGCATCGACAGCAACAGACTGTTGAGCAGCTCCACGCGACGACGATCGCGCTCCATCAATGGCGCCAGACGCCGGCGAATCCCCAGGTTGATCCGCGCCCGACGGTCGGCCGCGTAGTAGTTCCACAGGTAATCGCGCTCCTTGTCGGTGACCATTTCCAGGGTCAGTTCATCGTGGTTGCGCAGGAAAATCGCCCACTGGCAGTTGGCAGGGATTTCCGGTGTCTGGCGCAGAATGTCGGTAATCGGGAAACGATCTTCCTGGGCCAGCGCCATGTACATGCGCGGCATCAGCGGGAAGTGAAACGCCATGTGGCATTCGTCGCCGTTCTGGCCTTTGGCGTCGGTGTTTCCAAAATACAACTGAGTGTCTTCCGGCCACTGATTAGCCTCGGCCAGCAGCATGCGGTCGGGGTAATTGGCGTCTATCTCGGCGCGGATCTGCTTGAGGACGTCGTGGGTCTCGGGGAGGTTTTCGTTGTTGGTGCCGTCGCGCTCGATCAGGTACGGGATCGCGTCCAGCCGCAGGCCGTCGATGCCCATGTCGAGCCAGTAGCGCATCACCGACAGCACCGCTTTCATCACTTGCGGGTTGTCGAAATTCAGGTCCGGTTGGTGGGAATAGAAGCGGTGCCAGAAATACTGACCGGCCACCGGATCCCAGGTCCAGTTGGACTTCTCGGTGTCGAGAAAGATGATGCGGGTGCCGTCGTATTTCTGGTCGTTATCGGACCAGACATAGAAGTCGCGGGCCGCCGAGCCGGGCTTGGCCTTGCGCGCGCGCTGGAACCACGGGTGCTGGTCCGAGGTGTGGTTGATGACCAGTTCGGTAATCACCCGCAAGCCACGTTCGTGGGCCTCGGCAATGAAACGCTTGGCATCGGCCAGAGTGCCGTAGTCGGGGTGCACGCCACGGTATTCGGCGATGTCATAGCCATCGTCGCGTCGTGGCGAGGGGTAGAACGGCAACAGCCAGATGGTGTTGACGCCCAGATCGGCAATGTAATCGAGTTTGGCGATAAGGCCGGGAAAGTCGCCGATCCCGTCATTGTTGGAGTCGAAAAAAGACTTAACGTGAACCTGGTAGATCACCGCATCCTTGTACCAGAGCGGGTCTTTGATGAAGGTGGCTGACCTGGGTTTCTTCGCCATTTGAAACTCCTGTTTAATTCGAATAAAACCGCCGGACCTGTGGCGAGGGAGCTTGCTCCCGCTCGGCTGCGAAGCAGTCGTAAAACCTGCAAAAGAGGTGTGACTGACATATTGTCTGGGGCCGCTGCGCGACCCAGCGGGAGCAAGCCCCCTCGCCACAAAAGCCCCCTCGCCACAGTCAAGAAGCGGTAATCCGCCAAATCCCGAACGGCAGATGCCACGGTTCGATCCGCATGAACTGGTACTTGCCGTGCCAGGTCCAGCGGTGGCCGTTCATCAAGTCTTCGCCCTGGGTGCTGGCATCGTCGGGCAGGCCCATTTCCCACAGCGGCAATTCAAAATTCGCTTCCTGGACGTTATGCGGATCGAGGCTGACGGCCACCAGAATGAAATTGCTGCCGTCCACACTGCGTTTGCCGAAGTACAGAATGTTGTCGTTCCAGGCGTTGTAGACCTTCAGGCCCAGGTGCGTGTGCAGCGCCGGGTTCTGCCGGCGGATGCGGTTCAGCTGGGCGATTTCGGCAATGATGTTGCCCGGCGCGGTGAAGTCCCGTGGGCGAATCTCGTACTTCTCGGAATTGAGGTACTCCTCCTTACCCGGCACCGGCGCCGCTTCACACAGTTCAAAGCCCGAATACATGCCCCACAAACCGGAGCCCATGGTCGCCAGCGCGGCACGAATCAGAAAACCGGGGCGCCCGGAGTCATGCAGGAATGCCGGGTTGATGTCCGGCGTATTGACGAAAAAATTCGGTCGGTAGCATTCGCGCCACGGCGACTCGTTGAGTTCGGTGAAATAGGTCGCCAGTTCGGTCTTGGTGTTGCGCCAGGTGAAATAGGTGTAGCTCTGGGAATAACCGACCTTGCCCAGACGCGCCATCATTGCCGGCGTGGTAAAGGCTTCCGCCAGAAAAATCACATCGGGGTACAGCGCCCGCACATCGGCGATCAACCACTGCCAGAACGGCAACGGTTTGGTGTGGGGGTTATCAACGCGAAACAGCTTCACGCCCTCCTCGACCCAACCCACCACGATGTCGCGCAACTCGACCCACAGGCTGGGAATCGCGTCCACGGCATAGAAATCGACGTTGACGATGTCCTGGTACTTCTTCGGCGGGTTCTCGGCGTATTTGATCGTGCCGTCCGGCCGCCAGTTGAACCAGCCCGGATGCTGTTTGAGCCACGGGTGATCCTGGGAACACTGAATCGCGAAGTCGAGGGCCACTTCCAGCCCGTGCTCGGCCGCCGCCGCGACCAGCCGGCGAAAATCTTCGCGGCTGCCCAGTTCCGAGTGAATCGCCTCATGCCCGCCTTCTTCGCTGCCGATGGCGTAAGGGCTGCCCGGATCGTCAGGGCCGGCGGTCAGCGAGTTATTCGGGCCTTTGCGGAAGCTGCGGCCGATCGGGTGGATCGGCGTGAAATACAGCACGTCGAAACCCATGTCCTGGATCATCGCCAGCCGCGTATGCACATCGTTGAAGGTGCCATGCCGGGTCGGGTCATCAGTGATCGAGCGCGGGAACAATTCATACCAACTGGCGAACTGCGCCAACTCCCGCTCAACATCCACCGGGTACTCAGGACTCAGACTCACGAAGGGCCGATGGTCGGCCTGGGCCATCAAGTCCGCGCTGCGTTGGTGCAAAAACAAGGCGACCTGCTCGGTTTCGAGCAGACCGGACAACTCATGGTGCAACGCCGCCAGTTGTTCGCTCAGTTGGCCTTCGCTGCGTTCGGCCGCCTGCTGCACATGAGTGCGCCCTTCCTGCAGCTCCAGGCTGACCGAGACGCCGGCCATGTGCTTTTTTTCCAGCTCATAACAAAAGCTGGCGTACTGATCGATCCACGCTTCAAGGCAGAACACATAGCGGCCCTGCTTCTCGACACGGAACTGGCCCTTCCAGCCGTTATTGCCCAGTTCGGCCATCACCTCGCTCTGCCAGGTGTCGTCGCCTTCGGCACGCCAGCGGATGCGCACGGCCAGTTTGTCGTGACCGTCGGCAAACACTTTGCTGGTCACCACCACGTCCTGACCGACCACGGCTTTAACGGCGAATTGCCCGCCATCGAGGGTCGGCATGGTGTTTTCAATCACGATACGCGGCAGCAGTAACGCCTGGGACAGCGGTATATGCGGGTTGTAGCTCAGTTCTGTGGGTTTTTCAGCGGTCATCGAGCATCTCTCCTTACGCCCCAAGGACGCTCTTGTGCCTGGTCATCGTTCACACGGAGCAGTCTGCCCCGGGATGAACTTACATAGCTTCCGAGCGACAGGCGCCGGCAAAGTTCAGAGGGATCTGCCAGGTCTTTCGGGAATCGAATCCTCCCGGCACGGGTCAACTAACTTAAGCACGACTCACGCCATCTATCGGTTGCACAGAACAATCACCGGCCAATGCGTCCTAACACTTAATGAATCCGCAAAAAGGCCTCCTCTATGACTTTGCGAATCGAAAACCAGACCTGCTTCTTCATCACCGAGGACAGCGAAGAAATTCGCCTTTGCCCTGATATCACCATAATCACTGACGAGGAAAAATCCATGTCGGCAGTGGACCTCGACGGCCAGCGCTTCTACATCACCGAAGCAGAAGCCGATGCATTGACCGTAGCAGGCGCCGTGGACGGTCGCCGGCATTTGAAGGCCACGAACAGTGATTCGGTGATTTGACTGACCCGTATCAACACACCCCGCCAGCGCCTGACACAGGCACTTGCAGCCCGCCCTTGCGGGTGCATCAAGTTGTCGCAGGCGGGTGTTGGCAATCCATCTGATCCGCTTTTTATTGCGTTAGCTGAGTCTGTTATGCAAACAGATCGCTGGTCATAGTGCTCAGGCCTGATGGAGGCTGATGAGCGAAAGACCATGAGCGATAGAATCCCCGTCCGAACCGTTGAACCTGCCTCATTCATAAAAAACAACGAGCCTTCGCGTCCAAAGATGAAGGCCAAGTCCAGCGACAACCTGATCCACACCCGCAGCTTCACCGGCCTGTTCCGCACCCTGCGCATGAGCGGCGCGGGGTTTCTGTTTCTGCTGTTCTTCGGCACGGTGTGGCTGAACTGGGGCGGCCGCCAGGCGGTGCTCTGGGACCTGTCCGAAAGCAAGTTCCACATCTTCGGCGCGACCTTCTGGCCCCAGGATTTCATCCTGCTGTCGGCGCTGCTGATCATTGCCGCCTTCGGTCTGTTTGCGATCACCGTGTTCGCAGGCCGGGTCTGGTGCGGTTACACCTGCCCGCAGAGCTCCTGGACCTGGATCTTCATGTGGTGCGAGAAGATCACCGAAGGCGAGCGCAACCAGCGGATCAAGCTGCAAGCCGCGCCCTGGGGCCTGAACAAACTGCTCCGCCGCTCGGCCAAACACACCTTGTGGCTGGCGATCAGCCTGCTCACCGGCCTGACCTTTGTCGGCTACTTCACACCGATCCGGCCCCTGGCCGAAGAGCTGCTGACTTTGCAAATCGGCGGTGTCAGCCTGTTCTGGGTGCTGTTTTTCACCGGCGCCACTTACATCAACGCCGGCTGGCTACGTGAAGCCGTGTGCATGCACATGTGCCCGTATGCGCGGTTCCAGAGCGTGATGTTCGACAAGGACACCCTGACCATTTCCTACGACGTGGCTCGCGGCGAAAACCGTGGCCCGCGCAAACGTGAAGTGAAACCCGCCGAGGTCGGACTGGGCGATTGCATCGACTGTCAGGTGTGCGTCCAGGTTTGCCCGACCGGCATCGACATCCGCGATGGCTTGCAGATGGAATGCATCGGTTGCGCCGCATGCATCGACGCCTGCGATTCGATCATGGACAAAATGGGTTACGACCGAGGGCTGATCAGCTACACCTCGGAGCATCAATTGCAGGGTGGCAAGACCCACCTGCTGCGCCCGCGCCTGATCGGTTACACCGCGGTGCTGTTGGTGATGATCGGCGCCTTCGCCCTGGCCCTGGTGGAACGGCCGATGGTGTCGCTGGACGTGAGCAAGGACCGTGGCCTGTTCCGCGAGAACAGTGAAGGCCAGATCGAAAACATCTACAGCCTGAAGGTCATCAACAAGACCCAGCAACGTCAGGATTACCGTCTGACGCTGGTCGATGACGACGGCTTCCAGTTGCAAGGCAAGACCGAACTGAGCCTGGCCCCCGGTGAAATTGTCGATGTGCCGGTGTCGGTGGCGATGACCACGGAACGGCCAAGTAGCAGCTCGCAGACGATCAGTTTCAAAATTGTCGACAGCGATGAGCCGGACATCTATAGCGTGGCCAAGAGCCGGTTTGTTGCACCGATGAACCGCTGAGCCTTTAAGATGCAATCCTTTGTCCTGTGGCGAGGGGGCTTGCCCCCGTTGGGTCGCGAAGCGGCCCCCTACATTATTCAGATATATCGAGCAGTCTGGTTTACGACTGCTGCGCAGCCGAACGGGGGCAAGCCCCCTCGCCACAAAATGCACAATTCACTAACCGGGCACTCGATGAAACGCTACGAAAAATTCGCCGACGACATCGCTGAACTGATCCGCTCCGGCGTACTTGGCCCCGGCCATCGGGTGCCGTCGGTACGCTACGCCAGCCAGACCTACGGCGTCAGCCCGTCCACGGTGTTCCAGGCCTATTACCTGCTCGAACGTCGTGGCCTGATCCGCGCGCGACCGCGTTCCGGCTACTTCGTCAATGCGCATGCACCAAGCCCGTTCTCGGAGCCGGTGATCAGCAGCCAGGTCAACGAGTCCACCGAAGTCGACGTCAGCGAACTGGTGTTCTCAGTGCTGGACTCGATCAAGGACCCGACCACAGTACCCTTCGGCTCGGCCTTCCCCAGCCCCACGCTGTTCCCGCTGCAGCGCTTGTCCCGCTCGCTGGCCAGTGCTTCCCGGGAGATGGACCCGCGCATGGTGGTCACCGACATGTCGCCGGGCAACCCGCAACTGCGTCGGCAAATCGCCCTGCGCTACATGGTCGGCGGGCTGATGCTGCCGATGGAAGAACTGCTGATCACCAACGGTGCGCTGGAAGCGCTGAACCTGTGCCTGCAAGCCGTCACCGAGCCTGGCGATCTGGTGGCCATCGAAGCCCCGGCGTTTTACGCCAGCCTGCAAGTGCTGGAACGGCTGAAGCTCAAAGCCGTGGAAATCCCCGTCCACCCGCGAGACGGCATCGACCTCGGCGTACTCGCCCAGACCCTGGAACGGCACCCGATCAAGGCCTGCTGGTGCATGACCAGTTTCCAGAACCCCATGGGCGCGACCATGCCCGAGGCGAAGAAACAGGAACTGGTGGAGTTGTTGCGCAGCCATCAGGTGCCGCTGATCGAGGATGACGTCTACGCCGAGCTCTATTACGGCCAACAGGCGCCAAAACCGGCCAAGGCGTTCGATACCGAAGGGCTGGTGATGCATTGCGGTTCGTTCGCCAAGAGCCTGGCCCCCGGCTACCGCATCGGCTGGGTCGCCGCCGGGCGCTATGCGCAGAAAATCGAACGGCTGAAACTCATGACCTCGCTGTGCGCTTCGATGCCCGCCCAGGCCGCCATCGCCGATTACCTGCAACACGGCGGCTACGACCGGCACCTGCGCAAACTGCGTTACGCCCTGGAAGAACAGCAAAGTGCCATGCTCGCCGCCATCGCCCGCTACTTCCCGGCCCAGACCCGCGTAAGCCAACCGGCCGGCGGTTACTTCCTGTGGCTGGAACTGCCGCCGCAGATGGATTCGTTGAAGTTGTTCCAGATGGCATTGGCGCAGGGGATCAGCATTGCACCGGGGCCGATTTTCTCACCGACCCAGCGGTTCAGAAATTGTATCCGGTTGAATTACGGCAGCCCGTGGACCGAGGATTCGGAGAAGGCGATGGAGACGTTGGGGCGGATTGTCAGGTCCTTTTAACAGCGCCCACAGGCGCGTAGGAGCGGCCGAAGGCTGCGATCTTTTGATCTTGCTTTTGATCTTTTGATCTTGCTCCTGATCTCTACCGCCCACCACCAAGATCGACGAAAGTCCCGGTCGCATACGACGCCTTATCCGACAACAACCACACAATCGCCTCCGCCACTTCATCCGGCCGCCCACCGCGTGCCATCGGAATCGCCGATTCCAGCTTGCTGACCCGGTCCGGATCGCCGCTCAATGCATGGAAATCGGTGTAGATGTAACCCGGACGCACCGCATTGACGCGAATCCCCTCGCCCGCCACTTCCTTGGACAGGCCGATGGTGAAGGTGTCCAGCGCCCCCTTTGACGCGGCGTAATCCACGTACTCGTTGGGTGAGCCCAAACGCGAGGCGACCGAGGAGACGTTGACGATGCTGCCGCCCTGCCCGCCGTGTTTGGGCGACATGCGCAAAATCGCGTGTTTGGCGCAGAGGATCGGCGCCAGGACGTTGGTCTTGAGGATTTTCAGAATGCGGAATTCCGACATTTCGTCGATTCGCGACTTTTGCCCGACGGTGCCGGCGTTGTTCACCAGCGCCGTGACCCGGCCCAGTTCGGTGTCCACCCGATGAAACAGAGCGATCACTTCGTCTTCGATGCTGACGTCGGCACGCACGGCGATGGCTTGAGCACCGCGTGCGCGGACTTGCTCCAGCACACTGAGCGCCGCCTGTTCGTCGGACTGATAATTGATGCAGATCCGATAACCTTGTTCGGCGGCCAACAGGGCCGTGGCGGCGCCGATTCCACGGCTGCCGCCGGTGATGACGATAACTTTGTCCATGCTGGCTTTCCCCCGTTCCAAGCGTAAGCAGTCGGGGCCAAGAATAACCGCCATTGGCGGGTTTTGCATGGGTCCACATCAAGGGGCATGGTACATCTTGTAGCAGCTGCCGAGCCTGCGAGGCTGCGTTCGGCGGCGAAGCCGTCGTGAAATGGGCTATCGCGGTGTGTCGGTACAACCTTGCATGCAGGGTTTACGACGGCTTCGCCGCCGAACGCAGCCTCGCAGGCTCGGCAACTGCTACAGGTACGACGTCCCCAACCTGTTCCGCTCGGTGAATGTCGACCATGAAGCGATCGGCCGGTAGCGGGTGCCCGAGCAGGTAGCCCTGCAACGAGTCGCAGCCCAGCTGGGTCAGGAAGTCCTGCTGGACACCGGTTTCCACCCCTTCGGCGACGATCCGCAGGCCCAGCGCCTGGCCCAGGGCGACGATGGCCGAGACAATGGCCGCGTCGTCACTATCGTGCTCCAGATCGCGGACAAAACCCCGGTCGATCTTCAGCTCATTAGCCGGCAGGCGCTTGAGGTACATCAAGCTCGAATAGCCGGTACCGAAGTCATCGATGGACAGGTCGACGCCCATTTCCGACAGCTCCTGCAACACCGTCATGCTCGCATCGGCGTCGCTCATGGCGGTGGTTTCGGTGATTTCCAGGGTCAGGCTGTTGGCCGGCAGATGATGGGTGGCCAGGGCTTTGGCAACGCTCTGCACCAGCCCCGCATGGCAGAATTGCAAGGCCGAGAGGTTCACCGCGATACGCCAATCGGTGTAACCGAGCACGTACCACTCGCGCATCTGCCGGCAGGCCTCGTTGAGCACCCACTCGCCAATCGGAATGATCAGCCCGGTCTTCTCCGCAAGGTCAATGAACGTGTCCGGCTGCAGCAGGCCCAAGGTCGGATGCTCCCAGCGCAGCAACGCCTCGGCGCCCACCGGTCGGCCATGACCGGCGTCGAATTTGGGCTGGTAATAAAGTTTGAACTGTTGCTGATCGACGGCACTGCGCAAGTCCTGGAGCAATTGCAGCTGTTTGCGCGCGTTGCTGTTCATCGAGGCGTCGAAGAAGCGATGACCGTTTTTCCCGGCGCCTTTGGCGTGGTACATCGCGGCATCGGCGTTCATCAGCAACTCATCGGCCGTCTGACCGTTGCCCGGATAGAGCGCGATGCCGACACTGGCGGAAATCTGCAAGTCATGTTCGGCGACCCGGAACGAGCGCGCAATCAACCCGACCTGACGCTCCGCCAGGCTCAGCGCATCGTTCGGCTCGTTCAGGCGCACCAGCAACACGAACTCGTCGCCGCCGATCCGCGCCAGGGTGTCCTGGCTACGCAGGTCTTCGCGCAGGCGCAGTGCAACTTCGCGCAATAGCTGGTCGCCCATGTGATGGCCAAACGCATCGTTGACCGGTTTGAAGCCGTCCAGATCAATGAACATCAACGCAAAACAGCCGCCCTGCTCCTGCACTTTCGACATGGCCTGATCGATACGGTCGGCCAGCAACATGCGGTTGGGCAAACCGGTCAGGGTATCGTGCAGGGCCAGCTGAGTGAGTTCGCGGTTGGCCACGGTCAGCGAATGGGCGAGGTCCGCAGTGCGAGCCTCCAGGCGGGCATCGAGGATCGACGTCAGCAAGGCGATGCTCAGTATCGCCAAGGTGGTGATCAGCACCAGGCTGTCCAGCCCCTTGCCGTTCAAGCCGCTGACCGCCGCACCACAGAAACTGCCGACGGCAAAGCGCGCCGCGGCCATGCCGGTATAGTGCATGCCGACGATGGCGATACCCATGATGACTGCAGCACCCGCACGGAACAGGCGAACATGCGGCGTGTGCTGGCGCAGGCGGAAAGCGATCCATAACGCCGCGCCCGACGCGCCGACGGCAATCAGCAGCGACGCGCCAAACAGAGTCGGGTCGTAATCGATGCCCGGCTGCATGCGCATGGCGGCCATGCCGGTGTAATGCATGGCGCTGATACCAGCGCCCATGACCAGCGCGCCGAACGCCAGTTGCCAGGCCGGCAACCGTGGCTGACTGACCAGCCACAGGGCAAAGCCGCAAGACAGCACCGCGATCAACAGCGACAGTGCCGTGAGGGTGGTGTCGTAGCCCAGGTCGATCGGCAATGTGAACGCAAGCATGCCGATGAAATGCATCGACCACACGCCGATGCCCATCGCAAAAGCGCCGCCCGCCGTCCATAAATGCACCGCTTGGCCCTTGGCCGTGGCGATGCGTCCGGTGAGGTCAAGCGCGGTATAAGAGGCCAGTATCGCCACGCACAGCGATATGAAAACCAGCGTAAGGGAATAACTACCAATGAGCATGGGATTTCTCGCAACAGCCCCCGCCATACTGTGTTTGTTCTCGGGGAGCAAAGCCGGCGATTGTACTGATTCCGCGGACGAACGCACTCACAAAGTAATCAAAAGGCCACCAAGATGATTGTGGCGAGGGAGCTTGCTCCCGCTGGACGGCGAAGCCGTCCCAAAGATGCTCACGCGTACATTCAGT
This sequence comes from Pseudomonas sp. Pseusp18, assembly GCF_059506005.1. Lineage (NCBI taxonomy): Bacteria > Pseudomonadati > Pseudomonadota > Gammaproteobacteria > Pseudomonadales > Pseudomonadaceae > Pseudomonas > Pseudomonas sp. Pseusp18. The sequence continues at coordinate 3,608,755 of NZ_CP169240.1, forward strand.
CAAAACCGGATCAATCGGTTTGCGACTGCTTCGCAGCCGAGCGGGAGCAAGCTCCCTCGCCACAGGGACGGGGTTATTGCTTGTCACTCACCTGAAGCTGCCCGTCCCACCCACCGCCCAGCGCGGCAATCAATTGCACGCTGGCAATCAACCGACTCTGCAACAAGTTCAGCACGTTGCGTTCGTTGTTCAACGCCGTGGCCTGAACCACCACCACATCCAGATAAGCGATCAACCCGGCCTTGTACTGGTTCTGGGTCAAGCGAAGGGACTCGCGCGCCGCATCCAGAGCTTCCTGGCGCACGACCGCTTCGTCTTCCAGCACCTTGAGCTGCACCAGGTAATTTTCTACCTCGCGAAAACCATCGAGCACGGTCTGGCGGTATTTGGCGACAGTCTCGTCGTAGGCCGCTTCGCTGCGATCGACCTCCGCCGAGCGCTGGCCACCGTCGAACAGGGTCATGGCCAGTTGTGGGCCGACCGACCAGAAACGGTTCGGCAGGCTGATCCAGTTGGCGTAGGTGCTGCTGCTATAACCGCCGTTCATGTTCAGGGTAAGGTCCGGGTAATAGGCAGCTTTGGCCACGCCGATGTTGGCGTTGGCGGCCATCACCGAGCGCTCGGCGGAGGCGATGTCCGGACGGCGTTCCAGCAACTGTGAAGGCAGGCTCAGCGGCACTTGAGGCAACGCCGGAATGTCTTTGGTTTCGGCCAGGCTGAATTCGGCCGGCGGCAGGCCGATCAGCACGGCGATGGCGTTCTCGAACTGCGCGCGCTGCCAGATCAGGTCGACCATTTCCGCCTGAGTGGTTTTGAGCTGAGTGGTGGCCTGGGCCACCGCATCCTTGCCGGAGACGCCGGCGCGGTACTGGTTTTCGGTCATTTTCAGCGAGCGCTGATAGGCCTCGACTGTCGCTTCCAGCAGGCGTTTCTGTTCGTCGATCACCCGCAATTGCAGGTAGTTCTGCACCAGCTCCGATTGCTGGCTCAGGCGCATCGCCGCCAGGTCGGCAAAACTCGCCTGGGCATTGGCCGTGTCGGCTTCCAGGCCTCGGCGCAATTTGCCCCAGATATCGGCTTCCCAACTGACCCCGGCCTGTGCCGAATAAGTGTCACGGATGCCGCTGGACGAACTGCTCAGGCTCGAACTGCTGCTGCCGGTGCCCTGGCTGGAGCGGTTCTTGCTGACAGTCAGGTCCACCGTCGGGAAAAATGCCCCCCGGGCACTGCGCACCAAGGCCTGGGCCTGACGGAACTGGGCCTCGGACTGGGCAACGGTCTGGTTGGCGCTGTTAAGCTTTTCGATCAGGCCGTTGAGCTGCTGATCGCCATACAGCTCCCACCAGGCACCGCGCGCCAACGAGTCGCTGGGGTTGGCCTGACGCCAGCCGGCCGCCTCTTTGTACTGCGCAGGTGCGGCGGTTTGCGGGCGCTGGTAATCCGGGCCGATGGCGCAGGCGCTGAGCATTGCCACGCACAGCGACAAGCTCAGCAAACGCGAGCCTCGGGCCGTGATCAGCGGTGCAGCCAGGTTGAGAAGCGAACGGTCAGTCATAGCGGAGTTTCCAGAGCAGCATCGGTACGCACCCCACGCCAGCGGTTGAAACGATGGCGCAGTTTGTCGAGATAGAGGTAAACCACCGGGGTGGTGTAAAGGGTCAGCACCTGGCTGAAGACCAGCCCGCCGATGATGGTCAGGCCCAGCGGCTGACGCATTTCCGCCCCTTCGGCGCGGCTCAGCAGCAGCGGCAAGGCACCGAGGATCGCCGCCAGGGTGGTCATCAGAATCGGTCGCAGCCGTTGCAGGCAGGCGCTGCGGATCGATTCCAGCGGCTCCAGGCCTTGGTGCCGTTCCAGTTGCAGCGCCAGGTCGATCATCAGAATGGCGTTTTTCTTCACCACGCCGATCAGCAGGAACAGCCCGAGCAAGGAGATCAGGCTGAACTCACCGCCCAGCACATAGATCGACAGCAGCGCGCCGACCCCGGCCGACGGCAAGGTCGAAAGAATGGTCAGCGGATGAATGTAGCTTTCATACAGCACACCCAGCACCAGATACACCGCGACCAGCGCGCCGAGAATCATCCACGGCTGGCTCTTCTGTGCGGCGGCGAAGGCGTCGGCGGTGCCGGCCATTTTCGCGATCACGTCTTCCGGCAGGCCGACCTTGGCAATCGCTCGTTCGATGGCTGCCGAGCCCTGCTCCACCGTCACCCCTTCGGCCATGTCGAAGGCGATGCTTTCCGAAGCGAACTGGCCTTCGTGGCTGACCCGGTCGCCTTCCAGGCTGTTTTCATAGTGGGCGATGGTCGACAACGGAATTCGCGCGCCGTCAGCAGTGATCACTTTGACCTGGTTCAGGGTGACCGGGTCCTGGGCGTATTTCGGATTGACCTCCATCACCACCTGATACTGGTTGAGGCTGTCGTAGATCGTCGAAATCTGCCGCTGGCTATAGGCGTTGTTCAGCACCGCCGTGACCATGTTCATGTCCACGCCCAGCCGCTTGGCCTGGTCGCGATCGACGATCAGCGTCACTTGCTGGGCGCCACGGCCTTCGCGGGCGTCGATCGCCGTCAGCTCAGGCAGGGCCTTGAAGGCGGCAACGACTTTCGGATACCACTCGCGTAACGCACCGAGATCGCCACTTTGCAGGATGTAGGAATACTGCGAGGTGGTTTGCTCGCGACCGCCACCGAATTGCAGGTCCTGGTCGGCCATCAGCATCAACTGCGCACCGGGCACCTTGGGCATTTCCTTGCGCAAACGCTCGATGACTTTCTGCGCGGACAGGTTGCGTTCCTTGATCGGCTTGAGCCGCACCAGCATGAACGCGTTATTGGTGCCGTTGTTGCCACCGATGAACCCGGCGACGCTTTGCACCGCTTCGTCTTTCAACACCGCGCGGCGGAAGGTTTCCATCTTCGGCTGCATCACGCTGAACGACAGGCCATTATCGCCACGCACGAAACCGATCAGCTGGCCGGTGTCTTGCTGTGGAAGAAAGGTTTTAGGAACAACAACATACAGCGCAATGTTTACGCCAATTGTCACGATCAGACTGAGCAAGGTCAGTCGGCGATGACGCAGCACCCAGTCGAGGCTGGTGGCGTATTTGCCGACCATCCACTCATTGGCCCGCTGGCTCCAGCGTTGCAGACGGTTTTCCTGCCCCGGCGTATGCGGCTTGAGCCAGCGCGCGCAGAGCATCGGCGTCAGCGTCAGCGACACCAGCAACGACACCACGATGGCCGCCGCCAGGGTGATGGAAAACTCGCGGAACAGGCTTTCGATGATCCCGCCCATGAACAGGATCGACAGGAACACCGCCACCAGCGAGACGTTCATCGAAAGCAGCGTGAAGCCGACTTCCTGCGCCCCGAGGTACGCGGCCTTCATCGGCGGTACGCCCTTGTCGATGTGTCGGGAAATGTTCTCCAGCACAACGATGGCATCGTCCACTACCAGCCCGGTGGCCAGAATCAGCGCCATCAACGACAGGTTGTTCAGGGAGAACCCATAGAGGTACATCACCGCAAACGTGCCCACCAGCGATACCGGCACCGCCAGGGTCGGGATCAGCGAGGCGCGAAAATTACCGAGGAACAGGAACACCACCAGAATCACCAGCGCCACGGCAATCAGCAGGGTCATTTCCGCTTCGTGCAGGGTGGCCTTGATCACCGGCGAACGGTCCATCGCCAGGTTCAGCTTGACGCTGGCCGGCAGCACCGCCTGCAATGCCGGCAACTGCGCCTTGATCTCGTTGACCGTCTCGATGATGTTGGCGCCGGCCTGGCGGTTGATCACCAGCAACACCGCTGCGTCGTCATTGAAGAACCCGCTGTTATAGCGGTCCTCGACGCTGTCGCTGACCTTGGCCACATCCTTCAGGCGCAGGGCCGCGCCGTCTGCGTAGTGAATGATCAGCGACTCGTAATCCTTGGCTTTTTCCAGTTGATCGTTGGCCTGGACCTGCCACAGCCGCTGGCCGTCTTCGACTGAGCCCTTGGGCCGGCGCACGTTGGCGTTGGCGATGGTGGTACGCACATCGTCCAGCGCCACGCCGTACTGGTTGAGCGCCTGGGGTTCGAGTTCGATGCGCACCGCCGGCAACGAACTGCCGCCGATCTGCACTTCACCTACGCCCTGCACCTGGGACAGGCTCTGGGACAGAATGGTCGAGGCCAAGTCATAGAGCTGGCCTTTTTCCAGCACATCCGAGGTCAGCGACAGCACCATGATCGGCGCCTGGGACGGGTTGACCTTCTTGTAGGTCGGCATGCTGCGCATCCCGCTCGGCAGCAAGTTGCGCGAGGCGTTGATCGCCGCCTGCACTTCCCGCGCCGCGCCGTTGATGTCGCGGTCCAGGTCGAACTGCAGAATCACCCGGGTCGAGCCCTGACTGGAACGGCTGCTCATGGTGTTGACCCCGGCGATGGTGCCGAAGGAGCGCTCCAGCGGCGTGGCCACGGTCGAGGCCATGACCTCCGGGCTCGCGCCGGGCAGACTGGCCTGAACCACGATCACCGGGAAATCCATCTGCGGCAGTGGCGATACCGGCAACAGGCCGAAGCTCACGCCGCCCAGCAGCATGATCGCCAGGCTCAGCAGCATCGTCGCGACCGGGCGCTTGATGAAAGGTCCGGACAGGTTCATCGATGCCCACTCCCGACATCCACCCCTGTGGGAGCGAACCTCTGTGGCGAGGGGGCTTGCCCCCGTACGGCTGCGTAGCAGTCGTAAAACCACCGCATGCGGTGTACCTGGCGCACCTCGATTGCAGTTTTTGGGGCCGCTTCGCGACCCAACGGGGGCAAGCCCCCTCGCCACAGAGGCTCGCTCCCACAAAGTGTGCGCCTGGCATTGAGGGCGTGCGCATGTGTGAGTTTGCCGCCCGACGCCATCATACTTCCACCTCTTCGGCGTCGGACTTGCCGAAACGGCGTCCCAGGCGGTCGAAGTACAAGTAGATAACGGGCGTGGTGAACAGCGTCAGCACCTGACTCACCAGCAAGCCACCGACCATTACCAGACCCAGCGGCTGGCGCAATTCCGCGCCGGAGCCGGTGGCGAGCATCAGTGGCACCGCGCCGAACAACGCCGCCAGTGTCGTCATCAGAATCGGCCGGAAGCGCAGCAGTGCCGCCTGATAGATCGCCGCTTGCGGGTCCATGCCCTGATTACGTTCAGCCTCGAGGGCGAAGTCGATCATCATGATCGCGTTCTTTTTCACGATACCAATCAGCAAGATGATGCCGATGATCGCGATCATCCCCAGGTCATTACCGCTCAACAGCAGCGCCAGCAAGGCGCCGACCGCCGCCGAGGGCAAGGTCGAGAGGATGGTGATCGGATGGATATAGCTCTCATAGAGCACGCCGAGCACGATGTACATGGTCACCACCGCCGCCAGGATCAGCAGCAAGGTGCTCGACAGAGACGCCTGGAATGCTTCGGCCGCGCCCTGGAACTGGGTCTGCACGCCAATCGGCATGCCGATGTCTTTCTGCACCTGATCGATGATCTGCACCGCATGCCCCAACGCCACGCCGGGCGCCAGGTTGAATGACATCATCACCGCCGGGAACTGGCCGATGTGGGTGATCGCCAGTTGCGCCTGACGCTCCTCGACATGCGCCAGGCTGGACAGGCGCACTTGCCCGCCATCGCTGGTCTTGACGTGAATCTGGTTCAGCGCATCGGGGCCGATCTTCTCGCCGGACTGCGATTGCAGCACCACGCGGTACTGGCTGGCCTGGGTGTAAATGGTGGAAATCTGCCGCTGGCCGAAGGCGTCGTACAGCGCGTCGGTGATGTTCGACACCGATACGCCGACCCGCGACGCCGCATCGCGGTCGATCACCAGATAAACCTGCAAACCCTTGTCCTGCAAATCGCTGGCGACATCGGTCAGTTCCGGCCGTTGCGCCAAGGCTTCGACCAGACGCCCGCTCCACAGGTTGAGCAACTCGGCATCCGGCGACGACATGCTGAACTGGTACTGAGTACGGCTGACCCTATCTTCGATGGTCAGGTCCTGCACCGGCTGCATGAACAGGCGAATGCCGACCAGCTTGTCCAGCTCCGGTTGCAAGCGGGCAATGACTTGGGTGGCGCTCAGGTTGCGGTGGCTGTGAGACTTGAGGTTGATCAGTAACCGACCGCTATTAAGCGTCGAGTTGTCGCCATCGACCCCGATGTAGGACGACAGGCTCTCGACCGCAGGGTCAGCCAGAATCACCTTGGCCAATTCCTGCTGGCGCTCGCTCATCGCCGCGAAGGAAATCGACTGCGGCGCCTCAGAAATCCCCTGGATCACCCCGGTGTCCTGCACCGGGAAAAAGCCCTTGGGCACCACCATGTACAGGAATACGGTCAATGCCAGGGTGCCGATGGCCACCAGCAAGGTCAGTGGCTGATGCTTGAGCACCCACTGCAACTTGCGCCCGTAGGCGGCGATCATCCAGTCGATGGTCGCGCCACTGGAGCGGTAGAACCAGCCCTGATCTTTTTCCTTGGGCTCACGCTTGAGCAACCGCGCGCACATCATCGGCGTCAGGGTCAGGGACACCACCAGCGAAATCAGGATCGCCACCGCCAACGTGATCGCGAACTCGCGGAACAAACGCCCCACCACGTCGGCCATGAACAGCAACGGAATCAGCACCGCGATCAACGACAGGGTCAGGGAAATCAGGGTGAAGCCGATCTGCTTGGCACCCTTGAGCGCCGCTTGCAGCGGGCTGTCGCCCTCTTCGATGAATCGAGAAATGTTCTCCAGCATGACGATCGCATCATCCACCACGAAACCGGTGGCGATGGTCAGCGCCATCAGGGTCAGGTTGTTGACCGAAAACCCGGCGAGGTACATCACGCCGAAGGTGCCGATCAACGACAGCGGCACCGCCACCGACGGAATGATCGTGGCGCTGGCCCGCCGCAGGAACAGGAACGTGACCATCACCACCAGGGCGATGGCGATCAGCAGTTCGTGTTGCACGTCGGTGACCGAGGCGCGGATGGTCTGGGTGCGGTCGGTGAGCACGGTGACGTCGAGGCCGGCCGGCAGGTTGTCGGTGATGCTCGGCAGCAAGGCCTTGATCCGGTCAACCACCTCGATGACGTTGGCGCCGGGCTGACGCTGGATGTTCAGCAGCACGGCCTGGCTTTCATTGGCCCATGCCGCCAGGCGTTCGTTCTCGGCGCCATCGACGATTTGTGCCACGTCCTTGAGCCGCAACGGCGCGCCGTTTTTATAGGCCAGAATCAGGTTGGCGTAGTCCTTGGGCGACGTCAGCTGGTCGTTGGCGTCGAGCATCGACACCCGGGTCGGGCCGTCGAAGTTGCCCTTGGGCTGGTTGACGTTGGAGGCACCGATCAAGGTGCGCACGTCCGACAGGTTCAGGCCGTTGGCCGCCAGGGCCTCGGGGTTGACCTTGATCCGCACCGCCTGACGCTGACCGCCGGCAATAGTGACCATGCCGACGCCGCTGATCTGGGCGATTTTCTGTGCCATACGGGTGTCGACCAAGTCATTGAGCTTGGGCAGCAGCATGGTTTTGGAAGTGATGGCCAGGGTCAGCACCGGGGTATCCGCCGGGTTGACCTTGTTGTACACCGGCGGCGCGGGCAGATCCTTGGGCAGCAAATTGGTCGCGGCGTTGATCGCCGCCTGCACTTGCTGCTCGGCGACGTCCATATTGATGTCGAGGCTGAACCGCAGGGTCAGCACCGAGGCACCACCGGAACTGGTCGAAGCCATCTGGGTCAGGCCGGGCATCTGACCGAACTGACGTTCCAGCGGCGCGGTCACGGCGCTGGTCATGACATCCGGGCTGGCGCCGGGATAGAGCGTCATGACGCGGATGGTCGGGTAATCGACCTGGGGTAATGCCGACACCGGCAGCAGCCGATAAGCGATCACACCGGCGAGAATAATGGCCAGCATGCTCAGGGTCGTGGCGACCGGGCGAAGGATGAACAGCCGCGAGATGTTCATGCGCCGCCCTTTTTCGCCTTGTCGGTGGCCATCGCGTCAGGCGCAGTGACGGCTGACTTGCCTTGCAGGTGTTCGGTCGGGGTGGTCGGTACATCCTTGCTGTCGTTGACCACTTCCACTTCGCTGCCGTCCTTCAGGCGGTCGGTGCCTTCCAGCACCACCCGATCACCGACGGCCAGGCCTTCGGTAATCACGGTGTTTTCCCCGTCACTGGCGCCGACTTTCAACTGACGGATGGCAACCTTCTTGTCGCCGTCCAGCGCATAGACGAACGTGCCGTTGGTGCCGAACTGGATCGCCGCCGAGGGCGCCAGCACCACATCTTTAAGGGTATCGGCCAGCAGGTGCACGTTGACGAACTGATTCGGGAACAGCGCTTGATCGCGGTTCTCGTAGCGGGCCTTGAATTTCAGGGTGCCGGTGGTGACGTCAATCTGGTTATCGAGGCTCTGCAACACGCCGGTGGCCTGCAATTGGGTGTCGCCACGGTCCCAGGCTTCGGCGGGCAGCTTGGCGCCAGTGCGATAGCGGGTCAGCACGGTGTCCAGGCTGTTTTCCGGCAAGGTAAACGCCACGCTGATCGGTTGGGTCTGGGTGATGATCACCAGCGCCGTGGTGTCGTTGGGCGCCACGAGGTTGCCGACGTCCAGCTGCCGCAAGCCCACGCGCCCGGCGATCGGAGCGCGGATCTTGGTGAATTCGAGATTGAGCTTGGCGTCGTTGACCGCCGCCTGATTGGTCTTGACCGTGCCCTGATACTGGGCGACCAGCGCTTCGGCGGTGTCCAGGGTTTGCTTGGCGATGCTGTCTTCGCGGTACAGGCCACGATAGCGCTCGACGTCGACCTGGGCGTTTTTCAATTGCGCCTGATTCTGCAGCAAGGTGCCTTCGGCCTGGAGCAAGGCATTCTGATAAGGACGTGGATCGATCTCGGCCAGCAGGTCACCCGCCTTGACCATCTGCCCTTCTTCGAAATAGACCTTGACCAGTTCGCCACCGACGCGGCTGCGCACATTGATGGTGTTCAGCGCCGTGACCGTGCCCAGCGCCTTGTAATACAGCGGAAAATCGCCTTTGACCACCGGCGCCACGCGCACCGGAACCGGTCCCGTCGCCCCGCCGAATCCCGGACGCATCCCCCCCGAACGACCAGTATGCCCGGCAACGGCTTTCTGCCCTGCGCCCTCCTTCGGGCTGCTGCCAGCGGGCCAGAACTTCCAGCACAGGCCGGCGATGACCAACAGGACAAGCAGGCCGAACAGCCAGCGACGAGGATTGCGGGAAGCGGAGGATTGCATGGAATGATCAACCATTGGGCGCGTGCGCTTTTTTCTACGGGAGGCTGAACGATAAGCACTGGCGGGAATTAAGCAAAGCGCCTTTACCGGCAATTTACCTTTGGCTTACGGAACAGGAGGTTTAGCTAAGACACTGAAGCACAAATGAAAACGGCCTGGACAGAGCCAGGCCGTTAACAATTGTAAAACTTTGCTTACTTCAGAACGGCGAGCGCTGCGTCGTAGTTCGGTTCTTCAGCGATTTCCTTGACCAGTTCGCTGTGCAGGACCTTGTCGTTTTCGTCCAGAACCACGACGGCACGGGCGGTCAGGCCTTTGAGTGGACCATCGGCGATGGCCACGCCGTAGTTTTCCTTGAACTCGGCACCGCGCAGAGTCGACAGGTTCTGTACGTTTTCCAGGCCTTCGGCGCCGCAGAAGCGGGCTTGGGCGAACGGCAGGTCGGCGGAGATGCACAGCACGACGGTGTTGGCCACGTCATTGGCCTGGGCGTTGAACTTGCGCACGGAGGTGGCGCAGGTCGGGGTGTCGACGCTTGGGAAGATGTTCAACACTTTGCGCTTGCCGGCGAAGCTCGCCAGTGTCACGTCGGACAGATTGCCGGCAACCAGGGAAAAGGCTGGCGCCTGGGAACCGGCTTGTGGCAGTTGGCCGTTGACTTGAACCGGGTTGCCTTTAAGAGTGACTTGAGCCATGAACGGAGTCCTTCTGAACGTTGATGTAGAGAATTTTGACGAGGCCGAAGTTAACCACGAAATGAGCCGGGGACCTATGCAAAAACACAAATTGTCATGAGTGGCGGGAGAGGCAAACCTGCAATTCAACAGGGCTGGATGCACGTGCACTACCCGAGCAACCGCAGCATATTGCGGTGCCGCGCCGCGAAAATCCGCCGCATGTAGGCATTCACCAGCAGCCCTTCAGTCAAAGCACCGCCAATCGCCGCATAGGTCACGCGGTCGGTGTACAGCGTACCGCCCTCTCCCGCCGCCACCCGATGTTCATGACGAAAGGCACGCAGCGGCCCCTTGAGCATTTCATCGATGAAATGCATGTCGCCGACCTCCCGGATCACCACCGTCCAGTTCGACGGGATCAGGTTGAACATCCAGTGCCTGAAGCGAAACTCGCGCCCGACTTCGATGCGCAGGTTATCCAGGTCGATATCACCCCGCGACGTGACGCGTTCCGGAAAGATCTTCGGGAAATTGGCGCCTTCCAGGCAGAAGTCGAGGACTTGCCCCGGAGTGCGGTCGGGGATCAGTGTAGTGAGTTCCAGTATGGGCATGGAGGGCACCTTCCGTTGGTCGTTGGATGGTTTTCACAGGAATATTTGATCGCGAGGAGGATGTCGAAAATACATCTGTTTTCTACAACATCGACTAAAACGAAAAGGACAATTTTTGTTTAGGTGCATTGTCGATTCAAGTCACGCCCATTCGACTATGCAATGAATCACTCAACTTCAACGGAGACAAGACCATGCGATTCATGATCATTGTAAAAGCCAGCCCCGATTCCGAGGCCGGCGTGATGCCCAGCGAAGAACTGATGACCGCAATGGGCAATTACAACGAGGAACTGGCCAAGGCCGGCATCCTCATCGATTGCGATGGCCTGCAGCCCAGCAGTAAAGGTGCCCGTGTGCGCTTCTCGGGAGATAAACGCACAGTGATCGATGGCCCGTTCGCCGAAACCAAAGAGCTGATCGCCGGCTACTGGCTGTGGCAGGTGAAGTCGAAAGAGGAAGCGATCGAGTGGGTCAAGCGCTGCCCCAACCCGATGCCGGGTACAGAGGCCGAGATCGAAATTCGCCAGGTGTTCGAGGCCGAAGATTTCGGTGCCGAGTTCACCCCGGAACTGCGCGAACAGGAAGAGCGCGTGCGGGCACAGGCGAAGAAGCAATGAAGCAAACCTGACTCCCTGAAACGGAGCAGCATGATTAGACAGTTGACGCGACAACCACCTGCTAGAGTAAAAAAAGCCTTCATGCAGGCCAGACCGAATGTCATCGTCGGAAAATGAGGAAACGTCTATGAAAGGTTTGCTTCGCGTCGCGGCATTCAGCCTGATGGCGCTTTTCGCCAGTTGTGGTGTCGGTGCCCAGACAATGCAAAGTCATGCGGCGCCGGTTGCGCTCACTGTCATACCGGCCGACATCCCGGGGGAATAGCCAAGGGGATCGATCGTTCCCATGCCTGGGAACGATCCTTCGCGAACAATAAACCCGCGTTACTTGGACTTGAATTTTACAAACGATTGATTCATGTCCGAAGCCCAGCCATCGATCACGTTTTTCACGTCATCGGCTTTCATCACCTGAGCTTCGTTTTCCAGCGGTTTGCCGGTGCCCTTGCGCACCACCTGGGCGATGACCTTGTTGGTGCCGCCATCGAGAAACACCGCTTCGGTGGCCAGATCGGTTTGCTGATCGCGAGCACCGCTGGCGGTGGTGACGGCCGCTGCCACCAGGGCGATCGGGATCACTTCATACGGCTTGAGGCTTTCGGTCTTGCTGCTGACGGCGGTAATCGCTGCACGTACCACGATCACGCCTGGGCCGGGACCGCTGGCCAGTGGCAGGGATTTACCCAGTTCGCGCTTGAGCGCCTGATCGTAGTAGCTGGTGATGCCGTTCAGTGTGGTCTGAGGGATTTTCGCTGTCGGCTGCGGTTTGGGATAGAGCTGAGTCGGCTCGATGTAGGCACTGGTGTATTTGTTGACGTTGAGCTTGGGATCGACCCAGCGCATCACCACGGCGCCCGATGGCGACTTGGCTTCCTTGAGCTGGCTGTAGTCCTTGAGAAAGCCGGAGTACTGGTCTGGCTCGACGACTTTGCTGGCGCAACCCGCCACCCCAAGAGAGGCGATGCACAGTGTGCTCATCATTAACGCAAGCTTCATGCTTTAACTCCTGTCAGAAGGACGGCAACGGTATTGCCTACGAGAGTTACAGGTATAGCTAATGCCCGGCGTTTTTGTATCGAAAATCACAATTTTCAGCTCTCGCCACGGTCGCGATAATCACCACGAAGACCCGCTTTTCGCTGCCAACTCCCGCCGGCTATTGGCCCGCATCGCCTTGATCAACGACACCGTGCCCACCAGGATGATCACCGCGCCGAACAGGAAGTCGATGGTATACAACTGGAAATCGTTCAACGGCCCCACCAGGAACACCCGGATCGCGCCAATACTCACCAGCGTCGCGAGAAAGTCGATGCCCGGCTCGTCGCGATAGAACACGTGTAGCAGCGGCAGGCACATCACCAGCAACAACAGCAACACAATCACCTTGAACGAGCCCTTGCGCTCGACGCTGAACGCGCATTCGTTGGCGCCGTAGGGCTTGTAGTCCTGCTCACTGATCAGCGAATTTTTCTCGTTGATGTACTCGACACGGTTGTACTTCTGGATCGGCGTAAAGGTGTTGGACATCTGCATGCTGGTGGTGACGTTTTTGAAGCGCAGATCGACACGCTCGTTACCCTTGAGGTAGTACAACACCGGTTTGTAACCGTAGCGGTAGGTGTCGAACGGAAAATCCGTCGCACGCCCCTGGACGTCGATGGGCCGGGACTCAAGTTCGGCGTAGGCACTTTTGTTGACTGAAGACAGGTTACGGCTCAGGGGTTTGATCTTGACCTGTTCCATGAAAATCGGCGCAACGCCGTAGGACCACTGTAGCGGCTCCATGCGCAGCCGCAGTTCGTTGCGGCCCAGGTCGTAGCGATCAAAGGTTCGCTCGGAAACGACAACCGCCCCCGAGAGCATGAACTCGCCGCGAACGTTGTTGGTGATGCGCAGCGACAGTTGATCCTTGCCCTGCCCGCCGCTATCGCTGGCCGGCGGCGTGCCGCACCAGGCGTAGCTGTCGAACGCATCCCCGAGCTGGCCGTTACGGTTCTCTTTGAACACGTAAAAATAACTGCCCCACAGGGCCGCCATCAGCAACAGCGCTATCAACCCTAAAATCTTCTTGCCCGCGCCCAAACCAGACTCCTTTCTTCACCAACTCCTTATGAGACGCGGACTCTATCAAAATGCCATCACTGGCCCAAGCAAAAGATCTCGATGCCCTACCGCCGCCGAAACAACGGCCGCGGCTCGATTACCGAACGCCCATACAACACGCTCATCCCCGCCAGTCCCTTCAGCGCATCTTCGGCAGACTTGTCTTCGCGCACGGCAAAGCTGTCGAAGCCACATTGGCGCATGTGGCTGAGTTGATCGCGCAGCACATCGCCAATCGCGCGCAGTTCTCCTTGCCAACCGAATCGCGTGCGCAACAGATAGGCCTGGCTGTAAGCGCGTCCGTCGCGAAAACTCGGGAAGTCCAGGGCAATCAGCGGCAGGTCGGGAAACCACGGGGTCAGGTTTGTCACTTCGTCGTCAGGACCGAGCCAGACACCTTCGAGTGCAGTCGTGGTGTCGGCGTTAAGGGCCAGCCACTGGGGTAATGGCAGGATCAGCGGCCCGGCCGGCAGTTCACCGGTCGTTTCACGAATCAACTGCCACGGATCATCGCGCACCCACTCGGCGCCGCCCTCTCGCAAACGCAGCACATTGTTCATGCCGACACCTCCAGCACCTTCGGATAAACCCGCTCCTTGAATGGCTCCAGACCGATGCGCGCCAGGGTATCGACGAACAGTTCTTCGCTCTCGCGGTAGCGCACGAACGTGCCGATGATCCGTTCAATCACATCGGGCACTTCGGCGGCGCTGAAGGACGGGCCGATGACCTTGCCCAACGCGCTGTCCTTGCCCTGGGCGCCGCCGAGGGTGATCTGGTACCACTCGCTGCCGTTCTTGTCGACGCCAAGGATGCCGATGTTGCCGATATGGTGGTGGCCGCAGGCGTTCATGCAGCCGGAGATGTTCAGGCTGATGTCGCCCAGGTCATGCAGGTAATCCAGATCGTCGAAACGCGCCTGAATCGCTTGCGCGATGGGGATCGACTTGGCATTCGCCAGGGCGCAGAAGTCGCCGCCGGGGCACGCGATGATGTCGGTCAGCAAGCCGATATTGGCACTCCCCAGGCCTTGCTCGCAGGCCAGGCACCACAGCGCGTAAAGATCGGTCTTGGGCACGTCCGGCAGGACGATGTTCTGTTCATGGGCGATGCGTATTTCGCCGAAACCGAACTGCTCGGACCATTGCGCCACCGCGTCCATTTGCTCGGCCGTGACATCTCCCGGCGGCGAGGCGATGCCCGGTTTGGTCGACAGCACCACACTGGCGTAACCCGGCACCTTGTGCGGCTGAACGTTACGCGTCACCCAACGGGCGAACGCCGGGTGCTCGGCCAGGCGTGTGCCGAAGTCCAGGTCGGTGCCGACCAGTGAACGGTAATCGGGTGGCACAAAGGCGCTGGCAACACGTTCATACTCGACGTCGGTCAACTGCGCCGGACCGTCCTTGAGGTGTTGCCACTCCTCCTCCACTTCCTTGGCGAACGCTTCGATCCCCAGGGCTTTGACCAGAATCTTGATCCGCGCCTTGTACTTGTTATCGCGCCGCCCGTGGCGGTTGTAGACCCGCAGCACCGCCTCGACATAAGACAGCAAATGCTGCCACGGCAAGCCTTCGCGAATCTGCAGACCGAGGATCGGCGTGCGCCCCAACCCGCCGCCAACAATCACTCGCAGGAGCATTTGCCCACTGTCGTCGCGATAAAGATAAAGGCCGATGTCATGCATCATGATTGCCGCGCGGTCCTGTTTCGCCGAGCAGATGGCGATCTTGAACTTGCGCGGCAGGAACAGGAATTCCGGGTTGATGGTCGACCATTGCCGCAGAATCTCCGCCAGCGGACGCGGGTCCATCAGCTCGTCCGCGGCGACACCGGCAAAGGCTTCGGTGGTGATGTTGCGCACGCAGTTGCCGGAGGTCTGGATCGCGTGCATTTCCACCTCGGCCAGGCGTTCGAGGATGTCCGGGACCTGAGCCAGTTCGATCCAGTTGAACTGCATGTTCTGCCGGGTGGTGAAGTGGCCGTAACCACGATCGTAGTCCCGGGCAATGCTCGCCAGGGTGCGCATTTGCCTGGCGTTCAGGGTGCCGTAAGGTATCGCCACGCGCAGCATGTAGGCGTGTTTTTGCATATACAGGCCGTTCTGCAAACGCAGGGGCAGGAACTCTTCTTCGCTCAATTCGCCGGCCATGAAACGCTCGACCTGATCGCGAAACTGCGCAACTCGCTCGAACACCAGGGCCCGGTCATAGTCATCGTATTGATACATGTGGCTGCCACCTCATCAGGAATTTTGCGCAGAACCTGTGGGAGCCCCTGTGGCGAGGGGGCTTTCCCCCGTTGGGTTGCGAAGCAGCCCCAAAATCTCTGATACACCGAAGATCTTGTGAGTGCTACGCACTCAAACGGGGGCAAGCCCCCTCGCCACAGGAGCTCCCACAGGAGTTGCGGTGGATCGAACTCTGCGGCTCGTTCTTGGGGTGCAACTATGCGGCAGCAGCGCAGCGTGTTACAGATTCAGCTAAACACTAAAAAACCGTATCAGGACGCGACTGATGGCCGCAGGCGTGCCCCGCATCTGATCCGTATAAATGAAAGTTTCCTGAGACTGTTTTGTTTCCGGCAGGGTTTCTACAGTTCATCGCATGCCAGACCGGGTGGCCTGGCAAGACTTTGCAACCGTGGAAGAACTGACCATGAGCACAGCAACAATCGGACTGGCCTATAACTACAAGGTCGTCCGCCAATTCGTCGTGGCAACCGTGGTATGGGGCGTCGTCGGGATGGCAATGGGGGTATGGATCGCCTCGCAACTGGTATGGCCCGAGATGAACCTCGACCTGCCGTGGACCACCTTCGGCCGCTTGCGTCCGCTGCACACCAGCCTGGTGATTTTCGGCTTTGCCGGCAGCGCGCAATTCGCCGCCAGTTACTACGCCGTGCAGCGCACCTGCCAGGTGCGGCTGTTCTCGGACAAACTCGCTGCATTCACCTTCTGGGGCTGGCAATCGGTGATCGTGGTGATGCTGATCAGCCTGCCGCTGGGCTACACGACAACCAAGGAATACGCCGAGATCGAGTTCTCCGGCGCGGTGTGGATGACGGTGGTCTGGCTCGCCTATGCCATCGTGTTCTTCACCACCGTGGTGCGCCGCAAGACCAAACATATCTACGTCGGTAACTGGTTTTTCGGTGCGTTCATCGTGGTGATCGCCATGTTGCATGTGGTCAATCACCTGTCGATTCCGGTGGACTGGTTCAAGTCGTATCCGGTGTACTCCGGGGCCACCGACGCCATGGTGCAGTGGTGGTACGGGCACAACGCCGTAGGCTTTTTCCTCACCACCGGGTTTCTCGGGATGAT
The DNA here is from genome assembly GCF_059506005.1 of Pseudomonas sp. Pseusp18. Lineage (NCBI taxonomy): Bacteria > Pseudomonadati > Pseudomonadota > Gammaproteobacteria > Pseudomonadales > Pseudomonadaceae > Pseudomonas > Pseudomonas sp. Pseusp18. Next base: position 3,625,394 of record NZ_CP169240.1, read on the forward strand.
GTATTACTTCGTGCCGAAACAGGTGGGTCGACCGGTGTATTCCTATCGTTTGTCGATCGTGCACTTCTGGGCGCTGATCACCCTGTACATCTGGGCGGGTCCGCACCATTTGCACTACACCGCGCTGCCGGACTGGGCGCAGTCCCTGGGCATGGCGATGTCGCTGATTCTGCTGGCGCCGAGCTGGGGCGGGATGATCAACGGCATGATGACGCTGTCGGGGGCCTGGCATAAGTTGCGCACCGACCCGATCCTGCGGTTTCTGGTGCTGTCCCTGGCCTTCTATGGCATGTCGACCTTCGAAGGGCCGATGATGGCGATCAAGACCGTCAACGCCCTCTCCCACTACACCGACTGGACCATCGGCCACGTGCACGCCGGCGCGCTCGGCTGGGTGGCGATGATCACCTTCGGCGCCATCTATCACATGGTTCCGAAAGTCTTCGGCCGCACGCAAATGCACAGCGTGCCGCTGATTAACCTGCACTTCTGGCTGGCGACCATCGGCACCGTGCTGTACATCGCCTCGATGTGGGTCAACGGCATCACCCAGGGCTTGATGTGGCGCGCGATCAACGACGACGGCACGCTGACCTACTCGTTCGTCGAGGCGTTGCAGGCCAGCCATCCGGGCTTCATCGTGCGGTTTGTCGGCGGGGTGTTTTTCCTCAGCGGCATGCTGCTGATGGCTTATAACGTGTGGCGTACGGTGCGGGTTGCAGATGTGAAGATGGCCGAACTTGAAGCGCAGTATGCCTGAGGCAAGGAGCCTGACATGATCGAAATGGCGTTGAATTTATTGGGTGTGCTGGGGCTTTGGCTGGCGATCGAGTACTGCCTGAAACACCAGACGGCCGAAAGCCTGGACGATGCCAGCCTGATTCCGTTTGCCGATGATCCCGAGGTGGCGCGGCGGGTTGAACTGGCGACCGGCAAAACCGTGAAAGCGGTGGCGCCGGAAGAGCTGAAACCGGGCTGGGGCAACCTCGAAATCTGAGGTACACCCAATTCACTGTGGGAGCGGGCTTGTGGCGAGGGGGCTTGTCGGACCGCCGCACCGCCCCGTTCGAGTGCGCAGCGCTCGCAGGTTCTGGGTCCGCTGCGCGGCCCAACGGGGCGGTGCGGCGGTCCGACAAGCCCCCTCGCCACAAAAGCCCGTTCCCACAGGGTTGAGTGTCGATCACATGGACATTAGTTGCGCTCGCGGGGAATCAGGCTCTGCAGTTGCTGCGCCAAAAAGTTTGCATCGAAGGCAAACGTGTCCGGGTCTTTCAGGCCGTTGGTCTTGCGCCATTGCCAGGCGCTGGACGGTGGCAGGCACACCAGCGAAATACTGCCATAGCGCGCCGCGGTCAACCCCATCACGGCAAGGGAAATCTGCCCACCAACGCCCATCACGTCCGGCACAAACTCCACCGGTTTGCCGGCGATAACGACGCTCAGTTTCTCGGTCTTGAACGTCGACGTCTCCACCGGCACACTCGGCCCGGATGCGACATACGCCTCGCGGCTCACTTCCAGCAGGTTCGGCGCCAGGACCGGTGCCAGCCACTGCTGGATCTGATCGAACAACTCCCCGATGCGCGTCGCCCACACGGCCGATTGCGCCTCAAACAGTTGCTTCTTGTGCGCTTCGCTTTCTGCGTAGTGGCGAAGCATCTCGCCCAGTTGCTGTACGTCGTCCATTGCGGTGTTCCTTTGGTTGAAGCGGTGCTGCGGACTTTGAGCATGGCAGATGCGCGCTGCCGGCGTACGACTAAAAGCGCGAGCGGTACTGGCTAGGGGTCATGGCCAGGTATTTGCGAAAGGCACTGCCCATGTGGGATTGATGGGCGAAGCCGGCATCCAGAGCGATGCTGGCCAAGGGCAGAGCCGTGCGCTCGATCAGCCTGCGTGCGGCCTGAAGCCGCACTTCAATGAGGTAGGCGTGAGGCGTCAGGCCAATAGCCTGGGTGAAATCGCGCAGAAAGCGCAGTTCGTTGTGCCCATAGGTGGCAGCCAATTGTTCCAGCGTCAGGGGGTGCTGGGACTGCTCGGCGATCTGCTCCATGACTCGGGCGAAGGCCTTGGGCGTGGCACGCAGCGTTGTATCGGTTATCGAACCCGCGACGCCAACCAGCGCGACGGCACATTGCTCAAGCGCCAGCAGGTCGGGCTGCGTGGCGAGCAGCTGACGCCGTATATCTCGCGCCAGGGTCAGCGCACGCCGATTGCCGCAAGATTGCATGCGGTGAGCGGCGACCGGTAACAGTTCACTGGCGAACGGCTCATCCAGCCGCATCAACAGATACTCGCCACCAGTGGCCGATTCGGAAAACACCTCCACGCCGACCGGCGTGTACGCCAATACGCCCGGCCAGGTATCGAAATCCGTCCGTCGGTCAGAGTCGATCGCATGCACGCCTTGCTGACGTTCCAGCGTCACCCCGAGGGTTCGCGACTGCGCCGGATCCCGCGCACTGTAAGGCGCACGGGGCAAGAGTCGCAGGCAGAGTCTGCCGCCCAACAGGTTCTCGCTCAGCACACCCGGCATGTGAAATTTCCTGATAGATCGGAACAAGGATCCACTGGACACTCTCCCCAAGGGTTTGCCATTCACAGGAGCACGACATGCGCACCATCGGCCTTATCGGCGGCATGAGCTGGGAGTCCAGCGCTGAGTATTACCGCCTCATCAACCAACAGGTACGCGACCGCCTCGGGCCGTTGCGTTCGGCGAAATTGCTAATGTACAGCGTCGACTTCGGCCCTGTCGAACAGGCCCAGCATGCCGGGCGCTGGGACGATGCGGCGGCGATTCTGGTGGATGCCGCGCGACGTCTGGAGGCTGGCGGTGCCGACTGCGTGGTGCTGTGTACCAACACCATGCATAAGGTGGCCGGGCAGATTCAGTCTGCGATCGATATTCCGTTCCTGCACATTGCCGACCCGGCCGGTCAGGCGGCACTGGACGCCGGTGCGTTGCGGGTGGGTTTGCTGGGGACTGCGTTCACCATGGAACAGGATTTTCTCAAGGCGCGCCTGACGGACTGGGGCCTGACGGTGCTGGTGCCGGAGGTCGAGGAGCGTCAGGCGGTGCACCGGATCATCTATGACGAGTTGTGCGTCGGGATAATCAGCGAGGCGTCGCGCCAGGTCTATCGACGGGTAATCGAATCGCTGACCGAACGCGGCGCTCAGGCGATCATCCTCGGCTGCACCGAAATCGGCCTGCTGATCAAACCCGAGCACAGCACCCTGCCCTTGCTCGACACCACCGAACTGCACGCGCAGGCGGCGGTGGCGTTTGCCTTGGGCGACTGACTCAATCGGCCTTGGGCGTGCGACGCAGGCGCGCCATGCTCAGGGTATCGACCAGCCGACCGTCACGCACGGCGTAGTCGCGAAACAGGCCTTCGGTCTCGAAGCCAAATTTCCGGTACAGGCCGATGGCCGCTTCGTTGTCGGCGTACACCGAGAGTTCGACCCGTTGCAGGTTCATCCAGTTGTCGGCGACATCAAGCGCCGCCGCCAGCAGTTTCGAACCGACACCCTTGCCCTGCCAAGCCACGGCAACCCCCATGCCGAAGCTGCCTGCATGGCTGCGGCGGATTCGCGAAAACTGTTCCAGGCCGATGTTACCGATGACCGAGCCCTGATGCAGCGCCACCAATTTCACCGCCCGTTCGTTGTCCGCCATCAGGCGTTGGCGCCAGACCTCGGTGGACTGAAACGGCATTTGCAGCACCTGACGGGCCACAGCCGGGTCGTTGTAGAGGGCGGTGACGCCCTCGATGTGGGATTCGCTGAAGCGCTCGAGGGTAATGACGGAGTCGGCGGGCATGAGTGTTTCGTCCTTGATGCGTACGTGGCCGCTTACTCTATAACGGTGCAAACCTCTGTGGCGAGGGAGCTTGTCGGAACGCCGCACCGCCCCGTTGGGTTGCGAAGCAGCCCCCATTCTGAGAACCCGGTTTGTCTGATGCACCGGTTTGAATGGTTTTGGGGGTGCTACGCGCCCCAGCGGGAGCAAGCTCCCTCGCCACAAAAGTGTTCTTGCCAGAAGATCCGTCGAGCTACTCGAACCACTCCCTTCGCTCATTAAAGGTATTGTGGATCAGCTCGACGATCGCCTGCACCGCAGCTTCATTTCGGGAGTCGGCATTGATCGCCATCCACACCTGGCGCTCCATCGGTTGGCTGAAGAGCCCTGGCAATGCCACCAGCCCCCTATCGAATTGGCTCATGTAGTGCGGCAGCAAACCGATACAGGCGCTGCAGCGGATCATCTCCAGCATCAGCTCATAGGAATGCAACTGCACCACTCCCGCCAGACGCTGCTCCACCAGACTGTTCCACGGCCCGAAGGCGCCGACCTGGCGGTCGTGTTGCCATTGCACCAGCATGAAATCGGCCAGGTCGCCCAGGCTGTCCGGGCGGGCCGCGACCCGCGAATAGCGTTTGGCGATGTGCGGCAGGTAGTCCAGCCGTGCCAGACGCCGGGGCTCGGTGATGGCGAAACTGGGGCCTGGTAACGGCGAATCTGTGCCCGCCAGCCACACCACCACATCGGCGCTGATCGCCCGCAGGGACAGTTCGCTGTCGAGGGAGATGATGTCCAGGCGCACGCTGGCGTTGCGTCGCAGCAGCGAGACCAGGTCGCGACCGAGGATGTCGTGCAGGATCGACTCGGCCACGGCCAGGCGCACCAACGGCTGTTCGATCACTGGCAAATCGCGCTCACGGGCCAAGGCCATCAACTGCGCCTGAAGCTGCAACCCGTCACGACTGAGGGCAAAGCCATTGCCCGAATGGCAGAACAGCGAGCGCTGCAGTTGTGCTTCAAGTTGCGCCAATTGTTTACGCAACTGGGTCGACTTGATGTTGAGACTGCGGGCCGCTTGCATGAAACAGCCACAGCGGGCGCTGACCCTGAAGGCCAGCAGTAACACCGGATCGATTCCGGCTATCCGTGCGTGAGAGGCGTTGCTGTGTTCTACGGGCGAACGGTACTCGGCCACGCCCTGACGCCCGGCGGATTCCATGAATGACATCGATGACTCCCTGTCGATCTGTCCTTGACCGTTTCATCCTGCTGATCGTTCATGAATCTGATGTGACAAACGGGTAAAAACCAAACCAATAATCAACTGCTGGGCGTTTGCCGAAAGCTCACCGCCAGGCGATTCCAGCTGTTGATGGCGCTGATGGCCATCGTCAGGTCGACCAGTTCCCCTTCACCGAACTGCTCCCGGGCCAGTGCATAAACATCGTCCGGCACATGGCTTTGCGCGAGCAGGGTCACCGCTTCGGTCCAGGCCAGGGCCGCCCGCTCCCGAGGGCTGAAAAAGCCGCTGTCGCGCCAGACCACGATTGCATACAGCCGCCGATCGGTCTCGCCGATACGACGTGCGTCCACCGAGTGCATGTCAGTGCAGAAGGCGCAACCATTGAGCTGCGAGGCGCGGATCTTGATCAGGTTCAGCAACGCCGGTTCGATGCTCAGATCACGGGTCAAGGCCTCCATGGCGATCATGGCTTTCATCGCCTTGGGCGATGCGCTGTAGTAATCCAGGCGAACGGTCATGGCGGCGGCCTCGTGGCGCGAATCGGTATCTCCACGTTAGGCGCTGATGCACGAGCGTTACAGAGCCAATTCAGCGAAAAAGCCATGGACCGCCCGACAGAAGACCAATTGCCGGTTTTTCGCCCACACAACTTCTGTGCAGTCACTCATGCAGGTAATCTGGCGCGACGCACAGTCGCCTCACAATCGCCCCAGGAGCCCCGCCGGTATGGAACTTCACGTTGTCATCAACGGCCGCAAGGATCTGGCAGGCCAGCTGTACCGGCAACTGCGCAGCGCCATTGAATCCGGGCGCCTGGCAGCCGGCACGCAGCTGCCGCCCAGCCGTTTGCTGGCCGAACAACTGGGGATTTCGCGCAAGACCATTTCCGACACCTATGCGCAACTGACCTACGAAAACTTCCTCACCGGGGTGATCGGCAAAGGCACCTACGTCAATGCCCGGGCGGCAAAAGTCGTCCGTAAACAGAGCCATTCGGAATTGGCCAGCTTCGATGTCATCGAGAGCTGGCGCAAGTTGCCGACGTTCTTGCGCCACCCGACGCTGGAAGGCTCGCTGCGCTACGACTTTATCGGTGGTGCAACCAGCAAGGGCCAGTTTCCGCAGGACGACTGGCGCCGTTGTACCTCCCATGCCTTGCGCCAGATCGCCGGTTCCAAGGGTTTCTACAGCCAGCCCGAAGGCCTGCCGGCGTTGCGCAATGCAATCGCACAGCACATCGCATTTTCCCGCGGGGTCAATTGTCGGGACGAAGACGTGGTGGTGTGCAATGGCGCGCAGCAAGCGCTGGACCTGATTTCCCGGGTGTTGACCCAACCGGGCAGCCTCGTGGCCATGGAGGACCCCGGTTACCCTCCGGCGCGCCTGTTGTTCGGGACTCATGGCGCAACGGTGGTCGGCGTGCCGGTCGATGCGCAAGGCATCCAGGTCGAGCACATTCCCGACGGCACGCGGCTGATTTATGTCACCCCCTCGCACCAGTTCCCCTTGGGCATGCCCATGAGCCACGAGCGTCGGGTGGCGCTGCTGGAGCGGGCCCACGAACTGGGGGCGATCATCATCGAGGACGATTACGACAGCGAGTTCCGCTATGAAGGCCGGCCCACCGACTCGCTGCAAAGCCTGGATGAACGCGGCATCGTCGCCTACGTCGGCACCTTCTCGAAGACCCTGTTGCCGGAGTTGCGGCTGGGGTATGCGATTTTGCCGCCGGCGATTCTCGAAGCGGTGATCAGCGCCAAGCAGCTCACCGACCGGCACACCTCCACCCTGCCCCAATGGGCGCTGGCCAAGTTCATCGCCGAGGGCTGTCTGCTCAAGCACATCCGGCGTTGCCATACGATTTACGCCGGGCGCCGCGAACGGATCCTGGCGCGGATGGCGGGCGACCTTTCGCCATGGTTCGAAGCGGTGCCGACCACAGCCGGGTTTCACATGGCGGTACTGTGCAAGGTGCCGGTCGATATTCCGTTGGTGATCGAACTCGCGAAAAAAGTCGAAGTGGGACTCTATACCCTGGACGACTTTTTTTACCAGCAAACGCCACGGGCCGGGCTTTTCCTGGGGTTCGGGGCGATCGAAACCCTGGACATCGACATCGCCCTGGACCGTTTGCGGGACATTTTGCAGCAGGTTGGTTGAGGGATTGGTCTGCGGTTTTATCCGGTGATTGGCTATTGGCGGCCCAAGGGGGCAGGCCTATCCTGCATGGGCGTTATCCCTCAATGAGCAGGATTCGTCCGGCCTGATTCAGGAGTGTGAGTAATGTCCAACCAAGTGTTCAACACCGTAAAGATACGAGCTGCCGCCGGTCGCTCGGACGAACTGGGCAAACAACTGCAAAAGATTGTCGACACCCTGCGCGAACTTCCGGGCTGTGACGCCTATATGGTCGACCGCTGCCCCGAGGACGACACCCGCTGGACGGTCAGCGCCCACTGGCAATCGGAAGCGGCGATGCAAGCGCATTTCAACCGCCCCGAAGTGCAAGGTTTTATCGGCCTGATCGACAGCCGGTTGGCCAATGCCGTCGACTTCAACAGCTTTCCTATCGTTTGAAACAAGATCAAAAGATCGCAACCCCGATAGCAGCTTGCGTTCGCTTGTAGCAGCTGTCGAGCTTGCGAGGCTGCGTTCGGCTGCGAAGCAGTCGTGAGTCCGGCTGACACGGTCTGCCTGACGTACCGCAAGCTCTGGTTTGACGACTGCTTCGCAGCCGAACGCAGCCTCGCAGGCTCGACAGCTGCTACGGGTAATGTAGCCTCGGTGATTGGTCCCCTGATCTTCCGGAAAATTGGCCGTTTGATTAGCCGATAGCGCCGCTTACTGTGGTCCCTGACGACTCACCACCACAGGTAATCAACCATGAATGCGCTTCGCTTTTTTGCTGCCTCTTTCGCCGCCCTGACGCTAACCGTTTCAGCCTCGGTATTCGCCCACGAAACCGCCGCCCCTTCGGAAAATGTCACCATCCTGCAAGACCAGATGCTGAAAAACGCACCCGGCAAAAAAGCCCTGATGATCGAAGTCGATTACCAGCCGGGCCAATCTTCCATTGCCCATAAACACCAGGGTACGGCCATGGCCTACGTGCTATCGGGGGAGATCACTTCTCAAGTCAAAGGCGAAAAAGCGACCACCTACAAGGCTGGCGAATTCTGGTACGAACCGGCCGGGTCTGAACATCTGGTGTCGAAAAACGCCAGCGCTACCCAACCCGCCAAGCTGTTGGTGTTCATGGTGTTGGCCCCGGATGAGAAAGTGCTGATTCCTTTGGAAAACTGATAGCTGAGGCCATCAGCCACCACAAAATCTTCAGGCATAAAAAAGCCCCGCCTCTTTCGAGAGCGGGGCTTTTTCATTCAGCGCTTATCAGGCCGCCGGCTCCAGCTCGGCGTCTGCGCTGCTAGTGACAGCCGCAGGCACCACCGCTTGACCGCTCAACGCCACATCCAGCAATTCACGGTTGGCCACCGCGTACATGGCGTAGTCAGTGCCGCTGGCGGCACGGATTTCCACCAGCATGGCGCGCCAGCGTTCGATCATGCCTTCGTTCTGCTCCATCCACAGCTCCAGGCGTGTTTCCACGTCCTGGGTGCCGTCGCCCTGTTGCAGGACCGAGATGGTGATCGCACGTTGTTGCCAGTCGACGTCATCGCGGAACGCTTCACGGGCCAGGGCCTGCCAGTTGTTTTCAACCGGCAGAGCGCTGATCTGTTGCAGGTACCAGGTAATGTCCAGCGCGCTGCCCACGGCGAAGTAGGCCTTGGCCACGTCCGCTGGGTCCTGGCCGGTCACGTCGGAAGCCTCGATGATCGGCAGCAGGGTGTACAGGTGCGTGGTGCCAGCCACCATGCGTGCCAGCAACTCCGGAACACCGGCTTCGACGTACGCCTGATAGCGAGCCTGCCAGGTGTCGCGAATCTCGCCACTGAGCAGTTCGTCAAGCTTGAGGCCCAACTCTTTCAGGTGCGGACCGAAATGCGCGACGTCGCGGGCAGCATTCTGCTCGTTGCGGCGGGCACGCAGGAACCAGCGCGTAGCGCGACGGCCCAGACGCATCAGCTCGTCCATCAGCTCCAGTTGCACATCAGCGGAGACCAGGTAGTCCAGGGACTCGATCTGACGGAACCAGTGCGGGAGGTGGAAAATGTCACGCACGATCACATACGCACCGGCCACGTTCGCCGGGCTCATGCCGGTCGACTCTTTGAGCCGTTGAACGAAGGTGATGCCCATGTGGTTGACCAGATCGTTGGCGATCTGGGTGCTGACGATTTCGCGCTTCAGGCGGTGACGGCGCATGGCGGCAGAGAACTTGCTGACCAGCGTCGGCGGGAAAGCGGTTTCCATGTCGCGGGTCAGGTAGTCGTCGTCCGGCACCAGGGAGCCCAGCAACTGCTCCTTGAGGTCGATCTTGCTGTAGGAGATCAGCACCGACAGCTCGGCACGGGTCAGGCCATGGCCTGCCGCGACGCGCTCGTTGATCGCATCTTCCGACGGCAGGAACTCGATGGCGCGATCCAGCTTGCCACGGGCTTCCAGATCGTTCATCAGGCGCTTGTATTCAGCGATCCGTGGCAACGCGCGACGGGCCGCCAGCGACAATGCCTGGGTCTGCTTGTAGTTGTTGCCCAACACCAGGCCACCGACTTCGTCGGTCATGCTCGCCAGCAACTGGTTACGTTGCTTGTCGGTCATGTCGCCGGCCTGAACCACTTCGTTCAGCAGGATCTTGATGTTCACTTCGTGGTCGGAGCAGTCCACGCCACCGGCGTTGTCAATGAAGTCGGTGTTGGAACCGCCGCCATTGAGGCCGAACTCGACGCGACCCAGCTGAGTCATACCGAGGTTACCGCCCTCGCCCACAACCTTGCAGCGCAGTTCGTTACCGTTCACGCGCAGTGCATCGTTGGCCTTGTCGCCGACATCGGCGTGGCTTTCGCTGCTGGCTTTGACGTACGTACCGATACCGCCGTTCCACAACAGGTCTACCGGTGCCTTGAGCAAGGCGTTGAGCAGTTCGGTCGGGGTCAGCTTGTCGGCCTGAATGTCGAAGCGCTCTTTCATCTGCTCGGAGATGGCAATGCTCTTCGCGCTACGGGAGAAGATACCGCCGCCTTCGGACATGATGCTGGTGTCGTAATCCGACCAGGCCGAACGCGGCAGGTCGAACAGGCGCTGACGCTCGGCGAAGCTGCTGGCAGGCTCCGGGTTCGGGTCGATGAAGATGTGCAGGTGGTTGAAGGCTGCGACCAGTTGCAGCTTGTCGGACATCAGCAAGCCGTTACCGAACACGTCACCGGCCATGTCGCCGACGCCCACCACGGTGATGCTGTCTTCCTGGACGTTGATACCGCGTTCGCGGAAGTGGCGTTGTACGCCGACCCACGCGCCCTTGGCGGTGATACCCATTTTCTTGTGGTCGTAACCAGCGGAACCGCCAGATGCGAACGCGTCGCCGAGCCAGAAGCCGTAGTCGATGGCGATACCGTTGGCGATGTCGGAGAAGGTCGCAGTGCCCTTGTCCGCTGCTACCACCAGGTACGGGTCATCGTCGTCATGACGCACGACGTTGGCCGGCGGTACCAGCGCGCCGTCTTTCAGGTTGTCGGTGATGTCCAACAGGCCCGAGATGAAGATGCGGTAGCAGGCGATGCCCTCGGCCGCGATCTCGTCACGGCTGCCGCCCAGTGGCAGGCGACGCGGCAGGAAGCCGCCCTTCGCACCCACCGGCACGATGACCGAGTTCTTCACTTGCTGGGCTTTTACCAGGCCCAGGACTTCGGTGCGGAAGTCTTCTTCACGGTCGGACCAGCGCAGACCGCCGCGAGCCACGTTGCCGAAGCGCAGGTGCACACCTTCGACGCGCGGCGAGTAAACGAAGATTTCGAACTTCGGAACCGGCTTCGGCAGCTCTGGAATCTGGTGCGGGTTGAACTTGAAGCTGAAGTAGGACTTGTTCTGACCGTGAGCATCGGTCTGGTAGAAGTTGGTCCGCAGGGTCGCCTTGATCAGGTCCAGGTAACGACGCAGGATGCGGTCTTCGTTGAGCACCTGAACATCGTCCAGTGCGCTCAGAATCGCGTGTTCCAGGCGTTGTTGCTTGTCTTCCAGATCGTCACTGGCCAGCTTGCGCGCCAGATAGAAACGGGTCTTGAACAACCGGGTCAACTCGCGAGCGATGTCGGTGTGGTTGTTCAGGGTGCTGGCGATGTAACCCAGGTCGAAGCCCAGACGGATCTGCTTCATGTAACGGGCATAGGCACGCAGCAGCGCCACGTCGCGCCATGGCAGGCCGGCGGTCAGCACCAGACGGTTGAAGGCATCGTTCTCGGCATCGCCACGCACGATGTGGACGAAAGCGTCCTGCAAGGTGTCGTTGAGTTGCTGGATGTCGAGCTCCAGGCCTTCGGCAGCCGTGAACGCGAAGTCGTGAATCCAGAACTCGCGGCCGCTGTTGTGGCGCAGGCGATACGGGAATTCACCCAGTACGCGCAGGCCGAGGTTTTCCAGGATCGGCAGTACATCGGACAACGCCAGCGGCGTGTCGGCGTGATACAGCTTGCAGTGCAGCTCACGTTGGCCCGATACCTGACCCAGTGGCTGATAGAAGCTCATCACCAGCGGATTCTTTTCGCTCAGGCTCAGCAGATGCTGCATGTCGACCACAGCCGAGTGGGCGGCGAAACGCTCGCGGTAACCGGCCGGGAAGCCTTTCGGGAAGTCGGCCAGCACGTTGGTGCCCTGGGCTTCGCCGAAGCTCTCGACCACCAGGCTGGCGTAGTCGTCCTGCCAGCTGCGGCAGGCCTGCACCACTTCTTTTTCCAGCAGAACCGGGTCGATGTCCAGACGGTTCTTCGGGTCGACCCGCAGAATCAGCTGCACACGGGCCAGCACGGATTCGGAGAAGAAGGTCCAGAACTCGCAGTCCGAGGCTTTCAGACGATCCATCAGCACTTGCTGGATCTTCTGGCGCACTTCGGTGGAGTAGATGTCACGCGGCACATAGGCCAGGCAGTAGCAGAAACGGCCGTACGGATCTTTGCGCAGGAATACGCGGATCTTGTTGCGTTCCTGGATCTGCACGATCGACATCACGGTGGCGAACAACTCGTCCACCGGCGTCTGGAACAGGTCATCGCGAGGCAACACTTCAAGCACCTGGGCCAGTTCCTTGCCCAAGTGAGCCTTGGCCTGGAAGCCCGAACGCTGCTCGATGATCTCGACCTTGCGACGGATGTATGGAATGACCCGCACGCTTTCGCCATACACCGACGAGGTGTACAGGCCCATGAAGCGGCATTCCTTGATGACCTTGCCGTTGGCATCGATCTGGCGGATCGACACGTAGTCCGGGTACGCCGGACGGTGGACACGGCTTGGATGCGCAGCCTTGGCGAACGACAGCGGCGTCGGTTCACGCAGATAGTTGACGGCGTAGTCTTCGATGCGCAGGTCATCGACGGTCAGGCCAGCGCGCAGCAGCTTGGTCAGGCCGAGGAACGAGCTCTGATCATAGTCGATGTGACCGCCGTTCTGATCTTCGCCCACCACGAACTCTTCGTAGCCCAGGAAGGTGAAGTGGTTGCCCACCAGCCATTCCAGGAAGCTCTTGATTTCGGATTTTTCTTCGGCGTCGATGGCGAACTGGCTATTGTCGATGCCTTCGATCAGCTCCTGGACCTTGGCTTTCATCGGTTCAAAATCGGCGACCGCAACGCGGACTTCACCGAGAACCTGCTCCAGCTCTTTGGTCAGGACATTCAATTCGGCCGTGTTGGCGCAACGGTCGATTTCCAGGTACATCAGCGATTCTTGCAGAATGCCTTCACCCTGGGTGCCTTTCGGCAGGATTTCCAGTAGCTCGCCCTTGCTGCCGCGACGCACGCTCAGCACAGTGGTTTGCAGGGTATGGATGCTGTAGCCGCGACGGTTCAGCTCGGTACGCACCGAATCCACCAGGAATGGCAGATCGTGGTGCAGCACTTCGACCGCGGTGTGGGTCGACTGCCAGCCGTGGCGTTCGTAATCGGGGTTGTAGACACGCACTTGCGATTGAGCGTGATCGAAGCGCTCAAGCAGGCGCCATGCAGAAAGGGTGCAACCGGCGAGGTCGGATAGCCGACGCTGAGTCAGCTCGTCGAGGGAAATAATGCCGAAAAATTGTTCGGCGAACAGCGCCACTTGTGGCAGTGCCTGTTCACTGATGTGCTGCGCCAGTGCCGCTTGCAGTTGGTGCTGGAAGTCGGCTTTGCTGGCTGCGGTGAAGAACGCCATCTGTGGTACTCCGCTTGGGCTTGTTATTGATGGAAGCGTCGCGTGCAACCCCCTTTCGGGGTATTCCGTCACCCTGTTCCTGATTCTCGGGCAGAGGAAACAGGACGACAGTTGGGTGAAGCTGGACGAGACACTCAGGTCACATTCACCTTCCATTGAATGGGCATCTGCAAAAACGACTGTCGGGGCTACCATTGAGCCATCGACAATGCCTTTACGGGTGCTCATCCGTTGCGCAGCTTAACCAGTGCGGCAAGGGCCGTGCTTGCAGCGCTGCGACATATTCGGTCATCGGCACGTAACTCGCGGCATGCGCCTCGAACAACACTAGCAGCCGTGCAGAAAAATGGGCGTTTTATGCCCGGATTTACGGCACCTTCGTCCCAGAAATGACTCGAGATGCATCAGATGTTCACGACACATCCTCTGACACTCAGCCAAGCAGAAATTCCCGAGGGCTGGCAGAATTGCCGTTTGTTGTGTTCACAACGCTCGCCGAGCCAGGATTTTTCCCATGCAAATGACAACCGACCTCTTGATCGTCAACCCGTGCGATGACGAAGAAGACAATCTGGCCATGCTCTGCTGCAACAGTGCCGAGGGCGAAATGTTCCTGATGAGCCGCTTTCCGGACGAGGACGAGCTGGAGATCATCTTCCACGACAAGCCTTCGGCCCTGGATGGCGTGAAAGTCACCCTCAGCCCTGACCGTCTGCTGATCGAAATCGCCGCCGTGGACGCCGATGCGCTGGATGGCAATGATTCGCTGGAAATCCTGCACAGTACCGATGCCAGCGATCTGGCCGAGGTGGAAGAGACGCTGCAGAACATTCTCGAGGGGATTGGTACTTACATCAGCGAAATCTGATGGTGGCTGAATGGGCGCCCTCGCGGGCAAGTCGGATCGCCGCACCGCTCGCTCCTACCGGTTTTGAGGTGATCGTTCCCACGCTCTGCATTCCCACGCAGAGCGTGGGAACGAGCGTTAATCCGCACATTTCTACAAAATGCCGTTAGTCGGCGCCCCCCGCGATGGATTAAAGTAACGCCCCCAGCCCTGGCGTTATTCGAACGTCTTCGGTCACCCTTTCCAGGAACAGTCATCGATGGAACATCGTGAAGCGCTGCTCGCGCTGCGAACCTTTCTTTCAACGCAGATTCTCGGCCAGGAAAAACTCATTGAGCGCTTGCTCATCGCCTTGCTCGCCGACGGTCACATGCTGGTCGAGGGCGCCCCGGGGCTGGCCAAGACCAAGGCCATCAAAGAACTCGCCGAAGGCATCGAAGCACAGTTCCATCGCATCCAGTTCACCCCCGACCTGCTGCCGGCCGACATCACCGGCACGGAAATCTATCGCCCGGAAACCGGCAGCTTCGTGTTCCAGCAAGGCCCGATCTTCCATAACCTGGTGCTGGCGGACGAAATCAACCGTGCCCCGGCCAAGGTCCAGTCGGCCCTGCTCGAAGCCATGGGCGAACGCCAGGTCAGCGTCGGGCGCAGCACCTACGAGCTGTCGCCGCTGTTTCTGGTCATGGCCACGCAAAACCCCATCGAGCAGGAAGGCACCTATCCACTGCCCGAAGCCCAGCTCGACCGGTTCCTGATGCACGTGAAAATCGGCTTCCCCGACGCCACCGTCGAACGGCGGATTCTGCAACAGGCCCGTGGCGAAGCACTGCACGGCGAAACCAAACCTGAACGCCGGGTCAGCCAGCAGGCGATCTTCGCCGCGCGCAAGGAAATCCTCGGGTTGTACATGGCCGACGCCGTGGAGGAATACCTGGTGCAACTGGTCATGGCCACGCGGATCCCGGCCAAGTTCGACCCGGAAATGGCCGAATGGATCGCCTACGGCGCCAGTCCGCGCGGCTCCATCGCCCTCGACCGTTGCGCCCGGGCCCACGCCTGGCTGGCCGGTCGCGACTTCGTCAGCCCCGAAGACATTCAGGCGGTGCTGTTCGATGTGTTGCGTCACCGCATCATTCTTTCCTTTGAAGCCGAAGCCGCTGGCATCGACCAGGACCGGGTGGTCCAGCGGATTCTCGACGTCGTAGCCGTCGCTTGACCCCGATGAACACCCTTCTGCCGCCCGAGCCGGGCATCCGCATCAGCCTCGCCGAGCTGATCGAGATGCGCCATCGCGTGCGCGAAGTGCAGCTGTTTTCCACGCCGAGCCAGCGCAGCCCGCTGATCGGCCTGCACCACTCCAAACTGCGCGGGCGCGGGGTGGACTTCGATCAGGTGCGGGTCTATCAGGCCGGCGATGATGTGCGCAGCATCGACTGGCGCGTCACCGCCCGGACCCAGGAACCGCACACCAAGCTGTTCCATGAGGAACGTGAGCGGCCGATCTTCATCATGGTCGAACAGAGCCGTCGGCTGTTTTTCGGCTCCGGGTTGATGTTCAAGTCGGTGCTGGCCGCCCAGGCCGCGAGCCTGATTGGCTGGGCCGCGCTGGGGCACAACGACCGGGTCGGCGGGCTGGTGTTCGGCGACAACGAGCATTACGAAATCAAGCCACGACGCAGTAAGCAGAGCCTACTGCAACTGCTCAACCGGCTGGTGCGGGTCAATCAGTCGCTGCACACCGAACGCGAGCCGGACCGCGACGCCTTCGGCATTGCCCTGCGCCGCGCCCGGGAAGTGCTGCGCCCCGGCAGCCTGGTGATCGTGATCTGCGACGAACGCGCCCTGTCCGACAGTGCAGAACAACAGCTGAGCCTGTTGTCGCGCCATTGCGACCTGTTGCTGTTGCCGGTGTCCGACCCGCTGGATCACGCCCTGCCCGCCGCCGGTCTGCTTCGTTTTGCTGAACACGGCGCACAACTGGAACTCGACACCTTGAATTTCGACCTGCGCCAGGCCTACCGCGCCCAAGCGGAAGCGCGCATCGCCCGCTGGGAATTGCTGGCGCAGAAGCTACGGGTGTTGCTGATGCCGTTGAGCACCCAAAGCGAGATGGTCGAGCAATTGCGCGAATACCTGAACCCACAACGTCCGGGGAAAGGTCGATGAGCAGCCTCGATCAACTGCAACCGTTGATTTCCCCGCCACCGATCGGTTTCTGGCCGCCGGCACCGGGCTGGTGGCTGCTGCTGTTGTTGCTGCCGGTGATCGGTTTCGGCGCATGGCAGTTGCGACGCTTCATTCCGGACAAGCGCCCGATCGTCCGTGCCGAACAACCGCTGGACCCGGTGCGCCTCGCCGCCCTGGCCGAACTCGCGTTGATGCCCAAACCCTACGACGGCGCCCCGGCCGGTGCCTGGCTGCAGCAACTCAATGGCTTGCTCAAACGCCTGTGCCGCAACCACTACCCCTATAGCCAGAGCCACACCCTCAACGGGCGCCAATGGCTGGCGTTCCTTGATAACCGCTGCCCGGCTGCCGGCCTCACGCGCTGGATGGTGTTGGTGGAAGGTGCCTACAAGCCCGAATGCAAACTCGACGACAAGGCCATCGCCGGCCTGACTCAAGCCGTCGACACCTGGATTCGCAAACATGTTTGAGTTCGCCTGGCCGTGGATTTTCGCCCTGCTGCCGCTACCGTGGTTGATGCGGGTGCTGTTGCCGGTGGCCGACAGTGGCGAACCGGCGCTCAAGGTCAGCTTCCTCAGCGACCTCGAAGGCCTCGCTCGCCGCCGCGCCCGGGCCAACCTGCCGACCTGGCGCCAGCAAGCCCCGTTCATTCTGATGTGGCTGTTGCTGCTGATCGCCGCAGCGCGCCCGCAATGGCTCGGCGAACCGCTACCGATTGCCGCCAGTGGCCGCGATTTGCTGGTGGCGGTGGACGTCTCCGGCTCAATGGACTTCCCCGACATGCAGTGGCAGGACGAAGACGTCAGCCGACTGTCACTGGTGCAGCATTTGCTCGGTGATTTTCTCGAAAGTCGCGATGGCGACCGGGTCGGGTTGATCCTGTTCGGCAGCCAGGCCTATCTGCAAGCGCCGCTGACCTTCGACCGCCATACCGTGCGTGTCTGGCTCGACGAAGCGCGAATCGGCATCGCCGGCAAGAACACCGCCATCGGCGACGCCATCGGCCTGGCCCTCAAACGCCTGCGCCAACGCCCGGCACAAAGCCGCGTACTGATTCTGGTCACCGACGGTGCCAACAATGGCGGCGAAATCGATCCGCTGACCGCCGCACGCCTGGCGGCGAATGAAGGCGTAAAAATCTACCCGATCGGCATTGGCGCCGACCCGGAACAAAGCGGCACCCTGGGCTTCCTGGGTATCAACCCGAGCCTGGACCTCGACGAGCCGGCCTTGAAAGCCATTGCCCAAGCCACCGGAGGCCAGTATTTCCGCGCCCGCGACGGCCAGGAATTGCAGGCGATCAAGACCACCCTCGACAAACTGGAACCGGTGGCCCAGCAACCTACGCAGGCCCGTCCGGCCCAGGCGTTGTATCACTGGCCTCTGGCGATGGCGCTACTGTTGAGCATGCTGCTGGTGATCCGTGAGCGCTGGCCGGATAACCCGTTGCAACGTCTATTCACCAAGAAGCTGTTTACCAAAGAGCGGTTTCTGCATACGCAACTGCCCGACTGGCGTCAGCGCCTCAAACGCCTGCGTCTGCGGAGGCGCCGATGATCGCTCTCTGGCCATACTGGTTCCGCCCTTGGTGGCTGCTATTGCTGCCGTTGCTGGGCTGGTTGCTCTGGCAACTCTGGCACCGGCAGAAGCGCGCGGGTCGCTGGCAAATGATTCTGCCACCGGCCTTCCATGCCGCGTTGCTCAGTGGTGGCAGCGGTCGCGAGAGCAAACTGCCGTGGGTCGCCCTGGGCCTGGCCTGGGTGCTGACTGTGCTGGCCCTGCTGGGGCCGAGCTGGCAACGCGTCGAGCAAACCGGCCAAAAACCCGCTGACCCGCTGGTGGTGTTGCTTGAGTTGACCCCGGAAATGCTCGCCACCGACGTTGCGCCAAACCGATTGGAACAGGCTCGGCGCAAACTGCTGGATCTGCTGCAAAACCGCAGCGACGCGCAGACCGCCATCGTCGTCTACGCCGGCAGCGCCCACACGCTGGTGCCACTGTCGGACGACCTGTCGACCAGCCGCAATCTTTTGGATGCACTCAAGCCGTCGCTGATGCCCCAGGCCGGTCATCGCGCCGATCTGGCGGTGGCCAAGGCCCTGACGCTGCTGGATCGGGGCGCCCTCGGCCAGGGGCGGATCCTGCTGATCGGTTCGTCGCTGACGGAACACGAACGCCAAGGGATTCGTCAGTCGCTGGACGCCAAGTCCACACAATTTCTGATGCTCGGCATCGGTACCGCCGAAGGTGCGCCGGTCGCGCAGGACGACGGCAGTTTCCTCAAGGACGATCAGGGCGCGATTCTGGTGCCGCATCTGGACGGCCCCAGCCTGAAAGCCTTTGCCAATGGCCTGGGTGGACGTTACGCCCAGGCACGCCTGGACGATGCCGACCTGCGCGACCTCGGCCTGCTCGACGGCCCACGGGACCTGCGTAACGACGGCCAGACGTTGCGCCTCGACACCTGGGCCGATCAAGGCTACTGGCTGCTGCTGCCATTGTTGTTGCTGGCCGCCTGTGCCGGGCGTCGCGGCTGGCTGTTCTGCTTGCCGCTGCTGTTCCTGCTGCCGCAACCGAGTTACGCCTTCGATTTCGAAGACCTGTGGCTGCGGCCCGATCAGCAGGGTTTGCACTTGCTCAAACAAAAGCGCCCTGCCGAAGCCGCGCAGCATTTCGAAGACCCGCAATGGCAAGGTGTGGCGCTCTATGAAGCCGGCGACTACAGTGGCGCCGCCCAGCGGTTTGCCCAAGGCAACGACGCCCACGCCCACTACAATCGGGGTAACGCGCTGGCCAAGAGCGGCGAACTGGAAGCAGCGCTGGACGCTTATGAGCAAGCGCTGGAACTTCAGCCAGACCTGCGCCCGGCGCTGACCAACAAGGCTCTGGTGGAAACGCTGCTCAAGCAGAAAACCGCTACATCGCCCGTCGAGCCGGACAAAACCGCCGAGGGCGAAACCGAAACCATGCCTCAGGAACCGCCACCGGGCAGCGCCACCCAGCCGAGCGATGGCGAGCCGAAAACCGATGCCCAACAGGCCACGCCGGACGCCGAGCAGCCGCCCACGGCACCACCGCAACCGGGCGCCAATGAAGTTCCGGGCAGCGAATTGGGGGATGAACAAAGCACCACGCCACCACGGCGCCCCGCCAGCGACATGCTCGAAGGCGAACAGCAACAGGCGTTGGAGCAATGGCTGCGCAAGATCCCGGATGATCCCGGCGAACTGCTCAGGCGCAAATTCTGGTACGAACAGCAACAACATCAGGATCAGGGAAAAACTCGATGACCCGCTTCACCGCCTTCTTGCTTGCACTGCTTTTCTGGACCGCTCAGGCCCAGGCTGCGGGACTGGTCGCCAGTGTCGATCGCAGTCGCCTGAATTCCGGGGAGACGGTCGAACTGACTCTGGAATCCAGCGACGTGACCCAGTTCGGCAAACCCGACCTGACTCCGCTGGAACCGCAGTTCGAGGTGCGCGGTACCCGTCAGGTCAACCAACCGAACACCCTCAACGGCAACACTCAAGCGACCACCCGCTGGATCATCACCCTGCTGCCCCGGCAGAACGGCAGTGTGGTGATTCCGTCACTGCAACTGGGCGAGGCGCAGAGCCAACCGATTACCGTGCAGGTGATAGAAAGCGAAACCCAGGACAGCAGCAACACGCTGGCGCCGGTGTTCATCGAAGCCAGCCTCGACCAGAACAGCGTCTATGTGCAGGCTCAGGCGATCCTGACCTTGCGCATTTATCATTCGGTGTCGCTGTACGACGACAGCAGCCTGACCCCGTTGCAGATTCCCGATGCGCGCATCGAACAACTGGGCGAGTCGCGCACCTACGAGAAAGCGATCAACGGCCTGCGCCACGGCGTGATCGAAATGCGCTACGCGATTTACCCGCAGCACAGCGGCGTGCTGACCATTCCGGCGCAGGTATTCAGTGCCACATTGGTCGATGCCCAACCGTCCCAGGACGGATCGCCCCAGGGGCCAAAACCGGGCAAATTGATGCGCGTCAGTTCCACCGAGATTCTGCTGACGGTCAAGGCCAAGCCCGGCAGTTATCCAGCCGATGCTCCCTGGCTGCCGGCCCGCAGCCTGAGCCTGAGTGAAAGCTGGAGCCCGGAACCGGATCATGCGCAGGTCGGCGACTCGCTGACCCGCAGCCTGACCTTGAGCGCCGAAGGCCTCGCCAGTTCTCAACTGCCACCATTGCCCGCCACCGAGATCAACGGCCTGCGGCGCTACCCGGATCAACCGGTGCTGAGCAACCAGAGCGGGGAGCGTGGCTTGGTCGGCAGTCGCGAGGACCGTGAAGCCCTGGTTCCGATCCGCACCGGCGACATCGACTTGCCGAGCGTTGAAGTGGTCTGGTGGAACACCTTCGAGGATCACCTGGAACACACCAGCCTGCCGGCCCGCACGCTGCAAGTGGCGAGCAATCCGAGCCTGATCGTCGACGCCCCGGCGAGCAGCCCGCTGGTGATGTCCGGCGCCAGCAACGAAGCCCTTTGGTGGTGGAAACTCAGCACGGCAATTCTGGCCTGTACCACCCTGCTGGGCTTCGGCCTCTGGTGGCGCGCCCGCTCGCAACCGGCAGTCCTGCGGGCAGCGCAGACCGGCCCGAGCCCTCGCACGCTGCTCGACGACCTCAAACGCGCCTGCCAGGCCAACGACACCCACGCCACCCGCCAGGCCCTCGACGCCTGGGCCCGGCAACAACCGGAAACCCTGGCCGACATGGCCGCCCGCTTCGTACCGCTGTCCGATGCCCTCGACGGCCTGAACGGCGCGCTCTACAGCGAAACCGGCCAGTACTGGCAAGGCGAAGAACTCTGGCGCGCCATCCGGGCGATCCCGACGGCCGAAGGGGTTCAAGGCGTGGTCGGCGACAGCGGGTTGCCGCCGCTTTATCCTAAATAGTCCCGACCAATGGGATGAAGGGGCTTTTGTGGCGAGGGGGCTTGCCCCCGTTGGGGTGCGAAGCGCCCCTTACAATTCTTCAGTGCCACCGAGTCGCCTGGATTCACGACTGCTTCGCAGCCGAACGGGGGCAAGCCCCCTCGCCACAAAATCAGTGCCTGACCACATCCCATGTGTTTGCCAGTAAACTCTCCCCTCTTTAGCCGCCATCATTCTTCTTGCGGCCATCACCTTATTTTGTTGCGGAGTACGCCTTGCGTCTGTTCCACACCTCCGACTGGCACCTTGGGCAGAACCTGCACGGCCAGGAGCGCGATTTCGAGCATGCCTGCTTTCTCGACTGGCTGCTGCGTCAGCTGAAGCTGGAGCAGCCCGATGTGCTGCTGATTGCCGGCGATATCTTCGACACGGTCAACCCGCCGGTCAAAGCCCAGGAGCGCCTCTACGATTTCATCGTCAGCGCCCACGAGCAGCAGCCGTTGCTGACTATCGTGATGATCGCCGGCAACCACGACTCCGGCTCGCGGATCGAACTGCCCGCGCCGTTGATGCGCCGCTTGCGCACTCACGCCTTGGGTCGCGTGCTGTGGCTGGATGACGGTCAACTGGATGCCGAACGCCTGTTGCTGCCGTTGCCGGATGCCAGCGGCGCAATCGCTGCCTGGTGCCTGGCGCTGCCGTTCCTGCGCCCCGCCGAAGTGACCGGCGCGCAGCTGGGTGACAACTATTTGCGCGGCATCGGCCAGGTTCACGAATGGCTGATCGAGGCGGCGAACGCCAAGCGCAAGCCGGGTCAGGCGCTGATCGCTATCAGCCATGCGCACATGGCCGGCGGTTCGGTTTCCGAGGACTCCGAGCGCAGCCTGATCATCGGCAACGCCGAAGCCCTGCCCGCCAGCCTGTTCGGACCGAGCATCAGCTATGTCGCCCTCGGGCATTTGCACAAGCCGCAGAAGGTCAACGGCGAAGAACGCATCCGCTACAGCGGCTCGCCGATTCCGTTGTCATTCTCCGAGATCGGTTATCAGCATCAGATTCTCGACATCAAACTGGATGGCGAAACCCTGCTCAGCGTCGAACCGAAGCTCATTCCCCGACCAGTGAACCTGCAACGCCTCGGCCCCGCGCCGCTGGCGGAAATCCTGCTGCAACTGGCCGACCTGCCCAACATCGACCTGCTCGCCGACATCCAGCGCCAGCCGTGGCTGGAAGTGCGGGTGCGTCTCGACGAGCCGCAACCGGACCTGCGCCATCAAGTGGAAACAGCCCTGCAAGGCAAAGCGGTACGGCTGGTGCGGATTGCCGCCGAATACGCCGGCAACGGCAGCCGCGACGGCGTCGAGGACGGCGCCACCTTGATCGAACTGGACCAACTGACGCCGCAGGAACTGTTCAGCCGCGCCTGGCAGGACAACTATGGCAGCGAGGTCGACGAGCAAACGCTCAGGGACTTCGCCGAGCTGCTGCAAGACGTGCAGATGGAGAGCGAACAGCCATGAAAATCCTCGCGATCCGCCTGAAAAACCTCGCCTCCCTGGCCGGGCCATTTGAAATCGACTTCACCGCCGAACCCTTGGCCAGTGCCGGCCTGTTTGCGATTACCGGGCCGACCGGCGCCGGCAAAAGCACCCTGCTCGATGCGCTGTGCCTGGCGCTGTTTGGCGCCGTGCCGCGGCTGAACAACGCTCAAGCTTCCGCCAAAACCCCGGACGCCGATGGTGAAATCAGCACTGGCGATCCGCGTACGCTGTTGCGTCGCGGCACCGGTGAAGGCTTTGCCGAAGTGGATTTTGTTGGCATCGATGGCCGCCGTTATCGCGCGCGCTGGGAAGCCAATCGCGCCAGGGAAAAGGCTGCTGGCAAGCTGCAAGCCAGTCGCCAGAGCCTGCGCGACATCGATCAGGATCAACTGCTCGCCAGCCAGAAACTTGAATTCAAGAGTCAGATCGAGTCCGTACTGGGCCTGAACTTCGAACAGTTCACCCGCGCCGTGTTGTTGGCGCAGAGCGAGTTCAGTGCGTTCCTCAAGGCGGACGACAACGACCGCAGCGAACTGCTGGAAAAGCTCACCGACACCGCGCTCTACACCCGCCTCGGTCGCCGCGCCTTCGACAAGACCAAAGAAGCGCGCGAAGCCCACAAGCTGTTGCAGGACCAGGCCACTGGGGTCACGCCACTGTCGCCTGAAGCCCGGGCCGAGCTCGATGAGCGCTTCAATGACGCGCAGCAGCAACTCAAGACCCAGCAGGCGCAGCTCAAGCAATTGGAGTTGCAACACACCTGGCTCAAGGACCTGCGCCAGTTGCAGGACGCGCAACAGAGCGCCACCGAGCAACTGCAATCCGCCCAACAACACTGGGACAGCCTGGCTAGCGAGCGCTTGAAGCTGACCCGTCTGGAGCAACTGGCCCCGCAACGGCACCAATTCGCGCGAAAGACCGAATTGACCACCCAGCTCGCACCGCTGGCGGCGCAGATTCAGCAGCATACCCAACAGCAAACCGAACTGAGCGCGCGTCAGGCTCAGCTCGAACACAGTCTGAGCGCGGCGCAAACGGCGCTGGTTGAAGCGCAGAGCCAACACAGCAACAGCGCGCCACTACTGCGTCAGGCCTTCGAAGAGCAAAGCACCCTCGCCCGCCTGGTCAACGACGCCAGCCTCAGTGCCGACCTCAAGCAGCAGGCAGAACTGGCCTGCGCTCAGGGCCAAAGCACGATTCAGGGTTTGCTCGACCAGCAGAAACAAGTCGCAGAACGGTTGCAGCAAATTGCCGGTGAGCTTGAGCAAAGCACTCATCTGGCGCCGCTGAGCGATGCCTGGAACGCCTACCGCGATCGTCTGCAGCAACTGATGCTGATCGGCAATCGCCTGAACAAGGGCCAGTCCGAACTGGCTGCCCTGGAGCAAAGCGCCACCCGCGCCGCCGAGGATCTGGCCGCTCAACGCCAGAACCTTGAGCTGCTGTACAAAGAGGCTGGCGCCGAACCCGAAGCCGTGGCCGAGCAGATTCAGATCCTCGGCAGCCTGCTACAGGACAACCGCAAGCAACTGCGGGCCGTTGAAGAACTGACGCGGCTGTGGGCCAGCCAACAGGAACTGGACAAGCGCGGCACCGAACTTCAGCAGCGCCAAGTCGCCGCTCAGCAAGAGCGTGATCGTCTGACCCAGGACGGGGTGAAGACCAAGACCGAATTGACGATCGCCGAACAGACCCTGACCGTCACCCGCGAACTGCTGGAACGTCAGCGCCTGGCGCGCAGTGCCAGCGTCGAAGAACTGCGTGCGCAACTGCTGGACGATCAGCCGTGCCCGGTTTGTGGCAGCCTGGACCATCCTTATCATCAGCCCGAAGCCTTGCTGCAAAGCCTCGGCCGCCACGATGAAAGCGAACAGGCCAACGCCCAGAAAGCCGTCGACCTGCTCAAGGAAAAACTCACCGAGCTGCGCGCAGAAGTTGGCGGCTTGATTGCTCAACAAAAGGAATTGCTGCAGCAGCAAGAACAACTCGCCACTCAACAACAGAGCCTGGCGCCTAGCCTGGAAGCGCACCCGTTGTCCGCCCAACTGTTGGCCCAGGACGCGAACAAACGCGATGCCTGGCTGAGCCAACAAAGCAGCCAGTTGAACCAGAGCATCACCCAGGACGAACAGCGGCAAACCGCCCTGCTCACCCTGCAACAAGATGCCGCGCGCCTGGCGCAACAACTGCGCAGCGCCGAAGCGGCGAACCAACAGGCGACACAACACCTGCTCAACCAGCAACGGGAGTTGAGCAGCGATCGCCAACGCCTGGACGAAGAACTGAGCGCGTTCAGCAGCCTGCTGCCAGCCGAGACGCTGGAAGCCCTGCGCAATGAACCCGCCGCGACTTTCATGCAGCTCGACCGGCAGATCGCCCAGCGTCTGCAACAACTCGAGCAGCAGCGCGATGAACTCGATGAACAGCAACAACGCCAGCAGACGCTGGACAAAGAGCAGGACCGCCAGCAGACCCGCGCCCAGCAGCTGGACGCCGCGCAGCAGCAGTTCACCGCGCTGGCCGGGCAACAACAGGCTTGCCAGGAAAAACTGACGCAACTGCTGGGTGAACACGCCAGCGCCGAACAATGGCAGCAGCAACTGGATCAGGCCGTCGAGCAGGCACGCAATGCCGAAGCGACGGCCAATCAGGAACTGCAAAGCGTGCGCACAGGGCTGGTGCAACTGGCCGCCGAACTCAAGGCACAACAAGAACGTGCGCAAGCCCTGGAAAGCGAAGACCGCGAGCTGAGCAGCAAGATCGCCGACTGGCGCGCGCAGCATCCAGAACTGGACGACGGTGGGCTGGAAGCGCTGCTCGGCGTCAACGACCAACAGCTCAGCGAGCTGCGTCAACGATTGCAGCAAAGCGAACAAGACATCGCGCAAGCCAAGGTGCTGTTGCAGGAGCGGGATCAGCGCTTGCGCGATCATCAGGCGCAGCACAACGGCAACCTGGACGCCGGACAACTGGCCACGGCACTGGCCGAGCTGCAAAACCTGTTCGCCGCCAGCGAGCATCGCTGCGCCGAATTGCGTGCCGAACAAACCGAAGATCAGCGTCGACAAAACGCCAATCAGGCGCTGGCGCAGCAGATCGCCGACGCCTACGCCGAGTACCAGCGCTGGGCGCGCTTGAGTGCGCTGATCGGTTCGGCCACCGGCGACACCTTCCGCAAAATCGCCCAGGCCTACAACCTCGACCTGCTGGTGCATCACGCCAACGTCCAGTTGCGGCAACTGGTGCGGCGCTATCGCCTGAAACGGGGCGGCAGCATGCTCGGGTTATTAGTGATGGACACCGAGATGGGCGATGAACTGCGCTCGGTGCATTCGCTGTCCGGTGGCGAGACGTTCCTGGTGTCGCTGGCGCTGGCGCTCGGTTTGGCATCGATGGCATCGAGCACGCTGAAAATCGAATCGCTGTTCATCGACGAAGGCTTCGGTAGCCTCGACCCCGAATCCCTGCAACTGGCCATGGACGCCCTCGACGGCCTGCAAGCGCAGGGACGCAAGGTCGCGGTGATTTCCCACGTACAGGAAATGCATGAACGGATTCCGGTGCAGATCCAGGTCCACCGTCAGGGCAACGGCCTGAGTACCCTGGAGGTGAAATGAATACGCTGTATTCGTTCCGCCGCTGCCCCTACGCCATGCGCGCTCGCATGGCCCTGCGCTATTCGGGGGTTGCAGTGAATATCGTCGAGGTCAGCCTCAAGGCCAAACCGGCCGAAATGCTCGCGCTGTCGAGCAAAGGCACGGTGCCGGTGCTGAGCGTGGATGGCCGGGTGATCGATGAAAGCCTGGAAATCATGCGCTGGGCGCTGGCGCAGAACGATCCGCAGGACTGGCTGCTCAAGGATGACCCTGTCGGGCAGCAATACATCGGCGGGCTGATCGAAGAAAACGATTCGGTGTTCAAGGTGCACCTCAATCGCTACAAATACGCCGAGCGTTATCCCGAGCAGCCGATGACGTTTTATCGCGCCGAGGGCGAGGTGTTCTTGCGCAAGCTGGATCAGTTGCTGGAGGGGCGCGACTACTTGCTGGCCACGCACCCGAGCCTGGCGGATGTCGCCTTGATGCCGTTCGTGAGGCAATTCGCCCATGTGGATCGCGAGTGGTTCGGGCAGACGCCTTATGTGCGATTGCAGGGCTGGTTGCAGCGGTTCATCGACTCAGATCTGTTTGCTGACGTGATGGCAAAGCAAAAATAACAGCATTCCTTTGTGGCGAGGGGGCTTGCCCCCGTTGGGGTGCGAAGCAGCCCTGAATCAGGTTATCGCGATTTGTCAGATGAACCTCAGTCGCCGGTTTTACGACTGCTGCGCAGCCGAACGGGGGCAAGCCCCCTCGCCACATTTGACTTCATCGGCCGGGGATTCAGGCCAACACCGAGCACATCCCCAACGCCGAGCAATCCACCTGGAATGGCCCGAAAAATTCGCCATTGGATTTGCTCGGCGGATTACCCACCAGCAACTCCAGCGCTTTGGCGGTCTGGATGTTGTGGGCGATGTTGTGGTTGCATTCGATGGCCCGCGCCACCGACCCCGCCGAGCCCTGCCCGATCCCCAACAATGAAGCGCCGTTGGTCATGAACGCCAGGAAAGCGATGACCCAGAGTCTACGTCCTTTCATGCCCCTGCCACTCCCGCCAAGTCGACGTCATCAACCACCGCATGTTGAGCGCGGTGTTCGAACTGGATACCGGGATAAGCGACCTGAATCGGTGCTTGAAGGCTGTGTTGCGATTGAGCCGAAAGGCTGACGACCAACACCATGGCCACGTAAAGACCAATGGCCAGGTAGGCGCCGTGTTTGGCAGAAGTGAGGATGGTGCTGGCCATGGTGTTCTCCGTGGGCATGTTTCAGTGCCCACAGAATCGATCAAAAAACAGAAGATAACTAGCGACCTTTATGCATAGTAGCTATCAGTTTTATTGATCTTTAACCCGGCGTGTTTCAGTCCTCGATAAAACTCATCAAGCGCTCACGGGCCGCTTCCGGCTCGTTGGGAACGGGCTGGGCAGCCGACAGAATCGGGGTGGAGTAGAGAAACAGGAGAACCACTGCCAGACGCATCGCCATGCTGTCGATCCTTTTAGGGAAGGAGTCAAAAAATCAGCGTCAAATTTAAACACATGGCCATGTGATATCAAGCACTACATTGATAGCAATATGATGCTGTCGTAAATGCGTTATGCAGGAGCGACATCACTTCGGCGCTTTTCGACGCCTGTGGGCCGATCGGCAAGTGACTTCGCTCCTGCATAAAGGGTGCAGGGCTGACATTTCAGTGTTGGGTTTTGTGATCCAGCGCGGCGTAGAAGTTGGCGCTCTGTTGCAGGTATTTCTGGGTATAGCTTTGGGTGTGGGATTTTTTGTCGCTGATCTCAACGTTGGCGCTGGCAGGCAGAGCAACAGTGGCAGAGATAGCGGAAGCGGCGATGACAGAGAAGAGATTGAAGTTCATGGCGGTATTCCTCGATTCAGTTGGCTTGCTTGCCCGGTTGGGCCGTGAAGCAAACTTAACTCCCGAGGGTCGGCGCCTTGAAATGCTTTGTAGCATTAGCCGATATCAGTCTCATTAATAGAAGGTTGCAGGCCCCATCAACCGGGGCCTGCGGCCTATTGACGCAGCAGGAACTTGAGATCGCTCGGGGCATCCATCGGCAGTTTTTGCACGGTTTTGCCCAACAGACCGGTCTTGATGTCACGCTCGATGACGACAATCTGGTTGCTCTTCTGGTTGGCAATCAACACGAACTTGCCGCTCGGGTCGAGACTGAACTCGCGCGGGTGATCGCCGTCCACCGAGCGGCGCTGAAGCTCCTTGAGGTGGCCGGTTGCCGGGTCGATGGCGAACACCAGCAACTGATTGGCGGTGCCACGGTTACTGACATAAAGGAACTTGCCATCGGCCGAGGCGTGAAGCGCAGCCGCAGCCTTGCCCGATGTGGGCAGCCCCGCCGCCAGATCGACCAACTGCGTTTGTTCGAGTTGGCCGTCCTTGTAATCGAACACCGCCACCTGCGCGCTCATCTCCATGGTCAGCCAGGCGTGCTTGCCATCGGCGCTGAACAGCAAATGTCGCGGCCCGCTGCCGGGTGGCAACTGGACGGACGCCGGTTTGGCAGCGGTCAACGGCCGTTCCGGATTGGCCTTGGGGTCGAAGCGATAGACAAAGATCTTGTCCGCGCCCAGATCGTTGGAAAACACGTAGTGGCCGTCCGGCGAAGAAACCACCGAGTGCACGTGCGCCGACATCTGCCGCTCGGGGTTGACCCGGCTGGCCGGATGACTGCTCATCTGCACCACCGGTTTAAGCGCGCCATCGCTGCCCACCGGTAACACCGCCAGGGTGCCGCCCGGATCTTCTGCCACCGAGTAGTTGCTGACAAACAGATGACTGGCATCACCGCTGATGCTCGAATGCGTCGGCTCGTTGCCCAGGGTCTGCACCTGGTTGATCAGGCTCAGTTCATGGGTTTTCGGATCGATTGCGTAACTGCTGACGCGCCCTACCGGATCGGCCTGCCCCGGGCCGTTTTCGTTGACCGCGAACAGGCGATGTTGATCCTTGGACACGGTCAGCCAGGACGGGTTGGCGCTCTTCACCACTTGCAGCGGCTTGGCGTCGATCTGCCCGGTGCGGCTGTCGAAGTTCAGGCGATAAATCCCCTGGCTCTGGCCGGCGGTGTACGACCCCACCAGCAACTCGTAGTTGTCGACCGGCGCCGCCTGCACGCCCATCGCGCCGACGCTGCCGGCGATCAACAGTGGCCAGAAGTTACGCATCCTCATTCGTTTCGTCCTCGTCATCCTGACCACCAAACGCTTCCATAGGCACCAGCCGGTGTTCACCGGAATCACCGGTGATGATCCAGCTCTTCAAATCGGGATCGAAAGTCGCCGCCTTGATCTGCGCCATGCTGAACTCCCAGCGCTTGAGCGCCCGACCGTCCATGCATTCGATGTGCAGGTTATCGTCTTCATCGAGAGAGAAGTCGAAAGCGTGCAGCCCGTCGATCTCCAGCATGTCGCAATGTTCGAGGGCGTTGAGCAAGGTGTCGTTTACGGCAGTCATGGCAGTCAATCTTTGAATGGGAAAGTCGCAATGATAGCTCAATGCGGGAGCGGACTGTGGCGAGGGGGCTTGCCCCCGTTGGGCTGCAAAGCAGCCCCAATATCTCTGATGTGCCAATGATTTTGTGAGTGCTACGCACCCAAACGGGGGCAAGCCCCCTCGCCACAGGGGGTTGCGTTCAGCGGCTAGAGAGCATCGCGCGATGGTTTGCCATCGACCAGACGTTGGATGCGCAACGGATTGCCATTCTTCAACGCGTCCGGCAGCAGGCTATCGGGGTAATTCTGGAAGCACACCGGGCGCAGGAAACGGTCGATGGCCAGGGTGCCCACCGAAGTGCCGCGCGCATCGGAAGTCGCTGGATACGGTCCGCCATGGACCATCGAATCGCAGACTTCCACACCGGTCGGATAACCGTTGAGCAAGATCCGCCCGACCTTCTGCTCCA
Organism: Pseudomonas sp. Pseusp18; assembly: GCF_059506005.1. NCBI lineage: Bacteria > Pseudomonadati > Pseudomonadota > Gammaproteobacteria > Pseudomonadales > Pseudomonadaceae > Pseudomonas > Pseudomonas sp. Pseusp18. The sequence goes on from NZ_CP169240.1 coordinate 3,655,761, forward strand.
GCAATGCCGTCAGCTCACCGAAGCGTTCGAAGTCCGCCGGCTCACCGATAATCGTTGCCGTCAGTTGCCCGTGCAGGCCGTTCAGCGCAGCACTGAGTTGCGCCTGATCCGCCACTTCAACAAACACCGTGGTCGGGCCGAACACTTCCTCTTGCAGCACTTCGTCGCCATCAAGCAACAGGCTCACATCTGCCTTGAACAATTGCGGCTGCGCCTGATTGCCTTGTTGCGGGTTCCCGGCCAGGTGCTCGATCTGCGGATGGGCGAGAAGCTTGTGCAGGCCTTTGCCATAGCTGCTCAAGGTGCCGGCGTTGAGCATGGTTTGCGCCGGCTGATCGCCGATCAGCCCGGCCACCTGTTGCACGAACGCACTGAACTGCGGCGAACGAATGCCGATCACCAGCCCCGGATTGGTACAGAACTGCCCGCAGCCCTGCACCACCGAAGCCGTGAGGTCACGGGCGATGATTTCACTACGAACTTCCAGCGCCTGAGGCAACACGATCACCGGGTTGATGCTCGACATCTCGGCAAACACCGGAATCGGCTGCGCCCGTGCCGCAGCCATGTCGCACAGCGCCCGACCGCCTTTCAGCGAACCGGTAAAACCGACCGCCTGAATCGCCGGATGCTTGACCAGCGCTTCCCCTACCCCACCGCCGTAGATCATGTTGAACACACCGGCCGGCATGGCGGTTTTTTCAGCGGCGCGAATCACCGCGTCGGCCACCCATTCAGCGGTTGCCATGTGGCCGCTGTGGGCCTTGAACACCACCGGGCAGCCGGCGGCCAAGGCGGCAGCGGTATCGCCGCCCGCCGTGGAAAACGCCAACGGAAAGTTACTCGCGCCAAACACCGCCACCGGCCCCAGGCCAATGCGGTATTGGCGCAGGTCCGGACGCGGCAGTGGCTGGCGTTCCGGCAGCGCCAGATCGATCCGCGCGCCATAGAAATCACCACGCCGCAGCACCTTGGCGAACAGACGCATCTGGCCGCTGGTGCGCCCACGCTCACCTTGAATCCGCGCCGCCGGCAACGCGGTTTCGCGGCAGACCACGGCCACGAACTCATCGCCCAGGGCGTCCAGTTCATCGGCAATCGCGTCCAGAAATTGCGCACGGCGCTCGGCGCTCAGGCTGCGATAGGCCGGGTAAGCAGCGGCGGCAGCCTTCGCGGCGGCGTCGACTTCTGCAGCAGTGGCCTGGAAGAAATCGTGGGGCAAGGCCTCGCCAGTGCTGGCATCGACGCTCTGCAGTTTGACGGTGCCAGCGGCGCTGCGCTCACCGCCAATGTAGTTGTGACCAAGAATCCGGGTCATGGGTGTCTCCTTAAAGTGTGCCGACGGTGCCGGGTTCGAATGCCGCTTCAACCGGTGCGATGCCGTTGATCAAGGGGGCGCCGAACTCGGCCTGGCTGATCTCGAACACATCGCCCGGCCGGGTACGGATGCCGTCGGCGAAGGACAGGGTCGCGGTGCCGAAGAAGTGAATGTGCACATCGCCGGGGCGCAGGAACTGGCTGTACTTGAAATGGTGATACTCGAGGTTTTCCAGGCTGTGGCACATGTTGGCTTCGCCACTGAGGAACTCGTTCTGCCAGAGCACTTCGCCGTCACGCAGGATGCGGCTGGTGCCCGCCAGGTGTTGTGGCAATTCGCCGACCCGAAGCTCCGGGCCATAGCTGCAACTGCGCAGTTTCGAATGAGCCAGGTAAAGGTAATTCTTGCGTTCCATCACGTGATCGGAGAACTCATTGCCCACTGCAAAACCGAGGCGATACGGTTTGCCGTCGTGGCCGATGACATAGAGGCCGCTGAGCTCTGGCTCTTCCCCGGCATCTTCGGCAAAGGGCGGCAACGGGAACGGTTTGCCCGGTCGCACGACGATGCTGCCGTCGCCCTTGTAGAACCATTCCGGTTGCACACCAGCCCAGCCGGATGCGGGTTTACCACCCTCCACGCCCCATTTGAAGATGCGCATGGTGTCGGTCATCGCCGCTTCGTCGCCGGCCTGCTGATGCATTTTGTCCCGGGCCGAGGCGCTGCCCAAATGGGTCAGGCCGGTGCCGCTGACCAGCATATGCGCCGGGTCCGGGTGATCCAGCGGCGGCAGGATGCGCTGCTTGGCCAGCAGCTCGGCATAGTTGTGGCTGATGCCCAGCCCCAGGGTTTGAACCTGTTGCTCAAGATTGACCCCCGCCTCGATCGCCGCCAGCGCCAGATCCCGCACCGTGTGCGCATCCCGCACTTCGCGCACCAGATCGTCTTCGACCACGCCGACGCGGCGCTCGCCATTACTCAATTCGAACTGAACTAAACGCATGAACCTTCTCCTGTTAATGCAGAACTTGTTGGCCAGTTTCCCGTCAGGTGCGGGTAGCACCGCGAGCGCTGGCGGCGAACTGGTCGGCCGGCAGCACGTGCTTGCGCTCCAGCAGGCGATACACCACGCCGGTCAGGACCAGGCCGAACACCATCACGCAGGACAGGAAGTACAGCCCCGACGCCAGGTTGCCGGTGTATTCCTTCAGCGCACCGATCACGAACGGGCCGATGTAGCCGCCGAGGTTGCCCACCGAGTTGATCAAGGCGATCCCCGCCGCCGCACTGGCGCCGGCGAAGAATCGCCCCGGCAAGGTCCAGAACACCGCCGTGCAGGAAAACAGCGCGAACGCCACCAGGCACAGCGCCGCCAGTTGCAGCACCGGCACCGACAGCCAGGCGCTGAGGAACAGGCCGATGGCACCCAACACATACAGCACCGCCAGATGACCGTAGCGATCATTCAGGCGGTCGGAACTGCGCGGAATGATCAGCAAACCGATGATCCCGAAGATGTACGGCACCGATGACACGAACCCGGTCACCAGGTCCGTGCCACCGAACTGCTTGATCAGCGTCGGCAGCCACAAACCGAGACCATAGATGCTCAGGGTCACCGGCAGATAGAACAGCGCCAGCAGCAACACCCGTTTGTCCTTCAGTGCATGCAGCGGATTGCCGTGGCAGGTCTGGCCATATTCGGCGAGGTCTTTTTTCAGCTCCCCGGTCAGCCAGTCTTTCTCGGATTGATCCAGCCATTTCACTTGGTCCGGGCCGTCCGGCAAGTAGCGCAGCACCGGCCAGGTCAGCAGGATCGCTGGCGTACCGATGACGATGAACAGCCACTGCCAGCCGTGCAGGCCAAGGACGCCGTCCATGCCGAGCAAGCCGCCGGACACCGGGCCGGTGATCATCATTGCGATGGGTTGGGAAAGGATGAACAGCCCGAGGATCTTGCCGCGATGACGAATCGGGAACCATTGGGTGATGTAGTACAGCACGCCCGGGAAGAACCCGGCTTCGGCCGCTCCGAGCAGAAAACGCATCACATAGAAGCTGTTCGGGCCCTGGACGAACGCCATGCCGATGGTGATAGCGCCCCAGGTGACCATGATCCGCGCGAACCAGCGTCGGGCGCCGAAGCGGTCGAGCATCAGGTTGCTGGGGATCTCCAGCAGAAAGTAGCCAATGAAGAACAGCCCGGCGCCAAATCCGTAAGCCGCGTCACCGATGCCGACGTCAGCGCCCATGTGCAGCTTGGCGAACCCCACGGCGGAGCGATCCACATAGGCGATCAGGTACAGCAGGATCAGGAAGGGAATCAGTTTCAACGTGATGCGACGGATAAGCCGCAATTCCTGGCTCATGAGTTCGGTCTCCGATTGTTGTTGTTATAGAACCTCGGGGGACGCCTCTCGCGGAAAACCATCAGGGCCATCCCTCCGTTGAAAACGACTATATAGTATTACTATTTAACCAACAACACTTCCAAACAGCCGAAATTGCGCTTATGTTACGCCACAGCTCGAACAATATAGTCATACAATAAGAGAACCGATCATGACTGATAAGAAACCCACCCTGCGCTCCGCCCAATGGTTTGGCACTGCCGACAAGAACGGCTTCATGTATCGCAGCTGGATGAAGAATCAGGGCATCGCCGACCATCAGTTCCACGGCAAGCCGATCATCGGCATCTGCAACACCTGGTCGGAACTGACTCCGTGCAACGCGCATTTCCGCCAGATCGCGGAGCACGTCAAACGCGGGGTGATCGAAGCCGGTGGCTTTCCTGTGGAATTTCCGGTGTTCTCCAACGGCGAGTCGAACCTGCGCCCCACCGCCATGCTCACCCGTAACCTGGCGAGCATGGATGTCGAGGAAGCCATTCGCGGCAACCCGATCGATGGCGTGGTGCTGCTCACCGGTTGCGACAAAACCACTCCGGCGCTGCTGATGGGCGCGGCCAGTTGCGACGTGCCGGCGATCGTCGTCACCGGCGGGCCGATGCTCAACGGCAAGCACAAGGGCCAGGACATTGGTTCGGGCACGGTGGTGTGGCAGCTCAGCGAACAGGTCAAGGCTGGCACTATCACCATTGATGATTTCCTCGCGGCCGAGGGCGGCATGTCCCGTTCCGCCGGTACCTGCAACACCATGGGCACCGCCTCGACCATGGCTTGCATGGCCGAAGCACTGGGCACGTCCCTGCCCCACAACGCGGCGATTCCGGCAGTCGATGCGCGCCGTTATGTGTTGGCGCACATGTCGGGTATGCGTGCGGTGGAGATGGTTCGCGAAGATTTGAAGCTGTCGAAAATCCTCACCAAGGAAGCCTTCGAAAACGCCATCCGGGTGAACGCTGCCATCGGCGGTTCGACCAACGCGGTGATCCACCTGAAAGCCATCGCCGGACGCATCGGTGTCGAACTGGACCTGGACGACTGGACCCGCATCGGTCGCGGCATGCCGACCATTGTCGACCTGCAACCGTCCGGTCGCTTCCTGATGGAAGAGTTCTACTACGCCGGCGGCTTGCCCGCGGTGCTGCGTCGCCTCGGCGAAGCCAACCTGATTCCGAACCCGAACGCCCTCACCGTCAACGGCAAAACCCTCGGCCAGAACACCAAGGACGCGCCGATCTACGGCCAGGACGAAGTGATCCGCACTCTCGACAACCCGATCCGCGCCGACGGCGGCATCTGCGTGTTGCGCGGCAACCTGGCGCCACTGGGTGCGGTGCTCAAACCCTCCGCTGCGAGTGCCGAGCTGATGCAACATCGTGGGCGCGCGGTGGTGTTCGAGAACTTCGACATGTACAAGGCGCGGATCAACGATCCGGAACTGGACGTGGACGCCAACTCGATTCTGGTAATGAAAAACTGCGGGCCGAAGGGTTATCCGGGCATGGCCGAAGTCGGCAACATGGGCTTGCCGGCCAAGCTGCTGGCCCAGGGTGTAACGGACATGGTGCGGATTTCCGACGCACGCATGAGCGGCACGGCGTACGGTACCGTGGTCTTGCATGTGGCACCGGAAGCCGCCGCCGGCGGGCCTTTGGCGGCAGTGAAGGAAGGCGACTGGATCGAGCTCGATTGCGCCGGTGGACGTTTGCATCTGGACATTCCGGATGCTGAACTGGCCGCACGCATGGCCGATCTGCAACCGCCACAACAGTTGCTGGTGGGCGGCTATCGCCAGCTGTACATCGACCATGTGCTGCAGGCGGATCAGGGCTGCGACTTTGACTTCCTCGTCGGTTGTCGTGGGGCTGAGGTGCCGCGTCACTCTCACTAAAATCAAAAGATCGTCCGAACGCGGCCCGAGCCTTCGGCAGCTCCTACAGGAATCGGGTACGGCGACGAAATCGCGGCGCACACGGTCGGTGTAGGAGCTGCCGAAGGCTGCGATCTTTTCAGGGGCGCCTGCTATCATGCGCAGCACCCCATCGCACAGGACCGCGCCGTTCCCCATGGATTACCGCAAACCCTCCGACCGCAAAAGCATGCACTCGCGCATCGTCCAGGAACTGGGCATGCAGATTGTCTCGGGACGCTTCAAACCGGACGACAAACTGCCCGCCGAAGCCCTGTTGTGCGAGGAATACGCGGTCAGCCGGCCAGTCCTGCGCGAAGCGACCCGAGTGCTGGTTGCCAAGGGCCTGGTGTATTCCCGTCCGCGGGTCGGCACCGTGGTCAAGCCGCGCCGGGAATGGCACATGCTCGACCCGGACGTGTTGCACTGGCTGATGCAAAGCAGCCCGCAGAATGAGTTCTTCAGCCTGCTGACCAGCGTGCGCAGTATCATCGAACCGGCCGCTGCAGCCTTGGCCGCGCAGTTCGCCACCGACGCAGACATCGCCTCCATCGGTGAAGCCTACCAGCGTATGGAAGCCGCACCGACGCCTGAAGCCTTGTTGCAGCCGGACCTGGATTTCCACAGCCGCATCGCCGACGCGACCCACAACGACCTGCTGGCAAACCTGTGCAACATGTTGTCGGTGGCGATTGCCGAAGCCTTGAAACACTCCAACCAACGGCCGAACCTGCATGAACTGGCGTTGCCTCGGCACAAGGCGATTCTCACGGCGATCGAGAATCGCGATGCGCTGGGCGCGCGGCATGCGACGTTGGTGCAACTCGACGATGCGCGTAATGCGCTGAATGTGGTGCTCGGCACCGATCCCGCATAACCACCACAATTCCCCTGGGCTCATTGCCACCACGTAGTCATCACTTAGATCATCGAATTGTCGGATCTGCGGTATCCCGTTACCGTACATCCATTCCGGCCTCGCCTTACTTTGCGTAACTCAACCCATGCAAAGGATTGCATCATGCCGATACCTGCGTCCCCCCCTGCCACGGCGGACATGACCGATATCATCGCGCACGCCGTCAGCGCCCGCTTCAGCTCCCGCCCCACCCTGCGCTCGGAAACCGCTCGCCAGCTCAAGGACGGCGTACTGGAAAAATACCCGCAACTGGACTTCGACCCTGAGCGAACCAAAATCGCGCAGCCGATTCCCAACGGGGCCTGGCGCCTCGCGTTGCTGCTGGACTTGGTACTGGATTATCTGGCCAGCGGCACACCTGTCGATTTCAGCGAGCAGTTCAGTCGTGCCTGCTTTCTGACCAACCGTGCGCCCGCGCAACTGACTGTCGGCAAAACCACATCGAGCCTGCCTGATCTCCAGGTGATTGCGGGGGTCATCCTTGAGCTGCCCGACTTGCTGCACATCGGGCTCCAGGAATCGCTGACTCTTTACTGGAACCAGAAGGACGAGGCCGGCGTCAGCCGCTGGCAATGGCTGGGAAACTTGCTGGCCGGCGTCCTGCAGACATCCGCGACCCGCCTGTCGAAAAGCAACCCGGTGCAGGCCGGGATTCTCGCGGAGCTGGCCAGCCACCCGGACAACCTGCAGCGTCTCCAGCAATCCTGGTCAAAAGGCCCCATACAAGCCTGCACCCTACAAACCACCCTGACCAACGGTGACGTCTCCATTACGCTGCAGGCCCCCGAGCTCCTGGTGACTTGTGGTGAAACCCATTTGTTGTGCAGCGTGACCGGCAAAATCGAGCCCTTCTCTTCCCTGGAAGCTTTCGGCCTGGCTTGGGGCGCACGGTTTCAACAGGCATACAAAGCCGATGTCATCACCTGGAAGCGATTTAAGCCGGACGGCAACATCTTTGACATTCAGGCTGCCCTGCTCCTGAACCGGCAGCTGGAAGATCTGGCTGCACTCAAACTGCCCGCCAGCCGGGGCTTGGGCGAGTTGGCGAAACACGTTGATGCGATCACCGAAGTCGCCACGCTGTTCATCGACAGCCAACCGGTCGATGCGGTTTTTCAACCGATACAGGCATCGATTTCCGAGTGGTTGCAAGCAGCGACACCCACTGACCGCATGGCCTATCGCAAGCACGTCCTGGCCATGGCCAGCGTCAAGCAACAGACTCAGGGGCGCACCTTCAACGATGGCATCGACGACCTTCATACGTTTGCCCGAAAAGCCTTGCACAAGCAGATGCAGGAAGATTATCCGCTGGCGCCCGGTTACAACTCCGACGAGCTGGAACTGACCTTTCATGTACCCGTCGGTGACCTCGGCAGCGGCTACATCGAAACCGTCAAAATGACCCTGACCGAGCTGGCAATCAACAATCTCGCCGCAAAACCCAAGGGCCGCATGACTGTCCGTCACACGGGAGACCAACTGATTCAGGAGTGGACTACCGACGCCTATCTGCTGGACCTGGTAAGCCGGGTCAATGTCGGCCAGCACTATCCCGAACTGATCGAAACCTTGCTGCTCGGCGAGACCGACGACGCACGGGAGCGGGAACGATTGTTCACGCTGGAACTGTCGGTTCATCTCCCCCTGCTGGCCCTCGAGCATTCGATCAAGGGTGAGCACGGGTTCACCCATCTGGGGTATCGCTATGTCGACGCGTTGATGAATCGCACCGCCGCCGAACGGGTCGTCAACGAACAGGCCGTGGTCATCCGGCCCCTGGCGTTCCAACGCAAGGACGGCGCCGACTGTGATGTGGCCGCCAACATGTTCATCATCGAGCCCAAAGACTTGCAGGCCACTGGCCCGCATATCCTCTATCGCCCTTTGTACACCCCGTCACTGCAGCAATACGCCGCACGCAGCGACTTGCTCAAAGCGGTCGCGCAACAGGGCGCGCTGCAAACCAGCGTGCTGACCTGGCTCCCGGACCGCGCACGTCCGGTTTACGACAACAACGGTTTCAACGAACCGCATATCAACCACTTTCACATCGGCGACGAGTTCTCGCCGCCCGACAAGCCGAAACCGGCGATTCTGGCAGGCGACGAAGCTGCGGCCCAGTGGCTCAGTGCTATGGAGGAAGGTCGATTGCCGGCCAGCCTGTTCGCCAGCAACGCCCGGGCGCTGGCCGATCTGGCTGACAGGCAATCGGTGTCCAATGCCGAAAGCCGTTGGGCGATCATCCTTGAGGGTGGCTGGCTGGTCTTTAACAACCTGGTACTGCCACTGTTGCGCGGCCCGGCAATGCTGGTGGGCTGGATGCTGCAAATCACCCATAGCCTGATCAACGACCTGCCCGCACTGGACAGTGATGACCCAACTACCCGGAATCTGGCCTGGGTCGATGTGCTCTTGAACATCGGCCTGCTCCTTTTGCATGTCGCACGAACTCAAGGTGAACGGCCTGCACTCGCGCCAGAGCGCATGGGCGAAGACGCTCCGGTGACCCTCGATCCGCTGCGCCGTCTGTTGCCACTGGACTTGCTGCATCCCGAGACAACCATCACTCAAGAAACACCCGGACTGCCCTCCGAACCGCCGGGCAGTGGTAATACGTTGCTGGATTTCAACCTGTCGACCGCTCGGGACTCGACCTCGGCGCGGCTGTTCAACAAGCTGCAGGCGGTCAAGGTTGCATGGCCCGCGTCTCTGCCAGAGCCTGTTGCAACCGGTCCGTTCAAGGGGCTGTACCGGATCGACAACAAATGGCACGTCACGGTCGCCGGCCTGCTGTTTCGCGTGAGTGTCCTGCCCGGTTTCGGTGAGGTCTACCTGGTACATCCCGAGCATCCCGACCATCCGGGAATCAAGCTCAAAACCGATGGATACGGCCGGTGGACGCTGGATCAAGGGCTGAAACTGCTCGGCGGAGGACGTAACGCCAGGCGGGATGCCCTGCGCGAGAGCAAACAGCAACGCATCAGCCTGCTGGAACTGAACCACCAGGAATTTTTGCAGCAACAGACGCAGGTGCAAAAACGCGTTGATATCGCGGAAAAGCTGATGGAGCTGAAAACAAACGACCCCGCCAGCAGCGAGCAGGATCGCGCCACTTTTCGCCAACGGTTCGCAGACGAGCTGGACAAACAGAGCGAAACCTATGTCACGGCGCTTGCCGAAATCCGCGAAAAAAGCGCTCTGAGCAAAACTGATCCCGATTCAAACCTGCAGCGCAGCCTGCTGGAGAATCTCATCAACAACGCGCGCAAACGTGTTGTCATCGCCGACCGGGAACGGGAAGCCACCAATCGAACTTACGCGGACTTGACCCGCGGTATCGAACACTTGCGCGAAGCAATCAAGGACAAGGGCAACGTCGTACTGGATCGATACTTCGAATTCATGCGCAGGACCTCCGAAGTCAACGAAACCATGATCAGGTTCTACGAAGAAACAGAGAGCCGACTTACGGAGCTTAAACACTTGTCTCGCTTGGGCTTGGAGGACTGGAAACGGTTGACCGACAATCGCTCCGAGAATGAATTGACCGCTTTGCGAGTCAAGTCCTACCAACTGAGCATCTTGCGTATTCTCAGCCTGAAGGAACTGGGTAGCGCCACCATGGCCCCACTCGAACGCGCGCTCGATCCCCTGATGTTGCTGTCTCGCTCTCATTCCGAACTGCAAACGTCTCGCACATATAACAGCAGCGATCGGATCGCCGTTCTGGACAACCTGGTCGATCACTACCGCAAAGCACTGGACGGGCTTGAAAGTATCGGCATCTTCAATGCCGAAGAATTACAGCCAGCGGCCTTCAATCGCCTGCGAGAGATCATCGGTGAACTGCGCCTCGATGCCGAGCGACGTCTGGCCGACGACCTTCAAAATCTCCCGCAACCTTCGGTCTCCGAGCCTGGTCCGTCTTCACCCGGAACCAGCAAGCCCCCGATCCAGCGCCCCTCTTCATGGGCCAGTCGCAAGCGGGTCATCAAAACCGCCAAGGGCACTCTGATCGGCGATATTCGCCCCCGCGTGGCTAACCAGGGCGCAGACATTGTTGATATCAGCGGTCCACTCGAAGATGCACCACTGGCTTCGTTCCATGAACATGAACCGAATGTCTGGGTAGAAATGATCGAGGTCAGGCAGCCCGCACCCAAGGCCTCCGCGCACTCCTACGCACAGCTCAAAGGGGATGCCCGCAAGGCCATCGCCAATGTCGACAAGCAGGTAAGGAAAATCGAGGGTTACGCGCAACGCGCAAGCTCACCCAAGGAAATTGAAGAGCAATTGCAACGCGAAGCACAAAAGCTGACCGGGTATGCCGAGGGTCTGGAACACCATGAGGCACCCTCGCCAAACCGGGAGCAAGATGCCTCGTTAATCAGCGATTTACGCGATCACGCGCGAGCCCTCGACAGCAAGGCATCGGAACTGCGCATCCGCATGACACTGGCCCAGCCCCCCAGCAGTGAGGGTGTGGCGTTTCTGTTACGGTGCAAGGAGGTTTACCCACGCATGATCGGTAATCGCGTACAACTGAAAACCGGACGTAAAGACTTCATGCAGGAGTACGTCCTGTTGAACAAAGACGATCAACCCTGGGGGTACGCGCATTTTCACTATGAGCGCTTCGATGATGCCAAGACGCACTATACCCAGGCCCATCTGAAAACCAGGGAACAACGCTTCGAAACCTACGAATCGGCGATGGCCAAGGCTACAGATCCGAGACAGAAAATCGATATCCACCGCGGGATCATCAGCAAGGAACTGGCCAACAGTGCATTCCTGACGCTACAACCACGCTGAGTGCTCGGTCCCCCATAAAAAAAAGCCGCAACCTGAGTTGCGGCTTTTTGGGTCAGGCTGACGCCTAGTGAGCAAACAGCGAGTTGCCCTTCTGCCCTGCCAGTTTTTCCGGCTTGATCAGGAACCGCGCCAGCGCCGGCAACAGCCACAACGCGCCAAACATGTTCCAGAGCAGCATGAAGGTCAGCATCAGGCCCATGTCGGCCTGGAACTTGATCGCCGAGAAAATCCAGGTGCACACGCCGATCGCCAGGCACAGGCCGGTGAACAGCACAGCCTTGCCGGTGGATTTCAGCGTCTGGTAGTACGCCTCTTGCAGCGGCAGACCAGCACGCAGGAAGCTTTCCAGGCGACTGTAGATGTAGATCCCGTAATCCACGCCGATCCCCACCCCGAGTGCCACCACTGGCAAGGTCGCCACTTTCACACCGATGCCCATGAACGCCATCAGTGCGTTGCCGAGCACCGAGGTCAGCACCAGCGGCAGCACGATGCACAAGGTCGCCGTCCAGGAACGGAAGGTGATCATGCACATGGTCGCGACGCAGATGTACACCAGCACCAGAATCGTCAGTTCGGAACGCTTGATCACTTCGTTGGTGGCGGCCTCGATCCCGGCGTTACCGGCGGCGAGGAGGAATTCCAGGCCTTCCTTGTTGTTGTCCTTGGCGAAGTCCTGCACCGCATGAACAGCGCGATCCAGGGTTTCGGCCTTGTGATCGTTGAGGAACACCAGCACCGGCGCCAAAGAGCAATTGTTGTTGTACAGACCATCGGCACGGGCGATGGAGTTGTTCAACACGTCCGGATTTCGCGACAGGGTTTCCCATTTCAGGTTGCCCTCGTTCATGCCCTTGATCATTTGCTTGGACACGGTCACCAGCGAGATCGCCGACTGCACGCCCTCGGTGTTCTGCATCTTCCACATCAGCTCGTCGATCGGTGCCATGGCTTCATAGCGCGAGCAACCTTCGGGCTTGGTCTTGACCATTACCACCAGCACGTCGGAACTGGTGGAATAGTTGTTGATGATGAAGCTGTTGTCCTTGTTGTAACGCGAGTCCGGACGCAGTTCCGGCGCGCCCTGGTCGAGGTCGCCGATTTTCAGGTTCTGGCTGTACCAAAGGCCACCGCCGAAGGCGATCAGTGCCAGGAGAATGGAGACCGGTGCGACTTTCGGGCTGGCAAAGTTCGCCAGCAGACGCCAGAACGGATGCTCGCGGTGCGCGTCTTTCTTGCTGCGGTCGACGGCGCGTTTGCTGATACCGACGTAGGAAATGGCTACCGGCAGCAGGATCAGGTTGGTGAACACGATCACCGCCACGCCGATGGACGCGCCGATGGCCAGTTCACGAATCACGCCGATGTCGATGATCAACAGCGTGATAAAGCCCACCGCATCCGCGAGGATCGCGATCATCCCCGGCAGGAACAACTGACGGAATGTTCGCCGCGCCGCAGTCAGCGCGTTGTCCGCCTCGCTGGACTGCAAGGCGATACCGTTGATTTTCTGCACGCCGTGGGAAATCCCGATGGCGAAGATCAGGAACGGCACCAGCATCGAGTACGGATCAAGCCCGAAGCCGAAAAAGTGCATCAAGCCGAGCTGCCAGACCACCGCCACCAGCGTCGTACTCAGTACTGCCACGGTGCTGCGCATGCAGTTGGTGAACCAGTACAGCAGGATCAGGGTGATGACGAAGGCGACGCCGAAGAACATCACTACCATGACCAGCCCATCGATCAGGTCGCCGACTTTCTTGGCGAACCCGACAATGTGGATCTTCACGTTAGGGTTCTGGGTTTCGAACTTGTTGCGGATCTTGTCTTCAAGTTCATGCGAGAACTTGCGGTAGTCCAGTGCCAGCAACTTGCCCTGGTCTTGCGGGTCCGGGTAGGACTCCAGCAGCGGGATGTCGACGATGCTCGACTTGAAGTCGTTGGCCACCAGCCGCCCGACTTGCCCGGACTTGAGCACGTTGTTGCGCAGCAGGTCGAGGCTCTGCTGGGAGCCGTTATAGCTCTGGGGAATCACTTCACCACCGGCGAAGCCCTCCTCCGTCACCTCGGTCCAGCGCACGCTCGGGCTCCACAGCGACTTGAGGCCGGAACGGTCGACACCGGAGATGTAGAACACCTCGTCGTTGATCTGGCGCAGGGTCTCCATGTACTCCTTGGAGAAGATGTCGCCATCGGTGGCTTCAACGGAAATCCGTACGGTGTTGCCCAGGTTCGCCAGATCGTTGCGGTGCTCCATCATTTTTTCAATGAACGGATGCTCGAGCGGGATCATTTTTTCGAAACTGGTGGACGGCCGGATCAGCGTCGCCTGCCAGAACAGGAAAATACTGACCAGCAGGCAGATGACGATCACCGCCGGGCGGTTGTTGAAGATCAGGCGCTCAAGAAACGTCGCCTTGTCCTGATGAGGAGTGCTTAAGGATGTCATAGACCCGCCTTCTTATTATTTGCCCGGCTCATTTGGACGACCCGTTTGTGCCATTCTCTGCGCCCGTTGGCGAGGTGACGCGCACGCCGCCCTGGCCTGCCAGAATCAGATTACCGTTACCCGCCGCCGTGACCGACGAGACGGAAATGCGATCGGGACGGTTGAACACGCTGAAGGTCTCGCCGTCGTCGCTGCTGCGAATGACACTGCCGCCGTTGCCGACGATCACGATGGAACCGTCGTCGAGCAACGTGGCGCCGGACAGGCCGAATTCCAGCGCACCGCGTGCAGCCTTGAGTTCGACCTGCTCCCACGTGGTGCCGAAATCCGTGGAGCGGTAGAGATTGCCCCGCAAGCCGTAGACCAGCAGCGTGGCCGGTTGCGCGGTGCCGATCACACCGAACAGCGAGCCCTCGTAGGGGCCTTCAAGCTTTTCCCAGGTCTGCCCTTCATCGGCGGAACGGAACATGCTGCCCTGCTCGCCGACGATGAAAATGCCGGAATCCTTGACCGCGGCGATGGCGTTGAGGTGGTACTGATCTTCGTTGTTCAGGCGATCGCTGACGTCTTCCCAGTTTTTGCCACCGTCGGTGGTTTCCAGCAAGGCACCGTAGGCGCCCACGGCAAAGCCGCTGTTGACGTCCTTGAACCAGACGTCGAGCAGCGGCGATTCGCGTCGCAGGTCTTCGAATTGTTTGCTCCAGGTGACACCGCCGTCTTCACTGGCGAGGATCTGCGCGTCATGGCCGACGGCCCAACCGTGCTTGTCATCGACAAAAAATACCGCTGTCAGCAATTGCCGGCTCGGCACCTTGGCTTGGGTCCAGGTCGCGCCCTGGTCATCGGAAAAAAGAATGTGCCCGCGATCGCCGACCGCCACCAGGCGTTTGCCGGCATGCACGACATCAAGCATCAGGCCTTTGCTGGCCTTGGCGGATTCAATGGAATAGACCACGTCGGCGGTCGGCGCGGCAGCGGCCAGCACAGGAGCCGACAACACGGCACAACCCAACAGCGAGAGCGCTGTAGCCAGCAACGCGAACCTGCGTAACGCCGGCGGGCGGCAAATACTCACACCCATGACAGGCTCACTCATAGACCTTCCCCCATTATTATTGTTAGGTCATTCAACCTTTCAGGGCGCCGTAAGGGGGTGCTCACCGGGACTGCCCTATTCCAGAGCATAGTCCTGAAACCCGCAATCCAGAGCCCCTTCGGAAGCTGGGCTTATCCTATCGGGGTTTGGAAAGGTCTGACAATCGACGCCACGTTATGTTTTGTTAACCGGGGGGATATGGGGTGTGGGTGAATGGGGAGGCATTCGGAGCGGTGATTGGAGTCTGGGGTCTGGGGTACATATCCGTTTCTGCGGTAACGGCGGCTATTGGTTCCGCTCTTACAGCGGGTCACTTTGGAAAAGCGCCAAAGTAACCAAAGCGCTTTTGCCCCTTTCGTTCGGTGCCTCGCCGAGGCTCGGCATGCCCTCGCTCCGGTCCTGCTCCGTGGGCCCGCCGCCATCGGCCATCCATGGCCGGGGGCGGCTAACCCGGCATCCATGCCGGGTTGCCCACTGCGCAGAACCTCCACTCGGCCTCTCGATGGGGCGGTGCGTCAAAATCAAAAGCAAGGCGGCCTCCCGGCCGGCCTGATCTCAAGCGGACGCATTTCCCTGTAGGAGCTGTCGAGCGAAGCGAGGCTGCGATCTTTTGATCTTGCATTTGCTTTGCTTTGCTTTGGCTTTTGATCTTGATCTTGATCTACCCGCCCCTTCGGGAGGCTGAGTGGAGGTGTTCATCTGGGGATGGGCGCGCAGCGCCGTTCGACGCAGTCGAACCCATCGCATGTAGGTTGAAGCGAAGCCAACCGTAGGGCGATGCCCCCAGATGGATACCGGAGCGAAGGAACGCCGAGCCTTAGCGAGGGGCCGGACGCTTGGGGCGAGCGTTTTTTGCTTCCTTTTTTAGGCGCTTGTAAAAAAGGGAGTCGCCGTAAGGGCGAAACCATAAGTAGCCGTTACCGCAGAAACGGATATGTACACCATCAAAAACCCGGCCGGCCATCAGGCCGCCTTCGCGGGCAAGCCTCGCTCCTACAGGGTCCAAGTGAACCCTGAGGGAGCAAGGCCAAACTCAGGCCAGGCTTTTGCTGACCACTTCGTACACGTCGCTGGACAGCTGCCCCGAAGCGAGAATCCGCTCCAGTTCGCCTTTCATCAACGCCTGACGGGCGCTGTCGTACTTGCGCCAGCGGGTCAGCGGCGCCAGTTGGCGAGAAGCAATCTGCGGATTGAAGCCGTTGAGCTCAATCACCAGATCCGCCAGGAACCGATACCCGGAACCATCCGCCGCGTGGAAGTTGATCAGGTTCTGCCCGGCAAACGCGCCGACCAGTGCCCGCACCTTGTTCGGGTTCTTGATGTTGAACGCCGGGTGCTGCATCAAGGCTTTGACCCGCGCCAGACCGCCGGGCAATACACTGCCGGCCTGAACACTGAACCACTGATCCATGACCAACGGATTGTCCTTGAAGTGCTCGGCGAAGCTCGCCAGTGCCTTGGCTTTCTGCTCTTCGAATGGCGAATTCACCAACACGGCCAACGCGGTCAGGCGCTCTGTCATGTTGTCGCACGCGTCGAACTGCTCAAGGGTCACGGCCAACACTTCTGGTTTATCGCTGAGCATCAGGTACGACAGCGCAATATTCTGCAACGCGCGACGAGCGAAATGCCCTGCCTCAGCAACATAAGGGGTTTTCTGAGACAGATCGCGATTGGCCTGATAGCGCTGCCACAGCGCATCAAACAGGTTGTCCGCCAATTGCTTGCGAGCGAATTCACGAGCGGTGTGGATCGCTTCCACATCAGCCACTTCGCTGATTTCGGTCAGGTATGCCTCGCTTGGCAGCGAGAGCATTTCAGCGACCATCGCCTGATCCAGCGTCTCGTCGGACAGCACGGTACGCAGGGCTGCAACCAGACGCTGATCCAGCACCAGCGCCTCGCCCTTCTGCTGCTGGGCGATCAACTCTTGCAGCACCTGCACCGACAACTGCTGGCCGGCATCCCAACGGTTGAAACCGTCGCTGTCATGCTGCATCAGGAACATCAGTTGATCGCGGTCGTACGGGAAGCTCAGTTTCACCGGCGCCGAGAAGCCGCGCAGCAACGACGGCAGTGGTTTTTCAGCAATGTCGACGAAGGTGAAGGTCTGCTCGGCTTCAGTCACCGAGATCACCCGCGAAGTGCCTTGAGCACTGGCTTCACCGGACAGACGCAATGCAATCGCCGCGCCTTTCGAATCAAGCAGACCCAGCTCCACCGGAATCACGAACGGCAGTTTCTCAACCTTGTCAGGGGTTTCCGGGCAGCTCTGGCGGAAGGTCAGGCTGTAGGTTTTCGCCGTGGCGTCGTAGGACTCGCTCACCGCCAGACGCGGTGTGCCGGCCTGGCTGTACCAGCGCTTGAACTGGGTCAGGTCGACGCCATTGGCATCTTCCATGGCCTTGATGAAGTCGTCGCAGGTCACGGCCTGGCCGTCATGGCGTTCGAAGTACAGGTCGCTGCCTTTGCGGAAGCCATCGGCCCCGAGCAAGGTGTGGATCATGCCGACCACTTCCGAACCCTTTTCGTACACGGTCAGGGTGTAGAAGTTGGAAATCTCGATGAAGCTGTCCGGGCGTACGGCGTGAGCCATGGGGCCGGCGTCTTCGGCGAACTGGTGGGTGCGCAGGTACGCCACGTCCTGGATACGCTTGACCGTGGCCGAGTTCATGTCGGCCGAGAACTCCGAATCGCGGAACACGGTGAAGCCTTCCTTGAGCGACAGCTGGAACCAGTCGCGGCAGGTCACGCGGTTGCCCGACCAGTTGTGGAAGTATTCGTGGGCAACAATCGCCTCGACCCGCTGGTGCGCGGCGTCGGTAGCGGTTTCGGCGCGGGCCAGCACAGCGCTGGAGTTGAAGATGTTGAGGCCTTTGTTTTCCATGGCGCCCATGTTGAAGTCGTTGACCGCAACGATCATGAAGATGTCCAGGTCGTACTCGCGACCGTAAACCTCTTCGTCCCAACGCATGGACTTCTTCAGGCTGTTCATGGCGTGCTGGCACTTGTCGATGTTTTCTGGCTCGACATAAATGCGCAGCGCCACGGAGCGCTCGGTCATGGTGGTGAAAGTGTCTTCGACACACCACAAGTCACCGGCCACCAGCGCGAACAGGTAGGCAGGCTTCTTGAATGGGTCTTCCCAGGTCGCCCAGTGGCGGCCGTCTTCGCCGGGACCGGAGGCAATCGGGTTGCCGTTGGACAGCAGCACCGGATAGCTGTGCTGCTCGGCGACCACTGTGGTGGTGAACGTGCTCATCACGTCCGGGCGGTCGAGGTAATAGGTGATCTTGCGGAAACCTTCGGCCTCGCACTGGGTGCAGAACATCGTGCCGGATTTGTACAGGCCTTCCAGGGCGGTGTTGGTTTCCGGGTGGATCCGGACGCTGGTGTCGACCGTAAAGCTCGTTGCGGTCGGGTGCAGGGTCAGATGGTTCTCGGTCAGTTGGTAGTCGGCGGCGCTCAGCTCCTGGTCGGCCAGGGTCACCGACAACAGCTCGAGTTGCTGGCCGTCGAGCACCAGCGGCGGCAGGCCCGGGCCACGTTCAGGGTTGCGGCGCATCACCAGTTGCGCATGGACCAGGCTGTGGTCCTCGAACAACTCGAAGGTCAGGTGCGTCTCGTCGATCAGGTACTCGGGCGCCTGATAGTCCTTCAGGTAAATCATCTTCGGTTGTTCGGTGCGCATACTGGAGTCCTTACTGATGCACGGCGAGCTGGTAGGCCGTGTATTTACGAATATTGATCACGCCGGTGTCGAAAATCAGGTATTGACCCTTGATCCCCAACAGCGTGCCTTCGGCAATCGGGTTCTTGTCCAGGTTGAAGCTGACGATTTTGGCCGGGTACTGCTCGACCGGATAGCGGATTTCCAGAGGTTCGACATCGGTAATCGTCTGGATTGCTTGTAGGCCGAATCGCTCCTGCAAACTGTGCAAACCTTCGGCGCAGCTTTCAAACAGCTGATCGCGAACCTGCGCCAGGTCCACCGACACCGCATCGCCCTTGAGCAAAGCACGCCAGTTGGTCTTATCAGCGACCTGACTGCGGAACAGGTCTTCGACGAAGCCCGACTGCTGGCGGGTCGAGACGCGCACGATCGGCAAGGCCTGGCTGGCACCCTGATCGAGCCAACGGGTCGGCAGTTGGGTGGCGCGGGTAATGCCGACCTTGATCCCCGACGAATTGGCCAGGTAAACCACGTGGTCGGTCATGCAGAACTTCTCGCCCCACTCAGGCTCCCGGCAAGTGCCAGCGTCGTAGTGGCAGCGCTCCGGGCTCATGATGCAGATGTCGCACTGGGCCAGTTTGGTCATGCACGGGTAGCAGTAACCCTGGCTGAAACTGGTTTTGGTCTTGCGTCCGCAATGGGTGCAGTGGATCGCCCCCAGGTATTCCAGGCGCACCGTGGTGCCGATCAACGGATTGACCGGCACCTCGACGTCGCCCAGACGAAAAGCGTACTGCACGTTCGGCCCGTCAAGGCGCGCCGACATTTTGCTGATTGCACCGCGGCCAATCTCGATCAATGGATGGCATCCGACTTGAACAGAATATTCGGCACTTCGATCGACTTCGACGCGCACTCCTGCGGGCCCATGTAGCCGGTGCGCTGTTCCTCGGGCAGGTTCTGGATTTCCCAGGCGATCATCGCTTGCAGGGAAAGTTCGCGCTGCTCGGCGGTGAGCTTGCCACCGTCGGACCATTTGCCGATTTCCACCGCCAGTTTCAGGCTCTGGTAGATATCCGGGGTAATGTTTTTGATCATTTCGTTAAAAGAGGACATCAAGGGCTCCGCGCTCTTTATTCATAACTGTTTAGACGGCCAGTTTACGGCGGTTGTACAAACCGCCCAACAAACCGGTGAAGCATCCGATGAGTAACCCGCCGACGTGGGCCGCGTTGGCAATCTCGCCGAAGCCGATCATCGAGACCAGCCCCGACAGGCACAACAACAGCCACACCAGCATCATCACCAACACCCCTCGGGGCAGGCGATAAGCCGGGTTCGGCGACAGAAGCTGGAAGATCCAGCAATGCCCGAGCAGGCCGTACAGCACCCCGGACAACCCGCCAAACAGGGTCGGGCCGCTGAAATAGAACTGGGCATAGTTGGACACCAGGCTGAACAGCAACGTCAGGCCGATCAGGTTGATGCTGCCCTGCCGCGACTCGATGCGCCGCCCCAGTTCCCAGTACCACATGCCGTTCATGGCCAGGTGCAGGATACCGAAGTGGATCAGCATTGGCGTCACCAGACGCCACCACTGCCCCGCCGCCAGGCTGTCGGCCAGTGGTGTGAAATGGATGTATTCGCCGACCACGCGGAAATCGAGGAAGGTCAGCCAGCGCATCGTCTCGAGGTTCTCGCCCAGCAGTGTCACCACGCCGACGATCAGGCTCAGCAACAGCACGAACGCCGTGGCCTTGCTGTGGCGCAACTGCTCGACAAAACCCGGACGCTGCAGGGTCGGCGCCACCGGGATATCCAGTTGCTGATCGGGGTCGCCGGCCGGAAAGCGTTCATACAACGAGCGCACGTCTTCGCTGATGCTGGCCGGCACCCACAGCACCTGCTCGCCCGCCTCTTCGCTGACCCGATGGGGCACTTGCATGCGCTGCAGCAGTTTGACGAACCCGCTCAAATCCACCGCCAGCGGCAGGCGCAATACCGCCACCGCCGTCATTGCATCACCTCCGGCCGCTCGACATCCACCCAGACAAATTTATGCGGGTCGAGACGGGTTTCCTGATCCAGACGATACGCCACCAGTTTGCCGTAGAGCACCGCGCTGTAATCCAGGCACGCCAGGTTCGGGCGGATCGGCGCCGGTTTGCCGCTGCGCCAGTAGTGGCCGACGAACAACATCGGCTCTTCGATACCGTAGCGCAGCAAGTTGTCTTTTTCGCTGGACGACAGCGGTGTGCGGGCCACCGGCTCGGGCAAGGCGTCGGGCTGGAACACGATGTCTCCGTAGGTTTGTGGGTCGTCTTCCCAGAATTTAGTGCGGAAGAACGAGCGCGTCAGGCCGTCGCCGCTGGTCATGGTCAAGCCGTGGGGCAAGCGCATGTCGGTGCCGCGCAGCAGGCGATCGAACACGGTGCAGGCGAAACTGCCGGGCACCGCGGAGGCCTGGAGGAAATGCTCGTCGATGCAACCGTCGGGGAACAACCCGCGCAACGGCTCGATCAGGCTGGCATCCCAACAGGCATGCACCACGCGGAAACGCTCGGCATCGACGAACAATGGCAGCTTGTAGAACCATTGCAGGAAGTCGTGCCAATCCTGGGGATGATCTTCGAACTGGGTCAGGGTTTCCTGAAGCAGGCGGGCGTGGCGCGGGGTGTGCTCGCGCACGAACTGTTTGCCGCTGCCCGGCAGCGCCGGCGTGCTCCAGCCGAGGGCGTTGAATTCATGGTTGCCCATGATGCACAGCGCCTGGCCGGCCTCGACCATGTCGTGGACGATGTGCAGCGCCTCGCGAATCCGCGGGCCGCGGTCGATGATGTCGCCGAGGAACACCGCCATGCGCGACGGGTGCCGCCAGACACCTGCCTGTTTGTGGTAACCGAGCCGGTCGAGCAAGTGCTCAAGGGTCAGAGCGCAACCGTGCACGTCACCGATCAGGTCGTAGCTACGCGCGGGATCGAGCATCAGTCGCCTCCACCACCCAACTTGCTGCCCCAGCCGAGCTTGGTCCGGCAGACTTCGTAGTAGTTGTGGTCGAGTGGGTGAATCAGCCGCAGCTTCTGCGCTTTCTTGCTGATGGTGATGGTGTCACCGGGCGCGCAGGTGAAGTGGTTCTGCCCGTCACAGGAGACTTGCGGGTAAATCTGCATATCTTTGGACACGACGATTTTCAGCTCACTGTTGCCATCGACCACAATCGGCCTACCCGACAAGGTATGGGGGTACATCGGCACAATCACAATAGCGTCGAGCTTGGGATGCATGATCGGGCCGCCCGCAGACAGCGCGTAAGCGGTCGAACCGGTCGGCGTGGCAACGATCAGGCCGTCGGCCTTCTGGCTGCAGACGAACTGGCCGTCGATGTACAGCTCGAACTCGATCATTCGCGTCGACTTGCCGGGGTGCAGCACTACATCGTTCAGCGCATCGCCCTGGCCGATGGCCTCGGCGTGGCGCCGGACTTCGGCTTGCAACAGGAAGCGGTTTTCCACCAGGTAATGGCCGTCGAGCACTTCGGCGACTTTGACTTCCAGCTCATCGGGGCGAATATCGGTGAGGAATCCCAGGCTGCCACGGTTGATACCGAGCACCGGGATGTTGTGCCGGGCCAGCGCCCGGGCAGCGCCCAGCAGGCTGCCGTCACCACCGACCACAATCACCATGTCACAGACTTCACCGAGCATCTTGCGCGACGAAGTTTGCAGGCCATGGCCCGGCAGGACTTCGGCGATGGTGTCTTCGAGGATCACGTGCAGGTGACGATCGAGCAGAAACCGTTTCAGTCGGCGGACGGTATCCAGCACCTGAGAACTGCCCAGGCGACCGATGATGCCGATATTACGAAATTGCTCCATGAGGCCCCTAACGCGTGTGGCGGCGAAAAACACGATTATGGGCGAAAGCGCGGCGTAGACAAAACCCTTTCAGCTACAACGGTGTGCTCTAGTTTCGGGCTATGCTCGCAAGATGATCCTATTTCCAGACTTGCTCCAGTTACCTCACCAGTTGCGCCACCCTGAAGTGCGCGACCTGGCTTGGGTCATCCTCGCGCCGCCGATGCTCGACGCCACCCCGTGGCCGCAGCGTCACCCCCTGGCCGGCAGTGATTGGGTGCAGGCGCCGGAGCGTCTGGAACACTGGCTCAGGCAACTGGATCGTGACAGTTACGATTTGCTGCACTGGCTGGCCCAGGCCAGGACCCGGCGCCTGGGCTTGTACTACGAACGGCTGTGGCAGTACGCCGTGCGGCACGCGCCGGGGATCGAGCTGATCGCCGCCAACATGCCGATCCGCCGTGAAGGCCACACCTTGGGTGAACTGGACATGCTGCTGCGCGATCGCGATGGCGTGCATCATCTGGAACTGGCGATCAAGCTCTACCTCGGCCCGCAGAACGGTGACGGCCATGACACCGCGCAGTGGCTCGGACCGGGTTGTCATGATCGGCTGGACCGCAAACTGGAACACCTGAGCCAGCATCAATTGCCGATTTCCGCGCGGGCGGAGAGCCGTGAGGTGCTGGCGTCGCTGGATATCCAGCAGTTCAGCGCGCATCTATGGCTGGGCGGTTATCTGCTCTATCCGTGGCCAGGGCAGGCCGAACCACCGAGTGGCGCCCACCCTCAGCATTTGCGCGGTAGCTGGCTGCACCAGAAGGACTGGGCGGAGTTTGTCGTGCAGCGTCCGTTCGGTCGCTGGCAACCTCTGCCCCGCCACGCCTGGCTGGCGCCGGCGCACTATCCCAAGGAGCAGACCTGGAGCGCTGAACAGCTGGACACGTGGCTGAGCGATCTGGACCCGCTGGCACCGGCACAATTGATGGTGCGGCTGACAGAGAATGCCAAAGGGGATTGGGAAGAGGCCGAGCGGCTGTTTCTGGTGTCCGATCTTTGGCCGAATGTGCCGGGCCAGAGTTGATTCGATTTTTGTAGGTACAGCAAAAAAGATCGCAGCCTTCGGCAGCTCCTACAGGAATCGGGCATGACGGCGGAAATTGGGTCGTCCACGGTCAACGTAGGAGCTGCCGAAGGCTGCGATCTTTTGATCTTGATCTTCAGCAACCTAAAAGGACAACCGCAACGCCAAGGCCGCCAACGTCACCAGCAACACCGGCACCGTCAGCACAACCCCGACCTTGAAGTAATACCCCCAGCCAATCCGGATATTCTTGCGCTGCAGCACATGCAGCCACAGCAAGGTCGCCAGACTGCCGATCGGGGTGATTTTCGGCCCCAGGTCGCTGCCGATGACGTTGGCGTAGATCATCGCCTCTTTCGCCACGCCGGTCGCCTGACTGGCATCGATCGAGAGCAAGCCGATCAGCACGGTCGGCAGATTGTTCATCACCGACGACAGCAACGCCGTCAGCACCCCGGTGCCCATGGCCGCGCCCCACACGCCGTAACCGGCAAAGCCATCCAGCCAACCGGCCAGATACCCGGTGAGCCCGGCGTTGCGCAGGCCATACACCACGAGGTACATCCCTAAGGAAAAAATCACGATCTGCCACGGCGCTTCTTTCATCACCTTGCGCGTGGAAATCTTGTGGCCACGAGCGGCAATGGCCAGCAGCAATGCAGCGCACACCGCGGAGATCGCGCTGATTGGAATGCCCAACGGCTCAAGGGCAAAGCAGCCGAGCAGCAGAATCACCAACACCACCCAACCGGCATAAAACGTTGCGGTGTCGTGAATTGCGGTGGCCGGGTCTGCCAATTGCTCGGGATGGTAATCACGGGGGATGTCGCGACGGAAAAACACCATCAACATCGCCAGGGTCGCTGCCACGCTTACCAGATTGACCGGGATCATCACCGCGGCGTAGCGGTTGAAACTGATCTTGAAGAAGTCAGCCGAAACAATGTTCACCAGGTTCGACACCACCAGCGGCAGGCTCGCGGTGTCGGCGATGAAACCGGCCCCCATCACGAACGCCAGGGTCGCCGCCGGGGAAAAACGCAACGCCAGCAGCATGGAAATCACGATCGGCGTAAGAATCAGCGCCGCGCCGTCATTGGCGAACAACGCCGAGACCAGTGCGCCGAGCAGCACCATATAAGCAAAGAGCTTGCGCCCGCTGCCCCGCCCCCAACGGGCCACATGCAACGCGGCCCAGGCAAAGAACCCCGCCTCATCCAGCAGCAGGCTGATGATAATCAGCGCAACGAAGGTGCCGGTGGCATTCCAGATGATCTGCCATACCAGCGGAATATCGCTCAGGTGCACCACCCCGGACAGCAGCGCCAGCACCGCGCCGAATACCGCACTCCAGCCGACGCCCAGGCCTTTGGGTTGCCAGATCACCAGGGTGATGGTCAGCAAAAAAATCAACGATGCGATGAGCATATAGACCCGGTTCCAGCCCGACGGAAAAACGAAGCGCGGAATATAGGGAGGTTTGAATAGACCGTAAAGTGAAGGCTGGATGAAATGCCTGATGTAGCAGCTGCCGAGCCTGCGAGGCAGCTGCTACGAGCTAAAAGGAAGCGGTCATGGCTTTTTATGCTGCTCGACCCACTGCGCATACGCATTGATGAATTTCTGCAGGAACGGCTTGAGCGACTCCGACAATTTGCCCGCCTCATCGAACGCTGAACCCGCGCCGCCCAGATAAGCTTCCGGCTGCTGCATGCACGGCACATTGAGAAACACCATCGACTGGCGCACATTGTGGTTGGCGCCAAATCCACCGACGGCGCCCGGTGAAGCGCTGATCACTGCACCCGGCTTGCCGTCCCAGACACTCTGGCCATAGGGACGCGAACCAACGTCAATCGCATTCTTCAACGGCGCCGGCACCGAACGGTTGTATTCCGGGGTCACGAACAGCACCGCGTCGGATGAACGCACCTGTTGTCGGAAAGTGCTGTAGGCTGCCGGCGGTGAATCGCCATCGATGTCTTCGTTGTACAGCGGCAAATCGCCGATTTCGACGATAGTCAGCTTCAGATTGGCAGGCGCCAGCTCGGCCAGCGCCAGCGCGACCTTGCGGTTGATCGATGCTTTTCTCAGGCTGCCGACCAGAACGGCGATCTCGTAGACGTTGCTCATGGAAGATACTCGACTGTTCGATGGAAAGAGCTTCTAGTTATAGATGATCAAATGACGATTCAACCAGCGGGCGACGGAAAATCACCGCCCCTGACTATTTTTTTCCTGTAGGAAAACTTACCTCGCCCAACCACGGTCTACAGAGCCGCAAATTGAGTGATTTATCTCCAGAGGTTCTAAGCAGATGGCAGCAGTACTCGTCGGTCAGTTCCATGCAAGAGACGCGGAAGGCCGTGTTTATTCCGTGCATGAGTTCCAGGAATCCACCCTGTCGCACGACGGCCTCGCCGGCTCTGCGCCTGTCACCACCTATAAACTGGCCATTGGCGATCGGGTCAACAAACTCGACGACAACGCGTTTGTGCTGGTGCAAACCGGTGTCACCCTCATTCGCGAGCCTGAAACGAACGTCGCTTCATAACCCGCTGTTATGAGCAGAAGTCATATGCGCGCACTTGAGTTAGGATTCAGTCACTGACTCCCTCACCTGCTGAACATGGACTTCACGCATGCGTTTACGTCATATCGAAGTGATCCAGGCGCTCCTGCAGACCGGTCACCTGGGCACCGCCGCCGAATGGTTGCAGTTGCCCGTGACCGAGGTTGAACGCACGCTGCGCGATGCCGAGGATCAGTTGGGTTTCATGCTGTTTGCCAGCGTGCGTGGCCGTCTGCAAGCCACGCGCGAGGCGCGGGAGTTGCAGGTCGAGATCGCCCGCGTCTACGAGGCCCTTGAGCCGGTCCAGCGACTGGCCAGCAGCCTCAAGCAATATCTGGCCCCACCCTTGCGAATCATCTGCACCCCGCCATTGGCGCAACAGCTGTTGCCGCAAAGCATTGCGGCGCTGCGCCGACGCCTCCCCGATGCACCTTGCACCCTCCTGAGCCAACCGACCCGCGAGATTGTCAGAAGCCTGCTGCTGCGCGAAAGCGATCTGGGCCTGAGCCTGCACGACCCGGACCACGCCGATATCGATTGCCAGGTCATCGCCCAGGGCAAGCTCCAGCTATTGGCACCCCATGGCTGGCTGCAACCGAAACAGAAGTACATCTCGCTGCAAGACCTGGCCGGCCAGTCGATGGTCGGCCTGGAAGGTCACGACCCGCTCAGCCCGGCGCTGGACAACAAGCTGCATGCGCTGCGCCCTGCCCCGGTCATCCAGACCCGAGTGCAGACGCACCAAATGATGCGCAGCATGGTCGAGGCCGGCGAAGGCCTGGCGATTGTCGATCCGTTTACCGCCCTCGGCGCCAAATCGGCCGGGCTCGATGCCTGCCCGCTGGCGCCTGCGGTACCGGTCAGCGTCTACGCCCTGCGCCTGAAAAACGCCGAGCCCTCTTCGGCGGTTCAGACGCTGCTGGACATCATCACGGAACAAGCCGTGGCGATGCTGGCGAGCTGATCGGTTTTTCCAGCGGGTTATCGAACAATCGATACCAGAACAATGCGACTTCGGCGGTGTTCGGGTCGATCCCGCGATAACGCAGATGATCGATCCCGCCAACCACGTAGCCACA
The DNA here is from genome assembly GCF_059506005.1 of Pseudomonas sp. Pseusp18. Lineage (NCBI taxonomy): Bacteria > Pseudomonadati > Pseudomonadota > Gammaproteobacteria > Pseudomonadales > Pseudomonadaceae > Pseudomonas > Pseudomonas sp. Pseusp18. Next base: position 3,682,940 of record NZ_CP169240.1, read on the forward strand.
GCGTTCATACAGCCGGCAGGCCCCAAGATTATTGTTCTGGGTTTCCAGCATGATGCCCGGCAGCTTTTTCTTGCGGCTCCAGAACTGCGCTACGTCCAGCAACGCCTTGGCCACGCCATGGCGACGCGCCGGTGCATGCACCGCCAATTCATCGATATGGGCGAAACCGTTCCAGTTGGTGCTGACCACCAGGTGGCCCACCGGCTCATCATCCAGATAGGCCATGAAAATCGCACTGTCGGCGGCGTCGCGAAAGCTGCTGAACTCTTCGGGATCGATGCCGTAGCACTTGCGATACGGGGTGATTGGCGTCACCGGCCACTGCGCCACCGGCTTGCCGATTTCTGCTGCGCCATAGGCGGCGACTTCAAAACTGAAATCACTGCCCCAGATATAAGCCGCAAAACCCTCATCGGCGACACGCACCGAGAGGCCCGGGTATTTGGGATTCATGACGGGCTGCATACTCGCAAAGGTCCTCATTCCTTGATGCAATCGACGGTGTAGTGCCGTCCATTGCCCTCGTCTTCATGTTGCAAGCCATGCACATCGGCGACAAACCCGGGGAAGCTGCTGTCGAACGCCCGGGCAAACTTCAGGTAATCGATGATCGAGCGGGTCGACTCGGTGAAACGCTCGCCGGGCATGATCAACGGGATCCCCGGCGGGTATGGCACCAGCATCACTGCCGCGATCCGCCCGTCCAGGGCATCGATCGAAACGGCCTCCACTTCCCCGCGTACCAATTGATCATAGGCGTCCGCTGGCTTCATCGCGACTTCCGGCAACACCGTGTACATGCGTTTGAGGTGTTTGGCCGTGGCGTTGCTGCGATAACAGGCGTGCAATTGATCGCACAGATCGCGCAACCCCATGCCTTGATAACGGGCCATGTTCTGTTGCGCCACGCACGGCAGGCAGGTGGCCAGGCTGACGTTGGCGTCGTAGCTGCGCTTGAACTCCAGTAACTCGGTCAGCAGCGTGCTCCATTTGCCCTTGGTAATGCCCATCGAGAACAGCACCAGGAACGAATACAGCCCAGTCTTTTCCACGACCAGCCCGCGCTCCCAGAGGAACTTGCTGACCACCGCCGCCGGAATCCCGCGCGCACTCAGCGCGCCGCCCGCCGTCAGCCCCGGCATTACCAGCGTGACTTTGATTGGGTCGAGCAGCACGTAGTCGTCGGTCACGCCGCCAAAGCCGTGCCAGTCAGCGTCGGGTTGCAGCAGCCAGTCTTCGCTGACCACCTGCTCGATCGCTTCCGCCGAGGGCGGCTGCCAGATGGAAAACCACCAGTCATCGGCGGCGATATGCTGGCGCAGATTGGCCAGCGCCCGGCGAAAACTCAGCGCTTCGTCGAACATTTCCTGTAGCAGCGAACGACCGGCCGGCCCTTCCATCATCGCCGAGGCCACGTCCAGCGAGGCGATGATGCTGTACTGCGGCGAGGTCGAGATGTGCATCATGAACGCTTCGTTGAAACGATCGCGATCCAGCTGCCGCGCGCCGCCGTCCTGCACGTGAATCATCGACGCCTGGCTGAACGCCGCCAGCAGTTTGTGTGTGGAGTGAGTGGTGAACACCAAGGGGCTGTCTTCGCTGCGGGACGTGCCCATGCCATAACGGCCGGCGAAGAACTCGTGGAATGCCGCGTAGGCGAACCAGGCCTCGTCGAAATGCAGCACCTCGACGCTGTTGCCCAGGCTCTGTTTGATCAGTTCGGCGTTGTAACAGAGGCCGTCATAAGTCGAGTTGGTCACCACCGCCAACTTGACCTTGGGCTCGCGGCCTTGGGTCAGCGGGCTCGCGTCGATCTTGGCCTGGATTGATTCGCGGCTGAACTCACTCAACGGAATCGGGCCAATGATCCCCAGCTCATTGCGCTCCGGGCACAGGTACAGCGGAATCGCGCCGGTCATGATGATCGCGTGCAACACTGACTTGTGGCAGTTGCGATCCACCAGCACCAGATCATCGCGTGCCACCATGGAATGCCAGACGATCTTGTTGGCGGTCGAGGTGCCATTGATCACGAAAAAGGTGTGATCGGCGCCGAAGTTGCGAGCCGCTCGCGCCTCCGCCTCAGCCAGCGGGCCAGTGTGATCGAGCAGCGAACCGAGTTCCGGCACCGACACCGACAAATCCGAACGCAGGGTGTTTTCCCCGAAAAACTGGTGAAACGCCTGCCCTACCGGGCTCTTGTGATACGCCACGCCGCCGCCATGCCCCGGCGTGTGCCAGGAATAATTGGAGTCTGCGGTGTGCTGCACCAGCGCCTTGAAGAACGGCGGCAACAGGCCGTCCAGGTACTTGCGCGCCGCGCGGGCAACCTGACGGGCAAGGAATGGCACGGTGTCTTCGAACAAATAGAGAATGCCGCGCAGCTGATTGAGCTCGGCCATGGCGTCGGCCGGGGCGTTTTCCAGGGTGACTTGCTCGCCCAGGGCGAAAATCGGCAGCTCCGGCGCCCGAACCCGCGCCAGGCGAATCAGTTCGGCCATGTTGTGCAGAAGATGCGCGTGGGTGCTGGCGTCTTCGGCGGCAATCAACATGCAGGCAAGGCCGTGATGGGTCGAGGCGACCAGACGCCCCTCGGTGTAATCGACCGCCGAAACGATACTGAAACCTTCCTGCTCCAGCTCCCGGGCAATGCCACGCACACGATCACCGGCAACGGTGTCGGCCTTGATGTCGCGGTGGACGATCAGGACCGGGAATTTCAAATCTTTATACATGAGGCTCGGCGTCCTGAGGCGGCAGACCGTGGCCTGCCAATCACCTCAGGGTAGAGGGTTGGAGCGCATGTGGCGAGGGGGATGCCCTGAAGTGGGCCGGCCGGCGCACCATCATGTGGCCAGCAAACTCGGTGTCGAGAAAGATACCTGTGGCGAGTGAGCTTGCTCCCGTTGGGCTGCGAAGCGCCCCCCCTGCATTCGCTCGGAACCATATTGGCAGGATTTGCGACTGCTGCGCAGTCGAGCGGGAGCAAGCTCCCTCGCCACAAAAAACCTTCCGCTCGAAGGGACTCAGGCCTGGGCCTTGGCCTCGGCCAATTGCTGCCACAGCGACGGCGCGCCGGCGGATTTGGCGATGGCTTCCAGGCGCGCAACGTGTTGGGCCAGATCCTCTTCACTGGCGCGGATGATCCGGGTCGGCTGACGATCGGCCGGCAGACGACGGATTTCCGTGGCGGAATTATCGGCGCCTTCGCCCGAACCGTTGCCATCGGACGCGTTACCGGCCAGCGACAGGCTGGTCTGGCCGCCGGTCATGGTCAGGTAAACGTCGGCGAGAATCTCGGAGTCGAGCAAGGCGCCGTGCAGTTCACGGCCGGAGTTGTCGACGCCATAGCGTTTGCACAAGGCGTCGAGGCTGTTGCGCTGCCCCGGGTGACGTTCCCGGGCCATTATCAGGGTGTCGAGGATCGTGCAGTGTTGTGTGATGTCCGCGCGATCGTGCTGGCCCATCAGGGCAAATTCGTTGTTGATAAAGCCAACGTCGAACGCCGCGTTATGGATGATCAGCTGTGCGCCCTTGATGAACTCGAAAAATTCATCGGCCACTTCAGTGAAACGCGGCTTGCCCACCAGAAATTCGTTAGTGATGCCGTGGACGCCGATGGCGCCTTCGTCACTCTCGCGATCCGGTTGCAGGTAAACGTGGAAATGCCGGCCGGTCAGCCGCCGACCGATCAACTCGACACAACCGATTTCGATAATCCGGTGGCCGTCGGTCACCGGCATGCCGGTGGTTTCGGTATCGAGTACAACGGATCTGGTGGCCATCAGTGCTCAGCTCTCAACGGGTCAATCGTGCAAAAGCGGCGATGTTAACACGCTCGCGTGGGTCTTTCAGATAGACCGTGTTACGCCGGAATCAAGCCTGCTTGTACCCGCGCACTTCATCCACGCCACGGTTGGCCAGTTGGTCGGCCCGTTCGTTGCCATGATGGCCGATGTGCCCGCGCACCCATTTCCAGGTGACGTTGTGGCGGTTGACCTGCTCGTCGAGCAGTTTCCACAGGTCGGCGTTTTTCACTGGTTCCTTCGCGGCGGTTTTCCAGCCGCGTTTCTTCCAGTTGGCCATCCACTCGTTGATGCCTTTCATCACGTACTGGGAGTCGGTCACCAGCAGCACGTCGCAAGAACGCTTGAGCTCTTCCAGGCCACGGATCGCCCCCATCAGCTCCATGCGGTTGTTGGTGGTGTTGGCTTCGCCGCCCCAGAGTTCTTTTTCAACGCCCTTGCACACCAGCAACGCGCCCCAGCCGCCTGGGCCAGGGTTGCCCTTGCAGGCGCCATCGGTGAAGAGTTCTACGCTATCGCTCATGCCAATCTATCCAGAAAATGCGCTGGCTCGCCGATCGGCGACCGACGATGCCCGAGGCCGGGGCATACCCGGCCGGGAATATAAAAAAGTGTATTACGGCTCGATGTGACGACGATTGACCTTGGCCATCGGCAACGGAATCAGCTTGCCCATCGGTTCGCGCCGCACTTGGCGCACCGGCCGCAGCCCCACCACGATCTTGCGCGCGACTAATAAATAGAAGCCGCCACCCGACAATTGCCAGTCACCGGCCTTGCGCTCCCAACCGGCCAGACGAGCTTGCCAGGCAGGTGACGCAAGCGGCGGACGATAGCACCCGAAGCGGCGTTTCTCCAGCGCGAAGCCCAGCAGGTTCAGCCAGTCGCTGACCCGCGACGGCGAAATGCAGCGCGCCTTGCGCAAGGCGTCATGGGCGAACACATGACGCAGGCCCCAACTGCTCCAGGGGTTGATCCCGATAATCAGCAGATGCCCGCCGGGGCGCACACTGCTCGCCGCTTCGCGCAACAAGCCGTGTGGCGACAGGCAGAAATCCAGCCCATGCTGCAACACCACCACATCGGCGGCATGCTCGCTCAAGGGCCAGGCCTGCTCTTCGCAGACGATCTCGACCCCCGGCAACGGCGCGCCGAGTCGCACATTGCGCTGCACCTGCGGCGCCGCCGGTGGCGTCTGTGCCGAGGGGCCGTAATGCACCAGATAGCCGCCGAAGAAGCGCCCCAACTCGTCTTCGAGCATGCGTCGTTCTTCGTCCAGCAAAAATTGCCCGATGGGACCGGACAGCCAGTCACGGGCCGCGCTGATCAATGCCAGCCAGTCAGGATCAGCCTGAGCGAACGCTTTATCGGTCATTGCATTCTCCAACGCGCCAGGAAGCTCTAAGATGCGCCAATGTTTTCCGCTTGGCGAATCCGACGATGATACAGATCAGTGCCCTGCCCGCCTTCACCGACAACTACATCTGGTTGTTACAAGACCACAGCACCCAGCGCTGCGCCGTAGTCGATCCGGGCGATGCCGCGCCCGTAGAGGCGTGGCTCGCGGCGCACCCGGGTTGGGTGTTAAGCGATATTCTGATCACTCATCACCATCATGACCATGTCGGCGGCGTCGAGCGGCTGAAAAAAGCGACAGACGCAACCGTCCATGGCCCGGCCAGCGAGACCATCCCGGCACGGGACGTGGCCCTCAAGGACAGCGACCGGATCAACGTGCTGGGCTGGGACTTCGATGTCATCACAGTACCGGGCCATACCCTGGGGCATATCGCCTATTACCACCGTGGTCATTTGTTTTGCGGCGACACCCTGTTCGCTGCCGGTTGCGGACGCTTGTTCGAAGGCACGCCCGAGCAAATGCATCACTCGCTGAGCCGCCTCGCGGCGCTTCCCGAAGACACGCTGGTCTACTGCACCCACGAGTACACCCTGAGCAATCTGAAGTTTGCCGTGGCGGTCGAACCGGGCAATCCCGACACCCTCGAACGACTGGCCAAAGTCACCCGTCAACGGGAAGCCGGAATCATGACGCTGCCTTCGACCCTGGCGCTGGAAAAGCTCACCAATCCGTTTTTGCGTACCGGCGAAACATCCGTTAAAGAAAAAGTGGACGAACGGAATGGAACCGAAAACCGGGCGCCGAGTGCGGTCTTTGCTGCATTGCGGGCTTGGAAAGATACGTTCTAAGCTGCCTGCGCAATGGTACAAAAATTCTGAATGGTTGACCGCAGGGGGTGTGCTTTCTAGAATCGCCCGACATTTTCGCCCGGAACTTACTTCCAGCCAATGTCGTCACCTATTCGTAAAGCCACCAATTCAGACGCATTGACCCGCTTGGCTCAAGCCATCGCGGTGGCTGTGTCCGCCACTTTGGCGGGCTGTTCAAGCCATGTGCCGCAGACCGAAGCGACACACACACCGAATATCGCCGCGCGAGCCAAGCAAAAACCAATCTGGCTCAGCGAAAAACCAACACCGCAAGTTCCCCAGGACGTCTGGGAGCGCATGCGCCAGGGCTTCCAGTTGCAGGACAACCTGGGCGTCAACCCGCGCATCGAGCAGCAGCGCCTGTGGTTCGCCAGTAACCCGTCCTTCCTCGAAAACGCCGGCGAACGCGGCAGCCTCTACATTCACTACATCGTCGAACGCCTTGAAGAACGCAACATGCCGCTGGAACTGGCGCTGTTGCCAGTGATTGAAAGCGCCTACAACCCGATGGCCTATTCCCGGGCCGACGCGGTGGGTCTTTGGCAATTCATTCCTTCCACCGGGCGTTACTTCAACCTGCGTCAAACCCGTTTCTATGATGGCCGTCGCGATATCACCGCCTCGACCACCGCGGCCATGGATTACCTGACCCGCCTGCACGACATGTTCAACGGTGACTGGCTACTGGCCCTGGCGGCCTACAACGCCGGCGAAGGCACGGTCAGCCGAGCCATCGAGCGCAATGAGAAGCTCGGCCTTCCAACCGATTATTGGAACCTGCCGCTGCCAGCGGAAACCCAGGCCTATGTGCCGAAGCTGCTGGCGCTGTCGCAAGTGGTGTTGGCGCCCGATGCCTATGGCGTGAACCTCAAGTCGATCGCCAACGAACCGTACTTCCAGGTCGTCGAAATCAACCAGCGCATGGACCTGTCCAAGGTTGCCGCGGTGGCCAACATCGACGAAGACGAACTGTTCCAGCTCAACCCGGCCTTCAAGCAACGCACTACCATCGACGGCCCCCAGCATCTGCTGGTGCCGACGTCCAAGGCGCAACTGCTGACTGCCAGCCTGTCGACCATGCGTCCTGAAGAGCTGATCAGCCAGCGGCCGCTCAAGCCGGTGTTCGAAGGTGCCGACGAGCGCGAAATCGCCAGCATCAAGCGCGCCTACCGGGTCAAACGCGGCGAAAATCTGGCCTCCATTGCCAAGGCCAACAAGGTCGACGTCAAAGACCTGCAACGCTGGAACAAACTGAACGGCAAGAACCTCAAGGTCGGCCAGACCCTTGTGATGCAGGACACCAGCAAGCGCAGCGGCGGTCGCATCAACACTGTCGTGGCGGCGAACAGCAAAACCAGCGGCAAGTCAGACAAACAGAAACCGCAGACCCAGTACAAGGTCCAGCAAGGCGACTCGTTGTACATGGTTGCCAAACGTTTCAATGTCGAAATGCAACACCTCAAGCGCTGGAACCCTCGGGTAGGCCAGGCGCTGAAACCGGGGCAGATGCTGACGGTTTCTTCCCCGCATTAAACAGCACGCCCTGCCTAGGGGCTTTTGTGGCGAGGGAGCTTGCTCCCGCTGGGTTGCGAAGCAGCCCCAAAACCTGAAATCCGGTAACTTCTGACACGCCGCGTACTAGGGTTTACGACTGCTTCGCAGCCGAGCGGGAGCAAGCTCCCTCGCCACAGGTTCTGCGATCCGCAGGGCTATCGAGGCAGCGGTTAACAACGCATTAAGCCCCCGTCTTTTTCCTGTCGATACAAGCTGTTACTGTACGGCCCACAAAGCCCAAGCCGCCTGGATCGGATCTCTGACTTGAAGCGTCCCCTCCTCCTTCTCCTGATCAGCCTGGCCTTGAGCTCCTCCGCAAGCGCGACGATCAGCGAAAGCCACGGTTATGCGCAGTTCGGCACGCTCAAGTACCCGGCCAGATTTACCCACTTCGACTGGGTCAACCCGCAAGCGCCCAAGGGCGGTACGTTGCGGGTAATGGCGTTTGGCACCTTCGATACGCTCAACCCTTACACCTTCAAAGGTTCGAGCCCGGTTTCCACGCCCAACTTCCTGCAATACGGCATCAACGAACTCAACGAACCGCTGATGGTCGGCACCGGCCAGTACGCGCCGTCGGGCGATGAGCCGACGTCCAGTTATGGCCTGATTGCCCAATCGGTGGAATACAGCGAGGACCGCAGCTGGGTGGTGTTCAACCTGCGCCCCGAAGCGCGCTTCCACGATGGCACGCCGATCACCGCCTATGATGTCGCGTTCTCCTATCGCCTGCTGCTCAAGGAAGGTCATCCGCAATACCGCACCAACCTGCAGGAAGTGTCGCGGGTCGACATCCTCAACCCGCAGCGCATTCGCTTCGTCTTCAAGCGCTCCGGCAATCCGTTGCTGATCCTGCGCCTGGGCGAGTTGCCGGTGCTGCCCCAGCATTACTGGAAAGATCGCGATTTCAAGGCCACCACCTTCGAACCGCCATTGGGCAGCGGGCCGTATCGCATCACTTCGGTAACCCCCGGGCGGCAGATCGTCTTCGAACGGGTCAAGGATTACTGGGGCAAGGATCTGCCGGTCAATCGCGGCAAATACAACGTCGATCGCATGGAAGTCGAGTTCTACCGTGACAGCGACGTGGCCTTCGAAGCGTTCAAGGCCGGCGAGTTCGACATCTACATCGAGCATCAGGCGAAGAACTGGGACAACGGCTACGACTTCCCGGCCGTGCGCCGTGGCGAGGTGATCAAGGCGCAGATCCCGCACCAGATCCCGACCCAGAGCCAGGGCCTGTTCATGAACACTCGGCGGTCGACCTTCGCCCAGATCAAGGTCCGTGAAGCGCTGGGGCTGATGTTCGATTTCGAGTGGACCAACCGCACGCTGTTCAGCGGCGCCTACACACGCGCCATGAGTTACTACCCCAACAGCGAGTTCTCTGCCACGGGACTGCCGGTCGGCCACGAGTGGCTGTTGCTCAAGCCCTATCGCGATCAGTTGCCCGCCAAGCTGCTCACCGAGCCGTTCAGCCTGCCGCAGACCGAAGGCCGCGGCATTCCGCGCGAAACCATGCGCAAGGCCTTGGGCCTGCTCGCCGAAGCCGGCTGGAAGCTCAATGGCCAGCGGCTGCAGAACAGCATCGGCCAACCGCTACGCTTCGAGATCCTGCTGGTCAACCCGAACCTGGAGCGGATCCTTCAGCCCTACGTCGAGAACCTCGCCAGCATCGGTATCGACGCACGGCTGCGCACGGTCGATCGCGCCCAGTACAAACAGCGCCTCGATCAATTCGATTTCGACATGATCCTGATGACCCTCAACCAGACCCTCAGCCCGGGCCTGGAGCAATGGCAGTACTTCCACTCCAGCCAGGTCGGGATCAAGGGCAGCAAGAACTACGCAGGCATCGCCGACCCGGTGGTCGACCATTTGCTCGAACAGCTGCTCGGCGCCCAGACCCGGGATGAACAAGTCGCCGCCGGCAAGGCGCTCGACCGGGTGCTGCTATGGCAGCACTACATCATTCCCAACTGGTACCTCAATTATCACCGTTTGGCCTACCGCAACCGGTTCGCCTTCGTCACCACGCCGCCCTATACCCTGGGCCTGAGCGCGTGGTGGCTGAAATCTTCGGAGAAAGATCAATGACTCCCTTACGCGCCCTGCTCTTGCAGGCCAGCGGTCTGTTGTTCGCCGGGCTGGCCTGCGCCGCCCCGCAACATGCCTTGACCCTGTACAACGAGCCGCCGAAATACCCGGCCGACTTCAAGCACTTCGATTACGTAAACCCCGATGCGCCGAAGGGCGGGATCTTCCGTCAGGCCGGGTTCGGTGGCTTCGACAGCCTCAATCCGTTCATCAGCAAAGGCGTGCCGGCCGACGACATCAGCATGATCTACGACACCCTGGCCAAACAGGGTCTGGATGAACCCTTCACTGAATACGGCCTGATCGCCGGCAAGATCGAGAAAGCCCCGGACAACAGCTGGGTGCGCTTCTATCTGCGTCCCGAAGCTCATTTTCACGACGGCCACCCGGTACGCGCCGAGGACGTGGTGTTCAGCTTCCAGACCCTGATCAAGGATGGCGCCCCGCTTTATCGCGGCTATTACAGCGACGTGGAAGAAGCGATCGCCGAAAACCCCCTCACAGTGCTGTTCAAGTTCAAGCACACCAACAACCGCGAGCTGCCACTGATTCTTGGCCAACTGCCGGTATTGCCCAAGCATTGGTGGGCCTCCCGCGACTTCAACAAAGGCAACCTGGAACTGCCGCTCGGCAGCGGCCCGTACAAAGTCAGCGAAGTGAAGGCCGGGCGTTCGGTGCGCTATGAACGGGTCAAGGACTATTGGGGCAAGGACCTGCCGGTCAATCGCGGGTTCTACAACTTCGATGTGATGACCACTGACTATTACCGCGACAACACCGTTGCGCAGGAAGCGCTCAAGGCCGGTCAATTCGACTACTGGCTGGAAATGTCCGCGAAAAACTGGGCCAAGGCCTACAACATTCCGGCGGTGACCGAAGGGCGGCTGATCAAGGAAGAGATCCCCAACGGCAACCCCACCGGCATGCAAGGCTTCGTGTTCAACCTGCGTCGTCCGGTGTTCCAGGATGTGCGCGTGCGCCAAGCGCTGACCCTGTTGCTGGACTTCGAGTGGACCAACAAGCAACTGTTCAACGGCGCCTACGTGCGTACCCGCAGTTACTTCGAAAACTCGGAGATGGCCGCCACCGGCCTGCCGGACACCGACCAACTGGCGATTCTCGACCCGTTCCGCAGCAAGATTCCCGAGCAGGTGTTCAGCGAGGCGTTCCAGAACCCGCTGACCGACGCCAGCGGCATGATCCGCACTCAGCAACGCAAAGCCTATCAACTGCTGCAAGAGGCCGGCTGGCGGATCGTCGACGACAAGATGGTCGACGCCACCGGCAAACCGGTGACCATCGAGTTCCTGCTGGCCCAGACTGAGTTCGAGCGGGTACTGCTGCCGTTCAAGCGCAACCTCAGCGACCTGGGCATCGACCTGGTGATCCGTCGGGTCGACGTCTCGCAATACATCAACCGCGTACGCTCCCGGGACTTCGACATGATCGTCGGCAGCTTCCCGCAATCCAACTCGCCGGGTAACGAACAGCGCGAGTTCTGGATGACCGCCGCCGCCGACAAACCCGGCAGCCGCAACTCCATGGGCCTGAAAGACCCGGTGGTGGACCAACTGGTCGAGCAACTGATCAACGCCGATTCACGCAAAAGCCTGGTGGCCCACGCCCGGGCGCTGGACCGGGTGCTGCAATGGGGCTATTACGTGATCCCCAACTGGCACATCAAGACCTGGCGCGTGGCGTACTGGAACCACATCGGCCACCCGAAGGTTTCGCCCAAATATGACATCGGCATCAACACCTGGTGGGTCAAGCCCGACGCGACACCTGCGATAGAAGTCGAAACCAAACTGCAAGCCGACCCTGCGGGCACGGAGTAATCAGATGCTGGCGTATATTTTTCGGCGACTGCTGCTGATCATCCCGACCCTGTTTGGCATTTTGCTGATCAACTTCGTGATCATCCAGGCCGCCCCCGGTGGGCCGGTGGAACAGATGATCGCCAAGCTCGAAGGCTTCGAAGGCGCCACCAGCCGCATTGCCGGCGGCGGTGCCGAAGTGTCGGTGGCCGGCTCGGCCTATCGTGGGGCGCAAGGCCTGGACCCGGCGCTGGTCAAGGAAATCGAGCACATGTACGGCTTCGACAAATCGGCGCCGGAACGCTTGTGGATCATGATCAAGAACTACGCCACCCTGGATTTCGGCGACAGCTTCTTCCGCGACGCCAAGGTCATCGACCTGATCAAGGAAAAGATGCCGGTGTCGATCTCTCTCGGGCTATGGAGCACGCTGATCATGTACCTGGTGTCGATCCCGCTGGGGATCGCCAAGGCGACGCGACACGGCAGCCACTTCGATGTGTGGACCAGTTCAGCGATCGTTGTCGGCTACGCGATCCCGGCGTTCCTGTTCGCCATCCTGCTGATTGTGGTGTTTGCCGGCGGCAGCTATTTCGACTGGTTCCCGCTACGGGGCCTGACCTCGAACAACTTTGATGAGCTCAGCACCGGCGGCAAGATCCTCGATTATTTCTGGCACCTGGCTCTGCCGGTCACTGCACTGGTGATCGGCCACTTCGCGACCATGACGCTGCTGACCAAAAACAGCTTCCTCGACGAAATCAACAAGCAATACGTGGTCACCGCCAAGGCCAAGGGCCTGACCCGTCACCGCGTGCTCTACGGCCATGTGTTTCGCAACGCGATGCTGTTGGTGATCGCCGGTTTCCCTTCAGCGCTCATCGGGATCTTCTTCACCGGCTCATTGCTGGTGGAAGTGATCTTCTCCCTCGACGGCCTCGGCCTGATGAGTTTCGAAGCAGCGATCAACCGCGACTACCCGATCGTCTTCGGCACGCTGTTCATCTTCACGCTGCTGGGGCTGGTGCTGAAGCTGATCGGCGACCTCACGTACACCCTTGTCGATCCGCGCATCGACTTCGAAAGCCGGGAGCATTGAGATGAACCTGTCCCCTCTCAATCGCCGACGTTTCGAGCTGTTCAAGGCCAACAAGCGAGGCTGGTGGTCGTTGTGGCTGTTTCTGATTCTGTTCGGCGCAAGCCTCGGCGCCGAGCTGATCGCCAACGACAAACCGCTGGTGGTGCATTACGACAACGCCTGGTACTTCCCGGCGCTCAAGCGCTATCCGGAAACCGCGTTCGGCGGCGAATTCCCGCTGGAAGCCAACTACAAGAGCCCGTACATCCGCGAACTGCTCAAGGCCAAGGACGCCTGGGTGGTGTGGGCGCCAATCCCCTACAGCTACCAGAGCATCAACTACGACCTGAAAGTCCCGGCCCCCGCGCCGCCGTCCGCCGACAACCTGCTGGGCACCGACGATCAGGGCCGCGACGTGTTGGCCCGGGTGATTTACGGTTTCCGGATTTCGGTGCTGTTCGCTTTGACGCTGACCATTCTCAGCTCGATCATCGGCGTGATCGCCGGCGCCTTGCAGGGCTTTTATGGCGGCTGGGTCGACCTGGCCGGGCAGCGTTTCCTGGAGATCTGGTCCGGGCTGCCGGTGCTGTACCTGCTGATCATCCTCGCCAGTTTCGTGCAGCCGAACTTCTGGTGGCTGCTGGGGATCATGTTGCTGTTTTCGTGGATGAGCCTGGTGGATGTGGTACGCGCCGAGTTCCTGCGCGGGCGGAATCTGGAATACGTGCGCGCGGCCCGGGCGCTGGGCATGCAGAATGGTGCGATCATGTTCCGCCACATTTTGCCCAACGCCATGGTCTCGACCATGACCTTCATGCCGTTCATCCTGACCGGCGCCATCGGTACGCTGACCGCCCTCGACTTCCTTGGCTTCGGTTTGCCGCCGGGCGCCCCGTCGCTGGGTGAGTTGGTGGCGCAGGGCAAATCCAACCTGCAAGCGCCGTGGCTCGGTATGAGTGCGTTTGCGGTGCTGGCGTTGATGTTGAGTCTGCTGGTGTTTATAGGCGAGTCCGCTCGCGATGCCTTCGACCCGAGGAAGTGAAATGAATCAGGACAATCTGATCGAAGTGCGCGACCTGGCCGTCGAATTTGTCGTTGGCGAGCACGTTCAGCGGGTGGTCGAAGGCGTCAGCTTCGACATCAAGCGCGGCGAAACCCTGGCGCTGGTAGGTGAAAGCGGCTCCGGCAAATCGGTGACCGCCCACTCGATCCTGCGGCTGTTGCCCTACCCGCTGGCCCGGCATCCGTCCGGCACCATCACCTATTCAGACCGGAACCTGTTGGAGCTGAAAGAGAAAACCATCCGCCACATCCGCGGCAACCGGATCGCGATGATCTTTCAAGAGCCGATGACCTCGCTCAACCCGCTGCACTCGATCGAGAAGCAGATCAACGAGGTATTGGGCATCCACAAGGGCCTGACCGGCAAAGTCGCGACCAGGCGCACGCTGGAGCTGCTGGAGATGGTCGGCATCCCGGAACCCGAGAAACGTCTCAAGGCCCTGCCCCACGAATTGTCCGGTGGCCAGCGCCAGCGGGTCATGATCGCCATGGCCCTGGCCAACGAGCCGGAACTGCTGATCGCCGACGAACCGACCACCGCGCTGGACGTGACTGTTCAGCTGAAAATCCTCGAATTGCTCAAGGAATTGCAGGCCCGCCTGGGCATGGCGCTGTTACTGATCAGTCACGATTTGAACCTTGTACGAAGAATTGCGCATCGCGTATGTGTCATGCAGCGCGGTTGCATCGTCGAACAGGCATCGTGCGAAGAATTGTTCCGCGCGCCGCAGCATCCATACACCCGGGAACTGCTGGCAGCAGAGCCCAGCGGCAAGCCTGCGACCAATTTGATTGGCCCGCCCTTGCTGCAAGTCGAGGACCTGAAAGTCTGGTTCCCGATCAAGAAAGGCTTTCTGAAAAAGACCGTCGACCACATCAAGGCGGTGGACGGCATCAATTTCAGCCTGCCCCAGGGACAGACCCTGGGGATTGTGGGAGAAAGCGGTTCCGGCAAGTCGACGCTCGGTTTGGCGATTTTGCGGCTGATCGGCAGCAAAGGGGCAATCCGTTTTGAAGGCAAGCAGCTAGACTGCCTGACGCAGCAACAGGTTCGGCCGCTGCGGCGGGAAATGCAGGTGGTGTTCCAGGACCCTTTCGGCAGCCTGAGCCCACGGATGTGCGTGAGCCAGATCGTCGGTGAAGGCCTGCGGATCCACAAGATGGGCACCGAGGCCGAGCAGGAACAAGCGATTATTGCGGCACTCAAGGAGGTAGGCCTGGATCCGGAAACCCGGCACCGCTACCCCCATGAATTTTCCGGTGGGCAGCGGCAGAGAATCGCCATTGCCCGGGCTTTAGTGCTAAAACCGGCGTTGATTCTGCTGGACGAGCCGACTTCGGCCCTCGACCGCACCGTGCAACGCCAAGTGGTGGAGCTGCTACGTTCACTGCAAACCAAGTACAACCTGACGTATTTGTTTATCAGCCATGACCTGGCTGTCGTCAAAGCGCTGAGCCACCAACTGATGGTGGTCAAGCATGGCCAAGTGGTCGAACAGGGAGACGCGCAAAGTATTTTTGCCGCCCCCCAACATCCGTATACACAGCAGTTGCTGGAAGCCGCTTTTCTGGCACCAGCCACTGCGCAATAAACCTGAAAGAGAGGAGCAACACATGGGTTTTCTCGCCGGTAAGCGCGTACTGATCGTCGGTGTCGCCAGCAAGCTGTCCATCGCATCCGGCATCGCTGCCGCCATGCATCGCGAGGGCGCTGAGCTTGCCTTCACTTATCAGAACGACAAACTCAAGGGTCGTGTCGAAGAATTCGCACAAGGCTGGGGGTCGAGCCCTGAGCTGTGCTTCCCGTGCGACGTGGCCAGCGATGCCGAAATCGCCAAGGTCTTCGAAGAGTTGAGCAAGAAGTGGGACGGCCTGGACTGCATCGTGCACTCCGTCGGCTTCGCCCCGGGCGACCAACTGGACGGCGACTTCACCGAAGCCACCACCCGTGAAGGTTTCCGCATCGCTCACGACATCAGCGCCTACAGCTTCGTGGCCCTGGCCAAGGCTGGTCGCGAAATGATGAAAGGCCGCAATGGCAGCCTGCTGACCCTGTCGTACCTGGGCGCCGAGCGCACCATGCCGAACTACAACGTAATGGGCATGGCCAAGGCTTCCCTGGAAGCTGGCGTACGTTACCTGGCCGGCTCCCTGGGCCCGGACGGCACCCGCGTCAACTGCGTATCGGCTGGCCCGATCCGCACCCTCGCCGCTTCCGGCATCAAGAACTTCCGCAAAATGCTGGCCGCCAACGAAGCGCAAACCCCGCTGCGTCGTAACGTCACCATCGAAGAAGTCGGCAACGCCGGCGCCTTCCTGTGCTCGGACCTGGCGTCCGGCATCAGCGGCGAAATCATGTACGTAGACGGCGGCTTCAACACCACCGCCATGGGTAACATCGAAGAGTGATCTTCGGTTAGCCGTTAAAAAACCCGCCTCTTCAGGCGGGTTTTTTGTGCCCTCAAATTCAAAAGATCTTCACAACAAACACTGGGCAAACAACTGCTGGATCGGCTGTGTGCGCTGGCTATAACGCTGCAACAGCACGATCTCCCGGTAGAACGTCAGCTCTCCCAGCGGGATGATCCGGACCTTCGCCCCATGCTCCAGCCACAGCCCTGCCTCGGGCAGCAGTGAAACGCCGAGTCCGCACTCAACCATCTTCACGATCGCTTCCAGCTCGTCGAGCTCCAGCGCTACTTGCACGTCAATCTGCTTCTCGCGCAAAAAACGCGTCACCAATCGCCCACCGAATGAATTGCGGTCGTAGCGTACGTGGGGATGGCTGGCGAGTAACTGCAGCGGGTCATCCCCCTCGAGGTCGGCCGGCACGATCAGCACAAACGGCTCCCGGCGAATGACTTGCACCGATAATTCCTTGGGTAATTCAAACGGCGGCTTGATCAGAATTGCCAGGTCCACTTCGCCAGTGTCCACCTGGCTCAGCAGGTTCAGGGATACCCCCGGCACCAGTTTCGCCTCCAGCAATGGCGCCTGTTGCCGGAGTCGCAACAGCGCCCGTGGCAACAAACCGGTCTGGACGGTAGCCACCGCGCCGATCTTCAATTCGCCACGAAACTCGCTGATGTCATCACTAACGGCCATGCGACTGAAGATCTCGAGCATTTCCTGAGCCATCGGCAACGCTCGTTGCCCTGCGGCATTGAGGAGCGCCTGACGCCCGGTGCGATCGAACAGACGTATGCCCAACGCCTGCTCCAGATTGCGGATCTGCGCGCTGACCGCCGACTGAGTCAGGCCGATGTGCATGCCTGCCGCTGCGAACGTGCCATGGCGCGTCACGGCAATGAAGGTTTTCAGTTCCCGCAGCATACGGCTCCCCAATTGATCGAAATAATTTGAGCTCGCTGCAAAAACTATCGTCTTTTAATCAAAAAGCACAGGACTAAACTCAGCCTCAACGCTCAACCCGTCGAGGCACATCCGATGCAACTGTCCCCTTTTCATTTGGCCATCCCGGTTTACGATCTGGACGCTACCCGGCGTTTCTATGGCGAGGTGTTCGGCCTGGAAGAAGGTCGCTCCAGCGATCACTGGGTCGATTTCAACTTTTTCGGCCATCAACTGGTGATTCATCTGGCCCCGAAAAACGCTTCTCAGGAAGCCGCCCATACCAACGTCGTGGATGGCCACGACGTACCGGTGCCGCATTTCGGTGTGGTATTGCCGATGGAAGAATGGGAGGCGCTGGCCGAACGCCTGAAAGCCCTGGGCACACACTTCGTGATCGAGCCGGGCATCCGGTTTCAGGGATTGGTGGGCGAACAAGCCACGATGTTTCTTTTCGATCCCTGCGGCAATGCTCTGGAGTTCAAGGCGTTCAAAAATATCAATCAGTTGTTCGCCAAATGACCCGCTCGCCCCTTGACGCCACCACCCTCAGTCAAGCGGTGGTCAATGGCGAAACTACCGCCGCCATCATCGCCGAAACCTTTCTTCAGCGCATTCAGGCGCGGGAGCCGGAGATCCAGGCTTTTGTCTCGTTCGACGCCCGGCAGGTCCGCGCCGATGCGGCGCAGCACAACGGCCAGGGCCTGCTGGCCGGCGTCCCCGTGGGCATCAAAGACATTTTCGACACCGCTGCCTACCCCACACAGTTCTATTCACCCATTTATACCGACCATCAACCCTCCCGGGACGCCCACGTCGTGACGCTGCTGCGCCAGGCCGGGGCGCTGATCATGGGCAAGACCCATACCACCGAGTTTGCGTACATGCACACCGGTCCAACCCGCAATCCCCACGACCTTACGCGAACGCCGGGCAGCTCCAGCGCGGGCTCGGCGGCCGGGATGGCTGCAGGGTTCTTTGCCCTGGCGCTGGGCACCCAGACCGCAGGCTCGTTGCTCAAGCCGGCATCCTACTGCGGCCTCTTCGCCTTCAAACCGTCGCTGGGGCTGGTGTCGCTGGAAGGGGTAAAACCGTTGGCGCCGAGCTTCGACACCGTGGGTTGGTATGGCCAGTCAGTGCGCGACCTGCACCTGGTAGCGCGCGTGTTGATTCCCGGGTTCGTGATGCCTGGCATCGAGCGGCGTCCACTGCAATTGGGGTTCTGCCGCACGTCACGCTGGGATCAAGTGGACTCCGACGTGGTCCTTGCCCTGGAACAGGCGGTGGATCAGTTGCGCAGCGCCGGCCATCACGTGAGCGAAGTACGGCTGCCGGATGAGTTTGCCGGTGTATTCGACGATCATCAGTTGATTAACGATTGCGAAGGTGCCCGCTCGCTGGCAAAGGAGTTTCAACAACACCGAACACAATTGAGCCCTTCGACCCTGGCCATGTTCGAGCGGGCGGCGACCACAACCTGGCAACAGGAATCCGCTGCCAAGGCGCGCCTGGCTGATCTTGCCCCACGCTTGAGCGAGCTTTGCCGCCCTTTCGACGCCATGCTCGGCGCCTCTTGCGGGATGGTCGCGCCGGTCGGCCTGGAAAGCACCGGGCCGTCGGACTTCATCAAGTTTTGGGGGGCGTTTGGCTTGCCGCAACTGAACATCCCGCTGAGGCCCGGCCAAGCCATGTTGCCTGTCGGGCTACAGATGATCGGAAGGTTCAGAGAGGATGGTCAGCTGTTACGAACGGCCGAGCACGTTGCAGCGGTTTTGCAAGGCGCCATTCAAGAATGACGAGCTTCGAACTGTCGGGCACGCAACGCCTTATCGACCAGAGCCAGCAGGTCTTGCGCCGTTTGGGTTAGCTGGGCATCAAACTCGATCTGCCCGACACTGAAGCGAATGTCATAGCCACGATGCACCGTGGCATTACGCTCATCGAGTATTTCTTCGAGGCGCGCCCTGATTGCGGCAATCTCCACCGTGTTGGCACCGGTCAACAAGGCAGCAAACTCATCGCTGCCCAGCCGACCGATCACATCGCTTTCACGAAAAGCGATGCGCAACACGTCGGCAAAGGTTTTCAGGGCGTTGTCGCCCTCGGCACGCCCATACAACCGGTTGATGTGCTTGAAGTCATCAAGGTCGAAAAACAACAGGGTCGCAGGTTGGCCCAACTGCCGACAGGCCTCCAGCGCCAATTGGGCCAGAGCCTCGAAGCCATGACGATTGGACAGCAGCGTCAACTCATCCATGCTCGCCATCTGCACGCCCATCAGTTCTTGCTCGGCCTTGCGCGCCAGGTCGCGCAGTACATCGCGGTCCTGCACGGCGCCGTCGAGGACGTTCGGCGTGCCCGCGCCGGGTTTGAGCGGTTTGTCTGGGGTTAGCATTACTCACTCCCTTGATGGATATAAACGTTAGAGTCGTTCACACCCGGTTTGACTCCTTATAAACGCGCCGCTGGTCAGCTACCCGCCACCGGACACGGCCCTCCAGCGTCCGCCCAGAGTTTGAACTGGGTGACGAAAATGTCGTGGGGCACCGGCACTGGCGTCCGTCCCTCACCTGGATGCCAGCCCCAGAGCACCAGTTTGTCCTCGCTGACATGTTTGATCAGTGCCGCAAAATCACGATCACCATTACTGGAACGGTCCTTGATCATCGCGCACAACCTGTCGGGCGGCAGACCGATCCAGGCCATTTTGTGCGCGGCCGGCGGCAGGCTCCAATGCGGCGCTCCGGGCGGTGCGTGAGGCCCATAACTGGCGGGCGGATTGCTTTCGGCATGGCAACTGGCACACGGCAGACCGGCCGCCCCTTTGCCATCCATCCCGCGAACCACCCTCATCGCGTGAGGATTGCCGGCGTCGAACTGTAAAGGCGAATCGCCGGGGATATGACAGTTCTGACAGCGCGGGCTCTGGAACACCTTCTGTACCGTGTCAAACGCCTTCAGCGCCTCTTTTTCATCAGCGAACAGGTCTGAGGCATAGCCAGTCAGCCCGATCAGCACCACCGCGCCCAGCAACAGATGTCGTTTCATGTCACACCCCCGACAATTGCAGCGGCAGTTCCCGCAGACGCTGCCCGGTCAAGGCAAACACCGCGTTCGCCACGGCCGGCGCCACGGGCGGTACACCGACTTCGCCGATGCCGCCGGGTTTGTCGGTGCTGGGGACGATATGCACTTCGACCACGGGCATTTCGTTCAGGCGCAGCACCTGATAGTCGTGAAAATTGGACTGCTGCACCTGACCGTTCTTGAACGTCAGTTTGCTGTGCAAGGTAAATCCGAGGCCGAAGGTGATGCCTGACTCCATCTGCGCGGCGATGCTCTGCGGGTTGACCGCAATGCCGCAATCCACCGCACACACCACCCGGTGTACGCGAATCGCCAGGTTGTCCTGCGACACCTCCGCCACATGGGCGACGTAGCTGCCGAAAGACTCATGCACCGCCACGCCCAATGCGTGGCCGTCCGGCAACGGCGCTTTCCAGTCGGCTTTCTCCACCGCCAGATTCAGCACCCCCAGATGCCGTGGATGCGCCTTGAGCAAGGTTCGTCGGTATTCCACCGGATCCTTGCCGGCCGCCTCTGCCAGCTCATCGATCAACGACTCCATGACGAATGCCGTATGGGTATGCCCCACCGACCGCAACCACAACACGCTGATGCCGGTTTGCGGGGAATGCAGGTCGATCAGGTGATTGGCCAGCCCCTCAAAATAGGGACTGCCGGCCACACCTTCGACGGAGGTTTTGTCGACACCGTCCTTGACCATGGTCGCCTCGAACGACGTGCCGGCCATGATCGACTGTCCGACCAGCACATGCTTCCAGGCGATCGGCATACCGTCGGCGTCCAGCCCGATGCGTGCCTGATGCAGGAATGCCGAGCGATAGTAACCGCCGCGAATGTCATCCTCTCGGGACCAGACGGTTTTCACCGGTTCGCCCGCCGCTTTGGCGACGTACACCGCCTCGCTGACAAAATCCGAGGTCGGGTTGGCCCGACGCCCGAAGCCGCCACCGAGGAATTGGGTGTGGATCTCGACCTGTTCGGGTTTGAGCCCGGTGATCTTCCCCGCGATCATCTGATCCAGGGTCTGGAACTGCGTGCCGGTCCAGATTTCGCATTTGTCCTTGGTGATTTTCACCGTGCAATTGAGCGGTTCCATCGGTGCGTGGGCCAGGTACGGCACGCTGTATTCGGCCTCGATAGTCTTCGCCGCTCTGCCCAACATCACCGTCGCGTCCCCGGCCTGGCTGACCGAGGTCCCGGGGGTGGCGGCGAGTTTACGGAAGCTTTCCAGCAGTTGCTGGCTGTCGAGCCCGGCGTTCGGCCCCGGTTCCCATACAACCTTCAGCGCATCGCGCCCCAACTTCGCCGCCCAATAATGATCGGCAATCACCGCGACTCCCGTGGGCACCTGCACCACTTTGTGCACGCCCGGCACCGCCAGCGCTTCGGCGCCTTCGAAGGATTTGACGCTGCCACCGAACACTGGCGGCCGAGCGACCACCGCGGTCATGAGCCCGTCGAATTGCACGTCCATGCCGAACTTCGCCTGCCCGGTGATTTTCTCCGGGGTGTCGAGACGCTTGGTGGGTTTGCCGATGACCTTCCAGTCCTTGGCCTCCTTGAACTTGATCGAGGCCGGATCCGGCACCGGCAACTTGCCGGCGTCATCCGCCAGTTCGCCGTAAGTAGCGCGCTTGTCGCCAGCAATCACCACGCCCGACTCGGTGCGGATCTGCGAAGGCGCCATGTCGAATCGCTTGGCCGCCGCGTCGATCAGCATCAGGCGCGCCGTTGCGCCGGCCTGACGATAGCGATCGAACTCCATCCAGGTCGAGGTCGAACCGCCGGTGATCTGCATTCCGCCAAACGCCGGCAGGCCATACTCGGCGGCCGAGGCTGGCGCGTGTTCGACGCGAATTTTCGACCAATCGGCGTCCAGTTCTTCGGCGATCAACATGGTCAGGCCGGTCCACATGCCCTGGCCCATTTCCGAATGGCCGAGCAGCACAGTGACGCTGTTGTCGTTGCCGATGCGTAAAAAGGCATTGGGCGCGAACACCTCTCCTTGATTCTCGGCGCCGAGGGCAAAGCGATGGCTGCCAGGGATGACAAACCCCACCACCAGACCGCCACCCAACACGGCACTGCTCTTGAGAAAACCGCGACGCGAGACAGAGTTGATGCTGTGCATGGCTCAGACTCCCTTCAACGTGGCTTCAACCTCAACCGATCTCGGCGGCGCGTTTGACCGCCGCGCGGATTCTTGGGTAGGTGCCGCAGCGGCAAATGTTGCCGGACAACGCCTGGTCGATGTCGCTGTCGGTAGGCTTGGGGATCTTCGCCAGCAACGCGGCCGCCGACATGATCTGCCCGGACTGGCAATAACCGCACTGAACCACGTCGAGTTCGGCCCAGGCCTGCTGCACCGGGTGCAAGCCGTCGCTGGACAGACCTTCGATGGTGAGAATTTTCTGCCCGTGGGCCACCGCCGTGGCGGGCGTGATGCAGGAGCGCAGCGGCGCGCCGTCGACGTGTACGGTGCAGGCACCACACTGGGCCATGCCGCAACCGAATTTGGTGCCCGTCAGGTGCGCGACATCGCGCAGAACCCAGAGCAACGGCATGTCCGCGGGGACATCCAGTTCCTGGTCCTTGCCATTGATGTTCAGGGTCAGCATGGCGGATTTCCTCAGACTCACAGTGTTCTGAAGGGGCGCCGCTGTGGCAGCGAAATACCTACGCGGCGCCTTGGGTCATCCCTACAGCTAAGCGCAATTTGACCCACAAGCCATGTTCATCGACCACCGGTCGCTCCCGTCCCGTAGCAGCTGCTACGGACTTGTCGATCTACGGTCCGTCCAATCGCCTACAGGCTGGCTAATCTGATAGTCCAGCGTGTACAACCTGCCGAGGACAACCGCCATGCAACGCTTTCCAAAGCTTACACCCTGCCTGTGGTTCGACGATCAGGCCGAAGCGGCGGCGAAGTTTTATTGCTCGATCTTCGATCACTCGAAAATCACCGCCATCACCCATTACGGCAAGGCCGGTCAGGAAATCCACGGCCGCCCGGAAGGTTCGGTGATGACGGTCAGCTTCGAGCTTGATGGCCAGACCTTCACCGGTCTCAATGGTGGGCCAGTGTTCACCTTCAACGAAGCGGTGTCGTTCCAGGTCAATTGTCAGAATCAGGAGGAAGTCGACCACTTCTGGGGCAACCTGACCGCCGGCGGGCCTGTGCAGGCGCAGCAATGTGGCTGGCTCAAGGATAAATTCGGCGTGTCGTGGCAAATCGTGCCGGTGGCGCTGATGCACATGATGCAAGACCCCGACACGGCAAAATCCCAGCGTGCCATGCAAGCGATGTTGCAGATGAAAAAACTCGACATCGCCGAACTGGAACGAGCCTTTGCCGGCCAGAGCTAATACACTGAGGTACTGGCCCGCCAAGGACACCGAGATGAAGCACATCGTCGCCAAAGATGCAGACAAAGCCCCGCGTTTCTGGCGCGACGACGCCCTGCCCTTCATCGAAGCCCGCTCCATCGCCGACGGCCGCGAGGTCTGCTACGCCCGGCATTCCCACGAACACTTTTCCATCGGTGCTATCACCGCTGGGCGCAGCACCTACATCCATGAGCAATCGGAGTTTCAGGTCAGCGCCGGCACCGTGGTGTTGATGAACCCCGGCGATGTGCATGCCTGCAATCCGATCGATGACCAGCCTTGGTCGTACCTGATGCTGTACGTCGAGACGCCTTGGCTGACTGACTTGCAGCATCAGCTCGGCTTCAGCCAGGATTCGGCGTTTCGCCGGTTTTCCATCACCCACAATCGCGATGTCGAGCTGTTCGCCGGCCTGAAGAACTTGTACGAGGTGTTGGTCGATCGGCAGCAGGATGTGCTGCACAAGCACAGCGCGGCGGTGGAGTTTTTCACCGAGGTGCAACAGCGGCTCAACCCTATAGATCAACCGTTGCGCGAGCCTAACTTCAAGCTGGAGCGGGCCGCCGACTACATCCGCGATAACTGCACGCACCAGCTCAAGCTCGAAGACATTTGCGAAGCGGCGCAACTGTCGCCGTCCTACCTTATTCGCGCCTTCAAACAGCATTACGGCATGACGCCCCATGCATTTCTGGTCAACCGGCGCATCCAGTTCGCCCGGGATCGACTGCGCAATGGGCGATTAATTGCCGATGTGGCGTTAGAGGCGGGTTTTGCTGATCAGGCGCATTTTCAGCGGGTGTTCAAACAGCATCTGGCGGCGACGCCTGGGCAATATCGCGGATAAGTTAATACATCGACAAGTTCCCCTATCAAGAACAGGTTAGTTAAAACCAACTCACGACCCTTGCCTGCAAAAGTCATATGAAGTCATATAAATAAAATGACAACGCGCCGAACTCTTATTTAAGCTCCCTTCCCACGCTACAACCCAACATCAGAAGATGGAGCTTCTTACTTGAACACGCAAAATAACTACGTATTTCATTCCAGCAACCAACGCGAGAAACAATCAGTCATTGAAGCCATTACCAACTTCCTCAGCGATGAAGACGTCATGGCAGCCGTTGGGTGGTTATGGGACCGTGTATCAGTTATCTGCGACCCGGATTCCGACTTCTCCCAACTACATCGTCCAGCTACTACCTGCCTGGCGAGGCTCATCCGGCAACCCGACTTCAAAAAAATCGGGGCCGAACAAGGCATCCCCCAAACAAACATCTTTCATGTCAACGAACACGGTCAACTCTTTTACTCCTATAACAACATCAGTACCCGTGAAGTCAACGGCGAGCTGGTCACCGTTGGTTTCTTCTCTGAGCGTAACGACATCGCCCGTCACTTCACTGGCGTTGCCGACATCGATGAACAGCTGCGCCTCCTTTCAAGCAGTGCCAAGCTGACCGGCGGATGGGTGACGTCCACCGAAAAAATCACAATAAGCCAGTGGTTGCGTTTTCACGGCCTGCCACTTCCGGCCAGCGTGGAAAGTGCGAAAGAGTTAATTGATCTACTGAATGCCACCACACTTCCAGTACCGTCGCCCTATGGGAACTACTGGCAGTTGCTGATTTCCCCCAAAGACTCACCATTCGAACTCACGGAGAAAAATCGCGCCCTCATTCGCGATGTGATCGAGGAAGAAACCGGAGGCGAACTTCCTTTGGTTTCGCTCTATGGCCATTCGCTGAAACTTGAAAGCTTTTCCGCCGACAAACTGCCCACCAGCCAAGGTTACCGGCTGACACGGCTGATCGATATTGCAGTGTCGAGCGCGAATAATGGGCATGCGTTCATGACGGCATTAGGCTGGTTCTCTGATGAAAACGGCCCCAAGCCAACCGCACAGTTCATCGAACAGCTGATGATTGCGGTGATGCTGCTTGACCTTGATCCGGAACTGGACAGCGCCAATACCTCATTTGCAGGTTTTGACCTCTACTCGAAACGCTATTTGCTGCTTCCCCCCTCAGCGGTCCGCACGCGACTTGAACAGCATCTGGTCAGCCAACTCAAGCTCGACGCCATGATTGCCCCGCTCGTCGCGGAACTGGTCCTGGGAGGCATGGCGCCGGAATATCTTGCCGATGAGCTGCCGTCAAACCTGCGTATTGGCACACCGGCCTGGGTCGTCTTCACGCAAGCCGTACACTTTGCCGAAGCGATCGTCCCCGGTGTTTCCCGGAGCATGACCTACCAACACCTGCTGGGGTTCGCCCGCGCATCGCAGTTGACCCCTGAACTCAAAACAGTGTTTGCCACGCACTCGGCTGACCCGGTGATAACCTGGGCGCTGATGAACGATCTGATCGCCCGGGATTCAGAGGACAACCTCAACCTGCAAGCCGTTACGGTGGCGAAGGATGAGTACAAGCAACATGCTGACATGATGACGAGCTCCTTGATTGATCTGGGCAAACCGCTGCCCCATCGCAAGGCGCTCGCACTTAAAGAACTCAAATCCCAGGTGCCGGATTGTGACCCTGAGGAACTGTTGGTCAAACATCGCGGAACGGGCGGTGGTGCAGGAAGGCGGGTATCGGTTGTCGATCTTTACCTGGGCGACGAGCTTCACACCCAGGATTGGGACCGAACCAAAGGGAGCAGTATTTACGAGGCATTCCCTGATCTGACTGACCTGTACCCCATTGCAGGTCTATTTGAACAAGCGATCCACAATCATTACAACTCAATGACCGAAGCGTTGTCGGCCATTATCAAAGTTACATTTTCGCAACTAAGCCTGACGGACAGGTCGTTCATTGAGGACGGCCACCTGGGTCTCTATTGTGTTCAGGAATATACCACCACCCGATTTACTAATATCCCCAACCCGACGGGTGCTGTAAGACCGGCAACGCCCACCCCCGGAAAGACCGGTCGTTATGGCGTTATCATTTGTGCGGTACTTGATTCAGAGCTTCGTTGTTATCAACTATTTCCGATGAGGACGGAATGCGTATACAGCGAGGAGCTTAGTGAAGTGTTTCGCCCTCTCTTCATGGCCAGTGGGTCCGCTGCCGCGACATTTGTGAACCACAAACAACATTTGGAAGGCCGTCTGGATATACAGGCTTATCAAGCGAACACGGCCCCCCGCAGCTATGCAAAATCCGCTTTTTTCATCCGCAAAATCGGTGAATTCAACCCATCAGCAAGTGCAGACACCACCACGCCGAACCCCTACTTTCGTTCAACGCGAAAAGAAGCAATCAGTAACCTTATTGCAAAAGAAAACCCCTATTTCACTGAAGATGAACTGATGCAACTGGGCCTCGACCAGACCAAACGTGAAAAAGCGATTGAAAAGACCGAAGCCATCTTCACTTTCATTGTGAACCTGATCATCCCGTTCAAGGAATGCGTCGAGGAGCTTTCCTCGGGGGTGCCTTCCCGACAAAACCGCGCCATTTTCGGCTGTGTCATGGATGCCGCGGCCCTCGCTGTTTCCGTTGCCGTCATCGGCATTAAAGTGGCCGCTATCAGCGCGAAGGCCACAACCCTGGTCTCGAAACTGCTTTCCACTTCCAAAGTGGTTGGCAGTACCGTCATCAGCCTCTTCGCTCCCATCGACAATCCTACAAAGTTACTCACCGGTGGCAGCCAGCTGCTGGCTCGAGGTGTAATGAAGTTGAGCGGCCACGCCCGCTCCGCTTCTCACCTGGCAAGACAGCAATTGCGTTTTATGTCCGGTGCAAACGGCTACGACTTGATCAAGGCCATCGATCATACCGGCTCGGCTTCTCGGATCCGCATGTCGCTGGACACGGTTGCCCATGGGCGTGCGCTGTTCAAGGACGACAGCATTGAGACCGTCGAACAGATTGTGACCCTTTTGGGGAACAAAGACAGTCGTTTGCCGAGTAACGTAACCAACATTGAACTAGAACATCTGTTCAACAATGCAGTTGTTGAATCGACAACAAAACTCAAGTCAGCACAAGATTTGGAGGCTTTGATTGGCCGAGCGGCCGTAGATGATCTGTTCAAGACCTACCTCAAAAATTTACCACACGACTACATCTCCGCCCGACCAGGATCAGGAGCCGATAATTATGGCGAGGCGCTGAAAGTCCTGGCCCAGCTCGACACGAAAAATGTCACCTATGTAAAAAATTACCAGCAAAATGTGTTGAAACAAGATCTGGGCAAGGCGCCTTTTGGCCAAATCATGCCGGAATCGGCTTTCAACCCAAGCGGCTTTACAGATA
Source organism: Pseudomonas sp. Pseusp18 (assembly GCF_059506005.1). NCBI lineage: Bacteria > Pseudomonadati > Pseudomonadota > Gammaproteobacteria > Pseudomonadales > Pseudomonadaceae > Pseudomonas > Pseudomonas sp. Pseusp18. The sequence continues at coordinate 3,710,679 of NZ_CP169240.1, forward strand.
ATTCGCAAAGGGCGGGAGCCTGGATCGTGAACGGTTCAACCACTCCAACTAACGACCTCGACAACATCGTTGCGGTATTGCGTGAGTATGCCGGGAATAAAAAGTCGCTGACCGATCCGGCATTGATCAGAGAGCTGAACGTCCGGATTGCACCAGATGCCGCAGGCATCGAGCGCATCGGACTACATTTTGAAACGACATACCCTAGCAATATCAGTGGGTTCGCTGCGATGAAGGAGCACCTGAAATTACTCAACACCAGCCATGAGCATTTCGATAAACATTTGCTCGCCACCGTCGTGGGCTTCCACGGTCTGGGCAACGGTAACGGCCGAACCGGTCGTGCGCTGTATGCCATCAGCCAGCTACGAAACAACCGGTTCACACCGCTGACAAAAAACGAGTTCAGCTTGCTACACGGCCTCGAATGAAATGATTGTCTGGGGGATGGTGCTAGGAAAACAGCAAATACGCTGCACTCCCCCCCAGCAATCCCGCCATCACCCGGTTGAACAAACGCATGCTTGCAGGATTATTCAGATAACCCTGCAGGCATGTCCCGGCATATGCCCAACAGCCGACAGACACATAGCAAATCACCAGATACACCGCCGCAAACTGCCAGACCAGCCGCGCCTCGCCGTCCGCGACGAACGCGCCCATGCCCGCTACACACGCCAGCCAGGCTTTCGGATTGAGCCATTGCATCACCGCGCCATACAGCATCGACGGTGCCCGGCGCGACTCTTTTGCATCGATGCGACCATCGTCCGCCGCCAGCTTCCAGGCCATGAACAGCAGAAACGCTACACCCGCCAGCTGCACCACCTGCGTCAGCGCCGGCCACAGCCGCAATACCTCATGCAACCCCAGGCCCATCAGCACCAACAGCAACACAAACCCCAGAGTCGCCCCGGCCACATGCCGCTGACTGGCGCGAAAACCGAACTGCGCCCCCGAACTCAACGCCACAATGTTCACCGGCCCCGGTGTAATGGAAGCGACCAAGGCAAACGCCGCCATCGAAAGAATCAGACTCATTGCATACCTTCTTCAATTCAGTTGAACCAGGGCTCAAGGTAAAGAGCCAGGGAAATGCTGTATTGAAGAAAACAACCCTTGCCTGTTCCGCGATGCATGTCGCGCCCTGTAGGTTGCAAGACTGTCACGAGGCACCTTATGGCGGGCCTATACTTCAAGAGTCGGCACACTCGATGCGGGGCGCGTCGAGTGATCGTTCACGCAGGCCACGGCCTGCCTTCATCGTAGGGAGGAGAAGATCATGGCGCGTAAATACATCGACTGCCGCGAGTTCCCAAGCGCTTCCAAATGCTCGGTCGCCCTGTCCGCAGACTCTGAAAACGAACTGCTGGAGGCCGCGGCACAGCATGCGGTCAGTGTTCACAAGCACACCGATTCACCAGAACTGCGTGCTCAACTGAAGACAATGTTCCACGACGGCACCCCGCCCGTAGAAGCACCACGTCCGGCGTAGGAGCTGCCGAAGGCTGCGATCTTTTGATTTCCCCGTAAAAAGGGACGGACCACGATTCAAGGCAAATGCCGAACAATCGTGGTCTGTCCCGTGTTTTTCTCTGTACGGCTATTTGCATCCACCGCTGTATGGGCCAAATCACCAACCACCCGTGATAAAAATACCGCTCTCGTTCCTGGAGCCCGTTCATGGACCTCGCCACCCTCTTCCTGTTTTTGCCGGCCTGCTTTGCCCTGAACATGGCCCCCGGCCCGAACAATCTGCTGTCAGTCAGCAATGCCACCCGTTATGGCTATCGTCGCGCCTGTGTGGCCGGCGTCGGGCGTTTGCTGGCGTTTGCCGGGATGATCGCTCTGGCCGCCGCCGGGTTGTCGGTGGTGCTGAAAACCTCGGAATGGCTGTTCTACGCGATCAAGATCATCGGCGCCGCTTACCTGTTGTACCTGGCATGGCAACTGTGGCGCGCCAATCCCGAGGCCGAGCAGCACATCACCGGCACGCCGGTGGGGATCCTGGCCCTGGCGCGGCAGGAGTTTCTGGTGGCAGCGGGTAATCCCAAGGCCATTTTGCTGTTCACCGCCTTCCTGCCGCAGTTCGTCGACCCGACCCAGGCGGTGGCGCCACAATTCGCGGTGCTCGGCGCGTTGTTCCTGCTGCTGGAATGGATCGCCATCAGCGCCTACGCCTACATGGGCCTGCACATGCGCCGCTGGTTCGCTGAACCACGGGGCAAACGGATGTTCAACCGTTGCTGCGCGGGATTGTTGTCGGCGGCGGCTTCGGTGCTGTTGATGGCGAAACGGGCCTGACCTTTACGCTTGGGACGGTCCTTTCAGTTCGACCTGGTTGCCGTCCGGATCGAAGCAATAGATAGACAGCCCGTTGCCTTCGGCGCCGAAACGCACGGCGGCTTTCTCGGGTTTCAGGCCAAAGGACTGCAAGTGCCTGACCAGTGCTTCCTCGTCAAACGGTTCGATGCGCAGGCAGAAGTGGTCGACGTTGCGCCGTTCGCGACCAGCGGCAGCACCGCCCGTGCGGCCGATTTCGCCCTGGATGTCGACGAGATCGATCATCGAGGTGCCCGCACGCAGATGCACCAGGCCCAGATCGTCGCGGCGCTTGACCAGTTCGGCGCCGAGTACCTCGCCATAAAACGCGATGCTGCGTTCGAGGTTCTCGACGCGCAGGACGATGTGATCGATGTGTTTAATCGTGAATGCTTGCATTGGGATGGATTCCTGAAAATAGCGTTTACAGCATTGCCGGTGACCCGATGACTGTAGCTCAGGGTACAAAAATTCTCTGTCGATTTTCCGGTGGAGGCACCAGGCAACGCGGCTTATGCTCAGCCCATGAACCTACAAAACGCTGTGCTTCCGCCCCACGCCGAGATGGTTCGCGCCATGCTCGAACGCGACACCGCCTACGAGGGGGTGTTCTTTACCGCGGTCAAAACCACCGGCATCTTCTGCCGCCCCAGTTGCACGGCGCGCAAACCGAAGCCGGAAAACGTCGAGTTCTTCGCTCATGCCGATGAGGCGATGTCGGCGGGCTATCGGGCCTGTCTGCGGTGCAAACCGCTGGACGCCGCAGCCATTGCGCCGGACTGGGTGCAGCAACTGCTGAAATCCGTCGACGCCGACCCCGACCAGCGCTGGACCGATGCCCAATTGCTCGCCGAGGGCATCGAGCCGCTGAAACTGCGGCGCTGGTTCAAGCAGCATTTCGGCATGACTTTTCACGCCTGGCTGCGCAGCCGACGGTTGGGCATCGCCCTCGGTGGCATCAAGCAAGGCGAATCCATCGACAACGCGGCGTTCGATTCCGGCTATGAATCCTTGAGCGGTTTTCGCGATGCGTTTCAAAAGTCATTCCACATCACCCCCGGTCGCGCCGTCCACAGCGAGCCGCTGCTGTTCACCCGATTGACCACGCCGCTGGGGCCGATGATCGCCATGGCCGAACGGCGTGGGCTGGTGCTATTGGAGTTTCTCGACCGACCGGCATTGACCAAGGAAATCGAAGAACTGCAGAACCATTATGGCTACGCCGTGGCCCCCGGACACAACAGGCATTTGCAGCAGATTGAAGAACAACTGGCGCAATACTTCGCCGGCAAACGGAGCGAATTCAACGTGCCCCTGCACCTGCCCGGCAGCGCTTTCGCCAAGCAGGTGTGGAACGAATTGATGAAGATCCCCTACGGCCAGACCAGCACCTATGGCGCGATTGCCGCGCAACTGGGCAAGCCCGGCGCCAGTCGCGCCGTGGGCATGGCCAACGGGCAAAACCGTCTGGCGATTGTGCTGCCCTGTCATCGGGTGATCGGCGCAGACGGCTCGTTGACCGGCTATGGTGGTGGACAACCGCGCAAAGCGTTTCTGCTCAGGCTGGAAAGCGCCGCGGTGCAAATCACCCAACAACTGGCATTCTGATCGCTCCACGGCTTTTCAAAAAAAGGTTTTCCAATAAAAAGTCATAAGGAGGGACATTCAATGGACACACTCGACACTCAATTCCATCAACTGCACCAGAGCGGGCTGTTGATTCTGACCAACGTCGCCGATGCCACCGGGGCGCGACTGGTGGAACAGCTGGGCAGCAAAGCCGTGGCCACCAGCAGCGCAGCAGTGGCCTGGGTGCATGGTTATCCGGATGGCAACACCTTGCCGCTTGAGCGGCTGGTTTCCACCGTCGAATCCATCGCCCGGGTCATCAGCGTGCCGTTGAGCGTGGACATTGAGGCGGGTTATTCCGATGACCTGGGGCGAGTTGCGCAAGTGGTCGACGCAGTGATCGCCGCCGGTGCCGTGGGGATCAATATCGAGGACGGCGCTGCCCCGCCCGACCTGCTGGCCCGCAAGATCGAAATTGCGCGCCAGGTTGCCAATCGCCGGGATGTGAAGCTGTTCATCAATGCCCGCACCGACGTATACCTCAGGGGCCTGGTGCCGGCCGAAGATCGTGTCGCCGAGACGCTCAAACGCGCCGCGTTGTATCAGGCCGCCGGTGCCGACGGATTGTTCGCCGCTGGCGTCACGGCGGCGTACGAGATCGACGCCCTGTGCCACGGCACAACGCTGCCGCTGAACGTGCTCGGCTTCCCGGGCCTGCCTTCGCCCGAGGAACTGCAAGCCCTTGGCGTGCGCCGTTTGAGCGCAGGCTCCGGCATCGCCGAATTCCTCTACGGCGCCATGGCCGGCCTGGCCAAAAGCTTTCTGCAAACCGGCACGCTCGACAGCAGTCACCTCAAGGCCTTCACCTACAGCCAAGTGAACGCCCTGCTGGCCCCGACCGGGAAAGTTTGACCGCAAGCAATGGAGTGCGGCGCTGCGGGGGGACGACTAGTCTTCCCGCAGCCACCCGCCCCTCAGGATGCTCCATGCCCGACACCTATCAACTGGCCAGCGAATTCCTCTCGGCCCTCGATGCCGACTGGCAGCGCCACATCAGCGCCATCGGCCCCTGCCTGCATCAGCCCCACGCGGCGCGCGATCCTTATGAATCGCTGGTGCGGGCGATTGCCTATCAGCAACTACATGCAAAGGCCGGCGATGCGATTGTCGGCCGGCTGCTGGCGTTGTTTCCCGCGAACACCTTCCCCAGACCCGAGCAGATCCTGGCGACTGACTTCGAGCAGATGCGCGGTTGCGGCTTTTCCGCCAGCAAGATCGCAACCATTCAGGGCATCGCTCAGGCGGCTCTGGACGGCGTGGTGCCGGACTACGCCACGGCGCTGGCGATGGACGATGAAGCATTGATCGAGCGTTTGATCACCTTGCGCGGTGTGGGCCGCTGGACCGTGGAAATGCTGCTGATCTACAGCCTGGAGCGGCCAGACGTTTTGCCGGCCGATGACTTCGGGGTGCGTGAGGGTTATCGCCGGTTAAAGGGGCTGGAACAACAGCCGAGTCGCAAGCAGATGGTGGATATCGGGTTGGCGTGGAGCCCTTATCGGACGGTGGCGTCGTGGTATTTGTGGCGGGTACCTAACCGGTAGACCGTGTAATCGTTCATCGCGGGCAAGCCCGACATCTGACGTTCAGAGCAACAACCGCGAAAAGTCGCAACACTGCAGCGCCAGTTGCGCGACATCCTGGTTCAGACCGAATTGACGATCGGTGCGGTGCAGCGCGGCGTAGCGAATCCGCGGCAGGCCCGGCGTCGTCACCAGTGCGCGCAACGCGCCTCGTTCGATCAAATGCGACAGGCAGGCCTTGGGCAAATAACTCACACCAACCCCGGACAAGGTCAATCCGACCTGCACCAGCAAGTTATGGCTGGTGATGGTTTTAGGCATCTGCACATTGTGGGAAGCCATCCAGCGCTCGTAGATCAAGCCTGTCCCGGACTGGGATCCCTGGGTCAACACCGTGCAACCGGCCAGGCGCTCGATACTCACCGGATCCGGGTCGGTAATCAGACCTGGCGCGCACATCCAGGCGTTTTCGACGGACTTCAGTGGGGTACTGACGAACCGCGCATCGTTGTAGACATCCGGGACGATGACCAGATCGAGTTGATCGTTTTCCAGTTTGCGAAACAGTTCGCTGCTCAGTTCCACCGAAGGCTCGATTTGCACCTTGGGGTAAGCCTGCCGTAGCGACTCGACCAGCGCCGGCAACCAGGTCAACGCCGTCAGTTCGGTGACCCCGAGGCGAAACCTGCGCACCAATACTTCACGGGCGCTGACCCGCTCCAGCAAATAGTCACGGCGTTCCAGCAAATCCTTGGCGTAATCCAGCAGTTCGCCGCCCTTCTCGGTCAGCCGTGCGTTGCGCTTGCTGCGGTCGAAAATCTCCACGTCGAAGGTTTCTTCCAGCTCCTGGATACGTTTGGAAATCGCCGACTGAGACATGTTCAGCTTGTTCGCTGCCGCTTCGAAGCTGCCCAACTCGGCAATCCAGAACAACGCGTCAATCTGCTTGAAGGTGATCATTGCAAACGCCACATGAAAAAAAGCGATACTACCGCATAATAAAATATCGCTAAAACTGTTTGTTTATCACTCCTAAGATCGAGCCACAGCCCTGATCGGCTGCTAACTCATTCTTCAGGAGATCAGCCATGTCCTTGCCCGGTTCACGCATTCTTCCCAACCCACCGCTGGCCGCTGCCGAAGTGCTCGAAGCGTTCGCCAATGTGGTCACGCCGCACATCAGCGACAACCTCGGCCGGCACATTGGTGCTCGCGGCCTGACCCGCTACAACCGCAGCGGCAAATTGGTCGGCACCGCCCTGACCGTCAAAACCCGTCCAGGCGACAACCTGCTGATCTACAAGGCCATGAGCATGCTGCAACCCGGCCATGTGTTGGTGGTGGACGCCCAGGGCGACACCAACAACGCGGTGATCGGCGAACTGGTCAAGCTCTACGCCCAGCAGCGTGGCTGCGTCGGTTTCGTGATTGACGGCGCGATTCGCGATGTCGCCAGTTTCGACGATACCCCCTGCTACGCCCGCGGCGTCGTGCACTGCGGCCCTTACAAGAGCGGTCCGGGCGAGATCAACGTGCCGGTGTCGATCGGCGGCATGCTGGTTCAACCGGGCGATTTGCTGGTCGGCGACGAAGACGGATTGGTGGCGTTTTCCCAGGCCGATGCGGCCGAAGTGCTGCGTCGCGCCGCACAACATGCGGCCCACGAAGAACAAGTCAAAGCCGAAATCGCCACCGGCGCCCTGCGTCAGAGCTGGATGGACAAGGTCTTGCAGCAGGCCGGCCTGGCCGATTAAGGGGGAACACAATGAGCACTGCATTTTTGTCTGATCGGGTGCTGGGCATCCAACCTTCGCCGAGCATCGCCGCCAACGCACTGGTGACCGAGCTGCGCGCCCAGGGTCGGGACATCGTCAACTTCACCATGGGCGAACCGGATTTCGACACTCCGGCACATATCCTCGACGCCGCCAGCACCGCGATGCACAGCGGTGACACGCACTACACGGCCACCCACGGCACACTTGCCTTGCGCAAAGCGATCTGCCTCAAGCTTGAACGCGATAACGGCCTGCATTACGGGCTCGACGAAGTGGTTACCGGCTGCGGCGGCAAGCACATCATTTACCACGCCCTGGCCGCAACGCTGAACCTGGGCGATGAAGTGATCGTGCACACGCCGTACTGGGTGTCTTACCCGGACATCGCCCGGTTGAACGACGCCACGCCGGTGATCATTCCCGGCGATGAATCCAACGGCTTCAAGCTCTCGCCAGCGGCGCTGGAGCAGGCAATCACCCCGCGCAGTAAATGGGTGATCCTCAACACGCCGAACAATCCGAGTGGTGCGGTCTACAGCGAAACCGAGCTGTTGGCACTGGCGGACGTCCTGCGTCGGCATCCTCATGTATTGATCATGGCCGACGAAATCTACGAGCAGTTCGTTTATGGCGACGCCCGGCATGTGTCGCTGACCCTGCTCGCCCCGGACCTGAAACCGCGCACGCTGATCGTCAACGGCGCGTCCAAGGGTTACGCCATGACCGGTTGGCGTCTTGGGTTTGGCGCAGGTCCGGCGTGGTTGATCGGGGCCATCGGCAAACTGCTGTCGCAGACCACCACGTGTCCGAGTTCGGTCAGCCAGGCGGCTGCGGTCGCGGCGTTTGCCGGGGATCAGGCACCGATTGCTGGCATGCGCGAGGTTTACCAACAACGCCGTGACCGCATGCTCGAACTGTTGCAACCGATCAACGGCCTGAGCTTCACCCCTCCGGACGGGGCGTTCTATGTGTTCGCCAACGTCAGCGGGCTGATGGGCAAAACCACCACCAGTGGCGAGCGCATCGACAGCGATACGCAACTGGTCGCCTACCTGCTCAAGGAGCACGGCCTGGCCACGGTCAGCGGCGCCGCATACGGCATGTCGCCGTATATCCGTCTGTCGTTCGCCAGTTCGCTGGACGTGATCGAAGAAGGTTGCCGTCGTCTCAAAGAAGCGTGCCAACGCTTGCGCTGACGGCTGATCGCAACACCCGACAGCCATCGGACGGCTGCCCATTGACTGCCTAGAACAACACTCATAATCATCGTCATCAAATGAGGCATCCCCCCATGCACAAGCCCCGCATCGCGCTGGTCTGGCAAATCATGATCGGTCTGCTCGCCGGCATTGCCATCGGCGCCCTGCTGCACAGCTTTCCCGAGTCTCGCCCGTGGCTGGTGAACAACCTGCTGCAACCGGCCGGCGACATCTTCATCAAGCTGATGAAGATGATCGTCGTACCCATTGTGTTTTCCTGCATGGTGGTCGGCATTGCCGGTCACGGTGACGGCAAATCCCTGGGGCGGATCGGGGTCAAGTCGCTGACGTATTTCTTCAGCATCACCACCCTGGCAATCATTGTCGGACTGGTAATCGGCAACCTGCTCAAACCCGGTGCCGGCACTGATCTGGCGAGCCTCAAGGCGGCCGCCGTTACCCTGCCGACCAGCAGCGCAGCCGGAGGGCACAGCCTGGGGCAGATCATCGTCGGTATTATTCCGGACAACGTCATCAACGCGATGGCCCAGGGCAGTCTGCTGTCGGTGCTGTTCTTCGCCGTGATGTTCGGCCTCGGTGTTTCGAAGCTTGGCAACGAACGCAAGGAGCCGTTGATCGCGTTGCTGCGCGGTGTCTCGGAAGCGATGTTCAAGGTCACGTCGATGATCATGGCCTACTCACCGATCGGTGTGTTCGGGATGATTGCCGTGACCGTGGCCAACTTCGGTTTCAGCTCTTTGCTGCCACTGGCCAAGCTGATCATGGTCAGTTACGTGGCGATTGCGTTCTTCGTGCTGGTGGTGCTCAACCTGGTGGCGCGACTGTGCGGGATCAACCTGTTCGCGCTGATGCGCCACATCAAGGATGAACTGGTCCTGGCCTTCTCCAGCGCCAGCTCGGCGGCGGTGATGCCGCAACTGATGAAGAAACTCGAAACCTATGGTGTGCCGCCGTCGCTAGTCAGTTTCGTGGTACCGGTGGGTTATTCCTTCAACCTTGACGGTGCGTCGCTGTTTCTCGGCATCGGCACCTTGTTCGTCGCCCAGTTGTACGGCATCGACCTGAGCCTGGGCGATCAGGCGTTGCTGGTGGTGACCATGGTCCTGACGTCCAAGGGGGCTGCCGGTGTGCCGGGGTTCATGTTCGTGATTCTCTCGGCCACCCTGGCCAGTGCCGGATTACCGCTGGAAGGCATCGCGTTCATTGCCGGGGTTTATCGGTTGATGGAGATGCCGACCACCGCCCTGAATGTGCTTGGCAATGCACTGGCGCCACTGGTGATCGCCAAGTGGGAGGGTCGCGAGGCTCATTGCCTGAGGGTGCCGCAGGGGCAGTGCTCGTAACTGAGACCGCGTCATCGTTCTTCGCGAGCAAGCCTGCTCCCACATTTGGCTTGCCCGCGAAGGCGCCCGAACGGCCACCATAAATTCAAGTGCAGAAACGCTTACGGTCTAGTCTGTCTTGAGTCATCCCCCCCATCGGAGGCTCCCATGCAGCTCGAAGGCTCCTGCCATTGCGGCGCGGTGTCGTTCAGCCTGACCAGCGCCCACCCCTACCCTTATCAACGTTGCTACTGCTCGATCTGTCGCAAGACCCAGGGCGGTGGCGGTTATGCGATCAACCTGGCGGGCGACGCCCAGAGCCTCAAGGTGCGCGGTCGCAAACACATATCGATTTACCATGCGCGGCTCAAGGACAAAGGCGATAAGCGCGCCCGGCGCAGCACCGCCGAGCGGCATTTCTGTTCCCTGTGCGGCTCGGGATTATGGCTGTTCAGCCCTGAATGGCCGGAGCTGATTCACCCGTTTGCCTCGGCCATCGACACCCCGTTGCCGGTGCCGCCCGAGCACACGCATCTGATGCTCGGTTCCAAGGCGCCGTGGGTGGAAGTCGAGGTGCATCCGGGGGACCAGCAATTCGAGGTCTACCCGGTAGAATCCATTGCCCAGTGGCATGAACGCCTGGGTTTGAGCCGCTAATCCAAATGCGCCCAGGTCATGCGAAACGACGCCCCGCCCCACGGCGAATCCGCCACTTCCACTTGCCCGCCATGGGATTGAGACACCCGCCGCACCAGCGCCAGGCCCAAGCCGAAACCACCGGTGCGACGGTCGCGGCTGGCATCGAGGCGCGAGAACGGTTCGAAGATTTTCTCCCGTCCGTCCAGCGGCACGCCCGGCCCATCATCGTTGACCTGCACTACGTAATGATCACCGGTGCGCACCAACGACACTTCTACCCGCTCGTTGGCATAGCGAATGGCATTACGCAGCAAATTGATCACCGCCCGGGCCATGAAACGCGGTTCGATGCGAACCTCGTCAACCTGACATTCGACAATCAGCAATTGCACCCCGGCGGCTTCGCCCTCCAGCGCCACGCTACCCACCACACTGTCGAGCCAATGGCTGGCCTGAATGTTCTCCCGCGAAATTACCGTAGCGCCACGCTCAAGGCTGGCGTACGTCAGCAACTCGGAAACCATTTCTTCCAGTTCGCCGAGGTCGGCGTACATGTCGGCAATCAACTCGCGGTTCTGGGTCGGATCCGGTTGTTGCTTGAGTTGATCGAGTTCGAACGACAACCGTGCAATCGGCGTGCGCAATTCGTGGGACACCGCGTTAGTCAGCTCGCGCTGATTGGCGATCAGCCCCTCGATGCGCGCGGCCATCAGGTTGAAGTGTTCAGCCAGGTCACGAATGTTCGAGCGCTTGGACAGCTGGATGCGCGCCGACAGGTCGTTGTCGCCAAAACGTTCGGCGGCCAGGCGCAGTGTCTCCAGATCGCGCCAGTGCGGGCGTACCCAGAAATACAGCACGAAACCGATCATCACCGCGATCATCAGATAGGCCGCGGCAATGTAGAACGGCATCAGACTCGGCTCGGCCGGCAGCTTGATGCTGAGCAGCTGCGAACCGTCGTCAATGCGCGAGATGAACTGCGTGTACTTGTCGCGCATTACCAGCAGGCCCTGGGCCAACTCGGCTTGTTCCTGATCGGTCAGAGACAATTGATCGGTCTCGATCAGAGCCAGGCCCAAGCCGTAGTGAGGGCGTATGGCTTCCAGCTGTCGCTCCCGGGCCGGACTGTCCAGGCCGCGCAATTGCTCGACCAGCGACCAGGCCTGACCACGCACCGCCTCTTGGTTGTAGCTGCGCATCTGGCCGTCGAGCAGCGCATCAAACGTGCGCTCGACGGTTTGCAGCCCCAGTACCAGGCCAACCGTCATCACCAGAAACAGTCCCAAAAATAACCGCAGCATTTACAGCTCCCACGCAAACGGATTGAACAGATAACCCTTGCCCCACACGGTCTTGATGCACATCGGTTCGCGCGGGTTGTCCTTGAGTTTGCCGCGCAATTTGCTGATGTACACGTCGACACTGCGGTTGAGGCCGTCGAAGGCGATACCGCGCATGCGGTTGAGGATGTCGTCGCGGGACAGCGTCTTGCCGGCGGCGCTGGCCAGCAACCACAGCAGTTCGAATTCCATGGTGGTGAGCTCGATGCCCTCGCCCGCCAGGCGCACTTCGCGGCAACTGCGATCGATGCTCAGATGACCGAATTCCAGTGAGCTGCACACACTGCTGTCCGGCAGCTGACGGCGTTGCAAGGCACGCAGACGAGCGAGCAGCACAGGGGGCTTGATGGGCTTGATCACGTAGTCGTCGGCACCGGATTCCAGGCCGAGAATGTGATCGAGGTCGTCTTCCTTGGCGGTGAGGATGACGATGGGTGTGTCGGACACACTGCGGATTTCGCGGCACACGTGCAGGCCGCTCTGCCCCGGCAACATCAGGTCGAGCACAACGACTTTCGGTTTGAATTCAAGGAAAGCGGCTACCGCGAGGTCACCGCGGTGCACCTGTCGAACTTCAAAACCGTGTTGGGCCAGGAAATGCGCAATCAGCCCGGCGAGCTTCTCGTCGTCTTCCACCAGCAATACTTTGCCAAAACCCAGTCTCTCCATGATGACCGTCTGCCAACCCTTGAATGAAATGGCCGGCATTATGGCGCCAATCGATGAAGGGACGGTTATCGCAGACAGCAAAAACCGGCCGCGGGGGCCGGTTTTTGGCGATGTTTCATTCTTTTAAGAGTTTTTAACAATTATTGAAGATGAAACGTTGTCACGCCGCGACCGGCACGCCACTGTGAAACCTGAACTCCACATCCGGCGACTCGATCAACGCCTGTTCGGCATCACGCACCTTGTCGATCACTTGGGCGATGTCCTTGGCGTCACCGTATTGATAAGCCAGTTTCAGATACCCCTGGAAATGCCGGGCCTCGCTTTTCAGCAGGCCGAAGTAGAACTTGCCCAGTTCCTCATCCAGATGCGGCACCAATGCCTCGAAACGCTCGCAACTGCGAGCTTCGATGAACGCGCCGACCACCAGCGTATCCACCAGTTTCACCGGCTCGTGGCTGCGCACCACTTTGCGCAGCCCCGAGGCATAACGCCCGGCGGACAGCTGACGCAGTTCAATCTTGCGCTTTTTCATCAGGCGCATGACCTGCTCGTGGTGCACCAGCTCTTCCCGGGCCAGACGCGACATCAGGTTGATCAGATCGACGTGGGAGTGATACTTGGCGATCAGGCTCAACGCCGTGCTGGCCGCCTTGAATTCGCAGTTTTTGTGGTCGATCAGCAGCGTTTCCTGATCGGCCAGCGCGGCCTGGACCCAACCGTCGGGCGTGCGGCAGCCAAGGAACTCGTGAATTTCGGGAAGGATCATGGGGCTCACGGATAAAAGGTTCAAAACGAAGGGCGCCGATTATACCGGCCTGCCGACAGACCACCAGTCGCCACCGTTGATATGCATCAAGTCCCCGAATCGCCGGCAGCAACTATAGTTGTGCAACGCCGTGCTTTTTCATTTTCAGGAGATCCCGATCATGCAAGCCATTCGCAGCATTCTGGTGGTCATTGAACCCGAACACTCGGAAAGCCTGGCGCTCAAACGGGCCAAATTGATCGCTGGCGTGACCCAGGCTCATCTGCACCTGCTGGTCTGCGATAAAAAGCATGATCACAGCGCGATGCTCGGCGTGCTCAAGGCGGCTCTGCTGGCGGACGGGTACAACGTCACCACCGAGCAAGCCTGGAACGAAAGCCTGCACGACACCATTATCGATGTGCAGCAGGCTGAAGGTTGCGGGCTGGTGGTCAAGCAGCATTATCCCGACAGCCCACTGAAAAAGGCCCTGCTGACCCCGGCGGACTGGAAACTGCTGCGCTACTGCCCGACTCCGGTGCTGCTGGTGAAAACCGCCAAATCCTGGGCCGGCGGCGTGATCCTCGCGGCCATCGATGTCGGCAACATGGACGGCGAACACCGCACCTTGCATGCCAGCATCATCGATCATGGCTACGACATTGCCAGCTTGGCCAAGGCCCATCTGCACGTGATCAGCGCCCATCCGTCGCCGATGCTGTCAGCGGCCGACCCGACGTTGCAGCTCAAGGAAACCATCGAGGCCCGCTACCGCGAGCAATGCAAGGCGTTCCAGGCCGAGTTCGACATCGACGACGACCACCTGCACATCGAGGAAGGCCCGGCGGATGTATTGATTCCGTTCATGGCCCATAAGCTGGGGGCCTCTTTGACGGTGATCGGCACGGTGGCGCGGACCGGGTTGTCCGGGGCGTTGATCGGGAATACGGCGGAAGTGGTGCTTGATGCGCTGGAGAGCGATGTGCTGGTGCTCAAGCCGGACGACATCATGGATCATCTGGAAGAGATCGTGACCCGGCATTGAGCAAGATCAAAAGATCGCAGCCTCGTTTCACTCGACAGCTCCTACATGAATCGTGTTCCCCTGTAGGAGCTGTCGAGTGAAACGAGGCTGCGATCTTTTGCCTTCAAAGACTATCCGCCGAAGGCGTCTTTTAGGAACCCCGGCGCAATGTAGCGCTGGTAATGCGCTTCCGAGAGCAGGAAAAACTCCCGATCAATGGCATCCCTCAGTTCCGGCAGGTTCCAGTCGCGGAACTCCGGCAGCAGCACCATTCCGTAGGCTTCCAGATTATTGATGACCCGCGCGCCCCGTGCGATCAACTGATAAGCCCAGCAATACTCCGACTGATGCGGCACAAAGCGGATCTTGCGCTGTTCCAGCTGCATTCTTAGCAACGCCGGATCGAAAATTTCTACCTTGGCGGCCATCACCTGGGACAACAACTGCTCAAGACGCAACCATACCGCGCGTTTTTCTTCCTCGTTGTAACCGTTCCAATGGATCACTTCGTGGTGGAAACGCTTGCAGCCACGGCACACCAAATCACCGTAAACAGTGGAGCAGAGGCCGACGCAGGGGGTCTTGATGGTCTGATTGGGCATAGGTAGACAAAACACGGGAAAGCAGAACAGGTCGGCATGTTAGCCCTTTGTCTAACATTCATCACCCCTCAAAGTTTTGGACCTAACTTACCTTTCAAATTTTTTTGCCGTAGAATCAGCCAGCCTTTTAAGGCGCCAATGTCCGTTAAGAAGCTGTTTTCAAAGCGTCACGAGCACAGTCGTTCCTTCAGAGCGGTGTTGGCGAAGGGTTTTTCCAGCGGGGAAAAGCCCAACGCCAACCCTCATCAGCTCCCCGTTCTGCAGGCGTAAAACTTTGAAAGCAGCTTCTGTAAGGAATTGCCGGTAATTCTGGCTAAGCGGCCCACAACGCCACGCAGCGCATGAGTACGGCAATTTCGGGATGAGCGTCCCGGACACCCATTTGGGACCACTGATGAGGGTAATAACTGTGCTTGAAGCCTACCGCAAACATATCGAAGAGCGTGCAGCACTGGGTATCGTTCCCCAGCCGCTTAACGCCGAACAAACTGCAGGCCTGGTCGAGCTGCTGAAGAATCCCCCGGCTGGCGAAGAAGCTTTCCTCGTTGACCTGATCACCAATCGCGTTCCGCCAGGAGTGGACGAAGCCGCCTATGTAAAGGCCGGTTTCCTGTCTGCCCTCGCCAAAGGCGAAGCAAAATCCCCTCTGATCGACAAGAAGCGCGCTGTTGAACTGCTCGGCACCATGCAGGGCGGCTACAACATCGTGACCCTGGTAAACCTGCTGGACGACGCCGAACTGGCACCAGTAGCTGCCGAAGAACTCAAGCACACCCTGCTGATGTTCGATGCCTTCCACGACGTGGCTGAAAAAGCCAAGAACGGCAACGTTCACGCCAAAGGCGTCCTGCAATCCTGGGCCGACGGCGAGTGGTTCAAGAAGCGCCCGGTACTGGCCGACAAGATCAGCCTGCGCGTCTTCAAGGTGACCGGCGAAACCAACACCGACGACCTGTCCCCTGCTCCAGACGCCTGGTCGCGTCCAGACATCCCGCTGCACGCCCTGGCCATGCTGAAAATGGCCCGTGACGGCATCGTTCCGGACGAGCAAGGCAAAACCGGCCCGATGAAGCAGATCGAAGAAATGCGCGGCCAGGGTTTCCCTATCGCCTACGTCGGTGACGTGGTCGGTACAGGTTCCTCGCGTAAATCCGCTACCAACTCGGTACTGTGGTTCTTCGGCGACGACATTCCTTACGTGCCGAACAAGCGCGCTGGCGGTTTCTGCTTCGGCAGCAAAATCGCTCCGATCTTCTACAACACCATGGAAGATGCCGGCGCACTGCCAATCGAGTTCGACGTTTCCAACATGAACATGGGCGACGTGATCGACCTGTACCCGCATGCTGGCAAAGTCACCAAGCACAACAGCGACGAAGTCCTGACCACCTTCGAAATGAAGACCCCGGTGCTGCTGGACGAAGTCCGCGCCGGCGGCCGTATTCCGCTGATCATCGGCCGTGGCCTGACCGAGAAGGCTCGCGCCGAGCTGGGTCTGCCGCCGTTCGACCTGTTCAAGAAGCCTGAAGCTCCGGCCGAAAGCACCAAGGGTTTCACCCTGGCGCAGAAAATGGTCGGCAAGGCTTGCGGCCTGGCAGAAGGCAAAGGCGTTCGTCCTGGCACCTACTGCGAACCGAAGATGACCACCGTAGGTTCCCAGGACACCACCGGTCCAATGACCCGTGACGAACTGAAAGACCTGGCGTGCCTGGGCTTCTCCGCTGATCTGGTGATGCAGTCCTTCTGCCACACCGCGGCGTATCCGAAGCCGATCGACGTGACCACCCACCACACCCTGCCTGACTTCATCATGACCCGCGGCGGCGTTTCCCTGCGTCCGGGCGACGGCATCATCCACTCGTGGCTGAACCGCATGCTGCTGCCAGACACCGTGGGTACCGGTGGCGACTCGCACACCCGTTTCCCGATGGGCATCTCGTTCCCGGCCGGTTCCGGTCTGGTCGCGTTCGCCGCTGCCACCGGCGTCATGCCGCTGGACATGCCGGAATCGATCCTGGTGCGCTTCAAAGGCAAAATGAAACCTGGCATCACCCTGCGTGACCTGGTTCATGCCATTCCTTACTTCGCCATCCAGAACGGTCTGCTGACCGTCGAGAAGAAAGGCAAGAAAAACGCCTTCTCCGGCCGCATCCTGGAAATCGAAGGCCTGGAAGGCCTGACGCTGGAACAGGCTTTCGAGCTGTCCGACGCGTCGGCCGAACGTTCGGCTGCCGGTTGCACCATCAAGCTGTCGAAAGAGTCGATCACCGAGTACCTGCAATCCAACATCACCCTGCTGCGCTGGATGATCGGCGAAGGCTACGGCGATGCACGTACCCTGGAGCGTCGTGCTCAAGCGATGGAAGCCTGGATCGCCAACCCGCAACTGATGGAAGCCGATGCCGACGCCGAATACGCCGAAGTCATCGAAATCGATCTGGCCGACATCAACGAGCCTGTGCTCTGCGCACCGAACGATCCGGACGACGCCCGTCTGCTCTCCAGCGTTGCTGGCGAGAAGATCGACGAAGTGTTCATCGGTTCGTGCATGACCAACATCGGTCACTTCCGCGCTGCCGGCAAGTTGCTGGAACAGGTCAAAGGTCAGCTGCCAACCCGTCTGTGGCTGTCGCCGCCGACCAAAATGGACGCTCACCAGCTGACCGAAGAAGGCTACTACGGCATCTACGGCAAGGCCGGCGCACGCATGGAAATGCCAGGCTGCTCGCTGTGCATGGGTAACCAGGCACGTGTAGAGCCGAACTCCACCGTGGTGTCGACGTCGACCCGTAACTTCCCGAACCGTCTGGGTGACGGCGCGAACGTCTACCTGGCTTCGGCCGAGCTGGCGTCCGTTGCGTCCATCCTGGGTCGCCTGCCGACCGTCGAGGAGTACATGGAATACGCTGGCAAGATCGACAGCATGGCGGCCGACGTTTACCGCTACCTGTCCTTCGACCAGATCGCCGAGTTCCGTGAAGCTGCCGCGAACGCCAACATCCCGGTCGTTCAAGCCTAACGCTACAAAGCCATAAAAAACGCCGCCCATCGTGAGATGAGCGGCGTTTTTTTATGCCTGACGCCAATTACCCAGCTATCTTTGCCTGATGTCGGCACCAGGACGGCGTGCCACGAGGCCCCACGGGCCTTATCTCAAGGAGGAGTCATGCGGGTCATCCTGATCGCCATCGGTTCGCCCGGTGACGTTTTCCCCTTCATTGGCCTGGCCAATGCGCTGAACCTGCGCGGTCATCGCGCGACCTTGTGCAGCCTGCCGGCGTTCAAAGCCACCGTCGAACAGTACGGGCTGGAATTCGAGCCGTTAGGTCAGCAAACCTGCGACGACACACCCCGCCCGCGAGACTCGAAAAGCGCTTTGGCAGAGCAGTGGAACGCGGTCTCGCACCTGCTCGAACCGACCTTTGACTACATCGCAGCGCGGCGCCATGAGGATATCGTGGTGGTGGGCTCGTTTTGGGCGTTGGGCGCACGTGTGGCCCAGGAGAAGTTTGGCATTGCCTACCTTTCGGTACAGATTTCACCGTTCTTGCGCGAGGCCCATCGGCTGGCGCTGGACCAGCTCTGTGCGCCATCGCTTAACGCCTTGCGCGCCAGAAAGGGCCTGGGTGGGACGGTTCAACACGTTATCAGCCAATGGATGCATTCGCCGGACGGCGTGATCAGCTTCTGCCCCGAGTGGTTCGCACCGCAGCAAGCCGCAGCGCCCGCCACACTGTGCAAGGCCTGCGAAAAAGCCGTTGCGGCTATCGAGCATTGCCGCCAGCGAACCAAAGGTCGTCTGGCCGGGCATTCGAAGGGGGCGATCAACCGGGGCAACCCCGATTGATCGCCCGCTGTTTCAGGCGCTGAGCGAGTAGATCAACGCCGAAATGGCCACCAGGCCCACCAGCGTCACGAAGACGTTGGAGGCTTGGCCACGGTAACGCGCCATGGCCGGCACTTTGCGGATCGCGTACATCGGCATCAGGAACAGGATCGCCGCGATGACCGGGCCACCGAGGGTTTCGATCATGCCAAGAATGCTCGGGTTCAGGGTCGCGACGATCCAGCAGACCACCAGCATGAACGCGGCGACGATACGGTCCAGGGTCTTCGGCGCCGGGCGTTTGCCGCTCTTGACGATCAAGCCCTTCAAGCCTTCGCTGGCGCCGATGTAGTGGCCCAGGAATGACTTGGAAATGGCCACGAAGGCAATCAACGGCGCCGCGAAGGCGATGGTCGGGTTGCTGAAGTGGTTGGCCAGGTACGACAGGATCGACAGGTTCTGCGCCTTGGCTTCCGCCAGTTGCGCCGGCGACAGGGTCAGCACGCAGCTGAAGACGAAGAACAGCACCATCACCACCATCAAGAGGTGGGCGCGGGACAGGATCTGCGAGCTGCGCTCTTGGGCATGAGTGCCGTAGCGACGTTTCTGGTCCACCGCGAACGCCGAAATGATCGGCGAATGGTTGAACGAGAACACCATCACCGGAATCGCCAGCCACAGGGTGTGCAGCAGCGCCGACGACTCAGGCAGCGTGGACGCGGTGCTGAGGATGCCGCCATTCCAGTGAGGAATCAGGAACACCGCCAGGAACAGCAGCGCGACGATGAACGGATACACCATCAGGCTCATGGCCTTGACGATCACCTGCTCACCGCAACGCACCACCGCCAGCAGGCCGAGAATCAGCACGAACGACAGCACGGCGCGCGGTGGCGGCATGATGTGCAGCTGATGTTCGAGGAAACTGCCCACGGTGTTGGTCAGGGCCACGCTGTAGATCAGCAGGATCGGGAAGATCGCGAAGAAATACAGCAAGGTGATCAGCGCGCCGGCCTTAATGCCGAAATGTTCTTCCACCACTTCGGTGATGTCTGCACCTTCACGACCGGACAGCACAAAGCGGGTCAGGCCACGGTGCGCGTAAAACGTCATGGGGAACGCCAGCAACGCCAGGATCAGCAACGGCCAAAAGCCGCCCAGCCCCGCGTTGATGGGTAAAAACAGGGTACCGGCCCCGATTGCCGTGCCAAACAGGCCCAGCATCCAGGTGGTGTCATGGCGATTCCAGCTTTCGAGGCTCGCTGGTGTCGCCGCTACGTAGCGTTCGTCGACGCTATTGGCCTGATCATTCATCCGGTCGGATCTCCGCTTTCCGGTCACTTGCCACTCGGTCAGGACGCGTCGGAAAAAACCGACAGACATGCTCCGGCCGAAACAGGGGCGGGATTCTCCGCGATAAACGAGCAGAAGCAAAGGCTTAGCTGAGCAATGGTTGTGCGGAGCAGATCAAAGGCCTGTCGCTTTTAGAAAAATAACTGTCGGCAGCGGGTATGCGATGTGTCGTTTTCTGACACGCTTTAGTAAGCCCTAATGTACGGTGTGCCTGACGGACCGCAGCGCCTGATTTTACGACTGATGCGCAGCCGAACGCAGCCTCGCAGACTCGACAGCTGCTACGGCAATTTCATCGCGGACAAATCCTCTCCACCTGCCGCGCACTGATCTAGTGTTGTATCTAAGAAGCTCGCCGGTATCGCCAACGCCTGCACAGGTGCTTGCCAACCAATAGCCTATGATCTCGGACCATTGCCAATCTGCTCTGGAGTCAGCAATCTGACGCGACGTTCGAGCCCCGACACTCCGCTGCCCACAGGAGCCCAGCATGACCGCAACCGTTCTGGTACTGGTTGAAACCATCAATGAATACCTGCCGATTCTCGAACATCAGGGGTTTCATTTGATCCTGGCCCCAACCCCGGCCGAGCGCGCTGCCGCCATTGCCCGCCAGGGCAGCCAGATCGATGCGGTGCTGACGCGTGGCCCGTTGGGCCTGTATGCCAATGAAATCGCCGCCCTGCCCAACCTCAAGATCATCTGCGTGATCGGCGCCGGTTACGAACACGTCGACCTGCAGGCCGCCGTCAACCGGGGCATCACTGTCACCAACGGTGCCGGCGTCAATGCCTCCTCCGTTGCCGATCACGCCATGGCGTTGCTGCTGGCACTGGTTCGTGACATCCCTCGGGCCGATGCTGCCGTCCGTCGGGGCGAGTGGCCGAAAATCATGCGTCCTTCGCTGTCCGGCAAACACATAGGCATCCTCGGCCTCGGTGCCGTTGGCCTTGCTATCGCCAAACGTGCCGCCAACGGCTTCGATATGAGAGTGAGTTACCACAACCGTCAGCATCGCAGCGATGTGCCGTATAGCTATTGCTCGACGCCTACCGAGCTGGCACGCCAATCAGACTTTCTGATAGTTGCCACCCCGGGCGGGATCGGCACCCAACACCTGATCAACCGGCAAGTGCTCGACGCCCTGGGGCCTAACGGTTTCCTCGTCAACATCGCCCGAGCCAGCGTGGTCGTCACGGCAGACCTGATCACCGCGCTCGAACAGCGGCGGATCGCCGGTGCCGCGCTGGATGTCTTCGACCACGAACCCCAGGTACCGGACGCCCTCAAGGGGTTGGCCAACGTGATTCTGACTCCGCATGTCGCCGGATTGTCCCCGGAGGCCACCCAAGGCACCGTCGAACTGGCCGGCAAAAACCTGACGGCTTTTTTTTCCGGTCAGCCGGTACTGACGCCCATTGCGTTACCGCCACCGTCGACAACCACCCGACTCAATCACTAAAGAACGCCCAACAGCGTCCAGAGTCGTCGGGATTCGGCATCGGCGCTGATCAGTTCGCCCAGCAGCTCGCTCAGGGGCTTGTTGCCCCACTCCACGCCCCGCTTGATCAGATAGGGCACCGGACTGTGGGGTTCGGTGCGCGCCAGGTACTCGGCGATCAGCAGCAATTGCCGGTACGCCTCTTCACGATTCGCCGGTTCGCTGAACACCTGGGGCACGGCAAGGACTTCAGGCGCGGCGGTCGGGCTGGGGCTCGATGCAGCCACCACTGGCGTTTCGACCGGAGGCGCCGGGGTCGGTTTTCGTGGATGCATGGCGATAAACTCCTGAACCAGCGTCAACAACGCGTCGATCACGTCCTGCAGCACCTTGAAGCCTGGGGCCTGATTTCCGAGAAAAGCGTCGCTCCACACCTCCAGGCGCTGCAAGTGCTGCTGGCTGAGCAGCAGACTGCCCTGGCTGCGCAACCAGAATGACAACGGTGTGGCGCGAATCTGTTCGGTGATTTTTTTCTGTTCGTTGCGCGCGTTCTCGGCCGAGGTCTTGGCCGCTTTACTGTCGCTGCCCTGCACCTGTTGCAACTGCAACCGGCGCCAGGCGTCCAGGCAGAAACCATCGAATTCGTGGTTGTGCGGCTCGAACAGCGGCACTCGGGTCAGCAACACTTCAGCGTAGCGTCGAGCCAGCCATTCCAGCGGTATCACTCGCCACGACTGGTCGCCGTCCTCAGCCTGCGGGTGCAAGTGTTCGGGATAGCGCTCGCATAACCCGGCCACCAGCGCCAGGCTGCCCGGCAACCCTTCAAGCCCGTCCTGATGCAGCCAGGCCTCCCCCAGCCAAGCGCTTAGCATCAAATCCTTGCTGCGCTCGAGCAGCAGGCTCGTGGCCAGTTTTTCCAGCTCCGGCCACTGGGCGCGCTTGATCGACGACTGCCACACCCCCGTCGGCAAACTGGTGTCATCCTCGCGGCGCAGTTCGCGCAACCGGTCGAACTCGGGTTCATAACGCAAATCCTGACCACAAGGCGCCTCCTTGCTGATCGGTTCGAGCAGTTGCGCAATCAGTTCCGGCAACGGTGTTGATGGTTGATTCACAGGCCCTCCTCCTCATGGGATTCAATCGCCGCGGTCGAGCGCGTCACCAGGAACGGTGAACGCGGAGCCCGGGTCGGCAAGGGCTGAATGGACAACGGCAATTTCGAGCCCTGGGTCATCAACGACAGGCGCACAAACATCAGGGTTTGCTCCGCTGCGCTGGCCTGCGTGGTCACGGGCAGGCGCAAGGTCAACGGAAAATCCGTGTAGTCCATGCTGGGTTGGCGTTGCACCGACATGTGCGAACGCATCAAGCGCAACAGCGACCATGGACCGCTGTACTCCCAACCTGCTTCCAGATCCCGCACCACCAGGCTCGGCTGTAACGGATCGTTGGCCGGACGCTGATAGCCATTTCTGGCCCAACGCAAGGTCAGCCGGACAGGTTGGCCGACCATCCAGCGCAGGTTCTGCTGAGCCTCGCCGGGATAGCTGATCTGTTGATTCCCGGCATTCAAGCCCCAGGCAATCACCTGGTCGGCACCGCGCTCTTCCTCCCGATCGGTGCGCCAGCGCACATCCATCTCCACCCCCAGCACGCCGCTCTTGTCGCGCACGAACATCGGCCCCAGCCAGGTACTGGCTTGCTTCAGACGATTGAGAAAGTCCTCGGCGGCTAAACGTTCCGGGGTCTGGCTCAGGGCCAACCCAGCCTGCGCCACCGGCAAACGCTTGTCGATCAGCTCCAGCAAATGCTGGACCCGGGCCGGGTCGGCGTCGCTGGCCTGCAAGCCATTGGCAAACGGAAAGCGCTCTGCCAGGTACTGGTTGAAATAATTGGCCAGCTCATTCCAGGCCGCCGCAGCCTGTTGCTGTTGCAGGGACTGGCAGCGCTGCATGGCGGTTTGTTGCAGTTCCACGGCGCGCAATGCCAAGGTTCCGCGCCCACCCGACAGATTGGCGGTTTGCAGAATCTGCCCGCAGGACGCGACGTCCATTTCGATGAAGTCGCGGCTCACCAACTGCTCGATCTGCGCTGGCGAACTGGCAGGGTTCTGTTCTTTGTATTTGAGCAGTTCATCGTTGAGCGCACTGAACTGCGTCACCCGTTCGTAATCCAGTGCCGAGAGGTTCTGTTGCTGGACTTTCAGCCATTCCAGCGCCGAAGTGCGGCGTTCGGTGATGCCGAGCATGGTGTTGAACTGCTGCTTGAGGCTCAGTTTCAGATCCTGCACGTCATTGGCGCCGTACAGTTGCAGGCCGAAGTTTTTCGAGCCGTCCCACTGGCTGATTTCGGTGCGCCCGCTGAACAGCGGCTGGGCGACGATTTCATCGAGGCCACTGACGATGTCGGCCAGGGCGCGGCGGTTCAAAGCGGTTTGCAAACGCGTGGCCAGATCGCTGCGGCGCACCTCGACAAAGGCCTTTTGCAAGGCAATCGCCTGAGATGCCTGCACATTGAAGACACCACTGTGGACCTGCGCATTGTGCTCGCGCAGGCTCGACAACATGGCCTTGACCACCGCGCCTTCGGCCGCTTGCAGCAACGCGCCACGATACGCCGGGGGAATGCGCGGCAGCTCTTCGGCGGCATAACTCTTGTAACTGGCGAAGTAGTTCAGCGCACTGTCGAGGTCGTCGCCATCAACACCGCGCCCCTGCCCATCCGGGACGTCGGACTGATCCGCCTGCAAGGCGATGGCGACAAAATCACGCTTGAACAGTGCCTGCACGGCGTTGTTCAACTGCACCACATGCTCCTGCAAGACCAGTTGCCCGCTGCCTTGCTGAATCAGCAAATTGTCCCTGGCCCCGGCCTGGGTGATCCACTGGTCACGAAAGCTCTGCTGCAACTTCGACGCCTGTTGATCCAGTTGCTGTTCGACCTGCGGGCCAAGCAATGTGCTTTGGCGCACCTTGTCCATCATCGCCCGGTAACCGGGCACCAGATCCTGTCCCTTGCCCCGGCTCCACGCCGAGTTGGTCAAGCCGACCAGCGCTTGCAGGTCGTCGATCAACGCCCGCAGATCTTCCAGCTCGGTGAGGGAATTGCCGCTGCCGGCCTCCAGTCGCTCCAGGTGCAATCTCAGATAACCGGCCTGGCGGACAAAGTTATCGGCAAGGAAATACTGGTCCAGCCAGCGCTCCATGAGCCCGAGGAAGTTTTCCTCGATCTGCGCGCGCTCGACGGTCAGGTCAAGTGGTTTCAACTCACTGTTGTCGACATCCAGCAGCGCCCGGTTGTAAAAACCGGCGCGGTGCAACGTGCCAGCGTTGAGGTTCAGCGACAGGGCGTTGTTGCTCAGCAACACAAGGTCTTCGAGCGGCGCCTTGGTGTTGTTCAGCGCCTGACTGAACCACTGGTTCTGCTGCTCCAGACTCACCGCACGCTCGACCAGCTCCGTGGCCTTGACGTAGTTTTGCCATTGGGCCGGGTCTTCGCTTTCGACGTTGCCCCGTCGTTCGGTGTTGCGAATGGTCTTGAGTTGCGCCAGATCCGCGCTCAACAGATCGCGCAGCGGCAACAACAAGTGACTATGTGCGGTCAGGCGCAATTCGTTCTCCAACTGCGCATCCAGCGAGGAGAACCAGGAGGTCGGAAACACCACCGAGGTGAAGCGCCAGCGCTGCGCCTTCTCCAGCACCCGCCAGAAACCCTGGACGTTACGCCGGGTCGCCTCCCGCCGATGAGATTCATCCGTGACCGCCACGTAATTTTTCTGCGCCCCTTGCATCAGGCGCGACAACTCATGGGCATCCTTTTCCGAGTCCTGCCACACCCACAGCATGCCAGCGCCCCAGAGCAGCGCGACCACCAGCGCCACCCCACCGGTCACGCGCTGCCAGCGCTGACGCAGGCGTAACAGACGCGGCACCACCTGAGCCAGACCGCGCTCGGCGACCACCCGCCGCTGCCACAGTTGCCGGGCGAAAGCGCTCTGCTGCAAGCCGGTGTCGTAGGCCGAAAACCCGTCGGCGCTGTCGTCCGAGGGCTGGTTGGCGGTGAAATAGACACCGCGAAAACGTGGCGCCTCGCCTTGCGCATTACCCTGGAAAACCGGTTCCAGCAAGGATTGCAGATGCCGCCGCAAGGCTTCGAAACGTTCCGGCAAGCCATACAAATCGACGCTCAACTGCCCGGACAAGGCGCCGATTTCGATGATCGATTCCGCCAGGGCCCGGTTGACCTGATCCAGCGCCTGATCGCTCCATTGCGCTTGCCACACCGCATCGGGCCCGTGGGGCGAAGACCAGCCGAGTGTGCGTTCGCGAGCCTCGACCGGCAGCGCGCTAATCAACTCCTGAAAACCCGGCAACTCTTCCATGCCGGTAACGACCACGTACACCGGCAGACTCAAACCGAAGCGCTGCAACAGATCGATAAAACGTCGACGCGCCGCCAGGCCGAGGGCCGCCGCCTGCTCGGCATTGCCCAGCCGACTGATCGGCACCGTCCAGATCACGCCGTCCAGCGGACGCTGACTGCGCAAGCGCAGGATCAACCCCAGCAAGCGCCACCAGCCACCCCGTTGCAGGTGCATGCCTTCATCCGGCAAAAACAGCGCCTGGGGCACCACCAATACGGCACCTTCGGGGTCCGACCACCAGCGACCGAACCAGCTCGGTTTGTCGGTGGGCTGCAAGCGCCACTGGGTGCACAACTGCGTGCCCTGAGTCTCGTTGCCGAGCATCAGCAGCCAGGGAATCTGGTAACGATCCCGGGTGCCTTGCTCCTGCTCCATCTGCCGCACCGCCAGGTAAAAACTGCGGATCGCCGCGCCGCTTTGCGTGCGCAACCACCAGACCGCCACGGCGACAATCGCCAGCACCAACAGCACGACGATGATCAGACCGATAATCCCCAGCGTGCTCATGAGTCTTGCTCCGAGGTGGCCACCGAATCGGTCAGTTGCAAGACCGGTTCGAGCTCCTGGCGAATGTCACGCCAGAACAACTGCCCCAAACCGGTCAGCAACAGGACCACGGCAAGAATTCCCAACCCCAGGCGAAAGCCATCGGGCAACGAAAGACGCACCGGCAATTGCAGCGGCGTCACCGCCGAAGGTTGTTCGAGCCGGGCGCTGACATCGGCATAATCCGCCTCGTGCTGCCAGGCAAAGGTGAACAGCGCCAGGCGCCATTTTTCATGCTGGGCCTGATTCTGTTCGCCCCGCAGACGCCCCTGAAAGCCCAGCACCAGGCACTGCAAATAGACATTGGCCAGATCGCGAGTGGTAGGGATTTGCTCATCCAGCAGCTCCTTGATCGCCAACGGTATCCGCTCGCCGGCCTGACGACTGGCGTACATCCGCGATTCCAGGGGTTTATCCTGCCAGGCCGACTGGCCCGGCCACGGCGTGAACAGCAAGGTTTCATCGACCAGCGCGACAAAGGCATAAACCAGCGCTTTGACTTGTTCGGTGGCGGCATCACCGACTTTGGCAAAAGCGGTTCGCCAGAGTCGCTGGGAGATTTGCGTGGAGAGTTCGACCACCGCTTCCACCAGCGCTTCGTCTTCGCTGTCCTTGGGCAACTGGCTCCAGTCCTGGGACCATTGCTGCCAGGCCTGGCGAAAAGCACTGCTCAGCGGCGCTTCGTTCAGGCCTCGTGTACCTGTCCCGGCATTCCCCTCAGACATATGACGTTCCTTCCTTGATCAAGCACTTTCACTCGCCTGGGCCACAAACAACACCACTTGCCATGGACTGCTGGCCAGCCTGGAAGCCGGTGCGGCAATCAGCAACGGCAACTGCCCGTCGAACCATTGGCCTTCGGCCGTCACCACGAACAACCGCGTATCGTCGCCGACGCCGTAGGCCACTTGCTCATTGCGGCTCATGGCCTCATGGGACAAACCGCTCATGCGCTGACGGCTGAGCAACGGGATGTGCGGCTGCGAGGCGATGATCGCTCCGCTCAGCCATTCGCTGGCGGCCTGCTCGCTGGCGCCATTGGGCATGCGCAAACCGATGACCAGCCGTTGGCTCGGTTGGTCGTCGGGCAATTGAATCGAGAAGGATTGTTCGTTGCGTTCGAACGCCAGGCTGCGATAGCCGGCGCGGATCAGTTCGAGGGTCTTTTCCAGCCAGTCGAGCACCGTTTCATAGCCGCGCTGCAACTCCAGAAAATCCAGCGGCGCGAATGCCGGAACCCCGGCTAATGGATCGAGCGCCGACCACGCGCCGGCCAGCCCGAGCAACGAGCCATACAGCGCCTGCGGCGCGGCCACGCGACTGTTCAGCAGACCTTCGACTTCCGGCAATCGCGCCCACAGCGCCGTCAACTGACGCCGGATTTCCATCGAATCATCCTGATTGCCGGCCTGCTGCGCCTGGCGCAAACGACCGGCGAGGAACATGCATTTCTCCCGCGCCCTGGCACACAGTCCCGCCACGCGCCGGCCCACCACCGATTCGGGCAACAGGCACGGCGTTGGCGGTGTGTAAGGCAACGCTAGAAAGCCGCCACCTTCCTTGCGAATTCTCAACAGCGGCAGGCAGACGGAATCCGCCTTGTTCAGTTGCGTGCACAAACGCGGATTCGGACGCCACACCGTGATCGATTCGGGGTACTCGCCACTGGTGAGGTCCGGCAGTGCATCGCCGACCACCGACTGCAATCGCCCCTTGAGCGGCAGCAACTGACCGGCACGCCACAGCGGGCTGACCGCCAGGTAAACGGTGACGGTGGCATTGTCCGTGGCGTCGATCGCCTCACTGACGTCGAGCTCCAGCATCGGCCCGACACCGGCCTGCAGATTGACCGGCAAACCATCCGGCAACGTCGCCTGCAAATTGAGCAGGCGCACCAGCCCGGCACTCAGTGCCGAGGGATCGAATTCAACGCGGGTCACGCCCCAGAACCATGGATTACACGCCTGGGCGAAATGCGCTACCAACGCCTCGGCCCGCAGCCCTTGCAACTGAAAATGCTGGGGCAGCAACTGCATGCCCTCATGCCAGCAAACCGCGTCAGGAAGCAGACTCATACGATTCCCTTCGACCTCTTGTGGTGCCTGGCTTGAACATCAGCCCTTGTGGGAGCAATCCTGTGTTCAGTTCGGGTGGTCGCTGACCAGTGTCATCTCGCGACTGTCGAACTTGAGCCAGGCGTTGCTTTGATCGTCCAGCCGCAACCGGTGTGCTCCGGGAGTGGTATAGCTGGCGAAGACTAAAAGTCCAGCCGCCCGCTTGCCCCCCAACGGGAAGGGTTGTTTGTCGATGAATTGACCGGGCACCAGCTCCAGTCCCCAGACCGACATCAGCTGCCGGTAGTCGCGCTGATACTGCTCGCGTTCGGCGAACCACTGGCGAGCGGTGATGCCCGACAATTGCTTGAGCAGATCCGCGTCGTTCACCGCAATGAAGTCCACCGCAATCGGGGTGTCATCGTTGGCGCGGGGCGCGACGTCCAGCGTCAGGTTATCGAGATCGACGCGAGGCCCGAACAACGAACACCCGGCGAACGACAGGAGCACAAGCAAAGAAAAAAGACGTGCGTACAAAATGAATTTTCCTTTTCTCGACACGGTCCAAAAACGTTTTTCGTTTGCTTTTTTATAGACCTGTTCTAGCGTCTTGGGTAGTTCGGTCGGCACGACGAATGTGGAAGGTTCGTCAAAGGAATGACAGGTCCTCTGCCCTCCCTTTCTAACCTACGGTCCAGTAAGGGAATGCGATGAAACGGGCCTCCCGATGCATTGCTCCCGCCTCATGCATCGGAGTCAGCCACCATGGCAGAAAGTACTCAGCACAAGCTAGACAGGGTTCGCCCACCCCGGGTGCAAATCACCTACGACGTCGAAATCGGCAACGCGATCGAGAAGAAAGAATTGCCATTGGTTGTCGGTATTCTTGCCGACCTCTCCGGCAAGCCTCTCGAACCACTCCCGAAATTGAATGAACGGCGTTTCACCGAAATCGACCGCGACAACTTCAATGAAGTCCTCGCCTCGATCGGCCCGCGCGCCACCTTGCAGGTCAACAACACCCTCAGCGGCGACGACAGCAAGCTCAACATCGAGCTCAACTTCAAACACATCGATGACTTCGATCCGGTCAAGGTGGTCGAGCAAGTCACTCCGCTGCGGCGCCTGTTCGAAGCGCGTCAACGTCTGCGCGACCTGCTGACCAAACTCGATGGCAACGATGATCTGGACAAGCTGCTGCGTGACGTCATTGCCAACACCGAGGGACTGCAAGAGATCAAGTCGGCTCGTCCGGACACCGCCGCTCCCGCTCCTGCTGGCGACAGCGAAGCACCGGCTGAACCGCAAGCCTGATCGCTCATCCACCCAGGGAGAATTTTGCCATGCCCGCCTCATCCGCCGCCCAGACCCAAGCCAGTGACAGTGCAAGCGAGACCTTGTCCTTGCTCGATGAAATAATCGCCAAAGGCCGCATGGCCCATGACGACAGCCAACAGGATTACGCCCGCGACATGCTCGCGGAATTCGCCACCCAGGTCCTCGATGAAGGCATGGCCGTCGACAAGGACACCGTGGCGATGATCAACGACCGCATCAGCCAGATCGACGAGCTGATCAGCGCTCAACTGAACGAAGTGCTGCACCACCCGGACCTGCAGAAACTTGAAGCCTCCTGGCGCGGCCTGCACTTGTTGGTAAAGAACACCGAAACCAGTTCCCGACTGAAATTGCGCCTGCTCAACGTGACTCAAAAAGAGCTGCAGAACGACCTGGAAAAAGCCGTCGAGTTCGACCAGAGCGCGCTGTTCAAGAAGATCTACGAAGAGGAATACGGCACCTTCGGTGGCCATCCGTTCAGCCTGCTGGTGGGTGACTACACCTTCGGTCGGCACCCGCAGGACATCGGCCTGCTGGAGAAACTGTCGAACGTCGCGGCGGCCGCCCATGCGCCATTCATTGCCGCCGCCAGCCCTCGGTTGTTCGACATGAACAGCTTCACCGAACTGGCCGTGCCACGGGATCTGTCGAAAGTGTTCGAGAGCCAGGAGCTGATCAAGTGGCGCTCGTTCCGTGAAAGCGAAGATTCGCGCTACGTATCGTTGGTGCTGCCGCACTTCCTGCTGCGCCTGCCTTACGGTCCTGACACGTCGCCGGTGGAAGGCATCAACTACGTCGAAGACGTCAACGGCAGCGACCACGGCAAATACCTGTGGGGCAACGCCGCGTGGGCCTTGTCGCAACGGATCACCGAAGCCTTCGCCAAATACGGCTGGTGCGCGGCGATTCGCGGTGCCGAAGGCGGTGGTGCGGTGGAAGGCCTGCCGGCCCATACCTTCCGTACAACCTCCGGCGACCTGTCGCTCAAATGCCCGACCGAAGTGGCGATCACCGACCGTCGCGAGAAAGAACTCAACGACCTCGGCTTCATCGCCCTGTGCCACAAGAAAAACAGCGACGTGGCGGTGTTCTTCGGCGGCCAGACCACCAACAAGTCCAAGGTCTACAACACCAACGAGGCGAACGCCAACGCGCGGATTTCGGCGATGCTGCCGTACGTGCTCGCGGCCTCGCGTTTCGCGCACTACCTGAAGGTGATCATGCGCGACAAAGTCGGCAGCTTCATGACCCGCGACAATGTGCAGACCTACCTCAACAACTGGATCGCCGACTACGTGCTGATCAACGACAACGCGCCGCAAGAGATCAAGGCGCAGTACCCGTTGCGTGAAGCCCGGGTGGATGTGACCGAGGTCGCCGGCAAGCCGGGAGCCTACAAGGCCACGGTGTTCCTGCGGCCGCACTTCCAGCTTGAGGAACTGACCGCGTCGATCCGCCTGGTCGCGACCCTGCCGCCACCGGTAGCCGCCTGACCACTGCAACCTGTGGCCCCATTGAGGTCTGTGGTTCCACTAAAACTTGTGGCGAGGGAGCTTGCTCCCGCTGGGGTGCGAAGCGGCCCCAAAAAATGGGACTGCTACGCAGTCCAGCGGGAGCAAGCTCCCTCGCCACAGGTTCGGTGTGTGGCCTTACAGGTTCGGTGTTCGGCTTAACAGGCTCAGTGTTTGGCTTAATTGATTGGATTGGGCATTCACCCCCACTTATCGCGATAATCTTCAGGAGTTTCATGCGATGGATGCAATCATTCTCGACCTCGGCGGCGACATCAAAGGCGATAGCTTGCTTGAGGGTTACAAGGACAAGATCGAAGTCATGTCCTACAGCCACAACGTGGCCATGCAGGTGACCAACGACGTCAGCAACTCGGAGCGCACCTCCGGCAAGCCGCACATCGGCGAGTTCACCCTGACCAAATTCGTCGACAGCTCGACGCCTTCCCTCAACGAATATTGCTGCGCCGGCAAACCGATCCCCGAAGCCAAGATCACCATCGGCCGTAACGCCGCCGAAGGCAGCGGTCAGTTGATGCCGTTCATCATCTACACCCTGACCAACGTGGTGCTGTCCAACGTCAGCGTCAGCGGCGGCACGGGTGGCAAACCGGTGGAAACCATTTCCCTGAACTTCACCAAGATCAAGTGGGAGCTCACCGCCCAGAAAGACGACGGCACCAAGGAAGGCACGGCCGCCTCGACCTGGGACATGGCCGCCAACAAGCTCGTCAAGTAAGCGGACGCGTCGGCCATGGCAGGCACCGGCATGCTCCCACCGTTGTTCGAGCGCCTCGCCGCCAGCGAGGTCGACACCGTGCAGGTGTTCGATCGCCAGGGGCTGCTCGACTCGGTGCACACGGAGTTGCTGCGCCTGTTCAACACCCGACGCGGCTCACGTCCGCTGACCTCTCCGCCGAGCATTCTCGACTACGGCATCGCTGACTGGACCGCCTTGCAACAGCAGCGCAGCGATGACCGTCGTCAGTTGGCACGGGAAATCCGCGAGGCCATCAGCCATTTCGAACCGCGCCTGCAACTGGGCGAGGTCCAGGTCAATCCGGTCCCCGGCCATCCGCAGCAACTGAGCATTCGGCTGGTGGGCGAGTTACGCAGCGGCCAGCAGCACTGGCCCGTGGCCTTTGTCATCGAGAAGGCCAGCCATGGTCTTGAGGTGCGTCATGAGCGACTCGATTGACCCGCAACTGCTCGATTACTACCAACGCGAACTGACCTGGCTGCGCCACGCCGGGAGCATTTTTGCCGAGCGATATCCCAAGGTCGCCAGACGCCTGGAACTGTCCCCCGGTGAATGCCCCGACCCACATGTCGAGCGGCTACTTGAAGGTTTCGCCCTGCTCGCGGCACGCCTGCAACGGCGGCTCGATGACGACTATGCCGAGTTCAGCGACGCCTTGCTCGAACAGCTTTACCCGTTGGCCATGCGGCCGTTGCCGTCCTGCGCGATCGTGCAGTTCGAGCCGGACCCGAGCAAGGGCAACTTGAACGATGGTTATCCATTGCCCCGCGACACACCGCTATTCGTCACCACCAGCAAAGGCGAGAGCATCCACTTTCGCACCAGCGCCGCGGTTCGATTGTGGCCGGTGGAAATCAACGAAGCGCTGCTGCTGGGCAGCGATGAAGCCCAGGCCCTGACCGGTGTGGCGCAAGCACGCTCGGCCTTGCGCCTGAGCCTGCGTTGCCTGGGTGAGAGCCAGTGGTCGACGCTGGCCATCAAACAATTACGCGTGCACCTGGCCGCCTCGCCGGTGATCAACGCCTGCCTGTATGACCTGCTCGGCGCCCACGCGGTGAAGGTGCTGGCCGGACCGGTCGGCAGCGTGCCGGTCATGCTGGCCGGGTTGCCGCAAATCGTCGGTTTTGCCAGCGACGAAGTGCTGTTGCCGGACGAGGATGGTGTGCATCCGGGCATGCGCCTGCTCGCCGAGTACTTTGCGTTCCCGGACAAATTCAACTTCTTCGACATTCCATTGGCCGGCGCCGCCAGCGACAGCCAGCCGCTGTACCTGTACATCGTGTTCGACCGCGCCCCGGCCAACCGCCTGCACCTTCAGGCCAGCGACTTCGCCCTGGGCTGCGCACCGGTGATCAACCTGTTTCCACGTACCTCGGAACCATTGCGCCCGGACGGCACCCGCAGCGAGTATCGCCTGGTCGCCGACAGTCACCGGGAAAACAGCGTCGAGATCCACAGCATCCGCGCCATGCGCGCCAGCTCAAGCCAGGGCGTGCAGCGGGTGCCAGCGTATTACGGCAGCCAGCATATCGGCGGCGACAAACAGTGCTATTGGCATGCGCGACGGGTCAGCGGCATGACCCCGAATCGGCTGGGCACCGACCTGATGGTGAGCCTGGTGGACACCCGACTCGATCCGCTGACCGAGGCCAGCGAATACAGCCTCACCGCCGAACTGCTGTGCACCAACCGGCATCTGGCCCAGAGCCTGCCGGCCCGCACGCCCCTGGGTTTCGAACGACCGGGGCCGGTGGCCTGGGCCCGTTTGCGCAACCCGCCGAGCCCGCAGAGTTTGCCGCGACTGGATGGCGAATCCCGTTGGCGGCTGGTGTCGCAACTGACCCTCAATCATTTGTCACTGGTCGAGGGGCCGCAGGCGCTGGACGCCCTCAAGGAAATCCTCCAGTTGCACAACCTGCGTGACGAGGCCAGCGCCTTGCGGCAAATCGACGGCTTGTTAAGCCTCGGCTGCGAACGAGTGATCGCCCACGTCGGCGAAGACGCGTGGCGCGGCTGGCGCAATGGGCTGGAGGTTCAGCTGCAACTCGATCCGCAGCATTTCGTCGGCAGCAGCGCGGTGTTGTTTTCCGCGGTGCTGGCGCAGTTCTTTTCACTCTATGCCACGGCCAATCGCTTCGTGCGCACGGTTCTGGTCCAGTCAGACAAGGAGGTCAAGACATGGCAACCCCAAGCCGGCATGCCGCTCTCCCTCTGAGCCTGAGTCAGAAGCTGCGGCGCGATCCGCAGGCGTTCCAGTTGCTGCAAGCATTGTTGCTGCTGGAGCGCGAACACCCGCAAGCCGAATCCCTGGGCAGCGGCACCGCCCCCCAAGCGGAAGCCTTGCGCCTGCGCGGGCCGCTTACGCCGCTGTTTTCCGCCAGTGAAATCGAAAGCCTGACTCAGGAAGCTGACCAGCCCCCGACGCTCACGACCCCAGTGTTTGGCCTCGGCGGGCCGGACGGCCCCCTGCCCTACGCCTATCAGGAATGGCTGCAACAACGGGCCCGCGCCAAGGACTATGCCCCGGCCGAATTCCTCGACCTGTTCCAGCATCGCTTGCTCAGCCTGCTGTACAAGGTGATGCGCAAACACCGGATCGCCGTCGGCTTCACAGCCCCCGGCGCGTCGCCGGTGCAGGCGCAACTGCGGGCGCTGACCGGGCTGTTGCCCAAAGCCTTGCAGGAACGCCAGGCCGTACCCGACTCTGCGGTACTGGCGTGCAGCGCGCTATTTGCCGACGGTCGTCGTTCCCTGGCCGGCTTCGCCGCGATCGTGCGCGAGCACTTCGAACTGCCAGTAGAACTCAGCGCCTATGAAGGTGCCTGGCGGGAGATTCCGCCGGCCAGTCGCAGTCGACTGCAACCGGGCGGGCGCAATCTGCAGCTGGGCCGCAACGCGGTGGCCGGCACTCGGGTCTGGGATGAACACGCCGGCATCCGTCTGACCCTCGGCCCGCTGACCTCGGCGCAGGCGGCGCGGTTTCTGCCGGACGGTGAAGCCCATCCGGCACTGGCCAGTCTCAGCGCGCTGTATTTCGGCCCCGACCTGGATTGCACACTGGTGCTGTTGGTGCGCGGTGCCAGTCCGATGAAACTCGGTCGCCAGGCCCCGCCCTTGCTCAGTTGGAACGGCGGCCTGCAACGCCAGACCAGCCTTGCCGTGCAACGGATCGAAACCCGCCTTCGTCAGCTGGAGATCACCTGAACATGGAACTGGCCAGTCTGATCGGACGCCTCAACCCGGACAACCGCCGTGCCCTCGAACGGGCCGCGCAGCGCTGCCTGCAACGGGGTCATCATTACGTCGAAATCGAACACTTGCTGTTGGAGTTGCTGGACATCGAGGGCGGTGACTTCGCCTGGCTGCTGCCGCGCTTCGGGCTGGAGCGCGATGCCCTGACGGCGGAAATCAACAAGGCCCTGGAACTGTTCAAATCCGGCAGCACCCGCACCCCGGCGCTCTCGGCGCACACCATCGGCCTGCTTGAAGACGCGGTGGTTCAGGCCAGTGTGCTTGGCCTGGAGAGCATTCGCTCGGGTTTGCTGCTACTGGCCCTGCTCGACCGTGATGAACGTCGCAGCCTGCTGCTCAATAGCGCCTCGTCGCTGTTGAAAATTCCACGGGAAGCCTTGCGCAGCAATTTGCTGGAGTGGACCGAAAACTCGCGCGAACACGTTGGCGGCACGCGGCCGGTCAGTACCGGCCATCCGCAACCGAAACAGGATTCGGTGCTCGACCAGTTCACCCAGGACCTGACCGCCGATGCCCACGCCGGGCGCATCGACCCCATCGTCGGCCGCGACGGCGAGATTCGACAGTGCATCGATATCCTGCTCAGACGTCGGCAGAACAACCCGATCCTGGTCGGCGCACCGGGGGTCGGCAAGACGGCGGTGGTCGAAGGCCTGGCGTTGCGCATTGCCGCCGGTGATGTACCGCCGTCGCTGCAAGAGGTCAGCCTGCGGGTACTCGACCTCGGTCTGTTGCAAGCTGGCGCCGGGGTCAAGGGCGAGTTCGAGCAGCGGCTCAAAGGCGTGATCGACGCGGTGCGCAGCGCCGACAAACCGATCATTCTGTTCATCGACGAAGCCCACACCCTGATTGGCGCTGGCGGCGCGGAAGGCGGCAGCGACGCGGCCAATCTGCTCAAACCGGCGCTGGCCCGTGGCGAGCTGCGCACCCTGGCCGCGACCACCTGGCTTGAGTACAAAAAATACTTCGAGAAAGACCCGGCCCTCGCCCGGCGATTTCAGTTGGTGCAAGTCGAGGAGCCGGACGAAATCACCGCTGTAGAAATGCTCCGGGGCATGGCCGCGAAACTGGAACAGCATCACGGTGTGCAGGTGCTGGACGCGGCGATCCACGAAGCGGTGAAACTGTCCCACCGCTACATCTCCGGGCGCCAGTTACCGGACAAGGCCATCAGCGTGCTCGACACCGCGTGTGCCCGGGTCGCCCTCGGCCAGCATGACGTGCCGCCACCGCTGGAAAGCCTGCGTCATCGCCAGCAAAGTCTCAAGGAGGAAGTCGAACGCCTGCGCCGCGAACAGGCCACCGGGCTTGATCACCGTGAACGCATCACCCTGCTGGAAACCGAATCCGTGGGTAACGTGCAGGCCATTCGCGAACTGGAAACCCGCTGGAACGAAGAACGGATCGCCGTGCGCGAACTGCTGGAAACCCGTCGCGAATTACTCACCTTGAGCGAACGCGCCGACAACGATAAACCGGACGAAGCCACCGACAGCCGCATCGATCATCTGGCCGCCGAACTGGTGCGCCTGGAGGCCGGTCTGGACGCCATTCGCCAGGACGATCCGCTGGTACCGGAACAGGTCGACGGCAAAACCGTGGCCGCGGTGATCGCCGGCTGGACCGGCATCCCGGTGGGCAAGATGCTCGCCGACGAAGCCCACGCCGTGCGCACCCTCGGCCAGCGCATGGGCCTGCGGGTGATGGGCCAGAGCACCGCGCTGAACACCATCGCCCAACGCCTGCAAGCCTATCGCGCCGGCCTCACCGACCCGCAAAAACCGGTCGGCGTGTTCCTGCTGGTCGGCCCCACCGGCGTCGGCAAAACCGAAACCGCTTACGCCCTGGCCGACGCACTGTATGGCGGCGAACGCAACCTGATCAGCATCAACCTTTCCGAATACCAGGAAGCCCACACCGTCAGCCAACTCAAAGGCGCCCCGCCCGGCTACGTCGGCTACGGCAGCGGCGGTGTACTCACCGAAGCGGTGCGGCGCAAACCCTATTCGGTGGTGCTGCTCGACGAAATCGAAAAGGCCCACCCGGACGTGCTCGAAGCTTTCTACAACGTCTTCGACAAAGGCGTGATGGAAGACGGCACCGGGCTGGTGGTGGACTTCAAAAACACCGTGATGCTGGCCACCAGCAACGTCGGGGCTGAGTTACTGCTCGACACACCGACCGCTCAACTGGGCACCGATGCCTTCAACGAAGTGCTGCATCACGTGCTGCTGAAAGCCTTTCGCCCGGCGTTTCTGGCGCGCATGACGGTGGTGGCGTATCGGCCGCTGGATGAAACGACGCTGGAAGGAATTGTGTTGGCGAAGCTGGAGAAATTGCGCGGCCGGTACAAGGCCGCGACCGGCAAGCAGTTTGAGTTTGACGCCGGAATTGTGCAGGCGGTGTTGGCCAAGTGCAGTGCTGCCGGGGCAAGGGATGTTGAGAATGTGTTGATGACCCAGGTGACGGGGAAGTTGGCGGAGTGGGTGTTGGAGTAATGCCAGGACGACCAGACTGAAACTTCTACTTATTGACTCACCGAGCGGACACAACTAATGGAGCACTTCCAGTAATCAAAGGAGATCCTCGTGAGACGACTAACCACTCGTGTGGACCCGCAGGAATTAATGGCCATCTATAGCCCGATCAGAGCAAGCATAGTCTCAACGACACTGCAACATCAGGGAGTGTTGCCGGTACAGAGGCTAGCCTCTGGGGTAAAGGTTGCCAGAATTATAGAAAGACGCCATGTCGACACTTTCGGAAAGCCCGATAAAAGCAAAGTAACTGTATTTGACAACAGTCTGAAGCCTTACCGATATAACGGGAACTCCCCAAACTCATTCCCACCCATACAGCAATTACTTACCGACTCAAAAATCTCTTTACCTAACCCCCAACCTGGCACTTACGTCGCTACAAAAGGAAACAACAATCTTTTTGCCAGCCTGGCTGCAGAACGTGCGTATTACCGGGATAACGAAACTTATAAAGCACTCTTGAGCGGAGACAAAAGAAAATTGCGCGAGTACTTCGACATGGAAAATCTTATGGAAGACAGGTACATCCTGGAACAAGAAGTCACCCGCCCAATCAATTACATCAACACAGCAGACCCTTCCACCCGACGAGCCATGCAGGAAATATACAAAGAACACATGAAAGAGCTTCTCTATCTTTATAAGGACTTCAACATCCCCAATCTGCCCGACGCCAATGAACCGAACGAATTATTGGATTTTTTTCTCTCAGGCCCTACTTACGATCTTTCTCAACCCATTGGCAATACGCTACTGAGCAACTCACTTGCGATTAAGTTTCCGTCTGCCCGAACGAATGCCGCCCCCACTCCGTTATATTTCGAGGGCTCCAGCAATTTTGTCATACCCAACAACCTGTTTGGTAGCCTTGAATACAACAATACTTACTATGCCCTTAACAACAAAACCCTTATCAAGTCTTCTAATGGAGAAGAAAGCGCCATAGCCAAAATAAAAGACAACACCAAACAAGGTGAACCATGACGAACAACCAAGTATAAACGGGACTTATTTATTTTTAAAACCACAGCTTAATTAGGCGACACTAAAAATAAACCTGTCCCCTTTCCAAAGCACAGACCCAAAAGGCGAACCAACCCGAGCGCCCATAACAATATCAAGGATGTGAATCATGCCCAGTACAATTGTCATTGGAACAGGTATTTCGGCGGCAGCCTATCTCATCTCAATCCAACAGTACTTAAAGTCCATCAACAAAACGCTGGGGGATATCCATTTACTGGGCGGCCCCGATCTGTGGCAAAAAATGTCACCACACCATGCCATGGGACAACCACAGCAATTACTAACGGGTAACCTTTTAGGTACTGGTCGCGAAGACCGTGGTTTTTCCAGTCAGCCGGTTCCGGGAGCCGATTTCATGAAGGCGGGTCTATTCTCGACCGTTATAAAGTACTATCTAAACCAACATTGCCATGTCCAGATCCCCTTCTCTTATGTCACCAACATAAGTAAAACCGGGGCTGCTTACTCACTGAAACTGGACGGCCGCGTGGGTGGGCGAATTACCTGTGACCAGGTAATTATCGCAATGGGCCCTGGCACCCCGCGCGCATTGATGGAAGAGGACGGCAAGCCCTCCGAGGTCAATGTCGAGGCATTCAAGGGCTCGATAGTCGGGGGCAATGAATTCATGGATCCGGACTGGACAATGCCTGACGACTCAAATATCGCTGATGCGACTGTTGCCGTTTACGGTGGTTCGGCGACAGCATCATGGGTGGTAGAGTTAGCCGCCATGAGAAAAATGCAAGTTCTTTTATGGTTCACTCGTCCCGGAAGCGGCGAGAATCCATGGGACGCTGAAGCTCGTTTTAGCGAAGCCTTTCCCGCCGGCAACAGAAACAGCGCGATAGAAAAAGACTTCGAGAAAGTCAGGGACGTTTTAAAACTTACGAAAGTTGTGCGCGACCTAGAGACAGGCAAACTGAAACTGACACTTAAAAACAAAGATGGACAATCCGTAGTACAACTTGTCGACCTATTCGTCTATGCACTAGGAGCAGACCATCTGACAAAAGGAATAAAAACAATTCTAGACCCTGGCATTCACTCCAGTCTGGTTGCCTTTTACGACAAAAATTTTGCTATCAGTTCAAAGCCCTCATTGCTGGCCATCGGCACTGAAAACCGTTCTCTCATTATCGTTGGCTCGGCAATGAGCAGTGAAGCCGGGTTCGGCAAGGACACACTATGGTTGCAAGGTGACCCGCAAAGACTTATTGAAAACAATACCAGAAGCATCAAGCTGGCCAGCTATAAAGATATCAGCAACACACTTCCTGCTGCTGCCAGACCCACAGAAGGAATCGCCATGGTTATGGCAAGTATTGAGGCACTCAATGAATATATGCCTGTCACGGTTTCCTCGCAAAGACGTCTCGTCATGCATTCAACACCCGACTTCACAACCAGTGCTGGCGTACTCCCCAAAGGCTCACCGAATCCAGACGCCGGGCATGATCGCCTGCATGATATAGATTTTGAATGGGATATAAACTTCAACACCAGCAACCGTACACAACTGGCAGCCTATATCGCTCAATCCACGGACCTTTCGCCATTTTCTGCAAACTTTGCGGTGGCGCTGATCGTGCACTTACGAACACGCCCCGGAAACGTTCTGGGTTTAAGCGACCCCCAAGTCCACTTCGTCATCTCAACTGCCGAACGCTTCACTCAAGCGCTGATAAAACTAAATCCGCACATCAATTACGGTGCCACCCGCCTGGTGTACGACAAACTGTGGGGACCTGACAAATACCTGGAGATATGCATCGAATACATCACCACACCCGAAGAGTGGAAACAATACTGGAAAGTTAACGGGATAGAGTGCTGACGGAGTAAAAGATGAAGACGAATCCAGGACAGATCAATATCTATAAAAAATATCGAAATAGCGAAAAGCTTATGCAGCCACTTTACTCAGGTCCGTTATAGGCTGGCTGCATGAGGCGGCTGATTCTATGTTACTGATGACAAAGGTGCTCCATGGCCCGCTCGATTGATACCAACACCAGCCTGTCGCTCATCGCTGCGTCCTTGGCGGCGCTTTACCCTGAATCCATTTCGGGCGAAGAAGCGCTCAACCGATTGGGTCGGCACACACTGAACGGCCTCAACGACGGCGCAACTCTCTCCCTGACCACCGCCGTCGCCACCCACGTCACCGCCACCCTGCACAACGACGCCCTGACTCGCCCGTTGGACGCGCTGGTCGCCGAAATCCGTCAATTGCCCGCCGATGCCACCGCCGAGCGCTATCAGCTTGTACTGCGGCCATGGCTCTGGTGGCTGACCCTGGCTAGCAATAACCGGGTGTTCCAGAACCTCAGTACCTCTGACATCGTCACTACGATATTCAAGGCCCACGCCTTCACCGACTTCAAGCTCTCACTCAGCGGCAGCTACACCCCGCGCGAATACTGCGTGCAGTACGGCGAAACCGATTTCGCGTTCGTCTCGCGGTTGCTGGAGGAAGACGGAATTTTCTGGTTCTTCACCCACGAGGACGGCAAGCACACGCTGGTGCTGGGTGACAGTAACGATGCGTTTGTGCCGATCCCCAATGGGCCCAAAGTGAGCTATCTCGGCCAGCAGTTGGGCGAACGTGAGCTACACGGTATTCGTTCCGGGCAGGTCTGCGTGCAGGCGGTGGCCGGAGTGTACCGGGCGACGGATTACGAGTTCACCACGCCGACCACATCGCTTTACGGCCAGGCCGAAGCGGTGGCCGGGCCGCGTTCGATGTACGAGCATCCGGGCGGCTACAACGCCAAGGCTCGGGGTGATGAGTTGACCAAGCAGCGGGTCGACGGCTTGCGCAGTCAGGAGAAGCGTTTCGTTGGAGAAAGCGACTGCCGCTGGTTGGTGCCGGGGCATTGGTTCACCCTCGCCGGGCACGATGATTCAACGTTGAACATCGATTGGGTAGTGACGGCGGTGACACATGACGCCAGTCACGACAGCTATCGCAATCGCTTCGAGGCAATCCCCAAGGCCACGCCGTACCGCCCGGAACGCATCACCCCCAAACCGCGCATGCACCCGCAAACGGCAATTGTCGTCGGCAAGTCGGGCGAAGAAATCTGGACCGACGAATACGGCCGGATCAAGCTGCAGTTCCCTTGGGACCGCGACGGCAAGAACGACGAAACCAGTTCCTGTTGGGTGCGAGTTGTACTGCCCTGGAGTGGCAAGGGCTTCGGCATGCAGTTCGTGCCGCGCATCGGCCAGGAAGTGATCGTGACCTTTATCGATGGCGATCCGGATCGACCGCTGGTAACCGGCTGCGTCTACAACGGTGACAACGCCCTGCCCTATGCGCTGCCGGCGAATCAGACCCAGTCCGGGATCAAGACCCAATCGTCCAAGGGCGGCGGCGGTTTCAACGAGTTGCGCTTCGAGGACAAGAAAGACGCCGAAGAGGTGTTTTTGCAGGCGCAGAAAGACCTGAAGATCAACGTGCTCAACGACAGCACCGCCACGGTCGGCCACGATGAAACCCTGACCGTGCAGAACGCTCGCACGCGCACGGTGAAAGACGGCGACGAGACCGTGACCCTGGAGAAAGGCAAACGCAGCGTGACCATCCAGACCGGCAGCGACACGCTCGATGTGAAGGACAGCCGCACGGTGACCGTGGGCGCCGACCAGACCCACAGTACCGGTGGCAATTACGCGCACAAGGTCACCGGTGATTACAGCCTGACGGTTGACGGCAACCTGACCATCAAGGTGACCGGCACCCTGACCTTGCAAAGCGGCGGCAGTTTTTCGATCAAGAGCGGCGCCGATCTGGCGGCCGAGGCCAGTACTTCGATCAGTCAGAAGGCCGGGACCTCTCTGAGCAATCAGGCTGGTACCTCACTGGAAAACAAGGCCGGCACGACCATGACCAACGATGCCGGGATCAGCCTGACCAACAAGGGTGCCGCTTCGCAGACCGTGGATGGCGGCGGCATGCTAACCATCAAGGGGGGTCTGGTGCAGGTCAACTGACAAGGAGAACCCATGGCCATCACGCCGCTGGATTTGCAACAGAACGATAAACAGCTCAAAGGGCGCCTGCTCGATGGCCAGCTCGACGGTGCGCTGCACATCAAGGATGACGGGCGCGCGCAGGCTGATTTGCACTACAACCGGGGCGAGCTGCAAGGCACCACCCTGCTCTACCACCCCAATGGCAAGGTCTCGGCGCAGTTGCCGTTTGTGCATGACAAGCTGCAGGGGGTTGCCAGTTTCTATGCCCCCGAAGGCAGTCTGCAGCGCAAGGCGACTTACCGCCGAGGGCTGCTGCATGGCGAGGCGTTCAATTACTTTCCCGATGGGCGACTGGCGGAGGTCGAGTTTTACCGCGACGGCGTGCGCGACGGGCGCTATCAACGCTTTCATCCGAACGGCAAGCCGGCCGTCGAAGCCCGGTATCTCAACGGTCAATTGCTGGAACCGGAACAGGGCTTCGCCAGCGACGGACGACCATTGGACGCCGACGGCAAGCCGATCTCACGAGTGCGCTGGTGGTTCAGGCGCTGGAGCGATCCCGAGCAAGCCTGAGCTCTGTAGCAGCTGCCGAGCAGCGCGAGGCCGCGTTCGGCTGCGAAGCAGTCGCAAGTCCGGCTGACGCAGTCTGCCTGATGTACCGCAGTCTCAGGTTTTACGACTGCTTCGCAGCCGAACGCAGCCTCGCAAGCTCGACAGCTGCTACGGCCGAACGCAGGCTTCGCCAGCTGTTACAAAGATTGTGGGATCAGGGAATCAGCATCTGCATTTGCCCCGGCATCACGATTTTGATCACTCCGGCCCAGTTGCACATCAAGGTGCTGTTGGCATCGATGGCCGGCATGCCGCCCAGCAGCAGGGTCGGCGCGCCGCCGGGGATCCACGGGGTGGCGGTGGCCGGGATGCACGGCATCGGCGTCAGCACGCCGAGTGCCGCGGCGGTGGCGGCCGCGACCATCGGGTTGGCCATGCTCATGCACGTGCCGAACGGCATGACGTTCACCAACGGAATGTGGTCCATGATGTTCGCCGCCGGCATGCCCCCGGTCATTGTGCGGTTCACTGGCAGCACGTTGAGTACCGCCGGCGCCGCGCCGAAACTGCATTGCAGGGTCGCGGTGGCGCAAACTTGCGGACAGCCCATGTCGAATCTCCTTCCTGG
Organism: Pseudomonas sp. Pseusp18; assembly: GCF_059506005.1. Taxonomy (NCBI): domain Bacteria; kingdom Pseudomonadati; phylum Pseudomonadota; class Gammaproteobacteria; order Pseudomonadales; family Pseudomonadaceae; genus Pseudomonas; species Pseudomonas sp. Pseusp18. The sequence continues at coordinate 3,754,726 of NZ_CP169240.1, forward strand.
AAGCGACGCTCCCTGAACCATAGTCCGCCGCGCCTGTTCGCGCACATCAGGAACGCTGATTATCCGGCAACACGCTAACCTATAAGACCGTGCCGCGCTTGTGGCCACCCCAGCGCGCCATTAGATTAGCCAATGATGTCTGGCCTCCAAAATAAGCAGAAGGGATAAGCATGGCGCTTACTGACCAGTCCACCCGTATCCGCTCTGGCGAAGAACTCGATGCCAGCCTGATCGATCCGTACCTCAAGGCGCACATTCCGGGCCTGAGTGGCTTGCCTGTGATCAGCCAGTTTCCGGGCGGTGCGTCGAACCTGACTTACCTGCTGGAATACCCCGAACAGGAATTCGTCCTGCGTCGGCCGCCGTTCGGCCACAAAGCCAAGTCCGCCCACGACATGGGCCGCGAATTTCGCATCCTCAATCAGCTGCGGGACGGTTTTCCCTATTGCCCCAAAGCCTATGTGCACTGCACTGACGAATCGGTGATCGGCGCTGAGTTCTATGTGATGGAACGGGTCAAGGGCATCATCCTGCGCTCCGAACTGCCGCCGGAACTGGGCCTTGATTCAGCGAAGACCGAAACCCTGTGCAAGAGCTTCATCGACAAGTTCGTCGAACTGCACCGAGTCGACTACAAGGCTTATGGCCTGGGTGACCTCGGTAAACCCGAAGGTTATGTCGCGCGGCAAATCAAAGGCTGGAGCGAGCGCTACGAAAAAGCCCTGACCCCGGACGCGCCGAAGTGGGAAACGGTGAAGGCCTGGCTCAACGACAAGATGCCAGCCGATCACCCGACGTCGAGCATCGTCCACAACGATTACCGCTTCGACAACGTGATCCTCGATCCGAACAACCCGATGCAGATCATCGGTGTGCTGGATTGGGAGCTGACCACCCTCGGTGACCCGCTGATGGACCTGGGCAACACCCTCGCCTACTGGATCGAAGCCGACGACCCGGCACCGGTGCAACTGATGCGCCGCCAGCCAAGCCATGCCCCCGGCATGCTGACCCGCCGCGAATTCGTCGATTACTACGCCGAGCGCGCCGGCATCCAGATCGACAATTTCGACTTCTACTACACCTATGGCCTGTTCCGTCTGGCCGGCATCGTGCAGCAGATCTACTACCGCTTCTTCCATGGTCAGACCCAGGACAAACGCTTCGCACAGTTCATTCACATGAACAAACTGCTGGAGCAGATGAGCTTGCAGGTCATTCAGAAATCCAGCCTCTGATCAGGCCCCATAACAAGGAAAAATCATGTCCAAGACTCAGTTGTTCGACCTCGACGGCAAGATCGCTTTCGTCTCAGGTGCCAGTCGCGGCATCGGTGAAGCCATCGCCAAACTGCTGGCGCAGCAAGGTGCCCACGTGATCGTGTCGAGCCGCAAGCTCGACGGCTGCCAGCACGTCGCCGACGCGATCATCGCCGCCGGCGGCAAGGCCACCGCCATTGCCTGCCACATTGGTGAAATGGAACAGATCACCCAGGTATTCGCCGCCATCCGCGAACAATTCGGGCGCCTGGATATCCTGGTCAACAATGCCGCGACCAACCCGCAGTTCTGCAACGTGCTGGACACCGACCTCAGCGCCTTCCAGAAAACCGTCGACGTGAACATTCGCGGCTACTTCTTCATGTCGGTGGAAGCCGGCAAGCTGATGCGCGAACACGGTGGCGGCAGCATCATCAACGTCGCCTCGATCAACGGCATCTCGCCGGGGATCTTCCAGGGCATCTACTCGGTGACCAAGGCAGCGGTGATCAACATGACCAAGGTGTTCGCCAAGGAATGCGCGCAGTTCGGCATTCGCTGCAACGCCTTGCTGCCGGGTTTGACCGACACCAAGTTTGCATCGGCGCTGGTGAAGAACGAGGCAATTTTGAACACCGCATTGCAGCAGATTCCACTCAAGCGCGTGGCGGATCCGAGTGAAATGGCCGGTGCGGTGTTGTACCTGGCGAGTGATGCTTCGAGCTATACGACCGGGGTTTCGCTGAATGTGGATGGCGGGTTTCTGTCCTGATTCGGTTTTGCGAATAAACCAAAGGCAGCCTCAGGGTTGCCTTTGATGTTTTACCGGAGGACTCGTGGAAGACTCTCGCCTGTTTCTGAGATGCATCGGGTGTCAGGTAATCGTTTGATAGATGGGACTGGGCCAGAGACGGCACTATTCACCCCGCACAAACTCAACCGGCTTACCTGTCAAATCCAGAACTCTAAAATAGCCCTTGATACTCTTTACGTTACGGATCGCCAGCTGAACATGCGTTTCATGCATAAAGTCTGTATCAGGATAAAGACATTCGCCCTCCCAGAATGGTGAACGAACGGAATCATACGCAGGTGCCTCTGTAAGCTCCCGGAAGGTATGCAACGCATCAATGACCTGACAATCCAAACGACGTAGATACTGACTATTTTTCTTAAGAGGTTGACCGCCTTCTTCTTTTGAGGCGGCTTCAAGCCAGAGGTAGGTCTGACAGATTTCACGCAACGCACTCTCAGTTGTGAAATCCAGGCAACGCCCCAAGTCAATCACTGCCCCAATCACGAATGGATTTTTGATAGAGCTCCGTTTTTGTGCATTGGTCGCAAAACTTAACGCGCGCTGCGGGTTGTTTTCCCAAAAATAGGCGCCGCGACCAAGCCAATCATAGTCATTAGTGCTATCAAGGAGTGTTGCTTCTCCAGCCAGCACACGCTCCCCAATTTCTCGCTCACACCCATGGAAACCAAGAACAAAAGAAGGAGAAATGCAATACATCAGCGAGCCTTGGTTTCGCCATTCACACGTTTGAAGAACTCCCGAACCTTGTCCGGATCCTTGAGCATTTCAGTAGCGTATTCATCGATACGTACCGAAGCACAAGTGGCGGCTGATAGCCTGCTACCGTTAGAACCAACCATGACCCAGCCAGTCCCAGTCGATGCTTTGTGTCCCTCTCTATCCATATCCAGCATTACTCCTGATCCACTCTTTGCAACCGCTGCGGCGATAAGTCCGTATGTCTTCTCGGCGTTTATTCCGGCAGCACCGGTACGACCGCTAACGATTTTGCCATTCGTTAGCCGAACAATGCCGCCGTGCTGGAATCCTGCAGAATCACGTACAACCTTAGCTTCGTGACGGTCACCATCAACAAAAACATAGGCCGTTTTTTCGAGATCCTTCGACATAGCCACCTCTATTCGAGCTTGGTTGCATTGCTCAAACTTGATTAATTAGTGGCCAATATAGTCTGTGGTGTTTGTCCCGTCATTAATGCCCGCAATTTGTGGCTGATCTGCACACCTGGAAACGATAGAGGCCGCTAACAAGACGCACAAGCCGGCAGATTCCGGCGTTGTTGTAGGCAATGACGCAAGGCGATGTAGCCATTCTCAGCGCTTCCTGACCTCGCCAAGAAAAAGAATATTTATTCCACTTTATTGCATATTGAGAATTTTTATTCCATAAATAGCCCTCCTGAAAATAAAAATCCAAAGGACCCCGGCTATGCGCGAACTCGGTATCGGACTCATCGGCACAGGTTTCATGGGCCGCGCCCACGCCCTGGCCTTTCGCAATGTCAGCGCTGTTTTTGAATTGCCGCTGAAGCTCAAACTCACCGCCCTTGCCGACGCCGACCCGCAGCGCGCCCGCCACTGCGCCGACGCCTGGGGCTTCGATGCTGCTCACAGCGACTGGCAACAACTGATCGATGACCCCAAGGTCAACCTGATCGCCATCACCACCCCCAATCATCTGCACTACCCCATGGCCATGGCTGCCATCGCCGCCGGTAAACCGGTGTATTGCGAAAAGCCGCTGGCCGTGAGCCTCGAGCAGGCCAGTACCATGCACCTTGCAGCCAAAGCCGCAGGCGTGGTGACGCGGGTGGGTTACAACTATCAGCACAACCCGATCATCGGCCTGGCTCGGGATTTGATTCAAAACGGCGCGCTGGGGCAGATCATCAGTTTCCAGGGCGAGTTCAGCGAAGACTTCATGGCCGATCCCGTTTCACCCTGGTCCTGGCGCTGCGACGCCAATTACGCCGGCGGCGCCCTCGCGGACCTGGGCAGTCACTTGCTGGCCATGGCCCGTCATCTGCTGGGCGACGTCGAGGCGGTGTGCGCGGATACCCAGACCGTGCATGCGCAACGCCCCGTGACGGCGGGTGGTCAGGAACGACGCGAGGTCGCGGTCGACGATCAGGTCCACGCGTTGCTGCGGTTCGCCAACGGCGCACGAGGGACGTTCAGCAGTAGCTGGCTCAAACACGGTTACAAGAATCACCTGAGTTTTGAAATCAGCGGCACCCAAGGCACCCTGGCGTTCGATCAGGAACGCTTGAATGAACTGCGGCTGTATCGTGCCGGGCAAGGCGGTTTCCAACGGCTGCTGGCGGGGCCGGATTTGCCGGGTTACGCCGCCTTCAGCCCGGCGCCGGGGCACCAGTTGGGTTACAACGAACTCAAGACCCTTGAAGTGCATGAGTTGGTGATGGCGCTGGCCGGTCTCGGCCAGGACGGGACCGATTTCGAGCAGGCGTGGGAAGTCGAACGCCTGGCGACGGCAATTCGTCTGGCGGCACGGGAGTCGCGGTGGGTCAGGATCGAGGAAGTCTGAACCGACGCTCAGGTCATACACCGCCAGTTGCACGTGCTACTGGCGGTACACCGGACCCGGTTTACTGAGTGACGCAACGGGTCAGGGTCGTGGTTCGGGTCACCTGCCCTTCAGCCCTCATATCACCCTGTACATCGGTGCTTTCGGTGGTCGAACAGGTACGAACCGGTGTCGGTGGTGGTACGGCCGGGGGTGGAGGCGGCGGACTGGCGCAACCACCCAGAATCGCCACGCAAAGTGCGAGCGACAGAGGTGAAAAAGCACATTTCCCAAAACTGTTCATAGGCTGACCCGCGGTAAGTAATCGACATTTTCCGCGACTCGAAAACCACCCCGCGAACCCGCGGCCCTGTCACAGAAAAGAAATACCCTCGCATTCCTTATAGCTTAGCTACCCGCCAATGCCAGAAAGACAGTAACCACTGCATTACCGCAGGCCTGCGGGATATGACGCCTAAAGAGCGGAGGATCGATTCAAGCCACTGCTTTCAAGCTCATAGCGCAGCTCTTCAATCAACGCCGCCACTGCCTCCGGCGTCCGGAGCGTCGCCACGTTCAACCCGCTGACCACCAGATCCACCTGCCCTGTCGCCGGATGGTAAAGCTTCACCGTCAACGAATTATCCCCGGCAAGCGCACACTCACAGGCCAACGGCAAAAAGCTCCGCTCCAACTGCATACGCAATTGCACCAGGTAACTCATCCCGACTCACCTTGGCGACAGCGTAAAGTCGACTGCCCGCTTGTTCTTTTCGCACCCATGAGGTTGTTCCTTCAGCTGCATCGAAGAGGACGCGATACCGGGCCCAAGCCACGTCTCGCACCCCGACAGCCTAGAAAAAGCCCCATATGATCAATACATGAAATTGCACCACCCGCACTAGTGCATTTGCACCTTAACGTTGCCCCTTGATCCGCTTCACGCCGGAGAACAGACCTCGCTCGCGAGCCCAGACAATCGCCTCGCTACGGCTATGCACATCGAGTTTGGAATACACCGTCGACACATGATTTCGCACTGTATTGGGCGCGAGTTTCAGGCGCGCGGCGATCTCCTTGTCGGCCAGGCCTTCACAGATCAGGCCGAGCACATCGCGCTCCCGGGTGGTCAGGTCGGTGAACGATACACTGGGCAACTGCGGCGAGTTGACGTTCTTCACATTGGCCAGTTTTTCGATCAGCGTGCGGCTGAACCAGGACGCATCTTTCATCACCTCTTCGATCGCCGACACCAACTCCAGCTCGGTACGTTTGCGCTCGGTGATGTCCATCAACACCAGCAGGTAGCAAGAGCCGTCCTGAATGTTCACGGTGTCCGCCGAGACCGCACAATCAATCAGCCCGGCATCCTTTCTGCGCACCCTGACATCGACACGATCCACCCGCCCCGTCTTCTCCAGAGCTGTAAACAGTCGAGTGCGAGCGCCCGCTTCATCAATGAAACCGAGTTGCGCCACGGTCTTGCCGAGCACCTCATCACTGGGGTACGCCAGAGACTCGAGAAAGGCTTCGTTGACGTCCATCACCACTTGGTCGGCGGCGCGGCACACCAGGATCGGCACCGGAGTGAGGCGAAACGCTTTGGCGAACCGTTCCTCGCTCTGGCGCAGGGCGATTTCGGCCTTGTGCCGAAGCTCCATGTCGACGAAGGAAAACAGCATGCAAGCTTCGTCGTTGAGCTCAAGCGGTTGGCCGGCAACGATCACTTGCTTGCTGCCACCGTCGGCCAATCGCAGCTCGGCCTGCATCTGCGGAATGGTGGCGCCGTCACGCAAACGCTGCTTGGCCAAGTCCTTGTTCTCGGCGCGCTCCAGCACATCCAGCTCATAAGCCGAAGCGCCGATCACCTGATCACGGGCATAGCCAGTCATTTCCACGAAGCCCTGGTTGACCTTGATGTAGCGTAAATCGCTGAGGCGGCAGATCACTGCCGGGGCCGGGTTGGCGTTGAAGGTCTTTTCGAAACGCTGCTCGGCGCTGGCCCAGTCGGTGACGTCGTTCATGATCAGCACCAACGATTCCGGCTCACCGGCACGGTCCGCCAGCACCATGCTGCGCACGCTGTGAACCCAGGTGCGCTCTTCATTTTCCAGCTGCGTCACCTCCACCATCACATCGCTGAACGTCTCGCCACGGGCCACGCGGCTGATCGGATAGTTCTCGATCGCTACCGGATGATTGTTGCGATAACGCAAGGCAAAACGCTTGGCGTACTCCCCGGCATTGGCCCCCAACTCGCCAATCTCGCTGACACCGTGCATGGCCAGCGCGGCGTCATTGGCCCAGAGAATGGTCTGGTCGAGCTCCAGCAGAATCACCCCATCGGACAGGCCAGCGATGATTTGCTGCAACTGACGGCGATTGGTTTCAGTGCTCAGGACGTCCTGGCTCATTGGAACTCCACAATTGCGGCGGCACTTTTGCGCGCTGCCCAGTGAAGATTACGACCGCAGGCGTTTGTGATAGTGCATACATCCGCGCGATCACGGTGTACTGGTAGCGTATATCCACGTGATCACGAGTTTACTCGGCCTCCTGTAGGAGCTGCCGAAGGCTGCGATTTTTTGATTTTCAGCGCCCCCCAAAAGATCAAGATCAAAAGATCGCAGGCTGCGCCAGCTCCTACGGGGGTTGCGTGCATCCGTATGTCACCGATGTACGCCGTCTTGGGGTGCATTCGAAATATTCCGAAAATGCTTTCATCCACGCTACTCGCGCTAGCGGCTAACGTTCATCCGACAACACACTTCAAGGAGGCAAAGGAATGCCTGTCGCTGCAAATGGATGTCACCTGCGCAAAGCTCGATTTTCCGAATCTGGTCGTATTTATCTATTGACCGCCGTCGCTCATCAACGCGAGCAGGTGTTCGTGGATTGGCGGTTGGGACGGCTTTTGGTTGATCAGCTTCGTTGTGCCGATGAAGCATCACTCGTTATCTCCATGGCCTGGGTTGTTATGTCGGATCACCTGCATTGGTTGATGGAGTTGAAGCACGGCACATTGGCCGAGCTGATGTGTCGCATCAAGTCCAGAAGCAGCCGATCGATCAATCTTGTGCGTGGCGATCAAGGACGTCTGTGGCAGCGTGGATATTACGACCGGGCATTACGTCGTGATGAAGACTTGAAGGATGCCGCGCGCTACATCGTCATGAATCCGTTGCGTGCGGGATTGGTCAAGCGAGTCGGCGATTACCCCTTGTGGGATGCCATTTGGGTTTGAAAGATCAAAGTCAAAAGATCGCAGCCTGCGGCAGCTCCTACAGGGATTGCGTACATCCTCGGGTGTACACGATCCCTGTAGGAGCTGGCGAAGCCTGCGATCTTTTGATCTTCAGGCCCCCAATTCACCACTGGCAATCGCCTGCGACGCTGCCAGCATCGCCCGCAACAACACGGCGCACCCGGCGGCCAGATCATCCGGCGCGGCGTTTTCGATTTCGTTATGGCTGATACCACCTTCACAAGGCACGAAGATCATCCCGGCCGGGCCGAGTTCGGCGAGGAAGATTGCGTCGTGCCCTGCTCCACTGACGATGTCCATGTGCGACAGACCGAGCCCTTGAGCCGCACCGCGTACCGCTTCGACGCAGCCCTTGTCGAAATACAGCGGCGGGAAGTCGGCGGTGGGTGTCAGTTCGAAGGTCAGGCCGTGTTCCTCGCAGGTGGTTTCGATGACCTCGCGGACTTCGGCGATCATTGAATCGAGTCGCGCCGGTTCCAGATGACGGAAGTCCAGGGTCATGCGCACTTCGCCGGGAATCACGTTGCGCGAGCCGGGATAGGCTTGCAGGCAGCCGACAGTGCCGCAGGCGTGGGGTTGATGGCCGAGGGCGGCGCGATTGACTGCGCCGACGATCACCGCGGCGCCGACCAGCGCGTCCTTGCGCAAGTGCATTGGCGTCGGGCCGGCGTGGGCTTCGACACCGCGCAGTTTCAGGTCGAACCATTTCTGCCCCAGCGCGCCCATCACCACGCCGATGGTTTTGTGTTCGTCCTCAAGAATCGGGCCTTGCTCGATGTGCGCCTCGAAATACGCTCCCACGGCATGACCACTGACCTTGCGCGGCCCGGCGTAACCGATGGCGTTCAAGGCTTCGCCGACGGTCACGCCCTCGGCATCGACCTTGGCCAGGGTTTCCTCAAGGGTGAATTTTTCCGCGAACACGCCGGAGCCCATCATGCACGGGGCGAAGCGTGAGCCTTCCTCGTTGGTCCAGACCACCACTTCCAGCGGCGCTTCGGTTTCCACACCGAGGTCGTTGAGGGTGCGTAAGACTTCGACCCCGGCCAGTACGCCGAAGCAACCGTCGAACTTGCCGCCGGTGGGCTGGGTGTCGATGTGGCTGCCGGTCATCACCGGTGGCAGGTTCGGATTGCGACCCGGGCGACGGGCGAAGATGTTGCCGACGGCGTCGATGCTGACCGTGCAACCGGCCTCCTCGCACCACTTCACGAAGATATCGCGCGCCTGGCGGTCGAGGTCGGTCAGGGCCAGCCGGCAGACACCGCCCTTGACCGTCGCACCGAGCTTGGCCAGCTCCATGAGCGACTGCCACAAACGGTCGCGGTTGATGTGCTGATGGGTGGATTGCAGAACGTCTACGGCAGCGTTCATGGTGATCTCCTCAGGCAGTTGTTATTGGGTCATTCAGGCGAACTTTTGGTGTATTTGATGCTGTCTTCGCGAGCAAGCCCGCGCCCACATTTGGAATGCATTCCCCCTGTAGGAGCTGCCGAAGGGTGCGATCTTTTCGGGGCCGCCCAAGAGCAAGATCAAAAGATCGCAGCCTTCGGCAGCTCCTACATTGGAAATGCGATCCCCTGTGAGAGCGGGGCCACCTCTCACACCGCAGATTTCACGACAGTCGGACTCGGCCGCATCGAACTCAACCCGTAATAAATCAGCCCTCCCAGGGCCGAGCCGGTGAACCAGCCGTAGCTGTAGAACCAGCTGAAGGCATCGCTGCCCAGCGACAGCAGCGTCAACACCACCGGCACGCCGAACGCGATGAAGCCAAACCCGTTCCACGCCGGGTACACGTCGTCACGGTAGAGGCCGGCCAAATCCAGTTGCTGTTTCTTGATCAGGAAATAGTCCACCACCATGATCCCGGCGATCGGCCCCAGCAGGCTCGAATAGCCCAGCAACCAGTTGGAATACACCGTCTCCAGGCTCAGATCCGAGACAATCAGCCCGAGCTTTTTCAGCAGTTCATGGGCCATCAGCGCCAACCCGACCAACCCCGTGAGCATCACCGCCGTGGTGCGGTTGATGTACTTGGGCGCGACGTTCTGGAAATCGTTGGTTGGCGACACGATGTTGGCCGCAGTGTTGGTGGACAAGGTGGCGATGATGATCAGCGCCATGGCCAGTGCGACCCAGACCGGGCTCTGGATATGGCCGATCAGGGTGACCGGATCAGAGACAGTGACACCCACCAGTTTGACCGACGCGGCCGTCATCACCACGCCGAGGGAGGCGAACAGGAACATGGTCAGGGGTAAACCGATGATCTGCCCGACGATCTGGTCCTTCTGGCTTTTCGCGTAGCGGCTGAAGTCCGGGATGTTCAGCGACAGCGTGGCCCAGAAGCCGACCATGGCCGTCAGCCCGGCGGCAAAGTAACTGACCACGCTGGCGCCTTCCGGACGTTTGGCCGGGATCGCCAGCAACTCGGTCATCGACACGTTTGGCATAGCCCACACCAGCAGGCCCACGCCCACCAGCACCAACAACGGCGCCGAGAGGGTTTCCAGCCATTTGATCGAGTCCGCGCCGCGAATCACCACCCACAGGTTCAAGGCCCAGAACAGCATGAAGCCGATCACCTCGCCGGTACCACCAAGGGCCTTCCAGCCATCGAACACCGAGCCGAGAAACAGGTGAATCGCCAGCCCACCGAACATGGTCTGGATGCCGAACCAGCCACACGCCACCAGGGCGCGGATCAGGCACGGGATGTTGGAACCGAGAATGCCGAAGGACGAGCGCAGCAATACCGGAAACGGAATGCCGTACTTGGTGCCGGGGAAGGCATTCAGGGTCAGCGGGATCAGCACGATGATATTGGCGAACAGAATCGCCAGCAGCGCTTCGCCCACGGTCAGGCCGAAGTAGGCCGTGAGCACTCCGCCGAGGGTGTAAGTCGGCACGCAGATCGCCATGCCGACCCACAGCGCGGTGATGTGCCATTTGTTCCAGGTTCGTTCGCGCACCTTGGTCGGTGCCATGTCGTGGTTGTATCGGGGACTGTCGAGGACATCGCTGCCGGCTTCGAGCTCAAACAAGCCGTCGCGCTCGGTCACTTGCGATCTGATCTGTTGCATGGCCGCTCCACTGTTCTTTTGATTATTTTTGCTCATCAGAGGCTGGCGCAATGCGCGCGAGCCGGACGATGGCCGGAGAAACTGACAACTTTTACGGACCGGCCACGGTGTCAGCGGCGGCATCAATAAACGTGCCGGGTGCCCCGCTAGTGCCTCGGGCAGTGCCATAAAACTTTGCTAACCAACTGATGTTAATCAGCTTTATTTATCCAACTTGCGAGTCCCCGGTCAGTTGCCTGTCACTCAGGCCGAATGCCAGGCAAGTTGTCCGAACAGTCAAGACTCAATCTGGTGCGTCGATCTTTTTTTGAAAGGTTGCGCATCAACCATAGACCATCCTCAACCGGCTGATTTCACATAGAAAATCTTGACCATATTTCCAACCTGTCAAGTGCGTCAAAATGGTGAGCGGTCTCACCATTTTGGTGATTTTCATTTTTTATCGTTATTTATCAAACAGTTAAAACAGTAATAAGCTTATAAAAAATATTCTTGCTCAATCCACAAACTGCAGCTAGCGTCTATTCTTGACAGCGCTGACAGGAATACACCGATTGGCGTCTGCTTCATATAAAACATCTAGAACCGGCAATAGTCGGTCATGCCTGCGAGGAACTCGGAATGTCTCTGTTGATCCGTGGCGCCACCGTTATTACCCATGATGAAAGTTATCGCGCCGACGTCTATTGCGCCGACGGCGTGATCAAAGCCATCGGTGAAAACCTCGATGTTCCCGCCGATGCGCAAGTGCTCGACGGCAGCGGCCAATACCTGATGCCCGGCGGCATCGATCCGCACACCCACATGCAACTGCCCTTCATGGGCACGGTGGCCAGCGAAGATTTTTTCAGCGGCACCGCGGCGGGATTGGCCGGTGGCACCACGTCGATCATCGACTTCGTGATACCCAACCCACAGCAATCATTGATGGAGGCCTTTCATCAATGGCGCGGCTGGGCCGAGAAGTCGGCGTCTGACTACGGCTTTCACGTCGCCATCACCTGGTGGAGCGAGCAAGTCCGCGAGGAAATGGCCGAGCTGGTCAGCCAGCACGGGGTCAACAGCTTCAAGCATTTCATGGCCTACAAGAACGCGATCATGGCTGCCGACGACACCCTGGTGGCGAGTTTCGAGCGTTGCCTGGAGTTGGGCGCGGTGCCGACCGTGCACGCGGAAAACGGCGAGCTGGTCTATCACCTGCAACGCAAGTTGATGGCCCAGGGCATCACCGGGCCGGAAGCGCATCCGCTGTCGCGGCCTTCGCAGGTGGAAGGTGAAGCCGCGAGCCGGGCGATCCGCATTGCCGAAACCCTCGGCACGCCGCTGTATCTGGTCCATGTCTCGACCAAGGAAGCCCTCGACGAAATCACCTATGCGCGCGCCAAGGGCCAACCGGTTTACGGCGAAGTGCTGGCCGGGCATCTGCTTTTGGACGACAGCGTCTACCAACACCCGGACTGGCAAACCGCCGCCGGTTACGTGATGAGCCCGCCGTTCCGCCCACGCGGCCATCAAGAAGCCCTTTGGCATGGCCTGCAAGCGGGCAACCTGCACACCACCGCCACCGACCATTGCTGCTTCTGCGCCGAGCAAAAAGCCGCCGGCCGTGACGATTTCAGCAAGATCCCCAACGGCACCGCCGGTATCGAAGACCGCATGGCAGTGCTTTGGGATGAAGGGGTGAACACCGGGCGTTTGTCGATGCAGCACTTCGTAGCGCTCACCTCCACCAACACCGCGAAGATCTTCAACCTCTACCCGCGCAAAGGTGCGATCCGTGTCGGTGCCGATGCCGATCTGGTGCTGTGGGACCCGGAAGGCACGCGGACGATTTCAGCCAAGACTCACCACCAGCAGGTCGACTTCAACATCTTCGAAGGCAAGACCGTGCGCGGCGTGCCGAGCCACACCGTCAGCCAGGGCCGAGTGGTGTGGGCCGATGGTGATTTGCGCGCCGAGCGTGGCGCGGGCCGGTATATCGAACGGCCGGCGTATCCGGCGGTGTTTGATTTGCTGAGCAAGCGGGCTGAGTTGCACAAGCCGACAGCAGTGAAACGTTGATCTGCCCTCTGTGGCGAGGGAGCTTGCTCCCGCTGGACTGCGCAGCAGGCCCAAAGCCAGTCGACTCGGGGGGGCAGGACAACCGATTTGGCAGGATGTGGGGCGGCTTCGCCACCCAGCGGGAGCAAGCTCCCTCGCCACAGGATGATGCGAAAAAAACCAATGCCCATCAGAGGCAGTACCTCAATTAACCGTGAGGCCAACACCGTGATCAAGACCCTGAACCACCTCCCGCATCCCCATGAGGACGCGGCCGCCCTCGCCGGCCATTTCACCGACCTGGCGCCGCCGCTCAACGAGCGTCAAGCGCATCTGGAAGCCTCGCGCTGCCTGTATTGCTACGACGCGCCGTGCGTGAACGCGTGCCCGAGCGACATCGACATTCCATCGTTCATCCGCAATATCCATCAGGAAAACGTGCAGGGTGCGGCGCAGAAGATCCTCTCGGCCAACATCCTCGGTGGCAGTTGTGCCCGGGTCTGTCCGACGGAAATCCTCTGCGAGCAAGCCTGCGTGCGCAACAACGCCCAGGAATGCGCGCCGGTACTGATCGGCCTGCTGCAACGCTATGCCGTGGACAACGCACACTTCAGCGAACACCCGTTCCAGCGCGCCGCCGCAACCGGCAAGCGCATCGCCGTGGTGGGTGCCGGCCCGGCCGGTTTGTCCTGCGCGCACCGCAGCGCCATGCACGGCCATGACGTAGTGATTTTCGAGGCCAGGGAAAAGGCCGGCGGTCTCAACGAATACGGGATCGCCAAGTACAAACTGGTGGACGACTACGCGCAGAAGGAGCTTGAGTTCCTGATGGGGATTGGCGGGATCGAGATTCGTCACGGGCAGAAACTCGGCGACAACCTGACCCTCAGCGAACTGCATCAGCAATTCGACGCGGTGTTTCTCGGCCTGGGCCTGGCCGCCAGCAAACAACTGGGCCTGTCCAACGAGGATGCCCCCGGCCTGCTCCCTGCCACCGACTACATCCGCGAACTGCGTCAGGCCGATGACCTGACACAACTGCCGCTGGCCGAACGCTGCATCGTCCTTGGCGCCGGCAACACCGCCATCGACATGGCCGTGCAAATGGCTCGCCTCGGTGCCCGGGACGTGAACCTGGTGTACCGCCGTGGTGTCGCGGACATGGGCGCCACCAGTCACGAACAGGACATCGCCAAGGCCAATCAGGTGCGGCTGTTGACCTGGGCGCAACCCGAAGAGGTATTGCTCGACGACCAAGGCAACGTGCGCGGCATGCGCTTCGCCCGCACCCGATTGGTGGAAGGTCGCCTGCAAACCACCGGCGAAACCTTTGAACTGGTTGCCGACGCGATCTTCAAAGCCATCGGCCAGGCCTTCGACGCCGGCGCCCTCGCCGATCCGCTGGCCCGTGAACTCAAGCGTCAGGGCGATCGAATCCTCGTCGACGAACAGCTGCGCACCAGCATTCCCGGCGTGTATGCCGGTGGCGACTGCACCAGCCTCGATCAGGACCTCACCGTGCAAGCCGTGCAGCACGGCAAGCTGGCCGCCGAGGCGATCAACGCTCAACTCATGCTCAACGTGGAGGCTGCGTAAATGGCCGATCTCTCGATTGTCTTCGCCGGCATCAAGGCCCCCAACCCGTTCTGGCTGGCTTCCGCGCCGCCGACCGACAAAGCCTACAACGTGGTCCGTGCGTTCGAGGCTGGCTGGGGTGGCGTGGTCTGGAAAACCCTGGGGGAAGACCCGGCGGCGGTCAACGTGTCCTCACGCTACTCGGCGCACTTCGGGGCCAACCGTGAAGTCATGGGCTTCAACAACATCGAGTTGATCACCGACCGTTCGCTGGAGATCAACCTGCGGGAAATCACCCAGGTCAAAAAGGACTGGCCGGATCGCGCACTGATCGTGTCGCTGATGGTGCCCTGCGTCGAGGAGTCGTGGAAAAACATCCTGCCGCTGGTGGAAGCCACCGGCACCGATGGCATCGAGCTGAATTTCGGCTGCCCCCACGGCATGCCGGAACGAGGCATGGGCGCAGCGGTTGGCCAGGTGCCGGAATACGTCGAACAGGTTACTCGCTGGTGCAAGACCTATTGCTCGTTGCCGGTGATCGTCAAACTCACGCCGAACATCACCGACATCCGCGTCGCCGCCCGTGCCGCACACCGTGGTGGCGCCGATGCGGTGTCGTTGATCAACACCATCAACTCGATCACCAGCGTCAATCTGGAGCGCATGGTTGCCAATCCCGCCGTCGGCAGCCAAAGCACCCACGGCGGTTATTGCGGCTCGGCGGTGAAGCCGATCGCGTTGAACATGGTCGCCGAGATCGCCCGCGACCCGCAGACCCAGGGCTTGCCGATCAGCGGCATTGGCGGCATCGGCAGTTGGCGCGATGCGGCGGAATTCATAGCCCTGGGCAGCGGTTCGGTGCAGGTGTGCACGGCGGCGATGCTGCAAGGCTTCCGGATTGTCGAGGAGATGAAGGACGGTTTGTCACGCTGGATGGACAGTCAGGGCTACGCCAGCGTGTCGGATTTTTCCGGGCGCGCGGTGGGCAATACCACGGACTGGAAGTACCTGGACATCAACTATCAGGTGATTGCGAAAATCGATCAGGAGGCGTGCATCGGTTGCGGTCGCTGCCACATCGCTTGCGAAGACACCTCGCACCAGGCGATTGCCAGCCTCAAACAGGCAGACGGCACGCATAAATATGAAGTGATCGATGAGGAGTGCGTGGGCTGCAACCTGTGCCAGATCACCTGCCCGGTGCAGGATTGCATCGAGATGGTGCCGGTGGATACGGGCAAGCCGTTTCTGGATTGGAACCATGATCCCCGCAATCCGTATCACGTTGTGGTTTGAGAGTTAAAGATCAAGAGATCGCAGCCTCGTTTCACTCGACAGCTCCTACGGAGTGAAACGAGGCTGCGATCTTTTGATCTATGGCTCCAAACCGATCCCGCGCAAGATCACACTGGTCACCGTCTGCACCGCCCGTTCGAACTGCATGTCCGACAACGGCTGATGATCATTAAGAATGTTCACCTGATGATCGAAGTCGGCATAGTGCTGGGTCGAGGCCCAGATCATGTACAACAGGCTGGAAGGCTCCACCGGCAGGATGCGTTTGTCTTCCACCCACTGGCGAATTTTCGCTTCCTTCATCTTGGCCCAGTCGTACAGACTCGCGTCCAGCTTCTCACCGAGGGTCGGCGCGCCGTGGATGATTTCGTTGGCCCAGACTTTCGAACCGTACGGCCGGCTGCGGGAATGGTTCATCTTGGCGCGGATGTAGCTACTGAGCACCACGCGCGGGTCGTCGAACATCTCGAAGCACAGGGCGTCTTGCTTCCAGACCTCCAGCAACCCCAGGAGCACCGCGCTGTACAGCTCGCTCTTGGTGCTGAAGTAGTAATGCAGGTTGGAGCGCGGCAGTTGCACTTCGGCGGCGATGTCGGCCATGGCGGTGCTGCCGAAGCCTTTTTCGGCGAAGACCTTTTCGGCCGCCAACAGGATTTTTTCGACGTTACTGCGACGAATCTCGATCTTGTGATTGCCCATGAGGGCTCCCTGACAACAGCGTTGGTCAAGACTAGCATCCGCTCTACGTCGCGGCGACAGGGGAAAACGAAACTTCGTACAGCGGCCCTGCGGCAGGTAAACTGCCCGCCACTTTGAACCTGCCTGCGAGGTCTTCACGATGCTGCTCAAGAACGCCCTGACCACCGCTGCCCTGCTCGGCTCGCTTCTCGCCGCCTCATCGGTATTTGCCCACGCCCATCTGAAAAGCCAGACCCCGGCGGCCGACAGCACCGTGCAGGCGCCAACGGAACTGCGCCTGGTGTTTTCCGAAGGGGTTGAAGCAACGTTCACCAAAGTGAAAATCAGCAAGGACGGTGCCGACGTACCGGTAAAAAGCCTCGCCACCGAAGGCAGCGACAAGAAAACTCTGGTCGTCACCCCGGCAACGCCGTTGGCCGCAGGCGATTACAAAGTCGAGTGGCACGCCGTGTCGGTCGACACCCATAAAAGTGAAGGTGCCTACCGCTTCAAGGTGGGTCAGTAATTCATGACCGAGGCGCTGGTGCTGTGCCGCTTCCTGCATTTCACCGTGGTGCTGATGCTGTTCGGAGCCTGGGTATTCAGGCCTTTGCTGTTGGGCCGTGAAACGGCGCTGCTGGATCCGGCACTGGCGCGGGTGACCCGCTGGCTCAGCGTGGTGGCGTTGCTTAGCGGCGTCGGCTGGTTGCTGCTGATCACCGCCAGCATGGCCAGTTCCCCGGAGGCGGCATTCGACCCGGCGATGCTGAGCCTGGTGCTGAGCAATACCTTTTTCGGTCAGGTATGGCGCTGGCATCTGCTGCTCAATCTGTTGCTCGTGACTCTGCTGCTGACGCCCTGGCGCTCCAGCATGCCCTTGCGCATCGGCCTTTCCAGCCTGCTGCTGGCGACGCTGGCCCCGGTCGGTCATGGCGCCATGCTCGATGGCCTGCAAGGCCAACTGTTAATCCTCAACCAGATTGTTCACCTGACGTGCGTCGGCGCCTGGCTCGGTGGGTTGATGTTGCTGGTGATGATCCTGCGCCAACCGGACGCTCATCCCTTGAGCGCAATACTGCAACGCTTCAGCGGGATCGGTTACGCGTTGGTGGCGGGGTTGGTGATGACCGGCCTGATCAACGTGCGCGTACTGACCGGCGTGTTCTGGCCAACGCCGTTGCTGTCCGGGTTTGCGCTGATTCTGTTGATCAAGGTTGTTCTGGTGATCGCGATGCTGGGGTTGGCGCTGTTCAATCGGCTGCGGGTCAAGGATTGCCAGCAGCGTCCGGGGCTGTTGCGCACCAGCGTCATGCTGGAATGGATACTGGGGATCGGCGCAGTGGCGGCGGTTTCACTGCTCGGCACCCTGCCCCCAATGATCGCCAACTGAAACACACCCCACCTGTAGGAGCCCCCTGTGGCGAGGGGGCTTGCCCCCGTTGGGTTGCGAAGCAGCCCCAAAGTTTCTGTTGTACCAAAAATCCTGTGAGTGCTACGCACTCAAACGGGGCGGTGCGGCGTTCCGACAAGCCCCCTCACCACAGGTCACCCCCAACAAGAGGTATGCGTCAGTCAGGGGTACTGGGATCCCCTTCGGCAGCGGTATCAATACTCACCACCACCGACATCCCCGGCCGCAGCCGTTCGCTCTGTTCCTGATCGGCATCGACGCTGATCCGCACCGGCACCCGCTGGGCGATCTTGACGAAGTTGCCAGTGGCATTGTCAGCCTGCAGCAGACTGAACTCGGAGCCTGTGGCCGGTGAAATCCGCTGCACCCGCCCGTGGAATTTCTGGTGGTTCAGCGCATCGACGGTGAAGCTCACCGGCTGGCCGACCCGCACGTTGTCCATCTGGGTTTCCTTCATGTTGGCGATCACCCACAACTGGTTCGGCACCAACGCCATCAGCTGCGCCCCGGAGTTGACGTAGGCGCCGAGGCGCACGCCAATCTGCCCGAGTTGACCGTCGCGCGGCGCCACCACGCGGGTGTTCGACAGGTCGATCCGCGCCAGTTGCACCGCCGCCTCAGCACTGGCCACCGCCGCTTCCAGCGAGCCGCGATTAACGATCACCGTTTGCAGATCCTGGCGGGCGATGTCCAGATTGGCCTGGGCTTGCGCCACGGCGGCAACGGTCTGGGCATTGGCGGCCAGGGTCACGTCCAGCTCGCGTTTCGACACCGAGCCATCACCGACCAGTTCTTTGTTGCGGCGCAAATCCGCTTCACTTTTGCGCAACTGTGCCTGGGCGTCGGCGACTGCGGCCTGACGCAATTTGATGGTCGCTTCGGCGCTGTTGCGTTGCTGCACCACGTTGGCCAGCGCGGCTTTCTGCACCGCCAGTTGCGCCAGGGATTGATCGAGACGCTGCTTGTAGATGCGGTCGTCGAGGCGCACCAACAAATCGCCGGCCTTCACGAACTGGAAATCCTGCACCGGCACTTCGTACACGTAACCGCTGAGCTGCGGGCCGATGATCGTCACCTGCCCGCGCACCAGGGCGTTTTCCGTGGTCTCGACCGCGCTACTGAACGGTGGCAGTTGCCAGGCGTACAACACGATCAGTACACCGACGAGAGCAATCGCCGCAAAGCCCAGGGACGAGATGATCCGCACCCCCAGCGAGCGCGGTTCAGAGCCCGGCGAGGATGGCGGCGTCACGCCTTCGGGGGTGGCGGCAATAGTGTTGGTGGTCGTGGTGGTCGGTTCGGTCATGAAGAAGTGGCACCGCTGGATTGTTTGGTTGGAGTGGCAGGCGCCGGGGCAACGGCTTGGGTAGTGCTCATCAGCCACAGGGCGCGAATGGAAATCCAGATCATGGTCAGCACCGCGATCACGGCAATCAGCATGAACACATCGTTATAGGCCAGGACATTAGCCTCGCGGGTGGCGGCGGCGGCCAGGCTGCGAATGCCCTGCAGGTTGCGCAGGCTCGGGTCGGCAATCATTGAGCCGACCGCATTGCCGCCGCTCTGGACCCGCGCCGCCACACGCGGGTCAAGCAACGTCAGTTGCTCGACGATGTGGCTGGAATGAAACTTCTCGCGCGCGATCTGGAACGTCCCCAGCAGTGCCGCGCCAATCAGGCCACCGAGGTTCTGGCAGATACCGAACAGCACCGAGAAACTCACCAGGTTGCGCGGGCTGGACAGCACGTTACGCATGCCGTAGACCATGGTCGGCCCGAGGAAAAACGTCCCACCAAAAGCCAGCAGAAACTGACTGATATACAGGTTTTCCGGGCGGGTCAGGTTGTTCGAATAACTGTCCATCACCGAACCGACCGCCATCAGTGCCAAGGAGATGTTCAGCGGCATGATCAGGTGCTTGGGGTCGATGGTCAGGGCGCTGGTGGCAAGGCCGGCGATACTGCCGATCAACATCACCACATACAGGCTGTGCAGCTGCTGACTGCTCATGTTCAGCGCCTGCATGAACCCCACCGCGCCGGTGGACTGCTCCGACGTCACCATGCGGATCAGGATCACCGCCAGGGCCAGGCGAATCATCGCCCCGCTGCCGAGCCAGCGGGTCATCAGCATCGGGTTGCTGCGATTGTGCTCGATGGCCAGGCCCGTGAGGATCAACACGATCGAAGCCGCCGAAGCCACGCCGATCCACTGCGCTTCCAGCCACCAGTCGATACGCCCCAGGGACAGCACCGCGCAGAGCAAGGCCACGCCGCTGGCAAGGATGGCGAAAGTCAGGAAGTCGAGTTTTTCGAAGGTCTTGAAGCGATCACCCGGCGGCAGTTTCAGCAGAAACACGCAGCCCAGGGACAACAGCGCCATGCCCAGTTCGAACAGGTACAGCCCGCGCCATTCGGCGATCTGCAGCAGGTCTTCGGAAAACAACCGCGCCATGGGCAAAGCCAATTGCGAGGTGCCGAGGCCCAATACCAGCGCCTTCATCCGCCATTTCGCCGGGAAAGCCTGGATCATGTAATACAGGCCCAATGAACTCAGCGCCGCGCCGACCATGCCGTGGGCCGCGCGCACGGCGATCGCCGAACTCAGGTCGTTGACGAACAAATGGCCGAAGGTCACCAGCGCGTAAAGCATCAGGAACACTTCGGTGAAAGCCCGCAGGCCAAACTGCTGACGAAACTTCACCAGCAGCAGGTTCATCGACACGTTGGTCATGACAAAGGCCGCCGGCAGCCAGGCCATCTCGGCGGTGGTCGCCCCCAACGCGCCTTGCAGGTAAGGCAGGTTGGCGACCACCAGCGAGTTGCCGAGACCACCGGTCAATGCCACCAACACACCCACCAGCGCGTAGGCCAGCCGCCTGGGGTTGGAGTGCAACGGCGTCGATGGCGATCCGGGCAGGCTGGGTCGCTCGTGGGGCTGCCAGTCGCGCGGGGTGTAGTGATTCATTCAGTAGCCTTGGTTCAAGGAGTGTTGTCAGTTTGCCGCAAAATCACGGGGAGAACACACCCTTGCAAACACGAGCCTGTGGCGAGGGGGCTTGCCCCCGTTCGGCTGCGAAGCAGTCGCAATTCAGACAACTCGACATGCAGGAAAAAATAGGGGCCGCTTCGCGCCCCAACGGGGGCAAGCCCCCTCGCCACAGGACTTCTCCCACACTGGACTGTGTATTCGGCGGGATTCGTAAATTCTGTTTAAAAGTCTTCTCGCCCGCAGCGGATTTTTCCGGGGCAATCCAAATGACACCCTCACGGCACTGTTCAACTCAAAAGGTGCCCCCTATGACCACTGCCCGCTGGCAACGCTCCCCCCGCCTGCTGAAAAATCTGCTGGCCGCCGCCCTGCTGCTGCCATCCCTCGCGTTCGCCCAGGAACGCCCGTGGCCGGATGGCTCGCAACTGGTGATTTCGTTCTCCATGCAATTCGAAACCGGCGGCCAGCCTGACGGTGCCGAAAGTCCGTTCTCCGGCACTCCATTGCCCAAGGGTTACCCGGACATGCCGGCACAGACCTGGTTCGACTACGGCTACAAGGAAGGCCTGTGGCGGATGCTCGACTTGTGGGACCGCAACGGCATCAAGGTCACGTCCCATGTGGTGGGCGAAGCGGCGTTGAAACACCCCGAACTGGTGCGGGCGATCGCCGACCGTGGCCATGAAGTCGCCGCCCACGGCATGCGCTGGGCCGACTCTTACAACATGAGCTACGAACAAGAGAAGGCCTTCATCGGCGACGGCGTCGACGCGGTGCAGAAACTCACCGGCCAGCGCTCCGTGGGCTACAACGCCAATTGGCTGCGGCGCAGCCCCAATACCCTGAAAGTGCTGCAGGATCTGAACTTCACCTACCACATCGACGACGTCAGCCGTGATGAGCCGTTTGTGACGCTGGTCCGTGGCAAGAAATTCGCCGTAGTGCCATACACCCTGCGCAACAATGACATCGTGCTGATCGAAGGCCGGCACTTCTCGGCGCAACAGTTCTACCGGCAATTGGTGCTGGAATTCGATCGCCTGTACGCCGAAGGCGCCAACCGGCGGCGGATGATGTCGGTGAGCCTGCATGATCGTATCGGTGGCACCCCGGCGA
The DNA here is from genome assembly GCF_059506005.1 of Pseudomonas sp. Pseusp18. Lineage (NCBI taxonomy): Bacteria > Pseudomonadati > Pseudomonadota > Gammaproteobacteria > Pseudomonadales > Pseudomonadaceae > Pseudomonas > Pseudomonas sp. Pseusp18. The sequence continues at coordinate 3,776,783 of NZ_CP169240.1, forward strand.
TGGTCGAGGCGGTGGAGCGTTTTATCCGTTACGCCAAGTCCCATCCGAAGGTCAGCTTCATGCGCAAGGATCAGATTGCCCAGATCGTGCTGACCGAAAAGAACCCGCTGATCGATAACACCGAGGCAGCGTACAACCACTGAGCCAAATTTTCGCCGAGGCCAGAATCAAAAGATCGCAACCTGCGGCAGCTCCTACGGGATTCGTGTTCGCCGATATTTCACGGGAGTATGCGAATCCCTGTAGGAGCTGCCGCAGGCTGCGATCTTTGCAACCATCACTACGCCAACAACTGACTCAACACCGCACGCAACTTGCCAGGCTTCACCGGTTTATTCAGCAGTGGCGCGTCGAGTCGCTGCAACGAGCGTCGACACTGATCGGTGCGGTCGGCAGTGATGATCACCGCCGGTATCGTCCGGCTGAAATGCTCGCGCAAATGCCGGACCACTTCACAGCCCACCACCCCGTGATCGAGGTGGTAATCCGCCAGAATCAGTTCCGGCGCCTGCCCTTGCAAGGCCGCCAGCGCGGAGGCCTCATCGGTGGCGGTGACCACCTCGCAGCCCCACTGCCCGAGCAGTGCGCTCATGCTTTCAAGGATGCTGACTTCATTGTCCAGCACCAACAGGCGTCGACCCGGCAGCGGATTGCCGGTGCTCGGCTGCGGCGCGACCTGGCTGATCGGCAGTGGAATCTCACGGGAAATCGGCACCTCGATGCTGAACATCGAACCGCGTCCTGGCCGGGAATGCACCTGAATCCGGTAATCGAGGATCTTGGCGATGCGTTCGACAATCGCCAGTCCCAGGCCCACGCCCTTGCGGTCGGCGGCGCGGCCAACGTCCAGTTGGTTGAATTCAAGGAAAATCGAGTCGAGACGATCCGCCGGGATCCCGCGTCCAGTGTCCCAGACTTCAATTCGCAGCGCGTCGCCCCGGCGTCTTGCCCCCAGCAGAATGCAGCCTTCGTCGGTGTAGCGGCAGGCATTGCTGAGGAAGTTGCGCAGAATCCGCGTCATCAGGCGCAAGTCGGTATGAATCGCGTAATCGCCCATGTGCACCCGCAGGCTCAACCCGGCCGCCGCGGCCACCGACTGAAACTCCGAAACCAGTGGCGCGAATAATTCATCGAGGCGATACAGGGCGATGTCCGGCTTTACCGCAGCCTGATCGAGCCGGGAAATATCCAGCAGGTCGGTGAGCAGGTCTTCGGCCCCTTCCAGTGCCTGATGGGTGCGCTCCACCAGTACCTGTTCGACGTCGGGCAAATGCCGTTCGCGCAAGGTCGAGATCAACAAACGCGCGGCATTGAGCGGTTGCAGCAGGTCGTGGCTGGCGGCGGCGAGGTATTTGTCCTTGCTGCGATTGGCCGCCTCGGCGGCATCACGGGCGTCGCGCAAGGCTTCGGCGATCTGTTTACGCTCGGTGATCTGTTGTTGCAGATTGCGGTTGGCGTCCAGCAACTCATTGGTGCGCGCGGTGACCCGTTGCTCCAGTTGATCATTGAGCTGTTGCAAGCGCTCCTGGGCCTGCTTTCGTTCGGTGATGTCGGCGACGAACCCCTCCACCAGGCCTTCCTGATCCGGTTTGAGCAGCAGGTTCATCAACACGTCGAGGACAGTGCCGTCCTTGCGCCGCAGCTGGGTTTCATAGCCCAGCAGGCTGCGCTCACGCTGGAGGGCTTCGCCGATGCCTTCCAGCTCTTGCGCGCCGCCGACGAACAGCGTGACCGCCAGGTCCGTCAGGGAAAACAGCACCTCCTGCGGGTCCTGATAGCCAAGCATCCGCGCCAGCGCCGGGTTGGCGGCGCGCATGCCTTCCTGCAGGCTGGCCTGGAAAATTCCGTGCACGGCGTTTTCGAACAGCCACTTGTAGCGATTGCGCTCGGCCTCCAGTTCATCCAGGCGCGCGGCCAGTTCCGGGTAATGACTCTTGCGCGCAGAGTGATTGCCCAGCCCGAGTAACCCGGTCAGCGCCCGTTGCTGTTCGTCAGAGGGCTTCGCCATAGACGACCTCGACGTCGCGCTGACTGGACTCGCGCGGGTTGGTAAGGATGCAGGGGTCATCCATGGCATGTTGCGACAGGAACGGAATGTCCGACGTACTCACCCCGTGCAGGCCCAGGGTTTCGTGGAAGCCGATGGCGTGTTTGAGGGCGATCAAGTGGTCGACCAGACGCCCGCAGATCTGCCGGTGGTTCAGGCCGCGACAATCGATGCCGAAGGTCTCGGCAATCACCTTGAAGCGCTCCGGCGCCGAGCTGTAGTTGAAGGCCACCACGTGCTCCACCAGCACCGCGTTGCACAAGCCGTGAGGCAGATCGAGGAATCCACCGAGGCTATGGGACATGGCGTGCACCGCGCCAAGAATCGCGTTGGAGAACGCCAGCCCGGCCTGCATGCTGCCGAGCATGATCTTTTCCCGCAGGGCGATGTCGTTCGGGTTGGCGATCATCTGCACCAGATTGCCGTTGATCAGCCGCATCGCTTCCAGCGCATGGGGATCGGTGAGCGGCCCGTGGCCGGTGGAAACGAAAGCCTCGATGGCGTGGACCAACGCGTCGATGCCGGTACAGGCCGACAGGAACGGGTCCATGCTCAGGGTGGTTTCCGGATCAATCAGCGACACGTCCGGCACCGCAGCCTTGCTGACGATGGAGAATTTCATGCGTTCTTGCTGATTGGAGATGATCACGAACTGCGACACATCGGCCGACGTGCCGGCGGTGGTCGGGATCAGGATCAGCGGCGGGCTGGGCATGCGCAGGGTGTCCACGCCCTCGAATTCAAGAATGTTGCGCCCGTGGGCGACGACGATGCCGATGCCCTTGCCGCAATCCATCGGGCTGCCGCCGCCGACCGCGACGATCACATCGCAGTGATTCTCCCGGTACAACTCGGCACCGAGCATCACTTCTTCGATCCGCGGGTTGGGCGAAACGTCGCTGTACACAAAGTAATCGATGCCCTGGGCTTGCAGGCTGGCCTCGACATCCGCGACCCAACCGGCGGCGATCACACCGGGGTCGCTGACCACCAGCACCTTGCGGGCGCCGAAGGTCTTGGCGTAGTTGCCGACGTTATGCCGACAGCCGGCACCGAAGATGATTTCAGGCGAAACGAATTTACGCAGTTGACTGAGATTCTGGCTCATTGGAAAGCCTGTTTTTATTGTTTTGAAAGGTAAAGCCAACACTAAAGCATCCGGCTGCGAATGCAATCAGACCAATGGGTAGCAACTGCCTGGGGTGGGGGCTTCGCGTTCGCAATTTATCCGCGATAGATCAGCCGCGAAGCTTTTTCATTGCGCAACGTCAGGTGTTCCATGCCCTGCCCCGGTGCTTCGGCTTCGTCCCGGGCCTTGAGAATAACGTTATGGTGCGGCGACTTGCTGCACACCGGGTCGGCGTTGCTCGCGTCCCCCGTTAGCATGAACGCCTGGCAGCGGCAGCCGCCCAGGTCCTTATGTTTTTCATCGCAGGAGCGGCATGGTTCTTTCATCCAGTCATCGCCGCGAAAACGATTGAAGCCAAAGGAGTCGTTCCAGATGTGTTCGACGCTGTGCTCGCGCACATTGGGGAACTGCACCGGCAGCTGACGCGCACTATGACAAGGCAACGCCGTGCCGTCCGGGGTGATGTCGAGAAACAGGTTGGCCCAGCCATTCATGCAGGTTTTGGGGCGTTCTTCGTAGTAGTCCGGGGTGACGAAAATCAGCTTGCACGGGTGGCCCTCGGCCTCAAGCCGCTGGCGATACTCGTTGGTGATGCGCTCGGCGCGCTGCAATTGTTCGCGGGTCGGCAACAGGCCGACGCGGTTGAGTTCGGCCCAGCCATAGAACTGGCAGGTCGCCAACTCGACGAAATCCGCCTCCAGCTCCAGGCACAGCTCGATGATCTGCGCGATCTGGTCGATGTTGTGCCGATGGGTGACGAAGTTCAGCACCATCGGGTAGCCCTGGGCTTTTACCGCTCGGGCCATGGCCAGTTTCTGGGCGAAGGCCTTGCGCGAGCCGGCGAGCATGTTGTTGACCGCTTCGTCGGCGGCCTGAAAGCTGATCTGGATGTGGTCCAGCCCGGCGACCTTGAAGTCGCGGACCTTCTGCTCGGTCAGGCCGATACCCGAGGTGATCAGGTTGGTGTAGTAACCCATGTCCCGCGCGGCCTTGATCAGCTCGGCCAGGTCCTGGCGCACCAGCGGCTCGCCACCGGAAAAGCCCAGTTGTGCGGCACCCATCTCCCTGGCCTCGCGAAATACCCGGATCCACTCTTCCGTGCTCAACTCCTCACCCTGTTGGGCGAAATCCAATGGGTTGGAGCAATACGGGCATTGCAGCGGGCAGCGATAGGTCAGCTCCGCCAACAGCCACAACGGTGGGCCGGGTTGCTGCTCGATCGCGTTCACAGGGCGATCCCCCGGTGCCAGACCCGCTCGGCGGTGACGGTGTGATACGGCGGGCGGTCCAGCTCATAGGCCATGCTCATCGCGTCGAGCATGCTCCACAGCACATCAAGCTTGAACTGCAAAATCTCCAGCATGCGTTGCTGGCCCTCGACCGTGACGTAATGCGCCAGGGTGATGCGCAAACCATGCTCGACATCGCGCCGGGCCTGGCTCAGGCGCGTACGGAAATAGTCGTAACCGGCCGGGTCGATCCATGGGTAATGGCTGGGCCAGGCGTCGAGCCGAGACTGATGGATCTGCGGCGCGAACAGTTCGGTCAGCGAACTGCTCGCCGCTTCCTGCCAGCAAGCGCGGCGGGCGAAATTGACGTAGGCGTCCACGGCAAAACGCACGCCGGGGAGTACCAGTTCCTGAGACAGAATCTGCTCACGATCCAGGCCCACCGCTTCGCCCAGACGCAACCAGGCTTCGATACCGCCTTCGCTGCCGGGGACGCCGTCATGGTCGAGAATCCGTTGCAGCCATTCCCGGCGCACGTCGCGGTCCGGGCAGTTGGCGAGGATTGCCGCGTCCTTCAGGGGGATATTCACCTGATAGTAGAAGCGATTGGCGACCCAGCCCTGGATCTGCTCGCGAGTGGCGCGCCCGGCGTACATGGCTTGGTGGAATGGATGATGAATGTGGTAATAGGCGCCTTTGGCGCGCAGGGCCGCTTCGAATTCGGTGGGGGTCATGGGGGTGTCAGTCATTGCGGTTCTCCGGGGAATAACCGTTGGGTTCTGCGATGAGGCAATCCGCTACAGCTCAATACTCATGCCGTCATAAGCCACTTCAATCCCGCGTCGCTCCAGCAACGCCCGCTCGGCCGAGTCTTCGTCGAGGATCGGGTTGGTGTTGTTGATGTGGATCAGCACCTTGCGCTGGCGATTGAAGCCCTCCAGCACTTCGAGCATCCCACCGGGGCCGCTTTGCGGCAGGTGGCCCATTTCGCGGCCCAGGCTCTGGCCGACTTCACATACGCGCATTTCATCGTCGCGCCACAGCGTGCCGTCCAGCAGCAGGCAATCGGCGCGCTGCATCCAGCTCAATACCTCGGCATCGACCTGCCCCAGACCCGGCGCATAGAACACCGATGCACCGTTGCGCAGGTCTTCGATGAACAGGCCGATGGTGTCCCCCGGCTGCGGGTTGCCACGATTGGGGGAATACGGCGGCGCGTTGCTGACCAATGGAATGGCGCGAAACTGCAGGTGTTGGCAGGCTGCGATGCTGAACGGCTCACGGTCCAGTTCGATCGGTTGCCACTGCAAACCACCGTTCCAGTGCTTGAGCATGGTGAACAACGGGAAGCCGCTGCTCAGGTCTTCATGCACCCGCTCGGTACACCAGACCGAATGCGGGCAGCCTTCGCGCAGGCTCAACAGGCCGGTGCAATGGTCGATCTGACTGTCCAGCAGGACCACGCCGGCAATCGCCGTGTCACGCAGGCGTCGGGCCGGTTGCAGCGTCGGGAAGCTTTCGAGTTGGGCGCGGATGTCTGGTGAAGCATTGCAGAGTATCCATTCCACTCCGTCGTCGCTCAGGGCAATGGACGACTGCGTGCGGCGTTGTGCGTGCAGGCTGCCGTGACGCATCGCCGCGCACTGGCGGCAGTTGCAGTTCCATTGCGGAAAACCACCGCCGGCGGCGGAACCGAGAACGCGGATGTGCATGGCAGGCTCCAGAAAGCAGGCCCGGCCAACGCGACGGCTGACCGGGCGATCAATCAACGGTTGGCGAAATACATCGTCACTTCGAAGCCAATGCGCAGATCGGTAAACGCGGGTTTATGCCACATGGGTCATTCCTCTTCTTGTGCCGGACGATTCCGGTAACGTCATTAATGCACGGGGCGCCAACTGCCCGAATGCTACTTTCGAAGGAGGCGGCGGCGTGCGTTGGTAGGGGGTGTCGCAAGGCCTTCAAGCACACACAGAACCAATGCGGGAACGGGCTGATGTGGCCAGGGGGCTTGCCTGTGCTGAGGGAGCTTGCTCCCTCAGCACAGGCAAGCCCCCTGGCTACAAAGGCTCGCTCCCACAGGGTTTGTGGTGTGTTTACGGGGTTAGAAGAACCCCAGCGGATTGATGTCGTAGCTCACCAGCAGGTTTTTGGTCTGTTGGTAATGGTCGAGCATCATCTTGTGGTTCTCACGGCCGACACCGGACTTCTTGTAGCCACCGAACGCGGCGTGGGCCGGGTACAGGTGGTAGCAGTTGGTCCAGACGCGCCCGGCCTTGATCGCCCGGCCCATGCGATAGGCGCGGTTGATGTCGCGGGTCCACAGGCCGGCGCCGAGGCCGAACTCGCTGTCGTTGGCGATTGCCAGGGCTTCGGCTTCGTCCTTGAAGGTGGTGACACCCACCACCGGGCCGAAGATTTCTTCCTGGAACACGCGCATTTTGTTGTGGCCCTTGAGCAGCGTCGGCTGGATGTAATAGCCGCTGGACAAGTCGCCTTCCAGACGCTCGGCCGCACCGCCGGTGAGCAGCTCGGCGCCCTCCTCCTGGGCGATTTTCAGGTACGAGAGGATCTTGTCGTATTGCTGCTCGGACGCCTGGGCGCCGACCATGGTTTCGGTGTCCAGCGGGTTGCCGCGCTTGATCTTGACGATCTTCTTCATCACCTCGGCCATGAACGGTTCGTAGATCGATTCCTGCACCAGTGCCCGGGACGGACACGTGCAGACTTCGCCCTGGTTGAAGAACGCCAGCACCAGGCCTTCGGCGGCTTTTTCGATGAACGCAGGTTCGGCGTTCATGATGTCTTCGAAGAAGATGTTCGGCGACTTGCCGCCCAGTTCAACGGTGCTTGGAATGATGTTCTCGGCGGCGCAATGCATGATATGCGCGCCCACCGGGGTGGAACCGGTGAAGGCGATCTTGGCGATGCGCTTGCTGGTGGCCAAGGCCTCGCCGGCTTCGCGACCGAAACCCTGGACGATGTTCAGCACACCGGCTGGCAACAAGTCGGCGATCAGCTCGGCGAACACCATGATCGACAGCGGCGTTTGTTCCGCCGGTTTGAGCACGATGCAGTTGCCGGCCGCCAGAGCCGGGGCGAGTTTCCACGCGGCCATCAGCAGCGGGAAGTTCCACGGAATGATCTGCCCGACCACACCCAGCGGTTCGTGGAAATGATAGGCAGTGGTCAGTTCGTTGATTTCAGCGGCACCGCCCTCTTGAGCGCGGATGCAACCGGCGAAGTAACGGAAGTGGTCGGCGGCCAGCGGCACGTCGGCGTTGAGGGTTTCGCGCACGGCCTTGCCGTTGTCCCAGGTTTCGGTGACGGCGAGGATTTCCAGGTTCTGTTCGATGCGGTCAGCTATTTTCAGCAGCACCAGCGAGCGGTCCTGCGCCGAGGTTTTGCCCCAGGCATCAGCGGCGGCATGGGCGGCGTCGAGGGCCTTTTCGATGTCGGCGGCGCTGGAGCGCGGGAACTCGGCAATCACTTCACCGGTGACCGGTGAGGTATTGGTGAAGTACTCGCCATTGACCGGGGCGACGAACTCGCCGCCGATGAAGTTGCCGTAGCGTGGTTTGAAGGAAACGATGGCGCCGGGTGTTCCAGGTTGTGCGTAGATCATGATGGGCCTCTGTCTGGGTCGATGCCTGTCAGGCCAACAGGCGATGAACCGATAGTAGAGAGCCCCGCCTGCCAGACGAATGCGCCGTTGGCAGGGGGACTCTCGTTATTTGGTAGTAGAAGGCGCCGCTGTGTCAGCAGGCTTTTGTGGCGAGGGAGCTTGCTCCCGTTCGGCTGCGAAGCAGTCGTAAATCCAAACGACTCGGTTGGGGCCGGGAACGTTGGGGGCTGCTTCGCAGCCCAGCGGGAGCAAGCTCTCTCGCCACAGTTCATTCATCGCCACTCAGGTTGTGGTTGCCAGGGTTAGTGCTTGGCAACCAGGTCCTTCGGCAGCTTGAAGGTCCACAGCATCCCGCCCTGGTTGAAGTCCTTGACGCGCTTGGCCACTTCGCCGCCCCACAGCGGTACCGCGCCGCCCCAGCCGGAGAGCACCGAAACGTATTGTTCGCCGTCCATTTCCCAGGTGATGGGCGAGCCGAGCACACCGGAGCCGGTCTGGAATTCCCAGACTTTCTCGCCGGTCTTGGCATTGAACGCCTGCAGGAAGCCTTCAGGCGTACCGGTGAATACCAGGTTGCCCTTGGTGGTCAGTACCCCGCCCCACAGCGGCGCGAAGTTCTTGTGGCGCCAGACTTCCTTGCCGGTTTTCGGGTCGATGGCGCGCAGCACGCCGATGTAATCTTCGTTCAATGGTTTGATGGTGAAACCGGCGCCGAGGAACGCCGCGCCTTTTTTGTAGGCGATGCCTTCGTTCCAGATGTCCATGCCCCACTCGTTGGACGGCACATAGAACAGGCCGGTGTCGCGGTTGTAGGCCATCGGCATCCAGTTTTTCGCGCCGAGGAACGCTGGCGCTACAAACACCGAACTGCCTTTGGCCTCGGAACCCGGCGCCCCCGGACGGCTGGCCTCGTTGTAGATCGGCCGGCCGTTTTTATCCAGGCCACTGGCCCAGGTGATCTTGTCCACGAACGGGAAGCCGCGGATGAATTTGCCGTTGGTGCGATCCAGCACGTAGAAGAAACCGTTACGGTCCGCGGTGGCTGCGGCTTTGATTTCCTTGCCGCCTTCGTTGTAGTTGAACGACACCAGTTCGTTCACGCCGTCATAGTCCCAGCCGTCGTGAGGGGTGCTCTGGAAGTGCCATTTGATCGTGCCGTCGTCCGGGTTCAGCGCCAGGCGCGAGGACGAGTAAAGGTTGTCGCCCGGACGCAGGTGCGAGTTCCACGGTGCCGGGTTGCCGGTGCCGAACAGCAGCAGATTGGTTTCCGGGTCGTAGTAGCCGCCCAGCCACGGCGCCGCGCCGCCGGTTTTCCACAGATCGCCCGGCCAGGTCTTGCCCGCTTCGCCGCCGGAGATACCGTTCTCTACGGCCTTGCCGTCTTTGTAGACGTAACCCATGTGGCCTTCGACCGTTGGCCGGGTCCACAGCAGATCGCCGTTTTTAGGGTCGTAGGCTTCGATCTTGCCCACCACCCCGAACTCGCCGCCGGCCACGCCTGTGATTAGTTTGCCGTTGATGACCAATGGCGCGGCGCTGATGGAATAGCCTTCCTTGTGGTCGGCGACTTTCTTGCTCCACACCACTTTACCGGTGTCTTTATTCAGGGCCACGAGCTTGGCGTCGAGGGTGCCGAAGATCACCAGGTCGCCATACAGCGCCACGCCACGGTTGATCACGTCACAGCACGGACGGATGTCATCCGGCAGGCGCGCATCGTATTGCCAAAGCTTGCGCCCGGTGCGCGCATCCACCGCGAACACCCGTGAGTAGGAGCCGGTCATGTACATCACGCCGTCCTTGATCATCGGCTGCGCTTGCTGACCGCGCTGTTTTTCACCGCCGAAGGAGAACGCCCAGACTGGACGCAGCTCCTTCACGTTGTCGACGTTGAGCGTATCCAGCGGGCTGTAGCGCTGACCCTGGACGCCCAGGCCATTGGTGACGACCTGTTCCGGATTCTTCGGATCCTGGAGGATGTCTTGATCGGAGACTGCGGCCATTGCCTGGCCGGACAACAGCATGGCACTGAGCAGCACGCTCAAGACGAAGGGTTGGCGACGTGCGGGTTGGGTCATGACGGCTACCTCTGCGGTTTTTGTTATACCCGGGAAATTTTCCCGGTCTGGTGCAGATTCTTGGGCGCCGCCGCCCTTGCAACAATTGCCCGCAATGCGGAGATTTCTAGTTCCTTGGTAGCGGGTCGGATGATGCCAACCAACGAAGGCTCACCATTTGTAGCAGCTGGCGGAGCCTGCGTTCGGCTGTAGCAGCTGCCGAGCCCGCGAGGCTGCGTTCGGCTGCGCAGCAGTCGTAAAACCGAAGCTTGCAGTACATCAGGCAGAACGTGTCGGCCGGATTCACGACTGCTACGCAGCCGAACGCAGGCTCCGCCAGCTGCTACAAAAGATGCGTCGCATCTGAAATGGATTACTGATCCTTGCCGGAATCCACCCGCGTCATCAGCGCGCGCTCATAGCGCGGGTACAAATGGCTGACGCTACGGATCAGCTCATAGCGGCTCAGGCTGATCCCGGCGAAACGTTCAGGAATGGGGCTGCGGATCATCTCGGCCATGTCGCTGCCGTTCGCCGCACCGTCGCGCATGAGTTGATCAAGCCAGGAGAGGTAATCGCGCATCTGCTCGAACGGTTTGCTGTCCGTTGCCACGGGGCCATGACCGGGGACGATCAGCGTCCACGGCAGGCCCTGAAGCGTGGCGATATCCGCCAGCCACACCGACAACCCCGGGCTGTTCGGCGTGGTCAGGGCCCGTTGATAAAACACCAGATCCCCGGCAAACAGCACGCCGGTTTTCTGGTCGAGAATAGCCAGATCCGCGCCGGTGTGCCCACCCAGACTCAGCAGCCGCAGATCGTGGTTCCCAAAACTTTGCACGCCAGGCGTCAGCGTCTGCGTCGGCAACACCACTTCGGTGCCGCGCATCCAGTCACCCACCAGCCGATACATGTTCTCGGCCATCGCATCACCCTGTTGATGCAACAGCTCGGTGGTGCCGGCCAGTGCGCCGATCGGCACGTCGGTGAAGGCCTGACTGCCCAGCACATGGTCGGGATGGTGATGGGTCAGCAACACCTGGATCACCGGCTTATCGGTGGTTGCGGCAATCGCTTGGCGCAGGGCTTCGCCATAGCGCTTCGATGGCCCGGTGTCGATCACCACCACCCCTTGCCCGGTGACGATGAACGCGGTGTTGACGATGTTGCCGCCGTTGTTCTTGGCGAAGTTATCGGTGCTGCCCTCCAGCAGCCAAGTGTCTTCGGCAATCTGTCGAGGCTTGAGTGCGTAATCGGGATCGGCCAGGGTCGGCAGGCTCACACAGATGAACAACAACAGCATCCAGCGCATCACACGCTCCTTGGGTCAGGGTATGGCCGCATCGAATTGATTGCCGCTGTTGTCGCGCAATATCAGGCGCGTCCGCCCCGCACCTTCGATGTCGAAAGCCAGGTTGGGGTTCTCGCTGACCGCCGGGAACAGCTCCAGACGCGCCAGTACCCGGTTGTCTGAGTCCCGCAGCTCGGCCTGGTTGAGGAAAAATTCCGGGATGCCGCTGACCATGCCGTTGTCCATCGGATGCGCCACCTGCAAACGCACGCGGCTGAATTCGCCACGGGGATAACGACCGCCGAGCACTTCGCCGATGTGTTCTTCCCAGCCCGGCTGGGTGCGCACCACGCTCGGCGCCGTGCAACCGCCGCCGGCCGCGTCGATCAGGGTCGAACCGACATGCCACAGCCCGTCGCGGGTCAACACCGCCGCGCGCAATGGCGTGGCCTGTTCAACGCGGATGCGGATCGACAGCCAGGGCAGCACACCGGTCAAAGGCTCGAAGTCGACGATTTTCGGCAGCGGGTTGAGTTCGGCCCAGGCAAGGATTCGCACCACTTCGCCCTTGAACGCCCGAGCGTCGATTTCCAACGGCACTTGCCGGGCGTCTTCGGCGAACGGCGGTGCCAGCAGCTTGACCCGCTCGTCGAACACGAACGGTGCGTCGCCAAGCATCTGCTTGTGATAGAACGCCCACATCACCGACGGCACCGGATCGACCTCAATCGCCTGCGCGGCCAAGGGCAACCAACAGGCCAACAGCCAACGCGCGCGCCAGTTCATTGTTGATACATCTCGGGCACGTCATAGCGCAGGCCGTAACGGGCATAAATGCTTTTGACCGTGCCCTCGCGAATCAACGTTTCCAGCGCCTCTTCCACGGCATAGGCCAGTTGCCGGTTGCTTTCATGCACCGCCATGCCGATCTCCCAGCGTTGCTTGCCCATGTTCGGATAGGCGTTTTCCGCCAGCGCCACTTGCGGGTCGGCGGCCTGATGAACCTGCCAGTCGATCTCGCCGCGCATCGCCATCACCGCGTCGACTTCACCGGCCTTCATCGCGGCAAACGCCTGGGGCACGCCGGGGTAATGGTGGGTCTTGGCGGCTAGCATGCCGTTGAACACCGAGGTCAGGTAAAACGAGGGCACACTGTCGACTTCGACGCCGATCGGGTGCTGCTGGAACACCGCGACGCTGGCCACCGAGTCCAGTCGGCGACGGTCATACGCCACTTGCCATTGTTCGGTCTGGTACGGCCCGAACATCACCACATGGCCGTTCTCCAGTTCGCCCAGCTCATTGCGTTTCTGTGAGTAATCGCGGTCGTAGGGCACGCGCATCATCAGGTCGGCCAGTTGCTGGTTGTGCAGCTGACTGGCCCGCCAGATGTAATCGCGTAGGTCGTCGTCGAGCTTCTCCCCGGCGGGTGCCCAGATCAGTTTCAGGTTTACCCCCATGGCCTTGGCCAAGGCCTGGGCGAGTTCGACATCGACTCCGCGAGGCTGGCCGGCGTCCTCGAAACTGTAGGGCGCGAAGTCCTTGTAGACCGCGACTTTCAGCTCGGCGGCGGCGATCATTTCGTCATAGGTTCGGACCTGTGCCTGCGCTGCCTGGCAGCACAACCACACAGCGCTGATCAACACCGCGAGCAGGCGCATGGGTCACTCCTCGACGTGCACGCTGTCCAGGTAGGTGCGTACCGCCCACAAGGCTTCCTGGCTCAAGTAGTCGGCCATCTTCGGCATGTACACCCGGCCATCACGCACGGCACCATTACGCACCCGTTCGACGAACCACTCATCACCAGCCTCGCCGACATCGAGCATGCGCAAGTCAGGGGCAATGCCGCCGGACTTGGCTTCCAGGCCATGACAGGCCGCGCAGTTCTGGTTGTAGGCCGAAGAACCGATCTCCAACGCTTTATCGTGTTCTGGAGAAGAACGATACGGGTTCACCGCCGCCCAACCATCGGCATTGACCTGCACGCCGGCATCCTTGATCGGGGTCAACCCCTTGGTTTCGACGGCCTGGGGTACCACGTTGCCGTGAGCCCAGACAGAACCTGCGCTGAGGAAGCCGGCCAGCAGTCCGGCGACGAGCAAGGCGTTGCGTTTTGTTGTCATTGTTATGCCCTCAAGATTGCACGCAAAACCTCTTTGCAGAGGCTATGGCAGCCATCTTAGGAACCCCGTCGTACCAGCCCTATGCTGCTTTGGTGGCCGCGGCCTACTTCCTTGGTAGTAGGGCTTGTGGTGAACCACCCAGGTGCGTTTCACACGCCGTTACTACCTTGGTACTGGCCCATCGATACTTTCTGCATATTTCCCCACCCGTCATGGGTTCCTATGCTGGCGCTACCTGTGATGGAGTGCCTTATGCGCCAGCTCGCCCCTTATGCCTTGATCTACCTGCTGGCGATTGCCTGCGCCGCCGGGCTGGCGACCCAGAGTCAGGCGGCGGATGCGCCGTTGCAGGTGCGGATCGGCTATCTGGGGTATCGCCCCGATCCCGGGCCGTTGCTGTCAAACGTCATTCCCGAGCCAACCGATGCCGGCTTGCGTGGCGCGGAACTGGCGATCATCGACAGCAACAGTACCGGGCGTTTCCTCAACCACAGCTACAGCCTGGTCAGCGCCAGCGTCGACAATCCGGATGCGCTGATCGACGCGGCCAAAGCCCAACACGAACAAGGCCTGCGCCTGTTTGTGGTGAATGCACCGGCGGAAAACCTGCGCCGACTCAGCACCGTGCTCCCCGACAGCCTGCTGTTCAATGCCGGCAGCCCCGACGACAGCCTGCGCACTACCGATTGCCTGCCGAACGTGCTGCACAGCCTGCCGAGCCGGGCGATGCTGGCCGATGCACTCGCGCAATTTCTGGTGCTGCGCAAATGGCAACGGGCGCTGCTGATCGTCGGCCCCACCGCCGACGATCAAGCCTATGCCGCCGCCCTGCGCCGGGCCGCAAAACGCTTCGGCCTGCAACTGGTGGCGGAGAAAGCCTGGAGCTTCGATAACGATCAACGGCGCAGCGCCCAGGCCGACATGCCGCTGTTCACCCAAACCGCCGAATACGACGTGGTGCTGGTCGCCGATGAACGCGGCGACTTCGGCGAGTACGTGCCCTACCAGACCTGGTACCCACGCCCGGTCGCCGGCACCCAGGGCCTGACCCCGGTGGGCTGGCACAAGACCGTGGAAACCTATGGCGCCGCGCAGTTGCAAAAACGCTTTGAAGCCCTGGCCGGGCGCTGGATGAACGATCGGGATTTCGCCGCATGGATGGCGGTGCGCAGCATTGCCAGCGCGGTGGGCAAATTGCGTCAGGCCGATGCCATGGCGATTCGTACGCTTGAAATCAGCGAGCAATTGCCGCTGGACGGCTTCAAGGGCCGCAAGCTCAGTTATCGGCCGTGGAACGGTCAGTTGCGCCAGCCGATCCCCATCGTGCAGCCCCGGGCGCTGGTCAGCACCTCGCCGCAAGACGGTTTCCTGCACCCCTTCAACGAAATGGACAGCCTGGGTTACGACAAAGCCGAGGTCAGCTGCCGCTTTCCCTGACAGCCCTACCACCACAATAAGAAGGAATCTGCCATGCGCCGCACCCTGCTTTCATGCGCTCTACTGCTCGCCGCCGGGCATGCGGCGGCCAGCACCGCCTGGGTCTCCAACGAAAAGGACAACAGCCTGAGCCTGATCGACATGCAGACCCTGCAGGTCACCGAAACCCTGCCCGTCGGCCAGCGTCCACGCGGCCTGTTGCTGTCCCACGACAACAAGCTGCTGTACATCTGCGCCAGTGATTCGGACCGGGTCCAGGTGATGGACGTCGCCACGCGCAAGATCATCAAGGAACTGCCCTCGGGCAAAGACCCTGAACAATTCGCCCTGCACCCTAATAATCGCTGGTTGTATGTCTCCAACGAAGACGATGCGCTGGTAACCGTGATCGACACCGAAACCTCCAAAGTGCTCGGGCAGATCAACGTTGGCGTCGAGCCCGAAGGCATGGCCGTCAGCCCCGATGGCAAATGGGCGGTGAACACCAGCGAAACCACCAACATGCTGCACTGGATCGACACCGGCACCCAGACCCTGGCCGACAATACGCTGGTGGATCAACGACCGCGTTTTGTCGAGTTCAATCCCGATGGCTCGCAGCTCTGGGCCTCGGCGGAAATCGGTGGCACGGTGACGATTCTCGATGTCGCCAGCCGCAAAATCCTCAAGACCCTGAGCTTTCAGATCAAAGGCGTGCACCCGGACAAAGTCCAGCCTGTCGGCATCAAACTCAGCGCCGACGGCAAGTACGGCTTCGTCGCCCTCGGTCCGGCCAACCATGTGGCAGTGATCGACGCCAAGACCTTCGAGATTGTTGATTACCTGCTGGTGGGCCGACGGGTCTGGCAGATGGCGTTCACCCCGGATCAACGGCAACTGCTGGCCACCAATGGTGTCAGTGGCGATGTGTCGGTGATCGATGTCGACACCCTCAAAGTCAGCAAATCGGTGAAGGTCGGGCGCTATCCGTGGGGCGTGGTGGTGACGCCATGAACGCCCTCGAGGTCAGCGACCTGAGTTTCGCCTACGGCCCGCGCGAGGCCTTGCGCAAGTTGAGTTTCAGCCTGGCACCGGGGCGTTTTGCGGCACTGCTTGGGCCTAATGGCGCGGGCAAATCAACCCTGATCGCCCTGCTCACCCGCCTCTATGATCTGCAACGCGGTGATATCCGGGTCGGCGGCTGCTCGTTGCGCGACGCGGCACGCCCGGCGCTCAAGCAATTAGGGGTGGTGTTTCAGCAAAGCACGCTGGATCTGGACCTCAGTGTCGAGCAGAACCTGCGTTATCACGCGGCGCTGCATGGTCTGTCCCGACGCCAGACCGGGCTGCGGGTCGACGCTGAGCTGGCGCGTCAGGCCCTGACCGAGCGCCGTCGCGAGCGGGTCCGCGAACTCAATGGCGGCCATCGCCGGCGGGTGGAAATCGCCCGCGCGTTGCTGCACGAACCACGCCTGTTGTTGCTTGACGAGGCGAGTGTCGGCCTTGACCCGGCCAGTCGCCTGGCGCTCAACCAGCACATCCGCAGCCTGTGCCGCGAGCAAACCATCAGCGTACTCTGGACCACTCATTTGCTGGATGAAGTGCAACCCAACGACGACTTGCTGATCCTGCATCAAGGCCGTTTGGTCGCCAGCGGACAAGCTGATGCGCTGAGCCTGGAACATGGCGGCGACCTCGATTCGGCCTTCGCTCGCCTGACCACCTCGGTCTCTTCAGAGGCAGTCATCCGATGAACGCTTACTGGCAATGTTTCAGCGGTATCGTGCTGCGCGAATGGCTGCGCTTCGTGTTGCAGCGCACGCGGTTTCTCAGTGCGCTGGTGCGGCCGTTGCTGTGGCTGCTGGTGTTCGCTGCCGGGTTCCGCGCGGCACTGGGCATCGCCATCATCGAGCCCTACGACACCTACATTCCCTATGAGGTTTACATCATCCCGGGCCTTGCCTGCATGATCCTGCTGTTCAACGGCATGCAAGGTTCGCTGTCGATGGTGTATGACCGGGAGATGGGCAGCATGCGCGTGCTGCTGACCAGCCCCCTGCCCCGGACCTTTCTGCTGTGCAGCAAATTACTGGCGACGTCGCTGATTTCGCTGTTGCAGGTGTACGCCTTCCTCGCGATTGCCTGGCTGTACGGCGTGCAACCGCCGGCCATGGGCCTGTTGCTGGCGTTGCCGGCGTTGCTGCTGGTGGCGTTGATGCTCAGTGCGCTGGGCCTGCTGCTGTCCAATGCGATTCGCCAACTGGAGAACTTTGCCGGGGTGATGAATTTCGTGATCTTCCCGCTGTTTTTCCTGTCGTCGGCGCTGTATCCGCTGTGGAAAATGCGCGACTCCAGCGAGTGGCTGTATTGGCTGTGCGCCTTGAACCCGTTCACCCATGCGGTGGAGCTGGTGCGATTCGCGCTGTACGAACGCTTCAACCCGTTGGCGCTGGCGGTGTGCGCGGGGCTGACGCTGGTGTTCGCCCTGCTCGCCGTGCTCACCTTCAACCCGCAACATGCGGCCTTGCGCAAAACCGGCTGACTACTCCGGAACGTTCTCACGCAGAGCGTGGGAACGATCAACAGGACAAAATTACTACTTTGGTACTGGTTTACCTGTCTATCGTCGCATTCACAACGCACCGCTACTGGCATGTAATGGGTCCATAACTATAAGGACTGACCCCCATGCCGCGTGCCCGACGTGTTCTGTTGCGCCCTTCTCTCGCTGCGCTGTCGCTGAGCCTGTTGCTGGGCACCGCGCAGGCCGAAACAGCGCTGTTCTCCGCCGACGGTTATCGCATCGGCCTGTACCGCAGCCCGACCCCGACTCAGCTCCAGGGCGCGAACATCATCGACACGCCCGCCCTGCAAGACCTGCTCAAGCAGACGCCCCGGCCGGTGCTGATCGATGTCTACCGTCGGCAATGGCTACAGGGCCGTTTCATCGAAGACCAGCCCCACGAAAACCTGCCCGGCAGCCATTGGTTGGCCAATACCGGTGACGGCGATCTGACGCCCGACTGGCAAGACTATTTTGCACGTAACCTGAACACATTGACCGCTGGCGATCACACGCAACCGTTGGTCTTTTACTGCCGCTCCGATTGCTGGTTGAGCTGGAACGCGGTAAAACGCGCTGCTTCCATGGGCTATAAAACACTGTATTGGTACCGCGACGGACTGGATGCCTGGCAAGCGGCGAATCTGCCCGTGACGCAGGCGAAGCCCGAGCCTTTTCCCTGACTTGAGCACTTGCGTGTTGTTGCCACACCCTGAAAAAAAATAATGAGGTGAAAGGCCATGTACAAAATTCTGATTGCCGACGATCACCCGCTGTTTCGCGAAGCCATTCATAACGTCATCAGCGACGGTTTCCCCGGCAGCGAGGTCATGGAAACCGCCGACCTCGACAGCGCCCTGGCCTTGACCCAGGAACACGACGACCTGGACCTGATCCTGCTCGACCTGAACATGCCCGGCATGCATGGCCTCAATGGCCTGATCAACCTGCGCAACGAGGCGCCGACCATTCCGGTGGTGATCGTCTCGGCCGAACAGGACAAGCAGATCGTGCTGCAAGCCATCACCTATGGCGCGGTGGGGTTCATCACCAAGTCCTCGCCACGGGTGCAGATGACCGAGGCCATCCAGCAGATTCTCAATGGCAATGTGTACCTGCCGCCAGACATCATCCGCACGCAAAAAAGTGGCGCCAGCCGGCGCCTGAGCGAGACCCCGAGCTTCCCGCCGGAGCTGCTCCAGGCGCTGACCCGCAAACAGCTGCTGGTGCTTGAGCGCATGACCAAGGGCGAGTCGAACAAACAGATCGCCTACACCCTGGAAATCGCCGAAACCACGGTCAAGGCCCACGTCTCGGCGATCTTGCGCAAACTCAATGTGCACAACCGGGTGCAGGCAATATTGAGTGCCGGGGATATTGATTTCGGGTCGTATCTTCGGCGGTAACTGCCCGGTCTGAAAGCTGACCTGTGGCGAGGGGGCTTGCCCCCGTTGGGTCGCGAAGCGGCCCCCTGCAAATTCTCAGATGCACCGAGTCGCCTGGATTTACGACTGCTTCGCAGCCGAACGGGGCGGTGCGGCGTTCCGACAAGCTCCCTCGCCACAGGTTAGGTGTTATCTGGATGGGCCGAGCAAATAACTCATCGCCGTCTTGAGCTTCATCGGCCGCACCGGTTTGTGCATCAGGGTGTGGCCCAGTTCGCGGATCTGCTGTTTGAGTTCGTTGCTGTAGTTGGCGGTGATCATCATCGCCGGGATCGCCGAGGCGCGACGGGCGTTGATGCGGGCCACAGCGTCGACGCCGTTCTGCTCGTCATCCAAGTGATAGTCGGCGATCAGCAGGTCGGCTTCGGCGTGATAATTATCCACTTGCCGCGCCAGGTCCTCCTCCGAGAGTGCCGTGACCACCCGGCAGCCCCAACCTTCGAGCAAGGTGCGCATCCCGGCACAAATTGCCGCGTCGTTGTCCAGCACCCACACCCGTGCACCGCGCAGGCGCTCGAGCATCGGTTCACTCATCAACAAACTCGGCAATGCCTTCGGCGCCGTGGCGCTCAAAGGCACTTCGACGGAAAACATTGAGCCCTTGCCCGGCCATGAACGCACGTGAATCCGGTGGCCAAGAATACGCGCGATTTTCTCGACGATCGCCAGGCCCAGCCCCAAGCCGCGATCTTGATCCGGACGCTGTACGTCACCGCGTTTGAACTCCTGAAAAATCTCCTCCAGACGGTTCTCGGCAATGCCCATGCCGCTGTCCCAGACTTCGATGGTCAGCCGCTGGTGATGGCGCCGGCAACCGAGCACCACCCGCCCGCTGTAGGTATAGCGAATGGCGTTGCTCAGCAGGTTGCGCAGGATCCGTGCGAGCAATTGAATGTCACTGCGCACCAGCGCCGAACACGGGATGAAATGCAGCTCGAGGCCTTCACTGCGGGCTACTTGGGTGTATTCGGCGGCGAGGTTTTCCAGCAATTCGCTGAGGGCGAACGGCGCAATGTCGGCCTTGATCACCCCGGCATCCAGTTTGGAAATGTCCACCAGTGTGCCCAACAGGTTTTCCACGTCCTCCAGGGAATTGCTGACGTTGCGCACCAAATTCTCGTTGGCCACTGGCTCCCGGCGCTCCAGCAACGCGCTGGTAAACAGCCGCGCGGCGTTCAGCGGTTGCAGCAGGTCGTGGCTGACGGCGGCGAGAAATTTGGTCTTCGACAGGTTGGCCTGCTCGGCCTCCAGCTTGGCCTCGCGCAAGCGTGATTCCACGCGCCGACGCTCGTCGATTTCACGCAGCAATTGGTCATTGAGGGTGGTCAGTTCGGTGGTGCGTTCGCGTACCCGCAACTCAAGGTTCTGATAGGCCTGATGCAGCGCCTCGGCGGTACGGCGGCGCTCGGTGATGTCGCGGATCAACACGAAAATCCCCACCACTTCCCCGCTGGCCAGGCGGTTGGGCACGTAGGAGCGCAGCATGTAGCGCTCCTGATTGTTGATGTTGGTTTCGGCGAACTCGAACGTCACGCTCTCGCCGGCCAAGGCACGAGCCACATAGGCCTCGAGGCGCTGATAGTGCTGCTCGCTGTGCACTTCGCGCAGGCTCTGCCCGAGCATTACGCCCCGGGGCCAGCAGTACCATTCTTCGTAGACTTTGTTGGTGAATTCATAGACCAGATCGGCATTCAGGTAGGCGATCAGCGCCGGCACGTGGTCAGTGATCAAGCGAATCCAGCGCTCGCTTTCGCTGAGGGCTTCGGCGTGCTGGTAGCGTTCGGTGATGTCGGTGAAGGTGTTGACGAAGCCGCCGGTGGGCAACGGATGGGTGCGGATTTCCAGGACCCGGCCATCGTAGAGGCGCTGCTCGCATTCCTGCACGTATCGCCCGTTGGCATCACGACTGGCCGGGGTCAGCAGGTTCAATTCGCTGTCGGCGATCACTTCGGCGAACGGCCGATGAGCCGCCACCGGGGCCAGGCCGCTGAGTTCCAGGAAGCGCCGGTTCCACAACTCCAGAATGCCCTCGGCGTTGACCATCGCCACCCCTTGGGACAGGTTGTCGACCGCCCGTTGCAACAGGTGCGACTTTTGCGCCACGGCCTGCTCGCGGCGCAGGGTTTCGCTGAGTTTGACGTCGGTAATGTCGGTGAACAGAATCACCCGCCCGCCTTCCTGGGTCGGCCGCTCGCTGACTTGCAGCCAGCGGCCATTGTGCAGGCGATAGAGCAGGCTTTCGTCGACAGGCGACCGGGGTTCTTCACTGAACAACCCGGTAGAAGTCATCAACCGTTTGACCTCACTCAGGCGCATGCCTGCGTTGATCCGTACCCGGCTGTTACCCCAAAACGCCTTGAAACGGCTGTTGAACAGCACGATCCGCTGCTCGGCGTCGAACAGCACAAAAGCGTCGGAGATGCTTTCGATGGCGTCGATCAAGTGTTGATGGGCGGTTTCGGCTCGTAGCCGCGCTTCGCTGAGCAAATGGTTGCCAGCCTTGAGTTCGGCCATGGCCTGGTTCAGGGCGTCGGTGCGCTCACGCACCTGTTCGGCCAGCACCACCGAATGCTGGAACGCCGCATACGGGTCGTTGCCCCGGGTGATGCCGGACTCGATGCGTTCGATCAGCGCGTCATTGATGCGCTGCAATTTTTGGTTTTCGTGCCGCAGGCTGGCGATTTGCGCCTGAAGGTCAGCGCTGTCCAGGGGCGCGTCCTCGGGCAATGGCAACCCCGGTGAAGGTCTGGTTGATGTGCATGCCATTGAACTGTTCTCCGTAGGTGTTGAAACCCATCACCCGCTGGTCCCGCAAAAACGCGCCGATTTGCTCGAGACTGCCGGCGTCTTCCAGTTCCAGGCGCCGGAGAAAACAGTCGCAGCCGATGGTCAGCAACAAGTCCCCGAGACGCTCGCGCAAACCCTCGAACAGGCCTTGCAGATTCGGCAACATGGGGCCGGGTTTCATGACGGTGAGGACGATGCCGTTTTCCACCGCACAGTAGAAACTCAGGCTCAGGTCTGGGTGAACCTGCTGGATCGCCCGCACGTAATACTGATCGTTGATCCGCACCGCCAACGGGTGTGCGGCAAAGGTCCGGTAATCGAGGTCGGCCACCGCCACGCCGATATGCCGGGCGTACTCCTCGGCGGCCGGTTCGGCGTTGAGCTCGAATACCCGGCGCGAAGTGCTGTCGGCGGCGGTGACCACCAGTTTTTCAGCCCTGGGCAGGATGTGGTGGGTGGTGAAGACTTCGAAGTCCAGCCAGGTATTGACCAGCACCACCACCGCCGCACCGCTGTGAAACTCGCCGCCGAAATACACGTGGGTGTGGGTCAGGTAATTGTCGTCGCCGGCCGAACCACCGAAATGCGGAATATCGCCCAATGCCGCGCTCAAGGCGGCGAGCACCATTTCTTCACGGCTGGACAAGCCATCGAGCAGGGTCAGGGCAAAGCTGTTGCCTTTGATCGGCGCCAGGGTGTTGCTACGACAGCCACTGACCAGGCGCTCGACCATTTGCTGGGCATCGATCAGGCTGAAATGCTCCATCTCATCGATCAGTTCGGTAGAGATGGAAAAGTGCCGATGATCGAAGCCCACCGCGGTCACGCAGCTGCGGCCATAACCTTGGGGGGTGATTTCGCCGGCACTGGTGCAACCCACCAGCCGAATGCCGCCGAAGCTCTGCTGCAACGCCTGCCCCAGTGCCTGCAAGTCGTACTCGGCGGAACAGAAGAACAGCACGAAGCCCAAATGCGGGTGCAAGAGTTGTCGCGCCAGATCCTGCGCCGCTTGCTGGGCATCGATGGCCTGGGACATGGCACTGACCACACCGTCGCTCTGAACCTGCTGCATCGTCGCCCCTCGCCTGTATGAGCTTCGAGTGTACGAAGCCTGCGGGTGGTGACGAATGCTACTTGGGTAGCGGGTGGGTGGTTCGATGGGATGAGAGGGGGATTTGCGTGTGGCGAGGGGGCTTGCCCCCCGTTGGACTGCGCAGCAGTCCCCAAAATTGGCCGATGCGCGACCAGAATCGGGGGTCGCTTCGCGACCCAACGGGGGCACGCCCCCCCGCCACAGGCAAGCCCTCTAGCCACAGGCAAGCTCCCTCGCCACAAGTGGTGCTCAGTCAGCCAGTTACCAGGTCAACACCGCCCCCACCGCAAACGTATCGGTGTTCTCATTCTGGGCGCTGGTGTCGTGGCCGTTGATTTCGAACTGGTTGTACTCGGCCACCAGCTTGAGGTTGTCGTTGACGTCATGGAACAGCGCAACGCCGCGGGTTTCGTAATCAGCGCCGCTGCCGACCACGCCGTTACCGTCGTCCTTGGTCTTGCCGTAAGACAAGGCCAGGCGGTTTTTGCCCAGTTTGTAGGAGCCCTGCAACAAGTAACCGTTGCTGTCGACATTGCGCAGGGTCGGTTCGCCGGCGTTGTTGGTGAAGAACGGGTTGATGCCTTTGGCCTGGAAACCGGAACCGGTCAGCGACAGCCCGCCCATCTTCGCCTGCACACCGTAACCGACACCTTTGGAAGTGACGGACTCGACGTTGGAGTCGGTGTTGTCCGAGGTCTGGTAGCTGCCGTTGAGCCAGCTGTAAATCTTCGCTCCGCCAACGTCGAACTGATAGGTGATCTCGCTCTCGGTGCGCGGGTTCTTCTGGTAGGCCTTGCCGGTTGCACTACTGTCGTTGGTGTCGACCGGGTCCATGATCCCCACCGCGACCCGCAAGCCGTCCATCATTGGGGTGCGATAGGTAATCTGCGACGTCGGGAACGGGTACGGATAGCCGCTGCCGATATTGCCGAACGACACCCCGCCGCCGTCCACCAGGCCCAACGTATCGCTGACCTGACCGTAACCGGCGAGCAGTTCGTCGAGCAGGATGTTGGAGCGGGCAAACAGGCCGAAATCCTTGCCGATCAGCACCTCGCCCCACTCCAGGTTGGCCACCGTACCGTAGAACTGCCGCACGTCGATGGCGGTGTCGGTGCCGTTGGTTTCGCTGTCGTTGATGGTCACCCAGAACGAGGCCCGGGCGCCGAGCTTGAGGTCATCGACCTGCTTGCCCATGTTGAAACCCAGATAGTTAGGTAAAAAGCCCATCTTCACCCGCGCCTGGCGCCGGTCGTACTGATCGCCGGCCCGGTCCACGTTGCTGTTGACGTAGAAGGCGTTGATGTAGCCATCGGTGGAGAATGTGGTCTGGTCCTTGTCGTACAGCATGATCTCGGCCTGGGCCATTGAGCTCAGGCCCAGGGATGACAGACTAACGATGAAAGCCGGCAAGAAACGATGCTTGAAATTCTTATTGTTGTGCATGACGCGCTCCGCTACGGGGACTTGATGTCGGAGGCGATTATCGAAAGCGGACAGGCGGCGTCATACGCTGCCTTGGGGGCGGTTGTCAGGTGCTTTGGGCTGGCCGGTAGCGCGCGGCAAATTCGGCGTAAGACCGCCCGTCGGCCAGGCCCGGAACTTAGGACGTAAGCCTGTGGACCCGACTGGCGTCCACAGGAACTGGTGGCCGCTAGGCGAGCGCTCTAAACAGCATGTAAACGGCGATCACCACACAGACGCTGGCAAAGCCCATCTGCAGCCCCCGGGCCGGCACCCGCGCGCAGAGTTTTCGACCGAGGATCATCCCGACGATGCTGGCGACGATGAACGACACGCCCAAACCATCGATCCGCACCCCGGCGTGAAACGCGCCAATCACCCCGATCACCGAGATCAGGCTGATCACCATCAACGACGTGGCGACGATCCCGCGCATCTGCACATCGGTCAGTTGTTTGAACGCAGGCACTATCAGAAAACCGCCACCGACCCCGAGCAGCCCCGAGACCACACCGGTCACCGCGCCAAGCGTTGCAAGGGTCGCAGTGCATTTGGCGGTCCAGGAGAAACGCCCGGTCTGTTGATCGAGCATGCAGTTTTTCTGGCCCCAGTTGGCGTGGCCGTGATCGCTCGGGCCGGCGTCGAGCTTTTCCGGGCGCAGCATCCGCCAGGCCACCATGACCATCAGCAGGCTGAACAGAATCATCAGGATCTTTTCCGGTAACTGATGCGCGAAGTAGATGCCCACCGGCGAAAACACCGCGCCGAGCAAAGCAATCAACAACGCCGCGCGATAGCGCACCAGGCCATGGCGCAAACCGTCGATCGCACCAACCGCCGCCGCACTGCCCACCGCGAACAAGGCGACGGGCGCCGCTTGGGTCATGGTCAGACCCAGCCCAAGCACCAAGGCCGGCACCGCAAGAATACCGCCACCGGCTCCGGTCAAGCCGAGCACCAGGCCCATGACCAGGCCAAAAAAACTTGCCAACAACATAAAACACTCATGATCCGCGAAAAAAGGCCGGGTACGCCCGGTATCGATTGAGTGACAGGATAGAGCCCGCACAGTTTTTTTCATCAACTGAATGGATGCGGGGCTGGCCAATGCAGGGAAAATGAAACTACCCTCAAGACCTGTCCAAGAAGAAACGGCCACCATGCTCGCCTTGATTGAAGCCTTCCTCGACCCCGCATCCAAGACCTACAGCTACGTGATCTACGAGCACGACGGCGGGCAATGCGCGATTGTCGACCCGGTGCTCGATTACAACGCCGCCGCCGGGCGCACTTCGACCGTCCAGGCCGACAAGATTATCGACTTCGTTCGCCAACACCAGTTGCAGGTGCAATGGCTGCTGGAAACCCATGCGCATGCCGACCACTTGTCGGCCGCGCCGTACCTGCGTCAGGAACTGGGGGGCAAGATTGCGATTGGTCAGTCGATCAGCCAGGTTCAGGGCGTGTTCAAAACGCTGTTCAATCTTGAACCGGGATTCAGGGTCGACGGTTCGCAGTTCGATCACCTGTTCGCGCCGGACGAGTCATTCCGCATCGGCAACCTCAAGGCCACGGCCCTGCATGTGCCAGGGCATACTCCGGCAGACATGGCTTATTTGATCGACGGCGATGTGATTCTGGTGGGCGACACGTTGTTCATGCCGGACGTCGGCACCGCGCGTTGCGACTTCCCCGGTGGCAACGCCAACCAGATGTTTGCCTCGATCCGTAAGCTGCTGGCCTTCCCCGCCAGCGTGCGCCTCTTCGTCTGCCACGATTACCCGCCCGAGGGCCGCGCCCCGCAATGCCAGAGTACGGTTGGCGAGCAGCGCAAAAGCAACATTCATATTCACGACGGCGTCGACGAAGCCTCCTTCGTCGCGATGCGCACCCAGCGTGACGCCGGTTTGTGCATGCCGACGCTGTTGCTGCCGGCGATTCAGGTGAATGTGCGGGCGGGGAATCTGCCGCCGGCGGAAGATAATGGCGTGACCTACCTGAAAATCCCGATTAATAAGCTGTAAATCAAGATCAAAAGATCGCAGCCTTCGGCAGCTCCTACGGGGTCGGGTGCATCCGCAAGATCACGGTGCACACGGTCAATGTAGGAGCTGGCGAAGCCTGCGATCTTTTGATCTTCAATTGGCCAGGGTCAGGCCATTCGCCGGCAACGGCAGCGCCGTTTTGTACCTGACCTGCTTGAGCGCAAAGCTCGAACGAATGTTCGCCACCCCCGGCACCTTGGTCAGGAAGTCCATCATGAAGCGCTCCAGCGACTGGATGGTCGGCACCAGCACGCGGATCAAATAGTCCGGGTCGCCGGCCATCAAATAGCACTCCATCACTTCAGGGCGATCCGAAATCGCCTCTTCGAAATGCTGCAGCGCCTCTTCCACCTGCTTCTCCAGGCTGACGTGAATGAACACATTCACATGCAGCCCCAGCAAGTCGGCATCCAGCAACGTCACCTGCTCGCGAATCAGCCCTAATTCTTCCATCGCCTTGACCCGATTGAAGCACGGCGTGGGCGACAGGTTCACCGAGCGCGCGAGGTCGGCGTTGGTGATGCGCGCGTTCTCCTGAAGGCTGTTGAGAATGCCGATGTCGGTACGGTCCAGTTTGCGCATGAGATAAAAACACCTGTTTTTTATGTTTATGCAGATTTTTTATCCTCAAATGACCTTCAGTGCAACGAAACACAGAGAAATATTCTTCTTGGCCCGGCCTATGATTGTTGTAGGACAAGAATTCTTTTACCGAAGAATGACTGCCAGCTCACTACAAGAAATTCACAAGATCGAGCGTAGAAGCCATGAACCAAGCGTACGAACCGCTGCGCCTGCACGTTCCCGAACCTTCGGGCCGTCCCGGCTGCAAAACCGACTTCTCCTACCTGCATCTGACCGATGCCGGCACGGTGCGCAAACCCCCAATCGACGTAGAACCGGCCGATACCGCTGATCTGGCCAAAGGCCTGATTCGCGTGCTCGACGACCAGGGCAATGCCCTCGGCCCATGGGCTGAAGGCGTACCCGTCGAGATCCTGCGTAAAGGCATGCGCGCCATGCTCAAGACGCGGATCTATGACAACCGCATGGTGGTCGCCCAGCGCCAGAAAAAAATGTCGTTCTACATGCAGAGCCTCGGCGAAGAAGCCATCGGCAGCGCCCAGGCCCTGGCCCTGAACATCGACGACATGTGTTTCCCCACCTACCGTCAGCAAAGCATCCTGATGGCTCGCGAAGTACCGCTGGTGGACCTGATCTGCCAACTGCTGTCCAACGAGCGCGATCCGCTCAAGGGCCGTCAGTTGCCGATCATGTACTCGGTCAAAGAGGCCGGTTTCTTCACCATTTCCGGCAACCTCGCCACCCAATTCGTCCAGGCGGTGGGCTGGGGCATGGCCTCGGCGATCAAGGGCGACACCAAAATCGCCTCGGCGTGGATCGGCGACGGTGCCACTGCTGAATCGGACTTCCACACCGCCCTCACCTTCGCCCATGTGTACCGTGCGCCGGTGATCCTCAATGTGGTCAACAACCAGTGGGCGATCTCGACGTTCCAGGCGATTGCCGGCGGTGAAGCCACCACCTTTGCCGGACGCGGCGTCGGTTGCGGCATCGCCTCCCTGCGGGTCGATGGCAACGATTTCTACGCGGTCTACGCTGCATCCGCCTGGGCTGCCGAACGCGCGCGGCGCAACCTCGGTCCGACCATGATCGAATGGGTCACCTACCGTGCCGGCCCGCACTCGACCTCCGATGATCCTTCCAAATACCGTCCTGCCGACGACTGGAGTCACTTCCCGTTGGGTGACCCGATTGCACGCCTCAAGCAGCACCTGATCAAAATCGGTCAGTGGTCCGAAGAGGAACACGCCGCCGTCAGCGCCGAACTGGAAGCCGAAGTGATCGCCGCGCAGAAAGAAGCCGAGCAGTACGGCACCCTCGCCGGCGGTCAGATTCCGAGCGCCGCGACCATGTTCGAAGACGTCTACAAAGAGATGCCGGAGCATTTGAAGCGCCAGCGTCAGGAGTTGGGGATCTGACATGAACGATCACAACAATAATATTCAGTTGGAAACCGCCATGACCACGACCACCATGACCATGATCCAGGCCCTGCGCTCGGCCATGGATGTGATGCTTGAGCGTGACGACAACGTCGTGGTGTTCGGCCAGGACGTGGGCTATTTCGGTGGTGTGTTCCGTTGCACCGAAGGCCTGCAGACCAAGTACGGCACCTCCCGCGTATTCGATGCGCCGATTTCCGAAAGCGGCATCGTCGGCGTCGCCGTGGGCATGGGTGCTTACGGTTTGCGGCCGGTGGCCGAGATCCAGTTCGCCGACTACGTGTACCCGGCGTCGGACCAGATCATTTCCGAAGCGGCGCGCTTGCGTTATCGCTCGGCCGGCGAGTTCACCGCGCCGATGACCCTGCGCATGCCCTGCGGCGGCGGCATCTATGGCGGCCAGACTCACAGCCAGAGCATCGAGGCGATGTTCACCCAAGTCTGCGGCTTGCGCACCGTCATGCCATCCAACCCTTACGACGCCAAAGGCCTGCTGATCGCCTCCATCGAAAACGATGACCCGGTGATCTTCCTCGAGCCAAAACGTCTGTACAACGGCCCGTTCGACGGTCACCACGAGCGCCCGGTGACCCCATGGTCGAAGCACCCGGCCGCGCAAGTGCCGGACGGTTACTACACCGTGCCGCTGGATGTTGCCGCCATCACCCGTCCGGGCAAGGATGTGACCATCCTGACCTACGGCACCACGGTTTATGTGTCGCAAGTCGCCGCTGAAGAAACCGGCATCGACGCCGAAGTCATCGACCTGCGCAGCCTGTGGCCGCTGGATCTGGAAACCATCGTCAAGTCGGTGAAGAAAACCGGACGCTGCGTAGTTGTTCACGAAGCGACCCGTACCTGCGGATTCGGCGCCGAGCTGGTCGCGCTGGTGCAAGAGCATTGCTTCCACTACCTGGAAGCGCCAATCGAGCGCGTGACCGGTTGGGACACCCCCTACCCGCACGCGCAAGAGTGGGCGTATTTCCCTGGTCCGTCCCGTGTGGGCGCGGCTTTGCATCGGGTTATGGAGGTCTGAATGGGCACGCACGTTATTAAAATGCCGGACATTGGCGAAGGCATTGCAGAAGTTGAATTGTCTCAGTGGCACGTCAAGGTCGGCGACATGGTCGTCGAAGATCAGGTGCTGGCCGATGTCATGACCGACAAGGCGATGGTCGACATCCCCTCGCCGGTGAACGGCAAGGTGATTGCACTGGGCGGACAGCCAGGCGAAGTCATGGCGGTCGGCAGCGTGTTGATCAGCATTGAAGTCGAAGGCGCGGGCAACGTTAAGGAATCGACTGCGCCAGCGGCTGTTATTAAAGAAGCACCTGTGGCGGCGCCGAAAGTTGAAGCCGTCGTAGAAAGCACACCGGCTGCAGCGGCCCCGCGTCCGGCTGCCGCTTGCCAAGGACCGATGGTCGCGCGTGAAGCCGATGAACGTCCGCTGGCCTCCCCGGCCGTGCGCAAACATGCGCTGGACCTCGGCATTCAATTGCGTCTGGTGCGTGGCAGCGGCCCTGCCGGGCGGATTCTGCACGAAGACCTCGAGGCTTATCTGGCTCAGGGTCAGTCGAACGCATCGACCGCCAGCTCCGCTTACGCCCAGCGTAACGACGAACAGCAAATCCCGGTGATCGGCATGCGCCGCAAGATCGCCCAACGCATGCAGGACGCCACCCAGCGTGCCGCCCACTTCAGTTACGTCGAAGAAATCGACGTCACGGCCGTCGAAGAGCTACGCGCACACCTGAACGAAAAACACGGTGCGACCCGCGGCAAACTGACGTTGCTACCGTTCCTGGTGCGCGCCTTGGTCGTGGCCCTGCGCGACTTCCCGCAGATCAACGCCCGTTACGACGACGAGGCCCAGGTCATCACCCGCCTCGGCGCGGTGCATGTGGGCGTCGCCACGCAAGCCGACATCGGTTTGATGGTGCCGGTGGTGCGTCACGCCGAAGCCCGCAGCCTGTGGGACAACGCCGCGGAGATCTCCCGTTTGGCCACGGCTGCACGCACTGGCAAGGCCAGCCGCGATGAGCTGTCCGGCTCGACCATCACCCTGACCAGCCTCGGCGCCCTGGGCGGCATCGTCAGCACGCCGGTGCTGAACCTGCCAGAAGTGGCGATCGTCGGCGTGAACAAAATCGTCGAACGACCAATGGTGATCAAAGGCCAGATCGTGATCCGCAAGATGATGAACCTCTCCAGCTCCTTCGATCACCGCGTGGTCGATGGCATGGACGCGGCGCAATTCATCCAGGCCGTTCGTGGCTTGCTCGAACAACCCGCTACCCTGTTTGTGGAGTAAGTCAGGCATGCAAACTTTAAACACCACGCTGCTGATCATTGGCGGCGGCCCTGGCGGTTACGTGACAGCGATCCGTGCCGGTCAGTTGGGCATTTCGACCATTCTGGTGGAAGGCCAATCGTTGGGCGGCACCTGCCTGAACATCGGCTGCATTCCGTCCAAGGCGTTGATCCACGTCGCCGAACAGTTCCATCAGACACAGCACCACAGCCAATACTCGGCGCTGGGCATCAGCGTATCGGCGCCGACCCTGGACATCGGCAAAAGCGTCGAGTGGAAGGACGGCATCGTCGATCGCCTGACCACTGGCGTCTCGGCACTATTAAAGAAGCACAAGGTCCAGGTCATCCACGGCTGGGCGAAAGTGATCGACGGCAAAACCGTTGAAGTCGGCGACACGCGGATTCAGTGCGAGCACCTGGTGCTGGCCACCGGTTCGACAAGCGTCAACCTGCCAATGCTGCCGATTGGCGGGCCGATCATCTCTTCCACCGAAGCACTGGCGCCGAAAAGCGTGCCGAAACGACTGGTCGTGGTCGGTGGCGGTTACATCGGTCTGGAGCTGGGGATTGCTTATCGCAAACTCGGCGCCGAGGTCAGCGTGGTCGAGGCGCAGGATCGTATTCTGCCGGCCTACGATGCCGAACTGACCCATCCGGTGCACGAAGCACTCAAACAACTCGACGTGAAACTTTACTTGAAGCACAGCGTTGAAGGCTTTGATTCATATATAAATTCTCTACAAGTTCGTGACCCGAACGGCGACATCCTGAATCTTGCAACCGATCAGGTGCTGGTGGCCGTCGGTCGCAAACCCAACACCCAGGGCTGGAACCTCGAAGCCTTGAACCTGGACATAAACGGTTCGGCGATCAAGATCGACAACCGTTGCCAGACCAGCATGCGCAACGTCTACGCCATCGGCGACCTCAGCGGCGAACCGATGCTCGCCCACCGGGCCATGGCCCAGGGCGAGATGGTTGCCGAACTGATCAGCGGCAAACACCGCGAATTCAACCCGACCGCCATTGCCGCCGTGTGTTTCACCGACCCGGAACTGGTGGTGGTCGGCAAGACCCCGGACGAGGCCAAGGCTGCGGGGCTGGACTGCATCGTGTCGAGCTTCCCGTTCGCCGCCAATGGCCGGGCGATGACGCTGGAGTCGAAAAGCGGCTTCGTGCGGGTCGTGGCGCGGCGTGACAATCATCTGATTGTTGGCTGGCAGGCGGTAGGCGTGGGTGTTTCGGAGTTGTCGACGGCGTTCGGTCAGAGCCTGGAAATGGGCGCCCGGCTGGAAGACATCGCCGGCACCATCCACGCGCATCCGACGCTCGGCGAGGCGGTGCAGGAAGCGGCGTTGCGTGCGTTGGGCCACGCGCTGCACCTTTAAAGACTAACGCAACCCTTGGTAGCAGCTGTCGAGCACCGCGAGGCAGCGTTCGGCGGCGAAGCCGTCGCAAAACCGGTCATCGCATTCTTTCAGGCAGACCGCGTCAGGCGGATTACGACGACTTCGTCGCCGAACGCTGCCTCGCGGTGCTCGACAGCTGCTACAACGAGGTGCATCGATGGTCGCGGAGTTCGTAATCCGGGCTGCGATTTAGGCCCGGAATGAAGTATTGTTGTCCCCATCCAGAAAAATGTCAGAAGCCTTGAACCGTTTCGGCGGTTGTTAAGTGATAGAGGGTGTCATGGGTAACGAAAGCATCAATTGGGACAAGCTGGGTTTTGACTACATCAAAACAGACAAGCGCTATCTGTCGCACTGGCGTAATGGCGAGTGGGACAAAGGCACCCTGACCGAAGACAACGTGCTGCACATCAGCGAAGGCTCCACTGCCCTTCACTATGGCCAGCAATGCTTCGAAGGCATGAAGGCCTATCGTTGCAAGGACGGTTCGATCAACCTGTTCCGTCCGGATCAGAACGCTCTGCGCATGCAACGCAGCTGCGCGCGTCTGCTGATGCCGCAAGTGTCCACCGAACAGTTCATCGAGGCGTGCAAGGACGTGGTCCGCGCCAACGAGCGTTTCATCCCGCCTTACGGCACCGGCGGCGCGCTGTACCTGCGCCCGTTCGTGATCGGCGTGGGTGACAACATCGGCGTGCGTACCGCGCCCGAGTTCATCTTCTCGATCTTCTGCATCCCGGTCGGCGCCTACTTCAAGGGCGGCCTGACCCCGCACAACTTCCTGATCTCCAGCTACGACCGTGCAGCCCCACAAGGCACCGGCGCAGCCAAGGTCGGTGGCAACTACGCCGCCAGCCTGATGCCTGGCTCCCAAGCCAAGAAGGCACACTTCGCCGACTGCATCTACCTGGATCCGCTGACCCACACCAAAATCGAAGAAGTCGGCTCGGCCAACTTCTTCGGGATCACCCACGACAACAAGTTCGTCACCCCGAATTCCCCTTCGGTGTTGCCGGGCATCACCCGTCTGTCGTTGATCGAACTGGCCAAGACCCGTCTGGGCCTGGAAGTGGTTGAAGGTGACGTGTTCATCGACAAGCTGTCCGACTTCAAGGAAGCCGGTGCTTGCGGTACTGCCGCGGTGATCACCCCGATCGGCGGCATCAGCTACAACGACAAGCTGCACGTGTTCCACAGCGAAACCGAAGTCGGCCCGGTCACCCAGAAGCTCTACAAAGAGCTGACCGGTGTACAGACCGGCGACATCGAGGCGCCAGCGGGCTGGATCGTCAAGGTTTGATCTGAGGCGACTGTCCGTTTGAACACAAAAGCCCGGCCATCACATTGAAGGCCGGGCTTTTTTTCGCCCGCGTTTCGCGCAAAACGTCACTAGACTTGCCACGTGCAACCACCATCAACAGGTGCCACCAAAACCATGGGTAAATTCTGGCGAAAGTATCTGGCCTTGCTGGACACCGACTTCACCTCGCAAGTGTTCGACAACATCAAGAACCTACTGGTGTGCGCCCTGCTGTTCGCGGCGGGCACCAACGCGTTGCATGGCGGCCATCACGTGTTCATGGGATTGTTCGCTTCAAGCCTCGCCGGTTGGGGGTTGATTGCAACGTCAGCGCTGCTGATGTTGCTCAATATCAGCGACGGAATACGCCGGCTGTCCAGGTTGCAGTATCACACCTCGTTTCAGATCATTCTGTTTCTGGTTTACCTGGTGCTGGCGGTGCGGGTGGTGGAGATTGTCTGGGACTTCAGGGCGTAGCGGTCACGGCACGAGGTGTTTGCCAACTCAGCTCATCCTGAGCGATTCGGGCGAACAACCACTCCACAAAGATCCGCGTGTGCGCCGTCACGTCCGGCGCAACACCGTAGTAATAACGCGGCAACGGCATGCGCAACTCGGGCAGCGGGCAGATCAGGCGTCCGCTCGAGATATGGCTGCCCAACAAAGAGGTCGGGCACAGGGCAATGCCCTGTCCGTCGACTGCGGCCTCAAGCACCAGGTGCATGTGATCGAACTGCCGGGTTAGCTGAGTGGCTGACTGGCCTTGACCAAAGTGCATGGCCCAATTGTGCCAGTCTTCGCGGCGTGCCTTGGCAGTCAGCAATGTATGCCGACTCAGGGACGTGAGGTCTTCAAGTGGCAGGCGCTCGATCAGCGATGGCGCCGCGACCAGCAACAGTTCGTCTTCGAACAGCGCTCGCGCCTCAATCGCCGGTGCCCAATCATCGCGACCACGGCGAATGACGATATCGAACCCGTCGCGTGCCTGATCGGGTGCCTGGGTCTGGGTGATCACCTGCGGCTTGATGCCGGGGTGCTGCGCAACGAAATCCGCCAGCCTGGGCGTCAGCCAAAGCATGGCGAAGGACGGACGCACATTGATCTTCACCGTAGGCAGCGAGGCATGCTGCTTGAGCGCAGTGGCGGCATTGGCGATCTGCGACAGCCCGGCGCTGACCTGCTCATAGAAGCGCTGTCCGGCTGGCGTGAGCACCGATTGACGGATACGCCGCTCGAACAGCAGCACACCCAGGTACTCCTCGAGCAATTTGATGTGCCGGCTGACGGCACTGTGGCTGACATGCAGCTCTTCGGCCGCCAGGCTGAAGCTCTGATGACGAGCAGCAACGGCGAAGGCGCGAACAGCATTAAGAGGCGGTAGTTGATCCATCATGCGTCTAATTTAGTCACCTATGCGCCGTAATTAAAGCGTTTGTCACACCCTCCTCGCCACGCCAATCTGCCAGCACGCAGCCAATGCCACCTGACGGAGCAAGCCATGAACAGTTACGGACTCTTTGTACTCTTCGCCACCCTGACCATTTTGAGCCCGGGGCCTGGTGTGGTCCTGACCCTGTCCAACGCGGTGCGCCACGGTTGGAGGGGCGCCGTGCCGGGCATTCTGGGGATCGCGTCGGGGGCGTTTGTCGTCGCTGCCATCAGCGCCACCAGTGTTGGCCTGATACTCAGCACCTCCGCGAATGCCTTTACCGCGTTGAAATACGCAGGGGCTGCCTATTTGTTGTACCTGGGCTACAAAAGCTGGCGCTCGGATCGTTTCAGCACGCTACCTGAAACGCGCCCCTCAAGCCCGGGTTATCGCTTCCTTGAAGCGGCTTCGATGCAGCTTCTGAACCCCAAGGCGGTGTTTTTCTTTTTGGCAGTGTTCCCGCAATTCATCGACACTTCGGCGCACTTCTACAGCCAGTTCATCAAGCTGGTCGCCTCCTACGGCGTACTGGTGATCCTGGTGCATGGCAGCTATGCCTTGCTCGCCAACGCCGCCAAAGGCTGGTTGTCGAGCTCGAAGGGTTCCTGGCTGGCCGCGAAAGTCTCGGGCGTGACCTTCGCCGGCTTTGGAGTACTCATGGCCTCGACCAGTCGCTAAGTCGCAGGACTGGCGATCGCGCGGCGCCTGTTCTCGGTGGACGTGACTGGCGCTATCGTTCCCTGAACCGGCAGTTCAACGGCGAACCGGCGACTGAGTTCCTTGCGCCCCACCGCTGTCAACGCCAACGCCCGACTGTCCAGGTCCTGCGTCACCCATTGGCGTTTGATCGCCGTTTGCA
Organism: Pseudomonas sp. Pseusp18; assembly: GCF_059506005.1. Classification (NCBI taxonomy): domain Bacteria; kingdom Pseudomonadati; phylum Pseudomonadota; class Gammaproteobacteria; order Pseudomonadales; family Pseudomonadaceae; genus Pseudomonas; species Pseudomonas sp. Pseusp18. The sequence continues at coordinate 3,812,437 of NZ_CP169240.1, forward strand.
ACAACGCCGCGCCCAAGGCACCGCCAAGGTGCGGCCGGCGCATGCTCCAGTCCAGGCACGGGCAGGCGAAGCGGCGGCGCAAGGTGCCGAGGTCTTTGACGTCGATGCCCAATCCTTCGAACAACGCTTCACCACTGTCGCTCAATCGATAAGCCTGCTCATCGGTTTGCAGCAACCACCCCGCGTCGATCATCCGGTCATGTAGCACCACCGCCAACGTGCCGGCCATGTGGTCGTAACAGGTGCGGGCGAATTGCAGGCGGTCCGGGGTGCGCGGGTTGAACGTCGGCGCGGCGTTCTGGCCGATCACCATCAGTGCTTCGAGTGCCTGGGCCACGCGTTTGTCCGCGAGGCTGTAATAGCGATGGCGGCCCTGAACGTGCAAACGCACCAGCGCCAGTTCCTTGAGCTTGGCCAGGTGTGCGCTGGCGGTCGAGGCGCTGACTTCGGCAACCGCCGCCAGCTCGGTGCTGGTACGGGCGTGGCCGTCCATCAGCGAGCAGAGGATTTTCGTCCGCGCAGGCTCTGCAATCGCTGCGGCCACTTGAGAGACGCCGACGTCGTGTTGTTCTGCGTTCATATTTCGCTCCCGGACGAATCAAGGCCCTTTCGGACTAGAGATAGTAGCAACACTTTTCAACCATCGATAAGGCTGCGACCCATGGACCCGATCATCGCTGCGACTCACGCCGACCCTTACCCCTATTACGCGCAACTGCGTGCCGAGGGTGGATTGGTTTTTCATCAGGGACTGAAACTGTGGGTGGCCAGCAGCGCCCGAGCGGTCGCTGCCGTGCTGGCGCATCCGGATTGCCATGTGCGGCCGGCGCATGAGCCGGTGCCCAAGGCAATTGCTCAGGGCATCGCCGGTAAAGTGTTCGGTCAGTTGATGCGAATGAATGAGGGCGAGCGGCAGCGTTGCCCGAGGACGGCGATTGAGCCAGGGCTGGCGCTGATTGATGTGAACGAGGTCAACGAACGGGTAGCCGCTCGGTTGATTACCCCTGGCGCCGATGGGTTGTACACGGCGATGTTTCGCGGGCCGGTCTGCGTGGTGGCAGCGTTGCTGGGCTTTTCTCCGGCTCAGGGCCGGGCCATCAGCGAGCTGACCGCAGACTTCGTCGCCTGCCTGTCGCCCCTCAGCAATCAGGCACAACTGGACACCGCCCATGTTGCGGCAGAACAGCTGAAGGGATATTTCATCGAGCTTCTGGCTGATCCGAACAATCGAAGCGCCCTGCTCGCCGGTATCCGGCAGCGCTTCGCCACCTCGACCGACCCGGAAACCTTGATCGCCAACCTGATCGGCCTGTTCTCCCAGACCTGTGAAGCCACCGCCGGGCTGATCGGCAATGCGCTACTGGCATTGAATCGCAACCCGCAGCTCGATTTGACTCAGATTGGCGAGCTGATCGCCGAAGTGCAGCGCTTCGATCCTTCAGTGCAAAACACCCGCCGCTTCGTCGCAGCGCCCTGCGAAATCGACGGCGTGAACCTGAACCCCGGCGACGTGATTCTGGTGCTGCTGGCCTCGGCCAATCGTGATCCGCAGCTTAATGACGATCCCGATACGTTCCTGCTCGAGCGCCCAAACCGCCGCAGCTTCACCTTCGGCGCCGGCCGTCATCAATGCCCAGGGCAGGCGCTGGCCTTGAGTATCGCCCGCGCGACGCTGGTTGAGATCCTGGCGATGAAACCTGCTTTGGGTCGGTTGACCTGGCACTACCGCCCTTCCCTTAACGGGCGCATTCCTTTGTTTACTGATCTGCCGAACGCCTGACAGAGCGTGTCATCGTTCATCGCGAGCAGGCCCGCTTGGGTACGCATCGCAACACAGTACCTGGGGTTCAGCAGTCATCATATTGGGCAAGCTGGCGGTGAGTCGGGCGCTGGACAAGATCGATCCGCAGGAGGCTTAACGTGCTGATCGTTCCAACTTCTATGTGGGAACGATCATAAAACTGCGCCGATCCCAATGTAGGAGCTGCCGAAGGCTGCGATCTTTTGATCTTAAATGATTCAACTGCCGCCAAAGATCAAAAGATCGCAGCCTTCGGCAGCTCCTACGCCGACCGGGCACACCCGTAAAATCGAGCTCAGCGCATAGCGACAAGCGCCATTTGTAACTGCGGCCAGAGTTTCAGACCCGTCCTACATCTATCAAATGCCCTTTGATATAGCGTCCGCATCGCTTTCAAAAGATGAAACCAGGACGCTCATGGCTCGAAAAACAGACATACCTCGGGTTCAAAACCCACCGTCAGGCGACGGGCACCACATCACCAGCCGCTACATGACCGCCACTGAACTGGCAGAGCGCGACGCCAGGCAAAAATCCTATGATGACATGTTGGCCCGACAGCAGGCGGAGTTGGCACTGCTGGCACCGGGATGGGTGCTGCTGGCGCAGGCGTAGTGCCCGCTGGTGTTGCAGCTGGAGCCTTGGCCGGAATGGTTGCATTGCTGTGGCCGTCGAGTTTGGGCGACAGCAACCACGAAACAGGTGAACAGATAGACCCCGCGAAACCCGGCAGAACCACCACGAAATAAATTAGGAGGTTATTTATGTTTTTATGGATCAGTGGTTTTTTAAAAGGTGATGACGAAGATGATTCCCTAAAGTACGACTTTACAGTTCGACCTGAGATTGAAGTCGCGGTAATGGGTGTTCTTGGCTGGAAAAGTCTTGAAGAAAGCGCGGATGGAGAATGGTTACTAACCGGCGAGCAAATCCAACAAATCGCAATAGCTCTCAATGAGCAATTACCGACCGAACTGGATCTCTTCATAGGGGTGCGAGAGTAGGTACAACTGAGATGGGAGTTAAAAAGTGAGCCTTCTCTACCAAGATCCAACAATGAGCCACGAGGAAGCGACGAGACTTCTAGCTAGCGGCGTAGAAACCAGCGTTGTCGCCGCATTGATTTCTATTGGCCTGAATGAACAAGACAAGTCCAGGGCTCAGAACACCTGTCTGAAGTACCTTGAGAGTGAGTCCGAATCAGTTGCAGCATCTGCCATCACCGCGCTAGGCCACATAGCCCGCAGACATGTTGATCTGGACGTGGGTGCTGTCATCCCGGCCCTTGAGAAGGTGAAGGAGAAATTTCCCTCCCTGGAAGGGATTGTGGCGGACACCCTTGATGATATTGAGGCATTCCCTGATTCGCCGTTTAGGCAAAAGAACATTTTTTCCGCGAACCGAACACTGAATTGTGGCGAGGGAGCTTGCTCCCGCTCGGGTGCGCAGCAGCCGCAAAACTGGCGAGTGGAGATTCCCTGAAACGCCGCATGCACAGGTTTCAGGGTCGCTGCGCAACCCAACGGGGGCAAGCCCCCTCGCCACAGATAGCAAAAACCCCGCTCTCTCCTCTCAGAAACAGCGGGGTTAATCATTTCAATTCACTCGCCCATCAATCATCCCGCGTCAGCACTTCCAGCAATTCAATCTCGAAAATCAGATTCGAATTCGGCGTAATCGCCCCCATCGAGCGCTCGCCGTAGGCCAGGTGCGCCGGCACCAGCAACTTGCGCTTACCGCCGACCTGCATGCCCATGATTCCCTGGTCCCAGCCCTTGATCACCCGCCCGGTACCAATCACGCACTGAAAAGGCTTGCCCCGGCTGTAGGAGGAGTCGAACTCAGTGCCGTCTTCCAGCCACCCGCGATATTGGGTGGTGATCAGCGCTCCTTTGACGGCGGCTTTGCCGTCGCCCACTTCAAGGTCGATTACCTGCAACTCATCATTCATGACATTTCACTCTATCTGTGCGCCTGCCCGAGCGGGCTTGATGGGCGCCGTTTTCCCAGAAATGCAGGCCATTGGCAACCATTTCGCTCTGCATCCGGCAGTGGTCGTGAACTGGGCACTATACGAAAACTGCCTGATCGCCACTCGGCGACTTTTCGTACAGACCCAAATTTACACAACAGGACTTATGTAACCCGACAATACGCCGATACCGTGCAGCGGCACGGAAGCACCGAAGCAGCACTTACTCCATAGAAGGCAGGAGCCTGAACAATGTTTGAACACATCTGGCGCAGCATCCATTCCCCGGGCTACTTCCCCAACGTACTGGAGTGGATGATCAATATTCTCCTCAACCCGTTCATGGTGATTATGTGCCTGATGGTCGGAGCGCTGGCCGGTAAATGGTGGAGAGCCATCCCCTACGGCAGCCTCATTTGTTATGTGGTGTTCCTGAGCCGGTCGTCATTCTATCGGTGGGGAAGCATTTTCCCCGAAGCCGGCCTGCCTGCGCTGTTGATTGATGGCGCACTGCTGGCCCTCCTCGGCTTCTATCTGAAAGGCGTACTCAAAACCCGCTCAGAAGCAAAACCCGAAGGCCATTGGTTGCGTAGGCTTTATCAAAGCCTGAAGGTCGTCATGCTGACAGTCATGGTGATGTTCTGGGTACTCGTCGTGCTGTTTGTCGTGACCTTCACCGTCTCGGTCGCGACCCAACCGTCAGTGGCGCGCTGACCCACCTCCTGCTTGCCAGGGTCTGTACGAAAAGTCGCCGAGTGTCGATCAGGCAAAAACAGGCGAAGAAGCGGAGTTTACGGGTTGTAAATGAGCATTCCGAGCCTGTTTTTAACGCAGCATGATCGACACGCAGGCAGTTTTTCGTACAGAGCCTTAATATACCCGCCACCTCCCCCACGGTTCGATACGCCATGAGCGCAATTCCTCAATGAGTCAGCTCTGGACCGACGTCACCATCGGCTCACTTACCCTTGCCCTGATCATCGCGCTGATCTGGCGCGATCGTTCGTTGCAAAAGCAGTTGGCGGAGTGTCGTGCGCTGATCGACAGCCTCACCGAGGGACAAAGCATCCACCAGGAAGGAGACGCCGAGCGCTTCAAACGCAGCCAATACTTCGCCCGCATCGGCACCTGGGACTGGGAGGTCGATACCGACAAGCTCTATTGGTCGGATGCAATCTACGGGATGTTCGGGTTCAAGATCGGCGAGGTGACGCCCTCCTACGCCCTGTTCTGTTCCTGCGTACACCCGGACGACCGGGTCAAGGTCCGCGCCGGTGAACTGCGTTGCCTTGAAACCGGCGAAAACCACGACGAGGAATACCGCGTGGTCTGGCCGGATGGCAGCATCCGCTGGCTGCGGGAAACCGGCAATGTGGTCAAGAATGAGCATGACGCAACGATCAAGATGATGGGCGTGGTACGCGACATCACCGAAGAAAAAGCCTCCGCCAGTTACCTGCAACACCTGGCCCACTATGACCCGCTGACCGGCCTGCCCAATCGCCTGGTGCTCGAAGAACGCCTGTCCAATGCCCTGGAACAGGCCCGCCTCAGCACCACGCGGGTGGCACTGGTGTTTGTCGACCTCAATGGGTTCAAGGCGATCAACGACCACTATGGCCATGCGGCCGGCGACCGCGTGCTGATCACCACCGCGACACGCCTGAAGAGAATCCTGCGCTCAACCGACACCGTCGCCCGAATCGGCGGCGACGAATTCGTGGTCATCCTCCAGGGCCTTCCCCAAGGCAACAGCCTGCAAGACGAAGCTCGCAGCATCTGCCAGAAAATCTTCATCGAACTCGCACCGCCGGTGACCATCGGCAACGACCAGCGCCACATCGGCAGCAGCCTTGGGGTTGCGGTGTTCCCGGACCATGCGCCGAGCATGGACCGGTTGATTCACATTGCCGACCTGGCGATGTATGAGGCCAAGCGCAGTGGGAATAATCAGTATCGGTTGGGGAACATCAGCCCGATACGCGTTCACAGCGAATAGCCTTGGGTAAACGCCGCGTCTCTGGGTCGGCAGAATTGATCCGCTTCATGCATCAATACATACCAACTATGCAATTAACATATCGATGTCCCTGCTCCACTATCCACCCCAATAAGAACCGTGCACCGCGTCCAGGCAGTGCACGTCATAAAAGCGGTGGAGTACACGTCAATGACAGCATCAATCCATTCCGGTCGCTCCCGGACCAGTGCGATTTTCCGAGTGACCTCGGGCAACTTCCTCGAGCAATTCGATTTCTTCCTTTTCGGCTTCTATGCCACACAGATCGCTGCCGTATTTTTCCCTGCCAGCAGCGAGTTTGCGTCCCTGATGATGACGTTCGCGGTGTTCGGCGCCGGCTTCCTGATGCGTCCGTTGGGCGCCGTGATACTGGGCGCTTACATCGATGATGTGGGGCGCCGCAAAGGGCTGATCGTCACCCTGTCGATCATGGCCAGCGGTACGATTCTGATTGTGCTGGTGCCCGGATACGAAACCATCGGGCTGTTCGCCCCGGCCATCGTGCTGATCGGCCGATTGTTGCAAGGCTTCTCGGCCGGTGCGGAACTGGGCGGTGTATCGGTGTACCTCGCGGAGATCGCCACTCCCGGCAACAAAGGTTTCTTCACCAGTTGGCAATCAGCGAGCCAGCAAGTGGCGATCATCGTCGCGGCGGCTTTGGGCTATGGTCTGAACCAATGGATGGCGCCGACGATGATTGCCGATTGGGGATGGCGGATTCCGTTTTTCGTCGGCTGCATGATCGTGCCTTTCATCTTCTTCCTGCGCCGTAACCTGGAAGAAACCGAAGAGTTCGCCGCCCGCAAACATCGGCCAAGCATGGGCGACGTGTTCCGCACCCTGGGACAGAACTGGGTCATCGTGTTCGCCGGGATGATGATGGTCGCCCTGACCACTACCGCGTTCTATCTGATCACCGTGTACGCGCCGACCTTCGGCAAAACCGTGCTGCACCTGAATACCTCCGATGCGCTGTTGGTGACCTTGCTGGTGGGCGTTTCGAATTTTTTCTGGTTGCCGATTGGCGGTGCGCTTTCGGATCGCATCGGTCGTCGCCCAGTACTGATCACCATGGCGTTGCTGACGTTGGCCACGGCCTACCCAGCGCTGACTTATCTGGTGCAAGCACCGAGCTTCATCAACATGCTGTTGGTGCTGCTGTGGCTGTCGTTCATTTATGGCTTGTACAACGGCGCGATGATCGCCGCGCTGACGGAAATCATGCCGGTCGAGGTTCGGGTCGCAGGTTTCTCTTTGGCTTATAGCTTGGCGACGGCGGTGTTCGGCGGTTTCACACCGGCCATATCGACCTTCCTGATCCAGTACACCGGCGATAAGGCCGCACCCGGTTACTGGATGAGTTTCGCCGCGCTCTGTGCCCTGTGCGCGACGCTGTTTCTCTATCGCCGTGCCTCTGGCCGCCTGCAACCGGCCGTGTCGTGAACCACCCAACCTCTAACTGCGAGAGCTATTTGATGAAAAGGTTTTTCAACTTCACCGCCCTGGCCCTGGTGGCCAGTCTCGGTCTGAGTTCGATCGCCCAGGCTGAAGAAATCCGTGTAATGACCTCCGGTGGTTTCACGGCGGCCTACAAAATCCTCGGTCCGAAATTCGCCGAGTCTAGCGGCAACACCTTGGACACCGCCCTCGGTCCATCCATGGGAAAAGCCCCGGAAGCGATTCCCAATCGTCTGGCCCGCGGTGAGAAAGCCGACGTGGTCATCATGGTCGGCTATGCCCTCGACGACCTGATCAAGCAAGGCAAAGTCGATCCCGCTTCACGGGTCGAACTGGCGGATTCGCGGATCGGCATGGTGGTGCGTGAAGGTGCGCCGAAGCCGGACATCAGCTCGGTGGAAGGCCTGAAAAAAACCCTGCTCGACGCCAAGTCAGTCGCCTACTCCGACAGTGCCAGCGGCGTGTATATCGAGGATCAACTGTTCAAGCGTCTGGGCATCGAAAACCAGCTCAAACCCAAATCGAAGATGATCCCGAAAATCCCGGTGGGCTCGGTGGTTGCCACCGGCGATTATCAACTGGGCTTCCAGCAGGTCAGCGAATTGCTACCGGTGCCTGGGGTGAGTTTTGTGGCGAAAATTCCGGAATCGGTGCAATCGGTCACCCGTTTCGCCGCCGGTATTCCGGTCAATGCGCAACACCCGGCCGAGGCCAAGGCGCTGCTTGAGTACCTGGCCTCCAGCGCAGCCCAGCCGGACGTAAAAGCGACGGGGCTGGACTCAGTCAGCCACTGACCGAAGGTTGCTGGACTTTCATTTCCACCACCAGGCGCTCTAACGCCAATGCCGCCGGGGTTAACGTACGACCCCGGCGCTTGATCAAACCAACATTGCGCATCACCTGCGGATCGGTCAACGGTACCCGCGTCAGAATCGGGTGGTCCGCCGCCGGCATCGCCATCAACGGCACGGCCGCCACGCCCAACCCGGCCTCCACCAGACCGATCATGGTCGTCACATGACGGGTTTCGCAAATGCTCGGCCGCTGCGGCACCACGCCAGCCAGCGCTTGATCCAGCAAAAAGCGATTGCCCGAAGTCTTGTCCAGCGAGATGTAATCCTGCTGATAAAACTCATCCCATGTCACGCTGCTGCGTCCCGCAAGGGGGTGATCTCGTCTGCACGCCACCACATAACCTTCCTGCACCAGCGGCTCGAAATCGACTTCGGCCTCCAGGGTGCCCATGAAGCTCAGGCCAAAGTCCGCTTCACCGTTGACCACGGCACTCAATACCTCGTGAGCACTGGAGTCGAGCACCTTGACCTTGATCCGCGGAAATTGCCGATGGTAGTGGGCGATCACGCGCGGCATGAAGTAGTAGGCCGCCGACGGCACACAGGCGACGGTGACATGCCCGAGCCGGGTCGAGGCGACTTCGCTGATGCCCAGTAGCGCCACGTCCAGGTCATCCAGCAGGCGCTCGACGCTGGGCATGAAACCACGCCCGGCCTGAGTCAGGCTGACCCGGCGAGTCGTGCGCTCGAACAATTTGACGCCCAGAGCGTCTTCGAGCTTTTCGATCCGCCGGCTGAGGGCTGGTTGGGAGATGCGTACGGTGTCCGCAGCCTTGCGAAAGCTGCCCTGCTCCACCACGGCGCGAAAGGCTTGCAGATCGTTAAGGTCGAAATTGATGGCCATGGTACGCACTCGGGAACGAACAGTTTGATCAGCTTATCCTATGAATGTCACTAATTGATGCTAAATGTAACGACATCTTGGGTGCCTGCAAAACTGCCATCGCAAGGCCCAAACATTTTCGTTCATGGCTGACGCATCCGGCTCCAGCCTTTATCCTGTGCGCCCCCGCCGTATCGAGTTTTTGGAGTTTCCCATGCCCCACGAAGGCAACCTGTTACAAGCCGCTGTCGTTTTTTTATTCGCGGCGGTGCTCACCGTTCCCTTGGCCAAGCGCCTGCAACTGGGGGCGGTGCTCGGCTATCTGTTTGCCGGGGTGATCATCGGTCCGTCGGTTTTGGGCTTGATCGGCAACCCGCAAAGCGTCAGCCACATCTCCGAACTCGGAGTGGTGTTGCTGCTGTTCATCATTGGCCTCGAGCTGTCGCCGCGTCGTTTGTGGGTGATGCGCAAATCGGTGTTCGGCGTGGGCCTGGCGCAGGTGCTGTTGACCGGTTCGGTGATTGGCGTGCTGGCGTTGTTCGTGTTCGGCCAGTCCCTGAACAGTGCCATCGTGTTGGGCTTGGGCCTGGCGTTGTCGTCCACCGCGTTTGGCTTGCAAAGCCTGGCCGAGCGCAAGGAGCTGACCAGCCCCCATGGGCGGTTGGCGTTCGCGATTTTGCTGTTCCAGGACATCGCCGCGATCCCTTTGATCGCGATGGTGCCGTTGTTGGCCGGCGGTGATCACACCAGCAGCGCGGCCGAAGATTTGAACCATGGCTTGCGGGTGCTGGGCAGCATCGCGGTGGTGGTGATCGGCGGGCGTTATCTGTTGCGCCCGGTGTTTCGCGTAGTGGCCAAGACCGGTCTGCCGGAGGTGTCCACTGCCACCGCGTTGCTGGTGGTGATCGGCACGGCGTGGCTGATGGACCTGGTCGGCGTGTCCATGGCACTCGGCGCGTTCCTCGCCGGTTTGCTGCTGGCGGATTCCGAATACCGTCACGAACTGGAAGCGCAGATCGAACCGTTCAAGGGTCTGCTGCTGGGGCTGTTTTTCATCAGCGTCGGCATGGGCGCCAATTTGAGTCTGCTGCTCAGTGCGCCGGTCGTGGTGCTGGGGCTGACCGTGCTGCTGATCGCCATCAAGCTGCCGCTGCTGTTTGTGGTCGGTCGACTGGCCGGGGGGTTGGGCAAGGTTAATGCGATTCGTTTGGGGATCGTGCTGGCGGCCGGTGGTGAGTTTGCCTTTGTGGTGTTCAAGATCGGTCGGGACCAGGGCTTGTTCGAACCGCGCCTGTACGACTTGCTGGTGCTGACCATCACCCTGTCGATGGCGCTGACGCCGCTGTTGCTGCTGGCCTGCGCAAGACTGGTCAAACCCAAGGTGCAACCGGTGGAGGTGCCGCAGAAGTTCCGCGAAATCGACGCCGACACGCCCCGCGTGGTCATCGCGGGCATGGGCCGCATGGGTCAGATCGTGGCGCGGATTCTGCGGGCGCAGAACATCAAGTTCATCGCCCTCGACACCTCGGTGGAAACCATCGAACTGTCCCGCAGCTTCGGCGGTGTGCCAGTGTTCTACGGCGACCCGATGCGCCCGGAAATCCTCAGCGCGGCCAAGGTCGAGCAAGCGGAGTTCTTTGTGATCGCCACCGATGATCCGGACACCAACATCAAGACGGCCGAGGTGGTGCACAAGCTTTATCCGCACATCAAGATCATCGCCCGCGCCCGTAACCGTCAGCATGTGCACCGCTTGGTGGATGTCGGGGCGCAGGCAGTGCGGGAAACCTATTACTCCAGCCTGGAAATGACCCGGCGCACCTTGGTAGGACTGGGGCTGACCCAAGCCCAGGCGGATGCACGGATCAAACGCTTTACTCATCACGACGAACAGGTGCTGGAGGCTCAGCACGCGGTGTATGACGATGCGGCCAAGGTGATGCAAACGGCGCAGGAAGCGCGGGCGGAACTGGCGAAGTTGTTTGAGTCGGATCAGCTGGAAGAGCAAGCGGGCAAGGTTTGAGTTGATTGTGAGGGCCTCTTCGCGGGCAAGCCTCGCTCCTACGGAGTTTGTTGCGGCAAACACACTCCCCCATAGGAGCGAGGCTTGCCCGCGAAGAACGATAACGCGGTGCATTGGATAAATAACAACAACCAAGGAATCCACAATGTCTGAGCAACCCGCCCCCGCCCTGAAGGAAATCTTCAACGCCGAACGCCTCGCGCACATCGCCACCGAGATGACGGCGGTCTATCCCGGGTTCGATGCCAAGGCCTTCCTGAAGCTGGCCAAAACCGGTCTGGCGGACCTCTCTGTCATGCAACGCATGGCCCGCGTCAGTGAATGCCTGCACGCGGTGTTGCCGCTCGGTTATGAAGACTCCCTCGACGTATTGCGCGCCCTCGCCCCGCGCCTGAACAGTGCCTTCGTCAGCATGTTTTTGCCGCACTATGTCGCGACCTACGGCGCTCACGCGTTCGATCTGTCGATGGATGCGCTCAAATACTTCACGACCTTCGGCTCATCGGAATTCGCCATCCGGCACTTTCTGCGCCGTGATTTCGAGCGCTCGTTGGCGCTGATGCACGACTGGTCGCTGGACGACAACGAACACGTCCGGCGCCTGGCCAGCGAAGGCAGCCGACCGCGCCTGCCATGGTCGTTTCGCCTGGAGCCGGTCCAGGCCGACCCGACACTGGCGGCCGCGATCCTCGACAACCTCAAGGCCGACGACAGCCTGTACGTGCGCAAATCCGTGGCCAACCACCTCAACGACATCACCAAGGATCATCCCGAGTGGGTGCTGGACCTGATCGAAGGCTGGTCGCTGGACAACAAACACACGACGTGGATCGCCAGGCACGCCCTGCGTAGCTTGATCAAACAGGGCAACCCACGGGCGCTGGCGATCATCGGCGCGGGCGGCAAGCCTGAGGTTGAAATCATCAAGGTGAAGGTCGAGCCAGCGGTCATTCGCCTGGGTGAAAAAATCACTTTGTCCTTCGCAGTGAAATCCACGGTCCAGGACAGTCAGCGATTGGTGATCGACTACGCCATCGATTACGTCAAAGCCAACGGCAGCACCTCGGCGAAGGTGTTCAAACTCAAGGCCCTGACGCTTCCCGGCGAGGCTACCGAGTCCATTGCGCGCAGTCAGCACATCAAAGAACTCACCACCCGAAAGCATTACCTTGGCCTGCACGCCGTGCACATTCTGGTCAACGGCGAACGGCTGGCCAGCACCGCATTCGAAATTCTCGCGTGACGTGAAATACGGTCCCGTAGGAGCTGGCGCAGCCTGCGATCTTTTGGCGGCTGCAAGACCGCTGAACATCAAGATCAAAAGATCGCAGCCTGCGGCAGCTCCTACGGGGGAGCGGCGTCTTGCAGCAGATCAACGTCAGCTACCCACTCACCACAGCAGAGCGCACCTACTTGGGCAGATCAATTTTATCCAGCACCCGGTTCGCGGTGATCTCCGCCACCATGATGCTGTTTGAAATACCCAGCAGGGCGTAGCGCGACTCACCCTCCAGATGATCCACCAACTGATGGACCATCACATCGACCGAGGCCAGTGTCTCGACCAAAAAAATCGCCAGGGTTTCGGTCGTGGCCTCTGGGGCCACAGCAAACAGCCTGCTGGGTTTACGCGCGGTGGCTTTGATGTCGGCATTCGACGGAAAGTGGAAGTTCAGAGCCCGCTCGGCGGCCTCGTTGAGCTTCTTTGAATCGGGTTCGTACGGGGAGACCGGATCGGCGTCCGGCGGATTGGGCGTAACCTTCAACATAAGCTGGCTTCTCTGATTGGGTGCCACCCTCCTGCGACTAAACGAGAGGGAGGCAGCTGTACGCAGGTTAGTCGACCGGGGAAGCTAGCAAAGCCGGCGCGCCCGAAGGCGCCCTGCGCACAACCACCATCAAGTGCAGGCATGGGAATGCCTGACTGACAAGAGCTTGTACACCTTGCTTATAACCCCGAGCGACTAAACCCGATCACTGATGGGCAGTGACGGGAATCAAGTTACCGAGCGGGCCCAAGGCGGACAAGCCGGCGGATTCTGTCTTACGTGTAGGGGGTGGCGCAAGGCGTTGTAGCCTTTGGATGGTAACGGCAAGCTTCATTTAAACGATCGCGATTGTTCTTGTTTAAGCGCAAGAAAGCTCGCCGTTAACAAGCAACGATTAGAACTATTGCGAAGAGATCTAATGAACTGTCAGTTCTAACAGGTCACTTTCAGTTTGGCCGGGGCTAAGCTGCGTCCACTGGAATGAGTTGAGGTGTTCATCATGTCTCGCAATCGTTACCTGTTGCCGCTGGGCGTTCTCTTGTTGGCGACGCTGCCGGTGTTCCGCGATGTCCAAGGCGGCCAGTGGACGCCCTTACAATCCGAAGTGAACTTCCAATGCGACAACGGCGTCACGACGCTGGGCTACAGTGTTTATGTTGTCGGCAACCGTCCAGAGTTAGGGAGTTGGGATCCGACCAACGCCGTAAAACTCGCCCCTACTGCCTACCCAACATGGACCGGCAAGGTACTTTTCCCAGGCACGGACGATGGCAAAGATGTGGAGTGGAAGTGTGTCGTGCGCAACGAGACCATACCGACCGACGTGCGGAAGTGGCAGAGCAATCCCAACAACATAGTGAAGGTGAGTTTCAAAACAACAAGTGTCGGCACGTTCTGAGGCGTGAGTGAACATATGGAAAAGTGAATCTGTCACTCTTCCTAGATCAAAAGATCGCAGCCTTCGGCAGCTCCTACAAGGGAATGGAGCCTCGCAGCAGAGCCTGCTCACGCTCACACAACTCCACCACGTAATCCCACAACACCCGCAGCCGCACCGACTTGTGCAGCTCGCGCCGGGTGCTGATCCAATAACTGCGCTGGATGCTTTCGTCCGGCAGCAACGGCACCAGTTCAGGATCGGCGCTGGCCATGTAGCACGGCAGCACCGCGATGCCGAGGCCCGAGCGCGCGGCCTGTTGCTGGGCGATGACGCTGGTGCTGTGAAACACCACCTGGGGGTTGCGGCAGAAGCTGTTGAGGAACATCAGTTCCTGGCTGAACAGCAAGTCGTCGACGTAACCGATCCACGCATGGCGGCCGAGGTCTTCGCGGCTGCGCAGTGGTGGCGAGCGGTCCAGATAGGCCTGGCTGGCGTAGAGCGCCAGTCGATAGTCGGTGAGTTTGCGGGTGACCAGCATGTCGGCGGCCGGGCGTTCGAGGTGAATGCTGATCTCCGCTTCACGGTTGAGGATGCTGACGAAGCGCGGCACCGCCACCAGTTCCACTTCCAGCCCAGGATAGCGTTCGAACAAGCCGTTCATGCGGCTGGCGAGGAACATGATGCCCAGCCCCTCCGTCACCCCGACGCGGATCTTGCCCAGCGGCGCGGTGGATTGGGTGATTTCTTCCTGAGCCAGCAACGCGACGTTTTCCATGGCCTCGGCGTGCTTGAGCAGCGCTTCGCCGGCCGGGGTCAATTCGTAGCCCTGGGCATGCTGGACGAACAGTGCGGTGCCGAGGCTTTTTTCGATGGCCTCGATGTGCCGGGCCACGGTGGCGTGGGTGGTGTTCAAGCGGCGGGCGGCGGTCAGCAAACGGCCGCTGCGCTGCAATTCGAGAAAAAACCGCAGGTCATTCCAGTCGAACATGAACCATCCTTGACGTTATGCCGTTAATAACGCTGTTTAAAAACGCACAGCAGCTGCGCAAAAACTAACATTCTTTTAACGAAAGCTAACAACTAGGATGACCGACAACAAGAACAACAATACGAGGTCAGGGATGCAGACTTCCCTTGATGAATACGACTACATCGTGGTCGGCGCCGGGCCGGCCGGGTGTTTGCTGGCCAATCGACTGTCAGCCAACCCGCAACACCGCGTGTTGCTGCTCGAAGCCGGCGGCCGCGACAACTATCCGTGGATTCACATCCCCGTGGGTTACCTGTTCTGCATCGGCAACCCGCGCACCGACTGGTGTTTCAAGACCGAGTCGCAACCGGGCCTGCAAGGCCGCGCCCTGAGCTACCCGCGCGGCAAGGTACTCGGCGGCTGTTCCTCGATCAACGGCATGATCTACATGCGCGGCCAGGCTGGCGACTACGATGGCTGGGCGGCCGAGGGTAATCCTGGGTGGGGCTGGCAAGACGTGCTGCCGCTGTTCAAACAGAGCGAAAACCATTTTGCCGGCGATTCGGAGTTTCACGGCGCCGCTGGCGAATGGCGGATCGAGCGGCAACGTCTGTCGTGGCCGATTCTCGATGCCTTCCGCACTGCTGCCGAACAAAGCGGCATTGCCAGCATCGATGACTTCAACCAGGGCGACAACGAAGGCTGCGGCTATTTCCAGGTCAACCAGAAAGCCGGGGTGCGCTGGAACGCGGCCAAGGCGTTTCTCAAACCGGTCCGCCACCGCGCCAATCTCACGGTGCTGACCGACGTTGAAGTCGACCGCGTGCTGCTGGAAAACGGCCGTGCCTCGGCGGTCAGCGCCCGTTGGCAAGATAAGGCGAAAACCTTCAAGGCACGCAAGGAAATCATTCTGTGTGCCGGCTCCGTCGGTTCACCGGGCATCCTGCAGCGTTCAGGCATCGGCCCTCGTCCGTTGCTGCAAAAACTCGGCATCGGTGTTGCCCATGAACTGCCCGGCGTGGGCGGCAACCTGCAGGACCACTTGCAACTGCGGCTGATCTACAAACTGGAAAACGCCCGCACCCTGAACCAGATCGCCGGCACGCTGTGGGGCAAGATGGGCATGGGCCTGCGTTATCTGTATGACCGCAGCGGTCCGCTGTCCATGGCGCCAAGCCAACTCGGCGCCTTCGCCCGTTCGGGACCCGAGCAGACCTCGGCGAACCTCGAATACCACGTGCAACCCCTGTCGCTGGAGCGCTTTGGCGAACCGCTGCACGCCTTCCCCGCCTTCACCGCGTCGGTCTGCGATCTGCGCCCGCAAAGCCGTGGCCGCATAGACATTCGCTCCGCCGACCCGCGGGAAGCGCCACTGATCCAGCCCAATTACCTGAGCCACCCGGAAGACTTGCGTGTGGCAGCCGACGCGATCCGCCTGACTCGCCGCATCGTTTCCGCCCCCGCCCTGCAAGCGTTCAAACCGGTGGAATACCTGCCCGGCGACAGCTTGCAGAGCGAAGAACAACTGCACGAAGCCGCCGCCCGCATCGGCACCACCATTTTCCACCCGGTGGGCACCTGCCGGATGGGCAACGACGCGGACGCAGTAGTCGACGCTGAACTGCGCGTGCATGGCATCCCCGGCCTGCGCATCGCCGACGCTTCGATCATGCCGCGTATCACCTCGGGCAACACCTGCTCGCCGACATTGATGATCGCCGAGAAAGCGGCGCAGCTGATCCTCAACCCCAACACAAGGAGCGTGCCCCCCGAAAAACAACAGGTCACACCGGCCTGAAGCAACACGCAATCCCTGTAGGAGCTGCCGAAGGCTGCGATCTTTTGGCGCCCTTTAAAGCGCTGAAAGATCAAAAGATCGCAGCCTTCGCCAGCTCCTACAGTAGTGAGCGTGTTACGGAAAAGAAATCGATGCAGGTAGCGTCGAATTGACAGTAGCGGCACCCGCCCACAAGGCTGGCGCCGACAGTGGAACAACAAAAACAATCACTGTGAGGGATACCGATATGTCAGAACATGTTCAGCCCCTGGAAGCCGTCCGCAGCGCGGGCACCAGTCAGGAAACCCAGAAAGTCATCTTCGCCTCGTCCCTGGGGACGGTGTTCGAGTGGTACGACTTTTTCCTCTACGGCGCCCTCGCGGCGGTCATCAGCAAACAGTTCTTTGCCGGGGTCAACGACACCACGGCGTTCATCTTCGCGCTGATGGCCTTCGCCGCCGGCTTCATCGTGCGCCCGTTCGGTGCGTTGGTGTTCGGACGCTTGGGGGACATGATCGGGCGTAAATACACGTTCCTCGCGACCATCGTCCTCATGGGCCTGGCGACCTTCTGCGTCGGCTTGCTGCCGACCTACGCGAGCATCGGTATCGCCGCGCCGATAATCCTCGTGGTGCTGCGCATGCTCCAGGGCCTGGCGCTGGGCGGTGAGTACGGCGGCGCTGCCACTTACGTCGCCGAACACGCACCGATCGGCAAGCGCGGCTTCCACACCAGCTGGATTCAATCCACCGCCACCCTCGGCTTGCTGCTGTCGCTGCTGGTGGTGCTGGGCTGCCGTTACTTCACCGGCGACCAGTTCGAAGTCTGGGGCTGGCGTATTCCGTTTCTGTTTTCGATCGTGCTGCTGGGCATTTCCACCTGGATTCGCCTGAGCCTGCACGAGTCGCCTGCGTTCGTGAAAATGAAAGAGGAAGGCAAACTCTGCAAGTCGCCGCTGCGCGATTCCTTCGGCAAATGGGAAAACCTTAAAGTGGTGCTGATCGCCCTGTTCAGCATCAACGCCGGGCAAGCGGTGACCTTCTATGCCGCGCAGTTCTACGTGCTGTTCTTCCTCACGCAGTTCCTGAAAATGGACCCGGCCCTGGCCAACAGTCTGCTGATTGTCAGCGTGATCATTGGCGCACCGTTCTTCATTTTCTTCGGCTGGCTGTCGGATAAAGTCGGGCGCAAACCGGTGCTGATGATCGGCCTGCTGCTGGCGACTGCACTGTACTTTCCGATCTTCAAGTCCATCGCCCACTACGCCAACCCGGCCATCGACCAGGCCAGCCGTCAGGCACCGATCACCGTACTGGCCGACCCGGCCACCTGCACCTTCCAGTTCGACCCGGTGGGCAAGGCGAAATTTGATAGCCCGTGCGACAAGGTCAAAACCTTCCTGGTCAAACAGGGCCTGCCGTACAACAGCGAAGCGGCCCCGACCGGCAGCGGTGTGCAGGTGAGCGTCGGTGACGTGAAGCTCGACGGCTTTGACGAAGCGGCCCTGCGCGGTGCAGTAACCCTGGCCGGGTATCCGTCTAAAGCCGACATCCAGCTGATCAATAAACCGATGATCGTGGCGTTGATCGTCGCGCTGATCATCATCTCCGCCATGTGCTACGGCCCTCTGGCGGCGCTGATGGTTGAACTGTTCCCAACCCGTATTCGCTATACCTCGATGTCCCTGCCCTATCACATCGGTAACGGCTGGTTTGGTGGGTTCCTGCCGACGGTGTCGTTTGCCCTGGTGGTGTACACCGGGGATATTTTCTACGGGCTGTGGTACCCGGTGGTGATTACCGGGGTGAGCCTGGTGGTGGGGATGATGTGTTTGCGGGAGACGAAGAACGTGGACCTCGATAAAAACTGACGACACAAACCTCTAGCGAAGTCTTACCTGTGGCGAGGGGGCTTGCCCCCGTTGGGTCGCGAAGCGGCCCTGAAACCTTATTCGGTGTGTCAGGTACGCCGCGATTGCAGGTTCTGCGACTGCTGCGCAGCCGAACGGGGCGATGCGGCGTTCCGACAAGCCCCCTCGCCACAAAATGCTTTTTGCACATCAGGTCTTGAGCACCTCAAAAGTCACTTCGTCAGGGTAGAACGCCACATACCCGCCAATCTGCGCAACCGACACCTTGGGGTGCTCATAACTCCATACCGCATTGGCACTTTCATGCCCGGGGATCTGTAGGCTGTAATAGCTGGCATCGCCCTTGTACGGGCAATAGCTGGTGTGGTCGGTGCGGGCGAAATACTGTTCGGCGATATCCTCCCGCGGGATGTAGTACACCGGAGGATAATTGGTCTCATGCATGACCAGCGCCCGAGTGGACGACGCCACTTGAATGCCATGGAACTTCACCACCACGCAGCCGGGTTGGGGCTCGATGGTGATGGGTTTACCGGGACCAGGGGCTTTCATGGATAGGTTCCTCTGTTGCTGTTGCGCTGTATCCGTGACCCATCAGGTATACCCCATGTTTCGGCATCGCGAGCACTTCGCAGCCGAACGGAGTGTGCTTCAGTCGCAGGATTGACCGCTGTCATCAACGGCAACAGCTTAAGCTGTACATCCATACAGATAAAGATTGCTCCATCGCTCGTCAACAGCCATTCTGTGCACCTCTCGAACACTGATCGACGATGGTGGTTATGCGGCTGTACCTCTGTGAAAAACCTTCCCAGGCCAAAGACATCGCGGCCGTACTTGGTGCCAAGCGCCGGGGCGACGGCTGCTGGCTGGGAACGGACGTCACGGTGACCTGGTGCATCGGCCACCTGCTGGAAACCGCGCCGCCAGATGCCTACGACGCGCGTTACAAGCGTTGGGTGCTGGCGGATCTGCCGATCATTCCCGAAAAATGGAAAATGACCGTCAAGCCGCGCACGGCCAGTCAGTACAAGGCGGTCAAGCGCCTGCTCGGCGAAGCGAGTGAACTGGTGATTGCCACCGACGCCGACCGTGAGGGCGAGATGATCGCCCGGGAACTGGTGGAGCATTGCCGTTATCGCGGGCCGATCCAGCGGCTGTGGTTGTCGGCGCTGGACGATGCGTCGATCCGCAAAGCGCTGGCGGCGCTCAAGCCGGGGGCCGAGACGTTCAGCCTCTATCATTCAGCGCTGGGGCGCTCCCGGGCCGACTGGTTGATCGGGATGAACATGAGTCGGTTGTTCACCCTGCTGGGGCGTCAGTCCGGCTATCAGGGCGTGTTGCCGGTCGGTCGGGTGCAGACGCCGACTTTGCGCCTGGTGGTGGATCGCGACCGCAGCATTGCCGATTTCGTCCCGGTGGCCTACTGGGCCATCGACGTGCAACTGCTGCACGATGGCACTGCGTTCACTGCCCAGTGGCGCGCGGCGTCCGATGCTTGTGACGATCAGGATCGCTGCCTGAACCAGGCGCTGGCCCAGCAGGCGGCCGCGGCCATTGGCAACGCGGCGAGCGCTCGGGTGATCAAGCTACGTACCGAGCGCATGCGCGAAGTCGCGCCGCTGCCGTTCGACCTCGGCACCTTGCAGGAAGTCTGCTCGAAAAAACTCGGGCTCGGCGCCCAGGAAACCCTCGATATCGCCCAGGCCCTGTATGAAACCCATAAAGTCATCACCTACCCGCGCAGCGACTGCGGCTACCTGCCCCTGAGTCAACACAGCGAAGCGCCGGGTATTCTTGCCGCGCTCAGGCAAGCCGACCCGGCCCTGAACGCGTTGCACGATTATCTGGAGCCGCAACGCCGCTCGCGGGCCTGGAACGATGCCAAGGTCAGCGCGCACCACGGCATCATTCCGACCGCCGCGGCGAAGAATCTCGACCGACTGGTGGGTAAGCAACGGGCGGTCTACACCCTGATTCGTGCGCGTTACCTGGCGCAGTTCCTGCCCAATCATGAATACGACCGGACCCAGGCCGACTTCGACTGTGCCGGTGAAGCCTTGCGCGCCGTGGGCAAGCAGATTGTCGAGCCCGGCTGGAAACGCGCCCTGCCCGAAGCCCTCGCGCCTGCCAAGGGCCGCGAAGCACCGGCACCGCAAACACTGCCGACACTCGCCGAAGGGCGTGACTGCGCGGTGGCCGACGTGAAGCTCAAGGACCTCTGGACCCAGCCGCCCAAACCATTCACCGAAGGCGATCTGATCAAGGCAATGAAGAACGTTGCCAAACTGGTGGAAGATCCGCTGCTCAAGCAAAAGCTCAAGGACACCACCGGCATCGGCACCGAAGCCACACGCGCCTCGATCATCCAGGGCCTGCTCGACCGCGGTTATCTGATCAAGAACGGCAAGGCCCTGGCCGCAACGCCGGCGGCTTTCAGCCTGATCGATGCGGTGCCGCGCGCGATTGCCGACCCCGGCACCACGGCAATCTGGGAACAAGCGCTGGACATGGTGCAGAGCGGTGAAATGAGCCTGGAAGAATTCGTCACCAAACAGGCCGCGTGGATGAGCAAGCAAGTGGCGCGCTGCGCCGGCCTGAACCTGACCATCAGCGGGCCGGCAAGCCCGGCTGGGCGTGGCGCTACGCCATGGAAAAACAAACGCAAACCCGCCAAACGCAAGCCTTCGGCCGGCACCAAGCGCGCGGCGAAACCGACGGGCAAGGTTTGAGGTCTGCGAATCGAAATAGTCTAGTGTTCTTCAATGTCAGTTAAGAGACGGAAGGCACGACCATGACGACAATCAGGAGTCAGCCCTCGATAGAACTGCACGCCGCTCAGCGCGACGAACTGGAAACCATCGAAAACCTGATGCAGTTCTACATGTACGATTTCAGCGAATGGCTGCCGCTGAAGCTTGGGGAGCATGGCTTCTTCAACATCCAGCCCAAACTGGACTACTGGCGCAACCCGGCTACCCGGCCGTTTCTGATCAGGGTCGACGGCGAGCTGGCGGGGTTCGTGACCGTGGATAACGAAACCCATATCGTCGGCGCCGAGTACAACATCGGCTACTTTTTTGTCAGTCGAGGCTTTCGTGGCCAAGGTGTCGCGAAGTTTGTCGTCTCTGCCCTCTTGAGCCGTTTCCCCGGTCAATGGCAGATTTTCCACATCGATGCCAACCAGCCTGCTCGGCTGTTCTGGGCCAGGGTGATGCCCGATCTCACGGGCGGAGCGTTCACCGTGCATCAGCTGCCGATTGACGGTTATCCATGCACCGTTTACCGCTTTACAAGATCGCAGCCTTCAGCAGCCCCTACCCCGGCACCGTAGGAGCTGCCGAAGGCTGCGATCTTGGCGACTTCAACGACGGCACACCCCTTTA
Organism: Pseudomonas sp. Pseusp18; assembly: GCF_059506005.1. Taxonomy (NCBI): domain Bacteria; kingdom Pseudomonadati; phylum Pseudomonadota; class Gammaproteobacteria; order Pseudomonadales; family Pseudomonadaceae; genus Pseudomonas; species Pseudomonas sp. Pseusp18. Next base: position 3,834,040 of record NZ_CP169240.1, read on the forward strand.
AGCGCTAGCCACGCTGACTTTCTAATTCCAAAACCACTTTGTCCGACAATATGTAGTGAACAAAAATATTCACTACAAAACCGTTGACGCCTCCGATTTGCCCTTGCATGATGCAGACGTCTCCCCGATCGGGAGTACAGGCAACACGTTTGAGCAAGTTCGTCTGACCGCCGAGCTGTTTTTCCCGGATACACGCTGCCCACAAGGCAGATTGAAGAAGCTGACCTGGCCTGAACGTCCAGTACAAGGGCGAGAAGCGCTGGCGATCAATCCTCATGAAGCTTGTGGCCGACCCTGAAAACGTCGGCAGTGGCCTCCAGGTTTTCGCTGCTTCTCTTCGTTGTGACGCTATTGCGTAGCAGTTATTCAACACGACTACATGCAACAGATGCGCGACCCCGTCGTATTGACGGTCGACCGCTGACGTCCTGGTTTCGGTGCCAGGGATCAACTAACCGATGGGCTACCTGTATTAGCGAATCAACTTTGAAAGATCACCAAATGGTCAAGGGGCTTACAATGAATCTGAACAATCAACCTACTATCGATGAACTGGCTCGCTTGTTCGCTGCGCAAAAAGACAGCCATGACAGCCATATTCTGTGGATCAGCAAATCGGGCCAGGTCCATATCGACTGCCTGTCGCCCCATGCCCACGAAGAAGAGTTCGACAAGAACAACCAGAACCTGCTGGCCCGCATGAAGATGTACCGTCGCGGCCAGGGCTATGTCGGCAAGAAAGCCGCGGCCGACAAGGACTTCATCGGCAACGTGCTGCAAACGCTGAAACAGGCGTGGGCCTCGCTGCAGAACCAGAATGAAGTCCGGGTGATTGATCGCTTGTACTGATCTCTCCCAAATACAAGAAGGCCCCGCTCGTTTTATCGAGCGGGGCCTTTTTTTTGTTTGTCGTGCCTGCACCTCTAACTTCGCACCGGGTCAAAAGAACAGGGCTATGGTTAACAGTGCGCTGGACATCGGTTTATCCGCTGGAGGTCTGCGATGAAAACAACCCTGACATTCATGCTATTGGCATTGGCAAGTGCAGCTTATGGAAACAGTGTTCCCGGCGTTCCCGCCTTCGATGTGGACTGCCCCGGGAAAATCATGGTCCACGCCGACCAGGATGGTCCGGTGATGATCAACAGCAAAGAAGCCCAGACCAAAATGATCAATGATCGCCTTTTCGAGGCCAAGGGACCGGACGTGACGATCTCGATCAGCATCGCGGATGACGACACGGTAGCCGTGACCTATACCAGTAAGAAAGGCGGCAATGGCATCTGCCAGTCGGTGGATGATTGATTCACACGCTGGCGCTGCCGGCCATCACCAGGTTCGCGAACGCCACAGACGCGGCACTGTGATAGTTGTTCTTCCTGCGCAGCAATGCCGCGTCGCGCCGGGGTGCCTCGCCCTGTAATTCAATTCGGCGCAATGCCCGTTCCGCAGTGGCGATGGGCTCCGGGAGGATGGTGGCCATCGGCGTGTGGCGAATGACCTCCAGCAACGTACTCACCGAATTCACCTCGATCGCCACCTTGGGCGTGATGTTCTGCTGCCGAAAATACTCGTCGACTGAGGATCGGGTGATGAAGTCCGGCGTCAGCAACGCGAATTCCAGTTGCGCCATCTCCTTGGGTGATAGCGGGTTCTGCCGCTCGTACAACGGATGATGCTGCCCGACCATCACCCCCAAAGTCTCGACAAACGCCGGCACGCACTCGATATCCGGGCTCCTAACCGGGGTAAAGGCAATGGCAATGTCCAGCGAGTCATCGAGCAACCCCGCCTCGATGTCATCCATCGACAACTCGAAAATCTGCAGATGGATGTTCGGAAACTTCGCCACGTAATCGCGCACCAACGGCCCCACCAGATACGCCATGAACGTTGGCGTCATGGCCAGTCGCAAGGTGCCGCGAGACAAGTCCTTCACGTCATGCAGCGCGCGTTTGCCCGCTTCCAGTTCCACCAGCACCCGCCGGGCACATTCGATATAGGCCTGCCCCGCGTCGGTCGCTCTGACCGTGCGCGAGGTGCGGTCGAACAGGCTGACACCCAGGGTTTCCTCCAATTGCCGGATCTGCTGGGACAACGTTGGTTGGGAGACGTGCAACGCCTCGGCGGCGCGGGTGAAGCCGCCGTGGTCGGCGACCGCCAGCAGGTAGCGCAAATGTCGGAGCAGCATGGGGCTCATCATCTATAGGCAGGACTTATGCAAAGCATTGTATATCGATCTTGGACGCTATGGATCAATCAACCGAAGATGGCTCCACATTTCAGCCACAACCGATAGGAGTCACACCATGCAACAGTCCCACGCTTACCAGGACACTAGTCTGGCCCTGACCACTTCGATCCTCGATGCCAAGGCGCGCAAGAATCTGTCCTGGCAGGATCTGACCGACGGCACCGGCCTGGGTCTGGCCTACGTCACCGCCGCCCTGCTCGGCCAGCATCCTCTGCCAGAAGCCGCCGCCAGAGTGATCGGCGAAAAACTCGAGCTGGACGCCGACACCGTGGCCCGCCTGCAAATCATTCCGCTGCGCGGCAGCCTGTCGGGTATTCCAACCGACCCGACCATCTACCGCTTCTACGAAATGATCCAGATCTACGGCACCACGCTCAAAGCCCTGGTTCACGAGCAATTCGGCGACGGCATCATCAGCGCAATCAACTTCAAGCTGGACCTGAAAAAGGTCGAAGACCCGGAAGGCGGCTCCCGCGCCGTGATTACCCTGGACGGCAAGTTCCTGCCGCTGCGTCCTTTCTAAAACAACCGCTCAGCCCCCCCATGTAGCAGCTGCCGAGCCTGCGAGGCTGCGTTCGGCTGCGAAGCAGTCGTGAAATCAAGCAGCGCGGTCTTTCAGGTAGACCGTGTGCACCGGGTTTACGACGGCTCCACCGCCGAACGCAGCCTCGCAGGCTCGGCAGCTGCTACGCCCCCTCATTCATTGCAAGGAAGTCCGCCATGAAAGCGCTCATCGAAGGTTTATTGAAATTCCAGAAAGAAGCGTTCCCGCAGCGTACCGACCTGTTCAAACACCTGGCCACCACCCAGCATCCCGGCACGTTGTTCATCACCTGTTCCGACAGCCGCGTGGTACCGGAACTGCTGACCCAGCAAGAGCCCGGCGAACTGTTCGTGGTGCGCAATGCCGGCAATATCGTGCCCTCTTACAGCCCGCATCCAGGAGGTGTGTCAGCTACGGTGGAATATGCGGTCGCGGTATTGGGCGTGACGGACATCGTGATCTGCGGGCATTCGGACTGTGGCGCCATGACCGCCATCGCCCAGTGCAAATGCATGGATCACCTGCCCGCCGTCAGCGGCTGGTTGCAGCACGCCGAGTCGGCCAAGGTGATCAACGAATCCCGCCCTCATGCCAGCGACGCCGCCAAGGTCAGTTCGATGGTGCGGGAAAACGTGATCGCCCAACTGGCGAATATCCAGACCCACCCGAGCGTGCGCCTGGCCCTGGAAAAAGGCCTGTTGAACCTGCATGGCTGGGTCTATGACATCGAAACCGGCTCGGTCGATGCCCTGGATGCCGGCAGTCACAGCTTCGTGTCGCTGGCCGAACATCCGGGTGCTTGCGCCGTGCACGGCAAAACGGTCGAAGCCGCCTGAAGGTGTCGACCGCACAAGCTGCGCCTGGCTTGGCGCGGCGTTACAAAGTGGACAGGCGCGCTACTGCGCCCGTCCTCGTTTCCCGGCCGGGAATGTGACACTCACACGATCGCCCTTGTTATTTGTCGTCCGTCTTGGCTGACGATTGTGGCCGACGTTCAGGTGTGTCTTCAGCGTTGGGCGCTTCTGGAAAACTGCCTGGGGTGAACACATGAGTGAGCAATTCGCTGGCATCGATGTTGACGATACCTGGAACTGTGCGGGCCAAAGCAACAGCCTGCTCGCACTGTCTATGGGTATTGACGCGCCCGCTCAATGCCACCGCACCCGCATGGGTTCTGACATGGACATTCAGGCCAAGGGTGGTATCGGCCAATGCCAGGGCCGACTTCACCCGGGTGGTAATCCACGTGTCGTGAACGACCGTTTCCAGACCATGGGAGTAATGTTGGAAGTCATGAAGTTTCATGGCGCAATCCTCTCACACGTAATCAGATGCGCTGTCCGTCCCCGCGCAGGCACGGACACACAATAAGTATAGTGCGTACCGTTGCCTGCGGCCGGGGGCTCCTGATGAGCGACGAAAATCCGTGGGAGCGTAGCTTAACTAACCGCTCTCAGCGTTTGACCGACAGATCCACCTGGGTCATGCGGCTGCGGATCGTGAACACGCCATCGCCCGAGAGAATCGCGCTGCGCGCAAACAGGCGGCCACTTTCCCAGTTCGAAAGCCCCAGCTCCGGCTTGTTCAGTGCGTACTGTCCGTCGACCCAGCGGGTGATCCCGTTGCCGACAAAAGGCGCGTTGACCGCGTTGTAGAAACGCGCCTGCGCCTGGGCATCTTCACTGATCAGCGACACGGTGAATTGCGGGCTGTAGCGGTTGAACAAGGCGATGGCCTGATCCAGGTCGTCGACGATCTTCAGGCTGACTTCCGGGGTTTCTTCCCATTCCCACTCGCGGCCCAATTGGTCCTCAGGCAGCGGTTCGGCCTGTGCTTCGGTCTGATAGCCTTCGGCGCGGTACACCTCGACGCTCGCGGTGCGCCAATCGCTCGGCAAATGCTGCTCGCTGCCCTCGACGATGTGCAGTTTGCAGCCCTGGCCCCGAGCGGTGCCGGCCTGTTGCAGTGCATCGAGAAACAGCGGTACCAGTTCGGCTGCTCGGTCGCGGTGGATCAGGCAAACGTTCAAGGTGTTGCAGACTTTGCGGTCCAGCGAATTGCGCACCACGGCGGCGAAGCGCTGGGCATCGGCATCTTTATTCGCGATCAGCCAGGCGCCACCGGTGCCGTGCAGGCTGACGGCGGTGCCGGCCTGTTGCGCGATGCTGCCCAACTGGCTAACCGCACGCCCCGAACCACGGGCCACGGCCAGCGACAGGCGCCGGTCGGCGAACATTGCCCAGCCGGCGGCGTGATTGACACTTTCGACCAGCGACACTGCACCGCTCGGCAACCCGGCATCGGCCAGTGCCGGATTCAACGCATGGGTGACGATGGCTTGGGCGGTGCCCAACGCGTCGCTGCCAATGCGCAGCACCGCAGTGTTACCGGTGCGCAATACACCGGCGGCGTCGGCGAAGACATTCGGCCGGCCTTCGAACACAAAAGCGACGATGCCCAGCGGCGAAACCACCTGTTCGACTTTCCAGCCGTCGTGCTCGACGCAGCTCACGACTTGACCGCGGGTGGCCGCTGCATCGCGCCAGGCCCGCAGGCCTGCGATCATGTCGCGGCGCATGCGCTCATCGGCCAGCAATCGCGTGGTGGAACGCCCGCGCGCCTTGGCCCGCTCGATGTCGGCCAGGTTGGCGGCCGCAATCAAGGCCCAGCATTCCGGGGTTTCCAGGCGTTGCGCGAAGCGATCGAAGAACTCGCTGATGGCGTGATCCGAAACACTGGACATCGCGGTGAACGCTGATTCGGCGCGCTCGATGGCGACCACAGCCGCTTGCTGATCCACCACCGGGATCAGCAACAACTCGCCGCTGACCTGCTCCACCAGCAGATGGTCGCCGGGCTGGAAGCGCGCCGCCAGTTCGGGGCTGACGACAGTGACACGATTACCGGCAAAAGGGATCGGCGTGCCAGCGACTAGACGTTCGAGCGCAAGAGACATGAAGCGGTTTCACCATGCAGGGGGCGGTCGGAAAATGTATAGCAAATTTCCCGTAGCGTCATTATCGCCCCCCGCCTACACCGCTCTAGAACACCGACCAGCCAATCCGCTGACTCAACAACTCCAGCGCCGCCATGCCAGCGAGCGAGTTGCCGGCGGCGTTCAATTCCGGGGACCAGACGCACACCGTGAATTGCCCCGGCACCACCGCGACGATGCCCCCGCCCACGCCGCTCTTGCCCGGCAGACCGACGCGATAGGCAAAGTTGCCCGCTTCGTCGTACAGCCCGCTGGTGGCCATGATCGAGTTGACTTGTTGGGTCTGGCGGGCGCTGAGGATCTGTGCGCCGCTGTGTTTGCAGAAACCGTCGTTGGCCAGGAAGCAGAACGCCCGGGCCAGGTCCACGCAACTCATGCGCAGCGCGCAATGGCTGAAGTAGCTACGCAGCACCGCTTCGACATCGTTATGAAAGTTGCCGAACGACTGCATCAGGTAAGCCATGGCCGCGTTGCGCGCGCGGTGCTGGTATTCGGATTCGGCGACCTTGCCGTCCACCATGATGTTCGGGTTGCCGGACAAGCGCCGGACAAAATCGCGCATCGACAACGCCGGAGCGGCAAAGCGCGATTGATTGATGTCGCAGATAACCAATGCGCCGGCGTTGATGAAGGGATTGCGTGGGCGCCCGCGCTCGAATTCCAGCTGCACCAGCGAGTTGAACGGCTGGCCGGACGGCTCGTGGCCCAGGCGTTCCCAAATCGCTTCGCCGGAGTGTTCGATGGCCTGCACCAGGCTGAACACCTTGGAGATACTCTGCACCGAGAACGGCGTGTCGGCGTCCCCCGCGCAAAACAACTCGCCGTCATTGCCATAGACGGCAATGCCCAATTGATTGCCCGGTACCTCGCCGAGGGCGGGAATGTAGTCAGCCACTTTGCCCTGACCGATCAACGGTCGGACTGCGTCAAGGATCTCGTTCAACAGCGCTTGCATGCCGGGTTCCGAAGTCTCGCCCCATGGGATTGCGGGGACACTGTCGCTAGACGCCGCTGAGCGGCGTTGAATCACAGTTTTGTATGGGAATGTATCTGTCGCGGTCCGGGATACACCAACTTGCACCGGGCGGTCTTTCAGACATATCGCCAATACAGCTGATTGCAACACTTCTGTCGTCCGCTGACCACCGGTAAACCGGGTCGGCCCTTGCTCAGGAGTGTTGTCATGATGACCCAAGTCCCCCGTTACCATGGCTGGTCGCTGTTTGGCCTGCTGGCCATGCTGGTGCTGTTGATGACCGGCCTGATTCTGCTGCTCAACCCCGATCTGGTGGAAGCCACCCGCAGCGCCATTCGCGCCACCGCACGCACTTCGTTTGCGCTGTTTCTTGCTGCGTTCACTGCATCGGCCCTGGCGGTGCTGGTGCCCTCGCCTTTCAGCCGCTCGCTGGTGCGTGAACGACGCTTCATCGGCCTGGCCTTCGCGTTTTCCCATCTGGTCCACGCCATTCTGATCTACAGCTACGGCCAATTGAACCCCGAGTTCTGGCCCGGGCGCACCACGGTCGGCAATATTCCGGGTTCGGTCGGTTACCTGTTCATTCTGTTGATGGCGTTGACCTCATTCAAAACCACGGCGCGCCTGATCGGCCCCAAAGCCTGGAAAACCCTGCACACCAGCGGCATGTGGGTGATCGCGGCGGTGTTCGCCTTTTCCAACTTCAAACGCATACCCCTCAGCGCCTGGTACGTCCTGCCGTTCGGCGTGATGTTTTCGGCGATTGTCATTCGGCTGCTGGGCAAGATTGCGCAGAAGTACAAACGTAGCCTGCCCCGCGCCTATCCCCTGACCAACAACACCCCGTAGCAGCTGCCGAGCAGCGCGAGGCTGCGTTCGGCTGCGAAGCAGTCGTGAATCCGACTGACGCGGTCTGCCTGACGCACCGCAACTTCAGGTTTTACGACTGCTTCGCAGCCGAACGCAGCCTCGCGCTGCTCGGCAGCTGCTACAGCGGCTACGAGTTATTGCCTGCCAACGATCAAACTCACGGAGATCAAACCCATGAACACTTCACTTTCGTCGGCCATCCAAGGCCTGCACCTGAACCTCGACCGCGTCGGCAACTGGATCGCGCCCCTCACCCTGCGGCTGTTTCTGGCCTGGGAGTTTTTCGAGTCAGGCCTGGAAAAATGGAACGGCCAGAACTGGTTCGCCGACATCCAGGACCGCTTCCCGTTTCCCTTCAACCACGTTCCCGCCTCGCTGAACTGGGAACTGGCGATGTGGGCCGAGCTGATCTGTGCCCTCACCCTGCTGGCAGGCCTCGGGACACGGCTCTCGGCGATTATTCTGGTGGTGGTCACGGTTGTCGCGACCGCTGCCGTCCATTGGCCGGCCGATTGGTCTACATTGAGTGAACTTGCCCAGGGTTATGCCATCAGCAACAAGGGCCACGGCAACTTCAAACTGCCGTTGATCTACCTCGTAGCCCTCATGCCGTTGTTGTTCTCGGGGGCCGGCAAACTCAGCATGGACGCGCTGTTGGTTCGACTCTTCTGGCGGCGCAGTCACCGCTGATACGCCAGCGTCTCGATACCCCATCCAACTTGTTTAAAGGAGCCATCATGAGCGTAACCAGCCAATGGATCGAAATCAGTAGCCCCGAAGGCACCTTCGGCGCTTACCTGGCTATCCCCCACACTCGTAAAGGGCCGGGGATCGTGCTGATTCAGGAAATCTTCGGGGTCAACGAGCACATCCGCTCGGTCGCCGAGCAATACGCCGCCGACGGTTATCTGGTGCTGGCGCCGGATCTGTTCTGGCGCCACGGCCACCGTATCGAACTGGGCTACGACGAAGCCGGCTGGAAACGCGCTGTCGAATTGATGAACGCCACCGACATCACCAAGGCCCAGGCCGACATCAAACTGGCCATCGACACTCTGAAGACACATACCGGGCTGGACGGCAGGATCGCCTCCATTGGTTTCTGCTTCGGTGGCATGCTGTCGTACAACACCGCGGCCAACGGTTTCGTCGACGTGGCGATCGCCTATTACGGCGGCGGCATTCAGAACCAGCTGGATCGAGCCAGTGAAATCAAGGTGCCGCTGCTGATGCACTTCGGCGAACAGGACAGCCACATCCCCATCGATGCCGTGAAGCAAATCGCCGAGCGTTTCGAGTTCAACGACGATGTCGATATCGAGGTCTATCCGGGTGCCGAACATGGCTTCAACTGCTCGCACCGTGACAGCTACAACCAGCGGGCGGCGGTCGAGGCGCATGGCAATACGTTGCTGTTTCTCAGCCAGAACCTTTGAACCAGAGGGCCCGGCGGCCGAATCGCATTCGTGCCGCCGGGAGCGCTGAGCGCTATTTCACGATTTCAATCGATGTGATCGTAGCGGTCGCACCCTCAAGCTGAAATTCGAAGTTCACCTTATCCCCGACCTTCACCGAGGCCAGTTGCTCCTCTGTGGCCCGAAACCCCATGGTCATCGGCGGCCATTGCACTGCCGGCACAGCACCGTGAGCAATGGTCAGTGTGTGTTTCGTACTGTCGATGGCTTTGACCGTTCCCGTCGCTTTAGCCACTGGCGCCTGCGCTGCCTGCTGCTTCGTCGGTGTGCCGTCCATGTTCATATCGTCCATCTTCATACCCGGCATCTGCGCTGCGTGGGCAGGAAAAGCAAGCGCGACCAAGGTGCTTGCCGTTGCGATCAGAGTCAGTTTCATTGGATTTTTCCTTGAGTGTGGTTGGGTTCAAGCAGGAGCTGACGGCGGCGCATCAAGCGATACGCCGCCGGGATGACGAACAGAGAAAGCAAGGGCGCAGTGATCATTCCGCCGACCATCGGCGCGGCGATGCGACTCATGACCTCACTGCCGGTGCCGCCGCCCAGCAGGATCGGTAACAGACCGGCAATGATCACCGCCACCGTCATGGCCTTGGGTCGGACGCGTTGCACCGCCCCCTCACGAATCGCGGCGACCAGCCCGCGCTCAGTGCAATCGCCAGCGTCTTCACGCTCGGCCCAGGCGTTCTTCAGATAGAGCAGCATGATCACGCCAAACTCGGCGGACACACCGGCCAGCGCAATGAAGCCGACACCCGTGGCCACCGACAGATTGAAGCCGAGCCAATAGAGAAACCACACACCGCCCGCAAGGGCAAAAGGCAGTGTTGCCATAATCAGCAAGGCTTCGTCGAAACGCGCGAACGTCAGGTAAAGCAGCACAAAAATGATCAGCAGCGTGGCCGGCACTACCAGCTTGAGTCGCGCGTTGGCCCGTTCGAGGAACTCGAACTGCCCGGAATAGCTGAGGCTCATGCCGGGCTGCAATTTGACCTGCTCATTGACCACCCGACGCAGGTCGGCGACCACTGAGGCGATGTCCCGCCCACGCACGTCGATATACACCCAGCCGGAAGGTCGGGCGTTTTCACTCTTGAGCATCGGTGGCCCGTCGGTCACCTTGACCTTGGCCACCGTGCCGAGAGTGATCTGGCTTCCCAGCGGCGTGTAGATCGGCAGTTGCTCCAGAGCGCCGAGAGAATCACGCCACTCGCGGGGATAACGCACATTGATCGGAAAACGCGCACGCCCCTCGATGGTTTCCCCAACGTTTTCACCGCCGATGGCACCGGCCACGATCGATTGCACATCGGCAATATTCAGTCCGTAACGAGCGGCAGCCTTACGGTCAATGTCCACATCGATATAGCGCCCGCCGGTCAAACGCTCGGCCAGCGCGGAACTGACGCCCGGTACGCCTTTGGCAGCGCGCTCGACACCCTGCGTGGCCACGTCGATTTGTGCCAGATCGCTACCGGAAACCTTGATTCCGATCGGGCTTTTGATACCGGTGGCGAGCATATCGATGCGGTTGCGGATCGGCGGAATCCAGATATTGGTCAGCCCCGGGACACGCACCACTCGATCCAGTTCTTCCACCAGTTTTTCCTGGGTCATACCTGGGCGCCATTGTTCATGTGGCTTGAACTGGATGGTGGTTTCGAACATCTCCAGCGGTGCCGGGTCGGTGGCGGTTTCGGCACGACCGGCCTTGCCGAAAACGTGTTCGACTTCCGGCACGGTTTTGATCAGCCGGTCCGTCTGCTGGAGCAACTGCGCCGCTTTCTGTGCAGACAATCCCGGCAACGCCGAGGGCATGTACAGCAGATCACCTTCATCCAGCGGCGGCAGGAACTCGCCCCCTAAGCGAGACAACGGCCACAACGCGCTGAAAAAGATCAGCAACGCAGCCAACAGGGTGATTTTCGGTCGGCGCAGCACTGCGTCCAGCAACGGTTGATAGAGCCTGATCAACCAGCGATTCAGCGGGTTCTGTCGTTCGTCAGGGATCCGCCCGCGAATCCAGTAGCCCATCAACACCGGCACCAGAGTCACCGACAGCCCTGCCGCGGCGGCCATGGCGTAGGTTTTGGTGAACGCCAGGGGTCCGAACAAGCGCCCTTCCTGAGCCTCCAGAGTAAACACCGGAATAAACGACAGCGTGATGATCAACAGACAAAAGAACAGCGCCGGCCCTACCTCCACCGCCGCGTCGATCATCACTTGCCAGTGACGTTCACCTTTGAGTGCTTCCGACGGATGAGCGATGTGCCAGGCCTCGATCTTCTTGTGGGCGTTCTCGATCATCACCACCGCGGCATCGACCATCGCACCGATGGCAATCGCGATCCCGCCCAGGGACATGATGTTGGCGTTTATCCCTTGATGACGCATGACGATAAAAGCAATCAGCACCCCAATCGGCAAAGAGATGATTGCCACCAGCGCCGAGCGTAGATGCCACAAGAAAATCCCGCAGACCAGCGCGACGACGATGAACTCCTCGATCAACTTGTGGGTGAGGTTCTCCACGGCTCGATCGATCAACTTGCTGCGGTCGTAGGTGGTGACAATCTCCACACCGGTCGGCAAGCTGCGTTTCAATTCATCGAGCTTCGTTTTAACCGCCGCAATGGTTTCGCGGGCATTCTTGCCACTGCGCAAAATAACCACGCCGCCCACGGTCTCGCCTTTGCCGTCGAGTTCAGTGATACCACGACGCATCTCCGGCCCCAGTTGAATCGTCGCCACATCGCCGAGGGTGACAGGCACGCTGCCCACGCCGAGCTTGAGGGGGATGGCACGGAAGTCATCAAGGGTCTTCAGATAGCCCGAAGCGCGCACGATAAACTCGGTTTCAGCCATCTCCAGCACAGCTCCGCCGGTTTCCTGATTGGCCTTGCCGATCGCCTCGGTGACCTGGGCCTGTGTGATCCCCAGGCTGGCCATTCTCAGCGGGTCGAGCTGAACCTGATATTGCTTGACCATCCCGCCCACGGTGGCCACTTCGGCAACGTTGGGCAGCGTCTTGAGTTCGAACTTGAGGAACCAGTCCTGCAGGGCGCGCAGTTGTGCGAGGTCATGCCCGCCGCTGCGATCCACCAGGGCGTACTGATAGATCCAGCCAACCCCGGTGGCATCCGGCCCCAATGCCGGTTTGGCGCTGGCCGGCAGGCGACTCTGGACCTGGCTCAGGTACTCCAGCACCCGCGAGCGCGCCCAATACATATCGGTTCCATCCTCGAACAACACGTAGACAAAGCTGTCACCGAAAAAGGAATAGCCGCGAACGGTCTTCGCACCGGGTACCGACAACATGGTGGTTGCCAGGGGATAGGTCACCTGGTTCTCGACAATCTGCGGCGCCTGGCCTGCATAGGGTGTACGGATGATCACTTGAACATCAGAGAGATCCGGCAGTGCATCGATGGGGGTACTTTGGACTGACCAGACGCCCCAGGCCGTGACAAACAAGGTCGCCAGCAGCACCAGGAAACGATTAGCCACGGACCAGCGAATCAGCGCGGCAATCATGGCTGGGCTCCGGTTTGTTCCAGGGGCTGAACAGTCAGCCCTTTGAGACTGGCTTCCGAGTCGAGCAAGAACTGGCCCGAACTCACCACCTGTTGCCCCTCCTCCAGACCGTTCAGAACCGCTGTTTGCCCATCGTTTTCCTGACCTGCCCGCACCTCTACCGGGCGATAGCGCCCGCCGTCTTCGGCAAGCATCACCAACACGCGTCGCCCGGTGCGAATCAATGCCTCACTCGGCACCCACAACACGCTTTGCTCAGTCGACCGATTCAACCGCACCTGCACCGTGAGGCCCGGGCGCAAGCGGCCGTCAGGATTGGGCAATTCAACCCGCACGCTGACGGTTCGGCTGTCCGCGCTGGTTTGCGGCAGGATCGCACTGACCGTACCGTGAAGGATTGCGTCAGGGAACGCCGCCAGCCTGGCCTCTACCGTCTGGCCGACCTCGACTCCCCCGGCTGCCGACTCCGGCACGGCCACCGCCAGCCACACACGATCAAGGCCGTTGACCCTGGCCAGCGTCTCGCCGACGGCCAGGGTCATGCCGGCACGTACATTCAACTCCTGCAACACGCCGGCAGTGGGAGTGGTGATGGTCTGGTTTGCCTGCACCTTGCCGCTGCGCTCAACTTGAGCGATCAACGCCGCCGGCATTCCGGTCAGACGCAGGCGTTGACGGGCCGCCGCCAACAGGCCGGCATCGCCCACGTTTTTGAGTGCCAGGAACTCTTCCTGGGCCGCGGCCCATTCAGGCACCAGAATGTCCGCCAATGGCGCGCCAGCCTTGAGTACATCGCCCGGTGCACGGGCATACACCCGTTCGACAAAACCCGGCGTGCGTGCCTGGATCACCGCGACATCCCGTTCGTTGTAGGTCAGCACGCCTGCCGCTTCGAGGCTGGAAGCCTGAGCGCCACGGGTTACGGTAGCCAGACGAACGCCCAGGTTCTGCGTCACGCTCGCGTCGATCTGCACCGCGGCTGTGTCCCGGGCGCCGTCGGCGTAGCGCGGCACCAGTTCCATGTCCATGAAAGGCGACTTGCCGGGCTTGTCGAACTTTTGCTGCGGGTACATCGGGTCGTACCAGTACAAGGCCTTGCGCTCGTCCTGGGTCATGGTGCCTTGAACGACGGGCTCAGCTTTATGGGCAAGCCAGTAACCGCAGACACCGCCCAGCGCCAGTGCGCCACCAACCCACAGAACACCTTTGAAACGCTGAATGCTCATTGACCCGCCTCCCCATACGCAAAATACAGCCGAGCACTGGTCAGCGCTTTCTGTTCGTTGACATCGATCTGTTTCAGGCGGGCGTCGATCAATTCACGCCGGGCGGCGACGACGGCCGACAAATCAGCTTTACCCGCTCGGTAACTGGCCATGAGCAACTCGACCTTTTCTTTGGCCAGCGGCAACAGGCTTTCCTGATAACGCCGCACAGCACGGTCGAGCCGTTGATAGTCGGCCAGTTGTTCTTCCAGTTGCTGGGTGTGCTCACGGGTCAGGGCTTCGCGTTCGGCCTCCAGTTGATTCAGCTCAGCACGCTTTGCCGCGATCTTCGGGTTCTGCCGGGTGTCGGGGAACAGCGGCAGATCGAAGGTGAATTGCACGCTGACCATGTCGCCAAATTCCCGACCGCGCCGCTGATAATCGACCTCCCAACTCCAGTCGGACCGTTTGTCAGCCTCGGCCTCACGAACTTTGGCCTGCGCCTCACGGGTCATTGGCGCAAACGCCGCCAATGAGGGGTGATGCTCAAGCTTGTGGACGTAACCCGACGTATCGATGGGCCATTGCGGCCAGTTTCCGACCGGTTGTTCGTTGGCGGCAGAACCAATCCAGCGCTTGAGTGCCGCGCGGGCTTGCGCACGTTGCAGCAGTAATTGGTCTTGTTGCTCTTCCAGTTGCGCCGCTTCCTGTTTCGGTGTCACCGCATCGGCAGGCTGAGCCCGACCGCTGGCGATCTGTGCACGAACGGTGTCGGCCAACAACCGATTCTCGCGGTAAAACGCCTGGAACAGCGTCTGTTTCAGCTCCACCGAATAACTGCCGATCCAGGCCAGCGCCGTGGCCTGCCGTACATTCAGGCGTTCGACACGCCCTTGCGCAGCGGCCAGCTCAACCGCGGCCTCGGCAACTTCAGTACGCGCCCGACGCTTGTCACCATTGGGCACTTCCTGCATCACACCGACCGTTTGCATGGTCATGAAATCGTGATCCAGCGTCCCGCGATCGGGACCGCCCACCGGAAAGTTCTGCACCCCCAGCACCAGCTTGGGGTCGGGCAACTCGCCGGCAGGAATGGCAGCGCTTCTGGCCGCCTGGAGTTTTTCGGCCTGGGCTGTGAGGGACGGCGCGTTGTCGTCAGCCAGCCGCAGGGCTTCGTCGAGAGTCAATGGGGCAGCAGCGCACGGCAAGGCCAGCACGCTTGCCGCCAGGGCAGCCGCCAGCGGCCACCCTGTGCGAAAGCACATGGAGTTCATGTTCACAATTCCTGTGATGATCCACTGCGCGCTTTCAAAGGCGCACAGCAACGCCATCCCGTGAAGGCGGAATGGGGCTCAGCGTGGAACAGGAATCAGGCGCGAGGGGGTCGCCATACCCCGGACGGGGTCTGGACAGGCAGTGCGTCTACAAAAAACGTGGTTACGACGGGGTTGAACAAGGTGACTGGAGGTTTGGCGATGCTGACTTGCAGCATGCCGCCGGTCTTGCACTCCTGGCCGGGCTTACAGGCTTTGCCGTGCTCGGCCGGGGTGCTCATGTCCTGGCAGCAGTCTTGGTCCATGTCGCCCATCATCGCCATGCCCGTGGTTTTCATCGGGCAAGGCTCCGTGGGCGCCTGAATGCCCGCCATTCCACTCAGCGGAAGCGCGAAGCACATCAGGAAAATGAGGCAACACCGCAAATAACGTTTCATGGGCCGAAGTCTAGCCAGAGGAATCGTTGCTTACAATGACAGCTGGGTGAAAAACATATCGCACGGTGCAAGCACGGCCTCGCGATACATCGACAGACTTTTGGCCCACAATCAAACACACGCAGGCTGCGACAGCCCACCAACGACCGGTGTTCAGATGAGGACTCGATGTGAACAAAAACCTCGCCAACGCCCAATCCACGCCACTGCGCATCCCACGAACAGTCTGGGCCCTGGGCTTTGTCAGCCTGTTCATGGACCTGTCTTCCGAGCTGGTGCACAGCCTGCTGCCGGTGTTTCTGGTCACCACCTTGGGCGCCAGCGCACTGACCGTCGGGGTGATCGAAGGCATTGCCGAGGCGACGGCGATGGTGGTCAAGATATTCTCCGGCGCCATCAGCGACTTTATCGGCCGGCGTAAAGGCCTGCTGTTGATGGGCTACGGTCTGGCGGCGTTGTCGAAACCGCTCTTCCCTCTCGCGCAGTCGGTAGACCTGGTGTTCACCGCGCGTTTTCTGGACCGCATCGGCAAAGGCATTCGTGGCGCGCCGCGCGATGCGCTGGTCGCCGATGTCGCCCCCGCCGAAATCCGTGGCGCCTGCTTTGGCTTGCGCCAGTCGATGGACACCGTGGGGGCGATTCTGGGTCCGGTTCTGGCGATCATGCTGATGCTCTGGCTCGGGCAGATCCATCTGGTGTTGTGGTTTGCGGTGATCCCTGCGGTGATATCGGTGGCGCTGATTGTCGGTGGCGTCAAAGAACCTACCGATGTCACCGGGAAGCACACCTTTCGCTCGCCTATCCACTGGAAAGTTTTACGGGAGTTTTCCCGCGGCTATTGGTGGGTGGTGATCGTCGGCGGGCTCTTCACGCTGGCCCGTTTCAGCGAGGCCTTTCTGGTCTTGAAAGCCCAGCAAACAGGCCTGACGGCCACTTGGGTGCCGATGGTGATGGTGGTCATGTCGCTGCTGTATGCGGTGTCGGCCTACCCTGCCGGCTGGTTGTCCGACCGGATCAGCCGCACCAAGTTGCTGTGTGTCGGCATGGGATTACTGATCCTGGCGGACCTGCTGCTGGCGCAAGCGGACTCAATCATGACCATGCTGGCAGGCGTGGCCCTGTGGGGCCTGCACATGGGGTTCAGCCAGGGCATTCTCGCGACGCTGATCGCCGACACCGCCCCCGAACATCTCAGGGGCACTGCGTTCGGCCTGTTCAATCTGATCAGCGGCGTGTGCCTGTTGATCGCCAGCGTACTGGCCGGCGCACTGTGGGAAACCTCGGGTTCCGCCAGCACCTTCATTGCCGGTGCGGTGCTGGCGGCTGCGGCGCTGGCGTTGCTCCTGTTGCGCAAGTCCTAATGCCGGCAAATTAAGCCGCAGCGCACTCTTTGTAGCAGCTGTCGAGCTTGCGAGGCTGCGTTCGGCTGCGAAGCAGTCGTCAAACCAGAGCTTGCGGTGTGTCAGGCGAGTCGCGTTAGCCGGATTCACGACTGCTGCGCAGCCGAACGCAGCCTCGCAAGCTCGACAGCTGCTACGGATCGCTGCGCAAGCCCTAGTCCGCGATAGCGGCGAACCCGCGTTGCAAATCCTCGGTCAACGCATCGACATCTTCCAGGCCAATGTGCAACCGCAGCACCGGGTTCAATGCGCGATCTGCCGCACTGTTGCGATCCTGGGTGTCGGCGACGGTGATCAGGCTTTCATAGCCGCCCCAGGACGCGCCCAGACCAAACACCTGCAACGCATCGATGAAGCGCTCTACGTACGTGGCGTCGGCATCGCGCAGTTCGAAGGACAGCAGTCCGTTACTGCCCGTGTAGTCCCGCCGCCACAGTGCATGATGGGGATGATCGGGCAACGCCGGATGGAACACCCGTTTCACCTGCGGTTGCGCCTGTAGCCAATGAGCGATTTCCAGGGCCTGGCGTTCGTGCACCTCCAGGCGTGGCGCCAGGGTTCGGGCGCCGCGCAGCACCAGCCAGGCGTCGTCGGGGCTGACGGCGATGCCAAAGGTGTCGCTCATGGACGCCAGCGGCTGCCAGACTTCTTGCCGGGTACAGACGCTGCCCATGACCACATCGCTGTGGCCGCACAGGTACTTGGTCAACGCCATGATCGAGATGTCCGCGCCCAGCGTCAGCGGCCGGTACAGGTAGCCCGAGCCCCAGGTGTTATCGACGGCCAGCAGAATGCCTCGTGGTTTGCACAGCGCGGCGATGGCCGGCAGGTCGCTGAGTTCATACAGCAGCGAGCCGGGCACTTCGGTGTAGACCATTTTGGTGTTGGCTTGCAGTTGCGCTTGCAGGCCGTTGCCGTCAGGCGCGAAGTAGCTGACCTGGATACCGAACGGCTCAAGCAGTTCGCGGGCCAGACGCCGCACGGGCGCATACACCGCGTCGGTGATCAGTACATGATCGCCGGGCCGCAGGTAGGCCAGGAACGTCTGCGCCACCGCCGCCAGTCCGGTGCCGAACAGGCGGGTGCGGTAACCGCCCTCCAGTTCCGTCACCAGGTCTTCCAAGGCAAAAGCGGTCGGATTGCCCCGAGCGCCATAGCTCAGCACCCGCTCCCGGTCACGGCGAGCACGGGCATCGCGCATCTGCGCCAGGTTGTCGAACAGCACCGTGCTCAAACGAGTGACGGGCACGTTGACACCTCGACTGCCACTGCCCTTTTCGGTACGCGCCGCCTGCACCAGACGGGTACGCACCCGCGCATCACGAGTCGCTTGAGACGGCGCACGCAGCGGTTTCAGGCTGGCGATTTCGTCTGCGCTCATTTGCGCCAACAGGCCGATTTCCCAAGCCAAATACTGACGCGCCGCGTCTTTGTTGCCGGCGTGGCGATCATGGGTAAAGAACAGAAAATCGATGCACTGCAGATCGGGCGGCGTGTTGGCATCCTCTTGCAACGCAAAACCCGCCGCGCGCCAGGCGTCGACACCGCCGCTCAACAACCGGGTTTGCGCACGTTGAACATCGGGCAATTCCAGCACCGCGAAAGCGGCCAGTTGCGGGTCATCGGCCAGCAACACCAGAGGTCGCTGTTCACCGGCCACTTCACTTGCCAGCAACGAACGGATCGACCAGCGTGAGCCGGCGATATGACCTTTGCGGAAGGTCATGCTCGGACGCAGGTCAATCAATGCCACCGCTCTGTCCTTCAACGCATCGGCCAGGGCTTGCGCCGTGATGACCGGCAACGCTTCGTGTGCGGGCGTCTCATGCGTCGGCAACGCCAGACCGCTACTCACCCCACCTTCCAGCACATAAGCTTCATGCCCCAACTGCCGAAGCCAACTGGCAACGATCGGTGCCCGTATACCATCGCTGTCGATCAGCACCAACCGCGCCTGACGCACGCCGATGTACAGGTCGGTAGACTGAATCAACTGCCCACCCGGCGTGTGTTGCGCACCCGACAGACTGCCGGCGACAAACTCCTCGGCAGTGCGCACATCGCACAGAAACAAACTGCGTGCGGCCTCCCCTGCCCACTGCTCGACCTGCGCCGCCGCAACGGTTTTTACCCCGGCCCGCTCGGCCAGTTGTGCCGCGGCGAGGCGTTGTTGCGGCAAGGTCTTCGATGACACCTCATCGGCATAGCGGCGAGTGCTGCCATGCTCCAGCCGGAAATCTTCCAGGTACCAGCCCTGCGTACCGTTTTCCAAGGCGTAGACCGGGTTCTTCAACCCCAGATTGATCAAGGTCTGGGCGCCGATAATGCTGCGGGTTCGACCGGCGCAATTGACCACGATCGGCGTGCTGTCGTCCGGCACCAGATCCTGTACGCGATAGCCCAGTTCGCCATTCGGGCAGCAGACAGAACCGGGAATGGTCATCTTGCGGTACTCGTCGAACGGCCGACCGTCCAGCACCACCAGCGGCTCGCCCCGGGCTTGCCATTCGGCCAGCTGCCTGGCGGTGACATGCGGCGTATCACTGGCCTCTTCCACCAACTCGCCAAAGGCTTTGGACGGCACATGCACACCCGCGAACAGTTGCAGGCCTGCCGCCTGCCAGGCATCGGCACCGCCGTCGAGAACATGCACGCGGCTGTACCCCAGCGCCTGCAAACGCCGAGCAGAGCGCACCGCGATGTCCCCGCCGTTCTGGTCATAAATCACCAGCCGCACCTGAGGATTCGGCGCCAGGCGTCGGACCTCCAGCTCCAGGCGACTGTAGGGCAGGTTCACCCCGTGAAACAGGTGGGCTTCGCCATATTGGCCATGCTCACGCACATCAAACAGGGCAATTTCCTGCCCGTCGAACAGCCATTGCTGCAGTTGCCCTGGGGTTACGGTCCGATTCATGTGTAGGCCTTGATCGACGGCGCCATTTGCGAGGCGTTGTAATTGAGAATGCGCCCGTCGGCCTCGACCCCGTAGCGGCCGTTGAGCGATTCCAGCGGCAAGCCATACAGGTGGAAATGCAGGGTCGGCTGCTCGCCTTCGACACGGATGCCATGCAGGTCTTCACCGAGAAACGAGATCGACGTGCCGGGTTGCACGATCACTTCTTTTTCCAGGTGCAACGTGGTGAACCCGGGCTCGCGGCCCTCGTCATCACGGGTGTAGACGTAGTTGATTTCCTGGCCTTCGACGGCGCTGATGATTGCCCAGGTTTCGTGGTTGTGCGGGATCGTACTTTTACCCGGCAACAATGAGTTGAGGTACAACGTCGGCGTGTCGCCATCGTCGTTCAGACGGTAGCGAAACGCGGTGCTGCCCTGCCCCGGCACTGGCGCCGGGAACACGTCGAAATTGAACAGATCGCGGCGCTCGGCCAGGGTTTCGAGCAAGGCGACGATCTCCGTCAACGCGGCACGGTCGACGCCACGCTGATGGATGACGCGGATTTTCTTGAGGAAATCCTCGATGACGGCGGCACGGTTATCGGTACTCATGAACAGACTCCTCGGTATTAGACGGACAGGCTGTAGCGGCTCAGGTTACTCAACAGATACGGATCGTTGGCGACACGGGGACGGCGTCCCGGATCGACCAGGGCGTGACGCAGAAACTCCTGGGTCCGCTCACTGGTGGGGTACTGGAAGATCTGCTCGGCACTGCCGCATTCGACAATCACGCCGTTTTCGGTGAAGTAGACGATGTCGCTGATCTCTTCGGCGAAACGCATTTCATGGGTCACCAACACACAGGTCATGCCCTCTTCGGTCAGCTCGCGAATCACCGTCAGCACCTCGCCAACAGTTTCCGGATCGAGGGCAGAAGTCACCTCATCGAACAGGATCAATTCCGGACGCATGGCCAACGCCCGGGCAATCGCCACCCGCTGTTGCTGACCGCCGGAGAGTTGCCCCGGATAAGCATCGGCCTTGTGCTCCATGCGCACCTTGGCCAGCAAGGCGCGGGCGTCTTTCTCGGCCTCGGCGCGATTGCGCCCCAGCACTTTGCGCGGGGCGATCATCAGGTTCTCCAGCACCGACAAATGCGGGAACAGGTTGTACTGCTGGAACACAAACCCCACACGCTTGCGTAACTCGATGCGCTGGGTTTCCTGGGCCAGGGTGTGAACCTCAGTGCTGCCGACGCGGATGGTGCCGCGTTGGGGCTGCAACAAACCGGTGATGCAGCGCAGGATCGTCGACTTGCCGGAGCCGGACGGGCCGATGATCGACACGGCCTGGCCGCGATGCACGTCAAGGTCGATGCCCTTGAGCACCGGGTTACTGCCAAACGACAGGTGCAGGTCGCGCAGGCTGACCAGAGGCTCGGCGACGGTTTCAGTAGAAGGCATAACGTCGCTCCAGGCGTTGGGTGAGTCGGGAAATCGGGTAGCAATAAGCAAAGAACAGCACCAGCAGGCTCAGGTAAATCACCACGGTGAAGCCGGTGAGGTTCACCGTGTTGCTGGCGATTTGCGCGGTGTCGATCACATCATGCACGCCCACCAGCGACGCCAGTGCAGTGCCCATGGTGATCACCGCGTAGAGGTTCATCCACGGCGGCAACATGCGCTTGAAGCACTGCGGCAGGATGATCGAACGAAAAATCTGCCCGCGAGTGAAGGCCAGGGATCGCGCCGCTTCCCATTGGGTACTGGGGATCGAGGCGACGGCGCCACGGAAGATCTCCGCAACGTTGGCGCTCGCCGGCAACGCCAGGCCAATCGTGACCTTGACCCAATCCGGGAACGAGACATAAGTGCTGCCGATGTGGATCTCGAACGGGAACACATAGGTGGTGAAATAGATCAGCACCAGCCACGGCGCATTGCGAAAAATCTGCACCCAGATCCGCGCCGGCAAGCGCAACAGCCACAACGGCGACAACGTCAGGGCACCGACCAACAACCCCAGCAACGAGCCCAGCCCGATTGCCACCAGACTGATCAGAATGTTCTGGCCAAACCCGGCGACCAAGGCCGGCGACCACTGCAACAAAGCCTTGAGTACCGGACTGTGCGGCACGAAATACACCAACCAGAGCATGCTACCCACCAACAGCAGCAACTTGCCTCCATGCCGACGCGGCCAGGCCAACGGCGCGGTGACGGACGATTCAATGGCCATAGCCGGGCATCCTCAGGCGCGCTTCGAGCAGGCGACCCACACAATTGACGGTAAAACTCAGCAGGCCGAAAAACGTCAGGATCAGAATCATCAGCTCCAACACGTTATCGCTCTGGGTCCAGATCATGATCGCCGCGTAGGTGATGTCGCCGACGGCAATGGCCGAGGCGACAGCGGTCATTTTTACCAGGTCGATCAGGTTGTTGATCAGCGACGGCAAGGCGAAGCGCAAGGCCAGCGGCAGTTGCACATTCCACAGCAACTGGCGGCTACTGAATGCCAGTGAACTGGCCGCCTCGATTGTTACCGCCGGCACCGCTTCGATCCCGGCGCGCAAGGCTTCGGCATGAAACGCGCCTTTGTGCAGCGAAATCACGATCACCACCCAGGCGAACGGCGTCAGCGGGTTGGCCGCGCCGACGGCCTGGGTCAGCAGCATGTTCAGGACCAGAAATGCGCAATACAGCTGCACCAGGGTCGGCGTGTTGCGGGTGACTTCGACAAACACCCGCGCAGGTTTTGCCAGCCAGGGTTTGCCCGAGGTCAACATCGCCGCCAAACCGACGCCCGCCAACAGGCTGCCGACGATAGTGAAGAGGCACAGCAACACCGTGGTCAGCGCGCCCTGCTCCAGGGTTCCGCGTTGATAAGCGTCCAGCAGAAAGCCGTAGTTCAGGCCGAATCCGGCGGCCCAGTGGACGAATAGCTCCAACAAATGACTCATGGTTCGCCCCGCAATTGCCTGCAGGCTTGAGCGATGCGGCATCCGGCTTCGACTACGGTGTCGGTCGCCGTGGCAATGGACAGGCGAAACCACGGCGACAAGCCATAAGCGCTGCCCGCCACGCCGGCCACGCCCTCTTCCAGCAAATACGCGACGACGTCGGCATCGCTTTGCAGACGTTGACCGTCCGGGCGATAGCGCCCCAACAACCCGGCGCAGCGCACAAACACAAAGAAACCACCTTGAGGTTCGAGCACTTCAAGACCGTCCACTTCGCGTAAGGCGCTGACCAGTGAATCCCGGCGTTGTTGATAGGCCGCGACTTGCGACCGCAAGAAATCCAGTCCACCTTCGAATGCGGCCAAAGCGGCGGCTTGTCCGACCGAGGAAGCACCCGAGGTGGATTGCGATTGCACCACCGTCATCGCAAGAGTCAGCGCTTGCGGCCCGGCGCCGAAACCGATGCGCCAACCGGTCATGGCATAGGTCTTGGACACGCCGCCCACCAGCAGGCAGCGCGCCTGCAAATCCGGCGCAACGTTGAGCAGGCTCTGGGCAGGCAAACCGTCGAAACGGATATGTTCGTAGAGTTCATCCAGCAGAATCAGCACGTGGGGATGGCGCCGCAGCACCTCGGCCAGGGCGCGCAGTTCGGCCGCGCTATACACCGCGCCGCTGGGGTTGCCGGGGCCGTTGAGGATCAGCCAGCGAGTCCGTTCGCCAATCCGTTGCTCCAATTGTTCGGCCGTCAGTTTGCAGCCCTGCGCCAGTCCACATTCGATAAACACCGGTTCGCCGCCGTTGAAGCGCACGCTGTCCGGGAACGACGGCCAGTACGGCGTTGGCACCAGCACCTGATCGCCGTCGTCGAGGGTGGCGGCAAAGGCATTGAAGATGATCTGTTTGGCACCGTTGGCAATCACGATCGATTCCAGCGGATAGTCCAGCTGGTTTTCCTGCTGGAGTTTGCGTTGCACCGCGATGCGCAAGGCCTTCACGCCCGGTGTCGGCGTGTACTTGGTGGCACCGGCGGCGATGGCGGCATAAGCGGCCTGCTTGATGTGCTCCGGGGTGTCAAAATCCGGCTCGCCGGTGGTCAGGTCGAGGATGTCGCGACCAGCCTCGCGCAATGCCGTGGCTTGAGATTTCGCGGCGGCATTGGCCGACAGCGAGACGTGCTGTACGCGTTTGGACAGACGAAGCGTCATGACTGACTCCCCTTCAAAACCTTGCCGGGGTTCAGCAGATTGTTCGGGTCCAGCGCTTGCTTGATCCGGCGCATCAGGTCGAGTTCCACCGGGCTTTTGTAGCGCCCGAGCATGTCCCGTTTGCGCTGGCCGACACCGTGCTCGGCGCTAATGGAGCCGCCGTGAGCGTGGGCGCTGTCGTGCACCAGTTGGCTGAGTGCTGCGTAATGGGCCATGTGCGCCTCGACCGTTGAGTTGTGCGGATGGGCGACGTTGTAATGCAGGTTACCGTCGCCCAGATGGCCGAAGGTGTAATGCCGCACACCAGGGAAATGGCGCTGCAACAGCGCATCGGTATGGGCGACAAATGCCACGACCTGGGAAATCGGCACCGAGATGTCGTGCTTCATGTTGCGACCGGCACGCTTCTGCGCCTCGCTCATGTTCTCGCGTAACAGCCAAAACGCCTGGCTCTGGGCGAGGCTTTCGGCGATCAGCGCATCGGCCAGCAGGCTCTGCTCGTAGGCCTCGCCCAGTACCTGTTCAAACGCTTCGCGGGCATGGCTTTCGCTGTGGTTATCGGACAATTCCAACAACGCGAACCAAGGCTGACGCGCACCGGAAAAGGGTTGTGGGCCTTCGGGAAATTGCTCGCGCAGCAACGCAAGGCACCCGGCACTGAGCAGTTCGAACGCGGTCAGGCTGGCACCGAAACCGGCGCGGGCATGGGACAGGAACGTCACCGTCTGGGCCAGCGAGTCGAAGGCCAACAGCGCTGTGGCCTGGGCCTTGGGCAACGGGAACAGTTTCAGGGTGGCGGCGGTGATGATGCCGAGGGTGCCTTCGCTGCCGATGAACAGGTCGCGCAAGTCGTAGCCGGTGTTGTCCTTGCGCAAACCGCGCAGGCCATTCCAGATGTCGCCCTGGGCGGTGACCACTTCCAGACCAAGGGTCAATTCGCGGGTATTGCCATAGCGCAGCACCGCCGTGCCACCGGCATTGGTGCCCAGATTGCCGCCAATGGTGCAGCTGCCTTCGGCGCCCAGACTCAGCGGGAACAGGCGCCCGGCATCGCGGGCGACGCCCTGAATGGTGTGCAGAATGCAGCCCGCCTCGACGGTCAGGGTGTCGTTGTCGGTGTCCACTGCCCGAACGCGATTCATCCGGTCGAGCAGCAACAACACCGCGCGGCCACTGGCGTCCGGAGTCGCGCCGCCCATCAGCCCGGTGTTGCCGCCCTGCACCACCACCGGCGTATCGCAGGCCACGCACGCGCGCACCACCGCCGCAACTTCTTCGGTGCTTGCCGGGTGCACGGCGGCAATCACCTGCCCCACGTAACGGCCCTGTTTGTCGGTCAGGTACGGCGCGGCCTCTTCGCTGGTCTGCACATGACGGGCGCCGAGCAGTTGCTGCAAGGCCACGAACAACGGTCGACTCATGACCGCACTGCCAGCGGTGCCGCGTTGCGGTATTGCTCGTGCAGGTCACGCAAGGCTTGCGACGGTGCCATGCCCGTGCGTTCGCCCAATTCGATCAGCCAGCCGCTGCGGTGCCAGTCGCGCACGATGGCATCCAGCTTCGCCTGGGTATCGTGCTCGCCCTTGCGTATCCAGATCACCGAGTTCGACGGGATCAAGTCACCCGGCAGCGGAATTTCATACCCGGCCCACTCGGCATCGCTCAATAAGGTATGCATGGTCGGGCTGACATGCACCGCCGCCACGCAGCCATTGCCGCGCAACGACAACAGCGATTCGGACTGGCTGCGAAACGCCTTGATCTGCGCGCCGTAGGTTTCCTGTAATGGCTTGATGAAGTTGCTGCCCTGGGACACGCACACCGGTTTGTCCTTCAAGTCGCTCCACTGGGTGATACCCGCACCCTTGCGAATCAACGCGGCGCCACCGACTTCTTCATAGGGCGTGGGCACGTAATCGAGAATCTCGGCGCGTTCTTCGGTGAACTGCATATTGGCGATCAGGATGTCGACCTTGCCCTGCTGCAGGAACTGCACCCGGTTGGGTGCCAGCACCGAAACAGTCTGGGCCTCGACACCCAGCGCCTTGGCGATGCCCCTGGCCAGTTCGACGTTGTACCCCAGGTGTTCGCCGGTCTTGGGGTCGAGGGTGCCGAACGGCGGACCACTGAGCATCACCCCGACGCTGATCGCGTGGCGTTGTTCGATCTTGTCCAGCGTGGCATCGGCCTGAGCGAGGCTGGCGCCGAGCACGGCGCATCCTGCCAGGCACAGCGTGGCCAGGCTTCTAGCGGAAAAATATCGGTTCATGCACGACTACCTTGAACGACCGCCGAATCCGTCGGCGGTCTATTGAAAACGATGAGGTGAACCGCTCAGGCGCCGTTGGCCTGGAACTGTTTCTGCAATTCCACCAAGGCCGGTGACGCGGGGGTGATGCGGTTGCGGGTCTGGGCGTCGATCAGCCAGCCGCTGCGGTGCAGTTCCTTGACGATGGGGTCGAGCCGAGCCTGGGTATCGCGTTCGCCAGGTCGGGTCCAGATCACCGAAGGGGCCGGGTTGAGCTCCGGACTCAGCGCGCGATAGCCCTGCCATTCGGCGTTGTCGGCGATCAACGGGTTGATCAGCGTGGCGTCATGCACTGCCGCGACGCAGTTGTTGCCACGCAGCGCAAGCAAGGATTCGGACGAGCTCTTGAAGGCCTTGATCTCGACGCCCAATTCGGTGAGCGGCTTGATGTAGCTGCTGCCCTGGGAGGTGCAGACGGGCTGGCCCTTGAGGTCTTCCCAACGGCTGATCTTGCTGTCCTTGAGCAGCGCCGCGGTACCGCCGACACGGTAGAACGGCGTCGGCACAAAACCGAGGATCTCACCGCGCTCGGCGGTCCATTCCATGTTGGCAATCAACAAATCCACTTTGCCCTGCTGCAAAAACTGCACGCGGTTGGCGGGCAATACCGGCACCAGTTGCACCTCGGCGCCCAACTGCCGGCCCAGTTCCTGAGCGAGGTCGACGTTCAAGCCCCGCGGTTTCTGAGTACCCGGATCGATACTGCCGAAAGGGCCGCCGGACAGTACGACCCCCACCGTCAGCACATGCCGTTGCTGGATCTTGTCCAGGGTGGCATCAGCCTGAGCCCCGGCACTGGCGGCCAATGAGATCAAGGCGCCCAGCATCACAGGCAACCATCGTTTTACAGGTGAGCGCTCAAGCAACATGGATTTCCCCTCATGGATGATCGGCGTTCCCCGACCTGATGAGGCGGCATCCTAGGTACAGTCCTGAAGTAACGGAAATTCAAATATCTAATATCGTTATAACTTGCCGTATTGCTGCTAAGCGAAAATCCTCACAGTGCCCGTAGTTACCGCATTAGCACTAAAATATCGCCAAAAATACATAAACAAATGTAATGTTTATGTTTGCAGCCCTGATATAAAAACAGCCCGGAAATGGCCATGTCGACCTCACCTACCCTCGATCTCGAATTGCTGCGCACCTTCATTGCCGTGGTCGATCACCACAGTTTTGCCGAGGCCGGCGCGCAACTGGCGCGCACACAATCGTCGGTCACCCAGCACATGCAACGCCTGGAACAACAAGTGGGGGTGAATCTGTTCGAGAAGCGCGGGCGTCAGAAGCAACTGACCGAAGCCGGTTTGCAGTTGTTGCGTCATGCGCGGCAGATGCTCTCGCTCAACGACGATGCGCTGAATTCCCTGCGCGAAAGCAACTTGAGCGGTGTGCTGCGGATCGGCTCGCCGCATGACATCGCCGACACCATCCTGCCGCCGATCCTCAGCCACATCGCCCGCTCGGCCCCGCGCTTGCGCCTGGAGATCGATGTCGGCCGCAGCCCGTTTCTGATGGATGACCTGCATCGGGGCAAGGTCGACATGGTGATCTCCACCCGCGAAGACCCGAGCCTCGAAGGCTTCGCCTTGCGCACCTCGCCGGTGTGGTGGATTTGCTCGGCGCAGTACATTCATACGCCGGAAGAGCCCTTGCCGCTGATTCTGGTGGATGAGCCGAGTATCTATCGTCGCTACGCCCTGGAGGCGCTGGAACGCGCCAATATTCCATGGCGCCAGGCGTACCTGGCGTCGAACCTGATCGGGATCAAGGCCGCAACGCGTGCCGGGTTGGGCGTCACGCCCAGAAGCATGGAAATGCTCGGCCCGGACATGCGCGTGCTCGGCGAAAACGATGGCCTGCCACGGCTGCCGGACGTGACCTACCACTTGTGGATTCGGCCCAACACCGTGAACCCGCTGGTGCGTCGGGCCTATGAGTTGATCAGGAGCAGTCGGGGGCTTTGACGCGGCCACTCATAAGAACCAAATAGAATTAATAAATACAAAATCAATATTTATAGTTATAAAAATATCCACGTACTCTCAGCTCATCCCGTCATTCATCACCACAGTGAAGTGCCCCATGAATCCGACTGACAACCTCATCGACTTCGCCAGCTACCGCAAACGCAAACAGGCTCAGCAACGGGCACGGGCCATGTGGGAAATGTACGCACGCAACGCGGGTCTACAGGCCTTTCAGTGGATCCAGGCCGCCCAGTCGACCGAGACCCGTCACGCATGAACGCGCAGCAACCCTCGCGCTTTCTGGTGAGCGCAGGCGAACCCGTGACGGACTTGAATAACCTCGAACAACTGGAAGAAGACCCGATCTGCGAGCGGGTCGCGCAGAACCTGCAACGGCTGCGGGGCAAGCGTCATCTATCCCTCGACGCCCTGGCCCGGCAGTGCGGCGTGAGTCGGGCGATGCTGGCGCAGATCGAATCCGGACGCAGCGTGCCGTCGATCAAAGTGCTGTGCAAAATTGCCAAGGGCTTGAAGGTTTCGGTGGCGGCGTTTCTCGAGCATCGGGCTTTCGAAGGTGTGGCCGTGCTGTCGGCGAACCAGAGCAAGCGCCTGGTCAGCGCCAGTGGCGCCTTCGTCAGCCGCGCGTTGTTTCCGTTCGACGTGGCACGCCAATCGGAATTCTACGAACTGCGTTTGAGCCCGTTGGGCGAAGACCACTCCGAGGGGCATGGCCCGGGTGTGCAGGAGAACCTGGTGGTGTCGCAGGGCGTACTGGAAATCAGCGTCAACGATGAACGCTACCTGCTGTCCACCGGCGACTCGATCCTGTTCTACGCCGACCAGCCCCACCGCTATCGCAACCCCGCCGACAGTGAGGCGGTGGCTTATCTGGTGGTGACCTACCCGGAACGCCTGGACTGAATTCCATCGCGCCGAACCGAGATCCCTTGTGGGATCTGTGGTGTCGCCAGAATGAAAAAGCCCCCGCAACCGTCAGGTCGCGGGGGCTTTTTAATGTCTGCTGCCAGGGATCAGCAGGTGCAGCACATCATTGGCATGCCGTTGCAGCTCATCATCATCGGCATGCTGCAATCGTTCATCATTTTCATCATCAGGGCGCAGCAGCTTTTCATCATGTCCATGTTCATGCCGGCCATCGGCATGATTTTGCACATCATGCCGTCGGCCATCATCGTGCATTCCATCACGCACTTCATCGACGGCATCGGCATGCCCATCATTGGCATCATCATGTTCATCATTGGCATGGCCATGCTCGCCTGAGACATGCACATCATGCTCATGTTGCCGCAATGCATCATCATCGGCATGCCGCAGTTCATCATCATCTGCATCATTTCAGCGCTGTTCTTGAACATCGCCATGTCCATGCCAGCGGCCGGCATCATTTTGCACATCATGCCGTCGTCCATCATTTCGCAGCTCATGGTCGCCATCATCATCGGCATGCCCATCATTGGCATCATCGGCATGTTGGCGTTCATCATCGGCATTGGCATCTGCATGGCGTTCATCATGGTGTAACTCCCTAAGCGATTCGATAGTTGGACGAAGCTGATGGAGGCGGATTCTAAGGACTGGTGAAGGGACGACAAGATGATGGCCGAGCAGCAGGATTTGATGTTGAAACCGCTTTAGTGCCGTGGCGGGGACGCCGCTGTCTGCTAGAGCGCCCCTATGGATTTCATTGCATACAGAATCAAAGCGAAGGCGTGGTTTTATCGGTTATGGATATTCGACTCAGCGCTATATAAAGAACCGAAAGAAATAATCGTTCTAAACAGCGCAGAGTTTTTTATCCGTACCAAAAGCTAGCAATACTCGTGGATTCGCAACCAGGCCTGCTGGCGCTGTTGCACTGACTCAGCCGACTCGCCGACCAGCGCCTCATAGACAGCTGGCGCGGTAGCCCCCTCGGTGTTGATGATGAGCACTCTCGAATTCTTGTTCAGGCCGACTTTTTCGGCATCGGCAGGAACACCCACGAGATTGATCAAACCAGCGAGCCCGGCGACACCGGATTCTCCTCCGACAACAGGAACATCATTACCTGAGCCTGCAGCGAGCAGCCGCATTGCGCCTACCGCATCGCTGTCATTGATGAGCATGAAATGGTCAACGCTCTCACTCAGGAATTTCCATGCAAGCGGTGACGTTTCGCCACAGGCCAAACCTGCCATGACGGAATCCACGGAGCCGGTCGCATGGGCAGCCCGCCCCTTCAGCGCGCTTTGATAAAGGCAATCGGCCTGAACCGGCTCAACCATCACCAGGGTCGGGCGATCGGCGCCATAGCGCTCCCAGAAGTAACTGACCAAACCTGCCGCCAGGCCCCCTACTCCGCCTTGCACAAAGATATGCGTGAACGGTTCTGACGCCTCGATGACTTCGGCGGCGATCGTGCCATAGCCTTGCATGACATCGCGCGGAATCACTTCGTAGCCTTCATACGAGGTGTCGGAGACAACCTGCCACTGGTTCTCTCTGGCCAACGTCGCGGCACGCTCGACCGACTCGTCGTAGTTGCCAGTAATGCGGACAATCTCTGCACCATAAGCGGCAATGGCTTGCTCGCGCTCAACACTCACGTTGGCATGAAGGACGATAACGCACCGACAGCCAACACTTTGTGCCGCAGCCGCCAGTGCTCGTCCGTGGTTACCGTCGGTTGCACTGATCGCCGTAAAGATGCCGAGCTGGTCCCGGTACTCACCCACGAGCAACGCTTGAGAATTAAAGTTCTTTTGCGGGAACAATCGCAAAATCAACCGCACCAGGGCAATCGGCGCGCCCAATGCCTTGAAGCTACCCAGCGGTGAGCGAACCGACTCATCTTTCACGCAGATTTGCCCGACATTAAGCTGCTTCGCCAGATCATCAAGATCCCACAGCGGCGTCGCTGTAACGCTGAGTTGATCCCATGTCGAAAGCCAGCGACGACTCTCTTCAGCCTGCTTGATGCTCATGATGTGTTGAAGTGACTCTGGGTACGCTTCGTGTGTGGCGTTCGGGTTGGAAAAAAGCATAAAACCTCCAATGTCAGGCAAAGAGATACCACCGCCGGGTCTTGAAACCCAGGCGCTGTGTTTCAGCGGAAAAGTTATCGGGTGGTAGCGAGTCGTCGAACAACCACGTCCAGCAGTACCTGAGCGCCCTTGATCAGTTGATCATCATCGGTGTGCTCCCGAGGGTTATGGCTGATGCCGCCCTTGCTTGGCACAAAGATCATCGCGGATGGCGCAACGCGCGCGATCATCTGAGCATCATGCCCTGCCCCGGAAGTCATGCGTCTATGGGTGAAGCCGAAACGCCTGGCGCTGTCTTCGATGACCTGCGCCAATTCGGAGTCGAACACGACCGGCTGAAATCTCACCAGCTGCTCGGTGGAAACCCGTACGCCCTCACGCTCTGCGATGTTGGCGAGGAACCGGGATAAACGTGTCTCAGCCGCTTGCAAACGAGCCTCGTCGGGATCACGCAGGTCGACCGTAAACGTCGATTTGCGAGGAATGACGTTAATGACATTGGGTTCAAATTGCATGCAGCCAACGGTCGCCAAGGTAGTACCACCCGACTCACTGGCGATCTCGCGCAAGTGATTCACCACCGCGCTTGCGCAATAACCGGCATCGTGACGCAAATGAGTGGGGGTGGTGCCCGCGTGGTTGGCGTTGCCCTGAATCGTCACCTGCTGCCACGAAATCCCCTGGAGATTTTCGACCACACCGATCAGCGTTGACTCGGCTTCCAGGATCGGCCCCTGTTCAATGTGAAGCTCCACATATTCGTGCGGAATCAGCGCGCCTGGCTCCATATCCCCAGCGTAACCAATACGAGAGAGCTCATCGCCAAGACGGGTTCCGTCCGTCCCGATGGTGTTGAGCGCTTCGTCGACACTCATGCCACCGGCAAAAACCAGCGAGCCCATCATGTCCGGCTGATAACGCACACCCTCTTCATTGGTGAACGCGCCGACCGTGATTGAGCGCTCAGGCGTTACGCCCGCGGCACGGAAAGCACGAATGACGGCAAGCCCCGCGAGCACTCCATAACACCCATCCAAAGCGCCGGCGTTTGTCACGGTGTCGATGTGCGAGCCCATCATGAAAGGCGCCTCTGTGCCGTCATCGGTGCTTGAGCGGAGGGTTCCAAACACATTGCCGATGCGATCGACTTTGACGTCCAGGCCCAACTCATTCATCCAGCAGACGAGCTGATCACGGCCCTCCCTCTCGGCATCAGTCAGCGCAATTCGGGTACGCCCTCCGTCCTTGAGGTCAACACCGATCTGGCCCAGCGTCGCGAGTTGCTCCAGGAGCTTTGGCCCGTCCAGGTTTAATCCGTCATTGGCGCTTGCAACACTCATTAAACTTCTCCGTGAGGCGGGATTCTTTCGTAAATATTAATTCAATGAGATGCTCCACAAATTGATATTTCCGGATCGCCCGCGCACTTCTGTTGCAAATATTGGCGCTTAATCGAAATAAAATTACCAGGATGCAGAAATGACCCTCGACGAGTTCGACATCAAGTTGCTGATTGAAATACAGCAAGACGCAACGCTCTCTCAGATTGAGCTGGGCAAGCGGGTTTCGTTGTCTTCCGCGGCAGTCAACCGCCGTCTGAAACGCCTGAATGACGAGGGCGTTATCAAGAAGACCATCGCGGTGATCGAGCCAGCGGCCATGGGGCATCCGCTGACGATCATTGCTGAGGTCGAGGTCGAGAGCGAGCGCATAGATTTGCTGGATGCCATGAAGCAAAGCTTTGCCGCGTGCCCTCAAGTGCAGCAGTGTTACTACGTCGCTGGCGAGTGGGACTTTGTGCTGATCTTCGCGGTCCGGAGCATGCAGCAATACACCGACCTGACCCGCGAGTTGTTCTTTGAGAACAATAACGTCAAACGCTTCAAAACCCTTGTTTCGATGAGCACCGTGAAGCTGGGTTTGAATATCCCATTGGGCGTTGAATAACTTACGGTGCAGTGGAAGCGTCAGCGACCAAGACTATCCGCCAGTCCCCTGGCCTGCTGAGTTGCGACCTCACGCGCGCCGAGGTCAACGTCTTCCCCCAGGATGGTTTTCTCCACAATCACCGAGTGCACATCCGTCACACCAATAAATTTCAGCCAGGCTTCCACATAGGGCTTCTGGAAGTCGAAGCGCTCTGCCGGCGTGATCGATTGCGCCGAAAAATCCAGGCCACGGGCGTACATCACCACGGCGGTTTTGTCGTGCAGCATGCCTTCCAGACCGCGCTCTGGATCGAAGCTGAACAGGATGTCTTTCTGCGATACCAGGTCGATAAAGTGCTTGAGTTTGTACGGGATGCTGAAATTCCACAGCGGAACGGACATCACCAGCACATCAGCGCTGTGCAAATGCGCGGCCAGATCCTTCAAGGTGTTCCAGGCGTCTTCTTGCCCCGGGGTCAAGGACGTGCCATTGAGTCCGGCGTATTTGGCCTCCATGGCCAGATCATTGAATTCCGGCAACGCCATGTTCCAAAGGTCGAGGGTGATGATTTCGGTGTCCGGGGTGTTTTCCTGATAGCGTGCAATGAAGCTGCGGGCGACTTCAAGGGAGGCCGAGCGCTGTTTGCGCGGGGAACATTCGATATGCAGAAGAGTAGTCATGGCACGCCTCGGGTAGTGGGAGATGGGGGCGATGAACATTGCAACATAGTTTTATTTAGAATATAAATCGCAAATAAATCATCTATTAATCACAGATTAAACTATGTTCGATGCTCTGCTGCTCAAGACATTTGTCACGGTCGTCGATGAAGAAGGCTTCAGCCGTGCAGCCGAGAAGCTGCACCTGACCCAGTCTGCGGTCAGTGGGCATGTGCGGCGACTGGAAGAACAGATTGGTAAACCCCTGTTGAGGCGTACTACCCGTTCCCAGCAACTGACGCCCGATGGCGAACGCCTGGTGGCTTATGCACGCACCATCCTCGCGCTGAACCGTGATGCCTGGGCAGAACTGACACGCACGCCGTTTCACGGGCGACTGCGGATCGGGGTATCCGAAGACTTTGTCGAATCGCGATTAATGCGGACTTTTCAGGATTTCGCGGCGCAGTACCCGGGGATGGAGATCGACGTGCAGGTGGGCATTCCGGGCACGTTGCTGGCCTCGATGAAACAAGGGCATCTGGAACTGGTCATCGGTTCTCTGTGCGAAACCAGCGACACGGGGCTGCTGCTGTGGCAAGAACCGCTGGTGTGGGCCTGGTCGGCGCAACCCGTCACCCAGTTACCGACGCCGTTGCCGCTGGCCCTGTTCCCCGAGCCGTGCCCTTATCGCGAGGTAGCCCTGACGCAGCTGGCTCGGGCAGGGATCGCCCAACGAACGGCGATGTTGTGCAGCAGCGCGGCCGGATTGCGAGCAGCGGCACTGGCTGGCTTCGCAGTAGCACCCATGCCAGTCAGCCAGTTGGGGCAAGGGTTGGCGGTTCTTGGCGCAGAACAAGGGTTGCCGGACTTGCCCGATGCGCAGTTTCGGTTGTTTAGCGCTCCTGAAGCGGATCAGGCGATTGTGGTAGCGGTCACTCAACTCATTGTGGAGTATTGCTCCACGCGCAGGACTTAAGAATCATACCTTGTTGACCCAATTACTCACTGCTCAGGGAGAGCGCCATGTCTGTAGAAATCCAGCTTTCGGAAAATGCGACAGAAGCAGAGCGACTAGGCATTTTGACCCCATTGCTGGCCCATAACCTGGCCAACGGTGGAGACGACGCCTATGAAACTTTTGCTCTGTTGCTACGAGACGCTGACAGTAACGAAGTTATTGGTGGGCTGTACGGCAAGATCTCTTATCGATGGCTGCTCATCGATCTAGTCAGCGTTCCCGAGTCAATGCGTGGTCAGGGCATCGGAGAACGGCTAATGCGCATGGCCGAAGAAGTTGCGCAGAAAAAACACTGCATTGGTATCTGGCTGGAGACCTTCAGCTTTCAGGCTCCCGGTTTTTATCAAAAACTTGGTTACTCCGAATTCGGACGCCTGGCAGACTATCCACCGGGACATACCCGGCTCTATTACCAGAAGTCGTTGTGCTGACCGCGTTTTCGATCCAGGGCCGATAGTTGCGCTTCGTCGTGGACGGCTATCGGCCAAACGCGAACCTTAACGATCGTGAATCAGTCTTCACCTTCATGCGCTCATTTGCCAACCCGGTGCCGTGCAGCTACTGTCAGCTTCATGAATCAGCCACGAATTGCCTTGACCACGACTACCACGACCGCCAGAGGCGGGTCGTGAGAGGTGTCGTGAGCCAATAACACACGAACTTCAAAGGCCCGCCAGTGATGGATAGGGCCTTTTCTTTTGCCCTTGTGTCGCTGGTCCAAACGCAAGGAAAAGCATTATGTATGCACTGCTGATTCTCGATATGCAGGTTGGGTTGTTTCATGGTCCGGATAAACCGGGGGCTGGCGAAGCGCTGCTAGGCTCTGTACGAAATCAGCTGAAACTCATTTGAACCCCGTATGCGTCGGGATTCAGTAGAGTCCGCGTCCATCAAAGGCAGGAGCCCACGATGGTCAAACGGTATGAACTCCCCGACGCAGCCTGGGAATTGGTTGCAGACCTCTTCATCGAAGCCCGGCGCGGTGGCCGCCCAAGGGTAGATAATCGCTTGATGCTCAATGGCATCCTATGGGTGCTCTGCTCAGGCGCCGCTTGGCGAGACATGCCGGAGCGCTTCGGGCCCTGGTCGACGGTTTATCAGCGCTTTCGTGATTGGCGCAACCGCGGCGTCTTCTATCAATTGCTCAAACGCCTCCATATCAGACTCAACGAGCAAGGCTTGATCGACCTGGACACCTGGATGATCGATTCCACTGCTGTGCGTGCAACCCGAGCCTCATCAGGCGCCGGGAAAAAAGGGGGCCTGAAGAACCGAAAGACCACGCGCTTGGACGCAGCCGGGGCGGCCTGACGACAAAGATTCACATGCTGTGTGATGCCAATGGCGTGCCTTTGCACTTCCTACTTTCAGGCGGGCAGGCCAGCGATATCGCCTATGCCCAACCGCTGCTGGATGAGGCTTACATCCCCAGTCTGCGCGGCCGTCCCCGCAAACGCTGTCGATGGCTGCTGGCCGACAAGGGCTATGACGCCGAGGCCTTGCGCCGTTACTGCGATCGTTATCGGATGCAGCCAATGATCCCGTTGCGAAGCATGAAGCGCAAGCCTCGACCGGGTTTGCCCAGGCTGTTTGATCGCCCCAAATACCGACAGCGCAACATCATCGAGCGCATGTTCGGATGGTTGATGGAGAATCGCCGCATCGTTACGCGCTTCGACAAGCTCGCGAAAAGTTTTGCCGCGATGGTCTCATTGGCCTGTGCCGTGCGGTGTTTGCGACATTACTTTTCTTACAAACCCTAGGAAAATGTCACCCGAAGCGGTTAGTTTGCATGTAGGAAGAGGCCGATAACAGGAGTTTATGGATGCCATTTCCACTGACGGAACATAATGCCCTGGTGGCCCGAAAGGGCGTAGGGCAGGCCTTTGAGCTTGCAAAGGGCTGTCAGTTGAGCGCACCTGATGCGTAAAGCTGATCGCTTATTTCAGTTGGTCAATCTGATTCGTGTCCATCAGCCAATCTCCGCTGAACGACTGGCTAGCCGAATTGGCGTTTCCGTTCGCTCAATCTATCGATACATCGACGACCTCTCCTTCAGCGGAATCCCAATCTATGGTACCGCTGGCGTGGGGTATGCCTTGGATGCCGATTTTGAGATGCCGCCTTTAACGTTGAACAGGCTCGAACTGGATGCATTGATACTCGGGATGGAAATGCTTTCAGCTTCTGCCGATAACGATCTAAGTGCTGCTGCAAGGATGTTGTTGAGCAAAATCTCAGCGTCCATGGTCCATCACAAGGTTGACCCCAGCACGGCAAAAATCAGGGCGCTTGGAACCACACCGTCCGCGACGCGTGGCCATCTGGCAACCCTTCGAAATGCCATCGAAAATGCTCAGGCGCTGAAGATAACGTATACCAGTTTGGAAGGTGTGGTTTCGCAACGTCTCATTTCCCCTCTTGGCCTTTTTTACTGGGGGGGAAAGTGGACGGTTGGAAGTTGGTGCAGTACCAAGGCGGCTTACCGCGATTTCCGGGTCGATCGCATAGCCACCATCGCCATTGCCCAACAACCCTCACCCGGCAATCCTGCCCTTGATCTCCAAGCGTATATGAAGCACCAGGCAAGCCAGTGGAAAGCGATCACCACGACTGACACTACGCTGTCAGTATGAGGCACTGACAATAGGGACTTCCTAACACACAGAAGGTCATCCCTATGCAGTGCTCCCCTCATGTACTCGAACTAGCCATTTTCCAGGTCAAACAGGAATGCGTTGCGCAAGTGCCCACGCTCCGCGCCGGGCTTCGTGAAACGTTAAAGAGCTTCCCGGGTTTGATCGAGTACCGCGCTTACTGCCCTATGGGCGACGACCGAATCTTCGCGGACTTAGCCATGTGGGACAGTCTTGAGAACGCACAAAAAGTGGCAAAGGCATTCAACGATGGAGATCCCAGATTCTCTGGGTACATGCACGCTATTGAAAACCTGACGTTCATGAGCCACCTCGTTCCAGAGATGAGCTGACCCCGACGGACTGTCCGAGCAGGCAAGCGACACCGATGCCTTTGTCGCCAGGTATCGTTCAATTGCCTGCAAGGTTTTTCCGAGCCCACTGCTCGGCGGCAGGGACTTGAATTGCGCATCTACATCTACCGCTCAATCAGCTGTAAGTCATTGTAAGAAAAAAACATATTGGAGGTGGCGGCCTCTCAAAAGGTGGCCTATACATGGACAGGCTGGCACACAGATGTGTCAGCGTCTTTCCAATTTGATCGGACAAGGAGTCCGTTTTTATGGCTACAGAACTGGATACGTTGCTTTCAAGTATTCGCGACTGCAAAACCTACGACGCGGTAAAGAATCGCCTCTCTACCATCACCGAAAAAAAGGACAGCGCTACAGACCCTGATGTGGCGCGGGCGCTGCGGGATGCCCAGGTGTATGCACTGGTCTGGGGGGTGTTTACCGTCGCTCTCGACCAGGGCGCGCCGATAGTCGCCTTCGACAAAGCCCGCAAGGCACTCGAAGCTGCCCATGAAGCGAACGCAGATAACGAAACTCTTGAAGCGGCCTATACCGCCTACGAGCAAGCCCATGCCGCCCACCGTGAGGCCCAGAATGCAGGTAACAACCTCCTCACTGATGCCATCAAATCCGTAGCCGACGACGCAGCCAAAGTGGCACCCGGCAAAAACAGCAGCGACTCCATTGCCGATGCTGCCGCCGCCGAAATGGCCTACGCCGACGCCTACGACCACCTCGCAAGCCAGAGCTCTATCTATGCCTCCGAAGAGGTCGGGCTGGATCCCTATCAGGATTACTACAACAAGGAGCGGCAGATCATAAATATCACCAGCCCCGTCAGGGAAGCCTGTGATGCTTATGTCAATGAGTACGTCACCCGTGCTCAGGTGGCGGCCGAGCTCAAGCAGTCACTCAACCAGTACCTGCTCGTTTGGCGTAAGACAAAGACCGGAGGTGGGAACCCTCTGGCTGTTCAAGGCATCTTGGAAAGCATCGATGAGAAGAACGGGACGTTTGTGCTGAGAAGCACTGTCTATGAAGGTCGGCGCGACACGGCTTCGTTTTCCGACATAGAAACCATCGATACATCACGGACGGGCCCAGGGGCGCTATCCAGTGCGGTCACACCCGACTGGAGGAAGGTAGACCTCGGGAAATGGGTGCGCTCCGACGAATATTACAAAACTAAAAGTGCTTGATGCCTGCCTAGCGTAACCCTTCACGACAGCGACCGGATGCTGGCATCCGGTCGCTGTTCTTCGGGAACCTGTCCGCTGGGCAGCCGTCCGCGAGATTGCCCGGGTTTCTAGGCTCTGTACGAAAAGCCTTGATACTCGCTCATGCTGCGTTGAAAACAGCCTCGGAATGCTCATGTACTCCAGTACAGTCGAGCGCGACCCCGGCCGTTCCTCGGCTGTTTTCGCCTTGCCTGACCTTCGTCTCAAGACTTTTCGTACAGAGCCTAGACACGCTGAATAACCTGTTGAGTAAAGCCCGGCGTGCAGGTGCGCCAATTTTCCTTGCTCGTCACGTCGGTCCACCTGATTCCCCTATCGAGTCTGGAAATCCGTTGACGCAACTGGCCTGCTGCACCCTCTTCACGCTCACACCTGATCCATAGCCTCGACAACGTCCTGATCCTCACCCAGAAACCCGCCGCTTTGATGCTGCCACAGCCGCGCATAAATCCCGTTCTTCCCGAGCAATTCGGTGTGGGTGCCCTGTTCGATGATGCGTCCGCCGTCCATGACGATGAGCCGGTCCATGGCCGCAATGGTGGACAGTCGATGGGCGATGGCGATCACAGTCTTGCCCTGCATCATTTCATCGAGGCTTTCCTGTATGGCCACTTCGACTTCCGAGTCCAGTGCGCTGGTGGCCTCGTCAAGAAGCAGGATCGGGGCGTTCTTGAGCATCACCCGGGCAATCGCGACGCGTTGGCGCTGGCCGCCCGACAGCTTGATGCCGCGCTCACCCACAAGGGTGTCGTAACCGGTATGGCCTTGCCGGTCGCTCAGTTGGCTGATGAACTCGTCGGCCTGGGCATTGGCCGCGGCGCTGCGGATTTGCGCGTCGGTTGCATCGGGGCGGCCGTAGGCGATGTTGTCGCGAATGGAACGGTGCAGCAGGGAGGTATCCTGCGTGACCATGCCGATGGCGCCGCGCAGGCTGTCTTGCGTCACTTGTGCGATGTTTTGGCCATCGATGCGAATCTCCCCGCTGTCGACGTCATAAAAGCGCAGCAGCAAGTTGATAAGCGTGGATTTGCCAGCGCCAGAGCGGCCAACCAGACCGATTTTTTCGCCCGGACGGATGTGCAGGCTCAGGCCATCGAGCACCTGGCGTTCGCCACTGTAGTTGAAGCTCACCTTATCGAAGGTGACCGCCCCACCGGAGGTCACCAGGACGCCAGCGTCCGGCGCATCCTGCACCTTTGGGCCGCGGGTAAGGGTTGCCATGCCATCCTGCACGGTGCCTATGCTCTCGAACAGCGAGGTCATTTGCCACATGATCCAGTGCGACATGCCATTGATACGCAACGCCATGGCGGTGATGGCCGCCACGGCACCTGCGCCGACCTCACCCTGGTGCCATAGCCACAGGGCATAACCCCCTGCTGCCATGATCAATGCCACCACCAATGCCTGGTTGACGATCTCGAACTGGCTGACCAGGCGCATCTGGCGAAAGCCGGTTTGTTTGAAATCCTCCATCGCTGCACGCGCGAAATGCGCTTCACGATTGGAGTGGGAGAACAGCTTCACCGTCGTGATGTTCGTGTAGGCATCCGAGATACGCCCGGTCATCATCGACCGCGCATTGGCCTGTTCCTGCCCGACTTTCCCCAGGCGGGGCACGAAGTACCACATGGCCAGCCCGAACAACACGACCCAGGCAATGAAAGGCAGCATCAGTTTCAGGGCGAAACCGCCGGCCAGTGCGATGATCGCGATGAAATACACCCCGATCCCGGGGGCGATCTCGATCAGGGTGAATAGCATGTCGCGCACCGCCAGCGCAGTCTGCATCACCTTGGTAGTGACCCGGCCGGAAAACTCATCGGAAAAAAACGAAAGGCTTTGCCGCAGCATCAAGCGATGGAAGTCCCAGCGCAGCCGCAACGGCAAGTTAATCGCCAATATCTGGTGCTGCACCATAGTGCGCAACGCGACTAGCCCGACGCTGGTCACCATGACGATGCCCATGCCCCACAACACGCGACTTTCCTGCGCAGCCGCTTCACTGCCTGCTTGCCAGGTCGAGAGCAGGTCCACGACCTGCCCGAGGAAGGAAAACAACCAGGCTTCGTAAATCGACACACCGGCACTGAGCAGCGCAAACACCAGAATGTAACCGCGAGCACCCCGCGTACAGGCCCACAGGAAGCGAGCCAGACCGTCGGGTGGCGGTGGTACCTCGTCAGGAGGAAAAGGGTCGAGCCTTCGTTCAAACGCACGAAGCATGGTGTTCTCCAAAACGATCAAGTTGAGGAGATTCTGCCATTGAACGGTTGCTTTGAGGGGGTTGCGAAG
Organism: Pseudomonas sp. Pseusp18; assembly: GCF_059506005.1. Lineage (NCBI taxonomy): Bacteria > Pseudomonadati > Pseudomonadota > Gammaproteobacteria > Pseudomonadales > Pseudomonadaceae > Pseudomonas > Pseudomonas sp. Pseusp18. Next base: position 3,875,528 of record NZ_CP169240.1, read on the forward strand.
TTAGAGGTATGGCGCTTAGGCAGGTCGCTCTGAGGATTGGGCTGCCGGGGGCGGCTTCTTATACTTCGCCAGAGATCCGGTCGGCAGCGATAAATGGCCGGTATCGAAGGGAACTGGCCAAGACCGGACGTTCATCGAAGGGCAATGATCAGCAGACACGGTGACACCGTCTCGAAGGTTAAGGAGTGACCTTCGAGGCTGGTTGATGACAACACATTCGCTCGGCGTCACCACACTTTTTAAGAGCGGTAGCGTGCTGCGGGTTGGGCGTTGCTGAAACCTTGTGCCAAGAGCCCGCGTTCACGCTCGAAAGCTTCCCATGCCGCAACGTCAGGCACAGGTGGAATGGTGACCAACTCCTTACGATCAAAACCTACCAGTGCCGCATCCACAAGATCATCAACATCCATGACGTCGGGCACCTTGCTGATGTCGCCACCCGCACGTTCGTAAATTTCTGTACGCGTAGCTGCAGGCAGTACGGCTTGAACGTACACGCCCTTCGACGTGACTTCTGCCGCGAGGCTCTGCGAAAGCGTCAGTACATAGGACTTTGTGGCCGCGTAGATGCCGTGGGAGTATTCAGGCAGAAGCGCCAGCACTGACGCGATATTGATGATCGAACCGCTGCCACGTTGCACCATCCCTCCAATGACGGCTGACGTCAGTAAGCTTGGGGCAAGGACGTTCAGTCGCAGTAACTTGTACATGTCGGCGGAGTCGGCCGTGGCAAAATCTCCCATTAATGCGGCCCCTGCATTATTGACGAGAATATCAATCGGCGGTTCTGAGCGCAGCCGTTGAAGTACGGGCTCGATTTGAACGCTGTCAGTCAAATCAGCAGTAATGACTTCGATGGAAACACCATGTTGGTCATGTAACTCAGTGGCAAGAATGTTGAGCTTGTCGGTCGCGCGCGCGACGAGAACAAGGTCATGACCACGAGCGGCAAACCTGCGGGCATAAACAGAACCAATGCCACTCGATGCGCCAGTGATAAGTGCAGTTGTCATGTCTGTATTTCCTGTTGTCGGCATTTGTAAATCAACTGGCGACAGCACAGCTGAGTGTAAAGTTAATAACTTCGATAAAACAGTTCAGCGACGTGGTAATTCACAACTCACCCGCGCGCTTTCAAATGAAGCATCGCGTAATGTTCGTAGTGCCCAAATCCGTTCTTTACGATAGGGTCTTGCGATGTGATTGCTGCAATATCCCGATCATCCTCAATTTGATACAGCGAAACACCGTAGCTGCCACCGGGATCAATCACCGGGCCGTGGGCAACGACCACTCCCTGTTCAAGAAGCTCGTTCAGATAACTGCCATGTTGAGTCATCCACTGACGCTCCTCGACAGTCATTGTTGCCAGAAAGTCCGCACGTGGCGGGATGTACTTACAAAGATAATATTTCATAAGTTAGTTCTCGCTAGCTAAGCGCATATGAATCGACAAAAGCAGAGCTGCATATGCCTCCTATAACTTCTTACCTGATGCAATGCTTTTGAATATTGCATTTTCAAATATTTTGGGCAGGTAGCTCTGAAGAAACAAAATCATGCCAGACATCTTCGCCACAGGATTACTGAACTTAGGCTCTTTCGTATCAATAAGCTTGGTGATGGCGTTCACAACGGCGTGCGGAGATTCTGCTTCATCTATCCCCTTTTGGGTGACCAGGTTCACTTTTTTACGGTAAAGGTCGTAGTCAGATATCTTGTTATCCGTTACCGAGAGAGCATTCAGCCCCAGATTTGTTTTAAACCAACCTGGTTCAACCACGCTGACGTTGATATTGAATTGTTTCAACTCAAAGCGCAGAGATTTGAAGTAACCTTCCACGGCGTGCTTTGATGCCGAATAGTAAGAAAGATTAGGTGGGCCTATTAATCCCACCATTGAACTGATAGTGATGATCTGGCCACTTTTCTGTTTACGCAATTGCGGCAACACCGCATTTGTAATCTTGACTGTGCCCCAGAAATTTGTCTCAAATTGCTGACGACCTACTTCTACAGGTGTTTCCTCTGCAATGCCGGTCACCATATACCCGGCGTTGTTAACTAACACATCCAAAGCTTTGATGTTTTTAAACAGCTCATCGATAAACGACTGAATGGAAATATCGTCGTCAATATCCAGACGCAGTAATTTGAATGGGACTGTGCTGGAATATTTTTCCGGATTGCGACTCGTGCCAACGACGTTAAAGCCTTGCTGGTGAAGACTGGTGGCAAGCATCAAGCCGAATCCCGATGAGGCACCGGTGATTAAAACTGTCTTTTTCATATGACTACCATTAGTGGAGGAAAAGCCCAAAACACGTCTTGATCTAGAAGATGCTTTGTTCTGTATTTTCTCGATAACGATGCGATCATCGAGATCGGGCAGTTCAACATCTCAGATAGGCATACATTGCTCGCCTAATGAACGGTTGGCACTCGCCTAACGCGCCAACTTGACCTCGAAAGGCGCCAATTTTTTCCTGGTATTTCTGGCGCAATCCGCCGTTGTCGTGGCGCGATTGGCGACCTAAACTGAGCCCTAAAATTGAAAATAAATCTCCCCATGAGTGCAGTACATTTCCCATGATCGGTAAGCGCAGCTCAGCTTTGGACTATTCAGTTTGGCCAGGATGGCGGGTATTGATGCAAGATGCGGGACTGGCAACTGCTCCCGTTTTGCGTCGCGCACAATTACCAGGCGATTTGTTTACGCGACAGAACGTTCGCCTGGACTCGGCAAACTTCTTCAAGCTTTGGGAGGCTATTGAAGCTGAAGCCAAATCTGTAAACGCCGATTTGCCCGCTCCCTTGCAAATTGCTCAGGTCATGTCGTCAGACTGGTTTGACCCGGAGCTTTTTGCCGCGCTGTGCAGTGCCAATATGGGCAGTGCCCTCGACCGGATCGCCAAGTATGTGAGGCTAATCGCGCCCATGGTGATTCTGGTTGTGCGTACTAATTCGCATACCACCGTCACTATGGATTTTTTAGACGCCTCCGAGCCACCTACTGTGTTTTTAGCATTCAAGCTCGTCTTCTTTGTTCAACTGGCAAGGTTGGCGACACGTAGCGCTGTGCAGCCGTTGCAGGTGAACTGGCCATCGCCGTCAACCCTTGGCCCGGACTTGAATGCGTACCAAGCCTACTTCGGCGTTCCCGTAACTGATGCGCCAAAAGCCAGCGTGGTATTTGCAGCAGCGGACGTCGAGCGCCCTTTTTTGACAGAAAACCATAAGATGTGGTTGTTCTTTGAGCCCAGTCTACGACAGCGTTTGTCCGACCTGGACAGGACATCTGGAATGGTAGAACGAGTACGCAGTACGCTGCTTGAGTCTTTACCGGCGGGCGCTGTATCGATGAAGGAAATCAGTAAAAAACTAGGGGTCAGCACCCGCACACTTCAGCGTAGACTGCGTGACGAAGGGACTACGTTCCAGCAGACACTGGATACTTTGCGCGACTCCTTGGCACGCCATTACCTGCGCAATACCGCTATGTCGAGCGCGGAGATATCGTTTCTTTTGGGGTTCGAGGACTCCAACTCTTTTGCTCGCGCATTTCAATCGTGGACAGGCAGTACGCCACGCAAGGTGAGGGCTCAAATGGATAATTCCAGCCATCCCTTGGTTGATAGTTCAGTCGAATAGGAGGGGGGATCCGCCGATTATATAGACACTCGGGAGCGTCCGCTTATGGCCGATTCTGTTGAAAAACTCGGCTTCGGATTCCACGGCAGAAAAGTACGCGCCTGAGATTGAAATCTGTGTTTTGAGCAGAAGGTTCAGGACTCGGATTTCACGTAGCAGTGTGCAAAAGAGGTGTTTTCGCCCATCAATATTCGAGCGTTTTGGGCAATCCGACTTTTTCAACAGAATCGGCCGATTTCTGCCGTTCGTGAAGGGCAGAAATCGACCAGTAGCGGTCGCATTCGACAGGTGAACTTCTGAGCACCTCGCTCAGATATGCAGCCAAGCCAGCGAACCCAGCATGACGCCAACACCCGCGGCCCCAAACGAGAGCCGCTTGAGCCATTCCTTACGCGTCAGCAAGGTAATGGCCGCCAGTGAAATTGCTATTTGAATCGCTGTCATTGCCTGGGCCCAGCGGTGATGCTGATGCAACGCCTGCTCTGACTTCTCGTCCCACTCTCTTGCCCGTTGTTCGAATGCTTCAGCCTTCTTGCGCGCCTCCTCCTTCTGTTCCCCGTACCGCCGCGCCTCAGCAACATAATGGGCGGAATCCAGCCCTGGGAGATGGCTTGCCAGATCCGACAGGTTCTGCCGGCTGGACTTGGCCTGGTAATAATTCCACTCGTTGGCGGCTTCGGTTTTCTGGATAGCGGCGTTGTTTTTGTCCATGGCCGCCTCATTCTCCGTTGAGCCGGCCTGATAGCTCATCAGGGCGCCGACGGTCGCCATGATGGCTGTCATCACCGCAATCTTGCTGGCAAAGCTGTCGCCTTGTGCATGCGCATGATGGGTGGTGTGCTCAATGTGTTGCTCGTGTGGGCTGGGGACTTCGAACTCTTCAGGCATGGGTGTCGATCTTGGAGGTGTTAGTGGAGATGGACAGCATTATGAATTGTCCCTGATTCTTTGGACACAATTGACTGGCAGCCAGTGGTCCGTTGCAGACTATTCTTGATCTGGGTAACCAACCGGTCGCACCGAAGGAGGTCACTCGTTTATGCACTGTGTCCTTTTCGAAATCCGCCGCGGTTCGATCTGATGCATGAAGACAAATCGATCCGCGCCGTCATCGAGTTCCGATGAATTACCGGGTCTGGGGCACGGCCCCAGGGACTTTTGTCCGACACCCTGAAACGGAGACGCCAGCATGAGCACCTTGCAACTTCACCCTTCACTGGACAATGGTATCCAACCCGCCGCCGCGAATTTCACAGGTGGCACCCTGCAATGCCTGTGTGCGACCGACAAGGTCGAGATCAAGATCGACGCACAAACTCTGCATAACCACGCGTGCGGCTGCAGCAAATGCTGGAAACCCAAAAACGCGACATTCGCCGTTATCGCCGTGGTGCCTCGAGATAAGGTCAGCGTCATTGCCCACGGCGAAAAACTGGAGATTGTCGACGAATCCGCCACCATCCAACGCCACGCCTGCAAGCAGTGTCACGCCCATCTCTTTGGGCGCATCGAGAACAAGGACCATGCGTTTTATGGCCTGGACTTCGTCCACACCGAGCTTTCGCCACAGAGCGGATGGGCTGCGCCGGGATTCGCGGCGTTCGTGTCCTCCATCATCGAAACCGGCACACCGCCAGCGCAAATGAAGGCTATCCGCGAGCGCTTGCGCTCGATCGGCCTGGAACCCTATGACTGCCTGTCCCCGGAGTTGATGGACGCCATGGCGACTCATGTCGCCAGACAGAAAGGCCTGCTCCCCGCCGCCTGATCGGTCGGTCGCCGCGGTTTCTTTTCCGGACCGCGGCAATGGCTTCACCGCAAGCACACCGGTCTTTCCCCAAACGACTACCGGCGCCAGCGTCAGGGCTCTGCTGACCGCAGATAAGGCTCGATAAAGCCGCAGCCAAGGATCTCGTTCAGGCGTTGCGCATCGTTCATTCGGCGAAACAGTCCAATAGTCTTCCACGGCGCGTGACCATCGACATTGGGCGCTCCCAATCCGGCCAACAGGTCGGCGATCAGTATTGATCGGGTCTCGAAAGAGATGCGTGTCAGCCCGGTACTATTGCCAACGCCGGCATGGGCATGAGCCCCGGAAAAAGCGATCAGGCTCCCCGGAGCGATATCGACGGCAATCCCCTCCTGCGGGTCGATCGCTTCCAACAGATGTGGAATGGCTTCGTCGGCATCCACGGCATTGCGGCCGTCTCGATGGGATCGCTGCAGAATGGCGCGCATGTCGAAATCTGCGCTCGAATTACCCAGCGGCCGCCGCCAGAGGCCTGGATACAAGGCGACGGTACGCCCTGCCGCGATGGGATAGATGGGCGCCCACCAGTTGGTTTGTGCATAGATATTCGACCCCCAGGTATCGCGGTGAAACGCGATGGTGGCCGTCGTGCGGGCACGCGGTGTCGACTGCTCTGGCTCGCAATGTGGCTGAAAACGCAAATGCAGGCGATCGCACGCCAGGGTATCGGGGGCGATGCCAAGACTTTGCACGACGTCCTGCCAGCGCCGCCGGACCTCAGCCGAGCCTGCGAAGTCGTTCTGAATTTTCGCAAAGCGCTCAGTCTGCTCAGGGTGGCTCAAATGGCGATGGATCTGTTGCGGCGACCAGGGATGCAGCGCGTCTTCGAGGAACGCACGCGTATATTCCACCAGGGCCTTCATGGGCTGCAGGTCAGTGAAGCGAATGATCTCGCCAGCATAGATCCGGTCATGCAATTGGCGAGCGGTGCTCGGTATGGCAAGCGAGCTGTACATGACTGGAAGTCCCCTGAGGATGCGCCCCCTGACTTTAGATCCACGCCGAGTGTGGCGAAAGTGGCAGGTGAGGCGAAAAAGCGCGGATCAGGCCCTGGGAACGTGAGCAACAAGCGACCGTCAAGCCATGAATGGGACGCTTATGACAGTTCTTGGCAGGCAGTTAACAACCAGAAGCCGACACCAGATAGCAAACCTCAAAGAGACCGAACAATTAGGTCGCCGGCTATTTAAGCAGCGCTATCCTAGAACTTTTCTCTTTTTATCGGTCTATGTGGACAGGCACATCCTCGGTAAGCGCGACCTCGCAGGCTTCCCGCAGTCAGATGGCCACACGTCCATTGTCAATCAGAGGTTGTCTTCGCTCATGAAATTCCATGACCCACGGATGGTGCTCTTCGGCCTGTTCGCGTTCGCGGCAGTGGGCTCCGCATCGGCAACACAAATGAAGACCTCAACCCCTGTTTTCACAACTGAAGTGGCAGCCGTTCAGGCTCCGGTCGAGGCCGCCGGCAACCCTTGGCCAACCTTGGCCAGTATGGCTGGCAAACAGCCAGGCCCCTTGCTGGCCCATGACGACCGATACTGGCATGACGGCCGTTGGCACGATCGTAGAGACGATTGGCGCCGAGACGAATGGCGTAGAGAACAGTGGCGCAGAGAGCAAGCCCGTCGAGAAGCTGAACGCCATCGTTATTGGGAGCGCCACGATGATCGGCCCATGCGGCACCGCTACGAGGACGATCACCGCTACTATCGTCGCTAGTGCGACGCCACGAGACGGAAGTCTGACCATTCAACGCGACGGTCGTAGCTGGACCGTCGCCGACCAGCCAGAAGGCCACTCGGAAACTCAACCGCGCACCAGGTAGGCTCCCGACGGAACCCGATGCCGCAGCTTCTTGCATTTGCCGGGTGGGGGCTGATGCCCGGGCGGGCGATCAGGAAACCAGATTCGGCATTTACCCGGAGGCGGCCAATGGCCGCGGGGAATCTCAACTCCATCGTACGCGGGCGCTGGCTCGGCGGAAGCCGATTGCAATTCTCCTTCGGGCATTGCGCGAGCGAAGTTGCCAGCATCGCGCCCAGTATCCGGAGCGGCTTGTTCAGTAGCGGCCATTTCTGCTTCGCGGAGCCTTTGGGCCTCCTCTTCGAGCCCCTTCTGTACTGCAACCTGGTCCTCTTCTTTGGCGTTGGGTGAGGTGCTCGATGCGTTGGCCTGCTGCGCCGCCTGGATCAATTGGAAGTTGCGGTTGCGTAACGCTGCGTTGCTACCGACTCTCATGTTCGAGCGCACCGCCAACGTTTCAGCCTGCTGGTACTGCCCCTGCTGAAGACGCAACACACCGAGATAATGCAGCGTCGCGGGATTGTTTGGCTGGATATGCAGGGCACGCTCCAGCGTGGCAGCGGCTTGGTCCAACTGGCCATCTCCATACTGCCGCGAGGCGGTTTCGATCAGGGTGGTTGATGCGCTGTTGCTTTGCGAGGGCGCCCTTCGCTCGGCAGCAACCGAACAAAGCGACGTGACGACGCAGAACGCCAGGAGGAGACTCGGCAGAAAAATCTTGGTTGGCATCAGGGGGCGGACTCGGCTGATCTCGGACGGCACTGTCGTAAAACAGGCCACCAGCACTGCTCGGCATCTGCGACACAGGGCCCCCATTGACATGGCCGGTACCCTGAAGTTCCCGCCGCAATGGCCATTGCGGACGGAGTGGAATTCGCAGGCCGCCGCACCGGTATCAATTTTTACCTGAAATTTTAAGCTGGTATCATTCAAGCACTGACAAACCGAGCAGAAAATATGAATCGTCGTAAAAAAATAAATCAGTTATTAAAGGCTAACGCCAAAAAGGCCAGCGCCAAACTGGCACCGAAAAGCAAGACTAAATACATTAGTAAAGCTGACCGATTGAAGCTGGCGGCTGAAGCCGGTCAGGACTCAATCACTTGCGCTGAGAGCTGATCTACGTAGCCTTCACGACCGACCGCTTCCGCCCCAGAGCCCACTTCCCTGCCCAACCGATCTGACAGATTGCGCGGACGTTAAAACTGCTACAGCGGTTTTTTGTTGAGCTGCAGCAGTTCCCTTAGCACGAGTTTATAAACTTTCTTCTTTGTAGGATGACTGAAGAAATTCTGCTATCAGCGATGTGATCTGCTGTTGAATCACCCCACGTGAGCGACCGCCGTCGCCATCCAGGCAAATAATGCCATCGCCTGGTACATCGTCTTCGAGCAGTTTCTGCGCGCCAGGTTTGCACATCGACAAGAAGCTGAAATGGCTTGCGTCGCTGATTTCGACGTAACGGCTTGACGCCGCAGGCAAGCGTTTGGCCAGGTTGGCAGACTCCAGTTCAGCAGGAAGGTCGTGCGACGGTACGCCGGCAGCGATCACCAGCGTTGGTACCGGCAGCGCCGCCAGGCTTTCATCGGTCATGCCCCGTGAAAGGCCAATGTCCAATGTAACCACGGCAGTGACGCGTTTATCGCGCAAATCGGCGGCCAACGCGGCCTTTGATTCTGAGGTACTTGCAGGGTTTATCTTTCCATAGACGGTGCAACTTGCTAGCTGCGGGTGGGCTTTGCAGTCATGGGCGAAGCGGTCTGGATCGAAACGAGCACCGGCGATCTCCAAGGCGGTCATGCCACCGAGTGAATGGCCCACTACTGCAATTCGGTCATTGGCGACCAAGCCGAATTTTTCAGGTTGAGTCGTGACGCTATCAATGGCTCGACGCACATCAACGGGCCGCTGCCATAACTGCGCCGCCGCTTGAGGGCTACGGTCATGAGTGGTGGTGCCAGGGTGATTGATCGCGGCGACGATGTAACCCCTATGGGCCAGAGCACTGGCAAGCCAGATCTGGTTGCTCCAGTTCCCCCTGTACCCGTGGGAGAGCACCAACAATGGATGCTTGCCAGCAGCGGGCGGCGCGTTACGAACGGCAGAAGCACCGACAAACACCACATCATCGCCGATCAACTGCGTGGCGGCGGTAGTCGCACTGGGGTACCAAACGACCATCTCCAGTGAGCGGTCATTGTGCGAGTCCGCCAGTGTGGAAGATTGGAAGCCGACAGGGTTCTCGTCAGCGAGTGCGATAGAAGTCAGCCAGGTGAACAGCAGGACGCCGAAAGCTATTTTCAATGTCGTTTCTTCCTTGATTAGACAAATACATGGCAGCCTGAACCCGCCGTCAGGCGAATCCACCTTCGTACGAAGTCGAAGCTAACGTGGCTGCATAGTGAGCACGGACATTAAAGCCCACAATCGAATCCACGGGCATGAATTTCATCGTTAACTCTGTTCGCGGCCTTTAGTGAGAAGGCTGAATGCCCGCTTTTCCGCGTGTCTTTCCTGATGCCAGGAACCAATAGCGATTCAAGGCCAACCCTTTGGCATACACCTGAAAGAATTGGCCCATGCCCCCTCTTATGGCTCGTTTGGAAATTCGACATAAGCGATGACTTTACCGAACGGCGCACTTGTCATACCTATCGGCATATTCACTCCTGGGTAGCCTGCTATCGGTGTATTGATGATTGAAACCTGCTCCCCCGGGGCGCGGTTATCCGCAGCGATCAGCAAAAAGTAAGTGCCATCGGCGGGCGCGACGCCGGACCATTCAATTGCCAGCGCATTGGGGCCGACCAAATTATCAGCCACGATATTACCTTGTGCATCGAGCACCACTGCTTTGGGTTTCAGAGCACTTTTCGCAAACCCCATGCACATGTTGTTGCACATTGAGCTGACGTTGATCACGTAGGTCTGGCCCTTGAGCAAACGGAAGTTGAACAGTCGGTAGTTGCCTTGCTGCGTCCCCATGACAATGCGTGGCTCTGCTGGGCTGATCTCCCATCGCACCGGAAACAGGTCACGATTGATCGGCAGAGGAGTGACCGGTGCCTGGTGAATGGCTTCCTGGAATGAATGAGCGATTGGTGTATTGCTGGACTGGACCTGATCGATGTATTGGTTTTGCGAATTGCTTGAGCAGCCAGCCAGGGACAAGACAACAGCAAGTGGTAGTAAGCATTTGAGCATCGGGGGTCGTCCATTGAGTACAGGCGGGAGCCGTTAGTCGAATTTAAAAATGTAAACAGCCATTGTCGGCGGCTCTGGCTGAAGCTTGAATGTAAGTAGGTAAAATCGTTGCCCGTCCGCTAGGGAGAGAATGGAGAAGTCTCTTTTGAGACTCGCCCTCTTTTTCAACATAGGCCCCAACCGTTAAAGTGTGGGGTTCACGGATCGCTTAATGAACATGAACTCGATGAGACCTGTTGAATACGAGCGGAGCAACGATCATGGAATATGACGACAAACTGATTGAAGAAGCCGTGCTTGCCCTGTTGGCAACCTTCAGTTTTGACAACGGCAATGCCTGGAAAGGGTTCGACTTCGAGACCATGAACCGATTGCATGAACAAGGTTTCATCAGTAATCCGGTGAACAAGAACAAATCGATTTGGTTGACGGCCGAAGGGCTGGAGCAAGGTCGGCAGATAGCCGACCGGTTGTTTGAGGTAAGAACTCAAGTGGGGCACGTATCCGACTCGGATACCTGACTTCATGCTGCGGCAACCCTAGGTGCCCCTCGAAAAAAGCGCAAAAAAGGGGACGGATTTATTTCTCTCAAATAAATCCGTCCTCTTTTCGTTCCGTTCGCGGTCTTTTAGAGAGAAGGCTGAACGTCCGCGTTCCCGCGTATCTTGCCTAGTGAAAAGGCACTCACCACCCACTAAGCATCCTGCAATTTCTCACGCAGAAACTCGATAAACCGTTGGGTTTTCGCCGGTAACAGTCGCGTCTCGGTGAGGGCATAAACCGAGACGGGCGAAGCCTGCCACTGCGGCAAGACTCTGCGCAGCGTGCCATCGGCGAGGTCTTGCGCAACGATGCCTTCGGCCAGTAACGCGACTCCCAGATCCAGCGTCGCCAGACGTCGAATCATTCCCACGCTGTTGAGTTCAAATCGACCGCCCACCTCAACCTCCTCCTGCCCTTCACTGCTGGAAAGTATCCAGCGCTCAGCACGGGTTCCGCGCAGACGCAGGCATTGGTGATGAGTCAGGTCCGAGGGCTGGACGGGATCGCCGTACTGTTCGAGATAACGGGGTGAGGCGTAAAGACCGCGGCGCAAACTGGCGAGCTTGCGGGCGATCAGGTTCGAACTCGCGGGTTCACCCATGCGGATGACCACATCAATCGGCTCACTCACCAGGTCGACCTGACGCGGGGTCAGATCGAACTCGAAGCTGATGCCGGGATACAGCCGGGCAAACTCCGCTATCAGCGGTGCCAGGTAGATATTGGCGAAATCCACCGGCAAAGAGGCCCGCAGTACACCGCTGGGGTGGGCCAGCATTTCGCCGAGCTGCTCGTGCGCAAGCCTGGCTTCTTCGACGATGCGTTTGCAGCGTTCGAAGTACAACTGCCCCGCTTCGGTCAGCTCGATCTTGCGCGTGGTGCGATGCAAAAGCCTGAGCCCGATTTCTTTCTCGAGGCCGCTTATCCGGCGCGACAGCGTCGAGTTCGGCATGCCCATCGCCTCGGCCGCGCGGCGGAAACTTCGCGCCTTCACAACCTCGACGAACAGCGCCATGTCGTTGAGAAACTCCAAGGCTATTGCTCCATCAGTGGATCAGTCATTTCAATTTTACCCGGTTTATCCCGGATTCGGATTGATCAATGATAGTCCCATGCCGCCCCCCTACTGCCAGGAGAATCATCATGACGTATGAAAAATTCAGTGCCGACAATGCCGCCCTGCTGTTGATCGATCACCAGGTGGGAACGATGGGCTGGGTGAAATCCATCCCGTTCGAAGAACTGAAACGCAACGCGCTGATGCTCGCCAAAGCGGCCAGCATTCTGAAATTGCCGGTGGTGCTGACTTCCAGCATGGAAGAGTACGCACAGGGGCCTCTGCTGAGTGAACTGGAGCAGATCCTGCCTGCCGAGTTCGCTTCCCGCGTCAAACGCCTGGGCATCGTCAACGCTATGGACGATGAAAACTTCGCCGCCGCCGTCAAAGCCACGGGCCGTAAAAAGCTGATCATTGCCGGAGTCACCAATGACGTCTGCACGGTTTATCCGGCGCTGAGTCTGGTGCGTGAAGGCTATGACGTTCAGGTAGTGGCCGACGGTGGCGGTTCACCGAGTGTGATGGCCGATGACATCGCCCTGCGGCGGATGGATAAAGGCGGCGTGACGCTGACCACCACCAACCAGCTGATTGCAGAACTCGCCGGAAGCTGGGCTACGCCGCAAGGTGGGCAGTTGGTGCAAGTGTTGATGGAAGCACTTCAAGGCTAAAGATTGGGTGCAATACCTGTGGGAGCAGCGCACCGCCGCTCCCACAGGGATGAGTCGCTACATCTCAACCTGCGTACCCAGCTCAATCACACGATTGAGCGGCAAATTGAAGTATTTGAGGTTGCTGTTGGCGTTCTTCAGCAAGAACGCGAACAGGGTCTCGCGCCAACGGGCCATGCCGATACGCTTGGTCGGGACGACCGTCTCGCGGCTGAGGAAATAGGTGGTGCGCATCGGACTGAAATCCAGCTCTTTCAAATGGCACAGACTCAACGCCAGCGGCACATCGGGCTCCTCTATAAAGCCGAAGTGCAGACTGACCCGGAAGAACCCTTCGCCAAAAGACTCGATCTCGAACCGCTGATCCGCAGGCACACGCGGACGGTCTTCAGACACCACGGTGAGCAACACCACCTGCTCGTGCAGCACCTGGTTGTGCAACAGGTTGTGCAACAGCGCATGGGGAACTGCATCGGATCTGGCCGTCAGAAATACCGCGGTACCTTGCACTCGATGGGGTGGTTGCGCGCCGATGCTGCTGATGAACAACGGCAGCGGCAGAGCGGTTTCGTCCAGTCGCTCGACAATGATCTTGCGGCCGCGCTTCCAGGTGGTCATCAAAATGAACAGGGCAATACCGGCGATTACCGGGAACGCACCGCCCTGGAAGATCTTCGATATGTTGGCGGCGAAGTACAGGCTGTCGACCACGAGAAAACCCAACAGCATCGGAATCGCCAGCCAGCGCGGTGTTTTCCACAGCAGCAAGACCACGGCCGAGGACAGGATAGTCGTGATCAACATGGTCCCCGTCACCGCCACGCCATACGCCGCCGCCAGCGCACTGGACGACTCGAAGCCGATGACCAGCAACACGACGCCGACCATCAGCGCCCAGTTCACGAGGCCGATGTAAATCTGCCCCTGCTCCTGACTGGAGGTGTGCTGGATAAACATACGCGGCACGTAACCCAGCTGAATGGCCTGGCGAGTCAGTGAGAACGCCCCGGAAATTACCGCCTGGGACGCGATGATGGTGGCCAGCGTCGACAACGCGACCATCGGCAGCAGCGCCCAGTCGGGTGCCAATAGATAGAATGGGTTGCGTACCGCTTCCGGGCTCCCGAGGATCAACGCACCCTGACCAAAGTAATTGAGCACCAGGCCAGGCAGCACCAGCATGAACCAGGCACGGGCAATCGGTTTGCGACCGAAATGGCCCATGTCGGCATACAGCGCTTCAGCACCGGTCAATGCCAATACCACGGCGCCCAGAATGGCGATGCCAATACCCGGATGAACCACGAAGAATCGCACCGCCCAAACAGGATTGAGCGCTTGCAGCACTTCCGGGCGTTGCAGAATGCCGTATGTACCGAGAATGCCCAACACCACGAACCACAGCACCATGACCGGGCCGAACAGGATGCCGATACGCGCCGTGCCATGTTTCTGGATCAGGAACAGTGCTACCAGAACGATAACGGACAGCGGAACGACCCAATGCCCGATGCCCTCGAACGCAAGTTGCAGACCTTCAACCGCGGAGAGCACCGAAATGGCCGGGGTGATCATGCTGTCCCCGTAAAACAGTGCCGCGCCAAACAGCCCGAGCAGCACCAGGTTCCGGCTCATTTTCGGATACGGCGCCGAGGCCCGGCGTGCCAGTGCCGTCAAGGCCATGATGCCGCCCTCGCCCTGGTTGTTGGCGCGCAGGATAAACAGCACGTACTTGATCGAGACGACCCAGATCAGCGACCAGAAAATCAACGACAGAATGCCCAGTACACCGTCCTGATTGGCCTGGACGCCATAGTGGCCGGCGAACACTTCCTTGAGTGTGTAAAGCGGGCTGGTACCAATGTCCCCATAAACCACGCCGACCGCGGCGACGAGCAAGCCCACTCCTGATGTTTTGGCGTGGGAGTTTTCATGGGCGGGGATCGCTGTTTCGCTCACGGGTAGCTTCTCTGAGATTGAAGGAAATAAATGGCATGCCACCTTCGAGCAAGAGGGTTTGCGGGGCTACCGGGCAAACATTGGAACTCAGCCATGAAACCCCACGGCCTGATAATGAGATTAGTCCATGGGTGTCATGCCGTTCGTTCAGGCGACCTGGAGAGTTTGCAGGCCTGTCGACGATCAAAAAAACGCGGCAAGTATCCTCGCAAGGGAAAACACCTACCGTAAAGAAAGCGTAAAAATGTACGGGCAGCAGCGAGCGAATTTCGATCAAGCTTGTTGTGCGCGACCAAAAATAGTCCTTAATTAGAGGCAAGGTTCTTTCCGGGACCTCGCCACATCGCTATATCCTGTATTTCACCCCGAATCACCTGAATCGAGTGCCAAGGCACCACCAGCATGGAGTTTGCGAATGAGCCAAGGGCCTGTCCATGAGGGCGACACCGCTATTGGACCTACCTGTGCACCCTCAGAAGGTAGCGAGCAAACCTCCCCGTCCCTTCACGACCTGGGGTTGAGCGATGTCCTTGAGGCACTGCCCGAGGCCATCTACACCACCGATGCCAAGGGTCTGATCACCTTTTACAACCGTGCAGCGGTGGCGCTGTGGGGAGTGACCCCGGCGCTTGGGGAGAGCACCTTTTGCGGCTCCTGGAAGCTCTATTGGCCTGACGGCACGCCGCTGCCCCACGATGAATGCCCCATGTCCATGGCATTGAAGGAACAGCGTCCTGTCAGAGGGCTTGAAGCCATCGCCGAACGTCCGGATGGCACACGCGTTCGTTTTCTGGCGTGCCCCTCGCCGATATTCGATGCAGAAGGCGGCCTGATAGGCGCCGTTAACATGCTGATCGATCTGACCGACCAGACCGTCGCCGACGAGGCCGCGCTGATCCATGACGCGCTGGTCGAATCGTCCGCCGACGCGATCATCGCCAAAGACCTGAACGGCACGATTACCAACTGGAACGCTGGCGCCCAGCGACTCTTCGGTTACACGGCCGAGGAAGCGGTCGGCCAACCCATTGACATGCTCATCCCCCTGGATCGGCGGGATGAGGAACCCGGCATTTTGGCGCGCATCCGTCGAGGCGAGCGCATCGAACACTATGAAACCCTCCGGCGGCGCAAAGACGGCAGCCTGGTCGAGATCTCTCTTGCCGTCTCCCCCATCAGAAATCGGCAAGGCCGTATTGTCGGCGCGGCCAAAATCGCTCGCGATATCACCGAGCGACGACAGGCGGAAGAACAAAAGAGCCTGCTCATCAGAGAGATGGATCACCGGGTGAAAAACCTGTTTACCCTGGCGAACAGCGTGGTCTCACTGAGCGCCCGTTCGGCAACGACCCCCGGTGAACTCGCCTCCGCCGTTTGCGCACGGCTGAACGCATTGGCGCGAGCCCATACCCTGACCATACCGCACGGTTTGAGTAACGAGCAGCCAACGACATTGCATGCCCTCATACAAACCATTCTCGCGCCTTATGCCGATAGCGGGGATAACAGCCAGTCACGCGCCGTCGTGACCGGCCCTGACATAACGATTGACGGTGCATCAGTCACCAGCTTCGCTTTGCTGTTGCATGAGTTTGCAACCAACGCCGCGAAATATGGGGCGCTCTCTTTGCCTGAAGGGCTTTTGGATATTGCCTGTAGAGAGAGTGAGGAGGTATTCACCGTGGTCTGGAGCGAAAGGAATGGCCCGCTCATTGACCGGGAGCCCGACAGCACCGGGTTCGGCACCCTTCTCGCCAAAGCGACCGTGCATGGCCAGCTTCACGGCGAAATCCGCCGTGACTGGAAGCGCGAGGGGCTGACCATCACCGTAGCGTTTCCCACCCGTAGCATAAGCGGCCAGTAGAGGGTTGACTCCAGATGGTGCGAAGCGATTCGCACCTACTTTGCCGTCCCGCCACCAGGTTTATAGAACAGAAACTTCCGGGTCTCGCCCGTCTTGATGTACTGCTTCGCCCAGTCGGGTTTCACCGTTCTGTCGTGGAAATACAAGGCACCGTGGGTGCGGTCCGTAAGTTGCTTGTTGAGTGCCTTGCGCGCGATCTCCTTGGCGATGGCATATTCGTCGTCTTCCTTTACCTGATCCGCACGCCCGTCGCACCACCAGGAAAACTGGCAGGCATGCTTTTCGGAACCTTGCTTGACCACGGCGCACACCGTATCCGGAAAACCTTCGTGACCGAGCCGGTTCATGACCACGCTGGCGACGCCTTCCATGTCGGCAGCAGTCACCCCTTTGGCTTCCCAGTAGATACTGCGTGCAAGGCACGTTATGGCATCCTCCAGCGGCGCCGTGCCCGCCGGATCGACCGCCTGCGCTTCGGAGGGGGTGATGACCTCGGATTTGGGCACCGGAGCTTCGCTACCCTTCTCTGCCGCTTTCTGTTCCAGGACCTGCGCCTTTTCTTCGGCCACTTCCTTTTTTTGCTCCTGGTCGGTCGCCCACACCTGGCCGCACAGAAGGATGATTGCGAAGCAGGTGGCTACCCCTTTGAATCGCATGTTCCGACCCTTCTGATTGAAACCTTCGTGAGCAATGAAACGATCGCAGACCTGGGTTGATTGTAGTAGCCGCAATTCAATCCAACAGGCAGGCAATAAACTGCATTTGGGCGCGAAAAGGCATTGCATCGGGAGGGGGGACATCGCGCATCATGGGCACAGATCGTTCAAGGGAGATTTTCATGCGCAGCCTGTCATCCGTTTTGCATCTTGGCGTGTTGTCATTCGGGTTGGTGTTCAGCGTCATCGCGTCGGCGGCCGATGAACAACAGCTGGTGGAGTCGATCAACGTTTACCGCAGCCAGGTACAGCGCTGTGCCGGACAGGCGTCTTCGGAGTTACCACCGCTGGCCAGCGATCCGCGTCTGGTGCTGTCCGCCAACAGCATCGGCGACCTGCAGCAGGCATTGGCCCGCGCGGCATATCCGATGGTTAACGTGCAGGCGATCAGCTTGTCCGGCCCGCGTGATGCGCCCGCCGCGATGAAGGCGATTCAGGAGAGCTTCTGCCGGGTGGTGCTGGACCCGCAATTTGTCGATATCGGCGTCAGCCGGGAGGGCCGTGAATGGCGCATCGTGCTGGCACGCCCCCTGTTGACCGGGCGCTTGGGCGACTGGCAGGCGGAGGGACAGAAACTCCTTGAAGCGATGAACAGCGCCCGCACGCAAGCGCGCCAGTGCGGTGCCCAATCCTTCACCGCCACCACACCGCTGGCCTGGAACGCCACGCTCGGGTCAGCCGCCGAGGGCCACAGCCGGGCCATGGCCAACCATAACTTTTTCGATCACAAGGACCGCGACGGCCGCACGCCGGGTGATCGGGCTGAACTGGCGGGTTACGCCGGCCAACAGGTCGGTGAGAACATCGCCGCCGGGCAGGACACGGTGCGCAAGGTGGTCGATGGCTGGCTGGCCAGCCCGGGGCATTGCGCCAACCTGATGAACCCACAATTTCGCGAACTGGGTGCAGCCTACGCGGTGGACCCGAAGAGTGACGCAGGCATTTACTGGACGGCGATGTTTGGCACGCCGTGAAGAGTCGCCATCGGAAAAAGGAATCGCCATTTTGGCGGTGCATCTACTGCGCTAGCGCCCGACAAGACCATCAGTGAAGTTGCCGTTGCCGCTGTAGCTCGGTCTTCAACCAGAGGCTGGCCGGTTGTATGCCTGCCGGACAGTGCACTTCATAGGCGCGGCCACTCATGCTGCTTTGGGTGGCCGCCAGTTCAATGAAGTCTTCTGCGCTGTTCACCCTCTCCTGCTCTTCAAGGTACTCCAGCTTCTTCTCCAAATGCGCCCGGGCTTGAGGGCCAGCGTATTCGCTGCCGTTGCGCACAAACCGGCATTCACTGTGCTCGACAAAGTCCAGCAAGCTGTTTATTTCTTGAGTGGCTTTAGGTGGGATTTGTGCCTGTGCATTGAACACCACGGCAGTCAGGCCGATACCTGCTGCGATCAGCCATTGAGTGAGAGGCGCAGCAACATACCCAGTCAGCCTTCGCATGGTTATTCCTCAGGAGGAGGTTCAGAGCGGTTATCACCCCACTCTGAAGTCAGGCGATCAAGCGTCAATCGTCGCCCTGGTTATCATCGTTGCCACGGTCGCGGTGCCGACGGCGATCATCACGACGATCGTAATCCCGGTCATACCCTCGATCATCACGGTAATAATAGCCACGATCATGGTCGCGACGGTATTCACGGTGATCCCGATCGTACCTGTCTCCCTCTTCCCAGTAAGGAAAGCAACCTCCCAGCAGGAGAGTACTTGCAATGGCCAGGGTCATTATCGCGGTGCGCTTCATTTTAATGTCCTAAAAGGTCAGAACTACGGGGATGAGGTGACGCTAGCGGCGAATCGATCGCAGTGCGTTCAAACCCATAATTACGACCCTCAAGCCGGTCAATGATTCCGTTATCACCGGGCCTTACAGCGTTCTCTGGCTGTTACCGATGGTTTTGGCTTTTTCGATGGCCCACTCCATCGCCGCTTCCATGTCCAGCAGATGCGGCGAGGGGTGTTTGTCCTCAACGATGGCCGAGCCATCCGGCCAATAGACCCCCATGAACATCTTCAGCGAACCGTCTCTCAATATCTCGGCTTTAACCTCAATCGTGCATCCGTTCGACAGCGTTTCCGAGTGGATCATGTGGCGCTCAGTCATGACTGCATTCCTCCCGTCGTTGCTATCAGCGTAACCCATGCAGCGCCGGGCGCGATGACGCTCAGGCGTCTGCCTGCACCACCTCGATCCCCAGTCTTTGATAATCCTCGAGATTGCCCGAGGCCACGTGGCGCTCGGTGATCAGCGTATGCACACGGGCACAAGGCGCAACCACGAAGGGCTCCACTGCCCCCAGTTTGTCCGCGGTGGTCACGGCAATCACATGGGAGGCGCTGGCGAGCATCGCCTGCTTCACCGGCACTTCATCGAAATGCAGCGAGCTGAGGCCGACTTCCGGATGAATGGCACAGACCCCGGTGAACACCAGGTCGGCCTTGATGCTCTCGATCAACCGCAGGGTTTCATGCCCGCTGGAAGACATCGTCGCAGGGTTGAGCTGACCACCGGCGACGATCACCGTGATGCCTTTGTATTCGGCCAACGTGATCGCGATCATCGGCGACGCGGTGACAGCGGTGATGACAATGTCAGCGGCTAGCGAGCGTGCGATCTGCAGCGTGGTGCTCCCGGAATCGAACATCACGATCTGGCCGTCTTTGACCCGGCGCGCGGCAAGTTGCGCCAACCGGGTTTTCACCTCATCGGTTTCGCTGACCCGGGTGAAGTAATCCTTGCCCGTGTCCTTGGGCCGTGGCAACGCCCCGCCGTGCACCCGCTGCACCAGCCCGGCACTGGCCAGCTCCGACAGGTCCCGGCGAATGGTGTCTTCGGACACGGCGAAATGCTGGCTCAGCTCGGAAGCCATGACCTTGCCATCACGTTCGAGGATCAGCAGGATTTTTTGGCGGCGAAGTTGGGGGAGCTCTGCGGAGGAATGCTCGGCGTGCATGGTTATGCCTGTTTTTGCGTGTTTGTGCGAGATTAGCCAAACACCTCAATGAACACAAGGCGCTCCCACAAGGGATTGTGTTTGATTGATACCCATCACAAGGCACTCACGATGAACTCACGCAACCATTGATGCCCAGGGTCGCGGTGACAGCGCTCGGGCCAGAGCATCGACATCTCGTAACCCGGGACTTCAAGCGGGGGCTCGACCATGGTCAAAGCGTGCGTATCGCGAACCAGGCGAGCTGGCAGCATCGCGACCATGTCGGTGCTCTCCACCACCGACGGGACAAACAGAAAATGGGGGAGCGAAAGCACCACTCGGCGCGTCATGCCCAGATGGGAAAGCGCCTGATCGGTGACACCCTGAAAGCCTCCGCCATCCCGGGATACGATGACGTGGTCGAGTTCGCAGAACTGCGCGAGTGTCGGTCGCTTTCTCAACAGCGGATGGCCGGCACGCCCCACCAACACATAGTGTTCGGTAAACAACGTTCGACGCCGTAAACCGAGGGGAGCATCCTCGGTGGTATGAAACGCCAGGTCGATTGCCCCCTGCTCCGCTTGTTTGGCCAGCTGTGACGGCATCAGGTCAAACACCGCCAAACGCGTGCCGGGTGCCGCCGAACGCAGCCCGGCCAACGCAGGCAAGACGATGGTCGACTCGCCGTAGTCCGACGCCATGACATTCCACGTCTGCCGTGCCTCGGCCGGGTTGAAAGGGCTGGCGGGCGACACCGCGCGCTCCAGGGCTTCCAGGGCCTGGCGCAACGGCTCGCGCAACCCATCCGCCCGAGCCGTGGGCCGCATGCCCCGTGGCCCCGGCAGTAACAGCGGATCGTTGAAAATATCCCTCAATTTAGCGAGATGAACGCTCACCGACGGTTGCGACAAATTCAGACGTTGCGCCGCACGGGTCACGTTGTGTTCCGAGAGCAGGACATCAAGCGTCAGCAGCAGGTTGATGTCCAGACGTCGCAGATTACTCATGACAATACCTGGCATATTGGTTATTCATTTCCAATATACCGGGTAAGGCCTGATTCTGCTGGCTTCTGACAACGGAGACCCAGCCATGAATGTTCTGCTCGTTTACGCCCATCCCGAACCCAAATCGTTAAACGGTTCGCTCAAGGACTTTGCCGTCAAACGCCTGGAAGCTGCCGGCCACCAGGTACAGGTTTCCGATTTGTATGCGATGGACTGGAAAGCCTCGCTGGACGCCGATGACAGTTTCGGCCGGCCTGCCGACGCACGGTTCGATCCGTCGCAAGACTCCAAGCGTGCCTTCAAAGAAGGCCGGCAACGCCAGGACATCGTTCTCGAACAGAAAAAACTGCTCTGGGCCGATACCGTCATCCTGCAGTTTCCGCTGTGGTGGTTCTCGATGCCGGCGATCCTCAAAGGCTGGGTGGAACGCGTCTATGCCTATGGTTTTGCCTATGGCGTAGGGGAACACTCCGATGCGCGTTGGGGCGACCGTTACGGGGAAGGCACGCTGGCGGGCAAACGGGCGATGTTGATCGTCACCACGGGTGGCTGGGAATCTCATTACAGCCCACGGGGCATCAACGGGCCGATCGACGATGTGCTATTCCCGATCCAGCACGGCGTACTGTTCTACCCCGGCTTCGACGTGCTGCCACCGTTCGTGATCTATCGGACCGGCCGAATGGATGAGGTGAGATTTTCAGCAACTTGTGAGGCGCTCGGCCAACGGCTGGATGACCTGTGGGAAACCGCGCCGATTGCTTTCCGGGCGCAAAATTCAGGGGCGTATGACATTCCGCAACTCACGTTACGCGATGAAGTTGCTGCGGATCAGTCGGGCTTTGCGGCTCACGTCAGTCAGGCGACACACTCGTTGTAGCAGCTTGCGAGGCTGCGTTCGCCGTAGCAGCTGTCGAGCTTGCGAGGCTGCGTTCGGCTGCGCAGCAGTCGTCAAACCAGAACTCGCGGTGTGTCAGGCAGACCGCGTCAGCCGGATTCACGACTGCTTCGCAGCCGAACGCAGCCTCGCAAGCTCGGCAGCTGCTACAGCAAACACGAAAAAGCCCGCACAAGGCGGGCTTTGGAAATCGATGTAGGTGGCCAGCGCTGGTCTCTGGCTTACAAGGTTTATCGGGCCTCTCACAGAACAGGATTTTTAGCTTTAGGCTGTTCTGCCTCACACGGCATAAGGGCTGGATCTCAGCGCGGAGATCTTTCTAACCGTGTACCCTTGGGAGCGCGCCCCACGCCTCCTCGCTATCCCTTTGCGCATCAGTCTGCGTCTTCACCTACAACCTCAGAATAGCAAACCATTCGAAGCCTGGGCCGGAGTTTTTAGACTAATTGTTTTCAAGGGGCATGATGGGTAAATGGAAAAATACTAACGCCGCGAGACGAACTTCCGAGCTGCCTCCAACACCGCCAGAAGATCGCAGACGCTAGATCGGTAATTTGTATTCAAATGCCAGCTTTATAATATTTTACCGATCCAGGGGTGATCCCTAGTCTTGACCCAAGAAATGGCAGGCCACAACCGACCTGATTCCAACTTCGATGGGTATAGAGATGACCACTGAAAAAACAAAAATAGATACGCTGATTGTGGGCGCCGGTCAGGCTGGCGTGGCCATGAGTGAACACCTGAGCAAACTCGGCGTGCCTCACCTGGTGCTCGAGCGCAGCCGCATCGCCGAGCGCTGGCGCACCGGCCGTTGGGATTCGCTGGTGGCCAACGGCCCGGCCTGGCACGATCGGTTTCCGGGCCTTGAGTTCGACGATCTCAGCCCTGACGGCTTTGCCCCGAAAGAGCGGGTGGCCGACTATTTCGAAGCCTACGCGAAGAAGTTCAACGCCCCCATCCGCACCGGCGTGGACGTGAAGAAAGTCGAGCGCAATGTCGGTCGTCCAGGCTTCACCATTGAAACCTCCGAAGGCGTGATCGAGGCCAACCGCGTAGTGGCCGCCACCGGACCTTTCCAGCGCCCGGTTATTCCGCCGATCGCGCCGAAAGATCAGCCATTCACCCAGATCCACTCCGCCGAATACCGCAACCCGCAGCAACTGCCAGAGGGCGCTGTGCTGGTGGTGGGCGCCGGCTCGTCCGGGGTGCAGATCGCCGATGAATTACAGAGTGCCGGCAAGCAGGTTTACCTCTCGGTGGGTGCGCACGATCGCCCTCCTCGCGCCTATCGCAACCGTGATTTCTGCTGGTGGCTGGGCGTGCTCGGCGAGTGGGATCAGGCCGCGATGAAACCCGGCCGGGAACACGTGACCATCGCGGTGAGCGGCGCGCATGGCGGCCGCACGGTGGACTTCCGTGGGCTGGCCCATCGCGGAATGACGCTGGTGGGTCTGACCCAATCGTTCAATGGCAGCGTGGCGACGTTCCAGCCCAACCTTGCCGACAACCTGGCACGCGGCGATGAGAACTATCTGGCGCTGCTCAATGCCGCCGACGCCTACGTCGAGCGCAATGGCCTGGACTTGCCGGAAGAACCTGAGGCGCGGCATACCTTCCCGGATCCGGATTGCGTCGCCAACCCGATTCTTGAACTCGACCTGGCCAAGGCTGGCGTGACTTCGATCATCTGGGCCACTGGCTTTGCCACGGATTACAGCTGGCTGAAGGTCGACGCTTTCGACGACAACGGCAAGCCGCAGCATCAGCGCGGAGTGTCGAGCGAGCCTGGGGTGTATTTCCTCGGCCTGCCGTGGCAATCGCGTCGCGGCTCTTCGTTCATCTGGGGTGTTTGGCACGACGCCAAGTACGTGGCTGATCAGATCGCCATCCAGCGCTCATACCACGACTACCGCGATGCCCTGCAACGCGAAGCTGAAACCGCCCCCCTCGCGCATAAAACCACCGTCAGCGCTTAACGAATAGTTCTTCAGGAGCCTCAGATGTCCACGCCAACCCATACCCGTATTCGCATGTTCAACACCAAGGAAACCTACCCGAACCAGAGCCTGGACAATGACCTGTGCCAAGCGGTGCGGGCCGGCAACACCGTTTATGTTCGCGGCCAGGTCGGCACCGATTTCGAAGGCAACCTGGTGGGCCTCGGCGACCCGCGTGCGCAAACCGAGCAAGCCATGCGCAACGTCAAACAGTTGCTGGAGGAAGCTGGCAGCGACCTCAGCCACATCGTCAAAACCACCACTTACCTGATTGACCCGCGTTACCGCGAGCCGGTTTATCGGGAAGTGGGCAAGTGGCTCAAAGGGGTGTTTCCGATTTCCACCGGGTTAGTGGTGTCGGCACTGGGGCAGCCGCAGTGGCTGATGGAGATTGATGTGATTGCGGTGATTCCTGAGTAAGCAGGTAGACCGAGTCGCGGCCAGCGGGGGCTTGCCCGCTATGGCGTCGAGACAGACAACCTATTTCTCCAAGCCCGAACAAGGAGCAAAACCATGACCTTCTCCATCGCCGCCCGTTGCCCCGAAACCGGTCAGTTCGGCATTGCAATCAGTTCCTCAAGCATCGCCGTCGGCGCCCGCTGCCCCTGGCTATTGCCCGGTGTCGGCGCGGTCTCCACACAAAATATCACCCTGCCATCCCTCGGCCCGGAAACCCTCGCCCTCATGGAACAAGGCCTCTCACCTGTCGAGGCTCTGGACAAGGCATTGACCCGCAACGGCTACAGCCAATACCGACAAATCACGGCGATCGACCACCTCGGTCGCACCGCGCATTTCAGCGGCTCAGAAACCCTGGGCAACCACAACGCCGTGTCTGGCGAGCAATGCGTGGCCGCCGGCAACATGCTCGCGGACCGAGCCGTGATCGAGGCCATGGTCGAGGCGTACGAACATGGCGAGGGCCAACTGACCGATCGCTTGCTCACCGCGATGAAAGCGGCGGTGGTCGCAGGCGGTGAAGCCGGGCCGGTGCATTCGGCTGCCGTTGTAGTGGTCGGCGAACTGACCTGGCCGATCATCAACCTGCGGGTCGATTGGGCTGATGAAGATCCGATAGGCAAATTGCAGCAGTTGTGGGACGCCTATCGCCCACAGGTCAAGGACTACATCGACCGCGCCCTCGCCCCCGATAAATCCCCTGGCTACGGTGTCGCCGGAGACGACCGATGAGCAACAGCCGCGATTTGCTTGAAGCCTTGGTGGCGTTCGACACCACCAGCCGCGAATCAAATCTGCAGCTGATCGAGTTCGTCCGCGACTACCTCGCCCGCTTCGATGTGCCTTGCGAGCTGGTCTACAACGACGAGCGCAGCAAGGCCAATCTGTTCGCCACCATCGGCCCGGCGGATCAGCCGGGCATCGTGTTGTCGGGGCACACCGATGTGGTGCCCGTCGACGGCCAGCCGTGGACGGTTGCGCCGTTCCAGCTCACCGAGCGCGACGGCAAGCTGTACGGTCGCGGCACCGCGGACATGAAAGGCTACATTGCCTGCGTACTCGCCCTGGTGCCGTCGCTGGTGAAGGCCTCGCTACGACTGCCGGTGCACATCGCGCTGTCCTACGATGAGGAAGTCGGCTGTCTCGGCGTTCGTTCGCTTTTGAAAGCCCTCGAACAGCGCCCGGTCAAACCGATGCTCTGCATCATCGGCGAACCGACCGAGCTCAAACCGGTGCTCGGCCACAAGGGCAAGCTGGCGATGCGCTGCGACATTCATGGCGAAGCCTGCCATTCGGCGTACGCGCCACTCGGGGTCAATGCGATTGAATACGCCGCCGAACTGATCGGCGAACTGGGGCGAATAGGTCAAAGGCTCAAGGCACCGGAACATCACGACGCCCGTTTCGATCCGCCGTTCAGCACCGTGCAAACCGGCGTCATCTCCGGCGGCAAGGCTTTGAACATCGTCCCCGCCGATTGCCGCTTCGACTTTGAAATCCGCGCCCTGCCCTCACAAGACCCTGGCCTCGTTGCGCAGGAATTGCAGACCTACGCCGAGCAACAAGTGCTACCGCGCATGCGCGCCGTGAGTGATCAGAGTGAAATCCGCTTCAGTGAGTTGTCGGCCTATCCCGGTTTGGCGACCGATGCGCACAGCAAAGCCGCTGAGCTGATCGCGGCTTTTTCCGGTTCTCGGGAGTTCGGTACGGTGGCGTTCGGCACCGAGGGCGGTCTGTTTGACGCGGCGGGTATTGCGACAGTGGTGTGCGGTCCGGGCAGCATGGATCAGGGTCATAAGCCGGACGAATTTGTCAGCCTCGAACAACTGAACGGCTGCGACCAAATGCTGCAACGGATGCTGTTATCAATCAGCCGCTGATGATTGGCCCGACGCTCAGGTATACAGTCGGGCCAGTTCTTCCTGGCAGTAATCCACGAATAGCTGTACCGGTTTGGTCAGCTGCGACCTTCTCAACCATGCCGCCGACAGACCCGAACCGGTCACGGTTTCGGCCAGCGGTATGCACACGACTTTCTGCCCGTCATAGGTGTATTCGGAAAACGGTTTGGTGACCAGAATCGAAAAACCAAAACCGCGCCCGACCATCCCTCGCACCATCTCGATCGAAGGTGAGCTGAACACGATGTGCGGCGTCAGCCCACGCTCTTCAAAAATGCTCACGAAGTAGGTCCGGCTCGGCACCACGTCCAGCAATATCATCGGCTCCAGCACCAGGTCATTCAGCGACACTTTCGCCTGTTGCGCGAAGCGGTGATCCGCCGGCAACAAGGCGTAGGGCTGTTGCGGCGGCATCAGCGGCACTGTCTCAATCGTGCTGTCCAGATCGTGTTCGAACAGCATCGCCAGGTCGATGCTGCCGGCGGTCAGTGCCTGCACCAGTTCCTGCTGCTCGCCATCGCGAATACGGATCTCCACACCTGGCCAACGCTCCTTGAAACCAGCGATCAAACGCGGCAGGTACAGCGGCGCCACCGTTTCAAAACAGCCAATATCGATTTGCCCCGCGACCACGTCGTTGTCCGCCAGCGCGTTCTGCTCAAACTCATGCGCGACCCGCAGCAGCTCCAGCGCCTTGCGATAAAACCGCGACCCGCTCGGCGTCAGCGAAACACCCTGGGCGTGATGCCGGATAAACAGCTGCACGCCAAAACTTTCTTCAAGGTGCTTGATCGCCGTCGACACCGACGGCTGCGCGATATAAAGCTTGCGCGAAGCCTCCGCCACGCTGCCGCAGTCGGCGGTGGTGACGAAATACTTGAGCTGTCGCAGGTTGTAAGCGGCCATGGGGACCTCCAGACACAACACATCAAAATCAAAAAACTTCCGCGGAACACAATTACTGTAAGAGCTGGCGAAGCCTGCGGGATCAGTCGATGCACAACTCTGTGGCGAGGGGGCTTGCCCCCGTTGGGTCGCGAAGCGGCCCCAAAACCTGCAACCATGGTGTATCAGGTGCACCGCATGCAGCGGTTTTACGACTGCTTCGCAGCCGAGCGGGGGCAAGCCCCCTCGCCACAGGTAACAAAACCAGGCATTACGGAGTATCCAAGGACGCTCAGGATCAAGGCTGAACATACCCGACACATCAAAACCCCGGGCATATATTTTTTAAGGTTTGAAGCAACAAACTTACTAATTTATCTATCCCGACGCATTGCACATCATCGCTCCAACAAGAAAAGCGTCGCTCGCGCGGCGCTCACCGAAGTACGTCCACGTACTCATCCTTGCCTTGGAGTTCACCATGTCCACCGCAGCAACACCCTCCGCTCCGCTCATCGAAAAACACACGATTGGATACGTCCCCCCGGAAGATCGCCACGGAAAGGTAAGAGACCTGTTCACCCTCTGGTTCGGCGGCAACATCGCGCCGCTACCCATCGTCACCGGCGCCCTCGGCGTGCAATTGTTCCAGCTGAACCTGGTGTGGGGCATCGTCGCCATTCTGGTCGGCCACCTGGTCGGCGGCGTGCTGATGGCCCTGCACTCGGCGCAAGGCCCGCAGATGGGCATTCCACAAATGATCCAGAGCCGCGCTCAGTTCGGCTCCCTCGGCGCCCTGCTGGTGGTGCTGATCGCCGGCATCATGTACATCGGCTTCTTCGCCTCCAACATCGTCCTCGCCGGCAAGTCCCTGCACGGCGTGGTCGACAGCGTGCCGGTGCCAGTGGGCATCGTCATCGGCGCGCTCGGGTCGGGCAT
This sequence comes from Pseudomonas sp. Pseusp18, assembly GCF_059506005.1. Classification (NCBI taxonomy): domain Bacteria; kingdom Pseudomonadati; phylum Pseudomonadota; class Gammaproteobacteria; order Pseudomonadales; family Pseudomonadaceae; genus Pseudomonas; species Pseudomonas sp. Pseusp18. The sequence continues at coordinate 3,903,834 of NZ_CP169240.1, forward strand.
CATCGGCATCATCGGCTATCGCTTCATCCACGTGCTCAACCGCATCGGCACCTGGGTGCTGGGCGTCGGCATTGTGCTGGGCTTCGGCTACATCCTCACCCACGTGCAAACCGCCGACTTCCTTACCCGCGGCAGCTTCAATATTTCCGGTTGGCTGGCCACCGTATCGTTGGCCGCGCTCTGGCAAATCGCCTTCGCCCCTTACGTGTCCGACTACTCGCGCTACCTGCCGGAAGACGTGCCCGTCGCCGCTACTTTCTGGACCACTTACCTCGGCTCGGCACTCGGCTCCAGCCTGTCGTTCATCTTCGGCGCCGTCGCAGTCCTCGCCACCCCCGTCGGCATGGACACCATGGACGCGGTCAAACTCGCCACCGGCTCCATCGGCCCACTGATGCTTGTGCTGTTCCTGCTCAGCGTCATCAGCCACAACGCCCTCAACCTCTATGGCGCCGTGCTGTCGCTGATCACCCTGGTGCAAACCTTCGCCTACCGCTGGATCCCCACCGCCAAGAGCCGCGCCATCCTCTCGGTCATCGTCCTCGCCGCCTGCTGCTTCGCCGCCGTCGGTGCATCAGCCGACTTCATCGGCCACTTCGTCGACATGGTGTTGGTGTTGCTCGTGGTGCTGGTGCCCTGGACCGCGATCAACCTGATCGACTTCTACGCCATTCACAAAGGTCAGTACGACATCGATTCGATCTTCCAGGTCGATGGCGGGATCTATGGCCGGTACAACCCGCAGGCGTTGTTGGCGTATGCGATCGGGATTGCGGTGCAGATTCCGTTCATGAACACGCCGCTGTATGTCGGGCCGATCTCGGCGCACATCAATGGGGCAGATTTGTCCTGGGTGGTGGGGTTGTTGGTGACTTCGCCGTTGTACTGGTGGTTGGCGAATCGTGACACGGCTTACAGACGTCGGCTGTCTACCGGAAAACTGGCCAACAGTCTGTAACCCTGTGGGATGAGGTTTGCCCGCGATGAGGCCTTCAAAAGCACCATCGCCGGCAAGCCGTTCTTGCTGTGGAACATCCGCAACGCGTTACCAACACCCGCTACGAACGCAACACCCCCATCGCCCGCCGATACTTCTCAACGCGCTCCAGATCCTCCCAGGACGGCTGGGCAATCCGCGACAAGTCGCTGTTCTCTTCCAGATCCGCCAGCTTCACCACCCGCCCGATCGGGTTCTGCGCCGCGCGCTCGACGAACGCCTCGTAGGACTCACCCGGCGCCTTGGTCACCGACGCAATCGCCGTCAGCACCGCTTCACTGAAACCTTCCTTGCGCAGATCGTCGAGGCCGATGCCGCAGTCCTCGACCACGTCATGTAACACCGCGACGATGCGCTCTTCCAGCGTGTTCACCCGCAGCATGACTTTCAGCGGATGCAGGATGTAAGGCGCCCCGCCCTTGTCCACCTGCCCCTCATGCGCCGCGGCGGCGATGGCAATGGCGCGCTCCAGTGTCTGACTCATGGGATTCTCCTCGGGTTAAATGCCGTAACGTCGCGGCCAGGATTTTGAAGTCTGCAAAATATGTAGGAATCTGCTCGTTGTGGCGAGGGAGCTTGCTCCCGGTGGGCTGCGAAGCGGCCCCAAACCCTGTTAGCCCATCTTGGTGAGCTGGTTTGAGCTGATCCAGAGCTCAGCTCACCAACGCTGAAGCACGAAGATAGAAGCCTCTTGCCCAGCCTTAAGATTGAGAACATTTTTTACTTTTTTTGTGCACGAATAAACCGTAAAGATTCCACCAAACCAGCCGAAAAAGACTAAACAGCAAATCGCCACTCATCCGTGTGATCCGGCTATTTGCACCGCACTTCCTCGGATGGTGATCGTCATAATGAAAATAAAAAACAAGCTCGTCCTTGCCTTTGTATTGGTCGCCTTCATTCCGGTGAGCCTGGTGGCGGTGATATCGGTGCTGAATATACGGGCTCAGGCGGTCGATCAGTTTCTCGATGGCAGCACCCGTGAAATACGCCAGATCGACGGCAATATGCGGCAGTTTTTCGACGGCACGCAGCAAAATGTCGATCAAATGGCCACCGACCCTGTATACACATCGATCGCAGGCCTAAAACACTATCAGGCCGCCGATGCCGCCAGCCTGCCTCTGCCACCGGCCGCCCGGCATGTCATTGATGCGTTCGCCCGTTATGGCGCGATGCACCCGGCCGCCGCCATCCTTTCCATCGGCCTGGAAGATGGCAGCTACGCGAAATGGCCGGACGACCCGCAGCTGTCGAACTACGACCCGCGTTTGCGCCCTTGGTACAAAGCCGCCATGGCTAGCCCCGGCAAAACGGTACGAACCCCCGCTTACTACTATGACAAGGACGCTGTGGCGCTGGTCGGCAGCGCCAGGGCACTGCTCGATGACGCTGGAAACGCCAAGGGTGTATTGGTCGTGAGCGTTTCGCTGAAAAACCTCACCGAACTGGTCAAAAGCATCAAGCTCGGCGAAAGCGGCTACGTGATGTTGATCGAGGACGGCACCGTGCTGGTCGACCCGCGTGACGCCGGGCACAGCTTCAAGCAGCTCAAGGACCTGGGCGAGCCCTACGCCAAACTGGCTGCCACCGCGCAGGGCTCCACCGAGGTGCAAATCAACGGGGTCAGGTACATGGCCAATGTCTGGACATCGCCCGGCCTTGGTTGGCGTTACGTTGGTTTGATCGAGTACAGCGAAGTCATGGCCGCGGCCACTCGCATGACCTACCTGACGGCGGTTATCGTGGTTGTGCTGGTGCTGTTCTTTGCGCTGCTCGCTGCGGCGTTCGCCAGGGTGATCGTCAAGCCTATCGGCCAGGTCAGCACCGGGTTGCAATCGATTGCCGAAGGCGAAGGTGATCTGCGCCGCGATCTCGAGGTGCAGGGCAAGGACGAAACTGCAGAACTGGCAGGCTGGTTCAACAAGTTTCTCGCCGCGATACGCCAGTTGATACAACGTATCGGCGCCGCATCGACCAACCTGCAGGATGCCTCGCGCGTCAACAGCGAGGTGGCCAATAACATGAATCAGGCGGCCGGTCGTCAGCGTGAAGCGGTGGAGTTGGTGTCCACGGCATTCAACGAAATGGTCGCTACCGCCAACGAAGTGGCCCGTTCGTGCAGCACCGCAGCCGACTCCGCCGAGAACGGACACCACCGTGTGGCCGAAGGCAAACAGCAGATCGAATTGACCACCCAGAACGTCAACCGCCTGGGTCGTCGCTTGACCGAGTCTTCCCAGGCCATGGTGGAGCTGGAAGAAGGCAGCCGCAGCATCAACCAGATTCTGGGCACCATCCGCGCCATCGCCGAGCAGACCAATCTGCTGGCACTGAACGCGGCGATCGAGGCCGCCAGGGCGGGTGACCAGGGCCGGGGTTTTGCCGTGGTCGCGGATGAGGTCCGAGCCCTGGCCAAGCGCACGTCCGACTCCACCGGGGAAATCGACCAGTTGCTCAACACGCTCGGCAGCAAGACCCAGGAAGTTTCGCAGAAGATGGAAAGTTGCCTGGACCTGTCGCGTGCCAGCGTGTCCTCGATCGAGAACGCACGTGACAGCTTTGAAGGCATCCAGTTGTCGGTCAATGAAATCCGGGATCAGAACCTGCAGATATCGGCAGCGGCGGAAGAACAGCACAGTGTGGCCGAAGAGATCAATCGACATATCCAGCAGATCTACGACGAAGCACGGCTGGTCGAAAGCCTGGCCAACTCCGCGCAAGAAGACTCAGGCCGGCTGTCGCACCTCTCGGATGAACTGAACGGGCTGGTGGGGCGTTTCAAGTCGTAGGGGTATTGTGGTTTGTAGTGGCCAACCGATGGGGACTCCGTTGGATGAGTGCCTTGATGGGTTTCAGCTGATAGTGGAAGAAAAGGTGACAGGTCTATTTATCAAATAGATCTGTCACCTTTTTTGGTCACCTTTTTTGAGAATCATTGACACCAGCGTCGCCTGATCGACGCCCGGATGACCATCCACCAGCTCAGCGACCCAGCCACAGCCGGACTTCTGCAAATGCAGACGCCACTCACCCGGCCAAGCCTCAAGCGCCGACACCGCCAACCACGCCGCCCCGCCCTGCTCGCAATGACCACCACCGATGGACTGTTCGAAACAAAAAGGCGCGTCCGGCCGGGAAAGGTCGATGTGGAAGAGGTAAATGTCCTGGGTTTTGTGCTGCGGCGTGGGAGCGTTGTTGCGGCTGCCGATTTCGATCATGGGCGCGTTCCATCCTTGATTTGCCATTGGCTTTCAGTCTACGACGGCGGCGGCGCTGAGCGGAAGCAAGCGACCTCACCGCCGAATATCCCGCGCCTGATCGTTCGATGAGCGCGCGGCCAGGATTTTGAAGTCTGCAAAACGTGTAGGAATCTGCCCTTTGTGGCGAGGGGGCTTGCCCCCGTTGGGCTGCGAAGCAGCCCCAAACCCTGCTAGCCCGTTTCCTCAGACACACCGCAACGCCCGGTTTTGCGGCGGCTGCGCCACCGAACGGGGGCAAGCCCCCTCGCCACAGTGACCGCGTGTGGTCCTACAGCCCGGTTGCGGCTACCAAAATCACTGCCTAGAGTGGGTCTGTCGCTGAGCGAATTCAGCGATAGGGTTTCGCAGCCCTGACGATACGTGTAGTAACCTTGCACCCCAAAACCAGCAACGGTCGCACAAACGCGCCCGTACTCCGTTTATGGTGGCTGTGTGTGGGAGATCTTCGGGTCTGCCGGGTTCCTCGTATCCTCGGTCTGCGAACCCGCACATAGCTACCACCCATTCGTTTCGCAGCGAACGGCAGTAGTTCTTCTTACAGATACGAGGAAGATTTACTTATGAGCACGAATACCCCGCTCCGCCACTACTCCCCAATGTCCCACTTCGCCACCGACCACCCCGTCCTCCTCATCGACGCCGACGCTCCGATACGCGAACTCCACAGTTGCCTCAGCGAACGCCTCAACGCCGTCCTCAAATACCTCAACCTCATGGCCTGCACCAGCCTCCCCGACTACGCCGAACACGACATCAACACCGTCACCAACATCGCCCGGATCATGGTTCAGGATGTGAGCGATGTGTTTCGGGTGATTGAGCAGCGTGGGTTTGATACGCCCAAGGGTCAGTGACTTAATTTCAGTCGTAGAAAAACCGCATTACTGCGGTTTTTCTGCTTCCTGCTCCGACTCTGACAACAACAATCAGTAAACCTGCACCCGCCACAACTCCCGCGACGAAGAACCCGCCGACATCGGCAGCCGCCCATGCAGCGTCCGATAGTTGTCGATCAGCACCAGATCACCCTCACTCCATTGATGAGCAATCAGACACTCCGGGTCATAAACCAGCGCATTGACCTGTTCCAGCAACGCCTGCTGAGCCTGCTCGTCATGGTCCTGCACAGACTGGCTCAAGGTCTGAAATGTCGAGTCGGTGCCCTCTTGGTAACGCAGGATGAGCTCGCCGCTGCGGGGGTGGTGATCCACCAGGCTGTACATGCGTGGCGAGCCGCCGAAGTAGGTCATTTTGGTGTAGTAGGTGATGTTCACGCCCAGCCATTGTCGGGCGACTTGCTGCCCGACCTTGCGCAGTACGTTGCGGCTGTCGACGATGGTGGTCTGGCCCTCGCCCGGCTGCGGCGCGGTCTTGCAGTACAGCATGAATTTGCTGGCGCAGAATTTCGGGTTGCGTTGAACTTGCGCATCGCTGTCGGGCAGCATGTTCAGGTCCCAGTGCAACGGTGTTTTCTCCAGCGAGTGCACCACGCCTTGGGGTTTGTCCGCAGGCTTGACCACGTGAACGGCACCGAAGGCCCATTCGTAGAGCGTGCCGAAACGTTCGCAGCTGCGAGCAAAGCTGTCCTGGTCATCGAAGCGGCAGCCTTTGAGGCAGACGAAACCGAAGGTTTCCACCAGTGCTTCCAGCAGGCCGGTGGAGAGTCGTTCGAAACCCAGCCCCAACGGGTCTCGCACCACCAGGCCAAACAGCGGAAGTTTTTGCAGTTCGTACTCGAAGCCTTGGGCCTGCGGGTTTTCTGTTTGATGGTAGAGCCATGGCCGCCCCTCATAGGTGATCAGCACATGGTGGTCCAGGTCGACCTGAGCACGGGTGCGAAGGGTCTGGCTGCCGTCGAGGTTGCACACCGGCACGGCGTGCCAGGGGCTGTACACACGCTTGAGTCCTTCGGCCAGGCCGAAGGTGAATTTGGGGCCGGCATTGCTGTATTGATGGACCGACAAGCGAATGTCATCGCCAAAGAAACGGTCCACTGCCGCGTTCAATGCCTGCCCGCGATACATCATTTGGTAGGCTTTGAAGTTGATTTGTTGCAGGTACTCGTCCTCGCTCTGCCCGTCTTCGCGGCACAGACGCAGGTCGTTGTAGAGGTGACTGCAGAGGTCGTCATGCGCCCGGCTGAGGGATTCATCGTCGCGGCTCTGCTCGATCAGTTCACCAAGGTTTTTCCACGGCAAACGGGCCTGCTTGATCAGGCTGGCGCGAACCGACTCGGCACTTTGGGCCTGGGGAAACAGGTCTTCCATGCTGACCCACTCAATCGTGTGGGTGGTGCACAGTTCACGCAACGCCCGGTTGTAGGCGGCGCGAACGTCGTCGGCCACGCCGACGATGTCATTGAAGGTCGTGCCGTCGCTGAGGATCGACACCACGCAGCCCGGTGCGTGCAACGCGGCAATGGCTTGGCCGAGTTGGTCGAGGCGCTCGATGGCCATGACCTCGCCGTAGTCCGGCAGCACGCCGAAGGTCTGGTCGCTGGCGTTTGGCGACTTGCAGGGAAAGCCTGGCAAAACCAGACGCACTGGCAGGCCCTGATCGAAGCAGTGCCCCAATCGAAGCGCCAGATGCGCCCTGCCTTGTGTGTCGAAACAATCATCCGTGCCTTTGAGCAGATAACCGGCCAGCAAATCGCTGACGGCAGCGATCCAGGCGTCTCTATGTTCCATAGAACAATTTCCTTGAGGGTGTGTGTATCAATAGGATTTGACGGTGTCGCCATGCTCGGTGAACGCATGCGCAGCCCCGCAGGCTTGCTGCAAAATGCGCAGCAATTCGGCCGGGTGTTCACAGCACAAGTTCGGGGCCTGGGCCTGCAAGTCTGGTGTCAGGCCATAGCCCCAAGTGACTGCCGCCGAATACATGCCTGCAGCACGGGCCGTTTGCAGATCGATCTCCGTGTCACCGACGAACAAGCAGCGTTGCGGATCAACCGACAACCGCCGGGCGGCTTCCCATGCCACCTCCGGTTGCGGTTTGAGCGACCTGCCTGCGCGATGTCCCAGAATTGGCCCGAAAGCATTCTGCGGCAGCAACGTTGTGGAAACCTGCAACGCCATTTCCTCGGCCTTGTTGGTCACGATAGCCAGCGGTAGCTGTAACTGTCGGCAGCCTTCGAGCAATTCCAAGACACCGCTGAATGGACGGGAAAATTGAACCAGGTTGTGCTGATAGAGCGCCACATAGCGCTGGTGCAAGGCGACCGCATCGACTATGCCAAACTGCGCGGCGACCCGCTCGCTCATCGCCGTGGTGCCGCCGCCGATATACCCCCGCACTGTTTCCGAGGTCAGCGCCGGGCAACCGTGTTCGAGCAGCACTTGGTTCAAGCACCAGGTGATGTCGGGCAAGGTGTCGACCAGAGTCCCGTCCAAATCGAAGAGTACGGCTTCGACCCGTAACCGAGACGTCATCATTGAGCACTGGCGTAATGACAAGGACGCCCCTTGCGGAACACCAGGCGGTGATAGCGCTCATCGACATTGCTGCGTTTTTCGAGCGTGACCACACCCCGTCGCTTGATGGCCACCGAATGCCAGGGCGTACGCCACAGGTCACTGGTTGGCACCAACCGGATACCGATCTTCGTCGAGACCGCCAGCTGCGGGTGAATCGACAGGCGCAGGCAATGCGGGTAACGCGCCTGTAACAGCGCACCCCAGGCTTCACTGCGCTGGATCACCCGCTGCGAGGCCGGCTTGGCGACCTTCTTCACTGCGTTGAGGCTCATGCCAGCGAATACTTTCAGTCCCGAGTAATCCTCGGAAAGAAAGCGATGGATGCCGCAGTACATCAACATCATGTGCGGATCATCCTTGAAGCGCTGCTGCAACAAGATCAATGACTGACCGTGCTCGATCATCATCTCTTCACGCATGGCGTCCAGACAATCCAGCTGAGGGTAGGCATCCCGGAGATCGAAATGGGCAAACGTACCGCGGTAGTGCTGCTCGGCGTAGTGCTGGATAGCGTCGGTGTAGGCCTTGACGTCGGAATCGGGAACATGCACCAAGTCAGAGAACACATAGCCATCGGAACAAATATGAATCAGCGCGCCCGGTGCGTAGATCTCCTGGATCTCTGTGCACAGGCGGTTTAACTCATCGATAGCATGATGTTCAGCAAGATCGGGCAGATGACTCAGGGTTTTCTTGCGGCTGGGCGATTTGCCGGGAAAGGCTGGCAAGACCATTTCAATCTTGCGACCGCTCTCGACCGCCTGCATGACCTTGGTCAGATGGGGTTCCAGCACCTGCGACGACAGTTCGTGATCCTGCCCCGGGGCGAGGCTACGACGGCGAAACAGACATTCGAGGATTTGCTCGGCAATGTTCATGTGTGGGGTGTTCTGATGCTCGTGCACCAGCTGACCGCACACCTGTTGAGCAACGGTGTTTGAACCTTGCATAGACAATCCTTTGTGTTGTGAACAACGGCCATCTTTTGGCCATCAGCAGATATCCCTTACCTGCGGGCGGCTAAATTCCTACAAGTTGTGAGGGCTGTCAATCGTGGCAATCCGGAATATTACGGCACCAAAATCACCGAAAAACCCTCACACAGGCTCATGCAACGTCCAGGCTGGCAAGGCCATACTGCGGCCACACAAGTGTGCCTGGTCCTGATTCCATTGCGCTCTCCTGAAAAACAGATCGGAAGGTGTGAACCTTGTTCAGGATGGGACACCGCCCCCTTTTCTCGTTAGCCTGACAATCTGGTCAGTGCCGACCACAGTTAGAATCAGCGGGAGGCTCAAAATTGAGTACGTTCGACAATGGACGACTAGATTTCCCGGACGGGACCACCTCATACACACTAAACGCACATATTGCCTGTCCGTTACCCTCAGCGGCGGGCCGATAAACAAGGCCGATATCGGCTTCATAGCTCTTGTTTTCTTCAAAGACAAAAAGCCGCGTGGCTTCGGGGCAGGTCTGATACGTACTGCCGTAACTACCGGCGAAAAGCTTCAAACGCTCCAACAAAAAAGGTTTGCCCGCAGGGACAAGGTATTCAGGGGCCATCTCGGTGTAGGCCCCCTCAGCCATTCTCGTCGCCCCCAGATACTCCGGCATTTTCGGTGCGAAGCGCGCAACCATATTCAGTTGCTGTGGCACGAGAGGCATCTGTGGGTAGTTCACGCTAGGCTGATGCTCACCGAAAAAACGACCCGCCTTCGCCAACACCTTGGTATCCGCGCTACACCCCGTGTATGCATTGCCACGCACATAACCATTGGTAATCACCCGAAGCTTCGCCGTCGGAACGTCCGACGCGGGTTCGATGTAGGGTTCCAGTGGTTTGATGCTGCAGGCGGTGAGTAGAGAGAAGGCGGTGATGAGTGTTTTTTTCTTGATATCCATATACTGACTCTTGCACAGCTCTGATGAATGGCAAAGTGCCCCGCCTACAACTCCAGACTTAAACTCTCCGAATCATTACTGCCTCTGATTCTAACTGGAAAAATACCACATCCTCCAACAATCCCATCCATACCCGGAAGACTCAAACTCTTAAAGCTCACCTAGGCACCGAAGAGTTAATACTTATCCCCCTCAAAAAATTGGGCAGATTTATTTTCTGACCACAGCACAAAGTCAAACAAATAATCCCTCCCTAACCCTCTCACGCCTGCTTAATAACTTGAAAAAAAGTAACAACAGGACCGTAGTCCTGATCAGAATTGGAGACTTCAACAGAAAACAACCTCTCCGGAAACTTATCCTTTAAAACCAAACGCCAAGATAATGCGACAATTTCGCACAACTGCTCAAAGACAGCATCATCCACCTTATCAGTACAGCCTGCAAAAACATCATATAGATGAGTGTGATTCAACATTCTCTCGACCGCACTAATATCACCATCAAAATTCTTCACCCAAGATAAAAAAACATCAGCATCATACTTATTTTCTAGAATAACAGCTTCACCCACGACGACAAAATCAGGAAATAATAGCCGACAAAACAACAATGAATCCTCAGGACTACACATATCACTCACGTAAGAAAATATATCAATGCCACTTTTATCCGCCCACTGGGATCGCCATAGCTCATACTTATTCAAACCACTAAACGGCTTAACTGTATTGATCTTTATCATGAAATTTCATCCAACGTAGCAGGTCTTGGTGGGGATTTCGTTGAGGGAGACTGAACTCTGACCGTCCCGTCCGGCAACGAACGAGAAATCGGGGACAGACCACGATTAAATTGAAGGAGCATTATCCAGCCCCTCGATAAATGTGGTCTGTCCCCGCTTTCGCTCCCCAAGTATTAAAGTTCTGCCACCCTCTAGCCTCTTGGATAGCTGGCGTCAATGGCTCATCAAATCCACGAACGCTAGCTTTAACATCGATCCCTGCCTCTCTGGCTGCGGCGATTCGAGTGTTATCCATGCTAGTCAGCTTGCCATCAGGCATTTTAACAACGTCAACTGGATCACCTTTCCAACCATTAGTCCGCATGCTTTGGACTAAATCGTCGTATGTGTAATTTGTACCCGTTACTCGGCCAGCTTTATTGAATGAGACGCTATTTTGCGAGAACCGAATATCATCAACCGCATGAGGTGTGACACTATCTGCCTCTTTTGCACCAACTAAATTTTAAGAGACACAGAAAATTCTGGCCCGAGCTCACCCCTCAAACTTATAACTAATCGCTCCCCCTCCAACTTAAACTCACGCTCCAACTCCTCACTCTTGAACCCGGAGTTCGGCGGATAATCAACATCCAGTGTTTCATCATAAATGGCGGCCCACTTTAACAGACGCTCCTGAAGCTCTTTAGAGATCGGAAGCTCACAAGGAGCCATGTCCCCATATTCGCCGGGGGACATATTCCAAATCGGATAACACTGATAATCCGCCATTAATTTTATACATTTCACTTAACGCTCCCCCTTGGATTTGCACCGACAACGAAGCCGTTATCACCAACAGTCACAGCTATTCGCTGCGTCTGACCGTTAATATTTAACTCATAAATCGGGCGCCCAACTCCAGAGCCTTGATAACCAACGAGCTTACCCTCAGAAACCGCCCTCATCACTACTCCCGGAATCTGAGCCTCTGACACACCCATCTGAGCGAATTGGCTACCATGCTCCTCAATGATGTGCTGCAACCCAGCTTTTGAGTTTCCGGTCTCTAGGAATACAACTTTCCCGCTAGAACTGCGAGTCGTTGCGATGACATTCTCTGGGGTAAATTTCACACCATTAGCAGTTAACTCATCAAGCAAGGATGTGTTCAACGTGCCTTTTGCAAACCAAGAACCGGCCCTCCCGAGTATAGCTGCTAATCCTAAACCGGTTAGCTCCCCGGCCACGAACTGGCCCCACGCCTTGACAAACTCATTCGCAGGCTGGACACCATCAAAGCCCTGCCCTTCAACGAGTGCTCGTTGTACTTGGGCAATGTCTTCAGGTGACGCTCCCTGGCTTTGCATGTATTCGGCGAGAGAGCTTGCCGCTTGTGCATACTCAGTCAAACCTGGCGGCAAGTGCATATCAAAATTGTACTTCGTAGCGTTATCCGCCACCCAAGCCCCAGTTTGCAAAGCATCTGCGTCTCCCCCTTGCGTCGACGCCGCTAACACCCCCACGATCTGCGACGCCATCGAGAGCAGATCAGGATTACCACCGACCAATTTATTCAGGTCGACGATGAGCGCTTCATTCGCACCCGCCGCCAAGGCTCCGGTTGCAAAATCACCACCTGTTACCTCTGAGAGCAGCCCACCCACCATGGCATGAATGACGACTTTAGTTGCAGAACCATCGTCAAACACGCCTTTGGTGTAATCGCCCACGGCGTTGAAGCTGGCTGCCGCCAATGTGTTGAACAAGGCAGTTTTCAACACATCACTAACGTTGACGTCTTCCCCCAGCGCCTTGCCCAGCAACGCGGACGTCCCGCCTTGCAACACCTGATTAACGCCAAACCGCCCAATCCCTTCCAGGCTGCTGAGGTCTACCTTGCCTGTAATCGTTGTTTTCAGAATGTCTTTAAAAAACCCAGCTGTTACACCAGCCGTCACACCCGAAATCACATACCCTTTGAGCGCTTCCGAGGACGTCACGTCCTGGAACACCGCTCCAAGATTCCCACCATTGTTGATAAAGCTGGTGGCCGCATTCGTTGCCGCACCAGAAGCCACTGCAGCAAGGCCTGCGGCTCCGATGGTCCCCATACCGGCAAAAGCACTCAGTGCCGCAGGGCCGACAAAAGCCGCCATGACGATCGCAATGATCATCTGAGAAGCAGGCCCAAGCCCCGAGGTTTCATACTTGAACGACTCGTGGATTTCCTTGACCAACTTCCAGTCCACATCGCCCCGTGCTTCGGCTTGCTTCAGCCAGGCCAGTTGCGGGTCGGCTTTGACCATCGCATCAATGGTCTGACTGACGCTTTGCTGATTCACCTCTTTGAGGTCGATTCGCAGACCTTCCACCGCCTTGATCGTGATGTTGCCTTTGGCAATCATCTGGGTCTGGCGCAATGTCTCGTCGGTGTTGCCCTTGCCTTTCGAGGACATCCACGCGGCGTTGCTATCGCTCTTGATATGGCTCTCGTCATGCAGATCCTTCACCGCTTCGAAGACAATCGCACCGCCGCTGTCGAGCGTGATGTTATTGGCACTTTCAAGCGAGGCCGCCTGATAGCGCTGATCGCCGCGGCTGGACAACGTCAGGTCGCCGCCGGACTTGATTTTGGTGCCCACATGGACGAGGTCGGTGACCTCATCGCGCTGGGTTTTCAGGCTGCCGAAGCTGCCCTTTTTCTTCATGTCGTACAGCGAGTAATCACTGTCCTGCGCGGCCAGCAGTTGCAGGTCGCCGTCGGCGTGCAGGTAGGCTTCTTTGCCGGCGCTGATGTCGCTGGCGATCAGGGTCATGTCCTTGCCGGACTTGAGGGTGAGTTTGCCGCCGGCCTCCAGCGTGGTGCCGATCTGGCTGACGTGGTCTTCCTGGCGGGTTTCCTTTTTGTCCTTGAAGTAGCTGTGTTGTTCGTCGGCGGCGGTGGCGAACAGCAGGTCGCCCTTGGCGTCGATCGTCACGTCGCCCTTGGCGTCGAGCTTGCTCGCCACCACGGTCACGTCGCCGCCGGAGTTGACCGTCAGGCTACCGCCCGCGCTGACGCTGGCACCGTGCTGGGTGAGGCTTGAGTCAAGGAAGTCGGTACGGCTTTCGGACTTGCGCTCTTCCACGGCGGTGATGCTGACGTCGCGCTTGGCATCGATGGTCATGTCGCCACCGCTTTTCAGCACACCGCCGCTATTGAGGACGTCGCGCCCGGCGTTGATCACCAGTTTGTTCGCGGCCTCGATGCGGGCGGCGCTGTCCACGAAGTCACGCGCATGGCTGTAGTCGCCGACGCTGCTGTCGTGGGAGGTCACCGTGCGCTCGTTGACGACGTCGCCGTTCGTGGCCTTGAGCGTCACGTCCCGCCCGGCAATGATCCCCCCCGCCTTGTTGGTTAAATTATTTGTGGCGAGCAAGTTCAACCGTTCCCCCGCCACCACCAACCCGCTGCTCACCAAATCTTTCTTGGCCGTCGCATCCAGGTTCTGGCTGGCGCGCAGGGTGCCGGCGTTGTGCAGGTCCTTGTCGGCGATCAGGGTCACGTCGTGGCCCTGGATCAGCGCGCCGTTGGCCGCCAGGCGGTTGTTAGCGTTGGCCAGGTACAGCACCGGCACCAGGACTTTTTCGCCGTTCACTTCGTGTTCTTCGAGCCAGACGATGTCGTGGGTCAGGGCCGCGACTTGCTGTGAAGTGAGGGTTACGCCGAGGCTGAGGTTCAACGCGTCCTTACTGGCGATGGCGTTGTTCATCAGGTACTTGTAGAGCGCTTCGTCCGAGGTCTGGCCGTCGATGAAGCGTTGACCGGTGCGGGCGAGCACGGCTTGCTGGACCAGTTTCTGCTCGTAGAGCCCATCACCCAGGCGCTTGGCGCTCTGGTCGGGTTTGTAGCCCAGGCCGGACAGCAGGTAGTCCGAACTCATGAATTGCTTGAGGTCGGTGAGGACCGGGTTGGTTTCGATCAGGTATTTGTGCGGCTGGGATTTGCCGGCGTTGCTTGGCAGACCTTGGACGCGGTTGAGGGTGACCGGCGCACTGGTGGACGAGGTGACGCCGGCGCCGGTGAGGGTCCAGCTTTGTGGGCCGGTGGCGGTCGGGTTGGTGCTGCCTTCCTGGCTCAGACGGAATAGGCCGTTCTGGCTGCTGGGCAGGCTGAAGCCGGGAAGCGTGAGCGGGTTGACTTGCTGCTGGGCCAGGTCGGGAGCAAGTTGCTGGTTGATCTGGATCGGCGTCGAGTAGCCACTGCCTACTCCCGTGTCAGCCTTGGTATGACCTGCCGCCACATAGGCATAGAACGGGCGAACCACGCTGTTGTTGATGTTCTGGGTGGCATTGAGGGTGACATTTGCGCCGGCCTGGATGATGGCATCCAGGGACTCACCGTTGATGGTGCGACTGCTGGTTGGCAGTGTTTCGCCCATCCAGGCCAGAAAGTTGCTCAAGTCCTGTTCGACAGTGGCCGAAGGGGTCGGATTGTTTCGTTGGGTGAAGAGGTCAGCCATGTTGATGGCCGAAGCGGTTTCGTTGACCCAGCTCACGAATCGCCGGGTGGTTTCGATGTCCTGCTCTTGCACACCCTTGTTGTTGATCGTCGACGCCGTGATCGTTAAATTCCCGGCAGCCGTAACGTTGCTGCTGATGTTGTTCACTTCGCCGGCGTTAATCGTCAGGTTCGCGCCGCTGTTGATCGAGGCGGCTTCAGAATGAAGCGTGACCTTCAGGCGATCGGTTTCTGCAATTTCCCAAAGAGCGTTGATGCGGCCACCGCCACGGTCATCACACCCATACGAGATCAGTGCGCATGACAATTGAGTGATGGTCGCGACACTTTTCTCATGCTCGGTGTACTGCAACACATCCATGACGTTGTTAACCGTCGTGGCCGCGATCGTCAGGTCGCCGGTACTCTCAATCCCTCCAGACCTGTTATCCAGCAGATCAGCCTTGGTCTTGTTTTTGTCCCTGGCGATGAGCGTACTGCCCAGGCTGTAGACCTGCCCGTAGCGGTTAGTGAAGCTGGGGCTCAGGAGCTGCATGTCTGCGCCACTGAAGATCAAGCCGCGGTCGTTGAGCAACGCGCCTGTGGTCAACGTCAGGTTCTTGCCGGCGCCCACGGTGCCGGTGTTGTTTACGCTGCCGGCCGTCAGGGTCAGGTCGGCAGCCGATGTCAGGCGACCGGCGTTGCTGAGCTGTCCACCCACGGAAATGGTTGTGTTGCCGCCACCGGCGAGGCTCGATGCTGCATTGAGGTTCAGTTGTGCAGCGCTGAGGCCAAACGTTCCCAGGCTGCTGACCCGGCCATTGCCCGAGTACGTGCCACCGAGCGTCAGGCTCAGGCTGTCGTCACTCGCGATCAAGCCATCGTTATTCCAGTTACCGCCGCTACCGGTCAGTGTGCTGACCGCCAGCAACTGACCGCTGGCCGTCTGGTTGAGGCTGTTGATATTGACGGTCAGGCGATCAGCCTGGATCACGCTGCTGTTGGTCCAGCTGGCGGCGGCCAGAGTCAGGCCACCACGGGTGACGAAGTTGCCGCCAGCGCTGCCCAGTTGACCGGTGGCGATGTCGAAAAGGCCGGTGCCGACGTGCAGCACGTTGCCGCCGACGTTCAACAGACCACCGGCGCCGAGGCTCAGGTCATTGTTGGCGGATTCCACACGGCCGTTGCGGTTGTCGAACAGGCCCCCGATGGCGAACGCGGTTTTACCATTGGCGCCTAGCGCGCGCAGCTGACCGGTCTGGTTGTCGAGGCTGGCGGCGGTGATGGTCAGCGTGCTTTCACTTTCGATGATGCCCAAGCGGTTGTTCAATGCGCCGCGCAGGCTCAGGTCGATCTGTTGCCCGCCGATCTGCCCGTCGTTGTCGCCGCTGTTGTCGAAGTTATTGCCGGTGACGCTGACCCGGCCCTTGGCGTAGAGACCGCCATTGCGGTTGTCGAAGTTGCCGTTGGTACCGGTGTCGACGATGGCATCACCGGTTTGCGCAGTGATCCGCCCGCCGTAGTTGTCGAGGCCGGCCAATGCCTTGAGGTTCAGGCTCTGGGCCTGAATGATCCCGCCCTGACGGTTGTTGTTCAGGTCATAGCCGTTGCGCAGTACACCGGTGATCTGGCTGCTGAAGGCGCCTTGCAGACTGGAGAGCACACCGCCGCGGCTGTCGAGGCTGGCGGCGGTGATGTCGAGGTTGCCGCCCTTGGCGACGATGCGCCCGCTCTGGTTATCGATGGCGCCGCTGGTTTTCACCGTCAAGTCGCCCTGGCTTTGCAGGGTGCCCTTGGCGTTATCGAGGCTGGCGGCATTGAGCGTCAGGCCGGCGTTACTGCTGAAGATCTGACCGTTGGCGCTGTTCTGTACGACGCCACTGGCCGTGATCGTCAACAATTCACTGGCCGCGACAGTGCCGCCATTGCGGTTATCGAGGCCACCGGTCAACAGGCTCAGCAAACCCTGGCTGGCCAACTGGCCGCCCTGGTTGTCGACCTGCACCGCGCGCTGAATCACCAGCGGGCCATTGCTCGCCAGTTTGCCGCTGGTATTGGTCAGGGTGCCGAGCAGATCGAGGGTGATCGCGCCCTTGCCCGCCAAGGTACCGGCGCTATTGTTCAGATCGGTGCCGGTGAAGCTGATGTCCTGCTGGGCATTGATGGTTGCATTGGCGTTGCTGAGGGTTTGGGCCTGAATATCCAGAGCGGCGCCGCTGTCGATCAAACCGCCCTGGGCGTTATTCAGTGTTCCGGCAATGACGAAGGTTTGCGCACCGGCACTGGAAAGAATGCCGTTGTCGCTGTTGTCGAGGCTGGCCGCCGTGACCTTCAACGTGCCGTTACTGACCAGAGCACCGGCGTTGCTGTTACGCACAGCGCCGGTGAGGTCCACCAGCACGTCACCGTCGCGGCTCGACAAGGTGCCTTGATTGCGGTTGTCGAGGCTGCCGCCCAGAAGGCTCAGGCTTTGCCAGCCGGAAATCAGACCATTGAGGTTAGTGGTGGCATCGGCGGTGAGGTCCAGTTGCTGACGGCTGATGAGTTTGCCGTCGCTGTTGTCCAGGTTACGGCCCGTCAGCATGTAACTTTGGCTGCTGGAGAGTTCACCGCCACGGTTGTTCAAGTCCCGCAGGTTGCGGATGCTCAGTTGACCGGTGGTGGTGATCAGGCCATTGGCGTTGTTCAGGTCACCCATGGCGCCGCTGAAGTCGATGGCAATGGCGCTGCCGAGCAACGAGCCGCCGTTCTGGTTGTTCAAACTCGCCGTGTTGATGTTCAGGTTTTGGGTAGCGTTGATCAGTCCTTGATCCTGATTGTCGAGCTGGCCGTTAACCCTGAGTTCGAGGCCGGCGCGACTGGTCAGGGTGCCGCCGTTGTTGTTCAGGCTACCGGCCTGTACATCGACGCTTGCCGCCGCGATCAAGCCTTTGATGTTGGTCAGCGCCTGCTGCACGCGCAGGGTCACGGCCTGATTGCCGAGCAGTTTGCCGTTGCTGTTGTCGAGGCTGTCGGCCGCCAGCGTGAACGCCTGGGCACTGGATATTTCGCCGTTGCGGTTGTTCACCTGGGCGAGGTTTTTCAGCACCAGTGCCGGGGCATTGATCAAACCGTTCTGGTTATTCAGCTCGCCGTGATTCAGGTCCAGGGTCAGCGACGTGCCGCTGGTGAGTTGCCCGCCATCGTGTTGGTCGAGGCTGCTGACACTGACCGTCAGGGCCTGGTTGCTGGCGATCTGGCCCTTGCTGCTGTTATCGACCGTGCCAGCGTTGAGGCTCAAGCTGTCGAGGCTGGTCAGTTTGCCGCCCTGATTGTTCACCGCCCCCGTGGCGGTGATGCTCAAAGCCTGACCGGCGTTCACCAGCCCTGCCACGTTATCCAGAGTGCCCATGCGCAGCGTCGCGGTGGCCAGGCTCGAGAGTTCGCCAGTGCGGTTGTTCAGGTGGCCGAGGGTGGCGCTGAGATTACCGGTACTGGTGATCAGACCGTTGCTGTTGAGGACCTGATTAGCCGTGAGATTGAGATTGCCGCTGCTCAACACCCGGCCATTGTTCTGGTTGTCCAAAGTCCCGACGGTGATGTTGGCGGTTTGCGCAGCGCTCAACGTGCCGCCCTGATTGTTCAGGGTCTGACTGGTATTGACCGTCAGGTTGCGGCTGGCCACCACGCTCTTGCCGGTGTTGTTGAAGTTCTGCGCATTCAGGTTCACATCGCCATTGGCATTACGACTGGTATCAGCGTTGACCCCGGCTTCGATGATGCCGTTGTTGGTCAGCACACCACCGGCCGTCAGCGCGATGCTGTCCCGCGCGGCAAGGGTTTGCTGGTTGCTCAGGTTGCCTTGGGTTTGCACGTTGACGACGGTGCCGGCGTAGACCGGGCCACGCGCATCGAGGCTGGCGGCTTTGACGTTCACGGCCCCCGCCGCAGAAGTCTGCGCCAGGCTGAGATGGCCGTTGGCGTCGAGCTGGATATCACCACCGCTGGCGGCCAGGTTGCCGTCGAGTTTCACCCCGACCCCGGCTTCGGTGCCCACCAGTTTGATCGCCCCGGCGTACATGCCGCCCAACGCGGAAGAGTCGATCGCCAGTTGTGGTTTGGCGCTGCCGTCATCGGCACGGGCGGTGGCGTTGAGGCTGTCGGCGTTGACGTCGTTGCGACCAGCAATGATGGTCAGGTTTTTCGCCTGAATCTCGGCGTTGATCTTCGCGCTGCGGGTGATGATTTCGAAGCGATCGACGTTGTTGGCGTTCAGCCCGGCGCCGTCGATGGTGACGCTGCCCTGATCGACCTGGAAGCGATCGAGACGACCGTTGTCCAGCACCGGTTTGCCGGTGGTCAGGGTCACGCGCGGGGTGTTGATGAAGCCGCAGCCGTTGCAGCTGATGCCGTAGGGGTTGGCGACGATGACCCGCGCCGACTGACCCGCCACTTCGGTGTAGCCGCGCAACTGGCTGGGACTGCCGCCGACCACTTCGTTGAGGATGGTTTGCGCCGCGATCCCGTTGGTCAGGTTCGGGTTGCCGACGATGATCCCGCCCAACTGGGTGGCGCCGGTCTGGTTGGCGACGTTGTTGAGGATGACGCCCTGGGTGCCGACGTTGTAATCGTGAAACTGGTTATGCGACAGACCCGTGCCGTTGGGCGTGGCGATCTGGACGATCGGCACGCCATTGCCCGCCTGGCCGAGGCTGGTGCCGGGCGTGGCCACCACGATCCCGTCGGCCTGGGCCCACATCGGCTGCCAGAACATGACGTTGGCCAACAGGAACGCCAACCCGCGCTTGGGCATGCCCCAGAAGTGCTCGCGGTTTTTGACCGCAGCCGAGGGCTGGTTAGCGAGGAAGGCGTAATGGCGAACGTCCATGTCAGTGTTCTCGAAGAGGCGTATTTAGAGGAAGAAATCCACGCGGAAATAGATCGGCGCTTCGCGCTCGGTCAGCACGTCAGGGCGTTCCAGGGAATGGGCAAAAGTCACGCTGGCGGCCACATGCTGACCCCGGGCAAACAGCTCCACGGAGTCGCTGGACATGCGCCCGTGCTGATCGCCGTTGTAGCGGTCGCCACGGATCACGCCCTGGTCGTAACCCAGGCTGGTGCCGTACTCGGCGAACACCGGGCGCAGCCATTCCAGGGTTACCGGACGGCTCCAGCGCAGGTCGTTGCGCCAGTAGCCGCCGCTGTCACCGGACAAGGACTGGTCCTTGTAACCGCGAATCGACGACTGCCCGCCAAGGCTGGTGCGCTGCGGGCTGAACAGCACGTCTTCACTGCGCTGGCCGGTCATCAGGCTGCTGAAACTGAAGGACTCGCCCCACAGCTTGAACGGCTGCAGATAACTCGCAGTGGCGGTGTATTTGCGGTAACGCGCGTTCGGCTCGCCGGGGCCCGGATCACCGTTACCCTGGACGTCGAACGCGCCGATGCCTTGTTGCATGCCCAGGTCGAGGTTGACGAAGGCACTGCCGACCCGCCGACCGTGGTTGATGCCGAACTGCGCTTCGCTGATGCGGTTGCTGCTCAGCTTGAGCTTGCTGTCTTCGATGAAGTTGTTGGTGCGCAGGTACGAGAGACCGGTGCTGAGGGAGGTCTTGCTCAGGGCGTCGCGATGGATCACCCGCTCGGCGCGCAACTGATGGTTTTCGCTGTCGCCGGTCTGCTTGAAGTTGAAACCGTTGGCCTGGGCTTGCGAGCGGTACTCGCTCTGGCTGTAGGTGTAACTGAAGTTCCACCAGCCCCACGGCACGCTGTAATTGAGCATCGCGTTGTTGGAGGTGTGCTGGTGATCGCTCATCGCATCGTGACCGCCGCGCAGCATCAACTGATCGGCCAGGCCCAGCGGGCTGTCCCAATCGAACGTCGTGCCCCACTGCTGCTCGCCGGTGCTGCGCTGGCCGTCGTTACTGCGCGACAACCCGACACGCCACGGCTTCTGCGGGGTGTTCTTGACCAGCACCTCGCTGCCACCGACGTTCTTGCCCGGCGACAACTCCATCTGCGCCTGATTCGACGGCAAGCGGTTGAGCTGATCCACCATCTGCTCGATTTCCCGCAGATTGACCAGCTCCCCGCTCTTGCCGGGAAAAGCCATGGCCAGTTCACGGTCCGACAGCTGGCTGCCCTCCGCGCCCTTCAACCCTTCGAGCCGGCCCTCGACCACCAGCACCTTCAAATGCCCGGCGGACAAATCCTGCTGCGGCAAGTAGGCCCGGCTGGTGACCAGGCCTTTCTCGATGTACAGATCGGTGATGACTTTCAGCAACTCGTTGAGCTGTGTAACGCCCAGGCACTGGCCGATGTAAGGCTTGAGCAGGTGATTTTTCTCGCCGTCCGAAAGACTGTCGGCGCCTTTGAGCTCGATGTCCTTGATGGGGAAACAACGGGCGTCGGCCGGGGCCGTCGGAGGCGCGGGTTTGGCTGCCTTGCCGGGTAATTCCTTGAGCTCCTCGAGACGCCGACGCTGCTCGTCGAGCAAGCGATCCTGACGTTCGCGGATCAGATCGGTTTCACCGGGGGTGGGGGCGGCGTGAGCAAGATTCAGCGGAGAAAGGCACAGCAAAGCCAGGCACAACCTCGCCACGAGGGCGGGTGGGTACATGTTCGATCCCTCGAATGGAGACTGATAGCACAATAGTGGCGCGATATTAGATGGCCACTATTTTGACGTCAATGAACGGATTCATTCGAGGAGGTTAAGGGATGACTTGTAATGGCTAAATCGGGCGCTTCCGACGAGAGCGCAGGACGTTTCCTGATGTGGTGTAGAAAAATGCTCACAACACCAAGGCGCTGTAGTCCGCAGAGAAAAAGCGGAGTGCCAAACGGCAAGGTCTTTTTTACGTAATGAACAACCCGGGCTCTGTCCGGGTACGGGGCATGGAACAAAATTAAAGAGCTATATTTTTTGTGGCTACACTCATGGCTGGTAGCTATTGGCTACCAACGTGATGGGTCTCAACAGGAATTACAAATAGAAGGGAATCTGATGAACAAGTTAAAAGCCCCCCCGTTTGCCTGCGCTGCATTGTTGTTTTTCGGCGCTCATTCAATGGCTCAGGCTGCCGACATTCTGGATCAGGGATGGAGTGACACCACCCAGTCCAATTGGCTTGAACTTTCACAAGGATCGAGAATTCTCCCTCTCTCCTGGGCGCTTGCATTGGAAGAGCCTGGTTCAGAGGAGAAGTTCATGAGTGACAAAACGATCTCCGCCTACGGTTACACGCCTTATCGTCCGTCTTATAACGGTAAGCGCTTTACGTTGCCGATGGGTTTCGTTTTGGATGATAGCCACGACAGCAAGCTGTCTTTCACTAAACTCCGCTGGTTTTTTGGACAAGGGTCGAGAGAGCCGTGGGTGGGGATGAACTGTTCTGCTTGTCACACGGCTCAGATCAAATTTGAAGAGCAGAATCTTGTGATCCATGGCGGGCCAACGAACGCCGACTTTCAAAATTTCTTTAAATATTTTAGAGAGGCCTTAAGCAAAACGGCTTCCGATCCTGAAAAATTTGAGCGCTTTGCAAAGAGTGTCCTGGGTGATGACCTGTCGAAAGGGAATCGCCAACGGTTGAAAAAATCCCTGGATAGCTTGAATGCGTTTTATGCCCAAAACGAGACATTGAATGCCACAGATCTGCAATATGGCCCAGGTCGCCTTGATGCAGTGGGCCACATTCTCAACAAAATCAGTCAAGTCACCCAAGCGAAACCGCCTACCCCTAACCCCTCTGATGCGCCGGTGAGTTATCCATTTCTCTGGAATACGCCTCAACACAACGTTCTCCAATGGAACGGAATGGTCAGTAAAGCAAAACTCTTCTCGTTCACGGGCGAAGGCCTCGATGTCGGAGGTCTGGGGCGTAATGCAGGAGAGGCCATCGGTGTGTTCGCCGACATTCGCCCGGTTAAAGAATCCGCGGCCAAGGCAGGGTTTGTCTCCAGTGTGAACGTGAAAAATCTGGATGTTCTAGAACGTTCTCTTTATACCCTGAAGCCTCCGCGGTGGCCTGGGCAGTTGCCAAAAGACCTCACGCCTGGCGCCAAATTATTTACGGAAAATTGTGCCGGCTGCCATGCCCCCCTTGATAGAAACAATCTCGCCACGCCCATCAAAGCGGTCATGATTCCAATCTCCGCGAATGACAATTTCAATGCCCAGAGCCCAAAAGACTCGACCATTGGCACGGATCCCTGGATGGCGTGCAATGCCTATCAATTTAAAGCGGATTCTGGAGTGTTGGCGGGTTATTCCAAAGTCGATAAATCAGGACCCATCAAGTCAAATGACCTTCTCTACAACATGCTGGGTGTGACCGTCCTGGAGACATTACTGGGTAAAGGGCGCGATGTCGCCGAACTGGCTTTCGATGGATTGCTTGGAATAGATACCAAACCTCAAAAAGTCCCTGGCTTCAAGGAGCGTGCCTTGTTCAGTCGTTTGGATGAGAAAGCACTACGGCTATACAACTGCTACCGTGCCAGTTCAACCGTTCCTCTTCTCGCCTATAAAGCAAGACCCCTCACCGGCATCTGGGCCACAGCTCCCTATTTGCATAACGGCTCTGTACCGAGCCTGAATGACCTTCTGCTGCCACCCCATCAGCGCCCGTCGAGTTTTTACACAGGGACCAATGAGTTCGATAACAAACGGGTTGGATTCAAGACCGAGAAATCGGACAAGAACTGGTTTCTTTTCGACACCAAGCTTGATGGCAATAGCAACGCCGGGCATGACTATGGCGTGGGCAGCCTCAGTGATGTCCAAAGGTCACAACTTCTCGACTACTTGAAGTCACTTTGAACGGCGTCGCAGACGCTCTCACTTGAGGTATGGAGTGGTAATTGCTGGTAGGGGCGACCGAAAGTATTGGTCGCCCCGCCGGAGGCCTGTACAGATTTAATGTTTGCTTCAGGTATCAGAAGTTAGCCGGGGTGTTGGCGCTGATGATTTCTGCCTCATCCGCCCCAATATTGCGAAACCGATGCGGCAACGTCGTCGGGAAGTAATATCCATCCCCGGCATTCAACACACTAATCTGCCCATCCACCGTCAACTCAACCGTGCCGCGAGTTACGAGCCCACACTCCTCCCCCTCAGCATGCACAATCGGCTCTTCCCCCGAACTCGCCCCAGGCGCGTATTGCTCGCGCAACAGCCGCATCTGCCGACTCGGCACCGAAGCGCCAATCAGCAACAACCGCAGCCCATGACGCCCGAGGTCCGGCTGTTCATTGGCGCGAAACACATACTGATGCTCGCGTGGCGGTTGGTCGAAGGTGAAGAAGTCCGCCAAAGACATGGGGATGCCTTCGAGCAGTTTTTTGAGGGAGCTGACGGAGGGACTGACGCGATTCTGTTCGATCAGGGAGATGGTGGCATTGGTGACGCCGCTACGCCGGGCCAGCTCGCGCTGGGACAGTTTGTAGCTTTCGCGTACTAATTTGAGTCGTGAGCCCGTGTCCATGACAGCCTTATGTGAGAACTACTTAAGGGGTAATGGGGGTGGGTGGCGGGCGACTGGTGGCCGCGGATTACGCCGTTTCCCGTCCCGGAACCGTGGAAGGCGGGTATTAAATCACGTTTGTGGGTGTTGCTCAGCAGGTTCGATAAACGGCTGGCAAAAAAGCTGTCGGCTTCTGATGTCAGTCAGTTCTGGTGTCGAAACTGTGGCGAGGGGGCTTGCCCCCTCGGCCACGAAGGTTTGTCCCGCATGGATTGCATCAATGGCAAAAAGCGGGGCCGCTTCGCGCCCCAGCGGGAGCAAGCTCCCTCGCCACAGGGGTGATGCGTAGCCTTGGCCGGCGGAGACCGCCGGCAGGTTCAACCTAGATGCCGAAGCGGTCTCGCAAGGCGTAATACGCCGCGCCCATGGCGGTGAGTGGGGCCTGGAAGGTGCGGCCGCCGAGCATCGGCATGTGTGGCAGGGAGGCGAAGGCGTCGAAGCGTTCGGCGTCGCCGCGGATCATTTCCGAGATCAGTTTGCCGGCCAGGTGCGAGCAAGTGACACCGTGGCCGCTGTAGCCTTGCATGTAGTAGGCGTTTTTCTCGATGCGGCCGAATTGCGGCATACGGGACATGGTCAGCAGGAAATTGCCGGTCCAGCGGTAGTCGATTTTCACGTCCTTGAGTTGCGGGAAGGTCTTGAGGATTTTCGGGCGGATCAGTTGTTCGATGTCGTCCGGCTCGCGGGCGCCGTAGACCACGCCGCCGCCGTACAGCAGGCGGTTGTCGGCGGTGAGGCGGTAGTAGTCGAGCAGGTAATTGCAGTCTTCGACGCAGTAGTTATTGGTGATCAGGCTGCGGGCGACCTTCTCCGACAACGGCTCGGTGACGACGATTTGCGAACCGCAAGGCATGCTTTTGCGGGTCACGCGGTTGTCGAGGTCTTGTGGTAGGTAGGCGTTGCCGGCGATCAGCAGGTACTTGGCCCGCACCACGCCTTTGGCGGTGCGCACGGTGATTGGCTCGCCGTAGGAGATGTCCACGGCGGCGGATTGTTCGTAGATTTTGCCGCCCAGGCGAATGATCGCGGCGGCTTCGCCGAGGGCCAGGTTCAGCGGGTGGATGTGGCCGCCCTGCATGTCCAGCAGTCCGCCGACGTAGTTGTCGCAACCGACTTCGCGCTGGATGTCCGAGGCGTCGAGCATTTTCAGGTTGTTGTTGCCGTAGCGTTCCCAGTTACGCTTCTGCTCGGCCAGGCCATTGAGCTGCTTCTTGTTCAGCGCTGCGAAGATGCCGCCAGGGCGGTAGTCGCATTTGATGTCGTATTCCTTGATGCGCGAACGGATGATGTCGGCGCCTTCAAAGATCATGCTGCCGAGCACTTCGGCGGTTTTGTCGCCGTAGCGCTCTTCGATCACATCGACGTCGCGGCTGTAGGAGTTGACCAGTTGGCCGCCGTTGCGACCGCTGGCGCCGAAGCCGACTTTGGCGGCTTCCAGTACCGTTACGCTGTAGCCCGCTTCGCTGAGGAACAGCGCCGAGGACAGACCGGTGTAGCCAGCGCCGATCACGCAGACGTCGCATTCCACCAGCTCTTCAAGAACCGGGTAATCGCCAGTCTGGTTGCGGGTTGCGGCGTAGTAGCTGTTTACATGATTTTGTGTAGAGCTGTGTTTCATACATTTCTCCGAGGGCCGCCGACATGCGCCGGCGACCGCCGCTGTAAAGGTGTCAGAGCTTGATCCAGGTCGCTTTGAGTTCGGTGTATTTGTCGAACGCGTGCAGCGATTTGTCCCGACCGTTACCCGACTGCTTGAACCCACCGAACGGCGCGGTCATGTCGCCGCCGTCGTACTGGTTGACCCAGACACTGCCGGCGCGCAAGCCGCGAGCGAAGGTGTGCGCCTTGCTGAGGTTGCTGGTCCAGACGCCGGCGGCGAGGCCGAAGATGCTGTCGTTGGCGATCTGCAGCGCTTCTTCAGCGGTGTCAAAGGTGATCAGCGACAGCACCGGACCGAAGATTTCTTCCCGGGCGATGGTCATGGCATTGGTCACGCCGTCGAAAATCGCTGGCTCCACGTACAGGCCTCCGGTGCCTTCAAGGGTGCGATTGCCGCCAGCAATCAGTTGCGCGCCCTGGTCTTTGCCGACCTGGATGTAGCGCAGCACATTGTCCAATTGGCGCTGATCGACGACGGCGCCGACGGTGGTTTCAGGGTCGAGCGCATGCCCCGGTTTCCAGGCTTGCAGCGCTTCCACCAGCAACGGAATGAACTGCTCGCGAATCGAGCGCTCCACCAGCAGGCGCGAGCCGGCGGTGCAGACTTCGCCCTGGTTGAAGGCAATCGCACTGGCCGCTGCCCGAGCCGCTGCGCGCAAGTCCGGCGCGTCGGCGAACACCACGTTCGGGCTCTTGCCGCCCGCCTCGAGCCAGACGCGTTTCATGTTGCTTTGCCCGGCGTAGATCATCAGTTGCTTGGCAATCGCGGTGGAGCCAGTGAAGGCCAGCACGTCGACGTCCATGTGCAACGCCAACGCCTTGCCGACGGTGTGACCGAAGCCCGGCAACACGTTGAACACGCCCTTGGGAATGCCGGCGTCGAGGGCCAGTTGCGCGATGCGGATCGCCGTCAGTGGTGATTTTTCCGAAGGCTTGAGGATGAACGAGTTGCCCGCCGCCAGGGCCGGAGCAAACTTCCAGCTGGCCATGATCAGCGGGAAGTTCCACGGCACGATCGCGGCGACCACGCCTGCCGGTTCGCGGGTGATCAGGCCCAATTGGTCGTGCGGTGTAGCGGCAACTTCGTCGTAGATTTTGTCGATGGCTTCGGCGCTCCAGCGGATCGCGTTGGCGGCCGCTGGAATGTCGATGGCCATGGAATCGCTGATCGGTTTACCCATGTCGAGGGTTTCCAGCAGCGCCAGCTCTTCCCGGTTGGCCAGGATCAAGTCCGCGAAGCGAATCAAGATGCGCTTGCGTTCTGCGGGCTCCAACCGCGCCCAGATGCCGGATTCAAATGCACGGCGCGCGACGGCAACTGCCGCATTGGCGTCGGCTTCGTCGGTGCTGGCGATGTTCGCCAGAAAGCGGCCGTCGACCGGGCTGATGCATTCGAAGGTGTCGCCACTGAGTGCCGGGCAGTATTGGCCGTCGATGAATGCGCGGCCTTCTAGTGTCAAGGACTGGAAGCGTTGCTCCCAGTCGCTGCGAGTGTTTGTCATGGTTGTGACTCTACGCAGAGAAATAAGTGATCGTGTTAACCGATGGGCAAGCGATGAGTAACCTGTGGCGAGGGAGCTTGCTCCCGCTGGACTGCGCAGCAGTCCCCTTCTTTTCAGGTAGAAGGAGGGGTCGCTTCGCGACCCAGCGGGAGCAAGCTCCCTCGCCACAGGTTTAGTGTCAGCCCCCGTTAAACCGTATGCAGATACCAGTTGTACTCAAGGTCTGAAATGGAGTTCTCGAACTCGGCCAGCTCGCTTTCCTTGCACGCCACGAACACGTCGATGTAGAGCGGGTCGATGTAGCGCGCCATGACTTCGCTGTCGTCCAGTTCGCGCAATGCATCGCGCAGGTTGTTCGGCAGGCTTTGCTCGTTCTGCTCGTAGCTATTGCCTTCCACCGGGGCGCCCGGCTCGATTTCGTTGGTCAGGCCGTGGTGAATGCCAGCCAATACCGAGGCCATCAGCAGGTACGGGTTGGCATCGGCGCCGGCGACACGATGCTCGATGCGCACGGCATCCGCCGAACCGGTGGGTACGCGCACCGCCACGGTACGGTTATCGATGCCCCAGCTTGGCGAGTTCGGTACGTAGAACTGCGCGCCGAAACGACGGTACGAGTTGACGTTCGGGCAGAGGAACGCCATCTGCGCGGGCAGGGTCTCGAGCACACCGCCGATCGCATGTCGCAGCGCGGCGTTCTGCTCGGGATCCTCGCTGGCGAAGATGTTGTTGCCTTGTTTGTCGAGAATCGAAATGTGCACGTGCAAACCGTTGCCCGCCTGACCCGGATATGGCTTGGCCATAAACGTGGTGTCCATCTCGTGGTCGTAGGCGATGTTCTTCACCAGACGCTTGAGCAGCACCGCGTAGTCGCAAGCCTTTATAGGGTCGGATACGTGATGCAGGTTGACTTCGAACTGCGCCGGGGCGCTTTCCTTGACGATGGCGTCAGCCGGGATGCCCTGCTCTTTCGCGCCTTCGAGAATGTCTTGCAGGCAGTCGACGTATTCGTCCAGATCGTCGATCAGGTACACCTGCGTCGAGTGCGGACGCTTGCCCGACACCGGCGAGCGTGGCGACTGCGGACGACCGTTCACGTTGTCCTGGTCGATCAGGTAGAACTCCAGTTCGAACGCCGCGCAAATGGTCAGACCCATGTCATCGAACTTGCTTACCACCTGACGCAGCACTTCGCGCGGGTCGGCGAAGAACGGCTGGCCTTCGAGCTCGTGCATGGTCATCAGCAACTGCGCGGTCGGACGCTTCTGCCAAGGCTCGATGCTGAGGGTATCGGCGATGGGATAGCAGATGCGATCCGAGTCGCCAATGTCCAGACCCAGGCCGGTGCTTTCCACCGTCGAGCCATTGATATCCAGAGCAAATAGAGAGGCCGGCAGGTTGATGCCTTTTTCGTAGACCTTGTGGAGACTGGTGCGCTCGATGCGCTTGCCGCGCACCACGCCGTTCATATCCGCAATCAGAAGGTCGACGTACAAAACCTCAGGATGTTGCTTAAGGAATGCGTTTGCTTCGTTGAGTTGAACGGCACGCAGAGGGACCGACATGATGCACCTATTAGCTGTTAATTATTATGTTCACTTCACTTGCGAGAGCCAGTCAACCCGAACGGCAAAGTGAAGTCAATAGCGAACACCTGGCCTTTCAGCCTTTATTTTCTGGCCATTTTTGGGCACCAGAGTGCCAGATCAGGCTTGCGCACCGCGTAGATCCTCAGCACCGGACGATCGGCGTTTAGAATTTTTTACATGAGAGTTGTTAATTAAAATCAACAAGGCTAAGCTCCGGAAAAGCTCGTTCAAGTGTGAAACTTCGAGGTGATAAAAATGGCATTCAAGCCATTGATCGGCGTTACTGCGTGCGTCAAACAGATTGGCCTGCACCCCTACCACGTCAGCGGCGACAAGTACTTGCGTGCTGTCAGCGTCGCGGCTTTGGGGCTGCCCGTGGTCATTCCCTCCCTAGGCGATCTGACCGAAACCGATGCGCTGCTCGCGCAGCTCGACGGTCTGTTGCTGACCGGCTCGCCGTCGAATGTGGAGCCCTTCCACTATCAAGGCCCGGCCAGCGCTCCCGGTACGGATCACGATCCGCAACGGGACGCCACCACCCTCCCCTTATTACGCGCAGCGATTGCCGCCGGTGTTCCGGTGCTCGGCATCTGCCGGGGCTTTCAGGAAATGAACGTGGCATTCGGCGGCAGCCTGCATCAGAAGGTGCACGAACTGCCCGGCATGCTCGATCACCGGGAAGCGGACAGTCCGGATTTGGCGGTGCAATACGCACCGGCCCATGCAGTGAATGTGCAACCGGGCGGCGTGTTCGAAGCACTGGACCTGCCGCAGGTATTCCAGGTCAATTCGATTCACAGCCAGGGCATCGACCGACTCGCACCCGGCCTGCGCGCTGAGGCGATCGCGCCGGACGGTTTGATCGAGGCGATCTCCGTCGAGCACAGCAAAACCTTCGCCGTCGGTGTGCAGTGGCACCCGGAATGGCAGGTGCTTTCGAATCCCCCTTACTTGAGTATTTTCCAGGCGTTTGGCGAGGCGTGCCGACAACGGGCGGCGCTGCGCAATACGCGCTGACTTCAGACATTACCAATCGATTGACTGCCCCCGTGAGTCTGGCGGGCGTGCCTTTGCGCGCCGGTGGCTCACGTAATAGATGAACCGCAATAACAACAAGTACGACCAGGCAGCCAGGACGGCGGTGCCGAATAAGCCCGAGCGGTAAGCGTTGAATTCAATGGCATCGCCCGGCCCGGGTTTGCAATCCACTCTTAAGTCAGGCCGTGTTGGCCCGACGACTGAAACCTGTTGGGAGTTTCATATGGCAAACGCCTCCAGCATCTACAGGAAGGCTCTTGATGGTCACCAGGCACCGAAAAAGGTGCTGGTGAAAGTCGACCGCGTCACCAAGAAATTCGACGAAACCACCGCCGTGGACGATGTGTCCCTGGAGATCCATCAGGGCGAAATCTTCGCCTTGCTCGGTGGCTCCGGCTCGGGCAAATCGACGCTGCTGCGCATGCTCGCCGGCTTCGAGCGCCCGACCGAAGGGCGGATTCTGCTCGACGGGGTCGACATCACTGACATGCCGCCCTACGAACGGCCGATCAACATGATGTTCCAGTCCTATGCGCTGTTCCCGCACATGACGGTGGCGCAGAACATCGCCTTCGGCCTCAAGCAGGACCGTTTGCCCGCCAGCGAAATCGACGCCCGTGTCGAAGAAATGCTGCGCCTGGTGCACATGACCCAATACGCCAAACGCAAGCCGCATCAGTTGTCCGGCGGTCAGCGTCAGCGTGTGGCACTGGCGCGTTCGTTGGCCAAGCGACCGAAGCTGTTGCTGCTCGATGAACCGATGGGCGCACTGGATAAAAAGCTGCGCTCACAGATGCAACTGGAACTGGTGGAAATCATCGAGCGCGTCGGCGTGACCTGCGTGATGGTGACCCACGATCAGGAAGAAGCCATGACCATGGCCGAGCGCATCGCGATCATGCACCTGGGCTGGATCGCCCAGATCGGCAGCCCGGTCGACATCTATGAAGCACCGGTCAGCCGCATGGTCTGCGAGTTCATCGGCAACGTGAACGCCTTCGACGGCACCGTTGTGGAAGACCTGGAAGGTCACGCGATCATCCACAGCCCGGACCTTGCGCAGAAGATTTACGTCGGCCACGGCGTGAGTACCTCGGTGCAGGACAAGTCGATCACCTACGCCATCCGCCCGGAAAAAATGCTGGTCAGCACCCTCAAGCCCGAGACCCGCTACAACTGGTCCGAAGGCAAGGTGCATGACATCGCCTACCTCGGTGGCCACTCGGTGTTTTATGTGGAGCTGCCCGGCGGCAAGATCGTCCAGTCGTTCATGGCCAACGCCGAACGCCGTGGCGCACGACCGACCTGGGACGATCAGGTCTACGTGTGGTGGGAAGACGACAGCGGCGTGGTACTGCGCTCATGAGAACCTTCAATCAGCAGTTCCTGCGCCTGGTGCCCAGTGGCCGCAAAATGGTCATCGGCATTCCATTCCTGTGGCTGTGCCTGTTTTTCCTGCTGCCGTTCTTCCTGGTGATGAAGATCAGCTTCTCGGAAGCAGCCCTGGCTATTCCGCCCTACTCCGAGATTTATACCTTCGCCGAACAGAAATTCCAGCTGCTGCTGAACCTCGGCAACTACTCGCTGCTGACCGCAGATGAGTTGTACATCTCGGCTTACTTCGGCTCGTTGAAGGTCGCGTTTTTAAGCACGCTGATGTGCCTGGTGATCGGTTTCCCGATGGCTTATGCGATCACCAAGGCCAGCAAGGAAGCGCAAAACGTCTTGCTGCTGTTGATCATGATGCCGACCTGGACCGCGATCCTGATCCGCGTGTATGCGTGGATGGGCATCCTCAGCAACAACGGTTTGCTCAACGCGTTCCTGATGTGGACCGGGCTCACGTCGCAACCGATCGAGATCCTCAACACCAACACCGCCGTGTACATCGGGGTGGTTTACGCGTACCTGCCGTTCATGGTGCTGCCGCTGTACGCCAACCTGGTGAAGCACGATGGCAGCCTGCTGGAAGCCGCGTCGGACCTGGGTTCGAGCAACTTCAACAACTTCTGGAAAATCACGGTGCCGCTGGCTAAGAACGGGATCATCGCCGGCTGCATGCTGGTGTTCATTCCGGTGGTGGGTGAGTTCGTGATTCCGGAACTGTTGGGTGGCCCGGAAACCCTGATGATCGGCCGCGTGCTGTGGCAGGAGTTCTTCAACAACCGCGACTGGCCGGTGGCGTCCGCCCTGGCGGTGGTGATGCTGGCGATCCTGATTGTGCCGATTCTGCTGTTCAACCGTAGCCAGGCCAAAGAGATGGAGGGACGGGGATGAACCGTTTCGGATTTTCACGATTGATGCTGGTGCTCGGCCTGTCGTTTATCTACCTGCCGATGCTGATTCTGGTGATCTACTCGTTCAACGCCTCGAAACTGGTGACGGTGTGGGGCGGCTGGTCGGTGAAATGGTACGTCGGCCTGCTCGACAACACGCAACTGATGGGCTCGGTGGTGCGCTCGCTGGAAATCGCCTGCTACACCGCGATTGCGGCGGTGGCGCTCGGCACATTGGCGGCGTTCGTGCTGACCCGCGTCACCCGCTTCAAGGGCCGTACGCTGTTCGGCGGCCTGGTGACGGCGCCGCTGGTGATGCCGGAAGTGATCACCGGTCTGTCGCTGTTGCTGCTGTTCGTGGCCATGGCGCAGATGATCGGCTGGCCGCAGGAACGCGGCATCGTCACCATCTGGATCGCTCACACCACGTTCTGCGCAGCGTATGTGGCGGTGGTGGTATCGGCGCGCTTGCGTGAGCTGGACTTGTCGATCGAAGAAGCCGCCATGGACCTCGGCGCACGGCCGCTCAAGGTGTTCTTCCTGATCACCATTCCAATGATCGCGCCGTCACTGGCGGCCGGCGGCATGATGTCGTTTGCCTTGTCGCTGGATGATTTGGTGTTGGCGAGCTTTGTGTCGGGGCCAGGCTCCACGACCCTGCCGATGGAAGTGTTCTCGGCGGTGCGCCTGGGCGTGAAGCCTGAGATCAATGCCGTGGCCAGTCTGATTCTGCTGGCGGTGTCGATCGTCACGTTCATGGTCTGGTATTTCAGCCGCAGGGCCGAAGCCACCCGCAAACGAGCGATTCAGGAAGCGATGGACCAGACTGCGAGCGAGTCCTGGCAACAACCGAAAAAGCAAATGGCAGAAGCAACGGCTTAGCGCCACTGTCAAGTGAGCACTGACCTGTGGCGAGCGAGCTTGTTGTGGCGAGGGGGCTTGCCCCCGTTCGGCTGCGAAGCAGTCGTAAACCAGCGAATTCAGTGTGCCTGATACACCTCGTTTACAGGTTTGGGGGCCGCTTCGCGGCCCAACGGGGGCAAGCCCCCTCGCCACGGCAAGCTCCCCTCGCCACTGGCTTTGTGTTCACCGCATTTTTGCTTTATGTGATTTGAATAAAAAGAATGGAGTTGTACCGATGAAAATGTTTGGCAGGACTCTGCTGACACTGTCCTTATTGGGCGCAATGACCGCTGGCGCCCAGGCCAATGACAAGGTTCTGCGCGTCTACAACTGGTCGGATTACATCGCCCCGGACACCGTCAAGAAGTTCGAGGACGAGACCGGTATCCGCGTGACCTACGATGTGTTCGACAGTAACGAAACCCTTGAGGCACGGCTGCTGGCGGGAAAATCGGGCTATGACATCGTGGTGCCGTCCAACAGTTTCCTGGCCAAGCAGATCAAGGCTGGGGTCTATCAGGAACTCGACAAGTCAAAACTGCCGAACTGGAAAAACCTCAACCCGGTGCTGCTGAAAAATGCTTCGGCCAGCGACCCGGATAACAGCCACGCCTTCCCGTACATGTGGGGTTCGATCGGCATCGGCTACAACCCGGCCAAGGTCAAGGAAGTGCTCGGCACCAATGCGCCGGTGAATTCCTGGGACTTGCTGTTCAAACCGGAAAACGCCGCCAAGCTCAAGGCTTGTGGCATCAGCTTCCTTGATTCGCCGACGGAAATGCTTCCGGCTGCCCTGCACTATCTGGGCTACCCGGTGAACTCCCGGGACAAGGCGCAAATCGCCGAAGCCGAAGCGCTGTTCATGAAGATCCGGCCGTCGGTGGCCTACTTTCATTCGTCGAAATACATCTCCGACCTGGCCAACGGCAACATCTGCGTCGCCGTCGGTTACTCCGGCGACGTGCTGCAAGCCAAGGCCCGCGCCCAGGAAGCCGGCGACAAGGTCAAGATCGAGTACAGCATCCCGAAAGAAGGCGCCGGCAGTTTTTACGACATGGTCGCCATTCCCCGGGATGCCGCCAACGTCGACAACGCCTACCTGTTCATGAACTTCCTGATGCGCCCGGACATCATCGCCGAAGTCACCAACAGCATCGGCTACAGCAACGCCAACGCAGCGGCCACGCCGTTGGTGGATGAAGCGATCCGCGACGACCCGGGGTCGTATCCGCCGCAAGCGGTGATGGCGACGTTGTATGCCATTCCTGACATGCCGATTGCCACCCAGCGGATCATGACTCGGGGCTGGACGCGGGTGAAGTTGGGGAAATAACCCACACACCGGCACCGCAAATCTGCCCTGCCTTTGTAGGAGCTGCCGAAGGCTGCGATCTTTTGATCTTGATCTTTTCGAGACCGCTGAAAATCAAACGATCGCAGCCTTCGGCAGCTCCTACGGGGGGGGGGCGAATTCATTCGCGAAAGCGATCCTTTTCCGTTCACGCAGCGCCTTACCACCGCTGCACTCCTCTCTGATGAACGGCCTCACCTGGCTTCGTCGGTTAAGGTGAGTTTCGGGCGCCCTCGGGCGCCTTTTTTTGTGTTCGTTTAGGCAGAGACCAGTGGCCACTCGGCCAGCGCTATGTATCGGCCTTTATGGGACTCGAACAGGCTGAAGCGATCGGCGCGCAGGTAAAACTCGGGCGGCGTCGCGGATTCGGGGACCGGTGCCCGGTAGTCGCGCATCAAGGTCAAATGCGGGCGGAATTCCCGATGGGTGTCTTCAAAACCGAACGGCAGCATGGCCTGCTCCAGCGCATACACCAGGCGTAGCAACTCCGGTGCCGCCTGCGCGGGCGCCAGCAGCAACACCCCGGAGCGACGCCAGACGTCCAGCCGATCCAGCACCACCGTCAACGGCACGCCGGACGTGCGGATATTGGCGGCGGCCTTGCAGATACCCGCTATTTGCGCCATGCCCACCGTGCCGAGAAACAGCAGGGTCAGATGAAAGTTTTCCGCCGGCACCGGGCGCCCGACGTTGAGCCCCAGTGCGCTGCGCCATTGGGCGATGGCCCGGCGTTGTTCGGGGGCGCAGTTCAGGGCGAAAAACAGCCGTTTGAACGGCTCGCGGGTTTCATCGCTCATGTCGGGCACCTCAATGCTCGGGGACCCTCTGATTTTACAAAGGGATACCACGTCAGCAAGTGCATTTCTGGCACCTGTCGGTATGCGCGTTATAGTTGAAGCAACCGAATCGGCGGGAGGACGCCATGCGTCAGGTCATCAGCAAAGAGCCGTGGTGGGCCGTGCCACCGAAGCCCGGCCAGGATGAGTCCGAGCTGGAATGGGGCTGGCTGGTTCATTACAACGAAGGCGAGCCGCGCTTCGAGTTCATCAAGGAGCGGCCGTCGGACAGCGAAATTCGCAATCGTAAAAGCTGCAGGATCACCCCGACGCCGGAGTGATCCTGCCGCCTCTTCAGGCTTTGACGAGCATTTCGAAACCGCCAAAAATCGCCCGCTGGCCGTCGAACGGCATCGGATTGACGTCTGGTTGCATCCGCGGATCGCTCATCAGTTTCGCCATACCGGCGTCACGGGTGGCCTTGTCCGGCCAGACGATCCAGGAAAACACCACGGTCTCGTCTTCCTTGAGTTTGACCGCCATGGGAAACGACGTCACTTTGCCATCAGGCACGTCGTCGCCCCAGCATTCAGCGAGGCTGAGCGCGCCGTTTTCCTTGAAAATTGCGGCGGCGGACTCCGCGTGTTTCTTGAACTTTTCGCGGTTGGCCTTGGGTACTGCTGCGACGAAGCCATCAACGTAAGCCATGATCGTTCTCCTCGGGTTATGGGTTGATCTGCTGGGTAGTCGATCCAGCGTGGCTCCAATCGACAGATCCCGCACCCAAGCCGACCGACGGTTCGACGGGCTGTGCAAGAGGTTGTGCAACGGGCTGGGCCAGGCTGCCTTCGATTTGCCCGGCCATGTACAGCGTTCCGGCCATGACACCGGTGGTAGGGTTTTGCACCAGCTTCAGCCACGCCTTGTCGAATGAGTCGCCCAGGCTGCTGCGGATCAGCGCCTCGCTATCGGGTCGGTCGTTGGCTTGAATAACCGCACGCACCCCCGCCACTCCCAGGGAAATCACCGCCCCGGCCAGTTTCCCCGCTGCTGCCGCCACGGCACCGGCCGCGCCTCGTGGGGCCATTTCGGCTTCCATCCGCTTACTTGCGCGTTTGGCCACCGGCGTCATGCCGGCGTCCGTCGAGGCAATACCCTTCTCACCGCCTGCCGCGTGGATCTTGTCGATCAACGCCGCGTAGGCCGGCAATTTAGTCAGAGGTTCACTGTGCACCACCTGATACAGCGACGCGTCACGGGCGGGCGGTGGGCCCAGCGAAATCGCCGGAATTTTGCGGATACGCTCATTGAGCTGCGCCATTGGCACGCCATGACGCTGGGAGATGACCTGAAGTTGCTGGCCGAGAGCTTGCACGTAAAACGCCGTCGCCTGCCCGAGGATCTCGTCGGGATCGATCTCCACCGCTACCGGGTCCAGCACTTTCTGGTGATATTGTTCCAACAGATAGGCCGCCAGGCGTTTGGCCGAGGCATCTTGTTCGCCCCCGGCGTTGATGGTGTACCAGCTGACCTTTAACGACAGCCATTCCTGGGTCCAGTAGCTGCTGAACCACGGGATGAAGACTTCTTCGGTCTGTTCGTAAACCCGCGTGCGCCAATGTTCCATGGACCCGCGGGCGTATACCCTGGCCTGTTCGGTGGCCTGCTGCGAAGCCGCGACAATTTCCTGGTCCACCTGCTGCCAGGTGCTCTGGGAAACTACCACCGGCGCCACGGCTATCGGGGCACGCGCAGACGTGACGCATCCCGCCAGTACCACCAACACAGCGACGATCAGCGAACGCAGGTTCAAGATCGCAGTGTCCTACAGTCTGCGTCGAACGGAGCGTTCGACGCGTAAAAGCATGTTGATTTGAGTATAGATCGGGGCCGGGGGCCGTCCGTCAGGAAGCGTGGTTGCGCCCTGAAAAAAGCCTTCGCGAGCAGGCTCGCGAAGAGGCCCGCAAGACCACCGAAGAACGCCACCATCATCCACGTTGATACTCACCATCGCCGCGAATGCCTTCCGCAAAAAAACCGCCTGGTGCAGCATCAACTCATTACCACGTAAACCCCGCATCGGAGGGGCCCATCATGATTTATCCCGTCAGCCTTGCGTTCAGCTTTCCGGTGTTCGGCAGCAACTACTATTCGCAACAGGTCGTCTCTCGCAAAGCCGTCGCGCTGGTGTTCGACAAGCAATTCGAAACCTTGCTGATGCCAGCGGCCACCCACCACTTCAGTAACGAAGTGGTCGGGCTCAACGATCAGTTCCGCTTTTTGAATGATGTGCTGGTTGAGCATCTGCTGGAGACCGAGATGACTCAGCGTCCGTCACGCTCGGCGCAAGCGTTCACCTTCTGACAGGCTGGGTGCAGCCTGTCATTCAGGCCGGCGCACAGCCCTCACCTTCCCGCTGTTGCCACCGCCGCAGAAAAACCGGTCGTGTCCATCAAACTCAAGCCCCGACACGCCGACGCCAGCCGGCATCTGGACGCTCTCCAACACCTCGCCCGTGGCCGGATCGACTCGTCGCAGCTCGCTCTCGTCACCTTCCCAGGTGCCGTGCCACAGATCGCCCTCGACCCAGGTCACCCCGGTGACGAAGCGGTTGGATTCGAGGGTGCGCAGCACCGCTCCGGTCTGGGGGTCGACCTGATGGATCTTGCGCTCGCGATACTCACCGACCCAGAGCGTGCCTTCGGCCCACGCCAGCCCGGAGTCACCACCGCCACCGGGCGCGGGGATGGTGGAGAGCACGCGGCCAGTCTGCGGGTCGATTTTCTGGATGCGATCCTCGGCGATCTGAAACAGGTGCTGGCCGTCGAAAGCGGTGCCCGCGTGGGCGGCGACATCGATCGATTTCAGGGTTTTGCCGCTGGCCGGGTCCAGGGCGTTGAGTTTGTCGC
This sequence comes from Pseudomonas sp. Pseusp18, assembly GCF_059506005.1. NCBI lineage: Bacteria > Pseudomonadati > Pseudomonadota > Gammaproteobacteria > Pseudomonadales > Pseudomonadaceae > Pseudomonas > Pseudomonas sp. Pseusp18. The sequence continues at coordinate 3,942,191 of NZ_CP169240.1, forward strand.
CGGAGGCAAACCAAACACGTTGACCGTCATGGGTGACGCCATGCACGTGGTCGATGCCCGGAAAAGGCCCGTATTCGCGGATGATTTCAGCCGTTGAATGTTTCATCTCTTGCTCCTCGTTTACTGACTGCGTTCACTGGGTTTGTGAAGAGGATGCTAATCACTGGGCAGCAACGCCGTGAGTAACAATCCCGTCGCGAATCCGGGTACCGGCGGGAACATCCAGCGACGAGCCCGGCCATGACCGAACGACTGCACCTTGCCGGTCGCCGCCAGCGTGTCGAGGGCTCGTTGCACGGTGCGCTGACTGGCGCCGAGCGCCAACGCCAGGGCCGAACTCGACCACGACTCGCCGTCAGCGAGAAAGGCGAGCAGCGTCGCATGCTGCTCTTCGACAGGCCGCGCCAGCACCACGACGTCAGGCGCAAGCCGTGGCACCAGCGCAAACCCTCGCGGGGTCGCGACCACGTCGGCGATCAGGTGCAGCGCCCCGCGCAGCCGCCCGAGTTCGACGCGCAATCGCGCACGATGGGACTCATCCGCGTGCTTCATCCGAAAGGCTCGCGCAATCAGCGTTTCCCTCGGCACGTCGGCGGGCCATGCTTCGCCCAGCGCCCGGGCGAGCGCAAACAGCACCGGACGCCGGGCGAGTGAAACCTCCGAGCCTGCGTCGCGCACCACATATCGACAAGCGTCCACCACCAGCGTGGGGGATGCCAATAACGCTTCAATCTCATCGAGCAACAGCGACCGCTCCTGGCCACCGATAATCAGCCGTGCCGCCGGTGTGTCGAGGATGCGCGAGGCGCTTTCGACCTCAGCGATCAGTGCCGGGATGCCCGCGTGCTGCGCGGCATGCCCGGCCCATTCAAGTGCCGCGCGCGCCGCTTTCGTTTGCAGACGACGCATCGCGATGCCCGCCAGAACCAGTTCGTAAGCGGCCCTCGACGCGGGCAGTAATGGCGTGGGATCGAGTTCGGCGAGACGTTGCTCGGCCTCGTCGAGATGCCCGATCAGCAGCAAGCGGCGAATCTCGAGATAGCGTGCATGGGCGGCGTTGACCCAATCGCCGTGTGCCTGAAGCGTCGCCCGCGCGGCATCGAGCGCCTTCACCGGCCAGTTCAGGTCACGGGAGGCGAGCGCGATCTCGGCCTCGGCGACGACACACCGCGCGCGGGCCAAGGCCTCCTTCGCACCGAACGCCCGCGCGGCACTTCGCACCAGCGCCTTCGCCCGCACAAGGTCACCCAGTTGCGCCATCGCGATGCCTCGAAGGGCGAGCGCGGGCGCATCGTCACGCAAGGCGATGCGGTTCAGCGCGCCGAGCGGATCACCCGCCGCGAGCGCACGCGCTGCTGCGGTGATCAGCGAGTCCATGTGAATCGCGCCACCTGTCACCCCCTACGTCCGATGTCCGCTGATCAGTCTATCTCACGACTGCTCAGCCGCACGCCGATCTGCCAGGGGTACCGCTCACTCTCTGTAGCAGCTGCCGAGCCTGCGAGGCTGCGTTCGGCGGCGAAGCCGTCGCAAACCCTGTATACAAGGTTTTCCTGACACACCGCGATATCTGATTTCACGACTGCTACGCAGCCGAACGCAGCCGAACGCAGCCTCGCAGGCTCGGCAGCTGCTACTGAGAGTGCGTCCGTTACTCAGTAATCGACCCACACCCCACCCAGGTCCGCAGAATGGACGCAGCGCTCGACCCAGCGCACGCCTTCGACACCGGCATTGATGTCTGGATAACGCAGCGTTGCCAGTTGCTCATGATCACCACGGTTGGCGGCGTCCATGGCCAGGGCGAAACGGTAATAGAGGTTGGCCCATGCATCGAACAGCCCTTCCGGGTGCCCGGCACCGATCCGGTCATCAAGCAACGCATGGGGATGCAGATAGCCCATCCCGCGCTCCAACACCTGGGCGGGTTTGCCCTGGACTTCGAATGACAACTGGTTCGGCCGCTCGTCCCACCATTCAAGGCTGGCCCTGGAGCCGATCACGCGAATCTTCTGGCCATGCATGGAGCCGGCGTTCACCGCGCTCGACCACACACTGCCCATGGCCCCGCCTTCGTATTCCATCAGTGTGTAGGCGTTGTCCTCCAGCGGCGCGCGGCTTTTGACAAAGCTTTGACAGGTGCACAAAAGCCGTTTGATCTTGAGCTCGGGCAGCATGACTTCCGACAGGTACAGTGGGTGAGTGCCGACGTCGCCCAGCACATAACTGGGGCCGGCGAGGCGCGGATCGACTCGCCATTTGGTCGCCTCGCTCTGCGCCTCGACCGCCTCACAGTGGAAGCCATGGGCAAACTGCATGTGCACCATGCGCACCTCACCCAGCTCGCCACGGGCGATCATTTCCCGCGCTTGCTCGATCAACTGGTGCCCGGCGTAGCCGTAGGTCACCCCCACCACCCGGTTTCGCGACAACGCGATTTCGCGCAGGGTTTGCGCTTGCTCAAGGGTGAAGCACAGCGGTTTTTCACAGACCACATGCAGCCCAGCTTCCAGAGCGGCCTTGGTGATTTCAAAGTGAGTGCCATTGGGCGTCGCCACGGATATGGCCTGGATGCCATCCGCCCGCCCCGCTTCCCCTTCAATCAGGCTGCGATAGTCGGCATAACACCGCTCGGGGTCGACACCCAGTTGCACACCAAAGTCCCGACCGCGTTGCGGGTCCAGGTCGAAGGCGCCGGCCACCAGTGCAAACGACTGGTCACGCAGGGCCGCCGAACGATGGATGTAGCCGATCTGACTGTCACGCCCGCCGCCCACCATCGCCCAGCGGATTGGTTGAGGAATTCGCTTGCTGCCATTGATCATCGAAAAGTCCTTCGCATGAGAGAAATCAGAAACCCGCCCGGGACAGGTAGGCTCGGCTGGCAGCCACGTCGCGCAGACTGCCGTGGGCGTTACGTGGATCACGTTCTTGCTCGACCGTGATGTAACCCTGGTAACCGATCTCGGTGATCAGCTCGCGCAAGGCGCCGTAGTCGATGACACCCTGGCCGATCGGGCACATCACGCCTCTTGCGCACGCAGCGAAGAAGGTGATGTGTTCGCCCAGCACTTGATCGAACACGGCTTGATCGATGTCTTTGAAATGCAGGTAATCCACGCGGTCCGCGTACTGGCGCAGGGTCTGCACCGGGTCCATACCGGCGTAATACAGATGGCCGGTGTCCAGACACAGGCCAGCCACTTCGTAGGGGATGTCTTCGACCAGTCGGGCCAGCTCATCGGCGAACTCGATGTAGCCCCCGGCGTGCGGATGAATCACCGTGCGCACACCGAATTCCGTCCACGCCAACTCGGCGATGGCGCGGATATGGGCCATCATGCCCCGCCAGGCATCGGGCGCCAGGCGCGGTGCGCGGTCAGAGTGGCCAGCGGCGTAGTCACGCTCCTCATGCCCCCAATCGATAACCACCAGACACGGCATGGCGAAACGTTGCCCCGGCTCCAGTGAAATCGCCGGCAACTGCTTGAGCAATGCGCAGATATTGCGGGTTTGATTCAGCAGGCTGGACAGGTTGGCGGGGTCGACCAGATTGTCGAATATCGTACCGGCCACCACGTGCAGGCCGTGTTCGACCAGCACCGAACCCACCGCGTCGGCGTCCAGTGGCAGGTAACCGTATGGCCCCAATTCGATGCCGCGATACCCCGCTTGCGCCGCTTCGCCAAGAACCTGTTGCCACGCCGGCAGATGAGGATTGTTGACGTCGTCGACGCCCCAGCAACAAGGCGCGGTGGAGATGTGGAGGGTCATGTCAGGCTCCGGAAATTATTGTTATGGGTAGCGATGTTTCGCTGGAAGAAATCCTAAGGTGGGCAGATGCACGGCTGCTATAGTCCCTGAGCGATACCTGTCAAAACCCGTCAAAAGTTTCAGATAGGCTTTCATTTCATGTCAGAACATTCTTTGTCAGAAGCCGGCAACCCGCTCGGTCGTCGTGCAACCATGGAAGACGTGGCCTTGGCCGCCGGGGTGAGCCTGTCCACCGTGGACCGGGTGATGAATCTGCGGGCCAATGTGCGCGCCGATACCGCGCAACGCATTGCCGAGGCCGCCGCCCGACTGGGCTTCTACGGGCGTAATGTGATCGAACAACGAGTGCTGCAGCAGCGCCCGACCGTGCGCTTGGGGTTTCTGCTGCAAAAGCGTGGAGTGGCGTTTTATCAAGGGCTGGCCAAGGCCCTGGCCGAGGCGGCGACGGCCAGTGTGCGGGCCCAGGTTCGGGTGATGATCCACTACATCGACGACCTGGCCCCGGCCGCCACCGCAGAACGCATCCTCAAGTTGCAGGGCGAAGTCGATGCCCTGGGCGTGGTGGCCGCCGACCATCCGGCCGTGCGCGAGGCCATGGCGCAATTGCGAGCGGCCGGTATTCCTGTGGTCGCCCTGGTGTCCGAGCTGAGCGCCTCGGCCGGCGCCGGTTATGTCGGCGTCGACAACCGTGCCATGGGCCGCACCGCCGGCTGGTTCATCAAGCACTTGGCAGCGCAACCGGGGCCAGTGGCCGTGATGGTCGGCACCCAGCGCTTTCAGTGCCAGGAACTGTGTGAAATGAGTTTTCGCTCCTTCCTGTCGGAACAACCCCAGGACTGGGAATTGCTGGCTACGCGCCTGACTCTGGAGGACGAGGAATTCGCCTATGCCGGCACGCTCGACCTGCTCACCAGCCAACCCGACCTTGTCGGCCTGTATGTGGCAGGTGGCGGTATCGAGGGGGTCATCAACGCCTTGCGCGAACTGAAAGCCCAGCACATCGCGCTACCCGTCGTGGTGTGCCACGACCTGACCCCCATCACCCGGGCAGCCCTGCGTGACGGCATCGTTCAAGCCGTGCTGTCACACCCTGTCGAGGCGCTGGCGCAAATGGCGGTCAGGGCCATGGTGAATGCCGTGATAGATCCAGCGTCGGACAGCGCAGCGAAGTTCATGCTTTCGTTGCAGATTGATGTGGCTGAAAGTGTTTAGTGGTCGGCAGCAGGCCTAGAACATTCCGAGGTGCTTTGTCAGGAGAAAAACAAAAAATGAGCATGACAAAAAACAGCATTATTTCGGCAATAAAAATTATTATCATATTCACCACCCTGATAAGCGGATCGTATGCAGTTGTCATCCCGGCATTTGCACCCACCTATAAGACCTACTACATTCTAGTCATCGGAATCGCCACCTCTGCATTGCTTGGAGGTTTTATCGGCTATAAAGCCCTGGCAGATGAAATACGCCTCATCAAAATCGGCTTTGGTCTTTGCTATGCCACAGTCACAGCTATTTTTGTATTAGCACTTTCACTATTTATAATTTTAAACACTCGTGGAGCATGACTTGGAGCCATGCGCTATTTACCAGGCGACCGTGTTTATTGAAGCAATAAGATGAGCGTGCATCATGAGCGACTCAGATGAAATCGTTCGTAAATTTGCCTTACAGAGAATTGCGAGTCTCTTCAACATTTCCGTGGAACTTCTTAATGAAGAAGACGTATTTGGGGAAGATTTGAAAGCCACCCGTTCTTCCGGTCTATTCAGGAGAAATGAATATGATGCAATTGAAGGTGACATTCTTGATGTGTGCGACAGAGAGACGTTCAAGACTATAAGTTCTGGCAACCTGACCATTTACACGGTCGGCGATTACTGTGATCACATGGTTCGCTGTTATAAGCGCAAACCAAAAGATGTTATTGCGACATTGAAAATCACTTCGCCCAGCTAACTACGTTGGGCGGCAGGCATGCCGTAGGGAGCACCCGCCTGCTTGCCTTCCGAGTTTTCGAGCTGATTCACTAACGGCCCAACGATGAGGCTGTAAACTGGCCGCGCAAAAAAGGCGCTGCATCATTGAATACCCCGGCGCCCCTTCACCCCCACAAACAAGAGATCCCCATGGCAAACCACGACATCACGTTCCTCCCCGATCCCGACGCGGAATCCATCTCCTCCGACGTCGCCGGTTTCGGCGGCCTGCTGGTCTCCACTCAAATTCCTACCCGCGCCGACGGCAGCCTGGAGCTGGGCGACATCACCCTGCAAAGCGAGTGCACTCTGCAGGCGCTCAAGGTCGCGCTGGAGAACGCCGGCAGTTCCATGGACCGGGTGCTGCATCTGACTATCTACCTCACCGACATGGCCGACCGCGCCGCGTTCAACGAGGTCTACAAGCGTTTCTTCGCCAAACCCTGGCCGGTTCGCGCCGCTGTTGGCGTGGCCGCGTTGGCGGTCGAAGGCATGCGCGTGGAAGTCACCGCGATGGCGGCCAAGGGCTAAATCCGCGAACGTGCCCGGTGGGAGTGGCCATCGCCGGGCACGTTGGCGAGTGGATATCTGCGCGAAGCCGATTATGCTTCAAGAAACCATGCAGCAATGCGAGGCCGTCAGCCTGTTTCCATTATTCGTGCAATTGGTAATCCGACGACATCAGCCCTAGGGCCTGGGTGCGGCAAAATTGATGAGGTACTCCGGCCTTCAACAAGAGCAAGACGGAGAAGACTCATGGCCGCGATTGACACTACAGCCACGGGCAGCACGCCCAACCGAGGGATCACCAAGGAGGAACGCAAGGTTATTTTCGCCTCGTCCCTGGGCACCGTGTTCGAGTGGTATGACTTCTATCTTTACGGCTCCCTCGCGGCGATCATCGCCAAGCACTTCTTCGCGGGCGTCAATGAAACAACCTCCTTCATCTTTGCGCTGCTCGCGTTCGCCGCGGGTTTCGCCGTGCGGCCCTTCGGCGCCATCGTGTTCGGCCGACTGGGCGACATGATCGGGCGCAAGCACACCTTTCTCATCACCATTGTGATCATGGGTGTCTCCACCGCCGTCGTGGGTTTTCTGCCCGGCTACGAGACCATCGGCGTGGCGGCACCGGTCATCCTGATCAGCCTGCGCCTGATGCAAGGTCTGGCCCTGGGTGGTGAGTATGGTGGCGCGGCGACTTACGTGGCCGAGCATGCGCCCAAAGGCAAGCGTGGCTACTTCACTTCGTGGATCCAGACCACCGCGACCCTCGGCCTGTTTCTGTCGTTGCTGGTGATCCTCGCCTGCCGCACCCTCCTCGGCACCGAAGCCTTCGAGGCCTGGGGCTGGCGGATTCCCTTCCTGGTGTCGATCCTGCTGCTGATCGTCTCGGTCTACATTCGCTTGCAACTCGCCGAGTCGCCGGTGTTCAAGAAGATGAAAGAAGAAGGCAAGTCTTCCAAGGCACCGCTGACCGAATCCTTCGCCCGCTGGGACAACCTCAAGATTGTGATCATGGCTTTGCTCGGCGGCACGGCTGGCCAGGCCGTCGTCTGGTACACCGGGCAGTTCTACGCGCTGTTCTTCCTGCTGCAGACGCTGAAGATTGACCCGCAGACCGCCAACTTTTTGATTGCCGGCTCGCTGCTGATCGGCACGCCGTTCTTCATCCTGTTCGGCAGCCTGTCCGACCGCATCGGCCGCAAGGGCATCATCATGGCCGGGTGCATCCTCGCAGCCGTGACCTACTTCCCGATCTTCCATGCGTTGACCGAGTTCGGTAACCCCGACGTGTTTGCCGCGCAGGCGAAGAATCCGGTCACGGTGGTCGCCGATCCCGGCCAGTGCTCGTTCCAGTTCGACCCGGTGGGCAAGGCCAAATTCACCAGTTCCTGTGACCTCGCCAAGACTGTGCTGGCGAAGAAGGCCATCCCCTACAAAAACGAGAAAGCCGCGCCTGGCGCCGTCGCGCAGGTGCGCATCGGTGACAAGGTCATCCCGAGTTTCGAAGGCACCGGCATGCCGGCCGCTGACTTCAAGACCCACAATGATGCCTTCGTCGCCACCCTCGGCACCGCCCTCAAGGACGCCGGCTACCCCGAGAAGGCCGACCCGGCCAAGACCAACTACCCGATGGTGCTGCTGCTCCTGACCATCCTGGTGATCTACGTGACCATGGTCTACGGCCCGATCGCTGCCTGGCTGGTGGAGCTATTCCCGGCGCGCATCCGCTACACCTCGATGTCGCTGCCCTACCACATCGGCAATGGCTGGTTCGGCGGCTTTCTGCCCACGGTGGCGTTCGCCATGGTCGCGGCCACGGGTGATATCTACTACGGGCTGTGGTACCCGATCGTCATCGCCGTGATGACGGCCATTCTCGGCACTTTCTTCCTGCCGGAAACCAAGGATCGGGAGATTCATCACACGTAAGCGTTCAGGGTCGAGCAGCGATGGATTTGCACCCCACGCAATAAAAACGCCCCGTCAGTCCGTTTCTGACGGGGCGAATCACCGCCTACACCGACGGTGTTTAAGCTGCCTGTTTAAAGACACCCGGTGTTACTTCATCAAGGCTACAACGCCTTGCGTCGTTGCCTACGACTACGCCAGAATCCGCCGGCTTGTGCGCTTTGGGCTCGGGTTTTATCGTTTCCCGGTCACTGAAAAACAGTGATCGGGTTTGGTAGCCCGTTCGTATCACGGCGCACGGCGTCACCTATTATGGTGGCCATGCGCGGGGCCCTTTCGAGGGCGCCGGGTTCCTGATACGACCGGTCTACCAACCCGCGTATGGCCATCACCCTAATTCGTTTGGTAGCGAACGTGATGGCTCCCATTTAAATAAACTCGTATCAGGAGTTTCATCCATGTTCAAACCTACGCCCAATCCGCCGGTCACAGACCCAACGTCCCCCTACGAATCCCCCGACTCAAAAAAATTCCACGAAGCCGCCGAGCGTGCCCTCGACCACTACCTCAACCCGGCCGCTCAGATCATGGCCTCCACCAACGAACCCGAACCCATGTACTTGGCCAACCCGAAGTACAACACCGAAGCCCTGCTGGCCAACGCCAGTGAAACACTCGGCTCGGCCACCGAAATGCTCAACAATTTCGCGGCGCTGCTGGAGACCTCACATCGCAAAACCCTGCTGGGCATTGCGCAAGTGGTCATGCTCGGTGAACTGGCGGTGAACCAGGCACTGGATCACGTCGAACCGAAGGAATAACTAACGCAACCGGTGGCGAGGGGATTTGCTCCTCGCCACACCAGATTGGGGAAGCGATCTGTAGCAGCTGGCGAAGCCTGCGTTCGGCTGCGCAGCAGTCGTGAATCCGGCAGACGCGGCCTGCCTGACGTACCGAAATGTCTGGTTTGACGACTGCTTCGCAGCCGAACGCAGCCTCGCAAGCTCGACAGCTGCTACAGCCAAACGCAGCCTTCGGCAGCTGCTACAAAGAACGCGTCGCGACTGAAATTGCCTAAGTGAACAGCATGAATCATCAAGCCCCGCTCACCAAAACTTGCGCACACCACCAGTAGGCTAAGCTTTCAACAGCTCATTGCTCACGATGCTCGCGTCTGCAGGTTTTGGTTTTTTCTGGAGAGCGTCTGCAACAGCTATTTCAGACAGGTCCAGATCATTCATGCAGGACTGACGCGATGACCGAGCCCCTTCTCAGTTTCGAAGCACTTAAACGCGCCGCTGCCGCCGGCGAGATCGATACCGTGCTGGTGTGCATGGTCGATATGCAGGGGCGATTGGTCGGCAAGCGTTTCCAGGTCGAATTTTTCATCGACAGCGGCCACGAAGAAACCCACTGCTGCAATTACCTGCTGGCCGACGACATCGACATGGAGCCGGTGCCGGGATACGCCGCTGCCAGTTGGAGCAAAGGCTATGGCGACTTTGTGCTCAAACCCGATATGTCCACCTTGCGTCGCGTGCCATGGCTGGAATGCACGGCGCTGGTGCTCTGCGATGTGCTCGATCATCACCATAGAAAAGACCTGCCCCACAGCCCGCGAGCGATCCTGAAAAAACAGGTCGAGCGCCTGCGCGAGCGCGGCTATACCGGCATGTTTGCCTCTGAGCTGGAGTTCTATCTGTTCGATGAGAGCTATGAGGCGATCCACGAGCGCAACTATCACCAGCCGAAGACCGCCGGCCATTACATTGAGGATTACAACATCCTACAGACCACCCGCGAAGAACCGGTGCTGCGGGCGATTCGCAAACACCTGCAGGCATCCGGTATTCCCGTGGAAAACTCCAAGGGCGAATGGGGGCCGGGCCAGGAAGAGATCAACATCCGTTATGCCGACGCCATGACCATGGCCGACCACCACGTCATCATCAAGCACGCCTGCAAAGAGATCGCGCAACTGCAAGGCAAGGCGATCACGTTCATGGCCAAGTGGCGCTATGACGCCGCCGGTTCCAGCAGCCATATCCACAATTCGCTGTGGGACAAGAACGGCAAGAAGTCGCTGTTCTTCGATCCCAAGGCCGAATTCGGCATGTCGAAGCTGATGCGCTCGTGGGTGGCCGGGCAGCTCAAATACGCCAACGACGTCACCTGTTTTCTTGCGCCCTACATCAATTCGTACAAGCGCTTTCAGGCCGGCACCTTCGCGCCGACGCGGGCGGTCTGGAGCCGGGACAATCGCACCGCAGGCTTTCGGTTGTGCGCCGAAGGCAGCAAGGCCATCCGCATCGAATGCCGCATCGGCGGTGCCGACCTAAACCCCTATCTGGCCTTCGCCGCGTTGATCGCCGCAGGCCTGGCCGGTATCGACGAGAAGCTTGAACTCGCACCGCCGTTCGAGGGCGATGCCTACGTCGATGAGCATTTGCCTGAAGTGTCGAAGACCCTGCGCGAGGCCTGCGCCGCCCTCAAGGCGTCGAGCATGTTGCGCGAGGCGTTCGGCGATGAAGTGATCGACCACTACGTACACACCGCCGAATGGGAGCAGAAAGAGTACGACCGGCGGATAACCGACTGGGAACTGCAGCGCGGCTTCGAGCGCTATTGAGCACGCCATGACTGAGACCGTTCAACTCATCTCCCCGGTCGATGGCCGGGTCTATGCCGAACGCCGCCGTGCCGATGCGGTACAGATCGAGCAAGCCCTGACGGCGGCCGAAACCGCCCAGGCGCAATGGAAACGCCGACCACTGAGCGAACGCGCCGCGTTTTGCAGCGCTGCCGTGGACGCGATGCTGGCGATGAAGGATGAGATCGTGCCGGAACTGGCCTGGCAAATGGGTCGCCCGGTACGCTTCGGTGCCGGTGAGCTGCGCGGCTTCGAAGAACGTGCCCGGCACATGATTGCCATTGCGCCTGAAGCGTTGGCAGCGTTGGAACCCGCGCCTGTCGCGGGTTTTCAGCGCTATATCAAACGCGAGCCGCTGGGTACGGTACTGGTCGTCGCACCATGGAATTACCCCTACCTGACGGCGGTGAATACGATCATCCCGGCGCTGATGGCGGGCAACAGCGTGATCCTCAAACACGCCACGCAAACGCTGCTGGTCGGGGAGCGTTTCGCCGAAGCCTTTCGTCGCGCCCAGCTGCCCGAAGGGCTGTTCCATAACCTGCTGCTCAGTCATGTCTATGCGGCGGCGATCATTACCTCTGGACGGGTGCAGCAGGTAAACTTCACCGGTTCTGTCAGCGGCGGCGAGGCCATGGAACACGCAGCCGTTGGAGGTTTCCTCGGCGTGGGGCTGGAGCTTGGCGGCAAAGACCCGGCCTATGTCCGTGCAGACGCAAACCTTGAGCATGCGGTGGAAAACCTGGTGGACGGCAGCTTCTTCAACTCCGGGCAGAGCTGCTGCGCCGTCGAACGTATTTATGTCGATGAAAAAATCTACCCGGCCTTTGTCGAGCGCTTCGCTGCCCTGACCCGCCAATACGTGCTGGGCAACCCGCTGGACGAAGCCACCACCCTCGGGCCGCTGGTCACACCGAGCGCCGCAGAGTTCGTTCGCAAGCAGATCGCCGATGCGCTGGCACACGGGGCCAGGGCGCTGATCGATCCAAAGGACTTTGCCGCCGACACGCCGGGCAGCGCCTACCTCGCGCCGCAGGTGTTGGTGGACGTCACCCATCAAATGGCGGTGATGCGCGAGGAAAGCTTCGGCCCGGTGGTGGGCATCATGCCGGTGGCCAGCGACGACGAAGCCATCGCCTTGATGAACGACAGCGAGTTCGGGCTCAGCGCCTCGATCTGGACGCAAGACCTGACCGCCGCCGAACGCATCGGCAACGAGATCGCCACCGGCACCGTGTTCATGAACCGCTGCGATTACCTGGACCCGGCCCTGGCCTGGACCGGGGTGAAGAACAGCGGGCGCGGCGTAACGCTGTCGCGCCTGGGCTATGAGCACCTGACCCGAGCCAAATCCTTCCACTTGCGCCACGAGATCTGAGCCATGAGCCTGACCGCGAACTGGAACTACCCCACGAGCATCCGCTTCGGTGTCGGCCGCATCGCCGAGCTGGCCGAGGTCTGTCGCAGCCAAGGTATCCAGCGACCGTTGCTGGTCACCGACAGCGGCCTGGCACGTGCGCCGATCACCACAGCGGCGCTGGAATCCTTGCGCGCCGCCGGCTTCGGTGTCGCGCTGTTCTGCGACCTCAAACCCAATCCGGTTGAAGCTAACCTCGCGGGTGGGCTCGACGCCTGGCGCGACGGCAACCATGACGGCATGGTGGCGTTCGGCGGTGGCAGTGGCCTGGACATGGGCAAGCTCATCGCGTTCATGAGCGGCCAGACCCGACCGGTGTGGGATTTCGAAGACATCGGCGACTACTGGACACGCGCCGACGAAAGCAGCATCGCCCCGATCATCGCGGTGCCGACCACTGCGGGCACTGGTTCCGAAGTGGGTCGTGCGGCGGTGATCATCGACGAGCGCACACACACCAAACGCATCATTTTCCACCCGAAGATGATGCCGCGTGTAGTCATCAGCGACCCCGCCCTCACCGTCGGCATGCCGGCCAAGGTCACCGCCGGCACCGGCATGGACGCGTTTTCCCATTGCCTGGAATCGTACTGCGCCCCCGGTTTTCATCCCATGGCCGAAGGTATCGCGGTGGAAGGCATGCGCCTGGTGGCCAATGCCCTGGTGCGGGCGGTACACACCCCTTCCGACCTCGACGCGCGCGCGCAAATGCTCGCGGCTGCGGCGATGGGCGCCACCGCGTTCCAGAAAGGCCTGGGAGGAATGCACGCCCTCTCGCATCCGGTGGGCGCCCTGTACGACACCCACCACGGCATGACCAATGCCACCTTCATGCCCTATGTACTGAAGTTCAATCGCCCGGCCATCGAGGAGCGCATCACCCGTCTGGCGGCGTACCTGCGCCTGCCCTCCCCGGGCTTCGACAGCTTTATGGCCTTTGTCCTCAAGCTGCGCAAGGACATTGGCGTGCCGCATACGCTGGTGGAGCTGGGGGTGGATGATCAGCAAGCCGACCTGATTGCCGACATGGCGATTGTCGACCCCTGCGCCGGCGGTAATCCGCTGCCATTGACACGAAATGGCGCGGCAGAAATATTCGAAGCGGCTTATCACGGCCGTCTTTAGAACGGTCGTCCATCTATGGCCACGGGGCATGGATTGGTTTTATCCATTAGACGCAGGAGCAGTACGACAGGGGGTTGAAGACAGTCCCATTCGGCAACGCACTACGCGGATGGATGTGTATCAAACCTGACAAGGCACACATTATGAGTCCTGTAAGCCAACCCGGCGCCACTGCGCCACAAGACGACGACCTCAAGGTGTTGCACAGCATGGGCTATGCCCAGCAACTCTCGCGACGCATGGGTGTTTTCTCCAACTTCGCCATTTCCTTTTCGATCATCTGCATCCTCTCGGGTGGCATCAACTCGCTGGCACAGGGCACCTCGGGTGCAGGCGGCGCGGCCATCGGTATCGGCTGGCCACTGGGCTGCCTGATCTCCGGGGTTTTCGCCTTGGCCATGGCGCAGATTTCCTCGGCCTACCCCACCGCCGGCGGCCTCTATCACTGGGGCTCGATTCTCGGTAACCGCTTCACCGGCTGGTTGACGGCCTGGTTCAATCTGTTGGGGCTGATCACGGTGCTCGGTGCGATCAACGTCGGCACTTATTACTTCTTTTTCGGCGCCTTCGGACCGGCCCTGGGCATGCAAGACACGATCCCCACACGGATCGTTTTCCTGGCGATCCTGACCGGCATCCAGGCCTTGTGTAATCACTTCGGCATCGGCCTGACCGCCAAGCTCACCGACTTCTCGGGCTATCTGATCTTTGCCACGGCAACCGCGTTGACCATCGTCTGCCTGATCGCCGCCCCCAGCTATGAATTCGTCCGGTTGGTGACTTTCAGCAACTACTCCGGCGCGGCCGGCGGCGCTGTCTGGCCACAGGTGTCGAACGGCTGGATTTTCATGCTCGGCCTGCTCTTGCCGATCTACACCATCACCGGCTATGACGCCTCCGCTCATACGTCTGAAGAGACCCACAAGGCGGCCGTGTCGGTGCCGATCGGGATGGTCTCGTCGGTGGCCTGGTCGTTGCTGTTCGGCTGGATCATGCTCTGCTCGTTTGTACTGATGTTGCCGAACATGGATGAAGCGGCGAAGCAGGGTTGGAATGTGTTCTTCTGGGCGATGGACACCCAGGTGAACCCGGCGATCAAAATGGCGCTTTACGTGGCGATTTTCATCTCGCAGTTCCTCTGCGGGCTGGCGACCGTGACCTCGGTCTCACGCATGATCTTCGCGTTCTCCCGCGACGGCGGCCTGCCCTTCTCCAAAGCACTGGCCACGGTCTCGCCGAGCCATCGCAGCCCGGTGGCGGCGATCTGGACCGGTGCCACCCTTGCGGTGCTGTTCGTCTGGGGATCGTCGCTGGTGTCGATCGGAGAAACACCGGTGTACACGATCGTGGTTTCCTGCACGGTGATCTTCCTGTTCTTCTCGTTCATCATTCCCATCGTGCTGGGCCTGTTTACCTACGGGACCTCGAAGTGGCCGCACATGGGACCGTGGAATATGGGGCGCGCGCTGTACTCGTTGTTCGCCATCCTCTCGGTCCTCTCAATGGTGCTGATCTTCGTCATCGGCATCCAGCCGCCGAACGATTGGGCGTTGTACATCACCATCGGTTTTCTGATTCTGACGGCAATCATCTGGTTCAGCTTCGAAAAACGACGCTTCCAGGGCCCGCCCGTGGGCGAGATGATCATCAAGCGCCAGGCAGAAATCGCCGCGGCTGAGGAGGCGTTGAATAAACAGGCTGGGAGCTGAGCCCGACAGCCCCAAAAAAAGCGGGGTGCTGAGCACCTCGCTTTTTTTTGGTACACACCACACTTATGTGATTTTGATATCAGTCCTATACGATTAGCACCATTTATCAATCAATAGCCCAAGGGTAAGTTGCTGCTCTGCGATTTCAAATCGAGAGCCATCCATGACCCCAGACATCCTCCGCAAATGCATGCCCGCAGCAGCTCGGGCGGGCACCCTTTGTTTCGCTCTGTGCACCGGTGCGGTCGCTGGTGCGGATGATCGCAGCCCGCTGGTCATCAAGGATCAGGGAAGCCTGATTGCCGGCGGTGGGCTGATCGCTCAGCCGGGCGTTTTCGATCCCTACCACCCCATGAAACCCGACGGCCAGAGTTATCACGGCGACCATGTGTATGCGTTCTACCAGGTCCCGGTTGACGCTCGCCCGCTGCCAATTGTCATGTGGCACGGCGCCGGACAGTCCGCGAAGTCTTGGGAGACCACGGCCGATGGACGTGAAGGGTTCCAGAACATCTTTCTGCGTCGCCGCTTCGCAACGTATCTGATCGACCAGCCACGGCGTGGCGATGCGGGCCGCAGCCTGGTTGAAACGACAATCAAACCGGTTGCCGACGAGCAGATGTGGTTCAACCAGTTCCGCATCGGTCTGTGGCCCGACACTTTCGAGGGCAGCCAGTTTCCGCATGGGCAGGAAGCGCAGGAGCAATTCTTCCGTTCGATGACGCCCAACACCGGCCCCTACGACATTGAGGTCGTGTCCGATGGCGTATCTGCCCTGCTGGATAAAACCGGCCCCGCCATCCTGTTCACCCACTCGCAAGGTGGCGGGCCCGGTTGGCTGACGGCGATCAAGAGCCATAACGTGCGGGCCATCGTGGCGTTCGAACCGGGCAGCAGCTTCGTGTTTCCAGAGGGAGAGGTTCCCGCGCCGATTCCCAGCGCGTTCGACACACTCATCGCCCATGTCGTATCGACGACGCAGTTCGAAGCGCTGACCCGCATCCCCATCGTCATCTTCTATGGCGACAACATCCCCGCCAAACCGGTTCGTTTACCGGCACAAGACAGCTGGCGCGCCCGGCTCGAGATGGCACGCCTGTGGCGCGATACGGTGAATCGCCATGGCGGTGACGTAACGCTCATCCATTTGCCGGAGATCGGGATCAAGGGCAATAGCCACTTCCCGTTCTCGGACCTCAACAACGTCGAGATCGCGGATCTGGTTTCGAAATTCCTTGCAGAGAAACATCTGGATTGACTACGAGCACGGCGATGGCTGCCGTGCCCTTCAGAAACAGGAAACAGCAGGAGTACTCATACGATGCGAACAACGATAAAGGCCACCCTCCTCGCCGCCATGGTCGGGATTTCGGCAGCCGAGGTTGAGGCCGCGGACTACAAGCAGAATCCTTTCACGTTGACCTACGGCGGCGCGATTACCAAGAACGAACCGGGCAAGGTCAACATTCACCCGGTCACGTACACGCTCAACGGCCTGGACATTGCCGCCAACGTTTACACCCCCGCGAACTATGACTCGGGGAAAAAATACCACGCTGTCGTCGTGGCGCATCCCAATGGCGGGGTGAAGGAACAGGTCGCCGGTCTGTATGCCCAGCGATTGGCGGAACAGGGTTACATCACGATCGCTGCGGATGCGGCGTATCAAGGGGCCAGTGGCGGTCAGCCGCGCAACGTCGACAAACCCGCCTACCGCATCGAGGACATCCATGGCATGGCGGACTTCATCGCCCGCTATCCAGGCGTCGACAGTGCGCATCTGGGCTTGCTCGGCATCTGCGGTGGTGGCGGCTACTCGCTGGCCGCGGCGAAAACCGACAAGCGATTCAAGTCGATTGCAACGGTGAGCATGTTCAACTCCGGACGGGTTCGTCGCAATGGCTACAACGATTCGCAACTGGACACTGTCCAGCAACGTCTGGAGCAGGCTTCCGCTGCCCGAGCCCAGGAAGCGGCTGGCGGGGAAATTCTCTATGCCGGGGATGCCAACCTGACGGATGAGCAGATCGCCAAATTGCCGTTCGATCTGTATCGCCAGGGTTACGAGTATTACTGGAAGACGCATGCGCATCCCAACTCGACCTTCAAGTACACCATGAGCAGCTTGCTGGACTTGATGCGCTTCGACGCCACCGACCAGATTGAACTGATCCGGCAGCCGCTGCTGATGATCGCCGGCAGCAAGGCTGACAGCCTGTACATGACCGAGGATGCGTTCGCCAAGGCTACCGGCACGAAGGACAAGGCGTTGTTCAAGATCGATGGCGCAACCCACATCGAAACCTATTGGGTGCCCGCGTATGTGGACGCGGCAATGGGCAAGTTGACTGCGTTTTACGCCAGAACACTCTGACCTGAGGACCCGTCATCATGAACAAAACCCTTTTCGGGATCGCAGTGTGCGCCGCGACGCCCTTCGCCAGCGCGGCCAGCCAACCGGACACTGCCGGCGAATCCTTGGCCGCCCAGCAGATCATCCGCGCCGGCACACAGGCTTCGGCAACGGGACCGGCGGATTACTTCTCCGGGCGGGTGCGCGTCGATCCGTTGTTTCCCGCCAGCGGCGAAATCAATGCATCCGGCGCCTATGTCACCTTCGAGCCGGGCGCGCGCTCGGCCTGGCACACCCATCCCGCAGGACAGCGATTGGTAGTGGTTTCCGGCGTGGGGCTGACACAGGAATGGGGCAAGCCCGTACAGGAAATCCATCCGGGCGACGTGATCGTCTGCCCTCCGGGCGTCAAGCATTGGCATGGTGCTGCACCGACGAGCGCCATGACCCATTTGGCCGTAACCGGCGTGGTGGATGGTAAAAGCGTGCAATGGCTGGAGAAAGTCACCGATGACCCATCCAATGCGCAAAGTCCGGTGAAGCCGCAAGCAATGTCCGCCGAACTACCCGTTTCCGAGGTGCTGTCCGCCAGGCAGCAGTCCATCCCGTTGATTGCGGCGTTCATGGCCACGAGCAACATGCCCAGACTCAATGCCGCCTTGAACCAAGGGCTTGACGCGGGCCTGACCGTCAACGAGGCGAAGGAAATCCTGGTGCAACTCTATGCCTACGTCGGCTTTCCGCGCAGCCTCAACGCCATCGGCGAGCTGATGAAGGTGCTGGAGGAACGCAAACAACGCGGCATCCACGATGCCCCGGGACACGAGCCCGCTGGGGTGATTCCCAGCGGCGATGAATTGCTGGCGGTGGGCAAGGCTAACCAGACGCGCATTGCGGGCGCGCCCGTCCAGGGCCCGCTGTTCGACTTCGCCCCCGTTATCAACCAGTACCTGCAGGCGCATTTGTTCGGCGACATTTTCGAGCGCGATAACCTGGACTGGCAAAGTCGCGAGCTGGCCACCGTCGGAGCACTGGCCGCCACGCCCGGCGCGGAGCCGCAACTGCGCTCGCACATGGCCGCCAGCATGAGGGTCGGCCTGAGCGCTGCGCAATTGCGTCAGCTGATCCAGGTGCTGGCCGATCACGGCGATGCCGATGCCGCCCAGCGTGCCCGCGAGGCGTTGGCTAGAACCGCCGGACAGCCATGAGTCAGGAATCAACCCGCGTAGCGCAGGGCATCTCGCAACAACGTAAAGGCGGGAGAACTCTGGCGACGGCTTGGATAGTAGAGGTGGTACCCCGAAAACGGTTCGCACCAGTCCGCCAGTACGCGAATCAACCGCCCCTGCGCGACATGTGTCTGCACCAGGTCTTCCGGCATGTAGGCCAGCCCCAGCCCCTTGAGAGCGGCATCCAGGCGCATGGCGATGTTGTTGAACACCAGTTGACCCTCGACGCGCACTTTCAGTGCTTGCCCCTTCTTCTCGAACTCCCAGGAGAAGATGCCGCCGTAAGTCGGCATGCGCAGGTTGATGCAGTTGTGCTGCATCAGATCGCTCGGGACTTTTGGCCTCGGGTGACGGGAGAAATACTCCGGGGAGCCGACAACCGCCATCCGCATGTCGGGGCCGATGCGCACCGCGATCATGTCCTTGGCGACCTGCTCACCCAGGCGGACACCGGCATCGAAGCCTTCCGCCACGATGTCGGTCAGGCCGTAGTCCACAATGATCTCAATGTTGAGATCGGGATTGTCGGGCAGCAGCTTCGCGAGCACCGGTTGCAGGATCGTGATCGCGGAATGCTCGCCGGCCGTGATACGCAGTTTGCCTGCCGGCTTGTCGCGGAACTCGCTGAGCAGTGCCAACTCGCTGTTGATTTCTTCGAACCTGGGAGCGATTACCTGCAGCAGATGTTCACCCGCTTCCGTGGGGGAAACGCTTCGAGTGGTGCGCGCAAGCAACCTGACGCCCAGTCGTTCCTCCAGCTGACGCATGGCCCGGCTCAACGCGGGCTGCGACATGCCGAGCCTGGCTGCAGCGCGGGTAAAGCTGCGCTCCTGTGCCACGGCCGCGAAGATCGCGAGTTGGTCGTAGCTTTCAGTGGTCATTTATACGCCCTGGTTATGAACCCGCGACGATTATGCCATCAACCGGTTTAGTCCATTTCAACCTGATGAGAGATAGACCCATGAAAAATCTTACGAAGGTGACTGTCGTTATTGGTGCCGGCTCAATCGGTCAGGCCATTGCCCGTAGAGTCAGTGCCGGTAAGCACGTTGTGCTGGCGGATCTGCGGCAGGAGAACGCCGACGCGGCGGCAAAGGTCTTGTTTGAGGCAGGGTTCGAAGTCACCACAGCCATCGTAGACGTCTCTTCTCGTGAATCGGTGCAGGCGCTGGTGCAGACCGCGACGGCCATTGGCGATATCACCGGTGTCATCCACGCCGCGGGGGTTTCACCCTCTCAAGCGCCGGCGGCCACCATTTTGCGAGTTGATTTATATGGCACGGCAGTCGTGCTTGAGGAGTTCGGCAACGTCATCGCCGAAGGCGGCTCCGCGATCGTGATCGCCTCACAATCCGGCCACCGCTTACCCGCGTTGAGCGCCGAACAAAACAAAGCGCTGGCAACCACCCCGGCGGACGACTTGCTCGCGCTTCCAATGCTGCAAGCCGATCAAGTCACCGATCCGTTGAACGCCTACCAGATCTCCAAGCGTGGCAACTCGTTGCGAGTCATGGCTGAAGCGGTGCGCTGGGGTAAACGCGGCGCGCGGGTCAATACGATCAGCCCCGGCATCATCTTTACACCTCTGGCGCGGGACGAATTGAGCGGCCCACGCGGTGAGGGCTACCGACGCATGATCGAACTGAGCGCGGCAGGACGCGGCGGCACACCGGATGAGGTGGGTGCCGTGGGCGCGCTGCTGATGGGGCCTGAGGGCACGTTCATTACCGGCAGCGATTTTCTGATGGATGGCGGCGTCACGGCGGCTTACTGGTACGGCGATTTGGCTCCCGAGTGACAGGGGTGAAGCACTGGGCCGCTCCCCCGTCCGAAACCTGATTCTGGTGCCCGGGCTGTCCGACTCATCCCCACGTTTCTTTCAGCACAGAACGAAACAGTTCGGAAAGTAACGGCTCTACCTCTTTGCGCTCGCTACGGGTCGGCTTGATGGTTTCAAGTCGATACAGCTCACGCTCAATGAATTGCTGGATGGGTATGATCTGGGGCGATAGCCCCATCTCTGGAGACGCGCGTTTGATCGCGAGCAAGTCATCGATGGCTTGCTGGAGTTCGGGCTCTCCTTCGATGACGCCACGTAGTTTGTCAAACTCGATGGGAGCTGGCGTCTCAAACTGCTCCAGCCACCGCACCGATAACAAGGGACGCAGTACGTAAAAATACTTTTTCAGCGGTACTTGGGAGGCCTGCAAATACCCCCTGTAGTTGGTTTTGGCCATGCTGCGATAATGGTAGATGCCACTCTCGACCGAGTACACCTGCGGCAGTAACTCCTTGACCCGCTCGTGAAAAGATCCTGAGTGCTCGTAAATGATGGTGGACTGTATCCACTCCACAAAGCCTGGATTGGACTTCCAGAATAGCCTCAGTGCCTTGCGCAGATCCCAACCATTGATGTCCATGTCGTCAATGATCGGATACTCAATGACGTCGCGCTGTTCCTCAAGGCCGACCGAGAGATACCACTCAGGTTTATTTACATAAATGAATCGTGCGTCGTAGTCACTATTGGGAGAGGCAAATCCCCAAGCGCGACTACCTGATTCAACGGCTAAAAGCACTTTCGCTTCATGCTCGTCCTCAGCACGGCGAAGACGACCTCGAACCTCTTCCTGAACAGCCATAGAAACCATGAACTATCTCTAACCAGATGATATTTGGATTGCACGCTACTCATACGGGGGTGGACTGTCCAGTGACGGGTCAGTTGAGGGACATGTTGCACTGGCAAGCATCATCGACATTGATGTGGCTCAGCCTGCCCTGGTGGTCGAACAGCAACCAGTCGGCGCCCAGGCATCGTGCTTGCACATCGTGCAGCGGCCATTGCAGCGCAGCGCAGAGGCGGTCACTGCTGCGGTAGATGAATTGCCAGCGGGTGTCCTGGTCGGAGACGACATAGCCAATCAACAGCCAGTGGTCGCACAGAAACAGACGTACCGGATCCTCATAGGCCAACCCTTCAACACAGTCGAACAAACGGTAGCCCTTGCGATTGCCGCTCTGCTCCAGCACAAGAATGGGGTCGTCCTCTCTCTCGGGCTTGATCCGGAATTCAGCGACCTCGCTGGATGCGCTGAACAGCTGGAAGCCATCCTCGTGAATCCTCGCCGGCGTCGGCTCACGACTGACCAGCCGGCGATCAGGCAGGCGATAGTGCCAAAGCTGGCTGCCATGCTGAGGGTCAGACAACCATAGGTACTCACCTTGCGAATCGTCCTTCAAACTCAGAATCCGACCGGGCAAATCACTGACATGCCACAGAGTTTCAAACCCGCGGTCAACGTCAACCACTCGCAACTGATGCCCGCGGCCGATAGTCCACGCCGTACCATCGAATGACTTGGCGAACACATCCAGCATCAGCACGCCCAGATCCGTCGCGGTGCGGTTGACCAGGTCCAGTTTGCTGATTCGCCACACGTCGTCGCGTCGGGACAGAACCAGCGCCATCTGCCGGCTATGGGCCAGGACGATCGACTGCGCAGGCACCGGGAAATGAAAGAGCGTCTTGCCAGTTGCGTCGATGACCACTGCCCCAGCCTCACCCAGGGCCAGCAAGTACCGTGCATCTTCCAGCGGCACCGCATCGAAAATGGCCCGACTGCCCATCGCTGGCGCCGACCATTCAAGAGTCGTGACGACGTCGTCAAGGGACCGCACGGCGGGACGCACCAGCGACTGGCTCGGCAGGTCGGCTTGCAGCAGTTTGTCCTTGCTCATTTTGACCAGCGCTTGCAGCTGATTCTGGGTCAACCGCCCGTGGCCACAGGCCTGATCGGCAATGATGGCGTGTACCGTGGCGCGGGTGAGCCAAGCCAATGCACCGGCCTGCGTCTTGTGCTGCAACAATGCTTCGGCCAAGGCGGCGCGCTCTATGAAGCGCTGGGGGTCGTCCCGTAGCTGCTCGACCCAAGTCCCGTAGGCCACCAGGGTATCGGGCAATAAAATCGCCCGTTTGACCAGCGCACCGATGGCCAGACGTCCGCCGGCGGCTTCGGCATTGAGCAACCATTGCGCGGCCCGCTCGCGCTCGGCAGGCAGGCTCCAGATCACATCCACGGCTTGCAGCCAGAGCCCCTTGCCGGTCAAGGCTTCGGCCCATTCCAGACGCAAACGGTCGGCGCTCTCTGGCCACTTCTCCTGAAGCATCACCACCGCGTCACCAAAGGCATTGTCACGACGGGCCACCAGCAACGCACGCTGCCAGTTGTCTGCCAGGCACAGCAGACGCACGATCATCGCTGCGGGCATGTCCCACGCCAGGGCAAGGTCAGCTGCTTGCTGGTGACGGCCGTGTTTTTCCAGATAATCGAGGGATTCCTGGCGCACCTTGAGCAATTCGGCCAGAACAAACACCGCCTCTTCGATACGGCCCTCGCGGTCCAGGCGTTCGAACGTCTGTCGGTAGATTTGCTTGAGTCGGGCTTCCAGACCTTCCTCGAACATTATCGAGCGACTGGGTCCCAAGTGCTGATTGATCGTCAGTTCCTGACGCCGTTGTGGTGTACCGAACGCCTGTTCACCGCTGCTTTGCTCGCTGCCCAGCGGAATGGCGTGGCGCAGGGCTTCTTCCAGGTCACCGCTCTCGAACATCTCCAACATGCGACGCATGTACGCGGCCTGATGCTTGCCATACAGCGCGGACAGGCGTGAATGGAGGGTCAGACGCGTCAACCAGCGACGCCAGGCGGCAGGCTTGTGTTTGACCGGTGTGGCACGCGGTGCGAGCGGCGGCTGGGCCGGAGTTCGTGGTGCCGCACGTTGCCCAGACGTTGCGCCAGGCAAGACGTTGCGTACGCCCATCAATAACATCGTAATCAGCACCGCGCTGATCAACGTCCCCAGTAGCACAGTGTTGACATCAAACGACACAGCCGTTTCCGGACTCGGAGGCTGCGTGTGCACACCTTGTTTTCTGTCGTGGGAGCCCATCCAGAACACAGCCGCCAACAATACAACGCTGACGCCGAGTTTGAACCACGGCATTGATGAGTCTTCAGTATTCTTCCAGCCACTGTCCTTTGGAGTGCTGGTTTGACGGGGTATGGTTTTTGGCGCATTGCGCTGGCGTTCCAGCAGCGCCTGCATCACCCCTTCCCGCTCAGGGCTGACCGGCCGCAGCTTACCGCCAAGGATCTCCCGAACATCGGATGACACAGCCAGAGGTTCAAGCACCGGCTCCGGCAGTGTGCTGTGACAGTCATAGGTGTCCAACAAGGTGTAACCGCTGACGTCGATCCACTGCCCCGGTGAAAGCGGCGTGGCATCGCGCAGTTGCAAGGCGCTGACATGGCTGCCACGTACCAGCCAGACATCGGCTGCGGGCAAGCTGCGCATCTCCTGCGGGGCCAGCAGCGCGGAGCACAAGGCACGGCCCTGACGGATCAGCGGCCACCCGAGCAGCGCTTCGCACTGAACCGATACTGGCTGGCGAAAGCGCAGCAAGTCGCCGTCGGCGAAACGGTAGACGCTGGCGCCGGTTTGCCACTGGTTGAGGATCAATCGTGCGCGCTCGCCCTCGTTATAGCGCTCGCATGTAAACCACAACCCTTCAATCTGCTGATGGCCGGTCAGCACCGGACGGCGAATCAATGCTGCGGCATGTTCAAGCATTGGCGCCTTCCTTGAGTTTTTCCGGTATCTCATTACAAAACACTTGCAGGCGCTGGGTGCGCAGAGGAACCGAGTACACCAGCAACTCTCGGGCGCTGGTCAAGGCCGCGACCAGACCACTGAGGGGGCAGAAGCTGACCTTAGTCATGGCATGGGACGTCGTAAACAATACCTCCTGTTCCCCGTCGCAATACAGGGCGATAGATTGCTGATTGGGACTGAGCAATACCAGGCAATAGTGATCATCACCCTCTTGCAGCAGTAAACCCAGGCCCTTCCAGCCTCCGGCCAGATCAATTCGTTCCATCTGCACCGGGCAATCAGTGGCCGAGATGACCCGCCAGGTCTCGCGGCCATTCTCGACAGAGAGCAACGCACAGCCACCGAAAGAACCGCGCCACCGTGAACTGGCGGCAAACAGCACCTGGCTTACACCTTCGGCGACGCCAATCACATGGGCGGGCGATACGGTTCCGTAGGCGTCGACCGAATGGGCATACAACCGACCGCCATCATTGCGCACATAAGCCACCCTTTCCTTGGTGACCTTGGCCAGACCCACCACCCCGTCCGTCAAGCGGTGGGTTTGCCCGGTCTTCGGTCGTGCGGGAGACCTACCGGTTTCCACCGCCCAAAATGCCAGGTGACCTTGGGTATCCAGCAGAAACAGACGACCTGTCGTGCTGTTGCGCAACCAGGCCACGGGCTGGAACGTGCCCGTGCCGGGCGGGAGTTTCAACTCTTTGGGGTCTGGCTTATCAACGGCTTTCAGCCCAGGCATATTCCAGAATGACAGTTGCCACTGATCGCTCAACACCGCGCCAAGCGTGCTGTGCATGAAAGTGACGGTCAGTGGAACCTGTCCCGCCTTCCAGAGGTGGCGGCGAATCTCCAGCGGCTTTTTCTGATTGGCTGCCGGCAGCTTGATCACCACCATGCCTTGCTCGTCGAGCATTTTCATCGCGACATGAGTGCCCGCGCTGGCAATCACTGGCAGCAAGGTCAGGGAGACACGCGGCACACTGCCTTTAAGCGGTGGAGCGACCACCACCTCACCGTCAAACTGGCCTTTAAGCAACTGCAAGGCCAAACGCTCGTCAGGCATCGGCAGCGATACACGGCGGGTGGTCGTGACCTGCAACTCAAAGGACAGGCTCTGCCCGTCAAGACTGCGATGCACCTGAACCCGGTGAGTGCAGGACTGGTTGTCAGTCTTGGGTAAACGCTGACCAACAATCCAGCACTCCCCGACATTGGGTTGCTGCTCGGCCAGCCAGACGCGCCAGGCCTGCCAGTGTTCCTCGCCAACCACCTCATAGGTGCGGGCGTTGAGCAGGCACTTGAGTTGCGCCGAGGTGTCGAGCTCATGGAGCCGAGGCACGCTTTGCAGGATGCCCCAGCGCAACTCGGCCCCGGCCTCCTGGGCGCGCCGCGCAAGCAACATCAATAAAGCGAGGTGAACCAGGCGAGCTGCGCCCAATTGCAAGGGGCCGGCATCCAGCAAGACGACAATCAAGCGGTTCGCCTGATGGGCGCGATATTGCGGAGCGAGGAACATGTGCTCGCCCACCGCCGCCCGGCGCATGAACTCGTCGGGCACTTCGTCGGCCAGCAACCATTCGCTGGACAACAGTCGCTCATAGGGGCCATGGCGTTGCAGATCGCCCAGGCCATCGGGCTCGGGAACACCACCCTGTTGCAGCCCGCGTAATGGACCCAGCATCGGGTTGAGACGGCCCAACAGGTCGGCGAACAGCGGCAATTGCTCGGGGACAAACCATTCCAGCCATTGCCGCCAGGGGTGCAGGGATTCGGGCAACTGCATCAGCGCTCCGCCCAATAGGCAGCGATTCGCTGCAGATGCTGCGCAGTCACTGGAAGTTGTCGATCAAGGGGAATCACCGCCGGCGGGTCGCGCCACAGCAACAATGGTGAGCGTGAAAACCCCGTCGACAACGCCTGCCCCACCAGATCAGTCGGTACATCGGGCTCCCAACTGGTGGGCAGCCATAACCCTGGTGCACGTTCATCCGTTGCGGCGTATTCCACACCGTCAACCCAGGGCAGATCGCTGGCAGCACCCGACACCACCATCGCGTCGCGATTGGCGGTGACTTGCAGGCGCGTTCCCTGTTCTGCGGGTATCAGCAGCAACCGTGCATGCAGGCGCCGGGCGGCATCGCCCCAGGCCACAGCGGCCTGCGGTTCGGCAGGCGCTAGCCGAGGCCGCCAGGCCCAGCCCTTTGCTGAGACACTCATACAGTGGGCGTCAACAGACGGGTCATTTGCCCACGCACTTCCTGCAACCGCGCCGGCATGGTCTGGCTATTGAAGTTGGCGTCGATCTCCCGCAGCAGACCTTCCAGTAAGGGGCTGGCTGGCGGTTCGGTACGAGTCAGGTACTCCTCGGCCGTTTCCAGCAGACGATTGAGCCGCGACATTGGCTGCAAGGTCGCCTCCTCCACGGCACTGAACAAATGGCTGTTGCTGGACTGTGCAAAGATTTCACGCAGCACCTCGCGGCCATGCTGCTGGGTTTCTTTGGTCGGTAATACATACAACAGCGGCCACAGATCCGCGTCGCTGGCTTCAAGACGCCCACCAAGCAAGGCGGCAGCAGCGATCAGCCGTTGGGATTTGACAATGCGTCGATCCGACAACTGGATACCGGCCTCCCGCAGACGGCGAATGGCCTGGGCCAATGAGGGACGAACCAGAGTAAGGTCAACCTGTTTCAAAGCCTGACCGAGGGTGTCTAGCTGACTCAAGCCGAGCAACTGCTGAACCGGCCGTTGCTCGGACTGCCATCCCCCCGCCAACATTGCTTCCAGCTGATTATCCGGCACCGACTCGACAAACAGGTGCAATAGGAATCGATCACCGAATGCCGCCAGGGCTTCGTCGTCCGGTAGACCATTGGCCGCCCCGACGCAGACCCGCAGCGGGCACTGGATCTGAGTATGACCTCGACGGAAGCGTCGTTCGTTAAGCACCCCCAGCAGCGTGTTGAGGATTGCCGTAGACCCCAGGAAAACTTCGTCGAGAAACACGATATCGGCTTCCGGAAGCATGCCGCTGACATCGGTTTCCACCGTACCTTCACGCAACTTTTTCAGGTCTACCGCGCCGAACAGTTCAGAAGGTTCGGTAAAACGACCCAGCAAGTATTCGAAGTAGCGCCCCCCCATCGATTGTGCAACTCGCCGCACCACCGCACTTTTGGCTGTACCCGGCGGACCGATCACCAAAATGTGCTCCTGGGCAACCGCGGCCAGAACAATCAGCTCAGCCAACTGCTCGCGCCCCACCAAGCCTTCAGTGGCGACACGAACGGCCTGGCGAATTTGCGCAGCGGCGCTCTGCAATGCAGCAATCATGGGCATCTTCCCTGGAACAAGAGCCGTGCATGTTGCCTGACTGAAACACTCTGTCACAAGTCAACCGGAGACAGGTGCAGCAATTTTTCAGCGTTTTCCATGCGGGCGTCCTTCGTTTGCATAAACAACACCTGCGATGATCTGCTCTGAAGGTTGACTTGGGTCGATAGTGCCCATTGGTGACCGGCAGCTTTCAGGCCCAAAACCCGCCATTGCTGAATAAGAGCGACCCGTTATTATCCAATGGCCAAGAATCCAATGGTCGAGTGACGGGGCTTAACAACAGATGCTTTCACAGATGAAAACCTACTGCCCATTGTTCTGGTCCGAGGATCTTGGCGTTGATTACAGCGCTCCGGTAATCAACCTGAAAGACATTTTGCCAACAGTGGGCAAAAACACATTCGCGTTCTTTGATAACACGGACAGTTTACTGCCCGGCGACACCATACTGCTCATTTGGTTCCCTCCCGCTTCCAACCTGAATGGCTGGAGTGACCAACCTTCAGAAATTGCACTAAGCCACCTCTTGAATGCGAACGTAGTCGGCGCGGCTCAAGCGTCAGAGCCGCCAGTAGAAGCCACGCATCCTCATTATGGAAAGCGCAAGTATGAACTCGACATCCTTTCCAGCGAGCGATTTCTGACGGTACTTCAAGCTCTTCAGGAAGACGCAACGTCCTGGCATTTGTCAACGATTGGAAGTGCACAAGGACCTTTCCTGGCGTGGGATGAAGTGAGTTGGTGTGGGAGTGCCGTTGTTGAAGGGTTCACCTATCTAACGGCGAGTACCCCGCACGAAGTCCATATGGAATTGATCGTCGAGATGGCTAACGAAGAGATAATCGGGCTTTTCTCGGTTCACATTGACCCAGGTGGCACCTTCTACGAATTTGGCAGGAGACGACTGACATGGTCGGAACTACGGGCAATCAAACAGGCACTCAACATTGCGCGCCCGCTTCATGATTCACAGGCCGCTTATCTTGCAACCTGACCAGCAGATTGAAGTAGACGGATCGGCTATCGGCCCCCAAGCGCTCAACCATCAACTCTGCCCCGCAGGACAGCATCAAGGCTCCATGAAAGAAGCGGACTTCAGTTATCCTTCTCACCGGTGAGCAATATTCGAGGCGCTGATAATGACCTGCGTACACGTTGTAAAAGTTGGGGTGACGAGTGTTGGTGAACGCCATTCGAGTACCCGTTTTGAGAGAAGTGATGTCCTTACCGGGCCGGTGGTAACAGCATGATCGAGGTGACCGAGGTTTCCATTGCCGAGCTGCGTGCCGCGCTCGAATCCGGCCGGACCACGGCGGTTGAGCTTGTGCAGGCTTATCTCGCCCGGATCGACGCCTACGACGGCGCCGATACGCCCACCGCCCTCAACGCGGTGGTGGTGCGCAACCCCGATGCGCTCAACGAAGCGCAGGCGTCCGATGCTCGTCGGGCCAGGGGCGAGACGCTGGGGCCGCTCGATGGCATCCCCTACACGGCCAAGGACAGTTATCTGGTGAAGGGGCTGACCGCCGCCTCTGGAAGTCCCGCCTTCGCTAACCTGATCGCTCATCGCGATGCGTTCACCATCGAACGGCTTCGCGCCGCCGGGGCGATCTGCCTGGGCAAGACCAATATGCCGCCGATGGCCAATGGCGGCATGCAGCGCGGGGTGTATGGCCGTGCGGAGAGTCCGTACAACGCCGACTACCTCACCGCCCCTTTCGCTTCGGGCTCATCGAACGGCGCCGGTACGGCAACCGCCGCCAGTTTTTCGGCATTTGGCCTGGCAGAAGAAACCTGGTCGAGCGGACGTGGCCCTGCTTCAAACAATGGCTTGTGTGCTTATACGCCTTCGCGCGGGGTGATCTCGGTGCGCGGCAACTGGCCGTTGACGCCGACCATGGACGTGGTGGTGCCGTTTGCCCGGACAATGGCGGACTTGCTCGAAGTGCTCGATGTGGTGGTGGCCGATGATCCCGACACACGCGGTGATCTGTGGCGGATGCAACCTTGGGTGCCAATTCCGAGTGTCGCTTCGGTGCGCCCCGCTTCCTACGGATCGCTGGCCGCGAAAAGCGATGCGCTCAAAG
The DNA here is from genome assembly GCF_059506005.1 of Pseudomonas sp. Pseusp18. NCBI lineage: Bacteria > Pseudomonadati > Pseudomonadota > Gammaproteobacteria > Pseudomonadales > Pseudomonadaceae > Pseudomonas > Pseudomonas sp. Pseusp18. The sequence goes on from NZ_CP169240.1 coordinate 3,971,940, forward strand.
GAAAGCGCTTCGGCGTGCCTCGCATGTACATCAACGCCGATCCCGACGCGGGCACCAGCGATGCGCCTGGCATCGGTGGGCCGACGGGCCAGCGCATCAACACCCGCCCTTCCGTGATCGGGCTCTGGGAGCAGGCGCGCAAGGCACTCGAAGCGGCCGGTGCTGAAGTGCTCGAGGTCGATTTCCCGCTGGTTTCCAATTGCGAGGGCGATCGTCCTGGCGCGCCGACGGTGTTTAACCGGGGCCTGGTATCCAAAGAGTTCCTGCACCATGAGTTGTGGGATCTGACGGCTTGGGCGTTCGATGATTTTCTGCGAGCCAACGGCGATCCAAAACTCAATCGCCTGATCGACGTGAACGGGCCGCTGATTTTCCCCCACGACCCGGGGACGCTGCCCAACCGCGAGGGCGATCTTGCCGCGGGCATGGACGAGTACGTGCGGATGGCCGAACGCGGTATTACGCCGTGGGATCAGATCGACACGCTGCCGGATGGATTGCGCGGGCTGGAACAGACCCGTCGAATCGATCTGGAGGAATGGATGGATCGGCTGGGGCTCGACGCGGTGATTTTCCCGACGGTAGCCGACGTTGGGCCGGCGAATGCCGATGTCGATCCGGCGTCTGCCGATATCGCGTGGAGTAACGGGGTATGGGTTGCCAACGGCAATCTCGCCATCCGCCACCTGGGCGTCCCAACGGTCACGGTGCCGATGGGTGTCATGCCGGATATCGGCATGCCCGTCGGGCTGACATTTGCCGGTCGCGCCTATGACGATTCAACGCTGCTTCGCCTGGCTTCGGCGTTCGAGTCGACGGGGACGAAACGCTTGATCCCACCGCGCACCCCACCCTTGTCGGGTAGCCAAAAATAGAAAGATCGCAGGTTCCTGCAGAGGTTGAGTACACCCGTACCCATGCCCTGTAGGAGCCTGCGATCTTTGGGCCATTCATGCGAATTCCGGCAACAGTGTTTGTCCAGTCGGCTGCTATTTGAAAGAAGTTCAAACACCTAACATCGTCTCTACCCAGTGAGCAAATGGAGTAAGTATCCACTCGCTCACGAGGTAGCAACTCGCAAATCCGATATGACCTTTACGATCATCTCGGACGCAGAGTCAACCTAGGACGATACGGTGAATAAAATGAAAATTTTAAAGATTGCGGTGCTTCTGGCACTTGCCGGTATAGGCGCACACGCCTTTGCAGACGATGGCCATTCAACTAACGCGACCAGTAAAGCACCTGTTGAGATCTACACGTACGAAACGAAGCTCGACATTAAGAAAGTCATTTACCTCTCAGAGATTCCGGACGAGTGCAAACCGGTTCCGGTGCAAATGACCTATGAAGACTCTCACAATCAACGGCATGTCATGCAATATCAAGTGATGGGCACTGGATGTTCAAACGGTTGAGTACCGTGCGGACGATGGAGGGTCGACACTCCATGCCTGCGGTGCAACCCACTCAATAACTGATATTTTTTCCCGAACCTACGATTTTTTCATCGGATGCCAACATGCCCGGGATGTGATGTTTAAGAAACTCCACCCAAGTCTTTGTCTTCGCATCCACGAATTTTCGTGATGGGTAGATTGCAAATAGATTCAACTCTTCAAGCCGATACTCCGGCAGCACGCGCACTAACGTGCCGGCCCTGAGGCCATTGACCGCAGAAGCAATCGGCTGAATACCGATGCCCATCCCGTTTGTTATCGCGACAGTCATTCCATCAGCCGTATTGATATGAAAAGGAGACAATGGGACGTTGATTGACTCCGCACCTTCAGGCCCCTCAAATGCCCAGTGTTCAACCGGCATTACCGTATTAACAATCCTCAAGCAATCATGTGTACCAAGAGAACCCGGAGAGTCCGGGATTCCGCGTTTCTTCAGATAAGCTGGCGAGGCGCAGAGAATGCTGTAAGTGATGCCAAGCCGCTGAGCGACAAACCCCGAATCGGGCAGATCCCGCGCTAAAACAATCGACATGTCATACCCTTCCTCGAGCAAGTCAGGTAGCCGATTGGTCAGCGTCAAATCAAACATGACCGAGGGATGAGTCTCTCTGTATTTGGCAATGGCATCGATCACGTAGTGATTACCGATGGCTGACATGGCGTGAATTTTCAGCCTGCCCACGGGCCGGGTGTGAGCGGTTCCCGCTTCCTCCTCGGCTTCACGTACCTCATCCAGAATTTTCTCGCATCGTTGCAAGTAGCGCACACCCGCTTCGGTCAACGCCAGGCGTCGGGTGGTGCGGTTAATCAGGCGGGTTTGAAGCCTGGCCTCCAGACTGGAAACGGCTTTGGAGACGTTGGTTGTCGTGGTGTCCAATAGCTCGGCTGCCGCCGTAAAACTGCCGCTCTGAGCAACAGCCATGAAAAACCGCATGGTTTGGAAAACGTCCATCGTTTTCACCTCAAGGGCGTGGATAACAGAGGGCGGCCTTACAGAAGACCGCCCTCCTCGTCGTGTGTCACTTCTTCCGTGGAATAAATCCAGGCACACCGGTTTCCACGACCGAGTTGAATCGTACCCTGGTCGTAATATCTTCCTTGATCTCAAGCATCGCCCTATGCGGCAGGGTGGAAATATCCAGGTTTTCCTTGATATGACTTGGTGTAGCGGACGTGGTCAAAAAAGCAACGCCCCGCTGTACAGACCAGGCCAATGCCACTTGAGCCGGAGTCTTCTGCAAGCGCTTGGCGATCCCTGTAATCACCGATTCCTCCAACACTTTCGGCTCCATGCCATGGCCCAGTGGCGCGAACGCCAGAAGGACGATTCCATGCTGTTTGCAGAACTCAAGCAGTTCCCATTCCGGCAGATAAGGGTGGGACTCGACCTGCACCACGGCAGGTTTGATCCGGGCCACTGCCACAATCTCTTTTAACGTTTCCAGCGTGATATCAGACAAGCCGATCGACTTGCAGCGGCCTTCATCCACCAGGCGTTCGAGTGCTCTCCAGGTCTCGATCAGTGTCACGCCGGAGTCGTAGATGACGCGACCCTGTTCGTCTCTCGAGTCCTGATTCTCACCGGGTTGAAAGGCAAACGGCGTATGGATCAGGTAGCAGTCGATAGAGTCCACTTGGAGGCGGCGGCAGCTGGCCTCGAAGGCAGGTTTGACTCGCTCGGGACGATGGTTGGTGTTCCACAGTTTAGTGGTAATGAACACGTCCTCCCGGCGGATCTTGCCCGCCTCCAGCACCTCTTTGATCGCAACGCCGACACTCTCCTCATTGCGATAGCGCTCTGCGCAGTCGAAATGGCGAAAGCCCGCTTCCAAGGCGTCCTTGACCGCTTGTGTGGTGACGCTGAGATCACTGAACAGCGTGCCGAACCCAACGGCCGGCATCTCACCTGAACCGTGGTTCAGCGCAAACCGGGTATCGCGAAGTGCATCGTGAAAAGCTTCGTAAGACATCTCTTGACTCCAATGCTCGGGGCCGTAGCCGTTATTGATACGAAGGGTTCTGTGCTTCGCGACTGGCAATCCGTTGCTCAAACGCGCCGACGGAATTACCGCCGAGGGCTACATACAGTTGCACCGTGTCGAGATACTGCGCGGTCTTCACCCGGATTTGCCCCAGCAACGCTTGCTCGTAGGCACGTTCCGCTTCCAGCACCTGGAGAATGCTGTTCTCGCCTTGCGCGTAGGCTTGCTGGTTCAACCGAAAACTGGTTTCTGCAGCGCGTAACGCGTCTTCCTGCGCCTGGTTTTGCTCGGCGTCATGGTTGATCGCCTGCAACGAGTCCGCGACCTGGCCGAACGACTGAATGACCGTCTGCTGATAGCCGGCGAGCGTCGCCTTGTAGCCGTCGACGGCAGCCTGACGTTCAGCCTTGAGCGTTCCGCCGTCGAAGATCGGCCCCGCCAACCCTGCAGCCAAACCCCAGAGCGCGGCACCGCCATTGCCGGAAGCGGCCTGTACCAGCGAGGCGGACAGCGTTACATGGGGATAGAGGTTCGCAGTCGCGACACCGACTGCCGCGCTGGCCATGTGCAGTTCCGCCTCTGCTTGCAGGACGTCCGGTCGGCCGTGTGCCAGTTCCGAAGGCACACTCACCGGCACGTTGGCCGGCAATACGAATTCGGCAAAATCGAAGTCCGGCGCGATCCAGTCGCCAGGGCCTTTACCGGTGAGAATCGACAGCGCATGGCGCGCGGCATCACGCTGCTGAGCGAGGGGCGGCAACAGTGTGCGGTCCTGGGCGAGCCGGGTCTCGGCCAGCGAAACGTCGATCTGCGTGGTGACGCCGCTGGCATGTGCCCTGCGCACCAGGTCGAGGTTCTTGGCGTCATTGGCAAGCAGCTTTTCGACGGCTGCCATCTGCGCGTTCGCAGACGCCACCAACAATGCCTGGCTGGCGACATTCCCCGTCAGGGTCAGGTACGCCGCTTCGTATCGATGCTTCTGAAGATCGGTAAACGCTTGCTGCTGCTCGACCCGCCGCTTGTTGCCGCCAAACGCATCAAGGTCGAAACCGACCCGCGACCCGATCGCGTAGAAATTGGAGATCGAAGGCTCTTTAGCGTTGTGTACCCGCTGACGCCCCGCCTGGGCGCCAAAATCGACCTGCGGATAAAGCGCACCCTCCGCCGCCGCGACGGACGACGCCGCTTGCCGGATCGTTGCATCCGCCGCCACGAGCTCAAGATTGCCCTCGATGGCGCGACGCACAACCTGGTCGAGCTTCTGCGAATGGAAGGCCGTCCACCAGTCGCCGCTGACCTTTTGGCCAAGGTTGATGTGTTGCCCGCCAGGCTGGTTGCCGCCCTGGCCGAGACGCTGCTCGGCCTGTTGGTCGTAGTGCTGCGACAGGCTCGGTGGCTGCATTTGATAGTCGGGGCCGACGGTGCAGGCCGTCAGGAACGCAAGAACCGACACCGCACCGAACGTGGTGTTGAACGTCTGTCTGTTGATGAAGCGCGCATTGGATTTCATTGGGCAAACTCCACGAAAACTAGTTGGTCGGAACGGGCTTGCGAAGAAAGACAACCAGTGGACTGACCACCAGCATCGCCACCATCAACAGCTTGAATTGGTCGATCACCGCGATGAAAGCCGCCTGGCCGGTGATCATTTCGTTGAGCCCCGCCAGTGCTTGCAGGGACATCGGCGCGGCATGCGCAGCGGCGCGATAAGGCGTCAGATGGCTGACCAGTGCCAGGTGCATCGCTTGCGTATTGTTGAAGAAGAAAATCTGCACAATCGCAACACCGAAGGTGCTTCCGTAAACACGCGACAGATTGAAAAAACCGGTGCCTTCCGGGCGTAACTTGGGGTCGAGTGTGCTGAACGCGATCTTGGTGAGCGACGGCATCAAGATGCCGATGCCAATCCCCTGGATCGCCCCGGCAATCGCCACCGGCGACCAGTCCATCAACGGCGAATAACCGAGCATCAGCCAGTTGGCGTAAATCACCACGGCCACGCCAATCGCCACGAACAACCGACGGTCGAAACGCTCGGGAACACGACCCATCAGCAGGAATGCCCCTACCAGCCCCACACCGCGCGGTATCGTCAGCGAACCTGTCGCATCGGGTGGGTAGCCGAGGATCTCGTCCAGCATCGGCGACGTCAGTGCCATGGTCGACAACAGCACGAAACCCACGGCGAAAAAGATAATCGTCGACAGTACGAAGTTGCGGTCCTTGAACAGACGCTTGTTGAGGAAATGCACCTTCTTGCTCAACAGATGCACGGCGAACAGGTACACCCCCAACGCGCAGCCCGCCGCCTCCAGCCAGATTTCGGTCGAGGTAAACCAGTCCAGGCGTTCGCCGCGGTCGAGCAACATTTGCAGGCTGATCAACGCCAGCGTGAAGCTACCGAAGCCGAAGAAATCGAACGACGGAAGTTGCTCGGCCTTCTTCTCGGCAAGCAAAAGCGCCATCACCAGGAAGATGAATGCCGACAACGGAAGGCTGATGTAGAAGATCGGCCGCCAGCCAAAATGCTCGCTGACCCAACCACCGATGCTCGGGCCGCTGACGATTCCGAAGAGCACGATTGCCGTCCATGTCGCGCCAAATTTCGCACGCTTCTCCAGTGGCAACGTCTCCATTGAAATCGCCATCGACAGCGGCGCCAGCACGCCACTCGCCAGGCCTTGGATAATTCGCGCACCGACGAACTCCAGCGGAGTCGTCGCAACCGTTGCGAGCAGCAAGCCAAGAACGAAGAAGGCCAGCGCGGCCTGATAAACCCGCTTCAAGCCATAACGCTCGGCCAGCCACTGCGCTACCGGCATAGTGATTGCGCTCGCCGCGAGGTACGAGGTGAATACCCAGCCTGCCTGGTCGTCGGTCATCGACAGGCTGCCTTGGATAAACCTGAGTACCGCATTCGGCAACGGCAGGTTCGCCGACTGCATATAGGTCGCGAGCAGCGCGGCGAACCTCAATGTTCCCGCACCTTGAGGCCCGATAGAATTGGCGTTCATCAGAAGTTACCTGCGGTTAACAGCGCCTTGAGCGGATGCCACCACGGCGTGTGATACCCGGTATCGACCTTGACCGTGGCGCTGGTGCCCGAAAAAAGCGGAAACGCAGGGTCGGCCTCGTCGAGTTCAAGGCGCACCGGTACCCGCTGGACAACCTTGACCCAGTTGCCGGTGGCATTTTCAGGCGGCAGCAAGGCGAAGTCCGATCCGGCACCGGGGCTCATGCTGGTCACGTGGGCTTTGAAAACGTGATCGGGATAGGTGTCGATGCTGATGGTTGCTTCCTGGCCTGGACGCATGTGGGTCACCTGCGTTTCGCGGAAGTTGGCCTCGACCCAAATCTGCCGATCGGACAGCAGCGCAAAAGCCGGTGCACCGTTGCTGACATAGTTGCCAACCTGCAAATCGTCGACCTTGGCCACGATGCCATCGTCTGGCGCATACACCGTCGTGTACGAGAGGTAGAGTTGCGCCTCGTCCAGTTGCGCCCTCGCCTCACGAACCGTCGGGTGGTTATCGGCTTCGATATCTGGATTACCGTTCAACGCGACAACCGTGCTGGCGATCTGTTGCTCGATCGAGGCGATGCGTTGCCGGGCCACTTTAAGGTCGGTGTCGGCGCGCTCGTAAATCGCCCGCGAGACAAACTCGGTAGCGACCAGCGCTTTTTTGCGGGCAAACTCGCGCTGATCGAAATCAGCCGACTCTTTGGCCGATTGCAGTTCAGCCTGCTGCTGCCGGTAACCGGCCTTGAGCCCATCGATGCGCAGCCGCGCCACGCTCAGCTGTGCTTGCGCACGGTCAACTGCGATCTGAAACGGTTTGGGGTCGATCCGAAACAGCATCTGGCCTTTGTGAACCGGTTGGTTGTCCTCGACAGCGATTTCGACGACTTGTCCGGAAATACGCGCGTTGATCGACGCCTTCGCCACTCGGGCGTAGGCGTTATCGGTCGAAATGAACGCCTCGCCTGCTTGATAGCGGGCATAGCCCAGCGCGGCGAAGAGCACCGGCAAACCGACAATCAACAAGGGCCGAAATTTCTGCTTGAACGGTTTTTTGATGGGCGCGTCAGGCCTTGCGTGCTCGAAGGTCTGCGTAGCCGGGATGTCGAACTGTTTAGTCATGATCGAATACACCTTTAACCGGGAAATCGGGCCAGCACCTGCGAGAATCGCCTGCGGCCCTGATGGCAAAAATTGCTGTGAGAAAGCAAACCCGTGCACGGTCAGGGAGGATCGCTCCGCCGCACCGGTTTCGTCGCCGCAACACCCAGTTCGAGCTCAGCTACAACAAACCTGACGTTCAGGAACTTCTGGTTCCTTAATTTTGTGCGATGGTGTAAGAATATAGAGCAGCCCATCCCCACACAAGGATTTTGTACGACATGGCACAAAAAAAGATTACAGAGGGCAAAGGCCGAGGCCGCCCCCGCGCATATGACCCGCAGACAGCGCTGCAACAGGCGCTTGGGGTTTTCTGGAACACCGGATATTCCGGCGCTTCCCTGGACAGCATCGCCACTGCGGCCGGCATGAATCGCCCAAGCCTCTATGCGGCATTCGGTGACAAGCACGCGCTCTACATCAAGGCGCTTGAACAGTATTGGGAGTCTGCCTCCGCTGCCATGCAGGAAGCGCTTACGGACAAAGACCTGACTTTGGAGCAGGCGCTAATGGGCTTCTATGAGGGACAGTTGTCGATCTACTTCTCGGGCGAGGGGCAACCGCGTGGCTGCTTTGCGATCGGCACGGCGACGACCGAAGCCGTCGAGGATTCTGCAATACGAGAGGTTCTTGCGGACCGGCTCAGCCGGCTCGATGCCGATCTCGAAACGCGTCTGCGCGCGGCAGTCAGCGCCGGTGAGTTGAAAGACGATGTCGACCCAGCCGCCCTCGCCGTACTCGCGTCATCCCTGTTGCATAGCATTTCGATACGGGCGCGGGCGGGCAAATCCCGCGCGGAATTGACGGAGCTTGCCCGCAATGCGGTCAACGTGATTTGTGGTGTGTGAGGTGTAGGGTGGGTGAAGGACTCGAAGACATTCTCACCGAACGGCTTGCGGTGATTTTTTGTGGCATTAATCCGGGCGTGACTGCCGCCGCCCAGGGCCATCATTTTGCGGGTCGAGGCAATCGCTTCTGGCGCACACTCCATCTCGCCGGTTTTACGCCTACAGAGGTGCGCCCGGAAAACGACCGGATGATCTTGCAATATCAATGTGGATTAACCGCAGTGGTTGAACGGCCTACAGCGCGAGCCGATCAGCTATCCGTGCATGAGTTCACCGCTGCCGCCGCGGATTTTGAACAAAAGATCGCACGCTATGCGCCACGCTTTGTGGCGTTTCTCGGCAAAGCTGCGTACAGCGCGTTGTCCGGTCAACGGGAAATTGCGTGGGGGCTTCAGTCAAAAACTTTTGGTGATACCTCGGTCTGGGTCCTGCCCAATCCCAGCGGGCGAAATCGCGCATTCACGCAAGATCAATTGGTGGATGCGTATCGCCAACTCCATTTAGCGGCCCAGCAACCGGGCCAGGTCGAACAAAACACTGTTCGATAACCGTTGCGCCCCACTGCTGGCCCTCCTGCTCCTGTTCCAACTTGAAGCCAAAGTCTTCATACAGTTTGCGAGCCACATCCAGGCCTTTGAATGTCCACAACCGCGTCGCGCAAAAGCCCTGTTCGTCACAGAATTTCATGGCTTCAGCCAGCAAGCGTTTGCCTGCGCCCTTGCCTCGCGCCGAGTCATCCAGAATGAAACAGCGCAGAATCGCTTCGCCGCCCTCGCCTTCACCGTCGATCGCGATGGAACCGACAATTCGCTCGCCATCCAGAGCCACCCAGACTTCGTTGCGTGGATTGTGCAAACGCCCCATCAACTCCGCCATGGCCGATGCAACCAGGCTTTCGAACGGCTGGCCGAAATTCGAATGCCGTGCGTAGTAGTCGGCATGCATTTGCACCATGCGGCCGATGATTCCGGGCCGGTAGCCCCGAGCGATATCCAGCTGCGCGGGGGGCTGCGGCGCTGTACCGAGTCGATGGGCTTGCAGGGCACCGGCATAGTTGGCGATGCCCTCACTCACCGCTTGTTGTTGCTCATTCGTCAGATAAACCAAGGCAGCGTCCACCTGTTGCCTGGCGAACGAATCAATGGCTCGCAGGGTTTTCTTGCCCTGCACCGTGAGTCGCAGCTTCTTGGAGCGCGCATCCTCCTCGTGTGGAATTTCTTCGATCTCACCGGCCTCAATGAGCTTACGCACCATCCGGCTCACGGTGGATTTTTCCAGGCCGAGAAGCTCCACAAGCTCTCCCGCCGTCAGCGAACCACGATCCCCAATCTCCACGATCGTGTGAACAAACGAAGGCGAATAGTCCGTTGCCGCCAGCGTGGTTTGCATGAACCCCAACTCGCGCACCATGAGACGCGACGCCGAGCGGACTTGGTTAATCAGGTCTGATTGGGAATGGGTCACGGGGAGCACCTCGAACAAAATGTGTATTTAGTTGTATAGCACAACCAAATACCCGTCAAATCAAGAGTGCTCCATCAAGACATGAAACCAGGCAACTGCCCTACCCGTTCGGCCAGATACTGCATCAATAAACGCGTGCGCAGTGGGCGGTAGCGGCGTTCGGGATAGATCAGAAAAGCGTCGTTCGGTGGGCCGCTCCAGTCGGGCAGCACCCGGATCAACTGCCCGCTTTCAAGCAGGTCGCTGACCAGCCAGGCCGGCGTGATACACAGCCCCGCGCCCTGCAGAAGACCGTCGCGAATGGCCAATGAGCTGTTGGTTCGATAGCGCCCCTGAGTCGTGACACTGACCTGCTCACCATGGGGGCCGTTGAGCTCCAGACGGTCGCCCGCGGTCAACCACGCAAAACGCAGGAAGTTGTGTTCGCTCAAGTCCGCCGGGCTTTTCAATGGGGAATGGTTGCGCAGGTATTCCGGTGCGGCCACCAGATAGCGCGGTGAAGTCGCTATGCGTCGGGCAACGGCATTCGGCGGCAGGCTGCCCCCCAGGCGCAGGGCCAGGTCGACGTTTTCCTCAGTGAGATCGACGAAACGATCATTGAGGATCAGCTCCACTTCAATGGCCGGGTACTGCGCCATGAACGACAACAGCAACGCATTCAACCGCAACACACCGAGGCTGACCGGAACGTTGACGCGCAGAAAACCTTCGGGGCGTTCGGTCAGACCACGCACATCCGCAACGGCCTCGCCGTACTCTTCCAGCACGCCTTTGGCACGCTCGTAGAAACGCTTTCCCTGTTCGGTAGGCGTCAACCCGGTGGTGCCACGAATCAGCAGACGGGCTCCCAATTGCTTTTCCAGGGCAGCAACCAGTTTGCTGACGGTGGGCTGAGTGCTGCCTAACTCACGCGCGGCAGATGACAGGCTTCCGAGCTCAATGGCGCGGACAAAACAGTGCATCGCTTTAAGACTGTCCATGGGCATTCGATTCTGGAATGAGCTGTATGCAGTTCCTCCTTCTACCACACGCATTTTGAATAGACCAATCTGGCCTCCTTGAATCATTACCGCCCAAGGAGATACCTGGATGAAAGCCTTTCACTCGAGAATACCGTTGCCTCTCGCCTTGACTGCCCTGCTTGCCGCAAGCCCTGTCATGGCGGCGGAAAATTGGGTCACCACCTGGATGGCCAGCCCTCAACCCACCTGGGGCAACGAACTGCCGCTGCCCACGCGAATTCCTGAAGCGCTGACCGACAGCACCCTTCACCAGAGGGTGCGCATCAGCAGCGGCGGAAGCCGGGTGCGGGTGGTGGTTTCCAACGAATATGGCAAGCAACCGCTGGTCATCGGTGCCGCGCGTATCGCCTTCGTTGAGGGCGTCGATCAGATTCGCGCAGGCTCCGGGCACACGCTGAAGTTCAGTGATCAGGAACAGGTCACCCTCGCCGCGGGTGAAACGCGGATCAGTGATCCGATAGATCTGGCAGTGCCGGCGCTCAGTGAGCTTGCGATCTCTCTTTATCTGCCGCAGCACACGCCGTTGACGACCTTCCACTGGGATGGCAAACAAACCGCATTTATCACCCCTGGCAAACATGTCGACGCTCAGCGACTGGAAGGCAGCGAGCGGGTGGAGGCGCGGCTGTTTCTCAGCGACATCCTGGTGGATGCACCGGTCGACACCCGTGCCTTGGTGGTGCTCGGCGACTCGATTACCGATGGCAATGGCTCGACCCTGGACAGCAATCGACGCTGGCCGGACTTCCTCGCTCAACGCTTGGCCGCGCAGAGGCTCGCGGTGCTCAACGCTGGGATATCCGGGGCTCGCCTGCTCGAAGATGGCATGGGTGTCAGTGCACTGGCGCGTTTCAAGCGCGATGTGCTGGGCAAGCCCGGAGTAAAAACGGTGATTGTGATGCTCGGCATCAATGACATCAGTTGGCCGGGCTCCTCCTTCGCTCCGAACGAACGCCTGCCAGCCAAGGAACAGTTGATTGCGGGCTATCGGCAACTGATCGATCAAGCGCGCCTGAACAACATTCGCATCATTGGAACAACCCTGATGCCGGTCGAAGGCGCCCTGGATGGAACGAGCGTGAAGAATTATCACAGCGCCGAGAAAGAACAACTGCGCCAGGCCATTAATGACTGGATACGTAGCAGCCACGCATTCGATGCCGTGATCGACTTCGATCTAATGACCCGCGACCCTGAACACCCAAGTCGCTTACTGCCGACTATCGACTCCGGCGACCACTTGCATCCCGGCGATGCCGGCAACAAGGCGATGGCCGAGGATATCGACCTGAAAACGCTGATCTAGTCGTTTGAAACAAAACGCGAAAAACCATATGGAGCTTGAATTGCCCCAAGTTCGAGAATTGCATGAACTGTTGGCACCTGCGCAGTTCAACAGATAATGTAGTAGAAATTCATCCTAGGGGGTTTTGTGGAAAGCCGCTCCGAAGACAATACCCGCCACTCCCCTTTGCAGCCGAGAAGACTGCCGGCAACAGCGATCTCCGTCGTGTTCATGGCTTTAGTCACCCTCTCGATACTGAGTATTTACTGGCTTCAAGCCGCCCAAAGTAAAGCCTATGAACTCTCGCAAGCAAAACTGGTGTCAGGCAATTTGACGTGGTCGATGGCCCAACAAGCGACTGACACGTTTGATGAAGCCAACCTGATCCTGGATGAACTGATCGACAGAATAAAAGACAACCCAAGTGCCCAACAGCTCGATAAAACGCAAAAACTGCTTAAGCGCAGAGTCTTTACCACCGAGCAGTTGCACGGCCTTTTTTACTATGATGAAAACGGCAACTGGGTCCTGACTTCGTTCGATTCGAAACCTGAAGCCCCCAATAATGCCGATCGTGACTACTTCATCTTTCACAAAAACAACGTAACCCTGTCGCCTAGAATCGGCCGGGCCATACGCAGCCGCACGACCGGCGAATGGATTATTCCGTTCTCCCGACGAGTCAACGATAGCGAAGGCCATTTTAAGGGTGTCGCGCTGGCCACGATCAAAATGGCCTACTTTGATAAGTTCTTCTCAACGTTCTCCATTGACCGCAAAGGCGCAATTTTCCTGGCCCTTCCCGACGGAACGATAATCGCCAGGCGGCCTTTTGCTGAAGAGTTCATCGGTGCGTCGCTAGCCAAAGGGGAAATATTTTCCATCTATTTACCCAAGTCTCCGGCTGATACCGTCATGATCAAATCGATTATCGACGGCGTTGATCGACTCTTCGGCTACAGGCTTCTTCAAAAATATCCATTGGTCGTCGCTGCCGCCAATTCACGGGAAGCCATTTTTGCCGAGTGGAAAACCGGAACAATCAAGATGGCATTGATGATTGGCGCAGTGCTGCTGGTCAACCTTCTTGTCGGCCTCTTGCTCATCAAGAAAATACGTTACGGCGTCTCGGTAGAAAATCATTTGAAGCAGACCCGGGCAGCCCTGGAAAAACTGGTATTACAGGATGCGCTCACCGGACTTGCAAACCGACGCCACCTCGAAAACAGCTTGCAGCAGGAATGGCTTCGCGCGGTAAGACATCACTCTCAGATCAGTTTGATAATGCTCGATATTGATTATTTCAAAAGCTTCAATGATCAATACGGGCATATTGCCGGCGACCATTGCATCGCTTCCGTTGCGCAGGCAATCGCGCAATGCATTCACAGGCCATCCGATTTAGCCGCGCGGTACGGTGGCGAAGAGTTTGCGGTATTACTACCTGATACAGATGCCGAAGGTGCCTACTCCATTGCCGAAGACATCAGGCTCGCGGTGCTGAACCTTGCTATTGCACACGATGGCAACCTGGCCAAGAGTGTGACCGTCAGTTTAGGGGTTTATACCTGCGTGCCGGAGGCTGCCGAATATAAGCACCTGCTGACACAGGCGGACTCGGCACTGTACCTGGCGAAACGCTCAGGCCGGAATCAGACCGCCTGTTTGTCTTTGATCGAGGCCGGATAAGGCTTTAAGTCAGGATGCGCAAGACCGTTCCCGGCAGTCATCCCAGACCTCGCGCATCAATTCCTTCAACATCAACGCCTCGACCCAGCGGTCGGTGATGTCGCGTCCGTCGGCCCCCGTGATGGCATAGGGTGGCGGGCCGAGTTCACAGGTGAAGGACAGGCTGGCGGGTGTGTCCGGTCGGGCCAGCCAGTCCTCGATCCCATAGCGCCACCAGCCCAGGAAACGCTCCAGCCAGGGTCGATGCTGGGCAAAACTCAGAGGCACCTGGACCTGTTCGCTGTTGGCGACACGACCATGAAAACCCCAACTATTGCGCAGGATGGTCTGGATCTGTTCGTCGTCCTCGGCCGCAGCCGGCTCTGGCAGTTCGCGGCCCACGACATAGTGGGACAAGTCGGCCAACAGTTTGAGATCGGGCATTTGCGCGAGAATGTCGAGGGTGAACAACAGATCACTGGTGAGGCGATAACGGTGGGTTTCCAGCAGGATCGGAAAGTCCACCTGCTCTGCCAGTCGCTGCCACCCCTCGATCAACTTGATGGCTTGCGCCAGCGTGCGTGGCCGGACGTCGGCTTGCAGCGTGAGATGGTGGCAGCCGTAGCGGGACGCGACGTCGATCGCTGCCGCCAGATCATCCACGGTGCGGGGGAACACCTGTCCTTCGATTTGCAGGCCCTGCGCCTTGGCGGCTGCATGCAGGCGTGCGGCATGGTTCGCCACCCAGAAATGGTCGGTGATTCCGTCGAAACCGGCGGCGACGATTTTCTCCAGTTGCGCTTCCAGCGCAAGCTCGCATTGGCCACGGTGATCTTGCATGGCCCAAAGGGACTGGAAGACCAGGAATTCGCGCATGTCAGTTCCTCAGCAGTTGTTTAAGCGATACCTCGGCGTCGGCCAGAGCCTCTACCGAGAGGGGGTTATGCGAAGCGATCAGTCGTTCGCACAGCTTGATGTCCTTGGCGACGCTATTGCCCTGGCCCCAGCCGCAAGCACCTTGCAAACGCTGCTCGGCATCGAGGTAGAACAGCAGGAAACCGCCGCCCGGGGTTGTCCGGCTTACCGTGGGTTCCGTGTTTGCAATCACGCCTACGGTCTGTAATCCCCAGTCGTATTGATCGGACCAGAAACCGGGAACGACCTCGAAAGGCAACTCGCCGCCCAACAGATTCAGGGCGGCGTGGCGGCCCTGGGTTTCGGCGTTGCGCCAGGTTTCCTGACGCTGGAACCCCCCTTGTGGGTGCAGCCGAAATTCACAGACATCCCCCGCCGCAAAGATGTCCGGCGCGCTGGTGCGCAGTTGCGCATCGACACGGATGCCCTGGCCGACCTCAAGCCCGGCGGCCATGGCCAACTCAGTGTTGGGCTGCATGCCGATGCCCACCACCACCAGGTCACAGGGCAGCAGTTGGCCATCGACCAGTTGCACCGATTCAACATGAGTAGTGCCCTGCACCGCCTCGATCGCCACGTTGAGTCGGACATCCACACCCTGGCTGCGATGCAGTTCCAACAGAACGCTGGACAACCGTTCCGGCAACACCCGCCCCGCCAGACGCGGCCCGGCTTCGAGCAAGGTCACCGTACAACCCAAGGCTCGGGCGGTGGCTGCGACTTCGAGGCCGATGAAGCCGCCGCCGATGATCACCAGTCGGGTGTCGGGCCGCAACGAATTGCGCAGTGTCAGCGCCTCGTCATGGCTACGCAGATAAAGCACATTGCGCAGATGCTCGGGCACACAAGCAAGCCTGCGCGAGCGCCCTCCCGTCGCCAGCAACAATCGGGCGTAATGCAACCAGCTGCCGTCGGCCAATTGCAGACGATGCTGGTGCGGGTCCAGGCCTTTTACCGGGTTGCCGGCCAGGTGTTCGATGTCCAGTTCAGCGAGCCGAGCGCTATCGCACAGGCTGTAGCCCGCCAGATCGACCGTGCCCTGCAGCAACCCTTTGGACAGCGGCGGACGTTCATAGGGCGGGTGAAACTCGTCACCTATCAGGATCAGGCGACCGCTATAACCTTCGTCGCGCAGGGTCAGGGCCGCGCGGCCACCGGCATGCCCGGCGCCAACAATGACCAGTGGAGCATTGGCAGGACTCATGGCACAGACTCCGTGCAGTTAAACCGTGATGGCGAGCAACACACGCCCCGCCTCGACCCGGACTTCATAGGTCTTGAGGTTGACGCACACCGGTGCGCCGAGGGCTTTGCCGGAGCGGTAGTCGAAACGCCCGTTGTGCTTGGGGCACTCGATGACGTGCTCCATCACCAGGCCATCGGCGAGGTGAATGGACTCGTGGGTGCACAGGCCCGCCGTGGCGAAAAACTCGCTGTCGGCGGAGCGGTAGACGGCATAGGTGTGCGGGCCATGATCGAAACGAATGACATCTTCTTCGTTGATATCGCCCACGGCACATACATCGATCCATTGATCGGTCATGGCATTTTCTCTGGTAGTGGTACAGACAGGAGGGTGTCAGGCCGGCGTTACTTCAGGTTCTGCCTGGACGGTGGCGGCCGATGCTGCGCGTTGTGGCAAAGGACGACAGACGAAGTAGCTCGGGTCTTTGCGCTGTTTCCAGATAGTCGGGATGATTTCCTTGAAGGCCTCGGACAGGCTGCCGTAAGGCGGCGGGCAGTCGCGGCGGATCTCTTCGTGAAGCTGCGCCAGCGCATGAAAAGGCACCATCGGATACATGTGATGTTCCAGGTGATAGTTCATGTCGAGGTACATGAAGCGCAGCAGTCGGTTCATGTAAATCGTGCGGCAGTTGCTGCGGTGATCGAGTACGTCTTCCGCCAGGCCGACATGCTGCGAAAGGCCGAACAGGTAGGACAACCAACCGCCATAGAGGGTCGGCAGACCGATAAACATCAGCGGCAACCAGCTCTGCAGAAAAAGCGCCGTGCCCACGGTAAGCCCATAGATGACCAGCCAGACGCGTGCGTCTCGCGCCACTTTGGGCCATTCGGATTCGGGGATGAAGGTCTGCTCTTCTTCACCCATACGCCCGACTGCATGCCGGCAAACTGACCCCATCGTCTTCAACGCGTAAGGCATTCTGAACAGACTCAGCACCATCATGATCAGACTCGGTGGACGCGGCTCGACGATTTCCGGATCGCGACCGACGATAATGGTGTCGGTGTGATGCCGTGCATGGCTCCAGCGCCAGACCTGGGGTTCGAACATGAACATGAAGCTCGACAGCTGGTAGACCGCATCATTCATCCAGCGGGTCTTGAACGCCGTACCGTGACCCGTTTCGTGCCAACGGGCATTGGACGCCGTGCCGTAGAGCAGCCCATAGACGAAGAAGAACGGAACACAGGCCCAGGAGCCCCAGAACCAGTAGCCACCGAAGCCGGTGACGACCATCGCCGACAGCCAGATGGCGGTATCACGCAGGGCCGGGCCATCGCGACGCTGCATCAATTCTTTCATGCGTTTGCGGGAGATGGGCGATTGGTACCACGTTGCCGATACCAAACCTTTTTGCGCCGCTCGGGCGGCTTCGGGACCGGTCAATCGATAATCCCTTGGCACGGGTTTATCGGTTTTTTCAAAGGCTGCGTTGTGTTCGGGCATTTTATTGTTCTCCGCAAGCTTGATGGTTTTAAGCACTTGCTTTCGATGCGGGATGGCATCGCTGGAGAAAATATAGAGAGCGCACAAACCACCCTCAATCCCTTGAATACATTCCCTATCAAGCTATCATCCAGGCCCATTGCAGCTTGATAGTTTTCTATCAAAGCGACTCAAGGGCCCACCATGAACAACAAAAAACGCCCCACCATCGCCACCGTTGCCGAGCACGCTCGCTTGAGTGTCGCCACCGTGGACCGGGTGCTCAATGCCCGGGCTCCGGTCAACCCGGCCACCGCCGAGCAGGTGTTCCAGGCCGCCGAAGCCGTCGGTTATTTCGCCGCCCGGCTGATCGGCCAGCGCATTCGCGAACGTCGTCCCAGCTATCGATTCGGCATCCTGTTGCTCGGTACCGCCCAGGCGTTCTATGCCAACGTTGCCACCGCCATCACCGAGGCAGCGCAGCGTCAGGCCGGCGCCAATCTGAGCTGCCAGTTCGAATACGTCTTCGATCGCACACCCAGCGCGATCATTGCCCAGATCGAACAACTGGCCGTGCAGTGTGATGGCCTGGCGGTGGTCAGCTTCGCTCACCCGCAGATCAATGCCGCCATCGCGCAGATCAGAGCGGCGGGCGTACCGGTGATCGCCCTGCTGTCCGACATCCACGAGGCGGCAGAAGAACCTTACATCGGTCAGGATAATCATGAGGTCGGGCGCACCATGGGTTGGCTGCTGGCTCACACCTGCGGTGCACGCAAAGGCAGCGTCGGCGTATTGCTCGGCGGCCATCGTTTTCTTGGTCATCAGGCTCGGGTCGAGGGGCTGCGCAGTTACCTGGCGGAGCGCGCACCGGGGTTGCGGCTACTCGAAGCGGTGATCAACCTGGACAACTGCGATGTCACCGAAGAGGCGACGCTGGAACTCATCGCCCGCCATGCCGATTTGCGGGGGCTGTGCGTGGTCGGCGGTGGCGGCGACGGCATCATCCGGGCCCTGTCACAGCTACCAAAACGGCCGTCGCTGTGTTGCATCCTGCAGGAGTCGACCGAGCTGTCGCGACAAGCCCTGGATCAAGGGTTGATCGACCTGGTCATCGACTCACAGCCGCGTTTGCTGGCGGCCGCGCTGATCGACTTGCTGGTCGAGTTGCAGACCACGCCGGACTTCGATCCGCTCCGGCATCGGGTGCATATTCCGTTGCAGATCATTACCTCAGAGAACGCTAGAAGCTGCGTTCGCTGGTAGCAGCTGTCGAGCCTGCGAGGCTGCGTTCGGCTGCGCAGCAGTCGTGAATCCAGCTGACGCGGTATGCCTGACACACCGCGAGTTCTGGTTTTACGACTGCTGCGCAGCCGAACGCAGCCTCGCAAGCTCGGCAGCTGCTACAGATCGCATTACGGCTTAAGTGAACAGCATTACCCATCAGAGGTCGGTGCTCGCACGAAAAGCATCGGCGCTCAGCCCGAACCGATTCATCTTGTTGTACAGCCCGCCACGAGAAACGTTCAGTTGCCGGGCGGCCAGGCGGATGTTGCCTCGGGCATCCTTGAGGGCGGCGATGATCGCGTTCATTTCATGGGTGCCAAGGTCCAGCGCAGCCCGGAGTTCGGGCACACTTCCCGGCACCGATGGCCGCAGCCTTTGCTTGATTTCAAGTGGCAGATCACCCGGCTGGATCATCTCGGTCATCGCCAGATTGGTTGCGCGCTCGATGGTGTTTTCAAGCTCCCGAACATTACCCGGCCAGCTGTAGGCCGAAAGAATATCCAGCGCCTCTGGCGAGATGCCCTGCACCGATTTGCGCAATGACCGCGCGCAACGACCGAGAAAATATCGCGCCAGCAAGGGCACATCTTCCCGGCGCATCCGCAGCGGCGGAACCGTCAGGTTCAGGACGTTGAGCCGGTAGTAAAGATCCTCACGGAAAGCGCCATCGGCCACCGCCTGGCTCAGGTTGCGGTGGGTGGCGGCGATGATGCGCACATCCACCTGCTGCGATTTTTTCGCCCCCACGCGCGTCACCTCGCCTTCCTGCAAGACCCGTAGCAGACTGACCTGGGCATCGAAAGACATGTCGCCGATTTCGTCGAGGAAGATCGTGCCGCCATCGGCCAATTCGAACTTCCCGGCAGATCCGCCGCGAGCCGATCCGGTGAAGGCGCCCTCGACATGACCAAACAGTTCGCTTTGCACCAGATCGCGCGGAATGGCTCCGCAATTGACCGCCACGAAAGGACCGTCGCAACGCTCGCTGGCGTTATGGATCGCCTGGGCGAACAGCTCCTTGCCGGTACCGCTCTCACCCAGAATCAGCGTGGTCGATTCACTGCGACTGGCGATCCGTCCCAGGTGCAAGGCGTCTTGTATCGCTCGCGAATTACCTTGAATGGTCTCGAAGGTGTAGCTGGCTTGAGTGCCGATGACCCGGCGCGTAATTTCGCGGATGCGCCGGTTCTCACGCAACGAAACGATCCGCCCACCCTGCTCCAATGGGCATACCGACACCAGACACGCCAACTGACTGCGATCATGGAGCTCAAACGTACAATCCAGATCCCGTAGACCTTCCCCGCCGCGCAGTAATATTTCATCGGTCAGTTCGCTTTGCCCCAGACGCTGGAACGGGCTGCCGAGCAGATCCTGGCCCACGCGGAACAATTGCCGGGCATAACGGTTGAGCGCCTTGATGCAGCCCTGCTCATCCAGCACCACGAGTCCCTCGTTGAGCACTTCAAGCACGGTTTGCTGTTCTTCTAGCAGGGCTTGCAGCGCCATCTGCCGCGAGACCGCTTCGGCCGCGGCCTGGACGGTGCCCAGCGTATGAAAATGAAACCAGCCCGGCTCAGCGGTCAGGGTCAGCATGGCGAGCGTCCTGCCCTGCGCATCCCTGATCGGCGCGGCGGCGCAGTGCATGCGCCGTCGACGCAAGCCGCTGGCGAAGTTTTCCTCGGCCAGCACATACACCAATCGGTCCTCGGCAAGCGCCAGCCCCGTGCAGTTGGTGCCCTGCACCGACTCCAGCAACCGGCTGCCCACCGGCGTGAGGTCCAGGCCGCAGAAGTACAGGGTCGTGCCTTGAGCATCGGTCAGGTTGATATGGCCCCTGGGGTTGTAGGCCAGCAATCCCCCCATGACCTGCGCTGCCGCTGCAATCAACGTGCGATTGGCCGCCAGCGTCGCGGCCAGAACCGCAGGAGCAACAAATCGATATTCGCCATCCTCAGGATCGAGGCCCATGCCGACGCTGCGCCGCCAGGAATCCCAAATCACCGGCCTGACCCCGGCAGGTCGATCGGTACGCCCGTTCAGACACGCCAGCCAGGCCTGTTCCAGCGCGGCGATCGAGCCTTCGTTCAACGACGCAGGGCCGAGAGCGGTGATGTAATCGAGGTCTTGCGCGCTGAAGGCTGTTACCTGTGGGTTGACCATCATCGACATCCGCTTCCATGTTCATGTTTTAGACATGTCAGTGTAGACATGTCCTGAGAATGAACACTTCTTTCAAAAAGTATTGATTTACCCCTTAAATATCAATGACTTAAATACTGGCACAGCACTTGCTCAAAGGGTTATGCCAGCCGAGGACATTCCTGCGGCCGAGTCACTGAACAACAATAAAAGGGAGTCAATTCATGAGTACGTCCAAGATCATCCGCCTGGGCCTCATCGGCGCCGGCCGCATGGGCAGCTTTCACGGTCAGACGGCCGCCCGGCACATTCCCGGTGCCTGCCTGGCCGCCATCGCCGACCCGACACCCGGCCAGGCCGCTCGGTTGGCGGCAGAGTTGGGTGTGCAGAAGGTCTATACCGATCCACAGCAACTGCTCGATGACCCGGAAATTGACGGCGTCCTGATCGCCGCCCCGGCCCGCAGCCATGCCGAACTGGTAATCAGCGCGGCACGGGCCGGCAAAGGGGTGTTCTGTGAAAAACCCATGGCCATCACCCTGGACGAGGCCGACCGCGCCATCGCCGCAGCCACCGATGCCCGCGTGCCGCTGCAGGTTGGCTTCAATCGTCGTTTTGCCAAAAGCTTCCGCACCGCCCATCTGGACGTGGTCGCCGGCCGTATCGGTACGCCGCAACTGCTGCGCTCGCTGACTCGCGACCCGGCACTGAACAATCCCGCCGCTTCGCCGCAGTGGGTGATTTTTCTCGAAACCCTGATCCATGACTTCGATACCCTGCGCTACCTCAATCCCGGCACCGAAGCGGTCGAGGTTTATGTCATGGCCGATGCGCTGATTGCACCGGACTACAAGAGCAAAGGGTTTCTAGACACCGCCGTGGTCACGATCCGTTTCGACAACGGCGCCATCGCCACGGCCGAGGCCAATTTCCAGGCCGTTTATGGCTACGATGTTCGAGGGGAAGTGTTCGGCAGCGCCGGCATGCTGACCATGGGCAGCGTCAATGACTCAGACCTGCTGCGCTACTTGGCTAATGGCATCCAGGCCGACACCCAACGCATGGACACCGACCTGTTGCGGGATGCCTATGTGGCCGAGCTCAATCACTTTGTCGACTGCCTGCGCACCGGTGAAAAACCACTGGCCAGCGGTGAAGATGCCCGAGCGGCACTGGCCATTGCCCGCGCGTGTATCGAGTCCGTCCAACAGGGCAAAGCAGTGCGCGTGCAAGGAGCCCGTTCATGAGTTTCATCCCGTTCAAACTGGCGATCAGTGCCGAGATGGTGTTCCTCGACCTGCCGTTCACCGAACGCGTCAAACGGATTCACGCGCTGGGTTTCAGCGCCGAAATTTGGGACTGGACCCAGAAAGACATCCCGGCTCTGGTCGCCACCGGCGCTGACTTCACCTCGATGACCGGCTACATCTCAGGCAACCTGACCGACGCCGAAGGCATCCAGCATCTGCTCGACAGCGCACGGGAATCGCTGGCCGTCGCCGCCCAACTGAATTGCCCTAGCCTCAACCTGCATGGCACCGGCCTGGGCGATAAAGGCTTGCCGGTCAAACCCATGGCCCACACCACCGGACGCATGTGGTTGAGCGCCTGCAAGACCTTGGAAAAAATCGCTCGCCTGGGCGAAGACGCGGGCCGAGTGTTCTTGCTGGAAAACCTCAATACCGAAGTGGACCACCCCGGCACGCCCTTCGCTCGCGCCGACGATACCCTGGCGCTGATCGAGGCCGTGGGTAGCCCGCATTTGAAGATGAACCTGGACCTCTATCACGCCCAGATCGGCGAAGGAAACCTGATCGAACTGATCCAGCGCGCCGGCAGCGCCATCGGCGAAATCCAGGTGGCCGATGTCCCCGGTCGCATGGAGCCCGGCACCGGTGAAATCCATTATCCGACCATTGCCAAGGCCTTGTTCCGCATGGGATACACCGGGGTCGTCGGGCTCGAGGGCTGGGCCAGCGGTGACAGCGAAGTGGCACTTGAGCGTTTTCGGCAAGCCTTCACGCTGGATTGAATGCCGCTCTCTTTGTAGCAGCTGTCGAGCTTGCGAGGCTGCTGCTACGGGTCGCATTACGGCTTAACTGACTGGCTCATCTCATAACAACAAAAGGAAAACCATCATGCGTCGCTGCACACTATTCTTTGCCACGCTGTTATTACTCGTCAGCCAATGGGCCGCCGCCGACTATCGCATCGGCGTCAGCATTGCCAGGGTTGACGACAACTTCATGACCTATGTGCGCAGCGGCCTGGAAAATGCCGCCAGGAAGGAGAACGTCCAGATCCAGTTCGAGGATGCCCAGGGTGATGTGGTTCGCCAGCTCAATCAGATTCAGGGCTTTCTCGGTCAAAAGGTGGATGCCGTCATCGTCCTGCCCGTGGACACCGCCGCCACCGCCAACATGACCCGCGCCGCTGTCGAGGCGAAGATTCCGCTGGTCTACGTCAACCGCCACCCGGACGAACGCGTGCTGCCCAAAGGCGTGGTCACGGTGGCGTCCAATGACATCGAGGCCGGGCAACTGCAAATGCGCTACCTGGCCGACAAGCTGGGGGGCAAAGGCAACATCGCGATCATCATGGGCGACCTGGCACAGAACTCCACGCACGACCGCACCGAAGGGGTCAAACAGGTGCTCAAGGACTACCCCGGGATCAGAATCATCGAACAGCAAAGTGCCGAGTGGCAGCGCAACAAAGGCATGGACCTGACCAGCAACTGGCTGTTGGCTGGCACTGGCTTCGACGCCATCGTCGCCAACAACGACGAGATGGCCATCGGCGCGGCCATGGCACTGCAGCAAGCCGGCAAAGCCAAGGGCGAAATTGCGATTGTCGGCATCGATGGCCTGCCCGACGGCCTGGCGGCGATCAAGCGCGGGATGCTGGTCGCCTCCGTCTTTCAAGACCCCAAGGCCCAGGCGACCAGCGCGGTACAAGCGGCCATCAAGATGATCAAGGGCGAGCCGGTCGAAGCGGATGTCTGGGTACCCTTTCAGCTGATCACGCCGGATCAAGTGGCGATGTTTGAGCAGCATTACAAATAGCGTCAAAAGCCGATCGATGGCTGCCCTGCGGGACGGGGCAGCAATCGGGCCGGAAGTCAGGTGCGCAGAGGTGAAGGAAAGCCTTTATTTAACGAGCCGCTTTTCCTTGGAAGGTCTGTACCCGAAGTACGAGCTATAGCACTTGCTGAAATGGCTCGGCGACACGAAGCCACAAGCCACCAACACGTCGACCTGGGACAGTTCGGTGTGCTGGAGCAGTCGCCGTGCTTCGGTGATCCGCAGTTCCATGTAATACCGCTGCGGCGTTGTACCGAGTTGCTCCTTGAACAAGCGTTCCAGTTGCCGTCGGGAACGGCCGGCATAGGCCGCCAGTTGCTCCAGCTCCAGAGGCTCTTCGAGGTTGGCGTCCATCAGCTTGACCACCTCGCGCAAGGGCGCGCTCACACAGATATTTTCGGCCGGTTTGATGCGCCGATAGCGAGACTCCTCGAACGCCAGAATGTCCTCGATCCCCTCGACGAGGGCTTTATCGTGCAGGCCCTTGATCCAGTCCAGCGCCATATGAAATGCACCCGAGGGGCTGGACGCGGTGAGGCGGTCGCGATCAATGACATAGGGTTCACTGGTGACTTGCGTCGCCTTGGAGATTTCCGCGAGTGCGGGGCGATGTTCGGGGTGAATGGCGCAACGATACCCATCGAGCAAACCTGCGCTGCCCAGAAACCATGCGCCATTCCACAACCCGGCCAGGCAGATACCCTGGTTCGCCGCCATTCGCAACAGGCTGATGAACTCATCATCAGCCTTGAGCTCTGTCCTGTAGCCGCCACAAATCACCAGCAGATCCAAGTCGTGAATGGCTGAAGCATCCAGACGTGCATCCGGCCGGATGACCAGGCCCAGATCGCTGATGACCTCGCCGTCGTTCAAGCCGAACGTTCGCGAAGAGAACAGCCTGGGTCGTAGAAGATTCGCGGTGACAATGGTGTCCAGTGCCTGGGTGAACGCAGGCAGCGAGAAATGCTCGAGCAGCACAAAGCCTGCCCGGGTCATTCGAGCAAGCTCATCAGGGTTTTCATTCAGATAGCGGAGATTTTTCCCCTTCATGCCTCCGCTGAATTGACGTCGTTCGATCAATGTTCGACCCACTCGGTTACTGCGTAGATAAAGCCTAATGCTAACTGTAGAAGCGCAAAAAGCCCTAGCACCATTATGCGACCGATCAAGCCAGTTGAAAGCCGATCCGGCACCACCCAACAGACAGGTTCAAATCACAGAGGAAGGGAACGGTCCTGAATGACCCGTTTCATCACCAGGGTGGATGTCAGGCGCTGGACGTTGGGCAGCGTGGAGAGGCGTTCATCATAAAGCTGCTGGAAAGCCGGCAGATCCCGGGTGACGACGTGGAGCAAGTAATCGGGCTCTCCAAAAAGCCTTTGCGCCTCCACGATCTGGGGTATCTCCTGAAGCGCGACCTCGAATGCTTCAACCGCCCGGTGATCGCCCTCGCGAAGCGTCGCAAACACCATTGCCGAAAAGTTAAGGCCAAGTGCACTGGGGGCGAGTTGTGCGCGATAGCCCAGGATCACGCCTGATTCTTCCAGAGCACGCACTCGACGATGGCAGGGGGACAGGCTGAGACCGACCCGCTCTGCCAATTCAGTCACCGACAGGCGCCCGTCGGCCTGAAGCTCGGCAAGAATTTTCAGATCAATTCGGTCCATATAGAAGAATCTCCCTCAAACCAGTATCTGCGTTGGAATAATAGGGAAAATATTCTAGCCGGTTTCAATTATTCTTTTTCGCGAACTTTAGCGCTGTTGGTCGTCCGCACTTGGAAACAAGTCGGTCGCCCCTCCCTGTCTGCGAGATAGAGAAATGCAAAAAACCGTTGAAATCAGAAGGTGGCGATCATGACCCCTAGTGTTTTCGCTGCTTTCTGGGCCGTGTCGTTTTTGTTCGTGATTACACCGGGGGCAGATTGGGCGTATGCCATATCGGCGGGGTTATTCGGGCGTGTGGTGATGCCCGCCGTGGCCGGGCTGCTGATCGGGCATTTGGTTGCCACGCTGGTCGTGGCGGCCGGCGTCGGCGGACTTGTTGCGAGCAACCCCGTTGCCCTTTCAGTGCTCACTGTAGGCGGGGCTGCGTATCTGCTTTGGCTGGGCATCAACATGCTCCTGCATCCTTCGGTTCCTCGCGCGGGGCAAACCCAGCAATCCGGCTCCTGGGCGCGCTGGACCTTTAAAGGGGTTTGCGTGAGCGGCCTCAACCCCAAGGTCTTTCTGCTGTTCCTGGCGTTACTGCCTCAATTCACTGACCCGACGGCCTCCTGGCCGGTGCCGATGCAGATCATCGCGTTAGGCCTGCTCCATGCGTTCAGTTGTGGCGTGGTTTATTTGCTGGTGGGGTTCGGCTCTCGAGTCGTGTTGCAGGCACGTCCCGTTGCGGCTCAAGTGGTCAGTCGGCTCTCGGGAGCGATCATGATCATCATCGCGGTGCTGTTGTTGATCGAGCAGATCTTGCGCTGACCGTTATTTCATCTCGGAGGAAAAGATAATGAGTGAAACGCTCTCGCCTTATGGCAACAACGAAGTGTCGAATATGCAAGCACGCATCCGGATTCCTCATCTGCAACAGATGAAAGTACGTGGCCGGAAGTGGGCGATGCTGACCGCTTACGACATGTACACAGCCACGATTTTCGAAGAAGCCGGCATTCCTGTTCTGCTGGTGGGCGACTCGGCATCCAACAACGTCTACGGCCATGAATCCACGCTCCCAGTCACGGTTGACGAGCTGATTCCACTGGTACGCGCCGTCACCCGATCAACCCGCAGGCCGTTGGTGATTGCCGATCTGCCCTTCGGCTCCTACCAGGCTTCGGCCGAGCAGTGTTTCCACACCGCCGTGCGTTTCATGAAGGAAGGCGGCGCCCATGCGGTGAAAATCGAGGGAGACATCGAGATGCTGCCGCAGGTCGAGAAACTCACGCGCTCGGGAATTCCAGTGATGGCTCACATCGGCTTTACCCCGCAAGCCGAACATCAACTGGGCGGCTACCGTGTTCAAGGGCGAGGTGACGATGCGCAGCGACTGATCGACAGTGCCCGAGCCTTCGAGGCTGCCGGCGCCTTCGCGCTGCTCATTGAAATGGTGCCCGCAGAGGTCGCTGCACAGATCACCGCCGCCGTCGCCATTCCTACCGTCGGCATCGGTGCCGGCAACGGTTGTGACGCTCAAGTATTGGTGTGGCAGGACATGGCGGGATTGCGCACCGGACCTCTGCCCAGGTTCGTCAAACAATACGCCGACCTGCGAGGCGTGCTGCTCGGTGCCGCCCGCGACTTCGCCGGCGATGTGCAAGCAGGCGACTTTCCAGGGACCGAGCATTCTTTTTAGTCGAAGGAGAAAGCGCTTTAATGAAAAGCTTCAGACAGCGTGCAGCCGAAGGGCTCCAGACAGGCGATAGCTTCACCCTCTCCCGCCGCTTCTCGCAGGAAGACATCCAGCGCTTTGCGCAGATCTCCCGCGACTACAATCCAGTGCATTTCGATACGCATTTCGCGCAAGCGCGACACTTCAAGGCACCGGTCTCCCATGGCTTGCTGACGGCCAGCCTGATGACTGAAATCGGCGGCCAGATTGGCTGGCTGGCCTCGGCGATGACGTTCCACTTCAAGCACCCCGTTTATCCTGGGGACACCGTCACCTGCCATTGGCTCATCAAGGACGTGGATGAAAAAGGTCGTGCGACGGCGGTTATCACGATGACCAACGAGGACGGTATTACTGTGCTGGAGGGAGTAACCAGCGGTGTTTTGCCTGGCCCGAGGGAGCGGGAAATCATGAGGCAGATGCTGGCCGAGGGTGATCCTACAAACGCGGTGGTGCGTTCTGATGGATGATTGCCATGGGTTGTGGATTCAACCGGTCGATGCACCACACAACAATCGACCAATTGCACCCAGCATCGCTATCTCGCGCCCTGCTGGTATTCACGGGGCGTACATCCAAACTCGCGACGAAACACCGTGTGTAGATATTGTGCGGATTTGAAACCGCAATTACGGGCAACGTCCGCAATCGCTGTGTCGGTATTTTCCAGCCCGCTGGTGGCCGCCGCCAGTTTGAAGCGCAGAATCTCGTCGTGCACGCTGCAGCCTCGCACAGTGCGAAAGTGCGACTCCAGCGATGAGCGCGACACGCCGACATAAGCCGCCACCTGCGCCGTCTTGATGCCCTGGCAGGCATATTGGCGGATAAACAGCAGCGCTTGCATGACGTAGGGGTTGCCCAAAGGTTGGTGCAAACTCGACACCTGCACGTTGATCGCATCAGGTGGGATCAGGATGTGCGTGCCCGTGGACGGCTTGCCGTGCAGCATCTGATGCAGTAGTTGCGCGGCGGTGCGGCCCATGGTTTCGGTGCCCTGGATGACCGAGCTCAGGGGGACCCGGGTCAGGCTGCGTGTCAGGGGGTCGTTGTCGATGCCGATCAACGCCACCTGCTCCGGTACGGCGATTCCGGCGGTCAGGCAGGCTTGCAGCAACTGCCGGGCGCGGGCGTCACTGACGGCGATGATGCCAATGGGCTTGGGCAGGCTTTGGAGCCAGGCGATCAATTGTTCGACGGCGCTGTCCCAGAGCGGTGCGCTGGTACCCATGCCGCGATAGACCTCGGCGTGCAAGCCGTCACGTTGCATCAGTCGTCGAAAGGATTTTTCCCGCTCCTGAGCCCAACGATTCGCCTGCGCTTCAGGCAGGCTGAAGCAGGCAAAACGCTGCAGCCCTGCCTCGATCAAGTGCGTGTAAGCCAGTGTGATCAGTGCGTTATTGTCGGTAGCGACGTACGGGATCCCTTTGGGATAGGCCCGTTCATCCTGATAAGAACCACCCACCGCCACCACGGGCAGCTTGATGTCGGCCAACGCCTCACCAATCAGCGGATCGTCGAAGTCGGCAATGATTCCGTCACCTTGCCAGCGCTCGATCCCTTTCAACCGGCAGAGAAAATCCTCTTCCAGGAACAGGTCCCAGGACGCGCGGGTGCTGCTCAGGTAGTTGCCGATGCCGCTGATGATGCCGCGGTCATAGATCTTGCTCCCGTTGAACAACAGTGCGATGCGGTGAACAGGCGGTACGGTTTTCATTGTTTTCAGGCTTGTTCCGGGCCCCTTGTCACGGAGGCGGTTTGCACAGACTAGGCGTGCAGACGGCGAATCTCAATACGCAAAATCGCACCCGCTGTTGGTGATTTTCATAATCAGCAGGCACGGGGCCGTTGTTAGTATCGAGACACGCCCAAGAACAACAAGGACATTGCCAATGCCGTACTTCCCCGATGTCGACCGGATCCGCTACGAAGGCCCTGCCAGCGATTCTCCCCTCGCCTTCCGTCACTACGACGCCGACAAAATCATCCTCGGCAAACCCATGCGCGAACACCTGCGCATGGCCGCCTGTTACTGGCACACCTTCGTCTGGCCGGGTTCGGATGTGTTCGGTGCAGGTACTTTCAAGCGCCCGTGGCAACACGCCGGCGACCCGATGGAGCTGGCCATTGGCAAGGCGGCAGCCGCGTTCGAGTTCTTCTCCAAATTAGGTATCGACTATTACTGCTTCCATGACACGGATGTCGCCCCGGAAGGCAATTCGCTGAAGGAGTACCGCAACCACTTCGCGCAAATGATTGATCACCTGGAGCGACACCAGGAAGAAACCGGGATCAAGCTGCTGTGGGGAACTGCCAACTGCTTCAGCAACCCGCGCTTTGCCGCAGGCGCCGCCAGCAACCCGGACCCTGAAGTGTTCGCCTGCGCTGCTGCCCAGGTATTCAGCGCCATGAACGCGACCCAACGCCTGAAAGGGTCCAACTACGTGTTGTGGGGCGGTCGCGAAGGCTACGAAACCCTGCTCAACACCGACTTGAAACGTGAACGCGAACAACTGGGCCGCTTCATGCGCATGGTGGTCGAGCACAAGCACAAGATCGGTTTCAAAGGCGACCTGCTGATCGAACCCAAGCCGCAGGAGCCGACCAAGCACCAATACGATTACGACAGCGCCACCGTGTTTGGCTTTCTCCAGCAGTTCGGCCTGGAAAAGGAAATCAAGGTCAACATCGAGGCCAACCACGCGACCCTGGCCGGTCATAGCTTTCATCACGAGATTGCGACGGCCGTCTCGCTGGGGATTTTCGGCAGCATCGACGCCAACCGCGGTGATCCGCAAAACGGCTGGGACACCGATCAATTCCCCAACAGCGTCGAAGAAATGACCCTGGTCACCTATGAAATTCTCAAGGCCGGCGGGTTCAAGAATGGCGGGTTCAACTTCGACTCCAAGGTTCGCCGCCAGAGCCTCGATGAAATCGATCTGTTCCATGGTCACGTCGGCGCAATGGACGTCCTCGCCCAATCCCTGGAGCGGGCAGCCGCCATGGTGCAGAACGACCAGCTTCAGCTGTTCAAGGATCAACGCTACGCCGGCTGGCAGCAGCCGTTCGGGCAGGCGGTGCTGGCGGGTGAGTTCAACCTCCAGTCATTGGCCGAACACGCTTTCGCCAACGAGCTGAATCCGCAGGCCGTCAGCGGCAGGCAGGAGATGCTCGAAAACGTCGTCAACCGGTTTATCTATCGCTGATCGCCAACGGTGACTGCGGGCGCTGTGACATTTGCGCGACAAATCTGTAGTCCGTTGCGTCTGCCGATTCTCTACAGTTCTCCCAGCCCGATACTCATCGTCAGGCCGTGTCTTTCAAACAAAAATAAAAGGACGCACCACCATGAAGAACGTAAAACGCGCGCTATTTGCCAGCGCCCTGGCTCTGCTGTCGCTGCCGGTGATGGCCGATGCTGCCCATCCGAAAATCGGTTTCTCCATTGATGATCTGCGGTTGGAACGCTGGTCACGTGACCGCGATTACTTCGTTGCGGCGGCGGAGAAAATGGACGCCAAGGTCTTCGTACAGTCGGCCGATGCCAACGAGCAAAAGCAGATTTCGCAAATCGAAAACCTCATTTCCCGTGGCGTCGATGTGATCGTCATCGTGCCGTTCAACGCCACGGTCCTGACCAATGCAGTGGCCGAAGCGAAGAAAGCCGGAATCAAGGTCGTGTCCTATGACCGTCTGATACTCAACGCGGATATCGACGCCTACATTTCCTTCGATAACGAAAAGGTCGGCGAGATGCAGGCCAGCGGCGTGCTGCACGCAGCGCCCAAGGGCAATTACTTCCTGCTCGGTGGTGCGCCCACCGACAACAACGCAAAAGTCCTGCGCGAAGGTCAGATGAAAGTGCTGCAACCGGCCATCGACAAAGGTGATATCAAGATCGTCGGCCAACAATGGGTGAAGGAATGGAACCCTACCGAAGCGCTGAGCATTGTTGAAAACGCCTTGACCCGTAACGCCAACAAAATCGATGGAATCGTCGCCTCCAACGACGCCACGGCAGGCGGCGCCATCCAGGCCCTGGCCGCTCAGCAACTGGCCGGCAAGGTGCCGATTTCGGGGCAGGACGCGGACCTCGCAGCGGTCAAGCGAGTGATCGCTGGCACTCAAACCATGACCGTGTACAAGCCGCTGAAACTCATCGCCTCCGAAGCCGCCAAGCTCTCGGTGCAACTGGCGCGTAACGAGAAACCCGCCTACAGCTCGCAGTACGACAACGGCAGCAAAAAAGTCGACACCATCCTGCTCACTCCGACTCCGTTGACCAAGGACAACATCGACCTGCTGGAACAGGACGGGTTCTACACCAAGGCGCAGATTGCCGGAAAGTGATCATCACTCCGTAATGCCCCCGCAGGAGCTCGCTCCTGCGGGACCAGCCTCGTACGTGCCGCTTATGAGTCTCTGCCATGTCCGACTATCTGCTGCAAATGAACGGTATCGTCAAAACCTTCGACGGTGTCAAAGCGCTCAATGGCATCGACATCAAGGTCAAGCCGGGTGAGTGCGTCGGGCTGTGCGGCGAGAATGGCGCCGGCAAGTCCACGCTGATGAAGATCCTTTCCGCGGTGTACCCCCATGGCACCTGGGACGGTGAAATCCTCTGGGACGGTCAACCGCTCAAGGCGCAATCGATCAGCGAAACGGAAGCCGCCGGTATCGTCATCATTCACCAGGAGCTGACGCTGGTTCCCGACCTGTCGGTGGCCGAGAACATTTTCATGGGCCATGAACTGACGCTGCCTGGTGGGCGGATGAATTACCCGGCGATGATCCACCGCGCCGAAGCCCTGATGCGTGAACTGAAAGTGCCGGACATGAACGTATCGCTGCCTGTTTCGCAGTACGGCGGCGGCTATCAGCAACTGGTGGAAATCGCCAAGGCACTGAACAAGCGCGCGCGCCTGCTAATCCTCGACGAGCCTTCATCGGCCCTGACCCGTTCGGAAATCGAAGTGTTGCTGGACATCATCCGCGACCTCAAGGCCAAGGGTGTTGCCTGTGTCTACATCTCCCACAAGCTCGATGAAGTGGCCGCTGTGTGCGACACCATTTCGGTGATCCGCGACGGCAAACACATCGCCACGACCGCCATGGCGGACATGGATATTCCACAGATCATCACCCAGATGGTCGGACGGGAAATGAGCAACCTCTACCCCACCGAGCCACACGACATTGGCGAGGTGATTTTCGAAGCCCGCCACATCACCTGCTACGACGTCGACAACCCCAGGCGCAAACGGGTCGACGATATTTCGTTCAGCCTCAAACGCGGGGAAATCCTCGGCATCGCCGGGCTGGTCGGTGCAGGCCGCACCGAACTGGTGACCGCGCTGTTCGGCGCCTACCCCGGTCGCCACGAAGGCGAAGTCTGGCTGGATGGCCAACTCATCGACACCCGCACGCCGCTCAAATCAATCCGTGCCGGCCTGTGCCTGGTGCCCGAGGACCGCAAGCGCCAGGGCATCATTCCAGACCTGGGAGTCGGCCAGAACATCACCCTGGCCGTGCTGGACAGTTACTCGAAGCTGACCCGCATCGATGCCGAAGCCGAACTGGGCTGCATCGATCGAGAAATTTCGCGCCTGCACCTCAAGACCGCGAGCCCGTTCCTGCCGATCACCAGTCTGTCCGGCGGCAATCAACAAAAAGCCGTATTGGCGAAGATGCTGCTGACCAAACCCCGGGTGCTGATTCTCGATGAGCCCACCCGAGGTGTGGATGTCGGCGCCAAGTACGAGATCTACAAGTTGATGGGCGCGCTGGCGGCCGAAGGCGTGTCGATCATCATGGTGTCTTCGGAGCTGGCCGAAGTGCTCGGCGTTTCCGACCGCGTACTGGTGATCGGCGAAGGCCGGTTGCAGGGCGACTTCATCAACCATGAACTCACTCAGGAACAGGTGCTCGCCGCCGCACTCAGCCAGCCTGACAGGCATAACAATAAAGATCGGAAATCCGCGTAAATGAATCAGGTCAAACAACTCTTCACCCGCTACAAGATGCTCGCGCTGGTGTTTGCCGTGGCGTTTATCTGGCTGTTCTTCAGCTGGCAGACCGAGGGCGGATTCCTGACACCACGCAACCTCTCCAATCTGCTGCGCCAGATGTCCATTACCGGGATTCTCGCCTGCGGTATGGTGCTGGTCATCATCAGCGGCGAGATCGATTTGTCGGTCGGCTCATTGCTGGGCCTGCTCGGTGGCGTCGCGGCGATTCTCGACGTTATCTACCACATACCGCTGCTGGCGAACCTGAGCCTTGTCGTCCTGTGCGGACTGCTGATCGGCCTCGCCAACGGCTACATGGCCGCCTACCTGCGCATTCCGTCTTTCATCGTGGGGCTGGGGGGTATGCTGGCTTTCCGAGGCATTTTGCTGGGGATTACCGGCGGCACGACCATCGCCCCGGTGTCGCCGGAGTTCGTCTACATTGGCCAGGGTTATTTGCCACACACGATCGGCACGGGCCTGGGCGTTCTGCTGTTCGCACTGACGTTGTTCCTGACCTGGAAACAACGGCGCAATCGCGCCCTTCACGGCCTGGCGGCACATTCACTGGTGCGTGACGTCGTACGCGTGCTGCTGATCGGCGCGGTGCTGGCCGGCTTCGTCCAGACCCTCAACAGCTATGACGGCATTCCCGTGCCGGTCCTGCTTCTGCTGATCCTGCTGGGCGGGTTCAGCTACGTGACCAGTCAGACCGTCTTCGGCCGACGCGTCTATTCCGTGGGCAGCAACATGGAGGCCACGCGCCTGTCCGGTATCAACGTACAGGCCGTGAAGCTGTGGATTTTCGGGATCATGGGCGTGATGTGCGCGCTCGCCGGCGTGGTCAACACCGCGCGTCTTGCCGCCGGTTCACCCTCGGCCGGCAGCATGGACGAACTCGACGCCATCGCCGCCTGCTTCATCGGCGGCACCTCCATGCGCGGTGGCTCCGGTACTGTCTACGGCGCCCTCCTCGGCGCGCTGGTCATCACCAGCCTGGACAACGGCATGTCCATGCTCGACGTCGACAGTTATTGGCAGATGATCGTCAAGGGCAGCATTCTGGTGTTGGCCGTGTGGGTAGATGTGAGCACCCGGACCGGACGACGGTGATCCGCTGCGGATGAAGTCATTCACGACCGTCTGCTTCTGGCGAGATGCCAGTCGTGACGGTCGTAACGCACAGTCACCGATGAGAGTCAGTAGCCGGCAGATTTGGGTTGAAGGCTTCCTCTTGCGACGGGCAGCGGCCATTAGCTGCCTGTCGAAACCGGCTGATATCGACTAGACAACCACCACAATGCAAGCGGACACCGGGTGACGCTGCGCCAATGATCAGCACTAGCGCCGTTCCCAGATGACTCGGATCCAGGCTCCGTCAGCTTTGAAACTGGCTGAATCGGGCGGCCATTGCCTCCAACGGCAACTTGAGGCCATTGGCAATGTACGAGACGGTACGGTAGAAGCCTGCGAGCATCAGGACTTCTAGAATCTGATTGCTGTCGAAGTGCTCACGCAGCTTGGCAAACTCCTCGTCGGTAAGCGTCGCGCGGTCATGCAGTGCATCTACTGTCTCCATCAATGCAATCTCGTCGTCTTGCCATTTATCGCACTGGAGCGGGTATTCCAGTGTGCCTGCGATCTGCTCCTTGCTAAGCCCGGCGGCCTGAGAAAACCCAAGAATATGGACGCCCCATTCGTACTCGCAGCCGGTACGGGCACAAGTCCTATCAATAACCAGCTCCCGTTGGCGGAGTGTGAGCAATTCCCCGTCGAGCAACGAACCACCACGAAACTTACGCCAAGCGCGCTCACTACTCGCGATGGTGGTGAAGAGGACGAGAGGAGGGACATTCGGCCCAAGTAGTCGATCAAAGAACGCTTGAAGCTCATCGGGGTATGGCTTTTCCAGCGGGGTGATTCGAGACATCGTGTATCCTCCATGCTATCGAATGTGTAGCGAAAACCGATAATCGCTACTGAATTAATAGCAAGGCAAGGTCAATTCGCATGGTCAATGAGCAGCAATTCGCAGTGTCAATAAGCAGCAAAAAGCGTCCAATCATGGCGCTACTCGACCTTCTTGGGCGGCGGTGGGCAATGCGGATACTGTGGGAGCTTCGCGACGGGGCGCTGAGTTCCAGGGCCTTAAGGAGTGCGGCTGGGGAGATTTCACCGACGGTCTTGCAAGCCAGAATCCATGAATTGCGTGAAGCAGGCCTTATCTGCCTAGATAAGGATGGCTACTCCCTCAGCAAGTTAGGGAGAGAGCTAAATGACGTTTTTATTCCTCTCTTCCGTTTCGCCGAAAGATGGGCGGGCGCCAAGCACAGCCGAGAATAGGTACATACAGCGCGCCGGGCCTCTTCGGGCCAGAAACCGTTCTTGCCGAGTGATTGCTTCGGGTCGATTTCAGTCAGTCACGACCGGCAGAAAACGACCCATGGCAGCCAGTCGGCATAACAGTTTTCAACCAATCGCCGGAACAATGTGGCTGCTTCACCCAACCCCTTCTCGTATCATCAGCACCTTTGCATCTGGAACGAACTGTGTGAAATCGCCAACTGGAAAAGCTCCGGCTGCCCCTGACGGGACGAAGTGGGACGT
The DNA here is from genome assembly GCF_059506005.1 of Pseudomonas sp. Pseusp18. Classification (NCBI taxonomy): domain Bacteria; kingdom Pseudomonadati; phylum Pseudomonadota; class Gammaproteobacteria; order Pseudomonadales; family Pseudomonadaceae; genus Pseudomonas; species Pseudomonas sp. Pseusp18. The sequence continues at coordinate 4,007,946 of NZ_CP169240.1, forward strand.
AGGTGAGGCTGTCAATCAGCTCTCGTGGGACGACTTGCGCATCATCAAGACGCTCAGTGATTGCGGCAATCGTTCGGCTACGGCCAAGAAGCTTGGCATCAATGTATCCACCGTTTCGCGCCGAGTTGCTCAAGTTGAGCGAACGCTCGGCATCGCGCTGTTCGATCACCGCAAATCAGGGTATCTGCTCACCGCCGAAGGTGCTGAATTGCGAGCACTCGCCGAGCGAGTGGAGCTGGATATCGTCAGCGTCACGCGGCGTGTTTCACGTTCAGGCCAAGGCCCCCTCGGGAAACTTCGAATTACCACCAGCGACTCGCTGCTGCTGTACTTCTTCACCCCCATCATCGCGGACTTCAAGGCCCTGAACGAGGGGATCTCCATCGAGGTGCTGGTGGGCAATGAAACCCTTAGCCTCGCCCGGGATGAATCGGATATCGCGATTCGAGCGACGAGAAAACCTGCAGAAAGCCTGGTGGGTCGTAAACTGGCGAACATTGCCTGGGCACCTTACTGCTGTGCCAAGCAGATGACTGCCTTGCCCCTTTTCGAAGAGGGCCAGGCATGGGTGTCATACTCCTCAGCGCTCTGCGGTTTGAAGGCGACAAGCTATGTCGAAAGCAGAGTCGCTGCTGAGCGCATAGCGTACCGCACCGATTCTGTTGCAGCAGCAAGCGCTGCAATCGCGGCGGGTCTGGGATTTGGATTCCTTCCCTGCATGTTGGGCGACATAACCCCAGGGTTGGTACGCGCCGGCCCGGTGGTGCCAGAGCTTCAGGATGAGTTGTGGCTGCTGACTCACCAGGACATTCGAAAATCGTGGCGAGTCAAAGCATTCATGACCTTCTGCGCCGCTGCCGTGGCCAGTCAAAAGCCCTTGGTCGAGGGGCAATTGATACTCCCGGTCACCTAAATCGAGACCGGGAGTGCAGCTCAGATGTCTCGGGCGCCAATCACGGCCTTGCACACGATCTCAATCAGCTGCGGACGCTGGGCAAGTCTCGACACCCCAATGATATTGCTCGCGCACTGAGGCCGCTCAGTGCCATAGGCCGCCTTGCGCACTTTGCCGACCACCGCGAACGCAGCGTCCATGTCCAGCACATAAAGCGTTTCCTCGACAACATCTTGCATAGTTGCGCCATACAAGGCGAGCAGCTTCGAAATGTTGTCGTAAGAGACCCGCATCTGCTCTCCCATCGAAGAGAAATCACTGGGCTTACCGTCGGCGTTCAGCGGCGCCGGGGCTACCAGATTACCTGCCTCGTCATGGTTGAATTGACCTGATACGTAGATCTCGTTTCCTACCCGCCGTGCCTGCGGATAGCCATACGCCTCCTCCCAGGAAACGCCCCAGTAGGCGGTCTGCTTGTTGAACGGTTGTGAAGCTGTCATTGCATTCTCCTGCACATGAGGGACCGGCTTGATCCGAATGGGTAGGCGAATGCTAGCAGCGCGATCGCGCATTTTATGGCTCATAAATGAGCCGACAGGAGCGCAAAAATGCGCCACCGAAAGGCGCCTTGTTTCGTTATCTTTTGCTCGTCCTCAAGCAATGACGCTGAGGAGCGCACTCGTAGCTACGGTAATGCCTGCAAAGTGCGGGCCCCGAGACTTGTGCGATTGAACATCATCAAGCCGAAAGGAAACAAAAATGAGCAATCCTAAAACTGAAGTCCTGACTCCGCTGAATAGCCAACTGATCTTCATCGATCAGCAGCCACAGATGGCCTTCGGCGTTCAGAGCATTGACCGGCAAACGCTGAAAAACAATACCGTTGCCTTGGCCAAGGCAGCGAAGATTTTTAATGTCCCCACCACCTTCACCACGGTTGAGACAGAAAGCTTCTCAGGTCACACCTACCCCGAGCTACTCGCTGTGTTCCCGGACGCCCCGCTGCTGGAGCGCACCTCCATGAATTCCTGGGATGATCAGAAGGTACGCGACGCACTCAAGAGAAATGGTCGCAACAAGATCATCGTCTCCGGCTTGTGGACCGAGGTATGCAATGCCACCTTCGCCCTGTCGGCAATGAACGATGCCGGCTATGAAATCTATATGGTTGCAGACGCCTCCGGCGGCACCACCAAAGAAGCCCACGATTACGCCATGCAGCGCATGATCCAGGCCGGCGTGGTACCGGTGACCTGGCAGCAGGTGCTGCTGGAATGGCAACGGGACTGGAAGAACCGCGACACCTACGACGCCGTAATGGAACTGGTAAAGGAACATTCTGGTGCATATGGCATGGGCGTCGACTACGCCTACACCATGGTGCACAAGGCGCCTGAGCGCGTTCAGCATGGCCCCACCTTGGCGCCTGTCGCTGCATCTGTCTGAGCCATCGCCAGCCCCTGCCCTGGGGGCTGTTCACAGACTTGCGAAGGGTGCGCAGTCGACTGAACCGAGTCAACGAGCCTGGCCTGGAACCTCTGAGGATTTCCAATGCCCAGCGCTGTTCGAGTCAGGCACTCGCATCCTGTTACCTGGATTAATGGATGTGTATGAACAAGGACAAATCTACCGTGCTGGCGACTCTCACACTGGCTTCGACAGGGCAGCTCAAATCCTGGCAGATAAGAACTGCCAAACAACTGATGCTGGACAGGCTGGATACCGGCATTTCAGTGACTGAACTAGCCGAAGCTTGCGCATTGTCGCGTAGTCATTTCTCACGCAGGTTCAAGGCAAGCACCCGGATGTCCCCGCAGCGATGGCTGCGTGAACAGCGGGTCATGAAGAGCAGAGAGTTATTGAAGGCTTCCACGAAGTTGCTCACAGAGATCGCGCTGGAATGCGGCTTCAGCGATCAATCTCACTTCTGCCGTACATTCGTGAAGGCTGAAGGCATGACACCGAAGGCTTGGCAGCAACAAGCAATCTGCCCGATTCCGGTCGTTGCTTGAGACGGTAAGGCATCATCAACGCGCGGGCGAGCCCAAGCAGATTGAGGTGTAACCCCCTTGAAAATCAATTTGTTACAGCTACAGACGATTTTTTAAAAAGTTTGCGCGCTAAATTTTTTAGCGGCAATTTATTGCGCATCGTTATAACGCAAACATTTAAATCGCTAACAGAATCCCCCGAAGACATTCAAAAGTGAGGAAAGCCATGAAAGTTCTCTACACCGCAGTCGCAACCGCAACCGGTGGTCGTGATGGCCGAGCCATCTCCAGCGACAAGAACCTCGACGTGAAACTGGCCACTCCGAAGGAATTGGGCGGTGCCGGTGATGATGCCACCAACCCTGAGCAACTGTTCGCCGCTGGTTACTCGGCCTGCTTCATCGGTGCACTGAAGTTCGTCGCCAGCCAGAGCAAACGCAGCATTCCAGCCGACGCCTCGATCACTGCGCGGGTCGGCATTGGCCAGATCCCAGGCGGCTTTGGCCTGGATATCGACCTGAACATCAACCTGCCAGGCCTGGAGCAAGCCGATGCACAAGCGTTGGTGGAGGCGGCCCACCAAGTGTGCCCGTACTCCAACGCAACCCGTGGCAACGTCGATGTCCGTCTGCACGTCACCGTCTAACTTCCCGCCTCACCAGAAACAGGAGATATGAAATGAACGTTTTGACCAAAACACTCGTTGGCTCGCTCCTTGCCTTGTCGATCGGTAACGCATTCGCTGACTCTGGCGTCGAACACAACACCCAGGCATTCCTCGATGCATTGAACTCAGGCAGTGGTAAACCCATCGAGCAGCTTTCGCCGAAGGACGCCCGCGCGGTACTGACCGGCGCTCAGGCCGGGGTAAAACTGACACTGCCCAAGGTGGATGTCAGCGAGAAGACCATCACCGTCGACGGCCAGGACATCAGCTTGACCATCGTGCGTCCGGCGGGTGTGAAGGGGGCCTTGCCTGTGTTCATGTACTTCCACGGCGGTGGCTGGGTGCTCGGCGACTTCCCGACCCATGAGCGCCTGGTGCGCGATCTGGTCGTCGGGTCCGGGGCAGTGGCGGTGTTCGTCAATTACACCCCGTCCCCTGAAGCGCACTACCCGACGGCGATCAACCAGGCCTACGGGGCAACCAAATGGGTGGCCGAGCACGGCAAGGAAATCAATGTCGACGGTAAGCGCCTGGCGGTAGCAGGCAACAGCGTCGGCGGCAACATGGCAGCCGTGGTCAGCCTGATGGCCAAGGATAAAGGTACCCCGGCCATTAAGTACCAGGTGCTGCTGTGGCCAGTGACCGACGCCAACTTCGAGACAGCGTCGTACAACCAGTACGCCGAGGGGCACTTCCTCACCAAGAACATGATGAAGTGGTTCTGGGACAACTACACCACCGACCCTAAGCAACGTGCCGAGATCTACGCCTCGCCGTTGCGCGCTACCACTGAGCAGTTGAAAGGCCTGCCGCCAGCGCTGGTCCAGACCGCGAGTGCCGATGTGCTGCGTGACGAAGGGGAAGCCTACGCTCGCAAACTGGACCAAGCCGGCGTGCCGGTCACTGCGGTGCGTTACAACGGCATGATCCATGACTACGGCTTGCTGAACGTGGTCAGCCAGGTTCCGGCGGTACGCTCTGCGATGCTGCAGGCTTGCGAAGAGCTGAAAGTTCATTTGAAGTGACCCCCACTCAAGACCGGAGATGTATGCCATGAACTGGTAATCACCGCCGGAAACGAAAAACCCGCTAAAACAGCGGGCTTTTTCGTTCCCGGTGTAGCGTTAGCAGCCCTCCGCCAAGGGCACCTATGGGTCGTAAGCGCTCCTTCTGGAAGGGCAGCTTTTGGCCGTTTTCAGCCTGCCCGCGACCGACTGAAAACGGCCCAAACTGTTCAGTCGTGACAGGCAGAAAACGCCCCAGGCTGTGAAAAAACGCGGGCACAGTCTTGAAGACTGCGTTGCTACGTAAAATTTGTCGGCGCTTGGTTGATCAAACAGACCAAAAATTTTCGTAGAAACGCGATTTTCGTCCCGATCCTGACAGTCAAACCTGCTCTTAGGCCCCATTGTGTGTCCGGGGCCGAGCGGCCAATTGCGAGCGGGGCGTCAAGATGGCCAAGACAACCGCCACGATGAAGAGCGCCGGCACGTCACCTGCCAAATGCCCCATTTGCCCCGGCTGGGTGAACGCCTGGACGGCCATGATTCCTCCGTGTAGGGCGCTAGACCACACGGTGAACCAGATTAGGCTTAGATTGGCCAATGGATCACGTGCGGCCAGGATCAAGAACACGCCAAGTGTGGCGTAGATGCCAACGATCATCATCGGGTAGTCCGAGTGACCGACGTGCCAGGCCCAGCCGGATGGCCAGAACAACATAAGTGGGTAGAGAGCAAGGCACGCGAGGCCAGCCAAAACTAGAACGACGCGCAAATACCTGAGGCGATCGACTACGGTCATGGCGGACTCCTCTTTGGGCCTAACTCTAAATTGACCCCAAGTGGGGTGATAACACCTTCACGGGCTTGGTGGATAACATTCCTTGTTCTGTCGTCTAACCCTGACTAGACCGGGCATTGTGACAGTCGGGTGACCGCTGAAGGGGTTTATACACCATGGATGGAAAGCCCAATCTGCTCAATCAGTTCCGGCAGTAGACCAAGCATAGCTACTCATTAGCAATCGCTCCGTCCACCGGCTGCTTTTGGCCCAGAGAGTGTAAAAACCCTTAGCCGCTTCCACTCCGGAATGTTTTGTCCTACTCAGCCTAGGTCAGACATCAGTTGCTCAGATTCAGTATAAGATTCCGGAGATCAGCAGGCACGGCGACAACGTGGGCTAGAGGCTAGAAATCTGGGGGTTGGATGATTGCAGGCAACGTTTCATATCTTTGTCCGGTTTGTGGATACGCCGGGCTTAAAGAGCCTCCATACGACGAGGTTGGTTGCTCTTCGTTTGGCATGTGCCCGTCCTGCGGTACGCAGTTTGGCTACGATGACGCGACATCTGCTCATGCTGATTTGCGGAAATTATGGATCTCTAAAGGAATGCTTTGGTGGAGCAAAGCTCAAGCGTCGCCGAGTGGTTGGGACCCGGTAAGACAACTACAGGCGGTCGAAAAACGCATCAATGTCTGAGCAAAACACCGCGGTTAGTCCTGCTATGATTTCTGAGGATTTCATCGCAGGGATCGCCCATGAAGCGCTTCATCCATGGTGAACATCGAGGCCAAGGCACCTTACTTCCCGAAAGCCTCGACGACTACGTCAACGATACCAATCCGGTACGCGTAGTCGACGTATTCGTCGATGAACTCGACCTGGTCAATCTGGGTTTTGACGGTGCTATTCCTGCTGACACAGGCCGGCCTGCTTACCACCCTGCAATCCTGCTGAAGATCTACATCTACGGCTACCTCAACCGCATTCAGTCGAGCCGGCGGCTGGAACGAGAAGCTCAACGCAACATTGAGCTGATGTGGTTGACCGGGCGTTTGATGCCGGACTTCAAGACCATCGCGAACTTCCGAAAAGACAACAGCAAGGCCATACGAGGCGTCTGTCGCCAGTTCGTTGTGCTGTGTCAGCAGTTGGGACTGCTTGGAGAAAATCTGGTCGCCATCGATGGTAGTAAATTCAAAGCAGTCAACAACCGCGACCGCAATTTCACCAGCGCCAAACTGAAGCGGCGAATGGAAGAAATTGAATCGAGCATCAACCGTTACCTGGCGGCACTCGATACTGCCGATCGGCAAGAACCTACAGCTTCCGAGCCCAGTGCGGTGCGGCTGGAAGAGAAAATCGCCAAGCTGAACATTCAAATGAAGGAGCTTCAAGCGATTGAAATCCAGCTCAACGAATCGCCGGATAAACAGGTCTCACTGACCGATCCAGACGCCCGCTCCATGATGACGCGCGGCACGGGAATCGTTGGCTACAACGTGCAGACAGCGGTCGATACTCAGCACCATCTGATCGTTGCGCATGAGGTGACCAACGTCGGTTCCGACCGCGATCAACTCAGCTCGATGGCCAAGCAGGCCCGCGAGGCGATGGCGTCAGAGACGTTGTTGGTAGTGGCTGACCGAGGTTACTTCAAAAGCGAAGAAATCCTGGCTTGTTACGATGCAGGTATCACCGCCTATGTGCCCAAGCCGATGACCTCTGGAGCCAAGGCTGACGGGCGCTTCAATAACGATGCCTTCATCTATGACGTGGCAAAGAACAAATACATTTGTCCGGCTGGAGAGGCATTGATTTGGCGTTTTTCTAGCGTTGAAAAAGGCCTGAAGATGCATCGTTACTGGAGTTCGAAATGCCAAGGCTGTGCCTTGAAATCGCAATGTACACCGAGCACGGAACGGCGAGTCCGACGCTGGGAGCATGAAGCAATACTTGAAGAAATGCAGGGCCGGTTGAGCAGCGCGCCGGAGATGATGCGAATCCGAAAACGGACTGTTGAGCATCCCTTCGGGACGCTCAAACAGTGGATGGGTGCAACGCACTTCCTGACGCGAAAGCTGGCCGGGGTGAGTACAGAGATGAGCTTGAATGTGCTCGTCTACAATTTGAAACGGGTCATGAAAATCATCGGCGCTCACGGTTTGATGAAGGCGTTGTTGGCATAAAAAGGCTGATTTGACCCATCCCAGAGGCGGTAAAAACAGCATTGACGTGTTCTAGGTCGCGACCGATGCGACCCGCCGCATTGACCGTGCGATCGCTCAACCAACAAAGGTCGATGTTCCAAGACAATGAGGTCAGAGCGTTTTTACACACTCTGGGCCGGTTGCTGCCTGTTGCGTCCACGGGTTGAATCCACACCCCTTAGCAGTCGTTCGACCTAAGCAAGAACTGACTGATAGAGTTATGTCTTCCCAGTGCGGGCAGTTCGGCTGGATTGATTCTATGGAGTCTGATGATGGGGTTCTCAACAACACTGTGGGAGTGGTACGGCCAGGATGAGTACAGGCGAGTTCTCGCCGTGTGTTAGGCAATCCCTGCCCTTCAATTCCTGGCACTGACCCCGGACTCGCAGCGTAACGCAATCCCATACTGTCCGGCATGTGAAGCCTGGTCCGAAATGATACTGCCGTTGAACGAGGTTCTTTCAATCTGCGGCAACGCGTTACCGACGGAGACCAGAACACGGCTACAAGGCATCTGGAAGCTATGCGATAGCCTTACTGAGGCTTCATTTCACTGTGATGATTGGTTCATATTTGATCATGACGAATGGTGGCCGATCAGAACTGCTGCTGAAGAGCTGGTGAGTCTAATGGAGTTGCTGGAAATCAATCCCTTCCGGGATGACTTGTTATTGGATTGTCGGAATGCTGTTCGCGGAATAAAGCGTTGATCTTTTGAGAAACCCTATTACGGTGTTTAGCGCGTATTTCGCCACACGTCCTATGTGACTGACCGCTTTTGGCCAACCCATTGCAAAGGCCCGCTCCACGGTACACAAGCTGCCGAATTAGCCCAGTCGCCTGCACTGCTAGAATGCACCTGTCTGCCCCATCCCCTGGAGAACCAAGATGATCAGCAAGAACACGATTTGTCTCTGGTATGACGGCACTGCGCTGGACGCTGCGACGTTCTACGCCGAGACGTTCCCGGACAGCGCGGTGGGAGCGGTCCTTCGCGCGCCTGGCGACTATCCGGCGGGCAAACAAGGTGATGTCCTGACGGTGGAGTTCACGGTGATGGGCATCCCTTGTCTCGGGCTGAACGGCGGGCCGGGAGTCAAGCACAACGAGGCTTTCTCGTTCCAGGTGGCGACCGACGACCAGGCCGAAACCGACCGTTTGTGGAACGCGATTGTCGGCAACGGCGGTCAGGAAAATGTATGCGGCTGGTGCCAGGACAAGTGGGGGCTGTCGTGGCAGATCACGCCACGGATCCTGACCGCCGCGATAGCCAATCCGGATCGAGCGGCGGCCAAGCGCGCGTTCGACGCCATGATGGGGATGGGCAAGATCGACATCGCAGCAATCGAAGCAGCTCTGAAGCGTTAACCAGCGCCGGCGGATGCGAGGGCATGCCGACGCGCGGGTTCAGACTAAGCCTGCGGTTGGTGACTGGTCACACAGTGGATACCGCCACCACCGGCGGCGATCGCGTCGATGTTGAGCTGTACCACCTCACGTTCCGGATAGAGTTCAGACAATAGATCAAAGGCCTTGGTATCGGCCGCCCGGTCACCGAACTCGGGCGCAATGATCGCCCCGTTGATGACGAAGTAGTTGATGTAGCCGGCGGCAAAGTCCGGGTTGTTGCGACTGAACTGACTCTTTCGTGGATTGAGCGGTGGCGACACTGTGTGCACCTGCAGCTTGCGGCCGTCGGCATCCGTGGCCTGTTTGAGAATTTCCAGGTGGGCCAGTGTCACGTTGTGGTCGTATGACTCAGGGTCGTTGTCGAGATTGGCGATCACCACGCCTGGCTTGACGAAGCGGGCGTAGAAATCGACGTGGGCGTCAGTGATGTCCTTGCCCTTGATGCCCGGCAGCCAGATGATTTTGCGCAAGCCCAGACGGGCTTTCAGTTCTTGTTCGACCTCGGCCTTGCTCCAGTCGGGGTTGCGGTTGCTATTGATCCAGCTGCTTTCGGTCATGATCCCCGTTCCGTGACCATCGACTTCGATACCACCGCCCTCTCCCACCAACTCGCTGCGCATGTGGCGGGCATCCACGGTGCGGGCAACCAAAGCGGCCAACTGTGCATCCTCGGCATGTCGCTGTTTATTGCCCCAGCCATTGAAGTTGAAATCCACAGCGCCGAGCCCGCCCTCCCCGTCGATGACAAAGTTGGCCCCGGTATCACGCATCCAGATATCGTCGAGTTCGGTGGTGACGTAAGTGATATTGACCGTGCCGCAGTGTTCTTCGGCCAGATCCCGCTCGCGCTCGCGACAAAACACCGTCACCGGTTCATATCGGGCAATGGTGCTCGCGATCAGGCCAATGGCTTCTTGTACATAAGGGGTGAAATCTTTCCAGATAGCCTTCTGCGCGCCAAAAGCGACGAAGGCGCGCTGGTGTTTGTCGGCCTCATCGGGCATACGCCAACGGCCCTGAGTGGCTGCTTGCACGCGCAAAGGTGTCAGGCCCAGTCCGAGGGACGCGACAGCGCCCAAACCGGCAACGATCGAAGCCTGCTTAATGAACTCGCGACGAGTCGACATGGGTTGATCCTTGGAATATGTACTCATTTCACGGTGGCCGTCTTGAACTTGGTCCAGGTTCGCATGCGCGCCCGCATATCGGGCTGGGGAATGTCCTTGCCAGGGATCAGCCGTTCGTACGCGGCCTCGTCGAGATAAATATCCGGGTTGTTGCGCATGATTGCGTCGACGCTCGGACGTGCCTTGGCGTTGGAGGTGGGGTAGCCGGTGAAGTTACTGATCGCGGCCATATTCTCCGGGCGCATGACGAAGTTGATAAACGCATAGGCGTACTCCGGATGTTTGGCGTCAACCGGAATCGCCATGGTGTCCATCCACACCGTAGTGCCTTCCCGGGGAATGCGGTATTGGAACGTGGTTTTCTTGCCCGCGGTATCCGCCGTCCGCTGCGCCTGGGTCATGTCCCCGCTGTAACCCAGCGACAGGCACAAGTTGCCGTTGACCAGATCGGTCACCGGCTGCGACTGGAACTTGCGAATGTATGGCCGTAGCTTGAGCAGCAACTCACTCGCTGCGGCCAGGTCCTCAGGCTTTGCGCTGCGTGGCTCCCGGCCCAGGTAATTGAGCACCACCGCCAACACTTCATCGGGCGAATCGATTATCGAGATACCGCAATCGGCAAACCTGGCGGCCAGTTCCGGTTTGAACAGCATGTCCAGGCTGTTGACCGGGGCATCCGGCATGCGCTGTTTGACCTGCTCGGCATTGTAGGTCAGGCCGATGGTGCCCCAGGTATACGGAACCGTGGCCTGGCTCGAATGCACATAATGGGTACGCAGCTTCTGCAAGCCGGGTTCGATGTCATCCAGAGCTGCGAGCTTTGAGTGGTCCAGCGGCAGCAGACTGCCGGCGCGCATCAAGCGTTCGGCAACGGTATCACCGGGGAAGATCAGGTCATAACCGCTTCCACCGGCGAGCATCTTGGCTTCCAGCGTCTCACTGCCATCCATGACGTCGTAGATCACTTTGATCCCGGTTTCGGCGGTGAATCGGGTCAGGGTGTCCTCGGCGAAATAGTCGGCCCAGTTGTACAGCCTTAAGTTTTTTTCCTCGGCGTGCAGCGATGGCATGACACCGCCAAGTGCCAATCCCAGGGTGCCGATCAACAGCTTTTTGCAAATGCGCATGTCAAATCCCCTGAGTATTCCAGCGTGCATGGATGTGACGACCGTCCTGGCTTAACAGCGCCCCGTACATCTCCGGGCGACGGTCGCGGTAGATGCCCCAGCTCTGGCGTTCTTCGCCCATCGCGGTCAAGTCCAGGCTGTGCACCAGCACACCGGTGCTGTCACGGTCGGCCTCGGCGAGCAATTTGCCCTTGTGGTTGCAGATAAAGGACGAGCCGTAGAAGCTCATCTGCAGGGTCGGATCGGTGGTCGCCACTTCTCGGCCGACACGATTGGCCGCCACGACCGGAAGGATGTTGGCAGCCGCATGACCGCGCATGGTCATTTGCCAGTGGTCCCGTGAATCCAGGGCTGCGCAGCCAGGTTCAGAGCCAATGGCGGTGGGAAACAACAAGACTTGCGCGCCCATCAACGCCAGGCAGCGTGCGGTCTCGGGGAACCACTGATCCCAGCAGATGCCCACACCGATGCGCCCAAACGCCGTGTCCCAGACACGGAAACCGGTATCGCCGGGGCTGAAGTATTCCTTCTCCTGATAACCGATGGCGTTGGGAATGTGGGTCTTGCGATACACACCCAACAAGCGCCCATCGGCATCGGCCACGCTCAAGGAATTGAAGTACGCATTGCCCGCCTTCTCGAACCAGTTCAGCGGCAGCACCACCCCCAACTCCCTGGCCAGTGCGGCAAAGCGCTTGAGTACATGGCTGTCTCGATATTCTTCGGCCAGCGCCAGGTGTTGGTGATTTTGCTCGATACAAAAATACGGTGTGGCAAACAGTTCCTGCAGCAGGATGACCTGGGCGCCCCTGGCCGCCGCCTCACGCACCAACTGTTCAGCCTGATCGAGGTTGTGTTGCAAGTCCCAGGTGCATGGCATCTGAGTAGTGGCAATCGTCAACAAAGTCATGACATCAACCCTCCAGTGGCCAGGCGGGCTGTTGCTGGGTGATGCAGTGCACACCGCCGCCGCCATGCGCCAGATGATTGATCCGCACCGGTACCACTTCGCGCTCGGGGAAAGCCTGAGCCAACACTTTCGCGGCCGCATGGTCGGCATCGATGCCGTAGGCCGGCATGATGATGGCGTTGTTGGCGATGTAGAAGTTGGTGTAGGAGGCACAGAACACTTCGGCGTCGGTGTCCACGGCATCACTCGCTTCATACAACTCGATCAGCTCAAACTGTCGGCCCTGGGCGTCTGTTGCCAGCTCCAAAGCACGACGGTTTTCCCGTACCACCTCGGCGTACACCGAGTGCTTGTCGTGAGTGGCGTCCACCAGTAGCACACCAGGGCGGGCGAAAGCGCACACGCCATCGACATGGCCGTCGGTCATGTCGCCGGTTACATGATCCGGATCACCTGGCAGCCAGATGGTCTTCTTCACCCCCAGCAGACGCGTGAAGATTTCCTCCATCTGCGCCTTACTCATGCCCGGGTTGCGATTGGCGTTGAGCAATACAGATTCGGTGGTGATCAACGTGCCCTCGCCGTCCACATGAATGGCACCGCCTTCGTTACTCAGGGGTGTGCCGAAGCATTGCACGCCTTGGTGATTGAGTGCGCGGCGCGCCAGGCTTTCATCCAGATCATGGGCCGACTTGCCGCCCCACGCGTTGAAGCGCCAGCTCACACCGCCCAACCCTTGTTGCGGGTGGCAGACGAAACTTGGACCGGAGTCTCGACACCAACTGTCGTTCACCGCCAATTCAATCAATTCGATGTTGGGCCCACACAACGCTTGGGCACTGGCGACAGCAGATGGGTCGACGACCATTTTCACCGGTTCGAAACGGGCGATGGCGTTGGCCACACGAGCAAAGTCCTCTTGCACCAGCGCCAATGTGACGCCCCAACCCGACTCCCAGAGTGCCTTGTTGTGCGGCCAGACCATCCAGGTCGCGGCGTGCCGGGCCCACTCTGCCGGCATCCACCAACCACTGTTTCGAATTTCATTCTGCTGCATGACAAAAAGCCCTTTTAGTTAAGTTATTGTGTTCACTAAAACTGCCTTGGCGGTCTTGGCATGCATGCTACGGCTGTAAAAACGGGCAAACAAACGATGGATTTTGTAGATAAATGATTAGAGGAACTTATCAGTATGCTCAAGCACTGGCCGCCTCTCAGCACCCTTCGCGGCTTTGAAGCCGCTGCCCGGCTGGGCAGTTTTCACAAGGCTGCTGCCGAACTGAACCTCACCCAATCGGCAATCAGTCAGCAAATCCGCAGCCTTGAGGCGTACCTTGAACAGCCCTTGTTCTTTCGCAGTGGCCGCAGCGTCAGCCTGACCGATGCGGGTCACGATCTGCTCAGTACCACCCAGGCGCTGTTGCAACAACTGGCCGTCGGCATACGCCGGCTTGGGCAGTATCAGAAACCCAATCAACTGGTGCTCAACACCACTCCGGCGTTCGCCCGTCATTGGCTGCTGCCGCGCCTGGGGGATTTTCGCCGTCAACATCCGGAAGTCGATCTGTGGATTTTCAGTACCGATGAAGTCCCGGACATGATCAGCCAGACCATCGACCTCGCCGTGCGTGACGACATCAGTTCTCAAGCCGAATGCAGCTTCAAGGTGCTGCACGCAGACCGCCTCTACCCGGCTTGTCATCCGAGCCTGTTGGCGGTGCCACGCGAGCAACGCACCACCCTTCATGGCGAGCGAGAAATGGACTGGAGTCACTGGGCAGTAGAAGCCGGCATCGATGTCGGCCAGAAAGATCAGGGGCTGAATTTCTCCGACCCCGGCCTGCTGCTGGATGCCGCGTGCTCGGGGCTCGGTATCGCCCTGGTCAGCCAATTACTGAGTCGGCAGGCGCGCGCCAACGGGCTGTTGCAACCTTTGGTGGAGCAAACCATTCGCGGCCCGAACTGGGCCTTGCTGACCCATCGCGACAGTGAAAACAATGTGCTGGCGCGAAGCTTCAGCGAGTGGCTGCTGAATAATCTGGAGGTTGCAAGTCCGACAGTCTGACGACTGGCGGCGATTTTCACTTCCGTTGCAGCAACCAGTGCAACAACCCGCTTTTCTTGATCTCTACGGGCTTTTGCATGACCACGGCCTGACGGATTTCCAGGCGCTTGTCTTGTAGAGTGCTCAGGGCAGACTTCAAATCGCTGAGGTGTTCCAACTGGTTTTCGAGCGTGGTTTTTTCAATCCTGAAAAGTCGGCCACTGGTGATACTGCGAAACTCCGCTCGCGAAGGACCTGCGGCGAGAATCCCCTCTTCGCCCATGACCTCCCCCGGCCCCATACGCATCGCTTCAATCAGTTTTTCGCCGTCGTGAATCGAGACGGAGACCACCCCGGTACTGATGACCATCAGGCAATCGGCAACCTCACCGATAGCCAGAATCACCTCATCAGCCTGATAGTCCACCGGGGTCATGTCACTGGCGAGCCGTTCACGCTCATCGCTGCTCAGCGAGCGGAAAATACGCACGTCCTCGAGCAACTGGCGTTGACGGTTCCAGGGTTGGTTTTCCTGACCGGCATCCCAGGAGACACCCGCCGCTTCGAGGTGACGGTGGGCGAGGTCGAACATCAGGTTGCACACTTCGGTCTTGTTCTGATCCGACGCTATATAGCCCTTGAGTTCGTACTCGGTGTACTCAAGATGAGAGCTCTTTACCGAAACTTTAGCGGACAACCCGGGCAACAAAGCCTGAGTCCCACGCAAGGTTTTTTCCAGGGCATCAATGACGCGACGCGGACGCACGCTGCTGGGTACTGCAATGATCACACTGACCCCGTGCACATTTCCGGGACGACTGAAATTGATAATTCGCGCTTTCGCTGCCAGAGAGTTGGGGACCACCGCCATGCCGCCCATCTCGGTGATCAGATGCGTCGAGCGCCAGTCAATCTCAACGACCTTTCCCTGGGTGCCATCAATGGAAACCTGGTCATCCAGTTGGTAAGGCTTGGTGGTGTTGATCACGATGCCTGAAAACAGATCGCTCAATGTGCTTTGCACCGCCAGACCGATAATGACCGCCATCGCCCCGGAAGTTGCCAGCAAGCCCTTGACCGGCAGCTGCAAGACATAGGCCGCGGCGCCGACAATGCCGATCAGGAAAATCAACGCCCCCATCAGATCGTAGAGAAATCGAGCATTGTGACCGGCGCGAGAGATCAGGCCATTGCCCAGGATCACGGTCAGTACTCTGGCCGCAAACAGCCACCAGCTGATGCCCAACACCGTGGCGATCAGGTTCAGTACTGGATCCTCCGGCCAGAGTGGTGGCTGCAAGGGGCTGATACCGACAGACAGCATGACCCAGCAGAACAGCACAAAAATACCGACGCGCACACACATCCGCAGGTTGCGCCGCGAGGCACCAATGAACTGCCAGAGCGCCAGTTCAATCACTATCAGGGTGGCGGCGCAGATCAAGGGGTGAGCCTGCAAGAACGTGAACATGGATGATTCTCCTTTATTCCGGCAGTCCCGCTTTGCGTAGACCGTCCACCAGTGTGGCGAGATTCTCCGGCCGGTGGATCGGTAGCCAATCAGAGATATTGCTGAGGCACAACGCAGGATCGAGCTTACGCAAATGGTCCATCGCACGCTGCGCTTCGGCCATCCGTCCGGCAAGCGCATGGCTCGCTGCGAGGATGGCGACGGCCAACAGAAAACCTGGCAAATCCCGAAGTGCTTTCTCCGCCCATGACGACGCCGTATCGAAGCGCCCCACGAAGAGATTCGCGACTGCCATTCCGGCTTGCATTCTGTACAGCTCCGGGTCGAGGGGACTGAACCGCATGGCGTGCGTAAAGTACTCGATGGCTGCATCGGTTTCGCCGTGCCAGAGCCTGAGGAACGCGCCGAGGAACCACGCGGCGGCGAGGTTCGGATTGAGCACGAGTGCCTTGTCCAGCAATGCAATGCCACCCCGCAGGTCGCCGGCAAGATAGCCAAGCGTATGGCCGCTTCTGGTGAGAGCGACCGCATCGCCCTTGTCCAACTCCACTGCCCGGCGAGCAAGTCGGATACCCTCCGCGACCTCCCGCGGGTGATCAGTCATCCAGCGATTGGCTTTGCGCCAACTATGACACCAGGCCGCCATCGCATAGGCCGATGCAAAATCCGGGTCGAACTCTATGGCCCTATGGAAGAGCGGCAGCGCCTGGTCGATGGCCTCCCGGGTGCCATGATGAAGCTTGGCCATTGCGCGCAGATAGTAATCGTAGGCGTCGAGGCTTTCGGTGGGCGTGTGCCTCGCACGTTCGATCTCCGCCCGCTCAAGCTCTGGCGCGATCGCACCAACCACGCTTTCGGTGATCTGGTCCTGCAGTTCGAAGATGTCTCCCAGCACACCTTCGAAACGACCCGCCCAATGGTGAGCCCCGGTTGTCGCATCGATCAGCTGGGCGGTGATGCGCACGCGATTGTTGGCTTTGCGCCAACTGCCCTCCAGCACATAGCGAACGCCCAGTTCGCGACCGACTTGTTTCACGTCCACCGTACGGGTCTTGTAGGTAAAGCTCGAGTTGCGCGCGACGACAAACAGCCAGCGATACTGCGACAGCGCCGCGATGATGTCCCCTACCACGCCGTCGGCCAGGTAGTCCTGCTCTTCGTCCCCGCTCAAGTTCACGAACGGCAAAACCGCGATGGACGGTTTGGCTGGCAGCGCCGGCTCGGATGCAGAGGCTTGAACCGAGGGGGCGGATTCGGTGCCTGGAAGGCCAACGCAATCCAGCGACTTGACGTCGGCGACGAACCGGAATCCCTTGCGGGCCACCGTTCGAATCACACGCTGCTGCTGACCGTTGTCACCGACCGCCTTGCGCACCGCATTGATGTGGCTGGCCAGGGTCGACTCCGAGACGATTCGGCCAGTCCATATCGCATTGATCAGGTCGTCCCGGCTAACGACGTGCTCGCGGTTCTGCGCCAGGTAAACCAGCAGGTCGAAAACCTGGGGCGCAGTGGCAACGACCTGGGAGGCCCGAAGGAGTTCGCGCCGGTCCAGGTCGAGCACGCAGTCATCAAACACCAATAGCATTCAGGGCTCCTGTCCCGTACTCACGCGCCGGGCACATGCCCGTGGTTACCGGCCGACGATTGGCGACCAGGTGACGTGATTTATAACACGGGTTCCTGGACAAATAGCCAAGCCAAATTCAATGGAAACCCAAGGCTTCGACAAAGTATCGCGCCCGGCTGGCGAGCATGCTCCCTACATCGATCACTGCAACGAATTTGATCGACACCCAACCGAGGAGCGGGACATGAAAATTGTCGTTATTGGCGGTAGCGGACTGATCGGGTCGAACATTGTCAGCAGGCTACGTCTCTATGGACACGAGACGGTGGCGGCCTCGCCACGTACGGGCGTGAACACCCTCACCGGCGAGGGGCTGGCCGAAGCGCTTGCCGGTGCCCAGGTCGTCGTCGATGTGGCGAACTCCCCCTCATTTGAAGACCGGGCCGTCATGGAGTTCTTTCAAACGTCCGGTCGAAACCTGCTTGCAGCCGAAGCGGCCGCTGGGGTGGAGCACCATGTCGCGCTCTCTGTCGTAGGCCCCGATCGTCTTCCGCAAAGCGGTTACTTCCGGGCAAAAGTCGCCCAGGAAGCGTTGATCAAGGTGTCGAAGATCCCCTACACCATCCTGCGTTCGACGCAGTTCTTCGAGTTCATCGAAGGCATTGTCAATTCGGGTGCCGACGGCGACACGATTCGCCTCTCGCCTGCCCTTATCCAGCCCATCGCATCGGATGACGTCTCGGCGGTGCTGGCCGATCTTGCGGTCGGGGCACCGGTCAATGGCATCGTCGAGGTGGGCGGCCCCGATCGCTTTCCTCTCGACGAACTGGCACGCAAGTTTCTTGCCGCGCACCACGACAAGCGGCAGGTCATCGCCGACGTGCATGCGCGCTACTTCGGCGATGAGTTGAATGATCGATCCCTGGTCGCGGGCGACGACGCGCACATCGGTCCGACACGCTTCCTGAACTGGCTCAGCCGCACATCGGCTTAAGGACCGCGCCAGTCAGCCAGGCAGGA
This sequence comes from Pseudomonas sp. Pseusp18, assembly GCF_059506005.1. Lineage (NCBI taxonomy): Bacteria > Pseudomonadati > Pseudomonadota > Gammaproteobacteria > Pseudomonadales > Pseudomonadaceae > Pseudomonas > Pseudomonas sp. Pseusp18. The sequence continues at coordinate 4,026,169 of NZ_CP169240.1, forward strand.
CGCTATCGAATCTCCACCTACGTATTTCTCACACAGAGGATTCACCATGACCCAGCGCATCGATTACCAGAAGCAATCCCCCGAGCTGTTCAAGAAGTTCGTCGAGTTCAGCCTTGCCTTCAAGCAATGCGCCATCGAGGAGTCGCTGCGCGATCTCGTGGATATCAGGGCATCGCAACTCAACGGCTGCGCCTTCTGCGTGGACATGCACGTGAAGGAAGCCACGATCCATGGCGAGCGGCCGCTCAGGATGCACCATGTCGCCATCTGGCGTGAGTCAACGCTGTTCAGCCCACGCGAACGCGCGGCCTTGGCATGGACCGAAATCCTCACCCAGATTCCCGCCCATGGCGTGCCTGATGAGCTCTATGAGCGTGTTCGTATACAACTGTCCGAGAAGGAGATATCGGACCTGACCTTCCTGATCATGTCGATCAACGCCTGGAATCGCATCAACGTGGGCTTCCAGGTCGTGCCCGGCTCGTACGACAAGGCATTCGGCGTAGACAAGTCCGGCCTGTCCTGATCAGGCATCGGCACACAGGCGCAGCCCCGCCAGGGTGCTGCGCCATCTACTAATCGACAACGAGGAACACGCCATGTCCATTTTCAGAACCTTCGCCATAGGGCTCCTGTTGACCACCGGCACCGCCGGCGCACAGGAGGCATTGCCACCGGCGCAGGTAACACCGCTGATGACCAAAGCACTGGCGGACTATCCCGGCAAGGAAGCGGTGATGATCACGGTGGAGTTTCCACCGGGTGGAGGCGATCCCGTGCATCGGCACAATGCACACGGATTCATCTATGTGCTGGAGGGTTCGATTGTGATGGGCGTGCGCGGCGGCGAATCCGTCACGCTGACACCGGGCCAGACCTTCTACGAAGGCCCGGACGACGTCCACACGGTCGGGCGCAACGCCAGTCTCACCAAACCCGCCAAGTTTCTGGTCGTCCTGTTGAAGGACAAGAGCAAGCCCATTTTTACTCCGGTGCACTGACAGCACCGCCCGCACACGCGGCCAGCTGCGTGCTCGGTGACGCCCTGCTCGGCCGACATCATCCGATATCGGCCTGGGGCGATCCCTTCCTCGACAGGACGCTGCAATGACTTCTCAACGGCTGCTTTCACAATTTCGGCAGTGCGCAATCGCAACCCTAGGCGCAGTTTCGCTGGCCGGCTGCATGGTCGGCCCCGACTTCGTGAAGCCTGAAAACGGTCTTCACCAAACGGTGCTAGCGCCCAGACAGGACTACCCAAACGCCGCCCTGACTTCCGACGCCGCAGTGCCCTCCCAGTGGTGGTTGTTGTTCAACGACGCCGTGCTCGCCGAGCTGCAATCACGTGCGCAGGCTGACAACCTCGATCTGCAAATAGCCTCCGAACGCATTGAACAAAGCCGGGCACAACTGGGCATTGCCTCCTCGCAGTTGCTGCCCAGCGTAGCAGCCAACGCCAGCTACGCGCGTGAGGGGCTCAGCGAACATGGCAAGTTCGCCGCCCTGGGAGCGCCTACTGCCCCCGATAATTTCTGGCAACTTGGATTCGATGCCAGTTGGGAACTCGATCTGTGGGGCCGAGCCCAGCGCACGCGCGAAGGTGCTGCGGCGACCCTGGAAGCCACGGTGTATGACCGCGAAGCGGCACGGGTGGCTTTGTCCGCCGAAGTGGCGCGCACCTATTTGCAGTTGCGCGGAACGCAGGCACAACTGGACATTGCGCAGCAAAATCTGAGGATTGCCGAACGCACCCTCGGCCTGGCCGAAAGCCGCGAGCGCAACGGCGTCGCTACGCGCTTCGAAACCTCGTCCGCTCGCGCGCAATTGGCGACGATCAAGGCCTTGGTCCCCGAACTGATCCAGCGTCGCAACGCCCTGATGAATGCGTTGGCGTTGTTGTTGGGAGAACCGCCTCGCGCACTCGATGCGCAACTGCGTGACGCCATGCCCTTGCCTTCGCTGCCGACCCGCGTACCGGTCGGTGTCTCTTCGGAATTGGCTCACCGGCGACCCGACATTCTGCGTGCCGAAGCGCAACTGCATGCCGCGACAGCCGCCATCGGTGTGGCCAAGGCTGATTTCTACCCACGCATCGGTTTGAAAGGAAAAGTCGGTGTGGAAGCTTTTGAAAGCAGCGATCTCGCGAGTTGGGACTCGCGCTTCTTTTCCGTAGGCCCGACGGTTTACCTTCCGATCTTCCAGGGGGGACGGTTGATGCAGCGTCTGGCCCTGAACGAATCACGGCAAAAAACCGCCGCGCTGGCTTATCGGCAAACGGTATTGCGAGCCTGGCATGAAGTGGACAACGCCCTGGATGCCTGGGCGGCACAACAACGCCGGCACGCTGAATTGCTGGATTCGTATGAACAGAACAAGCAAGCACTGCAGTCTGCCGAACGCGGCTATCAGCAAGGTGCTACGGACTATCTGAGCGTACTGACGGCGCAGCTCAATGTGCTTGCCAGCCAAACCAGTCTCAACGACAGCGCGACCAACGCCACGCTCACCGTGGTCAACCTCTACAAGTCGCTGGGTGGCGGTTGGGACCCGCAGGCTGGTATCGATCATCCGACGGCACCTTCATCGGTTGCCCTCGCGTCTCCGGTCGTTTCACCTTCGAAGGCCGACCAATGAACGGAGTCGCATTGTCGCCAGCGCACGTCCCTGCTACCACAACGCCCGTGGCCAATCCCTCGATACGCCCAATGGCAGGTCTCGTCGGGATTTTCATCGCAGCCATGATGGCGGGTTTGAACACCCGCGTCGGCGCATTGGCGTTGGCCGATGTACGCGGTGCACTCGGTTTTGGCCTCGACGATGCCTCCTGGCTGACCACGGCGTACAGTGCCGGGGAATTGATTGCCATGCCCTTTGCGGCGTGGTTCGCCATTACGCTTACGCTGCGTCGCTTCGAACTGTGGATGCTCGGCAGTTGTGCGCTGTTGGCGGTGATCCTGCCCTTCATCCACGATCTGAACCTGCTGCTGACCTTGCGGTTTGTGCAAGGCATTGCCTGCGGCACGACGATTCCGCTGCTGATGATGGCGGCGCTGAAATTCCTGCCACCGCCCATCCGGCTGTATGGGCTGGCGTTGTATGCGATGACCGCGACCTTCGCGCCCAATCTCTCGATCTGGCTGGCCGGGTACTGGACGGATGGGCTGTTTGACTGGCGCTGGGTGTACTGGCAGATCATTCCCCTGACCCTCATCGCCGGATTGTTGGTCGGATGGGGACTGCCTCGGGAGCCCATCCAGATCGCACGCTTTGGGCAGGCCAATTGGTCCGGCATGGCCTGCGGTGTGCCCGCGCTCGGCTTGATCACCGTTGCATTGGATCAAGGCGTACGGCTGGACTGGTTTCATTCGCCCTTGATCACCTTATCGCTGGTGGCCGGGCTGGCCCTGCTGGCCGTCTACCTGCTGACCGAGTGGTATCACCCCTCACCGTTCATCAAACTGCAGATTCTCGGACGCCGCAACCTGGGGCTGGGCTGCATTCTGTTCGTCTGCCTGTTGGTGGTGCTGATGTCCAGCTCACTCTTGCCGGCCAGTTATCTCGGCCCTTTGCAGAACTACCGGCCCTTGCAAATGGCATCGATCGGTTTGATCGTCGCCTTGCCGCAATTGGTCCTGGGGCCAGTCGTGGCGCTGCTGCTGTATCAGAAGCGGGTCGATGCGCGCATCGTGTTCACGTTGGGGTTGTTGTTGATCGCACTGGCATGCTTTTACGGCGCGCAATTGACCTCCGACTGGAACCGCGAGCAGTTCGTCGTGGTGCAAACGCTGCAAGCGTTCGGCCAGCCAATGGCGGTGGTATCGATGCTGTTTCTGGTCACCAGCGTTGTGCAGCCCCCCGAAGGACCTTATGTGTCCGGCACCATCAACACCCTGCGCGCCTTCGGTTCACTGGCCGGTGCGGCAGTGGTCGGACAGCTGATGACCGTGCGCGGTCGTTTCCATGGGGAAATGCTGCTGGACCATGCAGCCCTGGCAGATAACGCCCTGGCGCTTGAGCCGTCCCAATTGATGGACCTCATCGGACAGCAGTCGCAGGTGCTGTCGATCGCCGACGCCTATCGCGTGCTGGGCATTCTGGCGCTGGTATTGATTCCTCTGGTGCTGCGGCTGACCTACATCCCCGCACCCGACGTGCGTGTGGCCTCGCCCTCTTCCTCTTCTTCATCTTCCTCACACGGATAACCCATCATGGCCTTGCCAAAGAAAGCCAGGATCATCAGCGCGGTGCTACTGCTTGCAGTGACGATCGGCGGTGTTCTCTATCTCAATCGCCCCGAATCCAGCGCATCGACCCAGTCCACGGATGATGCCTACGTCCACGCCGACTTCACCACGGTCGCACCGCAGGTGTCGGGAACGGTCGACTCAGTGATGGTCGAAGACAACCAGCTGGTCAAGAAAGGCGATCTGCTTGCGATCATTGACGACCGTGATTTCGTTGCGGCCCTGAACGCGGCGAAGGCCGAGGTCGCCAGTGCCCGGGCCGGCATCGCCAGCCTGCAAGCGCACCTGATTCAGCAGGAAACCGCCATCCGCCAGGCCCAAGCGGCCGTTGCCGCAGATGATGCTGCGCTCAAGCTGGCCAGCGTCAATCAGACCCGTTATCGCAACCTGGCCACCGACGGCTCGGGAACGGTGCAAGCGCGGCAACAGGCCGAAGCGCAACTGAGCATTCAACAGGCCCGTGGGGAAACGAGCCAGGCGGGTTTACAGGCCGCTCGGCAGCAAGTGGATATCCTGAAAGCTGATCTGGAGAAAGCCAGGGCGGCTCTTGCCCACGCGCAAGCCGCACAAGGCACCGCAGAGCTGAAACTTTCCTATACCCGCATCACTGCGCCGATCGGCGGCACGATCGGGCAGAAATCGGTACGTATCGGCGCCTTCGTCAATGCAGGGAAACCCTTGCTGGCGATTGTTCCGCTCGATGCCGTCTATGTCACGGCCAACTACAGGGAGACGCAACTGGCGCGCGTACAAAAGGGTCAAGCCGTGGATATCGAGGTGGATGCCTTGCCCGGCGAGACGCTGCAAGGAACGGTGGACAGCCTGGGACCGGCCAGCGGAGTCACCTACTCCGCCATTGCGCCACACAACGCCACTGGCAACTTCACGAAAATCGTCCAGCGCTTGCCTGTACGCATTCGCATCGATCCCGATCAGCCCGCGGCGGCGAAGCTGCGAGTCGGCATGTCCGTGACACCGAAAATCCGTATCCGGTGATATGACGCCGGCGTGTCTTACAATGCTCCAAAAGCTACTCCCAAGAATGAGAATGACCTTGCAGAGCCTAACCCCGATACCCGCCCTCACCGCCCGCGAAGTCTGCCAACGCCTGCGAGACGCCGCCCTGGAAGTCCTCCCGTTGCGGCGCCTCCACGAACCGAGTGAACCCGGTCAGGTACAGGTCGATATCGAAGGCTGGCGTCTGACCCTCGACTTCGACGGCAACCGCTTGCACCACTGCCAACACTGCCGAAGTCCGGACGGTCGCGAAGGCACGCTCCAGGCCTGGCGTTACGGCACTGACCCGGTCAGTTTGCTGAGCACCTGGGAGTTGGCACAGGTTGAGCGACTATTGAGATAGCGACGCCCCGTCCACCGGCGAGGAGCGAGTTGGAATATTGGCCGTAACGTACTGGATCACCTCTTCAAGCGAGTCTATGTCTGGAGCATTGCTCACTAACGCTTGCGGGCAGCACCATGGGTAATCCAGATGCGATAGCCACTCCATGATGCAGTGCAGATCAGTCGCTGGCAGGGTTTTCATGTGCTCGATGGTGATAGTGAGCCTCTGGACAAGCCCCGACTCGGGGCTGAACTGCCATTCATACAGACCGCAACCGACCCGGGCGTCGCCGGAGTGCTTGTCGGACATGCCGACCAGCCATTTGCACTGAAATGTTTTGGCCTGCGGTTCAGGTGGGTGTCCCAGGCAGAAGGTATAGACGTTTTCGAAGGTCTGGCCGAACCGCCTGACCAGCACATCACCGATAGGCCCAAGGCCTTCGACGTGGGGTGGAAACGAGATGGATCCGGTGCGCACGACCATGTCCAGGATCGCGTCCGGCGCAAAGGCCTGGTCTAACAAATGTGGACGGTTGCCGTCCTTGGCTTTGATGTACTGTCGAATCGATAGTTGAGCAGTGTTCATTGTGTGTCCGTCGCATCCATACTGGGTTGAGAGCCGCCTCATGCGGGGTTCACATGACTATGACACATGAGCCCGTACGCCTTTACAAAGCACTATTTCATAAGTCCGTCACCCGCATACATCGGTTTGATTGCGGCACTGCTTGCGCAATATGCCTGGCTTATTCATCCTGCCTCTAGCTCATAGGCGGCCGTTCAAGGTGGCCATATCCGTTGTCTGACTGCCTCACTACGTGAAGCTGCCTCTGATCAGAAGCGGTATCAAAAGTGCGACTAGCAGCTAGTTATTTGACCCGCATCAATCCTGTTGATGCGCCCGTTGTCCGACCGGGTCCACAGCCAGTTATACACGTCGTATCCGCCTTCGCACTTGCCTTGCTTTCTGCCCTGGAAGTCGAAAGTCCGCCATGCGCCATTCTGATGTGAAGGCATCCCGAGCACTCTTTGAATATCTATATCTGTAGAACCTGGCCATAGGTGATTGGCAAATGACACAGGATGCAACGGTGCCGGTAACGCAGGACAGTCACTGCTCGGCTGTGCAGTCTTGAGTTTTTCGGCGACGACACTGGTCACATAGTGGCTGTCCCCGCCCATCTCGGCATTCGAGATGATCCATATCCGCACGCCGACACTTGGCTGGGTGAAGCACAACCAATACACACTTGCACCTGCATCGCCTCGATGTGCGAGGGTGCCAACGGAAGCTTCGCTCATCACCTGCGCTAGCGTTGTTTTCTCGAATTGAATGACGAACGCCCCAAGTGTAGCGCCTTGCGAAGGGGCCTCCTTCAGAGTGGCCGGCCATTCGATCACATCGAATGGGCCCATGGGCGGTGGAACAGCGGCTGTCGCGCTAAAGGCGATGCTGAACGATCCGAAAAATAGCGATGACCGATTCATTGCGCGCCTCCGTTTGACTACCAACACCTCAGATCTTAGTGAACGCGATGAATTTCTGCCCTTCGCGACCGGCTGCAAACGGCCAAAAGCGGTCCGTGGGGCGCGCCTCGTAATTCCAGGGCCACTCACAATTTTGACTCGATACGACTGACTCACTCGGGCCGGTAGTGGTATCGACTTTCCGACGCAGAATCATCATTCCCGCAGGTACAAGGCGAGTTGCACTGCGGCTCGCGGATGGCCGCCGGCCACCCGCGAGCCAGTGCCATCAAGCCAGCAGCTTAAGCTCGTCTTTACCGTACTTGAGCGATTTCTCGTCTGGAATCATCAGGCCAGTGTGCTCGTTGCGCCCCTGCAGGATGAAGCGGGCGTTCGGGGTGCCCAACTGGGTAGCGGCCTGCTGGCTGTCGGCGCCGATCTCGCCCTTCTTCATGCGGTTGACGATCACCCCCACCGCCGTATCGTTGAAGTCGCGCAACATCCAGGCATCGCCATCGCTGTCGCCAGCCACCAACACCGGGCCATAGCCCTTCTGTTTAACCAGCACGTTCTTGATGCCGACGGTCTTGCCCGGCCCGTAGTTGAAGTGCCAGTCCGGCTGATAACGAGTGGTGTACTTGCCGCCTTCCATCGCCATGCGCAGGCCGATCACGTTCTCAGGCGGCACGCCGTATCCGTAATGAGGATTGCCCGCGAACACGCGTACCACATCGTCGATCGAGGCGGTGCTGACATAGACGTCGATGCCGTTGGCGCGCAGCGTGTGCATCAGGCCGCGGATTTCCTCATGGATGCGGATGCCATGAAAGTGCGTATCCGCCACCACCCCGGCCTTGCCCGGCAACGTGCGTGAGCTCTCGTACTTGACCTTGCGCAGCGCGTCGCCGATGGCGTAGTTGTTGGAAGCCTCGGCCATCGCCTGCAACTCAGCCGTGGTCATGTTCTTGTAGAAATACAGAATCCACTTATAGCCGATCTCCACCGGGTAACTGTCGCAGATCGCGTCGTACATAAAGTAGAGCTTGGCGAGAAAATCCTTGTACTGCTCGCTGGCCTGAATCTCTTCCAGGCTCTTGTCGCCGGCGAGTCCCTTGTAGTTGGCGTGCAACCAGCGGTAATCCGCTTCCACGTCGCTGGCGATGTCTTCCATCTTGACCGGCTTGCCGTCCACCGTGGTGTAGTCCTTCATGAACGCGCCGTTCGGCACGTCCTGACGCACCACCTCAGCGAACTCATCGGGCGTCAGCTTGTACTGCAGATGATTGATCTGGTAGACCAGCAGCGCTTCTTCACAGTCGTTCATGATGCAGGTGTTGTCCCAGTCGAACACCGCGTACGGGCGCTGGTCAGGGCGGTAGGACGCGCTCTTGACGCCGTGCTCATCGATCACCGCCTGCAGACGCTTTTGGTTGAGCGGCGACCAGCGCGCCGGGTCCAGCGCACTTGGTGTGGCCGGGGGCGTGGCGGCTTGCGTTATGCGGGATGACAACAACAGCGGACTGACAACGGAAACGGTGGCGAGGGTGTTCAGAAACTGGCGACGCTGCATGGCATAGCTCCTACTTCTAGATGAGAGGTTGCAACCGAGGCGATGGCGAAAGCGAAAGCGTGTTTCGAAATGCGGACGAGGGGAAGAAACCGCCCGGCCACGAGGCTAGCTCCAAATACACAAAAAAACAATAATGCCTTAACATCGCACAAATATGACGCGCAGGCTGCGCCAGCCCAATGATCATGAGGCCGCGCCAAACTTGACAGCGACTGACGCCCCTCCACAATGCGTGCTCGGACAGCGACTCGAACAGCAGGGACACCCGGTATGTGGCAAGAAGAGCGTTACCAGCGGATCCGAGCACTACTATCGACTTTGCAGCGCGTCACCACCGACCGCATCGTCACGGAGCTGAACGTTTCACGCGAGACGGTGCGACGCGACCTGGTCGCTCTGGAAGAACAGGGGGAGTTGAAGCGGATACACGGCGGCGCCATCCGCGTTGAGGACGAAGCGCCCATCGCCGAGCGGGCGAACATCAACGTCAAATTCAAGCGTGACCTCGCGCGCGCAGCGGTCAGTCTGCTGTCGCACGGACAGACTGTGTTTATCGACGCGGGCACCACCACCGTCATCCTCGCCGAAGAGCTGGCCAAGCTGGGAGGGCTGACCGTGATCACCAACTCGTTCAACGTGGCGCTGCAATTGCGTAATCCCGCTGTGCCAGGCGGCCAGCACAACGAGGTGATCGTACTGGGCGGTTCGCTCGCCGACCGTGCTCCCGCTACGGTTGGCGGCACCACGGTGGCGGAAATTGGCCGCTATCGGGCCGACCTCGCGCTGTTATCGCCCGTCGGCATCGACGCCCAGCGCGGTGCCAGCAACTACGACCACCGCGAAGCCGAAGTGGCGCGCGCCATGGCCGACAATGCCGAAGGCGTGGTCATCCTCGCCGACTACAGCAAGATCGGCGTGGAGAGCCGCGTCGCTTTCTGCCCGCCAGAACGCATCGACGTGCTTATCACCAACCACAAGGCCAGTACCGAAGCGGCGTTCGCCGCACTGAACGCCAAGCTCAAACGTATTGTCCTGGCGTAGCAGTGGCTCGGCGGTTGCAACAGGCATTGACGCAGCGTGATGCTCTAGTGCGTCGACCGGTTGAATCCACAGCCGATTCGGGATCCTGCCAACGTCCGCGATGGGCCGTATGCCGCCCTTCGCAATAAACAGCAATAGCCCAAAAGCAGTCAATTTCGCTCCATTTCGGCTACCCTCACAAAGCGCCACGCAGCAATCACCTTGTGCCAGGCGCCTCGACATTCTTCCGTAAATGCACCGGAGATCTTCCATGCTCAAGCGTACCCTGGCACTGGCCGTCGGCTTGTCCTTGTCTTTTTGCACCCTGCTGGCGCAAGCCGCCGAGACCCTGAAAGTCAGCGCGATTCCCGATGAGGCCCCTACCGAACTGCTGCGCAAGTTCAAGCCGCTTGGCGCCTATCTGGAACAACAATTAGGCATGAAGGTCGAGTTCGTACCTGTCAGCGACTATCCGGCGGTGGTCGAGGCGCTGGCTACCGATCGCATCGATCTGGCCTGGCTAGGCGGCTTCACGTTCGTGCAGGCACGCCTGAAAACCGGCAATGCCATTCCGTTGGTGCAGCGCGAACAGGACGCCCAATTCACCAGCAAATTCATCACCGCCGACCCAGCCGTCAAGTCCCTCGCCGATCTCAAGGGCAAGACCTTTGCCTTCGGCTCGGTGTCCTCCACTTCCGGCAGTCTGATGCCGCGCTATTTCATGCTCAAGGAAGGCATCAAGCCGGAAACGTACTTTAGCCGCGTGGGCTACTCCGGCGCCCATGACGCCACCGTTGCCTGGGTCCAGGCCGGCAAGGTCGACGCCGGGGTGCTCAACGCCAGCGTGTGGGAAAAACTTGTCGCTGCCGGCAAGGTCGATACCACCAAGGTCAAAGTGTTTTCGACCACCCCAGCGTACTTCGACTACAACTGGACGGTGCGCGGAACCCTCGACCCGGCACTGGCAGCCAAGATAAAGGCAGCCTTCCTTGCACTCGATCCGGCGAACCCGAAAGACAAGGAGATTCTGGACCTGCAGGCCGCCAGCCGCTTCATCGAAACCAAGCCTGAGAACTACAAGGGTATCGAGGAAGCCGCACGCGCCGCCGAACTGCTCAAATGACATTGCATCTGACCCAGGTCAGCCTTACCCACGCCAACGGTGTCCAGGCGCTGCGTGGCGTGGATCTGCACATCGGTGCACGCGAACAGGTCGCGATCATCGGCCCGTCCGGCGCGGGTAAGTCGAGCCTGCTCAACCTGCTGGCCACCGCCCTGCGACCGGGCAACGGCGAGCTGCAGGTGCTCGGCGAGCGTGTCTGGCAGCTTTCTGCCCGTCAACGCCAGCGGCTGCGCGCGCGCATCGGCCTTATCCATCAGGCGCCTCCCCTGCCCCCGCGCCAACGCGTGGTCACCGCGGTGCTGGCCGGCAAGCTGGGTCAGTGGGGTCTGGGCAAGAGCCTGCTGAACCTGCTGCATCCGCTGGATGTTCCGGGCGCACGCGCGGCATTGGCCAGGCTGGATCTGAGTGACAAGTTGTTCGCGCATTGCCAGCAACTGTCCGGTGGACAGCTACAGCGCGTAGGCATTGCCCGCGTGTTATATCAAGCGCCCGAGGTGTTGCTGGCCGATGAGCCGGTATCGGCCATGGACCCGGTGTTGGCCCAGCACACGCTTTCGGTGCTGTGCCGCCATGCCCGGGAGCAGAACGTCACCCTGGTCGCCAGCCTGCACGCGGTGGACCTCGCCCTGGCGCACTTTTCGCGCATCATCGGCTTGCGTGATGGACAGATCCTGTTCGACCTTGCGGCCAGCGCCGTCGATCGCGAGCTGCTCGACAAGCTCTACGCCAATGAGCAGTTGCAATCCTCGCCGATTCCTCCGGCTCCCTTGAGTGTGCAGATCCCCCGATGCTGACGTCTGACACCCGCGATCCGGCCGCCCTGCCCCGTCTGCTGCTCACCCTGCTGGCCCTTGCCTTGCTGTGGCCCGGCATCCGCTTCAGCGAGTTGGACCTCCGTGTACTGGCGGCGAGTGATAGTCAGAGCGAGATGGGCCGGTTTGTATCCGCCTTCTGGCCACCGGCCCATGGCGACGAGTTCATCCAGTTGTTGTTGCAGGCCACCCTGCAGACCCTGGCCATCGCCACGGCCGGCATGGCCCTGGCGTTGCTGTTGGCTGTTCCCGCCGGCCTGCTCGCCAGTCGTGCTCTGTCGCTGTCTGCCGCCTCCCGCGCTGGCCACCCGAGCTATTGGGGCCAACTGCTGCGTTGGCCCATACGCGGTTTACTGATCTTCCTGCGCAGCGTGCCGGAAATCGTCTGGGCCTTGCTGTTCGTGCGCGCCGTCGGCCTCGGCCCGACTGCCGGAGTACTGGCCATTGCCATCACCTACAGCGGCATGTTGGGCAAGGTCTACGCGGAAATTTTCGAGTCGGTCGACCAGCGCCCGGTACACGCGCTACTGCAGTCCGGCAGTGGACGGCTTGCTGCCTTTTGCTACGGAATCCTGCCCAATGTCGCTGCGGAACTGCTGTCGTACACGGTGTACCGCTGGGAATGCGCAATCCGCGCCTCGGTGGTGATGGGCTTCGTCGGTGCCGGCGGCCTGGGCCAGCAAATGGATTTGTCGTTGCGTATGTTCGCCGGCGGTGAAGTGGCCAGTCTGTTACTGACGTTCCTCGTCCTGGTGCTGCTCGCCGATCAACTCAGCCGCCTGCTGCGCTGGAGGCTGACATGAATCGCCTGTTCAACCTGGCACTGCTTCTGTGCATCGGCGCAGCGGTCATCGCCTCGTTCAACTACCTGGGCATCGACCTCGGAGAGCTCGGCGGCGCCGGCAACCTGAAGCAGATGGGCGCTTATGCCCAGCGTTTTCTCAGCCCGGACCTGAGCTCGAGCCATCTACAAGCCATCGGCCACGGCGCCCTGGAAACCCTGGCCATGTCGGCCCTTGGCACCCTGCTCGCGGCGGTGTTCGGCCTGTTATTGGCATTGCCCGCAGCCGGGCGCTACGGCTGGCCTTTGCAGAGCGCGTCACGCCTGGTGCTCAACGCCTTGCGCGCGGTGCCGGAACTGGTATGGGCCGCACTGATGGTCCTGGCCGCCGGGCTCGGCCCCAACGCCGGCACCCTGGCCTTGGCCCTGCACACCACCGGCGTGCTCGGCCGGTTGTTCGCCGAAGCACTGGAAAACACCCCTCCGGAACCGGCCGACGCGATCCGCCTGCAGGGCGCCAATGCCGTATGGGCTTTCTGTTACGGCACCCTGCCCAACCTGTTGCCACAGCTACTGGCGTACATCCTGTACCGCTGGGAAAACAACATCCGCATGGCCAGTGTGCTCGGCTTCGTCGGCGCCGGTGGTTTGGGGCAAATGCTCTATGTCAGCCTCAGCCTGTTTCAGGAAGCTCAAGCCAGCACGGTTATCCTGGCGATGTTGTTACTGGTATTGGCTGTCGATACATTGAGCAGCTGGAGCCGTCAGCGTTGGGTCAAGGCCTGAGTGTTTTCGCGGAACGGATATATCTGCCCCCCTACAGCCCTGGGAAACGTCATGCCTGCACCGCTCATCTATTTGATCCATGCCACGCCTCTGTCCATCGCGCCGATAACCGAGGCCTTCTCTCGGCTTTGGCCTGAGGCCAGATTGGCGAATCTGCTGGAAGACTCTCTTTCCCGCGATCTGGCAGACGCCGGTGAACTCACTCCGGCGATGAGCCAACGGTTTTTGAAGCTCGCCACTTATGCCGCTGAGTCAGGCGCAGATGCCATTTTGTTTACCTGCTCGGCATTCGGCGATGCCATTGATTTGTGTAAACGCTCCCTGAGTATCCCGATCCTCAAACCGAACGAAGCCATGATCGAGGAGGCCATTCAACGAAGCCGGAAAATCTCCATCCTGTCGACATTCCCTCTGGCAATCACTTCCATGACCGAGGAGTTTCAAAGCTTCGCGCGGCAACAAGGCGTAGCGAGCGAACTCTCTGCACATGTCTGCCCTGAGGCATTCGACGAATTGCGCAAGGGTAACGCCGATCGTCATGACCAATTGATTACGGATATGGCTCGTACGGTCACAAACGGCGAACTGCTGTGCTTCGCGCAATTTTCCATGGCCCGTGCTGCGCAACAGGCAAGTCAGGCAAGCGGCCTCCCCGTTCTGACCACGCCCGACAGTGCCATCTTGAAACTTCGTAGCCTTCTGGAAGCGTGATGCTTGTGCAAAACATAAAATGAATAAATCGCCCGCGCGCCAACACGGCCGACGGGATCACCGCATCTCCCCTGCGTAACAACGAAAAATCCCGGAAACAGAAAATGTTTCCGGGATTTTTTTGTTCACATCAAGGATTGAGCCAGGAAGTCGGGACCCCTCTCACAATTTGTTACCGCATACCCCAGCCGGGCGTAAAAACTTGCTTGGGTAACAGCCTCACAGGCTGCCTCACCCCCTGCGCTCACCTGCCTGCCAAGCCCATCCCAGAGCGCTGTACGCGTTTTCTCAAACGCCCAATCGGCGAATTGGCCGGGTGATTGCATATGCTTGTCTGTACAAGTACTTGCGTGTGCATAGGACATTTCGCAACGCAGTACACGCGCTCTTGCGGCACAAGCGCTTTCGATGGTCCCTGGGAATAAAATAATGAAAAAAGCATTTCTCACTCTTTCTGCATTGGCTTTGTGTGTGGCTGCCGGTTCTGCGCTGGCCAAGGAGTACAAGGAGTTGCGCTTTGGCGTCGACCCCTCATATGCGCCGTTCGAATCCAAGGCCGCCGACGGCGGCCTGGTGGGCTTCGACATCGACCTGGGCAACGCGATCTGCGCGGAGCTGAAGGTCAAGTGCAAGTGGGTTGAAAGCGACTTCGACGGCATGATTCCCGGCCTCAAGGCCAACAAGTTCGATGGCGTGATCTCTTCCATGACCGTCACGCCGGCGCGTGAGAAAGTCATCGATTTCTCGAACGAGCTGTTCTCTGGCCCGACCGCGCTGGTATTCAAGAAAGGCGCGGCCATCGGCACCGATCCGGCCTCCCTCAAGGGCAAGAAAGTCGGTTACGAGCAAGGCACCATCCAGGAAGCCTACGCCAAGGCCGTGCTGGACAAGGCCGGGGTAGAGACACAGGCCTACGCCAACCAGGACCAGGTGTACGCTGACTTGATCTCCGGACGCCTCGATGCCTCGATCCAGGACATGCTGCAAGCCGAACTGGGCTTCCTGAAATCGCCACCAGGCGCCGACTTCCAAGTCAGCGAGCCGGTCGAAAATCCCCTGCTTCCAGCCAAGACCGCCGTGGGTCTAGTCAAAGGCAACGCCGAGCTCCAGGCCTTGCTGAACAAAGGTATCAAGGCACTGCACGACAATGGCACCTATGCGGCTGTCCAGCAGAAGCACTTTGGCGATCTGAATCTCTACAGCGGCAAATAATGACCCTGCGCCCATTTCCGGATGGGCTCTTTTTTGATTGACGTAGGGCTGCTCAATGCTAGAAAACCTATTGCAGATTCTTGGGCTGTCAGACTTTAGCCTTCAGGGTTTCGGCCCGTTGTTGCTGCAAGGCTCCTGGATGACTGTCAAATTATCCTTTCTGTGCTTGCTGGTGAGCGTTGGCCTGGGCCTGATCGGCGCCAGCGCCAAGCTTTCGAAATCGGCACTGCTGCGCGTCCCTGCGCAGGCCTACACCACGCTGATTCGCGGGGTGCCGGACCTGGTGCTGATGCTGTTGATCTTCTACAGCCTGCAAACCTGGCTGTCCTTGTTTACCGACTTCATGGAATGGGAATACATCGAGATCAACCCCTTTAGCGCCGGGGTCATTACTCTGGGTTTCATCTACGGGGCTTATTTCACCGAAACCTTCCGTGGCGCCATCCTTGCCGTACCGCGAGGTCAGATGGAAGCGGCTACCGCCTACGGCCTGACCCGCGCTCAGCGCTTTCGCCTGGTGGTGTTCCCGCAAATGATGCGTTTTGCCCTGCCGGGCATCGGTAATAACTGGATGGTGATCCTCAAGGCCACCGCGCTGGTGTCGATCATCGGCCTGGCCGATCTGGTCAAGGTGGCCCAGGACGCGGGCAAGAGCACCTATCAGCTGTTCTTCTTCCTGATTCTGGCCGCCTTGATCTATCTGGTGATCACCACCGTTTCGAACTACGTCTTGCGCCGGATGGAAAACTTCTACGCCGCAGGCACCCGGGAGGCCGTTCGATGATCGAGCTACTGCAGGAATACTGGAAACCTTTTCTGTTCCAGGACGGTAATCACATCACCGGACTGGCCATGACCCTCTGGCTGCTCAGTGCTTCGATCTTCATCGGTTTTGTGATGTCGATCCCGCTGTCGATCGCCCGGGTCTCAAGCAATGTCTGGGTGCGCTGGCCGGTGCAGTTCTACACCTACCTGTTTCGCGGTACGCCGCTCTATATTCAGCTGCTGATCTGTTACACCGGCATTTACAGCCTGGCCGCGGTGCGGGCTCAGCCAGTACTGGATGCGTTCTTTCGCGATGCGATGAACTGCACCATCCTCGCCTTCGCCCTGAACACCTGCGCCTACACCACGGAGATCTTCGCCGGGGCGATTCGCAGCATGAACCACGGTGAAGTCGAAGCGGCCAAAGCCTACGGGCTGACCGGCTGGAAGCTGTACACCTACGTGATCATGCCGTCCGCCCTGCGTCGCTCGCTGCCTTACTACAGCAACGAAGTGATTCTGATGCTGCACTCGACCACCGTGGCCTTCACCGCGACCATCCCGGACATCCTGAAAGTCGCGCGGGACGCCAACTCGGCGACCTTCCTGACCTTCCAGTCGTTCGGCCTCGCCGCGTTGATCTACCTGGCAGTCACTTTCTCCCTGGTCGGTCTGTTCCGCCTGGCTGAACGCCGTTGGTTGTCCTTCCTCGGCCCGGCTCACTAATTCAGGATGCTTGTTCATGTACAAACTGACCGTTGAAAACCTGCACAAAAGTTACGGCAACCATGAAGTCCTCAAGGGCGTTTCGCTGAACGCCAAGACCGGCGATGTGATCAGCCTGATCGGCGCCAGTGGTTCGGGCAAGAGCACCTTTCTACGTTGCATCAACTTCCTGGAAACACCCAACGACGGTGCCATGAGTCTGGACAACCAGCCGATTCGAATGGTCCATGACCGCCACGGCATGCGCGTGGCCGACGCCAACGAACTGCAACGCATCCGCACTCGCCTGGCGATGGTGTTCCAGCACTTCAATCTGTGGAGCCACATGACGGTGCTGGAAAACATCACCATGGCTCCACGCCGGGTGCTGGGTGTCAGCAAGAAGGACGCAGAGGATCGCGCCCGGCGCTACCTGGACAAGGTCGGTTTGCCGGCACGGGTTGCTGATCAATACCCGGCGTTTCTCTCGGGTGGTCAGCAGCAACGGGTTGCCATTGCCCGTGCCCTGAGCATGGAACCGGAAATCATGCTGTTCGACGAGCCGACGTCGGCCCTGGACCCGGAGTTGGTGGGCGAAGTGCTCAAGGTGATCCAGGGTCTGGCCGAAGAAGGCCGCACCATGATCATGGTGACCCACGAAATGAGCTTTGCGCGCAAAGTGTCGAACCAGGTGCTGTTCCTGCACCAGGGGCGGGTCGAAGAGCAAGGTGCGCCCGAGGACGTATTGGGCAACCCCAAGAGCGAGCGCCTGCAGCAATTCCTCAGCGGCAACCTGAAGTAACCGGAGCGCCTTCGAGCGATCGCAGGGTCGCTCGAAGGCGCTGGCTCAACCTGATAGTCCATCCCTCCTGCCCTCTGCCGAGCAGCTGGACTCATTCTTCCTGCAGCCCTGCCATACTGTTCAGCATGACCCGTGCAACTTTCCGCTTCTACGAGGAGCTCAACGATTTCCTGCCGGCCGAGCGACGGCGGCAGTCCTTCACTTGCGAGTGCGCGCGAGGGGCGACGGTCAAGCACATGATCGAGGCGCTCGGGATACCGCACACCGAAGTCGAGATGGTGCTGCTCAACGGCGAGTCGGTGGGCTTCGAGCGGGTGATCTTCGACGGTGACCGGTTGGCGGTGTATCCCAAGTTCGAAACGCTGGACATCAGTCCGTTGCTCAAGGTTCGTGCACAACCTTTACGGGTGCTGCGCTTCGTTGCTGATGCGCACCTTGGCGGGCTGGCCAGCCTGCTGCGCATGAGCGGCTTCGACACCCTCTACGACAATGGCTTCGACGATGCCGAGATCGCCGAAATCGCCGCGCAGCAAGGACGCATCGTGCTAACCCGCGACCGCGAACTGCTCAAGCGGCGGATCATCAGCCACGGCTGTTACGTGCATGCCCTGAAACCGTCGCTGCAGCTGCGCGAATTGTACGAGCGCCTCGACCTGGCGCGTAGCGCACGGCCATTCAGCCTGTGCCTCCATTGCAACCTGCCGCTGCACGAGATCAGCCCGGAACTGGCCCGGCCGCAAGTGCCGCCACGCGTTGGCGTCCTCTATTCGCACTTCCTGCGCTGCGATGCCTGCCAACGGATTTACTGGGAGGGCTCGCACTGGCGCGGCATGTGTGCGCTGTTGGCACCTCTACTGGACCGATAGTCGAGCGCATCGGCTCGGTTGCATGGTCAGGGACAACTGGCTTTTGCATCAGATGGATAACGGCCAGAAGCAGTCCTTCGAATGACAGTCAGCGCTGAGAATGAACGGCTTTGCTCGAACGAAAGACCAGGTAACTTGCCACCACCAGCACCCATGCAGCAATACCGCCATACAGCATCACCCAGCCAAACCCATGCGCCAAAGCTGCGTTGGCGACATCGACCGGAATCGTGATCCCTTGGCCAGTCGGCACCAACACGGCAGAGTTGCCGGCCGAAATATTCTCCGCCAGCCATCTCAGTTGCCCATCATCGGGCGAGCCAGACAACTGGTTGCGCAGGGAAGACAGGATACCTTCCACCAAGATGAATCCCATCAGCGCGATATTGATTGCAAGGCTGATCATGCGAGCGCTGATATCGATGCCCGATGCCATGCCGGCACGTTCACTGGGCACCGATCCGGTGGTGGTATTGGTCACAGGTGTATTGGTCAGCCCCAGTCCGATTCCGGCGATCAGACAGCCTGGAAGCATCGTCAGCCAGCTGGCGTGCGCGACACTGCTGCCCCATTTCATCAGCAGGAACCCCAATCCTATGGTGAACAAACCTGCGGGAATCACCACGTCAGGTCGATAGCGCAGCGCCAGCCGTTCACCTAACGGGGGAACAACCAGCGTCGGCAGCGTATAGGCCAGCAGTGCCAGACCGGTGCCGACACTGGCGTAGCCCAGGCTATTTTGAAAGTACAGCGGCAGGTAAATCATGAACGGCCAGAAGCTGAAGTTCATGCCTGCCGACCCTAGCAAGGCACCCGAGAAGCGACGGATGCGCAATACCGAGAAGTCGAACATCGGATCGACATAGCGTCGCTGCGCAACGACAAAGACGATAAAGCTGAGCATTGCCACAACCAGACAAGTGATGGCCGAACCGCTGGAGAAACCCTCCCCCGCGCCCTGGGTGATGAACCAGGAAAGGCCAAACACTGCCAGTGACAGCGAAATAATGCCCAACACATCCAGCCTGCGACGCTGCGGATCACGTGACTCATCGACACCGGCGATCACCAGCACCAGCGCGAGCACGGCAATGGGCGCATGCACCAGAAACACCCATTCCCAACTCGACAACGCCACGATAACGGCGCCGATTATCGGGCCAAACCCCAAACCGATACCGAACACGATTCCCCAGGCACTGAACGCTTTTCCGCGCGCAACTCCCGACTGGAACCGGTGAGACAGCACGGCCACCTGACAGATCAGCATGGCACCACCGGACATACCTTGCAGGAAACGGTTTGCGATCAACACACTGGCGCTTTGTGCCCATCCACAGCCCAGTGAGGTAATGCCGAAAAGCACCAGGCTGATGACAAACACTCGCTTGCGCCCATACCGATCCGCCAATGTGCCGGTGGCCATCAGCACCGTGGTGCAGGCGATGGTGTAGGCATTCATGATCCACTGCATATCTTTGAAATCGCTGTGCAGAACCGATTCAAGAGTCGGCAGGATTGCCGGCACGCTCGAGATTTCCAAGCCGAACATCAGCGACGCCAGGCACACGGCGGCGATGGTGAAAATATCCTTTTGCGAAGAAGAGAACTGCATCGTGATCTTCCAGATCAAGTTGATGGGCACTGGCAAGACCGCTCTGAACGCCGTCAGGAGTAGAGACGCGATAGCCTCGCCAGCGTCACCCGGCACAAGTCCAAGTGACCGGCCGCATTCTGGAAGCAATTAAAAAATGACAGAAATGATTTAATTTCGTAGGTTTTATTAATATTCGTCATGAGTTGACTTAATGGACTTCGACCCAGCTCTGTTGCGTGCTTTTTTCGCGATCAAGGACACCGGTAGTTTCACTCGTGCCGCAGAGCGGCTGCATTTGAGCCAGTCAGCGATCAGTCATCAGATCCGGCGTTTGGAAGAACAGGTCGGTACCACGCTATTGGTACGCACTACCCGACGTTTGACACTGACGGAAGATGGTGAAGATTTTCTGCGCCATGCCGAACAAATCCTCAGAGCACAAGACGCCCTCTCCCGACGTTTCGAAGCGTCGTCGGTATTCGGGGCCGTGCGCTTCGGTGTGCCAGAAAACTTTATCGGCGACGGCCTGCCGCCGTTACTGACTCGGTTCGCCAGACAATTTCCCGCCGTACGCCTGGATGTAACCGTCGGCACCTACCTCGATCTGCGCGCACTGGTTGATGCCGACGGGCTCGATCTGGCCGTGGTCATGGCATTGCCGGGCAGCCAGGCCGGCGGTACCGTGCTGCGCGAAACCCGGTTTGTCTGGGCCGCTGCGCAGAATTTCGAATTTACCGGCGATGCCCCTTTGCCACTGGCGTTTGCCCCAGCACCCTGCTTGCACCGCCAGGTGGCCGTAGATGCGTTGGAGAGTTCCACCGTAGATTGGCGGGTCGCCTTTACCTCTCCAAGTCAACAAGGACTGAGAGCGGCGGTATTGGCGGGACTTGCCGTCACCGCTCTACCGCTGGGCGATCTAGAGCCTGGCATGGTGGTCATTGACGGCCAACATGGCCTGCCACCGCTGCTGGATGCTGATTTCAGACTGATATGGAGTGTCACGGGAAAGACGCCCGCGGCCAATGCATTTGGACAACTGCTGGTGGAGATGTCTGAGTTGCCATCGATCTAGAACAAACTGACTACCATTGGCATTTCAGGTAAGTGCCCTGCTCTTAGAACACTCATTTGCGTAATGAACACCGTCCACAGGACTCGCGAGGAAACACATGATTGATGGTTCCGCCGTTTTGACGGTCTTTTTGGTCTACCTGGCCGGTGTCGTTATCCCTGGGCCAAATTTCGTTGCAGTGGTCCATAAAGCGGTAGCTGCTACACGGTCAGAAGCTCTGGCCTTGGTAGCAGGCATCGTACTGGTCAATTTGTTCTGGTCCACCTGTGCAATTGCAGGTCTCGGGGTTGTATTTGCTGCGCTCCCTTGGGCTGCGCTTGTTGTAAAAGTTCTGGGCGCCGCCTACCTGATGTGGTTCGGATTCCGACTGCTGATCAACGCGGGGAAGAATGCGCTTGGCCCGCTAAATGATTCCGTCGCCGGTAGTTGCCGGCAGTCCTTCATTCAGGGGGTGGTTACCAACATCGGCAACCCCAAGTCCATGGCCTTCTATGCCGCTGTTTTTTCAGCAGCAGCCCCCGCCCACGTTTCACCAGGCACGTTTTTGTCGATGCTGGCAGTTGTCGTGGTGATTTCAATGACCTGGTATGGAATGGTTGCAATCACTCTTTCGCAACCCAAGATTGCGTCCGCGTATCAAGGGAGGAAAAAAGCTATCGATCGACTGTGCGGCGGTTTGATTTTGTCTCTGGGGGTCCGCCAGTTGGTTTAGCAATCCCACGATTGATTCGCACTTCCTGCGCTGCGACGCCCGCCAACGGATTTACTGGGAGGTTCGCACTGGCGCGGCACTGCTGGCACCTCTGCAGGACCGATAGCCGGCTGCGTTGTCAGGGAAAACTGGCTTTTGCATCAGGTAGATAACGGCCAAAAGCAGCCATTCGGCTAGATACTTTCGACCCTTTCCGGTTCCTCGTGTCTGCGAGCTAACGCCATTTCTTAGCGTCCGAGTGAGGGCGGCCCATAGAGCTCAGTTTCCCAGTCTTCAAGAGGTGGCGTTACTTTGAAAGATGGGTCGCAGTATGACCTTAAGTAGTCAGTCGCTCTCCTTTGGGCGTAGGTGAAATTGAGCACGTTGCCTTCACTGTCCATCTCTATCACGTTCGCGAATATCGCGAAAACCATCTCAATTGCACTCGGCTCAGAGCCATAAATGTCGAGGTACTCAACGTTTTCAAGCATGTAATGGCTTCCACTTGCCATGAAGTATGCAAACGTTCGGAGTGCTCCACTGAAATCATTACTTAGCTTCTTCATGTACATTTTCTTTTAGTAAAAATTTTGGATTTAACTGCTTCATAATCAAGCATCTGCTTTTTTGCCGTTTTATTGCGGTCGAGACAGGCCGGAACCGGCCAGAAGCTGTCCCTCCTCTGACAAAATCCCCTACCCCGCACTCAATTCCCACAGCACATCCAGCACATGTTGCGTAGGCCGTTCGATGTCTCGACTACGGTGGGCAATACCCAGTTGCCGCCACAATAAGGGCTTTAATGGCCGCATGACGATCCTGGTATCGGGCAATGGCGTGGAGGCTTCATGCGGCAACAACGTCGCACCATAGCCAGCCGCCACCAGGCTTTTGATCGCATCGTTGTAGTTCAGTTGAATACGCGGCGCAGGCTGCGGCCCACCACTGGCGAACCACTCCGCAGTCAAACGCGAAAGACGAGTGGTGTTGTCATTCAGAATCAATGGCTGAGTGGACAGCCAGTCGGGGGTCACAACCTCCGGGGATTCCCAGCGAGCCGGCAGGAAGGCCATAACCGGGTCCCGTCGCCATGGCTCGATCCGCAAGCCCTTCACCGGGGACTGCGGCAGCGCGACCAAACCGATCTCCAAAGCGCCCTCGGCAAGCTTCTTCAAAGTCTCCTGCGACGTGAGCACCGCGACCTGCACATCGATAGCGGGATGGCGTTGGCTCAACGTCTCCAAAGCGTGCGGCATCAACTGTGCGATGGCCCCCGTGGAGGCGCCTAGCCGCACACGCCCGGCTAATCCCTGTACCTGACGTTCCACGTCCTCAAGCGCTTGCTCCGCATCCGCCAACAGGCGCCGCGCACGTTCCACCAGTGTGTTCCCAATCGCCGAAGGCTGAACGCGCCCACGCGTGCGCGACAACAGCTTGCCGCCCACGCGCGCCTCCAGGTCGGCGATATGCAAACTGACCGTGGGCGGCGCCAAGTGCAGCACACGGGCCGCCTCGGCAAACGAACCCAGGTCGGCAATCGCCACCAGCGTGCGCAGACGGTCCAGGCTGATTTCGCGCATGAGTGACTCCTCGTTCAGAAAAACTGAATTTCATCGTTTATAAATTCAACTTTTCCTATCTTAGCGCCTCACTGAAGATTGGAACTCCTGATTTCCAACGTCCGAGAGCATTCCATGGCAAGTCCCCTTGTATTCATCGATGGCGACCAAGGCACCACCGGGTTGCAAATCCATCAACGCCTACCCAACCGGAGCGATCTGCGGCTTATCACGCTCAGCCGCGAATATCGCAAGGATCCGCAACGTCGCGCCGAAGCCATCAATAACTGCGACATCGCGATTCTCTGCTTGCCCGACCAAGCCGCGCGCGACGCAGTAGCGACCATTGAAAACCCCGCCGTTCGGGTGATCGATGCGAGTTCGGCGCACCGCACCCATCCAGACTGGACCTATGGTTTCGCGCAGATGAATCCGCAGCAGAGCCAACGCATCGCCGCCGCACGACGGGTCAGCAATCCCGGTTGCTATCCAACGGGGGCGATAGGGTTGCTGCGCCCTTTACTGGAGGCCGGATTACTGCCCAAGGATTACCCGATGAACATTCATGCCGTGTCGGGTTATTCCGGGAAAGGACGTGTCGGGGTGGAAGAGCATGAGGGAGAAGGCGCAGCACAGGCGTCGGCGTTTCAGGTCTATGGGCTGGGGCTGGCACACAAACATATTCCGGAGATTCAGCAGCAAAGCGGTCTGACGGAGCCGCCGATGTTTGTGCCGGCCTATGGCGCTTTTCGGCAGGGGATCGTACTGACCATCCCCTTGCAAACCCGGTTGTTGGCGCCAGGTGTGAGTGCGGTGCAGTTGCATGCGTGTCTGATGCGGCACTACGTCGATGCGAGCCATGTACAGGTGATGTCGATGCAGGAGGCTAAAGGGTTGACGTACCTTGATCCTCAAGCACTTAACGGGACTGATGATTTGCGATTGTCAGTGTTTGAGAATGATGAGACGGGGCAGGTTTTGTTGGCTGCGGTATTTGACAATCTTGGGAAGGGAGCCGCTGGAGCAGCAGTGCAGAATCTGGATCTGATGCTTGCAGGAACATGACTCCGATTACCCGCGCGAATTAGCGTGATGCCCTCATCCCGAGCCAGGATTAGAGGTCAGGCCAGGTTCGCACCTGAAGCCGTGAGCCCATTTAACGGTAATACCCAGACTAAAACACCGACTTCAACTTGTAGAGAAAACATCTTGTTTTGGCATAAAAAATCGAGCAAACAGCTCGGACTGCGACTTGATATTTAATTTTGCATAAATGTTACGGCGATGAACCTTTATCGTTTCCACCGAGAGGGAAAGCTTTCCGGCTATCTCTTTATTAGAGAAGCCACTGAGCAACAATCTGAGCACATCGCTTTCGCGCGCTGTTATTTGCGTGCCAAGCTGGGTAATCGTTTCTGGCCATAGAGGTGGTTCAGTGAGATTTTTCTCTACATCAATTTCAAAACACATGCGCTGATGCATTAATGCAGTCACCCACGGCTTGATAATATCAAGCATCGTTATTTGCTCTTGATTAAAACGGACTTTGCTACCCACGGAAATGCATAACGTTCTATCGGCGTCGAGCTGAACGTTGTACTGAGCCTCATCCACAGAGATATATTGTGCAAAATATTGATGATAATACTCAGTTTCAAGAAAGTATTCCGGCGCAATATCCAGCAAATGAAAGAAACCGCTCTGGGGGTTTTCTCGATTAGCTATATAAAATGGATCCAGCAGGTAAAGCCCCTTCACATAGCGATGAATGAACGCGTCTACCTCTTCGACATCCGCGACCTCAGGAAGACTTACAACTTGCACTTGTTGATTGCTAAAGATCAATACAACCCAATTATCGATTTGCACGTATTCGTTTAATATACGAACAAGCGAACTCCAGAATTCTGGACGGTTCAACTGCATGATCAGCTTCCCAATCGATCGGTGCCAAGCCAGGCTATGAAGGTCGAACGGCATTTTCTACCCCTTTAGGGTTAGGGATTCGTAGGTCAGAGATAAGTATTCGTAGGTATTTACTATTCGGTAACGCCCGGTATATTCGCTAGCAGGACTTACGATGGCCATGAGGGCACATCGTCTTGACAAGGATGTTGCATGAGAAAATCACGTTTGCGAACCCTTTTTTCGGCCTCGCTTCTCTGTGCTGGGATGAGCACATCAGTGGGGGCTGTAGAGCCTGGGGTGTATCTATACAACTGGTTCGGGCTTCTCGCACCGGAGACCCCAAAGGAGTTTGAGCAGGCAACCGGCACCAGAGTGCATATGGATGCTTTCGACAGCGCCGAAATCATGCAGAGCAAGGTAATGGCTGGGCGCACGGGGTATGACGTGGTTGTGGCCACCTCCAATGTGTTGCCAAGCCTGATCCAGGCGGGAGTACTTCAGCCGCTGGATCGTAATCAACTGAGTAATTTGTCCCATATCGATCCTGATATCTTGTCCCAGGTCGCGGTCAATGATCCTGGTAATCGCTACGCCGTGCCCTATCTATGGGGCACTACCGGCATTGGCTATGACGTTGACAAAGTCAAAGCGGCATTGGGTGATAATGCTCCGGTGAATAGCTGGGATTTGATCTTCAAAGAAGAAAACATCAGCAAGCTCCAGTCGTGTGGTGTGGCAATGCTTGACTCTCCAAGTGAGATCATTTCGATTGCTTTGCATTACCTTGGGCTCCCCAGCAACAGCAGGAACCCGGATGATTACCAGAAAGCTCAAGCCCTACTGTTAAAAATCCGTCCCTACGTCCTCTATTTCGACTCCTCCCGAATTGACGCTGACCTGGCTGACGGCAATATTTGTGCAGTCGTGGGATGGGCTAATGGTGCCCTTGCTGCGCAGGCCATAAACGAGAAGACCAACACTGGACGCAAGATTACCTACAGCCTTCCTCGCGAAGGAGCGCTGGTCTGGTCGGAAAATCTGGTTCTTCTAAAAGACGCGCCCCACCCAAAGGAAGGCATGGCGTTTATTAATTACATGTTGCGGCCAGAAATTATTGCCAAGACCTCAAACCACACTCTCTACCCTAACGCTAACAAAGATGCCGCTGAGTTTGTCGAACAGAAGTTGCGAGACAACCCCTGGATTTATCCAGACAAAAAGACTGTTGCCACACTTATCCCACTTGAGCCATTGCCATTGAAGCTGGAGCGAATCCGCACACGGATTTGGACCAAAGTGAAGAGTGGTGTGTAATCTGACTTGATTTGTCACCTGTTGCTCCATGCATGTCTTTGTTTTATACGCGGACATGCTGTGAGCAGCAGGCTGAGGCTAATTATGTCCGGAAAGTAAGACGCAAACGCCGATATACAGGGGCGCCAAATTAGTGGGTTAGTGCCTGTTATAGGCTCTTGCCCTGAGCTGGGCTTACCCGGCTTCCTGACATTGACATCTGCGACAGCGCCGATTCAACACCTTATGCAAGAAGAGAACAGTGGATGTTCAGCCCAGCCAATCAGACGCCTTTCAGTTTGACCATCGACGGTTTTGCGCACGATTTTCAAGTACTCGCATTCACCGGAGATGAGGCGATCAGCAGGCCTTACCTCTTCAACGTGGAGCTTGTTAGCGAGCGGTCTGACCTGGATCTCGAAAGCCTCTTCGACGTAGAGGCTTTTCTGACCTTCGACACGAAGGGCAACGGCATCCACGGACGGGTTTATCACATCGCCCAAAGCGGTAAGGATCAGCGTTTGACACGCTACAATCTGGCCCTCGTACCGCACCTGTCCTACTTGCGCCACCGCATCAACCAGAGGATCTATCAACAGTTCTCGGTGCCGAAAATCGTCGCCTTGATACTGGAAGAACACGGGATTGTGGGTGAGGCTTATCGGTTTCATCTGGGGTCGACCTACCCCGAGCGTGACTACTGTACCCAGTACGATGAAACGGATTTGCACTTTATTCAGCGCTTGTGCGAAGAAGAAGGTATCCACTTCCACTTCCAACACAGCGCCCAAGGCCACGTGCTGGTCTTTGGCGATGATCAGGCAGTTTTTCCCAGGATTGGGCAACCCACTGCTTATGGACAAGAGAGCGATAGAGTGGCCAACGAGCCACTGATCAAGCGCTTCAACCTACGCCTGGGGAGAAACGAGCAACAGCCAGGCATGGAAAACGATAACAAGCTGAAGCCTTTCACAAGCCATGAGCACGGCAAGCAGATAAGTCTGCGTGCTATGGAGCGCCGCCACGCGGCTTATCGTCAAGCTGAAGGGCAAGGTGACCAGACCCGGTTAGTCAGTGGCCATGTTCTGAAGATCTCTGGCCACCCGCGCCAGGAATGGAACGACCTATGGTTACTGACTCAGGTCATCCACGAAGGCAAGCAACCACAGGTATTGAGCGAGAACGTCGCCAGTGGCAGCACAGACAACGAGGATGACTTTCATCAGGGTTACCGCAACCGCTTTATCGTTCTTCCGTGGGAGGTGTCCTATCGTCCGCCTTTGGCTCACAAGAAACCTCAGGCACCAAGCAACCACACCGCTGTGGTCATCGCTCTGGAAGACGAGGAGATCCAGGGTGATAGGCGCCTCGGAAGGGTCAAGGTCAAGTTCCCCTGGGACCGCGAAGGTAGATTTGACGACAAGAGTTGTTGTTGGCTGAGGGGGACCTCCAATTGGAGTTGTGAAATGACGCCCCCCCGAACGGGCATGGAAGTCATGGTTACATTTCTCGAAAACGACCCCGACCAACCGCTGATCAGCGGTTGCCTGTGCTGCCGCTAACCGCAAACCCTATAAGGGCAGCAACAGTCAGGTTGAAATAATTACTTAGTCAAGGGCACAAGCCAGCAGGTCGGTGATCCACCGGGCCTGCCGGGCGACGTCCTGCACCTTCTCCTCGGGCACGGCCTGCCGCGCCTTGGCGAAGTTGCTCAGGGTCCGCTGCTTCTCGCGCAACAGGCGCTGCCACTTGATCAGGAATGCCGAGCTGCGTGCCCGCATCTGCAGCGGACCGAAATACAGCTCCTCGGCGGTGTACATCACCGGCCCGGTGCGCTCGGCGACGATGATTTCGTAGTCGAAGCGGTTTTCCCGCAGCACTTCCTCGCAGAGGATGCAGTAACCATTTTCCATCAGCCATTGGCGCAGTGGCTGCTCGCCGCCGTTGGGTTGAAGGATCAGCCGCTCCTGGCCGCTCAGACGTGCCTTGCCGCTGTCGAGGATGTCGCGGATCGTCTCGCCGCCCATGCCGCAGATGCTGATTGCCGTGATCCCGTCTCCCGGCTCGATTGCCGTCAGGCCATTGGCCAGGCGCACGGTGATCCACTGGTCCAGGTCGTTCTCGCGCACGGTGCGTTCGGCCGAGCGAAATGGCGTCAATGCCAGCTCTCCGGCCACCGCCGCCACGATGGCGCCACGGCGCATCAATGCCACAGGCAGGTAGCCGTGATCCGAGCCGATATCGGCCAGGCGCGCACCTGCTGGCACATGTGCCGCCACGCGTTCCAGGCGCATGGACAATGTCTGTTGGTTCAACTGCTGCCCCTTTTCACCACGAGCGTCCGGCACCTTTGACCGGATCGGCCCGCGATTCTGGCGAGCAACGCTGTGCATTTCAAATTTATGCGACCAGGGTCATGGCTCGACCCGCACCTACCGCTTGAGTATCGGCCCAAAGCGACCCCTGGTAATGGACCGCTTTGGGCCGACCTGAGCCCTACTGCTGAGTTGTCCAAACGGCCAGTTCATAGCCATCCGGATCAATGAAGTGGAATCTGCTTCCACCAGGGAACGAGAATATTTCGCGGGTGATAACAGCGCCCAAGGCTCTGAGGCGTTGCTGCGCCTCATCGAGATCATCCGAATACAAAATGATCAAAGGGCCACCAGGTCGAACCGGCTCTCCCGTAGTGAAGCCACCGGTAAGGCGGCCATCACTGAATTCCGTATAGGTCGGGCCGTAGTCGATGAATGTCCAGCCGAACGCACTGCCGTAGAAAGCTTTGCTGCGGGCAATGTCGTCAACATTAAATTCAATATTGTCGATCTGCCGGTCTTTACCACGCACACTCATGGATGCCTCCTTGGCTGATTTCAAAGGAACAATGATATTGCAGCTGTCGGCAAGGAGCAGCCCCCTTCGGCGAAATGCAGACTTTAACGCTGGCACGCGGTTATGATCCGGGATAATCAGGTTCCCTTGGATCCACGCTTATGCCCACCTCGAAAATCCGCCCCTCACCCGCGCCGCTGCTCAAACCAGGAGAGACGGTGGTCTTGTTCGACGGTGTCTGCAAGCTGTGCAATGGTTGGGCGAGGTTCTTGATTCGCCATGACCGCCAGCAGCGCGTGCGGTTAGCGGCGGTTCAGTCCCCCGAGGGACAAGTCCTGCTCGCGTGGGCAGGTTTACCCGTGGATCAATTCGACACCATGGCGGTGATCCGCGACCGACACTACTGGGAGCGTTCGGATGCATTTTTCGAAGTCATCGCCCAGTTACCCGCACTCTGGCGCCCAGTGAACCTGTTGCGCATCTTCCCTCGCATGCTTCGAGATTGGGCATACGACCGCATTGCGCTTAATCGTTATCGGCTCTTCGGGAAATACGACACGTGCCTGTTGCCGGATCCTGATCATGAACAGCGCTTTTTGAAAGCGCCCCTATGAACACCCTCACACGTATTAACTGGATCGCCCGTGGGGGGCTGGCGTTCATGTTTGGCTACCACGGTCTGATTCCCAAGTTGCTGTGGCTGAGCCCTGGCGAGCGAACAATGATCCAGTCTCACGGGATCACTCAGGTTGAGCTGTTCGCCAATATTGCCGGGGTCGCAGAAATTGCGCTGGCCTTATGGATACTGATCGCGCCGCGCAGTGCCTGGCCTCTTGCCGTCGCCGCGACGGCGCTGTTTGGCCTGCTGCTGGATGTAGCAATTTTCAATCCATCAATGCTCAAGGAGGCCTTCAATCCAGTCTCGTTGAATGTGGCGGGACTTACCCTGTGCGCAGTGGCCTGGAACACCAAGACTTGAGCCAGCCGATCCTGCTATCCCAATAGCCCAACCAGTTGCACCGGCGTCATCTTCGTCACCATCATCAGCACAATCACAAACATCCCGACAAATCCGACTACCCCCATCCACCACCATTTTTTGTACACGGATCGGTATTCATCATCGAGTCCGCTTCCGGCCTCAACTGCGCACGACGCCATCAGGTACAGCCGCTTCTGCAACACCAGTACCGGCAGCCAAAGCGAACCCACGCAGAAGAAGATAATCAACGAAGTCAGCACCCACTCCGTGGTCATGGGAAGTCCGGCGAGCCTCATCAGCAGGTAACCCGTGATGATCTGTACAAAGCCTGCCGGCGTGGTAATCCAGGTGTCGAAGCGCACGACCATTCGGGCCACATGCGCGATCACTTGAGGGTTGGCCGTGCGGCTGGCGGCGATCAGGTAGAGGTAGGAGCCCATGCCGAATCCGAACAGGAAAATCGCGGCAATGACGTGGAGGTACTTCAAGCACAGATAGAGCATGTCAGCGGGGCCCGCCAGAGAACTGCACGGACAGGCTCAAATTGTCCGGATCGTTGATCGCTGCCATGTAATCATCGACGGTAATTTCGCCCACGCAAGCCCTGGCACCGGGTTGCGGCACATACCCCTGGGCCATTTTTGCGGCCAAGGCTACAGATGCGCAGCTTGGGATTTGCGGCCCCTTGTCATTCATGGCCGTCAGTTGCACCGTCATGGCCAGCGGTTTCCCGTCAACTCCCCTGCCCTGAACGTCGATGTACATCGCGCTTTTGCCATCGCCGAAACGTTCAAACCGGGTCCCCAGCCGATGCAGTCTGGCGGCCCAAAGGGCATGGTCGCGAACCAGCCCGATCTTCAACGCCTGAGCCAGCAGATAGTTGGCGACACCACCCAGCTTCAAGCCCGCGCCGGCCTTGAAGCTCAGGGTTTGCGCGCCATAGCGGCTGGCGAAAATATCCATGTCCGGCACATCAACGTTGGCCAGCACGCGAGTGCCCAGACGCGGCATCTTGCGCAGCGTCAGATCCTGCCAACCCGACACTTCATGCACCTTGCCATTCTTGAGTTGCCTGATCGGTTTACCTGCGTAGGCGAGTACGCCTTCGACAGTCGACAATCCCGGCATCTTCGCCGAAGAGGAAATGCCATGCTCGATCGAGTCGATACGACTGAAGCGATAGCGCTGCTGATCGATGATGGCTGACGATAGCGTCGGCACCGAACTGCAGCCACTGAGGATCGCCACTCCTGCCTGTTTCGCCAAGGCATCGAGTACGCCAACGCCGTTGACGAAGGTTCGGCAGTCAGACAGGTCGCAGTAGTTCACGCCAGCCTCGATGCAGCTCTCGGCGACCGCATAGGATTGCCCCTGAAACGGGCCGCCGGTATGGATAACCAACTGGATGTCCATCGAGCGCAAAACGGATTTGAACTCAGTGCCCATGGCATTGCCGCACCAACTTTCGGCGACAGTGCCCGATTGGCTCTTCAACTCATCGACTTTGCGCTGCAACTTGTGTGGATCGCGGCCCGAGATCACCAGTTCCACATCTGGCATCACCGCCAAATGCCTGCAAACGATGCTACCGAAGTTTCCGTAGCCACCGACCACCATCACCCTGAACACCATTCAACTCTTCCCTAACTGACAGGCTGCTTTCAGCCAATAATGACTGCTTTATGCCTGTTATGTCAGGCGGCTTCGCTACCCTTCAGTGAGCCTCTCCCCGCACCGACCGTCGAACCTCAGCCTGTATGGCATAAGCCGGCGCCTCCACAGCGTTGAAATCTTGTGTATAGCGCTGGGCAAATCCTTCTACCCCCCATTCCCGAAACTGCTGCACGTGCTTCAGTTCGTGAGCCCAGAGCGCGATGTCCTGTTCTGCGGTTTGAGTGTCCCGGAAGAGGATGATGTCGATCAGCGTCACGGCACCGACGTCGGGGTTTTGCAGCATGGAAGTGGCGGCGCTGAATTGGCCGTTGTCGCTCACTTTGTAGTGCGCGGCATCGAGGACGCTGGGGTCGTACCAGCGCAGCAGTTGCTCCCGGATGTGCGGTGGAATGGGTTGGATCTCGGCGCTGGCTGCTTCAGCGCGTGCCTGGGTCAGCCACAGCGCCAAGGCAGGTGCCGCGACCTGGTAGACGCCATCAGGCATCTGCCCCAAATCTGGCAGGCAGATGCAGCCGTTCAGGCACACTTGTTTCTCGCCAGGTGGGCAGGCGTTAGTCTGGGCTTGCACTACAGGAGTCAGGCCAAGAACAGACAGCGCCACCAAGCATGTAATGATGGGCGGCATCGGACCCTCCAGGGACGGAAGCAGGGCGGACAATCGACGACCCGCATAACTTTAGCGTATCCCTGTCGGGTCTCTTTTCGATGGATGCTTGGGGTCGTTTGCTGCCCGCCCGGAGAAGCCTCTCTCGAGCCTCGCCCTCTCCCCGTCCTAAAGGTTTTGATGGTCAAGCCGATCAGATGAACTCGATACTCAGATACCGACGAAGGACCGTCTCCCCTCGATATTTCTTGGCCTTCGACTACCACGGACATTGTCTCGACCACGTCGCAACAATGTCAAAACCTCGATCCCCTCACAAGATGCATCCGCTATCACGATGAATTACGGGTGCGCCAAGGAGCTGTTTGCAGTGAATCTTCTATTTCGCCTGGCGGGTGTTGCCATCGCTGTGACCCTGGCGGGTTGTGCCCTGCAAGGCAACGGGATGGCCAACTACTATAAGCGCGAGGCTGCCGAGCAGGAGGCGCAAAATCGAGCCATGGCGACCCGAGTACAATCCCGGCCGCTGCCGTTGGATAGCACTTTCAGACTCGACCAAACTGCCGTGCTGACGGTTGACGTACCGGCTGAAGGCACCGAGCCAGCTACCCGGGCCCGGCTTTTCGCGACCTGCGGTTCGTTGACATTGGCGATGGATTATCGACAGGCAAAGAGGTGGAGCAGTCCCTATGTTCTGCCAGCAGACAAGGCGCGGAACATCGCTCAGCAGATGTGCCAAGCGCTCCGAGACAGCGTTTGGAAGCAGCTTCCCGGTGACAGCGAAGACCTTTTGTTATTGGACCCTGGCACCCTGGGCATCGTGAATTCCCGACGCTCGATCTGGGCGGGCATCGACTTCAGGCGCACCCGTCTGGACGAAAGCGAAGGAAAGCCCTACGACCGCCAGTTCGAGCGTGTCGAGGTGGACTGTGCAACCCGCCAGGCCAGCACTCGCCAGGCTTATCGTTTAGGCGATCAGATTTTGCTGCCGCCGCCCGTTAAGCCAATCGACAGTGCATTGGACACTGAACAACGTGCCCGGCTAATTGGCGCCGTGTGCGCCGAGCCCACCAACCTGGCGAAACTCGCCACGCCAGTCACTCGGCAAAAATTGCCGCCGGACATGCGTACACCGGAGCTACCGGCGACATTGTTGACACAGGTCAGCGCCCTACCCCTGGGACAACCGACCCACACGCTCAACCATCTGCAATTCACCTACAACGCTAGCTCTCCGCTCGTGCCGCGCGCCGTGGTCAACGACCATCCAATGGACTTGTATTTGCAATCGGGCCCGGCCCGCGGCATATGGCGCGAGCAAGCGACGGGAGCACTGGGCAGCCAGCGTGTAAGCCTACGCTGGCGTGGGCTGATCGAACTCGCCGCGACGAGCAGCACTGAGCTCGCTGGCAAAACCGACCAGCAAAGCACCCTCACGAACATCGACCTGGATGGTGATTGGCAAAAACTCAAACCTGGGAGTGTTGTCACTTACAGCAAACACTTCACTCAGAGCACCGGCAAACCATTCGTGCAGAAATTTGAGTGTTCGGTAGGCGAATCCCTTCCCGCCACACATACAGTCGCCTCACTGCAAGGCATGGCCCGCAAGGTTACTTGCGTCACCAATAATGCCCTGCAGACAAGTAACGAATACCTCTATCTAGAGGCCTATGATCTGTTCGTGGAAACCGCCGATATTTCTAAACTCATAGTCCAGATCAACACACTCAGGGCGGCAGAATAATGCGCAATCACGGGCGTATTGGGTCGATTGCAGCCCTTCGCAACAGACGTCACCGACTAGAAACGGACCTCAACGATCAATACAAGCAGTAACCGCCACGCAGGTCACGCCCCCTTGCCAACCAGATACCGTGCAGATACTGTCCACTTTATGAATCAGCCACGCATTGCCTCGACCACCACGACCACGACCGCCCAAGGCGGGTCGTGAGAGGTGTCGTGAGCCAATAACGCACGAACTTCAAAGGCCCGCCAGCGATGGACAGGGCCTTTTCTTTTGCCCTTGTGTCGCTGGTCCAAACGCAAGGAAAGCACTATGTACGCACTGTTGATTCTCGATATGCAGGTTGGATTGTTTCATGGTCCGGATAAACCATGGGCTGGCGAAGCGCTGCTGAACACTTTGAATAACCTGTTGAGCAAGGCCCGCACGGCTGGCGCGCCAATTTTCCTTGCTCGCCACGTCGGCCCACCTGGCTCGCCAATCGAACCTGCAAGCCCGTTGGCGCAACTGGTACAGGAACTGCTGCTACAAGGCGACGAAGTAATCTTCGAAAAAAACCGACCCAACGCTTTCGCCATGACTGACCTGGCCGATCGGCTAAAGGCTTGTGGATCTCAAGGTGTGGTTATTGCCGGAATGAAGACCCAGTATTGTGTCGACAGCACCTGCCGCGCCGCACGCGATCTTGGATTCGATGCAGTACTGATCGCCGATGGTCATACCTGCACCGATACCCCTGAGTTGAAGGCCGAACATATCATCGCTCATCACAATGCGACCCTGGCGGGTCCATTCTGTCGCGTCGTTCGCGCTGAGGACTGGCATTTTTAACCGTTTACATCGCCGTGGAAGAAACCGCATCGGCCAACCCAAAACGTACCTTGAGCAAACGCGGCTAGGCGCGTTTACACCGTTATAGTCGATTCTATTGCCGACCGTACTTCCAGGAGCCTTTTCCCAGTGTCTGACATGCCGAGCAACTTCGCCTACACAAAACGCTTCAACGCCGTACTCGCCTACATCGATGCCAATCTTGAAGGTGACTTGTCGGTGAAGACGTTGAGTCATGTGGCGAACTTTTCGGTGTTTCACTTCCATCGACAATTCAGCGCGTTCGCAGGTGTGCCGGTCTCACGTTATGTGCAACTGATGCGGCTACGACGCGCGGCACATCGCCTGGCCTCCCTCGCTGATCACTCGGTACTGGACGCGGCACTCGGTGCCGGCTTTGAAAGCCCCGAGGCATTTTGCAGGGCGTTCAGGCGGGCGTTCGGTATGACCCCGAGTGCGTTCAGGAAGGAACCGAACTGGCAGGTCTGGAATGCGGTATTCGCAATCCCTCATTTTTCCAGGACTATCATCATGCAAGTACGAATCGTGGAATTCCCAGAAGTCAGGGTCGCAGCGCTTGAGCACTGCGGACCACCCGGGCTAGTCAATGAGAGCGTGCGCAAGTTCATCGAGTGGCGCATGCAGAGCGGACAGTCGCCGGTGGCATCGAGTCGCAGCTTTGGCATTCCCTATGGCAACCCCGACACGACACCTGCACAAGCATTCCGCTTCGCCATCTGCGGCGAGATTCACGAGGCTGTGGCGCCGAATGAGTTCGGCGTACGCGAGATCGTCATTCCTGGCGGTCGCTGCGTCGTGGTGCGACATACGGGGTCACCGGATCACATCGGCGAAACGATCTATCCGATTTACCGCGATTGGCTTCCTGCCAGTGGCGAGGAACTCCGTGACCACCCGTTGTTCTTCAATTACCTGAGCGTCTATCCCGAGACGCCGCAGGATCAATGGCAAACTGACGTGTATATTCCGCTTCAATAGCGGAGCAAGCAGCTTTCGACCCTGACGGACATTGACGAGTGTCCGCTCAGGGTTGGCATCCGCATCAACGACGACAGCTTCTTTGCCCGTAACCCAGGGCCTGTTAACGCTTCGCGACAAAGTCAACGAGGGGAAAGCGCAAACCCGCGAAATCCTCGACTGCAGAAAGCCATCCTGACCGGTCGCTTTCCAGTCCCATTGGCAAGTTTTCAAACCCTGTACTACTGTCATCTCGTGCTGGATGCTCGGGATCGCGGACGTTCGATCTCCCCCAAGGTCATGGAATGAAGACCCCATCGTGAACACACAAGTGTTCCAACCGCTGTGCATACGACGTGTACGACGAGCCCAATGGCTCCGGTTCACAGGGAGGTGCTTATGGTGGCTTCAGGTCTAAAGTCTCGGCAGCAAATGCTGAGTATTCACCAATGTATTGATATAAAACATTCTGCTTTTCTCCCCTACCTCCCCTCGCATCCTGGCTCCCTATTTCAGCCCGCTACGTACCAGTAATTGAGCATGCGCAGAGTGCACTGCCTGAGCATGTGCCTAGTGTTGTTGCCTGCCTGCCGGCATGGTTATGGCTGATGACATTCCATTTCCCGGAGGTACTGCTCGAGATGTACAGTCAATACTAGGCACAACCACCTTTTTCATCCCCCAAGGTGGCCCGATTCATGGACCTGTACTGTATGCACTCCCCAAGTACAGCGGGCAATGATGCGAAGAGAAAATGATGAATACTATTAAAGGCAGCGCACCAAAAACCACTATCAAAAAAATACTGCTTTGGATGCTACTACTCGCCACAACATCATACGTCACATCATGCATATTTATTTCAAAACAGAAAAGCATAGCTTTTGAAGCAATCAATATTGGCGATACACAAGGGGTTGTTATCAACCGACTCGGGATCCCTTCTCATGTAGAAAAACCAAGCACTTTATTTACCCGCTACGCATCGCACCACTGTCAACATCCTTGCGTTGAGCGACTATGGTTTGAAAACCGTTTATCCTTTGATATAGAAGCATGGTCGGTAGAACTGGATGAAGGTGGCCGAGTAGTTAAGAAAGCTTATTGGGCATCGCCATAACTGGCCATGTACTGCTCTTTGAAACGCGCTTAATCCTAGTGTAGGAACTGGACCATGAGTCAACTAGAAAAAAGGAGCAAAGTAGGACTCCGTATTGCATTAACTATTGTCTTGTTATTGACATGCATTGTTTTTTTTATTGGCATTGAGCTGTATTCTGGAATTGCACCACAAAAAGCCGTTGGCTACCCCAATTCCGGCCAACTTAAGCTTTATGTATTATTTCCAGCCGCATCAGTTCTTATTAGCGCTTTAATGCTGACCTTCTCAAAAAAGCTGCCGAACTGGTTGTTGATTGTTTTTATACCGATTCAATTCATCGCTATTTTTACGGTTTTTATTTTTTTTGGTGGTGGTGTGTAAGGGCGTCGCTTGTCGGGAAATGGAATTAACGCTACCGCTGGCTGCTGGGGGGGGCGTTTCTGATTCGTGGTCACTAGGTAATGGGTCCGCATCAGGGTTTGGATTCGTTTCTCCACAACTAGGTGCTAATTACAACTACTCCTTCCAGGCTGCATGGAAGATTGGATCAGGATGGTGAGAATGAAGAGTATTGGGCTGTTAGTTTTTATTATATCAATGTGCTTACTGGGAATAATGTGCTTGTTTTTTTCTGAGAAAACGCAAGGCATTATAATCAAGTTGATTGACCGGGCAGGCGCATCAAAAAATTACCCATTCAAGAGCCTGATCAGGTCAAGCAATTATCTATATATTCTTAGATCAGTTGGCGCATTAGCTCTTCTAATGTCTTTTTTCTTAACATGGGGACTGATAAATAACTTATAAAAAAAATACACACAGATGGAGATCACTCTTGGCATCTGCATGGAAATACCCCACCCCGGCGAGCTTCCAGATCAGAAAGCATGTCCGGCCCGGCCATTGGCTTGCCCGCAATTGGTGCGGTGCTAGCGGGCGAAAGTGAGCCATCAAAGTCAGGGTGTAAAAATGACCGACGGAAGCGAACACTTATTTATCGGAAGGCTGGCAATCCTGCCATTTGCCTTTGTTCAGTGGGGCGTTTTGCTTTGGTATGTGAGTTCATTGCGGCGATTACGTGACAATTTTCTGAAAAGATTAATAGGAGGAGCCGTATCTATTGCGACCATTTTCGCAGTGACATTCGGACAAATGGAAGCTTACACAATAATCACTTCTATGCCGCACCCAATGACTGACAACTTTTTCTTTATTGCATTCTCCATCGAGCACGCTGCGTCCATCTTCTTTATCTTCTACACTGTAATTAAAAGACGAAACCACCGAAGGAGAGGGATATACCGATAGCGGCTCACAAGATCAATCTGTAATCAGAGGCAATCTGGCGATACAAAATCTGGGAGGCGAGAGAATGAATGCACTTAAATGCGTCGTGGGAGTACTGGCCTTAGGCTTTTGGTTTTCTTCATTTTTTGCCTGGAATTACTTTGATGCTCACGGACTGAGAACGCCGGATCTTCAAAGTGGAAAAACCTACCCGCTGGATACGCACGGTTCGGTTGTATATCTAACGTCCCATGAGCATTACTTTTTGTACGGTTTGATCATCGCTGGCATAGTGTTTTTCCTGCTCAGCGCTGTTTTTTATTTTGTCGGGAGCAAGCGACCATAGTTTGTTGCCAGTGGACACAATGAAGAAGCACCATGGCGCTAACCAGCAAAATTTCACTCTACGACAGTCGATGGCCCACGCTCTTCCTTAGCGCCACGGTTTATGGGGGTCAGTCTCGACATCCGCTCGCAGTGACCACGTAGAGCCTGGACCAATCGGCTAGTCAGCGTGGCAATGCCGAGCGCCCTCCCTCAGCCCTCCTCGGCAAATGCATCCTTGATAAATGCCTCCAGCTCTTTCTCTTCAAGCAACTCAATAGAAAAATGCCCGAAGCGTTTCGGTAACCAGAGTATGCGTGTCCCACTTGGCGTCTGGAGGTTATCGCGAGACAGCGGCTTGCCGTTTTCATCTTCCGGCTGGACGCCTGCGTCGATCAATTCGTCGTAGGCTGCCTCGATGTCCGGTGTGGAATAGCAGTGCCGGTAGATGGTGCCTTCGCCGTTGGCGTCCATCAGAGCCTTGAGATTTCCGGTAAACGGTTGCACCAGCATAAGGCGCTCCGTACCAAACATGACGATCGCATAGCGCACATGCAAACCGTCGCGCTGCCAATCAAGTGTCTTTGAAATTCTGGCGCTGAAGACACGGGCGTAATACCTGCACGCTTCCTCGAGGTCTTTGACGAGAACATCAACGTGGCTGAACTTTAATTTCAATGGCCCCACCTTCTTCAGATATGCGATTTGATACCGAGATCTCTCCCTATGTATCACAGTGTGTCTGATTAGCCTCTCGATACATGGCTTTTCACTTGGCCTGCGATTCGACACAGGCCAGATACGTCGCCGCGTTCAAATGCAAGCAAGGTTTCGAGGGGATCAGCCAGAACCCCTGGCCAACGGCTTGCAACGGAGATATCACATGAAGATGGCACTGCAGAACAAAACCGGCAAAACCCGCCACCGCCTGCTCGGTTCATCGATCCTCGCGTTTACCCTGTTCGGTATTCTCGGCGCGGCCCACGCACAAACGACCGCCGCGCAGCCAACCGCGATCGATGCTGGCGCCACTCATGCAACACCCTCCCCGTTCGGCCCGCTCAAGCATGTCAACGCCGGCCTGCTGGACGTGGCATACGCCGAAACAGGCCCGGCTAATGGGCCAGTGGTGATTCTTCTGCACGGCTGGCCGTACGACATTCACAGCTATGACGAGGTCGCCCCGTTGCTTGCCGCGAAGGGCTATCGAGTGCTGATGCCGTATGCGCGTGGCTATGGCGATACGCATTTTCTGTCCGATAAAACCGTTCGCAATGGCCAACCGGCTGCGCTGGCCAGTGACGTCATCGACTTCATGGATGCGCTGAAGATCAAACAAGCCGTGCTCGGTGGTTACGATTGGGGCGCACGCTCGGCCGACATCGTCTCGGCGCTGTGGCCAGAACGGGTCAAGGCGCTGGTCTCGGTCAGCGGGTATCTGATCGGCAATCAGGCGGCCGGCAAGAACCCGCTGCCACCCAAGGCTGAATTGCAGTGGTGGTATCAGTTTTACTTCGCCACCGATCGCGGTCGCGCCGGGTACGAGAAAAACACCCACGACTTCGCCAAGTTGATATGGCAACTGGCTTCGCCGAAATGGGCGTTCGACGACGCCACTTTCGACCGCAGCGCCAAGGCGCTGGAAAATCCCGACCATGTCGACATCACCGTGTTCAACTACCGCTGGCGCCTGGGCCTGGTCCAGGGCGAGAGCCGATACGAAGCGCTGGAGCAGAAACTGGCCACGGCGCCTTCCATCAGCGTGCCGACCATCACCCTTGAAGGCGATGCCAACGGTGCGCCGCACCCGGCCCCCGAGGATTACGCCAAGCGCTTCACCGGCAAATACGAGTTCCGGCTGATCAGCGGCGGCATCGGCCACAACCTGCCGCAGGAAGATCCGCAGGCGTTCGCCAAGGCTGTGATTGATGCGGATCACCTTTGAGGTGATCTGAAATCCATGCACTTGCCCCGATGAACACCTTCACAGCAACGGCTCGTTTTATTTAACGAGCCGTTTTAACCAAGGCAGGCGCAACACCGTCTAATCTAAATAGAACACGACCACAAACACGCCTCCAGCCTCTTGATACAGGGGAAACGGGATGATCGGCAAAACAGCACGCCAATGCTCGTCATGGATCCTCCCTTCCCTGCTCGCCATCAACCTGGCCCTGACCGCGGGCTGTGCGGGCAAAACTTCCACGGCCCGCTACTCGGCCTCAAGTACAGACTCAAGCGCAAGCTCAAGTTGCTATGCAAAAGCGCTACCCACTGCTGGCGAGGGCGGCCTGGCCTGGGGCTCGACCCTGGACATGGCTCGCCAAAAGTCCATGGATAATTGCATACGCTATGCCGGCCAATCCGGTGGCACGCCGACGACCTGTCATGTGGTGATGGCGGAGTGCAAAAACTGATAGGAGCGGCAATTAGTACCGATACGTTGCCTGCACTGAAATTCCATTCGCACTGTTTTTGTAATGGGCACTGTATTCCGGTTGAAGACCGGAGTCGTTCGAGTGTGTTACGGAGGCTTTTGAATCCCAGAGATAACCATAGGCAAAGTCGATCGTCAGATCGGGATTCGGCAAATAAGCGCCGCCCAAGGTCACCGCCTGGCGATTGCCGACCGGAACACGCACGCTGCGATCGGCATTTCCAACAGGCGCCGGGTCATAGGCATAGCCTGCGCGTATCAGCCATTGCGGGTTCAATTGATAGGAGGCGCCAACCGCGGTGGACCATGTGTCGTGCCAGTTCATTTGTTCGGCCACATTCCCCAGGCCGGCAGCCTGGCCCATGGCGGAAACACCACTGTTGATTGCCTCGACCTTCTGGATCCGGCTCCAACGCGTCCAGGTGGTCCCCAGGTATCCGGTCCAGCGACTATTGAAATGATGGGTGATGGACGTATCCACTTTTTCGGGCATCGTCAGATCTATCCGGGTGTCATAGTTTCCGTCCAGCGGGATAACGCTCGGGGAGCCGGAAACCTCGGTATGCCCTTTGAGGTGATAGCTCACTTTCGAGTGATAAGTAATCCCCCAACGGGTGGCCTCGCTAAAGTCAACCAGGAGGCCGACGTTGTAGCCAATGGCCGTGTCATCGCCCTTGATGGTGACCAGAGTGTCCTGGCCGTTGTTCAAGGCGCCGGTTGCCATGTAATTCTGAAGCTTTGCATCGAAATGGTTCAGGGTCGGTCCGCCACCAATGGACACGTAATCATTGATCCGATAGGCCAGTGTGGGCTGCAGGGTTATCTCCTTGGTCGTGCTGTAGGAACCATGGTAACGACCCTGAAAAGTGCTCTCGTAGTCATTGATCAGACCACTCGGCGCATACAGGCCCAGCCCCATCGAAAAACGATCATCAAGCGGTGTCGACAGATAGGCGAAGGGCACGACCCCCAAAGGAACCGAATCCCCCTTGTTCGTTCCTGTGGCACTGCTCTGTGCATCACTGATGTCGTCGCTCACCGAGACGATTGCGGCCCCGCCGGAAATCTCACTGCGCCGCAACTTGGTCAGGCCTGCGGGGTTTCCGTAAATGGTGCTGGCGTCCAGCGCCGATGACGACCGTCCCGCATAAGCAGTTCCCGCACTGCTTGCACTTTGTTCGTTGAGACCAATGCCATTGGCGCCGGCAATGGTCGAGGCGCTGAGCAGTGCCATGGCACTGGCGAACTTAATCCAGACAGCACACTTTCGCTGAACAGAAAGACACGGAATCACACGGCTATTCAGTTTCATTTTCCACCTCTGTTTATTGTTTTTGTTGATTGCACGCAGGCAAGGCTTCGCCTTCCTGTGAACTTTTCAGCACCGGTTGGAGTTGAATCGAAGTTGTGTAAAAGACCCTGGCGGAACAGCGCCAGGGCATGGCTGCTGGACTGACAGATGCG
Source organism: Pseudomonas sp. Pseusp18 (assembly GCF_059506005.1). Taxonomy (NCBI): domain Bacteria; kingdom Pseudomonadati; phylum Pseudomonadota; class Gammaproteobacteria; order Pseudomonadales; family Pseudomonadaceae; genus Pseudomonas; species Pseudomonas sp. Pseusp18. The sequence continues at coordinate 4,068,759 of NZ_CP169240.1, forward strand.
AATCAGAGACTCAAGTAAGCCACTCGATCTGGAAGCTGTAGTGTCCCAAGAGCGGCGCCAGGATTTCCTGGTCGGCTCCGGCCCGGATGCAGGCGACAGGCCCACGACGAGTGTCCTGCACGACCTCGACAGCAATATCCGCAAGCCCCAGGCGCCCCGCTTCCTGCTGGACGACTCTGGCAATCTCCCGCTGCTGCAAAGCAGGTTTGAATATCTTGCCCACGGCCGTCAGTGGCAATGCTTCGAGGATTTCAATGCGCTTGGGAACGGCGGCCCGCTCACTGATGTGGAGATGGGCGAACGCCTCCAATTCTTCGGCCTTGCAAACTTGCCCGGGGCGCAACTGAACGTAGGCCACCGGCACCTCCCCCGAGTAGACGTCGGGGCTGCCGATTGCAGCGGCCAGGGCGACGGCGGGATGCGCCTGCAGAACCTCTTCGATTTGCTTGGGATCGATGTTGTGGCCGCCGCGAATGATCAACTCCTTCTTGCGCCCGGTTAGCCAAAAGTAACCCTGCGCATCCTGGCGACCCAGATCACCCGTATTCAGCCAGCGCTGACCGTCGATATCGATCCAGAGGCCCTGGTTATGACGCTCCTCCAGATAGCCATCGAAGAGGTTCGGACCACTGATCGTGATGAGCCCGATTTCATCCACGTTGGCATCGCGCAGGTATTCACCCGCGTCATTGAGCACGACCGCGCGCATATTCTGGTAGGCGATCCGTATCCCGATGGAACCGATGCGGCGCTCGCCATGGGGCGGATTGATTGAGGAAACGCAGGCGCCCTCGGTAAGACCGTAACCTTCAAGGATCTTTAACCCGGTCCGGCGCTCGAACTCTCGCAGAAGCTCAGCCGGCATGGGCGCCGCGCCACACATTGCGTAGCGAAGACTGGACAGGTCGCGACCCTGCCATTCATTTTGCAGAAGTGCGGCATAGACCGTTGGCACGCCGGAAAAGAAGTTGATACCGAAGTGCTCGACCATCTCCCAGAATCGCGGGATCACCCCCTCGCCACGATACCCTTGAGGCGTCCCGAGGATCACATGGTCGCCTTGGGTCCAAGGCATTAGTCCCGTCACCATTTGTCCATTGACATGAAACAGCGGCAGGCCACAAAAGATAACCTGGCCACTCGTGCGAGGTTGCATGTGAGCGGCCATGGCCCATGCATTGAATACTTCCGAGCCATGGGTTCGCGCAGCGATCTTGGGGAGCCCGGTGGTACCACCCGTACAGATGTAGGAAGAGCACTCATCCTGGCGGATTTGTCGACCGCTAATCAGGTGTGTGTGCGGCTGAGTATTCATCAACGATAGCCAATCGTGGATCGCGATACCGCTGTGTAAGTCTCGCTCCTTCAGTGCCATGGCTTGCAGGATCCCGCGCACCGGTTCGGCGACATAGGGCTCCATGCTGACCCAAACGACAGACCTGACCGCGGGCAACTGATCCAGCTGCGAAGCCAGTTTTGGCCACAGATCGCTACCCGGAGTCGGTGCGAGCGTCACCACCACGGAGGCCTTCGCGGCATTCAGCAAGCCGGCCATCTGCTTGGCCTCGAGCAGAGGATTGATCGCCATGACGATGCCAGCCGCCTCCCCGCCCCATATGGTGAAATGGGTTTCCGGCAGGTTGGGCAGGATGAAGGCAAGCACCTCACCCGGTTTGATGCCCAGGTCATGGAAGGCATTCGCCGCGCGGGTGATATCCGCGAAGAGCTGGGAGTAGTTCCACTCGCAGGTGCGCTTGAAATCGGCGGCATTGGCGAAGAAGCTCAGCGCCGGCGCCCGAGGGGTGCACTTGGCGGCCTGCCGCAGCGCTTCATAGGTGCTGGATGCCAGGCCACGCTCCGACAAGGGGACTTGTTCGAGACTTTCGATGTCACTCAGGGTCTGCACTGTCATCAGGCTTCCTCCACGACTCGGTTACGTTGCACGCCGAGGTCGATCACACCATCAGCGCTGCGAATGCGCGCCTCGACCACGTCACCTGGCTTGAGATACTGCATCCGGCTTTCCTGCGCCTTGAGGAACAGCTTCCACTTGGCAGCTTCTGGCATCAGGGCCGCAATCCGCTGTTTGGCAGGCGAAGGAACGGTCAGTGCACAGCCGGCGGGCGTACCGGTGGCAATCAGGTCTCCAACGGCGAGGTCTTGCACGGCGGAGAGTTCGGTAAGGGTTTCGGCGGGGCCGTAAACCAGGTTGGCCGTGCTGTCGTTCTGGCGCACCTGGTCGTTGACCGTCAGGCGCAACTGCAATGCCTTGAGGTAAGGCATGCTCTTGGCATCCAGAAGGCAGAGATACGGGCCGACCGGGCCAAATGTGCGGAAGCTCTTGCCCTTGTAGAACTGCATCTGAGGAATCTGAATGTCACGAGCCGAGTAGTCATTGACGATGACGACGCCTGCGATGAACTCATGCAGATTGGCGTCGGTAACAGCCACAGCGCCGGTGATCGCGCGTTTCATCACCAGCCCCAGTTCGATCTCGTAATCAAGGAAGCGCACGGTGCGCGGCTTGATCAGGTCGCTGTCCGCCGCCACCAGGCAACTGGTCGCCTTGGTGAAGATCATGTTGAATTTCTTCGCATCCGGGTCCATGCCCGACTCGATCATGTGCTGACGGTAATTGGCGCCCTGGCAGACGAACTGCTGGTTACGGGTGATCGGCGACAGCAGTTTCACTTCGCCCTCCGCAAGCTCCGTACCTTTTATTTGAGCAAGGTCGTCGAGGCTGTTCTGGCGAATGAAATCACCGGTGGTTTCAAAAACACCGGGGACAACCGTGATACGGCCCTGGCGTAGCACGCCCCAGTGGATACCGTTCTGAAATTCAAAGCGGACTACGTGTACAGCAGACATTGAAGGTACTCCTGGAGCAGCGTTTGTCCCGCCCGCGGCGGCGCGAGATCTGTGGTGTTGTTCTGTGGAAAGGCTGGCAGCCCTACCCGAACATCCGCATGAGTGTTACCAGCTTGCGAAGGGTCAGGTCGGGGCTGCGTCGCAGATTCCGGATCAGCGCACGCAGCTTGCTCAAACTCATCCTGGGTTTTGTAAAGCTCTTGGGCATGCGCTGCCCCCACTGCGCCATTGCCTCGGGGCTTACGGGATGAATACCCGTAGGCTGTGCGGCCGTGAACACATCCCCGTCGCAGTAATGCTCGTGCTTATCGCCCCAAGGGTCTTGCCAGTAATCGAAGATCTGACTGCCCAGAATGTGCCGGCCAATGCCCCATGAGTGCTCCCAACCGCGCTCGCGCAGGACGCGCTGCCCCATTCCCACCGCATCGGCATCGACAACTTCATAGGCGCTATGGCTATAGGTGGCCATGAACCCTTGTGCTATCGCGAGCGTATGGTGAGCGGCGGGAACTTCACCGAGGTCAAGGCGCATGAAAGTGACGATAGGTGTGCCATCGGGGAGCACCTGCACATCGCTGGGAATGAACCCGAAATGCTTGGTATACCAGGCACAGGTCGCCTGGTAGTCGGCCACTTCGATGACGATGTGACCGAGTCTGAGTACTTCAGGGGGAGCGATCGGCGGACGCTGCGTGGCGTTGACTCGCGGTTGCTCGTGCGCCAGATTCCAGGCAAGAGGCGCTCTGTGTACCAGCGTTTTACCTGGAATCTGCTCACAAACAGCTTCCACGATGAAACCGGAAGGATCGGTCAGTCTGACGTAATACCCCCCACCCGGATGTTCCGATTTCTCGACCGCTGACGCGCCCGGGATTCGCGTCAGTTTCTGCAGATCCTTGAGCGACTGGACTGCCAATCCGAACCCGACAAAACGTGCCTGTTCTGCACGATGGACTCGGTAACAGTATGCAGTGGGATCAGTGGCGCGCAGATAAAGCGTATCGGCGTCCTGCTGACTGACTGTCAGGCCGAAATCGGTCAAAAACCGCGCCGCCTCGTTCAAGTCCGGCCGCTGAAAGATCAGGTGAGTCAGCCCCTGGGCCTTCACCGTCGGCTGCGGATGCCGGGCGGGTTGTTGCGTTGCCAACCGGTGCAATTGGTTTTTGTTGTTCATTGTTCTTGTTTTCCGGGTTTTTAGGGTAAAGCCGTCCCCGCGCCCCTGAAAATCCAGAGGCGTTTAGTTGAATCGGCTTACGAACTAGTCGAGAGAAGGAAGTGTTGGCAGCTCTGTAGTCGCCAGCGCACGAGCCTCCTCTGGTGCCACACCCAATGCCCGCAGCACCAGCTCGGCCGTGTCAGAGCCCGATTCGCGCCACGTTCTATGCCCTTCCAGCACCAGGAAAATCGAGCCCAGCACACTGCTCGATATCAGCGTCAAAACTGAGAGCAATTGCTCCTGCGCAAACGTGTACCGCCCACTGGCAAGTCCACTCAGAAGATCGGTAGTCGCCTGGCTGCTGAACATTTCGCGCAACGAAGCATTGCTCATGGCGAACTTATGGATAAACGCCCCCCAATGGGAGTCCTCATGAGCGCGACGAATGAAGAGTCGAATGCCATTGGCAAGACGCTGAGCCGGATCGGTGAGAGCGTCGAAGCTCTTGTTGACGCGCTCATGCATCTCCCTGGCGAGATGGCTGGCAACTGCCTCGAACAGGTTTTCCATGCTGTCGATGTTGCTGTAGATCGTTCCGCGCGCTACTCCTGCCTCTTGTGCGAGGTCAAGGATGTTCACCTGGGAGGTACCTCTTTCAGCGAACAGGCGGAAAGCGGCTTGATGAATGCGGCGCTGTGTCGGATTCAGGGATTCCACGTTCTCTCTCCAAAATTACCTTATGGCTCAATTGAACACTCGTGTTCAGTCGCAGTCAACAAGGTTTTTTGAATCAAGAACGAATCCATCCAGGAAAACCGTTCTATGCCGCATAAAAACGGATTCCTCGAATGTTTTTTCAAGGTCCACGAAAAGATTTGGAGTTCTATTCACCAACAAAAATGAACATGAATGTTCAGCAGAAGGCCTGGCGAATCGAGAATGACATCAGGGGCTAAGGTAGCGGCTTACCGGCGATTTTCTTGGCTCTGGCCGGTGTTACGCCCAGCGCCTTGAGAATCATCTCGGCGACCAGCAGATCGTGCTCTGCCGCCGCACGCCCCTCGACAACCGAGCGCATGGCTCCGGTTGTGCACGATACGACCATGTCCAGGGCGCCCCCTTCGTCCTCGTAAGCGAAAGTGCCCGCGCGCAGACCGTCACGCAGGTCGCCCAGCACATGGTCAGCCAAGCGCGAACGCATGGCCTGATCGGAATGGATGATGCGCAGCAGTGCGTTAGCCCATTGATGGTCGTAGGCAGCCCGACGGACGAACATGCGCACGCCGATCGAAAGCCGCTGTGCGCCGCAATGCACGTCCGAGCTCAAGGCGGAAATGGCATCGGAGAACTCGGACGCCATGGCGATGCCAACCGCCTCGAGCACTTCGTCGCGCGTTCGAAAATAGTTGTAGATGGTGCCGTTGGATACCGCAGCCTCTGCGGCGACCTCGAGCAGTGCAATCTCCCCCACCTCCTTGCGCGCAACAAGACGCAATGCCGCGTCCACCAGGCCGCGACGGGTGCGTTCACGCTTCTTGTGACCTCGAGTGAGAGGTTCTTGCGCAGTTTCTTCTGAAGGAAAAGTGGGGGACGGCATCTTCACGCTCTTAATCGAGGGGGCTCGTTGATGGTAATGGAAACGCTATCGGCAGTGGAATCGACGCTGGCCATCAGGATCTGGCACTCTCGAACCAGACTGTCTGCCTCTGTGCCGGGAGCGTGGTGCATGATGATACGGTCGGGGCGAATCGCAACGAGCGTGCCTTTGCCAGCCAGCGGCAGGATCTCATGGTTCAGGTCTTCGATGAAGTCGCAACCGCTGTCGGAGCGCTGACCGCAGGGCCCGATCTGCAAGAAGTGACCGCCCATCTTGATCCAGGAAAAGACTTGAGCAGTGCTCAGCAGTGATAACGGGTCAACACCGAACCCGACCAGGGTCAGGTTATGTCCCAGCGCATCGTCACTCAGCTGGATCCGCTGTTGCGTGTTGCGCACCCAGGCCTGGGGAAACAGACTGCCACGAACCAGTTTGTCGCCACGACGATGCTGCATGAACAGACCCTGCTTGAAGATGTTCTTCGACTTGATGTCCAGCTGTTCGAAGTATTTTCTGGACGCGGGCGTCAACGCCAGCGTGCGCATCATGCCGTGGATGAAGAAAGCGGCGACCTTGTTTCTCGGCATCACCAGGCGGCCCATGAGTTTCGCCAGATTGATCATCGCCTGGGCATGGGGACGACGCTCCATGTCATAGGTATCGAGTATTGAAGGCGCGGCTTGCCCGTGAAGGACCCAGGCCAGTTTCCAGGCTAGGTTGGCGCCATCTCGAAGTCCTGCGACGAGACCTTGCCCGACAAAGGGCGGGGTGATGTGGGCCGCATCCCCTGCAAGGAAGACTCGCCCCTTGCTGAATCGGTTGCAGCAGCGCGCGTGGAATCGATACACCGCCTTGCGCTCGATTTCCAGCTCCTGCGGATTGATCCATGGCGCGATCAGCCGGGCGATGCTTTCCGGGCTTTCCGGGCTTTCCAGCTCTTCCCGGGATTCGCCGGGGTGCAGCATGAACTCCCAACGTTCCCTTCCGCCAGGAGCTGGCATGTGCGGTGTCGGGCGCCGTGGATCACAGATAAATTCAACGTGATCAATCGCTGATTGATGCCGGTTCCTGGTATCGACAATCAGCCAATCCTCTGCATAGGTTTGTCCTTCGAATTCCTGGCCAATCAACGCCCTGACCCTGGAACTTGCACCATCGGCACCTATCAGGTATCGGGCGCGAACGGAATGCACATGGCCATCCTGGTCCCGTACGGAGGCCACGACACCCTCCGACTCCTCGACCAGATTCTCAAGCTCGAATCCACCCAGGCTGGTCACTGTCTTCAGTCGGGAGACCTGGTTGCGCATCGCATGTTCAAGGTCGGGTTGATAGAACGTCACCAGTTTGGGATGACCGTCGATGCACCCTGCGGTATTGGCCCGACTGAATTGCCCGAGGACCGGGGAATGCATCTTCACTTCAGGGATAACGATCTTCTCGAAAGCATCCTCCGACAATCCGGCGAGTTGCAGGATGCGAAGCGCCTCGTTGTCCAGGGCAATGGCGCGGGGCATCAGCAGGACCTCATGGGACTTGTCCAATACCAGCGTCTTTACACCATAGCGGCCGAGCAACGCCGCGATTGTCGCCCCTACCGGACCGTTACCGACAACCAGCACGTCGACAGCGGTGGAAGGCAATTCGGAACCTTTCTTGTTGTTGTTCATCTCGAGCCCTTGTTGTGATTGAAGTCGTGAGACACGCAGGTCTCATCGTCAGGCAAGGTGAAGGTATGTAAAATTGAAACATTTTTCAATATTGAAATTCTCGTCATTAATTTTCCGGCACCAGTTTCCGACCGACGAGGCTTGGCTTCCGAGCCGATCAGCGTTGTTATTGGAGTGACCACGTGCCATGCCTCACGGCGCATAACTCTGTTTCAGTTCTCAGGAATCCAACGTGGCACGTCCGCAGTCCCATCCGAACCCGGTCCAGCTCCGCTTCGTCGAGTTCGAACTCGACGAAACCAACGCCTGCTTGTCTCGTAATGGAGAAGCCGTGGCGTTGGCGCCAACGCCCTTCATGCTGCTTTGTGCACTTGCACGCCAGCCGGGATCGCTGGTGACCAAAGATGCTTTGCTGGATGAAGTGTGGGGACATCGGTTTGTCAGCGATTCAGTGTTGAAGACGGCCATCAGCGATCTGCGCAAGGTGCTGGGCGACGACCCCAGGCAGCCCCGCTTCATCGAGACGGTGTCGCGGCGCGGCTATCGGTTCATCGCCGGGCCATCCCCTGCCCCTTCGATACCGTCTGCATCCACGACGGTGCCGGCGGTTGTTGCCTATCCGTCGACACCATTCATTGGTCGCACCGACAAACTCTCAAGACTGCAGCGGGTATGGGAGCGGGCTTGCGGCGGGCAGCGTGCAGTGGTTTGGCTGGCCGGAGAACCTGGGATTGGCAAGACCACGTTGATCGAGCATTTCCTCGCGAGCCTAGGCGGCATCGCCTGTGCCCGCGGCCACTGCGTGGAGCATTACGGCCCCGGCGAACCGTACCTGCCGGTGCTGGAGGCGTTGGCCGATCTGTGCCGCAGCGACCCTGCCCTGCCGGCACTGCTGCGCACCGTGGCGCCGACCTGGCTGCTGCAACTGCCGTGGCTGAGCACAGCGCAAGAGCGAGACGCGTTGCGGCGCGAGCTTGCCGGCATCGGCCCGGATCGCATGCTGCGAGAAATGGGCGAACTGTTGGACCGCTACACGGAGCAGCGACCGCTGCTGCTGGTGACCGAAGACCTGCACTGGAGCGATCGGGCAACGGTCCAGCTCATCGACTATGTGGCGCGGCGACGTGGCCGCGCGCGGCTTATGTGGCTGTCGAGCTTCCGTGTCGCCGAGGTGGTAGCGCTCGAACATCCGCTTAACTCATTGCGCCACGAACTGCGCCAACAACGTCTGTGCGAGGAAGTGGTGCTCGATCCGTTCTCGGAAACCGAAGTCGCTGACTATGTCGCGCTACGTTCGACGTCGCTGGCGCGCGATGAATCCTTCGTGCGTGCCCTGCACGAGCGCACCGACGGTGTGCCGCTGTTCGTGTCGTCAGTCATCAGTGAAGTGATGGACCCTGCGGACGACGACGCCACCATCGAAGCCCGACTGGCGGGAATGGCGGTTCCCGAAAACCTCGCGGCCATCATTGATCACTACATCACCAGGCTCGGGCACGAGCAGCGTGCGCTGCTCTCGGCGGCAGCAGTCTGCGGCGTCGAATTTCGGGTCGAGACGGTTTCGCTGGCCCTCGAGCGCGATCTCGCTTGCGTGGTCGACACCTGCGAGGAACTGGTGCGTGAGCAGATGTGGCTCACGCGGTCGCGGGTCGCCGAACCTGATGAAATGGCGGAGCTGCCCTACTCGTTCCGCCATGCCCTCTTCCGCCAGGTACTGTACGACCGCACGCCGCGCTCGTTGCGCACCCACCTTCATCACCAGGTTGGCGCTGCGCTCGAACACGAACGCATGGCCGGCGTGCCGGTGGCGGCCTCGGAACTGGCGACACACTTCGACCGGGCTCGGCAGCCGATGATCGCGCTGCGTTATTACGCCGAAGCCGCGGAAGCCGCGCTGCTGCACTTCAGCCCGGCCTTGTGCATCGGTCTCACCGAGCGCGCGCTGGTCCTGCTGCGGCAAGCACCGGAAGGGATCGAGCGCGATACGCTCGAAATTACCCTGGCGACGCTGCAGGGCGTATCGGCGTTCCATACGCTCGGTGTCGGCAACGAAGCCAGGAACGCGTTCGAACGCGCGTACACGCGGCTAGCGGAGCTACCCGAACATCCGATGCGCGGGCGCCTGCTGCACGGCTTCGGCTATCTGCTCGGGCTGCGCGGCGACTATGCGCAGGCGCTGGCGGTAGCAGAACGCGCCGAAACCCTCTCGTGCGAGGCGAATGATTCAACACTCATGCTGGTGGCATGCATCGTACAGGGCGAGGTGCATCATCTTCAGGGGCGTACACAAGAGACCCGCCAATGGCTGGAGCGCGCGCTTGCAATCGCCGAGCCGCTGGATATCGGGGCGAACGAAATCTTTGCGGCCGATCCTCAGGTCATGCTGCACGGTATGTTGGCCATAGAACTCGTGCGCTCCGGTCTTGTTGTGCAAGGCCGGGACCACATGCAGCAGGCGCGAACCCGCGCACAGGCGCTTCGCCAGCCCATGACCTGGCTGGTCGCCACCTGGCAAGAGGTGTTGATCGAGGTGCGGATGGGCAACCCTGTGCGGGTGGCAGCGCTGGCTGACGACATGCAGGCGCTGGTCGACGAGTATTCGCTGGCACTGGGGCGCACGGCTTGTCGCTGGTGGCGCGGCTGGGCCGAGGCGCGCAATGGCGCTCCACGTGACGGCTACCGCAGCATCCGCGAAGCCTACGACGAACACACCGGACTCGGCATGCGCTCCGGTGCCAGCGAAGTGCTCGGCTACGCCGCCGAGGCGCTGCTGCTGGCGGGTGATTTAAACGCTGCGCAAGTCGAGCTACAGGAAGCACTGCGAGTGGGGGAAGAACTGGGCGAGCGCGTGTACCTGCCGCAACTGTTGCTGCTGGAGGCAGCGATTGCGCGGATGCAGGGCCGGCTCGATGCCGGCAACACCGCAGCGCGGCGGGCAATTGAGGAAGCGCGCGCCCAGGCGGCACCGGGGCTGGAGCTGCTCGCGCTGGTCGAGTTGTGCGAGCACCACGACGCGGCTGCCGAGGACCGCCAGGTCCTGGCGGCGCTGGTTGAGCAATTGCCCGAAACCGATGGAACCGAGCTGGTGAAACGTGCGCGCTCGCTGCTTCAGGCTGCAAAGCCCGTGAATTAAAGACGCAAAACCTGTGGGAGCGAGCGTGTGTGGCGAGGGGGCTTGCCCCCGTTGGGGCGCGAAGCGCACCCGAATCCAGTCACCGCGATTTTGAGTTAGAAAGCGGCGACCGGTTTTACGACTGCTTCGCAGTCGAACGGGGGCAAGCCCCCTCGCCACAGAGGCAGGCTCCCACAAGGGCTGCAGTGGTCCCGACCGAAGTACGACCTTTCGCTTACGACTCGACCAGGGGGACGGCCTACGCTGTCGTCGAACTTTCTGATCCCCTGGTCTGCAATGAGCCTGAACCCTGAATCCAAGTACCCGAACCGCCGCTCATATGTCGTGAAGCTGCGTAGCGACGCCACGCCCGGGGCGCTCGTGGGCCGCCTCGAAAACCTGGTCACCGGGCGTCAAAGCGAGTTTTCGTCCGCCGAAGCGTTGCTGGAGTCGATTGACTCCGACCTCGCGTCAGCGACCGGCGAGCACGCGGCAGATGCCGACAGCGAATGACACCTCCAACCTGAATCAACACTCGATATGGCGACCGAACGGCGACGCTTCGCTGACGACTTCGCACACACCGGGCCCTACGCTGATGCCACCTCGAATCTACACGAGTCCAATGCGATGCCGCGACTTCCAGTTTCCTTTCCACTGTCCCTCCACACCGGTCGGACGACCTTGCAACGGACCGGGCTCGCCGTTGTAGCGGCCGCCCTTTCCACTTCGATCGCCCTTGCCCTGGCCGGTTGCTCCACGCCAGTCGTCAAGCCGTCGGTCGACCTGCCGAGCAACTACGCCGCGAGCACGGCCTCCGAGATGGAACCCGAGGCAGCGTGGTGGGAGGTCTACCACGACCCGATGCTGACAGATCTGGTGCGCCGGGCAGCGCGCGAGAACCGCGACGTCAAGATTGCCGCCGAGCGTCTGCGCGCCGCGCGTGCCGGCGAAACGGTCAGCCGTTCCTGGCTGTTCCCGAGCGTTGGCGCATCCGCCTCCGGCAGCGATCGCAGCAGCGGCTACAACTCGGCCACGAAACAGGGTTATCCGGATACCAAGACCACCAGTGTGGGCCTGGACGTCTCGTGGGAGCTCGACCTGAGCGGGCGTCTGCGCGCTGGTGCAGCAGCGGCCGACGCCGATGCGCTGGCTGCGGAGCACAGCATGCGCGGCGTGCGCCTGCTGGTGATGAGTGACGTCGTCAGCAACTACTTCACACTGGTCGGCGCGCAGCGCCAGGTCGCGACCCTGCGCGCCATCTCGGCGATGCAGGACGAGACGCTGCGTCTGGTCACCGCGCGCCAGCAGGTGGGGCTGGCATCCGCCTTCGACGTCGAGCGCGCGCAGACCGACGCCTTGTCGGCGCGGGCACAGATTCCGCCGCTGGAAACGCTGGCGGCTATATCGCGCCATCGTATCGCGGTGTTGATCGCCGATCAGTCCTTCAATACCGCGAACATCCAGCCCTCGAACGGCGATGCGGCGGTGCCCGAAGCCAAGCCGGGCCAGCCGGCCGAACTGTTGCAACGCCGACCTGACGTACTGGCGCTGATGGCGCAGCTCGACGCAGCCAACGCGCGCCGTCAGCAGGCCGCGGCCGAGTGGTTCCCGCGGCTCTTCCTCGGCGCGTCCTTCGGCCAACAGGGCCTGACCCTGAACGGCGCGAGTCTCGGCGCTGCGCGCTTCACCAACGTGGCGGGCCTGCTGGCGATGCCGATCTTCAACGCCGGGCGCACGCAAGCGATCAACGAGGCTGCCGAAAGTGCTCAACAAGAGGCAGTGCTGCGTGCCGAAGACGGCATCGTAAAAGCGCTCGAAGATGTGGAGAACGCCCTCGTCACGCTGGCGCAGGAACGGCGCCGCTCCGGGTCGCTGCAATTGGCCGCCGCATCCGCGGAGTCTGCGCAGAACCGCGCCCAGTCGCTCTATAACCGCGGGCAGATCGATCTGCTGCCGCTGCTGGATTCACAGCGAGCGCGTCTGGCGGCTCGCCTGAACGCCAACGAAAGCAACACCCGCCTGCTGCTCGACAGCGTGCAGCTCTACAAGGCTTTGGGCGGAGGCTGGCAGGTGTTCGAACACCCCGCTACTCCCACCGCAACCATCGAAGCCGACCGGCCACCACTTTCCTAAGAATCTGTCGTTTTCCAAAGAGGAACCGCCTTGAAAACCTCCCTTACTGCGGCCGGCGCCCTGGCCGTAGCCGTCATGCTGTCCGCGTGCAGCCCGGAGCAACCCACCGTGCAGGCACCACGACCGGTTCGCACCGCTGAAATCAGCTACGACAATGCCCGCGATATCAGTCGCTATGTCGGCACCGTACAGTCGCGGCACGAAGTCGACCAGGCCTTCCGCGTGGGCGGCAAGGTCGCCCAGCGCAAGGTCGATGTCGGCCAGTATGTGCACGACGGCGACATCCTGGCTGTGCTGGATGACAGCGACTACCGCCTCGCTGAAGACGCGTCGCGACAACAATGGACGGTTGCCGTCGAGCAGACGCACCAGGCCGATTCGGACCGCCAGCGCCTGACCGCGCTGAAGGCTGACGGCTCGGTCAGTGCAGCGGATGACGAGCGCGCGCAGACCAACGCCCAAACCGCGCATGCGACCGCCGAGGCCGAGGCACGAAAGCTCGAACTCGCGCGCAACCGGCTCAAATACACCGTGCTGCGCGCCTCGCGTAGCGGTGTCGTCACAGCTGTGCGCTTTGAGGCGGGACAGGTCGTGGCGGAGGGTCAACCGGTCGTCTCGGTTGCGAATCCGGATGAATCCGAGATCGTCATCGATGTGCCCGAGGATCAGCTGTCGGTCTTCAAGGAGGCGCGTTTCAAGGCTTCGCTGACCAGTGCGCCGAACGAAGTCTTCGATGTCACCCTGCGTGAACTGTCGCCGCAGGCTGCGGCGCAGACGCGCACCTATCGCGCGCGGCTCAAGCCGGTGCAGGCGCTGCCACTGGGCGCCACTGCCACGGTTACCGCCGAGCGGATGATGACAAATGTCTCCGTGGCGGCGGTGCCAGCCACGGCACTGACACAAATCGGCGCCCAGCCAGCGCTGTGGGTGGTCACGCCCGAGGGCAAGGGTCCGGCGGGCATCGTTGAACTGGTGCAGGTGGCGGTGTGGGGCTATCGCAATGACGAGGTGCTCGTCTCCGGACCGCAGGCCGGCGCACTGGTCGTCACCGCCGGGGTGCAGAAGATGTCCTCCGGACTGAAAGTCGCGCTTCCCGGCGCGTCGATTGTTGATGCGAACACCACGCAGCAGGCCGCCCGATGAACAACTTCAACCTCACCGACTGGGCGCTGCGTCACCGCGCCATCGTCCTGTTCATGCTCATCCTCGTCGCGGTGGCCGGTGCCTTCAGCTTCACCCGGCTCGGTCAGCTCGAGGACCCGAATTTTTCCGTGCCCTCCATGACCACCATGGTCATCTGGCCGGGCGCTACCGCCCAGCAGATGCAGGATCAGGTCCTTAACCGCATGGAGAAGAAATTCGAGCAGATCGACAACTTCGAGAAGGTGGTCACCTATGCACGCCAAGGCTACGCGGGCATGACGCTCACCGTGCGCGGCGGCACCTCCAAGGCTGACCAGCGCGAGGCCTGGTATCAGGCGCGTAAAAAACTCAACGACCTGAGCCTCGAGCTGCCTGACGGCGTGATCGGGCCGATCGTAAACGACGAGTACGGCGACGTGTATGGCCTGATGTACGCCGTCAAGGGCGACGGCATCGGTCACGCCGACCTGTCGGACGCGGCCGAAGACATCAAGCGCCAGATGCTGAAGGTGCCGATGGTCAAGAAGATCGACCTCATCGGCAAACAGGCCAAGCGTGTCTACGTCGAGTTCTCGCACGAGCGCCTGGCAGCGCTGGGCATTACTCCGCTGGCCATCGCCGAAAGCCTCAAGAGCCAGAACGCCCTGTTGCCCGCAGGCCAGATCGACACCCGAGGCGACCGCGTGATGGTGCGCGTAAGCGGCCAATTCGCCAGTGAAGAAGCTATCCGCAACGTGCCCATCACTGCGGGCGGTCGACTGATCAAGCTCGGCGACATTGCGACCGTTACCCGTGGCTTCGAAGATCCGCCCACCTACACGGTACGCCACAACGGCCAGCCAGTGCTGATGCTCGGTATCACGATGACCAGCGACGGCAACATCGTGGACCTTGGCAAGGCGATGAATACGGCAGTCGCCAAGATCCAGTCCGAACTTCCACACGGCGTGGAGCTGGAGCTGGTGGCCGACCAGCCCACCACGGTGAAGGACGCCATCCTGGACTTCGGTCATGCGCTGGCCGAGGCGCTGATCATCGTGATCGCGGTGAGCCTGGCCAGCCTGGGCTGGCGCGCCGGCCTCGTGGTCGCGACCACGGTGCCGCTGGTGCTGGGCGGCGTGGCGCTGGTGATGCTGGCGATGGGCTGGAACCTCGAACGTATCTCACTCGGCTCGCTGATTATCGCGTTGGGGCTGCTGGTGGATGACGCCATCATCGCCATCGAGATGATGGTGGCGAAGATGGAAACCGGCATGGACCGCGTGAAGGCGGCCGCCTTCTCCTATCAGTCCACCGCCATGCCGCGCCTGACCGGCGCACTCATCACCGTCGTGGGCTTCCTGCCGATCGGCCTCTCGAAATCCACCACCGGCGAGTACGCCGGAGGCATTTTCTGGATCGTCGGTGCCGCGGTGCTGTTCTCGTGGATCTGCTCCGGCATCTTCACACCGTACTTGGCAGTGAAGATGCTGCCCAACGATTTGGGCAAGCACCAGCACGGTGATTTGTATGACACGAAGTTCTACCGCAGCCTGCGCCGCCTGATCGACGCCGCCATCGAGCACCGCTGGGCGGTCATCGGTGCGACGTTTGGCGCCCTGGTGCTGGCGCTGGCCTGTATCAAGCTAGTGCCGCAGCAATTCTTCCCCAACAGCTCGCGCCCTGAACTGGTGATTGACCTGCGCGTCAAGGAAGGCTCCTCGTTCGCCGCGACGACCGAGCAGGTCAAGCACATGGAGGAAATCCTGGCGAAGGACGAAGACGTGCGTTTCTATACTGCCTACACCGGCGCCGGCGCACCGCGCTTCTATCTCTCGCTCAACCCCGAGTTGCCGAATCCTGGATTTGCCCAGTTCGTTGTGATGACCAAGGACCTGGATGCACGCGAGCGAGTCCGTGCACGGCTGATGACCTCGACCGACCAACAATTCCCGCAGGCGTGGGTGCGGGTGACCCGGCTCGAGTTGGGGCCGCCTGTCGGCTACCCGGTGCAGTTCCGCGTCGTAGGCCCCGATACCCAGGTGGTGCGCCGGATCGCTCGCAATGTAGAGAAGGTGGTGGCGTCCAACCCGAAGGTGCGTGACCTCCAGCTCGACTGGAACGACCCGGTGCGTACGCTGAAAGTGCAGCTTGATCAGGACAAGGCGAGCGCGCTGGGCCTCACGCCGGCCGACGTGTCGCTGGCGACCCAGACCGTGATGAACGGCGCAACCCTGTCGCAGCTGCGTGAGCACGAGGACCTGATCGACATCGTGGCCCGCGCCGTGCCTGAGGAGCGCTTGAACCTCGACACACTCAAAGACATCAACCTCTATACGCGCCAGGGCACGGTGGTGCCACTGTCGCAAGTCGCACAGGTGCGCTCTGAACTGGAAGAGCCGGTGCTGTGGCGCCGCAACCGCGACATGGCGATCACGGTGCGTGCCGACGTGAAGGATGGCGAGCAAGGTGTATCGGTGACGCAGGAGATCCAGCCGTTGCTCAAGGAGATCGAAGCGAAGCTGCCGTCGGGCTACCGCATCGACGTGGGTGGCGCGGTGGAAGAAAGCGACAAGGCCAACAAGGCGCTGCTGGCGGTGGCCCCGCTGATGATGATCAGCATCTTGCTGCTGCTTATGCTGCAACTGCAGAACTTCTCTCGCATGTGGATGGTGGTGCTGACCGCGCCGCTGGGCTTGATCGGTGTGGTGCCGGCGCTGCTGGTGTTCCAGTCGCCGCTGGGCTTCGTCGCGATCCTGGGCATCATCGCACTGGGTGGCATGATCATGCGCAATTCGGTGATCCTGATCGACCAGGTGCAAACCGAGATCGCCGAAGGGCGCGACCCGTGGAATGCCGTGCTGGATGCCGCCATTCACCGGGCCCGTCCGGTGATGCTGACGGCGTTGGCCACCGTGCTTGCAATGATTCCGCTGACGCGCAGTGTGTTCTGGGGACCAATGGCAATTGCGATCATGGGCGGCCTTACCGTGGCGACGCTACTGACGATCTTCTTCGTCCCGGCGTTGTACGCCGCATGGTTCAAGGTGGATCGCCAGACGGCCGCTGACCCCCGGCAGGAACTGGGGGATGCCGCGCTCGCTTCTGAGTGACGAGTGCCCCCGCCCATGTGATGGGTAGCATTGCGATCTTGATCGACCGTTCTGCTACCCATCGAATGCCTGCATTCAATATGCAGGAGCGAACCCTCACCCTCCGCTCAATAGTGTCAGGCGGCACCAGGGACATTCGTTCCCATGCCCGCCGGCAGGAACGGTCGAATTTCATCGATTTCCGCAGCGCTGAGGCGCAACTCCAGGGCTGCAATCAGCCCGTCTACTTGTGCGCGATGGCGGGCTCCGACAATGGCGCCCGTCACGACCGGTTTGCGAAGTACCCAGGCGATGGCGACCGCAGCAGCGCTCACCCCGTGCCTTTCTCCAATACGTGCCATGACGTCAACCAATGCCAGGTTCGCACTCAAACGGGGTTCCTGGAAATCAGCACTTCGGGCCTTGCGCCAATCGTCTTCGGGTAGTTGCGAAATGCGTTCGCGCGTCATGCTGCCGGACAGTAGCCCTGATTGAAGTGTGGAATAGGCAAGCACACCCATCCCGGCCTGCTCGCAGAATGGCAGAACGTCCTGCTCGATGTCCCGCATCAAGGCCGAGTACGGCGGCTGGAGCGAAACGATCTCCGTCACCGCCTGCGCCCGCTTGAGTTGAGCGACATCGAAATTCGATACACCGATCGCGCGGATCTTTCCTTGATCGCGCGCGGCGGCCAAAGCCGAAAGCGCCACTTCAATGCCTTCACTGCTGGCGTCGGCAGGAAAAGCAGGCCAGTGGATCTGATAAAGATCGATCGTCTCGACTTGAAGCCGGCGCAAGCTTGCGTCGATCTCGGCGAGCAAGGATTGAGGGGCCAGTGAATGCGAAATCTTCTTCGTGACCGGGTCCCAGACCAAACTGCCTTTGGTGAACACCAAAGGACGCCGTGACGCCGGCACCCGCCGCAGCAATTGCCCCACCAATTGCTCTGCATGGCCCAAGCCATAAACCGCAGCGGTGTCAATCCAGTTCACGCCGCGTTCGACGGCATATTCAAGTGCGCCCAGGCTGTCCTTGTCATCCTGCGCTCCCCAACTGTACTCCCAGCCGGTGCCGGCGATTGCCCAGGTTCCCAGGCCAATCGGCGAAATCAGAAAATCCGATGATCCAAGACGATTGTTTTGCATAGCGAGCTCTCCACCAATGATGGAGGAAGTATCCGGCAGAGGTCTCATGACGATAAGATAGGTAATCGTATTTGAACTACTGAATAAAACTCATGAGTTATCACCCCGATCTCTCTGAACTCGACGCCTTTGCCGCCGTCGCTCGCCATCGCAGCTTTCGCAAAGCCGCCGACGAGCGTGGCGTTTCAGCTTCCGCGTTGAGTCACGCAATGCGAGCGCTGGAAGCACGTTTGGGCATCAGACTGCTGAACCGAACCACTCGTAGCGTGACCCCGACCGAGGCCGGCCAGCAGCTATTGGCGACGCTGGTCCCGAGCCTGCACCAGGTTAACGATGCATTGGCGCAATTGACCTCAATGCAGGAAGTGCCCGCTGGCAAACTTCGCCTCAACGTGGCGCGCCCGGCGGCTCGCATTGTGTTTGCGAAAGTGCTCGCGCCCTTCGTGGCCAGGTATCCACGTATTCAGTTGGACCTGATCACCGATGATGGATTGACCGATATCGTCAATGAGGGATTTGACGCTGGAGTCCGCTTCGGTGAAAGCCTGGCCGGTGACATGATCGCAGTCCCTGTCGGCGCACCTCAATCGTTCGTGACCGTCGCTGCGGACGCCTATCTGGCCGCGAAGGGAACCGCGCACGTCCCCCGCGACTTGCTCGACCATGCGTGCATTGCCAGGCGTTTTCCCAGTGGAAAACTTTACGCTTGGGAGTATCAAGCCGACGGTCAACCGATACGGTTGTCCGTCACCGGCCCGCTGATTCTGGAAGATGATGCGCTGATGATCCAGGCAGCGAAAGATGGCGCTGGTATTGCCTATGTCTACGAGGAGCTGGTGCGCGACGATCTCCGGAACGGGCATCTCAGAGAAATACTCCAGGAGTGGAAAGCACCGCCAAGCCGATTCTTTCTTTATTATTCCAGCCGGCGGCATGTGCCACCGACCTTGAAAGCGCTCATCGAATTTATCAGAGCGGGCCGAGCTCGCGAGGCTGAGTAGCCGTCGTCAAATCAGAACTTTGAACCCACGATTTTTTCCAACAAACGGAGTCACCTACATGGAAGTCATCAATCAGTTGCAGCCCGCAGAGTGTGCAGGCATGGAAGATATCCGACGCGAAATCGACACCCTTGATCAGGCCGTTATCAAGCTGCTGGGCAAGCGTTTTCACTACGTGCTGGCCGCCTCGAAGTTCAAGACCTCGGTGACTTCGGTGCGCGCTCCGGAGCGTTTCAAGGCCATGCTGGCAACACGACGCGAATGGGCCGAAGCCGAGGGCCTGAGCCCGGATGCCATCGAGAAGATGTACAGCGACCTGGTGAACCACTTCATTGCCGAAGAGATGAAACACTGGGCGGCTCATCAATCCGAAGCCTGACGCTAGTGTCCTGACTGTCCGCCAAGGTCTATTTTTGTCAGCCATGACAGGCTGCGATAGGCCTGGAGCGGACTTGCGCTCGACTCACAGAAATCGCTGATGGCAAAGGAACTGCTATCGGCTGACTCTGTTGAAATACAGGCCAATTACACTGACGAACACTTTCTTCAAACATCATCCCCTATTAATACGTTATTTACCCTTTCACAAAAACTTATTACCCTACTGCATCGCGACAATATTCAGGCGTCATTTAAGTGACCGCTACAACCACCATTCTTCAGAGAGACAGACCCTTAACAGCGCCGACGCGACCGTTACAACCCATGAACAATTCATACGCACTGACGAACGGAGTAAGAATATAAAATAGCCATACAAATCAACAATATAAATCCTAAATAATACTTAAATAAAAACCTCATAAAATCATTAAAAACCATAAGTGACCGACCACGAATATAAAAGTTTCAAACTTTATAATTAAATAAAAACCCACACATAACGCTTTAAAATATTCACCTTTGATGCTAATAATCCGGCAGCTTCCGGGTTTCCAGGCGACGTCCCCTCTCACATGAAGTGAACATCAGCGCTCACGCTGACTATCCCGGCCTTTACTAAACTCAAATAACGCTAGCGTGGCTCAAGTTTCAATATAACTTGGGGCAGCTTTTGTGTTGCGCACTAGAACTGCGCGAGGAAGGCATCATCGTCCGCCATCATTCAAGGCTTAAAGTCCTTTCGATCTTCGGTACCCGTCCTGAAGCCATCAAGATGGCGCCTTTAGTCAAAGCCCTCGCTGCGGAACCTGGCATTCATTCGCAGATATGCATCACCGGCCAACATCAAAGCATGCTTAAACAGGTGCTGGATCTGTTCAACCTCAAGGCCGATTACACCCTCGATGTGATGACGCCGCGCCAGACGCTCAATTCGCTGACCGCGGCGCTTTACGAGGCGATTGATCCCGTGCTGGAAATGGCCCACCCGGACCGGGTGCTGGTACATGGCGACACCACCTCGGCCATGGTGGCCGCGATGGCTGCGTTCCATCGACGCATCCCGGTCGGCCATGTGGAAGCCGGCCTGCGTACCGGTGACATCTACAGCCCGTGGCCGGAAGAAATGAATCGTCGCTGCATCGACCTGGGTGCAGACATGCTGTTTGCGCCGACCCACGAGTCGCAAAAAAACCTGCTCGACGAGCACTTGCAGGGGCGCTCTTTCGTGACCGGCAATACGGTGATCGACGCTTTGCAGATGACCGCGCAGCGCATCGAACAGGACGCTGACCTGCGTGCAGGCCTGGATGAGCAATTCTCGTTCCTGCAACCCGGCCGCAAGGTATTGCTGGTCACCGGGCATCGTCGGGAAAACTTCGGCGAAGGCTTCCTCGACATCTGCAAGGCCCTGAGCCATTTGGCCCGGCGTGCCGACATCCAGATCGTCTATCCGGTGCACTTGAACCCCAATGTCATGGGCCCGGTCACCGAGCAGTTGGGCGACCTGCCCAATGTGCACCTGATCAAGCCACTGGACTACCTGGCTTTCGTGCGACTGATGCAACGGGCACACGTGATCCTCACCGACTCCGGTGGTGTGCAGGAAGAAGCCCCCTCACTGGGTAAACCCGTGCTGGTCATGCGTGACGTTACCGAGCGCCCCGAAGCGGTCGCGGCGGGCACTGTGCGCCTGGTCGGGACCTCGCCGGACTCGATCATCGCGAGTGTCAACGCGTTGTTCGATGACGAGTTGCTGTGGCGTCGATGCTCCCAGGCGGCCAACCCATACGGCGATGGCAGCGCCAGCGCGCGCATCGTCGACGCGCTGATGGGGCGTCCGGTCGATGAGTTCGTCGTCGCTCGGCAGTCATTGCCCAAGTTCCTGCATTACCCGACAGCGGTGCCTGTGCCCGAGGAAAATTACCCGGCTTTCACCTCTCTCTAAACCGAACCGCTCCTCCCCTTATCAGCTCGAGATCTACCTGAATGAAGTCTTCCGTTGCCATCCATACGGGTGCGCTCAGCGCCCTTGCCTGTGGCGTGAGCCTGCTCGCGCTCATGCCGACCTTCGCCTTGGCCGCGGACAGCCCGCTCACCCAGGCGATCAACCGACTCAACGCCGACACTCGGCAGGAGCGTGAGATCCGCTTGAGCGATCTGGGGATCGACGCCCCCATCATCCTGGGTTCCACCGATGCCCGGCGCGAATTGTATTTACCCGTGCCGGCGGGTGTACCACTGACCGATGCCACGCTGAATTTCGACGCCAGCTACCTCAACGGCGAAGGCGGCCGTAACACCTTGCTGCTGTCGCTGGACGGTTATCCGGTGCGCGCCGAAGGGCTCAGCGAAGCTCAAGGTGACGCCAGCGCCACGCTGGGCGTGGACAAGACCGCGCGTGACAGCGGTTCGGTGCGCCTGGGTATTGCCTGGTCGTCGATCGT
Source organism: Pseudomonas sp. Pseusp18 (assembly GCF_059506005.1). Taxonomy (NCBI): domain Bacteria; kingdom Pseudomonadati; phylum Pseudomonadota; class Gammaproteobacteria; order Pseudomonadales; family Pseudomonadaceae; genus Pseudomonas; species Pseudomonas sp. Pseusp18. The sequence goes on from NZ_CP169240.1 coordinate 4,090,486, forward strand.
GTCCCGCGTGTTGTGCGAAGACGAACGCGCCATCGGCAACGTATTGCGTATCGAACCGGACACCCGCCTCAACTACAGCTACGACGCCAGCCAGTTACAGGACGTTGGTGCGGCCTGGACGGCATTACCTGGCAAACCGGGGATCATGGTTGCGCCGGGCACCTTATCCGCCGAAAGCTACGACGCCGCCTGGCGTCTGGGCGTGGCACTGGAACGGATCGGCAAGCACAGCCACATCCTGCCCTTTCCCGCCGTACAGGACAGCGTTGACCTGACCGGCCTGCGCATCCCGGCCGAACTGCAAACTATTCCAGCGTTCGCCAGCCTCAACGGCAAAGGCCCGCACGTCCTGGAGAACCCGGCGCAAATCGGCGCGCTGCTGATGTTGGGGCAAACCCCGAACGTCCAGGCGGATCTGGCCATCAACGACCCGCAACTGCTCAAGGCCGTCAATGAGTCTCTGGATGCGCTGCAAAGTCAGATTCAAGGTCTCGACGCCACCGCAGCCAGCGCCTTCGCGCAATGGCGTGTACGGCATATCAATGCAGGCCTGGCCGCCACCGGCACGGACAATGTGCGACTGGCATTGCTGGGGACACGCCCAGTGCTGACGATCGCGCCGCAAGCGACCGGCAAGGCCTTGGCCTTGTTCAGCTCGGCCTGGAACACACTGGCACGCAGCCGCCAATTGACCGTCAGCGAAGCACAGTTGCCATTGAGCGCCGACGGCCGTGTGGCCTTGTCGCGCCTGGGCGGCAAACCCGGCGCGATCGACGTGCTGGCCAAATCCGACTGGAGCACCTCGTTCCCTCTGGGCAGCGTGGCCTACGACGGACGTCTGCCGGTGAAGGCGGTGATCGATGTGTCCGCCGCACCCGGCGCCTCGGACACCGCGCCGGTGGCCTCGCTGTTTCTCAACGATTATCTGATTGGCGCACAACAGCTCGTGGCCAACGGAGAAAAGCAACGCATTGAAGCGCGGATACCACGTTACGCCGTGGGCTCGACCAACGTGCTGCGTGTGTCGTTCCAGCGCCAGCCGGTCAGTGATCGCTGCCTCGAAACGCCACAAGCCTTCCCGGTCTCGGTGCTGCCGACCAGCCATATCGTGTTGGAAAAGACTGCGCTGGATGATGACTTTTCCGGCATGGCTGCACGCTTTGCCGTGAACGCGCAGATCCTCGTGCCGCAGGCCTACCTCGAACACCCGGCAAGCAGTTTGCCGCAGGTGATTTCGGTGGCTGACGCCGCCGGTGTTTCGCCGCTGCGTGCGCAATTGAATATCAGCGCAGACCCGAAAGTCTCAGTCACGCCAGACAAAGCCTTCCTGGCCTTCGAGTTGCCGATCAAGGACAGTAAAGAGTCGGTGCAGGTCGACGAGCAGGGCCGCCTGCGTATCAATCACAAGGATCAGGTGTTGCTCGACGTGCATCCCCTCAACCACCTGGCTTCGTTGCAAGCCGTGGAAAGCGGCGGCCAGCACGGTCTGGTCTATCGCACACTGGGCACCGACGCCCCCCGCTTCGCCAGGCAGGTTCTGCTGAGTCGCGGCGACGTCGCCATCCTCGGTGACAACGGTACGCTGACCACCTTCGACACCCAGGACCCCAGTGGCAGCCAATTGATCGACCACGAAGAACCCAAGGGGCTGGACGCCTGGCGCACACCGTCGCTGTTGTGGCTGATTCCCGGTGGCATCCTGTTGGTCCTCATCCTGTTGCTGGCCGGCCGTAACGCCCGTCGCAATCGCCAGTAACGGTAACCCTCGATGACGTCGCTTTATTGGCCCTATTGGCTGGCCCACTACTACAGCTTCCTGGAGACCTCGACCATCGTGGTCGCGGTGCTGATTCTGATTTCCAGCCTGGACGATCTGTTCATTGACCTGTGGTACTGGTCTCGTCGCCTGTTCCGCAAATTCACCGTGGGTCGCAAGTACCGGCCGCTGACCGCCGAGCAACTGATGGCCCGGGATGAACAACCGCTGGCAATCATGGTTCCGGCCTGGCTGGAATACGACGTCATCGCGCCGATGATCGAGAACATGGTGTCGACCCTGGACTACCAGAACTATGTGGTCTTTGTCGGCACCTACATCAACGACCAACGCACCATCGATGAAGTGGAGCGCATGCGTCGGCGCTACAAGCAGCTGCATCGCGTGGAAGTCCCGCATGCCGGGCCGACCTGCAAGGCCGACTGCCTGAACTGGGTGATCCAGGCGATTTTCCTGCACGAGAAAACCCACGGCATGACCTTCGCCGGCGTCGTGCTGCACGACAGCGAAGACGTGCTGCACCCGCTGGAATTGCGCCTGTTCAACTACTTGCTGCCGCGCAAGGACATGATCCAGTTGCCCGTGGTTTCGCTGGAGCGCAACTGGTACGAATGGGTGGCCGGCACCTACATGGACGAATTCGCCGAATGGCATGGCAAGGATCTGGTGGTGCGAGAAAGCATGACCGATACCGTGCCATCTGCCGGGGTCGGCACCTGTTTTTCACATCGTGCCTTGCAAGTGTTGGCCGGGGAAACCCAGAACCAGCCATTCAACACCGACAGCCTCACCGAGGACTACGACGTCGGCGCACGCCTGGCCAAGGTCGGTATGAATGCGATCTTCGTGCGCTTCCCGGTGCAGTTTCGCGTGCTGCGCAAATCATGGTTTCGCAAGCCTTACGAATCGACCCTGAAGATGCCGTTGTGCGTGCGCGAATTCTTTCCCGACACCTTCCGCACCGCGTTCCGCCAGAAGGCCCGCTGGACATTGGGCATCGGGCTGCAAGGCTGGGAACAAATGGGCTGGAGCGGCTCGCTGGCCAACCGTTATCTACTGTTTCGCGACCGCAAAGGCGTAGTGACGGCGTTCGTCAGCATCATCGCCTACGTGATTCTGGTGCAGTTGCTGGGCCTGATTGTTTTGCGCCAGAGCGGACTGTGGGACGTGAGTTTCCCGACGCCGTTTGAAACCAACGGTTTTATCCAATACCTGCTGCTGGCCAACGGTCTCGCGCTGGCCTGGCGCATCGCGCATCGCTGCTATTTCACTACCGTGCTATACGGCTGGCAGCATGGTTTGCTGTCCATCCCGCGCATGGTGGTGGGCAACTTCGTCAACTTCATGGCCGCGTCACGGGCCTGGCGCATGTTCCTGGTTGGCAAGGCGCTGAACCGCAAACTGGTGTGGGACAAGACCATGCACGACTTCCCGTCCACCGACCTGGTCGCTGCCGCACCTCGCAAGCTGGGCAGCGTGTTGCTGTCCTGGCAGGCGATCAACGAAACCGACCTGCAAAATGCTCTCGTCGAACAGAAAACCCGGCACATCCCATTGGGGCGGATTTTACTCAGCAACGGCTGGCTGGACGACGAAACGCTCGCGGAAGCCATCGCCTTTCAGAACGACTTGCCGCGGGTGTTCGATGTGGCCGCCAAGGCGCGGGATTCGAACCAGATGCTGGACGATGAATTCGCCCTGCGCTGGCGCGTGGTGCCGCTTGGCTTGAATGCCGACGGCTGTGCGCAAGTCGCCGTGGCCAGCCCACTGCCGGCCGAAGGCCTGCAACAGGTCAGCGACGAACTGGGCAGCGAACCGGTGCAGCTGATTGCCCGGGAGAGCGAAATCGTCGCGCAATTGCGTCAACTGAACGTGCGCGAAGGCCAATCCGTGCCGGATGCCCGAGCTCCATTGCTGGGCGACCTGTTGATCGAAATGGGCCTGCTGGATCGCGATGTGTTCAGCCGCGCGATGTTGCAGTACCGCCCGCAGCATCATGGCCGCATTGGCGACTATCTGGTCGACAGCGGCGTGCTGCCTCGCGCCACCATCGAAAAAGCCGTGGCACGTCAGCACAGCCACTACCCTGCGGAGCTTCCTGCATGAATCGCCCCTTACTGACCCTCATGGCCACGGGGCTGAGCCTGATACCTGCGTTTGCTCATGCCCAGACGCTGCCATTGCCATTGACCGGTCCGGCCTATGTCACCGCCAACGAGGCGTACAGCGCTTACGAGCGCAAAGACTATGACCTGGCCATCGCCAAGGCTCGCGAAGCGCTACGTCAGCGCGCCGATATCCAGCGTTTGAACACGCTGATTGTGCTGGCTCAGCGCGACAAGGACCTGCGTGATCATCCCAGGCGCTACCCGCAATCACGTCAGGCTCCGGGCTTCGGTGCTGCTGCCCAGGCCTTCAAGGCCTATGACCGCGATGACTTCGGCGCTGCTGCCCAGGCCGCACGCAAGGCCATCACTCAGGCGCCCAAACGCATGGACTATCGACTGCTGCTGATCGAGTCCTTGCAGCGCCAACCGCATCTGCAGGAAGCGGATCAAGCCACCACCCAGGCGCTTGCGATGTTCCCGGACGACGACGCATTGCTGACGCGTCGCGCAGCGATTCGTCGTCAACTGGCGGTGCCGCTGGCGGTTCAGGGCTATCGCGCCCTGCAGCAAGGCCATGTGCCGCTGGCCGTGGACCAGGCCAGAAAAGCCGTCGCCTGGGCCCCGGAAATCGGCGCCAACCAGCAACTGCTGATCAGCGCCCTGCTCGCCGCCAACGATTACCCTGGGGCCGAGCAAGCCGCGTCCGCTGCATTGGCACAGGATGACGGGGAAATCGCACCGTGGATTCTGCGCAGCTACGCCCTTGATCGGCAGGGTAAGACTCAAGCCGCTCAAACTGACCTGAAGCAGGCCCTCGCCATCGATGGCCTGCCGCAAGCGCAAGTCCGCAACATTCGTTTCTTCGCCGCCGACGCCGCACTGGCCCATGGCGAGCCTCAGCAGGCGCTCGATGATCTGCAGCCACTGGTCGATGATGAAGGTGGCGAAATAGCCCGCCGACGCAGCGCCGCACAAATAGCGCTGCGGCAGAAAAACAATGGGGATCTGAACACTGTCGCTCACGTCCCTGCTCCGGCCCTGAACTGTCAGGAAACGGCCTTTGGCCTGGTGTGTGATATCTGGCCGGGCAACCAGCGCGACGGCGGAACTGACCTCGCCGCCCAGGCTTACGCGGCCCTGGCCCGCAAGGACTTCGAAACGGCGGTTGCCCAGGCGAACCAAGCCGTCGGCCGCACACCGCAGAACCCGGCGTATCGACGCCTGCTGGTCAGCGCCCTGACCGAGCAGAAGCATGTGCCCGAAGCCATCGCGGCGGCCAGCGATGGTCTCAAGGCCAATGGCGATGACGCCCGGCTGCTGAGCCAGCGCGGCTTCTTGCGTCAACAATCGGGGGACGATACCGGGGCACGCCAGGATTTTACCCGGGCCTTGGCCCTGGGCAGCTTGCCGGCTTACGAAGAGGCCAGTCTGTACGCCGCCATCGGCCAGAGAAGAACTGCGCGCGAACGGCTGCAACAGGCGCGGGACACCGGCGAACTGGAAACGATGAGCGACCTGCAGATCGCCTACTTGTCGGTCCAGGCCGGCGACGATGACCACGCCCGTGAATCGTTTCGCAAGGCCGATGCTGGCAGCCGACTCTCACCGACGGCAACGCAGGATGCCGCCTACAACGCCATGCGGGTCAATGACGATGAGCAAGCCGTCACCTATTTCAAGCGAGTCATCGACGCAAAAAATGCCGGTGAACTCGACACGTCCCCGCAGCAGCTCTTCGACACCCGTCGCGCGGTGGCCGATGTGTCGCGTACCTGGGGCTTGATCAGCACTACCAGTTATCGCGGCAACAGTTCCAGCAGCGGTCTGAGTTCAGCGCCGAGCAGCGGCAGTAACAGCAACGACAGCCTGCAAAACAGCACCGAACTGTCCTGGCGCCCGTTGGGCTATCGCAATGCACGCTTTGTCGAACTCTACGGTCGCGTCACCGACACGCTATGGAGCAAGAACAGCGATTCGGCTAGCGGTATCGATGCCCTGCAAGGCGCCGTTGGTGTGCGGGTCAAGCCGTTCACGGCGCTGAACGTGATGGCTGCCGTTGAGCGCACAGTCCCCTTGGGGTCGTCAGACGTCAACGGTGACTGGCTGGTGCGCCTGGGCTATAGCTCAAGTATCGGGACCGATTTGCGGGTCGATACCTCCAGCTGGTGGACTTCGCAGCTGTTTGCTGAAGGCGGTCATTACATCAATGACTCGCGTGACTATTTCAACAGCGAATGGCAGGTCGGCCGCAGTTACGCCATCGGCGGCGCAGGTTCACACTGGGTGAGCTTCCCCCATGTCGTGGCCGCATTCGACTATGACTCAAAGATGAACAGCGAGACCGATACCGACGGCAGCACGAGCTCATCATCCGGCAAGGCCGCAGGCATCGGCGTCGGCAACAACGTCCGGTACTGGTTCCGCGAAGATGCCTACAACGCCCCACGCTCCTACGTGGATTTTTCTCTGCAGTACCGCGTGAAGGTGCTGGGCGATGACCGCGCTCAAGGCGTGTTCGCTCGCCTGACGTATTCCTATTGAGGACTGGTATGAACGTTCGAGTTTATTTGTGCCTGGGGTTTAACCTGCCCTCGACGTGGGCATATCCCCCGCCCCTGAAAAAGGCAGCCCTGTGAAAATCTTTGGCTATACCGCCAGTCGCGCGACCGTTGTCGCCCTGTTGCTTATCGCTACCCTCGGCGCAGGTTCCGGCATGCTCTACGTGACACACACCAAGGCTCTTGACCCGGGGATTGTCGGCATCGTCTGGCAGCCGGACAACAAGACCGTCGGCATCAACGGCCACTGGGAAAAACTCGGCGCCCATGAGCTGCTGGTGCAATGGACCGTCGTCGACGATCAGGCATTCGTTCCCGGTACCGGCTTGCCCACCGTGCCGGTGTTGCCCGACTGGACCCGTATCGCCAAGGCGCCCTGGGCGCAGGATGTCATTCTCGGGCTGGCCGGTTACTTCAGCGAGAACCGCTCACGGGACAACATCGAGCAACTGGCCGCTGTCTCGGAACGCATCGCCAAATTGCCTACGCCGCTACACGTCACCGGCTGGTATTTCCCGGCCGAAGTCGACCCCAGCTGGACCCGCGCCAAAGAACTGCCCGCCCTGCTGGCCAAGCTGCCGCGACCGTTATGGATCAGTGTTTACGACGGCGCCAACATCGGCCCCGCCGCCACCGCCGATTGGCTCAAGCAATGGCTGCCGGATGACATCGGCGTGTTCTTCCAGGATGGCGTCGGCGTCTACGCCCGCACCGCACCGGTGGCCCGAACCTACGCCGACGCCATGCGCCAGCGCTTGGGCAAGGACCGTGTGCGAATCATCGTCGAAGCCTTTCGCCCCAACTTCGGCGGCGGATTCCGCTCCGCGACCGCGGCCGAACTCAAACCGCAACTCGCGGCCTATGACGGTTATCCGCTCTACCTGTTCGACGGACCGCACTACGTGACGCCTGAGTTGCTGGAGCAACTGGTGCGGTGAATCGCAAAGCAGCCATTTATAACGTCGTGGCTAACCGACGCCTAAAAGATATGAAGCCGACTGAAGCCCCCCCGGTTGAGCCGAAACGAAGCAGGTAGTTTGGAATCGTAATCAGGTAGGTGCTGAATTAGTCCCTGCATTCGGGATCGCCGACTCCCGAGATCGAACCGCATACAATGCCGTAAAGATATCGCGGATATATTTCGGGCGTTCGGAGGCGGGAATTACCGGAAGAAAATCCAGCATGTCGATAATTGATTCATAGGCAAAACGCATTTCACGGTGATAACGCCAACGGGCACCGAATCCGAGGGCTCGCTCCATTGCGACGAACAACCCAGCGAGCGCAGAACACAAAGGTGCCACCCAAGTAAAGTTTGTAGCGGGTAACAGCGTCGCCAGTGTCGTCAACAGCAACACCAGGATAGTGCCGCCGTTAAACATGATCGGATCGGCCAAGACATCATGCAACTTGGCCGCGTCTGTCAATCGCACCTTCAACTGTTGAATCATTTCCGGAGGCAAGTCCGTTACACCGCTTACATCGGGCGCGACGGGCGCTTCAAAATTGGCGTCATCTGGCATACGAAACTCTCCTGAAGGAAGAGATCAATCCGCCCAACGGCAAACTTCTAGGCATGAGGAATTCAACTAACGAGCGAGTATAGATCATGGCATACCGAATGCGATTCCTGGATACCGACAGGCTATGCCCCCCGCCCGGTCCTGTGGCGAGGCAAAATTGGCCGACCCGTCACTGCGGGTTGAAGTGATAGTCTGCGCCTTCCCGGGATTGAATCGAGCAATTATTCAAGTAGTGCTACCAGCAAGGAGAGCGACCTTATGAAGCCCGTCAGAATTCGTACCCTGCAAAGTACTGATGCCGAGGCGTTGCTGGCGTTCGAGCTGGACAATCGCGAATGGTTCGAGCGCCACATTGACGCGCGCGGTTCTGCCTTTTACTCGATGCAGGGCGTCACCGACCACATTGACGCTTATTTAGCTGATTTTGCCGCCGGAACCTGGCACCCATTCGTCATCGAAGATGACGCTGGAAATATAGTGGGTCGAGCGAACCTCAAAGGCATCGATATGACCGAGCGGTCGGCAGAAGTCGGCTACCGGATTGCCCAAAACGCTTGCGGACAGGGACTGGCAACGCTGGCGGTGAGGCATCTGATCCAGCAGGCGCAGTTGCATTGGAACCTTAAACAACTGGTGGCCACCGTATACGCTGAAAATATCGGATCGGCAAAAGTACTCGAACGGTGCGGCTTCTTGATCGAACATGTGTCTCGAGAAGGGGCAGAGCACGAATGTCGGTTTGGTCTTTCGATTTAGCTGAGTGAGTCTCCATCGGCTCCGGAACTTCTCATGCTGATTGTCTGCGCCAAGTGCCGGGTGATGTGCCGAACTGGCGCTTGAATGCGCGACTGAACGCAGCTTCGGACTCGTAGCCAACGGCAAAGCCAATTTGCGCCACATTGCCGCGACCTTCGCGTAGGTGTTGAGCCGCCACGTGCATACGCCAGAGCGTCAGGTATTGCATCGGTGGCTGTCCGACCAATGCCGTGAATCGCTCCGCGAATACCGAGCGCGACATGCCCACTTCAAGCGCCAGGGCTTCTGCAGTCCAGCCCTCGGTTGGACGAGCATGGAGTAGCGCCAGCGCGCGCCCGATATGCGGGTCCCGCAACCCCGCCAGCCACCCGCGCCGCTCAGCGGGAAGGCTTGCGACATACTGGCTGACGGCTTCGACGAATAGCAATTCGGATAGCTTGGCGATGACCGTTGTCGAGCCGACGCGTCCCGCCGCGATTTCACTCACCGCAAAACGGAATGAGCTTTCGATCCAGGTGCCCGAAGCCGTCGCGCGCAGGTCCAGTTTCAATAAGGATGGCAGCGACGAAAGCAACGGACTGAAGGGTGTTTCAGAGCCGAGGAATCCACACAATAACTGCGTGGCCTCACCGCCCCCGCCATACTTGATTCGTGAAATGCCGCCGACTTCCGGCGGCTGAATAACGTCCCTCGCCGGCATGGGCGCAATGCTCAGGTCACTGCCAAAGGAATGGGCGTCATTGCGAGGAAGCAAAACGAGTTCGCCTGCCCCCACGTCGAGGGCGGCACCACCGTTTATTCGTATTTGCATGTGCCCTGCGGCGACAAAATGCGACGCAATGATATGTCGAGGAGCCGTCAGGAACGGTTTGCAATCATCCGCCGAGATTCTGCCGTTGATGCACCAGGGCGCAGTGAGCTCCGCCTCGAGGAAGACCCCTCCAGACAGCCTGATCACACGCAAGACATCAGAAAGCGCATCCAACACTTGCCCGTCCTCTTTTCCGGACTCCGGAGCAGGTATTCAGGCGCATCGGTCATTCACCACCTGAACCGCGATGCCTAGATTAGCACCAACGCGGACTCAGAGATCGATGGTCATTGGCTCCGACGTCAACCGTAATTGCCCCATTCCAACTCGACCAAGGCAGCAGGAGATCTAGATGAACACCATCGCTACCCTACCCGGCTCAGAGTCAGGCAACGCCGCCCGTTATGCTCAAATGGTCAGATCATCGAAAAAAGCCGAATGGCAGATCGATCGCGATTTGCTACAGGACCGGAGCTTCGACTTCTCGCGCAAATTCTTGCCCGATGGACTCTCGCAGATCGACCGTCTGACCTTTCTCGCCGAGGCCGAGGCGTGTCTGCTCAGTCAGATTCAGGGCCGGACCTATGCGTATATCTTTGGCCTGGTCGAGCGGTTTATCAGTGCCAAAATGCTCGATCAAGGTCGAGCCCATGTATTTGACGATCAGCTTGCACTCGAAGCGCTGGTGCGCTTTTCCAACGACGAGATCAAGCACCAGGAATTATTCCGGCGCATGGAGACGATGATTGGTTCGCGATTGCCAGCGGGATATCGTCAAGTTGCCGATCCAAACGATGTAGCGCGTGCGGTACTTGCAGCCAGCACTTGGTCGGTGCTGGCGCTGACCTGTCATATCGAGCTGTTTGTTCAGGCGCACTACGCACAGAGCATCGCACCGCGCGAGGAGTTGTGCCCCCTATTCAAGGATGTCTTCAAATTTCACTGGAAGGATGAAAGCCGGCACGTCGTACTCGATGAACTGGAGTGGAAGGCGGAGCATGCGAAACTGTCGCCAGCCGAGTGTGACCAGGCAGTGAACGATCTGATTGCGCTGGTGGCGGCCGTCGATGCAATCCTGCAGGCACAATCGGCATCCGATGCCGACTACTTTATTCAAAGTGTCTCGCGATCGTTCAGTGTCGATGAGACAGCGCAGATCCATGCCTGCGTGCTGAGCGCCTATCGCTGGCAGTACATTATCTCGGGCGTGCAGCATCCACACTTTGGCCGGCTGCTGACGCGCATGACAACGCCAGCACAGATGTCCAGGGTTCAGACCGCACTGGCCCCCATCATGATCCATTGATCGACAGCGCGCGACCGACCGTTTGTCGGCCGCGCGGCTGTGAACGCGACGGGTAGAAACGGCCAAGCACGGCCTTTCAGGTAATGTGGGAAGTGGCCTGAAAAAGCTGTGGGCTCTGAAGGCAACAAACGGTGGCCGCAACGGTCCAACGCGCGGTTGAACACCAGGTGAGAGCTACCAGAAGCATCACCTGCCGACCGCCACTACCTCTGGGAGAACCAATTGTCAGCTGTCTTTTTGCGTCAAGCTTTCCGGTTATCGGTACTGCTCTTTTCCGTTGGCACTTCGTTCTCTGTTTACGCCTGCCCAGCAGGGCAGTACGAAGCCTGCGTGGTCACTTGTTTTTGTGCTCCAGGCTCCAAAGAGGAAATGGGGCCGATCTTTGAAAGCATGAACAAAATGGCTTCCACTGGATTACAGAGTTGGATTGTGCAATCGCGCAACACCGCGGCAAATGGCGATATTCAGACAATCCCGCTGAATATCCGAGCCCAGCTCGAACCCTACTATGACATTCAAGTGCTTGATTCGGCTCGCTACAAGGTAGGCGATGATGTGGAGCTTAACGCCGCAAACACCATGCTGCAGAATCCCGATGTCACTGCGGTCACCCTGATAGACATCATCGTCTTTCGCAGTGCCGATGATGCACTTAACAATGTCGCGCTGTGGGCGCATGAATTGAAGCACGTGCAGCAGTACCAGCAATGGGGGGTTCGGGAATTTTCCACTCGCTATACCCGTGATTACACAACCGTCGAGGCGCCTGCTTACGAGATTCAAGCCAAGGTAGCCAGAGCGCTAAGAGCCAGCGTGGCCCAGTCGGAACCTCCTCGACATCCTTGATGTTCAAAGGGTTGGGCGTTTGCTCCATAAATGGATCAGTTAAATCCAAAAGCCCATATTTATCCCAAAAACAATAAAGCGGATGATGCGCCTCCAGCCATTTATGTGAGAGCCATCATGAAGCGTGACACCAGCCTGACGTGGCGCCATGTCGATGCACAGAACCTTGACCTAAACGGGATGCGGGTCGCCGTCGTGGGTGGCACCGGTGGCATCGGTCAGGCATTGAGTCGCTTGCTGGCCTCTCGCGGCGCTCGCGTCCTGGTCGTCGGGCAAACCTTTCGTGATGCTGGCACGCAGGGAATCGAATTTCTCCAGGCGGACCTGAGCCTGATGAGTGAGGCTCTGCAGGTCGCCAGGCTGCTGCCGGCGGAATCCCTGGACCTGCTCATTTTCACCACCGGTATCTTTGCCGCCTCCCAACGTCAGGAAACAGCGGAGGGCATTGAGCGCGATCTGGCGGTCAGCTATCTGAACCGCATGGTCATCCTGCGCAGCGTCGGGTCGAAGTTGGGTACAGACAGGCCCACGACCAAGACCAAACCAAGGGTGATTGTCGTGGGGTATCCCGGCACAGGCCAGATAGGGACGTTCGACGACCTCAATGCTGAAAGGTCCTACAAGGCCATGTCCGCGCATATGAACACGGTGGCCGGCAACGAAATACTTGTTCTGGATGCGGTGAAGCGCTACCCGCACCTGGACGTTTTTGGCCTGAATCCCGGCCTTATCAAAACCAGTATCCGCGATAATTTTTTCGGCAAGGGCTCGCTGAAATCGCGCATCGCGGAGGGCCTGATCGGGCTGCTGACACCCACCGCCGAAACTTATGCGAAGAGAATCGTCCCGCTACTGGTTGCCCCTGAGATCGAGGATCGCAGCGGCGCGATGTTCAACAACAAGGGCCAAGCGATCCTGCCGTCTGCAGGCATGACTGAAGCGCACATCAGACAGTTCATGATCGCGTCCGAAACACTGGTTGCCCGGACGGGTATTTCAGTCGCGACCTCTTGATCGCGGAGGCAATCGAGAATGACCGTTCAGGGTCGTTTGACGCCCTACTTCTGAAGGAGAGCTTTCCCATCGCCTGAATCAGGATTAAGGTAGCAATACCTACATAACACGTAGAATTCGCTACATGGAAAATTGGCTAACGTTGATTCTCGGTCTGCCGACCGCCAATGCCACCGAACGCATGCGTGCCTGGCGCGCGCTAAAAGCCTCTGGAGCGGCGGTCTTACGCGATGGCGCCTATCTCTTACCTGATACCGCTGCCTGTCGAGAAGCGCTAACGTCTGTCGAGCGCGACATCTTGGCCATCAATGGCACTGCCTACGTCCTGCCTGTCGTTGATCCTGATGGAGAGCGCTTTATTGAGCTGTTCGACCGTAGCGATGATTACAGCAAGCTACGCGCCGAGATCGAAGCATGCCGGGCACAGCTCAATGCCGAGAATGCGCTGGCCACCACCAAACAAATTCGCAAGCTGCGCAAAGCCTATGAACAGCTCGCCAGCATCGATTACTTTCCAGGTAAACCGAAACAGCAGATCGATTCGGCTTTGCAGGAATTGGAGACAGCGGTCAGCAGAGCGCTGTCTGCGGATGAGCCGCATAGCCGCGACCAGCCAATCACGGCGCTGAGCCTTGGCGACTTTCAAGGTCGTGTCTGGGCAACGCGTAAACGCCCATGGGTCGACCGCCTGGCTTGCGCCTGGTTGATTCGGCGCTTCATTGATCCGCAGGCTCAGATCCTCTGGCTCAACACTCCACAGGACTGCCCGGCAGATGCCTTGGGTTTCGACTTCGATGACGCAACTTTCAGTCATGTCGGCAACCGCGTGACCTTTGAAACCCTGCAAGCCAGCTTTGAACTTCAAGAGCCAGGCCTGAACCGCATCGCTGCACTGGTGCATTACCTCGATATCGGTGGCATTCAGCCGGTGGAGGCTGTCGGCATCGAACGGGTGCTGGCAGGGCTACGCGAAACCATTACCCATGATGACCACTTGCTGGCTGCTGCCAGCGGCATCTTTGATGGTCTGCTCGCCGAGTTTGTGAAAGAGGAACATCCCAATGATTAAGGTTTCCCCATCAGCGGCTGAAGAGGATCTGTCGAGGCCTGAACCGATCAGTTTGCGTGAGGCATTCTGGTTCTGGCTGAAGCTGGGATTCATTAGCTTTGGCGGGCCTGCAGGACAGATCTCGATCATGCACCAGGAGCTGGTAGAGCGGCGGCGCTGGATTTCCGAGCGGCGGTTTCTGCACGCCCTCAACTACTGCATGCTGTTACCAGGGCCGGAGGCTCAGCAGCTAGCCACCTATATCGGCTGGTTGATGCATCGAACCTGGGGTGGGGTGATCGCCGGGGGGCTGTTTGTGCTGCCCTCACTGTTCATCCTGATCGCGCTGTCCTGGATGTACATCGCCTTCGGCGAAGTACCGGTGGTGGCCGGGCTTTTCTATGGAATCAAGCCTGCCGTGACGGCCATCGTCGTGCAAGCGGCCCATCGGATCGGCTCACGGGCATTGAAGAATAATTGGCTGTGGGCAATAGCGGCGGCGTCGTTTACCGCGATCTTCGCGTTCAATGTGCCGTTCCCGCTAATCGTGCTCGGAGCTGCGTTAATCGGTTATGTCGGCGGTCGCCTGGCGCCCGAGAAATTCAGAACCGGAGGCCACAGTGCCGCCAAAAAGTCCTTCGGCCCGGCATTGATCGATGACGACACCCCGTCTCCGGAGCATGCCCGGTTCAGCTGGTTGAAACTGGCACTATTGGCACTTATCGGCGCCGCGTTATGGGCATTGCCAATGGGAATCTTGACCTCACTCTTTGGCTGGGAAGGTACCTTGACTCAGATGGGCTGGTTCTTCACCAAGGCCGCGCTGCTGACGTTTGGCGGTGCTTATGCGGTGCTGCCTTATGTCTACCAAGGCGCGGTCGGTCACTATGGGTGGCTGACGCCGACACAGATGATCGATGGCCTGGCGCTGGGTGAAACCACCCCGGGGCCACTGATTATGGTGGTGGCTTTTGTCGGCTTTGTCGGCGCCTATGTTTCGCAGGTGTTCGGGGCCGATCAGGTGTTTCTGGCTGGTGCCGTCGCCGCCACGCTGGTGACCTGGTTCACCTTCCTGCCTTCGTTCCTGTTCATCCTCGCAGGTGGCCCGCTGGTGGAGTCGACTCACAATGAACTCAGGTTCACCGCACCGCTTACCGGGATTACTGCCGCTGTGGTTGGGGTGATTCTCAATCTGGCGTGTTTCTTCGGCTATCACGTTCTTTGGCCCAAAGGCTTCAGCGGCAACCTGGACTGGCCTTCCGCGCTGATCGCGATTGCGGCGGCGATTGCCTTGTTCCGCTTCAAGCGCGGCGTGATTCAGGTACTGATGGCCTGCGCACTCGTTGGTTTGGCTGTGCACCTGCTGCGCTAAAGCGCGCAATGATCAACTATTCTCTGGCGGGCACCGGGCCTGCCAGATCACCCAGCCTACTGAATTAGGCAGGAGGTGTTCCATGAGGTGGATTACCCGTGAACGACCCAAAATTGATCGCATTGCCTGTCCTTGGCTGATCACCCGTTTTATCGACCCTGAGGCCGAGTTCTTGTACGTGCCCAGCAGAGAGGTTTTGCAGATTGCCGTTGAGAAAAATGCAACGCCTTATGACATTCCGGGCGTTGAGCTTTCCCACGTAGGTGAGCTGTGCAGCTTCGATGCGTTCCTGAAGAAGTACCAGCTCAGTGATCCTGCCTTGCAGCAGTTGGCCGAAATCGTGCGCGGCGCAGATACCTCCCGCCTGGATCTGACGCCGCAATCGGCTGGGCTCTATGCGATTTCGCTGGGACTATCGCAGCGTTATGCCGATGACCACGAAATGCTGGCACATGGTTTGATCATGTATGACGCCCTCTATGCCTGGTGCAAGGAGTGTCAGGGCGAGTCGCATAATTGGCCTCCGCAGATGTGAATGTCGGGCCTGAACTTACTCCTGCCTGACAATATCGACCGAGATCTCCACTGCCGCAATCGTGCCTCTGTTCTCAAGCCAGTGCGTGGTGTTCCTGTCCTCGGGCCAACCCACGCCCGGCCCATAATCCGTGGCGACGCCATTTCGATGGTCGGTGATGGTTCCTTGCAGTATGTAGACGGTGCCGGGTCTGTCTATATGGTTGTGAACCGGCCCGAAGACGCCTCCAGGCTCAATGGTCACCATGCGCATTCTAAGTTGGCGCCCTGCCATGCCTTCGATCTCGGGGCCAAGGTCAACCGTTGCCAGTAACTTCACCGTAACACCTTGCGTTTCGGGTGCCGCCTGTTCGTTGCTCATTGTTCTCTCCTATCTGTACATACG
Source organism: Pseudomonas sp. Pseusp18 (assembly GCF_059506005.1). NCBI lineage: Bacteria > Pseudomonadati > Pseudomonadota > Gammaproteobacteria > Pseudomonadales > Pseudomonadaceae > Pseudomonas > Pseudomonas sp. Pseusp18. The sequence goes on from NZ_CP169240.1 coordinate 4,106,524, forward strand.
GGGCCTGACTGGAAGTAAAGACCCTGAGAACCGACAGAGGTGTAAATCCGCCCGGCGACGGTCGCCGCCAACCGTCGCTAGACTGCCAAAAGTGGCCGGTGGTCGTGGCATGTCGCTTGTCACCGACGTTTGGCTAAGCTGAATAAATCGGGGGTGAACTGATACCGGAGTGATGGCGGCCATCAGCGGATCTGGATGGGCATCAAGACGGTACTCCCAGAGGAGACGACTATGTATGCGGTGATAAGAACTTACCTGGGTGCTGGAGCAAAGCAGCTTTTCGAGTTTCTGGAAGAGCGCAATACCGATGTCGAAACGGCCCTGCGGACAGTGCCTGGCATCGTAAGCTACACACTACTCAATACGGGTGATGGCGGTACATCAGTGACGGTTTGCACAGACAAGACCGGCACCGATGCAAGCTTGAAAGTCGCGCGCGACTGGATTCAGAAAAATGCTTCGCATATCCAGGCGAAACCGCCGATCGTGACGGAAGGTCCGGTGATTGTGCAGATAAAATAGATTCAACCGATCGATGCAACACACTAAACACTGTGTAAACAGGAGGCGTGTTGCATCGACGGAATACATCACGATCAAAGCTACAACTACCCCATGGGCAAACCCGATCATAGCGCTCTATGATTGAACCCCATGACGACCTCTCTTCCGATCCGCCAACCCTGCCCTCCCGGTGCTTGCATCTGCGAGCGTGAGCAGCTGTTGGAAACTCCCGGCACGGACCTGCGCATCCTGAGCCTGACCCAGTCGGAAGAGAAACGCCTGATCGAACGCCTGGAAAACCTCCAGAGCCTGAGCGACCTGGAGCGTCTGCAACGGCGAATGTATGAGCAGTTGGGTCTGCGCGTGGAGATCGCTCCGGGTTTCAATGAAGTGCGCACCATGCGCGGTATCAATATCACCTTGGGCGAACTGCCGGGCCTGTGCCGCAAAACCCGTCAGTCGATCCCGGCGGCCATTCGCCGAGGGCTGGAGAAACATCCGGAAGTCGCCTACGAGCTGCTCAATGCCAACGACTTGTTGCGTGATGCCTGATGGCTTGCACCGTTATCCCGATACGTTCATTAGAATGCCCTGAAACAGGATCAGCGGTCGTACGCGCGGCACGGTCCGCTGCTATGCCTTCTCATGGGAGAACAGGTTTCAGGCCAGCCAGGACGTAGCTGGAAACTCAGGCGTGACCGTGGCCCCGGCGCCAGCCAGGAACGCGAAGATAAAAGGTGCCAGTCCGTAGCAGGAGGTGGCAGATGTTATTCATGGTCCGTTGGTCCATCAGTCCGCAACAACGTAACAGCGCGATCGAACGCTTTCTCAAGACCGGTGGTGCCCCACCCGCAGGCGTCAGCATGCTGGGGCGTTGGCATGCTGTCGGCGGCTCCAGCGGTGTGGGCATTGCCGAGGCCAGTGATCCGGTGGCGATTCAGAAGTGGGTGCTGGAATGGAGCGACCTCATGAACATGGAAGTCCACGCCGCATTGACCGATGAACAGGTGGCGCCGCTGCTCGCTGCCGCAGTCGGCAAGCAATAGTTGTTGTGGTGAGGGGGCTTGCCCCCGTTGGGCTGCAAGGCAGCCCCAAAATCTCCGATGTCCCAAAGATCTTGTGAGTGCTACGCACTCAAACGGGGCGATGCGGCGTTCCGACAAGCCCCCTCGCCACAGTCTTCTGATTCACTATTTTTTCATCCCTATCCGCCGCCGCATCTCGGCAGTAATTGTCTGCCGGGTTTTCTTCAGGTCGGCCCAGGGCTCATCGCCCACCTCGGCCAGGCGCTCATGCACGGTGTGCAGGTTCCATTGATTAGCCCCCTTGAGCTCAGCCACTTCTTCGCGAAAGATCGGCACCGACACTGGCAGCCCTTCGCGGGTGCGCACGGCGTAGGCGCAGATCGTGGTGGCGCCCAAACCGTTGCGCAGGTAATCGATGAAGATGCGCCCAACCCGATTTTTCGGCCCCGACACCGCGGAAAAACGTTCCGGCAGCAGCTTGGCCATGTGACTGACAATCGCGTGGCTGAAGTCCTTGACCTCGTTCCAACCGTGTTTGCGAGTCAGCGGTACGACCAGGTGAATCCCTTTGCCGCCGCTGGTCTTGAGAAATGCCTTGAGCCCCAGCTCATCCAGCACCGTGAGGGTCAGCCGGGTCGCTTCGACCATGCTCTTCCAGGGCAACGCCGGATCCGGGTCGAGGTCGAGGACGAAGCGGTCGGGTTTGTCCAGATCGACCGACGTGGCGTTCCAGGTGTGCAGCTCCACGGTACTCATCTGCACTGCGCCAATCAGGGCTTCGGCATTGTTGATGACCATCATCGGTTGGCCGGTCAGTGCCTTGTCCAGAGTGACAATGCCGGGTATGGCCAGATTCTCGGCGTTCTTCTGAAAGAACAGTTCGCCGGCGATGCCGTCCGGTGCGCGCACCAGCGCCACCGGCCGGTCCTTGAGTTGCGGCAGAATCCACTCGGCGACACTGGCGTAATACTCCGCCAATTGCATCTTGGTGGTGCCGCTGCTGGCATCGATCACCCGATCCGGATGCGTGATGCGCACCTTGCCCTGCTCCAGGCCGACTTGTGACGGTGCCGCTTGGGAGGTTTTAGTTTTAGTGGTTGAGGTTTTCACGGTTGTCGGACGCTCCTCGGTGATATCGGCGGCAGGCTTGTCCTCGCGCAGCCCATGGAACACGGCCTGGCGCACCGAGCCGTCCTTGGTCATCTCGGCGAAGGCCACTTCCGCCAGCAGAACGGGTTTGAGCCAATGCACACCCTTGGCTTCAACACCGGTGGGCGGGTTGACCACCGACGGTTTTTTCGTCTGCAGCGGTTTCAGTTGTTCGTAAAGACGCTTGAGGCTCGCCTCGCTGAATCCGGTGCCGACCTTGCCCGCATAGCACAATTCCCCGCTGTCACGGTCGTGCAGCCCCAGCAGCAACGCGCCAAAGGCACTGCGCGAGCCTTTGGGATCGGTGAAGCCGACCACGATGAATTCCTGCCGATGCTTGCACTTTAGTTTGATCCAGTCACTGCTGCGCCGGGACACGTAAGGCGAGCCCAGGCGTTTGCCAATCAACCCTTCCATGTGCATTTTACAGGCGCTGTCGAGTAACGCCTCCGGGGACTCGTTGAACGCGTCGGAGAACCGCAACAGCGGGTTTTCATTGGGCTTGAGCACAGTCGCCAGGGCCGCCCTGCGCGCTTCGACAGGGACTTCGCGCAGGTCCACGCCATTGAGATAAGGCAAATCGAACAGGTAGTAAACGATGCTGGCGCTACGTCCGGCATCGAAGGCATTTTGCAGCGCCTGAAAATCCGGAACACCCTGCTCGTCCGCCACCACTATTTCGCCGTCGAGCCAGGCCGATTCCAGGCCCAACGCCGCCAGCGCTGCAGCCTGCTCCGGCAATTTGTGGGTCCAGTCGTGACCGTTGCGGGTGAAGAGTTTGACCTCATCGTGGTCGATGCGCGCCATGACCCGGTAACCGTCGAACTTGATCTCATAGCTCCATTCGCCGTCCGGTGCGGATTCCACCAGTGTCGCCAATTCGGGTTTGAGCAGCTCCGGCAGTTTGGCTTTGCGGGCGCCTGTCAGCTGTGATGATGTATTTCTGCGCGTCCTCGCCGCTGGCTTTTTAACGGGACCGGGTTTCGACTTGGCGACGATGGTGCGATCGCTGAGCACGCTGTCGGGCTCGGCGGCGACCACATCGTAATCGCTTTCGGGCCTGGCCGCGCCGTCCTGATGCTTGATCAGAAACCATTGCTCCTGCTTGCCCGGCATGTGCGTGCGCACGAGGTTCCACAGGCCGCCGAGCTTCTCCCCTTGCAACTCGAATTTCAGCCGGCCCTTGGCGTACGCCTTGGCCGGGTCGTCCTGGGGAATCCATACCCCACGGTCCCAAACGATCACCTCGCCGGCGCCGTAATGCCCTTCGGGAATGGTGCCTTCGAACGTGGCGTAATCGAGCGGATGGTCTTCGACGTGGATTGCCAGGCGCTTGACCTTGGGGTCCAGCGACGGGCCTTTCGGCACGGCCCAACTTTTCAGCGCGCCATCGAGCTCCAGGCGAAAGTCATAGTGCAGGTGCGAGGCATCATGTTTCTGAATGCAGAATTGCAGCGCATGATCCTTCACCGTTTTTTTGCCCGAACGCTTGGCGGCGGCCGGTTCCGGAGTCGCCACAAAGTCACGCATGCGGTTGTAATCGTCCAGGGTCTTGTTCATGGCTTACCGGGTGCTCGCTGGCGGACGCTGAATCGGCACGTCTCTACATCAGCAGAGCGACAGGTCCGGAAAAAAATTCCATCGCCACTGGAATTGCCCGGACAGACGGCTGGGTCTATCGGGATGATCGCTCATAGCCTTGATGCGCAACTTCTTGCGCAGTTATTCGTCCCAAAAACACCTCGACAACGCTGAACGCCAGGTGGATCAAGCCCTCCAGCCGAGTGCGCAACTTCTTGCGCACCACTGCGCAAGAAGTTGCGCACTTTTTCAGGTGATCGCTGCCGAAAAACCTCTCCACGTTTAAAAAATATCCTCAACCACCTGATTTATATGACAAAAAATATTTCTGGCACGCTCCTTGATAACAGTCAGGCACCCACCGGGCGATACCGCCTCCCGGGCACCCTCACTTTTAGCAAGGAGCACATCCATGGCTACACCAGCGTACATGTCCGTTACTGGCGAGAAACAAGGCCTGATCACTGCCGGCGCATTCACCGCCGACTCCGTTGGCAACACCTACCAGGAAGGCCACGAAGACCAGGTCATGGTTCAGGCTTTCAGCCACGACGTGATCATCCCGCGTGACCCACAGTCCGGCCAACCGACCGGTCAGCGTGTACACAAGCCAGTCGTGATCACCAAGGTATACGACAAGTCTTCGCCACTGTTGCAAGCGGCGCTGACCTCCGGCGAGCGCATGAGCGAAATCGTTATCCAGTGGTACCGCACCTCTGCTCAAGGTACCCAAGAGCACTACTACACCACCAAACTGGAAGACGCGATCATCGTCGCCATCAACAACAAAATGCACAACTGCCAGGATCCGTCGAACTCGCACTTCACGCACCTGGAAGAAGTGCAATTCACCTACCGCAAAATCACCTGGACCCACGAAGTATCCGGTACTTCGGGTTCCGATGACTGGCGTGTTCCAGTCGCTTAATCGCGGCTGACGGTTCCAAACATCGGCCAGCTCTGCTGGTCGATGTCATTTGCGCCTTCCAGGAATTTTCGCGTCCGCAAGCGCCCGTTTGGGTGTAGGCGTGCGCCGCAGCACTGCACGAGGAACAAGGGATGTTCGCGCCGGCCAATCAGACTCACTTTGCCCTGACTGTCGAAGGTCTGGAAAACGATCTCCAGGTCCTTGCCCTGCAAGGTCGGGAAGCCATCAGCCAGCCTTTTGTGTTTGAGGTGGAACTGGTCAGTGAGCAGCCGTCCCTGGACCTCGAAACGCTATTGCACAAACCGGCCTTTTTGCAGCTCTCGCCTGACGGCAGCGGCATTCATGGCCAGATCTACCGCGCCGCCCAGGGCGATTCGGGCAAACGCCTGACCCGCTACGCCGTGACCTTGCGCCCGCAGCTGTCCTACCTGGCGCACCGCATCAACCAACGCATCTTCCAGAACCTCACTGTGCCGAAAATCATCGGGATGGTCCTCGAAGAGCACGGCATCCAGAGCAATGCCTACGAATTCAAAGTCGGGGCGATTTATCCCGAGCGCATTTACTGCGTTCAGTACGATGAATCGGACCTGCAGTTCATCCAGCGCCTGTGCGAGGAAGAAGGTATTCACTACCACTTCCAGCACAGCGCCACGGCCCACAAGCTGGTGTTCGGCGATGACCAGACGGTGTTCCCGAAACTCGCGCCCGTGGCCTACCAGCAAGACTCCGGCATGGTCGCCAACGACCCGGTAATCAAGCGCTTCGACCTGCGCCTGGAAACCCGCACCAGCCGCACCACCCGCCGCGATTACGACTTCGAAAAACCGCGCCTGAAACTGGAAAGCGAGAACCGTGGCGACGCCCTGCCCGACCTCGAAGACTACGACTACCCAGGTCGCTTCATCGACCGCGAACGCGGCAAGCACCTGGCCAAACGCGCCCTTGAGCGTCACCGCAGCGACTTCCAGTTGGCCGAAGGTCGAAGCGATCAGCCGTTGCTGGTCAGCGGCCACTTCCTGGCCCTGACCCAACACCCCAAGGCCAAGTGGAACGACCTGTGGCTGCTGACCGAAATCCTCCACGAAGGCAAACAGCCGCAAGTGCTGGAAGAGTCGGTGACCAGCAGCACCACCAACCTCAAAGACGATTTCCACCAGGGCTACCGCAACCGCTTCCAGGCCACCCCCTGGGACGTGCCGAACCGTCCGCCGCTGAACCACCCCAAGCCACGGATCCTCGGCAGCCAGAGCGCCGTGGTCACCGGGCCAAAAGGTGAAGAGATCCACTGCGACCAATACGGCCGCGTCAAAGTGCAATTCCACTGGGACCGCGAAGGCCAGGCCGACGACAAGACCAGCTGCTGGCTGCGCGTCTCCTCCGCCTGGGCCGGCGCCCACTACGGCGGCATCGCCATTCCACGCATCGGCATGGAAGTGCTGGTCAGCTTCCTCGAAGGCGATCCCGACCAACCGCTGATCAGCGGCTGCCTGTACCACAAGGAAAACGTCGTCCCGTACGCCCTGCCGGCGAACAAGACCCGCAGCACCTTCAAAACCCTGAGCTCTCCGGGCGGCGGCGGTTTCAACGAACTGCGCATCGAAGACAAAAAGGGCCAGGAGCAGATCTTCCTGCACGCCCAGCGCGACTGGGACGAAAACGTCGAGCACGACCAGAAAATTCGCGTCGGCAACGAACGCCACGACACCGTCGAGCAAAACAGCTACAGCGAATTCAAGGCCGAAGAACACCACACCGTCTACGCCGACCGCAAAGTCGAAGCCCGCGCCAACGACCACCTCACTGTGGGCGTCAACCAGCACATCAAGGTCGGCACCGGCCAATTCATCGAAGCCGGCCAGGAAATCCACCTGAGCAGCGGCATGAAAGTCGTGCTCGAAGCCGGCAGCGAACTCACCCTCAAGGCCGGCGGCACCTTCATCAAGATCGATGCCAGCGGCGTGACGCTGAGCGGACCGGTGATCAACATGAACTCCGGCGGCAGCCCAGGCAGCGGCACCGGCGCGGCACCGCTGATGCCTGGAGCGTTGAAACAGGCTGATGCGGATAAGGCTGGTGCGGTGTTGACACCGGCTCAAGTCAACACCCTCAAACGCAACGCACCGTTCTGTGAAGAGTGCGAGAAGTGCAAGGCAGGTGCTTGTGCGATCTGATCCGATGACTCCACAAGCGTGGCTGGCTGAACGGCCGTTGCGGACGGGTGAGCGGTTGTACTTGATTGTGAGTGCGGCCAGTGATGCCGAGCCACTGAAGGCCTTCTACCAGCAACATATGGCGCCGGAACTGATTCCGATCTGGAGCGGCACGCCTTACGCCGATTGGCAGCCCGTCATGCCTTACCTCGCCGAGCTGAAACCCAATGCTGGTTTTCTGCAATGGATCACCGAAACCGATGCCCAGGACTGGGGTTGGCTGGCAGTGTCCACCAGTACGCCGGACGTGGTGTTCGAGCACCTGCGCAGTTTGACCCAGGTGCGTATGCCCGATGGGACCGAAGTGTTTTTCCGGTTCTGGGACGGGCGACATATTTACCCGATTCTTGAAGGGCTAGGTGCTGGCGCGGGTGAAGTATTGCCGGTGTTTGACCGTTATCTGATCAATGGCCAGAGCCTGGAAGTGGGGCCGAGGGCCGTACCGCCAGCGAAGGAATGGCCGTGGTGGGAGGTGCCGCAAAAGTTGCTCGATAGTTTGACGGAAAAAGATCACACCACCGTTGTCGACAACCTGATGCAGTGGCTGGGAGAGGACTGCCCGGAACTGTTCTTCGCCTTTCCCGAAAATAACTTGCGCCAAAAGGTCGAGCGCTTCGTTCGCCAACAACCCAATACAGAAGATTTGGCAGAGCGTCTTGCTGCTCAGCTGACAAAGGAAGTCACGTCATGAATACCCCGATTGGTACCTTGGTCCTGCGCGTGCTGGACGCCAAAACCCCTGACGTGAACCTGATTCTCAAAGACTTCAAGAACTGCCTGAGCGATTACAAGGAATGGGCGGATGGCTTCCTGACCGGTTGGGCACTGGATGTCGACCAAACCTTCAAGGTCGGCAATGAAGTCAGCGTGACCAAACGCAAGACCAAAACCGGTAAGGTCGAGACCTACGCGACCTGCCCTCTGGCAGGCGACTTCACGCTGATCCACATGTTCGAGTCAGCACGATTCGTACCGATCGGCAACACACCAGTGAAACTGGAACCCGTCACCAAAGGTACTTTCTACGACGACGTCACCGGCCCCGTTATTGAAACAACGATCGGCCCGAGCGGCATCAAGGTGATCGACGGCTGCAAGAAGGGCCAGATGTATCGCATCACCTTTTTCCCGAACGTATCCCAAAGCAATGTCAAAGCACTCTACGACTCCTACCAGGGAGTGATCGGCAATCTGAACGGCTGGTTGCAAAGTGAATGGTCGAGCAAGTTCCAGCCTCAGTGGGACAGTTACTCGGCTGCTGACCGCGCGGGCCGTTCCGTCATTCTGTTGAAACGGGCGATGGATGGTCTGGAGAAGGCGCTGCTCAGGTTGTGGGATGACATCAAAAGCCTGTTCGAACTGCTCGCACACCCAAAGGAAAACCTCGAAAAGCTGCGCAAGTACCTGTCGGATGTCGAGATCGACAAGCTCTACGCCGCGTCCAAGGAGTCCATTGCTTCGGGTCTGCTGATCCTCAGTGACGAACCATTGATGTTCATTTACGTCTCGGCGATTGTGGCGTGGGTCGGCATGCTGCCACCGCAAGTCATCGTTGACGTGGTGACGGCCATTGCGTCGGAATTCCTGATCAACGTGGTATTGGGTATTTGCCTCACTGGCGGTGCCGGGATCGCGGTGCGGGTGGGGACCAAAACCCTGTCCACGGTCAAGTCCGGCACAGCGCTCAAATACCTTGAAGAACTGGCCGCGAAACTGATGAGTCTAAGCGGCAAGCACAGCCTGCCAGCGCACGCGGAGGTTTCCAAGCCACTGATTGCCAGTGCCAAGAGCGTACCGATGAAGCCGACCAAAACGGCGGCGCTCAAAATCGACGAGGCAGCCGCCAACGGTTCTAAAAATCAGCTGCCGAAGACTACGGATACGCCGAAGCAGGAAGTGAAAGACGCTTCTTCGTTTCCGCGTGGCAAGAAAGAAAAACAGACTACTCTCGCACCAAAGGAAAAGGTCGACGACGCTTCTACTCAGTCGAAAACACCTGACGACAAAAGCGCTGCCTGTGCAAAGAAAACCTGCACCAATGGTTGCCCGGTATCGATGGTTACTGGCGAAGAGCTGCTGACGCTGACCGACGGTGAACTCGGTGGCCTGCTGCCCTTCAGCTGGACGCGCCTCTATCGCACCAGCGCCGCAGAAATCGACTGTGGCCTCGGTTACGGCTGGAGCCATGCCCTGGCGCAACGCGTCGACATCAACGACGGTGAGGTGGTCTGGACCGACCACGAAAACCGCGTCACCACCTTCCCGTTGCCCAGCGTGCAGCGCCCGGCGATCACCAACAGCCTGTCGGAAGCGGCAATTTTCCTTGGCGACGATCCGTCCGAATTGATCCTCACCCAAGCCGGCGAACGCACCCAGTTCTACCACTTCCGCTACAACAGCAAAGGTGCGACGCTGATCGCCATCAGCGACAACTACGACAACCGCCTGCACATCACCCGTGACATTCACGGACGAATCAAACGTGTCGATAACGGCGTCGGTCGCGCCCTCCTCGTGCGTTACGACCGCAAACACATCGTCGCCATCGACTACCAGCAGTTTAGCCCGGCGGATAACCTGGAAGATGCCTGGAGCACTGTCCAGACCCTGGTCACCTATGGCTACGACGCCCAGCACCGCCTGATCGAAGCCAAAAACGCAGCCGGTGAAGCCGAGCGTTATGCCTATAACGAGCAGAACGTCATTCTCGAGCGGCAACTGGCGGGTGGTGCCAGCTTCTACTGGGAATGGGAAAAAGAAGGCAAGTCAGCCCGCTGCATCCATCACTGGGCAAGCTTCTCGCAGATGGACGCGCATTACGCCTGGGATGACAAGGGCAGCGTCACCGTTACCAACGCTGACGGCAGCGAAGAGGTCTACACCCACGACGATCAGGCTCGACTGGTCGCCAAAGTCGACCCGGATGGTGCCGAACACCTGAAGGCCTACGATGACAAGGGCCGTCTGATCGCCGAAAAAGACCCACTCGGCGCCGTCACCGAATACCAGTACAACGAAGCCGGTCGACTGGTTGCGGTGATTCCGCCGGAAGACGCCACCACCACTTACGAGTACTACCACGGCTACGTCCGTGTGGTGAACCGTGGCCCGGCAAAGTGGACATACTGGCGCAACGATCAGGGCGACATCACCGAACAAGTCGACCCGGACGGCAATTCGACCCACTACAGTTACAACCGCCAGGGCCGTCTGCTGGAAATCCGTCACCCCGACGGCAGCCGTCATCAACTGGGCTGGAACAACCTCGGCCAACTGCTCGAAGAACAGCTACCGGACGGCGGCCAGCGCAAATATCGCTACGACGCCTTGGGCCGGCAGATCACCCGTCAGGAAGAAACCGGCGCCATCACCCACTACCAATGGGACGCTGCCAACCGCCTCGCACAAATCACTTTGCCTGGCGGCGCTACGCGCGCATTCACCTACAACGCCTACGGCAAAGTCACTGCCGAACGCGATGAACTGGGCCGCGTCACCCGCTACGAATACGCCGATAACCTGCACTTGGTCAGTCGTCGCATCAATCCGGACGGCAGCCAGTTGCGCTACCGCTACGACAACTCGCGCCTGCTGCTCAGCGAGATCGAAAACGAACGTGGCGAGCACTACCACCTCGATTACTACCCGAACGGCCTGATTCAGCAGGAAACCGGCTTCGACGGTCGCCGCACTGCATACGAGTACGACCTCAACGGCCAACTGCTGAAGAAAACCGAATTCGGCGAAGACGGCAGTGAGTTGGTCACCGAATACCAGCGCGATGCCGCCGGCCGCTTGCTGGTGAAAACCCTGGCCGATGGCGAGGAAATTCACTACACCTATGATGCATTCGGCCGTTTGGTCAACGTCGACGACGGTCATTGGCCCCTCGCCTACGAATATGACCTGCAAGACCGCTTGATCACCGAACATCAGGGCTGGGGCACCACGCGTTACGAATACGACAAACTCGGCCAACTGAACCACTGCCGCCTCCCCGACGGCAGCAAACTCGACTACCGTCACCAACCCGGCGGTCGCCTGAGCAGCATCGACCTCAACGGCTCGCGCCTGACCACGCACCAGTTCAGCGCTGGTCGCGAACAACAACGCCAGCAAGGCTTGCTGCTCAGCCAATACCAATACGACGAACAAGGCCGACTGCAAGCTCACACCGTCAGCCAGCAGGACCGTAACCTGTTTCGTCGTCGCTACGCCTACGACGCAAACGGCAATCTTGCGGGTATCGACGACAGCCGCAAAGGCAACCGCAGCTACCATTACGATCCGCTCGATCGTCTGATCAGTGTGCGCGGAGCTACGCCTGAAAGCTTCGCCCACGACCCGGCGGGCAACCTCCTGGGACAAGGCGACCAGCCGGCCGCGAATCTTGCCAACGTCAAAGGCAACCGCCTGCTCATGCAGGGCGACCGCCACTATGACTACGACGCCCACGGCAACCTGATTCGCGAACGTCGCGGCACCGGGCAGAAACTTGTCACCGAATATCGTTACGACTGCCAACATCGCCTGATCGGTGTCAGCCTCCCCGGCGGCAGCATCGCAAGCTACAAGTACGACGCCTTCGGCCGCCGCATCGCCAAAACCGTCGATGGCCACACCACGGAATTCCTGTGGCAAGGCGAACGTCTCATCGCCGAAAGCGCTGACAACCGCTATCGCAGCTACATCTACGAACCCGGCAGCTTCCGCCCACTGGCCATGCTCGATGGCGAAGGCCCACTTGAAGCCACGCCGTTCTACTTCCAACTCGATCACCTGGGTACGCCGCAGGAACTCACCGACTACAGCGGCGAGATCATGTGGTCGGCGAAATACCGCGCTTACGGCAATCTCGCTACTCTCGATATCGCAGAAATCGAAAACCCGTTGCGTTTCCAGGGCCAATATTTCGATGCTGAGACGGGCTTACATTACAACCGGCATCGCTACTACAATCCGGGCACTGGGCGATATCTGACGCCGGATCCGATCAAGCTTGCGGGTGGGTTGAACAACTACCAGTACGTGCCTAACCCTACGGGGTGGGTGGATCCGTTGGGGTTGAGTTCAACGTGTCCTGGTCCTGATTGCAAGCTGCCCAATAATTCGGCAAATGCAACGAAACCCGACAATATTCCCATGTCCCAGGCTAAGTACGATGAAGTGATTAACCTTGAAAAAGGAAATAGGCCTGCTGACACACGTGAATATCTACCGGAGCATTATGTAAATATGCACGAAGAAGCCTTCAAGCAGCAGGGAGGCTCCTTTGTCGTTATTGACGAATGGATTGAACGCTCTAGTTATCCAACATTCCCTCCTAGAAAATTTGTAGGATTGCCATCAGAGATGGATACCGTGGTTGCCAAATACAAAGCTAGTGGGGGTAACTGGCAAGTGCTCAACAAGGAGCTCAACCTTGGTTCCTCGGACCTTTCCTCCGCCAAAATTTACCTCGTCAAAATCAAGCCTGATGATCCTAGATTTAAATATGAAATTCCAAATGGCAATGAAGCAGGTGCCTATCCAAAAGAATGGGTACCTGGAGGCGAAACAAAAAGCGGAACGAAGGAAGCAGCCCTGATCGGGTCCGAAAAAATCAATCACGGAGCTGACATGAACAAACTTCTGAGCCAATTTGACGACTGGGAACAACTCCAATGATCAGCAACTTTGAAAAAGCGCTAAATAGAGACGAATTCCCAGCCTACTTCAGAGGGGCTGGCGTTTATTTCACGAAAGATCCTGACTGGGGAACTCAGCTACACATCATTAACTGGCAAGGACTTTGCGGCTTTCTAAAAACACAAAAAAGTCCAGAGTCCATATTAGCAAACGCGTTCAAAAAATACGTAGCAACCATTAATAACACCGTAGAAGATGCAAATGATCTTCTCGAAAATATTGGCTGTTATTACTACATGCGAAAAAAGATTCCAGCCCTAGCTGCAAATGGGTTCGATCTAATCCGCGACTTGTCTAGAAATGAAAAGCAGATAATATCTAACTCCATGGGATTCCTGCGTCAAGAACTGAACAAAGCCAACAACGCACAAGACATTGAGCTTTACAATCGGCGAATGACAAAACTTCTAAATGATGGCGGACCAACAAATCTAGAAAATTTATAAGCATAAAATAAGGACAAAGGGACAGATTTATTTTCTAAGCGCTCATGAAAACAAACCTGAGAATCGTCTGGCCGACCTCCCCCTCCTCACGGAGGAGGCGCAAAATTCAAGGTGCGAACTTAGACTTTGCTAGGAGTATGCCAATTGCCTTATCCCGATCTGCAAAATGCTGTTCAACATGCTGGATTCACCGTCACCGAGTTCTCGGATCAGCGAGTATATTTCGGCTGTTGGTCGCTGACCGTCGAAGCTCATGGGTACACCTACTTAATAGTCAACGAAGGACGAGACGGTTGGTTAATGTTTTATCGCATGGGCACCGCAGGAACATTTACGGAACTGGACAAGAAAGTATCGACTTGGATGGACGACTCCGATAAAGCAACTCAATGCCTGATCTGGCTTTCTAGCTACCGTCCTCCCCTACAGCCCCACAAAGTCCGAAATTATTATGTGATTGCCGAAAAGGATCTTGTACCGGAGCAACCCCACAGCGCTGACTGGCCAAAATTGATCGGCTACTGCTACGACGATGACTACTTTTTGTTTTTCGAAGGCAAGGGTCATGGACTGAGTGGGACAGCAGTACCCGCTTGCGAAGGCAAAAAAGCTGAGTGGCGAAAGATATTCGTGGCACTGGACGTCGAGTGGTTTATGAGCTGGCTGGAAACACTGAAGTTCACGTCGGAGGAGGCATTTACCTTAGCGTTAACCAAGAAGACAGGCTCGCTCGGAGTTCGTCGATATTAAAAACCATGGTGGAGACAGATTTGTTTCTACGTGACCATGAAAATAATCTGTCCCCCTTTTGCTTCCGATGCATTGCCATCGACAAGTCACTCCCAAAGAAACCGGATCACCACCCAACAAAGGAATGAACCCTTGGTTACCATTGCACGACCATTCGCCATGCTTCTGGCATTGACCCTTTCTCTTGACGCCGTTGCGCTGTCACTTCGATCAGAAAAGCGCGAAGACGGTGCCACTGTGCTGCTGCTCACCAACGACCCTGCCCCGGAGCACGCACCACAGCTCAACGAAGATCCGGCGATACGGGCCGCCTTGATTGACTTCATCGGTTACGCGACAGGCAGCTACACCAACGATGGCTCGTTGATCGTGACGCAAGTACTGGAATCTCTCGATTCAGAGTTCTCGACGTTTGAGGAAGGTGTGCCTGCCGGGCGCAAGATGCTTACCGCCATGGATGACGGTAACCACGGCGACGAACGCGGCGCGCTGTTGCTGGACGAAAAGGGGCAGTTGATCGCCGTTGGGCTGGTCAATGGGCACTGTACCGTCAAATCACGCACAGAGTCGTTGTCCTGCAATCCCGGTCCAGAAACCGTGCTGACCATCTTCCAGGCGAAAGGCGCCAAGAAGAGCGACGCTGACCCAATCATTGTCTGGAGCAAACAGTTGCCGCCATTGATCGCGTATTGGGCCGAAAGTGAAGATCCCGAAACACGCGCTCGAGCGCAAAAAATTGCCACGGTCGAATACATCACCACTGATCCGAAAAAAGACTCCTGGAACGCCTCGCAATTACCTTCCGACTTCCCGAAGGCGATGCTCCCGTTGCTTCCGAAGAATGCCCATCTGGCGGGCGCCGGCGTCGATGGCGTGTACACCACGCCCGGCATGAAAGGCGCACCGATTTACGGTGACTTCGACGAATTGGCAGGCCGCCCACGACATGATTTCGAGGTCATGCTGAAAACCTATACCGAGTTCTCCGACGTCGTCGAGTTTTACAAACAGAATGCCAAGGGTGCCGAGTTAAGTGCGAACGATGAAAAGGCATTGATTGAAGGCGTTGCGGGTGGTGCCACCTACAAGATCGAGATCAAGGATAACGAGGAAGAAGGAACAGCCATCACCTTTTCCGCATGGAGAAAAGAAGTCTGACTTTCTTTAACTAGATGATCGAACGCAAGACGCAGACTTATTCAAATCTTCGTGACGGGTAATCTGTAGTGGTCAACTAATCCCGGACACGACGTTAAGTTTTTCCTCGGCCCGAGCTGGTGCCAACCCACCATTGAATTGGTGAGGCCGAATCCAGTTGTACCGATGCATCAAGAAGTGGCTGATATCGCGCTTGGCTTCTTGAGTCGTTCTGTAGCCCGTGGTCGGTATCCATTCCGTTTTTAGGCTGCGGAACACGCGCTCCATTGGCGCGTTGTCCCAGCAATTTCCCCGGCGACTCATGCTCTGGCGCATGCGATAACGCCACAATCGCTGACGAAATAGCCGGCTTGCGTATTGCGACCCCTGATCCGAGTGAAACAGCAGACCCGAAGGCCTGCCACGCTGCTCGTAGGCCATATCCAGGGCCTTGATCACCAGTTCAGCGTCCGGCTTTTCCGACAACGCCCAGCCCACCACCCGGCGCGTGCAGAGATCCAGTACGACCGCCAAGTAATGCCATTTCCCCTGGGCCCAAATGTAGGTGATGTCGCCGCACCAGACTTGATTCGGGGCTGGCACATCAAACTCACGGTTCAAGGTATTCGGGATATCGAGTCTTTCTACTGTCGCTCGTTTGTAGGCATGTGAGCCGGGTTGTTTACTGACTAAATCAAGCTCGCGCATCAAGCTGCGCACTTTGAATCGACCAAGTTGTTCACCGTCTTCAAGCATCAGCGACAAGATACTGCGGCTGCCCGCAGCGCTACGACTTTGCGTGAACAACTCGTTCACCCGGCTGCGCAACCGAAGTCGTTCAACATCAGGCGTGCGGCGCCTAAGGCGCTGGGCGTAGTAGCACGAACGAGTGACTTCAAACAGCTTGCACAGCCAATCAACCGGCTCATGGACGCTCAACTGATTGATCAGCGCGTACGCTCGTGATCTTCCGACATCAAGAGCGCGGTAGCCTTTTTTAATATCGATTTTTCCCGTTCAAGCCGGGCAATCCGGGCTTCCAGCTCCTGAATTTTCTGTTGTTCCGGGGTCAATGCTTTGCTCTGCGGCGTAACACCTTGGCGCTCTTGCTGAACCTGATCAACCCAGCGGCGCAGGGCCGACTCGCCGACGCCAAGTGAACGGCTGGCTTCGATGTAGCTGTAGTTTTGCTTGAGCACGAGGTCGGCAGCCTCGCGTTTGAATTCAGCAGAAAAGGAACGGCGTTGTTTGGTCATCTGACACCTCGATCTGGCGAGCATTCTCGCCTAAATGGGTGTCCGGTTTCATTAGACCACTACAAATCTGCCCTTTGCCCAATTTCGTTCAGGTGGTTCGACCATGACTCGATACGGCATCGACTACACGATCCCTCCCTTGCTTGCTCGACACCGCAGCGCCTGTCGAGGTGCTGCATGCTGGACGTAGTCGGACGACGGTTACGGGCGCAGCTTTAATTCAGCCAATAAAAATGGGCGACGCCAGGGTCGCCCATTTTTATATCCGACGTTTAATATCATTCCTCAAATTGATCCACACAGCATTTCGCAAGAGGCTGCTAAAACATCACCTGCAAATTTATTGATACAGGAGCAAAAGCCTTCAAACTTCCACTATATTGGACTCTTCCGCAAAATCTTGACCACCCAAGAAACCCAAAAAACTGGCGCTTCGGTCAAGTAATTTCCACACTGAGAAATATTGGTTTTCAGCCAGTCTTCAATTTATGCTTGAGCTCACAGTATGGAGGCTGTGATGAATGTTCAAACTCAGACGGAAAACATGGGCGTTACTTTTGGTCTACATCGTAGGTGTCAGTGGTTATATCTACTACCTTTACGTCGAGACTCAAGGCATCCTCACTGACAACATTAATAACAAGCTGCTGCATGCCGCGTTGGGCGCTTCGGCCATCCTCGGCGACCGCTACCATGACAATCTGATCGACAAACAGTCGAAAACGGAAGCGCAAGACTGGGATGCCATTCAGCGGCTTTCCAGGTTCAACGAGTCCATGGGCACCGCGTTTGTCTACAGTGTGGTCAAACGCGCTGGGGAAGCCTATCTAGTCAGTTCCAGCGCATCGAAAAAAGAAATTCAAGAGCAGAATTTCGTACGTTTTTTCGATCCTTATCCCGATGCCAGTCAGGCTTTGCTCGACAGTTTTGAGCGCACCGAGCCCACCTGGATCGATTACTCGGATCACTGGGGAGACTTTCGCGCTGTCTTCGTCCCGATGAAGTCCCAGGACGGAACGGTTTATGTAGTGGGGGCGGAGATGACGTTGGCGGATTACTACCACCAACTCAATCAGGACTCCCTGCACCATATCCTCCTTGCCATTCTGGTATTTCTCGCCTTCAGTCTTTTACGCATGCGTGCGCATCTTCAGCAATTGCAAATAAACGAACAGGTATTGAATCAGGCAAAAAATGCCGCCGAGGACGCTGATCGTTCAAAAACCAGATTCTTGGCCACCATGAGTCATGAAATCCGCACCCCCATGTACGGGGTTATCGGCGCGACCGAGTTGTTGGCTGGGTCTGCCCTCACTTCCGAGCAAAATAATCTGGTAAAAACGATTCATACCAGTGGACGAACCCTGTTGTCTCTTATCGACAATATTCTTGACTTGGCAAAAATCGAAGCGGGCAAACTTGAATTGAAGCCTCGTGTATTCGACGTGAGAGTACTGGTTTCATCCAGTATTGAAATGATCCGGCAAAACATTCAGGACAAACCAATAGTCCTTGAGGCCCAGGTCTCACCGGACGTACCGCCGTGGGTCAAAGCCGATAGCGATTGCCTTCGCCAGATATTGATCAACTTGTTGGGCAATGCGGTCAAATTCACCGAAGCCGGACAAGTATCACTCGTGGTCACGACTCGTGGTTACGGCCCTCGAGCGCGCCTCGACTTCTCCATACGCGATACCGGCATAGGTATCCCCTTGGCTCGGCAAAGCAGCCTGTTCAAGCCTTTTACCCAGTTTAAAGGGCCGACCAGTCAACGCTTTACCGGGAGCGGGCTCGGTCTTTCCATTTGCAAGAATCTGGTCGAGGCACAACAGGGGACGTTGTCCTTCACCAGTCAGCCTGGCGTTGGATCGACGTTCTTTTTCTCACTCCCCATGGAGCTTTTTTCAGTTTCGGAGATACCCATCGAGAGCAATCAGGCAGCGGTTGGTTTCGACGCTTCTTTTGCCCAGGATTATCCACTGGATATCCTGCTGGTGGAGAATCATCCAATTAACCAGAAAGTTGCTCTGGCGATGTTACAGGCATTGGGTTATACGCCTGACCTCGCGTCAAATGGCCTGGAGGCGGTCAATCAGTGTATGACATCGACTCCGGATATCATTTTCATGGATATCAATATGCCTGTTATGGATGGATTAGCGGCCATGCGTAAAATCCGCCAACGACCGCTGGGCGATACTTGCTATATCGTTGCTTTCACCGCAAACGCTTTTTCGAGCGAGATTGAACGTTTCAGGGCCGCCGGAGCCAATGATATTTTAACCAAACCGACAAACTTTCAGTCCTTGACCCGAGTGCTTCAACGAGCAGCCAATTACCGACAGCAGCTCCAGGCCGGCACGCGGGGAGTGAATACCATTTCAAGTTGACGCCAGAATCTGGCTGTTGATGGCGTACACCGTATCCTGACCCGGATTGGCTCCATCAGCCAATAAAAATGGGCGACCCCAAGGTCGCCCATTTTTATATCCGAAACTTTTAAACAGCACCTCCCAAAGAAGGTGTTCGCCCAGTGTAATGGCCTGGCAATCCATGCACCGGTAAAGAGCCCTGACACCGGGCGAACGGGAAGGATTTTAATAGAATTTGGCAGATATGTCCTCGTGTACAAACATGAAATTTATGCACGTAATATTTCGTAAGGCCCCGCTTACACAACGTCTACAAACTTCCTAAACGCACCGGTTCGACCATTAAAATTGATTGTTCTTATACAGCTATCCGCACAAGAACAATCAATACGTACAAGTAATGATCAGCTTGGGTGCTGGCAGGCCACTTTCAGCACATCGCTACAGGTCAGCACAACGCTCTACCCTGCTTTCAGATCTTTCAATTTCGCCGAACAGCGTGGCGCCGAGAGTTCCGGGTCAATAACCAGTCATCTCCAGATACCCCTGCCCCCCATGACTGCCGCTCAGCCGCACCGGCCCTTCCCAGTAAGGAATGCGCAAGTCCATCCAGGCTTTGGGGTTGAGGGCGTCGATAGTAATTTCGAGGCGCTTGCCCGGGATGTTGATCGACCAGCGCACAGGCATCGAACGCCCGGCGACCTTGGCGGTGTCTTGCGGTGTGAGGCTGATATCGTCGGCGTGCAGCAACTGCGTCTGCCCCTGAGCGTCGATCCAGGTGCCGGTGAGGTATGGCGCGCCGTCCTTTTGCCGCATGCGGTAGAGCATCACTTGCTCACCGCTGTCCAGGTGCAGGGAGAACCAGTCCCAACCGGTCTGGTTGGCGGTCAGCGGTTGACTGCTCCACTCGCGGTCGAGCCAGGCCGGGCCGTTGACCGTGTAGGTTTTGCCGTCGATTTCGAGGGTGCCGCTGGCCTGGAAAAAAGGCTGGCTGTAGTAGTACGACGCCTGGCCTTGTTCGGATTTCTGGCTGAAGCCTTTGTCTCCCTGAAGTACCAGTGGCCGGGTTGACGTCAGTCGAAGCTGGTAGCTGAACGCCTTGTCGCGGGCGCTGAGTTGCAGGTCTGCCAGTGGGTTTTCGTCGGTGGCCTGACTGCTGAAACGCCAGTCATCGATCCATGCATTGAACGGCTTAAGGATCACTCCGGCCTGGCCGACACCGCCTCGGGCATAGCGTTCGGCGGCATGGTGTGCGGCGGCGGATGTCACGGCCGCGTGGCCCAGCCAGATAGTCTGATTGGCCCAGCCAGGTTGCTCGGGCGTCGCTTTCAAGGCGCTGCGAAACAGCGTCCATTGCGCGCCGAACTCGCGCCCCTGATCGTCCTTGAGGTTGGCGGTGACGTACCACCATTCAATGCGAAAGCCATCATGGGGGCCATGGTCCGCCGGGAAACTGAACACTCGCTCAGGCACCACCGGGGTAAATGCGGCAGCCTGATGGCCGAGACCGGCGAAGCCTTTTTCCGGCGCAGGCGTGTTGTCGCAGCCACTCAGCAACGCCAGTAACAACACGCCGACTTTAATCTTCATGAGCAAACGTCCTCAGCAGATCCGCCGGTTGCGTGCGATATAGCGAATACAACGGCCACGCCGACGCAAGCAACGTGGCGAGCAAGGCCAGGCCCATCAACTGCAACAGTTGCAGTGGAAACACCCGTAGCGGCAAGCGCCAGCCGAAGGCCTGAACGTTGATCACCGTGTCCAGGCACCACGCCAATGCGATGCCCAACGGCAATGCCAGCACCAACGTCAGCACCGCGAGCAACCAGGTCTGCCCGAGGTTGAGCAGCATCAACTGTCGCCGCGTCACGCCCAGCGCCCACAGCGGCGCGAGTTGTCCGAGGCGGCTCTGGCTCTGAGTCAGCAGGCTGATGAACAGCGCCACGCCCGCGACGCAAAGCGTCAGACTGTTGAGTGCGGCGGTGGCGGCGAAGGTGCGCTCGAACACTTGTGTGGACCAACCCTTGAGCCGGGCCTGATCGACGATGCGGCTGTCGTCCAGGGCGAAGCGCGCTTGCAGCGCGGCCAGGAACGCGGGAATCGACGCGGGCTCGATGCGCAGGTTGAAACGGCTGGGTGTCAGCTGCGGCCAGCCGCGCAGCAGGTGATTGATGTTGACCAGCAGATGGCCCTTGGGATTGCCGTAGTCGGCGTAGATCCCGACGATCCGTGGCGACCATGGACCGTTGGGCGTGGCAATGGTCATGTGATCACCCAGGCGCACCTTCAACCGCCGGGCCAGTTGTTCGCTGAGCATCAGCGCGTCGTCCTTGGCCAGTCGTTCCCAAGGGTCGTCGCCCAAGGCCTCCAGCAACGGCCAGTGCTGACGATAGGTCGGGTGATCGATCACGCCGAAGACATCCGCCGGCCAGCCCTGTAACTGAATCGACACTTGCCAGTTGGGTAGCACCGCGCTGACTTGGGGTTGTTGTTTGAGCCATGTGTAAAGCTCTCGGGCCTGGGCCGGATTTTGCGGATTGACATACAACTCGGCGGTCAGGCGTTGTTCGAGCCAGTTGTTGAAGGTCTGGCGGAAACCGGCGGTCATGCTGCCGGCGCCGATGTTCGCCGCCAGCGCCAATAACAGCGCCATCAAGGCCAGGCTCAGGGCCGGCAACTGCTGACGGCAGTCGGCGACAAACCATTGGCCGAGCACTGAATGACTGTGCCGAAGCACCCGGTTGAGCACGCTGTTCAACACCACCGGCAAGGCCAGCGCGGCGCCGATCAACAACGCGGCCATTAGCACGAAGCCACTGCTCAGGCTGTCGCCGAACATCAACGCCAACACCGCGATCAGCGCAGCCATCGCCGCGACCCAACCCTGACGCCGCAACCAGCGCGCGTGGGCCTGATGCCAGGCTTGCGGATCGGCCAGCGCCAGCAACGGCAAACGTGCCGCTCGCAGCAAACTGTTGGCGCCGGCCAGCAACGCGCCGAACAGGCTCAGACCAATACCGCTGAACCACCACAGCGGGCTGAGACTCAACTGTCCCGGCACTTCCGCGCCGTACAAGCCGCGCAAACTGGCGGCAACGTCCGGCAACAGCACGCCGGCCAGCAGGTAGCCGCTGACCACGCCGGCGACACCACCGATCAACGCCAGACCTCCCAGCTCGACGGCGAGGCCGGCAATCAGCATCCGCGCGCTGATGCCGCAGGCGCGCAGGGTTCTGAGCAAGCCTCGACGTTGCTCCAGCGCCAGGCCGATCGCCGCGTGCACGATGAACAGGCCGACCACGAACGACAGAAAGCCCAGGGCATCGAGGTTCAGGTGGAAGCTCTCGGTCAGGCGCGCAAGATTGTTTTCTTCGCCGCTGCTGATGAGCTGGAGTTGGCCCTTGAACTGATCAGGCAGGGTCGCGGTGAAATCCTTGGGCAGCAACAGACGTGACAGTTGATTTGGCAATTGCAGAATCTGCTGGGCGAAGCCGATGTCCACCAGCAACACACCGGGGGCCATGTCGGGTTGGGCACGCAGTGGCGGCAAGGCGATGCCGCTCTCGGCCGTCGGTGTTTCACCTTCGCCCAAGCCCAACGCCTGCAAGGTCTGCGGCGAAATCCAGGTGCTGCCCGGCGCCGTAAAGAACTCGACAACCTGCTCGATCGGTAATGTCTGCCCGGCCACTGCGGAACCGGCCGGCAGCGACACCGGTTCAATGCCCATCAACTGCAAGCGCTGGTCTTCATGGCCCTTGAGCGTCACCCGGCCTCGCAACACGGGCGATACCGGCCAACCTGCGCGACGCAGGTCGATAAACAATTGCTGCGGGAACACCCCGCCGCCGGGCGCACTGAGGCTGGCTTGAGGTTCGCCACCGATCAGCTGACTGGCCCGTGCGTAGCTTTCCCGTGCCTGACTGTTCAGCGCTTGCACGCCGGTAAGCAGGCTGGTGGCGAGCCAGAGCCCGGTCAGCACACTGAAAAATTGCACCGGGTGTTGCCGCCAATGGCTGAGCAGCGCCCGCAATGTCTCGCGAAAAACCCGCACTTCAGCGCTCGTCCGCGCCAGCCAGACGGCCATTGTGCAGCACCACTTTTTCCGCCAGCCGCGCGGCGACCCTTGGGCTGTGAGTGACCATCAGCAACGTCGTCGGGCTGTCGTCGAGCAGCTCCAGCAACAACTTCAACACCTCATCGCTGGTGGCTTCATCGAGACTGCCGGTGGGTTCGTCGGCCAGCAGCAGTTTCGGTTGCGAGGCCAACGCCCTGCCAAGCGCAACTCGCTGTTGTTGCCCGCCAGACAGTTGTTCCGGATAGCGCTGCAACAGATCCACCAACCCAAGACGCTGCACCAGATGCGCCTGCCAACGCGGATCGTGGCGCCCGGCCAGACGCGCCTGAAACGCCAGATTGTCCTCGACCCGCAAGCTGCCGATCAGGTTGAACTGCTGAAACACCAGGCCGATTTCGGTGCGCCGCCAGTGGGCCAATTGGCCTTCGTTCATCTGTTCCAGCCGATGCTCGCCGCTGCGAATGCTGCCGCGATCGACCTTGTCCAGGCCGGCGATCAGGTGCAGCAAGGTGCTTTTGCCACTGCCCGACTCGCCCATCAACGCCAGGCTGCTGCCGGGTTTCAATGAGAGGTCGACGCCTTGTAATACCGGCAAAGGGCCTTGGGGGGTGGCGTAGCTTTTGAAGACGCCCTGGACCGAAAGCATGAGAGGAGGCTCGTTGAAGGCAGTGGGCCTAGGATAGCGGACGGCAGCAGGACCGCGTTATCGTTTATCGCGAGCCTGCTCGCGATAAGGCCAGGCCATTTCATCAAAATCTCACTGCCCCACCGCCACACTCGGCACCACCGGCCCCGGCGTCACAATGCTCTTCAGATCGATGTACTTCCACGCAGGCACAGCGCCGAGCCGCGCATTGAAGCGATAGTTGAAGGTGAAATCATCCGCCGTCGACACACTCAACGGTTTGCCATACACCGCCTCGATCCCCGCCAGGTCATAGCCCATCAACTGCAACAACGTCGGGAAGATGTTGTAGTGACTGGAGCGATCCTTGTTGGCCGGCATTTGCGCCTGCCAGTCCAGGGTCTTCAAGTCGCTGCCCGAAATCACCACCAACGGCACCAACCCCTCTTCCTCCACCGGATCACTGCCGCAGTGAGTGTTGAGCCCCGGGTTCCCTCGCTCATGCAGATCCTGCCCATGGTCCGAGGTGTAGATCAGCAACGCATTGCGCAAGTCCGCCTGGGCGAAAACCCGTGCGAAGAACTCGCCGACATTCCACAGCACGGTATTTTTATAGGCATTGCGGTACAACACCCAATCATCCGGCTGACCGTTGAAGCCATCGCGCTTACCGGTGTCCGCCACCTCGACAAACTGCCCCCGAGGCAATGTCGGGCGGTAGGCCATAAACGCATCCGGGTATTTGTCGTGTACCGGGAAATGCGCGCCGACCTTGTTGATCACCACCAGCTCCGGTATGCCGTCGTTGAGCAGATCGATCAGCTTGGCCGCCGCAGCCATGTCGCGCTCACGCACGCTGGTCTGGTCGAATTGCACGAACTCGTCGATGTCCTGTTTCTCGACATTGTTCATCAGGTTCTGCAAGTTGCCGCCCGTACGCTGGGCATCGATGTAAACCGTGCGCAGCCCGGCTTTTTTCGCGTACTGCCAGATCGACGGCAGTGTGGTGTTGATCCGCATGTAATCGCCACGGGTGCCGCCATAGCGCAACGTGACGTTGGTGTCGGCGCTGCAATTGGCGATGGACGCGGCATAGCCGTAATTGAAGATGTCCACGCCCGGGTGCGCTTCCTTGAGGTTGCTGTGCACACCGAATGGCGTGTTGATGTCCAGGTAATTACCGGAAATGCTCTCGTCGATGATCAGTACGATGTCGTGGTCCACCGGCTGATCGATGCGCGCCAGACTCACCGGCTCGCGCGGGCCGACGGTGTTGTGCAGTGCTTCATAGGTAAACAGATTCAGATAGGCCAACGGCGTGTACATGATCGGCAAGCCACGGGCGCCCTCGCCGGCCCGCACGAACAACACGACACTGAGCAGCAGCACGCCGAGCACCGGTGCCGCCACCAACAGCGCCCCCGGCAATGGTAGCCGTCGACGCGGCTTGAGCCCGATACCCAACAGCAGCAACAAGCCACTGACCATCGCACCGATGATCGCATCGCGGTACTGGTAAGCCGCTTCCTGAATGAACCCGCCGGAATACACCAGCGACACAAAGCTGCTGTAAGTCAGGTAACTGGCGGTCACGTGCGTATACACGTCAAAGAAAATCGCCGAGCCAAACAGCGCCAACGCAAACAAATGACGGACCAGTGTCTGACGAATATAGGCGGTCATGAACAGCGCGATCGTCAGCACCACGAACATCCCGCCATACAGCAACATCGGCAAACCGATGCCCAATGCCTCGAGACGATCGAGGTAATAGTCGTAGCTTTTGAGTAAATACAGAACCAGCAACAGTTCCTTGAAGTATCGGATCATGGTGGATGCAGTACCTCCATGGCTGCCATTGGCCAATGGAAACCAATGATTATCAGCCATTTTCTGACACTAGCACCGAGCCATGAAAGCGCAAGAAATGCCGGTTTTTTGCCAAAAGCGTCAAAAAAACATTAACTCAAATCTGACGCTTCAAAACGGCTGTAACCCTTGTAATACAAGCCTTTCGACCGTTTATCGTTTTCTTGAAACCCCTAAAAACTGCGACAAATCCAGCAACGGCAAGCACTTGATAGCAAATAGCCCGTGAAATCAGGGTTTTCAGCCCGCGCTACCCGTCATTTTGCTGACACGCTTTCCCAAGGCTGGGCTATACCCCTTTTGACAGTCTCATTTCAGTTACATCCACCGTCTTACGAGGCGCGCCAATATGGACGTAAGCGTATTTGGTACGGGCTACGTCGGCCTGATCCAAGCTGCGGCATTGGCTGCTCCCGAGGCGCCACGATCATGAAGATACTCGTCACTGGAGCCGCCGGCTTCATTGGTGCCCATTGTGTGTTGCGGCTGTTGAGCGACGGGCATCAGGTGTGCGGGCTGGACAACTTCAATGACTACTACGACCCGCAACTCAAACATGATCGCGTGGATTGGGTGCGCGAGCAGGTCGGCGATTTCCCCCT
This sequence comes from Pseudomonas sp. Pseusp18, assembly GCF_059506005.1. Lineage (NCBI taxonomy): Bacteria > Pseudomonadati > Pseudomonadota > Gammaproteobacteria > Pseudomonadales > Pseudomonadaceae > Pseudomonas > Pseudomonas sp. Pseusp18. The sequence goes on from NZ_CP169240.1 coordinate 4,132,744, forward strand.
CGCAAAAGTCGACCTGGCCGACGCCGAGGCCCTCGACGCACTGTTTGAGTGTGAACAACCGCAAGTGGTGATTCACCTCGCGGCCCAGGCCGGGGTGCGTTACTCCCTGGAAAATCCTCGGGCCTACCTCGACAGCAATCTGAGCGGGTTCCTCAACATTCTCGAAAGCTGCCGTCACCACCCGGTCAGGCACTTGATCTATGCCTCGTCCAGTTCGGTGTACGGCGCCAACCAGCACACGCCTTATACGGTCAAGGACAACGTCGACCATCCGTTGTCGCTGTACGCCGCGACCAAAAAAGCCAACGAGTCGATGGCCCACAGCTACAGCCATCTGTTCGGCATTCCCTGCACCGGTTTGCGTTTTTTCACCGTGTACGGGCCCTGGGGCCGGCCCGACATGTCGCCGATCCAGTTCGCCCGGGCGATCGCCGAAGGGCAGCCGCTGAAACTGTTCAACTACGGCCAGCACCAGCGGGACTTCACCTACATCGACGACATCATCGAGAGCATCGCCCGCCTGATCGAACGCGCCCCCCAGCCGGCACCGGACTGGAACCGCGAGCAACCGGATCCGGCCAGCAGCATGGCGCCATGGCGCATTTACAACATTGGCGGACAGCAGCCGGTAGCGCTCAAGGACTACCTGGCGCTGCTGGAAAAGCACCTCGGGCAAAAGGCCCTCGTCGAGTTGCTGCCCCTGCAACCGGGCGACGTGCTCAACACCTGCGCCGATGCCAGCGATCTGGCACTGGCCACCGGTTTCCAGCCACGGATAGAGCTGGATGAAGGACTCGGACGATTCATCGCCTGGTTCCGTGACTACTACCCACTGCGTAGCGCCCACTCGCCATACATGGCCGGGCTTTAGCGGAGGACTCTATGACTGGACATGAAAAAGGCATGTTGCTCGATCACATGCAGAGTGATAACCGCCTGGATCCCGAGCACCGGATGCGCCTCGACAAGGCGATCCACGTGCAGGGTCACGGCTGGGTGACCGGCCGCAGCGGTGGTCGGTCCTGGACCCTGTCGCGCACCAATCGGGTGCTCGCCTGCCTCGGTGCACTGGTGATTTTGCTGTTGATCTCCCCGGTACTGCTGGGCCTGGCACTGGCGATCAAGTTCAGCAGCCCGGGGCCGGTGATGTTCGTGCAGAAACGCACCGGCTACCGCGGCCGCATGTTCGGCATGTACAAGTTCCGCACCATGGTGGTCAACGCCGAGGAGCTCAAGGAGTCCCTGCGGCATCTGAACAAGCACGGTGCCGACGCCATCGACTTCAAGATCGACAACGACCCGCGGATTACCCCCATCGGCAGCTTCCTGCGGCGCAGCAGCCTCGATGAATTACCCAACCTGATCAATGTGGTGAGCGGCGACATGCGTTTAGTAGGTCCGCGCCCGACCTCGTTCAACGCCCATCGTTACAAGGACAGTCACCTTGCACGCTTGAGCATCTACCCCGGCATGACCGGCCTGTGGCAGATCTCCGGGCGCAGCAATATCGACTTCGACCAGCGCGTTGAGTTGGACCTCACCTACATCGCCGAGCAGAGCCTGTTGCTTGATCTGAAGATTCTGTTGAAAACCCCCTTCATCGTATTCAACGGCCACGGAGCGAGTTAAATGGACGGTTCATCGAATAACAGCCTGACCATCGCCAGCCCGAGCGAGTCCAACCTGACCTCGACCGTGCTCGACCTGGATCTGCGGATCCTTTTTCTGACCGCTGCCAACGCAGGCACGGGCACCACCACCAGTGCCCTGGCGCTGGCCAGCCAACTGGCGTCAATGAGCAACGGCCAAGTGCTGCTGGTGGACGCCAGCCAGTCGACGGGCAACCTCACGCAACAGCTGGGGCTGAGCAAAGAACGCGGCTTTCGCGACCTGCTGTTCAACGACTCTCCGCCGCCGCTGCAGGACTGCCTGGTGACCGTCTCCAGCCTGCCCTTCCACGTCCTGCCGAACGGGCGGCACATCCGCGGTACCGAGCACCTGACCAGCGAACAGCTGATCCCGTTGCTCGAACAGTTGGTCGATCGGTATCGCTTCGTGGTGATCGACGGCGATGCGGTGTATGAGGCCGTCGACACCCTGGTCATCAGCACTTTGGTGGACGGCGTGATCATGGTGGTGCGCGCGGAAGACACCCGCTGGGAAGTGGCCCAGGCCGCGGCCCAACGCCTGACCCAGGCCGGCGCGAAACTGGTGGGCAGCGTCTTCAACCGGCGCAAGTACTACATGCCCAAATGGCTCTACAAAAACCTGTAAGCACCCACCTGAAGGATGAAGTCATGAATGCCAAAGTGCTTGTCCTGCTGTTGCTACCGCTTGCAGGTTGCTCCAGCACCAGTGAAACCCAGAACATGCCGGTGCAGATCCTCACGGCCGAGCCGGCCAACGCCCAGGCCACCGATATGCCCAAGGTCGAACAGACCTTGCGGCCCAAGGACGTGCTGGATGTGATCTTCCACGTCAGCACCAGTGGCTCGGAGGCTTACCGCATTCAGCCCGGTGACCAGGTCGCGCTGAACTTCACCGCGGCCAGCCAGCTCAACGGCACGCAACTGGTGCTGCCCGATGGCACCATCGAACTTCCGGGGGCCAACACCTCGGTGAAAATCGGTGGGATGACCTCGGTCCAGGCCCGGGAGGAAATCCAGCGCGCCTATAACCGCAAAGCCCTGTTCCAGCCCAATCGCAACCAGTTGACCGTGCTGGTCACCAGCCCGCTGAGCAACGAGCAAAACCTCAAGAGCGCCCTGAACCACCCCGCTACCGGCATGAGCCGGGAGATCACCGTGGGCAACGACGGCTATGCGAGTTTTCCGGAAATCGGCTCCGTGCCGCTGCAAGGCATGACCGTCAACCAGCTCGAAACGTTCCTCAATCAACGTTACGCGCAATTGCCGGGGCGGATGACAGTCGACGTCATGCTCAAATCCACATCGGGCAACGAAATCTATGTGCTGGGTGAAGTCGGGCAGCCGGGCTCCTACCCGATTCGCCGCCCGGTCTCGGTGCTCGAAGCGTTGACCCTGGCCCGTGGCACCAGCGTCAAGGCGCGCCTCGATTCGGTGGTGATCATGCGCCGCAACGGCAACCAAGTGCAGGCCGTGCGCTACGACGTGGAGAAAGCCTTGTCCGGTGACGCGTCGCAGATTGCTTACCTGCAACCGGACGACATGCTCTACGTGCCCAAGACCAAACTGGCCAGCGCCGGTGAACTCGCGCGGCAACTGGCGGACGTGGTGTTGTTCCAGGGGGTCGGCTTCAGCTTCGGCTACCGCGTCGACAACAAAGGCAGTAACAACTAACGCTCAGGTGACCGATCATGAACCCAAAGGAAAACTACCTGCATGAGTTCTTCAGGATTTTCTTCGCCAACAAGCGGTTGGTGAAGCGAATCTTCCTGATCTTTGCAGTGATCGCCCTGCTCCTGCCACTGGTGCTCAAACAGAGCTTCGATATCACCGCGCAGGTGCTCGTGCAGTCCAAAAAACTCTCTCAGGGAGACGCCACCACATCCCTGACCCAAGGTGATGCCTCTTTCATTCCGCCGTCACTGGCGGATATGGAAACAGAGAGCAATATCCTGCGCTCGCCGGCCCTGATCCGTCAGACCATCAGCGACCTGCAGGCCAAAGGCGAGTACACGCCCAACCCCGGGGCCTTCAACAAACTGGTGACCGTACCGATCCAGAGTTTCGTGACCAACCCCTTGCGTGAATACGTGATCAACCCGGTGCGCGGCGCGCTCGGGCTTGCAATCGATCCGGTGCGGGACACCACCCTGGATACTTTCACCCAGGAGGCCATCGATAACCTGAAGATCGACACCCTGCCCGGCTCCAACGTGATCTCCATTATCTACAGCTCAAGCGATCCGGCCCAAGGCACCCGGTTTGTCGCAACGATGTTGCAAAACTACCTGGCCAGCCGTCAGGAACTGCAATCGATCGACCTGCCACAGAGCTTCTACGAAACCAAGAAGAAGCAGTATCAGGTGCGGCTCGATGGCCTGGAAGGCACTCGACTGGCGTTGCTCGAAAAGATCGGTGCGTCCGATCCGAAGGAAGAAATCACCTTCCGCCTCAACGCCATCAACACCGAGGAAGAGAACCTGAACCAGTATCAGGATCGCTTGCTGCAAAGCCAGCGCTGGCTCGACTACCTGAAAACCGCGCTGGCGGCGGCCAACAATACCACTCGGCTCAACGACTACACCTTCCCCTTCACCTTCACCACCACGGTGGACAACATTGCCTTCGAAGACCGGGAGATCCGGCAGATCGGTGAGCAACTGACGACTCAAGTCAGCCGCTACATGAACGACCTGGCGGTGTTCCAGCCGGGCAGTGAACCGATGTTGCTGGCCCGCGAGCAAATTACCCGCACCCGCCAGCAGTTCCTGAAAATCGTCAGCAACCGGATTCAGGAACGCACCAGCGACCTGGCCATTGTCACCTCGGTGATCAACCAGAAAACCGCGCGTATCGCCGAGTTCAAAAATCGCATCCACCAGTTGCAAGTGGCTCAGAGCAAGCTGCAGCAGATGGATACCGAGATCAATGCCTTGCACGCGGCGTTCTCCACCTACGCCCAGCGCTTTGCCGAAAGCAGCACCGCTCGCGCGCTGGACAGCGATTTGTCTAACGCCCGGGTGCTCAGCCCGCCGTTCGAACCGAGCGAGGTGGCGTTTCCCAAACCGCTGCTGATCATTCCGTTCGGGATGCTGACCGGTCTGCTGCTGGCGATTGCCTTCGTCTACGTGCGTGAGTTCTTCGATCACAGCTTCAAACATCCAGCGCAAATCACCCATGAACTGGGCTTGCCGGTGCTGTTGGTGATCAACGATCAGGACGTCCTGCCGAACAACCCGCACAAGAACTGGACCGTGCCTAGCCTCATGTATTGGGTGCGCCATTGAACGGGCCGCTCAACGCCAGCGCGCTGCCGATCATGCATTTGATCAGCAGCGGCGGCTTTTATGGCGCTGAGCGGATGTTGCTGGACCATTGCCTGGCGACGCCGGGGCACCACCAGGTGCTGTTTCTGGATGCGCCGCCGGCGCTGATCGACCGGTTCCGCGAGGCCGGGATCGACTGCCGCGCTTTCGCGGGAATTGGGCAATTGCTGGGTCATTTACGTTATCGGCGGGCTGAACATCCGCTGATCAATACGCACAATTTCAAAGGCCTGGTGTTTGGCTGGGTCGGCGCGACATTGTTTGACTTGCCGTTGGTGATTACCCAGCACGGGTTCACCCCGCGCAGTCGCAAGCAACGCTTCTACGGCTGGCTGAGCCTGCAACTGTGCCGCACCGCGTCGGTGAATCGGGTGGTGTGCGTGGCCGAAAGCATCGCGGCGCTGCACCGCAAGGCCAGTGTTCGGAAGGAGAAGCTGCAAGTGATTCCCAATGGTCTGCCAACCGCCAACGGCTTGCTGCCCCACAACGCCAGACACCCGCGCTGGCTGGCGGGCTACGTCGGTCGGCTGACCCATGAAAAAGGCCCGGACCTGTTTCTCGATGCGCTGATTACGCTGTGTCAGCGACATCCGCAACTGGACGCGGTGATGCTCGGCGATGGCCCGGAACGGGAAACCCTGCTGGCGCGAATTGCCGCCGCCGGCTTGCACAACCGCATCACCCTGCCGGGTTACCAGACCGACATGAACCGCTGGTGGCCGCAACTCGATGCGCTGGTGATCAGCTCGCGCACCGAGGGCACGCCGATGATTTTGCTCGAAGCAATGCAGGCCGGAGTGCCAGTGGTGGCATTCAGCGTCGGCGGAATTCCCGATGTGCTGGAGGATCGGCACAACGGTCTGCTGGCGCCCCCCACCGACAGCGTCGCCCTCGCCCGGCAGCTCGACACGCTGCTGAGTGAGCCGGCACTGGCTGGCGAACTGATCGACAACGCAAGACGTACGCAACAGGACCGTTACGACCTGAAGGCCTTGGCCGAACGCTGGTCGCAGCTTTATATCCGTACTGCACGGGAGGCACGCGCGTGATCTTTCCGCTCTCGATCGTCAGTCTGCTCGCCCTGGTCTGCCTCGGTTTGCTGGCCAGCCCTTACCCCTATCTGGCGCCCGGCGCGGTACTGGGCATGGTCGCTGTCGGTGTGCTCTACCGAAAACCCGCCTGGGGGTTATTGGGCATCGCGGCGCTGGTGCCGTTCGAAGGTTTCTTCAAGGGCAACGCGCTGTCGGGCACCAAATTCATCGGTGCGTCACTGGCCCTGGTCCTGATGTTGCAACTGGCCATTCACCAGATTCCGTCCGAGCGCCTGCGCAGCAACATCTGGCGCTACCTGATCGGATTCATGGTGTTGTACGGGTTGAGTATGATCAATACCGACAGCATGGACATGTCCCAAAGTCATCTACGGGATTTGAGCGTCGGCCTGGTGCTGTTTGTGATCACCTTGCTGATTGGCCGTGACTTGAACCTCGATCTGTTCGCCCGGCTGGTGACTCTCAGCGTCGCCGCAACCTCTGTGCTGGCCATGTTCTCCACCAAGTATCAGGACCAGGGCCGTGCTGCCGGGCTGTTGGAAGACGCGAACTCGTTTGCCCTGCTGATCGCCTTCGCCGTGCCGCTGGCCCTGCTGCTGGTGATCCGCGGCCCGAACCTGTTGCACCGATTGTTCTGGGGCGGCTGCTGCATTTTACTGTTGGGCGGCATGACCAAAACCGATTCCCGCTCCGGGCTGGTGGTCCTGTTCCTGAGCTTGATGATCGGCGCCTGGCACTACCGCGCGCAGTTGCCACGCATCCGGCCGCGCCACTTGGGTTTTGCCATGCTCAGCATTGCGCTCGTGATCCCGGTGGGGATTTATTCGATGCCGGCCGGTTACCTCAAGCGCATCCAGTCCTTGAGCGTCTTGAAAGAAGGCGCCAAAAGCCAGGACGAATCCCTCGGCCGCCGCACGTCATACCTTGTGGTCGGCAGCCAGATCATTCGTGAACACCCGTTACTCGGCTCCGGCCCCGGCACCTTCCCGCTGCACTACGCCACCTCCGGGTACGCCAAGGTGTTTTCCGCCAACCGCAAACCCGGCGACTTGTACCGCCGTGCTCACAACACCTACATGGAAATCTTCAGTGAACTGGGGATTCCCGCCGGGCTGTTGTTCGTCGGCATGCTCGGCCTTGGGATGTATAACCTGGTCCGCGCCCGTCAAGCCTGGATGCTGCGACGGGATTGGGAACAGGCTGACCTGATCACCCACCTGGGGATCAGTTATCTGTCGTTGACACTGTTTTTGATGTTCCTCAGCGCACCGAATCACAAGTACCTGTGGATCATGCTCGCCCTGACCTGGGTGTTGCGCCTCAAGGCTGAGGAACGTCCGCCGACGGAGGCCAGGGCATGAACCGCATCAGCATTGCCATCCCGATGTACAACGAGGCCAGACACATCGGCCGCACCTTGCTTGCCGCGAAAAAAGCCGCGCAGGCTGCCGGGATGGAATGCGAGCTGATTGTGGTCGATAACGGCTCCAACGATCAGGGCCCGCACATCGCTCGCCAGCTCGGGGCGCAGGTGCTGGTGCTGCCCGGGCTGCTGATCGGCGCCCTGCGCAATCGCGGGGCGGCGATGGCGACAGGCGAATGGCTGGGCTTCATCGATGCCGACATCGAGATGCCCGAGGACTGGCTCACGCTGTTGTTGAGCATCCAACACGCGGTTCAGGTCGACGTCCTGGGACTGGACCTGCACACCCCGGCCGAAGCCCCGTGGTATGCCAACGCCTGGCAACGCCGCACGTTGCGCCCGAACGATGAAACGGTGAAAGCAGTGCGATGGCTGCCCAGTTCCAACCTGTTGATGCGTCGTCCATGGTTCGACAAGGTCGGCGGCTTCAACGAAAACCTGCGCACCGGCGAAGACAAAGATTTCACCATGCGCCTTTCCCACTCTGGCGCACGCCTGCTGTCCGTCAACCAGAGCGTTGCCCTGCATTGGGGTTACGAGAGCAGTTGGCGCGAATGGCTGGGCAAGGAGTTCTGGCGTCAGGGCAGTCACCTGCAATTACTGCGCAGCCACGGCATGAATCTGCGTTTACTGCGTTTCCCGATGCTGTCGATCATCGCCTGGGTGTTGGATTTCATGGCGCTATCCGCCCTGCTCAACGGTTCCCCCCTACTGGCGCTATTCATGCTGTTCGTCACCAGCCTGCCAGCGCTCGCCCAAAGTCTGCGCCAGAGCCTGATACACCGCGACCTGCGCCTGATGCTGCAACTCTGGGGCCTGCATTGGGTGCGTCTGCACCTGGCGGGTGCCGCGCTCATCCTGAGCCTTTGTCGCTGGAATGCCAGGAGACCCGCCCGTGGCTGAATTCATTTTCTGGTGGTGCCTGTTATTGCCGGTGTACGCCTGGTTCGGCTACCCGCTGCTGCTGACGCTGCTCGCGCCGCTATTTCCCGCGCGCCGTCATGGGCCGGCACAGCCGATGAACGTGAGCATCGTCATCGCCGCGCACAACGAGGCCCAGTACATCGAAGAGAAGTTGCGCATCCTGCTCGCCCAGGATTATCAGGCGCGCTCGCTACAGATCATTCTGGCCAGCGACGGCTCCACCGACGACACCGTGGCCTGCGCCCGCAAGGTCATCGACCCGCGCATCAGCGTGCTCGACCTGCCCCGTCAGGGCAAGGCAGCCACCTTGAATGCCGCCGTTGCCCTAAGCACGGGCGAGATTCTGGTGTTCACCGATGCCGACAACCAATGGTCGACAGACACCCTCGGCCAATTGCTCGCGCCCCTGGCCGATCCACAGGTCGGGGCCTGCGCCGGGCACATGTTGATCCCGGTGGCGGGCCAGGGCCTGAGCCTGGGCGACAGCCTTTATCGGCACTACGAAGGCTGGCTGCGCATGGTGGAAAATCGTACCGGCTGCATGGTCTCCGCCGACGGCGCCCTGCTCGCCCTGCGTCGCGAGTTGTTCCAGAACGTGCCGTCGGAGGTCAACGATGATTTCTTTATCAGTACCTGCGCGCCGGTGGCGCACAAACGCATTGTCTATGTGCCCACAGCCCGGGTGATCGACCAGGGCGTCGATGAGATCGACAAACAATGGCGCCGTCGTCTGCGCGTCACCGTCGGCGGTTTGCAGAGCCTGGCCCAGCGTCGGGAGCTGTTGAATCCCTGGCGCCATGGCTTGTATGCGATTGCGCTGATCAGCCACAAACTGATTCGACGCCTGGCACCGATCCTGTTGCTGCCGTTGTTGCTGAGCAACTTCTGGTTGTGGAACGTCCATGGCTTCTATCGCCTGAGCCTGATCGCGCAACTGCTCGGTTATGCGGTGGCCATCGCCGGCCTGCTGGATGTGCAACACCGTTTGCCCAAACCCTTTCGCCTCGCCGGCTTCTTCCTGGTGACCCTTGCCGGGATGAGTATCGGTCTGTGGCAGTTCCTGCGTGGACAGCGGTACGCGCAGTGGAACCCCGAGCAAAATCGTTGACAGGACCGCGTCATGGCGATCAGACAATTATTAAAACGCACCAGTGGCTGGCTCTATCTCAACTCGCCGGTAGGCCGCCACCAACTGCACGGTGCCGGGGTGATCCTGATGCTGCACCGGGTGCTGCCCAATGACCGCGCCGCCGACCTGCCTCATCGAAATGAACTGTGCGTGGGGCCGAAGGCCTTTGCCCATCTGCTGCTCTGGTTGAAAAAACACTTCGACTGCGTGCCGCTGATGGAAATTCTGCAACCCGGCACCGCCATGTCGGAGCGCCCCAAAGTCGCACTGACCTTCGACGATGGCTGGCGCGACAACGCGCTGAATGCCTTTCCGTTGTTGAAAAGGTATCAGATGCCGGCGAGTATTTTTCTCTCCACCGATTTCATCGGCAGCCGGCAACGCTTCTGGTGGGAAAGCCTGGGGGAAACCCTGTGGCACAGCCACGGTGAAAAAGCCCGGACGCACTTGATTGAATGCCTGCGACAGATCGGGCGACCGTTACCGGTGCTGCTCGATGATCTGGATGTGCAGCGCCGTAGCCTGGCGCTTTTGCATTTTCTGCAAAGCCTGAAAAACCTGCCGCCGGGCGAACTGAACCGGCTCACCAATCAATGCCCTGAAGAGTCGTTGCCCCAGGCCCTGGACTGGCATCAAGTGCGCGCGCTGGAAGCCAGCGGGTTGATCCGCTTTGGCCCTCACGGCGCCAGCCACACGATCCTCACCGAGCTTGACGATCAACACCTGGATGAAGAATTGAGCCGCAGCCGCAATGCACTGTTGAACGGCTGCAACCGGCCGCTGCCGGTCTATTGCTACCCCAATGGCGACCACGATGCGCGGGTGCGCGAGCATGTGGCCGACCACGACTTTGCGTTTGCCCTGGGCACCGCCAGCGGGATTTACCGTGGCGTCGACGATCCATTGGCCTTACCACGGATCGGCATCAGCCAGCGCACGGCACGCAACCCGGAGTTGCTGTCGTGGCGCATCTACCGCGGAGCCCGGCCATGAGTCGCAGCCACTACCTCAAACACCTGGCCCTGAGCATGGGCACCAAACTGGCGATGATCGGCCTGCGCCTGCTGCGTAACGTGTTGCTGGCGCGGATTCTGGGGCCCAGCGAGCGCGGCCTGTTTGCGCTGCTCAGTACCCTGCCCGATTTGATCAGCGCCGCCACCAGCGGCGGGCTGAATTCGGCGGTGGGTTATCAGGCGGCCAAGCAACGGCCCATGGGTTTGCTGCTGAGTCAGGTGCTGGTATTCGGTTGCCTGCTGGCGGGTTTGCTGACGTTGCTGGTGGTGGCGCTGACCCGCGAGTTCGGCAGCGAACTCGATATCACCACACAACTGGGATTGCTCGCCTGGCTGTTGCTGCTGGCGGTGCCGTTGACCGTGCTCAAGAGCGGCCTGCTGACCTTGCACAACGCGTCGGGCGGTGTGGTGGCGTTCAATGCCTTGCGGCTGGTGGAATCGCTGGCGCCACTGCTGCTGTTTATCGCCTTGTTCTGGATGTGGAAAGACGCCGCACTGGAAGCGGCGCTGATCAGTTGGCTGGCCGGCATCAGCCTGGTGGTGCTGGCCGGCTGGGTCTGGCTCAACCGTGCGCAACCCTTGACGTTGCAATGGGACCGCGCCAGCCAGAAAGAACTGTTGCGCTACAGCGCTCGTAGCCATCCCGATTTGTTGTTCCAGCAAGTCATTCTGCGCTCCGATTACCTGTTCATCGGTGCCTTGCTCGGCAGTACGGCATTGGGTCATTACGCCATGGCCAGCGCTGCCGCCGAGTTGCTGCTGATCGTCCCGGAAGCGGTGACCACACCCCTGATGAAACGCCTGCTGCAACAGGACGAAGGCATGGAGCGCCTGACGCCGTTGGCCTTGCGCCTGACCGCCACGGTGATGCTCGGTGCCTGCCTGACCATGGCCGTGATCGGGCAATGGCTGATCGTCACCCTGTTCGGCATTGCCTATCAACCGGCCTACCCAGCCTTGCTGGCGCTGCTGCCGGGGCTGCTCGGTCTTTGCTACGCGAGCATCCTGCGCCTGGACTTGCTGGGCAAGAATCGCCCCGGCACGGTTTCGCTGCTGGTGGGCCTCGGCGCGCTGCTGAACCTGGCCCTGAACCTGTTGCTGATCCCGCTGTATGGCATCGTCGGTGCCGCGGCGGCATCGTCCATCGCCTACCTGGCGGTGACCGTCGCGCTGCTGGTGATGTACTGCCGGTTGAGCGGCGTCCCCTTCTGGCAAACCCTGATCATCCTGCCCAGTGATGTGGCACCGATGCTTCAGATACTGCAACGGAAATCAGCATGAAACCCCTGGTGCTGCTGTTGAGCCTGGGCCTTGGTTTGAGCGCTCAGGCGGCGCCCATGCGCTGGACCGACATTCGCGACGGCAGCCTGTACCTGCAAGCGGATCGCCCCGACACGTTGACCATCCAGTGGGTCCCGGCGTGGCAGGCCGATGCCAACGAAGAACACCTGTACCTGCTCGACGGCAACGGCAACCTGAAGGGCGATCGCCTGATCGCCGCCAATGAAACACGCGGCAAGCAGAGCTGGCCGCTGGCGCCGGGTGCCGCCAGCTATCGACTGGAAATTCCGGGCTACAGCTTCCGCCGCTACACCGTCGAACACGACGAACGCACCGTGGCATTGTTCGCCCCGGCCAAGGTGCATTTCAGCGCCGAAACCCGTGGCGGCGATGAGCTGTATTTCAAAGTCGCACCGGGGGAACACGCGGTGCTGGCCGGCAAATTTCACGGTGGCGTCAGCACTCTGCTGGCCCAACGTGTGGGTGATAACAAACAAGTGTCGCTGATGCTCAAGCCCTATCGCGCCTATTGGCAATTCGATCAGCTCGAACTGCCCGTCACCCAGGACGAACAAGTCTGGCGCCTGCGCCTGCAAGGCAGCGGCAAGGTCGCGTTCTGGCTCGATGGCACGGCAAACCTGTTCGCCCAGAACCCGCAGCAACTCAAGCCGCTGCGCGAGGACGCTGGCCAGGCCCGGCTGACCCTGCATAAAGAGACGCTCGGCCCGACCCCGAACCTGGGCATTTATTTGCCCTACGTGCTGCCGCCGCAATCCAGTTTCGCGGCGCTCGACGCCCTCAAGCCTCAGGCGGGCTCCTATTACAGTTTCGTCGACGTCACGGCGCAAAATCCGCACCACGAAGATGCGTTCCGCCAGCTCTATCAGAACCGCTTCGGCATCACACAGGACATCACGCTGTTGGCCGGCAGCCAGCGTCAGGCCGATCTGCGCGCCGACACCACGAGCAACGCCGGCCTCGACGCCTGGCTCACCGCCACCCGCGCCCTCGGTGGCGGCGGCACTCACTACATCGCGTTCGCCGACGAGCCGAACCTCAACTACTCGAGCTACGCCAACTACCAGGCGATCTTCAACAGCATGGCCAAGCAAGTGCGCAATGACCCGGCCAACGCCAAGGCCGGCATACGTATTGCCATGCCCGCCAGTTCGCGCTTCGTCAACGGCCCGTTCACCGACGATGCCGCCGACAAGCGCGGTATCGACTGGGCGCGGCGCCTGCTGGCCGAGTCCGGCGAGCAGATCGACGCCCTCGCCTGGCATGAATGGATGGTTCGCGACCTGCTGGCGACCCGGGTCTACCGCGACAGCGTGCGCCGCGCTGCCGAACTGGTGGGCCTCGATGCCAAGGGCCGGCCACGCAAGGCCTTGCTGCTGGACCAGACCAACCTGTCCAGCGGCTCAAGCCTGAGCCCCTACGATCAGGAAACCCATTTCGCTTCGCTGTGGTGGGCCTCGGTGGTCATCAACTCGGCGCAGGACGGCTTGCTGGACATGCTCAACTGGTTCCAGGCCGCCGACGAACCGAACTACCCCAAAGGCATGGTGCGGGTGCTGGCCGGCGATCGTTTCGAGCTCAAACCGGTGGGATTGGCTCAACAATTCATCCGGCAGCACTGGCTGAAAAACGTCATGCGCCTGGACAACGACGCCTTCGAAGTCGACGTGCTGGCGATGGCCACCGAACACCAACGCAGCCTGTTGGGCGTCAATAAGGGCGCGCGCTTGCAGCGTGTCGATCTAGCCGGGGCGACCTGCCCGCTGACCAAGGGAGCGCTGGTGTATTTCGGTGCCGACAGCCGCAGTCGCGAAGGCAAATTCAACTGTCAGGACGGTCGCGTCAGCTTCGACCTGCCAGGGCAAACCCTGTTCGCCCTGAGCTGGAGCGCCTCATGAACGTCCATGAGTTATGCGGCGGTCTGAATCTATGATGGCTCGATTCGAATGGCGCACGTCGTTGTGCGCTCCGGACTTTCCAACAGCCGCTTATGAGGGGTTGCGCTGGCGCATGACGGACCACACGCCGTTCAACACCCTCGCCTGGCTGCGCGCATCGGAACAGGCACTGGTTGCCGGGGAGCGCTTGCACGTTCTGCTCGGCTGGCACGGCGATGAATTGGCCTTGTGCCTGCCGTTGGTGGTGTCCGTGGAGCGCTTTGGCGGGTTACCGTTTCGAGTCCTGCATCACCTCGGCTATCCCCTCACCGATCGCTTGGCCCTGCTCAGTTGCCTCGATGCCGAGAGCATGCGCAAGGCGCTGGTGATCATCCGCCGTCGCGTGCCCCACGCGATGCTGCAACTCAATGAATTGTCCGAACCCATCGGCGAGGAAAGTGCGCTGACCACCTGGATGACCCACAGCTCGACTGGCGAACGCCGCCTCAGTTGTCGGGTGCCGGTGCACCTGATCAGCGACGCCGACCACCAGGAGGTATCCGGCGACCCGCGCTACAAACTGCGCCGTGCGCGTAAACGCATCGCGGCCTGCGGTGCCGAGGTCCGGCGGATAACCCCCGACGCCGCCACCATCAGGCCACTGTTGCGGACCCTCGGCAAAGTCGAAGCACTGAGCTGGAAAGGCCTTCAAGGCGTGGGAATTTTCACCAATGACCGCTACCGGCAATGGATCGAGCAAGCGTTCACCGCCCTCGCCGAACTGGGACTGGTGCGAGTGGTGGTGCTGGAACTGGACGGGCGCTGCATCAGCTACCGTATCGGCTTGCTGGAACAGGGCCGGTTGTACGATTACAACCTGGCGTTCTTGCCGCAATACGCCGGCCTGGGCAGCGGTCGCGTGCTGCTCGAAGAGTGGATCCGCTGGGGGCTGGACGACAACTGGCACTGGGTCGACGCCTCGCGGATCAGCCTGGAAAACTCCAGCCATCAACTCCTGGAACGCATGACCGGGCAACTGGAGCACTGGCGCTGGAGTTTCTACTCCTGGCGCCCCAGCGGCCTCACCCTGGGGTTGGCGCTGCGACTCTGGCACCGCATCAAACCCTGGTTAAAAAAATGGCAAGCCAGGCGTGCAGCGGCGCTGGTTACTCCTACGCTTACACCTATACAGGCTCCTATTGTCGCGAAAGACGCTGCACCCACCGAACAAGAAAGAGAGGGCAGCCATGCCTCGCCAAGTCATAGTCAACGCTGACGATTTCGGCCTCAGCCCGAGCGAAAACGCGGTGATACTGGGGGCCTTCCACGCCGGGGTCATCAGTTCCGCGACCGCCATGGCCAACATGCCGGCCTTCGAAGCGGCCTGCGTCCTGGCCCGGCAGCCATTGCTCAAGGGGCGGATCGGGCTGCACTTCAACCTCACGTATGGCCGGCCGTTGAGTCTGTCGATTCTCACACGTTCGACGTTCTGCGACAGCCAGGGTGAGTTCGACCTCAGCCTGCCCCGCCACAGCCTCTGGCTCAACCGCCTGGATCGCGACGCAGTGCTGGAGGAACTCGAAGCCCAATGGCAACGCTGCCTGGACAACGGCCTGCACCCCAGCCACCTCGATTCCCATCAGCATGTGCACAACATCTGGCCCATCGGAGAAATCGTCGCGCGGTTTGCCGCCCGCCAAGGGGTGCCCGTGCGACTGGCACGCGATCTGGGCAGTAATTTGAGTGTGCCCAAGCGAGTGTTCAAGACGTTGCTCAACCATCGCTTGAACAGCCTGTCCGGAGCGACCGCCCAGAACGTCTGCACCCCGGTCGACCTGCGCACCGTGGCAATGCCAATCGACGGCCTGCTGGAAATCGTCGTCCATCCGATCCATATCGGCGCCGACTTTGGCGATGCCTATCTGGACCCGGGCGAGTCGCTGAGCCTTGTGCTGGAACAGCGTCTTGCGGGTGTTCCAAGGGTGTCCTATGCCGTTGTGCCGAGGGCGTCCAAAGAGGAGCCGCACTACCCGACCGAACTGCACCCGTTGAAATCCTGATTTTTCGCCATCGAAAACGTTACCCACCACACCCGGGCTTCGGCCTCGGAGGACTTCATGAGCGCCATCGACAAGATTCGCGAACGCATCAAACAAAAAGGCCTGCTCCACACGCTCCAGTCGCTCTGGAAGCGCTATGTGTACTTCCATCGAGAGTTGCTGTGGCTGGGACGTGATCTGGTGACCCCGGTGGCGCCGCAAAATCTACGGCCCTATTCGGGCTTGCGCCTGGTGAACATCACCCCGGAAAACGCCACCGCGTTCACCAAGTATTACGGTAACCGCGTCAAGGCCATGGCCGAAATCGCCGCCGAGGGTCACACCGGACACATGTACGTGAACGAGGAAGGTGATGCCATAGGATTCATCTGGGGCAGCGCCAGGGACTACTTCGACCGGCACTATTACGGCTGCTGGTTCCGGATCAACCCCGGTGAGTTTTTCGAGTTCGGCGGTGAAATGATCCCGCTCTACTTTGGCACCAGCCTGTCGATGGACGCCCAGTTCAAGCTCTGGGACGCGATGCGGGCCAAAGGCTGCAACAAGATCGTCGACGTCTGCGACACCCGCAACATCCAGGCGATGAAAATGCACATCCGCATGGACTACCAGGAGCAAGGGCGCATCACCCACGTCTACGACCTGTTCGGTCGCTGGCGCTTCTTCCGCGAAACCTACTACAGCGGCTCGCGGCTGACGGCACTGCGCAAACCGGAACAGCAGCCGGTGACGGCGGCGCAGGCGTGATTGGCTTCCGCTCCCACATTTGGCCGCATCTCCCTGTGGGAGCGGGCTTGCCCTAATGCCAGTCAGTTAAACAATTTCAGCCGCGACGCACTCCTTGTAGCAGCTGGCGAAGCCTGCGTTCGGCTGCGCAGCAGTCGTAAAACCAGAGATTGTGGTGCATCAGGCTGACCGCGTTAGTCCGACTCACGACTGCTGAGCAGCCGAACGCAGGCTTCGCCAGCTGCTACAGATTGCATTACGGCTTAACTGACTGACATTAGAGCTTTCCCGCGATGGGGTCAGTTGCCTACACAGTTCAGGGAAAAATACACCCATCACAAAAGAACCAACTGACTCCTCATGCCTGCGCTAACAGATACATTCGCACAGGAATGAGGAGCCAGAAGCATGAATCAAAAATTAACAAACTTCGACATGGCGGCACTGCTCGACAATGACGAAGCCATCAGCGAATACCTCTCTCAGGTATTGGCAGACGGCGACAACGAAGAGTTTCTTCGTGCTATCGGCTACGTGGTAAAGGCCCGCGGCATGACACAAATTGCCAAAGATTCCGGAATGGGGCGCGAAAGCCTGTACAAGGCCTTCGCACCCGGGGCGAAACCACGTTTTGATACGGTTCTAAAGGTCATTCATGCCTTGGGCATTGATCTCTGCGCGCAACCAGGGCACGCGGCAAATCACTCAACGCTCTGAAAATACCCCTGGCACTACGTCGCTCGCTTCACCGCCACCAACGTGTAACACAACGGCAACTGCGCCTTTTGCTGCTGATACTTGTCGTAGAGTTCTTCGCGATTGGAATGCGGGTACTCCTTGAAATGGCAGATCTGCAACCCCGCTTCGACGGCACCGGTGAAGATGGCGCCCAGGGTGTGGACGAACCAGTAGGACGCCGAGGCCTGCTGTTCGACTTTGCCTTCGTAGACGATCGGTTGGTCCTGGACGAAAGGCTCACTGCGAAAATACGAGCTGTCCGGGCGATAGGGATCGGCTGACTCGGGGTCGAACATTTCCAGGAACGGGTGGGTTTCGTAAACCACCAGGCTGCCGCCGGGCTTGAGGGTTTGCGCGACATGGCGCATGAACTCGCCGATGTCCGGCATCCAGTTCAATACGCCGATGGTGATCAGCGCCACGTCGAAGCGTTGGTGCAGCTCTGTCGGCAGGTGATGGATATCAGCCTCGATGAATTCGGGCTGATGAGGCGAACGGGATGCCAGCTCCCGGGCCTGATCGAGAAAGGCCCCGGACTGGTCGACGCCCACTACGCTGCGGGCCCCCAGCGCAAACAGTGAAAGGCTTTCCCGGCCATTGTTGCAGCCCAGTTGCACCACATCCTTGCCGTCGACACCGACCTGTTGGAGCAACCCGGTGAGGGTGTCATCCAGGCAGGAAAAATCGCCATGGCCCACGGCACTCAAACGGGTCTGCCACTCGGGGGTGTCCTTGTGGTGTTGGGCGGAGTCATTCCATGCATCGCGATTGCTGGCGATGGCTTTTTCTTTTGTCGGCATTTCCATTGCACGCTCCAGATTCCGGGCCTTTGATTGACCGGCACGAGTCTAGATCAGCGTCAGGAAAATCCACATCAGGGGTTTGTTGCGATCTTGTAATCAACGATGGCGTGCACCCTCCTATTGGTTCAACCGCTCACGCAAGAACTCGATCAACACCTGCACCGGCCGCGAGGCCTGACGGTGCTGCGGGTAGACCGCCGACAAAGTCAGCGGCTCGGGGCGGAAATCATCCAGTACCGGCACCAGCCGGCCGTCTTCCAGGGCCGAATCGACGATGAAGGTCGGCAAGTACGTGATGCCCATGCCGGCGATGGCCGCGTCCTTGAGCAGTTCACCGTTGTTGACCCGCATCCGCCCGGTGACATTGACGGTCAGCGGTTTGCCCCGCCCTTCGAACCGCCATTGCACCTGGCGACCGTGGCCGTAGGGCAGGCAATCGTGGCTGTGCAAATCCTCGGGTTTGAGCGGCGTGCCACGTTCGGCCAGATACGCCGGGCTAGCGCAGTACACCCGCTCGATGACGGCGATGCGACGGGCGATCAGCGTCGAGTCTTCCAGCACGCCGATGCGCAAGGCCAAATCGTATCCCTCGCCGAGCAAGTCCACCGGCCGATCGCTCAGGTCAACCTCCACGGTGACATCGCGATAACGTTGCAAAAATACCGGCAGCAAACAGCCCAAATGCGCCACGGCAAACGACAACGGTGCACTCAGGCGAATGGTCCCGCGAGGCTCGATGGTCTGGCCGGCGATGCCCTGCTCCACTTGCTCGACTTCACTGAGCAGGCGCAGGGCCGATTCGTAATAACTCTGCCCCAGCGGGGTGACGTCCAGCCGCCGGGTTGAGCGGTTGAGCAGGCGCACGCCGAGGCGCTCTTCGAGTTGCATCAGCCGGCGGCTGACGAACTGCTTGGACAGGCCCAACTGATCGGCCGCCGCGGTGAAGCTGCCGGAGTCCATGACCTGGCAAAAAATACGCATGTCTTCGAACGGGTTCATTGTCACTCTCTGGTTGACAGTTAATCGCTTTATAGCCGCTTTTTCACTTTCCGGCATCTCATTAATCTGTGTTCACGGTGTTGCTGAGGCCTGAACCCCAGCGCCACAGCAGCCCGATCCCAAGGCATAAAAACTCAAACGATTTAAAAAGGATTTGCACATGAACATCAAGAAAACCCTCGCCACTTCCGTTCTCGCCCTGTCCATCGGCAACGCATTCGCCGCCGGCAGCCCCGGTGTCGAACACAACACCCAGGCCTTCCTCGATGCCCTCGCCGCCGGCGGTGGCAAACCGCTGGAACAACTGAGCCCGAAAGACGCCCGCGCGGTGCTGACCGGTGCCCAGGCTTCGGTGAAGGTTGATCTGTCGGGTGTTGAAGTCAGCGACAAGGCGATCAAGGTCGACGGCCAGACCATCAACCTGAAAGTGGTGCGTCCGGCCAAGGTCAAGGGCGAGTTGCCGGTGTTCATGTTCTTCCACGGTGGCGGCTGGGTATTGGGCGACTTCCCGACTCACCAGCGCCTGATCCGTGACCTGGTAGTGGGCTCCGGCGCAGTCGCGGTATACGTCGACTACACGCCGTCGCCGGAAGCGCAATATCCGACCGCCATCAACCAGGCCTACACCGCGACCAAATGGGTAGCCGAGCATGGCAAAGAGATCGGTGTCGATGGCAAGCGACTGGCGGTGGCCGGCAACAGCGTCGGCGGCAACATGGCGGCGGTCGTGGCGCTGATGGCCAAGGAACAGAAAACCCCTGCCCTGCGCTTCCAGCTGTTGATGTGGCCGGTGACCAACGCGCAGTTCGACGACGGTTCGTACCAGCAATTCGCCGAGGGGCACTTCCTCACCAAAGGGATGATGCAGTGGTTCTGGGACAACTACACCACCAACCCGGCCGAGCGTGCGCAGATTCATGCCTCGCCGCTCAACGCCAGCGCCGAACAACTCAAGGGCCTGCCTGCGGCACTGGTGCAGACCGCCGAATTCGACGTGCTGCGTGACGAAGGCGAAGGCTACGCCCGCCACCTCGATGCGGCCGGTGTGCCGGTGACCTCGGTGCGCTACAACGGGATGATTCATGACTTTGGCCTGCTCAATCCGCTGAACCGGATTCCGGAAGTCAAAGCGGCGGTACGTCAGGCTGCGGCTGAGCTCAAGACGCATCTGAACTAAGCCCAACCTCTCGCCACACCTCAGGGTGTGGCGAGTTTTTTTGTGCCCGCTGGAGTGCAATCCATGAGCCTTTTCTCTGCCCACCTGTTGCCTTGGAGCGCCCTGCTGCTGGTGCTCGACGCCCTGCTCTGGCACCTCGTCCCGTTCAAGCATCGCGCGCCAAAGGTCGGTGTGCGGCTGGTGCTGTTTCTGGCGTTCAGCGCGCTGATTATCAACGCTGGCGTCAGCCCGTTGCAGACACCGTTGGTTGCCGATGACCAGGTGGCGCAACTCGGTGCAACGGCGCTGGGGATTATCTGGTGGTTGTACGCCGCACGAGTGCTCACCGAGGTGTTCGGTCTGGTGCTGATGCGTCGCATAGGTCACAGCGGCCGTTTGCTGCAGGACGTGATCGGTGCGCTGGTGTTTCTGGCCTCTATCGTCGCGGCCGCCGGTTATGTGCTCGATCTGCCGGTCAAGGGTCTGCTGGCGACTTCCGGCGTGTTCGCCATCGTGGTCGGTCTGGCGTTGCAGAGTACGTTGGCTGACGTGTTCTCCGGCATTGTGCTCAACACCACCAAACCCTATCAGGTGGACGACTTTGTGGTGATCGATGGCGTCGAAGGCAAAGTGCTGGACATTAACTGGCGCGCCACGCACCTGTTGAGCAGCGCCGGCACGATGGCCGTGGTGCCGAACTCGGTGGCGGCCAAGGCCAAGATCGTCAACCTCAGCCGCCCGAACAACCTGCACGGGGTGTCGATCAGCATCAAGGTGGCGAACCACATCCGCCCACGCCGGGTGCTCGACGCCCTCGACCGCACGCTGCAAGGCAGCAGCAGTCTGTTGCTCTCGCCCGCGCCAAAAGCGGTGCTCAAAGAGGCTGGCGAAGAGATGTCCGAATACGTGGCCAGCGGGTTCATCGCCGAGCTGGGCAAAAAGAGCGACGTGCGCAATCAACTGTTCGACCTCGCCCATCGCCATCTGGAAGCGGCCGGCATCTCGCGGCACCCCGACGGCGTGATCGAACCCTCGACCCGCGCCCGCGCACTGCTCGATGAAGTGAAGATTTTCCGCTCGCTGAGCCATGAGGAACGCGACCGCCTCGCCGAATCGATGGTCGCGCAACAATACGCCGCCGGCGAGGTGGTGCTGGATCTGGCTGAAGTGCCGGACAGCCTGTTCGTGATCGCCACCGGCGTCGTCAGCGCCAGCGTGCCGGACGGCAATGGTTTCACCGAGGCCGGTCGCATGGGGCCGAGCGAAGTCATGGGCGAACAGAGCATCCTGGCCGATACACCGTCGCAGGCGACGTTCACCGCGCTGACATCTTCGATCATCTACCGTCTCGACAAGAACCTGACCCGCCAGTGCATGGAACAGCGCAGCGAAGTGGGCCGGGCGTTGAACAAGTTGCAGGCAGTGCGGCAGCAGAACAGTCGGCAGGCGTTGATGGCCAAACCGGTGCCGATCAGGAAAGGTGGGTTTCTGGGATGGTTGCAGAAGCGCTGATGCAGCGGACATTCGAGCAGCACAAAAAAATGCCCGCACATCGCGGGCATTTTTCTTCAACACCTTACTTGGCGGTGAACTTGGTGTAGCTGTTGATCAGGTTGCGGTAGTTCGGCAGACGCTGGGACAACAGGTTGGCCAGGCCTTCCATGTCGTTGCGCCAGTCGCCTTGCAGCTCGCAGGCCACGGCGAACCAGTTCAGCAGGTGTGCACCCGCCGCCGACATCCGCGCCCACGCCGCTTGTTGCACGGTGGTGTTGAAGGTACCGGAAGAGTCGGTTACCACGAATACTTCAAAGCCTTCGGCAATGGCCGACAGGGTCGGGAACGCTACGCACACGTCAGTCACCACACCCGCGATGATCAGTTGCTTGCGACCGGTGGCCTTGATGGCTTTGACGAAGTCTTCGTTGTCCCAGGCGTTGATCTGGCCTGGACGCTGAATGAACGGCGCGTCCGGGAATTGCTCGCGCAGTTCAGGCACGATCGGGCCGTTCGGGCCTGCGTCGAAACTGGTGGTGAGGATGGTCGGCAGGTTGAAGAACTTGGCGATGTCGCCCAGGGCCAGCACGTTGTTCTTGAATTCGTTGGGCGAGAAATCCTGCACCAGAGAGATCAGGCCGGTCTGGTGATCGACCAGCAGCACAACGGCGTCATCTTTGTTCAGACGTTTGTAAGGAACGTTGCTCATGTGAAACTCCTCGGAGGGTGGTGAGTGAAGCGTCGACCACACATGGTCGACGCTTTTGTTGCAAGACTCAGAACGCGAAGCAGGAACAGCCGAAGGCGCCCCAGAAACCGGCGAAGTCACTCACCGGCACGTTCGACATACGGGCCTTCTCATGGCTGTGGGTATGCACGGCGCACGGGCCGCTGCACTGGTGCACCTGCGCCTGCATTGGCGCGTTCGGCCGCCAGTGTCCCGGAACCTTCGCCACCGGCGACCAATCCGGCAGCACCGGCAGGCTGACAGGCCCGAGTTTTTCGAAGTCGCCGGCGGCGTACACCACCTTGCCGCCGACCACGGTCAATACCGACTCGATCCACTTGATCGCTTCTTCCTCGACGCTGAAGAAGTCCGCGCTCAGTGCTACCAGGTCCGCCAGTTGCCCGACCTTGATCTGGCCTTTCTTGCCTTGTTCCGACGAGAACCAGGCGCTGCCATGAGTGAACAGTTCCAGTGCAGTGGTGCGCGGCAAACCTTCCTCGTACAGCGCCAGACCACCGACGGTACGGCCGCTGACCATCCAGTACAGCGAGGTCCATGGATTGTAGCTGGACACTCGCGTGGCATCGGTGCCGGCGCCGACCGGTACACCCTCGGCCAGCATGCGCTTGATCGGTGGCGTAGCTTCGGCGGCCTGCTTGCCGTAGCGGTCGACAAAATATTCACCCTGGAACGCCATGCGGTCCTGGATCGCAATGCCACCGCCCAGCGCCCTTACCCGCTCGATGTTCTGTGGGGTGATGGTTTCAGCGTGGTCGAAGAACCATGGCAGGCCGTTGAACGGAATGTCGCGGTTGACCTTCTCGAACACGTCGAGCATGCGGCTGATGGATTCGTTGTAAGTAGCGTGCAAACGGAACGGCCAGCGCTGTTCCACCAGATGGCGGACCACCGGTTCCAGCTCCTGCTCCATGGTCTGCGGCAGGTCCGGACGCGGTTCGAGGAAGTCCTCGAAATCCGCCGCCGAGAACACCAGCATCTCGCCGGCGCCGTTGTGCCGCAGGAAGTCGTCGCCTTGGTGCAACTTGACGCTGCCAGTCCAGTTCTGGAAATCGGTCAGCTCTTCTTTCGGCTTCTGGGTGAACAGGTTGTAGGCGATACGCACGGTCAGTTGGTCATCTTTCGCCAACTGCTCGATCACCTGGTAATCGTCCGGGTAATTCTGGAAACCACCGCCGGCATCGATCGCGCTGGTCAGGCCGAGGCGGTTGAGCTCACGCATGAACTGGCGGGTCGAGTTGACCTGATATTCCAGCGGCAGCTTCGGCCCCTTGGCGAGGGTCGAGTACAGGATCATCGCGTTCGGCCTTGCGACCAGCATGCCGGTCGGATTGCCATTGGCATCACGCACGATTTCGCCACCCGGCGGGTTCGGCGTATCGCGGGTGTAACCGGCAACCCGCAATGCAGCGCGGTTGAGCAAGGCGCGGTCGTACAAATGCAGCACGAACACCGGGGTGTCTGGCGCCGCCTGGTTGAGCTCTTCCAGGGTCGGCATGCGCTTCTCGGCAAACTGGAATTCGTTCCAGCCACCGACTACCCGTACCCATTGCGGCGTCGGTGTGCGGTCGGCTTGCTCCTTGAGCATGCGCAACGCATCAGCCAGGGACGGCACGCCTTCCCAGCGCAGTTCGAGGTTGTAGTTCAAACCGCCACGGATCAGGTGCAGGTGCGAGTCGTTGAGGCCAGGGATGACACAGCGGCCCTTGAGGTCGATCACCTGGGTGCCCGAGCCGCGCAGGGCCATGGCTTCGGCGTCGGTGCCGACCGCGACGAAGCGGCCGCCCTTGATCGCTACGGCGCTGGCGAGGGGCTTTTCGCGGTCTACGGTATGAAATTGACCATTGAACAGAATCAGATCGGCGTTCATCGCAGTTCCTTCGTCATCAGTGAAATGAAGCAAAAAAGCGCCGGCTCAGCGCGGCGAATTTGCGTTGGATTCGAGGTGCTCCCGCGGCTGACTGGCCGTCAGCCACGGCGCAAACAAGCGAGTCGCAGCCGGCATGCACACGTACACCACCGACACCACGATGGTCAGGGTGATCAGGAACGTGGCGACCAGGTAGTTGGAGAGAAAAGCGTTGAGTTTGAGCAGTGGCCCCCAGAGCAGCGGCACCAGCAAGGTGTGCGGCAGAATTACCAGCAACGACACCACGGCCTGCTTCCAGCGCGGTGGCGGCGAAGCAGCATCGGCCAGCGGCGCAAACCAGAATTCGTTGACCGGGTTGACCTCGGTCTGGTCGCCGTCGGCCAGCATCGGCGCGGCTTCATCGATCAACGACTGACGTTGCGGCGAATCGAGCCAGTGCTGCATGGCCTCGGTGGAGCAAAAGCGCAGCACGCAGGTGAACATGTCCAGGCCAGCGTTCTTGCCGCGGATCACGTCCACGCCCAGATGCCCTTCCGTGCGCCCCGCTACGCTGACGATGTTGCGCAGCCAGGCTTCATAGGCTGCTTCGAAACCGGCCTTGACCCGGTGCTTGACGATCAGCGTCACGATCTCATCGGACCCCGGCGCTTTTTGAGTTTGGGCTTCAGACATAACGGAGCACTCCGGGCAAACGAACATTGAGCGCCAGCCGTCCAGGCCCGGCGATAAACACAGAGGTGAAGATGATCAACAACAGCCAGCCGAATTGCCCTTCGGCCACACTCCATTGCGGGTGCACGACCAGCAGCGCCACCAGCAGCACAAACAGAATAGGCAAGCACGCCAGACGCGCCAGAACACCAGCGACAATCAGCAGCGGGCACAGCACTTCGGCGAAAATCGCCAGGCTGAGGGTAAGGTGGGCACCGAGGTGGAACGGGTCTTCGATCAGTTGCAGCTGCGCACTGAAGTCCAGCAGCTTGGGCAAGCCGTGAACCCACAGCAGAAACAGACCACCGCTGACCCGCAGAAACAGCAGCCCGACATCCCGCGCCTGTTCATCCCGTTGCGAAGCGTTCATGACTCACCCCTGTTCAATCATTGGATTGAATAGTGCCGCCAAGGGGTAGGGAAAAATTGAATGTACGTGCTCTCTTTGTACCGCGGGAATTGTGGCGAGGGAGCTTGCTCCCGCTGGGCTGCGAAGCGGCCCCAAAACCATTCGACCCAATTGCATCAGGTAGACCGCATGTACAGGGTTTACGACTGCTGCGCAGCCGAGCGGGAGCAAGCTCCCTCGCCACAGGGGTCAGCGTTTGACCTCAGGTCATAGGGCCGGGTTGGCCTTCAGCTCCAGACTGTCCAGCGCCCGATTCACCGCCAACTCGCCGAACATGATGAGCTGCGCGACGCCCAGTATCGTATTGCGCTGCGGCCCCTCCAGAAACCCGGCACAGTCACTGGCGATCACCTTGGCCGAGGCAAAGGACTCGCAGGCATTGGTCAGTAGCTCTTCGATGTTGATGTTGGGAGCGACGGTGTAAATCGTGCTCGGTTTGCGCGGGGGCTTGGGATCGGACGGCTTGAGGTAGTGATCGAGGGCGCGTTCGGCGGCTTCGTGGAGTTTTTTGGGATCGAGGGGATCGTAGGGGGAAACGTCGTCGGTTTCTGGCGGGTTAGGTGTGGCTTTGAACATGGAGAATCTCCGTTATACCTGATGGAACCACCAGTACCTGTCGCTAAACAAGTAAGGGTGGCGGCTGTACGCAGGTTAGCGAACCGAGAGGTATAAGACCCGGCAGACCCGAGGGTCTCCCGCGCACAGCCACCATATCGAAACTGCAGACATGGAATGCCTGCAATATGACGGAGCGCTGTTGCGCTTATACCTGTTCAGGTCGCTAAACCCGATCGCTGATTGGCAGCGATACGGAAACGATAAAGACCAGGCCCAAAGCGCACAAGCCGGCGGATTCTGGCGCAGTCGTAGGCAACGGCGCAAGGATCTGTAGCTTTCATCAAGTAACGATAAACGCCGTTAAACACAACACGCTGAACGCCAAAACCTCCCGCCAGCTCTTCTTCAAGGAATGGCCCGAATGGTGTACTGACGTGCGGCGAAGACCACCGCCGTCGCCGGATTCGGGACCTGATCCATATTGACCCTGAAGTGAATGGACAACGTGCTGCCTTCCGCCAGATCCTTCAAATAGCTGAACAAAACGGTAACGCTGTAGCGGCCGTTCAACACCCAACTTCGATGCACTGCGAAGTTGAGGCCCGTCCACATGGTGAGATTGTGGCTGCCCCCGCTGGCGTTCTGGCCCTCCAAATCCAGCCAGATCGGCTGACCGGAGGCAATAAGCGGCCAAATACCAAACAGGAGAGTTGCCCCAAGTTGCACATCGGCCAGATTCAGCACCGTCGTACCGTTCGCCTGGGTGATCACCGGAGGGTCGAACCGGTCTGCCGGAATAGTCCCGATGTTCAGGACAAGCGGCCGTGAAACCACCGGTGGTGCTGTTCCGCGATCATATTCGAAGCTCACCGTCACCCGTTTGCCCAAGCTGAACGCCAACAGCGTAACGGGCAGCTGGATTATCCTGGGTCGGATGGTAGTGCCGGCCTGAACGGTATTGGTGATGTGTGAGCCCGCCGCGGGTGTTCCTGGCGCAGCCGTCCAGATAACCCTGATCCTGTCATTGGCCTGCATGTTGTAATCCAGGACAGCCGTCAGCCTCGTCAAGGCCGCAAGAGGATCCAGATTGCCGTTATCGGGCGCCTCTGCAATCGTCAACTCCAGGTTTAGCAGCACGACGTCGATCGTCCACGGCGTGGAGCCCCCACCGCCGCCATTCAAGGGCCGGGCGGTGAATACGTGCAGGCCGCCCGTCAACGCAGATACCGCAAGCTCCCAGACACCGGAAACTGCCGTGATCATGCCTATGACGGTCTGCCCGTCCAGTATCTCCAGTGGTTGGCCGGCCATTGCGCTGCCGCTGATCGTCACCTGGGTGGAGTTGGTGGGTCCACCATTGGTTATGTCATCGCCGGCAGAGTCTTTCACCGCCAGGATCATCGGATCCGGCGGTATCGGTCCGCCCGTTTTGACGGTGTACTGTTTCGCTGGAAACTTCACTGCTGAACTTTTGCTCAGGCTTTTGTCCAGTGCCACCCTGAGTTGCACTGTCAGTGCGCTGCCATCCATGAGCAGGTTTAGCGGGGTGGTTGAAAAGATCTGCGAAAAGAAATCGTGGGTGACAAACAACTGGTCGACGGGGGGGTGAGGGGCAATCACGTACTCGACATTGAAAACGCCGCCATCGGCCAATGTTCCAATCAGGCTTACCCAGAAATACTGGCCGACGGCGATCAGCGGCCAACCCTCTATGAACAGGGTGAACGCCGAGATAGAGCTCACGTCCAGCTCGTTGCCATGGCCATTGCCCAATGCTTCCCTGATGATCGGCTGGGGCAATGCGTTCTGCGCGAGAGGCAGCACGTTCAACATCAGCGGCAGCGAACTCACGGCGGGAGCGTTGCCGACCATCAGGTCAAAGATGACCGTCACCGTTTGGCCCAGGTTAAAGGCGACCACCGAATTGCGCAGCGACACGTCTTTAGTACCGGTAGCACCGGCATCGACATAAGCGGTGACGACTGAACCCTCTGGCGAAGTGCCCGGCGCACCTATCCAGCGCACACGGACCCTGGCGCCCGTTATTACGGGAAAGGAGAGACGAGCCGTGAGGTTGTATCGGGCCGCCAGCGGGTCCAGATGAGGGTTACCTTTGGCTTCCACGATAGAGGGAGCCAACAGTCGCGTTTGGGCATCGTTATTGATGGTGTAGTGACGCGGCGCAAACTTCAGTGCTGCATTCTTGTTCAGTTTTTTATCCAGCGCGGCCCTGAAATCCAGTGTCAACGTGCTGCCATGCTTGAGCCTCTTGAGCGGCAACGCCGAAAACGTCTCGGCATGAAAACCGGACTGCAGAAATGCCTGAGTAACTACGCTGTTGGGCGCTATCCAGTATTCAATGTAAAAAGCGCTGCCGTCGTCGTTGATGCCACTCAGGCTCATCCAGAAATACTGCCCGTCCGTTATCAGCGGCCAGCCATTGATGCGCAGGGTGAAATTCGTCAAGAACACCACGTCCAGCACGCTGCCTATGCCATTGTTGGCCGCTTGGGTGATCAGCGGGATGGGCAGAGCGCTCTGCGCAAGCGGCACAATGGTGACCGTCAGCGGCAATGAGGTCGCGATCGGTGTGGTGCCGTTCATGACGACATAAGTCACCGTCACCACGCTGTTCAAGCTATAGGCCACTATCCAGTTGGGCAGCGGGACTTTCCATGGCGCAGTGCCGCCGACCGGAAAGAAGACGGTCGTGAATGAGGCCTCGCTCGGCGCTCCCGGCGCAGCCTCCCAGATCACTTGCAAGCTCTCCCCAGGCTTCATGCGGTAGTTGATGACAACCGTCAGGTTATTGCGGACCAACACTGGGTCAAGTGGCGGGTTACCCGGGTTTTGCTCGAGTTCAGGGTCTGGCAGAGAGTTGGTGAGCGCTGCGGCAACTGGGCTATTCATCATTCGCTCCCTGTGCATGATTGAGGTCGCCCCATGGGCACTGACTCATCACACACCGGTTGGCGACATCGCGCTACTATCAGAAATTACAGGTCAGGAAAAAAACGGATGAACGGTAAGAGCAAAAGCGCTTGCTCGCAGCACGTGTTCTGCCTGTTTACACCGCCGCAATATCCAGCGGCGCCGACATGAACTGACTGATCCGCGATCTCAACCAGCGCTCTGCTGGATCGTTGTCATGCACCCCGCTCCAGGCCATCGACAGCTGCGCCGCGTCAATGGGAAACGGCGGATCTTCCGCGCGCAACCCACACCCCTCCACCAACGCACACGCGGCGTAATCCGGCACGGTGGCGATCATCTCGGTGCCAGCGAGCAACGCGCGCAAACCACTGAATTGCGGCACGCCGAGCACCACGCGGCGGGTGCGGCCGACCTTGGCCAGGTCGAGGTCGATGTTGCCGCTCAGGTCACCGGAGAACGACACCATTGCATGGGGCCGCGCACAATACTCGTCCAGCGTCAGCGGCCCCGGGCGGTCATCGCCGCGCAGGACTTTGCAGGGGATGTCCCGCAGCTTCTTGCGCTTGGCATTGGCCGGCAGATCGGTGGTGTAGCTCACCCCCACCGAGATTTCCCCTGACGCCAGCAACGCCGGCATCAGCAGATAGTTGGCGCGGCGCACCACGACCACGATCCCCGGCGCCTCTTCCTGCAACTGGCGCAGCAACGGTGGAAACAGCCCGAACTCGGCATCGTCCGACAGCCCGATGCGAAACACATCGCAGCTGCTGGCCGGCTCGAACTCCTTGGCGCGGCTGACCGCCCCCGAGATGGTGTCCATCGCCGGTTGCAGCTCCTTGAGAATCGCCAGCGCCCGCGCCGTCGGCTCCATGCCGCGACCGTTGCGCAGCAACAACGGATCGTCGAACAAATCACGCAACCGGCCCAGCGCGGCGCTCACTGCTGGTTGGCCCATGAACAGCTTTTCGGCGACGCGGGTCAGGTTTTTTTCGAACATCAGCGCTTCGAAAATCACCAGCAGGTTCATGTCGACGCGGCGCAGATCGTTACGGTTCATGGGCACGGTTCCCCTTTGTGTTCAGTCAGGCGCAAGTGTGTCGGACTTTACTCGATCATCGGCACTTTCGCCGCTCGTTTATAAGGCCCGTACTCGATCGGTACCCACTGGAAATGCTTGTCCACTGCGGTGATATGGCCGACACCCGGAAACGGTAAATGCGCTGCCGTGACCCAGATCTTGCTGGCCGCCGCATCGCTGAACACCTTGGCACGGCTCTTGATCGCCTGCTGATTGTCGACGTCGAAACGGATCGATACCTCGGGATGCTCGAACTGCACCGCCAGGTTATGCACCAGATCACCCATGAACAGAATGCTCTGGCCTTGGGAGTTGAACCGATACGTGGTACTGCCCGGTGTGTGCCCCGCCTCCAGTTCGGCATCGACAACGCCCGGCACTGGCGACTGCCCGGCAGTAAAGGTCTTGAAGCGGCCCGCCGCGATGTAGGGCGCGGTGGAGTCCTGGGCGATCTTGAAGAATTCCCTGGCACCGGCCGGTGCCTTGACCATGGCCTGAGGGTCAAGCCAGTAATCGGCTTCCGCCTTGGCGGCGTAGACCGTGGCGTTGGCGAACACAGGCTTTTGCTGCCCATCCACCAATCCGCACACATGGTCCAGATGCAAGTGGGTGAGCAGGATGGTATCGACCTGTTCTGGCTTATAACCAGCGGCTTGCATGTTCGCCGACAATTGGCCCGCAGTGGCACCGATGCACTGCCCTGCCCCGGTATCCACCAGAATCAGTTGTTTGCCGGTATTCACCAGAAACGCGTTGAACGCGGTTTGCACCCCCGGCGTTTCAATCGAACGACGAGCCAGCAACGCGCGGATCTGGTCTTGGGTCAGCCCCTCGAGCAGTTTGGGCGACAGGTCGTTGTAGCCATCGAACAACGCCGTCACCTCGTAGTCGCCCACCGCGAGCCGGTAATAACCGGGCACCTGAGTGTTCACCTGAGCTGGCGCCTGGGCCAGGCTGATGCTGGACATCAGCGCCAATGCCAGGCCAAGTCCGCCAAGTGTGCAAACGCGGGATTGCTTCATGAGATCACCCTTGATCGAGCCAGAAAAAGCGGCCCAGTCCAGGCCGCTACACGTCGCCCATCTTGCATGACCGTGCATCCGCACGAATTGCAGCGATGTGCTCAGTTGGCGCACTTTCACCCTTAAGCCTGACTGCGGAATTAACAACGTTTAACTCGCAAGCCAAAGCCCCCGCGACCAAGAATGAAGCCTTCTGCGCAGAGCTCTTTTTCTAGAGTTTTTAGAAAAAGAAACGTGCTGACCCACCGTGCAGTGCACCCGCGCGCGCCCACCGACACGGACATTGGCCATGGCTCTCATTCAGCAAAACGCGATCAAGGCGTGTGCCATTGAAACGCAAAAAAAGACCACGGGAGGCCTTAGCCCCTGGCGTGAAAACCTGGTTAAACAGTTGATCCTCGACCACCTCGGCGAAACCCTGGAAGTGACCGAACTGGCACGGGTCTGTGCCCTGTCGCGCAGTCATTTTTCCCGTGCGTTCAAATGCAGCACCGGTGTTTCACCGCAAGACTGGATCCGACAGCAACGCATTGCCCGGGCCAAACAGTTGATCCGGAACACCGACCTGACCCTGACGCAAATCAGCCTGGAATGTGGCTTCTGCGATCAGGCACATTTCTCTCATATCTTCACCCGCAGCGAAGGCATCACACCGTTTGCCTGGCGCTGCCGTGCGATGCGTGTTCTTCCCTCTCTCAACAGCAAAAGATCGCAGCCTTCGGCAGCTCCGGGTATTCACATCACCTTGTAGGCGCTGATGAACAACAAAGATCGCAGCCCCTCGCCAACCCCCACGGGCGTTCACATAACCCTGTAGGAGCTGGCGCAGCCTGCGATCTTTTGATTTTGATCAGCCCTTGATGAACGCCAGCAGATCTTCGTTGAGTTGATCCTTGTGGGTATCGGTCAGGCCGTGCGGGGCTCCCGGGTAGACCTTCAACGTAGAGCCCTTGACCAGTTTCGCCGAGGCGATGCCCGCCGCTTCGATCGGCACCACCTGGTCGTCGTCGCCATGCACCACGAGGGTTGGCACATCGAACTTCTTCAGGTCTTCGGTGAAGTCGGTTTCAGAGAACGCCTTGATGCAGTCGTACGCATTCTTGTGGCCGGAAGCCATGCCCTGCAGCCAGAACCAGTCGATCATGCCTTGCGAAGGTTTGGCACCCGGCCGGTTGAAACCGAAGAACGGACCGCTGGCCAGATCCTTGTACAACTGCGAACGGTCGACCAAAGACGCCTGACGAATACCGTCGAACACTTCCATCGGCAGGCCGCCCGGGTTGGCCTCGGTCTTGAGCATCTGCGGCGGCACCGATGAAATCAGCCCGGCCTTGGCCACGCGTCCAGTACCGTAGCGACCGATGTAGCGCGCCACTTCGCCACCGCCAGTGGAGAAACCGAACAACACAGCGTTTTGCAGATCCAGATGCTCGATCAACTGCGCCAGGTCATCGGCGTAGGTGTCCATGTCATTGCCGAACCATGGCTGGCTCGAACGGCCGTGACCACGGCGGTCATGGGCGATGACCCGGTAGCCTTTGGAGGCCAGGAAGATCATCTGCGACTCCCAACTGTCGGCGTTTAACGGCCAACCGTGGCTGAAGACGATCGGCTGACCGGTGCCCCAGTCCTTGTAGTAAATCTCGGTGCCGTCTCGGGTAGTAAAGGTGCTCATTACGACTCTCCTGATGCATGGGTTTACGACGATTAACAAGAGGTTTGAGCCAGGCGTTCGGCCAGGCGCGCCACCCGCTCGCCCAAATGTGCGGCGGTACGGCGGTCTTCCAGTGGAGGTGCAAATTCAGGGGATTGTTCGACGTTCGATTGGGCCATCGCCCCCAGCGAACTGCCGAGTCGGTTCAACTGCCCGTCGAACAGGCCCACGCTGCTGCGCGCCGGCAGCAGGTCGAGGCCGACCCAGATCATCGAGTGCTGGGCGGCGAACACTGCCATCTGCAGCAAGGTGTTGAGCTTGTCGCCACACAGGCATCCGGAGTTGGTAAACCCGGCAGCGAGTTTGTCGCGCCAGGGCTGGGCCAGGTAGAACGAGGCGGTGGCCTCCATGAAACCCTTGAAGGCTGCCGAGGCGCTGCCCATGTAGGTCGGGGCGCCGAAGATGATTGCATCGGCACGGTGCAAGCGTTCCCAGTGGTCGTCCACTTCCTCCACCGGAATCAGCCAACAGGTGCTGCCCAAGTGTCGTTCTACCCCCAGGCCCACGGCTTCGGCCATGACCCGGGTGTGCCCGTATCCACTGTGATAGACCACCACCACGTTGCTCATTCCGGCTCCTCCAGAAGTGTTCGTCCTTTTTGCGGCACGCTTTTTGTTGCACTTTCTGTTGCAAAAAGGCCGATACCTTCGGCTACTTGAAGAAATGGATTTTTGAGCGTAGACCGGATCGGTACGAGTTAAACGTTGTTAATTTTCTGCCGTACACCCATGGCCCCGGTGTGCCGTTCACCAGCGCTGAGTCCAATAAATACGGGACCGCCGGGCACTGACGGCAAGGCCGCAGCCGTTGCACCTGCTGCCGAGATGTATGGCGCCACGTTGCGCTGCCGAAAAAACCTCAGGAATATGCCTGGATACCGCGTGATAGACGGATGCAAGCAGGAGTGACCCGTTGACCCTTACCCCCGAACAGGCCATCCGTTTCGGCCCCTACCGGATCTACCCTGGCCAACGCCTGGTGATGGAGGCCGACCAGCCCCTGCGCCTGGGCAGGCAAGCCATGGACATTCTGTTGATGTTGCTGGAGCACGCAGGCCAGGTGGTGAGCAAGCAGCAACTGATCGCGCGGGTCTGGCCCAAAAGCGTAGTGGAAGACTCCAACCTGCGCGTGCACATGGCGGCACTGCGCAAAGCCCTTGGTGACGGTCAGGCCGGCCAGCGTTACATCATCACCGTCGCCCAGCGCGGCTACAGCTTTGTCGCGCCGTTTTCCCTGGAGTCCATCGAACAACATCCCCAAAACGACGCCAATGAACCGGGCGGCCATAACCTGCCGGTGCGCCGGACTCGCATGATCGGCCGTCAGGCGCTGGTCGACAGACTGTTGGCGCAACTCTCGCAGCAGCGTTTCATCACCCTGGTAGGCCCCGGCGGGATCGGCAAGACGACCGTGGCGCTGCGCGTCGCCGAGCAACTGATCGGTCGCTATCGAGACGGCATTCGCCTGGTGGACCTGGCACCGATCAACTGCCCTTTGATGATCGGCGCGCACTTGGCGTCAGCGCTGGGCTTGTCGTTGCATGACGCCGACCCCATAAACGGGCTCGCCACATGCTTGCGCGAACGGCAGATGCTGCTGGTCATCGACAACTGCGAACACCTGATCGATGCCATTGCGTTGCTCAGCGAAAGCATCCTGCGCGCGGCACCCCAAGTGCACATTCTGGCCACCAGTCGCGAAAGCCTGCGGGCCGAAGGCGAATACGTGCAGCGCCTGGAATCACTGGACTGCCCGCCGCCCATCGCCCTGCTCGACCGCGCTCAGGCCCTGACGTTTTCGGCGCTGCAATTGTTTGTCGAGCGGGCGATGGCCAGCCACGACAGCTTCGAACTGAGCGAAGCCGACCTGCCGCTGGCGATTGAAATCTGCCGACGTCTGGACGGCATTCCGTTGGCGATCGAACTGGCAGCGGCGCAGGTCGGCAACCTGGGTTTGAGCGGCTTGCTGTCGCAACTGCAAGACAGCTTTCGCCTGCTCGCCCAAGGCTGCCCGACCACCATGGGCCGCCATCAGACCCTGCGCGCCACGCTGGACTGGAGCTTCGAACTGCTCAATGCCTGCGAGCAGACGTGCCTGCGCCGACTGGGGATATTCCGGGGCGCTTTTACCCTGGAATCGGCGGCTGCCGTGATTGTCGGCCAGTACGTCGAGCCCGATGTGGTGTTTGCCTCGATTACCCAATTGGTGGCCAAGTCATTGCTGAACGTGGAAGTCGGCGATGAAGAAGTGTTCTACCGTCTGCTCGACACCACACGTGGCTATGCGCTGGAAAAACTCGACCAGGCCCAAGAGCTGGCGGACACCCGAGAGCGCCACGCCGAATGCTGCCTGGCCTTGATGCAGCAGGCGCAGAGTGATTGGGAACACACCCAGAGCGAGCGCTGGACCGAGCGTTACGCCCGCAACCTGGACGACATTCGTGCAGTCCTGGATTGGGGCTTGAACGCTCAAGGGCCGCAGGCCTTGGCCATCCGTCTCGCCGCGACCTCGGCACCGCTCTGGCAAGAGCTGTCGCTGCTCAAGGAATACGGCGCGTACGTGCGCAAAGCCCTGGCGTTGCTCGAAACGACGCATCAGCCCTGCCCGCGCTTGACCATGAACCTCAAGCTTGCCCTCGGCAGTTCCTGCTATCACACCCTGGGCAGTAGCGCCGAATCCGTCGAAGCCTTCGTCAGCGCCAAACACCTGGCCGAACACTGCAATGATGTGGCCGGTCAGCTCAAAGCGATTTCCGGGCACCTGGCGGTTGATCTCAGCTGCGGCCACTACCAACTGGCTCTGGAGCAGAGCCGACAATTCGAGCGGTTGAGGCCGCACGACGACGCGGTGACGGCCCTCAGCACCCAACGTTTGCGGGTCCTGGCCCTGCATTTTGCCGGGGATCAGGTACTGGCGCGGGAGAATGCCGAACAGGTCATTCAACGCCTGGCCCAGAGCGGCCAGCTCAACCGCTTCACCCATGGTTTTGGCGTGCAATACGACCAGAGCGTGGCGACCCTGACGATTCTGGCGCGCATTCTCTGGCTGCAAGGGCTTCCGGAAAAAGCCTGGCATACCGCACGACAGGCGCTCGACATCGCGATGCAAATCAATCATGGCACGTCCATCTGCTACACCCTGGCGCTGTCCGGTTGCCTGATCGCCCACTACAACGGCAACACGCCGGTCGCCCGCGAGCTCCTGGCCTTGCTGCTTGAGCAGGCGAAGAAACACTCGGTGTTGCTGTTCTACACCTGGGCCAAACATTACGCGCAGGTGATCGACGGAACTGATGCGCCCTCATCTCCGCGACCAGACACCGGGTTGATCAAGGAAATCATGGTCACTCTGGGCAGCCGTTTCATCGATGATGCGTTGCTGGAGCGGGCCGAAAACGGCGCGGCGGGCTGGAGCACGGCAGAGATTCTGCGGGCCCGGGCCGACGCGTTACTGGCAGAGGATTGCCCGAGCAGTGCTGACGCGGCCGAGGCGGTGCTGCTCAAGGCTTTAGCCGTGGCAAAAACCCAGGGAGCGCTGGCCTGGGAACTGCGCAGCGCCACATCACTGGCCCTGCTGTGGCAGCGTCAGGGCCACTTCCGGCAAGCCCATGAGCTGCTGGCGCCGATTTACCAGCGCTTCACCGAAGGCTTCGCCACACCGGACCTGATAAAAGTCCGGCGGTTACTCGGCGAGTTGCAGCACCACCTGTCCGACTGATGTCCAGTGGGCCCGGCTGATGTAGCGCTCATAACGCAGTTCGAAGGCACGCAAGTAACCGCTGTGTTCGAGCTTCTCCAAAGCGTAGGTGCGCGTGGTATTGAGGAAGCGGTAGCGGGTCACACCGTTACCCTGCTCCACCGACAGCAGCGATGTATTCGCCAGACTCTCCACCACACTGACCAGGCTAGCAGGCAGCAGCATCGCGTCACTGATCACGCCAATCGCCGCGTCCAGCGTAAACGCCATCTTGAACACCGCCAGCCGCTGCAACACGATCTGCTCCAACGGACTCAGCCGTTCATAGCTCCAGTCCAACGCCGCTTTGAGATTCTGATGCCGTGGCACGGCGGTGCGTCGACCTTGGCTCAACAGTTGTAAACAGTTGCCGAGTTGCGCTTGCAACCCCACCAGCGCCAGTGCATCGATTTGCGCCGCCGCCAGCTCAATGGCCAGGGGCAAGCCATCCAGCCGACGACAGATTTCACGCACAGCCTTCAGATCCTGTTGGCGCAAAGCAAACCCTTGCTGACGGGCTCGGGCGCGGCTGACCAGCAGCTGCACCGCTGAATACCCCATGGCCTCGGCCACGCTATATATCGCCGAGGCTGGCGGCACCGTCAGGGCGGGTAACCGCAGCAGCGTTTCCCCCGCTGCTCGCAGCGGTTCGCGACTGGTGGCGAGGATCGACAATCGAGGCGCCGAGGCCAACAGATCGTCCACCACTGTCCTGCAACGTTCGAGCAGGTGTTCGCAGTTGTCGAGCACCACCAAGGCATGCCGTTGCGCCAACGCGTTTGCGCCGATGTCCAGTTCCAGGGTGCGCGACAGATGATCGACAAGCTGCGACGGGTCATCGATGGCCGCCAGGTCAACCATCCAGACACCATCCCGATAGTGCTGCAACAGCAACTCGGCCACGCGCAACGCCACGGTGGTCTTGCCAATGCCAGCAGGGCCGATCAGGGTCATGAAGCGTCGAACCGGCAACTGCCGAACCACGCTGCCGACGATCGAGTCGCGACCGATCACCGGTGTGAGCCGCGCAGGCAGGTTGTGTTGAGGCTTGTGCACGGTTTCGAGCAGCACCGGCGTGCCCGCCCGATCGTGCTGCACCGGGGCGATGAAGCTATAACCGCGCTGGGGAATATTAACGATATAGGGCTGCCCGTTCGGCCCATCGCCGAGCGCTCGACGCAGGGCGGCGATATGGACGCGCAGGTTGATTTCCTCGACCACCGACGTTGGCCAGACGCGGGCAATCAGCGTCTCTTTGCTGACCACCGCACTGGCGTGCTCGATCAGCACCTGCAAAATTTCCAGGGCTCGCCCACCCATGCGCAGCGGCCGATCACCGTCCAGGATCAGCCGCTGATGCGGGTGGAACGCATAGGGCCCGAACCGTACCACTATGTCGCTGTTTATGTTTCTGAGGCTGTTCATGCACGTTCATGCGCTGAAAACCTGGCTCGGCTCAAGGAACTTCAAGCTCCATCGAACCCGCCCATCCAGGCTCCCGCACCTCCAAAAAAAGAGTTCACGGGTATCTTGGCAGGCATGGGTGACGG
The DNA here is from genome assembly GCF_059506005.1 of Pseudomonas sp. Pseusp18. NCBI lineage: Bacteria > Pseudomonadati > Pseudomonadota > Gammaproteobacteria > Pseudomonadales > Pseudomonadaceae > Pseudomonas > Pseudomonas sp. Pseusp18. Next base: position 4,170,735 of record NZ_CP169240.1, read on the forward strand.
TACAACGGCCATGGGAGGAGCATCACGGTCATCGCGGTGCGCACAACGGACAACAGCGCGTTAACTGAACTGCTCGCGGTACTGGGTGGGGGTCAGGCCGAGCTTTTCACTAAACAGAAAGCGCATATGGCGCACGCTGCCGAAGCCACTTTTATAGGCCACGGTCTTGAGCGGCAGCTCGCTGGTTTCCAACAGATTCCTGGCGTGATCGATGCGCGCGCTTTGCAGAAACTCCATCGGCGTCATATTCACTTCCCGAGTGAAAACCCTGGCGAAGTGCCGCGCACTCATGTTCACCAGACTGGCCATACGCTCAATACCGAACGCTTCGTCGAGGTGCTCGAGCACATGGTTCTGCACCCGGGTGACTGGCGTTTCCTGGGGGCCCACCGCGGCCATCAACGGACTGAACTGCGCCTGCCCGCCCTGGCGTTTCATCACTACCAGCAGCACTTTGGCCACATCCTGGGCGACTTTCTTGCCGTGGTCCTGGGCAACCACCGCCAGCGCCAGGTCGATGCCGGCGGTGACACCGCCGGAAGTGATGAGGTTGCGGTCCTGCACGAAAATCTGATCGGTCTCGACGATGGCCTTGGGGAAGCCTTTGATCAGTCGTTCGGTGTAATGCCAATGAGTGGTCACGCGAAAGCCGTCCAGCAATCCGGCATGCCCAAGCACGAACGCGCCGGTGCAGATCGACCCGTATCGGTTCGCACGGCTGACGGCACCCTGAAGCCAGTTGAGCAGCGGCGGATGCTTTTCGTTGTAAGCCCCCGGCCCGCCCGGCACCAGCAGCACGTCATAGTGCCCGTTCGCCTGATCGATGTGCAGATCGGCCTGGACGCTGACGCCATTGGAGGCCCGCAATGCGCCCTGCTCGGTGCCGATGGTCAACAGCTCGTATCGGTCCGCCGGTTGCAGATAACGATTGGCGATGGAAAACACTTCCATGGGACCGGCCATGTCGAGCAGGAGAAAGTCTGGGAACAACACCATTGCCACGGTTTTCATGGATTCAAAGTCACTAATAGAGAACTGTTCAATACCACTGCGCCGCCCACAGGTCTGGCGCCCGGCATTATGGCCACATGTAACAACAAGCATACATGAACCCGCTCACATAACTGTCAACCTGCAAGAGACAGTATTTCAATTTTCATCTACTTATTGCACTTAAGCGTAACCATTAACCTTCTCCTCACTCGGACGAATTCACGTCCTGACAGGAGATTTCATAATGCTGACCCTTCGCAAAGCTTCGGATCGCGGCGCGGCCAATCACGGTTGGTTGAAGTCGTTCCATACCTTTTCCTTTGCCAACTACCGCAACCCGCGGGAACAGGGTTTTTCCGACCTGTTGGTGATCAACGACGACCGCGTGGCCGCCGGCAAAGGCTTTGGCCAGCACCCTCACCGCGACATGGAGATTTTCTCCTACGTGCTCGAAGGCGCGCTGGAACACAAGGACACGCTGGGCACCGGTTCGGTGATCCGCCCTGGCGACGTGCAATTGATGAGCGCCGGCAGTGGCGTGGCGCACAGTGAATACAACCACTCATCGACACGCCCGGTGCACTTCCTGCAAATCTGGATCGTGCCCGACGTCAGCGGCGCCAAACCGCGTTATCAGCAAGAGCATTTCAGTACCCAGAAAAAACGCGGCCGCTTGCAGCTGATCATCTCCCCGGACGGGGCCAACGGTTCGCTGAAAGTCCGGCAGGATGCGCGAGTGTATGCCGGCCTGTTCGACGGCAAGGAAAGCGCCACGCTGGAACTGGCCGCCGATCGCTACGCTTATGTGCATGTGGCGCGGGGCAGTGTCGAATTGAACGGTATGCAGCTGCGCGAAGGCGACGGCGTACGGGTTCGTGAAGAACGGGTGCTGACCTTGAGCAATGGCGTGGACGCCGAGGTGCTGGTGTTTGATTTGCGGCCGCAAGAGTTGCCGGAAATGCCGTGATCCCCTTGTTCCAGCGCGCAAAAAAAACGGCCTGATCAAGGCCGTTTATGGGCTCTGATCGCGCCCAACCCTGTGGCGAGGGGGCTTAACCCCGTTCGGCTGCGAAGCAGTCGTAAACCGGTGCATGCGATGTACCTGAAAACATGCAATTGCGGGGGTTTGGGGCCGCTTCGCGACCCAACGGGGGCAAGCCCCCTCGCCACAGATAACGGCGCAAGCAAGCACGCTCGCCAAAGAACGCACAGTTTCACCGCGCACAGGAATACCTAAATCGTCGCCCGCAATTCCCGTGGCGACAGGCCATAGTGTGAGCGAAAGCGCACGGCAAAACGTGAGGCCGAGGCGTAGCCGCTGGCGCCGGCAATTTCACCGATGGGCCGAGAAGTGGTTTGCAACCATTGCAGCGCCGTTGCAAGTCGAACACTTTCCAGAATATTCCTGAAACTGCTCCCCTCATTGGCCAGTTGGCGCCGCAACGTCGACTCACCAAGGTTCAGGTGTTGTGCAACGCTCGCAACCGTCCAGTCGCTCTCAGGGCTGCCCATCAGCAACTGCTGCACACGTTCGCACAGTGGATCATTGCGATCCGTCAGCAGCGGTCCGGCGTGGCCATTGAGGCCCAGGCTGAGCAGAACCGCTTCCCCATAGTGGGTGCGCAATGCATCCGGAGCGTTCGCATTGATGGCGGCCAATAACTGCTCCCATGCCTGCGTCGTATGCCTGTCCAGAGGCACACACAGATCTGTCTTCGGGGCACGGTGACCACTCATGATCTGCCGGCCATATCGACTGCTGAAGTTGCGCAGTGTCGAAGCGGGAAAGGTCACGACATCAGCGATGTAGTGACCATGAAGGCCGGGGAAGTTCGAGATGCCAAGCTCGCGCCCGGCCGGCATAAGGATCAAGTGTTGCGGCCCTGCACGCATCTCCCGGTCATCCCATTGCAACAGCTTTTCCCCCTGCCGCACTCGACACAAGGTGGTCGCGAAGATCGGCACCCGTTGCAAGGTATGAGGCTGCCGCGCCCGGATGACACACGCATCGATAATGTTTTCCCGGTGCTGGATGCCGTCACAAGGGCGCATCGTTCTTAACGTCCGTAAGTTGAAGTGATGGTCGCTTTGGCCAAGGCGTTGGCATTGAGCATATAGCCCACCAAGGCTCCGCTGGCCTGGCTGTCGAGTGGCAGCTTATCGACTTTCAACGCCCATACGGTGAATTGATAGCGATGGGGCTTATCTCCCACAGGAGGGCACGCTCCGCCAAATCCCGGTTGGCCATAATCGGTTCGTCCTTGTACGGCACCGGCAGGCAGGTTCGAACCGACCCCGCTTGGCAGACTTTTGGTTGAAGCCGGTAAGTTGACCACCGTCCAATGCCACCAGCCGCTGCCGGTCGGCGCATCAGGGTCATAGACCGTGATTGCGTAACTTTTAGTCTCCGCCGGGGCGTTGGACCAGGACAGTTGCGGAGACGTATTTCCCCCTTCACAACCGAAACCCTGGAATACCTCGCGACTGGTCAGCGGGCGATTTTCAGCAATATCCTGGCTCGTCAGCGAGAAGTCGGCTGCGTGCCCAGTGAGGACGACCCCCATGGACAATGCGGATAGGATAATTCGAATGTTCATCGTGACCTCATCGGTGTCTTGGCGTGAAGCACGAGTCTAGAGAGAGCGCTGGGCGATTACTGTGCCGAAACGCTCGACCATTGTGCCTGAACGCTCTCTCGATCCAGGCACACCCCGCCGACTCAGACCGGTCCGAAAATGTCCTTCATCGCCGCATACTGCAGCAGCATGATGGTCTTGGCATCGCAGATCTCCCCGCGATAAAACGCCTCAAGGGCGTCGTCGAATTTCCACTCCAGCACTTCCAGTTCTTCGGTTTCGTCTTCCAGCCCACCGCCCTCGCTGACCTTTGAAGACGCGTCGTATTCGGCGATAAAGAAATGCAGTTTCTCCGTGACCGAACCGGGGCTCATGTAGGACTCGAACACCTTCTGCACATGGTGGACGCGATAGCCGGTTTCCTCTTCGGCTTCAGCGCGAATGCGCTCTTCAGGCGCAGCGCCTTCCAGCAGCCCCGCCGCCACTTCAATCAACAAACCATCATGGCCGTTGACGAACACCGGCAACCGGAACTGGCGAGTCAGCACGACAGTTTTTTTCTCGCGGTTGAACAGCAGAATCGCCGCGCCGTTGCCACGGTCGTAGACCTCGCGGCTCTGGCGCTGCCAGTCGCCGTTGTTGCGCAGGTAATCGAACGTGATTTTCTTCAGCAGATACCAGTTGTGGGACAACACCTGGGACTCGATGATGTTGACCCGCTCGGCTGTGTTCGACATGACAATTCATCCTTATTTTCGTCAGAGGGCGTCCATGTTAGGCGAAAACAGAAAAGCCCGGCATGGTTGCCGGGCCTCTTTTTTTAACGCTTTGTCCAATCCTTCAGAACGTGTTGATTCAGAGGGTTGGAGTTACTAGAAATCCAATTGGACTACACGCCAAAGTAACAAATGATTGTGTGCTTCAGGTCAGCGGCCCGAGAGTTCCAAACAAACTACGATCGCGATAGGCTCTCTCTTTGCCATATGGATGTAGCCCATGACCCTGCGAATTGAACTGTCGGAAAACGCCACCCAGGAAGAACGCGAAGCGATCCTCACACCGCTGCGCGCCTACAACGCCTCAAAAGCCGGGCCCACGGTGTCAGAGCAGATTGCCTTGTTGGTGCGCGATGACAACGACGAGATTCTCGGCGGGCTTTATGGCCGAGTGTTTTATCGGTGGTTTTTCATTGAATTGTTGTCGGTACCGGACCAGGCACGGGGACAAGGGCTGGGTTCGAAGCTGATGCAGATGGCCGAAGACCTGGCGCGGGAGAAAGAGTGCATCGGGATCTGGCTGGACACCTTCGACTTCCAGGCGCCGGAGTTTTACAAGAAACACGGCTACAGCGAGCTGGGGCAGATTGCCGATTACCCGCCGGGCCATAAGCGCTTCTTTTTCCAGAAGCGTTTGATGGATTTGTAAGCTTCGGTTTTTGGGGTGCCTTAAAAGATCGCAGCCTCGTTTCACTCGACAGCTCCTACACAGCTCCTACATGGGTTTTGTATTCCCCTGTAGGAGCTGTCGAGTGAAACGAGGCTGCGATCTTTTCTGGATCTTCGATCTTGCTTACAAACAGGTCGCCAACGCCGCCAAACGGCGCTTGGCGACAAAATCATCATGCTGGGCGTAGTAGCTCAAGGCCGTGCCTGAAGCATCGCTGGTCACGTCCACGAAAGATTCGGCCGAACGGGTGTAGACCGTCGAGCCGCCCTTCTTGCCCGGCTGCAAATACGCACCGGCATCGACGCCGAACACCGCCTCGTCCTGCCAGGCAAACTGCACGCACTGGGCGACGACTTTTTCCGGTTTGTCCGAGGTCAGGGTTTTGTACGGGGTTTTGGTGCGGGCGTCGTTCATCGCCGATCCGGCGCAGCCCGCCAGCAAGGTTGCGGCCAGCGCCACCATCAGAATTCGCATTGCGTTCGCTCATCAGGAAAAAGCGGACTTTACCACCGCGGCGCGGCGTATCGTTCTGCTTTACTTCATTTATACCGCGACACCGCGCAACGATTCGCGCACCCTGTCGCGCCGATATCGTCGCATCGCCCATTTTTCAGGAAAGCCATGACACCCAACGCCGAGTTCTACAAACCGTCCACCGACTACGCCGACAAACTGATCAGCCAGATCGGTCAGACGCCGGCCTGGATCGCCAAGCGAATTGGCGTCACCGACAAGCGGATTCGCTACATTCTCGACGGCGAAAGAACCGTCAAAGGCGAAACCACGCCGATCCAAATGACCTACACCGAGCAGTTTGCCCTCGAGTGCCTGGCCGCGGCTGCCAAGGCGAGCAAAAAGCAGTCTTCGTAATCCCCTCAAGGAGTGACCATGGCGGCAACCGAACAGCAACACGAACAGGCGCTGAGAAAATTCCTCGATGAACGCCCTGAGCTGCGTCTTGAGCTAGACAATCTCAATCCCCTGCTCGCCCAGGCCAAAGGCGAGACGATGGCGCAGTACCGCGACGAACGCTTGCATGAAGCGTTCGAAGCCGAGGCCGAGCGCCTGGGTTTGTTTGCCTGGGAGCTGACACTGCAATTGACCGCCGCCACGCCTGAGGATTACCACGCCCAACGCCTGGAGGTGCACAAGGAAGTTGCCGAGATGGCCGGTATGGACTGGCTTGAGTATTGCGAGTTGTATGGGCTGACCAAGTAACCGTCGCAATCTCACCTACCCAAAGCCCTTCGCCGCCCTGCCGATAAAGCTTTATCATGGCCGCAGTTTTGCTGATCGAGTCCGTCATGAAATTCGCCATTGCGCTGTTTTCCGCCGCCCATGCGCCCTCCTCGCGCCGAGCCTTGCTGTTCGCCCAAGCCGCGCTGGCCAGCGGACATGAGATTGTCCGGCTGTTTTTCTATCAGGATGGCGTCTACAACGCGTCCGGCAGTGTGGTCACGCCTCAGGATGAGCAGGACTTGCCGAAACAATGGCGCACCTTTGTCAGCGAGCATCAACTCGATGGCGTGGTCTGCATCGCCGCCGCCCTGCGTCGTGGCGTGCTGAACGAGGAAGAAGCCCAGCGCTATCAGCGTGAAGCGGTCGCAGTGGGCGCGCCGTGGGAATTGTCCGGCCTTGGCCAGTTGCATGACGCGGTGCAGGACGCTGACCGCCTGATCTGTTTCGGAGGCGCGTGAGATGGCTAAATCCTTGCTGATTATCAGCCGTCAGGCGCCGTGGTCCGGGCCGAATGCGCGGGAAGCGCTGGACATTGTATTGGCCGGCGGTGCTTTCGATTTGCCAATCGGCCTGCTGTTTCTCGATGACGGCGTGTTCCAGCTCGCTGCGAAACAGGACGCCAAGGCGTTGCAGCAAAAAGACCTGAGCGCCAACCTGCAAGCCTTGCCGATGTTCGGCGTCGAAGACCTGTTCGTATGCGCTGACAGCGTAGCGGCCCGAGGCCTGGACCCCAAAGGTCTGTCGCTTGAAGAAGCCCGGGTACTGAGCGCCCAGGACATCACCGCCCTTATTGACCGTTACGACCAGGTGATCACCCTCTGATGTCGACTTTGCATGTGTTGTCTCATTCCCCTTTCGGCGACGAGCGCCTGAGCAGTTGCCTGCGCGTGATCGGCCCCAACGATGCGCTGCTGCTGAGTGGCGATGCGGCCTATGCCTTGCAGCCAGGCACCGCGCCATTCAGCTCTTTGCATGCTCGCAACCTGAAACTGTTCGTACTGGCCGAAGACGCACAGGCCCGTGCTGTGCAAGTTCCGGACTGGGCCAGTGCCATTGACTACCCGGCCTTCGTCGAACTGTCGATTCACTATGACAAGGTCAACAGTTGGCTATGAAATCCCTGACCGTTGGCGCCCGCGCCATTGAACTGGACAAGGACGGTTTCCTGGTGGAACTGAGCGACTGGTCTACCGAGGTGGCCACCGCTCTCGCCGCCGCCGAAGACATCGAGTTGAGCCAGGAACATTGGGAAATCCTCGAACTGCTGCGCAGTTTCTACGATGAATTCCAGTTGTCCCCGGCGACCCGCCCGTTGATCAAGTACACCGCATTGAAGCTCGGCCCCGACAAGGGCAACAGCCTGCACCTGAACCGACTGTTCAAAGGCACCCCTGCCAAACTCGCCGCGAAACTGGCGGGCCTGCCCAAACCGACGAATTGCTTATGACCGACTATCCAGCGCTGACCCTCGAAACGCCCGCCGAGCACCCGTTCGCCCAGTTCGTGCGGATCTTGGGCAAAGGCAAACGTGGCGCCCGTGATTTGACCCGCGAAGAAGCCCGCCAAGCCATGGGCATGGTGCTCGACGACAAGGTCGAGGACACCCAGCTCGGCGCGTTCCTGATGCTGTTGCGGCACAAGGAAGAGAGCGCCGAGGAAATGGCCGGATTCACCGAAGCCTTGCGTGAACGCCTGAATCCACCGGCGCTGGCGGTCGATCTGGACTGGCCGACGTACGCCGGCAAGAAGCGGCATTTGCCGTGGTATCTGCTGGCGGCCAAGTGCCTGGCGCAGAACGGCGTGCGCATCTTCATGCATGGCGGTGGCGCACACACGGCGGGTCGGCTGTACAGTGAACAACTGCTCGAGACGCTGAACATACCGTTGTGCCGCAACTGGCAGCAGGTCGGTGCGGCACTCGATCAGGGCGGCCTGGCGTTCATGCCATTGGTGGACTGGGCCCCCCAGCTTCAGCGAATGATCGACCTGCGCAACACCCTGGGCCTGCGCTCGCCGATCCATTCCCTGGCGCGGATTCTCAACCCATTGGGCGCCCGTTGTGGCCTGCAAAGCATTTTCCACCCCGGCTACCAGGCGGTGCATCGCGATGCCAGCGGTCTGCTCGGGGACACGGCAATCGTCGTCAAGGGCGATGGCGGCGAGATTGAGATCAACCCGGACGCCGACAGTCACCTGTATGGCACCACCGGCGGCGAAAGCTGGGATGAAGAATGGCCGCAGCTGTCGAGCCAGCGCCACGTCAAACCGGCGAGCCTGGATCCCGAGCACTTGAAAGCCGTATGGCGTGGCGATGTGGTCGACAGCTACCCGCAGATGGCGCTGATCTCGACCATGGCCCTGGCCTTGCGCGGCCTCGGCCAGCCTCGCGACCAAGCCTTCGAAACCGCCCAGCAATATTGGGACGCCCGGGACCGATCGATTTAATCGATCATAACAGCCCAACCTTTGCGCTTTTTGTTCAAACCTATGCGCATAGACTCCTCTCCAACGCTTATAGGTTGAGGAGTCAGGCACATGGGTTTGTTAGTCGAAGGTCGCTGGCAGGATCAGTGGTACCAAAGCAGCAAGGATGGCGCGTTCCAGCGTGAACAGGCGCAGCGTCGTAACTGGCTGACCGCCGATGGCAAGCCAGGCCCGAGCGGCGTCGGTGGTTTTGCCGCCGAGGCCGGTCGCTATCACCTCTATGTGTCCCTCGCCTGCCCGTGGGCCCATCGCACGCTGATCCTGCGCAAACTCAAAGGCCTGGAAAGCCTGATCGATGTGTCGGTGGTCAGCTGGTTGATGCTGGAAAACGGCTGGACCTTCGATAAAAACCTCGGATCGACCGGCGACAAGCTCGATCATTTCAATTTCATGCACCAGCGCTACACCGCCGATACCGCCGACTACACCGGCCGTGTCACCGTGCCGGTGCTGTGGGACAAACAGACCAACCGCATCGTCAGCAATGAATCGGCGGAGATCATCCGCATGTTCAACAGTGCGTTCGATGACTTGACCGGCAATGACCTGGATTTCTACCCGGCACCGCTGCGCAGCGAAATCGACGCCCTGAACGAACGGATTTATCCGGCGGTGAACAACGGCGTCTATCGCGCCGGATTCGCCACCTCGCAACAGGCTTACGAAGAGGCGTTCGATGAGTTATTTGCTGAGCTGGATCGGCTGGAGCAGCTGCTGGGCGCCAATCGTTACCTGACGGGCGAATACCTGACCGAAGCGGATATCCGATTGTTCACCACGCTGATTCGTTTTGATGCGGTGTATCACGGCCACTTCAAATGCAATCTGCGGCGGATTGCCGATTATCCGAGCCTGTCGAACTGGCTACGGGAGATTTATCAGTGGCCCGGGATTGCCGAGACGGTGGATTTCACCCACATCAAGAACCACTACTACGGCAGCCACAAGACCATCAATCCGACCGGAATTGTGCCGAAAGGGCCGGCGCAGGATTTCAACATGGCACATGATCGGGGGCGGTTGAGCGGGAAAGGGGTTTGGCGCAAGGCCTGAGGCTTGTGCAAGATTTGAGGGCCTCTTCGCGGGCAAGCCTCGCTCCTACAGGTCGATGGAGAACCGTAGGAGCGAGGCTTGCCCGCGAATGGAGCGACTCGGTCTCTAGACCTGCGCCTGAGCCCCTTCGAACCACGCCAGTTTCTCGCGCAGTTGCACCACTTCCCCAACGATCACCAGTGTCGGCGCATGCACTTCATGTTCCGCCACCAGCCGTGGCAGGTCGGCCAGGGTGCCGGTAAATACCCGCTGATTGACCGTGGTGCCCTGCTGGATCAACGCCGCCGGGGTATCGGCCGCGCGACCGTGCTTGATCAACTGCTCGCAGATGATCGGCAAGCCCACCAGCCCCATGTAGAACACCAGGGTTTGCGCCGGCGCAACCAGGTCGGCCCACGGCAAATCGGTGGAACCGTCCTTGAGGTGCCCGGTGACAAACCGCACTGACTGCGCGTAATCGCGGTGAGTCAGCGGAATCCCGGCATACGCCGCGCAACCGCTGGCAGCGGTAATGCCCGGCACGACCTGGAACGGGATGCCATGGGCCGCCAGTTCTTCGATCTCTTCGCCGCCACGCCCGAAAATGAACGGATCGCCACCCTTCAAGCGCACCACGCGCTTGCCGGCCTTGGCCAGATCCACCAGATGCTGGTTGATCTGTTCCTGAGGCACGGCGTGATCGGCGCGGCGCTTGCCGACGTAGACCCGCTCGGCATCGCGACGGCACAAATCCAGAATCGCCGGCGCCACCAGACGGTCATACAACACCACGTCGGCTTGCTGCATCAGGCGCAAGGCGCGGAAGGTCAACAGGTCGGGATCACCCGGCCCGGCGCCCACCAGATAAACCTCGCCAGTGGCTACAGGGGCTTCGCCATTGATTTTGGCCAACATCAAGCGCTCGGCCTCGGCGCCCTGCCCGGCCAGTTGCCGGTCGGCAATCGGTCCCTGGAACACTTCCTCCCAGAACGCCCGACGCTGCTGCACATCCGGAAACAGGCCTTTGACCTGGTTGCGGAAACGCGCCGCCAGACCGGCCAGCTGACCGTAAGTGGAAGGAATCCAGGTTTCCAGCTTGGCGCGAATCAACCGCGCCAGCACCGGCGCATCGCCGCCACTGGACACGGCAATGATCAGCGGCGAACGGTCGACGATCGCCGGAAAGATCACGCTGCACAGGGCCGGCGCGTCCACCACGTTGACCGGCACGCAACGCCGATGGGCATCGGCGGAGACTTGCGCGTTCAGCGGTTCGTCGTCGGTAGCGGCGATGATCAGCCCGCAACCGTCCAGATCCGCCTCGACGTAGCCCCGCACCAGGCACTCGCCACCGCTGCCGGCTACCAGCTCACGCAATTGCGGTTCGATTTCGGGCGCGACCACTCGCAGCAGCGCACCGGCCTCGGCCAGCAGGCGGGATTTGCGCAAGGCAATCTCCCCCCCGCCGACGACCAACACACGACTGCCGCGAAGGTTATGAAACAGCGGCAGATAGTCCATTTAGCCGATGACCTCAAGGCCACCCATGTACGGCTTGAGCACTTCAGGCACGCGGATCGAACCGTCGGCCTGCTGATAGTTCTCAAGTACCGCCACCAGGGTACGACCGACCGCCAGGCCGGAACCGTTCAGGGTGTGCACCAGCTCAGGCTTGCCGGTTTCCGGGTTGCGGAAGCGCGCTTGCATGCGGCGGGCCTGGAAGTCGCCACAGTTGGAGCACGACGAAATCTCGCGGTACTTGTCCTGGCTCGGAATCCACACTTCCAGGTCGTAGGTCTTGACCGCGCTGAAGCCCATGTCGCCGGTGCACAGCGCCAGGGTGCGGTACGGCAGCTCCAGCAGTTGCAGGACTTTCTCGGCGTTGGCGGTCAGGTTTTCCAGCGCTTGCATCGAGGTCGACGGCTCAACGATCTGGACCATCTCGACTTTGTCGAACTGGTGCTGACGGATCATCCCGCGAGTGTCGCGACCCGACGCACCGGCCTCGCTGCGGAAGCACGGCGTGTGCGCCACAAACTTTATCGGCAACAACTTCGAATCGACGATTTCGCCGGCCACGATGTTGGTCAGCGACACTTCAGCAGTCGGGATCAGGTACAGGTCGGCTTCGCCGTCGCGGCTGATCTTGAACAGGTCTTCTTCGAATTTCGGCAACTGACCGGTGCCTTGCAGGGCCGGCGCTTGTACCAGATAAGGCGTGTAAGCCTCTTCGTAACCGTGTTCGTTGATGTGCAGGTTGATCATGAACTGCGCCAGTGCACGGTGCAGACGGGCGATCGGGCCGCGCAGCAGGGCGAAACGGGCGCCGGACAGTTTGGCGGCGGTTTCGAAATCCAGCCAGCCGAACTTCTCGCCCAGGGCCACGTGGTCCTGAACCGGGAAGTCGAAAGTCTTTGGCGTGCCCCAACGGCGCACTTCAACGTTGCCTTCTTCGTCATCGCCGACCGGCACCGATTCGTGCGGCAGGTTCGGAATGCCCAGCAGGATCGAATCCAGCTCGGTCTGGATCGCGTCCAGCTCGACTTTACCGGCGCTCAACTCGCCCGCCATGCGCTCGACATCCGCCATCAGCGGCGCGATGTCTTCGCCGCGCTGCTTGGCCTGGCCGATGGATTTGGAGCGCGCGTTACGTTCAGCCTGCAGAGCTTCGGTGCGGGTCTGGACGGTCTTGCGCTGTTCTTCCAGCGCTTCGATGCGCGCAACATCCAGGGCAAAGCCACGGGATGCCAGGCGGTCCGCTACGTCCTGAAGGTTGCTACGTAACAGTTTGGAATCGAGCATGTCGGTTTCTCGTTATCAAAGTTTGGTCAAGGACAGGCCAGCCCAGGTGGCGAGCAGCCCGCCGAATACGCTGATGGCCGCATAGCCCAAGGCCAGCGGCACTTGCCCGGTTTCCAGCAGGCGCACCGTATCCAGTGAAAAGGATGAAAAAGTCGTCAGCCCCCCGAGGAAGCCAACGATCAACCCGGCGCGTACCGCAAACGATACCTCCGGGCGAATCAAAAACAGGCCGTATAGAACGCCGATCAGCAAACAGCCCACGATATTAACGGCCAGCGTCGCGGTATAGAAGTGCCGCGGCCAATTCGCGTTGATCCAGTTACCGGTGGCGAAGCGCAACAGCGTGCCGGCGACACCGCCGACAGAAACCGCAACGATCAAAGGAATCACTATTTTCTCCGCTGTCGAGGGCTTAAACGGTCAAGCTGCGCGAGGTGGTTGAGCTTTTCGCCGATCTTCAGCTCCAGGCCGCGGGGCACGGGTTGATAGAACCGTTGTGGCTCCAACTCGTCCGGGAAGTAATCTTCGCCAGCGGCGTAGGCATCCGGTTCATCGTGGGCGTAACGATATTCATCGCCATAGCCCAATTGCTTCATCAACTTGGTCGGCGCATTGCGCAGGTGCAGCGGCACTTCCAGCGAACCGTGTTCGGTAGCGCTGCGCATCGCGGCCTTGAAGCCCATGTACACCGCGTTGCTTTTTGGCGCGCAAGCCAGATACGTAATGGCCTGGGCCACCGCCAATTCGCCTTCGGGGCTGCCGAGGCGCTCCTGCACTTCCCACGCCGCCAGGCACAGGCTCAGGGCGCGGGGGTCGGCATTGCCGATGTCTTCGCTGGCCATGCGCACTACGCGTCGGGCCAGGTACAGCGGGTCGCAGCCGCCATCGATCATTCGCGCGAACCAGTACAACGCGCCATCGGGGTTGGAACCGCGCACCGATTTATGCAGCGCGGATATCTGGTCGTAGAAGGCTTCGCCGCCCTTGTCGAAACGCCGACGGGTATCGCCGAGCAGGCTTTGCAGCAGTTCTACGCCGATTTCGCTGTGGTCTTCGGCCAGGTCCGAGGCATTTTCCAGCAGGTTGAGCAAACGCCGGCCATCGCCATCGGCGGCGGACAGCAGCATCTGGAAGCCCTCGTCGCTGAGGGTCAGTTGCCGCTTGCCCAGCCCGCGCTCTTCGGTCAGCGCGCGATGCACCAGCTTGCGCAGGGCGGCTTCGTCGAGGCTTTTGAGCACATAAACGCGCGCCCGGGACAGCAGCGCGTTATTGAGTTCGAACGAGGGGTTTTCCGTGGTCGCGCCGATGAAAATCAGCGTGCCGTCTTCAACGTACGGCAGGAACGCATCCTGCTGGGACTTATTGAAGCGATGTACTTCATCAACGAACAGGATGGTGCGTTTACCGTACTGCCCGGCCTGCTGCTTGGCGACTTCCACCGCCTGACGAATCTCTTTGACCCCGGCCAGCACCGCCGAAACCGTTTCGAAGTGCGCATCCGAGACTTCCGCCAGCAGCCGCGCCAGGGTGGTTTTACCCACGCCCGGCGGCCCCCAGAAAATCATCGAGTGCAGGGCACCCTGCTCCAGGGCTTCGCGCAAAGGCTTGCCGCGAGCGAGCACGTGTTCCTGACCGACGTACTCGTCCAGATTGGCCGCACGCAAACGGGCGGCCAAAGGCTGAGCAATCGGGGCACTGCGAAACAGGTCCATCACGTACTTTTAAAACCTCGAGTCAATTCTCAAGTTTGGCGAACACCCTGTGACAAGAGCAGCTACCTGTGGCGAGGGGGCTTGCCCCCGTCGGGTCGCGAAGCGGCCCCAAAAGCTTTACGACTGCTTTGCAGCTGAACGGGGTGATGCGGCGTTCCGACAAGCCCCCTTGCCACACAAGCCCGCTTCTACAGGTTTACTCCTGGATCACATCGGCACCCTTGGGAATGTCGAACTTGAATTTTGAGGCCGGGATCGGCTCGTTGGCCTTCACGCCGGTGAACAGGATATTGGTGCGCTGGCCGACGCTGTCGATCATCTGCATATCATTGACCAGACCATTGCGGAACGACAGGCGCAGGCTGTCGAACAGGGTGTCCTTGGTTTTCGGCTTCAGGGTGAAGTCGATCACGCCGCCGGCTTCCTTGGCGCTGATGTCGAAGCTCTGGCTGATCTTGGACACATCACCGGACAGCAGCAACGCCGGGGTCTGGGTCAGGCGCTGGTCGAGGGTCTTGATGGTGGCCTGTTCCAGATCCGGGTCCCACAGGGTCACTTTCTTGCCGTCCGATACCATGGTTTGCTCGGCAGGCGCGTTGGTGTGCCAGTAGAACAGGCCCGGACGCTGCAAGGACATTTCACCCGCAGTTTCTTGCAACTGGGTGCCGCTGCCATCGAGGGTCAGCTGGGAGAAGCGCGCGGTCAGGGTCTGGGATTTTTCCAGCAGTTGAGTCAGACGCGCCACGTCCTTGTCGTCGGCGTGGGCCGAGAGCGTGGTCAGAGCCAGTACCGGCAGCAACAGCATGCGGATAAGACGCATGGGAGTCCTCATAAACATTCGTGGGAGTGCGGGCGGCGTCTCACGCCGCCGCCCCTTTCAATACCGGATCAGTCGCGCACCGGGCCAGGGGCCAGGACTTCACGCGAACCGTTGGTGTTCATGGACGTTACGACCCCGGCCATTTCCATGGCTTCGATCATGCGCGCCGCGCGGTTGTAGCCGATTTTCAGCTTGCGCTGAACCGCGGAGATGGATGCGCGACGGCTTTCCAGGACGAACTGCACCGCTTCGTCGTAGAGCGCGTCGGTTTCGGCATCATCTTCACCGCCACCGCCGCCATTTTCAAAGCCGCTACCAGCCTCTTCGACACCGGCGAGGATGTCATCGTTGTACTCCGGCGCGCCGCGCAGTTTCCAGGCTTCAACCACCCGGTGCACCTCGTCATCGGACACGAATGCGCCGTGAACACGAATCGGCAGGCTGGTGCCCGGCGGCATGTACAACATATCACCGTGGCCCAGCAGTTGTTCGGCGCCGCCCTGGTCGATGATGGTCCGCGAATCGATCTTGCTCGATACCTGGAACGCCATACGCGTCGGGATGTTCGCCTTGATCAGACCGGTGATCACGTCCACCGACGGACGCTGGGTCGCGAGGATCAAGTGGATACCCGCCGCACGCGCCTTCTGCGCGATACGCGCAATCAGCTCTTCAACCTTCTTGCCGACGATCATCATCATGTCGGCGAATTCGTCGACCACCACGACGATGGTCGGCAGCTTCTGCAGCAGCGGTGCCTCGTCGTGGATGCTTTCGCGCTTGTACAGCGGATCGCTCAACGGCTCGCCGGCGTCCTGGGCTTCCTTGACCTTGGCATTGAAGCCCGACAGGTTACGCACGCCCATCTTCGCCATCAGTTTGTAGCGCCGTTCCATTTCGGCGACGCTCCAGCGCAAGGCGTTGGCGGCGTCCTTCATGTCGGTGACCACCGGGCACAGCAGGTGCGGGATGCCTTCGTAGATCGACAGCTCAAGCATTTTCGGGTCGATCATGATCAGCTTGGCGTCTTCAGGGCCAGACTTGAACAGAATCGACAGGATCATCGCGTTCACACCCACCGACTTACCGGAACCGGTCGTACCGGCCACCAGCAAGTGGGGCATTTTCGCCAGGTCAGTGATGACCGGTTTGCCGCCGATGTCATGACCCAGGGCCAGGGTGACCGGAGACTTGAAGTTATCGTACTCGGGGGTCGACAAGACCTCGGAGAACCGCACGATCTGCCGGTCTTCGTTAGGGATCTCGATACCGACCGTGGTCTTGCCCGGAATCACTTCCACCACGCGCACGCTGGTCACGGCCAGGGAACGAGCCAGGTCTTTCGCCAGGTTGGCAATGCGGCTGACTTTCACCCCGGCGGCAGGCTGGATTTCGTAACGGGTAATGACCGGGCCCGGATGAATCGAGTCTACCGAGACTTCGACGCCGAATTCCTTGAGCTTGATTTCCAGCAAGTGGCCGACGGCCGCCAGGGATTCAGGCGAATAATTGAGTTGTTTCTTTTCCGCCGGGTCGAGAATCGAAATCGGCGGCAAGGTGCCTTCCACGGCGCTGTCGACGAACAACGGCGCCTGTTTCTCTTTTTCCACGCGCTTGCTCGGAGCGGCCGGTTTGGGCGGCGCGGGAGCAATCACCGGCGGCACCTGCTTTTCACGCTCGGACATGTGCTTGCTCAGGGCCTGCTCGCGCTCGATCAGGCGTTCCTTGACCTTGGCCTGCTCACGCTTGTCGGTGACCGTCGGCGCAACCACGTCATGCACGCGATCGTCGACTTCACGTAGCTGGGCGACCAGTTGCTTGCGTTCGGTACGGGCTGCCCACCAGCGATTGGCCGCGCCCTGAAACAATTCGAACAAATCGAGGGTGATCTTGCCGGTGACGTCCATCACCTTGAACCACGACAGGTCGGTGAATACCGTCAGGCCGAACAGGAACAGCGCAATGAACAGCAGCGTGCTGCCCTGAATATTCAGGGCATTCTTCGCCAGGTCGCCGAGGCTTTCACCCAAAGCGCCGCCCGCGCCGGCCGGCAGACCGGTCGCCGCATGGAAATGGATATGGGCCAGCGCCGCGCCCGACAGCACCAGAAACACCAGGCCGATCAGGCGCCAGGAAAACAGCCAGCCGCTCCACTGCCATGGCTCGTGGCGCTGACGGAAGATCTGATAGGCTTTGATCGCCAGCAATAGCGGGAAAATGTAGGCGAAGTAACCCAGGACCATGAACAGGATGTCGGCGCTGTAAGAGCCGGCAGGCCCGCCGAAGTTCTGTACGTCGTCGATCTTGCTGTTATGGCTCCAGCCCGGATCGTCCTTGCCATAGGTCAACAAGGCCATCATCAGGAACAGGCACAAGGCACCGATGGCGATCAATGCACCTTCCTTGAGCCGGTAGTGCAATTGCTGGCGCCAGAGCGGAACGACTGTTTTAGGTGCTGCGGTGGATTTCTTCAAAACGCTTCTTTTCCTGCGCCCTTGGCGCGTCCATCTGTTGAATGACTATAAAAACTGCCCAATCCAGGCAGGTAAAAAAGTTAACAGTCCCAACCGGGACTACTTTTAACACTGTGCCCCGGCTTTTCGAAATACGGCACGCAGCGCTTTTTTGATACAAACACTGTTACAAGCGGGCATTGTACGGGTTTGTTCGCCCAATGCCATGCTTGAGACCCTTGGTTCCAGCATAGCCAACAGCACAATACGCGCAGTCCAATTTGAGCATGCATTCTCTTTTGTGACAAAGGCTTATGAGGTGTTTTTATGAGTGAAGCGAAGCATTCCCGCCTGATCATTCTGGGTTCCGGCCCTGCCGGTTACAGCGCAGCCGTTTATGCCGCTCGCGCCAACCTCAAACCCGTTGTCATTACCGGCATACAGGCCGGTGGCCAGCTGACCACCACCGTCGAAGTCGACAACTGGCCCGGCGACGTCGAAGGCCTGACCGGCCCGGTGCTGATGGAACGCATGCAGAAACACGCCGAACGCTTCGACACCGAGATCGTTTACGACCACATCCATACCGCCAAGTTGCAACAGCGCCCGTTCGAGCTCATCGGCGACAGCGGCACCTACACCTGCGATGCGCTGATTATCGCCACCGGCGCTTCGGCCCAATACCTGGGGCTGCCATCGGAAGAAGCCTTTGCCGGCAAAGGGGTTTCGGCCTGCGCCACCTGCGATGGTTTCTTCTATCGCAACCAGGTGGTCGCAGTGGTCGGCGGCGGCAACACCGCGGTGGAAGAAGCCCTGTACCTGTCGAACATCGCCAAGGAGGTTCATCTGATTCACCGTCGCGACAAACTGCGCTCGGAGAAGATCCTGCAGGACAAGCTCTTCGAAAAAGCCGCCAACGGCAATATCCGCCTGCACTGGAACCAGAACCTGGACGAAATACTCGGTGACGCCAGCGGCGTGACCGGCGCCCGCCTGCGTCACAGCCATACCGGCGAAACCGCTGAACTGTCGCTGGCCGGCGTGTTCATCGCCATCGGCCACAAACCCAACACCGACCTGTTCCAGGGCCAGCTGCAGATGCGCAACGGCTACCTGCTGGTCAAGGGCGGCAGTGAAGGCGACGCCACCGCCACCGCCATCCAGGGTGTATTCGCCGCCGGCGACGTGGCCGACCACGTTTACCGCCAGGCAGTGACCTCTGCCGGAGCCGGTTGCATGGCTGCGCTGGATGCCGAGAAGTATCTCGATGACATTCCCGGCGTTTGACGGTTAACCTTCTATCTGGCGGGTTTATCGGCCCGCCACCGCCCTCCCCTTCTGCAAGCCCGGATGCCATGCTGACTTGGTTACAACGCAATACCCTGACTTTTCCGCCGCTGGAAAAAGCCATGCGCGACCCCAACGGACTGCTGGCCGCGGGCGGCGATCTGTCCGCCGACCGTCTGATTCAGGCGTATCGCCATGGCTGCTTTCCGTGGTTCTCGGAAGGCCAACCGATTCTCTGGTGGTCGCCGGATCCGCGCACGGTGCTGTTTCCCGACGAACTGCATGTCTCCCGCAGCCTGAATAAACTGCTGCGCCAACAACGCTATCAAGTGACCTTCGATCGGGATTTTGCCGCAGTCATCAGCGCCTGCGCCGCGCCGCGCGAGTACGCCGATGGCACCTGGATCACCCAAGCGATGCAGGACGCCTACGTCGAACTGCACAGGCGCGGCTACGCCCATTCGGTGGAGGTCTGGGACGATGGCGTGCTGGTCGGCGGGCTCTACGGCCTGGCCATGGGACAGCTGTTTTTCGGTGAGTCGATGTTCAGCCGCGCCGACAACGCCTCCAAATATGGCTTTGCCACGCTGGTGCGACATCTGAAAGACTCAGGTTTTGTGCTGATCGATTGCCAGATGCCTACCGATCATCTGCATAGCCTGGGCGCCCGAGCGATTCCCCGCACCGAGTTTGCCGGCTACCTTGCCCGGCACCTGGATCAACCCGGTCGTGCCACCTGGGTTTGCTGAGCGACATTGGCCCGTGTGGCTTACACTTAATGCGGGGAGACGAATTGAGAAAGTCCCCTTATCAAAAGTTTATCCCGAGGGTTGATCATGACCGAGTTGGCGCGTTTGAAGTTCTATGCCACTCAGCCCCACTCTTGCAGTTATCTGCCCGAGGAGCAGGCCACTACGCTGTTCCTCGATCCCAGTCAGCCCATGGATGTGCATGTCTACGCAGATCTGTCGGAAATGGGCTTTCGTCGCAGTGGCGATCATCTCTACCGGCCCCATTGCCAGAATTGCAATGCGTGCGTACCGGCGCGCATTCCTGTAGCGCAATTTACCCCCAACCGCCAGCAGAAACGCATTCTCAAACGCAATGCCGACCTGCAGGTACGCCCGGCCCGACCAACGTTCAGCGAGGAGTATTTCGACCTCTATCAGCGCTACATCGAACAGCGCCACGCCGACGGCGATATGTATCCGCCGAGTCGCGATCAGTTCTCGACCTTCCTGGTGCGTGACCTGCCGTTCTCCCGCTTCTACGAATTTCGTCTCGAAGGCCGACTGGTGGCGGTGGCCGTCACCGACTTGCTGCCCAATGGCCTGTCAGCGGTGTACACCTTCTACGAGCCTGGCGAGGAGCGTCGCAGCCTTGGGCGTTACGCGATTCTCTGGCAGATTGCCGAAGCCGGGCGCCTGGGGCTGGAAGCGGTCTATCTCGGCTACTGGATCAAAAACTGCAAAAAAATGAGCTACAAGACCCAATATCGCCCTATCGAACTGCTGATTAATCAACGTTGGGTCATCCTGAACTAGAACCCCTTGGCTTAAACCCCACTTTTCGGGCACAATGCACGCCGCTTTTGCCTGGCGCAGTTGCACCGGGCCATTCATTGGACACCGAGGGCTTTACTGCATGTCGAAAGAAGACAGCTTCGAAATGGAAGGCACTGTCGTCGACACCCTGCCCAACACCATGTTTCGTGTGGAGTTGGAAAATGGGCACGTCGTAACCGCGCATATCTCCGGCAAGATGCGCAAGAACTACATTCGTATTCTTACCGGCGACAAAGTGCGCGTCGAGCTGACGCCCTATGACTTGAGCAAAGGGCGCATCACCTACCGCGCTCGCTAATCAAGTCAATACAAAACGCCCGGCTATGCCGGGCGTTTTTGTTTGCCTGCGATTTAACGGCCGCCGAAACCCGATTGCGCAGGGGGGGGTGTCGGTGTGTCGGCCAGACAGCAAAAAGGCGCCTTTCGGCGCCTTTTGCTTTGTTGCGGTTAACGTCAGGCCATTTCAGCCGTGGTCTCGTACTCGAAGGTCAGCTCGCCGTCCTTGATGTCGATGTGCACCACACCGCCATGCTCAGCCAGTTCGCCAAAGAGAATCTCCTCCGCCAGCGGACGCTTGATCTTGTCCTGAATCAAGCGCGCCATTGGTCGAGCCCCCATGGTCACGTCGTAACCACCGGCAGCCAGCCAGCTGCGAGCAGCGTCGGTGACTTCCAGCAGCACACGCTTGTCTTCCAGCTGCGCCTGAAGTTCGGTAAGGAACTTGTCCACCACGCTTTTGATGACCTCATGACTGAGGCGACCAAACTGGATAATGGTGTCCAGACGGTTGCGGAATTCCGGCGTGAAGCTCTTCTTGATCACTTCCATCGCATCGGACGAGTGGTCCTGATAGGTGAAACCGATCGAAGCACGCGCTGCAGTCTCGGCACCGGCGTTGGTCGTCATGATGACGATCACGTTACGGAAGTCCGCCTTGCGCCCGTTGTTATCGGTCAGCGTACCGTGGTCCATGACCTGCAACAGCAGGTTGAAAACTTCCGGATGCGCCTTCTCGATTTCATCGAGCAACAATACGCAGTGAGGCTGCTTGGTGATGGCTTCGGTCAGCAGACCGCCCTGGTCGAACCCGACATAGCCTGGAGGCGCACCGATCAGACGCGATACGGTGTGGCGCTCCATGTACTCGGACATGTCGAAGCGAACCAGCTCGACCCCCAACGCCTTGGCCAGCTGACGCGCAGCTTCGGTTTTACCGACACCGGTCGGGCCTGCGAACAGGAACGAACCGACGGGCTTGTCAGGCGACTTGAGGCCGGCACGGGACAGTTTGATCGCGGTCGACAGTGAGTCGATCGCCGCATCCTGACCGAATACCGTGAGCTTCAGGTCACGCTCAAGGTTGCGCAGCAGCTCTTTGTCGGAGCTGGTGACGTGTTTTGGCGGAATTCGCGCGATTTTCGCAACGATGTCCTCGACCTGAGGCACCTCGATGCGTTTCACGCGTTTCTCGACCGGCTGCAGACGCTGATAGGCGCCCGCCTCATCGATGACGTCGATGGCTTTGTCTGGCATGTGCCGGTCATTGATGTAACGCGACGCCAGTTCGGCAGCGGCGCGCAGGGCTTCATCACTGTATTCAATGTTGTGATGGAGCTCGAAACGCCCTTTCAGGCCACGCAGGATACCGATGGTGTCTTCCACCGAAGGCTCCGACACATCGACCTTCTGGAAGCGCCGGGCCAAAGCACGGTCCTTCTCGAAGATCCCGCGGAATTCCTGGAACGTGGTCGAACCGATGCAACGGATATCGCCCGACGACAGTAATGGCTTGAGCAGGTTCGAGGCATCCATGACGCCACCGGACGCAGCGCCCGCACCGATGATGGTGTGGATCTCGTCGATGAACAGGATCGCCTGCGGACGTTTTTTCAGTTCATTGAGCAACGCCTTGAAGCGCTTCTCGAAATCGCCGCGGTATTTGGTTCCGGCCAGCAAAGCCCCCAGATCGAGGGAATACACCACGCTGTTGGCCAGCAGGTCCGGCACCTGATTGTCGACAATGCGTTTGGCCAGACCTTCGGCAATCGCGGTTTTACCCACGCCCGCCTCGCCCACCAGCAACGGATTGTTTTTGCGACGACGCGCCAGGATCTGCGCGACGCGCTCGACTTCGAGTTCACGGCCTACCAATGGATCGATACGACCCTGGCGCGCGAGCTCGTTGAGGTTGCTGGCATAAGCATCCAGAGGATTGCCTGAAGAAGAAGACTCACCGCCCTCGTCGTCCTGCATATCTTGTTCACCTTCAGAGTGATCGCCATGCCCTGGTACTTTGGAAATGCCATGGGCGATGTAGTTGACGACATCAATGCGCGCAACGCTCTGCTGTTTCAGCAGAAACACTGCCTGACTCTCTTGCTCACTGAAGATCGCGACCAGCACGTTGGCGCCAGTCACTTCGCGTTTGCCCGAGCTCTGTACATGAAAGACAGCACGTTGCAGTACACGCTGGAAGCCCAGGGTTGGCTGGGTTTCACGATCCTCGTCATGCAAGGGGATCAATGGCGTGGTGGAGTCGATGAACTCCTGCAGGTCATGCTTGAGTTTGTCGAGGTTTGCGCCGCAGGCACGCAAAACGGTAGCGGCAGCCTCATTATCCAATAGGGCCAGCAGCAGGTGTTCGACGGTCATGAATTCATGACGCTTCGAACGAGCCTCCTTGAAGGCTAGATTGAGGGTGACTTCGAGCTCGCGGTTTAACATAGCTTCACCTCATACCCAAGTGGTCGGCGATTAACCGTCCTTCTCGATTTCACAGAGTAGCGGATGCTGGCTTTCCCTGGCGTACTGGTTGACCTGCATGGCCTTGGTCTCGGCGATGTCGCGGGTAAACACTCCACATACTGCCCGTCCTTCTGTATGGACGGCCAGCATGACCTTGGTCGCCAGCTCGCGATTCAGGTTAAAAAACACCTCGAGCACTTCGACGACGAAATCCATCGGTGTGTAGTCATCGTTGAACAAAACCACCTTGTACATAGGCGGCGCCTGTAAAGCAGGCTTAGCCTCCTGAACAGCAATGCCTGCGGAATCGTCGTCGTGTAAATCAGGGCGATCCTGATTGAATGTTAGTCGAATCTGGCTGATTGCATGCATGGAAAGAAAGGTTCGTCAGTTGTGCAAATACAGTGGTGGGGGCGCCCATCGACGATTTCAACTCCGACTACCCGGTCACCTTGACTATCGGGAAAACGGTGTTACAACCAATAGAGCCCACAGTGGGTAAAAAAGGTCCGCGGAGTCAATCCTGTTTGCAAGATTAGACTGCGGATTAACTGGATGATACTCCAGTGATGGAGTCTGTTGCAGAGGGATATGGGTATGGCTGTCGGTAAGGTGAAATGGTTCAACAATGCCAAGGGGTTCGGTTTCATTAATACCGACGCCAGGGAAGGTCGTGACGAGGACGGAAAAGAAATCGATTTCTTTGCCCACTACTCAGCCATTGATATGAATGGATACAAGACCCTCAAGGCCGGGCAAGCCGTATACTTTGACATTGTTCAAGGCCCCAAGGGGCTGCATGCCGTCAAAATTATGGACAAAGTGGCCATTGACGCAGCAGCCGCAGCAGCCGCAGCAGCAGCCGCTACCAGCAGCCACGCCAAAGCCGTGAGCTGATTCATACCACCCAAGGCATCCAGTCATAAAAAAACCGCCCGACTCGATCACTCAAGCCGGGCGGTTTTATTGCAGCCGCTCTTCGCTTACATGTGCGAGATCAGCGCATCACCGAAGCCCGAAGACGACACCAGTTTGGCACCGTCCATCAGACGCTCGAAGTCGTAGGTCACGGTTTTAGCACCAATGGCGCCATTGGTGCCCTTGATGATCAGATCGGCCGCTTCGGTCCAGCCCATGTGGCGCAGCATCATTTCAGCGGACAGAATCAGCGAACCCGGGTTGACCTGGTCCTTGCCGGCGTACTTCGGCGCGGTGCCGTGGGTGGCTTCGAACATGGCCACGGTGTCGGACAGGTTCGCACCCGGCGCAATACCGATACCGCCCACTTCCGCCGCCAGGGCGTCGGAGAGGTAGTCACCGTTGAGGTTCAGGGTGGCGATCACATCGTACTCGGCCGGACGCAGCAGGATCTGCTGAAGCATGGCGTCGGCGATGGCGTCCTTGACGATGACGTTCTTGCCGGTTTTCGGGTTCTTGAACTGCATCCACGGACCGCCATCGAGCAGGGTCGCACCGAATTCTTCGGCCGCCACTTCGTAGGCCCATTCCTTGAAGGCACCTTCGGTGAACTTCATGATGTTGCCTTTGTGCACGATGGTCAGCGAGTCGCGGTCATTGTCGACCACATATTGCAGAGCCTTGCGCGCCAGACGCTTGGTGCCTTCCAGGGAAACCGGCTTGACGCCGATACCGCAATTCTGGTCGAAACGGATCTTGGTGACGCCCATTTCTTCTTTAAGGAACTTGATGACCTTGGTCGCTTCCGGCGAACCGGCCTTCCATTCGATGCCGGCATAAATGTCTTCCGAGTTTTCGCGGAAGATGGTCATGTCGACGTCGCCTGGTTTCTTGACCGGGCTCGGTAC
Organism: Pseudomonas sp. Pseusp18; assembly: GCF_059506005.1. Lineage (NCBI taxonomy): Bacteria > Pseudomonadati > Pseudomonadota > Gammaproteobacteria > Pseudomonadales > Pseudomonadaceae > Pseudomonas > Pseudomonas sp. Pseusp18. The sequence continues at coordinate 4,195,715 of NZ_CP169240.1, forward strand.
GCCTTCGAACCAGCGCACTGGACGCAGGCACACATACAGGTCGAGTTGCTGGCGCAGCGCCACGTTCAGGGAACGGATGCCACCGCCGACCGGCGTGGTCAGAGGGCCCTTGATGGAAACCACGTAATCCTTGACCGCGTCCAGGGTTTCCTGAGGCAGCCAGGTGTCCTGATCGTAAACCTGAGTCGCTTTCTCCCCGGCGTAGACTTCCATCCAGGAAATTTTGCGCTCGCCGCCGTAAGCCTTCTTAACAGCAGCATCGACAACCTTGATCATGACCGGGCTGATATCAACACCAATACCATCGCCTTCAATGAAGGGGATGATCGGGTTGTTAGGAACATTGAGAGAATGGTCCGCGTTGACGGTGATTTTTTCGCCGACGGCTGGAACCTGAATCTTCTTGTATCCCATGCTGAACTCCATTGTTTGGATTGAACATCTGGCTTGTCCCGAGCGTACCCCAGTTGAATCGGCGCGCAAACCCTATGTTCCGTCCATCTGCCGCAAAGCTGCACAGTTCGCGACCTACAAGCCTGAAAGTAAAGGGAAAAGCGCCAAACTCAAGCACGCCATACAAGGCTACTCCCCACACCTGCCTGCGACCTTTAGACCAATGGACGAGAATCGTTGCATATGAACCATCGGCAGATTGCCAGCTACCTATGTATAATGCCGCCGCTGACCACAGAGTCACGACGGCCGATCTCTCTATTACGAGACTCCGGGCCCGAAAAAGCAGGATTGTTACCGCAGTCCACCCGCTTGACGCTCGACCGATGCACCCAACATCACAGCAAAGAAACCTCGACATTCGGCTCATGGATGACTTTGAACGAACGCGCTTACCCGGCGCCCCTCGAGTTTCTGTGCACGCTTTAGCAAAGAAGAGAGAGTTAATCCGAATATGCCCACCCGCTCGAAGATCATCTATACCTTCACCGACGAAGCCCCAGCCCTCGCCACCTATTCACTGCTGCCTATCGTAGAGGCCTTCACCGCCTCCGCTGATATCGCCGTTGAAACCCGCGATATCTCTCTTGCAGGGCGCATCCTGGCCAGCTTCCCCGAGCAATTGGGTGACAAAGCGGTAGCCGACCACCTCGCCGAACTGGGCGACCTGGCCGTTACACCTGAAGCCAACATCATCAAGCTGCCGAACATCAGCGCTTCGGTTCCGCAACTGCAGGCCGCGATCAAAGAGCTGCAAGCCCAGGGCTATGCACTGCCGGACTACCCGGAAACCGTGACCAGCGACGCCGACAAAGAAGCCAAGGCCCGCTACGACAAGATCAAGGGCAGCGCCGTAAACCCGGTTCTGCGTGAAGGCAACTCCGATCGTCGTGCACCGCTGTCGGTCAAGAACTATGCGCGCAAGCACCCGCACAAAATGGGCGCCTGGGCCAAGGACTCCAAGTCCCACGTGGCTCACATGAGCACCGGCGATTTCTACGGCAGCGAAAAAGCCGCCCTGATCGACGCCGCTGACGCCGTTAAAATCGAACTGATCGCTCAAGACGGCACCACCACCGTCCTGAAAGAAAAAACCACCGTACAAGCCGGTGAGATCCTCGATTGCGCGGTCATGAGCAAAAACGCGCTGCGCAGCTTCATCGCAGCCGAGATCGAAGACGCCAAGGCCAAAGGCGTGCTGCTGTCGGTTCACCTCAAAGCCACCATGATGAAGGTCTCCGACCCGATCATGTTCGGCCAGATCGTTGCCGAGTTCTATAAAGACGCACTGGCCAAGCACGCTGACGTGCTGGCGCAGATCGGCTTCAACCTGAACAACGGCATCGGCGACCTGTACGCTCGCATCAAGGCTTTGCCTGGCGATCAACAAGCGCAGATCGAAGCGGACATCCAGGCGGTCTACGCCGTTCGCCCTTCGCTGGCTATGGTCAACTCCGACAAAGGCATCACCAACCTGCACGTGCCGAGCGACGTCATCGTCGACGCCTCGATGCCAGCAATGATCCGTGACTCCGGCAAGATGTGGGGCACCGACGGCCAGCTGCACGACACCAAGGCCGTGATCCCGGATCGCTGCTACGCCACCATCTACCAGGCGGTGATTGAAGACTGCAAGGCAAACGGCGCCTTCGATCCGACCACCATGGGCAGCGTGCCAAACGTTGGCCTGATGGCGAAAAAAGCCGAAGAGTACGGCTCGCACGACAAGACGTTCCAGATCAAGGCCAACGGCGTTGTTCGTGTCACCGACAGCAAAGGCACCCTGCTGCTGGAACAGTCGGTTGAAGCCGGCGACATCTTCCGCATGTGCCAGACCAAAGACGCACCGATCCAGGACTGGGTCAAACTGGCCGTCAACCGTGCTCGCGCAAGCAGCACTCCGGCGATTTTCTGGCTGGACCCAATGCGCGCCCACGACGGCGTAGTGATCGAGAAAGTTCAGGCTTACCTGAAGGATCACGACACTTCTGGCCTGGACATCCGCATCATGTCGCCAGTCGAGGCGATGAAGTTCACCCTGGAGCGTACTCGCTCCGGCCTCGACACCATTTCGGTGACCGGCAACGTATTGCGCGACTACCTGACTGACCTGTTCCCGATCATGGAACTGGGCACCAGCGCCAAGATGCTGTCGATCGTTCCGCTGATGAATGGCGGCGGTCTGTTCGAAACCGGCGCTGGCGGTTCGGCACCGAAGCACGTTCAGCAACTGCTGGAAGAAAACTTCCTGCGTTGGGATTCCCTGGGCGAGTTCCTGGCCCTGGCCGCTTCCCTTGAGCATTTGGGTGTGACTTACAACAACCCTAAAGCGCTGGTGCTGGCCAAGACTCTGGATCAGGCCACTGGCCAGTTCCTCGACAACAACAAGTCGCCATCGCGCAAAGTCGGCAACATCGACAACCGCGGCAGCCACTTCTACCTGGCGCTGTACTGGGCTCAGGCCCTGGCCGCCCAGACCGAAGACGCTGTACTGCAAGCGCAGTTCGGCGAGCTGGCCAAAACCCTGACCGCGAACGAAGCAACCATCGTTGCCGAGCTCAACGCCGTTCAGGGCAAGCCAGTGGACATCGGCGGTTACTACCACGCCAATGCCGAGCTGATCAGCAAGGCCATGCGCCCGAGCGCAACCTTCAACGCCGCGATTGCTGCGCTGGTTTAAGGTTGTAAGGATGCAAGGAAGCCCCGGCCCAGTGCCGGGGTTTCTGTTTGTGGCACACGCAACCTTTGTAGCACCCCATAATGAATCGAGGACATTTCATGGATTGGCTACCCCACATCACCGTCGCCACCATCGTCGAAGACAACGGTCGCTTCCTGATGGTCGAAGAATCCAAACACGGACGAACGGTGCTCAATCAGCCCGCCGGTCATCTGGACCCGGACGAAACCCTGATCGAGGCCGCCGTACGCGAAACCCTCGAAGAAACCGGCTGGGACGTCGAGCCAACCGGCGTAATAGGCATTTATCTCTACACCGCCCCGAGCAACGGAGTGACCTATCAACGCGTCTGCTTCACCGCCAAAGCGCTGAAACACCATCCCGATTATCAATTGGACGACGGTATTGTCGGCGCAAAATGGCTGACGCGTGACGAACTGCTGCAACAGCGCGCAAACTGGCGCAGTGAGCTGATCATCCGCTGCATCGATGATTATCTGGACGGTAAACACTTCAGCCTCGAGCTGATCCGCCCTTCTCTTTAGCCTTGCAGGCTTGAGCCTGCTAGAATCGCGTCCTTTTTCAAGACACTCATTAAATCCCTATGCGTGATCCAGCCCCTTCTGCCACACAAAAGAAGCGCGTCATTGTCGGTATGTCCGGCGGCGTGGACTCTTCCGTTTCCGCTCTCCTGCTGATCGAGCAGGGTTATGAGGTGGAAGGCCTGTTCATGAAGAACTGGGAAGAAGACGATGGAACGGAATACTGCACCGCCATGGATGACCTGGCGGACGCACAGGCCGTGTGCGACAAGATTGGCATCAAGCTGCACACCGCCAACTTCGCCGCCGAGTACTGGGACAACGTGTTCGAGCACTTCCTGGCCGAATACAAGGCCGGCCGCACGCCGAACCCGGACATCCTGTGCAACCGCGAGATCAAGTTCAAGGCGTTCCTCGACTACGCCATGATGCTCGGCGCCGACCTGATCGCCACCGGCCACTACGTGCGTCGCCGCGACATCGATGGTCGCACCGAACTGCTCAAGGGCCTGGATCCGAACAAGGACCAGAGCTACTTCCTGCACGCCGTCGGCGGCGAACAGATCGCCAAGACGCTGTTCCCGGTCGGCGAGCTGGAAAAACCCGAAGTGCGCGCGATTGCCGAGAAACACGACCTGGCCACCGCGAAGAAAAAGGATTCCACCGGAATCTGCTTTATCGGCGAACGCCGCTTCAGCGACTTCCTCAAGCAATACCTGCCGGCCCAGCCCGGCGAGATCAAGACCACCGACGGTGAAGTCATCGGCCGTCACCATGGCCTGATGTATCACACCATCGGCCAGCGGCAGGGTCTGGGCATCGGCGGCCTGAAAGACGCCGGTGAAGAGCCATGGTACGTGCTGATCAAGGACCTGGAACACAACGAGTTGATCGTTGGCCAGGGCAATGACCACCCGTGGCTGTTCTCCCGCGCCCTGCTCGCCTCGGACATCTATTGGGTCAACCCGATCGATTTGACCGAGCCGCGCAGGCTGACCGCCAAGGTGCGTTATCGCCAGAGCGACCAGCCTTGCACCCTGGAAAAGACCGCCACCGGCTACCGCGCCACCTTTGATGACCCGCAACGCGCGGTCACTCCGGGCCAATCCGTGGTGTTCTACGACGGTGAAATCTGCCTCGGCGGCGGCGTGATCGAAGTGGCCGAACCCTGGACCAGCAAGGTCCAGCGTTCATGAGCCCGACTCAGGAGCAACTGACGGCCCTGGGCGGCGTGTTTCTCGCCGCCGTGCTGGTCGACAAGATAGCCAAGACCGGCCAGACCAACGAAGCCGGCCTGACTTGCATGCTCGGCAGCCTGTTGATTCGCGACCCCAAGGACACTCTGGAAGTGTACGGCGGCGACGACATCAATTTGCGCGAAGGCTATCGCGCATTGATCGGCGCCCTGGAACGCGACCCCAGTACCCTTCAGCGTGAACCACTGCGCTATGCCCTGGCGATGCTGGGGCTGGAGCGCCAATTGGCCAAGCGTAATGACATGCTGGACGTGATCGGCAAACGCCTGCCGCAGATTCAGTCCCAGGTCGAACACTTCGGCCCGGCCCACGAAAACGTGATCGCCGCTTGCGGTGCGCTGTACCAGGACACCCTGAGCACCTTGCGCCAACGGATTCAGGTGCATGGCGACATGCGCAACCTGCAACAACCGAGCAATGCCTCGAAAATCCGCGCACTGTTGCTGGCCGGGATTCGTTCGGCACGCCTGTGGCGGCAGTTGGGCGGTCATCGCTGGCAGTTGGTGATCAGCCGACGCAAGTTGCTTAAAGAGCTTTACCCGCTGATGCGCAGCAGCTGAACCGCGCCCGCAATACCGTTTTGTAGTCAGTAACGCGTAATACGCCGGTCAGTTGGCAACGGACCGGCGGATTTTTTTCATGTATGATACGCGCCCCATTTCGTTGCCCGACTGTCCGAGAACACCCCATGCAGCTCTCTTCGCTCACTGCGGTTTCCCCTGTTGACGGCCGCTACGCCGGCAAAACCCAGGCCCTGCGCCCAATTTTCAGCGAATACGGTCTGATCCGTGCTCGCGTTCTGGTTGAAGTGCGCTGGCTCCAGCGCCTGGCCGCTCACCCTGCCATCAGCGAAGTGCCGGCGTTCTCCGCCGAAGCCAACGCGGTGTTGAACACCCTGGCGGAAAACTTCTCTCTGGAGCACGCCGAGCGTGTCAAAGAGATCGAGCGCACCACCAACCACGACGTCAAAGCCATTGAATACCTGCTTAAAGAGCAGGCGGCCAAGCTGCCGGAACTGGCCAAGGTCAGCGAGTTCATCCACTTTGCCTGCACCAGCGAGGACATCAACAACCTGTCCCACGCCCTGATGCTGCGTGAAGGCCGTGATGACGTGATGCTGCCGCTGATGCGCCAGACCGCCAACGCCATCCGCGAACTGGCCATCCGTTTCGCAGACGTGCCGATGCTGTCGCGCACCCACGGTCAACCGGCATCGCCGACCACCCTGGGCAAAGAACTGGCGAACGTGGTTTACCGTCTGGAGCGTCAAATCGCTCAAGTCGCTGCCGTTCCGCTGCTGGGCAAGATCAACGGCGCCGTCGGCAACTACAACGCTCACCTGTCGGCCTACCCTGAGATCGACTGGGAAGCCAACGCTCGCGCCTTCATCGAAGACGAGCTGGGCCTGGGCTTCAACCCGTACACCACGCAGATCGAACCGCATGACTATATCGCCGAGCTGTTCGACGCGATCGCGCGCTTCAACACCATCCTGATCGACTTCGACCGCGACATCTGGGGCTACATCTCCCTGGGTTATTTCAAACAGCGCACCATCGCTGGCGAAATCGGTTCGTCGACCATGCCGCACAAGGTCAACCCGATCGACTTCGAAAACTCCGAAGGCAATCTGGGCATCGCCAACGCACTGTTCCAGCACCTGGCGAGTAAACTGCCAATCTCCCGCTGGCAGCGCGACCTGACCGACTCCACCGTACTGCGCAACCTCGGTGTCGGCTTCGCCCACAGCGTGATCGCGTACGAAGCCAGCCTCAAAGGCATCAGCAAACTGGAGCTCAACGAGCAAAAGATTGCCGCCGACCTGGACGCTTGCTGGGAAGTATTGGCCGAGCCAATCCAGACCGTGATGCGTCGCTACAACATCGAAAACCCGTACGAGAAGCTCAAAGAGCTGACGCGCGGCAAAGGCATCAGCCCTGAAGCACTGCAAACCTTCATCGACGGCCTGGACATGCCAGCCGCCGCCAAGGCTGAGCTGAAACTGCTTACCCCGGCCAACTACATCGGCAACGCTGTGGCACAAGCCAAACGCATCTGATCGACCGCTCTACCCGTTTGAGACGCCCGGCGCCGCCGGGCGTTTTTATTCCCGTCTGAAAAGTGCATTTTTTCAATAGGTTACACATGAATCCTGATATTCCTCTTCAACTTCTGGGCGGCATCACGGCACGGGAATTCCTGCGCGACTACTGGCAGAAAAAACCCCTGCTGATCCGTCAGGCGATTCCTGATTTCGAAAGCCCGATCGACGCCGACGAACTGGCCGGCCTGGCGCTGGAAGAAGAAGTCGAATCGCGCCTGGTGATCGAGCACGGCGAGCGCCCTTGGGAATTGCGCCGCGGCCCGTTCGCCGAAGACGAATTCAGCAAACTGCCGGAACGCGAATGGACTCTGCTGGTGCAAGCCGTCGACCAATTCGTGCCGGAAGTTGCCGAACTGCTGGAAAATTTCCGTTTTCTGCCGAGCTGGCGCGTCGACGACGTGATGATCAGCTTTGCCGCCCCGGGTGGTAGCGTCGGTCCGCACTTCGATAACTACGACGTGTTCCTGCTGCAAGGCCACGGCAAGCGCAACTGGAAAATCGGCCAGATGTGCGATTCCGAGAGCCCGCTGCTGCAACACGCCGACCTGCGCATCCTCGCCGATTTCGAAGCCACCGATGAGTGGGTGCTGGAACCGGGCGACATGCTCTACCTGCCGCCGCGCCTGGCTCATTCTGGTGTGGCTGTCGATGATTGCATGACCTACTCGGTCGGCTTCCGCGCCCCGAGCGCCGCTGAAGTGCTGACCCACTTCACCGACTTCCTCAGCCAGTTCCTGACGGACGAAGAGCGCTACACCGACGCCGACGCCCTGCCGGCGGTCGATCCCCATCAGATCCAGCACGATGCCCTCGATCGCCTCAAAAGCCTGCTGGCCGAGCACATGAGCGACGAGCGCCTGCTGCTGACCTGGTTCGGCCAGTTCATGACCGAGCCGCGCTACCCGGAACTGGTGGTCGGCCCGGAAGAAGTCGAAGAGCAAGACTTCCTCAGTGCGCTCGAAGAAGGTGCCGTGCTGATTCGCAACCCGAGTGCACGTCTGGCCTGGTCGGAAGTCGACGACGACCTGCTGCTGTTCGCCAGCGGCCAGAGCCGTTACCTGCCGGGCAAGCTGCGCGAGCTGCTGAAAATGATCTGCGCCGCCGACGCCCTGCATATCGATAACCTCGGCCCATGGCTGAGCGACGAAGACGGCCGTGGCCTGCTATGTGAACTGGTCAAGCAGGGCAGCCTGGGGTTTGCCGATGAATAAGATTCACGTACGTGTCGCAGACTGGCAAAAGGACAACGCCGAGATCCGGCGCATTCGTGAAGCGGTATTCGTCGCCGAGCAATCCGTTCCGCCTGAACTGGAATGGGATGCCGATGACGCCACAGCGGTGCATTTCCTGGCCTTCGAAGGCGACTTTCCGATCGGCACCGCCCGCCTGTTGCCCGACGGTCACATCGGCCGGGTGTCGGTACTGAAAGACTGGCGCGGCATGAAGGTTGGCGATGCGCTGATGCAAGCGGTGATCGGTGAAGCCGAGAAGCGCGGGCTGAAGCAGCAGATGCTGAGCGCGCAAGTGCAAGCCACGGCGTTCTATGAGCGCCTGGGTTTCAGCATGGTCAGTGAGGAATTCCTGGAAGCCGGGATTCCCCATGTAGACATGGTGCGTCACTCGACTTGATTCCCTGTGGTGAGGGGGCAAGCCCCCTCACCTCACCACAAATACATATCAAGAACACCACAAAACGCCCCGCCATTCTCGGATGCCGGGGCGTTTTGCTGTCTGTGATTCAACTCGCACCACGCCAGGCCGACAAACTGGCAATATCATCAAGACTTTGAAAGCGGAGATAACGGATATGTCCCTACGCACCCTGCTCACCACGCTGCTGCTGACCTGCAGTTTTTCGGTCATGGCCGCCACCGAGATCGTGCCCCTGAATTACCGCACCAGCGCCGACCTGCTGCCAGTGGCGCAGGATTTCATCGGCAAGGACGGCAAGGTCAGCGCCTACGGCAACCAACTGATCGTCAATGCCGACCCCGGCAAGATCGACGAACTCAAGGCCTTCCTCGCGCAACTCGACACCGCCCCCAAACGCTTGCTGATCACCGTCGACACCAATGAAAACAACTTTCAGGGCGATCAGGGCTACTCGATAAATGGCGCCGCACCGAATCAGACCCGCATCATCAATCGCAGCACCGACAGCCGTGAAGGCGGTATCCAGCAGGTTCAGGCCAGCGAAGGCGCACCGGCGCTGATCCAGGTCGGCCAAAGCGTGCCGCTCACCAGCACCCAGACCGACAGCTACGGCGACCCGCGCAGCCAGACTGAATACCGCAATGTCACCCAGGGTTTCTACGTCACCGCCAGCGTCACCGGCGACATCGTTCATCTGGCTATCAGTACCAACCGTGACCGGATGAGCCAGGAACGTCCCGATGTAGTGAACGTGCAAAGTACCGACACAACTGTCAGCGGCCGACTGGGCGAGTGGATCACCCTGGCCGGCGTGAATCGTCAGACTCAGGCCGACAAACAGGGCCTGACCCGCAGCTACTCGACTCAGGGCCGGGATGACATGACTTTGCGGGTGAAAGTCGACACCTTGGACTAAAGCACCAAAAACTGACTGATTAGTCGTATTAGACCAAAGATGTAGTGCTTGAAAAAAAGCACTACAAAACGTTTGACGAGCCAAAAAAGCAAAGGCATGATGGCCTCGCTCCCGCTAATCAGAGGCCCTGGCAAGGGCTTTCGAGTCGCTGTTCGCACCCTACCCCGCGAACCGATTCGTGTCTGTACCGCCCACAAGGTGTGTTTGACGAGGTTGCCGACTGGAACGAAGTTGTCCCGAGGGACGGAAGCGTAATTAGGTAACCCGGCTCCACACTGAAGTTCGCACCAAGGCCCACGACGCCCGAATGCGCTCGCCAGTTCGCCCTTACCTGCTCACTTCCCCTCGAGCCCATCGTTCATCCCGTCGCCATCCCCGCCAAACCCGACTTGACCGCCTAAGCTTCTGGTCAGCGAGCAGCCTCTTACGCCTGATTTGCGTAGTGGGCAGGAGCAGGAATTTTCCACCCCAGACCTATGCGACGAGGTTTATCTCCATGGCACTGACACGCGAACAGCAAATTGCAGCCCTCGAAAAAGACTGGGCTGAAAACCCACGCTGGAAAGGCGTGACTCGCGCTTACTCCGCTGCTGACGTCGTCCGCCTGCGTGGCTCGGTTCAACCTGAGCACACCTTTGCAAAAATGGGCGCCGAGAAGCTCTGGAATCTGGTTACCCAGGGTGCCAAGCCGTCCTTCCGCCCTGAGAAAGATTTCGTCAACTGCATGGGCGCCCTGACCGGCGGCCAGGCTGTGCAACAAGTCAAGGCCGGCATCCAGGCGATCTACCTGTCGGGCTGGCAAGTAGCCGCGGACAACAACTCCGCCGAATCGATGTACCCGGACCAGTCGCTGTACCCGGTGGATTCGGTTCCAACCGTGGTCAAGCGCATCAACAACTCGTTCCGTCGTGCTGACCAGATCCAGTGGAAAGCCGGCAAGAACCCGGGCGACGAAGGTTACATCGACTACTTCGCACCGATCGTGGCTGACGCTGAAGCCGGCTTCGGTGGCGTACTGAACGCCTACGAGCTGATGAAGAGCATGATCGAAGCAGGCGCCGCCGGCGTTCACTTCGAAGACCAACTGGCTTCCGTGAAAAAATGCGGCCACATGGGCGGCAAGGTACTGGTTCCGACCCAGGAAGCTGTACAGAAGCTGACCGCTGCCCGTCTGGCGGCTGACGTTGCCGGTACACCGACCATCATCCTGGCCCGTACCGACGCTAACGCAGCTGATTTGCTGACGTCCGATTGCGACCCGTACGACAAACCATTCGTGACTGGCGAACGTACTCAGGAAGGTTTCTACAAAGTGCGTGCCGGTCTCGACCAGGCCATCGCTCGCGGCCTGGCCTACGCGCCGTACGCCGACCTGATCTGGTGCGAAACCGCCAAGCCGGATCTGGACGAGGCTCGTCGCTTCGCCGAAGCGATCAAAAAGGAATACCCGGACCAACTGCTGTCGTACAACTGCTCGCCTTCCTTCAACTGGAAGAAAAACCTGGACGACGCGACCATCGCCAAGTTCCAGCGCGAACTGTCCGCCATGGGTTACAAGCACCAGTTCATCACCCTGGCCGGCATTCACAACATGTGGCACAGCATGTTCAACCTGGCGCACGACTACGCCCGCAACGACATGACTGCCTACGTGAAGCTGCAAGAGCAAGAGTTCGCCGACGCCGCGAAGGGCTACACCTTCGTGGCTCACCAGCAGGAAGTGGGCACCGGCTACTTCGACGACATGACCACCGTGATCCAGGGCGGCACGTCTTCGGTAACCGCGCTGACCGGTTCGACCGAAGAAGAACAGTTCCACTGATCTGCTTCGCTTAAACAAACGGCCCTTGCGGACCGAATAAAAAGCTAACCGCAAAGCCGCTCATCTGACGCCCCGACTGGTTCGGGGCGTTTTTTTGCCTGCGATTCCTTGAACACCGCAAAACCCTGTAGGAGCTGTCGAGTGAAACGAGGCTGCGATCCCTTGATCTTGCTTCTGAAAAAGCGCCAAAAGATCGCAGCCTCGTTTCACTCGACAGCTCCTACAAGGGGGAGCGCCGGCAACCTGCGCAAAAACCTTGATCCAGAGCAGTTTCACGATCAGGAAAACAAGGTAAAACCACCCCGCGCGCTACTTGCAGTAACGCGCATATAAGACAACTTCCCGAACCGCTGCCCACTAAACAGTTTGAAAACCACACCAAATAACATTGATTATCATTTAGCGACAACTATGTTCGTTACATTCCCTACAAAACATATTTGACAAAACCCCCGCTAATGCCCGGACCGCATGGGCTACAGGGCTTTGGAGGTGCGCCATGTCCTTATTCCAATAAATAATTTCGCTATAGGAATTTTACTTGCAGGGTGTTTAGCCATAAAATCAGTGGGATTGATTGCTGCGACATATCGTCACTGCCATATTTCTTTATCAAGCTCAGAGACCTTTGCTCTCTGTTAAGGATTACCAGCATGCCCGAAGCGACCGGACTCATGGCCCACAACTGGGGCTTTGCCATTTTCCTTCTGGGTGTCGGCGGCCTTTGCGCCTTCATGCTCGGCGTCTCCAGCCTCCTCGGGTCAAAAGCCTGGGGCCGCAGCAAAAACGAACCGTTCGAGTCCGGCATGCTACCTACAGGTGGCGCCCGCTTGCGGCTCTCAGCCAAATTCTATCTGGTCGCGATGCTCTTCGTGATCTTCGATATCGAAGCCCTCTTTCTCTTTGCCTGGTCTGTGTCCGTCCGCGAAAGCGGCTGGACCGGATTCGTCGAAGCTCTCGTTTTCATAGCAATTCTGTTGGCAGGTCTTGTCTACCTATTTCGAGTGGGCGCCCTTGACTGGGCTCCGGCAGCTCGTCTTAAGCGGCAAGCGAAGCTGAAACAATGAGGCTTTGGCAATGCAATACAATCTCACCAGGATCGACCCCGATGCTCCTAACGAGCAGTATCCGATTGGCCAACGGGAAACCGTTTCCGATCCGTTAGAAGATCAAGTTCACAAAAACATTTTCATGGGCAAGCTCGAAGACGTGCTCAACGGCACGATCAACTGGGGGCGCAAGAACTCCCTGTGGCCGTATAACTTCGGTCTTTCGTGCTGCTACGTGGAAATGACCACCGCCTTCACGGCGCCCCACGACATCGCGCGCTTTGGCGCCGAGGTCATCCGGGCATCGCCGCGTCAGGCGGATTTCATGGTTATCGCCGGTACCTGCTTCATCAAGATGGCGCCGATCATTCAGCGTCTCTACGAGCAGATGCTCGAACCTAAATGGGTCATTTCCATGGGTTCGTGCGCCAACTCCGGTGGCATGTACGACATCTACTCCGTCGTTCAAGGGGTGGACAAGTTCCTGCCCGTGGACGTCTACGTGCCTGGCTGCCCACCCCGCCCTGAAGCTTTTCTGCAAGGCTTGATGCTGTTGCAGGAGTCGATTGGCCAGGAGCGTCGCCCACTTTCCTGGGTCGTTGGCGATCAAGGCGTTTACCGCGCCGAGATGCCTTCGCAAAAGGAACAGCGCCGCGAACAGCGTATTCAGGTAACCAACCTGCGCAGCCCCGACGAAGTCTGATCCAGCTCTGCTTCTTTTATAGAACGAGAAACTGGCTTCATTCTTTACGTTGACCGAAAGCGATAAATAACCATGACTGCAGGCAGTGCTCTGTACATCCCGCCTTATAAGGCAGACGACCAGGATGTGGTCGTCGAACTGAACAACCGTTTTGGCCCAGAGGCGTTCACCGCCCAGCCTACCCGCACCGGCATGCCGGTGCTTTGGGTTGCCCGTGCCAAACTCGTCGAAGTCCTGACTTTCCTGCGCAACCTGCCCAAGCCGTACGTCATGCTCTATGACCTGCACGGCGTGGACGAGCGTCTGCGCACCAAGCGTCAAGGGCTGCCAAACGGCGTCGACTTCACTGTGTTCTATCACTTGATGTCGATCGAACGTAATAGTGACGTAATGATCAAGGTCGCCTTGTCCGAGAGCGACCTCAACCTGCCGACCGTCACCAGCATCTGGCCGAACGCCAACTGGTACGAGCGTGAAGTGTGGGACATGTACGGCATTCACTTTGCCGGCCACCCGCACCTGAGCCGCATCATGATGCCGCCGACCTGGGAAGGTCACCCGCTGCGCAAGGACTTCCCGGCCCGTGCCACCGAGTTCGATCCGTTCAGCCTGACCCTGGCCAAGCAACAGCTCGAGGAGGAAGCCGCGCGCTTCAAGCCTGAAGACTGGGGCATGAAGCGTTCCGGCCCGAACGAGGACTACATGTTCCTCAACCTGGGTCCGAACCACCCTTCGGCCCACGGTGCGTTCCGTATCATCCTGCAGCTGGACGGTGAAGAGATCGTTGACTGCGTACCGGACGTCGGCTACCACCACCGTGGTGCCGAGAAGATGGCCGAGCGCCAGTCCTGGCACAGCTTCATTCCGTACACCGACCGTATCGACTACCTCGGCGGCGTGATGAACAACCTGCCGTACGTGCTCTCGGTCGAGAAGCTGGCCGGCATCAAGGTGCCCGAGAAGGTCGACGTCATCCGCATCATGATGGCCGAGTTCTTCCGGATCACCAGCCACCTGCTGTTCCTGGGGACTTACATCCAGGACGTCGGCGCCATGACTCCGGTGTTCTTCACCTTCACCGACCGCCAGAAGGCGTACACGGTGATCGAAGCCATTACCGGTTTCCGCCTGCACCCGGCCTGGTACCGCATCGGTGGTGTCGCCCACGACCTGCCGCGCGGCTGGGAAAAACTGGTCAAGGATTTCGTCGAGTGGATGCCAAAGCGTCTGGACGAATACCAGAAAGCCGCACTGGACAACAGCATCCTGCGTGGCCGGACCATCGGCGTTGCCGCCTACAACACCAAGGAAGCCCTGGAATGGGGCGTCACCGGTGCCGGCCTGCGTTCGACCGGTTGCAATTTCGACCTGCGTAAAGCTCGCCCCTACTCCGGCTACGAAAACTTCGAATTCGAAGTCCCGCTGGCGGCCAATGGCGATGCCTACGACCGTTGCATCGTTCGCGTCGAAGAAATGCGCCAGAGCATCAAGATCATCGAGCAGTGCCTGCGCAACATGCCGGAAGGCCCGTACAAGGCGGATCACCCGCTGACCACGCCGCCGCCAAAAGAGCGCACGCTGCAGCACATCGAGACCCTGATCACGCACTTCCTGCAAGTTTCGTGGGGCCCGGTCATGCCGGCCAACGAATCCTTCCAGATGATCGAAGCGACCAAGGGCATCAACAGTTATTACCTGACGAGCGATGGCGGCACCATGAGCTACCGCACCCGGATTCGTACCCCAAGCTTCCCGCACCTGCAGCAGATCCCTTCGGTGATCAAAGGCAGCATGGTCGCGGACTTGATCGCGTACCTGGGTAGTATCGATTTCGTTATGGCCGACGTGGACCGCTAAGCATGAACAGCCCGCTTATCCAGACAGACCGTTTCGCCCTCAGCGAAACCGAGCGCTCGGCCATCGAGCACGAGCTGCATCACTACGAAGACCCGCGCGCGGCGTCGATCGAAGCCCTGAAGATCGTTCAGAAGGAACGTGGTTGGGTGCCTGACGGCGCGCTCTACGCCATCGGCGAAATCCTCGGCATCCCGGCCAGCGACGTTGAAGGAGTGGCTACTTTCTATAGCCAGATCTTCCGTCAGCCAGTCGGCCGTCACATCATCCGCGTCTGCGACAGCATGGTCTGCTACATCGGCGGCCATGAATCGGTGGTCAGCGAAATCCAGAGCAAGCTGGGCATCGGCCTGGGCCAGACCACCGCCGACGGTCGCTTCACCCTGCTGCCGGTCTGCTGCCTCGGCAACTGTGACAAGGCGCCGGCGTTGATGATCGACGACGACACATTCGGTGATGTGCAGCCTGCCGGCGTTGCCAAATTGCTCGAGGGCTACGTATGACCCTGACTTCCTTTGGTCCTGCCAACCGCATCAAGCGTGTCGCAGAGACTCACCCGCTCACCTGGCGCCTGCGTGACGACGGCGAAGCCGTATGGCTCGACGAGTACCAGGCCAAGAACGGTTACGCCGCCGCACGCAAGGCCTTCGCCGACATGGCCCAGGACGACATCGTCCAGACCGTGAAAGACTCCGGCCTCAAAGGTCGCGGCGGTGCAGGCTTCCCCACTGGCGTGAAGTGGGGCCTGATGCCCAAGGACGAATCCATCAACATCCGCTACCTGCTGTGCAACGCGGATGAAATGGAGCCGAACACCTGGAAAGACCGCATGCTGATGGAGCAACTGCCCCATCTGCTGATCGAAGGCATGCTGATCAGTGCTCGCGCGCTGAAAACCTACCGTGGCTACATCTTCCTGCGTGGCGAATACACCACCGCCGCCAAGCACCTGAACCGTGCCGTGGAAGAAGCCAAGGCAGCAGGTCTGCTGGGCAAGAACATCCTGGGCAGCGGCTTCGATTTCGAGCTGTTCGTCCACACCGGTGCCGGGCGTTACATCTGCGGTGAAGAAACCGCACTGATCAACTCCCTCGAAGGCCGCCGCGCCAACCCGCGCTCCAAGCCGCCCTTCCCTGCCGCCGTGGGCGTGTGGGGCAAGCCGACTTGCGTGAACAACGTTGAAACCCTGTGCAACGTGCCGGCAATCATTGCCGACGGCGTGGACTGGTACAAATCGTTGGCCCGCGAAGGCAGCGAAGACATGGGCACCAAGCTCATGGGCTTCTCCGGCAAGGTCAAGAACCCGGGCCTGTGGGAATTGCCGTTCGGCGTTACCGGTCGCGAGTTGTTCGAAGACTACGCCGGTGGCATGCGCGACGGTTACAAGCTCAAGTGCTGGCAGCCAGGCGGCGCCGGTACCGGCTTCCTGTTGCCGGAACACCTGGACGCACAAATGTACGCCGGCGGCATCGCCAAAGTGGGCACCCGTATGGGTACCGGCCTGGCCATGGCGGTGGACGACAGCGTCAACATGGTGTCCCTGCTGCGCAACATGGAAGAGTTCTTCGCCCGTGAATCGTGTGGTTTCTGCACCCCATGCCGTGACGGTCTGCCGTGGAGCGTCAAGCTGCTGCGCGCGATCGAGAACGGTGAAGGGCAAGCCGGCGATATCGAGACCCTGCTGGGTCTGGTCGGTTTCCTCGGCCCAGGCAAAACCTTCTGTGCTCACGCACCGGGTGCCGTGGAGCCGTTGGGCAGTGCCATCAAATACTTCCGTCCAGAGTTCGAAGCCGGCATCGCGCCTACCCGCGCCGTCGTCCCGCCTCTGGCAAAGCCGATCGTAGTCGGCGCTTAACGCTTTAAAAAAGGCGAACGGTCCGTGCCGTTCGCCTTTCGTCCGATGACGCCTTTCGAGGCTGTTTGGATTTGGACGGATAACAAGATTCCATTAGCCACGCCCGCTGACACCGGGCCAACGAAGAACTTTGAACCATGGCCACTATCCACGTAGACGGCAAAGAGCTCGAAGTCGATGGGGCAGACAACCTGTTACAGGCATGTCTGTCGCTAGGCCTCGATATCCCTTATTTCTGCTGGCACCCAGCCCTTGGCAGCGTTGGCGCTTGCCGCCAGTGCGCGGTCAAGCAGTACACCGACGAGAACGACAAGCGTGGTCGGATCGTCATGTCCTGCATGACCCCCGCCACCGACGGCAGCTGGATCTCCATCGACGACGAAGAAGCGAAAGTGTTTCGCGCAAGCGTCGTTGAATGGCTGATGACCAACCACCCTCACGACTGCCCGGTCTGTGAGGAAGGCGGTCACTGCCACCTGCAAGACATGACGGTGATGACCGGCCACAACGAGCGCCGTTATCGCTTCACCAAGCGTACTCACCAGAACCAGCAACTGGGCCCGTTCATTTCCCACGAAATGAACCGCTGCATCGCCTGCTACCGCTGCGTGCGCTTCTATAAGGACTACGCCGGCGGCACCGACCTCGGTGTGTTTGGCGCCCACGACAACGTGTACTTCGGTCGCGTTGAAGACGGCACCCTGGAAAGCGAGTTCTCCGGCAACCTCACCGAGGTCTGCCCGACCGGTGTGTTCACCGACAAGACTCACTCCGAGCGCTACAACCGCAAGTGGGACATGCAGTTCTCGCCGAGCATCTGCCATGGCTGCTCCAGCGGTTGCAACATCTCCCCGGGCGAGCGTTACGGCGAACTGCGCCGCATTGAAAACCGCTTCAACGGTTCGGTGAACCAGTACTTCCTGTGCGACCGTGGCCGTTTCGGCTATGGCTATGTCAACCGCAAGGATCGCCCACGTCAGCCACTGCTGGCCAACGGCGCGAAACTGAGCCTGGACGAAGCACTGGATAAAGCCGCCGACCTGCTGCGCGGTCGCAACATCGTCGGTATCGGTTCGCCACGCGCCAGCCTCGAAAGCAACTACGCGCTGCTCGAACTGGTCGGCGCCGAGCACTTCTACTCCGGTATCGAAGCCTCGGAGCTGGAACGCATTCGTCTGGTCATGCAGGTGCTCAAAGACAGCCCGCTGCCGATCCCGAACATGCGCGACATCGAAGACCACGATGCGATTTTCGTCCTCGGCGAAGACCTGACCCAGACCGCTGCGCGTATGGCCCTGGCCCTGCGTCAATCGGTCAAGGGCAAGGCCGAAGACATGGCCGACGCCATGCGCGTTCAGCCATGGCTCGACGCCGCGGTGAAGAACATCGGCCAGCACGAACTGAACCCGCTGTTCATCGCCAGCCTGGCTGAAACCAAGCTCGACGACATCGCTGAAGAATGCGTTCACGCCGCACCGGACGACCTGGCCCGCATCGGTTTCGCCGTGGCTCATGCCCTCGACGCCAGCGCACCGGCCGTTGAAGGTCTGGACACCGAAGCTCTGGCGCTGGCCAAGCGCATTGCCGACGCCCTGCTCGCCGCCAAGCGTCCGCTGATCATTGCCGGTACCTCGCTGGGTTCCAAGGCGCTGATCGAAGCGGCGGCGAACATCGCCAAAGCCCTGAAGCTGCGCGAGAAGAACGGTTCCATCAGTCTGATCGTGCCGGAGGCCAACAGCCTCGGCCTGGCCATGCTCGGCGGCAACTCGGTCGACGAAGCGCTGCAAGCCGTGATCGACGGTAAGGCCGACGCCATCGTCGTGCTGGAAAACGATCTGTACACCCGTACCGACAAATCCAAGGTCGATGCTGCCCTGAACGCCGCGAAAGTGGTGATCGTGGCGGACCATCAGAAGACTGCCACCAGCGATCGCGCGCATCTGGTACTGCCAGCGGCCAGCTTCGCTGAAGGCGACGGTACGCTGGTCAGCCAGGAAGGCCGCGCCCAGCGTTTCTTCCAGGTCTTCGACCCGACTTACCTCGACGCGAGCATTCTGGTTCACGAAGGCTGGCGCTGGCTGCATGCCCTGCGTTCGACCCTGCTGAACCAGCCGATCGACTGGACCCAACTGGACCACGTCACCGCTGCCGTTGCTGCAAGCACGCCGCAACTGGCGCGTATCGTCGATGCCGCACCGTCCGCCGCATTCCGGATCAAAGGCCTGAAACTGGCGCGCGAACCGCTGCGTTACTCCGGTCGTACCGCCATGCGCGCCGACATCAGCGTGCACGAACCGCGTACCTCCCAGGATAACGACACTGCATTCTCGTTCTCGATGGAAGGTTACTCGGGCTCCGCCGAACCGCGTCAGCAAGTACCTTTCGCCTGGTCTCCGGGCTGGAACTCGCCGCAAGCCTGGAACAAGTTCCAGGACGAAGTCGGTGGTCACCTGCGCGCTGGCGACCCGGGCACTCGCCTGATCGAAAGCACTGGTGATTCGCTGAACTGGTTCGCCAGTGTTCCGCGTGCGTTCAACCCGGCTCCAGGCACCTGGCAGGTCGTACCGTTCTTCCACCTGTTCGGCAGCGAAGAAAACTCTTCCAAAGCCGCGCCAGTGCAAGAACGCATCCCGGCCGCCTACGTGTCGCTGGCCAAGTCCGAAGCCGATCGCCTGGGTGTCAATGACGGTGCCCTGCTGAGCTTGAACGTTGCTGGTCAGACTTTGCGTCTGCCGCTGCGCATCAACGAAGAGCTGGGTGCCGGTCTGGTCGCATTGCCTGCAGGTATCGCCGGCATTCCACCAGCCATCTTTGGCAAATCCGTTGACGGTCTGCAGGAGGCAGCGCTATGACCTGGTTCACTCCTGAAGTGATCGACGTAATCATCGCGGTCCTCAAGGCCATCGTGATTCTGCTCGCCGTAGTGGTTTGCGGCGCGCTGCTGAGCTGGGTCGAGCGTCGTTTGCTCGCCCTCTGGCAGGACCGTTACGGTCCGAACCGCGTCGGCCCGTTCGGCGCGTTCCAGATTGCGGCCGACATGATCAAGATGTTCTTCAAGGAAGACTGGACCCCGCCGTTCGCCGACAAAGTGATCTTCACCCTGGCACCGGTCGTGGCCATGAGCGCCTTGCTGATTGCCTTCGCGATCATCCCGATCACCCCGACCTGGGGCGTGGCGGATATCAACATCGGCATCCTGTTCTTCTTCGCCATGGCGGGTCTGTCGGTCTACGCGGTGCTGTTCGCCGGCTGGTCGAGTAACAACAAGTTCGCCCTGTTGGGCAGCTTGCGGGCCTCGGCACAAACCGTGTCGTACGAAGTGTTCATGGGCCTGTCGCTGATGGGCATCGTGATCCAGGTTGGCTCGTTCAACATGCGCGACATCGTTGAATACCAAGCGCAGAACATGTGGTTCATCATTCCGCAGATCTTCGGTTTCCTGACCTTCTTCATCGCTGGCGTCGCCGTGACTCACCGTCACCCGTTCGACCAGCCGGAAGCGGAACAGGAACTGGCCGACGGTTACCACATTGAATACGCCGGCATGAAATGGGGCATGTTCTTCGTAGGTGAGTACATCGGCATCGTGTTGATCTCGGCGCTGCTGGTTACGCTGTTCTTCGGTGGCTGGCACGGCCCGTTCGGCCTGCTGCCGCAGATCCCGTTCATCTGGTTCGCACTGAAAACCGCGTTCTTCATCATGTTCTTCATCCTGCTGCGCGCCTCGATTCCGCGCCCACGGTATGACCAAGTGATGGACTTCAGCTGGAAGTTCTGCCTGCCGCTGACCCTCGTCAACATGCTGGTGACCGCTGCGATCGTGTTGCTCAACACGCCCGCCGTCGCGGCTCAGTGAGGATAGAGAATCATGAAGTACATTTTTGACATCGTGCATGGCTTCTTCACCCAGCTTCGCAGCCTGGTGATGATCTTCGGCCACGCCTTCCGCAAGCGCGACACGCTGCAGTACCCGGAAGAACCCGTGTACCTGCCGCCGCGTTTCCGTGGCCGTATCGTCCTGACCCGCGACCCCGACGGCGAAGAGCGTTGTGTAGCCTGCAACCTGTGCGCCGTGGCGTGCCCGGTGGGTTGCATCTCGCTGCAGAAAGCTGAAACCGAAGACGGTCGCTGGTACCCGGACTTCTTCCGCATCAACTTCTCGCGCTGCATTTTCTGCGGCCTCTGCGAGGAAGCCTGCCCGACCACCGCGATCCAGCTGACACCGGATTTCGAAATGGCCGAGTTCAAGCGGCAGGACCTGGTTTACGAGAAAGAAGATCTGCTGATCTCCGGTCCCGGTAAAAACCCTGACTACAACTTCTATCGTGTTGCAGGTATGGCGATTGCCGGTAAGCCAAAAGGCGCCGCGCAGAATGAAGCCGAGCCGATCAACGTGAAGAGCTTGCTGCCTTAAGGAAGAACGATGGAATTCGCTTTCTATTTCGCATCGGGTATCGCTGTTGTGTCCACGCTTCGCGTGATCACCAACACCAATCCCGTGCACGCCCTGCTCTACCTGATCATTTCGCTGATCGCCGTGGCCATGACGTTCTTCGCCCTTGGCGCACCGTTTGCCGGTGTACTGGAAGTGATCGCCTACGCCGGCGCCATCATGGTGCTGTTCGTGTTCGTGGTGATGATGCTGAACCTGGGCCCGGCCTCGGTTCAGCAGGAGCGCGTCTGGCTCAAGCCCGGTATCTGGCTGGGTCCGGTCGTACTCGGCGGCCTGCTGCTGGCTGAACTGCTGTATGTACTGTTCAGCCACTCCAGCGGCCAGGCCCTCGGCCACACCACCGTAGACGCCAAGGCCGTGGGCATCAGCCTGTTCGGTCCTTATCTGCTGGTGGTCGAACTCGCCTCGATGCTGCTGCTCGCCGCAGCCGTCACGGCGTTCCACTTGGGCCGCAACGAAGCCAAGGAGCAATGACGATGCCTGCTATCCCTTTGGAGCATGGTCTGGCGGTCGCCGGCATCCTGTTCTGCCTCGGTCTGGTCGGCCTGATGGTCCGGCGCAACATTCTCTTCGTGCTGATGAGCCTGGAGGTCATGATGAATGCCTCCGCACTGGCGTTCATCGTTGCCGGTAGCCGTTGGGCGCAGCCGGATGGACAGATCATGTTCATCTTGGTGATCAGCCTGGCAGCCGCCGAGGCCAGTATTGGCCTGGCGATTCTGTTGCAGCTGTATCGCCGCTTCCACACTCTCGATATCGACGCTGCCAGCGAGATGCGCGGATGAACCTTCTCTATCTGACTTTCCTGTTCCCCCTGATCGGTTTTGTGCTGCTGGCGTTCTCCCGGGGACGCCTCTCGGAAAACCTCTCGGCGCTGATCGGCGTCGGCTCCATCGGCTTGTCGGCGATCGTCGCGGCTTATGTGATCTGGCAATTCAACGTTGCACCGCCCGAGGGTGGCCACTACACCCTGGTGCTGTGGCAATGGATGGCGGTGGAAGGCTTCACGCCGAACTTCGCCCTGTACCTGGATGGCCTGTCCGTGACCATGCTCGGCGTGGTGGTGGGCGTGGGTTTCCTGATCCACCTGTTCGCGTCCTGGTACATGCGCGGTGAAGCCGGTTACTCGCGCTTCTTCGCCTACACCAACCTGTTTATCGCCAGCATGCTGTTCCTGGTCCTGGCCGATAACCTGCTGTTCGTGTACTTCGGCTGGGAAGGCGTGGGCCTGTGCTCGTACCTGTTGATCGGTTTCTACTACAGCAACCGCAACAACGGTAATGCGGCACTCAAAGCCTTCATCGTGACCCGCGTCGGCGACGTGTTCATGGCCATCGGCCTGTTCATCCTGTTCCAGCAACTGGGCACGCTGAATATCCAGGAACTGCTGGTCAAGGCGCCTGAGCACTTCAAGGCCGGCGACTTCTGGATCGTTCTGGCGACCCTGATGCTGCTGGGCGGCGCTGTCGGTAAATCCGCGCAACTGCCGCTGCAAACCTGGCTGGCGGATGCGATGGCCGGCCCTACTCCGGTTTCGGCACTGATCCACGCCGCGACCATGGTAACCGCCGGTGTCTACCTGATCGCCCGTACCCATGGCCTGTTCGCACTGGCGCCGGATATCCTGCACCTGGTAGGTGTCGTGGGTGGCGTGACGCTGGTGCTGGCAGGTTTTGCCGCACTGGTTCAGACCGACATCAAACGTATCCTCGCCTACTCGACCATGAGCCAGATCGGCTACATGTTCCTGGCCCTGGGCGTCGGTGCATGGGATGGCGCGATTTTCCACCTGATGACCCACGCCTTCTTCAAGGCGCTGCTGTTCCTTGCATCCGGTGCGGTGATCGTTGCCTGCCACCACGAGCAGAACATCTTCAAGATGGGCGGCCTGTGGAAGAAACTGCCACTGGCCTACGCCAGCTTCATCGTCGGCGGCGCGGCCCTGGCGGCCTTGCCTCTGGTGACCGCGGGCTTCTACTCCAAGGATGAAATCCTCTGGGAAGCGTTCGCCAGCGGTAACGAAGGCCTGCTGTATGCCGGTCTGGTCGGTGCCTTCATGACCTCGCTGTACACCTTCCGCCTGATCTTCATCACGTTCCACGGTGAAGCGAAGACCGAAGCCCATGCCGGTCACGGCATTGCTCACTGGCTGCCGCTGTCGGTGCTGATCGTACTGTCGACGTTCGTCGGCGCGATGATCGTTCCACCGCTGCACGGTGTGCTGCCGGAAAGCGTCGGCCATGCCGGCGGCGAAGCCAAGCACAGCCTGGAAATCGCTTCGGGCGCCATCGCCCTGTCCGGTATCCTGCTGGCCGCGCTGCTGTTCCTCGGCAAGCGCCGCTTCGTCACGGCCATCGCCAACAGCGGCATCGGCCGCTTCCTTTCGGCCTGGTGGTTCGCTGCCTGGGGCTTCGACTGGATCTACGACAAACTGTTCGTCAAGCCGTACCTTGCGATCAGCCACATTCTGCGCAAAGACCCGCTCGACCAGACCATCGGTCTGATCCCGCGTATGGCCAAAGGCGGTCACACCGCCCTGAGCCGCACCGAGACCGGTCAACTGCGTTGGTATGCCGCCTCGATGGCTGCTGGTGCCGTGCTGGTAATCGGCGCCGTCGTGCTGGTAGCGGTCTGACTATGAACCTTGCGAACTTGCGAAAGGAAACGAGCCCGTCATGATTCTGCCATGGCTAATCCTGATCCCCTTCATCGGCGGCCTGCTGTGCTGGATGGGTGAGCGCTTCGGCGCCACCCTCCCCCGCTGGATTGCGCTGATCACCATGTCCCTGCTGCTCTCCCTCGGCCTCTGGCTGTGGGCCAACGGTGACT
The DNA here is from genome assembly GCF_059506005.1 of Pseudomonas sp. Pseusp18. Taxonomy (NCBI): domain Bacteria; kingdom Pseudomonadati; phylum Pseudomonadota; class Gammaproteobacteria; order Pseudomonadales; family Pseudomonadaceae; genus Pseudomonas; species Pseudomonas sp. Pseusp18. The sequence goes on from NZ_CP169240.1 coordinate 4,219,884, forward strand.
ATTCATTTGCACCAAAACCTGGCGCCGATCCGACCTGGGCGCTTGAGTTCAAACACGTCTGGATCCAGCGCTTCGGCATCAACGTGCACCTGGCCCTCGACGGCCTGTCGCTGTTGATGATCCTGCTGACCGGCCTGCTGGGTGTCCTCTCGGTACTCTGCTCCTGGAAAGAGATTCAGCGTCATGTGGGCTTCTTCCACCTGAACCTGATGTGGATCCTGGGCGGTGTCGTTGGCGTGTTCCTCGCCCTCGACCTGTTCATGTTCTTCTTCTTCTGGGAAATGATGCTGGTGCCGATGTACTTCCTCATCGCGCTCTGGGGTCACAGTTCTTCGGACGGCAAGAAAACCCGGATCTACGCGGCGACCAAGTTCTTCATCTTCACTCAGGCTTCCGGCCTGATCATGTTGGTGGCGATCCTGGGCCTGGTACTGGTCAACTTCAACGACACCGGCGTGATTACCTTCAACTACGCCGATCTGTTGAAAACCAAGATGTCGCAGACCACCGAGTACATCCTGATGCTCGGCTTCTTCATCGCCTTCGCGGTCAAGCTGCCCGTCGTACCGTTCCACTCCTGGTTGCCTGACGCTCACGCCCAGGCACCGACTGCGGGCTCCGTGGACCTGGCCGGTATCTTGCTGAAGACTGCTGCGTACGGCCTGCTGCGTTTCGCCCTGCCGCTGTTCCCGAATGCCTCGGCCGAGTTCGCGCCGTTCGCCATGACCCTGGGTCTGATCGGGATCTTCTACGGTGCGTTCCTGGCCTTCGCGCAAACCGACATCAAGCGACTGATTGCCTTCTCGTCCGTTTCCCACATGGGCTTCGTGCTGATCGGCATCTACTCCGGCAGCCAACTGGCGCTGCAGGGCGCGGTCATGCAGATGCTGGCTCACGGTCTGTCGGCTGCGGCACTCTTTATCCTCTCCGGTCAGCTGTACGAGCGCACTCATACCCGCGATATGCGCGAGATGGGTGGCCTGTGGTCGAAGATTGCCTACCTGCCAGCCCTCAGCCTGTTCTTCGCAGCGGCGTCGCTGGGCCTGCCGGCGACCGGTAACTTCGTCGGTGAGTTCCTGATCCTGATCGGCACCTTCGCCAGCGCGCCATGGGTCACCGTGATCGCCACGTCCGGCCTGGTATTCGGCTCGGTCTACTCGCTGATCATGATCCACCGCGCCTACTTCGGCCCGTCGAAATCCGACGCGGTGCTGCATGGCATGGACGGTCGCGAACTGATCATGGTGGTTGGGCTTGCGGCACTGCTGCTTTACATCGGCGTGTACCCGCAACCGTTCCTCGATACCTCTGCCGCGACGATGCATGGCGTGCAGCAGTGGCTCGGCTCCGCCTTCACTCAACTCGCTTCGGCCCGGTAAGAGCGCTATGGAATTCACGACTCAACACTTTATCGCGCTTGCGCCGTTGTTGATCACCAGCGCCACGATCATCGTGGTGATGCTGGCTATCGCGTGGCGCCGCAACCACTCGCAAACCTTCCTGCTGTCGGTGGCAGGTCTTAACCTGGCCTTGCTGTCGATCCTGCCAGCCCTGAAAGTCGCGCCACTGGCCGTGACTCCACTGCTGCAGATCGACACCTTCGCCTGCCTGTACATGGCGCTGATCCTGGTCGCCACCCTCGCCTGTGTGACCCTCGCCCACGCCTACCTGGGCGATGGCGGTACGGGCTACCCGGGCAACCGTGAAGAACTTTACCTGCTGATCCTGATGTCCGCCGCCGGTGGCCTGGTGTTGGTCAGCGCGCAGCACCTGGCCGGTTTGTTCGTCGGTCTGGAACTGCTCTCGGTACCGGTCTACGGTTTGGTGGCTTACGCCTTCTTCAACAAGCGTTCGCTGGAAGCCGGCATCAAGTACATGGTGCTGTCGGCCGCCGGTTCCGCGTTCCTGTTGTTCGGCATGGCCCTGCTCTACGCCGAAGCCGGCAGCCTGAGCTTCAACGGCATCGGTCAGGCCCTGGCGGCCACCGGCCTGCCTAGCCCGATCGCGCAACTGGGCCTGGGCATGATGCTGATCGGCCTGGCGTTCAAACTGTCGCTGGTACCGTTCCACCTCTGGACCCCGGACGTTTACGAAGGGGCTCCGGCACCGGTGGCAGCGTTCCTGGCCACGGCCTCCAAAGTGGCTGTGTTCGCGGTGATGGTGCGTCTGTTCCAGATCTCGCCAGCGGCGAGCAGTGGCGTACTGAGCAACGTGCTGACCATCATCGCCATCGCGTCGATCCTGTTCGGTAACCTGCTGGCACTGACCCAGAGCAACCTCAAGCGTCTGCTGGGTTACTCCTCCATCGCGCACTTCGGTTACCTGCTGATCGCCCTGGTGGCGAGCAAGGGCCTGGCCGTGGAAGCCATCGGCGTGTACCTGGTCACCTACGTGATCACCAGCCTCGGCGCGTTCGGTGTGATCACCCTGATGTCCTCGCCGTACAGCGGCCGTGACGCGGATGCCCTGTACGAATACCGTGGCCTGTTCTGGCGCCGTCCGTACCTGACCGCCGTCCTGACCGTGATGATGCTGTCCCTGGCCGGTATCCCGCTGACCGCGGGCTTCATCGGCAAGTTCTACATCATCGCCACCGGCGTCGAATCGCACCAATGGTGGCTGGTCGGCTCCCTGGTACTGGGCAGCGCCATCGGCGTTTTCTACTACCTGCGTGTGATGGTCACCCTGTACCTGATGGAACCGAACCTGCGTCGCCACGATGCGCAACTGCACTGGGAACAACGTGCAGGCGGCGTGATGCTGCTGGCGATCGCCGTACTGGCGTTCTTCCTCGGCCTGTACCCACAACCGCTGCTGAACCTGGTTCAACAGTCGGGGTTGGCGGGTTGATCGCTTAAGCGATACTCGGTAGAAAACAGAAACGGCACCTTCGGGTGCCGTTTTTGCGTTTGTGGGATTTGTTACCGCTGCCCTCCCCTCCTTCTGCAATCCCCGAAACCTCGCGCGGGAATGTCCGTTTCGTCCTACATCCAGCACTGCGCACTTGGCTCTATCTTGAATGACTGGCTGGATCGATAAATCAACGCGAGAAATAACAATGAACCGTGACATCGTCGTTCCGTTGGCCGAAGCAAAAAACAATCTGTCCAAACTCGTCGATGACGCAGCCGCCGGGCAGATCATCACGATTGCCAAACATGGTCGGGCCCTTGCACGTCTGGTTTCGGTAGGAAAACCCTACGGCCAGCGTATCGGTGTGATGAAAGGCAAACTGGTGCTTCCCGAAGACTTTGACGCCTCACTGCCGGACGACATGCTCGATGCTTTTCAAGGCACTCAAAAATGAAGCCGTCACAGTTTCTTCACCATGGGAACGCAGGCCAGTTGAAGACCGGAGGGGGAATGGTAAACCGCAGTTTTCTCCCCAATGTAACCACAGCGTCGATAAAAATCGGCGGCATTCAAAGTCGCATCCAGACGAACTTCCACCAGGCCAAGATCCCGCGCCAGATCTTCGAGAAAGCTCACGATGCGCTTGCCCAAGCCTCGCTGCATAAAGTCAGGATGTATAAAGATTGCACCGATTTCGCGGTTCTCCAGATCCAGCATGCCTGTCGCCACGGGCTCACTCTCAACGCACCCCAGATAGAAGTACTTTTCCATGAGTGCGCAGTAACCGTCCTCAGCTGCCCCCGATGTCCAGGTCAGCATTTGCTTCTCGGTATAGGCACCGATGCATTGATGCCGGATGGCTAGCAGCCGTATGTCGAATGCAGTCTGGGCGTCGCTTTGGGTGGCTTTTCTAATTTCGAACATATCACTCTCCATCAGCCATGTGAGACGGAGAATCAAAAAGCCCCGTCCATCTCTGGCGGGGCTTTGGGTAACACGTCAAATGCCAAGCACGTATGACCTTATGGCCCGCCGGAAGCGGTCATAGAGGAACACATCATGTTCATTCGGCGTTGATCATTCATCGGCAGATAGTGCTGTGGATGATCCGATGAGTCAATTGCGAAGTCCCCTTTCCCCAGCATTACTCGAAAACTCTCACCGGCCTGGTCGCTTCGTCCTACAGGCGTTTTTACGACCGGGGTCTACCTTGAAAACGGGGAACGAAAAGGATGGCTTCGATGCCTTGACCTATTCGATTATCGAGACAACACTATACGCAGGTGACGTACAGAACATGGATGCTCTTTTTATCGAATTACCTGCGTTTCAGAAACACCGAGACGATTACCTGGATGACGATCTGTTCCGCAGCTTTCAGTTGGAGCTGCTAAAAAACCCCGAAGCGGGCGATCTCATTGAAGGCACGGGCGGGCTGCGAAAAATCCGCTTTTTCGATCAACGTCGGGGTAAAGGCAAGCGCAGCGGGCTTAGGGTGATTTATTACTGGTGGTCAGGTTTCGATCAATTCTGGCTGTTCACCGTGTATAGCAAAAACGAGCAAGACGACCTGTCGCCGTCCCAGAAAAAACTTTTCAGACAAACGCTGGATAGAGAAATCAACACGAGAACCCACTATGAAACGTGACATTTTTTCCGAACTGATGGAAGGCCTCGAAGCCTTGGCCGACGAGCGCCAAGGCAAGGTCACGCTGCGGACCCACAAGGTCAAGCTACCGAAACTGGTACCCATCACTGCCGAGGAAGTGGTGGCCATCCGTCAACAGCTCAATCTTTCCCGGTCGGTGTTCGCCATGTATCTACGCACCAACACCCGAACCCTCGAGAACTGGGAACAAGGACGGGCAACACCAAATGCCCAAGCCACGACACTGATCCGCTTGGTTGAACGCTTTCCGCAGACGATCGAACAACTCGCAGCGCTGACCTGAACGTGCAGGGTTGTCATTCCACCCACATGACGAAATTGTAATTCCCCCATCACCTTGGCGTTATCCGCAGCTTGCAACGATGTCACCCGGCGACCATGCCGGCGGGCCCTTGCCCGTCGAACAATAAAACCCACGCCGAAGCACGTTCCCGTTCTGCCGAACCCAAGGAGTGATTGATGGTTAACAATACAAAAATGTCGATAGCCGCTTTAGTTGTGGTTGTCGGCTCCGGGCCGTCCATGGTGTTTGCGGAAGAAAAACCCGAGGGGTTTATCGAGGGCAGCAGCCTGACGGTGCTCAACCGCAACTTGTACTTCAATCGTGATCACCGTGACGGCCAGTCGAGTCCCACCGGCAATGGTTATTCCGAGGCCTGGGCACACGCGGTTATCAGCAAGTTCGAATCCGGCTTTACCCAAGGCACCGTCGGGGTCGGTGTCGATGCGTTTGCGATGATCGGCTTGAAACTCGATACCGGTGACGGGCGCAACGGTGGCCGTAGTTCTTTCGACGTGTTGCCGGTCGACAGTGATGGCAAAGCGCGGGATGAATACACCAAGGTCGGTGGCGCCGCCAAAGTGCGCGCCTTCGATACGGTGGTGAAGGTCGGCGATGTGTTCCCCGCCAACCCGGTGGTTGCGGCGGGTGACTCCCGACTGTTGCCGGAAAGCTTCCGGGGTGTCACGGCCACCAACACCAGTATCGAAGGTCTGTCGGTACAGGGCGGTCGCCTGCATGCGATGAGCCAACCGGTGTCCAGCAACATGCGCGAAAACTTCGCGACCTTCTACGCCGGTCCAGTCAATTCGCCGTGGGTCGGCTATTTCGGTGGCGACTACACGCTGAACAAAAACCTCAGTTTCAGCCTGTATTCCAGTCGCCTCAAGGATGCCTGGAATCAGTACTACGCCGGCACCGCGTGGACTTATCCGCTGTCGGACGACCTGTCGCTGTTCGGTGGCCTGAACTATTACAAGGCGGTCGACGAAGGCAAACAACTGCTCGGCGAGTTCGACAACAACATCTGGAGCGGCCGCGTCGGAGTGAAACTCGGCGCCCACTCCGTTGCGTTATCGCACCAGCGCAATAACGGCAACGACGACTTCGATTACCTGCGCCAGTCTGACTCGATCTTCCTCGACAACTCCATCCAGTACAGCGACTTCAACTCGCCCAAGGAACGTTCGTGGATGGTGCGTTACGACCTCGACATGAACAGCTATGGCGTGCCGGGTTTATCGTTCATGACCCGTTACGCCCGCGGCACCGACGCCGACTATTCCAACGCCAACGCCGTGTACATGCGCCGCGATGCCGACGGCAACCCGCTGACTGACCAGAAGCGCTGGGAGCGCGACATCGAAGTCAAATACGTGGTGCAGAGCGGCTCGCTGAAAGACATGTCTCTTCGTCTGCGCCAGGCCACAACCCGCGCCACGGCGTTTGAGTCGGATCTGGATGAAGTGCGGGTGATTGTCGAGTATCCGCTGGCGATTCTCTGACTTCGCGGCTAATGCAAATTCACCTTTAGAAGCTCCTTGCTCCTTTGGTAAGAGGTGAATTTTTTGGCGCCCTTCGGGGCGCCTTTTTTATGCGCGTAGATTGAGCACTGTAGGAGCTGCCGAAGGCTGCGATCTTTTGACTTTGATTTTAAAGATCAAAAGATCGCAGCCTTCGGCAGCTCCTACAGGGATTGCGTTGCGGGAGGGTTACTCAGCCGGCTCGACGTTATCCAATGCCTGATTTACCGCCAGCTCCCCTAGCATCACCACTTGAGCAATGCCCAGAAGAGTCTTGCGATGGGTCCCTTCCAGTAGCGCGGCGAAGTCACCGAGCATGACCGTGGCCGAGGACAACGATTCGCTGGCATTGGCCAGCAGGGATTCGGTATCGGCTTTGGGATTGGCGAAATACATCTGGTTGGGGGTGTAGGGCGTGGCCATAACGTGGGCGGTAGGGTTCAGGTAGTAATCGAGCGCACGTTCGGCAGCTTCGTGGAGTTTTTTGGAGTCGATGGAGGCGTAGGGAGATGTTGGGTCGGTGTCCGTAGCTGTGCTTGCTTCGGGAGGGTTTGGTGTTGGTTTTTTCATGGTGAAACTCCACTGAAAGTTGGAGCTGCCCCATTCGGTTTCCGGACGAAGAGGTGGCAGCTGTACGCAGGTTGGAAACCCGGGCAGCGGCGACCCGGTCGACCCGAAGGTCTCCCACGCACAGCCGCCATAACGGAGTGCACACATTCAAGGTGCGCAAGGATACGTCATGAAAGGCGTGTTGGCGCCACTGTTACTGATCGGGGTTTCCAGACCCGGTCGCTGAATTGGCAGCGACGTGCACAGGCTAGAGAGCGGGCGTCCGACGGACAACCTGAAAACATTGTGGGAAGCGTCTGTACTTGCGCCACATCCGTTAAACATACCGAATTGAAATACTCAACGTAGGTTGGAGGCCCTCTGTGCCCTCACCCGCCCTGTCGGCGGCAATCGCCTGCCACGGTGTATTTGATCGTATTGAGTTGGCCCTTTGAATCTTCATAGGTCATGGCAGTAGGCACCACGGCACAAGCAACTTGCGGCCGCACAACGCTCACCACTTTCACCACATCCAGTTTCATCCCGTATTCGTAGTCTTTCACCACTGGCGCAGGTTTGCCCTGGTTGGCCGCGTACTGCTCCATGGCTTTGACGTTGGCACTGAGCGCCCTCTCAAACGTCCGGTCACCGCCGCCTTCTGCCAGCGCATTCAACGACATCGCCATCACACCGACGAACGCCATCAACTTAAAAACTTTCATATCCAATACCTTCAAATCGAGGCTCAAAAAAAAGCCCACCATCGGCCTTCGATGACGGGCTAGTTCAGGTGCGACACGCTTACAAGTCTTTGGTCTTGTCGTCCTTCTTTTCATTCAACACGACGGGGTTACGCGCCTGTTCTTTGGCGACAAACGCCTCCACCGAGCGGTCATTGGCCGCCATCATTTTCTCAAAGACTCTGTCGCCGCCACCTTCAGCCAAAACAACAGAAGACATCACCAACGCCGCTGCAAACGCACTCAGTTGTACAAATTTCATGCTTGATTCCTCATTTAATTAACTAACGAGGTCAAGGTAACAATCCGAACCTTTCATGACGGTGGCGCGCAAATTACATATCCGTTATGTAACCTGAAAGGCACCTGTGGCGAGGGAGCTTGCTCCCGCTGGGTCGCGAAGCGGCCCCTCCTTCACCCAAAAAAGAAGGAGCCTGCTGCGCAGTCCAGCGGGAGCAAGCTCCCTCGCCACAGATAGTGGTATGTCTGAAACATTGGTTTAGGGGGTGGGAGTTACTTCCTCATCCCGCCGATGCGCCAACTGATACAGCGCCGGCAATATCAGCAGCGTCAGGATGGTCGAAGACAGAATCCCGCCAATCACCACCGTCGCCAACGGTCGCTGCACCTCTGCGCCGGTACCGGTTGCGAGGGCCATGGGAATGAAGCCCAGGGACGCGACCAGCGCCGTCATCAATACCGGGCGCAGACGTGTGAGCGCACCCTCATTGATTGCATCAGCGAGCGAACGCCCCTCCTCCCGCAAATTGCGGATAAACGCGATCATCACCAGGCCGTTGAGCACCGCAACCCCCGACAGCGCAATAAACCCCACGCCCGCCGAGATCGACAGCGGAATATCCCGCAACCACAACGCCATGACGCCACCCGTCAACGCAAACGGAATCCCGGTGAACACCAGCAAGCCGTCCTTGAGGTTGTTGAACATCATGAACAGCAGCCCGAACACCAACAGCAAGGCCACCGGCACCACGATCTGCAGGCGCTTGGCCGCCGATTGCAGTTGCTCGAACTGACCGCCCCACGTGGTCCAGTAACCCGCCGGCACCTGCACATCACGCTCGATGACCTCGCCCGCCTCGGCGACAAAAGATCCAATGTCACGCCCACGCACGTTGGCGCTGACGATCACCAGCCGCTTGCCGTTTTCGCGGCTGACCTGATTCGGCCCGAGCACTAGATCAAGGCTGGCGACGTCCTTGAGGGCGATGAAGCCAATCTGATCAGCCGCGCCATTCAGGGGCGCTGGCACCGGAATCAACAGTGCCGACAAACCTTCGATGTCCTTGCGCATGGCATCGGACAAACGCACCACCATGTCGAACCGCCGATCGCCTTCATACAGTGTCCCGGCCTGACGCCCGCCGACCGCCACCGCAATGGTGTCTTGCACGTCACCGACGTTGAGCCCGTAACGCGCCGCCTTGTCGCGGTCGATGTTGATGGTCAGCACCGGCAGGCCAGTGGTTTGCTCGACCTTGACCTCGGACGCGCCGTTGACCTTCTGCATGGCGGCGGCGATCTTCGCCGCCGTGGCGTTGAGCACGTCCATGTCATCCCCGAAGACCTTGACCGCGACATCGCTGCGCACGCCGGAGATCAGTTCATTGAAGCGCAACTGGATCGGCTGCGACAGTTCATAGTTGCTGCCCGGCAGCGTCGCGGCGGCTTGTTGCAGTTCGGCCATCAGTGTTTCGCGGGACTTGCCCGGATCCGGCCACTGCACCTTCGGCTTGAGCATCACATAGCTGTCGGAGATGTTCGGCGGCATCGGGTCGGAGGCGATTTCGGCGGTGCCGGTACGGGCGAACACACGCTCGACTTCGGGCACCTTGTTGAGGATCAAGGTCTCCAGACGCTGCTGCATATCCACCGATTGCGTGAGGCTGGTGCCCGGCACGCGCAAGGCTTGCAGGGCAAAATCGCCCTCACTGAGGCTCGGCACAAACTCGCTGCCCATGCGGCTGGTGAGCACGCCGCTGAGCACAATCACAGCCAGCGCCGCCCCCACCGCCATGGCGCGATGGGACATCACCCACGCCAGCGCCGGCGCATAAACGCGACGCGCGCCGCGCATGACCACGCCCTCTTCTTCCTTGACCTTGCCGGTGACAAACAGCGCGATGGCCGCCGGCACAAAGGTCACCGACAACAGCATGGCGCCCAACAGCGCGATGACCACCGTAAAGGCCATCGGGTGGAACATTTTTCCTTCGACACCGCTCAGGGCGAAGATCGGCAGGTACACGACCATGATAATCAACTGGCCGAAAATCAGCGGCCGCCGCGCTTCTTTGGCGGCCGCGAATACTTCGTGGAAACGCTCGGAACGGCTCAGTAAACGCCCGTGATGCTGCTGCGCATGGGCCAGCCGTCGCAGGGTGTTTTCGACGATCACCACCGCGCCGTCGACGATGATGCCGAAGTCGAGGGCGCCTAGGCTCATCAGGTTGGCGCTGACTTTGTTGGTGAACATGCCGGTGAAGGTGAACAGCATCGACAGCGGAATGACCATCGCGGTGATCAACGCCGCGCGAATGTTGCCCAGGAACAGGAACAGAATCGCGATGACCAGAATCGCCCCTTCCACGAGGTTTTTCTTCACCGTGGCGATGGCCTTGTCCACCAGGTGCGTGCGGTCATACACCGGCACCGCGACCACGCCTTTGGGCAGGGAACGGTTGATCTGCTCAAGCCTGGTCGCCACTGCCTGGGAGACGGTCCGGCTGTTTTCGCCGATCAGCATGAACACCGTGCCCAGTACCACTTCGCGACCGTTTTCGGTGGCGGCACCGGTACGCAGTTCGCGGCCGATGTCTACGGTCGCGACGTTCTTGATCCGGATCGGCGTACCGTCGACATTGGCCATCACGATATTGGCGATGTCGTCGGTGCTCGCCACTTGCCCGGGCGCACGAATCAGCAGTTGCTCGCCGCTGCGCTCGATGTAACCGGCGCCAACGTTGGCGTTGTTGCGCTCCAGCGCCGTGACCAGATCGGTGAGGGTCAGTTTGTACGCCGCCAGCCGTTTCGGGTCGGGGGCGATCTGGTATTCCTTGGCGAATCCGCCGATGGTGTTGATCTCGGCCACACCGGGCACGTTGCGCAATTGCGGCTTGATGATCCAGTCCTGAATCACCCGCAGGTCGGTCGGCGAGTAGGCGGTTCCGTCGTCCTTGAGCGCACCTTCCTGCGCCTCCACCGTCCACAGGAAAATCTCGCCAAGCCCGGTGGAAATCGGCCCCATCAGCGCTTGCGCACCCTCGGGCAATTGCTCCCTGGCGATCTGCAAACGCTCATTGACCAATTGCCGGGCAAAGAACAGATCGGTGCCGTCCTTGAAGATCACCGTGACCTGCGACAGCCCCGAACGCGACAGCGAGCGGGTCTGCTCCAGCGCCGGCAAACCGGCCATGGCGGTTTCAATCGGGAAGGTGATGCGCTGCTCGGTTTCCAGCGGCGAGAACCCGGCCGCGCCGGTGTTGATTTGCACCTGGACGTTGGTGATGTCGGGCACGGCGTCGATCGGCAGCTTTTGATAACTGGCGATGCCGAGGCCGGCCATGAGGAGAACGGCGAGCAGCACGATGATGCGCTGCTCGATGGCAAACTGGATCAGGCGTTCGAACATGAGAACCTTCCGGTCGAGGTTGACGGATCAGTGGGAGCCTTCAATGAGAGTGCTCGGCCGAGGCTTTGCCCAATTCCGATTTGAGGACGAAGCTGCCGGCACTGGCGACTTGCACGCCCGGCTCCAGCCCTTGGGTGACTTCCACCAGACCGGCCGCGCGACTGCCCAACTCCACCGCTTGCGCCTTGAAGCCGTCATCGGTGCGCACGAACACCGTGGGTTTGTCCTCGACGGTCTGGATCGCGGTCTCGGGTACGGCGACCCTGGCTTGGCGACTGTCGGTCGCCACCAGCGCGTTGACGAACAGGCCGGGGCGCCACGAGCCTTGCGGATTTTCCAGGGTCACGCGGACCATTGCAGTGCGGGTCTGTTCACCGAGCAAACTGCCGACGTAGGCCACGGTGCCGGCGACTTCGGCATTGAGTTCCGGGGCGCTGACGGTGACCGGTTTGCCCACTCGCACCTTGTTCAGATCCTTGGGCGAAACGCCGAACGTCACCCACACTCGCGACAGGTCGGAGAGCGTAAACGCCGCCGTGGTTTCATCGACCACCTCCCCCGGCGTCAGGTGTTTTTCCACCACCACACCGTCGAACGGCGCGCGCAGTTCATAGCGATTGCCGCCGGTGGCGACCACGCTGCCACTGAGCACGCTGATTTTTTGTCGCGCATTGGTCAGGGCAATTTCGGCTTCTTCCAATGCCTGGCGTGCCTGAAGGAAATCCTGCTCGGCGGAGATCTTGTCCTGCCACAGTTTTTTCTCGCGTTCGTAGGTGGTGCGCGCCAAGGTCAGGCGACGCTGCGCGGCAGCCTGTTCGCTGCGCTGATCAGAGATCTGCTGACTGGCGATCACCGCCAGCAACTGGCCCTTCTTCACCGACTGCCCAAGATTGACCGACACCGACTCGACCACGCCGGGCACCCGAGGCACCACGTGCGCAGTGCGGTCTTCGTCAAAGCGCACTTCGCCGGGGAACGGCAAGCCGAGGCTGATGTTCTGCGCCCGCGCTTCGGCCAGTTGAATGCCCGCCGCGGTGATCTGTTCGGCGCTCAGTTCCAGGTGCCCTTCTTCTGCATGTTCGCCGTCGGCTGCTGCGCCTTCTTCAGCGTGATCCGCGTGCTCCGCCGCTTCATCGGCGTGCGCGTCGATGGACGCATCGCCCGGCCACATCGAGCCAATACCAATGCCCAGCGCCAACGTCGCCGCAGCCACCACGATCAGTTTTTTTTCCATGGAAACTCCTCTGCGCCATGCCATCGCGCAGTGATTTGAAAGATGAAATTCAAGGGCTGACGGTGAGGTCGCCGAAGATGCGTTCGATGCGTACTCGCGCGTCCGTCGCCTCGCTGACGGCCTGGATGTATTGGCTGCGGGCGCTGATCAGGGTGCGCTGGGCGTCGAGCACGTCGAGGAAGCCGAACTTGCCCATTTCGAAGCCGCGCGTGGCGCTGTCGACCGCACTTTGCGCGGCGGGCAGGATGGTCTGGTTGAACGCTTCGACTTCGCCGTTGGCGGTCTGCCATTGCTCAAGGCTGGTCTGGATTTCCGTGCGCAAACGCAGCTCGGTGGCGTTGCGCAGATCCCGCGCCTGATCGCTGCGCCGGGCTGCCGCCAGCACGTTGCCCTGGTTGCGGTTGAACAGCGGAATCGGCATCGACAGCCCGACCACGTTGACCCGCTCGCGCTCGGTTTCGTTGTATTGACTGCCGATGCTCACAGTCAGATCTGGAATGCGCTGCGACTTCTCCAGACCCAATGAGGCTTCGCGCTGATCGATCTGCAATTTGGCCAGACGCAGTTCGGCGGTCTCGTTCAGGCGCTCCAGCAATCGGCTCGCCGGCGGCACGGTGGGCATGCTTTGCGTGGCCGCTTGCACGGTGGTCGAGGCTGGCAACGGTGCGCCCATGACCTGCGCCAATTGTTGATAGGCGTTGGCCTGATCGCGTTCGGCGCGGCTCAGCTCCAGGCGCACTTCCAAGAGTTGCACTTGCGCCCGAGTGCCTTCGACCGGCGATGATTTACCGGCCTCGATGCGTCCTTGGGCGACGCGCAAACCGTGTTCGGCGAGTTGCAGCGACTGACGCGACAACTGCAAGCGTTGTTGCGCGGTCCGGGCGCTGTTGAACGCCTGAATCACATCGGCGCGCAAGGCATTGCGCTTGCGCTCCCATTCGATCCCGGCGGCGTCCTGCGCGCGGCTGGCGACGTCGATCCGTGCGCTACGTTTGCCGCCCAGTTCGATCGGTTGGCTGAGCATCAGCGTGGTGGTTCGCGAATCGCGCCGGGTGTCTTCAGCCTCCCATGACACTTCGGGGTTGGGGATCAGACCGGCCTGTTTGCGCTCACCCTCGGCGATGCCGATTTCCCACTGCGCAGCCGCCAGATCCGGGTTACCGGCGAATGCTGTTTGCAGGGCTTGATCGAGGGTCAGGGTCGATGCATGCACAAGACCCGTGCCGGCCAGCAATACAACGCTGGCCGTCACTGTCCTCGCTGTTTTTTTCAGGCGTGATCGCGCCGTCCGTTCTTTTAAACCGGGCAATGGAAGACTTCCTTTATTCAAGAATCTTTGATGCCGCCACGGTAGGGTTTTGAACTTATCGGCAAGGTGACTGGAACATTACAAATCCGTTATCCGCGGCATGTAGAAGTTGTTTTGATTTAGGATGCGAAGTGCGAAAGACGACATAGCAATACATGGAAACAAATACGCGGTAGTTATCTGCCAAACAGCACTTGCCTGAATGTGGCGCATGGGCATTCGGGTTTGCTTGCTGCGACAGGCTGTCGCAGATCGCCATATTCAGGGCTCAAGACCCAGCATTTCAGTTGACCCTGTAGCCACTACAGCCTTTACCTTGCACGCCATCACACAGGAAAACCGCTGTAGGAAACCAGCAACTCACAACCCCCAGCCATTATTCAAATCCGTCCGGAAGCCCCTACAAAAACAACAACTTTCCCGGCCACCTTAATTAAATATCCATTAAATAAAAGTGGTGATAGATCATGCGAATCCTTGTCGTCGAGGACGAGCTTAAAGCTGCCGAATACTTGCATCAGGGACTGACGGAAAGTGGTTATATCGTTGACCATGCGGCCACCGGCGCCGATGGACTGCATCTGGCGCAACAGCAGGCGTATGACCTGGTGATTCTGGATGTGAACCTGCCGGAACTCGATGGCTGGGGCGTGCTGGAACAATTGCGTCGCACCCATTCCACCCGAGTGATGATGCTCACCGCGCGCGGGCGTCTGGCCGACAAGATTCGTGGTCTGGATCTGGGTGCCGACGATTATCTGGTCAAGCCATTCGAGTTTCCGGAATTGCTGGCGCGGGTGCGCACGCTGATGCGCCGCAGCGAAAACATCCCGGTGCCGCAGGTGCTCAAAGTTGCCGACCTGGAACTTGATCCGGGCCGTCACCGCGCCTTTCGCGGCGAGCAGCGCATCGACCTGACCACCAAGGAGTTCGCCCTGCTGCATCTGCTGATGCGCCAGTCCGGCGAGGTGCTCACCCGTACCCAGATCATTTCGCTGGTGTGGGACATGAATTTCGACTGCGACACCAACGTGGTCGAAGTGTCGATCCGGCGTTTGCGGGCGAAGATCGACGACCCGTTCGACAGCAAACTGATCCACACCCTGCGCGGCGTCGGCTATGTCCTGGAGGCGCGGGAATGAAGCCGGCCAGCCTGTCGATGCGCCTGGGCCTGACGGTGAGTATTCTCGGCGCGCTACTGGTGGTGTTCCTGGCGATCCTTGCCTACTTTGCCCTGACCCATGAGTTGAACACGTTATCCAGAAACAGCCTGGCCCAGAAGGTGGAACAGGTGGAACACAGCCTGTCGCTGTACGCCGATCCCGCAGAAATTCGTTCGGCGCCGCACATTCTGCTCGATCAGGTCATGGGCCATGACAACCTCACCCTGACGATTTATGACCGCAGTAACTTGCGCACGCCTCTGTTGAAATCCGGCTCCGGCATGGCCGACCCGCGCCTTGAACGCAAGGCAGTACTGGCTGCCGACGAACCACTGGCGTTCTCCGACGGTACCGACGATCAAGGCAAGCACTACCTGACGGCCTCTCGGTTGGTCCGCATCAAGGACGGCACCCGCGTCCCGGTGCTGCTGTCGATGGACGATGCCCACAATCAGGCGTTGCTCAGCGCCTATTTGCGCTCGACGCTGATTGCTTTGCCATTGCTGCTGATCTTCATCGGCCTCAGTGCCTGGGCCGCCGTACAGCGGGGGCTGATGCCGTTGCGCGAGTTTCGCAAAGTGGCGGCGATGGTCTCGACGCAAGACCTCGACCATCGGTTGTCGGTGCTCGACATGCCCCAGGAACTCAGTGAACTGGCCCGGGGGATCAACGTCATGCTGGATCGCCTCGACAATGGTGTGCAGCAGTTGTCGCAGTTCTCCGATGACCTGGCCCATGAACTGCGCACGCCGATCAACAATTTGATGGGCAAGGCACAAGTGACGCTGTCCCGGGAACGCACGGCCGAGGCGTACAAAAACGTCTTGGTGTCCTGCACCGAAGAACTGGAGCGCGTCGCGCGGATTGTCTCGGACATGCTGTTTCTGGCGCAGGCCAGTAACCCGGCAGCGCTCACGTCCTTCGAGCCGGTCGCCCTGAAAGAAGAAGCCGAGAAAGTGGCCGACCTGTTTTCCTTGTCGGCGCAAGACAAGCGCATCAGCCTGAGCGTGACCGGCGCCAGCGCGCGGGTATTGGGTGACCGCCTGATGATTCAACGGGCGATCTCGAACCTGCTGTCCAACGCCCTGCGCCACTGCCCGGCCGGGCAAACGGTTTCGCTACACATTGAGCAAGAGGCGACTCAGGTTTCGCTGCGGGTCAGCAACCCTGGCGCGGGCATCGAAGCGCAGCATCTGCCGCACCTGTTCGACCGCTTTTACCGGGTCGACAGCAGCCGCTCCCGCTCGCAAGGCAGCACCGGACTGGGCCTGGCCATCGTGCGCTCGATCATGAGTTTGCATCAGGGAGTGGCCGAGGTTGAAAGCCTGCCCGGTGCGATGACCGTGTTCAGACTGGTTTTCCCCAAAGACGAAAATGCAATGTAGGTCACCGCAATACCTGGCGGTGGGACAGGCACAAAGTAAAACGGCACCTTTCGGTGCCGTTCGCGTTTCACATGACAGACAATTACTTACGCGCATCCGCCCATGATTTCAGCAGTTCGTTGTAGCTCACAGTTTCACCCTTGGGCTTCTCGTTGGCCAGTTTCGGCTTCGGTGCGCCCGGTTGGTCGAACCAGTATTGCGCGTCGCGTTCCGGGTTCATTTTCGGCGCGCAAGTGGCCTGGGCCTTGGAGCGTTCCAGACGGGTCATGATCGCGTCCTGATCCTTGGCCAGACCATCGAGCGCCTGTTGCGGGGTTTTCTCGCCGCTGGCGGCTTCGGCGATGTGGCTCCACCACAACTGCGCCAGACGCGGATAGTCCGGCACGTTGGTGCCGGTCGGGGTCCATTGCACCCGCGCCGGGCTGCGATAGAACTCGACCAGGCCACCGAGCTTCGGCGCCAGGTCGGTCATGGCTTGAGAGTTGATGTCCGACTCGCGGATCGGTGTCAGGCCGACGATGGTTTTCTTCAGCGACACGGTTTTCGAGGTCACGAACTGCGCGTACAGCCAGGCCACGAGTTTCTGTTTCTCAGGCGTGGACTTCATGAATGTCCAGGAGCCCACGTCCTGATACCCAAGCTTCATCCCCTCTTCCCAATACGGCCCTCGCGGCGACGGCGCCATGCGCCACTTCGGCGTACCGTCGGCGTTCACCACCGGCAGGCCCGGTTTGGTCATGTCGGCGGTGAACGCGGTGTACCAGAAAATTTGCTGGGCGATGTTGCCCTGGGACGGCACCGGGCCGGATTCGGAGAAGGTCATGCCCGCCGCTTCCGGTGGCGCGTACTTCTTCAGCCAGTCGACGTATTTGGTGGTGGCAAACACCGCTGCCGGGCCGTTGGTATCGCCTCCGCGGGTCACGCTGGAGCCGACCGGATGGCAGTCTTCGACACGAATGCCCCACTCATCCACCGGCAAACCGTTGGGCAAGCCCTTGTCACCGCCGCCGGCCATGGAGAACCAGGCATCGGTAAAGCGCCAGCCCAGGGACGGATCTTTCTTGCCGTAGTCCATGTGCCCGTAGACCCGCTTGCCGTCGATTTCCTTGACGTCTTCGCTGAAGAATTTGGCGATGTCTTCATAGGCAGACCAGTTCACCGGCACGCCCAGTTCATAGCCATACTTTTCCTTGAACTTGGCTTTCAGGTCCGCCCGCTCGAACCAGTCGGCGCGGAACCAGTAGAGGTTGGCGAACTGTTGATCGGGCAATTGATAGAGCTTGCCATCGGGCGCGGTGGTGAAGGAGGTGCCGATGAAGTCCTTGATGTCGAGGGTTGGCGAGGTGAAGTTTTTACCTTCATTGGCCATCAGGTCGGTAATAGCTTCAGTCTTGCCGTAACGGAAATGGGTGCCGATCAGGTCCGAGTCGTTGACCCAGCCGTCATAGATGCTCTTGTCCGACTGCATCACGGTCTGCAGCTTTTCCACCACATCGCCTTCTTGCAGCAGGTCGTGGGTGACTTTGATCCCGGTGATCTCGGTGAAGGCCTTGGCCAGCACCTTGGACTCGTATTCATGGGTGGTCAGGGTTTCCGAGACAACCTTGATGTCCATCCCGCGAAACGGCTCGGCCACCTTGATGAACCACTTCAATTCCGCGAGTTGCTGATCGGCCGTCAGGGTGGACGGTTTGAATTCGCCGCCGATCCACTTCTTCGCGGCGTCTTCGTAGGCATCAGCCCAGGCCGATGCGCTCAAACCGCTGAGTGCCAGCATGGCTGCCAGTGAAATGCTATGTCGCAGCTTATTGTTTTTATCGAACATAAGACCTCCTTTATGGGTTTCGGAGCAACATTGCCGAGCGATTCGACTAGCCCCAACGCATCACAGCCAACAGCCACACCAGGGACAACGCGAACGCTATCCAGATGCTCCAGTCGGTGACGCCGATTACCAGCAAATGCAGGTAGGCGCTGCCGAGAAGACCGATAAACAGCCGATCGCCACGGGTGGTGGTAATCGGCAGAAAACCTTTTCGAAGAATGCTTGGCGAACGCAACTCCCAAGTCGTCATGCCCACCAGGATCAAGGCTATGACGCCGAAGAACGCCGCCGTCGGGCTGGTCCAACTCATCCATTCCATCATCAGTTCCTCATACCCGGCCCAGGGCAAAGCCCTTGGCCACGTGGTTGCGAACAAACCAGATCACCAGCATGCCCGGCAGGATGGTCAACACCCCCGCCGCTGCCAGCACGCCCCAGTCGATGCCGGAGGCCGAGACCGTGCGGGTCATCACCGCGGCGATGGGTTTGGCGTTCACCGATGTCAGGGTTCGCGCCAGCAACAGTTCGACCCAGGAAAACATGAAGCAGAAGAACGCCGTGACACCGATCCCGGAGCCGATCAGCGGAACGAAAATCTTCACGAAGAACTTGGGAAAGCTGTAGCCATCGATGTAGGCGGTTTCGTCGATTTCCTTGGGAACGCCAGACATGAAGCCCTCAAGAATCCACACTGCCAGCGGCACGTTAAACAGACAGTGAGCCAACGCCACCGCGATGTGCGTGTCGAACAAGCCGATCGAGGAATACAGCTGGAAGAACGGCAGCAGGAACACCGCCGGCGGTGCCATGCGGTTGGTCAGCAGCCAGAAGAACAGGTGCTTGTCGCCGAGGAAGCGATAGCGCGAAAACGCATACGCCGCCGGCAACGCCACGATCAGGGAAATGATTGTGTTCATGCTGACGTAGTACGCCGAGTTGAGGTAGCCGGTGTACCAGCTCGGGTCGGTGAAGATCACCTTGTAGTTGGCGAAAGTGAAATCCTGGGGAAACAGGGTCAGGCCGCCGAGGATTTCGGTGTTGCTCTTGAAGGACATGTTCAGCAGCCAGTAGATCGGCACCAGCAGGAACAGGATGTAGACCAGCAGTGGAATCAGCTTTCTCTTGCTCATGGCAGGCCTCACCGATTGGCGTCAGAGTGAGTCATGGCGGTGTAGAACAGCCACGACACCAACAGGATGATCAGGAAGTACACCAGCGAGAAAGCCGCTGCCGGGCCGAGGTCGAATTGCCCTACGGCCATTTGGGTCAAGGTCTGACTCAAGAAGGTCGTGGCATTGCCCGGACCACCACCGGTCAGCACGAACGGCTCGGTGTAGATCATGAAACTGTCCATGAACCGCAGCATCACCGCGATCAGCAGTACGCTCTTGAGCTTGGGCAACTGGATGTGCCGGAACACCGCCCAGGCCGACGCCCGATCGATCCGTGCCGCCTGGTAATACACGTCCGGAATCGCCCGCAGCCCGGAGAAACACAACAACGCCACCAGCGACGTCCAGTGCCAGACATCCATCACCAACACCGTGACCCAGGCGTCCATGGTGTTGGCCGCATAGTTGTAGCTGATGCCCATGCCGTTGAGGCTGGACCCGAGCAAGCCGATGTCGGCCCGGCCGAAAATCTGCCAGATGGTACCGACCACGTTCCACGGGATCAGCAGCGGAATCGCCAGGATAATCAGCACCAGCGACGACCAGCGGCCCTTGATCGGCATGGTCAGGGCGATGGCAATGCCCAACGGAATTTCGATCAACAACACGCAGGCGGAATAGATGAACTGACGCAGCAGCGAGTCATGCAACCGTGGGTCGAGCAGCACCTGTTTGTACCAGTCGGCGCCGACGAAATAGCGGCTGGACTGGTCGAAGATGTCCTGCACCGAGTAGTTGACCACGGTCATCATCGGGATCACCGCACTGAACGCCACCAGCAGGAACACCGGCAACACCAGCCACCAGGCCTTGTTGTTCTGCACCTTGTTCATGGCTGCACCTCGTTAATGGCTTTCGCTTCCAGCAAATAATCATCGGCATAAACCATCAGCCATTGCCCCGGGAAACTGATGTACGCCGTGCCGTCGGGCACCGGTTTGTCTTCGGCCAGGCGTACTTTCAGCAGAACGCCGTCGAGGTTCAGGGTCATGATTTTGTAGGTGCCCAGGTCCTCGACGTGTACGACCTTGGCCCGCAACGCGTCATCAAAGGCCTCCTCCCACACATGAACGAACTCCGGACGGATGCCGACCTTCAGGGTTTTCCATTGGCTGTCGGCGATGCGTTTCTGCATCGCGTCGGACAATGGCAAATGAGTCCCGGCAAAACCGACACCGCCGGCCTGCGGCTGGACGTCGATCAGGTTCATCCCCGGGCTGCCGATGAAATAACCGACAAAGGTGTGGCTCGGCCGTTCGAACAATTCCCGTGGCGTACCGAACTGCACGATCTGCCCGCCGTACATCACCGCGATCTTGTCGGCGAAGGTCGAGGCTTCGAGCTGATCGTGGGTGACGTAGACCATGGTGATGTTGAACTGCTCGTGGATCTGCTTGAGCTTGCGCCGCAGCTTCCACTTCAGGTGCGGGTCGATCACCGTCAGCGGTTCATCGAAGAGGATCGCCGACACGTCATCGCGCACCAGCCCACGGCCCATGGAGACTTTCTGCTTTTCATCGGCGGTGAGGTTACGCGCCTTCTTGTGCAGCAACGCCTGAAGGTCGAGGACTTCGGCGATTTCATGCACCTTGCTGAAAATCTTCGCTTCGACCATGCCCTGATTGCGCAGCGGGAAAGCCAGGTTGTCGAACACCGTCATGGTGTCGTAGACCACCGGAAACTGGAAAACCTGGGCGATGTTGCGCTTTTCCGGGGTCAGTTCGTTGACCACTTTACTGTCGAACAACACCTGGCCCTGGGACGGGCTGAGCAACCCGGAAATGATGTTGAGCAAGGTCGACTTGCCGCACCCCGATGGCCCGAGCAGCGCATAGGCGCCGCCCTGTTCCCAGACGTGGTCCATCTCGCGGATCGCGTAATCCTCGGGGCCGGTCGGTGTGTGGGTGTAGCTGTGGGCAAGGCTCTGCAAACGGATTTCGGCCATCAGGCAACCCTCGCAATACGGCGACCGGGCGCCTGGACCAGCCGCCCCTGCATGTCGAACACAAACAGTTTATGAGTCGGGATATAGATGCGAATCGGCGCATCGACGTCGTATTCGTGCACCCCCGGCAAGTGCAGCACCAACAGGAAATACTCGTTGCGCACATGGAGGAAGGTTTCCGAACCGCTGATCTCGGCCACCTCGACGGTCACCGCCAGTTCCAGATCGTCGTCGTTGCTCGGCACCAGCGAGATATGGCTGGGACGCACGCCGAAACGGAACTCGCCCTCGCCCACCGGACGCAGATCGACGTTCAACGGGAAGTGCACGAAATTGGCGAAACTGACTTCGTTGCCGGCAATGCGCCCCGGCATCAGGTTGATCGGTGGCTCGGAGAACAACTCCGCCGCCAGCACGGTTTGCGGCTGGTGATACACCTCGGAGGACTTGCCGCTCTGAATCACCCGGCCTTCGTGAAGAATCGTCGTGGTGCCGCCCAGCGCCAGGGCTTCGTTGGGTTCGGTGGTGGCGTAAATCGCGATGGTATTGCGCGCCTTGAACAGCTCGCGCATTTCCTGGCGCAGCTCTTCGCGCAGCTTGTAGTCGAGGTTGACCAGCGGCTCGTCGAACAGAATCAGCTCGGCGTCCTTGACCAGCGCCCGGGCCATGGCCGTGCGCTGCTGCTGGCCGCCGGAGAGCTCCAGTGGATGGCGCTGGAGAAACTTCTCGATGCGCAGCATCTTCGCGGTTTCCAGCACTTTGCTCTGGATCAACTCATTGGCAACGCCGCCCTGACGCAGCGGCGAGGCGATGTTCTCGAACACCGTCATGGTCGGGTAATTGATGAATTGCTGATAGACCATCGACACGTTGCGCAAACGCACCGGGCGCTGGGTGACGTCGACGCCGTTCATCAGGATGCGACCGCTGTCGGGCTTGTCCAGACCGGCCATCAGGCGCATGAGGCTGGTTTTGCCGGACAGCGTGCGACCGAGCAAAACGTTGAACGATCCGGGTTCGAAATTAAGGCACGCATCGTCGATCCAGGTCTGGCCTTCGATGGTGCGGCTGACGTGTTCCAGGATTAGTGACATGGCTCGGCCTTTTTTTATTTTTTGAGTCAAGCGACCGGAGCTACATAGCGACATCCGTGCCAAAAATCTCAAGCGTTTGATTTTGCTGGAAATTCCTTCAAACAAGCTAAAAATCGCATTCGTTGCTGAACAGAAATGAACAACCACGAATGAACAATTGAACAGTTCAACGATTGACAATGAACAAATGTGAACAACACTCTACGGATGCTTTAGCAAGACGATTACTCGAATCCCCCACATCCTGTGTAGCAGCTGGCGAAGCCTGCGTTCGGCGACGCAGTCGTCGTAAGACCTGTTTGCGTGGTCGTCCTGATACACCGCGACGCCTGATTTCACGACGACTGCGTCGCCGAACGCAGGCTTCGCCAGCTGCTACATGAAGCGTGTTACTCATAACAAAAATAATAATGCCCAGAGATCGACCGCCATGGCCGTACCTGTCTCAAAGCGCTCCCACGATGCCATCATCCAGGACTCCTGGTCCCGCTGCCGCGCGTTCGGGCTCGATCATCAGAGCGCTCCGGCGTTCGATCAGCTGCCGGCAGACGGCATCGCCCACTTGCTGGAGAGCCAGCATTCCCTGGTGCAAACCACCCATCAGGAAGTCCTGCCGTATTACGAAAACATCCTCAGCAACTCCAATTGCCTGATCATGCTCGCCGACAATCACGGCCAGGTGCTGACGTCGTGGGGCACCCAGCGTTTCATCGAGCCGAGCCTGACCCGCGGTTTCAGCGTCGGCGCCAGCTGGATGGAGCATTGCAGCGGGACCAATGCGATCGGCACCGCGTTGGCCTGCGAGCAGGCCGTGCACATCGAGCACGATGAGCATTTCCTCAAGGCCAACCGCTTCATGACCGGTTCCGCCGCGCCGATTTTCGATGCCGAGCGCAAGGTGATCGCGGTGCTGGATGTGTCCAGCGACAGCTACCTGCCGCCCTCCCACACCCTGGGCATGGTCAAGATGATGAGCCAGACCGTGGAGAACCGGCTGATCCTCAACCTGTTCCACGGCCAGCATTTCCAACTGACCTTCAACACCGGGCTGAACAACCTCGACAGTCAATGGGCCGGGCTGTTGATCTTCGATGAAACCGGCCAGGTGCTGTCGGCCAATCGCCGGGCCGACAATCTGCTGGGCATCAGTCTGTCGCGGGTCAGCGTCGAAAGCCTGTTCAAAGTTTCGTTGATGGAGCTGCTGAATCAGCCGGACGGCCTGCCGTTTTCCCTGCAAGCATCAGGAAGCAACCGTTTCCAGTGCGTGCTGAAACGACCGAAACAGGCGTCGATTCAGGCGCGGCTGTTTGCAGAAAAAAAGAGCACTGAAACGAAAAGCCCTGAAATAAAGTGCACTGAGCCCGCCCTGGCAGCACCCGCCGCAATCAGCCTCAACACCCTGCACTTCGGCGACAGCCGCGTGGAAAAAGCCGTGCGCCAGGCCGAGCGTTTGCTGGAGAAGGACATTCCATTGTTGATCCACGGGGAAACCGGGGTCGGCAAGGAAGTCTTCGTCAAAGCCCTGCACCACGCCAGCTCACGCAGCAAACAACCATTCATTGCCGTCAACTGTGCAGCGATCCCCGCCGAACTGGTGGAGTCCGAGCTGTTTGGCTACGAGAAAGGCGCGTTCACCGGCGCCAACCAGAAAGGCAGCATCGGGCTGATCCGCAAGGCCGACAAAGGCACCCTGTTCCTCGATGAAATCGGCGACATGCCGCTACCGACCCAGGCACGGCTGCTGAGGGTGTTGCAGGAACGTTGCGTACAACCGGTGGGCAGCAGCGAGTTGTTCCCGGTGGACATCCGGATCATCTCGGCGACCAACCGCTCATTGCGCGAGCAGGTGCAGTTGGGGCGGTTTCGTGAGGATTTGTATTACCGCATCGGTGGTTTGACCCTGGAACTGCCACCGCTCAGGGAACGCAGCGACAAGCAGGCACTGTTCAAGCGCTTGTGGGAACAACACCGCGAACCGTCGCAGTGGGCCGGGTTGAGCCCCGAGGTGTTGGAACTGTTCAGCCGCCATCCGTGGCCGGGGAATTTGCGCCAGGTCAGCAGCGTGATGCAGGTGGCGTTGGCCATGGCCGAAGAGCAACCCGTGCGACCGGAGCATTTACCGGATGATTTTTTTGTCGATCTGGAAATGGAGCCGGTGGATACGCCGGAGCCGATAGCCGTTGATTTGAATGATGCCGAGGCATTGAATCGGCAGTTGCAGGCGGCCGGGGGGAATATCTCCCATTTAGCCCGCAGGCTCGGGGTTAGCCGGAATACCCTTTACAAGCGATTGCGCCAGACAGGCGACTGATTGATCGTTCCCACGCTCCGCGTGGGAATGCAGCCCGGGACGCTCTGCGTCCCATGCCGAAGCGGACGCGGAGCGTCCATTGAGGCATTCCCACGCAGAGCGTGGGAACGATCAATCAGAGCGCGGGACGATCATCAGTCAGCCAGACGCCAGGTCGTGCCGCCCTTGCCGTCTTCCAGCACCACGCCCATGGCGGTGAGCTGGTCGCGGATGCGGTCGGATTCGGCCCAGTCCTTGTTCGCGCGAGCGGTCAATCGCGCCTGGATCAGTGCGTCAACCTCAGCCGCATCAACCCGCCCTTCGGCACCGGCCTGCAGGAAGTCATCGGCCTCAAGCTGCAACACACCCAGCACACTGGCCAGCTCTTTCAAACGCGCCGCCAAACCCGCCGCAGCAGCCAGATCGCTCTCGCGCAGACGGTTGATCTCGCGGACCATCTCGAACAGGACGGCGCAGGCTTCCGGCGTGCCGAAGTCGTCGTTCATCACCTGGGTGAAACGCTCGACGAAGGCTTCGCCACCCGCCGGTGCCACTTTCGGCAAGCCTTTCAACGCATGGTAGAAACGCTCGAGGGCGCCCTTGGCGTCCTTGAGGTTGTCTTCCGAATAGTTGATCGCGCTGCGGTAGTGGCTCGACACCAGCAGGTAACGCACGACTTCCGGGTGGTACTTGTCGAGCACGTCGCGAATGGTGAAGAAGTTGTTCAAGGACTTGGACATCTTCTCGCCATTGATGCGAATCATGCCGCAATGCATCCACGCGTTGGCGTAGGTCTTGCCGGTGGCCGCTTCGCTCTGGGCGATTTCGTTTTCGTGGTGCGGAAACTCGAGGTCGCTGCCGCCGCCATGAATGTCGAAGGTCTCGCCCAGGCAGCAGGTGGACATCACGGAGCATTCGATGTGCCAGCCCGGACGACCGTCGCCCCACGGCGATGGCCAGCTCGGTTCGCCCGGCTTGGCGCCTTTCCACAGCACGAAGTCCAGCGGGTCCTGTTTCGACTCGTCGACTTCGATTCGTGCACCGATACGCAGGTCTTCGATCTTCTTGCGCGACAGCTTGCCGTAGCCCATGAACTTGGCGACGCGGTAGTACACGTCGCCATTGCCCGGTGCGTAGGCGTAGCCCTTGTCGATCAGGGTCTGGATCATCGCGTGCATGCCCGGGATGTGATCCGTGGCACGCGGCTCCATGTCCGGCTTTTTGATGTTCAGGCGCGCTTCATCTTCGTGCATCGCCGCGATCATGCGCTCGGTCAGCGCTTCGAACGACTCGCCGTTCTCGTTGGCCCGATTGATGATCTTGTCGTCGATATCGGTGATGTTGCGCACGTAGGTCAGGTCGTAACCGCTGAACCGCAACCAGCGGGTCACCAGGTCGAACGCGACCATGCTGCGGCCGTGGCCCAGGTGGCAGTAGTCATATACGGTCATCCCGCAGACGTACATGCGCACCTTGTTGCCATCCAGCGGCTTGAAGACTTCTTTGCTCTTGGTGAGCGTGTTGTAGATCGTAAGCACTTTAATTTCCTTGAATCACTGGCCCCACGAATCACGCAGGGTCACGGTACGGTTGAATACCGGAGCGCCCGGTTTCGAGTCCTTGATATCCGCGACGAAGTAACCTTCGCGCTCGAACTGGAAACGGTCTTCCGGCTGTGCGTTGCCCAACGAGGGTTCAGCACGACAACCGGTGAGGACTTGCAGTGAGTCAGGGTTGATGTTGTCCAGGAAACTGGCGCTGTCTTCGGCCTTCTCCGGGTTCGGAGAACGGAACAGACGATCGTACAGACGCACTTCGCACTCGACGCTGGCCGCGGCCGGCACCCAGTGGATCACGCCTTTGACCTTGCGACCTTCAGGGTTCTTGCCCAGGGTTTGCGGGTCGTACGAGCAGCGCAGTTCGACGATGTTGCCATCGGCGTCCTTGATCGCTTCGTCGGCACGGATCACGTAGCTGCCGCGTAGACGCACTTCGCCGTTCGGCTCCAGGCGCTTGTAGCCTTTTGGCGGCTCTTCCATGAAGTCATCGCGGTCGATGTAGATTTCACGGGCGAACGGCAGCTTGCGCACGCCGAGTTCTTCTTTCTGCGGATGACGTGGCAGTTCGAGATTCTCGACTTGGTCTTCCGGGTAGTTGGTGATCACGACTTTCAACGGACGCAGCACGCACATGGCGCGCGGGGCATTCGCGTCCAGGTCCTGACGGATGCTGAACTCGAGCATGCCGAAGTCGACCACGCCATCGGAACGGTTGGTGCCGATCATGTCGCAGAAGTTGCGGATCGACGCCGGGGTGTAGCCGCGGCGGCGGAAGCCCGACAGCGTGGACATGCGCGGATCGTCCCAGCCGTTGACGTGTTTCTCGTCCACAAGCTGCTTGAGCTTGCGCTTGCTGGTGATGGTGTAGTTCAGATTCAGACGGCTGAACTCGTACTGACGCGGGTGCGCCGGTACTGGCAGGCTGTCGAGGAACCAGTCGTACAGCGGACGATGGCTTTCGAACTCCAGGGTGCAGATCGAGTGGGTGATGCCTTCGATGGCGTCCGACTGACCGTGGGTGAAGTCATAGTTCGGGTAAATGCACCACTTGTCACCGGTCTGGTGGTGATGGGCATGACGAATGCGGTACATGATCGGGTCGCGCAGGTTCATGTTCGGCGAGGCCATGTCGATCTTGGCCCGCAGCACGCGTGCGCCGTCCTTGAATTCGCCGGCCTTCATGCGGGCGAACAGGTCGAGGTTTTCTTCAACCGAGCGGTCGCGGAACGGGCTGTTCTTGCCCGGCTCGGTCAGAGTGCCGCGATATTCCTTGGCCTGTTCAGGGGTCAGGTCGTCGACGTAGGCCTTGCCGGCCTTGATCAGCTCTACCGCCCAGTCGTGCAACTGGTCGAAATACTGCGAGGCATAGCGCACTTCACCGGACCATTCGAAGCCCAGCCATTTGACGTCGCTTTCGATCGCGTCGATGTATTCCTGGTCTTCCTTGGCCGGGTTAGTGTCGTCGAAACGCAGGTGCGTGACGCCGCCGAACTCCTGGGCCAGGCCGAAGTTCACGCAAATCGACTTGGCGTGACCGATGTGCAGGTAGCCATTGGGCTCAGGCGGGAAACGAGTAACGATCTGCGTGTGCTTACCCGAGTCCAGGTCCGCCTGGATGATCGGGCGCAGGAAATTGACCGGCACGGCAGGGCCGGTCTTGGAATTCGAGGTAGGGTCGACAGTGGGCTTGCTCATAGGATCCTTGAACGTACAAGTGCGCGGCCAGTTGGCCAAATCAAAGCGGCTGTTATAAATCAAAGGGGCTTATCATAGCCGATGCTGTCAAGTGGCTGACAGAGCAGGCCGGCAATCGGTTGCATTTAATCGGCCGGCGATGAAAAACAGCCTCGAAATTCACGCCCGGCACGCTAAACTGCGCACCTTGGCCGACACTGGCCGGACCGGTTGAGGGCCAAAGCGCCCTGAAACCCACGAATTTCTATAAAGAGTACTGATCATGACTCAAGTCAAACTGTCTACCAACTTCGGCGACATCGTCCTGGAACTGAACGCTGAAAAGGCACCGCTGACCGTTGCCAACTTCATCGAATACGTCAAGGCCGGTCACTACGAAAACACCGTTTTCCACCGCGTCATCGGTAACTTCATGATCCAGGGCGGCGGTTTCGAGCCAGGCATGAAAGAAAAGAAAGACAAGCGCCCAAGCATCCAGAACGAAGCCGACAACGGCCTGCCGAACGTGAAGTACAGCGTGGCCATGGCCCGCACCATGGAGCCGCATTCGGCTTCCGCCCAGTTCTTCATCAACGTGGCTGACAACAGCTTCCTGAACCACAGCGCCAAGACCGTTCAGGGTTGGGGCTACGCCGTATTCGCCAAAGTAGTTGAAGGCACCGACGTCGTCGACAAGATCAAAGGCGTGGCCACCACCTCCAAGGCCGGTCACCAGGACGTACCTGCAGACGACGTGATCATCGAGAAAGCCGAGATCATTGAGTGATACTGCTGATTTCAGACTTGCATCTGGAAGAGGAGCGCCCGGACATTACCCGGGCGTTTCTGGATTTGCTCGCTGGACGCGCCCGCTCGGCGAGTGCGCTGTACATTCTGGGCGACTTTTTCGAGGCGTGGATTGGCGACGATGCCATGACAGCCTTCCAGCGTTCCATCTGCCAAGCCCTGCGGAACTTAAGCGACAGCGGCACGGCCATTTTCCTGATGCACGGCAATCGCGACTTCATGCTCGGCAAGGCCTTCTGCAAAGCAGCCGGCTGTACCTTGCTCAAAGATCCGAGTGTCGTGCAGTTTTACGGCGAGCCGGTGCTGTTAATGCACGGCGACAGCCTCTGCACCCGCGACGTCGGTTATATGAAGCTGCGACGCTATCTGCGCAACCCGATCACCCTGTTCATCCTGCGCCATCTGCCCTTGGGCACCCGGCATAAACTGGCGCGCAAGCTGCGCAGCGAAAGCCGTGCGCAGACGCGGATGAAGGCCAATGACATTGTCGATGTCACGCCGGAAGAGATTCCGCGGATCATGCAGCAATATGGTGTGAAAACCTTGATCCACGGCCACACCCATCGCCCCGCCATCCACAAGTTGCAGATTGGCGCGCAGGCGGCCAAGCGTATTGTGTTGGGGGATTGGGACCGTCAAGGCTGGGCGTTGCAGGTGGATGAGCAAGGGTTTGCGTTGGCGCCGTTTGATTACGTTACGCCATAAAAACCTAAGATCAAAAGATCGCAGCCTCGTTTCACTCGACAGCTCCTACATTGACCACGTTAGGCAATGCACCTGTAGGAGCTGTCGAGCGGAGCGAGGCTGCGATCTTTTAACAGGCGCCACCAAATCAATGCCCTGCCGAAGCCGGCCCCGCCTTCGCCGCAAACGGCGGTTTCGCCAGCCACACCAGCAGAATCAACCCCATGAACGCCCACCCCAGCAACGTGAAGTAATCCATGGTGGAGAGCATGTACGCCTGACTGGTCAGCACATGATCCAGCTGCGCGTAGGCCGGGTTGCCCGCCCCGCCCAGCGTGTTCAACGCCTCCCGGGTCGCCGGCTCATAGGTGGTGATGCTTTCACTCAGATACGCATGGTGCTGATCGGCCCGGCGAATCCAGATCCAGGTGGTCAACGACGCCGCAAAACTACCGCCCAGGGTCCGCAGGAAGGTCGCCAGCCCCGCACCGTCGGCAATCTGGCTCGGCGGCAGGTCCGACATCAAAATGCTCAAGGTCGGCATGAAGAACAGCGCCACGCCGATACCCATGAACAGCTGTACCAGAGCGATGTGCTGGAAGTCCACTTCGTTGGTAAACCCGGCGCGCATGAAACAACTCAAACCGATGCACAGGAACGCGCCACCGGCCAGCAGTCGCAGGTCGAACCGGTGCGCATACTTGCCGACAAACGGCGACAACACCACCGGCAGAATACCGATCGGCGCCACCGCCAATCCGGCCCAGGTTGCGGTGTAGCCCATCTGGGTTTGCAGCCATTGCGGCAGGATCAGGTTGATGCCGAAGAACCCGGCGTAACCACCCACCAGCACAATGGTGCCGATGCGGAAGTTGCGGTAGGCGAACAGCCGCAGGTTGACCACCGGGTGTTTGTCGGTCATTTCCCAGATCACGAACACCGCCAGCGCAATCACCGAAATAGCCGCGCCGATGATGATGAAATTCGACTCGAACCAGTCCAGGTCATTGCCCTTGTCGAGGATCACCTGCAACGCGCCGACGCCAATGATCAAGGTGATCAGACCCACGTAATCCATCGGCTGGTAACTGGTCTCCACCGGACGCGCCTTGAGCTGCTGGCGCACCACCATCACGGCGAAAACCCCGATCGGCACGTTGATAAAGAAGATCCACGGCCAGCTGTAGCTGTCGGTGATCCAGCCGCCGAGGATGGGGCCGGCAATCGGCGCCACTACCGTGACCATCGCCAGCAACGCCAGGGCCATGCCGCGCCTCGCGGGCGGATAGACCGCGATCAACAGCGTCTGGGTCATCGGGTACAACGGCCCGGCCACCAGGCCTTGCAGCACCCGAAAGCCAATCAGCTCCGGCATTGAGGTCGAGATACCGCACAGAAACGACGCCAGTACGAACAGCATCGTCGCCCACAGAAACAGTTTCACCTCACCAAAGCGCCGGCTGAGCCAACCGGTCAGCGGCAGCGCGATGGCGTTGCTCACGGCAAACGAGGTGATTACCCAGGTGCCCTGCTCCGAACTCACGCCCAGGTTGCCGGAAATCGTCGGCAAGGCCACGTTGGCGATGGTGGTGTCGAGCACCTGCATGAACGTCGCCAGCGACAGGCCGATGGTGCTGAGCACCAGGCTGGGCGGCGAGAAAGAGGCGTTATGGCTCATCGCGAATCCTTTGGAGCTGAATTTTTTGGAGCGGGATTGGCACAGCGCCTGTTACTGACGCAGCTGACCTTGTGGGAGCAAGCTTTTGTGGCGAGGGAGCTTGCTCCCGTTGGGTCGCGAAGCGGCCCTAGAAGATGGGACTGCTGCGCAGTCCAACGGGGCGATGCGGCGTTCCGACAAGCCCCCTCGCCACAAAAGCTCGCTCCCACAGGGTCGGTGTGATGGCGAATCAGCGGTGCGCGGTTTTGCTGACCGCGGCGCTGTTGTCGTGGATCAACTGGGTGATCATCGCATCGGCTTCGGCCAACTGACGGTCGTAGATGCCGGTGCTGAATGAAGCCTTTTGCGGCGGCTGTTGCGCCAGCACCGGACCGCTCTGGTCACGCAGGTTGACATCAACCTGAGTCGACAGGCCGACCCGCAACGGGTGCTTGGCCAGCTCTTCGGCGTTGATATGAATCCGCACCGGCACCCGCTGCACGATCTTGATCCAGTTACCGGTGGCGTTCTGCGCCGGCAGCAAGGCAAACGCGCTGCCGGTCCCGGCGCCGAGACTGTCGATGGTGCCGCTGTATTTGACGTTGCTACCGTAGAGATCGGCTTCAATGTCCACCGGCTGACCGATGCGCATGTCACGCAGTTGGGTTTCCTTGAAGTTCGCATCAATCCACAGCTGATCCAGCGGTATCACCGCCATCAGCGCGGTGCCCGGCTGGACACGCTGACCGAGTTGCACGGTACGTTTGGCGACATAACCGGTGACCGGCGCGATCAAGGTGCTGCGGGCATTGTTCAGGTACGCCTGACGCACTTGCGCAGCGGCGGCCATCACGTCCGGGTGCGACGACACCACGGTGTCATCGACCAGCGCGCTGGTGGTCTTGAGCTGTTGTTGGGCGTTGGCCAGGGCGTTCTGCGCCGAGGTCAAGTCATCACGGGCGTGGGACAGTTCTTCCTGGGAAATCGCCCCGCCGGCGGCGAGGTTTTTCCGCCGATTGAAGTTCTCCTGAGCCTTTTGCACTTCGGCCTGCTGCGCATTGACCTGGGCTTTCATGCCGTCGACGTTACTGTACAAACCGCGCACCTGGCGCACAGTGCGGGCCAGGTTGGCCTGAGCGCTTTGCAGACCGACTTCGGCGTCGTTCGGGTCGAAGTTGATCAGCACCTGGCCTTCGTGGACCAGATCGCCGTCGTCGGCGCCGATGCTGA
Organism: Pseudomonas sp. Pseusp18; assembly: GCF_059506005.1. NCBI lineage: Bacteria > Pseudomonadati > Pseudomonadota > Gammaproteobacteria > Pseudomonadales > Pseudomonadaceae > Pseudomonas > Pseudomonas sp. Pseusp18. Next base: position 4,252,178 of record NZ_CP169240.1, read on the forward strand.
CCACGGTGCCGGTAACCAGCGGAGTGATTTCCACCACGTTGCCGTTCACGTAGGCGTCGTCGGTGCTTTCGCTCCAGCGACCGAAGAATTGGTGATAACCCCAGACGCTGGCTCCGGCGAGGATCACCAGGATCGTCAGGACAAACAGCATCACTTTGCGCTTGCGCGGGTTGTTCGTGCCTTGAGTGTCGTCAGGGGTTGTATCTGCAGTGGCCATGACAAGTACCTTGAATTAGTTGTGCTGCGTGGCTGGGGATGCGTTGGCGGCGGTCAGGGTTTCGCCCTGAAATCCGCCACCCAGCGCTTGCATCAGTTGGATCGACAGGTCGATCTGCTCGGCATTCAGGTTGGCCAGCTGACGCTGGGCCTGGAGCAATTGCTGCTCGATGCTGAGCACATCGAGGTAGTTGCCGATGCCGGAACCGTAGCGCTGAACCACGGTGTTGTAAGAATCCCGGGCGATGTCGGTGGCGTGTTGCTGGGCACCGATTTGCCGGCCGATATCGTGCAACTGGTTGATGGTGTCGCTGACATCGCCTAAAGCTTTCACCAGGCTTTTGTTGTACTGCGCCACCGCGAGGTCGTAATCGGCGTCGCGGGAATCGAGGTCGGCACGCAGGCGGCCGCCGTCGAAAATCGGCACCGAGATCGTCGGCGCGATGTTGAAGAAGCGACTGGCGGAACCGAACATCGCATCCCCCAGCAACGACTCGACACCGGCCGCCGCGCTCAGGTTGAGGTTGGGGTAGAACCGGGTCTTGCTCGCCGCGATGTTTTTGCTCGCGGCTTCAACCCGCCAGCGTGCCGCCACCAGGTCCGGGCGACGACCGAGCAATTCCGCTGGCAACACCGATGGCAACGCGACGGCGCTGGCCTGAAGGACTTTCGGCCGGGCGATTGCGTTACCGCGATCCGGACCTTTGCCCAACAGCACCGCCAAGGCGATTTTCGCGCTTTGCAGGCGTTTCTCGGCGTCGATCAGGCTGGCTTCGGCGCTGGCTTCAAGGCTTTCGGTTTGCTGGAACTGGTACTGACTGTCGATCCCCGAGCTCAGGCGACGCTGGCTGAGGTCGAGCATTTGTTTGGTGCGCTTGAGGTCTTCGCTGGCCAGGTCATGGATGATGTGCGCCTGCCCCAGATCGCTGTAGGCACGGGCGACGTCGGCGGACAAGGTCAGTTGCGCGGCCTGCTGATCGACCTCGGCGGCGCGAGCCTGGCCCAACGCGGCTTCCCAGGCATCGCGCTGGCCGCCCCAGAGATCGAAGGTGTAATTGAAGCTGGCGCCGAGATTACGCACGGTGGAGTAAGTGCCACCCTGCCCGCTCGGGTCTTTGTCGCGGGCCAGACGCGAACGGCTGACACCGGCGTTGGCATCGAGGGTGGGCATCCGCGCAGCATCGGCGGCATAGGCGGCAGCACTGGCCTGGTGAGCGCGGGCGTCGGCGATTTGCATGTCGGGGCTGTCGTGCAGGGCTTCGCGGATCAGGCCGTCGAGCTGCGGGTCGCCGAGGCTTTTCCACCAGTCGCTTTTCGGCCATGCGGCGGGTGTCAGGGTCACGCCATTGAGCGACTGCCCGGCCTTGAGGTTCTTCGCATCGAGGCTGACGCCTTCGGTGCTCAGGCCACTGTAACTGGCGCAACCGGCGACGCTCATGGCCAACAACACCAGGCTCAGTCCGGTACGCAGGCGTTTACTGTTCATTGCCACCTACCCGCAGCAAGGTGATCGAGTCACCCGCCGCTACCAGGATTTTCTTCAGGATGTGTTCCAGGGCTTTCAATTCTTCCGGGGTGATGGCACCGGCCAGTTCATTCATGGCATCGGCGCCGATTTCCGGCAGACGGTCAGTCAACTGTTGACCTTGTTCGGTCAGCACCAGTTGCACCTGACGGCGGTCTGCCTCGGAGCGTTGGCGGGCGAGGAAACCTTTCTGTTCCAGACGATCTAGCATGCGGGTCATCGAACCACTGTCCAGCGACAGGTGGCGGCACAGCTCGGCCGGGGTATCGACACCGAACTGGGCCATGATGATCAGCACTTTGAACTGCGCGGCGGTGATGCCGTGGGGTTCCATGTGCGTGTCGATGATCCGGTCCTTGAGCAGCGCGGCGCGGCCGAGCAAGAGGCCAAGATGGCAATTATGGAAATCGTATGAGGAGAAATGTTTCATCTGACCACCAATTAGCTGCCTAGGCAGTGAATGTATGTCGAGATATTACTGCTTAGGCAGCCAATGTCAACGCAATAGTTAGGATGCTTTGTATTTGACTGATAAATGGTGGGACTGAAAGCAAAAAGATCGCAGCCTTCGGCAGCTCCTACGGGATCGCGTACACCCTTGAATATGGTGAGAACGCTTCTGTAGGAGCTGCCGAAGGCTGCGATCTTTTGATCTTGGGGGAGTTAGAAATCCCGCTTGTAGAAGATGTCCAGCGAACTGGCCACGCCGCTGGCGGCTTCGAGGTAGACCTTTTTGCTCAGCTTGTAACGCAAGGCGATGGTGTTGGCCGGTTCGAACACGCCTACGCCATAACGCAGGCTGAGCTTCTCGGAGATGTTGCCGCTGGCGACCACACTGGTGGTGTTGCCGCTGCCTTGGGTATCGAGCTGGAAGTCCTGAATGCCCAGATCCTTGGCCAAACCGCTGGTGACCCCGGAGCTGCCCATCAAACCCAAACCGAGGGCGGCCTGGGCGAGCATGTTGTTGTCTTCACCGGTGGTACTCAGCGGACGCCCCAGCACCAGGTAGGACAATGCCTGCTCCTGACTCATCGCCGGCTCGGAAAAGATCTGCGTGGTCGGCTGTTCGGCACTGCCGCTCAAGCGAATGCCGGCAATCACGTCGTCGGTCTGGCGAATCGCCTCGATGTCCAGGTACGGCTGATCGATGGGACCGGCAAACAGCAAGCGGGCCCGGCGCACCGTCAGGCGCTGGCCGTAGGCGCGATAACGCCCGTCGTTGAGCCAGAGTTCGCCGCGTGCGTCCATGTTGTCGCCAATGTGCACATGACCTTGCAGGTTGGCGGTCAGGCCAAACCCGGCAAAACTCAGTTTTTCCTCACCGACCACCACGTCGATGTCCATCGCCATGGCCATCGGCGGCTTGCCCTCTTCGGTCTGCTGACCGACGATCACCGTGTCGTCGGAGACCTTGACCGTCGACGGCGGCAGTTCGCGCACGGTGATTTCGCCCTTGGGCACCAGCACCTTGCCGACGATCGCCAGTTTGTCGTCCTTCATGGAGATCTTCAGGTCCGGCGCGACTTCCAGCTTGGCATAAGGCTCGACCGTGACCGGCAATTGCGAACCTTTGAGCGCCAGATCCACCACCAGCGCCTGGCCCCAGGCAATGTTGCCGTTAAGGCTGCCCTGCCCGGTCTTGCCGCTTTTCCAGCCGCCGCTCAACTGAACGGTTTCGCCGACAATCACGGCTTGAAGTTGCAAGGCTTCCAAATCCATCGGTAATTCAGAGCCGGATATTTCACCGTCGCGCAGCTCAAGGTTGCCGTTGACCAGCGGCGCCAGCAACCCGCCAGACAACGTGCCGCTGCCGTTCAAATGCCCGGTGAGTTTCTCGACCATCGGCACAAACGGCCGCGCCACCGACAAATCCAGGCCATTGAGGCGGAATGAGCCGGTCAGCGGTTTGTTCTTCGGCAACGGGTTGATCTGCGCCTGGAGCATCAGCTCACCAAGCTTGCCACCGACAAAGCTGAGGTCGGTGTCGATGCGTTTTGGCGTGAGTTTGCTGGTGAGTTTCAGGGTCTGGTAGGGGAAATCCAGCCACTGATCCTTTTCCTTCATGCGCAACGTGCCGCCGCTGGCATCGACGCTGATCTGGCCGTTCGGGCCGCTGGCCGGCAAGTCCAGTTGCAGGTCGGCGTTGAGCCGGCCCTGCCAGGCAAAATCCTTCGGCAGCCATTGCGCCAGGCTGTCGATCGGGAACTGCTTGAGGTGGTAACGCAGCTTTGGCTCGGGCATCAAGCGCTGGTCTTCGCCACACAGGCTGGCCGGGCCGGACATCCAGCAATGGGCGCCGAAGTTGATTTTACCGTCCGCCAGTCGTTCAAGCTTTGCCGGGGTCTGCAGCTTCCAGTCCTGACCACCGGCCTGGATATCGCCACTGGCCAGACGCCCGCGCCAGTTACCTTTATCCAACGCGCCGTCGAGACCGAGCGCCAGTTTCAGCTTCGGCCCTTGCAGGTCGAGGGTCAGTTTCTGGTTTTTGATGTCGCCCTGGCCGCTGGCGGTCAAGGTGCCCAGTGACGTGTCGCCAGTCTGGATGCCGCTGCCCTTGAGGTCGATCTTCGCCCGTTGGGCGCTGTCGAGGGTGGCGTCGAGATTGAGGCTTTGCAGGCGGTTGTCTTCGAAGACCAGTTGCGTGCCTTGCAGGTCGAGTTTGCCTTGCGGTGCCTTGAGCGTGCCGGCGACATTGACCCGACCATTGAGCTGGCCGCGCAGTTGCGGCCAGAGTTGGGCCAGACGCGGCATTTTGATGTCGATCTGGCCGGCGAGTTTCTGTTGCAGGCTGCCTTGGCCATTGATGCTGTTGTCACCCAGGCGAACCTGCAATGCGCTGAGGTTCCATTGCTCGCCGCCGCCATCGGCCTTGGCTTGCAACACCGCCGGCTGCCCGCGCAGTTTGCCTTTCAGGTCCAGGTCGGCGGTCAGGCTGAGCCTGTCGTTTTTCATCTCGCCTTTGCTGCGCAACGGGCCGGCCAAGGTGCCCGGCAATTCCGCGAGCCAGTACGCCGGGTTGATCGCCGAGAGATCCAGCGCGGTATCCCAGGCGATGCCGTCGGCAAATTGCAGGCTCAGGTGCCCTTCGGCCTTGCCCTGCCCGGCTTCGAGCTTGAATTGCGGTAGATGAATTTGGCTCAGGTCGCCGCTGAACGGGCTGTTCAGGCTGAACGCCCCGGCCGGACCATCCAGTGCGGCCTTGAAGTTACCTATGTAATTGCCGTCGGTGTAGGAGACTTCACCGTTGAAGCTGCGCAGTGCCACTTGCGGCTCGTCGATCAGCGGATAGAGGCGGTGCCAAGGGAAATCCAGCCAGTCGATTTTCGCTTCGGCACTGAAGCCTTTGCTCCAGTCCAATTGCCCGGTGAGCTTGAGGCTTTGTTTGTCGCTGGCCGTCAGGTCGAGAGCGGCGATCTGCGCGCCCTTGGCGTCGACCTTGCCTTGCAGCAACAACGCGACCGGGCCTTGTTCGGCGGGCAACGTGGCTTTGCCCAGCAACTGGTAGCCGTTTTTCAGGTCGCCGTCGCCGGTGAGTTCCAGTTGATTGAGTTGCAGGGTGTCCGGTAGATCGGCGCTGGCCTTGAAGCCGTCAGCGGTGATGCGCACTTTTGCCGGCAGGTTTTCCACCAGCGGCTGCAATTCGCCAGTCAACTGCCCGTTCAGGTAACCGCTGCTGTCGGCTTTCAGGTTCAGGGTTTTCAGCAGGTCACCGTCGACCTTCAAAGCCAGGGCCCAGGGCTCGGTGCCGGGTGCCGGCAAGGTCAGTTTGCCTTCGGCGGTCAGCGGCCAGTTGCCGCTCGGTTGCAACAGGCCGGACAGGTTCAGGCTCAGTTCATCCCGCTGCAAGTGCACCGAGTCGATCTGCAAACCCTTTTCGGTCCAGTGCGCCGCCAGTTGCAGGCCTTTGAGCTCTTCGCTGCCATTGAACAGCAGACGGCCGACCTTGACGTCACCCAACTTGATGGCCAGCGGCAATTTCAAATCCGGAAGGCTGATCGGCCCGCTGCTTTGCTCTTCTGCGCCGGGCGGGAATTGCAGGCTGACCTGCTCGGCCTGCAACTGCTCGATGCACAGCGTCATGCGCGTCAGGCACAGCGGCGACCAGGCGAAAATCGCCTGGTTCAGCTCAACCCGGCTGTTGTCCTGCTGCCACAGCAGATGGTCGGCGCTCCACTGTCCACCCAAACGGCCCTGGAAATTCTCCACGGTCAAACCCGGCACCAACCCGAGCGCCCAGCGACTGCCCGTCGCCGTACCCAGCACGATGATCAAGGCCAGCACGACCAGCATCAGCAGCGCCGGGATCGCCAGCAGCGCTATTTTCAAACCACGCTTCACAGCTCAGGCCCCATGGAAAAGTGCAGTCGAATGCCGCCGTCGTCGTCCATCGCGTGGGCCAGATCGAGGCGAATCGGCCCCACCGGCGAAACCCAGCGTAAGCCAATACCGACGCCGGTCTTCAGGTTCGGCAATTCAAGGGTGTTGAAGGAGTTGCCCTGGTCGATGAAGGTTGCGACCCGCCACTTTTCGGCGATGGAGTATTGATATTCGACGCTGCCGGCCACCATGTAGCGGCCACCGATACGGTCGCCCTCGGAGTTCTCCGGGGACAGGCTCTGGTAGTCGTAACCGCGTACGCTCTGATCGCCACCGGCGAAGAAGCGCAGAGACGGCGGCACCGACTTGTAACCGTTGGTGGCGCTGCCGCCGACCTGCACCCGACCGAGGAAGCGGTGTTTATCGAAGACCGTGGTCAGGCCTTTGACCAGTGCCGTGCCGTAGATAAGGTTGGTGTCCGAACCCAATCCTTCCTTGGCCACCTTGGTTTCGAATTGCAGGCGATAGCCGTTGTGCGGGTCGATGCGGTTGTCGCTTTTCAGGTACGAATAGCTCACGCCGGGCATCAGCAAGGTGCTGAGCCCCGAGTCGTCACCGAGTGTGTATTCCTCGCGTTGCCATTTAAGCGACACCACCCGCTGCCAGCCGCTGGGCAACTTGCTGTGCCATTCGGGGCCGAGGGTCAGCAATTTGCTGCGGGAGTCGGTGCCAGCGATATCTTCATATTGATAGCCAGCGGCCCAGCGCAGTTTGTCGGTCAGCGGTGGGTCCAGGGGAATGTCGTAAAACACCCCGACGTTCTGCCGCGGTGCTGATAGTTCGGCTTCCCAGCCATAGCTGTCGCCTTGCGGGTTGACCCAGTGCCGGGTCCAGTTGGCCTTGATTCGCGGGCCGACGTCGGTGGAAAACCCCAGGCCCAAGCCCATGGTCCGAGGCTTGCGAGTGTCGAGCTTGACCGCCACCGGGATCACGTCGTCCTTGGACGCGGTGGGCGCTGCGTCGACGCGCACGCCTTCGAAATAACCGCTCGATTGCAGCGCCTGATTGAGCTCGGCGATCAGTTCGGAGTCATAGGGCGTACCGGCCTTGAACGGCACCATGCGTTGCAGCAGGTCTTCGTCGAACGGCGTGTCGCCTTCAAAACTGACTTTGCCCAGCGCATAACGCGGCCCGCTGTCGTAGATCAATTCGATGTCGGCGACGCCCGCGCGCGGGTCCACCAACAGCTTCTGGCGGGTGAAGCGCCCACTGAAGAAGCCGAAGCGCGAGGCCTGGTTCTGGATCATCCGCTTGGCGTCTTCATAATGACCATGATTCAGCGCTGCGCCGGGTTTCAGCAGGTCGCTCTTAGGCACACGAAAGGATTTAAGCGAGGCGGCAGGACCGTCGACACGTATCGTGACGTTACGCAAATGGATTGGCTCGCCGGGATCGATGTTCAGCACCAGGCGCGGCGTCTTGCCGCCCTTCACGTCGCTGTCGATTTGCGGCTGGTAATACCCCAAGGCCTGGGCGGCCTTGCGCGCCTGTTCTTCGGCGCCGCGACTGAAGCGCAGCAAGGCTTCTTCATCGCGATCGCCGAGGCTACCGATATAGCCCTCTATATTGGCCTTCAGTTCATCGTTGGACGGTTTGATCCGCACATCCAATTCACTTTGCGCCAGCGCCGCGCAGCTGGATAACAGCATCAACAGGCCGCTGGTCATTCTTCCTGGAACATTCATAGGCGCGGATGCTATCACGAGCTTGGGAGCCTGATAGAGCCGGACTTGTCCCAAAAGTTCGGCGATTACGCTGTTGCTGTTTGTAACACCTGCGGGTTGGCGTGGAAAAACACGTGCTCACGAATCGGTCCTACGGCCACTTCGCCGATTTCCTCATAGCCCTGACGCTTATAGAACTCCAGATAGCGAGGATTCCCGGTGTCGAGGATCACGCCTTGGGAGTGCTCATCGACCGCGCACCAGTTGTGCACCGCTTGCAGCAACTGTTCGCCAAAGTGCTTGCCCTGGAATTGCGGGTGAACCCCCAGCAATGGCAGGACGTGCACCGAGTCGGACGGCACGCACGCCATCACGGCGGCGTGGTAATCGAGGTAGCGTCGGGTACAGCGAAACCCGGTGCTGAGCACCATCCGCAGGCGCCAGGCCCAGCTTTCGGTGATGCCCAGGCGGCGTTGCGGCGGCGCGATCAGGGCGATGCCGATCAAGCGGTCATTCACCAGCAGGCCGATGGCCGGTAAATCCTGCAGAAAGTGCTGTTTGATCAGTTCGCGCACCGTCGCCCGGACCCGCTGCTCATAACCGGGGCGTTCGGCTTCGAACAGATAGCCGAACGTCGGCTCGTGCCGGTACGCCTGGTACAACAGGGAACGCGCTTCGCGGGAATAGCCGCTGTCGAGCATGTGAATATCGGCGATGGCGGTCGAGGTTTCGGGCATAACGGCGGATCTCCCTGGGGCACAGCTCAGATGGCTGCGCTCTTCTTGGTACGAGCCTTGGGGTGGCTTCACAGTTCCCCAGACAGGTATAGACCAAGCGAGGAGCTTCATCGACTGGGTTTGCCCGCGCCAACACATCTCTGACAGGACACAACGAATCCCCTCACCCCAAAGCTGGCCCCATTCCTACATGTCAGCTAGCATCGCACTTTTGCCAGGACTGCCGACCATGAAGATCGTCTCCTTCAACATCAACGGGCTGCGCGCTCGCCCGCATCAGCTGGCGGCGCTGATTGAGAAACATCAACCAGACGTGATCGGATTGCAGGAAACCAAGGTCCATGACGACCAGTTCCCCCTGGCCGAGGTTCAGGCGCTGGGTTATCACGTGCATTTCCATGGGCAAAAAGGCCACTACGGCGTCGCCCTGCTGTCGCGTCAGGAGCCGATTGCGCTGCACAAAGGTTTCGCCACCGACGAAGAAGACGCCCAGCGGCGCTTCATCTGGGGCACGTTCGCCGACGCCAATGGTGTGCCAGTGACCATCATGAACGGCTATTTCCCACAGGGCGAAAGCCGCGATCACCCCACCAAGTTCCCGGCCAAGGAACGTTTCTACAGCGATTTGCAACAATTGCTGGAAAGCCAGTTCAGCAACGACCAGCCGATCGTGGTGATGGGCGATGTGAACATTTCCCCGGAAGACTGCGACATCGGCATTGGCCCGGACAACATGAAACGCTGGCTGAAAACCGGCAAATGCAGCTTCCTGCCCGAAGAACGCGAATGGATGGCCCGCCTGAAGAACTGGGGTCTGGTGGACAGTTTCCGTCACCTGAACCCGGACGTTGCCGACCGTTTCAGCTGGTTCGACTACCGCAGCCGCGGTTTTGAAGATGAGCCCAAGCGCGGGCTGCGGATTGACCTGATCATGGCATCCAACGGGTTGTTGCCTCGGGTCAAGGACGCGGGCGTGGATTACGAACTGCGCGCAATGGAAAAGCCTTCCGATCACGCGCCGATCTGGCTTGAGTTGAGCTAAGAGCAAAAGATCGCAGCCTGCGGCAGCTCCTACATGGGCTCGGCATACATCCTGTAGGAGCTGCCGCAGGCTGCGATCTTTTGATCTGTCATCGTTCAGAAACCTTACTGACTTATTCTCCCGGCACTTTCTTTGGCTTATTAAGGTGCCGGCATGACCCTGCGCGTGTTGTTCCTGCTGCTCGGCGCCGTGCTGCCGTTGACGGTGTCGGCCGGCGATTTGCCGACACCCGAACACGGCCCGGTGCTGCGCATCCAGGGTTCCAACACCATTGGCGCGGCGTTGGGGCCGGCGCTGGTCGAGGGGCTGATGCATGAGCAGGGTCTGTTCAAGGTGCACCGCGAAGCCCCGGACAAAGCCAACGAACAACGCATCGTCGGCGAAACCGCTCAGGGCCGTCGAGTCGAGGTGGAAGTCGCGGCCCACGGTTCCAGCACCGGATTCAAAGCCCTGAAAATCGCCTCCGCCGATCTTGCGGCCTCGTCACGGCCGATCAAGGACAGCGAACGACTGGATCTCGAACCGCTGGGCGACCTGAAAAGCCCGGTTGCCGAACAAGTCATCGCCATCGACGGGCTGGCCATCATCCTTCATCCGCACAATCCGCTGAAGCAGCTCAACACCGAGCAACTGGCACGAATTTTCAGCGGCGAAACGAAAACCTGGGAAGAACTCGGCGGCAGCGGTGGGACAATTCATCTTTACGCGCGGGATGACCAATCAGGCACCTACGACACGTTCAAGGAGTTGGTCCTCAGCCTGCATGGGAAAATGCTGAGCGGCAACGCGAAACGCTTCGAATCCAGTGAGCAATTGTCCGACGCGGTGAGTCTGGACCCGCAAGCCATCGGCTTCATCGGTTTGCCTTATGTGCGCCAGGCCAAGGCCGTGGCCATTGTCGATGGCGACTCCCAGGCCATGCTGCCGCTCAATAGCCTGATCGCGACGGAAGATTACCCGCTGTCCCGTCGGCTGTTCTTTTACCTGCCGCCGAACGGGAAAAATCCCTGGGCCAAGGCGCTGGTGAAGTTCGCCCAGAGCAGCAATGGCCAGGCGATTGTTGCGGCCAATGGTTTTATCGCGCAAACCGTTCAGGCCATGGCCGTCACACCGAATGCGCTGATGCCCGAGGGTTATCAGGCACTCAGTCGGCATGCCCAGCGGCTGACGGTGAATTTTCGTTTCGAAGAAGGCAGCGCGACGCTGGACAACAAAGCCCGCCAGGACCTGTCGCGGGTGCTCGACTATATAAAGCAGCACGACAAAACCAATCGGCAGGTGACGTTGGTAGGGTTTGGCGATGCCAAGAGCGACCCCGCACGGGCCGACCTGCTGTCGAAACTGCGGGCCATGGCGGTGCGGCGAGAACTGGTGAAAAGCGGTGTGGTGTTTCGCGAGATTCGCGGTTTTGGCGCCGAGATGCCGGTGGCGGCCAACAGCGGGGATGAAGGGCGGATCAAGAATCGGCGGGTTGAGGTTTGGGTGCATTGAAGTAAGCACCAAACATTGTGGCTTGGGGGGCTTACTGTGGCGAGGGGGCTTGCCCCCGTTGGACCGCGAAGCGGGCCTCAAACCGGCCACCGCATTTTTCCTGGAAAGACGCGGTGTACAATTTACGACTGCTGCGCAGCCGAACGGGGGCAAGCCCCCTCGCCACAGGACTCAGTGCCCGCTGCGCATCATTTCCTTAGGTACGTACTTGCCAATCTCGAACTTGCCAATCGCCGCGCGGTGCACTTCGTCCGGGCCGTCGGCCAGGCGCAGGGTGCGTTGCATGGCATACATGTAGGCCAGCGGGAAATCGTTGGACACCCCTGCCCCGCCATGGATCTGGATCGCCCGGTCGATCACCCGCAATGCCACGTTCGGTGCAACCACTTTGATCTGTGCGATCTCGCTCTTCGCCACTTTGTTGCCGACGGTGTCCATCATGTACGCCGCTTTCAACGTCAGCAGTCGCGCCATGTCGATCTCCATCCGCGAATCGGCGATTTTGTCGATGTTGCCGCCCAAACGCGCCAGAGGTTTACCGAACGCGGTGCGGTTGACCGCCCGTTTGCACATCAGCTCCAGCGCGCGTTCAGCCATGCCGATCGAACGCATGCAGTGGTGAATTCGGCCCGGGCCGAGGCGACCTTGGGCGATTTCGAAGCCGCGTCCTTCGCCCAACAGGACGTTTTCGTACGGCACCCGGACATTTTCGAACAGCACTTCGGCGTGTCCGTGAGGCGCGTCGTCATAACCGAACACTGGTAGCGGACGCACAATCTTCACGCCGGGCGTATCCACCGGCACCAGAATCATTGAGTGCTGCGCATGGCGCGGGGCATCCGGATTGCTCAGGCCCATGAAGATCAGGATCTTGCAGCGCGGATCGCAGGCCCCTGAAGTCCACCATTTCTTGCCATTGATCACCCACTCATCGCCGTCACGCACCGCACGGGCGGCCATGTTGGTGGCGTCGGACGAGGCCACGTCAGGTTCGGTCATGGCGAACGCCGAGCGGATCTCGCCGCGCAACAGTGGTTCGAGCCAGCGCTGCTTCTGCTCTTCGTTGGCGTAACGCACCAGCACTTCCATGTTGCCGGTGTCGGGCGCCGAGCAGTTGAACGGCTCAGGGCCCAGCAACGAGCGGCCCATGATTTCCGCCAATGGCGCGTATTCGAGGTTGGTCAGGCCGGCACCCAGTTCGGACTCAGGCAGAAACAAATTCCACAGGCCTTCAGCCTTGGCCTTGAGTTTGAGCTCCTCCATGATTGCCGTCGGCTGCCAGCGATCGCCCTCGGCGACCTGGCGTTCGAACACCGCTTCGGCGGGGTAAACGTAGGTGTCCATGAACGCAGTCACGCGCTCACGCAGTTCCTGGACCTTGGGCGAATAAGCGAAATCCATGGCAGCTCTACCTTTTTATCTGGGGTTCAGAGGAGTTGTTCAGGTCATGCAATCGATGCTAGAACAGCTACGAAAATTTACCTAACCTATTCTCGGCGTGTATTAACATTCATCACCGATATATGATCGGCTGATTGCCAAGGCCAAAACCGCCCCTACAACAAGAGAGCCGCGTAATGAATCTGAGCAAGGTCGACCTCAACCTTTTCATCGTCTTCGACGCGATCTACACCGAAGCCAACCTGACCCGCGCCGGGCAGATTGTCGGCATTACGCAACCGGCGGTGTCAAACGCTCTGGCCCGCCTGCGCGAAACCTTCAACGACCCGCTTTTCGTGCGCACCGCCCAGGGCATGGTGCCGACGCCGATGGCGCAGAACATCATCGGCCCCGTGCGTAACGCCCTCTCCCTGCTGCGGGTGTCGGTGCAGGAAAGCCGCATCTTCAACCCGTTGCAGGCGGTCAAGACCTACCGCATCAGCATGACCGACCTCACCGAAGCGGTGATCCTGCCGCCGTTGTTCCAGCGCCTGCGACGCTTGGCGCCAACGGTGATCATCGAAAGTTTCCTGTCCAAACGCCGCGAGACCACCAAGGAACTGGCGGCCGGACGTCTGGATTTCGCAGTGGATGCGCCGCTCAACACCGATCCGCAGGTGCGTCACGTCAAGTTGATGGAAGACCGTTATGTGTGCGCCATGCGCAAGGGCCATCCGCTGGCGGGCAAAGAGAAATTCACCCTCGACGATTACCTGTCCCTGACCCACATCCATATCTCCAGCCGCCGCAGCGGCCTGGGCTATGTCGACCTGGCCCTGGGCAAAATGGGCATCCAGCGCAAGATCGCCCTGCGCTCCCAGCATTACCTGATGGCGTCCCAGGTGTTACAGCAGACCGACATGGTCATGACCGTGCCGGAACGCTTCGCTCGTCGCCATGATTTGTACTCGGTGAACCTGCCGGTCAAAGAAGTTCCGCCGGTGGAAACCCACCTCTACTGGCACGAAAGCACCGACCAGGACCCGGCCAACCGCTGGATGCGCGAGCAGATGATCGAGTTGTGCCAGCAGGTCACGGCGCACGAGAAGAAGCTGGATACGGTGTAGGACGTTACCGTGTCATTGTTCTTCGCGGGCAAGCCCGCGAAGACGCCGGTGATACCAACGAAGATCCATGCCCCTTGACGTAAACGTCAACCTGACATTAGCTTAGCGCCATGACCTTTTTCGAGCGCTTCCATGAGCAGCCAGACCTATAGCATTTCCGACCTCGCCCGCGAACTCGACATCACCACCCGGGCCATTCGCTTCTATGAAGAGCAAGGCCTGCTCAGCCCCGAACGTCGCGGTCAGGAACGCATTTATTCGCCCCGTGACAAGGTCAGCCTGAAGCTGATCCTGCGGGGCAAGCGCATTGGTTTTTCCCTGGCCGAATGCCGCGAGCTGATCGAGCTCTATGACCCCTCCAGCGGTAACACCAAGCAATTGCACAGCATGCTGGCGAAAATTGCCGAACGTCGGGAACAACTCGAGCAGCAACTGCTGGACATCGAACAGATGAAGCTGGAACTCGACACGGCCGAAGAGCGCTGCACCCAGGCGCTGGAGCAAACGATCAAGAGCCAGCAGCTCGTGTAGGAGCTGTGAACATTCATACAATCTCAACAGGTCGATTCCCATGTCCCTCCCCACCCACGTACGCCTGGTCGAAGTCGGCCCCCGTGACGGTCTGCAAAACGAAGCCCAACCCATCAGCGTCGCGGACAAGGTGCAATTGGTCGATGCGCTCACCGCCGCTGGCCTCGGCTATATAGAAGTCGGCAGTTTCGTCTCGCCCAAATGGGTGCCGCAAATGGCCGGTTCCGCCGAGGTCTTCGCACAGATCCAGCGCAAGCCTGGCGTGACTTACGGCGCCCTCGCCCCCAACCTGCGGGGCTTTGAAGACGCTATCGCCGCCGGGGTCAAGGAAGTCGCCGTGTTCGCCGCAGCGTCCGAAGCGTTCTCCCAGCGCAATATCAATTGCTCGATCAGCGAAAGCCTGGAGCGCTTCGTGCCGATCATGGACGCGGCCAAACAACACGGCGTCAGCGTGCGCGGTTACGTGTCCTGTGTGCTGGGCTGCCCCTATGAAGGTGACGTCAAGCCTGCGCAAGTCGCCCGAGTCGCTCGCGAGCTCTATGCGATGGGCTGCTACGAGGTTTCGCTGGGAGACACCATCGGCACCGGCACCGCTGGCGCGACCCGCAAGATGTTTGAAGTGGTTTCGGCCGATGTGCCACGGGAAAAACTGGCCGGGCACTTCCACGACACCTATGGCCAGGCCATGGCCAATATCTACGCCAGCCTGCTGGAAGGCATTTCGGTATTCGACAGTTCCATCGCCGGCCTTGGCGGCTGCCCGTACGCCAAGGGCGCCAGCGGTAACGTCGCCACCGAAGACGTGGTTTACCTGCTCAACGGCCTGGGCATCGAGACCGGGATCGACCTGGACGCCTTGATTCGCGCCGGCCAGCAGATTTGCGCGGTGCTGGGGCGCCCTACCGGTTCTCGCGTGGCCAAGGCTCGCAGCGCACAGTGACAATGTGGATGTGTCCGGGTGTTACCGCGTGTTCTGGAACGTGGGGCGGAAACGAGTAACACGGAAACAAATTGTCAGGTTTGGTACGGATGAAAAAATCTCACAAAATTCAAATCATTGATTTTAAAGGACTTTTCAAAGTTGGCACGGCTTCTGCTATCTCTATGGCATAACAAGAATAAAAAGCTGCAAACCAATAAAAATAAGACGTAACGACTCTGACATAACAAGAACAACACGGCAGAGACGCAGCTAACAGATTTTTTTGGAGAAGGTGTGCTTTTCAGGGTGCTTTTCGGAGTAACCCGCAACCGGGCAGAGAACAATAAAACTACCTTCAGGTAGCTCCCGAACTGGTTGGATCGCTTGGCGAAAAAGTAGAT
The DNA here is from genome assembly GCF_059506005.1 of Pseudomonas sp. Pseusp18. Lineage (NCBI taxonomy): Bacteria > Pseudomonadati > Pseudomonadota > Gammaproteobacteria > Pseudomonadales > Pseudomonadaceae > Pseudomonas > Pseudomonas sp. Pseusp18. Next base: position 4,267,591 of record NZ_CP169240.1, read on the forward strand.
CAGCGCTCAAAAAAATACGTTTGCTCTTGATCCCGGATGGGGATCGACAAAAACAGCGGTAAAGGGCCACGGTTGCCAAAAACAACAACAGACCGCCCCTCAATAATAAAAAAAGAGCACGTAACGACAAAATTAAAGGGGAGCTTCGGCTCCCCTTTGTGCTTTCCTGCTTTCCTGCTTTTCTATTTTTCTCGACCCTCATGTGGAAGCAGGCTTGCTCGCTCCCACACTGGTTATGTGTCAGGCGTTTTTGCTGCGCAGCTCCTCGATGCTGATCTCGCGCATCCGAAACTTCTGGATCTTGCCGGTCACGGTCATCGGAAACTCCTCGACGAACTTGAAGTAACGCGGCGTCTTGAAGTGCGCGATACGCTCCTTGCACCAGGCCTGCAACTCCTGTTCGGTGGCGCTGTGGCCGGGATGGAATTTGATCCAGGCGACAATCTCTTCGCCATACCGGGAGCAAGGAATGCCGATCACTTGCACGTCTGCAACTGCCGGATGGGTGAAGAAGAACTCTTCCAGTTCCCTCGGGTAAATATTCTCACCGCCGCGAATGATCATGTCCTTGTTACGCCCGGCGATGCACACGTAGCCTTCGTCGTTCATGCTCGCCAGATCGCCGGTGTGCATCCAGCCAGCGTCATCGATAGCCTCGGCGGTGCCTTGCGGGTTGTTCCAGTAGCCGAGCATCACGCTGTAACCCCGAGTGCACAGCTCGCCAATGGTGCCGCGTGGCACCAGATTGCCCGCCTCGTCTATGATCTTGCTTTCCAGTTGCGGCTGGGTGCGGCCGACCGTGGTGACGCGTAATTCCAGGTCGTCTGCCGGACCGGTCTGCAAAGACACGGGGCTGGTTTCCGTCATGCCGTAGGCAATCTGCACTTCGCTCATGTGCATTTCGCTGATAACCCGACGCATCACCTCGATCGGACACGTCGCCCCGGCCATGATCCCGGTGCGCAGGCTCGACAAATCAAATTCGGCGCGCTTGGGCTGATCGAGCATGGCGATGAACATGGTCGGCACGCCATAAAGCGCGGTGGCTTTTTCTTCGGCGACGGTGGTCAGGGTCAACAGCGGATCGAAGGCATCGTTGGGGTAAATCATGGTGCTGCCGTGGGTGACGCAGCCGAGGTTGCCCATGACCATGCCGAAGCAGTGATACAGCGGCACCGGAATCACCAGCCGATCATCGGCGGTCAGGCCGAGGCTTTCGCCGACCATGTAACCGTTGTTGAGGATATTGTAGTGGCTGAGGGTCGCGCCCTTGGGGAAACCGGTGGTGCCGGAGGTGTACTGGATGTTCACTGCCTGGTCGAAATGCAGGCTGTCCTGGCGTTCGTGCAATTGCTCGATCGACACGCTGGCCGCCAGATCGGCCAATTGCGACCACGGCAGGAAACCCGAGGGTGGCTGCGCATCCAGACTGATGACCCCGCGCAACTCCGGCAGCCGTTCGCTCTGCAAGCGGCCGATGGATTGCTCCGCCAATTCCGGCACCAACCCTTGCAGCATGCCGTGATAGTCGGAGGTCTTGAAGGCCCCGGCACAGACCAGCCATTGGCAGCCGGATTGCTTCAATACGTATTCGAGTTCTGAACTGCGATAAGCCGGGTTGATGTTGACCAGGATCACGCCGATTTTCGCACTGGCGAACTGGCTGATGCACCACTGGGCGCAGTTCGGGGCCCAGATGCCGAGCCGATCACCGGTTTGCAAACCCAGCGCCAGGAATGCTCTGGCGTGCAGATCAACAGCATCCGACAGCTGCTGCCAGGTGTAACGCAGTTGTTGGTGGCGCACGACCAGCGCCTCCCCGTTCGGGTATTGCGCGACGGTGTTATCAAACGCCTGGCCGATGGTCATCGCCAGCAAGGCTTTGTCCTGGGAACCACGGGTATAGCTGCGCTGCGGGTTTGCACTGGGTTGATCCATGACGACCCCTATTGTCTTTATTAATGGGCTGTACCGGCGACCTGTAGGAGCCGGCTTGTGTGGCGAGGGGGCTTGCCCCCGTTGGGCCGCGCAGCGGACCCAAGATCTGCGAGCGCTGCGCACTCGAACGGGGGCAAGCCCCCTCGCCACAGTCTTTCAGAACTGGCTCTACTCTCGCTCAAGTTGACGTTAACGTAAAGGGTGATTGACAGCCATTCGTCACAGGCTTACGTTAACGTAAAGGTGAGAGCTGAATCACTGCCCTCCCCACCCTACAAAAAAGCCAAAAGGTGCCCCATGAGCTACCCATCCCTGAACTTTGCCCTCGGTGAAACCATCGACATGCTGCGCGATCAGGTTCAGTCCTTCGTCGCCAAAGAGATCGCCCCGCGCGCCGCTCAGATCGACATCGACAACCTGTTCCCGGCCGACCTGTGGCGTAAATTCGGCGACATGGGCCTGCTGGGCATCACCGTGCCGGAAGAGTACGGCGGCGCCGGCCTGGGTTATCTGGCGCACGTGGTCGCCATGGAAGAAATCAGCCGTGGTTCGGCGTCGGTCGCCCTGTCCTACGGCGCGCACTCCAACCTCTGCGTCAACCAGATCAACCGCAACGGCACTCACGAACAGAAAAGCAAATACCTGCCGAAACTGATCAGCGGCGAACACATCGGTGCCCTGGCCATGAGCGAGCCTAACGCCGGTTCCGACGTGGTCTCGATGAAGCTGCGCGCCGACAAACGCGGCGATCACTACGTACTCAACGGCAGCAAGACCTGGATCACCAACGGTCCTGACGCCAACACCTACGTGATCTACGCCAAGACCGACCTGGAAAAAGGCCCGCATGGCATCACCGCGTTCATCGTCGAACGCGACTGGAAAGGTTTCAGCCGCAGCAACAAATTCGACAAGCTCGGCATGCGCGGCTCGAACACCTGCGAGCTGTTCTTCGATGACGTCGAAGTGCCGGAAGAAAATATCCTCGGCGTACTCAATGGCGGCGTGAAAGTGCTGATGAGCGGCCTCGACTATGAGCGCGTGGTGCTTTCTGGCGGCCCGACCGGGATCATGCAAGCTTGCATGGACCTGATCGTGCCGTACATCCACGACCGCAAACAGTTCGGCCAGAGCATCGGCGAATTCCAGCTGATCCAGGGCAAAGTCGCCGACATGTATACCCAACTCAACGCCAGCCGCGCCTACCTGTATGCGGTGGCCCAGGCCTGCGAGCGCGGCGAAACCACCCGCAAAGACGCCGCCGGGGTGATCCTCTACAGTGCCGAGCGTGCCACGCAAATGGCCCTCGACGCGATCCAGATTCTCGGCGGCAACGGCTACATCAACGAATTCCCGGCCGGTCGTCTGCTGCGTGACGCCAAGCTGTACGAAATCGGCGCCGGCACCAGTGAGATCCGTCGCATGCTGATCGGTCGCGAACTGTTCAACGAAACCCGCTAAACGGAGCTGTCCATGGCTATCCTGCATACCCAGCTCAACCCCCGTTCGGCGGAGTTCGCGGCCAACAGCGCGGCGATGCTCAAACAGGTCGACGCCCTGCACACCCTGCTCGCGCAAGTGCAGCAAGGTGGTGGCCCGAAGGCGCAAGAACGTCACACCTCGCGGGGTAAATTGCTGCCCCGTGAGCGGATCAATCGCCTGCTCGATCCGGGCTCGCCGTTTCTCGAGATCAGCCAACTGGCGGCCTACGCGGTGTACGGCGAAGACGTTCCCGCCGCAGGCGTGATTGCCGGGATCGGCCGGGTGGAAGGCGTCGAATGCATGATCGTCGCCAACGATGCCACCGTGAAAGGCGGCTCGTATTACCCGCTGACCGTGAAAAAACACCTGCGCGCACAAACCATCGCCCAGCAGAATCGCCTGCCGTGCATTTATCTGGTGGACTCCGGTGGCGCCAACCTGCCGCGTCAGGATGAAGTGTTCCCGGACCGTGAGCACTTCGGGCGGATCTTCTTCAACCAGGCCAACATGAGCGCCATGGGCATTCCGCAAATTGCGGTGGTCATGGGCTCTTGCACCGCCGGGGGCGCCTACGTTCCGGCGATGGCCGACGAGGCGATCATGGTTCGTCAGCAGGCCACCATCTTCCTCGCCGGCCCACCGCTGGTGAAAGCCGCGACTGGTGAAGTGGTCAGCGCCGAAGACCTCGGCGGGGCCGATGTGCACTGCAAGATTTCCGGGGTCGCCGACCACTACGCCGAAAGCGATGAACATGCTCTGGCATTGGCCCGGCGCAGTGTGGCCAACCTCAACTGGCGCAAGCTCGGCGAACTGCAACAACGTACGCCGATCGCGCCGCTGTATAGCAGCGACGAGTTGTACGGCGTGGTCTCGGCCGACGCCAAGCAACCGTTCGATGTGCGCGAAGTGATCTCACGACTGGTGGACGGCTCGGTGTTCGATGAGTTCAAGGCGCTGTTCGGGACGACTTTGGTGTGCGGCTTCGCCCACCTGCACGGCTACCCGATCGCGATCCTCGCCAACAACGGCATCCTCTTCGCCGAGGCCGCGCAGAAAGGCGCGCACTTCATCGAACTGGCCTGCCAGCGCGGCATTCCGTTGCTGTTCCTGCAGAACATCACCGGGTTCATGGTCGGCCAGAAATACGAGGCCGGCGGCATCGCCAAGCACGGCGCGAAATTGGTGACCGCCGTGGCTTGTGCCAAGGTGCCGAAATTCACCGTGATCATCGGCGGCAGCTTCGGCGCCGGTAACTACGGCATGTGCGGCCGGGCCTACGATCCACGCTTCCTGTGGATGTGGCCGAACGCGCGGATCGGCGTGATGGGCGCCGAACAGGCGGCGGGTGTGCTGGTGCAGGTCAAGCGCGAGCAAACCGAGCGCAGCGGGCATCGTTTCAGCGCCGAGCAGGAAGCCGAGATCAAGCAACCGATCCTCGATCAGTACGAAGAACAGGGTCACCCCTACTACTCCAGCGCCCGGCTATGGGACGACGGCGTCATTGACCCGGCGCAGACCCGCGACGTGTTGGCCCTGGCCTTGTCGGCGTCGCTGAACGCACCCATCGAACCGAGCCGCTTCGGCGTGTTCCGGATGTGATCTGGAGAAAACCATGAGCGACTTCAACACCCTCGAGCTGCAGACCGACCCGCGTGGCTTTGCCACCCTGTGGCTCAGCCGGGAAGAAAAGAACAACGCGTTCAACGCCGAAATGATCCGCGAACTGATCCTCGCGCTGGACAAAGTGTCGGGCGATGCCAGCCTGCGTTTTCTGCTGATCCGCGGGCGCGGCAAGCATTTCAGCGCCGGTGCCGATCTGGCCTGGATGCAGCAATCGGCCGAACTCGATTACCACACCAACCTTGATGACGCCCGGGAACTGGCGGAGTTGATGTACAACCTCGCCAAACTGAAAGTCCCGACGCTGGCCGTGGTGCAGGGCGCGGCGTTTGGCGGCGCGCTGGGCCTGATCAGTTGCTGCGACATGGCGATTGGCGCCGACGACGCGCAGTTCTGCCTGTCGGAAGTGCGCATCGGCCTGGCGCCAGCGGTCATCAGCCCGTTCGTGGTGCAAGCCATCGGCGAGCGCGCGGCGCGGCGTTATGCCTTGACTGCCGAACGTTTCGGCGGGCAACGGGCTCGGGAAATCGGCCTGTTGTCGGAGAGCTATCCCGTCGCCGAGCTGGAGCAAAAGCTTGAACAGTGGATCGACAACCTGCTGCTCAACAGCCCGGCAGCCATGCGCGCCAGCAAGGATCTGCTGCGTGAAGTCGGCAACGGCGCGCTGACCCCGGCGCTGCGGCGCTACACCGAGAATGCCATCGCCCGGATTCGCGTCAGCCCGGAAGGCCAGGAAGGCCTGCGCGCCTTCCTGCAAAAACGTTCGCCCACCTGGCAAGCCGAAATCACCCTCAAGGAGCCGCGTTGATGAGCGCACCTGTTCTCACCACCCTGCTGGTGGCCAACCGTGGCGAAATCGCCTGCCGGGTGATGCGCACCGCCAAGGCTCTGGGCCTGACCACTGTGGCCGTGCACAGCGCCACCGACCGTGACGCCCGGCACAGCCGCGAAGCGGATATCCGCGTCGACCTGGGCGGTAGCAAAGCCGCCGACAGTTACCTGCAAATCGACAAACTGATCGCCGCCGCGAAAGCCAGCGGTGCTCAGGCGATTCATCCCGGTTATGGTTTTCTCTCGGAAAACGCCGGGTTCGCCCGGGCGATTGAAGCGGCTGGCCTGATCTTCCTCGGCCCGCCCGCCTCGGCCATCGACGCCATGGGCAGCAAGTCTGCGGCCAAAGCCTTGATGGAAACCGCCGGTGTGCCGCTGGTGCCCGGTTACCACGGCGAAGCCCAGGACCTCGACACCTTCCGCGATGCCTGCGAACGCATCGGTTATCCGGTGTTGCTCAAGGCTACGGCGGGCGGCGGCGGCAAAGGTATGAAAGTGGTCGAGGACGTCAGCCAACTGGCCGAAGCCCTGGCCTCGGCGCAGCGTGAAGCGCAATCGTCGTTCGGCGATTCACGGATGCTGGTCGAGAAATACCTGCTCAAGCCACGTCACGTGGAAATCCAGGTATTCGCCGACCAGCACGGCAACTGTCTGTACCTCAACGAGCGTGACTGCTCGATTCAGCGTCGGCATCAGAAAGTCGTCGAAGAAGCACCCGCTCCAGGCCTGAGCCCGGAACTGCGTCGGGCCATGGGTGAAGCCGCCGTGCGTTCGGCTCAAGCGATCGGTTATGTCGGCGCCGGCACCGTGGAGTTTTTGCTGGATGCGCGCGGTGAGTTCTTCTTCATGGAAATGAACACGCGCCTGCAAGTCGAACACCCGGTGACCGAGGCCATTACCGGCCTCGACCTGGTGGCCTGGCAGATTCGTGTAGCCCGCGGCGAAGCGCTGCCGATGACACAGGATCAGGTGCCGCTGATCGGCCATGCGATCGAAGTACGGCTGTATGCCGAAGACCCTGGCAACGATTTTCTGCCGGCCACCGGGCGCCTGGCGTTGTACCGCGAATCCGCCGAAGGGCCGGGGCGTCGTGTGGACAGTGGCGTCGAAGAAGGCGACGAGATTTCGCCGTTCTACGACCCGATGCTCGGCAAGCTGATTGCCTGGGGCGAAGACCGTGAACAGGCGCGGCTGCGATTGCTGAGCATGCTCGAGGAGTTTGCCATTGGCGGGCTGAAGACCAACATCAACTTCCTGCACCGGATCATCGCCCACCCGGCGTTTGCCGCCGCCGAACTGGATACCGGTTTCATTCCGCGTTATCAGGAACAACTGCTGCCAGCACCTTCGCCGCTCAGTGATGAGTTCTGGCAAGCGGCGGCCCAGGCGTTTGCGCAAAGTCAGCCGTCTGTGTTGCGCGCCGATGATCCGAGTTCGCCGTGGGCCTTCAACAATGGTTTCCGTGCCGGGTTGCCGACAGAAATCACCCTGCATTTGAGTTGCGAAGGGCAAGACCGGGCGCTGACCCTGGGCAATGCCGACATGCATACCGCACGGCTCAAGGGTGAATACCTGCTGACCGAGCACAGCGGTTTGCGCCGTCAGCACCGGGCCATCCGGCGTGGCGATGCACTGTATCTGCAATGGGACGGCGAGTTGCGCCGCATCGAGTCGTTTGACCCGATCGGCGCCGTCGAAGCCAGTCACAGCCATCAGGGCGGGCTCACCGCGCCCATGAACGGCAGCATCGTGCGGGTGTTGGTGGAGGCTGGGCAAACGGTCGAAGCCGGGGCACAACTGGTGGTGCTGGAAGCCATGAAGATGGAGCACAGCATTCGTGCGCCCCACACCGGGGTAATCAAGGCGTTGTATTGCCAGGAAGGCGAAATGGTCAGCGAAGGCAGTGCATTGGTGGAGTTGGAACAAGCGTGAAATGAAGATCGGTCCTACGCGTTGCGAGGACCGATCCGATTAGAATTTGGCAGTCGCCTGAACCACCACGCCGATGATTCGGCATTCCTCGGTGTAAAGGGCTTTCGGATAGGTCGGATTGAGCGGGACCAGGTAACGCTGCCCGCCCTCTTCGATCAGCTTGCGAAAAACTGCCTCGGCACTGCCGGGCCATTGAGCGATCACCAGTTTGCCAGGCTCCGGCACGATAGCCGGGTCGACCAGAATCAGCATGCCCTCGGCAATGCTCGCACCCGTGGGTGCCGTCATCGCATCGCCGACCACCACCAGCCAGAACGCCGCGCCCTGTGCGTGGTAATCGGACAGCTCGAAACGTGGCTTGCTGACAGCCAGCGAGTTGCCGTAGGTCGATAGCTCTCCGTCGCGCACCTCCCCGGTTTCCCGCCAGTCGCTGACCGGGTAGCGAAAGTACGGGTTGTACTTTTGCGTCAGACAGATCTCCTCATCCTCTGAGGGCAGCGGCTCCCTGATCACCATCGCCACTTCCAGATAGTCCATGCCGAGCGCCCGCAAGACACGATTCATCTCTGCGATGCCGGGCTGACGACGTTTATTGAGCCAGTGGCCGACGCCACCCTGGGACATCCCGATGCGCTCGGCGAGTATTTCCTGAGTGACTTTGAGTTCACTCATTTTGGCCTTGACCAATTCAATCCATTTATCCATGTGCGGCACGATACGTGGGGTACTCCGACCATCAAAACACAAATTGTAGTATTAAAACTGAAGACACAAATACAGTACGTACTAAGCTGGGCTCACGGATTTGAATTTCTCACGGAGCTCGCCATCGTCATGACCATCCCCAGCAATACCCTGCCCGACATGCAAATCGACACCAGCCTCACCTCGCCAAAAGGCTCTGCCGCCGCGCAGCGGGCACTGGACTATTACTTGAAACCAGCTGTGTCAGAAGCGGCCAGCGAAGAACGCTTCTTTGATGTGAACCGTAACATCAGCAGCGAAGAGGCGCTGGTCCATGCTTCGGATCTGCTGCGGTGCGCCGTTGCCACCGCGCATGAGTCAGCCAACCAGCTGCAGGGCGCAAGCCGGGATCTGGCGTTTTCGACGGTGCACATGATCGACATGGCCAAGGCGATGGTCGACCGGGCCCTGGAGGGCAATCAGAACAATTGAGGCGGGAGCGTATTGGAGGAGGACAAGAAAATTTTTCCAATCGCGCAGGTAGAAACATTTGACTTGCAAATGATAATGATTATTATTGCATCAGCTGGTCGCGAGATCAGTCGATAGACCAAGAGACCTTAGGTCGGACTCCTGGACTATCTCCTCATCAGGCTAATCACGGTTTTTGACCCGGCTTTTTGCCGGGTCTTTTTTTTGCCAGTTCATCTGGCTTTGGCTTCAGGCTAATGAAGTCTGTAGGTGCTGCAAAATTCGATTGGCGCGGATGATATCAAAAGAATATCTACTGCCAAGAGAAGCCCGGCAGCACTGGGCCAAACTAACGAAAAATAGCACTTGAGAATCAATTGCGCAGTCTCTAAGCTGCATCGGCGTCAAGGAGGACGCCCCCCCTTCTACACCCCCGTAATTTCCCCCGGTTTCTCCCCCTCTTGCGTGTAAAGTAGCAGCCATAAAAATCGTATTCAGGAATTGATTATGGCCGGGGCTAAATCTTCTTTCGACATCAGCGCTAACTTCGACAGCGGCAACATTGATGTGCTGGACATCAGCAATCCTCTGCAAGCATTGCTGGCCATCAGGCCAGACACTCGCAGCCAGCATTTCCAGTGGTTCCATTTCAAGGCCAGCGGCCTGCATGTTGGTCAGGAGCATTGGTTTCGTCTGAACAACGCCAGCAAGTCCTCATACAACAAGGCCTGGGATGGTTATCAGGCGGTGGCGTCCTACGACCACGTCAACTGGTTCCGGGTGCCGACCATCTTCGAAGGCGACTGCCTGCGTTTCAGCCTTGAAGCCACTGCCACCCATGCCTGGTTCGCCTACTTCGAACCCTACAGCCGTGGCCGTCACGACTGGCTGATCGAACAGGCACAGACCAAGGCTGGCACCGAACTGTTGGCCACCGGCAAGAGCGTTGAAGGTCGTGACATCCAGTTGTTGCGCAAAGGGACTGGCGCCGAAGGTCAGCGCAAGGTCTGGATCATCGCCCAGCAACACCCCGGCGAACACATGGCCGAATGGTTCATGGAAGGCGTGATCGAGCGTCTGGAGAAACACGACGATCCGGTACTGAATAAGCTCCTGGCCAGCGCCGACCTGTACCTGGTGCCGAACATGAACCCGGACGGCGCCTTCCACGGTCATTTGCGCACCAATGCCATGGGCCAGGACCTGAATCGCGCCTGGCAGAACGCCAGCCAGGAAATCAGCCCGGAAGTGCTGTTCGTTCAGCAGCAAATGGAAAAGTATGGCGTCGACCTGTTCCTCGACATCCATGGCGATGAAGAAATTCCCTACGTGTTCACCGCCGGTTGCGAAGGCAACCCCGGCTATACACCGCGGATCGAAAAACTCGAAGAGCGCTTCCGCAGCCATCTGAAGCACCTGACCAAGGACTTTCAGACCAAACACGGCTACACCCGCGACGAACCGGGCAAAGCTAACATGACCCTGGCCTGCAACAGCGTCGGTCAGAAATTCGATTGCCTGTCCTTTACCATTGAAATGCCCTTCAAGGACAACAACGACGCGCCGAATGCGCTGACTGGCTGGTCTGGTAAGCGCTCGAAGCAGTTGGGCAAGGATGTGCTGACGACCATTGCCGACATGGTCGATACCCTGCGTTGATTATTTGAGATCAAAAGATCGCAGTGTAGGAGCTGCCGCAGGCTGCGATCTTTTGATCTTTTGATCTTTTGATCTTTTACTCAACCGGAACCCGCACACAATCCTGGGGCCCCAACAGCCGCCCATCCTCGGCGCGCAATTCCAGCGGCCGCACCGGTCGACCGTTCTCACGATCGACAACCCGCGAATGCGCCTCCCCCACCTCATAGAAAAACGCCTCGCCCCACTGCCGCAACCCGATGATTAACGGGAACAAGCCTTGGCCCTTCTCCGTCAGCACATATTCCTGATACGCGCTGCCATCCGACGCCGGCACCAGATCGAAAATCCCGTGGGCCACTAATGTGCGCAGGCGTGCCGAAAGAATGTTCTTGGCCATGCCCAGATTGCGCTGGAACTCACCGAAGCGTCGCAGGCCATCGAACGCATCGCGCACGATCAATAGCGACCACCAATCCCCAATCGCATCCAGTGAACGGGCGACCGGGCATTCGGCGCCTTCCATGCTTGTACGTTTAACCATGACCGCGTCCGCCGGCAACCAATGTGGTTGCAATATAAAACCAGACTCCTTACCGTACAACTGGTTTTATATTGAAACCACACAAGGAAGCCTGTGATGAAACCTGACCACCCGTTAAGCGGCGCCGTGGTGCTGCTGTTTGCCGTCGCCTGCGGCCTGGCCGTCGGCAATGTGTATTACGCACAACCATTGCTCGATGCCATGGCCGAAGCCTTCGCCATGGACCCGGCAACCATCGGTATCGTCATCACCCTCACTCAGATCGGTTATGGCGTGGGCCTGTTGTTGCTGGTCCCTCTGGGAGATCTGCTCAACCGTCGCCGATTGATCGTCTTGCAAACCCTGCTGTCGGCACTGGCCTTGTTGATGATCGCGTTAGCGCCGAGCAGCACCTGGCTGTTGCTCGGCATGGCGCTGACCGGGCTACTGGCGGTCGTGACGCAAGTCCTGGTGGCCTACGCCGCGACGCTGGCCATCCCGGCGCAACGTGGACGTGTGGTAGGCGTGATCACCAGCGGCATTGTCGTCGGCATTCTATTGGCACGAACGGTAGCCGGCGGCATGGCCGACCTGGCTGGTTGGCGCTCGATTTATCTGTTGTCCGCCGGGTTGACCCTGGTGATGGCGCTGCTGTTGTTTCGTGTGCTGCCCAGGCACGAAGACGCGCGACCGAATAGCGCTTACGGCGCGCTGATCGGCTCAGTCTTCACGTTGTTCAAGGAAGAACCGGTGTTGCGTCAACGGGCCATCCTTGCCCTGCTGACGTTCGCCAGTGCCATGGTGCTGTGGACCCCTTTGGTATTGCCGTTGAGCGCCCCGCCGCTTTCACTGTCCCACACCGAAATCGGGCTGTTCGGGCTGGCCGGGGCTGCCGGCGCACTGGCCGCGGCTCGCGCCGGGCATCTGGCCGATCGTGGCCTGGGTCAATGGACCAGCGGACTGTCGTTGTTGCTGATGCTCGCCTCATGGCTGCCCATCGCCCTCACTCAGTCCTCGCTGTGGGCGCTGCTGCTCGGGGTGATTACGCTGGATCTGGGTTTGCAGGCCGTCCATGTCACCAGCCAGAGCATGATCTACAGCGTGCGCCCCGAAGCGCAAAGCCGACTCACCGCCGGCTACATGCTGTTCTATTCGATCGGCAGCGCCTTGGGCTCGATCGGTTCGACGGCGATGTATGCCTGGGGCGGCTGGATCGCGGTGTGCTGGCTGGGTGCGGGCATCAACGCCGTAGCGTTGATCTATTGGTGGCTGACGCTCGCCGCCAAAACACCCAACACCTGTGGCGAGGGAGCTTGCTCCCGCTCGGCTGCGCAGCAGTCGTAAATCGATCAGACGCAGGAGCGTCTGACCAACCGCATTTGGGGCTGCGTTGCAGCCCAACGGGGGCAAGCCCCCTCGCCACAGTTATCGGCAGTCCCCCGACTCATCCACGGTCCCTGCCCCGCAACATGCTGTCCAGCACCTCATCGCGGCGCACCCAACTGTGAAACAACGCCGCCGCCAGGTGCAGCAGCACGGTCAGGAACAGTAGATACGCCAGATACCTATGTGCCTTGCGCAGGAATGCAAACACCTGCGCATTCGCCGGCAGGATCGACGGCAGTTGCAACGAGCTGCTGAGCATCACCGGATCGCCAGCCGCCGAAATCATCGCCCAGCCCAGCAGCGGCAAAATCAGCATCAAGGCGTACAGCAAGACATGCGAAGCCTTCGCCGCGAGCACCTGCCAACCCGGCAGGTTCGTCGGCAGCGGTGGTTGCCGGGTCGAAAAACGCACGGCCAGACGCACAACCACCAACAACAGAATCGCAATGCCCAAAGGCTTGTGCAGGTGGATCAACCACTCATGGCGCTCGGACACCGAGGCCACCATGCCCGCTCCAATAAACAACATCGCGATGATCATCAACGCCATCAGCCAGTGCAGCAGTCGCGCCAGGGGTGCGAAATGATTCGGTTGAGCGCTCATTGTCGAGACTCCTGTTTGGCGTTGGGCAATTGATTTACTTCGCTGGTGCGACGCAGATAGGAACTGGCGTAACCCGCTGAACGAGCGGCGAGCAACGGGTCGTCGGAACCTTCGATACCGCTGGGCAATACCAGTGGGTCGTAGTTGATGTCGCGGCACTCGCCATTGAGTTGCGGCTGGGTGCTTTCGAGCACCAGAGTGCCGGCGTTCACAACTTTTCGGTCGCTGGGCCAGGCCTTGCTCGCGTCGTTGACCGGGTCCCCAGAGTTCGCCAGGGTAATGTTCAACTGCCAACGCAGCGGTCCTGCGGACAAACGCTGAACCAGATCCTTCTCCAGAAAGTCAGCGCCCTCCGGTGCCGTCGCGCCCGCCCCATCCTGAGCAACCGGGGTCATGCTCCAACGCACCGCTTGCCGCTGCCCCGCTGCGTTCACCAGGTAAAACGCATTGACGCTGTTATACGTCTCGGTCGCATAACTGGCAGAAGGTTTGGCGGTCTTGATCCAGGCAAGAAACGGCGCGGTTTCCGGGTGAGAACCGAAGAACGCCGGCACCGCCGCAGGGTTCGGTTTGCCGGTGGCCGGGTCCGGTGACTGCGCCTGTTGCAGCTGATAGAACGCCTCGGGCGTGCCCACCGGGAACACCGGCATGCTGTTCATCCCGGTGCGCCACTGCTGACCGTTGGCCTGGGTAAAGCGCAACGCCAGGCTGCGGATCGGCACGCTGTTGTCCGGCGCGTAAGGGTTGCCGGCAGGCAGCGCGAAACGCCCGACCACCGGGGTCCGCGCTTCATTGAACACTTGGGCGCTGGAATACTCGCGCACCTGGCCGCTGCTCTCGAAATGCCCGATCACGCACACCCCTTTGGCGTGGTTACGACGGAACCCCGGGTGCACGCCGTTGTTTTTCTCCAGCACATTGATCAACGCTTTCGGCGTCAGGCGCTGTGGGTCGAGTGTGCCGTTGACGTAGGCAAAAGCCCCGGCCAGCGCGGCGACCACCACGGCAATGCCGGTCAGGCGCAACGTCAGGCTCGCGGTGCTCAGGGGCGGCCGAGATGGCCCTGATGTAGATGAGCGATCAACCATGAAAGTCTCCGGGGCCGTAGGCCACAGGGGGAAAGAGCTATGAGACGAACGTCACGTAGGATTATTCCCCCTGAACTGTAGTTTCTTTCAAAGCACCGCTAGCGACGAATCCTCAAGGTTGGTCAAACCGGGTTAAAACTCGGCTCACGCTTCTGCAAAAAAGCCTGCATACCTTCCTGTTGCCCCTCCGTGGCAAACAAACCATGAAACACTCTTCGCTCGAAAAGAAGGCCCTCACGCAGCCCTGACTCCAGCGCCCGGTCCACTGACTCGCGCGCAGCGAGTGTGGCGGTTTTAGCGAAACCGGCAATGATCTGCGCTGCGGCCAAGGATTGCTCCAGCAGATCGCTGGCAACGATTACCCGCGACACCAACCCTGCCCGCTCGGCCTCTTCGGCCGACATCGAGCGTCCGGTCAAAATCATGTCCATGGCCTTCGACTTGCCTATCAGGCGTGTGAGACGTTGGGTCCCGCCCATTCCAGGCATCACTCCCAACCTGATTTCCGGTTGGCCAAAACGAGCGTTATCCGCAGCAAAGATCAGATCGCACATCATGGCCAACTCACAGCCACCACCGTATGCATAACCGGCAACAGCGGCCAGCTTGGGCGTACGTAACGCGGCAAAGGCTTCCCAATCGGCGAAATAATCCTCATGGACCATGTCCAGGTAAGACTTTCCGTACATCTCCTTGATGTCGGCGCCAGCCGCAAAAAAATCTGCCGTCCCGGTGATCACGAAACAGCCGACTCCGGGGTCGCGGTCCAACCGTTGCAACGTGTCCAGTAGTTCGCGCATCAGGGCCGAACTCAAAGCATTCCTGGCCTGCGGGCGATTAAGACGAATCAATACGACTCGATCATGACGTTCGATCAATGTGTGCATGGTGATCTCATTAAATAGATGTGAAATGTTTGAATGACAAAACGCTCTTGGCACACTTCAGGAATCCCAGATTGCGCCATACGCCGGAATGCCCCGCCCTTCCATTTCCTCAACCACTCGCTGGGTGAGCGTCTGGTTCGAAATGCAGATCACCGCCTCGGCACCGAACGAGCGAACCGCGTCATAAGCCAGTTGCACAAGGTCTGGCTTGCCGAGCACATCGGTGTCCCAGATCAAGGCATCAGGATTGGCCCGCAGGATCTCTTCCACCAGTTCGTCACCGTAGGTTTTTCGCGGGCTGCGGGTCGACCAGACCAGCCGTATCGGTACTTGCCTGGCCAACAAATGGGGCAACACCGGGCCGATGCCGCTGCCCGTGGCGATGTACACCACCGATTTGAACAGGGTTTCGATGTGCGCCACGCCAGCGGTGGTAATGCCTTTGACCCAGACATGCGTCGGCATTTGCTCGATGAACTCGCCGGTCCAATCACCTGCCCGGGAAATGATCAGGCGAAAACCCGCTTCACCCGGTGCGGGAATATTGGCAAAGGAATGCCACTCCATCAGCGGGTTGAGACTGATGGCGTTGGAGGAGCCGGCAAACGGCGTGACATGGTCAAAACGGGCTATTACCGCATGAGAAGAAGGCCTGATCAGTTGCACCGGTACTTTGCGCAGACGAAACCATGGCAAGGCGATGCTGAACGTCAACACAATCAGCATCCAGAATGCCACCGACGTCGACAGCGCCTCGCTCACGGAGGCCTGCGGGCTCTGGTCCCGGGTAAACAGAACGCTCCATACCCAGAACAGGGCAAGTGCGGTCCACCCACCAAAGCGGTGCATTCGCTCGAAGCCGTTGTGAAAACGCCCGCGAATCCGCGGGTGAGCCATGACGGCCACCAGCAGCAAGATCCCCAGTAACCCGGTGCTCACCCCGAGCAGCGCCAGGGAAACGCCGCCCAAGCTTTCAGTCCAATGCCAGGCCAGGGAGCCGATCAACACCGCGAACCAGCCAATCGCCGCCAGCGCCCCGCCACTGTGCAAGCCGCCGAAGTGGTAAACCTTGGCCAGTGAGCGGCGTATCGCAAGCGGCCAGGAAGTGGGCGCCCGGGTTGCCAGCCAGAACAGCAGATTGATGATGTACTGCTGGCGAATCAAAATCGCCAGCGACAGATTCGCCACCACCAATCCCGACAGCGCCTCAAGGACTATCCCCGTGGATGTCCACCACTGCCCGGCGGTCAACCCATGCGCCAGTGCCGCGATATTGAGTGCAAGCACCAGGGCTAGCAGGCGGTTGTAATGCGAAAATATCGGCAACGTCCCCAATCGCCGCCACAGTACGCGCTTGACCGGCAGTGCGGTATCCGGATTCCCCCCCTTCATGCGCTCACCCCTTGCCGGGTCGTCGCGTCAGCCTGGTGCGTCATCGCCCACTCCAGCAGCAAGCGTTTGTCGACCTTGCCGCGTGAGGTCAGCGGAATGTGCTCCACGGCGAGGATCAGCGAAGGGACGCAATAATAGGCAAGCCGCTCTTCACAGCGCCGTCTTGCATCATCGATGTCCGTGGTAACGGGATAGACGAAGGCCACCAGATGGCGACTGTCGAGTTTCAACGTGACCGCCCGCTCGCAGCGATCAGATGACTCCAGAACCGTAGAAACAGAGTCAAGCTCCACCCGAAACCCTCTGACCTTGACCTGGTCATCGACACGTCCCAGGTGTTCCAGTTCGCCGTTCGCTGTCCAACGCCCCAGATCACGTGTGCGAAACATCATCCGGCCCTGCCCCAGAAACGGATCGGGCCGATAGCGTTCGGCGGTCAGCGTCGGGTTACTCAAATAACCGGCGGTCACACAGTCGCCACCCGCCCACATCTCACCTTGCTCACCCGCCTGACAGAGCTGGCCCGCCTCATCCAGCACGTACACCGTGTTGTTGGGCGTGGGTTTGCCGATCGTCAATGCACCTGCGCCCCTGTAATGCTGCATGGTGTTGACGATCGTGGTTTCGGTCGGGCCGCAGGCATTGTAAAAAGTGCAGAACGAGGACCAGCGATCAGCCAGGGGCTGCGGGCATGGCTCCCCGGCAAGGGCCACTACCTTGACTTGCTGACACCGCAATGGATCGAGTGTGCCGAGTATCGAAGGCGTAGCGATCAGCACATCGCATTGTTCGGCCGTCTGGGCGATGTCCTTGCCACGGATCATCAAGGTCGCACCATGAGCCAGACACCCGAGTATTTCCCAGGCCGCCATGTCAAAGGCGATGTTAAGTATCTGTCCGACCTTGAGCCCAGGCCGCATGCCGAGATTGCCAGGGGCTGTCAGCAAAATATTGCACACATTGCGATGGGTCACCCGAACCCCATTGGGCAGGCCGGTGGTGCCGGAGGTGAATAGCACGAAGCACAATCGATCCGGGCTCGATGACAGCGAACAGGCCACATTCAGGTCATCAGCGGGTGTTGACGCAACCTCCATGAACTCATCGAGGCAAGTGCAGTGTTGCTGCGACGTCAGAGGAATTCGCGACTCGAGGCTCGACAGTGTCAGCACCACTCGCGTCGAGGCCACGTCCATGATGTGGCGCAATTGCGCGGCGGGAGTAATCCCTACGTGCTGAGGGATGTAGGCAGCACCCACTTTCAATGCGGCCAACATTCCCACCAGCATCGGGATCGAACGCTCCACAAACAAGGCCACGTGATCACCCGGGGCGACGCCCTGCTGACGCAACAGCGTGGCCAGTCGGTTGGCCTGCCGGTTCAGCTCACCATAGCTGATGGTTTCGCCCTCACAATGGGCGGCAATGCCCTGAGGTCTGGCGGCGGCTTGCGCCTCGACGGCGTGATGGATCAGAAGATACTCAGGCTCAACCGTCGGCCCTCGACCGAATTGTGGCCACGCGTCATGGGTGTTGTTGTTCGGAAGCAGCGAACAAATCGATGCCGACTCAAGGGGAATTTTGCACTCTTGCATAAAAAAAATTCTCTTCAGGCTCAATATTTACGTTCAAGCACGGGTGGTTCTGCGCAGCCTGATGAGAGGCTGGGCTGACTGCCTGAGCTTGCTGCATGGGTTGAGCCGCGAAGTTCGATGCCATTACATGGATTACAAACCCCTCAGAAATCTCCTACACAAATAAGTAATAGTTTTCCCCGACGAAGGAATAAACCACGGTGGCCGGCGTCCTTCTTGTCAGTGCCATTCATCACAGCCAGAGAACACGCCTTTTCCATGAACAACATCGACGGACAATTGCGTGAAATCATTCCCAGGCTGCGGCGCTTCGCCGTGTCGCTGACGCGCAACCCCAGCAGTGCCGACGATCTGGTGCAGGCAAGCCTGGAACGAGCGCTGTCGAATTGGAGCGCTAAACGTCCGGAGGGCGACCTGCGGGCCTGGCTGTTTTCGATTCTTTATCGGCAGTTTCTCGACGCCCACCGCCGATCCCGGCGGTATGCGCGGATGCTCGAATTCTTTACCGGGCGCGACGATGCGCAGCCTTCGGTAGAACGCACGGTAATCGCCCAATCGACCCTGCAAGCCTTCGATCAGCTCAGCACCGAACAGCGCGCGCTGCTGCTCTGGGTGTCGGTGGAAGGCTTGAGTTACAAGGAGGTCGCCGAGATTCTCGACGTCCCCACCGGCACCGTAATGTCGCGCCTGTCCCGCGCGCGCCAGGCCTTGCGCCAGCTCAGCGACGGCGAAATCACCCGCCCTTCCCTGCGGAGACTCAAATGATCAGCATGCCGCCCAGCGAGCGTGACCTGCACGCCTACGTCGATCACCAACTCAGCGATGCCGACCGACATCAGGTGGACACTTATCTGGCCAGCAATGCCGAGGTGGCCGCGCAAGTGCGCGCCTGGCAGCAGGACGCCCAGCAATTGCGCGCGGCCCTGAGCGGCGCCTTGCAGCAACCGGCCAACCCGCAACTTGACCCGGCGCTGATTCGCCAGCGCCTCAAACGCCAGTCGCGCCGTCATCTGGCCAGTGCCGCGGTGTTGTTGATTGCGGTCAGCGTCGGCGGATTGGGCGGTTGGCACGCGCGGGAGATGACTCTGGTCAGTCCCCCACTGCCGATGGCCGATGCGATGCAGGCCTACCGACTGATTGCCCAGCAAGGCATCCTGCCGGCGGATTACCAAGTCAGCGACGATGGCGACATGCAAGGCTGGCTCGACCGCTATTTCAGCCAGGCCCATCGTCTGCCGAACCTGGCGGGGGCTGGCTACAAACCGGTCAGCGGCCGTTTGCTCAGTACCGAACAAGGGCCGGCGGCGATGGTGGTCTACGAAGATCAGGGCGGCCACAAAGTCAGCTTCTACGTCCGGCCACCGGGGCCGAAAAACTTCCTCCTGCCCCGTGGCAGCCGCAGCGACGGCGAACTGCAGGCCGAGTATTGGTCGGATGCCGGGTACAACTACGCGATGGTCAGCCCGAGTGACACACCGGCGGCGCAGATGCTCAAGCAGACACTGAAGTTCTGATCCGGGTTGTGGTCACCCCTGCCCAAACACCTGCGAAGGCCTGCGCAACAGCGGGTCGAACGGATTGATCCGCGGCCCGATCAACGCCGCTTCGCGCTTGAGCATTTCCACCACGGTCGGCAAACGATCCGGCCCCAGGCGATCACTGATCGTGGCCACGCTCAACGCCGCCACTGCCCGGCCGTCGCGATCGAGGATCGGCACCGCTACGCCGGCCATGCCTTGCAACACGCCGGTGTTGCGCCCGGCGTACCCGAGCGCGCGCACATTCTCGACTTCCGAGCGCAGGAACACTTCGTCATACAGGTGAAAATCCTTGAGCCGCGGCAAGTTGTAGTGAATCACCGTGTCGCGTTCCTCTTGCGGCAGGAATGCCAGAATCGCCAGGCTGCCCTGACCCACGCCGAGCGCCACCCGCCCGCCGATGTCACCGGTAAATGTGCGGATCGGAAACGGCCCTTCACTGCGGTCCAGACAAATCGCATCAAAGCCGCTGCGCGCCAGTAAAAACAGCGAATCACCCAACGATGCCGATAACCGCAGCAATGCCGGCCGCGCCAGTTCGCGCAGGTTGTTGGTATTGCCGGCGCGGGCCGCCAAGGCAAAAAACTCCAAGCTCAGGCGATAGCGCTTGCTGCGGGCGTCCTGTTCGACCATGCCCTCGTCCATCAGGCTGCGCAGCAAGCGGTGGGTAGTCGGTTGCGACAAACCGATGCGCTGCGCCAGTTGCGTCACGCGTTCGCCGCCCTCGACGGTGTCACCCAGGCTGCGCAGCACCGCAAACAGTCTTGAGACCGCACCGACACCGACTTCATTTTTGTTTTCATTCCGATCAGTGGAATCTGACATTTGATTTCTCATCAATAAATTTACTCACTGAATAAAACTGAAAATAGTCATCGCTTCAGTGAAATAGGTTATTGAGCCCATCCTATTCTTCGTCCTACTCTGCGTCCATACAGGGGCGATTCGAACAACAACGGCAGCCGACACACGTCGAGCGCCAACACCCCCCGCAACATCTTTTCGTATCTGCCCATACAAAAAAGCGCGCCGTTGGCGACGCATAACAATCTCAGGTGGAGCGCAGTCATGGCCTTTGTGCAGCTTGAAAACCTCGGCAAACGATATGGCGAGATCGACGCAGTCGTCGCCACCAACCTGTCGGTGGAAAAAGGCGAGTTCGTCTCACTGCTCGGCCCCTCCGGCTGCGGCAAAACCACCACCCTGCAAATGATCGCCGGCTTCGTCGAAGTCAGCAGCGGGCGGATTGTGCTGGACGGTCGCGACATCACCCACGCCAAACCCGCCAGCCGAGGCCTGGGCGTGGTGTTCCAGAGTTACGCACTGTTCCCGCACATGACCGTGCAAGACAACGTCGCCTTCGGCCTGCGCATGCGCAAAGTGCCCAACGGTGAGTTGCAGCAACGGGTGGACCGGGTGCTGAAACTGGTTCGCCTGCACCAGCACGCCGAGCGTTATCCACGGGAGCTTTCCGGCGGCCAGCGCCAGCGTGTTGCACTGGCCCGGGCGTTGGTGATCGAGCCGCCGGTGTTGCTGCTCGACGAACCGCTGTCCAACCTCGACGCCAATTTGCGCGAAGAGATGCAGTTCGAAATCCGCCGCATCCAGCGTGAAGTCGGGATCACCACGCTGATGGTCACCCACGACCAGTCCGAAGCACTGTCGATCAGCGATCGGGTGGTGGTGATGCAGGCCGGGCGCATCACCCAGATCGACGCCCCTTACACCCTCTACGAACATCCGCGCACCGAGTTCATTTCCGGGTTCGTCGGCAAAGCCAATCTGCTGCCCGGTGAGCGAGATGGCGCCGGTGTGGTTCAGGTGTGCAACACCGGCAACGGCGAACTGTCGTTAAGCCTGCGCCCGGAAAAAATCGATCTGCGGGAAAAAGGCCATGGTCGTCTGCAAGGCAAGATCGCCAGCCGCTTCTTCCTCGGCAGCCAGTGGTTGTACGGCGTAACAACAACCCTGGGCGAACTCTGCGTGGTGCGTCGCAACGACGGCTCGGCGCCACTGGCCGAAGGCACGGCGGTCGGCCTCGACTGGGACGCGGCACTGCTGCGGGTGCTGAGTGCCGACGAGGTGTCGGCATGAATACGCTCGCCGCCATCCGCCAGGGACGCCAAGGGTATGTGTTGTCGGCGCCGGCCCTGGCGTTGTACGTCGGCCTGCTGGCAATCCCGCTGCTGCTGACGCTGGTGTTGTCGTTGAACGTCTTCGACTACAGCGCGGGGATCAACAGCGACGCCTACACCTTCGCCCACTACAGCAGCCTGCTGGGCGATCCGTACTTCTACGAGATCTTTCTGCGCACGATGTGGATCAGCGCCCTGACCACCCTGCTCTGCGTGCTGATCGGCGTGCCCGAGGCCTACATCCTCAGTCGCATGGGCGCACCGTGGCGTTCGATTTTCCTGATTCTGATCCTCACGCCGCTGCTGATTTCGGTGGTGGTGCGGGCGTTCGGCTGGAGCCTGTTGCTGGGCGCCGACGGGCTGGTCAACCAGACCTTGCAAGCCTTCGGTGGCTCGCCGATGAAGCTGCTCTACACGCCGTTCGCAGTGGTGATCGCGCTGGTCCACGTGATGCTGCCGTTCATGATCATTCCGGTCTGGACCTCGCTGCAAAAACTCGACCCGGCCGCCGAGCAGGCTGCGCTGTCACTGGGCGCCAGCCACTTCACGGTGATACGCAAAGTGGTGTTGCCGCAGGTCATGCCCGGCGTGCTCTCCGGCACCTTGATCGTGTTCGGCCTTGCGGCCAGCTCCTTCGCCATTCCCGGACTGCTCGGCGGACGCCGGCTGAAGATGGTCGCCACGCTGATCTACGACCAGTACCTGTCGGAGCTGAACTGGCCGATGGGCGCCGCGATTGCCGTGGCCCTGCTGTTGCTCAACCTGCTGATCATGCTGTCGTGGAACCGGATGATCGAAGGCCGCTACAAGAAGTCATTGGGATAATTCGTCATGTCCAGAAACGGTCCTTTCGCCCTGCTGTTCCATGCCCTGGTGGTGCTGTTCATGCTCGCGCCGCTGGTGGTGGTTTGCCTCGTCGCCTTCACCCCGGAAAACACCCTGAGCCTGCCGACCACGGATTTCTCCCTGCGCTGGTTCCGCGCCGTGTTCGAACGCGCGGACTTTGTCGATGCGTTCTACAACAGCCTGATCCTGGCCTTCAGCGCGGCCAGTCTGGCGACGCTGATTGCGGTGCCGGCGGCGCTGGCGATCACCCGCTTCGAGTTCCCCGGACGGGACTTTTTCAACGCCCTGTTCCTGTCGCCGATCATCATTCCGCACCTGGTGCTGGGGGTGGCGTTGCTGCGCCTGTTCGCGCTGATGGGCGTCAACGGCAGCTTCGCCTGGCTGATCTTCGCGCATGTGCTGGTAATCACGCCGTATGTGTTGCGACTGGTATTGGCGTCGGCCATCGGCCTGGACCGCAGCGCCGAACACGCCGCGCAATCCTTGGGTGCCGGACGCTTCACGCTGTTCCGGCAAATCACCTTGCCGATGATTCTGCCGGGGGTCGCCGGTGGCTGGCTCCTGGCGTTCATCAACAGTTTTGACGAGGTCACGTTGTCGATCTTCGTCACCTCGCCGGCCACGCAAACCTTGCCGGTGCGCATGTACGTGTACGCCACCGAATCCATCGATCCGATGATGGCGGCGGTGTCGGCCCTGGTGATCGCGCTGACCGCGCTGACGATGATTCTGCTCGATCGGGTCTACGGCCTGGATCGGGTTCTGGTGGGTAAACAATGAGGGCGCCATGGCTCTGCTGAAACGACTGGCCGAAGGCGACCGCCCGGCCCTGGACTTTACCCTCGACGGCGTGCCTGCCAGTGGCTTGCTCGGCGACACCCTGCTGACCGCTGTGCTGACCTGCAGCGAACACCTGCGCGGCAGCGACTTCAGCGCCGAACCCCGCGCCGGCTTCTGCCTGATGGGCGCCTGCCAGGACTGCTGGGTACGCCTGGGCGATGGCCGCCGGGTGCGGGCCTGCTCGACGCTGCTTGAGGCCGGCCAGCAGGTCCGCCGCGAACCGGGGCGTTGCGTATGACATCCATTTATCCGGCGTCCCCAAAAGATCGCAGCCTTCGGCAGCTCCTACGCCGTACGCGATCCCCTGTAGGAGCTGGCGAAGCCTGCGATCTTTTGATCTTTAATGTCGTGGGGTTTGTATGAAGCCCGTCATCATCGGCGCCGGCCCCGCCGGAATCCGTGCCGCACAAACCCTCGTCGCCCACGGCGTGCGCCCTATTCTGCTGGACGAAGCAGCTCGCGGTGGCGGGCAGATTTATCGGCGGCAACCGGCGAACTTCAAGCGCTCGCCCGTCAAGTTGTATGGCTTCGAAGCCCCCAAGGCCAACGCGCTGCATCAAACCATCGACGCACTGCGCGAACAACTCGATTACCGCCCCGACACGCTGGTATGGAACGCCGAGGCCAACGCACTCGACACCTTGCACGAGGGCCGTGCCATACGTGTGGCGTTCTCTCGGGTGATTGTCGCCACGGGTGCCACCGACCGGATTCTGCCGGTGCCGGGCTGGACGTTGCCGGGGGTGTACAGCCTCGGCGCGGCGCAGATCGCCTTGAAGTTTCAGGGCTGTGCCATTGGTGAACGCGTGGTGTTCGCCGGCAGCGGACCGTTGCTGTACCTGGTGGCCTATCAATACGCCAAGGCCGGTGCCAACGTGGTCGCGGTGCTCGACAGTTCACCGTTCAGCGCTCAGGCCCGCGCCCTGCCCGGTCTGTTGTCGCAGCCGGCTACCCTCGCCAAAGGCCTCTATTACCGCACCTGGCTGACCACCCACGGCATCCCGGTGCATCAGGGCGCCAGCCTGTCAGGCATCGATGGCCAACAGCGTGTGCAATCGCTGAACTGGCGCAACGCAAAAGGCCAACATCGAATCGACTGCGACGCCGTCGCCTTCGCCCATGGCCTGCGCAGCGAAACCCAACTCGCCGACTTACTGGGCTGCGAATTCGCCTGGAACCCGCTCAACCGCGCCTGGCTGCCACAGCGTGACAGCGCCGGGCGCAGCAGTGTCGCCGAGGTGTACCTGGCGGGTGACGGCGCCGGCATCATGGGCGCCGACGCGGCGGAAATGGCCGGCGAACGGGCAGCCCTCGCCTTGCTTGAAGACAGCGGTTACCTGCTCCCGCCGCAACGTGCCACCCAGCTGGAACAGTCGCTGAAAGAAATCGGCAAGTTCCGCCAGGGTCTTGAGCGTGCCTTTACCTTCCCCGAAAGCTGGGCCACCGACGCTGCGGATGACCTGATGATCTGTCGCTGCGAAGAAGTACACGCCGGCGACATCCGCCAGGTAGTGCGCGAAGGTCATTGGGAGATCAACCGGGTCAAGGCCCATTGCCGGGTCGGTATGGGTCGCTGTCAGGGTCGGATGTGCGGGGCCGCCGCAGCGGAAATCATTGCCTGCGAAAGCCAGCGTTCGGTAGCCGACATCGGTCGGTTGCGGGCTCAGGCACCGATCAAACCCTTGCCGTTCGGTCTGGAGGTCGAGCCATGATCGAAGTCGAGGCAGTCATCATTGGCGGTGGCATTGTCGGGGCCTCCGCCGCCCTGTTTCTGAGCAAGGCTGGCCGACGCGTAGCGCTGCTGGAACGGGATTTTTGCGGTTCGCATTCCAGCGGCGTGAACTATGGCGGCGTGCGTCGTCAGGGCCGGCCGCTGTCGCAATTGCCGTTGTCGCAACGGGCCCACGAAATCTGGGGACAGCTGCCGCAATTGATCGGCATCGATGGCGAGTACCAGCGCAGCGGCCACTTGAAACTCGCCCGCAGCCTCAACGACCTGCACGCCTTGCAGGACTACGCCGCCAGCAGCCAAGGGTTCGGCCTCGATTTGCAACTGTTCGACCGCAGTGAGTTGCGCGCACGTTTTCCGTGGGTCGGAGACGTCGCGGTCGGTGCTTCGCTGTGCCCGGACGATGGCCACGCCAACCCGCGCCTGGTGTCTCCGGCGTTTGCCCAAGCGGCACGTCGGCATGGCGCGCAGGTGCATGAGCAATGTGCAGTCACGGCGGTGGAACACGATGGTCAGCGCTTTCGCGTCAGCACTCAAACCGGCCTCGAGCTACACGCGCCCTGGCTGCTGAACTGCGCCGGCGCCTGGGCCGGCAGCCTTGCCGCGCAATTCGGTGAAGCGGTGCCGATGCATGCCGGTCACCCGGCGATGCTGGTCACCGAACCGTTGCCGCTGGTGATGAATGCCAGCACCGGCGTCGAAGGCGGCGGCATCTATGCCCGTCAGGTCGCGCGGGGCAACTGTGTGTTGGGCGGCGGCCAGGGCTTTGCCCTTGATAGTGCCCGCGCCCGGCCTGGTCAGAGCGCGGTGATCGAGATCCTGCGTCAGGCCGTCGAGCTCTACCCGTTTCTTGAAGGCGCCCAGGCGATTCGCACCTGGAGCGGCACCGAAGGTTATTTACCCGATCGTCAACCGGTGATCGGCCACAGCAGCACCCAACCCGGTCTGTTGCACGCGTTCGGCTTTGCCGGCGCGGGCTTTCAGATCGGGCCTGCGGTGGGCCAGGCGCTCACCGAGATCATCTGTAGCGGCGCGTCAAAGACGCTGCTGGATGCGTTTTCCATCACCCGGTTTCACTCCATCTCCGTAGCTTGATAGAGGAAGGTCGCGCCAATGAATAACCTCAAACGCACTGCACTGCTCGGTTTGTCCTGCATGAGCGCCCTGCTCACGGTCACTCAGGCCCACGCCGAGCCGACGCTTTACCTGGGCATGAACGGCGGGACCATGGAGCGGCTCTACGCCGACAAGGTGCTGCCGGTTTTCGAGAAAGCCAATAACGTCAAAGTGGTGATCGTGCCGGGGACCTCGGCCGATATCCTGGCCAAGGTCCAGGCCAGCAAAGGCAACCCGCAATTGCACGTGATGTTCCTCGACGACGGCATCATGTACCGCGCCATTGCCATGGGCCTGTGCGACAAACTCGAAGACAGCCCGACCCTGGCGCAGATTCCGCCCAAGGGCCGCATCAAGGATCAAGCGGTGGCGGTCAGCCTCGGCGTTACCGGGTTGGCGTACAACACGCGGCTGTTCAAGGAAAAAGGCTGGAACGCGCCGACCTCCTGGATGGACATGGCCGACCCGCGTTTCAAGGACAAACTGGTGTTCCAGTCGATGGCCTCCTCGACCTTCGGCCTGCACGGTTTCCTGATGTTCAACCGGATTCAGGGCGGCAGCGAAACCAACGTCGAACCGGGGTTCAAGGCCTGGCCGAACACCGTCGGGCGCAACGTGCTGGAGTACATTCCGAGCTCGGCGAAAATCTCCGAAATGCTCCAGACCGACGAAGCGGCGCTGTTCCCGTTGACCCCGACCCAGGTCACCGCGCTGAAACTCAAGGGCATGCCGGTGGAATATGCCCAGCCGAAGGAAGGCTCGGTGGTGCTCAACGTGGCCGAATGCGCCATTGCCAACAACACCCAACCGGAACTGGCGCAGAAACTCGCAGCCTTCTTGCTGACACCTGAAGCACAGGCTGCGGCGCTTGAAGACGGCGATCAGATTCCGTCGAACCCGAATACGCCAACCAGCGACAAGACCCGCGGTCAGGTCGAGGCGATGAAGCACTATCTGGAAACGGCGATTGCCATCGATTGGGATCAGGTCAACGAACAGCGCCCGGCGTGGAATGACCGGTGGAATCGCAGTATCGAGCGTTAACCTCGAAGATCAGGTGAGAGGGCTTTTGTGGCACGGGAGCTTGCCTGTGGCGAGGGAGCTTGCTCCCGTTGAACTGCGCAGCAGTTCCTTTTTTGGGGCCGCTTCGCAGCCCAACGGGAGCAAGCTCCCTCGCCACAAAAGCCTTCTCGACACAAAAGCTTGGTCGGCAGCAGTGGAAGGGAAATTACCCACTTGGTTAAACTACGCCGCCGCGGCTCAGGGGGAGCCGGCCTGAAGATTACGGGGTGACATCACATTGGCCGTACGACCGCCCAACCGTCCGCAACTCACACCACGCTGGTCCGCGCTACGCCGTTTTTTCGGCAAGGCATTCGCGGCGCCAACCAGTGGCAGCGCGCAAGGCCGGGTGATCCACGACTACTTCCGCCACAAGGCCCATGTTCAGGGCTATACCCTCAGCCACAGCCAGTTGCGCGTGATCGACTGCATGGCGCAGCACGCGTCGGCGCTGCCGGGGTCATCGGCGCCACTCCCCGGGCTTTACCTCCATGGTGCGGTCGGGCGCGGCAAGAGCTGGCTGCTCGACGGTTTTTTCCAGGCCATCCCCGTCACGGCAAAACAGCGCCTGCACTTCCATGAGTTTTTTGCGCAATTGCACCAGGGCATGTTCAGCCATCGCGATCAGCCCGATGCGCTGGCAACCACCCTCGACGAACTGCTGCAAGACTGCCGGGTGCTGTGTTTCGATGAATTCCACGTGCATGACATCGGCGATGCGATGCTCATCACCCGGCTGTTCAAGGCGCTGTTTCGCCGGGGGATTCTGCTGCTGGTGACCTCAAACTACCCGCCGGAAGGTTTACTGCCCAACCCGCTTTACCATGCCCGTTTCAAACCGGTGATCGACCTGATCAACACGCGCATGCAGGTGATGGAAGTCGGCGGCCCCCATGATTACCGCAGTCAGGCGCGACCCCATGCGCAGCAGCTGTTTACCCAGGGCCAGTACGTCTGGCCGGCCACGGTGAGCCAGCGTCAGGCGCTGCACCTGCTCGAACACGACGCACCACCCATTCGGCTGCCCGTCGGGACACGACACCTACAAGCCCGATACTGCGAAGGGCGAACCATCGGCTTCACCTTCGCCGACCTGTGCGAACACCCCACCGCCGTCATGGACTACCTGGAACTGTGCCGGCGTTTCGACCGCTGGATCATCGACAAACTGCCCAGCCTCGCCGACTGTTCAATCGCCGCCCAACAACGCTTCATCAACCTGATCGACGTCTTGTACGACCAGGACAAACACCTGATTCTGCTCGGCCACCAGTCATTGCGCGAATGCCTGGATGGCGATGCCATCGACCTGGCGCGCACGCGCAGCCGGCTGGGGCAGTTGCTGGAGGTCAGGGAACTCGCCTGACAGCCACCACCACTTTCCCGCTATCATGTCGCCCATTTCCAGGCCCCCGCGCCTTCCCTCAGATCAATAGCGAACCTGCCTATGCACACCCTCGCACAACTGCGCGCCGGCCAACTGTCGGGTATCACCCGCCTGGACCTGGTCTGTGGCCTGACCGAATTCCCCCGGGAAATCTTCGACCTGGCGGACTCGCTGGAAGTGCTCAACCTCAGCGGCAACGCCTTGCGCAGCCTGCCGGACGATCTGCACCGCCTGACCCGTTTGCGCGTGCTGTTCTGCTCGAACAATCAGTTCACCGAACTGCCCTCCTGCCTCGGCCAGTGTACGGCGCTGACGATGATCGGTTTCAAGGCCAACGCCATCGAACACGTGCCGGCCGCCGCCCTGCCGCCGCTGTTGCGCTGGCTGATCCTGACCGACAACCGCATCACCGATCTGCCCACCGAACTGGGCGAGCGCCCGCACCTGCAAAAACTCATGCTCGCCGGCAACCGGCTACAGCGTTTGCCCGAGAGTCTGAGCCACTGTCATCGACTTGAGCTGATCCGCATTGCCGCCAATCAGCTCACCGAGCTTCCCGAATGGCTGCTGAGCCTGCCGAGCCTGACCTGGCTGGCGTACGCCGGTAACCCATTGGAAACCGAAGCCGATGCGGCCGCACTTGAAGCCACGACGAGCATTCCCTGGTCCGAGCTGAGCCTGGAGCAGAAACTCGGCGAAGGCGCGTCGGGGGTCATTCATCAGGCGTTGTGGGAGCAGACAAAACAGGTCGCGGTAAAACTCTACAAAGGCGAAATGACCAGCGACGGCTCGCCGTTGCACGAAATGAACGCCTGCATCACCGCCGGCATCCACCCCAACCTGATCCGGGTCGAAGGGCGGATCGTCGGGCATCCGCAGGCGCAGGCCGGGCTGGTGATGCAACTGATCGATCCAAGCTACCGCAACCTGGCCAGCCTGCCGAGCCTGGCGTCGTGCTCCCGCGACATCTATGCCGACGACACCCGGTTCAGCGCCGGCGTGGCCATGCGCATCGCCAGTGGCATCGCCTCGGTGGCCGAACACCTGCATCGCCAAGGCATCACCCACGGCGACCTCTATGGCCACAACATTCTGTGGAACGAACATGGCGATTGTCTGTTGGGGGATTTTGGCGCGGCATCTTTCCATGCCACCTCGGACAGTCTCGAAAGCCGTGCGCTGCAACGGATCGAGGTACGGGCGTTCGGGATTTTGCTGGGAGAATTGCTGGAGCGGATCGACTCGGGGTTGAGCGCTGAACAGCGGGTCGCGTTAGAGGATTTACAACAGCGCTGCTGTCAGCCGGATGTGTTGGCACGACCGGGGTTCAGTGAGGTGGTGCGGGAGATGGCCGCGTTCAACTAGCGGCAAAAGTAGAACCTGTGGCGAGGGGGCTTGCCCCCGTTGGGTTGCGAAGCGACCCCTAAAGCGACGGCTGCTGCGCAACCGAACGGGGGCAAGCCCCCTCGCCACAAGCAAGCCCCCTCACCACAAGCAAGCTCCCTCACCACAGGTTAAATCACAACGGTCAGAACCGCTTAACCCGCCAACCCGACAAACATGTCTTGCACGTCATCGTGGTTATCGAGGCCTTCGAGGAACGCTTCGACTTCTGCCATCTGCTCGTCGCTCAAGCCGCTCACCGGGTTCTTCGGCTGATAACCCAACTTGGCCGACAACACGGTGAAGCCTTGCTCCGGCAGCGCTTTCTGTACCGCATCCAGGTCCGCAGGGTCGGTCAGGAACAGCGTCGCGCCGTCTTCGCCCGGCTCGAAATCCTGGGCGCCGGCTTCGATCGCGGCCATTTCCGGATCGGCGTCAGGGCTGTCCGGGGACGCCTCGATCATGCCGACGTGGTTGAAGTCCCAGGCCACCGAACCGGAAGCGCCCAACTGGCCCTTGCGGAACGCGACGCGGATTTCAGCGACGGTGCGGTTGATGTTGTCAGTCACGCATTCAACGATCAGCGGCACCTGATGCGGTGCGAACCCTTCATACGTCACGCGATGGTATTGCACGGTTTCGCCGAGCTGGCCGGAGCCTTTCTTGATCGCGCGTTCCAGGGTTTCGCGAGGCATCGAGGCTTTTTTTGCCTGTTCGACCACCAGACGCAGGTGTGCGTTGGTGGCGGTATCGGCACCGTTGCGCGCAGCAATGGTGATTTCCTTCACCAGTTTGCCGAAGATCTTGCCCTTGGCGTTGGCTGCCGCTTCTTTGTGTTTAACCTTCCACTGTGCGCCCATTACTCACTCTCTTGATCTGTGGCGCCGAGACATCTATTGGCCGACGCGTAGCGCAAGTTTATACGGCCTAAAGATGCCAATCGACCAAAAATTCCAACATCTTCAGCCGATGACCGATCGACATCTTCAACAGTGTTTGTAGGGCAATTCTGAAAAGTCGATTTGCGGTGACGCTTCAGGGCTGTGGTTTCGTACCCTCTGCGCCCGTTCTCCATGGCAGAAGCGCATTCGATGCACAACGACAAGGAAAGTCCCTACACCTTGACACTCCTCGACGGCGGCCTGAGTTTGCAGGTGTTGCAGTTCAATGGCCGCGAAGGCCTCAACCTGCCCTATCGATTCGACATCGAGGTGATCGGCCTCGCACCGGCGATGAACCTGGACCGGTTGCTGCAACAACCGGCGTTCCTGAGGCTGTCGGCCGACCAAGGCATTCACGGCGTGATCCACAGCGTCAGTCGCGAACATCGCGGCCCGCATCGGGTCGGCTACTCGCTGGTGCTGGCGCCTCATGTCCAACGACTTCAGCTGCACAGTTCGCGTCGGGTATTTCATCGTCTCAGCGTGCCGGCGATCGTGCGTCAGTTGCTGGAGAAGCATCAGCTGCCCGAGCACAGCTATCGCTTCGACCTGACCTGCGGCCACTACCCGCTGCGGCCCTTTTGCATTCAGTACGATGAGAGCGATCTGGCCTTCATGCAGCGGCTGTGTGAAGAAGAAGGCATCCACTTCCACTTCGAACATCAGCATGACGGGCACGTGCTGGTCCTGGCCGATGACAGCCTGAGTTTCCCGCAGGAACCGCTGCTGATGCCGTTCCATGCCGATGTGTTCAACGACCCGCTCTTGCCGGCGATCAGCGAACTGTTCCAGCGCCATGACCCGGCCCCCGCCCCGGCACAATGGGATGCCAGAAACCGCGGCGCGCACCTGATCGGCGACGGTGCGGCCAACCACCCGCTTGCCGGAACGGGCCCGGTTACGGCAAGACCTGCGCCCGAACAGCTTCATCGCGAACAGCTCGGCCGCCGCTTGCTGGAACGCCTGCGTTGCCAGCATCGGCAGATTCACGGCCAAAGCACCCAGAATGAGTTGCGCAGCGGACGAATCGTACAAGTGGCGCAGCACCCGCTCTCGAGTTTCAACGATCAGTGGCTGCTCACCGACATCCAGCACCAGGGGCAGCAGCCGTCGATTCTCGTCGAAGACAAGCCCGGCCATGACATGGCCCGGCGCTACAGCAATCGTTTCACCGCCATTCCCTGGTCAACGGTATTCAGGCCGGCGCTCAAACAGGTCAGGCCGAGCATCCCGGGCTATCAGACCGCCAGGGTGCTGGGCCCCGTCGGGCAACCGGCGGCACTCGATGAGCAAGGCCGAATACAGGTCTGCTTGTGGCCGAAACCGGGGTTCGAGGCGGATGAGTCCGTTGGACTCTGGCTACCGGTCGCCCTCGCAGCACCGGACGGTCGGATCGATCCGTCCAGGCTGCCCATGGCCGGCACCGAAGTGTTGGTCAGTTTTCTCGACAGCGACCCGGACCGGCCGGTGTTGTGTGCCGGCATGAGCAACCTCCAGCCTTCCCGGCCCGCTCCCGAACCACGCCGCGATGCGCATCTACTGCTCGATTGGCTGATCAACCGCTCGGATCTGATGCCGTGACGCCTTTGTCGATTACCGGAGAGGGTTCGCGAGCCCCGTAGGAGCTGCCGAAGGCTGCGATCTTTTGACTTTGCTTTTAAATGCGAAGATCAAAAGATCGCAGCCTTCGGCAGCTCCTACAGAGGCCCCACGATCAACTCAGATTTGGTGCCAACCCAAAAAAAGCCTGTATCAAGCGCAAATCCCGCCGCCGCTCCATGCAGCCGATCATGTGCCGATTGACCAGCCCCTCGCCAATGATCGGCACCGCCGCCACCCGTGGGTCGTGGCTGACTTCCACCGACGACACCACGCCCACGCCCAACTCGGCGGCCACTGCCTCGGTCACGGCCTCGCGACTGTCCAGTTCCAGCAACACCCGAGGACTGACCCCGGCTTGAACGCACGCCTCGTCGAACGTGCGCCGGGTAATCGAACTCGGCTCGCGCAACACCATGATCACCTGGTCCAGCGCCTTGAGCGGCAGCCCTTTCGACTTCTGCGCCCACGGATGGCCAACGGGTACCAACGCGCAAATCCTCGACTCGCTCAACCCTTGCAGATGCAACCCTTTGCGCGGCTCGACTTCGGTCAGCACCGCCACATCCGCATGCTCCGACAGCAGCGCCGCGAGGGTTTCCTGGGCATTGCCCAACCGCAGGTTCACGGCGATCCCCGGATAACGCGCACGCAGGCTGGCGAGCATCGGCATGACCATGTGCGGGCCGTCCGCCGCCACTTCCAGGCGCCCGGTGAGTAGCTGCCGGTTGGCCTCCAGCATCGCCTGCGCTTCTTCGGCCAGGCCGAACATCGCCCGGGTGATCGCCGCGAGTCTGGTGCCCTCTTCCGTCAGTTCGACGCGCCGCGCGGTGCGGCGCAGCAAGGTGATCTGGTAGTGCTCCTCCAGCGCCTTGATGTGCCCGGTGACCGCCGGTTGGCTGATGAACAGGCGCGCTGCGGCACGAGTGAAGCTGCCCTCGCGGGCCACGGCGTCGAAGGCGCGCAGCTGGAACAGGTTCATGAATAACTCTCGCTGATGGTTGGCATAACAACAAACAATTTGATTGATAGCACTCCGAATTGCAATTTATGCCCCGTAGTTTCATCCCACTGAGCTTTTGCAAGGACACAAGAATGCGTACTGCCGAGCCCATCCTGCTCACCCCCGGCCCATTGACCACATCGCCGCGCACCCGTCAGGCGATGATGGTCGACTGGGGTTCATGGGATGACCGCTTCAACCAACTGACCGCCAGCCTGTGCGAGCAATTGCTGGTGATCATCAACGGCGGCGACAGCCACCACTGCGTGCCCCTGCAAGGCAGCGGCACGTTCGCGGTCGAAGCGGCGATCGGCACGCTGGTGCCCCGGGACGGCAAAGTCCTGGTGCTGATCAACGGCGCCTATGGCAAGCGCCTGGCGAAGATCTGCGAAGTGCTCGGCCGTTCGTTCAGCACCTTCGAAACCGCCGAAGACCAACCGACCACCGCCGCCGACGTCGACCGCCTGCTGCAGGCCGACGCCAGCATCACCCACGTTGCATTGATTCACTGCGAAACCAGCACCGGCATCCTCAACCCGCTGGCGGAAATCGCCCACGTCATCGAGCAGCACGGCAAACGCCTGATCATCGACGCGATGAGCTCGTTTGGCGCCCTGCCGATCGATGCGCAACAGGTGCCGTTCGACGCTCTGATCGCCGCCTCGGGTAAATGCCTGGAGGGCGTGCCGGGGATGGGCTTCGTTTTCGCGCGCAAAAAAGCGCTGGCGAACGCCGCCGGCAACTCGCACTCGCTGGCGATGGACTTGTTCGATCAGCACAGCTACATGGCCAAGACCGGTCAATGGCGCTTCACCCCACCGACCCACGTGGTCGCGGCGCTGCACGAAGCCTTGCTGCAATACAACGAAGAAGGTGGTTTGCCGGCCCGGCATCAGCGCTACACCAACAACTGCCAGGTGCTGCTCGATGACATGGCCAAACTGGGCCTGCGCAGCTTCCTGCCCGCCGCGATCCAGGCGCCGATTATCGTCACGTTCCACGCGCCGAAAGACCCTCGCTATCAGTTCAAGGAATTCTACGAACGGGTCAAGGCCAAGGGTTTCATCCTCTACCCCGGCAAACTGACCCAGGTCGAAACCTTCCGCGTCGGCTGCATCGGCCACGTCAACCAGGCCGAAATGCACGCAGCGGTGGCGGCTGTCGCCGAGGTGCTGCGCGAGATGGAAGTCATCGACATCTGATCCACCACGATCTGGATCACAATTCCCCAAGACAGGATATGAGACATGAACTACAGCAACCCAACCAAACTGCAAGCCGCCATCCTCGACTGGGCCGGCACTGTGGTCGATTTCGGCTCCTTCGCCCCGACACAGATTTTCGTCGAAGCCTTCGCCGAGTTCGACGTCCAGGTTTCCATCGAAGAAGCCCGTGGGCCGATGGGCATGGGCAAGTGGGACCACATCCGCACCCTGTGCGATCAACCGTCAGTTGCCGAGCGCTATCGCCAGGTGTTTGGCCGTACGCCGACCGACGATGACGTCACCGCCATCTACCAACGCTTCATGCCGCTGCAGATCGAAAAAATCGCCGAACATTCGGCGCTGATTCCGGGCGCCCTGGACACCATCGCCAACCTGCGCCAACAAGGGATCAAGATCGGCTCGTGCTCCGGCTACCCGAAACAGGTCATGGACAAAGTGGCGGAACTGGCCGCCACCAACGGCTATGTCGCTGATCACGTGGTCGCCACCGACGAAGTGCCCAACGGCCGCCCATGGCCCGCTCAGGCCCTGGCCAATGTGATTGCGCTGGGCATCGACGACGTCGCGGCCTGCGTGAAGATCGACGACACGGTGCCGGGCATTCTCGAAGGTCGCCGTGCCGGCATGTGGACCGTGGCGTTGATCTGCTCCGGTAACGCGCTGGGTCTGGACTACGAAGGTTATCGCGCGCTAAGCAGCGACAAACTGGCCAGCGAACGCAAGCGCATTCATGCCCTGTTCGAAGGCTCGCGACCGCACTACATGATCGACACCATCACCGACTTGCCCGAGGTGATCGCCGACATCAACAAGCGCCTGGCCAACGGCGAAATGCCGCAAACCAACTGATTGCACCTCTCGCCTCATAAAAAAGCGCCAGTTCCTTTGATGGAGCTGGCGCTTTTTTGTGGTCGATCACTTGATTTAGAGCATTGAACGGCCCATTTGCCTCGGGCAAATCCTGCGAAACAGGATTACAGTTAGTGCACGCCGTCGAACAAGAACGGTGACTTCAGACCAGAATTGTGAGGAAACACCGTATGCCCTGGAAGAATTCCGAATCACGCTACAGCACCGTATCGATCGCGTTGCACTGGTTGATGCTGGTTCTGTTAATACTGGTCTACGCCTGTATCGAATTTCGCGGGATCTTTCCCAAAGGCAGTGGCGGCCGAACGCTGATCAAGGAAGCGCACTTCATGCTCGGCCTGACCGTGTTCGCGTTGGTCTGGTTACGGTTGTTCGCCCGCAGCCTCGGGCCAGCGCCGCAGATCTTCCCGGCCTCGCCTCAGTGGCAAAGCGTGCTCGCCAAGCTGATGCACTGGGCACTGTATATTTTCATGATCGCCGTGCCGGTTCTGGGTTGGCTGACTACCAGCGCCGAGGGGCATCGGGTGATGTTCTATGGCGTTGACCTGCCATTGCTGATCGAAGAAAACAAGCCGCTGGCCAAGCAATTCCAGGGCTGGCATGAGCTCGGCGCCACCATCGGTTATTGGCTGATCGGGCTGCACGCCGTGGCCGGGCTTTACCACCACTATGTGGTGCGCGATAACACCCTGCTGCGGATGATGCCTAAACGCGGTTAGTCGCGACCACCTTGTTCGAATCCCCGGCGGCCCTGCAAGCCGCCGGTATGGATGAAGATCAGACGCGTGCCCTGAGGAAATTTACCGGCTTCGACCTGTTGCTTGAGTGCCATGAGCGCTTTGCCGGTGTACAGCGGTTCGAAAAGAATGCCGCTGGCCTGTTCGGTCTGCTCGATGAATGCAAGCAGCTGCGGATCGACTTTGGCAAAACCGCCACGGCTGGCGTCCAGCAGTTCATACAAGGGATCGACCCAACCGGCTTCCTGCACAATCATCTCGACCTGCTGCGCCACGCCATGATCATCGGGCACCGCCAACGCGCCATACACCGGGTGTTCACCCGCCTCGGCCAGCACCAGACCGGCCAGGGTCGTGCCCGTTCCGCAGGCCAGCCACCAGCCGTCATAGTTGCTCCAGCCCAGACCACTCAGTTGCTCGCGGGCCTGTGCCACCAGCTGCATGCAGCCCTTCGCCCCACGCAAGCCACCACCCCCTTCCGGCACCGGTTGCAGCTCGGGATACTGCGCCCGCCACGGCTGCCAGAAACCCGGTTCGTGCCGCGCCCGATAACCGCCATAACCCAGCCAGTGCAACTGCATGCCGAACGCCTGCAAGTCCGTTACTGTCGGGGTGTCTTGCGGGGGCCCGCGCAGCAAACCGACGGTGGTGAACCCGAAGCGCTTGCCCGCCGCGGCCAATGCGTGGAGATGGTTGGAGTGAGCACCGCCCAGGCTGATAATGCCTTGGGCGCCGTTCTGGTCGACGGCTTTCAGGTGTTCGCTGAGTTTGAACCACTTGTTGCCGCTGATCAGCGGGTCGATCTGGTCCAGACGCAGGATGGCGACGTCGATGCCGGCCGTGGTGAGCCAGTCGAGGTGAAGGGGTTCGAGGGGGGCTTGGGGGAGCCAGTCGGCAGGAGGAAAAAGCATTGATGCGTTACGTTCTGACGAAAAACAGGAGTCTATCAGCCAGCACGAACCCTGTAGCAGCTGCCGAAGGCTGCGTTCGGCTGCGAAGCAGTCGTCAATCCTGACACCTCGGTTTATCTGGAATACCGCGATGGCTGATTTTGCGACTGCTGCGCAGCCGAACGCAGGCTGCGCCAGCTGCTACAAGGGATAGCTGCGAACGTTAGAGTTCAGCCGCCAACCGCGAACCCTGGTTGATCGCACGCTTGGCATCCAGCTCCGCCGCCACGTCCGCGCCGCCGATCAAGTGCACGTTCTGCCCGGCCGCAACCAGACCGTCGTGCAACTCGCGCAATGGGTCCTGCCCGGCGCAGATCACGATGTTGTCCACCGGCAGCACCTGCGGTTCGCCGCTTTCGCCGATGCGGATGTGCAAGCCTTCGTCGTCGATCTTCAGGTACTCGACGCTGTTGAGCATTTGCACCTTTTTGTTCTTCAGACCGGTTCGGTGAATCCAGCCAGTGGTCTTGCCCAGGCCATCGCCGACCTTGGAGGTCTTGCGTTGCAGCAGGAACACTTCACGAGCCGGCGCATGCGGCGCAGCCTTGATGCCCGCGACACCGCCACGCGCTTCAAGGTGCGTATCGATGCCCCACTCCTTCCAGAACGCTTCGCGGTCCTGACTGGTGGCCACGCCTTCGTGCACGAGGAATTCCGACACGTCGAAACCGATACCGCCAGCGCCGATTACCGCGACGCGTTTGCCCACCGGTTTACGCTCGAGGATCACGTCCAGGTAGCTCAACACCTTGGCGTGCTCGACACCCGGAATCGCCGGAACCCGTGGCGCGATGCCGGTAGCGAGGATGATTTCGTCGTAACCGCCCTCGACCAGCTGCGCCACGTCCATACGGGTGTTCAGGCACAGCTCGACGTTGCTGGTCTGCAACTTGCGGTTGAAGTAGCGCAGGGTTTCGAAGAACTCTTCCTTGCCCGGCACGCGCTTGGCGATGTTGAACTGGCCGCCGATTTCACTGGCCGAATCGAACAGCGTCACCTGATGACCGCGTTCGGCGGCCACGGTGGCGGCGGACAGCCCCGCAGGACCGGCGCCAACCACGGCGATTTTCTTGATCTGCTGCACCGGCAGGTAATTGAGTTCGGTTTCATGGCAGGCCCGCGGGTTCACCAGGCAACTGGTCAACTTGCCGCCGAACGTGTGATCCAGGCAAGCCTGGTTGCAACCGATGCAGGTATTGATTTCATCGCCACGGCCGGCCGCCGCCTTGTTGACGAAGTCCGGGTCGGCGAGGAACGGCCGCGCCATCGACACCATGTCGGCATCGCCTTCGGCCAGGATCTGCTCGGCGACTTCCGGGGTGTTGATGCGGTTGGTGGTGATCAGCGGAATACTCACCGAACCACGCAGTTTCGCCGTGACCTTGCTGAACGCTGCACGGGGCACCTTGGTGGCAATGGTCGGAATCCGCGCTTCGTGCCAGCCGATGCCGGTGTTGATGATGGTCGCGCCCGCCTGCTCGATGGCCTTGGCTAACTGCACGATTTCTTCCCAGGTGCTGCCGCCTTCCACCAGGTCGAGCATCGACAGGCGGAAGATAATGATGAAGTTCGGGCCGACCGCTTCGCGCACCCGACGGACGATTTCCACCGGCAGGCGCATGCGGTTTTCGTAGGCGCCGCCCCAGCGGTCGGTGCGATGGTTGGTGTGGGCCGCGAGGAACTGGTTAATGAAATAACCTTCGGAACCCATGATCTCGACACCGTCGTACTCGGCTTTTTGCGCCAGGGTCGAGCAGGTAACGAAATCGCTGATCTGCTTCTCGATGCCTTCCTCGTCCAGCTCTTTAGGCTTGAACGGGTTGATCGGCGCCTGGATCGCGCTCGGCGCCACCTGTTTCGGGCTGTAGGCATAACGCCCGGCATGCAGAATCTGCATGCAGATCTTGCCGCCCGCCTCGTGCACCGCGCGGGTGACGATCCGGTGTTTGAGCGCTTCTTCCTCGGTGGTCAGCTTGGCGGCGCCGGAGTAAACCCCGCCCTCATCGTTCGGGCCGATACCACCGGTGACCATCAGGCCTACGCCGCCACGGGCACGCTCGGCGAAGTACGCGGCCATGCGTTCGAAACCGCCGGGTTTTTCCTCGAGGCCCGTGTGCATCGAACCCATCAGGGTACGGTTGCGCAACGTGGTAAAACCCAGGTCCAGCGGGGCCAACAGGTGCGGGTAATGAGCGGCGGCCATCGGTAACTCCACATCGAACGATCACGGAAAATTTGCAGGAGCTCTTCGGCCCCCGTCAGTCATGTTCGACAGACTAAGAGTCGCACCGCTGTCACTCAATGACCGTAACTGACAACTTATTGATCCAAATGCGCAGCGCCCCTTGGCAAGCGCAGGCATGGGCCCTACCCTAGTCGCGAACCCTGCACACGGCCGCTGACTGTTTTCCATGCGCAAACTTCTGTACCTGACCCTCTCCATGGCGTTGATCGCCGTTCTGACGACCTACGCGATGTGGGCCGCGGACCGTCCGGTGGGTCATTACCTGTCGGACCTGCGCATCAATCTCGCGGTCGATCAGGGCACGCCCGCCGATCGTGGCAATCTGCTGGGCATCCAGCCCGAACTGTTCCCCACCGACTATCAAAGCCCTGAACGCCTGCGCCGCAAGCTCGCGGCCTATTTGCAGAAGGCCCAGGACCAGGGCCTGCTGAATGAAAAAACCATCGTCGTACTGCCTGAACATATCGGCACCTGGCTGATGGTCAGCGGCGAGAAAGACGAGCTGTACCAGGCCACCACCCTCAAGGAAGCCTTGAACTGGCTGGCGGTGAGCAACCCGCTGCAGTTCATCCGCGCCCTGATCACCGCCGAAGGCAGCAACCGTCTCGACGACGCGCACTTGCGGATGAAAGCCAAACGCATGGCCAAGGATTACCAGGCGCTGTTCGGTGGCCTGGCGAAAGAATTCCACGTGACCCTGGTGGCCGGTTCCATCGTGCTGCCCGAGCCGAGCGTCAGCGACGGCACCCTGCACATCGGCCACGGCGCGCTGTACAACAGCAGCGTGGTGTTCGGTCGCAACGGCCTGCCAATCGGCCAGCCCCAGCGACAAGTGCACCCGACGTTCGCTGGACGTGGCACGCTCCAAGGCAATTCCGATCATCCGGTCAACGTCGTCGACACCCCGGCCGGACGCCTCGGCGTGCTGATCGGCAGCGACAGCTGGTACCCCGACAACTACCGCAAACTTGACGACCAAGGCGCGCAACTGGTGGCGGTCCCGGCGTTCGTCGTCGGACGTGGGTCTTGGGATCAACCGTGGCGCGGCTATAAAGGCCTGCCCGCGCCGGGCTCTGTCAGCCTCAAGGCCGGTGAACTCAGCGAAGGTCAGGCCTGGCAGCGGCTAACGCTGATCGCCCAACCACCGGGCAGCCAGAGCATCGCCGGCATGAGCGTGTTCCTGCGTGGTCAGTTCTGGGACAAGAGCAGCGCCGGTCAAAGCTTCCTCAGCAGCAACGGACAGCATTTCGCCGACGGCGATGCCCACGGCGCGCAATTGCTGAACCTCTGGTTGTAAGCGATGAAACCGCAGCCGATGCGCCTCGGGGATCTGTCGGTGGGCTTCGTCCATAGCCTGGCCGACGCCGTGCGCAGCCATGGCCTGGACCCACAACCGCTGCTCGAACAGTACGGCCTCGACGCCGCGCGACTGGCCGAAGCCGGCGCCCGCCTGTCGATCCCGCGCTACATGCGCCTGGGCCACGGCGCCATTCAACTGACCGACGACCCGGCGCTGGGTTTGCGCATGGGCCAGCTCAGTCGCCTGAGTCAGGCCGGCCTCGCCGGCGTCACCGCCGCCCAGGCCCCCACCGTGCGCGAAGCGGCGCGCTGCCTGATTCGTTTCGAAGCGCTGTACGGCTCCAACTATCGCGGCCAGTCGAGCTTTCACGAAGACGCCCAAGGCGCCTGGCTGCGGTTCTATTCGATCAGCCCCTACAACGCCTACAACCGCTTCGTGGTGGACTCGATCATCGCTGGCTGGTTGCAGCAATTGTCCAGCGTGAGCCCTGCCCCGCTGCGCGCCGAACGAATCGAGATCGAATTTGACGCTCCGGATTACCGTGATGCCTATGCCGTACTCGGCGACTGTCCGATCCAGTTTGGCGCCGAACAGAATCAACTGCGCCTGAGCCTGGATAGCCTCGCCCAGCGCAACCCGGAGCACTGCCCGAGCACCTGGCGGCACCTGCTGCAACTGTGTGAACGGGAACTTGAGCAACTGACACGTACCCGCAGCCTGCGTGAACGCATCACTCAGTTGCTGGGCCCGTTGCTCAATGGTGGCCGGGAACCCGACCTGGAAGAAGTGGCGGCACGCCTGAAGCTGCCAACCTGGACCTTGCGCCGCAAACTCGCCGAGGAAGGCACGCAATTTCGTGCAATTCTCAACGATACACGCCGCGACCTGGCCATGACCTACATCCGCGACACTGAACTGGCGTTCGGCGAAATCGCCTACCTGCTGGGGTTTGCCTCAGCCGAAGCCTTTCAGCGCGCCTTCAAACGCTGGAATGGCCAGACGCCCGGCGAGTTTCGCCGCAGTCATCGTCAATCCGCGTAATTGTAATTACAGCTCAGTAGCGTCTTCGGCCGGTTCCAGTGGGTCCAGTTCAAACGCCTGATACTCGAGCAGTTCTTCTTGATAATCGTCCATTATTAAACCCCCATCGCTTGTTGAAAAAACCGTCTGAATAAATGACCAACGCCTTGAGCATAAAGTGCCCGCATGAAAGAAAAATGACGCGGGCACGACACTGCGTCGCTACTGAATAAAACGTAGCAGGTGGTCAGGAATTTAT
This sequence comes from Pseudomonas sp. Pseusp18, assembly GCF_059506005.1. Taxonomy (NCBI): domain Bacteria; kingdom Pseudomonadati; phylum Pseudomonadota; class Gammaproteobacteria; order Pseudomonadales; family Pseudomonadaceae; genus Pseudomonas; species Pseudomonas sp. Pseusp18. Next base: position 4,309,848 of record NZ_CP169240.1, read on the forward strand.
CACTGGATTTTTCGATACGGGCTGTGGGAAAACAGCCCGACTTGATGTGGATCAGTCTTGAAAGACGTTACGGGAGCGGTATCGTCTGACCCGCCCCCATAACAAGCAAACCCATTACTGGCCGGAGACAGGTATCGCCGAAATCGGCTCGGTTGGCGGCGGCAGAGTGCTCGAGTCCGCTACTGGAGTGACCGTTTCCGTGGACGACGTCGGCTCGGTGCTCTTGGTCGGGGTAATCGGCGCTGTTTCAGCAGGCGGCGCAACAGGCTCCGAAGTGGCAGGCGCGGCGGCAGGTGCGGGCTCGGCTGCCGGCGCTGGCGCAGGTTCTGCCGCCGGTGCCGGGGTTGGCGCCAACTGAGCCGGTGCAGCCTTGGCTTCAGGCACCCCAAGTTCGGTTTTCGGCTTCTCGACGATGTGCGCGGCCTTCTTCGCTTCCGGCGGCAGGAACAATTCGACCAGAGTAAAGAAGCGTTCATAGAACTTGGCCGAAGACACGGTTTCGCTGGCGACCTTGACCATCGAATCGTCAGACGAGCCGATCGGCATCGATACCGACCCCAACACGCCGACGCCGAGGCTGGCGGAGTTGTTGGTCTTTTTCAGCGCATAGCGGTCCTGCAGGGCGTTGGCGAACATGGTCGCATGATGCCCCTCGCTGCCGTCATCGGCGCAGACCACACTGAAGCTGATCTCCATATGGGTTTCGCCGGTCTGCTGGAAGCTCTTGTGTCCACTGACCAGTTTCGGATCGCTGCTGGTGATGATGTAACCCTGGCTGAGCAAGGCCCGACGGGCGGCTTCGCAGGTTTGTGCATCGGTCACCGGGTAGCTGCGCGAAAACGTCCCGGAGTCGTCGAAGTTCTCATGCTCATAGACAGCGGCTTTCTTCGACGAACAACCGGCAGCGGCGGCCAGCACCAAGGCTAGCCCGACAACACGCATGGGAATTGATTTAAACATTGAACATCCTGAGAAAAACGGTTCGGGGCGTATTGTGCAACAGATCGATGCTTAGCGGAGTATCGATTGTGTCTAAAAAAGGCTACAGACTCATTGACCGTGATATCAGGAGAAAGTCCCGCCGGAGCAAAAATCAAAAGATCGCAGCCTGCGGCAGCGCCTAAAGATGACCGCGATCCCCTGAAAGCGCTAGCGCAGGCTGCGATCTTTTCGTGTCCCCCATAAAAAAAACCCCAACCTTTCGGCTGGGGTCCTTTATGTCGCGCAAAGCTCAGTCAGGCATCAGAAACGCTTGATCTCAGCTTCACGCTCCAGCAGCTTGCGGTAGGCCGCGAAGTCTTGCTGGCCAATGCGCGAGGCGAGGAAGCGACGGTATTGAGCCTTCTCTTCTTCGGTCGGCGCAGCGCCTTCATTCACGCCGTTCAGACGCACGACCACCAGGCTACCATCGGCCAGGGTCACGCTGCTGAAGGTCGGCTTGTCCTTGGAGACTGGCTTGGGCATGCGGAACAACGCTTGCAGCACGGTTGGGTCGACCCCTTCCTGAGCGCGAGTCGCGGTTGCGGTGACTTTCCAGTTCTGACCATCGATCGCCTTGTCCAGTGTGGTCTTGCCATCACGCAAGCTGGCGATCAATTGATCGGCCTTGGTCTTGGCGGCGGCACTGGCGTGCTCCTTGGTCAATTGCACGCGGATGCTGGCAGCCACGCTTTCCAGTGGCAGTTGCTCAGGCTTGCGGTGCTCCTTGGCGCGCAGCACGATCACGGTTTCCGGATCCAGTTCGATGGCGGTGCTGTTGGCACCCTCATCCAGGACTTCAGGACTGAATGCAGCGGTCACCACGGCACGATTAGCCGCAACGCCTTCGCCACCTTCACGGCCGAATGGCGCGGACGTGTGAACGGTCAGCTTCAGGTCTTGTGCCGGCTGGGCCAGATCAGAGGACTCGAACGAGGAATCTTCCAATTGCTTGGTCGCTTCGACGAAACGCTGCTCGACTTGCTGGGTTTTCAACTCGCGGGTCAGCTTGTCTTTCAGGCTGGCGAACGTTGGCACTTCAGGCGCTTCGACACCCAACAGTTTGATCAGGTGGAAACCGAAGTCAGTGCGAACCGGCTCCGAGACCTGATCCTTGGCCAACGAATACAGGGCTTTTTCAAACGCTGGATCGTAGACGCCCGGACCTGCAAAACCGAGGTCACCGCCGTTGTTCGCCGAACCTGGATCCTGGGAGAACTCCTTGGCCAGGGCCTCGAAACTCTCGCCTTTGGCCAGGCGCGCCTGAACTTCTTCGATCTTGGCCTTGGCTTGCGCCTCGGTCACCTTGTCGTTCACTTCGATCAGAATGTGCGCAGCCCGGCGTTGCTCGGACAGGTTCGCGGTTTCTTTCTGATACGCCGCTTGCAAGTCTTCGTCCTTGACGCTGACCTGATCGAAGAAGGATGCCTTCTTCAATTCAAGGTAATCGATGACCACCTGATCCGGCGTCATGAACTCCTTGGCGTGTTCGTCGTAGTAGGCCTTGACCTCATCGTCGGTCAGTTTCACTGCCGCCGGGTCTGCCTTGATGTTCACGGTGGCGAAATCGCGGGTCTGTTTTTCCAGACGGGCGAAGGCCAACACCTGTGCATCGGTGACGAAACCGCTACCGGCCAGGCCAGCGCGCAGCTGACCGATCAGCATTTCCTGAGCCAGCATCTGACGGAATTGCAGACGGCTGTAGCCCAGTTGACGGATCACCTGGTCGAAACGCTCGGGGCTGAACTTGCCGTTCACCTGGAATTCAGGCGTTTGCAGGATCACCTGATCCAAAGCAGCTTCGGAGAAAGCGAATTTCGATTTTTCTGCGCCTTGCAGCAGCAGTTTGCGATCGATCAAGCCTTTGAGGGCCGATTCGCGCAGCATTTTTTCGTCGAGCAAGGAAGCATCGAAATCCTTGCCCAGCTGTTGCATGAGCTGACGGCGTTGCATATCGACCGCCTGGCTCAGCTCGTTCTGGCTGATTTCTTCGCCGTTGACCTTGGCCGCGTCATTTTTGTGCGTCGTGGCCTTGAAAATAGCGTCGAAACCGGTCAAAGCCATCAGTGCAACGATGACCCCGATAATGGTCTTGGCAATCCAGCCTTGTGAATTGTCCCTGATATTCTGCAGCATGCGTCCCCCAGAAACGGTTGAACTTCAAAATTAGGCAACCGTGGAGCGTGGGTAGAATCCGGATAGAAGAAAGGCGCATCCGAGGATGCGCCTTCTCGTAACTGGCGGAGCGGACGGGACTCGAACCCGCGACCCCCGGCGTGACAGGCCGGTATTCTAACCGACTGAACTACCGCTCCGCTGCCAAGTCAGGAATGACCCCGACCCGGATAGGCAAAAACCTGAATCGAACTTAGTTGACAGCTTCTTTCAGTGCTTTACCGGCTTTGAAACCTGGCTTTTTGGCTGCTGCGATTTCCAGCGTCTTACCGGTCTGTGGGTTACGACCGATGCGAGCTGGACGATCAGTCACGGAGAAAGTACCGAAACCAACCAGAACAACAGAATCACCAGCCTTGAGAGCGCCAGTGACGGATTCGATTACAGCGTCCAGCGCACGGCCAGCAGCAGCTTTCGGGATATCAGCGGATGCAGCGATAGCATCAATCAGTTCCGACTTGTTCACTCTAAGTCCCCTTATATCTATTTGAGTTTGATTCTAAGTTTTTTGGTGAAAGCAAAAAAAACGAGTGCTGAATGGCCTACAGACACTTAAGAGCCGCTTTATAACAAGGGCTCTAAAAAACTGTCAAGGAAGCCCCCCAGGCAAATGCGTACTAATGCGTGCTAATTCTTTCCTTAGAGTCAGACTCGCGTTTGTCATCCTTTGCAACGATCTCCGGAACCACATCCGGTAAGGGTTCCGGCGCGTATTGCAGCGCAATTTGCAGGACCTCGTCAATCCATTTAACGGGTTTAATCTGTAGATCTTGCTTGATGTTGTCAGGAATTTCCTTCAGATCGCGTACGTTCTCTTCAGGAATGATCACCGTCTTGATTCCGCCACGGTGAGCAGCCAGCAGTTTTTCCTTCAAGCCACCGATCGCCAGCACCTGACCACGCAAGGTGATTTCGCCGGTCATGGCGACGTCCGCTCTTACAGGAATGCCAGTCAATGCCGACACCAGGGCCGTGCACATGCCTACACCGGCGCTAGGGCCGTCTTTCGGGGTCGCCCCTTCAGGCATGTGGATATGCGTGTCGCGCTTCTCGTGGAAGTCCAGGGGAATCCCCAGGCTCTTCGCACGGCTGCGGACAACGGTCAGGGCTGCGGTGATCGATTCGACCATCACGTCACCCAGAGAACCGGTCTTGATCAATTGGCCTTTACCCGGCACGACTGCGGCTTCGATGGTCAGCAATTCGCCGCCCACCTGGGTCCACGCCAGGCCGGTGACCTGACCGATCTGATCCTGCTGTTCAGCCAGGCCGTAACGGAATTTACGCACGCCCAGGAAGTGTTCCAGCATCTCGGCAGTCACCTTCACCGAGAAGCGTTTTTCCAGAGCATGCTCTTTGACCGCCTTGCGGCAAACCTTGGCAATCTGGCGCTCCAGCCCACGTACACCGGCTTCGCGGGTGTAGTAGCGGATGATGTCGCGGATCGCTTCGGCGTCGAATTCCAGCTCGCCTTTCTTCAGGCCGTTGGCAGCAATCTGCTTGGGCGAAAGGTATTTGACGGCGATGTTGATCTTCTCGTCTTCGGTGTAACCCGGCAGACGAATCACTTCCATCCGGTCCAGCAGCGCCGGTGGAATATTCATCGAGTTGGAGGTGCACAGGAACATCACATCGGACAGGTCGTAGTCGACTTCCAGATAGTGATCGTTGAAGTTGTGGTTTTGCTCGGGGTCGAGCACTTCCAGCAACGCCGACGCCGGATCGCCACGCATGTCGCTGCCCATTTTGTCGATTTCATCGAGCAGGAACAGCGGGTTGCGGACACCCACCTTTGTCATCTTTTGAATCAATCTTCCTGGCATCGAACCGATATAAGTCCGGCGATGACCACGAATTTCCGCCTCATCACGCACGCCACCGAGGGCCATGCGGACGAATTTGCGGTTGGTGGCATGCGCAATCGACTCCGCCAGAGAGGTTTTACCCACCCCCGGAGGACCGACCAGGCACAATACCGGGCCGCGAATCTTCTTCACGCGCTTCTGCACGGCGAGGTATTCGAGGATCCGCTCTTTGACTTCTTCCAGACCGTAGTGGTCGGCGTCGAGAATGTCTTCGGCACGGGCCAGGTCCAGGCGCACTTTGCTCTGGGCTTTCCATGGCACTTGAACCAGCCAGTCGATGTACGAACGCACCACGGTCGCTTCCGCGGACATTGGCGACATTTGCTTCAGCTTGTTCAGTTCGGCCTGAGCCTTGGCCAACGCATCTTTCGGCAGACCGGCGGCATCGATGCGCTTTTTCAGCTCTTCGATTTCGTTGTGGCCTTCGTCGCTGTCACCCAGCTCTTTCTGAATGGCCTTCATCTGCTCATTCAGGTAGTACTCGCGCTGGCTGCGCTCCATTTGCTTCTTAACGCGGCCGCGAATGCGCTTTTCGACTTGCAGCAGATCGATCTCGGCATCCAGCAACGCCAGAACGTGCTCGACCCGGACCGACAAATCGATGATTTCGAGGATTTCCTGCTTCTGCTCGATCTTCAGGGCCATGTGCGCGGCCATGGTGTCGACCAGGCGACCTGGCTCGTCGATGCTGTTGAGCGACGACAGGACTTCAGCGGGGACTTTCTTGCCCAGCTGCACATATTGTTCGAACTGAGCCAGCAGGCTGCGGACAAACACTTCCGATTCGCGCTCAGGGGCTTCGGTTTCGTCGATCAGCGAGACTTCGGCACGGCAGTGGCCGTCGACTTCGCTGAAGCGCTCCACGGCGCCCCGCTGCTCGCCTTCGACAAGAACCTTGACGGTGCCGTCAGGCAGCTTGAGCAGCTGCAGAACGGTAGCAATGGTGCCTACGCGATAAAGTGCTTCTTCACCGGGATCGTCGTCAGCAGGATTCCGCTGAGCCAGCAGAAGGATCTGCTTGTCGCCCGTCATCGCTGCCTCGAGAGCTTCGATGGATTTCTCGCGCCCCACGAACAGCGGGATAACCATGTGCGGATAAACCACGACATCACGCAATGGCAGGAGAGGCAATTCGATGGTCGTCTTCATGATTTCGCCTCTACGGCGGCCATAAGGCCGTAAACAGATGGAAGTAAGCTTGAAACCAAGATGGGGGCTGTTTTCAAAAAAAACAAGCGGATAAAAGAATCACTTAAAAATCAGAGCTTACGGTAGCGCCCGCATTTATCCCGGCGCATCCAGAAATTCAGGTTAGCTGCCCCGTCTCCCACAATAGCAAAGGGGCCCGAAGGCCCCTTCTTTATTCCAGCAGTGTGACGCTTAAGCGTCTGGCGCTGCCTTGGCAGTCGGCTCACTGTTCTCATAGAGATACAGAGGCTTGGACTTGCCTTCTATAACGCTTTCGTCGATCACTACTTTACTCACCTCGGACTGCGAGGGGATTTCATACATAGTGTCGAGCAATACACCTTCGAGAATCGAGCGCAGGCCACGGGCACCGGTTTTGCGTTCCAGGGCACGTTTGGCGACCGATTTCAGCGCGTCGGCCCGGAATTCCAGGTCCACGCCTTCCATCTCGAACAGCTTGGCATACTGCTTGGTCAGAGCATTTTTCGGCTCGGTGAGAATCTGCATCAGCGCAGCCTCATCAAGCTCGTCCAGCGTGGCAAGTACTGGCAGACGACCGACGAATTCCGGGATCAGACCGAACTTGACCAAATCGTCAGGCTCGACTTCACGCAGGGATTCACCGACTTTCTTGCCTTCTTCCTTGCTGCGCACTTCTGCGCTGAAACCGATGCCACCCTTGGTGGAACGGTTTTGAATAACCTTTTCCAGACCGGAGAACGCACCGCCGCAGATGAACAAGATGTTACGGGTGTCGACCTGAAGGAATTCCTGCTGCGGATGCTTGCGACCACCTTGAGGCGGAACGGAAGCGACCGTGCCTTCGATCAACTTGAGCAGGGCCTGCTGCACGCCTTCACCGGAAACGTCCCGGGTGATCGACGGGTTGTCAGACTTGCGCGAGATCTTGTCGATCTCATCGATGTAGACAATGCCCATCTGGGCTTTTTCTACGTCGTAATCGCACTTCTGCAGCAGTTTCTGAATGATGTTCTCGACATCTTCCCCCACGTAACCTGCCTCGGTGAGGGTGGTTGCGTCGGCGATGGTGAACGGAACGTTCAGCAAGCGGGCCAGGGTTTCGGCCAGCAGGGTTTTACCCGAGCCTGTCGGGCCGATCAGCAGGATGTTGCTCTTGCCGAGTTCGACGTCGTCATTCTTTTTGTCACGCTGGTTCAGACGTTTGTAGTGGTTGTACACCGCTACGGCCAGAACCTTTTTCGCGCGCTCCTGACCAATCACGTACTGATCAAGGATGCCGCTGATTTCTTTAGGCGAAGGCAATTTATGCGCGCTGCTTTCGGCCTGGGCTTCCTGCACCTCCTCGCGGATGATGTCATTGCACAGGTCGACGCACTCGTCGCAGATAAAGACCGAGGGGCCGGCAATCAATTTGCGCACTTCATGCTGGCTTTTGCCACAGAAGGAGCAATAGAGCAGCTTGCCGTTGTCCTCGCCGTTGCGGGTGTCAGTCATTCGTTCGATCCAAATCCGATAGGCTTGCAACACAAGATGAAGGCTATTGCGGGCTTTTTCAAGCCCGCCGGTGTCGGACCTGCCGACCAAGCCTGTTTTGGGCTGCTTATTTTAAACAGGGCGCTGGCTGATCACTTCGTCGATCAAGCCGTACTCACGCGCAGCTTCTGCACTCATGAAATTATCGCGATTGGTATCGCGCTCGATTTCTTCAAGAGTGCGACCGCTATGCGCGGCCATCAGCGTGTTGAGACGCTCGCGGATAAACAGGATCTCCTTGGCATGGATTTCGATATCCGACGCCTGCCCCTGGAAACCGCCCAGTGGCTGGTGAATCATCACACGCGAGTTCGGCAGGCAGTAACGCTTGCCGGGGGCACCGGCGGTCAGCAGAAATGCGCCCATGCTGCATGCCTGACCGATACAGGTGGTCGACACGTTTGGCTTGATGAACTGCATGGTGTCGTAGATCGACATGCCCGCCGTTACCGAACCGCCCGGGGAGTTGATATAGAGATGGATGTCCTTGTCCGGGTTTTCCGCTTCAAGGAACAGCAGTTGCGCACAAATCAGGTTAGCCATGTAGTCCTCTACCGGACCAACCAGAAAGATCACTCGCTCCTTGAGAAGACGCGAGTAAATATCATAGGCGCGCTCGCCACGAGCAGACTGCTCGACAACCATCGGGACCAGGCCGCCTGCGGCCTGGATATCTGAGTTCTGCTGAATATACGAATTACGGAACATGCTCTGCAGTCACTCCCAAATAGTTATGTCTTGAATACGCATAAGCCAGCACGAAGGCTGGCTTATGGTGTGTGCTTCTTACCGCAAAAACGATCAGTCGGCTTGTGGAGCTTCTACCGGCTTGACTGCTTCTTCGTAAGAGACCGATTTGTCGGTCACGCTAGCTTTCTGCAGAACAGTATCCACAACTTGCTCTTCCAGCACAACCGAACGGACTTCGTTCAGTTGCTGGTCGTTCTTGTAGTACCAGGACACAACCTGCTCAGGCTCTTGGTAGGCCGAAGCCATTTCCTGAATCATCTCGCGAACGCGGGCTTCGTCAGGCTTGAGGTCGAATTGCTTGACCACTTCAGCCACGATCAGACCCAGCACGACGCGGCGCTTGGCTTGCTCTTCGAACAGCTCGGCCGGCAGTTGGTCAGGCTTGATGTTGCCACCGAACTGCTGAACAGCCTGCACGCGCAGACGGTCGACTTCGTTGGACAGCAGAGCCTTGGGCACTTCGATCGGGTTGGTGGCCAACAGACCGTCCATCACCTGATTCTTGACCTTGGATTTGATCGCCTGACGCAGTTCGCGCTCCATGTTCTTGCGAACTTCGGTGCGGAAGCCTTCCAGACCGGTTTCCTTGATGCCGAATTGAGCGAAGAACTCTTCGGTCAGCTCTGGCAGTTTAGGCTCGGAAACGGTGTTCACGGTCACGGTGAACTCAGCAGTTTTGCCTGCCAGGTCGAGGTTCTGGTAGTCCTCTGGGAAGGTCAGGTTCAGAACGCGCTCTTCGCCGGCTTTAGCGCCAACCAGACCGTCTTCGAAACCAGGGATCATGCGGCCGGAACCCAGCACCAGCTGAGTACCCTTGGCAGAACCGCCTGCGAACACTTCACCGTCGACCTTGCCGACGAAATCGATGTTCAGCTGGTCTTCGTTCTGGGCAGCGCGATCGGCCACTTCAAAACGGGTGTTCTGCTTGCGCAGGACTTCCAGCATCTTGTCCAGATCGGCGTCAGCCACTTCGGCGCTCAGGCGCTCGACGGTGATGCCTTCGAAACCGGCAACGGTGAACTCAGGGAACACTTCGAATACAGCTACGTATTCCAGGTCCTTGCCCGCTTCCAGGGTTTTAGGTTCGATCGAAGGCGAACCAGCCGGGTTCAGCTTCTGCTCGACGACAGCTTCGTAGAAGGAAGACTGGATCACGTCGCCCACAGCTTCTTGACGCGCATCAGCCCCGAAACGCTGACGGATCACGCTCATTGGCACTTTGCCTGGACGGAAGCCAGCGATCTTGGCCTTTTGGGCAGTCTGCTGCAGACGCTTGTTGACCTGAGTCTCGATGCGCTCAGCCGGCACGGTGATGCTCATGCGGCGCTCAAGAGCAGAAGTATTTTCAACAGAAACTTGCATGGATATTCCTCGTTGCACAGACGTTAGCCGGCCGTTTCCGACCCCAGAATCAAGGGCATGCATTCTAGTGGGTCAAACTCAAGAAGTCACCCTACTGAAAACGGGTAAAAAAACAGCAGGCAATTTATAGGCGGGGACAAACGGTTGTGCCTCGCCCTGTTAGCAAATACAGCCAATCAAGCCAGGGCTCTGCACCCACCTTCCTATATATAGAAGGATTCGGCAATCCGTCCCTGACAGCCAACCCCACGAGGGGATCGGCGGGCAAATCGAGCATCATCGAGAAACATAAATACGACGAAGCGACCTGCCCCTGCGGCCCACAACCTGCAGCCGCCGACACTCAAACCACTGAAACAAAAAAGGCGCCAGACTGTTAAATCTGGCGCCTTTCGGAATATGGGGTGGACGATGGGGATCGAACCCACGACAACGGGAGTCACAATCCCGTGCTCTACCAACTGAGCTACGCCCACCATATTGCGTGACAAAGAAGCCAAACAACTTCTTTGTTGAACCTCAATCATGCCAAGCGGCATGAGTGAAGCTTTATTTGGTGCGGATGAAGAGACTCGAACTCTTACGCCTCGCGGCGCTGGAACCTAAATCCAGTGTGTCTACCAATTCCACCACATCCGCAGTTGAAGCTGTTAAAGCAAAGGCGCCAGACTGTTAATCTGGCGCCTTTCGAAATATGGGGTGGACGATGGGGATCGAACCCACGACAACGGGAGTCACAATCCCGTGCTCTACCAACTGAGCTACGCCCACCATATCGCGCTACTTGTGCCAATGCTGCCTAATGGCGCACCCGGCAGGACTCGAACCTGCGACCATCCGCTTAGAAGGCGGATGCTCTATCCAGCTGAGCTACGGGCGCCTTGTTAATCTGTACCCTTGAAGGACTACAAACTAAGTGCTTTTCAGTCTTGCGAAACCGTAACTCCGCTCGACCTTCTTAACCAGTGCTAGGCTGTGCCCGACAAGTGCGACGAATAGTATAGAGCCCCCTGAAGGTCGTCAAATCCTTTTTGAAAAAAATTCATTTAATTAAAGGAGTTAGGGGAATTTGCAGACCAAGCGCCTTTGCCCTCACCTCATGACATGCGAGAATGCGCTCTCTTTTTTTCCCCTCTCGATGGTTAATCACGCGCAATGACTGCACAACTAATCGACGGCAAATCGATCGCCGCCAGCCTGCGCCAGCAGATCGCCAAACGAGTTGCCGAGCGTCGCCAGCAAGGCCTGCGCACGCCCGGCCTCGCGGTGATCCTGGTCGGCAGCGATCCTGCCTCTCAGGTTTATGTCTCGCACAAGCGTAAAGACTGTGAAGAGGTCGGCTTCCTATCCCAAGCCTATGACCTGCCTGCCGACACCACCCAAGCAGCGCTGACCGATCTGATCGATCGCCTGAACGACGACCCGGCAATCGACGGCGTTCTGCTTCAGCTGCCGCTACCTGAACACCTGGACGCCTCCAAATTGCTGGAGCGCATTCGTCCCGACAAGGACGTCGACGGTTTCCACCCTTATAACGTCGGTCGCCTGGCGCAGCGTATTCCGCTGCTGCGCCCGTGCACACCCAAAGGCATCATGACGCTGCTGGAAAGCACCGGCGTCAATCTTTACGGGATGGACGCGGTCATTGTCGGGGCTTCCAACATTGTTGGTCGTCCGATGGCGATGGAACTGCTGCTGGCCGGCTGCACCGTGACTGTCACCCACCGCTTCACCAAGGATCTGGCCGGCCACGTCGGTCGCGCCGACCTGGTAGTGGTTGCCGCCGGCAAGCCGGGCCTGGTCAAAGGTGAGTGGATCAAGGAAGGCGCGATCGTGATCGACGTCGGCATCAACCGTCAGGAAGACGGCAAGCTGGTCGGCGACGTGACTTACGAGTCGGCCCTGGCCCGTGCCGGCTGGATCACTCCGGTACCGGGTGGCGTCGGCCCGATGACCCGCGCCTGCCTGCTGGAAAACACGTTGTACGCCGCCGAAACACTGCACAGCTGAGTTCACTCTCACCCTGCTGCACTCAAAAGAACCCCGCCCATCGCGGGGTTCTTTTTGCCTGTAGCAAACAGCTCGATCACAGAGGTCGGACAACTGCAAAGCCAAATAGTAAAGAAAGAGTTACAGCATTAAATATTCTTCACTTTTACCCCCTCTCTTACAGGCGCCTATGGCTTTCCTGGCACATACTCCTAAAATGCGACGTTTTTAAGAAACAGCCCGTTACAGAACGGCATATCCACCCTTTATGAGTCTGCCAGCGTGAAAATCCGTCTTTCCATCCTGAGCCTAGTTTTTGCAGTTACAGGGACTTTCATCACGCCAACGGTCAACGCCGCTGAAACCACCGCGGCGCCACGAGACAATTCACAACTGAAGATCGCGTCCGGCAGCGCTTTGCTGATGGATCTGCAAACCAACAAAGTCATCTATGCCAGCAACCCTGATGTCGTCGTACCCATCGCGTCCGTCAGCAAACTGATGACCGGCCTGGTGGTCGTGGAAGCGCGGCAGAACATGGACGAATACATTCCCGTCAACATCAGCGACACCCCGGAAATGAAGGGCGTGTTCTCCCGGGTCAAACTCAAAAGCGAATTGTCGCGCCGCGAGATGCTGCTGATCGCCCTGATGTCATCGGAAAACCGTGCCGCCGCGACGCTGGCGCATCACTATCCGGGCGGTTATGTCGCGTTCATTGCCGCCATGAACGCCAAAGCCAAGGCGCTGGGCATGACCAGCACCCACTTCGTCGAACCGACGGGCCTCTCCCCGCGCAACGTGTCCACCGCCCGCGACCTGAGCAAACTGCTGATCGCCGCGCACAAGTACCCGCTATTGACCGAGCTGAGCACCACCAAGGAAAAAACCGTCAGTTTCCGTAAACCCAACTACAGCCTGGGGTTCCACAACACCGACCATTTGATCAACAAGCCGAACTGGGACATCAAGCTGACGAAAACCGGTTTTACCAACGAGGCCGGTCACTGCCTGGTGCTGGTGACCAGCATGGGTAACCGTCCGGTTGCGCTGGTGATTCTCGATGCCTTCGGCAAGTACACGCACTTTGCCGATGCGACACGGATTCGTAGCTGGGTCGAAACCGGCAAGAGCACCAACGTGCCGTCCGTCGCCCTGCAATACAAGTCAGAGAAGAACCTCAAACATCGCCAGAGCGGTGTGGTTGAAGCCTCGAAATAAGGTCGAAACACCCGCCAACGAAAGCCCCGAATAATCGGGGCTTTTTGTTGGCGGGCGGTTTGTTGGCGGGCGGTTTTCGTCCGGCGGTCAATCATTGGGCAATGGCATCTGATCGTCATCCGGAATGCCATCCCCGGCACTCGGGTCTCGCCAGCCCTGTGGATGCTTCGTCGGCACCACCATCGGCCTGGCCAAGGGATCCCTTAACGGGCTGTCTGGGTCCATCACCGGGTCCACGTCCGGCTCAAGGGTTGTTGGAACACTGTCGGGAGAGTCTGGATGTTTGTCATCGAAGCTCGAATCGGTAGACATATGCACCTCTCACTAAGACTTGGGCCTCAAATTACCGAGTGGGTCGTAAGGCTTGGCCGGCTTCTTCTTGCCCTCCTCACCCGGCTTTATGTCCCTGGGCGCCCTGGCAGGTCCGATGGGGTCGACCTGAGGATCAGCAACGTCCGGAGAATCGGGGTCAAACCCCAACTCATTATCGGACGAATGCTCGGACGAGTGCGGGCCGTCGGGGGTATTGGGATGAGCCATGGGCGCCTCCTGGTCACGACCCGGCGAGAATCCGGGCCCTTTATATAAGAGACCAAAAACGCTGAGTCGTGCCTTGCAGATGACGAGCGGAAACTACTGCGCGGTCAGCGCCTTCTTCGCCCTGGCTGCCGCTTGCTCCTGACCAGATTGGGCAAGATCGTTCGCCGCTTTCAGCCAGCGCTGCTGATCGACGTTGGCCGGAATCTGGTCCGGCTTCTGGATCAAAACGGCCCAACCGCCTGCATTCTCGAGCGCCGACTCAAAGGCGCTGAACCCCATCAGCAACCGACGATCCATCCCGGTGCGCAGCAACACGGTCTGCTTCTGACGGTTGTAACCGGCAAGAATGGCGTATCGCGGCCCGGCCCAGAACGCCGAGCCTTCAGTAATGCGCACCATCACCGGATAACCGGCCGCGACCTGGGTCAGCAGCGCCGGCAATTGGCTGTCGAGGGGATAGACCACCATCCCGTATTCGCGGGCGAGGTTTTGCATGTTCTGCTGCAACCGGTCTTCGGCACCCGGTAAATTCAGGGGCTTTTCGAGCAACCCCGGAGTTATCACGATGTCCTGTTGGGACAACAGGCTGGCCAGCACTTGAGGCCCGCTCTGATAACTTTGCCCGCGGTAGAACGTACCGCTGAGTTCGACACGCTCCGGCAGACGCTTGATCTCAGGCGCTACGCTCCCCGCGCAGCCAGCCAGGCCGGCAACGCAGCCAACGATCAGTGCCAAAGATCGAATTCGAGAAAATACCCGCACCATCATCACTCTCTTGTTCAGACGCCAGGCGATCACGCAGCCGGCTTGGCCGTCGATCATAGGATGCCGCGCGACAGCGGTATAGCCTTAACCGGCAGTTGTTTGCATTTGATAGAGCGAACGGGTTGATGACAGGCGACCTTTGGTCAATAGCCTGAAACACAGCAACGGCTAGACTGTCCTTTACCAAGGAAGAGTGTGCGCCCGCGGCAGGGCAAAGAGGAGGCACTGATGAGCCTGACAATGACCATTGTGATGTTGATTTCCGGCTGGCTGGCAGTGGCCGCCGCCATGTTGTGGGGCGTATTGCGCATTACCCGTCGGCACCATCACCACCCGGTTCAATCGGCGCCCGTGGCCAAAACCGATAAACCGGCTACACACCCCATCACCGCGCACTGACTGGCGCTTTTCAGTCGTACAAACAAAAAACGGCCACCTGGACTCTCGCGAGTTCAGGCGGCCGTTTCGTTTATCGGCGATTAAGCTTCTGCGGCAACGCGCCTCTGTTTGGCCCGCCGCGACAGCATGTTCAAGCCTTCGATCGTCGCCGAGAACGCCATGGCCGCGTAGACATAGCCTTTCGGTACGTGGGCGCCGAAACCTTCGGCGATCAGCGTCATGCCGATCATGATCAAGAAGCCCAGCGCCAGCATCACCACCGTCGGGTTGTCGTTGATGAACTTGGCCAACGGGTCAGCAGCCAGCAACATCACCAGGACCGACACCACCACCGCGATGATCATGATCGGCAAATGCTCGGTCATGCCGACAGCGGTAATGATGCTGTCGATGGAGAACACCATGTCCAGCATCAGGATCTGACCGATGGCGGCGGCAAAGCCCAGGGTCACGGTCGAGGTGGCCGACGTCGGATCTTCCGGCGACGGGTCCATGCTGTGATGAATCTCGGTGGTCGCCTTCCACAACAGGAACAGGCCGCCGGCGATCAGGATCATGTCCTTCCAGGAGAACGCGTGGCCGAGAATGTCGATCACCGGTTCAGTCAACTGGACGATGAACGCGATGGTGCTCAACAGCGCCAGGCGCAAGATCAACGCCATGCCGATACCAATACGCCGCGCCTTCTGGCGATGCTGTTCGGGAAGCTTATTGGTGAGGATCGAGATGAAGATCAGGTTATCGATGCCGAGCACGATTTCCATCACCACCAACGTGGCCAGGGCGACCCAGGCGGTGGGGCTTGCAGCGAGCTCTAAAAGGTATTCCATGGGTCAGTCCTGACTCGTTGTAGACGGTTTAGATTTCCTGGGACGAAGAGTCGGTTTTGCCCGTCTCTTTGGCCGGTTGTTCTTTCTTGCCGATCAGGCCGCTCGTGGCCTCGCTCAACGCTTGTTCGGCGGCTTTGTGGGTATCGTCAATCGCCTGTTTGGCGCTTTCGGCGGCCTTGCCCATCAATTGCTGAGCACTTTTCTCGGCCTGGTCGCAACCGGCCAACACCAGTAAAGAGGTGATCAGCAGCGCGGTGGTTTTAAGCTTCATGATGCTTTCCTCGATAGAACAGACAGAACCCGAAAGGCGATCCGTCGATAGCGAGGCAGTCTAAAGAGACAAATACTTCAGGAAAATTCGTATTTTCAGCGGTTATACTTCGGTTTTTACGAATCGACATGTGTCGTATGTATGCTTGTAGGAGCTGTCGAGTGAAACGAGGCTGCGATCTTTTGATCTTGTTCGTTAAAAACAAAAGATCGCAGCCTCGTTTCACTCGGCAGCTCCTACAACAGCTCCTACAGATGATGGGAACAAGGGATCTCACCAACATGCTCAATTATCGACAGCTGCATTATTTCTGGGTGGTGGCCAAGACCGGCAGCATCGTGCGCGCCTGCGAGCAGTTGAACCTGACGCCACAGACCATCAGCGGGCAGATTTCCCTGCTCGAACAAACCTATGGCGTTGAATTGTTTCGCCGGGTCGGGCGGCAACTGGAACTCACCGAAGCCGGGCGTCAGACCCTGCCCTACGCCGAGCAGATGTTTCAACTTGGGGGCGAGCTGGAACTGATGCTGCGGGCGCAGCCCAATGAGCAACAGATTCTGTTTCGGGTGGGCGTCGCCGACGTGGTGCCCAAATCCATCGTCTATCGCCTGATCGCGCCGACCATGGAGTTGAGCGAGCCGCTACGCATCACCTGCCGCGAAGACAAACTGGAACGATTGCTCGCCGACCTGGCGATTCAACGCCTCGACCTGGTGATTTCCGACAGCCCGATGCCCTCGCATCTGGACATCAAGGGCTACAGCCAGAAGCTCGGCGAATGCGGTATCAGCTTCTTCGCCACCGCTGAACTGACGGCGCGATACGGCCAGGATTTCCCCCGCAGCCTGCACGGCGCCCCGCTGTTGATTCCCGGGCCGGAAACCGTGGTGCGCAGTCGCTTGCAACGCTGGTTTGCCGAACAGCAGATCCAGCCGCGAATCGTCGGCGAGTTCGACGACAGCGCTTTGATGCAGGCTTTCGGCCAATCCGGTAGCGGGATATTCATCGGCCCGAGCGTGATTGCCGACGAGGTGAAACGCCAATGCGGCGTGGAGTTGATCGGCCAGACCGACGCGGTGCGCGAGTCGTTCTACGCCATTTCGGTGGAACGCAAGGTCAAGCACCCCGGCATTGTCGCCATTACCGAAGGTGCCCGACGCGAGCTGTTCACCGAGATGTGAAGCCTCAGGCGCAGATTTCGCGAGGCTTGAAGGTCATCAGCGCCATGGCCAGGAGAATCGAAACCAGGATAAAACCGGCTGCGGCGAAACCCAGTCCGCCCAGGCCCACACTGTCGATCACCCGGCCGCCGACCATGGCGCCCAGGCCGATCCCGAGGTTGGCCCCGGCAATGTTCAACGACGCCGCGAAGGCCGGCGCTTCAGGCGCCGCCTTCATCAACCGCACATGACTGACCAGGAACAATGCCGCCTGGGTCACACCCCAAATCCCCATCGCCGCCGCCAGCCCCAGTGGCGAGTGAATGTTCGGCACCAGCGTCACCATGCCGGCAATCATGAATGCGCAAAACGTCATAGAAGCGATCAGCGGGTGACGATCCACCGCGCGACCGCCCAGCGAGTTGCCGATCAGCCCGACCGCGCCGAAGCCCATCAGGCACCAGCCGACCACGGTGCCGTTGAAACCGGCGAGGCGTTCAAGAATGTCGGCCAGGTAGGTGTAGGCGGTGAACATGCCGCTGAACACCAGGATCGACAGCAGTACATGACCCAGCATCAGCGGGCTGCGCAGGATCTTGAACTGCGAACGGAAACTCACCTGATGCTGGTGCAGGCTGGTTTTCGGCAAATAGATAAACAGCAACAGCGCCTTGGCAAACGCAATCACCGCCAGAATGCCGAAAGCACTGCGCCAGCCGAACGCATCGGAAATCAACGTGCCGACCGGAATGCCGAATACGGTGGCGCAGACGATGCCGAAACCAATCTTGGCAATCGCCCGCCCGGCGTAGTCCGGGCCGACAATGTCCACCGCGGTTTCACTGGCCAATGCCCAGAACACCGGCAACCCCAGCGCGGGAATCAACCGGGCAATGGCCATCACCCAAATGTTCGGCGCAAATGCCGCCAGCGTGTTGGCTAGGCCGAACATGATCAACACGCTGATGAACAGTTTGCGTCGTTCAAACCTTGCGAAATACGCCGTCAGGAACGGCCCGAACGCGGCCACGGTGAACGCGAACAAGGTCACCAGCAAACCCGCTTGAGGAATGCTGACGTCCAGGTCACGGGCGATTGCCGGCAACAGGCCGACGATGATGAATTCCGTGGTCAGCACCGTGAAACCGGCGGCGGACAACAGAAGAATGGGCAACAGCATGCAGAACTCCAGGAAAACGACGACACCAGCGACAGCCCGAAGGCCCACTGGCAGAACTAGAAAATGAGGATGGCGAAGCTTAACAGAGTGTTTCCGGGCGAAGTTGCACGAACCTGCAAATCGCGTTGAACAATCGGGTGGCAGATCGTCACAGGTCTGAAGGATCGCGGCTACGCTGTGATAAAGTCCGCGACCCGCGAGATTGACACCTTGCTCATCGGCCATTGATTGGCATTGATGTGGCGACCCCTTCGGTTCCCTCCATGTGGCCTGCCCGGCTTTTTGCTGCATGAGCCGAGGAACCCTGCACCCTAATAAAATCAGAGATACCGTTATGACCGCTTCATCCCCTTCTCTTTTTCAACGCCTGAAACGCAGCAGCCTGGTCACGCAAATCATCATCGGCCTGATCGCCGGGATTGCCCTGGCCCTGTTCGCGCCCGAGGTGGCGAAGTCCACCGCCTTCATTGGCAAAGTATTCGTGTCGGCGCTCAAGGCTGTCGCGCCGATTCTGGTGTTCGTGCTGGTCATGGCTTCGATTGCCAACCACAAACACGGTCAGGAAACCCATATCCGGCCGATTCTGTTTCTGTATCTGCTAGGCACCTTCGCCGCAGCCGTGGTGGCGGTGATCGCCAGTACGTTGTTTCCGTCGAGCCTGGTGCTGTCGACCCAGGACGTTGCGGTCACCGCGCCGGGCGGCATCAGCGAAGTGCTGCAAAGCCTGCTGCTCAGCGTGGTCGACAACCCGGTCAGCGCACTGATGAACGCCAACTTCATCGGCATTCTGGCGTGGGCGATCGGCATGGGCGTTGCGATCCGCCATGCCGGCGAGACGACGCGCGAAGTGCTGGGCGATTTGTCCAATGGCGTGACCGTGATCGTGCGCCTGGTGATCCGTTTTGCGCCGTTGGGGATCTTCGGTCTGGTGGCTTCGACCCTCGCCACTTCCGGTTTCGGCGCGTTGATCGGTTACATGCACCTGCTGGCGGTGCTGCTGGGCTGCATGCTGTTCGTGGCGCTGGTGATGAACCCGGTCATCGTGTTCTGGAAGCTGCGTCGCAACCCGTATCCGCTGGTACTCACCTGCCTGCGCGAGAGCGGCATCACCGCTTTCTTCACCCGCAGCTCGGCGGCGAACATTCCGGTCAACCTGGAGTTGAGCAAACGTCTGGGCCTGCACGAAGACACCTATTCGGTGTCGATCCCCCTCGGCGCGACCATCAACATGGCCGGCGCAGCGATCACCATCACCGTACTGACGCTGGCCGCCGTGCACACCTTGGGCATTGCCGTGGATATTCCGACGGCGATTCTGCTCAGCATCGTCGCGGCGATCTGTGCCTGTGGCGCTTCGGGCGTGGCTGGCGGTTCGTTGCTGCTGATTCCGCTGGCGTGCAGCCTGTTCGGCATCCCGAGCGAAATCGCCATGCAAGTGGTGGCGGTCGGTTTCATCATCGGTGTGTTGCAGGACTCGGCGGAAACCGCGCTGAACTCCTCAACCGACGTGCTGTTCACCGCGGCGGCGTGCCAGGGTGAAGAGTTGAAGGCGCAGCGTTTGGCCTAAAAAAGCCAAGATCAAAAGATCGCAGCCTTCGGCAGCTCCTACAGGGTGTACGCCGATCCAACGTAGGAGCTGCCGAAGGCTGCGATCTTTTGACGATAGTCGCAGCAATGACAATCAACCTGCAAAAAAGCCCGCCAAGGCTTACACCTTGGCGGGCTTTTTTGTACCTGGGTGGTTTAGAACGCGCCCATGTAATCGCGCTTGCCCACTTCCACACCGTTGTGACGCAGCAGCGCGTAGGCGGTGGTGACGTGGAAGAAGAACTGCGGCAGACCGTAGCTCAGCAGGTAAGCCTGGCCAGTGAAGCGCTTCTCTTTAGGAGTGCCAGGACGGGTCACGATTTCGATGCCTTCCTTGCCGTCGATCTGCTCGGGTTTGATCTCGCCGATGAAGGCCAGGACCTTGGCGATCAATGCTTGCAGTTCGGCGAAGGTGGTTTCTGTGTCGTCGTATTTCGGCAGTTCGACTTCAGCCAGACGCGCCGAAACGCCCTTGGCGAAATCAACGGCGATCTGCACCTGACGTACAAGCGGGAACATGTCCGGGTACAGACGGGCCTGCAGGAACGCGTTCGGGTCGATGTTTTTCGCGGTAGCGTGGGCTTCAGCCTTGCTCAGGTTGTTGCTCAGGGCGTTGAGCATTTGCTGGAAAACCGGAACGGAAGCGGCGTACAGGGAAATAGTCATGGCAGTCTCGTGTGGTGACGGGAGTAAAAAACGTGGAGCGATTATAGCCATGCCGGCGCGCCCTGCGACTTGTCTTTTATCCAGCAAGGATTAGGCTAGGCGGCTCGACTGCCTAGGGAAAAGCGCGATGAGCACTGAACAAGAGACGACCTTCGACGAACCGCGGCTCAACAGCACGGAAATCCGCATTCTGGGCTCGTTGATCGAGAAACAGGCCACCAGCCCGGAAACCTATCCGCTGACCCTCAATGCCCTGGTGATTGCCTGCAACCAGAAAACCAGCCGCGAACCGGTGATGAACCTCAGCCAGGGCCAGGTTGGCCAGAGCCTGCGGGCCCTTGAAGGTCGCGGCTTCACCCGGCTGGTGATGGGCAGCCGTGCCGACCGCTGGGAACATCGGGTCGACAAGGCGCTGGAACTGGTGCCAGCACAGGTGATTCTGACGGGGCTGTTGTTCCTGCGCGGCCCGCAGACGGTCAACGAACTGCTGACCCGCAGCGGCCGCATGCATGACTTCGAAGATGCCGAACAGGTGGTGCATCAACTGGAGCGCTTGATCGCCCGAGGCCTGGCGCTGTTGATTCCGCGCCAGGCCGGCCAGCGCGAAGATCGTTACATGCATGCGCTGGGCGATCCGGCGGATATCGAAGCGATCCTTGCGGCCCGACAGAACCCGGCGGAACGTGGCACCGGTGGCGGCGTGTCGGTTGAGCGAATCGAAGAGCTTGAAGCGCGAATCGCGGCACTGGAAGAACGCCTGGCGCGCCTCGAATAAAGCCCCGGTATCGGCCGTAGCAGCTGCCGAGCAGCGCGAGGCTGCGTTCGGCGGCGCAGCCGTCGTGAATTCATGCTATGCGGTGTTTCAGGGTAACCGCGTATATAGGGTTTACGACGGCTTCGCCGCCGAGCGCCGCCTCGCGCTGCTCGGCAGCTGCTACAGGAACGTGTTCAACGTTGAATGACTACTCCCCATCCCAATAATCCACGCCATCGGCCTGCCTCGCGACGGCAACGAAGCCTGACGCATTGCCCTTGGCATCGACTTTGAAGTCGTCCATCACCACGTATTTGCCGGAGTCCGGGTATTCGCAAATGTCCGGTGATTGCTGGCTGCTGACCGCCAGATAGCGCAACTCGCCCTGGCTGTTGTTGATGATCTGGTGCGCGGTTTCAGGACCGCCCGCGGGGCAGGCGATCACGTCCCCGGCGCGAATCGGGAAGCGTTCGGCGCCAAGGCGAACCTCCCCTTCCCCGGCCACGATGTAGAACATCTCCTCGTTGACCCGATGACTATGAAACGGACTGCCGCGCATGCCAGGCTCCAGGGCGTACAACCGATAACCCAGCTTTTGCGCGCCCAGTTGCTGGCCGATGCGGGCCTGGCGTTGCTGATAGCGGTTGGCGGCTTCACCGGTGGGGGCAAAACCTTCGGGCAGCGGTACAAGTTCGACCTGATCCAGGTTGAGAATGGCGGGATGCATGAGAACCTCGGTCTCGGTGACGGGAGAGCAAGTCTTCGCTTGCTGGCGAGCAGTATAGGCCGGGATTTTCACGGCAATGGCGGGTGACCGAGTCGCGGCAATCGCGGGCAAGCCACGCTCCCACAAGGTCAGCGCAGAACCTGTAGGAGCGTGGCTTGCCCGCGAAGGGGCCAGTACAGCCAACACATTTGGGGATGATCAGCTCCGGGCAAACGCCACGGCCTTCTGAAACTGCTCATCGGTCGGTCGCACGCCGGTGTACAACACGAACTGTTCCAGCGCCTGGATCGCAATCACTTCGAGCCCGGTGATCACCCGTTTGCCTTCGGCACGAGCACGCACGATCAGCGGTGTTTCCGAGGGGATCGCCACCACATCGAAGACCGTTTCGGCGGTAGCAATGGCTTCAGGGGGAAACGCCAGTTGATCGGCTTCCGGGCCGCCGGTCATGCCGATTGGCGTGACGTTGATCAGCATCTGCGGGCGTTGAGCGCCCAGTTCCGCCTGCCATTGGTAACCCAGCGATTCAGCCAGGGCACGCCCGGCGCGTTCGTTACGGGCCACGATCAAGCCGTTTTTGTAGCCGCCATCGCGCAAGGCGCTGGCCACGGCCTTGGCCATGCCGCCGCTGCCGCGCAGGGCGAAGGTCGAATCCTTGGGCACCTGGTGGGTTTCAAGCAACTGGGCGACGGCGATGTAATCGGTGTTGTAGGCCTTGAGGTGGCCGTTGGTGTTGACGATAGTGTTGATCGATTGAATAGCCTCGGCCGATGCATCCAGCTCATCGACCAGCGCGATGCAGGCCTCCTTGAACGGCATCGACACGCCGCAACCCCGAATGCCCAACGCACGAATACCGCTGACAGCCCCCGTCAGGTCCTGGCTGCTGAAAGCCTTGTAGTAAAAATTCAGCCCCAGTTGTTCGTACAGATGATTGTGAAACCGCAGGCCGAAATTGCCGGGGCGCCCCGAGAGTGACATGCACAACTGGGTGTCTTTGTTGGGGTTCATCTGCATCCGAATCTCTCCTTCAATAGCACTTTCAGATGGACGGAATTAACAATTCCACCCGATTGTGGTCGATCATAAGGGTATGTCTGTACCAGACAGCACCGTAAAGAAACCGGTACAGACCTTACACAAAATTTACCCAACGGCTGTGCTGATTTTCAAAAAAACGCTGTCTTAGAAGTATCCCCGCGACAACTTGCGTCTATTGCAGACGCGAGCGCCGGGTCGAAGAACCGAGGACTTATCATGATCCGTAAAATCCCCACAGTAGCCTTGCTGATCGGTGCTCTCGCTATCGCAGGGCAGGCAGAAGCAGGTGGTCGTGGCTGGGAAGGTCCGGCTGTGTTTGGTGCGATCGTCGGCTCGGCAATCATCGGCTCGGCAATCATTGGTCGCGACCGGCCGGTGTATGTAGAACAACCGGTTTATGTTCAACCTCAACCGGTCTACGTACAGCCACCGCCTGTCTACTATCAACCGGCGCCGGTCTACGTCCAACAACCGATGTACTACCGCCCGGCACCGATTTATTACGGTCCACCACGCGGCTACTATGGCCCACCGCGCGGTTACTATGGCCATCCCCATGGTTATTACCGTGACGACCGCTGGTAACAAGACTCATCAGGCCCCGCCTCAACAGCGGGGCCTTTTTTGTGGCCGCAGGGTGAGCGAAGTCTGAATAAATCTCGTCAAGGTCGCTGTCGGGACAGTACCGGCAGGTAAAGTTGGTCATATTTATGTCATCACAGGCCCGCAAGCTTGATCTGTCCATAAACAACAGTTTGATAAAAACAAGGACGACGCCATGCCCACACAAAACCCGCACCGCATTGTCGGCTTGTGCACTTCCAGCAAGGTGTACAACGCACTGACCGAGCTCAAGCACCTGGAAGGCCATCGCAGCGCCAAGTTTCTCTCGCTGCTGACGCAAAACCTGGTGCGCAAAGGCCTGCTCAATGAACAGGAAGTCATGCATATGCTCGATCAAGTCGTGGACTGACCGCCAACACTCACCGGCATCAATGACGACTATCGAAAGCGTTGATTGTCCGTTCAAGCGTCCGATCCGTAAGGTAGCCCCATAGATTGATGGAGGTACTTATGGCTCAGGTTCAGATTATGTCCGTTATCGGCAGCGCCGTTCCCGCACAACTCAGAGCGCTGGGATTGCTCGCCTGCTGGTATCTGGTGCAGGACGGCGAACCGATCAGCGGTCCGCTCACTTCGCTTCCCGACGCCCAGGCCCTGTCGCAACGCATCGGTTCAGGCCAGCTCAGCGCTTAAGGCAGCTGAACCCGCTGTTTGGTATCGACGAAAATCGCCCAGCTCGACATGAACAATGCGGCAATCAACGGGCCGATGACAAAACCGTTCAGGCCGAAAATCGCCAGGCCGCCGAGGGTCGAGATGAGAATCAGGTAGTCGGGCATTTTGGTGTCCTTGCCCACCAGGATCGGTCGCAGGACATTGTCCACCAACCCGATCACGAACACCCCGAACAACGCGAGCACCGTGCCCTGCCAGATCGCACCGCTGAGCAGGAAGTACGCCGCCACCGGCACCCAGACGATGCCCGCCCCCACCGCCGGCAACAACGACAGGAATGCCATCAACACCGCCCAGAGCAGCACGCTCGGGATATCCAGAAACCAGAAAATCAACCCGCCCAACGCCCCTTGCGTGATCGACACCAGCAAACTGCCCTTCACCGTGGCCCGCACCACCCGATTGAATTTGAGTTGCAAGCGACGCTTCTGGTTATCTTCCAGCGGTATCGCCGCGCGTACTTTGCGCGCCAGTTCGGAGCCGTCCCGCAGAAAGAAAAACAGCAGATACAGCATGATGAAAAAGCCCACCACGAAATCGAACGTCCCCTGGCCAAAACTGAACGCCTGGGACGCCAGAAATTGACTGCCTTGCATCATGCTCTTGATGATTTTCTCGCGAAGCCCGCTCAGCTCACCCATGCCGAAACGATCGAGCAAGTGCTGAAAGTACAGCGGCAGGCTGTGCTTGAACTGCGACACATGCCCGGCAATGTCCAGTTCGCCGCTTTCGATTCGGCCATAAAGCGCCGCGCCCTCCTGAACCAGCAAGGTACTGATGATGATTACCGGCAGGATCGCAATCAGCACACACAGACTCAAGGTGCACAGGGCCGTCAGGTTGCGTGACCAACCAAATTTCAGCTGCAATTGATGCTGCAAGGGCGCAAACAGAATGCCGAGGATGGCCGCCCAGAACACCGCACCGTAGAACGGCAGCAGAATCCAGACGAAGGCAACGGTCACCACAGCCAGCAAGACCATCAGCGAAGTGTTCTGGAGCTTCGTTTCGTTCATGTCCGGTCCATGCCAATGCGCAGAGGCGAAAATTCGCGTCCTTATGTTTAGTCCGCCACGGTTGGCGCGAGTGCCATCTGTTTGTTGGTCAAGCATAGATCCAGATCAATAAACCCCGCGTGCAGGCCGCTTACCCTTGCCGGCTTTTGCGATCGACACTGCCATGACTTGCGCCATGCCACTCATCCCCCCGGAACTGCTCGCCCCTGCCGGCACCCTGAAAAACATGCGTTATGCCTTCGCCTACGGTGCCGATGCGGTATACGCCGGCCAGCCGCGCTACAGCCTGCGGGTGCGCAATAACGAATTCGATCACGCCAACCTCGCGCTCGGCATCAGCGAGGCCCAGGCCCAGGGCAAACGCTTCTATGTAGTGGTGAACATCGCCCCGCACAACGCCAAGCTGAAAACGTTCCTCAAGGACCTGGAGCCGATAATCGGCATGGCGCCGGACGCGCTGATCATGTCCGACCCCGGCCTGATCATGCTGGTGCGCCGACACTTCCCGCAGATGCCGATCCACCTGTCGGTGCAAGCCAACACGGTGAACTGGGCCAGCGTCGAGTTCTGGCAGCAACAGGGCTTGAGCCGGATCATCCTGTCCCGCGAACTGTCGCTGGAAGAAATCGCCGAAATCCGCCAGCACGTCCCGGCGATGGAGCTGGAAGTGTTTGTGCACGGCGCGTTGTGCATGGCCTATTCCGGGCGCTGCCTGTTGTCGGGCTACATGAACAAGCGTGACGCCAATCAGGGCAGCTGCACCAATGCCTGCCGCTGGAAATACTCGGCGACACCGGCCAGCGAAAATCAACTGGGTGAAATCGTCCAGCACCACTCACCCGAACCCACCCTGGGCCTCGGCACGCCGACCGATCAGGTGTTCCTGTTGCAAGAGGCCAATCGCCCCGGCGAACTGATGCCGGCATTCGAGGATGAACACGGCACCTACATCATGAACGCCAAGGACCTGCGTGCCGTCCAGCACGTCGAGCGCCTGACACAGATGGGCGTGCATTCACTGAAGATCGAAGGCCGGACCAAATCGCATTTCTATTGCGCGCGCACCACCCAGGTTTACCGCCGCGCGATCGACGATGCGGTGGCTGGCCGGGTGTTCGATCGCAGCTTGATGACTGATCTGGAGTCCCTCGCTCAGCGCGGCTACACCGAAGGTTTTCTGCGCCGGCACGTGCATGACGAATACCAGAACTACCAGAACGGCAGCTCGGTTTCAGAGCGCCAACAGTTCGTTGGGGAGTTGACCGGCGAACGCCGTGACCGGCTGGCCGAGGTGCGGGTGAAGAATCGTTTTGGCCTGGGCGATCACATGGAATTGATGACGCCCAAGGGCAACTTCCACTTCGACCTGCATCAACTGCAGAACCTTAGAGGCGAGACGATAGAAGTGGCGCCAGGGGATGGGCATACGGTGTATTTGCCAATTCCGGATGCGGTGGATTTGCGGTTTGGATTGTTGATGCGCGATGTTGGTGTGAGTTAAGAAACCTGAGCGACGAGCCCCCCCTAAGCACTGACGAATCAGCTGCCGCCCGCCGAAAAGCGGTCGCGGCTGTTGGTCAGGTGCAACCACATCGCCGCCCGCGCAGCATCCGGATCCTGGCGCTTGATGGCGTTGAGAATCGCCTCGTGTTCGAGGTTGGCGAGTTGCCCCAGCTTGCTCAAATCCGCTGACCCGCGCTCGGCGGCATTGACGCGGGTGCGGGGAATCATCGCATTGCCCAAGTGCTGCATGATCTCGGTGAAGCACACGTTGCCGGTGGCTTCGGCGATCAGCAGGTGGAAACGTTTGTCGGCCTCGACGCAGCTGTCGTTGTTGGCCAGCAAACTTTGATAGTCATCCAGCGCTTCACGCATCTGCGCCAATTGCTGATCGGTGCGACGCACCGCTGCCAGCGCGGCGGCCTGGGTTTCCAGGCCCATGCGCAACTCCAGAATACTGCGCACGCCCAGCGCGGTATCGACATTCAGCCGCAACCCCTGCTCCGGTGCGCGCTCGATGACAAAGGTGCCGATGCCGTGACGGGTTTCCACCAGCCCTGAAGCCTGCAATTTCGAAATCGCCTCGCGCACCACCGTGCGGCTGACCCCATGCTCCTGAACAATCGAGTTCTCCGAAGGCAGCTTATCCCCCGGCAGCATCTGGCCGAGCAGGATGCTCTGGGTCAGCTTGGCCACCAGGTCATGGGCCAGGTTGTGAGCGCGCTTTCGGGCGGGTGCGTCGATCTCTTCTTGCATGGTGATTATCCGTAAAGCAGGGCTACCCGGATCGTAGCACCGGAATCGCCTGGAATCTTCAGAAAACAGCACCAAACTTGTATGACAACACTCAACAAATTGACCACTCCAACACCATCAAAGCCCCGCGCCCGACCACAAAAAGCATAGAAACCACCAAACAAATAGCCATTTTATTGGACCAAAGCGCTTGTCGAATCAAAAAAACCAGTTGTATGATGTCTATCAACAACGCAACATC
This sequence comes from Pseudomonas sp. Pseusp18, assembly GCF_059506005.1. Taxonomy (NCBI): domain Bacteria; kingdom Pseudomonadati; phylum Pseudomonadota; class Gammaproteobacteria; order Pseudomonadales; family Pseudomonadaceae; genus Pseudomonas; species Pseudomonas sp. Pseusp18. Next base: position 4,337,623 of record NZ_CP169240.1, read on the forward strand.
CAGCCACACCCCGCATAAAAATAACGAGTGGGAGAAAAACAAGTGAATACATCCATACCAGGGATGCACGATGGCGCTGATTCGGTCCTGAAGTCCGCCATCTCGAAAGTGAAACGCCACGTCCTGCCGCTGTTCGTGATCATGTTCATCGTCAACTACATCGACCGCGTGAACATCGGCTTCGTCCGCGCCCACATGGAACATGACTTAGGGATTGGCGCTGCCGCCTACGGCCTCGGTGCCGGTCTGTTCTTCATCGGTTACGCGCTGTTCGAAGTCCCCTCAAACATCCTCCTGCAAAAAGTCGGCGCGCGAATCTGGCTGACCCGCATCATGCTGACCTGGGGCCTGGTGGCCGCCTGCATGGCGTTCATCCAGAACGAAACCCACTTCTACATCCTGCGTTTTCTGCTCGGCGTGGCTGAAGCCGGGTTCTTTCCCGGGGTGATCTATTACTTCACCCGCTGGTTGCCCGGTGTGGAACGCGGCAAGGCGATTGCGATCTTCCTCAGCGGCTCGGCGATTGCTTCGCTGATCTCCGGCCCGCTGTCGGGGCTGCTGCTGCAAATCAACGGTTTGGGCATGCACGGCTGGCAGTGGATGTACTTCATCGAGGGCATGTTCTCGGTCGGGTTATGCGTGTTCGTCTGGTGCTGGCTGGACTCCAAACCCCACGACGCCAAATGGCTGACCCTGGCTGAACAGGACGCGCTGGTCAAAGCCATCGATGACGAACAACTGGCCCGCGAAGCCGCGACGCCGATCAAACCGTCGCTGGGCACACTGCTCAAGGATCGCCAGATCATTCTGTTCTGCCTGATCTACTTCTTCATTCAATTGACTATCTATGCCGCGACTTTCTGGCTGCCAAGCATCATCAAGAAAATGGGCGACCTGAGCGACATCCAGGTCGGCTTGTTCAACTCGATTCCGTGGTTGCTGTCGATCGTCGGCATGTACGCCTTTGCCTCGCTGTCGGGCAAATGGAAGCACCAGCAAGCCTGGGTCGCCACTGCCCTGCTGATCGCTGCGGCGGGGATGTTCATGTCCACCACCGGCGGGCCGATCTTCGCCTTTGTTGCGATCTGCTTCGCCGCACTGGGTTTCAAATCGGCTTCGTCACTGTTCTGGCCGATTCCCCAGGCGTACCTGGATGCGCGGATCGCTGCCGGCGTGATCGCGCTGATCAACTCGGTGGGCAACCTCGGCGGCTTCGTGGCGCCGACCACTTTCGGTTTGCTGGAAGAGCACACCGGTTCAATCCAGGGCGGGCTCTACGGCCTGGCCGCCACCTCGATCATCGCCGCGATCATCGTCTTCGCCGCGCGCAATAAACCGAAACCCGTACCGGCCGTTGCACTGGGCAAACCAGCGCCGAATCACGCTTGAACATTGGTTTAAAGGACAAAAAATGAACCCACAAGAAGCCGCAAAAGCCCCGATCATCACCAGCATGCAGGTTGTGCCGGTGGCCGGCCACGATGGCATGCTGCTCAACCTGAGCGGTGCCCACGGCCCGTTCTTCACCCGCAATATCGTGATCCTCAAAGACAACGCCGGCCACACCGGCGTCGGCGAAGTACCCGGTGGCGAGCGCATTCGCCAGACCCTGGAAGACGCGCGCGCACTGGTGATCGGCAGCCCGATCGGCACTTACCAGAAGATCCTCAATCAAGTGCGCCAGACCTTCGCCGATCGCGATGCCGGCGGTCGCGGTTTGCAGACGTTTGACCTGCGTATCACCATTCACGCGGTCACCGGCCTGGAAGCCGCCCTGCTCGACTTGCTTGGCCAGCACCTGGACGTGCCGGTCGCCGCTTTGCTCGGCGAAGGTCAGCAGCGTGATGAAGTGAAAATGCTCGGCTACCTGTTTTACGTCGGTGATCGCAACGAAACCAATCTGGCTTATCGCGATGAGCCGGATGCCGACAATGACTGGTTCCGCGTACGTCACGAAAAAGCCATGAGCGCCGACGCCGTGGTGCGCCTGGCGGTCGCCGCTCACGCCCGCTATGGCTTCAAGGACTTCAAACTCAAGGGCGGCGTGTTGAGCGGCGACGAGGAAATCGAAGCGGTCACGGCCCTCGCCGAGCGCTTTCCAGATGCGCGCATCACCCTCGATCCGAATGGCGCCTGGTCGCTCAAGGACGCGATCCGCCTGTGCCGGGATCAGCATCACGTTCTGGCTTATGCCGAAGACCCGTGCGGGGCGGAAAACGGTTACTCGGGCCGTGAAGTCATGGCCGAGTTTCGTCGGGCCACGGGCCTGAAAACCGCGACCAACATGATCGCCACCGACTGGCGGGAAATGGGCCACGCGATCCAGTTGCAGTCGGTGGACATTCCCTTGGCCGACCCGCACTTCTGGACGATGCAGGGCTCGGTGCGGGTGGCGCAGATGTGCCATGAATGGGGCCTGACCTGGGGCTCGCATTCCAACAACCACTTCGATATTTCCCTGGCCATGTTCACCCACGTCGCGGCCGCCGCGCCGGGCGAGATCACGGCCATCGACACCCACTGGATCTGGCAGGACGGCCAGCGCCTGACCAAGGCACCGCTGCAAATCGTCGACGGCTGCGTGCAAGTACCGAAAAAACCTGGCCTGGGGGTTGAGCTGGACATGGATCAACTGGCCAAGGCCCATGAGCTGTACAAAAGCATGGGGCTCGGCGCGCGGGACGACAGCGTGGCGATGCAGTTTCTGATTCCGGGATGGAAGTTCGATAACAAGCGGCCGTGCCTGGTGCGCTAAACCTCTGGAAACACCGCTCCCACAAGGAGTGGTGTTCACACTATTTCATCTGGGCCGCTTGCAGCAGCCAGCCCCGGAACACCGCCATCGCCGACGTTTCGGGGCGCGACTGCAAGCGGGTCAGCCAGTAGCTGCCGGTGGTGATCCCGATGGCGAACGGTTGCTCGATTGCGCCCGCCGCCAGTTGCCGGGCAAACATCAGCGGCGGCGCCAATGCCACACCTGCACCTTGCAACGCAGCCTCCATCATCGCCAGAGAGGAATCGAAGACGATGCTCCGGGGCAGCACGGCATGGGCCGAAAGACCGGTCGCCTGAAACCACTCCGGCCACTCATCCGTGCGATAGGAGCGCAACAGTGTTTGTTGCAACAGATCCTCTGGCGCCTGCAATTGCCGGGCGATCTCCGGCACACAGAGCACCGACAGTGGTGCCTCGATCAACCGCACCGCTTCAATTCCATGCCACGCCCCCGCACCAAAGCGAATGGCGTAATCCAGACCTTCAGCGGCCACGTCCACCCGGTTGTTATTAGTCGACAGGCGCAAATCTATGTACGGATGTTTCTGCTGAAAATCCGCCAATCGCGGCAACAGCCAACCGACCGCGAACGTCCCCACGGCGCCCACCGTCAACACTTCACGAAAATGCCCACCCTCGAAACGCTCCAGGGTTTCGGCAATCCGGTCGAAGGATTCGCGCAATACCGGCAACAGCGTTTCACCTTCGCTGGTCAGCATCAGGCCGCGGGGCAGGCGTTTGAACAAAGTCACGTTAAGCTGGGCTTCAAGACTTTTGACCTGATGGCTCACCGCCGCCTGCGTGACGCACAACTCCACGGCCGCCCGGGTGAAACTCAAATGGCGCGCCGAAGCCTCGAAAGCACGCAACGCATTCAGCGGCAAATGAGGTCGAATCATGCCAGCCCCCAAAATTTTCTAATGGCTCATCCGAAATATCGTCGTTTGCCGGTCTTCGCCAAACTGCCTAGATTTGGCTCGCCCAACAGCGGACCGCCTTGAAAGACCGCTCGGAGTGTAGCGGTTAACACCACGAACAATCATGGACAGCGTCTCAATCATGCGTAAAAAAAATCAGAAGAAACTCATATCCTACAGCGCTTTCGCACTTCTCCTCGGTGCCAGCCACAGCTTTGCTGACGAGCGCATCGAAACCATCGTTAAAGCCGCCATCGAACCGGTGATGCAGCAACAGAAGATCCCCGGCCTCGCGGTCGCAATCACCGTCCATGGTCAGCCGCATTACTTTAACTACGGCGTGGCCTCGAAAGAAAACGGTAATGCCGTCACCGAAAACACCCTGTTCGAGATCGGTTCGGTGAGCAAAACCTTCACCGCCACTCTCGCCGCCTATGCCCAGGCGAGCGGCAAACTGTCCTTGTCGGACAACGCCAGTCAGGTGCTGCCAGCCTTGCGCGGCAGCGCGTTCGACAACATCAGCGTGCTGCAACTCGGCACCTACACCGCCGGCGGCCTGCCCCTGCAATTCCCCAGCGAGGCAGACCATCAGGACAAAATGCTCGGCTATTTCAAGCAGTGGAAACCCACCTACGCCGCCGGCACTCGTCGCCAGTATTCAAACCCCAGCCTTGGGCTGTTCGGTTATCTTGCAGCCCAAAGCATGGGGGCTCCGTTCGATGAGCTGATGGAAAAAACCTTGTTGCCGAAACTCGGCCTCAAGCACAGCTACCTCAAGGTGCCGCAGGATCAGATGGGGCTTTACGCCCAGGGTTACAGCAAGGATGACAAACCTGTGCGGGTCGAGCCGGGTGCGCTGGATTCCGAAGCGTACGGCGTGAAAACCAGCGCCACAGACCTGCTTCGCTATGTTGAGGCAAACATGAATCCCGCGTCGCTGGAAAAGCCTTTGCAGCAAGCGATCGCCATCACTCATACCGGTTACTACACGGTTGGTGGCATGACTCAAGGGCTGGGGTGGGAGCTCTACAACTACCCGGTGAAGCTCGACACATTGCTGGCTGGCAACTCGTCGCAGATGGCGATGGAGGCTCATGAAGTCCAGTGGCTGACCCCACCGCAACCTCAACGCGACACTGTGCTGATCAACAAAACCGGCTCAACCGGCGGCTTCGGCGCCTACGTTGCTTTTATCCCGGCGAAGGACATCGGCATCGTGATCCTGGCCAACAAAAACTACCCGAATCCGGAGCGGATCAAAATCGCTCACAAAATATTGAGTGCGCTGGCCGATTGATCCCAGTAACCCGACAAGCCCCCTCGCCACAGGGTTACCTCACAATGGATCACCAAGTTTCAGATTTCCGTTGGCAAACAAAATGGGCGACCTGTTGGGGTCGCCCATTGGGGTAAGCCTTCTCACCACTACTCAACTCAATTCAATCATCCGGTTGCTCAGCTGGTTTGGCAGGCTTCGCCGGTTTGCCTTTGGTACCTTTAGCACCTTTGACCGGTGCGACTTCAGCCACCGGCGCTGGCACCGGTACCGTTGCTTCCTTCTCGGCCGTCGGCAGCTGGTCGACGGTGTTGAATATCTCTTTCAACTCGACCGCATCCGACTGCTCAAGCTTCTTTTCGCCATCCTTGCCGATCAGGATGATTTTGCTCTTCGCGCCGGCGCCCAGTTTGAGCGAGCGGATCAGCGCCATCGTCGATTGCGGGTCGAGGTCTTTGCCGTCCCGTTGGCCCATCGTATTGATCACGGTGTACAGCACCATGTTTCGATCGGTGAAGCCCTTGCGGTTGGCAGAGTCGTCCAGTGATTTTTTCAGGTTGAGCCAAACCGGGTCCACCGAACTGGGCGCGATGACAATCAGGGGTCGAGCCCGGCCCACGTCTTTAACCAGAGGGGAATCGTCATCGGCGGCGAATGAAGGACCGACGAAAGCCAACAGGGTAGCCAGGGTCAAAGACCTGATGAGCATGCGCATCTCCTTTTGATATCCACGCTCTAATGATTGCGCATCGCGGTGATCGTTCCGGGCGATGCACCGCGATTGTGTTCCGCCTTGCCCAAGCTTAGGTCAGGGCGGTCATTGCGCAACAGCCTGAGCTAATCTCATAGCTGATTCATCGTGAGGGTTTATCCATGAGCGCTCAGCTGAACCACACCATCGTCTGGTGCCGTGACAAACAGGTTTCGGCACGCTACCTGACCGACCTCCTCGGCCTGCCTGATCCCGAGCCGTTCGGGCCGATGCTGGTGGTCAAGTTCGATAACGGGGTGTCGCTGGATTTCTACAACAACGACCCGCCCATCGCGTCCCAGCACTATGCGTTCTTGATTGGTGACGACGACTTCGATGCGGCCTTCGCTCGCCTGCAGGCGATCAAGCAGCCGTGGTGGGCCGACCCCGGTAAGCAGCGGCCCAACGAGATCAACGATTACGCCGGTGGCCGGCGGGTGTATTTCGATGACCCGGACGGGCATCTGCTGGAGATTTTTACTCGGGAAGCGGTATCGGATCAGAACGCCAGTTTGTAGCCGATCAGCACCAGCATCGTCGCCAGGCACGGACGCAGCAGTTCGTCGGAGATGCGCCCGGTCAAATGGCTGCCCAGGTAAATCCCTGGCAGCGAACCAACCAGCAAGAAGCCCAGGACGTGCCAGTCCATGTTACCCATGCTCGCATGGCCGAGGCCGGCGACCAGGGTCAGGGGCACCGCATGGGCGATTTCGGTGCCGACCAGGCGACGAGTGGGCAGCAGCGGATACAGGATGAACAGCGCAACGGTGCCCAGGGCGCCGGCGCCGATGGAAGTCAGGGCCACCATGGTGCCTAGCACCAGACCGGTGATCACGGTCAGTGCATTCAACCGGGAGCCGCTGGGGTTGTATTGGCCACCCGCCCGTTTGTGAGCGAAATCGAGCAAGCGTTTCTTGAAGAAAATCGCCAGCGCCGTGGCGAACAATACGAAGCCCAGCGCCTGTTTGATGACGGCGTTCATCGCCTCGGGCGAGGTTTGCAAAGTGCTCAGGAACCACAGCGTCAAGGCTACCGCCGGCACACTGCCGAGGGTCAGCCAACCGGTGATCGCCCAGTCGATGTTCTTGTTCTTGCGATGAACCAGCACACCACTGGATTTGGTAATGGCCGCGTACAGCAAGTCCGTGCCCACCGCCGTGGCCGGGTTTACGCCGAACCACAGCAGGATCGGCGTCATCAACGAACCGCCCCCAACACCGGTCATGCCGACAATAAAGCCGACCACCAGACCCGCTACGACCAACCCGAAATTACCGAAATCCATTAATACGCCCAGAAATTCGCAGGAAACAAACCGGTCAGCAGCATAGCGATTTTTCTTATAACCACATATATCGATGCGGTCTATCGTTATGCCAATTCACCGATTTGAAACAGCGACTTCCCCCTCAATACCAACCCCACAAGAATTGCGCTTTATCCGACATCTCACTGCACCGGCAAAAAATTCAGGAACAGCAGACTCTGGGCGTAGTTCAGGCCGATCCGCCGGTACCGCTCGTCGAGCATCTGGGTCAGCAGGTCCAGTCGCGCGACGATTTTGCCGAACTCCACGGCAAAGCTCAGGTTGCTGCCCTCCTCCGAGATTTCGTTGGAAAACAGCAAGGGCTCGCCTTGCCTGTTTTGCCGCTGGCTCAAGATCCAGGTGGCTTTTTCGATGTTGCGCGCAGCATTGCTGACGAAGGTCGGGTTGAGCGCATCCGTCATGTAGAACTCCAGTCGATTGCCATGGGCCGTCACCAGCATGCTGCCGATGGCATAGATGAACGCGCCGACCCGGTCACCGAGGAATTCCGGGCTCATGGCAAAGCTCAGCGCCGCGAGGTCTTTTTTGCCGCCGAGGGTGGGCAGCGGCTCTTGCTGTTCGATGGCCATGCGCACCTGCTTTTCTGCGGTGCCGACATCGAGGAAGCCGGATTTTTTCAGCTCCTGCGGGTTGCGCAGGTAGAGCTTGTTCATCAGCAGGTAGAGGCTTTCGAGGTTGTCGCGCATCGTCAGGGTCGCCATGCGGTCGACGCTGGTCTGGAGGAATTCCTGGGGTTTGCCATCGCGAAACTGGCTGATGACATCGTTGCCCGGCTGATGGCTGCAACCACTGGCGAGGAGCATCGACAGGCTTATCAGCAGCAAGCAATGACGGCGAATGTGCAGGGTAAAACGGGGTAAAACTCGAGCCATGGGTTCTTGAACTTGGGCATGGGCCGGCGGTGGGGATCGCCGCAGGCTGCCCAAGGATAGAACCGTGAAAGCTGGAAAAGTGCAGTGCCGGTGGTCCGTAAGCGCTGGTCACCCTGAAAGCGCCCCTCATTAGTAATGCTTTTTAATTGCATTACTCAAGACATAGACTATAAATCCTTCCTTGATCGCGCTAAAGCACGATCATTAGTATGACTACTTCTTAAAAACAACAAAAAGGAAGGTCAACCATGCTTCAATCCCGACACCTGCTCTCCGGCCTCGGACTCTCCCTGATGATCGCCACCCTCTCCGCTCACGCCACTGGTTTGTCCAGCGAACAAAAAGCCTTCGGCAAAACCAATGACGGCACACCCGTCGAGCAATACATTTTGCGCAACAGCCATGGCCTGCAGGCCACGGTCATTACCTACGGCGGGATTCTCCAGTCGCTGAAAGTGCCGGACAAAAACGGCAAGCTCGACGATGTGGTGCTCGGCTTCGATGACGTACAGAGTTATCAAAGCGGCAAGGCGTTCTTCGGCGCGACCATCGGCCGCTTCGGCAATCGCCTGGCCAACGGCGCCTTCGAGCTGGATGGCAAGCGCTTTCAAGTGCCGCTCAACGACGGCAGCAATTCGCTGCACGGCGGGGCTCAAGGTTTCGACAAGCGGGTGTGGAAAGCCGAACCGAGCAAGGGCAAGGATTCGGTGGGTGTGACGCTGACGTACCTGTCCTCGGATGGCGAAATGGGTTTCCCCGGCAACCTGAAAACCGAGGTCACCTACAGCCTCACCGAGAACAATGAGCTGCGCATCGACTACAAGGCCAGCACCGATAAGCCCACGGTGCTGAACCTGACCAACCACAGCTATTTCAACCTCGCCGGCGCGGGTAACGGCGATGTGCTGAAGCAGTTGGCGACCTTGCACGCCGCCCGTTACACGCCAGTCACCGGCAAACTGATCCCCACCGGTGAGCTGGCCCCGGTCGCCGGCACGCCGATGGACTTCACTCAACCGACCGCCATCGGTCAACACATCAAGGCCGATCACCCGCAGTTGAAATTCGCCGAACCGAAACACGGCGGTTTTGACTTCAACTGGGTGCTGGATGCCAAGGGCGACCTGGGCAAACTCGCCGCCGATGTCAGCGATCCGCAATCCGGCCGTCGCTTGCAGCTCTATACCACCGAACCTGGCGTACAGTTCTACACCAGCAACTTCCTCGACGGCTCGGTCAAGGGCAAGGCCGGCAAGATTTACCCGCATTGGGGTGCCTTTACTCTGGAAACCCAGCATTATCCGGACTCGCCGAACCAGCCGAGCTTCCCGTCCACGCGGCTGGATCCGGGCAAGACCTATGCCCAGACCACGGTGTTCAGGTTCTCCGCCCGGTAGATCAAAAGATCGCAGCCTTCGGCAGCTCCGATATCGCGGGTACACCCCGCCCCCGCGGGCTGCGATCTTTCATGATGGCACGGAACCACCCTGCTATTTTGCTGCCAACTGTAGTATCGATCGGACTTCGATAAGGAGGATTCATGCGGACTCTTGGGCTGGCCGGCAGCCCTGTGCCGGTCATCGGCCAAGGCACCTGGCACATGGGAGAGGAACGCTCCCGACACACCAAGGAAGTTGCAGCGCTGCGCCTGGGCATCGAGTTGGGCATGACCCTGATCGACACCGCTGAGATGTACGCTGAAGGGGGCGCCGAAGAGGTGGTGGGTGAAGCCATCACAGGCCTGCGCGACCAGGTTTTTCTGGTCAGCAAGGTCTACCCCTTCAACGCCAGCCGCAAAGGCATCCCCCAGGCCTGCGAACGCAGCCTGCGGCGGTTGAATACCGATTACATCGATCTGTACCTGTTGCACTGGCGCGGCGAGTATCCCCTCGAGGAAACCGTCGAAGCCTTCGAGCGCCTGCGCGAAGACGGCAAGATCGGCCGTTGGGGCGTGTCCAATTTCGACCTGGACGACCTGGAGGAACTGGCCTCACCGGCCTGCGCGACCAATCAGGTGCTGTACAACCTGGAAGAACGCGGCATCGAATTTGATCTGCTGCCCTGGAGCCAACAGCAAAAAATGCCGGTGATGGCTTACTGTCCGATCGGCCAGGGCGGGCATATGCTGGCCAATCCGACGCTCAAGCAGGTTGCCGCCCGTCACCAGGCGACACCTGCGCAGGTAGCGCTGGCATGGATTCTGCGTCAGAACGGGGTGATCGCCATCCCCAAAGCGGTCCACCCCGAGCATGTGCGGCTCAACGCGCAAGCGGCACAATTGCAGCTTGAAGTCGGGGATCTGGAGGCGCTGGACCAAGCGTTTCGCGCGCCACAACGCAAGCAGCGGTTGGCCATGGTCTGAGCCATCGCGGAGCTATCAGAGGGCATCGGCATGAGAAGTACCGATCAGCTCGACTCTTTCAACTTGCCACGCTTTATCCAGGCACAGGATCCTGTGTTCGAGTGGGTTCAGGATGAACTGCGCGCCGGCCAGAAGCGTCGGCACTGGATGTGGTTCATCTTTCCGCAGTTTGCCGGGTTGGGTGACAGCGAAATGTCCCGCTACTTTGCCATTCACTCCAGCGAGGAAGCTGTGGCGTACCTGGAGCATCCGCTACTGGGTCCGCGCTTGCGCACCTGCACGCAATTGGTGCTGGACGTTCCTCAACGTTCGATCACCAAGATTTTCGGGCACCCCGACAACCTCAAGTTTCATTCATCGATGACGCTGTTCGCCCAGGTTTCGCCAAAAGGCAGCCTGTTCCATCAGGCGCTGGATCAGTACTTTCACGGCATACCGGATGACTGGACGCTGTCGCTGCTGGACTCAAAACAGGCCCAACTGCCCCCCAATCAGCGTTGAGAAATCGTCATCCACGAACGGCAGGATGGCATCCGCCACCGGTTGCAGCTGCCGGGTGACGTAATGGTCGTAGTCGATCGGCGCGCTGCGCACTTCCAGCGGCTCGGGGCCGGCGACCGTGATCACGTAGCTGATCCAGCCGCCGTTGTGATATTGCCGTGGCCGCCCCTGTTGATCGTTGTAGTCATCGGCGATCCGCGCGGCCCGCACATGGGGCGGCACATTGCGTTGATAGTCATCCAGGGGCCGACGCAGGCGTTTGCGGTAGATCAGGCGCTCATCGAACTCACCGGCCAACGTCTTGCGCACATAGTCACGCACGTAATCCTGATAGGGCTTGCGTTTGAAGATGCGCAGGTACAACTCCTGTTGGAATTGCCGGGCCAGCGGCGACCAGTCGGTGCGCACGGTTTCCAGGCCTTTGTAGACCATCTCGTCGGTGCCATCGGCACGGGTAACCAACCCGGCATAGCGCTTCTTGCTGCCCTCCTCGGCACCGCGAATGGTCGGCATCAGAAAGCGTTTGTAGTGGGTTTCGAACTGCAACTCCAGGGCACTTTCCAACCCGTACTCCTGCTTCACATGCTCGCGCCACCATTGGTTGACGTGGTCCACCAGCGCGTGGCCGATCTGCGCCGCTTCGGCCTGACCATGGGGGCGACGCAGCCAGACGAAGGTCGAGTCGGTGTCGCCATAGATCACCGCATGGCCCTGAGCTTCGATCAGTTGGCGGGTACGCAACATGATCTCGTGCCCGCGCAAGGTGATGGATGAGGCGAGTCGCGTATCGAAGAAGCGGCAACCACTGGAACCGAGGACGCCATAGAAGGCATTCATGATGATCTTCAGGGCCTGGGACAGCGGCGCGTTGTGTTCGCGCTTGGCGGTTTCACGGCCTTCGGCAACCCGGGCGACGATGGCCGGCAGGCAATGCCGGGTCCGTGAGAAACGGGCACCGCGAAAACCCGGCACCGATTCGCTGTCGTCGGGATGCTTGAGCCCTTCGATCAAGCCCACCGGGTCGATCAGGAAGGTGCGGATGATCGACGGATAGAGGCTTTTGTAATCGAGCACCAGCACCGATTCGTACAGCCCCGGTTGCGAGTCCATGACAAAACCACCGGGGCTGGCCTGCGGTGGTTTATTGCCAAGGTTCGGTGCGACGAAGCCCTGACGGTGCATCAGCGGCATATACAGGTGAGTGAAGGCCGCCACCGAGCCACCGCTGCGGTCCGCCGGCAAACCGGTGACGCTGGCGCGCTCCAGCAGGAAGGTCAGCAACTCGGTCTTGGCGAAAATCCGCGTCACCAGTTCGCAATCCTTGAGGTTGTACTTGGCCAGGGCCGGTTTGTCTTCGGCGAACATACGGTTGATTTCGTCCATGCGCTGGTACGGGTTGTCGATCGACTTGCCTTCGCCCAACAGGGTTTGCGCGACGTTTTCCAGACTGAACGAGGGGAAGCTCCAGGTCGCCGAACGCAGTGACTCGATGCCGTCGATGATCAACCGGCCGGCAGCCGAGGCGAAATAATGATTGCCGCTGCCGTGCTCGCGCCACTGCATTTCTTCGCCGCCACGCCCCAGCTTCAGCGGCACCGCCAGGCGGCGAGCATGTTCGTGCAGTACGCGCAGGTCGAACTGCACGACGTTCCAGCCGATGATGGCGTCGGGGTCGTGCCGGGCGAACCACTCATTGAGTTTTTTCAGCAGCAGGGTTCGCGAATCGCAGTATTCGAGCTGGAAATCCACCCCGTTGTCATCACCATTGGGCGACCCGAGCATATACACCTGACGCTCGCCGCAGCCTTCCAGGGCGATGGAGTACAACTCGCCCTGGGCGGTGGTTTCGATGTCCAGCGAGACCAGCCGCAGGTTCGGCCGGTAGCCGGGGGCGGGTTTCATTTGCGCGTCGAGCAGCAGGCCGTCGGCACCGGGTGTGCCGCCGAACAAAACCGGCGCGGTGATGAACCGCTCCATCATGTAGCGTTCCGGCGGGCGGATGTCGGCTTCGAATACCTCGACGCCTGATTTGCGCAGCGCGGTTTCCAGGCGCATCAACTGGCCGTGCTGCTGGCAATACAGTCCGAGCACCGGGCGGTGCTCGAAGTCCAGCAGCGCCAACGGCCGCAGTTCGACGTTCTTTTCGCCGCGCAACACCGCTTCGGCTGGCTCGCGCATGGCCTGTGGAATGAACGCGACCGACGGTTGATGCGGCAGGCGGATGCGCCGGGGACCGGCATCGGTCGCCAGCCAGAATTCGACTTCGGTGCCGGCCGGGGTATCGCGCCAATGCCGGGTCAGGACGAAGCCCTGCTGTAAATCCACCACTGCAACCTCAACGATCTGATTCAAGTGGTGATTCTACGCGTGATCGCCGGCTAAGCCGTAATGCGATCCGTAGCAGCGGGCCAAGCCTGCTGCTACAAAGGGAAAGCCCCCTCGTCACACATCTGTATGTACCGGACTTTTACAAAGAAAAATCACTGAATGACGCTATTTGCGTGTTATCTGCCGCTTTGCGCCTTGCTCTGTGAGCCTGTCTCTACGATTCTTCAAGGACAACGACAACACCCGAGAAGCCGTCATGAAAACCGTCGCCCAGTTGCTCAAGTTAAAGGCCCAACAGAATCAGGCAGTCCACACCATTGCGCCTCATCAAATGGTGCTGGAAGCGCTGATGGTGATGGCCGCAAAAAACGTCGGCGCGTTACCGGTCCTGAAAGATGGAAAGGTCGTCGGCATCATCAGTGAGCGGGACTATGCGCGCAAACTGGTGCTCAAGGGGCGCTCCTCCGTCGGCACACCGGTCAGCGACATCATGGTGTCGCCGGTGATCACCGTGGACACCCATCAAACCGTCGAAACCTGCATGGGCATCATGTCCGACAAACGCCTGCGGCACTTGCCGGTGGTGGAGGACGGTGAGCTGATGGGCTTGCTGTCGATCGGCGACCTGGTCAAGGAAGCCATTGCCGAACAGGCTGAACTGATTCGGCAGCTGGAGCAGTACATTCGCGGCGAGTGATCCCACACTGTGCGAGGGGGCTTTTGTGGCGAGAGGCTTTGTGGCGAGGGGGCTTGCCCCCGTTCGGCTGCGAAGCAGTCGCAAAGCTTTTAGGGCCGCTTCGCGACCCAACGGGGGCAAGCCCCCTCGCCACAAAAGCTCCCTCGCCACAGACAAGCCCCACTCCCACAAAGGCTCGTTCCCACATTGGTTTGATGTGTTCCTATGGCCAATGCCGCGAGAAGACCGGCGCCAATACCGGGTGGCGGTCGAAGCGTTCGAGCCAGGCGAAGAACCCCGGCCGCGCAACGCGCAAGTGTTCCCGGGTACCCGCCCACCGCGTCACCACCGCCGCCAGAATATCCAGCGCGCCCGGCTTGCCATCGCCCAGGTACAGCTTGCCGGCGAATTGATCGGCAAACACCTCCCAATTCCAGTGCAGGCGCCGGCGGGCACCGGCCATGAGGTTTTGCCGGGACGACTCGTCCGCCTCGCCCAGCCAGCGCTCGGGGTAATCGATGATACCGATGGCGCTGTAGCAATTGCTGACGATGTACACCAGACCATGAATCACCTGATCGCGCTTGATCGGATTTTCCGGCAACAGGTTCGACTCCGGGAACGTAAGGCCCAGGTGAATCAGGATGGCCGCACTCTCGGCAAGAACGCCGCCATCGGGCAGTTGCAGAGTGGGAACCTGCTTGAGCGGGTTGAGCTTCTCCAGCGCATGCACCGCCTCCGGGGACGATGATACGTCGATGAAGCGATAAGGAACCTCGCACAGTTCCAGCGCGGCTTCGATGGCGGCCGCACCCGAATTCTGATACCCATAGAGCTGGTACATGACTAAATCTCCTCTGCGACTCTCTCTTTGTAGCAGATGCCAAAGACTGCGCGCGAACCATGTGGGTGGGAGCTTGCCCGGTTACCCTCCCGCGCGTTTCATACAGCGCTGATAGCGCTCGTCGACCCGCTTGGCAAACCACGCCGTGGTGAGTTTTCGGGTGATTTTCGGGCTTTGCAGCACGATCCCCGGCAACACCGCCCGGGGTAATGGCCGGCCTTCGGCCTGTTCGGCCAAAGCGAAGACGCGTTGATAGAGCGTGGTGTCCTCAAACTGAAGACTTTTACCCTCCTCCAGCTGATCCCGAATGGTCGGGTTGCGCATGTCCAATTGCTTGCCGAGGGTGCGCACCGCCAGTTCCGTGGTGCCGGGCATGATCGAGTCGTAGCGCACCAGATCACCATCCAGCGCCAGCGGGATACCCGTCGCACGACTGACCGCGTTCTGAAACGCCGCATTGCGGCTGGCGTACCAACCGGCATTGAAATCGGCGAAGCGATACAGCGGCTGCTTATAGCTCACCGGATAACCGAGCAAGTGGGCGATACCGAAATACAGGCCACCGCGACGGGTGAACACTTCGTGACGAATCGAGCCGTTCACCGGGTAGGGATAATCCCGCACATGCTGCTCGGCAAAGTCGATGCTGACCTGCATCGGCCCGCCAGTGTGTACCGGGTTGAAGCCGCCGAACAAGGTCCGGCCCATGGGCACCATGCCGATGAAGTCATCGAAAATCGCGCTGAGCTCTTTTTCGCTGCGCGCGGCACTCAGTCGGTCGCTGTAGCTTTTGCCGTTGGGTGAACGCACCTGCAAGGCACCGCTGACCAGCAAGCTGGGAATGTGGGCCTTATCGGCGCGGCGGTCGATTTCATCCCGGGCGATCTTGCCCAGGCCTGGCACCAGCGGGTCAGCCTGAAACGTCGACTCCTGCTCAGCGACCGCAAGTACCGAACACAGGTTTTGCGTGGTCGGCGAAATCTTTTGCGCGGCAAACGCTGCGTAGATATCCGTGGCCCAGCCCTGGCGGTCGACCGTTTTGGCCGGCAGCAGGCTGACGATTTCGGCCTTGACCTCGGCAGGCTTGCGGGCCGGCGGTTCCTGGGGGCGCTGAGTGCCGCAACCGGCCAGTACCAACAGCGCGGCCACGCTCATGATCAATCGATTGGCTTGCATGGTGCTCCATCAAATCCGTTGAGCCGGGTTAACCATACGATCAATGGCATGGCGCAGGCTATGACTATGCCGCCCTCTCCCTGTTCCGTAGCAACTCGTTCGCCGTAGCCGCTGTCGAGCCTGCGAGTGCCCCCCGGTTGAACCATACTTGATCCACACACCGAGGAGGACAGGCTCATGAACCGTAGCGATGTGCTGATCATCGGTGCCGGCCCGACCGGGCTGGTCCTGGCACTGTGGCTGAGCAAGCTGGGGATTGGGGTGCGGATTATCGACAAGACCTCGGCCCCCGGTACTACCTCACGCGCGTTGGCAGTACAGGCCCGAACGCTGGAGCTGTATCGCCAGCTCGACCTCAGCGACGCCGTGGTGCAGAACGGCCATAAAGTGTGCGCCGCGAATTTCTGGGTCAAGGGCGAACCGGTCGCGCACCTGCCGCTGAGCGCCATCGGCGAGGGTTTGACGCCCTATGCGTTCCTGGAAATCTATCCGCAAGACGAGCACGAACAACTGCTGATCGAACGCCTGGAGACCTTTGGCATTACGGTGGAGCGCAACACCGAATTGCAAAGTTTCGAGGAAACCGGCGACGGCATCACCGCAACACTGCGCTTGCCCGATGGCCAACAGCAAACCTGTCAGGCCTGTTACCTCGCTGGCTGCGACGGCGCCCGCTCGATCGTGCGCAAATCCCTGGACACCGATTTCCCAGGGGGCACCTACCAGCAGATTTTCTACGTGGCGGATGTGCAGGCCCGCGGCCCGACGTTCAACGGTGAATTGCATGTGGACCTCGACGAAGCCGACTTTCTCGCCATTTTTCCTTTGTCCAGCGAAGGTCGTGCCCGACTGATCGGCACGGTTCGCGACGAACGCGCCGAGCGCGCCGAAACCCTCCAGTTTGCAGACGTCAGCAGACGGGCCATCGAGAATTTAAAGGTGCAGATCGATCAGGTGAACTGGTTCTCGACCTACCGCGTGCATCACCGGGTAGCGGATCACTTTCGTACCGGACGCGCGTTTCTGTTGGGTGACGCTGCCCATGTCCACAGCCCGGCGGGTGGCCAGGGCATGAACACCGGGATTGGCGATGCGATCAATCTGGCCTGGAAGCTCGCGGCGGTGTTGAGCGGCAGCGCCACGGCCAAACTGCTCGACAGTTATGAAACCGAACGCATCGCCTTTGCCCAGCGCCTGGTGGCCACCACTGATCGGGTGTTCAATTTCGTCACGGCCGATGGGCCAATTGCCGACGTAATGCGCATGCGCGTGGCGCCCTTTTTGATCCCGAAAATGATCTCGTTCGAGGCGGTCCGGGAGTTCATGTTTCGCACGGTGTCACAGACCACCCTCAACTATCGCGGCATGCCGTTGAGTGAGGGCGTTACCGGCCATATTCACGGCGGTGATCGCCTGCCCTGGGCCCACGACGATGAAGGGGACAACTTCGAATCGCTGAAATACCTGACCTGGCAGGTGCATGTGTATGGCGAAACCAGCGACGAGATGATCGCCTGGTGCAGCGCGCATCACCTGCCGTTGCAGGTGTTCGACTGGCGACCGGTGTTTGAAACCGTGGGACTGGCGCGCAACGGGTTTTACCTGCTGCGCCCCGATACCTATGTGGCGATCGCCGATTACAGCGCCGATCCGAAGGTGATCGAACGGTATTTCCGCGATCATGGGATACGGCCTTTTATCGTCTGAAGATCAAAAGATCGCAGCCTGCGGCAGCTCCTACAGGATCGATGTTTACCCGCAATATTGCGGCGAACGCATTCAATGTAGGAGCTGCCGAAGGCCGCGATCTTTTGATTGTTTAGATCCCGGCCAGGGCCAGGTCCATTGCGAAGTAGGTGAAAATCAAATCCGCCCCCGCCCTTTTGATCGCCCCCAGACTCTCACGCACGACGCGATCTTCATCGATCGCCCCAGCCTGGGCGGCGAATTTGATCATCGCGTATTCACCGCTCACCTGATACGCCGACAACGGCAGACGCGAGGCTTCGCGGATGTCGCGGATGATGTCCAGGTACGCGCCGGCCGGCTTGACCATCAGCGCGTCGGCGCCTTCCTGTTCGTCCAGCAACGACTCACGCATCGCTTCACGACGGTTCATCGGATTCATCTGATAGCTTTTGCGGTCACCCTTGAGCGCACTGCCGCCGGCTTCGCGGAACGGGCCATAAAGCGCCGAGGCGAATTTGGTCGAATAGGCCATGATCGCGGTCTGGCTGAACCCCGCTGCATCGAGCGCCCGGCGAATCGCCTGGACCTGCCCGTCCATCGCCGCCGACGGCGCGATCACATCGGCGCCGGCCCGGGCGGCGGCCACGGCTTGTTTGCCGAGATTGATCAGGGTCTGGTCGTTATCAACTTCGTGCTGGTGCAACACGCCGCAATGGCCGTGGTCGGTGTACTCACAAAAACAGGTGTCGGACATCACGATCATTTCCGGCACGGCGTTTTTGGCGATGCGCGACATGCGCGACACCAGGCCGTTATCGTTCCAGGTGTCGCTGCCGTTGCTGTCCAGATGATGAGACACGCCGAACGTCATCACCGACTTGATCCCCGCCCGGGCGTAACGCTCGATCTCGCCGGCCAGTTTCGACTCAGGAATGCGCATCACCCCGGGCATGCTCTTGATCGGCACGAAATCGTCGATTTCTTCCTCGACGAAAATCGGCAGCACCAGATCGTTCAAGCTGAACTCGGTTTCCTGGAACAAGCTGCGCAGGCTCGCATTGCGGCGCAGACGGCGTGGACGTGCTTCGGGGAACTGACTGGACATGGACCTTCCTGAAGAGACGAAATTCGTAGGGCGCAAAGCTTATGCCCTGCAAGGTGCGGGACACAAACCTCGATCGCTCAAGACAACGTTACCGCGGCGGCAACAATCGCCCGCATCGAATACCGCCTGCTCTCACAGGTTAGATCGTCAGCGTTCCGGTAATACACGTCACTACAGCACCACCAATCCAGATCTCATCCCCCACCTGCTCCACCCGAATCCGCCCGGCGCGGCCCATGGTCAGGCCCTGACTGACGACATAAGACGCCGGAGCCAGCCCTTCGCTGAACAACCATTGAGCGATCCCGGCGTTCAGGCTGCCGGTGGCCGGGTCTTCCGGCATGCCGTCGCCGGAGATGAATGCACGCACTTCGAACTGCGCGTCAGCACCATCATTCTCGGGGTGCCATGGCGCGATGACACCGACGGCGAGGCCGAGCAACTGTGCATGATCCGGCTGCAAGTCCAGAATCTGCTGGCGGTCCGCGACCATCACCGCCAGCCAACCGGCACCGTTGTCGACCCATTGCGTGCGCACAATCGCCCCCGGCGCCAACCCCAGCCCCTGCCGTACGCGCTCGACCAGCCCGGCGTCCACCGGGCCGGACCTGAGCAGCGGTGGCGCGAGAAACGCCAGCTCCGTCCCCTGCCGACGCACCCGCACCAGGCCGACACCACACTCCTGAATAATCTCCTCACCCTTGGGCACCCCACCGGCCTCGAGCCAGGCATGGCACGTGCCCAACGTCGGATGACCGGCGAACGGCAACTCTTGCAGGGTGGTGAAGATACGTACTCGATAGTCGGCCCGGGGGTCTCGAGGTTCGAGCACGAACGTGGTTTCGCTGAGGTTGGTCCAGTTCGCGAACGCCGCCATGCGTTCATCGCTGAGCTTGTCTGCGCCGAACACCACCGCCAACGGGTTGCCCTTGAGCGCGACGGGGCTGAAAACATCTACTTGCTTGAAATCGAATGCGCTCATTGCCTGCCTTGGTGATGAAGGATTCAAAGGGATTGCCTGGGGATTTCCAGACCGCGAATTACCGCCGGTCTTGCCAGGAAACGCTCCAGCACGCGGGTGACGTTGGGGAAATCCTGGATGCCGACCAGGTCGCCGGCCTCGTAGAAGCCGATCAGGTTGCGCACCCACGGAAAAGTCGCGATGTCGGCAATGGTGTAGCGCTCGCCCATGATCCAGTCGCGCCCTTGCAGACGGCCATCGAGGACCTTGAGCAAGCGCTTGCTTTCATCGACGTAGCGATCACGCGGACGCTTGTCTTCGTAGTCCTTGCCGGCGAATTTGTTGAAAAAACCGAGCTGGCCGAACATCGGCCCGATACCGCCCATCTGAAACATCAGCCACTGAAGGGTCTCGTAACGCGCTGCCGACTCCTGGGCCAGCAGTTGCCCGCTCTTGTCGGCGAGGTAAATCAGAATCGCCCCGGACTCGAACAGCGCCAGCGGTTGGTCGCCCGGGCCGTGGGGGTCGAGGATCGCCGGGATCTTGTTATTGGGGTTCAGCGACAGAAACTCAGGGGACAGCTGATCCTGGGTGTCGAAGCCCACACGATGCGGCTCGTAGGGCAGCCCGATCTCTTCGAGCATGATCGAAACCTTGACGCCATTGGGCGTTGGCAAGGAATAGAGCTGAATCCACTCCGGGTACTGGGCCGGCCATTTTCGAGTGATGGGGAATGCAGACAAATCGGTCATCGGGAGCTTCCACGGGAAAATCGGAGTGAAGATCATAAGGGGGACGGGGCCAAGATGTGTACTGTGTCCATGAATCCGAAACATCCTGTCGATAACCTTCCCCCCAATCCGTTCAAGGTTGCCGCTAAAGTGTCAGGCACCTCGCTCGGATCGAAGCTCGAATCGAACCAAAAGGGCTTCATCGGACTCTGAGCATTGCCCTGTTAGAAATGGGCCGGGTCAACGACATGGAAAACACCCTATGCTAGGAGCTTGAGGTGTCAATGTTTGTCAGCCTTAACCAAATGCGCTGAAGATCACCTATTCGATGATGAATCCTTTGAAATTCACCAACCGCTTCAAACATCGTGCTTATATCTTCCTGCCCGCTCTGTTGGCGGCCAGCGCGTTGCTTTTGTCGCTGGAGTCCAGTGTAAGCCGCGCCCAGCCGGTGGACGGTACACAGACGCTGGTGTTTTTGCGTCACGCGGAAAAACCGGCCGGCGGCCTGGGTCAGCTCAATTGCCAGGGACTGAACCGCGCCATCGACCTGGCCACCTTGCTGCCGGAAAAATTCGGCAAGGCCAACTACGTGTTTGCCGCCAACCCGACGCGCAATGTCGAGGAAGGCGAACTGGATAACTCCTACAGTTACATCCGCCCCCTGATGACCATCAGCCCCAGCGCGATCAAGCTCGGCTTACCGGTGAACATCGAATTTTCGGCCAACGACACCAGCGACCTGGCCGATGAACTGCTTCGCGACAAGTATCACAACTCGATCATCTATACCGCCTGGTCCCATGGCTACCTGCCCGAGCTGATCAACAAGGTCGCCGGGGAAGCCGTCGGCTCAGAACAGCGCATCACCGATGACTGGGCATCCAGCGACTATGACTCGCTGTACGTGCTCACGCTGACCTGGCACAACGGCAAGGCCAGCCTGCAGAGCCACAGCTACAAGCAAGGGCTCAATAACGGCCCGGAGAGTTGTCCGACGTAAGCGGTCGGGCACCTGCTGGCCCCATCGCGAGCAAGCCCGCGAAGGGGCCAGCAAAAACAACATCACCCCCGCTGCTTACCCCGCTCCCGCAAATATTCGAGAACCGCCCCCCGATCCCCGACAAACTCGATCCGCGCGCCCTTCTTCTCCCGCTGAAACACATACATCGGGTCGTAATACTCACGCAGCAACCCTTCGATCCAGCCCCGGTGCAAGTCCACCGCGCCGCTATTGGCCTGTTCCGCCAGCGCATCTTCCATCAAGGTCAGCATCCGCCGATGACGTTCGCCGCCCAGGCGTTTCTGGACATTGTTCAGGCTCGCCAACATCCGCTCGGAAAACAGCGTGAAGCCTTCATCGCCATACACCTCGGTGAACTCGGCGCATAAATCCACCACGTAATCGCGCAGGATCCGCTCGACGCGCCCTTCCAGGCTGTCTTCCAGCCAGACCATCGGAAACTGCTGCATGCCCTGATACAGCGGCAACGGTAGCGCGCAACTGCCGATCGCGCGGCTCTCGTCTTCGAGCACAAACTGCCCGATACCGCTGGCACGCTTTTTCAGCACGTCCACGGCCAGGCGGTTTTCAAAGTCGATGTTGGAGGGTTGGCCAGTGGCGCGTTTGCCGAAGCTGGAGCCGCGATGATGGGCGTGACCTTCAAGGTCCAGCGCGTTGCTCAATTGCGTGAGCACCTCGGTCTTGCCGGTGCCGGTCATGCCGCCCAGCAAAACGAAATCGCACTGGGCTACGGCCTGGTCGAGCGTGTCGAGCAAGAAGGTGCGCATGGCCTTGTAGCCGCCACCGACCCGCGGATAGTCGATGCCCGCTTCGTCCTTGAGCCACTGCTGGGTGATCTGCGAACGCAGTCCGCCGCGAAAACAATACAAATAACCATCCGGATGCGCCCGGGCAAAATCGGCCCAGGCCTGGATGCGCTCGGCCTTGATCGCGCCGGCCACCAATTGATGCCCCAGCGTGATGGCCGCTTGCTGACCGTGTTGCTTGTAGCAAGTGCCGACCCGTTGCCGCTCGTGGTCATTCATCAGCGGCAGGTTGACCACGCCGGGGAATGAGCCTTTGAGGAATTCGATCGGCGCGCGCACATCCATCATCGGCCGGTCGTTGAGGAAGATGTCGCGGTAATCGGTGAAGTCTCTGGACATCAAACCACCTCAACCGCGTGGGTCTGTCGCTCAACCAGTTCGCCGATCGGCTGAAGGGCCAGCCCAAGTTCGGCCGCCACCGCCAGGAACGCTGCGTCGCCTTCGGGCGTGACTGCAATCAGCAAACCGCCGCTGGTCTGCGGGTCGCAGAGCACGCGTTTATGCAACTCCTGGAGCCGGCCGACCTTGCTGGCGTAGCTGTCGAAATTGCGCAGCGTGCCGCCGGGCACGCAGCCCTGATCAAGGTAATACTCGACGCCCGGCAGGCGCGGCACACGGTCATAGCCGATGCGGGCGGTCACGTTGCTGCCGTCGGCCATTTCCACCAGATGCCCGAGCAGGCCGAAACCGGTGACGTCAGTCATTGCGGTCACGCCGTCGAGCTTGCCGAAACGGCTGCCGGGTTTGTTCAGGGTGCACATCCAGTCGCGGGCCAGGCCGATGTCGGCATTGCGCAACTTACCCTTCTTCTCGGCGGTGGTGAGGATGCCGATGCCCAAGGGTTTGGTGAGGTAGAGCAGGCATCCGGCGGTGGCGGTGTCGTTGCGCTTCATGTGGCGCTTTTCCACCAGTCCGGTCACGGCCAGGCCGAAGATCGGCTCAGGTGCGTCGATGGAATGGCCACCGGCCAAGGGAATTCCCGCTTCATCGCAGACCGACCGACCGCCGCGAATCACTTCCCGGGCAATCTCCGGCGCCAGCACATTGACCGGCCAGCCGAGGATCGCAATCGCCATCAACGGATCGCCGCCCATGGCGTAAATGTCGCTGATGGCGTTAGTGGCGGCGATACGGCCGAAATCGAACGGGTCGTCGACAATCGGCATAAAGAAGTCAGTAGTCGATACCACGCCGCGCTCTTCATCGATGGCATACACCGCCGCGTCATCGCGCGAGGCATTGCCAACCCAGAGTTTCGGGTCCAGGTTCTGCGCCCCGCTGCCGGCCAGAATCACCTCCAGTACCTGGGGCGAAATCTTGCAGCCGCAACCTGCGCCGTGGCTGTATTGGGTCAGACGAATCGGCTCGCTCATGGGATGCACCTTGTGAAGTCAATGCCCAGGATTCTACAGCAACCCCCATTTGTAGGAGCCGCAATAAGTGATCCATTGTGGCGGGGGAGCTTGCTCCCGCTCGGGTGCGAAGCACCCGCAAACCTGGCGGACAGGGATTCCCAGAAACACCGCATGCAAGGTTTTGGGGCTGCTGCGCAACCCAGCGGGAGCAAACTCCCTCGCCACAAAAGCTCAGGCCACAGATCAGGTGACACCACTTTGGTGCATGTCCTGTCCAGATCCCCTTCGCCCCGAGTTCCATTCGTTTTACCTATCCTCCCGTAATCCTTGACCGAAAGGACAGCAAAACCGCCAATTCCTCCGGCTTTTCAGCGCTTTGAGAAAATTGGTATAGCTTGTGCAAACGTTTGCGAGTCGCCGATACCGGCCTGTTCACCACTTAAACCGCACAAGCCCGCACCATCGGGCCTTCGATACGCACGAAAAGGGACTTTTAATGCATTGCACCTCCAGTCGCGTGACTTGCTCGCGCACGTTTGCTGTTTCCTTGCTGTTGGCCAGCGTTACAGGACTACTCAGCAGCTCCGCGTTGGCCCAACCGGCCACCACCGAAGAATCCGCCCAGGGCGAAGCCCTCAGCCCTGAAGCCAACCCACCGAAAAAAGGCGCGTACCTGTCGGACTGGTTCAATCAGGACCTGACCGTCATCGGCAGCAAGGACATCAGTTTCGGCCCGCAACCGGCCGACGATATTTACCTGGAGTACGAATACTTCGGCCGCAAGGGGCCGTTCGAGTTGTACGGCTACATCGACATTCCGAAGATCTTCGACATCGGCAACAGCCATGACAAAGGCGTGTGGGATCACGGCTCGCCAGTGTTCATGGAGCACGAACCGCGGATTTCCATCGACTACCTCGCCGGCCGCAGCCTGGCCGTCGGGCCGTTCAAGGAATGGTACGTGGCGTTCGACTGGATCTACGACCACGGCAGCAACAGCGCCAATCGTGCCAACACGCTGTACAGCGGCCTCGGCACCGACATCGACACCCATTCGCGGGTCAACCTGTCGGCCAACTTCTACGGTCGCTACCAGTGGGAAAACTACGGCGCGAGCAACGAGTATTCGTGGGACGGCTACCGCGCCCAGCTCAAATACATCGTGCCCATCAGCAGTTTCAGCAACGGCGCTTCGTTGACCTACATCGGTTTCACCAACTTCGACTTCGGCTCCGATCTGCACAAAGACAACCCGGCCCGCACCGCCAATGCCACCGTGGCCACCAACGTGTTGCTCTACGCCTTCACCCACTTGCGTTTCACCCTGGTCGGCCGTTACTTCCACAACGGCGGCAACTGGGAGGACGGCAGTGAGTTGAATTTCGGCGACGGCGACTTCCGCGCCCGTTCCAACGGCTGGGGTTACTACGCCGGTGTCGGCTATCAGTTTTAAGGCTCATTTGAATCAGGAGGTTTTATGAAGGCAATGACGCGTCTTTCCCTGTCTGTCGGTTTTGCGGCAAGCACCCTGCTCTCTTCCTCTGCCTGGGCGGTAGAAGCGCCGATCCAGCCGAAAGTGATGCTGATCACCATGTTCGCTCCCGAGGCGCAGAACTGGATCGATCGCCTGGAACTCAAGCAGGAAGTGCGAGTACCGGGCCTGTCCGCCGAGTACCCGAACATTCGCTGCAACACCGAACAGGTGTGCCTGATGGTCACCGGCATGGGCCAGACCAATGCGGCGGCCTCGACCCTGGCCCTGGCGCTGTCGCCGAAATTCGACCTGCGCAAAAGTTACTTCCTGATCGCCGGGATTGCCGGCATCAGCCCGAAACACGGGACCATCGGCACCACCGCGTGGGCGCACTACCTGGTGGAGTTCGGCACCCAGTGGGAACTGGACTCCCGGGACGCGCCGAAAGACTGGCCGACCGGTTACCTGGGCATCAACACCAAAGGCCCGAACGAAAAACCGCCGCTGGATTACAAGACCGAAGTCTTCGAACTCAATCCAAAGTTGCAGGCCAAAGCCTTCGCCCTGAGCCACAAAGTCGAACTGAGCGAGAGCAAGGAATCGGCGGCGTGGCGCTTGAAGTATCCGTCGGCCCCGGCCAATCAGCCGCCGGTGGTGACCCAGTGCGACACGCTGGCGGGCAATACCTGGTTTTCCGGGACGCGCTTGAGTGAGCGGGCGGAAGTCTGGACAAAATTGCTGACCAACAACGAAGGTGTCTACTGCACCACTCAGCAGGAAGACAACTCCACCTACGAGGCACTGCTGCGGGCCAGTCGCGAAGGTCTGGTGGATGTCCGCCGTTTGGCGGTGGTACGCGCCGGTTCCGACTTCGACCGGCCGGCGCCGGGCCAGAGCGAAGTGGATAACCTGCTCAAATACGCCGATCAGGGCGGGTTTGTGCCGGCACTGGAGAACCTGTACCGCACGGGGAATCCGTTGGTGCAGGAGATTTTGCAGAATTGGTCGGCTTGGGAGAAAGGTGTGCCTGAAGCCTGATCTGATAGGTGGGAGCGGGCTTGCCCGCTCCCACATTTGATCCGGGGTGTATTTCCAGTTGCATCCATTTCAAGGCAACAAAATCACCTTGTCGCCACTGCCCTGATTCACCTCGGCATACCGTTCCAGCCCCTCGGCCAACGGCGATTCAACTAGCCCTTCCGGCAACGGCAACAGGCCCTGATCGAAAAAGCTTCCGAACTGTTCGAGCATCGCCGCACACGCCTGAACCCCGTACAGCAACGAATTGATCCCCACCACCGAACCGCCCTTGCGATACAGCGCCAGGGCCGGCAATTGCACATGCCCATCCGCCGGTGCGGCGATGATTGCGATTCGGCCGAACGCGGCCAGCGCCGGGACCGAGGCCGGTAGCCAGAAACCGGTGGTGTCGAAGATCACGTCGGCGCCGCCGGCATACACAGCGTTGACCTGTGCGCCCAGGTCCTCAGGCTTATCCAGTTGCAGCGTCTGATAACCCTGAGCCTGCAAATCCTTGACCTGTTCCGGCCGCCGCGCCGCCGCCAGCACCTGGGCGCCCCGGACTTTGGCCAGCGCCAATGCTGCGCTGCCCACCGCCCCGCCGCCGATCACCAACAACCGCGTTCCGGTCGTGACAAGACTGCGTTCCAGCGCATCCCACGCCGTGGTGTACGGCACACCGAGGCTGGCAGCCTGGGCAAAGCTCAGATGCGTCGGCTTCAGCGCCACGCCATTGGCCGGCAGTTTGACGAATTGCGCGTGGGAACCGTCGGCAAAGAAGCCCAGCTCCCGGCCGGTGCCCCAGACTTCCTGGCCGATCAGCGCCTGCGGGCCTTCGACGACGATACCGGCGAAATCACGCCCGGGAATCCGCGGCAACGTGGTGTAGGGAAAGCGCCCCAGTACGTTTTTCACATCACTGGGATTGAGCCCCGCCGCCTTGATCTGGACCAGCACTTCGTCAGCGCCGGGAACGGGGGTGGGCACCTCAACGTAGCGCAGGGCCGAGAGGTCGCCGGTTTTGTCGAATTGCAGTGCTTTCATGGGCATTTCCACCAAATGGATAAGAGGTTTCAGGAGATCCAGCCCGCCACCAGTTGCCGGCCCAAGGGCCACAACTGCTCACCGGCGAGCATGCCCAGCAGACCCACCAGCGCGATGGCCGGTGGTGCGGGGGAACGAAAATCCAGCGCGCCATAGAGCAGGCCGACGCCCAGACCGATACCCAACGAGATAAGGTAGTTCATGACAGACTCCGTGGCATAAGGGGGTATGCGCAGAGTCTAGAGAGAGGTCGCCACGGGCATCGGCCAAGTACTTCTGAATGTCGGCCAAAGCGCTTTTGACGCAGCGCCGCCCCGTTGCTGGCTCACGCAAAACTGCGAAGGCGCGACGCCCAGTTCCCGGCGGAACATGTCGCTGAAGCTGCTCGGCGAATAACCCAGCTCCCGGGCAATCGCGCTGACCGGTACGCCCTGAATCAATTCGGCCGCCGCGGTCGCCAGTTGCACCTGCCGCCGCCATTCGGCGAAGCCCATGCCCAAACCGTCCTTGAACAACCGCGCCAGGGTACGCACGCTGGCACCGGCATTTTCGGCGTGCTGCTCGAAGGGAATGTCCAGCGACGGTGAGGCCATGACCGCCTGGCACAGGTTCATCAGTCGCCGGTCGGAATCGTCCGGCAGCGGTATTTTCAGCAATGAACGTCGGGCGCGCTTGAGCTCCAGCAAGGCCAGGCCGACCAGCGCATCGTAGTAATCCGGGGCACCGTCGTCGCCCTGCTCCACCAGCCCGACGATCAGTTCGCGCAGCAAGCCGCCGACTTCAATCACTTGCACACTGTCGTCCAGTGTCGCCGCCAATGACGGCCGCAGGTAGATGTTGCGCATCTGCAAGTCAGAGACCACGCGAATCCCGTGCGGCACACCCGGCGGCAGCCAGACCGCCCGTTGCGGCGGCACCACCAGTGCTTCATGGGGTGTCTCGACCCACATCACACCGCTCATCGCGTACAGCAACTGGCCCCACACATGTTCGTGAGGCTCGATATACAACCCACGCGGGTAAGTACGTGCCAGCGGTTGCACCGGCACATCGGTATCACTTAAATCAGGGGGTGCGGCCTTGGCCATAGGCTAGGATCATTGAGGGGCGGAAAGGCTCCATGGTAGCGAGGCGTGCAGCGTGTCGCCAGTCACTGTAACCGACTGACAATCCGACTGAATTTTTCGCGCGCCTGGCGATCCTTCTATTACAACAGGGAGGAATACAGGTTTTATGAACAACGCAAAACTTTTCGTCATTGAATACACACTTCATGGCAAGCCCAAGTCTTTCATCATCCGCCAGGACAAAATGGACAACGCAGAAGCCTGGCACTGGGCAAGTTGCGACGCCGGCATAGGCCGGATCCCGCGTTTTGGCCGTGAGCGGGTGCAAAAGACCAGCAAACCAGTGGCGGAAAAATTCGGCGTCGAGAACGTGACCTGGCGGCCGACGAGTTGAGCTTTGAAAGGGAGGGTGAATATTCAAACTGAAAGTGGAGCCGCAGCGGCTCCACTTTTTTTGGGTGAACGGTCAGTGCTTAGCGCACTTGCAGCCTTTGGTGGAACATTCTTCGCCGTGTTCGTGATGTTTGGCGCAGCCTTCGCAGCAATAGTGCTTGCCGTGACGCACGATGGGGTGATCGCCCAGTTTGCAGGAGCATTTCGGGCAGTCGCAGGTACCGTCGTTCATGAGTCTGACTCCATGGTTATGGTCGTCCGGGTGCGACGGATGCGCACCGTAATACCAGTGTAGGAGTTGGAGCCAGCCCTGCCCCGCTCACCGCATCAAATACGGAATTGCCCGACCAATTGCCCCAGGCGCTGACCGAGATCGGCCAGGCTGCGCGAGGTTTGTGCGCCGCGCTGGGTCTCGTCGGCGACGCTGTCCACCGCCACGGCGATCTGGTGCACGCTGCGGTTGATCTCTTCGGCCACGGCGGTTTGCTCTTCGGCGGCGCTGGCAATCTGCGCGTTCATCGAGTTGATGGTGCCGATCAACTGGGCCATGGCATCCAGCGACGCCCCGGCCTCGTTGGCCTGGGCCGACGTGCCGTCGCCGGCCTCGCTGGAGCGGCGCATGGACTCGACCGCCGATTGGGTGCCGGCCTGCAAGCGGTCGATCATGCCCTGGATTTCCTGGGTACTGATTTGCGTGCGACTGGCCAGCGCCCGCACTTCGTCGGCAACCACCGCAAAACCACGTCCGGCCTCACCGGCACGGGCAGCTTCAATGGCGGCGTTGAGCGCCAGCAGGTTGGTCTGCTCGGCAATCGAACGGATCACCCCGAGCACGCTGACAATCGACGACACGTCTTTTTGCAGGCTGTCGAGGGACACGCCGCTGCTGCGAATGTCGTTCACCAGTGCATGAATCTTCACGATGCTGCCGGCCACCACGCGCTTGGCGGCCTGGCCTTCTTCGTCGGTCTGCTGGGCAGCGACCGCGGCGTTTTGCGCGCTCTTGGCCACTTCCTGGGCCGCCGCCGACATTTGGTTGATCGCCGTGGCCACCTGATCGGTCTCGTGACGCTGGCGCTCCATGGCCTGATCCGAGCGTTGGGCCTGATCGGAAACCTGATTCACCAGCCCGGTCAGTTGCGAGGTCATTTCGGTGATCTGCCGCACCAGGCCGTGGATCTTGTCGACGAAACGGTTGAACGAGCCGGCCAGTTCGCCGAGTTCATCCTGGCTGGTGATGGTCAGGCGCCGGGTCAGGTCGCCCTCGCCCGCCGCGATGTCGTCGAGGTTGGCTTTCATCAGGTTCAGCGGACGCAGAATGGTATTGGCCAGCAGCATCCCGGCCGCGGCGATCACCAGCAGCACCACCACGGCAATCCCGACAATGCTCAGCACCACGCCTTGCATGCGTTCCTGGACCTTGGTCTCGACCAGCGCCACTTGCGCTTCGATGCCGTCGAGGTTGACCGCGGAGCCGACCGCCATGTCCCACTTCGGCAGGTATTCGGTGTAGCCGAGCTTGGGCACCAGCACTTGGCTGTTACCGGGCATCGTCGAGCTGTATTGCAGGTAGTGGGTCCCGTCCTTGGCGACTTTCACCAGATCGCGGTTAACGTAGACGCCGTTCGGGTCGCGGTTGTCCTTGAAGCTCTGGCCCACGCCTTCGGGGCTGTTGGCCCTGAACAGGCGCACGGTGTTGGAGTCGTAGCCGAAGAAGTAGCCGTCCTTGCCGTAGGTGATGCTCGACAACAACTTGATCACCTGCGCCCGCGCCGCGTCATCGCCGGGGGCGGCCACGTCGTAGAGCGGCTTGATCGTGGTCATAGCCACGGCAACGTAACTTTGCAGGGTCGCTTTGGCGTCGTTGAGCAGGCGCTGACGGGTTTCCTCGACTTCCTTGCGGGCCTGTTCCTGCAGGATGAACAGCGTGGTCAGACTGATGACCAGCGCAAAGAGCAACACCGGGAGGACGGCAAGGGACAGGACTTTGGCCTTCAGGCTCATGCGCATGACGTTCACTCTTTTGATTTTGTTGGCGTGGTTAAAGGCTATAACGGCACGCCAGATCAAAAGTTGAACGCGGTCCTACAAGGTAGAGTGGTTACAGAACCATCGCCGCCACCCAACCGAACGCCAGCAACGGCAGGTTGTAGTGCAGGAAGGTCGGGACCACGGTGTCCCAGATGTGGTGATGCTGGCCGTCGATATTCAGACCGGAGGTCGGGCCCAGGGTCGAGTCCGACGCCGGTGAACCGGCATCGCCCAACGCGCCGGCCGTGCCGACGATGCACACGATGGCGATCGGGCTGAAGCCCAGTTGCACGCACAACGGCACGAAAATCGCCGCCAGAATCGGTACCGTGGAAAACGACGAGCCGATGCCCATGGTCACCAACAGGCCCACCAGCAGCATCAACAGCGCCCCGATGCCTTTGCTGTGGTCGATCCACGAGGCCGAGGACTCCACCAGTGTCTGCACATGACCGGTGGCTTTCATCACTTCGGCAAACCCGGACGCGGCGATCATGATGAAGCCGATCATCGCCATCATCTTCATGCCTTCGGTGAACAAGTCGTCGGTTTCACGCCACTTGACGATGCCCGACGCCGAAAAGATCAGGAAGCCCACCAGCGCCCCGATAATCATCGAGTCCAGCAACAGCTGAATAATGAACGCCACGACAATCGCCAGACCGGCGACCATCAGGCTCAAGGGGTTGTACTGCACCGCGACCTGTTCGACTTGCTCGATCTTTTCCAGGTCGTAAACGCGCTTCTTGCGGTAGCTGATGAAGGCTGCCGCGAGGCCAAACACCATGCCCAGTGCCGGAATGCCCATGGCATGGGTGACGTTGATGCCGCTGATGTCCACTCCGCTACGGGCGACGTTGGCCAACAGGATTTCATTGAGGAAGATGTTGCCGAAGCCCACCGGCAGGAACATGTACGGCGTGATCAGCCCGAAGGTCATCACGCAGGCGATCAACCGCCGGTCCAGTTGCAGTTTGGTCAGCACATATAAAAGAGGCGGCACCAGCAACGGGATAAAGGCGATATGAATCGGCAAAATGTTCTGCGAGGCGATGGCCACCACCCAAAGCAGGCCGATCAGCAGCCATTTGACATTGCCGCCACCGTTGGCGTGCTGGCGATCGACCATGGCCAGGGCTTTGTCCGCCAGGGCGTGGGCCAGGCCGGACTTGGCAATGGCCACCGCAAATGCGCCGAGCAAGGCGTAGGACAACGCCACCGTCGCCCCGCCACCGAGGCCGCTGTTGAAGGCTTTGAGGGTCGCATCGATCCCCAGGCCACCCGTCAAGCCACCCACCAGCGCGCCCACAATCAGCGCGATTACCACATGCACGCGGGACAGGCTGAGTATCAGCATGATGCCGACCGCGGCAATTACTGCATTAATCATCGTTACCTCAAGGCAAGCGGAAAGAGTCCGTCCGGCAGTGCGCACAAGCGCCGCCAGCGGATTGAAGAGAGGGTTTTATTAGAGGGCGCGCACTGTGCCGGACCGCTGCCGCCTTGTCAAAGGGGGCTCTGTGGCGAGGGGGCTTGCCCCCGTTGGGTCGCGAAGCGGCCCCCTATATTCCTGCAGACACACTTGGTTGCCTGGATTCGCGACTGCTTCGCAGCCGAACGGGGGCAAGCCCCCTCACCACAGGCTCCCTCGCCACAGAGGTTGCAGTGATCGGGATTGGTTATTCAGCCTGCGACATAAAGAAAGCCAAATCACGGCCGCTACAGTGCAAAGTCTCAGATATTTATCGAATAAAAGGACGTTCCCATGTCGCTCAGACACCTTTCCATTCAATGGAAAATCACCCTGTTGGCCGGGCTGTGCCTGGCGGGCATCGTGACCCTGCTGGTAGGGCTTTCGCTGTATCGCATGGAGCACAGCTCGGCACTGGTGAAAGCCTCGAGCATGGAAATGCTCACCGAAGCCGCCCAGGCGCGCATTGAGTCCCAGGGTGAGGTCCAGGCGCTGGGGATTCGCCAGCAGTTCATGGACGCCTATCAATATGGCCATGGCTTTTCGCGGCAGGTGCTGTTTTTGCGCGATCAGGCCGAGAAGCGCTTTCTCGATGCCTTCGACCTGCGTGAAGACCTGACCCGGCAGGTCAAGTCGGCCCTGCAGGCCAACCCGGACCTGCTTGGCCTGTCGCTGGTGTTCGAGGCCAATGCGCTGGACGGCAAGGACAATCTGTTCGCTGGGCAGACGGAGTTGGGCAGTAACGACAAGGGCCGTTTCGCCCTGTACTGGTCGCAACCGACGCCCGGCAAAGTGACCTCCATGGCCCTGCCGGAAAGCGACATGGCCGACACCAGCACCGGCCCCAGCGGCGAACCGGCCAACGCCTGGTTCACCTGCCCACGCACCACGCTCAAGCCTTGCGTGATCGAACCCTACTTCT
This sequence comes from Pseudomonas sp. Pseusp18, assembly GCF_059506005.1. Lineage (NCBI taxonomy): Bacteria > Pseudomonadati > Pseudomonadota > Gammaproteobacteria > Pseudomonadales > Pseudomonadaceae > Pseudomonas > Pseudomonas sp. Pseusp18. The sequence goes on from NZ_CP169240.1 coordinate 4,370,521, forward strand.
ATGTGATCGACGGCCAGAACGTGCTGATGACCAGCATCGTGTTCCCGTTGATGGTCAACGGCAAAGTCATCGCCTCGCTGTCGGTGGACATCAACCTCAATAGCCTGCAAGCGATCAGTCAGAGCGCCAGCAAGAAACTCTATGACGGCCAGACCAGCGTCAGCATCGTCAGCCCGGTCGGTTTGCTGGCCGGCTACAGCCCGGACGCCAGCAAGCTCAGCCAGCGCCTCGACGCCGTGGACACCACCAACGGCGCCGAACTGCTGCGCCGGCTCACTGCCAGCAGCAAGACCGAGAGCCTGCACAGCAACCAGCAACTGAAAGTGCTGTCGCCGTTCCAGCCGATTCCCGGTGGCAAATCCTGGGGCGTGTTGCTCGACGTGCCGGAGAAGGTGCTGGTCGGCCCCGCCGAAGCGTTGAAAAAACAACTCGACGACAGCAACACCGCCGGCACCCTGGTTGAACTGTGCCTGGGTGTACTGGCGGCGCTCGTCGGTTTGTTACTGGTGTGGCTGATGGCCCGCAGCGTGACCAAACCGATCCTCGGCGTGGCCCGCATGCTGGAAGACATTGCCAGCGGCGAAGGCGACCTGACCCGGCGTCTGGCTTACGACAAAAAGGATGAGCTGGGCCAGTTGGCCGGTTGGTTCAACCGCTTCCTCGACAAGCTGCAACCGATCATCGCCCAAGTGAAACGCTCGGTGCAGGACGCCCGCAGCACGGCAGACCAATCGTCCGCCATCGCCACCCAGACCAGCGCCGGCATGGAACAGCAATACCGCCAGGTCGACCAAGTGGCCACCGCGTCCCACGAAATGAGCGCCACCGCCCAGGACGTCGCCCGCAGCGCCGCGCAGGCGGCACAAGCAGCACGCGACGCCGATCAGGCAACCCGTCAGGGTTTGACCGTGATCGACCGCACCACCACCAGCATCGACCATCTGGCCGCCGACATGAGCGCAGCCATGGTGCAGGTTGAAGGCTTGGCAGCGAACAGCGAGAAAATCGGTTCGGTGCTGGAGGTGATACGCGCCATTGCCGAGCAGACCAACCTGCTGGCGCTGAACGCTGCCATCGAAGCCGCCCGCGCCGGTGAGGCCGGACGCGGTTTCGCCGTGGTCGCCGATGAAGTGCGCAACCTGGCGCGACGCACTCAGGAATCGGTGGAGGAAACCCGTCAGGTGATCGAGCAGTTGCAGGGCGGTACTCAGGAGGTGGTGAGCTCGATGAACAGCAGCCATCGCCAGGCTCAGGGCAGCGTCGAGCAGGTGGGTCAGGCGGTGACGGCGTTGCGGCAGATTGGTGATGCGGTGACGGTGATCAGCGATATGAACCTGCAGATTGCCAGTGCGGCGGAAGAGCAAAGCGCGGTGGCCGAGGAAATCAATAACAACGTGGCGACCATTCGGGATGTGACCGAATCGCTGTCGGGACAGGCCAATGAGTCGGCGCGGGTGAGTCAGTCGCTTAACAGCCTGGCGAATCAGCAGCAGAGCTTGATGGACCAGTTTCGCGTGTGACCTGACACCTGTGGCGAGGGAGCTTTTGTGGCGAGGGGGCTTGCCCCCGTTCGGCTGCGCAGCAGTCGTAAACCTGCCAGCTCGGTCTGTCTGATTACACCGGAGTGAATGGTTTTGGGGCTGCTGCGCAGCCCAACGGGGCGATGCGGCGTTCCGACAAGCCCCCTCGCCACACCTTCAGTCCTCCGTTAGCGTTTGGGCAGTTCGATCATCACTTTCAACCCGCCCCACTCGCTTTCCTCCAGCCTCAACACCCCGCCCCACGTGTCGACGATGTCGCGCACGATGCCCAATCCCAATCCATGCCCATCGGTCTGTTCATCAAGCCGTGTACCGCGGCTGAACACCTGATCGCGCTGGTCTTCGGGAATCCCCGGCCCATCGTCTTCCACGCTCAACTGAAAACTTTCAGCCGTTTCAACCACGCTTAACCGAACCTCGGCATCCGCCCATTTGCAGGCGTTATCCAGCAGGTTGCCCAGCAACTCCAGCAGATCTTCGCGATCCCACGGCAGTTGCAAACCGGTCGGTGCTCGGTAGCTCAAGTCGAGGTGTTCGCCGTGAATCATGTTCAACGTGGCCAGTAACCCCGGCAGCTCGGCATCGCAATCAAACAACGCCCCCGGCAGCGCATCGCCGGACAACCGGGCGCGGTTGAGTTCGCGATTGAGTCGCTGCTGGACCTGCTCCAGTTGCGCTTGAATCACCTTGCGCAGCTGCGGGTGCGCATCGAGCTTCTCGCTGGAAGCCAGGCTCAACAACACCGCCAACGGGGTTTTCAACGCATGCCCCAAGTTGCCCAAGGCATTGCGCGAGCGCTTGAGGCTATCTTCGGTGTGGGCCAGCAAATGGTTGATCTGCGCCACCAGCGGCTCCAGCTCCACCGGCACGGCTTCGTCGAGTTGCGAACGCTGGCCCTGCTGCAACTGGGCGATTTGCTCGCGGGCCTTTTCCAGCGGGCGCAAGGCGCGGCGCACGGTGATCCGTTGCAACAGCAAAATCAGCAATAGCCCCGCCAGCCCCAACCCGAGGCCGACTTGTTGCATGCGACAGAAACTCTCACGCACCGGCGTGTAGTCCTGGGCGACGCTGATGGAAATCGCCTGGCCCAGCCGCCGGTAGTCCGAACGCAGCACCAGCAACTGTTGCCCTTCCGGCCCCAGTTGCAGGTTGCTGTTCAGGCCCGGGTGTTCGAGCCGCGGCAGGTCCTGATCCCATAACGAGCGGGAGCGCCAATGGCTGTCGGCAAAGTCGATACGAAAATAGTGCCCGGAAAACGGGCGCTGATAGGCCGGCGACAGATGTCGCTCATCCAGCTGCAACCCCTGCGGGCCACGCACCAGCGCCACCAGCAGGTTTTCACTGTCGTTGCGCAACCCGGCTTCGAGGTAGCGCTGCAAACCCATTTCGAACAGCCACAGGCTGGTTTGCGCCAGCACCAGGCCGACGATCACCATCACACTGATCAGGCCCAGGCTCAAGCGACGCTGGATCGACCTCACTGGGCTTGCCCGCCGAACAGGTAACCCTGACCGCGACGGGTTTCGATCACGCTGCGGCCGAGCTTGCGGCGCAGGTGGTTGACGTGGACTTCGAGCACGTTGGAATCGCGCTCGGTTTCACCGTCGTAGAGGTGTTCGGCGAGGTGGCTTTTGGAAAGGATCTGTTCGGGGTGCAGCATGAAATAGCGCAGTAGGCGAAATTCGGCGGCGGTGAGCTGGATGTCGGCGCCGTCGCGGGTCACGCACTGACGACCTTCATCCAGGTTCAGCCCGGCAGCCTTGAGCGTCGGCTGATTGGCCTGGCCGTGGGAGCGGCGCAGCAATGCCTGAATGCGCAGGTGCAGCTCTTCCGGGTGGAAGGGTTTGCTCAGGTAATCGTCGGCGCCGGCCTTGAGGCCTTCGATCCGCTCGGCCCAGGAATCGCGCGCCGTGAGGATCAACACCGGCGTCGCCAGGCCACCGGCCCGCCATTGCGCCAGCACCTCGAGCCCCGGCAAACCCGGCAGGCCGAGGTCGAGGATGATCAGGTCATAAGGCTCGCTGCTGCCCTGGTACACCGCATCGCGGCCGTCGGCCAGCCAGTCCACGGCGTAACCCTGCCGGTTGAGGCCGGCCATCAATTCGTCGGCCAGCGGCACATGGTCTTCCACCAGGAGCAAACGCATCGATCAATCTTCCTTGTCTTTCAGCAGGTGGCCGGTGGTGGCATCGACGTCCAGCTCGCGCACCACGCCTTCGGCGGTCAGCAGCTCGACTTCATAAACATAGACATCGTGTTTTTCTTCAAGCTCGGCTTCCAGCAACTTGGCCCCGGGATAGCGGTCCAGTGCTTGCTGCAAGAGCTGCTCCAGCGGCAGGATCACGCCCTGTTGGCGCAGGCGCAGGGCTTCGTCCTGATCCAGGTCGCGGGCCACGGCCACCGAGCAAAAAGCCAGAAGCATCAGCACCATGCGACTGCTGGCGCGCCGATTCAAAAAAAGCACCTTCATTACGTATCCTGATGATCCTTGAGGACCTGCCCGTTGACCGCATCCAGTTCCAGGTCCCACTCAATGCCCTGCGGGTCACGCAGTTCCACCTGGTATTTGTACTTGCCGTACTCTTCTGCAAGCTCGGTGCCGGTGATGGTCGAGCCGGGGTGTTTGGCCAGAGCGGTGGCGTTGAGCTTCTCGAAAGACACAATGGTACCAGCGTCGCGCAGTCTCAGGGTTTCGTCGGGGCCCAGGTCGCGGGCATGAGCGAGGCTAGCGGTCAGGCAAATGAGGGACGCGGTGAACAGGGCAGTCAGGATTTTCATGGGGTGGCTCCATATTTTCTTATGTGTTGCCTACGGAGCGACCTTAGCGATTCGAACTTAACTGAAACTGAATTGCCATCATTGGGAATAGCTGATGCATTCCCCGTAGGAGCTGCCGAAGGCTCGGGCCGCGATCGGACGATCTTTTGATCTTTGGCTGCGTCATAAACGCCAAAAATCAAAATCAAAAGATCGCAGCCTTCGGCAGCTCCTGCATTGATCGGGGACAATCGCAGCCCAAGAGGTGCTTATAATCCCTGCTTGCCAGACATCGAGACCGGTATGACCGCTATCCACATCAAGTTCCCTTCCCTGACCCTCAAGGCCGGCCCGCGTGCTCTGGCGCGCATCCGTGCCAACGGCTTGAGCGCTGCCGATGTGGGCACGTTGCCGGGCGCCGCCGGTGGCCCGAAAGCGCTGGGGATTCAGGGTCTGGACCTGGCGCTGTTTGGCGAATGGCTGCCGGCGGCGCCCCGGGAGCGTTCGCTGATCGGCGCCTCAGTGGGTTCCTGGCGGTTCGCCAGTGCCTGCCTGCCGGATGCCGCCGAAGGCATCCGCCGCCTCGGCCATCTGTACACCGAGCAGAACTTCGCCAAGGGCGTGACCATGGCGCAGATCAGCCAGAGCTCGCGGCGCATGCTCGATGACCTGCTCGACGGCCGCGATGCCGCGATTCTGGATAACGCCCACTACCGCCTGAACATCATGGTGGTCAAAAGCCACGGCCTGTTGGCGGACGATCATCGCGGCCGGTTGGGGCTGGGCCTGTCGTCAGTGATCGCCGACAACCTGCGCGGTCGCGCACGGCTGTCGCGGCATTTCGAGCGGCTGATCATCCACGACCCGCGCCAGGCGCCACCGGTCAACGCGCTGAATGATTTCCCGTCACGCTTCATCTCACTGAATGCCGGCAACCTGCGCCAGGCCCTGCTCGCCTCGGGTTCGATCCCGATGGTCATGCAAGGCGTACGCGACTTGCCGGGCGCAGGCGCAGGGACGTTCCGCGATGGTGGTCTGCTGGACTATCACCTCGACCTGCCCTATAGCGGCAACGACATCGTGCTGTATCCGCATTTCACCGACCGGGTGATCCCCGGCTGGTTCGACAAGACCCTGCCGTGGCGCCGTGCCTGCCCCGGGCGCTTGCAGGATGTTCTGCTGCTGGCACCGTCGAAGGAATACCTGGCACGCCTGCCCTACGGCAAACTGCCGGACCGCAACGACTTCAAGCGCTTCATAGGCGATGCCCCGAGCCGACAGAAGTATTGGCGCGCAACGATGGATGAAAGCCGTCGCCTGGGCGATGAGTTCCTCGAACTGACCGCCAACGGTCGCCTCGGCGAGCGCTTGCTGACCCTTTAGTCAGTGTTTTGCCCGGAGCTCTGGTAAACTCGCCACCTGCCCACATCGCCGCGGCGATCGCCACCTGAAAGAGCTGAACATCACTGTGGAAATCTTCAAAGAATTTACATTCGAATCCGCCCATCGCCTGCCCCACGTACCGGACGGCCACAAGTGCGGTCGCCTGCACGGTCATTCGTTCAAAGTGGCGATTCACCTGAGCGGCGACCTCGATCCGCACACCGGCTGGATCCGCGATTTCTCGGAAATCAAAGAGATCTTCAAGCCGCTGTACGAGCGTCTGGACCACAACTACCTGAACGACATTCCCGGCCTGGAAAACCCGACCAGCGAAGTGCTGGCCAAGTGGATCTGGAATGAGTTGAAGCCGTTGTTGCCGGAACTCAGCGCGATCCGCATCCACGAGACCTGCACCAGCGGTTGCATCTATCGCGGTGAGTAAGCCGATCCCAGGCACGGACGCTCCCGCAAAGGGAAATGCGTTTCGTCAGTGAATAGAGAAACAGCCTTCAATGGCTGTTTTTTTATGCCTATGCTTTTGGGCTCGCACACGCCAAGAGGACGCACCCATGACTGACTGGCCGCTGGCTCAGACCTATCGTTTCAACGGGCACTCCGTTCGCTACGCCGTACGTGGCGACGGTCCGCCGCTGGTGTTCGTGCATGGCACGCCCTTCTCTTCTCATGTGTGGCACCGGATCGCGCCGCACTTCATCACCACGCACCGGGTGTATTACTTCGATTTGCTGGGTTACGGGCAGTCCGCACAGCCGGACGGCGATGTGTCGCTGGGCGTACAGAACCAACTGTTGGCGCAATTGCTGGAGCACTGGGGCCTGGAACGGCCAGACGTGGTAGCCCACGATTTCGGCGGCGCCACTGTGTTGCGCGCGCATCTGCTCGATGGCAAGGATTACCGCAGCCTGACGCTGATTGACCCGGTGGCGCTGTCGCCCTGGGGTTCGCCGTTCGTGCAGCATGTGCGTCAGCATGAAGCGGCGTTCAGCGGGCTGCCTGATTACATTCAACGGGCGATTGTGCCGACCTATATTCGTGGCGCGATCAAGCGCGAGATTTCCGATCAGGAGCTGGCGCCTTACGTGCAGCCCTGGCTGGGTGATTCGGGGCAAGCGGCGTTCTATCGGCAGATCGCGCAGATGGATGAGCGTTATACCCGCGAGGTCGAAGCGCTGTACCCGACGATTCGCTGCCCGGTGCAGATTCTCTGGGGGGAAGACGATCAATGGATTCCCATTGAACGCGGGCGGGCGTTGCATCAGATGATTGCGGGGTCGCAGTTTCATCCCGTTGCGAATGCCGGGCATCTGGTGCAGGAGGATGCACCGGAGGCGATCATGGCGGCGATATTGCGGTTTTTACCGTTGGCACAGAACGCCTGATCGACGGAGACCCTGTGGCGAGGGGGCTCGCCCCCGTTGGGTTGCGAAGCAGCCCCCTATATGCCTACAGACACACCGGGTTGCCTGGATTAGCGACTGCTGCGCAGCCGAACGGGGGCAAGCCCCCTCGCCACAAGGTTTTGTGACTACCTGATTGCTGCGTCCCAATTTGAACCACAGCCGCACTGCTTTCGTGCCCCTCTTCAGGCTAAATCCGCCGGCTCGGCTATAAAGAACAACACCCTCGCGCCATTGGCACGAGCACTGCAACACCCTCGCGTCCTCCATCCAGCAAGGAATGCCACATGACGCAGAACGATCCGGGCAATGATTACCCCCTCAGCGAAGTTCCGATGCACGCCCGCAAGGGGCTCGCCTCCACGGCCATGGTGCTGCTGGGTTTTACCTTCTTCACGGCGACCATGTTTGCCGGCGGCAAGCTGGGGGTGGCGTTCAGTTTCGGCGAGATGCTGGCGGTGATCATCGCCGGCAACCTGCTGTTGGGAATCTACGCAGCCGGGCTTGGCTACATCGCCTTCAAAAGCGGCCTCAATTCGGTGTTGATGGGCCGTTTCTGCTTCGGCGAAGTGGGCAGCAAGCTCAGCGACCTGATCCTCGGCTTCACCCAGATCGGCTGGTACGCCTGGGGCACCGCGACCGCAGCCGTCGTACTCGGCAAATATTTCGAACTGAGCGAAAGCACCGTTCTGGGGCTGATGGTGCTGTTCGGCCTGGGCTTTTGCGCCACGGCGTATATCGGCTATCGCGGGCTGGAGATTCTGTCGTACATCGCCGTACCCGCCATGATGTTGCTGCTGATGCTGTCGATGTGGGTCGCGACGGTGAAGGTCGGCGGGCTCGAGGGTTTGCTCGCCGTGGTGCCGACGGCAACACTGGACTGGTCGACCGCGATTACCCTGGTGTTCGGCACCTTTGTCAGTGGCGCGACCCAGGCGACCAACTGGACACGTTTCTCCCGTTCGGCGCGGGTCGCGGTGCTGGCAAGCCTGATCGGTTTTTTCATCGGCAACGGCCTGATGGTGTTGATCGGTGCCTACGGCGCGATCGTCTATCAGCAACCGGACGTGGTCGAAGTCCTGTTGCTGCAAGGCTTCGCCATGGCCGCAATGGCGATGTTGCTGCTCAACATCTGGAGCACTCAGGACAACACCATCTACAACTTCGCCGTCGCCGGCTGCAACCTGTTGCGCACCGGCCGGCGCAAAACCGTGACCCTGGCCGGCGCGGTGATTGGCACGCTGCTGGCGCTGCTGGGCATGTACGACATGCTGGTGCCTTACCTGATTTTGCTGGGCACGGTGATTCCGCCGATTGGCGGGGTGATCATGGCGGACTTTTTCTTCCGTTACCGTGGACAATATCCACGCCTGGCCGATGCCCGGTTGCCGGCGTTCAACTGGCCTGGCCTGAGCGCTTATGCGGTCGGCACCGTCGCGGCATTCAGCTCCCCGTGGATCGCGCCGCTGGTAGGGATTGCCACTGCCGCGCTAACGTATGTGTTATTGACCGGCGTACTGGGTGCCCGTACCGCCGAAGCACCACTACAAGATCTCTAAAAGGACTCGCCTGATGCACATCATCAACGCCCGCCTGCGCAACCAAGAAGGCCTGCATGAGTTGCACCTGGAAAACGGCCTGATACACAGCATCGCCCGGCAAACCGAAGCCCCGTCACTGGGGCCGGATGACCTGGACGCCGGCGGTAATCTGGTGGTGCCGCCCTTCGTCGAACCGCACATTCACCTCGACGCCACCCTGACTGCCGGCGAACCGCGCTGGAACATGAGCGGCACGCTGTTCGAAGGCATCGAGTGCTGGGGCGAGCGCAAGGCCACCATCACTCAGGAAGACACCAAGACCCGCGCCAAAAAAACCATCCAGACCCTCGCCGCCCACGGCATTCAGCACGTGCGCACCCACGTCGATGTCACCGACCCGGAACTGATCGCGCTCAAGGCGATGCTCGAAGTCCGCGAGGAAAGCCGCCACCTGATCGACCTGCAAATCGTCGCGTTCCCCCAGGAAGGCATCGAGTCGTACCGCAACGGGCGCGAGCTGATGGAAGAAGCTATCCGCCTGGGCGCCGATGTGGTCGGAGGCATTCCGCATTTCGAATACACCCGGGACCAGGGCGTAAGCTCGGTGAAGTTCCTGATGGACCTGGCCGAACGCACGGGCTGTCTGGTGGACGTGCATTGCGACGAAACCGACGACCCGCACTCACGCTTCCTTGAGGTACTGGCCGAAGAAGCCCGCAGCCGCGACATGGGTTCGCGCGTCACCGCCAGCCACACCACGGCGATGGGCTCCTACGACAACGCTTACTGCGCGAAACTGTTTCGCTTGCTCGGGCACTCGGGGATCAGTTTTGTTTCTTGCCCGACCGAAAGCATTCACCTGCAAGGCCGCTTCGACAACTTCCCGAAACGCCGTGGCGTGACTCGCGTGAATGAGTTGCTCGAAGCGGGGATGAACGTGTGTTTCGGTCAGGACTCGATCGTCGACCCGTGGTATCCACTGGGCAATGGCAACATCCTGCGGGTGCTCGAGGCCGGTTTGCACATCTGCCACATGCTCGGCTATCGCAATTTGCAGAGTGCGCTGGACCTGGTCACGGACAACAGTGCCAAGGCGATGACCCTGGGCGATCGCTATGGTCTGGAACGGGGCCGGCCGGCGAATCTGCTGATTCTGTCGGCGGACAGCGATTACGAGGTGATTCGCAGCCAGGGTCTGCCGCTGTATTCGATTCGCGGGGGCAAGGTGTTGATGAAGCGGCAGATGCCGGTGGTTGAGTGGGCGGATCGGCTCTGAATCTTCGCTGACCGTTTGGGCGCCATCGCGAGCAGGCTCGCGATGACGGTCTCAAAATCACCCCATCAACCGCGCCGTCCCAAACAACCTGACCCGACTCAATTCGCCCTCCCGTTCTTCCAGCAGAATCGGTGCCGTGCCGCCGGGCATGACCACCTTCACTTCCCCGGCCGCCACCCAACCCACTCGCCACGCCGCGCACGCCACCGCACTGGCGCTGGTGCCCGACGACGCGGTCGGCCCTTCGCCACGCTCGAACACCCGCGCAACGATTCGCCCTTCGGACTCAAGCATCGCCCATTGCAGGTTCACCCCGGCCGCACACGGCTGCCCTGCCCCGGCTGGCGTGGCGTAAGCGATGCGGGTCAACCCTCCAGACAACTCCGGGTCACGCATTTGCGCGTTGCTCGGCAAGGCATCGGTGCCTGTCACTAACGTCACACAATGGGGATTACCGATGCGCACGAACTGGCTGCGGTTCCAGGCAGGGTCGAGCGTCGACAACGGCCGCACGTGACTGACATCGCACCCGTTCAACACCACGGTTTCGACCCCTTGCGCACCCACCGCTTCAGGCCCGAACGAAGGCTGCCCCAAGTCCAGCCAGAACCCTTGCACGCCATCGATTTCGGCGGGTTTCACCGAAGTCGCCACTGGCGAGAGCGCATCGCGCTTGTCGTGATGAACCCTGAGCAAGCAAGCCTCCTCCCTCGGCATCAGCCCTTGTTCACTCAGGGCTTGGGAAAAAATCGTCAGGCCATTGCCACTGCGCTCGGCCAGGCTGCCGTCGGTGTTGACGATCAGCAGGTCAAACGGCGGCGAAGATTGAAACGGCCCCACCAGCAAGCCATCGCAACGATGCGCCTTGCTGCCGGGCGGTTGTGTCCCGGGAGCCCAGCCGCAGAATGCCTCGATGGCCGACAACGCCCAGGCCTCACGGGTTTGCGCCGCCTGGCTGGCCAGTTCAGGCAGGTCGATACCGCTGCGGCGCAGGGCGTCAGGCGCCACGACCACGTAGATATTGCCTCGAGCATCGTACATCCGCGTCATGGCGCCCCCCCTATGAACAATTGATGCGTCGACAATATCGCGAAACAGCGGCTGGCTGTGCAAGGATGTCACCCTGCCTGACTGCTGCCCCCACCTGAACGTGGTGATCGAACCCTTTGCGGTTGTTCACTGTCCTTTGGGGACGCGACGTTTTTTGCCAAGGATCGATATGACCAGCCTCAACACCCAAGCCGCCTTCGTCCCCGGACGCCTGGAACAGATGTCCACGCGCATCGCCTTCTTCATCGCCGGTTTCGGCATCGCGGCCTGGGCGCCGCTGGTGCCTTACGCCAAGGCGCGGGCCGGGCTGGATGAAGGCACCCTCGGGCTGTTGCTGTTGTGTCTGGGGGTGGGTTCGATTCTGGCGATGCCCATGGCCGGGATTCTGGCGACGCGTTTCGGCTGCCGTCGGGTGTTGAGCGGCGGCACCTTGTTGATCTGCGCGGCGCTGCCGCTGTTGGCGACGGTGTCTTCGATTCCGGCATTGATCGCGGCGTTGTTCATGTTCGGCGCCGGCCTGGGCACGGTGGATTCGACGGTGAACCTGCAAGCGGTGATCGTCGAGCGGGCCAGCGGCAAGACCATGATGTCGGGTTTTCATGGGCTGTTCAGCCTCGGCGGGATCGTTGGCGCGGCGGGTGTCAGCGCCCTGCTCGGTTTGGGCTTTTCGCCGCTGGGGGCGATGTTGGTGGTGATCGTGATTCTGGTGCTGGCATTGCTTAAAGCCGCGCCGCACTTGCTGCCTTACGGCAGTGAAAGCTCCGGCCCGGCATTTGCCGTGCCCCATGGCATCGTGCTGTTTATCGGCGGGATGTGCTTCATCGTGTTCCTGGCCGAAGGTGCGGCGCTCGACTGGAGCGCGGTGTTCCTGACGCAGGAACGCGGGATCGACACCGCGTATGCCGGGCTGGGTTATGCAGCATTTGCGCTGACCATGACCGCCGGGCGATTGACCGGTGACGCGATTGTCCGGCACCTGGGCGCCACGCGGGTGATTCTGTTCGGCGGACTGATGGCCGCGGCAGGATTGTTTCTGGCGACCTTCACACCGGGATGGCAAGCCGCACTGCTCGGTTATGCGCTGGTCGGTGCCGGTTGTTCGAACATCGTGCCAGTGCTGTACACCGCCGTGGGCAAGCAGACGGTGATGCCGCAAAGCATCGCGGTGCCGGCCATCACGACCCTGGGTTATGCGGGGATTCTGGCGGGACCGGCGGCGATCGGTTTCGTGGCTCATGGCAGCAGCCTGAGCTTCGCGTTCGGTCTAATGGCGGTGCTGCTGGTGGCGGTGGCGATTGGAGGGAAAGTGCTGAAGGTCTAACGCTCAGCAGCACGAAAAACGACAGGAGGTCGCATTTTTCGCCGTTTTACTATCAGTTCTGACAGTAGACACGTTTTGGCTGCGGATCGCACCATGAGTTGAATATCCCAGACGGGTGAACTTCTCATGAACACGTTCAACCTCAAGGTACTGCTGGTTTTGTTGCTGCTGATGGGCGCGAACGGTTGCAGCAAATCGCCGCTTACCCAACATGACTGGGGCGAAGGCATTGAAAATTTCGCACCGGCACGTCTCTTGTCCAATGCTAATGGGCGATACGACCATTGGCAGTCCATCGCCAGGGTCAAGGTTGATGGAGACCGGATCTGCAGCGGCAGCCTGATCGATACCCGTGGAGCAAACGATGATCGCAGCGGCCCAGCGTATGTGCTCACCTCAGGTCATTGTGCAAAAGGTAATGTCGGTCGGTTTGTCGTGAACGAGCCTGCTACCGGACAGGTGACTTTCAATTTTTTCCAGGACACGATTCCACAACAAAAAAACTACCCTATCAGCAGAATCGCCTGGAGCACCCTGCGTGGCCAGGACATTGCGCTGCTGGTACTCGATCGCACCCTCGGCCAAGTGATGAACGACGGCATCCAGCCCTTGAAAGTTGCGAGCCATGCCCTGACCGAAGGCACCGATACTCTGGCGGTTGGCGCCGCTGTCGATGGTTTCATCCAGCGCTCGGCATGTCCGCAGGAACACCGCGCAGGAATTCTCGAAGCCGGGTGGATTTGGGTGGATCAAATCAGCAATCAATGCCTGGGGGTCATCAATGGAATCTCTGGCTCTCCACTTCTGAATCGCTACACCAACGAAATCGTCGCGGTGATTGGCACCACCACGCGCGACAGCGGGCGATCGCGATGCAGTATCAGCGCACCTTGCGAAGTGATCGAAGGCATGCCCAATAAAGCGCAAGACACCAATTACGCGACGCCCACCAATGGCCTGGACACCTGTTTTATCGGGGGGCGCTTCGTCGGGAACCGCGAGTCCTGTGTACTGGGGCCCGTGTCGGAATTCGGCTCGAACTACGGCGATAGCTTCCTCAAGCAGCCCCGCGATGCACAGGGAAACTACCTGCCGTTGTTGTGGGAGCTTCGTTTTTCGAGCGATCAACCCTTCTTTCGCTTCAAGTACACGCGCACTGTCAAAAATTGTGCGGATATCAGGGATTACAGTGAGGTGCGTACCACTGACCCGGGCGGCGATAACGAATTACGCAATGAACTGCGCCAGGGACCCGGGCTGTATTTCTTGTGCGTGATGGGGCAAAACCGTCAGGCGGGACCACCCGGGAAATGGGATGCGCGAAACGCCAGGATTTACTGGCGGTGGGCATTGGCAGAGCCAACTCAAATGGCGCCGATATTCCACATCACGAATCAAGGTAAGGGCGTATTTTCTGTAACGCCTTTTCAGGTCACGCCCGATCTGGATGTGACAAAGCATCAGTACAAGATCGGTACACCGGCAACCATTGATTGCCAACAAGCCGAGGGGTATAGGCCGGTCAGGCCGCCCCTGCTGGATTTTGAAGTGGACACGACCGACGGCGAGAAAAAAGTCTGCCTCAAGACCGTGGACATGGCAGGCAACCCTTCGCCTGTCATCGACTTCCGACTGCCAGACGCCGCCCCGTAAGCCTGTGTTGACACCTATCAGAAACTGATCGGCAACCCGGAATTGCCGACCAGTCACTCATCAGAACCCGACGCTGGCCTGCACAAAGAACGTGCGTGGTGCGCCGACGTACATCCCCGAGTTGTTGTCGCTGGAACGGGTGAAATACTGCTTGTCGAAGATATTTTTCACCCCGGCGCCGACTTTCAGGTTCGACAATTGCGAACCGAAGTCATAACCACCGCGCACGTTCCAGGTCACGTAACCCGGAATGTCACCGTACTGCCCGTCTGCGGAACCTTCGGTGATGTAGTTGCCGCTGAAGCTGCCATCGGCGTTCACACCGGTCCCCGGTGAACGCTGTTTGGACTGGGCAAAGGCATCGAGGTTGTAGGTCCAGCGGTTGATGTCGTAACGCAGCCCGGCGGTGGCCACCTGACGCGAGTAGAACGGCAGATCACGGCCCTTGAAACCCGGGATCTCGCCTTCATACGTGGCGCGGGTGTAGGTGAAACCGGCGTTGGCGGTCAGGCCGTCGAGCATCGGGTTGAGCGCCGACATGTCGTAATGCAGCGACGCTTCAAGGCCCTGGTGCTTGGTCGCGCCGAGGTTGGTCCAGCCCACGTCGTTGCTGATGTATTGCAGTTCGTCATCGAAGTCGATGTAGAACAGCGTCACTTCCCCGCCCCACACGTCATCGTTGTAGCGCGTACCGATCTCGTAGGTCTTGGCCTTTTCCGGGCTCAAGCCGTTGGCGGTGTTGTCACCCGAACCACCCTGGCCGAGCTGGAAATATTGCAGGCTGCCGAACGAGGTTTCGTAGTTGGCGAACAGTTTCCAGGCGTCAGACAGGTGATACATCACGCTCAAGGCCGGCAGCGGTTCGTTGCTGTCGATGCTGCGGCGTTTTTCCTGCACGCGTTTGCCAGCGGTGTCGAGCACCGGCCTGTCGTGCCATTCGGTGCTGATGCTTTCAAAACGGATGCCGGGGGTCACGGTCCAGCTGCCGACATCGATCTTGTCATCGATGTAAACGGCGTGGGCTTCGGTGCCGCCGGTGCGGTCCTGGAACACATGGCCATCGGACGTTTTGCTGACCACTGGCTGATTGTTCACCAGCGCCAGACGGCTCGACTCTTCGTGCATGCCTTCTTTCAGGTAACGATAACCGACGCTGGCTTCCTGCGTGGTCGGGCCCAGGTCGAACACATGGGACACTCGCGGCTCGATGCCGAAGGTGTAGTAAGTGCGTGGATAAGAGCTGAGGGTTTTCTGGTCGCGAGCGGCGATGGTGCTGCCACGGAAGCTGTCGGAATAGTAGGTCAGCACTTCGGCCTGGGTCCGGTCGTCGATCTGCCGCGCCCACTTGAACGACACGTCCTTGCGGCGGCCGCTGAAGTTGTCATGGTCGCGGTCGGACTGGAACGGATCGGCGTCGTACTGCTTCTGCGTCAGGCCGCCGGGCATGTCGGCGCTGGCATCGTAGTAATGGAAATTGAGGCTGAAATCGTCCTGATCGGTGGGCGCCCAGTGGGTCTTGAGGATCACGTCGTCGATGTCGTTGCCGTTGTTGCTTTTGCGATAACCGTTGCCGTTCACCCCGGAATACAACAGCGCCACGCCCAAGCCGTTATCGGCGGTGCCGCCGAGAAACGCGGTGTCGATGTGTTTCCAGCCACCGCGCTGGGTGGTTTCCAGGGTGGTGCCGATTTCACCGGTGGCTTTCTCCGGGATCGCGCGGGTGACGAAGTTGATCACGCCACCGACGTTCTGTGGCCCATAACGCACGGAACCGGCGCCACGCACCACGTCGATGCTGTCGAGGTTGCCGGAGGAAATCGGCGCCATCGACAGCTGTGGCTGGCCGTAAGGGGCGAAGGCAGCCGGCACGCCGTCGATCAGCACGGTGGAGCGTGGCGACAGGCGCGAGGTCAGGCCGCGCACACCGACGTTCAGGGAAATGTCGCTGCCGCCAGTGCCGTTGGCGTCCTGCACTTGCACGCCGGGAACACGCCGCAATACGTCGCCGACATTCATGGCGCCCTGCTCGACCATCGCTTCACGGCGGATCACCGTGCGCGCGCCGGGATGGTTTTGCACCACAGCGGCATTGGCATCGCCGAGCCAGTCACCAACCACCTTGATGTCGGTCACGCCCAATTCCAGCGGGCCATTTGAGGCGGAAGTCGGGGCCGGCATCAGCGTGACCGAACCTTCATCGATCTGGTATTGCAGACCGCTGCCTTGCAGCAATTGGCGCAAGGCCTGTTCCGGCGAGAGGTTGCCGTCGACTGCCGGGGCCTGTTTGCCGGCCACCAGTTCCGGGCTGAAAAAAACCTGCAGCGAGGTTTGTTGGCCCAACTGACTCAAGGCCTGGCCCAGTGGCTGCGCCTGAATATGAATGGCATCGGCAGCAAACGCCTGGGGCAGCGCCGAGCTGACCGCCAGGGCGAGAGCGAGGGGCAGCCAGGATGATTGGTTATTCTTAGCGGTGGTTTTCTTCACGTCGAACGTTGTCCTGTGGATCGCAAGAGTGTGCGTCTGTTAATGCAAACCAGTTGCAGTTGGACAAGAAGACGAAGAACTCGAAAAAAACCTGAATCTATCGGGAGATTATTTCCTGGCTGCCGTCACCGAGGGTGCGGATGGCCACCGGCAGAATGCTCGGCAAGGCCTTGAGCAGCGCGTCGGTGTTGTCGGATTTGAACACGCTGGTCAGGCGCAGGTTGCCCACTTGGGCACTGCCGACCGTCAGCGGTTTCTCTCGATAGCGCGACACTTCCTCGGCCACTTCGCTGAGGCTGGCGTTGTTGAACACCAGTTTGCCGCTGCGCCATGCGGTCAGCTCCGCAGGATTGACCGCATAAGCAGCGGTCACTTTGCCCTGGGCATTGATGCAAGTGCCGAAGCCGGCGGTAAGGCTGACGAAATCGTCGCCGCTCCCTTGAACCCTGACCGTGCCCTGCTCCACCGCGACCCGGGTTTCGGCGCTGTCGCGGCGCACATCGAACCGGGTGCCGGTGACCGTGACCTTGCCGCTGCCCGCCTCGACCACGAACGGTCGACTGCTGTCGTGCTCGACGCTGAACATCACCTCGCCTTGCATCAACTCGATGCCGCGACGGTCCTTTTCATAGCGCACCTGCACCCGGCTGCGGCTGTTCAGATCAATCACCGAACCGTCCGGCAACGCCACATGACGACGCTCGCCAAGGGCCGTGGAATATTCAGCCGTGTAGGTCGCCGGAGGGTTCAAGCCGCTGAACAGCCCCAGGCCGAGCACCACCGCCAACACGCTGGCGGCCACCGCGTAACGCACCAGCGGACGACGTTTACTGCGCACCGCCGGGGTTTCACACAAGGCGTGCAGACGCTTGGCCGGCAATCGATCGGCCGCCACCCACAGGTTCTGGAGTATCTGATATTCGTTGCGATGCTGAGGGTGTTCGTCCAGCCAGCTCTCGAAGCGGCGCTGCTCTTCGGCGCTGGCGGCAGGTTCCTGCAAACGCACAAACCACCGCGCCGCGTCGTCGCGAACCGTTGTTTGCCCGCACGCACAATCACGAGTATCCATCATGGCTGTGCCCCGTCCAGACGATCACGCAGATGCCGCAGGGTGCGGATCATATACTTTTCCACCATGTTCCTGGACAGCCCCAGGCGCTCGGCGATTTCGGCCTGGGTCAGGCCTTCGATCTTCTGCCAGACGAACACCTTGCGGCAGTTGAGCGGCAACTCGGCGAGCGCCCGCTCGATGGAATCCGCCAACTGGATCGCGTGCATGAAATGCTCCGGGTCGCCGGACGACGACACACTGTGATCGATCGCCTCCGACTCCATGGCGCCCCGCCGATCCTCACGCCGATAACCGTCCACCGCGATGTTGCGCGCGGTCTGGTGCAAATACGCCCTAGGTTGCTGCACCGCCGCCGAATCGGACTCGAGCACCCGCACGAAGGTGTCATGGGCCAGGTCCTCGGCCTGCTGACGATTTCTCAGGCGACGGGTCCAGGTGCCGATCAACTCTTCGTAATACTCGAAAAAGCCGGGTCTGCGGGGCAGCTTGGGGGTCATTGCGGCGTGCTGTGGGGGGGAGGTGCGAATAGTAATGCTTCCTATTAATGCCGGCAAATCATTCCTCCCCCACATCGACTCCCCAGATTGGTTCGTGGAAGTGCCAGACGACCGGTAGCAAAAATCCATTGCCACAAAATATTACTTGCATCATATTACACTTGTAATAAAGCGCCGTTTCCCACAGGTATTTGTCCATGACCAGCATGCCCAGCCTTGAACCCGACCTTGCTGTCGCAGTGAACCCACCCAAGCCTCCCCTGTTGAAACGGCTGGTGCTGCTGACGGCAGCCATCGCAGCCCTGGTGTTCATCGGGCTGTACGCGAACCATTGGTGGACTGCCGGGCGCTTCATCGAAGAAACCGACGATGCCTACATTGGTGGCGACGTCACGGTAATCGGCCCGAAAGTCGCCGGCTATATCGAAGAAGTGCTGGTGACCGACAACCAGAGGGTCAAGGCCGGCGATGTGCTGATCCGGATCGACGCCCGTGACTATCGCGCCAACCTGGCCAAGGCCGAAGGCGCGGTGGCCGCTGAAGAAGCGCTGCTCGCCAACCTCGACGCCACCGAACAACTGCAACACGCGGTGATCGGCCAGGCCCGCGCCGGCATCGATGCTGCGGGCGCCGAAACCGCGCGCTCGCGGGACGACAATGCCCGCTACAAACGCCTGGTGGGCAGCAATGCCGTCTCGGTGGAAAGCGCGCAACGGGCCGACGCCACCTTCAAGACGGCCCAGGCGCAGAGTGCCCGGGCCCAGGCCGAACTGCTGGCCGCGCAACGCCAGTTGAACGTGATCGAAACCCAGAAACAACAAGCCCGTGCCGCATTGGTACAGGCGCGGGCCGAGCGTGATCTGGCGCAGTTGAACGTCGGCTACACCGAGTTGAAAGCCCCCGTCGACGGCGTGATCGGCAATCGTCGGGCGCGGGTCGGCGCTTATGCCCAGGCCGGTTCGCAACTGTTGTCGTTGGTGCCGGCCAGCGGATTGTGGGTCGATGCCAATTTCAAGGAGGATCAGCTAGCGCGGATGACGCCGGGCCAACGTGTGATCGTGCATGCCGACGTGCTCAAGGGGCGTGAATTCCACGGGCATCTGGACAGCCTCGCGCCGGCCAGCGGTTCGCAGTTCAGCGTGCTGCCACCGGAAAACGCCACCGGTAACTTCACCAAAATCGTCCAGCGGGTGCCGGTGCGGATCCTGCTCGACCCGGCGGATGGCGTACTCGGTCATCTGCGTCCAGGCCTGTCGGTGACGGCCGAAGTGGACACCCGCGCCGAGCCTGAAGCGCAAACCCCAACCGTGGCCCGCGCGCCATGAGCCGCGCCCTTGCCGCCCCCGCGCAACCGTTCAACGCCGCCAACATGGCGACGGCGACCAAGGTGTTCGCCTTCGCCACGATGTGCATCGGCATGTTCATTGCGCTGCTGGATATCCAGATCGTCTCGGCGTCGCTGCGTGACATCGGCGGAGGGCTCTCGGCCGGCACTGACGAAACCGCCTGGGTGCAGACCAGTTACCTGATCGCCGAAATCATCGTGATTCCGCTGTCGGGCTGGTTGTCCCGGGTGTTCTCGACCCGTTGGCTGTTCTGCGCCTCGGCGATTGGCTTCACCCTGGCCAGTCTGCTCTGCGGCGTGGCCTGGAACATCCAGAGCATGATCGCCTTCCGCGCCCTGCAAGGGTTTCTCGGTGGCTCGATGATTCCGCTGGTGTTCACCACCGCCTTCTTTTTCTTCACCGGCAAGCAACGGGTGATCGCCGCCGCAACCATCGGCGCAGTGGCCTCGCTGGCGCCGACGCTGGGGCCGGTAATCGGTGGCTGGATCACTGACATTTCGTCCTGGCACTGGCTGTTCTACATCAACCTGGTGCCGGGGATTTTCGTCGCGGTGGCAGTGCCGATGCTGGTGAAAATCGACCAGCCGGAATTGTCGCTGCTCAAAGGCGCCGACTACCTGAGCATGCTGTTCATGGCGGTGTTTCTCGGTTGCCTGGAATACACCCTCGAAGAAGGCCCGCGCTGGAACTGGTTCAGCGACAGCACGATTCTGACCACCGCGTGGATCAGCGGCCTGGCCGGATTGGCCTTCATCGGTCGAACCTTGCACGTGGCTAATCCGATCGTCGATCTGCGCGCCTTGAAGGACCGCAACTTCGCCCTCGGTTGTTTCTTTTCGTTCGTCACCGGGATCGGCCTGTTCGCGACGATTTACCTGACGCCGCTGTTTCTCGGCCGGGTGCGCGGCTACAGCGCGCTGGACATTGGCCTAGCGGTTTTTTCCACCGGGGTGTTCCAGATAATGGCGATTCCGCTGTATGCCTTTCTGGCCAATCGCATCGACCTGCGCTGGATCATGATGACCGGCCTTGGGCTGTTCGCCCTGTCGATGTGGGATTTCAGCCCGATCACCCATGACTGGGGGGCTAGAGAATTGATTCTGCCGCAGGCCTTGCGCGGGATCGCGCAGCAACTGGCGGTGCCGCCGGCGGTGACCCTGACCCTTGGCGGGTTGGCACCGGCGCGGCTCAAACATGCTTCGGGATTATTCAACCTGATGCGTAACCTCGGCGGCGCAATGGGGATCGCTGCGTGCGCGACCATCCTCAATGACCGCACCAACCTGCACTTCACCCGGTTGGCAGAGAACCTCAACAGCACCAACGAAGCACTCAATCAGTGGCTGTCCCAGGTCGGCCATAACTTCGCCGCCCTCGGCCAGAGCGGTGACATCGGCGTCACCGCCAGCCTGCATCAACTGTGGCTGCTGACCTACCGCGAAGCGCAGACGCAAACCTACGGCGACGCGTTCCTGATGATCATGGTCTGTTTCATTCTCGCCACGGCGATGGTGCCCCTGATGCGCAAGGTACAACCACCAGCCGCGCCGAGTGCCGATGCTCATTGAGCCTGGCGGCACTTCAAAAAATCAGGCCTGAGGCATCTTGCGGAAACCCACAGCCAGGCGGTTCCAGCTGTTGATGGTGGAAATCGCCACAGTCAGGTCGACCATTTCCTTGGGGCTGAACTCGGCGCTGAGCAGCGCATAGTCTTCGTCCGGCGCGTGGGTCAGGCTCACTTGGGTCATGGACTCGGTCCAGGCCAGTGCGGCGCGCTCGCGATTGGTGAAAAACGGCGCCTCGCGCCAGGCTGTCACGGCGAACAGCCGACGTGGCGTTTCCCCGCCCTTGATGGCATCGGCAGTGTGCATGTCGATGCAGAAGGCACAACCGTTGATCTGCGACGCGCGCAGCTTGACCAGTTCGATCAGCGACTTTTCCAGCGGTAGTTTCGAGACCGCGGTTTCCAGGGCCATCATGGCCTTGAGGGCGTCAGGGGAGGCGGTGTAGAAATCGATACGGGTTTGCATGGCGAGCTCCAATCACAATGGGTGTTGGCGCTACGTTAATGCGGACCTGCGGTTGAACAAATAGCCAATTATTGGGAAGTTGAGGATGCCAATAGACCAGAAGACTTCAGTGATGGTACCGACGCCTTCGCGAACAGGCTCGCGAAGGCGTCGGTACAGGCAATCAACCTATCAGTGGCTACGGCTGCGCAACCACTGCAAAAACCCCTTCTTCGCCACCACCTTGGGTGTTTCCTGCATCAGCGTCTGAGCCGTATGCATACGGAAATCCAGCAAGGCTTTCATCGCCTCATTGATGTCATGACGCGCATCCAGGCACGGCTTGAGGTATTCCTTCTCGATGCGATAAAGCGTGCAAAAGGTCTTGGCCGTAAAGTCGGCGAGCGCCGATTCATCGGAAAGAACCCCGGCCTCGCCAATCACCTCTCCCGGCCCCATGCGCGCGGCTTCGAACTTGGTGCCGCCGCGGTTCAGGGCTACCGACACCACTCCGGACTCGATGATGAACAGGTGATCGCTGACCTCCCCCGCCGGCAGGATCATTTCGCCGGCGCGGAAGGTTTGTAGCGTCATGTTCTGGCTGAAGGTTTCTTTCTCTTCCTGACGCAGAGTCGAGAAAATGTTCGAGCTGTCCAGCAGCGCCCGCGGCCGAGACAAGGCAGCAGGCGCGTTAGGCTCGACGCTCGACAACAGGCTGATACCGGATGCCTGCAAATGCCGGAACGCCAGGTCGAACAACTGATTACGCACCATGCGTTTCTGATCCATGGACACCACGAAACCGCTGATTTCGTATTCCACGCCAGTGCTGCCGGAGCTTTTCAACGCCACGTTCGGCGCCGGTTTGCTCAACAGAAAACGGCACCCCTGCATGGCCCGTTCCAATGCATCGACCACTTTTTGCGGACGAGCATGGGGGCTCACTTGCAGGCTGATCGAGACACCGAAAATGTCGCTTGGGCGGCTGAAGTTGACGATCTTGGCCTTGGCCGCCAGGGAGTTGGGAATCACCGCCATGCTGCCTTGCGCGGTTTGCAGGCGCGTGGCGCGCCAGTCAATGTCGGTGACCCGGCCTTCGGTGCCATCGATGGAGATCCAGTCATCCAGTTGATAGGGTTTGGTGGTGTTCAGGACGATCCCGGAGAACACGTCGCTGAGGGTGCTTTGCAGGGCCAGGCCGACGACGATCGCCAACGCACCGGACGTCGCCAGCACGCCCTTGACCGGCAACTCGAGCACGTATGCCAGTGCGGCGATGACCGCGATCAGGAAAATCACCGCGCCGAGCAGGTCCTGCAACAAGCGCCCGGTGTGCCCGACCCGTTGCATCATCACCGCACCGAGCAACACCGTCAGGGTGCGCGCCGCGTACAGCCACCAACCGATCTGCAAACCGGTTGCCGCCAGGTGCAACGGCACATTATCGGCCCAGGGCGCCGGCGCCATGGGGTTCAAGCCTTCGTTGAACAGCAGCACGCTGAACAGCGAGAAAATCACCAGCCGCGCGGCCAGTTTCCAGTTGCTGCCGCTGGCCGTGATCAAACGCCACAACACCAGATCGATCAGGATCAGGATCAGCGCGCTAAGCAACGGGTGATTGGTGAGCAGTGACAGCATCAAGCAACTCCAACAAAGGCCAATGGCGTGAAGATCTCACAGATTGTAGGAGCTGGCGAAGCCTGCGATCTGCAAAACACCACAAAGCCGATGTGGGAGATACCAGGTTGCAGAGCAACCCACTACTGCGTCGTATTCAACCGCTCATCCGGCCGAACCGGCCCGACTGGAAGTCGCTGAAGGCCTGATGGATTTCCTGCTCGGTGTTCATTACAAACGGGCCGTGGCCGACGATGGGCTCGTCGATCGGCTCGCCGCTGAGCAGCAGCACGACTGCATCGTTGTCGGCTTCGAGGCTGAGCTGATCACCGTTGCGTTCGAACAACGCCAACTGCCCGTCACGCACCAGTTCCTGACCATTGACCTGAACCGTACCGCGCAGCACCACCAGTGCGGTGTTGCGTCCTTCATGCAGATCCAAGGTCAGCAACTTGCCGGCGTTCAAGCGCACATCCCATACGTCGATCGGCGTGAAGGTCCGCGCCGGGCCTTTGTGACCGTCGAACTCACCGGCAATCAAGCGCAGGCTGCCGGCATTGTTTTTCAGCGGGATACGCGCAATGTCGCCGTCGAGAATCGTCTGGTAACCGGGCTCGGCCATCTTGTCCCTGGCCGGCAAGTTGACCCACAGCTGCACCATTTCCAGGGTGCCGCCGGTTTTGGCGAAACCTTCGGAGTGAAACTCCTCATGAATGATCCCCGAGGCTGCGGTCATCCATTGCACATCGCCGGGGCCGATCTTGCCGCCGCTGCCGGTGGAGTCACGGTGTTCCAGCTCGCCCTTGTAGACGATCGTCACGGTCTCGAACCCGCGGTGCGGATGCTGACCCACGCCACGACGCTCGGTGGTCGGAGTGAATTCGGCGGGGCCTGCGTGATCCAGCAGCAGGAACGGGCTGATGTGTTTGCCCAGGTTGTCGTAGGAAAACAGCGTGCGAACCGGAAAACCGTCGCCGACCCAATGAGGTCGTGGACTGGTGTAGATACCGATGATGTTTTTCATCTTGGCCTCTGAATCTGTTGTGTGACGCGATGGATAAAGCTTAAAACCATGACCTTTGGCGCACTAGACTGCAAAAATCAGCCTCATCGTTCTATCTGGAGAACGATGGAGGAAGATTTTTTGATCTTCCAACAGCCCATTCATGACTTGCGGTAAACAGTGCTTTGCCAAACCAGCGGTTTTTCTCAAGGGTGCAGCCGGGGATACTCCCGCCCATTCCCACTGCAACCCCTGGAGTCATTGATGTCTATTCCCGCATTCGGTCTTGGTACGTTTCGCCTGCAAGGCCAAGTGGTCATCGATTCGGTAAGCGCCGGTCTTGAGCTGGGTTACCGGGTCATCGACACCGCGCAAATCTACGAAAACGAAGCCGAGGTCGGCCAGGCTATCGCTGCCAGCGGCATTGCCCGTGAAGAGCTTTTCATCACCAGCAAAATCTGGGTCGCCAATTACGCCAAAGACCGATTGATCGACAGCCTCAAAGAGAGCCTGGATAAGCTGCAAACCGACTATCTGGACCTGACCCTGATCCACTGGCCGTCGCCGGAAGATCAGGTGCCGGTCGAAGAGTTCATGGGGGCGTTGCTCGAGGCCAAACGACTGGGCCTGACCCGTCGGATCGGCGTGTCCAACTTCACGGTCGACCTGATGAAGCAAGCCATCGCTGCGGTCGGCGCCGAGAACATCGCCACCAACCAGATCGAGCTGCACCCGTACCTGCAAAACCGCAAGGTCGTCGAATTTGCGCAAAGCCAGGGCATCCAGATCACCTCTTATATGACCCTGGCCTATGGCGAAGTGCTGAAAGATCCGCTCATCCAGCAGATCGCCGATCGCCTGCAGGCGACACCGGCCCAAGTCACCCTGGCCTGGGCCATGCAACTGGGGTACGCGGTGATCCCCTCTTCCACCAAACGCACCAACCTGCAAAGCAATTTGCACGCCTGCACCCTGACCCTGAACGACGCCGACATGGCGCTGATCGCGGGCCTGGATCGCGGCCAGCGGCTGACCAGCCCCAACGGCATTGCGCCGCAGTGGGATTGAGTTTCAGCCCTGACTTAAATCTTGGCTCAAGCGTTTATCCAGCGATGACATCGCGCGCTGCAACTGATCGACAGCTTCCTTGAGCAGCACCGGATCTCCCCCGTTGATGACAAGCTCCAGTTGCTCGCAGCCCTCGATCAAGCGCTGTGCCCGAACCATGCGCGCACCGCCCTTGATGCGGTGCGCCAGGTCGAACAGCACACGGTGATTGCCATTGGCGTGCGCCTGGAGCAAATCATCCAGGTCCGTCCGGTTGGTCTGCGTCACTTCATGCAAAAGGCGATTAAGGAGTGTGCGGTCTGCACCGACGTATTGCTCCAGGCCACTCAGGTCCATCTCGGGCGTAGATGGTTCGTCGATGTGCTCTGGCGCCTGACTGGCAAACCTGGACGCCAGCCAAGCGTGCAAATCCGCCAGCAGGATGGGTTTGAACAGGCAGTCGTCCATGCCTGCCTCCAGACAGCGCAACTTCTCCTCGGGCCGCGCATTGGCGGTAAACCCCAGAATCAGCGTTGGCGACAATCCCTGGGCGCGCTCTTCATCGCGTATGGCACCGGTCAGTTCATAACCACTGAGCTTGGGCATATTGCAGTCGGTGACGACCAGATCAAAGCCATGCTCACGCCACAGTTCAAGCCCCCGTGTGCCCTCTTCGGCCTCCAGAACATGATGCCCCAGGTGGCTCAGTTGTCGTGAAAGCAACAATCGATTGGCCGAGTGATCGTCGACCACCAGAATCGTCAGTGACCGCGTCGGCGCCTGCAACCCGATATCGCCCCCCACACTAGAAGGCAACGGTTGCAATGCGATCAGCTCAAGGTTGATGTCGATCCGCGTGCCTTGCCCAGGAACGCTGTCGAGTTGCAACCGCCCGCCCATCATTTCGCACAGCGTGCGACTGATCACCAATCCCAGGCCAGAACCGCTTCGGGCTGACTGTCGGCCGTTATCGGCCTGGATAAACGGGCTGAACAATCGTTGGCGGTCGACGGTGCTGATGCCAATGCCGGTGTCTTCAATGCGTACGCTGACCGCCAGATGCCCCGCCGTAACGGGCGCTACCCGCAGCGTCAGGCTCACCTCCCCCTCATGGGTGAACTTGATGGCATTGCTCAGCAGATTGGACAGCACCTGTTTGAAGCGTGTGGGATCGATCAACACATCACAGTCACTGTGTTCGTCCAGATCGATTCGCCACGCCAGCTCTTTCTGCCGTGCCAGGCCTTCAAAAACCCGACACACCGATTCCACCAGCCCCCGCAGATTGGCGCGCTCAGGGGTCAGGGATAAATGCCCTGACTCGATACGCGCGATATCCAGGATGTCGCCGATCAGCGCCAGCAATTGTTGGCCGGCACTGGACGCCACCTCAATGGCAGAACGGTCGATGACGCCTTCATCCGCGCGCATCAGGGCCAGTTCAAGCATGCCGATCAGCGCGTTCATCGGTGTGCGGATCTCATGACTCATGGTCGCCAGAAAGGTGGTTTTGGCGCGATTGGCGTCGTCCGCCACGTCCTTGGCGTCCTGCAATTGCTGCAACCATTGCTGGCGCTGGCGAATCTGTCGGCGCTGCCAGGCAATCCAGACCAGGGCGAGCAACAGCAAGGCGCCAGCCACGGTAAAGGCCTGAAGAATGCCCTGGCGATGACGCAGCCAATAGCTGTCATCCACCACCACGTCATGGCTCCAGCGCGCCACCAGATCGTCCATTTCCTGCGGCGAAATACTCAGCAATGCCTTGTTCAGAATCGAGTGCAGCTCCAGCGCATCACTTCCAGTCGCCAGAGCGATGCGTGCCGGTTCATCGCCCACAGTACTGCTGATGCGCAGACGCCCGCCGTAATACCGGGCAATCAGGTAGCGGGTCATGAACAACGAACTGAGCGCGGCATCAGCTTCCCCCTTCATGACCATTTCCAGGCCTTGGGCCGGGCTTTGCACATCCAGCATCCGCACCTGCGGTGCCCTGGCAAGAATGAATGCGCGCATTGGATGACTGTGATAGATCGCCAGGCGTTTGCCGGCCAGATCCTCCAGAGTTCTCGGGCTGCCGGGGGTGACTGCACTGACCAGCGTGTATGGATTGGTGACGTAAGGGCTGGTAAAACGCAGCCCGGCCACACCTTCAGTCGTGGGGATGAGCGCCGGCAGTATGTCGATCTCGCCAGCCTTGAGTCGCTGGATCTGCTCGTCCAGGGATTGGCCCCGCTGCACGTCAAAGTTCAAACCGCTACGCTGGCTGATCAGCGTCAACAATTGCGCGGTCAACCCGCTGAATCGCCTTTCGGCATCATAGAAAGTCAAAGGCGCAAAGTCCCCGACCACTCCGACGCTCACCGTCGGATGCCGAGCACGCCATTGCTGCTCACTGGCGCTCAGACTCACTCGCTGCAGACCCAGCCGATTGGCACGGCCGGCACTCCATCGTTGCTCGATGGCAGAGCGTTGCTCCATCGGGATCGCCGCCAGCGCCTTGTCGACAATGTTTTTCAGGCGCGTATTGTCCCGCGCCAATGCGAAACCGAACGGGTTGGCGTCAAGGCCGGATGGCCCCATCAACTGAACGTTATTGTGGTAGTTGTTGTTGATCAGGTAATTGGCACTGATAAGATCCCCGAGATACACATCATCCTGCCCATATGCCACGGCTCCGAGTGCATCGAGCGGCGATGAGTAACGTTGCAGATCAGCCTTGGGATAGAAGGCTTTGACGGTCTGCTCCGGCAGATAGTCGGCGACCATGGCAATGCGTTTACCAGCCAGATCCTCGGGCATGCGCTCGTCCAGTCTGGTGACCAGCATCGGCTGATCTTCGGCATAGGCGCTGGTTCGATTCAGTTCGGGATCGGCGGCCTCGAAGCTGTTGGAGGTTCCCAGCAGATCCAGGTCTTTGCGTTTGAGTGCCGCCATCGCTGACTCGCGTGTGCCATAGCGCAGCACCTCGACGTTGACGTGCAGCAGTTGCGCAAGCAGCCCGACGTAATCGGCGGTAATGCCCTCCAGTTCATCGTGATTGCGCGTCAATTCGAAGGGCGGGTAGTCCGGCCCCGTTACTCCGACGCGCAACACCCGCTTGCTGATCAGCCAATTGCGATCATCCACATCCAGCTGGACAGCGTTGCTCTCCACCGTGGAGCGCCCCAGCAGACGCAATGACCTAGGCTCGTCGGCTACCGCGACCAGGGCCTGCGATACAAGACACAGCATCAACACCCACAGGAAGATGCGCACGGTCGGGTTCACTCAGATCAGCTTATTGCGCTTGGCGAAATCGCGCAGGTGCACCGCTGCATTCACCCCCAGTTTTTCGATCAAGCGGGTCTTGTAGGTGCTGACGGTCTTGTGACTCAAGTGCATAAGCTCGGCGATAGCCTTGTTACTCATGCCCTGGGCCAAATACCGCAGGATTGTCAGTTCACGGTTGGAAAGTTTGTCGATCATCTCTTTTTCGCTGCGTTGCCGGGGGTCCTGCGATCCCGCAGGCAACCGCGCGAAAAAGGTGTAACCGGCCATGACGGCGTGCACGGCTTTTTGCAATTGTTGCAAGGAGCGGGTCTTGGCGACATAAGCCATGGCCCCGGCGCGCATGCAACGCTCTTGAAAAAACAGCGGATCCAGGGAAGTAAAAACCAGTACCAGACACGACAGGTCACTGGCCTTGATCCGTTCCAGCAGATCCAGCCCGTCGCCTTCGGACATGACCAGATCCAGCACCACCAACGTGGGTGAATGCTCACGGATCATCGACAACGCCTCGCTACCGCTGGAAGCCTCGTAAATCCGTTCGAAACCCTCATTCACCAATACGATTTTGACTGCGGTACGTACCACCGGATGATCGTCCACAATCAGCGCTGACTTCATGGCAATTCCTTGTGCAAAAACTCAACGATTGCCCGCCGCTAACCGCCGGGATAGACGCAGCGGCTGCGCAATGACTTTGCACGGAATGCTGGAAGAATGTACCTGTCAGAAATGATAGTACCGACGAACGGCAACCCGGGACTCAACCGATCCGTTGTCGATTCCGCTCGTGATCCAGACTCGGTGCAGCTTCACACGCAGGCGGATCGATGAGCGCCATCAGCCGTCGGATGGACGCTAAATCCGGCAGCGTCGTGTGGTCATCGTAGATCAAGGAGTAATGAACCTGAGAGTTATCGAGGAAGAACCCAGGCAGGTCCAACGCCCCATCCGCCAATGAGGCATTGACGACCACCAGGTCGAACGGCTCGCAACCGTACTCCACCAGGTTCAGCATATCTGCAAGGCTGTGCACCGGTGCCACCCGGTAATAACCGAGCTGATTGAACAACCGCTCGGTTTTCAGCCGGTGAAAATGCTGTTCGTCGGCGATCAGGATGCGCAAGGCTTTATTGGTCATCGCGGGCCTCCAGGTCAATGGCTGATGAGTGAGGCGGCAAGGCTACGGAAGACTCGGGGAGCGCTCTGTAGGACTTTTCCTAAAAATAGAGGGTTCTGTCCGACTTGAAGATCAAGAGATCGCAGCCTGTGTAGGCGCTGCCGAAGGCTGCGATCTCTTGATTTTTATTGAAGCAAGATCAAAAGATCGTCCGAACGCGGCCCGAGCCTTCGGCAGCTCCTACGTTTGGCAGCATTACTGCCAACCAAACCTGCGGATGTAGAAGCCTTTCACCGCCTGGGTCAGTGCCATGTACGCCAGCAGAATCACCGGCAGGAACACGAAATACAGCGACGGCAGCGCCTGCAGTTTGAAGTAGTGCGCCAGCGGCCCCATCGGCAGGAAAATCCCCACGGCCATGATGATGCCCGTCATCACCAGCAGCGGCGTGGCGGCGCGGCTTTGCAGGAACGGGAGCTTCGGCGTGCGGATCATGTGCACGATCAGCGTCTGGGTCAGCAGCCCGACCACGAACCAGCCAGACTGGAACAGGGTCTGGTGGTCCGGGGCGTTGGCATCGAACACGTACCACATCAAGGCAAAGGTGCTGATGTCGAAGATCGAACTGATCGGGCCGAAAAACAGCATGAAGCGCCCGACGTCCGCCGGCTGCCAGCGTTGTGGTTGTTTCAGCATGTCTTCATCGACGTTATCGAACGGGATGGCGATCTGCGAAATGTCATAGAGCAGGTTCTGCACCAGCAGGTGCATCGGCAGCATGGGCAGGAACGGAATGAACGCACTGGCCACCAGCACCGAGAACACATTGCCGAAGTTCGAGCTGGCGGTCATTTTGATGTACTTGAGCATGTTGGCGAAGGTCCGCCGCCCTTCCAGCACGCCCTCCTCCAGCACCATCAGGCTCTTTTCCAGAAGGATGATGTCCGCCGCTTCCTTGGCGATGTCCACCGCGCTGTCCACCGAAATGCCGATGTCGGCAGTGCGCAGGGCTGGCGCATCGTTGATGCCGTCGCCCATGAAACCGACCACATGGCCGTTGCCCTTGAGCAGGCGGACGATGCGTTCCTTGTGCGACGGCGTGAGTTTGGCGAAGACGTTGGTGGTCTCCACCGCCACCGCCAGCTCGGCGTCGCTCATGCGCTCGATGTCGTTGCCCATCAGCAGGCCTTGCTGCTCCAGCCCGACTTCGCGGCAGATTTTCGCGGTCACCAGTTCGTTGTCGCCGGTCAGCACTTTCACCGCCACACCGTGCGCGGCCAGGGCCTTGAGTGCCGGCGCGGTGCTTTCCTTCGGTGGATCGAGGAAAGCCACGTAACCGATCAGCGTCAGCGCCTGTTCATCGGCCAGGCTGTAAGTGTCGCGGCCCTCGATCATCGGCCGCGCCGCCACCGCCACCACCCGCAGGCCTTCGGCATTGAAGGCGGCGGTGACCTGGCGAATCCGTGCCAGCAATTCATCGCTCAGCGCCTCGTCGGCATCGCCGTGGCGCACCCGGGTGCACACCGCCAGCACTTCTTCCACCGCACCTTTGCAGATCAGCAGATGCGGCTGATCACGCTCGGCCACCACCACCGACATGCGCCGACGGGTGAAGTCGAACGGAATCTCGTCGACCTTGCGAAACGCCGTGCCGACTTTCAGTTCACGGTGGATTTCCACGTGCTCCAGCACGGCCACGTCCAGCAGGTTTTTCAGGCCGGTCTGGTAGTAGCTGTTGAGGTAGGCCATTTCCAGCACGTCATCGGAATCGTTGCCCCAGACATCGACGTTGCGCGCGAGGAAGATTTTGTCCTGGGTCAGCGTGCCGGTCTTGTCGGTGCAGAGCACGTCCATGGCGCCGAAGTTCTGGATCGCGTCGAGACGTTTGACGATGACTTTTTTGCGCGACAGGAACACCGCGCCCTTGGCCAGGGTCGAGGTGACAATCATCGGCAACATTTCCGGGGTCAGGCCCACGGCGATCGACAGCGCGAACAGCAACGCTTCGGTCCAGTCACCCTTGGTGAAACCGTTGATGAACAACACCAGCGGCGCCATGACGAACATGAAGCGGATCAGCAACCAACTGACTTTGTTGACCCCGGTCTGAAACGAAGTCGGCGCACGATCGGTAGCGCCGACCCGCTGCGCCAGCGCGCCGAAATAGGTGTTGTTGCCCGTGGTGAGAATCAGCGCCATCGCCGTGCCGGACACCACGTTGGTGCCCATGAACAGGATGTTGTCGAGGTCCAGCGGGTTGTGGGTGCGGTTGTCTTGCTGACGAGGGAATTTTTCCACCGGCATCGATTCACCGGTCATCGCGGCCTGGCTGACGAACAGGTCCTTGGCGTTGAGCACTCGGCAATCGGCAGGAATCATGTCACCGGCCGAGAGCACGATCAGGTCACCCGGCACCAGTTGCTTGATCGGCAATTCGAGGCGTTGCGCACCGTTGTTCGCCACCTCCCGACGCATCACCGTGGCGGTGTTGCTGACCATCGCCTTGAGCGCGTCGGCGGCCTGGTTGGATTTGGTTTCCTGCCAGAAACGCAGCAAGGTCGAGAGCACCACCATCGAGAAAATCACGATGGCGGCTTTCATGTCTTCGGTCAGCCAGGAGATCACCGCCAGCAACGTCAGCAGCAGGTTGAACGGGTTTTTGTAGCAGTGCCACAGGTGCGTCCACCACGGCAGCGGTTGCTCGTGCTCGACTTCGTTGAGGCCGTACTGTTCGCGCAGCGCATCGGCCTCGGGTTCAGTCAGGCCGTCAGGGTGGCTGCCGAGGTTATCCAGCAATTGGCCGGTGTCGCTGTTGGCGGCGGCGACCAGGGTTTGCGCGAGCGTCGGCGGGACTTCACGGCTGACCGTGGTGTCGATGAAGCTTTCCAGCAACGCCAGTCGACGGAAGTGCCGGGCGATGTGACGGTTTCGCAGGAATCCGGCGAAGAATTCTTTCAGCCAGGTCAGGTTCATGGCAGTGCCCCCCAGGGTCAGCCGGGAAACCGTCGAGCAGGCGTGTCGAGGCGCTGCGATGACGACACGGGGTCGAACATCACACGCTGTTCAGCGTCGATGAGAGGACGTCGGGAGTCGGGCCAAACCGGCCACGATCGGGATGCCGCTGCTCGCTTTACGGCGAGACAACGGCACAAAAAGGCTGCGCGTTATCTTGCCGGGAAAATGCCGGTTACCGAGACCGGCCGACAACTGTCACTCGAACAAGTACCCACTGTGGGTCTCCGCTAATTGATGAAAACGCGCGAAGCTTACGCCGCGATACCTAGAGAGTAAACGCTGCACAGGGGTGTGATGGGGGGAATCGCAGGGTTCTTCAGGAAGGGTTCAGGATTGGTTTTTTTCCGGCCATGAAAATCAAAAGATCGCAGCCTGCGGCAGCTCCTACAGAATTTGTGTCCACCCGATATTTCATGGGTGTACGCGATTCCACGTAGGAGCTGCCGAAGGCTGCGATCTTTTCGAGGCCCCCTTATCAGCTAGCTGTAGCCAACAACAAATCCCTCACCGACCGGCCATGCCCACGGGATTTGCCATGGTCATACAACGAGCCGGCGATTTCATCGGCGCGGATCGGCAGGATCGACAGCAAGGTGTCGCTCAAGCCGTGGCTGGCCTGGCAGAAGCCCTGCATGTAGATACCGGCCTTGCAACGCTCGTCGGTGATCAGCCTGTAGTTGCGATCGACCTCGAAATCACCCAGGTATTGTTCCAGCGGCGCCAACAACTTTCGGTGCATCTGACGCTCGTAACCGGTGGCCAGCACCACGGCGTCGTAGCGGTGAACCGTGACTTCACCGGTGGCGTTGTTGCGCATCGCCAGCTCGATACCGCGTTCGGTGGCGGTGGCTTTTTCGATAGTGGTCAGGGTGCGGAACGCATGGCGCGCGATGCCCGAGACTTTCTGCCGGTAGAAGATCCCGTAGATGCGTTCGATCAGGTCGATGTCCACCACCGAATAGTTGGTGTTGTGGTACTCGTTGACCAGACGTTCACGTTCGCTGCTGGCCTGCTGGAACACCAGGTCGGTGAACTCCGGCGAGAACACTTCGTTGACGAAGGGGCTGTCATCGGCCGGTTTCAGGGCCGAACCGCGCAGGATCATGTCCACCTGCACCGACGGGAAGCTGTCGTTAAGGTCGATGAAGGCCTCCGCCGCGCTCTGCCCGCCGCCGATGATCGCGATGTTCATCGGTTGGTTGTTCAGGCATGGCTGCTCGGCCATGCGCTCCAGGTACTGGGAATGGTGGAACACCCGACCGTCATCCTTCAGTGCCTTGAACGCTTCGGGAATCCGCGGTGTACCGCCGGCGCTGACCACCACCGAACGGGTGGTGCGCACATGCTGCAGCCCCTGAGTATCACGCGAGATCACCCGCAACGCCTCGACCTGCTGGTTGTGCAGCACCGGCTCGATGGTCAGCACTTCCTCGCCGTAGCGGCTCTGCCCGGTAAATTGCCCGGCGACCCAGCGCAGGTAGTCGTTGTACTCCATGCGGCACGGATAGAAGGTGCCGAGGTTGATGAAGTCCACCAGACGACCGTGGTGCTTGAGATAGTTGACGAAGGAATACGGGCTGGTCGGGTTGCGCAGCGTCACCAGGTCCTTGAGAAAAGAAATCTGCAGTTCGCTCTGGGTGACCAGGGTGTTGCCGTGCCAGCGGTAGTCCGCCTGCTTGTCGAGAAACAGCACATCCAGCTCGCCCTGGCTCGGCCCGCGCTCTTGCAGGGCGATGGCCAGGGCCAGGTTCGAAGGGCCGAAACCAACGCCGATCAGGTCGTGAACGATGGGCGATGCAATTGCCTGTGTCATTTCCAGTGTCCTCTGGATAAACCCCGCAGCTGCGGGGATAAAGCCTGGGTGACCTGACCGGCCTTTGGCGGCAGCAGATCGTCTGTTGAATAGGAACGAGGACAATGAAAAAAAATTTAACGAGGCCTGATTTAAGCGACATCCCACTGGCGCATGCGTACCCGGCAATGCTTCATGGCGTTAACGATGTGCTTTTCCACCAGCGCCTTGGAAATCCCCAGGCGTTCGGCGATTTGCGGGTGTGACAGGCCTTCGATCTTGCGCAACAGAAAGCTCTCGCGACACAGCCGTGGCAACTCCGCCAGCGCGCGCTGGAGCATGTCCAGGCGCTGACCGTGATCGAGGCTGTTGTGGGGCGAAGGGATGAAGTAGCGTTCTTCGCTGTCGAGCACGTCCAGGGACTCGACCTGTCGCAAGGCATTGCGTCGATGGTCGTCGATCACCAGGTTGAGCGCGGTGCGATAAAGGAACGCCCGGGGTTGCTCGATCGGCGTGTCGCTGGAACGCTCCAGTACCCGCAGATACGCGTCATGCACCACATCTTCGGCCACCTGGCGGTTGCCTAGCCTGGCGTTCAGGAAACACACCAGCTCGCGATAGTAGTTTTCCAACATGACTCCCGGCCGCACGGGGTGCGGTTTCTATCCTTGAACCAGATCCGCCATCGCCCAAATAGGCAGTGGCACGATGATGGCGATTTCGAGTGTGTAATTTATAGTAATTCTCATATAGATTTAAAGCGCTGTTTCTATTTGCCTGCTAAATAGTGCTGTCCTATACCTTTGACTTTGTCTGTCACTCAAAGCCTCAACGCTTAAATTCCCCACCCCGTCCCTCGTCTACAGGACAGCTCCCCGTGGCTGTTGGTCCTCCGACAGCGTTCAGCTGTCGCCAGGTTTGGCACGCCTGCTGAATGACGGGCCGAATCCTATTGGCCGGAACCCTGCATGAAACGTCCCCGTCACACCCGACGCGCCCTGCTTGTTGCCCTTTGTCTGATCCCCGTTATCGCCATCGCGGCCTGGCAGGTTTTGCCAGCGGGTCGTGACCGCTTCGCTACGGTCCAGGTCGCGCGCGGCGACATTGAAAGCAGCGTCACGGCACTGGGAACCCTGCAACCGAGGCGGTATGTCGATGTCGGCGCCCAGGCCTCCGGGCAGATCCACAAGATCCATGTGGAGGTCGGTGACGTGGTCAAGGAAGGCCAGTTGCTGGTGGAAATCGACCCTTCCACCCAACAGGCCAAACTCGACGCCGGGCGTTTCTCCATCGACAACCTCAAGGCGCAGCTGCAGGAACAACGGGCACAACACGACCTGGCCCGGCAGAAATATCAGCGCCAGCAGAACCTCGCCGCCGGCGGCGCGACACGCGACGAAGATGTGCAAACGGCCCAGGCCGAACTGCGCACCACTCAGGCGCGCATCGACATGTTCGAGGCGCAGATCCGTCAGGCCCAGGCCAGCCTGCGCAGCGATCAGGCCGAACTTGGCTATACGCGCATTTACGCGCCGATGAGCGGAACGGTCGTGGCCCTCGATGCCCGCGAAGGCCAGACCCTCAACGCCCAGCAGCAAACGCCGCTGATCCTGCGCATCGCCAAACTGTCGCCGATGACGGTCTGGGCCGAGGTCTCGGAGGCTGACATCGGCCACGTCAAACCCGGCATGAGCGCCTGGTTCACCACGCTCAGCGGCGGTAACCGTCGCTGGAGCAGCACGGTGCGGCAGATTTTGCCGATACCGCCCAAACCACTGGATCAGACCAGCCAGGGCGGCGGCAGTCCGGCCAGTTCCAGTAAAAGCGGGACGGCCCGCGTGGTGCTGTACACGGTGCTGCTGGACGTCGACAACGCCGACAACGCGCTGATGGCGGAAATGACCGCCCAAGTGTTCTTCGTTTCCAATCAGGCAAACAACGTCCTTACCGCTCCGGTCGCGGCGTTGCAGGGCGGCCCGCAAGCGGACAGTCAAACCGCTCGGGTGGTCGCCCAGAACGGCAGCATCGAACAACGGACTGTGCGCACCGGCATCAGCGATCGCCTGAAGGTGCAGATCCTCGACGGACTGGCCGAAGGCGATCACCTGTTGATCGGCCCCGCCGACGGCAGCGGAGGTTGAATGCAAACGCCTCTGATCGACCTGCAGGACATTCGTAAATCCTACGGTGGCGGCGACGCGCCTGAAGTTCATGTGTTGCGCGGCATCGACCTGTCGATCCACGCCGGGGAATTCGTAGCGATCGTCGGCGCTTCCGGCTCCGGCAAATCGACGCTGATGAACATCCTCGGCTGCCTCGACCGGCCAACGTCCGGCGAGTATCGGTTCGCCGGCGAAAATGTCGCGGCACTCGACAGCGATGAGCTGGCCTGGCTGCGCCGCGAGGCCTTCGGTTTCGTGTTTCAGGGCTACCACCTGATTCCGTCCGGCTCGGCTCAGGAAAACGTCGAGATGCCGGCAATCTACGCCGGCACCCCAGCGGTCGAACGCCACGCCCGCGCCGCCGCCCTGCTCGACCGTCTGGGCTTGGCCGAACGCACCGGCAACCGTCCGCACCAGCTCTCCGGCGGCCAGCAGCAACGGGTGTCCATCGCCCGCGCATTAATGAATGGCGGCCACATCATCCTCGCCGACGAACCCACCGGCGCCCTCGACAGCCACAGCGGCGCCGAGGTCATGGCACTGCTCGACGAACTGGCGAGCCAGGGCCATGTGGTGATCCTCATCACCCACGACCGCGACGTGGCGGCGCGGGCCAAACGCGTGATCGAGATCCGTGACGGCCTGATCATCAGCGACAGCGCCCGCGACAACCCCGCCGTGCAGGCCTCGGCCAATCCCGGTGCGTTGCAAGCGGTGGATTTGCGCAAGCGGCTGAGCGAAGGCAGCGAGGCCACCGGAGCCTGGAAAGGTGAATTGGTGGATGCCGTACACGCGGCCTGGCGGGTGATGTGGATCAACCGTTTCCGCACCGCCCTGACGCTGTTGGGGATCATCATCGGCGTCGCCTCGGTGGTGGTGATGCTGGCCGTCGGCGAAGGCAGCAAGCGTCAGGTCATGGCGCAGATGGGCGCGTTCGGCTCGAACATCATTTACCTCAGCGGCTCCGCTCCCAACCCGCGCACGCCGCCCGGTATCGTAACCCTGGATGACGTCGCGGCGCTGGCCAGCCTGCCGCAGGTCATGCGGATCATGCCGGTCAACGGCGCCGAAGCCGGGGTGCGCTTCGGCAACCTCGACCACCTGAGCTACGTCGGCGGCAACGACACCAACTTTCCGGCGATCTTCAACTGGCCGGTGGTCGAGGGCAGCTACTTCACCGAGGCCGATGAACGCAACGCCGCAGCGGTCGCGGTGATCGGCCACAAGGTGCGCAGCAAGTTGCTCAAGGATGTCGCCAACCCCATCGGCCAATACATCCTCATCGAAAACGTGCCCTTTCAGGTCGTCGGCGTGCTTGCGGAAAAAGGCGCCAGTTCCGGCGACTCCGACAGTGACAACCGGATTGCCGTGCCCTACTCGGCCGCCAGTGTCCGGTTGTTCGGCACCCACAACCCCGAATACGTGGCCATTGCCGCGGCCGATGCGCGCAAGGTCAAAGAGACCGAAAAGGCCATCGAGCAGTTGATGCTGCGCCTGCACGACGGAAAACACGATTTCGAACTGACCAACAACGCCGCGATGATTCAGGCCGAGGCGCGCACGCAAAATACGCTGTCGCTGATGCTCGGTTCGATTGCGGCGATTTCTCTGCTGGTGGGCGGCATCGGCGTGATGAACATCATGCTCATGACCGTGCGCGAACGAACTCGCGAGATCGGCATCCGCATGGCCACCGGCGCCCGTCAACGCGATATTTTGCGTCAGTTCCTCACCGAAGCAGTGATGCTCTCGGTGGTCGGCGGGATCGCCGGCATTGCCCTGGCGCTGATCGTCGGCGGCGTATTGGTGCTCAGCAAAGTCGCTGTGGCCTTTTCCCTGGCGGCGGTCATCGGCGCCTTCGCCTGCGCACTGATCACCGGCGTTGTCTTCGGCTTCATGCCGGCCCGCAAAGCTGCCCGGCTCGACCCGGTCACGGCCCTTACCAGTGAATGATCGATCTATGAAACCGCAACTGAGCCTGTTGACCCTTTGCCTGGTACTCGGCGCGTGCAGCCACCCGGCTGCGCGCCCGGACAGCGGCATTCCACCACCGTCGGCCTGGCAATCGCCACACGATGAAAGTGCCTCCCGGACGAGTCGACAATGGTGGACGCAGTTCGGCAGCCCGCAGCTTGATCGCCTGATCGAACAGGCCCGCGTCGGCAGTTATGACCTCGCCGCCGCCATCGCTCGGGTGCATC
The DNA here is from genome assembly GCF_059506005.1 of Pseudomonas sp. Pseusp18. Taxonomy (NCBI): domain Bacteria; kingdom Pseudomonadati; phylum Pseudomonadota; class Gammaproteobacteria; order Pseudomonadales; family Pseudomonadaceae; genus Pseudomonas; species Pseudomonas sp. Pseusp18. The sequence continues at coordinate 4,409,093 of NZ_CP169240.1, forward strand.
AGGCCCGGGCCGACACGGTGATTGCCGGCGGCTCGCAGTTGCCGGAGATCAAGGCCGGCATGAACGCCAACCGCCAGAAATTGCTGCGCGGCAGCGGCTATAGTCAACTCGATGCCGACAGCAGCAACAAGGCCGTGGACTACTTTGACGCCAACCTCAGCGCCAGTTACGAGATCGACTTCTGGGGCGGCAAACGCGCGTCCCGGGACAGTGCGCAGTTCGGGCTGCGCGCCAGCGAGTTCGATCAGGCCACGGTTGAATTGACCTTGCTCAGCGGGGTGGCCAACAGCTACACGCAAGCCTTGTCGCTGGATGAACAAAGTCGCATTGCCGGGCTGAACCTGGCCAACGCGCAGAACGTTTTGAAACTGGTGCAGACTCGCTTCGACTCAGGCTCGGCCACCGCACTGGAACTGGCGCAACAGAAAAGCCTGGTGGCGGCGCAACAACGGCAACTGCCGCTGATTCGCCAGCAAGCCGAAGACGCCCGGATCAGCCTCGCCGCCCTGCTCGGCCGGCCGGTTCAGCAACTACCACCCAGTCAGGAATCCTTTGATCAACTGCAGTGGCCAGCGATCGGTGCCGGGCTGCCCAGCGAATTGCTCAGCCGCCGCCCGGATATCGCCCGCGCCGAAGCGCAACTGGCCGCCGCCCAGGCCAACGTCACGGTCGCACGCGCCGCCATGTTGCCCGCCGTGACCCTCAGCGCCAACATCGGCTCGGGCGCCAACACGGCCAGCGATATTCTGCGCAGCCCGTTCTACAACCTCACCGCCGGGCTGGTCGCGCCGATCTTCAACAACGGCCGCCTCGGCGCCGAGCGCGACAAGGCCACGGCCCGCCAACAAGAACTGCTGGAAGCCTACCGAGGCGCAATCATCAATGCTTTTGCCGATGTCGAAAAAGCCCTCAACAGCATTCGCGGCCTGGATGAGCAGCGGCAGTGGCAACGCGAAGAGCTGAACCAGGCCCAGGCCGCGTTCAACATTGCGCAAAGCCGCTATCAGGCTGGGGCCGAGGATTGGCTGACGGTGCTGGAAACGCAGCGCACGCTGTATGCGGCGCAGGATGCGAATGTGCAACTGCGGTTGTCGAGGGTGCAGGCGAGCATCGCGCTGTACAAGGCGTTGGGTGGGGGGTGGCAGGTGCTTTGATCGAGGTTATCTGTCACCCAAAACTATGTGGCGAGGGAGCTTGCTCCCTTGCCACAAGTGCCTGGCTTACGACCTCAGCGGCTTGACCTTCAGATTCCGCGCATACCACGGCCGTTGCGGCACTCGCCGGAACAAATCCGCGAGTTTCTTTTCATCCGTGCCGAAGGTAATGCGCAGCGCCAGCTTCATGGTTTCCGGGTCCATTTCCACCGACTTGCCGACCTGCAATCCCGGCGTGGTGCTGCAACCGTGGGTGCTCGGGCCGAGCCATGGATCATCGACTTCAACCCAGCGTCCCGGGGCGAACCAGGGCACGCCATTGACCTCAAGCCGACTGAGTTCACCCGGATGGAAACGCTCGTGGGCGCGGAACCAGTCTTCCAAACGATCGTCGATCCAGCCATGGAAATGCCAGAACACCGGGTTCACGTGGGATGAAAACGGGTCACCGAGGAAATCGTTTTCCGGCGCATACCAACGCGCGGCAAAGTCCGCCGGATCCCTGGCGAAAGGCACCGGCTGACCGTTGGAAGGATCGCGTGGCACCGAGGCCCAGCGCATGTGCAGCCAGTCATGCAGCCCCAGCTCGATCTCCGAACCGAACTGCCCCAGGGTCAGCTTCGACAGATAACGCGGGTCGCGGTAACGGGATTCCCACACCTGAAAATTGCTGTGGTAGGTCTCGGCAGTCTTGATGTCGCTGACCCACTGGGTGTACTCGGTGTCTTCGGCGGCCAGCCAGGTAGGCGGCAGCGCCGTGCCATCGTGATTGTCGAAATAGCGGGCGAAGCCCTGACGGTCGCGCTCAAGCTCCGGCTGCGGCATCGGGAAGCTCGACCAGGACGGCAGGTCCTGCATCGAACGCGCCGTGCCGAGCATGTGTCGGTGCATGAAGAAAAAGTCGACCCCCGAGCCATTACGGTCTTTGCGCGGCCCCCGGGCATCGCGCTCATTGCCTCGCGGGCCCGGCTGCCAGCCGATGCCGCGCAAGGCGCCCTGTTGGTCCTTGGAGAGTTTGTGCCATTTGTCCCGCGAGGCGTGCCAGAGCTGGTGGAACAAGCGGTGTTCGGCGGATATCAGCCACGCCAGCAACGGCGGATTCAGACCGACACGCTCACGGGCTTCGGGAAACAGCCGTTTGCGCGCGACAAAGCGATTGTCCAGTTCCGGCAAACCGAGCGGGCGATCCAGACGCAGAATCCGCCCGCTGAGCGTGCCACTGCCGGCATTGCCGAAATCGGCCCAGACCTCATCGAGCGTGACCGCCAGCTCATAAGTCGGTGCGCCGTTGGCCGATTGCCGATCGATCAGGCGCCAGTACAGCTGGCTGGCGTCAGGCGACACCAGGTCGCCGATCAGCCGGTAACGCGGCTCGGCTGCGCTGCGTAACTGCTGCGCGGTATCGAGGCAACCACGCAAACCGCGGCCGCGCTGGGCGATGTCGAGAAACAGCTCCAGCCCGTGCTGCGGTAACCCGTCGAGGCCCGCTTGCGAACCTTCGAAACGGATATCCCAGATCCCCCGCAGCGAGTTGGCCAACTGCTGACCCGCGGTGTCCGCCAGGTCGACCGTCGCTTCGCCGGGGGTGATCGTCGGGTCCGGCTTCGTCCATTCGCGATGCCCATAATAAGCCGCAGGCACGGCAGCGCCAGTCAGCGCCAGGCCTGCCATGAACCATCGTCGAGAAATCGTCATTGCCCTACCTGTGTCAGCCATGAAGCAGGCTTTATCCAAGCTAGAACGTTTGTTGCCGCTACAAATTTATGGGGCCTTAAAAGATCGCAGCCTTCGGCAGCTCCTACAGGTGTACGCCGTGCATTTGTAGGAGCTGCCGAAGGCTGCGATCTTTTGCAAGCCACCTAAATTCCCTGGCCAGCCACTCGTTCCTCCCAGATAGCAAAGGCCCCTGCGCCTGCACCGGGGCGGCGAACCTGACAGAGATGGCAATGACAAAACCACGTTCGAAAAAGGCTCTTTACATCGGCCTGCCGCTGGCCCTGGCGATCAGCGCCGGCGCGGGCTTCGCAGTCTGGTATTACGGGTTCAAGGACAACCCCGGTTACCCGATCAAGGTCATGCAACAGGCCGACGAGTTGCACGAGCGCATGCTCTCCTTCGACAGCCACATCACCCTGATGCAGAACTTCGGCACCCAGGGCAACGAAGCCGATAAGGATGGCGAGGGCCAGTTCGACCTGGTCAAGGCCAACCGCGGACGCCTGTCCGGCGCGGCCCTGACGATTTTCGGCTGGCCGGAACTGTGGAATGGCGCCAACGCGCCGCACAAGCCCACCGCCGGTTTTGTCGAAGAGGCACGCAACCAGCAGGAGATCCGCTACAAGATTATTTCCGGGATGGTCCGCGACTTTCCCAATCAGGTCGCCATTGCCTACACCCCCGACGATTTCCGTCGTTTGCACGGCGAAGGCAAGTTCGCGATTTTCATCAGCATGCTCAATGCCTACCCGCTGGGCCACGACCTGAAGCTGCTGGATCTGTGGGCGGCACGCGGCATGCGCATGTTCGGCTTCAGCTATATCGGCAATAACGACTGGGCCGACTCTTCGCGTCCCTTGCCGTTTTTCAACGATTCGCCGGATGCCCTCGACGGCCTCTCGGACCTGGGCAAGCAAGCGGTGCATCGCCTGAATGACCTGGGCGTGATCATCGACGTGTCGCAAATGTCGACCAAGGCCCTGGAGCAAGTCGCGCAATTGAGCCGCACGCCGATGGTCGCTTCGCACTCGGCGCCACGGGCGATGGTCGATATCCCGCGCAATCTCAGCGACAAGGAAATGCAGCTGATCAAGAACAGCGGTGGCGTGGTGCAAGTAGTCGGCTTCTCTCAATACCTGCGCCCGCTGACCCAGACCACCCAGGACAAACTCAACGAACTGCGCAAAGAGTTCGACCTGCCGCCCCTGCCGAACCTCGCCATGGCATTGATGCCGGGCGACCCGGTCATCGCTGCCTGGCCCGAGAAAAAATTCGGCCAGTACGCCAGCCGTCTCTACGCAATTCTTGAAGAAGAACCCAAAGCCAGCCTCAAGGACCTCGGTGACGCCATCGATTACACGGTGCGAAAAATCGGCATCGATCATGTCGGCATCAGCTCCGACTTCAACGAAGGAGGCGGCGTCAAAGGCTGGGAAAACGTCGGCGACATTCGCAATGTCACGGCGGAACTGATCTCGCGCGGCTACTCCGAAGCAGACATCGCCAAGCTCTGGGGCGGCAACTTCCTGCGAGTCTGGGATCAGGTACAGAAAGCCGCCAAGCCGGCGCTGATTTCACAACAAGGCACGAGCACACCATGAGCGATCGTCGCACTTTTCTGAAACAGGCCGGGATCCTCGCCGCCGGCCTGCCCTTGACTGCCGGCCTGGACAACGTCGCCAACGCCACACCACTGCCCTCGCTGCCTGGGGACAAATGGGCGCAACTGCGGCAACTGTTCGACCAGGAACCGGATTACCTGCATTTCTCCAACTTCCTGATCACCTCGCACCCAAAACCTGTGCGTGAAGCGATCGAGATGCACCGTGCCGCCCTCGATAAAAACCCCGGGCTGGCGATGGACTGGGACCTGGGCGTGATCGAGCAGCGTGAAGAAGAGGTGCGTGTCTGGGCCGGTCGCTACCTGCAAGCCAATGCCAGACAGATCGCCTTGACCGGCAGCACCACCGAAGGCCTGGCGATGATTTACGGCGGCGTTCATGTGCGCCCCGACCAGGAAATCCTCACCACCGCCCACGAGCATTACGCGACCCACACCATTCTCGACTTGCGCACTCAGCGGGACGGCACCCGGGTGCGCAAGATCAGGTTGTTCAAGGATCCGCAGACGGTGTCCAAAGCGGAGATCCTTGCCTCGATCGACCAGAACATCAAACCCGAAACCCGTGTGCTTGGCATGACCTGGGTGCACTCCGGCAGTGGCGTGAAACTGCCGATCGCCGACATCGGTGCGTTGGTGGACAAGCACAACCGCGGCCGTGCCGACCAGGACCGCATTATTTACCTGGTCGACGGCGTGCACGGTTTTGGTGTCGAGGACTTGAGTTTTCCCGCCATGAACTGCGACTTCTTCATCGCCGGCACCCACAAATGGCTGTTCGGCCCCCGTGGCACCGGCATCGTTTGCAGCCGCAGTGAACAGGTCAAATACGTCACGCCGATCATCCCGACCTTCTCCGAAGCCACGGCGTTCTCCACCACCATGACACCGGGCGGCTACCACTCGTTCGAGCACCGCTGGGCACTGAACGAAGCCTTCAAGCTGCATTTGCAATGGGGCAAGGCCGATGTTCAGGCGCGTATCCACGCGCTGAACAGCTATATGAAAAAACGCCTGCAAGCGCACCCGCAGATCGAACTGGTCACGCCCCTGAGCCCCGAGCTGTCATCCGGTTTCAGCTTCTTCCGGGTCAAGGGCCAGGACAGCGACAAGATCGCCGCCTGGTTGATGCAACACCGCGTGATCGCCGATGCCGTGGAGCGCGACGTCGGCCCGGTGATCCGCACGGCACCGGGGCTGCTCAACACCGAAGCTGAAGTCGACCGCTTCATCGCGTTGCTCGGCAAACAGCTCTGATCGCCAGCCCCATGGTTAATGTCGTAATGCGATCTGTAGCAGCTGGCGAAGCCTGCGTTCGGCTGCGAAGCAGTCGTGAATCCGGCTAACGCGGTCTACCTGACGCACTGCAGTTTCTGATTTTACGACTGCTTCGCAGCCGAACGCAGGCTTCGCCAGCTGCTACAGAGATTTGTGTCGCGGCGGAAGTTGCCCCCCTGATTCCTTTCAACTTTTTATCGAGAGCAATGATGAACAGTGAGCTGCGTAGCTTTTCCCTGAAGACGCTCCCCGCACTGGCCTTCGCCGCCGTGGTTGCAGGCCTGCTGCCCGGCGCCGCTCAGGCTGCCGCACCCGCCCAGCCCGGCAAGGTGTTCAAGGACTGCAAGGACTGCCCAGAGATGGTCGTGCTGCCCACCGGGACCTTCACCATGGGCACCCCGGACAATGAGGTGGGTCGCGAGCCCGACGAAGGTCCGTTGCACCCGGTGACCTTCGCCAAACCGCTGGCCATCAGTCGCTTTCAGGTGCTGGCCGGCGAGTGGGACGCGTACCTGCGCGACAGCGGTTACGTCATGCCCGACGGCGACACCCGGCCAGGCCGCGAGTGCAAGGCTGGCGTGCCGCGCTATGAACGTACGGCCAGGCATCCGGCGGTGTGCATGAACTTCCCCGAGGTCAATGCCTACGTGGCCTGGCTCTCGAAGAAGACCGGCAAACACTATCGACTGGTCAGCGAATCGCTGCGTGAGTATGCCGCCCGCGCAGGCAGCAGCGGCCCGTTCCCCTTCCCGTTCGATGAAGGCAAGGAATACAGCATCGCCAAACACGCCAACACCTACGGCGCCGCCGATGGCTACAACTTCACCTCTCCGGCGGGCAGTTTCCCGGCCAACGCCTTCGGCGTGTACGACATGCACGGCAACGTCTACGAGTGGACCGCCGATTGCTACAACGACAACTACGTCGGTGCACCCAGCGATGGCAGCGCCTGGTTGACCGGCGAATGCACGGCCCGGCGCATTCGCGGCAATGACTGGGGCGAAGCTCCGGTGTTCTCGCGTTCGGGCAACCGTAATGCCACCTACCCCGACACCCGTGGCGACTGGATCGGTTTTCGCGTCGCGCGGGATCTTTGAGGCTCCCACCTGCTGTCGCATGACCTGCAACAAACCCGTGCGCGGCTAAATCGTCGCCCACGGGTTTCGTCTTTTAAGCAGCCAAACTCTTGAACCTTTGCCCTTTAGCGGCACTTGAAGCGGAAACTTCCATGACCTCAAAATCCCGCGGAGCCTTCAGTGAAGTCCTCGGCCTGCTCAGGCCTTTCCGGGTCATCGTTGTGGTGTCGATCATGCTCGGCATGCTCGGCGGCCTCAGCATCACCGCGTTACTGGCGACCATCAATGACGCGCTGAACGCCGCCGCCACCCCGTCAACCCGAGTGTTGGCAACCTTTATCGGCCTGTGCGCGGTGGCGTTGCTGACGTCGATCCTGTCGGACATCGGCACCAACCATGTCGGGCAACACATCATTGCCGGGCTGCGTAAATCCCTGGGGGAAAAAGTCCTGTTGGCACCGATCGAACAGATCGAGCGCTTCCGCAGTTATCGACTGATTCCGGTGCTGACCCATGACGTCGACACCGTCAGTGATTTCGCCTTTTCCTTCGCGCCGCTGGCCATTGCGTTCACCGTCACCCTCGGCTGCCTGAGCTACCTGGCCTACCTGTCGTTGCCGATGTTTGCCTTGTTGCTGGTGGCCCTGGTGATCGGCACCGCGCTGCAATACGTGGCCCGGACCAAGGGCATCAAGGGTTTCCAGGCGGCTCGCGAAGCCGAGGACGAACTGCAAAAGCACTACAGCGCGATTGCCGCCGGCGCCAAGGAACTGCGTATCCATCGTCCGCGCCGCCAACGCATGTTCAGCCAACGTATCGAAGGCACCGCTGATTTCATCTGCAACACGCACATCCGCGCGGTCAACACCTTCGTGGTGGCCAAGACCCTTGGCTCGATGCTGTTTTTCGTGGTGATCGGCCTGGCGCTGGCCCTGCAATCGCTGTGGCTGGGCACCGATAAAGCGGTGCTCAGCGGGTTCGTGCTGGTGCTGCTGTACATGAAAGGCCCGATGGAATACCTGGTCACCACCCTGCCGGTGGTCAGCCGCGCCAACATTGCGTTCAAGCGCATTGCCGACCTGGCGGAGCAGTTTTCCTCGCCGGAACCGCACCTGCTGCTCAGTGACAAAGACGCGCCGAAACCGGTGGTCGAACACCTTGAAATGCGCGATGTGCATTTCGCCTTCCCGGCGGTGGACGGCAGCAAGCCCTTCGCCCTCGGACCGGTCAACCTGTCCATCGCTCAGGGCGAGATCGTGTTTATCGTCGGCGAGAATGGCGGCGGCAAGACCACGCTGATCAAGTTGTTGCTGGGGCTGTATGCGCCCCAGGGCGGGGAAATCATCCTTAACGGTAAGCCGGTCCTGGCGCATAGCCGCGACGACTATCGCCAGTTGTTCACCACGATTTTCGCCGACTACTACCTGTTCGACGAATTGGTGCAAGGCGAGCAGAACGTTCCCGAAGACGCCAACCGTTACCTGGAACGCCTGGAAATCTCGCACAAGGTCAGCATCCGCGATGGCGCCTTCAGCACCACCGACCTGTCCACCGGCCAGCGCAAACGCCTGGCCCTGTTGAACGCCTGGCTGGAAGAACGCCCGGTGCTGGTGTTCGACGAGTGGGCGGCCGACCAGGACCCGGCCTTCCGGCGCATCTTCTACACCGAGCTGTTGCCGGAACTCAAATACCTGGGCAAGACCATCATCGTCATTTCCCACGACGACCGTTACTTCGATGTCGCCGACCAATTGGTGCGAATGGAAGGCGGCAAGCTCGTCGCGCAAAAAAAACCGTTGGCGACCGCCTGAACGATCCACCGCCGACTACGAGAGCCCCGATGAACGACTTGATCGATGATGATGTACTGGCGCTGTTGCTGGCCGATGCCGGTGATCAACCCCAAGGGATAACCGCCCGCGCCAACCAGCGCCCGGCGCCGCTGTCTTTCGCCCAGCAGCGGCTGTGGTTTCTCCAGCAACTGTCACCGGACAACGCCGCCTACAACCTGCCCCGTGTCATGCGCATCACCGGCCCCCTGGCGCCCCGGCGGCTGGAAACAGCCCTGAACAAGGTGCTTGAGCGTCACGATATTTTGCGCAGTGCCTTCGTCGAAATCGATGGTTGCGCCATGCAGGTGGTCGATGCGCAGGCAACACTGGTGCTCGGCCATGAAGACCTGTCAGGTTTGTCGGACGAAGCCCGCACCAATCGGATCGCGCTACGTATCGAGACCCAGGCCGGCACGCCGTTCGACCTGCGCCAGGCGCCGCTGATGCGCGCGACCTTGCTCAAGATCGGCACCGAAGAACAGCTGTTGCTGATGAACATGCACCACATCGTCTCCGATGCCTGGTCCAACGCGATACTGATGCAGGACCTGAACCGTGCCTTCGCGCAGGCCAGCGACGCAGACGCCCCGCCGCTGCCACGTCCGGCGATTCAATACGCCGACTACGCCGCCTGGCAACGCGGTGACTACCTGCATAGCGCAACCTGCGCCAACAGCGCCGACTACTGGCAAAACTACCTCGGCACTCCGTTGCCGACCCTGGATATGCCGGTGGATTTCCCCCGCAGCGCGCAACACCGCCATCCGGCCGGCCAGCATGAGTTCGAACTGCCGGGGTCACTTTCGGCTGCCCTGAACCGCTTCTGCCAGCAACAGGGCCTGACGCCGTTCGTAGTCGCGCTCGGGGCCTGGCAACTGTTGTTGAGCCGTTACAGCGGTCAGCAGGACTTTACCGTCGGCGTGCCGAATGCCACGCGCAATCGCAGCGAAACCCAAGCGCTGGTCGGCTTCTTTGTCAGCAGTCAGGTGTACCGCGTACGCCTTGATCCGTTGCTGTCCGCCAGCGATTTCCTGCAGCGCCTGCGCCGTGAATCCCTGGCGGCGCTGGACCACGCGGATTACCCGCTGGAGTTGAGTTTCGATGCCCTGCAATTGCAGGCCAGCGCGCAAGCCAATCCACTGTTCCAGGTGCTGTTCAACTGGCGTGCCGACAGCGCAGAGCCGGCGCACATCGATCTGGACGGACTGACGCTGGAGTTCCTTGACGCGGGGTCGAGCCAGGCCAAATTCGATGTGTCACTGGACGTCACGTACTCGCCACACGGCGTGGCAGCGAGCCTGGAATACAGCCGCGATCTCTACACCCCTGTAACCATCGAGCGTCTGGCCCGGCACTGGCAGAATCTGCTACAGGCACTGGTCGATGATCCTGATCGCGCGCTCGGCGACCTGCCGTTGCTGGGCGAGGATGAGCGACAGGTGCAGTTGCAGCAGTGGAACCCGCCCGTGTCGGCCCAACCCGAGGAAGGCGTGCATCAATTGTTCGAACGCCAGGCGCTGGCCACACCGCACGCGGTGGCGCTGATCTGCGACGATCTTCAGCTCAGTTACGCCCAGCTCAACGCCGCCGCCAATGGTCTGGCCCACGCCTTGATTGCACAGGGTGTCGGACCGGAAGTGCTGGTGGGCATTGCCGTGGAGCGTTCGGCGCAGATGATCATCAGCCTGCTGGCGGTGCTCAAGGCTGGCGGCGCCTATGTCCCGCTGGATCCCGATTATCCGCAGGAACGCCTGGCCTGGATGATTGAAGACAGTGGCCTGAGCGTGTTGCTGAGTCAGCGTTCGCTGCTTGGTCGGCTGCCATCGATGCCCGGCGTCCAGCGACGCTGCGTCGACGACATCGATGTCCGGGGGACGCTGCCCGCACTTGACCCGCCCTGCCGCACCACCGGCCAAAACCTCGCCTATGTGATGTTCACGTCCGGCTCTACCGGTCGTCCCAAAGGGGTCGGCATCACCCAGGCGGCGTTGACCCGTCACGCCCAGGTGGCGCTGGAGTTTCTCGGCCTGACCGCACAGGACCGGTCCCTGCAGTTCGCCACGTTCAACTTCGATGCCTTTGTCGAGCAGCTTTACCCGGCGTTGATCTGCGGCGCCTCGGTGGTGCTGCGCGGGCCGGATATCTGGGACAGTGAAACCTGGTACCGCGAACTGCTCGACAAACAGTTCAGCGTCAGCGACCTGACCACCACCTACTGGAACATGCTGGCCAAGGACTTCGCCGCTGCCGGTCAGCGCGACTACGGTGCACTGCGGCAAGTGATCGTCGGTGGCGAAGCGATGCCACCGGAGGGCGTGGCGGCCTGGGGCAAGGCCGGCCTTGGGCACGTGAAGCTGCTGAACACCTACGGGCCGACGGAAACGACAGTCAGCGCCACGGTGCTGGATTGCAGCGACTACGTGACAGGGCAAATCGCCCTGCCCAAAAGCATGCCGATCGGCCAGCCTCTGGCCGGACGGGCGATTTACCTGCTCGATGCCGGCGGCCAGCCAGTGCCGGTGGGCGTCGTCGGTGAACTGGTGATTGCCGGCGACCTGCTCGCACGCGGCTACTTCAAGCGACCTGAGCTCACGGCCGAGCGCTTCATCCCCGACCCGTTCGATGTTCAGGGCGGCGGTCGTCTCTATCGCACCGGCGATCTGGCGCGCTATCGCGCCGACGGTGTGATCGAGTATGCAGGCCGGCTGGATCACCAGGTGAAGATCCGCGGATTCCGCATCGAACTCGGGGAAATCGAGTCATGCCTGCTGCAATCGCCGCAGGTCCGCGAAGCGTTAGTAGTTGCCCGGGAAGGCGCGGTGGGTTTGCAGTTGGTCGGCTATGTCGTGGCCCAAAGCGACTCGCTGAGCGAGCAGCAACAACTCGACCTGCGCGAAACCCTCAAGGCTGAGCTCAAGGCCAATCTGCCGGACTACATGGTGCCCAACCATCTGCTGGTACTGGCCGCCATGCCGTTGAGCCCCAACGGCAAGCTCGACCGCAAGGCCCTGCCGCAGCCCGACCTCAGCCAGACGCAGCGGCACTTCATTGCTCCTGAAACGCCCCTGGAAAAGGCGCTCGCCGAACTCTGGCAAGAAGCGTTGCAGGTCGAGCGTGTCAGCCTGGACGACAACTTTTTCGAACTCGGTGGCCATTCGATTCTGGCCATTCAATTCATCTCGACCCTTAACGCGCGCCTGGGCATCAAACTGGCGCTGCAACACATGCTGGCTCACCCCAATGTCCAGGCACTGGCCAGATTCATCGCCCTGGAGCATCAGCAGCATGTGCAATGCGTGGTCGAACTCAATGCCTCGACAGCGTCGGCACCGCCACTGTTCTGCCTGCACCCCAGCGGCGGTATCGTGTTCTGTTATCAGCCGCTGGCGAAAAAACTCAGTGCCCATGCCCGGACCTTCGGCGTGATGCACAAAGGCTTTGCCGACAAAGACTCGAACGCACAGAGCTGGGCGCAGATGATTGCCGACTACAGCGCACAGATCGTCGAGAAGCAGCCCCACGGTCCCTATCGATTGATGGGCTGGTCATTGGGTGGCGCGATTGCCATGGACGTCGCCGCCCACCTGGAACGCCAGGGCAAGGAAGTGACCTTCCTCGGCCTCGTCGACACCACTCTGCCGGAACGTGACCTGCCTGCCGACCTGCCGCGCAAGCCTCTGGAAGAAGACAACCCGAACCACCTCAGCGTGGAAAACGAACTGCTGGCGGCACTGGAAGTATTCAACCTGATGTTCGCGCATCTGGAACCGGCGGCGGCGAGCTTCATCGCCCGGAACCCGACGGCCGACCTCAAGGCCTTCTATCGCTGGGCCAGCGAACAGACGGCCACCGGCGAGCAAGAGATGATCGCGACCCTGGAAGGTATCAAGCAGGAGATCATGAACGCCCAGGCCTATGCGATTCACGATCGCCTGGTGGACGCGTTCAATGCCTTCTCGCTGCCGCTGCTCAAGGTCAAGGCCAGTTGCTGGTGGTCGCTGTCGCATAAAACCCTGGAGCAAGTGCTGTATTCGGAACAACTGCTCATGGCCCACAACGTGACAGGCCAATTGCACACCTCGATCCACTCACCACTGCCGCACCGCAGCATGATCTACAGCGAGTCGCTACTGGAGTCGTTTACCGAAGTGTTCCTCGGCTGCCAGGGCGAGTCATGTAGCTGACCAAGCGACGGCAAACAAAAACGCAGAAGCCATGGCTTCTGCGTTTTTGTTTGTGCTTCCGGCAATACCGTAGCAGCTGCCGAGCAGCGCGAGGCTGCGTTCGGCTGCGAAGCAGTCGTGAAATCAGGCACTGCAGTCTGTCAGATACACCGTGCATTTAGGGTCTACGACTGCTGCGCAGCCGAACGCAGCCTCGCGCTGCTCGGCAGCTGCTACAAGATTAGCCCGCGCCCCTGGTAAAAGGGCGCGGACCGGGACTTTGACGCTAGTGCAAAGGACTCAGAACTGCGGTGTGTATTTCACGCTGAACATCACGTTGCGTGGATCACCGTAGTTGTTGTTGCCGTTGATCTGGTTGTAGGCCGCTGCGAAGTAGGTCTTGTCAAACAGGTTGTTGGCGTTCATCGCCAGCTCGATTTCCGGGGTGAGCTGGTAACCGACGCGGGCATTCCACACGGTGTAACCCGGAACGTTGACGGAGTGGTCGAAACCTATCGTGTGGGTTTGTGCGGTAAAGCCCAGGCCTGTACTCACACGGCTCCAGTCGCCGCTCAACTGATAATTGCCCCACACACGCAGCATGTGTTTAGGCGTCCACCAGCTGAAGATTTTGCCTTCGTTGTCAGGGTCGTCGAGGTATTTGGTGGTGTTGTAGGTGTAGCCGGCAAACAGTTGCAGATTGTCGATCACTTCGCCGCTGATTTCGGCGTCCAGACCCTGGCTGCGCACTTTGCCCGATGCCGTCGAGCAAAACCAACCGTCGCAGGTTTGCGCACCCTGCGTATCGAGAACGGCACGGTTTTCCTGGTCGTAACGGAACAGGGCCACGGAGGTATTGATCCGGCCATCCATCAACTCGCCCTTGAGACCAATCTCGTAGTTACTGCCGATAATCGGTTTGAGTACCGCGCCGGCGGTATCGCGTTCGGTCTGCGGTGTATATACGTCGGTGTAACTGGCGTAGACCGCCCATTCGCGGCTCAGGTCATAGACGACACCGGCATAGGGCGTGACTTCCCCGGTTTCGGTGGCGGTACTTTTTGGATCTTCTGTAATGCCGGTCGCGGTCTGGGTCGAAGACTTGTAATTGTAGTCGTACCAACTGACGCGCGAGCCGAGCACCAGGGTCAGGTCTTCAACAGGCTTGACCCGCCAGCTGCCGTACAGGCCTTTCTGGCGGATGTCGTATTGGCTGGGAGTCCCACGACCACCGGGGCTATTGATCAAGCCTTCGTAGCTGATCTCCGGACGGTTGTGATCAATGTCGAAGATATTGTCGGAGCTGTCATTGAAGGTTCGGGCGTATTTGTCGTCCGAGGTGTATTTGGAATAGTTGCCGCCCACCATGATTTCCTGCGGCATGGACAAGGCTTCGAACTTGCCGGTGAGGTTCATGTCCAGAGCGACTTTGGTGGAGTCCATGTCCGTCACGAAGTCCGCGTATTGCACGCCGCTGCCATCGGGATTGATGCCATCGCCGGTGGATTGCACCCGCTGGTTCTTCGCCTTGTTGGTTTCCGTCATGCGCACGGCGCCGATCTTGAAGGCCCAGTCGTCGTTGAAACGGTGTTCCAGATCGGTGTAGAGCGTGGTGACGTCGATATCCGAATGGTTCCACTTCGCCCCGGTGTACGTGCTGCGCGGCAGGTCGATGGGTTTACTGTCGGAGTAACGCGGGAAGCCGCGGACATTCGAGCGCGATTCGCCGTCGGACTGGCTGACCGCCACGCCCACGGTGGTGGCTTCGCTCAGATCGAAGTCCAGCGCGCCGTACAGCGAGGTGGTCTTGTACCATTCGGAATCAACGAACGTGTGGGTGTCGTCCTGATCGGCCACGAAGCGTCCACGAATGGTGCCGTTCTGGTTCAACGGCCCGCCGGCGTCCAGTTGCAGACCGTAGTGATCCCAGGAGCCGGCCTTGCCGGTCAGGGTCACGGTCGGTGTGGCCTGACCGCGCTTGCGCACCAGGTTGACTGCGCCACCCGGGCTGCCGGTGCCTTGCAGCAAGCCCGACGCACCGCGCAGCACTTCCATGCGGTCGAAGAAAATCAAGTCCTGCGTGGCCCAATTGCCCAGCGCGTAAGTGTTGCGCGGGATCGGCACACCGTCGTACTGCCAGTCATCGATCTGGAAACCGCGCGAAGAGAGGATCAAACCTCTGCCAACGCCTTGGGCACCAACCAGTCCGGTGGTCTTGTTGGCCGCGTCCTTGAGATCGACGATTTCCTGATCATCCATTTGCTTGCGGGTCATCACCGTGACCGACTGCGGGATTTCCTTGAGGGTGTGGGTGCCCTTGCCGATGGTCACGGCATTCGAGGTGTAGGAATTCGAACCTTCGGTGGTCGCGCCCACCTGTTGCGCGTTGATGGTGGTAGCGCCCAGTTCCAGACCCTCGGTCGAACTGCCGCGTACCACCATCAGCGTGTTGCCTTCAAAGCTGTAGTGCACGCCCGTGCCCTTGAGCAATTGGGCAATCGCCGCTTCGCTGCTCAACTTGCCGCTGACGCGTGTGCTGCGCAGGCCGGCCATGTCATCGGCGCTGTAGATCACCTGCTGATTGGTCTGCGTGCCAAACGCCTGCAGCGCCTGGGGCAAAGGCTGGGCAGGAATGTCGAGGGTGAAGTCTTCGGCGTGGACCTGCGCGCTGAGCGGCAGCAGGCAAGCCATGCCCAGGCCGGCCAACGAGCGACGCGAGCGCAGGGTTCGGGCAATGACCAAGGCCTTGAACAGAGGTTTCAACTCATGAATTGCTGACATCGTGCTCTCTATTTTTAATTGAAATGGATAGGATCCATGGGCAACCGAGTGCCCTGCCGCTGCCTGGACCTGTGAACCGCCTGGATCGGCTGCCATCTCGGGCAACACGTCGCAAGTCGATGACCGGCCCCTCCCCGGGCTCGATCGTTTGTCCGGGCAGCGGTAAAAATGTGTACGGCTGGGAAAAACTGAACCCTGTGGCTACCCTGCCCGGCTCGATTTATCTGCTTACGTAAGTAAGACGCAGCACCGTGCAAAAACCGGAATGAGTTTATTTATCATTTGCGCAAAAATTCAAAAAAAAGGCCGACGCATTGGGCGTCGGCCTTTTTTTCTGCTACTTCAACCGTTTTGTGCAGCCTTGGCGTTCTGCAGTTGCCGGGCTTTTTCGGTGAGCAACGCTTTTTCTTCGGGGCTCATGTTGTCCAGACGCAACCGCGCCTGGGCGATTTTCTCCAACTGACCCGGACTGCTTTCTCGGGAGCGCAACGCCGCCGCCAGACCCGCCACGGTCGGATGGTCAAACACCACGCCCGGCTGGATTTCGCACTGCAACAACTTGCGAATGCCGGCCACCAGTTTGATCACCAGCAAGGAATGGCCCCCGGCGGCGAAAAAATCCCGGTCGATGCCCAGACGCCCAACCCCCAGCAACTGCGCCATGCGCGTCACCAGCAATTGTTCAAGAGCATCGCGGGGCTGCATGCCTTCATCGTCAGCCGAGGTGGACGCGAGTTGTTGCAAGGCCTTGCGGTCAACCTTGCCGTTAGCCAGTCGCGGGAAGCTGTCGATCAACTGCAAGTGCTGCGGCAGCATCACACTGGGCAGACGCAGCGCCAGTTCGTCGCGAACGGCATCGAGCAAAGTCGCCGAAGGCGCCTGATGCGGCACGATGAACGCGAGCATCCCGTCTTGTGCGGACGGCCCCGGCAACACCAGTGCTTGCGCGACCTGCGGCACACGCAGTAACTCGGCTTCGATCTCTGCCAGTTCGATGCGAAAACCCCGTACCTTGATTTGCTGATCGCGCCGACCGTGCAACGCAATCGCCAGATCCGGGCGATAGCGGGCCAGGTCGCCGGTGCGGTACAGGCGCTCCTGCGGATTGAACGGGCTCTGGATGAACACTTGCGAATCGGCCTCGACATTCACGTAGCCACGACACAACTGCGCGCCGCCGAGGTACAACTCGCCCAGCACACCGACCGGTGCCAGTTGCAGGTTATCGTCGAGTACAAACACCTGATTGTTGCCCAACACCCGGGACAGCACGCCGGCGTCAGGCACAGCCGCCTCCAGATCCAGCGGATGAACCAGCACGCCAACCGTGGCCTCGGTCGGGCCGTAGTGATTGAACACCCGGCAATCACTGCGCAAACCGGCGATCCGTTGCACCAATGCCTGGGCAATCGGCTCACCGCCCAGCACCAGCGTGCGCGGCAGTTGCGCGCGTTCGCTGTCGAGCAGCGCGGCCAGGTGCGACGGAACGATCTTCAGGCAATCGATGGCTTGCCGTTGCAGGAAGTCGGCAAACAAATTGCCGTCCTGCATTTGCTCATCGCTGGCCACATGCAGCGCGGCGCCGTTGAACAAGGCGCCGAACAGCGCCGTGTTGCCCAGGTCCGCCGCCACCGTGGAGGTGAAACCAAACTGCTGGCATTGATCCAGCCCCAGGGCCTGGCTGACGTGAGCGGTGTAATTGAGCAATTGCCGGTGCTCGATGACCACGCCTTTCGGCATACCGGTGGAGCCGGAGGTGAACAGCACGTACGCCGCCTGATCGCCCTGTGTATCGTGGGTGATGGCCGACGTGCTCGCCGGGGTCGATTGCAGCACACGATCCACGGTCGCCAGAGGCAACGGATAATCGTGCCATTGCGCGATGTGCCCGGCGTCCACCAGCAGCAACGCAGCGCCGGCCTGTTCCAGCATCAAGGCTTGACGGGCTTGCGGCCATTGCGGGTCCAGCGGCAGGTACGCGGCGCCGATGCGCCACGCCGCGAGCATGGCGATCACCAGCTCCGCCGAGCGTGGCAAGGCCAGCGCGACGATAGCCCCCGGCGCCATGCCCTGGGCTTTTAATGCCTGGGCCAACACCTCGACCTTCGTCTGCAACTGCCCGTAACTCAGGCGTCGATCGCCGTCAGTCAAGGCGATGGCTTGCGGCGTGGTCCGGGCCCAGTCGGCAATGCGCTGCGGCAAGAACCGGCTATCGACCCGTGCTCGCGCTGGCGGGTTTATCGACAGCAAGCGCTGTTGTTCGGCGGCTCCCAACACGTTCAGTTGACCGAGTTCGGCGTGAAGATTGGCAACGATGTTTTCGAGCAATACGCGCAGCTGCTCCAGCAACCCTTCCATCGCCTGAACCGAGTAACGGGACGGGGTGTAATGCAGGTGGAACCCGTGGGCGCTGCCCGCCTCGTCCGTTTCCAGTTCAAGCATTAATTCAAACCGTGCTTCGCGCACCGCCAAACGCGGAGTCCATTGCAGATCAGCGGACGTCGCGGCTTGCATGGCCCGGCACACGGCAAAACCATAGGCCGGGCGAGCCGCCGTCGGCGCCAGTTCAGGCGACCAGTATTCCTGCCACGTACGGTGCTCATCCAGGCGCGCCGCCAACTCCGCCACCCAAGTGCTGAATGCTGCATTCGCCGTCAGTGACAGGTTCAGCGGCAGGGTTTTCTCGAACACGCCCACGGCATTACTGAAGTATTGGTAATCTTCGCGACTGTCATGCCGCACCCCGACCAGCACCTGTTGATGCCCGCTGAGCCGACCCAGCAACAGCCACCAGGCCGCTTGCAGCACCACACTCGGCGATTGCTCCAACGCCCCGACCACTTGCTGCAAACCGCTGCGCAGTGCCGGATCGAGCGTGAGCGCCAGCGATTCAGTGGCCGACGACAATCCAGGATTCGCGTTGCGATAGGCCAGCCACGGAGTACTCAAATCGGGATCGGCGCCTTGCAGGTGTTCCTGCCAGTAAGTACGTGCGCCGGCCGCGTCTTCGTCGAGCACCACTTCACTGCGCCATTCCAGGTACTGGGTGAATTCACCGGTCTCTTCGTCGTCCGCCGCCGACTGTTGCCCATAGGCCCGCACCAATTGCTGATACAGCAACCGCACGCCGCTTTGATCGAGGCTGTGCCGGGCCAGGCCCAAGACCAATTTCCATTGATCATCGGCCAGGCGATAGAGCACCGCTTGCGCGCCTTCGGATTCACCGACGACAAAAGCACGTTCCGCCCATTCGCTGAGCTGAGCCTGAATACCGGCCGGGGTATCGACCCGCGCCTGCACGCTCAGCGGGTAGCGCTCCGCCCCCCCGACGAACTGTCGGACACCATGGAATCCCGGCGCCTTGCCCAGCCGCGCAACCAGCATCGGCTGTTGCGCCAGCAAGCGATCCAGTGCGTTTTGCACCCGCTGCGGATCGAGGGCGCCGCGGATCTCGATCTCCAGGAAATGCAGCGCATCACCACAGGCCGGGGCCTTGGGCAACTGCTCCAGCCACCGTTGCTGTTCAGGCGTCAAGGCGTAACCCAGGTCCTGCTGGTCCATCGATACCTCGTTCATGCTCCGGTTTCCTCGGTGTTCATTTCGCGTTCAAGGGCGCTGCGGTCGAACATGTCGCCCATGGCCACGACAATCTTGCGCGGGCCTTCGAACGGGTCACGGGCGTGGGCCACCAGCATATTGTCCAGCAGGATGGCGTCGCCTTTTTGCCAGTCGAAACGCACCGCGCATTCTTCGTACAAGTCACCGATGCGTTGCATCACTTCGTCTTCGATCGGCGTGCCGTCGCCGTAGAACACGTGGCGCGGCAAGCGGTCCAGGCCGAACATCGACAACAGGTCTTCCCGCACGTCCGGCTCCAGCCAATAGATGTGATGCAGTTGCACCTGGTTGAAGAACGATTTGGCGCCGGTCACCGGGTGACGAATGATGGCCGGGCCTGGGGTGCGGGTTTGCAATTCGTTGTTCTCGAGCCAGCGCCATTCGATGCCGCCGGCCCGGCAACGGGCCTCGACTTCGGCACGGTCTTCAGTCTTGAAGAAGTGCTGCCAGGACACGTCGAGGTTGTCGGTGAAGGTGCGCACGTAAAGCAGGCCTTTTTCCTCGAACCTGTCGCGCAGGTCCGCCGGCAGTTTTTCGTACATCAACCGACAATCCACCACCGGAGTCGCACCGCCAATGGGCGCGGCTTGCTCGCAATAGAACATTTGCTTGCGCGGCCAGCGGTCCTGATGGGAGCTCTCGTTGTGGAACAGGATCATCTTGCGTTCCGGGTACGGCGTGGAGCGGTAGGTGTTCTTGCCGCCCTCTTTCTTCGGCAGATCGCCGTACTGGCCGTAAAGCCCTGGCTGGATCGCTTCGGCAAACGCCTCGAAGCCCTGAATGCCGTCCAGTTCGAAACCACGGAACAGAATCCCGGCGTGCCTGGCGAGTTTTTCTTCGATCAGCGGCCGGTTGTTGTTGATCCACTCGATCAAGTCCAGATGCGGCTCATTCGGTTCCAGCAGCAGCGGGAACGGCTGTGGCGCAGCGATCAGCGATTCGCGGATCGGCGTCGGTCGGGCCTTGGCCGCCGGGGCGGCGCCGCGCTTGAGGAACTTACCGAGTTTGTCGGCCTTGGGTCCGGGGACGGCAGGCTTGGTGGCCACCGCTAAATTGTCGACTGGCATGCTGATAGCTCCCAATTGAATGTCCTGATCAGCGACGATCTGTTCCAACAGGGCTATCCAGGCCTTCACCAGGTACTGGATGCGCTCGTGTCCGAACAAGGTTGTGGCGAATTGCCAATTACCCAGCAATTGCCCTGCTTCATCGTCAACGAACAACGCCATGTCGAATTTAGAATGGGTCTCCAGCGCCGGCAGCGATTCCACGCTCAAACCGCCGATGGCCTGGGTGCGTCCCGGCAGGTTGTTCATCACGAACAACACTTGCACCAGCGGGTTCATGCCCTTGTGCCGCGGCACGTCCGAGGCGTCAACGATCATGTCGAACGGCAGGTCCTGATGCTCCAGGGCACTGAGTAGGGATTCCTGGGTCTGGCCCAGGAATCGGGCGAACGGCGTGGTGGCGTCGAACTGCGAACGCAACGGCAAGACGTTGACGAAGAAGCCGATCAACCGTTCAAGCTCCGGCTGTTCACGCCCGGCCACGTCGGCGCCGACCAACACATCCGCAACGCCGCTGACCTGGTGCAACAACACCTGGAACGAGGCCAGCAGCGTGCTGTACAGCGTGACGCCCGCGTCCATCGACAACTGGCGCAAGGCCGTGCTGAGTGGCGTGGTGAGCTGGAACTGCACCGAGTCACCCGCATAGGACGGTGTCAAGCCACGGGGGTTGTCCGATGGCAACTTCAGTTGCCCGTCATAGCCCGCGAGCCGCGCTTTCCAGTACTCGGCCTGACGCGCCAGCACGCCTTGCTGTTCCAGCTCCTGCTGCCACAGCGCGAAGTCGGAATACTGCACCTCCAGCGCCGGCAACGGGGTCAGGTCACCGGCCTTGGTGCGGTGGTAAATCTGCACCAGTTCGTTGACCAGCAAGCCCATCGACCAGCCATCGGAAATGATGTGGTGCATCGCATACAGCATCACATGCTCGGTCGGCCCCAGGTGCAGGATCCGCCCACGCAACAGCGGTGCGTGTTCCATATCAATCGGCGTGCGCGCGTTTTCCAGTGCCGCTTGTGCCACCCATTCTTCCTGGGCACTGCGGGACAGACCGGACAAATCGATCACCGGGAAATCCAGTTCAACCTGCTCGGCGATCACGGCAATCGGGTCACCTTCATCGTCCTGGGTATACGCGGTGCGCAGTACTTCATGGCGGCGCACCACCTCGGCGAAACTGCTGATCAGCCGTTCCACCGACAACTCACCACGCAAACGCAAGGCCATCGGCATGCCATAGGCCGCGGTGCCGCCGGACAATTGCTCGGCGATCCACAAGCGACGCTGCACCAGCGACAACGGTGCGCTGTGCCGGCTGTCATGGGCCTTGAGCACCACACCGTGGCCGTTCGGCTCAGGTGTGCCCTGCTGCCGCGCGATCCACTCCGCCAGGTCCTTGAGTCGCGGATGGCTGAACAGGTCGCGCAGGCTCAAGGTACAGTCCGTGAGTTTGCGCAGGCGCGAGACCGCTTGCGTCGCGAGCAGGGAATGCCCGCCCAGTTCGAAAAAGTGATCGTCGCGGCCGACCCGGTCCAGTTCCAGTACGTCCTGCCAGACCGTGGCGATCTGCTGTTCCAATGCACCTTCAGGCGCGACAAAGTCCGACGCCAGCAGACTGGCATCGACGCCCGGCAAGGCCTTGCGATCGATCTTGCCATTCGGGCTCAGGGGCAGGCATTCGAGGAACAGTACATGGGCCGGAACCATGTAATCCGGCAGGCTGGCCTTCAGGCGTGCCTTGATGTCACCGCGCAACGCCGCCAGCGTGGACGAATCGGCACTGGCTTGCGCCGGATCGTCGAACACCACGTACGCCACCAATTGCTGACCGATGGCGCCCGGTTGCGCCACCACCAGTGCCTGACGCACCGCAGGAACCCGCAGCAGATGGGTTTCTATTTCACCGAGCTCGATGCGCAAACCACGAATCTTCACTTGATGATCGACCCGCCCGACGTACTCGATCACGCCGTCGGCGCGATAACGCGCGAGGTCGCCGGTGCGGTACACGCGGCCACCGCCCAGTGGATCGAACGGGTCGGGAATGAAGCGCTCGGCGGTCAATTCCGGGCGCTGGAAGTAGCCCCGTGCGAGCAGCTCACCGCCAATCACCAGTTCACCGACCACACCGGCCGGCGCCGGCTGGCCCTGGGTGTCGAGTACATGAATCGCCCGGCCGCCCAACGCCCGGCCAATAGGCATGGTCACCGGCAACGGGTTGCGGCCGGACACGTAGTCGCTGCAATCGAGCAGCGTGGCGCTGACCGTGGCTTCGGTCGGGCCGTAGGTGTTCAGCAGGCGCACATGACCCAGCCCGGCCCGGCCCCAGGCGGCAACACCTTCCGGCGGCATGGCTTCGCCACCGACGATCACCTGGCGCAACGCGCCATAGTCACGATGACCCGCCGCCGCGAGGTCCTTGGCCAACATATTCCAGTAGGCAGTGGTCAGGTCGCTGACGCTGAACTGCTTGTCGAGCAATTCGCGATACCAGGTTTCGCTGTCCCAGATGTCCGGCCCGCGCAGCACCACCGAGGCACCGCAAATCAGCGCCGGGTAAAGCTGCTCGACAAAGGCATCGAAGTTGAACGTGGCAAATTGCAGCGAGCGGTCCTGCGGCGTGAGCCCGAGGAAATCCAGGGCCACCCGGGCATGACGGGTCAGCGCCGATTGAGTGATGCCAACGCCTTTCGGGCGCCCGGTGGAGCCCGAGGTGAACATCACATACGCCAGGTTTTGCGGGCCACTGCGCTGCGGCAGATTGTCGGTCCGGGTAGGGTAATCCAGTTGATCCAGGCGCAGGACGGTCACACCCGCAGCTTCTGGCAACTTCGGCGCGAGGTGGCTTTGGGTCAACAGCACGCGCAGACCGCTGTCCTCGATCATCGCGCTCAGTCGCTCGGCCGGGTACTCCGGATCCAGCGGTACGTAGGCGCCACCGGCCTTGAGCACCGCCAGCAGGCTGATGATCATCTGCGTCGAACGCTCGACCGCAATGCCCACCAGCACTTCGGGGCCGACGCCGTGTTGCAGCAGCACGCGGGCCAATTGGTTGGCCTGGGCATTGAGCTGGGCATAACTCAGGCGTTGCTCGTCGAAAATCAGCGCCCATGCGTCCGGCGTGCGTTCGGCTTGCAGCTCAAACAAACGCTGCACGCACACCTCATCGACCGGTAGCGCCAGCGGCTCGCGCACAGCGGTCGAGACCAGGGCCAGATCGCCCACGGCACTGGCGGCAGGTGCCTCGACCATCTGCAACAGCAGGTGCGCGAGATGCCCGGCCAGTTGTTCAATCGCGGCGTCATCGAACTGCTGACGATCGAAACTCAGTTGAAACGACAACTCGGCGCCGAGGTTTGCCGACAAGGTCAACGGGTAATTGGTTTGTTCGAAGTTACCCACTTCACCGAAGCGCAGATCTTGCGGTGCGCCCTGTTGCAGGGCTTCGGAGATCGGGTAGTTCTCGAACACCAGTATGTTGTCGAACAGGGCTTCGCCGCCCTGCCCGGCCCAACGCTGGATGTCGAACAGCGCGGTGTGTTCTTGCTCACGCAAGGCCAGGTTCTGCGCCTGCACCTGTTGCAACCACTGCGCCAGCGGCTGTTCGGCCCGAGGGCTGGCGACCACCGGCAAGGTGTTGATGAACAGGCCGATCTGCTGTTCGACCCCGGCCAGTTGCGCCGGACGTCCGGACACCGTGGCGCCGAAGCTGACCGTGTCCAGCCCGGTATAGCGTTGCAACAGCAGCAACCAGGCGGCTTGCACCAGGGTGTTGAGGGTGACTTTCTGTTCCCGCGCCAAGCCATTGAGCCCGGCGGTCTGCGCCTGGTCCAGGGTCAGGAAGTGCTCGCCTTGAGCGGTGTTGGCCGCATCGCTGCCGGTCCACACCAGCGCCTTGGCCAACCGGGTCGGCTCATCGAACGCGGCCAACTGGCCCTTCCAGAAACCTTCGGTGACCTGCGCGTCCTGTTGCGTCAGCCATTCGATGTAGTCGCGATAACGCCCCGCCGTGTTCGCCGGCACCTGGCCGCTGTAGCGTTGCAGCACTTCCCCGAGCAGCTGCGAATTGCTCCAGCCGTCCATCAAGATGTGATGGCTGGTGTAGATCAGGTGAAAACGCGCGGTGTCGAGACGCACTACCGTCAGGTTCAGCAACGGTGCGGCGGCAAGGTCAAAACCCTGCTGGCGCTGCGCGGCCGCCAGTTCGCTGAGCGCCATGGCCACATCGCTCCGGGCGCGCCAGTCATGGAAGGTGAACGGCACGGCCAGTTGCTTGTGGATCACCTGCAACGGACGCTTGAACTCGCCGTCCCAGACAAAACTGCTGCGCAGCACATCGTGCGCATCCATTGCCGCTTGCCAGGCCTCGCGGAAACGCTCGACGTTCAAGCCTTCGACGTCCACGCACAGCTGATTGATGTAATCGCCGGCCTGCTGCTCGTAGAGGGTATGGAACAGCATGCCTTGCTGCATCGGTGACAGCGGGTAAATGTCTTCGACCTGGCGTGGCGTCACGGGCAACGCATCGAGCTGGCGTTGCGTCAACCCGGCCAGCGGGAAGTCCGACGGCGTCAGGCCCTGATGCCGAGCCTCACAGCAGTGCTCGATCAACAGCCCCAGTTCCTGCGCATAAGCCTGCGCCAATCGGGCGATGGTCGACTGATCGAACATCTGCCCGCTGAACGTCCAGCCGATACTCAATTCGCCGCCATACACCCGGCCATTGAGGGTCAGCCAATTGTCCAGCGGTGCCAGCGGACTTTGCTCCGCGCCCGCCGATTCGCTGGCCGGGGTGAACAGTGCGCCCGCCTCGTCGCCGAACCCGGCATCGAACTGGCCGAGGTAGTTGAAGGTAATGCGCGGCACGGGCAAGGCTTGCAGCGCCTGGCGGGTGCGGTCGTTGCCCAGGTAGCGCAACGCGCCAAAGCCCAGGCCTTTATCGGGGATCGCCCGCAGTTGTTCTTTGATCGTCTTGATCGAGTCCTGCGGCGTGCTCGCCGGGGTCAGCCGAACCGGGAACAGACTGGTGAACCAACCCACGCTACGGCTCAAATCGAGTTCGTCGAACAGCGCCTCGCGACCGTGGCCTTCGAGCTGGATCAGGGTCGAGGCGTCGCCCGTCCAGTCCGCAATCACCCGCGCCAGCGCCGTCAACAACAGGTCGTTGACCTGCGTGCGATAGGCCGCCGGTGCCTCCTGCAACAGCTGGCGGGTCTGCTGTTTGTCCAGGCGGGTGTGCACATGCAAGGCGTGGCGGTTGTGCAACTCGCCCTGCGGTCGATCGCAGGGCAAGTCATTGCGCGCATCCTGCAATTGCCCTTGCCAGAACCTCAGCTGAGCCTGCATCGCCGGGCTGTCGGCGTGTTGTTGCAAGCGTCGCGCCCAGGCCTGGGTGGCGCTGGTCTTGGCCGGCAATTTGAGCGTTTGGTCCGCCTGCAACTGCTCGTAGGCTTGTTGCAGGTCTTCGAGCAGAATCCGCCAGGACACGCCGTCGACCACCAGGTGATGGATCACCAACAGCAGACGCTGACTGCCATCGGCCATGTTCGCCAGCACCGCGCGCAGCAGATTACCGTTCGCCAGTTCGAGGCTGCGCTGTGCCTGTTCGCCCAACTGTTCGAGTGCCGCCGCATCGGCGACATCGGCGGTCCACAGCAGCGGCGACTGTTGCCAGAGCGCCTGTTGCTCGGCCGGGGAGCGATGCTGCGCGGTCCATTTATTACCCTGACGGGTGAACGCCAGACGCAACGCGTCGTGATGGCTGACCAGTGCCTGCAACGCACGCTCCAGGTGTTGGGCGTGCAGCGGTTTGGCTGGCTTGAGCAGCACCGACTGATTCCAGTGGTGCGGCTCGGCCATCTCGCGCTCAAAGAACAACTGCTGGAATGGCAGCAACGGCGTATCGCCAGTGACCGGGCCCTGGTCGATGCGCAAGCCGCTGTCGCCGACCTTCGCCACCGCCGCGAGGCTTTGTACGTTCTGGTGCAGGAACAGGTCTTTGGGGCTGAAATGAATCCCCGCCTGACGCGCCCGGCTGACCACCTGGATCGAGATGATCGAATCGCCGCCCAGCTCGAAGAAGTTGTCGCTGATTCCCACCTGCGGCCGACCCAGCACGCTTTGCCAGATCTCCACCAGCGCTTGTTCGATAGCGCTGGTCGGTGCGGTGTAAGCCTTGCTGCTGGCCGTGGTGTCGGCCTTGGGCAACGCCTTGCGTTCCAGTTTGCCGTTGGGACTGACCGGCATTTTTTCCAGCCACAGCCAATGCTGCGGGACCATGTAGTCCGGCAATGTCTGGCTCAGGTGTTCCTTGAGGCTGCGCTGCAAGGCGTTGCGAGTTTCGTCGTCGGCGTGCAGCAATGCGTCGCGGGCCGGCACCACATACGCCACCAGCAGCGTGCCGTCCTGGGCGATCACCACGGTTTCACGGACTTCGGCGTGTTCGGCCAGGCGCGCTTCGATCTCGCCCAACTCGATGCGCAAGCCACGGATTTTCACCTGATGGTCCATGCGCCCGGCGTATTCGATCACCCCGTCGGCGCGATAACGCGCCAGGTCGCCAGTGCGGTACAGACGCTGGCCGTCACCGAACGGGCTGGTCGCGAAGCGCTCCGCCGTGAGCGACGGGCGACGGTGATAACCCCGGGCCAGGCCTTCGCCGCCCAGGTACAACTCGCCAACCACGCCCACCGGCACCGGCGACAACTCGTGATCGAGAATGTAAGTGCCCAGGTTGGCGATCGGCTGGCCGATCGGCACGCTGTCGCGCCCTTCCTCGATGCACGTCCAGTGCGTGACGTCGATGGCCGCTTCCGTCGGGCCATAGAGGTTGTACAAACCGGCATTCGGCAGCTTGGCAAACACTTGCTGCTGCGCATCCACTTGCAGGGCTTCACCACTGCAGACGATGCGGGTCAGGCTGCTGCACTGGCCCACCGAAGGGTCTTGCAGGAACGCCTGCAACATCGACGGCACAAAGTGCAGCGTGGTGATGCGTTGCGCGGTGATCAATTCGATCAACTGCGCCGGATCACGATGAACACCCGGCGCAGCCACCACCAGGGTCGAACCGGTCAACAGCGGCCAGAAGAACTCCCAGACCGACACGTCAAAACTGAACGGCGTTTTTTGCAGCACACTGTCCGTGGCGTCGAGCCGATAGGCCTGTTGCATCCAGCACAGGCGATTGACCAGTGCCGAATGACGGTTGCCCGCACCTTTGGGTTTGCCAGTGGAGCCCGAGGTGTAGATCACATAAGCGAGGTTTTCGCCGTCGAGGTCAATGCCAGGGTTGGCGTCGCTGCGGCCTTCCAGCCAGTCACCGTCCTGATCCAGCACCAGGCTGCGAATGTCGGCCGGAATCGGCAATTGCTCAAGCAAATGGCTCTGGGTCAGCAACAATTGGATGCCGCTGTCTTCAAACATGTAGGCCAAACGTTCCTGCGGGTACTCCGGGTCCAGCGGCAAATAAGCACCGCCGGCCTTGAGAATCGCCAACAGGCCCACGACCATTTCCACCGACCGCTCGACCGCGATGCCCACCAGCACATCCGGGCCGACACCCTGCTCGATCAGCACGTGAGCCAGTTGGTTGGCGCGGCCATTGAGTTCGGCGTAGCTCAAGCGTTGCTCGGCAAACACCAGCGCACACGCCTGCGGGGTTTTACCGACCTGTTCTTCGATCAGCGCCTGCACGCTGCGATGCAACGGGTAGTCGACGGCGGTGGCGTTCCAGTCGACGACTGTCAGTTGTCGCTCGCGGTCATCGAGCAACGCCAATTGCCCGACCGGACGGTGGATGTCCTCGACCAGGCCCTGCAACAGGTTCAGCCAATGCCGGCCCATGCGCTCGATGGTCGATGGCTCGAACAAATCAGTGGCGTAGGTCAGCGAGGCGTGCAGGCCTTGCGGGTTATCACTGGTGTCCAGGGTCAGGTCGAACTGCGCGGTGCGGTGTTCCCAACTGAGGTTTGCCAGCTCGATGCCCGGCAACGATTCGGCCAGCGTTGAGGCCGCTTCGCTGCGATGGTTGAACATCGCCTGGAACAGCGGGCTGTGGCTCAGGTTGCGTTGCGGTTGCAGCGCATCGACCAGTTGCTCGAACGGCAGGTCCTGATGCATCTGCGCCGCCATGGCCGTCTGCTTCACCTGTTGCAGCAATTGCGCGCCCGTCAGCTGGCCGTCGAACTCGGCGCGCAGCACCTGGGTATTGACGAAGAAGCCGATCAGACGCTCGGTTTCCAGGCGGTTGCGGTTGGCAATCGGTACACCAACGCGGATATCGGCCTGGCCGCTGTAGCGATGCAGCAAGGTCTGGAACGAGCCGAGCAACAGCATGAACAGCGTGACGCTTTCACGCCGGGCCAAGGCCTTCAGGGCATTGCTCAGGGATTCGTCGAGGGTGATCGGCAGACGCGCCCCGCGAAAACTTTGCTGCGCCGGACGCGGATGATCCAGTGGCAGCTCCAGCAGCGGCTGTTCGCTGCCGAGTTTTTCGCGCCAGTAGGCCAACTGCCGATCCCGTTCGCCGGCGGCCATCCATTGACGCTGCCACACCGCGTAGTCGGCGTACTGCACCGGCAATGGCGGCAGTTCAGCCGGCCGGCCTTGGCTGATCGCCGCATACAGGGCCATCAGGTCATCGATCATCACCTGCAACGACCAGGCGTCGGAGACGATGTGGTGCAGGGTCAGAATCAGCACGTGATCCTGCTCGCCCACCTGCAGTAGAACGAAGCGCACCAACGAGCCGTCGAGCACATCGAACGGGCGTTGCGTCTCCTGTTCGACGAAGACCCTGATGCTCGCTTCATCGCTGGCAGCCAGACGTTGCTCGACAAAACTGATGCGACCTTGCGGGCGGATCACCTGCCAGGTGTGGCCATCTTCCTCGACGAATGCCGTGCGCAAACTTTCGTGGCGCTCCACCAACGCCTCGAAGCTGCGTTGCAGGGCGTTTTTGTCCAGCTCGCCGCGCATCCGCAGCGCAGTCGGGATGTTGTAGGCGGCGCTGTCGGGGTCCATTTTCCACAGGAACCATTGGCGTTCCTGGGCAAAGGACAGCGCCAGCGGTTGGTTACGGTCAACCCGAGTCATCGGCGGCGACTGCTCGCCCGGTTCGGCGCCCAGTGCCTGGACGAAATCCTCCAGGGTGCTGTGCTCGAACAGGCTGCGCAACGGCACCTGGATGTCCAGCACCCGCCGCACCCGCGACACCACTTGGGTCACCAGCAGAGAGTGCCCGCCCAGCTCGAAGAAGTTGTCGGTGAGGCCCACGCGGTCCAGCTTCAGCACGTCCTGCCAGATGGCGGCGACTTGCTGTTGCCGTTCGCTCTGCGGCGCGACATACCGCGCCTGCAACTGGCTGGCGTCCACCGCCGGCAACGCCTTGCGATTGAGTTTGCCGTTAGGCGTCAGCGGCAGGCTGGCGAGGAACAGCACATGCGCCGGAACCATGAATTCCGGCAGGCATTCCTTGAGCCGCGTCTTGAGTTCATCGCGCAGACGCAGTTGATCGTCGGCGGCATCGAGGTCCAGTTGCGGTGCGACCACATAGGCCACCAGTTGCTGGCTGCCCAGGGCTTCCTGCGCCAGCACCGCCACTTCGCGGACCGCTGGCTGCTCCAGCAGACGCGCTTCGATTTCACCCAGTTCGATGCGGAAACCGCGGATCTTCACTTGATGGTCAATGCGCCCCATGTATTCGAGTACGCCGTCGTGACGATGGCGCGCCAGGTCGCCGGTGCGGTACAGCCGCGCGCCGTTGCCGAACGGGTCGGGCAGGAAGCGCTCGGCGGTCATTGCCGCACGGTGGTGATACCCACGGGCCAGGCCGTCTCCACCGATCAGCAGTTCACCAATCGAGCCCGCCGGGTTCGGCGCCAGATCGTCGCCCAAAATGTACAGCGTGGTATTGGCAATCGGTTTGCCGAGGTACGGCTGGCGCTGCTCGCGGGTCAACTGCCAGGCCGCCGACCAGATGGTGGTTTCGGTCGGGCCATAAAGGTTCCAGACCTGCCCCGCCAGACCGAGCATGCGCTGGGCCAGGTCATCGGCCAGCGCTTCGCCGCCGCAGAGGAATTTACAACCCTGGAGGATGGGCGCCTGTTCGTGGTCGAGCAACATGCGCCAAGTCGACGGCGTGGCTTGCACCACCGTGACCTCCTGTTGCCGGATCATCTCCAGCAGCGCTTGCGGATCCTGCGCGGTTTGCTTGTCCACCAGCACCACGCGGGCACCGCTGAGCAGCGGGCCGTAGATTTCCAGGCCGAAAATATCGAACGAGAACGTGGTAAGCGACAGCATGCGGTCCCGGGCATCAATGCCCGGCGCCTTGACCATGCTCACCACGAAATTCACCAGCGCCTGATGGCGCACCATCACCCCTTTAGGCTTGCCGGTGGAGCCGGAGGTGTAAATCGCATACGCCAGGTGTTCACCGCTGAGCGATACCTGCGGATCAGCTTCGCTGTAACCGCGGGCGTGTTCGCCTTGCGGGTCGAGCAACAGGGTTTGCACGCCGGTCGGAATCGGCAAGTGCCCGGTCAAATGCGCCTGGGTCAGCAGCAGTTGCAGACCGCTGTCCTCGATCATGTGCGCCAGACGGTCTTCAGGGTATTGCGGGTCCAGCGGCACGTAGGCACCGCCCGCCTTGAGAATCGCCAACAGTCCGATCAGCATTTCCAGGCTGCGGTCGATGGCGATACCGACCAACTGATCCGGGCCGACGCCCAGTTCGATCAGCCGATGGGCCAATTGATTGGCCTGGCGATTGAGCTGGGCGTAGCTCAGCGATTGCCCGTCGAACACCAACGCCGTGGCCTCTGGCGTGCGCAGGGCCTGGGCTTCGATCAATTGATAGATGCAGCGGTCAGTCGGGTATTCGGCGGCGCTGCGGTTCCAGTCGACCAGCACCTGCTGTTTTTCGGCTTCATCGAGCAGGGCCAGTTCGCCCACCCGCTGCTGTGGATCGGCAACCAGGCTGCCCAGCAGGTTTTGCCAATGCCGTGCCAGCCGTTCGATGGTCGCGCCGTCAAACAGGTCGGTGGCGTAGGTCAGTTGTGCGCCGAGGCCCTCGGGGCCGTCGAACGTTTCCAGGGTCAGGTCGAATTGCGCAGTGCGCGATGGCTGATGCAAGTGGCGGATCGTCAGCGCTGACTCGCCGGTGCCCTGGCGGCTTTGGCTGGCGCCGGTGCTCTGGTGGTTGTACATGACCTGGAACAGCGGGCTGTAGCTCAGGCTGCGTTCCGGCTGCAAGGCCTCGACCAATTGCTCGAAAGGCAGGTCCTGATGCGCCTGGGCGGCCATCGTGGTCTGCTTGACCTGGGCCAGCAGCGTGCTGAACGTGGCCTGAGCATCGAACTCGGTCTTGAGCACCTGGGTGTTGACGAAGAAGCCGATCAGCCGCTCGGTCTCGACCCGGTTGCGGTTAGCAGTGGGCACGCCGACGCGGATGTCGGCCTGGCCACTGTAGCGATGCAACAAGGTCTGGAACGACGCCAGCAACAGCATGAACAGGGTGACGTTTTCGCTTTTGGCCAACGCCCTCAGGAGCTCGCCCAGTGCCGGCGGCAATGCCAGTTCATGACGGGCGCCACGCAGGCTCTGCACCGCCGGGCGCGGGTAATCGGTGGGCAATTCCAGCAGCGGATGTTCGCCGCCCAAGTGCGCCTGCCAATACTCCAGCTGCCGCTCGCGCTCCCCGGCTTCCATCCAGTGCCGTTGCCAGATGCCATAGTCGGCATACTGGATCGACAGTGGCGGCAAAGCGAGTTCGTGGCCCTGGCGGTAAGCGCTATACAGTTGCAGCAGTTCATCGACCATGACCCGCATCGACGCGCCATCCGAGGCGATGTGGTGCTGGGTCAGGGTCAGCACATGCTCCTGCGCGCCAAGGCGCAAGAGGCTGACGCGCAGCAGCGGCCCGTTGATCAGGTCGAACGGCTGCCCGGTCTGTTCGGCGACGAACGCTTGAATCTGCGCCTCTGGCGGCAGGGCATCGGGGCTTTCATCCAGTTCATGCACGGCGACGGTCAGGTTCATGTGCGGATGAATCACTTGCACCGCTTGCTCATCCTGCTGCCGGAACGTCGTGCGCAAGCTTTGATGACGGGCAATCAGCGCATTGAAACCGCGCTCGAGCGCCGCCACGTCAAGCTCACCCTGCAATTGCATGGCACTGGGGATGTTGTAGGCGGCGCTGTCGGGGTCCATCTGCCAGAGGAACCACTGGCGCTCCTGAGCAAAAGACAGCGGCACCGGATCGAACTGCGACTGTGTTTCGGGAATCGGCAGGTTCGCCGGCGAAACGCCCTCCTCGAGCATCTTCTGCAGATAGACCCTGCGCTTGTCGAGCGGCAAAGTAATGAAGCGCCGGGCGATCTTCAAAGCGACATTGGTATCCATCAAGCTTCCTCCATTTCGTCAAGCAGGGCGTCCAGCTTGCTCAGTTTCAACGTATCGACCTGCTCACCTGCGGTTGCCAGACTGCTGACGAAATCCGTGAGTACGGGGTGTTGAAAAATCAGTTGTGGGGTCAGTTTCAAGCCCAGTTCCAGTTGCAGGCGTGAAACCACATTGACGGCCAGCAACGAGTGGCCGCCCAGTTCGAAAAAGTGATCCAGCAGGCCGACACGCTCGACTTGCAGTACGTGCTGCCAGATCGCCGCGACCTGCTGCTCCCGCTCGCTCTGCGGGGCGACATAACGCACCTGCAAATGACCGCCCTCCACCGTCGGCAACGCCTTGCGGTCGAGTTTGCCGTTGGGCGTCAGCGGCAATTGTTCGAGGAACAACAGGTGCGCCGGGACCATGAATTCCGGCAGGGACGCCCTGAGCCGTGTCTTGAGTTCATCGCGCAGGGACTGCTGATCGTCGGCGGCATCGAGGTCCAGTTGCGGCGCAACGACGTAGGCCACCAATTGCTGATTGCCCAGGGCTTCCTGCGCCAGCACCGCCACTTCGCGGACCGCGGGCTGCTCCAGCAGGCGCGCTTCGATTTCACCCAGCTCGATGCGAAAGCCGCGGATCTTCACTTGATGATCGATTCGGCCTCGGTACTCGAGCACGCCATCGGCCTGATAACGGGTCAAATCGCCGGTGCGGTACAGGCGCTCGCCGTTGCTGGCGAACGGATTCGGCACGTACTTCTCGGCGGTCATGCCCGGCCGCCCCAGGTAACCCCGGGTGATACCGGCACCGGCCAGATACAGCTCGGCCGACACGCCCAGCGGCACCGGCTGCAAGTCGGCATCCAGCAGGTAACTGGCGGTGTGCTTCAACGGCCGACCAATGTTGGCGCTGCCACCCGCCTCGCGACGGGTCCAGGTGGAATAGGTGGTGTCTTCCGACGGACCGTAGAGGTCGTAGACATGCGCCACGGTCGGTTGCTGATACAACGCGTCGACCAGCGACTGCTTCAGCGGCTCACCGGCGAGGTTGATGATGCGCACGCCCGGCGGAATCTGCCCGGCACTGTGCAGCGCATTGATCGCCGACGGCACGGTGTTGATCAGGCGCACCTGATCCCGCGCCGGCAATTGCGGCAGCTCTAGGGCATTGCGGGCGATGATCAGCGAGCCACCATTGGCCAGGGTGACAAACAGCTCCCAGACCGACAGGTCGAAACACACCGAGGTCGAGGCCAGTACACCCTGAATGTCGTCGCGGTTGTACACCGATTGCGACCAGTCGATCAGCGCCAGCACGTTGCGATGGGCGATGGCCACGCCTTTGGGCTTGCCGGTGGAGCCGGAGGTGTAGATCACATAAGCGAGGTTATCCGGCGTGATACGGGTGACCGGTGCGCTGCTTGGGTAAGTGGCCAGCCACGACTCGGCGCTGTCCATCAACAACACTTGTGTCTCGGCAGCGATGCTCAATGTTGCCGCAATAGCCTGCTCGGTCAGCAGCACCAAAGCGCGGCTGTCTTCGAGCATGTAGGCCACGCGGTCGGCTGGATAATCCGGGTCCAACGGCACATAGGCGCCGCCAGCCTTGAGCACCGCCAGCAGCGCTACCAGCAGGCTGTCGGAACGCGGCATCGCCACGCCAACGCGGACTTCCGGGCCCACACCCAATTCGATCAGCTTGTGGGCAAGTTGGTTGGCGCGGCTGTCGAGTTCGGCGTAAGTCAGTTGTCTGGCCGCGAAGGTCACCGCCAGCGCGTCCGGTTGGGCGGCGACCTGGCGGTCGATCAACTGGTGAATGCACAGCTCCTGGGCGAAACTTTCGTCAGCTGGGTTCCAGTCCAGCAACACTTGTTGCTGCTCGGTTTTATCCAGCAACACCAGCTCGCCGAGGCAGCGTTCACCGGCGTCGATCATCTGGCTCAACAAGTGCTGCAAATGAGTCGCCAATCGCGTCACTGTCGTCGGCGCAAAACTGCCGCGCTGATAGCTGAAGTGCATCGACAGTTGCGTGTCGAGGCTCACCAGCAAGGTCAACGGATAGTTGGTCTGCTCGCGACTGGCCACCGGACCAAAGCGCAGCCCTTGCGGGGCTCCCTGCTCCAGGGCCTGGGCAATCGGGTAGTTCTCGAACACCAGAATGTTGTCGAACAGCGCTTCACCGCCCTGCCCGGCCCAGCGCTGGATATCGAACAGCGCGGTGTGTTCGAACTCGCGCAACGCCAGGTTTTGCCCTTGCACCGCTTGCAGCCAACCAGTAAGCGATTGCTCGGCCCGAGGGCTGGCGATCACCGGCAAGGTGTTGATGAACAGCCCGATCTGTTGCTCGACACCCGGCAAGTCGGCCGGACGACCAGCGACCGTCGCGCCGAAGGCCACGGTGGTTTTGCCGGTGTAGCGTTGCAGCAACAGCAACCAGGCCGCCTGCACCAGCGTGTTGACGGTGACTTTCGCGGCCCGGGCGAACTCGCCCAGACGCAGAGTCAGATCGGCCTCCAGCACCTGGAAATGATCGCCATAACCTTGGCTGTCGATAGACGCTTGAGGTTTCGCGACGGTCTGGGCCAAGCGCGTCGGCTCGTCCAGCGCGTGTAGCGCCGGGGTCCAGAACGCTTCGCTGGCCGCCGAGTCCTGGCGTTGCAGCCAGGCGATGTAATCACGGTAACGTCCGTTGTGTGCGCCGTTGAACTGGCCGCTGTAACGCTGCAGCACTTCGCCGAGCAACTGCGAGTTGCTCCAGCCGTCCATCAGGATGTGATGGTTGGTGTAGATCAGGTGATGACGGTGGTCGTCGATGCGCGCAATCACCAACCGCAACAAGGTCGGTGCGCTCAAGTTGAGGGCTTGGCGTTCCGTGTCGGCGAGCGTCTGCAAGGCCTGATCGCGCTGCGGATGGGCGCGTAAATCGTGCAGGCTGTAAGGCATCTGCGCGTGCTTGCAGACCACCTGCACCGGGTTTTCCAGTTCGCCCTGCCAGACAAAGCGCGTGCGCAGAATATCGTGGGCCTCCACCGCCGCTTGCCAGGCCTGATGGAAACGCTCGGGGTCGAGCCCTTCCACATCCAGGCGAATCTGGTTGATGTAATCGCCGGTGGTTTCCTCGTACACGGCATGGAACAACATGCCCTGCTGCATCGGCGACAGCGGATACAGGTCTTCGATCGATTGCGGCGCCAGCGGCAAGCCGTCAAGTTGGGCCTGGCTCAAGCGCGCCAGCGGGAAGTCCGACGGGGTAACCCCGTGCTGCCCGACCTGGCAGCAATGGGCGATCAGCGCTTGCAGTTCCAGTGCGTAATCGTCGGCCAGCGCTTGAATGGTCGACTCATTGAACCGTTCGCGGCTGAAGGTCCAGCCCAAGTTCAGTTCACCGCCATACACCTGACCATTGAGGGCCAACTGGTTGGCCAATGGCGCACGAGCATCCAGTTCATCGCCGGCCGCGTCGCTGCACGGAACGAACAAGGCGCCGTCGGCTTCGGTGAAGCTGCCGTCGAACTGCCCCAGGTAGTTGAAGGTCAGGCACGGCACCGGCAATTGGCTGAGGATTTGACGTGCAGCGTCGTCACCCAGATGGGCCAGCGCACCAAAACCGAGACCCTTGTTCGGGATCGCGCGCAGCTGTTCCTTGATCTGTTTCAGCGAGCCACCGAGGTCCACGACCGGCGTCAGTTTCGCCGGGTACAGGCTGGTGAACCAGCCGACGGTGCGGGTCAGGTCAACGCCGTCGAACAGCTCTTCACGGCCATGACCTTCGAGCTGGATCAACGCGCTGTCGGTCCCGGTCCAGCGCACCATGACGCGGGCCAGGGCGGTCAGCAGCAGGTCGTTGACCTGAGTGCGATACGCCGCCGGAGCGTCTTGCAGCAGTTGCCGGGTCAGTTCCTTGTTCAGTTGCGTGCGCACCGTCAGTGCATGCTTGTTCTGCTGCCCGCCCTCGGGATTGTCCACCGGCAACGCCACGTCGGCGCCGTGTAACTGCTGTTGCCACCAGGCCAGTTCGCTGTGCAGTTCAGCACTGCGGGCGTAGGTTTGCAGGTGCTCGGCCCAGACCTTGGCCGCACTGGTTTTGGCCGGCAATTGCAGGGGCTCGCCGCTCAACAACTGACGGTAAGCGGTTTGCAGATCGTCAAACAGAATCCGCCACGACACGCCGTCCACCACCAAATGATGGATCGCCAGCAACAGGCGCTGAGTGCCGTCATCGAGATTCGCCAGCACCGCGCGCAGCAGCGGCCCGTGTTGCAGGTTCAGGCTGCGTTGCGCTTCGTTGGCCACCGCTTCCAGCGCCGTGGCGTCGGCAACGTCGACCGCCCAGAGCAACGCCTCGGTCTGGCTGCCCGGCGCACGGTACTGTGCCTGCCAGCCCTCGACCTGTTCGACGAAACTCAAGCGCAAGCCATCGTGGTGAGTAACCAGTGCGCCCAACGCCTGCTCAAGCAGCGCAGCCTCCAGAGTTTTCGTCGGCTTGAGCATCACCGCCTGATTCCAGTGCTGACGCTCGGGGATGGCCTGCGTGAAGAACACCTGCTGCACTGGCAACAACGCCAGTTCGCCGGTCACCGGCCCTTGATCGATGACCTGAGCCTGCTCACCCAACCGCGCCACCGTGGCCAGTGCCAGGATGGTCTGGTGCTGGAACAGGTCTTTTGGCGTGAAGCGGATTCCCGCCTGACGAGCACGGCTGACCACTTGAATCGAGATGATCGAATCGCCGCCCAGTTCGAAGAAGTTGTCGCTCAAACCAACCTGATCGAGTTTCAGCACGTCCTGCCAGATCGTCGCCAGTTGCTGCTCCAGAACACTTTGCGGCGCCACATAAGCTTGCTGCAATTGGCTGACGTCCGGCTTGGGCAGGTTCTTGCGGTCGAGTTTGCCGTTGGGGGTCAGCGGCAGGCGCTCAAGCAGCCGCAAATACGCCGGGACCATGTGCGCCGGCAGCGCGACTTTAAGTTGCTCGCGCAGGCTGTCGGCGAAATCAGCCCGTTCGGCATTGAACACATCGGTGACCACAAAAGCCACCAGGCGCTTGCCGCTGCCGGCGGTGCCTTCCTGAGCGACCACCACCGCTTCGCGCACGCCATCGAGGGCTTGCAGGCGCGCTTCGATTTCCCCCAGTTCGATGCGGAAACCGCGAATTTTCACCTGGTTGTCGATGCGATCCAGATAATCGAACGTGCCATCGGCACGCTGCCGCACCAGGTCGCCGGTGCGGTACAGCAAGCCACCAACCGCGCTGAACGGATCGGCAACAAACCGCTCAGACGTCAGGCCGGGACGGTTCAGGTAACCCCGGGCCAGGCCGGTGCCGCCCAGGTACAGCTCACCGGCCATGCCTTGGGGCAGCAGGTTCAGGTCGGCGTCCAGCACGTAAGCGCTGCGGTCCCCGATGCGACTGCCGATCGGCGCGTAGGCTGCGCCGCACTGTACGTCGTGCCCGGCCTTCCAGATCAGCGGCGTGACCACGGTTTCGGTCGGGCCGTAGCCGTTGATGATGTAGTCCGGATCGAGCGCACGCTTGACCCGCTCGAAACTGGCGTTGGGCACGGCATCGCCGCCGAAGCAGTAGATCCGCACCTTCGGCGGGTGGCCTTCACGCTCGGCGTGTTCGGCCAGTTGCTGCAGGTAGACCGGCGGGAACGCCACCACCGTCACGCCGTGTTCGCGCATGGCGTTGTAGGTCTGTTCCGGGGTCCACAGGCTGTCGTCGCGAATCAGCAGCGAAGCGCCGTGAGTCAGGCTTGTCAGCCAACGCTCATGGGCACCGTCGAAGGCGAAGGACATGAAGTGGAATTCGCAGTCGCTGTCACGCATTTCATAGCGTTCGCCGATGGCCTGGCAATGCATCGCCAGCGGGCCATGGGCGACGCTCACGCCTTTGGGGTTACCGGTGGAACCGGAGGTGTAGATGACGTAAGCGAGGTTCTGCGGATCAAGCTGCACCTTGGGCGCAGTGAGGGATTGGCTGCGCAGATCGAGACGGTCGAGCTCCAGCACCGGGACCGAATCATCCACCGGCAACTGCGCCGAAACCAACGAATCGCTGAGCAACAACGCCAGCCCCGAATCCTCGATCAGATAGGCCAGGCGTTCGCGCGGGTAGCTGGTGTCCAGCGGCACGTAGGCACCGCCGGCCTTGAGCACCGCCAGCAGCGCGACGATCACCCCTTCGCTGCGTGGCAAGGCCACGCCGACCCGGGTTTCCGGGCCGACACCCCGGGCGATCAGCGCATGGGCCAACTGATTAGCGCGTTGGTCAATGTCTCCATAGCTGAACCGCTGGCCGGCGAAGATCACCGCCGTGCGTTCCGGGCGCAGGGCGGCGAGTTCGGCGATGCGCTGGTGCACGGCGACGTTCACCGGGTACGGCTGCGGCTGGTTATTGGCCTGTTGCTGCGCCCGTTCGGCGGCGCTGGCCAGGGCGATTTCACCGAGGTTGCGTTCAGCCGACTCGGCGAACTGCTCCAGCAGTTGCAGCAGGTGCGCACTGATGCGTTCGATCGCCGGCGTTGCGAAATGCGCCCGGTCGAAGCTGTAATGCAGCGCTAGGGTCTGGCCCAATGTCACGGCGACGCTCAACGGATAATGGGTTTGCTCAAGGTTGGCGACATCGCCGAACACCACGCCTTGCTCCGCGCCCTGTTGCAGCGCCTGGGCAATCGGGTAGTTCTCGAACACCAGAATGTTGTCGAACAGCGCTTCGCCGCCCTGCCCGGCCCAGCGTTGAATGTCCGCCAGCGGCGTGTGTTCGAACTCGCGCAGGCTTAGGTTTTGCGCCTGTACCGCTTGCAACCAGTGGCCGACGCTTTGGTCCGGACGCGGCGCGCCGATCACCGGCAAGGTATTGATGAACAAGCCGACCGCTTGCTCGATGCCGGGCAAGTCTGCCGGGCGCCCGGCCACCGTGGCGCCGAAGGCCACGGTTTCATGACCGGTGTAGCGTTGCAGCAATAACAGCCACGCGGCTTGCACCAAGGTGTTGAGGGTGACTTTTTGTTGCCGGGCAAAGGCTTCAAGGCCTTGGGTGCGACTGACGTCCAGGGTCTGGAAGTGATCGCCATGCCCGCTCAGGGTTTCGTTGTCGGACATCACCCGCGCCAGTCGGGTCGGCTCTTGCAAGGAGGCCAACGGCTCGCGCCAGAAGTCCTGGCTCAGTTGCCCATCCTGACGCTGCAACCAAGCGATGTAATCGCGATAGCGTCCGCCGGTAGCTATCGGCGGGCGACCGCTGTAACGCTGCAAGACTTCGCCGAGCAGCTGCGAGTTGCTCCAGCCGTCCATCAGGATGTGGTGATGGGTGTAAATCAGCTGCCAGCTATCGGCTGCGGTGTGCACCAACACCAGTCGCAGCAATGGCGCCTGGCTCAGATCGAATCCTTGTTGGCGCTCGGCATCAGCCAGTTCATTCAAGGCCTGAAGCTGATCGCCACGCTCACGCCAGTCGAGCACGGTGAACGGCAACTGCACCTGTTTGTGGACGATCTGCACCGGTTGCTCCAGTTCGCCCTGCCAGACAAAACCGGTGCGCAAGATGTCCTGAGCATCGAGCGTGGCCTGCCAGGCGGCGCGGAAACGCTCGGGCTCGATGCCTTGCACATCCACCCGCAACTGATTGATGTACTCTCCCGCCGCCTGCTCGTACAAGGTGTGAAACAACAGCCCCTGCTGCATCGGCGACAGTGGATAGAGGTCGTCGAGTTGGCCGACGGCCACCGGCAGTGCATCGAGTTGCGCCTGGGTGATGCGCGCCAACGGGAAGTCCGACGGCGTGGCCTGTGGCGCTTCGAGGGTGCAGCAATGCTCGATCAAACCGTTGAGTTCGACAGCGTATTGATCAACCAGCTGCTGGATGGTCGCGGTGTCGAACATCTCGCGGCTGAAGCCCCAGCTCATCGACAGCTCGCCGCCGTACACCTGGCCTTCGACCGTCAGCCAGTTGGCCAGCGGTGCCGACGGATCCTGGGCTGCGCCGCTGCCTTCGCTGGACGGCACAAACAACGCCGCATCGTCGAACTGACGGTCGAACTGCCCAAGGTAGTTGAAGGTGATGCGCGGTTGCGGCAAGGCCGCCAGCGCGGCGCCAATCTGTGGCTCGGCCAGGTAGCGCAGCGCGCCGTAGCCCAGACCTTTGTCCGGCACCGCGTGCAGTTGCTCCTTGACCGTTTTGATCGATGCGCCGAGGTCGCCGGCCGGGCTCAGGTTGACCGGGAACAGACTGGTGAACCAGCCGACAGTGCGGGTCAAATCGATGTCGTCGAACAGGTCTTCGCGGCCATGACCCTCGAGCTGGATCAGCGTGCTGCTCTGCCCGGTCCAGTGGCACACGGCCCGCGCCAGCGCGGTCAGCAGCAGATCATTGACCTGCGTGCGATACGCCGCCGGCGCCTGTTGCAGCAGTTTGCGGGTTTGCTCGGCGTCGAAGGTCAGTTCGACTTTCTGCTCGAAACGGTTTTGCAGCGCGCCGTCAGGGCGGTCGCACGGCAAGTCGTTTTGCGCTGCATCGCGCAG
Source organism: Pseudomonas sp. Pseusp18 (assembly GCF_059506005.1). NCBI lineage: Bacteria > Pseudomonadati > Pseudomonadota > Gammaproteobacteria > Pseudomonadales > Pseudomonadaceae > Pseudomonas > Pseudomonas sp. Pseusp18. Next base: position 4,450,311 of record NZ_CP169240.1, read on the forward strand.
TTGCGCCTGCCAATAATCGACGCTGTGCTGGAACGTTGGCAGATGGCTTTGCAGACGCGCCACCCAGCGCTGGTATGAACTGGTTTTCGTCGCCGTCGTCAGCGTCGAGCCGTCGCGTGCCTGGCGATAGAACTGCTGCAGATCCTCCAGCAATACCCGCCACGACACACCGTCCACCGCCAAGTGGTGAATCACCAGCAGCAGCCGCTGAGTGCCATCGGCCATCTGCACCGACAACGCTCGCAGCAACGGGCCGTTGCCCAGATCAAGACTGCGCTGGGCTTCATCGCACAGGGCATTCAGCTCTTCGAGCGATTGCGCCGAGCGTTGCCACAGCAACGACTCAACAGTCGCTGCGTCATAGGCCTGCAGCCAACCGGCATCGGTCTGTTGATAACGCAGACGCAACCCATCGTGATGCTGGAGCAACCGCGCCAACGCTTGATCCAGCGCCCCGGCATCCAGCGCTTCGCGCGGCACCAGCAGCAGCGACTGGTTCCAGTGATGACGCTCAGGAATGGCTTGCTCGAAGAACCAGTGCTGCACCGGGCTCAGGGCTACCGCGCCAACAGCCGGACCTTGATCGATCAGGTTTTGCTCACCGCTGCGGGCCACTTGCGCCAGGCTGCGCAGGGTCTGGTACTGGAACAGGTCTTTGGGGCTCAACAGGATGCCCGCCTGACGCGCGCGGCTGACCACTTGCATCGACACAATGGAGTCGCCGCCCAGCTCAAAGAAGTTGTCTTCCAGGCCGACGGTGTCGATGGCCAGGACGTCCTGCCAGATCGCCGCCAGGGACTTTTCCAGGGCCGTGCGTGGCGCCACGTGTTCACGTTGCTGCTGGGTGCCGTCGACCGCAGGCAAGGCCTTGCGGTCGAGCTTGCCGTTGGGGGTCAACGGCAATTGTTCGAGGAACAGCAGATACGCCGGGACCATGTAGTCCGGCAAATGTTGGCGCAGCGCAGCTTTCAGGGTTTCGCGCAGGTTCGCTTGAGCATCGGCATTGTCCGCCAACACTGCTACATCGGTGGGCACGATGTAGGCGACCAGTTGTTGACCGCTAACGCCATCCTGGGCCAGCACCGCCAGTTCGCGTACCGCGTCCTGCTGCAACAGCCGCGCTTCGATTTCACCCAGCTCGATCCGGAAGCCACGAACCTTGACCTGATGGTCGATGCGACCGACGTATTGCAACGCGCCGTCGACCTGATAGCGGGTCAGGTCACCGGTGCGATACAGACGCTCGCCGTTGCTGGCAAACGGGTTCGGCACGTATTTCTCGGCGGTCATGCCCGGTCGCGCCAAGTAACCCCGGGTGATGCCCGCGCCGGCCAGGTACAGCTCAGCCGATACGCCCTGCGGCACCGGTTGCAGATCGGCGTCGAGCAAATAGCTGGCGGTGTGCTTCAACGGTCGGCCAATGTTGGCGCTGCCGCCGGACTGGCGGCGGGTCCAAGTGGAATAGGTGGTGTCTTCCGATGGACCGTAGAGGTCGTAGACGTGCTCGATGGTCGGCTGCTGATACAACGCCTCCACCAGGCTTTGCTTCAGCGGTTCACCGGCGAGGTTGATGATGCGCACGCTCGGCGGAATCTGCCCGGCACTGTGCAGCGCATTGATCGCCGATGGCACCGTGTTGATCAGGCGCACCTGATCGCGGGCCGGCAGTTGCGGCAGCTCCAGGGCGTTACGAGCGATGATCACCGAACCACCGTTGGCCAGTGTGACAAACAACTCCCACACCGACAGGTCGAAACACACCGAGGTCGAGGCCAGCACACCTTGAATGTCATCGCGGCTGTACACCGATTGCGACCAGTCGATCAGCGCCAGCACGTTGCGATGGGCGATGGCCACGCCTTTGGGCTTGCCGGTGGAGCCGGAGGTGTAGATCACGTAGGCGAGGTTATCCGGCGTGACGCGAGTGACTGGTGCGCTGCTTGGGTAAGCGGCCAGCCATGGCTCGGCGCTGTCCATCAACAACACTTGTGTCTCGGCAGCGATGCTCAATGTTGCCCCAACGGCCTGCTCGGTCAGCAGCACCAATGCACGGCTGTCCTCAAGCATGTAGGCCACGCGGTCGGCCGGGTAATCCGGGTCCAGCGGCACGTAGGCGCCGCCGGCCTTGAGCACCGCGAGCAACGCCACCAACAGACTGTCGGAACGCTGCATCGCCACGCCGACCCGCACTTCCGGGCCCACGCCCAACTCGATCAGCTTGTGGGCGAGTTGGTTGGCGCGGCTGTCGAGTTCGGCGTAAGTCAGTTGTCTGGCCGCAAAGGTCACCGCCAACGCGTCCGGCATGGTCGCGACCTGTCTGGCGATCAGCTCATGAATGCACAGATCATCGGCGAAACCTTCGTCAGCGCGGTTCCAGTCATGGACGATGCGTTGGTATTCCTCGGCTTCAAGCAATGGCAAATCGCTGATGCGCTGCTGGCTGTCGTTGACCATGCCGTGCAGCAAATGGGTCCAGTGCCGCGCCATGCGCTCGATGGTCGGCGCATCGAACAGATCATTGGCATAGGTCAGCGCGGCATGCAGTGTGCCGGCCTTTTCATACGTATCCAGCGTCAGGTCGAATTGGGTGGTGCGCCCTTCCCATTCGATCACGCCCAGCTCCAGGCCCGAGGCGGTGGTCACCGTGGAAATGTCCGCCACTTGCGGCTGATGGTTGTACATCACCTGGAACAACGGCGTGTGGCTGAGGCTGCGCTCCAACTTCAACGCTTCCACCAGCCGCTCGAATGGCAAGTCCTGATGGGCCTGGGCGCCGAGGGCAGTTTCCTTGATGTCACTGAGCAAATCGGCCACGCGGGTCTGGCCGTCGAGCCGGGTGCGCAGCACTTGGGTGTTGACGAAGAAACCGATCAGGCCTTCGATTTCGCCGCGATTGCGGTTGGCGATCGGCACGCCGACGCGGATGTCGGTCTGCCCGGTGTAACGGTGCAGCAACGCGTTGAACGCACCAAGCAACAGCATGAACAAGGTGATGTTGTGCTTCTGCGCGGTGGCTCGCAGTTGCTCGGCCAGTGGGCCGTCGACGCCGAACTCGTAACGCGTGCCGCGATAGCTGGGCATCGCCGGGCGCGGGTGATCGGTGGGCAGCTCCAGCACCGGATGCTCGAAGCCCAATTGGGCTTGCCAGTATTCCAACTGCCGCGCCTGCTCCCCGGCCTCCAGCCAGCGGCGTTGCCACAAGGCGTAGTCGCTGTATTGAATCGGCAACGGCGCGAGCTGCGGTTGCGCGCCGGCATCATGGGCGTCGTAGCAGCGGATGAACTCGTCGATCAGCACGTTCATCGACCAGCCATCAGAAACGATGTGGTGCAGGGTCAGCAGCAGCACGTGCTCCTGCTCGGTGAGTTTGAGCAGCTTGACCCGCAGCAGTGGCCCGACGGCCAAATCGAACGGCAGCAACGATTGCTGCTGGGCGGCCTCGGTCACGGCCTGTTCGCGCTCAAGGGTTGGCAGCGCGCTGAAATCGACCTGCTCGATCACCAGCGGCGCATGGGTCGGCGCTTGTTGCAGGGACTCGTCGGCCTGGCGCTGGAACACCGTGCGCAGGGTTTCATGACGCGCCACCAGGCTGGCGAACGCCTGCTCCAGGGCCGGCAGGTTCAGTTGCCCAGTCAGGCGCACTGCGCCCGGCAAGTTGTAGGCGCCGCTGTGCGGGTCCAGTTGCCAGAGGAACCACATGCGCTGCTGGGCGTAGGACAGCGCTTGCCGGTCTTCGGCCTCGACCCCTTGCGGAATCGGAAAACGGGCGAAGTCCACGCCCTCCTTGTGCAAGGCCGCAAGGAACATCTGGCGCTTTTCCAGGGGCAACCCGATAAACCGGCGAGCAAGTTTCAAGGAGTCTTCAGCATTCATTTCTTAGCATCCGGATCAGTAGGCAGGAAGCACAAAGGCACGTCGTCCCTATGAAACGAATGCAGACCGGAAAAATTAGCGTTTGAGAACAAGTATCAGGAAGGGAGGTCGAAGCGGCTGGAATCGGCGGTGCGGCGAAGAAATGACGGCCGAACACAGACCTGTGGCGAGGGAGCTTGCTCCCGCTCGGCTGCGCAGCAGTCGTAAACCGGCGAATGCGGTATTCCTGACACAGCGAGGTCGCAGGTTTTAGGGTCGCTTCGCAACCCAGCGGGAGCAAGCTCCCTCGCCACAGAAATCACCAAACTGAAGCATCGTGTTAACCGACAGCCGCCAAGGCATGCCGCCGATGATGCCCCCCCAGCTGATCCTTGATCAGCCGCAGCACCTTGGCTTCGTGTTCATGAATGAAGAAGTGCCCACCGGCCAGCATGTCCACCGAAAAACTGCCGTGGGTTTCCTTGCTCCAGCCGATCAACTGTTCGGTGGTGGCCTTGTCGGCCTTGCCACCCAGCACATGCACCGGGCACTTGAGCAATGGCCGCTGTACCGGCTGAAAACGCCCGCACAATAGAAAATCCGCGCGCAGAATCGGCAGCGTCAGGCTCATCAGCTCTTCATTGGCCAGCACCTCTTCGCTGGTGCCATTGAGCGTTCGTAGCTGCTCGATCAACTGCGCATCGGTTTTCGGCTCGGCAAAACCACGGTCGTAATCGGCCCGCATCGTCGGCGCCGCCGTTCCCGAGGCAAACAGCGCCACCGGTTCCGGACAACCCAACGCACGGAAGGCGTGGGCCAGTTCACACGCGAGCAAGGCGCCCAAGCTATGACCAAACAAGGCATAAGGCGCCTTGAGCGTCGAACGCAACTCCTTGGCCAATTGCATCGCCAGCGCGCGCATGTCGGTGTGCAACGGTTCGCCGAACCGTGCGCCCCGCCCCGGCAGCTCCACCGGTTGCAACTGCAGCCACTGCGGCAACTTGCGCCGCCAGCGACTGTAGACCATGGCACTGGCGCCAGAATACGGCAGACACAGCAGGGTCAACTTGGTCACCACGTTTACCTCAAAAAGTCGTCTGTATGGGAAGACGACCCACGAGGGGCGAAAATTAGTCGGCGCCGGTAAATCCCGCCAGGGAGAAAGCGTCGAATTATTGGTTGAGTGTGAACGCCGGTTCGTCGCCAAATGAACTCTCTGTGGCTTAAACCAGTCAGCTGGTTAGGCCCTCGAATCCCGGAGTTCTGCGGCAATGGCTGATCATTCCGAACGACAAAGCGCGATCGACGCCCACGGCATCATTGGCGACATGCGCAGCGCGGCGCTGGTCAACGACAAGGGCAGCGTGGACTTTTTCTGCTGGCCGGAATTCGACAGTCCGTCGATCTTCTGCTCGCTGCTGGATACCCCCGATGCCGGCATTTTCCAACTGGCCCCGGACCTGCCCGACGCCCGCCGCGAGCAGATTTACCTGCCCGACACCAACGTTTTGCAAACCCGCTGGCTCAGCGATAACGCAGTGGTCGAAGTCATCGACCTGCTGCCGATCGGCGACAGCGAGGATGATTTGCCGATGTTGATGCGCCGGGTGCGCGTGGTCAGCGGTCAAGCGACGATACAGATGCTCTGCAACCTGCGTCATGACTATGCGCGAGCTCACACCAAGGCCCGGGCGCGTGGTCGGAGTGTGTATTTCGAGGCCTCCGGTCAGCCACCCATGCAGCTGTGTTCGGATCAGCCCTTGCGCGTCGAAGGCAATGCGGCGATAGCCGAGTTCACCCTCGAACAGGGCCAGAGCGCCGAGTTTCTGCTCGGCGGCGTTGACGATCCGCGCTTCAAGGAAGGCGCCGCTGCACTGTGCCTGGAGCGCACCCTGAAGTTCTGGCGCGACTGGATCGGCCAGTCCAATTACCGCGGGCGATGGCGGGAAATGGTCAATCGTTCGGCCCTGGCGCTGAAGCTGCTGACCTCGCGCAAACACGGCGCCATCCTCGCCGCCGCCACCTTCGGCCTGCCGGAAACACCCGGCGGCGCACGCAACTGGGACTACCGCTACACCTGGATCCGCGACGCCTCGTTCACCGTCTATGCCTTCATGCGCCTGGGCTTCGTCGAGGAAGCCAACGCCTACATGCGCTGGCTGCGTGGCAGGGTCAGCGATTGCCACGGTAAGCCGATGAAACTCAACATTCTCTACGCCATCGATGGCCGCCAGGAGTTGCCGGAAACCGAACTTGCGCACCTGTCCGGCCATGGCGGCGCGACGCCGGTGCGCATCGGCAATCAGGCGTACGAACAAATCCAGCTCGACATCTTCGGTGAGCTGATGGATGCGGTGTACCTGGTCAACAAGTACGGTGAAGCGATCTCCCATGAGGGCTGGAAACACACCGTGGAAGTGGTCGATCAGGTCTGCGAAACCTGGCAGCAAAAGGACGTTGGCATCTGGGAAATGCGCGGCGAGCAGCATCATTTCCTGCACTCGCGACTGATGTGCTGGGTGGCGCTGGATCGGGCCATCCGGCTGGCCTCCAAACGCTCGCTGCCCGCCCCGTTCGCCCGTTGGGACCAGACTCGTCAAGCGATCTACGCCGACATCTGGAGCAACTTCTGGAACGAAGAGCGCGGGCATTTCGTCCAGCACATCGGCGGCACCGGCCTCGACGGCTCGATGCTGCTGATGCCGCTGGTGCGCTTCGTCAGTGCCAAGGATCCACGCTGGATCGCGACCCTCGAAGCCATCGAAAAAACCCTGGTGCGCGCGGGCATGGTCTACCGCTACCGCAACGACGACAGCCAGATCGACGGCCTGCCCGGCACCGAAGGCGCCTTCGCCGCCTGCTCGTTCTGGTACGTCGAATGCCTGGCCCGCGCCGGCCAGGTGGAAAAGGCGCATCTGGAGTTCGAGCAATTGCTGCGGTACGCCAACCCGCTGGGGCTGTACGCCGAAGAGCTCGACAGCCACGCCCGACACCTGGGCAACACACCACAAGCACTGACGCACCTGGCGCTGATCAGCGCGGCGAGCTTTCTGGATCGGAAGTTGAGTGGGGAGAAGAACTTCTGGCAGCCTTGAGGCTGAGGTGCTGGCTTCGCTGTAGGAGCGAGGCTTGCCCGCGAAAGGGCCACCAGCCTCAACACATGGCTTGCTGCTCCCGTTCCTCAACTACAACCGTCAAAACTCGTCGGAAATATCCACTTTTACGACACTTTTTGTAGGATCAAGACCTACCCGCGATGAACTTAAACACGCACCGCCAGCCACTATTGACCTCCCGTGGCGAGGGGGCTTGCCCCCGTTGGGTCGCGTAGCGGCCCCTCGAATGCTCAACCACATTCCTCCAGAAGCACCGTATTTACTGGCTTAGCGACTGCTACGCAGCCGAACGGGGGCAAGCCCCCTCGCCACAAGAGTGTGTAGGCCAATCGCCTACATTCACTAAACAAACCAGCCCAATCAACACCTGGTAACTGATTCCTACATCCGGAAATACCTTGTTGCCAGCGCCTATATCCATCCCTACCATCCACGCTCAACGGGCACAGCGGAGCTGTCCAACAAAACCCGAATTCAAGGAACCAGAATGACCCAGCGCATCCATCGCAGCATCGATACCCCACTCCGATCAGGCCTGAACCGGACTGAACTATGGGAGGGCCACGACAAAGGCCTGATCAAATGCTGGGAGATCGGTCGCCAACGCGCCGCCCGCTTCCCCGACCTCGCCCGACAATGCCTAACCGGCGAACTCCCGGTGCTGGGTTGGAAAGGTGGCGTCAGCCGCAGCCTGAAGAAACTCGAAAAATACGGATCCCTCAAATACCTCGCCCAATGGCAGGGGTTGCGCGGGGAAGATCTGGATATTGATCTGAGCGCAGAACGGGCGCTGACCTGTTCCAGGACCAAAATGGTCGTGACGTATACGCCGGACCGGTCGAAGTACTTCAATCAGATGGACGTGGAAGCCTGAGGAAAGGGCCCGGGTCGATCTGAATCAGCCGTTGATAGACAGCCTATGGAGCATCGAATGCAGACCCAACATGTCCTGACGCCAAACCTCGATATTGCCTGCGAAACACACGGCCCCAGCACCGGCGACCCGATCATTCTTCTGCACGGCTTCCCCTACTCCCCCCGCGCCTACGACGAAATCGCCCCAACCCTCGCTGCGAAGGGCTACCGCGTCATCGTCCCGTACCTGCGCGGCTACGGCCCGACCCGTTTCAACGCCCCCGACACCCTGCGCTCCGGCCAGCAAGCCGCCCTCGCCCAGGATTTGCTGGACCTGATGGACACTCTCGCCATCAAACAAGCCGCGCTGTGCGGTTACGACTGGGGCGGTCGGGCGGCGTGCATTGTCGCGGCGCTAAGGCCAGAGCGGGTGCGCTGCCTGGTGACCGGGGACGGTTACAACCTGCAGAACATTCCCCGCTCCACCGAGCCTCTGGATCCGCAGACCGAACATCGTCTCTGGTATCAGTATTACTTCCACACCCCACGCGGCGTGGAAGGCTTGACCCAAAACCGCCGGGCCCTGTGCGAACTGCTCTGGCGCCTGTGGTCGCCGACCTGGGCGCAAAATGTCGAACGATATCCCTTGAGCGCGCCAGCCTTCGATAATCCGGATTTCGTCGACGTAGTAATTCACTCGTACCGGCACCGGTTCATGTATGCGCCCGGCGACCCGGCGCTGGAGTGGATGGAAGAAGCGTTGACCCGACAACCGGCAATCAGCGTGCCGACGATTTCCCTGTGCGGCGCCGATGATGGCGTGGGCCCCGCGCCGGACATCGATGAAGACGCCGAGCATTTTACCGGCCCTTACGAACGCCGAGTGTTGGCGGGCGTCGGGCATAACATTCCCGAGGAAGCACCCGAGGCGACGCTCAAGGCAATACTGGATCTGCTGGAGGACTGACGGAAAACCGCTCGCGATAAGCCTGCGGTGTCACGCCCATGGCCCGCAGAAAACTGCGGCGCAGGGTCTCTTCGCTACCAAACCCGCATTGCACCGCGACCCGTTTGATCGGTACGCCGGTGTCGCTGAGCAGTCGTCGCGCGGTCTCGACCCGAATCAGCTCAATGGCCCGCGCCGGGGTCTGGCCAGTGTCGGCGCGGTAGTGACGGACGAAGCTGCGCTCGCTCATTCCGGCCTGCAAGGCCAAGGTCGGAATGCCGAGGTCCTTGGTGAGGTTTTCGCTGATCCAGGCGTGAAGCTCGTCGAATCGGTTGCCTTCTTTCTGCAACGACAGGGTCACGCTGAACTGCGACTGGCCCCCCGGACGCTTGAGAAACACCACCAGTTGCCGAGCGACTTCGAGGGCCATGGTTCGGCCGAGATCCTGTTCGACCATGGCCAGCGCCAGGTCAATGCCTGCGGTAACCCCGGCCGAGGTCCAGACCGGACCGTCGTTGATGAAGATCGGGTTGGGTTCGACCTGCAGTTTGGGATGCTGCTGCGCCAATTGCTCGCAGCGGGTCCAGTGCGTCACCACCCGTCGACCATCAAGCCAGCCGCTGGCCGCCAGCAAAAACGCCCCGGTGCACACCGACGACACCCGCCGGCAATCTCGCGCATGCTCACGCACCCACGCCACCAGCGACACGTCCTGCGCTGCCGCGTAAACGCCCCAGCCACCGGCAATGATCAAGGTGTCGCTGCCCCGATCCGGCAGCGGCTCCGCCAACAGCGCCAACCCCGCCGACGACATCACTGCCCCGCCACCGCTGGCAATCACTGACGGCGCATAGGGCGGCGGCAAACCTTGCTGGCGGGCAATGTCGTTGGCCGAGGCAAACACCTGCAACGGCCCGGTGACATCGAGCACTTGCACGTTGGCAAAGGCCAGCACATGAATGGTTTTCGGGTGGCTTGGCATGTTTGGCGTAATTCGTGGGGTTATTGGCGTATTCGCCAAATCCTACGAGCCTACAGTGAAGCCGTCCACCCCAATCAGGAGAAAAACGCCATGACGTTGCAGATCGGTTTACTGTTGTTTCCACAGGTTCAACAACTGGACCTGACCGGCCCTTATGACGTGCTGGCCTCGCTGCCGGACGTGAAGGTGCATCTGATCTGGAAAGACCTGGTGCCCGTCACCGCGAGTACCGGGCTGGTGTTGAAACCGACCATCACCTTCGACGATTGCCCGCCGCTGGATGTGATCTGCATTCCCGGAGGTGGCGGCGTCGGCCCATTGATGGAGGATGAACAAACCCTGGCCTTCATCAAGGCTCAGGCCGCGACGGCGCGGTATGTCACCTCGGTCTGCACCGGTGCCCTGGTGCTTGGCGCGGCGGGGTTGCTCAAGGGCAAGCGCGCCACCACTCACTGGGCGTATCACGAATTGCTCGGGCTGTTGGGGGCGATCCCGGTGAAGGATCGGGTGGTGCGCGACGGCAATCTGCTGACCGGTGGCGGGATCACCGCAGGCATCGATTTTGCCCTGACCCTGGCCGCTGAATTGTTCGATAAGGACACCGCGCAACTGGTGCAATTGCAGCTGGAATACGCCCCGGCACCGCCGTTTGCGTCGGGCAGCCCCGAAACGGCGCCAGCCAGCGTGCTGGAGGAAGCCCGTAAACGCGCTGCCGGGTCGTTGAAATTACGTACGGAAATCACCGAACGTGCAGCGGCGAAACTCGATCTCCAGTGAAAGAGATGGCCGCGGGGGGCTATCCCCCCGCAGTCAGTCATTCAGGCCGGGAATCCGTCGCGGAAAACCTCGCTCAAGCATTCGCCGCACGCCGGCCATTCGGCACAAACAGCTCGAACGAGTCATCGCCATAAGCCCGCTCCACTTTAGCGATCACCACTTGATAACCCGCATACCACTTGCGGTACTGACGCTTGGCCTCCAGGTGTCTGGGATGGCTGGCGAATTCCCGGATAGAAGCTTCGTCCTGCCAGTAGTAACTGGCGTTGACCAACTCACCATCGGCCGAGCACCAGGACTGGGTACCGACGAACCCTTCGATGCTGATCGCGACTTCGTCGATCAACGTGCTCAACCGGTTGAACTCCTCGTCTCGTTGCCCGGGTTTGTAGATAAACGATGCGATGTACATGCAGAGGTTCCTTTTCAGTGAATGAGTCAGGCCGGACGTGTCATCAGGGCCAGCCGGACGGCGAGCAACAGCAATACCGCGGCCAGCCCCAATGACTGCCATCTGGCGAATGTCGACGTGCTGGAAATACGCCGGCTGACCGTGCTGCCGAAAACCCCGAGCAGGGTGTGAAACACGCCACTGACCAGGGTCAGCACCATGCCCAGCAGCACCAGCTGTACGGCAATCGAGCCTCGTTGCGTGTTAACGAATTGCGGCAGGAACACCATGAAAAACAGCAAGGCCTTGGGGTTCAACAGGCTGTTGAGCATCGCCCGGATCAGCAGGGTCTTGAGCGGCACCTGCGCAACATCCGACATGCCGCCGGCCGATGGCTTTTGCAACGCCTTGAGCGCCAGCCACAGCAGGTACAAGACACCGGCATAACGGATCAGGTCGAAGGCCGGCGGCCAACTGGCAACCAGTGCCGTAACGCCCATCGCGGTCAGCGCCGTCAGGATCAGATCGGCCAGGCCAATGCCCAATCCCGACGCCACACCACCGCGCCAGCCATAACTGGCGCCATGGCTGATCACGAAGGCCATGTTCGGTCCGGGTGACAGCAACAACAACATCACCGCGCCGACGAAAATCGATAAGGTCGCAAGGTCAATCACAGCGCAGTCTCCCTCCTGGAAAGCCTGTAGGTTAGAGCGCCAATCTGATACAAACAAAAAATTGATCCAGATACAAAGAGCCCTCACCCATGACCCGTATTCGCTACAAACGCCTGGTGGATCAGTTCGCCGGGAAGATTCGCAGCGGTGAACTGCCACCCGCCACGCAATTGCCGACCATTCGCGCATTGATGCAGCGCGAACGGATCGCCCTGGCCACGGCATTGCGGGTCTATCACGAGCTGGAAGCGATCGGCCTGGTGGTTGGCGAAATCGGTCGTGGCACCTTTGTGCGCGACACGTCCTTGCCACGCGGACTGGGTCTGGAACAGCAACCACTGGGCGTCGGCATGGTGGACCTGACCTTCAATTACCCGTCGGTACCCGGCCAGGACGAGTTATTGCGCGAGGGTTTGCGAGCGATTGCCGCCTCCGGGGATATCGATGCGCTATTGCATTCCGCGCCTCAGGGCGGGCGGCCGCATGAACGGCAGACGGCGGCCCGGCATTTACGCAATCGGGACATTCGAGTGGGGGGCGATCAGGTTCTGATCGTCAACGGCGCCCAGCAAGGTCTTGCCGTGACGCTGATGGCACTGCTCAAGCCGGGAGATATTCTGGCCCTCGACGCCCTCACCTACCCCGGCCTGAAAACCCTGGCCCAGGCCCATCGGCTGGACCTCGAAGCCCTGCCGCAAATCGCCGGACACACCGACCTCGACGCCCTGGAAGCACTGTGCAAGCGGCGCCCCGTGCGGGCGCTCTACAGCATGCCGACGATGCACAATCCGCTGGGGACGGTGATGTCCATCGCCGACCGTGAGCGCCTGGTGCAATTGGCCGAACGCTACGACTTTCTGATCATCGAAGACGGCGCCTATGCCTTCCTCGCAGAACCGGCACCCAAACCGCTGTTTACCCTGGCCCCGCAGCGCACGCTGTACATCAGCGGCCTGTCGAAAAGCGTTGCCTCAGGCCTGCGCATCGGTTTCATCGTTGCACCGAAAGCGATGATGCCGGCGCTGGAACAAGCCATTCGCGTGTCGACATGGAGCACCCCGTCGCTGACCGTCGCGCTGGCCTGCCGCTGGATCGATAGCGGCGAAGTCGACAACCTCGAAGAGCAAAAGCGCCTGGACGCCCGGCAGCGACAGAACCTGGCTCGGCAAATCCTGAAAAATTGCGAACTGGTGGCGCATCCCGCGTCCTACTACCTCTGGCTCAGATTGCCCGAAGGCTTGCGGGCCGAAACGGTGGTTGCCGAGCTGGAACGTAAAGGCGTGCAGGTGACCAGCGCCGATCCCTTTGCCACGACCACTCATGTGCCTCCTGCACTGCGGGTGGCCATGGGATCGATCAGCCTCGACGTGTTGAAGCGCGCCTTGGAGACTCTGCGTGCAGTCGTGGACATCTGACGGACTTTTCTGACACCCATAAAAAAACCCGCCTAAGCGGGTTTCTCAAGACCATTACGACATCCTGTCGGTAGCCATCCTGGCGTATGGTCGATCATCCGTGATCCTGAACACGTCCTGTGTTCAGTTGATGGATCCAGATTAAACACATCGATGAAGCTTCAAAAGACGACATAACAGCGGCTGCGTGTAAGCCATTGACCATTCAGCGCCTGAAAGCAGCCCCTGTAGCAGCTGCCGAAGGCTGCGTTCGGCAGCTGCTACTAGCACGGGTACAGGTACGGGAGATCGGTCGCAGTTTCCTGCAGACGAAAAAAAACCCGCCGAAGCGGGTTTTCCCAAGACCATATCGACTCCCTGTCGGCAGCAATCCTTGCTTATGGTCGATCATCCGTGACCCTGAGCACTTCCTGTGCTTCAGTTGATGGGGCTAGATTACGCTTCGGATCCAATCAGCAATAGACGATATAGCTACTACCACGTGTAAGACATTCGCTATAGCCGCCCTTCCGAAAACCCTTAGACGTATCAACCATCACGGGCCGAAGCCGCGAATTTCGCGGCTTGCAGCCATCAACTTCCCTGACGCTCGTGGGCCTTGGTGTTTTCTGCCAGAAACTGTTCGATGTTGTTCATCTGCTCATCCCAGCCACGGCTGTCCATGCGGAAAGCCTTGAGCCTGCGCGACTGGGGAACGTGATCGAAACCGGACTCGACGACCGTCAACAGCGTGCCTTCGTCCATGTCCTGGAGTTCGAATTTCACCAGCGTGGTGGGCTCCTGAGAGTAATCGACTTCCGGCTCCACCGCATACGGGTGCCAGCGAAACGAAAACACCCGCTCCGGCTCGACCCGCTCCACCAGTACATTCCACAACAAGTGCTCATAACCAGGATACGTAATCTGCCCCTGGGTCCACTCGCCGGCGACAAAGCGCTTGCCTTCGAGTGCCACGCCGAACCATTGTCCGAACATTTCGGCATTGGCCAGCATGCGCCAGACCCGCGAGCGCGGCGCCTTGAGCAGGATCTTCCTTTCGATGCGATCTGATGCTGGGTTCATAAGTCACCTCCTGTATTGAACAGTAGGCCCGTAAAGACCAGAAGACCAACCTAAAAGTTGTATCAAACGGCTGATGCAATCAACCGTACCTGAAATATTCGGCCTCGATTTTGGCCATAAGTTCTGGTTTGAAAGGCACAGTCAACGGATTGAAACTGCTAACGTTTGCAACGACGTGCAACCTTACAAGGAAGATTCATGCAGCCTTCACTCACGGAGCGTTATCGCGCAACCCTGTTTGGGCTTGCTTGCGCAGATGCTATCGGCACCAGTGTCGAATTCCAGCCACGCGGCTCGTTCGAGCCCCTGACCGATATGGTTGGCGGCGGCCCGTTCAATCTGAAGCCGGGGCAATGGACCGATGACACATCCATGGCACTTTGCCTGGCTGAAAGTCTGCTGAACAAAAAAGGTTTTGATGCGGCTGACCAGATGGGCCGTTACCTCAACTGGTGGCAATGGGGTTACCAGAGTTCGACCGGCGAATGCTTCGACATTGGCATGACCGTACGTGACGCGCTGGTTCGTTATCAGAAAACCGGTCAGCCATTCGCAGGCTCCTCCGATCCCGACACGGCGGGCAACGGTTCGCTGATGCGGCTGGCGCCGGTAGTCTTGTACTACTTTCCCGACCGCGACCGGATCAGGACGTTTTCCGTAGACAGTTCGCGTACTACCCATGCCGCGCCGGAGGCACTTGAATGCTGTCAGTTGCTTGCCGAACTGCTCCGCAAGGCATTGCTAGGCGCCACCAAGCCGGATTTGCAGCGCCTGCCAGAGACAATATTCCTGGAACCAAAAGTCATGGCCATCGCCCGAGGCGACTACCTCGACAAGTCCAAAGACGATATCCGGGGCAGCGGCTACTGCGTTGCATCACTGGAAGCGGCCTTGTGGTGCTTTCACCACACTGACAGTTTTGCAGCCGCCATCCTCGAAGCCGCGAACCTGGGTGACGACGCCGATACCACTGCCGCCATCGTCGGTCAGTTGGCCGGGGCTCACTATGGTGCGCAGGCCATCCCTGAAGGCTGGCTGGCGAAGTTGCACAGGCGCGCTGACATCCAGGTTTGTGCGGACCAGTTACTCGCGGCTTCAGGCGCCCTTTCTACAAGCTGAAGCCTGCGTCTTCGCTACACTGCAACCTCCTCTTTTCAATTGTCACAGCGAGAATTCCCATGCACCCACGCTTGCTCCTGGCACTGACGCCGCTGCTGTTCACCCCTCTTGCGCATGCCGTCGACTGCGACAACGCCACCGACCAGACGACGATGAATCAGTGCGCAGCGCAGCAGAACAAGGCCGCCGACAAGGAGCTGAATGCGCTTTACCAGCAGATCACCACGCGATTGAAGGACAGCCCTGACGCCAAGAAGCTGTTGGTCGGTGCCCAGCGCTCATGGATTGCGTTTCGCGATGCCGAGTGCAAGTTCTCGGCGTCCGGAGTGGAGGGAGGCAGTGTTTACCCGCTGATCTATAGCAACTGCACCACGGCGCTGACCAAGGCGCGGGTCGAAGCCTTCAAGACTTACTTGAAGTGTAAGGAAGGGGATTTGAGTTGCCCGGTGCCTGAGGCGTGATGCGGCGGCGTTCTTGATGCCGCCGCGTGCCAGCTTAACGATCACTATAAAAATCAATCAGTTACTTGAAATAACTGGCTTATGGGCGCGTCTGAACGAGATCGCCCGCGTCTAATATCGCGATACCTGTTGCAGTGTGAGACAAGCATAGAGGCCCCCGGCCGGAACACTTCATCGCCCGGCGATTGACGATGCTGCAGTGCAGGCGCGAAATGTGGGTTCACCGATTGCCAGTCAGAGGGTAAGAACATGGCAAGCATAACGGTCCTGGCGGGGGACTTTCTGCAGGGTGATGGAGAGTACACAGACGGCGTTTTCACGCTCAGGACGTCGCTTCACCCGTGGCCCGGCATCACCCTCCCGCTCTCATTGTTCAAGAGTGTAGAAGTGGCCAACGAGGATTCGATCAACAACATCAAGGATGTCATCGGCTTCGGCGTGGCGGGGGCCATGTTGCTGGGGCCTATCGGCGCAATTGCCGGCTTCATGTTGGCTGGCAAGGAAACCGAGGTAACCTTTCTGGCCACACTCAAGGATGGAAGAAGGTTGCTGGCGGCTGTAGACAACGACACGTTCGATGAGATTTCCCGAAAAATCCCGTCCTGACATGACAGACGCACGCCGCACCATCGACAGGTGCGGCGTGACATCGGTTCAGCTGTAGAACGTCGGGTGAACGCCTTTGTGAGCCTCGATTTCCAACCGCATATCAGCCACCAGCGATGCAATTGCATGGGGACTGTCCAGTGTCCATACCGGTACGTGAGTGGCCACCAGATCCACTTTGCCGGTCATGCAATCGCAGACCCGAATCGTCAGGAACTGGTCTGCCTCCATGCTACAGGTGCACACGGCGGGCAGAAAACTTTGCTCGATGATGTTTTGGATTTCCAGGGGTGATAGGAACATCGCTACCTCCCTCACGCCAGATGGATGCCGGGCAAATGCTCCGTCATTTCACCCTTTAGCCTGAAAATTCTAATCCTCATTAGCGGGTGTCTCAAGGCTGTGACAGGTTGCTCGTCGTCTCATCGGGCTGTCGCGATTTGCGACACCTCCAAGCGAGTCGCCCGCCCCCTCGCATCACTCAAAACCCCGCTGTCACTGAGCTATCAGCCCCTTCCCGACACTTGGCACAGCCATTGCCAAACAGTGAGCAAGCCCCCGTTTTCACGCACAACAAGAGGTCTTGCCATGCCCCTCCCTTATCTGCTTCCCGCCACCTCGGCGTTCATCCAGCGCGCACCGCGCATGCTCATTGGCGGTGACTGGGTCGAGGCCGCCCGACGGCCAGACCATGCCCCTGCGCCAAGGGTGATGTCTTGCAGGCCGCTGCCCTTGAGACGGTCGGCGCGACCTTCGACGGCGAGGATGGTGGCGTCGGAATTGGCGAGGATGATCAGCCCTTCCTTGCCTTGGCGATCGGCCAGATAGTCGATGGCCGGCATCGCCGCATCGATCAACAACCGATTGCTAGCCAGCAGCCCGTCGAGACTGGCGCTCGAGAGTGTCGAGCTTAGCCTTTCAATACCCGCGCCAACGTCGACTTCACTTTGCCCATGCCATCATGCAGTGCCTGTTCAATCTCGGCCATGGTAATGACCGCCGTCGATTTGCCCGCCGCGGGGTTCACCACCAGCGCCAGACAGGCATAGTCCAGTTCCAGTTCACGCGCCAATGCGGCTTCTGGCATACCGGTCATGCCGACGATATCGCAACCGTCACGTTCCAGCCTCGCGATTTCAGCAACTGTTTCCAGACGTGGCCCTTGAGTGCAGGCGTACACGCCATGGCTGCTGTAGCCGACGCCTTCAGCCGCCAACGCCGCGATCAATTGCTGACGCAGGGGTTCGCTGTAGGGATAGCTGAAGTCGATGTGTGTAACGTGTTCCAGGTCATCGGCGAAATAGGTGTGTTCGCGACCGCTGGTGTAATCGATCAATTGATGCGGCACGCAGAAATGCCCGGTGCCCATCGCGGCATGAATCCCGCCCACGGCGTTGACCGCGAGAATCGCTTCGGCACCGGCCTGCTTCAAGGCCCACAGATTGGCGCGGTAGTTCACCTGATGCGGCGGGAAGCGGTGTGGGTGGCCGTGACGTGCGAGAAACAGCACTTCCTTGCCGGCGTACTCACCGATCTGCACCTCGGCTGAAGGCGCACCGTAAGGGGTGTCCACCGCCAATGACTGGCGAATGCTCAGGCCTTCGAGTTGAGTCAGGCCGGTGCCACCGATAATCGCGTAAACCGTCATAACGAAAAGTCCTTAATCAATCAATTGAGCTTCTTTGAGCGCGCCGACGGCCGTCAGCCAGCGCGGGTCTTGACGGTATTCGGTGCTGGCGTACGCCTGCCCACGCATCCGCGCGATACGCGCCGAAGGCTTGACCTTCAACCGCTGGGCGGCACTCAAAGCCAACTCGGCAGCCGCGCGGTCGTTGCACACCAAGCCCATGTCGCAACCGGCGGTCAACGCCGCTTCGATGCGACTGGCGGCATCGCCCACCACGTGTGCACCGGCCATCGACAGGTCGTCACTGAAGATCACGCCATCGAACTGCAGCTCGCCGCGCAGGATGTCCTGCAACCAGCGACGGGAGAAACCGGCAGGCTGGGAATCGACTTGTGGATAAATAACGTGGGCCGGCATGACGGCGGCCAATTGCTTGCTCAATCGCGCGAATGGCACCAGGTCGTTGGCGCGGATTTCGTCAAGGCTGCGTTCGTCGTTGGGAATCGCAACGTGGGAATCGGCCTCGGCCCAGCCATGACCGGGGAAATGCTTGCCGGTGGCAGCCATCCCGGCGCTGTTCATGCCACGGATGAATGCACCGGCGAGCAAGGCTGCGCGCTCGGGATCACCTTCGAACGAACGAGTGCCGACAACGGCACTGCGTTGGTAGTCCAGGTCCAGCACCGGGGCGAAGCTCAGGTCGAGACCGACCGCGAGCACTTCGGTCGCCATGATCCAGCCGCACTGCTCGGCCAGGTATTCGGCATTCGGATTGTCGGCGATGGCGCGCATGGCGGGCAGTCGCACGAAGCCCTGACGCAGCCGTTGAACCCGACCGCCCTCCTGGTCCACCGCCAGCAGCAGATCAGGACGAATGGCGCGGATCGCGGCGCTCAACTCGCGTACCTGACGCGGGTGTTCGATGTTGCGGGCAAAAATGATCAGGCCGCCCACTTCGGGCTGGCGCAACAATTGGCGATCTTCAGACGTCAGCCAGGTACCGGCGACGTCCACCATCAACGAGCCTTGCAGGCCAGCAGTCATAGAAGTTCCTTGATTACGATAAACCCGGCTCGCACGAATTCGCCGCCATGGGCTGAGCCCGGCAGGTCGGCGATATCAATGAGGGGGTTCAAAACGAGAGTCGGCATGGGCGGCTAGCTTAGCGGATGTCAGCTGCCGCGCCCACCCGTGTGCGGTTAAACCTTGGCGGCCACCGGGGTCGATTTGCTGCGTGGACGCAACTGTGCGGTAGCCATGGCGGTGTCGGTGACGCCGGTTTCGGCACGCATGCCCGCAGCCAGGAATGGCACCATCAGACGCATCACTTGCTCGATGGAAGTGTTGACGCCGAAATCGGTCTCGGCAATCGCGCGCAAGGCCTTGATCCCCGACATGCTGAACGCCGCGGCACCGAGCATGAAGTGCACGCGCCAGAACAGTTCAATCGGTGGAATGCGTGGCGCGGCTTCGTTGACCAGCAGCATGTAGCGGCGGAAAACCTTGCCGTACATATCTTCCAGATAACGACGCAAGTGCCCTTGGCTCTGACTGAAAGCCAGCCCCAGCAAACGCATGAAGATGGACAGGTCGTTGCCGCTGCGTGGTTGCACCACCAGGGCTTGCTCGACGAGGATCTCCAGCAATTCTTCGAGGGTCGGTTTGTTCTCGGGTTTGGCCTGACGGCGCTCCAGCTCTTTATCGAGACTGAGGCAGAACGGCCCGAGAAAACGCGAGAAGACCGCTTGAATCAGCGCCTTCTTCGATCCGAAGTGATAGTTCACCGCCGCCAGATTGACACCGGCCTTGCTGGTGATCAGACGCAACGAGGTTTCAGCGAAACCTTTTTCCGCGAACAATTGCTCGGCAGCATCGAGAATGCGTTCAACGGTTTCCGACTGGGCCATGGCTACTCCGCCTGACAAACACTTGTTTGAAACATACGTTTCAGCCCAGGCCTTGTCAAGTCTGGCGGGTTCGTTTTGGGAATGGTCGGTCAGCTATTTAACCATACAACACTGGCGCTTCAATCGGCGAGCTGAATGACCGTCCAGCGGCCGGCAAAAAAAGGGGCATTGCCAAGACCGGTTCACTGTATATAATCCCAGTCACTGTATAAAAAGACAGAGCGATCAATATGCTAAAGCTGACGCCACGCCAAGCAGAGATTCTGGCCTTCATCAAACGCTGCCTCGAAGACAACGGCTACCCGCCGACCCGCGCGGAAATCGCTCAGGAACTGGGCTTCAAGTCGCCCAACGCGGCGGAAGAACACCTCAAGGCACTGGCCCGCAAGGGCGCGATCGAGATGACCCCGGGCGCCTCCCGCGGCATTCGCATCCCCGGCTTCGAAGCCAAGGCCGACGAATCTACCCTGCCGATCATCGGCCGAGTGGCAGCGGGCGCTCCGATCCTCGCCCAGCAGCACATCGAAGAATCCTGCAACATCAACCCTTCGTTCTTCCACCCTCGCGCTGACTATCTGTTGCGGGTCCATGGCATGAGCATGAAGGACGTCGGCATTTTCGACGGAGACCTGCTGGCCGTCCATACCACCCGCGAAGCCCGTAACGGTCAGATCGTGGTGGCGCGGATTGGCGATGAAGTGACCGTCAAGCGCTTCAAGCGCGACGGCAGCAAAGTCTGGCTGATTGCCGAAAACCCTGAATTCGCCCCTATCGAAGTCAACCTGAAAGATCAGGAACTGGTGATCGAAGGCTTGAGCGTCGGCGTGATTCGCCGCTAAAGGAGGCTTTATGCAGTTCCCACACACTTCACAGCAAGCCCAACTCCCGTTGTTCGAGGCGTTCATGGCGCAGCCGCTGGCGCCGATCCTGAAAGACGTGGTCGAGTCGCCCTGGAGCGCCGAGCCCGAAGTCTTCAGCGAGCTGTCATTGCGTGGCGCGGCCGGGAACTGCCTGAACCTTCTGGCACCCATCCTCAGGGAACTGAGTCAGGACCAGGACGCTCGCTGGCTGACTCTGATCGCCCCGCCCGCCAGCCTGACCCAAGCCTGGCTGCGAGACGCCGGCCTGAACCGTGAACGCATTCTGCTGCTGCAACCACGCGGCACGCAGAGCGCTCAACAGCTGACCTGTGAAGCTTTGCGACTTGGCCGCAGCCATACGGTCGTCAGCTGGCTAAACCCGTTGAGCACATCGTCGCGGCAACAGCTGATCAGTGCCGCCCGTACCGGGGATGCGCAAAGTCTGAATATTCGGCTGGGTTAACTGACAAAACAGTGTTTGCACTGAACAGCGCGGGGCTTCTCCAAGGATAGAGAAGCCGGTCTGTAGAGGTATCCGCAAAATCCGACGGGCGGGATCAATGAAGAACCCGTGGCCCCTCTTCCTTATCAAATTCGCCTTCAACCAGGCGTCCTGCCATCTGAACACCGACGCTCAACATCGCCTTGGCGACTTCCACGTGCTGGCCTTGCAGGAAAGCCTTGGCATCCTCGGAGAAATCCAAAGTAACCAGGGAACCCTCGTCCTCGGCCCTACGCAGCTCGATTCGGCCGTCTGGTAACTCGACAATTTCTAGAAAGGACGTTGGCATAAAGGACTGTTCTCCACGAAAGGCAGGGATTATATAGGCATCGGCCAAGCTTCGCTCGGGATCTTGACCAGATGCCATCACGAAGAGAAATTTCTGACATCATGCTTCTTTGAGCGGGCCATTCGCCAAGCACTCAATCCTTCAGCACTCGTTCAGCCCTTCGCGAAACCGGATCGCCAGGCTTTTCAGACTCTGGCGCCAGCTCTCCAGTTCTTCCCGGCTCAGCTCTTCAGGCGCCTCTTCTTCGTCCAGATTGACCGCCAGAATGAGCGGTTGCGTCACATCACCCTTGGGTTTGTGCGGCGCACGAGGCGGCTGAAACAGTGCGGCATAAGCCGACAGCAGTTTGGCCAGCCAGGTTTCAGGGTTTTGCGCCAACTCGACCATCTCGGCCATTTCCGGAATAGCGATGGTTTCGAGCACTTCGCGGGTCAGCAGCATCTCTGCCCGCGGCGCATTGGCCTGAGGCAAGCGATAGAAACCGGCGATTTCATGGCACAGCCCCAACAGCGCTCCGTACAGGTGAAACAACGCCGATTCGCGCCCGGCCTGAATCAGTGCCAGGGAGTTCATCGCCCGCCCCTCTTCAGCCTTGGCGAGCGCTTCCAGCGAAAGGCCGGCGAAATAAATCTTCTGGTTGGTACGGGTATAGAGTTCGTGGGCCATGACGGCAGCCTCCACAACGAAATAATTGCTTCACGCAGGTCTGACAGTGTCGTGGATCACCCAAGCTCACCGCAAGCCCAAAACAAAAAGGCCGCATGAAAACCCGAGGGTTGTCATGCGGCCTTTTATGTACAGCGGCTTTTAAGCCTTGGCTGCTGGACGCTTGTCTTCAACCGTCCACTTGCCGCCATCGTAATACGCTTTCCAACCAGTCGGCTTACCGTCGACTTCTGTCTGCACGTATTGCTCTTTGGTCTTGCGGCTATAACGGATCACTGCTGGCAGACCGTCAGGATCTTTCTTCGGCGCTTCGCAGAGGAAGTGGTACTTCGGATCGATCTCATCCTTGTGCGGCACGATCTCGACGACCAATGGCGCACGGGTCTCGCGGTTTTTCGGGAACTGGCTGGCCGCCAGGAACAGGCCGGAAGCACCGTCACGCAGGATGTAGGTGTCGTTGACCTTTTCGCATTTGAGCTCAGGCATCTTCACCGGATCCATCTTCGGCGGCGCCGCATCACCGCTCTTCAGCAGCTTGCGGGTGTTCTTGCAGGTTGCGTTGGTGCAACCGAAGAATTTGCCGAAACGGCCGGTCTTGAGCTGCATCTCGCTGCCGCACTTGTCGCATTCCAGGCTCGGACCTTCGTAGCCCTTGATGCGGTAAGTGCCCTCTTCGATCTCGTAGCCTGCGCAATCCGGGTTATTACCGCAGATGTGCAGCTTGCGCTTCTCGTCGAGCAGGTAAGCGTCCATCGCCGTGCTGCAGATCGGGCAACGGTGCTTGCCGCGCAGAACCAGCGACTCCGACTCGCCCTCGTCGTCCGCAGCGATTTCGTCGCCCGGCACTAGGTTGACGGTGGCCTTGCAGCGCTCTTTCGGCGGCAGGCTGTAACCCGAGCAACCGAGGAACACGCCGGTCGATGCAGTACGAATCTGCATCGGACGACCGCACACCACACAAGGAATATCAGTCATTACCGGCTGGTTGGCGCGCATACCGCCTTCGGCGCTTTCGGCCACTTCGAGCTTCTTCTTGAAGTCGCCATAGAACTCGTCGAGCACGTTTTTCCAGTCGCGCTCGCCCTGGGCCACGTCATCGAGATTCTCTTCCATGCCGGCGGTGAAGCCGTAGTCCATGAGATTGGAGAAGCTCTCGGCCAGACGCTCGGTGACGATGTCGCCCATCTTTTCCGAATAGAAACGACGGTTGTGCAGCGCCACGTAGCCGCGGTCCTGGATGGTCGAAATGATCGCCGCGTAGGTCG
The DNA here is from genome assembly GCF_059506005.1 of Pseudomonas sp. Pseusp18. NCBI lineage: Bacteria > Pseudomonadati > Pseudomonadota > Gammaproteobacteria > Pseudomonadales > Pseudomonadaceae > Pseudomonas > Pseudomonas sp. Pseusp18. The sequence continues at coordinate 4,473,686 of NZ_CP169240.1, forward strand.
AAGGACGACCGATGCCGCGTTTTTCCATTTCCTTTACCAGGCTCGCTTCCGAGTAACGCGCCGGCGGCTTGGTGAAGTGCTGGGTCGGATCAAGCTTGATCAGCTTCATCGCATCGCCCTGAGCCATGTCCGGCAGCACGTCGTCATCGCCAGGCTTGGTGATTTGCGGCATGACGCGGGTGTAACCGTCGAACTTCAGGATGCGGCCCTTGGCCCGCAACTCGAAGTCACCGGCACCGACGGTGACCGTGGTCGACAGGTATTGGGCCGGCAGCATCTGGCAGGCGAGGAACTGGCGCCAGATCAGCTCGTAAAGCCGCTCGGCATCACGCTCCATGCCCGACAGCTTGCTTGGCTCGGTATTGGCGTCGGACGGACGAATCGCCTCGTGAGCCTCTTGTGCGCCTTCCTTGCTGCTGTAGACGTTCGGGGTTTCCGGCAGGTACTTCTTGCCGAATTCGCCTTCAATATAAGTACGCGCCATCGTCACGGCATCGGCCGAGAGGTTGGTGGAGTCGGTACGCATATAAGTGATGTAGCCGGCTTCGTACAGACGCTGGGCCATCATCATGGTTTTCTTCACACCGAAGCCCAGGCGGTTGCTCGCGGCCTGCTGCAGGGTGGAGGTGATGAACGGTGCCGACGGCTTGCTGCTGGTCGGTTTGTCTTCGCGCTTGACGATACTGTAGCTGGAAGCCTTGAGCTTCTCCAGCGCGGCCATGGCCTGGGCTTCGTTGAGCGGCTTGAAGGCTTCGCCTTTCTCGCGAGCCACGTCGAAGCGCACAGTCGCGCCCTTGGCGGTGCCGAGGTCAGCGTGAACTTCCCAGTACTCTTCCGGGTTGAACGCGCGGATTTCACGCTCACGCTCAACCACCAGCTTCACGGCAACCGATTGCACGCGACCGGCGGACAGGCCACGGGCGACCTTGGCCCACAGCAGCGGCGAAACCATGTAACCCACCACGCGGTCGAGGAAGCGACGCGCCTGCTGGGCGTTTACGCGATCGATGTCCAGCTCGCCCGGTTGGGAGAAAGCTTCCTGGATCGCTTTTTTGGTGATTTCGTTGAACACCACGCGCTTGTAGCGGCTGTCGTCACCACCGATGGCTTCGCGCAGGTGCCAGGCAATGGCTTCCCCCTCGCGATCCAAGTCGGTTGCGAGATAGATGGTGTCAGCATCTTTGGCGAGCCGGCGCAGCTCTTCGATAACCTTTTCCTTGCCCGGGAGGATCTCGTACTTGGCTTTCCAGCCATGATCGGGATCGACACCCATGCGCGAGACCAGCTGCTTGCGCGCTTTCTCTTTCGGCGTGAGCACCGGACCTTCGCCTGCGGCGGCCTTGCCACGCTTGGCGGCAGGCTCTTTGCTGGCGCTAGCCGAACCGCTGGTGGGCAGGTCTCGGATATGGCCGATACTCGACTTCACCACGTATTGGTTACCCAGATACTTGTTGATGGTCTTGGCCTTAGCCGGGGATTCCACAATGACCAGCGATTTGCCCATGGATCAGAAAATTCCTGAATTCTAGAAGTGAAAGGCGGTTGGCGCCTGACGCGGCACCGCTATATATAGTGGCTACAAGGTGAGGTCAAGCGCAGGGTTCTGCGCGCACTCCCCTTATGGCTGCGGAAAAATGCTCGGTTCGGCTTGCACCAAAGCAAAGCGTGGCACCTGTTCGCCGTCAACCTCGACCGACTCCAGGAACATGCTCAAGGGGCGCACCCAAAAGCCGTAATCGCCATACAGGGCTTGGTAGAAGACCACTTCTTCTTCGGTCTCCGAATGCCGCGCAACACTGAATACGCGGTACTGCGGACCTTTGTAATGTTGGTAGAGCCCAGGTTGTATCGGCATGCTTTGGCCCTCACTCAAATTTTTTCAAAATAAAAACAAAAATAAATCCGGAAAAACAAAAACCGGGGCACTTGGCCCCGGCTTCCATCGACGAAACGCTTAAACGCGTTCGAAGACGGTGGAGATACCTTGGCCGAGACCAATGCACATGGTGGCCACCCCGAAGGTGCCGCCATTCTGCTTCATCACGTTCAGCAAGGTGCCCGAAATACGTGCACCGGAGCAACCGAACGGGTGACCCAGGGCGATCGCGCCGCCGTGCAGGTTAACCTTCTCGTTCATCTTGTCGAGCACTTTCAAATCTTTCAGCACTGGCAGGGCCTGTGCAGCGAAAGCTTCGTTGAGCTCGAAGAAGTCGATATCGTTGATGCCAAGGCCCGCGCGCTTCAATGCTTTCTGCGTTGCCGGTACTGGACCATAGCCCATGATCGCCGGGTCCACACCTGCCACTGCCATCGAGCGAATCACCGCCAGCGGCTGGATGCCCAGGTCCTGGGCACGCTGTGCCGACATCACGATCATGCACGAAGCACCATCGGTGATCTGCGACGAAGTACCAGCGGTCACGGTGCCGCCCTTCGGATTAAACGCTGGTTTCAGAGCCGCCAGGCTTTCCAGGGTGGTTTCCGGACGAATGGTTTCGTCGTAGTCGAACAGTTTCAGGAAACCGTTCTCGTCGTAGCCCTGCATCGGGATGATTTCGTCCTTGAACTTGCCTTCCACGGTCGCCTTGTGGGCGAGTTGGTGGGAGCGCACGCCAAAGGCGTCCTGCTGTTCGCGAGTAATGCCGTGCATTTTACCGAGCATTTCTGCAGTCAGGCCCATCATGCCCGAGGCTTTCGCCGCGTACAGGGACATGTGCGGGTTCGGATCGACACCGTGCATCATGCTCACATGACCCATATGCTCGACGCCGCCAACGACGAACACGTCACCGTTGCCGGTCATGATTGCTTGTGCGGCAGTGTGCAGCGCACTCATCGAGGAGCCACACAGACGGCTGACGGTCTGGCCGGCCGAGGTGTGCGGGATCTGAGTCATCAGGGACGCCATGCGGGCGATGTTCCAGCCCTGCTCCAGGGTCTGGTTCACGCAGCCCCAGATCACGTCTTCGACTTCGCTCGGGTCGACCTTGACGTTGCGTTCCAGCAATTTGCTGATCAGGTGTGCCGACATGTCTTCGGCGCGGGTGTTGCGGTGCATGCCGCCCTTGGAGCGGCCCATCGGCGTACGACCGAAGTCGACAATCACGACGTCTCTAGGATTCAAGCTCATATACTTTCACTCTCGCTCTAGTGTGGGCGCTTAACCGAAGAAGCTCTGACCGTTCTTGGCCATTGCACGCAGCTTCGCGGTCGGGTGGTACAGCGCGCCCAAATCAGCGTACTGGTCAGCCAGGGCAACGAACTCTGCAACACCGATCGAATCGATGTAGCGCAGCGCACCGCCACGGAATGGAGGGAAACCAATACCGTAGACCAGACCCATGTCGGCTTCGGCGGCGGTTTCGACGATGCCGTCTTCCAGGCAGCGCACGGTTTCCAGGCACAGCGGGATCATCATCCAGTTGATGATGTCTTCGTCAGTGACTTCAAGCTGTTGGAAAACGATCGGCTTGAGCACTTCCAGCACCGACGGATCGGCGACTTTCTTCTGCTTGCCGCGCTTGTCGGTCTCGTAGGCGTAGAAGCCCTTGCCATTTTTCTGGCCCAGGCGCTTGGCTTCATAGAGCACGTCGACGGCCGAACGGCGATCGTCCTTCATGCGATCCGGGAAGCCTTCAGCCATGACGTCACGACCGTGGTGGCCGGTGTCGATGCCGACCACGTCCATCAGGTATGCCGGGCCCATTGGCCAGCCGAATTTTTCCATGACCTTGTCGATACGGACGAAGTCCACGCCGGCGCTGACCAGCTTGGCGAAACCGCCGAAGTACGGGAACAGCACGCGGTTGACCAGGAAGCCCGGGCAGTCGTTGACGACGATCGGGTTCTTGCCCATTTTCTTGGCGTAGGCAACGGTGGTGGCAACGGCCACTTCGCTGGACTTCTCGCCACGGATCACTTCAACCAGCGGCATCATGTGCACCGGGTTGAAGAAGTGCATGCCGACGAAGTTTTCCGGACGCTTGAGGGCTTTGGCCAGCAAGGTGATGGAAATAGTCGAGGTGTTGGACGCGAGGATGGTGTCCTCTTTGACCTTGTCTTCGACTTCGGCCAGAACGGCTTGCTTGACCTTCGGGTTCTCGACCACGGCTTCGACGACCAGATCGACGTGACCGAAATCGCCGTAGGACAGGGTCGGACGAATACCGTTGAGCACTTCGGCCATCTTCGCCGGGGTCATGCGACCTTTATCAACGCGACCAACCAGCAGCTTGGCGGCTTCAGCCAGACCTTGCTCGATACCATGCTCGTTGATGTCCTTCATCAGGATCGGCGTGCCTTTGGAGGCCGACTGATAAGCGATACCGCCACCCATGATGCCGGCGCCCAATACGGCGGCCTGCTTCACTTCCTTAGCGATTTCGTCGTAGGCCTTGGCCTTTTTCTTAAGCTCCTGATCGTTCAGGAACAGACCGATCAAGCTCTGCGCGGCAGAGGTCTTGGCCAGTTTGACGAAACCGGCGGCTTCAACTTCCAGGGCCTTGTCGCGACCGAAGTTCGCGGCTTTCTGGATGGTCTTGATCGCTTCGACCGGCGCCGGGTAGTTCGGGCCCGCCTGGCCGGCCACGAAACCTTTGGCGGTTTCGAACGACATCATTTGTTCGATGGCGTTGAGCTTGAGCTTTTCGAGCTTCGGCTGACGCTTGGCTTTGTAGTCAAACGTGCCGGAGATGGCGCCCTTGATCAGGTTCAGCGCCGCTTCGTGCAACTTCTGCGAGTCGACCACCGCGTCGACGGCACCGACTTTCAGTGCGTCTTCAGCGCGGTTTTCCTTACCGGCGGCAATCCACTCGATGGCGTTGTCGGCACCGATGATGCGCGGCAGGCGCACGGTACCGCCGAAGCCTGGGTAGATGCCCAGCTTGACTTCCGGCAGACCGATTTTGGCGGTGCTGGCCATGACGCGGAAATCCGCTGCCAGGCACATTTCCAGACCGCCACCCAGTGCGATGCCATTGATCGCGGCAACAGTCGGGACGTTGAGGTCTTCGAAATCGCTGAAAATCTTGTTGGCTTCGAGGTTGCCAGCAACAAGCTCGGCATCCGGCAGCTTGAAGTTGTCGACGAATTCGGTGATGTCGGCGCCGACGATGAATACGTCCTTGCCACTGCTGACGATCACACCCTTGATCGAAGCATCTGCCTTGATGGTGTCTACAGCCTGACGCAGTTCGTTCAGGGTAAGACGGTTGAACTTGTTGACGGACTCACCCTTGAGGTCGAACTTCAGTTCGACGATGCCACTTTCAAGAGCCTTAACCGTGATGGCTTTACCTTCGTAAATCATCAACTGATCTCCACGATATGGAAGCTGAACAGTACACGTCGGACGCAGGCGGCTGGCTCGGCAGGGACGTTTATCGTCAATGCTAACGCCAACTCACCCGGCACACCCGCCAACGCGATAGTCGGGATTCTGTAGGAGCAGTCTGTAATACAAACGCTCAATTCATACGCCCGTTTGATTTGGGTGTGTCACCTTCACGGAATTTCCGGCAATTGTCAATCGCCCAAAATACTGGTTGAAACGCGACTTTCCGGTCACTTCCGTACCACGAAGCCCTGCAACACGCGGATGCATGTGAGGCCATTCATAGAATCAATAGTTAGAAAAGTCGCCCTAATTCGCGGCAACCTGTGTTTAACAGGCTACGCTGGCGGGACCCTGAAGAAAAAATTGAACGCTTTTGACGAATGCCAAGCGTAAGATCTGTGCCACAAAGAATTACCGGCCTGCCTGGCCAACCCCAGCCCGATGATGATGTCGGGCTTTTTATTGCCTTCCGCAGCAGATCGGGGTTCAGGCGAGTGCCTTGAGCGTAGCGTCGATCTGTTGCAGAACCTCGGCTTCGCCCTTCTCGCCCCAATACAGGGCAATCATTTGCTTGTCTGCCTCGACCTTGTAGACGTTGGCAGGCAATTTTTCGAAATGATTCAGCAGCACTCCATCCTCGCAGACTTCCTGCCACTGATTGACCCACACACCCGGCGTCTTCTGCCAATAGCTCCAGCACGCCGGCTGAGTGCCACGGCGCGGTCGGTGGTACTGGGCGCAAGGGCTTGGCGGCTCCTGGCTCAGCCAGTGCGGCCACTCTTGGGGCGCCAATTGCATGGCAAGGCCGATGCGCCGCGCCTCCATGCGCAGGGCCATGCGACCGCTCTGGACACGAGACGGTCGCAACCAGGCCAGCGGGCTCAGCACCACCAGCAGGATTGACACCACTATCCAGACCGTCATATCTGTACTCCCGATTCTTGATGAGCCCATTGGGTCACGTTGAAACCAATGCGCTTGAAACCAGCCATACTTACCAATATTGCAATCCTCAGGAGGAGCACCTCATGCCCTACCACCATATTCTGGTCGCTGTAGATCTAACCGAAGAGTGCGATCCTGTAATCCACCGCGCCCGCGAACTTTCGGTGAGCAATGGCGCAAAGCTGTCCCTGGTGCATATCGTCGAGCCGATGGCCATGGCCTTTGGCGGCGACGTGCCGATGGACCTTTCCCAGTTGCAACAGCAACAGTTCGATCAGGCCAAGGAGCGCCTTGAGCGGTTGATCCTGAAATACCCGGAGCTCTCCAAGGAATACAGCCACCTGACCTACGGCCAGCCGCGACAGGAGATTCACCATCTCGCCAAGGAGCAAACGTGCGACCTGATCGTGGTGGGCAGTCATGGCCGGCATGGCCTGGCACTGTTGCTCGGCTCCACTGCCAATGACGTGCTGCACGGCGCGCCTTGCGATGTACTTGCCGTGCGCCTGCAAAAAAGCTGACAACAAGCAACAATTAAACCGTTACGAAAAGCCCGGCATTCACACGAGTGAAGCCGGGCTTTTTTATAGCCGGATCAATCAGGCATCCAGTTCGGCCCAGCGCTCGACCATCACGTCGAGTTCAGCCTGCAACTGCTCAAGCTGAGCGATCACTGCAGCCGTCTCGGCAGGAGGACGCTGGTAGAAGCCGGCGTCCGCCATCTGCGCTTCAACCACCGCGATCTGCTGCTCCATGGCTTCGATCTGGCCAGGCAAGGCTTCCAGCTCACGCTGCAACTTGTAGCTGAGTTTCTTTTTCGCCACCGGCGCTGGCGTTTCCACTGCAGCAACCGGCGCAGGTTCGGCCGTCACGACAGCCGAGTTCAGGTCGGCCTTGCCGGACTTGCTCTCGGTCACGCCCAGCAGGCGCGGCGAGCCGCCCTGACGCAGCCAGTCCTGATAACCACCGACGTACTCGCGAACCTTGCCTTCACCTTCGAAGACCAGGGTGCTGGTGACCACGTTGTCGAGGAATGCCCGGTCGTGGCTGACCATCAGCACAGTGCCGTTGAAGGTCAGCAAGACCTCTTCCAGCAGTTCGAGGGTTTCCACGTCGAGGTCGTTGGTCGGTTCGTCGAGCACCAGCAGGTTCGCCGGCTTGCTGAACAGTTTCGCCAGCAGCAGACGCGCTCGCTCACCACCGGACAGCGCCTTGACCGGCGTGCGGGCACGCTGCGGGCTGAACAGGAAGTCGCCAAGGTAGCTCAGCACGTGACGGCTCTGGCCATCGATATCGATGAAGTCGCGACCTTCAGCGACGTTGTCAATCACGGTCTTTTCCAGATCCAACTGATGGCGCAACTGGTCGAAATAGGCCACGTCGATGCGCGTCCCCTCTTCCACTGTGCCGCTGGTCGGTTGCAGACCGTTGAGCATCAGCTTCAACAGCGTGGTCTTGCCGGTACCGTTGGCGCCGAGCAGACCGATGCGGTCGCCGCGCTGCAGGACCATCGAGAAATCCTTGATCAGGAACGGGCCGCCCGGGTGCGCGAAGCTCACGTTCTCGAGCACCATCACCTGCTTGCCGGACTTGTCGGCGGTATCGAGCTGAATGTTGGCCTTGCCGGTACGCTCACGACGCTCGCTACGCTCGACGCGCAGGGCTTTCAGTGCACGGACACGGCCTTCGTTACGGGTGCGACGCGCCTTGATGCCCTGGCGGATCCAGACTTCTTCCTGGGCCAGTTTTTTGTCGAACAGCGCGTTGGCGGTTTCTTCAGCGGCCAGCGTGGCCTCTTTGTGCACGAGGAAGCTGGCGTAATCGCCGTTCCAGTCGATCAAGCCACCGCGATCCAGTTCCAGGATACGGGTTGCAAGGTTCTGCAGGAATGAACGGTCGTGCGTGATGAACAGCACGGCGCCCTGGAAATCCTTCAGCGCTTCTTCAAGCCAGGCAATGGCACCGATATCCAGGTGGTTGGTCGGTTCGTCGAGCAGCAGCAGGTCCGGTTCGGAAACCAGCGCCTGAGCCAGCAGGACGCGACGACGCCAGCCGCCGGACAATTCGGCGAGGGTCTTGTCGGCAGGCAACTGCAGACGGCTCAAGGTGCTGTCGACCAGTTGCTGCAAGCGCCAGCCATCGCGGGCTTCGAGGTCGTGCTGGACGTGCATCAGCTTGTCCAGATCGGCGTCGGTGACGATGTTCTGGCTCAGGTGATGATATTCGGCAAGCAACGCGCCAACGCCGTCGAGGCCTTCGGCAACCACGTCGAACACAGTCCGCTCGTCGGCTACCGGCAATTCTTGCGGCAATTCGCCAATCTTGAGGCCGGGCGCGCGCCAAACGGAGCCATCGTCAGGCTTCTGGTCGCCCTTGACGAGCTTCATCATGCTGGACTTGCCAGTGCCGTTGCGGCCGATGATGCACACCCGCTCACCACGGGCGATCTGCCAGGACACCTTGTCCAACAACGGCATAGCGCCGAAAGCAAGGGACACATCGCTGAATTTGAGCAGGGTCATGAGCTTCTCCAAAAACCGGGCGCGCATTCTACCTGACTTGAGGCTACAGAAGGCCGGCAATTTCAATGTCGAAGCACTCTGCACAACAATTGTTGCGAACTTGTGCCGACAGCTCGGCAAAGCTTTCGCCCGTTGCTGGCAAAAGGCTAAGCTACAGACAATTCAGTGCCGCTCCTGCTGGCACTTGTCATGATTTCTCTGCCCGGACGTCTCATGCGCAGTCGCCTTTTCAGTCTTTTTTCGTGTTTGCTTCTTACAGCCGCTGCCGTTCAATCCGCCCAGGCGGTAGACCTGTCTACCCAACGCCAGTATTACGACGAAGCCAAGCGTGCCTTGGCCAAGGGCGATTCCGGCCCTTATTTCCGTTATAGCCAGGCGCTCAGCGATTATCCGCTGACCCCCTACCTGGCTTATGACGAACTGACCGCGCGGCTGAAAACCGCGAGCAATGCCGAAATCGAGAACTTCCTCGCCGAACACGGTGACCTGCCGCAAGCCAACTGGATGAAATTGCGCTGGCTGCGCTGGCTGGCCGAACGCGGCGATTGGGCGACCTTCGTCAAATATTATGACCCCAAGCTCAATTTCACCGAACTGGACTGCCTGAACGCGCAGTATCTGATCAGCCATAACCGTAAGGCCGAAGGCTACGCCAGCGCCGACAAGCTCTGGTTGAGCGGCAAAACCCGGCCCGAGGCATGCGATGCAGCGTTCGGCATGTGGGCCGCCGATGGTCAACTGACTGAACAGAAACGCTGGGAACGCACCAAGCTCGCCGCCCAGGCCAGCAACTACCCGCTGGCCAACAGCCTGATCAATGGCCTGACGACCCTCGCCCCGCGCGGTCGCCTGCTGGTGGATGTGGCGCAGAAACCCGAACTGCTGAATCAGCCGTCGCGCTTTATCCCGGCCGATGAGCCGATGTCCGATATCGTCAGCCTTGGCCTGCGCCGCCTGGCCCGTCAGGATCCGGACAGGGCTATGGCCCTGCTCGACGGTTACGCCAGCACCATGCACTTCTCCCGTGATGAAAAAGTCGCGATCGCCCGGGAAATCGGGCTGACCCTCGCTCGACGTTTCGACAGCCGCGCGCTGGACGTGATGACCAAATACGACCCGGAACTGCGGGACAACACCGTTTCCGAATGGCGCTTGCGCCTGCTGTTGCGTCTGGCCCGCTGGGACGATGCCTATCAGTTGACTCGCCGCCTGCCTCAGGACCTGGCCACCACCAACCGCTGGCGTTACTGGCAGGCTCGCACCCTGGAACTGGCGCAGCCACAGAATCCGCAAGCACAAACGCTTTACAAGGGCTTGGCTCGCGAACGCGACTTCTACGGTTTCCTGGCAGCCGATCGCTCGCAGTCTCCCTATTCGCTGATCAACAAACCGCTGGTGCTCAGCCAGGCGCTGATCAACAAGGTGCGCAATACCCCAGGTGTGCGCCGCGCGCTGGAGTTCCATGCCCGCGGGCAGATCGTCGATGGCCGACGCGAGTGGTACCACGTCAGCCAGCATTTCAGTCGTGACGAAATGGTCGCCCAGGCGAAACTGGCCTATGACCTGAAATGGTATTTCCCGGCAATCCGCACCATCAGTAAGGCGCAGTACTGGGACGACCTGGACATCCGCTTCCCGATGGCTCACCGCGATACCCTGGTGCGTGAAGCCAAGGTCCGTGGCCTGCACTCGAGCTGGGTGTTCGCGATCACTCGTCAGGAAAGCGCCTTCATGGACGACGCCCGCTCCGGCGTCGGCGCCAGCGGCCTGATGCAACTGATGCCCGGCACCGCCAAGGAAACCGCGCGCAAGTTCAGCATTCCCCTGGCCTCGCCGCAGCAAGTGCTCGATCCGGACAAGAATATCCAACTCGGCGCCGCTTATCTGAGCCAGGTCCATAGCCAGTTCAACGGCAACCGCGTGCTCGCCTCCGCTGCCTACAACGCCGGCCCCGGCCGCGTGCGTCAATGGCTGCGCGGCGCCGACCACCTGAGCTTCGATGTGTGGGTGGAAAGCATCCCGTTCGACGAAACCCGCCAGTACGTGCAGAACGTGCTGTCGTATTCGGTGATCTACGGCCAGAAGCTCAATTCACCGCAGCCGCTGGTGGATTGGCATGAACGTTACTTTGACGATCAATAAAATGCCGATTACGTAAGAGCTGCGTAGGAGCTACGTAGGAGCTGGTAGGAGCTGTCGAGTGAAACGAGGCTGCGATCCTTTGATCTTGCTTTAAAAAAAATGCCCACATCAATCGATGCGGGCATTTTTTGTTGTGGTCTCAAAGCAAGATCAAAAGATCGCAGCCTCGTTTCACTCGGCAGCTCCTACGATTGAAGTTTCAACCTTGCCATCGTTGAACTGCAACGCAGCCAATCGCGCATACAACGCATTGCTCGCAATCAACTCCTGATGCGTCCCCACCGCCACCAGTTTCCCTTGGTCCATCACCGCGATTCGGTCAGCGTTTTTCACTGTCGCCAGTCGATGGGCGATGACCAGTGTGGTGCGGTTTTTCATCAGGCTGGGCAGGGCTTGCTGGATCAGATGCTCGCTCTGGGCGTCGAGGGCGCTGGTGGCTTCGTCGAGCAGCAGGATCGGCGCGTCCACCAACAGTGCCCGGGCGATGGCCAAGCGCTGGCGTTGACCGCCGGACAAACCGAGACCCGCGTCGCCGAGGTGGGTCTGGTAGCCGTTGGGCATTTGCTCGATGAAGTCGTGGGCGTAGGCAATTTTCGCGGCTTCCTGGACCTGGGCCAAAGTCGCCGTCGGGTGGCCGTAGCGAATGTTCTCTTCGATGCTGCCGAAGAACAGCGCCGGGGTTTGCGAGACGAGGGCGAAGCAGCGACGCAGGTCCAGAGGGTCGAGTTGGGTCAGCGGCACACCGTCCAGCAGGATGCGTCCTTCAGCGGGGTCGTAAAAGCGCAGCAGCAGGTCATACACCGTCGATTTGCCGGCACCTGACGGCCCGACCAGGGCGAGGGTTTCGCCGGCGTTGATCGTCAGACTCAAACCATCGACGGCATAGCTCTCAGGACGCGACGGGTAGGAAAAGCGCACATCTTGCAGCACCAGATCGCCCTTCACCCGTTCAGGCAAGGTCACCAGCCCATGGGTCGGTGGCTGGATGATGTTTTCCGAACGCAACAGCTCGGCAATCCGTTCCGCCGCTCCTGCTGCTCGCTGCAGTTCGCCGATCACTTCACTCAGTGTGCCGAAGGCGCCACCGACGATCAGGCTGTAAAAGACGAACGCTGCCAACTCACCCGCGGAAATCCGCCCGGCGATGACGTCCATGCCGCCGACCCAGAGCATCACCCCGACCGCGCCCAACACCAGCAGGATCACCAGGGTAATCAACCAGGCCCGCTGGAAAATGCGTTTGCGGGCAGTATTGAAAGCCTCTTCCACGGTCGCGGCAAAACGCTGCTCGTCCTGCACCTGATGGTTGTAGGCCTGCACGGTTTTGATCTGACTCAGGGTTTCGGAAACATAACTGCCAATGTCGGCAATCCGGTCCTGGCTCTGTCGCGACAGGGTGCGCACCCGGCGGCCAAAAATCAGGATCGGTGCGACCACCAGCGGCAATGCGATCACCACGATGCTGGTGAGTTTGGGGTTGGTGATAAACAGCAAGACAATCCCGCCGATTACCATCAGCCCGTTGCGCAGGAACAGCGACAGCGAAGAACCGATCACCGATTGCAGCAGCGTGGTGTCGGCAGTCAGTCGTGACTGGATCTCGGAGCTGCGGTTGTCTTCATAAAAACCCGGATGCAGATAGACCAGGTGGTTGAACACCCGACGACGGATGTCCGCGACAACGCGCTCGCCGATCCACGACACCAGGTAAAAGCGCACAAAGGTGCCGATCGCCAGACCGATCACCAGCAACATGAACAGGCCGATGGATTGATTGAGCAAATGCGTCGACTGGGTCATGAAGCCCTGATCCACCAACAGGCGAATCCCCTGCCCCATGGACAAGGTGATGCCGGCAGTGACAATCAACGCCAGCAAGGCGCCGAAGGCCGGCCAACGGTAAGGCGAGATGAAACGGCTGGCCAGGCGAATGGCGCGGCGGTGACGGGCAGAGAGCATGAAGATCATCCGAAGGCTTAACCCATTGCTTTGACCCGATCAAGCCTACACTGCTCAATCGGATTGAACGCTGTAAATCACAATGAGTCGGGTTAATTATGACCGCCTAGACTAGTAGCTAGAGATTATTGGTCTAAAGTCCGGGTGGAAACATCAGGGTATTTCTGATGGACTGAAGATGCCGACCTGAAAGATCGCAGGGAATTGTCACAGCCCGGTCACCTGGCGGTTTTACAGTAAGCGCACAACCTGATGAGGAGACAGGCCATGTCCTTGCAAAACAGCAGCGATGACAAGATTCAAGTGATCCGCACACAGCCAGACCAGTCTCTGGGTTGCTCGATTATCGATGAGGAAGGACGCGAAGTACCGATCACTGAAAGCATGATCCAGGACGCTTGTCGCGAACTGGAAAAGCGATTGGTCAAGCCTGCCGAACAAAAGTGATATAGCCACCGTCTTCTTGACCCGGCCCTGTTGGCCGGGTTTTTTATGGGTGCCTGTTTCGCGTAGCTTGTGTAGGAGCTGCCGAAGGCTGCGATCTTTTGATCCTGGCTTTTGATTTCCGAGGATTACAAGCAAGATCAAAAGATCGCAGCCTTCGGCAGCTCCTACAGGGGTCCGGTCAGTTTGCTAGGCCGAGGTTGCGCCCAAGGCCGCCACGATCTGCTGCAACGCCGGCGAATCCCCGTCAATCCGCACTTTCAATCCATCGATCTCACGCCGCAGCGGGTAATGCTTGCGCAGCGCATCGAACGCCGCACGCTGTTCACTCACATTGCCTACAAGGCTGCGACGGAAATCCGCGTCATCACGGCGCGGGTCGTACACGCCACGGCACAACATCGCCAGCGCCCAGGCCGGATCGGTATCAGCATTCAACGTAACAGCCGACAGCCATGGCGCTGGCAGCAAATCGTTCAGGCTGACCTGTTCCGGTTGCCCAAGAAATTTGCAAAACGCCTGATAGATCTGCGCCGTCCCGCGCTGTTTGCCGTCGAGGCTGTAGCCGGCAATGTGCGGCGTCGCGATGACACACAACTCCGCCAGCGCTACATCGACTTCAGGCTCAGCCTCCCAGACATCCAGCACCGCTTGCAGATCTTCACGCTGCAACAGCACCTGACGCAGGGCGGCGTTGTCGATCACCGGGCCACGACTTGCGTTGATCAGCCAGGTGCCGGGTTTGAGTTGGTTCAAACGGTTTTTATCGAACAGATGCCAGGTTGCCTGAGGGCCCTGTTTGTCCAGCGGCGTGTGCAGGCTGACGACATCGCATTGCTCGATGATCTGCTCGAGACTGACGTAATCGCCCCCTTCAGCGGCTTGCCGTGGCGGATCGCAAACCAGCACGTTCCAACCCAGGCCTTGCAGAACCTTGACCAGCCGCCCGCCCACCTCGCCAGCGCCGACCACGCCGTAAGTGCGCTGAGCCAGGTCGACTCCTTCGATTTCGGCCAGGGTCAGCAGACTGCCCAGCACGTAATCGACCACACCCCGGGCATTGCAGCCTGGCGCGCTGGACCAGGTGATGCCGGCCTGCTGAAAGTAGTCCAGGTCCAAATGATCGGTGCCGATGGTGCACGTGCCAACAAAGCGCACGTTGCTGCCTTCGAGCAATGCACGGTTGACGTTGGTCACCGAGCGCACCAGCAGCACATCGGCCTGCTCGACAGTGGCGCGGTCGATGGAACGTCCCGGCACTCGGCGGATTTCACCGAAACCTTCGAAGAAGGCATCGAGCAGCGGGATATTTTCGTCGGCAACAATCAACATGGCAGGCTCCTTTGGCGGACCGGCAGTTTAGGCGCAGATGACCGTCATGGGCCAGCGGGCATTGCGCAGCTCGAAGTGATGAGACAGCACCGCCCCTGTGGCGAGGGGGCTTGCCCCCGTTGGGCTGCGAAGCGCCCCCTTGAAGCTGCGCGTGCAACTACAGACACACCAGGTGCAATGGATTGGCGACTGCTTCGCAGCCGAACGGGGGCAAGCCCCCTCGCCACAGAGAATGTCGCAACGTTCGAAACCATTTACAAATCGGTAACACAGGATTTTTCCTGACCATTGCGTCAAGGCGTAGAATGCGCCGCCTCGCGCATCAAAATCCTTTGGACGTTTCGCCTTGAATTCCGTGACTGATCACACCGCCGCTATTTCCCTCAACCGCCCGGCCCGGGTTCGCCTGGAGCTGAAAAACCTGCTCGGCCTGGCGTTGCCGATCATGATCGCGCAACTGGCGACCACCGCCATGGGCTTCGTCGATGCGGTGATGGCGGGACGGGTCGGGCCTCGCGATCTTGCGGCCGTCGCGTTAGGCAACTCGATCTGGGTGCCGGTGTTTCTGTTGATGACCGGTACGCTGCTGGCCACCACCCCGAAAGTCGCCCAGCGCTTCGGTGCCGGCACTCACAGCGAGATTGGCCCGATCGTGCGTCAGGCCTTGTGGCTGGCGCTGGTGGTGGGTTTGATGGCGACCGGCCTGCTGTTCAGCGCCGAACCGATCCTGCATATCATGAAGGTCGATCCCGAGCTGATCGGCCCGTGCATGCAGTACCTGCACGGCATCGCCAGCGGCCTGCCCGCCGTCGCGTTCTATCACGTATTGCGCTGTTTCAGTGATGGCCTGGGTCGCACGCGTCCGGCCATGGTCCTTGGCTTGTGCGGGCTGACGCTGAACATTCCGCTCAATTACATCTTCATCTATGGTCACTTTGGTGTGTCGGCGATGGGTGGTGTCGGCTGCGGCTGGGCCACGGCAATCGTGATGTGGGTGATGGCGCTGGGGATGGCCGGCTGGGAACGGTGGGCGCCGGCCTATCAGTCGAGCCAGTTGTTCAGCCGTTTCGACTGGCCCCAGTGGGCGGTGATCAAACGCTTGCTGGGCATCGGCCTGCCGATCGGCATCGCCGTTTTCGCCGAGTCGAGCATCTTTGCCGTGATCGCCCTGCTGATCGGCAGCCTCGGCGCCACGGTGGTCGCCGGGCACCAGATCGCCCTGAATTTCAGTTCACTGGTGTTCATGATCCCCTACTCCCTGGGCATGGCCGTGACCGTGCGGGTCGGCCAGGCACTGGGCCGTGAAGAACCACGCGAAGCACGCTTCGCCGCCGGAGTCGGCATGGGCACGGCACTGGCTTATGCGTGTATTTCCGCAAGCATGATGCTGTTGCTGCGTGAACCCATCGCCGCGATCTACACCGCCGACCCGACGGTGATTCACGTGGCCGCGATGCTGATTGTGTACTCGGCGCTGTTCCAGTTTTCCGATGCGATCCAGGTGACGGCGGCCGGTGCACTGCGCGGCTATCAAGACACGCGAGTGACGATGATCCTGACGCTGTTCGCTTATTGGGGCATCGGTTTGCCGGTGGGTTACGCCTTGGGCCTGACCGATTGGTTCGGTGCGCCGAGCGGCCCGAGCGGGCTGTGGCAGGGCTTGATCGTCGGCTTGAGTTGCGCGGCGCTGATGCTGTCGATCCGCCTGGCGCGCAGCGCACGCAAGCGGATCCGCATTAGCCGTTCGGCCGGTTAAGCGAGCGCAAAAAAGGGCCTGGCTATGCAGCTGGCTATGCAGGCCCTTTTTTTGTGCCCGTTAAGCGAGTTTCTTGCGGATCCAGTACAGGTAGGTGCCTGCCTCTTCGTGCTGCGCCACCAACTCGTGGTCAAGGAACACGCAGAACTTGGGAATGTCGCGACGGGTCGACGGGTCAGTGGCGATCACCTTCAGCAGGCCGCCGGGCACCAGATCACGGATGTGCTGGTGCAGCATCATCACCGGTTCCGGGCAATTGAGGCCGGTGGCGTCGAGGGTGCCGTCAACCGGCGTATCGATCATTTCACTCATGGTTTACTCCTGAAACTTGCCGGCATTGTCGCGCATTGCCGGGTATGTGGCGAGGGAGCTTGCTCCCTCGCCACACAAGTCCGCACATTAATTCGGGTGTATCAGCGGGATTTCGGTTTTTTCACGTCAAGCCGGCGCAAATGGCAGGTCACTTCTTCACGGTCGTGATACAGCTGCTTGCAGCCGATTTCAACCCGAATGCCCCGCGCCTTGAACCCATCGGCAATACGCTCCAGCAAGCGCTTCACTTCGGCATAACGCTGTTTCATCGGCAGCTTGAGGTTGACCACCGCTTCCCGGCAATGCCCCTCGCCAATCCATTCTTCCAGCATCGCCGCGTTGCGCGCCGGCTTCTCGACGATGTCACAGACCATCCAGTCCACCGGCTGCTTGGGCTTGAAGGTGAAACCGTCGGCCATCAAGTGCTGCACCAGACCGGTATCCATCAGGCTTTCGGCCATCGGGCCGTTGTCGATGGCGGTCACCAGCATGCCGCGATTGACCAGTTGCCAGGTCCAGCCGCCAGGGGCGGCGCCGAGGTCGACACCGGTCATGTCGCTGTGCAGACGCTCATCCCACTGGTCGCGGGGAATGAAGTGATGCCAGGCCTCTTCCAGCTTCAACGTCGAACGGCTCGGCGCTTCACGGGGGAACTTCAGGCGTGGAATGCCCATCGGCCACATCGCCGAGTTGTTCGACTCCGCCAACCCCATGAACACTTCGCGGCCGCTCTTGAAGGTCAGCAACAGCCGTGGCTTGTTGGCGTCTTCCACCAGTTTGCCGGCCGCCATCAGCGCCTTGCGCAGGTGCACTTCGAATTTCTTGCAGAAGTTCGACAGCTCTTTGCCATCGTTGGTGTCGACCATCTCCAGCCACAGGCTGCCGCACAGCGGGAAGTCCGCCATGTGCGCGAGGATCACGCTGATGCGGTCGGTTTCCGGCAGATCAATAAAGATCCCGCGGGCCCACTGGCGCGGGAAGATCAGGTCGGCGAAACGCTGGCCACGCATCAGGCGCTCGGCACCGTCTTCTTCGGTGCAGATGAATTCGGCATAGGCGCTGGCGGTCTTGGCCTTCGCATAACCGGCCACGTTCAGCCGCGCGGCATGTTCGGAAATCTCGGAACAGACTTCGCCTTCGAAGCCCGGCCGGCAATGCATAAAGAGGGTGTTCATTCTTACTCCTGGGCAGTTGGCGGAAAAATTGCGCCACTGCGCGATGCCCAGACTTGCGTTGAAGCAAAGCCTGTCACGAAAACCGGCGCATGATAGCCGAGTTCGGAACCTTGGACTTGCCCTTAGGGTCCAGTTATTAGCCTTAAGCACCAAACAGGACTAGGTTTAAACCTCTGCCCTTCCCTCAGTCCGTAGCCGTGTGGACTTAAAGGAGTCATTTCAATGCCGTCCCTCGATAGCCTGAAAACCCTTAAAACCTTACAAGTCGACGACAAGACCTATCACTATTTCAGCCTGCGCGAAGCCGCCAAGAGCCTGGGCGATCTGGACAAGCTGCCGATGTCGTTGAAAGTGTTGCTGGAAAACCTGCTGCGCTGGGAGGACGAGAAAACCGTCACCGGCGCCGACCTCAAGGCGATTGCCGCCTGGCTCAAGGAGCGTCGCTCCGACCGCGAAATCCAATACCGCCCCGCGCGGGTATTGATGCAGGACTTTACCGGTGTCCCGGCCGTAGTCGACCTGGCCGCCATGCGCGCCGCCATGGCCAAGGCCGGTGGCGACCCGCAGCGCATTAATCCGCTGTCGCCGGTGGACCTGGTGATCGACCACTCGGTGATGGTCGACAAATTCGCCAGCAGTAGCGCCTTCGAACAGAACGTCGACATCGAAATGCAGCGCAACCACGAGCGTTACGCCTTCCTGCGCTGGGGCCAGAGCGCCTTCGACAACTTCAGCGTGGTGCCGCCGGGCACCGGCATCTGTCACCAGGTAAACCTTGAATATCTGGGTCGCACCGTCTGGACCAAGGATGAGGACGGCCGCACCTATGCCTTCCCCGACACCCTGGTCGGCACCGATTCCCACACCACCATGATCAACGGCCTCGGCGTACTCGGCTGGGGCGTCGGCGGGATCGAAGCGGAAGCGGCGATGCTTGGCCAACCGGTGTCGATGCTGATTCCGGAAGTGATCGGCTTCAAACTCACTGGCAAGCTCAAGGAAGGCATCACCGCCACCGACCTGGTGCTGACCGTCACCCAGATGCTGCGCAAGAAAGGCGTGGTCGGCAAATTCGTCGAGTTCTATGGCGACGGCCTCGCCGACCTGCCGCTGGCCGACCGCGCAACTATTGCCAACATGGCTCCGGAATATGGCGCCACCTGCGGCTTCTTCCCGGTAGACGAAGTGACACTGGAGTATTTGCGCCTGTCCGGCCGCACAGCACAAACCGTGAAACTGGTGGAGGCCTACAGCAAGACTCAAGGCCTGTGGCGCCTACCTGGCAAAGAGCCGGTGTTCACCGACAGCCTGGCCCTGGACATGGGCAGCGTCGAGGCCAGCCTCGCCGGGCCGAAACGCCCACAAGACCGTGTCTCGTTGCCGAATGTCGCGCAAGCGTTCACCGACTTTCTCGGCTTGCAAATCAAACCGACCAGCAAGGAAGAAGGTCGCCTCGAAAGTGAGGGCGGCGGTGGCGTCGCGGTAGGCAACGCCGATCTGATCGGTGAAGCGGACTACGCCCACGAAGGCCATACGCATCGGCTGAAAAACGGTGCGGTGGTGATTGCCGCGATCACCTCCTGCACCAACACCTCCAACCCCAGCGTGATGATGGCGGCTGGACTATTGGCAAAAAAAGCCGTGGAAAAAGGCCTCAAGCGCAAACCCTGGGTCAAGAGTTCGCTGGCCCCCGGTTCGAAAGTGGTCACCGACTACTACAAGGCAGCCGGCCTGACCCACTACCTCGACCAACTCGGCTTTGCCCTGGTCGGTTATGGCTGCACCACCTGCATCGGCAACTCCGGGCCGTTGCCGGAGCCGATCGAAAAAGCCATCCAGAAAGCTGACCTGACCGTCGCCTCGGTGCTGTCGGGCAACCGCAACTTCGAAGGCCGTGTGCATCCGCTGGTGAAAACCAACTGGCTGGCCTCCCCGCCCCTGGTCGTCGCCTATGCATTGGCCGGCACGGTGCGCATCGACATCAGCACTGAGCCCTTGGGTAACGACAAGGACGGCCACCCGGTTTACCTGCGAGACATCTGGCCGAGCACCAAGGAAATCGCCGACGCGGTGACTCAGGTGAACACCGCGATGTTCCACAAGGAGTACGCCGAAGTGTTCGCCGGCGACGAGCAGTGGCAAGCCATCGAAGTGCCGCAGGCGGCAACTTATGTCTGGAACAACGATTCGACCTATATCCAGCATCCGCCCTTCTTCGATGACATTGGCGGCCCTGCGCCAGTGGTCAAGGATGTCGAAGGAGCGAAAGTCCTCGCGCTGCTCGGCGATTCGGTAACCACCGACCACATCTCCCCCGCCGGCAACATCAAGGTCGACAGCCCTGCCGGCCGTTACCTGCGTGAGCAAGGGGTGGAACCGCGGGACTTCAACTCCTACGGCTCGCGTCGAGGCAACCACGAAGTGATGATGCGCGGCACCTTCGCCAACATCCGCATTCGCAACGAAATGCTCGGTGGTGAAGAAGGCGGCAACACGATTTACATTCCGACCGGGGAGAAGCTGCCGATCTACGACGCGGCCATGCGTTACCAGGCGTCGGGCACGCCGCTGGTGGTGATTGCCGGGCAAGAATACGGCACCGGCTCGAGCCGTGACTGGGCGGCCAAGGGCACCAACCTGCTGGGGGTCAAAGCCGTCATCGCAGAAAGCTTCGAGCGGATTCACCGTTCAAATCTGGTGGGCATGGGCGTGTTGCCGCTGCAGTTCAAGCTGGATCAGAACCGCAAAAGCCTGAACCTCACCGGCAAGGAAACCCTGGACATTCTTGGCCTGACGGGCGTCGAACTGACTCCGCGGATGAACCTGACACTGGTCATCACCCGTGAAGACGGCAGTAAGGAAAAGGTCGAGGTGCTGTGCCGGATTGATACGCTGAACGAGGTGGAGTACTTCAAGGCCGGAGGGATTTTGCATTACGTGTTGCGGCAATTGATTGCCTCGTAACAGCCAGCTGACAACGACACCGCCTTCGGGCGGTGTTTTTGTTTGGGCGACGTATGTCTCTATAATTGCGCGCCCCAAGAAAACAGGCACCTCCGCCCTCAAGGACTTCAAATGATCGCTCTGCCATGGATCTATCTGGCACTTCTCTCGCTCGGCTACAGCCTGGCTTTGATCTACGGCCATCTCGGCTGGCTGGCTGCCATTTCTTTCGGGTTACTGCTGATCGCCGGTTTCGCCGTTCGCCAACAACAGATTCCCCTCGGCCGCCACCTCGGCCACGGCTTGTTCATCGTCCTGGCGGTGGCGCTGGCGACACACTGGCTTCCCGGTTTCTACAACGGTCGCGCTATCGATCCCCTGCGTTTCACCGACGATGCCGTGCGGTTCGCCATGTACCTGAATCAGGACAAACCCCTGATCGGCTTTTGGCTGTTGCTGGTTTGTCCGTGGATTATCGGCCGGCGCTCCCTGCGCCTGTCCGTGTATGCCACCGCCCTCGCCCTGACCGTGAGTGCCGTACTGGCTCTGGGTGGTGCGCTATTGCTGGGCGTGATCAGTTGGGCACCGAAATGGCCGGATCAGGCCTGGCTGTGGATGCTGAACAATCTGTTGCTGGTGACGCTGGTGGAAGAAGCGCTGTTTCGCGGCTACATCCAGGGCGGTCTGAGCCGGCAGTTCAAACACCTGCCTTATGGCGAAAGCCTCGCGCTGGTGCTCGCATCATTGCTATTTGGCCTCGTTCATCTGGGCGCAGGCTGGCAATGGGTGTTACTGGCCAGCCTGGCCGGTGTCGGCTATGGCCTGGCTTACCGTTTCGGTGGGTTGGCCGCCGCCATCGCCACCCATTTTGGTTTGAATCTGCTGCATTTCGGCTTGTTCACGTATCCGATGCTCGCGGGATGATGACGCAGCGGTCGTTTTGCGACGCGTTACTGATTTATTGAAAAAAAACTTCAATAAATGCCTGACGATGCCGATACACCATCAAAGCCTTGCGGATTGAAAAAGCCATGCGTAACAACCAGCCCATTACACAACGCGAACGGACCTTCCCGGCGCAGCAACGGTTGATTTCCACCACCGATGCCAAGGGCATGATCACCTACTGCAACGATGCTTTCATCGAAATCAGCGGGTTTTCGCGTGAGGAACTGATCCGTGCGCCGCATAACCTGGTTCGTCATCCCGACGTCCCGGCTGCGGTGTTCGCGCACATGTGGGGCACACTGAAACAAGGCTTGCCATGGATGGGCATTGTCAAGAATCGCTGCAAGACCGGTGACCACTACTGGGTTAACGCCTATGTCACACCGGTGTTCGAAGGCAATCAGGTGATCGGCTACGAGTCGGTGCGGGTCAAGCCCACCGCCGAGCAGATCCGCCGTGCCGAAGCGCTCTACCAACGCATCAATCAGGGCAAGTCAGCCGTTCCTCAAAGGGATAAGTGGTTGCCGGTGCTTCAGGACTGGCTGCCGTTCATTCTGGTCAGCCAGTTGAGCTTCATGATCGGCGCCACCCTGACGTCGCAATGGGGCTTCGCCCTCGCCGCCGGTCTTTCGGTGCCGTTGGGCTTGATGGGCTTGAGCTGGCAACAGCGCGGCATCAAGCGTTTGCTGCGCCTGGCCGAACAGACCACGTCCGACCCGCTGATCGCGCAGATGTACACCGACAGCCGCGGTGCCCAGGCACGCTTGGAAATGTCCATTCTCAGCCAGGAAGCTCGCCTGAAAACCTGCCTGACGCGCCTGCAAGACACCGCCGAGCATCTGAACGAACAAGCGAAACAGTCCGACACCCTGGCCCACAACAGCTCCACCGGCCTGGAACGTCAGCGCGTCGAAACCGAGCAAGTGGCGACCGCCGTCAATCAGATGGCCGCTACCACTCAGGAAGTCGCCAGTCACGTGCAGCGCACCGCCGACGCCACTCAGGAAGCCAATCGCCTGACCGGGCGCGGTCGCGACATTGCCGGCGAAACCCGCGAAGCCATCCAACGCCTGTCGGTGGTGGTCGGTGAAACCGGCCTGACCGTTACGCAACTGGCCAAGGACAGCGACGAAATCGGTGGCGTGGTCGATGTGATCAAAGGTATTGCCGACCAGACCAACCTGCTCGCTTTGAACGCTGCGATCGAAGCCGCACGTGCCGGTGAGATGGGCCGTGGTTTTGCGGTGGTGGCCGACGAAGTGCGCCAATTGGCGCAGCGCACCAGCGAATCCACCGGGCAGATCCACGCCCTGATCGCCAAGCTGCAACAAACCGCCAGCACGGCGGTACAAACCATGGAGGCCGGTCATCGCCAGGCTGAAGAAGGTGTTGCGCGGGTATTGGAAGCGGATCAGGCGCTGGTGGGCATCAGCGAAGCGGTGGCCCACATCACTGACATGACCACCCAAATCGCTGCCGCGACCGAAGAGCAAAGTTCGGTGGCCGAAGAAATCAGCCGCAACATCAGCAACATCTCACAACTGGCAGACCAGACCTCGGAACAGGCACAGAACTCGGCGCTGCTGAGTGAAGAACTGACCAAAACCGCGAATACACAGTATTCGTTGGTGGAGCGGTTTAACCGCTGACAACAAAGTCAAAAGATCGCAGGCTGCGCCGGCTCCTACATTTGAACGGCGTACACCCCGTAGGAGCTGCCGAAGGCTCGGGCCGCGTTCGGACGATCTTTTGATCTTGCTTCTCACAGAAACCCGGCGACCTTCTTCGCTGTCGCGTCCAAATGCTGCTCATGCGTAAACCCTGAAGCTTTCAACGGCTTCAGATCATGATCCGCCGCCTCCAGCCAGAACACCTCGATACCCGGCGCCAACGTATAAGCCTCAACGGCCTCACGATTGCCCAGCGCATCGCGCTCGCCCTGCACAATCAACGTCCGTGTCTTTAGCGCAGCCAAATGCTCAACCCGAGGTTTCTCCGGTTTGCCGACGGCATAAAACGGATAACCGAGGCACACCAGCGCATCCGCTTCCAGCTCATCGGCCAAAAGACTGGCCATCCGCCCGCCCATGGACTTGCCGCCAATGGCCAGACGCCCAGTGACATGGCGTCGCACCACGGCGTACACCTCGCGCCAGCATTCCAGCAACTTCGGCGCTGGATTCGGTGGGCGCTTGCCGCCGTCCACTCGCCGCTGGGCCATGTACGGAAACTCGAAGCGCAATACGTTGACGCCTTGATCGGCGAGGCGTGCAGCCATGTCGCTCATCCAGCCGCTGTCCATCGGCGCACCGGCGCCATGGGCGAGAATCAGTGTCGCCGAGGCCGGCACCGAGGCGGCATTCCACAGCCATCCGTGATCCCGCACGCACTGCGCCCATTGATCCCCGTCAATACTGGCCTTGTGCTGTTTGTCCATGCTTGCCTCGCTTTTAGTCTGCCTATAACTCCAGGCGAAGGGAGCGTCTGCCTTGCGGCTTACTCGCAAAGACAGGCCCTCACTTCGGCTGAACCGTGGATGGGGAACCATGAACACTTCTATCAGTACCGCCTACAACTACAAGGTGGTCCGCCAATTCGCCATTATGACGGTGGTGTGGGGCATCGTCGGCATGGGGCTCGGGGTTTTTCTCGCCGCCCAGTTGGTCTGGCCCGAACTCAACTTCAATCTGCCATGGACCAGTTTCGGCCGGTTGCGCCCGCTGCACACCAACGCGGTGATCTTCGCCTTCGGCGGCTGCGCGTTGTTCGCCAGTTCGTTCTACTCGGTACAGCGTACCTGCCAGACTCGATTGTTTGCGCCGAAAATCGCCGCGTTCTGCTTCTGGGGCTGGCAACTGGTGATCCTGTTGGCGGCGATCAGCCTGCCGCTGGGTTACACCAGTTCCAAGGAATACGCCGAACTGGAATGGCCGATCGACATCCTGATCACCATCGTCTGGGTGGCCTACGCCATCGTGTTCTTCGGCACGATCATGCAGCGCAAGACCAAGCACATCTATGTCGGTAACTGGTTCTTCGGTGGATTCATCATCACCGTGGCAATCCTGCATATCGTCAACAACCTGGAATTGCCGGTGAGTCTGACCAAGTCCTACTCGCTGTACTCCGGTGCGACCGATGCCATGGTGCAGTGGTGGTACGGCCACAACGCCGTAGGCTTTTTCCTCACCGCAGGTTTCCTCGGAATGATGTACTACTTCGTGCCGAAACAGGCCGAACGCCCGGTGTATTCCTATCGCTTGTCGATCGTGCACTTCTGGGCGCTGATCACCCTGTACATCTGGGCCGGTCCCCACCACTTGCACTACACCGCGCTGCCGGACTGGGCGCAGTCGCTGGGCATGGTGATGTCGCTGATCCTGCTGGCGCCGAGCTGGGGCGGGATGATCAACGGCATGATGACCCTGTCGGGTGCCTGGCATAAGTTGCGCAGCGACCCGATCCTGCGCTTCCTGGTGGTGTCCCTGGCGTTCTACGGCATGTCGACCTTCGAAGGGCCGATGATGGCGATCAAGACGGTCAACGCCCTCTCCCACTACACCGACTGGACCATCGGCCACGTTCACGCCGGCGCGCTCGGCTGGGTGGCGATGATTTCCATTGGTGCGCTGTACCACATGATCCCGAAAGTCTTCGGCCGCGAGCAGATGCACAGCATCGGCCTGATCAACGCGCACTTCTGGCTCGCCACCATCGGCACCGTGCTGTACATCGCCTCGATGTGGGTCAACGGCATCGCCCAGGGCCTGATGTGGCGCGCAGTCAACGAGGACGGCACGCTGACCTACTCCTTCGTCGAAACCCTGGTGGCCAGCCATCCTGGCTTCATCGTGCGACTGGTGGGCGGCGCGATCTTCCTCAGCGGCATGCTGCTGATGGCTTACAACACCTGGCGCACCGTGCGGGCCTCGCAGCCTGCCGAAGCCGTCGCTGCCGCGCAGATCGCCTGAGGAGTCCGCCATGAAACACGAAACAATCGAGAAAAACGTCGGCCTGCTGATGTTGCTGATGGTGTTCGCCGTGAGCATCGGCGGCCTGACCCAGATCGTCCCGCTGTTCTTCCAGGACGTGACCAACAAACCGGTGGAAGGCATGAAGCCCTACACCGCGCTGCAACTGGAAGGTCGCGACATTTACATCCGCGAAGGCTGCGTCGGTTGCCACTCGCAAATGATCCGCCCGTTCCGCGCCGAAACCGAACGCTACGGCCATTACTCGGTAGCCGGGGAAAGCGTGTGGGATCACCCGTTCCTCTGGGGCTCCAAGCGCACCGGGCCGGACCTGGCGCGAGTCGGCGGGCGCTACTCCGAAGACTGGCACCGCGCGCACTTGTACAACCCGCGCAACGTGGTGCCGGAATCGAAGATGCCGGCGTATCCATGGCTGGTGGCCAACCCGCTCGACAGCAGCCACACCGAAACCAAGATCCGCGCCATGCGCACCCTCGGCGTGCCGTACACCGACGAAGACATTGCAGGCTCAGTCGCTTCGCTCAAGGGCAAGACCGAGATGGACGCGCTGGTCGCCTACCTGCAAGTGCTCGGCACTGCCATCAAGAGCAAGAGGTGAGTCATGGTCATTGATATGAGCACAGGCCTGATCCGCGGCCTCGGCACAGTCGTGGTGTTCGTGGCCTTCGTCGGCCTGACCCTGTGGGTGTTCAACAGCAAGCGCAATCCGCAATTCGCCGAAGCGCGCCTGCTGCCGTTCGCTGACGAGCCGCAACCCGAAACTACCCAAGAATCTGCAACAACAAGGAGTGCCCGGCCATGACCACCTTCTGGAGTGCGTGGATCTGCGTACTGACCATCGGCAGCCTGATCGGCCTGACCTGGCTGCTGATCGGCACTCGCCGGGGCGAAACCAAGGGCAGCGTCGACCAGACCATGGGCCACAGCTTCGACGGCATCGAGGAGTACGACAACCCACTGCCGCAGTGGTGGTTCATGCTGTTCGCCGGCACCCTGGTGTTCTCGGTCGGCTACCTGATTCTTTATCCGGGCCTGGGCAACTGGAAAGGCATCCTGCCCGGTTATGAAAACGGCTGGACCGGCGTGCACGAATGGGAAAAGGAGATGAGCAAGGCGGACGCCAAATTCGGGCCGATCTTCGCCAAATTCGCAGCAATGCCGGTGGAAGAAGTAGCGAAAGACCCGCAAGCGCTGAAAATGGGCGGCCGCCTGTTCGCCTCCAACTGCTCGGTGTGCCACGGCTCGGATGCCAAGGGCGCGTTCGGCTTCCCCAACCTGGCCGACAGCGATTGGCGCTGGGGCGGCAGTGCCGAGACCATCAAGACCACCATCATGGGTGGCCGGATGGCGGCCATGCCGGCCTGGGGTGAAGTGTTGGGTGAGACCGGGGTGAAGAACGTCGCCGCGTACGTGCGTCACGAATTGGCCGGCCTGCCGCTGCCAGCCGACAGTGGTGCCGACGTGCAAGCCGGACAGCAACTGTTCAGCACCACCTGCGTAGCCTGTCATGGGGCAAACGGCCAGGGCACTGAAGCCATGGGCGCGCCGAATCTGACGCACCCGGCCGGTTTTATCTACGGTACCAGCCTGGCGCAACTGCAACAGACTATTCGCCATGGTCGCCAGGGCCACATGCCGGCGCAAAACGAACTGCTGGGCAACGACAAGGTGCAATTGCTGGCCGCTTATGTGTACAGCTTGTCCCACGGAGTCGGCACCGAGCGTTTGCAGGCACAAGGCAAAAGCGAATAATTTTTGACCGCTCTGCTGCCGCATTCTGCGGAATGCGGCAGTTCCCTGCCTCTTTGCGACCCATTGTCGCACCCTCCCGTTCCCCTTCCTTTCGGTTCACCAGATTCGGGTCTAAGCTTGCTCGGTGCGGACTGGCATGAGTCGGTTCCAGGTCGATTTTACCCGATGTGTTCGACGATTCTGTTCGATGACAGGCCGCAAAGGCTGGTAGATACCGGCTGTCGCGCAAATTGCCGTCTGTCCCTCGATCGTTACGTTTGAACACACCCCGTTACATCTGACTTGAACCCCTCGCCTTTTTCATCCGCTGCGACATTTTGTCAGAGGGCAATTTTGTCCTTACGCGGCGCATGGAAAGGCCGCAGAATCAGGTTTTGAAAGCATTGACCCAGGTCATGGCGCGTTGCAATGACCCCCCGCTTTCTCCATACTTGCGGCCGATTTTTACTCCTAATAAAACACCCAAACCGTGGAACCTTAGAATGAGCACAGCAATCAGTCCGACTGCTTATAACTATAAGGTAGTCCGCCAGTTCGCCATCATGACGGTGGTCTGGGGGATCCTTGGCATGGGGCTTGGTGTCTTCATCGCCTCACAGCTCGTATGGCCGGAATTGAACTTCGGTCTGCCGTGGACGACTTTTGGACGCTTACGCCCGTTGCACACCAACCTGGTGATTTTCGCCTTCGGTGGTTGTGCTCTGTTTGCCACTTCTTATTACGTCGTGCAGCGAACCTGCCAAACGCGACTGATCTCCGACAGCCTCGCGGCCTTCACCTTCTGGGGTTGGCAAGCGGTGATCGTCGGCGCGATCGTGACCTTGCCGATGGGTTTCACCACCACCAAGGAATACGCGGAACTGGAATGGCCCCTGGCTATTCTGCTGGCCATCGTCTGGGTCACCTACGGTCTGGTGTTCTTCGGCACCATCGTCAAGCGCAAGACCAAGCACATCTATGTCGGTAACTGGTTCTACGGTGCCTTCATCGTCGTGACCGCGATGCTGCACATCGTCAACCACATGTCGCTGCCGGTCAGCCTGTTCAAGTCCTACTCGGCCTACGCGGGTGCGACCGACGCGATGATCCAGTGGTGGTACGGCCACAACGCCGTGGGCTTCTTCCTGACCACCGGTTTCCTGGGGATGATGTACTACTTCGTGCCGAAGCAGGCCGAGCGTCCGATCTACTCCTATCGCCTGTCGATCGTGCACTTCTGGGCGCTGATCACCCTGTACATCTGGGCCGGTCCGCACCACCTGCACTACACCGCACTGCCGGACTGGGCTCAGTCCCTAGGCATGGCGATGTCGATCATCCTGCTGGCTCCGAGCTGGGGCGGCATGATCAACGGCATGATGACCCTGTCGGGCGCCTGGCATAAGCTGCGCACCGACCCGATCCTGCGTTTCCTGGTCGTGTCGCTGGCGTTCTACGGCATGTCGACCTTCGAAGGCCCGATGATGGCCATCAAGACCGTCAACTCGCTCTCGCACTACACCGACTGGACCATCGGCCACGTACACGCCGGCGCCTTGGGCTGGGTAGCGATGATCTCGATCGGCGCCATCTACCACATGATCCCGAAACTGTTCGGCCGTGCACAAATGCACAGCACCGGCCTGATCAACGCGCACTTCTGGCTCGCGACCATCGGTACCGTGCTGTACATCGCGTCGATGTGGGTCAACGGCATCACCCAGGGCCTGATGTGGCGTGCAATCAACGACGACGGCACCCTCACCTACTCGTTCGTGGAAGCGCTGCAAGCCAGCCACCCTGGTTTCATCGTTCGTGCCCTGGGCGGCGCGTTCTTTGCCAGCGGCATGCTGTTGATGGCCTACAACGTGTTCCGTACCGTTCGTGCCTCGGACCCGGCTGAAGCTGAAGCCGCCGCCAAGATTGCTGTAGTTGGAGCTCACTGATGAAGCATGAAGCAGTCGAGAAGAATATTGGCCTGCTGGCCTTCTTCATGGTTATCGCCGTCAGCATCGGCGGCCTGACCCAGATCGTTCCGCTGTTTTTCCAGGACGTTACCAACAAGCCGGTCGAGGGCATGAAGCCTCGTACCGCCCTTGAACTGGAAGGCCGCGACATCTACATCGCCAACGGTTGTGTCGGCTGCCACTCGCAGATGATCCGCCCGTTCCGCGCTGAAACCGAACGCTACGGCCACTACTCGGTCGCCGGTGAAAGCGTCTGGGACCACCCGTTCCTGTGGGGTTCCAAGCGTACCGGTCCGGACCTGGCCCGTGTCGGCGGTCGTTACTCCGATGACTGGCAGCGTGCGCACTTGTACAACCCGCGCAACGTGGTGCCCGAGTCGAAAATGCCGGCTTACCCGTTCCTCGTGGAAAACAAGCTCGACGGCAAAGACACCGCCAAGAAAATGGAAGTCTTGCGCACGCTCGGCGTCCCTTACACCGACGAAGACATCGCCGGCGCCAAGGATGCTGTGAAGGGCAAAACCGAAATGGACGCGCTGGTGGCCTATCTGCAAGGCCTGGGCACCATCATCAAAAGCAAACGGTGATTTAGATGGATATCGGGATGATTCGTGGCCTGGGCACCGTTGTTGTGATGGTGGCCTTCATCGGTCTGGCGTTGTGGGTATTCAGCCCCAAGCGCAAGTCGGAGTTTGAAGACGCGACCTTGCTGCCTTTCGCGGATGATCCCGAAGCCATCAAGCACGTCGAGCAAGCTTCTAGGAGTAACAAAGAATGACTACGTTCTGGAGTCTGTACGTCACAGTCCTCAGTCTCGGCACCATCTTCGCCCTGACCTGGCTGCTGCTGTCCACCCGCAAGGGCCAGCGCGCCGAGCAGACCGACGAGACGGTCGGCCACTCCTTCGACGGGATCGAGGAGTACGACAACCCACTGCCAAAATGGTGGTTCATGCTGTTCGTGGGCACCATCATCTTCGCCCTTGGCTATCTGGTCCTGTACCCGGGCCTGGGTAACTGGAAAGGCCTGCTGCCGGGTTACAGCTACCTCGATAACGACAAGCAGACCGCGTTCGCCAACGGCCAGACCGGCTGGACCGGCGTCCACGAGTGGGAAAAGGAAATGGCCAGGTCGGACGCCAAGTTCGGCCCGATCTTCGCCAAGTTCGCTTCCATGCCAATCGAAGAAGTCGCCAAGGACCCGCAAGCCCTGAAGATGGGTGGCCGCCTGTTCGCCTCCAACTGCTCGGTCTGCCACGGTTCCGACGCCAAGGGCGCTTATGGCTTCCCTAACCTGACCGACGCCGACTGGCGCTGGGGCGGTGAAGCGGCAACCATCAAGACCACCATCATGGGCGGTCGTCACGCCGTGATGCCGGCCTGGGCCGAAGTGATCGGCGAACAAGGCGTCAGCGACGTTGCCGCTTACGTGCTGACCAGCCTCGATGGCCGCAAACTGCCGGAAGGCGCCAAGGCTGACCCGGTTGCCGGCCAGAAGCTGTTCGCTGCCAACTGCGTGGCTTGCCATGGTCCGGAAGGCAAAGGCACCCCGGCCATGGGCGCCCCTAACCTGACTCACCCGGCAGCGTTCATCTACGGTTCGAGCTTCGCTCAACTGCAGCAGACCATCCGTTACGGCCGTCAGGGCCAGATGCCTGCGCAAGAACAGCTGCAAGGCAACGACAAGGTTCACCTGTTGGCCGCTTACGTCTATAGCCTCTCTCACGGTGAGAAAGCGCCGGTGGCAGACGCCCAGTAAGGCAAATGCTTGAAGCAAAAAACGGCCCCGCCAATGAGAATTGGCGGGGCCGTTTTGTTTTAGACACTCTTGCCTGCCCCCTACCGACCAGTGGTAGCGGACCCGTCACCCATGAGGTTGCGATACGACCTGCCGAGTAGTAACGTTTCTACAAAGTACTTTCAAGAGGGTCAACCATGATGGCCATCACCACCATTTCCAGCCGTAAATTCAATCAGGACACAAGTAGTGCCAAAAAAGCCACGCGTCAGGGGCCGGTTATCATCACCGACCGTGGCAAGCCCGCTCACGTACTGCTAAGCATTGAGGAGTACCAAAAATTGACTGGCATAAACGCCAACATCGTCGATCTGTTGGTGATGCCAGAAGCAGCCGACATCGAATTCGAAACCGAGCGTGCCGTGATCATTCATCGCCCCGTGGACCTGTCCTGATGTTTCTACTCGACACCAACGTGATTTCTGAACTACGCAAACCCCAGGCCGATGTAAACGTCGTCGCCTGGGCCAAAAGTGTCATCGCACCACGTATGTTTATTTCGGCCATTACCTTGAAGGAACTGGAGACAGGGGTATTACGAATGGAGCGACGTGACCCCGCGCAAGGGAAGGTTTTGCGTGCGTGGCTGAAGCGACATGTCATTCCGGCTTTCGATGCCAGAATCTTGCCGGTCGACGCCGCTGTGGCGCTACGCTGTGCCAGCCTGCATGTTCCGGACCGCGCCAACGAAAGCGACGCCCTGATCGCAGCGACCGCGCTGGTTCATGGCCTTACAGTGGTCACCCGTAACATCAGCGATTTTCAATCCAGTGGTGTTGCCCTGATCAATCCATGGGCCGATTGAGCGCCAACACTCGCGTAACCGTCCATAATTCACAAGTCAATTGATTCAAGTCATTACACTGTCAGTTGATTTCCACCAACGTGACCAAAGGTCGCACCCTTGAGTTAGAGCTACAGGCGTATCATTGCGCCACTGCAACACCTCTTTTTGACCGCGGTCGGCACGTACTGACCGAGGCATTTTTCCACTGCCGTGGGATGCAATGATGAGCAATCAGATTCCGGTACACGACGTCACTCCACCTGCCAAGAACGCGAACAACAGCGTCGACCTCTACGCCTCTCGAGAAAAGATCTACACCCGCGCCTTCACCGGTCTGTTCCGTAACCTGCGGATGACGGGTGGTGCCGCACTGTTTCTGCTGTATTTCGGCACGGTGTGGCTGAGCTGGGGCGGTCATCAGGCCGTCTGGTGGAACCTGCCGGAGCGTAAGTTCTTCATTTTTGGCGCGACCTTCTGGCCCCAGGATTTCATCCTGCTCTCGGGCATTCTGATCATCAGCGCCTTCGGCCTGTTCTTCATTACCGTGTATGCCGGTCGGGTCTGGTGCGGCTACACCTGCCCGCAAAGCGTCTGGACCTGGATCTTCATGTGGTGCGAAAAGGTCACCGAAGGCGACCGCAACCAGCGCATCAAGCTCGACAAGGCGCCGATGAGTGCCAACAAATTCCTGCGCAAATTCAGCAAGCACACGATGTGGCTGCTGATCGGCTTCGTGACCGGCATGACCTTCGTCGGCTACTTCTCGCCGATTCGTGAACTGGTGATCGACTTCTTCGCCGGTGAAGCCGATGGCTGGTCGTATTTCTGGGTCGGTTTCTTCACCCTCGCCACCTACGGCAACGCCGGCTGGTTACGCGAACAGGTGTGCATTTACATGTGCCCTTATGCACGCTTCCAGAGCGTAATGTTCGACAAGGATACGCTGATCGTCTCCTACGACCCGCGCCGTGGCGAAAGCCGTGGTCCGCGCAAGAAAGGCATCGACTACAAGGCTCAGGGCCTGGGCGATTGCATCGACTGCACCATGTGCGTCCAGGTCTGCCCCACCGGCATCGACATCCGCGACGGCCTGCAAATCGAATGCATCGGCTGCGCGGCCTGCATTGACGCCTGCGACAGCATCATGGACAAGATGGATTACCCGCGCGGCCTGATCAGCTACACCACCGAGCACAACCTGTCGGGGCAAAAAACCCATAAACTGCGCCCGCGCCTGATCGGCTACGCCTTGGTGTTGCTGACCATGATCGCGTTGCTGGTGACCGCGTTCTTCATGCGCTCGCTGGTCGGTTTCGATGTCAGCAAGGACCGCGTGCTGTACCGCGAGAACGCCGAAGGCCGGATCGAAAACGTCTACAGCCTGAAGATCATGAACAAGGATCAGCGCGACCACACCTACGTGCTCGAAGCCACCGGCCTGCCGGACCTCAAGCTGCAAGGCAAGCGCGAGATCAAAGTCGCGGCCGGGGAAATTTTCAGCCAGCCGGTCGAGTTGTCCAGCTCACCGGAGCAACTGCCGTCAAGCACCAACGAGGTGAAATTCATCCTCAAGGATGCCGATGACGCCAGCGTCCACGTTGAAGCCAAGAGCCGATTCATCGGCCCACAAATTCGTTGAGAGAAGTGATCATGCCCGCAGCAACTGCCGCAAGTCCCTGGTACAAGCACCTTTGGCCGTGGATCATCATCGCCATCCTGGCCTGTTCGGTGACCTTGACCCTGTCGATGGTGACCATCGCAGTGAATCACCCGGACAACCTGGTCAACGACAACTATTACGAGGCGGGCAAAGGCATCAACCGCTCCCTGGACCGGGAACTGCTGGCCCAGACCCTGCAACTGCGAGCCAGCGTGCACCTGGATGAGCTGACCGGCGAAGTCGACCTGCGCCTGAGCGGCAACAGCCAACCGAAAACCCTTGAGCTGAATCTGATTTCGCCGACCCAGCCAGAGAAGGATCGCAAGATCACCCTGGCCCGCAGCGAAACCGAACAGGGCCGCTACATCGGCCAGCTGAGCGACAAGGTTGAAGGCCGGCGTTTCGTTGAGTTGTTGGGTGTGCAGGATGACAAGACCTGGCGCATGTTCGAAGAAGAACAGGTCAGCCATGCCAAGGATCTGTTGCTCGGTGATGAGCCGTTGCAAGGTGCTGAAGACCTGAAAAAATAGTCACAACGATCTCCTGTGGCGAGCGGGCTTGCCCGCGTTCGGTTGCGCAGCAGCCGCAGGTTGTCTACTCGATCTATCGAGAAGTTCGCGCTGACTGTCTTTGGGACCGCTGCGCGGTCCAACGGGGGCAAGCCCCCTCGCCACAGAGGCCTTTGGGCCTGCCACAATGGTTTCCATGGCAACAAACATGACCACTCCAACCCCCTGCTACCACTGCGCCCTGCCCGTCCCGGCCGGTAGCCGCTTTACCGCCGCCGTCCTCGGGGATACCCGCGAATTCTGCTGCCCGGGTTGCCAGGCGGTGGCCGAGGCCATCGTGGCCGGTGGGCTGGAAAGTTATTACCAGCATCGCAGCGAAGCCTCGGCCAACCCCGAAGCCTTGCCGGTGCAGTTGGTCGACGAGTTGGCGCTGTATGATCGCGCCGATGTGCAGCAACCCTTTGTCCGCCACGAAGGCGAACTCGCCGAAACCACCCTGTTGATGGAAGGCATCAGTTGCGCCGCCTGCGGCTGGCTGATCGAAAAACATCTTCGCAGCCTGCCGGCAGTGGCCGAGGCGCGCCTGAACCTGTCCAACCATCGCTTGCACGTGCGCTGGGCCGACGCGCAATTGCCGTTGAGTCAGGTGCTCAGCGAATTGCGCCACATCGGTTACGCCGCTCACCCTTATCAGGCCGACCGCGCCAGCGAACAACTGGCCAGCGAAAACCGCCTGGCCCTGCGCCAACTCGGCGTTGCCGGACTGCTGTGGTTTCAAGCGATGATGGCGACCATGGCCACCTGGCCGGAATTCAACATCGACCTCAGCCCCGAACTGCACACCATCCTGCGCTGGGTCGCATTGTTTCTCACTACGCCGATCGTGTTTTACAGCTGCGCGCCGTTCTTCAAAGGGGCAATGCGCGATCTGCGCACCCGGCACCTGACCATGGACGTCTCGGTGTCACTGGCAATCGGCAGTGCCTATATTGCCGGGATCTGGACTTCGATCACCGGGGTTGGCGAGCTGTATTTCGATGCGGTGGGAATGTTTGCGCTGTTCCTGCTGGCTGGGCGCTACCTGGAACGCCGTGCCCGGGAGCGAACCGCCGCCGCGACCGCACAACTGGTCAATCTGTTGCCCGCCTCCTGCCTGCGGCTGAGTGCCGACGGCCAGAGCGAGCGAATTCTGCTCAGCGAGCTGCGCGTGGGCGATCAGGTGCTGGTGCACCCCGGCGCGATCCTGCCGGCCGACGGCAAGATCCTCGACGGTCAGTCGAGCATCGACGAATCCCTGCTCACCGGCGAATACCTGCCGCAACCACGGACCCTGGGCGACGCGGTCACCGCCGGCACCTTGAACGTCGAGGGTGCGTTGACCGTAGAAGTCCTGGCGCTGGGTCAGGACACGCGCCTGTCGGCCATCGTCCGCCTGCTGGATCGCGCCCAGGCCGAAAAGCCGCGGCTGGCGGAAATCGCCGACCGCGCCGCGCAGTGGTTCTTGCTGCTGACGCTTATCGCAGTGGCCGCCATCGGCCTGCTCTGGTGGGAGCTGGATTCATCGCGAGCGTTCTGGATTGTCCTGGCGATGCTGGTTGCGACCTGCCCGTGCGCATTGTCCCTGGCCACGCCGACCGCCCTCACCGCCGCCACCGGCACACTGCACAAACTCGGTTTGCTGCTGACGCGCGGCCATGTACTGGAAGGCCTGAACCAGATCGATACGGTGATTTTCGACAAGACCGGCACCCTCACCGAAGGTCGTCTGGCCTTGCGTTCGATCCGGCCGCTTGGGGCTCTGGCGAGCGATCAATGCCTGAGCCTCGCCGCCGCCCTGGAAAACCGTTCCGAACACCCGATCGCCCGGGCTTTTGGCCGCGCGCCGCTGGCCGCCGAAGAGGTCCACAGCACGCCGGGCCTGGGCCTTGAAGGCTTGGTCGGCGCGCAACTCCTGCGCATTGGCCAACCGGGTTTTGTCTGCGAGCTCAGCGGTGCTCAACTGCCGATGATGCCCGATGAACCCGGCCAATGGCTGCTGCTCGGCGACAGCCAGGGACCACTGGCGTGGTTTGTCCTCGATGACCGTTTGCGCGCCGACGCCCCCGCCCTGCTGGCGGCATGCAAGGCACGCGGCTGGCGCACCTTGCTGCTGTCCGGCGACAGCTCGCCGATGGTCGCCAGCGTCGCCGCCGAACTGGGTATCGACGAGGCCCGTGGCGGTTTGCGCCCGGACGATAAATTGCAGGTGCTGCAACAGCTGCACCTGGAAGGTCGCAAGGTGTTGATGCTCGGTGACGGGGTCAACGACGTGCCGGTGCTGGCCGCCGCCGACATCAGCGTCGCGATGGGCTCGGCCACCGATCTGGCAAAAACCAGTGCCGACGCGGTGTTGCTGTCGAACCGACTCGACGCGCTGGTGCAAGCCTTCAGCCTGGCCCGTCGCACCCGTCGGGTCATCATCGAGAACTTGCTGTGGGCAGCGCTGTACAATGGCCTCATGTTGCCATTCGCCGCCCTCGGCTGGATCACTCCGGTATGGGCCGCGGTCGGCATGTCCATCAGTTCGTTGACCGTGGTGTTGAATGCTTTGCGCCTGACTCGCCTGCCGAGCGCGCCAGCCACCAGCGCCACGCCAGAAACCCGTCCGCTGCCGGCTTGAGCCGCGCGGGCATGGAGTCCAGATGCCAGCTCTCTACGTGATGATCCCGGCCGCGCTGCTGATCGTGGCCATCGCTATCTACATCTTCTTCTGGGCGGTCGACAGCGGTCAGTACGACGACCTCGACGGCCCGGCCCACAGCATCCTGTT
The DNA here is from genome assembly GCF_059506005.1 of Pseudomonas sp. Pseusp18. Lineage (NCBI taxonomy): Bacteria > Pseudomonadati > Pseudomonadota > Gammaproteobacteria > Pseudomonadales > Pseudomonadaceae > Pseudomonas > Pseudomonas sp. Pseusp18. The sequence continues at coordinate 4,510,751 of NZ_CP169240.1, forward strand.
CGATGACCAGGACCCGAAGCACACGGCAGCAGTCGACGAGGCCAGCGGCCATCCGGTCAAACCGGACGACAAGGCGCCACCCCATGCTTGAGTTGGCACCGCTTCTGGTCTCTGCGCTGATCCTCGGCTTGCTCGGTGGCGGCCATTGCCTGGGCATGTGCGGCGGCTTGATGGGCGCGTTGACCCTGGCGATCCCCAAGGAACAACGCAGCCGACGCTTCCGATTGTTGCTGGCCTACAACCTGGGGCGGATTCTCAGCTACGCCGCGGCCGGCCTGCTGATCGGCCTGGCCGGTTGGGCCGTGGCCAATAGCCCGGCGGCGATGTTCATGCGCATCCTCGCCGGATTGCTGCTGATCGCCATGGGGCTGTACCTGGCCGGCTGGTGGAGCGGATTGACCCGCATCGAAAGCCTCGGTCGCGGCCTGTGGCGGCATATCCAGCCTATCGCCAACACACTGTTGCCGGTGTCGAACCTGCCCCGCGCCTTACTGCTCGGCGCGCTGTGGGGCTGGCTGCCATGCGGGCTGGTTTACAGCACATTGCTGTGGTCGGCGAGTCAGGGTAATGCGCTGGACAGTGCGTTGCTGATGCTGGCGTTCGGGTTGGGCACCTGGCCGGTGCTGCTCGCCACAGGCCTGGCCGCCGAGCGGGTCACGGCGTTGTTGCGCAAACGCAGCGTGCGCATGACCGGCGGCTTGTTGGTGATGGTGTTCGGCATCTGGACCTTTCCGGGGCCGCATCAGCATTGGTTGATGGGGCATTAAAGGGCAAAAGATCTTGATCTTGACACCCGTTGATGCAAATCAAGATGCCGCAACGTCGCAGCCCCTAGACTCGCCGACACTGCCAGCCTATCCGGGGGAATGCCCGCATGCTCGACGCCATTCGTTGGGACACAGATCTGATCCGCCGTTACGACCTGGCGGGGCCACGCTACACCTCGTATCCGACGGCCGTGCAATTCGACAGCCAGGTCGGCACCTTCGACCTGTTTCATGCCCTGCGCGACAGCCGCAAGGCGCTGCGGCCGTTATCCCTGTATGTGCACGTGCCGTTCTGCGCGAACATTTGCTACTACTGCGCCTGCAACAAAGTCATTACCAAGGACCGCGGCCGCGCCCTGCCCTATTTGCAGCGCCTGGAACAGGAAATCCAGCTGATCGCCTGCCACCTCGACCCCATGCAAAAAGTCGAGCAACTGCATTTCGGCGGCGGCACACCGACCTTTCTCAGCCACGATGAACTGCGTCAGCTGATGGCCCGGCTGCGCAAGCATTTCAATCTGCTGGACGACGATTCCGGCGACTACGGCATCGAGATCGACCCGCGCGAAGCCGACTGGTCGACCATGGGCCTGCTCCGGGAACTGGGCTTCAACCGGGTCAGCATCGGCCTGCAAGACCTCGACCCGGCGGTACAGCGGGCGGTCAATCGCCTGCAAAGCCTGGAAGAAACCCGTGCGGTGATCGACGCCGCCCGGACCCTGCAATATCGCTCGATCAACATCGATCTGATCTACGGCTTGCCGAAGCAGACGCCCGAGAACTTCGCCCGCACCGTCGACGAAGTCATCAGCCTGCAACCGGACCGGCTCTCAGTGTTCAACTACGCCCATCTGCCAGAGCGCTTCATGCCGCAACGGCGGATCAACAGCAACGATCTGCCGGCGCCGGCGCAGAAACTGGAAATGCTCCAGCGCACCATCGAACAACTGACGGCCGCCGGTTACCGCTACATCGGCATGGACCACTTCGCCCTGCCCGATGATGAACTGGCGATTGCCCAGGAAGAGTCGACCTTGCAACGCAACTTCCAGGGCTACACCACCCACGGTCATTGCGATCTGATCGGCCTGGGGGTATCGGCCATCAGCCAGATCGGCGACCTGTACTGCCAGAACAGCAGCGACCTGACCCAGTACCAGAACGCTTTGGCGTCCGCGCAACTGGCCACCAACCGTGGCCTGCTGTGCAATGCCGACGATCGCTTGCGTAGGGCGGTGATTCAGCAACTGATTTGCCATTTCAACCTGGAATTCGCGGACATCGAACAGGCCTTCAATATCGATTTTCGCGGTTACTTCGGCGAGCTTTGGCCACAACTGCAGGACATGGCCGAGGACGGACTGATCGTGTTGGACAATGAAAGAATCACCGTGCTGCCCGCAGGCCGGCTGCTGGTGCGTTCGGTGTGCATGGTGTTCGATGCTTATCTGGGACACAGCAATCGCCAGCGTTTCTCACGCGTAATTTAGAGTATGAGGTTAAATTGTCGCAGGCTGGCCCGAATGTCCTCCCGTGGGGTACCCTTACGTCTTATGCGTGTTTTCCCACAAGGATTAAAGAAATGTCCGAGCCAGTAAAACTGCGCGCTCATAACCAGGCCCATTGCAAGGATTGCAGCCTGGCCCCTCTCTGCCTGCCACTTTCTCTGAATCTGGAAGACATGGATGCGCTGGACGAAATCGTCAAACGTGGTCGCCCGCTGAAAAAAGGCGAGTTTCTGTTTCGCCAGGGCGACACGTTCGATTCTGTTTATGCAGTCCGCTCCGGTGCCCTGAAGACTTTCAGCCTGAGCGATGGCGGCGAAGAGCAACTCACCGGCTTCCATTTGCCGAGTGAACTGGTCGGCCTGTCAGGCATGGACACCGAAAAGCATCCGGTCTCGGCGCAAGCCCTGGAAACCACTTCGGTGTGCGAGATCCCGTTCGAGCGCCTCGACGAACTGGCCCTGCAACTGCCACAACTGCGCCGTCAGTTGATGCGCGTGATGAGCCGCGAGATTCGTGACGATCAGCAAATGATGTTGCTGCTGTCGAAGAAAACCGCCGACGAGCGCATTGCCACCTTTCTGGTCAACCTGTCGGCCCGTTTCCGCGCCCGGGGGTTCTCGGCCAACCAGTTCCGGTTGAGCATGTCGCGCAACGAAATCGGCAATTACCTGGGCTTGGCGGTGGAAACCGTGTCCCGGGTGTTCACCCGCTTCCAGCAAAACGAACTGATCGCCGCCGAGGGCAAGGAAGTGCACATCCTCGACCCGATCCAGCTCTGCGCCCTGGCCGGTGGCTCGATCGAAGGTTGATCCTTTCACGGTGGCTGAGCGAAACGGTTCAGCCGCCGTTATACTGCGACGTTTGCAGCCCGCCAGGACACTTCGACGATGGTCTTCGACTCCTTCGACATCAAATCCCTGATCCGCCCCGTGATCGACTTTCCCAAGCCGGGCGTGATCTTTCGCGACATCACCCCGCTGTTCCAGTCGCCCACGGCCCTGCGCCTGGTGATGGACAGCTTTGCCCATCGCTACGTCGAGGCCGACTTCACCCACATCGGCGCCATGGACGCGCGCGGGTTCCTGATCGGTTCGATATTGGCGTATCAGTTGAACAAGCCATTGGTGTTGTTCCGCAAGCAGGGCAAATTGCCTGCCGACGTGCTGGCCGAAGGTTACGCGACCGAATACGGCGAAGCCTTCCTTGAAGTCCACGCCGACAGCCTGTGCGAGGGGGATTCGGTGGTGCTGTTCGATGACCTGATCGCCACCGGCGGCACGCTGATTGCGGCGGCCAACCTGGTTCGGCGCATGGGCGCGCGGGTGCATGAAGCGGCGGCGATCATTGACTTGCCGGAGCTGGGTGGTTCGCAACGGCTGGAAGACATGGGGATTGCGACTTTCTGTCTGACGCAGTTTGCGTTGAGCGATAAGTAAGCGGCGTCTGGAAGGACGCCTTCGCGGGCTTGCCCGCGATGGCGTCAGTTGCCACACCACCAACTACAGCCCCATCTGCTTGCTGATAATCTCGTTCATCACTTCCCGCGTCCCGCCACCAATCGACAGAATCCGGTTATCGCGGTACAGCCGCTCCACCAGACTTTCACGCATGTAACCCATACCACCCAGAATCTGCACCGCGTCGGTGGTAATGCGATCTGCCGTGTCTGTAGCGAAATTCTTCGCCATGGAAATCTCTTTGATCACACTCTGCCCGGCTGCCATTTTCGCCGCCTGGCGGTAGGTGAATTCCCGAGACACCTCCAATGCCGTGGCCATTTCCGCGAGGCGGTGCTTGAGCACCTGGAACTTGCCGATGGGTTTGCCGAAGGCTTCACGCTGACCAGCCCATTTCAGGCTCTCCTCCAGCGCCAACTCTGCGGTCATGTTGGCCATCAGCGCCAGAGCCAGACGCTCGCTCTGGAAATTACCCATGATGCAGGCAAAGCCCCCGTTTTCGGCACCGATCAAATGGCTGGCCGACACCCGGCAATCATCGAAAAACAGCTCGGCGGTGTCGGACGCCCACCAGCCCATTTTCTTCAACTGACGACCGACGGTGAAACCCGGCGTGCCCTTCTCGATCAGCAGCAAACTGATGCCGCCGAATCCCGGCTCGCCGGTGCGCACCGCCACGGTGTAGACATCCGCGCGAACGCCGCTGGTAATGAAGGTTTTGCTACCGCTGACCCGGTAAAAGTCGCCATCACGCACGGCGCGGGTTTGCAGGTTAGCGACGTCGGAGCCGCCGCTGGGCTCGGTGACGGCCAGGGCGCTGATCTTCTCGCCCGCCAGCACCTGAGGCACTACGCGATCGCGGACTTCGGGCCTGGCCCACTTGAGGATCGGCGGCAGGCCGATGTCCAGCGAGCCCAGCCCCGCGACCAGACCACCGGAACCGCAGCGCATCAGTTCTTCACTGGCGGCGATCTTGGCGAACACATCCCCTTCGTGGCTACCGCCCAAGGCTTCGGGATAGCCGATGCCCAGAATCCCCGCCGCGCCGGCCTTGAGGTAGAGCTCACGAGGGAAGCTTTCAGCTTCTTCCCACTGATCGATGTCCGGAAGAATCTCGCGCTCGACGAAACGTCTGACGCTGTCGCGGACCAATTGGTGGCTGGGGTCGAAGTATTCCTGGAAGGCAGGCATCGGCGAACTCCACTGAAGGTTCAGCGAAGTTAACCGAGCGCTTGCTTGGTATTCAAGTGAGGATTGAAGATGCGGTTACAGCGAAATCGGCTTACGCCCGGCAAACGAATGCGCCAATGTCCCGCCATCCACCAGTTCCAGCTCGCCACCCAACGGCACGCCATGGGCAATACGCGAGGCAACCAGGCCTTTGTTGCTGAGCAGTTGGGCGATGTAATGCGCCGTGGCTTCGCCTTCCACCGTCGGGTTGGTGGCGAGGATGACTTCGGTAAATGTGCCCGCCTCTTCGATCCGCGCCATCAGTTGTGGGATGCCGATGGCTTCCGGCCCCAAGCCGTCCAGAGGCGACAGGTGGCCCTTGAGCACAAAGTAGCGACCGCGGAAACCGGTCTGCTCCACCGCGTACACGTCCATCGGACCTTCCACCACACACAGCAAGGTGTCGTCGCGGCGTGGATCGGCGCATTGCGGGCACAGATCGTCTTCGGTCAGCGTGCGGCACAAACGGCAGTGGCCCACCCCTTCCATGGCCTGGCTCAGCGCCTGGGCCAGTCGCGAACCGCCGCTGCGATCGCGCTCAAGCAGTTGCAACGCCATGCGCTGGGCAGTTTTCTGACCCACACCCGGCAAAATTCGCAGGGCATCGATCAGTTGGCGAATCAAAGGGCTGAAGCTCATGGGGAAAAGTCCGACATAACAACGAGACGCGGTTTATACCCGCGCCTCTGTTTAGCGTCAAATAGCAGCGTCAATTACCCTGTGGCGAGGGGGCTTGCCCCCGTTCGGCTGCGCAGCAGTCGTTAAATCAGTCAATACAGCTTTCAATGCTGGGCCCGCTTCGCGAGCCAACGGGGGCAAGCCCCCTCACCACAGGGTAAACCGCAGGCAGAAACAAAAATGCCAGGCGCGATGCCTGGCATTTTTTTTAACCCATCCGACCCGCGCTGGCGAATCAGAATGGCAATTTCATACCCGGTGGCAGTTGCATGCCAGCGGTCATGCTGCCCATTTTGTCCTGGCTGTTGGCTTCGATCTTGCGCACGGCATCGTTGACGGCGGCGGCGAATACAGCCTCCAGCATCTCTTTGTCGTCTTCGCTCAGGCCTTCGACCAGGCTTGGATCGATGGTCACGCGCTTGACGTCGTGACGACCGGTCATTACCACGGTGACCATATCGCCACCGGCCTTACCGGTGACTTCGGCGTTGGCCAGCTCTTCCTGCATCTTGGCCATTTTTTCCTGCATCTGCTGCGCCTGCTTCATCAGGCCGGCCATGCCACCTTTCATCATGGGAATCACCTCAAAAGTACTTGGATAAAAACAGCGCCCGGCGAGTGCGGCCAGGCGCCTTCAGTTATTAGCCCTGACTGACCAGGGCCTCGACAGGTTCAATAGTATCGTGACGGACCACCGCCCCGAACTGCTGCATCATTTGCTGGATGAACGGATCGCCATGGATCGATTCCTCGGCCTCGCGCTGACGGTCGGCACGACGCCGGGACGCCGCCTGGGCCGGGGTTTCCTGCTCGGGCTTGATCAGCTCAATGCTCAGGGTCAGCGTACGCCCGTGATGCTGGTTCAGCGCATCGTTGAGGCGACGTTGTTGCGTCGCGTTGAACAGGGCGCTGTGGGCCGGGTCCAGGTGCAACAGCCAATTGTCGCCATCGACGGCGATCAGCGTGCAGTTGGCGGCGATGCTGCCGGTCATGCCGGACACCGGCAATTTCGGGAACAACTCCAGCCATTGCAGGGCCAGGCCGGTGGCCGGCATCGCGGCCGGTTCAGGCTCGGGCTGCGCCGCAGGTTCGGCGGTATGCTCACTGGCCAGATCGTCGAGGTAGCTGTAGGCCGAATCCATGTCCGGCTCGATGTAGTCCTCGTCCAGCGGCGGTTCGTCATCCAGGTCGATGCCCGGCGTGGCGGCATCGACTTCGGCCACGGACGGTTCCGGAATCGGCGCAGCGGCCCACTCAGGCGCATCCGGCACCACGCTGTCGGGCGTCGGCATGGGCATCGGCGGTAATTCGGGTTGTTCACCGGCCGTCTCCAGCACCGGCTCGACAGCAGGCTGCTGGACAACCTCGGGCTCTACCGGATCGTTCCAGGGCAGATCGACGACTTCTTCGACCGCTACGGGCTCGACCACTGGCTCGGGCTCAGGCACCGCCACCGGCGCGACGGGTTCAGGCGCAACGGCCGGGACAGGTGCTGGTGCAACCACGGGCGCCACTGGAACCGGTGCCACGGCCGCAGCGACTACCGGCGCAACAATCGGCGCGGCAGCCACTGAGTTTGCGGAATCAACTGTGGCCTGGCTGATCCCCACTGGCTTTAGCGGTTGCCTCGGAGCGTCCTCGGTGTCTGCTGGCCTGAATGCGAGCATTCGCAGCAGGACCATTTCGAAGCCGCCGCGCGGATCCGGTGCCAGCGGCAAATCCCGGCGACCGATCAGGCCCATCTGGTAATAGAACTGCACATCTTCGGCCGGCAGTGCCTGGGCCAGTGCCAATACGCGATCACGGTCGCCATGGCCGTTGTCGACACCTTCAGGCAGGGCCTGGGCGATGGCAACACGGTGCAACACGTTGAGAATTTCCGAGAGCACGCCGTTCCAGTCCGGGCCTTGCTCGGCCAGATGGCGCACGGCTTCGAGCAACGCCTTGGCATCGCCTTCGATCAGCGCATGCAGGACGTCGTAGACCTGGCCGTGATCGAGGGTGCCGAGCATCGCCCGCACGTCGGCGGCCAGAACCTTGCCTTCACCGAAGGCGATGGCCTGGTCGGTCAGGCTCATGGCATCGCGCATCGAACCGTCGGCGGCGCGACCCAGCAGCCACAGCGCATCGTCTTCGAACGGCACGTTCTCGACGCTCAGCACATGGCTCAGATGCTCGACCACCCGCTCAGGGGTCATGTTCTTCAGGGAGAACTGCAGGCACCGCGAGAGAATCGTTGCAGGAAGTTTCTGCGGATCGGTGGTAGCCAGGATGAACTTGACGTAGGGCGGCGGCTCTTCGAGGGTTTTCAACAGCGCATTGAAGGAATGGCTGGAAAGCATGTGCACTTCGTCGATCAGGTAGACCTTGAAGCGCCCGCGGCTCGGCGCGTACTGCACGTTGTCGAGCAGCTCGCGGGTGTCTTCGACCTTGGTCCGGCTCGCGGCGTCGATCTCGATCAGGTCGACGAAGCGGCCTTCATCGATTTCGCGGCACACCGAGCACTCGCCACAGGGCGTCGAAGTGATACCTGTTTCACAATTCAGGCATTTGGCGATGATCCGCGCGATGGTGGTCTTGCCGACCCCGCGGGTACCGGTAAACAGGTAGGCGTGGTGCAGCCGCTGGCTGTCCAAGGCATTGATCAGAGCCTTGAGCACATGGGTCTGGCCGACCATTTCGCGGAACGAGCGCGGACGCCATTTACGTGCAAGAACCTGATAACTCATCGAAAACCGTCGCAGCGAAGGAAGCAGAAGCGGCTAATGCTAGCGGAGCAAGGCCAAAATTGCATCCGGTGCGCTCGTCTATTCTGGCTAAGCTGCACTTTGAGGAGCTTTTATCAGCTCAGGCTTGAGCCGTACCGGAGCATTTATGCACTTTGCCTTGGGGGCACTGCTATTAGTCAGCCTGAGCGTCGCGGCCGCCGAAGTGCCGTTGCGCTTTGTCGTGCCGGACAGCTGGGCCATGCCCTTGGTGCAAATCGAGCGCGACCGGCCGACCCAGGGAATTCTGCACGACATCATGCTTAGCCTGGCGACTCAGGTCGGCGCGCCGGCGCAATTTCACGTGTTGCCTCGGCCGCGAGTACAGAACGCCATGGAACACGGCGAAGCCGATGTGCGCTGTTTCGTCTCACAAGACTGGTTGCCGACCCCGTCCGGCGACTATATCTGGAGCGTTCCGCTGCTGGTTCAGCGCGACATGCTGATTGGCCGGCAAGGCCCACCCGATTCTGTCAATCCAGCGGAACTGCCACAACAGTCGATCGGCACCGTCCTCGGCTATAGCTACCCGACCCTGCAACCACTGTTCGACGCCGACCGGCTGCACCGCGAGGACGCACGCAATCAGGAACAGGTGCTGGAAAAGCTGCTGGCTGGACGCTATCGCTACGCGGTGAGCAACCAATGGACCCTGGACTGGTTCAACCAGCGCCTGCTGCCCGACCAGCAACTGAAAAGCGTTGCGCTGGTGCAGGAACAGCCTATCAGTTGTTACGTGCGCAATGACCCGAAAGTGCCGGTACAACGCATTTTGCGTACGTTGCAGCAAATGAAAACGTCGGGGGAGATCAATGACATCATCCGGCTCTATACCGGTAACCCGCCCCCGTAGCAGCTGCCGAAGGCTGCTATATAGAGCGAGTCAGGCTATTTGATCGAGTGCCTGCCATTGCGACGGGGCGACAAACCCCGCCACCCAGGCCGGCACCTCGGAGGGCGGCATCGGACGGGCGATGAAATAGCCTTGAGCGACTTCGCACCCCAGCCGCAACAACAACTCACCGTGCTCAAGGCTTTCCAGCCCCTCGGCAATCACCTGCCGACCGAATGCGCGGGCCAGGCCAATCACCGCCGTGGTCAGGGCCAGGTCATCCCGGTCATTCAGAATGTCACGCACAAATGACTTATCGATCTTGATAGTCTGGGTGCGTAAACGCTTGAGATAACTCAGGGACGAATAGCCGGTGCCGAAATCACCCAGGGAAAACTGCACCCCCAACGCCTGACAGGCCTGCAAACAGGCGCTGACATGCTGGATATTCTCGATCGCCACCGACTCGACGATTTCCAGGTCGAGCATCCGCGGGGCAACCTGAGCATGCCGAGCGAGTACCTCTCTGAGCCGGTCGACGAAATCCGCGCGCTGAAAATGTCGCGCCGCGATGTTGATACTGATCGGCCAGCCCTGCCCCGCTTGCTGCCAGCGGTGCAACTGCGCCAGCACCTGGTCCATCACCCATTCGCCGATATCGATGATCAGGTCGGTATCCTCTACCAGCGGCAAAAACTCCCGAGGCGGCACCATGCCGTTTTGCGGGTGCTGCCAACGCAGCAAGGCCTCGAAACCGACGACCTCGCCACGACGCATGTTCACCTTGGGCTGAAAGTGCAGGCGAAATTCACCGGCGACCAGCGCCTGACGCACCCGCTCGACGGTCTGGTGCGTGGCCTTGACCTCTTGATCCCGGGACACATCGAACAGATGAAAGCGGTTTCGCCCGCGCTGCTTGGCCACATACATCGCCTGGTCGGCATGGCGCAGCAGGGTTTCGGCATCTTCGTTGTCATGGGGAAACAGGGTGACGCCGATACTGGCAAACACATTGATGTCCTTGCCGTGCAATGTGTATGGCGCCGAGATCGCCCCAAGCACGCGACTCAACGCTGCGCGCAATTCCGGCAGATCACGCACGTAACGCAACACCAGCACGAACTCGTCACCGGCCAATCGCGCCACCACATCTTCGCCGCGCACAATGTCACGCAGACGCTTGGCCACTTCCACCAGCAACATATCGCCACTGGCGTGACCGTAGCCGTCGTTGACCGCTTTGAACCCGTCGAGGTCAAGCATGCACACTGCCAGCGGAATGTTTTCCTGCCGGGAAAACTCCAGCGCCTGATCCAGCAAATCCGACAGGAACGCCCGATTGGGCAGCCCGGTCAGCACGTCATGCCCGACCCGCCATTGCAGGGATTGCAGCAATTGGCGTTTTTCGCTGATGTCGAAACGAATCGAGAGGTATCGATCAACGAGCCCGGTGGTGTCGTCGAGCACCGGCACCATGGTGCTGTCGACCCAATACAACCTGCCATCCTTGGCGCGATTACAGATTTCGCCCTTCCAGATATTGCCCAGGGCAATGGTGCGCCACATGGCAGCGAAGAAATCGGCGGAATGCAGGCCGGAGTTCAGCAGGCGATGGTTTTGCCCCAGCAATTCCTCGCGGCTGTAGCCGGACACGACGCAGAATTGATCGTTGACGTAAGTAATCCGGCCGTTCAGATCAGTCTCGGAAAAAATTGCGGCGGCATCCACGGCCCTGCGGTATTTCTCATCCATGAGTGAGGCTCACTGTCGCTAGCGGAGGTACCGCTCGACCAGTGCAGGATGCCCGGAAGAGATGTTTTGAGACGTACAGCGCAGAGACACGTTATCACTCCATGAACAGCATTTGATGGCCCCCGGACCGCCGAAGATCAACTAGTCTCGGGCAAGGTAGCAACACCGACTCTGGTAACATTTCGCGAGGGTTTCAGACCGCCAACGGCTTCTCTGCACACCCGGCAAGGGAAGACAATGCTGGCTGTTTCATATCGCCTAAACTTCAGACAGCAGATCATCAAACCCCCCTCCGAAGCGGCGATTCTACGAAATGCATCACATTTTGCAAAGCAAGGTGATGGATCATGCAGTTGCCTAATGCAAAAATCTATCGTTAAGTTCTTGATTCTAAATGGGAATTGAGCGATGCAAATTTCAAGTTTGGGTCCAGCCATCCGACGCTACCGCAAGGTCGCAGGGCTTACTCAGGCTGAACTCGGCGAAAAAACCGGTTTTGACCCCAAAACCATCAGCCGCTTCGAAACTGGCACCTATACCCCCAGCGTGGAAGCATTGTTCCTGCTTGCCGACGTGCTGGGTGTGAAGCTGAAAGCCTTTTTCGCAGATCTAGGCGACGAAGATGAACAGCGAGCGTACCTGTTCAGCGTCATACACAAAGCCACCCCGAAGGATCTGGGAAAGCTGATCGCAGCGGTTGACCAGGCCTTGTCCAAGCCTTGATGCTAACAAACAAAAAAAAGAGGCCGACCTGTCGAATGCGACAGATCGGCCTCCTTTTTTATATCCCGCTGTTTCATTCGGAAACGCGATAAACCGCCCTGGATGAGCTCCATGGCAGGGAAAGCAAAACAGTATTTTTAGATAGAACACACGAAAGAGGGTTCGTGTTGCGTTATGGAGGCAACCCCACCAGCCACACCCCGGCACACAATGTTCCCGCTGTGGCTGCTTCCTTCCGGATCTGACCAGGTTCACGGGTAATCGTTGCGGGGGGACCGATGGGGTCACCATAACGACGCTCACCTGACGGCGAGCCGCGCCATTGTACCTATCTGAGACGAAGTTACAACCGTTCGGGCGGATTAAAAAACATGAGCCGCTTCAAGGACATGCGCAGGCCTGAAAAGATCGCGACCTGTAGCAGCTGGCGCAGCCTGCCTTCGGCAGCTGCTACAAGGCTGCGATCTTTTGATCTTCTATTGCACCAACACTTCATCTGCCCGGCCGCCCTCTTGCTGGATCACCAGGTGAATGAAGTGCAGCCTGGCGATCACCGCCGGCGGCAAGACGAACGGATAGAAATCCGGCTGCCCCATGCTGCGTGACAGCTCGTTAAGCATGCCGGCCAGCTCGATCCACGCATTGACGAACGACAGGAACGCCGGACCGCCGGGGTGCTGCGGATCAAACAGCGTGCTAGGTGGAAACGGCTGATAGTCGAAATCCATTTCCCGCGCACTCATGCCAAAACACAGGGCGGTGTCCACCGCATCCATCATGTGCAGGTAGTGAGCCCAGGTTTCCGCCCAGTCTTCCCAAGGGTGCATGGTGGCGTAGGCGCTGACGTAATGTTGCTGCCAGTCGAGCGGCGCACCTTGTTGATAATGCTGTTCAAGGGCCTCGGCGTAGCTGGCACGCTCGTCGCCGAACAGGCCGCGGAACGGTTCCAGCCAGGCACTGTTGGCGATCAGTCGGTCCCAGTAGTAATGCCCTGTCTCGTGCCGAAAGTGACCGAGCAGCGTGCGATAGGGCTCGTGCATCTGCACGCGAACCTGCTCGCGGTGGGCGTCGTCGGCTTCTTTGATATCGAGGGTGATCAGGCCGTTGGCGTGCCCGGTGGTCGGCGGCTTGCCTTCGAGGTCGATACCGATGAAATCGAAGGCCAGACCAGTCTCTTCGTCTACTGTTTTGGGAATGACCTGCAAGCCCAGGCTGAGCAACTGCGCCACCAGACGACGCTTGGCGGTTTCCACTTTGCCCCAGCGCTCGTGGTTCTCGGGAATCGACAGGTCGGGGATGGTGCGATTCAGGCTACAGGCGATGCACAACCCATCGTGATGATTGGCCGGCAATAACCAGTTGCACGCAGCCGGGGAGTCGAGATTGGCGCAACGGCGGAAAATACCGGCGTCAGGGTCGGCGTCAAGCAACCAGGTATCCGCTTGCGGGCCGGGTTGCAGCGACGACAAGCGACTTTGCTGCGACTGATAGCCCAGCGCCGCCGAACAGGCCAGGCACTGGCTGTTGCGAAAGAACAGCGACTGCCCGCAGCGACAATGCCAGACCTTGCTGTTGCGCGAATGCTCACCCATAAAGGGCGCGGCGATGCGCGAGCTGAGCTGTTCGAAGAAGCGGTACATGGCGATCTCTCTTTGGGGACTGCCAAGACTAGATCATTCCTCTGCAATGATCGTTCCCACGCTCTGCCTGGGTAAAATCAAAAGATCGCAGCCTTCGGCAGCTCCTACAGTGGAAAGGCGTACACCCGTAGGAGCTGTCGAAGGCTGCGATCTTTTGGCGATCTTAAACGTCGATACCGTGCTTCTTCAGAAACTCGACAAACGCCTCTTCATCCAGCACCTTCAACCCCAGCTCATTGGCCTTGGCCAGCTTCGAACCTGCGCCCGGCCCGGCGACCACGCAATGAGTCTTGGCCGATACCGAACCGGCCACCTTGGCCCCGAGGCTTTCAAGTTTGTCCTTGGCAACGTCGCGACTCATCAGTTCCAACGAACCGGTCAGCACCCAGGTCTGCCCGGCCAGCGGCAATCCTTCGACGACTTTTTTCTCGCTCTGCCAATGCATGCCAAAATCGCGCAGCTGCTTTTCAGCGGACTCGGCGAGCTGACGATTTTCTGCGACCGCAAAAAACTCACGCACCGAATTTGCCTGTTTCTCCGGCAGCGTCTGACGCATGTCCAGCCAGTCAGCATTCATCACCGCTTCAAGCGAGCCGAATTTGTCGGCAAGCTTCTGCGCCCCGCCCGGCCCGACCGAAGGAATGTTCAGCTTGTCGAGAAAACCGCCAAGCGTGGTGCTTGCAGCGAATTCGGCAGCCAACGCTCCCTGATCCTGAATCTGCAGGCCGTGCTTCAACAGATTGGCGATCACCTGCTGATTATGCGGGTCTTCAAAGAAGCTGTGAATCTCGTGAGCCACTTCCAGCCCGACATCCGGCAGGTACGTGAGCACTTGCGGCAACGCCTGCTGAACACGCTCCAGCGAGCCGAGAGACCGCGCAAGCACCTTGGCCGTCTCTTCGCCGACATCAGGGATACCCAAGGCATAGATGAACCGCGCCAGACTCGGCCGCTTGCTGTCTTCGATAGCGCCGAGCAGGTTCTTGCTCGACAGCTCGGCAAAGCCTTCAAGGTCGACGATTTGTTCGAAGGTCAATGCGTACAAATCGGCTGGCGAATTCACCAGACCTTCATCCACCAGTTGCTCGACGCTCTTCTCGCCCAGCCCTTCGATGTCCATGGCGCGACGCGAAACGAAGTGAATGATCGCCTGCTTGAGTTGCGCACCGCAGGCCAGACGGCCGACGCAGCGATACACCGCGCCTTCGCTGACAGTCTCGCGACCCTTGCTGCGCTTGACCAGCTGCGTACGCTCGACATGCGAACCGCAGACCGGGCACTGCTCGGGAATCTGTACCGGTCGTGCATCCTCAGGACGACGCTCGATGACCACTTGCACCACTTGCGGAATAACGTCACCGGCGCGACGGATGATCACGGTGTCGCCGATCATCAGCCCCAACCGCGCAACCTCATCCATGTTGTGCAGCGTCGCATTGGCCACGGTAACGCCGGCGACCTTGACCGGTTTCAAGCGTGCCACCGGCGTCACGGCACCGGTGCGGCCGACCTGAAACTCCACATCGAGCAACTCGGTGAGTTCTTCCATCGCCGGGAATTTATGCGCGATAGCCCAACGCGGTTCGCGAGCACGAAAACCCAACTCGCGCTGGGAGGCAATGCTGTTGACCTTGAACACCACGCCGTCGATTTCATAGGGCAGCGCATTGCGGCGTTCGCCGATGTCGCGGTAGTAATCCAGGCACTCATCGATGCCACGAGCCGATTTCAATTCATGACTGATCGGCATACCCCAGATCTTGAGTTGCTGCAGATTGCCAATGTGCGTGTCGGCGATATCGGCGGAAACCTGGCCGATGCCGTAGCAGCAGAATTCCAGCGGACGGTTGGCGGTGATCTTTGAATCCAGCTGCCGCAAGCTACCTGCCGCCGCGTTCCGCGGATTGGCGAAGGTCTTGCCGCCGACTTCCAGTTGCGTGGCGTTGAGCCGCTCGAAACCGGCCTTGGACATGAACACTTCGCCGCGCACTTCCAGGGTCGCCGGCCAGCCGCTGCCATGCAGCTTGAGCGGGATATTGCGCACGGTGCGCACGTTGACGCTGATGTCTTCGCCCGTGGTGCCATCGCCGCGAGTGGCGCCGCGCACCAGCATACCGTCCTGATACAGCAGGCTGACCGCCAGGCCATCGAGCTTGGGTTCGCAGCTGTACTCCACCGCTGCGCCGCCACCGAACAGGTCGCCGACCGGCAGGTCCAGCCCTTCCGTCACCCGACGGTCGAACTCGCGCATGTCGGTTTCTTCGAAGGCGTTGCCAAGGCTGAGCATCGGCACTTCATGACGCACCTGAGTGAACGCCGACAGCGCCGCACTGCCGACACGCTGGGTCGGCGAGTCACTGGTGATCAGCTCGGGATGGGCCGCTTCAAGGGCCTTGAGCTCATGGAACAAGCGATCGTATTCGGCGTCCGGAATGCTCGGCTCATCCAGCACATGGTAGCGATAGTTGTGCTGATCGAGCTCGGCGCGCAGCTCTAGAATGCGGGTTTCGGCGGCAGTCATGGGTGTTCTCTCATAAAGCAAAAGAGCAGCCGAGGCTGCTCAATCTCATTTCATCAAGATCAAGGGATCGCAGCCTCGTTTCACTCGACAGCTCCTACAGAAAATCGCGAACCCTGTAGGAGCTGTCGAGTGAAACGAGGCTGCGATCCTTTGACCTCAGCGCTTCTGGGTCAATGCGCGGCGTTCGAATTCGACGATGCGCTGACGGTAGTGCTCAATTGTCTGGGCGGTCAGCACGCTGCGCTGGTCGTCTTTCAGCTCGCCGTTCAGCTCCTGGGACAGCTTGCGCGCCGCCGCTACCATCACGTCGAAGGCTTGCTTCGGATGACGCGGGCCTGGCAGGCCGAGGAAGAAGCTCACCGCCGGGGTGCTGAAGTGGTCGATATCATCCAGATCGAAAACGCCCGGCTTGACCGCGTTAGCCATGGAGAACAGCACTTCGCCGTTACCGGCCATGCTTTCGTGGCGGTGGAAAATGTCCATCTCGCCGAAACGCAGACCGCTTTCCAGAATGTTCTGCAACAGCGCCGGGCCCTTGAAGCCGGCCGGGTCGCGGCAGATCACACTGATCACCAGCACTTCTTCGGCTTGTGGCTGATCTTTTTCAGGCGAGCTGGCGGACTTGCTGTCATCCGGGAAATCGTTGTCACGGCTGCTGAAGCTCGGGCCGCCGTCCAGGTCCAGGCTGAGGTTCATATCGCCTTGCGACGGCTCGCCATGGCCACGCTTGCCACGCTTGGAACCCGATTCGCGCGGTTCACGGGCAGGCATGCTCACCGACGGCAAGTCGTGCTCGTCCAGTTGCGGTTCTTTCTGGGTGTCCAGCACGCGGGGCGGGCCCAACAGCTCGGCGCTGGTGTCCTCGTCGGGCAGGTTGGACAGACTTCGGTCAAGACGGAATTTCAGTTTTCCCTTGCCGCCGCGCATGCGACGCCAGCCATCGAAAAGAATACCGGCAATGACAATAATGCCGATGACGATCAGCCACTCGCGCAGACCGATTTCCATGTAATCCCGTGCCTCTATAAAAAATGCTGAAAAATAAGGGGTTTACATTGTGTAAACCGCTTTAAAACGTGGCGCCAACTCTATGTTCTGACAGGCGTTTTGCCCACGCATACGAAAAATTGACATTAAACTAGCACGACCAAAGATAACTTTACACCGTCTGTCACATTGGCTTGCGCGAATATGTCGATTGGCCAGCAAGTCAAGCCAGGTAAAAAAGCCCTACAGCTCAAAATTACCTGCCCTACATGCAATGACTCAGGCGTCCACCATGGCCATCGCCTCCTCCACATCCACTGCCACCAGACGCGAGCAACCCGGTTCGTGCATCGTCACCCCCATCAATTGATCGGCCATTTCCATGGCGATCTTGTTGTGGGTGATATAGATGAACTGCACCGTCTGCGACATCTCTTTGACCAGCCGCGCGTAGCGTCCAACGTTAGCGTCATCCAATGGTGCGTCAACCTCATCGAGCATGCAGAACGGCGCCGGATTCAACTTGAAGATGGCAAATACCAGGGCCAATGCGGTCAGGGCTTTTTCGCCACCGGAGAGCAAATGGATGGTGCTGTTCTTCTTTCCTGGCGGCCGCGCCATGATCGTCACCCCTGTATCGAGTAGATCTTCGCCCGTCAGTTCCAAATAGGCGCTGCCTCCACCGAAAACTTTTGGGAAAAGGGCCTGTAAACCGCCATTGATCTGATCAAAGGTATCTTTGAAGCGGTTCCGGGTTTCCTTGTCGATCTTGCGAATCACGTTCTCGAGAGTGTCCAGTGCTTCCACCAGATCGTCGTTCTGGGCATCCAGATAACGTTTACGCTCGGATTGTTGCTGGTATTCGTCGATGGCCGCGAGGTTGATCGCGCCGAGGCGCTGAATCCGCGCGGCAATACGCTCGAGTTCTTCTTCGGCGTCTTTCTCGCTGACCCCGGCCACCAGTGTGGCGAGCACGCCATTGAGATCGTAGCCGTCTTCGAGCAATTGATCCTGCAAGGTCTTGCGTCGCACCGTCAACGCTTGCCATTCCATGCGCTGCTGTTCGAGCTGGCTGCGAATCAACTGGGATTGCTGCTCGGCCTGAGTCCGGCGCTTTTCGGCATCGCGCAGTTCACGGTCGGCGTCTTCCATGGCGATTTGCGCGGTCTTGAGCTCTTCGTCGACAGTCATGCGTTTGTCGAGCAACTCTTCGAGCTTCAGCCGCAGCTCTTCCAGCGGCGCCTCGCCCTCTTCCAGGTTGAGGCTCAGCTGTTCGCGCTTCTCGGTCAGGCGCTCTGCCTGCATTTCCAGCCGCTCAAGAGCCTGACGGGTGGAATCGTGTTGCGCCTTCAGCGACCCCAGGCGCACCGCCAATTGATGCGCATGGTCCTTGTGCTGCCGGGCTTCCTGGCGCACCCGGTCGAGGCGTTCGCGCAGGCTGTCGCGCTGGGCCAGCAGCAACTCGCGCTGCTCGGTATCCACCGCCATGCTGTCGAGGGCTTCCTGCAATTGCAGGCGCGCTTCGCCGATGTTTTCGTGTTCCAGGGCGCGCTGTTCGCTGAGCTCGGTGAGTTCTTCATCGAGACGGCTGCGGCGCAGGGTCAACTGTTCGACCTTGGCTTTACCAGCCGACAACTGGGCTTTCAACTCACCCTGCTGACGCGCTTCGTCTTGCAGCAGACGGCGTAAATGTTCGCGGCCGTTTTCCTGCTGACGCTGTTGCGCCCTGAGATTCTGAAGCTGGGTTTCCAGAGTTTCAACCGTGGCTTCGCGCTCTTCGCGCTCAAGCCCCAGCCGCTGGATTTCCTGGCCACGGGCGAGCACGCCGCTTTCTGCCTCGCTGGCCCGACGCACGCGTAAAAAGTGCCTGCCGACCCAGTAACCGTCGCGGCTGATCAGGCTTTGGCCGGCAGCCAATTGCCCGCGCAAGGCCAAGGCCTGTTCAAGGCTGTCGACCGGCTTGACCTGCCCC
This sequence comes from Pseudomonas sp. Pseusp18, assembly GCF_059506005.1. Classification (NCBI taxonomy): domain Bacteria; kingdom Pseudomonadati; phylum Pseudomonadota; class Gammaproteobacteria; order Pseudomonadales; family Pseudomonadaceae; genus Pseudomonas; species Pseudomonas sp. Pseusp18. The sequence continues at coordinate 4,529,583 of NZ_CP169240.1, forward strand.
AGCCAAGGCGACAGATCGATCTGCGCCTCGACCTTGTCGAGCAAACTGCCGGGCATGCGCACGCCATCGCTGGCCGGGCTGAGCAGGCGCAGATCGCCTTGGGCAAACCCGGCCAGATCGAAATCACCGAAGTCGTCCACCAGCACCGCTTGCAGGTCGGCGCCGAGCACGGTTTCCACCGCCAGCTCCCAACCCGCTTCAACTTTCAGGCCTTCGGCCAAACGCGGACGATCCGCCAGATGCTGTTCGCGCAGCCATTCGGCGGTGCCGGTGCCCGGATCGAGCGCGGCTTGCTGCAAGGCTTCCAAAGATGCCAGCCGACCGTTGAGCCGCTGCAAATCACCTTGGGCTTGTTGCTGTGCCGACAGCGCTTGCTGCAATTCCTGACGCAGTTGCTCGAGGCGTTCAACTTGCGCTTCTTCACTGGCCTGCAAGTCTTCCAGCGTCGCCTCGGATGCGGCCAACTGCTCGCTGAGTTCCATGATCGCCGCGTCTTCCGGGTCTGCCGAGAGCAGCGCGCGCTCTTCGGCCAGACGCTTCTGGCGATCGGCCAATCGCTCCATGCTGGTTTCCAGCTGCTGGATCCGCGACTGCTGAACTTCAGCCTGGCGACGCGGCTCGGCGGCGGTGAGGTTGAAAGTGTCCCACTGCTCCTGCCAGCCGTGCATGGTGGTTTCGGATTCTTCCAGTGCGGCGGCGGCTTCTTCGGCGGCGGCGCTGGTGACTTCCTGTTCCGGCGTGAGCATGTCCAGCTCTTCGCCCAGGGTCAGCAGCAAGGTGCGGTCATGGCCCAAGTGCGATTCGGTTTCCAACCGCGCGCGCTCGGCTTCTTTCAGATCGTCCTGCAATTGACGCAAGCGCTGCTGGCCGTGCTGGATGCTCTGCTCGACCCGGGCGATGTCGCCGCCGACCGAATAGAAGCGCCCCTGCACCAGATTGAAGCGCTCGGACAGGTCGTGATGCCCGTCACGCAGGCGTTCGATGGCCGCGTCGGCGTTGCGCTGCTCGGCCACCAGGGCTTCGAAGGTGATTTCCTGGGTGCCGATGATCGCTTCGCGCTGGCCAACCTGCTCGTTCAGCGCCTGCCAGCGCAGGGCTGACAACTGGGCCTTGAGCTGACGCTCTTCGCCCTTGTATTCCTGATACTTCTTGGCCGCCTCGGCCTGGCGGTGCAAGCGTTCAAGCTGACGCTCGAGCTCTTCGCGCAGGTCGGTCAGGCGGGCCAGGTTTTCGTGGGTGCGGCGGATGCGGTTTTCGGTTTCGCGTCGACGCTCCTTGTACTTGGAGATGCCCGCCGCTTCTTCGATGAAATTGCGCAGGTCTTCGGGCTTGGATTCGATCAGCTTGGAGATCATCCCCTGCTCGATAATCGAATAGCTGCGCGGGCCGAGGCCGGTACCCAGAAAAATGTCGGTGATATCGCGGCGGCGGCATTTGGCGCCGTTGAGGTAATAGGTGGTCTGGCTGTCGCGGGTCACTTTGCGGCGAATGGAAATTTCCGCATAGGCCGCCCATTCGCCGAGCAAGGTGCCGTCGGAGTTATCGAACACCAGTTCGATGCTCGCCTGGCTCACCGGCTTACGGCTGGTTGAGCCGTTGAAGATGACGTCGGTCATCGACTCGCCGCGCAAGTTCTTGGCCGAGCTCTCGCCCATCACCCAACGCACGGCGTCGATGATGTTCGACTTGCCACAACCATTGGGCCCGACCACCGCCGCCATGTTACTGGGGAAGTTCACCGTGGTCGGGTCGACGAAGGATTTGAACCCCGCCAGTTTAATGCACTTGAGCCGCACGCTTAAGCGACCGTCAAGGCAGAAACCACCAGATCGCAACTGCGCTGGGCATACGCCGTCAGCACCACGCGGATCTGCGCAAAGTCACGGGCCAGCACGGCGGCCAGCAGGCGTTCGAACAGTTCCAGGAACTCGCTCATCGAGGCCTTGCGCTGCTCCAACGCCAGGAAATACGCACGGCTCATGGCCGGCTGCAGATTCTCGACGGTTTCCTGCAAGTACGGGTTGTTGGCGAACGGATACGCGGCGCGCATCACGCTGAAGCTGTCGTCGACGAACGTGCGGATGTCCTGGCGTTCGTAGCTGGCGGTCAGGCGCTGCTGGATCTGCAGGAATGGCACCATGTCGGCCTGGACTTGCCAACCGCTGGCCACGGCGTTGCCGAGCAATATGTACAACTCGCTCATCAGCGTGCACAGGCTCTGCACCTTGTGCGCCGTCAGTTCGGTCACGTGGGCGCCACGTCGCGGCAAAATCGCGATCAAGTGGCGGCGTTCGAGGATCAGCAAGGCCTCACGGACTGAACCGCGGCTGACATTGAGGGCCAGCGTGACCTTCTGTTCCTGGATGCGCTCCCCCGGCTTCATTTCGCCGCGAATGATACGTTCGGCGAGGTGGTGAGCGATTTGCTCGGCGAGGCTGTCCGGCGCCTTGAACGTCATGGTTGTCCTTCAAACTCTTCGATCTGCACAAGCGGCGCAGTGTAGCGCAATTGAGGGGTCATGGCGGAGTGCCCACCCAGCGGTTTTTGGCACGATTCAAGCAAAAAGCAGGCTATCCCGTGAGGGTCAATAATGAAGGAACGAGTCGTTGATCGACAAAACGCTATTTCCTGACCTTTAAGTCAGAAAATCATTGACCGGAAAGTCAGACCTGATAAATTCGGTTCATGTCGGTTAACAACAATAATGAGTCTGCGAGGCCATCCGTGATCCAGTTTTTACTCAACCAGGAACTCCGTAGCGAGCACGCCCTGGACCCGAACCTGACTGTGCTCAATTACTTGCGCGAACATGTGGGCAAACCCGGCACCAAAGAAGGCTGCGCCAGCGGTGACTGTGGCGCGTGCACTGTGGTGGTCGGCGAGCTGCAGACGGATGACGATGGCCGCGAACACATTCGCTATCGCAGCCTCAACTCGTGCCTGACCTTTGTTTCGTCGCTGCACGGCAAGCAACTGATCAGCGTCGAAGACCTCAAGCACCAAGGCCAACTGCACAGCGTGCAAAAAGCCATGGTCGAGTGCCATGGCTCGCAATGCGGTTTCTGCACCCCGGGCTTTGTCATGTCGCTGTTCGCCCTGCAAAAGAACAGCGATCAACCGGACTCCCACAAGGCCCATGAAGCCCTGGCCGGCAACCTCTGCCGCTGCACTGGTTATCGGCCGATCCTGGCCGCCGCCGAGCAATCCTGCTGCGGCAAGCAACCGGACCAGTTCGATGCCCGTGAGGCTGACACCATCGCTCGCCTGAAAGCCATCGCCCCCACCGACATCGGTGAACTCAACAGTGGCGACAAACGCTGCCTGGTGCCGCTGACCGTGGCCGATCTGGCCGACCTCTACGACGCTTATCCACAGGCCCGCCTGCTGGCCGGCGGTACCGACCTGGCGCTGGAAGTCACGCAATTCCACCGCACCTTGCCGGTGATGATCTACGTCGGCAACGTCGCCGAAATGAAGCGCATAGAACGCTTCGACGAGCGCCTGGAAATCGGCGCCGCCACCGCCCTCTCCGACTGTTACGACGCTTTGAAGGCCGAGTACCCGGACTTCGGCGAATTGCTGCAGCGCTTCGCTTCGTTGCAGATTCGCAACCAGGGCACCCTCGGCGGCAATATCGGCAACGCCTCGCCGATCGGTGACTCGCCACCGCTGCTGATCGCCCTTGGCGCGCAGATCGTGCTGTGCAAAGGCGAGACTCGCCGCACCCTGGCCCTGGAAGATTACTTCATCGATTACCGGGTCACCGCGCGCCAGGAAAGCGAGTTCATCGAGAAGATCATCGTGCCTCGCGCCAGCGTTGAACAACTGTTCCGCGCCTACAAGGTGTCGAAGCGTCTGGACGACGACATTTCCGCAGTCTGCGCAGCATTCAACCTGCGCATCGACAATGGCGTAGTCGCCGACGCCCGCGTTGCTTTCGGCGGCATGGCGGCCATCCCCAAACGTGCGAAAAACTGCGAAGCCGCGCTGGTTGGCGCACCGTTCAACAACGCCACCATTGAACGCGCCTGCGCCGCACTGGCCGAAGATTTCACACCGCTCTCGGACTTCCGCGCCAGCAAGGAATACCGCCTGCTCAGCGCGCAGAACCTGCTGCGCAAATACTTCATCGAACTGCAAACACCGCACATCGAGACTCGGGTGACCGCTTATGTCTAATCATCACGCCGTAGAGAAGACCCAAGCCGAACTGGCTGAATTGTTCGCCAAGGACCTGACCACCGGAGTCGGCCGCAGCGTCAAGCACGACAGCGCCGCCAAGCATGTGTCCGGTGAAGCACAGTACATCGACGATCGGCTGGAATTCCCCAATCAGCTGCACGTTTATGCACGGCTGTCGGACCGCGCCCACGCGAAAATCATCAGCATCGACACCAAGCCCTGCTACGCCTTCGAAGGCGTGCGCATCGCCATCACCCACGAAGACGTGCCGGGCCTGAAAGACATCGGCCCGCTGTTGCCGGGCGATCCGCTGCTGGCCATCGATGACGTGCAATTCGTCGGTCAACCAGTGCTCGCCGTCGCCGCGAAAGACCTGGAAACCGCGCGCAAAGCCGCGATGGCGGCGATCATCGAATATGAAGACCTCGAACCCGTCCTGGACGTGGTCGAAGCCCTGCGCAAACGCCATTTCGTACTCGACAGCCACACCCATCAGCGTGGCGATTCGGCCAATGCCTTGGCCACTGCCGAGCATCGCATTCAAGGCACGCTGCACATCGGCGGCCAGGAACACTTTTATCTGGAAACCCAGATCTCTTCGGTGATGCCGACTGAAGACGGCGGGATGATCGTTTACTGCTCGACCCAGAACCCCACCGAAGTGCAGAAACTGGTGGCGGAAGTGCTGGACGTGTCGATGAACAAGATCGTCGTCGACATGCGCCGCATGGGCGGTGGTTTCGGCGGCAAGGAAACCCAGGCGGCCAGCCCGGCGTGCCTGTGCGCGGTGATCGCGCACCTGACCGGACAACCCACCAAAATGCGTCTGCCGCGTGTTGAAGACATGCTGATGACCGGTAAGCGTCACCCGTTCTACGTCGAGTACGACGTGGGCTTCGACAGCACCGGCCGCCTGCACGGCATCGCCCTGGAGCTGGCCGGTAACTGCGGTTGCTCACCGGATTTGTCGGCCTCGATTGTCGACCGCGCGATGTTCCATGCCGACAACTCGTACTACCTGGGCGATGCGACCATCAATGGTCACCGCTGCAAGACCAACACCGCGTCGAACACCGCTTACCGTGGTTTCGGCGGCCCGCAAGGCATGGTCGCCATCGAAGAAGTGATGGACGCGATTGCCCGCCATCTGGGCCTCGACCCACTGGCGGTGCGCAAGGCCAACTACTACGGCAAGACCGAGCGCAACGTTACCCATTACTACCAGACCGTCGAGCACAACATGCTCGAGGAAATGACCGCCGAACTGGAAGCCAGCAGCCAGTACGCCGAGCGCCGCGAAGCGATCCGTCGCTACAACGCCAACAGCCCGATCCTGAAAAAAGGCCTGGCGCTGACCCCGGTCAAATTCGGTATTTCCTTCACCGCCAGTTTCCTCAACCAGGCCGGTGCGCTGGTGCATGTCTACACCGACGGCAGCATCCACCTGAACCACGGCGGCACCGAAATGGGCCAGGGCCTGAACACCAAGGTTGCGCAAGTCGTGGCTGAAGTATTCCAGGTAGAAATGGACCGGGTGCAGATCACCGCGACCAACACCGACAAAGTGCCGAACACCTCGCCGACCGCCGCTTCCAGCGGCGCCGACCTCAACGGTAAAGCCGCACAGAATGCCGCGGAGATCATCAAGAAACGCCTGGTGGAATTCGCCGCGCGGCAATACAAGGTCAGCGAAGAAGACGTGGAATTCCACAACGGTCATGTGCGGGTTCGCGATCACATCCTGACGTTCGAAGCGCTGATCCAGCAGGCGTATTTCGCCCAGGTATCGCTGTCGAGCACTGGCTTCTACAAGACTCCGAAAATCTACTACGACCGCAGCCAGGCTCGCGGTCGGCCGTTCTACTACTACGCCTTCGGCGCGGCCTGCGCCGAGGTGATCGTCGACACCCTGACGGGCGAGTACAAGATGCTGCGCACCGACATCCTCCACGACGTCGGCGCCTCGTTGAACCCGGCCATCGACATCGGTCAGGTCGAGGGTGGTTTCATCCAGGGCATGGGTTGGCTGACCATGGAAGAACTGGTGTGGAACGACAAAGGCAAACTGATGACCAACGGCCCGGCCAGCTACAAGATCCCGGCCGTGGCGGACATGCCGTTGGACCTGCGGGTGAAGCTGGTGGAAAACCGCAAGAACCCGGAAGACACGGTGTTCCATTCCAAGGCTGTGGGTGAGCCGCCGTTCATGCTTGGCATCGCCGTCTGGTGCGCGATCAAGGACGCCGTGGCGAGTTTGGGCGACTACCGGCATCAACCGAAAATCGACGCGCCGGCGACGCCGGAGCGGGTGTTGTGGGGGTGTGAGCAGATGCGCCGGTTGAAGGCTTTGAAGCCTGTTGAGGCTGAAGCCGAGTTGGCTTCGCTGTAAGACCTAGGCGCGGCCATCGCAAGCAAGCAAGCTCCCACAGGTACGATGCATTCCTTGTGGGAGCGTGGCTTGCCCGCGATGAGGCCCGAACAGACAACAGAGATGTTGAGGTGAACCATGTACAACTGGATCGACGCCCTCGCCGACCTGCAAAACCGGGGTGAACCCTGTGTGTTGGTGACCATTATCGAAGAGCTCGGCTCAACGCCGCGCAATGCCGGCTCGAAGATGGTCATCAGCGCCACGCAAACATTCGACACCATTGGTGGCGGGCATCTGGAATACAAGGCCATGCAGATCGGCCGCGAGATGCTTGCCAGCGGTCGGCAGGACACCCATCTGGAGCGCTTCAGCCTCGGTGCCAGCCTGGGCCAGTGCTGCGGCGGCGTGACCGTGCTGCTGTTCGAACCGATGGGCCAGGTGCAAGCGCAGATTGCTGTATTCGGCGCCGGCCACGTCGGTCGGGCGCTGGTGCCGCTGCTCGCCAGCCTGCCCTGCCGGGTGCGCTGGATCGATTCGCGGGAAGCCGAATTCCCCGAACAGATCCCCCACGGCGTGCGCAAAATCGTCACCGAAGAACCGCTGGATGAAGTCGATGACCTGCCCGCTGGCAGCTACTGCATTGTCATGACTCACAACCACCAACTCGACCTCGAACTCACCGCCGCGATCCTCAAGCGCAACGACTTCGCCTACTTCGGCCTGATCGGTTCGAAGACCAAACGGGTGAAGTTCGAACACCGCCTGCGTGATCGTGGTTTCGACAGCGCCGTGCTGCAACGCATGCGCTGCCCGATGGGGCTGGGCGAAGTCAAAGGCAAGTTGCCTGTGGAAATCGCCATATCCATCGCCGGCGAAATCATCGCCACTTACAACGCGAATTTCGGCCAGCACACCGCCAGCGCCGGATCATCGATCGCCAAACTGCTGCCTGCTTCACGCCGCAGCCAAGCTTCTAACTGAAAAGCTTTGAACTAATTGAGAACCCCATGCCAATGACTCGCAAAGCCTACCGCGCCGCCATTTTGCACAGCATCGCCGACCCTGCCGAAGTGGGTATCGAAGCCTCGTATGAGTATTTCGAAGACGGCCTGCTGGTGGTCGAGAACGGCCAGATCAACGCCATCGGCCACGCCAGCGAATTGCTGCCAACGCTGCCGGCCAACATCGAGATCACCCATTATCAGGACGCACTGATCACCCCCGGCTTCATCGACACCCACATTCACCTGCCGCAAACGGGCATGGTCGGCGCCTACGGCGAGCAACTGCTGGACTGGCTGAACACCTACACCTTTCCGTGCGAAAGCCAGTTCGCCGACAAGGTTCACGCCGATGAAGTGGCAGATATTTTCATCAAGGAACTGCTGCGCAACGGCACCACCACCGCCCTGGTCTTCGGCAGCGTGCATCCGCAATCGGTGAACTCGTTTTTCGAGGCTGCCGAGCAACTGGATCTGCGGATGATCGCCGGCAAGGTAATGATGGATCGCAACGCGCCGGACTACCTGACCGACACCGCCGAATCGAGCTACGTCGAAAGCAAGGCGCTGATCGAGCGCTGGCACGGCAAGGGCCGCCTGCATTACGCCGTCACCCCGCGCTTCGCCCCGACCAGCACCCCGGAGCAACTGACCCTCGCCGGTCAGTTGCTCAGCGAATACCCGGATCTGTACATGCAGACCCACATCAGCGAAAACCTCAAGGAAGTCGAGTGGGTCAAGGCACTGTTCCCGGAGCGCAAGGGCTATCTGGACGTCTACGACCACTACCAACTGCTCGGCGAGCGCTCAGTGTTTGCCCACGGTGTGCACCTGTGCGACGACGAATGCGCGCGCCTGGCACAGACCGGATCGGCGATTGCCTTCTGCCCGACCTCGAACTTCTTCCTCGGCAGCGGCTTGTTCAACCTGCCGATGGCCGAGAAGCACAAACTGAATGTCGGACTGGGCACGGACGTCGGTGGCGGCACCAGTTTCTCGCTGCTGCAAACCCTGAACGAAGCGTACAAGGTCATGCAGCTGCAAGGCGCACGGCTGAGCCCGTTCAAGTCGCTGTACCTCGCCACCCTCGGCGGCGCCCGCGCGCTGCGGCTGGAAGACCAGATCGGCACCCTGCAACCGGGTACCGACGCGGACTTCCTGGTGCTGGACTACAACGCGACGCCGCTGCTGAGCTATCGCCTGAAGCAGGCCAATAACATTGCCGAGACGTTGTTTGTGTTGATGACGCTGGGGGATGACCGGACTGTTCTGCAGACGTACGCGGCGGGGAATCTGGTGCATCAGCGTTAAGGTTTTCAGGGCATAAAAAATCCCCCGCAATGATTGGTTGCGGGGGATTTTTTTTGCCTGTCAGAATGCCAAAAGATCGCAGCCTTCGGCAGCTCCTACGGGTGTACGCATTGCCCCTGTAGGAGCTGCCGAAGGCTGCGATCTTTTCGGCGGCCCCGACAAATCAGAGCTTGGCAGTCGAGCGCCCTGGCTTCTTGGTCTGCAACAGATGCGAGAACACCGCATGCAAATCATCCGACGCGCTTTCTTCGTCGAGGTTGAGTTTGCTGTCGATGTGGTCCATGTGATGCATCATCAGGTCCACTGCCAGCGTCGCGTCCCGCGCTTCGATGGCATCGATCAACTGGGTGTGTTCATCGTAGGAACAGTGCGAACGGTTGCCGCTCTCATACTGGGCGATGATCAGCGATGTCTGGGACACCAGGCTGCGCTGGAAGCTGATCAGCGGCGCGTTCTTCGCCGCTTCGGCCAGTTTCAAGTGAAACTCGCCCGACAGACGAATACCGGCACCGCGATCGCCACGGGAGAAGCTGTCGCGCTCGTCGTTGACCATCTGCCGCAAGTCGGCAATCTGCTCGGCAGTGGCGTGCTGCACCGCCAACTCAGTGATCGCCCGCTCCACCAGACGCCGCGCCATAAACACCTGACGGGCCTCTTCGACACTCGGGCTGGCAACCACAGCGCCGCGATTCGGCCGCAGCAACACCACGCCTTCATGGGCCAGACGCGACAGCGCGCGGCGAATGATGGTGCGACTGACCCCGAAAATTTCCCCCAGCGCTTCTTCGCTCAACTTGGTGCCGGGCGCCAGACGCTGTTCGAGGATGGCCTCGAAGATATGCGCGTAGACAATATCGTCCTGGGTACCGCTGCGGCCGGCTTTGCCTGCTCGCGGTTGTTTCTTGAGGGGTTGCAACTGTTCGTTCATGGGCACTCGAGTCGGGAGAACTGCGGCGAATTGACCGTGACTGTAATACGGCACAGTGGGTCGCTGGCAAGTATCGCGTAAAAAACACTGCAATTGTACACAATGGCGGGTGGCAACACGACTGTACGGCTGTTTGTCGCCTTTGCTGTATCGCAACGACCGGTTACGTTTCAGTTTAGGCTTGAACGCAGAATCCTGTAGGAGCTGTCGAGTGAAACGAGGCTGCGATCTTTGATGTTGATTTTCCAAGATCAAAAGATCGCAGCCTCGTTTCACTCGACAGCTCCTACACATCTTCACCCGTATAAGGAACACCGCTGTCATGACCGACGTCACGCACACGCAGCTTCGTCCCCTGACCGACACGTCGCCCTCGGCCATTGTCGCCGGGTTCATCGCCATGATGACCGGTTACACCAGCTCCCTGGTGCTGATGTTCCAGGCCGGGCAAGCGGCGGGCCTGAGCAGCGGGCAGATTTCGTCGTGGATCTGGGCAATCTCCATCGGCATGGCGGTGTGCTCGATCGGCCTGTCCTTGCGCTATCGCACCCCGATTACCATCGCCTGGTCGACCCCCGGCGCGGCGTTGCTAATCACCAGCCTGGGCGGTGTTTCCTATGGCGAGGCCATCGGCGCCTACATTACTTGCGCAGTGTTGGTGACCGTGTGCGGCCTGACGGGCAGTTTCGAACGGCTGGTGAAAAAGATTCCGGCCTCATTGGCGGCAGCGTTGCTGGCGGGGATTCTGTTCAAGATCGGCAGCGAGATTTTCGTCGCCGCCCAGCACCGCACCGGGCTGGTCCTGGGGATGTTCTTCACGTATTTGCTGGTCAAGCGCCTGTCACCGCGCTACGCCGTGCTCGCGGCGCTATTGATTGGCACCGCACTGGCCGGTTTCATGGGGTTGCTGGATTTCAGTGGCTTTCACCTGGAAGTCGCGACGCCGGTCTGGACCACGCCGCATTTCTCCCTGGCCGCGACCATCAGCATCGGCATCCCGCTGTTCGTGGTGGCGATGACCTCGCAGAACATGCCGGGCATCGCCGTTTTGCGCGCCGACGGCTACAACGTGCCGGCCTCGCCGCTGATCACCACCACCGGGATTGCCTCGTTGCTGTTGGCGCCGTTCGGTTCCCACGGGATCAACCTGGCCGCCATCAGCGCAGCGATCTGCACCGGGCCGCACGCCCATGAGGATCGCAACAAGCGCTACACGGCAGCGGTCTGGTGCGGGATTTTCTACGGGATTGCCGGGGTATTCGGCGCGACGCTGGCGGCGTTGTTTGCCGCGTTGCCTAAAGAACTGGTGCTGTCGATTGCCGCGCTGGCGCTGTTCGGCTCGATCATCAACGGTCTGAGCATTGCCATGGCGCAAGTGCAGGAACGCGAAGCGGCGCTGATTACCTTTATGGTGACGGCATCGGGGCTGACGCTGTTTTCCATCGGCTCGGCGTTCTGGGGGATTGTTGCGGGTGTGCTGACGTTGCTGATTTTGAACTGGCGTAAAAGCTAAAAAGATCGCAGCCTCGTTTCACTCGACAGCTCCTACAGGGCAACGCATCCGATGGTGGGTGCTGCGTAGGAGCTGTCGAGTGAAACGAGGCTGCGATCCTTTGATCTTCACAAAAAAAAACGGCGACCCTCTTGGGTCGCCGTTTTTTAGAACATCAGGCTACCGGATTGATCGGCTTTTCCGGGTACCAGACGTCGATCAGCGGGCTGACTTCAGCGCTGGTCAATTCGCTACGGCCCTTGAGCCAGGCTTCAACAGCGGCACGCTGTGCTTCGGTCACCGAGCCACGCTTCTGCAGGCACACCAGACCGAAGTCATCGCCGCCCACATAACCCAGACCGTTGGCTTCCATGGCTTCTTTCAGGAACGCGTCGAGGAAAGCATCAATGGCTTCATCAGCCAAATCTTCTTTGAAATCCAGGTTCAGTTCGAAACCCAGCTCTTTCGTTTGACTATTTAGCGATGGCTGTCATTATTGTCTTAACCGCTCTAAAACGGGCATTAAAGGCAAAATCCTCAGCTAGAAAAAAATGACAATTATCAAAAGCGCCTCTACTGTCCTCTACCATCCACTTACCGCGATCGACCCAGAGGTCGGCGACCTGATCCTTCAGGCTGGCGAGGTTTACCGACAGTCAACAAAGGCGAGAAGTTTTACAATTCGACCTGCTCTACAGGTACTCGAAGCGTACTGCGATATCACTGGTCAGCGGATCACGATGGAGACGCTTAGAGGCCCCGCGATCGAGACAGTCCTGGAAGGCTACGTAGCCGCCTTGGCTGGCGATGAACTGCTTGACTTGCCAAGTAAAGAATCAGTGAAGTTCTGTCGCCGCATCTATCAGGTGCTAGCCACAGCCCGACTCACGCACCCTGATCTTCATGCCGTTAGCTGGGACTTTGCCCTATTCAAACCTGATGCAGCCGTATGCGCGAAAGTGGCATCGGCGGACGATTTCAAGAGGTGGTACTGGGGAGGTTGGACGATTTTCCGTGAAGGTGGTGGGAGCTCGCACCTGAGACTAGCCCCTCTCGTGGCCGCTTATGGAAGGGCTTTTGTCGAGGGCATGTATGTCCAGCTGGAGAAACATTACCGTGGCCGAGGGGGTGATTATCGTCTCGAATGGGGCTTCATGTTCGACTACCTCCACAAACATCAAGCTCAATGGCCTCTGCGCACATTTGAGAGCGAACAAGGCGTGAAGCGATTCATGCACGCGTTCACCCTTGCTCATTTTTATAAGGCCAAGAAAGACGGCCACGACAGCAAATACAAGATCAAAGCGTGGAACAAGTTCCTCAACGCCGTTGAATCTTGCCTTTGCAAAACAGGCGTATGGGCAAGCCTTACCTCACCGATCCGACGCCCTCCTCCAGCTACCAAACATGGTTCGGAAACGAGGCTGCGTGAAGATGAAGGCGGCCTGCTTATACAAGAAAAGCTAATCACGAGTATTCCACTGCACGTAACCGATGCCGAGGCTATCGACGTGTTGTTCTTTCATATCAAGAACGACCTCGCGACGGTGCGTAACTGGGCTACCAAGCAGGCAGCAGATCTGAAATCCCGCTTTGCTCGTCGAATCTCACTAGCTAAGGAGGGCATCCCGATTATCGAGTACACCGGCCGTGGCATGGTCAAGCGGTATACACAGGCGGACATCTGCGCGACTTTGGAGGATATAACTTCTACGGTGCCACATAATTTTCTTTGCAAAGTTCACGAGCAGATCACGGGTGAGGGTTGCAGCGCCATGCACCTCGCCAGCACCTATGGCTTCCAATTGAAAGGGTGCCTGTATCCATTTCAGTGCCTTCTCGTGCTTGAACACCCAGAGATCACAGCGGACTTTCTCAATGGATTCGAGCTCTATAACCAGGCAGGTCAGTTATCAGGGTTTAACGAAGAGAAACGGCTGCTCATTGGCTACAAAGACCGTAAACAGTCGGATGTCCGGGAGCAGACCATTAAGCTCAATGACACCTCATTTTCCATCGTTAAAGACATCATCGAGATCACTAGCCTCGGTCGGCGAAAACTTAAGGCCCAAGGTAATGATGTCTGGCGCCAGCTATTTGTGAACTCCGCCAGGGGAACAACCGTCTTTGGGGCCGACGTTATTCCCCAATGGAATAAGAGTAGCTTTGCTAACAATAGCGGTCTGCGCGAGCAACTGATCGCTCAATTCACACCACACATCGATCTCCCAGAGACGCAGCTGGTGGACTTTATTCAGAGAGTGCGACTAGGGCGCATCAGAGCTTCTGCGGCGGTCGCAGTTTTCATTGCGAGTAAAAGTACTGAGGAGATGTCCAAGGCTCTTGGCCATGAACACTATTACCCAGACTTGCTCAGCCACTACCTCCCGGAGGCCCTGCTGGCTTTCATCAAGGCTCGATGGATCAGGATCTTCCAGAAGGCGATGGTCTGCGAGGCCATGAAGGACAGCCCGCACCTTCTTCGTGTGACGAAGTTCAACAACATGGATGAACTGGATACCTTCCTGGATAACCACCGGATCAAAGAGATTCCGCCCGAAGCTTCCGATCCTGAACGAAAAGAGCAGCTCAAACCCATTGAAACCAGCGAGGCCGTGCTTTCCATCGGAGTGCCGTTCCTCTCCTCCTTGCTCTCGCTGGAGGCAGCAGTCACGGGATCCAGCAATCGCGAGCGGGTATGCGGCAAGGCTGAGTACTGGGCGTCATTTGCAGGAAAAATCAAAGCCGAGATTTCCAGTGGTTATGACCGGCTGCTGAAGAAGCATCTGGACGCAGCGTTGAAACTGGTCGATGCAAAGAAGATGGAGGCGCTGATCTATGTCCCTGCTCACTGGTCGTGAATCCGGATATGAATTTCTTGATGACTTTGACTTGGTCGAAGCATCACCTCACACAACAGCATCCTGGCTGCGGTGCAAATTCGATGAGAATTCCTGGGCAATACTGACCAACCAGAAAAAACCCTACGAACTTGATTGGGGGGTTCGTCTTTGGGATGGCAGCCTCTTGACCGACGACAAGAATGAGATCTTGCTTCGCTCGCTTAAACATCTACTCATCATTAGCACAAATGGTGTCAACGATGAGTTTGCTACTCTCTCGCCCGACTCTCAAAACATGCGCTTAGCTTGCACATTGAAAGTCATCGACTACTTGCTGATTAATGCTCAAAGCTACGACCTTATCGCCTTCGGCCTAGGTGCTTTGAACGCTGATGACTTGAAGGGGATACTCAATCAACTGGCCTCCTTTGCGCGGTCTGAAGACTCCATTTATGCATGGCATGAGCGCGTGTCTGCGTTTTGCACGCTTCAACTAGGCGGCCTCAGCAACGCTGAGGCCGAGGAGTTTTTTGCCAAGTACCCGAGTATGCTGGAGGTCAGCGATGACGTCTGTGAGGATCTGAGCCTCGACATCAACGCCTCCGACATTCCGAGAGTTCGTGCAGCAATGATGAAAGCGAACCTGTATTACGGAAACAACCACAACGGCTACAAGATAAGCACTAAAGTGCTTTCTGAACGTCTGTACCCAGACACGCTACGAGGACGACAGACTGCAAAATCAGCGTTGGAGGCACTGAGCTTCTACCCTAACGAGCAGAACTACAAACGAGAGTATCCGTCAGTAAGAGTTACCACCGGCGAAGCCGAGCTTCTCCAAGAATCATTGTACTTTTACTACAGGTACACCCTCGTGAGCAGTGCATCGCTCAGTGCGCTAGGGCTACCTGCCCCCTCAGATACGATTACGATCAAAGAGTATACTCCAAAGCTTAATCAACCATCCCGATTTAGAAGCGTGCCCTCTGGAAACCTATTGAAACTGTTCCGTAGCAGCATGGAGTTCCATGTCGATCACGGAAGGAAAATTCTAAATGGATTCATTAGAGTCGCGAGCTACTGCCACGCCCAAAACATTTCGATGATCCGACTTGCTGACGCCGACTTCATGAAAATCATCGGCCCAGAGCTCGTAGATTTTGGCGTCAAAAAACTAGGTCTTTCTAGTCACCGCCAAACCGGGGCGAGATCCCGACGAAAAGGAGACAGGAATCAATACTTCAAGCGGATACGTGCAAATCACGGACTACTTGAATTGGTTTACGTATACCTCGGCAGCATACAACTGACCGTCGGGATGATCATGGCGCGACGCGTTGATGAGTTGGTGACTTTGGAGACTCAAAAGTGCCTGGACAGTACAAAGTCATGGCTTATCTTCAAGCTGGCCAAGTCCACTCGTAACGCCTTGGGCATTCGACAGCGCGAGTCTCGCCCCATCGACGCCATCGCCGTCGAAATGATTGAGGAGCTGCGTCGCTTCCAAAAGCTACTCAAGCGTCTTGGCGTTATCGACGACCTGACCGACCTGTTCGCGACTCCACCTTCTATGGGGCATAAAGTACTCCAGGACTGTTCACTGCACCTTTACAACCGTCACCTGGATTTTGCCTGCGATTATTTCGAAAGCGATGTCACAGAAAGTGGCGAGCGTTATTACGTGCGTCAACATCAGCTGCGGCGTTTCTTTGCCATCATGTTTTTCTACACCAACAGCTTTGGGGAATTGGATACTTTGCGCTGGATGTTTGGCCATCGCGACATCGAACACATTTGGCGGTATCTGACCGAATGCATGGAGCCTAAAGAAATTCGAGGCGCAGGCGCACGTTATTTTGCAGGCTTGGCAAAAAAAGGCCGGCTGGAGAACTACAAAAATTTGCGGGATCTGCTATCTGCACAGTTCGGCACTACGTCATTTGCGCTTGTCGATGAGGGGAAAATTGAAACCTACCTTGCGGCCATGCTGAACGAGGGGAAAGCCAGATTCGAACCGCAATTCTTCAAAGATGAAAATGGTACATCTATGAAAATTCTATTCATTGTGAGCTGAACAAAGATGAGCACAGTATCCAAGCGCGAGCAAATTGATCAGTCCATCGATAGCATTTTCAGATTGCTGGTTGATATCGCACGCTCGCCAGACAGTTACTCGCAAAACGAACAGGTGTTGAATGCACTCAAAAGCCAGGGGGGCCTATGCTCCTTGGATATGGAGTTCTCAATACGAGATGAAAACTTCTCGATCCGGCCTGTCAGCCTGAACACTTTGAAGAAAAGACTCACGCAACCAGATGCGGAGAGAGATTTTCAACATTTAGACCGGCTGCGGTCGCATGCGCAGCAAATGATATACAAATTCGAAGAGCAACAGGCTGCGCCAAAGAAGCGATCTCGAACCGCGCTGGAGGAACAGGTCGACGAACTGAAGGACACTATCTCCTCCCTGCAAGCCGTTAACATGGTGCTTATACAGGCACTGGAGGTTAACAGGAGGGACTTGATCACGATTGCTGACACGGCCAATACAGGATTGCGGCAAAAGCGGATTAAGGACGCCATCAACAGGGTCATCAAAATTCTGGGATTGAACCCTGCACCGTTTGATGACGTGACCATTCTCTCCATGAAGAAGCATTTGCAGCTGGTGCCCCATGATCAAACGACGCGTTGAGTACCCCGAATCCGCTCAATTATTTACACTGATTCCGAAACTGCGACTTTACGACTACATATCGCTGGATAGGCTGCATACGCTCGATGGCAGCAACATGCCTTTTATGACGTGGCCAAATGGAATGCCCTGCCTACAGGCCAATGCTTATATGATCAAGACACGTATGAAACCTGGCCGAGGTGGCAATGGCCCATCCAGAGCCGGAACCAAAGGGGGCACCTTTGGCGAGTACGCTGGGAAGATCAGCCACCTGATCAGATTCTGCTATTACAATAACCTCAGTTTTATCGCTCTATCCGATGACGACTTCTGCGAGTTCATCGACGGACTTCGCAGAGAAATGAAGCGCAATCAACCCAACCAGCGCAAAAGAACTGAGCGTACGATTGTTGGCATTGGTAGAAGGTGCTTAAGCTTTCTTGCTTACGTGGGTGAAATGAGCGGCTTACACAATTTCGTCGGTATAGATGGAACCATATCAATTTACATGGTGGACTCAGTTTACTATCGAAATGGAAAGGCCTTCACACGCTCCAGCGTTCACCACAGGTCGTTCAGGACACCTGAGGCGAAGAAGACTCGTCAGCCGATTGGAGAAGCCACGATCGAAAAATTGCGTAATGCTATTGATGAGATGTCGACGTCGGAATTTTTAAATAATCGTCGACACCTGATGATTTCATTATTCGAGGAATTAGGCGCGCGACGCGGCGAGATTCAACCCATTACAGTTGCCGAAGTGCTTGCCGCCGCCAAAGTAAAACAACCCACTATTTCAGTCACCACTCTAAAACGAGGCGGGATGGGGCTGACACGAGCACTTGAGCTTAGCCCTCCCATGATTGACGAGCTCATGAACTATATTCGCGGCGACCGCTTCATCATCATGAAGCGATTCAAAGGCGTCCCGGATCACGGATTCCTGTTTGTCACCGAGCGTGGTGGTCGCCCGCTTGGGATAGACACTTTCACAACTGAATTTTCTTTGATCCGTCGCGCTGCCGGAGTCGAAGAACAAGCCTGCGCGCACCTCTTCAGACATGCATATTGTACGAACATTGTCGCCCGGTTAATTGCCGAAACACAGGCACTGAGCCCAGACTCGTTCAGGCAGACGTTGATGACTAACAAGATGCTGGCCGAGCGAGCGCTAACCAAGAGCGGTCACGCCACACTGGAGAGCCTACTGGGCTACGTGGACACAGCATTCAAGACCAAATCCAAGTACGAGCAGATCATTCATAATGTTGAAGTGGCCAAAATTTACGAAACATATCAGAAGCGGAGAAAACGGTTGCTGGATGATTTCGCGAAAGAAAAAATCAGCAAAGAAATATACATTGAAAGGGAACAGTCTCTGACGGAATCCATGGAGCGCTTGCTTAAGGTGGCGTGAGATCCAGCCTTGGAGCCTTAGAGATCATTCTTGCTTTCAACAGAAGCTGCCTGACTGGATTACCGACTTCATCCGACAATTCACGAGGATGCGAGCGGTTGAGCTAAGTCTGCGCATCGCCGCGTGTACTCAGCCCCTTCTGATAATAGTACTGACATAGAGCACCACTACTTATGAATGCTCCAAGCGTCGTGCAGATGTAGTCGCGGATGTGAATAGATTTCGACTCAAACGGGTGAGAATGCCTTGAACATCTACAGCTCCGACAGGGGGGAATCCAAACCCTGCAAGTCGTAGCATTCATTGGCAACCTCAATTCTTACCGATCACGAGGTCGTTTTTTCGTCTGAATCTACCTTCATCACGGCGTCCTTGTTTGTAGCCTAGGAGATAGTATCACGGCAGAGCCAACCGGCGTTATGGATAGCGAAGTCAGGTATATCGATAGGCATTGGGCTGACATAAGATTTCTTGCAATCAGGTTGGCCAGGCCTGGAAACCCGGTAAAGCTTCAAGTACTTGCCAGAGACCCCAAAAGATTCATCCTGCTCAGCAATCTCCACCTGCCATCCAAATACCCTAAGCAAATCGATATTCAGTTGCTCTGCATTCCATACCGACATCCTCGATTGCGACTCTGTTTTCCTCTTTACTATGTCGATGGAGACTTTCAGCCAGCAACCTCCAATGCGGATTTCTCGCTACGGAATCAATTAATTTCAAACAAAGCCCTGCTAGCCATCAACAAGCCGAATACTCACTAACTCATCAGGCCATGACCTCATAGGTCAGCATATAAAAATCGAAAGCCTTTGATATCAAGTAAGCAAAGTTACCGGGGAATGAATGCAAGCAGCCAGCCCACAACCTACATTGCAAAATTCGCACATAGCCCCCCTAGAAATCTAATCTCTCAGAGTTGCACCGGTGTTTGCTCCCTCGTTACCATAAAATAAAAAAGAGAACATCAATGTCCGACCTAAAAATCAGCTTCAGCGTAACCCAAACGCCCGAAGGCTATAACCTCAATTCTTTTCACAGCATCAAAAAACAGGACAGCATAGATCATAGTGCATTCCAGTACATTGGACTGTTATATCACGGCATTGACGCGACCAATGAGTACGACTCAAGGTTTACGCCGGCAGTAGTCGAATCCTTCAGTGCTTCCATATTGAACCTTGGTTTTCCTGAATGCACACCAATGCATATGCTTTCTACATCCAATTGGAAAGAGCGGATGTACATTGTGTGGGGGTTTATATCCGAGAAATCTCAGAAAAACGCGAGAGCGCTAGATTACGAAGAGTTTCACAATTACTGGCCCAGCCTTGAGTTTTGCGAACCAGGCTGGGACAACGAAGTTAAAAAATGGATTTCTAGCCAACCTTGCTGCACGCATTTATGCGGATAAACCAAGTGGCCACCAAACTCAACAATGGTGAACACCAAGGGTGGCCCAGCAAGAATGTTTGGGAGTGGATCAACGCACGGCTTTAACGTTGACCGAGCCCACCTTCGCGCCTTTCGGATGCTAGCTTGCAGCCTTAGGGAACGCTCGATGAGCAGATCGTCCCGTGCTGAAGGACGCAGAGCCCAATGAGCTGAGAGTGCTCAGGCAATGCCTATGCTCCGTTCAGCATAGAAATCCTTGACCTTCTCCCACGTCATTTTCATGGCAATGCTCCGTGCTGATGTTTCATCGAGAAGATAAACCTCCACATCAGGATCCGTGATGGGTGAGAGGAATTTACCGATTCCCAATATCCGACCAGTCCCCACTGTACCGTCCTGGTTAAAAATTACTGCGGGGCGATGATCTCCCGATTCGAACAACGCCCTCACCCCAGACTTCAACCACTCCCAATCGACAGTCACGGGAAACGCTGGGCTAACGGTATGAAGAACGACGGGAACGATCGAATCGATCCCTTTTACGAGTGTGCCGGGAAACGCTCTGAGTAGCTCAAGATCTAGAATCTCATCAAGCACTGCGTCCAACCGCACGCCGTCGACGTCACCCCGCCCATCCAGACAAGAAGCCAAATGCGGCGCCAGGTATTCTTCGAGATCGCGATACCCCGCAGACTGTAAAAGCTGACCTTGACTGCCCTTCATCCTAGGAATCGCCCCTTTCAGGATGCGCCGAATTAACAAGGCCGCCTCGTGAGGTCGATCAGGAGGAAAGCGATGAATGCTTCCTTCCTCGGATAACCTGAAAAGCATTGCCTCACGCAAACCCAGAACAAAACACGCCTGATGGAACGGATGCCGATCACTGATCAGATCAGTCCGCACCCAATTCGCAAGATCCTCTGTCGCTTGAAGCCTTTTTGACGGGTCATTGGACAGCATGGGTATTGGAGTGGCGATTTCTTCCGTCACGTCATACATCTGTTTCATTTCGATCGCATAACGCAGCGCCTCCAACTGCGCCCATTCAACCACGGGCTCAAATCTCGCCGCGTGCACCTTGTCGGGAGCTGCATCGAAGGCGGCCAGAGCGAGATCACCCAACACCCGGCCCGCGAGGAACGCATCACTGCACTTAATTGTCCCCCCAGGGAACGGCATTCCCGCCGACAGGTTCTCCACCAATGGCATCGCCACTGCGGGCTCTGTCCAGTCGAGTTGGTTTCGACTCATATAGGGCATGTACCGGTTCCGCACGGCCGGGTTACAGACGAACTCGCGCGCGTGTTGGCCGAGACTTCCCCAGAAGTCAAACCTGGTAGGTACCCCTCTCAGACGAATTTGCCGCGCCTTCATTTGCCAACAAAAGTCGCCGTCGAACTCAGGCTCAAACAGCTCCTCCAGAATGGGGAAGGCGGCGTTAGCAAGGTCGTAGATTGTGGTAGGCGTCTGACCCGCGATGTCGGCCTTGCAGCTGTCCAGAAACAAAGAAGCCTCAGAATCTCGCTGTGGCAACCCGTGCTCCTTGCACCAGACGTACATTGAGTAGGGGTCGATGGCGCACAATGTGATGCACCACCGTCCTCGCCCGTAACCATTGACGTCCCGCCACAGCATCATGAAACCGTGTGATCCTGCCCTGTCGCCTGCACGAGCAATGATATCCATTGCGGTGATCACTAATCGTGGCGGCAGTCGTTCATCAGTGCCAGCCTCCTCTGCCCGCCCACCACCAGCCCCATCGCCAGTTCCCTCATCCTCGTAATAGTCGATGCCATCCGCTGATTTTTCGACCAGGTACAGATCGATCGAGGGCAATGCCTCCGGTGGCAGCCTCACGCTACCGGTGAGATGCCATGCTTCGGGCAGATGGGCCTGCAGTGCGAATGAGGATTCATTGGACACTAACTTGAGTGCCAAGCATTGCTTGCCCGACCATGCATTCATGCTACCGACTGCGTGTGTCAGAAGTGTCGTCCAGTCTGCTGCCACCACCACAAAACAAATGTCGAAATTGCCCAGGAATGGGAGCAGGTTCCGCAGCTCCTGTTCATAACCTGCAAGTTCGGTAACGGTCTGCCGCTCAGTCTCGCTCGCTCGTTTAACCTCAAAAACCACGAGGGTCTTCGACTCGGGATTAAAACAGAGAATGTCGGGACGCAGCACTTCACCGGTAGTAAGCGAAATACTGGTGTTGATTGAAATGATCTCCAGCAATCCTAGGCGGCCCAGCAAGTGCCCAGCAGCCTCCGCCGAGGCACGTCGAGAGATGTAATCGATGCCGAAAGACGGAATGAAAAAATCCTGCCCGATCGCATCCGTGATGGAGGTGATGATTTCCTGACCTTGAATGCTTTCGAGTAACTGGTCGTTTTCGATAAGCCTTTGCAGCCAGGTCACTACCTCAGACTCAGGAGGCAATTTTGGTTTAGACATGATCCTTCCTTGAGTTTCCAGGCTGCAGGTTTGAGCCATCTGAACACGATGGAGCGAGAGGTAATGTGCCAGCGCAGGTAAAGCCGCCGACGAATTCATCCTAGCAGAGCCATACCCCAAATACGGCAAACAGCCAGATGACTCCTGGCAGATTGAACGCATTTCTGGTACGAGATAGAGGCCTTCTACTCCCAGCTCAAGGACATGGTCATGGAACTCGTCACCCTAGCCCACATCACGCTGAATCGAATTGGATCTATAAATGCGTCGGGCTTCGGAGCTCGTCGAGAGCGAACATTCATCACAGAGGTTGTCGATTCGACAACCTTAACCCTGCAACAAATTGTCGTTGAAATCGCCGAAGCGAATGGAGAGCTTAAAGGGGCGCTACACAACCTCCGCGAGGAAAGGTATGGCTATCCGGCGGGTCAGGTGGTTTTCAATGTTCAAGGCATAAGTACCCAGTACAGTACGCCCTATGCCGTGTGCAAGGTGATTCCAGCTCTCAAGATCAACAATCGCTACTTCCAGCTTGAAGAGGTTGAGACCAAAGGGAGTACATTTTATCGCCCAGATGCCGAAGATTTTAAGCTGGAGCTGGCAGCCGAACAGTGACCAGCGCTGAGTCAATGACAAGCCTTACAGCAAACGGCTGCGAGGCCTGTCGTGCCCTTGATCCCAATGAGATCGCTATTAAGACGTGGGCTCAAGGCAGGTATCGAACAACGCTAAATTGAAAGCTTGCGAGCGAAGCGGAACATCACGTCCTCAAGCCAGCGGCTGTAGGTAGCCGGGGAAGCGGGGATCATGAGCTGGCGTTCTTCAAGGCTCTGCTCAGAACGGTGCGGCATCGAAAAACTGCTGGTGGAGCCCGTTGGTGGTTCAGCAAACTGCTTATAGGCCACACCATACAATCCGAGTTGGAACCAACCACCTTTCCCCTCGTTGAGCACATCAAAAGCCGCTTGTGCCATCTTCCTCACCAGCGACGGTGAGATGTAATACGAGTCGAAGTAGTTACTGGATGAAGATGGGGTGGCCAGGGAAATCGATAGCCAACTCATTCCACTATCGTGATGCCGCCATACCAGACCTTTGGTATCCAGCCCCGTGAGCTCGGCGCTATCAAAATCATCGTAACCCGCCTTGAGCGTACTCAGGCCGGCCTGATAGAGCTTCAGGAAAAATGCCTCATGTTGCGTATGAACGACGCGCAGACTACCCGCAAGCGCAGGCTGCGGCAGAAAGGCGAGCTCCAGGCGCGCTTCATCATTTCGGCTTCCCCACCGACTGTTGTTTGGTCGCTGCTG
Source organism: Pseudomonas sp. Pseusp18 (assembly GCF_059506005.1). Lineage (NCBI taxonomy): Bacteria > Pseudomonadati > Pseudomonadota > Gammaproteobacteria > Pseudomonadales > Pseudomonadaceae > Pseudomonas > Pseudomonas sp. Pseusp18. The sequence goes on from NZ_CP169240.1 coordinate 4,552,964, forward strand.
AAGCTGGTGGATGAACTCCTGCTCAGTAATGGCTTGGCGGCTGACCGTCAATTGGTTGAGGGCGCGGACGATACCGTCCGAAAGATCATGCTCACTGGCAAAGGTTGCCCGGAACAGACCATCAACGTAGTCAGACACTTCCCACTGGAACTGTTTCTGCAACCCCTCAACGGGTGTGTCTTGCAGAAACGCCAGGATTGGCTTTCCGCCAGCTTTTGCTCGACGGAATTCCTGCTGCGTCACTGATTCCCCACTACTGGTTTGAAAGCCAAAATCCGCTCCTAGAATGAGCACCACTACGTCGGCCTGATCAACCTCCGTCATGCACGCTTCCTGGGAGGAGTAAGGCCTTGCCCCAAAGTCCTCGCACATGACTGGGGTATGCCCAAGAAGCGACACGGCCTTCCTGGCTGCAGCACGATATTGCTCAAAATTCCGTACTACGGAGCTGACGAACACCTTCATAGAGATCCCCCAGTAAATGCCTACGCGCCCCATGTCGTAGAAGCATAGTGATCATACCGTCTGGCTGATGCGTCGTGTGACCGCCCTCACCTTTGCACCACCACCCCTCCAAGCAACGCGACAGCTGTATTTCAGGACTTCACACTGCATCTTCCTGGGTGGCGACCCCAAACAGCTTGCTGAGCCCGAGATTCGGGTAATTGCCTATAGAGTTATCGAACGCATACGTCCTGCTTTGCTCGCCTTCCGAGGTATTCCCGATTCTTGTCATGGACGATGCACTCACAAAAACAACGGAGGCGAGATGGGCGTAGTCCGGATTGGTTAGAAGTTTGCTGGCGCGCTGCGCTAACGAGTTGAGCTCCTGCTCTGAAAACGACTCCAGCGATGAACCAGAATGGCGCTCAACCCGGATGACGAGGCATCCGGGGCGCGTGCCCGTCATCTGATCACGGACGGCCCTTTTGGTCACTTCGCCAAGCATGGTTTCAAATTTACTCGGTACCCGACTTTGGATGTCGATGACGAGAAAGGTTTGCTCACCCAGTTCCTTGATTAAGCGATACCCGGGCCCATGCCCCAACAGATCGTTCGCAATTGCATACAGCTCTTCTACTCCGAACTCCTGCTGCACCGACTCAAAAGTGCCCATTCCAACACTGATTGTGCAGATCCCTGGCAGCTCCGACTTTTCCTGCCCGACCGCCTCTACAAGCTCGGCCGCCAATTTGGCGCGCTTGTTCGCCGAATCCGGAATTTTGCTACTGAGGGTAAAGGAGATGCCATAGACACACCTCTTCAGCGATCGAAGCTTCGGCTCGATATAAGGCAGGAGGAGACTGGTCAATACTTGGAAGGTTTCCTCGGTCAAGGACTCTCCCCTGTCGGCAGAGAGGCTTTTGCATTCGACCTCGACGGCTCCCACATCGGGAATCATCACCATCATGTCAAACACGCCGCCCCCGGTATCCTCCTCCATCCAGATGATTTCACACCCTTCACGACTAAGGTGGGTAGCTACTGTCAGCTCAAATTGCAGTCCGCGCATACCGTCTGGATCTTTGATCGCGTGCCGAACCCGACCACACAACTTGTTGGCATTTTCGGGAGAGCTGTGACAACAGATATACAGGATTTGTGAAGCGAAAATCATCGCCTGCTTGGAAGCCTCCCACGACTCGACATCGAGAGGTTGCATGCCATAGCAATCAAAAGCCCAAAGCCCGTACGCCAATACGTTCCGTTTCCATAGAAACAATCGCAACAGCGGTGTCTCGTTAATTTGATGCTGCAGGGCGGACACCCGTTTGAGCCAAGGCCGGTCAGGAAAAAGGACTACGAAAGCTTCGTACACTGCAGGAAAATCGCTGTCATTCAATTCCGTTATCATGACGGCCTCATGGGGTCTTCGTGCCCTCGAATCGAAAAGGCATCTACTGACCTTGATTCTTGTATCAAAGGGTCATCAATAGGAGAAGACAGAGTCGAGTTTTGCCTAAACGCAAACAGAATTCCAATACTTCAGAAAGTGCAGATTTTCGCTCGCCAGCCACCCTGCACTTCATTTGATCAGTACGCACCATTCTTCAACAGGAGGCCGCTTTGGCCACAAACATCATCACTCGCGGTGGCTACGATGCTCTGAAGGCCGAGCTCGATCACTTGTGGCGAGTGTACCGCCCCGAGATCACCCAAAAAGTCACCTGGGCCGCCTCACTTGGAGGTCGCAGTCAAAACGCGGATTACCAGTACAACAAGAAACTGCTGCGCGAGATTGATGAGATTTAATCCCAACTGTGACCTTGTCTCGGAAGGTATTGGATTTCGCGCGCCCAGAATGACTGCTCGAAACTGAAAGCACTCAGAGAGTTAAATGTCACCATCCAAGCTGGCGTCTTCTCTTGACGTAAGCGGCTAAGCATTGCCACATTAACCCCACTATCAGGGAGTCATCCTCACTGGTCTTCTGACCGGCCTTCCTATTTCAAAACATGGATCGGAGAGTCTGAATGGAAACCTCTCGGAGTTTGATGTACGAGCTTGTTGAAGCAGCGGTAAGCCAATTTCTGATCAAGGACGCCACCAGCATCAGAGACAATATTTCGGAAAGAAATCTCTGTGCTCGTCTCGCCATGCAATTCGAAAACCTGCTCCCAACCTACAAGCTTGAGGGGTATTACGCAGACCCCGAGTACAACAGAAAACAAGGTGGGCAGATCAAAACCATCTTGTCGGGAGAATTGGAAGTGATCAAAGTGACCTGTGATCTAATCGTGCACAGCCGTGGAGAGAGGGGGCGAGATAATCTGATTGCCATGGAAATGGCCAAGCCAGACAAAACGACTGAACAGATACACTCGGATAGGCTACGACTCATGGCTCTAACCAAGAAGAGCTTTGACGACACCTGGTCTTATGACGGTGTCACTCATCCCGAACACGTCTGTGGATACCTGCTGGGGGTGTTCATGATGGTCGATCGAGCCCAACAGGTGGTGTCAGTTGAGTACTTCGAAGATGGGAAACCAAAGGCCAATAGAAAAAAGTTTGCTGTGAAACTTGCCTGACCCCATCAGCGTTTCCGAATGGTGGGATGCTGATGCCTATAGCACCAATGAGTCTTCTTTGACTCAAACCATTCGATCAAGAAAAGCACCTTCAAAGCATTTCGCAGCGCGTACATCAGCCACCCAGTGCCAGTCGCTCCACCAGATCAACCACATCCTTGCGCTCCTTCCCTTTCAATAAATGAAAACACTGCAGCAGATGCGCCGTCTCGTCATCCTCGCAGTAAAAATACGGCACCGGTAAATTCAGGACAGCAGCAATCTGCTTCACGATGCTTTCACCAGGCTGGTGAACGCCCTTTTCGTACTGAGACATCCTCGCAGAAGCTGTGGCCGGCTCAATGCCCGCCTCAATCCCCAAACGTTCCTGTGAAAAACCTCTTATCTTGCGTGCCTCTTTCAAGCGCTTGCCAAACGTACCCATTTTCTCATCGCCGAAAGGCTAAGAGATTCTTAGATTCGCTTTGACGACATACTAAGTATTACTTAGTATTTGGCAGAAATATCCTTTTGCCATCACTTCAAACGCGAGACAGGGATCAAAATGAAGGAAATGCAAATCGTAGACGGCCGGCTCGACGAGAAATCGCGAGGGTTTGGCGGCGACGTGGTCAGCTACCACTACTGGAAAATTGACGGCAAGAAGCACGAAAGGCTCGAGATCCCGGACGTTCTCGATGCGCACGTTAAGGCGGGTAACCGGATTCGAGCGACGTATCAGCCAGGCAAAGACAACGTCAATCGGATCTGGGCCATTCAGCTCGACGATGAACCTGTCCGTTCAGTTGTCGACATTCCCTTCATTGCCGTCTCCCTGGGAAGGCTCAGCATCCTGCCTCTGGCGGTCGCCATCTTTACGATTTTTGTTGCCTACGGCTTTTGGGAGAACAGCGCCAACCATCGGAGCTTTCATGGCTCGTCCTACCAGTTGAGCTGGATCGCGCTCAATTTGTTCGTCAGCTACCGCTACATGATTAAGCCAATGCTGATGATCAAGCGAGGCATCAACGCGTTTCGCGAATATTGCGCAAAGGCTCCGGCATCGACCTCGACCGCTAGCTAAAACCGAGCGGACGCCGGCAAGTCTCCCGAGAGCCAGAAAATGAATTACGTCGAGCTGATCCAACACCAAGCCGAGCAGGTCTTTGGCAACAAATCGAAAGCAGATGTCTGGCTGAATCAGCCCATCGTAGGGACTGATGAATACTCACGGTTACAAGCAGCTCACAGTGAAGCGGGATACAAACTGGTAAAGGCTGAACTAGAAAGACTCAGTCACGGGTTTGCCTGCTGATGCGTCCCCCTCCTCCAAGCCCAGGACTCAACATGATTGTTTTTGATCTCAACACAAACAATGCGGAAGCCCTTCTCCGGCACGTCGAAGAATTCAAGCCGAGCTCGGGCGACCGGCGCGCGAGAAGCGTTGCTGGAATTGAAAGAAGCTTTGGTGTCGCATCTGGAAGACGCCAGCACGCCAGCTGACCCAAAACCAGAGCGACAGATTTAGGTCGAAACAGGAGCTCAAGCACATCATCATCCTGGCGTGTGTATGAAGATCACGACCTCTCTCGAAGGGCAGCTTTGGCAATTGGCTGTGGCCACGCTCGGCGCGCAAGGCTTGGAGCAGTTGGTGGCTGAACTGCTAAAGAGTCATGTAAGGACTCGCGCGGTGAACGTGTATGGATTTCTACGCCTCGAATGGCTCGACCAAGAGGCATTAGAAGCCCTGCGCAAGGGCCAGCGCCGGGCAGGAGCAGAGCTAGCGTTTTCTGGGGATGACCCGAGTAAAGTCGCGATACTTCACTGTCACTCCGGTCATCTGCTGCGAGGCATCGTCCAAACTTTGCCGCCGGAAGTACTGCCAGAGGACGTGCTTGAATGGCGTATGCAACTCGATATTGGGTTGTGATTTCATCCCGTAGCTCCTTGCGTCTGAAGTGCGCTTCGGCGAAGTTCATTGAACTGGCCTAATGATTTTGGACACCTCAAGACGAGTATCGGTAATCAAGATGAGGGAAATTTTGAACACAAAGGCCCCTCTCACCGCCCGCGAGGTCTACCAGGTACTGAAGGACGTCGCGCTAGGCACACGCATCATGAGAAGAACCAGCAACCAGTCATTGTGCGAACTCTACAACGACCTCATGACTGTTGAGATCGATGGCTGGCGTCTCACGCTTTTCAATGACGGCGGCACCTTGGATTACTGCGAGGATTGCAGGTCTCCTGACGGTCGCATCGGGTCTCTTGAAGACTGGCAACGCTATGGCACAGATCCAGTCGAGCTTTTGAGTGGTTGGGAGCGTGAGCAGCTTGAGCGTCTACTGAACGCGCTCTGACTCTGTGCGACCATCAATATCAGCGACAAGATCCTACTAAATTCACCTACTGCTACGCTTTCCTTTTTCCATGGAGGAATCGCAATGCAAAACTCAGACCTGCTCCCTTCCCTACTATTCAAGATCAACGAAAACCAGCAAGCCCTTGAGGCTGCCATTATGGAACTGACACTCTGGGTCGAGCAGCGTGGATCGGGTGAGGTTGGAGGCAATGTGCGCGGTGCCCTGGACGCGATCAGAACCAATGAAGAGTTCATCAACATGACGCTCGCTGTGTTGATGGCACCGGAATAATTCACCCCATATGTCGAAGAAGCCTGTTGGGTACCGATCCTGTCGACCTACTGAGTGGCTGGAAACGTGATCAATTTGGGCGTTTGCTGACGGCACTCTGAGCCCCTTAAAGCAAAAGAAACCTTTGCCGCGTCCATCGCCAAATCGATGAACGAAAAAAAACATCTGGCTAGGGAGGTTGGCTTTCTTCTGCAGTATATGCTTTGTGACGTTCATTGAGGGGTTCCTTTAGACAAATTAGAATTACAACACTTTAATCGGCGTAATTAACTTAAGCTGTAAAATACTCATTACATGGATCCGAAACTGCGCCCGCCGATGGACTGATGCTGCGAGAGAAACCAACACCAGCAACATATTACTAGGAAAATCATAACCTTACAGAGATCCATTGAATGCTTCAAAAAACATAGTGGCATTTTGAACGCCGCGCGCTACGCTGATTAAAAGTATGATGCGTGCACCCTACCTTTAAACCTTACCTTGGCCGTGTCATACCGGAGGCCAACATGAAAGGACTCAACTTCAAGCTTGCTTATACCCTCTTAAGCGTTGCATTGATATTAACAAACGGTTGTAGTTCGGGGACGACATCAACCGTGACTAAAGATTCCTCCTCGGATGTAGCTTACGCGGCACTATCTACTGAGCCAGTAAGTGAGCCGGTAGCAGAACACGCATTAGCCGAAAAACTAGCATTTGCTTCGCTCCATTCGCCAAACAAAGTCATGCCATTCAATGGCCGCGTCGTCAAAAGCAATGAATCCAAAGACATCAATGGCGACTCTTATTATGGCGTAACAGTACTTTATGGAACTAATCGAGCTTCAATAAAAAACGTGGGTTTTGGAGGGGGAATCTCTGACTCAATGTCATACGGCTCTGAGACCGTACTTATTCCAAAAAATCGCAAACGAGGAGAGTTCCGAGACAAAGACTCATTCTTCCATAAACTTAAGCTAATTTTTAATGGGGACGAAGAGAGCACAGGCTTTATTAAGCTAGACAGTGGTAAGTCTGAGGTATTAAGCGAAGACCAGCTACTTAAAAAACTGTCGTCACAAAATAGCATAGCGTATGGAGATATCCTTATATTCGTGCATGGCTTCAACGTGGGCTTTTATGAAGCAGTGAAACGCACGGGCCAAGTAGTTTATGATCTTGACCTAAATGTACAACCAGTATTATTCAGCTGGCCATCCCAAGCGGATCCTACTAAGTACGGGCCTGATAATCGACTAGCAGGGGAATCTGTAAGAGCGTTTAGGGAGTTTGTGCAACGCATATCGATGACGTCTAAGGGCAGAAAAATCCATGTACTTGCGCACAGCATGGGTTCTCAGATTGTGATTCCAGTGATGGCAGAGCTCTACTCTAAAAACCCAGTAAAATTTAACAAAAAATTTGGCAATATAATTCTAGCAGCCCCCGATTTTGATAGAGACTACTTCCGAAGAGAATACAGCCCTTCGTTTGAAAACTATGGTAAGGCAACGATATATATGTCTTCTGACGATCGAGCTTTGAGCATTTCATCTAGCTCACACTTAAACGATGGTCAGCGTCTCGGCTTCAGTGGAAAAGAAGGATTCGCGTCGCCAAAAATTGATGCAGTTGATATCACACAAGCAGTGGGTATAGATGACATGCTAGGCCACTCACGCTACGGAAACTCAAGTCGAGTATTGAACGATATGCACTACCTGATAGGTAGTGCATTAAGAGCTAACCAACGATTTGGAATTGATTTAAATGACAATCCGACTTACTGGATTTTAACTCCATAGACTCGGTAATGCCCCTTCCACTAGGCCAGCCCCATACTGGGCGGGGCCGGGCTACCAACGAGAGGTTGACTGCCCTAGCGTTGAGTAACTGGAGCTTACGTCCTCGTAAACTTGTACTGAATCGCAGGCTTCGACTTCAGATTGGAGCGAGGGAATCTACGCTGGTATCGAAACGCCCAGCGCCGGGTAACTATATGTACAAGATTAAAAATCGACTGCTTATTAAAGGAGTGGATCATGAAAAACACCCTAGTAGACATGACTGTATTGGTGTTAACCATCTCAACGGGAGCCCATGCAGATGATGCTAGGGTTAACACTCCTTACACACAACCAAGGGTGCAAGACGAATACGATATACAAATTAAACAGATTGATGAATATTCAAAATTGCTAAAAGGAAAGACTCTCGAAGAACTCGTAAATCAAAAGCCGATTATAAACGATGCAGGCCTCCAAGAGAGCAAGGAGCAAGCTCTAACCACTTGGAAAAACTCACTAAATACTCCATACGACCCTGGCCCACAAGTTATAAGAGAGCATTTAACTCGCAAGAATTTTGGGCTTCCAGACAGTCCTGACATCGCAACGATATCAGCAACAAAAAAAATACCAATGAATATTGACCCTCATATAACAAATAACGGGATTAATCAAATCCCAAAGCAAGCCTTCATATTGCCTAACTCTAAGATTCCTGGCGCCAATCAACAAACGATGGCGGGCAATAACACAGGAAATAAGTATGGAAAGACAAAACCATTTAAAAATGAGCTATCCGGCTATCAACACGGAGCCACCCTTGAAGATCTGGAAAAATTTAGAGCAGATAGCAAAAATTGCATTGGCACACTAACTAATTCTGAAGGCAACCCAGGTCTTTTCAGGAAGGACGTATACAAATGCTTTAAAACTCTTAACTCACCTAGTACTTTCGCATCCAGTGGATATCTTCAAGCGCTGAACCTCATCACATCAATTACAAAAAATGATGGCCTGCACTCTTGTATTGCCTCGTACTACAAAGAAGGAGAGTGGATCACTGCCGGCCATTGCGTCACAAAAAATAACTTGGCCGATGGCAGGAATTTAATTATTGGTGAAAAAACCCTCCCCCTTAATGAGTACAACGTCAGGCGCTGTTATTTACCAGGATGTGATGCAGCTATAATCTTGGCCAAAACTCCAGAAATTGACTATTCCAAATATGAACTAACAAATCCAAAATTACAACTTATTACAGAGAACTCCGAGGTTTTTATTCCTGGAATGGAAGTAGGAATGCCAATCATCATAACCCCAGAAGCACCATACAAGTACAACTTAATGTGGTCAGATGTCGGTCATGGCTACTGCAAAATATATAGAGTTGAGAATGGTTGTTTTAGCCACACCTGCAGCACTTTGACAGGATTTTCTGGTGCTCCCGTCTATTGGATAAATGCACCTAGCGGAAAGATTGAATTATTAGGGATTCACACGGGAGAAAGTACGGAAGGAACCACCTGCGCTGAAACAAACACCAACTATGCTGTGACAGCCAATTTATACAAAGGAATAATTCAATGAAGACTCTATTGATTTTTATAGCTTTGACGCTAGTTGCCTGCAGCAATCTCAACTCTACTTCTTTCGAGTCAAAAAAATACGACTATGCTGACCTCAATAAAAACCCACCAATCAAGGAAGTTCGGGTCTTCTCCCTAGTAGATAAAACCGGAAAATGTCCATTACAAAGTACTAAGGAGACTCCGCAGGCGCTTTTAATCTCTGGCATCGGATGGGGCGCCAAGGAACTTTTTGCATACGGAAAAAGCGAATTCGAAGCCCGGGCACAATACCTCGAAAGCGATATTAAACTTAATGGCCGATTGCTGTTAGTGTCAGATTGGCCTGTGACCCCGTCGGAGTCAGAAGGGCTTTGCCTCCTATTAGTAGCCGGTGAATTCGCGGCGATACCGGACTCGCCTGCCCTTGATGCATTCAGGGCTAACGTAGAACCAGACACCGTACTGGATGGCCAAGGTGGTTTCAGAGAAACAATGTCTAATTATGAGTTGCAGATCCCTGGCTCCGAGCCCATCGTGAACCCATTCACCGGCTTAAACGGAAATCCTGATTTTTTAATGGAGGTGCGGATCACATCAAAAACCGTCAGTGGAATTTTGAACTACGCTGTGACGCCTACTTACCTTCTCTATCCACATCCATTGCACAAGATGACCGTCAATGGGCCTAAGCGAAAACTCACAGTGGATCTTGGTCTTGGCGACGTAAAAGCTGCGTTGTCACTTGACGATTTTCAGAGTGGGCACGTTTATACAGCACATAGTTTAAAAACTCGGTACGCCCTGGCAGCAAGCTCCTCCGGCAAACCATTCGGTGCCATGACATTTGTAGTTACCGAAGGCCCTGACTCGCTACCTACTTCTAAGGCATTCCGTGCGGCTGCCGAGAAGACGGATGACCTCAACAAAATCGTCCAAGACAAGGTGAATGAAGCATTGGCTAAAGAAGCGGCAAAGGATGCAGCTAAAGCGGCAGCCAAGCAACCAGGGAAAGCTTGATCATTAGCGCAAGCCCAGCGCATGACGTGACGCTGAAGCATTCGACTGCTCGGTGGCGGGGTGCGCAATACCCTGCCACCAGGTTTTTCCGTGCATCAATTCGCACTATCGGCGACTAATCCGGAATTAGTGAGGGAATGTCATCGAGATCCTGAATGAGCTTCAGGTACTCATCCATCGCTGGCCGATACAATGCAACCTCGGATGGATTGATATTGGCCCCGGAGGTTTCAATCCGGTACTCTACCGTCTCAGTACACCTCCCTGCTGATGAAGGCCCTGCATGCCGGATTCCCCCCAATCCGGATCCGTCGGCACACTTGCCAAGCGCATTGTCCCCCTGCCCCACCTGCCGTTTATGGCGTCCATCACACCCATATTTTTCCGTAGCAACTGGCTGCGAGATCGAAAAAAGATCTTCGGTGCATTCACCCTTTTGGCAAAGGTTAACCAAGAGCACCTCCGCTTTGCTGTACTCGAAACCTGGTCAGTAGACCCGATCCACAGCTGTGGAGGCTTCCTCAATCATCGGGCCTGTTACGTGCCTCCGAGTTCATGGCTGCTCAGGTCAACCGAACGTCTCTATCACTGGTTTGAACAACGTATCCCGGTAGACAAAACATCCATGGTCTAAGCTTTCGATCACTGGAGTGACTGTGACAGCTAGCGCTGTAGGGTTCGTTGATGGGCATTTTTTCCGATCAGTAGCGCTGGGTAGTCCATAGTTCTAGAGATGCATTTATCGGATACCGCCATTGCGCCAGCCCCCACCTTTCAAGGTTGAAATACTCATGGCAAGGAAGAAGGCAAAAAACTCGACAGGCACCGGCATCCTGATCATTTTTGCACTGGCTTTTGGTGCATTCGCTTCGATCCCGAAGAATACATGGATCGCTATTGGCATCATCGCTTGCATCGTCGCCATTATGTGGTTGTTAGCCACTCGCACAAAACGACAGCTTGAACAGATTCAAAGGTCTGCTTCAGCGACAACGCACCTGCGGGAGCCGCGAAGTAAAGACGTGACCTTCTCCATGCATGAGGTTTCGTCGAGCAATAGGTCTGAAGAACCCTCCGAATTTTATACCGTCCAACTCGGCTCCCCCCCTTCCGCCTCCTTTAAAATTCCAAATGCAAGCAAGCAGAAATCCGATACCCACTGGGTTCCGGCGGGCGAATCGGTCACTGTGTCTGGTTTTTCACTTCCCGGTGGAATGCTCTATGTAGGAAGCGCACTGGGTCGATACGATGCGCAAGAACCATCACTGATCAATCCCAAACTGCGGATAGCTAAATCGTACGTTGATATCGAAGAGCGGCTGATGCCCTACTGGCCGAGTTTTCATTCCATTTCGCCAGAGGCTCGGCGCGGATACCTGCAGTGGCTAGAAGGTGGACGTCGTGATCCGTTGGCAGACACCGGCTATGTCTTTTTATTTTTTTATGGCCTTGAGCGCCGTGCACTTGTTGATGCAGTAAGCGATCCGCAGGTGAAGGCCGAGATTCCTCTGATCACCAAAGAAGTCCAACGGCTGCTGGATATCTATGAGGACAATCGATCGTTCAGGGGGTACGCGGAGGGCTTTCTGGACTACCTGAGCAATCAAGCGCTCGATCCTAACCTTTACCTTGGCCCACCTCCTGATGCCGTTGCTTACAGCTACGAAATGCCGCTTCCACTGCGCATAGGGTTAGGGCAACACGCAGCAAACAAACGGCCACTTGATGCCGACTGGGCATTGGCATGGGCGCTAGCCGACCCCAACATCAGCAAGCGCACCCCGGTAACTCGGTGTAAGGAAGTCTTCGCTGCATTGTTCAAACTCAAGTACGCGAGTACCCACCCTACCGGGCTAATTCTCGCGCAAAACAAGACCACGCTTAAAGCAAGCTATCGACCGGCCTCCGCAGTGTTAATGGCCCCCGCAGTTAACCTGGGGGATCTTCCTGATGTCATGGCTACGTCAGGAACGCGTAAAAACCTGCAATTGATTGTTGAGCTTTGCACCAGCGAGTTGGAACCCTATAGCCGCTATCTGGGCCGAAACCCTGAAAGCGCAGAAGCGCTGGAGGGCCTTTTGCAGCTTCCTGTCGCGCTATGGCCGGCGCCGGCCCGTGCAGAATTGGACGATCTTCAACACAGGATCGGTGATGACTTGATCGACATGAGTTTTGGCGAACTCGCTGGACGGTTCAAGAGCGCAGGGGCGTTGTCTCGCGACAAAGTACTGGCACTTGCCCGCGCGCTGGAGTCACTCCATATCGGTATGGAACCTGACGTTCTGGCAGGCAGCAAAACACCGAAAGCCGAAGATAAAATTGCATTATTTGTGACCCAACCAGAGGACGGATCACTGCGAGCTTCGGCGGTCTATAACGCGGCCTCGGTCACTCTTGACCTAGCCAGTGCAGTGGCATCTGCCGATGGGGATACTTCGAATGAAGAATTCACAATGCTGGGTCAGCACATTGACTCATGGAGTCACCTGAGTGTTGCCCATCGCAAACGTCTCAAGGCGCATTTACGAATCCAAATTCAGCAACCTCCAACACTCGCAAGTTTGAAGAAAAAGCTCGACCCTTTGACCGTCGAAGCAAAGCGCGCGATTGCCAGCTTCCTAGCCCACCTCGCACAAGCCGATGGCACCGTCAGCCCATCGGAGGTGAAGCTTCTGGAGCGAGTGTATAAAGCGTTGCAACTGGACAGTCAGCTGCTCTACAGCGATCTTCACGGTGCTGCATCCGGAGCAAGAGTTGCATCCGTCATACCACCCGCCAACACCACTCAGTCCGAGCCTGGGGTTCCCCTCCCAGTTAACGCCAAGCAAGGGTTCGTGCTCGATCATGAGCGAATTGCTGAATTGCAACGAGAAACAGCTGAGGTATCCGCCCTACTTGCTCAGGTGTTCACTGATGACCGGGTTGAGGAATCTGAGCAGCTTATTGAGGATGCCGAATCGACTTCAGCGTCGAGTGCTGACGTTGCGGGCCTCGACTTGGAACATTCTGCGTTCCTACGCCTATTGGTCTCACGTCCAGAGTGGAGTCGATCTGAACTTGAGTCCGCTGCGAGCGACATGGAGCTAATGCTCGATGGTGCTTTGGAGCAAATCAACGACATGGCCTTTGACCGCTTCGATATGCCCATCACCGAAGGTGATGATCCCATCGAAATCAATAAAGACATTCTGGAAGAGTTAGCCTTATGACCACTATCAGAGCCAAGGATCGCGACGCGGTCATCCAATCGCTACGCGCCGGCGTCGTCCCTCGTGTCGGCCAACACTTGATTCAGGTCGGCCGGGTGGGCGAACTCGATGCGCTGATCACCGACGTTAACCGCCTGGTTGAAAGCGGCTCAGCATTTCGCGTCGTGATTGGCGAGTACGGCGCCGGCAAGACGTTTTTTCTCAACCTGGTACGAGCCATTGCGATGGAGCGCAAACTCGTAACCATGCACGCTGACTTAAACCCCGATCGCAGGCTGCATGCCACTGGGGGACAGGCACGCTCACTCTATTCCGAGCTGGCCAAGAACATGTCGACACGCACAAAGCCTGACGGTGGGGCTATGCAAGGCATCGTCGAGAAATTCATCTCCCAAGCCAAAACAGAAGCCAAGGCGGCGGGTACTGACAGTGAGACTGTCATCCGTACACACCTTGCTGAGTTGACCGAGATGGTCAACGGCTACGATTTCGCTGAGGTGATCGCTGCGTATTGCCGAGGTTTCGAGGACGGCAATGAGCAACTCAAGGCTGACGCCATCCGCTGGCTGCGTGGTGAGTTCACCACCAAAACCGATGCGCGTGCGGCTCTGGGTGTGCGAACGATCATTGATGACGCCTCCGTCTACGATCAGCTCAAGCTGCTGTCGAGATTCGTCAGGCTCGCAGGTTTTGGCGGCCTGATGATCTGCCTCGACGAGCTGGTCAACCTCTACAAGCTGGCCAACACGCAGGCACGCAATGCCAACTACGAGCAGATCCTGCGCATCCTCAATGATTCGCTGCAGGGATCGGCTGAGGGGCTTGGATTCGTCCTGGGTGGCACCCCTGAGTTCTTGATGGACACTCGCCGAGGTCTGTTTAGCTACCCAGCCCTGCAATCGCGCCTGGCCGAGAACTCGTTTGCTAAAACAGGGCTGGTGGATCTGTCGGGCCCAGTTATTCGCCTGACCAGCCTCACCCCCGAAGACTTCTATGTACTGCTTCAGAAGCTGCGCCATGTGTATGCGGGCGGCGATGCTGAAAAATATCTACTGCCTGACGAAGCGCTCCCGCTGTTTATGGCGCACTGCAATCAGCGCTTGGGGGAAGCCTACTTCCGCACGCCGCGCACCACGATCACTGCTTTTATCAATCTGCTGGCCATCCTGGAGCAAAACCCGGGAGCTGATTGGAGGGTGTTACTGGGAGGTGTCGAGGTAGCTAAAGACCTGGGCGGAGAAGACGACACGAAGGTCGACGCGGACGATGAACTTGCCACCTTCACACTCTGAGTCATCAGGTTTCGACCAGCTAGAACCCCGTATTCAGCGATGGATTTGGGCTGAAGGCTGGACGTCCTTGCGTGACGCCCAAGAATGGGCAGTGCCTGTTCTAGTGGACGCAGACCAGGATGTCATTATCGCCGCCGCAACGGCGGCGGGGAAAACCGAGGCCGCGTTCCTCCCCATCCTCACCCATTTACTCAACCACAATGACCCTCCCGGCTCTGTGCTGTACATCAGCCCACTCAAAGCCTTGATCAACGATCAATGGGGCAGACTCAGCCGTCTATGTGAGCAACTGGAAATTCCTGTAGTTGGCTGGCACGGGGATATCTCATCGAGCAAAAAGCACCGATTTTTGAAGTCGTCGGAGGGGGTGCTATTGATTACCCCTGAGTCCCTTGAAGCATTGTTCGTCAATCGAGGCTCAAGCCTGGCTGGAGTTTTCCAAAACCTGCGCTACATCGTCGTTGATGAACTCCATGCATTCATTGGTAGTGAGCGAGGAAAACAGCTGCAGTCCCTGATGCACCGGGTCGAGCTCGTAGCAGGACGTCGCCTTCCCCGAGTTGGGCTATCAGCAACATTGGGCGATATGAGATTGGCGGCGGAGTTCCTTCGTCCGGCCGGCGTCGACACGGTAACCGTGATCGAGTCCAAAAACTCCAATCAGACTCTCCAGGTGCAAATCCGTGGTTACATCCAACCGCCGATGAGCGAGCTAAGAAAGACTCCCATCCAGTCCCCTGATGAGGACGGCGATGAAGACGAAACGGAAAACAAAGCAAGCCCTGACTTTGCGATCGCCGATCATCTCTACAAGGTTTTGCGAGGAAGCAATAACCTGATATTCCCGAACAGCCGCCAGCAGGTTGAATGGTACGCAGACCAACTGCGTCGGCGCTGCGAGAAAGACGGTCTACCCAACGAGTTCTGGCCTCACCACGGTAGCCTTTCAAAGGACTTGCGTGAGCAGGCTGAGCACGCGCTTAAAGCCGGTAACCAGGCGGCATCGGCGATCTGCACCACGACGCTTGAACTGGGAATAGACATCGGGAGCATCAAGACGGTTGTGCAAATTGGCCCTCCCCCCTCAGTGGCGAGCCTACGTCAGCGCTTAGGTCGCTCAGGAAGACGCCCAGGAGAGAATGCGGTACTGCGCGCGTACTGCAAAGAGTCGCCTCTCAAAGATGGATCGAGCCTTTCCGATCAACTGCGCCAAGGCTTGGTGCAGACCATTGCCATGGTTCGCCTGCTGATTCGAGGGTGGTTCGAACCCCCGAGAGCCCAAGGCGTTCACGCCTCTACTCTGGTTCAGCAAGTCCTTTCCATCATCGCCCAATGTGGGGGTGCATCAGCGGCAGCTTTGTGGAAAAGCTTGATCGCCGAGGGGGCATTTTCCAAAGTCGAAAAATCCGACTTCGTGGGGCTGCTCAGGACATTGGGAGAGCATGAACTCATTGTTCAAGACAGTTCGGGATTGTTGCTTCCCGGGACGGTTGGAGAGCGTCTGATAAACCACTACGAGTTCTACAGCGCGTTCAGCAGCGATGAAGAGTTTCGCCTCGTGTGTGATGGGAAAGCCCTGGGGTCAGTACCGGTAAGCCGCCCGCTTACCAAGGATCAACGAATCATCTTTGGGGGGCGACGATGGCAAGTGCGTGACGTTGATCTCCAGGCCAAGGTCATTATTGTTACTGCCGCACGCGGCGGTGCTCCTCCCCAGTTCGATGGTTTGGGTGCAATGGTGCATGACACCGTCCGTGAAGAAATGCGTGCAGTGCTGGCAGATACTTCGCACTGCCAGTTTATTGATCGCGGCGCCCATGATCTGCTCGACGAGGCTCGGAAGACATTTGTCTCATTAGGCCTCGGTGAACGCTACATCATCGAGTCGGGCAGCAAGTGTTATCTGATCAGCTGGCTAGGTGATCATGCCAACGATGCACTGCGTCTGTTGCTCAATCATGTAGGCCTATCTTGCGATAACTCAGGCCTTGCCATTGAGATTGACGCCAGCCTCATTCGAACCCAGGCAGCGCTGGAGGATGTCGGTAGATTGGATGCAGGCGATCTCGATTCGATTCTTGCGAATGTGGAGAACATGCTGCGCGAGAAATGGGATTGGGCATTGCCGGAGTCATTGCTGATGAAATCGTTTGCTTCTATATCGCTGGATATCTCGACTGCAATCTCTTTTGCACAACGCCAGTCTTTGGCTAAGTAGAATGGCGTGACCATGCCGTAGATGCATTTCAAACCCATTTCGCGCTTACACGCGGCCTCTATGTAGGCCCGAGCAGCGTGAGACGCTGGCGCAGTAGATTCGGTAAATACAGAACATTCAACACGCCGACAACTTCATTTTTGCTTCTGAAGCAAAGCAAAAACATTTAGTGGGCTGGAGGCTCCCAACTCTCAAAATGCTTCAGTGCGTTCAAGTCTCCGATTAACTCTTTCGCTTTGGTCAGTCGCTCTAGGACAGCTTTACGATCGGCATCCCCCAATCTTTGTGCAGATTGCTCGATGTCGTCGAAGAAGGCGCGGATACTGTTCACCTTCGCCCAAGTCTGAATCACAGACTCAAGTCGATCACGGCTTTCCTGGATCACCTTGAGTCGGCGCTTTTCCTCTTCTTGTCTGCGCCTCTCCTCACACTCCAATAAAAACTTCTGATGCTCGCGCTCCCTCCGTTCACGCTCAACTTCGACTTTGTTGGCAAGCACAGGAGCCTCGTCAATCAACAACTTGATGATGCCAGCAATTTTGCTGACTAAGTCGCCAGGCTTGTCCTCAATCCAACGACGTACCCATTCTGCGCCGTAGTAGGGAGAGTAGACCTGCAGGCAAAGACGGCCAGTAGGCATGTCATCGCTCATCACCCAACCATCATGAAACGGAGATCGTCGTTGACTCGTAGGAAGCGAGCTCAGTCGAACGTATTGCTTACCAACACTCTTCACTGGCACGTATTCACTGACTTCGTAGATGGTCAGCCCGAATTGGAAACTACCAATGTGAACCACGGTAGGTCGCTGCGGCTTCCAGAGTGAAGGATGAACGTACCTTTTCGACTCCTTTTCTCGGTGATCCACGGATTCACGATTCATGTATGTTTCGGCATTTGAGAGTGCTACGGAGAAACCTTTTTTCATCAGCCCCAAGTACAGCTGATTGGCAAAGTCCACGGCATGAGTGAGTCCGGTGCGGCTCACGATGAGATCTGCCATGGAACGTTTTGTCGGTCGTAAATAACCGTTTTCGCTTTCCCTCACCTTCAGGAAATGCTCTTCGATACCCAGCAACAATGGGTGTTTCCGAGGTAGCTCCACATCGATCTTATTTTTTTGCCGACCCAGCTTCCGGGGTGCTTTCGGTAGGGTCTGTGAAACCTTGAGAGGCGTGCCATTTCGACTCCAGGCAATGAGAGTGCCTGGCAACGCCGTTGGCAGAGGTGGGCGTGGCTTTCCTTTGCCCGCCGCAACCTGAGCCCAATACCCCACCGGCGGTCGGGGTACATTCAGGCTGGAATAGATCCGAGCCAGGTAGCTGGAAGAAACACCATATCGCTCCCCAATTTTGGTCATTGGCATCGACCAGGCTAGTTCGTACAACGACTCTCTTGTCACCACGTCTTCGGAGGAGTCATCGGCTGGAATGTTTGATTCTGGCGTGTCTTCCATGGATAGGCGCTTCGAGAAAGGTGATCAGGAAGTAGGCTGTTGCTAAGTCATCCTAGCCTAGACGTTATGACGATCCGATGCGGGAGCAGGCTGAGTCATTGAGCGATTCACACCCGCGCCACGTTCGCTACCTCAAATGAAAAGCATCCGAACCCTGAGTAAACGAGTGGGTAATCTGCGCAACTACCAATAGTTGATTCAAAGCTGCAATGCTCGCTTCGCGCGCGCGTCCATCCAGTAAAATTCGGTGCACCCAATTGCCCTTATGCTGATAGCGTAGCCAACACGAACCGCGAACTGATCTACGTATACCGTGATAAGGAATCAATGTTGGAAGCCGATCTAAAGACCTTATGGCTACGCGAGCGGAAGCGGCGCGAGCTGCTGTGGACGCTAGAACACTTACGCCCTGGTTCGGAAGAAGCAAAACCACTGCTTGCCGAGCTTGACGACATCGATCACCAAGATTTGGAAAACCCTGTAGGTGCGGCCTGTTCGATGTCGATTGATGAGTTACGCGAACGCGTCCCGGACACCCCATTCAAGGGAAGCGATGGTCACCTTTTCGTTATCGTGCTTGACCAGCACATCCCACAGCCATGGCACGCGCGATTCGAAGCGGCGAGCGCTCTTTCTTCACGGCTGCAGCAAGGAAGTTATGCAAGTGACTGGCGTCGGTTTCTTCGATGCTGGACACGAGATATGCAACACCTTGCGGCGCATAGAGAGAGCGGCAAGATTGATTGAGTTTGATTTGAACACAAACGATTGTGAGTCCCTGATCCGGCATTGCGCGAGAGTTTCGTGCCGGCAGGAGATGATCAAAGGGAAATGTGGCGCATATGCGAAATTGCACTCCTTATGACCACCCGTTTGCATTCGACATGACCAGTGAATTGCGTTCGTTCTGACCACCAATTGCATCGGATTTGATCAGCATGCTTCGTGGCAATGACCGGCAGAGAACGGCCAGAAGCGGCCCTTCGTGACAGGCAAAAATCAGCCAAAAGTGTGCTTCATCTGATCACGAATGAAGCACACTGGCGTGTTGTTGCCCACGATGCTCCAGATGCCTCGTCGAGGGGTTTGTCAGCCAACGGGCTGAAACAGCTTGGCGCTGGTGTACTTCCTCTACCGCTCGACTCGGAGTTTTGGCTGTGCCCGAAGCGTGATTGCTATGGCGAATTCAGCCAGTTTGCCGAAAGGTGCTCTGAGCAGGCTAGGTAGGCTCCAGCGACCTTGGACGAATATTCCCTTGGCATGGCTCATGGAGCGAAAACCCTCGATGCCGTGGTAGGCCCCCATACCGCTCGGCCCTACACCGCCGAATGGTAGATCATCCACGGCGACGTGCAGCAGAGTGTTGTTGATGCCGACATTCCCGGATGTGGTGCGCTTGAGCACAGCCTCGCTGTCGGCATCCATATTGCCGAAATAGTAAAGCGCGAGTGGGCGCGGCCTGGCGTTGATGTAGTCGATTACTTCGTCGAGAGAGCGGTAGGTACGAACCGGTAGCAGTGGGCCGAAGATTTCTTCCTGCATGACCAATGCATCGTCTTCGGCTCCCACGATCAACACCGGAGCCAATGTCCGCGGTCGCTCTGTCGCACGCTCTGGGGTCACTCCTACCTCGATCACGTCTGCTCCCTTGGCGCGTGCGTCTTTGATGAGCGTATGCAACCGCATGTAATGCCTGTCGCTGATGATCGAGGTGTAATCGGGACTGGCTGGGCCTTGCGGATAAGTACGGGCAACAGCGTCGCGGTATTGGGTGATGAACTCGCCGAGGTCGTCTTCATGAACCAGGGCGTAGTCCGGTGCAACGCAGGTCTGGCCAGCATTGGATAATTTGCCGAAGACAATGCTCTCCAATGCGCTGCGCCCTGCATGGCCTGGCGCTACGACCACGGGACTCTTGCCACCCAGTTCAAGGGTCAGCGGTACCAGATTTTCACTGGCGGCACGCATTACCATTCGACCTACCTGAGTGCTGCCGGTGAACAGCAGGTGATCGAACGGAAGGCCGCTGAAATAGGCGCCTGTCTCAGGGCCGCCGAGTACCACTGCTACCTCATCGGCAGAAAAACAGCTCGCCAGCATGCGTTGAATCAATTCACTGGTGCGTGGCGTCAGCTCGGAGGGTTTGATCATCACCCGGTTGCCAGCCGCGAGCGCAGTTGCCAATGGGATGAAGGTTAGGGAGAACGGGTAGTTCCAAGGCGCCATGACTCCGATCACACCTTTAGGCTGGTACTCCACATAGGCACGGCCGGCGCGATGAAACGCAGCGACATGACGACGTTCGGGCTTCATGAAACGGCGCAGGTGTCGCAACAAATAGTCAATGGACTGCACCACGCCAAGCAGTTCCATGATGTCGGTCTCATGCCTGGAGCGATTGCCGAAATCAGTACTAATCGCATCCTCTACTTCACACCTGTGAGCGAGAACCACCGCGCGCAATTTGACCAGGTTGGCCCTGCGTCGTTTGAGGCTGGGTGGCCCGTCGTTAAGAAATGCCCTTCTTTGTTGGTCGAGCGTATTGGCGGTGTCGATAACTGGGGAGTCCTCTACAGCGACGGTCATCTTGCGTCTCCCTGGCCGTTGTAATGCGCAGACGTTTCAATCCATTTCCGATACTGGCGAGTGCGAAAGGCCATGAAGAGCTGTTGCAGGATCAGCGCGCGCAACGGTGAAACGCTCGGATCGGGCTTTTTAGCCCGGCTGAGTTTGCGCAATTGAAACTTCACTACTGCCATGTTCGCCAAGGATGCGATGGCTTTGTTTTTCCAAGTGATCGGCGGCAATTGAGGGGCATTGTCTTTGCCCTGCAACCAGTCACGAGGCAAGTGCGGATCGATGGCTAACGCCGTTCCGATGCCCACCATGTCCACACCACTCTGCACGACGCTTTCGGCCACCGGGCGGCGACGAATACCGCCGGTGACCATCACCGGCATTTGGGCGACGGTTTGGAGATCACGGGCGAACTCGAGGAAATAAGCTTCGCGAGCGAGGGTGCGACCATCGCGCGCGTCACCCTGCATGGCGGGTACTTCGTAGCTGCCTCCCGACAACTCCACCATGTCCACGCCCAGGTCGTTGAGCAACTCAACTACCTTTTTCGCGTCATAGGCGGTGAATCCTCCGCGCTGGAAATCGGCGGAGTTGAGTTTGACCGCCACTGCAAAATCCGCAGAAACCACAGCCCTGACCGCCTTGACGATTTCGAGCAGCAGGCGTGCCCGGTTTTCTAGAGAGCCACCCCACTCGTCCGTCCTTTGGTTGGTCAACGGCGAAAGGAACTGGCTCAACAAATAGCCATGGGCAGCGTGAATTTCCACGCCGGTGAATCCGGCTTGTTCGCCCAGGCGTGCGGTGTTCGCAAAGCGCTGAATGACTTCTTCGATCACGCCAGGGGTCATCGCGTGAGGCGTGGCAAAACGCTTGGACATTTTGCCCAGTTCCAGCGGCACGGCTGACGGTGCCCAGGTTTTTTGCCCAAGATTGGACTGCATCTGCCGACCTGGGTGATTGATCTGCAACCAGAACTGCGCACCGCCGGATCGACCAATACGCGCCCAGCGCTTGAACTTGTCCAGTTGCTGATCGTCCTGCAACACCACGCCACCCGGCCCGGTCATGGCGCGGCCGTCGACCATCACGTTGCCGGTGATAATCAGGCCTGCACCACCGTCGGCCCATGCTTGATAGAGACGCATGAGTTCTTCGGAGGGTGCCTGGTCAGCATCCGCCATGTTCTCTTCCATGGCGGCTTTGGCGATTCGGTTCTTGATGGTCGAACCGTTGGGAAGCATCAGGGTGTTGAACACATTCATCGAGCAGTCCTCAACTGGAGATGAGGTCACCTTAAGCTTGAAGTAAACTTTAAGGTCAATACCTTTTTCAAGGTCAGTCGATGTTCAACGCGCCAGACCCTGGCAAGCGCGTCACCAGATGGGCGCCCAACAACCGAGCGGGTGTGTAGGCGCCGCCAGCTGGGCGCGTCTGTAGCAGGTAGTCGACCACAGCCAAGGCTGCGTCGACCGTCAGACTGTAGACGTTCGCGGTGTGCACGCGTGCGACTTTGCATTCGCCGCGAGCGTTTCTAGCCTCACCCCATACATAGGTGCCTTGATCGGCACGCTTTTCCTGATCCGGGCCGACTACTGTCTTGCCGATGCGCGCCTTGAGCAGGCTCTGCACGAAGGACAAACCCAACAGTGGACGAATGAAATTGGCGAATCTGGCGCCGCGAATCATCCCCGCAGAGCCTGGAATAAACACTTCGATATTGGCAATACCAGTGGTATGCCAAGCTGTGGAAACGTCGCCCCAAGGAATGGTCATGGCCAATTTCTCTCCGGCGCCAAAGTCGATACGCCGTACCCGATACGCCAGCGGTACCGAGACGATTTTGCCGTCACGACGAACCTTGCCGCCCTGCGCCATGCCTTCAATCGAAGTTTTGGCAGTACCGGGTGAAAAGCTCGAGCGCGAATCAAACCCCAGCGCCAGGTGCGTTGCATCCGGCAGTGCGTTTTTCAATGCGGCGGCGACACAGTCAGTCGGCACCACATCAAAGCCGACGCCGGGGCAAATGACCACGCCCGCCGCACGCGCCCGTTCACTCAAGGACTGGGCGTGCTCGAATACGGCAATTTCGCCGGTGATGTCCAGGTAGTGCGCATTGGCGCGCAAGCAGGCTTCCATCATAGGGGTGGCGGTCGCTGAAAACGGCCCTGCGCAATGCAGAACCAAGCCATGGCCTTTGATCTGAGCAAGCAACCGCACCTCATCCTCCAGTCCGAACACTCGGGTTTCAAGGCCCAGCTCCCGACCGAGGGCTTCGACCTTGTCACGGTTGCGTCCCGCCAGCACAGGTTTAAGTCCACGCTTTACAGCATCACGAGCGATCAACTCGCCGGTGTAGCCATTGGCGCCATAGATCATCCATTTGAACTGCATATCCAGGTTGTCTTGCTGACTCATGCATTGCTCCTGACGGTATTGATGTCGTGCGTTATTGCCTTGCCCAATCAGTGCCAGACGCTAGCGTTAAAGTCAGGTTGAGGGTCAAGCGGAAGTGAGCAACTTCCGGCGGAAATTATTTGCAGCAGTGGGGATTGACCTTAAAGCGAGGTTTAAGGTGAGCATGCGCTGACCTGCTTGATTGATGGAACCCGGATGATGCTCAAGACCTTTGTTTCTTATGCGTTGGTATTGATAGGTAGCGCTTTCATGACATTTGTAAATGCTAATACCGCCCCTTCCACAATGACTGCCAAGAATCGCCAAATTCTGGTGATTCTGACCAATCACGCCAGCTATCCCTCACGAACCGATACCACAGGGTTGTGGCTGACTGAGCTGACGCATTTCACCGATGTAGTGGAGGCGGCTGGCTACAGCACAGTTTTTGCCAGTCCCAAAGGCGGCGCGGTGCCTCTGGATGAGCGCAGCCTCGGCTGGCTATACATGGACAAGGCCGCCCGTGAGCATTTGCAGTCCCCGGCCTTTCGCGCTCGCCTGCAAAACACGCTGCCGATCGCCGATATCGATCCGTCCCAGTTCAGCGTCATCTACTTCACCGGGGGCCATGGGGTGATGTGGGACTTCCCCAATAATCCCGACCTGCGGCGTGTCGCCGAAACCATCTACAACCAGGGTGGCATCGTCTCGGCCGTCTGCCATGGCGTAGCGGGTCTGTTGGATCTGAAGGATGAACAAGGCCAGTTGATCATCAAGGGCAAGAACATCACCGGCTTCTCTGATCGCGAAGAGCTGTTCTCCGGCATGAAAAGCCAGGTGCCCTTCTTCCTTGAGGACAAGTTGGTGAGCCAGGGTGCGCGGTACCGCAAGGGCTGGCTGCCATTCACGTCATTTGCCATCACAGATGGAAGGCTTGTCACTGGCCAAAACCCTCAATCGCCCAAAGCCGTAGCTGAAGCCGTGATGGCGGTGCTCTCTGGCGAAAACGTAACTCGCTGAACCCTCAAGTAGTTCCCACCACCCGGAGAAAGACCGATTGAAACTCGCAAGCGCCGTATTAACAGGATTGCTGTTCAGCTCAATTGCCAACCATGCGTTGGCGGGGACGCCTGAAATGCTCAGCCCGACTGAAACCAACACAATCGATATCGCAGGCCACACAGTGCCGGTCGTCAAGGGCGGCCTGTACGACCGTTATCGCTCGAACCCGCCCTTGTCGGTGATTGCAGCAGAACTGCCGGATGTTGATTTGAGCTGGTTCAAAGGACTGGAAAAGCACAAGGTCGACATTGGCTTCGAGTCATACTCCCCGAACTTTTACTACCAGAACAGTCGCGTTACGGCAGTCTATACGGCCGATCTGGATGCACTGCGGGCCCTGATGCCACCGGAAGTAATGGCCACCGTGCAACCCCTGCAAGTCTGGCCGGGCCGGGGTTTGATCGCATTCACCGCGTACACCTATGAACATTGCGATAACGACGCCTATAACGAAGTGGCCGTGTCGATCATCACCAACAAGCCCGGCAAATCGAATCTGGGGCCGCTCACGCTGATTGGCCAGTCGATGTCTGGCGATTTCTGGGGCTATGTGCTCAAGCTGCCGGTCAATACAGAGCTTGCGCGGGTTCGTGGTGTCGTCGGCTATAACCTGCCGAAATGGCTGACCGGGATTGACCGCAAAGAAGATGCGCAATCGGTGGTCTATGACATCACCGACAGCCAGACCGGCAAGGTCGATGTGTCCTTCAAGGCGAAGAAGCTCAATGGCCTCTCGCATGATGTCGATATCGTCACCAGCAGCTTCACCAACCTCGATCATCAAGGCCGACTGGCCTATGGGTACGCTGTTTCCCGCCAGCTCAGCCACGGCTCCAGCCGCGATGCGGATTCGGCCACCCTCACCCTGGGTGACGGCAGCCTGTCGAATTATCTCCGTGCCCTGAAACTCGGGAAAATGATGAAGTACGAATACGTGCCTGAGTTCCAGAGTGCGCTCTACGCGCCTAAACCGCTTGCCACTCTGGTTGGCGAGCGCTGAAACCTGTTACGCCTGTCAGGCCCCGGAAGCCTGGCGGGCGTTTTTTCTCGTGGAAGACGTTACCGCACGCTTGCCGGAAGCTTGGCCAACCCCTTCTTCACGCAAACGATTTATCAGCATTTGCGCGTTGTCCACACACGCCATGCCTTCGGGCTTACCCTCGATGCCCTTGATGACGAGCAGAAGTTGCGCTTTGTTCTGGGCTAGACGTTCTTGTAGAACACCGATTTCCTCAACCTTTTGCTTGAGCCCACTGAGCAACTCATCGTGCTGCCAGCCGCTGGCATTCATCGGCATCAATTGCCGGATTTCTTCCAATGAAAAACCCGCCGCCTGCGCTCCGGTGATGATATCCAGAACCCACTCGGTATCAGGCGCGTAGTCCCTGTAGCCATTGGACTTGCGTTCAACGGATTTGATCAGGCCGCTTGCCTCGTAAAACCGGATGCGTGACGGCGCCAATCCGCTGATTTTCGCCAGTTCGCCTATTCTCATAACCCACCCTGAAAAATCTATTGACCTTAAAGCTGACTTTAAACCTAAAGTCATCGGGCGGCCAAGCAGCACAAATGCAACGTGTTGCTCAGCCGCTATGGAAGTCATGGGGCAGGCGCAACAATCCACAATCGCGCCCTCTGAACCGCCTATCGGATGGGCTGCACTTTGTTCATTCAAGGCCATGCTCCGAACGCGATTCGGTATAGGCCTTCACTTCATTCTGGAGATACGAACATGGGGTATGTCGCTACGCAGGACGGTGTTGAAATCTTTTACAAAGACTGGGGGCCACGCGATGCCCAGGTAGTCTTTTTCCACCACGGATGGCCGCTTAGCGCGGACGATTGGGACGCGCAAATGCTCTTTTTCCTGGCCAACGGCTTCCGGGTTGTAGCACACGACCGACGTGGTCACGGGCGATCCAGCCAGGTCTGGGATGGACACGACATGGATCACTATGCCGATGACGTCGCGGCAGTGGTTAATCATCTCGGCGTGCAAGGCGCTGTCCATATCGGTCATTCCACCGGCGGAGGTGAAGTCATCCATTACATCGCGCGCCACGGCGAAGACCGAGTGTCGAAAGCAGCCATCATCAGCGCTGTGCCACCGCTAATGGTTCAGACCCCGAGCAATCCTGGCGGCCTGCCGAAATCAGTTTTCGACGACTTGCAGGCACAACTACAAGCGAATCGCGCACAGTTCTACTACGACGTTCCAGCGGGGCCTTTTTACGGCTATAACCGCCCAGGTTCAAAACCGTCCGAGGGAATCATCTGGAACTGGTGGCGACAAGGCATGATGGGCTGTGCAAAGGCACACTATGACGGAATCGTGGCGTTTTCTCAGACCGACTTCACCGAAGATTTGAAGAGCATCAAGATCCCTGTCCTGGTGATGCATGGTGACGATGACCAGATAGTCCCTTATGAGAATGCCGGTGTTCTGTCGGCCAAACTTCTGCAAAACAGTACGCTGAAAATCTACCCGGGCTTCCCGCACGGAATGCCTACAACCAATGCCGATATGATTAACGCCGATCTGCTCGCATTCGTAAGGAGCTAATCAATTATAGGGCGGTGGGTAACCCCCGCCCTATATTTTTC
Source organism: Pseudomonas sp. Pseusp18 (assembly GCF_059506005.1). Lineage (NCBI taxonomy): Bacteria > Pseudomonadati > Pseudomonadota > Gammaproteobacteria > Pseudomonadales > Pseudomonadaceae > Pseudomonas > Pseudomonas sp. Pseusp18. The sequence continues at coordinate 4,579,795 of NZ_CP169240.1, forward strand.
AAAGCCACCAAATCGACGCGTTTAAATTCAGCGAAATGCCGTCAAAACTGTGCCATATGGATAACTGCTTTTTAGCCCAAAGCGGTGGTTGGCGAGCGTCTCCTTTGGGTCGCTCTATGCCGGTCATTACCACGAATTTTGCTGTTTAAATCTGATGCAAATGACTGGTTAGGTCAAATGCAAATGTGTGGGCAAGTCCGTGCAGTCGCGCAGCCTACCTCGACGTGGATCAATCACATCAAATTCCACCTGCGAAACGTATCTTCGAGACACCTGAGCGGAATCATCGGCGAGCGCCAGGCTTCCTGGCGCAGTCCTAGATCCTGTAGCAAATCCGGTAACGCCAGCAATAGTTGAGCATCTGACTTTAAGCGATCGAACAACCATTCCGGATCTGCCCTATGCGCGAAGCGAGCACACACAGCCCCCCAATCGACTGAACCTAATCGTTCAAAATTTGTTGGCCACCGTGTGATCCGCACAACGCCCTCGATATCCATCACCATCGGCGCAACATCGTAGATGGGTGCGAAGCTAACTCGCTCCTTGCCCCGAAGGATCGAGAGATTTCCGCCATGGTTGTCGGTGTTCCCGAGAGCCTGGTTGATCAAATCCCGTCGCAAGTATTCGCTAAGCATGTCCGGTATTTCAGACTCTTGGCCGGCAGCGATCCATGTTTCCGCTAGCCGATCCACGACGTCGAAATGATTCAAACAGCCACCTCGATTGCCGACGCCACATAATGAATACATTGACTCTACTGCGTTGCGCTCTACTCCCCCCAAAGAGACCTTCCGATCGAATCTTTGCATCCAAATGCTAGGTATCTTCGCTGCTTCGTGGGTCAGACCATCGGCGGCGATCGTGTCGATCCCCAGCTTGCCCAGCGCGCGGTAAAAACAGTATTCGGAATGCAGGATGGTGCGGTCTAACTGAGTGGCGGTGTTACGCGGGAATTTAACAAACCAATGTCGACGCACATCTGCGTCATCTAGCGCCCCCTCTGGATAAAGCTGACCCGAGGCATCCTCCACCAGCAGCACTTTTGGAGCTTCACCGCCGGCCCCAAGAGCACCGCTTATTGCCATTCCCGATTCCCTGGCCTGGTCGAGAAAGCTGATACCTTCCTGAATAACCTCTTCTCGATTAAACCCACCAGTCAATTTTTGTGCGGAACACAGCGCTCCGGCCGCACTTTTTATACGCATATGCCCAATGGGAGCAGCAGCGAATTGCTGCAGCAGAAAGAGATCAATCGACATCCCTGGCGGTACTACCATTCTCGACAAGATGTGCCGACGTCCAGCACCGGCCGGGATGATATCGTGCAAAAAAGCTGGGGCAGGCTCACGCCGAATATCCCACTCCAGAGGGAGGTTCGCACTGACGGCAGGCGCTTTAACCGAACCCAGTTGAATGTGCTGATCCACAAGATATTCGGGCTGGTAGTTGATCGTGCACCGGCTTCGCAGGCTCTCTCTAGGTGAATCGAAGCTGACCACCAGTGCATCGCGCCAACGGCCATCCGAGTGAATTTGAAGAGTGATGGATTCCATACGTCTCGGCGAATTGCCGAAGCCTCACTGTGCCTTGATCAATATAAGTCCGCAGAGTGCCTGGAGTGTTGCCAGTCTCCCTGGACAGATGAGAATAGATTCTCGATCAGCGTCTCTGATTCAATCCAAGGGCAAGCAAGGCATTCCGCCCAAACAGGGAATTTTTCCCAACCTCCCGAAAGCCTACGAGGCGAGCCCTGGCAAACTTTCATGCAGTGCTGCTTTCGCCACTCGTTCATTAACGTCAGCATTTTTAAAAGCACGTAACGCTTCAACAGCAGGCGCACTCACGTGCTTTCTCGCGCCACGGCCGGCCAAGATGTACAACACGTCTTTGCTTTCGAAAATGCAGTTCTCAAAATCGCTCTGAAAATCGCTGAGGACGCTGTCGCCTGAATGGAGGTTTTTACTGCTATCGAACACCACTGCTTGGGCATACAAGACCGTTGCTTCAAGGCCTTGTGCTTTCACTTCCTGCTCTTGAAATTCCGGGAGCATGACATCCAACAACATCCATTGCCGAACGACACAGAATGGCTTTTCTGTGAAGGTAACGGTGGCCAGTTCGATCAACTCATCGTCCTCAAGCCTTGAGCCATCCAGGACTCGTGCTGATCCGAATAGCAACTCACCTAGCAGCTCAACATCTGAAACAACCATATTTCTCAATACCACCCTTATCTGCTCGTCCTTTCGATAGCCCAAGCAAATATTAATTTTCCTGCGTCGTTTTCGATCGCACGCAATAGCTTCAACTTCCAACCAGAAATCTGCCTCCCGCTGATCGATCAGTGGTAAACGCGATTCATGTAAAGATTGCTCCCGGGAGGTATCCAGCTCACTACGACGTAGAGGCTTCCACCGACCGTCTTGAACAACGAGTGGCCCTCGATGAAGAACGCCTTTTTTATCCTTGATGTCCTGATACTGGCACCTTCTCTAAATCGCCCCTTCGTATCGCCAAACACCGTTCCCATGAGTATCGGTGGGGTATCAACGGCGGCCACCAGATAAGCCGTGATAGGCATTCCGAAATCGATCGCCATAGCCGCTGTCACTACGGCGGGAATGCTCGGTGAAAGCTCATTCATGCGGGGTTACACCTGAGCGCTGAGGCTGAGAAGTTTTTGTGTGCATGTGTCCCTCCCCGCACGCTTTTCAACCCGTCACTGGCTGCCCTTGCACAACACATCGAGGACAAGTGTTTAAACGGTGTGCGCGTCAAAATCGCTGAGCAGATTGATAGAAGCCCTAAGTCGACGGCCATCTCAGTGAGTTCAAGAAAGGCTGATGACAAGGCCTGGATCGAAACCCGTTTGCTCATCTAGATAACCCCTAGGATTCGAGACCACACGGCAGCGGCCCAACATCACATCAACGGCCCGGTGGGTGTGCCCAAAAATCCAAAGATCCACTTTATTCAGAAGCCCGTACCAACTGTTTGAGTAAGCAGCACTCAAGTGGCCTTCATGCTTGTCGCCCATGACTTCAGGAACGGGCGCGTGATGCGTCAAGACGACGGTTTTGCCATCGAAGGGCTCATCAAGCGCCTTGGTCAACCAGGCGAATGACGCATGGTTTCGACTGATCAGGTCGGACGGGCGCAACCGACGATAATTTTCTCCAGTTCGAATGACTCGAAAATCATTCATCCAATCCCATGCAGTTTGGGTGGCTGCAGCGATGTTCCCGCTGGACGAAAAGTCAGTCCAGCCCGTTGCACAAAGGAACCGTGCTTGGTTCCAAACAAAGGTCTCGTTCTCTAAAACATGGACATTCGGTAGAGCCTGCTCCTTCATTTTTTGCAGCGTGTAATCAATGTGCCCACCATAAAATTCGTGGTTACCGCACACGTAAATCACCGGGCGCGCAAAGACCTCATTGGCCCACCTCACCCCTCTCGCCTTGACATCGATATCACCCACCAGCACGACCAGGTCGTAATCCCCTGGCACAGGCTCGAACGGAGAAAATTCGTTGTGCAGATCTGAAAGCACGTAAAGCTTCATCTGTATTCCGATCTCGATTTACAGCTAAATTGAAATACCTGACGACAGGTGCGTGGCTGAGCCCCCATAGATTGTTAACGCACAAATGAGCCGCTAGATCCACTTATATGAATATATACATTTGAATGGATCATGGCAATCACGGCATACAGCTCTGTTTTTACGGAACGGAAAAATGTCTGTCCGCACTGCATTTGCCGTAGCGCTGAAGCTTTTGCGAGCAAAGCGAGACCTCACACAGCAAGAGCTGAGTAAAAAGGTCGATCAATCGCATGTAAGCCGTATCGAAAATGAAAAGACCTCTCCCAGTCTCGACGCCATCATTGAGCTCGCCGACGCTTTGGAGATAAGTCCCGTTGCGCTGATGGCACTCGTTTGTGGAGCGCAGGACGAACTGAGCGCCGGTGACGTCCTGAAGATCGCTGAAAAGGATCTGAAATCGCTCGCGTTATTGAAGGTCTTGATCCCGCTGGAAATTGAGCAAACACCTCACCCTCGTGTTACTGCTGCGACCCAGGCACGAAAGACCGTCCAGGCGCTCAAGGAGCAAGGCTTTTCGCGGGCTGAAGTCGCGAGGAAGCTGGGGATGGCAAAGACCACGGTTCAGCGTCATTGGCATCGCTCGGAATAAGCTTTTTGTTCTTTCTTGCTGACGCCCTCGCCCGTTGGCCATTCCTGGCCACCATCGAACCACTGCTATGCTTTGCTCTCCATTCGAACGGAGTCGAGTCATGGCCGAGCAATATTCCCTTCCCGACGTACTGGCAAGAATGTACGAAAATCAACTGGCGATCGAAGCAGCGCTGATGGAGCTCGTCCTGGTGGAGGAGCAGCGGGGGTCATCTGAGGCTTGTGAGAATGCGCGCGTTGCGCTTGAGAGGATTGGTGAGAACGCCGGGCATATCAAGCAAGGGATTGCGAGGTTGGGGGGAGATGCGGGGACGTCCCTATACTGATCTTTAAGAGGGAGTTCGCGACGACTGCCACAAAATACTCATCTGACTTACCCCGCGCCAATCGCATTTCGACATCATTTTGATATGCTGCCCTTCAGTTTTCTGAGAGGGAATGCAGATGCGTCGGTTGATGTGTGTAGCACTAATGGCGGGGATATTGGCTGGTTGCGGTGAGCCGAAGCTCGACGGTAGTTCACAGCAAGCTTTTAAAGACTCTGCGGCAAAGGTTGCCGCGAGCCTGCCTGAGGACAAGCGCAAGCAATTCGCCTCTGACGTAATGGTACTTGCATTCCAAGGGCTCGATATATCTCAGTTTTTTCAGGGTAAGAAAAATGCTGAAGACGTGTCGGCAGACATGCTTGCCGCTCTTAACGGGAAGACAGCCCAGCAGATTTCTGATGAAGCGAACCAAGTCCGTCAAGCACGTGCAGAGCGAGAGCGGCAGCAGGCATTGACGGAAATTCAGGAGCTTGCCGAAAAGCAGAAAAAATCCGAAGCAGCCAAAACCGAGTTAGCAAGCTTTGAGGTTTCGAAGTCTCGCTTCTATCAAAAGGCCAAGGAGTATGGCCTTGGCAACCAACCTATTATCGAAATAACGGTGACCAACGGAACTGCTAGCGCCGTATCGCGAGCGTATTTCAAAGGTACTATTGCTTCTCCGAGACGCTCAGTGCCTTGGCTTGTCGAAACGTTCAACTACTCAATCAGTGGTGGTCTGGAACCAGGCGAAACCCAATCTTGGAACCTCGCACCTAATCAGTTTTCAGACTGGGGCAAGGTGGAACCACCAAAGGACGCGATTTTCACTGTAACTGTCGAACGACTTGATGGTGCTGATGGAAAGCCGTTATTTGATGCCGGCTCATTTACCGAACGAGATGCCACCAGGCTCTCAGCGCTCAAAAGCAAATACGCACAATGACGCGCCCTGTAAGACACGCTTGACTAGATACACCATGTCAGCGAGCCGATTCCCCCTACAATCAGCGTCACTCAATCAGGCAGGCATCTCGCTTAGCTGGTAAGATGCGCGGCGTTATTACTTAAGAGGATTGTTTCAATGGCCACTAACCGTTCCCAGCGTCTGCGCAAAAAGCTCTGTGTAGACGAGTTCCAGGAATTGGGCTTCGAGCTGAACCTGGACTTCAAGGAAGATTTGGCTGACGAGGCAATCGATGCATTCCTCGACGCATTCCTGAAAGAAGCCATGGAAGCCAACGGTCTGGGCTATGTTGGCGGCGACGACTACGGTCTGGTTTGCCTGCAGAAGCGTGGCTCGGTCAGCGCCGAACAACGCGCTGCCGTTGAAGCCTGGCTCAAAGGCCGCACCGAGCTGACCAGCGTTGAAGTCAGCCCACTGCTGGACGTCTGGTACCCGGAAAAGCCGATCAATCCGGTAGCTTGATGTTCAAAGGGCCATCCATCGTGATGGCCCTTTTTGTTTCTGGCTCATGAAACGCGCTTTTTACCACCAAATTGAGTCCTCCCCGAATCCCTCCCGTATTCGAGCCCGCCACCGCCCGCGATCAATCACGGGGGACACCCCGGTTCTTGTCATTGCCTGCCGGCATTACCGCCTCTCCATTCCCCTCACAACGAAATACTGCGCTTGGAACCCTGGTCTCGCCCGCTAGATGACTTACCCATGATTACAATATGATGGCCACTCTCATATAAGCGCTGCTCCGCCTGCGGCGTCGATCCAATGAAGGGAAGCTCAGGTTATGTCCGTTGACAGTAGAAGCAGGGTTGCGATTTCGAAGTTTTTTGCAAACCCAGCTGGCTCAATCATCCTGACGCTGGTTTCAGTGTTAAGCGCTGGGTACATCTCCATCTGCAGCTCTCCGATCCTCATGCAGTGCCAGGCCATTCTCGGCACGCTCCCCAAGGAAACACCCCCTCCAGATACCTATATCCACTCAATCGTCGCACTGGCTTTGGCAGTTTTTGCATTGCTGATGGTCTGGCTCCGCGAGAGAGGCCTGGCTGATATGGCGATTCGCAAGGAAGAAAGATTGGAGGCGCTCGCCGTTGAGAGGGAGGGTTTGATCAAAAGCGAGAATACGGCGATGGAGGGTCGCTTGACCAACCTCCCTCCGCGTCAGTTCATGAACGATTACGTCCAGACACTTCGAGAGATTGGCGAGCTCCGACGTCTGACCAAGAACGAAATAGCGTCATTAACCCCGGAGATGATCATCAAAAGGGTGCAAACCATGATGTCGGGTGTGCTCAGCCTGGCCAGAACATGGGATGACATTTCGGCCTCTCACAAATTCGTCTCCTATCACGCCAACATCATGCGCATTTTCTCCAGCGACGAAATCGCGCTATCTCCAGTCGTTGATCTGGCCTTGGATCAGGCCACGACTGACGATGAGGGCAAGAACGGTGGCGACAAAAATGCAGCCCTCGATGCTGCCGAAGATGATCGCAGTTTGGAAAACTGGATACTCCAATATGAGTTTTTCCTCCACAACCAGTCCTATAACGTGGCCATAGAGAGATGCTCTGGCATCCTGTTCATCCAGGACGTCGAGTTATCTGTCGAATCCTTGCACCCCGACAAAGCGGATGAAAATGTCGAGCAGATTTGTCTGCCCTTCACTTACAAGCAGGATTACAAGTGCGCCTACCACCATCCCAACCTGCCAGGTGCTCCGCAATCCGCCGCTTCAGGTCAACCGATCTACATTTCCGACGTGCAAGCTACCATCGCCAAATGGTTCACGATTGAAAAACGCAGAGACAAGGAAATCAGCCCGCGCTACGAAGAAGAGATTACCCAGTACTTTCAGAACCTGGAGCATGCCAAGTCGCTGATCAGCTTGCCCATCTACCACAATGAAAAGCTGATGGGCGTGCTGAACGTCAGCAGAAACGTTGAAGACATGCTGATGAATTCGGATCGCGCCGAGCTGTTCGTGCAGCTCATGAACCCTGTTTGCTACCATTTGGGTAAGATGCTAGCATCATTAGAAGACCGCTATTCCAGTCAGGATGGCGTCATTGAAGCATCGGAGGTTGATGATGAGAACTGAGCTACGAGCGAAACTGGTTCGAAAGCCGACCCGCGCCAACTCCACCGAACGCCGGGAACCTACAGGCGAAGAAGTTCGCGTTATTTTGGCCCGTCGTGCTCGTAAAATACTCAATGGTGAAATCGTAGAGTCTAGCGGGTGGAGCTTGCAAAGTTACTAACCCGACATCTACAGCAATCACATACAAAGCCGCCCCTAGGGCGGCTTTGTCGCATCTGAAGCGTACCAAATCGAAAGATCGAGAGACGACGAAAATTCGTTTTAGCGCCGCCCCCTTGCCAATCGCCCTGCTGAACCTGACTTTTCTCGAAAAAATGCCGTGATACCAAACGTTGCGCAGAGCTCATGGGGGCGCTGCTTGTTCGAGCTGAACCGCTGATCACTATTCGACTCAAGTCAGTAGCCATTGTGCCTGTCGCAAAAAGCCGCCAGCTCGCGCGCCCCTCGCCCAACTTTGCTGCTCCCCGAGCTAGTTGTGTAGGCAGACCTCGACAATCTTCTGGAAGATTGAGCTTTTGGCCGCCTCCCGTAGCCTCACGATGTCGTAGGTGAAGCTTGAAAAGAACAACTCGCCCAATGGGTTGTTCAGGACAGGAATGCGGGTACCGACCTCGTCGGTGATCACAACGTTGTACAGCAAGCTTTGCTTTGCAATGGTTCCGTTTGTGGCTTTATTTGACGCCACGAAGTACAAAGCCCCTTCCAAGCCGTTGTCCTGGATGAACACGCTGTGACGCTGGTTCTGCTTGGTGGGTGTGATGTAGTACGGCAGTGAAGCCACCTCGGCGCGAACCTGACGGGACGGTGACGTACCATCATCTTGGCGCTCCTGATTGTCGAATAGCGTGTTACCGATAATCGAGGGTACGCGAATGGTGTTGTACGCATTCAGCCATGTATTCGAGCGCATGTCTCGAATCAAAAACGCTTTGTTCCAAAGGACGTCAAAAGCCTTGGCATCTTCCTTACCGAAAACGGCGCCCAACTGCTTGTACTCATAATTGAACTCACCTTTGCATGTATCATCAAACCGGCGCGAGCGCTCGATCTTGATGGTCTCGCCGCTTACGGTCACATCGAGCACCTGGATGTAGACGTTCTCGTTCCAGTCCCTTCGGCAGCTCACCAACTGCAGCGCATGATCAGGCAATGTTGCGCCGCTGATGGTCACGGACTTGTCTCGGAAAATTGACTCTTTGAGTGCCAATTCCTGCAAGCATTTCTCGATAGCCGATGCGGAAGGCTTCTTTTTGAGGTCGACGTCGATGCCTTGGCAGATGGTATCGACGGATGTTTTGAAGCGATGCAGCTTCACCGACGTGTAGTAATCGAACTGCGCACCAGGAGTACGCTGGCTGTCGCGAAGCGCTTGCCAGAAGCTATTGTAGGCCTCCGTCTCCTCCCCCTTGGGCTGGAAAATGCTGGAGCCGTTCTTGCTCTTACCGGCTGTCTTAACCTTTGCGCTAACGACCAGGTAGTTGGTATTGCCGACCGCCAGCTCAGTGGGTAGAGGCAGGCCTTCACCACTTAGCACCTTACACGCACCGAACTGATCGGCCAGGGTGGCAATGGTGCTTTCCCAAGCTTCATTGCCCGCCTGAGCTGTATCGAGCAGCCAGAGCGGATTTGACATGCTCGTCAGTCCTTCCAGGAACGCCCTGACCTGATGGGTGGCTTCATACACGAGCGGACTGAACTCAATACCGGCGCGGATCAGAAGGCGCTCTATGCGATTCAGGCAGTCAGTTTGGTGGTAATTGATGCTGTTGTGATACAGGTCGAGTGCCTTCGCCTCGGGATTGCTAGTGGCGAACGCCATGTAGTTGCGATCTGTATTCGTGGTCGCGTTGAGGGAACGTACACGCTGGTAACGTTTCCCACTCCAATCGAACATCAACATACCGGAGTCAGTGACTGGTCTGCTCACAGAGTCTGCAGACGCGGCGCACTCCATGACTGCCCGTCTGAGGTTGACTACGAGCTCCTGCTCCTTCGAGAAAAACAGATCGTATTCCAAAGCCTCGAAGACGTCGTTACCGTTTTTGGCAGTACGACTGAACACCAAGCCAAGGTACAGATTCGCGTTGTATTCGACCGGGGCGATTTCGTAATGCTTGTGCACATCCGATAGGTACGAGAGCTTCAGCTTTAGATCCAGCAATGCCTGGATTGCATAACTGGGGTTGAGTGAGTGCTCGGTTATCACTTGGCGCACGTGGCCAGGTGCCGGCGCATGGATGCTCAGGTAAAGAAAGCCAAAGATCCCCTTCTTGCCGCTGAACTTGCTGTAATGCACCTGGGTCGACGCAGGCACACCCAGTATTTTGCGGATGAAGTCCTTGATGGTGGCATCGACCCGTGGGTAATACACCTCAGGCTCCTCACCAAACTGTCTGGTCACCTCAACCACCGCTGCCTGGATGTGCCCGTGTCCCTCTTCAAGGACTGACAAACGGTCAATGATGCCGCTAAGGTCGCCAGGCAGCTTCAGCATGTTGGTGCGTGCCTTTCCGGCAGAGCCAGTTTCCAGACGGTTTATTGGAGTCATCGCGCGTTCCTTAGCAGCTGTACCAATGTGGGATTAATCATCAGACGGTCATCCACCCTGTGGGTGCTTCCCACTTCGCTCTGCGGCACGTACCGGGTGATGACCTTGAAGGCGTTGAGGAAATGGATCGACTCGCCGCGAGTAGCCTCTCGCTCGGCGTTAAGAGCATTGTCATCCGGTTGTGTGTTGACATAAAGAAAGCGAGGAGTGAGCTTCAGGCGATCGCACAGTACCTGCATGTTCAAGCGCTTGGTTTCTGCCCTGTGAAGCGTTTTCAGAGAAAGCTCCTCGCTATCCAGACTGGCCGACCATCGCTTCACATCGATGCAGATGACCATATCTTGGGCCCTTACAAAAATGTCGTAGCTTTCGTAAACCGCCGGGCCCAATAGCTCGATGAGTTCATCGAGACTGAGAGGTGTAATCCCGAGCGCAGAAAGCACTTTGGAGAAGATGAACTCCCCTACGTTACCCTTGAGCAGTGGGATGAGCGCGGGATTAGGGAGATGAACATCAATTCCCTCAGTAGCCATGTTGCAGGCGAGGTTGATGATGCCTGTTCCCGGATCTCGGTCGTCGCCATCGTTGCGAACATAATCTGGGACAAGCCATTTCCCAGGCTGGTAGACGGTGTGACCATGCAGCAGGTCGCTCAAGTGATTGAAGCTCTCGGAGGTCGTGCAGACGGTGACGCGCTCCGTGACCGCCTTTGGCAAGTAGAAAGCCTTGATGACGTCTTGGTAGTAACTGGAGGCTTTCACCAGTGGCGACGACTGCAGCTTACGTAAGTATTTCTCAGGTGCCGTGATGCTCTCGGGAGATCTGAGCATCTCGTTAAACATCATCGCGTCGCGATCACCTTCCCGGGCGCTTTTGAGGATCTTGTTCCGGAAGGCACCGGTGAAGAAATTATCGATGTCCGCAGCGTCAGCGGCAACCTTGGCGGTGAACAGCTCACGCTCCTCCTGATTGGCGAAGCAGCGCCCCTCCGCTTGCTGTAGGCAAAACTGCATGAGCCTATGATTGAGCAGCGACAGACTGTTAATAAGCAGGTCATTGCCCTCCCGCCGAAGTCTGCTGTACCTCACCACCAGGTCGTCAATGACATCACTTGGTAGAAATATCTCGGTATGAAGATGGGTATCACGCCGCTCAACACGCCCGACAGCCTGGATAATGGCTTTGAGCACTGCAAGGTCGTGCTCCTGATTCAAGATACGTCGGTTCTTGGGCTGCATCAGGTTCGAATCGAACTGAGACAATCGAACGGCCTCGTTCTGCCCCGAAGCAATGTGCTTGAGCAGCAGAATGTGGTTCTTGACGGTATTGAGCCCGGTGTCCTTCTCACGGATGGCGCTGTAGAAAGGCGTGTTTACCAAGATGAGTCGATCAAAATCGTGGTGGAAGCCATCCTCGGCACGCTCAACGAAAAGGTTGAGACCAGTACCAGCGCTGCCGTATGAGGAAATCAGGCAAATACGGGTATCGGCATCCACCTTGAGATACTCATCAATATTGACCTCTTTGGCCAGCTGAGCGCTGAACAAGATGACCCGTATCTTGGCTCTGCCATCGAATGGCCTTAGCTCGAAAATTTTGTCCTGATACTGACGGGACAGCCCTTTGATGCGGCTTTCGATCCCCTGTGCAAACAGCCTTTTGAAAAGTTCGGCAAAGCGATTGTTGAGTGAGAGAACAAAGGTATTTTTGCCGTCCCACGCTGCCATAAGCATGGCCTCGATCTGCCGGCGGTAGGCGGACATCCGATACTTGTTATCGCGAAAGCCTGGCGGCAACAGGTTGGTTGACCAGAAGCTGAAAACGCTCTTGAAGGTTGGTTCACTACGCAACCCACTGATGTCATCAGCCGATGTCTTGTGGAACGGCCTCACCTCCATCGTCCTGGCTTTGGCACGGGCAGCCCGAAGATCTGACATCGCGCCTACATCAGCTTCGGAGCGTTGAACGACGCGAACATCCAAGTTGTCAGGTTGAGCCTCACCGTATCGGAACAGCATCCTTCTTGAGAAATTGCCGGAATAGGAATTCCTGAAACCCGTAGTCGCGCTCAAGCACATCGCACTGTTCTGAGTGGCGTGCAGAATACGCAGCAGCTTGACCTCGGGGAGCTCAAGGATCAGGTCAAGATGGAAATCAACAAAGACCCGGTTCTTCACCGCCTCACCACCGAAAGGGATTTCCTCGACCTTGATGAGCGAGAAGACAATCTTCGGTGCGAAAAAGGTGAAGAACGCATCGACGAATATTTCTGCGTCCTTAGCACGATCGAAAACCGAGGCTACGTAAGAACGATGCTGCCTGGAGGTTTTGATGAACTCCAGTAACGGCGCGTTCTGACTGGCCTCGTGGCCAAGCTCCAAGAGTTGCCTCAGCTGACTCTTCTGAGGGACTTTGGAGCAGGCATACAGGGCGCAGAGCATGACCTGCAGGAAGTCGTGCAAGGTGGGGTCTTCAGAGGGGCTCCCATCATCGAAATACAGACGGATCTCACTGTTACCACACACCGACCGCATCCTGATTCGCTTGAGCGCATCCTCGTTGTAGAAACGCCTTGGAGTGAGGCTGAAAATATTCCGAGACAGCGAAAGGATCTGTTCGACATCGCGATTGTCGATAGTGATATGGCCGACGTTGCCAGAGCACATCTTCAGGATGGTATTGAGAGGGACACTAGCTTGGCAGTCCTCCTCATAGTGCTGACGCAGATCCTGCATTAACTCAGCCGTTTCGTCGAACGCGATGGGTTCGTCATCGTCGGGGCCATATTCTTCTGAAATCACTTCCATGAGGCGATGCAGGCCAGCAATCACATGAGGTGGCTTCACCCTCTCGTTGACCAGCTTTATCTTGCTCTCCTCGAAAATCCTGTCGTAGCTATCGTGTTCTTCATCCACGACGAGGTTGAACGTGATGCCGTGAATCTTGAAAAAATTTGCCTCGTCCGAGATGAAAAAATCGTTCTTGAGGTATCCGATTTGCTCATTGTGCGACAAGCTGCAGGCCGCACCAATGGGCGCGATAGCCTCTTCCTCGGCATTCGTGGGTGAACGCTTAGCTCCCAGAATCGCATCGAAGCTCAGCTTCTTGATGTTCGGCTCTCGCCTTTTGTCGGTGTAGGCGATGAACGCGCGCTTCAAAAATCGGGCCGTGGTAGCGATGAAGATGGTTGGCCCTACCTTGGCCCGCTCGAACGGCAGCACATGGTCGATCACCTCAATCTTCGCACGCTCCCGATGATTCTGAGGCCCCTTAAAGCGGTCTTCAGTGGCCACGAATTGAGAGCCAACTTTCTCCCTGATAACCGCTTTAGCCAGCCCCTGTAGCGCAAAGAGCAGACGGCTTTTCGAAGCGTCAATTCGGCGCCGCAATTCTATGTCGCGCAGGTGGTCAGGATCTTCCAGTTTTAGGTAGCGCGTGTGCTCAGCTTCTGCCGCTTTGAGTCCGTTGATCGCACTGCTCAGTTCGCTGACTGCGTCCCGGTAGTAGTCGGAGTTAAGGGCACTGATCCAACCGATGTAAAGGTCTTCGTTGCGTACCTTGGAAACCCAGCCGACGAAGTTCAGATCAGATAGGTCTCGCTCAGCCAAGAAGCTCAAAATACTGACGCCGCGCTCTGCAGCTTTATCCTGAGTGACCTGGGAAACGTCGATCTGCGCCTTGTGTGGCGTGATGAAGAACAGATTGCGATGACCACCGCTTTCGTTACGAACGGCGGAATGCTCGACGAACTGATCGAACACGTTATAGGACTTGCCGAACCCAGTACCATCGTTGGCAAAGCTTACGGACGGGTTGGGTTTGCTATTGCCATCGAAAAAGGGCGCCAAGCGAGCCCGATGCGAGTTGATTTCATGGCTGAGAGCAGCACTGATGCGACCGTCCATGGATGACCTCACCGTCTTCAGGATGATGGCAATATAATAGTTTCAGCTGTCGAGGTTGCTGACATAACCGACAAATTGCAAGCGTGCAGGCTCAGACTTTAGGCGACAGCCACAGGCAACGAACACTTTCTACCATGAACCTCAGCGGCAATCCTGGAAGGCTTCTGGCTCTCCACCTCGTCAGCTTTCGTAGCCTGAAGTACTAGTGAAGAAACCCATCCATACGTCCAGAACGATCTGCTACTCGCCACATAGTGATTGGCATGACAGAGGCTAAAAAACTCCGATGCGCCGCAACGAGCGAGCTTCTGTTCGAAGCACTGATCGCTGACTAGGAAAATCGAAACACCTTTTCAGGAATGTCTTCTTCAGAAGGAGTACCTGCATCTAGTTGGAGTTGAGAATTGGCTCAGCTAGAGTCTTATGACCCATCAGCCAGGCAAACCGCCGCTGAGCAGTCATCAGGGAAGAAACCATGAACATCCAGCATCTGGAAATTGCGAACTTCCGCAAGCTCCTGTCTGTTCGAATCGATCTCGCCTGCACCACCACCCTTCTTGTCGGCGCTAATAACAGCGGTAAGTCCTCCGCGATGCTTGCACTGCGAAAGTTTCTGCTCTCCAAGGCATCAGCGTTTCGTTTGCAGGATCTGACGCTCTCACACCTTGCGGCTATTGATGCCATTGGCGAGGCGTGGGAGGTCGCGGGCGACGATTTCGAGATCCCGGCGGCAAACGACTGGGCAGAATGGCTGCCCACGCTGGATATCTGGGTTAAGGCAGAGGAAGGTGAACTGCATTTCATTCGGGATTTAATCCCGAATTTTGCCTGGAAAGGTGGGCACGTTGGAATGCGATTCCGGCTCGAACCCAAGGATATGCCCGCGCTGTTTACCGACTATCGCAAAGAGCGCACTCGGGTAAAGCAATTGCAGCAGGAGATCCTTAATCAAACGAAACCTGACCAATCACCGCCTGTTCTACCCCTTTGGCCACAGGGCCTGCACGACTACCTCAACCGGCGTCTAGGCAACACCTTCGTAGTGCGATGGTATCGCCTCGATCCCTCTCAGCTAAGGGATCCTGATCCCGACACTCGCCATGCCAATCAGCAGCCATTGGCTACGAGTGCGATTCCACTTGAGCGCAACCCCTTAGACAACCTCATACGCGTGCATGAGATCAATGCTCAACGCGGGTTTGGTGACAGTGCTGATGAACGCGTGACTGAAGGAAAAGGGGGATCGGGTAAACGGCTCACCGAACAACTACGCGCTTACTACACTCGACATCTAGATCCTGGCGACAGTCCGGACATTTCGGACTTAGAAGCGCTCACGGCGATCCAAGCTGCCCAGTCAGCGTTTGATACCCGTTTAACTTCAAGCTTTGCTCCTGCCCTGCGAGAAGTTGCTGGCCTGGGCTACCCCAACCATTCCGATCCAGCCATCAAGGTAGAGACCCGGCTTGCCCCCACCGACGGGATGAATCACGAAGCTGCAGTGTTGTTCGAGCTTGACTCAGTAGCGGGGGCGCCCGGTGCTCCGGCACTGCGCCTGCCCGAGACCTCCAACGGCCTGGGCTATCAAAACCTGATTTCAATGATTTTCCAGCTCATGGCGTTTCGTGATGAATGGCTTAAAAAATACAAGAATGTGGAAGAGCAAACTGCCTCGGGCGTAGAACCCATCCACCTTATCCTCATCGAAGAGCCTGAAGCCCACCTGCACGTTCAGGTGCAACAAGCATTCATCAAGCACGCCTACCATGTGCTGTGCTCCGACCCATTGCTTGAGAAATACCCGAACCTAAAAACCCAGTTGGTTGTCAGCTCCCACTCAAGCCATGTCGCCCATGAGACGGAATACGAAAATCTGCGCTATTTCCGCCGACTCCCAGCAGGGATGGCGGGTATACCAATCCCAGTCTCGACCGTCTCGAACCTAAGTTCCGTGTTCGGTAAAAAGAACCAGACCAAGGCATTTGTTACCCGCTACCTGCGCGCTCAGCATGCCGATCTTTTCTTCGCGGACGCAGTGATTCTCGTTGAAGGCGCTGCCGAACGCATGATGCTGCCTCATGTCCTGAGAAAGCATTTCCCCTTCCTGGATCGTTGCTACATCACCATCTTGGACATTGGCGGAAGTCATGCGCACCGGCTGCGCCCACTGGTCGACGCCTTGGGAATTATCACTCTGGTGATCACCGACCTGGATGCAGGTTTATTGAAGGTGGCGAAACCGGTCGAGCGCAATGCGCAGCAGCGCACCAACAATCCCACCGTGCGCCACTGGATGATGGCTCGCAATCTTGGCCATGACGTCGACACCTTGCTGAATTTAGCATTCGATGACAAGGCTCAGCAGATCGACGATCTGTTCTCGATCAGGATCGCTTATCAAACGCCCATCACAATTCGCCTCCCCCTTACGAATGAAGAAGTGGAAACTCTCCCGAATACGTTCGAGGACAGCTTGGTACTGAGCAATGCCGAGCATTTTGCGAATAAGAGTGGTCGCGGTTTGACACGATCATTCGCCAAAGCGTTGCGCGAAGCCGAAACAGCATTGGGGTTGGGAACTGCGCTGTTCGATGAACTCCGAGGCGGAGATAAAGCGGAGTTCGCGCTGCAGGTATTGGAAGACCCTGATTTCGCCAAGCTCTTGGTGCCAGAGTACATTCGCGAAGGCCTGACATGGCTCGAAGACAAGCTCAAGAAGAAGAGCAAAGAGCTTCTGATCATTCCCTCCGCCAGCATTGAGGTAACCGCCCAATGATCGTCACGACGGAGATCGAAATGGATGATGCACCGAGCGCTGATTGCATCATCGAGCAATGTCTGAACCTTGAGCAACCACGCAGTTTTTTCTTGTACGCAGGGGCAGGATCAGGGAAGACGTACTCGTTGGTCATGGCGGTGAAATCGCTCAAGGACAGAGAACGGCAACGCCTCACGTTCGAGGGGCGTCAGATTGCGATCATCACCTACACCAACGCCGCGCGCGATGAGATCGCGCGTCGACTTGAGTTCGATCCGCTGGTAGTGGTCTCCACCATCCATGCCTTTTCTTGGAAGATGATTCAAGGCTTCAACGACGACATACGTGAGTGGTTGAGGGTCAAGCTGGCAAACGATATCGCAGAGCTGGACGACAAGATTCGCCGGGCTAGACAGCCCAACAAGACCTCATTGGCAAACCAGGCAAGTCGAGACAGCAAAGCTCGTCGCCTGAATGACCTCGATAACATCCCAACCTTCACTTACAGTCCGACGGGAGATAATCGGGGCAGACAAGCCCTCAACCACACCGAGGTCATCCAGATGGCAGCGCAGTTCATTCCTGAGCCGCCATTGCTCAACATTCTCGCAGATCGTCATCCTGTTCTGCTGATTGATGAAAGTCAGGACACCAATGGCCCACTCATGGACGCATTTCTTCGAGTCCAAGCCCAAGTGTCAGATCGTTTTTGCCTCGGCCTGCTTGGCGACATGATGCAACGCATCTACAACGACGGTAAGGAGCGCCTAGACGAATCAATTCCTGATGATTGGGCCAAGCCGGAAAAGCGCATGAACCGGCGTTGTCCTACTCGCATTGTTGACTTAATCAATGTCATCCGTGCCAATGCCGACACTCACCAGCAGAAACCAAAGCCTGGTGCCATTGAAGGAACTGTGCGGATGTTCTGCACTCAGCAAGCGCCCGGCCAAGACTTCAGCTTGGAAGCTAGAATCGCTGAGCGTATGGCAGAGGTTACGGGTGATCCGACCTGGGCAAGCGGTACTGCGGGCAGGAAGACACTCATTCTCGAACACAAGATGGCCGGACGCCGCATGGGATTTGAAGGTGTATTCACGCCGCTCTACAACGTAGATCACCTTCGCACGGGACTGTTGGATGGGACGCTGCCCATCCTCAAACTATTTTTTGAGCGCGTCGCCCCCATTCTCCAGGCAGCTCAGAAAGATTCCTTTACGCTCATGGAGGCCGTACGACTCCGCTCCCCCCTTCTTGACCCGAGTTATATGAAAGACGCGCCAGACCAATTGGCCCTACTAGAAAAAGTCGGAAGCGCAGTCCAAACGTTGTGTGAGTTGTTTAGCAACGATCACGACCCACTGATCGAAGCCGTAGCCCAAGTACTCTTTGAAACCAGCCTGCTTGATCTTCCAGATCGGTTGATCGAGGCGATGCTGGCAGGTGCCACCGATGAGGCCCCACCGGAGACGACAGATCGTGAAGCGCTGGAAACCCACGCTTATCGCATGCTGTTAGGGCGCCCCTATTCAGAGATGGCTGCCCTTGCTGATTACGCTGATGAACTCTCGCCATTCGACACACACCAAGGCGTCAAAGGCTTGGAATTTCCACGCGTCATGGTGATCATCAATGACGAAGAAGCTGGCGGGTTCCTCTTCAGCTACGACAAACTGCTGGGCGTAAAGCCTGCCTCTGAAACTGATATCAGAAACGAGCGCGATGGCAAAGACAGCTCCCTTTCTCGAACACGCCGCCTGCTTTACGTCACCTGCAGTCGTGCCGAGGAAAGTTTGGCGATCGTGGTGTATACAGCTCAACCGGAAGTGGCCAGAGCCTCGGTGATAGAGGCCGAATGGCTGACTGCTGACGAAGTGGTTATGATTTGATCAAGCGACACAAGCCAGGCGCCACTTGGCGCTTGGTCTCATCTCCGCGCATCTTGCTGCGCCGCTGAGGCTAGTACTCAAAGCGAAACCACGACAGCGCTGCCCAACGTTTCAAGCTGTATCAAATATTCTGCTGATCGCTCAACCTTCGGGTAAACCCTGCATCGTCTCTTAGCCCATCTTCCAATAAGGCTCAGTTTTTTTGATATGGCGGCTCGCTTTCTCAAGCGCAGGCCTCGACTCATCTTTTTCCAGGTACCAGTAGCAGTACGTGATCGCCCGCGTAATGGCGACATAAGCTGTGCGCAAGGCCTCCTCGCTTTGAGCCGTGTCGTATCCACAGGGATCTCCCGGCCTGCTAAGCCCGGCTTGCGCATAGAGATCATTTTTTGACGGCGACGATGTCTTCAAGTCGCAGTCGCCTAACAGGAAAACCGCCTTGGCCTGCAGGCCTTTGGCGGAATGGTACGTCAAGAACTTGATTTGGGTGGAGCGTTTCTCAAATCGGGATCGCTCAACCAGTTCCTTCAACTCATCACGTGCCTCTTCCTTCACAGAGTTGGAACGCGTAAGTACGAGAATGGAGTCGCCAGCATCGTAATGACGCTCGACATCGGCAGCGATTTGTTTCCATTCCAGATCTTGGATTTTGACCGGTACCTGGTGCTCCGTGACCTCAGGGTTCATAGCGGTGCCATGCTTATTATCGAGTCCCGGGGTGCGCTTCACAATTTCCTCGGCGGCATCGATCACCATCTGATGCGAACGATGATTCTCCTGCATCAAAACTTGATTAGGTACTGGTGATTCAAAGACCTTGTCAAATTCAAGCAAGTAGTGAGGCGAGCTGCCGCGCCAGCCATAAATGCTTTGCCAGTCATCGCCAACCGCCATGACTGATGCATGTGCCGCCCGCCCCTTCGTAGGGACGACCAGATTACGTCGCTCGATCTCGGCAAATGTTGCGCGAATCCATGAGATCGTATTGGCGCCTACGTCTTGGAATTCATCAACTAGCAAGGTCGTCATCGGCTGGAGGACACCGGGTGTTAACACCCGAAGGTTGTGAGGCTTGCGCTCGCTGAACAATGCAAACATGGTGTTGAATGTCATGATCGGCGGAGACATGTGGAACAGCATTCGCGTGAAGCTGCTCCAGTAGATCGCCAGCGCATGGAAGAAATCCCGATCCGGATCGTCTTTGCGAAGACGCATTGCTCGGATGGCTTCGAACACGTCCAGCCCCAGGTTTTCCATGTACGACGCTGCGCTATAAAACGCCTCGGTGATGTACTGAGGGACGATATCCCCCTCAATTTTGTAGTTAAATTTCGGGCAAGTGTTCGCGAGGTTTTTGATCACCTCAATCGACTTGTCAGCATCCATATAGCTTCGCAGGAAGATTACAGGCCGGGAACAGTGCGCCTGGAAAAGTATGAGCTTATTTTTGACGTCATACGTGAGGTACTGCCAGCGCCCTTCCTTCGCCCTCAGCTCGCTATCCTCAGAGCGGTCTACGCCTAGAATAACGAACGCATCGATCTCAGAGATGTAGCCGTTAACCTGAAAGTCCTGCCCTAGGAGTCGGATCACTTTCCGAGAGGGCTCGATTCCCTGAATGGGCCATTTGCCTGCTGCTCGCCAGGTGCGCTCCAGCGTGTCGCAGATGTCTTCGTCTGCCTTGGCTAGATCGCGAGCCTGCCGCTGCGCCTTGAGCGCTTCAGGGCTTTCAGCACTCATCTTCTCTATCGCAAGCGAATGGCTGTACAACTTGCCGATCAGTGCTTTGAATTCCGGGTTGGAGTCATACAACTTCATGTAGCAATCGTTCATCAGTGCTAGCTGGGCTTCCCCCATCTTCACCTGGAACATCGACCCCTTTTCCTTGGTACTCCCGTCCTTTTCCAAAAACTCGAACGGTGCTACATCGCTCATGCCCGGCAAACAGCGTGCAAACGAAAGAATCCTCGAATGGAAGGTTCGAACGATTTTAAGCGAATCCTCGACGGTAATGTCGTACTTCCAGTGCTTAAACACCTCCCTCACCTTTTTCGCGAAATCCAATTTGGATTCAACGGTGAAGGTTACGACGGTCATATTCTTAAATTCGATCCCAAGGTAGTGACGCAGCACCAACAGGCGGAGCACCATGGTAGTGGATTTTCCGCTCCCGGCCCCTGCCACCACAGAAGTGGTGGGCGTTTTGGAGAGGATCATTTCCCATTGGGATTTAGACGGGATCTGTTTGGGAAGTCGAGCTATGACATCTGCGCGGATCTGCCCCGCCAACTCATCGGTGATGGGGAAGCTCCAGTCCTTGAACAGTACGTCCTCACGTACACCAGGAGCCCCGATTGTAGGAGATGGCCCAGGCTGCAGTTCAATGACAAGCTTACCTTCCTCGTAACCTTTCTTGTGCCCCTCATCAAAACCAGCAATATGGCCCTCATCAAACCCGACCATACGGCCTTCGTGATGTCCGGAGACGTTGCCTTCACGCAGCCCTAGAGCACGCCCCTCAACCTTGCCTGTCTCGGTACCCGCCTGGCGCCCCGCATCAAACCCTAGTCGATACCCATTCTGATGCCCAAAAGATCTACCAGCCTGCCACGCGGAAGTCTGCTGGAGGCCCGCCGCATCCATGGCCCTGTTTATTAGCCGGTGAAATAGGTTTTTTGAGAGGGGGGGTTCTGGCTGATCGTTGATATTCGAACCAATCTCTGGAACTTCCAATACGTTACCTCTCCACTACGGCATGACTAAAAACTAATGACGACAAGGCGACAATCAGAATACACCGCCCGAGTAACGCGGTTTGGGGATCGCAGGCGCAGGAGAGGTTACCAAGGGTGAAAACGGAGCTCAAACGCAGCGGGCAAGGTCAGATGCTCACGGTATTCACTCTGGGACGATGTGAGGGTAAAGAACGCTAGGCACACCGTAAATTTCTACCGCGTTCTTGCTGGCCTGGTCAGCTTTCAAACGTACGACCATCTTGGCTTACTGATGGGAGCGGAATGTCTGGGTGACAGAGGTTGGAGTGTTGCCAAGTGTTGCGGGAGTCACTGCGCTACCGTGTCACATCCCGAGGGTGGGAGTGGCTGAAAGCGGCAGAATCCTGGGGAGGGGAAATTAGGGGAAAAAGCGATAAAGCGTTTTTGACAACATTCGGACTATTTTTTGCTAATTAGCAAAACTTGAAATTCATCGACGCACAGTTTTTTGCGCAGACGCTGGGAACGGTTAGTCGCCATTGGAACAATCCTCATAAGTAATAACGGGCGGCACTTTAGCAGTTTAAGGCGCCGATTACCCGCCTCAGAACGGCGCGACGTCTACCGTCGGTAAAAAAATAGCGGATTAGTCGACCAAGGTGCGGCACAAGCCCCTGCACCTTGGGGCATAATGCCGACACTTTCATGACCGCTGAGGGAATTTATCACCGTGCCCTCGTCTTTTTCCCCCTCGGCTGTAGGGTTTTATTTCAGATGATCAAATCTTTGCGTCCATTGCTGCTGGCCAGTCTTCTTCTGCCCCTGGCCCTCCCCGTTTCCGCCGCGCCAATCAACACCGCCCTGTCGCCCAACGTTGAAAAGGCCCTCAAGGCCAGCAAATTGCCGGACAGCGCCTTGTCGCTGGTGATGATCCCGCTTAACGGCCCGGGCACCCCAACCGTTTATAACGCTGACGTTTCGGTCAACCCGGCCTCGACCATGAAACTGGTCACCACCTATGCGGCGCTGGAAATGCTTGGCCCGAACCACCAGTGGAAAACCGAGTTCTACACCGATGGCACCCTCAGCGGTGGCATCCTCAACGGTAACCTCTACCTCAAGGGTGGCGGCGATCCGAAGCTGAACATGGAAAAACTCTGGCTGCTGATGCGCGACTTGCGCGCCAATGGCGTGACCCAGGTCACCGGCGACCTGGTGCTGGACCGCGGCTTCTTCGTGCAACCGCAACTGCCCGAGTTCAACGACGACGGCAATGACGAGAACAAACCGTTCCTGGTCAAGCCCGACGCACTGCTGGTCAACCTCAAGGCCCTGCGCTTCGTGGCTCGCAACGACTCGGGCAAGGTTCTGGTGTCGGTCGAGCCGCCGATTGCCAGCATCCGCATCGACAATCAGGTCAAGGCGCTCAACTCCAAGCAGTGCACCGGGGGCGTGCGCTACAACCCGGTGACCCAGGCTGATGGCAGCGTCACCGTGACCGTCGGCGGCCAGTTGGGCGAAGGTTGCAGCTCCCAGACCTACTTGTCGCTACTCGACCACGCGACCTACACCGCCGGCGCCGTGCGCGCGATCTGGAAGGAATTGGGCGGCAGCATCCAGGGCCAGGATCGTCTGGCACCGACGCCGAGCAGCGCCAAGGTGCTGGCCCGGGCCTACTCGCCAGACTTGGCGGAAATCATTCGCGACATCAACAAATACAGTAACAACACCATGGCTCAGCAGTTGTTCCTGAGCCTGGGCCAGAAATTCCGCACCGACGCCGACAGTGATGACGCGAAAGCGGCCCAGCGTGTGGTGCGTCAGTGGCTGGCGCAGAAAGGCATCACATCACCGCACCTGGTGATGGAGAACGGTTCCGGCCTGTCCCGCGCCGAACGGGTAAGCGCACGTGAAATGGCCGCAATGCTGCAAGCCGCCTGGCGCAGCCCGTACGCCGCCGAGTTCATCAGCTCGATGCCGATTGCCGGCACCGACGGCACCATGCGCAAACGCCTGAAACACACGGCCATGACCGGTGAAGCCCACGTCAAGACTGGCACCCTGAACACCGTGCGTGCCATCTCCGGCTTCAGCCGCGATGTCAATGGCAATACCTGGGCGGTGGTGGCGATTCTTAACGACAAGGCTCCGTTTGGCGCGTCTTCGGTGCTGGATCAGGTGCTGCTGGACCTGTATCGCCAGCCGAAACTGCCGACCACGGCATCGGTGTTGTAAGCCTTTAGAGTCAAAAGATCGCAGCCTTCGGCAGCTCCTACAGGGTGTACACATTCCCATGCAGGAGCTGCCGAAGGCTGCGATCTTTTTCTGTCCACACAAACATCCCGCCTGACCTAGCTCATCTGCCCTTCAACCCGATCCCTTCCCGCCTGCTTCGCCGCGTAAACCCCCGAATCCGCCCGCAACAGCAACGCATCCGCGCCTTCCCCGACCCGCCAGCTGGCAATCCCGAAACTCGCGGTAACGATCCCCACCTCGTCGATCGGCGAACTGCGCAACCCTTGCCACAGTTCCAAGGCCAACACATGCGCCTGTTCGCCGTCGATGTCCGGGCAGAGCACCATGAACTCTTCGCCCCCCAGGCGACAGAACACATCGGTGCGCCGCAGACGACGGCCAATGCGTTCACACACTGCCTGCAATACCCGATCGCCCACGGCATGGCCGTGCTGGTCATTGATGCGTTTGAAATGGTCGATGTCGAGCATGATCACCGACAACTCGCCACCGCCGCGCTCGACCCGGGCCATTTCGGTGGTCAGGCGCTCCTGGAAATAGCGGCGGTTATGGATTCCGGTCAATGAGTCGGTCACCGACAGCGCGCGCAATTCCTCTTCAACACGCTTGAGGTCGGAAATGTCCGAAATGTAGCCATGCCACAGCACGCCGCCACCGGGCAGCTCCTCCGGCGTCGCTTCGCCGCGAACCCAGCGCAGGCCACGCTCGGGCAATTGCACGCGATACTCTTCGCGCCATGGGCTGAGGTTGTCCGCCGACACCTGGATCGATGCGCGGACCCGGCGCGAGTCCTGAGGATGAATCCGCGAGAACACCGCTTCGGCATTGCTCAGCAGTACCTCCAATTCGAGTTCGTAGATCTCGCGCATCCCGTCGCTGGCGTAGATCACGCTGAAGCGCCCATCGAACTCCATCTTGAACTGGTAAATCCCGCCGGGCACATGGGCGCTGAGTTTCTTCAACAACAAGTCCCGCGCCGCCAGGGCCTCGTGAACGCGCTTGCGCTCGGTGATGTCGATACAGATCGCCAAGTGCCCGACCCACAAACCCTGCTCGTCGAGAACCGGGGTCGCCAGCATGTTCACCGTCAAATGGCTGCCGTCGCGGCGCACCAGCGTCCACTCCCGGGCTTCGTGACCGCCCTCTTCTCCGCCTTCGACCAACATGGCCTGACAGGTCGGAATCGGCTTGCCATAGCGCGCGCTCAACTCCGCCGACCGCGCCTCGAGCTCCCGGGGCAGGTGCAGGTTTTCCAGGGTCATGTGGCCCACGGCCTGCGCACTGGAGTAACCGAGCATGTGCTCGGCACCGGCGTTGAAAGTGCTGACGATCCCGCGCAGGTCGGTGGCGATAATCGCCACCTGAGTCGCAGCATCCAGCACGCCGCGCAATTGGCCATGCGTGCCGCGCAGCTCTTGCTCACGGGCGTGCAGTTCCTCGGTCCGTTGCTCGACCATTTTCAGCGCCCGTTGCCGCTGGCTGACCAACACATAGAGAAACACGCTGAGCAGCAAGCTGAGTAAACCACCCAGCACCACCTGGCTGGTCACCGAGGAATGGTTGGCTTGCAGGAACGCCGCACTGGGGCGCATATCCACTTGATAATCGTGGTCGGCCAGACGCAGCAAGCGCGTGGAGGACAAGTCACTGGCCCCCGCCGGGTTGGTCGACTCGTACAGCACTTCGTGTTGGTCATCGGTGGACAAGTCGAGAATGCGCACCGAGAGAGAATCATGATTCTCTTCCGGCAGCCCGTCCGCCAGCAGCTGGCGCATGCTGATCACCGCCATCACATACCCGACGGGCGTGGTGTCCGGCAGGTGCTGACGGCTGACGGGGGCCACCAGCAACACCCCCCGTGAATAGGCAGGCTCAATGCCTACCAGATGCAATGGTTGCGAGACAGCCATGCGGCCAGTTCGATCGGCACGCTCCAGGGTCGAACGGCGCAGGGGCTGAGCCAGCAGGTCGTAACCCAGCGGCGTGGGCAGTCGGCTCTGGGTTTGGGTATAGAGCACCGGCACGTACTCGTCCCGCTCCGCGGCCGGTTGCAACTGGCCGTCGGCGGTGA
Organism: Pseudomonas sp. Pseusp18; assembly: GCF_059506005.1. Classification (NCBI taxonomy): domain Bacteria; kingdom Pseudomonadati; phylum Pseudomonadota; class Gammaproteobacteria; order Pseudomonadales; family Pseudomonadaceae; genus Pseudomonas; species Pseudomonas sp. Pseusp18. Next base: position 4,605,498 of record NZ_CP169240.1, read on the forward strand.
GTTCGCGAAAGGTGAAATTGCTCAAGCCTTCGTCATGCACGAAGCGTTCAAGCAAGGGGCGTTCGGCGCGGGAAACCCGTGGTGCCCAGGAATAGGCTTGGGTGCGCCGCAGAAGAGGTTTGGCGTAACCGTCGAATTCCTCGCGGGACACCGACTCGGAATTGGCAAAGAACCGGCGCAGGCCATCGAGGCGCTGCTCCTGATCTTCGAAACGTTCTTCGATACGGCTGTAGCGTTCACTGGCGAGCAGTTGGAAACGTTGCCGCATTTGCTGATGAAACTGATTGAGCGTGGCCCAGGCCAGTAACCCCGTAAGAATCCCGCCGACGAGCAATACCAGCAGCGCGACCAGCCAGGCCGAGACATCTTCGCTGATAAAACCCAGGATCTTGGGGCGCACGGCGTGTAACGACATAAACGCAACTCATAACGCCAGGTGCCGGAAAGCCCATTGGCCATGAGTTGAGTTATAGCTATTAGCCACTAATTTGACCAGCACTGAAAGAACCAAAGAGCCTTTAAAAATCAAGGCTCTGTGGATCCAATCAGCTCAAGTGTCAGCGAGCAGTGATCTTCCAGGCACGGTGGATTTTGCCATTACGGGCGAAATCCGGATCGATGGTCTGGGCCGTGATTTCTTCAACGGCATAACGCTCGGTGAGGTTTTCCTCGAGCTGGAACTTGCGGAAGTTGTTGGAGAAATACAACACCCCGCCCGGTGCCAGTCGCGCCATGGCCAGGTCAATCAATTGCACCTGGTCACGCTGCACGTCGAAGATCCCTTCCATGCGCTTGGAGTTGGAGAAAGTCGGCGGGTCAATGAAGATCAGGTCGTATTCGTCACGGCAAGCATCGAGCCAGGCCATCACATCGCCCTGTTCCAGACGGTTCTTGTCAGAGAAGCCGTTCAGCGACAGGTTGCGACGCGCCCAGTCCAGGTAGGTTTTCGACAGGTCGACGCTGGTGGTGCTGCGCGCGCCGCCCTTGGCCGCATGCACGCTGGCGGTCGCGGTGTAGCAATACAAATTGAGGAAGCGCTTGCCGACCGCCTCTTTCTGAATCCGCATGCGCATCGGCCGGTGGTCGAGGAACAACCCGGTGTCGAGGTAGTCGGTGAGGTTCACCAGCAGCTTCACGCCGCCTTCGTTGACCTCGTTGAACTTGCCCTGGGCGCTCTGGCGTTCGTACTGCTTGGTGCCGCTCTGACGTTCGCGACGCTTGACCACCACGCGGCTCTTGTCGATGTTCAACGCCTGCGGGATTGCCGCCAGGGCATCGAACATCCGCGCCGAGGCTTTTTCCGGATCGATGGATTTCGGCGCGGCGTATTCCTGAACGTGGACCCAATCGTGATACAGGTCGATGGCCATGGAATATTCCGGCATGTCGGCATCGTAGACGCGGTAGCAGTCGATGCCTTCACGCTTGACCCACTTGCCCAGCGCCTTGACGTTCTTTTGCAGACGGTTGGCAAACATCTGCCCGCCCTCGCTCAGGCGCGGCTGCTCGATCACCGGGGCGGGTGCCGGAGCCGGTTTGATCGGATTGCCGTTTTTGTTGTACTTGCGTTCTAGCGGCTCGCTCGGTGCTTCATCGTAGGCCGCCTGTTCACGCTCGGCCTGACGCTGTTCCGGGGTGCGACGCTCGCCGGTGACGAACTGGTCTGGCGTGACCTTGATCAGCAGCAATTTGCACGGCAACGCGCCGTTCCAGAACGAATACTGTTTGTGACTGCGGATGCCCATGCGCTTGCCCAGGTCCGGAGCGCCGGTAAATACCGCCGCCTCCCAGTTCAAGCACGCCTGACGCAGGCGCTCGCCGAGGTTCTGGTAGAGGTAGAGCAGGCTCGCCTCATCGCCCAGACGCTCGCCGTACGGAGGGTTGCAGATCACCAGGCCTTTCTGGTTCTGGTCCGGGCGCGGCTCGAACGTTGCCACTTCGCCCTGGTAAATCTTGATCCACTCGCTCAGGCCGGCACGTTCGACGTTGTTGCGGCCCGGTTGAATCAGACGCGGGTCGGCTTCGTAACCGCGAATCCACAGCGGTGGCTTGGCCAGGCCGGCCGCGGCGCGTTCGGTGGCTTCTTCGTGGAGTTTTTTCCACAGCGCCGGCACGTGACCGAGCCAGGCGGTGAAGCCCCACTGCTCACGGCGCAGGTTCGGCGCCATGTCAGCGGCGATCATCGCGGCTTCCACCAGGAACGTGCCGACACCGCACATCGGGTCAGCCAGCGCGCCGCCATCGGCGGCAATGCGTGGCCAGCCGGAACGGATCAGAATCGCTGCCGCGAGGTTTTCCTTCAGCGGCGCAGCACCTTGCTGCAAGCGATAACCGCGCTGGTGCAGGCTGTGCCCGGACAGGTCGAGGGACAGGATGGCTTCGCCACGGTCCAGACGCAGGTGAACGCGCAGGTCCGGGTTGAGCTTGTCGATGGACGGGCGATCGCCCTGCGGGGTGCGCAGTTTGTCGACGATGGCATCCTTGACCTTCAAGGCGCCGAAGTGCGTGTTATCGATGCCAGAGCCGTGACCGCTGAATTCGACGGCCAAGGTGCCGTCGTTGAGCATGTGGTCTTGCCACTCGATATCCAGCACGCCGTGGTAGAGGTCTTCGGCGTCCTTCATCGGGAAGCGCTTGAGCACCAGCAGCACCCGGTTCGCCAGACGCGACCACAGGCACAGGCGATAAGCGGTTTCCATGGTGGCCATGCCGCGCACAGCCGAGGTGTGCTCGCGTGCTTCCTCAAGGCCAAGCCCGACGGCTTCCTCGATGAGCAGACCTTCAAGGCCTTTGGGGCAAGTGAGGAAGAGTTCGAAACGATCGGACATGGTAATTCCAGAGCCTTTAGCTAAGTGAACCGACAACGCGTTGCCGATCCGGATTTCAATCAGGCGTTTTTCTAACAGAACGCCCGCGTGGCACGAAGGTGTGCCGTCCCACCCCGACTGCTCGGGTTAAAAGAGCTTAGATGCCAGGGCAGATTAAAAAGTTGATGCAACAAAATGTCATAAGTCGACCCTTCGTCGAATAATCCCCAAGGGCAACAGGTGTCATTCTCGTTAAAGGCGCAACCCCCACCATCCAGCGCAGGGCCGATCATACCGGGCTTTGGCCAAGAAACACGGGACAAATATCGTGTTACTTATGGCCATACCATCTTTATGGTTACGTTCTTATGACAAAACGGTCATTCCCTCGATGTGACGCATTGGTTAGAACTCAACTCAGGTTGACGTCGCAACGGCGTCAACACCTTGGCTCGCGACGCCGGCAGCGAGCCACCAACGGCAGAATTTTTCTGCCTGACCTCGATTGAGGTCGACGCGATACATACAGTCAACAAGTGAGGGAAACACCCTATGAGAAGACTTAAGCGTGATCCGTTGGAAAGAGCATTTTTGCGCGGATATCAATATGGCGTTGGTGGTAAATCCCGTGAGCTTTGCCCTTTTACTCTACCGTCGGTACGCCAAGCCTGGATCAATGGCTGGCGAGAAGGACGCGGCGACAATTGGGACGGTATGACCGGCACTGCGGGAATCCACAGACTCAACGAACTTCACGCCGTCGGCTAATACAGGGCACACACTCCGACACGACAATCTGATTACGCTACGACTTAACCACGCACGTCCTATCCGGACGGCGGGCTTCGGCCCAGGGGCTCCTTCGAGGAGCCCTTTTTTATGCCTGCAAAGAACTACGGTGGTGAAGTCGTTTCTGTGGCGAGGGAGCTTGCTCCCTCTGAGCTGCGAAGCGGCCCCAAAACCAATCAACCCGGTGTGTCAGGTAAAACGCGGTTGCAGGATTTACGACTGCTTCGCAGCCGAGCGGGAGCAAGCTCCCTCGCCACAAAAGCCCTCAGCACAAGGCCCCTACACTGCCTTCAGCACAACGCGGCGATGGCATCTACCGATTCACGAATCAGTGCCGGGCCTTTATAGATAAAGCCCGAATATATCTGCACCAGGCTCGCACCCGCAGCGATTTTCTCAGCCGCGTGCTTGCCTTCGGTGATACCGCCCACGGCGATGATCGGCAAGCGACCGGCCAGTTCCGCCGCCAGCACCTTCACGGTGTGGGTGCTCTTGTCGCGAACCGGCGCGCCGGACAACCCGCCCGCCTCGTCACCATGCTCCAGACCTTCGACACCAACGCGACTCAGGGTGGTGTTGGTGGCGATCACCGCATCCATTCCGGTTTCGATCAACGCCTGGGCGACTTGAGCGGTTTCTTCATCACTCATGTCGGGCGCGATCTTGATCGCCAGCGGTACATGTTTGCCGTGGCGCTGGGCCAATTCCGCCCGGCGCGTGGCCAGGTCGGCGAGCAATTGCTTGAGCGAGTCGCCGAATTGCAGGCTGCGCAGGCCCGGCGTGTTCGGCGAGCTGACGTTGACCGTCACGTAGCTGGCATGGGCGTAAACCTTGTCCAGGCAGATCAGGTAATCGTCGACCGCACGTTCAACCGGCGTATCGAAGTTCTTGCCGATGTTGATACCCAGCACGCCCTTGTACTTGGCCGCGGCCACGCGAGCGAGCAAGTGATCGACGCCAAGGTTGTTGAAACCCATGCGGTTGATGATCGCCTCGGCTTGCGGCAAGCGGAAAATCCGTGGTTTCGGATTACCCGGTTGCGGGCGCGGGGTGATGGTGCCGATTTCGACGAAACCGAAACCCAGTTGGGCAAATCCGTCGATCGCCGCGCCGTTCTTGTCCAGACCGGCCGCCAGACCCACCGGGTTCGGGAATTCCAGGCCCATGACCGTCACCGGCATTTTTGCCGGTGCCTTGCACAGCAAGCCGTTGAGGCCCAAACGCCCGCCCGCGCCGATCAGGTCCAGGGACAGATCGTGGGAGGTTTCCGGGGAAAGTTTGAACAGCAGCTGACGGGCCAGGGTGTACATGGGCAGGCTTGACTCGGTTGGCGATGAGAGGCGGCGATTATAGCCGTGCATCAGAGCTTCACGCGAGGCGCGCGACAAAATCAGCCGGCGATGGCATATGCCTTGCACCAACATGGTCATCAGCACTCATGCCAACGACGGGATGAGTGGCAGGACAATGGCGTCGTCACCGGCTCTGCTCGCGCAGAGGCCATGGGACGACGTTTTTTTTGGAAGGTGCAAATCGATGAATGAACCATCAGCCGGCCCACTGGCCTGGGTCAACGGCAGCGATGCCCCGGAAAAAACCGAAATAAACCTTGGCTTCATGGCCCTGAGCGACTGCGCCTCAGTGGTAGTCGCCGCCACCCAGGGCTTCGCCCAGCCTTACGGCCTGACCCTGAACCTCAAGCGCCAGTCGTCCTGGGCCAACCTGCGGGACAAACTGGTCAGCGGCGAACTGGACGCCGCCCACAGCCTGTACGGCCTTATTTACGCCGTGCACCTGGGCATCGGCGGCGTAGCGTCCACCGACATGGCCGTGCTCATGGGCCTGAACCAGAACGGCCAGAGCATCAACCTCTCCCACGGCTTGCAGGCCTTGGGTGTGACCAGTCCTGAAGCACTGGACCACCACGTGCACCAAAGTCGCCCAAAACTGACCTTCGCCCAGACATTTCCCACGGGCACCCACGCCATGTGGCTGTATTACTGGCTGGCGAGTCAGGGCATTCATCCGTTGCAGGATGTCGACAGCGTGGTGGTGCCGCCGCCACAAATGGTCGCGCACCTGCAAGCCGGGCGCATCGACGGGTTCTGCGTCGGCGAACCGTGGGCTGCCAGCGCGGTGCAACAGAATCTCGGGTTCACCATGGCCACCACTCAGACCATCTGGCCCGATCACCCGGAAAAAGTCCTCGGCTGCACCCGCGCCTTCGTCGAGCAATACCCCAATACCGCCCGGGCCTTGGTGATGGCGATCCTCGAGGCCAGCCGCTTCATCGAAGCCAACCGCGAAAATCGCCGCAGCACCGCGCAATTGTTGAGCGCCCCCGAATACCTCGATGCCCCGCTCGATTGCATCGAACCGCGCTTGCTCGGTGACTACATCGACGGTTTGGGCAATCACTGGCAAGACCCGCACGCGATGCGTTTCCACGGTGGCGGCGAGGTCAATCTGCCGTATTTGTCCGACGGTATGTGGTTCATGACCCAGTTCCGTCGCTGGGGCTTATTGCGCGACGACCCGGATTACCTCGGCGTGGCCCGTCAGGTCCAGCAACTAGACTTGTACCGAGAGGCCGCCACCGCTGTCGGTGTACCCGCCCAGGCTCAGGAAATGCGCAGCAGTCAACTGATCGACGGCAAAATTTGGGACGGCTCGGACCCGACCGGCTATGCCCGCAGCTTCACGCTGCACGCCATGAGCGACAGCGCTCCCCTTCTCGCCAGCCGCTGACAGGAGCCTGCGAATATGTTGCGTATCCTGCTGATCAATGACACCGCGAAAAAAGTCGGGCGTCTGAAAGCGGCCCTGACCGAAGCCGGGTTCGAGGTCATCGACGAGTCCGGCCTGACCATTGACCTGCCCGCGCGCGTCGAAACGGTGCGTCCGGACGTGATTCTGATCGATACCGAGTCACCGAGCCGCGATGTGATGGAGCAAGTGGTGCTGGTGACTCGTGATCAACCTCGGCCAATCGTAATGTTCACCGACGAGCACGACCCCGGCGTGATGCGCCAGGCAATCAAGTCCGGCGTCAGTGCCTACATCGTTGAAGGTATTCACGCACAACGCTTGCAGCCGATTCTCGATGTGGCCATGGCGCGCTTTGAAAGCGACCAGGCCCTGCGCGCGCAACTGCACGCCCGCGACCAGCAACTGGCCGAGCGCAAGCGCATCGAGCTGGCCAAGGGGCTGCTGATGAAGATGAAGGACTGCAACGAAGAAGAGGCCTACACCCTGATGCGCCGCCAGGCCATGAGCCGCCAGCAGAAGCTGATACAGGTGGCGGAGCAGATCATTGCCATGAGTGAGTTGCTTGGCTGAAGGCCTCGACTCGGTTTCCCTTGTTGGCACAGATCTCGCTAAGTAATCCCTGCAAGGTAACCAACGGCGGTTGCCCCACCTACGACAAAGACGTCGCTCACCTCATTCGCCCCCTTTTGCGAATCAGGTAGCGGCGTTTTTACGTTTTGGCCCCAGAGACCGGGGCTGGTGGTGCGGCCGTTGCGGCGCCCCACCTGCAAGCTCATGACTCCTTCTTGATACGCCTGACAGCTGAGGTGCGCGATGAATTCAAGCTTCTGGAAATCCGGCCATACCCCGACACTGTTCGCAGCCTTCCTCTATTTCGATCTGAGCTTCATGGTCTGGTACCTGCTCGGCCCCCTGGCGGTGCAGATCGCCGCTGACCTGCACCTGACCACCCAACAGCGCGGGCTGGTGGTGGCCACGCCGATTCTGGCCGGCGCCGTACTGCGCTTTGCGATGGGCCTGCTGGCTGATCGCCTGTCGCCAAAAACCGCCGGGATCATCGGCCAGATAATCGTCATCAGCGCCCTGCTCGTTGCCTGGAAAGTCGGCATCCACAGTTACGAGCAGGCGCTGTTGCTGGGCCTGTTCCTCGGCATGGCCGGTGCGTCCTTCGCCGTCGCCCTGCCGCTGGCCTCGCAATGGTATCCGCCGCAGCACCAAGGCAAAGCCATGGGCATCGCCGGTGCCGGTAACTCGGGCACCGTGCTCGCCGCCCTGATCGCCCCGGTGCTGGCCGCCGCGTATGGCTGGAGCAACGTGTTCGGCTTCGCCCTGATTCCGTTGATCCTGACCCTGATCGTCTTCGCCTGGCTGGCCAAGAATGCCCCTGAGCGGCCGAAAGCCAAGTCCATGGCCGACTACCTCAAGGCCCTGGGTGACCGCGACAGCTGGTGGTTCATGTTTTTCTACAGCGTGACCTTCGGCGGTTTCATCGGCCTGGCCAGCGCCCTGCCCGGCTACTTCAACGACCAGTACGGCCTGAGCCCGGTCACTGCCGGTTACTACACCGCGGCGTGTGTATTCGGTGGCAGCCTGATGCGCCCATTGGGCGGCGCGCTGGCGGATCGCTTCGGCGGGATTCGCACCCTGTTGGCGATGTACACCGTGGCAGCGATCTGCATTGCAACAGTGGGTTTCAATCTGCCGAGTTCCTACGCAGCGTTGGCGCTTTTCGTCTGCACTATGCTCGGTTTAGGTGCAGGTAACGGTGCAGTATTCCAGTTGGTCCCACAGCGTTTTCGTCGGGAGATCGGTGTGATGACCGGTTTGATCGGCATGGCCGGCGGCATCGGTGGCTTCGCACTGGCGGCCGGCATGGGCGCGATCAAGCAAAGTACCGGCAGCTATCAAATGGCCTTGTGGTTGTTCGCCAGCCTCGGCGTACTCGCCTGGTTCGGTCTGCACGGGGTGAAACGTCGCTGGAGAACCACTTGGGGTTCGGCAGCCGTCACCGCTGCTCGAGTGTGAGGGCTGAATGAGCCTGCAACTGAGTTTTGCCGAAGCCAGCGCCATCGGGCCTCGCGAAGAGAACCAGGACGCCCTGCGCCTGGTCACTCCGGCCCCGGCACTGGCGGCGAGCAAGGGTTACCTGTTCGCCATCGCCGACGGCGTCAGCCAATGCGCCGATGGCGGTCTCGCGGCCCGTTCGACCTTGCAGGCGCTGGCATTGGACTACTACGCCACCCCGGAAACCTGGGGTGTCGCCCAGGCACTCGATCGTCTGCTACTGGCGCAAAACCGCTGGTTGCAGGCCAACGGCGGCGGGCAGCCGCTGCTGACCACGGTCAGTGCCTTGGTGATGCGCGGCAGGCGTTTCACTTTGGCGCATGTCGGCGATTGCCGGGTTTACCGCTGGCACGCCGACACCTTGCAACGGGTGAGCGAGGATCACGTCTGGGACCAACCGGGCATGCAGCATGTGCTCAAACGGGCCCTGGGGCTGGATCAACATCTGGTGCTGGACTTTCTGGATGGCGAACTGCGCCTGAACGAGAGTTTCGTGCTGCTCAGCGACGGCATCTGGGCCGTGCTGGGCGACACTGCCATCGCGGCGATTCTGCGCGACCAACCGGACCTCAACAGTGCCGCCCAGACCTTGGTCAGCGCCGCGCACCTGGCCGGCAGTCAAGACAATGCCAGTGCTCTACTGGTACGAGTCGATGCCCTCGGCGAAACCAGCATTGGCGATGCGCTGATTCATTTGCAGCAATGGCCGCTCCCACCTGCACTGAAACCGGGCCAGACCTTCGAAGGCTGGCAGGTCGAAGGGGTCCTCGGCCAGAGCCAGCAATCGCTGCTCTACCGGGTGCGCGACGGACAACAACAGCCCTGGCTGCTGAAAACCTTGCCCGGCGCTCTGCGTGACGATCACCAGGCCGGACAGGCCTTGTTGTCGGAGGAATGGTTTCTCAAGCGCGTGGCCGGTCGGCATTTCCCTGAAGTCCATGCCGCCAGTCAGCGTCAGCATTTGTACTACGTGATGCGTGAATATTCCGGGTCGACCCTGGCCGAGTTGCATGAGCGCGTCACAACACTGCCACTGGCGCAATGGCAGGACCTGGCCGAACGCTTGCTGCGGGCTGTCGGCATCCTGCATCGACGGCAGATTCTGCATCGCGATATCAAACCGGAGAACCTGCTGCTGGGGGACGACGGCGAGTTGCGTCTGCTGGATTTCGGCCTCGCCTACTGTCCGGGGCTGTCCGAAGATCAAGCCTTCGCCCTGCCTGGAACGCCCAGCTATATCGCGCCGGAAGCGTTTCGCGGCGACCCGCCGACACCACAACAGGATCTGTATGCCGTCGGCGTGACCTTGTATTACCTGCTCACCGGGCATTATCCCTACGGCGAAATCGAAGCGTTCCAGCGCCCACGGTTTGGCGTGCCTGTCAGCGCCAGTCGCTACCGGCCCGACCTGCCGGAATGGATCGCGCAGAGTCTGGAGCGCGCGGTGGCGGTAACCCCGGATCAGCGCTTTGAAACGGCCGAAGAATGGTTGTTGCTGCTGGAACAGGGAGAACGACGCAGTTTGAGCGTGCGCCCCAGACCGTTGCTGGAGCGCGAACCGTTGAAGGTTTGGCGGACGTTGGCGCTGGTGTCGTTACTGGTGAATCTGGTGCTGCTGTTTTTGTTGTTTCACGGTTAAAAGATCAAAAGATCGTCCGAACGCGGCCCGAGCCTGCGGCAGCTCCTACGGGTGCCCACGATCTCCTGCAGGAACTGCCACAGGCTGCGATCTTTTGATTTTTCTGCTTCAAAACCGGGCGTCGCGCCTTGAACCGGTGCACGCAAACACCCTCCTCCCATGACGAGAGCCCATAAATCCGGCCCTTGCGAGACTTGGCACAACCACTGCATTACCTTTCCCAACAGACATAAAGCCCGGCCTTCAACGTAGAAGGCTGCGCTGCCCGAGAGAACGGGACAAGGACAAAGGCGTCCTCGCTAGTTAGCTAGCGGGACGCCTTTTTTTGTTTGCGCAAAATTTTGTCGAGCAAGGCCTGAATGCCCTGATGAGGCAGGCCCGAGCTCCCCGGAGAACCTGATGAAAAAACTAAAACTGGTGATGATCGGCAACGGCATGGCCGGGGTTCGTACCCTGGAAGAACTGCTCAAGCTGAGTAATGAGCTGTACGACATCACGGTCTTCGGCGCCGAACCGCATACCAACTACAACCGCATCCTGCTGTCGCCCGTGCTGGCTGGCGAACAGACGTTCGAAGAGATCGTGCTCAACGATCTGGACTGGTACCTGGAAAACAACATCAAGCTGCTGCTCAACCGCAAAGTGGTGGAGATCGACCGGGTCAAACGCCGGGTCATCGCCGAAGACGGCACTGAGGCTGAATACGACCGCCTGCTGATTGCCACCGGCTCGACCCCGTTCATCCTGCCGATCCCCGGCAATACTTTGCAGGGCGTGATCGGCTACCGCGACATCGCCGACACCCAGGTGATGATCGACACCGCCAAGACCCACAAGCACGCCGTGGTCATCGGTGGCGGCCTGCTGGGCCTTGAAGCCGCCAACGGCCTGATGCTGCGGGGCATGCACGTCACCGTGGTGCACATCGGCGAATGGCTGCTGGAGCGCCAACTGGACAAAACCAGCGGCCAACTCCTGCAAACCGCCCTGGAAGCCCGCGGCCTGCATTTCCGCCTGTGCGAACAGACCCAGGCCTTGCACGACGCCGGCAATGGCCGGGTCGGCTCGGTGCAGTTCAAGAACGGTGACATCATCCCCGCCGACCTGGTGGTGATGGCCGCCGGTATTCGCCCCAACACCGAACTCGCGGAAAAAGCCGGCATCCCTTGCAGCCGCGGGATTCTGGTCAACGACACAATGCAAACCTACGACCCTCGGGTGTACGCCATCGGCGAATGCGCCAGCCACCGCGGCACCGCCTACGGCCTGGTCGCGCCGCTGTTCGAACAAGCCAAGGTGTGCGCCAACCACCTCGCCCAACTGGGCTTCGCCACCTACAAGGGCTCGGTGACGTCGACCAAATTGAAAGTCACCGGCATCGACCTGTTCTCCGCTGGCGACTTCATGGGCGGCGAAGGCACCGAAACCATCACCCTCTCCGACCCGATCGGCGGGGTGTACAAAAAACTGGTGATCAAGGATGACGTGCTGGTCGGGGCCTGTCTGTACGGCGATACGGCAGACGGCGGTTGGTATTTCCGGCAGATCCGTGAGAACCATGCCATCGGCGAGATCCGCGATCACTTGATGTTTGGCGAAAATGCTTTAGGCGATGTAGGACATCAAGGCCAGGACAAAGCCATGAGCATGGCCGACACCGCCGAAGTCTGCGGCTGTAACGGCGTGTGCAAAGGCACCATCGTCAAAGCCATTCAGGAACACGGGCTGTTCAGCGTCGACGACGTGAAGAAACACACCAAGGCCGCCAGCTCCTGCGGCTCTTGCGCCGGCCTCGTCGAACAGATCCTGATCAACACCGTGGGCGGTGCGGCAGACGTCAAACCGAAAAGCGAAAAAGCCATCTGCGGGTGCAGCGACCTCAACCACGGGCAAATCCGCCAAGCCATCCGCGACCAGCACCTGCTGACCATCGCCGGCACCATGAGCTACCTGAACTGGCGCACCCCGAACGGCTGTGCCACCTGCCGCCCGGCGCTCAACTACTACCTGATTTCCACCTGGCCCGGCGAGGCCAAGGACGATCCGCAATCGCGCCTGATCAACGAACGTGCCCACGCCAACATTCAGAAAGACGGCACTTACTCTGTCGTCCCGCGGATGTGGGGCGGTGTGACCAATCCTTCAGAACTGCGGCGCATCGCCGACGTGGCCGACAAGTACAACGTGCCGATGGTCAAGGTCACCGGCGGCCAGCGCATCGACTTGCTGGGGATCAAAAAGCAAGACCTGCCGGGCGTCTGGAAAGACCTGGACATGCCGTCCGGCCACGCCTACGGCAAATCCATCCGCACCGTGAAAACCTGCGTCGGCAGTGAGTTCTGTCGCTTCGGCACCCAGAATTCCACACAACTGGGCATTGAGCTTGAGCATGACCTGTTCAACATGTGGTCGCCGCACAAAGTGAAACTGGCCGTCTCCGGTTGCCCACGCAACTGCTCGGAAGCAGGGATCAAGGACGTCGGAATTATCGGCGTGGACTCCGGCTGGGAGATGTACATCGGTGGCAACGGCGGGATCAAAACCGAAGTCGCGGAATTCTTCGTCAAGCTGAAAACCGCCGAAGAAGTGCGCGAATACAACGGTGCTTTCCTGCAGCTGTACCGCGAAGAAGCCTTCTACCTCGAGCGCACCGTGCATTACCTGCAACGGGTTGGCATGGAACACATCAAGAAAGCCGTGCTGGAAGACCCGGTACGGCGCAAGGCCTTGAACGAACGCCTGCAATTCTCCCTGTCGTTCGAACAGGACCCGTGGAAGGAACGCCTCGAACAACCACTGCTGAAAAAAGAATTCGAGGTCATTCCCGTGAAGAACCTGGAGGTGTCGGTATGAACTGGCTGGATATCTGCGCACTGGAAGAGATCAACACCCTTGGCTCGCGGATCGTCGCCGGCCCGAAAGGCGACATCGCGATTTTTCGTACGAGCGACGATGAGGTTTTCGCCCTCGACGACCGCTGCCCGCACAAGGGCGGACCGCTGTCCCAGGGTTTGATCTACGGCAAACGGGTCGCCTGTCCGCTGCACAACTGGCAGATCGACCTGGAAACCGGCGAGGCCCAGGCTCCCGATATCGGCTGCGCCCACCATCATTCGGCACGGGTCGAGAATGGCCGGGTGTTGCTGGCCTTGCGGGAAGCAAGCTGATGGACCGCCAAATCACCGCCTCTACCTGCTGCTATTGCGGGGTCGGCTGCGGCGTGCTGATCGAGCACGACGGCGAGCGCATTCTCGGCGTCAGCGGCGATCCGGCGCACCCGGCCAACTTCGGCAAATTGTGCAGCAAAGGTTCGACCTTGCATCTGACTGGCGACCTGACGGCCCGGGCGCTATACCCGCAACTGCGCCTGGGCAAGGGCCTGGCCCGCAGCCGCACCGATTGGGACAGCGCCCTCGATCACGCCGCCAGCGTCTTCGCCCAAACCATCGCCGAACACGGCCCGGACAGCGTCGCGTTCTATATCTCCGGGCAATTGCTGACCGAGGATTACTACGCCTTCAACAAACTGGCGCGAGCGCTGGTGGGCACCAACAACATCGACAGCAATTCACGGCTGTGCATGTCTTCAGCGGTGGTCGGCTACAAACGCAGCCTCGGCGCCGACGCTCCGCCCTGCAACTACGAAGACCTGGAACTGAGCGACTGCGTGATGATCGTCGGCAGCAACATGGCCTACGCCCACCCGATCCTGTTTCGTCGCCTGGAAGAGGCCAAATCCCGCCGTCCGCAGATGAAAGTCATCGTCATCGACCCACGGCGCACCGACACCTGCGATTTGGCTGACCTGCACCTGGCGATTCTGCCCGGTACCGATGTCGCCTTGTTCCATGGGATTTTGCACCTGCTGCTGTGGGAAGACTGGATCGACCGCGACTTCATCAAGGCCCACACCGAAGGCTTGGCCGAGCTGAAAAACCTGGTACGCGACTACACCCCGGCAATGGTCTCGCAACTCTGTGGCATCAGCGTCGAGCAACTGCAGCAATGCGCGGAATGGGTCGGCACGTCACCGAGCTTTCTGTCGCTGTGGTGCATGGGGCTGAATCAGTCCACTGCCGGCAGCGCGAAGAACAGCGCGCTGATCAACCTGCACCTGGCTACCGGGCAAATCGGCCGGCCCGGCGCAGGACCTTTCTCGCTGACCGGTCAGCCTAATGCCATGGGCGGTCGGGAAACCGGCAGTTTGTCGAACCTGCTGCCAGGCCATCGTGAAGCGGCCAATGCCGAACACCGCGCGCAAGTGGCCGCCTACTGGGGCGTCGATCAACTGCCCGAAAACACCGGGCTAACAGCCATCGAACTGTTCGAGCAGATGCGCAGCGGCAAGATCAAAGCCCTGTGGATCGCCTGCACCAACCCTGCCCAGTCGATGCCGGACCAGACCGCTGTGCGCGAGGCGCTGCAAGCCTGCCCGTTCGTGGTGCTGCAGGAAGCCTTCCACACCACCGAAACCGCCGCGTTCGCCGATCTGCTGCTGCCCGCTGCCAGTTGGGGTGAAAAGGACGGCACGGTCACCAACTCCGAGCGACGTATTTCCCACGTCCGCCGAGCTATCGGCACCCCCGGTGAAGCTCGGCCCGATTGGGCGATCACGGTGGATTTCGCACAGCGCCTGGAAAAACACCTGCGTCCTGGAGCCTCCAGCCTGTTTGCCTTTGAAACCCCGGCACAGGTCTTCGACGAATACAAACAACTGACTCGCGGCCGCGACCTCGACCTGTCAGGTATCAGTCATGAGTTGATCGACCAGCTCGGACCGCAGCAATGGCCCTTCCCCGCCGGAGCCCGCGAAGGCACCCCGCGGTTGTACCTTGAAGGGGTTTTCCCGACCGCCAGCGGGCGTGCGCAGTTCGTGGCCGACCCCTATCGCGCCGCCAAGGAACAACGCGATGCGCGTTTCCCGCTGACCCTGATCACCGGCCGCCTGCGCGACCAATGGCACGGCATGAGCCGCACCGGCACCGCCGCGCAGCTGTTCGGCCATGTCAGCGAAGCCGTGTTGAGCCTGCACCCGGATGAACTGCGTCGGCATCGCCTGCAACCTGGCGACCTGATCAATCTGAAAAGTCGCCGGGGCGCGGTGATCCTGCCGGTCAGCAGCGACGACAGCGTACGTCCGGGCCAGGCTTTCCTGCCGATGCATTGGGGCGACCGTTTTCTCAAGGGCGGCGTGAATACCCTCACCCTTCCCGCCTTCGATCCATTGTCGAAACAGCCGGAACTCAAACATAGCGGCGTGCGACTCGAGCCAGTGAATTTGCCTTGGCAGCTTTTCGCCCTGATTGAAGGCGATGTTCAACAGCACCTGGAGACACTGCGACCACTCTGTGAGGCGTTTTCCTACGCCAGCCTCAGCCTCGCCGGCCGTGAACGCCCTGCGCTGCTGATACGCGCTGCCAGCGCCACCGCGCCAGAGCCACAGCTATTGCGTGATATCGATCAATGCCTGGGGCTCAACGACGGCCCGGTGTTGGCCTATGACGATCCCCGGCGCTCGATCGGTAAGCGGGTGCGTATCGAGAACGGCCGGATCACCGCGATTCGCCTGGCCGGTGAAACACTCGCCCAACATTGGCTGCAAAGCCTATGGCTCGAAGGTCGCGCCGACGAACAGCTGCGCCGTTGGCTACTGGCTCCGTTGAGTGCGCCTCCAGGCAACGCTGGCGCCCCTGCATCCGGCAGCAAAATCCTGTGCAACTGCATGAACGTCAGCCAGAACGCAGTCTGTGCCGGCATTGGTCGTGGCCTGGACTTGCAGGGTTTGAAACAAGAATTGGGCTGCGGCACGCAATGCGGTTCCTGCGTCCCGGAAATCAAGCGTTTGCTGGCCGCCACTGCGCAGCCAGTCGCCGTCACCTCGTGAGGAAAACACTATGAGTGCAAAAGTCTGGCTGGTGGGTGCGGGTCCCGGCGATCCGGAATTGCTGACCCTCAAGGCAGTTCGTGCGTTGCGCGAAGCGGACGTGGTGTTGATCGACGATCTGGTCAATCCTGCGGTACTGGAGCATTGCCCGAATGCGCGAATTATTCCTGTGGGCAAGCGCGGCGGCTGTCGCTCCACGCCTCAAGCCTTCATTCATCGCCTGATGTTGCGTTATACCCGCCACGGCAAATGCGTGGTGCGGCTCAAGGGTGGCGATCCGTGCATCTTCGGGCGCGGCGGTGAAGAGGCGCAGTGGTTACGTGAACGAGGGGTCGAGGTTGAATTGGTCAATGGCATCACCGCTGGCCTTGCCGGCGCGACCCAATGTGATATTCCGCTGACACTGCGGGGCGTCGCCCGTGGCGTGACACTGGTCACGGCGCACACTCAGGATGACAGTAGCCTGAACTGGCAGGCTCTGGCTCAAGGCGGCACCACACTGGTGGTCTACATGGGCGTGGCGAAACTCAGTGAGATCCGCGAACAACTGCTGGCCGGCGGAATGGCAGCCAACACACCCGTGGCAATGATCGAAAACGCTTCGCTGCCGCACCAACGGGAATGCCGGAGCAACCTGACAACAATGGAAGAGGATGCCCTCAGCTTTCAGTTGAAAAGCCCGGCGATCCTGGTGATCGGTGCCGTGGCAGCCTGTGCAACTTCATCTCTGTGGGAGCGCGACTTGCCCGCGATGGTGGCCGATCAATCAGCCTGAACCCTACCTATTACTCCCTCTTCACCAAATCGCAGACAAAGAAAAGCCCGGCCTAAGCCGGGCTTTTCTTGAGCTGCGAGCTAATTACTTAGCTGGAGCTTCAACCTTCGCTTCTACGCGACGGTTTACAGCACGGCCAGCTTCAGTGGCGTTGTCAGCAACTGGGCGGGATTCGCCGTAGCCAACAGACTGAACGCGGGACGACTGAACACCGTACTGGTTGGTCAGAACTTGCTTAACGGCGTTTGCACGACGCTCAGACAGTTTCTGGTTGTAAGCGTCAGGACCGACGGAGTCAGTGTGACCTTCAACAACAGTAGTGGTGTTTGGGTACTGCTTCATGAAGTCAGCCAGGTTTTTGATGTCGCCGTAGCTGTTAGGCTTGACTGTCGACTTGTTGAAGTCGAATTTCACGTCCAGCTCAACACGAACAACTTCAGCAACTGCTGGGCAGCCATCAGCGTCAACAGTTACGTTGGCTGGGGTGTCAGGGCACTTGTCAACGTTGTCGCAAACGCCATCGTTGTCGCTGTCGGAGCACACTTCAGCTGGTGCTGGAACTGGAGCAGCAGCAGGCTTGGAGCCGCCACCGAAGTTCACACCGATACCGACGCTAGGAGCCCACTCGGTGTCGCCCTGGTCGATGTTGTACTGAGCTTCAACACCAGCACGGGCGTAGAAGTTTTCAGTGAAGTACAGCTTGGCACCGCCGCCAACGTTGGCGAAAGTGGAGCGGTTACGACCCGAACCGTTCTGGCCAATGCTCTGGTCCGAGAAACCGGCAGAAACGTATGGACGGATCATGTCGCCTGGGTTGTTGAAGTGGTACAGAGCGTCCAGAGCGGTATCAGCGCCCTTCACGTTGCGACCATCATCTGCACGTACGTTGTGCACTTCGTCGTAGGCCAGACGCACTTCTACGTCGTCGGTCAGGAAGTAACCAACCGAGCCGCCGAACAGGTTGCCGTTGTTCTTGAAGTTACGATCGCTGTCGTACTGTTCTTTCTTGGCGAAGCCTTCGATTTCAACTGCGCCTTGGCCTTGTGCCAGCGCGCCGAACGAAGTAGCGGCAATAAGAGAACCAATGGCCAAGCCCAAGGTGTTTTTCAGTTTCATCCGTTAAATCCCCATCTGGTGATTGTGAAGCAGTCCCGCAAACCGGGGGACAACTCGGCGGCAAGTCTATCAGAACTTGCCTACACGTAAGAGATATTTGCGCCAAACTAAGTTTCGGCAATGCCTGCAAATTTCTCACGCAATTTGTCTAGAGCGCGTTTGTACCGCATTTTTGTTGCACTCAAACCCATGTGCATGATGTCTGCGATCTCCTGAAACTCCAGCTCTGCGACAAAACGTAGCACCAGAATTTCACGGTCAATCGGGTTCACATACACTAGCCAGCGATCAAGTCCGCCCTTCTCCTCGGGTTTCGGCGCCTTTTCTTCAGACGCTTCCTCGAGGGGGTCCAGACTCAAAGCGTCCATCAAGCGACGCTTACGCCGTTCCTTCCGATACTGTGTGATGCACTCGTTGTACGTGATGCTGTAGAGCCACGTTTTGAACTTCGATTTGCCCTCGAAGTTCTTCAGGCCGTACAGCACCTTCAACATCACTTCCTGACAGACATCGTCTGCATCACGATCGTTCCCCAGATATCGTGCACAAACGTTAAATAATGTTCGCTGGTAACGCCGCATCAGTTCTTCATAGGCGCGCGTTACGTGAAACAGCTCGGAGTGCGAGCGCGCGACCAACTCCTCATCAGAGAGCTCGCGGGGGTCGTAGCGCGTGGAGAGCGATTGAGCTTTATTCAAAACAAGTCTGGCCGACAGTCAGGTCAATGTCCGCCGCAGCCCTTCAGGGCAATTTGCGGCGGCATACATTAGCAGGATTTGCCGGGTTAGCGGCTACTCACATGCTGCTCCAGGAGAATCCGATTCGAGAGAGAGACTAGCTCACCCTCGTCGGTCAGCACCGTGGTTTTCACCGTGCCGATCTCTTCGATCTGCCCTTCGACCTCGCCAACACGCACTTGTTGCCCAACCTGATACAACTCACGCACATAGATTCCCGCAAGAATCTGACCGGCAATTTCCCGGCTTCCCAACCCCATGGCCAGCGCAACCGCCAGACCAACGGTAATCAAGACAATCACAATCACGTGGTTGAGCAGGTCTGTCTTGACCTCCAACTGGCTGATCGCAACCGAAATACTGATAATGATCACCAGGCCCTGGGCAATCCGCCCCAGTCCCGCGGCGTAATCCAGCCCTACGCCTTCTGCCGCGCCACGCACCAGCCCATTGGCCAGTTGCGCCAGCAAGACACCTACCAGCAGCACCAGCGCCGCGCCGAATACTTTCGGAACATACAGCGCCAGCATGTCCAGCGTAGCCGAAACTCGCTCAAGCCCAAGGGACTCTGCGGCAGAAACCAGAAAAATCAGCAGGACGAACCAATAGACAATTTTGCCGATCAGCGTCGAAATAGGCACCTGGAGGCCGGCACGAGACAACAATTTGGTCAGTCCGGTGCCACCCATCAGGCGATCAAGGCCCAATTTGGCGAGCAATTTTGAGAGCAGCGTGTCCAGCAGCTTGGCCACGACAAAACCCAGCAGCAGCACAACCAGTGCGCCAAACAGGTTCGGAATGAAGTTCGCAACTTTGGTCCACAACGCAGTCATTGCAGTGACGAGGCTCTGAGTCCAGAGATCAAGTTCCATATTCAATCAGCCTTATCAGCAGTGCGAGCGGTAGGTTTACGCAGACGAGAAACCGGCGCGACATGGGCCGATCCGTTATTCAGGGCGATCATCAGCGCGGGCAGCCAACGGCCCAGCAGGCTGAACAGATCGCCGGCACCGACCTGGCGGTTGGCGGTTTTCAGTACACGCCCCAGACAGGCATCGTCGTCACGGCTGGACGGCGATGCTTTGAGCATGTCACGCAAAGACTGTTCAAACGGATCGTGCATACGCACCTCTCGTGATGTCTGTCAAAGACGCGGTTAAATTTGGTCGGGTCACATGGCTCATCGTCAGACCCAACGCAAACGTCGGAATAACCACCAC
Source organism: Pseudomonas sp. Pseusp18 (assembly GCF_059506005.1). Taxonomy (NCBI): domain Bacteria; kingdom Pseudomonadati; phylum Pseudomonadota; class Gammaproteobacteria; order Pseudomonadales; family Pseudomonadaceae; genus Pseudomonas; species Pseudomonas sp. Pseusp18. The sequence goes on from NZ_CP169240.1 coordinate 4,625,298, forward strand.
TGCCCCAGCGCCACCAAGACCATCAACAGGCAGGCGATCAGGAAGCCGTAGGGGCTGGCAGAGAACGGAATACCACCGACGTTGATGCCCAAAAGACCGGTCAGAAAACTCATCGGCAAAAAGATCCCGGTGATGATCCCGAAGCGGTACATCGTGCGGTTCATGCGCACGCTCAAACGCCGGTCTTCAGCCTCCAGGACCAGCCCCACGCGCTCACGGGTCAACTCCAGCTCCTCGAGATACCGGGTCAGGCTGTTGTTCAATTCGTTCCAGTAATCGCCATCGTCTTCGCAGAACCACGGCAGTTTTATCCGCGTCAGCTGACCGAAAATATCCCGCTGCGGCGCCAGAAAACGCTTCAGTCCAGCTGCCCTGCGGCGGATTTGCAAAACAGCCCCATGCTCAGGTGTATACCGTTCGTCGGCATCCAGCTTTTCTTCTTCCTCATCGACAACTTCCGAGAGGTCGCCGACCAGATCCTGCACTTTATGGGTGAGGTATTGCGCCATATACAGGATCAGCTCGGAAGCGCTTCTCGGTCCTTTGCCGTCGGCCAGTTGCACCAACAACTCTTCGGTGGCACGCAACGGCCGCAAACGCAAGGAAATCACCCGTTGGGCCGAACCGAAGATCCGCACCGAGACCATGTCTTCCGGCTCCGCGCCCGGATTCAGGTTGACCCCGCGCAGAAACAGCAGCAGTTCAGAGTCCGGCAGCGGCAAAAGACGCGGTCGGGTGTTTTCTTCCAGCAACAAGTCGCAACTAAATTCATTCAACCCGCTGGATTTACGCAGCCAGGTCTGGGTTTGCGGGTGACTGCGATCCCAGTGCAGCCACAGGCTTTCATGGGCCTGCAGCTGCAAGTCATCGAGTTCAGTCCGGGCTATCGAACGCGCACCGCCTTTACCGTCCAGCACCAGGGCATGCACCAGCCCCCACTGCGCGTTTTCTTCCTCGAACATCCTCACCCCTAATCTTGAAACAAAAAGCCAGCAGCGCTTATTCAGGCATTTTCAGCGGGCTTGGCGAGATGATCACGCCGTTGTTGTCCGCATAAACGTAGTGGCCCGGGTGAAAGGTCACGCCCGCGAAGGTCACGGCAACGTTGAGATCGCCAACACCGCGCCTGTCGGTTTTCATCGGGTGACTGGCCAGGGCCTGAACCCCCAGATCAGTTTGCGCGATGACGTCGACGTCGCGGATGCAACCGTAGATCACCAGCCCTTCCCAACCGTTGTTCGCGGCTTTCTCGGCCAGCATGTCGCCCAACAGCGCGCGGCGCAGGGAACCGCCACCGTCGACCACCAGCACCTTGCCGTTGCCCTTGAGCTCGACTTGCTCCTTGACCCGCGAGTTGTCTTCGAAACATTTGATGGTCACGATTTCGCCGCCGAAAGAATCACGGCCGCCGAAATTGCTGAACATCGGTTCCAGCACCTGCACCAGCTCCGGATAGGCGTCGCACAGGTCAGGCGTGAGGTAATGGTTCATCGAGAAACTCCTGTAACAAGGAAGACAATCGAGTATGCAGCATACTCGGGCCAAGGCTGGACGGTTGCAAATCGCTCCGCTCGCACGAACCCAGCGACCGCATCAGCCACTCAAAGTGACCAGAACCACTCAATGCGTCACATATTAGCCGCAAGCCGACCAGAGAGAAATGCCCTTGTTAGAGCATCAGGCTCAAATCGCTGTGGCCAAATCCGGCTTTTCACCCAGTAAAGGTGTCTGTTGATCCGCCAGCCAGCGAGCCACCAACGGCCAGACTTCAGCCTGCGCAGCCTTGCTGACCAGCATTTCCACGTGACCGAAATTATCGCCAAAGCCGTGCTCGCGGCCAAGGGTGATGAACTGCTTGTGCTCGGAGCCGACTTGATCAAACAACTTATGGCAGGCCCAGGTCGGGTCCTGATGATCGCCCGCGGCACTCACGGCCAGCACCGGCAATTGCACCTCGGCCAAACCCGCCCACCAGTCTTTGTCGGCATCGCCGAAGCGGCCGAACAGCCCGTACCAACGCATGCTTTCCAGGGCCAGGCCTATCGGCTCGTCCTCCGGGCCGCGCTTGAGCCGAGAGCCCGACAATTGGGCAAAACGCTTGAGAATGAAGCGCCCGCTCCACTCCACCGGTGGAAACTTCAACGGCCAGTAAGTACGGCTGACTTGCGTGCCGAAAAACGCCGCGGAAGCCACGGCGGGCTCGCCCAGGTACTGGCCGCCCAATGCCGCGGCCAGGGTAATGCCCCCCAGCGAATGGCCGATCCAGTGCGGGATCTGGCCGCTTTGCTCGCGCACGAACGCGCCAATGGCCGGCAAATCGTAACGCGCATAGTCGGCGACGCTGTTCTTGCGATAGTTCTGGTTGCGTTGAGACAGGCCGTGACCACGCATTTCCGGAATCCACACATCGAATCCCAGACGCGTCAGGTAAGCGCCCAGGCCCAAGCCTTTGGGAGAGAACCAGAACCGCCGATTGGAAAAGCTGCCGTGCAGCAGAATCACCGGCACGCCACGCACCGCCGGCTCATCGGCCAGGCCCAGGCGTGTCACAGCCAGCTCAACGGTGCCGTCGGGGCTGTTGCCGGGTTTCAAACGATAGACGTCTTCGCTCAGATCGCCGCGCCGCTCGGCGCTGATCAGGGCGACAGGAAATAGGTTGCTGCTACTTTGCATATGCTCTTGCACAAAAAAGGGCGGCATCCACATGGAGCCCGCCCTACTTGAACCTTAAAGCCTCGGCCACTTGACCGAGGCTTCATTCACGAATCAGGCCTGAGCCTGACCTTCAGCCAGGAAGAACCAGGTTTCCAGTACCGAATCGGGGTTCAGCGAAACGCTTTCGATGCCCTGCTCCATCAGCCACTTGGCCAGGTCCGGGTGGTCCGAAGGGCCCTGACCGCAGATGCCGATGTACTTGCCGGCCTTGTTGCACGCGGCAATGGCGTTGGCCAGCAGCTTCTTGACTGCAGGATTACGCTCGTCGAACAGGTGCGCGATGATCCCGGAGTCACGGTCCAGGCCCAGGGTGAGCTGGGTCAGGTCGTTGGAGCCGATGGAGAAGCCGTCGAAGAACTCGAGGAACTCTTCAGCCAGGATCGCGTTGGACGGCAGTTCGCACATCATGATCACGCGCAGACCGTTGTCGCCACGGGCCAGACCGTTTTCAGCCAGCAGATCGACCACTTGGCTCGCTTCGCCCAGGGTACGGACGAACGGCACCATGATTTCAACGTTGGTCAGGCCCATCTCGTTACGCACGCGCTTGAGGGCGCGGCATTCGAGCTCGAAGCAGTCACGGAACGATTCGCTGATGTAACGCGAAGCGCCACGGAAGCCCAGCATCGGGTTTTCTTCTTCCGGCTCGTAGAGTTTGCCGCCGATCAGGTTCGCGTATTCGTTGGACTTGAAGTCCGACAGACGCACGATGACCTTTTTCGGCCAGAACGCTGCCGCCAGGGTGCTGATGCCTTCGACCAGTTTGTCGACGTAGAAGCCGACCGGGTCGTTGTAACCGGCAATGCGCTTGTCGACGCTGTCTTTGATTTCCTGCGGCAGGCCGCCGTAGTTCAACAGCGCCTTGGGGTGCACACCGATCATGCGGTTGATGATGAATTCCAGACGGGCCAAGCCCACACCGGCGTTCGGCAGCTGCGCGAAGTCGAAGGCGCGGTCCGGGTTGCCGACGTTCATCATGATCTTGAACGGAAGCTCCGGCATGGCATCCACGGAGTTTTTCTTGATGTCGAAGCCCAGTTCGCCTTCGAAGATGTAACCGGTGTCGCCTTCAGCGCAGGAAACGGTCACGCCCTGGCCGTCTTTCAACAGCTGGGTGGCGTTGCCGCAACCGACCACGGCCGGGATGCCCAGCTCGCGAGCGATGATCGCCGCGTGGCAGGTACGGCCACCACGGTTGGTGACGATGGCGCTGGCGCGCTTCATGACCGGTTCCCAGTCCGGGTCGGTCATGTCGGAAACCAGAACGTCGCCCGGCTGGACTTTGTCCATCTCGGACACGTCCTTGATGATCCGCACCTTGCCGGCGCCGATGCGCTGGCCGATGGCGCGACCTTCCACCAGCACGGTGCCGGTTTCTTTCAACAGGTAACGTTCCATGACGTTGGCCTGGGTGCGGCTCTTCACGGTTTCCGGACGGGCCTGCACGATGTAGAGCTTGCCGTCATCGCCGTCTTTGGCCCATTCGATGTCCATCGGGCACTTGTAGTGCTTCTCGATGATCATCGCCTGCTTGGCCAGCTCGCTGACTTCGGCGTCGGTCAGGCAGAAACGTGCCCGATCGGCCTTGTCCACGTCGATGGTCTTGACCGATTTACCAGCCTTGGCTTCGTCGCCGTAGATCATCTTGATGGCTTTGCTGCCCAGGTTGCGACGCAGGATGGCCGGGCGGCCGGCTTCCAGCGTGCCTTTGTGGACGTAGAACTCATCCGGGTTCACCGCACCTTGTACGACGGTTTCACCCAGGCCGTAGGCGCCGGTGATGAACACCACGTCACGGAAGCCCGATTCGGTATCGAGGGTGAACATCACGCCGGCAGTGCCGGTTTCGGAGCGGACCATGCGCTGCACACCGGCCGACAGGGCCACCAGCTTGTGGTCGAAGCCCTGGTGGACGCGGTAGGAAATGGCGCGGTCGTTGAACAGTGAGGCGAACACCTCTTTGGCGGCGCGAATGACGTTTTCGACACCACGGATGTTCAGGAAGGTTTCCTGCTGACCGGCGAAGGAAGCGTCCGGCAGGTCTTCGGCGGTAGCGGAAGAGCGCACGGCCACGGCCATGTCAGGGTTGCCGGCCGACAGCGTGGCGAACGCGGTGCGGATCTCGGCGTTGAGCTTCTCGGGGAACTCGGCTTCCATGATCCATTGACGGATCTGGGCGCCGGTCTTGGCCAAGGCGTTTACATCATCGACGTCCAGGGCGTCGAGGGCGGCATGGATCTGATCGTTCAGGCCGCTCAGTTCCAGAAAATCACGATAAGCCTGAGCTGTCGTGGCAAAGCCACCTGGCACCGATACACCGGCGCCTGCAAGGTTACTGATCATCTCGCCCAGGGATGCGTTCTTGCCCCCCACATGCTCTACATCATGGACGCCGAGCTTATCGAGGGAAACTACGTACTCTACCAAGGTGATCTCTCCACTAACTGTGTTGGAAAAGCTCAGAAGCCGGCGACTCGGGGGAGCCTTTGCCGGCTGTATGGCCTGGACCTGGAAAATAAGTGAGAATGCGGGCCATCGGTGGCCGACAAATCGCGCCTACTATATCCAAGAATCGATACTAGCTTAAGGCCCAAGGTGCAAATGAAACGATCTGCTTTCTTTATCTCCGATGGCACCGGCATTACCGCCGAAACCCTCGGCCAAAGCCTGCTGGCGCAGTTCGAAAACATTACCTTCAGCAAAATCATACGACCGTACATCGACGACGCTGATAAAGCGCGGGCAATGGTACAACAAATCAACAAAGCCGCCGAAAACGATGGTTTTCGTCCGATTATTTTCGACACCATTGTCAATCAGGACATTCGTGAGATTCTCGCAACGTCGAATGGTTTCATGATCGACATTTTCTCGACCTTCCTGGCGCCCCTTGAACAGGAGCTGACCGAGCATTCTTCCTACACCGTCGGCAAATCCCACTCCATCGGCCATAACTCCAATTACATGGAGCGCATCGAGGCGGTGAACTTCGCCCTCGACAATGACGATGGCGCCCGCACGCACTATTACGACAAAGCTGATCTGATACTAGTAGGCGTGTCGCGATGCGGCAAAACACCGACGTGTTTGTACATGGCCATGCAATTCGGTATCCGCGCGGCCAACTACCCGCTGACCGAAGACGACATGGAGCGCCTGCAACTGCCGACCGCCCTGCGCGCCCATCAGCACAAGCTGTTCGGCCTGACCATCGACCCGGACCGCCTCACCGCAATCCGCAACGAACGCAAGCCCAACAGCCGCTATTCGAGCTACGCGCAGTGCGAATTCGAAGTGCGCGAGGTGGAGAATCTGTTCCGACGCGAGAACATTCCCCACATCAATTCCACGCATTTCTCCGTGGAAGAAATTTCGGCGAAGATTCTGGTGGAGAAAGGTGTGGAGCGGCGCTTTAAGTAGGAGCTGCCGCAGGCTCCTACCGAGTGTCGTGTACACCCGGTTCAGATCACAAACAAATCCACAAACCGGTTCACCGGTGTCGCCTCAAGTGCTGCCGGGTCCTTGCACAGCGCAAGGATCTCGGCGCTTCGCTGAGCCGTGAAGCGCGTCGCCAGATTGGCCTTGAACTTGTCTTCCAGCAACGGAATGCCATCAGCACGGCGCCGGCGATGACCGATCGGGTACTCCACCATCACGTTATCGGTGCTGGAGCCGTCCTTGAAGAACACCTGTACCGCGTTGGCAATGGAGCGTTTGTCCGCCTCCAGGTATTCGCGGGTGAAACGCGGGTCTTCGACAATGACCATTTTGTCGCGCAGCAAATCGATAATCGGGTGCGCGGCGTGGAAGTCGTCTTCGTACTGCTCGGCCACCAGATTGCCGAATACCAGAGGTACGGCGGTCATGTATTGGAGGCAGTGATCGCGGTCCGCAGCGTTGGCCAGCGGGCCGACCTTGGAGATGATGCGGATCGCTGATTCGTGGGTGGTGATAACGATCCTGTCGATTTCATGCAGGCGATTCCTGACCAATGGATGCAGGGTGACGGCAGCCTCGCAGGCCGTTTGCGCGTGGAACTCAGCGGGGAAGCTGATCTTGAACAGCACGTTTTCCATCACATAGCTGCCGAACGGCCGGGAAAAACTGAAAGCTCGCTTGCCTTCAGGCTTGAGCCCCAGGTCGTTGTTGGTGTGGCTGAACAGTACATCGTAGAAACCCCATTGCTTGGCGGTCAGTACGCCGGGGATGCCCATCTCACCACGCATCGCAATGTCCGCCAGACGCACGCCCCGACTGGTCGCGTCTCCGGCCGCCCAGGATTTACGCGATCCGGCGTTCGGCGCATGTCGGTAAGTGCGCAGCGCCTGGCCGTCGGCAAAGGCATGGGACAACGCCGACAGCAGCTGCTCGCGATTGGCGCCCATGAGTTTGGCAGTGACGGCGGTCGAGGCGACTTTCACCAGAATCACGTGATCAAGACCGACGCGGTTGAACGAATTCTCCAGGGCGATCACGCCCTGAATCTCGTGCGCCATGATCATGGCTTCCAGCACAGCGCGAATGGTCAACGGGGCGTCGCCATTGGCCAGGCGCTTTTGCGACAGGTGGTCGGCCACCGCGAGAATACCGCCGAGGTTATCGGACGGATGGCCCCATTCGGCGGCGAGCCAGGTGTCGTTGTAATCGAGCCAGCGGACGATGCAACCGATGTCCCAAGCGGCCTTGACCGGGTCGAGACGATAGCTGGTGCCGGGCACGCGGGCGCCGCAGGGGACGACAGTGCCTTCGACGATAGGACCCAGGTGTTTGGTGCATTCGGGGAAACGCAGCGCCAGCAAGCCGCAGCCGAGGGTGTCCATCAGGCAATTGCGGGCGGTATCAAGCGCCTCGGGCGACTGGATGTTGAAATTGAGGACGTAGTCGGCGATGTCCTGCAGAACCGTGTCGTAGTCGGGGCGGGTGTTCAGGTCGACGTTGGCGCTCATGTTCGATTCACTCGGTCAGTGGTTCGTTGATGGGACCTCGGTTCAGGGTAGTCTCTGTCAGTTACTACTTTCTTATTTTGGCAACAGGATCAACTGTAGGATCAAGATCAAAAGATCGCAGCCTTCGGCAGCTCCTACGGGGGATACATCAAGCTAGAAAGAATCCCCCGGCACGCGAACGTAACCTTCCATCAACACCCGGGCACTGCGGCTCATGATGGCTTTTTTCACCGTCCACTCACCGTTGACCTGAGTGGCCTCGGCGCCCACGCGCAAGGTGCCGGACGGATGGCCGAAGCGCACGGCGTTGCGTTCGATACCGCCCGCCGCCAGGTTGACCAAGGTGCCGGAAATCGCCGCCGCCGTGCCGATCGCCACCGCGGCCGTGCCCATCATGGCGTGGTGCAGCTTGCCCATGGACAGCGCGCGCACCAGCAAATCAATGTCGGTGGCAGTGATCTTCTTGCCGCTGGACGCGATGTAATCCGCAGGTGGGGCAACGAACGCCACCTTCGGCGTGTGCTGACGCTTGGCGGCTTCGTCCAGATGCTGAATCAGCCCCATGCGCAGCGCGCCGTAAGCGCGGATGGTTTCGAACATCGCCAAAGCCTCCAGGTCACTGTTGATCGCGCCCTGCAACTCGGTGCCGGTGTAGCCGATGTCTTCGGCGTTGATGAAAATGGTCGGGATGCCAGCGTTGATCAGGGTTGCCTTGAGCGTACCGACACCCGGCACTTCGAGGTCATCCACCAGATTGCCGGTGGGGAACATCGAACCACCGCCACCCTCTTCTTCCGCCGCCGGGTCCATGAATTCGAGCTGCACTTCGGCCGCCGGAAAGGTCACGCCGTCGAGTTCGAAATCACCGGTTTCCTGCACCTCGCCATTGGTGATCGGTACATGAGCGATGATGGTCTTGCCGATGTTGGCCTGCCACACGCGCACCACCGCCACACCGTTGTGCGGAATGCGGCTGGCATCCACCAGGCCATTGCTGATGGCGAACGAACCGACCGCCGCCGACAGGTTGCCGCAGTTGCCGCTCCAGTCGACGAAAGGTTTGTCGATGGCGACCTGACCGAACAGGTAATCGACGTCGTGATCGGCCTTGATGCTTTTCGACAGGATCACGGTTTTGCTGGTGCTGGATGTCGCGCCACCCATGCCGTCGATTTGCTTTTCGTACGGATCGGGGCTGCCGATCACGCGCAGCAACAAGGCATCGCGGGCGGTGCCTGGCATCTGCGCCGCTTCGGGCAAATCCTTGAGGCTGAAGAACACGCCTTTGCTGGTGCCGCCGCGCATGTAGGTGGCAGGGATTTTTATCTGAGATGCGTGAGCCATATTGATCCTGTATGGCCAGCGCGGGACTTGAAATCCCGCGCGGCTCGTCGTGTTAAACGGCAACCGCCGACTCTTCGAGGAAGTCCTGAGCGAAACGCTGCAACACGCCGCCGGCCTCGTAGATCGACACTTCTTCGGCGGTGTCGAGGCGGCAGGTCACCGGCACTTCGACGCGGTCGCCGTTCTTGCGGTTGATCACCAGCGTCAGAGTCGCGCGCGGGGTGCGATCGCCGATCACGTCATAGGTTTCGCTGCCGTCTATTCCTAAGGTTTTACGATCGGTGCCCGGCTGGAACTCCAGCGGCAGCACGCCCATGCCCACCAGGTTGGTGCGGTGAATGCGCTCGAAACCTTCGGCGGCAATCGCTTCCACCCCCGCCAGACGCACGCCTTTGGCCGCCCAGTCCCGGGACGAACCCTGGCCATAGTCGGCGCCGGCAATGATGATCAGCGGCTGTTTGCGCTCCATGTAGGTTTCGATGGCTTCCCACATGCGCATCACTTTGCCTTCCGGCTCTACGCGGGCAAGAGACCCCTGCTTGACCTTGCCGTTTTCCTGCACCATTTCATTGAACAGTTTCGGGTTGGCGAAGGTTGCGCGCTGCGCGGTCAAGTGGTCGCCGCGGTGCGTGGCGTAGGAGTTGAAGTCCTCTTCCGGCAGGCCCATTTTCGCCAGGTACTCACCCGCTGCGCTGTCGAGCATGATCGCGTTCGAAGGCGACAGGTGATCGGTGGTGATGTTGTCCGGCAGCACCGCCAGCGGGCGCATGCCCTTGAGCGGACGCGCGCCGGCCAGCGCGCCTTCCCAGTACGGCGGACGACGGATGTAGGTGCTCATCTCGCGCCAGTCGTACAGCGGCGTGACTTTCGGGCCGGTGTCTTCGTGGATGGCGAACATCGGAATGTACACTTGGCGGAACTGCTCCGGCTTGACCGAGGCCTTGACCACCGTGTCGATTTCTTCGTCGCTCGGCCAGATGTCTTTCAGGCGGATTTCCTTGCCATCGACCACGCCCAGTACATCTTTTTCGATGTCGAAACGGATGGTGCCGGCGATGGCATAAGCCACCACCAATGGCGGCGATGCGAGGAACGCCTGCTTGGCGTACGGGTGAATCCGCCCGTCGAAGTTACGGTTGCCGGAGAGTACGGCGGTGGCGTACAGGTCGCGGTCGATGATCTCTTGCTGGATCACCGGATCCAGCGCGCCGGACATGCCGTTGCACGTGGTGCAAGCGAAGGCCACGACGCCGAAGCCGAGTTGCTCCAGCTCTTTGGTCAGGCCGGCTTCATCCAGATACAGCGCCACGGTTTTCGAACCGGGTGCCAGGGACGACTTGACCCACGGCTTGCGGGTCAGCCCGAGTTTGTTGGCGTTACGCGCCAGCAGGCCAGCGGCGATAACGTTGCGCGGGTTGCTGGTGTTGGTGCAGCTGGTGATGGCGGCGATGATCACCGCGCCATCGGGCATTTGCCCCGGTACATCGTCCCATTGGCCGGAGATGCCTTTGGCGGCCAGATCCGAGGTCGCGACACGCGCATGCGGATTGCTCGGGCCGGCCATGTTGCGCACCACCGAGGACAGGTCGAAGCTCAGCCCACGCTCGTACTGCGCGCCTTTGAGGCTGTCGGCCCACAGGCCGGTCTGTTTGGCGTAGTTCTCGACCAGTTGCACTTGCTCGTCTTCACGGCCGGTGAGTTTCAGGTAGTCGATGGTCTGTTGGTCGATGTAGAACATCGCTGCCGTAGCGCCGTATTCCGGGGCCATGTTGGAAATGGTCGCGCGATCGCCGAGGGTCAGCGCGGAAGCGCCTTCGCCGAAGAACTCCAGCCATGCGCCAACGACTTTTTGTTTGCGCAGGTATTCGGTCAGCGCCAGCACCATGTCGGTGGCGGTGATGCCCGGTTGCAGCTTGCCAGTAAGCTCGACGCCAACGCTTTCCGGCAAACGCATCCACGACGCGCGGCCGAGCATCACGCTTTCCGCTTCCAGACCGCCAACGCCAATGGCGATCACACCCAGTGCATCGACATGTGGGGTATGACTGTCGGTGCCGACGCAGGTATCAGGGAAAGCCACGCCGTCGCGCACCTGGATCACCGGCGACATTTTCTCCAGGTTGATCTGGTGCATGATCCCGTTGCCCGGCGGGATCACGTCGACGTTCTTGAAGGCTTTCTTGGTCCAGTTAATGAAGTGAAAACGGTCTTCGTTACGACGGTCTTCGATGACGCGGTTCTTTTCGAAAGCCTCGGGATCGAAGCCGCCGGACTCGACGGCCAGCGAGTGATCGACGATCAATTGCGTCGGCACCACCGGGTTCACTTGCGCCGGGTCGCCGCCTTGCAGGGCAATGGCATCGCGCAAGCCGGCAAGGTCCACCAGGGCGGTCTGGCCGAGAATGTCGTGGCACACCACGCGGGCCGGAAACCACGGGAAGTCGAGGTCGCGTTTGCGCTCGATCAGTTGCTTCAGGGAATCGGTGAGCGTGGCAGGGTCGCAGCGACGCACGAGGTTTTCCGCCAGCACGCGGGAGGTGTACGGCAGGGTGTCGTAGGCGCCGGGTGTAATGGCATCGACCGCCGCACGGACGTCGAAATAATCCAGAGAGCTGCCGGGCAGCGATTTGCGGAATTCAGTGTTCATCGTCAGGACTCGGTCACGGTAATTTCAAAAGGTGGGCGCCTGGCACCGGGCTGAACCCCGCCCCTACAGAGGTCGGGATTCAGTAACCAGTACCGGCGCCCTCCTCGGTCAGCGTTGTTCGATTGGCACGAACTTGCGCTGTTCGACGCCGACGTACTCGGCGCTTGGACGGATGATGCGGTTGTTGGCACGTTGTTCGAACACATGCGCCGCCCAGCCGGTCAGGCGTGAGCAGACGAAGATCGGTGTGAACAATTTGGTCGGGATGCCCATGAAGTGGTACGTCGAGGCGTGGTAGAAGTCGGCGTTCGGGAACAATTTCTTCTGTTCCCACATGGTTGCGTCGATGGCTTCTGAAACCGGGAACAACACCGTGTCGCCCACTTCGTCGGCGAGTTTTTTCGACCAGCCCTTGATCACCTCATTGCGCGGATCGTTGTCCTTATAGATCGCGTGGCCGAAGCCCATGATTTTGTCCTTGCGTGCCAGCATGCCGAGGGTGCCCTCGACCGCCTCTTCCGGCGAGCTGAAGCGCTCGATCATTTCCATCGCCGCTTCGTTGGCCCCGCCGTGCAGCGGGCCGCGCAGGGAACCGATGGCGGCTGTAATGCAGGAATACAGATCCGACAGCGTCGAGGCACACACCCGGGCGGTGAAGGTCGAGGCGTTGAATTCGTGTTCCGCGTAGAGGATCAGCGAAACGTTCATCACCTTGACGTGCAATTCGCTCGGTTTCTTGTCATGCAACAGGTGCAGGAAATGGCCGCCGATGCAGGCTTCGTCGGTCACGCAGTTGATGCGCTTGCCGTCGTGGCTGAAGCGATACCAGTAGCACATGATCGCCGGGAACGCGGCCAGCAGGCGGTCGGTTTTGTCGTGCTGCTCGGAGAAATCCTTCTCCGGCTCAATGTTGCCCAGGAACGAGCAGCCGGTGCGCATCACATCCATCGGATGGGCGTCGGCGGGGATGCGCTCCAGCACTTCTTTCAGCGCTTGCGGCAGGTCGCGCAGCTTGCTCAGTTTCTCGGTATAGCCGGCCAGTTGTAACTGGGTCGGCAGTTCGCCGTACAGCAGCAGGTAAGCCACCTCTTCGAACTGTGCGTCCGCCGCCAGTTCGCGAACGTCATAGCCGCGATAGGTCAGGCCGGCGCCCGACTGGCCCACGGTGGACAGTGCGGTTTGCCCGGCAACCTGGCCACGGAGCCCGGCGCCACTGAGTACTTTTGCTTCGGCCATTGCTGTCTCCAGTTTTCTTGAATTTGTTAGGGAATCGGCAAATTGTGATTCATCAGGTTATTGGGTGATGCCCAAAGATCGCAGCCTCGCTTCGCTCGACAGCTCCTACAGGGGCTGCGCGATCTTTTGATCTCTATTTCATTTCTTTGCCGCAAACAACGCATCGAGCTTCTGCTCGAACGTGTGGTAGTCGATGCGATCGTAAAGCTCCATGCGCGTCTGCATGGTGTCGATGACGTTCTGTTGCGTGCCGTCGCGGCGAATCGCGGTGTAGACGTTTTCGGCAGCCTTGTTCATCGCGCGGAACGCCGACAGCGGGTACAACACCAGCGACACATCGGCACCGGCGAGCTGCTCGGTGGTGTACAGCGGGGTCGCGCCGAACTCGGTGATGTTGGCCAGGATCGGCGCTTTCACGCGGCTGGCGAACAGTTTGTACATCTCAAGTTCAGTGATGGCCTCCGGAAAGATCATGTCGGCGCCGGCCTCGATGCACGCGGCGGCGCGATCCAGTGCAGACTCCAGACCTTCCACCGCCAGGGCATCGGTGCGGGCCATGATCACGAAGCTGTCGTCGGTGCGCGCATCAACAGCGGCTTTGATGCGGTCGACCATTTCCTGCTGCGAAACGATCTCTTTATTGGGACGGTGACCGCAGCGCTTGGCGCCGACCTGGTCTTCGATGTGAATCGCCGCCGCGCCGAACTTGATCATCGACTTCACGGTACGAGCGACATTGAACGCCGAGGAGCCGAAACCGGTGTCCACGTCCACCAGCAGCGGCAGGTCGCAAACGTCGGTGATGCGGCGTACGTCGGTCAGCACGTCATCCAGGCCGGTAATGCCCAGGTCCGGCACGCCGAGGGAGCCGGCAGCCACCCCGCCCCCCGACAGGTAGATAGCCTTGAAACCGGCGCGCTTGGCCAGCAGCGCGTGGTTGGCATTGATCGTGCCGACCACTTGCAGCGGATGCTCGCTGGCGACCGCATCGCGGAAACGCTGGCCTGGAGTGCTCTTGTTGGAACTCATGACTCACCTCGTTCAGTGGCTGTCGGGTTAGCGCCGTCCTGGTAGTGACGGGCGATATTGCGTTTGGAAGCGCCGATGTGACGGCGCATCAACAACTCGGCCAGTTCACCGTCACGGTCGGCGATGGCGTCGAGAATGCGGTGGTGCTCGGCAAACGCCTGGCGTGGCCGATTGGGCGTGGTGGAAAACTGGATGCGGTACATGCGCACCAGTTGATAGAGCTCGCCGCAGAGCATCTGGGTCAGGGTGCGGTTGCCGCTGCCCTGGATGATCCGGTAATGAAAGTCGAAATCGCCTTCCTGCTGGTAATAGCCGACGCCTGCCTGAAACGCCGCATCGCGCTCGTGGGTTTCCAGCACCCGGCGCAGGTCGTCGATTTCTTCAACGGTCATGCGTTCAGCCGCCAGACGGCACGCCATGCCTTCCAGGGATTCGCGGATTTCGTAGAGTTCCAGCAATTCGGCGTGACTCAACGACACCACCCGCGCCCCGACGTGCGGCACGCGAACCAGCAGGCGCTGGCCTTCCAGACGGTGGATCGCCTCACGCAACGGCCCGCGGCTGATGCCATAGGTGCGCGCCAGCTCCGGCTCGGAGATCTTGCTGCCCGGGGCGATCTCGCCTTTGACGATGGCCGCCTGAATGCGTCGGAAGACGTTTTCGGAAAGTGTTTCCGAGTCGTCCTGAACCGTGACCGGGGGATCGAGTTGATCCAGCATATTGTCGACACCTTTAAAAGCAATGCCGCAAAAACTAGCGAATAAGGCCGGTTACGTCAAAGGATAAATAGACATTGTCGACAATCGTCTAATAACCGCTTGCACCATAACGAAGCAGCACCCCCGGTTACAGCCGTCCGCCAGCGCTGGCGCCATAAAACCACCGTGCTAGAATGCCGCCCGCATTTGCTTGTCATCTGCATTGCCTGTCATAAAAAAAGGATAGGCATACGAGGGAGCTTGTGCAGCAATGCCAGGGCCTTGAATTGAAGAACGGACCGCTGCGCATCAGGATTTATGAGACTCAAGCTCTTCACCACATTTCTTTGTCTTCTTGGCCTGTCAGGTTTTGCCGCGGCAGGGGAAAAGACTGTGTACGGCCTCAATGAGTACGCGTCGCTGGATGGCATCAACCTGGAAGTTGCCGCCAAACTCGACACCGGGGCGAAAACCGCCTCGCTGAGCGCCCGCGACATCAAACGTTTCAAACGCAATGGTGAATCCTGGGTGCGCTTCTATCTGGCCATCGACGCCGCGCATTCGTACCCGATCGAACGACCGCTGGCCCGTGTCAGCAAGATCAAGCGCCGGGCCGGCGACTACGACCCGGAAGAAGGCAAGAAGTACACCGCCCGTCCGGTCATCGAGCTGGATATCTGCATGGGGTCGGCTTTACGCAGTATTGAAGTGAACCTGACCGACCGCAGTGCCTTCCAATACCCGCTCTTGATCGGCTCCGAGGCACTCAAGCGTTTCGATGCGCTGGTCGATCCAAGTCTTAAATACGCTGCTGGCAAACCTGCCTGCGCCACCGACGCACATACCGCAGAGTAATTCCAATGCGCTCTCTTACCCTCCATCTGAAATTGCTGATCGCCATCCTGGTGGTGCTGGGCATTTCAGTTACGGCCTATCAGATTTTCGTGCTCGGTATTCCGGTGACTGAAGACGCCACCGATGACTTGTGGAACATCGACGCCAAGGTCGAGTTCGTCGCCAACGCCAAAGACCCGATCAAGATCCAGATGTTCGTGCCGCCGCTGAGCCGCGACTACGTGAGCCTTAACGAGAGTTTCATTTCCAATAACTACGGTGTGGCAGTGAACCGTGTCGACGGCAACCGCAAGGTCACCTGGTCGGCGCGTCGGGCCAAGGGCAACCAGACCCTTTATTACCGCCTGGTGCTGACCAAGCGCTACACCGGCGAAAAATCCAAGGTCAAAGGGGCGACCTTCCGCGACAGCATCGCCGTCGAAGGTCCGGAAAAAATCGCCGCCGAAGCCTTGCTCGCGCCGATCCGCCAGCATTCGGCTGACGTCGAAACTTTCATCGGCGAAGCCATCAAGCGTGTCAACAACCTCAACGACGACAACGTGAAACTGCTGCTGGCCGGCGATCCGTCCACCGCGAACAAAGCCAAAATCGTCGAGCTGGTTCTGTCCATCGCCCACGTGCCGGTGGAAAAGGTCCACACCATCCGCCTGGTGGCCGATCAGCCGCAAACGCCTGAACTCTGGTTGCGCAGTTTCAACGGCACCGACTGGCTGTACTTCAACCCGGAAACCGGCGAACAGGGCCTGCCCACCGACCGCTTGCTGTGGTGGACCGGCGATGAAAACCTGATCACCGTCGATGGCGGCAAGAAAGCCAACGTCACCTTCAGCCTGAACAACAGCGAAATGAACGCCATTCGCCTGGCCAAGCTGACCGACGAGAACTCCGACGCCAATTTCCTCGATTACTCGCTGTACGGCCTGCCGCTGCAAACCCAGCAGACCTTCATGATCATGGTGATGATCCCGATCGGCGTACTGGTGATCCTGATCCTGCGCAACCTGATCGGCATCCAGACACTCGGCACCTTTACCCCGGTGCTGATCGCCCTCGCCTTCCGGGAAACCCAGCTCGGCTTCGGCATCGTGCTGTTTACCATCATCACGGCGCTGGGGCTGTCACTGCGTTCCTACCTTGAGCACTTGAAACTGCAAATGCTGCCGAGATTGTCGGTGGTGCTGACCTTCGTGGTGGTGCTGATCGCAGCAATCAGCCTGTTCAGCCACAAACTCGGGCTGGAGCGCGGGTTGTCGGTGGCGCTGTTCCCGATGGTGATTCTGACCATGACCATCGAACGCCTGTCGATCACCTGGGAAGAGCGCGGCGGCGGCCATGCCATGAAAGTGGCGATCGGCACGCTGTTCGCCGCCTCCCTGGGGCACCTGATCATGAGCGTGCCGGAGCTGGTGTACTTCGTGTTCACCTTCCCGGCGGTCCTGCTGATCCTGGTGGGCTTCATGCTGGCCATGGGTCGTTATCGCGGTTATCGCCTGACCGAACTGGTGCGTTTCAAGGCTTTCCTGAAGGAGGCTGACGCCTGATGTTCGGTCTCTGGAAGACCTGGAAAGCCCTGGAGGCCCGGGGCATCATGGGGATCAATCGGCGTAACGCCGACTACGTGCTCAAGTACAACAAGCGCAGCCTGTACCCGATCGTCGATGACAAGATCATCACCAAGGAGCGCGCCATCGCCGCCGGCATCCACGTGCCGGAGCTGTACGGCGTGATCTCCACCGAGAAGGAAATCGATAACCTCAAGGAGATCATCGGCGGGCGCACCGACTTCGTGATCAAACCGGCCCAGGGCGCCGGCGGCGACGGCATCATTGTGGTTGCCGACCGGTTCGAGGGGCGCTATCGCACAGTGTCCGGCAAGATCATCGAGCATGAGGAACTCGAGCACCATATCTCGAGCATCCTCACCGGCCTGTATTCCCTGGGCGGGCACCGCGACCGTGCGCTGATCGAATACCGCGTGACCCCGGACCAGATCTTCAAAAGCATCAGCTACGAAGGTGTACCGGACATCCGCATCATCGTGCTGATGGGTTATCCGGTGATGGCCATGCTGCGCCTGCCGACCCGCCAGTCCGGTGGCAAGGCCAACCTGCACCAGGGCGCCATTGGCGTCGGTGTCGACCTGGCCACCGGCCTGACATTGCGCGGCACCTGGTTGAACAACATCATCAACAAACACCCGGACACCACCAATGCGGTAGACGGCGTGCAACTGCCCTACTGGGACGGTTTCATGAAACTCGCCGCCGGCTGTTATGAGCTGTGCGGGCTGGGCTACATCGGTGTCGACATGGTGCTCGACCAGGAGAAAGGGCCGCTGATTCTTGAGCTCAACGCCCGGCCCGGGTTGAACATTCAGATTGCCAACGATTGCGGGCTGACGTCGCGCACCCACGCGGTCGAAGCGCGACTCGAAGAGCTGAAGGCGCGCGGGATCACCGAAACAGTGCAGGAACGCGTGGAGTTCGTTCAGGAATTGTTCGGGCATATTCCGGCGGTTGAGGGCTGACCTGTGGCGAGGGGGCTTGCCCCCGTTCGGCTGCGCAGCAGTCGTATAACCGGCTAATGCGGGTTATCTGGTACACCGGGGGAGAATGACGTGGGGTCGCTGCGCAACCCAACGGGGGCAAGCCCCCTCGCCACAGGTCTTGCGCAGCCGCTTTCAACCTGCCAATCCCCGACATCCCCTCTAGGAGCAAATCCTGCGGAGGACTACAATCGCTCCCCCGCCTCGTTGGCTGATCTGCCCCGCCCATGTTGACCTGTTCTGTACACCCGCTGCCCTATCGCGCCAACCCTGCCGAGTACTTCGCGGCGATTCGTCATGCCCCTGGTGCCGTGCTGCTCGACAGCGGCCGGCCGAGTGCCGAACGTGGGCGTTTTGACCTGCTCAGCGCCTG
Source organism: Pseudomonas sp. Pseusp18 (assembly GCF_059506005.1). Taxonomy (NCBI): domain Bacteria; kingdom Pseudomonadati; phylum Pseudomonadota; class Gammaproteobacteria; order Pseudomonadales; family Pseudomonadaceae; genus Pseudomonas; species Pseudomonas sp. Pseusp18. Next base: position 4,643,686 of record NZ_CP169240.1, read on the forward strand.
GCCGCTGGAGCAACTGGCCGTGTTGCCGGATGAAAGCGGCAGCCATTTCCTGCAACGCCTTCGCAACAACCTTACACGGCTCGGTGAAGCAACCGTCCCTGACGACCTGCCCTTCGCCGGTGGCCTGATCGGCTACCTGAGCTACGACTTCGGCCGGCACCTGGAAAACCTGCCGAGCCAGGCGCGGGACGATCTGCAATTGCCCGACGCACGCTTCGGGCTGTATGACTGGGCGCTGATCAGCGATCACCACCAGGCCACCAGTCAACTGGTGTTCCACCCGACACTGATCGAAAGCGAGCGACAACGGCTGATCGAATTGTTCACTCAGCCCACCACCGAGAACATCCAGCCATTCAAACTGGACAGCCCGATGAGCGCCGACCTGAGCGCTGACGACTATCGGCAAGCCTTCGAACGCATTCAGCAGTACATCCAGGCTGGCGACTGCTATCAGGTCAACTTCGCCCAGCGCTTTCGCGCCCAATGCCAGGGCGATCCGTGGGCGGCCTATTGCGCGCTGCGGGCGGCTTGCCCGACACCGTTTTCCGGCTTCCAGAGCTTGCCCGACGGCGACGCGGTGCTGAGCCTGTCGCCGGAGCGCTTCGTCAAAGTCAGCGAGCGCCACGTCGAAACCCGCCCGATCAAAGGCACCCGCCCCCGCGGGCTGACCGCTGCCGAAGATGCGGCGAACGCCGCCGAACTGCTGGCCAGCCCCAAGGACCGCGCGGAAAACCTGATGATCGTCGACTTGCTGCGCAACGATCTGGGTCGTACCTGCCGCATTGGCTCCGTACGGGTGCCGGAGCTGTTCAGCCTGGAAAGCTATCCGAACGTGCATCACTTGGTGAGCAGCGTTACCGGCGAACTGGCGGATGACAAGGACGCACTGGATTTGATCGCCGGCAGCTTCCCCGGCGGCTCGATTACCGGCGCGCCAAAGATTCGCGCCATGCAGATCATCGATGAACTGGAACCGACCCGTCGCGGGTTGTATTGCGGTTCATTGCTGTATCTGGACGTGCGCGGGGAGATGGACAGTTCCATCGCCATTCGCAGTTTGTTGGTCAAGGATGGGCAGGTGTGCTGCTGGGGCGGCGGGGGGATCGTCGCGGATTCGGATTGGCAGGCGGAGTATCAGGAATCGATCACCAAGGTGAAGGTGTTGCTCGATACGTTGCAGAACCTGTAATCCTTTTACTGGCCAACACCATCCTCTGTAGGAGCTGCCGCAGGCTGCGATCTTTTGATCTTGTTTTAAAAGCAAAATCAAAAGATCGCAGCCTGCGGCAGCTCCTACAGGGATCGGGTTTACAGGCTCAGATTGCGGTTCGAAGCCTTGATAAATTCCTGCTTCAACTCGGCAAAGCTGTGCACCGCCGGGAACTGCGGGAACTCGCGAATCACATTGTCCGGCGCATGGAACAGAATCCCGGCATCCGCCTCGCCCAGCATCGTCGTGTCGTTGTAGGAATCCCCCGCCGCGATCACTCGGTAGTAGAGGCTCTTGAACGCCAAAACCGACTGACGCTTGGGATCTTTCTGACGCAACTGATAGCCCGTGACCCGACCGACATCGTCAGTAATCAGACGATGGCAAAGCAACGTCGGGAAGCCCAGTTGACGCATCAGCGGCTGGGAAAACTCGTAAAAGGTGTCCGACAAAATCACCACCTGAAAGCGCTCACGCAGCCAGTCGACAAATTCGCTGGCGCCTTCCAGAGGCTTGAGCGTGGCAATCACTTCCTGGATATCAGATAGCTTCAGGCCGTGCTCGTCGAGAATCCGCAGGCGCTGCTTCATCAACACGTCGTAGTCGGGAATGTCCCGAGTGGTGGCCCGGAGGGACTCGATCCCGGTTTTTTCGGCAAAGGCGATCCAGATTTCCGGGACCAGCACACCTTCAAGATCCAGACAGGCAATTTCCACAAGACACTCCCATTAGTATTATTTATGAGTCGAGCGAGCAAAAGGACTGCCGAACTCTAGCGACTCGCCCCCCTCCGTGCAACGCAGAGGACGCGCCAGCCACCGCAGGATTTTGTTACCATCGACGCATATAGAGCGCCCAGCGCCACCGACCTGTAGGAAGCCGCCCTGATGAGCCCATCGTTCGATGTCGTGGAACTCGCCACGACCTATGCCAACAAATCCGCCCAGGACATCCTGAAACTCGCGTTCGCCGAGTTCGGCGATGACCTGTGGATATCTTTCAGCGGCGCCGAGGATGTGGTGCTGGTGGACATGGCCTGGAAGCTGAACAAGAACGTCAAAGTGTTCAGCCTCGACACCGGCCGCTTGCATCCCGAGACCTACCGCTTCATCGAGCAGGTGCGCGAGCACTACAAGATCGATATCGAAGTGGTGTCGCCGGACTACAGCAAGCTCGAACCTTTCGTGAAGGAAAAAGGCCTGTTCAGTTTCTACAAGGATGGCCATGGCGAGTGCTGCGGCATTCGCAAGATCGAGCCGCTGCGCCGCAAACTGTCTGGCGTGACCGCCTGGGCCACCGGCCAGCGTCGGGACCAGAGCCCGGGCACACGCAGCGCCGTCGCGGTGCTGGAAATCGACACCGCGTTTTCCACCCCGGAACGTACCCTGTACAAGTTCAACCCGTTGGCACAGATGACCAGCGAAGAGATCTGGGGTTACATCCGCATGCTGGAGCTGCCGTACAACAGCCTGCATGAACGCGGATTCATCAGCATTGGTTGCGAGCCTTGCACCCGTCCGGTGCTGCCGAACCAGCATGAGCGCGAAGGTCGTTGGTGGTGGGAAGAAGCCACGCAGAAAGAATGCGGGCTGCATGCCGGGAACATCATCAGCAAGTCCAAAGCTTAAAAGATCGGGCCCGTAGCAGCTCCTGCAGGAGCTGGCGAAGCCTGTGATGGTTTTACTTTAAAAAAGTGTACACAGAAATGTCACCATAAGTGCCATATCTGTGTGCACTTTTAGTTTCAGTGCCCCAAAAAGTTACATTCCCCTGTCCTGACTTCCTCAGTCGAACACTCCGACAAAACCCCGCCCAAAATAAATACCTGTTCAATCGGTCAATTTATATCGTCTTTTTTTCAACTACTTATCTTCATTCAATAACAAAACGAAATTAGCCTTAAATTTTATAGATCACCGACTGGCACATATCTGGCTTAAGTGAACACATGTTTTGTATACAATAAATACAAAAACATACACACACTTTAGATCCGCAAGCCTGAAGCGCCCTATCCCGTACAGGCTGCAGATGCCCCGTAACCAATGATGCTCTCCCACCCGCGACGAAGATTTTTCGAGCCCACGCTCATGCACAGTCATCGCGGCAACGAGCTTCAGGAGCCTGCCGGAATGCGTACTAGCCTCCCCAATAACAATATTGCGCTGGATCTGCCCTCTCCGCTTTCTACCTCAGTGATTCACGATCAAACGTTTCAACCACCCGTCGTGCTCAGCCCCCGCCTGCACAACAAGGACCTCGCGCCGACCAAGGCCGAAGGTCGACGCTGGGGCCGTTACAGCATCTTTGCCCTGTGGACAAACGATGTGCACAACATTGCCAACTACTCCTTTGCCATTGGCTTGTATGCACTGGGCCTGAGCGGCTGGCAGATTCTGCTGTCCCTGGGAATCGGTGCGGCGCTGGTGTATTGCTTCATGAACCTTTCCGGTTACATGGGCCAGAAAACCGGGGTGCCGTTTCCGGTGATCAGCCGGATCAGTTTCGGCATCCATGGCGCGCAGATTCCTGCATTGATTCGCGCCGTTATCGCCATTGCCTGGTTCGGAATTCAGACGTACCTGGCGTCAGTGGTCTTTCGCGTATTGCTGACGGCGGTGCATCCCGGACTCGCCGATTACGACCACAATTCGATACTCGGGCTGTCGAGCCTGGGCTGGGTGTGTTTCGTGGCGATCTGGTTCGTGCAGTTGGCGATCCTGGCCTATGGCATGGAAATGGTGCGACGCTACGAGGCGTTTGCCGGCCCGGTGATTTTGTTGACCGTCGCCGCCCTCGCCGGCTGGATGTACTTCCAGGCCAACGCCACCATCGCCTGGTCGATTCGTGAACCGCTGAGTGGCGGTGAGATGTGGCGCAATATCTTTGCCGGCGGCGCCTTGTGGCTGTCGATCTACGGCACGCTAATCCTCAATTTCTGCGACTTCGCCCGCTCTTCTCCCTGCCGCAAGACCATCCGGGTCGGAAATTTCTGGGGCCTGCCCGTCAACATTCTGGTATTCGCCGGGATCACCGTCCTGCTGTGCGGTGCGCAATTTCAGATCAATGGCCGGATCATCGAAAGCCCGACCGAGATCATCGCATCGATTCCCAATACCTTCTTTCTGGTACTCGGTTGCCTGGCGTTCCTGATTGTCACCGTGGCGGTGAACATCATGGCCAACTTCGTGGCCCCGGCCTTTGTCCTGAGCAATCTGGCGCCCAAATACCTGACCTTTCGCCGCGCCGGGCTGATCAGCGCGACCATCGCAGTGCTGATCCTGCCGTGGAACCTCTACAACAGCCCGCTGGTGATCGTGTATTTCCTGTCTGGCCTCGGCGCCCTGCTCGGCCCGTTGTACGGGGTGATCATGGTCGACTACTGGCAGGTACGAAAAGGCCGGATCAACGTGCCGCAGTTGTACAGCGAAGATCCCGATGGCGATTATTACTACAGCCGTGGGGTTAATTTGCGCGCCGTGGCGGCGTTCATTCCGGCAGCCTTGATCGCCATTGTCCTGGCCCTGGTGCCAGGTTTCGACAGTGTCTCGCCATTCTCCTGGCTGATTGGCGCCGGGATTGCAGGGATGCTCTACCTGATCATCGCCAAACGGCAGCCTTACTACGCCGATGTCAGCGGTGAAACCATCGCGGTCGATAACGTCAGCCATTAATCCTCTTGGCGGCCCGGTGACATCGGGCCGCAAACCACCTCGCTATAAGGACCTCCCATGCGAATTCTCGTGGTCAACGTCAACACCACCGAATCCATTACCCAGGCCATCGCCCGCCAAGCGCAGTCCGTGGCCGCGCCCGGCACGGAAATCATTGGCCTGACCCCGCATTTCGGCGCCGACTCCATTGAAGGCAATTTCGAAAGCTACCTGGCCGCCATCGCCGTGATGGACCGGGTCATGTCCTACGATCAGCCCTTCGATGCGGTAATCCAGGCCGGCTACGGCGAGCACGGCCGCGAAGGTTTGCAGGAGTTGCTCAACGTGCCGGTGGTGGACATCACCGATGCCGGCGCCAGCACCGCGATGTTCCTCGGCCATGCCTATTCGGTGGTCACCACTCTCGACCGCACCGTGCCGCTGATCGAGGATCGCCTCAAATTGTCCGGGCTCTGGGACCGCTGCGCGTCGGTGCGGGCTAGCGGGCTCGCGGTGCTGGAGCTGGAATCCGATCCGGAACGTGCACTGGAGGCGATTGTCCGTCAGGCGGAACTGGCGGTGAGCGAGGACAAGGCTGAGGTGATTTGCCTGGGCTGTGGCGGCATGGCCGGACTGGATGAACAGATTCGTCAGCGCACCGGCGTACCGGTGGTGGATGGCGTGACGGCAGCGGTGACCATTGCCGAATCACTGGTGCGGCTGGGGTTGTCGACGTCGAAAGTACGGACGTATGCGACGCCGCGGCCGAAGACCATTATTGGTTGGCCTGGGCGGTTTGGGCGGTAGACCGCGTTATCGATCTTCGCGGGCAAGCCTCGCTCTCACAGGCTTTTGCATCATTCCGTGGGAGCGTGGCTTGCCCGCGATGGCCTCCCCTTGGTCCCAAGCCGGGCTCAAACTGCACTGAACCGCTGCCCCAACCCCTGCTCGGCAAACTGTTCAATGATGAAGTCGACAAACGCCCGGGTCTTGCCCGGCAGCAGTTTGTGCTCGGCGTAATAGATGGAGATGTTGCCATCGTCGACGTACCAGTCGGGCAACACCCGCTGCAAGGTCCCGGCGTCCAGATAGCCCACGGCGAACGGCATGCTCACCAATGCAATGCCCAAATCCTGGGTCGCCGCAGCGCAGGCCGCTTCCGAATCGCTCATGGTCATTCGCGCCTTGAGCGTCAGCGGGCTGTGTTGCCGGTTGCGACAGGTCAATTGCCAGGAACGCACGCGCCCCGTCTGCGGCGACCGTATCAGGATGCCATCGTGGCGCTGGAGGTCATCGGGCTCGATGATCGCTTCGTGCCCCGCCAGATACCCGGCTGAAGCCACCAACACTCGATGGGCGGGCGTCAGCTTGCGCGCCACCACGCCCTGGGGCAGGTCGAATCCACCACCAATCGCCGCATCGAACCCCTGGCCGATCAGGTCGACCTGACGGTTATCGAAATGCCAGTCCGGGTTGATCGCTGGAAAGCGTCGCAAAAACTCTCCGAGCAACGGCACGATGTACAAGCGCCCGAACACCGTGCCCATGCTGACCTTCAGCGTTCCCGCCGGACGTCCTTCGGCGCTGGCCAGGTTGGCCACGGCATTCTGGATCGTATGCAAGCTGGCGCTGACTTCGCCGAGAAACAGCTGACCGGCCTCGGTCAGCGTCAGGCTACGCGTGCTGCGCTGGAACAGCCGCACACCGAGTCGCGCCTCCAGCTTGGCGACGCTCTTGCCCACCGCAGCAGGCGTCAGGCTCAAGCGCCGCGCAGCCTCGGCGAAGCTGCCGACCTCAGCGCTGCGCACGAAGCATTCGATACTGCTGAAGGTTTCCATAAGCACCACTATAAACTTCTGGTTTACACAGACTATAGCAATCACGGTCTACCCGCCGGGTAATGCGAAGCCGATACTCGACTCCGACAACAAGGCAGCCTGCCTTGAACTTCTGGAGATCGACATGACCACTCAACACCTCAGCGGTAAAGTAGCTCTGATTCAAGGCGGTTCACGCGGTATCGGTGCTGCCATCGTCAAACGCCTGGCCGCAGAAGGCGCAGCCGTCGCCTTCACCTATGTCAGCTCTACCGCCAAAGCCGAAGACCTGCAAAACAGCATCATCTCCGCCGGCGGCAAAGCCCTGGCCATCAAGGCCGACAGCGCCGATGCCGTTGCTATTCGCAATGCCGTCAACGCCACCGTCGAGACCTTCGGCCGCCTGGACATCCTGGTCAACAACGCAGGCGTTCTGGCCGTCGCACCGCTGGAGGACTTCAAACTCGAAGACTTCGACCAGACCCTGGCCATCAACGTACGCAGCGTGTTCATCGCCACCCAGGAAGCCGCCCGCCACATGACCGAAGGCGGTCGCATCATCAACATCGGCAGCACCAATGCCGAGCGCATGCCTTTCGCCGGTGGCGGCCCGTACGCCATGAGCAAATCGGCGCTGGTCGGCCTGACCAAAGGCCTGGCTCGCGACCTTGGCCCGCGGGGTATCACCGTCAACAACGTGCAACCAGGCCCGGTCGACACTGACATGAACCCCGCCAGCGGCGACTTCGCTGATAGCCTGATCCCGCTGATGGCCGTGGGTCGTTACGGCAACGTGGAAGAAATCGCCAGCTTCGTCGCTTATCTCGCAGGTCCCGAAGCTGGCTACATCACCGGTGCCAGCCTGACCATCGACGGTGGTTTCGGCGCCTGATACACCGCTCGACTGACACAAAAAAACGCCGGCAATCGATTGCCGGCGTTTTTTTGTGTCAGAGATTATCGAATGATCACGCCCATTCAAGCGCCGGCAAGCCACATGCGCTGGGCTTGAACGCCTTCAACGTACGAAGAATGCCGTCGGCGTGTGCGTATTTTTCGTCGGCCATCGCCGCATCCGGGACCGCAATCGCCGTCATTCCTGCCGCTTTGGCTGCAGTGACGCCGAACGGCGAATCCTCGAATACCAGGCAATCCCGGGGCGCGACCCCAAGACGTCGTGCCGCCGTCAGGAAAATATCCGGCGCCGGTTTCGCCGCCCCCACTTCCGGGTCATCAGCGGTGACAATGAAGTCAAACAGCGCGAACCAGTCGCGGTGCAAAGTGGTTTTCTGACCAAACGACTGACGCGAAGAACTGGTGCCCACCGCGATAGGAATGTTGTTGGCTTTCAAGTGCCGAACCAGTTCCTCTGCTCCGGGCATCGCCAGCGCCGTCGGAAAACGCTCGCGCATCAAGGGCTCGCGGATCACCAGAAACTCTTCGGCGGTGATCGGCAAGTCCAGCGCCTCGACCACATAGCGCGCCAGATCTCCCGCGCCACGGCCAATGATGTTCTGTTTGACGCTCCAGTCGAAGGTCCGCCCATAACGCTCGGCAATGATGGACGTGACCTCGGTGTAAATGCCCTCGGTGTCCAGCAGCAAACCGTCCATATCGAAAATCACGGCCTTGATCGGACCGAACTCATCCAAGGGTGCACTCATCGCATCTGATCCGTTTTCTCATGACATCCCAGGACGGCTCAGGTACGGCCGGATCCGTGATGGATTAAAGGGTTCAGCAGCATAGCGAGCGCGATTGGTCGAGAGCAACGGGCAATGCCTGGCGGATATAAAATCCTCTGCCGAGGGCGCCGTGATGATTTAGCGATTTCCCCTACACCAAACACCTCCTTTCCCGACTTCTTTCCTTTTTGATCCCCCGCAAAGTCTCTCGCTCCACATTGATCAGCGCGAGGGATTGCGAATGTTCGAACCTGACAAGGTCCTGGCCTTGAACAACGCCATCGGTCTGCTGGTGGTCGCCGCCATGAACCCCGAGCAGCCGAACATCGAAGCGCTGCTCGGTGATTTCCGACTCTGCCTCAACGACTACGAGGCCTGGGCGGAAAACTTTTGGACCGCTGGGGCGCTGAACGTCGAGCAAGTGTTCAAGGTCGGCAACGAAGTCCGGCTCAGCGCACCGAAGGACTCCACCGCGCCTGTCAGTTCGACACTCGCCATGTGCCCGACCAGCGGTCCGTTGACCCTGGTGCATATGTTTGAAGCCGCGCGTTTCGTGCCAATCGGCGATACGCCGGTGATGCTCGAGCCGGTTATCTCCCTGCACAACGGTGAGCTCACGTTCGGTGAGCCCGTCCACGTAACCATCGGCCCCAGCGGCATTCTCGAAATCCCCGAATGTTGGCGCGGCCATCGCTATCGCATCACCTTCTTTCCCAATGTTTCCACTGAACACGTTAAAGCACTCTACGCCTCCTATCAGGGAGTGATCGGCGAGCTGGAAGGCTGGTTGCGCAACGAATGGACGAGCGAATTCGAACCTTTATGGGCAGATTTTTCCAAAGCAGGTTTCACCCAACGCTACGGCCTGCTGCAACAGGCTGACTGGCACGGTTTCGAGCGTTCGCTGCACGGCTTGTGGGATGACGTGAAGCAGGTCTACGCCCTGGTGGCGGACCTGCAAGGCAGCAGCGAACAACTCCTTGAGTACCTGACACAAGGCGAGCTTGAGACGCTGCTGAACGCTTCGGCTGAAACCATTGCCAATGTGTTGCTGATGTTGAGCGATGAGCCGTTGATGTTCATCCATCTCGCCGCCTTCACCAGTTGGCTGAGGATGTTGCCGCCGCAGTACATCGCCGAAGTCGTGGCACAAGTTCGTACGGAAATATTAATCAGCTTCCTGCTGGTGCGTCTCACAGGTCCTACGGGCCTGAAGCTCGGCATGAGCGCCAAAGTGCTGGACAAGATCAAGTCCCATCGGGCTCGACAATGGTTGGCGACTGCCAGTTTGCGACTGGCCGAACTGACGGCCAAATCCGATCTGACAGCCCACGCTGGCGTCCTCAAACCGCTCGTGGTCAGCGCGCGCAATGCACCGCTGAGACCTGCACCGACGGTTCCACTGCAGATCAGCGCCGGCAACTCACCGGCTGTGCAGGTGAACAATCCGCTCGCCATTGCCCGCGACAAGTCTGCAGCCAAGACCCGGTTGGGCCGTCACGAACCCCACGACGACGCACCGAATCAAGCGAAAAATCCCAATGGCGACAGCGCCGATTGCGCGGCACTGACCTGCACCAACGGCTGTCCTGTGTCGATGGTTAGCGGCGAAGAACTGCTGACCCTGACCGACGGTGCGCTGGACGGGCTGCTGCCGTTTGCCTTCACCCGGTTGTACCGCACCAGCGCGGTGGAGATCGATTGCGGGCTGGGCTGGGGGTGGAGCCATTCGCTGGCGCAGCGGTTGGAGCTGGGCGTTGAACAGGTTGTCTGGATCGACCATGAAAACCGCCGCACCACGTTCCCGCTGCCGAGCAACGAACGCCCCGCGATCCACAACAGCCTTTCGCGCGCGGCGATTTATCTCGGTGATGACCCCGAGGAACTGATCCTCGCGCTAGCCGGCGAGACGAGCCGGTTCTATCACTTTCATAACGGTCGACTGACGGCGATCAGTGACGCCTACAACAACCGCCTGCGCATCACTCGCGACCGACAGGAGCGTATTCAACGCCTCGACAACGGTGCCGGTCGTGCCTTGCTGTTGCGCTACGAGCGCAGGCACCTGGTTGCCGTCGAATACCAGTCGTTTTGCCCCAGCGATGACTTGGGTGAAGCCTGGCGTACAGAGCAAACACTGGCTTTCTACCGCTATGACGCCCGCCAGCGCTTGATCGAAGCGATCAATGCCGCCGGCGAAAGCGAGCGTTACGACTACGACGACAACCACGTAATTTTGCAGCGGCAGCTGGCCGGTGGCGCGAGTTTCTTCTGGGAGTGGGAACGGTCCGGCAAGTCGGCGCGCTGCGTGCGGCATTGGGCGTCGTTTGCGCAGATGGACACGCGCTATGTCTGGGATGATCAGGGCAGCGTCACGGTCCGGAACATCGACGGCAGTGAAGAGGTTTACGTCCACGACGACCGGGCGCGACTGGTGCGCCGGGTTGGGCTGGATGGCGGCGAACAGCTCAAGGCCTACGACGAGCAGGGCCGGTTGGTGGCCGAGCAGGATCCGCTGGGGGCCGTCACCGAATACCGTTACGACGACGTCGGACGGCTGGTAACGCTGATTCCACCGGAAGACGAACCGACGTCCTACGAGTATCGCAACGGTTTCCTGCATGCGCGCTATCGCGGTCAGGCGGTGTGGAAATACCAGCGCAATGCTCAGGGCGATGTCACCGAGGCGACCGATCCCGACGGGCAGGTCACCCATTACCACTACGACGGACAAGGCCGGCTGCTGTCGGTCCGCTACCCGGACACCAGTCGCCATGTGTTCGTCTGGAATGCCTTGGGGCAGTTGCTCGAAGAGACCTTGCCGGACGGTGGGCAGCGGCGGTTTTCCTACGATGCGCTGGGGCGGCAGATTACCCGTCAGGACGAACACGGTGCCGTTACCCAGTACCAATGGGATGCCGTCGGCCGACTGATCCAGACCACATTGCCTACCGGGGCCACGCGCGGATTCAGCTACAACGCCTACGGCAAGATCACCGCCGAACGCGATGAACTGGGCCGCGTCACCCGCTACGAATACGCCGACGACCTGCACTTGGTCAGCCGCCGGATCAATCCCGACGGCACCCAGCTTCAGTACCGCTACGACAATGCGCAGCTGCTGCTGACGGAAATCGAAAACGAATCCGGCGAAAAATATCAGCTGGACTACACGCCCAGCGGATTGATCCGACAGGAAACCGGCTTCGACGGTCGCCGCACTGCCTACGCCTACGACCTCAATGGCCATCTGCTGGAAAAAACCGAGTTCGGCGATGACGGCTCGCAGTTGGTCACTGGCTATCAACGGGATTCGGCCGGACGGTTGCTGGTCAAAACGTTGCCCGACGGCATCCAGGTCGAATACCGCTACGACTCGCTGGGCCGGCTGACCAGCGTCGACGACGGCCACGATCATCCGCTGGAATTCGAGTACGACCAGCAGGACCGGCTGATCACCGAACATCAGGGCTGGGGCACCTTGCGTTATGGCTACGACGCCTACGGGCAGCTCAACCGCCTGCGCCTGCCGGACGGCAGCAAACTCGACTACCGCCACGCCAAGGGCGGTGCGCTGACGGCCATCGACCTCAATGGCGCACGACTGACCTCGCATACGTTCCTCGCCGGTCGCGAACAAAACCGTCAACAAGGCCTGCTGCTCAGTGAATATGCCTACGACGAACAGGGCCGTCTGAAGGCCCACGCTGTCGGCCAGCACCAACATCCGCTCTACCGCCGCGACTATGCCTACAGCCTCAATGGCAATCTCGACAGCATCGCCGACACCCGCCATGGCCAGCGCAGCTATCAGTACGACCCGCTCAATCGACTGATCCGCGTGCGCCACTCCCGCGACCAACAGCCGGAAAGCTACGCCCACGACCCAGCCGGCAACCTGCTGATGCAGGACCGCCCCGGCCCGACGACCGTCAAAGGCAATCGCCTGTTGATACAGGGCGATCGCCACTTCGACTACGACACCTTCGGCAACCTGATCCGCGAGCGCCGTGGCACCGGGCAGAAACTCGTCACCGAATACCGCTACGACTGCCAGCATCGGCTGGTCGGCGTCACTACGCCGGACGGTCGTTATTCAAGTTATCGCTACGACGCCTTCGGCCGCCGCATCGCCAAAACCGTCGACGGCAAAACCATCGAGTTTTTCTGGCAAGGCGACCACCTCGTTGCCGAACACAGCCAGGACCACCATCGCAGCTACGTCTACGAACCCGGCACCTTCCGCCCGCTGGCCATGCTCGACGGCAAAGGCCCGCGTAAGGCATGTCCCTTCTACTACCAGCTCGACCACCTCGGCACCCCGCAAGAACTCACGGACTACAGTGGCGACATCATCTGGGCCGCCCGATACACCGCCTATGGCCGCCTCACCCGCCTCAACCGCGACACCCACCAGGTCCTCGATCAACCGCTGCGCTTTCAAGGGCAGTATTTCGACGCGGAAACCGGCCTGCATTACAACCGGCATCGCTACTACAATCCGGATGTCGGACGGTACCTGACGCCGGACCCGAGCAAGTTGGCAGGCGGGTTAAACAGCTATCAGTACACGCGCAATCCGGCGGGTTGGGTTGATCCGTTGGGGTTGAGTGAGTGCCCTGGGGGGGATGAGTGTAAGAAGCCGTCGTTTGGGGATGAGGATCCGGCGGGTAAAGCGGGGGTTGATGAGGGGGAGCCAAAAACTCCCTCCCCCAAAAGAGAAGAGGATTACTTATATCGCGGGGACGAGCGAGAGCCTGATGATGTATTTCAAAATGGTTTTAGAAGCAAAGGAAAAAGCAATGATTTATTGCTCCACTCTATAGACAGTGAAAATCCACCCAGTAATTTTATCAGCACATCACCGTCGCGAAATGTTGGCAAGCTTTTCGCCACTGGATATCACACAAAAGTAGGTTACCTCTATACTCTTCAAAAAATAGATGGGTATGACTTACAAAAAGAGCTTGGACAAGCTTATCTTTTCGGACCAGAAAAAGAGATAGCCATAGCTAACCGTATAGATAATGTCGACGTACTTGGCGCAACGCTAATCATAGATGACGGCAGAGAGCTCGGCTATTCCATACCAAATCCGTACAGGAAAATAAAAAAATGATATCAAAGGTTGAAATCACCATAAGCATTGACGGCATAAAGGAAGTCGCCAACCTTATATGCGACAACAAAGAAACAACCATAACTTTCACAATGAAAAATGGCTTTAACAAAAAATATTCGGACAGTGACTTTTATAGATGCTTCGCACGTGTCCGAGAGGACAATCCCAATATACAATTTCTCTGTAAGGGATCAAAAATCAACGTGCATCCTTCCAGCATGTCATCACAAATGTCTCTTGGGTTGAAAGCATATGAACTGACATTGGGTAAAGCGTCGTCACTCACCGATGTAGTTTATATTTTTGATTATGATGAGAGCAATCTAACAAACGATCCAAATGAACAGCGATCTTTCTACAGATGCTGGATTGAATCAGAAAAGATCTAACCATCAAAGCCCGGTTCACGTCCGGGCTAAATCAGCTTAAGGAACTCTAACCTCCCGCGCTATCATCTGTCCTATCCGTCCCAATACTCCCAGAACCACCCGATCCTCCAGACCCACTTCCAGAACCACTCCCCATCGAACTTCCACCACTCACCGACCCGCTGCGCTTCCCCGAGTCGATGCTCCTCCCGTTGGTATCACCACCATTCCCACCACCAAGGGTGTCCGGTAGCAGCGCCTTCCCATCCGAGGTACCTGCATTCATTTCCGAGTAGGGCGGCATCCCCCCCTTATCGACCGGTGCGTCGCGACCAGTAGATTGAGCAAACGCCGCCAATGAGCTGATCGACAATAAGCCGACTATCGTCAGCGCCGTCCATTTTGATCTGATCATGGTGCATCTCCTTTAAAGAGTGCTTTACCTGATCTCTGGCAGTGATCGCTTTTTAAAGGTGCCGTGCTATCGACAAGCGGCGATGCACCACCGCGCAGGCTTCAGCTCGGTTCGCCCGAGGCGTCATCACCGGCGATGTCCGGGTCTTCCGGGTCGGCTTCCACATTCCCGCGCCTCACATCATCGGCGGGCACCTGCTCCACAGCGGTGTCGTCATCGTCGGGCGGGCGCTGGTCACGGCGCAGGGAGTTGGTGGGCGAAGGCAGCGGATATTCGGGGGTATCGTCGATATCGGAGTCTTTCGGATCGGCGTTCATAACGCACCTCTCATTGGACCTGAAAAGCAGATCCTTGTCTTTCGAGGCCAACACGATAGACGCGGTTCGATCAGAGGGATCGAGGTCGGCCCGACCGCAAAATCACTCGTCGTCTTCCTCGTCATACTCATCATTCTCCAGGTTGCCCACATCGCCTGCGTCATCGGCATCGTTGAGCGGCACCGTGGCGTCGTCCATCAGAGACCCCGGATCTTCGTTGCCAGGATCGTTGATCGGACCTTCTTCTTCCTTGTCTTCAGTTTCCGGAGTCATGGCATGCCTCACAACGTTCAGTGTGTATATTAAGTTCGAGACGTCCTACGGCCAATCGTTCCGGGGTCCTATTGATAGAAACGAAAAACCCGGCACTCGGCCGGGTTTTTACTGTCACTCGATATCGAGTTAGTGATTCTTGTACTTATTTTTATGCTTGTGTTTGTAGTAGCCACCACCGGAATGCGAACTGCCGCGGTCATCACCCATGTTGCTGCCCACCGCGCCACCGGCTGCGCCGCCCAGGCCTGCGCCAATGGCCGAACCAGTGGAGCCACCCAGGCTGTTGCCGATCACCGAACCACCCGCCGCGCCGAGACCACCGCCGACGGCTGCTTCTGTGCGACTGCCCTTGCGCGCACCTACCGCACTGCCTGCCGCACCGCCGACGCCAGCGCCCACCGCGGCCCCGGTGCTGCCGCCCAACTGCCCGCCGACTACGTTGCCCAACACACCGCCAAGACCACCGCCGACTGCAGCGTCACCGTTGCCGCCCGCCATTGCGCCCTGAGCGACCAAAAGCCCCAAAAACACCGTGGACAATGTCAAACGCATGAAACGCATGATATGCACCTCTAATTTCCGCATTGGGGGAAGAAACGTGCCGCGGATAGGCATCAGCCTGCATCTGGGTCTGTTATACAGAGAACCAATGCCGACTGTATGAGATTTGAGCCACATGATGCAGAAACGTTCCAAAACGAAAAAGCCCGGCATTGAGCCGGGCTTTTTCAGCTGACCTTCAGGATCAATGACGTTTTTTGGACAGGTTGCTGCCTACGCCGCCGCCCAATGCGCCACCCAGGCCTGCGCCGATGGTGGAGCCGTTCTTGCCGCCCAAGCTGTTACCGATTATCGAACCGCCCGCCGCGCCAACACCGCCACCGATGGCCGCTTTGGTGCGGCTGCCTTTACGTGCGGCAACAGCGCTGCCGGCTGCACCCGCTACGCCCGCACCAATCGCTGCGCCAGTGCTGCCGCCCATTTTTTGGCCAACCACGTTACCCAACGCACCACCCAGACCACCACCGAGCGCGGCCGTGCCGTCGCCGGCAGCCATCGCACCTTGAGCAACCAAAAGGCCCAGAACCAGAGCAGGCAGTGTCAAACGCATAACAAGAACCTCAAAAAAGTGGAAACCGAAAGGCCGCAGATTGAATGCTTTAGCGGAGGGAAAGTCCAGACACAAAACCAGAACAACCTCGCCATTGGCGACGGTTGGACAGCGTTTATGCAAAAGGTTTTATGACAGGCAAAAAAAAGCCCGCTGGGGAGACGGGCCAGGGTACTGCTTTCTAACGGATGAGTTGAGCCTACGTAGGCCGGTGTGAAAAGTTTGTGAAAAAAATACCAGTGCTCGCAAAGTTGTAGGACATTTCTCAGCATTGCCACCGAGCCACCCTTCCTGCCCTTCAGAAACAAGAAACCCCGCTCAATGACGGGGTTCGTGCTGTGATCGGTTTACTTCCTGGAGGGCGCCCCCAGCTTGGGCATAAATTTCGATTTCGGCCCTCGGGTCCGGGGCACTGCAGATTTGATTTTGTTGATTTTGATACGGTCTTCGCCGAAGCTCGGCACATAGTCCGTCTGACCACACTGCACGCAATCATTGATTGGAAACTCTGCACCGTCGTCTTCGATATACGGCTCAGCCATATCTTCGCTCCTCTCAAAACGGGTCGATACCGGCAAGCCCTTTTTGCCTGAAAAATATCGACCACCCTGGTTTTTGAGACTAGCCGGTCATTCCCAGACTTGTGATTCAGATCGTTACATGCCCGACGAATGGCCAGTACCGAGCAACCTACCTCAGCTTGACCGCCGTCCCGGTCACAAACACCACCACCATTCCACCCTTGCCGGCAGGCATGCTGATCTCATAATCGAGCCCCACCACCGCATCCGCCTGAAGCGCCCGCGCCCGCTCCTTGATCTCCTCGGTCGCCTGAACCCGCGCCTCCTTCAATGCCCGCTCCAACGTCTGAGAACGCCCACCAAAAAAATCCCGCATCCCGGCGAACATATCGCGAATCACGTTAACGCCCTGCACCGACTCGGCGCTGACGATGTCCAGGTAGGCGGTGATTTGTCGACCCTCGATGGTGTGAGTTGTAGTGGTGATCATGAGATGTCCTTGTTCATAGAAGCGCGCATTATTCCTCGGTAGCCAGGTGATGAAAACAAAAAGCCCGGCACCTGTTGAGCTTGGGATAACGATGGGTCAGAGCAGCTTGATCAACACCGCAGTGACAGTCGCCACCGTACCGATCAAGCCAGTCGCAACAGCTACCGGGTACCAAAAAGTTTCACGGGTCATCTTGCCCGCTTCGGCATTCAGCTTGCGCTGCTCAGCCATCAGCTTGACGATTTCCACGTGAACCTTTTCCAGCTCCGCCTGCTTCATGGTGAATTCCTGCATAACGTGCGTGCGTCCATTCCGGATAATGGGGCGCGTCGTGTGCGCTGCCCTTTGGGTCATTTTGTACCTTAAAGGCGCAAAACGAATACCCCCTTCCGATGCGGCTCATGCGAGGTGCCAAAACCTATGAAAGCCCCCAAACCATATGGCTTTCCAGCATTGCTTCCCACACGCCTATCCATCGTCCTACATCAATTTCGGAAGCGCCTTCGCTGATACCGCCATGCATAAAATCCAGACGCCAGAAACCACAAAACCCCTGACTTCTCTCGAAATCAGGGGTTTTGTGTATATCGAATTTGGCGGTGAAGGAGAGATTCGAACTCTCGATACAGTTTCCTGTATACACACTTTCCAGGCGTGCTCCTTAAGCCACTCGGACACTTCACCGTATCTCGTCAAACTTATTCAGTCTGTCGAGGCGCGCTAATGTAGTCGAAAGCTTTTCTGATGGCAAACATTTTTTTCAGAATTTTCATGCGCTTAACGCGATTAGCGCTTTGGGGGCGTTCAAGGGCATGGCAAACCTGCCAATCTCCGGCTTCGCCTCCCCTTCTATATAGAAGCCAATGCACGATGGGCGGGGCGGACAATGCCTGGAGGGCCGGAAAAGGGTGACTGGCGGGTCAGTCACGGCGCTTTACCTGGCCTACAGCGGTGGGTAACGTCTGCCCTACTTTATTAGAAGGATTGGCGTCATGAGTGAGTTGATTTCTTACCATCTCGAAGACGGTATCGCGACCCTGACCTTGAGCAATGGCAAGGTCAATGCCATCTCTCCAGACGTGATTGTCGCGTTTAACGCTGCGCTGGATCGGGCGGTAGCGGATCGGGCGGTGGTGATCATTACCGGTCAGCCGGGAATTTTGTCGGGTGGTTATGATTTGAAGGTGATGACGGCCGGCCCTAACGAGGCCATGGCGCTGGTGGCTGCAGGTTCGACCCTGGCTCGTCGCCTGTTGTCGCATCCGTTCCCGGTGGTCGTGGCGTGTCCTGGTCATGCAGTGGCCAAGGGTGCGTTTCTTCTGTTGTCGGCTGACTACCGCATCGGTGTCGATGGCCCGTTCAGCATTGGCCTGAACGAAGTGCAGATCGGCATGACCATGCACCATGCCGGTATCGAACTGGCCCGTGATCGTCTGCGCAAGTCGGCGTTCCATCGCGCGGTGATCAACGCCGAGATGTTCAACCCACAAAGCGCCGTGGACGCCGGCTTCCTCGATAAGGTGGTGTCGGCCGAAGAGCTGCAAGACGCGGCGCTGGCGGCGGCTCGTCAGTTGAAGAAGCTCAACATGATCGCCCACAAGAACACCAAGTTGAAAACGCGCAAGGCGCTGCTGGAGACGCTGGACAACGCGATCATCCTGGATCAGGAGCACATGGGCTAAGCCCGAACGCGTTGCACCGAAAAGCCCGACCGTCGTGTCGGGCTTTTTCTTGGGCGTCTGGTTTAAAACCTTACAACCGCTCTAGGCCGCATCTGACCCACAAGTCGGAAACATGCGCTAAAAAATCGGCTATCTCCCACTTCTATAGCGGCAATTGCCGAAAACAGTGCACATCCGTACACTGCGCCACCTTTTGTCCCGGTGGGCCTTTAAATGCTGTTTGTGTTTCGTATGTTATTGATGGGCCTGCACTTTATTCTGGCCGGTGTGCTCGGAGTGATTCTCGGGCTGTGCCGTCCGTTCAATCCGGACAACAGCCGTTTGTGCGCCCGTCTGTATGCGTGGCCGGCAATGTGTATTTTACGCTTGCGGGTGAAGGCCGATGTCGGGCCGTTGATGGATAAACCCGACAGCTGCGTGATCATCGCCAACCACCAGTCCAACTACGATCTGTTTGTGTTCGGCAACGTGGTGCCCCGCCGCACCGTGTGCATCGGCAAAAAGAGCCTGAAGTGGGTGCCGCTGTTCGGGCAGTTGTTCTGGCTGGCGGGCAATGTGTTGATCGATCGCGGCAATGCGCACAAGGCACGCCAGTCGATGCTGACCACCACTCACACCCTGCAAAATGAAGACACCTCGATCTGGGTCTTCCCCGAGGGCACCCGCAACCTCGGCGAAGAGCTGCTGCCGTTCAAGAAAGGCGCGTTCCAGATGGCGATTGTCGCCGGCGTGCCAATCGTGCCGGTGTGTGTCAGCAGTTACGTCAAACACATGCGATTGAACCGCTGGCGCAGTGGGAAGATTCTGATCCGTTCGCTGCCGGCAATTCCTACGGCTGGATTGAGTCTGGATGACATGCCGATGTTGATCGCCCAGTGCCGCGAACAGATGCGTGAGTGCATCGACTCGATGGATCGGCAACTGCAAGCCGCCTGAATGAAACCCGCCCTGTGCGGGTTTTCTTTTGCCTGCGAACTCTACCGATTTTGCTGACTCTCAAGCAGTAGACAAGGTTAAGCTGAAACCTGCCTGGCACCGCCAGTCTTTACCAATAGAAAGCGACCGATAAGAAGTGAATCATCATGGGTAGAGTCGTTGCTGCTGCGGTTTACAGCGCCGGTAAGAAAGTCACCAACATCACCCTCGACGAAGGCGCTGCCTGGGCTGCCAAGCCTGGCCACTTTGTGTGGATTGGCCTCGAAGAGCCCAATGCGCAGGAGCTGTTCAACCTGCAACGCCAGTTCAACCTGCACGAACTGGCCATCGAAGACGCCCTGGAAAAACACAGTCGACCGAAGCTGGAAACGTTCGGCGATGCGCTGTTCATCGTCACGTATTCGCCGATCCGCCATGAAGGCAAATTGCAGTTCATCGAGACGCATATCTTCGCCGGCAAGGGTTACATCATTACCGCGCGCAATGGTCACTCGGCGTCCTACGCCCATGTCCGACAACGCTGTGAGGCACGTCCGCTGTTGCTGGAGCATGGGGAAGATTTCGTACTCTATGCCATCCTCGATTTCGTGATTGAAAACTACCAGCCGATGGGCGAAGCGATTCATGCCGAGATCGATGAGCTGGAGAGCAATGTCATCTGCGGTTCCCTGAACGAGCGCGACATCCAGAAACTCCACGGCCTGCGCCGCGATGTATTGCGCTTGCGCCGGTTTGCGGCGCCGATGGTGGAGATCGGTGAAGAACTGCAAAAGCTGAGCTTTCCGTTCATCGACAAAAACATGCGCCCGTATTTCCGCGATGTGCAGATTCATGTCACGCGGCAGATGGAAGACCTGACGACCCTGGCGGACATTGCCAGCCAGACCATTGAGGTCGGGGTGTTGCTGGAGGCGTCACGGCAGAGCGTGGTGCAGCGCAAGTTTGCGGCATGGGCGGCGATTCTGGCATTCCCGACCGCGGTGGCCGGGATCTATGGGATGAACTTCCAGAACATGCCGGAGTTGAGCTGGCATTACGGGTATTTCGCGGTGCTGGGGTTTATCACCGTTGGGTGCGTCGGTTTGTGGGCAAGCTTCAAAAAGTCTGGGTGGTTATAGTCGGAACCTAGGCGTCTGCAAAATTCTCGGGCAGCCTCGCTCATACAGGGTTATCCGTAGGAGCGAGGCTTGCCCGCGAAGCTTTTAAGGCTTAACCGAGTCAGTCTCAGGCTTGTGCGCCACAAACCGCATCATCCACTCTGCGACGGTAGTGCCGTGATGCTCGTGTTCAAGACTCGCCATACCTTTCGAATAAATCTGCTCGCCCAGCGCTTCCTGACGAATATCCAGCAACGCCCGTGAGTAATCGTGAATGAACTCCGGATGCCCCTGGAAGCACAGCACCTGATCGTTGATGTGGTACGCGGCGAACGGGCAGAAATCGCTAGAAGCAATCACTGTAGCGTTTTCCGGCAGCGCGGTGACCTGATCCTGGTGACTGATCAGCAACGTCAGTTCTTCCCTCACCGGGCTCATCCACGGCGCCTTGGCCGCGAGTTTGTATTTGTGGGTGCCGACGCCCCAGCCCTGGGTCGCCCGCTCGCTCTTGCCGCCCAACAGCAGCGCCAACAGTTGATGGCCGAAGCACACGCCCAGCAGCTTGTCGCCGCGCTCGTAGCGTTTCAGCAGATACGTCTTGAGGGTTTGAATCCACGGATCGGTGCCGAAGGAATCAGCCTTGCTGCCAGTGACCAGATACGCATCGAAGGTCAGGTCATCGCTGGGATAATTGCCCTGCATCACGTTGTATACGGTGAATTCGGCCGCGATGGGTTGCTGCGAAAACAGACGCTGGAACATCTGCCCGTAACCCTGATATTGATCGACCAGTTCCGGACGCAGGATGTCGGTTTCCAGAATGCAGATGCGTAACGACATAAAAAATACCTGACACATGGTGGGAATAATGCACACCCCAGAGCCTGCCTTGAAACACGGTGGCAAGGCAAGCCCCGGAAGGCGTCATCGGTCCCTTAGAACGCCTCCTCAGAACAGCGCGTCCTTGGCGGCTTTCTCCAGCAACAGCGCAGGCGGCGTGAAGCGTTCGCCATATTGCTCGGCCAGGTACTGGGCGCGGGCAACAAAGTCTTTCACGCCGTACTGGTTGATGAATTGCAGCGCACCGCCGGTCCAGGCCGCGAAGCCGATGCCGAAGATCGAGCCGACGTTGACATCCGCCGTCGAGGTCAGCACGCCCTCCTCCACACAGCGCACGGTTTCGATGGCCTGGATGAACAGCAGTCGATCACGCACATCCTTAGGCGAAATCTGCCCATCAGCTTTCTCGAAGCGGGTTTTCAGCTCCGGCCACAAATGTTTCTGCCCGGCGGCCGGGTAATCGTAGAAACCACCTCCAGCGGCCTTGCCCGGACGCTTGAATTCCTTGAGCAGCAAGTCAATCACGGCGAACGCCGGGTGCTCAATCAGCGGTTTCCCTTCCGCTTGCAGGTCTTTGGCAGTTTGCTGACGGATATGGCTCATGAGGCTGAGGGAAACTTCGTCAGAGATCGCCAGAGGCCCGACAGGCATGCCGGCCTTGCGCGCTTCGGTCTCGATCATCGGCGCACTCACCCCTTCGCCGAGCATCGCGATGCCTTCGTTGGTGAAGGTACCGAACACACGCGACGTGAAGAAGCCGCGACTGTCGTTCACCACAATCGGAGTTTTCTTGATTTGCAGGACGAAATCGAACCCGCGAGCCAGGGTTTCGTCGCTGGTATGGACGCCTTTGATGATTTCCACCAACGGCATTTTCTCCACGGGACTGAAGAAATGCAGGCCGATGAATTTACTCTGGTCTGGCACGGCGGTAGCCAGGCCACTGATCGGCAACGTCGAGGTATTGGAGGCGATCACCGCGTCCGGGCCGACAACGGTTTGCGCTGCCGATGAGACCCTGGCTTTAAGCTCGCGATCTTCAAACACCGCTTCGATAATCAAATCGCAACCAGCCAGATCCGCATCATTTTCGGTGGTATGGATTCGCGTCAGAATCGCCTCGCGCTGCTCCCGACTCAATTGGCCGCGCGCAACCTTCTTGTCCAGCAACGCCGCCGAGTGGGCCTTGCCCTTCTCTGCCGCAGCGAGGTTGATGTCTTTGAGCACCACATCGATACCGGCCGAGGCGCTGACAAACGCGATGCCCGCGCCCATCATCCCGGCGCCGAGCACGCCGACTTTTTTCGTCACGTAAGGCGCTATGCCCTGAGGTCGCGAACCGCCGGCATTGATCTCATTGAGCTGGAACCAAAAGGTGCCGATGAGGTTTTTCGACACCTGGCCCGTAGTCAGTTCGGTGAAGTAGCGGGTTTCGATCAGATGCGCGGTGTCGAAATCCACCTGGGCGCCCTCCACGGCAGCGCAGAGGATTTTCTCCGGCGCGGGCAGGCAGCCTTGGGTTTTGCTGCGCAGGATCGACGGCGTGATGGCCAGCATCTGCATGACCTTCGGATCCGACGGCGTACCGCCAGGGATCTGATAACCCTTCACGTCCCAACGCTGCACAGCCACCGGGTGCGCGACAATCCACGCCCGCGCCTTGGCCATCAATTCATCGTGATCGGCGGCCAACTCGTCGATCAACCGCGCTTGCAGCGCCTGTTGTGGGCGGATTTTCTTGCCTTCCAGCAGATACGGCAGAGCTTTTTCGATGCCCAGCATGCGCACCATGCGCACCACCCCGCCGCCGCCCGGCAACAGGCCGAGGGTGACTTCCGGCAGGCCAAGCAGCACCGACGGGTTGTCGAGCGCTACACGGTGATGGCATGCCAGGCAGATTTCCCAACCGCCGCCGAGCGCCGCACCGTTAATGGCGGCAACCACCGGTTTACCGAGGGTTTCCAGGGTGCGCAACTGGCCCTTGAGGGTCAGCACCATGTTGTAAAAGGCTTGGGCTTCGGGCTTGCCGACCTTGATCAGTTCATTGAGGTCGCCACCGGCGAAGAAGGTTTTCTTGGCCGAGGTGATGATCACGCCGGCAATCGCATCCTTGTCGGCGACCAGCCGCTCGACACAGGTGGCCATGGCCTCGCGGTAGACCGCGTTCATGGTGTTGGCGCTCTGGCCCGGCATGTCGATGGTCAGGACGACGATCCGGTCCTGGCCCTTTTCGTAACGAATGGCTTGGGTCATGGCAATTTTCCTTGAGTCGGATTTTCTTAAACGCAGGCTCAGAGGCGTTCGATGATGGTGGCAATGCCCATGCCGCCGCCGACACACAATGTCGCCAGGCCATAGCGCAGGCGCCGGGTTTCCAGTTCATCGAGCAGCGTGCCGAGAATCGCGCAACCGGTGGCGCCGAGCGGGTGGCCCATGGCGATGGAGCCGCCGTTGACGTTGACCTTGTCGGGGTCGATGGCCATGTCCTTGATGAACTTCAACACGACCGAGGCGAACGCTTCGTTGACTTCGAACAGGTCGATGTCTTCGACCCGCAGCCCGGCCTTGGCCAGTGCCTTGCGGGTGGCCGGCGCCGGGCCGGTGAGCATGATGGTCGGGTCGGTGCTGGTGACCGCCGTGGCGACGACCCGCGCCCGTGGCTGCAAGCCCAGCGCCCGGCCCTTCGCTTCGGAGCCGATCAGCATCAGCGCCGCGCCATCAACGATCCCGGAACTGTTGCCCGGTGTGTGAACGTGGTTGATCCGCTCGACCTGGCTGTACACCCGCAATGCCGTGGCGTCGAAGCCCATTTGCCCGATCATTTCGAAACTCGGCTTGAGCTTGCCCAGGCCTTCCATCGTCGAATCGGCGCGAATGAACTCATCATGATCGAGCAGGATGATGCCGTTCTGGTCCTGCACCGGCACCAACGACTTGTTGAAGGAACCATTCGCCCGCGCCCGCGCCGCCTTCTGCTGCGAGTGCAACGCGAAGGCATCGACGTCCTGACGACTGAAACCTTCGATTGTCGCGATCAGGTCAGCACCCACGCCCTGGGGTGTGAAATGGCTGTGCAAGTTGGTTTCCGGGTCCAGCGCCCAGGCCCCGCCGTCGCTGCCCATGGCCACGCGGGACATCGACTCGACGCCACCGACCACCACCAGATCTTCGAAGCCGGAACGCACTTTCATCGCGCCCAGGTTCACTGCTTCCAGCCCCGACGCGCAGAAGCGATTGAGTTGCACACCCGCCACGCTGACGTCCCAATCGGCCACTTGTGTGGCGGTCTTGGCAATGTCGGCGCCCTGATCACCGATAGGCGTCACGCAGCCAAGCACCACGTCGTCGACCTGACTGGTGTCCAGGGAGGTGCGCTGCTGCAACGCCGTCAGCAGCCCGGCCACCAGGTTCACTGGCTTGACGCTGTGCAAGGCGCCATTGGCCTTGCCTTTGCCACGGGGCGTGCGTAACGCGTCGAATATCAAAGCTTGGGTCATGGCGTTCTCGAACCTGAGGGTGATCTCTATACCCTCACCTTATGCCGAGCAGCCGTGGATTCAATGACCACAGTGCTCATTGGCGTTGACGGTCACGCTCAGACGAACGGTAGTCAGCTATCGGATTAATCGATTCGTGTCACCAAGCTGTCTAGCCAACGGGCGCCCAAGAAGCTGGCCATAGGCCTCATGTCTTTTTGGCAGCGATTATTGCTAATGCCATACGAAATGGATCTAAGCCAAGCGTGACGCGGGCCCTAATGTAAACCTGTACGAAGTTGTCGTCGGGTTTTGCCGAGGCTCTCGTCCTACAGGAAGTGCAGCGCTCTGCCGTCATGGAGATATGCAGGCAGGCAACCAGGAAATAACAAAAAAGGCGGTCAAGCCATGTTCAAACATTCGAAAGTACGTCAAGCCGGGCTCATTCTATTTGCTACTACGCTGTTGTTGATTTTGCCGAACCTGACCAAGGTGCTTGGCTGATCGAGCAGCGGGGGTTTTCATTTCGCCTGATAAAAATGTGACTGGCTCGCTATCCGGGCCGGCGTGGCTGTGCCAACCTTTGCGGCACTTCCACGACAGGGACGACGATCAATTGAAAGCGCTCATTCTGTTTGGGGCCTTGCTGCTCAGCACGCCTCTGTCTGCCGCGCAGCTGAATCTTGAGCTGGGCGCGAACCCTCGCACCTGGCAGACCGAGGAATTGCTCAAGCATCCTCAGGTTCAGACCATCACGATCACTAACGACGTTTCCTACAAACGGGACATGAGCTATCGCGCCGTGCCGTTGGCAGCGTTGTTGACGGGCATCAAGCCTGACGACCACTTGCAAGCCGTGGCCCTGGACGGTTTTGCCGCCGAACTGGCCGCCGCGCCGTTGCTCAATACCCAAGGCGCGCGGGCCTGGCTGGCGATTGAAGACCCGGCCAAGCCGTGGCCGCCGCTGTCCGAGGGCAAACACAGTGCCGGGCCGTTCTATCTGGTCTGGACCGATCCGCAGGCGGGCAATATCAGCCCCGAGCAATGGCCGTTCGAAGTGGCGAGCATCAAGCGCATGGCCCCGGTGGATGAGCGCTTCCCTGCCCTGTTACCCGATCCTGCATTGAAGGCGGACCATCCGGTGAACAAGGGCTTTGCGCTGTTTCAGAAGAACTGCCTGGCCTGTCATCGACTCAATGGCGCGGGGGACGCGCAGTTCGGGCCGGACCTGAATATTCCGTTCAACCCGACCGAGTATTTCGGCGCAGACTTCCTCAAGCGTTACATCCGTGACCCGCAGAGCTTGCGCCAGTGGCCGCAGGCGAAGATGCCCGGGTTCTCGCCGACGGTGTTGCCGGAGGGGGATCTGGAGTTGTTGGTGGGGTATTTGAAGCACATGGCGGGACGCAAGGTGTCTACGGCCAAGTAAACATCCACCTGTGGCGAGGGAGCTCGCTCCCGCTGGGGCGCGAAGCGGCCCTCAAATCAGGCGACGCGATCCGTCAGGCAAACCGCATTCGCCGGGTTTGCGACTGCTGCGCAGCCGAGCGGGAGCAAGCTCCCTCGCCACAATGAATGACTGCTACTGCTGTTGGACGGAGATCACCGGCGCAGGCGTCGGTGAGACCAACACCTTCGCATGCATCTGCTCGTACCCACCACCACGGCGCATGCCGCGCACCGGGCAGGCGTCGAGGTAGTCCAGGCCCACGGCCAGTTTCAAGTGACGCTCAGGGCGGGCCAGTTCGTTGGTTACATCGAAGCTATACCAGGCGTCATCCAGCCAGGCTTCCGCCCAGGCGTGACTGGCCAGGTGCTCGCTGTTCTCGCTGTACAAATACCCCGACACATAACGCGAAGGAACGCCCAGGCTGCGGGCGCAGGCGAGAAACACATGGGTATGGTCCTGGCAGACCCCGGAACGCCCGGCGAACGCTTGCGCGGCGCTGGTCTCCACTTCAGTGGCACCTGGCGTGTAGGTCATGTGCTGGTTCAGGCCATGCATCAAATCGATCAGCGCCGTACGGTCCCGGCGTTGTTTGCACGCCTTCGCGGCAAACGCACGCAGGGCTTCGTCGGCTTCGGTCAGCCGGGTGAACCGCAAAAACGGCAGCGCCGACTGGCTCTCGTGCTCGGCTTCGCGCAGCTCGTCGATGTCGACCTGGCCACGTGCGCCGATGATGATCGCTTCATGCGGCTCATCCAGGGTCAGCACATGCAGGATGTTGCCGAACGGATCGAGTTGCGCGCGCACCGGGCGCGGCAGGTCGAGTTGCCAGCTCAGCACGTGCTGGCGCTCGCTGTCGTGAGGTGTCAGTCGCAGGTACTGGATGCTCGCCCGCACCTGATCTTCGTAGTGATAGGCGGTCTCGTGGCTAATGGAAAGTCTCATGCAGCCTCCAGATAGGAACTGTGTATGGCATTGCCCAACTGGCGCACCAGCGGGATGAACTCGGTCAGCCAGGCGTGCAGGCCTTCGTCGAGGATTTCGTTGATACCGGTGTAGCGCAGGCGCGCGTCCATTTCCGCCGCCAGGCGTTGTGCGGGACGGCCGTTGGCCCCCGGCAGTTGAGCGAGAATCTGGTCGACCTCTTCGGTGCAGGCTCGCAGGGATCGCGGCACATCGGCGCGCAGCAACAACAGCTCGGCGACATGCCGGGCGCCGGGGGCGTCGCGGTAGATTTCGGTGTAGGCCTCGAACGACGACAAGGCCCGCAGCAAGGCGCTCCACTGGTAATAGGCGTGGGCCGTGCCGTCACTGACCGCTTCGGCCTGATCGCCGGCCATTTCGTAACGGGCATCGAGCAGGCGCAAGGTGTTGTCGGCCCTTTCGATAAAGGTGCCCAGACGAATGAAGCGGAACGCGTCGTTACGCATGATCGTGCCGTAGGAAGCGCCGCGGAACAGGTGGGAACGCTCCTTGATCCACTCACAGAAGCGGCTCATGCCGTAGCGACCCAAGCCCTGTTCGGCGATCCCGCGAATTTCCAGCCAGGTGGCGTTGACGTTTTCCCACATGTCGGCAGTGATTCGCCCACGCACCGCATGGGCGCTGGCTCGCGCGGCACCGAGGCAGCTGTAGATGCTCGCCGGGTTGGCCGCGTCCAGGGCGAAAAAATGCAGCAGCCGTTCGGCATGCAGATCGCCGTGGCGCTCCAGGTAATCGTCCAGCGTGCCGGTGATCAGCAACGGCATCGCGAGTTCGTGCAAGCCGTCGCCACGACCGTCCTGGGGCATCAGCGACAGCGAATAACTGATGTCGAGCATCCGCGCGAGGTTTTCCGCCCGCTCCAGGTAACGCGACATCCAATACAGATCCGAGGCAGTTCTACTTAACATGGAAAGCTTCCTTCAATCCTCGACCACCCAGGTGTCCTTGGTTCCGCCGCCCTGGGAGGAGTTCACCACCAGGGAGCCTTCGCGCAAGGCGACTCGGGTCAAACCGCCGGGCACAACCCGGGTTTCGCGGCCAGACAATACAAACGGACGCAGGTCGATGTGGCGCGGTGCGATGCCGTTTTCGACAAAGGTCGGACAGGTCGACAAAGACAACGTCGGTTGCGCGATGTACGCGTGGGGTTTGGCTTTGATCCGCTCGCGGAAAGATTCGATTTCCGCCGCCGTCGCCGCCGGCCCCACCAGCATTCCGTAACCGCCGGAGCCTTGGGTTTCCTTGACCACAAGCTCCGGAAGGTTGGCCAGCACGTGGGACAGTTCCGAAGGATTACGACACTGCCACGTCGGCACGTTCTTCAGGATCGGCTCTTCATCGAGGTAGAAACGAATCATGTCCGTGACGAAGGGATACACCGACTTGTCGTCCGCGACCCCGGTGCCGATGGCATTCGCCAGCACCACATTGCCGGAGCGGTAGGACGACAGCAGCCCCGGAACGCCGAGCATCGAGTCGGGGTTGAACGCCAGCGGATCGAGGAAGGCATCGTCGAGGCGACGGTAGATCACATCGACCGCTTTCGGCCCGTCCGTGGTGCGCATGAACACCTTGTCGTCGCGCACGAACAGGTCGGCGCCTTCCACCAGTTCAACGCCCATTTCCCGAGCGAGGAACGCATGCTCGAAAAACGCGCTGTTGAAACGCCCCGGCGTCAGCACCACCACGCTCGGGTTGTCGATCGGGCTGGAGCTTTTCAGGGTGTCGAGCAACAGGTTCGGGTAGTGGTCGATCGGTGCGATGCGCTGGGCCGCGAACAACTCGGGGAACAGGCGCATCATCATCTTGCGGTCTTCGAGCATGTAGCTCACGCCGCTGGGGGTACGCAGGTTGTCTTCGAGCACGTAGTAGGTGCCGTCGCCATCGCGCACCAGGTCGACGCCGGATATGTGCGAATAGATATCGCGGTGCAGATCCAGCCCTTGCATCGCCAACTGATACTGCTCGTTGGCCAGCACTTGCTCGGCCGGGATGATGCCGGCCTTGATGATGCGCTGCTCGTGATAGAGGTCGGCAAGGAACATGTTCAATGCCTTTACCCGCTGGATGCAGCCACGCTCGACGACCCGCCATTCACTGGCGGGGATGCTGCGGGGAATGGTGTCGAAGGGAATCAGGCGCTCTGTCCCCTGCTCATCACCATAGAGCGTGAAGGTAATCCCGGCACGATGAAATAACAGATCGGCCTCGCGTCGCCGTTGTGCCAAAAGCTCGTCAGGCGTTTCGGCCAGCCAACGGGCAAACTCCCGATAATGCGGACGGACCTGGCCGCCGGCATCGTACATTTCATCAAAAAAGGTGCGGATCATGCCGTACTCCTTGTCACACGGACATCCAGGCCTTCGCAAGGCCCGTGCCATAGGCAGAAACGCTTTGATATCAATCAGTTGGATAATGTCGCTGCGCGCACCGCACCAATCCTGTGCGGTAAATGCCCCACCCTGATCGCCCCCGCTTCATGGCGAAGCAATGCTGTCGCCTATCAGCAGCATAGTCAGAGTTGATTTCACTGCTCGGGAGGGAGATGCGGATAATCCGTGCATTCGCTGGAAAGATGACCGAACTTCCCTTTAGCCGCCTGTTCAGGTGGCTTTTTTTTTGCCTGTCTGAAATGTTGTGAAATAAAAACAAGATCAAAAGATCGCAGCCTTCGGCAGCTCCTACATTGGGATAGCGTTTCTACATTGGAACGGCGTACACCCTGTAGGAGCTGCCGAAGGCTGCGATCTTTTGATCTTTTGATCTTTCCAAACCCACAAACAAAAACGGCCAACCCAAAGGTCAGCCGTTACTAAGTGTCACTGTTCATAAGCTTATGCGAGTAGCCCTCGTATCTCCTGTTTGACGCCCCATCCCTCGATGATGCCGCCCAGAGGCTCGACCACCGCCTCGAAGTCCTGCTCGAAGTCGCCGATCCCGTCGTAGGTGGCGTACATCACTTTGCTCAGTTCCAGCGACCACGCGCCGTCGTCACGCGCGCTGATCTGGGCATTCAAGGATTCACCACAAAAATGACCTGCCGCCCTGCGTGCCCGCTCCTCGTCCGGGAAAATGGCGTAGAACTCGATGGGATGGAATCGTGAAAAATCGAAACCGCCTTCTTTCATGCGGCGCAGCACGCTGCTGCTGATGTCTTCTTGATAGGCTGTGCTCATGAAACGTCCCCCTCAGACTGATGGATAGACTTTCCGTATTCCCTGCACTTTCAATCGATTGATGAAAGCGATACGACAACAGAGGTTGCCGCCGGGAAACAAGCATGTAGCTGACAAGACCAGACCTTAGCGAGTCATTCGCTGATCTCGGTTGCAGAGTAGCCTCAACACAGAGCCGCTGCCAAGGCCTGGTGGTGAATGTGACAGGAGATGTATCAAATTGGAGTAATGCTGAGGATTTCAATGCTGTTTTGGGATTTCAGACTTTTGACAGTCGGATCAGCGGTACGCCCCTCCAGATCATTGAGATCAAGTTCAGCTGCGACCGGCAGGCGCCGGGCACGAATGAGTTTGGCGGCTTGCTCGCTATTCGGGCATTCCTCGCACTCGAAGAGTTCGTCGACTGATTCACCGTGTTCATCCACGAAAGTGATTTTCCACTTTTGCATCGGTGCCTCCTCGGTAAAACCCATGGATGGGCTTACATCTATCTCGACTCGTGCATTGGCCGATCGTTCCAAGGGATCCTAAAAGCGAGACATGAAAAAAGGCCGTCACCCGCGTGTCTCACACACCGGCGACGGCCTTTCTTATCGACGAAGCATCAGTCGTTGCTAGGTTTGTTCACCGCTTGCAGCACGTACTGCGGCAACGCGAAGGCACCAATGTGGATTTCCGGGTTGTAGTAGCGAGTGATGATGCCGCTGCCGGCGAAGCGCTGTTGCAGGATTTCGCGGGACAATTTGCGATAAGCGGTATCGGTTGCGCCCCAGGCGAAGGTCATCGCGCCGCCGATGTAGGTCGGCACGGCCGCCTGATAGAAGTGCCAGTCCGGGAACAGGCTGCGCAGGCGACCGGCGGTGGTTTTGACTTCTTCGATTTGCATGAATGGGGTGCCGTTCTGGGTCACCAGAATGCCGCCTTCGTTCAGGCAGCGGTGGCAAGCCTGGTAGAAGTTTTCGGAGAACAGCACTTCGCCCGGACCGATCGGGTCGGTGGAGTCGGAAATGATCACGTCGAACTTTTCGGTGGTGGTGGCGACGAAACGCATGCCGTCGTCGATCACCAGGTTCAGGCGTGGATCATCGAACGCACCCTTGGAGTGGTTCGGCAGGAATTCCTTGCACATGTCGACCACGGTGCCGTCGATTTCGACCATGGTGATGTGCTCGACGCTGCGGTGCTTGGCCACTTCACGCAGCATGCCGCCGTCGCCGCCGCCGATGATCAGCACGCGCTTGGCGGTGCCATGGGCGAGGATCGGCACGTGGGTGAGCATTTCGTGGTAGATGAATTCGTCGGCTTCGGTGGTCTGGATTACGCCATCCAGCGCCATCACCCGGCCCATGCGCGGGTTTTCGAAGATCACCAGGTGCTGGTGTTCGGTGCGCACTTCGTGCAGCAGTTTTTCCATGCGAAAACGCTGGCCATAGCCTTCGTAGAGGGTTTCCAGGTAATCGCTGGTTGGGGTATTGCTCATGGGAAGTGCTCCGATGAATGCGGGTGGCAACGGACGGTTACCCGCCCATGATGGCCAATCGATCGCCTTGATTGACCGGGAAAGGCGCGCATTCTACGTCGCGGAACATGACAGGTCGAACCTTCTGATGCTCGCTCCTGCGATGAAGATCGTCAGATCCGCACATCACCTCTTGGCCCGGCGATGGCCCAGATGATCAGGCCCAGCACCGGCAACAGCAGGATCAACAGCACCCACAGGACTTTCATCCCGGTTTCGGCGCCACTTTTAAGCACGTTGATGATGGCCCAGATATCCAGGGCAAAGATAATCAGGCCGATCAGGGTGTTGAACGTGGAACCCATGGTGTCGCTCCAAAAAAATGGTAGGCACTCTTAGGATAGTCGGGCCTGGCGAGGGTTCCGTTTTATTACCGTTGTAGACGGTTTCAGACGTGGATGGCCACTTTCAGGGCTTCCAGGGAGGGCGCGGCGGCGATGCCGACTTCGGCGCACAGTTCCAACACCCGTGGCACGTCGTTGCCATAGACCAGCACCACTTGCAGTTCGTCGTCGAGCAACTGGCTGAAATTCATCAAGGTGTAGCCACCGTTTTCCTTGTTCAGGCTGCTCATCTGCACTTGAATGCGATTGAGCGCCGTCAGGGCTTCGGTTTTGGCCAGTTGCTTGGGCTTGATGTTGAACTCAACGCCGGGGCCGAACGAGGCGACGATCTGCGCGAACAGGTCCATGTAGGTGTCGGCCTGGAACAACACGGTTTCCGGCAGACTGCCGACGACAACCCACTCGCCCAACGGGATCGGAAAGGTGTCGTCGTAGTTGATATCTGGGTTGGCCGCCAGAAAAGCCTCGGGATCGGCGTAGGCCTGAGCCGCTTCGTCAGCGATTTTCAGGATTTCGTCCTCGCCCATGCACCCGGAGCTGATTTTGCTGATGAGTTCGACGAGTGCGGCTTTCATGAGGTGGATCCTGTAGCGAGGGAATTTTGAGGGCGCGAAGGATAACGCATTCAAGGGTGGATTGCGGGCCTGTGGCGAGGGGGCTTGCCCCCGTTCGGCTGCGAAGCAGTCGTTAAACCAGAGAACTGGGTTTGACTGAGATACCAAAAGGGGGCCGCTTCGCGGCCCAACGGGGGCAAGCCCCCTCGCCACAGAGCTCCCTCGCCACAAAAGCCCCGCGACACCACAGAGGTCAGGCCAGGAGTTTTTGCAGTTGAGCCGTGGTATCCGCCGCACCCATGGTCTTGGCCGCGTCCAGCGCAGACACGCCATTGGCGTCCTTGGCTTTCGGATCGGCGCCTTTGCTGATCAGGTAGTCGATGATTTCGACGCGGTTGAACATCGCCGCCATCATCAACGCAGTGCGTCCGTCGAAGGACGAACCTTCCACTTCAGCGCCACCCTCAACCAGCGCCTTGACCACCGCCAGATCACCCTTGAATGCCGCGCCGGCAATCGGGCTCTGGCCGTTGTCGTTGCGAATCTCGGGATCGGCCTTGTGTTCGAGCAGGACTTTTACGGTGTCGACATGGCCGTGGTACGCGGCGAGCATCAGTAAAGTGTCGCCCTTGTGGTTGCGCAGGTTCGGCGGCAGGCCCTTGGTCAGCAGCGCAGCCATCATGGCCGCATCGCCCTCGCGCGCTTTGTTGAACACCTGTTCGGCAAATTCAGCAGCCTCTTCGGGGGTCATCTGGCGGCTTTTGTCTGACATTGGGGACTCCACATTCGGTCAATCGGAAAGCCGATAGTTTCCCGAGCGTTCCGGAACCTGTCACTTGTTTTTTCTCATGGACGGTCATAGCGATATTCAATAGCGACCCTTTCAATAGCGATGCCTGCCTCCGTAAATATCCGCCAGCACCTGCTCGGTGACTCGCACGTAGGTTTCGGTGCCCGGCAGCCAGGCATAAATCGGGTCATCGCCGGTTTTGCTCGGATCGAAGGCTTCGTCCTTGAGCCGGGTCTTCTGGTATTTGAAGGTCCCGGTGGTTTCCATTTTCACTTTCACCCGCAGGAACAGTGGCACCGCATAGGCCGGCATTTGTTGCCTGGCGAACGCCAGCAACTCACTGAAATCCAGGGTCGCCAGGGATTCGGCCGGTGTAATGGCCGCCATTCCCGCCCGCCCGTTGGTATTGTGGATTTCCACGCCATAGGCCACGGCTTCGGCGATGTGCGGGTGTTGCAACAGGATGTTCTCGACCTCGGTGGTAGAGACGTTTTCGCCCTTCCAGCGGTAGGTGTCCCCCAAGCGATCGACAAACTGCGCGTGACCGAAACCGATGTTGCGCAGCAGGTCACCGGTATTGAAGTAACGGTCGCCCTTCACGAACACATCGTGGAGCACCACTTTTGCGGTCTTCTGCGGATCGGTGTAGCCGTCCAGAGGCGCCTTATCGTCGATCCTCGCCAACAACAGCCCCTGCTCGCCCTTGGCCACTTTGCGCATGAACCCCTTGGCATCCCGCGTGGGGGCGCCGCTGTCGTGGTCGTACGCCACCAGCTCCCAGGACATCAGGGAAAAGCCAATGGTGTTGTCGAAGTTGAGGATGTTGGTGAAGCCGATATTGCCGTCGCTGGCGGCGTACAGCTCGCAGATATGGTCGACGGCAAACCGCGTCTTGAACTCGCTCCACGCGCCGGGGCGCAGACCATTGCCGATCATCTTCCTCACGCTGTGCCGACTGTCGTCGACGCTACGCGGTTGATCCACCAGGTAGCGACACAATTCGCCAACGTACCCGAGGGTGGTCGCCCGGTATTTGCGCACGTCGCTCCAGAACTGGCTGGCGCTGAACTTGCGGCGGATGGCAAACCCCGACGCCCCGCTGATCGCCGAGCCCCAGCACACGCAAAGCCCGGTGGCGTGGTACAGCGGCAAGGTGCAATAGACGACGTCCTGCGGCTGCATGTCCAGGGCGATCAGCCCGAAGCTGGCGGAGCTGCGCATCCAGCGGCCGTGTTTGAACACCCCGGCCTTGGGCAACCCGGTAGTGCCCGAGGTGTAGATATAGAAACAAGGGTCGTCGAAAAAAACCTGCCGGCTGCTGACGGGATTGTCACTGGGCGCGTCGCAGCTGGCCGCCATCAGGTTAATGAAACCATCGGGCGTTTTGCCCGGATCACGGTCAGTGTCTTGATCGGCGACAAACCAGGTGCGCGCCACATCGATGGCCACCCGCTCGCGGACCGCATTGAAGGCCGGAACCAGCTCTTCTCCGACCACAATCCCTACAGGCGCCACCAGATTCAGGCTATGAACCAGGGTATCGCGGGTCTGGGAGGTATTCAGCAAGGCGCTGATCGCACCGACCTTGGCCACCGCCAATATCGTCACCAGCAGTTCCACACGGTTCTCGATAAACACCGCGACCACATCGCCCTTGCCGATGCCTTGGGCAATCAGGTGATGGGCGATGCGATTGGCCCACTGATTGGCCTGTGCATAAGTGAGTATCACGTCGCCCTGCAGCAATGCCGGGCCATCGGGATTGCGCAACGTCGCCTGCTCGAAGCTCCAGCCGAGACCACACGGTTGGGTCGGGTCCTTGACGTTGGCGACTTTCATGCCCTTCACCACGCGAGGGATGGCTTTGGCAATGGAAGGCAGCTTGCGGAGCATCATGCCCCAGGTAATCGTGTCGTGCAGCGTGCGGCTCATGGTTGCTCCCGTTCGATCTTCTTATTGTCGGGTGGCGTTGATTGAGGCCGAAAATACGTCAGGGCTTCTTGAGCTGTACACGCGGTTTTTGCAATGTTTTGTATCCACAGCCGAATACTTGGGAAGCCGGAACTCCGGCGTTGCAATTGGTTCCGTCCAATTGTCGCCGATCTCGCAAAATGCAGGATGCACGATGGCCATTCATGCAAATTGCACGAAAGCCAAAAAATCATAAAAATATAACTTACTGATTTATATGAAATTTTAAAAATATAGGTGCTGGCACAATCACTGCAACTACCCCTCCATGTTGCCCTTCAAGCACAAAATGGAGCTGATAGACATGAGCCTGATCCAGGAAAAATTTTCGTCGCTGTTCTCCAACTTCGAAGTGACCACCCAGCCCCGGCCGGATGGCGGCATTCTGCTGACCCTGCGCAGCCACGACGGTAAAGTCTTCAAACGTTCGATTTCCTACCAGCAATTGCATGCCGGCGATCAGCTGTCATGGGTCATCAGCGCGATTCGCCGTGACGTCGCCGAACAGGCCAGTGAACTGCCGCAGATTTCCATGCTGCAAAGCCAGCAACGGTTCGCGCTGCCGACCTATCACTCGGCGTAACCCGTAACAGCGCTATAAACGATCAGGCCGTGAGAGCTTTCGCTTCACGGCCTGAGTTGTTTCTACGGCTGATGCTTAAAAGGCAGAAGGATTGATCCCGGCAAAACTGTCCACCGTCACATGCCCTGCCAATTCCCCGCCCTCGCGGGCCAGGCCACAGGTTGCCATGCCGGCCGTGTGCGCCGCGTCCAGTTCCTGAACGATGTCGGACAGAAACAGAATCTGCGAAGCCTCGACACCAATCGCCTGGGTGATGCGCTGGTAGGACTGCGCTTCGCGCTTGGGCCCTGAAGTGGTGTCGAAATAGCCACTGAACAGTGGCGACAGATCCCCCGCCTCCGAACAACCGAAAATCAGTTTTTGCGCCTGAATCGACCCAGAGGAATAAACAAACAGTTGATAGCCTTCCTGATGCCAGCGTTTCAGCGCTTCAACGGCGTCCGGGTAAACATGACCCTTCAACTGCCCGGCCTGATACCCCTGCTCCCAGACCATGCCTTGCAACGCCTTGAGCGGCGTGGCCTTGCGGTCTTCGGCGATCCAGCCCAAGAGGTTTTCGATAACCCGCTCGACGTCGGCTTGTGGTTCACCGCTGTCACGACGAACGGCGGCAAGCTGTTCGGCGACGTCAGCACGTTCGGCATTTTCGCGAACGAAGTCCGGCAGGTGTTTGGCCGCGTACGGAAACAACACGTCGAACACAAAACTCACCGCG
This sequence comes from Pseudomonas sp. Pseusp18, assembly GCF_059506005.1. Classification (NCBI taxonomy): domain Bacteria; kingdom Pseudomonadati; phylum Pseudomonadota; class Gammaproteobacteria; order Pseudomonadales; family Pseudomonadaceae; genus Pseudomonas; species Pseudomonas sp. Pseusp18. The sequence goes on from NZ_CP169240.1 coordinate 4,680,788, forward strand.
CTGGTGGTGCCTTCGATGTCGGTGAGAATCGCTTTGATCGGCATCGGTTCAGTCCTCAAGACACGGGAAGTGGCTGGCGATGTCATCGCCGGTGAAGTTGGCCACCCAGCCTTCGGGGTTGTTGAACAGGCGGATTGCGACGAAATGCGGGTTTTCACCCATGTCGAACCAGTGCTTTGTGCCGGCAGGCACCGAGATCAGGTCGTTCTTCTCGCAGAGCACGGCGTACACGTAATCGTCGATGTGCAGGGTGAACAAGCCACGGCCAGCGACGAAAAATCGCACTTCGTCTTCGCCATGACGGTGCTCATCGAGGAACTTGGCACGCAACTCGGCTTTTTGCGGGTGATCGCTGTTCAGGCTGACCACATCGACGGTGATGTAACCGCGCTCGGTCATCAGCTTGTCGATTTGCTCCTGGTACGCGGCGATCACTTCTTCCTGACTGGCGCCAGGCTGGATTTTCGCTGCGGCTTGCCAACGGTCGAAACGCACGCCCTGCTCGGCCAGGGTCGAGGCGATGTCTTCAAAGTGGGTCAGCACCTTGTTCGGAATGTCAGGGCTTGAGACGTGGTAAACGGACAGGCTGCTCATCAGGGCAACTCCTTAACAGTTCATGCATTACGGTTAAAGAGCGAGCGCGTCTTCAACTCGCACTCGAACAAAAATTCAAAAGCCTCGATCTGCCGCAGTGCGTCGCTCATGCGCGCGCCCCACGTGTAGAGGCCATGACCGCGAATCAGGTAACCGACGCAATCAGGATGGGCGTCGAGCCAAGGCTGCACCTTGGCGGCCAGCCGCGCAATGTCCTGGTCATTGTCGAAAATCGGCACGCGAACGCGGGACTCGTGAGTCGAAACGCCGCTGAAGGCCTTTTGCAGTTCGTAGTCTTCGAACTCGATGAAATCTTCCGGCGTCAGGCGCGACAGCACCGTGGCGTTCACCGAATGGGTGTGCAGCACCGCGCCGATCTCCGGACGCCAGCTATAGAGCTGGGTGTGCAACAGGGTTTCGGCGGACGGCTTCTTGCCTGGCTCCAGGCTGTTGCCTGACAAGTCGGTGGCCAGCACATCGTCCGGGCCCAGTTGGCCCTTGTGCTTGCCGGACACGGTCAGCAAGGCTTCGGTCGGCGACAGGCGGGTCGAGTAATTGCTGCTGGTGGCCGGCGACCAGCCGCGACCATACAGAAAGCGCCCGGCATCGATGATTTCCTGGGCGAGGTGTTCACGGGTAAGGCTCATGGCCTGTCCTCTTGCATACGTGTGGCAATGATAACGGCAGCGGCAAAGGCTGCGAGGCTGGCAATACTAAAGGTCAATGTGGCGCCGAGGGCATTCCAGCTGTAGCCGGAATACAACGCGCCCAGTGCACCGCCGGTGCCGGCCAGCGCCGCATACAACGCCTGGCCCTGCCCTTGCTGGCGCGCGCCGAAGCTACGTTGCACGAACTGGATGGCAGCGGCGTGAAAGCTGCCGAAGGTGGCGGCGTGCAGCACCTGGGCGAACAGTAACACCCAAAGAAACTCGGCAAACGAGCCGAGCAACAACCAACGCAAAGCCGCCAGCAGGAAACTCGCCAGCAGCACCCGGCGTACCGAGAAGCGCGCGAGAATCTTGCTCATGAACAGAAACATCAAGACTTCGGCGACCACGCCGACCGCCCAGAGCATGCCGATCAGCCCGCGACTGTAACCGAGTCGCTCAAGGTGCAAGGTCAGAAAGGTGTAATACGGCCCGTGACTCATCTGCATCAGCGCCACGCACGCGTAAAACGCCAATACTCCGGGGTTGCGCAATTGCTGGAGGAATCCGTCCCCCGCCAACCGTTCACCCTGAACTGGTTGCGCGTTGGGCACCCACAAGCTGCTGACGACGATCCCGGCCATGATCAGCACCAGTGCCACCGGGTAAATGTCGAGGCTGAGCCATTCGAACAATCGGCCCAGCGCCACCACGGTGATGATGAAACCGATGGAACCCCACAGGCGAATCTGACTGTAGCGCGAGGTCTGCCCCCGCAAATGAGCCAGGGTGATGACCTCGAACTGCGGCAATACCGCGTGCCAGAAGAACGCGTGCAAGGCCATGACCATCGCCAGCCACGCGTAGCTTTTGCTGACGAAAATCAGTGAGAAGGTCAGCAAGGTGCAGGCGGCGCCGAAACGCACGATGGCCAGCCGTCGCCCGGTGTAGTCACCGAGCCAGCCCCAGATATTCGGCGCCACGCAACGCATCAGCATCGGGATCGCCACCAGTTCGCCAATGCGTGCGGCGCTGAAGCCCAGATGATCGAAGTACAGCGCCAGAAACGGCGCTGTCGAACCGAGCAAGGCGAAATAGAACAGGTAGAAGCTGGAAAGCCGCCAGTACGGGAGCGCCGCCGCTGCCATCAGACTGTAGCGGCTTTCAGATCAGCCATTAAAGCTGCCCCAACACCGGAGTGCTCACGCGCACATCGGCGTTCTGCCCGCGGTGACGCAGCAAGTGGTCCATCAGCACGATGGCCATCATCGCTTCGGCGATTGGCGTGGCGCGGATGCCGACGCACGGGTCGTGACGGCCCTTGGTGACGACCTCCACCGGGTTGCCATGGATATCGATGGAACGGCCCGGCGTGGTGATGCTCGATGTAGGCTTGAGCGCCAGGTGCGCAACGATCGGCTGACCCGACGAAATGCCACCGAGAATGCCGCCGGAGTTGTTGCTGAGGAAACCTTCCGGGGTCATTTCATCGCGGTGTTCAGTGCCACGCTGGGCGATGCTGGCAAAACCGGCACCGATTTCCACGCCCTTGACCGCGTTGATGCTCATCAGCGCATGGGCCAGTTCGGCGTCGAGGCGGTCGAAGATCGGCTCGCCGAGGCCCGGCATCACGCCTTCGGCGACCACGGTGATCTTCGCGCCGACCGAATCCTGGTCCCGACGCAACTGGTCCATATAGGCTTCCAGCTCCGGCACTTTGTCCGGGTCGGGACTGAAGAAAGCGTTCTCTTCCACCGAATCCCAGGTCTTGAACGGGATTTCGATCGGGCCGAGCTGGCTCATGTAGCCACGAATGACGATGCCCTGGGTGGCCAGGTATTTCTTGGCAATCGCGCCGGCGGCTACGCGCATGGCGGTTTCACGGGCCGAACTGCGACCGCCGCCGCGGTAATCGCGCTCACCGTATTTGTGGTGGTAGGTGTAGTCGGCGTGGGCCGGACGGAACAGATCCTTGATCGCCGAGTAGTCCTTGGACTTCTGGTCGGTGTTGCGGATCAACAGGCCGATGGCGCAACCGGTGGTGCGGCCTTCGAACACGCCGGAAAGGATCTCGACTTCGTCGGCTTCCTGGCGCTGGGTGGTGTGGCGGCTGGTGCCGGGCTTGCGGCGGTCCAGGTCGCGCTGCAGGTCCTCAAGGGAGATCTCCAGGCCCGGCGGGCAGCCATCGACAATGGCGACCAACGCCGGACCATGGCTTTCGCCCGCGGTGGTGACAGTGAACAGCTTGCCGTAGGTATTGCCGGACATGCAGGACGCTCCGTGAAATCGAACCTAAAATACGTAATGCGCGCCAGTATACGCAGGCTACCCAAGTAGTTCATCCTCGAACCTTATGGGTGCCTGCGAGTCCAACCGGCACCTTGTTGATGATGGCGTGATGATGCTGCGAGTTCTAGCCTTGAGCCTTACCCTGTTTACCGGTTTTGTACAGGCTTCAGTCCTGCAACGCCCGATCACCCTGGACACCGGCAGTGGCGAGCTTTTCGGCTCGCTGTTGCTGCCCAAGTCCGACACGCCGGTACCGGTCGTCCTGATCATTTCCGGCTCCGGTCCCACGGATCGTGACGGAAACAACCCCGACGGCGGGCGCAACGACAGCCTCAAACGGCTGGCCTGGGTGCTGGCCAAACACAACATCGCCAGTGTGCGTTACGACAAACGCGGCGTGGCGGCGAGCCTTGCGGCAACGCCGGATGAACGCAATCTGTCGGTGGAAGCCTATGTGGCCGATGCCGTGGCCTGGGGGCAGAAGCTCAAGGCCGACCCGCGCCTGGGCAAACTGATTTTGCTGGGCCACAGCGAAGGTGCGTTGATTGCAAGCCTGGCGGCGCCAAGTGTCGACGCCGCGGCGGTGATTTCCCTGTCCGGCAGCGCCCGGCCGATCGATCAAGTGCTGCGCCAGCAGTTGAGCAATCGCCTGCCGCCAGCCTTGATGCTGCGCAGCAATGAACTGCTAGACAGCCTCAAGGCCGGCCACACTGACGACAACGTGCCGCCGCAGTTGCAGGTGATTTTCCGCCCCAGCGTGCAGCCGTACCTGATTTCGCTGTTCCGCCAGGACCCGGCGGCAGCCTTCGCTAACCTGACGATGCCGGCACTGATCATTCAGGGCAGCAACGACATCCAGGTCGGCGTGGGTGACGCCAGGGCGCTCAAAGCCGCCAAACCGGACGCCGAACTGGCACTAATCGAAGGCATGAACCACGTCATGCGCATCGTGCCCAACGACGTGAAGCGGCAATTGGCCTCCTATAAAGATCCGCAATTGCCCCTGGCGGCGGAACTCGGCGCACGAATCCTCGGATTTATTGACGGACTTCGCCCCAGTTAAGCTCCAGTCCTGAAAAAAACGGCCGATAAGCCTTTGTCGCCAGCGCTATGACTGGCGGCAACAGGGCTTGGACAGGATCTCGCCGTTATGACTGATACCCAGACTTCACCCGACTCCACCGCTGAAAAAGACACACCGCCAGCGGTCGAGCTGCCGTGGGCGGACGTCCACGTCGAGCACCACAAAATGCTCCGCCTGGCGCCGTTGCAAACCGACCGTAACACCGGCGGCCGACCGCTGCGCTTTGTCGAATTCGGTTACGCCGAACGCAACAGCAAGGAGCACAGCCTGCTGCGCATGGCCATCAAGCTGCCAGGCCAACGGGTACGCAAAGAACAGAATCATCTGGATGTGTGGGTCGATCACGCCGCCAAACGCGTGCATTTCGCTCCGGAAAGCGGCTTGCAGATAGAGCCGATGAACCGTGGCATCGGGCGCTATATGGCATCTCAGGGTGTCACGTGGGCAAAGAAACGATGGCCCGCCTACACCGTCGACGGCACCGACCTGAACAACAAGGACGCGTTGAACGAAGACACGCGCCTGCGCCGCGACCACTTTCTGCGGGTGCACGGTTTTGACGTGGCCTACGCCGATGCCCAGCATTTGAAGGGCAGCGTCAAAGAGGTGCAGATCGGTGATTTGCTGGGCGACTGGAACAGCGAAAAGCTGCAACAGGTGGAAATCCTCGAAGCCGCGCAGATGCTCCAGCAAGCCGAGCAGAACCTGGCGGAACAGGAAGTCAAACTGAAGAAACACGAAGAAAAGGTCAGCAAGTACAAGCGTGAAGACGCTGGACTGCGTTTTACCATTACCTGTCTGGTGGCGTTTGCGGTGTTTCAGGCGGGGTTGTTGATCTGGATTGCCACGCACCGGTAAACCGGCGTTAGTCGCAAGAAAAGATCGCAGCCTTCGGCAGCTCCTACATTGGTTCGGTATACACCTGTAGGAGCTGCCGAAGGCTGCGATCTTTTGCTTTTATAAGGGGTCAGACGCGAGAAGCGAACAGCGCCTGATGATCGCGGCACTGCTCGGCTGTCAGCATGAACACCCCATGCCCACCGCGCTCGAACTCCAGCCAGGCGAAATCGACTTCCGGGTACAACGCCTCGACGTGAACCTGGCTGTTACCCACCTCGACGATCAACAAACCTTTCTCGGTCAGATGATCCGCCGCTTCGGCGAGCATGCGGCGCACCAGATTCAAACCGTCGTCGCCACAGGCCAGGCCCAGCTCGGGTTCGTGTTGATATTCGTCCGGCATGTCGGCGAAATCTTCCGCATCGACGTAAGGCGGGTTCGACACGATCAGGTCGAAACGTTGCCCTGGCAAACCATCGAAACCATCGCCCTGAACGGTGAACACGCGCTCGTCGACACCGTGGCGCTCGATGTTCTGGTTAGCCACTTCCAATGCTTCGAACGACAGGTCAGCCAAAACCACTTCGGCGTTCTGGAACTCATAGGCACAGGCAATACCGATGCAACCGGAACCGGTGCACAAGTCGAGAATGCGCGCAGGTTCGGCGCCCAGCCACGGCTCGAAACGCTTTTCGATCAGCTCGCCAATCGGCGAACGCGGGATCAGTACGCGTTCGTCGACGATGAACGACAAGCCACAGAACCAGGCCTCGCCCAGCAGGTAAGCGGTCGGAATGCGCTCTTCGATACGGCGCTTGAGCAAGTTTTGCAAATGGGCCAGTTCGTCGTCTTCCAGACGGCAGTCCAGATAGCTGTCGGCGATTTCCCACGGCAAGTGCAACGCGCCCAATACCAGTTGGCGGGCTTCGTCCCAGGCGTTGTCGGTCCCATGGCCGAAAAACAGATCCTCCCCATGGAAGCGGCTGACGGCCCAACGGATATGGTCACGCAGGGTACGAAGTCGGGAAGTGGTCACGGGATAAACTCCAGAAAAAACGACTGGCGATTCTAACAGCCAAACGGCGCCACGACGACGCAGGAAAAACACCGTATCAGATGTAGGACTCTTCTATTTTTTCAGCGAGCTATTGAACAGAACGAGTATCTTGACAAGGCTGCGAGCCAGCAACGGCGGTGCCTACGATGGTAGCGATTCACAGAAGCGCTCAGCCAGAGGAGAATGTCGCAAAAGCCCCACCCGAAGGAGCCCCAGAATGTCCGTTCCAAAAACGATGTTTCAACTCAGCGGCCGTGGTTACGCAGCGGCCAATCTGGGTCATGCGACCCTAGTCATCATCGATGCCCAGAAAGAATACCTCAGTGGTCCGCTGGCCCTGAGCGGCATGGATGCTGCCGTCGCGAACATCAAACACCTGCTGGCCGCTGCCCGTGCAGCCGGTCGGCCAATCGTGCATGTGCGTCACCTCGGCACCGTCGGTGGGCTGTTCGATCCCCAGGGCGAACGCGGTGAGTTCATCCCGGGCCTGGAGCCACAGGGCGACGAAACCGTCATCGGCAAATTGCTGCCAAGCGCGTTTCACGGCACCGAACTGTACGATCGCCTGCAACAACTGGGCTCGCTCGACCTGATCGTTTGCGGTTTCATGAGTCACTCCAGCGTCAGCACCACCGTGCGTGCGGCGAAGAACCTGGGCTTTCGCTGCACCCTGGTGGAAGACGCCTGCGCGACGCGGGATTTGCCTTGCAAGGGCGGGATCCTCAGCGCCGAACACGTTCAGCAGACCGAAATGGCGATCATGGCGGACAACTTCGCCACCCTCGCCCTGACCCGCGATCTGATCTGATCTGATCGACCGTCGATGAGCGGCCCATACCGCCGCTCATCCGCAAAAGCCTCTCATTTGCCGTAATTGCCCTAGCCTCAGGAACATCCCGGTCAACTCCCGGTCGAAGGGCCGATACCCATTGAGGAAGGTCGGAATGAAGTTATCCGATGGTTTTGATGCACGCCGCTTGCGGCCCAAGGGCCAACGCAACTGGCGATTTCGCTTCGGCGCAGCGTTCGCTGCCCTGCTGGCGATGTGCGGCGTATTGCTGGCGATGGCCGGCGCGGCCAGCCTGCTGGGGCGGCCACCGGCGTTGGGCGAGTTGAATGCCAGCCCGCTGGGCTCGTCGATCATTCTGGCGGTGGGCGTGTTCGTGCTGTACCTCGGCGTGTTGCTATGGCGCCGCTGCCGTCGCCGTTCGCGCCAGTCGCGAGAACTGAACATAGCCCCGCACCTGATGAAAAAACACGACTGAATCAAAGGCCCGGCGTTTTGACGGGCCTCAATTGTTATGGATAGCGCTCCGACTTGGGTAAACTGCCCCCCTTCGCGGAGGCTGACATGCAAGACGACGATTTTTCCCTGTTCAAAAGCGCGATCCAAGGCGTCAAGCCGATCAAGCACGATCGCGCCGAAACCGGCAAACCCAAGGCCGACCGCGCGCAAATCGCCAAGCTGCGCCAGGCCGCCACTGTGCGCACCGATGCGACCACCGTTGACGGGCTGTCCGATCAGTTTGTGATTGATGTCGGCCCGGAAGACGAGCTGATGTGGGCGCGTGACGGTGTTCAGGAAAGCCAGATGCGCAAGCTCAAGATCGGACAGATTCCGTTCGAAGGCAGCCTTGACCTGCATGGCATGAACGTGGAAAAGGCCCGTGAAACCCTCTGGGCGTTTCTGGCCGAAGCAACTAAATTCGAAATCCGCTGCGTGCGCGTCACCCACGGCAAAGCCGTGCGTCTGGACGGCAAGCGGCCGATGATCAAGAGTCACGTCAACACTTGGCTGCGTCAGCATCCACAGGTGCTCGGCTTCACCTCGTGCCAGCCGAAACACGGCGGCGCTGGAGCGGTTTACGTGATGCTTAAACGAACCATGATGGAAGGTCGTGACGAGTAAAGCTGTCGCTTCACGCTTGCAGCGCCGTGTTTGCCACCGTACCCTTGCCCTTTGCGTAAAATCCCACAGGTAGTTTCATGTCCCTGGAACAGAATTACACCGCGATTCTCGGCCAATTGGGCGAGGACGTGTCCCGCGAGGGCCTGCTCGACACGCCAAAACGTGCCGCCAAAGCCATGCAGTACCTCTGCCGCGGTTATGAACAGACGCTGGAAGAGGTCACCAACGGTGCCTTGTTCAGCTCCGACAACAGCGAGATGGTGCTGGTCAAGGACATCGAGCTCTACTCGTTGTGCGAGCATCACCTGCTGCCGTTCATCGGCAAGGCGCACGTTGCCTACATCCCGAGCGGCAAGGTACTGGGACTGTCGAAAGTCGCGCGGATCGTCGATATGTACGCCCGCCGCCTGCAGATCCAGGAAAACCTCAGCCGCCAGATCGCCGACGCGGTCCAGCAAGTCACCGGCGCCCTGGGCGTGGCGGTGGTGATCGAGGCCAAGCACATGTGCATGATGATGCGCGGTGTGGAGAAACAGAATTCGACGATGATCACCTCGGTGATGCTCGGTGAGTTCCGCGAAAACGCCGCCACCCGCAGCGAGTTTCTCAGCCTGATCAAGTAATTCGCAGCACGAAGAAAACCGGCACTGATCGCCGGTTTTTTTTCGCCTGCGAAAAATCAGGTAAGCTGCGCGCCTTCTGTTTGCCCTGAGAGACTTATACCGTGTTCGTCAAAGCGCTTCGTATCGGCCTCGGCCAACTGATCATCTTCATCGACTTCATCACCCGTCCAGGTAAGAAGCAGCGCCCCGCCGCCGCTCAGGCCCAAGTGGAAGCGGCCGCCAAGGACCTGACGCTGTATCAGTTCCACGCCTGCCCGTTCTGCGTGAAAACCCGCCGCACCCTGCGTCGCCTGAACGTTCCGGTGGCCTTGCGCGATGCCAAGAACAACGAACAGGATCGCCAGGCCCTGCTGGAGCAAGGCGGCAAGATCAAGGTGCCGTGCCTGCGCATCGAAGAAAATGGCCAGACCACCTGGATGTATGAGTCCAAGGTGATCATTGATTATCTGGATAAGCGGTTTGCTGCGGTCTGACGCCTCTGTTGCACCGGTGTAAACACCGCAAAATCCAGACAAAAATAAACCGGCCGATTGGCCGGTTTATTCGTTTCTGCACCCTCTCCCACCAACAGCCTCAGGCCGCTTCTGCCGCCAGGGCCTGACGCACCACCGCCGCCAATCGCTTGAGCCCTTCGTCCAGCCTTGCCGGGTCAATGTGGCTGAAATTCAGCCGCAGATGGCCGGGGTTGTTATCCGGCTCAGGGAAAAACGGTTCGCCCGGCATGAACGCCACATCTGCTGCCAGCGCCGCTTTGAGCAGCGTGCGGGTATCCAGCGGCTGCTTGAGCGTCAGCCAGAAAAACAGCCCACCCTGCGGCACGTTCCAATCCGCCAGATCGGAAAAATGCCTTTCCAGTGCTGACTGGAACGCATCCCGACGAACCCGGTAGAAGTCCCGCAACTCGCCCAGGTGCTGCTGGTACTTTTCAGTACCGATCCATTGCAGCGCTTGCCACTGCCCGATGCGGTTGGTGTGCAGATCGGCCGATTGCTTGAGCCGTAGCAAATGCGGGAACAGGTCCGGACTGGCAATCAAGTAACCAACCCGCAGGCCCGGCAACAGGGTTTTCGACACGGTGCCGGTGTAGATCCAGCTGGCCTTGGTCAAGCGGCTGACGATCGGCGTGGCGCTGCCGCCGTCGAAGGTCAGTTCGCGGTAGGGTTCGTCTTCGATCAGGGTCACGCCAAATTCATCGAGCAACGCTGCCACCGCGTCGCGCTTGGCTTCGCTGTAACGCACCGCCGACGGATTCTGAAACGTCGGGATCAGGTAGATGAACGCTGGCTTGTGTTGTTCCAGACGGCTGCGCAGTTGCGCCAGGTTCGGGCCATCGGCCTCCAGCGGGACGGTGATGCAGTCGGCGCCAAACAGCTGGAAAATCTGCAACGCCGCCAGGTAGGTCGGCGCCTCGAGCAGAATTTCGGTGCCTTTGTCGATGTGGAGCTTGGCCGCCAGATCGAGGGTTTGTTGCGAACCGCTGACCACCAGCACCTGACTCGCTTCGCACGGCACGCCCAACGCCCGGGCTTCGGCCGCCAACGCTTCACGCAACGCCGGCTCGCCTTCGCTCATGCCGTATTGGCCCATGGACAGCGGCATGTCCGCCCACTCGACTTTCGGCAGCATGGCTTCGGCTGGCAAACCGCCGGCGAACGACATCACTTCCGGACGCTGGGCGGCGGCGAGGATTTCACGGATCAAAGAACTTTTAAGGCGCGAGACACGTTCGGAAAAAGCCATGGGGGTCACCGGTAGCGAGGCCTGAGGAAAATGAGTCAAACTGATTGACCGAAATTACGACAGACCGAGCGGATACGTCAACATGCTTGACCTTAAAAACCCCACCACCCAGCAACAAGCCATGGAAGCGTTTTTCTTCGGCTATCAGGCCTTCACCGCCAAGGCTGATGAAATGCTCGAGCGTCGCGGCTTGAGCCGGGTGCATCAGCGCATCGTGTTTTTCATCGCGCGTTATCCGAACCTGAGCGTCAAGGAGTTGCTGGCGTTGCTCGGCGTGACCAAGCAGGCGCTGAACATTCCGCTGCGGCAGTTGGTGGAAATGCACTTGGTGAACAGCGTCGCGTCCCAGACCGACAAGCGTAAGCGGCTGCTGGAACTGACCGTGGAAGGCGCGCGGTTCGAGCAGTCGTTGCGGCGCGAGCAGGTGAAATTGCTCGAGCGGGTGTTTGCCGAGGCTGGGGAGACGGCGGTGAATGGGTGGTTGGCGGTGAATCTGGCGCTGGGGGAAGTAACCAGAGTTGACCGGGACGACACCTGACTGTGGCGAGGGAGCTTGCTCCCGTTCGGCTGCGCAGCAGTCGCAAAGAACGATAACGCCAGTACGCCTGAAAAATTGCCACCGCCTGAGTCGGGCCGCTGCGCGCCCCAGCGGGAGCAAGCTCCCTCGCCACAAAAAACTCGCTACACATCACATTTCATATCTATATACCCCGCCTGCCATTTTTTTCGTCTACAAAATCAAAAACATTATTTGCTTTATTTGTATACAAAAGCATAATTCGCTTCGTGCGAGTTCCTGACCATCAGGTCAACAAATTCGCAAGTACCTCAAAGGGTCGCTGCCACCCTCATGGGTCCGGCCCTGGAAATAACAATAAAACTCTTGAGGAGTACTCGCTGTGGAAAGCCGCAAATCCGAAGCCTCGACGCTGGAACTCTCGCCGCCGTTACGCAATGGCTGGCTGGAGCGCATCTTCAAACTCAGCTTGCACGGCACCACGGTGAAGACCGAGCTGATCGCCGGTCTGACAACCTTCATCACCATGGCCTACATCATCTTCGTCAACCCCAACATCATGGCCGACGCCGGGATCGATCACGGTGCCGCGTTCGTGGCCACCTGCATCGCCGCCGCGCTGGGTTGCCTGTTGATGGGCCTGTACGCCAACTGGCCGGTGGGCCTGGCGCCGGGCATGGGCCTGAACGCGTTCTTCACCTACACCGTGGTCGGCACCATGGGCTACAACTGGGAAACCGCCCTCGGCGCGGTGTTCGTGTCCGGTGTGTTGTTCATGTTCCTGACCTTTTCCCGGATTCGCGAATGGCTGCTCAATAGCATTCCGGTGAGCCTGCGCTTTGCCATGGGCGCTGGTGTGGGGCTGTTTCTGGGGCTGATTGGCCTGAAAACCGCGGGTATCGTCGTCGATAGCCCGGCCACCCTGATCAAGCTCGGCTCCCTGCGCGAGCCCGGCCCGCTGCTGGCTGCCATCTGCTTCCTGATGATCGCCGTGCTCAGCTACCACAAAGTGTTCGGCGCGATCCTCATCAGCATCATCACCGTGACCCTCGCCGGCTGGGGCCTGGGCCTGGTGCACTACGAGGGCATCATGTCGGCCCCGCCAAGCCTGGCACCGACCTGGATGGCCATGAACATCGCCGGCGTGTTCAACGTCAGTATGATCAGCGTGGTGCTGGCCTTCCTCTTTGTGCACATGTTCGACACCGCCGGCACCTTGATGGGCGTCGCCCAGCGCGCCAACCTGGTGAACGCAGACGGCCGGATCGAAAACCTGTCCCGCGCCATGAAAGCCGACAGCGCCTCCAGCGTTTTCGGGGCGGTGGTGGGTGTTCCGCCGGTCACCAGTTACGTGGAAAGTGCCGCTGGCGTAGCAGCGGGTGGTCGGACTGGTCTTACCGCCGTGACCGTAGGTGTGCTATTTATTGCCGCAATGTTTTTCGCACCGCTGGCTGGCATGATCCCCGCTTATGCAACCGCCGGTGCGCTGATTTATGTAGCGATGCTGATGATGGGCGGCATGGCGCACATCGAATGGGACGAAGCGACCGACAGCATTCCGGCGATCGTCACCGCGATCATGATGCCCCTGACCTTCTCGGTCGCCGACGGCATCGCGCTGGGCTTCATCACCTACGTGGCGCTGAAGGCCGGCACCGGTAAGTACAAGGAAATTTCGGTGAGCCTGTGGGTGCTCTGCGCGATCTTCATCGCCAAGTTCATCTTCTTGTAAGCGTCACGCGGTACGCGTTTCAAACCAGCCTCACCCCGTCGGGTGGGGCTTTTGTGCATAGGGAGGAAAGTGATGAGTCTGGAAACCTGGCTGCTGTTCAGCGGCGCTGCGCTGGTGGTAATCCTGATACCGGGGCCACTGTCTTTGCTGATGATCAGCAACAGTCTGAATTACGGTTTGCGCCGTTCTTACCCGGCGTTTCTCGGGGGCGTGTTTGCCTCGATCTGCTTGCTCAGCGCTTCGGCGCTCGGCCTGGGTGCATTGCTGCTGGCGTCGGAACAGCTGTTCAGCACCCTGAAAATCGTCGGTGCGCTGTATCTGTTCTACCTCGCCTGGCAGAGCTGGCAGCAATCACGCCAACCCTCCCAGGGCGCTGAAGTGCCCCAGGCTGCGCCGGTGCCGCGCTTTCGTGCACTGTTCGGGCGCGCATTCATGCTCGGCGCCAGCAACCCGAAAGACATTTTGTTCTTTGCCGCGTTCCTGCCGCAGTTTTTGAGTGCCGAACAACCGTTCCTGCCGCAGTTGCTGGTGATGATTGCCACCTGGACCGTGCTGGATCTGCTGTGCAAGCTGGCTTATGGGCTGGGGGCTCATGGTGCTGCGCGGTATCTGCGCAGTGGCAAGGGGCAGAGCTGGTTTAACCGGGTCAGTGCCGGGTTGTTCAGCGGGGCTGGTGCGGCGTCATTGTTGAGCCGTTGAGTAAAAGCAAGATCAAAGGATCGCAGCCTTCGGCAGCTCCTACGCGCCTGTGGGCGCCGCCGAAGGCTGCGATCTTTTGACTTTTCTACAAGCAAAAAAAAGCCCGCAGTGTGAGCGGGCAAAAGACCAAAGAAGCTATATGCGCAGGATTTTTGGGGGGAAAGTCCTAGCTTCCTCTATAGGTCGAATAGCTATACGGCGAAATCAGCAACGGCACGTGGTAGTGATCCTGTTCGGCAGAGATGCCGAACCGCAGCACCACCACGTCGAGGAACGCAGGCTCAGGCAACTGAACGCCACGGGCGCGGTAGTAATCGCCCGCATGAAATTGCAACTGATAGACCCCGGTACGGTAGTCATCGCCTTGCAGCAGCGGCGCATCGACCCGGCCGTCGCTGTTGGTGAGCACCGTGGCGACCAGTTCCAGCTGCGAGCTTTCGACGCGGTACAGCTCGACCTTGATCGAACTGCCCGGGCAACCGTGTGCAGCGTCCAAAACGTGTGTAGTCAAACGTCCCATTGATTCTGCGCGCCTGCCTGCGTGGAGCAGTCAGACCTCGCGCCTCCCGAAGTCAGTTGAAAAGGAGACCGCACCGTTCCGGAGCACGAAAAGTTGCGGCGAGCGACTGATTAAGACATTTTTCAAAAAAATTGTACACAATAAAAACGACATTTTTACTGCCACCAATGGCATTCATGGTTTGCAGGCGAATCTTGCGCCAAACCATAAGATCAGTGGACCTTCTATCCATTAGCTGACCAGTCAGGCAGGTTTCTTGCAGTACCCTCCAATGAGAGCAGTCAGTGAAAAATGCAAAAAATCAGGCTTACAAAGTGAATATAAAGTTGTATACAATCACTCCATCGCTGTGACGCCAGCCTGCCCTCTCATCGCCAGGCTGCCACACACACCCTGACTTTGAACAAGTCGACACGAACAAGAAGGAAGACTGCAGTGAGCGCTGACTACCCACGCGACCTGATCGGTTACGGCAGTAACCCTCCTCACCCACACTGGCCGGGCAATGCCCGCATCGCCCTGTCCTTTGTGCTCAACTACGAGGAAGGTGGCGAGCGCAATATCCTTCACGGCGATAAAGAGTCCGAAGCCTTCCTCTCGGAAATGGTCTCGGCGCAGCCGCTGCAAGGCGAGCGCAACATGAGCATGGAATCCCTTTACGAGTATGGCAGCCGTGCCGGCGTCTGGCGGATTCTGAAACTGTTCAAGGAATTCGACATCCCGCTGACCATCTTCGCCGTGGCCATGGCCGCCCAGCGTCACCCGGACGTGATCCGCGCGATGGTCGAGGCCGGCCACGAGATCTGCAGCCACGGCTATCGCTGGATCGACTACCAATACATGGACGAAGCGCAGGAACGCGAGCACATGCTCGAAGCGATCCGCATCCTCACCGAAATCACCGGTGAGCGCCCGCTGGGCTGGTACACCGGCCGCACCGGCCCGAACACCCGTCGACTGGTGATGGAAGAAGGCGGTTTCCTCTACGACTGCGACACCTACGACGACGACCTGCCCTACTGGGAACCGAACAACCCGACCGGCAAGCCGCACTTGGTGATCCCGTACACCCTGGACACCAACGACATGCGCTTCACCCAGGTCCAGGGCTTCAACAAGGGCGATGACTTTTTCGAATACCTGAAAGACGCTTTCGACGTGCTGTATGCCGAAGGCGCCGAGGCACCGAAGATGTTGTCGATCGGCCTGCACTGCCGGCTGATCGGCCGCCCGGCGCGTCTGGCCTCGCTCAAGCGCTTTATCGAATACGCTAAAAGTCATGAACAGGTGTGGTTCAGCCGCCGCGTCGACATCGCTCGCCACTGGCAGCAAACCCATCCGTATCAAGGGGCTGCCAAATGAGCCACTTCCAGACACTGAAGCCATCGACCCTGAGCCGCGACGCGTTTGTCGCCGCCTTCGCCGACATCTACGAACACTCGCCATGGGTGGCCGAGAAGGCCTTCGACCTGGGCCAGGACGCTTCGATCGACCAGATCGAAACCCTGCACCAGCGCATGAGCGACATCCTGTTGAGCGCCGATCACGCCAGCCAACTGGCCCTGATCAACGCGCACCCGGACCTGGCCGGCAAAGCTGCCGTCCAGGGCCAACTGACCGAAGCCAGCACCCATGAACAAGCTGGCGCCGGTATTCACCAATGCACGGCCGAAGAGTTTGAGCGCTTCACCGAGCTGAACGACGCCTACAAGGCCAAGTTCAAGTTTCCCTTCATCATGGCGGTAAAAGGCAGCAACCGGCATCAGATCCTCGCGGCGTTCGAAACGCGCATTCACAACCCGGTCGACACCGAATTCAAATGCGCGCTGGCGGAGATCAACAAGATCGCGTTGTTCCGATTACTGACCCTATAGCAAGCCTGGCCCGACGTTGACGAACGCAAAAAACGCCCCGGGCCCTGCAAGCATCCCAAGCCAACTTATTTAAAGGCAGACAAGAAGAATGAAAGCTTACGCCGTACCTTTCGAGAAGTTCGTCAACCTGGCCGACGCCCGTCTGGGCACCAAAATCATCTCGGTCACCGATGACTGGTTCGCAGACGCCAACCGTCTGTTCCAGCCGACCCCGGCCGTGTGGAAGGAGGGCGTGTTCGATGACAACGGCAAGTGGATGGACGGCTGGGAGTCGCGCCGCAAGCGCTTCGAAGGCTACGACAGCGCGGTGATCCGTCTGGGCGTACCGGGTTCGATCAAAGGCGTGGACATCGACACTTCATTCTTCACCGGCAACTACCCGCCATCGGCCTCCCTGGAAGCCTGCTTCCTGGCCTCGGGCGAGCCGGACGAAAACACCCAGTGGACTGAAGTACTGTCGGCCGTCGAGCTGCAGGGCAACAGCCACCACTACCACGAAATCAATAACGACCAGGCGTTCAGCCACCTGCGCTTCAACATCTATCCGGATGGTGGCGTGGCCCGTCTGCGCGTGTACGGCATCCCGTTCCGCGACTGGTCGGCCGTTGGCGACAACGAACAAGTCGACCTGGCTGCAGCCCTGAACGGCGGTCGCGCCCTCGCCTGCTCCGACGAACACTTCGGCCGCATGAGCAACATCCTCAACCCGGGCCGTGGCATCAACATGGGCGATGGCTGGGAAACCGCACGTCGTCGTACCCCGGGCAATGACTGGGTGATCGTCGCGCTGGGTCATGCGGGTGAAGTCGAGAAAGTCATCGTCGACACCCTGCACTTCAAGGGCAACTACCCGGACAGCTGCTCGATCCAGGGCGCATTCGTGAAGGGCGGTACCGACAGCCAGATCGAAACCCAATCGCTGTTCTGGCGCGAACTGCTGCCAAGCCAGAAGCTGGAAATGCACGCCGAACACACCTTCGCCGAGCAGATCAAGGCGCTGGGCCCGATCACCCACATCCGCCTGAACGTGTTCCCGGATGGTGGTGTGAGCCGCCTGCGCGTTTTGGGCAAGGTCGCTAAATAAGGTTGAACCCTGTGGCGAGGGAGCTTGCTCCCGCTGGAGTGCGTAGCGCTCCCATCTTTCTTGGGGCCGCTTCGCAGCCCAGCGGGAGCAAGCTCCCTCGCCACAAAAGCAGAATAAACAACACAGAATTTTGGATAAGAAGACCAGCATGCGCACATTGACGATTGAACCGCTGACCAAAGAAGCCTTCGCCCCTTTCGGTGACGTGATCGAAACCGACGGCAGCGATCACTTCATGATCAACAACGGTTCGACCATGCGCTTCCACAAACTGGCGACGGTGGAAACCGCCACGCCAGAGGACAAGGCGATCATCAGCATCTTCCGCGCCGACGCGCAGGACATGCCGCTGACCGTGCGCATGCTGGAGCGTCATCCGCTGGGCAGCCAGGCGTTCATTCCGCTGCTCGGCAACCCCTTTCTGATCGTGGTCGCGCCACTTGGCGATGCACCTGTATCAGGCTTGGTCCGCGCCTTCGTCACCAACGGCAGGCAGGGCATTAATTACCATCGCGGCGTCTGGCACCACCCGGTGCTGACGATCGAAAAGCGGGATGACTTCCTGGTGGTTGATCGCAGTGGCACAGGCAATAACTGCGATGAGCATTTTTTCCAAGAGGATGAGTGTTTGATCCTCGCCCCCCACCAATAAGAGAAGGTCTGATCACTCGACAACAAGGGTGACAGGCGAGAGGTAAAGACTGTGGAAGCACATCTGTTGGAATGGCTGAACCTGAGCGTGCGCTGGGTTCACATGATCACTGGCGTGGCCTGGATCGGCGCGTCGTTCTATTTCGTCTGGCTGGAAAACAACCTCAATCGGGTCAACCCGAAAAACGGGCTGGCGGGCGATTTGTGGGCGATCCATGGCGGCGGTATCTACCACCTGGAAAAATACAAACTGGCTCCACCGACCATGCCGGACAACCTGCACTGGTTCAAATGGGAAGCCTATTTCACCTGGCTGTCGGGGATCGCACTGCTGTGCGTAGTGTTCTACTCCAACCCGACGCTGTACCTGCTGGCTCCGGGCAGCACCCTGAGCGGCCCTGAAGGCGTGGCCATCGGCCTCGGCTCGTTGTTCATCAGCTGGTTCATCTACTCCTTCCTCTGCGACTCGGCCCTGGGCAAACGCCCTGCCCTGCTAGGCGCAATCCTGTTCGTGCTGATCATCGGCGCCGCCTACGGCTTCAGCAAAGTGTTCAGCGGTCGTGGTGCTTACCTGCACGTCGGCGCGATCATCGGCACCATCATGGTCGGCAACGTGTTCCGCATCATCATGCCAGCCCAGCGCGCCCTGGTCGCAGCGATCGCCGAAAACCGCACGCCCGATCCGGCGCTGCCGGCCAAAGGTTTGCTGCGTTCGCGGCACAACAACTACTTCACCTTGCCGGTGCTGTTCATCATGATCAGCAACCACTTCCCGAGCACGTACGGCAGCCAGTACAACTGGCTGATCCTGGCCGGGATCGCGGTGCTGGCGGTGTTGGTGCGTCACTACTTCAACACCCGTCACGACAGCCACAAATTCGCCTGGACCCTGCCCGTTGCGGCGGTCGGCATGATTTGCCTGGCCTACGTGACCGGCCCGGCGCCGATGTCCAGCGCACCTGAAGTGGCCAAGGCTCCTGGGACCATCGAGTACCAGCCGCTGCCGGAAACCGCCCTGGGCGGTGGTGCCAAACCTGAAGCGGCGAAACCTGATGCGCCCGCCGCTGCACCGGCCCAAGCCTCGAATCAGGGCCCGACGTTCGACAAGGTTCACAGCGTCATTCAGGAACGTTGCGCGGTCTGTCACTCGGCCAAACCCACCAGCCCGCTGTTCAGTGCCGCACCGGCCGGCGTGATGTTCGATACGCCAGAACAGATCCACCAAAACGCCGCTCGCATCCAGGCTCAAGCGGTCACCAGCCAGATCATGCCACTGGGCAACATCACCCAGATGACCCAGCAGGAACGTGACCTGATCGGCGCGTGGATTGTTCAGGGAGCTCCGACCAAGTAAGTAATAAGCCATTGTGGAGATAGGGTTTGTGTGGCGAGGGGGCTTGTCGGCGCGCCGCACCGCCCCGTTCGACCGCGAAGCGGTCGCAAAACCTGCAGATGCGGTCCTCTAGATAGAACGCGATTGTTGGGTTTGGGGGCTGCTTCGCAGCCCAACGGGGGCAAGCCCCCTCGCCACAGCAAGCTCCCTCGCCACAGGTCCCCCTGATACAAAAATCACAAGAATAAAAAAGATCCGAGGTGTTGCATGTCCGAGCTATCCGAAGCGCGCATCCCCGACGCACCCGCTATTCAACGTTTACCCCTTGTGCAACTGATTCTGGTCGGTCTGCAACACGTTCTGCTGATGTACGGCGGCGCCATTGCAGTGCCGCTGATCATCGGGCAGGCCGCCGGCCTGAACCGTGAAGAAATCGCCTTCCTGATCAACGCCGACCTGCTGGTTGCCGGCATCGCCACCATCGTCCAGTCGCTGGGCATCGGCCCGATGGGCATCCGCATGCCGGTGATGATGGGCGCCAGTTTCGCCGCGGTCGGCAGCATGGTGGCCATGGCCGGGATGCCCGGCATCGGCCTGCAAGGGATTTTCGGCGCGACCATCGCCGCCGGCTTCTTCGGCATGCTCATCGCACCGTTCATGTCCAAGGTCGTACGCTTCTTCCCGCCGCTGGTGACCGGCACCGTCATCACCTCAATCGGTTTGTCGCTGTTCCCCGTCGCCGTGAACTGGGCCGGTGGCGGTGCTGGCGCGGCTCAATTCGGTTCGCCTGTCTACCTGGCCGTTGCCGCATTGGTGCTGTCCACCATTCTGTTGGTCCATCGCTTCATGGCCGGATTCTGGGTCAACATTTCGGTGCTGATCGGCATGTGCCTGGGTTACGCGATTTGCGGCGTGATCGGCATGGTCGACCTCAGCGGCATGGACCAGGCGCCGTGGCTGCAAATCGTCACCCCGCTGCATTTCGGCATGCCGAAATTCGAACTCGCACCGATTCTGTCCATGTGCCTGGTGGTAGTAATCATCTTCGTCGAGTCCACCGGGATGTTCCTGGCGCTGGGCAAAATCACCGGCCAGGACGTCACGCCGCGGATGCTGCGTCGCGGCTTGCTGTGCGATGCCGGCGCTTCGTTTTTCGCCGGTTTCTTCAACACCTTCACCCACTCCTCATTCGCTCAGAACATCGGCCTGGTGCAGATGACCGGCGTGCGTTGCCGCTCGGTGACCATCGTCGCCGGCGGCTTACTGATCGTGCTGAGCCTGCTGCCGAAAGCCGCGTTCCTGGTGGCGTCGATTCCGCCGGCGGTACTGGGCGGTGCGGCAATCGCGATGTTCGGCATGGTCGCCGCCACCGGGATCAAGATTCTTCAGGAAGCCGACATCGGTGACCGGCGCAACCAGTTGCTGGTGGCGGTGAGCATCGGCATGGGGCTGATCCCGGTGGTGCGTCCGGAGTTTTTCGCGCACCTGCCGATGTGGATGAGCCCGATCACCCACAGCGGCATCGCCATGGCCACGCTTAGCGCCCTGGCATTGAACCTGTTGTTCAACATCCTCGGCGGTCACGAACGCGCAGCCGTCAACGACTGCCACGCCCACACGCACTAATCGAACCTGTGAAGGCGCTCCCTGTGGCGAGGGGGCTTGCCCCCGCTCGGCTGCGAAGCAGTCGCAAAACCTGCTGACAAGGTATGGCTGGGGAAATACCGGGGCCGCTTCGCGCCCCAACGGGGGCAAGCCCCCTCGCCACAAAACAATAAAAACAAGAGGGAGCAACAGATGATTCGTACCCCGACAAGCCTGTCGTTCAGCGACGCCGGGCTGACCGCCCATAACTGTGCCCCACACCTGTCGCCAGTGCTCTGTTGCGGGGCACTTGAGACCTGGCCAAGGAGTCAGTATTCTCCGCGGCCGCCCGAATCCGGTCTAAAAAAAAGCCCGGATTTAATTCCTGACCAGAAAGCCAACTTACCCCGGCTCTGGGCAGTATCAAGGCATTCAAAAATAACGCTCGATCGACTGTTTTCGAACAGCCGAACGGGCGTTCTTTGGCTTTTTGAAAGCCTTGGCTCAGCTCTTGCTAACAGCACCAAAGCTGACCGCATGGATGATTTTTTACAGCAGCAAGAAAAGGCGCCACACCAGAGCGCCGACCTTAGAAAAATAACGTGGAACCACCTACTTTTTGGGAGCAACCGAATGAAACGTACGTGCACCAGCCTGATGCTCGCGGGATCCTTGCTGGCCGGGGGCCAGGCCATGGCCGGCGACTTGCTGCAATGGCAGAACAACAGCCTGACCTACCTCTATGGCAAGGACTTCCAGGTCAACCCGCGCATTCAGCAAACCGTCACTTTCGAGCACGCCGATGCATGGAAATACGGCGACAACTTCGTGTTCGTCGACAAGATTTTCTACAACGGCAAGGACGACCCCGGCGTCGGTTCGAACACCTACTACGGCGAAATCAGCCCACGCTTGTCGTTTGGCAAGATCTTCGACCAGAAACTGGAGTTCGGCCCGGTCAAGGACGTGCTGCTGGCCATGACGTACGAGTTCGGTGAAGGCGATACCGAGTCTTACCTGATCGGTCCTGGTTTCGACCTGGCGATTCCTGGCTTCGACTACTTCCAGCTGAACTTCTACCAGCGTCACACCGAAGGCAGCCGCCCGGGTGACAACGTCTGGCAGATCACCCCAGTCTGGTCCTACACCATTCCGGTGGGCGATTCGAACATCCTGATCGATGGCTTCATGGACTGGGTGGTCGACAACGACCAGAACAGCAAAGGCACCTACCACGCCAACCTGCACTTCAACCCGCAGATCAAATACGACTTGGGCAAAGCGCTGAACATTGGCGAGAAGCAGTTGTATGTGGGTGTCGAGTACGACTATTGGTCGGACAAGTACGGGATCAGGGACAGCCAGTACTTCAAGACCGATCAGAGCAACACGAGCTTCCTGGTGAAGTTCCACTTCTGATTTAAAGTCAAAAGATCGCAGGCTTCGCCAGCTTCTACGGACGTGCGCATCCGGGGTAGGAGCTGCCGCAGGCTGCGATCTTTTGCTTTATGGCAACCCCAGAAACCGACACAACTCATCGCGCTTGGCCAACGCATCGCGCCGTCCCAGATCGATCAATTCGCTGCAATACCCCGCCTCGAACAGCAGATAACTCAGCACCCCCGCCCCGCTGGTCTTGGTCGCCCCCGGCCCGCGTAAAAACAGGCGCAAGGCTGCCGGCAGTTCCTGGCGATGCCGCGCGGCAATTTCATCGATTGGCTGACTCGGTGAAATCACCAACACATCCACTGGCGCCGCTCCCAATGCACGACTCGCGATGCCATCGGGCAGCAGATGGCTGAACTGGTTCAGACGCTGCAACAACTCGATGTCACTTTCCAGGCTGTCAATGAACGTACTATTGAGCAGGTGCCCACCGACTTGCGCCAGGGTCGGCTGCTGACCGGTGTAGGCACGTTGCAGTGGTTGTTGCGGATCGATCCCGCGCGGGTTGCCGCTGACGCCCACCACCAGCACGCGACTGGCGCCCAGGTGCAGCGCCGGGCTGATCGGTGCCGATTGACGCACCGCGCCATCGCCGAAATATTCTTCGCCGATCTTTACCGGTGCGAACAGCAATGGAATCGCGGAACTGGCCAGCAGATGGTCGACAGTCAGCTGGGTCGGTACGCCGATCCGCCGATGGCGCAACCAGGATTCGATGGTGCCGCCGCCCTGATAAAACGTGACGGCCTGACCGGACTCGTAGCCGAACGCTGTAACCGCTACGGCCCGCAATTGCTTTTGTGCAATCGCTTCGGCGATCCCGGGCATGTGCAGTTTGTGATTGAGCAAGCGGCGCAGCGGCGAACTGTTAAGCAGGGCCACCGGCACCGGCGAGCCAATGCCCATCAGGTTGTGACTGATAAAGCGAGTGGCCTGATGGATCACCCCCGGCCAGTCGCTACGCAACACCAGATGGCTGCGAAAACTTTGCCAGAAGGCCGTCAGACGCTCGATCGCGCCACGAAAATCCATCGCCCCACTGGCCAGGCTGACCGCATTGATCGCACCGGCCGAGGTGCCGACGATCACCGGAAACGGATTCGCCGCCCCCATTGGCAGCAGCTCGGCAATCGCCGCCAGCACGCCTACCTGATAGGCCGCGCGAGCCCCACCGCCGGAAAGAATCAACCCTGTAACCGGTTCAGCAGGACTCATTGCAACACTCCATGGTGCTTAAAGGGATCGGTGACTCAACCGCGTTTGGCGTACAGTTTCGGCTCGCCCGGTGGGCGGCTCTTGAAGCGGCGATGCGCCCAGAGATATTGCTCCGGACATTCGCGCAACGCACCTTCCACCCATTGGTTGATCCGAATGCAATCGGCCTCTTCCGTCTCGCCGGGAAAGCCTTCGAGCGGGGCATGAATCACCAGTCGATAACCGCTGCCGTCAGCCAGGCGCTCCTGGGTGAACGGCACCACCAGCGCCTTGCCCAGCCGTGCGAACTTGCTGGTGGCGGTGACGGTCGCCGCCTGAATCCCGAACAGCGGCACGAAGATACTTTGCTTGGCGCCGTAGTCCTGATCCGGTGCGTACCAGATCGCTCGCCCTGCGCGCAGCAGTTTGAGCATGCCACGCACGTCGTCGCGCTCCACCGCCAGCGAGTCGAGGTTATGCCGCTCGCGGCCACGGCGCTGGATGAAGTCGAACAGCGGATTCTTGTGTTCGCGGTACATGCCATCAATGGTGTGTTGCTGACCGAGCAACGCTGCGCCGATCTCCAGCGTGGTGAAGTGCACAGCCATCAGAATCACGCCCTTGCCTTGCGTCTGAGCCTGTTTCAAATGCTCATGGCCTTCGACATGGGCCAGTTTCGCCAGACGCTTGCGCGACCACCACCAGCTCATGGCCATCTCGAAGAAGGCGATGCCGGTGGACGCGAAGTTTTCCTTGAGCAGGCGTTTGCGCTCGGCAGCGGACTTTTCAGGGAAACACAGCTCAAGATTGCGCTTGGCAATGCGCCGTCGGTCGCCGGCCACTCGGTACATCAATGCGCCCAGGGCGCGACCAATCGCCAGCAACGCCGGATACGGCAACTGCACAATCAGCCACAACAGCCCCAGGCCACACCACAGCGGCCAGAAACGCGGAGAAAGAAATGCTGTTCGAAATCGCGGGCGTTCCATTAAAGGTTCCGGAAAGTTAATGGCCGCGCATTCTACATCGTTCGACCCGGCTTGCGGCCTGCGGGCGTTCTCGTTATAAGTCTCGGCACTTTTAGTGACAAGCCGTTGTATGCCGACCATGAGCCAAACCGAACCGCTAGACCAAGATCCCGTGTTCCAGTTGAAGGGCAGCATGCTGGCCATTACGGTGCTGGAACTGGCCCGTAACGACCTCGAGAACCTTGATCGGCAACTGGCCGCCAAGGTCGCCCAGGCGCCCAACTTCTTCAGTAACGCGCCGCTGGTACTGGCCCTGGACAAACTCCCGGCCAGCGAAGGCTCGGTCGACCTGCCGGGATTGATGCGCATCTGCCGCCAGCATGGCCTGCGCACCCTGGCGATCCGTGCCAGCCGCATCGAAGACATCGCAGCGGCCATTGCGGTCGATCTGCCAGTGCTGCCGCCGTCCGGCGCGCGGGAACGCCCGCTCGACCCGCTCGAAGGCGTCGTAGCGAAAAAACCCGAAAAACCACCGGAGCCGACCATCAAACCGACAAAAATCATCACGTCGCCAGTACGTGGTGGCCAGCAGATTTATGCCCAGGGCAGCGATCTGGTGGTGATTTCGTCGGTCAGCCCGGGGGCGGAACTTCTCGCCGACGGCAACATCCATGTATACGGCGCGATGCGCGGTCGTGTGTTGGCCGGCGTCAAAGGTGATACGAAAGCCAGGATTTTCTGTCAGCAAATGACCGCTGAACTGGTCTCCATCGCCGGTCACTACAAGGTTTCCGAGGACCTGCGCCGCGATCCATTGTGGGGCGCCGGAGTACAAGTCAGCCTGTCGGGTGACGTGTTGAACATCATTCGGCTTTAACGGATACTGCCGCATTTTCCAAGCATCTCTAAAACGTAGCGAAAACGGCTCAAACGAAGTAGGAAAAAGGCTAAAAGCAGTGTTTACCGGGGGTAGACACCGCTCAAAACCGGATTCCAGCCAAGGCTGTCCGACTGCAGTAGTTTTTCAAGAGATGTTTTTCAGGGGCTAAACGTCCTTTTTCCTTAGGGGTAAAACACCTTGGCCAAGATTCTCGTGGTTACATCCGGCAAGGGTGGTGTGGGTAAGACCACCACCAGCGCCGCTATCGGTACCGGCCTCGCTCTGCGTGGTCACAAAACAGTTATCGTCGACTTCGACGTCGGCTTGCGTAACCTCGACCTGATCATGGGTTGCGAGCGCCGCGTGGTGTATGACTTCGTCAACGTGGTAAACGGCGAAGCCAACCTGCAACAGGCCCTGATCAAAGACAAGCGCCTGGAAAACCTCTACGTGCTGGCCGCCAGTCAGACCCGCGACAAAGACGCGCTGACCCAGGAAGGCGTAGAAAAAGTCCTGATGCAGTTGAAAGAAGACTTCGAATTCGTGGTCTGCGACTCCCCGGCCGGTATCGAGAAAGGTGCCCACCTGGCCATGTACTTCGCTGATGAAGCGATCGTCGTGACCAACCCGGAAGTCTCCTCCGTACGTGACTCGGACCGCATGCTGGGCCTGCTGGCCAGCAAGTCCCGTCGCGCCGAAAACGGCGAAGACCCGATCAAGGAACACCTGCTGCTGACCCGCTACAACCCTACTCGCGTCAGCAACGGCGAAATGCTCGGCGTCGAAGACGTCAAGGAAATCCTCGCGGTGACCCTGCTGGGCGTGATTCCAGAATCGCAAGCCGTCCTCAAGGCCTCCAACCAGGGCGTGCCGGTGATTCTCGACGACCAGAGCGACGCCGGCCAGGCGTACAGCGATGCGGTCGATCGTCTGTTGGGCAAGACCGTGGACCATCGTTTCCTCGATGTCGAGAAGAAGGGATTCTTCGAGCGACTTTTTGGAGGTAGGTAATGAACCTTTTTGACTTCTTTCGTGCCAACAAAAAGCCAAGTACCGCCTCGGTAGCGAAAGAGCGTCTACAGATCATCGTGGCGCATGAACGCGGCCAACGCAGTACGCCGGACTACTTGCCAGCCTTGCAGAAGGAACTGGTGGAAGTGATCCGCAAGTACGTCAATATCGGGTCCGATGACGTGCACGTCGCTCTGGAAAACCAGGGCAGCTGCTCGATTCTGGAACTCAATATCACCCTGCCCGATCGCTGAGTCGATCCGGCGGGAGCCACGGCGGCTCAGGGCCCTTCCATGACTGGAGGGGGCCTGAGTCGCCGTTGGCGTTTGTTACGAGGCTGTTTTAATGCCGTTGTCCAACATCCGCATCATCTATCAGGACGCCGCCGTACTGGTGGTGGATAAACCGACCCTGTTGCTCTCCGTCCCCGGACGGGCCGATGACAACAAGGACTGCCTGATTACGCGCCTGCAAGAAAACGGCTACCCGGAAGCGCGAATTGTCCATCGGCTGGACTGGGAAACCTCCGGCATCATTCTGCTGGCCCGTGACCCGGACACTCATCGCGAGCTGTCTCGGCAATTTCACGACCGCGAAACCGAAAAGGCCTACACCGCCCTGTGCTGGGGACAACCGGAACTGGACAGTGGCAGCATCGACTTGCCCCTGCGCTACGATCCGCCGACCAAGCCACGGCATGTGGTGGACCACGAATTCGGCAAGCACGCCCTGACCTTCTGGCGTGTACTGGAGCGTTGTGGCGACTGGTGCCGCGTCGAGCTGACACCGATCACCGGCCGTTCTCACCAGTTGCGCGTGCACATGCTCTCCATCGGCCACCCGCTGCTGGGTGACGGGCTCTACGCCCATCCGCAAGCCCTGGCTGCCTGGCCACGCCTGTGCCTGCACGCGAGCATGCTGAGCTTCACTCATCCGCAAAGCGGCGAACGCCTGCGCTTCGAGTGCCCGGCACCGTTCTGACTGTGCCTAGGGAGCCTCTGTAGCGAGTGCGCTGTGTGGCGAGGGGGCTGTTGTGGCGAGGGAGCTTGCTCCCGCTGGAGTGCGGAGCACTCCCAAAACCAGCGACCGTATTCTGTCGGGCACACCGTGCAAGCAGGATTTGCGGCCGCTGCGCAGCCGAGCGGGAGCAAGCTCCCTCGCCACATTAAATCTCACGCGCCGCCAACATCAGGCCCGCCGCACTTTGCGCTTTCAATACGTTAAACTGGCGCCACTGCTGTCTGGAGCTTCTTATGCGCGAAGAGTTGAACCAAGGCCTGATCGACTTCCTCAAGGCCTCCCCTACCCCGTTCCATGCCACCGCCAGCCTTGTCCAGCGCCTGGAAGCGGCCGGTTTTGTGCGCCTCGACGAGCGTGAGCCGTGGGCCACCGAAGCCAATGGCCGTTACTACGTCACCCGTAACGACTCTTCGATCGTCGCGTTCAAAATGGGCCGTCATTCGCCCCTGCATGGCGGCATTCGCCTGGTCGGCGCACACACCGACAGCCCGTGCCTGCGGGTCAAACCCCAGCCGGAACTGCAACGCCAGGGCTTCTGGCAATTGGGCGTCGAAGTCTATGGCGGTGCACTGCTGGCGCCGTGGTTCGACCGTGATCTGTCGTTGGCCGGCCGCGTGACCTTCCGTCGCGATGGCAAGGTCGAGAGCCAGTTGATCGACTTCAAGGCTCCCGTTGCAATCATTCCGAACCTGGCCATTCACCTCAACCGTGAAGCCAACATGGGCTGGGCGATCAATGCCCAGACCGAGCTGCCGCCGATTCTCGCGCAATTCGCCGGTGACGAACGCGTGGACTTCCGCGCCGTGCTCACCGATCAGCTGGCCCGCGAACATGGCCTGAACGCCGATGTGGTGCTCGATTACGAGCTGAGCTTCTACGACACCCAAAGTGCTGCGGTCATCGGCCTGCATGGCGATTTCATCGCGGGCGCTCGCCTGGACAACCTGCTGTCGTGCTACGCCGGCCTGCAAGCATTGCTGACGACCGAAACCGACGAAACCTGCGTGCTGGTCTGCAACGATCACGAAGAAGTCGGTTCCTGCTCGGCCTGTGGCGCCGACGGTCCGATGCTTGAGCAAACCCTGCGTCGCCTGTTGCCCGAAGGGGATGAATTCGTACGGACCATTCAGAAATCCCTGCTGGTCTCGGCCGACAACGCCCACGGTGTACACCCGAACTACGCCGACAAGCACGACGCCAACCACGGCCCGAAACTCAACGCCGGCCCGGTAATCAAGGTCAACAGCAACCAGCGCTACGCCACCAACAGCGAAACCGCCGGGTTCTTCCGTCATTTGTGCATGGCCGAAGAAGTACCGGTGCAGAGCTTCGTGGTGCGCAGCGACATGGGCTGCGGCTCGACCATCGGCCCGATCACCGCCAGCCACCTGGGCGTGCGCACCGTGGACATCGGTTTGCCGACGTTCGCCATGCACTCGATCCGCGAGCTGTGCGGCAGTCATGACCTGGCACACCTGGTCAAAGTGCTGAGCGCGTTCTACGCCTGCCAGGAATTGCCATAACCCAGTCCCTGTGGCGAGGGGGCTTGCCCCCGTTGGGCTGCAAAGCAGCCCCAAAACCTGCCATTGCGTTCTGTCTGGCACAGCGCATGAGCCGGCACTGCGACCGCTTCGCGGTCGAACGGGGGCAAGCCCCCTCGCCACAGGAAGCTCGTTGCTCAAGCAACAGTCATACCCCATCCCTGCCACACATCACCAACGCCCGCCCGAAAGCCGCCTAGACTTGCAGTAACCCCTCCGACAAGGCTGTCACCATGATCTCGATGTCTTCGTTTCACGCCATGCTGATCCCGATTCTTTCCGGGATGATCATGCTGGCCATCGGTTTCAACTTTCGCGACAAGAACGCTGGTGTGTTCGCGATGTGGGTCGGCATGCTGATGATCCTCGCCACCGTGATCTACAAAATCCTCGCCAAACTCAACGAATAAATCCTTACGCCCGGCTCGCATTGATTTTGACGGGCTCGTACACTCGGCCGATTCGCTCAT
The DNA here is from genome assembly GCF_059506005.1 of Pseudomonas sp. Pseusp18. Taxonomy (NCBI): domain Bacteria; kingdom Pseudomonadati; phylum Pseudomonadota; class Gammaproteobacteria; order Pseudomonadales; family Pseudomonadaceae; genus Pseudomonas; species Pseudomonas sp. Pseusp18. Next base: position 4,710,095 of record NZ_CP169240.1, read on the forward strand.
CCGAGGTTGACCGCCTAGTGTTCGCTCGTCTTTTTGCCCTGCCTTGTTTGTTCCTTGTCTGCCTGATGACGCTGCTGCCGCTGACGCCTGCCCAGGCGGTCGGCTTGCCGGGGCTGCTCAGCGGCTCGGCGAAAACCCAGCCCGAAGCGCAAGCTCCACTGGGGCAGTCGCTGGACGAAGTCATCAAGTCGCTGGAAAACGATCAGCAGCGGACCAAACTGCTGGCGGACCTGAAAAAGCTGCGCGACGTCAGCAAAAAAGCCCAACCCACCACAGAAGAAGGCGTGCTGGGCCTTATCGGCGGCACCCTGGCCAGTTTCGAAAAGCAATTTTCCGGCGCCGACAGCCCCCTCACTCGCTGGTCCGAAGAAGTCAACCTGGCCAAGGATGAACTGGTGGCACTGATGCTGCCGGCCAATGAATGGCTGCCAATCATTTTTGCCTTCGCCATGATCCTGATGGTCTGGAGCCTGCTGGCCGCCGCCCTGATCTGGCTCGGCCACCGGGTGCGCATGCGCTTCGGTCTCACCGAAGAACTGCCGCAACACCCCAAGGCCCTGGACATGCTGCGCTTTGCCTTGCGCAAACTCGGGCCGTGGATGATCGCCCTGGTCATGACGGTTTACATGACCTACGCCCTGCCCTCGTCACTGGGCAAAAGCCTGGCCATGGTGCTGGCTTATGCGCTGGTGGTCGGTACCTGTTTCTCGGCGATCTGCGTCATCGCGTTTTCCCTGCTCGATGGCCCGCATCGTCATCGCGCCCTGTACATCCTGCGGCATCAGGCCTTCCGCCCGTTGTGGCTGATCGGCAGTTTCGCCGCCTTCGGTGAAGCCCTGAACGACCCGCGCCTGATCGCCAGCCTCGGTGAGCATCTGGCCCACACGGCGGCGACGTTCGCCAATGTACTGGCGGCGATCTTCACAGGTTTTTTCATCCTGCGTTTCCGCCGGCCCATCGCGCACCTGATCCGCAACCAGCCGCTGTCCCGGCGCCTGACCCGCCGCGCCTTGAGCGACACGATCGAAATCCTCGGGACCTTTTGGTATCTGCCGGCGCTGGTGCTGGTGGGCATTTCGCTGTTCGCCACCTTCGTCTCTGCCGGCGACACCAGCACCGCGTTGCGTCAGTCGCTGATCTGCACCGTGTTGCTGGTGTTGTGCATGGTCATCAACGGGCTGGTGCGCCGTCATGCACTCAAGCCACAACGCGGCCCTAAGCGCCATGCGCTGTATTCGGATCGCCTGAAAAGCTTCTTCTACACCCTCGCCCATCTGCTGGTGTGGCTGGCGTTCATCGAGCTCGGCCTGCGGGTCTGGGGCATGTCGCTGATTCGCTTCACCGAAGGCGAAGGCCATGAAGTCAGCGTCAAACTGTTCAGCCTCGGCGGTACGCTGATTTTTGCCTGGCTGATCTGGATCCTCAGCGACACCGCCGTGCATCACGCCCTCACCCGCTCGCGCAAAGGCCTGGCCAACGCCCGCGCGCAGACGATGATGCCGCTGATCCGCAACGTGCTGTTCGTGGCGATTTTCATCATTGCGCTCATCGTCGCCCTGGCGAACATGGGCATGAACGTCACGCCGCTGCTGGCCGGCGCCGGTGTGATCGGTCTGGCCATCGGTTTCGGTGCGCAATCGCTGGTGGCCGACTTGATCACCGGGCTGTTCATCATCATCGAAGACTCCCTGGCCATCGACGACTACGTGGACGTCGGCGGCCACCTGGGCACCGTCGAAGGCCTGACCATCCGCACCGTGCGTCTGCGGGACATCGACGGCATCGTCCACACCATTCCGTTCAGTGAAATCAAAAGCATCAAGAACTACTCCCGGGAGTTCGGCTACGCGATCTTCCGGGTGGCGGTGCCCTCGAACATGGACATCGACGAGGCAATCAAGCTGATGCGCGACGTCGGCCAGAAAATGCGCACCGACCCGCTGCAACGGCGCAACATCTGGTCGCCGCTGGAGATCCAGGGGGTCGAAAGTTTCGAGTCAGGCAATGCGATTCTTCGCGCGCGCTTCAAGACCGCGCCGATCAAGCAGTGGGAAGTGTCCCGGGCGTTCAACCTGTCACTCAAGCGGCATCTGGACGAGGCCGGATTGGATCTGGCGACACCGCGCATGAGCATTCAGGTGATCACCCCCGGTGGCGAACAATCTGCGTAGGTGGGGTTCAGACCACATCCACCCCGACATGAATCGCATCATGGCGCCAAAACTCCAGGTCACAATCGATCAGCCGCTGATGCTGATCGTAGTTGACCCGGGCAATCCGCAACCCCGGGCTGCCCACCGACACCCGTAAAGCCGCCGCGGCGTCCACCGACAGCGCGGTCGGCACGATCTCGAAGCGTACCCGCCCGTAGTGCAAGTCGTAATGCCGCGCATACAGTTCGGTCATCGACTGATTCAGATCGAAGTCCAGGATCCCCGGAAAATATTGCGGGTTCAGGTAGTGCTCCACATACAGCACCAATCGCCCGTCAATCCGTCGCGAGCGGCAGATCTGGATCACGCTCGACAGCGCTGGCAGCTGCAGCCAGGCACACACCGCCGCTGACGCCGGTTGCAAACGCGCGGAAATCACCTCGGTGGACGGCACCCGCCCCTGGGCGCTGACCATCGCGTGAAAGTGGCTGCGCTGCATCAGGTTATAGGCCAGCCGCGGTGGCGACACGAACCAGCCGCGCCGCTCTTCGCGATAAATCTGGCCCTGTGCCTCCAACTGCAACAACGCCTCACGCACGGTAATCCGCGTGGTACCGAACAACTCACTGAGCTTGCGCTCGGCCGGTAACTTGCTCCCGGGCGCCAACAGCCCGTGGTCGAGCTGTTCTTGCAGAACCTGCCCGATCGCTGTCACCGCTTTGGTTGTCTCGATGCGCATCAACGTTACCTATCTGGACTAGACCAGCACTGATTCAGGGCAGAGCCGCGATTGAAACCGGGCTCCATCAATTGCCTGCAAGCCTAGGCACTGCAGATGACTGACAGATGACAAAGCCGCCGAACGGTTGCTTCAGACACCTGCAATTTCATGGCCAAGTCCCTTTCATATCAGCCCTTTAGCCATGGTCTACGCTTATCTCGCACCCCGCGTATCCGAGCGCAGGAAATTCAGGCCGACCGGTCGTCGACATCAAAATGTCATCCAGGACGCCTAAATTGGCTCAGGTATTGCTGACCTAGACCAACACAACCGCAATCGCAGCGTTGAAAACGCCCAAAGGAGCTTCGGATGAAACAGTTTTTCCTGGCATCACTGTTAGGCTCGACCATTGCCCTGTGCACTGCCGCCATGGCGGCGGATACCGATCTGAAAACACTCGAAGCCGCTGCGAAAGCGGAAGGCGCCGTCAACAGCGTCGGCATGCCCGATGACTGGGCCAACTGGAAAGGCACCTGGGAAGACCTGGCCAAGAAATACGGCCTGAAACACATCGACACCGACATGAGCTCGGCCCAGGAAATCGCCAAGTTCGCCGCCGAAAAAGACAACGCCACAGCCGACATCGGCGACGTCGGTGCCGCCTTCGGCCCGATCGCGGTCAAGCAAGGCGTGGTGCAACCTTACAAGCCGAGTACTTGGGCACAGGTTCCGGACTGGGCCAAGGACAAGGACGGTAACTGGGCACTGGCCTACACCGGCTCCATCGCGTTCATCATCAATAAAAAGCTGCTGCACGGTTCCGAAGCACCGACCAAATGGGCCGACCTCAAGAGCGGCAAGTACAAAGTCTCCATCGGTGACGTAAGCACCGCAGCCCAGGCTGCCAACGGCGTACTGGCCGCCGCCCTCGCCAATGGCGGTGACGAGAAAAACATTCAGCCGGCCCTGTTGCTGTTCGCAGATATCGCCAAGCAAGGCCGCCTGTCCATGGCCAACCCGACGATCGCCACCATGGAAAAGGGTGAAATCGAAGTCGGCGTGGTCTGGGACTTCAACGGCCTGAGCTACAAGGCCAAGATGGCGAATCCGGATGACTACACCGTGCTGATTCCATCCGATGGCTCGGTGATTTCCGGCTACACCACCATCATCAACAAATACGCCAAGCACCCGAACGCCGCCAAACTGGCCCGCGAATACATCTTCAGCGACGCTGGCCAGATCAACCTGGCAAAAGGCAACGCCCGTCCAATTCGCGCCGAGCATTTGACTCTGCCGGAAGAGGTCAAGGCCAAGCTGCTGCCTAACGAACAGTACAAAAAGGTCACGCCGATCAAAGACGCCGACGCGTGGGAAAAGACCTCCAAGTCGCTGCCGCAGAAGTGGCAGGAAGAAGTCATCATCAATATGCCGTAATAAAACAGCCGTAGGAGCTGCCACGGGCTGCGATCTTTTTTGGGGTCACTTGAGTTTCAAGTGAAAGATCAAAAGATCGCAGCCTGCGGCAGCTCCTACGACGTTCAGTTTCGATTTCGGAGTCTTCGCCCCCTATGAAGCACAACGTCATCCTTGTCGTGCTCGACGGCCTCAATTACGAAGTCGCGCGCCACGCCATGGGGCATCTGCAGGCTTACGTTGGCGCAGGACGCGCGGCACTCTACAAACTGGAATGTGCACTGCCGGCCCTGTCCCGACCACTTTACGAATGCATCCTGACCGGCGTTGCGCCGATCGACAGCGGCATCGTTCACAACAACGTCTCGCGCCTGTCCAACCAGCGCAGCATCTACCATTACGCCACCGACGCTGGTCTGAAAACCGCCGCCGCGGCCTATCACTGGGTCAGCGAGTTGTATAACCGTTCACCGTTCGTGGCTGCCCGGGACCGTCACACCGACGACCCGAAACTACCGATCCAGCACGGTCACTTCTACTGGAACGACCACTACCCGGATTCGCACCTGTTCGCCGACGCGGAAAACCTGCGCCTGCGCCATGCGCCGAACTTTCTGTTGGTCCACCCCATGAACATCGACGACGCCGGGCACAAGCACGGCCTCGACACCCCGCAATACCGCAACAGCGCCCGCTCGGCGGACGTCATCCTCGCCGACTACCTGCAAGGCTGGCTCGACGCCGGATACCAGGTGCTGGTGACCGCCGACCACGGCATGAACAACGACCGCTCGCACAACGGCCTGCTGCCTGAAGAACGCGAAGTGCCGCTGTTCGTCCTCGGCGATGCCTTCAGCTTCAGCCAAAGCGCAGCACCGAAACAAACCGAACTGTGCGGCACCGTCTGCGAACTGCTGGGCGTGCCCCACGACAAACCTGTGTGCCGGGAGCTGCTCAAGTGAATGCCATGACCCGCGGTAAATGGCTGGCCGCTCTGTGCCTGGTGCCCTTCGCAATTTTCTTCTTCGTGTTTGAGATCGCCCCGCTGCTCTGGGTGATGATCAACAGCCTGCAATCGGAAGAGTTCGGTTGGGGCCTGGCCAACTTCAGCAAAATCTTCAACTCGAAGTTCTATTTGCAGGCGATCCAGTACAGCCTTGAGATCAGTTTCTGGTCCAGCGTATTCGGCATCGTCATTGCCGTACTCGGCGCCTATTCCCTGCGCCGGGTCGACTCGAAGCTGCGCAACTTCGTGAATGCCTTCGCCAACATGACCAGCAACTTCGCCGGTGTGCCCCTGGCCTTCGCGTTCATCATCTTGCTGGGGTTCAACGGCACCTTCACCATCATGCTGAAACAGGCCGGAATCATTCAGGATTTCAACCTGTACTCGAAAACCGGGCTGATCATTCTCTACACCTACTTCCAGATTCCCCTGGGCGTGCTGTTGCTCTATCCGGCCTTCGATGCCCTGCGCGAAGACTGGCGTGAGTCTGCCGCGCTGCTCGGGGCCAATGGCTGGCAATTCTGGCGACACATCGGTCTGCCGGTGCTGACCCCGGCGCTGCTGGGCACGTTCGTGATTCTGCTGGCCAACGCCTTGGGCGCCTACGCCACGGTCTACGCGCTGACCACCGGCAACTTCAACGTGTTGCCGATCCGCATCGCGGCCATGGTGTCCGGCGACATATCCCTCGACCCGAACCTCGCCAGCGCCTTGGCCGTGGTGCTGGTGGCGTTGATGACCCTGGTGACCATCGTGCATCAGCTGCTGTTGAAGAGGAGCTACCATGTCTCGCGCTGAACTGGGGCCCGTCGGTATCTACCACCGGGTCATCGTGTATTTGCTGTTTGCCATTCTGTTATTGCCGCTGCTCGGAACCTTGATTTACTCGATCGCCAGCAGTTGGTCGGCGACGATTATGCCCAGCGGCTTTACCTTCAAGTGGTACATCCAGCTGTGGAGCGATCCGCGCTTTCTCGATGCATTCGGTCAGTCGTTGCTGGTTTGTATCGGCTCGCTGATTCTGTCGGTGGTGCTGATTCTGCCGCTGTTGTTCGTGGTGCATTACCACTTCCCGAAGCTCGATGCGCTGATGAACATCCTGATTCTGCTGCCCTTCGCGGTGCCGCCGGTGGTGTCGTCGGTGGGGCTGTTGCAGCTCTACGGTTCGGGGCCGTTCGCGATGGTGGGTACGCCGTGGATTCTGATCGGTTGCTACTTCACCGTGGCGCTGCCGTTCATGTACCGGGCGATCACCAACAACCTGCAAGCGATCAACCTGCGCGACCTGATGGACGCCGCACAACTGCTCGGCGCCAGCACTTGGCAAGCAGCCTTCCTGGTGGTGTTGCCGAACCTGCGCAAGGGGCTGATGGTAGCGTTGCTGCTGTCCTTCTCGTTCCTGTTCGGTGAGTTCGTGTTCGCCAACATCCTTGTCGGCACCCGCTACGAAACTCTGCAGGTCTACCTCAACAACATGCGTAACAGCAGCGGCCACTTCACCAGTGCGCTGGTGATTTCCTACTTCTTCTTTGTGCTGGTTCTGACCTGGGTGGCCAATATCTTGAACAAGGACAAAAGCGAATGAGCTATGTAAGCGTCCAACATCTTCAGAAAGATTACTCAGGCACCACCGTCTTCAGCGACATCAACTGCGAAATCAAAAAAGGCGAATTCGTCACCCTGCTCGGCCCGTCCGGTTGCGGCAAGTCCACGCTGCTGCGTTGCATCGCCGGCCTGACCTCGGTGGACGGCGGCCAGATTCTGCTGGAAGGTCACGACCTCGTCCCGCTGAGCCCGCAGAAACGTGGGATCGGCATGGTGTTCCAGAGTTATGCGCTGTTCCCGAACATGACCGTGGAGCAGAACGTCGCCTTCGGTTTGCGTATGCAGAAGGTCAACGCCGACGACAGCCAAAAACGCGTCGCCGAAGTGCTGAGACTGGTAGAGCTCAATGACTTCGCCGCCCGCTACCCGCATCAGCTGTCCGGTGGCCAGTGCCAGCGTGTCGCTCTCGCTCGTTCGTTGGTGACCCGGCCTCGGCTGTTGTTGCTGGATGAGCCGCTGTCGGCGCTGGATGCGCGGATTCGCAAGCACTTGCGCGAACAGATCCGTCAGATCCAGCGCGAACTCGGCCTGACCACGATCTTCGTCACTCACGATCAGGAAGAAGCCCTGACCATGTCTGACCGAATCTTCCTGATGAATCAGGGAAAGATCGTACAGAGTGGCGATGCCGAAACCCTCTACACCGCGCCCGTCGACGTGTTCGCCGCAGGCTTCATCGGCAACTACAACCTGCTGGACGCCGACAGTGCCAGCAAACTGCTGCAACGGCCGATCACCCACCGCATCGCGATTCGCCCGGAGGCCATCGAACTGAGCCTGAACGGCGAACTCGACGCGCAGGTGCGCAGCCACAGCCTGTTGGGCAACGTGATTCGCTATCGGGTGGAAGCTCGGGGGGTGGAATTGGTGGTGGATGTGCTGAACCGCTCGGCGTCCGACCTGCATCCCGATGGTCAGCGCCTGGCACTTTCCATCGATCCGACAGCCCTGTGTGAGGTAGCCTGATGACCTTGCTGATGTTGAAGAGAGAACCGTACTGATGGCCCTGGCAATTTTTGATCTGGACGAAACCCTGATCCACGGCGACTGCGCCTCGCTATGGAGCGAACAGATGGCCCGCCTCGGCTGGGTCGATGGCGAATCCTTCCTGCGTCGCGACAAGGAATTGATGGATGCGTACGGCAGGGGCCACCTGGCCATGGAGGACTACATGGCCTTCAGCCTGGAGCCGCTGATCGGTCGCACGCCGCAAGAGCTCGAGCACTTGGTGGCGCCCTGGGTGGAAGACTTCATCGAACCGATCATCTTCAGCGACGCCACCAAAACCATCGCCGCCCACCGCAAGGCCGGTGACCGGATTCTGGTGATCTCGGCCTCGGGCACGCATTTGGTCAAGCCGATTGCCGACCGTCTGGGCATCGACGAGATTCTCGGCATCGAGCTGGAAGTGGCGCACGGGGTGTACAGCGGCAACACGGTGGGCACCCTGACCTACCGCGAAGGCAAAATCACCCGCTTGCTGGAATGGTTGGATGCCGAAGAGGAAAACCTTGAAGGCGCGAGTTTCTATTCCGATTCACGCAACGATTTACCACTGCTGCTGAAGGTGGATTTCCCGCATGTGGTGAATCCAGACCCAGTGTTGCTCGAACACGCCGAAAAAGCCGGCTGGCCGATCCATATCTGGAAGTAAAAGCAAAAGATCGCAGCCTTCGGCAGCTCCTACATGGAAATCGTGTACACCCGTGAATCATCGGGCGGCACAAATTCTGTAGGAGCTGTCGAGCGAAGCGAGGCTGCGATCTTTTAGCAGCCAACCCGATTTCAGCTCAGGCTGTCGTCAATCACCAGCACCAGCTTGCCCGACACCTGATTGGTCGCCAGCTCCGCAAACGCCGCTTCGGCGTCCTCGATCGCAAACGTCCTGGCCAGTTGCGGGCTCAAACGCCCTTCGGCAAACAGCGGCCAGACGTGCTGGCTGAGATCGCTGAACAAATCGGCCTTGAACTGCTCGTCGCGATTGCGCAGGGTCGAACCCAGCAGTTGCACGCGCTTGGCCAGCACCTGCGCCAGATCCAGCTGCGCTTCACGACCGCCCATCAAACCGATCAACACCCAACGGCCATCGCGAGCCAGCAGCTTGAGGTTCAGCGCCGCATAGTTACCGCCCACCGGATCCAGGATCACATCGAACGGCCCCAGATCGTTCAGGCGGTCCAGATCCTTATTGCGCACCACTCCACCCTGGGCACCCAGCGCTTCACAGTAGGCCAGACGATCCTCGGAGCCGACGCTGACCCAGCACGGGTTACCAAACGCCTTGCACAGCTGAATGGCAGCTGAACCAATTCCACTTGCTCCGGCATGCAGAAGAACTTTCTCACCCGGTTTGAGCGCAGCCAGTTGAAACAAATTCAGCCAGACGGTCGCATACACTTCCGGCAACGCCGCGGCCTCGGCCAGGGACAATCCTTCGGGAACCGGCAACACATGCCGTCCGTCGACAACTACCTCTTCGGCCATCCCACCCCCGGCCAGCAAGGCGCAAACCCGATCTCCGACCTGCCAGGACGAGCCCGGGCCGACCTCGCTGATCACCCCCGAACACTCAAGACCCAGTGCTTGACTGGCTCCCGGCGGCGGCGGATACAGGCCCGCTTTCTGCAACAAATCGGCTCGATTGAGTCCCGCTGCCGCCACTCGGATACGAACTTGTCCTACATCGCACGTAGGACTCGGCTCCTCAACCCACTCCACTCGCCCCTCAACGCCTTGCAATGCTTTCACAGTGCCTCCATAGTGAGTCTGGACTGAGCCCGAAGCTATAGCGCCGGGCTTTCTTGCATTATGCGACCGGCCCTTGTGGGAACCGGCGACTTCAAAGACGGCCTAATATGCGTGATCAATTGTCCCCGCGTCGAATCAGCATGAAGCATTTTTTCCCCAGCACCGCCCTCGCTCTTGTCATTGGTCTCGGTCTCTTGCCGATGTCGAGCAATTCGTTCGCAGCCAACAGCTGGGACAAGCTTCAGCCCGATCGCGACGAAGTCATCGCCAGTCTGAACGTCGTCGAGTTGCTCAAGCGTCACCATTACAGCAAGCCGCCGCTCGACGATGCGCGCTCCGCGATCATCTACGACAGCTACCTCAAGCTGCTGGATCCATCGCGCAGCTACTTCATGGCCAGTGACATTGCCGAATTCGACAAATGGAAAACCCAGTTTGACGACTTCCTCAAGAGCGGCGACCTGAACGCCGGGTTCACCATGTACAAGCGCTATCTGGACCGCGTCAAGGCGCGTCTGGACTTTGCCCTTGCCGAGCTGAACAAGGGCGTCGACAAGATCGACTTCACCACCAAGGAAACCTTGCTGGTCGACCGCAAGGATGCCCCTTGGCTCAAGACCACCGCCGAGCTCGACGACCTGTGGCGCAAGCGCGTCAAGGACGAAGTGCTGCGGATGAAGATCTCCGGCAAAGAGCCGAAGCAGATTCAGGAAACCCTGACCAAGCGTTACAAGAATCAGCTGGCGCGTCTGGACCAGACCCGCGCGGAAGATATCTTCCAGGCGTACATCAACACCTTCGCCATGTCGTACGACCCGCATACCAACTATCTGTCGCCGGATAACGCGGAGAACTTCGACATCAACATGAGCCTGTCCCTGGAGGGCATTGGCGCCGTGTTGCAGAGCGATAACGATCAAGTCAAAGTCGTGCGCCTGGTGCCTGCCGGCCCGGCCGACAAGACCAAGCAGGTGGCACCGGCCGACAAGATCATCGGCGTGGCCCAGGGCAACAAAGAGATGGTCGACGTGGTCGGCTGGCGCCTGGACGAAGTGGTCAAACTGATTCGTGGGCCGAAAGGCACCGTGGTGCGCCTGGAAGTGATTCCGGCCAGCAATGCGCCGAATGACCAGACCAGCAAGATCGTGCCGATCACCCGCGAAGCGGTGAAGCTTGAAGATCAGGCGGTGAAGAAGTCGATCCTCAGCCTCAAGCAGGATGGCAAGGACTACAAGCTCGGCGTCATCGAGATCCCGGCCTTCTACCTGGACTTCAAGGCCTTCCGTGCCGGCGATCCGGACTACAAGAGCACCACCCGCGACGTCAAGAAGCTGCTGACCGAACTGCAGAAAGACAAGGTCGACGGCGTGGTCATCGACCTGCGTAACAACGGCGGCGGTTCCTTGCAGGAAGCCACCGAGCTGACCAGCCTGTTCATCGACAAAGGTCCGACCGTGCTGGTGCGTAACGCCGACGGCCGGGTCGATGTACTGGAAGATGAAAACCCGGGCGCGTTCTACAAAGGCCCGATGGCGTTGCTGGTCAACCGTTTGTCCGCCTCGGCGTCGGAGATCTTCGCCGGTGCGATGCAGGACTACCACCGTGCACTGATCATCGGCGGCCAGACCTTCGGCAAAGGCACCGTGCAAACCATTCAGCCGCTGAACCATGGCGAACTGAAACTGACCCTGGCCAAGTTCTACCGGGTTTCCGGTCAGAGCACCCAGCATCAGGGCGTACTGCCGGACATCGATTACCCGTCGATCATCGACACCAAGGAAATCGGCGAAAGCGCCCTGCCGGAAGCCATGCCGTGGGACACTATCCGTGCGGCCATCAAGCCGGCGGTCGACCCGTTCAAACCGTACATCACGCAGCTCAAGTCCGAGCATGACGTGCGCTCGGCCAAAGACGCGGAGTTCGTGTTCATCCGCGACAAACTGGCCCTGGCCCAGAAGCTGATGGCCGAAAAAACCGTCAGCCTCAATGAAGCCGACCGTCGTGCACAACACGCCGATATCGAAGCCAAGCAACTGGCCATGGAAAACATCCGTCGCAAGGCCAAGGGTGAAGAGCCGCTCAAAGAGCTGAAGAAAGAAGACGAAGATGCCATCGCGGCCGAGCCGGACAAGACCAAGCCAGAAGACGACGCCTACCTGAGCGAGACCGGGCGGATTCTGCTGGATTACTTGAAACTCAACACCGCGGTCGCCAAGCACTGAGTGGTGACAATCAGGATGATGGCAATTTAATGCTGACGCTCCCCGGAGTGTCATCAAATAGACATCATTCTGTCGTGAAATAAAGGACCGGGAGCTTTGCGCTCCCGGTCCTTTTTTTATCGCCAGAGATCGCCATGACCACAACCGAACAGCTGAGTGCCTTGAGCTCAATACTGACTCAAAGCGGTTTGCACAGCCTGTTCCAGCCGATCATTTCTCTCTCCGAACGACAAATCATCGGCTACGAAGCCCTCAGCCGTGGCCCCTCCAACAGCCCGCTGCACTCCCCCATCGCCCTGTTCGCGGTAGCCCGCCAGGCCGGTCGCCTCAGCGAACTGGAGATCGCGTGCCGCCAAAGCGCTTGCCGACGCTTCAATGAACAGCAACTGCCCGGCAAACTGTTCCTCAATGTGTCCCCGGAATCCCTGCTCGAAGCCGCCCACCAGCCCGGACGCACCCTGCAACTGCTGCAGGATTTCGGCATACCGCCGAGCCAAGTGGTGATCGAACTCACCGAACAGACCCCGACCGACGATTTCCAGTTGCTGCAAACCGCCCTGCATCACTATCGGGCGATGGGTTTTTCGATTGCGCTGGATGATCTGGGCGCGGGTTATTCGAGCTTGCGGCTGTGGTCGGAATTACGCCCGGATTACGTCAAGATTGATCGGCACTTCATCGACGGCATCCATCAGGACGCACTCAAACGTGAATTCGTCGGCTCGATCCTGCAAATCGCCAAGGCTTCGCGGGCAAAAGTGATCGCCGAAGGCATTGAATTGCCAGAAGAACTCGCCGTGTTGACCGAAATGGGCGTCGATCTTGTGCAAGGCTATCTGCTCTGCCGGCCCCAGGAGCATCCGCCCCGCGATGCCCGAACCTTGATGCCCAAACCAACCAGCGCCGCAGCGATGCTGAACGAGGACGCCAGTGACCTCAGCGCCCTGCTCAACGACCAACCGGCGATGGCCAGCGACACCCCGACCGCCACCGTACTGGAAGCCTTCCGCCGCCAGGCCAACCTGAACTCCCTGGCGGTGCTCGACAAGCAAGGCAGGCCGTGCGGCATTGTTCACCGTCACTCACTCTCGGACGCCCTGCTCAAGCCCTTCGCCACCGACCTGTTCGCCCGCAAACCGATCAGCCGCTTGATGAGCGACGACTTCCTCGCCGTGGAACTGAGCCAGTCGCTGCAACAGGTCAGCCGCTTGATCACCAGCCGCGCCCGCCAACGCATCGAAGAAGACTTCATCATCACCCTCAATGGCGGCTATCTGGGCCTGGGCCGAGTGATCGACGTACTCAAACTGATCACCGAACTGAAAATCCAGCAAGCCCGCTACGCCAACCCGCTGACCCTGCTGCCAGGCAACGTGCCGATCCAGCAATGCCTGACACGGCTGCTGCAACAGGAACGGGAATCGGTGATCTGCTACGTGGACATCGACAGCTTCAAACCCTTCAACGACATCTACGGCTACGGTCGCGGGGATGAAGTCCTACTGTGCCTGGCGCAATGCCTGAACGACCGCGTCGACCCGTCCCGCGACTTCGTCGGCCATATCGGCGGCGACGACTTCCTGCTGGTGCTCGGCCCGGAAGACTGGCGCAAACGCCTGAACCAACTGCTGGACGACTTCCACAGCCAATGCCGACGCTTCTACCGCAGCGAACACCTCGAAGCCGGCTGCTTCATCGCCCCCAACCGCCAGGGCGTGCGGCAGGAATTTCCGCTGCTGTCACTGTCCATCGGCGTGGTGCACCTGCATCCACAGGCCTGCGGACAGCTCGATGCAAGCCAACTAGCGGAAATGGCCTCGCAGGCCAAACACCACGCGAAGAATGTGCCGGGGTATAGCGTGCATGTGATTGATAGTCTGGCGGTGCCAGTCGGCGAAGAGACACTGATCTCAGGCCGGCGGTGATCACCAAAAAGATCGCAGCCTTCGGCAGCGCCCACAGCCGCGGAGCTGCCAAAGGTTGCGATCTTTTGATCTTGCTCTTGTGTGGCGAGGGAGCTTGCTCCCGCTGGGCTGCGCAGCAGCCCCAACCACCACAACTCCACCCTGTGGCGAGGGGGCTTGCCCCCGTTGGGCTGCGGAGCGGCCCCAAAACCTGCATTCCGGATTTGTCAGGTACACCGCGGGGCTTGGTTTGGCGACCGCTTCGCAGTCGAACGGGGGCAAGCCCCCTCGCCACAAAAAGCCGCTAGACGCTACTCCGAAGACCGAGCCCGCAACCGCCGCCCAATCACATCCAGCACATCACAGCCATCGCGCAGTGGAATGGCGCAGAGCAAGGCAAAATCACTGAGAATCATCGAATCGCACTCGACTGAGCCACGCATGGACAAGTTCTCAAGCACTTGGGTGACGGCGCGAATTCGATAGCTGGCGGCTTCGGTCAGAATATCCAGCGGCGCGTGGGTGTCGACGAACAGGGTGGGCATTTCAGTGCAATTACTGGTCAACGCCATGAAGCGGTTTTTGGGGTGGGGGATTGGTTTTTCGTAGGGTGGATCAGGATGAAGTGTTGGCATTTGAGACCTTCCGATGAAAATGGGAGCTGCCAAAAGCCTTCCTACAGGCTTGGGTGGCAGCTATACGCGGGGTAGGAATACCGAGCATCGGAAACTCGACCACGCCGAAGCGTGCCCGCGCATAGCCGCCGCGACAGATATTACGGACGCACATAGACGGCCGCAAATCTGACTTCGATTGCTAACGCATTACCGATGCTTAAAGGGTTCCTACACCCCCTCACTGATATTCAGTGACCACCAAAGCCTATCGATTGAACTCACTGCGCACCAGTTCACGAAAACCGCCACAACTTGAAGGAAACTTCCGAAGACCTTGCCCAGAAATTTCGCTCAAAAAAGGCGAACGTGGCGGAAGGCTTCGCTGAAGCCTGGCTTGATTTCTCCACCGGGGGTTGGCCCGTTTCGACCTATAGCTGCCGGTGGCGACAGGCAGAAATCGGCCAAAAGCGGACACTCAAAGCATGTACTAAGCTAGGATCGACTCACCTCGTTATGAGCGTCATTTTTAATACTGGGATATGTCTACTAAGTCAGGGGCAACTAAATGGCGAAGCTTCCTCCGAGGACAGAAGGGCAAAACGGCAAGGTAAAAGTTCGAATAATCGAGTTTGAGATGGAGGGGAGTGATCTTTCATTACAGGAAAGCCTCAAAAGCATCGCTGCGGCACTATCGCGACCAAACCTCGCACCGCCGCCCCGATCAACTGCGCGAATCGAATCCAACAAGCCTGGCGCGCCTTTGCATAACGGAGAATCAATTGCTGACGAGGAACTAGACGACTTCGAATATTTGGACGATGCACCACCCTTGGAGACGTCAGCTCCGATTATTACTCGGAAGCCTAGGAAACCCTCAAAGCCTGTTGCCCCCAACCTCGTTGCAATACGTTTCGACGATGTAAATCCGACGTTCACTGACTTCGTAGCTGATCGGGACCCCAAAAATGACATGCAGAAATACCTTTGCGCGGCGTATTGGCTGAAGATACATAAGGACGTGCATGAGGTTAGCATCGACCACATCTACACGGCATACCGGTCACAAAGCTGGGCGCTGCCCGCAAAAGCCGTTCAACCGATGCGCGAGCTTGCTGCCACCCGTGACGGACGCTTCAGTAAGGGAGTAGAAAGAGGCCATTACTCTATTAATCACATAGGTGAGGGATGGGTAGCGACAAAAATGGGACGTGGAGCGTGACGAGTATTGTTAACTTCACGCAGAGCATTCCGAACTTCGACAGTAGGACATTTATTTCCAAGATCGAAATTTTTGGTTGGTACCTGCATGAAATTGACGGTAAGGCGAAATTCGCGGTGAGCGATATCGCTCAATGTTTCGAAGAAACACACTGCCAGAAACCGAGCAACATCCGTAATCTGCTGAGGCAGCTGTGCGACAAAAAACCCGCACACCTTTTGAAAGATGCGCAGGGCTATCGTTTGGCCTCGCCGATTCGCGTAAAACTCGGCAACATCTTGGCTAGACCTGTAGGAGTGCAGACTAGCTCATTGCTGTCCGGCCTGATCCCTCATGTGACGGATATCTCAAAGAAGTCGTTCCTGAACGAAACTATCGCTTGCTTTAACAGTGGCGCATATCGTGCGGCAACTATCATGGCGTGGAACCTTGCGTACTCGCACGTTTGCGACCAAATTTTCGGTGTACATCTTATTGTGTTTAATACCCAACGTATCAAAGTTTTTCCAAAGATGCCTGAGCTAACCAAGCGAACTGATTTCGAGGATTATAAGGAATCTAACGTCATCGAGATCTGCCGCGGCGCTCGAATTTTTGACGCCACTGTCTGTAAAATCCTTACCAGTCGACTTGACCGGCGAAACTCTGCAGCCCATCCCTCGTCAGCAGTTTTCTCATCGATCCAGGCGGAAGATCAGATCACCGATCTAGTCAACAATGTCCTGCTAAACACAAACGTATGAATTGGCCTCTTGCGCTTCTCGCATGCGCAGTAGCGGCGGTAGGAGCTACGATGCAGCCCATGCTCAAAACACCTCATAGCGCTTCCTAGAAGGTTACTGCTCTTGATCGGCGGTCAGTACACTGAGACATTTCTAACGGAGCTGGGGACAAGGAACGATGGCAAGCCCAACTGAGATTCCCTTTGAAACAGCAGAAGAGCTGCTGAGCTTCGTTTCTCCCCTAAATCCCATTTGGGATTCTGGGCAACATATCTTCAGGGGGCAGCCAAGTGATAATTATAAACTCACACCGTCTATTTTCCGTAGAGGTGAGGGATCGTTTGGGCATGGCTCGCCTCGAAAGGCATTTGCAGACACCGTTTCTAGTCAGATTCACTACGAACTAGAAGTTATCAGCAGATTCTTGGACGGATGTGATCGGTCGGGTCTTGTTGTGCCGGGATACACAAAGGAAATCAAACGAAAGCTTGCCCATGAACGAGATTCCTTCTTGAGTGCACATAGATTGTGGCCTCAACCGGAGATGTACGAAATCATGGCTGTCGCCCAGCATTACGATGTACCCACTCGGTTGCTAGACTGGACTGAAAGAAGCTTTGTCGCCTGTTACTTCGCAGCTTCTTCTGCAAATTTCGAAGTAGACAGTAGCAAGATGCCAAGAATAGTCATTTGGGCATTGGATACCACGCATTCGAACCACTGGGAAACGGTGTCAATCATTAGAACGCCGGGCGGCACAAGTAGAAACCAAGCTGCTCAGTCTGGATTGTTCACTACGCACAATGTCAGAGAACCAGGCTTCACAGACTACTATCAGCCAGAAGCACTAGAAGACGTTCAGGAGATTTACGGGGTAGGCAATACCGTAAGCGCGCTATTCAAAATTACATTACCGTTATTCGAAGCCCCCACTTTGTTACTGCTTTGTTCAAAACTTGGGGTTGATGGGTCGACACTCTTCCCCGGTTATCACGGGGTAGCGAAGAGCGTAAAGGATTGGGCCAACATTGAGGTGGGTGTGAGGATGTCTCAATCAGCTATAGACCAAGCTAACGTTGATAGCTATGAGAGCGATCCAGATTTTGATTGAGCGCAGATAAACAATGAATCGCTTCTGCTTAGACAGACACCATTGAACGTCCGCTTTCGGCCGATTCTGTTGAAAAAGTCGGTTCTTCCAGACCGCTTGCATACTGACCGCCGAAAATGCCTTTTTTGCGCGCCGCTATGCGAAATCTGAGCCTGGAATTCCTCTGTTCAATGCAAAGATTTTAATCTCACGCGCGTATTTTTCTACCGTGGAAACCATGGCCGACTTTTTCAACAGAATCGGCCAAAAGCGGACTCTCACGATAGCTGCTTTTTGGACGCCAGCGCACGACGCGGCGTCTGACCCAAAATGGATCTCAGTCGCGCGCTAACTGTCGAGAAATTCAAACGACGAGTTTTAGCAGATTTTCCAACAGCTCTTTAAACTCAGCGCGATCTGTATAATGAATCGCCCTTACCCTCGCAGCTCTATTGAGCGCATGCGCAATCCCTTACGAAACCCCGGAAGCCCGCGCCAATATTGAACGCGATCTGAAGCTCAGCGCAGACGAAATCGTCACTATCACCGAAACCAACTAGTGCTTATCTCCCTATGGTGATTTGCAAGTGTGCAGACCCAAGCAAGGCATGGGTGTGCTGACCAAGAGCAAGCTAGTGCTGGCCTTCTATAAGGGCGGCATCTACCAGCAAGCTGAAGTCATCAACGCCAGCGATGTGCAGTGTGCCCACCTGCAAAGTGGCAGAACCGCAGCCGATACCTTCTACCTATTCAGTGAACGTTGGGCCGCCATGCTGGCGCCAATTACCGTGGGAGGTGCCTTGGCCCTCGACAAGAAAGCCCAGTTCCTGAGCGTGCCAGTGCCGCCAAACACTGAGAGCTTCACGGCTGCGCAAGGAAATTTTATTCAGGTCACCGATCGCAAGAATTACTCGGCTGTGGCGGCACCAGGTACCAAAACCTATGTAGGAACCAGCGAGAGTATTCGCCAGATTTTTAATCCGTGTACGCAGGGAAAGAATCGCTCAGCCGCATCCTAAGTCCTGACCTAACCTTTCGAGTGAAACAGTCCCAGCAGCAATTGAAGCGCAAGTAGTTCAATGCAAGCCCGATGCGCCGGGCCTGTCGAGAGCCGACAGTTACAGACACAATGAAAAAGAAGGGCTGCATTGGGTCGATTGCTGCCCTCCGCGACAGGCAGCAATCGGCCAAAAGCGGTCGGTGGACAAGCTAATGGCAAATTAGTAGCTAAGCTTGGTCTGCTGCCGAATCGATTTGAGCAGCCTGGGCTTGTCGTCCATGTCGTATTTCTCCTCGAACGGTGTCGCGTCCCCAGTGAGCACCGTGTGGAATAACAAAGGTTTATAGGATGAAAAGGAGCGTTATCCGACATACCGCCGCGACAGGAAATAGGAGGAAAAAATGCGTAAGGAAGCACTGATTTTGACCGCTCTCGTCCTTGCGGGGTGCTCTGCGGCTGGCCCTACGAACACAGGCGGAACCTCAAGCGCTAACACGCAAGAGCATTTTGAAACTGGCATGGTTCGCCTGGAATGCGAAATTATGTGTTCAGGCCGCTGGGGTGCGAATCGGAAAGAAGCCGCTGCTTTCTACGAGCTGAAAAGCTGGAAAATGTTAGCTGACAAAGTGATGGAAATTGGCTATGGCTCCGACCTTACCTACTACTATCTCGCCCAGTCAGCAGAAAAGCTTGGCTATCCAGATGCTGCAAAAACCTATTACACGCTAGCAGCAGCTAATACTTACAAATGCGATGCGCTGTTCAACAATTGCAATGACCTAAAACCTACACAGCTTTCCAAGGCGAAATTGACTACGCCGAATGATATTGCGACTGTGCCAACCGCACCAGTTGCATCGAAAGCCGTAGTAGCAACACAGGCTGCTCCCGCACCAGTAGCACCTGCCACGAATGGTATTTCCCTTCCCCAAAAGGAAGCAAAGGTGGCGCTTGAAGAGTTTTTAGATGATGCGGTGCGCGGCGGTGCATTGAGTGTGAGGTTCTGCAAAGCCAACAGGATTCTTGCTGCTGATCTCTTCGCAGTGAGGAGCTACGAAATTCTACCGGCATGGGATTTGAAGCCGCAGGTCGTAAAAGGGGTTCCATCAGCCTCATACAAGGTCAGGGTCAATTCTAGCAACCGTGCAGGAATGCCAATCAGCAAAGACTGGCTGTTCATGATGGACGCCGAGATGCAGCACGGCGAATCACAATGGTGCCTAGGGTGGATTACAGGTTGATCACGAATTCATCTGAGATAACCTTGCGCGGTGAATCCCCCAGGTTTGCTAGACGCGCCACCGTCCGCTGTGGGTCCAGGCTGTGTGAAAACGCACTGAGTACATCGAAAGCTGAGAGTTACGGACGTTGCCTGAGAAACAAACAGGACGGATTTATTTATATGATCGCGTAAAGAAATAGATCTGTCCCCGTTTCTACACTAAATCATCTGACCACTCTGAAAGGATATCCTGTGACTTTTCCATTATCGGTAAATGCTACAATTCCTGGCTATAGTGAAACTTATAAAAGAATGATTACGCTAAACAGTGGCCTAACTGTGATTTTGGGAGCAAATGGATCAGGTAAAACTCAATTGCTCCGCGGGTTGATTGGAGATATCGCTAAATACTCAGCAGATCGAAAGGTCCGCTTTATATCTGCCGGCCGAATAGGAAGCATTGAGACTTATCGCTCTAATTACGACGGCCACCGCACAAATAGCATCATGTATGACCAAGCAAATTTTGGAAGTAAGAGCGATATAGAAAGACGCCACATCAATGAAACGTTGAATGGTGATTTTCAAACACTTTCACAGCGGCCAGATATTCAAGTAAAAATACAAGAGCGACTTAAAAAACTTTTTCGTCGTGATTTGATTGTCGATTGGGATGGTGGCAATTTAAATGTTAGATTTGCCAGGCTTGAAGCTGGCGCAAAACCATACTCTTCTGGCCGGGAAGCGTCAGGATTGTTACATCTTATTGGGATACTTACAGCGCTTTATGATGATGAGGTAGGATCATTGCTCATCGATGAGCCAGAGGTTTCTCTCCATCCACAATTGCAGGCCTTTCTAGCAAAGGAAATTAGATTAGTCGCGGGGTTACCGCAAGAAGGCCCCACCAAAAAACTTGTCGTGATAGCAACCCATTCCACGGAAATGCTTCATATCACTAAACCAAGTGACTTATCTAATTTGGTGTTTTGTTATGACGTAAAAGAAAACCCCATTCAGTTAGCTCCCTCCACTGATGAACTACAAGGAAAAAAAATAAAAGCACTGGTTGCCCGCCTTGGACAAGAACATAAGCTGTCTTTATTTTGTAAACGTCCCTTGTTAGTAGAAGGCCCCTCAGATGTAATTATTTGTACAGCAATTGCTGCAAAAATGGATATGCACTTGGAAGCTGCTGGTTCGCAATTATTGCCAGTAGTCGGTAAGGGGCAAATGCCAGTTACTAGAAAACTGCTACAATTGCTTGGGAAACAACCAGTTATTCTAGTAGACGCAGACGCTATCGCTGATGGTATGGAATTGATATCAGATGTGCTTTTCGAAAATACCGTCGCAGATGCTAGAGCCAGCATTAATGGTTTTCCCACTGCATTGAGGATGGCGAAAACTATATTTTCGGATTTTTGCGATTTCGTGGATGTGGAGTGGACGGCGCTTAGATCTATGGCAGAGACTCACCCGTATTGGATAAATCGTTCTGCCGAAGATGAAAAGCAAGCGAAGCGACGTGCAGCATTTTGCACGTTATTTATTAACTCAGATGCACAGTTGGTTACATTAGATAATAGGCAGGTTTGGTTAGGTATGAAAAGCCGGCTGTCGGCACTACTGGTTTTGTTAGAGAGTGCAGATTGTTTTGTACTACGCCGGGGATCTATTGAGTCTTATTATCAGTCCTCCGATCAATTAACATCGCAAGAAAAACCAAGCGCAGCTGCAGTAGAAATGGAATATATAGATCAACTTGAGCCCGCGCAGATCCAAGATCACTACGCTGACATTGCTAGATGTATTGTATTTGCAGCAGATACACTGCCAATTAACGAGAGTGAGTCAATACGCAATATCTTGTTATCAGTTGTCGCGCCAATTTTGGCGGGACTTCATTCTAATGCCCAAGGTGATGAACTCAAAATCTTGGCTCAATCACTGGTCGGAGATAAAGCAAAACTCTTTGAATTTAAAGTATCACAGGACATCCTCGAAGTATCGCTTTCGAGCAAAATATTGAGCGTACCAGGCATGCCATTTAGGCTTGTGATTGGGGACAACGTCATTGACAAGGTTAACGAAGCGCTTGGATTATAGAAAAATGGTTCGCGCGATTCAGAAGTTAGCAATGGGGGCTAGATGAGGGACGAGCTTAGTGCTCGGGCAAAAAAATCTTTGACATACTTAGATATAGGTACAAGCCCTTCGCTGTAGTAAAAAAATATTGGGGTGAGACTAGCCGGTAGCGGAAATGGCCGATTGCTGGCTGTTACTAAGGGCTGCAATTAGCCGAAAGCAGCTCACCATAGAATTTATAATTGACCATCGTTAGGATCCCCCCACAACGCTTGCTCATCGAAGAACATCGAATCACTGCTCAACATCACCACTCGCCAACCCTTTCAACTTAATCTCAGCCAACGGATGCCCGGCCTTCAAGGCAATACGCCAAAACCGCGCCGCTTCCACCGGATCCGGCGCCTTGCTCGGCGTCCCCGCGAGGCAGATCACGCCCACTTGATACGCCGCCTTGCCATCCCCCGCCAACGCAGCCAGGCGCAGTAGTCGTACGCCTTCCTCGCGAGCCCCAAGACCGACACCGCGAAAGGTCAGGATGTGGCCGTAGAAGCTCTGGGCGCCGACGTCGCCCAGGTTCGCCATGCGCGCGAACTGGCCTTCGAGCCAGCGCCAGCCTCGTGGCTGGCGCACAAACCACGACCAGTGGAACAAACGGCGGGCCAGCCAGTAACCGGTCCGCGCCTTGAGTCGTAGAAACACTCAGGCTTCCGCCGACTCGGGGTACTCGTATTCGAACACCCGCACCACTTCCGAGGCATGCCAGGACGCGGCAGCCACGCCATCGGACGGTCCGGAGAAGCGCCCGAGGCGCTCGACACATTCGAAGAAGCCGGTGCGCGGCAAGCGGCTGGCGCCCTGGCTGATTACCAGTGAGCTGCGCAGCGGCTGCTCGGCCTTGGCATCCAGCGCGGCCAGGTGTTCAAGGGCGGCGGTCAGGGTTTGCATGGCGGGCGTGGGTAGCTGCAAACGCTCCAGCAACGCCCGATAAGTCAAAAGATGGCGCTGACGGCGCGCCTGATCCAGTTCCCCCAACAATCCATCCCAATGTTGACGACTGATGCGTACGCTCACGATTCATCCCTCCATCCCGGCACCGTCAATTCCCAGGCGAGGCTGCGGCGAATAGCAGCGTCAGGTTGACGCTCACCGCTTTCGATCAAGGCGAGATATGACGGGCTGATGCCTACCGTGCGGGCAAGCGCCTCAATGGCGATGCCCTTCCCTTCGCGCAAACTGCGTAGTTGATCCAGACCCGGAAGAGTCTGGTCTGATGTGGCCGCGGGACGCACTGAGGCTTCGCGCGGTGGTTGTTCGTTGATGCCTGCTGCTTTCAGTAGAGCCTGATACTGAGCCCATGGCAGAACCGCATATTCTGGTTCGCCTTCGCGTGTAATTATCTGAATATCCATGACTACCCCGTAGGACAACGACACGTAGCGAGTCGGCACTTTTCCCTAGAAGTGTAATCCTAACAGCGGCCAAGGTCGCGGGGGGGTATGAATATGGATGATCCTGAATCGGTTCAGTTTTTTTTCGGGCCCTGAAGTTGCAGCTGTTCCGGGGTATCGGGCAGGCGTTCAACCACCGCGAGTTTTTCCGGCGCCTGATGTTTGCGCCAGGCGCGGAAGGCGTTGAGTTCGTCATCGAGGACTTTCATCAACCAGGCCAGCACGGCAATGTCGTCGAGCATGCCGAACACCGGGATGAAATCCGGGATCGCATCCACCGGGCTCAGGAAATACATCAGGCCGGCCACCACCGAAACCATCGCTTTCGGGCTGATGGCCCGGTACTCGCCACGCCAGTAGGCCAGGCAGAGTGCCTGTAACAAGCGCAGATCGTCCTTAAGTTTGCCCAGACGATTACCTTGGCTCGCGCCTTTGCTGGCAACCGCGAACAGCAGGGTCGGCAAACGACCACGGGCGAGCAGGCGCCCGGCCATTGGCAGGAAGCGGGCGAAATTCCAGGGCATTTTCATCTTTTCCTCCCACTGAAATGTTATCCACACAAATTGTGGATAACCTTGTGAACAGAGCTGCATTTCACCGCTGGAAGCCCCGTTTCACAAGGGTCTTGCTCAGATCGGGCGTTTTTTACTCACATAAAAAAACCCAAGATTTCATTGACTTGGCGCACCGGTCCGTCTAGCTCGGGCACTCTCACTGGCTATGACTCCAGCGTACCGCATCCGTTCGCTTTGTTTACCTTCACCAAACCCCAGATGCAACAACGCCCCGCATAAGCGAGGCGTTGTTTTTTCGAGCAGACGCGGATTACTTGGCGTCGTCTTGTTTGGCTGGATCCTTGATGGCCAGCAGCTCCAGGTCGAATACCAGCACCGAGTTGGCTGGAATCGCCGGGCTAGGGCTTTGGGCGCCGTAAGCCAGGTCGCTAGGGATGTACAGTTTGTACTTCTCGCCAACGTGCATCAGTTGCAGGCCTTCGACCCAACCCGGAATCACACCGCTGACCGGCAGATCGATCGGGCTGCCGCGCTCGACGGAGCTGTCGAAAACGGTGCCGTTGGTCAGTTTACCGGTGTAGTGAACAGTCACTACGTCGGTCGGCTTAGGCTGTGCGCCATCGGCCTTCTTGACCACTTCGTATTGCAGGCCGGAAGCCGTGGTGACGACACCGGCTTTCTTGCCATTCTCTTCGAGGAATTTCTTGCCGGCGGCTGCCGACTCTTCGCTCATCTTGGCCAAACGCTCTTCGGCACGCTTCTGCAGCGCTGCGAAGGCTTCAACCAGTTCCTCATCCTTCAGTTTCTGTTCTTTCTTGCCGACGGCATCTTCGATGCCTTGGGCTACGGCTTTGGAGTCCAGATCATCCATGCCTTCCTGAGCCAGACTTTTGCCCATGTTCAGGCCAATGCCGTAGGAAGCTTTTTGCGCCGGGGTTTTCAGCTCTACGCTGGTCTGCGAATCACAACCCGCAAGTACCAGGCCAACCAGGGCCACCGCCGCCGCCAACCGATGCTGTTTCATGCTATTTCCTTGTTCATGCGCCTAAAGGGCAATCGAGTAAAGCCGCGAGCTTATCAGGCGGCCACGACCAATGGCTACCGGCATGAGAGCAGGAAACTTCCGATAAGTTCAGGTGTTTAAACGCATTTCGGGATTAGAACGATGAAGCTTCTGTCATCTGGCTCTCACAGACCCCGACGCCGGTTCCCACAGCCCTTGGCGTAATGGCCTCTTGCCGCACTTCATCAGCTGAGGCATAAGAGAGCTACAAATTGACAAGGATGTTTATCGTGCGCCTCATAATCCGCTTGCTGATTCTGATCGTAGCACTGCTGGGGCTAGGCCTCGCCGTGGTGCTGTACTACGTCGCCAACCCGAAATTACCGGCCTGGTCACCGGCGCAACAGGTGCATTACCTGGAGCAATGGAGCGCCGCAGACCGCCAGGCCTACTACTTCACGCCCCAAGGCACCCAAGTCAAAGGCTTGCGCTATGACTGGTTCAACGCCCTGGAACTGCCGTTCTCGCAAAAACGATTCGCCGCCCCCGAATACCTCGCACGCTTTGGTTTTCTGATCGATCCAGGCCAGAAAGCCACGCCAGACAACCCTGGCAACCTGCCCGTCGGTTTCGCCCGTCATCAGAATCCGGGCAGCCAGGAAGAGTTTCTGGACATCACTTGCGCCGCCTGCCACACCGGCGAATTACGCTTCAATGGCCAGGCCGTGCGCATCGACGGCGGCTCGGCCCAGCATGTGTTGCCGTCCAGCGTCCCGACCCTGCGCGGCGGCAGCTTCGGCCAGGCACTGGTGGCCAGCCTTGCCTCGACTTACTACAACCCGTGGAAATTCGAACGTTTCGCGCGCAACGTTCTGGGCCAGGACTATGACGCCCGGCATCAACAGCTACGCCAGGACTTTAAAAGCTCACTCGATACCTTCTTGAAAGTGGCCTGGAACGATACCCATCGCGGGCTCTACCCCACCGAAGAAGGCCCCGGCCGTACCGACGCCTTCGGGCGCATTGCCAACGCCAGCTTCGGCGACGCCATTTCGCCCGCCAACTACCGCGTGGCCAACGCGCCGGTGGACTACCCGCAACTGTGGGACATGTGGACCTTCGACTGGGTGCAGTGGAACGGCTCGGCGCAGCAACCGATGGCCCGCAACATCGGCGAGGCCTTGGGTGTTGGCGCCACGCTGAATTTCTTCGACGCCAGCGGGCAGCCCCTCAAGGGCGACGACCGCTATCCGTCCAGCGTCCGGGTGCGCAATCTGCACCGGATCGAACAAACCCTGCAACGACTCAAGCCGCCCGTCTGGCCGGAAGCCTTGCTGGGCACCATCGACAAGCCGTTGGCCGCAAAAGGCCGCGCACTATTCACCGAAAACTGCGCTGGGTGCCACGTCCCCCGCGTCACCCAAAGCGACGGCAGACCGGTGCAACATCTGAAATTGCTGCCCGTGGAGGTGATTGGCACAGACCCCGGCGCCGCCAACAATATTGCCGACCATCGCTTCGACCTGACGGCCTTGAAGTGGGATCCGGCAGAGCTTGCGCAACTGGACGTGCAACTGCATCCAAAACCCACGGAACCGTTGGATTTGAGCCAGTTGTCAGTGGCCAAGGGGCTGGCCTACGTCACTGCTTTCGTGGGGAACCAGGCCTATCGCGCTGCCAATGTGACACCGGCGGAGCGTCCGAACCTGGACGGTTTCGGCCTGCCTATCGGTGTCCAGGAATTACGCAGCTATAAAGCCCGACCACTGGCAGGCGTCTGGGCCACGCCGCCGTTTCTGCACAACGGTTCGGTGCCGAGCATTTATCAACTGCTCTCGCCCCAGGATGAACGCGCAACAACGTTCTACAAGGGCACCTTCGAATACGACCCCAAACACCTGGGCTATCGCACCGAAGCCTTCACCAACGGTTTTGTGTTCGACACGCGTATTACCGGCAATCACAACAGCGGCCACGAATTCCGCGACGGCGAGCGCGGTAATGGCGTGATCGGTCGTCTGCTGCAGCCGCAGGAACGCTGGGCGCTGCTGGAATACCTGAAAGTGTTGGGCGGCCCGCTGGAGTCGCAATTGCCAGACCACCTCATCAGTCAAAAGGAATGACCCATGCTGATCACGCTCTGGCTGCGTCTGGGTGCCTTCCTTGGTAAAACCCTGCTGTGGTTGCTGGGGTTGGGGGTCCTCGGCTGGGCGCTGACCATGGCATGGCTCGCCTGGCAACATCGCGGCCCGGTATCGGCTGAAGAACTGATTCCGGACGGCGAAGCGGCGATGACCCGGGACATCATCCAGACGGCGGTACGGATCGTCGATCAACACCGCGAAAGTACTCGCTATCTGCGCGACGCTCACGCCAAGGCCCATGGCTGCGTGAAGGCCGAGGTTCAGGTGCTGCCGGATCTGGCGACGGCGTTGCGCCAAGGCGTGTTCAGCGAACCCGGCAAAACCTGGCAAGCGACGATGCGGCTGTCCAACGGCAATGCCTATCCGCAGTTCGACAGCATCCGCGATGCCCGGGGCATGGCGATCAAGTTGTTCAATGTGCCGGGTAAACAGTTGCTGAGTGATCGACAAGGGCGCAGCGAACAGGATTTCGTGATGTTCAACCATCCGAACTTCTTTGTCAGCGATGTCGCCGAGTATCGTCAGAATGTGGCCGCTCAGGCTGACGGCAAAACGATAATGGCGTTCTTCCCGGCTTGGGACCCGCGCACCTGGCAGGTTCGTCATCTGTTTATTGCGCTGGCGACACTCTCCCCTGCCCCGGCGAGCCCGACCCAGACCACCTACTTTTCGGTTTCGCCGTACAAGTTTGGTGAGGCCAACGTCAAATTCCGGGTAATACCGGATCCGGAGAGCTGCCCGACCTACACGCTGCCCACGCAAAATCAAAACCTGCCGAACTTCCTGCGCAGTGCGCTGAACCAGCAGCTGTCGACTGATCGGGTGCCGGCCTGCTTCGTGTTACAGGTCCAGCGCCAGGATCCGAGCCAATACATGCCGATCGAAGACACCAGCATCGAGTGGCGTGAACGAGACGCGCCCTTTGAAACCGTGGCCAGGATCAAGCTGCCCGCCCAGGATTTCGACACCCCGGCGCTGAACCTGCAATGCGACAACCTGTCGTTCAATCCATGGTTCGGCCTTGAAGCCCATCGGCCGATTGGTGGGATCAACCGGTTGCGCAAAGCGGTGTACGAGGCCGTCAGCGACTATCGACACAGCCGCAACGCCGAACAATAAATAAGGCAGAAACGAAAAAAGCGACCGGAACAGGTCGCTTTATTCAGTGAATCCGGTAAAAAGCCAAATCCCAGACAGCAAAAAGCCCGCATTAAGCGGGCTTTCTGTGGTGATCTGGCGTTCAGTGTTCCAGATACCGAATATGGCGCAGCGGACGGGACTCGAACCCGCGACCCCCGGCGTGACAGGCCGGTATTCTAACCGACTGAACTACCGCTGCGCGAAACGCTTGAAACGAATGGTGGGTGATGACGGGATCGAACCGCCGACATTCTGCTTGTAAGGCAGACGCTCTCCCAGCTGAGCTAATCACCCTTCGCTTCGTTACGGGACGCATTATGCCACAAGTTTTCGTAAAGTGTTGATTTAATTGAAGTTTTTTTCAAAAAAATCCGAAAACCGGTGAAACGACACAACCCGATTGAACAAGGTACAAACTTGAGACAGAAAAAAACCCGCATCAGCGGGTTTTTCCGTAGTGACCTGGCGTTCAGTGTTCCAGGTTACCGAATATGGCGCAGCGGACGGGACTCGAACCCGCGACCCCCGGCGTGACAGGCCGGTATTCTAACCGACTGAACTACCGCTGCGCTAAACACTTGAAACGAATGGTGGGTGATGACGGGATCGAACCGCCGACATTCTGCTTGTAAGGCAGACGCTCTCCCAGCTGAGCTAATCACCCTTCGCTTCGGTGTGGCGCGCATTCTACGGAGCGACCCAACCTCTGGCAAGCACTTTTTTAAATAATTTTCTCAGGCCTTCCAAAGGCTTAGAGAAGGGTTGGCCTATGACCCGGCGAAGACAATAATGCCCCCCTTTGTATAAAGGAGAGACTCACCCCATGTGGTTCAAAAACCTGCTTATCTATCGCCTGACCCAAGATCTGCCTTTTGATGCCGAGGCGTTGGAAACTGCACTGGCCACCAAACTGGCGCGTCCATGTGCAAGCCAGGAGTTGACCACCTACGGTTTCGTCGCGCCATTCGGCAAGGGCGAAGACGCACCGCTGGTACACGTCAGCGGAGACTTCCTGCTGATCGCCGCCCGTAAAGAAGAACGCATTCTGCCGGGCAGCGTCGTGCGTGACGCAGTGAAGGAAAAGGTCGAAGAGATCGAAGCCGAACAAATGCGCAAGGTCTATAAAAAGGAGCGCGATCAGATCAAGGATGAAATCATCCAGGCCTTCCTGCCCCGCGCCTTTATCCGTCGCTCGTCGACCTTCGCCGCCATCGCGCCGAAACAGGGCCTGATCCTGGTGAACTCGGCCAGCCCGAAACGTGCCGAAGACCTGCTGTCCACCCTGCGTGAAGTGATCGGCTCGCTGCCGGTACGTCCGCTGACAGTGAAGATGTCCCCGACCGCGACCATGACCGAGTGGGTTACCACTCAGAAAGCTGCGGACGATTTCTTTGTGCTGGACGAGTGCGAACTGCGCGACACCCACGAAGACGGCGGCATCGTGCGTTGCAAGCGTCAGGACCTGACCAGCGAAGAAATCCAGCTGCACCTGAGCACCGGCAAAGTGGTCACTCAACTGTCGCTGGCCTGGCAGGACAAACTGTCGTTCGTGCTCGACGACAAAATGGTGGTCAAGCGCCTGAAGTTCGAAGACCTGCTGCAAGATCAGGCGGAACAGGACGGTGGCGACGAAGCTCTGGGCCAACTGGACGCCAGCTTCACCCTGATGATGCTGACCTTCGGCGACTTCCTGCCGGCACTGGTTGATGCGTTGGGTGGTGAAGAGACCCCACAGGGTATCTGATTGCCTTAGGGCGCCGGCCTTGATCGGCGGCGCCTGGTAAGAAAAGATCGCAGCCTTCGGCAGCTCCTACAGAGGATCGCATTTCAAATGCAGGAGCTGCCGAAGGCTGCGATCTTTTTGCAGGCAACCCAAGTTCCAAGCCCTACCCGCTTTTAAACACATAACAAGGATCAGGCCATGCGCGCACTCGCTGCATTGAGTCGTTTTGTCGGCAACACCTTCGCTTACTGGGTACTGATTTTCGCCATCGTGGCGTTTCTGCAGCCGGCCTGGTTCATCGGCTTGAAAGGCGCAATCGTGCCGCTGCTGGGGCTGGTGATGTTCGGCATGGGCCTGACCCTCAAGCTCGAAGACTTCGCCGAAGTCGCTCGCCATCCGTGGCGCGTGGCCCTGGGCGTGGTCGCCCATTTCGTGATCATGCCCGGCATGGCGTGGTTGCTCTGCCAGGTATTCCACCTGCCGCCAGAGATTGCCGTCGGGGTAATTCTGGTCGGCTGCTGCCCGAGTGGCACTTCGTCGAACGTGATGACCTGGCTGGCTCGCGGCGACCTGGCGTTGTCGGTGGCCATTGCCGCCGTCACCACCCTCCTCGCGCCATTGCTGACACCGGCGCTGATCTGGCTGCTGGCCTCGGCCTGGTTGCCGGTGTCGTTCATGGAGCTGTTCTGGTCGATCCTGCAAGTAGTGCTGTTGCCGATCGTACTTGGCGTGGTTGCCCAACGCGTGCTCGGTGATCGGGTTCGTCACGCGGTAGAAGTGTTGCCACTGGTGTCGGTGGTGAGCATCGTGATCATCGTCACGGCCGTGGTGGCTGCCAGCCAGGCGAAGATTGCCGAATCCGGTCTGCTGATCATGGCCGTGGTGATGCTGCACAACAGCTTCGGCTACTTGCTGGGTTACTTCACCGGGCGCCTGTTCAACCTGCCGCTGGCCCAACGCAAATCCCTGGCACTGGAAGTCGGTATGCAGAACTCCGGCCTGGGTGCGGCGCTGGCCAGTGCGCACTTCTCGCCACTGGCGGCGGTGCCGAGCGCGCTGTTCAGCGTCTGGCACAACATTTCCGGGGCGCTGCTCTCGACGTATTTCCGTCGCATGAGCGAGAAAGAGGATCGGAAAATCGCTGCTCAGCAGGTGGCTGACTGATCCGAAAACTTGATCCTCGGGTTAATGATGGGCACTCTATTGCGCAACGCGGGGACGACCTCGCGGCTCGATCGAGTGCTTAATCCGGGGACGACCCCATCCATCGATGGAGGTCTTCCATGTCCTGGATCATTCTGTTTTTCGCCGGCCTGTTCGAAGTCGGCTGGGCCGTTGGCCTGAAATACACCGACGGCTTCAGCCGCCCTCTCCCTACCGCATTGACCGTTGCCGCCATGGCGATCAGCCTTGGCCTGCTGGGCCTTGCCATGAAGGAATTGCCGCTGGGCACGGCCTATGCGATCTGGACCGGCGTGGGTGCGGTGGGCACGGTGATCGCCGGGATCATTCTGTTTGGTGAGTCCATGGCGCTGTTTCGGCTGGCCAGTGTGGCATTGATCATTACCGGGCTGGTCGGGCTCAAGGTTAGCGCTTAGGCTTATGGCGCCATCGCGGGCTTGCCCGCGATGGCGCCCACCCACTTACCAACTATCTAACGGCCCCACGCAAATCCCCCACCAACGCCTGCAACTTCGCTGGCTCCGCCACTTCAACCGCCACCGCCGGCCCTGCCACCAAGGTCACCCGCGACCACAACCGACGGAACAAGCCCTTGTTCGGATCGCGGCTGAAGAAACTCCCCCACAACCCCTGCAACGCCAGCGGAATCACCGGCACCGGCGTTTCTTCGAGAATTCGCGTCAGCCCGCCCTTGAACTCGTTGATCTCACCATCGGCGGTCAACTTGCCTTCAGGGAAAATGCACACCAACTCGCCATCCTTCAGATACTGGGCGATGCGGGTGAAGGCTTTTTCGTAGATCTGAATGTCTTCCTGGCGCCCGGCTATCGGAATCGTCCCGGCCGTGCGGAAGATGAAGTTCAGCACCGGCAGGTTGTAGATTTTGTAATACATCACAAAGCGAATCGGCCGACGCACTGCGCCGCCAATCAACAACGCATCGACGAACGACACATGGTTGCAAACCAGCAGCGCGGCACCCTCATCGGGAATCAGTTCAAGGTTGCGATGCTCGACGCGGTACATGGAATGGCCGAGCAGCCAGATCATGAAACGCATGCTGAACTCGGGGACGATTTTGAAGATGTAGGCGTTAACGCCGATGTTCAGCAACGACACCACCAGGAACAGCTGCGGGATCGACAGCTTGGCGATGCTCAGCAAGACGATCGACACAATCGCCGACACCACCATGAACAGGGCGTTGAGAATGTTGTTGGCGGCGATCACTCGGGCCCGTTCGTTCTCGACAGTGCGGGACTGGATCAGCGCATACAGCGGCACGATGTAGAAACCGCCGAAAACTCCAAGCCCGAGGATGTCGATCAACACCAGCCAGGTGTGACCGAACCCAAGGATTTCGATCCAGCCATGGCCGGTAACGCTGTCCGGAATTCCACCGGAATGCCACCACAGCAACAGGCCAAATACCGTCAGACCGAATGAGCCAAACGGCACCAGACCGATTTCGACTTTGCGCCCGGAGAGTTTCTCGCAGAGCATCGAACCCAGTGCGATACCGACCGAGAACACTGTAAGAATCAGCGTCACCACGGTCTCGTCGCCGTGCATCCA
Organism: Pseudomonas sp. Pseusp18; assembly: GCF_059506005.1. Lineage (NCBI taxonomy): Bacteria > Pseudomonadati > Pseudomonadota > Gammaproteobacteria > Pseudomonadales > Pseudomonadaceae > Pseudomonas > Pseudomonas sp. Pseusp18. Next base: position 4,742,561 of record NZ_CP169240.1, read on the forward strand.
TTCCTTGGCATACGCCGGGATCTGCGTCAGATAAATCGCCCCGACAAACCAGAACCATGAGTTGCCGACGATCGAACGCGAGACCGCAGGGGTCTGCCCCAGGCCCAGCTTCAACGTAGCCCAGGACTGGCTGAAGATGTTCCAGTTCAGGCGCATTTGCGGCGATGCCGCCGCGGCCCGGGGAATGTTGCGGCTGGCCAGGTAACCGAGCACCGCGATGCCGATGATTGCCGTGGACACCACCGGCGCGTAGTTACTGGTAGACATCATGATCCCGGCGCCAATCGTCCCGGCGAGAATTGCCAGGAAGGTGCCCATTTCCACCAGGCCGTTGCCACCCACCAGCTCTTCTTCGCGCAAGGCCTGCGGCAGGATCGAGTACTTCACCGGCCCGAACAGCGCCGAGTGGGTGCCCATGGCAAACAGCGCCAACAGCATCAGCGACAGGTGATCGAACATGAAACCGACCGCGCCCACCGTCATGATGACGATTTCCCCGATCTTGATCAGACGAATCAGCGCGTCCTTGGCGAACTTCTCCCCGAACTGACCGGCCAGGGCCGAGAACAGGAAGAACGGCAGGATAAACAGCAGCGCACACAGGTTGACCCAGATCGAACGGTCACCCTCGATGGTCAGCTTGTACAAAATGGCGAGGATCAGCGACTGCTTGAAGATGTTGTCGTTAAAGGCCCCAAGGGACTGCGTGACAAAAAAAGGCAGGAAGCGCCGAGTGCGAAGCAAGGTGAACTGCGAGGGGTGACTCATCTTCCATGTGTCCCTGATATTGGGTAGCTGATTTTGGGTAGAGAGCGGCGTGGATACTGTTATTGGAATGTCGAACGTCGATCCAGGCCACACACATTACCTAATCTTTGCCGGTTATTTGTTTAATCCTGCGATGCACGGCGAGACAAACAATTCGCCCTTCCACGCGCCCTGTACCGTGCGTTTGGCGACAATCAGCCACATCACCGCCAGCATGGCCACCAACACGCAACCAAAGACACTGAAAAACGTCAGGTTCAAGGTGCTGGCCAGTTTCAGCGTAGTCAGGGAATAGACACCCAGCGGGAAAGTGAACCCCCACCAGCCGAGATTGAACGGGATACCGGCGCGCAAGTAACGCACAGTGATCAGCAGCGCTATCAGCATCCACCAAAGCCCGAAGCCCCACAGCGTGATACCGGCGACTAACCCAAGCCCCTCAGCTATTTCACCGATCCCCGGCAGACTGTTGGCGGCAAAGATCGCCGGTGCGTCGGCGCCCATCAACAACATGCCCAGCGCACCCGTGCCAATCGGCCCAAGCGCCAGCCAGCTCGAGGCGGCCATGTTTTCGTGGGGCAATTTATGCAACGCCATGCGCAGCAACAGGATGGTCAGAATGCTGAACGCCACCGGCAGGGAAAAAGCCCAGAGCACGTAGCTGGTTATTAGCACGACCAACTGGGAATGAGCATCGGCCAGGTGCGGCGCCAGCAAGCCACCGCTGGCAGCCGCCACTTCCGCCGCCACCACCGGCAACAGCCAAACGGCGGTCATCTGGTCGATGCTGTGCTCCTGACGGGTGAACATCATGTAGGGAATCAGCACGCCGCAGGCCAGCGACATCGCCACGTCCAGCCACCACAGCACTTCGGCGAGATGAATCACACCGTCGCCCCAACGCGGCAGGCCGAACAGCAGAAAGCCATTGATGATGGTCGCCAGGCCCATGGGAATGGTGCCGAAAAACATCGAAACCGTGGAATGGCCGAAAATCCGCCGCGCCTCGTCGAAGAACATGACCCAACGCGCGGCATACATGGCCGTGAACAACGCAAACAGAACAATATTGAACAGCCACAAACCTTCGGCCAACTCACGCAGGCCGGGTATTGCGAGGGGCAGTTGCGCGAGCGCGAGTGCCAATACCCCGGTGCCCATGGTCGCGGCGAACCAGTTCGGGGTGAATTGGCGGATGGCTTCTCTTGGGTGCTGCAGATGACTGAGCGGTTTGATACCGGGTTTAACGCTACGGGTGCAGGTCATGGTGAACTCCTGTCCTCTAATGAGGTAGGCGCTCATGATAGATCTGAATAGAATATCGATATAACGGGTAATTTCTCTAACTGTTATCTGTTTTACAGATATAGCATCAGACGCTGCCCTCAGTCTCGATCACCAATATCCTCGCCACGCCCTGCGGATGAGCCACATGTTCGGTGCCCACCGAGGCATAAAAAATATCGCCGACCTCCAGCAGGGTTTCCTTTTCGAGGCCTGCTTCGCGATAACGCATCTGCACCTGACCGTCGAGCACCACGAACACTTCCTGACCATCGTTGACGTGCCATTTATACGGCTGATCGGTCCAGTGCAAACGGGTGGTGATGCCGTTCATGTTGGCGATATCCAGCGCTGCCCAGGCGCGGTCACCGGTGAAGGATTTGCTGCGGATGATCTTCATGGGTCGGTCCGTCGAAATGAATGGCGGTGCCTAGGCTAACGGTCATCGAACATCGACGCCACAGGCTTTGACGGGCCGCTCACGAAGCAAGCCGATCAGCGCAGCGAGCGACAGGATGATCAGTATCGCGCCGTAACCGTCGGTGGTCGCTACCAGCCCAAAGGTGCGGGTCAGATTACCGGCCAGCAACGACGGCAAGCAGAACGCCAGATAACTGAGCACATAAAACGCCGACATCAACCCGGCCCGTTCATGGGGCAAGGCCAGCGGCACGAGGCTGCGCAAGGCACCCAGGAAACCCGCACCAAAACCGCCGCCCGCCACCAGCGTGCCGAAGAAAAACAATGGCAGGCTGGCGCTGTGGACCGCCAACAAAATCAGCGCAACGCCTGCGGGCAGCAAGCTCGCGCCCAGCAGCAAGACCTTGTCGGCCGGCCGATTGCGCAAGGTGTAGATCATCGAGGCGCCGGTCACCGTCAACACGGCCACCGTCGCACCGCCAATCAGGTTCGACGTGGACCCGGTGGCTGTCCGCACCAGGGACGGCGCCAGGGAGGCGAAAAAGCCACCGAGCGCCCACACAGCGAGGTCTATCGGCAGCACGCGCCACAACATACGCCGCGCCTGAATCGGCACATGCAGGGTCGGGCGCAGCGAGGCCCAGGCACCCGGTTGTCGGCTGACGCTTTCCGGCAGGCGCCAGACGTACAGCGCTTGCATCACAAACAGCGCGAACAACACCCAATAGGTCAATTGCAGCGGCAGGGGCGCAAACTCGGCCAATAATCCGCAACCCATGGCCCCCAGCGCCATGCCCAGCAACGGCGCAACACTGTTGACCATCGGTCCTTGCTGGCGATCAGTGTCCAGCAGCGCCGCACTCAAGACGGCGGTGGCCATTCCCGTCGCAAACCCCTGAAGTACCCGCGCTCCGATCAACCAGGCGACGCTGTCGGCGTTGATGAACAGCAACATCGCCAGCATATTCAGCAACACGGCGGTAAAAATCACCGGTTTGCGCCCCAGATAATCCGACAGCGAACCGACCGTGAGCAGCGCCGCCAGCAAGCTGAGGGCGTAGACACCGAAAATCAGGGTCAGGATCGCAGCCGAGAATTGCAGGTGTTCCTGATAGAGGTGATACAACGGGGTCGGCGCGGTGGAAGCGGCGAGAAAACTGAGTAAGGTGATCGCCAGAAACCACAGGCTGGAACGATTTGTCGCTGGAAGAGACATGAGCACACTCCGCAAAAGCTAATTTTTTGCTTTTGCGGAGTCTGCTACTGGTCAGCGCTTAAAGCAAATTCTTTGTGTTAAGGTCCGCCGCATGGCTATTAAAGAAGGTTTACGCCCTGGTGGCAGAAGTGCCAGGGTTCAAGAGTCGATTCATTCGGCTGTCCGCACGCTCCTCCAAGAGCAGGACCGCGCCTGCGTGACTGTGCCGCAGATTGCTGCCCGGGCCGGGGTGACGCCGTCGACTATTTACCGGCGCTGGGGTGATTTGTCAGCACTGCTGGCTGATGTCGCCCTCGCCCGCATGCGCCCCGACAGTGAGCCGGCCAATACCGGCAGCTTGCGCGGGGACGTGCGGGCTTGGGCCGAGCAGTATCTGGATGAAATGAGTTCCGAACCCGGGCGCAACATGATGCGCGACGTGCAATCCAGCGCCACGCCGGGCTATTGCGTGACGATCATTGGCGGGCAGTTGCAGACGATTCTGGATCGCTATCCCGATCAACCACGGCCAAGTGTCGACCGGCTGATCAATATGGTGGTGGCACCGACGGTGTTTCGCATCCTGTTTGCGGCGCAGGCGCTGGAGGTTGAAGAGTTGCATCGGCTGATCGATATTGCGTTGAGTCAGTGAGGCTTGCCCGCGAAGAGGCCCGAAAAGACTCCAGCAATCCAACTGACTGCCAACCTGCGACACCCCGCCACGCCACGACCTTGGTCGACACTGACTAACTCAGGCGGTCATGCGAGACTGTCTGGATCGGGCACAGTCCCGGATGTCTTTTGTCTGGAGTTACCATGTCGCTGTCCACCGGGCTGATCGCCACTGTCGCCCTGGCCTATATGGCCATCCTGTTCGCCATCGCCTTTTACGGCGACCGTCGCAGCACGCCGTTGCCGCCACGGGTGCGTGCCTGGGTGTACAGCCTGTCGCTGGCGGTTTATTGCACCAGCTGGACGTTCTTTGGCGCCGTGGGCCAGGCGGCCGAACAACTCTGGTCCTTCCTGCCGATCTACCTCGGGCCGATCTTGCTGCTGGTGTGCGCGCCGTGGGTCCTGCAAAAAATGGTGATGATCAGCAAGCAGGAGAACATCACCTCCATCGCCGACTTCATCGCCGCCCGTTACGGTAAATCCCAGTCCCTGGCGGTAGTCGTCGCGCTGATTTGCCTGGTCGGCGTGCTGCCCTACATCGCCTTGCAGCTCAAGGGCATCGTGCTGGGCGTGAACCTGTTGATCGGCGCCGGCGCCGACGCCATGGGCACGCGCGCGCAGGACACGGCGCTGATCGTATCTTTGGTGCTGGCGCTGTTCACCATCGTTTTCGGTACCCGCAACCTCGACGCCACGGAACACCACCGCGGCATGGTGCTGGCGATTGCCTTTGAATCGCTGGTCAAGCTGTTCGCTTTTCTCGCGGTCGGCGCGTTCGTGACCTACGGCCTGTACGACGGTTTCGACGACCTGTTCGACCAGGCCATGCTCGCCCCGCGCCTGGAAGAGTACTGGAAGGAAACCATCAACTGGCCGTCCATGGTGGTGCAGACCGGTGTGGCGATGATGGCGATCATCTGCCTGCCCCGGCAGTTCCATGTGACCGTGGTGGAAAACATCGACCCCCAGGATTTGCGCCTGGCCAAGTGGGTGTTCCCGACGTATCTGGCGCTGGCGGCGCTGTTTGTGGTGCCGATTGCACTGGCCGGTCAGATGTTGCTGCCCAGTTCGGTGCTGCCGGACTCATTCGTTATCAGCCTGCCTCTGGCCCAATCTCACCCTGCCCTGGCGATGCTGGCGTTCATTGGCGGCGCTTCGGCGGCGACCGGCATGGTGATCGTCGCCAGCGTGGCGCTGTCGACCATGCTCTCCAACGACATGCTGCTGCCATGGTTGCTGCGGCGCAACAACGCTGAACGGCCATTCGAAGTGTTCCGCCAGTGGATGCTTTCGGTGCGCCGGGTGAGCATCGTGGTCATTCTGCTGCTGGCCTACGTCAGCTATCGCCTGCTGGGCTCGACCGCGAGCCTGGCGACCATCGGCCAGATAGCATTCGCCGCCGTGACCCAACTGGCCCCGGCCATGCTCGGCGCGCTGTACTGGAAACAGGCTAACCGCCGTGGCGTGTTCGCCGGGCTGGCCACCGGGACATTCCTCTGGTTCTACACCCTGGTGTTGCCGGTTGCCGCCAACAGCCTCGGCTTGCCCTTGAGCAGTTTTCCGGGCCTGGCCTGGCTGCAAAGCAACCCGCTGAACCTGCCGATCACGCCGCTGACTCAAGGCGTGGTGTTGTCCCTGGCGGGTAACTTCACCTTATTCGCCTGGGTCTCGGTGCTGTCACGCACGCGGGTTTCGGAGCACTGGCAGGCCGGTCGTTTCATCGGCCAGGAAATCAGCCCCCGCCCCAGCGCCCGCTCGATGCTGGCGGTACAGATCGACGACTTGCTGCAACTGGCTGCCCGGTTTGTCGGCGAAGAACGGGCCCGTCAGAGCTTCATCCGTTTCGCCTACCGCCAGGGCAAAGGTTTCAACCCGAACCAGAACGCCGACGGTGAATGGATCGCCCATACCGAACGCTTGCTGGCCGGTGTACTCGGTGCCTCTTCGACTCGGGCGGTGGTAAAAGCAGCCATCGAAGGTCGAGAAATGCAACTGGAGGACGTCGTACGGATCGCCGACGAAACCTCGGAAGTGCTGCAATTCAACCGCGCCCTGCTGCAAGGCGCCATCGAGAACATCACCCAGGGCATCAGCGTGATCGACCAGTCGCTGAAACTGGTGGCCTGGAACCGGCGCTACCTGGAGCTGTTCAACTACCCCGACGGTTTGATCAGCGTCGGCCGGCCGATTGCCGACATCATTCGCTACAACGCCGAACGCGGCCTGTGTGGCCCCGGCGAAGCTGAGGTGCATGTCGCCCGCCGCTTGCACTGGATGCGTCAGGGCCGCGCCCACACCTCCGAACGACTATTCCCCAATGGCCGAGTGATCGAGCTGATCGGCAACCCGATGCCCGGCGGCGGTTTCGTCATGAGCTTCACCGACATCACCGCGTTCCGCGAAGCCGAGCAGGCGCTGACCGAAGCCAATGAAGGCCTTGAGCGGCGGGTCGCCGAACGGACCCACGAACTGTCGCAACTCAACCTTGCCCTGACCGAAGCCAAGGGCACCGCCGAATCGGCCAACCAGTCGAAAACCCGTTTCCTGGCCGCCGTCAGCCATGACTTGATGCAACCGCTGAACGCCGCGCGGCTGTTCTCTGCCGCCCTCTCCCATCAGGAAGAGGGTTTGTCCAGCGAAGCGCAGAAGCTGGTTCATCACCTGGACAGCTCACTGCGTTCGGCCGAAGACCTGATCAGTGATCTGCTGGATATTTCCCGCCTGGAAAGCGGCAAGATCAACCCTGATCGCAAGCCCTTCGTGCTCAATGAGTTGTTTGACACGCTGGGGGCCGAGTTCAAGGCACTTGCTCAGGAACAGGGGCTGAAATTCCGCGTCCGGGGCAGCACGCTACGGGTCGACAGCGACATCAAACTGCTGCGACGGATCTTGCAGAACTTCCTGACCAATGCCTTCCGCTACGCCAGAGGCCCCGTGCTGCTCGGCGTTCGGCGGCGCAACGGCGAGCTGTGCCTGGAGGTCTGGGACCGTGGACCGGGTATTCCGAAAGACAAACAACAGGTGATTTTCGAAGAGTTCAAACGCCTCGACAGCCACCAGACCCGGGCCGAGAAAGGCCTGGGCCTGGGACTGGCGATTGCCGATGGACTGTGCCGCGTGCTCGGTCACACTTTGCGCGTACGCTCCTGGCCGGGACGCGGCAGTGTATTCAGTGTCAGCGTGCCATTGGCTCGGGCACAAGCCGCGGTGCCGGCCAAGGTTGCCGAACTCAATGGCCATTTGCTCGGCGGCGCGCAGGTGCTGTGCATCGATAACGAGGACAGCATTCTGATCGGCATGAACAGCCTGCTCACGCGCTGGGGTTGCCAGGTCTGGACCGCGCGCAACCGTGATGAATGCGCGACGCTGCTCAACGACGGGATGCGGCCGCAGTTGGCGCTGGTGGATTACCACCTGGACGATGGCGAGACCGGAACCGACTTGATGGCGTGGTTGCGCACGCAATTGGGCGAGCCGGTGCCGGGGGTGGTGATCAGCGCCGATGGACGGCCGGAGACCGTGGCCCAGGTGCATGCAGCGGGCCTGGATTACCTGGCCAAACCGGTGAAGCCGGCAGCGTTGCGAGCGTTGTTGAGTCGGCATTTGCCGTTGTAATAAATGCGTCTGGCTAGCCCAGAACCTGTGGCGAGGGAGCTTGCTCCCGCTAGACTGCGCAGCAGTCGCAAAACACGCAACGCGGATTGCTTTACGGGAAACGGGGGCTGCTGCGCAGCCCAACGGGAGCAAGCTCCCTCGCCACAGCAAGCCCCCTCGCCACAGATGCCATCGTAAAAGATGGCTTATTCGGGCAACTCGGCCAAGCCATCGACATCCGTCATGGCCCGCTCCAGCAGGTCCGCCGGCAAGCTCTTGCTGGCCCGCGCGCCAAGCAATTTGAGCTGTTCGCTGCGACTGACCAGGTTGCCACGGCCTTCTGTCAGCTTATTGCGGGCAGAGCTGTAGGCCTTGTCCAGTTGCTGCAAGCGATTGCCGACCTCATCCAGATCCTGAATGAACAACACGAACTTGTCGTACAGCCATCCGGCGCGCTCGGCGATTTCCCGAGCGTTCTGGCTCTGGCGCTCTTGCTTCCACAGGCTGTCGATGACCCGCAAAGTGGCCAGCAACGTGGTCGGGCTGACGATCACGATGTTGCGGTCGAAGGCCTCCTGAAACAACGTCGGCTCTGCCTGTAACGCCGCGGAAAACGCCGCTTCGATCGGGACGAAAAGCAGGACGAAATCCAGGCTGTGCAACCCGTCGAGCCGCTTGTAGTCCTTGCCGGCCAGGCCTTTGACATGATTGCGCAGGGACAGCACGTGCTGCTTGATGGCGATCTGGCCGATGCCGTCGTCTTCGGCGGCCACATATTGCTGATAAGCCGTGAGGCTGACCTTGGAATCGACCACGACCTGCTTGTCGCCAGGCAGGTAAATAATCACATCCGGCTGGAATCGCTCGCCGTCCGGCCCCTTTAGATTGACCTGGGTCTGGTACTCGCGCCCCTTCTCCAGGCCCGCGTGTTCAAGCACCCGTTCAAGAATCAGTTCACCCCAATTGCCTTGGGTTTTCTGCCCTTTCAAGGCGCGGGTGAGGTTGGTGGCTTCGTCGCTCAGGCGCAGGTTCAGTTGTTGCAGACGCTCCAGTTCCTTGGCCAGGGAAAAGCGCTCGCGGGCTTCGGCCTGGTAACTTTCCTCGACGCGTTTTTCGAATGACTGGATGCGCTCCTTCAACGGGTCGAGCAATTGCCCCAGACGCTGCTGACTGGTTTCGGCAAAACGCTGTTCGCGCTCGTCGAAGATCTTGCCCGCCAGCTCGGCGAATTGCGCTCGCAGCTCGTCTCGCGAGCCTTGCAGGTCGTTGAGGCGCTGCTGATGGCTTTCCTGCTGCTCACGCAACTCGGCGTTGAGGGAGGCAGCCTGAGCGTCCAGGCGACGCAACTCAGCTTCTTTGCCGGCACGTTCGATGTTCCAGGCGTGGGCTGCGTCGCGGGCATCGTCGCGTTCGATCTGCAGCAACTCGACTTCACGGCGCAGGGCTGCCAGATCGGCTTGTTTGGCGGCGTTGGCCTGGCTCAGGTCAGCGACTTCATCACGGCAGGTGTCGAGCTGGGCGTTCAAGCCATCCTGCGTCAGCTGGGCCATGGCCAGGCGCTCTTCCAGCAATGCCAGTTCGGCCTGCCCCGTACTCGCCCGACGCTGAAGTTGCCAGGCCAGTACCAGCAACGGCAGTGCAGCGCCCGCCAGCCCCAGCAATGCGCTGGTCAAGTCCATCGCCATAGCCACTCCTGCCGATTAGATAAAGCGTGAAGGTTAACCAAGGCGTCAGGTCTTGGACAGCTCAGTCTTCGATCAGGCCGAGTTCCTGCTGGGCGCGTCGGTCCCCGGCGCGCGCAGCCTGGCGCAACAGGTCCTGGCCAATACGGCGATCCCGGGCATTCCCGCATTCGCGGCACATCAATTGGCCGAGGCGGCTTTGCGCGGCCACTACGCCTTCACGGGCAGGTTGCTTGAGTAAACGTCCGGCGAAGTGTTTGACGTTGGGGTTTTCGCCCAGGCGCGGGCTGTCCAGTAGCCACTCGGCCACACGCATCGAAAAGCGCTTGGGTGGGTTAATGCTGGAGGGTGCTGAGGCAGCAGAGACTGGTACTGAGCGAAACTTCATAAAGCACTGTGGGGCAAATCGGAAGGCGCGCCACTCTACTCTTTTTTTCGCACAGGTAAAGTCGAAAAAAGCCTGCACGCCCGTCCTAGAGCAAGCGCTCGGGACAATCCACAGAAGCTGTGGATAACTCAGTGGACAACCGCCCTTGAAGTCGCGCAAAGCCGTGTGGAATGGGGCTCGCAGTCAAACTGACGATTTTTTCACCAGTAAAAAAAAGCGATGTTTTTCATTGACTTAAATTTTCGTTACAGGCACCCACCCTCGGTGAAGCGAGGATGACAGTGGGATGACAGTGCGTGCAACTAATGTGCACAAGTACCTGCGAGGCGGTTATATCGGTGCGCTTTTTCGGCGCGTTTTTACGGTAACGCCTGGGGATAAACCCCGCAACCCGCGCCACAGATTGATCCTGGCTCGATCGCCCTCTCGGATCAACGGCCGTTTTTTGGGCGATTGCGGGGCACGTGTCGGCCGATGACATTTTCCGACAGCACTTGCGGATGTGGTCGGCCGGCACTTCAGTGTTTTTTTGCGAGCAGGCTTCCCTTCGGCCATTCAATCCGTTAGTATCCGCGGCGTTAGTACCAAGCTGAAAGTCAATTCTGGTCGAACAAATCCCCCCGGTCAGCCTTCCCTGAGAGAAGCCTTCACCGACAAAGCGGGATCGACCACCTCGATGGTTTCCAGGTAAATCTTGCGTCAACACAGCCTTTGAATCGAAAGCAAAGGGTGTTGCGAAGTTCACTTACTCTGACCGAACCAACCTGCAAATTGATCAGGATCTTCACCCCGGGCCCAGAACCTTTGCCCCTGATGTGTTGCCTGCCCTCCTAAGTACCTACCTGCCAGCCCAAGCGCGCCAACTTATCAGCGCTTCAAACTGGCTGCTTTGTTCCAGTCGGGTTCTTCGTTCGACCAATGGTGGTCGTCGTCACTGGAACGTTTTAATTTTGCACGGCTCTTATCCGTGTCGCTTGTAGGAACACCCGATTATGTCTACTCAAATCCACACTCAGGATGCCATTCGCACCCTAACCAACGCTTTTGCACCAATGAACTGCCTGATCATGGCCGCTCGCAAAGGCTGCTTCAGCTTCACTCTGGTCAACGAACACGGCATCGCTCGTCACAGCGAACGCCTGTACCCCGATCAATACTCCAGCGCCGAGCCGCTGCAGGCAGTGATCGAGCGTACTCGCCAGGCACTGGTTGCCTGAGACGCCAGAAAGGCTGAAAACCTCAAAAGCCCTGCTGAAAAGCGTAATGCTGTTCACTTAAGCGGAGCAGCCTTACGGTCCACTGGAAACCGGGGCTTTGATATTTTCACCGTCCCAGGCCTTGAAGGCCTTGGACGGTGATCCAGAAACACCCCTCCGATACCGGTTCTCAACTCTGCCAATCATCTGCCTGTACCTGAAATCGGGTTGGCCGCGGCCATCACGATCAGTTGCATGGCAATGTCCCCGCACAACCGCCGGATCTACGCACAAGATTACGCCCATGCCTGGCGCACCCATAAAAATCCGACGCCAGAGGTCTGGCATCGGATTTTCGAGGAAGTCCGGCTGAGGCTCAAATACTCAAGTGAACAGCATTACGGTCAGGCGAAACACTCGCTCCTTATCAGGTGAGCGGTTTGCGCAGCAGGATATCGACCGCGAAGACGCCCAGGACAGTCCCGGACACCCAGCGTTGGGTGCGCATGGCAGAAGGTCGCTTGGCCAGGAATCCACTGACCCGGGAGGCGGCGAGAACGATCATGCCGTTCACGGTGACGGCAATGGTGATCTGTACCAGCCCCATCTGGATGAATTGCTGGAAGGTAGATCCTGCGGAAGGGTCGATGAACTGCGGGATCAGCGCGGAATACATCAGCGCAATCTTCGGATTCAGCAGGTTCGTCACAAGCCCCATGGTGAACAGCCGTCTCCGCGAGTGAGGTGGCAGCTCCCGCGCCTCGAAGGGGGAACTCCCCCTGGGCTTCAGCATGTTCCAGGCCAGATAGCCCAGATAAAATGCGCCTGCGATCCTGACGACATCGTAGGCGACTGGCACTGCCTTGAACAAAGCGGCCAGTCCCAGTCCCGCCGCCAACAAGTAGCACACGAAGCCTAGCGCCACACCCGCCAGCGAAATCATCCCGGCCAGCCGCCCCTGGGAAATCGCCCGCGAGGTCAGGTAGACCATATTGGGACCCGGTGTCAGCACCATGCCCAAGGAGATGATGGCCACACCGGCCAGGCTTTCCAGCGCCATCATTGGCGTGCTCCATCGTTCAAAGGGGATGTGTCGGCCCGCTGCGGCTCGAACCAGCCGAGGCTGCCGCGGAACAGCGCATGCTGAGCACGCTGTGCCACTGGCCGAACCACGATTTCATCGACATTGACATGTGCGGGCTGATCGGCAACCCAAGCCACGACCTGGGCGACATCGTCCGCGCTCAAAGGCCGGTCGACATCCTTGTAGAGGGCACTGACCCGTTCGGCGTCGCCGCGAAAACGATTCAAGGAAAACTCTGGCGTATGCACCATGCCGGGGAGCACTTCGGTGATGCGCACCGGTATACCCTTCATCTCCAGTCGCAAGGAATGGGTCAGTGCGCGCTGGGCACTCTTGGCCGCGCAATAGCCGCCTCCCCCCTCATAACCGGCTAGCGCAGCCGTTGAGGTGATATTGATGATGCACCCTTGGGACGCGATGAGCCTAGGCAATAGCAGTTGGGTCATCCGCAAAGTCCCAAGGACGTTACTGTTGAACATGTTCGTCCAGTCCTCGGCACTGGCCGCGTCTACCCCATCCAGGCCGATCGCCCCGCCCGCACAGTTCACCAGAAGATCGCACTCGGAAACCTGCACCAAGTCCTCCTCTCGCGCTTGTGTCACATCCAGCACAATGGCGCGTCCGCCGGTTTCGCCGGCAATCTGCTCGAGCCGATCCCCCCTGCGCGCCACAAGGAATACCCGCCAACCACGACTGGCCAAGGTACGAGCGCATGCCTCGCCAATGCCACTGCTTGCACCGGTAACAACTGCTGTTTTCAAGATTGAGCTCCCCATGATTCGGATAACTGTTCGAAAATCTTCCCCACGTCACGTACCAGCGCGGGACGATCGAAGCTGCGCAGACGAAGGCGCGTGCCAGCGCCCTCATAAACACCGCTGGCGAAGCGATCCAGGTTCTGCGGTTGAGCCCAGTACAGGGTACCCAAGCCTTCACGCGGCGAGCTGTTGCGGCGGGCGATCACCCATGCCCCCCGCTCGCGGTGCAATGGCCTGCCCTCCTTGCTAAGGCTGCGCGCAAGGTCCCGGTAGCGGGTAGACGCCCCGGTCTGGATTTCCCAAGCGATCCCCAGCAGGTCGATATCCCTAACCTCTCGCCAGAGGAACGGGATTTCGGCGCCACCGACCCGGGCACCGATTTCCAGGAACAGCAATTTGTCATCCAGGTCGAACAGTTCGAGGTGGAAGACGATTTCTCGCTCAGGCGCGAAGACTGCCAGCAGTTGTTCGACGCGCCCCGCAATCCGCCGTTCGTCGTCGCCCTCCTCGAGTTCGATACTGCCCAGCGGGCTATCCGGACCGAAATCGGCACAGCTGTTCACATAACGCGACGCCGTGACTACCACAATCCGTTGCCCATCCCACCAGCCGTCAACGTGCAGGATGGGGGCCGCGCAGCAAGCCTGGACCATCATCGGCTCCGTGGCCTGTCTGATCTGATCAAGATCCCTTGGGCCACGAAGAAACTTTACGCCGCGACTCGCCGTGCCGTAGCGCGGCTTGAGCACCAGCGGATAGCCGTGTTCAGCGGCCAGTCGCTCCACCGCTTCGCGGGAATCAGCAGGCGACGCGGGCAGCACGCCGATCGACGATTGCCGGCCTGCGACCTCCAGCATGGTGAGCTTGTCGCGGAACCGCTCGGTCCACGCGACAAGATCTCCCGGTACCTGCCATCGCTCACGGATAGAAGCCGCATTGAGCAGGTCGCCCTCATTGAGGGCAACCACCAGCGCTGGAACCCCATGTTGCTCGACCAGACGCTCGGCCTCAGCCATGACCGCCTCAGCATCGTCCAGTGAGACGAGCACCGAGCTTGACGCCAGGCGCTCGCTTGGCAGGGACGCGCAGGATTCGGGCGTACAGATCGCCCGAATCTGCATTCCTGCCGGCAGTTCGTATCGGTCGTATAGCGCTTGGCTACCGACCCAACGGTGCAAGCAGAGGACATATTTCATGCCGTGGGATCCACGATGAAGTTGACCGCCGCCACCAGTTCGTCACCGATACGCACGGCATCCTCGCGCGAGGTGCCAGTTGCCAGGACATACCCTGAAACGCAGTCGGCAACGGTGTCGAGCGGTGGAATCGTATCGCCCTCATGCTTCTGGATGACTACGGCACGCTCGGCTGCTCCCAGTTCGAACAGGAACGGCAAGAACACCCGTGGAGTCTCGCCTGACTTGGTATGGCGCACATCGACGTCAGGCTTGAGATCGAGCTCGACCTTTCTGACCTTGCCAGGTGTCGGTACGAAGAACTGGATCGCGGCACCCGCTTTCGGCTCGGGCGACACATCCGGCAGAGTGTCGATACCCAGCGGCACAGTCAGGAACATGCGGTTCAGGTCCAGGCCGAACGCACGCCGCACCAGTTCAGGGGCACCCGAGCCCGCCAGGCGAGCATGGGATTCGAGTACACGAGGCCCCTTGGGGGTCAGCACGAACTCGCTATGAGAGGGCCCCTCTTCCAGCTCTACGGCGTCGAGCAGGCGGCAGGTCATTTCTTTCAGCTCGCTCAGCCATTTCCTGGCCTCGGTGCTCGGCGTGCTGACTTCCCACTCAACATATTTGTCGTTCATGCGGTACTGGGAGTAACCAATGGGAAGGTGGCGCCCCTTGAACGAGAAGGAGTCGACGCTGACGACCGGCCCCTCCAGGTACTCCTCGATGATAATGTGCTTGACGTCGGCATCCTGAAGCGCCTGCCAGGCCTTGGAAGCAGAGGCTGCGTCATCGCAGGGATGTATATGCAGGCTGGCCACGCCTTCGGCGGGCTTGAGAACCGACTTGCCATGCTCTTTGACGAACGCGACGGCATCCTGCGCACGGGTGACATGGCGATAGGCAACCGGGCTCAGGTTGTGCTCGACCAGCAACTCGCGCATGGCCACTTTGTCCTTGAGCAGGCGCGCAGTCTTATAGGAAACCCCGGTGAGGCCGAAGTGATCGACCACTTTGCCCGTTGACTCGCCGGCCACTTCGGTAGTGGTCATGATGCGATCGAACGGACGGTCGCGGTGCAGGGGCTCGAGGACCTTGATGATGGCCTCGGCGTCGTCAATCCTGGCATGCACCACCTGCTCGCAATGGGCGAGGATTTCCTGCTCGTAGTCACCCTCCTGATGCACCAGCACTACGTCGATGCCCAGCTCCTTGGCACCATGAATGGGCGAGGGACGACCACCGACTACTGCGATACGCTTATTCATGCATGAACTCCCTGTCTACTGTGATGTTTGTTGTGTGATGGTTCTTGAAGCAAAGGCTCAACTGCCGTACACCCGGCGCAGCCAGCGCGCCTTGCCGTTGAGCAGAGGCTGGAACGCCTTGCGGCGGTGCAGCACGCGGGCATTTTTGAAAATGAAGAAGTCGCCTGGTTGCAACACCACCTCTATACCCTGGGCATCGCGCAGGCACTGGCGCAGGAGCCCAAGTGCCTTTTCGCTGTCCAGGTCGAGGGCGGCCACGATGCCATCGTCAAAGCGCAGGCGATAACCGCCCTCATCGTGCTCCAGCACCGGCAGCACCCTCGGCTGGCCATCGAAGCCCTCGTTGGAGGCAGGGGCACCAAAGGTGTAGGCAGACTTCTGCAACTGGGCGATCGCCCAGCCGGGCAGCTTTGAAAGGACATGATCCACACAAACAATGTCGGTGGAGGCGCCTTCAAAGTTGCGCACGGCGGTAAAGGCCAAGAAGTTCGGCACCGCGGTCGCGACATTTCGGCTTTGATCGGCGAAGGGCCAGTTGGGATTGTCGGTGTGCCAGAAAAACTCCACATCCGCGCCCCAAGAGCTGGTGGTGCCCGCGGCCTCCGGAACCGGAACGACGTTTCTGACCAGCTTGCCGAAGTTCTCATACTCGACTGCATGCGGCCTGACACCCAGCAGCCACAACATGCCAAAGTGCAGCAGATCGAAGTCAAGAACACACTCGGCGTTGGGCAGGAAACCATTGCGCGGCGTCGCGACGTCCGTAGAGAGCGAAATGCCTCTGATGAGCAGCGCTTTGTGCGGGCTGTCAGGAAATGCGCGAATTGCCTCGACGATGTCCCGGCCCAACACTGTGCCGAGCCAATCCCCGCCGACTGCTCCCACACTCTCAGCGCAGTGCGGCGTTTCGGCCAGCCTCACGCGACAGCCCTCCAGCCCGGTCAGGTCGGGATCATTGACGACCACCACCTGTACCAATGAAGCCTCCTGAACATCCATGGCCATGACGCTCATGATTTGCGGTTCAGGTATGAGGTGACCTTGGGGTCCGGCTGATGGGCGAACGCCTTGGTTCGTCGGATAAACATCCCCAACGGCAGGATCAGGTAGAGCAGAACATAATCCATAGTGCACCTTCCCTAGTGTATGAAAGAGTTAATCCAGCGGTACTGTCTCGCGCCAGTCGACCGCCTCCTCGAACTGAGGCTGCTCCGATTTATCGAGGTAGAAGTCGCCAATCGCCAGCACATCCATGTTGGTACGCATAAAGCAGCGATAAGCTTCGAACGGTGTGTTCACAATCGGCTCACCGCGCACGTTGAACGAGGTGTTGACCAATACAGGACACCCTGAACGCTGATAGAAGTGTTCAAGCAGCGCCCGGAACCGCGGGTTGCGCTCCCGGTCCACGGTCTGCACCCTTGCCGAGAAGTCCACGTGGGTGATTGCCGGCAGATCGCTACGCACCAACTTGAGCAAGTCGATCCCGGTAAGCCGCGCACTCTCCTGTGGGATCGCCTTGCGAATGCCCGTTGCAATTGGCGAGACCACCAGCATGTAGGGGCTTTCCTCGACGATGTCGAAGTAGTCTGCCGCTTTTTCCTCAAGCACCACGGGAGCGAAGGGGCGGAAGGACTCGCGGAACTTGATGCGCAGGTTCATGTTTGACTGGGTGTCCGAACGGCGCGGATCACCCAGGATCGAACGGCTGCCAAGCGATCGCGGACCGAACTCCATTCGCCCCTGGAACCAGCCGATGACCCCGCCGTCCTCGATGCTGGTGCTCACCCGCTGGTCGAGCTCTTCCGGCGAAAGCCTGTGAAAAACAGCGCCGCAGGCTTCCAGTTCATCCCTGATCTGCTCTTCGCTGTACTCCGGCCCAAGCAATGCTCCGCTCATGCCATCACGCACGCCAGCAGGCAGTTCGCGGCTTGCCACCCTGCGATGCTTGCGGTCAGTCAGCAGCGCGGCGCCCAGCGAGCCACCCGCATCGCCAGCCGCCGGTTGCACCCACAGACGGTCGAATATCCGCTCACGCGAGATCACGCCGTTGGCTACGCAGTTAAGGGCAACGCCCCCGGCCATGCACAGCGCGGTCTCGCCAGTGAGCTCACGGGCGGTCTTGGCCAGGCGCGAAACGACGATCTCCGTGACTTTCTGCACCGATGCGGCCAAATCGAACTCGCGATCGGTAAGGGGGGCCTCGGGCAAGCGCCGGGGGCCACCGAACAGCTGCTCAAAGGCATCGCCCGTCATGACCTGGCCTTTGATGAACTCAAACTTGGTCCAGTCGAGCCTGAAGCTGCCATCGGGCTTCACATCGATCAGATGCGAGAGGATCGTGTCGACGTAATGAGGCTTGCCATATGGCGCAAGTCCCATGAGTTTGTATTCGCCGGAGTCCACCTTGAAGCCGCAGAAATAGGTGAAGGCCGAATAGAGCAGGCCCAGCGAATGGGGAAAGGACAACTCGGCAACCAGCTTGATACCTTCTGGCCTGCCGTGCCAGATGGTGGTCGTCGCCCATTCGCCGACACTGTCGATACACAGGATCGCGGCGCTCTCGAAAGGACTGGGGAAGAATGCCGATGCGGCGTGGGACTCGTGGTGACCATGCACTTCGATTCGGCGACCGTCCCGGTCTCCCATCGCTCTGAGATGACGCACGACCTCACGGTCCATCCGGCGCTTGGTTGATAGCCATTCGCCAAGCACCGGTGCGTAGGTGCGCGCTGCCGAAAACCCGGCCACGGCGGCCGTCGAGAGTACCCGACGGAACTTCAGTGCAGGGTCTTCGTAATAGGCGACATGGTCGACATCGGCCAGGTTTATACCTGCGTTCCTCAGGACGTACTCGATGGCCTTGCGTGGAAAACCCGGGTCATGCCGTAGCCGGCTGAAACGCTCTTCCTGGGCCGCGGCAACGATCTTGCCGTCCACTACCAGAGTGGCCGCGCTGTCGTGATAAAAGGCAGAGATGCCAAGCGTAATCGTCATAGCAGCGACCTCACTTTTTCGCGAAACTTATCCAGCATTGTTTGCTCCCTGGGTGGATTGAGCGCGACGAATCCATTACGGACGCGCGCCCAGAGTTCATCACGGTCACTACGAGAAAAAGCACAAAGGTAGGTATCCAGACTCGCGGCAGCCCATGCCGTATGCCCGGTGGAGATGTTGTCGATGGAGTTGTGCAGATCGACGAACATCGTCGGATAGCCGTAGGCAACCAACGCCTTGTGGGTACGCCGATAACCGCCCCCTACTCCGGACAGCTCCATCGCCAGGTTCAGCCCGAGAATCTCCGGGCAGTAGGTTTGGGGATATCGCCCGATAGACAACCAGAACACGGGCAGCTCGAAGTTCTCGTCGTTGAAGCAAGCGGCGTTGGCGTATCCGGGGTCAGCGGTGGCCGGCAACTCGCCATGTACTGCCTTGAGCAGATGGCGGTAGATGACGGGATGGTTCTGCGCCTCGATTCCGTTGCCCAACTCATCGAAAAGCGTTTCGAACAGTCTGCTGCCGTACGCCGTGGAGGCTACAGCCGGGTGGGCGAACCCGGCCAGCCAGGCCCCGTCGATCATTGTCAGCGGCGCCAGGGACAGGATATCGGCGACCACCTCATCGCGAGACGGCAGCTCTTCGTCCGGCTCCAGTGCCTGGTTGGAAGCTTCATGCTGGCCCTGCAACCACTGCTGCAGGACACCGGGAGCCCAACGCTCCGGCAACGAGCAATGCCCCTTGGTGACGCCACGGGCGGCCCTGGCCAGCCAGCTCTTCACGTAGTGACCGGCATAGGATTCCTCCGACGGCGTGAGCTCCATTCGCAACAGGCGCGGATAGGCCTGTCGCGGGCTGAATCTGGCGACCAACGCTTGGGTTTCAGCGACATCGCGAAGAGCCCCGGCGAGTTTGCCGTCGTCTTTCCATACCTGGAAAGCCGGGGTCTGCCTGGGCGCATCGGAGTAAGGCAAGCCGCAGATCCAGCGGTGAAGAATGGCAATATCGTCGCGACTGAAGATTCGGAACATCTTGCCCCGCGGCGAAATCAGGCTGGTGAGCAGTGGACTCGATTCCGGCCTGCCCGCCCGCACGTAGGCGCTGGCGGCAAGATGGTCGAGAAACTTCAAGGAGTCGTCGACTGCGAGCAAGGGCTTCATCGGCACCTTATTCAACTGAGTCTTGTCATGGTATTGACAAGCATCCAGCCGACGTCGGCTGATCAGGTGGCGCGCCGCCTCTCTCGGATCGAGCCAGCGCTCAAGCACATCGAGCAGCGCTTCGTTCATCTCCTCGGCCTGCCGGCGCGCCCACAGGTAGCCTTGGCGTACCCCATCGTTTCCGGCAGCGCCCATTTGCACGAGAAATTCCCGGACTGCCGTTTCGGCGAGCACGGCAAGATCATCGGCACTACCAGCGGGATCGCGACGCAGATCGAGAAATTGGCGGGCAGACGGCTCGTTATGGGCGATGAACTCAAACGAGGGCAACAGCCCGCAATGACGCAGGTAAAGGTTGATCCCCAGGATCTGGGCCGTCAGCGACTCCGGAAAATGCCCCAATACGAGCAGGGTCGAGGCAAAGTTGAAGGCTCCGTCCGAGATCCTTGGGTCGGCCACTGCCCGCAAGAGATCTTCGCCAGCATCTGCCAGCGCATGCTGACGCAGCAATTCCAGGTAGCGCTGGATACGACTGGCCCCTGGCTGACCGGCACCCACATCCGCCGCATGGATACTCAGCGCTGCCATGGCATGGCGCGCTTCATTATTCCAGCTGCCGCACACCCCATGAATCAGGTGCTGACTGCCGATCAGAAAGGGAGCCGACTCCAACGCCGCCTTGGCACGCAACGCCTGGGCATTCGCTTCGCTCCCCTCGATTGTCTGTGCCAACCTTCGGAATCCGTCCCGCAACGGCCCAAGCCGCTCGCATGCACCGCTCGCCAGCCCCGCCAAAGCCGCCGGGCTGGTGAAGTCAACGTCCACCAAGTCCGTCCCATGCACCGCACCCAGGCAAGTGCGCAGGTTGACCGGCGTGAACATGCGCCTGGCCTCTCCCCCGGTCTCTGCCCCGAGGAAGCTGGAAAAGATTTGCCTATTAGTTTTCATCAGTGCATTGGATATATGGAGGAATTGTTTTTCTTCTTGGCTTTTTTCTTTTTCTTGAACAAAGAACCAAGTGCCTTGCGAATTCGCTTTAACATAGAGCCCCCTAAATTTTCATTGCAGGTATCGATGAATGGCGCGTGCTACGACATCACTGCCAAGGTCGGTAAAGTGCGCGCGATCAACGTATAACCATTCATCATCCGGACGCTCTCTAAAATCATCGATCAAACTGGCAAATCGAATACCCAAGTCATGACAACTGTTGGCCAGACTATCGGCGTAATATTCCGCGACAGTGGGAGCGGATATGTCGCCATATAAATGCTGCCAGGTACCAAACCGGGAAATCCGATCAAGCTCATTGAACAGCTTCTGCTCTTCGGCACACGGCGTTCTTACCCAAGTCGCCAAGGGTTGGAGAACAAACGTAAGTTCTGCACCCAAAGAATCCGCGAGGCGTTTCCAGGTAGTCAGACAATTCATGGTGTCTTGCAGAGCGCGTACCAGAGTTTGCGAAACAGGCGGAACCTCAGTCGTTTCGTTCGGCCATTTTGGAAGTTTGCCAGGCGGCAGTTCTGCACCATTTTCCTCAGCAATTTCATCAAACTTTTCGTAATAGTCACCGCAGAAGTAGAACGGTGGCAGATCACCTCGAATGAACTCAGGAAGACGCGCCATGACCAGAGTATTGAAGCCGCCCATGATCACGATGCGTCGCACTTTGGGCAGTCGATGAGCATGCAGCACGAACAGCATCAATTCCTGGGTCGCATTAAAGGTATGCCCCGCGAAATTCAGCCATGGCGTAGCGTCGGGATCGTGCGTGGACAGGCGGCTCGCGACCGAGGCGGCATCACTGGAAGCCCCGTAACCCAAGGCTGACGAGGCCCCGACCAGTAAATTCACCTCTGATAGCGTGCTGGCCTCGAGGGTGCCGACACTGACCGGCCGACCTTGCGCATCATAGGCCAGGCGAAATCCGAGCCGATCGGTATTGATCGCTTCCGAACGGTAATCGGCGGCATTGAAACCCATCACATAAGGCAAGTACTGGGAACGACTGCGACTGGCGAATTGATCGTAGGTGAGCATCTGGGGTGTTAACTTCACACGTTCCAGACTGGGATCATCCAGCGCGGTGCGCTTGCGTCTTTTAAACATGGCCAAGCCACTCCTTTAGCGAGAATCGGAATTCCATTTGATCAGCCAACTTTTTTTGGGACGAACGTCCACTTCGATTATTTAATATCGAAAGTGCGAACCTGCCAATAACGGCCCACAGCAAGCCAGGCACCATAAGTTTGGGATATCAACAATCCAAACTGTTAGATGCATGAAGGTCGAAATTAATTAAAACCGTGCGCGAGCAAAATAATTCACAGCACAATGCGACGAGGCGGGAAATTCAGTGATGATTTTTGCGAGATGCAATTTGAAGGTATTGCAGACTGCAATACGCTGATACGGATAGCTTCCATGCATTGTATCTTCCTTTTTACTTTTATTCTTTCTGGCCCATCCGAGGGGCTCATGCGATCGATTCTAGACATTGGATCCCAAATGTCAAATGAAGCACCTGCAATTTATCCAAGAAAAAAAATATTCATGAAAAGGCGCGTAAATCAACAAACCCTATGAATGCCCGGTCAAGTTGCCGGACTACACGCTGCTGCTGACCGTGTCGCTGATTCTGGTGTCGTCGCTGTTTGCTTTTGCAATGTCAACATGAAGAGCAAGGACAACTCCTTCCAGGGCTTCGTAGCCGCGTACGCCGACTCCTGAGCACCCTCATCCAAAACATCCCCATAGAGTGGGTCGCGTCTGCACCGCCCAAGGCCTTCAAGGCCAAGGACGGTGAAAATATCAAAGACCCGGTTTCCAATGGACCGTAAGGCGGCTCCGCTTAGGTGAACAGCATTACCCTGAAAAGCGGGGTTTTTATCGCCCGATATTTCTCTTTTAGCCGCCATTGCTTAAGCACCAACCGATATAACGGTTATAACTCGAAGCCAGAAATATTTTAAAAACAGTCCTTTACAGCAAAATAATGACACTACACTTCAACTCAAGCGGCTTGATCCGCTTCCGGCGAGCCTGATTCGATCCACAGCTGCCAAGGCCCCCTTCAGGTATCGCCGACCACTTCATGTTTCGAGGGTGTTATGGGTATCGCTGCCAGCGAACTGTGCCGTTATGTGATCCGTCCGACATTGATCTACCTCGGACGCCATAGCGCGACTGCCGAATCCCTGCTGCTGGGCATCGCCGCCAGCCAGTCAGCCCTTGGTTCAGCCCTGCATGACCGCCGTGGACACGGCTTGTACCGAATCGCCGAACCCCGCCACCAGGCCCTCTGGGATCACTACCTGGCCCTGGACCCGGAGCGGGCGAGCCTGGTTCGCGGCTTGGCCAGCCAGCATGCTTTTCTCAGCGGACCGCACCTGGAATTGACCGTCAACCTGCGTTACGCCACAGCCATCGCCTGGCTGCTGGTAGAAGAACAGAACACTCCCCTCCCCGCCTCCGATGACTTGCTGGGAATGGCCCGAATCTGGCGCCAGACCTTCCAGCCCCAAGGTCGTTTGCGAGACTTCACTTACGCCTGGCAAACCTGTGTTTCATCGTTGAATCAGGTCGCCTGCTGATCCCCCCCATTTCCGAAGATCGCCCAACAGGTCGCGATTTTGGTCGGATTGTCCTACAAAACCGCTCTAAATCAAGCGATACGGGCTATGGCGCCCGGACGAAAATGTTGGTAATTTTCGCTCCGGTGATCACCAGGAGTTCTAATAATGAAAAAAGTAATGCTCAAAACCACCCTTAGCCTCGCCGTTGCCTTGGCATCCACCCAGATCTTCGCCAGTGGCTTTGCCCTCAACGAACAAAGCATCAGCGGGATGGGGACAGGTTTTGCCGGGCGATCTTCTTCTGCCGACGACGCATCCACTGTTTTTGGTAACCCTGCCGGCATGTCTCGCCTCAAGCGCGAACAAGTGACCGGCGGTGTTGCATTTATCGACGCGCACGCTGACATCAGTGATGCCAGCTCCCGCCCGAATGGTGGTACCAACAAAGGTGACATGGTCCCTTTCATGGGCGTGCCCATGGGCTACTACGTAAAGCCACTCGATGACCAGTGGGCAGTCGGTTTCGGCGTCTATGCTCCATTCGGTCTGGTGACCGACTACGAGAACGGCTTCGCCGGCCGTTACTTCGGCAGTAAAAGCGAAGTCAAAATCGTGACTCTCCAGCCAACCATCAGCTATGCCTTCAACGACAAGGTGTCGATCGGTTTCGGTCCGACCATCAACCGCATTGACGGCACCCTGGAATCGAACCTGTCGCTAAACCCGCGCGCAGCGGACGGTAACGTCAAGATCAAGGGTGACGACACCGCGCTGGGGTACAACATCGGCATCTTGGTACAAGCGACCGACAGCACTCGCGTTGGCCTGACCTATCACTCGAAAGTGAAGTACAAGCTCGAAGGTGACACCAAGGTCAACTACAGCCTCCTCGGGGCTCTGGGTCAGAACCCTAACCAGAAGTACGATGCATCCCTGGACATAACGACTCCTGAATCGGTTGATATCTCGCTCACTCATCAACTGGATGACAAGTGGACCCTCTACGCGGGCAGCACTTGGACTCGCTGGAGCCGCCTGAAAGAAATCTCCGTTGAGAACAGTGGCGTTCCTGCTGCCCTGAACGGCCGTTTTGGTACCATCACCGAAGAACAGAACTGGCATGACACCTGGGCTCACGCCATCGGTGCTTCGTACCAGTTGAACAAACAATGGGTTCTGCGTACCGGTCTGTCCGTCGACCAGGCACCAACCAACAACGAAAACCGCTCCCCGCGCATTCCGACTGGCGATCGCAAGATTTTCAGCCTTGGCGCGGGCTGGAGTCCGACCGACGACCTGACCATCGACGTAGCGTACTCGTACCTGCGCGAAGAGTCGGTCAAGGTCAACAACAGCAACGGCCGCCAGAGCTACAACGCCAAGTATGAAAACTGGGCGAACGGTTTCGGTGTAGGCGCGACCTACCGTTTCTGATCATTCACGGCGAACCTGAACCCCTCGCCGCCTGAATTGAAAAAGCCCCGCACTCTTGTACAGAGGCGGGGCTTTTTAGTGCGCGTCGATCAGGGTTTCGAGGCCAGGGCTTTCTCCACCGCCTCAATGAACTCGGGATTGTCGGGCTTGGTCAGGCTGGAAAAATTGGCGATCACGTTGCCTTGGCGATCGACCACGTATTTGTAGAAATTCCACTTCGGCGAACTGCTTTGCTCGGCAAGGACCTTGAACAAATGCGTGGCATCATCGCCGCGGACTTTCTGCGGTTCGGTCATGGTGAAGGTCACGCCGTAATTCACGTAACAGACCTTGGCAGTCTCTGCGCCATCCTTGGACTCTTGCCTGAAGTCATTGGATGGAACACCGACCACCTCAAGCCCTTGATCCTTGTAGCGCTGATACAGCGCCTCAAGACCTTTGAACTGCGGGGCGAAGCCACAGAAGCTTGCGGTATTGACCACCACCAGCGGTTTGCCGGCGAAGCGCTGGCACAAATCGATGGATTCCTTGGCGCGCAGCTTCGGCAATGAGCCTTGCAACAGCTCCGGGCATTCTGCTGCCTGAACCAGCCCGGAAAAAACCATCAGCAACGCAGGAACTGCAAGCCAGCGCATCGGCATGTCGGTGCATCCTTGAGCAATCGTCAGAACGCGAAACTACTCGCCTTCGCCGCTCGCTAGCAAGCAGCTCGCTAGCAAGCCCCCATGCCCAGCTGCATCAATGCCAGCCCACCCTGATGCCAGCCCCACCAAACCAGGGCCAGCAGCAATACGCCGACGGCGATGGCTGCCATCCGCGGCCAAAGACTGTTCATGCGGCACTCACCTGGGTTTGCAGGCGCGCCACCGGCTGCTCGCGCACTGGCCAGTTCAAGGCTGCGGCCATCAGACTCAAGAGAATCGCCACCTGCCAGATCAAGTCGTAGCTCCCGGTTCGGTCATACACCACCCCGCCCAACCAGCCGCCGAGGAACGAGCCCAGCTGATGGAACAGGAAAACAATCCCACCCAGCATGGACAGATTTCGGACACCAAACAAGGTTGCCACCGTGCCGTTGGTCAAGGGCACCGTCGACAGCCAGAGGAAACCCATGGCCATGCCGAACAAATAGGCCGTGACCTGAGTGACGGGTGCCCAGAGGAACAGTGCAATCACCACCGCCCGCAACAGATACAGACCGGTGAGCAAGCGCGGTTTGGACATCCGTCCGCCAAGCCAGCCTGCGGTATAGGTACCGAAGATATTGAACAGCCCGATCAGCGCCAGCACCGTGGTGCCGACGGAGGCTGGCAGGTGTTGATCCACCAGATACGCCGGCAAGTGCACACCGATGAACACCACTTGAAAACCGCAGACAAAAAAGCCGAACGCCAACAACCAGAACCCTGAATGGGAGCAGGCTTCGTGTAGCGCTTCAGAGAGGGTTTGCTCATGCCCGAGCACCGGCAACGGCTTGTCTTTAAGCATGCTCACCAGCGGCACGATCAGCGCCACCAGCAGGCCCAGCACCAGCAATGCCGAAGACCAGCCCAGCCAGCCGATCAGCCCCAGCGTGCCAGGCAACATGGCGAATTGACCGAAGGAACCGGCAGCACTGGCGATCCCCATGCCCATGCTGCGTTTTTCCGGTGGTACGGCACGGCCGACCACGCCGAGAATCACCGAGAACGAGGTGCCGGACAGACCGATACCGATCAACAACCCGGCGCTCAAGGACAAGGTCACCGCCGAATCGGACAACCCCATGAACACCAGACCCAGGGCGTACAGAACACCACCGATCAACACCACCTTTGCGGCGCCAAAGCGGTCGGCCAATGCGCCGGTGAATGGCTGCGCCAGGCCCCAGATCAGGTTCTGCAGGGCAATGGCGAAGGCAAACACTTCGCGGCCCCAGCCGAATTCGGCACTCATCGGCGCCAGAAACAACCCGAAGCCGTGTCGCACCCCAAGGGACAACGCCAGAATCAGCGCACTGCCCAACAGCACCCAACCGCACGTACGCCACATCGATGTCATTGTTGTTCTCCGGTAGCGGGTATATACCCGCTTAAGATCGAACAAACTGGCCTCAAGCCAGTTCGTCCAGCAGTTTCAGCAAGGTTTCACGCTTCTCGGCACCCAGGCGGTCGATCAACCGCTGCTGCGCCGCTTCCCAGGCCGGCAAGGCAGCTGCCAGACGTTCGCGCCCTGTCTCGGTGAGCAGGACGATGCGATTGCGCATGTCTTCGCCCTCGACCAGCGTCACCAGACCTTCACCTTCCAGCACCCGTAGATTGCGCCCCAGGGTGCTGCGATCCAGGCCCATGGCCTCGGCCAGTGTCGAGATGCTCGGCTGATCCAGACGCTGCAGGTTGCACAGCAGAGAATACTGGGCAACGTTGATCCCGAAGCCGTCGAGCGCGCCGTCGTAATGCCTGCTGACGCCACGAGCGGCGCGACGCAGGTTAGTGCACAAACATTGAGAAGGAAGCATGGTGCGTGTATATACCCGCGGTTAAATGAAAGCAAATATTTCGACACATTTTCTCGACGGGGATTCAGAGCAGCGCCAACCCCACCAGCAGCGCCACTTCCAGCAATTCCAGCAACGCCCCGGCAGTGTCGCCAGTCGTCCCGCCCAATCGCCGCATCATGACTTGCCGCAACCAGACAAACACCACAGCTGCCAGCGCAAGCGCCCACACACCGCTGAGGCCCGCGATCAACACACAGGTCACCGCACTGATCAGCAACACCTGTTTCCCGGCCAAACGCGGCAGATGATCGGCCAGCGCCTGCCCCAATCCACCGGGACGCACGTAAGGTGTGGTCAGGAATAATCCCAACAGCGCGCTGCGAGCAATCAGTGGAACGATGATCAACACTACGCTGTGCTGCTGCTCAATCAACGCCAGCAACGCGGCGAATTTGAGCAGCAGCACCAGCACCAGCGTTACCACCGCGATCGGCCCGCTGCGCGGGTCTTTCATGATCGTGAGAGTGCGCTCACGGTCGCCATAACCGCCGAGCCACGCATCGGCGCTATCAGCCAGGCCATCCAGGTGCAATGCGCCACTGAGCAACACCCACACGGTCAGCAGCAACGCCGCGTGAAGCAACAATGGCGCGCCCTGCAACAGCCCGTTCAACGCCCACAGAATGGCACCGAACAGCACGCCGACCAGCGGATAAAACAGCAGCGACCGGCCCAATTCCTCGGGTGTTGGCATGCCCGGCAGGCGAATCGGCAGGCTGCTGAGAAATTGCAGGGCGATCCAGAACGGCAACATGATCAGATCGCTTCCCTTAACAAGGCGCCAGATTCAACCGTCAACGAGAACAACGCGCCATGGCCAACCTCAACGTTGAGCAACTGCTCACGCGGCAATCCGCGCGCTTGCGCCAGCAACAATCGCATGACGCCGCCATGGCTGATCAGCAGGACCCGCTCACCCGCATAGACCGCGTGCAGCCGCTCGATAGCTGCCAACACCCGCGTCGAAAAGTCGGCAACCGGCTCACCATCAGGCGGCGTGAACGAATAGGGATCGGCCCAGAACAAGCCCAACGCCTCGGCACTGGTTTCCATCAACGCCGCGGCGCTCTGCCCTTCCCAGGCGCCGAAGTGCAGCTCTTGCAAATCCTTTTCCAGCTGCACCGGCAACCCCAGTTGCGCCCCAAGCTCTTCAGCAAAGCGTGCACAACGCTGCAACGGCGAGCTGACCAAGCGATCCCAAGGGCCCTGCTCAACCACCGCAGCGCGCATCTGCTCCCAGCCCTTGCCGGTCAGCGCGTCATCGAGGCTGCCGCGCAGGCCGCCACCGAGTTCGGTTTCGCCATGACGCAACAGGTCCAGGCGCAAGGTCATGCCGGGCGATCCGCCACTGCGGCTTCGGCGAATGTTGCCATCTGCCCGTGCAGGTCGCAGGCCAGGCGCAGCAATGGCACGGCCAATGCCGCACCACTGCCCTCGCCCAACCGCAGACCGAGGTCCAGCAACGGTTCGGCGTTCAGGGTTTCCAGCACATGGCGATGACCAGGTTCGGCACCACGATGACCGAACAGCAACCACTCACGACAGGCCGGATTCAGACGCACCGCCACCAGCGCGGCGACGCTGCAAATAAACCCGTCGACCAACACCGCGACACCTTCCTGAGCACAAGCCAGGTACGCGCCAACCAGCGCAGCGATTTCGAAACCGCCGAGGTTGAACAAGGTTTGCAGCGCATCGCCACGTTGAGCGCCATGCAACGCCAAGGCGCGTTCGATGACCTGGGCTTTATGGCTGACACCTGCAGCGTTCAGGCCGGTGCCCGGCCCGGCCAGGTGCACCACCGGGCAATCGAGCAAAGCACAAGCCAAGGCGCTGGCCGCCGTGGTGTTGCCGATGCCCATTTCGCCGCCGATGAACAACTGCGCGCCTGCTGCAATGGCGCGCTGCACACTGTCGCGACCAGCCTGCAAGGCGAGTTCGCCCTGGGCCTGAGTCATCGCCGGGCCCTGGACGAAATTCGCCGTGCCCGGGCCGATGTTCAGGTGACGCACACCCGGCAGATTCAACGACGGCGTAACGGTGCCGAGGTCGACCACTTCAAGGGACGCCCCCAACTGCCGCGCCAACACGCTGATCGCCGCGCCGCCGCTGACGAAGTTGTGCAGCATCTGCCCGGTGACTTCCTGCGGAAACGCCGACACCCCTTCGGCGACCACGCCATGGTCACCGGCGAAAATCGCGATCCACAGCTGATCGAGGGTCGGCTTGACCTGCCCCTGCAACCCGGCCAGTTGCACCGCCACCGCTTCGAGCTGGCCGAGGGAACCGGCGGGCTTGGTCAATTGCTGCTGACGTGCCTGCGCCTGTTCGACCACTTGCGTATCGATTGGCTTGCACGGGTTCAGCCACCAGGTGTGAGTCATAACGCAGTTCCTTTCAAAGTCAGGGGCAGGCCGGCGACGGTCAGGACGACACGTTCGCAGCGCTCGGCCAAGGCTTGATGCAGCCAACCGGCTTCATCGACATAGCGGCGAGTCAATTCGCCCAGCGGCACGACACCCATTCCGGTCTCGTTGCTGACAAAAATGATTTCACCCGGCAACGACGCCAGGCAGTCCAGCAGGGCTTCGCGCTCGGCCGACAGGCGCTCGGCGTCGTCGAGCATCAGCAGATTGGTCAGCCACAGCGTCAGGCAATCCACCAGCAAGCAACGATCGGCATTGGCGCTTTCGCGCAGTACGCGGGCCAGCTCCAGCGGTTCCTCGATCAACGCCCATTTGGCCGGACGACGGGCACGGTGATGGGCCACCCGCTCGTTCATTTCACCGTCCAGGGGTTGGCTGGTGGCGATGTAAGTGACGTGGAGCTGACTGTCAGTCGCCAGCTTTTCAGCCAGACGACTTTTGCCGGAGCGGGCGCCGCCGAGGATCAGTTGCAGCATGGTTCATTCCTTAAAATCTTCGATGAGGCCAGTGCAGCCACCTCAAAACCCGCAGAGTTCACGCAACAGCGAGGTATCCAGATGCTTCTCCACCAGATCCGCCAACCGCTCGATATCGCGCTCGCGCAACCCGTGGTAATCCACCTCCTGCACCTCCTGCAAACCAGCCCAGCGCAACAGTGCACTGCACGCCGCCGGTGATTCGAACAGGCCATGCAGGTACGTACCGAAAATCTGCCCATCGGCACTTCGCGCACCATCGCAGCGACCATCGTCCAGCTGCACGGCGGCGTTTTCCAGCGCCGGCCCGGTGGTCACGCCGGCATGAATTTCATAGCCGCTGACCTGCGCATCCTCCAGCGCCAGACGCCCACGTACGTTGCGCAACTGCTTCTCTTCTTCGAGCTGCGTTTCGAATGCCAGCAAACCCAAACCGGCACTAGAACCCGGCGCGCCTTCGAGGCCCAGCGGGTCATGCACCTGCTCGCCGAGCATTTGCAGGCCGCCGCAGATTCCCAGCACTTTGCCGCCGTAGCGCAAGTGCCGCGCGATCGCCGAGTCCCAGCCGTTGCTCCGCAGGTACGCGAGGTCGCTGCGTACGCTTTTCGAACCTGGGAGAATTATCAGGTCGGCCGATGGAATCGCCTGGCCAGGGCCGATGAATTGCAGGTCCACTTGCGGATGCAGGCGCAGTGGATCGAAATCGGTGTGATTGCTGATGCGCGGCAGTACCGGCACCACCACGTTGAGCACTTGATCGGCCTTGTCGGTCTGACGCTGATCGAGGCCGTCCTCGGCCTCCAGGTGCAGGTCCATCACATAAGGCAAAACGCCGATCACCGGTTTGCCGGTGCGCGCCTCCAGCCAGTCCAGCCCCGGTTGCAGCAAAGCGATGTCGCCGCGAAAGCGGTTGATGATGAAGCCTTTGACCCGCGCCTGTTCGCTCGGCGACAACAGCTCCAGCGTACCGACCAAATGCGCGAAAACTCCGCCGCGATTGATGTCGGCAATCAGCACCACCGGGCAGTCCACCGCCTCGGCAAACCCCATGTTGGCGATGTCGCCGGCGCGCAGGTTGATCTCGGCCGGCGAGCCCGCCCCTTCAACCATCACCAGCGGATACGCCGCGCTCAGGCGTTCATGGGAGGCCAGCACCGCCTGCATGGCGATGGCTTTGTAGTCGTGATAGGCGACAGCATTCATGGTGGTGACGGCGCGACCATGAATGATCACTTGGGCGCCGGTATCGCTGTTGGGTTTGAGCAGCACCGGGTTCATGTCGGTGTGCGGTTCAAGGTTTGAAGCCTGGGCCTGCACCGCCTGAGCACGACCGATCTCGCCACCGTCGGCGGTCACCGCACTGTTGAGGGCCATGTTCTGCGGCTTGAACGGCACCACGCTCACGCCTTGGCGCGTGACCCAGCGACACAGCGCCGTCACCAGTGTGCTTTTACCGGCGTCGGATGTGGTGCCTTGCACCATCAACGTTGTCATGGGTTTTCCTTGGCATAGATTTGCAGGGCTTGTTCGAGGCGCGACCAGTCCGCTTCATCCGCAGGTAAACCAAAACGCAGGCTGCTGTTGTGGGTGAACAACCGCAGCAGAATGCCACGCCGGGCCATGAATTCATGCAGCGCTTGGGCGCGCTCGGTGATCAGCCACTGGAACAACGCGCAACCGCCCTGAGGCTTGAAACCATACTGCTCAAGCAGCAACGCCAGACGCTCGCCAGCTTCGTCAGTGCGAATGCGCTGTCGGGTGTGCCCGTCCGTATCCGTCAGGCAAGCCTGGCCCAGTACGCGGGTCGGCCCACTGACCGCCCAAGGTCCGACCTGCTCGGCCAACAGTTTGAGCAACTTGCGCTCGGCCAGCACAAACCCTAGCCGCACACCGGCCAGGCCGAAAAACTTGCCGAAGGAACGCAGCACGATCAAGCCGATCTGGTTGGTGAACGGCGCCAGACTCAAATGCGGTGTGTTGTCCATGAACGCCTCGTCCACCACCAGCCAGCCACCGCGCTGGGCCAGCCGCGCATGCCAATCCAGCAGGCGGGCCGGGGTCAGGCTCAGACCCGTGGGATTGTTCGGATTGACCACCACCAGCACATCAAGGTTGTCGAGAAAGAAATCGACTTCCGACTCCAGGACTTCACGCACGACATAACCGTTGCGACGCCAGGCTTCGGCGTGCTCGGCGTAACACGGCGACAGCACACCGACCTTGCCGGCCCGGCGCAAACGCGGCAGCAACTGAATCGCCATTTGCGAACCGGCCACGGGCAACACCTGGGCCGCACCGTAATAGTCGCAGGCGGCTTGCTCCAGACCGTCATCGGTTTCCGGCAGGCGTGCCCAGGCCCGCAGCGGGATATCCGGAACCGGGAATGGCCAGGGCGCAAGACCACTGGACAAGTCGAGCCAATCGGCTTCGGCGATACCGTATTCAAGTGCTGCCTTGCGCAACCGGCCACCGTGTTCAAGCATAGAATTCAGCCCCCACGCAGAGAATCAGCAGCCATAACCATACCCCGCGCTGGACCAATTGCCAGCCACGGTCGATGGAATCGGCATCCGCCGGCACGCCTTCGCCCAACTGCGGACGCTGATGCAGTTCGCCGTGATAAATCGCCGCCCCGCCCAACTCGACACCCAACGCACCGGCACCAGCCGCCATCACCGGCCCGGCATTCGGGCTGTCCCAGGTCGGGCCCTGGGTGCGCCAGCATTTCAGCGCCAGTCGGGTTTTGCCCAACAGTGCGTAGGTCAACGCCACCAGGCGTGCAGGAATGTAGTTCAGGACATCGTCGATCTTTGCGGCAGCCCAGCCGAAACGCTCGAAGCGTTCGTTGCGATAACCCCACATCGCATCCAGGGTGTTGCTCAGACGATAGAGCACCACACCGGGCGCACCCGCCACGGCAAACCAGAACAGCGCGGCGAACACTGCATCGCTGCCGTTCTCCAACACCGATTCGGTGGCGGCGCGGGCGACTTCGGTTTTGTCCAGTTCGCTGGTCTGACGGCTGACCAGATAACCGACGCGTGTGCGCGCCTCAACCAGATCATCGCTGCGCAGGGCCTTGGCCACCGGCTCGACATGCTCGCCGAGGCTGCGCATGCCAAGCGCGCAATAGAGCGCGAGAATCTCGACGATCCAGCCAACATAAGGTGCCCAGGACAGCGCGGTGACCAGCAAGGTCAGCGGCACTACCGCCATCACCCAGGCCGTCACCCCGTGACTGCGCCAACCGCGGCCAGCGGAGTTGAAACGTTGTTCGATGCGATCGGCAAAACGACCGAACGCCACCAGCGGATGCCAGCGTTTGGGTTCACCCAGCAGCGCATCCAGCGCGACCGCGGCGACACTCAACAACGCCACACTCATTGACTCACTCCCCAATAATTTTCATACAGCAACTCGTTGAGCGGACGCGCTTGCGCCCAGCCTTCGAGTACCAGCATCGGCGCTGGATAGAATTCCTTGACCGGCCCCAGGCAAAGAACGGCCAAAGGCTTGGCCCCGACTGGTAAACCCAACAGGTTCGCCAAGGCTTGCGGTTCGAACAGCGACACCCAGCCCATGCCCAGGCCTTCGGCGCGGGACGCCAGCCAAAGGTTCTGGATGGCACAGGACAGCGAGGCCATGTCCATTTCCGGCAACGTACGACGGCCGAAGATATGCCGTTCGCGATCGTCCATCAGCGCAGCGACCAGCACTTCGGCGCAGTCTTGGATGCCTTCGACCTTGAGCTTCATGAATTCGTCGGAGCGCTCGCCGAGGGCTTCGGCGGTGCGGATGCGTTCTTCTTCCACCAGTTGCTGGATCTTGCCGCGCAGCGCCCGGTCGCTGATGCGGATGAACCGCCAGGGCTGCATCAGGCCGACGCTCGGCGCCTGGTGCGCGGCTTCGAGCAGGCGCCTCAGTAACTCGGGCTCGACCGTGCCGCCACTGAAGTGGCGCATGTCACGGCGTTCGCCGATGGCTCGGTAGACCGCATCGCGCTCAGCTTCGGAAAAGGCGTTGTCCGTCATGGCCTGCTCGCGATGGCGGGTTCACGATCGGGCGCCAACAACGCAGCAATCGCCGCCGGATTGGACGGAAAATAAAAGTGCACATAAGAGGCCGTCATCCGCCCCTCACGATAAACCGCCTCTGCCCCTCGCCCGCCATTGGGGCTCAGGCCACGCGCAATCGGCTCAAGCTCGGTGCTGGTCAGCGAGTGGTGATAAGTGTGTCCACGCAGCAAACCTTCAGGCAGTTCCACCGCCTGCAAGGCCAACGCCGCCAAACGCTTCTGCATCACCGCATCACCGGTCAGCAAGCCAACCAGTTCAGCGCGAGTGCCCTCGACATCGGTCAACGAATCCAGCAGGTACAACATGCCGCCGCACTCGGCCAGCAACGGTTTGCCCGCTGCGTGGTGAGCGCGGATGGCGGTCAGCATTGGCGTGTTTTGTGACAACGCCACATGGTGCAATTCAGGGTAACCGCCCGGCAGATAAAGGCTGTCTGCCTCCGGCAACTCGCGGTCGCGAATCGGCGAGAAGAAAGACAAATCGGCGCCCATCGCCCGCAGCAGATCCAGGCTCGCGCCGTAGGTAAACGCAAAGGCTTCGTCCCGGGCCACGGCAATCCGCACACCGGCCAGCAACGGTTCGGCGGCAATCATTTCAGGCGCGGCGAACTCCACGGCCGGCGGCAACGCCACATCGCAGCTGCTGGCCAGTGAGGCGGCCGCCGCATCGAGGCGCAGATCGAGGTCATTCAGTTCACTGGCCTGAACCAGGCCGAGATGCCGACTCGGCAATTCGATGCCGGTTTCCCGGGACAACGCGCCGTACCAGCGCAAGCCTTCCGTCAGGCTGCCTTCGAGCAATTGTGCATGACGCAGGGTGCCGACCCGATTGGCCAACACGCCGGCAAACGGCAAATCGGGCTGATAGCGCGCCAAGCCCAACGCCAGCGCGCCAAAGGTCTGCGCCATCGCGGTGCCGTCGATCACGCCGAGCACCGGCACACCGAAGTGCCGCGCCAGGTCAGCGCTGGACGGCGTACCGTCAAACAGCCCCATGACGCCTTCGATGAGAATCAGGTCGGCTTCGCCAGCGGCTTCCCACAACAGCCGACGACTTTCCTGCTCGCCGACCATCCACATGTCCAGTTGATAAACCGGCGCACCACTGGCGCGCTCGAGAATCATCGGATCGAGAAAGTCCGGGCCGCATTTGAACACGCGCACCTTGCGCCCCTGATTGCGATGCAAACGGGCGAGCGCGGCGGTGACGGTGGTCTTGCCCTGACCGGAAGCCGGCGCGGCAATCAGTACCGCCGGGCAATGATGTGGTTGAATCACAACTCGACGCCTTTTTGCGCTTTGATCCCGGCCTGGAAGGCGTGCTTGATCATGCCCATTTCGGTGACGGTGTCAGCCAGTTCGATCATCTCCGGTTTGGCGCCACGGCCAGTGACCACCACATGCTGCATCGGCGGACGGGCCTGCAAGTCGCTGAGCACCTGATCGAGATCGAGGTAACCGTGCTTGAGGGCGATGTTCAACTCATCAAGTACCACCAGGCCGATCGACGGATCGCTCAGCAGTTCGCGGGACACCGCCCACGCAGCTTCGGCAGCGGCGATGTCACGCTGGCGGTCCTGGGTTTCCCAAGTGAAGCCCTCGCCCATCACATGAAAACGCACCTGCTCCGGGAAACGCCGGAAGAACAGCTCCTCGCCGGTGCTGCTGCGCCCCTTGATGAACTGCACCACGCCGCATTGCATGCCGTGGCCCATGGAGCGCGCAAGCATGCCGAACGCCGAACTGCTTTTGCCTTTACCGTTGCCGCTCAGCACCAGCAGCAGGCCGCATTCATTCGGCGAATTGGCGATGCGTTCGTCGATCACGGCTTTTTTGCGCAGCATGCGCGCCAGATGGCGTTCGTCACGATCAGGGGTATCAGTCATGGGGGAGCTCTCCGTTGAGGCTGGATAACGGCGGGCAGGCACAAGAATAGACGGCAAGAAGCCTGGCATCGCCCACCGTGATGCCGCTGAATGGATCAGGCCGGTCTCCGGGCTCATGAGCGGCCTCAAGGCCAACTGCGCGCCTTCCCATGTCGAAACTCGACACAGTGGCTCTAGGCGCAGTCTTCACTCATTTACCGTTGCGGGGGCAGCGCCGGGATCGTGATCATTCTTCGCAGGAAGAAATCCACTCACCGGCTTCCCTGTTTCACTCTGTCGACCAAGGCCACAGAGCACCTGAAACAAGCCGCGAAGGTTAGAGGGTTGGGGGTGGAGCGTCAATTAAAGACGGGACGCCTTCCGGCGAATAACTGCCGCCGATCAATTATCTGACGCCAATCTTGTGCCACACTGCCAGCAGTGATATCAAAGAGCCACAACCTCATAACACAATAACAAGGGTGAGCCACATGCAAGGCATGATCATCAGCAATCCGAAGCTGGAATTCCTGCGCCCGGTGCTGGAACGCTGGTTTGACTGTATCGACCGCTACAACGCCGTGCGCGGCGATAACGATACGCCTTACTGGTACGACGAAAACGCCAACCTCGGCCTGCTCTCTGCCGCGGCCTGGATGGCGGAAATGGTCACGCTGCAGCAAACACCGTCGCGCAAACAGACCGAAGAAGGCGAACGCAACGCCCGCGCCGATCTGTTTATCGCCACCAGCGAAGAACGCGCGTACCTGCAGGCCACCCAGCGCTGGCCACGGGTCAATAGCTTGAACCTGACGCAGGCACTGGCGGACATCACCAGCGACGCGAAGCGCATCAGCTACGCCAGCGACCTGAAAC
This sequence comes from Pseudomonas sp. Pseusp18, assembly GCF_059506005.1. Taxonomy (NCBI): domain Bacteria; kingdom Pseudomonadati; phylum Pseudomonadota; class Gammaproteobacteria; order Pseudomonadales; family Pseudomonadaceae; genus Pseudomonas; species Pseudomonas sp. Pseusp18. The sequence continues at coordinate 4,779,474 of NZ_CP169240.1, forward strand.
TCGGCTGCCTGTTTGTCGCCCCACAAAAAGCCCAGCACAGCGCCACCCCGGAAGAACTCCAGGACATGCTCGACGACCTGCAAAAGGAACACACCTGCGCCGTGGCCTGGTATTTCCCTTACGCCTATCGCAAGTTGCGCAATGAAGCCGGCAACTACCATCCGGGGATCGCCGTACTGTTCAAGGAAGCCCGCGGCTGACCGGTTGAACCATCGGGTGTTTACGCTTCTCTATGATTACGTCAATGCATTCATAGGGAAGATCAGTAATGCACAAACCTCAGCTCGTTTTCATCATCGCGCTCGCCGGAGGGCTCGCCGCCTGTGGTGAAACCTCCAGCCTGCAAGTTTCGGACGGCACCGGACCGTCGCCCAAGCTGCCGGAACCGAACAAAACCCTGATCCCGACGGTGAACATCGCCCCGGCGATCGGCTGGCCTCAAGGTAAAAAACCCGTCGCCGCCGCAGGCACTCAAGTAGTAGCGTTTGCCGAAAACCTCGAACACCCGCGCTGGCTCTACGTGCTGCCCAACGGCGACGTACTGGTGGCCGAAACCAACGCACCGTCCAAATCCGATGACAGCAACGGCGTTCGCGGCTGGATCATGGGCAAAGTCATGGGTCGCGCCGGGGCCGGCGTCCCCAGCCCGAACCGCATCACTCTGCTGCGGGACAAGGACCACGATGGCGTCGCCGAAACCCGCACGGTGTTCCTGGAAAACCTCAACTCGCCTTTCGGCATGACCCTGGTTGGCAAAGACCTGTATGTCGCCGACACCGACCGCTTGCTGCGTTTTCACTATGAAAACGGCGAGACAGCGATCAAGTCACAGCCAATCAAAGTGGTCGATTTGCCGGGCGGCACGCAAAATCACCACTGGACCAAAAATGTCATCGCCAGCAAGGACGGCAGCAAGCTGTACGTCACCGTGGGCTCGAACAGCAACGTCGGCGAAAACGGCATGGATCAGGAGGAAGGCCGCGCGGCGATCTGGGAAGTCGATCGCGCCACCGGCAACCATCGAATCTTCGCCTCGGGGATTCGTAACCCGAACGGGCTGGCCTGGGAGCCGCAAAGCGGTGCTCTGTGGACCGCAGTCAACGAGCGTGACGAAATCGGCAGCGACCTGGTGCCGGACTACATCACTTCAGTGAAGGACGGCGGGTTCTATGGCTGGCCTTACAGCTATTACGGGCAACATGTCGATGTTCGCGTCGAGCCACAAAACCCTGATCTGGTCGCCAAGGCCATTGCACCGGACTACGCAGTGGGCCCCCATACCGCATCGCTGGGCCTGACGTTCGCCGAAGGCAGCAAGTTGCCCGCTCCGTTCACCCAAGGCGCCTTCATCGGCCAGCATGGCTCGTGGAACCGCAAACCGCACAGCGGCTACAAAGTGATTTTCGTGCCATTCAGCGCCGGCAAACCGAGCGGGCAGCCGCTGGATGTGCTTACCGGCTTCCTCAACGACGAGGGAAAAGCCATGGGTCGGCCGGTGGGTGTGGTGATCGATCAGCAGGGCGGCTTGTTGGTGGCGGATGATGTGGGGAACAAGGTGTGGCGCGTTTCCGCGGCTAAATAAACGTCAAAAGATCGCAGCCTTCGGCAGCTCCTACAGGGTGTACGTCATCCAATGTAGGAGCTGCCGAAGGCTGCGATCTTTTTTCAACAGGCGCCTACGCTATGGATTATGTGCCAAGTGCTCGGGCTGCAGGACGCGCTTGGCGCTCAGGTAGGCTTTCTGCCAGTAAGCCTTGGACAAGCTGTCCAGCTTGACCGTGCCGCCCGTGGCTGGCGCATGGACGAAGCGCCCTTCACCGACATAGATCCCGGCATGGCTGACCTGGGAGCCACCATTGGTGGCAAAGAAAATCAGGTCGCCGGTTTGCAGGCCTTCCTTGCCGACGTTGGGAGCCTGCATGCCGATCATCTCGCGTGTGGACCGCGGCAAGGAAATGCCTGCGACATCGCGATAGACGTAACCGATCAAACCGCTGCAATCGAACCCGGAATCCGGCGTGTTGCCGCCCCAACGATAAGGCGTCCCCACCAGACCGAGCGCGCGAAACAGCACGTCTTCTGCCGCAGGGGAAAAGGCTTGGGGAGAGCCGAAAACAATCGGTGCACGAACCACCGGCGCAGGAGGCGGTGTGCGGCTGGCGCAGGCGCTGAGCAGCGCTGCGAAGAACATGAGTGCGAGGCGGGCCGACATCGTCATAAACAGAACATCCTGATCTGGCTGCGGCTTTTTTCTGCCACAAAGACAGAAAAGAAAACCGCCTGCGCAGAACGCAGGCGGTTTGCCATCAATAATAGATCAGGATTCTAGCGGCTACGCGGCAAACTTCAAGTAAGACTTTAAGTTCGCCTTGTAAACTGTCCGCTTATTTGCGCGCAGTGACGATAGGCGCTGCAGCCGGTGCCATTGCGAGTGCACGCTTGGCTTCGATGAAGGTCTTGCTCCAGTAGCTGTCGCCCAGGCTATCGACCCGGACACCACCGCTTTTGCGGCTGCTGGAGTGGATGAACTGGTTGTCACCCATATAGATCCCGGCATGACTGACACGACCGCGACGGCCATTGGTGGCGAAGAACAGCAGGTCACCCGGCTTGAGGGCGCTGCGAGCCACCAGCGGAGCGTCAACGTTGATCATTTCGCGAGTGGAGCGCGGCAGGTTCATGCCAGCCTCTTCACGAAACAGATAACCGATGAAGCCGCTGCAGTCGAAGCCTGCCTCGGAGGTGCCGCCGAAACGGTAACGGGTACCGATCAGGGACATGCCACGTTCGAGGATGCTGTCAGCCAGAACCGGAAGCTGGTACGACTTGCCGCCGGCGAAGTCTGCCAGTTCTTTATTGGTTGCTAGCTCTTCCTGGAAAAGAACGGAAGAAGACTGTGCGGTAACTGAATTTGAAACCTGATGCTGTGGCTCTTGCTGGGACACTGGAGAGTGAGCAGCGCAACCGAACAACAGGGTGACGAGTGCGAGAGGCACGAGGGGTGCGAAGCGATTTAGCATGGGCACGACCGTGGCTGATAGTTGTAAAGAAGCCGAGACTATGCCCGCTATCGATCTCATTTGCAAATTCAATCGATCTTTATGTGACTTATCGGTTTCTCGTTTCCATCTAAGCGCTTAAGCCCATTTTGAACCTTTGCGCAGCCTGCCCCCTGCAGGAAAGCGGATTTGTTGACGCCTGGAATATGCCGGAACCCGCGAAAAACCTGGCCTTTACCAGCCCAACGTCTCCTTCAGGAACGGGATTGTCAGCTTGCGCTGAGCTTGAAGAGAGGCCTGATCGAGACGTTCAAGCAGCTCGAAAAGCGCACTCATGCTGCGAGTACCGCGAGTCAAAATAAAATGACCGACTTCGTCAGTCAGGTGCAGGCCACGACGGGAGGCGCGCAACTGCAAGGCACGCAACTTGTCTTCGTCAGAGAGCGGACGCATCTGGAAGATGAGTGCCAGTGTCAGCCGAGACTTGAGGTCCGCCAGCTTCACCGGTAGTTCGCGCGGGGATGTCGAGGCGGCGATCAGCAGACGCCGACCGCTGTCACGCAGACGATTGAACAGATGGAACAACGCCTCTTCCCAATCCGCTTTGCCGGCGACCGCCTGCAAATCATCCAGGCAAACCAGTTCGTATTGTTCGAGGTTGTCGAGGATTTCGATGCCGCGGTCCATCAACTCAGCCAGCGGCAGATACACCGCCGGTTCACCCATCTGCTCGAAACGCAGGCAAGCCGCCTGCAACAAATGCGTGCGCCCTACCCCGTGCTTGCCCCAGAGGTAAATCAGGCTTTCCGTCCAGCCGGCGTCGGCTTCGCACAGCCGCTCGACATAGCCGAGTGCAGCGGCATTGGCGCCTGGGTAGTAATTGATAAAGGTGGCGTCATCACGCAGACGCACACCTAGGGGCAGCTGAATCGGTTTCATGCTGACTGAACAGTTCCAAAGGAACCGTTAGTGGCCTCTGTGTAAAGTTTGCGAAGTTTATACCCGTGAAGCTGACGGCACAATGCGACAGACCACAAGCAAAATCAAAGGTTTGCGTTAACATGCTGGTTTTATGACAGTTTCTTTGGCGGTGCATGTGACAGCCGCGCGAGGGATACGGGCAAACCCGGTGTGAAACCAGGCTGCCCGCGACGAGCGATCAAGAAGCCTTACTTCTCAGACTCGTCGACACCACCGTAGATATCCGAATCTTTATACAAATCATGTACATGGCGCACCAGGACCATGATCACCGCCGCCACCGGCAATGCCAGCAGCACACCGGTAAAACCGAACAGCTCGCCGCCGGCCAGAATCGCAAAGATCACCGCCACCGGGTGCAGGCCGATCCGATCACCCACCAGCAACGGCGTCAGAACCATGCCTTCCAGCGCCTGGCCGACCATGAACACCGCGACGATACCGATCATGGGATACAGATCGCCACCGAACTGGAACAGACCGGCAATCAACGCCGCGCCAATCCCGATGACAAACCCCATGTACGGCACGATCGCCGCCAGACCGGCAATCAGACCGATCAACAGCCCCAACTCCAGTCCGACGATCATCAAGCCAGCGGCGTAGATCACACCCAGCGCCAGCATCACCAGCAACTGTCCGCGCACGAACGCCCCAAGCACTTCATGGCATTCCCCGGCCAGGGTCATGACCCGCTCTTCACGATCACGCGGCAGCAAGCTGCGGATCTTGGCCATCATCAGGTCCCAGTCGCGCAGCAGATAAAAACTCACCACCGGGATCAGCACCAGATTGGCCAGCCAGCCGATCAGCGCAAGGCCTGAAGCCGTCGCCTGACTCAGCACCACGCCGACAATGTCGGTGGTCTGGCCCATGTGCTCGCTGATCGCCGCCTTGAGCTTGTCGAACTTCCAGAAGCCCTCCGACAAACCCAACTTCGATTGCGCCCACGGCAACGCGGTGTGCTGCAACCAGTCGAGCATCTGCGGCGCCAGTTCATACAAGCGAAACAGCTGCTTGGCGAGCATCGGCACCAACACCAACAACAGCGTGGTGAGGACCATCGTGAACAACGCGAACACCGCCACCACGCCCCATGTCCGGGACAAGCCGAGCTTCTCCAGCCGATCCACCAGCGGGTCGAACAGATAGGCCAGCAACAGCGCCACCAGGAACGGCGTCAGGATCGGATGCAACAGGTAAACAAACGCGCAAAGCAGGGCCACCCCACCGAGCCAGAACCAACGCCGCGTATCGGCCATGTACCACTCCTGCTTCTATATAAAGAAAAAACTCACCAACGGAAATGCAACTCCGGCGTCGGGGCAGGCGCTGGCGCTGCGGCCGGCGCCGAACCCGCAGTCACCGGCTGAACAGGTGCCGGCGCCTGACTGGCCGGAACTTCCTGCAATTGCGCCAGGGACAACTGAGCTCGCAGCTGATCGGCGCTGCCGTTGACGCGATAAAGCACGCGGTCGCCATCGACACTTTGCAGACGCGCGCCAAAAGGCTCCAACAAACGCCCAAGCGTCGCATAACGCTCCAGATTCATGCCCTGCACTTCCAACAATTGCTCGCCCGACGCACCTGGCTTGGCGACGAAACGCGACGCCAGACGCTCGCTGACCGCCAGCATCACCGCATCGGCCACGGCGGCGGTATCGGCGCCCTGCACGCTACCGGCCTCTTTCTGATCGCCCAGCCACAGTCGCCACTTGGCTTGCCATTGCCCCCCTTCTTCACGGGCATGCACCGCCAGCAAGGCATCGGCATTGTAACGATCGGAGGCACTGCGCAATGGCGCAGGGTCGGCGCCTTCCAGATTCGGTGCCGTAGCGACGATCTGTTCATTCAGGTCAGCCAGCGGCAAACGCAGCGGCAGGCCACGGTGCTGAGCCGCCCGACGCAGGGGCGCAGCGCTGGCCTGACCATCACCGACCAGGCTCGAACCTTCGGTGGAATCGTTCAACCACCAGCCGAGGATCGACGGCCGATTGGCCCCCCACACAGCCAACCCGGCACGACGCAAGGCCTGCTCGGTGGTGGCCGGATCGAAATCGACTTTCAGCACTTGCGGTGGCCCGGCGTCGTAGCCGAACTGACTGATGATCTGCTGAGGGTCTTTGCGCACGGCCGCAAGCCCTGGGCTTTGCGCCGCCTTGGGATCGCCGGTCAAGCGCAACACCAGCGTTTCCAGCGCCTGCTGAGTCGCCTGATCGCGCTCCTCCGGTGTCTGGCCGCTGACCGGTTGGCGCACTTGATAGAGGCCTTTGACGGTTTCGGCATGGCTGGCCAGGCTGACCACGGATAAACAGCCCACGAACAAGAATTTAAGAAAACGCATGAAAGATTCCTGACGACAAGAGCGGCTGGAACAGACCGCATGAAGACGATTGAGCCAGGGCTGTGACCACACGCCCAAGCAAAACATTCACACGATCGCGGTAAGTTTTCGCACTGTCATAACGATAGACGGTTAACGTCGTACCTTATACAGCCATGTGGGACGCCGCCAACACGGGCAATATCAGTTTTTTTAACGCGATATGCCCCTGCCCGTCGGCACGAGGATGGCCGCTGCCCCTCAAGCCTGATAAAATCGCGCGCCTTCGCAGACCGGCTACAGCCGGGTGGTGTCGAAATAGCGCGTGAGGCAATTGCCTCATCAATTTCGACAGGCCCGCTGAACTCGGTCGTTACCCCTGAATCCCCCCTAAAGGCCTGGATCATGAGCAAGCAACCCTCCCTGAGCTACAAGGACGCCGGTGTAGACATCGACGCCGGTGAAGCATTGGTCGAACGCATCAAGAGCGTCGCCAAGCGCACTGCGCGCCCGGAAGTCATGGGCGGCCTGGGCGGTTTCGGCGCCCTCTGCGAAATCCCGGCCGGTTACAAACAACCGGTGCTGGTCTCGGGTACTGACGGCGTCGGCACCAAGCTGCGCCTGGCGCTGAACCTGAACAAGCACGACAGCATCGGCATCGACCTGGTGGCCATGTGCGTGAACGACCTGGTGGTCTGCGGCGCTGAGCCGTTGTTCTTCCTCGACTACTACGCCACTGGCAAACTGAACGTCGACACCGCTGCTCAGGTTGTAACCGGCATCGGCGCCGGCTGTGAACTGTCCGGCTGCTCCCTGGTCGGCGGCGAAACCGCTGAAATGCCTGGCATGTATGAAGGTGAAGACTACGACCTGGCCGGCTTCTGCGTCGGCGTCGTGGAAAAATCCGAAATCATCGACGGTTCGAAAGTCGCTGCCGGCGATGCCCTGCTCGCCCTGCCGTCTTCCGGCCCGCACTCCAACGGCTACTCGCTGATCCGCAAGATCATCGAAGTGTCGGGTTCCGACATCGAGAACATCCAGCTCGACGGCAAACCGCTGACCGACCTGCTGATGGCTCCGACCCGTATCTACGTGAAGCCGCTGCTCAAGCTGATCAAGGACACCGGCGCCGTCAAAGCCATGGCCCACATCACCGGTGGCGGCCTGCTGGACAACATCCCGCGTGTACTGCCAAAAGGCGCTCAAGCGGTGGTTGACGTCGCGAGCTGGACCCGCCCGGCGGTGTTCGACTGGCTGCAAGAGAAAGGCAACGTCGACGAAACCGAAATGCACCGCGTGCTGAACTGCGGCGTCGGCATGGTTATCTGCGTGGCTCAAGAACACGTTGAAACCGCGCTGAATGTCCTGCGTGAAGCTGGCGAGCAGCCATGGGTTATCGGTCAGATCGCCACCGCTGCCGAAGGCGCGGCCCAGGTCGAACTGAAGAACCTCAAGGCTCATTAATGTCCCAGACCTGTGATGTGGTGGTGCTGCTGTCTGGCACCGGCAGTAACTTGCAGGCCTTGATCGACAGCACGCGGACCGGCGACAGCCCGGCCCGCATTGCTGCGGTGATTTCCAACCGCGCCGATGCCTACGGCCTGCAACGCGCCAGGGACGCGGGTATCGACACCCGCACCCTGGATCACAAGGCTTTCGAGGGCCGCGAGGCCTTCGATGCCGCGCTGATCGAACTGATCGACGCCTTCAACCCCAAACTCGTGGTACTGGCCGGCTTCATGCGCATTCTCAGCGCTGGCTTCGTGCGCCATTACCAGGGTCGCCTGCTCAATATCCATCCCTCGCTGTTGCCCAAATACAAAGGGTTACACACTCATCAGCGCGCGCTGGAGGCCGGGGATACGGAACACGGCTGCTCCGTGCACTTCGTCACCGAGGAACTCGATGGCGGACCACTGGTCGTACAGGCAGTAATACCGGTAGAGTTGCACGATTCGCCGCAGAGTCTGGCGCAGCGAGTCCACACCCAGGAACACCTGATCTACCCGATGGCCGTACGCTGGTTTGCCGAAGGCCGTTTATCACTCGGCGAACAAGGTGCTTTACTGGACGGACAGTTACTCGCGGCCAGCGGCCACTTGATTCGAACCTAGGAGATTTTATGCGTCGTGCCCTGCTCTTCGCTTGCGCTCTGCTCGCCCTGCCGTTTGCGCAGGCCGCGGACCTTCAACCCTTCTCCGCCAGCTACACCGCCGACTGGAAGCAACTGCCCATGAGCGGCACCGCCGAACGCAGCCTGACCAAGGAAGCCAACGGCGTCTGGAAACTCAGCTTCAAGGCGTCGATGATGATCGCTAGCCTGACCGAAGAAAGCACCCTGACCCTGGACAAGGACACGCTGCTGCCGCAGTCCTACCACTTCGAACGCGGTGGCCTGGGCAAAGCCAAGAAGGCTGATCTGGATTTCGACTGGACCAACAAAATGGTCACCGGCACCGATCGCGGTGACGCCGTCAAGCTCCCGCTCAACCGCGGCATGGTCGACAAGTCCACCTATCAGCTGGCGCTGCAGCATGACGTGGCCTCCGGCAAGAAAAGCATGAGCTATCAGGTCGTCGATGCCGGCGAAGTCGATACCTATGACTTCCGCGTGCTGGGTTCGGAGAAAGTCGACACCAAGGCAGGCCAGATCGATGCGGTCAAGGTCGAGCGCGTGCGCGATCCGACACAAAGCAAGCGCATCACCGTGCTGTGGTTCGCCAAGGATTGGGATTACCTGCTGGTCCGTCTGCAACAGGTCGAAACCGACGGCAAGGAGTACAACATCATGCTCCTCGACGGTACGGTCAACGGCAAGACGGTCAAAGGCAGCTGATCCGGACCGACATGAAAGCCCCGCAAACGCGGGGCTTTTTTTCGTCTGGTGCTTAAACAACTTTGAACTGTGGCGAGGGGGCTTGCCCCCGTTCGGCTGCGCAGTAGTCGTAAATCCTGTGTCCGCGTTTTCCCTGATTCGCCGCGTTGCCTGGTTTTGGGGCCGCTTCGCAACCCAACGGGGGCAAGCCCCCTCGCCACAGATGTTGTGGCCAAATCGTCAGGCAAGAAAGTGGAACGCGAACGTGAAGGAATGCTCTATAAATTCAGGGTCTTTTTTGATCGAATGACTTTTTCCTGATCCCAGCGAGGTTTCCCATGACTGTTACCGTCAATACTGTCTCCGCCGAAGGCTTTCGTCACAGCGTCCAGATCGATGACCATGAACTGTTTGCCGATGTCCCCAAATCCAGCGGTGGCGAAGGCACGGCGCCTGAACCCCATGACTATTTCGACGCAGCCCTCGGTGCCTGCAAGGCCCTGACCTTGAAACTGTATGCTAAAAAGAAGGGCATTCCACTGACCGGCGTCGGGGTCGAGGTCAAGCGAGACAACAGTGAAGAGCTGAAAGGCAAATATGCCCTGCACGTCAAACTCACGCTCAAGGGCGTACTCACCGACGCCCAGCGCGACGAACTGCACCGCGTGGCCGACCACTGCCCGGTACACAAGCTGATGACCACCTCTGAAGTCAGCATCGAGACTCATCTGTCCGAAGGCGCCTTCAGCCAATAGCGGCAACGGCTGCGCAAGCGGGTTATGCTCCCTGCGTCACCCGCTCAGCCTGGAATGCACCATGAACACTCCGCTCGTGATCCGTCCCCGCGCCGAAGATGTCGAAGGCCAGCCGATCCTTCGCCCTTTGCCGTCAGCCAAATGCCGCAACGTCGGGCCCTTCGTGTTTTTCGACCACATGCTCGAAACCCGTTATCCACCGGGCAAAGGCATGAACATCCGTCAGCACCCGCACATCGGCCTGTCCACCCTCACCTACCTGTTCGAAGGGCAAATCCAGCACAAGGACAGCCTCGGTTCCGATCAGGTGGTGAATGCCGGCGATGTCAGCTGGATGACCGCCGGCAGTGGGATTGCTCATGTCGAACGCACGCCCGAAGCATTGAGGGACAGCGGCGGTACGATGCACGGCTTACAGATCTGGCTGGCTTCGCCCAAGGACCGTGAACACGGCCCGGGACACTACAGCCACCATCCCGCTGCCACGCTGCCCGTCAGCGAAAACCTTGGAGTGAAGATACGGATGATCGCCGGGACGGGCTTTTGCCTCGAATCGCCGGTCCCGGTGCTTTCGCCTACGCTATATGCCGAATTGAACCTGCAAACGGCAACCACGCTGCTGATTCCCACCGAGCATGAAGAACGGGCGCTGTATGTGTTGAGCGGCGAGGCGCAGCTTGATGGCGAGCTGCTGGAGCCCTACACGCTAGTAGTGCTGCCGGCCGGGGAAGAGATGACGCTGTTCGCCGAGAGTGACTGCCATGCCGTGCTGTTTGGCGGAGCGCCACTGGACGGGCCACGACGGATCAACTGGAACTTCGTGGCCAGCGATCCGGCATTGATTGATGAAGCACGTCGGCGCTGGGCGGCCGGGGATTGGCCGACGGTGCCGGGGGAAAGTGAGCGGATTGAGTTGCCGTAGCGCGTAAACATCAAAAGATCGCAGCCTTCGGCAGCTCCTACAGAGGTACGCGCCCCCTGTAGGAGCTGTCGAGTGAAACGAGGCTGCGATCTTTTGATCCGAGGGGCAATCAGCCCTTGAACACTTCATCCAGCAAGTTATGCATCGACGTGAACGCGCGAGCCGCGGTTTTCGCGTCATACATCATCGTGCCCGGCACGTTGGCATGCGGGTCGGTGAACGAATGCACCGCGCCACCATAGCTCAGCAATTGCCAATCCACACCGGCGGCATTCATCTCAGCTTCAAACGCTGGCAGTTGCTCTTTCGGCACCAACGGATCGGCAGCGCCATGCAGCACCAGCACCGAACCCTTGATGCTTTTCGCATCGTTCACGTTCGGCGTATCCAGTGTGCCGTGGAACGACACCGCCGCTCTCACCGGCGCACCGCTACGCGCCAATTCCAGCGCGCAGCAACCACCGAAGCAGAAACCAAAGGTCGCCAGTTTCGAGGTATCGACCGCCGCCTCGCCCTGCCCTTGCAGTTGTTCGAAAGCTGCCTGCATGCGTTTGCGCAGTAAGGCGCGATCATTCTTCAACGGCATCATCGCCGCGCCTGCCTGGTCGCCGTTCTGCGGACGAACCGATTGCCCGTACAGATCCGCGATCAGCACCACATAACCCTTGGATGCCACCGATTTGGCAATCTCCTCGGCGCCAAAGCTGACGCCCATCCAGTTCGGCGCCATCAACAGACCCGGACGCGGGCCTTTATGGTCGGCATCGAAGGCCAGACGGCTTTCATACGATTGGCCGTCGATCTGATAGGCGACGGATCGAACAGTGATTTGGCTCATGACTGACTCCCAGTAAAAAAGCACCAGAATGAAAAAACCCGCCGAAGCGGGTTTTTATACAACATGGTTAAACCGACAGTTCAACCAGCAGCTTGTTCAGACGACGCACATAAGCGGCCGGGTCTTTCAAGCTGTCGCCGGCCGCCAGGGCTGCCTGATCGAACAGAATGTGCGACAGGTCGCCGAAGCGCTCGTCGCTCTGCTCGTTGTCGAGTTTCTCGATCAGCGGGTGAGCCGGGTTGAATTCGAAGATCGGTTTCGAATCCGGAACCTTCTGACCGCTGGCTTCCAGGATCTGACGCATTTGCAGGCCCAGGTCCTGCTCGCCGATGGCCAGAATCGCCGGGGAATCGGTCAGGCGGTGGGAAACCCGCACTTCAGCAACGGACTCACCCAAAGCGGTCTTGAGACGCTCAACCAGACCTTCTTTGGACTTGGCGACTTCTTCCGCGGCTTTCTTGTCTTCTTCCGAATCCAGGTTGCCGAGGTCCAGGTCACCGCGCGCCACGTCGACAAAGCTCTTGCCGTCGAAGTCGTTGAGGTAGCTCATCAGCCACTCGTCGATACGGTCGGTCAGCAGCAGCACTTCGATGCCTTTCTTGCGGAAGACTTCCAGGTGCGGGCTGTTTTTGACTTGCGCGTAGGTTTCGCCGGTCAGGTAGTAGATCTTGTCCTGACCTTCCTTGGCACGGGCCAGGTAGTCGGCCAGACCTACAACCTGCTCGCCGTCGTCGCCCTGAGTGGACGCGAAACGCAGCAGACCGGCAATTTTTTCTTTGTTGGCGAAGTCTTCTGCCGGGCCTTCTTTCATGACCTGACCGAAGTTCTTCCAGAAGCCTTTGTATTGCTCAGGCTCGTTCTTCGCCAGTTTTTCCAGCATGTCCAGAACGCGCTTGGTCAGCGCCGACTTCATGGAGTCGATGATCGGGTCTTTCTGCAGGATTTCCCGCGACACGTTCAGCGACAGGTCGTTGGAATCAACCACGCCTTTGATGAAGCGCAGGTACAGCGGCAGGAACGACTCAGCCTGATCCATGACGAACACGCGCTGCACGTACAGTTTCAGGCCTTTCGGCGCTTCACGCTGGTACAGATCGAACGGAGCACGGGTCGGCACATAAAGCAGCGAGGTGTACTCGAGCTTGCCTTCGACCTTGTTGTGGCTCCAGCTCAGCGGGTTTTCGAAATCGTGAGCGACGTGCTTGTAGAACTCCTGGTATTCCTCGTCCTTCACTTCAGTGCGAGGGCGAGTCCACAGGGCGCTGGCGCGGTTGACGGTTTCCCACTCAACGGCAGGCTTCTCTTCGCCTTCAACGGCTGCCACTTCTTTCGGCAACTCGATCGGCAGAGCGATGTGGTCGGAGTACTTCTTGATGATGTTGCGCAGACGCCAGCCATCGGCGAACTCGTCTTCACCGGACTTCAGGTGCAGAACGATGCGAGTGCCGCGCTCGGCTTTATCAACGGTGGCAACTTCAAAATCGCCTTCGCCCTTGGACGACCAGTGCACACCTTCGCTGGCAGCGAGGCCGGCACGGCGGCTGAATACATCAACTTTATCGGCGACGATGAACGCCGAGTAGAAACCGACACCGAACTGACCGATCAGGTGCGAGTCTTTTTTCTGATCGCCAGACAGGTGCTTCATGAAATCGGCGGTGCCGGACTTGGCGATGGTGCCCAGGTGAGTGACCGCATCTTCACGGCTCATGCCGATGCCGTTGTCTTCGAGGGTGACGGTTTTAGCGTCCTTGTCGAAGCTCACACGGATTTTCAGTTCAGCGCCGCCTTCCAGCAATTCAGGCTTGGCCAGCGCTTCAAAACGTAATTTATCGACAGCGTCAGAGGCGTTCGAGATCAATTCGCGAAGGAAGATTTCCTTGTTGGAATACAGCGAATGGATCATGAGGTGCAGCAGCTGCTTCACCTCGGTCTGGAAGCCCAGGGTTTCCTTTTGAGTTTCCACACTCATGGTCATCAAACTCCAATCAGATGGCAGTGGCCGCGACCTTGAGGGTCGGCGGCGGGTTGTCCTCAGAGTTGGGGGCTGAGATCAGGATTTCAAGGGCTCTTCGATTTTGAAGTGGGCCCGGGCCGTGGCAATGGGCTCGGCTTCGGTGCTTTGCCAGGCGGTAATCGCCACGTTTGCCACCCGCCGCCCCTGGCGACAAACCTGGCATCGGGCCCAGGTATCGCGAAACTGCCCTGCGCGCAGGTAGTCGAGGGAAAAGTCGATAATCTTCGGCACACCGGGCGAGCCGGTGAAAATCAACAGGTGCAGCGCTGCCGAGAGCTCCATGAACCCGGCAATCACCCCACCATGAATCGCTGGCAGTAAAGGGTTACCAATGTTGTCCTTGTTGGCCGGCAGACGAAACAGCAGCTCATCTCCTACCCGCGAACATTCGACGCCGATCAGCTCGGCGTAAGGAATCAGCTGCAGCAGCGCGGCGTAGTCCCCCTGAGCATGGGCCTGTTGAAGCTGTTCCTTGAACGTGTCGGTCATTTCGCAACTCCAACAATGGCACCGGCAATGACACCGCCAAAGTTTTTGGTACCTTTGATGCCCTTACCCATGCGCATGAAGGTGCCCACCACGTGGGCGATGGGCTGTTCGGGGTCGTCCTGATAGGCAAAACCGCGCGCAAAAATCACATCGGTAGTCACTCGGTAGCATTGGGCGAAGCCGTAAACGTCCTTGTGTGGCTCGGCGGCGTGCATGTAGTCGATGCGCAAGTCGAGCGTCGGGCAGACTTCGAACTCAGGCAGCACGCAGAGGGTGGCCATGCCGCAGGCAGTGTCCATCAGCGAGGTCAGCGCACCGCCATGAATCACCCCCGTTTGCGGGTTACCGACGATCCGCGGGCTGTACGGCAGAATCACCGTCAGCCCTTCGCTGCTGGCGCTGTGAACGCGCATGCCGAGTACCTGACAATGGCGCAACGCCGACAGGAATCGCGTCGCACGCTCAAAAACGGGGTTTTCGGCCATTTGATAAAACTCTTCTTAGTGTCCGGACAAAGTAGCAGGCTAGCGGGCAAAAGTTCCGTTGCAAAACAAACATATATATCTGTGTGAATTGAGGAACTTAACCCTGATAACGGTGCTCGAAAGGCCAGTAGATATTTTCCATCAGGAGAAACACCCCATGCGTAAGACTTTAGCTATTGCCTTGATGTTGACCGCTTCCCTCGGTCTCGCCGCCTGCGGTAAAAAACCCGAGGACAAAGCTCAAGATGCCACCAAACAAACCGAGCAAGTTCAGGAAAAAATGAGCCAAGCTCAGGATAAAGTGAACGAAGCAGCAAAAGAAAACGCTGAAGCTGCCAAAGCTCAGACCGAATCGAACGCAGCCGCTCCGGCAGCGCCTACAGAAGCACCTAAAAACTAAAACAGTTTTTAGCGTGATAAAAGAAAACCCGCCATGTGCGGGTTTTCTTTTGCCTGTTACTTGGTGCATTAGAGCAAAACGGTTCTAAAAGTCGGACTAATCATCAGCAACAACGAACACACTAAATCCAGAAACCACACCAGACTGCGCTGCCAGGCAAATACTCATCAAGCCGCCTCTTTGTTCAGCTCAGGCAATGGCGCCTCTGTAGGTGTATAGACCATCACGTCAAGAACGTCGGAGTGAAACTCGCGGCGATACAACACAAACACGACACCGGCGCTCATCAACATGAACAACCAGGGGCTGACAAACCACGCCAGCATGCTCATGCCGAAGTAATAGGAACGCAGACCGAAGTTGAACTGGTTGGCCGCCAGGGAGATGACACGGGCGGCTCGGGAAGCAAAGGCGTTACGCTCTTGCTCGGACACATGCCGCTCACCAATCATTGGCGCCGAACCCACGAGAATGGCCGCAAAGTTGTACTGACGCATGCACCAGCTGAACGTAAAGAACGCATAGACAAACACCAGCGCCAGGCACAACAACTTGATCTCCGACATGCCTTGGGAAGCCTGTTGCACCATCGGGATATCCGCCAGCAACGACACGGCTCTTTCGGACGCCCCCAACACCGTGAGAATACCGGCCAGGATAATCAACGTGCTGGAAGCGAAGAACGAGGCGTTGCGCTCCAGGTTACCGATCACGCTGGCATCGGCGATGCGGTTGTCGCGCAACAGCATGCGGCGCATCCAGTCTTCGCGGTACAGGTGCAGCACACTGGCCAGGCATGCGGTGTCACGGCCCTTCCATGTCGCGTAACGGGTGTAGCCACCCCAGCAGACGACAAACCAGAGCGCGGCGAGGATGTGGATCAGATTGGCGTGGATGAACGACATGCAGTTCCTTGTGATGTGTAGACAATGATGAAACCTTCGGATAGTGCTTCGACGTTAGCCCAAGGAAAAAGACACTGCACCGCATCCATAAAAAATGCCCCGTATCGATTGATACGGGGCATTTCCATTTGTAGCTCAAACCCGCTTGTGGCGGGCCATGAAGCAACTTAAGCCAGCGCTTCTTCGCGCTTGCCCAGCAGACGGTCGCAAACCACGGCAACTACCAGGGTCATGAACGACGGCACCAGCCACGCCAGGCCCTGCTCGCTCAGCGGCAGGTGAGCCAGTTGAGCCGGCATCCAGTCGGCCAGGCCGGCGCCCTTGAGCGCGTCGATCATGCCGAAAATGAACGACACCAGCATCACCGGACCGACGATGCGACCCTGCTCATGCCAGAAGTCCTTGCAGAAGCTCAGGGCCACCAGGGCGATGCACGGCGGGTAGATGGCGGTCAGTACCGGAATCGAGAACGCAATCAGCTTGGTGAGGCCCAGGTTGGACACCAGCAGGGAGAACGCGGCCAGGATAATCACCAGCGTCTTGTAGGACAGTGGCAGCACACGGCTGAAGTATTCGGCACAGGCGCAGGTCAGACCGACCGCAGTCACCAGGCAGGCCAGGGAGATCAGCACCGCGAGGAAACCGCTGCCGAGCGAACCGAAGGTGTGCTGCACGTAGGCGTGCAATACCGCCGCGCCGTTGGTGGCACCGGCGGCCACTTCATGGCTGCCCGAGCCGAGACGGAACAGGCTGACGTAAACCAGCGCCAGACCTACACCGGCAATCAGCCCGGCGATGATCGCGTAACGGGTGATCAACACCGGCGATTCCACGCCACGGGAGCGGATCGCATTGACGATGACAATGCCGAATACCAGCGCACCCAGGGTATCCATGGTCAGGTAACCATTGATGAAGCCCTGGGAGAACGGTGCCGCCACATATTCAGGGGTAGCCACGCCAATGTTACCGGCCGGCAACGCGAACGCTGCTATACCGAGAACGGCCAGGGCGATGATCTTCAGTGGTGCGAGGAACCGTCCTACGGTGTCCAGCAGACGGCCCGGATAGAGCGAGATGAAGAACACCAGCAGGAAGTACACCGAGCTATAGAGAAACAGCGCCAGCGGGCTCTCGCCAGTCAGCGGCGCCAGACCCACTTCGAACGACACGGTCGCGGTGCGCGGTGTCGCGAACAATGGGCCGACAGCGAGGTAACACGCGGCTGCCAGCAGGCCCCCGGCGATTTTACCAATCGGGCTGCTCAAGGCATCCATTGCACCGCCGACCTTGGCCAGGGCGACCACGGTGATCACCGGCAGACCGACTGCGGTGATCAGAAAACCCAGCGCCGCCATCCAGACATTAGGCCCGGACTGCAAACCGACGATAGGCGGGAAGATGATGTTGCCAGCCCCGACGAACAGGGCAAATGTCATGAAGCCCAGTGCCAGGATGTCCTGGCCTTTCAACACTTTCATTAAGGAAATACCACACTACTGAATCGGAATTTAGAGAGGGATTTCCCTTATGGGTGAGGGAAATGCTGTCGATCCGTATAGGACTGACCCGTTTAGCGCGCCGCAGCCTTGTGGGCCGCAAACGCAAAATGGCGGCTAGCCTACCGAATTTGCCCGCCAAACGCACTATTACAGGGCGAACTATCCGATACGCGACATTTCAGTGTCGTGTTTACATATCTAAATTTCATCGAAAACAGCAAAGATCAAAAGATCGCAGCCTTCGGCAGCTCCTACATGGGATCGCATTCCAACTGTAGGAGCTGCCGAAGGCTGCGATCTTTGATCTTCGGAAATGACAAAGGCCACCCGAAGGTGGCCTTTGTTTGGTGGAGCGTCAGTTAAGCGCGAGGCTTACTTGACGGCCCAACCGGTCAGCTCGGCCAGGGCCTTGCCGATGTCTGCCAGCGAACGCACGGTTTTAACGCCTGCGTCTTGCAGAGCAGCGAATTTCTCGTCTGCAGTGCCTTTGCCGCCAGAGATGATTGCGCCAGCATGGCCCATGCGCTTGCCCGGAGGAGCAGTCACACCAGCGATGTAGGAAACAACCGGCTTGGTCACGTGTGCCTTGATGTAGGCAGCCGCTTCTTCTTCAGCCGAACCGCCGATCTCGCCGATCATCACGATCGCTTCGGTCTTCGGGTCTTCCTGGAACAGCTTCAGGATGTCGATGAAGTTCGAACCCGGGATCGGGTCACCACCGATGCCGACGCAAGTCGACTGACCGAAACCGGCGTCAGTAGTCTGCTTCACAGCTTCGTAGGTCAGGGTGCCGGAACGGGAAACGATACCGACCTTGCCTGGCAAGTGAATGTGACCTGGCATGATACCGATCTTGCATTCGCCTGGAGTGATCACGCCTGGGCAGTTAGGACCGATCAGGACTACGCCCAGCTCGTCGCACTTGACCTTGGCATCCAGCATGTCCAGGGTAGGAATGCCTTCAGTGATGCAAACGATCAGCTTGATGCCGCCGAAGGCTGCTTCCAGGATGGAGTCCTTGCAGAAAGGAGCTGGAACGTAGATCACACTGGCGGTGGCGCCAGTGGCAGCTACAGCGTCTTTCACGGTGTTGAACACTGGCAGACCCAGGTGCTCGGTGCCGCCTTTGCCTGGAGTTACGCCGCCAACCATCTTGGTGCCGTATTCGATGGCTTGCTGGGTGTGGAAACTACCTTGCGAACCGGTAATACCCTGGCAGATAACTTTGGTGTCTTTATTGATCAGGACGCTCATTATTTGCCCTCCGCAGCTTTGACAACTTGTTGAGCAGCGTCGGTCAGGCTGGTAGCAGCGATGATGTTCAAACCGCTTTCTGCCAGTACTTTAGCGCCCAGCTCAGCGTTGTTGCCTTCAAGGCGAACAACAACCGGGATTTTCACGCCGACTTCTTTCACAGCGCCGATGATGCCTTCGGCAATCATGTCGCAACGAACGATGCCGCCGAAGATGTTGACCAGTACTGCAGCGACGTTAGTGTCGGACAGGATGATCTTGAACGCTTCGGTAACGCGTTCTTTGGTAGCACCGCCGCCCACGTCGAGGAAGTTGGCTGGTTTGCCGCCATGCAGGTTGACGATGTCCATGGTACCCATGGCCAGGCCAGCACCGTTGACCATGCAACCGATGTTGCCTTCCAGTGCTACGTAGTTCAGTTCGAACTTGGCAGCGTGCGCTTCGCGCGGATCGTCTTGCGACGGATCGTGGAAAGTCTTCAGCTTAGGCTGACGGTACATGGCGTTGGCGTCGATGTTGATCTTGGCATCGAGGCAGTGCAGATCGCCGTCAGCCTTGATCACCAGCGGGTTCACTTCCAGCAGAGCCAGGTCGTGATCCTTGAACAGCTTGGCCAGACCTACGAAGATCTTGGCGAACTGAGCAACTTGCTTGCCTTCCAGACCCAGCTGGAATGCCAGCTCGCGACCCTGGAATGGCTGAGCGCCAACCAGTGGATCGATAGTGGCTTTCAGAATTTTTTCTGGAGTGTCGTGAGCAATTTTCTCGATGTCCACGCCACCTTCGGTGGAAGCCATGAACACGATGCGACGGCTCGAACGGTCAACGACAGCGCCCAGGTACAGCTCTTTAGCGATATCAGTGCACGATTCAACCAGGATCTTGGTGACTGGCTGACCATTGGCGTCAGTCTGGTAAGTCACCAGACGCTTGCCCAGCCACTGCTGTGCGAATGCTTTAGCGTCTTCTTTGCTGCGAACCAGCTTTACGCCGCCCGCTTTACCGCGACCACCGGCGTGAACCTGGGCTTTGACAACCCATTCGCTGCCGCCGATTTTGTCGCAAGCTTCTGCTGCTGCTTCCGGGGTGTCTACCGCGTAACCGGTGGATACTGGCAGGCCGTACTCAGCGAACAGCTGCTTACCCTGATACTCGTGAAGATTCATGCTTATTACCGTCTTCGTTAGGTACTGCGCATTCGGTGCTGCACTCATTCAAGTGCCGCACCACCTGTGACTGCTGCTTGCGTAACCTTTCCGGGTACCCGGTGCAGCTACGCAAGACTGCGTCCAGCGGACATTCCGCGGTGAGTCTTGCTCGCAAGGCTCACGACGGGCCGTACCGCCGTGGTTTCTTATTATCCGCTTAGCGTTTCTTGCGGTTGGCGATGTGGATGGCGCCGCCATTCACTGCCAACGCTGCTTCGTGCAAGGCTTCAGACAGGGTCGGATGGGAGAAAACCATCATGCCCAGGTCTTCAGCGCTGGTGCCGAATTCCATGCCGATCGCGCCCTGCTGAACCAGTTCTGCGGCGCTCGGGCCAATCACGTGGACGCCCAATACGCGGTCAGTCTTGGCATCAGCGATGACCTTGACGAAACCACCGGTATCGTTGGCGGCCATGGCACGGCCAGAGGCTGCGAACGGGAAGGTGCCGACGTTAACTTCTACGCCTTCAGCTTTCAAGGCCTGCTCGGTTTTACCGACCCACGCGATTTCCGGGTGAGTATAAATAACCGAAGGGATCAGGTCATAGTTCATCTGGGCTTTATGGCCCTTGATGCGCTCGACAACCATGATGCCCTCTTCCGAGGCTTTGTGAGCCAGCATCATGCCGCGAACCACGTCACCGATGGCGTAAACGCCCGGTACGGTGGTGGCGCAGTGATCGTCAACGTGCACGAAACCGCGCTCGTCCAGGGTCACGCCGCAATCGGCAGCCAGCAGATCAGTGGTCACCGGACGGCGACCAACGGCTACGATCAGCTTGTCGAAAGTGATGTTCTGTTCGCCGTTGGCATCGGTGTAGTTCACAACGACTTCGTCGCCGTTCACTTTGGAACCGGTCACGCGAGCGCCCAGCTTGATGTCCAGACCCTGTTTGGTCAGGGTTTTCAGCGCTTCCTTGGAAACAGCGGTGTCCGCTGCCATCAGGAAGGTATCCAGTGCTTCGAGAACGGTGACTTCAGCGCCCAGACGGGACCATACCGAACCCAGTTCCAGACCGATAACACCAGCGCCGATTACACCCAGGCGTTTTGGTACGGATTGGAATTCCAGAGCGCCAGTCGAATCGACGATCACATTCTGGTCGACCGGAGCCGGTGGAATGTCGATCGGACGCGAGCCCGGAGCCAGGATGACGTTTTCGGCTTCGATGACTTCAACCGAACCGTCAGGCTTGGTGACTTCGACTTTCTTGCCAGCCAGCAGTTTGCCGTGGCCCTGGATCGAAGTGACGCCGTTAGCCTTGAACAGCGTTGCAACGCCGGAGGTCAGGCCTTTGACGATGTTGGCTTTACGGCCGACCATTGCTGGCACGTCCATGGTCACGCCAGCGTGGTTGATACCGTGGATCGCGAAGCCGTCTTGCGCTTCGTGAAACTTCCAGGAGCTGTCCAGCAGCGCCTTGGATGGAATGCAGCCGACGTTCAGGCAAGTACCGCCGAGGGCCAGTTTGCCTTCCTTGTCGGTGTATTTCTCGATGCAGGCAGTGGTGAGGCCCAGTTGCGCTGCTTTAATGGCAGCCACGTAGCCGCCAGGGCCCGCACCAATCACTACCACGTCGAATTTCTGAGTCATGTGTCATTCCTTCTCGAATCAAACCGGACGGCCCCTTTTGAGGACCGTCGTGGGACGAAGCTGGTCATTACAGAAGGGCCGTCCATCATTGAACGGCCCGTGCAACGAAATCAGATATCCAGCAGCAAACGAGCCGGGTCTTCCAGCAGGTTCTTGATGGTCACCAGGAAGGTCACAGCTTCTTTGCCATCGATCAGACGGTGATCGTAGGACAGCGCCAGGTACATCATCGGACGGATAACTACCTGACCGTTGATCGCCATAGGGCGCTGGATGATGTTGTGCATACCCAGAATCGCAGCCTGTGGCGGGTTGACGATCGGAGTCGACATCATCGAACCGAAAGTACCGCCGTTGGTGATGGTGAACGTGCCGCCGGTCATTTCTTCCATCGACAGTTTGCCGTCACGGGCTTTCTTGCCGAAGGTAGCGATGCCGCCTTCGATTTCAGCCAGGCTCATCAGTTCGGCGTTACGCAGAACCGGTACAACCAGACCGCGGTCGCTGGAAACAGCTACACCAACGTCGGCGTAGCCGTGGTAAACGATGTCGGCACCGTCGATCGACGCGTTGACAGCCGGGAAGCGTTTCAGCGCTTCGGTAGCCGCTTTCACGAAGAACGACATGAAGCCCAGGCGTACGCCGTTGTGGGACTTCTCGAACAGGTCCTTGTACTTCGAACGCAGGGCCATGACTTCGGTCATGTCGACTTCGTTGAAAGTGGTCAGCATGGCCATGTTCGATTGAGCTTCAACCAGACGCTCGGCAACCTTGGCGCGCAGACGGGTCATCGGAACGCGTTTTTCTACGCGGTCGCCAGCAGCGAATACCGGAGCAGCGGCAGCAGGTGCAGCAGCCTTGGCAGGCGCAGCAGCCGGAGCGGCTTTCTTGGCGGCAACAGCGGCTACCACGTCTTCCTTGGTCACACGACCGCCTTTGCCGGTGCCGGCAACGGAAGCGATGTTGATGCCGTTTTCTTCAGCCAGCTTGCGAGCAGCCGGTGCAGCAACAGGATCGTCTTCGCCTACTTCGGCAGGAGCAGCGGCAGCAGCGGCAGGTGCAGCAGCGGCTGGAGCGGCAGCAGCACCGCCCTCACCGATCGAGCCCAGAACTTCGTCGGACAGAACGGTGTCGCCTTCGTTCTTGACGATCGCGCCCAGCACGCCATCAGCGGTGGCCAGAACTTCCAGTACGACTTTGTCGGTTTCAATGTCGACGATCAGTTCGTCACGCTTGACGGCGTCGCCCGGTTTTTTGTGCCAGGTGGCAACGGTGCCATCGGCAACCGATTCCGGGAAAGTGGGGGCTTTGATTTCGATAGCCATTATCTGTGGGTCCTTAAATTCGGTTTCAGGTGCGCGAAGGCGTTAAACAGTGAAAGCATCTTGCAGCAGTTGTTCCTGCTGCTCGGCGTGCATCGAAGCGTAACCGCAAGCAGGTGCGGCAGACGCCTCACGACCAGCGTATTCCAGGACCAGGCCTTGTTTATGGTTGGTCAGGCTGCGACGCATGTGATGCTGGCTGCTGTACCAGGCGCCCTGGTTCATCGGCTCTTCCTGGCACCAAACCACGTTTTCGAGGTTGGTGTAAGGGGCGAGCGCCTCCATCAGGTCGTCCTCAGGGAACGGATACAGCTGCTCGATACGCACGATGGCGATGTCTTCACGACCTTCGGCACGGCGTTTTTCCAGCAGGTCATAGTAGACCTTGCCGCTGCACAGGATCATGCGAGTGACCTTTTTCGGATCAAGCGCATCGATTTCCGGGATCACGGTCTGGAACGAACCTTCGGCCAGATCTTCCAGGGTCGAGATGGCCAGCTTGTGACGCAGCAACGACTTCGGAGTCAGGACTACCAATGGTTTGCGCAGCGGGCGAATCACCTGACGACGCAGCAAGTGGTAGATCTGGGCCGGCGTAGTCGGCACGGCTACCTGAATGTTGTGCTCGGCGCACAGCTGCAGGTAACGCTCCAGACGAGCCGAGGAGTGCTCAGGACCCTGACCTTCATAACCGTGCGGCAGCAGCATGGTCAGACCGCAGAGACGGCCCCACTTGTGCTCGCCACTGGTGATGAACTGGTCGATAACCACTTGGGCACCGTTGGCGAAGTCGCCGAACTGGGCTTCCCAGATAACCAGAGCGTTTGGCTCGGTGGTCGAATAACCGTATTCGAACGCCAGAACCGCCTCTTCAGACAGGAACGAATCGTACAGGTCGAAACGTGGCTGCCCCTTGTAGAGGTTTTGCAACGGGATATAGGTACCCGCGTCTTTCTGGTTGTGCAAGACAGCGTGACGGTGCGAGAACGTACCGCGACCGATGTCCTGACCCGTCATGCGAATCGGGTGACCTTCGAACGCCAGGGTCGCGTACGCCATGGTTTCGGCGTAACCCCAGTTGATCGGCAGGCCGCCGGCTTGCATCTTCTGACGGTCTTCGTAGATTTTCGAGACCTGGCGCTGCACCACGAAGCCTTCCGGAATTTCCAGCAGCTTGGCAGACAGTTCCTGCAAGGTTTTCAGATCGAAGCGAGTGTCGTGACGCGCGGTCCAGGCGTGGCCCAGATACGGACGCCAGTCCACGAACAACTCTTTGTTCGGCTCTTTGACCAGGCTTTTTACAACATGCAGACCGTTGTCCAGCGCATTGCGGTATTCGTCGACTTTCGCCTGAACACGCTCTGCGTCCAGTACACCACTCTGGGTCAGACGATCGGCATACAGCTCACGGGTGGTGCGCTGCTTGGTGATCTGCTGATACATCAGAGGCTGGGTACCGCTTGGCTCGTCAGCCTCGTTGTGGCCGCGACGACGGTAGCAGACCAGATCGATCACCACGTCACGCTTGAACTGCATGCGGTAGTCGATGGCCAACTGGGTCACGAACAACACGGCTTCCGGATCATCACCATTCACATGGAGGATCGGCGCCTGGATCATCTTCGCAACGTCGGTCGCGTACTCGGTGGAGCGCGAGTCCAGCGGGTTGCTGATGGTGAAGCCGACCTGGTTGTTGATCACGATGTGCACGGTGCCGCCGGTCTTGAAACCGCGGGTCTGCGACATCTGGAAGGTTTCCATGACCACACCTTGACCGGCGAATGCCGCGTCACCGTGGATGGAGATCGGCAGAACCTTTTCACCGGTAGGATCGTTACGACGATCCTGACGGGCACGGACCGAACCCTCGACCACTGGAGAAACGATTTCCAGGTGAGACGGGTTGAAAGCCATGGCCAGGTGAACTTCACCGCCGGTGGTCATGACGTTGGACGAGAAGCCCTGGTGATATTTAACGTCACCGGAACCCAGCTCGACCTTCTTCTTGCCTTCGAACTCGTCGAACAACTCGCGCGGGTTCTTGCCAAAGGTGTTGACCAGCACGTTCAGACGACCACGGTGGGCCATGCCGATGACGATTTCCTTGGTGCCGTAGGAGCCGGAACGCTGGATCAGTTCATCGAGCATCGGAATCAGGCTCTCGCCGCCTTCCAGACCGAAACGCTTGGTACCCGGATACTTGGTCCCGAGGTATTTTTCAAGACCCTCGCCGGCAGTGACGCGCTCGAGCAGGTGACTCTTGATGTCGGCGGAGTACGTCGGACGGCCGCGCACGCTTTCCAGACGCTGCTGGAACCACTGGCGCTGCTCGGAATCGGTGATGTGCGTAAATTCAGCGCCGATGGTGCGGCAATATGTCTGCTGCAACGCTTCGTGAATTTCGCGTAGGCTCGCCTCCTCTTTGCCGATGAACAGGTCGCCGGCACGGAAGGTCGTATCAAGATCGGCATTGGTCAAGCCGTAATGATTGATTGACAGGTCTGCAGGTGCAGGACGCTGCCACAGCCCCAGCGGGTCAAGCTGGGCTGCCTGGTGGCCACGCATACGGTAGGCCTGGATCAATCGCAGCACTTCAACTTGCTTCTTCTCGTGCTCACTGCTCACGCTACCGGCGGAAACCGGTTGGGCGCGGCGCTGGTTCTTTGCCAGCAAGACGAAATGATCGCGAATTGTGGAGTGCGAAACATCGGTGGCAGTGTTGCCATCAGCAGGCAACTTCTGGAAGTAGGTGCGCCACTCTTCTGGCACAGCGTTAGGGTCGTGCAGGTAGAGCTCGTAGAGCTCTTCCACATAGGCAGCGTTACTACCGGAAAGGTAGGCGCTGTTCCACATGCGCTGCATCACGCTTTCTTGCATGCTTGGTCACCCTCGGTTAGGGGAACACCACCGGCGTCGACACCGAGCAAACTTGCAGAAGTCCGAATGCAGCGACTAAAACAAGCCACTTAGGATCACGCTGATAGTCCGGGTACCAGCCCGGATGCCCCTGCTTGTCTCATTTCTTCAAAATAAGAGCCGCAGCCTTATGGGCTGCTGCTCAGGTTAAAACTACGGCGCCGGTTGAAGCCTGCGCCGCAGCATCTACGGGTACAGCGGTTCTACGGGTACAGCAGCTGAATCACACGCCGCTTTGCAGCAGCATGTTACGGATGTGACCGATGGCCTTAGTCGGGTTCAGGCCTTTCGGACAAACGTTGACGCAGTTCATGATGCCCCGGCAGCGGAATACGCTGAACGGGTCATCCAGCGAAGCCAGACGCTCGGACGTCTTGGTGTCGCGGCTGTCTGCCAGGAAGCGGTACGCTTGCAGCAGGGCAGCCGGGCCCAGGAACTTGTCCGGGTTCCACCAGAAGGACGGGCACGAAGTCGAGCAGCAAGCGCACAGGATGCACTCGTACAGACCGTCGAGCTTTTCACGCTCTTCAGGGGACTGCAGACGCTCGATGGCCGGAGCCGGCGTGTCGTTCTGCAGGTATGGCTTAACCTTTTCGTATTGCTTGTAGAAGATGCTCATATCGACGACCAGGTCACGGATAACCGGCAAACCTGGCAGAGGACGAACGATCAGCTTGTTACCTTTTACGACGGCAGACAGCGGCGTGATGCACGCCAGACCGTTTTTGCCGTTGATGTTCATGCCGTCGGAACCGCAAACACCTTCACGGCAAGAGCGACGATAGGAGAAACCTTCGTCCTGCTCTTTGATCAGGGCCAGCACGTCCAGCACCATCAGGTCTTTACCACCGGTATCAACCTGGAATTCCTGCATGAACGGCGCAGCGTCCTGATCAGGGTTGTAACGATAAACACTGACTTTCAACATGGTGGCCACCCTTAATAAGTCCGAATCTTAGGTTCAAAAGTCGGAACAGTCTTCGGCGAGAAGTTCACTGCACGCTTGGCAACGCGCTTCTCACCCGGGAAGTACAGGGTGTGGCACAGCCAGTTTTCATCGTCACGATCTTCGAAGTCTTCACGGGCGTGAGCACCGCGGGACTCTTTACGCACTTCTGCAGCGATGGCGGTAGCTTCGGCCACTTCCAGCAGGTTCTGCAGTTCCAGCGCTTCGATACGCGCGGTGTTGAACGCCTGGCTCTTGTCGTTGATCTTGACGTTGGCGATACGGCCACGCAGGTCAGCCAGTTGAGCAATACCCTTCTGCATGTATTCGCCAGTACGGAATACACCGAAGTAGTTCTGCATGCAGCTTTGCAGCTCGCGACGCAGGGTTGCCACGTCTTCACCATCGGTACGCTCGTTCAGAGCGGACAGACGCGACAGGGCCGCATTGATGTCGGCGTCGGTGGCGTCGTCGTATTCGATACCGTCGGTCAGCGCTTTTTCCAGGTGCAGACCGGCCGCACGACCGAAAACCACCAGGTCGAGCAACGAGTTGCCGCCCAGACGGTTGGCACCGTGAACCGATACGCAAGCCACTTCACCAACCGCGAACAGGCCAGGAATGATGGTGTCCTTGCCTTCGGCGTCCTGAGTGATCGCCTGGCCATGAATGTTGGTGGCAACGCCGCCCATCATATAGTGGCAAGTCGGAACAACCGGAACCGGAGCGACGACCGGATCAACGTGCGCGAAAGTCTTGGACAGTTCGCAGATGCCTGGCAGACGGCTGTGCAGCACTTCCTCGCCCAGGTGGTCGAGCTTGAGCATTACGTGGTCGCCATTCGGACCGCAACCGTTGCCGGCGATGATTTCCTTAACCATCGAACGGGCAACCACGTCACGACCGGCAAGGTCTTTGGCGTTCGGAGCATAACGCTCCATGAAACGCTCGCCGTGCTTGTTGATCAGGTAACCACCTTCACCACGGCAACCTTCGGTTACCAGTACACCGGCGCCGGCGATGCCGGTCGGGTGGAACTGCCACATTTCGATGTCTTGTACCGGTACGCCG
The DNA here is from genome assembly GCF_059506005.1 of Pseudomonas sp. Pseusp18. Lineage (NCBI taxonomy): Bacteria > Pseudomonadati > Pseudomonadota > Gammaproteobacteria > Pseudomonadales > Pseudomonadaceae > Pseudomonas > Pseudomonas sp. Pseusp18. The sequence continues at coordinate 4,807,216 of NZ_CP169240.1, forward strand.
GCACGCAGCGCCATGCCAACGCCGTCACCGGTGTTGATCAGGGCGTTGGTGGTCGAAGCGTAGATACGACCTGCACCGCCGGTGGCCAGTACGGTGGCCTTGGCACGGATGTAGGTGGTTTCACCGGTTTCGATGCAGATCGCGATCACACCGACGAACTCGCCTTGACCGTTCTTTACCAGATCGACAGCGTAGTATTCGTTCAGGAACACGGTGCCGGCTTTCAGGTTGCCCTGATAAAGGGTGTGCAGCAGCGCGTGACCGGTACGGTCGGAAGCGGCGCAAGTACGGGCAGCCTGCCCGCCTTTACCGTAATCCTTCGACTGACCGCCGAACGGACGCTGGTAGATACGACCTTGCTCGGTACGCGAGAACGGCATACCCATGTGGTCCAGCTCGTAAACGGCAGCCGGGCCTTCCTGACACATGTATTCGATAGCATCCTGGTCACCGATGTAGTCGGAACCCTTGACGGTATCGTACATGTGCCAGCGCCAGTCATCGTTCGGGTCGGCAGACGCGATGGCGCAGGTGATGCCACCCTGGGCCGATACGGTGTGCGAACGAGTCGGGAAAACCTTGGTGATCACGGCAGTCTTGTGACCGCCTTGTGCCAATTGCAGCGCAGCGCGCATGCCGGCACCGCCACCACCAATAATGATGGCGTCGAAAGAAATCGTTGGAATGTTAGCCATGGATCAGATACCCCAGAGAATCTGCACACCCCAGACGAAGTAAGCGAACATCGCAACGCCGCATACTGCCTGGAAAAGGAAACGTACTGCAGTCGCGGACTTGCCCAGCGCCATCGGCGTCAGGTAGTCGGTCGCGATGGTCCACATGCCGACCCAGGCGTGAGCGCCCAGGGCCACAAGGGCCAGCAGACTGAAGATACGCATCCCGTTGTGGGCGAACAGGCCATGCCATTGGGCGTAGCCAATGCCAGGATTCGCAGCGAGGTATCCGATCAGGAAAATAAAATAAGCCGCGAGAACAACCGCAGACACACGTTGCGCCATCCAGTCATAGAGGCCCGAACGCGAAAGGTTCGTAACGCTGGTTACCATATCCAAACTCCTGCCAGAACGATCAACACCACGGAAACGGCGATGATAATTTTCGAGCCCAGGCGGCCGCCTTCCAGCGTCTCACCGATGCCCATGTCCATGATCAAGTGGCGCACACCGGCTACCAGGTGATACAGAAGAGCGGACAGGAGGCCCCATGCTACGAACTTGGCCAGCGGGCTGGTCAAGCATGCCTTCACCTCGGCAAAACCTTCCTCGGAACCCAGAGACTTGCCCAATGCATAAAGCATGAAGCCAAGGCCCAGGAAGAGGATGATGCCGGAAACACGGTGAAGAAACGACGTAACGCCGGTGATGGGGAGTTTGATGGTCCTTAGGTCTAGGTTTACAGGTCGTTGGCTTTTCACGGCTTTTTTTTCACACTGAAGAGCCCCTAACAATCAGGGCAAAGTTGTTGGGGAGTGCACTGGTCAGGTAACCACCACCCAGGGATGCGACCCCCAATAAAGCAGGCCCAAAAGCCCCTGGCGGTCGGTGGCCGAGTATAGACAGTTAGGCTACTAATGACAACGCGTTCACCTTCCCCTAATAGCGGATTGCACAAGTGATATAAAAGGCGTAAACGGCAGGCAATTTCGAGAAAAAAGTCCGGTTAAAGCCTTCTGGAGCAAGACTTTAGGCAAATTGACATTCGAATTTATCTCACTATAGTGGTGCGGGCCCTGCGTGGGGGGTCTGTCTGATGATTTCAAGCATAAATAGGAGGCCACATGGCTGACAAAAAAGCGCAGTTGATCATCGAGGGCGCAGCCCCCGTCGAGCTGCCCATTTTAACCGGCACCGTTGGTCCCGATGTTATCGACGTTCGGGGCCTGACGGCCACGGGCCGTTTCACCTTTGACCCTGGTTTCATGTCGACCGCCTCCTGCGAGTCGAAGATCACCTACATCGACGGCGACAACGGTATTCTGCTGCACCGCGGCTACCCGATCGAACAGCTGGCTGAAAAGTCGGACTATCTGGAAACCTGCTACCTGCTGCTCAACGGCGAGCTGCCGACCGCAGAACAGAAGGCCCAGTTCGTCGGCACCGTGAAGAACCACACCATGGTCCACGAGCAGTTGAAGACCTTCTTCAACGGCTTCCGTCGCGACGCCCACCCAATGGCCGTCATGTGCGGTGTAGTTGGCGCCCTCTCGGCGTTCTACCACGACTCCCTCGACATCAATAACCCGCAGCATCGCGAAATCTCCGCGATCCGTCTGGTTGCCAAGATGCCGACCCTGGCTGCAATGGTTTACAAGTACTCCATGGGCCAACCCATGATGTACCCGCGCAACGACCTGTCGTACGCGGAAAACTTCCTGCACATGATGTTCAACACCCCGTGCGAGATCAAACCGATCAGCCCGGTACTCGCCAAGGCCATGGACCGGATCTTCATCCTCCATGCCGACCACGAGCAGAACGCATCGACCTCCACCGTACGTCTGGCCGGTTCGTCGGGTGCCAACCCGTTCGCCTGTATCGCCGCCGGTATCGCTGCACTGTGGGGCCCTGCCCACGGCGGTGCGAACGAAGCCGTGTTGACCATGCTCGATGAAATTGGCGATGTCTCGAACATCGACAAGTACATCGCCAAGGCCAAGGACAAGAACGATCCGTTCAAACTGATGGGCTTCGGTCACCGGGTTTACAAAAACCGCGACCCACGCGCTACCGTCATGAAGCAGACCTGCGACGAAGTGTTGAAGGAACTGGGCATCACCAACGATCCGCAACTCGAACTGGCCATGCGCCTGGAAGAGATCGCCCTGACCGACCCGTACTTCATCGAACGCTCGCTGTACCCGAACGTCGACTTCTACTCGGGGATCATCCTCAAGGCGATCGGTATTCCAACCAGTATGTTCACCGTGATCTTCGCCCTGGCGCGGACCGTCGGCTGGATCTCCCACTGGAAAGAAATGCTCTCCAGCCCGTACAAGATCGGCCGTCCGCGCCAGCTGTACACCGGTTACGAGTCGCGTGACATCACCCCGCTTGAAGACCGCAAATAAGACCTGTCTTGCGATAACGTCTTAAGTTGCACCGAGAACGGCCTCTATGTAGATAGAGGCCGTTTTTGTTTGTGCGCTTTGGTTGTGTGCATATCCGTTTCTTCGGTAACGGCGGCTCGACCTCCGGGAAAGGGGCAGACAGATCAAAAGCCAAAGCAACGGCAAGATCAAAAGATCGCAGCCTTCGGCAGCTCCTACAGGGGAACGCGTTCACTTGAAGTCAGGCCGGCCGGTAGGCCGCCTCGCTTTTGCTTTTGCGGTGCACGCCCCCTCGAGAGGCCGAGTGGAGGTTCTGCGCAGTGGGCAACCCGGCATGGATGCCGGGTTAGCCGCCCCCGGCCATGGATGGCCGATGGCGGCGGGCCCACGGAGCAGGACCGGAGCGAGGGCATGCCGAGCCCGGGCGAGGCACCGAACGAAAGGGGCAAAAGCGCTTTGGTTACTTTCGCGCTTTTCGAAAGTGACTCGCTGTAAGAGCGAAACCATAGGCGGCCGTTACCTCAGAAACGGATATGTACACACAAAGGGCGATAACCACCCATAAAAATGCCCCGATCTCTCGACCGGGGCATTCGTGTCAGTGCAGCTTATATATAAGAAGCCTTAGTGCGAAACCGCCCCACTCGCCCCCAACCCGGTCTGCGAACGGACAAACTGCGGGAAGAACAGCGCCCGCTCATTGTCAGCCGCAGTAGATTTGTCAGTGATCGAGAAGAACCAGATCCCGATAAAGGCAATGATCATCGAGAACAGCGCCGGGTATTCATACGGGAAGATCGCCTTCTCGTGACCCATGATCTGCACCCAGATGGTTGGCCCCAGCACCATCAAGCCAACCGCACTGACCAGCCCCAACCAACCGCCGATCATCGCACCGCGAGTCGTCAGTTTCTTCCAGTACATGGAAAGCAGCAGCACCGGGAAGTTGCAGCTCGCCGCGATGGAGAACGCCAGGCCCACCATGAACGCGATGTTCTGCTTCTCGAACAGAATGCCCAGGCCGATCGCCAGCACCGCCAAAGCGATGGTGGTGATTTTCGAGACGCGGATTTCGTCCTTCTCGTTGGCCTTGCCCTTCTTGATCACGCTGGCATACAGGTCATGGGACACTGCCGAGGCACCGGCCAGGGTCAGGCCAGCCACCACCGCCAGAATGGTCGCAAACGCCACCGCCGAGATGAAGCCCAGGAACACACTGCCACCCACCGCGTTGGCCAAATGCACCGCCGCCATGTTGTTGCCGCCCAACAGCGCGCCAGCTGCATCTTTAAAGGCCGGGTTAGTGCTCACCAACAGGATCGCGCCGAAGCCGATGATGAAGGTCAGGATGTAGAAGTAGCCAATGAAGCCGGTTGCATACAGCACGCTTTTACGTGCTTCTTTCGCATCACTCACGGTGAAGAAGCGCATCAGGATGTGCGGCAGGCCAGCGGTACCGAACATCAGTGCCAGGCCGAGGGAGAACGCCGAGATCGGGTCTTTCACCAGGCCGCCCGGGCTCATGATTGCTTCACCTTTGGCGTGAACCTTGATCGCCTCGGAGAACAGTGTGTTGAAGTCGAAGTTGACGTGTTTCATCACCATCAGCGCCATGAACGAGGCACCGGACAGCAACAGCACTGCCTTGATGATTTGTACCCAGGTGGTCGCCAGCATGCCGCCGAACAGCACGTACAGGCACATCAGGATACCGACCAGGATCACCGCAACGTGGTAGTCCAGGCCGAACAGCAACTGAATCAGCTTGCCGGCACCGACCATTTGCGCGATCAGGTAGAACGCCACCACCACCAGCGAACCGCACGCCGACAGCGAGCGGATCTGAGTTTGCCCCAGACGATAGGACGCCACGTCGGCAAAGGTGTACTTGCCCAGGTTACGCAGACGCTCGGCGATCAGGAACAGAATGATCGGCCAGCCCACCAGGAAGCCGATCGAGTAGATCAGGCCGTCGTAGCCGGAGGTGAACACCAGGGCGGAAATACCCAGGAAGGACGCCGCGGACATGTAGTCACCGGCAATCGCCAGACCGTTCTGGAAACCGGTGATCTTGCCGCCCGCCGCATAGTAGTCGGCGGCCGATTTGTTGCGCTTGGACGCCCAATAGGTGATGCACAAGGTTGCCCCGACGAACACCACGAACATCATGATCGCGGATACGTTGAGCGGTTGTTTCTGCACTGCACCCGTCAGGGCCTCAGCCGCCCAGGCGCCCGGTGCAAAGGCTGCGATGCTCAAGAGAGCGATTAGACGCCGGATCATTGCTGAGCCTCCTTGAGAATCGCATTGTTCAAGTCGTCGAATTCGCCGTTGGCGCGTCGCACGTAGATGCCCGTCAGGATAAAGGCCGAAACAATCAGCCCGACACCGATCGGAATGCCCCAGGTAATCGAAGACTCGGGGCTGATTTTCGCGCCCAGAATATGCGGCCCGTAAGCAATCAACAGGATGAATCCGGAGTACAGCCCAAGCATGATCGCTGAAAGAATCCAGGCGAATCGTTCCCTCTTGCTAACCAGCTCCTTGAAGCGCGGGCTGTTTTGAATCGAGAGGTAAATGCTGTCGTTCATTGTTTTTATCCTCGCAGCACAGATTTTAGTTGGAACGTTATCCACTCTATGCGGCTACCGGACAGGTTCCAGACGACCTTAGTATTAGAACGACATGACTGTTTCGCCCCGCCTTGCTCCCACAGAAAGCAAAAAGCCCCTTGGCATTTAAGCCAAGGGGCCTTGAGAAGTGCTGACCAGACGCTTCAGCTCAAATTATTTGGTCCATTCGGCAACGCGATCCGGGTGTTTGGCTACCCAGTCTTTCGCTGCGGCTTCAGGCTTGGCACCGTCCTGAATCGCCAACATGACTTGACCGATTTCGTCTTTCGACGCCCACTGGAAGTTCTTCAGGAACTTCGCGACTTCAGGCGCTTTGGTTGCCAGTTCTTTGCTGCCGATGCTGTTCACGGTTTCAGCTGCGCCGTAAACGCCTTTCGGGTCTTCCAGGAAGCGCAGTTTCCACTTGGCGAACATCCAGTGCGGCACCCAACCGGTGACGGCAATGGATTCGTTTTTCTTCTCGGCACGGGTCAGCTCGGCAATCATGCCGGCGCCGGAACTGGCCTTGAGGGTGTAATTGTCCAGACCGTAATCCTTGATGGCCTGATCGGTCTTGAGCATCACGCCTGAACCGGCGTCGATGCCGACGATACGGCCCTTGAAGCTCTCGTCGGTTTTCAGATCCTCAATGGACTTGGCCTTGACGTACTCCGGCACGATCAGGCCGATTTTCGCATCCTTGAAGTTCGGGCCGTAGTCGACGACCTGATCCTTGTTCTTCGCCCAGTATTCGCCGTGAGTCACGGGCAGCCACGCCGACAGCATGGCGTCGAGTTTGCCGGTGGCCACACCTTGCCACATGATCCCGGTGGCAACCGCTTGCAGTTTCACGTCATAACCGAGTTTCTGTTTGATCACTTCAGCAGCCACGTTGGTCGTGGCGACGCTGTCCGACCAGCCGTCCACATAACCGATCGTTACTGCCTTGCCTTCAGCGCTGGCTACGGTAGAACTGATTGCCAGCACCAAAGCGGCACCTGCGCCCAAGAGTCGTCGCATCTTCATCGTTACTTCCCCGAAAGTGCTGCACTCGACGGATGCCGAGTCGCTCAACGTATTTTTATGGTGCACAGCGCCCCCATCACGCCGACCGCAAACTCGCTCGATTATCAGTGGAGTACTGACGTGTCGATCATCAACCTGACGCCAACAGTGACCTGCTCTGCCAGCGACCTCAAGACATCGAGAAACGACATCAGAAGGCCATTAATCGCGACCGCTAAAAATGCACAGGCCATCCCGCCTGAACTTTGCATGTCAAAACCAAGCAGCCCACCAAGCGTAGGCCAAATGCAGGTAACATGCCCGGCTTTGCTCCCAGACGGCCTGAACATGCCCGCGACATCACGCTTTCCTTTTTTGGCTTATCTTTTCGCTTGCCTGCTGGGGCTGTTTGCCCTCGGCGGCTTCTGGTACGGCCTCGGCAAACCAGTGATCCTGCCGGACGTGGCCAGCGCAACGCACAAGCTGCAATGCGCCTCCTACACCCCGTTCGACAAGGACCAATCGCCATTCGACGTGCCGTTCAAACTGCGCCCCGAGCGCATGGACGCCGACCTCGCCCTGCTGGCGACCCGCTTCGAATGCATCCGCACCTATTCCATGACCGGCCTCCAGGATCTGCCCGACCTGGCGCGCAAGCACGGCTTGAAGCTGATGATCGGCGCCTGGGTCAACAGCAACCCGGTGGACACCGCCAAGGAAGTCGACCTGCTGATCGCCTCGGCCAATGCCAACCCGGATGTGGTGACCTCGGTCATCGTCGGCAACGAAGCCCTGCTGCGCAAGGAAGTCACCGGCGCGCAACTGGCAACGCTGATCAATAAAGTCAAAAGCCGGATCAAGCAACCAGTGACCTACGCCGACGTCTGGGAGTTCTGGCTCAAACACCCGGAAGTCGCCCCGGCAGTGGATTTCCTGACCATCCATTTATTGCCGTACTGGGAAGACGATCCGTCGAACATCGACGCCGCGCTGCAACATGTGGCAGAAGTGCGCCAGGTGTTCGGCAACAAGTTCGCGCCCAAGGACGTGTTGATTGGCGAAACCGGTTGGCCGAGCGAAGGTCGTCAGCGCGAAACGGCGCTGCCGAGCCGGGTCAATGAAGCCAAGTTCATTCGCAGCTTTGTGATCATGGCCGAGCAGCAAGGCTGGCATTACAACCTGATCGAGGCGTTCGACCAGCCCTGGAAACGCGCCAGCGAAGGTGCGGTGGGCGGTTATTGGGGACTGTTCGACGCCGATCGCCAGGACAAGGGCGTGCTCGCCGGGCCGGTCTCGAACGTGCCGTACTGGTCGCAATGGCTGGCGGTGGGTGGCTTGATCTTCATCGGCACGCTGATCCTCGGCGGTCTAGTTCGCAGCACCCGCGCAGCGTTGGTGCTGCCACTGCTCGGTGCCCTGGCGGCCTGCTCGATTGGCGCCTGGGGCGACCTGGCCCGCGTCACCACCCGTTTTGCCAGTGAATGGTTGTGGGTAGCGTTGCTGACGGGGTTGAACCTGTTGGTGCTGGCCCATGCCGCGCTGACCTTGAGCGCCCGCACCGGTTGGCGTGGGCGCGCCTTCAATGCACTCGAACGTCGAGCCGGCTGGTGGCTGGCAGCGACAGGTTTTGCCGCGGCGGTGATGATGCTGGAACTGGTGTTCGACCCGCGTTATCGCAGCTTCCCGAGTGTCGCCTTCATCCTGCCGGCGCTGGTGTACCTGTGCCGGCCGGTGAGCGTGCCGCGTCGGGAAATCGCCGCGCTGACCTTCATCATCGGCGCCGGCATTGCGCCGCAGCTGTTTCGTGAAGGTCTGCAGAATCAGCAGGCTTGGGGCTGGACGCTGGTGAGTGTGTTGATGGTCGCGGCGTTGTGGCGCAGTTTGCGGGTTCGCAAAGGGTAATCAACACAGCAAGATCAAAAGATCGCAGCCTTCGGCAGCTCCTACACGGGGATATGCGTTTCCCTGTAGGAGCTGCCGAAGGCTGCGATCTTTTTTATCAGACGCTACGAGAAGCCCGGACCAGACGCAAAGCAGCAATCACCACCGCAAACACCGCCAACGTGGTGGTGTACAACGCCAGCGCCGGAAACCCGAACACCAGCGCCAATACCGCCAACCACCACCCTGCCCGCCCCGACAGCACAAAACCGGTCACGGCTGCCGCCACTGCCGCCCAGCCCAGCACCTTGAAGTGAATCATCAAGCCCAGGTTCGAGCGCACCTGGCATTCCCAGCGACTGGCCTCGTCAACGCAGATGCCGACCCATTGAGCATCCTCCATGAAGCCATAACGCGCGCCATAACTGGCGGCCAGCCACAATGGCAGAAGAACGAGCAGCAGAATCACGGGTAGACGGCGGGACATGAAGCACTCCAATAAACGAAATCGGCCGCCAGCTTAATCCCCCGCCCGTGGTAAGCAAATAACATCAATTAACTGTTCATGAAATAACTGCAAAGTGTATCGTCCCGCTACCGTTGCTCCGAAATCAGGCCTGTTTGCGGCCAATGCATGGCACTTTGGCCCAAATCCGATGGTCATAGCCTGCGAACTTCATCTGGCACCTTCCTCTAAGGGATCTAGTCATGCTCCGTTCCTTGCGCTTCGTCGCCCTGTTTGGCGGCTTGCTTTTAAGTGCGTCCGTACTGGCGGCCGATATTGACGCCGCCAGTTATGGCTACCCCCTGACCAACCCGTTCGAGGCGACCATCGCCACGACACCGCCCGACTTGCGCCCGGAATTGCCGCTGGATGAAGACATCAATCAGTCAGACCGCAGTGTCACGATGCGCCCGGAGCGTGAGTTCAATCTGCCGGACAACTTCTGGCCGGTGAAAAAACTCACCTATCGCATCGCCACGCAGGATCATGCCGCACCGTTGATCTTCCTGATCTCCGGCACCGGTGCACGCTATGACAGCACCCTCAACGAATACCTGAAAAAGCTCTATTACAAGGCCGGCTATCACGTGGTGCAGCTGTCGTCGCCCACCAGCTTCGACTTCATGAGCGCCGCCTCGCGCTTCGCCACCCCGGGCGTAACCAAGGAAGATGCCGAAGACATGTACCGGGTGATGCAGGCCGTGCGGGCGCAAAACCCGAAACTGCCGGTCACCGATTATTTCCTGACCGGTTATAGCCTCGGCGCCCTGGATGCGGCTTTCGTTGCACACCTGGATGAAACCCGTCGCAGCTTCAACTTCAAGAAAGTCTTGCTGCTCAACCCGCCGGTCAATCTTTACACCTCGGTCACTAACCTGGACAAGCTGGTACAGACCGAGGTCAAGGGCATCAACAACACCACCACTTTCTATGAGCTGGTGCTGGGGAAACTGACCCGCTACTTCCAGCAAAAGGGCTACATCGACCTCAACGATGCCCTGCTCTACGACTTCCAGCAGTCCAAGCAACACCTGAGCAACGAGCAGATGGCAATGCTGATCGGCACTTCGTTCCGTTTCTCGGCGGCGGACATCGCCTTTACCTCGGACCTGATCAACCGTCGCGGCCTGATCACGCCACCGAAATTCCCGATCACCGAAGGCACCACCCTCACGCCGTTCCTTAAACGCGCGCTGCAGTGCGACTTCGATTGCTACATCACCGAGCAGGTCATCCCGATGTGGCGCGCCCGCACCGACGGTGGCAGCCTGCTGCAACTGATCGATCAGGTCAGCCTGTATGCACTGAAGGACTACCTGCACGACAGCCCGAAAATCGCCGTCATGCACAACGCCGACGACGTGATCCTCGGCCCTGGCGACCTGGGCTTTCTGCGCCGCACCTTTGGCGACCGCTTGACTGTTTATCCATTGGGCGGCCATTGCGGCAACCTCAACTATCGCGTCAACAGCGACGCCATGCTGGAGTTTTTCCGTGGCTAAATACCTCCTGCTGATCGCAGCGTTACTCTGTGCAGGCGTCGCCAATGCCGACAACAGCAAAGCCAACGCCCCAGTGGTTATCGATAAAGACGGCTTCAAGGAACCGCTGAGCAAACTCAAATTCAACCCGGGGCTGGACCAGCGCGAGTTCGAACGCTCATCGCTCAACGCACTGAACGTCTATGACCCGCTGGAAGAGTGGAACCGCCGCGTCTACCACTTCAACTACCGGTTCGACGAATGGGTGTTCCTGCCCGTGGTCAACGGCTATCGCTACGTCACCCCAAGTTTCCTGCGCACCGGCGTCAGCAACTTCTTCAACAACCTCGGCGATGTGCCGAACCTGGTGAACAGCCTGCTGCAATTCAAGGGGCAGCGCTCGCTGGACACCACCGCTCGCCTGCTGCTCAACACCACCATCGGTGTCGCCGGCCTGTGGGATCCGGCCACCGCCATGGGCCTGCCGCGCCGCAATGAAGACTTCGGCCAGACCCTGGGCTTCTACGGCGTACCGGGCGGCGCCTACCTGGTGCTGCCGATCCTCGGCCCGTCGAACCTGCGTGACACCGCAGGCCTGGCGGTCGACTACACCGGCGAATCGGCGATCAACTTCCTGAACGTGTCCGAAGTCAGTTCCAACCACCCGGAAATCTGGGTACTGCGCGGCATCGACAAGCGCTATCAGAACGGCTTCCGCTACGGGCAGATGAACACACCGTTCGAGTATGAAAAAGTGCGTTACGTGTATACCGAGGCGCGCAAGCTGCAGATCGCCGAGTAACTTCATCGGCAATAAAAAAGGCCATTCGATTTGCGTCGAATGGCCTTTTTTCATGCGCGGCGTATCAAACACCACCAATCACTGTAGGAGCGAGGCTTCAGGCTTTCACTGTCTTCCAAACCTTGCTGACAGCCATTACCCCAATCAGCACCGCCGCCCCTGCCACAATCCCGGCCACTGCATTGAGCAACGTCGGCACGATAAACCCGGCCCCACCAGACGCTGCGGTGACACTCTCGATCCAGTGATGAACCACCGGCACGCCATGGGTCAGAATCCCGCCGCCAACCAAAAACATCGCCGCCGTGCCGATCACCGACAGGCTTTTCATCATGTACGGCGCCGCGCGCAGAATCCCGTCGCCGATGCTTTTAGCCATCTGGCCCGGCTTCTGGGTCAGCCACAGGCCAAGGTCGTCGAGCTTGACGATGCCGGCAACCAGGCCATAGACGCCGATAGTCATGACGATGGCGATGCCCGAAAGCACGATCACTTGCTGAGTCAGCGAAGCGTCAGCCACCGTGCCCAGGGTGATGGCGATGATTTCCGCCGAGAGGATGAAATCGGTACGAATCGCCCCTTTGATCTTGTCCTTCTCGAACGCCACCAGATCGACTGCCGGATTGGCCACGGCCTCGACCAGCTCTGCGTGTTCAGCCTGATCTTCGGCTTTGCTGTGCAGGAATTTGTGGGCGAGTTTTTCGAAGCCTTCGAAGCACAGGTAAGCGCCACCGACCATCAGCAACGGTGTGACCAGCCACGGAATGAACGCACTGATGGCCAATGCCGACGGCACCAGGATCAGCTTGTTGAGAAACGAGCCCTTGGCGACTGCCCATACCACCGGGATTTCCCGTTCGGCACGCACGCCGGAAACCTGCTGGGCGTTGAGCGCCAGATCGTCGCCCAGCACACCGGCGGTCTTCTTCGCGGCCATTTTGGTCATCAACGCTACATCGTCCAGTACGGTGGCGATGTCGTCGATCAGCACCAGCAAACTGCTTCCTGCCATGAATCGGGTTTCCTTCTTGAATGAATGGTGCGCAGCATAACGCGACCCGAGGCCACACGGGGCATTCTTGAGCGCCGCGCGAGGCCGGTGCTACCATGCGCAACCGCCAGAACAGGCAAGGAACCCCTTGGTTTATGAGCACTATCCGCGAGCGCAACAAAGAACTGATCCTGCGTGCCGCCAGTGAAGAATTTGCCGACAAGGGCTTCGCTGCGACCAAAACCAGTGACATCGCGGCCAAGGCCGGGCTGCCCAAGCCTAACGTCTACTACTACTTCAAATCCAAGGAAAACCTCTACCGCGAGGTCCTGGAAAGCATCATCGAGCCTATCCTGCAAGCCTCGACGCCGTTCAACGCCGACGGCGTGCCCAGCGAAGTGCTCAGTGGCTACATCCGCTCGAAAATCCGCATCTCCCGCGACCTGCCCTTCGCCTCCAAGGTGTTCGCCAGCGAAATCATGCACGGCGCCCCGCATTTGAGCCCCGACCTGGTCGAGCAGCTCAACGGCCAGGCCAGGCACAACATCGACTGCATCCAGACCTGGATCGACCGCGGCCAGATCGCCCCGATCGACCCCAATCACCTGATGTTCAGTATTTGGGCCGCGACCCAGACCTACGCCGATTTCGACTGGCAGATTTCTGCAGTGACCGGCAAGGCCAAGCTGGATGAGGCTGATTATGAGGCGGCGGCACAGACGATTATCCGGTTGGTGCTCAAAGGGTGTGAGCCGGACTGATAGCGGCCCAGGATCAATGCCGACCGGCAGTCCATGAAAACTGCCGGTCGGCATTGCATGTTTGCGCTCTCTAAACCTTCGGCAGCGGATTCAACGCCACGGCTGCCCTGGGTTTTCTGAAGAAGATCCAGTAGACAATCGTGAGGATCAGCAGGAAAGGCACACCGAATACCAAGGTCATTTTGAAGGCATCGGTGAAGTAGGTGGTGATCATCACCGCGCCCATCAGCAGCAGCCCCAACAGCGTGGTGTACGGGAACAGGCGCATGCGGAAGGACAGTTTCCGTTCACCGTTGCGCTCGTGGTAGCGACGGAAACAGTAGTGGGTCAGGAAGATCATGAACCAGGTGAAGATCGCGCCGAACATCGAGATCGCCATCATCAAGGTGAAGGAGCTTTCCGGGTACAGCACATTGAGCAACGTTGCCAGGGCAATGCCGGAACTCGACAGCAACAAGGCATTCAGCGGGATTCCGGTCTTGCTCAACACCCCCATGGACTTGGGTGCATAACCGCCGCGGGACAGGCTGAACATCATGCGGGTGGTGATGTAGAGCTGACTGTTCATCGCCGACAACGCCGCAATCAGGATCACGAAGTTCATCACGCCGGTTGCGCCGGGAATGCCGATGGTCTGCATGACGGTGACGAATGGGCTCTGCGCTTGACCGGCCTGGACCCACGGCACAATCGCCAGCATCAGGGCCAGGGTCAGCAGGTAGAACACCACCAGCCGCACGATGGTCGCGCGAAAGGCCTTCTTCACCGCCCGCTCCGGGTCCTGCGCCTCGCCGGCGGCCACTGCGATCATTTCCACGCTCAGATAGCTGAAGATCGAGACGATCACCGCAATCCACATGCCTTGCAGACCATTGGGAAAGAAGCCACCGTGGGCCGTGTAATTGTGCATGCCGTAATCCGCGTTGCCGGAACCGAACACCACATACACCGCGAGGATGATGAAGCCGACAATCGCACCGATCTTGATGGTCGAGAACCAGTACTCGAAGGTGCCAAAGGTTTTCACGCTGATGGCGTTGAGCACGATCAGCATGCTCGAGAACGAAACAATCCAGATCCATTCCGGCACGTTGGCGAACCAGTACTTCATGTACATCGCCACCGCCGTCACTTCCGTACCCACTGCCAGCACAATCGCCGCCCAATAGGCATAGCGCACCAGGAACCCGGCCAATGGGCTGACATAGAATTCGGCATAGGCGCCGAACGAGCCGGAGGTCGAATGGGCCACCGTCATCTCCGCCAGGCAGCCCATCAACAGCAGGGTGATGATCGCGCCAATGGCGTAGCTGAGCAGCACGCTCGGCCCGGCATAACCAATGGCGTAGGCACTGCCCATGAACAGCCCGGTGCCAATCGCGCCGCCAATGGCGATCATGCTCATCTGACCCGAGGTGAGCTGGCGCCGTAGGCCCTGCTCACGCTTGGAGATGTTTTCAAAACCGGCGTTATCGGTCATTTTTCTTTCCTCTGAATATTGTCTTTCTTGAAGAGAGCAAATCGTTTGGGTTGCCGGTGGGGATCAGCCACGGATCAGAAAATATTCAGCGGATACTCGACGATCACCCGGACTTCGTTGTTGTCGGTGGTGTCCGCCCGGGCCACCTGGCCGGTGGAACGTATACTGGCCTGGCGCACACGTATCGACAGGTCCTTGGCCTTGCCCTCCTGCACCACGTAGCGCGCTTCAAGGTCACGCTCCCAGCGCTTGCCGTCACTGCCGTAACGTCCATAGGCACCATTGGGGCCGCCGTCGTAGTGGCTGTCGTCGATATGGTCACCACTCACATAGCGCGACATGAAACTCAGGCCCGGCACGCCAAAGGGCGCCATGTCCAGGTCATAACGCAGCTGCCAGGAACGCTCATTGGGCGCGTTGAAGTCGAGGATCTGTACCGAGTTGGCAAGGAATACCGAGGTGCCCGGCTGCTGATCGAAGCCGAGATAATCGAACGGCTCATCGCCATCGACCTGTTGGTAGGCCAGGGTCAAGCGGTGTGCACCCACCTTGTAAGCGGCGGCCAGCGACCAGGTGGTGTTGTCGATCTTGCCGGCCAGGCTCTGACCAGAGTCGGTGGTGCGATAGAGGTTGAAATCCAGGTTCAGCGACTGGTTTTCGCTCAGGGCATAGCTGTAGTTGGCGTTGGCGTAGTACTGCCGCCAGATATCAGCGAACTGTGAACCGTACAGGCTAACGCTCAATTGATCGCTCAAGGCATAACTGCCGCCCAGATAATCGACGCTGCGGGTCTCGACCCCGGCATACAGCGCCTTGAGAGCGCCATCGTCGTTGGTCGACGCACTGTCATTGCCTGAGGTGAAGTGCCCGGCATCGAGTTGCAGTCCTTTCAACTCGTTGCTGGTCAGCTGGAAACCATTGGCGTAGGTGGTGAACAGGCGCGCCGAGCCGGTGCCGAACACCGGGTTGAGCGGTGTCAGGTTGCCGTATTTGAGTTCGGTCTTCGAGATCCGCGCCTTGAGCGCGCCACCCGCTTCGGAATACTCATCCTCGGCGCGTCCATCGGAATCGACCGGCAACAAACCGGTGCCGGTACGCCCCCTGCCGCTGTCGAGCTTGAGACCCAACTGCGCGTAGGCGTCGACTCCGAAACCCACAGTGCCCTGGGTATAGCCGGAACGGTAATCGAGCATGAGCCCGTGGGCCCACTCCTCCCGATAGTTCTGGCCGCCCGGATTGTTGAGGTTGTTGCGGTAAAAATAGAAATTGCGATTGGTCAGGGTCAGGCTGCTGTCTTCAACGAATCCATTGTCGGGTGCGGCATAGGCCACTTGGCCGAGACAGCTGGTAATGGCGAGCGGCAAGGCGGGCCAGAGGGACAGTTTCATTCTGCGTGTTCCTTATTATTGTGTTTTCACAGAAGTGCTTATCGGAGGCGACCGAAGCCCTGCTGCCGGGAAATTCGCGGCAGCAAGACAAAGGCGTCGGGGGGTATCAGGTGACGCTGTGGCGGATCTGGAATTGCTCTTGCGACCAGGTTTTCTGATCGAGTATTTCGCCGAGGATCTGCACCGCATCCCAGACCTCGGTGAAGCTGGTGTACAGCGGGGTGAAGCCGAACCGCATGATCCGCGGCTCGCGGTAGTCGCCGATCACGCCACGGGCGATCAAGGCCTGGATCACCGCATAACCCTGGGGATGTTCGAAGCTGACATGGCTGCCACGCTTGGCGTGTTCGCGTGGAGTGACCAGGGTCAGCTCGTGAGCGGCGCAGCGCTGCTCGACCAACTGGATGAACAGGTCCGTCAGCGCCAGGGACTTGCTGCGCAGGCTGGCCATGTCGGTCTGGGCGAAGACATCCAGACCACACTCGATCATCGCCAATGAAGTGATGGGCTGGGTGCCGCACAAATAGCGGGCGATTCCGCTGCTCGGCTGGTAATGCGACTCCATGGCGAACTGCCGCGAATGACCGAACCAGCCGGACAGCGGTTGCGCCACCAGATCGCACAACTCAGGGGAAACCCAGACGAAAGCTTGCGAGCCCGGACCGCCATTGAGGTACTTGTAGGTGCAACCGATGGCGTAGTCGGCGCGCGCCTGATGCAGGTCGACCGGCACCGCCCCGGCGGAATGCGCCAGGTCCCAGATGGCCAGCGCGCCACATTCATGGGTCAGCGCGGTCAGGGCCTGCATGTCGTGCATGTAGCCGGTCTTGTAGTTGACGTGGGTGAGCATGACCACCGCGGTGTCCTGGTCAATCGCTTGCGCCAGCTCTTGCGGGCTGTCGACCAGACGCAGGGTGTAGCCCTGCTGCAGCATGTCCGCCAGACCTTCGGCGATATACAGGTCAGTCGGGAAGTTGCTGGTCTCGCTGACGATCACCCGCCGCGTAGGCGCCCGCGTGGCCTGCACGCGCAGGGCGGCGCTGAGCACCTTGAACAGGTTGATCGAGGTGGTGTCGGTCACCACTACTTCGCCGTCACCGGCGCCAATCAGCCCTGCCAGTCGATTGCCCAGACGTTCAGGCAGGTCGCGCCAGCCGGCGCTGTTCCAACTGCGGATCAGGCCATTGCCCCATTCATCGGCGATCACTGCCTGAGCACGCGCCAGCGATGCGACCGGGCGCGCGCCGAGGGAGTTGCCGTCGAGATAGATCACGCCTTCAGGGAGCGCAAACTGCTGACGCAGAGGGGCCAGAGCATCCTGCGCATCAAGCGCCAGACAATCGTTTCTTGTAGTCATTGGGTGTCCTGCTTTTTGAAAGAAGTGCCGTCCGGGCAAATCGCGATAGTCGGGTGTGAGTGTCGTGTTTCAGGCGGTATTTGCGCCTTCACGGTGAGGAAATAATGAACGAAGCTTTAGAGAATTTTCGTGCAAAGTAAGCAGCCATCTAGTATTTATCTCGAAGAAAATTCGAATCCAACTCCAAATATCGCGGATTTATTCTAGTCATGACTCTCGACCCGACAGACCTGCGGATCCTGCACCTCTTGCAACGGGACGGCCGTATCAGCAACCACGAAATGGCAGAGAAGGTCGCACTGTCGCCGTCGGCCTGTTTGCGCCGTTTACGCCTGCTGGAAAGTGAAGGAATCATCACCGGCTATCGCGCGATGCTGAACGCCGAAAAGCTGGGAGTAGAACTGGAAGCCATCGTCCATGTGTCATTGCGACAGGACGTCGAGGACTGGCACGAGACCTTCATCAAGAAGGTCCAGTTGTGGCCGGAAGTGGTCACCGCCTACGTGATTACCGGGGCGAGCAACTATGTGCTGCGGGTCCAGGCGCGCAACGTCAAACACTTCTCCGACTTCATCGTCAACCACCTCAACCGCACGGCGGGGGTGACTGATATCCGCTCGGAAATCGTGTTGCAGAAAATCAAGGAGCGGGAGACGTTGCTTGATTTGGTGGTGCGTAAGTGAGCGCCAGTTAATGGGTATCGATTATCAGGTGATCAATTGTGGCGAGGGAGCTTGCTCCCGCTGGAGCGCGAAGCGGTCCTGAAATCTGCAACCGAGGTTTATCAGAGACACCCCATCGCAGGCTTTAGGGCTGCTTCGCAGCCCAGCGGGAGCAAGCTCCCTCGCCACAAATATTCAGCCCCCGCGCATGCGCCGGGCTTCGTTACGCTGCAAGGTCATGCTGGGGGACTCGTCGAACAGCTTGCGGTAATCGGCGCAAAAACGTCCGAGATGGGTAAAGCCCCAGCCCATGGCAATCGCGGAAATATTGCGCGCCGAGCCGTGTTCGAGGATTTCCTGGCGCACAGCGTTCAACCGGTACTTTTTCAGGTAGACCATCGGCGACAGGGCGAAGTACTTCTTGAACGCCTCGCACAGCTTGAAACGCGAGACCCCGGCCGCGACCTCGATGTCCTCCAGGTGCAAGGCTTCGCGAGCATTGTCGTGAATGTATTGCTTGGCCCTGATCAGGTAGTGCGGCAGTTTCACCCCGAGCACGTTGCGCAATTCTTCGGAGTAGTTGTTCGGCTGGGCGAGGATCAAGCCTTTGATCAATGAGCTTTCGATGTCCCGAGTGAAGACCACCTGTTCGTACAGTTCATTGCTGCGTTCCAGCTCCGCGATGAAATAACGCGCCATGCGCCACCACGAGGCCGACGCGCCGTCCACCGCATCCATCACCGGCTCGAAACGCAGCGGCGTATCCAGCGGTCGCTGCAGCATGCCCTCCAGCGACTCGCTCATGGCGGCGCGGGTGATCACCACCTGAACTTTGCGACAGTCGCCGGAGATCGCCAGCATCTGGTTCTCGTTCGGGGAAATGATCACCCCTTGGTCGCGGTTGGATTTCGACACACTGCCGTTCTTGCTCAGCTCCTGCTCGCCCACCAAAGGCAAACTCAGGCTGTAACTGCTGAAGTGCTCGGCGTCTTCGATATCGATGGTGACATCGGTGCCGTATGAGAGCGTGCCCAGGGTCGTGGCCATCGACTTGAACACATTGGCGCTGTGATGAAAGCAGATCCGCTCGGGCGTCGAAGTCTGCAGGCGGTGCGGCCCGCAGATACCAGACATCCAGTTCCTCGCACCCTCGAGGTCATAGTGATCGATACGAATGTCGCGAAACTGCGGATCAGCGTTGCTACTCATCACGGCGCACCCACGGCAAAGGCTATTGAACTATCGGCAAGGCCCGATCCTTGGCCATACGCATCCGGTAAAAACCGAAGATGATCAACACCCACACCGGTATCGCGAAGACTGAAGCGCGTATCCCTGGAATCATCAGCATGACGCAGACGATCATGGCCATGAAGGCCAGGCACAGGTAATTACTGTAAGGGAACCAAAACGCCTTGAAGCCCGGCACGATACCTCGCTGGCCCATGATTTTGCGAAATTTCAGGTGCGTCAGGCTGATCATCGCCCAGTTGATCATCAGCGATGCGACCACCAGTGCAAAGAGCAACTCAAGCGCTTGATGCGGGGCGAGGTAGTTAACCAGCACGGACAGCATGGTGATCAACGCAGATACACCCAGCGCCAGTAGGGGCACGCCCTGCTTGTTCAGTTTCATCAGCGCCTTGGGTGCGTCGCCCTGTTCGGCCAGGCCATAGAGCATGCGGCTGTTGCAGTAGACGCCACTGTTATAGACAGAGAGCGCCGCGGTGAGCACCACGAAATTGAGGATGTGCGCTGCGGTGTCACTGCCGATCAAGGAGAAAATCTGCACGAACGGGCTGCCGCTATAGGCATCGCCCGAAGCGCCCAGTGTCTGCAGCAGTTGATCCCACGGATACAGCGACAGCAACACGGTGAGTGCGCCGACGTAGAAGATCAGCACGCGATAAACCACCTGGTTGATCGCCTTGGGAATCACCTTACCCGGCTCGCTGGCTTCAGCGGCGGTGATGCCGACCAGCTCCAGACCGCCGAAGGAGAACATGATGAACGCCATGGACATCAGCAATCCGGTGGTGCCGTTGGGGAAGAAGCCGCCGTGACTCCAAAGATTGCTGACCGAGGCCTGCGGGCCGCCCGTTCCGCTGAACAGCATGTAGCAGCCCAGGACAATCATGCCAATGATCGCGACGACCTTGATGATTGCGAACCAGAACTCCATCTCGCCGAAGACTTTGACGTTCATCATATTGATCAAATTGACCAGGACGAAGAACACCGCCGCGCTGACCCAGGAGGGGACTTCCGGCCACCAGAACTGCACGTACTTGCCGACAGCCGTCAACTCGGCCATGCCCACCAGCACATACAGCACCCAGTAGTTCCAGCCGGACAGAAAGCCGGCATAGCCGCCCCAATACTTGTGGGCAAAATGACTGAAGGAGCCGGCCACCGGTTCCTCGACAATCATCTCGCCCAGCTGGCGCATGATCAGAAAGGCGATGAAGCCGGCAATCGCATAGCCGAGGATCATCGACGGCCCGGCCGATTTGAGTACTCCGGCAGAGCCGAGAAACAACCCGGTACCTATCGCTCCGCCCAATGCGATCAGCTGAATATGACGATTTTTCAGCCCTCGCTTGAGTTCGCCTTGCCTCAAGATTTCATCCGCCATCTGGTTACCTTCTAATTGTTATGGTCAGGCATGGTTTGAATGCGTCAATTTACTCAATTGCCGCTCGGTTTAAGCGTTCAGACATCATTCTCGGTAATTTAAAGAGTTGAGCGCACTCGCCACAACTCCGGGAACAGCACGGTATCGAGCATCTTGCGCAGATAACCGACACCTTCTGTGCCACCGGTCCCTGGTTGAAAGCCGATAATCCGCTCGACCGTGGTCACATGCCGGAAACGCCATTGACGGAACGAATCCTCAAGGTCGATGAGTTTCTCCGCCAGCTGATAGAGATCCCAATAACGCGATGGGTCGGTGTAGACCTCGCGCCAGGCGGCTTCGACCGACGCATCATGCGCCGTCGGACTGCTCGGATCGCGTTCGAAACGCTGTGGGTCGATGGTCAAGCCTGCGCTGGCCATCAAGCGAATCGCCTCGTCATACAGCGACGGTGTGGCGATCGCCTTTTCCAGCGCCTGCAACAGTTCCGGCCGATGCGCATGGGGGCGCAACAGGGTCGCGCTCTTGTTGCCCAGAATGAATTCGATCTCGCGGTACTGGAACGACTGGAAGCCCGATGACTGCCCCAGAAACGGCCGTATCGCGTGGTACTCGGTGGGTGTCATGGTGGCCAGCACCGTCCAGGCATGCACCAGCTGATCAAAAATCCGCGAGACCCGTGCCAGCATCTTGAACGCGGGCGGCAACTCTGCGAGTCGAATGTGTTCACGAGCGGCTTTGAGCTCGTGCAGCATCAACTTCATCCACAGCTCTGACGTCTGATGCTGGATGATGAACAGCATCTCATTATGGTCCGGAGATAACGGATGCTGTGCACTGAGAATGCGCCCCAGATCCAGGTAGTCGCCGTAGCTCATGGAGTCGGAAAAATTCAGCTCGGCGTTATGCCATTCTTCCGTCTGGTTTGCAGGTGAATAGGGGCATTGGCTCATAGAGTCGGCTCCTCAAGTTGCGGTTTATTCAGTGGACGCAAAATCGCCCTGACCGGACTGGCGTCCAGATGGGCAAAACGCAGCGGCAGCGCGATCAGTTCATAGTCCCCTTCCGGGACGTCATCGAGCACGATGCCCTCGAGGATGGCCATGCCATGTCGGGCCACGGCATTGTGCGAATCCATGGTTTTGGATTGCTGAGGGTCCAGCGACGGCGTATCGATACCGATCAAGCGCACACCGAGGGTCGCCAGCAGGTCGATGGTTTCTTTGGCGACGGCGGTGAAATCCGGATCCCAGGCGCTCAATGGCGCTTGTTGCCAGGTGCGCAGCAGCACCCGTTCAGGCAGATCTTGCAAGCGACCTTCAAGCTGCTCGGGGTGCACCAGCCGGCCGCTGTTCAGGCAATGCAGCACACGGCAAGGCCCCATATAGACATCGAGCGACACATCGCCGATGGCCGCACCGTCTGCGCTGTAATGCAGCGGCGCGTCGACATGGGCCCCCGTGTGAGGCGACAGGGTGATACGCCCGACATTCACCGGACACTCGGGTCCGAAGCTCCAGACGCGCTCTTCCTGAAAAGGTGTGTCACCCGGCCAGGTAGGTGTAGCGGTGCTCAGAGGCGGGCTGATATCCCACCACGACAGTGTTGTTTTCATTGTAAAGCTCTCGGCCTGTTCCGAGAGAATGATACGAGTGATACCTATGAATTTTCTTGCGAAAATATTCGGCAACAGCCAAATGTTTCGCACAAAATTCTAAAAAACCGGAATTTACCGGATGGAAATTTCAACGGAGAAAGCAGGCAGCTAAAAAGCTGTTTTCGTCCGCAAGACGCTTTCGCGAGCAAGCTCGCGAAAGCGGTAAATCAGGCTCCGAAGATCAACCAGCCACCCCCGCATCCGCCTTCAACCCCTGCCCCTCGATCGCGCGGATTGCACATTGCTCATCGACATCTGACAGATCCCCGCTGATGCCCACCGCTCCCAACACAGTCCCGTCCTGATCCCGAACCAACACGCCGCCCGGCACCGGGACGACGCTGCCCTGCCCCAGGCTATTCAGCGCGGCGAAGAAGGCCGGGCGTTGTTGGGCGTCCTGTGCCAGCAGGCGTGAGCCCTTGCCCAGGGCAATCGCGCCCCAGGCCTTGCCGATGGCGATCTGCGGGCGTAGCAGACTGGCGCCGTCTTCACGTTGCAGCGTAATCAGGTGCCCGCCGGCATCCAGTACTGCAACGGTCAATGGCGCGGCAGAGATCGCCCGCCCCGCGGTGATGGCCTGATCGGCCAGGTTGACTGCGACTTTCAAGGTTAAAGCGCTCATGGTGCCGTCCTCATTTTGTTATAGGGAAAGCCGTTGGACTGCTTTGTGTTGCGCAATCCGATGCAACAAATAGAACACAATGAATTATTTTTTTGTATACAATAATTTTCGAAAGGCGCGACATGCGACGAAAAGCCACAGTTATTTGGGCTTCCGACGAATGAAACAGCCGCTTGAGAAAATGGATTGACCTGCGCCGTCCGCCGTGAATACACTCTGCGCAAAGCCACTTGTATACAATTACAAAACGTAAGAGGCACAAAACCATGAGCAAAATGAGAGCAATCGAAGCCGCCGTTCTGGTGATGCGCCGTGAAGGGGTCGATACCGCTTTTGGCATCCCGGGCGCCGCGATCAACCCGCTGTACTCCGCCTTGCAGAAGGTCGGTGGCATCGATCACGTCCTCGCTCGCCACGTTGAAGGCGCCTCGCACATGGCCGAGGGTTACACCCGCACCAAGGCCGGCAACATCGGCGTGTGCATCGGCACATCGGGCCCTGCCGGTACCGACATGGTCACCGGGCTCTACAGCGCCTCGGCCGACTCGATCCCGATCCTGTGCATCACCGGGCAAGCACCGCGGGCCCGTATGCACAAGGAAGACTTCCAGGCCGTCGACATCACCAGCATCGTCAAGCCGGTCACCAAGTGGGCGACCACGGTTCTGGAGCCGGGCCAGGTGCCTTACGCGTTCCAGAAAGCCTTCTATGAGATGCGCTCCGGCCGCCCCGGCCCAGTGCTGATCGACCTGCCGTTCGACGTGCAGATGGCCGAAATCGAATTCGACATCGACGCCTACCAGCCGCTGCCATTGGCCAAGCCGAGCGCGACCCGCGTGCAGGTGGAAAAAGCCCTGGCCATGCTCGACCAGGCTGAACGCCCATTGCTGGTGGCCGGTGGCGGCATCATCAATGCCGACGCCAGCGAGTTGCTGGTGGAGTTCGCCGAGCTGACCGGTATTCCGGTCATCCCGACGCTGATGGGCTGGGGCACCATCCCGGACGATCACCCGCTGATGGTCGGCATGGTCGGACTGCAAACCTCGCACCGTTATGGCAACGCCACGATGCTGAAGTCCGACGTGGTGCTGGGCGTCGGTAACCGCTGGGCCAACCGTCACACCGGTTCGGTCGACGTTTACACCGAAGGCCGCAAATTCATTCACGTCGACATCGAACCGACCCAGATCGGCCGCGTGTTCACCCCGGACCTGGGCATCGTGTCCGATGCCGCTGCCGCGTTGACCGTGTTCATCGAAGTCGCTCGCGAGTGGCAAGCCGCTGGCAAACTGAAAAACCGCAGCGCCTGGCTGCAAGATTGCCAGCAACGCAAAGCCAGCCTGCAGCGCAAGACTCACTTCGACAACGTGCCGGTCAAACCGCAGCGCGTTTACGAAGAGATGAACCAGGTGTTCGGCAAGGACACCTGCTACGTCAGCACCATCGGTCTGTCGCAGATTGCCGGCGCGCAGTTCCTGCACGTCTACAAACCGCGTCACTGGATCAACTGCGGCCAGGCCGGCCCGTTGGGCTGGACCATTCCGGCCGCGCTCGGTGTGGTCAAGGCGGATCCGACCCGCAAGGTGGTGGCGCTCTCGGGCGACTACGACTTCCAGTTCATGATCGAAGAACTGGCGGTGGGCGCGCAGTTCAAGCTGCCGTACATCCACGTCGTGGTGAACAACTCGTACCTGGGGCTGATCCGTCAGGCGCAGCGCGGTTTCGACATGGACTACTGCGTGCAGCTGTCCTTCGACAACCTCAACGCTCCGGAACTCAACGGCTACGGTGTCGACCACGTCGCGGTCGCCGAAGGCCTGGGTTGCAAGGCGCTGCGGGTATTCGAACCGGGTCAGATCCAGCCTGCCCTGCGCAAGGCTCAGGAGATGATCGAGGAGTTCAAGGTGCCGGTGATCGTCGAGATCATTCTGGAGCGCGTGACCAACATTTCCATGGGCACCGAGATCAACGCCGTCAACGAATTCGAAGACCTGGCGCTGGTCGGCAACGATGCGCCAACGGCGATTTCGTTGCTCGATTAAGAATGACCTGACACCTGTAGCAGCTGCCGAGGCACGAGGCCGTGGCAGCTGCTACAGGCACATATTTTTACAGGAGATCACCATGCCGCGTTTCGCAGCCAACCTGTCCATGCTGTTCACCGAGCAGGATTTTCTTGCCCGTTTCGACGCTGCCGCCAAGGCCGGCTTCAGTGGTGTCGAATACCTGTTCCCCTATGACTTCAGCTCTGCCGAAATCAAGGCCAGGCTCGATGCCAACGGTCTGACCCAGGTGCTATTCAACCTGCCAGCCGGTGACTGGGCCAAGGGCGAACGCGGTATCGCGTGCCTGCCGGATCGGGTCGAAGAGTTCCGCGCCGGTGTCGATCTGGCCATTGCCTACGCCCAAGTGCTGGGCAACACCCAGGTCAACTGCCTGGCCGGTATTCGTCCACAAGGCGTCGACGAGGCCACCGTGGAAAAAACCTTCGTCGCCAACCTCAAGTACGCGGCCGACAAGCTGCAAGCGGCGGGCATCAAACTGGTGATGGAAGCGATCAACACCCGCGACATTCCGGGCTTCTACCTGAACAACACGGCGCAAGCCCTGTCGATTCGCGAACAGGTCGGCAGCGCCAACCTGTTCCTGCAATACGACATCTATCACATGCAAATCATGGAGGGCGACCTGGCTCGCACCATGGCCTCGCACCTGGACGAGATCAACCACGTGCAATTGGCGGACAACCCAGGGCGCAACGAACCGGGCACCGGTGAAATCAACTACCGCTTCCTGTTCGAACACCTGGACCGCATCGGTTATCAGGGTTGGGTCGGCTGTGAATACAAGCCGCTGACCACGACTGAAGCGGGTCTGGGCTGGTTGAAAACCCATAACGCGATCTGACGTGTGGCGAGGGGGCTTGTCGGAACGCCGCACCGCCCCGTTCGGCTGCGAAGCAGTCGTAAACCTGCGAGCAAGTTTTATCTGGCACACCACGGCGGTTGGTTTGGGGTCGCTTCGCAACCCAGCGGGAGCAAGCTCCCTCGCCACAGAATGTGGTCTACCTCCGCTACGCGCACATTATTTGGCGACACAAAAACAAGAGGATTTTCTCATGGCTAAAATCGGATTTATCGGCACCGGCATCATGGGCCACCCAATGGCGTTGAACCTGCAGAAAGCCGGTCACAGCCTGTTCCTGTCGGCGCACCACGACCCTGCGCCTGCCGACCTGGTGGCCGCTGGCGCCGTCGCGCTGGCGAACCCGAAAGAAGTCGCCCAGGAAGCCGAATTCATCATCGTCATGGTTCCCGATACCCCGCAGGTCGATGACGTGCTGTTCCGCGCCGACGGCGTTGCAGCGGGCGTCAGCAAGGGCAAAGTCGTGATCGACATGAGCTCGATCTCGCCGACGGCCACCAAAACCTTCGCCGCCAAAATCAACGAAAAAGGCGCGCAATACCTCGACGCCCCGGTTTCCGGCGGTGAAGTCGGCGCCAAGGCTGCGACCCTGAGCATCATGGTCGGTGGTGAAGCCGATGCCTTCGAACGCGCCCTGCCGCTGTTCCAGGCCATGGGCAAGAACATTACCCTGGTCGGTGGCAACGGCGATGGGCAAACCGCGAAAGTGGCGAACCAGATCATCGTCGCGCTGAACATCCAGGCCGTGGCCGAAGCGCTGTTGTTCGCCTCGAAAAACGGTGCCGACCCAGCGAAGGTGCGTGAAGCGCTGATGGGTGGTTTCGCCTCGTCGAAGATCCTGGAAGTTCACGGCGAACGCATGATCAAAGGCACCTTCGATCCGGGTTTCCGCATCAGCCTGCACCAGAAGGACCTGAACCTGGCCCTGGCCGGTGCGCGCGAGCTGAACATCAACCTGCCGAACACCGCCAATACCCAACAGGTGTTCAGCACCTGCGCGGCGATCGGTGGCAGTAACTGGGATCACTCGGCGCTGATCAAGGGCCTGGAACACATGGCGAATTTCTCGATTCGCGGTAAGTAACGCCCTGCGCAAAAACCTGTGGGCGCGGGCCTGTGGCGAGGGGGCTTGCCCCCGTTGGGTTGCGAAGCAGCCCCAAAATCTCTGATACACCAAAGACTTTGTGAGCGCTACGCACTCAAACGGGGGCAAGCCCCCTCACCACAGGCCGCTCCCACAGGGAACCGAGTCGCCCTCCAATAACAAGAATTCCGGGAGCCCGCCATGTCGGTCAATCCGCAACAATTGCTGCGCGAGCTGTTTGCCACAGCCATCGACGCGGCCCATCCGCAGCATGTCCTTGAAGCCCATTTACCAACTGACCGCAGCGGTCGGGTGATCGTCATCGGCGCCGGTAAAGCCGCCGCAGCCATGGCCCAGGTGGTCGAACGCTGCTGGCAGGGTGAGGTGTCTGGCCTGGTGGTGACCCGCTACGGCCACGGCGCCCCGTGCGAAAAAATCGAAGTGGTCGAAGCCGCGCACCCGGTGCCGGACGCTGCCGGTCTGGCCGTCGCGAAACGGGTTCTGGAACTGGTCAGCAACCTGAGCGAAGACGACCGTGTGATCTTCCTGCTCTCGGGCGGTGGCTCTGCCCTGCTCGCCTTGCCCGCCGCTGGCATCACCCTGGCCGACAAGCAATCGATCAACAAAGCGCTGCTCAAATCCGGCGCGACCATCGGCGAGATGAACTGCGTGCGCAAGCACCTCTCGGCGATCAAGGGTGGGCGTCTGGGCAAAGCCTGCTGGCCGGCCACGGTTTACACCTATGCGATTTCCGATGTGCCGGGCGATCTCGCCACGGTCATCGCCTCCGGCCCCACCGTGGCCGACCCAAGCACCTCGGCTGAAGCGTTGGCGATCCTCAAGCGTTATGCCATCGAAGTCCCGACCTCGGTGCGCAACTGGCTGCAAAGCCCCGAGTCGGAAACGGTCAAACCCGGCGATCCGAGCCTGGCCCGCAGTCATTTCCAATTGATCGCCCGCCCACAGCAATCGCTGGAAGCGGCAGCGGTGAAAGCCCGTCAGGCTGGTTTCAGCCCGTTGATTCTCGGCGACCTGGAAGGTGAATCCCGGGAAGTGGCGAAGGTCCACGCCGGCATTGCGCGGCAGATCGTCCAGCACGGCCAGCCGCTGGCGGCGCCGTGCGTGATTCTGTCCGGCGGCGAAACCACCGTCACCGTACGCGGCAATGGCCGTGGCGGGCGCAACGCCGAATTCCTGTTGAGCCTGACCGACAGCCTCAAAGGCCTGCCCGGCGTCTACGCCCTGGCGGGTGACACCGACGGCATCGACGGCTCCGAAGACAACGCCGGCGCCGTCATGACTCCGGACAGCTATGCCCGTGCCGCCGCCCTCGGTTTGAGCGCCAGCGATGAACTGGATAACAACAATGGCTACGGCTATTTCGAGGCGCTCGATGCACTGATCGTCACCGAGCCGACCCGCACCAACGTCAACGACTTCCGCGCCATCCTGATTCTCGAGAGCCCTAAACATGACGCCTGACAAGAAGGTCAAAATCCTCGCCACCCTCGGCCCGGCCACCGACGGGATCGACGATATCCGTGAACTGGTGCGGGCCGGGGTCAATATCTTTCGCCTGAACTTCAGCCACGGCGATCACGCCGACCATGCGCAGCGCTATCAGTGGATTCGTGAAGTCGAGCGCCAGCTGAATTATCCGCTGGGGATTCTGATGGACCTGCAAGGCCCGAAACTGCGGGTCGGCAAATTCGCCCAGGGCAAAGTGCAGCTATATCGCGGCCAGGCGCTGCGCCTGGATCTGGATGCGACGCCGGGGGATGAGCGCCGGGTCAACCTGCCCCACCCGGAAATCATCGCCGCGCTGGAGCCCGGCATGGACCTGCTGCTGGATGACGGCAAGTTGCGCCTGCGGGTGGTGACCAAGTACGCCGACGCCATCGACACCACGGTGCTCAACGGTGGCGAGCTGTCGGACCGCAAAGGCGTCAACGTGCCGCAAGCGGTGCTCGACCTGAGCCCGCTGACCGCCAAGGACCGTCGCGACTTGAGCTTCGGTCTGGAGCTGGGGGTGGACTGGGTCGCGCTGTCGTTCGTGCAACGCCCGGAGGACATCCGCGAAGCCCGTGCGCTGATCGGCGACAAGGCGTTCTTGATGGCCAAGATCGAGAAGCCATCGGCCGTGACTCAGCTGCGGGAAATCGCTGAATTGAGCGATGCGATCATGGTCGCCCGCGGTGACCTGGGCGTGGAAGTGCCGGCCGAGAGCGTGCCGCAGATTCAGAAAAATATCATCGGCACTTGCCGCCAACTCGGCAAACCGGTGGTGGTGGCGACGCAGATGCTGGAGTCGATGCGCTTCTCCCCGGCCCCGACCCGTGCCGAAGTCACCGACGTTGCCAACGCGGTGGCCGAAGGCGCGGACGCGGTGATGCTGTCGGCGGAAACCGCGTCCGGCGAGTACCCACTGGAAGCCGTGCAGATGATGAGCAAGATCATCCGTCAGGTGGAAAACGGCCCGGACTATCAAACCCAACTGGACGTGAGCCGGCCAAAAGCCGAGGCCACGGTGTCGGACGCGATCAGCTGCGCGATCCGCCGCATCAGCAACGTGCTGCCGGTGGCGGTGCTGGTGAACTACAGCGAGTCCGGCACCTCGAGCCTGCGGGCGGCGCGGGAACGGCCGACGGTGCCAATCCTCAACCTGACGCCGAACCTGCAAACCGCCCGGCGATTGACGGTGGCGTGGGGCGTGCATTCGGTGGTCAACGATCGACTGCGCCAGGTGGATGAAGTGTGCTCGACGGCGCTGGAAATCGCCCAGGCACAGGGGATGGCTCAGCGCGGGGATACGTTGCTGATTACCGCGGGCGTGCCGTTTGGACAGCCGGGGTCAACCAATTCGTTGCGCATCGAGACATTGCTCTAAAGAACTACCCCTGTAAGAGCTACTCCGGTAAGAACTACCCCTGTGGCGAGGGAGCTTGCTCCCGCTCGGCTGCGAAGCAGTCGTCGCTTTGGCATGACGGTTTCAACAGAAAGACCGCATTGCTGATTTCAGGGCTGCTCCGCAGCCCAGCGGGAGCAAGCTCCCTCGCCACAGATTTGTGCAAGACCCTGGATTTTCCTCTGCCCTAGACCCCACCCATGCCTGCCAACCACTTCAACACCCACTGCCCCGACTGGGCGACCGCCCTGCTTAACGGCTTCAGCCAGATCTTTCTCCAGCGCCATCCGCTGTGCGGGCTGTTGTGTCTGTTAGCGATTCTTTTCACCGCGCCCGCTCTGCTCGGCGGTGCGCTGTTGGGCGGTGTCGCCGGGTTGCTTACCGCGCAACGTCGCGGGTATGCCAAGGCGGATCGTCAGGCCGGGCTGTTCAGTTACAACGGTATTTTGCTCGGCCTGCTGCTGAGCCTGTATTTCCCATGGTCAGCACTGTTGCCACCGCTGATCATCGCCTGCGGCGGCCTGAGTGCCATGCTCACTCAGCAATGGCTCAAAGGTGCTCGCGATGATCAATGTCTACCGGCGTACACCGCACCCTTCGTTGGGTTGAGCTGGTTATTGCTCGGCTTTGCCGCACCACAGCAACCCGTTCCGCTGATCGAACTGAACACCCTCAACCTGCTCGTCGCCGAATTGAAAGGCCTGGGGCAAGTCATGTTTCTCGGCCATCCCCTGGCCGGCGCGCTGATTGCCACCGGGTTGCTGATCGCCGATCGCCACGCCTTTGTGTGGGCGCTGCTGGGCTCCGCTGCCGGCCTCGGATTTGCCCTTCTGCATGGCGAAACTTCAAATGCCTTGCAGGGTTTGAGCGGTTACAACGCGGTACTCGCCGCCCTCGCCTTCAGCCCGCAACGTCGCCAACCCTGGCTGCCGCTGCTCGGCATTCTGCTCGCGGTATTGCTCACGCCGGGGTTCGCCGCACTGGGCCTGGCAACGCTGACCGCGCCGTTCATCCTTGCCTGCTGGCTGATTCGCGCAGGCATTCGGGTGTTGCGTCAGGCCGCCATGGACAGCGCACCTTGCGCTAGCGGGGAGAATCACCCTAGGCTGCGCTGATTCTCGATTCAGGCGTTATCCATGGACAGCAGCAAAAACTGGCGTGAAGAGCTTTACGTCATGATCTTCCAGACCGACACCCGGGCCGGTCGGCGTTTTGACAGCATCTTGCTGTTGATCATCCTCGCCAGCCTGGTGATCGTGGTTCTGGACAGTATCGACAGCGTTCACCAGAACTACGCCGACGTGCTGGCGTACATCGAGTGGGGCTTCACCGTCATTTTCATCATCGAATACGGCCTGCGCCTGTATTGCTCGCCCAAGCCGCTGCGCTACGCGTTCAGCTTCTATGGGCTGGTGGATTTGCTGGCGATCGTGCCGGGTATTCTCGCGCTGTATTACAGCGATGCGCAGTACCTGCTGATCATCCGGATCATTCGGATGTTGCGGATTTTCCGCGTGCTCAAGCTCAGCCCGTATCTGAAACAAGCCAACTATTTGATGTCGGCGTTGCGCGGCAGCAAACAGAAGATCGTGGTGTTTCTGCTCAGCGTCAGCACCCTGGTGACGGTATTCGGCACGCTGATGTACGTGATCGAAGGCCCGGAGCACGGTTTCACCAGCATTCCCAAAGGGATCTATTGGGCTATCGTGACGCTGACCACCGTGGGTTTTGGCGACATCGTGCCCAAGACGCCGTTGGGTCAGGTGATTTCATCCCTGGTGATGATCACCGGCTACTCGATCATCGCCGTGCCGACAGGAATCTTCACCGCGGAACTGGCCAACGCCATGCGCGGTGAACAACTGCAACACGATTGCCCGACCTGCAAGAAAAACAGCCACGAACACAGCGCGGCGTTCTGCTCTCGTTGCGGCAATGCGCTGTTCAAGAAAATGGAATAAGCAAAGTGCTTTTTAATCTTTAAACGACTATGAGAGCCCGGCTATAGTCGCTGGCAAATTGCCAACACTTTCCATCGAACACGTTTGATAAAACAAGGAATGCGCAGTGAAAAAACTCTTTGGCGCCTCACTTCTGGCCGCTGGCCTGGCCTTGAGCAGCATGGCTCAGGCCGCACCGACCCTGCTTAACGTTTCCTACGACGTGATGCGAGATTTCTACAAGGACTACAACGCTGCCTTCCAGAAACACTGGCAAGCCGAACACAACGAAAACATCACGCTGCAGATGTCCTTCGGCGGCTCCAGCAAACAGGCGCGTTCGGTGATCGATGGCCTGCCGGCTGACGTCATCACCATGAACATGGCCACCGACATCAACGCCTTGGCGGACAACGGCAAACTGGTTCCGGACAACTGGGTCACACGCCTGCCGAACAACAGCGCGCCGTTCACTTCGGCCACCGTATTCATCGTGCGCAAAGGCAACCCGAAAGCCCTGAAAGACTGGCCGGACCTGCTCAAGGACGGCGTGCAGGTGATCGTCCCCAACCCGAAAACCTCGGGTAACGGTCGCTACACCTACCTCTCGGCCTGGGGCTATGTGCTGAAAAACGGCGGTGACGAAAACAAGGCAAAAGCCTTCGTCGGCAAACTGTTCAAACAAGCGCCGGTGCTGGATACCGGTGGCCGCGCCGCCACGACTACTTTCATGACCAACCAGATCGGCGACGTGCTGGTGACCTTCGAAAACGAAGCGGAAATGATTGCTCGCGAGTTTGGTCGTGATCAGTTCGAAGTGATTTACCCGAGTGTCTCCGCGCAAGCCGAGCCGCCGGTGTCGGTGGTCGACAAAACCGTCGACAAGAAAGGCACTCGCGCGGCTGCCGAGGAATATCTGAAGTACCTGTGGTCGCCGGAAGGTCAGGAAATTGCGGCTGCCAACTACCTGCGTCCGCGTGACCCGGCGGTGTTGGCGAAATACACCGATCGCTTCCCGAAAGTGGATTTCCTGTCGGTGGAGAAGACCTTTGGTGACTGGCGCACCGTGCAGAAGACTCACTTCAATGATGGTGGGGTTTTCGACCAGATTTACAACGGCCAGTAATCACTGAGTTCAAATGAAAAAGGCGACCTGTGAAGGTCGCCTTTTTTTGTGGGATACCGTTACATCGGCGGTGTCACACCGTCCTTACCGGCCGAAATGGATTGAGCGGTCAGTGTCCCGTCGGCACTCTGGGTCACAAACGTCACGATCTTCACGCCCACCTTCAGCAAACTGCGATCCCCCGGCACCAGATTGACGATCGGCACATCCTCCGGCACCAGAATCGTCTGTTGGCCGCCCTTGTAATTGACGGTCAGAACCCGGCCGTTGCTGACCACCAGATCGCCTACGCTGCCGTTGGTCATGCTGCTGCCCTTGACCAGATCAAAAGGCCGATGGCCGTCGCCGCTGCCGGCCAGTTCCGGCGGGAAGACGTGGACTTCCAGCGCCTTGAGCGTGCCATCCTCCTGCGGCACGGCAGCCGAGCCGATGTAGCTGCCGGGCTTGATGTCTTCGATATTGGCCAGGGTGACGGCGCGGATTTTGGTGTCTTTGGTCAGGCTGATCACCACGTTTTCGCCGCTGTTGACATGGACTTTCATGACGTCGGCGCTGATGCCGGTGATCTCGCCGCGCACGCCAATGCGCATTCCCGGCGGCACATCGGCGGCCTGGGCAAGACCTGCCGTGAACAAGCTGATCAAGGTAACAACGCAAGCGCCGCGAATCAGGTGACGGAACATCGCATTCATATCGAAGTACCTTCCGGTTTATGGAGCGCAGGAGAACATAAGCACGCTATCGAAGAAGATGTAAGTGAATGTATCATCGGATCCCATTGTTCGGATGCATGGTTCATCGGCAGTCAGCGCATACCGGCGTCACTCATTCCGCAAAGGAATGATTACTATCAATCCAAACCCTCTTCCGCCGCTCTAGCCAGCCGATTAGCCTCTGCTCACTTTCTTCTTGCTCAGCGAGCCACGTTATGAATTCAGCGACTCAGGTGCCCCACGGTGCCGCGACAATGACCCGGGGCATGGTGCTGCTTTTCGCCTTCTGCTGCGGCGCGATCGTCGCCAACATCTACTACGCCCAGCCGATCATCGGCCTGATCGCGCCGGACATCGGCCTGACCGACACCATGGCCAGCCTGATCGTTTCGCTGACGCAGATTGGCTATGCGCTGGGCCTGTTCTTCCTGGTGCCGCTGGGCGATCTGCTGGAAAACCGCCGCTTGATGATCATCACCACCGTGGTGGCAATTGCCAGTCTGATGGGCGCGGCGTTCACCGATCAGCCGAACGTGTTTCTGTTGATCTCGTTGCTGGTGGGTTTCAGCTCGGTGTCGGTACAGATCCTGATTCCACTGGCCGCCCACCTGACGCCGGAAGCGTCGCGTGGCCGCGTGGTCGGCGGGATCATGGGCGGTTTGCTGCTGGGGATTCTGCTGGCCCGGCCGGTGTCCAGCGTAGTGGCCGACCACTTCGGCTGGCGTGCGATGTTCGTCATCGCTGCAGTGTTGATGGCTGCAATCAGCATCGTCCTGGCCCTGACGGTGCCCAAACGCCAGCCTGATCACAGCGCCTCTTATGGCCAG
Source organism: Pseudomonas sp. Pseusp18 (assembly GCF_059506005.1). NCBI lineage: Bacteria > Pseudomonadati > Pseudomonadota > Gammaproteobacteria > Pseudomonadales > Pseudomonadaceae > Pseudomonas > Pseudomonas sp. Pseusp18. Next base: position 4,841,642 of record NZ_CP169240.1, read on the forward strand.
TTACTGGGTTCGCTCTGGACGCTGCTGCGCCAGCAACCGGTGTTGCGTCAACGGGCCTTTTACCAAGCCTGCATGTTCGCCACGTTCAGCCTGTTCTGGACCGCCGTGCCGCTGGAACTGACGCGCAATCATGGCTTGTCGCAAACCCTGATCGCGATCTTCGCCCTGGTCGGAGCGATCGGCGCGATTGCCGCGCCCATCGCCGGTCGACTGGCCGATGCCGGCCACACCCGCCTCGCCTCGCTGCTGGCGATGCTGTTCGCCAGCCTGAGCTTCCTGCCGGCCTTCATCCACCCGGCCTACAGCGTCATCGGTCTGGCCGTGACGGGCGTGGTGCTGGATTTCTGTGTGCAAATGAACATGGTCCTCGGCCAGCGCGCGGTCTACACCCTCGACGCCAAGAGCCGCGGCCGTCTGAATGCGCTGTACATGACCAGCATCTTTATCGGCGGCGCGTTCGGCTCATCGGTGGCCAGTGCGGTGTACGAACACGGTGGCTGGTTGTGGATCGTGATTGTCGGCAGCGTGTTTCCGTTGCTGGCGTTGTTGCGGTTTTTGAGTGTGTCGGAGAAGGCTGCATTGACGACTGCTTAAGACGCTAAAAGCTTCGCGGGCAAGCCTCGCTCCTACAAAGTCTTGCATTAATCCTGTAGGAGCGAGGCTTGCCCGCGAAGGCGATGTAACTGACCCTCCTCAATGCCGAATCAGCTTCTCCAGCGCAGCATCCGCGAGAAAGGAGGAACGACTTTTGACTTTGTGCTCTCGCACATAACGATCAATGCGCTGAATCACGTAGCCAGGCAGCGTCACGTTGACCTTCTCGGTCTTGCCCAGATACGGCGAGATGTCCAGCTCCAGCATTCCCCAACCCATGTCGGCAAATTCCGGATTCTCGCGGTGCGCGGCCGCAGAGGTCGGCATCGGAATTGACTCCCCGTCCGCCATGATCTCCTGCAGCATGATGTGGGCAATCTCGACTGCCGCGTTGTAAGCATCTTCAAACGTATCCCCGGCCGTCACGGCACCAGGAATATCGGGGATCTGAATACCGATGGCGGTGTTCTCGTCGCCCCACTCGATACAGATTGGGTATTGCATTATGGATCTCCTGCCAAACTGGCTCCCGGGCAATAAAGTCCGGCTCGCCTCCTGATGCTTTTGACCGTCCCGATCGGTAAATCCTTCTTCGGATGAGGGACGGGTATCGTGTAAGGGTTGTAACGGTGAGTGAAGATGTGATGACTGCCGGTGACCCGGTCCAGTGTCCAGCCCGCCTCCATCAGTTCCTTGATCAATAACCTGCTCTGCACCACCAGCCTCCTTGCTCCGGCCCAACAAAAATAACCCTAGGGTTACCTTTACTCAAGCACAAAAATCCGGATCGCGACGCTCGGTTGTTTTACAGGGTGTTGATTTGATCGGGTTGGCCATGTGCAGGGGTTGTTGGTGAGAAGGTCTGAGGCAGCATTCAATCAAGATCAAAAGATCGCAGGCTTCGCCAGCTCCTACATTAACCGCGTACACGCGCGATCATCGTCGTACGCGATTCTGTAGGAGCTGGCGAAGCCTGCGATCTTTTCAAATCTCAGAAAGCAAAACGGCGATCCCAAGATCGCCGTTTCCATTCACTGCCCGAATTGTCTGCCCAGCCCACCCGGCACACCGTGGATATCCGTCTCTTCCCACGGCCCGTTAGGGCTGATCGAGCGGCTCCAGCCGTTGTCCCAGCGGTAGTAGGTGCGCTGGCGGTAGAAGGTGTTGGTTTGATTGTCGAGGACGTAAACACCGAGTTTCGCATCCCAATGGCTGTTGCCCCCCGGTGGCGGGGCGAAGCTGGCGGAGGTGCGTGGCACCGGCTTCGATGGTTTGCTCGGTGTGGTCGGTTTGGTGCTCGGCTGCGAGGGCGGGATTGGCGGCAACCGTTCCGGTTCGTACTCCTGGACCGCACACGCGCTTAGCCCCAAAACCATCATGCTGAGGAGAGTGATACGAGCGAAGGCGGTCATGGTGGCGTTTCCTGTTATTTATCCGGGCTGTCGATGGTCAGTTTTTGTGGCGCGCTGGTGCTGGTGGCCAAAGGTTGGCTACGACCGATCCATTCGCCGGCAGTCGGTTGGCCGGCGCGGGAGATGCGCGCAACCAGTTGGACTTCGGGGAAGTTCGACAGTTTCAACTGGGGCATCATTGCATCGGCATCGCCCAGCTCGACGGTCGCTGGCAGGTCGGCAACGGTCAGACGCTTGGCGGCCAGCGGCGCGGGTGGGCCGGAAATGGCGCGGGCGAAGATGAACACGCTGTCGCCGGGCTGGACCCTGGCTTTCAAGTCGGGCGCCAGATCGACACGCACCTTGAGCAGCGCTGCAACCTTCACTGCCGGAGCCTGAACCTGAGCCACCTTGCCACCGCTGGCTTCAAGCTTCTCGGCGGCCTTGGCGATGCCGCCTTGCAGCGCGACACGGGACTGGTCATCCGGCGGCAGTTGCACCAACAGACGATTCCAGTAGTCGATGGCTTCCTGGTAACGCTCGCCTTCGAAGGCCGCGATGCCCAGCAGACCGAGGCTGGTGACCTCCTTCGGATCGGCTTTCAGTGCTTCGTCAGTCAGGGCCTGGACCTTGTCCGACCACTTCTTGCCATCGGCGAAGTATTGGGCCTGAGCCCACTGCCCGAGCAGTTCCGGCTGGCGACCGGCCAGGTTCACGGTACGCTCGAAGATCTTCGCCGCATCGCCAGGGCGGTCCTGAGCCATGTAAGTGCGGCCGAGGAAGTACAGGCCTTCGGCCGAATCCGGTTGGGCCGCAACCGCACGCTCCAGGCGACGGGTCATGTCTTCCATCGACTGCGGCGCCTGGGCGAACTCGCGGGTCAGCTCGACTTTGTCGCTGGCACCAAAATGCAGATACAGCCCAAGGCCCAGCACAGGCACCAGAATTGCCGCCAGCAACGGCAATGGCTTGCCCAGGCGCGACACTCGCGGTGCCTCGACGCCTTCGGTGTCGGCAAGCAGTTCACGGGCGGCTTCGGCGCGACCGGCATTCATTTGTTCGGCGTTGAGTACGCCTTCTTCCTGCTGAGTCTGCAACTCAGCCACGCGCTCCTGATACAGCGCGACGTTAAGCGCCGTACGATCCTCTTCAAGCTGGGCGCGACGACCGCGCAGAACGGGGATCAGCAAAAAACTCAGGGCTACCAGAAGCAGCAGGCCTGCAGCGAGCCAGAAATCAATCATGCTTGGTTTTATCCAACAGGTGGTCGAGGCGCTCGCGCTCATCAAAAGAAAGCGTGTCCGGGCTGTCAGCGCGTTGCACGCGACGACGGCGGACGATCACGGCGATGATCACAAAACCGCCCAGCAGCAGGCCGGCCGGGCCGAACCAGAGCAATGCGGTCTTGGCATTCAGAGCAGGTTTATAACGGACGAAATCACCATAGCGGTCGACCATGAAGTCGATGATCTGCTGATTGTCCTTGCCCTCGCCGAGCATGCGGAAAATCTCTTTGCGCAGGTCGGCGGCGATCGGTGCGTTGGAATCGGCAATGTCCTGATTCTGGCACTTGGGGCAACGCAGCTCTTTGGTCAGCTCGCGAAAACGCTCGCGATCGCCTTCTTTGGCGAACTCATAGGTATCGATGGCGGCGTGGGCCACGCCAGCCATGCTCAACCCCAGAACGGCGGCGGCAATCCAGCGCTTCATGGCTTAGCCTCGTCGACCAGCGCCTGATACTTGGCCGCCAGTTTTTCACGCCAGACTTGTTCGTCGATCACCCCGACGAATTTATCGCGGATGATGCCCTTCGCGTCGATGAAAAAGGTTTCCGGGGCGCCGTACACGCCGAGGTTCAGGCCCAGGGTACCTGCATCGTCACGGACGTCCAGTTGATAGGGGTTGTGGAACTCGGTCAGCCACTTCAAGGCGTCTGCATTGGTGTCCTTGTAGTTGATGCCGTAGATCACCACGCCCTTCTCGGCCAGTTTGTTCAGTACCGGGTGCTCGACCCGGCAGGAAATGCACCAGGTGCCCCACACATTGACCAGTGCCGGTTTACCCAGAATGTCCGCTTTGGTCAGGGTTTTGTCGCCCTGCACCGAGGGCAGGGAAAACTCCGGGAACGGCTTGTCGATCATCGCCGAGGGCAACTCGGCCGGGTTCAGGTACAGCCCCCGATACAGAAAAACAGCAACCACCAGAAAAATCGCCAGCGGCAACAGCATCAACCAACGTCTCATGCAGTGGCTCCCGTCATGCCGAGCGCTTCACGCACGCGGCTTTTTACCTTGACCCGATAACGGCGATCCAGCGCCGCCAGCAACCCGCCTACACCTGTGAGCAGCCCACCGAACCAGATCCAGCGCACGAACGGTTTGACGTGCACCCGAACCGCCCAGGCGCCCTCGCCCAACGGCTCGCCCAGTGCGACGTACAGATCACGGGTAAAACCGGCGTCGATCCCGGCCTCGGTCATCACCGAGTTCTGCACGGTGTACAGGCGTTTTTCCGGGTGCAGCACGCTGACTTCCTTACCATCGCGGATCACCCGTACGGTGCCCTTGTCGGAGGTGAAGTTCGGGCCTTCGAAGTGCTTGGCGCCTTCGAACACAAACTGATAACCGGCCAGGCTCATGGACTCACCCGGTGCCAGGCGCAGATCGCGCTCGGCACTGTTCTGGCTCGACAACACGACACCCAACGCGCACACGGCGATGCCCAAATGCGCAAGTTGCATGCCCCAATAGCTGCGGGTCAGGGTCGGCAGACCTTTGATCAGGCCTTTGTGGCGAGTCTTGTCGAAAATGTCCCGCACACCGGCCAGCAACACCCAGGCAGCCAGCATGAAGGTCGCCAGCACCGCCCAGTTGAAATCGCCGTAGGCGACACCCGCCACGACAGCCAACGCGGCGCTGCCAAGCAACACCGGGGTCAGCATGCTCATCAGCCATTTGACCGGGGTGTCTTTCCAGCGCACCAGCATGCCGACCGCCATCACCACCATCAGGATCGCCATCAACGGAATGAACAGCGCGTTGAAATACGGCGGGCCGACCGACAGTTTGGCACCGGTCATCGCATCAAGGATCAGCGGATACAAGGTGCCCAGCAGGATCATCGAAGCAGCCACCACCAGCACCAGATTGTTACCCAGCAGCAGGGTTTCCCGAGACCAGAGGTTAAAGCCCACATGGCTCTTGACCACCGGGGCGCGCAGGGCGAACAGCGTCAGCGAACCGCCGACCACAAACAGCAGGAAAATCAGGATGAACACGCCGCGCTCAGGGTCGGACGCAAAGGCGTGAACCGAGGTCAGCACGCCGGAACGTACCAGGAAGGTCCCCAGCAAGCTCAACGAGAACGCGGCAATGGCCAACAGCACGGTCCAGCTCTTGAACACGCCACGTTTTTCCGTGACCGCCAACGAGTGAATCAGTGCCGTGCCCACCAGCCAAGGCATGAAGGACGCGTTTTCCACCGGATCCCAGAACCACCAGCCGCCCCAGCCGAGTTCGTAGTAGGCCCACCAGGAACCCAACGTGATACCGATACCAAGAAAGGCCCAGGCGACGATGGTCCACGGACGGGACCAGCGTGCCCACGCCGCATCGAGACGACCGCCCAGCAGCGCGGCGATGGCGAAGGCGAAGGCCACGGAGAAGCCGACGTAACCCATGTACAGCATCGGCGGGTGAACGATCAGGCCGATGTCTTGCAGCAGAGGATTAAGATCGCGCCCGTCCGCCGGCATCTGCGGCAGGATCCGGGCGAAAGGGTTGGACGTCAGGATCAGGAACAGCAGGAAGCCGGTGCTGATCATGCCCATCACCGCCAGCACCCGGGCCAGCATCACTTGCGGCAACTGTCGGGAGAACACCGACACCGCGAAGGTCCAGCCGCCGAGAATCAACGCCCACAGCAGCAACGAACCTTCGTGAGCGCCCCACACGGCGCTGAACTTGTAGTACCACGGCAGCGCGCTGTTGGAGTTGCTGGCCACGTAGGCGACGGAGAAGTCGTCCGTCATGAACGCATAGGTCAGGCAACCGAAGGCGAACAGCAAAAACGCGAACTGCCCCCACGCGGCCGGCTGGGCCAGGCTCATCCACAAACGGTCGCCGCGCCAGGCACCGAGCAACGGCACCACGGCCTGCACCAGCGCGAAACACAGCGCCAGGATCATGGCCAGATGGCCGAGTTCGGGAATGAACAGCCCTGAACTGTAAAGTGCGGAAGTCATCCGTTAGCCCTCCTTGGCTTGCGTAGGTGCCGACTGGCCACTGTCTTTCAACGCCTTGGTCACTTCCGGTGGCATGTACTTCTCGTCGTGCTTGGCCAGCACTTCGTCGGCTACCACCACGCCGTCAGCGTTGAGCTTGCCGAGGGCAACGATGCCCTGCCCTTCGCGGAACAGGTCCGGGAGGATGCCGCGATAGCTGATGGTCACGGATTTGTTGAAGTCGGTGACGATGAATTTCACGTCCAGGGAATCGCCGGAACGTTGCAGCGAGCCTTTTTCGACCATGCCGCCCGCACGGATGCGCGTGTCTTGCGGCGCTTCGCCGTTGGCAATCTGGGTCGGGGTGTAAAACAGATTGATGTTCTGCTGCAGGGCGCTCAGGGCCAGGCCGACGGCAGCGCCGACACCGACCAGGATCGCGAGAATGATGACAAGACGCTTTTTACGCAGCGGATTCACTGGCCGTTCTCCCGGCGCAAACGACGCGCCTCTTGTTGCAGATACCGCTTGCGGGCCAGGATCGGCGCCGCCACGTTGAGGGCCAGCACCGCCAGGCAAATGCCATAGGCTGACCAGACATACAGGCCGTGATGGCCCATGGCGAGAAAGTCGCCGAATGAAGCGAAACTCATCGAGCGGCCTCCAGACTGTTCTGCACTTCGGATTTCACCCAGCTCGCCCGGGCTTCGCGCTTGAGCACTTCAAGGCGCATGCGCAGCAACAGCACCGCGCCGAAGAAACAGTAGAACCCCAGCACCGTCAGCAGCAGTGGCAGCCACATCTCGGCGGGCATCGCCGGTTTTTCGGTGAGGGTGAACGTCGCGCCCTGGTGCAGGGTGTTCCACCACTCCACCGAGTATTTGATGATCGGGATGTTGATCACGCCGACAATCGCCAGCACCGCGCAGGCCTTGGCCGCGCTGTCACGATTGCTGATGGCGTTGCCCAGCGCAATAAGACCGAAGTACAGAAACAGCAGAATCAACATGGACGTAAGTCGCGCATCCCAGACCCACCACGAACCCCAGGTCGGTTTGCCCCAGATCGCCCCGGTGACCAGCGCCACGGCGGTCATCCAGGCACCGATCGGGGCGGCGCATTGCAGGGCGACGTCGGCCAGCTTCATTTTCCACACCAGCCCGACAACGCCGCACACGGCCAGCATCACATAGATCGACTGCGCCAGCATGGCGGCAGGAACGTGGATATAGATGATTCGAAAGCTGTTGCCTTGCTGGTAGTCCGGCGGCGCGAAAGCCAGGCCCCAGACCACGCCGACGCTAATCAGCAGCAACGCCGCGACGCTCAGCCATGGCAGCAATTTGCCGCTGATGCCGTAAAACCATTTGGGCGAGCCGAGCTTATGAAACCAGGTCCAGTTCATTGCTGTTTCCATCACGGTTGCTGTTCGTTATCACGAAACAGCCAAAGGGTCTTTACTGGTTAAATTTTAACCAGACCTCATTATTCGCCGACACTGATCTTCAGGCCAGCAGCTATTGCAAAAGGTGCCAGGGTTATCGCCAGGGCGGTCAGGCTACCAAGCCACAAGAGATAACCGGTCGCCGGCATGCCCTGCAATGCCGCCTGCAAGGCGCCGCTGCCGAGAATCAACACCGGGATGTACAGCGGCAGAATCAGCAGTGCCAGCAACAGGCCACCACGCTTCAATCCTACCGTCAGCGCCGCGCCCACCGCACCGAGCAGGCTCAACACCGGTGTACCGAGCAATAAAGAAAGCAGCAACACCGGCAGACAAGCGGCAGGCAAACCGAGCATCAGCGCCAGCAACGGCGCGAGCAAAACCAGTGCCAGGCCGGAAAAGGCCCAGTGTGCCAGCACCTTGGCCAACACCAGAAGAGGCAAGGGGTGCGACGAAAGGACCCACTGTTCAAGGGATCCATCTTCGAAATCACTGCGGAAGAGCCCGTCCAGCGAGAGTAAAACCGATAAAAGCGCCGCCACCCAGACCAGCCCCGGAGACAAGGTTTGCAACAATTGAGTCTCGGGACCGACCGCCAGCGGGAACAAGGAAACAACGATGGCGAAAAATACCAGCGGGTTCGCCAATTCGGCGGGGCGGCGGAACAGCAAGCGAGCCTCACGGGCGACCAACAGGCCGAAAACACTCATACGGCCCAATTCCCCAAATCAATGTCGCGATAGCCGGCCGGCATCCGGCTCAGCGTGTGGTGAGTGGTCAGCACCACCATGCCGCCGCGCTCGCAGTGCGCGGCCAGGTGTTCTTCGAGTTGCGCCACGCCTTGTTTGTCGAGCGCGGTGAACGGCTCGTCGAGGATCCACAGCGGCGGGCTGTCCAGGTACAACCGCGCCAACGCCACACGACGTTGCTGGCCGGCAGACAGGGTGTGACAGGGAACATCCTCGAAACCGCGCAGCCCCACCGCCGCCAGTGCTTGCCAGATCGCCTCATGGGAGGCCGGTTGATGCAAGGCGCAGAGCCAGCTGAGGTTTTCTTCGGGGGTCAGCAGGTCCTTGATGCCGGCGGCATGGCCGATCCACAGCAGGTTGCGCGCCAGTTCGCTGCGTTGTTCGTTCAGTGGCTGGCCGTTGAGCAACACTTGACCGGCGGTCGGGTGCATCAAGCCGCAAAGCAGACGTAACAGGCTGGTCTTGCCACTGCCGTTAGGGCCGCTGATCTGTAACATTTCGCCACTGGCCAGTCGCAATTCGAGATTTTCGAAGAGCAGCCGAAGGTCTCGCTCACAGGCAAGGGCAACGGTTTGCAGGACAGGACTGGTCAAGGGTTCACGGGCCTTATGCGGTTCAAGTCGGCTCTGGCGCGGCCGTTAAAGAGATGCAGCATAGATGCTATGACGACTTGTTCTAGAGAGCTGCGTCAATCAATTGCAATGTTTTCGCCACTCAGCGAAAGACGGGCGGCATTATACATGGCGTTCCCTACTCTCAAGAGTGCAATTTCCTCAGGTTGTGTCCGCGTATGACAGGCGAAATGAACATCCTCCCGCTCCCGCCAACCACCCCGGCGACTTCGCGCCCTTTGGTGATCAGCGGCGAGTTGCTCAAGCTGCTGACGCCGATGGAGGGCCTGATCACGCCCGGTCAGACCGCCAAGGCTGAAGTGCTGTCGCTCAAGCAGGCGGATCAGACCTTTCAACTGTTGCTCAAGGTCACTCTCGACAGCGGCCGCCAGACCACAGTCCAGGCCACCAGCACTCAGCCGTTGCCCCAGGGCACCAGCCTGTCGATCACCCAGCCGTCGGCGGGCAGTCTGGCGGTTACGGTGCAACAGGCCATCGCCTCCAGCGTCGCCACCCTCACCCGTATCGATACCGCGCAACTGCCGGTCGGCACCCTGCTGCAAGGCAAAGTGCTGACCTCTCAGGTGATGCCGCAGGTGCCGGGCCAGCCGACGGTGTTTCGCTCGATGGTGAGCCTGCTCAACACCGCGCTGAGCGGCAACACGTTGAGCATCGACAGCCCGACACCGCTGCGCATCGGCACCTTGCTGAGCGCCTTGGTGCAGGACACCCAGACACTCAAATTCGTGCCGCTGAGCAGCCGTCAGGAACAGTTGGCGGTGACGCAACAACTGGTCAGCCAGCAAAGTCGCCAGGGTTCTCTGGATGGCTTGATCAAGCTCCTGCAAAACCTGCCGCCGTCGGATCAGACCTCCAGCGACCTGCGCGCCGCCGTGGACAAATTGCTCTCCGGCCTGCCGGACGTCCAACAATTGAGTACGCCCAAAGGCCTGGCCCAGGCACTGGCCAACAGTGGCCTGTTCCTCGAAGCCAAATTGCTGACCGGACAAAACCCGACGCTGGCGCCAGACATGAAAGGCGACCTGCTCAAGCTGATCGCCCAGCTGACGCCGAGCCTGCCGGCCAACACCAATCTCAACGCCATCATCGCCGCCAACACCCTGGCCCAGGCGATGCCGAGTTTCGTGCGCAATGCCCTCGGCATGCTCGGGCAAGTCAGCGCCAAGCCGTCACCGACCAGTTTTCCGCTGCCCGAGCGCCTGCTGCAAAGCGCGGAAGGCGAAGATGATCTCGAGCACCTGCTGCGCCTGGCTGCGGCGGCGGTTTCACGTTTGCAAAGTCATCAGCTGTCGAGCCTTGAGCAGACTGGCGTCACCAGTGACGGGCGGTTGATGAGCACCTGGCAACTGGAAATCCCCATGCGCAACCTGCAGGACATCGTGCCGTTGCAGGTCAAATTCCAGCGCGAAGAAGCCCCCGAAAAAGAACAACCGCGCGAACGCCGCGATGAACGCGAACCCAAGCAACCGCTATGGCGCGTCGAGCTGGCGTTCGACATGGAACCGTTGGGGCCGTTGCAGATTCAGGCCCAACTGATCAAAGGCAGCCTCTCCAGTCAGCTGTGGGCCGAACGGCCTTACACCGCGAGCCTGATTGAAAGCAATCTGGCCGCGCTGCGCGAACGCCTGCTGGCGTCAGGGCTGAACGTCGGCGATCTGGATTGCCACCTCGGCACACCGCCACAAGGCCCTCAAACCCGTCTCGAACAACGCTGGGTCGACGAAACCGCATGAACGAATCCACCGCACCGCGCCAGGCCATCGCCCTCAAATACGACGGCAGCCACGCCCCTACCCTTACGGCCAAAGGTGACGAGGAACTGGCTGAAGAAATTCTGCGGATTGCCCGTGACTACGAAGTGCCGATTTACGAGAACGCCGAACTGGTGAAACTGCTGGCGCGGATGGAATTGGGCGAGAGTATTCCGGAAGAGTTGTATCGCACGATTGCCGAGATCATCGCGTTTGCGTGGAATCTGAAAGGCAAGTTTCCGGCGGGGCATGATCCGCATGCGGTGACGGTGGAGAAGGACGTCACCGAGCGCGGGGGTGATTATTGAATCTTTGTTGAATGTAAAAAGATCGCAGCCTCGTTTCACTCGACAGCTCCTACATTGGGATGGTGTACGCCCTGTAGGAGCTGTCGAGTGAAACGAGGCTGCGATCTTTTGCTCTTCTCAGTTTCTGTGCAACTTGCTCATCAACTCCGCCTCAGCCTGGGTCAAGCCGCAAGACTGAGTCAGCTCATCGACGCTGGCCCCCATCCCCACCAGACGCGCGGCCTGGGCGAATGAAAGGCTCGATGGATCACGCTGCTCCAACTGCGCCAGCTTGTCCGGCAACGGCCCGACCACCGCACGCAGTTCGTGCAGGTCTTCACCCATGCGCACATTGCCGTTCTGGTAGTCGTCGACGCGCTTGGCCAGCTCCTTGATGCGCTGATCACGCAGCGCATCGCCCGAAGCCTGTTGTGCGGCGACCTGCCTTTGAGCGCGGATGTACGCCAGGAACATCGCCAGCGTGCCTGCCCACAAGAGGAACAGGACAATCACAGCCACCTCAAGAATCAATCAGATACTCTCCAGTTCCGACCATTCTTCTTCGCTCATCATCTTGTCCAGCTCGACCAGGATCAGCAGTTCATTGTTCTTGTTGCACACGCCTTGAATGAACTTGGCGGACTCTTCGTTACCGACGTTCGGCGCGGTCTCGATTTCCGACTGACGCAGATAAACCACTTCAGCCACGCTGTCGACCATGATCCCGACCACTTGCTTGTCGGCTTCGATGATGACGATGCGGGTGTTGTCGCTGACGTCGACCGTGCCCAGGCCGAAACGCTGGCGGGTGTCGATCACGGTGACCACGTTGCCGCGCAGGTTGATGATGCCCAGCACGTAGCTCGGGGCACCCGGCACCGGTGCGATTTCGGTGTAGCGCAGGACTTCCTGAACGCGCATCACGTTGATGCCGTAGGTTTCATTGTCCAGCTTGAAGGTGACCCATTGCAGGATCGGATCTTCGGAACCTTTTGCCGCCGTCGCCTTGTCATTCATACCCAGACCCCTCGAAAAACCGCCCTAGCGGTGTGTATTCAGTGCACCGGCACTTGAATGCCGATGCGTGTTTTTTATGTCGGTTTGTGGTTCGGCTTACTGCCGCCCATGTGCTTCGCCCCGCCGCTGGCGATCAATTCGGCCAGTGCGGCGACATCGAGCAAGGCGCACATGTGTTCAATCACCGTGCCGGCGAGCCATGGCCGCTGCCCCCGGTGACTTCTCCATTTGATTTCATTCGGGTCCAGGCGCAACGAGCGGCTGACCTGATGCACCGCCAGCCCCCACTCATAGCCCTGGACTGAAATAACGTATTGCAGGCCCTGGCGGAAATCGTCGCGGTAGCGGTCCGGCATGACCCAGCGTGCGGTATCCAGCACCTTCAGGTTGCCGGCCTGGCTCGGCAGGATCCCGAGGAACCATTCCGGCTGACCGAACAACGGCGTCAGCTCGTGGCCGGCCAGGGAATAAATCGAGCCCAGGCACACCAGCGGCACCGCCAGGGTCAACCCGGCGACATCGAACAACAGGCATTCGAACGGCTCGGCCGCCCAGGCCGGACGATCGTCATTTTCCACCGGAGGCGGCGTGTTGCTCGGCGGCAGATGAACTTCCACCACCGGCGGCACCAACGCTTGCAGCAACGGCGCAATCGTCGACACGGACGCCAGAATCGGTGCCGGCGCTTCGATCACGGCCACCGGTGCCTTCGCCACTGGCGCAACAACGGGGGCCGCGACCACTGCCGGCTTCTGCGCATCGCGCGCCTGCTCTTCGAGCACCGCCGCCTGAAACTCGTCCAGGGCAGCTCCAGCCTCGACAACCTCGGGCAGCGCCTCGACTTCAGGCAACAGCTCTTCGGTCGCGTCCTGCAGCAAGCCATCCAGATAAGACTGAAGGGCCAATTGCGGGCGCGAGGTGATCTTCACCGGCCGGGTCATGCGAATACCATCGTAGGGATCAGGCTCATCTCAAGCCACCTGCGGAACAAGTTGCTGAGCGAGCAGATGCTTGAGCAGTGCGCGGTAGGCGAGAACGCCGCGACTCTTGCCATCGAATTGCGACGGCGTCAGCCCTGCCCGGCTCGCGTCACGCAAGCGGGTGTCGATCGGGATGTAGCCTTGCCAGATTTCTTCCGGGTACTTGTCGCGCAACACGCGCAGAGTGCCTAGCGAAGCCTGGGTGCGGCGGTCGAACAGGGTCGGCACGATGTTGAACGGCAACGCCAGTTTGCGCGAGCGGTTGATCATCGCCAGCGTGTTGACCATGCGTTCCAGGCCTTTGACCGCCAAGTGCTCGGTCTGCACCGGAATCACCAACTGCTGGCTGGCCGCCAAGGCATTGACCATCAGCACGCCGAGCAACGGCGGGCTGTCGATCACGGCGTAATCGAAGTCTTGCCACAACTGCGCCAGACTCTTGGCGATCACCAGGCCCAAACCGCTCTGGCCCGGCGACTGGCGCTCAAGGGTGGCCAGCGCGGTGCTCGATGGCAACAGGGAAATGCGTTCGTCACTGGTGGGCATCAACAACTGACCGGGCAAGCCTTGCGGCACGCTGCCCTTGTGCAGAAACAGGTCGTAGCTGCTGTGCTCCAGGCTGTCGGGGTCGTAACCGAAGTAGCTGGTCATGGAGCCGTGGGGGTCGAGATCGACCACAACCACGCGCTTGCCCGCCTCCGCCAGTAAACCGGCTAAAGCAATGGAGGAAGTGGTTTTACCGACACCACCCTTTTGATTGGCAACTGCCCAGACTCTCATTCGGATTGTTCCTCCCGGTCGAAAAGGCCAACCGAGAAATAGCTCAACGTATTAATGCGGGTGACGGAGAATTGACGGCACTCTCGCGTCCCGGCGACTTGACCGGGGTCGGTGCAGTTTGTGTGCCAGCCCGCTTCAATGCGGCATCCGGTTGTGCATGAGCCGTTCCGGTACCGGTGAGGCTACGGCGTACATCAAGATTGCGTGACACCACCAGCACCACCCGACGGTTGCGCGCACGGCCTTCGGCGGTGGCGTTGTTGGCCACTGGCTGGAATTCGCCATAACCCACCGATGCCAAGCGACCAGGGTTCACGCCCTGCATCGCCAGCATGCGCACGATGCTCGCCGAACGGGCCGAGGACAGTTCCCAGTTGGTCGGGTATTGCGCGGTGCGGATCGGTTGATCGTCGGTGAAGCCTTCGACGTGGATCGGGTTGTCGAACGGCCGGAGGATCGCGGCGACCTTGTCGATGATGTTGAACGCGATGTCGCTGGGCATCGCGTCGCCGCTGCCGAACAACAGGCTGGAATTGAGTTCGATCTCGACCCACAACTCGTTGCCGCGCACGGTCATCTGGTTGGAACTGATCAAGTCGCCGAACGCCGCGCTGATGTCATCGGCGATGCTTTTGAGTGGATCTTTGGCGGCCTGGGCGATGCCGGCGTCGATCTGCTCGCTGTCCTTGACCAATGGCTTGGCCGGAGTCACGGTCTTCGGTCGCTCTTCGCCGATGGGAATTGGCTTGAGGGCGCGGTCAGTGTCGGTAAACACCCCGATCAACGCCTCGGAAATGATCTTGTACTTGCCTTCGTTGATCGAAGAAATCGAGTACATCACCACGAAGAACGCGAACAGCAAGGTGATGAAGTCCGCGTAGGACACCAGCCAGCGTTCGTGATTGACGTGTTCTTCATGCTGGCGACGACGTGCCATGAGGTTAGTCCCTTAATCCATGAAGCCCTGAAGCTTCAACTCAATAGAGCGAGGGTTTTCACCTTCGGCGATCGACAGGATCCCTTCCAGCAACATTTCGCGATAGCGCGACTGCCGTAACGCGATGGATTTGAGCTTGGCGGCAATCGGCAACAGCACCAGGTTGGCACTGGCCACGCCGTAGATGGTGGCGACGAAGGCGACGGCAATGCCGCTGCCCAATTGCGATGGGTCGCCCAGGTTGCCCATGACGTGGATCAGGCCCATCACCGCACCGATGATACCGATGGTCGGCGCATAGCCGCCCATGCTTTCAAAGACTTTGGCGGCTTCGATGTCGCGGCTTTCCTGGGTGTAGAAATCCACTTCCAGAATGCTGCGAATCGCTTCCGGCTCGGCACCGTCGACCAGCAGTTGCAGGCCTTTGCGCGAGTAGCTGTCGGGTTCGGCGTCGGCCACTCCTTCCAGCCCGAGCAAACCTTCCTTGCGGGCGGTCAGGCTCCAGTTCACCACGCGATCAATGCCGCCGGCCAGGTCCACGCGAGGCGGAAACAGAATCCAGGCAAGAATCTGGATGGCGCGCTTGAAGGCACTCATCGGCGATTGCAGCAGCGCGGCACCGATGGTGCCACCGAGGACGATCAACGCCGCCGGGCCGTTGGCCAGCGCGCCGAGGTGACCGCCTTCAAGGTAGTTGCCGCCGATGATGGCGATGAACGCCATGATGATCCCGATAAGGCTGAGCACATCCATCAGATGCAAGCCTCAACCAAGTGCCGACCGATGTCGTCGAGGCTGTACACAGCGTCCGCGAGTTCGGCTTTGACGATGGCCATTGGCATGCCGTAGATCACACAACTGGCTTCATCCTGGGCCCAGATCGCACTGCCACCCTGCTTGAGCAGACGCGCGCCTTCGCGACCGTCGGCGCCCATGCCAGTCAGTACCACCGCCAGAACTTTGTCGCCGTAGGACTTGGCCGCGGAACCGAAGGTAATGTCCACGCACGGCTTGTAGTTCAGACGCTCGTCGCCCGGCAGGATTTTCACCGCGCCACGGCCGTCGATCATCATCTGCTTGCCGCCCGGTGCCAGCAGCGCCAGGCCCGGACGCAGGATGTCGCCATCCTCGGCTTCCTTGACACTGATGCGGCACAGCTTGTCCAGGCGCTCGGCGAAAGCCTTGGTGAAGGCTGCCGGCATGTGCTGGATCAACACGATGGGTGCTGGGAAGTTGGCCGGCAACTGCGTCAGCACCCGTTGCAGCGCAACCGGGCCGCCGGTGGAGGTACCGATGGCGACCAGTTTGTAGGCTTTGCGTTTCGGTGCAGGAGACGACGGCGCCGCAGCATGGGTGCGTGCCGGAATCGGTGCCGGTGCCGGACGCGCAGGTGCGCTGCCGCCATAGCTGCCGACGCTCGAAGGCGCAGGAGCAGGCGTCGGGGCCGGCGCGGCGACCGGCGCCGGAGGTGTGTAGGCACTGACACGACGGTTACTGCGCGAGATGCTGAGAATCTTCTCGCACAGCAGCTGTTTGACCTTCTCCGGGTTACGGGAGATGTCTTCGAAATTCTTCGGCAGGAAGTCCACCGCGCCGGCGTCCAGCGCATCGAGGGTGACCCGGGCGCCTTCGTGGGTCAGCGAGGAGAACATCAACACCGGGGTTGGGCAGCGCTGCATGATGTGCCGCACCGCCGTGATGCCATCCATCATTGGCATCTCGTAGTCCATGGTGATCACGTCTGGCTTGAGGGCCAGGGCCTGATCGATCGCCTCTTTTCCGTTGGTCGCCGTACCGACGACCTGGATGTTTGAATCCGCTGCAAGAATTTCCGAGACGCGGCGGCGGAAAAACCCCGAATCGTCCACCACCAGGACTTTGACTGCCATAAACACTCCGTTAGACGGGGCGAGGCTCTGGCGCCCCGCTCCCCCAGAATCAAATACGCCGTGCGGCGTAACGCTTGAGCATGCTCGGAACATCGAGAATCAGCGCAATGCGGCCGTCACCGGTGATGGTGGCGCCGGACATGCCCGGGGTTCCCTGGAGCATTTTGCCCAATGGCTTGATGACCACTTCTTCCTGGCCCACCAACTGATCGACGACGAAGCCGATCCGCTGAGTGCCCACCGAAAGGATCACCACATGGCCCTCGCGCTGCTCTTCGTGAGCGGCGGAGCTGACCAGCCAGCGCTTGAGGTAGAACAAGGGCAGCGCCTTGTCCCGCACGATCACCACTTCCTGGCCGTCCACCACGTTGGTGCGCGACAGGTCGAGGTGGAAGATCTCGTTGACGTTCACCAGCGGGAACGCGAACGCCTGGTTGCCGAGCATGACCATCAGCGTCGGCATGATCGCCAGGGTCAACGGGACCTTGATGACGATCTTCGAGCCTTTGCCCTTGGTCGAGTAGATATTGATGGTGCCGTTGAGCTGGGCGATCTTGGTTTTCACCACGTCCATGCCCACGCCACGACCGGACACGTCGGAGATCTCGGTCTTGGTCGAGAAGCCCGGCGCGAAGATCAGGTTGAAGCAATCGGACTCGCTGAGACGGTCCGCCGCATCCTTGTCCATCAAACCTTTTTTCACGGCGATACCGCGCAAAACGTCAGCGTCCATGCCCTTGCCGTCATCGGAGATGGACAGCAGGATGTGGTCGCCTTCCTGTTCTGCGGACAGGATCACTTTGCCGCTGCGAGGCTTGCCCATCGCTTCGCGATCAGCCGGCTCTTCGATACCGTGGTCGACCGAGTTGCGCACCAAGTGGACCAACGGGTCGGCCAGGGCCTCGACGAGGTTCTTGTCGAGGTCGGTTTCTTCGCCGACCAGTTCCAGGTTGATCTCTTTCTTGAGCTGGCGAGCCAGGTCGCGAACCAGACGCGGGAAGCGCCCGAAGACTTTCTTGATCGGTTGCATCCGGGTCTTCATGACCGCGGTTTGCAGGTCGGCCGTGACCACGTCGAGGTTCGACACGGCCTTGGACATGGCTTCGTCGCCGCTGTTGAGGCCCAGACGGACCAAGCGGTTACGCACCAGTACCAGCTCGCCGACCATGTTCATGATTTCGTCGAGACGCGCGGTGTCGACCCGCACGGTGGTCTCGGCTTCGCTGGTTGGCTTTTCCGCGGGCGGCGCGGCCGGGGCACGAGCAGGAGCCGGCGCTGCGGCGGCAGCAGGCTTCGGTGCTTCTGCTTTGGGCTCGGGGGCTTTTGGCTCGGGTGCCTTGGCCACAGGTGCTGGTGCCTTGGCAACTGGAGTCGCTACCGAAGCAACAGCAGAAGCAGTGCCCACTTCAGTGAACTTGCCCTTGCCGTGCAATTCGTCGAGCAGCGATTCGAATTCGTGATCGGAGATCAGATCGCTACCGGCCGCAGCGGCGGTTGGCACAGCCGGGGCTGGCGCCGAAGCGATTGCCGATTCCAGCGCATCGACCGCAAAGTTGCCTTTGCCGTGCAACTGGTCGAGCAGTGCTTCGAACTCGTCGTCTGTGATGTCGGAGCTGTCGCCGGCGGCTTTCGGAGCAGCCGGTGCGGCGGGCGCTGCGGCCACTGCATCGGCGGCGAACTGGCCTTTGCCGTGCAGTTGATCGAGCAACGACTCGAACTCGGCATCGGTGATTTCGTCACTGGCTGCTGCATCGGCGGCAGGCTGCGAAACAGGCTGCGCAGCCGCTACGGGCGCCTCGGCCTGGGCCTTGACGGCGTTCAGCGAGTCCAGCAGTTGTTCGAATTCGTTATCGGTAATGTCGCCCGATTCGCTTTCGGCGACCGGAGCTTCAACCACTTCAGCGACCGGTTCCGGTGCGGCTTCCATTTGCGGCTCGGCCAGACGGGCCAGCGCCGCGAGTAATTCAGGCGTGGCAGCTGTGATCGGGCTGCGTTCGCGGACTTCGCTGAACATGCTGTTCACCGCGTCCAGCGCTTCGAGAACCACGTCCATCAGTTCCGAGTCGACGCGACGCTCACCCTTGCGCAGGATGTCGAACACGTTCTCGGCGATGTGACAGCACTCCACCAGCTCGTTGAGCTGGAGGAAGCCGGCGCCCCCTTTTACAGTGTGAAAACCGCGAAAAATTGCATTGAGCAAGTCCGCATCATCAGGTCGGCTTTCCAGCTCGACCAGCTGCTCGGACAGTTGCTCTAGAATCTCGCCGGCCTCAACCAGGAAATCCTGAAGGATCTCTTCATCGGCGCCGAAGCTCATTAAGGGGGTGCTCCTACAGGTCTAAAAACCCAGAAAACTAAAATCCAAGACTGGATAACAAATCGTCCACATCGTCCTGACCGGACACAACGTCTTCTCTTTTATCGGCATGAATCTGCGGACCTTCACCCTGAGAGAGATGTTTTTGTGGATCTTTTTCAGCAAGCATCGCCTCACGGTCGTGTTCGATACCCGCAAAGCGGTCTACGTGACTGGCCATGAGCACGAGCTTGAGCAGATTGCTTTCAACTTCGGTGACCAATTGGGTCACACGCTTGATCACCTGACCGGTGAGGTCCTGGTAATCCTGGGCCAGCAGAATGTCGTTGAGGTTGCTCGACACGACGCGGTTGTCTTCACTGCTGCGTGTCAGGAAACCGTCGACCCGCCGGGCCAGCTCGCGGAACTCTTCAGCCCCGACTTCGCGACGCATGAACCGTCCCCAATCCGTGCTCAGCGCCTGGGCTTCATCGCTCAGGCTGTTGATCAGCGGCGTGGCGTTTTCCACCAGGTCCATGGTGCGGTTGGCCGCGGCCTCGGTCAGCTTGACCACATAGGACAGGCGCTCGGTGGCATCCGTGATCTGAGACACTTCCTCGGCTTGCGGCATGTGCGGGTCAATCTGGAAATTGACGATCGCGCTATGCAGCTCGCGGGTGAGCTTGCCCACTTCCTGATACAGGCCGCGGTCACGGGTCTGGTTGAGCTCATGGATCAGTTGCACAGCGTCGCCAAACTTGCCTTTTTCAAGGCTGTCGACCAGTTCGACCGCGTGTTTTTTCAGGGTCGACTCAAAATCGCCCTGTGAAGATTCGTTATGCTCCATAGCTCCCCCGTGCGCAGTACATCAGCCGATGCGTTCGAAAATCTTCTCGATTTTTTCTTTCAACGCCTGGGCTGTGAAGGGTTTGACCACATAGCCGTTAACACCGGCCTGGGCCGCTTCGATGATTTGCTCGCGCTTGGCTTCGGCGGTCACCATCAGCACCGGCAGGTGCTTGAGCCTTTCATCGGCGCGCACCGCACGAAGCAGGTCGATGCCGGTCATACCGGGCATGTTCCAGTCGGTAACCAGAAAATCGAAGTTACCGCTTTGCAGCATCGGCAACCCGGTCAGCCCGTCATCGGCTTCGGCGGTGTTGGTGAACCCAAGGTCACGCAACAGGTTTTTTATGATCCGCCGCATCGTTGAGAAGTCATCAACGATGAGGATTTTCATGTTCTTGTCCAATTCGACCTCCAAGCAGTCTTAAACGCGCCCAGCACCTGGACGCGCCATTTCAATCAATCCGGCAAAGCACTCAATGACTGTCTGGAGCACAACAGATCGAGACCGGTGCAGTTCAACCCCACACCGGCTCCATTCGCAGTGTCCCCACACTGCCTTCAGCGCGCTCGCCACTCCCCCAAACGCCCCCGCAAACGGGCCGCGCACTGGCTGTGTAACTGGCTGACCCGCGACTCGCTGACCCCCAGGACCTCACCGATTTCCTTGAGATTCAACTCTTCGTCGTAGTACAGCGCCAACACCAGTCGCTCACGCTCCGGCAAATTGGCAATCGCGTCCGCCAGCGCCGCCTGGAAGCGTTCATCTTCCAGATCGCGTGACGGCTCGAGATGAGCACTCGCGCCATCCTCATGCAGCCCTTCGTGTTCGCCGTCCTGCAACAGATCGTCGAAACTGAATAACCGGCTGCCCAGGGTGTCGTTCAAAATCCCGTAATAATCGTCGAGACTCAATTGGAGTTCGGCCGCAACTTCGTGATCTTTAGCGTCACGGCCGGTTTTAGCTTCAATCGAGCGAATCGCGTCGCTGACCATGCGGGTATTGCGGTGGACCGAACGTGGCGCCCAGTCCCCCTTGCGCACTTCATCGAGCATCGCGCCGCGGATTCGAATGCCCGCGTACGTCTCGAAACTCGCGCCCTTGCTGGCGTCATATTTGGTTGATACTTCAAGCAGGCCGATCATCCCGGCCTGGATCAGGTCTTCGACCTGGACACTGGCCGGCAGACGCGCCAGCAAGTGGTAGGCAATGCGTTTGACCAGTGGCGCGTAACGCTCGATCAGCTCGTACTGCGCGTCACGTGCCGACTGCTTGTAGAGGTTGTAACCGCTGGCTGTCATAGCACGGGTCCTGCCGTTTGTTGCACGAGGCGCTCGACGAAAAATTCCAGGTGCCCACGCGGGTTGGCCGGCAGTGGCCAGGTATCGACTTTCTGCGCAATGGCCTTGAACGCCAGGGCGCACTTGGAACGCGGAAAGGCTTCATACACCGCGCGTTGCTTCTGCACGGCCTTGCGCACGCTTTCGTCGTAAGGCACCGCACCGACGTATTGTAAGGCGACGTCGAGGAAGCGATCCGTGACCTTGGTCAACTTGGCGAACAGGTTGCGGCCTTCCTGCGGGCTCTGCGCCATGTTGGCCAGGACGCGGAAGCGGTTCATGCCGTAGTCGCGGTTAAGCAGTTTGATCAGCGCGTAGGCGTCAGTGATCGAGGTCGGCTCGTCGCACACCACCAGCAAGACTTCCTGCGCGGCGCGCACGAAGCTGACTACCGAGTCACCAATGCCCGCAGCGGTGTCTATCACCAATACGTCGAGGTTGTCGCCGATGTCGCTGAATGCCTGGATCAGGCCGGCATGCTGGGCCGGGCTCAGATGAACCATGCTCTGGGTGCCGGAGGCGGCCGGGACGATGCGGATACCGCCAGGCCCTTGCAACAGCACGTCGCGCAGCTCACAGCGGCCTTCGATCACGTCGGCCAGCGTGCGTTTGGGTGTCAGTCCCAACAGAACGTCGACGTTCGCCAGCCCCAGATCGGCATCCAGCAGCATGACGCGCCGGCCGAGCTCAGCTAGAGCCAGGGACAAGTTCACTGACACGTTAGTCTTCCCGACGCCACCTTTGCCGCCGGTCACCGCGATCACCTGTACGGGATGCATGCTGCCCATGTTATTTCTTTACCTTGTCTTACTTAGACGGAGGCCACATTACTGGCTGCGCGTTCACCATCGGAACAATGCATGGCAGACCATCGATGTAGGTACAAAAAATGTTCATTAACACCTCAGCCAACCTGCTTGGTCGGGCTGTGGTAAATATCAGCGAACATGTCAGCCATGGCTTCTTCGCTGGGTTCTTCCTGCATTTGCACGCTAACGGCGCGACTGACCAACTGATGACGACGTGGCAGATGTAAATCATCCGGAATCCGCGGACCATCGGTCAGGTAAGCCACCGGCAACTCATGACTGATCGCCAGGCTCAACACCTCACCCAGACTTGCCGTTTCATCCAGTTTAGTCAGGATGCAGCCGGCGAGGCCGCAGCGTTTGTAACTGTGATAAGCGGCGGTTAGAACCTGTTTCTGGCTGGTGGTTGCCAAAACCAGATAATTTTTTGATTTGATGCCGCGCCCGGCCAGACTCTCGAGCTGCATGCGCAGTGCCGGGTCGCTGGCCTGAAGGCCGGCGGTATCGATCAGCACCACGCGTTTGCGCAGCAAGGGCTCCAGCGCCTGCACCAGGGATTGACCCGGGTCGACGTGGGTCACCGACACATTGAGGATCCGGCCCAGCGTCTTGAGCTGTTCCTGGGCACCGATGCGATAGCTGTCCATGCTCACCAGCGCGATGTTCTGCGCGCCGTACTTGAGCACGTAGCGGGCCGCGAGCTTGGCCAGTGTGGTGGTCTTGCCCATGCCGGCGGGGCCGACCATGGCAATCACCCCGCCCTCTTCCAGTGGCTCGACTTCCGGGGTGGCGATCATCCGCGCCAGGTGCGCGAGCAACATGCGCCAGGCCTGACGCGGCTCTTCAATGTCGGTAATCAGTGCCAGCAGATCGCGCGACAACGGGCCGGACAGGCCGATGCGTTGCAGGCGACGCCAGAGGTTGGCCTGCGCCGGACGGCTGCCTTGCAGCTGATTCCAGGCCAGCGAGCCAAGCTGCACTTCCATCAGTTCACGCAGGCTGTTGAGCTCGAAACGCATCGAATCGAATGCGCGCGGATCGACACCGGTCGCCGCAGCAGGCGCGGGGGCCGGACGCCGAGGTTCGGCGAGCGCCGGTTCGATCAGCGGTTCGGCAGCGGTCAACGGCAGGCCGGCGAACAACTGGCGATTGGTGGTCTTGTCGCTCTCGCCATCGCCGCGCAGGCTCAGTTCGGCCTGGGCGGTGACGATCCGCGACTGGGTCTTGCGCAGCTCATCCTCAAGTTCCATGTTCGGAACACGTGGGGCCAGCGCCGACAATTTGTAATCCAGGGCAGCCGTCAGCTCGACACCGCCGGCGATCCGGCGATTGCCAATGATGGCGGCATCAGCGCCCAACTCATCACGAACCAGTTTCATGGCCTGACGCATATCGGCGGCGAAAAAACGCTTAACTTGCATAAACCACTACCTCAGCCGTTGGGCCCTACTGTCGCAACGATGGTCACTTGCTTGTTGTCAGGAATTTCCTGGTAAGCCAACACGTGCAAACCCGGCACTGCCAGCCGACCGAATCGCGAGAGCATCGCGCGAACCGGACCGGCCACCAGCAGAATCACCGGCTGACCTTGCATTTCCTGACGCTGCGCCGCATCGATCAACGAGCGTTGCAGTTTTTCCGCCATGCTTGGCTCCAGCAGAACGCCCTCTTCCGAGCCTTGTCCTGCCTTCTGAAGACTATTGAGCAATATTTGTTCCAACCTTGGTTCCAAGGTGATCACAGGCAGCTCCGACTCAGTGCCTACAATGCTTTGCACGATTGCACGGGATACGCCGACACGCACCGCGGCCACCAAAGCGGCGGTATCTTGACTCTTGGCGGCGTTGTTCGCGATGGCTTCGGCGATGCTGCGGATGTCCCGCACCGGCACCTGTTCGGCCAGCAACGCCTGCAAGACTTTGAGCAGTTGCGACAGCGAAACCACCCCCGGCACCAGCTCTTCGGCCAGCTTCGGTGAGCTTTTGGCCAGCAATTGCATGAGTTGCTGGACTTCTTCGTGGCCGATCAGCTCGCTGGAGTGCTTGTACAGAATCTGGTTCAAGTGGGTCGCTACCACCGTACTGGCATCGACCACGGTGTAACCGAGGGATTGCGCCTGGGCACGCTGGCTGATTTCGATCCACACCGCTTCCAGGCCAAAAGCCGGATCTTTGGCGGTGATGCCATTGAGCGTGCCGTAGACCTGACCCGGGTTGATCGCCAGTTCGCGCTCCGGGTAAATCTCCGCTTCAGCCAGGATCACGCCCATCAGGGTCAGGCGATAGGCGCTAGGCGCCAGGTCGAGGTTGTCACGGATATGCACAGTCGGCATCAGGAAGCCCAGGTCCTGGGAGAGTTTTTTACGCACCCCCTTGATCCGCGCCAGCAACTGCCCACCCTGGTTGCGATCCACCAGCGGAATCAGGCGGTAGCCCACTTCCAGGCCAATCATGTCGATCGGCGTCACGTCATCCCAGCCAAGCTCCTTGGTTTCCTGAGCCCGAGCCGGCGACGGCAGCAACTCCTGCTGACGCTTGACCTCTTGCAGGGCCTGAACCTTGACCGCGTTCTGCTTTTTCCAGAACAGGTAAGCACCACCGGCCGCCAGGGCTGCCATGGACAGAAAGGAGACGTGCGGCATGCCGGGCACCAGGCCCATCACCGCCATCAAGCCTGCGGCCACCGCCAAGGCTTTCGGCGAGGCGAACATCTGACGATTGATTTGCTTGCCCATGTCCTCCGAGCCGGAAGCACGGGTCACCATGATCGCGGCGGCGGTCGACAACAGCAGTGATGGCAATTGCGCCACCAAACCGTCACCGATGGTCAACAGCGCATACACCTTGCCGGCATCACCAAAGCTCATGCCGTGCTGGAAGATACCCACCGCCATGCCGCCGATCAGGTTGATGAACAGAATCAGCAGACCGGCGATGGCGTCACCGCGCACGAATTTGCTGGCACCATCCATGGAACCGTAGAACTCGGCCTCCTGGGCGACTTCCATCCGGCGCAGTTTCGCCTGGTTCTGATCGATCAGGCCGGCGTTCAAGTCGGCGTCGATCGCCATCTGTTTGCCGGGCATCGCGTCGAGGGTGAAACGCGCGCTCACCTCGGAAATCCGCCCGGCGCCCTTGGTTACCACGACGAAGTTGATGATCATCAAAATCGCGAAGACCACGATACCGACCACGTAGTTACCGCCGATCACCACTTCACCGAAGGCCTGGATCACCTTACCGGCGGCGGCATGGCCGTCCTGACCGTGGAGCATCACCACCCGCGTGGAGGCCACGTTCAGCGCCAGTCGCAGCAACGTCGCCACCAGCAGAATGGTCGGGAACACCGCAAAATCCAGTGGTCGCAAGGCGTATACACAGACCAGCAACACGACGATGGACAGGGCAATGTTGAAGGTGAAAAACACGTCCAGCAGGAACGGTGGCACCGGCAACATCATCATGGCCAGCATGACCAGCAGCAACAGCGGCACGCCCAGATTGCCCCGACTGAGGTCGGCGACGTTTGTGCGGGCACTGTTGATTAACTGAGAGCGATCCACCGGTTTTCCCCGTTCCTTTAAAGCAAACTTTTGACGCCTGAAGCAGGCGCAGGGCGGCTATTGCAAGAAGCCTTCCAACTTTTGCCAAGGAGGGAAATAGATAGATTTGTTGAGCCCGGGGTAGCAGCTGCCGAGCCTGCGAGGCTGCGTTCGAGGACGCAGTCCTCGCAAAGGTTTACGACTGCTGCGCAGCCGAACGCAGCCTCGCAGGCTCGGCAGCTGCTACGAACAGGGTGGATCAGAGGCGGGGCATGACATCGCTCAAGTTCACTGCCCTGCCATTCGTCCAGAGACCTGCACAGCCGTAAGTTTTGATAGTAGCCAAAACGGCCTTATGGGTATTGGATGGTGATCATCAGCGTTGGTAATACCAAGCGCCGGAGCAGCGATCATGCCCAAGAAAGCGGTCAAGTCATTCAACGATGCCAAAGGCTTCGATCTGGTTGCGCCCAAGCAACAGGACGACAGGAAGAAACAGGAAAACAGTATTGCGAAAGAGCCCGGCAATGAAAAAGCCAATAGGCGGCATCAGCGCCCGTAGGCGCTGCCGAAGGCGGCTATCTTTTTGATTTCAGAGCCGTAGACCCGATCAGGAATCGCGACGCAGATCCGGCGGAATCGGCAAATCATCCTTCAGCGGATCCGGACGTTTGCCCTTGCCCGCGCGGTACTGGCGGATCTGATAGACGTAAGCCAATACCTGAGCCACCGCCAGATACAGCCCGCCTGGAATTTCCTGATCCAGTTCCGTGGAGTAGTAAATCGAACGCGCCAGGGCGGGCGATTCGAGTAACTGCACTTGGTTGGCCACGGCGATTTCGCGGATCTTCAAGGCCAGGAAGTCGCTACCCTTGGCGATCAGCATCGGCGCCCCGCCCTTCTCCGGATCGTACTTGAGCGCTACGGCGTAGTGGGTCGGGTTGGTGATGACCACGTCGGCGTCGGGGATCGCGGCCATCATTCGCCGCTGCGACATCTCGCGCTGCAATTGGCGAATGCGTTGCTTGACCTCCGGCCGCCCCTCTTGGTCCTTGTGTTCGTCACGCACTTCCTGCTTGGTCATCAGCAGCTTATTGTGGCTTTCCCAGAGCTGCACCGGCACGTCGACCAGCGCGATGATGATCAGCCCGCAAGCCATCCACAAAGTGCTCCAGCCGACCACTTGCAGGCTGTGAATGATCGCCATGTCCAACGGCTCATGGGCGATGCGCAGCAGATCGTCGATGTCTGACGACAAGACCGCCAACGCCACGAACAACACGATGAAAAACTTCGCCAGAGCCTTGAGCAACTCCACCAGCGCCTTGGTCGAGAACATCCGCTTCAGGCCCGCGAGGGGGTTCATGCGACTGAACTTGGGCGCCATGGAGCCGGCTGCAAACAGCCACCCCCCCAGGGAAATCGGGCCGATCAGCGAGGCCAACAGCAAGGTAATCATCAGCGGCTGAATCGCGTACAAGGCGATCTGCCCCGAGTGCAGCAGATAAGTCGCCATAAAGCGCTGATCCAGAATCACCTCTCGCGAGAGCGAGAAGTTCATGCGCATCAGCTCCATCAAATCCTGGGCCAGGGCGCCACCAAAAATCAGCAGCCCACCGGCGCCGGCGAGCATGACCGCCAGGGTGTTGAGCTCCTTGGAGCGCGCAATCTCGCCCTTCTCACGGGAGTCCTTTTTGCGTTTCTCCGTGGGGTCTTCTGTTTTGTCCTGACCGCTTTCGCTCTCAGCCATGACTCAGCGCGCCTGTGCCAGTTCGCGTAACAACTGCAAGGCCTCGACGGCCAGCGGTTGATACTGATTGAGAATGTCCGCCAGGCCGACCCAAACGATGAACAGCCCAAGTACCAGGGTCAGCGGGAAGCCGATCGAGAAGATGTTCAGCTGAGGTGCTGCCCGGGTCATCACGCCAAACGCAATGTTGACCACCAGCAACGCAGTGATCGCCGGCAACACCAGCAACAGCGCCGCACCGAATACCCAGCCGAGCTTGCCGGCCAGCTCCCAGAAATGATTGATCACCAAGCCACCACCGACCGGCAACGTGGTAAAGCTTTCGGTGAGGACCTCGAACACCACCAGATGGCCGTTCATCGACAGGAACAACAGCGTCACCAGCATGGTGAAGAACTGCCCGATCACCGCCACCGACACACCGTTCGTAGGGTCGACCATCGAAGCGAAACCCATGCCCATCTGGATCGCGACAATTTGCCCGGCGACCACGAACGCCTGGAAAAACAGCTGCAAGGAGAAGCCCAACACCGCGCCGATGATGATTTGCTCGGCGATCAGCAACAGCGCGCTCAGGTCCAGCGCATTGACCGCAGGCATGGGCGGCAGACCCGGCGCGATGACCACAGTAATCGCCAGCGCGAAGTACAAACGCACGCGCTTGGGCACCAGCGTCGTGCCGAAAATCGGCATGACCATCAGCAACGAGCCGATGCGAAACAGCGGCAACATGAACGTCGCCACCCAGGTGCTGATCTGCGTATCGGTCAGCTGCAGCAGCGACATGGCTTAACCGATGACCTGAGGAATGCTGTGGTACAGCTGCAGGATGTATTCCATGAATGTCTGCACCAGCCACGGGCCGGCAACGATCAGCGTCACCAGCATCACCAGCAGGCGCGGCAGGAAGCTCAGGGTCTGTTCGTTGATCTGGGTGGCCGCCTGGAACATTGCCACCAACAACCCCACCAGCAAGCTCGGAATCACCAGCACGGCGACCATCATGGTGGTCAGCCACAGCGCTTCGCGAAAGATGTCTACGGCAACTTCGGGCGTCATGGTGAAACACCGCCGAAGCTGCTGGCCAACGTGCCGATGATCAACGCCCAGCCATCCACCAGCACGAACAGCATGATTTTGAACGGCAGGGAAATGATCAGTGGCGAGAGCATCATCATACCCATCGCCATCAGCACACTGGCCACCACCAGGTCGATGATCAGGAACGGAATGAAGATCATGAAGCCAATCTGGAACGCGGTTTTCAGTTCCGAGGTCACGAACGCCGGCACCAGAATCGTCAGCGGCGCCTGATCCGGCGTAGCAATATCAGTGCGCTTGGACAGGCGCATGAACAGCTCCAGATCGCTGCTGCGAGTCTGGGCCAGCATGAAGTCCTTGATCGGCACCTGAGCCTTGGCGACTGCATCCTGAGCGGTGAGTTTCTCCGCCAGATACGGCTGCAAGGCATCCTGATTCACCCGATCGAACACCGGCGCCATGATAAACATGGTGAGGAACAGCGCCATACCGGTGAGGATCTGGTTCGACGGTGTCTGCTGCAAGCCCAGGGCCTGACGCAGGATCGAGAAAACGATGATGATCCGGGTGAAACTGGTCATCAGCATGACGAACGCCGGGATGAAACTCAGCGCAGTCATGATCAGCAGGATTTGCAGGCTGACCGAGTATTCCTGGGCACCATTGGCATTGGTGCCCAGGGTGATCGCCGGGATCGACAACGGATCGGCGGCGAACGCCAGTGGCGCAGCCAGCATCAGGGCCAGCGTCAAGACGATGCGTAACGCACCCATTACTTCTTATCCTTCTGATCCTTGCCAAGCATCTCCAACAGACGCTGGGCAAACTCCGGAGTCGCTTTCTCGTTTGTGCTCGGCACTTGTACCGGCTCCTTGAGCACATGCAACGCGGTGATGGTACCGGGGCTCAGGCCGAGCAGAATCTGTTCGTTGCCGACCTGTACCAGCATCAAACGGTCACGGGGGCCGAGGGCCCGGGAACCGATCAACTCGATCACTTGCCCCTTGCCGGCCGGCCCGGCCTGCTGGACCCGGCGCAGCAGCCAGGCGAGGAAGAAGATCAACCCCAGCACCAGCAGCAAGCCAAACACCAACTGCGTCAATTGCCCGGCCACACCGCTGCTGACGGCTGGCGCGGCGGCCGCTGTCGCAGCAGTCGTCACCGACTCGGCCGCCAGCACGCTGGATGGCAAGGCCAACAGAACCGCAAGAACCTTGTTCACTCAGCGCAGCTTCTTGATGCGTTCGCTTGGGCTGATCACGTCGGTCAGGCGGATGCCGAACTTTTCGTTGACCACTACCACTTCGCCGTGGGCGATGAGCGTGCCGTTGACCAGCACGTCCAGCGGCTCACCGGCCAGGCGATCGAGCTCGATCACCGAACCCTGGTTGAGTTGCAGCAGGTTGCGGATGTTGATGTCGGTGCTGCCGACTTCCATGGAAATCGACACCGGGATATCAAGGATCACGTCCAGGTTCGGACCGTCCAGCGTCACTGGATCGTTGTTCTTCGGCACGCTGCCGAACTCTTCCATCGGCAGACGGTTGGAGCCCGACGTACCGGCATCGGCCGCCAGCAGCGCATCAATGTCGGCCTGCCCGGCGTCACCGGTTTCTTCCAGGGCCGCAGCCCATTCGTCGGCCAGTGCCTGGTCGTCCTGGGCGTTCATATCGTCGTTCATCATTTGTCCTCGGCGGGCAACAATTCAGTTAAATGCGTAGGGGGTACGAGCGCCTGTCAGCGGCGCTCGATCGGCTCGATCACTTGCAACGCGAGGTTGCCTTTGTGCGAACCCATCTTGACCTTGAAGGCCGGCACGCCGTTGGCGCGCATGATCATTTCTTCCGGCATCTCGACCGGGATCACGTCGCCGGGCTGCATGTGCAGGATGTCGCGAAGGCGCAGCTGGCGGCGGGCAACGGTGGCACCGATCGGTACGTCGACGTCCAGCACGTCCTGGCGCAAGGCGTTGATCCAGCGTTCGTCCTGATCGTCGAGGTCCGACTGGAAGCCGGCATCGAGCATCTCGCGCACCGGCTCGATCATCGAATACGGCATGGTCACGTGCAGGTCGCCGCCACCGCCATCGAGTTCGATGTGGAACGTCGACACCACAATGGCTTCGCTCGGGCCGACGATGTTGGCCATGGCCGGGTTCACTTCCGAGTTGATGTACTCGAAGTTCACTTCCATGATCGCCTGCCAGGCTTCCTTCAAATCGACGAAAGCCTGCTCCAGCACCATGCGCACCACACGCAGTTCGGTGGGGGTGAATTCACGCCCTTCGATCTTCGCGTGACGGCCGTCGCCGCCGAAGAAGTTGTCCACCAGCTTGAACACCAGTTTGGCGTCGAGGATGAACAGCGCGGTGCCGCGCAGCGGTTTGATCTTGACCAGGTTGAGGCTGGTCGGCACGTACAGCGAGTGCACGTATTCGCCGAACTTCATCACCTGCACGCCACCGACGGCAACGTCCGCCGAGCGGCGCAGCATGTTGAACATGCTGATGCGGGTGTAGCGGGCGAAACGCTCGTTGATCATTTCCAGCGTCGGCATGCGTCCACGGACGATGCGATCCTGGCTGGTCAGGTCGTAGCTTTTGACACTGCCGGGTTCGGCAGCGTTATCGGTCTGTACCAGACCATCGTCGACGCCATGCAACAGCGCATCGATCTCATCCTGGGACAGCAGGTCCTGCACGGCCATGTCGTGTTCCTACTGCAGTACGAAATTAGTGAAAAGCAACTGTTCGATCACCACTTTGCCCAGCTCTTTCTGCGCCACTTCCTGAACGCTGGCCGTGGCTTTCTGACGCAACATCTCCTGGCCAACCGGGGTCGCCAGCGTGGCGAAATCCTGACCGGAAAACAGCATGACCAGGTTGTTGCGGATCACTGGCATGTGGACTTTGAGCGCCTCCAGATCAGCCTGATTACGCCCCTGCATGGTGATGCTCACCTGCATGTAGCGCTGACGGCCGTTCTGGGTGTAGTTGGCTACGAAGGCTGGAGCCATTGGCTCGAAGATCGCCGGCTGCTTGCCGACCACAGCGGTTTCAGCCGCGGCGGCAGGCTTGCTCTGGGCGCCGTGCATGAAGAACCAGGTCGCCCCCACGGACAAGCCGATCGCCAGCAGCAGGGCCACGACGATCACAATGATCAGCTTGATTTTGCCTTTGGTTGCGGGGTCTTTTACTACTGCTTCACTCTTCGCCATGCCAATAATCCGTCACTATTCGGGTTTTCACAGTCGCACGGCAAGGCAAGAGCAAGTGTTATGCCAGAAGTGTCTGGGGACATATGGGCGACAGCAGGCAGACACCGAAAATCAAAAGATCGCAGCCTTCGGCAGCTCCTACACCTGGATGGTGTACACCCTGTAGGAGCTGCCGAAGGCTGCGATCTTTTGAGGGGCGTCCTGATTTATCAGGCGTAGTAATCGACCGCGCTGGTGCCGATCACGCTGGTGGCGTTGGCGGCCACATCAGCGACCGTCGCAGGAAGCTCTTCATCCATCGAATCGAGTCGACCGCCACTGGCATTGGTGCGCCCGCCCTGCCCCTGTTGAGCCTGTTCCTGCCCCTGCCCCTGGCCCTGCCAGCCACGGGACTGATCGGAAACGTTGACGTCGACCTGGCCCATGCCCTGCTGCGCGAACATGTCCCGCAGGCGATGCATTTGCCCGTCGAGTGCTTCGCGAACGCTTGGGTGAGCGCTCATGAAGGTCACTTGGGTCTGCTGATCCGGAACCATGTTCACCCGAATATCGAGGCGTCCCAGTTCGGCCGGTTGCAACTGTATATCCGCCGCCTTGAGATTGGCGCTGGACAGGTACATGACCCGGTTGACCACCTCTTCGGTCCAACCGCTCTGATGCATGGCGATCGGTTGGTTCACCGGCAATGCATTGGCAGTCTTGGGTGTTGCTGCCTGGGTCAGAGCCGCCAGACGATTGGCGAAGTCATCGACACGGGTGTCGCTGCTGGCGGACTTGAGATCCTTGAGGCCGTCATCGATCAGGCCACTGAACGCCTTCTCGCCGCCCTGGCTGGTGCTGTCCTGATCGGCTTGCACGTCGAGCATGCTCGCCATGCCCGCGGCAAAAGTCTGTGCCGAGGTCAGCTCGCCGTCGACGTGAGCCTGAGTCGGCGCCGCTTTTGGCTGAGCCTGGCTGGCGGCCGAAACGTGCCCGCTCTGCTCCATCGCCATGCGCACGGCCGGCAGTGCATCGAGAGGATCGGCTTCGGGATCGAAATCAGGATCGGTGGTCGCAGCGGCTTGCGTCGCTGCCGTGGTAACGGCGGCCGCGACGGGTGTTTGAACGGTTGACTGCACGGCGGCGACAACCGGCGAGGTTTCCGGCACAGGGGCTGGCAGCACCGGCTGCACCACTTGCATCAACGCCGGATCAAGGGCTGGATCGACAGGCGCGCTATCGGCTATCGGCGTCGTCGGCTCAGCGGTATCGGGCGCGCCATCGTTAGCGGTCTTGTCATCGGTCTGCGCCGGTTTATCGGCGGGCAAGGATTTGCCGCTATCGGCAACCGTCGGTTCCTGGGCGGCAGACGAGTCGTTGCCCACGTCCTTTTTGCCAGTGTTGTCCGAGGCTTTGTCACGTACGGGTTTAGCCGATCCGTCCGCCGTAACCGAAGGCTTGTTCTGGGCCTGATTGGCGTAGACCTGAGCGAAGCTGGACGCCTTGTCCCCGGGCTCGGCCGTAGACGCCGGGGTATTGGCGGACGCGGCTTGAGTCTTGGCCGCAGCCGCGGCCTGAAGAAGAATGTTTGGGGTAACGGGCATGGAACGGTCTCCGCTGCACTGGGATCGTAGGTACAGTTGAGTGAGTTGACTGCAAGGGTCGAGCCAGCTTTGTTCGCTGGCCGCCAAAAGCGCCGGATGGTTAAGCTGTAATGCAATCCGTAGTGACTGGTGGTTGTCTTATTCAGCCAGGGAGCGCTGGCGCTCTGCCTCGAAAAGCGGTCGAACAATCGCGAATTCGCCGTCGATCTCTCCAACCAGCGCTTCTATGCCTTCGAGTTTTTTCTCTTTGGCTCGCTGTTCCAGTTCATGGCACAGCTCAGCCAGCCGAGTCGCGCCCATGTTGCTGCTGCTGCCCTTGAAACTGTGTGCCGTGGCACCTAACCGATCGGCATCGTCAGCCTTGCGCAGCAAGCTCAATCGCTCTTCGGAATCGCTGAGAAAGGTATCGAGCAATTCTGGATACCCGTCCTCCATAACTTCTTGCAACGCGCTCAGCACGTCGCGATCCAGATGTGTGTCGTCCACTTGTTCACTCCTTTGATCAAGAATGCCTGGGATTATGCCTGAGCCTCCCAGAAAAACTCCACGCGAGCACTGCGCCCATTATCGGACCAGCTCGCATGATGACTCAACTGTCGGATCAAACTGACGCCACGTCCCGACAAACGGACATCATCGACGGGACGCTCCATCACCCGTACCACATCGAAGCCCTTGCCACTGTCTTCGACTCGAACAGTCAGGCAACCGCCTTCGCCTTTTGGCGTCACCTGCAAATGTACGCGCACATAGCCGTCCTGCAATTCGTCCAGGCGCGCACTGCGCTGCTGATAATAACGCGCAAAACCCGAAGCATCGCGTTTGAGACTCGAATCCAGACCTAGCACGCCATGCTCCAGGGCATTGGAGTAAAGCTCTGCCAGCACGCTGTAGAGCGCACCACTCTGAGCGCGCAAGCCATGCACCTCAAACAGCAATTGCAACAGATACGGCAGCGGGTTGAAGCGTTTGAGGGTGGCGGCGCGGAACTCGAAACTTACCGACCAGTCGAGCGGGCTCGACTGGCCGCTGTCGGAATACACCAGCGCCGGCGGGCTCAGTTGCGCAGCTTCCAGCAGACGGACTTCAACCATGCTCACGTCATCGCGAGCCTCGCCGCGAAAGTCCCGCAGGGCCTGCTCGATTTCTTCGAACAGCGCATCAGGCTGACGATTGACTGCAAACACCTGCTCAAGTCGCTCGACACCAAACAACTGCTCATTGGCATCGCAGGTATCAATCACTCCGTCAGACAATAGGAACACCCGATCCCCGACGGCCATCGGGAACACCTCGGTGCGGTCATCGAAGATTTGCGGGCTCAGCACACCCAGCGGCAAGTGCCGTGCCGTGAGCGCTGTACGCTCGCCACTGGTGGCGTTGTGCAAATAGCCGTCCGGCATCCCGCCGTTCCAGACCTCCACCGACCCTCGCTGAAAGCTCAGGCGCAACAGGGTCGCGCAGCAGAACATGTCGACCGGCAGGATACGTTTGAGCTTGGCGTTCATCTCGCGCAGGGTTTCGGACAAACCATAACCCTTGGCGGTCATGCCATAGAAAACTTCGGCCAACGGCATGGCACCGACAGCGGCCGGCAAACCATGACCGGTGAAATCACCGAGCAACACATGCATGTCGCCGGCCGGGGTAAACGCGGCCAGCAACAGATCGCCGTTGAACAGCGCATAGGGCGATTGCAGATAACGGATATTCGGCGCATTCAGGCAACCGGAGTGGGCCACCTTGTCGAACACGGCTTTGGCCACTCGCTGTTCGTTGAGCAGGTAATCATGATGCCTGGCGATCAGGTCGCGCTGTTCCAGCACCGTGGCCTGCAAACGCCGCAAGCGGTCCATTGCCTTGATCTTGGCCGCAAGGATCACCTGGTTGTAAGGCTTTGCCAGAAAGTCGTCGCCCCCCGCCTCCAGACAACGAGCCAGGGCTTCGCTTTCGGTCAGCGACGTCAGAAAGATGATCGGCACCAGGGTTTCGCCGGCCAGCGCCTTGATCTGCTGCGCGGCCTCGAAGCCATCCATCACCGGCATCATGGCGTCCATCAGCACCAGGTGCGGCCGCTGCGAGCGAAACGCCTCGACCGCCTCGGCGCCATTACTGGCTGTCAGCACTTCATGCCCCTGACGACGGACAATAGTCGACAGCAGCATACGATCGGCCGCACTGTCTTCGGCGATCAGAATCGTCAGCGGCTCGAGCGGCTGCATGACAGTCAACTGATGTCGAACAGCTTGTCGAAGTTGGAGATGGCGAGGATTTTCTTCACATCGCTACTGCTGTTGACGACACGAATATCGGAGTTGTCGCCACCGGCGTGATCGCGCAGCAAAAGCAACATGCCAAGCGCCGAACTGTCGAGATAGGTGGCTTCCTTCAGATCTACGACGATGGACTCGGGTTTCTGGTTGAGTCGCTCGTAGGACTCACGAAACTCCTGATGACGACCGAAATCGAATCGCCCCTTAACCGAAATCGTCAACTTTTGCCCATCCGGGGATACTTCTGTAACGACTGACATTTCACGGCTTCCTTGTCATTGGCGAACGTACGTGTACAAGGTTTAGCACTTGCCGGGGGCTGGAGCAAGGTCAAAAGATCGCAGCCTTCGACAGCGTCTCCGGAATCAGGTTTGCATGCACCCGTGCAGGTGCTGCCGTAGGCTGCAATCCTTTGAGACCAACACTCAATACGAATCCTGACGCGGCAACCGCTGGGACAATTCATCCAGCAGCTTCTGCTCGCGCTTGTCTTCCAGTTGCCGTGCCTCATCCATGTAGCGCTGAACCAGTTTGCGCAAGCCTTCGACCCGGGCAAACGCCTGCTGCCAGGCTTCTCGGGCCTTGTTCAGATTGTTTTGATGCCAGTTCAGGCTCTGGCGCTGCTGGTCGATGGCCGTGCCCAATTGCGCGAGAAAACCCTGATAGCCCAGCAGCCACTGACCCGAAACGCCGCCGCTGCCGCGCACGATCCATTGTTCCTGGTAGTCGAGACGGAAGGCTTCGAGGTCGGCGAGTTTACTTTCTGCCAAACGAACCTGGCCCTGGAAGTGCCCCAGGCGCTGGACGGCGGTTTTCTCGGCCTTTTCAGCCATTTCCACCACGGGCGCCAGACGTGTTGCGCGACTCGGGGCCATGACCGGTTAACCGCCCGGCGCTGGCGCGAAGACCGACGCGAGATGGTTTTCGCTGGCGCCCATGCTGATGTTGTCGTTCAAGCCCTGACGCAGGTACATGGTCATGGCCGGTTGCAGATTGATCGCGGTATCGGTTTCCCGGTCCCCGCCGGGCACATAGGCGCCAACGCTGATCAGGTCGCGGCTCTGCTGATAGCGCGACCAGTATTGCTTGAACATCTGTGCGTGGTTCAAGTGCTTGATGCCGACCACCGATGGCATGACCCGGCTGATGGATGCCTCGATGTCGATGGCCGGGTAATGCCCTTCCTCGGCCAGACGCCGGGACAGCACGATGTGCCCGTCAAGCACGCCCCGCGCCGAGTCGGCGATCGGGTCCTGCTGGTCATCGCCTTCAGACAATACCGTGTAGAACGCAGTGATCGAACCGCCGCCCTTTTCGGCGTTACCGGCCCGCTCCACCAGTTTCGGCAACTTGGCAAACACCGACGGCGGATAGCCCTTGGTCGCCGGCGGTTCGCCGATGGCCAGGGCGATTTCCCGCTGGGCCTGGGCGAAACGGGTCAGGGAATCCATCAGCAACAGGACATTCTTGCCCTTGTCGCGAAAATACTCAGCGATCCGCGTGCAGTACATGGCAGCGCGCAGACGCATCAGCGGCGCATCGTCCGCCGGCGACGCCACCACCACTGAACGCTTTAGCCCCTCTTCACCGAGGATGTGTTCGATGAACTCTTTAACTTCTCGACCCCGCTCACCGATCAGCCCGACGACGATAATGTCGGCTTCGGTAAAGCGGGTCATCATGCCCAACAGCACACTCTTGCCGACGCCGGTACCGGCGAACAACCCGAGGCGCTGACCGCGACCGACCGTCAACAAACCGTTGATGCAGCGAATGCCCACGTCCAGCGGCTGGCTGATCGGGTCACGCTTGAGCGGGTTGATGGTCGGGCCGTCCATTGGCACCCAGTCTTCAGCCTTCATCCCGCCCTTGCCATCCAGCGCACGACCGGCGCCATCGAGCACCCGCCCGAGCATACTCATGCCCATCGGCAATCGACCGTTGTCCGCCAAGGGAACCACGCGTGCGCCTGGCGCAATGCCGGCGACGCTGCCGACCGGCATCAGAAAGACTTTGCTGCCGGAGAAGCCCATGACTTCGGCTTCGACCTGCACCGGGTGATAGCTGTCATCGTTGATGACCATGCAGCGGCTGCCCATGGCGGCGCGCAAGCCTTCGGCTTCGAGGGTCAGGCCGACCATGCGCAACAGGCGACCTTCGAGGATCGGCGCGCCAGCCAGCTCCGTGGCCTCGGCATAGCTGCCGAGGCGTTTGGCGAAGCTGGTGCGATCAAGGCGCATCGGGATCGTCCAGTTCCGGTTCGACCGGGGTGACGGCAGGCTTCTTGTCGATCGGCAATTCCAGGCTGAGGTCCGGCGCGGCCGGGTGCAACGCCTGATCGTGGAGTTGGTCGAACAGCTTGGCCATGACCTGGGTCACACGGGTTTCGATGGTCGCATCGATACGGCTGTGTTCGGTCTCGACCCGGCAACCGCCCGGCAACAAGGATTCGTCCTCGACGATGCGCCAGGTTTCTTCATGGCGCTCGCGCAGGGCTTTGACCTGTTCGAAATCCTGCGGGTTGACGTACAACCGCACATTGCCCACGCCCAGTGGCAAGAGCTTGAGCGCTTCACGCATGACGTGTTCGATCTGCGTCGAGTCGATGGCCAGCTCGCGCTGAATAACCTGTTTGGTGATGTGCTGCACAAGGTCGACCAGCGACTTTTCGATCTGGGTGTCCTGCTCGGCAATCGGTTCGAACAGGTTGGCCATCAGCTGTTCCAGGCCCGCGATCTTGGCCGTCAGGGCCACTTCGGCTTCCTGACGGACCTTGAGCGTGGTGCTGTGGAAACCTTCTTTCTCGCCAACCGCGAAGCCTTCGTTGTAGGCCTCCTGGCGAATGCTTTCGAGCTCTTCGAGGGTCAGTGGCTGGACTTCTTCCAGCGGCACTTCTTCCATTTCCGGCGGTTCGGGTTCCGGTTCCGGCTCGGGTTCCGGCACAAACGGGTCGAAGCTGGGCAGCGCCCAGACGTCGAAACCTGCGACGTCCTTGCCACGGATCAGGTCGGTCTGGGACTCATCATGTTTGGACGACATAGTGACCTTAGATCATCTCTTCGCCGCCCTTCCCGCCGAGAACGATTTCTCCGGCTTCGGCCATACGGCGGGCAATGGTGAGGATTTCTTTCTGCGCCGTTTCCACGTCGCTGACACGCACCGGGCCTTTGGCCTCGAGGTCGTCGCGCAACAGTTCGGCCGCTCGTTTGGACATGTTCTTGAAGATCTTTTCCTTGACGCCCTCGTCCGAGCCTTTGAGGGCCAGCACCAGGACGTCCGAGGACACCTCGCGCAACAGCGCCTGAATACCACGGTCGTCGACATCGGACAGGTTGTTGAACACGAACATGAGGTCTTCGATCTGACCGGACAGGTCTTCGTCGACTTCGCGTATCGAGTCCATCAGCTGACCTTCGATCGAGCTGTCGAGGAAGTTCATGATGTCTGCCGCGCGCTTGATGCCACCCAGGGTGGTACGCGAGGCATTCGAGTTGCCGGAGAACTGCTTCTCGAGAATCTGGTTGAGCTCTTTCAGGGCCGCCGGCTGCACGGTGTTCAGCGAAGACACACGCAGGATGATGTCCAGCCGCACCTTATGGTCGAAGTTGCCCAGCACTTCACCGGCCTGGTCCGGATCGAGGTACGCCACCACGATCGCCTGGATCTGCGGGTGCTCGTAACGGATCACGTCGGCGACGGCGCGCGGTTCCATCCACTTCAGGCTGTCGAGGCCACTGGTGTTGCCACCCAGCAAGATCCGGTCGATCAGGCCGTTGGCCTTGTCTTCGCCCAGGGCCTGGGTGAGCATTTTGCGCACGTAGTCATCGGAGCCGACGCCCAGGCTGGTCTGGTCGCCGACGATGTCGACGAACTCACTCATGACCTGTTCGACCTGCTCGCGGTGCACGTTACCCATCTGGGCCATGGCCACGCCCACACGCTGGACCTCTTTGGGCCCCATGTGGCGCAGCACTTGTGCGGCATCCGTAGAACCCAGGGACAGCAGCAGAATCGCGGCTTTATCAACCCGGGACAGTTTGGCGACAGCGGCTCGGTTATCACTCATCTGCGTTAATCCACTCTTTCACGACCTGGGCCACGCGACCCGGATCTTCTGCCACCAGACTCTTGATTGCGTTCAACTGTGCGTCATAGCCTTCGCTCGGGCTCGGCAGCAGGATGCTGGTCGGGCCACCGAGGCTGACGCGGTCGTTGGCCAGTTCGCCGTCCAGGCCGCCCATGCCACCGAGTTCCACGTCGCTGCCAAAGGCCGCGAGTTGCTTGCCTTTGCCGCCACCGGTGATGTTGTTGAGCACCGGACGCAGCACACCGAACACCAGCACCAGGATGAACAACACACCCAGCACTTGCTTGACGATGTCCCAGAACCACGGCTGGGAATAGAACGGAATATCGGCGATCACTTCACCGCGCTCGGCGGAGAACGGCATGTTGATCACGCTGACGCTGTCGCCACGGCTGGCGTCGAAACCGACCGCGTCCTGCACCAGGCGAGTGAAGCGCGCCAATTCATCGGCGCTCCACGGCGCACGGGTGGTTTCGCCATTGGCCGCGTTGACCTTGACCTGATCGTCCACCACCACCGACACCGACAGGCGATTCAAACGGCCCTGCTGTTGCTTGGTGTGGCTGATGGAACGGTCGAGTTCGAAGTTCTTGGTGGATTGTTGACGCTTGTCCGCCGGGTACGGCGCCAGCATCGGCTGACCGGTGGCCGGGTCCATGATTTGCTGACCGTTGGCATCGAGCAGTGGCTGGCCTGGCTGCACCATGCCGGCCGACGCGGTG
The DNA here is from genome assembly GCF_059506005.1 of Pseudomonas sp. Pseusp18. Taxonomy (NCBI): domain Bacteria; kingdom Pseudomonadati; phylum Pseudomonadota; class Gammaproteobacteria; order Pseudomonadales; family Pseudomonadaceae; genus Pseudomonas; species Pseudomonas sp. Pseusp18. The sequence goes on from NZ_CP169240.1 coordinate 4,881,820, forward strand.
GCGCCACCAGTGGTTTGCGGCGCCGAGGCAGGCGACGGCGGCTGGTTGCTCAAGGCACCCGGCACACCTTGCGGGCCATTGCTGGCGGTACGTTGTTCGTTGACCGACTGCTCGCTGCGCAACGCCGGTTGATCCGGGTTGAACTGCTCGGAAGTCGATTCGACGGCGCTGAAATCCACATCGGCCGAGACTTCGGCTTTATAGCGGTCGTTGCCCAGCACCGGTTGCAGGATGTTGTGCACGCGCTGAGTCAGCATGCTTTCCATGCGACGGCTGTAATCGAACTGCTTGCCGGCCATGGTCAGCTCGGAGTTTTCCGCCTGATCCGACAGCAGGTTGCCCTTCTGGTCGACGACGGTGATCTGCGATTTGCTCAGTTCGGGAACGCTGGTCGCCACCAGATTGATGATGGCGACGACCTGGCCTGGCTCCAGCGAGCGACCGGAATACAGTTCAACCAGAACCGAAGCGCTTGGCTTGCGCTCGTCACGCACGAACACCGAACTTTTCGGAATCGCCAGGTGCACGCGGGCACCCTTGACGTTGTTCAGGCTGGAAATGGTCCGGGCCAGTTCGCCTTCGAGGCCGCGACGATAACGGGTCGCTTCCATGAACTGACTGGTACCCAGCCCCTGTTCCTTGTCGAGAATCTCGAAACCGATGTTGCCGTCGCTGGGAGTGACACCAGCGGCCGCGAGCTTGAGCCGCGCACGGGACAGGTCATCGGCCTTGACCAGCAAGGCACCGGAATTCGGTTCGACGGTATAGGGAATGTCGGCGGCGGCCAGGGTTTCCATGACCTGTTTGGCGTCCATGCCGGCAAGGCTGCCGTATAGAGGCCGGTAGTCCGGCTGCTGGGACCACAACACGACGGCAAAACCAATCGCCACGCTCGCAGCCAGGCCGACCAACAGGCCCACCTGACGCAACATGGTCATCTCGGAGAGGTTTTCCAGGAAAGACAACCCGAACAACGGCGGTTTGCCGTCTATTGGAGTGGCCTTGGCCGGAACATTATCGGCGATTGCTTCTGCCATGACTCAATCTCGTCCTTAAACCGGCATCTGCATGATGTCTTGGTAAGCCTGAACCAGCTTGTTACGCACTTGGGTCAGTGCCTGAAAAGACACACTGGCCTTCTGTGAGGAAATCATCACGTCCGTCAGGTCGACGCCGCTTTTACCGATCTCAAAGGCACTGGCCAACTGATTGGATGCCTGCTGGGTGTCGTTCACTTTATTGACGGCCTGACCGAGCATGTCGGCAAAGCTGCTGCCACCCATTTCAGGAACTGCGGCAGTCGATTTCGGCGCAGACATGGCATCCATTTGCATGGCGCGCATATCCAGCATCAACCGGTTGAATTCAATACCTTGGCTCATGGTCTGCTCTCTTTGGCTACTCGCAATTTTTTGACACTCACTCGGCGAGTAGTGAGGTGTTAGCAACAAGGGTGCCAGCTCCGTGGCCGCTCTAAACAAAAGCTCTCATGTGCTTTTTTTGCCGACCGTTACGTGGCGAACAAATACGCTTCCACATCCATTCCGGCATCGCGCATCTGTGCCAGCTTGTAGCGTAAGGTGCGCGGGCTGATGCCCAGTCGCTCGGCGGCTTCCTTGCGACGACCGCGCTCGGAGCGCAAGGTGTCGATGATCATCTGGAACTCACGGCGCCGCAGGTCATCGCCGAGAGCGCCCGCCGATTCGGTGTCGACTTCCACTGCTCGTGCAGGCACCGGCGCCAATGCCGGCAATGGCGCACACGCCACAGGCCCGGCCAGGCAGAAATCCTGCGGCTGGATCAAACCGCCCTGTTGCAGAATCAAGGCACGTTGAATCGCGTTATCCAGCTCACGCACATTGCCCGGCCACGGATAGCCGATCAGGCACGCCTGCGCCTCAGGCGAAAGCCTTGCCGCGGCATGCTTCATTTTATTGACGTGTTTGGCCAGAAGGCGCTCGGCCAGCGGCAGGATGTCGGCGGTGCGCTCGCGCAGCGGACGCCAGGCCAACGGGAACACCGACAGGCGATAGTAAAGATCTTCGCGGAAACGCCCCGCCGCCACTTCACCGGCCAGGTCACGGTTAGTGGTAGCGACCACTCGAATATCCAGCATGATCGGCTTGCGTGCGCCGACTCGCTCGACTTCACGCTCCTGCAATACGCGCAGTAACTTGGCCTGTAGGCCGAGGGGCATTTCAGAAATTTCATCGAGCAGGATCGTCCCGCCATCGGCCTGCTCGAACTTGCCGGCCTGCGCCGCGATGGCGCCAGTGAACGAACCCTTCTCGTGACCGAACAAAGTGGCTTCAAGCATGTTGTCCGGAATCGCTGCGCAGTTGATCGCAATGAACGGCTGACTGGCGCGATGGGAGTGCTGATGGATGTAACGCGCCAGCACTTCCTTGCCGGTCCCGGACTCACCGGAGATCAACACCGTGGAATCACTGCGCGCCACCCGCGCAGCCAATTCCAGCAATTGCGCACTGGCCGGCTCGAACGCCACAGGCCCCTCGCTCTCGGTCGCGCCGAGATTGCCCAAGGCGTGACGCGCCACCAGGTCGAGCAAGGCTTTGGGCTCGAACGGCTTGACCAGGTAATCCGCCGCACCTTGACGCATGGCGTCGACCGCACGCTCGACCGCACCGTGAGCGGTCATCAACAACACCGGCAGTTGCGGCTGACGAGCCCGCAGCAATCCAAGCAGCTGATGACCGTCCATGCCCGGCATGTTGACGTCACTGACCACCAGGCTAAATGCCTCGGCGCCAACTGCAGCCAGCGCCTCTTCCGCCGAACCGACCGCCTTGTAATCGTGTCCGGCAAGTAACAGCGTATCGGCCAGTGCTTCCCGTAGCGCGCGATCATCCTCGACCAGTAAAACCTTGATGGTCATATCCTTCACTTCACTCCCTGAGCGCTGGGCTGCTCACCCGCGAAAAGCGGCAGGATCACCTGCGCGCAAGTGCCGCGACCCGGCCGCGAACGCAACTGCAATTCCCCCTGATGAGCACGGGCCACTGCCTTGACCACGGTCAGGCCCAGACCGGTACCGGTGGTTTTGGTGGTGAAAAACGGCTCGCCCAAACGTGCCAACACCTTCGTGTCGATACCACTGCCGCTGTCGCTGACCGATATGCGCAGGTTGTTGTCGCGGGTATACAGGTGAACCTTCAAACGGACGTTGCCGGCGCTGGCCTGAATGGCGTTTTCGATCAGATTGAGGATCGCTCCGACCAGCGTGTCGCGATTGCACAGCAACTCACCGGCATGACTGTCGCATTGCCAGCGCACCGGCAGATCCTGAACATGAGTCAGCGCCGCCGCCTGCAGCGACTGCATCAGCATTTTTGGGGTGACGCGATCGGTCAACGGCAGCTCACCGCGAGCGAACACCAGCATGTCGCGCACCTGGTGTTCCAGCTCATGCAGACGCTCTTTCAGGCGGCCGGCAAAACGCTGCTGCGTGGCGACCGGCAGTTCCTGCTCAGTCAAATGACTGGCATAGAGCAACGCGGCGGACAACGGCGTACGAATCTGATGGGCCAACGAGGCGACCATGCGACCGAGCGACGACAGGCGCTCATGGCGGGCCAGTTGATCTTGCAGATGACGGGTTTCAGTCAGGTCGTTGAGCAACACCAACTGACCGGGTTCGGCATCCAGCGAGCGGGTAGCGATCGACAGGCGTCGACCGTCCTTGAGGGAGATTTCGTGACCATCGTCTTCGCGCGGCGCAAAGCATCGCGCAATGACATGACGCCACAGCTCGCCTTCGAGGGGCAAGCCGAGCAACTCACACGCGGCGGGATTGGCTTCACGCACGATGCCTTGGGCGTCGATGACGATGACGCCGCCGGGCAATAGATCGAGGAGGTTTTGCAGCCGGTTGGCCAGACGCTCTTTTTCCGCCAGCTCCTGCATGCGCTGGGCGCTGACCACCGCCAGCTCACCCTTGAGCTCGGTGACCCGGGCTTCGAGCATGCTGTAGGAATCGGTCAATTGGCTCGACATCTGGTTGAACAGCGCAAACGCCTGCTCAAGGCCAAGCCGGCTTGCCTGCTCTACGGACGACGGTTGCCCCGAAACATCAGGGACAGGAGACATCTGGGCGGCTTGGGGCATTGTGCTCTCTCGCGTGGTTGACCGTCAGTTAAACGGAACGTTGCGAGGGATGTAGCAATACCCGTGCCTAAAAAAAACTGCCTATAAATGAAGGAGTTGAAAAACAGGCGTCAATCATCCGCCTGTTCATCACCATCACGACGACTCATGCCGTACTTGCGCATCTTCTCCACCAGGGTCGTGCGACGAATACGCAGCCGTTCGGCCGCCCGCGCCACAATGCCGTTGGCGTCATCCAGCGCCTGCTGAATCAACCCTTGCTCCAGACCGCCGAGGTAGTCCTTCAGGTCCAGGCCTTCCGGCGGCAGCAACGCATTGGCGGTGAAGTCCGGGGTATGACCGTTGATGGCCACCCGCTCTTCGAGATCACTGCGCAGGCTGTCGACCAACTGCTCGTCTTCGTCATCGACGTAGCGGAATTTCTTCGGCAACTCGACCACGCCGATCACCCCGTACGGGTGCATGATCGCCATGCGCTCCACCAGGTTGGCCAGCTCGCGAACGTTGCCCGGCCAGCCGTGACGGCACAGCGACATGATCGCCGCCGAGTTGAAACGGATCGAACCGCGCTTCTCGTGCTCCATGCGCGAGATCAACTCGTTCATCAGCAACGGAATGTCTTCGACGCGCTCACGCAACGGCGCCATCTCGATCGGGAACACGTTCAGGCGATAGTAGAGGTCTTCGCGGAACGTGCCGATCTCGATCATGCTTTCGAGATTCTTGTGGGTCGCCGCAATGATCCGCACATCGACGCTTTGGGTCTTGTTGCTGCCCACGCGCTCGAACGTGCGCTCCTGCAAGACGCGCAACAGCTTGACCTGCATCGGCAGCGGCATGTCGCCGATTTCGTCGAGGAACAGCGTACCGCCGTTGGCCAGCTCGAAACGCCCGGCACGGCTGGTGATCGCCCCGGTGAAGGCACCCTTCTCGTGACCGAACAATTCGCTTTCCAGCAACTCGGCCGGAATCGCCCCGCAGTTGACCGGAACGAACGGCGCTTCACGACGCTTGGAGTGGTAGTGCAGATTGCGCGCGACCACTTCCTTGCCAGTGCCGGACTCACCGAGGATCAGCACGCTGGCGTCGGTGTCGGCAACTTGCTGCATCATCTGACGGACGTGTTGAATCGCCCGGCTGGTGCCGACAAGGCTGCGGAAAAGATTCGGTTCACGGTGACGACCGCGCTCACGGGCCTGGTCATACATCTCGCGATAGACCTGGGCACGGTGCAGCGAATCGAGCAGTTTGCTGTAGCTGGGCGGCATTTCGAGCGTCGAAAGCACTCGGCGACGCTGGTCTTCCGGCAAGTCAATGGAAGAATTATCGCCCATTAACAAAACTGGAAGGAACTCATCCCAGGTTGAGAGTGTCTTTAACAGGCCCAAAAGTGCACCAGGAGCATTTACCGTCCCGATGAGGACACAGATTACTTCACGACTTGATGACAGAGAGCCGACCGCCTGCTGCCAGTCATGGCTGCCGCAGGGTAAATTTTCTTCGCCAAGAAAATTTAAAATCACCGCCAAATCGCGGCGGCGGACGCTATCGTCATCAATCAGCAGAATTTTGGTTTCACGCCACATGCAATAGCAACTTCCCTAGTCAACTCAATGCCCAAAATGAGGGGCAAGCTAGACGCTTGCAGACACGTTGTGCCTGTAGACGCCTGAAATCTGGAACCAGCCACTAGTTAAGTCAAAAAACCGTGCACAGTCAAATTTATGGCGCACTATGTTTGGATTAACTGAGGGTTAATTAACCAAACAGATGGTAAACCTTTGCCGCGTTCTGTGCTTGGTGGATCTGCGACATCTCGTCGACTATCGCTTGTCGCTCCCCCGTCGCCGCTTCCAGGAGCTGTTTATACACCCCCAGCAACTCCTCCAGGTTTTCGCGCAACGCGGTCTCGTCCACCGAAGCTTCACTCAAGACGTCTTCCATGCAGGAACGGCAAGCCAGGTCCAATTCACCGATGGCCTCCCAGTTACGCTCGGCCAATGCCTCGACCAGGGCGTCCCGGGTATGCTCGATTCGCTGCAATACAAGACTCATGGTGATCTCCTTAAAACTGGGGAGCAGGTGCGCCAATGGCATCCCAACCGTCTTTGACCGTGCGAAGCAGGTCGGCGACTTCGTCGAGGATTTTTGGATCGGTCCTGAGGTTGGCTTCCGCCAGACGCTTCATCATGTAAGCGTAGAGACTATCCAGCTCACTGACGGACTCCGCCTGCTTCTCCAGGTCCAGCCCCTCTCGCAAACCACCGATAATGCCGATGGCCTTGCCGATAAAAACACCCTTATTGGCGACGTCCTTGCGCTCCATGGCACCTTTGGCCTGAGCGATGCGATCCAGACCGCCTTCCATGAGCATTTGCACCAGACGATGAGGACTGGCCTCGGAAGTCTGGGCTTGCGCGCCAATCTTCTGGTACTGCCGAAGGGCTAACATCGGGTTCATGTTTACCTCATCCAAAACTCTGTGATTCGTATAATCAAGCTATCGACATAGCGTCAAAAATCTTTAATCCGAAACTAAAAAAGCCCGACAAGCGGAATCCGCTGCCGGGCTTTTGGCGTTTAGGCGCTATGAAGCGTTCTTCTGTGCGTTCATCGCATCGAACATCGAAGTAATATTGCTCGCCGTTGCCTTCAGCTTGCCGACAAGGGAATCCATGTCGTTGTACTTCTTGGTCAACACCGCCGTCAGCGTCTCGACCCGACGATCCAGGGCTGCCTGCTGGCTGGCCAGATTCGTCTTGGCCTTGGCCAGGTTAGTCGAACGGGTATCCAGGATCCCATCACTGCCAGTGACCGTGTAAGGGGTGATTGCATCGTTCATGCGCGTCAACAGACCCATGGAGGCATCGCCAGTCGCCGTCGGATCGCCCAGGAACAGCTTCTGAACTTCACCACCGAGCTTCTGGGTATCCATCGCGGTCGAGAACTTGGTGCTATCGAAATCCAGCGCACCGGTTTTCTGATTGGTGGTGATACCCAATTGCGACAGAACAGTGAGTTTGTCACCCGCCCCCGTTGTGACCAACGGCGTACGAATCGATGCCAGAACGCTGCGCGCCAACGGGTCACCGGTCAGTGCTGCAGCAACGGTCGGCTTGCCATTGCTATCCAGGGAAGGCTTGGTCAGCGTATTAACATTGGTCACAACCTGGTTATAGGCATCAACGAAAGCTTGGATGGATTTTTTCAGGCCATCACTGTTCGGGCCAACCGTCACCGTCGTGGTACCACCGGCGACCAAATTCAGGGTCAAGCCGGAAATAGCCGAGTCAACCTTGTTGCTTTTGCTAGTCAGCGCGAGCCCGTCCACGGTGAAACTGGCGTCCACCGCGAAATCGCCGATGGCACCCGCCGAAGTCGCTGTCGGTGCTGCACCCATTTGCTGGCCGGCATTAATCTCCAGACCCGCGATACCGCTGAGGGTGATGTCGGAGCCCGCACCGGTCGCCGTGGACCCCATCACCAGACGCGAGCCAAACGAGTCGGTCACGATGTTCGCGCTGAAACCGTTCGCACCCTGCTGGGTGTTGATCGCATCGCGAACCGACTGCAACGTCGCGCCGGCCGGAATGGTGACAGAACTGGATACGCCATTTTGCGTGATATTGAGCGTGCCGCTCGCAACGGCACTGCTGGCACCGCCGGCAAAGGCCGCGGTGGCCACTTTGGACGAGGTCGCAAGGTTATTGACCTTGACCACGTAGGAACCGTTGACGGCCGTGTTGCTGGCCACAGCGGTCAATACTTTCGCGTCGGCGGACGTGGCGTTGTAACCCAGGAACTGCGGAGCTTGCGTATCTTGCAGCTTCTTGATTGCAGCCTGGAAGTTCGCCAGGACACTTTTGAGAGTACCAATACCGGAAATCTGCGCAGTATTGGTGGTCGTCTGACGATCGATCTGATTCTGCTTGGCCGCCTTGTCGGCGTTGACCAGAGCCTTGACGATATCACCGGTATTAATACCGGAGCCTAAGCCCGTGCCCGGTAGAATTGGACTTGCCATGTGGAACTCCCTTCAGTGTGTCGCCGGCCTTTTGACCACTACAACGCCCAAAAGAACATAGCAACAAAATTCGTGCCAGTTGTCAGACTTTTGCGCTGAACAACAGACTGCTTGCATCATTCAAACTGTTCGCCAGCTTAAGGACTTCTTCGTTGGGGATTTGACGAATCACCTCACCGGAGTCACTGGCAATCACTTTGACCACAACTTTGCCTGAAGGCTCGTCAATCGAGAACTCCAGGTTACGCTTGACCGACTGAACGAACTTTTCGATTTCCTGAACGGCCATCTTCAGTTTTTCCTGCTCGGTCTGGTCTTTTTTACCTTCTTCCTTGACGGCAACCACTGGCGCAGTTTCCGCTCGAGGCTTTTCCGCAGGCTTATCGGCAACAGTCGTCGCCTGCTGGGCCGCAGGATAAGACAAGTTCAGCTTGACGCTCATATCCATGTCCATCACCTCTTAAAGTAAAAAGCGAGAGAGCGCGACAAGCGCACTCCCCCGCTAAAACTCATCGGCTATTACTGAAGCAGTTTCAGTACAGCGGATGGCAGTTGGTTGGCCTGAGCCAGAACTGCGGTGGAAGCTTGTTGCAGAGTTTGTTGCTTGGTCAGCTGTGCAGTTTCAGCAGCGAAGTCGGTATCTTGTACGCGGCTCAGTGCAGCACTGGCGTTTTCGTTGATGTTTTGCAGGTTGGAGATGGTGCTGGAGAAACGGTTTTGTGCAGCACCCAGGTCAGCACGAGTGCTGTTGATTCGCGACAGAGCGGCGTCGATAGCCGAGATAGCCGACGCTACAGCAGAGTGGTTGGCTGCGTTGGAGGTACCGGAAATGGTAGTACCGGTCATGCCCAGGGCGCTGGAGTCGAAGCTCGAAGCCAGGGTCAGAGTGATCTGGTTGTCGGAGGTGGTGTTGGAACCAACCTGGAACTCCATCGCACCAGCGGTACCGTCCAGCAGCGCCTTGCCGTTCAGGTTAGTCGACTGAGCGATACGGGTCAGTTCAGCAACCGACTGTTGGTATTCTTTGTCCAGAGCGGTACGGTCAGCAGTGCCGTTGGAGTCGTTACGCGACTGAACTGCGATTTCACGCATACGCTGCAGGATGTTGGTCGATTCTTGCAGAGCGCCTTCAGCGGTCTGAGCGATCGAAACACCGTCGTTGGCGTTTTTGATAGCCATGGTCTGACCACGGATCTGCGAGGTCATACGGGTAGCGATCTGCAGGCCGGCGGCGTCGTCTTTGGCGCTGTTGATTTTCAGGCCGGAAGACAGGCGAGTCATCGAAGTCGACAGCGCGTCGGAAGCACGGTTCAGGTTCTTCTGAACACCCAGAGATGTAGTGTTGGTGTTTACTGTTAAAGCCATGACGAATTCCTCGTTGGTTGGGTACTACGGCTTCCGGCCCTGGCAACCGCCCGGTATGGCCTAGAGAACCTTCGTAATAGTTATCGTCGCGAATGCAGGTTGCTTGAGGGGATTTTTGAAATTTTTTGCCATCACACTGCCACCCCCTGTAAAACCAAGCCATAGCGACGATCCAACCACCAAAAAATGACGCCAGAGAACTGCCACAACCCTTCCTTACGCCCCGCTTGCGTTGACCTGCCACGGCATTACGCGGAATTGACAGCCATCAGTAAATCAACCAGTTCGTATTCAAGGTAATCCGCGAGCGCCAGCCAGTCCTGTCGCTCCTGGCTATCCAGCATGCCTGTCAGCAATGCCATCCACCGGGCCGCGATCTGGCTGTCTGCCCCGCCGACCCGCGACTGCACCTGCTCCGCTACCTCGACCATGACCAGCGCCGCCTCGACATCCCTTCCCAGACGAAACAACGCTGAACATTGCCGGGCCTGATCAACGAGTAGCTCTTCGCTCATCGACTGAACTCCGGATGAAATGTCGTGCCGACAATCATGGCCCCAGCTCGACTGCTGTTGTAGAAGACGACGTGTGGATGCGCAGCGATATAGCGCTCCAGCTCACACAAGTAACTACGGAAATTGAGCTGAGTCTTGACCCGCTGCCCATGCCCATCCAACACCCAATGACGAGCCGCGACCAATTGCGGGCCAAGGTCGCCGTCATCCCAACCGGCATGGGTCTTGTTGTTGGGGAACGCGAAGTCCGCCCCGAACAGCGTGATCTGACTGGCACCCATTTTCACCGCCAGGTCCACCGCCGGATGAATCACGCTGCCGCCTGCAAACAACCCTGCCCGTGGGAGCTGCTTGCGCAGATCGCGAAAGACCGGGCTTGCCGAGTAGGCGACATAGCGCTTGCCTTGCCAGGCCTGCAAGACCGCAGGAGCCACCAGCGGCATGTAGACCAGCGTGATGTCTGCGCTGTCCTCGGGCGGCAGATGGCGCTGCGAGATACGCTGGTCGATCGTGACGACGACATCCGGTTTGATACCGTTCTCGATGAGCGGCCGGTAAGCGGTATCGACACAAACGAACAGCGGTCGCTGGGTCTGGCCGCGAATTGATCGCAAGGTTACGAAGTGTTGTTCCAGGCTCGGCCCGGTGGCGATGACGAACATCGGCTGGCCAGCGTGTGTGGCGAACAATTGTGCGGCGTCGCTATCGACGCGGATCTGTTCGACACTTTCCAGCAAGCGCGCGGCGATTTCCGGATTGTCCGGATCAAACTCACAGTTGTTGAACGTCAGATGGGTTTCGCTGACCAAGCGGTCACGGATCTTCGCGTTGAAGTCATCGGCCAGCACCAGCTCTGAAGGCAGGGCAAAGAACGGCAAACAAATTTCAGCCAAATCACCGGCGTAGTGCAGCTCGACCCGCGAATCGCTGAGCCACGACTGCTGATCGAGCAATTGCAACACCAGCGCAAACACTGCGCCGTTAAGTATATGTACGTGTAACTGAATCAGCCCCGAACGCTGTAGCAGCTCCAGTTGCAGATCACCCAGCCCTGTGCCGTAAACGTGTAACACCGGGCTGTCGACCGGCAGGCTTGCGGCCTGAAGCTGCGCTTCGCGGGTACGGTCATGGCGACTGGTCAGCTGAATGCCGTTGATGCTCAGGGTCGAGCCGAGCCCTTCCACCAGATCGGCCTGCAACGGGCCCGGATCTTCAGACAGCAGACGCTCAGCCACGGCCGGCCAGCGACGCTGGATGAGTTCGGCGTTGGGTTGAAAAAACTCGCTCATGGCGCCTCGCTGTGATTCGGGCAAAAAAATAGCGCTCAAGGTTACACCTTGAGCGCTTTTTTTGTGTCCGGCTTTTAGAAGATCAAGGGCGATAGATGATCGCCGAACCCCAGGACAAACCAACACCAAAACCGCTGAGTGCCACACGCTTCCACTTGGAGTCGAGCACGTGCTTTTCCAGCAGCAATGGAATGCTCGACGACACGGTGTTACCGGTCTCGACCATGTCCTTGAGGAACTTCTCGGGCTCGCCCTCGAAGCGTCGCGCCACGGCATCGACAATCGCCGCGCTGCCCTGGTGAATGCAGAAAGCATCGATATCGTCGGCCGTCAGGCCCGAGTCAGCGAGCAGCTCATGCAAATGCGCAGGCACTTTGAGCAGCGCAAAGTTGAACACCTGACGGCCATTCATGAAGAACACCCCGTCGGTAACCTTCAGGTGCGGCGCGCCGGAACCGTCAGTCCCGAACTTGGCCTTGCCCAACTGCCATGGCGCGTCTTCGCCCATCCAGGTGGCGGTGGCGGCATCGCCGAACAGCATGGTGGTGTTGCGATCTTCCGGGTCGACGATCTTCGAATACGGATCGGCGGTCACCAGCAGGCCATTCTTCAGGCCTGCGGCTTCCATGAAGCCCTTGATGGCGTAGATGCCGTAGACGTAACCGGAGCAGCCCAGGGAAATATCGAACGCGGCCACAGTCGTTGGCAGGCCCAGCTTGTCCTGAACGATGGCGGCGGTGTGCGGCAGGCCTTCTTCGTCGCCGTTCTGGGTCACGACGATCAGCACGTCGATCGCTTCACGCTTCAATTCAGGGTTGTTGGCGAACAGCGCGTTGACTGCTTCGACACACAGGTCCGAAGTTTCTTGCCCGGCGTCTTTGCGCGGCAGGAAGGCCGAACCGATCTTGCCCAGGATGAACTCTTCATCCTTCTCGAATTTTGCACCTTGTGCGTAATTGTCCACGCCGGCTACAGGAACGTAGCTCGCAATGCTCTTTATGCCAATCATTACGGCTTCCCAATAATAAACAGCCCAATACCACCGCTCGCAAGGAATCGAGGGGCGCCGACAAACAACGAATAACGTCGCCCTCAAGGAGGTGACAGCGGGAAGAGTAAAAGGCCATCACTGAGCCAAAAGCAGGCCAGGCGCCCTCTTCCCTATTTATACAATACAGTGAAGATGCGCGTAATGACTCGCAGGTCACGCTATTTTGCCGAATCAGCCCCACAAGCGGTTATTCGACCAGCGACCAGTCCAGCGGCGTTCCGCGCTTGATGGCCTGGCGGGCACGGCGGCCCAGAAGGGTTTCAGCGTGTTTCGGGGCCAGCCCCAGGCCTGGACGGATGGCCCGCAGATTAGCGGCGGTAAAAGGCTCACCGGCGATCATGTCCTGGGTGACATACAGCGACCGGCGGTACACCAGGGACTTGCGCTCGGCGTCAGTCACGCCGTAATGCACCTGGCCCATGGCCTGCCAGGCGCGCTCGGTTTCGACCACCAGGCTGGCAAGCTCGGCTGGTTCCAGGGAGAAACTGGCGTCCACACCTCCGGCGGCACGGTCGAGGGTGAAGTGTTTTTCCACCACCGTCGCCCCCAGCGCTACGGCGGCGACAGACACCCCGACGCCCATCGAATGGTCGGACAAACCAACTTCACAGCCAAACAACTCGCGCAGATGAGGAATCGTGCGCACGTTGCTGTTGGCCGGCGTTGCCGGGTATGTGCTGGTGCACTTGAGCAACACCAGGTCCTTGCAACCGGCCTCACGGGCGGCACGCACGGTTTCATCGAGTTCGGCGATGCTGGCCATGCCGGTGGAAATGATCAGCGGCTTGCCGGTGGCCGCAACCCGCCGGATCAACGGCAGATCAGTGTTCTCGAAGCTGGCGATCTTGTAGGCCGGCACATCGAGGCTTTCGAGGAAGTCCACCGCGGTGTCATCGAACGGTGTGGAAAACGCCAGCATGCCCAGCTCTTTGGCCCGGGCGAAAATCGGCGCGTGCCATTCCCACGGCGTGTGGGCCTTTTCGTACAGCGCATACAGCGAAGAACCGGCCCACAAGCTGTTGGGGTCCTTGATGAAGAACTCGCCTTCGGACAAGTCCAGGGTCATGGTCTCGGCGGTGTAGGTTTGCAGCTTCAAGGCATGGGCGCCGGCCTTGGCCGCGGCTTCGACGATTTTTATCGCCATGTCCAGCGACTGGTTATGGTTGCCGCTCATCTCGGCAATGATGAACGGCGGCGCATCGGCACCGATCGAGCGGTTGCCGATCTTGAAACTGGTCATTGTTCTGGATCCTTCAATACACGCGTGAACGCGCAAGCACTCTGAGTAAAACCACCCTCGCGGAAAACCTTCAGCGATGGCTGATTGGCCGGCAGCACCTGAGCCGTGATGGCCTCAAGTTGTGGCCAATGCGCCGTGACGAACGCTTCGCCCCGCGCCAGCAGCGCCCTGCCCCAGCCCAGGCCGAATCGGCCTTCGAACAAATAGATCGAGACTTCGGCCCGAGTACCGTCAAGGTCATAGCGCAGCATACCGACCGGGCCGTCATCCGCCTCGGCAATCAACAGCAGTCGCTGGGGATTGTTCAGGCTCGCAGCCAGCCAAACCTGGTGCCGTTGCCAATCGATGGCGTGGGTGTCCAGCGACCAGCGCCGTACCGCCTCGGCATTACGTCCCTCGAACAACAAATGCGCATCGTCCGCAGTGGCCCGACGCACCTGCAGTACCGCTCCCGCCAGTGCTGCCGCCACCCGCTGCGCGCCACGGCCATCGACCAACTGCCGTGAGCGTTCGGCCAAACTTTGACGAAAACCTTGATTGCCTACGACAAAACCAATGGCTTGGCGCAATTGCTCGACGCTGACATGCTCGCGGTTGCCCAGGAACACATGAGCGCCCGAGGTCGCCATCACCTCGCCGTTGGCCTGCTGATTATTCGAGACTGCAATGCAGATTGTCGGCAGCCCCATGGCTGCCCGCTCCCAACTGGTACCGCCACCGGCACCGATAAACAGGTCGGCCTCGGTCATAAGCCGATAGAAGTCGCTGACAAAACTGTGCAGGCGCCAGTTCGGACGATACGCCGCCAGCGCCTGCATCTGCTCCCAGGCCGGGTTGTCGGCCCCCGCCACGAAATCGACCTCCAGCTCATGAAGGTCCGCCAGCGCCAACATTGCGTGGTGGGTCTGCATGGCCGCATCGAAGCCGCCGAAGTTCACCAACACTCGCCTGGCCCGAGGCTTGATTTCGACCGCCGGGCAGCAGAACTCATCGCGCAACATCGCAAAACGTGGGCCGAGCAAGGTCTGGCAGTCGGGCGTCAGCAGCGTGGCATAAGCCTCTGGGGTGCCCGACAGATTTTGATTGAGCAGCAGATCGACGCGGTACTGCCGAGTGGCCAGGTCATCCACCGCGGCGATCCGTGGTGCCCAGCGACGGGCCGCAGTCTGCCAGTGATGATCGAGGCCATAGTGGTCAACGATGATCCAGTCGAAAGCCGGATGGCTTTCCAAGGCTTGCGCCAGCGCGGCGATGTCCGCCTGCCACGGCAGCATCGATTCGATGGCCTGCTGCGGATCTTCATCGGGGTAGCGCGCAGGCAGCGCGAAGGTCTCGAAGCCCTCGCTTGCCAGGCTGTCCAGTCGATGCCCCGGCAGCAGGCGACAGGCGAAGGCAACGTGCGTGCCCTGCTTGCGCAACACCCTGGCCAGGGTCAGGCAGCGGGCAATATGGCCGCTGCCAATGGTTGGCGACGCGTCAGCGCGGATCAGTACCCTCATTGCAACTCACCACCAGCCTTCAATGCGGCGTAAAGGTATTCGGCGCGTTTCCAGTCTTCAAGGGTGTCGATGTCCTGTACCAGGTAGCGCGGCAGAATCACCGGCAGGCTCGCCGGCGAAAACAGTGCATCACCACGCAACCAGGCCTCGCTGCGCCCCCAGTAGAACTGGCCGGCATCTTGAAAGGCTTCGGGCAAGTCCTGGGAACGGGTGTCACGAAACTCCGGATAGAGCGAGGTCAGGGCGCCCTGCTCGTCGAGGGTCAAGGCACGCTGCACCGGAAAACCAAAACCGGTGACTGAAAACGCGAAAGACTTGTCCGGGTGCTGCACCAGCAACTCATGCCCCTGACGCAGATAACGCGCTTGCAACAACGGCGCCGTCGCATAGATGCAGCAGGCATGGTCGAACGGCGGCAATTGATTCAAGGCATGCACAATCACTGCCGCAGTCCCGGTGAAATCGTCAGCCAGTGCCGCAGGCCGCATGAACGGCACCTGAGCGCCATTGGCTCGTGCGACTTCGGCGATTTCCTCATCGTCGGTACTGACGATCACCTGGTCGAACAGGTGCGACTCCAGCGCCGTGCGAATCGAACGGACGATCATCGGCACGCCGTCGAACGGCTTGAGGTTCTTGCGCGGGATTCGCTTGCTGCCACCACGGGCCGGAATGATCGCAACACAGCTCAAGAGTCACTACTCCTCAAGGATCAGTCGTCGCAATTGCTCGACCACATAGTCCTGTTGTTCATCGCTCAGCAGAGGAAACAGCGGCAGGCTGATGGCCTCGGCGTAATAACGTTCGGCCTGGGGAAAATCACCCACGGCAAAACCCAGGTCGCGATAGTACGGCTGCAAGTGCAGCGGAATATAGTGCAGATTCACCCCGACACCGGCTGCTCGCAAGCCTTCGAACACCTGTCGATGACTGAGGTTGATCCGCTCCGTCTGCAAGCGCACCACGTACAGATGCCACGCCGATTCGGCTTCAGGCTGCGTGCTGGGCAAGGTCAGCGGCAAGTACGCCAGCAACCGGTCGTAACGCGCCGCCAGTTCGCGTCGACGCTCGATAAAGCCATCGAGCTTGTTCAGCTGCGACAGACCGAGGGCCGCTTGCAGGTCAGTGATCCGGTAATTGAAGCCCAGTTCCACTTGCTGGTAGTACCACGGGCCGTGGCTGGGTTCGGTCATCTGCCCGGGGTCACGAGTCATGCCGTGGCTGCGCAGGCGCTGCAAGCGCTCGGCCAGTTCCGGGCGATTGGTCAGCACCATGCCGCCTTCGGCGCTGGTAATGATCTTCACCGGATGGAAACTGAACACGGTCATTGCCGCGAACTCACCGCAACCCACCGGGCGCCCGGCATAGGATGCGCCGACCGCGTGAGAGGCATCCTCGATCACCGTGAAACCGTAACGCTCGGCCAGTTCGGCGATCATGCGCATATCGCAGCTCTGCCCGGAGAACGCTACCGCCACCAGCACTTTCGGCAGCTTGCCGTCGCGCTCGGCGATTTCCAACTTCGACGCCAAGGTGTAGGCATCGAGGTTCCAGGTCAGCGGGTCAATGTCGACAAAATCGACGTCGGCGCCGCAGTAACGACCGCAATTGGCCGAGGCCAGAAAGGTGTTCGGCGTGGTCCATAACCGATCGCCCGGCCCCAGGCCCGCGGCGAGACAGGCAATGTGCAACGCCGCAGTGGCATTGCACACCGCCACCGCGAAATCGGCCTGGCACCGCTCGGCCATCGCCTGTTCGAAACGCTCGATGGTCGGCCCTTGGGTCAGCCAGTCAGACTGCAACACGGCGACCACCGCATCGATGTCCGCCTGATCGAGGCTTTGCCGACCGTAGGGAATCATGCCGACAGTTCCGCGTGCAGGTCGGCGATCTGGCCGACTGACAGGAAGTGCGGGTTGGTATCGGAACGGTACTCGAAATCTTCGCCCACCGGCCGGCCCTGCTCACCCAGTTTGTCCACGGCAAAATCCACGTCGACGCTGGTGAAACGGATCGACGGCTGAATGGTGTAGTGATCGTCGAACTCCAGGGTCATGCGCGCGTCGTCCAGTGGCACCATCAGCTCATGGAGTTTTTCACCCGGACGAATGCCGACGTGTTTGTGCGGCAAATGCTCAGCCATGCCCTGCGCCAGATCGACGATGCGAATCGACGGAATCTTCGGCACAAACACTTCACCACCGTGCATGCGGGCGAAGCTGTCGAGCACAAACTTCACGCCGTGATCGAGGGTGATCCAGAACCGCGTCATGCGCTCATCGGTGATCGGCAGCTCTTTGGCGCCCTCGGCAATCAGTTTGCTGAAGAACGGCACCACCGAACCCCGCGAGCCGGCGACGTTGCCATAGCGCACCACGGCAAACCGGGTCTGTTGTTCGCCGGCAATGTTATTGGCAGCAACGAACAATTTATCCGACAGCAGCTTGGTCGCGCCGTACAAGTTGATCGGGCTGGCAGCCTTGTCGGTGGACAGCGCGACAACTTTTTTCACGCCGTTGTCGATGGCCGCGGCAATGATGTTTTCCGCGCCGTTGACGTTGGTGCGGATGCATTCGGTGGGGTTGTATTCCGCCGCTGGCACTTGCTTCAGCGCCGCGGCGTGCACCACGTAATCGATACCGCGCATGGCCTGACGCAAACGGTCGGCGTCGCGCACATCACCGATGAAGTAACGCATGCACGGCGCGTTGAACGTCTGCTGCATCTCGTACTGCTTGAGCTCATCGCGGGAAAACACCACCACCCGCTTGGGCTGGTATTGCTCCAGCAAGCGGCGGATGAAGTTGCGCCCGAACGAACCGGTGCCGCCAGAGATGAAAATCGATTTACCGTTGAACATGCCTTGAGTCCTTTTACCTGTCAGCCAGGCTTATGCGAGCAACTGCGCCCAGTCAATGCTGGTCGGTTCGCCGAGGGTAAAGCCCTTGCCAGTCAAGGCCAGGTTCTGGTTGTAGGCTGAGTCCTGCTCGAAACGGGCCTGCCACTTGTCACGCAGGGCAGCTGCCGCCTGCGAATTGTCCGGCAAAGTCCCGGGGTGCGTAATCTGCACTTGTGGTGTCCAGACCGTCAGCAAACCTGCGTCGGCAACTTTCAGGCACAGATCGACATCGGCGTAAGCCTCGTCGAAATGCTCTTGGTCCAATCCACCGACGTCATCAAACACTTGCTTGCGAATCATCAGACAAGCACCAGAGACCGCCTGATAGTTCTGTTCGACGACCAAGCGACGCATGTAGCCCTGGGCATCTTTTTTCTCGCCTGCGAAAGGTGAAGCGACCCCGCCATTGAGGCCCAGAATCAAACCGGCCCCCGTCACATTGCCATTGGCATCCACCAGTTTGGCCCCGACCACTCCTACCTCAGGACGCTGCGCCTGGTTAAGCAGTGCCTCGATCCAGTTGGCGTTAACGACCTCGGCGTCCGCCGCCAGCAGCACCAGGTATTCGCCCTGAGCCTGTTCTACAGCCAGGTTAAGTAGTGCCGAAGTGCTCAGACGCTGCTCTGCCCTGACCAGACGAACCCGGCCACGACCGTTCTGCTCCAGGCTTTCCAGCCAGGCGAGCAGTTCGGCGGACTGGCTGTGATTGTCGACGATCACGATCTCATTGTTCTGATAGCGCGTGCGTTGCAACACGCTGACCAGGCAGCGCTGCAAACACTCCAGGTTGTCCTGGCTGTGAACGATGATCGAAACCTTCGGACGATCGGCGTGACGGTAGTCGATACGGTAGCCTCCCGACGCTTCGGCACTGACCTGGGCCTGATATCCGCGGGTCGCCAGATGACGAACCAGAGTCTGGCGTTCGTGTTCAATAGGCCCCGGCAGCGGTGCCTGGGTGATCAGCAAAGGCTCTGCCAGATGCGCGAGCCCGGCCAGGCCGCCGGCTTCGATCAGGCGCAGCAACAGGTCGAACTCGAGCGCCGAAGTGAACTCACGAGCAAAACCACCGACTTCCACCAACACCTCACGCCGGATCAGCCAATGCCGCGCAGTCAGCGCCGGCAGGCTCTGCAACAAATCGAGGTTGAAGGCGGGACGGAAGACATCGACCAGCGTGCCATTGGCCTGACGATGAATCTCGTCCACCGCCACCGCACGGCAACCCTCGGCGTTCTGCAACTCCAGGCTGGCACGCAACAGACCCGCGGCGGTGAACTCGTCGCCCGCCTCGGCCAGCAGCAACCAGTCCGAGGTCGACTGGCGAGCAATCTGGTTCAGCTTATCGACATAGTTGCTGGTGGTGACCTTGACGAAATGCAGGGTGTTTTGTTCGGTGGTGACTGCCGGCAGATCGCCGGTGGTGAAGACCACCACTTTGAAGGCCCGGAACGCGCTCTCCATCAGACTATCGAAGCTGGCCTGAAGCTTGTCCATGTCTGCGTCCAGGTCCAGCAACAAAATGCCGAACTGAGGTCCACCGTCATTGGCTGCCAGATGCTGGTTGATTTTCCTCACCGCAGTCTCATTTGGCTCCCGTGCCTGCAACCAGTTGAGCAGACGTCCCGACGGCATCGTGTCGAGCAACTGACGACTGTCGTGGGTCGGCACACTGTCCAGGCGCTGCACCCAATCGGCCAACACTTGGGCATCAGCCGTTTCCCCCATGTCCACCAGTTGCTGAGCGAGCTTTTGCACGACTCGACGGTTGAAGGCGCCGAGTTCCACGGCTTGAAGCAGGCGCGTCTGGATCGTCGCCGGACTGTCATTGGAGTAAGTACGCTGCAGTGTCTGCTGCTTGAGCAATGTCCCTTCCATTTCCTCGAGTTGCAAACGGCCGGCCGGCATTGCATGGAGCAGAAACTCGCACTCCGCCAGTTGCTCGAAGAAGGCGCTGTTGTAGAACGGCATCTCGACGTATTGCTCGGGGCCGAAGACACGCTTCGGGCCGACCGTCGGATCGGTCCAGTAAGACTCGAATATCGGTTCGATGGTCAGCGCGTTGCGGGCAGTCAGGCTGTCGGCCAAAGCGGCGAAGCTTTGCAGGGCCAACTGGGCGGTCTGCTGTTGGTCGAGACCGGTGATACCCGTCGGCAGCGATGACAGGAACCCGGCAAAGCGCTCGCGCTCGGCGACAGAGCGGGCGTCCTTGAAACTCAAGGTCGTCATGATTTCGGTGTTGTGATCCGAACGTCCGTAATTGACTTCACGTACCACATAGGGTGCCGGGAGAATTCGCGCCTTGGCCCGCGCCAGCATGTAGTACACGTGGCCGATTTCCTGCCACTGGAAGATCGTGCCTTCCGGCATCACTGCGTACCAGTCCCGCAACAGCGAGGTCCGATGCACGGCATAGAACGGCGGAATGTACTGCCCCATGTAATCGAGTACACGGTCCTGGCCTTGCTCGGCGTTGTAGTCCTCCTGCACCTTCTTGTCACGACGGTAGTACTGCACATAATTGGCGTGGGTCAGGTACATCAGGCAATAGCCGTGGCACAAACCGTAGTCGGGGTTGGCTTCGAGGAAGTTCACCGATTCGGTGAGAGCACCGTGCAACAGGAAATCATCGTCGGAGGCGAACACCATGTACGGCGTGGTGACCTGTTCGACACCGTATACCAGCTTGGCCTGGATGCCCCAATAGCCGAACTGCGGCAAATGCCGATAGTCGATGGTGTCCGCAACCGTCGCCGCGCCATCCAGAGCAACGGCTGACGAATCAAGGACCAGGATCCTGCAAGGCAGCGTGCTGTAGAACTGCAACGCCCTGCGCAAAAACGCCGGACGATTGTGCGTAATCAGCACCAGAGTGAACAGTTCACTCAGGGGCAACGTGTTTTCAGAACCGTAAATGCCTTGCATATCCTTCCCCGCCACAGACCTATTGCCTGATGAACACTTGAATGAAGTTGTCGTTTAACGCACCCGGCGCAGGTAGCCATCCGGCGCAACGGTGATCAGCAGTTTGCTGTGAATCGCCTGATCGATCTCGAAATCCCGGTTTTCTTCCAGGTACGCCCAAACGGCGGTTTTAGGGTTATCACCCTTGCCCCATGGACGGTCCGGAAAGGCGTCTTCCGGCATGTCTTCGACCACCGTATCCATGACCACGCAGTAGCTGCCGACCGAGACCATCGGTGCATACAGACGCAACTCTTCCAGCACGTGTTGATGGGTGTGATTGGAATCCAGCACCACCAGCACTTTCTTGCCCTGAATGCGCTCGCGCACCTGATCGACGATCGCGGTGTCGATGCTCGAACCCTGAATCATCTGGATTCGTTTGCTCATCGGATGGGCTTCGATCGCTTCGCGGTTGTGCTGACGAATATCGATGTCGACACCCAGTACTTCACCATGGCCGATCAGCTCCAGCATCGAGGCGTAAAACACCAACGACCCGCCGTGGGCGATCCCGGTTTCCACGATCACATCCGGGCGCAAGTTCCAGATGATTTCCTGCATGGCCACCATGTCCTGGGGGAATTGAATGATCGGGCGGCCCATCCAGCTGAAGTTGTAGGTGTACTTGTGTTTGGCCGTGGTGCCGACCCAGTCCAGGGACTCGGCCTGCAGCGCTTTGTCTTTCTTCAAACCTTCGATGTTGCCTTTTACTTCTTCACGAAACTGCTCATGGGGATTCATCGCAACTCTCCAGAAAAATAGGGAAACGGCTTACTTGAATACCTTACCGTCGGGGTAAGGCACCGCGTTGGTCTTGATGATCCTGGCGGGATTGCCCGCCACGACCGAATAATCCGGAACATCTTTGGTGACAACGGCGCCGGCGCCGATGGTGACCCAGCGACCGATGCGCAGGCGCGGCAGGATGGTGGCGTTGGTACCGATAAATGTCCCGTCGCCGATTTCCACGCAACCGGCGATACACACCCCAGGTGCCATGAAAACCGAGTGGCCAATCCGTCCTTCATGCCCCACCACGCTGCCGGCACTGATACTGGTGTTGTCACCCAGCGTTACTTCGGCCTGCATGAGCACGCCTTCCTGTAGATAACTGCCCTGCCCCATGCGAATCATGGTCAGGTCGATACCCGGGTGAACGAATTGGCCCAGAGTGGCGCCGGCCTCGACCAGTTGGCGGGTGGTCTCGTAGCGCAGCCGGGTACTGCCGGTGATCAGGTTCACGAAGCGCGCCTGAGGCCCTTTGAGTTCGCTCACCCGATCCGAGCCGCCGATCACCGGTACCCCATAAAACAGCGTGCCCTGCTTGCTCGGGTCGTTATCCAGAAAGGCGAATTCGACGTTGGGGGTGCTGCGCTTCACCGCGTGAAGCATGCGCACCGCTTCGGGGTTGGCCGCGCCCAGCAAATAAATCTTCACGACAGCTGCCTTTTTGCGAGCAGGGCACGCACGACATCCACCACTCGTTGCTGATCGGCGTCGGTCATATCGTGATAACTCGGCAGGTTGAATGCGCGCTCCGGCAAGGCGAAAGCAACCGGTGTGTCGACAGAGTGTTCGCTGAACATCGGCAACGACGACAACGGCCAGAAGAACACCCTGGCATCGATATCGGCAGCCTGGAAAGCGGCGATCAACTCATCCCGACGAATCCCTGTCTCGGCATCGAACACCACTGTCGGCATCCAGTAGCCGTTACGCGAGTGCTCAGGCTCAGGGTTCAGGGAAACACCCGGCAGTAATGTCAGGGCGCGGGCGTAATTGGCGAAAATCTCACGCTTGCGATTGATCAGCTCATCGATACGCTCGACCTGAGCGCAACCGACGGCAGCCTGCAGGTTGCTCATCTTGTATTTGAAGCCGATGAACTCAGGCCAGAACTGTTTGGTGCTGCCAGCGACCCGGCCATGGTTGGATAAGGTCAGGACGCGCTCGTACAAGGCTTTGTCCGAGGTGACGAAAATCCCGCCCTCGCCGGTGGTCATGGTCTTGGTGCCATGAAACGAGAACGCACCGAATGCGCCTAGAGAACCGGCCGCCCGACCACGCCATTGCGAGCCGATGGCCTCAGCGGCGTCTTCGATCACCGGAATATTGTGTTCCCGACCGATCGCCAGCAAGGCGTCCATATCACACAGGTTACCGTAGAGGTGCACTGCGAGAATGGCCTTGGTTCGCGGGGTAATTGCACGCCTGACCTGCTCCGGGTCCAGGCACCAGCTATCCGCCAGAACATCGACGAATACAGGCGTGGCACCCAGGTAGGTAATGGGCGCCGCCGACGCGATCCAGTTAGTGTTGCCCAGGATCACCTCATCGCCAGCACCAATGTCCAACGCCGCCATCCCCATGTGCAAGGCGCCAGTACAGCTGGAGGTCGCGATGGCGTAGGTGGCGCCAAGATGCTCGGCAAAACCATGCTCGAAACGCGTCAGATATTCGTAGCAACGTGCGCCCCAACCGTTCTGAACGGCGTCCAGGGCATACCGGGCTTCCAACTCGCCCACGCTCGGCTTGGTGTAATGAATTCTGCTCATTGAATGCTCAACTCCGGAACGGCGACAACAAACCGCGCGCCCCACACTTTGACCGAGGCGAATTGTTGGGTGATTTCAGTCAACAGGTTCCAGGGCAAAACCAGGATGTAGTCGGGTTTTTCAAGATCGATGCGGTCGGGCGAAACCACCGGGATTCGACTGCCCGGCAAATACTTGCCCTGCTTGTGCGGGTTGGCATCGGCCACCCAGGCCAACAGGTCCGGTTTGACCCCGGCGTAGTTGAGCAAGGTGTTGCCCTTGGCTGCCGCGCCATAACCGACCACGCGCTTGCCGTCGGCCTTGGCTTGCAGCAGGAAACGCAGCAGTTCGTGCTTGATGCGTTCAGCGGCGGGCGCGAGAGTCGCGTAGTACTCGGGCGTTTTCACCCCGGCGTCCAGCTCAGCCTGTAATTGTTGCTGCACGGTCGGTTGCACCACGCGGCGCTCACCGTCCTTACGCTGCACGAATACCCGCAGTGATCCACCGTGAGTGCTCAGCAGACTGACATCGAACACTTCCAGCCCATTGCGCTCGCACAAGGTCTGCACGGCGGTCAGGGACAGGTAGGAATAGTGCTCGTGATACAGCGTGTCGAATTGCTGCCCGGCCATCAACGTCAGCAGTTGCGGAAACTCGAACGTCGCCACACCGGTCGGCTTGAGCAAGGTGGAGAAACCACCGAGGAAATCATTAATGTCCGGCACATGCGCCAACACGTTGTTGGCGGCCATCAGGTCGGCGGCCCAGCCTTCGTTTTTCAGTTGCGCGGCGGTGTCGCGACCGAAGAACAGTTCGCGAATCTCCAGGCCTTTTTCCCGCGCTGCTTGCGCGGTGCTACGGGTCGGTTCAACACCCAGGCAAGGGATGCCGCGCCCGGCGACGTACTGCAACAGGTAACCGTCGTTGGCGGCGATTTCCACCACGCGACTGTCGGCCGTCAGGCCGAAGCGTTCGACCATCTCCGCGACATAGCGCTCGGCATGGGCCAGCCAGGTACTGGAGAACGAACTGAAATACGCATACTCGGCATCGAACAGGCTGTCGGCGCTGGTGTAATCCTCGGTTTGCACCAACCAGCATTGCTGACACACCGCGACCTTCAATGGTACCCATTGCTCGGCTTGTTCCAGGCGATCGGCGTGCACATAGGCGTTGGATGGCGGCGAGGTGCCGAGATCGATCAGCGGCAAGGCCAGAGGAGTACCGCAACCACGGCAGTTCATAGACGCACTCCAGCGAAGTGTTCATCGATCAAGGGATGGCTGGAGTCCCTGGCCGACAGATTATTGACAGGCAACGGCCAGGCAATCGCCAGCCGTGGATCGTTCACCGACAACCCGCCCTCGTGCGCAGGCGTGTAATCGGCGCTGTGCAGGTAGAGCAATTCGGCGTCATCGGTCAGCGTCTGGAAGCCGTGGGCGAACCCGGCCGGGATCAGCAGGCTGCGACCGTCACCGGCCTTCAGGTGCTCGGCGTGCCAGTGCAGAAAGGTTTCGGAATCGGGGCGCAAGTCCACCGCCACATCCCAGACCTCGCCGCGCAGGCAGGTAATCAACTTGGCTTCCGGCGCATTGGAATTTTGAAAATGCAGACCGCGCACACTGCCCCGCTCACGGGTGCAGGAGTGGTTGATCTGGCGGATATGAAACGGCTGGCTGAAAGCGCTCAGGCTGCCTTCGCAAAACAACCGGGCGAAGTGCCCGCGATCATCTTCGAAGCGTTTGTGCTGCACGCTGAACAGTCCGGCCAGCGGCAAGGTCTTCAATAAAAACTCGCTCACAGCGCGCCTCGATACAGGTTCAACTGACGCAGGGTGATTTCACGCATGTCATCACCGTTCTGCCACGCCAGATGCCAATCGAGGGTCTGGGTCAGGCACTGCTGCAACGACCAGCGCGGTTGCCAGGCCAACAGTTGACGGGCGCGACTGCTGTCCAGGCGCAGCAGACCGGCCTCATGCAAATCACTCGGTTCAATGCGCAATCCGCGTGCTTGCGGCCAGCGGCTGGCAAGCAACTCGACCACTTCGCCGACACTGCACATGTCTGCTTCGCTCGGGCCGAAGTTCCACGCGCCGGCAAACTGCGGGCCTTGCTCATAGAGACCGGCGGCCAATTGCAGATAACCGGCCAGCGGCTCCAAGGCGTGCTGCCATGGGCGCACGGCCTGCGGGTAGCGCAGGGTTACCGGTTGGTCGGCCGACCAGGCCTTGAGCACATCGGGAATCAGGCGTTCAGGCGCGAAGTCACCGCCGCCCAGCACATTGCCGGCACGCGCGGTGGCCAACGCCAAGCCATGCTCGGCGTACTTGTCGGCCGGGAAAAACGATGCGGCGTAAGACTGCGCCAACAATTCGCAGCAAGCCTTGCTGCTGCTGTAAGGATCGTGACCGCCCAAGGCTTCGTCTTCGCGGTACGGCCACAGCCATTCCTTGTTGGCGTAGACCTTGTCGGTGGTCACCAGCACACAGGCGCGCACGCCGCCGACCTGGCGGATCGCTTCGAGCAGATTGAGCGTGCCCATGACGTTACTGGAATAGGTGCCGAGCGGATCGCGATAGCCTTCGCGCACCAGCGGTTGGGCCGCCAGGTGCAGGACGATTTCCGGCTGGGTTTCGGCGATCAGTTCCAGCAAGGCGCCGAGGTCACGCAGGTCGCCGCGCTGATCATTGATGCCTTCGTGCACCCGCGCCAGATCGAACAGGCTCGGCTCGGTGGATGGATCGAGCGAAAACCCGCTGACCTCGGCCCCGAGGCTTTGCAGCCACAACGTCAACCAGCTGCCCTTGAAACCGGTGTGGCCGGTCAGCAGCACCCGTTTGCCGCGCCAGAATTGCGGACTCAGTCCCATTGCTTCCATGGGGCCTCCCCGCTCTGCCACAGCGCCTCAAGGTGATTCTTGTCGCGCAGGGTGTCCATCGGATGCCAAAAGCCATCGTGCTGGAAAGCAGCAAGCTGGCCATCGCTGGCCAGGCCGGTCAAAGGTTCGGACTCCCAAACCGTCTCATCCGCGGTAATCAGCGGCAGCACCTTAGGCGACAGCACAAAGAAACCACCATTGATCCAGCCACCGTCCCCACGAGGTTTTTCAGTGAAACCGCGAACCAGATAACCTTCGCGCTCCAGGGCGCCATAACGACCAGGCGGCTGGACCGCCGTGACCGTGGCAAGCTTGCCGTGGGAAAGGTGAAAGTCCACCAGGGCGCTGATGTTCAAGTCAGACACGCCGTCGCCGTAGGTAAAGCAGAACGCTTCTTCGTTTTCCAGATAGCGGCCGGCCCGTCGCAAACGACCACCAGTCATGGTTTCCTCACCGGTGTCGATCAGCGTGACGCGCCACGGCTCACTGTAATTCTGGTGAACGTCCATACGGTTGTTGCACATGTCGAAGGTGACGTCGGAGGTGTGCAGGAAGTAGTTGGCGAAGAAGTCCTTGATCGCATAGCCCTTGTAGCCAAGGCAGATCACGAAGTCATGAATCCCGTGGGCGGAGTACTGTTTCATGATGTGCCAAAGAATTGGCTTGCCACCGATCTCGATCATCGGCTTGGGCTTCAGGTGCGATTCTTCGCTGATGCGCGTGCCCAGGCCACCCGCCAGAATTACTGCCTTCATCGTCTCCCCTCTTGTTCTTCACAGAGCTCGGCCAAGCTGTTTCAAGCTTTTTCGGGCTGTCTGGCTAAAACGCTCTGCCGTGTCAGGCGCTGGCGTACCGGCCGCAAGCGCTCGTTTTATGGCGATATGAGGAGGACTTGCAGGAAACGCGCCAGCTCATGAATCCAGATAGAAGGCACAAAAAAGGGACGAATCCGGATCATGCACACCGGGTTCGTCCCTAAGCGTAAAGCGGGCCCAAGACCGCTTGCAGCTGTACATCCAGATTCAATCAGTTCGGTAACCAACCCTCGGCCCAGTAGTTGAGGTTATTGCCCTTGAGCATGTAATCGCGCAGCACTTCTTCGCGCAGCGCATCGCCCATGCGGTAGCTCGCATCAGGGTCGGACAGGTGCATGCGGATTGCCTCAAGCCACTCCTCGGTACTGTTACTCACGACTTTGGTACACGGCAGATAACCGCGATAGGCCTCGGTGTCGGTGCAAATCACCGGGTAACCGCAGGCGCCGTACTCCAGCAGACGCAGGTTGCTCTTGCAGTCGTTGAAGATGTGGAACTCCAGAGGAGCCAGTGCCAGGTCGAGGTTCAGGCTGGCCAGTTTGGCGGGGTAAGCCTCAAGAGCGACGCCCGTGTGAAACTCATGCACAAATGGCCGTAGCGCCTCGGGGCACATTCCGAAAAACACCCATTCGACTTCATTGGCAAGCAGACGCACCACGTCGGCAATAATTGCCAGGTCACCGTCATGACTGGTGCCGCCACCCCAGCCTACACGGGGTTTGCGCGAAGTACGTCGATGACTGGTGAGCCCCGTCCACAGATGCGGTGCAAGCATGTTCGGCACCACCCGAATGTCGTGATGCATGTCACGCAAGGCATCCGCCAGCGGCTGAGTCGATACCACGACCCGATCACACAATCCGACACCACGCCGCACCAGTTTGTCGACACCCACTTCGGCCTTGCGGATGTGTGCGTTCTTTTTCGGCACATCGATCACGTAATCGTCGAGCTCAAAAATCCGGAAGGCTTGCGAACAGTTTTTGATTCGCTCGACCTCATCGACAGCCCCTTGGCTGTAGCGCCCCTGCAGGATGATCACGTCGGGCGAACACCGCTCAAGTTCAATGTCCGTCGGCGTATGGTAGGTCATATGCCCTACCACTCGCCCCGCCGCCTCCAGCTCGAGGAACGGCTGGCTGACCCGATAATGCCCCACCGCCGTGGCGTTGATCGGAATCGCCAGGATCTTGGGCAGGGGCTGACGGGTGAAGGGATCCCACCCGTCCTTGAACCCAGGCTCCAGACTGAAATTGCTGGTGCCCAGACTCAGGTTCCGGTTATACGCCGGATCCCTGGCAACCAGGGGCAACCAGTTCCGGTAGAAGTGTTTCTGCTCAGCCTGCAGCACTTTGGGTGCAGGCCCGACAGTGGAAGCCGGGATCGCCTGCACCAGCTCGGCGTATGGTGTCCATACCACCAGGTAGCCGGCCTGCCGTACACGCAGACAAAAATCAGGACCATTAAGCGCCTGGGCCAAATGTTGTTCGTCCAACCCCTGCAAATCGTCGAAAACCTGCTTGCGTACCAGGAGACAATCGACGCCGACCGCACTGAAGTTCTGTACGGTTTGCTGACGCTGCATGTAGCCAGGGGCGTTGAGCAACTCTCCGCGATTGGGGACACCAATGGCCCCCCGCAACCCCAGAACCAGTGCCGAACCCTCGATCCGGCCCTGCGGACTCAGCATCCGCCCGCCAACTACACCGACCTCTGGGCGCAGGCCGTGATTCAGCAACTCGTCCAGCCAGTCGGCATTGACGATGATGTTGTGGGGGCTGAGCAACAGCAGATAGTCGCCCCGCGCCTGGGCCGCGGCGAAGTTATGCACCGCTGCCTGGTTGTCGCCATAGTCACAGCGCAGCACTCGCAGTTTGTCGCTGCCCATTTGCTCCATGGCCGCCAGCCAGCTACAGGCATCTGCGGCAATGCTGGCGTTATCGGCAATCAAAATCTCGTAACGCGAATAGGCCGTTTTTTCCAACAGACTTTCAACACAGCGCTGCAAAGAACCGATCTGGTCCCTGGTGGAGATGATGATCGATACAAGAGGCTGCTGGTCATGGAGGTAGTCAACACGATTGATCAGCGCCAGACTGCCGCTACGGATGCGGTGTGGCGCCTCAATACGCTGTAGATGCGCGGCAAGTACCCGAGGATTCTGCTCGATGACCTGGGGTTGCGAGAGCCACTGAGACAGGCGCAAAGCAGACTCCACGAGCACTTCGCTCACATGGCCGATGGCGTGCGGGCCATTGCTCTCCACCAGACGCCAGACCAGATCGTGAACACCCAGCTCATCGTAGCCCGCAACAATGCCACCAAGCTCGAGCACCCGCTGACGCTGCAAAGCGAGGACCCGGCCGATGTAAGGATAACTACGCATCAAGTCAAGATTGAAGTCCGGCTTGAACACGGGCTCGATCGACACCTCATCGCGCAGCCCTCCCTCATCGCTATAGAGACAGCGCACGTCCGGCATTTCGACCATGCGCTCGGCCAGCAGCAACAAGGCCAGCTCGTTCAAACGATCGCCCGCCCGGACCAGATAGATCCAGTCTGCCTCATCCAGTTGCCTCAGCAGTCGATTGAACTGAGCGACCGGTTCTTCCTGCAAACGTACATGACGCACACCTTCGCAGGGCGCATGCTCCGAACGGGAAATCACCACCACCTGCTCGGCGGCATAAACCTGCTGACGAATGCTCTTGAGCGTATCTTCCAGCGCTACGCTATTACCTTCGCTATCGATGACGATCGGCACAATCCGCGGACGCCAGGCCCACCCCTGCAGGCGGGCAGGCAAAAGACGCTGTTGAGCGGGGTTCAATGTGCGGCAAGACAACCATTCACGATACAGGTCGACAAAACTGTCGCAGTCGTCACCCACCCGGGAAAGCACCAGGGTGTGTATGAAACTCAGGGATCGGCCCAACCCCGACTCTTCCCAGGCATAGGGCTGACCATCGACTGCATCGGCCAGAGCCATATAGCGCACCCAGCCTGGTGCAGGTGCCGGCTCGCCACTGCGCAATGCAAGCATCTGTTTGAGCCAGTCGAGCTCTGTCGCCAGCGCATTCCTGACGTGTGGCTGATTACTCAATCGCGCCGGGTGCAGGCGCTCGAGACTCAGAACCTGACTGACGACAACCAGATTGCCGCGACGTAACAAACAGGCAAACAAGGCGAAGTCCAGGCGAGCCACGAAACCTTCACCGACCTGGGTCAACGCCGGCAAATACTCCAGCGCATGACAGGTACGCAGCAGCGCCCCGCTCAAACCGCTGAGGAAGTTGACCAGGGTGCTTTCCAGAATCCCCAACAGATCCTCACCCTTGAACAGCGTGATGCCAGTAGAAAAACAGCAGTTTTCCAGCCGCTCGGACAACAGGATGTAATCGCCGTCGCAAAACTGTCGCTGGGCGATGACCAGATTCACATCATCACGATCGATAAAACCTTCGATCTGCTGCTTGATGCACTCAGGCAACAGTTGATCGTCGTCGCACAGCAGCTTCAGATAATCGCCGCTGGCCTCTTGTGCGCAAGCCATGAGGTTACCCTGAAACCCCAAGCGTCGATCATTGCGCACATAACGTAACCGGATCGACTGCGGCACCTCACAATCCTCGACGATCCGGCGGATTTCGTCGCCGACACTGTCGTCGCAGACAATCACTTCGAGGTTGCTGTAGGTTTGATTCAGCGCGCTTTGCAACGCCGCCTGAAAGAACTGCGGATTGAAGGCGGGGATGGCGATGCTGACAAGAGGGACTGGTTTCACGGCAGGGGAACTCTCGAGCGGCGGAAGCTCACTCTAAAAAGAGTGGAGCCCCCCGGAACCGCTGAAAAAAGACGGTTTGCACTCGGCAATCTGCAACCCTCGCGATAAATCGCGAAGGCCTAGATTCAGACTTTGTTGAACAGCCCCAACTGAGCGATCTTGCTGAACGCCAATTGCGAGGCCTGCAACATGGTTTGCTGCAGGGTCAGGCGGGTCATCACTTCGGCCGGATCGGAATCGCGAATCGACGACTGGGTCTGGGTATTGGCCAGCGCCAGACTCTGGTTGATCTCGGTCTGAGTAGTCAATGACGAACCGCGCCCCCCCACGGAACTGATGCCGGCCGCCAACTGGTCGATGCCACTGGACAGATTGCCAATGCCTGAACCGATCGCCGCGTTTAATTGCTGGATGGCGATCGGGTTGTTGTTGGTCGGTGTCGCCAGTGCGGTCTTCAGTTGGCTGACGGTATCCAGAACGTTCTGTGTCTGGTGTGTGTTGACTGCAACGGAGAACTGGTCACCCGCAGCCGGTGTACCGGCCAACGTAAAGGTAACGCCGGACGCGGTTGCCGTGGCACCGGCCATGGTGCCGCTGGACACCGGTTTGCTGCTGGCGGTCAGTGGCGCGGCGTACAAATCGTAGTTCGTGGCGCTGGTGAACTTGAGGATCGCACTACCGTTCGGGAAACTGGCGTGGTAGTTGGCGCTGTTGGTGACCGCGGTACCGGTGACCAGTGCCGCCGAAGGATTCCCCGGGCTGCGAGACGTAGTGAAGCTGTCCGGCTTGGCCGCCAGGGTGAAACTGTGCCCGGTGATCACTGTACCCGGGACGTCACCCGCTTGCAGGTTGATGTTCAACTTCAGATCAACGCCACGGAAATTGACAGTCTGTGTGGCCGCACCGTTGGTGGAGCTGAACGCGCCGTTCTGACTGGCCTCGGCGGTGACGTCGTTACCTAGCGAATCGGTAATTTTCAACTGCGTGCCGCTGACGAAATCCACGGTGTAAGGCTCGCCGCTGCGGAACTTGGCGTTGTAGGTGACATCGGAGCCGACCTGACCGTTGGACAACACCACACGACCGTCATCGACCGCAGGCGCGGTGAGCGTGGTCTGAGTACGGCTGGTGTTGATCGCCTGCTGGAACACATCCCAACCAGTGCTGTTGGTGGCCATCGACTGGGTATCGCCAATCGGCAGATCCAGCGTGACCTGATCACCGTTATAGGCGTAGCTGCCATCGGTGTTGCGGGTGAACGGCACCACATCGCCCTTGGACCCGGAGAAGATGTACTTGCCGTTTTCATCCTTGGTGTTCATCAGGCTGAGCAGTTGCTCTTCAATCTGCCCCAGTTCGGAAGCGTTCGCCTGACGGTCGGCATCGGTATAGCCAGCGTTGCCTGCGCCGAGCGCCAGCTCTTTGGCGCGCTGCAGCACGTTGCCAATACTGGTCATCACCGACTCGGTCTGGCCGAGGGTGCCTTTGATGGTGGTCATGTTGGCCGAGTACTGGTCAAGCATCGAAGCCTGCTGACCCAATTGCAGCAAACGCGAAGCGCCGACCGGATCGTCGGCCGCGGTATTCACGCGAACCAGGCTGCTGGCCTCTTCGCTGCTCTTGACCACGTTGGAAAAGTTCTTCTGATAGTTGGCAGCAGAGGACTCGTAAAACTGGGCGGTAGAAATGCGCATGGGCTACGACTCCTTAAAGACTGTTGATCAGTGTGCTGAAGATTTCCTGCGCAGCCTTGATGATCTGCGAAGACGCGGTGTAGTACTGCTGATACTTGACCAGGTTGCCGGTTTCCTCATCGAGGTCGACACCGGACAACGAGTCGCGAGCGCCCTTGGCGTTGGCCAAAATCGCGGTGGTCGCAGCACTGTCGAGCTTGCCTTGCGCGGCCTTGGCACCGACGCCCGAGACCAGTTTGCCGTAGGCATCGTTCAGGGAAATACCGTTGCTGGCCGAACCGGTGTCCACGGCCTGCTTGGTCTGCAAGGCGGCCAGTGTGGTGCCGTTACGGTTATCCAGCGAACCCGGCTGGCTGAGCGATACGTTGATCGCGGTGCCGTTACCTGGCGAACCGGCCACGGTCATGTCGAACGACACAGTGCGCTGCACAACGGGCGGTCCCGGATCATTGATCGCGGCACCGGTGCCGTCGACCAGCGGAATGGTCAGGCTCAGCGTATTGTTCTGGCCCGGCACGATGGTGCCGCTGCTGAGCGAATTGCCTTGGGCATCGAGCATTTGGTAAGTCTGAGTCGTACCACCGGCCGCACCGAACACGATCTTGACCGGCGTCGAAGTCTTCAGGCCGTTCTGGATTGTGGTGGTGGTCGCCGTGTCGTAGATATCGAACTTGGTGGTCAGGGTCGGTTGACCGCTGGCCGGAATCGTCAGCGTGCCGCTGCCGCCCGCCGCAATGGCCGCGCCCAACGGTGCCGCGATGGCCAGACGTTTGGAGTCGGTCATCTCGGTCTTGATGTTGGTCGCCGCGTTGCGGGTCGGGGTGATCTTGAACGTGTCGCCGGCGGCTGCTGTGCCACCGGAAAGTGTCATGGAGAAACCATCGATCACCGGCGGTGGCGTGGTCAGCGTGCTGAACGCGCCCATGGCGGTGCCTTCAGGCAGACGCTGCACGGTGTAGTTGG
The DNA here is from genome assembly GCF_059506005.1 of Pseudomonas sp. Pseusp18. NCBI lineage: Bacteria > Pseudomonadati > Pseudomonadota > Gammaproteobacteria > Pseudomonadales > Pseudomonadaceae > Pseudomonas > Pseudomonas sp. Pseusp18. The sequence continues at coordinate 4,915,464 of NZ_CP169240.1, forward strand.
TGGCGCTGGTGAAGGTGACCTTGTAATCGTTGATGGTCAGCTTGCCGCTGTCCTCGATGCTCACATCGAAGTTGCCTGAGCCGGCGCTGTTGCCGACCGTGGCAACGCTGCGCTGAGCCATTTGCGCTGCGGTGTTGATGCTATTGAACAGGTTCGAACCGAAATCACCGTTCTTGTCGATGCCCTGGGCCTGGACGGTGTTCATCTGATCGGCGACGACCAGCGCCACACGCCCCAGCTCGTTCATGGCCGGGTCCAGCACGGTGCTGCGATAACGCAGCAAGCCGCCCATTTCGCCACCGGTCATCACCGAGGTGATGTCGATGGTGCTCGAACCGCGATTGAGCTGAATGGCCGAGCGCGACGGATCGTCTTTGCTCGGCACCACTTCCAGCTTGCTGGCAGTGCTGCCCATGACCAGCGGCTGACCGCTGCCCAGGTAAATGTCGAGGTTACCGTCACGCTCGATCACTTGCGCACCGGTGAAGGTGGACAACTGGCGCACGGTCTCGTTGCGCGCGTCGAGCAAGTCGTTGGGTTGGCCGCCGGCGTTGGAAACTTCGGAGATCTTCTGGTTCAACTGGGCCACGGTGGCCGCCAGTTTGTTGACCTGATCGGCCATGTTCGTCAGGTTGCCGTTGATGTCCGCGTTCTGCGCGGTCAACTGGCTGGAGATCGAGTTGAAACGGTTACTCAGGGCTTGCGCATCGCTGAGCAGCAGTTGGCGGGAAGCATCGTCGCCCGGTTTCGCGTTGACGTTCTGTACCGAGGCGAAGAACTTGGTCAGGGCGCCGTTGAGGCCGGTACCGCTGTCCGACAGCAACTTATCGAGCGGGCTGATCTGCCCGGCATAGGCAGCCGAGTCACTGTTGAGCGAGGTGGTGGTTTGCAGTTGCGCATCGAGGTAGCTGTTGTACACCCGACGCACATCGGCCAAGGTCGTACCCGTGCCGATGTAGACATTGCCGAACTGATTCGAGGCTTTGCTGCCCTGCACGGTTTGCTGACGCGAGTAGCCTGCGGTGTCGGCGTTGGCAATGTTGTTACCGGTCACCATCAACGCGCTTTGGCCTGCGGATAAACCCGACATCCCGATGTTGAGCAAACTCATGATTCAAACCTTATGCCTTGTGCCTATAAAGGCGTAGTGGAAGCGCCCGCTGCAGCGTAGTTTTGGTAACTCGTCATCTGCTTGGCTATCTGCGAAATCTTGCTTGCGTAATCCGGGTCGGTTGCATACCCGGCTTTTTGCAACTCGCGTACAAACTGTTCTGGGTTATCGGCCGACTTCAGCACATCTTGATAGCGATTGTTGCTTTGCAGCAGCGTCACAAGGTCATGGAAACTGTCCTTGTAAGAGGCGTAGGAACGGAACTCGGCCGTCTCCTTGACCATCTGGCCATTTCTGAATTCGCTGGTGATTGCCCGCGCCGAATCGCCCTTCCAGTTACCGCTGGCCTTGATCCCGAACAGGTTGTGGCTACTGCTGCCATCCTGGGCGCGCATGACCGATTTGCCCCAACCGGTTTCCAGGGCGGCCTGAGCCACCAGGTAACGCGGATCGACACCGATACGGTCGGCGGCTTCTTTGGCCATTGGCAGCATGGTGTTGACGAATTCGTCGGCGGAGCTGAAGGCTTTCTTCGCCGGCGCCAGGGGGATTTGAGCCATGGCACGACCATAAATCTGCAGGCGCCCGCTGGAGGTCGTATCCGTTTGGGAAGCCAGCCAGTCGCCGTTGTACAGCGGGCCGGAACCGGTCGTGGTGCTCGGCGGCACCTGGATTTTGTTTTGCGTTGCGGAGGCGGTCGTTGCCGTGGTCGATGCCGATGGCACCAGCCCGGCGAGCAAACGGTCGGCCAGTTTCGGTGGCAGCGCCAGACGCCGCTGATTGATCAGCGCCATGTCGTTGCGGTGTGCGCCCTCGCCCGCACCTGCCGGCGCCCGCACCGCGCGTGAAGCCCACAACGGGCGCTCGCCGTTGAGGCGCGACAGCGGCCCATTGGTGGCGACCGTACCGGCGGCAATCGGTGTTTCCACGGCGGCCTTCGCGGCGGCTTGCTTGGCGGCAGACGCTGCAGCAGCCTCACCCGGTGCCAACGGTTTGTTCTTCGACATCTGGCGCATCAGCACGTCAGCCAGGCCGATACCGCCGCCTTCACGGGACAGGGAAACGGCCAACTGCTGGTCGTACATTTCCTGGTATTGCTTGGCCGCCGGCGTGTTGAGCGGATTGTCCTTGCCCAACGCTTCGGTGGCCGAGCGCATGGACTTGAGCATTTCACCGAGGAACAGCGACTCGAATTCCTGCGCCACTTTGCGCATGTTCGCATCGCTGTTCTTGTCGCCGACCTTGAGCTGATTCAAACGATTCAGGTCCGAGTAAGAACCCGAATCGCTGCTGCTGACCAGACCGCTTTTGCGCATATCCATGTTCGCCGTCCTCAGATCACGATCAGGTCGGCTTGCAACGCGCCGGCCTGTTTCAACGCTTCGAGGATCGCCATCAAGTCACCCGGCGCTGCGCCGACCTGGTTCACCGCACGAACGATCTCGTCGAGGGTGGTGCCCGGGCCGAACTTGAACATCGGCTTGGCTTCTTGCTGAGCGTTGACCCGCGAACGCGGCACGACCGCCGTCTGCCCGTTGGACAGAGGGCCGGGCTGGCTGACGATCGGGTCTTCGGTGATGGTCACGGTCAGGCTGCCGTGGGTCACGGCGGCCGGGGAAACCTTGACGTTCTGGCCAATCACGATGGTGCCGGTGCGCGAGTTGATGATGACTTTCGCCACCGCCTGACCCGGATCGACTTCGAGGTTTTCGAGGATCGACAAATAGTCGACCCGCTGGCTCGGATCGAGTGGCGCAGTCACGCGGATCGAGCCGCCATCGATGGCCTGAGCGACGCCAGGGCCAAGCATGTCGTTGATCTTGTCGACGATGCGCTTGGCCGTAGTGAAGTCCGAACGGTTGAGGTTCAGGGTCAGGCTGTTGCCCTGATTGAAGCCGCTCGGCACTGCACGCTCGACCGACGCACCGCCGGGGATGCGACCGGCCGACGGAACGTTGACGGTGATCTTCGAACCGTCACGACCTTCGGCATCGAAACCACCGACCACCAGATTGCCCTGAGCGACGGCGTAGACGTTGCCATCGATACCTTTGAGCGGCGTCAACAGCAAGGTGCCGCCGCGCAGGCTCTTGGAGTTACCGATGGACGCTACGGTGATATCTATCTGCTGACCTGGCTTGGCGAACGCTGGCAAATCGGCGCTGATCGACACGGCCGCGACGTTCTTCAATTGCACGTTGCCGGAACCTGGCGGCACCTTGATGCCGAACTGCGAGAGCATGTTGTTGAAGGTCTGCAGGGTGAACGGGGTCTGGGTCGTCTGGTCACCGGTGCCGTTAAGCCCGACTACCAGGCCATAGCCGATCAATTGGTTGGAACGCACGCCGGAAATACTGGCGATGTCCTTCAGCCGTTCGGCTTGAGCATCGAAGGCTGCGCACAGCAAAAGAGCGCCCACCATCAGGTGTTTAAGATTCAACATAGCCACCTAGAAAGGGAACAGCGGGCTGAGGAAGAAACGGTCGAACCAGCCTGGCTGACTCGCATCGGCAAACGCACCGGTGCCCGAATAGGTGATGCGTGCATCGGCGACGCGGGTCGACGACACGGTGTTATCGGTGGCGATGTCATCGGCACGAACGAGGCCGGCAATCCGTACCAATTCGTCACCGGTGTTGAGAGTCAGCCACTTCTCGCCGCGCACAGCGATGATGCCGTTGGGCAACACGTCGGCAACGGTCACAGTGATCGAACCGGTCAGGCTGTTGCTCTGGCCGGTCTTGCTGTCGCCCTTGCTTGCACGATCAGCTTTGTAGCCGGCGTTCAGGCTCAAGTCGTTGCCACCGATCGGGTTGTTGGTGGTCAGGCTGGAGCCGAACAGCGAGGTCAGGCCGACACTGGTGTCGCTGGTCTTGTCGATCTGCGAGTTGGCGTTCTTGCTCGCCTGGGTGCGCTCGTTCAGGGTGATGGTGATGATGTCACCGACCCGGAACGCCTTGCGGTCGCTGTACAGGTTCTGTTCGAAACCGGCCTGGTAGATCGAGCCGTTATTGGCGGCAGCCGGCAGCGGCGTGCGCGGCAACACCGGGGCGTAGTAAGGGTCATTGGGCTTTGGCGTCGGACCGACGCACCCCGCCAGCGCGGCGACCCCACTCAGTGCCAGAACAGATACGAAGCGATTCATGACCCTACCTCACGGTGTTGCAGGCGACCTCATGGCCGCCTCATAGACTTGATTACAGATTCTGCGTTACGAACGAGAGCATCTGGTCGGCGGTGGAGATCACTTTGGAGTTCATCTCGTAGGCGCGCTGAGTGGTGATCATGTTGACCATCTCTTCAACGGTGCTGACGTTGGACGTTTCCAGAGTGTTCTGCAGCGTGGTGCCAAAACCGGCCAGGCCCGGGGTGCCGACTTGCGGCGCGCCACTGGCAGCGGTTTCCAGGAACAGGTTGTTACCCACCGCTTGCAGACCGGCCGGGTTGATGAAGTCGGCGGTTTGCAGGTTGCCGATCACTTGGGAGGCGGGGTTGCCGGCAACGGTGATGGACACGGTGCCGTCACGACCAACGGTGAACGTCTGGGCGTTGTTCGGAATGACAATGGCCGGCTCCAGGGCAAAGCCGCTGGCGTTGACGATCTGACCGTTGGAATCCAGGTGGAAGGTACCGTCACGGGTGTAGGACGTGGTGCCATCGGGCTGCAGGATCTGGAAGAAACCGCGACCGTCGATGGCCATGTCCAATGGCTGCTCGGTGGTTTGCAGGCTGCCGGCGGTGAAGTTTTTCTGGGTGCCGACGATGCGCACACCGGTACCCACTTGCAGACCCGACGGCAGTTCGCTGTCCTGGGTCGACTGGGCGCCTGGCTGGCGTTTGATCTGATACAGCAAGTCCTGGAACTCGGCGCGGTCACGTTTGAAACCCGTGGTCGATACGTTCGCCAGGTTGTTGGAAATGGTGGTGAGGTTGGTGTCCTGGGCGGACAGACCTGTTTTGGCAACCCATAGAGCCGGAAGCATTCGTTTCTCCTCGTGCGCCTGTTTTACGGCGCGACGTTCTGATAATTAGCTGATCTGCAAGACCCGAGCCATGGCCTGGTCATCGTCTTTGGCGGTGTTCATCATCTTGACGTGCAGCTCGAACTGCTTGGCCAGCGCCAGTACCGAAGTCATTTCTTCCACGGCATTGACGTTGCTCGACTCGAGAAACCCAGACACCAGTTTGACGCCGGCATCGGCCTGCGCCGGCTTGCCGTCCTTGGTGTGGATCGAACCGTCCAGGCCTTTGGTCATGTTCTTGAAGTCCGGGTTGACCAGCTTGATGCGGTCGACTTCGGCCATCACACGCGGGCCCTCGCCCATCGCACGGATGCTGACGGTGCCGTCTTCGCCGACTTCGATCTGCTGCTCGGGCGGCACGGCAATCGGCCCGCCATTGCCCATCACCGGCATGCCGTTGCCGGCGCGCAGTACGCCCAGCGCGTCAACGTTCAGGCTGCCGGTGCGCACGTAGCTTTCACCGCCATCGGGGTTTTGCACGGCGATCCAGCCGTTGCCTTGCACCGCGACATCAAGGTCGCGACCGGTTTGCACCAGGGCGCCCGGGGAGAAGTCGGTGGCCGGACGTTCGCTCATGGCAAACGCACGCGCCGGAAAGCTGTCACCAAACACCGGCATCGAACGGGCCTGCTCCAGGTCCTTCTGAAAACCATTGGTAGAGATGTTCGCCAGGTTGTTGGCATGGGCCTTCTGCGCCAGTGCATTCTGGCTGGCGCCGGTCATTGCCACATAAAGGTACTTGTCCACACTCTTTCCTCTGCATGCCGGACGTTTGCCGCCCACCGCTGTACTGCTGAGCCATAAGCAATTTGCAGACCAACTTTTTTCTGGCGGCGCCGGGCCCGGCAAACAAAGGACTTGAGGGGTTTAGAGGGGATTGGGGGAATGAATCAAAGACGAAAAACCGGCGGTGTCATGCCGCTTCGCGGCAACAAAGCAAAAGATCGCAGCCTCGTTGCACTCGACAGCTCCTACATTGGAATGCGATCCCCCTGTAGGAGCTGCCGAAGGCTGCGATCTTTTGATCTTAAATGCTGCTGTCCTTACCCACCTCATACTCGCGCAACTTATTGGCAATGGTGGTATGGGAAACCCCCAGTCGCTTGCCCAGTTGCCGACTGCTCGGATACTCGGAATACAAGCGCTCCAACACGGCTTTCTCGAAGCGCCCGACAATCTCGTCCAGCCCACCCTCGAGGGAGAAATCGCCAAGCGGCTGACGCACGCCGTAGTCCGGCAGACGAATGTGCTCGGCTTTGACGGTGCCGCCCTCGCACAGGGAAACCGCCTGAAACAGCACGTTTTCCAACTGCCGCACGTTACCCGGCCAGTGATAATGACTGAGCCGTTCCATCGCCGCCGGCGCCAGTTTCGGCAGTGGGCAACCGATCTGTCGACTGGCCTGATCGAGGAAGTGTTCCACCAGCGGCGCCAGTCCATCGAGGCATTCGCGCAGCGGCGGGATGTGCAGCGAGAGCACGTTCAAGCGGTGGTACAAGTCCTGGCGAAACTCACCGCGAGCACACAGTTCGGACAAGTCCACCTGAGTCGCGCAGATCACCCGCACATCCAGATAAACCTCTTCATCGCTGCCGACACGACGGAAGCAACCGTCCTGCAGAAAGCGCAGCAATTTCACCTGCAAGCGCGGGCTCATTTCGCCGACGCCATCGAGAAACAACGTACCGCCCGCCGTCAGCTCCAGGAGCCCGAGCTTGCCTTCGGCCCGCGCCCCTTCGAAGGCGCCGGGGCCGTAGCCGAACAATTCAGTCTCGGCCATGGACTCAGGCAGGCCGGCGCAGTTGAGCGCCATCAGCGGTGATTGCCCACGCGGGCTCGCCAGGTGGCAGGCCCGCGCCAACAACTCTTTGCCGGTGCCGGTTTCGCCTTCGATCAATAGCGGCGCATCCAGCGGTGCCATGCGCCGTGCTTCGCGAACCACCGCTGCCATCACTTTCGAACTTTGGAAAATGCTGTCGAAGCCGCGCAACTCCTGTTTGCGCACGTTATAGATGCGCTCGCCCACCCGGTCCGCCCGGTGCAGCGTCAACACCGCACCGGCCATGGCCTCGCTTTCGTCATGCTCCGATTGCAGCGGCGCGATGTCGGCGAGAAACACGTCACCCTTGACCTTCACCCGCAAGCCGTTGATCCGCGACTTGTTGGCGCGCACCAGTTCCGGCAAATCGAAGTCTTCGGCGTACCGAGACAGCGGAATCCCCGGCACCTCATCCACCCGCACCCCGAGCAATTGCGCCGCCGCACGGTTGGCCGCGACGATGGAACCGCCCATGTCGATCGACAGCACCGGAAACTCCAGAGCACCGAGCAAGGCATTGAGCTCCATGTGCCGACGCTCGCTGGGCATCAGCCCTACACGCTTGACGCCGAACACCCCGCCAATCGCCTCGAACTTCGGTCGCAACGCCTGGAACTGAATGTTGATCAGGTTCGGGCAGTGCAGATAGATCGCATTGCCATGCTCACCGCCCACCTCGCCGCGAGCGACGTTGATCCCGTACTCGACCAACAGGTTGAGAATGTCGCGCAGGATACCGATGCGGTTCTGGCAGTGAACTTTGATACGCATATAAAGGCCCGTAACAGGGGTGATTGAGGCCCGACGCAAGGAAATTTCTGCGCGAACGCCAAGTTAGTCGTCAAGATTATGTGACACTCGTGATCCATTTCAAACACGGAAATATCAATACTTACGCCACAGCAGCAAAACCGTAACGAATACTTTACGAAAAGCTTTGATTTTTCCTACATAGCGCGCGGATCACCTGCTGCAAAGTCGCACACCTTGGCGTATCTCTAATTCCAGAGCAGGACATAAAACAAGAACGTATCCCCTAGCAGGAGAGCAGTATGAAGCACACGCAATACGTGGCTCGCGAGCCCGATGCGCAAGGTTTTATCGACTACCCCGCTGAAGAACACGCGGTGTGGAATACGCTGATCACTCGCCAACTGAAAGTGGTCGAGGGTCGTGCGTGCCAGGAATACCTGGACGGTATTGAAAAACTCGGTCTGCCCCACGACCGCATTCCGCAACTCGGCGAAATCAACAAAGTCCTCGGTGAAACCACCGGCTGGCAAGTTGCCCGGGTGCCCGCGCTGATTCCCTTCCAGACCTTTTTCGAATTGCTGGCGAACAAGCAGTTTCCGGTGGCGACCTTTATTCGTACCCGCGAAGAGCTGGATTACCTGCAAGAGCCGGACATTTTCCACGAGATCTTCGGCCACTGCCCGTTGCTGACCAACCCCTGGTTCGCCGAATTCACCCACACCTACGGCAAACTCGGCCTACAGGCTTCCAAGGAAGAACGCGTGTACCTGGCGCGCCTGTACTGGATGACCATCGAGTTCGGTCTGGTCGACACGCCGCAAGGCCTGCGCATCTATGGCGGCGGCATTCTGTCCTCGCCGAAAGAAACTGTTTACGCCCTGTCGGACGCACCTGAGCATCAGGCCTTCGACCCACTGGAATGCATGCGTACGCCTTATCGCATCGACATTCTGCAGCCGCTGTACTTTGTCCTGCCGAACCTCAAGCGCCTGTTCGATCTGGCCCACGAAGACATCATGGGCATGGTCAAACAAGGCATGCAGCTTGGGTTGCACGCACCGAAATTTCCGCCAAAAGCTGCGTGACCCGCAGCTTTTAGAATCAAGTGAGCCTGTCAGGAACCAGCGCTTTGGTTTAGCGTGGTGTCACTGACGGCCGATTTCCAATAATTCGATTTCAGGAACCCATCATGTCCACATTGAACCAAGCCCATTGCGAAGCCTGCCGCGCCGATGCCCCTCAGGTCAGCGACGAAGAACTGCCGATCCTGATCAAGCAGATCCCTGACTGGAACATCGAAGTGCGCGACAGCGTGATGCAGCTGGAAAAAGTTTTCCTGTTCAAAAACTTCAAACACGCGCTGGCGTTCACCAACGCCGTTGGCGAAATCTCCGAGGCCGAAGGTCACCACCCGGGTCTGCTGACCGAGTGGGGCAAAGTCACCGTGACCTGGTGGAGCCACTCCATCAAGGGCCTGCACCGCAACGACTTCATCATGGCCGCGCGCACTGACGAAGTAGCCAAAGACGCCGAGGGCCGCAAATAATGCATTTCGACGCCATCGGCCGAGTACCCGGCGACCCGATTCTCGGCCTGATGGAGGCCTATGCGCAGGACCCTAACCCGCGCAAGTTCGACCTTGGCGTGGGTGTCTACAAAGACGCCCAGGGCCTGACGCCAATCCCTGAAGCGGTGAAGCTTGCCGAGCAGCGCCTGGTGGATCGCCAGGCCACCAAGACTTACATCGGCGGCCACGGCGATGCGGCGTTCGGCAAAGTCATCAACGAGCTTGTGCTGGGTGCTGATTCGGCGCTGATCGCCGAGCAACGGGCCGGCGTCACGCAAACGCCGGGCGGCACCGGCGCACTGCGCTTGAGCGCCGACTTCATCGCCCAGTGCCTGCCGGGCCGTGGCGTGTGGCTGAGCAGTCCGACCTGGCCGATCCACGAAACGATTTTCGCGACAGCCGGGGTCAAGGTCAGTCACTACCCGTACGTGGGCAGCGATAACCGCCTCGATGTCGAAGCGATGCTGGCGGTGCTCAATCAAGCACCGAAGGGCGATGTGGTGCTGCTGCACGCCTGCTGCCACAACCCGACCGGTTTCGACCTGTCCCATGACGATTGGCGCCGGGTGCTGGACGTGGTGCGCAGTCGCGACTTGCTGCCTCTGATCGACTTCGCCTATCAGGGCTTCGGCGATGGCCTGGAGCAAGATGCCTGGTCGACCCGGCTGTTCGCCGCCGAGTTGCCGGAAGTGCTGATCACCAGTTCCTGCTCGAAGAACTTCGGCCTGTACCGCGACCGCACCGGCGCACTGATTGTCTGCGCACAAACCGCCGACAAGCTGGTGGACATCCGCAGCCAATTGGCCAACATCGCCCGCAACCTATGGTCGACACCGCCGGATCACGGCGCCGCCGTGGTCGCGACCATCCTTGGCGATCCAGAGCTGAAAAGCCGCTGGGCCGACGAAGTGGAAGCCATGCGTTTGCGCATCGCCCAGCTGCGCAGTGGCCTGGTCGAAGCGCTCGAACCCCACGGCTTGCGCGAGCGGTTTGCGCACATTGGTGTGCAACGCGGGATGTTTTCCTACACCGGTTTGTCGCCGGAGCAGGTCAAGCAACTGCGCGAACATCACAGTGTGTACATGGTCAGCTCGGGCCGGGCGAACGTGGCGGGGATCGATGCGACACGCCTGGACCTGCTGGCCGAGGCCATCGCTGACGTCTGCAAGTAACACGATGCAATGGCGAGCTCCCTGTGGCGAGGGAGCTTGCTCCCGCTCGAGCGCGTAGCGGTCGCAAAAACTGCAACCGATTTCTAACGCAAAGAACCCATTGCCTGCATTGGGGCCGCTCAGCGACCCAGCGGGAGCAAGCTCCCTCGCCACAGTGGGTCTTTGCCTCCTGCAGACCTGTCTAGACAATCCCATCCGTCGTAACAAATGGATATAAAGTCTATTTGTCATTTTTCCTGCTGTATCCTGCCCAGGCTTTTTTAAAAGCGCGGATCTACCAGATCTATCAACAGACTTAGCGAGGAGCGCGAAACATGCACGAGATCCCTAATCTCCCCTTCCCAAGCCTGCACGAAACTGAGCAGACAACCACGCAACAAGCCGGCGCCCAACAGCCCGAGCCGAAAGAAGCACCTGAACGCCGCCAGGCCGACAGAGAAGACTGATACACCTGCAATGCCAGACCGTGTGGAAAGCGCTAACATGCGCTTTCCACACTGCCTGAACCGCGAGCCCGCACCATGAGCGATGATTTCACTGAAGCCCAGGCCAGCGTCCTGATCGGCACCGCCGAGAAGATGATCGAGATCTGGAATCGCCTTTCCCCCGAGAAACAAGCCGCCCTGCTGACCCGCTTCGGCAGCGAAGAAAATGCCCTGGCCGCCCTGGTCACGACGCAACTGGTCGCCCCCGCAAAATCCTGATTCATCCCGTTCGGCAATTAGTTTTACTTTTTCACGCCCTGCGACCGTCCACGCCGCTATCATAAGCAGCCTATCTATCCTGCTGCCCCGTGGACCTTTTACCCATGTCTGAAACCCAGCGCCCCCTGGCGGTCACGCTGCAAGTCGTTTCCATCGTCCTGTTCACTTTCATCGGTTACCTCAATATCGGTATTCCCCTGGCCGTATTGCCGGGCTACGTCCACAGCGACCTCGGCTTCGGCGCGGTGATCGCCGGGCTGGTGATCAGCGTGCAATACCTGGCCACCCTTCTCAGCCGCCCTTACGCAGGGCGCATCATCGATAACAAGGGCAGCAAACTGGCGGTGATGTATGGCCTCGCCGGCTGTGGTTTGAGCGGCGTGTTCATGCTGATTTCGGCCTGGACGCAAAGCCTGCCGATGCTGAGTTTGATCAGCCTGTTGATTGGCCGCCTGATCCTCGGCAGCGCGGAAAGCCTGGTCGGCTCCGGGTCGATCGGCTGGGGCATCGGCCGGGTCGGCGCGGCGAACACCGCCAAGGTCATCTCCTGGAACGGCATCGCCAGTTACGGCGCGTTGGCGGTCGGCGCACCACTGGGGGTGCTGCTGGTGAGTCAATTGGGTTTGTGGAGCATGGGCGTGAGCATCGTGCTGCTCGCCGTGCTGGGCGTGGCGCTGGCCTGGCCGAAAACCGCGGCGCCGATTGTCGCCGGTGAGCGTTTGCCGTTCATGCATGTGCTGGGACGGGTGTTCCCTCATGGCTGCGGCCTGGCACTGGGCTCCATCGGCTTTGGCACCATCGCGACCTTCATCACCCTGTATTACGCCACTCAGCATTGGTCCAACGCGGTGCTGTCCCTGAGTTTGTTCGGCGCCAGTTTCATTGGCGCACGGTTGCTGTTCGGCAATCTGATCAACCGCCTCGGCGGCTTTCGCGTGGCGATTGCCTGCCTCTCGGTGGAAACCCTCGGGCTGTTGCTGCTGTGGCTGGCGCCAGATGCTCATTGGGCACTGGCCGGTGCGGCGCTGAGCGGTTTCGGCTTTTCGCTGGTGTTCCCGGCCTTGGGCGTGGAAGCGGTCAATCTGGTGCCGGCCTCCAGCCGTGGCGCAGCCGTTGGGGCCTATTCGCTGTTTATCGATTTGTCACTGGGGATTACCGGACCGCTGGCGGGTGCGATTGCTGCAGGATTTGGTTTTGCCTCGATCTTCCTGTTTGCCGCCCTCGCCGCTTTGAGCGGATTGATGTTGAGCGTTTACTTGTACCGGCAGGCACCCAAGTATCGGGAAGAGCGTGAGGCCCGCTAAAAATCCACCTTGCCCCGCCCGGCCTTGATGCTGCCGCGCTTGGTCTTGGATTCGAGCCGACGCTTTTTCGAGCCCAGAGTCGGCTTGGTCGGGCGGCGTTTCTTTTCCACTTTGGTAGCGCTGAGGATCAACTCGGTCAGACGCTCCAGCGCGTCGGCGCGGTTCTGCTCCTGCGTGCGGTATTGCTGGGCCTTGATGATCAACACCCCTTCGCTGGTGATGCGACTGTCGCGCAACGCCAGCAGCCGTTCCTTGTAAAACTCGGGCAGGGACGAGGCCGGAATGTCGAAGCGCAGGTGCACCGCACTGGAAACCTTGTTGACGTTCTGCCCTCCGGCGCCCTGGGCGCGAATGGCTGTCAACTCGATCTCGGCATCCGGCAGATGCACGTTGTTGGAAATCACCAGCATGGAAAAGCGTCCGTATTCAGAGCGCGCAGGATACCGCGAATAGACAGAAGGAATACGCTCCCACAGGTATTGCATCGCCCACAAAAAACCCGGCGCATTGGCCGGGTTTGGTGTTTCTGCGCGTTGCGTTATTTCACCGCAACCTGCAACGCCTGCTGGGCGCTGCGCTTGTGCTTGATGCCGTAGCAGATCCACATGAACGCGACCCACACCGGAATCGCATACACCGAGACCTGGATGCCCGGAATCAGCAGCATCACGCCGAGAATGAACACTACGAACGCCAGGCAGATGTAGTTGCCGTACGGGTACCACAGGGCCTTGAACAGCGGCGTCTGCTTGGTGTTGTTCATGTGCTGGCGGAACTTGAAGTGCGAGAAGCTGATCATCGCCCAGTTGATCACCAGGGTCGCAACCACCAACGACATCAACAGTTCCAGCGCGTTTTGCGGGATCAGGTAGTTCAGCAACACCGCGATCAACGTCACAGCAGCCGACGCCAGGATCGAACGTACCGGCACGCCACGCTTATCGATCTTCGACAAGGCTTTCGGCGCATCGCCCTGCTCGGCCATGCCCAGCAGCATGCGGCTGTTGCAATAGGTGCCGCTGTTGTACACCGACAGCGCCGCGGTCAGGACCACGAAGTTGAGGATGTGCGCGGCGGTGTTGCTGCCGAGCATCGAGAACACCTGCACGAACGGGCTGCCGCTATAGGCATCGCCAGACGCATTCAGTGTCGTCAGCAGGCTGTCCCAAGGGGTCAGCGACAACAGGACCACCAGCGCACCGATGTAGAAAATCAGGATCCGGTAGATCACCTGGTTGATGGCTTTCGGGATCACGGTTTTTGGCTTGTCGGCTTCAGCAGCAGTGAAACCGAGCATTTCCAGGCCGCCGAAGGAGAACATGATGATCGCCATGGCCATCACCAGGCCGCTGACACCGTTCGGGAAGAAACCGCCGTGGGACCACAGGTTGGTCACCGAGGCTTGCGGGCCGCCGTGGCCGCTGACCAACAGATAGCTACCCAAAGCAATCATGCCAACGATCGCCACGACCTTGATGATCGCGAACCAAAACTCGGCCTCACCGAAGACTTTGACGTTGGCCAGGTTGATCGCGTTGATCAGCACAAAGAACGCAGCAGCGGAGACCCAGGTCGGGATATCCGGCGCCCAGTAGTGGATGTATTTGCCGACCGCGGTCAGCTCCGACATGCCCACCAGGATGTACAGAATCCAGCAGTTCCAGCCCGACAGGAAACCGGCAAAACCACCCCAGTATTTATGCGCGAAGTGGCTGAAGGAGCCGGCCACCGGCTCTTCGACGATCATTTCGCCCAGTTGGCGCATGATCATGAAGGCGATGAAGCCGCAAATGGCGTAGCCGAGAATCATCGACGGGCCGGCGGATTTGAGCACGCCGGCCGAGCCGAGGAACAACCCGGTACCGATCGCGCCACCGAGGGCGATCAGTTGAATATGGCGATTTTTCAGGCCGCGTTTCAGCTCGCCTGAATGCGAGTTTTGTCCACTCATGAAAAGGGTCTCACGCAAGGTTTGATGATGTTCAGTAGACGTTGCTGCTCGGTTGCGATTTCAAGCAGCGCCGATCAAACCCCAGCGCAGGCACCAGGAGTTCAGCGTTTTTACGACAGTCATGCGTCACCTGTTTGTTTTTATCTGTGACGAAATCGAACCCGACACGCTCGTGACGCGGCGGAGTGAACAAAGCGGATAGCCTTGAGGTTTGCGCTGTTGCGCAGAGGGTCACAGTTAAAACGCGGCGCATTGTACACCTGTAACCCCCTGCTGCCAGACACCGCTGGATCAGCGCGTCGGTTGCCGGGATTGCCTGTGTCCGCCTCGAGGGTCTCGGGCGGCTGCAAAAATTGAGTCAGACCTTTGCAGGTCTTCGACGGGGGCAGCGGAAAAATCGCCCCACGGAGAGAGATGGAGATGAGTCACGGCGTTCATTGCGCCTCCTTCTTGTTATGCACCTGCACGACAGGCATGGGGCGCATCTCACCTTTCAATCGAGGCCGAGACAAGCGCGCCAGAGCCCTTGAACAGCACCATCGCGGCGGCGGACGGCAGGTTTTCCTTACAGCCCTTTCCTCAGCGGCATTCCACGGGGTTTGGGGGCGCTTTTCGTAAGGATTTATTTACAGTGCGTAACGCAAGTTTTCCAAATCAGATCCAGAGACCCGCTGACTGTAAATTGACGATAGGAAGCTTCCTAAGGAGTTTTCCAACTTAGTTTTCTGTTTTTTATTAAGAAATTTACTTTCTACAAAATGGAATAATTAGTTCAAATGAAAATTGTTTAATTATTTTTTTGCATTTCAAAAACCTGTGAACTAGGTTTTCAGCGACTTGCCGAGCCGCATCGACCGGCAAGTTGACGCGCTCTTCAATGAATGAAAAACGCGCCGCTGTTCTTACCGAAAAAGTCATTCAGGAGATTCACCATGCAAGCACTGGACAAAGACTTGGACACTGAACTGCAACTGGACGATTGGTTTGAAGCACCGACCCATGAAGCCGCCGTTGAAATGATGCAAGCCGACGCGGTTGTTCCGTTCGGCACGGCGATGTGGCCTCTGTAAGACATCCCGGCGGGTACGATCCGGCCGGTCGTGCCCGCCACTTACCAGGTTTGTCAGGGAGGACTCCATGGATAAGCAGCGCGCCATCTCGCATTTCCTTTACTACCTCGAACATCACCCAGCCGTTGCCGGCATCAACCCGGCGAAGGTCTTGCTCGGCCATACCGCTGATTACGAGGCGCTGACCGGCGCCATCGCCGAACAGGCCGGCAACAGCCCAAGGTTCAGCTTCAGCGCAGTGCGCCTGGACCTCGAACCCACCGAATTACTGGCCCAGGCGATTGCCGACAGCGATCTGTACATTTTCTTCTACGACTCTTCTACCCTGCCCAACCCGCGTCCCGACGGCCCGGACTTTGTCCGCGCGCTGCAAGGCGTGATGGCGGAAAACTGGAAGAAGTCGCTGCTGTTCAAGGATTACGGCGATTATTTCTACGACACGTTCAGTGTCACCCCACAGCGGATTGCCGGGTTGAACAGCCACCTGATCCAGCGCATGTCCCAGGCCACCACTTTAAGTTTCAAAGATGATCATGGCTCGTGGTTCGAAACACCGTTGAGCAGTATCAAGAAGTGGACCGACATCAATGGTGTCGGCAACTTCGACCTGGCGCCCGGCGAGATTGCCACCCATAGCGAGGCGATTAATGGCCGGGTGAAGTTCATGGGGACGTTCCTCAGCACGATTCCGTTTGCCCGCAAGTACGGCGTACTCGAATCACCGCTGGAGTTGTGGATCGAGAACTCGACCATCAGCAAAATCGCCACCGATGTGCCGGGACTGGAACATGACTTCAACAAATACCTGGACGCCAATCCGTCCAACCGGCGCATCGAGGAGTTGGGGATCGGCACCAACGAAGGTGTGAAAGAGTTGTATGCGCGCAATGCCGGGTTCGAAGAGCGACATTGCGGTTTGCACTTGGGGTTGGGCGGAGGCGCCAAGGGCAGCCATCATCTGGACCTGATCTTCTCTGGCGGCGTGCTGGCGCTGGATGATGAGCCGGTGTTTGATGGGCGGTTTGTCTTCTGAGCAACACCGGCCCCTGTGGCGAGGGAGCTTGCTCCCGCTCGGGTGCGCAGCAGCCGCAAAACCTGCCGACGCGGCTTGCCTGACATAACGAGGTGAATGGTTTTGGGGCCGCTTCGCGACCCAGCGGGAGCAAGCTCCCTCGCCACAACTCTACCTACATATTGAGAACCGGTTCTGCCAGGCACAAAAAAACGCCATCCCGAGGGATGGCGTTTTTCATGGGGCGCTTACCGATTACTCAGGCTTGCGACGACCGAAGCCCGGACGCTGGCCGGAGCCGGCGGGTGCGCCGCGGCGCTTGCCCGATGGCGCGTCCTTGTCGACCAGCACGATGCCTGGGCGTTTCTTCGGCGCCGGCTTGGCCGGGCGCTTGGTGTCGGCCGGGCGGTCTGCCACTGGCGTACCACGGCCGGCAGGCGCACCGCGATCGCTACGACCACCGGACGGAGCGCCACGGCCTTCGCCACGCTCAGTACGACCGTTGGCCGGACGTGGCGTGCGTGGACCGCGCTCGCCGTCCTGGCGTGGCGCTGGCTTGCGGGCCGGGCGCTCGCCTTCGATCTGCGGCTCGCGAGATGGACGCGGGCCGGCAGCTGGAGCGCCAGCGGCTGGACGCAAGGTCCGTACGCGTTCGGTCTTGCCCACCGGGCGGGACGATTTGCGCTGCATACGCTCGAGCTTGTCTTTGCTTTTGGCGTTCATTTGCGGCATCGCCACCGGCGTCAGGCCGACTTCAGCACTCAGAATGTCGACTTCCTGCTGGCTCATTTCGCGCCAGCGACCCATCGGCAGGTCGGAGTTGAGGAACACCGGACCGAAACGCACGCGCTTCAGACGGCTGACCACCAGGCCCTGGGACTCCCACAGACGACGAACTTCGCGGTTACGACCTTCCATCACCACGCAGTGGTACCAGTGGTTGAAACCTTCGCCACCTGGTGCCTGCTTGATGTCGGTGAATTTGGCCGGGCCGTCTTCGAGCACCACGCCTGCCTTCAGACGCTCGATCATCTCGTCGTCGACTTCACCACGTACACGGACGGCGTATTCACGGTCCATTTCGTAAGACGGGTGCATCAGGCGGTTGGCCAGCTCACCGTCGGTGGTGAACATCAGCAGACCTGTGGTGTTGATGTCCAGGCGACCAATGTTGATCCAGCGACCTTCTTTCGGGCGCGGCATCTTGTCGAACACGGTCGGACGGCCTTCCGGGTCGTCACGGGTGCAGATTTCACCGTCGGGCTTGTTGTACATGATCACGCGGCGAACCGACTCGGCGGCTTCTTCGCGCTTGATCACCTTGCCGTCGATGGTGATGGCGTCATGCAGGTCGACGCGCAGGCCAAGGGTGGCGTCTTTGCCATTGACCTTGATGCGGCCGTGGCTGATCCAGGCTTCTACGTCACGGCGCGAGCCGACGCCGATACGGGCGAGGACTTTCTGCAGTTTTTCGCCTGCTGGGCCGATTTCCTGGTCGTCTTTCTGGTCGTTGATACTCATCTGGGCACCTCCCGGTGTGATCAAGTTCAGGCCTTGGCCTGAAGATGTGAAATCTGGTCGTTTGACGAAGGGATCGTCAAAGGGTCGCGAATCATACGCTCATGGAAGCGTTCGCGCATCAGAGACTAGCTGATCGACCGTCAGTTATTGGTTTTTCCGCCGGCCGGTGGTGGATGGAGGAACAAGATCAAAAGATCGCAGCCTCGTTTCACTCGACAGCTCCTACAGGATCGATGTTCGCCGAAATATCGCGGGTAAACACCGCCCCCGTAGGAGCTGCCGCAGGCTGCGATCTTTTGACGGCTTCAATCCTCGAACTGGCGGCGTTCGGCCTCGATCGCTTCGGCCAGGGCCCGGGCTTCGGCTTCTTCATCGCTGAGTTCAGGTTCGGGCTTGGGTTGTTCAAGCGCGGCAACCGCGGCCAGCAGTTTCTCGCGAGCCTCGGCAACGCCAAGAATGTCATCCTCAAGCTCTGGTTCCTGCTCTTCTTCGTCAGCAACTGACGCCTCAACCTGAAGCTCTAGCTCGACTTCCGGCTCCGGCTGCTCCGATACCTCTTCAGTCTCGGTCAACTCGCCATCGCGCAGCAAATCGTCGAAATCAGTCTTGAGCCCCTCCTCCATGGTGTCCAGTTCCAGCAACAAAGTGTGGAAGCTGGTTTCTTCCTTGGGCTCTTCCGGCTCGGCGCTGGCATCTGCCAACTCTTGCAACCCGGCCGGCACCGGTGCGTCGTCGAACTCGAGCATCGGCTCGGGCTCCAGCTCCCGAAGCTCGGCCAGCGGCGGCAGGTCGTCGAGGTTCTTCAGGTTGAAGTGATCGAGAAAGGCCTTGGTGGTGGCGAACATTGCCGGTTTGCCGGGCACGTCACGGTAACCGACGATGCGGATCCACTCACGCTCCAGCAGGGTTTTGACGATGTGGCTGTTGACCGCCACACCGCGCACGTCTTCGATCTCGCCCCGGGTGATCGGCTGTCGATAGGCGATCAGGGCCATGGTTTCGAGCATGGCGCGCGAGTAACGCTGCGGCCGTTCTTCCCACAGGCGCCCGACCCACGGCGCGAACTTTTCGCGGATCTGCAGGCGATACCCGGAGGCGACTTCCTTCAGTTCGAAGGCTCGGCCGTCGCAGGATTTGCCCAGAATTGTCAGCGCTTTCTTGAAAACCGCTGGTTCGGGCCGCTCGCCTTCTTCGAAGAGTTCGAACAGGCGCTCAAGCGATTGCGGTTTTCCCGAGGCCAACAGAAAGGCTTCAAGCAGCGGCGCCAGCTCGCGGGGTTCAGTCAGGTTCATGATTCAACTCGTTATTCGGCTCGGGCTCGCACATGTATCGCCGCGAACGGCTCATTCTGCACCAGCTCGACCAAGGATTCCTTGACCAGTTCGAGGATCGCCATAAAGGTCACCACTACCCCCAGACGTCCTTCTTCAGCGGTGAACAGCTCGACAAAGGGCACGAAACCGCCACCCTTGAGCCGCTCCAGTACATCGCTCATGCGTTCGCGGGTGGACAGTGCCTCGCGGCTGACCTGGTGGCTTTCGAACATGTCGCCCCGGCGCAAGACCTCGGCCATGGACATCAGCAACTCTTCCAGACTCACGTCCGGCAGCAGCTTGCGCGCCCGGGCTTCCGGCGCGTCGAGCTTGGGCACCACGACATCGCGGCCGACGCGGCTCAGGCCATCGATACCTTCGGCGGCGGCCTTGAAGCGTTCGTACTCCTGCAAGCGGCGGATCAGTTCGGCGCGAGGGTCGTCTTCCTCGTCTTCGATCGTTTCGGCTCGCGGCAGCAGCATCCGCGACTTGATCTCGGCAAGCATCGCGGCCATTACCAGGTACTCGGCGGCCAGTTCCAGGCGCACCGACTGCATCAGCTCGACATAGCCCATGTACTGGCGAGTGATTTCCGCCACCGGGATGTCGAGAATATTGATGTTCTGTTTGCGGATCAGGTACAGGAGCAGGTCGAGCGGGCCTTCGAAGGCTTCCAGAAAGACCTCGAGCGCATCCGGCGGGATGTACAGGTCCAGCGGCATTTCCATGACCGCCTGGCCATAGACCATGGCGAAAGGCAGTTCTTGCTGGGCGCCGGCCTGGCTGTCGACGGGTTCTGGTTCTACTGCAGACATCTACGCCTCGGCCATGAATGGCGTTGGGTCGCCGCAACCGACACGGATGACTTCCGGCTCGCCGTCGGCGAGGTTGATCACGGTGGACGCCTTGATCCCGCCGAAACCGCCGTCGATGATCAGGTCCACCTGATGCTCCAGCAACTGGCGCATTTCGTAGGGATCGGTCAACGGGTCGGTATCGCCGGGCATGATCAGGGTCACGCTCATCAGCGGTTCGCCGAGTTCTTCCAGCAGCGCCAACGCAATCGGATGGCTCGGCACGCGCAGGCCGATGGTGCGTTTTTTCGGGTGCAGCAACAGCCGCGGAACTTCGCGGGTGGCGTTGAGAATGAAGGTGTAAGGCCCTGGCAAATGGGCCTTGAGCAAACGGAAAGTACCGGTGTCGATCTTGGCGAACAGCCCCAGCTGCGACAGGTCGCTGCAGATCAGCGCGAAGTTGTGCTTCTCATCCAGCTGACGCAAACGACGCACACGCTCCACGGCGGTCTTGTCACCGATCTGGCAACCAATGGCGTAGGAAGAGTCTGTGGGATAAATCACCACCCCGCCGTTGCGGATGATCTCGACAGCCTGTTTGATCAGGCGCGCTTGCGGGTTTTCCGGATGAATCTGGAAAAATTGACTCACATTCTCTACCTGTTCAGACGGCGGCAATAATTGGGTCATGTTTGAATCGACACCACAGTGGTGGCAGATCCTCCGGGAGCGGGCGGTATTCACCGATCTCGGACCAGCCTCCAGGGCCATGAAAATCACTGCCGGCACTGACCAGCAGACCAAACTCGCGGGCAAGAATCGCCAGGCTGCCCACTTGCTCGGCGGGCTGATGGCCATTGACCACTTCAATCGCGTGGCCCCCGGCTTGAATATAGTCAGAAATCAGGCGGCGACGCTTGCTGCGAGTGAAATCGTAGTGCCAGGGGTGCGCCAGGCTGACCCAGGCACCCGCGGCGCGCAGGGTCTCGACGGTGTCTTCGAGGGTCGGCCAGTGCAGCTTGACGTCTCCCAGCTTGCCGGCGCCCAGCCATTTGCGGAACGCTTCGGCGCGATCCTTGACGAAACCTTCGCGCACCATCCAGTCGGCGAAGTGCGGACGGGCCGGCGCGTTGCCGCTGTCGCCCAGCTCCTGCTGAATCGCCCGGGCGCCGTCAAGCGCCCCCGGCATACCTTTCAGCGCCAACTTGCGGCTTATTTCTTCGGACCGAAGCCAACGGCCATCGTGCAGTTTGGCGATGGCCTCGACCAACGGCGCGGCATTGACGTCGAAACCATAGCCCAGCACATGAATGGTCGCCCCGCCCCAGGTGCAGGACAATTCGACGCCGTTGACCAGTTGCATCCCCAGCGCCGTCGCGGCGCTACGGGCCTCGTCGAGGCCTTCAAGGGTGTCGTGATCAGTCAAGGCCAGGACTCGCACGCCTTTCTCGAACGCACGCGCAACCAGTGCCGCAGGCGCCAGGGCGCCATCGGAGGCCGTGCTATGGCAGTGCAAATCAACATTCACAGGACTATGTAACCTCAAATCAGCGGACGCTATCGCGCGTCAATATGTTTGTTATTATGCCGCCACATCCTGCTTCTGGCTGCCACTGTGAAACAATTCATCGACTTCATCCCGCTTCTGCTGTTTTTCATCGTCTTCAAAATCGACCCGCGGGTCGTCGACATTGGCGGTCATCAACTGTCTGTCGGTGGTATTTACAGCGCCACCGCGATGCTGATCATCAGCTCCCTGGTGGTCTACGGCACGCTGTACATCAAGCAGCGCAAGCTGGAGAAGAGCCAGTGGCTGACCCTAATTGCCTGCCTGGTCTTCGGCAGCCTGACCCTGGCGTTCCACAGCGAAACCTTCCTGAAATGGAAAGCCCCGGTGGTCAACTGGCTGTTCGCCCTCGCGTTCATCGGCAGCCACTTTGTCGGTGACCAACTGCTGATCAAACGCATCATGGGCCACGCGCTGACCCTGCCGGAGCCGGTCTGGACCCGGCTGAACATCGCCTGGATCGTTTTTTTCCTGTTTTGCGGTGCCGCCAACCTGTTCGTCGCGTTCACCTTCCAGAGCTACTGGGTAGACTTCAAGGTCTTCGGCAGCCTGGGCATGACTTTGCTGTTCCTGGTCGGCCAGGGCATCTATCTGTCCCGCCACCTGCACGACGCCGACACCAAAACGCCAAAAACCGAGGACTGACATGCTTTACGCAATCATTGCCACAGACGTCGCCAACTCCCTGGAAGCCCGACTGGCCGCACGGCCTGCGCACCTTGAGCGTCTGCAAGTGCTCAAGGGCGAAGGTCGTATCGTATTGGCCGGTCCACACCCGGCGGTCGACAGCAATGATCCGGGCGCAGCCGGTTTCACTGGCAGCCTGATCGTCGCCGAATTCGAGTCCCTGAGCGCCGCCAAGGCCTGGGCCGACGCCGATCCGTACGTTGCCGCAGGCGTCTACGCCAATGTTCTGGTCAAGCCGTTCAAGCAAGTCCTGCCGTAAAGTTCTCGCGTGCGGTGAATCTCATTGATTCATCGCACGTTCAATCGCTCATTATTCTCGTTTACCGGCCGACAACCTGCCCAATACTCGTATTGGAATCAGGAGTTGCGATGCGCAAAGGTCCGTTGTGTCTGATGTTGGTGACGTTGTCGATCATGGCACCCGCCCATGGTGAAGAAAGCGCCAATGGCGGTAATTCGACGCCGCTGTCCTTGAGCGCCGGTAGCCAGATCACCGAGTTGCAGCAGCGCTTGAAAGAAAGCGAGCAGCAACGAGAAACACTGAGCAAACAATTGCAAACCACCGATGGCGAACGCGAAAGCGCCCAGCTGAGCCGGTTGCGCCAGGAGAATCAGCGCCTGAAGCTGCAACTCAAGGAAGCCCTGGCCAGCCCGCTACCGCGCCTGCTGACCGACCAGCAGCAGTGGTTCGTTATTGGGGCGGCAGTAGCGCTATTGGCCCTGCTCTGCGGTATCTTCGCCAGTGGTGCCACCAGAAAACGTAGGCAATGGCTAAATTGAGTGAGTCATGAGCGAGCTGTTACTAATTGATGATGACCAGGAGCTGTGTGAGCTCCTGAGCAGTTGGCTGAGCCAGGAAGGCTTTCAGGTTCGCGCCTGCCACGATGGCCAGAGCGCCCGTCGCGCGTTGGCCGAAACGTCTCCGGCGGCCGTGGTGCTGGACGTGATGCTGCCGGACGGCAGCGGCCTGGAACTGCTAAAGCAACTGCGTAGCGACCATCCGGATTTGCCGGTGCTGATGCTGTCAGCCCGTGGCGAACCGCTGGACCGCATCCTCGGCCTGGAACTGGGCGCCGACGATTATCTGGCCAAGCCGTGCGACCCACGGGAACTGACCGCCCGCCTGCGCGCGGTGTTGCGCCGCAGTCATCCGACGGCGGTCTCCAGCCAGCTCGAGCTGGGCGACCTGTGCTTCAGCCCGGTGCGCGGGGTGGTCAGCATCGATGAACAGGAATTCACCCTCACCGTTTCCGAAAGCCGCCTGCTCGAAGCCCTGCTCAAGCAACCCGGCGAACCGCTGGATAAGCAGGAACTGGCGCAAATCGCCCTCGGTCGCAAACTGACCCTGTATGACCGCAGCCTGGACATGCACGTCAGCAACCTGCGCAAAAAAATCGGCCCACACCCCGACGGCCGCCCACGCATCGTGGCCCTGCGCAGTCGCGGTTACTACTACAGCCTCTGAATCCAACGCGATCCCCCTGTAGGAGCTGCCGAAGGCTGCGATCTTTTGATCTTCAGCGTCATCACTTACGCCGAAAATCAAAAGATCGCAGCCTTCGGCAGCTCCTACGTGGACCGTGTCGGAATTGTCAGGAAGGCAGAAAACCGTCTTTACCCAAGCTTTACGCTCCGCTGACCGCCGTTGACCTTGATCTGCGTAATCTGCACACATCCGGAACGTACCGGGAACGAGACAAGGAGATACACCATGCGCAAGACTCTTATCGCTCTGATGTTTGCTGCCGCCCTGCCGACCGTTGCCATGGCCATGCCTGAAGGCACAGGCCCTATGGGTGATCACATGGACGGCTCACGCCACGGCGGTCAGATGCACGGCATGCACGGTAAAGGCCCTTACAGCCAACTGGACCTGAGCCGCGAACAGCGCGAGCAGATCCGCAAAATCATGGGCGAGCAGATGCACGAGCGTCAGCAACTGGTCGACAAGTACCTGGAAAAACTCTCGCCAGCCGACCAGAAAGCCCTGAAAGACGAGATGGAGGCCAAGCACAAGAAAGCCGAAGCCGACGTTCGCGCCCTGCTGAAACCGGATCAACAGAAGCAATTCGACGAGATCCAGAAGAAACAAGCTGAGCGTCGCGCCGAATGGGCCGAGTTCCAGGCCTGGAAAGCGCAGCAAGCGCAAAAAGCGCAATAATGCGTTAACCCCGGACCCAACGGTTAATCACCGTTGGGTCTGATGTCACTCAGTTCATTGTGTGGCGAGGGGGCTTGTCGGAACGCCGCATCGCCCCGTTCGGCTGCGAAGCAGTCATAAACCCGTTGCATGCGGTTTAGCGTTGAGATGCCGGGGCCGCTTCGCGACCCAACGGGGGCAAGCCCCCTCGCCACACATTGATTTGGGCTTGTTCGAGGATTTTCTGTGCGCTCATTGTTCTGGCGTATCCTGGCCAGCTTCTGGCTGGCCATCGCTCTGGTTGCAGGGCTTTCCATTTTGCTGGGGCACATGCTCAACCAGGACGCGTGGATTCTCAGTCGCCACCCGGGCCTCAATACCCTGGCCGAACAGTGGACGCAAACCTACGAAAGCCAGGGCGAAGAAGCCGCCCAGGACATCCTGGAGCAGCGCAAGCGCCAATATCACATCGACGTTCAGGTGCTCAACGAGGCAGGAGACCCGGTGGTACGCGGCACCTTCCCTCGGCGTGCAGCCGCCTTCGAAGCACGGCAGCAAAACGATGATCGGCGCCTGCCGTGGCGACGCCTGACCGATGAATACACCAGCGCCAAGACGGGCGACACCTACCTGCTGATCTATCGCATTCCCCACCCGGAACTGGACGCCTGGCACCGTGAGAGCCTGCTCTGGCCGTTGAGTGCGCTGGGTATTGCCCTGGTGGTACTGACCCTGTTCAGCCTGCTGGTGACCTTTTCCATCACCCGACCGCTGAGCCGTTTACGTGGCGCAGTGCATGAGTTGGGGCAGACGACGTATCAGCAAAACAGCCTGGCGCAACTGGCTAACCGCCGCGATGAATTCGGTGTGCTGGCCAACGACTTCAACCGCATGGGCGCGCGCCTGCAAAGCCTGATCGGCAGTCAGCGGCAATTGCTGCGCGATGTGTCCCACGAGTTGCGTTCGCCCTTGGCCCGACTGCGCATTGCGCTGGCACTGGCCGAGCGGGCCAATCCCCAGGAGCGGGAAAAACTCTGGCCGCGCCTGACCCGTGAATGTGATCGACTGGAAGCACTGATCAGCGAAATCCTGGTGTTGGCGCGGGTCGATGCCGACAACGCCAGTGCCGAAGAAGTGGATCTCAATGCACTGCTCAATACCCTGCAAAAGGATGCTCAGCTAAGTTCGCCGGAGCAGAACGTGCGCCTTGAGGCCGAGCCGCAACTGAACCTCAGAGGTTGGCCGACCATGATCGAGCGCGCCGTGGACAACCTGCTGCGCAATGCCCAGCGCTTTAACCCGGTCGGGCAACCGATCGAAATGCAGGCGTCGCGTCAGGGCGACAGGATTGTGGTCAGCGTGCGCGATCACGGCCCCGGAGTAGAAAACGAGCATTTGAATCAGCTGGGTGAGCCGTTCTATCGGGCACCGGGGCAGACAACGGCCGGGCATGGCCTGGGGCTGGCCATCGCACGCCGTGCGGCGGAACGCCATGGCGGCAGCCTGGTGCTGGCCAATCACCCTGGGGGCGGGTTTATTGCCAGCCTGGAATTGCCGTTGGTGCCGGGGGCGGTGGTGCAGCCGTAAATCGGGGGTGATGCAAAAAGATCGCAGCCTCGTTTCACTCGACAGCTCCTACAAGTGCAACGAGGCTGCGATCTTTTGATCTTCAGGCCTTACCAGGCCAGGCGCTGACAAACTCGGCCAGATCAACCTTCTCCGCCACACGCGGTTCTTTCTGCGGTGTACCGAGATAAAGGAACGCAATCACCTCTTCCCCTTCAGCCAGGCCCAACCCTTTGGCTACATGCGGCGAATAGGCCAGCTCACCAGTGCGCCACACGGCGCCAATGCCTTGCGCGTAAGCGGCCAGCAAAATCCCGTGAGCCGCGCAGCCTGCCGCCAACAATTGTTCGGATTTCGGGTATTTGACGTGATCCTGCAAACGCGCGATCACCACAACCACCAGCGGTGCACGCAGCGGGCCGTTACGGGCCTTGTCCAGCGCGGCTTCTGACACCTCGCTGTCTTGCAGTTTCGCCGCTTCGGCCAGCAACTCGCCCATTTGCTCGCGCGCTTCGCCTTCGACTGTCAGGAAGCGCCAAGGCTGCAAATGGCCGTGGTCTGGCGCACGCATCGCGGCGGCAAACAGCACTTCGCGTTGCTCGGCAGTGGGCGCCGGATCAAGCAGTCGTGGAACGGAAACACGGTTGAGCAAAGCGTCGAGAGCCTGCATCGGCCACCTCCTGAAAAAAATGTCTGCCTATTCTAGCGGTATCCGGCACAGGGCTGTCGGTTTACATGCCCTGCCCCGCAGGTAGAATGGCGCCCTTCCCTACTTCAGCCCGAGCGGACTTCATGGCGTTGCCGACCTTACGGATCATTGGTTTCATCATCGGCATCTTCCTGATCACGCTGGCCATTTCCATGGCCGTGCCCATGGCTACCCTGGTGATCTTCGAGCGCACCAGCGACCTGCCGTCATTCCTCTGGGCCAGCATGATTACCTTTGTCGCCGGCCTGGCCCTGGTGATTCCGGGGCGCCCCGAACACATCCATCTGCGCCCGCGAGACATGTACCTGCTGACCGTCAGCAGCTGGCTGGTGGTGTGCATCTTCGCCGCCCTGCCGTTCCTGCTGACCCAGAACATCAGCTACACCGACTCGTTCTTCGAAAGCATGTCCGGCATCACCGCCACCGGCTCGACGGTGCTCACGGGCCTGGACACCATGTCCCCCGGCATCCTGATATGGCGCTCCTTGCTGCACTGGATCGGCGGGATCGGCTTTATCGGCATGGCGGTAGCGATTCTGCCATTGCTGCGCATCGGTGGCATGCGGCTGTTTCAGACCGAGTCGTCAGACCGTTCCGAAAAGGTCATGCCCCGTTCGCACATGGTGGCGCGTTTGATCGTTGCGACCTACGTCGGCATCACCATTTTCGGCAGCCTGGCGTTCTGGTGGGCCGGGATGAGCCCGTTCGACGCGATCAACCATGCGATGTCGGCGATTTCCACCGGCGGGTTTTCCACCTCCGACCAGTCTTTGGCCAAGTGGCCAGAGCCTGCGGTGCATTGGGTCGCGATCGTCATCATGATTCTCGGCGCCCTGCCGTTCACCCTGTATGTCGCCACATTGCGCGGTAACCGTCGGGCGCTGATCAAGGATGAACAGGTGCAAGGCTTGCTCGGCATGCTGCTGGTGACCTGGCTGGTGCTCGGCACCTGGTACTGGTGGACCACCCAATTGCATTGGCTGGACGCCTTGCGGCATGTGGCGCTGAACGTCACTTCGGTGGTGACGACGACAGGTTTTGCACTGGGGGACTACAGCCTCTGGGGCAACTTCTCGCTGATGCTGTTCTTTTACCTGGGGTTTGTTGGCGGCTGCTCGGGTTCGACCGCTGGCGGGATCAAGATTTTCCGCTTCCAGGTGGCCTACATTCTGCTCAAGGCCAACCTTAACCAGTTGATTCACCCGCGCGCGGTGATCAAGCAGAAGTACAACGGCCACCGTCTCGACGAAGAAATCGTGCGTTCGATCCTGACCTTTTCGTTCTTTTTCGCCATCACCATTTGCGTGATCGCTCTACTGCTGTCGCTGCTCGGCGTGGACTGGATGACCGCCCTGACCGGCGCGGCCAGCACGGTGTCCGGCGTCGGCCCAGGGTTGGGCGAAACCATTGGCCCGGCGGGTAACTTCGCCAGCCTGCCGGATGCCGCGAAGTGGATTCTCTCGTTCGGCATGCTGCTGGGCCGACTGGAGATCATTACGGTGTTTGTTCTGTGTATCCCTGCGTTCTGGCGTCACTGACCGGCGTGAGCGCTTCCGTCAGCCGCGCCCGGTATTCGCCGGGGGTAGTATCGAACCAGCGTCGGAAAGCGCGGAAGAAGTTGCTCGGATCGGCAAACCCCAGCAGGTAGGCAATTTCCAGTAGCGTCATGCTTGGTCGCGCCAGGTATTGCTCGGCCAGTTCACGCCGCGTGTCATCCAGCAACGACTGAAAACTCGTGCCCTCTTCCTGCAAGCGTCGCTGCAAGGTGCGTTGCGACAGGTGCAGCGCCTGCGCCACTGCATCGCGCTTGGGTTCGCCCTGGGGCAGCAAGCGGCACAACACCTGCCGCGCATTGTGGGTCACGCGGCTCTCGGCAAACCGCGCCAGGTATTCACCGGCAAAGCGGTCGTGCAGCAGCGCCATGGCCTCGTTGGCGGTGGGCAACGGCGCCTCCAGGTCAGCGCGCTCGAAAATCAAGGCGTCATAGGGCGCATTGAACATCATCGGCGCGTGGAAGGCTTGCTTATACGGTTCGAGGTCGTCGGGTTGATCGCCCTGCAGCAGCACTTTGCGCGGACACAGCGTGCGCCCGGTCAACCAGCCGCAAAACGCCAGGGCACAGGCCATCGATGCTTCGGCGCTTTGTCGGGTCGGCGGCAAGTGGTCGCCATGCACCGTCAGAATCAGCGCATAACCCTCGTCCAGTATGCGAAAACTCAGATCGGCACTTTCGGCGATGATTCGCTGATAACGCACCAGACGTTGAAAGCCTTCGGCCAGGGTCCGGCTGGACATCAAGGCATAACCGGCGACGTGCAGGGACGCCGGTCGCACCACCTTGCCCATGTTCAGGCCGATCGCCGGGTTGCCGGACAGCTCGACCGCGCGCTGCCATAGCCGCGTCATGGAATCTTGCGGGAACCGCGCATCCGGATCATCCAGTGCCGCATAGTCGAGCCCTAGCTGTTTGAACAAAACCCGGCAATCCAGGCCGTCCATTTCCAGTGCTTTGACAATCCCCATCGCCCAGCTTGCAGAAGTCGTTCTTTCGCTCATGGCGTTTACTACGTGATGGCCGCATGCCACGACCCAATTCCGAAGGATACTAAAGTGGCGCCTATTGTCACTGGCTGATGCCAATGATCACTCTAGACTTAAATAGGCTACCCGCAGCGCAACTTGTCGCCTGCGCACACACCACAGAGATCGCAGTCGTGGAAAACATCAAACGTTTCAACAGCTTCGCTGCGTTTTACCCGTATTACCTCAGCGAACACCGCAACAGCACTTGTCGACGATTGCACTTTGTCGGCACCACGCTGGTTATTTTCATTTTGGCGCTGACCATCGCCAAAGGCCCATGGTGGCTGTTGCTGGCCCTGCCGCTGGCCGGTTACAGCTTCGCCTGGGTCGGGCATTTCTTCTTCGAGAAGAATCGTCCTGCAACCTTTCAGCATCCTTTTTACAGCCTGCTCGGCGATTTCGTCATGTACCGCGACATGATTGTAGGTCGCGTGCCGTTCTAGGCTCCTTTGGCCACAAAAGCGTCCTGTGCAGCCAGTGCAGCGCTCTGGATCCGAGTCCTACACTCCAAACATCCCTTTCGATAAGAACAAGAGGATAGCCGATGAATGCCCGCGCCCGTTTTACCCACATGCAGGACGGCACGCAGCAAGACTGGGCGATCATCGCCGCAGACTTCAGTGCCTATGCCCGGCAATTGCCTACAAGGATCGTGGCGCATTTGAAATTACTGGAAGGTGATTTCGGCGGATTCCCGGTGGATCGCCTGACCCACTCGCTGCAAACCGCCAGCCGTGCCTGGCGCGATGGCCGCGACGAAGAGTACGTGGTCTGCGCCTTGCTCCATGACATCGGCGACACACTGGGGTCCTACAACCACCCGGACATCGCCGCGGCGATCCTCAAGCCGTTCGTCAGTGCCGAGAACCTGTGGATGGTGGAGAAACACGGGATTTTCCAGGGCTATTACTTCTTCCATCACCTGGGCATGGACCGGCACTTGCGCGAGCAATTCAGCGCTCATCCGCAGTATCAGGCGACCATCGATTTTTGCGCCCGGTACGATGCAGCGGCGTTCGATCCGGCATACGACACACTGCCGCTGAGCTTCTTCGAACCGATGATGGAACGGTTGTTTGCGCAGCCGAAGAACTCGATCTACAAGGCGGCGATGGAAGAACAAGCGCCAGCCTGAAGATCAAAGGATCGCAGCCTTCGGCAGCTCCTACATGGGAATGCGATCTCCTGTAGGAGCTGCCGCAGGCTGCGATCTTTTGATTTTGCTTTTACGCCGGCTCAGCGACTTTAATTGCCTTCAATTCCGCCTCCCGCGCCTGCGCATCGGCCAACCGGTACAACTCGATCGAGCCGTCCCAATGCTCGATCAGCGCCGTGCACGATTCCACCCAATCCCCGCAATTGAGGTAATCCACCTCACCAACCTTGCGAATCTCGGCATGGTGAATGTGCCCACACACCACGCCATGCAACTCGCGTTTGACGCATTCGTGGGCAATGGCTTCCTCAAAATCGCTGATGAAACTGACGGCGGTCTTGACCTTGTGCTTGAGGTACGCCGACAACGACCAATAGCCGTAGCCATAACGGGCCCGCCAATGGTTGAGCCAACGGTTGAGGGTCAGGGTGAATTCGTAGGCCGAGTCGCCGAGGAACGCCAGCCAGCGGTGATAGCGAGTAATCACGTCGAACTGATCGCCATGAATCACCAGCAGATGACGACCATCGGCGGTCACGTGCACGGCTTCGTCCACCAGCTGGATATTGCCCAGCATCAGTTTCGAATAACGGCGCAGGAATTCGTCATGGTTGCCGGTGACGTAGATAACTTCTGTGCCGCGCTTGCTCATGGTCAGCAGGCGACGAATCACGTTGGTGTGCGCCTGGGGCCAATACATGCCGCTACGCAGCTTCCAGCCGTCGATGATGTCACCGACCAGGTAAATCCTGTCGGCATGGTAGCCCTTGAGAAACTGCGACAGGTGTTCGGCCTGGCAGTCCCGTGTGCCCAAATGCACGTCGGAAATCCATAAGGTCCGCACACGTTGCTTACGGCTGGGTTTGGCGAGCTCGGCGCTGGTCATGGGCAACCCTCTGGACAAGTTTTGGCAAGCTTGCGCCGGTCGGGTTAATTGCCCATGACAATCGCAAGTCAGTCCTGTGACAACGCGCGAACGCAGGGCCTCGGTGTAGACTGGCGGCTTCACTCATCAATATCGCCACGAGACCTGCGATGAGACCGATCCTCACACTGCGCCAATACACCCACGACCTGATCGTCCACAGCCACGACCACGCGCAACTGGTATTCGGGCTGTCGGGCGCACTGGATTTCGAGGTCGAGGGGCTTGGCAGTCAGGTGGTTCAGCAGAGTTTCGTGGTGGTGCCGTCCGGGGCGCATCATGCCTGCGACAGTGCCCATGGCAGTCGTTGCCTGGTGCTGGATGTGCCGAGCGATCAGTGGGTGTCTCAGTCACTGGGGGACCACGCCGAGGCCAGCCGCCGCTTGCTCGACAACGCCGGGCGCCTGTCGCTGGACGCCGGGCAAAGCCAATTGGTGAGCTGGCTGGCCGGCAGCCCGATCAGCGATCCGCTGATCGCCCAGCAAGGCGCGGTGTTACTGCTGGCCAGCCTCAACAACGCCAAGCCCGACACGGTCGGCGGTCGGCGTCTACCGTATGCGGCGCTCAATGCTCACATCGATCAATACGCGGCCTATCCACTGCAAGTCGCCGATCTGGCGCGCATTGTCGGCCTGTCCAGCGCTCGCTTGCACGCGCGGTTCGTGGCGGAATGCGGGCAAACACCGATGGACTACATCCGCAGTCGCCGGCTGCACATCGCCGTGCGCTTGTTGCGCGATTCGGCGCTGCCCATTGGCGAGATCGCGTGTCGGGTCGGCTACAGCTCCCAGAGCGCATTCGCCGCAGCAGTGCTACGTGAATTCGGCGCCTCACCCGGTAAATTGCGCCGCGAGGCTGGCGACAAATGACGCGAGTCTGGCGACAGACATAACCGGCTGAGCACGATTCAATGTAGGAGCTGCCGAAGGCTGCGATCTTTTGATCTTGCTTTTGGAGATCAAGGTCAAAAGATCGCAGCCTTCGGCAGCTCCTACAGGGGCCGACGGTGTCGTCGGCCAGATTCGATGCGTTATTCAAGGACTGCAATGACTCCCCGTACCGCCCTTGGCGCTCTGCATATCGGTGCACTGATGTTCGGCCTGACCGGCGTGTTCGGCAAACTTGCCGCTGCCTCACCGGCAATCATCGTGTTCGGTCGTGCCGCGTTTGCCGTCCTCGCCTTGGCGTTTTTCGCCCGGTTCGCCAGTAATACCCGTTGGCAGACACTCGACGCCGTGGACTGGCGCCGCCTGTTGCTCAGCGGCTTGCTGCTGACCGGGCACTGGGTGAGTTTCTTCATTGCGGTGAAGGTGGCCGGGGTGGCGATCGCGACCCTGGGCTTTGCCAGTTTCCCGGCGTTTACCGTGATCCTCGAAGGGCTGATTTTCCGCGAGCGCATCCGCGCCAATGAAATTCTGCTGGTGGTGCTGGTCAGCATTGGTTTGGTACTGGTCACACCGGACTTCGATCTGGCCAGCGGCGCCACCACCGGCCTGTTGTGGGCAGTAGCCTCCGGCCTGCTGTTCTCCCTGCTGTCCCTGACCAACCGCGCCAGCTCCGGGCGAATCCCGCCGGTGCAGGCGGCGCTGTGTCAGAACGTAGTGGTTGCGATCTGCCTGCTGCCGGTGGCGATGCCGCAGTTGAACGAAGTACGCGCCATCGACTGGCTGTGGATTGGCCTGCTCGGGGTGTTCTGCACCGGCGTCGCTCACAGCCTGTTCGTCGCCAGCCTGGCGGTGATCAAGGCCCGGACCGCGTCAGTGGTGTTTGCCCTGGAGCCGGTTTACGGCATCACCCTGGCCTGGTTGTTGTTCGATGAAAACCCGACGCTGCGCATGCTGATCGGCGGCGCGTTGATCATCGTGGCCATCGTGGTCTCCAGCCGGTTGTCCGGCGGTTCAAGCCACAAGACCGTTGCCGCGCAAGCGCCGTCTCACTGAGTGCGGTCGTTGTGGCCCAGGTCGCGGTCCGGATCGATCTGATCGCGGACCCGCTGCTTGAGCACCTTGGCCTCGGGGAAACCGCCGTCGGCCTTGCGTTCCCAGAGCTGCACATCGTCGCAGAAAATGTGGAATACCCCACCAGTGCCGGGCACCAGGGATACTTTGCCCAGGTCGTCGCCGAAGGTGCTGAGCAGTTCCTGGGCCAGCCAGGCGGCGCGCAACAGCCATTGGCATTGCGTGCAGTAGGTGATGACGATTTCCGGTTTACGTGCGGTCATGATTGGCAAAACTCCTCTGCCTGAAGGCGTCGCCATGATAAACCGCATAACCGAAATGATCTTCAGCGAATACCCGCCAACAGCGTTCGGGCCGTCTCCTTCAGTGGTTCGTCGCCTTCCTTGAGCAACTCGTTCAGCAGCTCGATGGCGCTGTCCAGATCGCCGTCGTCAATGCAGGTCTGGGCCTGTTCGAGTTTGCCCGCGCTGCTCGGCTCGGCCGGTTCAAGATCGATCAATTCAGCAGTCAGCGGTTCAAGCTCCAGCGACTGGCCCGGATCGCTGAATTCGTTGAGAAAGGTCTCGTCCAGAGATTGCGAGTCAGGTTCGGCGACCCATTCAAGCTCGGGCTCATCCAGCGTCGGCTCGTCGGGTATTTCGAAGACATCGGGCAACACATGCAGGTTCGAGGTGAATCCGGGCTCGTCTGCCGGTGATGGCTGATTCGACGGTTTGGCGCTGGGCGGTGAGTTGTCGAAGGGGCTGATCAGGTCCCAGTTCGCATCCATCGACAGGTCGTCGAGGTTCAGCTGGAACTCATCGCCAGGTGCCGCTTCAGGAGCGGCTACCGTCGGTGGAGCCACCGCTACGGCAGCGACCGCCGGTGCGACGGCGCCAATCAGTTTCGGATGGCGAGCGCGAATGTCCCGAAGTTGCTGCGCGTCAAACCCAGCCTCACGCAGGTTACTTTCCTGCGCGTCATATGCTTGCACATCACCCTGTTTGCCAAAAATTTCCAGCAGCTGTACGGCCAGATCGGTGCGCTGGGGTTCCTTGACCAACGCCTCTCGCAGTAAACCGGCAGCTTCGGACAAACGGCCATAGGCGAGGTAGATACTCACCCCTTCCAGCACGTCGCCTGCAGCAGTCTCATCCGCCGAGCCGGCCACCGATTGCGTCTGGGTGGCTGGCCTGGCTGTTTCTGCCGTGCGGTTGAGCACCGGTTCATGACGTGACGACTGCGCGGGTAGCGGCTCGGGTAAGGCCTGAACCTGCTGTCGTTGACGGCGAATGAACACTGCGAGCGACACCAAGGCCACCAACGACAGCAACCCGATGATCAACGGCCAATGGGATGCTTCGGACGTCTCGACAACCACCGGAACCGGCGCCGGCACCTCGGGTGCGGCAGGCGCCGCCGACGCCTGCTTGACTTCCGTCAGTTGGGTTTGCAGCTCAGTCACCTGTTTTTTCTGAACGGCGATCTGCTCGTCCTGCGCCTGCAGCTTCGCATTGAGTTCATCGATGGTCTTTTGCAGCTGCTGGTTTTGCAGCACGCTGGTGGCCAGTTGTTCGGCAACAGGATCATTCGCCGGCGTGGCGGCTGGTTTATCGACATCAGGCTTGGGTGCCGAACTATTCACCGCAGGTGGCGGTGCAACAGCCGGTTCAACAGACGGGAACGCGGAATCCTGAGGGCTCGGCGCGGGGTCGTCGTTGACGGGAACAATCCCAGGTGAACCCGGCGGATCGATCAGCACGGTGTACTCGCGCAGCAAACGCCCATTGGGCTGATTGAGCTGCACCAGAAAATTCAGAAAGGGTTCCTTGACCGGTTTACTGGACGTCACCCGGATCAGGTTGCGGTTGCCCCGCAGGATCGGCGTGAACTTCAGGTTATTGAGGAAGAACACCCGCTCGACACCGGCGCGGCTGAATTCTTCCGCCGTCGCCAGGCTGACCGACAGCTCGCCCTCCTCCAGCCCCCCGACATCCAGCAGGGCGATATCGGCGCTGAACGGCTGATTCAACGCCGAATGCTGGGTGATCTCACCCAAGCCTAGCGCGGGGGCCAATGCCGAGTAAGTGACGGCACCACCGACCAGCAGCAGCCGGGTGCAACACCGCAATACAACGTGCCAACTCTCGAGCATGAGCATCCCTTAGATAACCAGAACCAACCTGTATGCATTCGCACATCCGGTACGAACACGATATTGCCTAGTAGTTCTTTATAGTCTGCCCAACGGGGTATCTCAAAAGTCCGACGCGTGGTTGTGCCTCAAGATTTTTCCAGGTTGCCCAGGATGTGCGCGTGGACACGCATGCAGACCTTCAAATCCGCCTCATCAACGCCTTCGAACAATTCGTGGCGCAGTTGCGTGGCAATGGTTTCAATTTGTTCGATCAAGGGGCGGGCCGGGGCACAGAGGACGATTTTTTTCGCCCGACGGTCTTCCAGCACCGATTGGCGTTGCACCAGGCCCTGACTTTCCAGGCTATCGAGCAGCCGAGCCAGGGTAGGCCCTTCGACGCCGACGCTTTGCGCCAGTTCACGCTGGGTGGGAGCATCATCGAAACGCGCCAGGTGCAGCAGCACCAGCCAGCGCGCCTGGGACAGGCCCAGGCCAGCCAGTCGGCGGTCCAGTTCGGCACGCCAGCCGCGAGACATCTGGGCCAGTTGCATGCCAAAGCGGTGTTGATCGGTTAACGGCATAAAACACTCATGATTAGACTGAAATAGAGAAAAACTAATTATTAGTCAGCTAAGCATGACCTTTGGCTATAGGCAAGGTTTGCTCTGTACTGAATCGTTACATCTGCGCGACAGGCCATTCAAATTTCGAATTCCGACTGCAGCGCGGCACGTACGCAATACAAAACGCCTTCCGGCACCCGCCCTGCGAACAACGCGGCGATCTCCGCCACCGGCGGCAACTCGCCTTCGCCGTCGAGGAAGGCGTCCTGAACTTCGCCCATCAACTCTTCGGGCAGGTCCAGCGCCTGTTCCAGTGACAGCTGCTGCTTGCCGATGGCCTCGGCGAGCATCGTGTAGACGTTCTTTTCCGAGCATTGCAGCTGACCGGCGATCTGCAGCGGTGTCATGCCGGCCCGGGCCAGCGTGATCAGCTCGTGGCGCACATCGGCCACCACTTTCGGCGCCTCGACCTGACCGCCGAGCACTTCGAGGAAAGCCTCGCCGTAACGTTCCAGTTTGCGCGCGCCGACACCGCTGACCGTGGCCATTTCCGCCAGCGAGGTCGGCTGACTGCGGAGCATTTCCAGCAGCGTCGAATCGGGGAAGATGACATACGGCGGCACGCCATGTTCTTCGGCCAGTTTGCGGCGCAAGGCACGCAGCGCTTCCCACTGTTCGCGCTCCTCGAAACGGACCAGTTGGCTCGCCTGGCTCTTGCTGCTTTTGGCGGTGGTTTGCGGCTTGAGGTCGCGGCGCAGTTCCAGGGTCACTTCGCCCTTGAGCAGCGGCCGGCAGGTATCGCTCAGGCGCAGCCCGCCGTAGCCTTCGAGGTCGATGTCCGCCAGACCGCGAGCAACAAGTTGTCGGAACAAGGAGCGCCATTCACTTTCGCCCAGCGCTTTGCCTACGCCGTATACCGACAAATGCTGATGGCCGAAACTGCGGACCTTTTCGTTGTCCTTGCCCAGCAACACGTCCACCAGATGGCCGACGCCATAGCGCTGGCCGGTGCGGTAGATCGCCGACAGCGCCTGGCGGGCCGGCTCGGTAGCGTCCCAGGTCTGCACGCCGTCGACGCAGTTGTCGCAGTGGCCGCAGGGCTCGGGCATGTCTTCGTCGAAGTACGCGAGCAGGGTCTGGCGGCGGCAACGGGTTTCTTCGCAGAGCGAGAGCATGGCGTCGAGCTTGTGCTGCTCCAGACGCTTGTGGCGTTCGTCGCCTTCGGAGTTTTGCAGCATCTGCTTGAGCATCACCACGTCTTGCAGGCCGTACGCCATCCAGGCATCCGCCGGCAGACCGTCACGACCGCCGCGACCGGTTTCCTGGTAATACGCCTCAAGGGACTTCGGCAAGTCGAGGTGAGCCACAAAACGCACGTTGGGCTTGTCGATGCCCATGCCGAACGCCACGGTGGCGACCATGATCAGGCCTTCCTCGTTGAGGAAGCGTTTTTGGTGATGCGCCCGGGTTTCGTTGGCCAGACCGGCGTGGTACGGCAGCGCCGGGAAGCCTTGCTCACTGAGGAACACCGCCACTTCGTCGACCTTTTTGCGCGACAAGCAGTAAACGATGCCGGCATCGCTGCGCCGCTCGGCGAGGAACGCCAGCAACTGCTTGCGCGGCTGCTCCTTGGGCACGATGCGATAGAAAATATTCGGGCGGTCGAAACTCGACAGGAAACGCTCGGCATCCTGTAAATGCAGGCGATCGACGATTTCTTCCCGGGTGCGCTTGTCGGCGGTGGCGGTCAGGGCGATGCGCGGGACGCTGGGGAACAATTCCGCCAACTGGCCCAGTTGCAGGTATTCGCGGCGGAAATCGTGCCCCCATTGGGACACGCAGTGCGCTTCGTCGATGGCGAACAAGGCGATTTCGAGACTTTGCAGGAAGGCCAGCATCCGTGGCTGCACCAGGCGCTCGGGCGCCAGGTAGAGCATTTTCACCTCGCCGCGCTTGATCCGTGCAGCAAGATCACGCTGCTGCTCGGCGCTGAGGGTGGAGTTCAACGACGCTGCGGCGACGCCCAGCTCTTCGAGGGTGGCGACCTGATCGTCCATCAGCGCGATCAGCGGCGACACCACCACCGCCAGGCCTTCGCGCAGCAGCGCCGGCACCTGGAAGCACAAGGACTTGCCGCCCCCGGTAGGCATCAGCACCAGGGCGTCGCCGCCACTGGCCACGCGCTCAATGATTGCACCCTGACGGCCACGGAAACTGTCGTAGCCGAAGATGTCCTTGAGGACGCGTTGAGCCTGTTCGAGCATAAAAACTCCAAAAATCACCGAAACATCCCTGCAAGGCTGGTTCAGAACCACGAAAGCTGCACAGACAAATCGTAAGTGCGCATTGCGTGACGCTGCATATTTCAGCCGTGACGCCAGCAGGGCATCACAAAACGCGCGAGTATACCCGAGCCCTCCCCTGCAAAGGGCGCCGCTGATAAGACGCACACAAGCCAACCGCGGGAGCAAATATGCCGCGCGGCTGGCCTGAGCGCTCAAGAAGGCCTAGAATTCCCGCATCGTATATTCCCCAAGGTAGCCCTTTAATGTCCTTCGCTGAGCAACTAACCCGCCTGCAAGTCTTCCTCGACGCCGACGAGCTGCATGACGAGGCGCTGGACTACGTGGCCGCCCACGGCTACCTCACCGCGCTGTCGATCTGTTCCGAAAGCGTTCCCGACCGCGAATGGATCGATGCGCTGTTCGCCGAAGAACCGCATTACGCCGACGACACCGAGCGTGAAGCGATCGAATCCACCCTGGTGCTGCTCAAGGCTCACATCGCCCGCCAACTGGCGTCCGACGAAGAGTTCGAGCTGCCGTGCGACCTCGACCTGGGCGATGACCCGGACGATTCCGACCTGCGTGGCTGGTGCATCGGTTTCATGGAAGGCGTGTTCCTGCGCGAGGCCGCCTGGTTCGAAACTGCCGAAGACGAAGTCAGTGAAATGCTGCTGCCGATCATGGTCGGTTCGGGTCTGTTCGACGAACAGCCTGAGTTCTCCGACATCGCGGCCGACGCCAACCTGATGGACGACATGATCGTGCAAATCCCGGAAGCCCTGACCGCGCTGTACTTGCTGTGCAACGCGCCAGACGAAAAACCGGCGATCCTCAAGCCACGTCACCACTAAGGTTTTGCCTATGGACAACCCCATAGGCAACCGCCCCCTGATGTTGCGCTACGTGCTGCTGGCCATCGGCTGGCTGAACGTAGTGCTGGGGGTGATCGGGATTTTCCTGCCGGTGCTGCCCACCACACCGTTCCTGCTGTTGGCGGCAGCCTGCTTCGCCCGCAGTTCGCCGCGTTTCTATCACTGGCTGGTTGAACATCCACGGCTTGGCCCCTGGATTCGCGACTATCTGGACGGCAACGGCATTCCGCTCAAGGGCAAGGTCTACACCATCGGGTTGATGTGGGCGAGCATCCTGTTCTCCTGCTACCTGGTGCCCCTGCCGTGGGCGCGCGGGTTCATGCTGACCAGTGCGGTGCTGGTGACGATCTACATCCTCAAACAGAAAACCCTGCATCAACCCTGATCCCCGTAGCAGCTGTCGAGCCCCAGCGAGGCTGCGTTCGGCTGCGAAGCAGTCGCCAATCCGATCAATGCGGTGTGTCAGGAGAAGGTGGGTTGCAGGTTTTGGGGCTGCTTCGCAACCCAACGGGGGCAAGCCCCCTCGCCACGGAAAACAACCCGTCGACGTCCTTTCGTCCGACGACCTGCCCTCCCTCGCCGTAAACACCACCTAGACTTCAGGCATCTGCACCCGAGCAGCCAGACATGCCCCGCAGTCCGCGTAGTCCAGGATGGTCAACGCTCCGACTTCGGTTCGGCGGATGGCTGCTGCTGGCGAGTTTTCTGCTGGCCGGGTTGGGCAGTGTCTGGGCCGACTGGGATTTTGCGCAGGTCCTGCAAACGGCCGAAAAACGCTACGGCCCCCTTGGCGAGGCACAGGGGCGGATCAAGGCCTGGAGCCAAATGCTGCAAAGCGAACGCAACCAGCCTGAGCGCGAACAGCTGAACGCGGTCAATCACTTCTTCAATCAGCAACTGAGTTTTCAGGATGACACGCGCATCTGGCATCAGACCGATTACTGGGCCACGCCCGTGGAATCCTTGATCAAAGCCGCAGGCGACTGCGAAGACTACGCCCTGGCGAAATATTTCAGCCTGCGTCATCTCGGGATTCCCAGCGAAAAACTGCGCATCACCTACGTCAAGGCCCTGACCCAGAACCAGGCGCACATGGTGTTGACCTTCTACAGCAGCCCCACGGCCGATCCGCTGGTGCTGGACAACCTGATCGACGAGATCCGCCCCGCCTCCCAACGCAAAGACTTGCTGCCGGTGTACGCCTTCAACGCCGAAGGCCTGTACTTGCCGGGAGCCAATGGCGGTAAACGCAGCAGCGACTCGAAAAAACTGTCGCGCTGGCAAGACGTATTGAAAAAGATGCAAATCGAAGGGTTCGCCGTGGGCGAAGGCTAGCCGCCAATGCAAGGAGTGTTTTCATGTCACTGCGCAAACAGTTGTTCCTCGCCATTTGCCTGTTCTTGCTGGTGGCCTTCAGCGGCAGTTTTTTTGTCAGCCTGGAAAGCTCCCGTGAACAGATGCTCAGCCAATTGCGCTCCCACGCCCAGGACGCCGCCACGGCGCTGGGCCTGTCGTTGACCGCGCAGATCGACGACCCGGCGATGATCGAATTGATGGTCAGCTCGATTTTCGACAGTGGCTATTTCAGCAACATCCGGGTCGTCAGTATTGTGGATGAACGGGTGTTGGTGGAACGCAGCGTGCCGACGCAAATCGAGGGTGTTCCGGACTGGTTCGTCAGCCTGGTGAACCTGCACCCACAGGGTGGCGACGCGCTGATCACGCGTGGCTGGGACCAGGCAGCCCGGGTCGAAGTGCTGAGCAACCCGCAGTTCGCCCTGGCCAAACTCTGGGACAGCACCCTTGGCAGCCTGATCTGGCTGCTGATTTGCGGACTGCTCAGCGCCGTGTTTGGTGGCTGGCTGTTGCGCCGGCAGCTGCGGCCGCTCGACAACATGGTCAAACAGGCGGAAGCCATCAGCAAACGCGAGTTCCGCAGTTTGCCGAAACTGCCGCGCACGCCGGAGCTCAAACGCGTGGTGCTGGCCATGAACCAGATGGTCGAAAAACTCAAAGCGCTGTTCGCCGAAGAGGCCGCGCGCAGCGAAAAACTACGCTCCGAATCCTATCAGGACAACCTCACGGGCCTGGCCAACCGGCGCTTGCTGGATGAACAACTGGCCGACCAATTACTGGATTCCGAGCAAAGCCGCGACGGTCATTTGCTGATGCTGCGGATCAACGACCTGATCGGTCTCAATCAACGCCTGGGTGGCCAGCGCACCGATGCCCTGATCAGCGCCGTCGGCGAATTGCTCAAGCGCCTGACGCAACCCGCGGAACGTCGCACCTGGCTCGCGGCGCGTAATCGCGGTGGCGAATTCAGCTTGCTGACGCCGGGCCTGGACAGTAAGGATGCCGCGCGCCTGGCCTCCGAAATCAGCGCCACCCTGGAAAACCTGCGCCTGACCGGCGCCAGCGACTGCATGCCCGTGGCACATCTGGGTATCGTCGCCTACCACCCGGGCGAACCGGCAAATGATGTGCTGCTGCGCCTCGATCAGGCGCTGACCCAGGCCC
Source organism: Pseudomonas sp. Pseusp18 (assembly GCF_059506005.1). NCBI lineage: Bacteria > Pseudomonadati > Pseudomonadota > Gammaproteobacteria > Pseudomonadales > Pseudomonadaceae > Pseudomonas > Pseudomonas sp. Pseusp18. Next base: position 4,957,224 of record NZ_CP169240.1, read on the forward strand.
GGCAACATCCCGAGCGGCCATGGATATACCAGGCCCAGGTCGATTCTGCGCCGAATCACTCGCAGCATGATTGGCGCAACTGGATCGACGACGCGCTGACCGAAGGCAAGATGCAGTTGTATTTCCAACCGGTGGTACAGTGCGCCGACACCAGCCAGGTGCTGCACCACAAAGTCCTCGCACGCTTGCTCGACCCGCAAGGCGAGGCGATTGCCGCCGGGCATTTCCTGCCGTGGATCGAACGCCTCGGCTGGTCGGCGCGGTTCGACCTGGCGATGCTCGAAACCACCCTCGAATACCTCGCCGCCAACCGCTGGCCGCTCGCGCTGAGCCTGTCCGGCAGCACCCTGCGCGATCAGACCCAGCTGAAACTGATCTGCGACATACTCGAATCATTGCCGGAACTGGCGCCTCTGCTGACCCTGGAAATCGACGAACGCCAACTGCCGCCCCCCGAAGAACTGCAACGCCTGAGCCACAGCCTGCTCAAAACCGGTTACCGCATCGGTCTACAGCATTTCGGCGGCAGCTTCAGCCAGATCGGCAACCTGACTCAACTGGGGTTGGCTTACTTGAAAATCGATGCTGCCTACATTCGGGGTATCGATGAGCAGAGTGATAAGCGGTTGTTCATCGAGGCGATTTTTCGCGCGACCAACAGCATTGATTTGCCGTTGATTGCGGAGATGGTGGAGACGCAGGCGGAATTGGAGGTAATTCGGGAGTTGGGGTTGTTTGGGGTGATGGGGCGGTTGATTGGGCCGCCGGAGCCTATGTGAGGGATTCGACCGTTCATCTTAAACCATGCACTACCTGTCAGATCTGACAGTAGCCAGTCTTCCCTACCTGGTGTGTGATAAGCCCGCGTCCCGAGAGGACTCAGGGCTTGTCACCTTCCAGGAGAACATGATGGATATCCAGTCCGCCGAGTTGAACAAATTGTTCGTGCTGTTTCCCGTGATCATCCCGGGCTGGGTCACCCCGGTGAAACCGGACGGCATCGCCCACGGCGGTATCCCCAATGCCCTTTATGACGGCCAGGTCCGGGGCCTTGAATGCCTGGTCGAGCCCTTGATCGAACTGCTGGGCTCCTGGACCATGGCGGCCGATGATCGCGTGGATTTGTATTGCAACGGCAATTTCGTCCCAGGAGCAGGCCAGACCGTCAAACCGGGGGAGGAACAACTGCGTCTACGTCTGTACCTGCCACATGGTTACCTGAACCAGGGCGTCAATACGTTGCATTACGTGGTCACCCGAGTCAGCGGGAACAGTGAACCCTCTCGGGATCTGCTAGTGCTGTACCACCTGCGGCCTGCGGACAGCCTGAATCTGGTGATCCCGGCCGACGTGCTCAAGGGCGGCGTCAGCGCCGAACGGGCGGCGCAAGGGGTGGCGTTCGGGTTCACCTATGCCAACCGGCGCAAGTATGACCGCATCGAGTTTCGGCTGGGCGACACCCAGGTCAGGTTCGACGTCCCCGACAGCACGGCGCCGATCACCCACACCCTGTTCACCGACACGTTCCGCAAGGCGGGCGACAACCTGAATGCGGTGGCCGAGTTCCATGTCATCGATCAGTTGGGCAATCGGGTCAAATCCCCGGAGAAACGACTGGACATCCACCTCGACCGTATCAAGTTGCAAACACCGATTTTGTTGACCCCGGCGAGGACTCCAATTGATGTATTGGCTTACACGGATGGAGTCACTGTTCAAATTGAACATCAGACAGCGGAGTTGAATGATCAAGCACTTCTGATTATTGAGAATCCGGGCGTCGACGACAAACCGTTTCCTGCGCGACCGTTCAATCAAAACAAAAGAGCCAACTTCAAACTAAACCCTGCGCTACTATTGAGCTGGATGGGGCGCGAAGTTAATTTGTCCTGGCAGTTGATACGCAATGGTCAGCCAGTAGGCAAGTCGTTGCCGCTGGTGCTCACGATTAATAAAATCGCCAATGGGGATGCTCGATTAAAGGTCGGTGTAATTGATCAGGCTGATAGTGCACGGATTGTGGACACCAATGAATTCAAAGGTGATGCCACCGTCTCTCACAAGAACTGGCCATTGCGGGGTGGAGTTTATAGCATTGACATAAATATCACAGGCACTGATACCAATGGAAATGCGTTTGTGATTTCAATTGTCAAAAGAGGTTCCCTAACACCTGCAGAGGAGCAAAATGGTTTCAGCAGGACACTATCACGTGCAAAGTTGTTATTGCTCAAGGACAGTTCAAATCTAGATATCAAGACAGAAGTTCACTTCAAAGAAACTACACCCTGGACACTCAAATTCCCAGCCTCCTTAATCTATATCATTCAAAACAAACCTCCCATCCTGTCAGAAAACCTTGATAGTGAACACTCTCGCTTTATATCATCGGGTGGTTCCATATCAATCCCCAGCATGAAGATACACCATCTCGGAGGAGAGGGTCTTCTAGGTATAAACTCTATCAATACAATACTCACCGGCCCTTACCCCCCAATACATAACCAAAGCGCGGCACAAGTCTTGGAGATGCATACGAACATATTGGGTCACGGGCAACATATGCGCCTCGAATTCCGTTGGGGTTACTCTTCTGTCGGCTTCTACTACAGATTTGTTCAAACCAACGGGATATTGGTTCGTTTCCTGGATAAAAGCGGGAGAAGTCTATCCGATCAACATCTCGTCAATAACCCTGGCCCACTGCCTGTTTTCTTCTCCACTTCAACCAACTCCATTTGGTTTATTGACATCATTACGAGCGTATATGACTTGATTACCTTTGACTATTTCACCATGGGTCGTACGAAATAAAGGGGGTATATTTATCACTCCTCTCTCGACGCTACCTGAGTGAGAAATAAACGCCGATGTTTAAAAGACATCTCCAGACACTCACTCAGGCTACACATCCTTGCGCCGCTGCCTACGACTGCGCCAGAATCCGCCGGCTTGTGCGCTTTCGGGTCGGGTTCTATTGTTTCCCGGTCGCTGACGAATCAGCGATCGGGTTTAGCGACCCGAACCTTTGTAGGCGCAACAGCGCTCCAAACTCTCTTGCAGATTGTTCATGTCTGCGATTGATGTCATGGCGGCTGTGCGCGGGAGACCTTCGGGTCTGCCGGGCGCCTACACCCGGTTCGCTAACCTGCGTGCAGCCGCCACCCTTACCTGTTTAGCGACAGGTCTTGGTGGCTCCATTTCCTGTAGGAGTTTCACCATGTTCAAAATCACACCCAACCCACCCGAAACCGACGACGTTTCCCCTTACGAAACCCCGGACTCCAAAAAACTCAACGAAGCCGCCGAGCGCGCCCTCGATTACTACCTCAAACCGTCCGCCCCCAAGCCCCCACGCAAACCGAGCACGATTTACACCGTTGCCCCGGACATCAACATCGAAGAGCTACTGGCCAATGCCTGCGAGTCCTTTGCCTCGGCCAAGGTGATCGCCAGTGACTGTGCCGGTTTTCTGGAGGGGACGCAGCGCAATACGATATTGGGCGTCGCTCAGCTCATCATGTTTGGTGAGCTGGCGGTGAATCGGGCGCTGGATAGTCTTGAGCTGAAGGCTGACCCGGCCCTGTGACCTGAGGTCAGACGCTGATCCCTGTGGCGAGGGAGCTTGCTCCCGCTCGGCTGCGCAGCAGTCGTAAACCCTGTGCATGCGGTTTGCCAGACAAACCGTGATTGCGGATTTTGGGGCCGCTTCGCAGCCCAGCGGGAGCAAGCTCCCTCGCCACAGGAGGTGTGCCGGGATGCAGCGTAGGCAGATCCCCCCAAACAACAAAAAACCCGCCATCCCCTTTCACCGGGATGGCGGGTTTTGTCGTTTCAGATCACACGGTATCCACCTTCAACGAATGGTCGTTCAACATGCCGTTGATAATGGTCGCGGTATCGTGACCGCCGGCAATCACACCATTCGCTCCGGGGGTGACGCCGTAATGGCTGGCCAAATTCACCCCCGCCAGGTCGATGGTCTGGCTCGGCGTGGCGCCGGCCATGGCGCTGATGTCGATGCTGGTGACCAGGGTCGCGCCGCTGCCGGTGACTTTGAAGTGCAGGTAGTCATCCAGCGATGCCGCGGTGCCGTTCTCGCCTTGCAGCAGTTGCGACAGGTCGAGTTTGTCGGTGCCCGGGGTGAAGTCGGTGATGACGTCGTGGCCGCTGTTGCCTTTAAGCCACTGGAAGGTGTCGGCGCCGCTGCCGCCGGTGAGGGTGTTGTCGCCCAGGCCGCCGATCAGGAAGTCGTCGCCGCCCCCGCCGTTGAGCACATCGTTACCCAGACCGCCGTTGATGATGTTGCCGTTGTTGTCGCCCGTGAGGCTGTCGTTGAAGTTCGAGCCCGCGAGGTTTTCGATGCCGGTCAGGGTATCGGTGCCTGCGCCAACGGTGTTTTGCGCGGTGAGCAGGCTGAGGTCGACAGTGACGCCGGCGGTGGCATGGGCGTAGCTCACGGTGTCGTTACCGGTGCCGCCGTCGAGCCAATCGTTGCCCGGCCCGCTGAACAGCAGATCGTTACCGGCGCCGCCATGCATCTCGTTATTGCCTGAGCCTGCGGTGAGCACATCGTTGCCGTCACCCGCATTGATAATGTTGTTGCCGGTGCCCGCGATCAACACGTCATCGCCCGAGGTGCCGGTCAGTGTATGGCCAGCCTGATAGGTGATGTCGACTGCCGCGCTGTCGCTGCCGCCGTGGTTGTCGCTGGCGGTGTAGGTGCCGTGGAAGTCTGGCGTAGAGTCCTGGGCTCCGGCGTAGTTGACGGTCATGGTCAGTTGATAGTTTTCCGCCCCCTTCCCGCTGTTGCCAGGTCCCCCGTCGTCGATGTTGGTGATGTGGATCTGGTACGTGCCGTCCGCTGCGGCGGTGATGGTCTGGCCATCGGCGAGAGCCATGTAAGCGCCGCCATTGACCGAGTACTCCATGGTGATGTGGCCGGCCGCCAGGTTGTGGTCCAGGTTGAGGGTTTCGCCCTGCTTGAGGTTGACGGTGATGCGGTCCTCATCGTTGGTATTGTTGGTGCTGACCGACCCCAATGCCCCGCTGACCACCAGCATGGCGGTCATGGCGGCAGCGTTGGCGACGAATGCACTGCGGGCGATGGTCACGGCCTGGAGGTTATTGCCGGTGAAACTGAAGCTCGAGTTGGTGCCGGTAAAGTCCGCCCCCCTGGCCGTCCAACCCGTGTTGAAGGTAGTCGGCGATGCCGTGAGCGCATCACCGTTGGGGTCGGTGTCGTTGGCCAATAGCAGCTCGCCCGGCACCACGATACTGCCCGACAGCACGTTGGTGATGATGTGATCATCGACCGCCACCGGTGGCGAATTCGGAATCACGTTGATTGTCAGGGTCGAGCTGGTGAGGTCGCCGTCGTTGTCGCTGGCGGTGAAGCCGATGTTTTCGGTGATCTGCACGGCCGTGGTTTTCTGCGAGGTGTAGGTGTACTCGCCAGTGTCGAGGTTCACCAGCAACGTGCCGCTGTTGTTGGTGGCGATGCTCAGGGTGTTGTCGGCGGTGTTGAAGGTGCCGTGGTTGGCGCCGCCGCTGAAGTTCAGCGAACCCTGATTGCTGTTGGCTTTCGGGTCGTAGGTATAGGTGGTGCCGTCGACCGTTAGAGTCTTGATGAATCCGCCATCGGCGCCGAACGTACCGCCCTCGCCCAGCAGCGACCCGGTGACCGGCGCGCCTTGCACGGTGCCCGAGAGGACCGAGTTGAGTTGGTTGAGGTCAGTCACCACCACAGCGTTGGTGTCGGTGTGCGTGCTGCCGTCATAGGCCACCGGATCGAGGCTGGCGTTATTGACGCCGCTGCCCAGGCCGATGGCGTAGTTCTTGATGCCATTGGCGTCGAGGAAAGCTTTGAGCGCGATCTCGTCCGCAGTGCCGATGTCGCCTTCGTTGGGTTTGCCATCGGAGAAGAAGTAGCCGACGTTCTGCGCCCCGGTGAGTTTGCCCGAGGTATCGAACGCGCTCTCCATGGTTGCCACGGCCGCGTCGTAGTTGGTGCCGCCACCTGCCGTCAGCGTAGCGATGATCGACTTGGCCGTCGCCACATCGACCCACACCGAAGTCTGGTCCGTGGCGCTGCTGCTGAAGGTGACGATCTGTACCTTCACGTCACCCAGATTGTCGTACTTGTCGAGCAGCGCGCTGATCGCCTGCTTGGCCAGCTCCAGCCGCGACAGGCCCGATACGCCGGAGGGGTCGTCCATGCTGCCGGATACGTCGATCACCAGCATCAGGTTGGAGTCGATCTGCACCGCCGGCACCGACCGCTCCGAGGCGACGGCGTGAGGCACGTCATCGACGATGTTGACCACAAGGGTGCCGGTGGTGCTGTTGCCGATGGCATCGGTGGCCTTGTAGGTGAAGCTTTCGTTCAAGGTGTTCGCGCCATCGTTGGCGTTGGGCGAAGTTATCGGCGCCGAGGTCAAGGTGTAAGTGTAGGAACCGTCGGGATTGAGCAGGATCTGCCCGTAGGTGCCGGTGGCGCTGCCGACCAGGGTGTAGGTGATCGCGCCAGTGGCGCCAGAGACCGAGCCTGCCAACGTACCGGAGCCGGTTTCACCGGTGTTGCCGGGCTCGCTGCCGGTGACGCTGCCCGCCGCCAGGTCCTGCCCACCCTGGGTCAGATCCAACGCCTTTTCGTAGACAGTCACATCGGCATCGGTAGTCGCTACGAGGCAGTTGTTGGACACGTCAACGGTGATCGTGGCGGTGCTTTCATCGCCGTCGGCATCACGTACGGTGTAGGTGAAGGTGTCCGTGGCGCCCGCTTCGCCGACCGAATTCGGGTTGCTGTGGTACACGGCGTTGCCGCTGGCATCCAGGGTCAGGTAGCCGTAGGTGCCGGTGATTTGCGTGTTCAAGCCACCGATGGCCGAAGTCGAGGTGTCGCTGCCAGCACGCACGCCGACCACTGCCCCACCCAAGGCCGGGCCATCAGCGCCGAGCACATCGTTGTCCAGCACATTGCCGCTGACCGTGCCGCCCTCCACCACCGAAACCGAATCGCAATGGGCCGTCGGCACGTCATCGACGATGTTGATCACGATGGTACTGGTGACGCTGTTGCCCAGAGAATCGGTGGCCTGATAGGTGAAACTTTCGCTCAGGGTGTTCGGTCCGTCGTTGGCGTGCGGCGTGGTCGTGGGCGCAGAAATCAGGGTGTAAGTGTAGGAACCGTCCGGGTTGAGCAGGATTTGCCCATAGGTGCCGGTGGCGCTGCCGACCAGGGCGTAAGTAATTGCACCAGTGCCGCCATTGATTGAACCGACCAACGTGCCCGAAGCAGTTTCACCGGTGTTGTCAGGCTCGCTGCCGATGACAGTGCCCGCCGCGAGGTCCTGGCCGTCCTTGGTCAGATCCAACGCCTTTTCGTAAACGGTCACGTCGTTATCGGGGGCCACCACGAGGGAACAGTTGGAGATGTCGATGGTGATGGTCGTGGTGCTTTCATCGCCGTCGCCATCGCGCACGGTGTAGGTGAACACGTCCGTGGCGCCCGGTTCACCGACCGAGTTCGGATTGCTGTGGTACACGGCGTTGCCGTTGGCATCCAGAGTGAGATAGCCGTAGGTGCCGTTGATGTGCGTATTCAAACCACCGATAGCCGAAGTCGAGGTATCGCCGCCGGCGCGCACGCCAACCACCGCGCCACCCAAGGCCGGGCCGTCAGCACCGAGCACATCATTGCCCAACACATTGCCGCTGACCGTGCCGCCTTCCGCCACTGAGACGACATCGGCATGAGCGGTTGGCACGTCATCGACGATGTTGATCACGATGCTGCCGGTGACGCTGTTGCCCAGAGAATCGGTGGCCTGATAGGTGAAGCTTTCGCTCAGGGTGTTCGCACCGTCGTTGGCGTGAGGGGTGGTCGTGGGGGGCGAGGTCAGGGTGTAGGTGTAGCTGCCGTCCGGGTTGAGCAGGATTTGCCCGTAGGTTCCGTTGGCGCTGCCGACCAGGCTGTACGTGATGGTGTCGCTGGTGCCGGTGACTGAGCCCACCAGCGTGCCCGAGGCGGTTTCGCCGGTGTTGCCAGGCTCGCTGCCGACGACCGTGCCCGCCGCCAGGTCCTGCCCGTCCTTGGTCAGGTCCAGCGCTTTTTCATTAACCGTCACGTCGGTGTCAGTGGCAGCTACGAGGGTGCAGTTGGCCACATCGATGGTAATGGTGGTGGTGCTTTCATCGCCGTCGGCATCGCGCACGGTGTAAGTGAACACGTCGGTAGCACCAGGGCCGTTCACAGCATTTGGATTGCTGTGATAGACCGCATCGCCGTTGGCATCCAGGGTCAGGTAGCCATAGGTGCCGTTGATTTGACTGTTCAAGCCACCGATGGCTGAAGTCGAGGTGTCGCTGCCGGCGCGCACGCCGACCACCGCGCCACCGAGTGCCGGCCCGTCGGCGCCGCCGATATCGTTGCCCAGCACGTTGCCCGAGACCGTCGCGCCTTCGGCCACTGAGGCGTGATCCGGGTTGGCGGTGGGCAAGTCATCGACGATGTTGACGTTGATCTGGCCCAACGCCGTGCTGCCGTCGACGTCAGTGGCGACGACGTTGAGGTTCTCGGTGATGCTGTTGGTGCCGTCGGCGTTCGGGTGGGTTTCGTGATCCACCAGGGTGTAGCTGTAGCTGACCACGCCGGTCGCGCTGTCGTAACCGGTGACGGTCAGCGTGCTGCCAAGCGGAGTGACGATCGACTGCGGGACGCCTGCGGCCACGCCACCGGTGACCACCGCGATGCCGCCCACCGTCAGTGTTTGCAAACCGTCGAGCGCGGTGACGGTGAAGGTGCCGCTCTGGGTCAGCGCCGGTGTGTTGGGGCTGCTGCCGTCGCTAAGGTTTTTTTCGTAGACGGTCAATTCGCCGCCGTTGACGTTCAGGCCATCGAGCGTCACCAGGTCGTCGTTGTTATGGATGTTCAGCACCAGCGTCGCGGTGCTGGTATCGCCATCGGAATCGGTAAGGGTGTAGACGAAATTTTCGGTGCCGTTGCCACCGCCGTGCAAGGCTTTGAAATCGGCGTCGCTGGTGTTCAGGGTGTAGGTGTATGTGCCGTTGGCGTTCAACACCAGGGTGCCGAACGTCCCGGTGAAGGTGCCGCCGATGATCGGCCCGCTGTCGGGGCCGGTGGCAATGCGGTCGGCGCCCTGGATGTCGTTGGGCAGCACGCTGCCGGTCAGGGTCAGCAGGGTTTCCGAGGCGGTATGGGTATTGGTGTCGTCGATGGCCTTGGGCACATCGTCGGTGATATTGACGTCCAGCGAACCGGTGGCGGTATCGCCGTTGCTGTCGCTCGCGACCACGGTGAAATGTTCGGTGAGATTGTTGGCGCCATCGCCGGCGGAATGGGTTTCGTTGCCGACCAGGGTGTAGCTGTAACTGACCACGCCGGTGGCCGGGTTGTAGCCGGTGATCGTCAGGGTGTTGCCCAGTTGAGTGGTGATCGACTGAGGAAAACCGATGGGCACCCCGCCACTGATCACACTGATCCCGCCGATGCTCAGGCTGCTCAGCCCGTCGGGCGCAGACACCGTGAACGTGCTGTGCTGAGTCAGTGCTCCCGGGTTGCTGGCCGAACCGTCCGCCAGGTTGGCTTCATTGAGGGTCAGTTCGCCGCCCGCCACCGACAGGCCGGTGAGGGTGACCGGGTTATTCGGCGCGTCCGCGGCAAACGGCGTAACGACGCCTTTATCGCCGTTGTCCGGCGCAGCGTCCCGGCGCTCCAGGGGAAATTCAGGAATACCGTTGAAGCCGGCGGTGGGGAAACCAATCGTGGGATCGACCCGCCCGCCCACTTCCTCCAGCAGCACAAAACTGTGGCCACCACCCAGCGCACCACCGGGCGCGCCCGTTGCGCCCGGTCCGGCGGCGGTGGCCTCAGCGGTCTGGGTCGGATCGGCACCGGCGGCAATGGCTTTTTGCAGTTGCTCGACATCGGTCAGTTGCGCCTGGCTCGGCGTCACCGCATCGGTGGTTTCCACATGCGGCACCTGGTGCGCCAGTAGCTGGGCAGTCATTTGCAGGCTGCTGTCACGCCCCAGCGTCAGCTCCTGACCGTTATGCAAATGGACCGCTACCGCGCCTTCGGCCCCGGTGACCAGCTGCTCGCCGGCAAACAGCCGATCGCCCTCGATCAGCGCCCGTCGAGTGCCGTCACCCGCCACTGCGTACACCTGACCGATGACCTTACTGACGATACCGATGAGCGTTGCCATGTGCATTCCTCCGCTGCCGATCACCGCGCCGGCACTGGTCTGCGAAGCTCGCCCATGGCTCAACCGGGTTGCCGGGTGACGCTCACACCTCGGCAGTTCGTTCGCAAGCCTTGCGGTGCAGCAGGCCTGCGAGCGCTACGTAACGGTGGTGAATCATCCGAGTGACAAAAAAATGTCGCTCAAAACCCGTTACGCGTCCCTCCCCTTCAGCATTACTCCGCTGTATGTCTCAAAGTGAGTGGAACTGTCTTCAAGCCTGTCCGCACTGTCGAGAGCACGTAAAACAAAGGCTTTCGAGTTGAACAATGTGCCGGATTTTACGGAGTACATAAGTTTTTTTTGGCATAGCCCTTATGAAAAATTTTTCTTAGCTACGCTTCAGGATGTTCTTAGCTCTGTTGTTACAGGCATGAAACGGTTTCATCTAAAAATATCGTCAAAAAAATGGCGACCGCTAAGCACCATCAGGAATCAGGGAGATGCACCCATGCGCGTTTTAACCCCCCTTTGCAGTGCGATTCTGCTGGCCATGGCCTGCGCTTCTCAGGCTCAGGCGATGTCATTGACCGAGGCGATCCAGAGCACCATTGCGACCCACCCGGAACTGGCGTCTCGGGTCGATGCCCGGCTCTCGGCCGACGAGCAGATTAAAGTCGCTAAAGGGGGCTTTTATCCATCGGTGGATTTGAACGCCGCCTACGGGCGCGGCTACAGCGATAACACCACCACCCGGTCGCGGGGCAATCACAACACCGAAATCCTCACCTACACCCAGTCGGAACTGCGCCTGCGGCAAATGCTGTTTGATGGTTTCAATACCGCCAACGAGGTCGCGCGTACCAAAGGCGTGTCCAACTCGCGGGCCTATTACGCTCAAGGCACCGCCCAGGACCTGGCCCTGCGCACCATCGAGGTGTACCTCGAAGTGCTCAAGCGCCGCGAACTGGTGACCCTGGCCAAGAACAACCTGCAAGCGCACATGCGGGTCAACGATCAGATCGGCCTGCGTACCCAGCGTGGGATCGGCAGCAACGCCGACGCCGACCAGTCCACCGCTCGCCGGGCACTGGCGCAAAACAACCTCGACACCGCCGAAGTCGATCTGGCCGATGCCGAAGCGAATTTCTACAGCGTCGTGGGGCGCATGCCCGATGAACTCGAAGCGCCGCCGTCGACCCGCGGCGAACTGCCCGCCACCCTGCCCGAAGCCCAACAGAGCATGGTGGAAAACAACCCGTACCTGAAATCCGCCCAGGCTGACGTGCAATCGGCCGAGAGCCAGTACGAAGTCGCCAAGTCGCCGTTCTACCCACGCTTCGACGCCGAAGCAGCGGTGGGCGCCAATAACAATGTGCAGGGCGATCAAGGCCACGACAACGAATGGCGAGTGGGCGTGGTGATGAACTACAACCTGTTCCGTGGCGGCAGCGACAAGGCCCGGTTGGCCTCCGATGCGCATCAGATCAACCAGGCGATGGACATCCGCAACAACGCATTGCGCCAGCTCAACGAGAACATCCACCTGGCCTGGAACGCCATGCAGAACGCCAAGAAACAAACCCCGACCGCCCGTGAATACGCCGAAACCACCACCCGTGTACGGGCGGCGTATCAGGATCAGTTCGGTCTCGGTCAACGGACCCTGCTCGATTTGCTCGACAGCGAAAACGAGCTCTACAACGCCAACCGCCGCTACACCGAAGTGCGCTACACCGAGGAGTTCTCGATGTACCGCGTGCTGGCGAACATGGGCCAGTTGTTGAGCAAGCAACGGGTGGTGCTGCCCGCCGATGCGATCGCCGCCACCGAAGTGAAAAACGAAGCGCGCTTGCCTGAACTCAAATGAAGTAACGCCGTGTAGGAGCGATCAATGTGACCAGCATGGAAACCGGCAACACGGGTGTCGATCCGCGTCTGAGCTTCGATGATCCGCTTCTGGACGGCCTGTTGATTCTCTGCAAACTCCACGGCGCGACGGTCAGTCGCGCCAGCCTGAGTGCCGGGCTGCCAATGGCACACCAACGCTTGAGCCTGGACCTGCTGCCGCGCGCAGCGGCCCGGGCCAGTTTGCAGGCGCGGGTGCTGCGCCGTGAACTGGCGGATATTTCCGCGCTCAACCTGCCGGTGATGCTGATCCTCAACCATGGCCGCTGCGCGGTCTTGCGCCGTTGGGGCGATGACGGTCAGGCGCTGATTCTGCCCAGCGAAGCCGACGGCGGAGAACAGTGGGTCAGCACGGACGAGCTGGCCGCCAGCTACAGCGGCCAGGCCTTGTTCGCCCGGCCACGGCATGAACTCGAAGACTTGCGCGCGCCGCTGGTGCCGCGGGTCGAGGCGTGGTTTCGCGACACGCTGAAGCTGTCGAAATGGCTGTACAGCGATGCGATTCTGGCAAGTTTCCTGATCAACCTGCTGGGCCTGATGGTGCCTCTGTTCGTGATGCAGACCTACGACCGGGTGGTGCCGAACCAGGCCACTTCAACCTTGTGGGTGCTGTCGATCGGCTTGCTGATCGGCACCGGTTTTGAGTTGGTGCTGCGGGTGGTTCGTGCGCACTTGCTGGACACTGCCGGGAAGAAAACCGACGTGATTCTTTCAGCGACCCTGTTCGAACGCATCACCGGCATGGCGATGAAAGCGCGACCCGCAACCATCGGTGGTTTCGCCCAAAGCATTCATGACTTCCAGGGCCTGCGGGAGTTTCTCACCGCCGTCACGCTGACCAGCCTGATCGACATGCCCTTCGCTGTGCTGATGCTGGTGGTGATCGGCCTGCTCGGCGGCTGGCTGGTGGTGATTCCACTGCTGGCCTTCCCCATCACGATTCTCTTCGCCATGGTGATTCAGGCGCGCCTGCGCGACACCGTGCAGAAGAGCCTGAGCCTCGGTGCCGAACGCCAGGCCCTGCTGATCGAAACCCTCGGCGGCCTGGAAACCCTCAAGGCCTGCAGCGCTGAAAGCGAGCGCCAGCACAAATGGGAAAGCACCCACGGCGCCCTCACCCGCCTCGACAGCCATGCGCGCAACCTCTCGGCGCTGGCCACCAACGGCACCCTGTTCATTCAGCAGTTCTCCGGCATGGCGACCATCGTCGCCGGGGTCTACAGCATCATCGCCGGCAACCTCAGCGTCGGTGCGCTGGTGGCGAGCTACATGCTCGGCAGCCGCGTGCTCGCGCCGCTGGGGCAGATCGCCGGGCTGATCACCCGTTACCAGCAAGCGCAACTGACCATGAAAAGTACCGATTCGCTGATGTCGCTGCCGCAAGAACGCGACGCCAGGCAGCGGCCGCTGGAGCGCACGCAACTGCAAGGCGCCCTGGACGTCAGCGGCGTAACGTTCCACTACAATGGCCAGAATGCGCCGGCCCTGGCCAATGTCAGCTTCAGCATGAAGCCGGGCGAGCGGATCGGCATCATCGGCCGCAGCGGTTCGGGCAAAAGCACGCTGGCGCGGTTGGTGATGGGTTTCTACGCACCCGAAGAAGGCCAGTTGCTGCTCGATGGCCTGGACCTGCGGCAACTGGACGTCGCCGACCTGCGTCAACAGATCGGCTACGTCGCCCACGACCTGCCCTTGCTGGCCGGCAGCCTGCGCGACAACCTGACCCTCGGCGCCCGTTATGTCAGCGATGCCCGGATGCTTGAAGTCGCTGAGCTCACCGGCGTGACTGAACTGGCGCGTCAGCATCCACAAGGGTTTGATCGGCCAGTAGGCGAGCGCGGTCAGTTGCTGTCGGGTGGGCAACGGCAAGCGGTGTTGCTGGCGCGGGCCTTGTTGCTCGATCCGCCAATCATGCTGCTCGACGAACCCACCAGCGCCATGGACAACAGCAGCGAAGACCTTCTACGGCAGAAACTCCATGGCTGGGTCCAGGGTAAAACCGTGCTGCTGGTCACCCACCGCAGCTCGATGCTCAGCCTGGTGGATCGGCTGGTGGTGCTGGACAACGGGCGGATCGTCGCCGATGGCCCGAAAGAAGCGGTGATCGATGCATTGCGCAAGGGCCGTGTCGGCTCTGCGACGGTCTAGGAGCGCCCACTCGATGCCAATACATACCTGTGGCGAGGGGGCTCCTGTGGCGAGGGGGCTTGCCCCCGTTGGGTCGCGAAGCGGCCCCAAAGCCATTCACCCCGTTGTATCAGACAGATCGAGCTGGCAGGTTTACGACTGCTTCGCAGCCGAACGGGGGCAAGCCCCCTCGCCACAGGAGCTCCCTCGCCACAAGTTTTTGATCGGCCTTATTTCTCTTAACTGACGGGTATCGCCTCATGTCTGCTCAAACACCGGATTCAGCGACCCGAAGCTACTTCGGCAGTTTCAGCAAAAGTGCCGAGAGCGAGTTCATGCCGGAAACCGCCGGCGCCTCGTTGCAGGATTCACCGCGCTGGTCGCGGATCACCGTGTGGCTGGCGGCGGCGCTGCTGATCACCGCGCTGGTCTGGGCCAAATTCGCGGTGTTGCAGGAAGTCACCATGGGCGAAGGCAAGGCGATTCCGTCGAGCAAGATTCAGGTGATCCAGAACCTGGAAGGCGGCATAGTCACCGAGATCTTCGTGCGTGAAGGGCAAATGGTGAACAAGGGCGACACCTTGCTGCGTCTGGATGACACGCGATTCCTGTCGAACAAGGGGGAAAGCGAAGCGGACCGCTATGCCTTGATCGCGCAAGTCGAACGGCTGTCCGCCGAAGCGGAAGGCCGGCCATTCACGCTGTCGCCGGAAGTGATCGCCAAAGCTCCGCAAGTGGCCGAGGACGAACGCTCGCTGTACGAACAACGCCAGCGCCGACTGGCCAGCGAACAGCGCACCTTGACCGAACAACTTCGGCAAAAAACCCAGGAGCTGGCGGAGTTCCGCTCCAAACAGGGGCAGTTCAGTTCCAGCCTGGCGCTGCTGCAACAAGAGATGAACATGTCGGCGCCGCTGGTGGGCACCGGGGCGGTGTCGCCGGTGGAAATCCTGCGGCTAAAACGCAGCGCGGTGGAAATCCGCGGCTCGCTGAATGCCACGACCCTGGCGATTCCCCGGGCGGAATCGGCGATCAATGAAATCAAAAGCAAGATCGACGAGTCCGAACAATCCTTCCGCTCGGACGCGGCGAAGGATCTGAATACGAAACGCACCGACCTGTCGAAAATCACCGCCACGAGCATTGCCATCGACGACCGGGTAACCCGCACCACCGTGGTGTCACCGGTTCACGGCATCATCAAAGTGCTGAAGGTTAATACCATCGGCGGCGTGGTCCAGCCGGGCAGCGACATGGTGGAAATCGTGCCCGTGGAGGACAACCTGCTGATCGAAGCCAAGGTCCGCCCTCAGGACGTGGCGTTCCTGCACCCGGGCCAGAAAGCCATGGTCAAGTTCAGCGCTTATGACTACACGATTTATGGCGGGTTGAGTGCCAGGCTTGAGTTGATCGGGGCTGACACCATCACCGATGACAAGGGCAACAGCTTTTATCTGATTCAGGTCAGGACCGACAAAAATCACTTGGGCGGGGATGTGAAACCGCTGCTGATCATTCCGGGGATGGTGGCGACGGTGGACATTATTACCGGGGAGAAAAGCGTGCTGGATTACCTGCTTAAACCGGTGTTGAAAGCACGGACCGAGGCGATGCGCGAACGCTAAGTCTCACGCTGTCCCCGTGGCGAGGGGGCTTGCCCCCGTTGGGTCGCGAAGCGGCCCCAAAACCATTCAACCCGGTTGTAACAGGTAAACCACGTTAGTCGGTTTTACGACTGCTTCGCAGCCGAACGGGGGCAAGCCCCCTCGCCACAGGGAATCATTGCCCGTGATTCTTCTGATAGGTCTCCTCCCCCATCGCCGCAATCTGCCCCTCGATCAACGCCTCGAACGGCTTTAATAACGGCTCGAAACTGCTCGGTGATTCGAGAGTCTGCAACGCCTGCACAATCGCCTCCACCGTCGACAACGCCCCTGGCCCAGGTGCCTTGCGCAAGCGATAACGGGACACCCCGCCCTCGGCCAATGTCACTCTGGGCAACGCCGCCAACAACGGATTGAGGTGCAGCATCTTGCGCGCCTTGCGCCAGGTACCGTCCGGAACCACCAGCAGCAGCGGCTTATCACTCACGGTGTACGCCTGCATCGGCTGAGCATCTTCACCGGGAAACAACAGCCGCGCCTGATAACCCGGTTGATTCAACAATGCCGGCAAATCCTCAAACACCTCGCCCACGATCAACTCGGCATTCTTGAGTCCCAACGCAGCCAATCGTGCGGTGTTCAACGCATGGTTCACTTCACTCGGATGCTGCAACAGCAAAACCCGCGTGAGGCTATCCAGGCTCGGGATCAGTGGGCACAGACAATGAGTTTGCGGACGAAGACAGCGCGGACACTGGATTCTGGACATTTTCTTAAGCCTGATTGAGCTGTGCTTTGAGCAAATCACGGAAAGTCTGGATCAGCGGCTCGCGGCTACGGCCACGGCGCACGATCATCGAGAATGGCGCCTGATAACCGAACGTCGCCGGCAGCAGCACGCGCAAATCCCCCTTATCGGCCCAGGCCTGGGCGTAGTGCTCCGGCAGGTAACCGATGTAGGCGCCGGACAGCACCAGAATCAATTGGGCCTCCATACTTTCCACGGTCGCCGCGCTGTGCTTGAAACCATGACGCGCCAGTTCGGCCTGGCTCCAATAGCCTCGACCGACCATGCGTTGCTGGGTGATGACCTGCTCGGGGATGCGCCGCTCGTTGAACAGCGGATGACGACTGCTGCAATACAGCCAGTGCTGCTCGCGGTAGAGCGGCATGTAGACCAGACCGCTCATGCGCGTGGAAAAGGCACCGATGGCCAGGTCGAGGCGGTTGTCCTGCACGCCGAGTTGCAGTTCGTAAGGGCTCATGACCGACAGATGCAAGTGCACCGCCGGGTGTTCCTGACTGTAGGCGCCGATGGCTTCGGCGAACGGCAAGGCCTTGTCGCTGACGGTGGAATCGATCACCCCCAGGTTCAAAGTACCGCGCAACTCGCCTTTAAGGGCGGCGGCGTATTGTTCGAAACCTTCGAGTTCGGCCAACAGACGCAGGGTTTCCTGATGGAACAGCTCGCCCTTGCTGGTCAGGCTGAAACCGCCGCGACCACGATGGCACAGCACCAGGCCGAGGGCCGCTTCGAGCTGGCTCATATAGGTGCTGATGGCCGACGTCGAGAGATTGAGCTCGTGCTGGGCGTTGGCGAACCCCTGATGGCGGACCACGCTGACGAAGATGCGCAATAGTTTCAGGTCGGGTAAAGCGTTGGCCATGGGGGGCTCCATTGCAAGGTAGTGCATGTTGCTTTGTGGCGAGGGGGCTTGCCCCCGTTGGGTTGCGCAGCAGCCCCAAAACCATTCACCCCGGTGCAATCAGACAGACCGAGTTGGCAGGTTTACGACTGCTGCGCAGCCGAACGGGGGCAAGCCCCCTCGCCACAGTGGTCTCCCTCGCCACACGGGTTCGGTGCATGGTGGGGAGTCTATCTTTCCGCCCGCCATTAGTTTAGAAAAATCTGAACTAAGTATTTGCCCGTAGCGATTCTTCCCGGTCACTACATTTCGCAGAATCGGCCCACAGCGGTACCCGTCTCTCCCCGAGCGGCTACCTGCATAAATAAAACAACGACGATGAGGCCTTACCCGTGGACAAGATTCTTCACCAACCACTGGGCGGCAATGAAATGCCGCGCTTCGGCGGCATCGCCACCATGCTGCGACTCCCCCATTTGCCATCTGCTGCCGGCCTGGACGCTGCCTTTATCGGCATCCCGCTGGACATCGGCACGTCCCTGCGCCCCGGCACCCGCTTCGGGCCGCGTGAAATCCGCGCTGAATCGGTGATGATCCGTCCGTACAACATGGCCACCGGCGCTGCGCCGTTCGACTCGCTGTCGGTTGCCGACATCGGTGACGTGGCGATCAACACCTTCAACCTGCTGGACGCCGTGCGGATCATCGAAGAGGCCTACGACAATATCCTCGAACACGATGTGATCCCCCTGACGCTGGGTGGCGACCACACCATCACCCTGCCGATCCTGCGTGCCATCCATAAAAAGCACGGCAAGGTCGGCCTGGTGCACATCGATGCTCACGCCGATGTGAACGATCACATGTTCGGCGAGAAAATCGCCCACGGCACCACCTTCCGTCGCGCTGTAGAAGAAGGTCTTCTGGATTGCGACCGCGTAGTGCAAATTGGCCTGCGGGCTCAGGGTTACACCGCTGATGACTTCAACTGGAGCCGCAATCAAGGCTTCCGTGTGGTTCAGGCTGAAGAATGCTGGCACAAATCCCTGGCGCCGCTGATGGCCGAAGTTCGCGCGAAAGTCGGCGACGGTCCGGTGTACCTGAGTTTCGATATCGACGGCATCGATCCGGCCTGGGCACCTGGCACCGGCACCCCGGAAATCGGCGGTCTGACGACCATTCAAGCGATTGAAATCGTGCGCGGCTGCCAAGGCCTCGACCTGGTCGGCTGCGATTTGGTAGAAGTCTCGCCAGCGTACGACACCACCGGCAACACCTCGCTGCTGGGCGCCAACCTGTTGTACGAAATGCTCTGCGTACTGCCAGGCGTGGTCCATCGCTGAGGATCGGTCATGAACGAACGTGATCAGGTACTCAATGCCGCCGCCGAACTGGTGTCGGCCTTTGCCCGAAACGATCGCGAAGCCTACTTCGGCGCTTTCAGCATCGACTCAAGCTTCGTGTTCTACACCCTCGAGCAGCCTCTGCTGTCGCGCGATGCCTACCAGGCGTTGTGGGACAGCTGGCGCGCCGAGGACGGCTTCGAGGTGCTGTCGTGCACCTCGAGCAACGCCTTTGTCAGCCTGCAGGGTGACGTGGCGATTTTCATCCATGACGTGGCCACCGAGCTGCGCATGCAAGGGGAGCAACACTTCAGCCAGGAACGCGAGACGATTGTTTTCAAGAAACAGGCGTCTGGCCAAGAACAACAAGGCCTATGGCTGGCCTGCCACGAACATTTGTCCGCAATGCCGGAAGGGCTGCCAACCCCTTAGCCAAACAGGTGACGCTCACGCACGATGAGCGCGCCTTTATGATCGGAGCAGATCATGAATAACAACAACAAAGACCAAAGCCTTACGCAAATTGAAACCTACGGGGTCGAGCAGATCCCGGACAACGAACGCACCGCAGGCCCGACGGACTTGTTCCGGATGATCTTCGGCGGTTCCAATACCTTCGCCACCGCCGTGCTCGGCAGTTTTCCGGTACTGTTCGGCCTGTCTTTTCAGGCGGGCGTCTGGGCGATTGTGCTGGGTGTGTTGCTGGGCTCGCTGATCCTCGCGCCAATGGGCCTGTTCGGACCGATCAATGGCACCAACAATGCGGTGTCGTCCGGTGCGCATTTCGGCGTGCACGGGCGGATCGTCGGTTCGTTCCTGTCGCTTCTGACTGCTATCGCCTTCTTCTCGCTCTCGGTATGGAGTTCGGGTGATGCGTTGATCGGTGGTGCGAAACGCCTGATCGGCCTGCCAGAAACCGACCTGACCCTGGGCCTGGCCTACGGTCTGTTCGCGATCCTGGTGCTGACGGTGTGCATCTACGGCTTCCGCTTCCTGCTGTGGGTTAACAAGATCGCGGTGTGGAGCGCCAGCCTGTTGTTCCTGCTGGGCGTCTTCGCCTTCGCCGGTCCTTTCGATGTGAACTACGCCGGCAGCGTCAGCCTCGGTCAACCGGGTTTCTGGGCGGCTTTCATCGGCGCTGCGCTGGTGGCAATGAGTAACCCGATTTCCTTCGGGGCGTTCCTCGGTGACTGGTCGCGCTACATCCCGCGTGACACCTCCAAGCGCCGGATCATGGCCGCCGTGGTGATCTCGCAGATCGCGACCTTCATCCCGTTCCTGTTCGGCCTCGCCACCGCCACCATCGTAGCGATCAAGGCACCGGACTACATCGCGGCCAACAACTACGTCGGCGGCCTGCTGGCGGTGTCGCCGAGCTGGTTCTTCCTGCCGGTGTGCCTGATTGCGGTGATCGGCGGCATGTCCACCGGCACCACGTCGCTGTATGGCACCGGGCTGGACATGTCCAGTGTGTTTCCACGGGTCCTGTCGCGGGTTAAAGCGACGCTGCTGATCGGTGTGATGTCGATTGCCTTCATCTTCATCGGGCGCTTTGCGGCGAACCTGGTGCAGAGCGTGTCGACCTTCGCCGTGCTGATCATCACCTGCACCACTCCATGGATGGTGATCATGATCATCGGCCTGCTGGTGCGTCGCGGCTTCTACTGCCCGGATGACCTGCAAGTGTTCACCCGTGGCGAAAAAGGTGGCCGCTACTGGTTCACCCACGGCTGGAACTGGCGTGGCCTGGGCGCCTGGATCCCGAGTGCCGCGGTCGGTTTGTGCTTCGTGAACCTGCCGGGGCAGTTTGTCGGGCCGCTCGGAGATCTGGCCGGCGGGATCGACATCAGCCTGCCGGTAACCCTCGGCCTGGCCTCGCTGGTGTACCTGACGCTGCTGAGCCTGTTCCCGGAATCGGCTGCGGTGTTCGGCCCCAACGATGCACGCAGCAAGGGCACGGATTCGCTCGGTAAACCGGCGATGCGACAAGCCGCCTGATTCAACTCGCAGAAATTGTGTCGAGGAGCTTTTGTGGCGAGGGGGCTTGTCGGAACGCCGCATCGCCCCGTTCGACTGCGCAGCAGTCGCAATACAAACAACCGGTTCTGACTGAAGAACCGCGCTATCAGGTTTTGGGGCCGCTTCGCGACCCAACGGGGGCAAGCCCCCTCGCCACAATTAAGTGTTCCATCGCATCACTGCTATTCAGCCTCACCATAAAAAAGACAATCGGAGACACGCCATCATGGCTTTGGATTTATTCGTCGTACTCATCTACGCCGCCGCGATGCTGATGCTCGGCTATTACGGCATGCGCAAGGCCAAGACCAACGAAGACTTTTTGGTCGCCGGTCGCAACCTCGGCCCGAGCATGTACATGGGCACCATGGCCGCCACCGTTCTGGGCGGCGCGTCCACTGTCGGCACCGTGCGCCTGGGCTACGTCCATGGCATCTCCGGTTTCTGGCTGTGCGCGGCACTCGGCTGCGGGATCGTGGCGCTGAACCTGTTCCTCGCCAAACCGCTGCTGAAACTGAAAATCTACACCGTTACCCAAGTGCTGGAAAAACGCTACAACCCGATGGCCCGCTCCGCGAGCGCGGTGATTATGCTGGCGTATGCGCTGATGATCGGCGTAGTTTCGATCCTGGCAATCGGCACCGTGCTGCAAGTGCTGTTCGGCCTGCCGTTCTGGGTCTCGGTATTGCTCGGCGGTGGCGTGGTTGTGATCTACTCTGCGATCGGCGGCATGTGGTCCCTGACCTTGACCGACATCGTCCAGTTCGTGATCAAGACCGTGGGCCTGATGTTCATCCTGTTGCCGATCTGCCTGTACCGCGTTGGCGGCTGGGATGAATTGGTGTTGAAACTGCCGGCCACTGCCTTCAGCTTCACCACGATTGGCTGGGACACCATCATCACCTACTTCATGATCTACTTCTTCGGGATCCTGATCGGCCAAGACATCTGGCAGCGTGTGTTCACCGTCAAGAGCGCCAAAGTGGCTCAGGTCGCCGGTACCTTCGCAGGCTTCTACTGCATCCTTTACGGCCTGGCCTGCGCCCTGATCGGCATGGCCGCTCACGTGCTGATCCCGGACCTGGACAACGTCAACAACGCTTTCGCCGCCATCGTCAAACTGTCCCTGCCGGACGGTATCCGTGGTCTGGTGATCGCCGCGGCCCTGGCGGCCATGATGTCCACTGCCAGCGCCGGCCTGCTCGCCGCTGCCACCACACTGACCGAAGACTTGCTGCCGAAACTGCGTGGAGGCAAACAGTCGAGCCTGGGCATGAACCGCCTGTTCACCCTGTTGACCGGCATCGTCGTACTCGGCATCGCTCTGGTCGTACATGACGTGATCAGCGCGCTGACCCTGGCTTACAACCTGTTGGTGGGCGGCATGCTGATCCCGCTGATCGGCGCGATCTTCTGGAAACGCGCAACCACAGCCGGCGCCATCGCCAGCATGGGCCTGGGCTTTGCCACTGCGCTGTTGTTCATGATCAAGGACGGTATGGACGCCAATACTCCGATCTACTACAGCCTCGGCGTGGGCCTGGTGAGTTTCGTGGTGGTCAGCCTTCTGTCCCGTCGCCCGGCCGTAGTGGCGAGCGCTGCCTAAGATTTCTATAACGACCTGATGCTTTCTTCGGCGGGTGTGGCGTCGGTTGCCACACCCGTTTTTTTTCGCCTGAAGGAATTTGCCCATGAAGATCGTCAGCCGCGATCAGTGGTTCGAGGTCAAACAGCTCAGCGACGGTATCCGCCTGATTCACGAGCCATACATTCGGCCTTTTTACCGCTGCAACCTCTGGCACATTCAGGGCCGCGACAAGGACTTGCTGCTGGACAGCGGTTCCGGGCTGGTCAGCCTGCGCGAGCAATTGCCATGGCTCACCGAACGACCGCTGGTAGCGGTGGCCAGCCATTGCCATTTCGACCACATCGCTGGCCATCACGAGTTCCCCGAACGGCTGGTGCATCCGGCCGAAGCGCAGATCCTCGCCGAGCCCGACGGAGACAACACCCTGAGCAAGGCTTTCGTCGGTGACGACATGTTCGAGGCTCACCCCGACTGCCCATTGTGCTACGCCGAATACCGGGTCAAAGCCGCGCCGGCCACCGGTTTTATCGAAGACGGCGACGTGCTCGATCTCGGTAATCGGGTCCTGCAAGTGCTGCACACGCCGGGTCATTCACCCGGTGGCATCAGCCTGTATGAAGCGGCGACTGAAACCCTGTTCAGTGGCGACATCATCTACGACGGGCCGCTGATCGAAAACGCCTACCACTCCAACCTCAATGACTACGCCCGCAGCCTGCAACGCTTGCGCGCGATGCCGATCCGCACGGTGCACGGCGGGCATTTCGGGAGTTTTTCCGGGAAGTATCTGCGCTCGATGATTGACGAGTGGCAGCGCCGACACGCCTGAAGCCTGCTGTACTCAGCGTCAGGGACCTCATAACGTTCTCGAAGAAGGACCTCATGACAAGAGCCGCCGTTCGCGCCGCCGTGCATCGTCGCATCCGCCGCCTGCTGGAAAACCAGGATGACTTCGACGACAACACCAACCTGATGCAGTTGGGATTGGACAAAGAGGATATTGAAGAGCTGATCTTCCGTCTGGAGGATCAGTTGGGGTTGACGGCGTTTACCGCCGAAGAAGACCGGATACTCAAGACGGCCAGGACGGCGAATGACTTGACCCGGTTTTTGATTGAGATTGGGCGGTATTGAAACGGATTGCTAAATACATTTTTTGTGGCGGATGCAATTACCTGTGGTGAGGGGGCTTGCCCCCGTTGGGCCGCAAAGCGGCCCCAAAACCATTCAGCCTAGCGTATCAGACAGAATGCGGTGCGCCGGTTTACGACTGCTTCGCAGCCGAACGGGGGCAAGCCCCCTCGCCACAACAAGCCAGCTAACCAAATAGGCCCAGGCGTTTACCGACGGCGCTGCTGGCGGCGACGTTGTTCGTCATCAGTGCGAATTGGCACCGGTTGCAGAGGCGGTTCAATCAAACCGAGTGCGACACCCAGGTCATGCAGCCAGTTTTGGATTTTCTCTTTCATGATGCCCCCCTTCAGGGTCGTGCCGAGCGGCCGAAGTTCTGTAGCCCCTTCGCACTGATAATAGTCCGAAGTCCTACGCAATGCTCGCTCAAGATCGCAATGATCTGTTACTGAATTGATCCAAATCCTTGGACGTTCGTTCAAACATTTGCCTGGGCCTGGACCGTTGCCGACGGATACACCGCCTGCTGCTGCTCGATCCACGCATTCAAATTGGCCCCGACCATGCCTTTGCGCCACATCAGCCAGGTGGTCGCGCTGGCAAACGGCTCGGCCAACGGGTGCAACGCCACGCTTTCACGCCCCGGCAGGCTGGCGAGCATCGACTCCGACATCAGCGCCACGCCAGAGCCGGCAATCACGCAGGCCAGCATTCCCGGATAAGACTCGATCTCCATGGCCCGGCCCATCGCCGCATGGTCATGGGCAAACCAGGCTTCCAGGCGCATTCGGTAGGAACAGCCCTGGCGAAACGTAAACACCGAACGCCCTTCGACATCCAGCGCACTGCGCACCGGCGGATGATCGGCCTCGCTGATCAACACCAACCGTTCGTCGCACAACGGCACGCCATCGAGCCCGGCCAGTTCCAGCGGACCGTCCACCAGTGCCGCATCGAGGCGCCCGGTGAGCAGCCCTTCGAGCAATTCGCCGCTGGGCCCCGACTGCACTTGCAGATTCACCGCCGGGTAGCGCCGGTGATAAAGCGCCAATAGCTCTGGCAAGTGAATCGCGGCGGTGCTGTACATGGTGCCCAGTACAAAATCCCCGGCCGGTTGCCCGCCCTGCACCGCCGCGTGGGCTTCGTCGTGCAAGGCGAACAGCTTGGCGGTGTAGTCCAGCAGGACTTTTCCCGCAGGCGACAACTGCAAACGCTGACGCTCGCGCACGAACAATTCGACACCGAGTTGCTCTTCGAGCTGTTTAAGCCGGGTCGACAGGTTGGAGGGCACGCGATGCAGGCGTTCGGCGGCTCGGGTAATGGACCCCTCCTCCGCCACTGCCTGGAAGATCCGCAATTGGCTGAATTCCACGCCATTCTCCAAATCAGAACAAGTTTCTCACTATTATTCATTTTTAAAGAAAGTCAATCAGTCCTAGCCTGACGGTCATTGATCCTCGAAACGGAACTCAGACCATGTCCCCGCTGATTCGCTTAACCGCCAGCTTTGTCGCCCTGATGATGGCCATGGGCATCGGGCGTTTCGCCCTCACCCCACAACTGCCGCACTTGCTCAGCGAGGGTCAGATCGACCTGACTGCCGCTGGTCTGATTGCCGCCGCCAACTACCTTGGTTACTTCGTCGGCGCGGTGGATGCGATGTTCGCCCGTCGCCCCGATCAGGTTCGCAGGCGCCTGCTCGGCGGTTTGTGGTTGTGTGTATTGCTGACCCTGGCCTCGTTCTGGGCCAACGGGTTCTGGGCGCATCTGGCGCTGCGTTTCGGCACGGGCGTGGCCAGTGCCTGGGTGCTGGTGATGATTACCGCGTTGAGCCAACCGCTGGCAGCGGCGGCCGGTCGTCCGCGACTCGGCGCCTTGGTGTTTGCCGGACCGGGTCTGGGGATTTTTCTGACAGGGTTGTTGGCCTTGGGCTCGAACCTGCTGGGGCAAACATCCGCGACCTTGTGGTTGGTGTATGCCGCTGTCGGGCTGGTGATGCTGCTGGCGATTCTGCCGTTCCTGCCGCAGCCGGCCGCCACTTCAAGGGTGACACCGCTTGCCACCAAGTCGGCCGCCCAAGGCGTCGGACGCTTACCGGTAATCTATGGGTTGTACGGTCTGGGCTACATCATCCCGGCCACTTTCCTCTCACAAATGGCCAGCGCGCAGTTCCATGGGCAATGGCAAGCCGATCTGTTCTGGCCGTGCTTTGGTCTGGCGGCGGCGGTCGGGGTCGTGTTGGTGAGCCTGCGTCGGCACAACCCGAACGCAACTCGTCATTGGCTGATGGTGACGCTATGGCTACAGGCCGCCGGGGTGTTTGCTTGCATGTTGGGCAGCGGTGCCGGCCTGGCACTGGGGGTGATTCTGTGTGGCGGGCCGTTCCTGGCCTGCATGCAACTGGTGATGCAGCGCTCCCGGGAACTGGCGCCCCACGCCACCCAGCGCAATGCCGGGCTGCTGACCGCGTGCTTCGCCGTGGGTCAGTTCAGCGGGCCGTTGCTAGCCGCGTTGAGCAGCCATTTCAGCGGTGGCTTGCAACCCGCGCTGGTGATCGCCGGCGGCGGTTTTATCATTGCCGCAGGTTTGCTGCTGCGCCCGATCAGGGTTGCCCAAGTGCTTTGCGCAAACGACGGCGCACCCACTGCTCTGCGCTCACAAAAGTGATCCCGAGCAAAACCAGTACCGCGCCGATCACAAAGTTCAGGCTCAGCTCTTCACCCAGCAGCACCACGCCGAACGTGACGCCGAACAACGGCGTCATGAACGAAAACACCGCGAGGTTCGACGCCAGGTAACGGCGCAGTAGCCAGAACCACGTCAGGTAACTGAAGAACGACACCACCAATCCCTGAAACAGCACGCTGGCCACCGCCACCGTGGTCAGGCTGACATGGGTGACCTGACCGCTGAGGATCGCGATCAGCAGCAGGCCGACGAAGCCGACGATCAGTTGATAAAACAGCGTCAGGGTCACTGGCGCTTCCGACAGACGCGAGGCACGCACAACCACGGTGGTCGCGCCCCACGACGCGCCGGCCAGTACACCCAGGGCATCGCCCATCAACATGCGGTGGTCAAGATTGTCCCAGGACACCCCACCGGCAAACGCAATGGCAATGCCAATGAACGCCAGAAAAATCCCCAGCCACTGCACCGGTCTTAAACGCTCACTCGGCAGCAACCAATGCACGCCCAACGCGGTAAAGATCGGCGCGGTGTAGAGAAACACCGACATGTGCGCCGCCGTGGTCAGTTGCAGACCTTCGGCAATGAAGAAGAACTCCAGGCCAAACAACGCGCCGGCCAGCAAGCCGCCGCGCCAGGTAGTCCCGACCTGATCCCAGCCGCCCTTCCAGCAGATCAACAATCCTACGAGCAACGCGGAAATACCCGACCGCCCCGCCGCCTGCATGACCGGAGCGATGTCGGGCGCCGCCCATTTGATCATCACCTGTTGCACACCCCAGATCAGGCACAGCCCGACCATCACTTGCAGGGCAAACCCATCGGCGCTACGCCGGGTGGCGCTCACCGGAACACCTCGACAACACAATCCATGGCAGTGACTCGACAGTAAAAGCAAAGCCCCGGCGTTCCTGCTGAACAGAGGGTGCCGGGGCGAAAAATTATGCTGTCGATTATTAACCAGATGGACAGAAAAAGGTGCCTGCAAAAGACCTTTAAATCGCCACGTACGTCATCCAGCGATGACCAGAGCCGCCGATTGCTGTGCCTGCTCTCGCCTGGCCAGCGCGAAGTACAGGACGCCGCCGAGGAAGCAGCCGGTGAACCAGGCGAAGTTGGCCATCGGCTGCAACACCGGGATGAAAGTGATCGCAACGCCCATCAGGGTGGCTGGAATCAACGCCTTGACCGCCGTCCAGTTGATCCCGCCGCTGTAGTAATAACGCCCGCTCGGGCCGTCATTGAACAGCGCATCGACGTCGATCTGCTGCTTTTTGATCAGGTAGTAATCCACCAGCAGAATCCCGAACAGTGGGCCGATGAACGCCGCCAGCACGTCGAGGGTGTAGTGAATCACTTCAGGGTTGTTGAACAGATTCCACGGGGTAATGAAGATCGATGCCACGGCGGCGATCATGCCACCCGCACGCCAACTGATTTTGCTCGGGGCGACGTTGGCGAAGTCGAACGCCGGGGACACAAAGTTGGCGACGATGTTGATGCCGATGGTCGCGGTGACAAAGGCAAAGGCGCCGAGCAGCACCGCCACGCTGTTGTCGATGCGCGCCACGGTGGCGATCGGGTCGTGAAGCATTTCACCGAACACCGGCAAGGTGCCGGAAACGATCACCACGGTCACCAGCGAGAACGCCAGAAAGTTTACCGGCAGCCCCCAGAAATTGCCGCGACGCACGTCATTCATGCTGCGGCAGTAGCGACTGAAATCACCGAAGTTCAGGGTCGGACCGGAAAAGTACGACACCACCAATGCCGTTGCCACGATCACCTGGCCAAAGGCTTCCCAGCCAGACAGGGATTTCTCCGCCAGGGTGAAGCTGATGTTGCTCCAGCCGGCCTGCCAGACGATCCAGCCGGCGAGCAGGAACATCACGCCATAGACCACGGGGCCGGCCCAGTCGATGAAGCGGCGGATCGACTCCATGCCGGTCCAGAACACCAGCGCCTGGACGAACCACAGGCTGAGGAAACCGAACCAGCCGAGGTAGGACAAACCGGCAAAGTGCGGTTCGGCGTAGGTCGCCATCGAAGGAAAAAACCGCAGCACGACGATGATGAGTGCACTGGACGCCAGGTACGTTTGAATCCCGTACCAGGCCACCGCAATCAGGCCGCGAATAACCGCAGGAATATTCGCCCCGAACACCCCGAACGCCAGTCGGCAGATCACCGGGTAAGGCACCGCGGCTTGCTGACTCGGCTTGGCCACCAGGTTGGCGATCAACTGCACGATGCAAATCCCGCCGAGCAAGGCAATCAACACCTGCCAACTCGCCAACCCCAGCGCAAACAGGCTGGCGGCGAACACATAGCCGCCGACGCTGTGCACGTCGCTCATCCAGAAGGCAAAGATGTTGTACCAATTCCATTTCTGCGGCAGCGGCCCCAGGTCCTGGTTATACAGGCGTGGGCTGTAGCCGTTGGGCAATTGTTCGGTCATCGCGGGGCTCCTCGAAAGTACAGGCGCGGCCCCCGAGATTGATGCGGCGACCACACTGCGTACGGGAGCCGGCATGGTTTGTATACGAGTTACTACGCAGAATGCGTGCCATACGATCTAAAGGTGTGACAAATCTGGCTTTCGGCCCTGTTCAGAGCACAACCTTCAAGACGTAGAGGGGGTGATAATGCCCATGAACAGGGCGTCCGCGCCTGCAAACGGTGCAGGACGTTATGTATACAAAGAGATGGGTGACTGCTACGCAGTCGATCGCGAGCAGGCTCGCTCGCACATGAAATTCGTGGTGAGCCCGGTTTTTTTGCGTCCAACGGCTACCGTAGGAGCTGCCGCAGGCTGCGATCTTTTGACTTTAAAAGAGATCGCAGCCTGCGGCAGCTCCTACGGGGGCCGGCGTAAGGTCAGCTGAGTTCGATACGATCAGCGTGAATGACGATCTGGCCGTTCTTGTACAACGCACCGATGGCCTTTTTGAAGTTGCCCTTGCTGACACCGAACATACTGCTGATCAGCGTCGGGTCGCTCTTGTCGCTGACTGGCAGGGTGCCGTTGTTGTCGCGCAACTTGGCGAGAATCTTCGAGTTCAGACTGGTGGCGGCGGCTTCGCCCACCGGTTGCAGGCTCAAGCTGATCTTGCCGTCGGCACGGACTTCTTTGATAAAGCCCTTCTCTTCTTTACCGGCGCGCATGAACTTGAAGATTTCGTTCTTGTGGATCAAGCCCCAGTGCTTGTTGTTGATGATTGCCTTGAAGCCCATATCGGTCGCTTCGGCTACCAGCAAATCAACTTCCTGGCCCGGGGTGTAGTTGGCCGGCGTCTTGTCCAGGTAACGGTCCAGACGTGCCGTCGCGGTGATGCGCCGGGTGTGTTTGTCGAGGTAGACGTGCACCACGACATATTCGCCGGCGGTCATCTGGCGCTTTTCTTCGGAATACGGCAGCAGCAGATCCTTCGGCAAGCCCCAATCCAGGAACACGCCGATGCTGTTGACTTCAACGACTTTCAAACTGGCGAATTCACCGACCTGAACTTTCGGCTTTTCGGTGGTGGCGATAAGTTTGTCATCGCTGTCCAGATAAATAAAAACGTTGAGCCAATCTTCATCTTCGCTGGGAATATCTTTGGGAATATAACGATTAGGCAGAAGGATTTCGCCATCCGCGCCACCGTCCAGATATAAACCGAAGTTAGTGTGTTTAACCACTTGCAAACTGTTGTAGCGCCCGACTAAAGCCATGTCCAATACCCTCATTGCGTGGGCGGCATTCTACCCGGTTTTGCGGGCGGCGTTCGGCGGGCCGGCCCGGTGGCGCGAGAAAATCCGCGCAAGGCCCTAATTTCCCTGGGTTTGGCGGGCGTGTTTGGCCGCTCGTCAGGCCGTTCGGGCGGTCTGGACCGTGGCCAGCCCATCCGAAAAGCACTATTTTTCCACTGAGGTTTTTAGTTAAAACAGCAGCTTAGGGGACTATTCCAAATAATAACTTGCGATTATTCGCGCACCTGCCGTGTGTATTTCGGGAGGATATTTACCAAGCAATTGTCAAGTATTTCCTGTACGATGCCTGGCCAAGTTAATTTCTACAGGTTAATGGCCGCCATGCGTGTAAAAGCATCCAACAGCAAAGCAAAGCCAGCTCCAGCCGTTGAAACCAGTGAATCGATCAACAATCAGATCGCTGCGTTCCTCAAGTCCGGTGGCGAGATCCAGCAAATTGCCAAAGGCGTCAGCGGCCAGACGTTCGGCCCGTCCAAGCAGATCACGCTGGGCAAAAAGTAATTCCCCCGCTTTAACTGGTCCCTAAGCGCTTTGAGCTTCGAAGCGCTTGGACTGGAACCCTCCAGCAACACCCCATAAAACAAATCAATATTTCAACAATCGACGAACGGCCCTCGATGCCGAACATTCGCCGGTATGCTTGCACGTGTCTGGATCAAGCCTTTCAGCAGGTTTTCACCACCTGCTCCTCGCAGCTCATGGAGTGACGCATGCTCAAACCCTCTCTTTTCCTGCTCGCCAGCCTGTTGTGGTGTTCGGTCGCCCATGCGCAAGTCTTCCAGCGCGAATTGGGCTAATCGGCTGAACTGCCGGGCTCGCCCCACGATCACATAAGAGAACCCAATAAGAAGCCAGGTCTTCGCAAGGACTCGCCATGTCTCATTGGCTGAAACAGATCACCGTCATCCTCACGCTCAGCCTCACCATCGCCGCCTGCACCCGCGTGGGTCTGGCTTACCGCAACCTCGACGTGATCATTCCCTGGACGCTCAGCGACTACCTGGACATGAACCGCCAGCAAAAAGACTGGTTGAACGAGCGGCTCAAGGAACACCTGCGCTGGCACTGCACCACACAATTACCCGGTTACCTCGACTGGCTGAATCGTTTACAGACCATGATCGAGACCAACCAGATCACCGACTCTGAGCTGCAAGCCCGTACCCAGGAAGCCAAACAAGCCATCGCCGAAACCGCCCGGGAAATCACCCCATCGGCCATCGAACTGTTGCAAGGGCTGGATGACAAGCAAGTCGCGGAAATGAACGACGCTTTCGCCAAGGACCTGCGCAAACGCCAGGAGGAATACCTCAAGCCACCTCTAGAGCAACAGATCAAAGAGCGAAGCAAGCGCATGGAAAAACGCCTGAATGCCTGGCTCGGACCACTCAGCCCAACCCAACAGCAACGGGTGATGGCCTGGTCGAACGCCCTGGGGGATCAGAACAAGGAATGGATTGCCAACCGCGTCCATTGGCAACAGCAATTCAGCGCGGCGGTAGCGCAACGTCAGAGTCCGCAATTCCCACAGCAAATCGAGACACTTCTGGTTGATCGCGAGAGTTTATGGACCCCCGCTTACCGTGTGGCCTATGCCAACACCGAAGCCCAGGCTCGGGCATTGCTGGTGGACTTGATGGCCGAGAGCACGCCGTTTCAGCGTCAACGGTTGCTGCAAAAGATTGAGGACATGCGCAAGGATTTCACTGATTTGAAGTGTCTGAAAGCGGCGCAACGAGGATAGGTTCTAAAGCTGCAAGCTTCACGCAATCTGAGCCTTCGACGCCACTTCATCAAACGTCAATTCATCCAGCGCATCTTCCTGCTCATCCAGCACCTGGCGCGGATGCTCATTTCCCGGGATGCTGCTGTCGATCAGGCTCAACAAACTCGAGCCCCGGGGTGTCAAAATGTAATTCTCGCCATTGCCACCCTGATCCTCCGGCCGAGGCTCGATATACCCCCGCAACAGTAATATTTTTTCGTACTCACCGGCCATCGTTTTCAGGCGATCCAGATTCTCGAACGGCTCGCCCGCGGAGGCTTTCGCCGCCGCATACTGCTCGGCATAAGGCCGTGGAGTGAAACTGCGGCCAGCACTGTTCTGCACTTCGTGCAGTAAATGCTCGATCAAATCCCAGTTATAAGTCGTCATCCTGATCAACCTCCAGTGCCCACGAGTGAAATGGCCTTCATAGGTTGTGACCGACAGGGAGTGCAGCCGTTCAGCCGAGTTCTTTCCCCCAACCGACCGGCGGCCTGTCGATTTGAGCGCAGGCCAAACGACTAGGCTGTGTAAGACGGTTTACCCCTCTGCGCGGATCGACTATCGCCACAGCAAGCAGGAGAAATCAGCATGAACATACAGAATCATCCGGTCGTGTCCCGGGAAGAATGGGTCGCGGCCCGCAAACAACACCTGGCCCACGAAAAAGCCTTCACCAAAGAACGAGACAAACTCAG
Source organism: Pseudomonas sp. Pseusp18 (assembly GCF_059506005.1). Taxonomy (NCBI): domain Bacteria; kingdom Pseudomonadati; phylum Pseudomonadota; class Gammaproteobacteria; order Pseudomonadales; family Pseudomonadaceae; genus Pseudomonas; species Pseudomonas sp. Pseusp18. The sequence continues at coordinate 4,989,699 of NZ_CP169240.1, forward strand.
CGCCGAACGCCGCGCCCTGCCCTGGGTAAAAATCGACAAACCCTACCGCTTTCAGGGCCCCAACGGCGAACTGAGCCTGACCGACCTGTTCGGCGGCCGCAGCCAGTTGATCGTCTACCACTTCATGTTCGCCGCCGGCTGGGACGAAGGCTGCCCCGGCTGCTCGTTCCTCTCCGACCACATCGACGGCGCCAACCAACACCTGGCCCACCACGACGTCGCCGTGGTCGCGGTTTCCCACGCACCGTTCGCCGAATTCCAACCGTTCAAACAGCGCATGGGCTGGAAATTCGATTGGGTCTCATCTGAAGGCTGCGACTTCAACTACGACTTCGGTGTCTGCGCCCGGGCCGAAGACGTCACCGCCGGGAAAGCGACTTACAACTACGAAAAAACTGACGGCGTTGAGGAAGAACTTCCAGGGCTTAGCGTGTTTTATCGCAACGAAGCGGGGGAGATTTTCCATACCTATTCTACGTATGCCCGCGGCCTGGATTTGCTGGTCGGCGCCTACAACTACCTCGACCTCACGCCTAAGGGGCGTAATGAAGAGGAGATCATGGATTGGGTGAGGCATCACGATCGGTATGAAGACAAGGTGTCAGCTAGTTGCTGCCATGGGGGGAATGCTGAAGGATGAAGACTATAGTCAGCCCGGTAGCCCAAAAGGCGACCGGGTTTGGCAACCCAACCACAAAGAGTCCCTATCTATGACAGAGATTCCACCCATGGATAGATATATGGGTCGCCCAATTTGCCTAGTGATTACAAATAACTGAGTGTCCTTTACGCAGAAGGCATGCTCTTCACGGGAATGCGTTCCTGAAGCTGAGTTATATCGTAGACATGCTGCTCACAGCGGCTACCAACAAACTGGAACTCCACCAAATAGACCTTGCTTCTTTCTGGTGTGAAAGTGGTTTTGATCGGGCCGCAGCTATAGATACTCCCAACACCCGCGCCATTCGAATAACCCGACACCTGGAATGGCTGATCGACATCCGCCTGCACTTCCAGCTGCGGGAAGCGTTTAAGCGTGGCGCTGTTGGCCGCTTCGTTGAGTTTGGCGATCCAGCCGAAGACCTTGCCCTGACCTGAGTCCACCACGGTTCCAAGCACCTCCATACGCTTGTCGGGATCCGCTGCGCGAAGGATCGAGAACTCTACCGGGGTAGTGCTACCTGATGCTTTCATGATGATCTTGGCGTGTTGCGCATCGACGGCCACTTTGTTCTGGTGCAGCTGAATACCGTCCGTCAACAGGCTGGGGGAAGAGTCCCGGACGTTGGAATGGCAGCCCGGTAATGCCAGAATCAGGGTGAGTGCTAGTAATGTGGTTCTTTTCACGTCTGAATATCCTTTAAAGCGTATGTTCAGTTGATGAGAAAATATCTGTCAAAGCGGAGTTTCATAAATTCTGAATTCTCCGTATGCAGACCTTTAAGGTCCAATCGCATATAGAGTAAGAACAAGGCACCGCCCCATTTTTTGCCATTCTCAGGATAAACGTGGTCTGTCCCCGTTTTTCATAAAACTAAACAAATATATCCGTACCTTCTTCTACTTTTCCGCTCAAAGCTCCATTGCTCTGCGTATCTTTACCCGTAGTGGCGGCACTGGTGATCACACTGCAACGCGCAACATTTTTATTTCTTGAGACTTACCATTCATACAGATTACACCTGCCACCAAAGCCCCCCTACTCATTGCAGCCTCTATCTTCATAGAATATCCAATAGTCTCAGAGTCAAGTTTCAGACATTGAACCAGGGCTTTTAACCAGGATGTCGAATATTGCACATGTGGGCCTAAAGATGAATTATCTAACTGCAACCCACCGTCATCATCAAGAATCTTCAATCCAAGAAGCAAAGTCACTTCCCCATCGACCTCAGAGAATCCCAACTGATCGTTATTGAAGTCTCCACCATATTGACCTGGAATCAATACAGCGCCATATCTTTGCACTAAGGACTCAAATAGCCGACTTCGAAGTATCGCTTGCTCCGGCTGATTATTCATAATAACGCTCCCGAGCCAATTAGAAGCTCACTTCAGAAAACTGTAAATTGGATTGTAATTAGCCAGGGGTTTAACCGGAAGCCACTCAACAGGTATGTAAGGTGTGTCAACCCGGACTTCATAACCATGACGCCAGGCAATTTTGGCATAAATCACGCCAAAAGTAGAAATCAGACCTTCGGAAAAGCCACTTTCAATACTGAGTCTTTTCTTTATTGAAGCCGGCGAGCTTAACTCTATCAAAGCAGCCTCCATTCCAGCTACATCACCGTTCGCAAGCGCCATAAAGAAATCATTATCCAGAAAAAACATTTTTTTCGGCCCTTTTGGTGGATTGGCACTCATCCGCAAGCAACGCTCGACTAATTGAGAAAAGTCCCCTTTAACTGCCAAGATTATCTGGTAGGCTAAAAAATCTGCGGTTGTCGTCGACTGAACTCTTTTTTCGTCAATAATTTCACTACAGTGACAAAACCAGTCAATAAGTGAAGCATTATCCGAGACAAGCGCCCTCATAAAGTCCATTGTTTTTGGAAGCAAATTCATTTTATCGCTTTGAAGCATAAACTGGTATTTATGCAGACATCCAGAGACGTAAAACCAGTTTTTCATAACCTCAAGATCGGCGCCTTCAAACCACGCATATATGCCTTTCGCGAAAGCATACGACGAAAGCCTTCCTGCACATGCAACAGGATTACCTTGATTGCTTTCAATATTGACTATATAGCCATCCACATCAAACCCACCATCTAGATGGGATTTGGTGTGCTCCAGCCTGTCTTTAGCCCTCGCCTTCCCCGGACCATAACTCTCAAATGAATTCACCCCAACAACCTCACTTCAACTTCGCCATTATTAATTGACCAACAGGAAAAGGGGACGGATTTATTTCCTAGCCACCGCACGAGCCAAACAAATAAATCCGTCCCCTTTCCTAGCCTTTCCTATGCAAATTCCCTAGACAAAAATCACTCCAGTTTCAGTTGCGCATCGCCTTGCCCTGCCAAGACTTCGTTCAAGCAGCGCATCCAATCCTTCCAAACTGCGGGATCGGCAGTCTCACCATCTGCAAGATAACTCATACTGCCCAACAGTGAACCCAACTCATCCGACTTTGTTCGCTTATACACATCTACTAGAAATTCATACATTGCAAGATACGCGAGTTCAGGTGTTAAATTTTCGGTGTTCATTGCTATTTCCCTTTCGACGGTCCAGTGGCTGGATTGAAACCTCGCGACGTCGTATTCAATCCGCCATTTGAACAACCCAGCTTCGCCAAAAGCGGGCTCCATCTTCCTGTAAAAGGCGTATTACAAAGTAGGCAGATTTATTTGGGAGCTCTCTATGCGCACTCAAATAAATCCACCCTCTTTAGTCTTTGCATCATTAAGATTGCGTTAACAAATACAATCTTTCTCTTTCCCCAATAACATCCAACCGGTCGAACTCCCTGACAAAGCTCTCCATCTCAGAAGCCATATCACAATTAAACTTCCACAACGCCGTTGCGCCAACATTCTGGATAAACTCCAGCCCATCTAAAATATCTTCTGAACCCTCAAAAGTTAACACCTTCATCTCCGCCATCAGATTTTTCAGCAAATTTAGCACATAACCGTTGCACTCTGAAGAGAAAAGCTCCTGGTACATGGCAGGCTCGTTACGGACAAAATCCTCCGAAAAAACGAAGCTCCCATCGATATAATTTATGCAGAATTCTAGAACAGGAAGCCGCCTTCCTTTTTGATGCAAAAATAAGAAATAAATAATCTGCAGGGTGATTTCACACATTTATAAACCACCTTAAAGGCTGAATATGCCAAACTTCTTTAGTTACAGGATTATAAACCATCTCCATCGAACCATTCGTATAACGATAGAATCCAGCCATCCTATCCGGGGTCACCGCCGTTGCTGTTTTTAAGACCTCATCCGCCTGAACAAAGGGTGCCCCAGTTAAGGGAAAAGGGGACAGATTTATTTCCTAGCCACCGCACGAGCCAAACAAATAAATCCGTCCCCTTTTCTGACTCCTTTTCTGACTCTTTTCACGTCTGAATGCCCTTTAAAGCGTATGGTCGACTGATGAGAAAATATCTGTCAAAGCGGCGCGTCATAAACACTGAGTTCGCTATAGGGGGACTGCCATCTCCAAAAGCGCGCCCTCCCCACTTTTCTTTCTCAGCACCTCTCGCCATTAAAATTAAAAATAGTCCAACCAATCATTCGAATCAATAAACGTTTTCTTCATCAGGTCAGGATATTTATTTTTAGCCAGCTCAACATACTCTGGCTTTAGATTAATTTCTATAAACGCCGAGCGCTCATCTTCCAACGACAAAGCTTTTACTTCAAATACCGCACCATCCCCCTCCGAAAAAGAGCCTATCACCTTGACCCGATGAAAAACAAAACTCTTCCCTCCTCCCAAAGGAGAGATACTATCTCGAACCGAAAATGCGATATCGGAATTCGCTATCTTTATCTTTTTACCAGACTTATATGGATCAGGAAACCGCTCTTCGATCACATACAACTCAGCATCAATAACGACAAGCCAGCCTGTTACCTCCACCAATTCCCTACTCTTTATTAACTGCTCTATTTGATCACGACCATACAGTTCACTAACATCCATAATCACTTACCTATCACGATAGCATTGACACCATGCGACATTGCACCATCCAAGATACTGGCCATGACACCACGTGGCCCGGTATATGAATCTCGCGTCATATAATATGTCGCGCCTCCCTCAGCCCGAACACTATCAACAATCATAAAGTGGCAACCATCACCAGCTTTAACTTGCACGATCACGGCAGTCCCGTTTTGCAGCGCATTATTTAACTGCCTTGGAAACATGTCTGTTTCTACAGTATTTCTAACACCTGCGGGAAAACGGGGACAGACCCTGAGGGATCCCCACAAATCTACCCCAGCGCCTGCGCCTGTTGATGTACCTCGGCTCGCAATACGTGCTCAAGTCTCTCCAAGGTTTTTCGAGAGTTCGAGCCGCGTCCGCTACGCCAGTATTCCAAACCCAGCCGCCACAGCGACAACACCCGTCGGCGTTTAAGGCTATTGCTTTGAAAGCGATGTTCATGACCCGCTTCACGGGCCTGCAACCCCGTTAAACAAATGATGTAGTTAGCCAAAGCTGAGATCAGTAAAAGCACTTCGATTCGGTGCGGGCAGTGACTCCGATGGCGAGCCACGCCAACTCCAAAGTACTCGTTTTTTACATCCCTGAAGCCTTCTTCTATCTGCATACGCTGCTTGTAAATGGCCACGATTCTCGATGGATTCCATTGATCCTCCGGCAGGTTGCTGGCCAATAACCAAGGCTCTCGTTCACGATTAGCCGATTGTCTGCTGAGTTTGTTTTTAGCGATTGAACCGGTGACACGCTGGTGTTTACGACCCTTTGCCGAATGCCTGACGCAGTACAAATGGATGAAGTGCGGAGCACTTTGGGTCATCTCGATCTGACCCAGTGATTTCGGTGAGGACGACGCCAGAGCGTAGAGGTTTTTAACCGGCAGCCAAGTGTGTGCGTCGTTGCGGTAAAGGTCCCGGTTACGCACTCGCCCCACGTAATACCAACCTTTCGCCTCGACGGCTTTGATCCATGGCCGGCGAAAACCCGCATCAGCGACAAGGATCGGAACGCAGTCTTTGGGGAGCATTTCGGCCAAGGTTTGCAACAACCGTTTTTGATATTTCGGACAACCCTCGCGTTCATGAACACTCTCGTAAATGGGGAACGAACGTCCTGCCAAAGGAATGGCAGCGCGCAACAAAAAGAACTCTCCAGCCGCATCGATCGGCGACCAATCGACCAGGATCAACGGATGTCTCAGCGACCCCAGCAAGGCTCGCAACATGACCCAGTAAAACAGCGAGCGCTCGGTTTGCAGATGCCGATTACCCAGCAACCGATCTACTCGTTTGATGGCGTGTTTGGGGTAAGCCTTGCCTGACATGAATCGACCAAGCCCCGTCAGAGTGAGCCGACGTCCTTGGAGTAATGCGCTGACACAACACATCAATGTTTTCAGACGACGAGAATGGACAGTGGGAAGTGCTTGAGCGAGCGCGCTGTGTAAGAATCGGATGGCCTGCATGGGTTCGGATCTTGTTTTTGTGTGGTGCAATACAAGCTGCCGCCCCATGCAGGTCTCTACAATTCCCAACTTCTTGATTTCTCGTAGGAAAAAGCGGGGATTTCTCAGGGGCTGTCCCCGTTTTTCTCAATCGGCTCTATTAGCTGACTGCTTACCTCGCGAACTGAGCTTCAAACACAGCCTTCAGCTATGGCTGGCGCTGCGACAATATGGCGGCTCTGACGAAGAGGATGGCCTGTCAAATTTATTGACGCTGATCGCTCAAAGGCGCGTTGGAAACCAACCCGGTCGTATCGAGCCGCGAGCCATAAAACGAAGACCTCAAGCCTACCCCTTGCTGACCAAATCACGTCGGTCAGCAAGGGTGGATGTCAGGAAAAATGGGCACGCTAAACATGTTAGGTAAGTGCCATTCAAATCCGCCCCCATTTCTTACCTTTAAGTCGCTTTATTATTCCCTATTGAAAATCTCATACACCCATTTGGCCAACACTTCCGGTGACGTCGTTTCTTTTCTTAGACATTCTTCACCGCGATCTTTCGCAACAATGGACAGCTTCCCAGCTTCAGAAATCTCAATATAGGGAGCACCAAACTCATCCACTTCAGTTCCTAAAGGAAATTTCTCATATGGATTTCCCTGCTCACGCGCATATTTGAAAAAATAATCGGCTAACTGCTCAAGATCCATTGTTGCTACCCTCAGGTTATTTTATCGGTCTGATGAAACCTTCCTTCACCAACTCATCAATGCTCATAGGTAATTGATACTGAGTCCCCATGCCAGGCTTTCCAAACCAAGGAGCCGCGCTTCCAGAGTTTACCTCTGGGATAGGCTTTAAGACCTCATACTGCCTATAGGGTGATTTCAGACTTGAGTCAGGCAAGGCGCGCTGATCAAACGGCACGTCTATCGGGGCCACAAATTTACCCTGATCAGTAAAGTTACCTTTCTCATCAAAACGGCCACCATACCTGTCAAACGTATGGCCCGGCTGAAGCGCAGTAATCGTCGGAGGCCCATTGAACCCTCCGTCAAAACCATTATTTGCTTTTGTTGGCCAATCGGGACTTCCGTCAGGTTTCACCCACCGAGGATCAACACCCAACTTATCAGCAGTGGCAACCTGCGCAGGTGTCGGGTTGGCTACTGGCTCCCGTACCCCGCCTTTTACACCACCAGTGCCATTCCCGGAAGCATCCGTCCCACCTTTCGTCCCCGATCCGCCTTCTTTGGTCGGGCCCTTACCACCACCCACCCCCACAGGCTTGACGATCGGATTCCACCCGGCCACGAACGTCGCAAAATTCTCGACGGCAGCAACGGCGGCCTCGTGGCTGAAGCCAAACTTTTGAACAAGGGTATCGGCAATCGCATCGACCGAATGCCCGGCGGTAACTCCCGCGAGCATGTTCTGGAAGCCGTTGTTCTCCGTGATCAACCGATCAAAGATCTTGACGGCTTCAGGCGATGCCGAAGCGGCCATGTCTTTGAGACTTTGGGTTTGCTTCTCAGCCTCGGCGACACGCTTGGAGATGGAAGCACAGTTGGCAGGATTCGCTGCACATTGCGCGACCGCATCAATATCCTGCTGGCGGCTCAGTTCGTGATAGTCGGCATACGCCTTGTTTATACATGCGGAGTCACTCCCGCAGCCCTTCAACTCGTTTGCCGCCCTCTCCAGATCCGAGTGAGACAGGTAGTTGTATTGGGTGGCCGTGGCAGCGATGTTCGCCGCAATGTTGGGATCAGTGCCTGAAACGACTGCCGTGAGTACCGCCAGCAACTGCGACATCGCCAACAAGTTGGCTTTGGCCTGATCGGCACCCGGCATGTTCGGGTCATAGTTGTCCGGAAGGATCAAATCCGCCAGGTACTGCACCATCGCTTCGTTGGCGCCGCCGGCCAACGCGCCCGTCTTGAAGTCGCCCCCCATGGCCATCGACTTCAAACCACCGACCAGCGCATGCGCCGCGATCTTTGTCGGGCTGCCGTCGACTAGATTCAGGTTGCCGACTTTATTGGCCGCAATGGCACCACCAATATTAACGATGGCACCCAGCAGGTTGTCGACAAAGTTGTCGCTCAGACTGCCGCCCTGGAGGACGGTTTGGGCCACGGTGTCTGCACTGGCCTTGAGAACGACTTGGCCAAGACTGTCCAAGTCGAACCCAATTTTGCTTGGGTCATAACCCAGGCTGGTGCTGCTGCCAATTCCACCCAACACCCCGGAGAGCACGTAACCTTTGAGGCTTTCGCTGCTGAAGGTGTCTTTTAAGACTGCCCCCAAGTTGCCCTTGTTACTGATGGCGCTGTTGGCTGCCGTAGTTTCCACCGCGATCAATACCGCGTTGGCAAAGCCTGCTGAAAAGGTACCCGCTGTGGCACCTATCAACCCGGCTCCTGCCCCGCCCGTGACCGCTGCCAACAAGATTGCCAAGGCCAGTTGTGCGGCGACGCCGAGTCCCGAACTTGAGTATTTGAAGCTCTTGTGGATTTCTTCCACACGGTGCCAATCAACATCGCCTCGCTGTTCGGCCTCTTTCAACCAGGCCAACTTAGGATCGGCCGCCACCATGGAATCGATGGTCTGGCTGACGCTCTTCTGATCGATTTGCTTGATATCGATTTTGAGACCATTCACCGCCTTGATCACCAACGCGCCGTTGGCCACCAACTCACTTTGACGCAAGGTTTCATCCGTGTTGCCTTTGCCCTTCATCGAGTTCCAGGCAGCGTTGCTGTCGCTCTTGGTGTGGCTCTCGTCATGCAGGTCCTTGACCGCTTCAAACGTGATGGAGCCACCACTGTCCAGCGTGATGTCCTTGCCACTCTCCAACTTCGCCACCTGATAGCGCTGATCCCCGCCGCTGGCCAGCGTCAAGTTGCCGCCTGTGGTGATTTCACTGCCGATGTATTTCACGTCGGTAACTTCATCACGTTTGGTTTTCTTCGCGCCGAAGGAGCCCTTTTTCTTCATGTCATACAGCGAGTAGTCGCTGTCTTTCGCCGCAAGAATATCGAGGCTGTCACCCGCCACCAGGTAAGCCTCATTGCCCGCGGTAATGCGGCTGGAGATGACGGCGAGATCCTCACCGGCTTTCAAATTCACGTTGCCGCCCGCCGTGACACCCGACATGACCTGGCTGACGTGGTCTTCCTGGACAGTGAGTTTTTTGCTCTTGGACAGGGAGTGTTCTTCATCCGCTGCTGAGCTGATGGTCAGGTTGTCGGTCGCCGTCATGGCGATGTTGCGCTTGGCATCGATCTGGCTGGCGATGACGTTGATATCACGCTTGGCATCCGCCGACAGGTCACGTCCGGCGCTGATGCTGGCGCCCAGTTGAGTGATGTCGCTGCTGTTGTGATTGCTATCCTTGAACACACTGTTGGTGACCTGCGTCGAGACCACATTGAGGTCTCGACCTGCATTCAGACTCATGTCCCGACCACTTTGCATGACACCACCGACAATGTTGATGTCTTGCCCCGCCTTCACGGTGAGGTCGTTGGCGGCCTCGATGCGCGCGGCGCTGTCGGCGAAGTCAGTCCGCTCGTCGCGATAGCCGCTGCCACTTTCATGAGTGGTGACGGTGCGTTCGTTGATCACGTCGCCCCGGGTGGTGGTCAACGTGACGTCACGGCCGGCGATGATGCCGCCGGCCTTGTTGACTATGTTGTTGCCGGCTTTCAGGTCGAGGCGATTGCCGGCTTCCACCAGGCCGCTGTTGACCAGGTCGTTGGTGGCGGTGGCCGACAGGTTGTTGGAAGCGCGCAAGGTGCCGGCGTTGTTCAGGTCTTTGCCGGCGATCAGGGTCACGTCGCTGCCCTGGATCAAGGCACCGTTGGCGGCCAGGCGATTGTTGGCGTTGGCCAGGTACAGCACCGGCACCAGTACTTGCTCGCCATTTACCTCGGCATTTTCCATCCAGACAATGTCGTGGGTGAGGGCCGCGACTTGTTCGGAGGTCAGGCTGACGCCCAGCGACAGGTTGAGTTCTGTTTTGCTGGCGACGGCGTTGTTCATCAAGTATTTGAACAAGCCTTCGTCGCTGGTCTGGCCATCGATAAAGCGCTGACCGGTACGCGCCACTACCGCTTGCTGGATCAGGCGTTGTTCATAGAGGCCATCGCCCAGGCGCTTGGCACTTTGGTCGGGGTCGTAGCCCAGGTTCGACAACAGGTAGTCCGAGCTCATGAATTGCTTGAGGTCGGTAAGTACCGGGTTGGTTTCGATCAGGTATTTCTGGGGTTTGGACTGGCCGCTGCTGGCCGGCAACCCTTGGACGCGATTGATGGTAAAGGCCGTGGAACGACCCGGCAGCGCCGAGCCGGTTGAATTGGCAGCCGGTGCGCTGACGTCGATCGCGCTGGCGCCGGCGCCCACGTTCGACGCCACATAATCAACGGGCTTCAGGTCAACGCTGCTGGCGGAGGCCTGAGTGTTGCTGACCGGTAGAATGTTCCTTGGCTGGACGTTAACCACCGGTTGCTGACGCTGGGTCGTGCTGACGCTGCCGCCGCCCATGGTCCAGCTTTGCGGACCGCTGGCCACTGGAGTGCTGCTGTCTTGGCCGCTCAGGCGGAACAGACCGTTTTGCCCGGTGGGCAGAGCGAAGCCGGGCAAGGCCAGCGGGTTGACTTGCTGTTGGGCCAGGTTGGGCGGCAATTGTTGATTGAGGGTGATGCGGGTGGAGAACTGGCTGCCCGCAGCACCGGTGCCCGTGCGCGGACCACTGCCCACGTAGGTGTAGCCAGGGCGTACGACACTGTTATCGATATTGTTCTGGGCGTTGATGTTGACCGCGCCAGCAGCCTGGATCACGGCGGCGTAACTTTGGTCGCTGGACGAGATTTTTGTGGTCGTAGCGAACTGAGGCAGTTCAGCTTCGGTCATGCCAATAAAGTTGGCCATCCCGGCCTCAAGCCCCCCCAGGTCGTTGGGGGTGTAGCCCGCGCTTTCGAACCAGTACTTGTCGGTGAAACTACCGGCCGCGTTGTACAGTCCGCCTGCGTTGCGGGTTCGTTCGGAGCGAAATACCCGGGAGGTCTCGGTTTCGCCGGTCTCGATACCGCTGTTGGTCAGGTTGACCAGCGAGGCGCTCAGATTGCCGCCGGTGGCGATGGTGCTGCTCTGGTTCAGCAGGTCGCCGCCGGTCAGGGTAAGGTCCCCGCCCGCCGTGATGCTGGACGCGGCACTGGCCTCAGTGACTTCAAATTTGTCGCGCTGCACGATCTCCCAGACATGGTTTTGCTTGCCGCTGCAGTCGCCCGCGTTCACCCCTTCGATACAGGTGATTTCGCCAATCCGGGCGGTGTAGATGCCCTGGTTATTGGTGGTCAGCACCGCGCGAATGTTCTGAATCGTGCTCGCCGCCAGACTCATGCTGCCGTCGCTTTGAATCGACGATGAGCTGTTGATGATGCTGGCGGCCTGGGCGCCTTGACCGTTACGGTCGATCGTCAGGTTGCCCAGGCTGTAGATGTTGGCGTAGCTGTTGTTCAGCGCATTGACCCGCAAGCCCATGTTGCCGCCGCTGAAGATCAGCCCGCTGTAGTTACCCAGCGATCCGGTGGTGGCAGTCAGTTGTTGAGCACTGGCCAGCGTCCCGAAGTTGTTGATCCCGCCGGCGTTAACCGTCAGGTTGGCGCCTGAGGTCAGGCGACCGGCGTTGTCCAGTTGACCACTGACATTGAGCGTGGTGTTGCCACCGCCAGCGATGCTGGAGGTGACGCTATTGAGGCTCACTTGCGCGGCATTCAGGCCAAGGGCCCCTTGGCTGCTAAGACGACCAGCACCCCAGTAAGCACCGCTCAGCCCCACGTTCATGCTGCCGTCACTGGCAATCAATCCTTCGTTGAACCAGTTGACACCGGTACCGACGAGGCTATCCGAGGCCAGCAACTGACCACTCGCCGTCTGGGTGAAACTATTGACGTTAACGGTCAGGCGTCCAGCCTGGATGACGTTGCTGTTGGTCCAGCTGTCGGCGTTGAGGGTCAGGCCGCCGCGAGTAACGATGGTGCCACCGGCGCCGGTGACGTTGGCGGTGGAAATGTCGAAAGTACCGTTGCCCACGTGCAGCAGACTGCCGCCACCGTTGAGGAAGCCGCCCACCGCCATGGTCAGGTCGGTGTTGGCGCTTTCCAGGGTGCCGTTGCGGTTGTCGAACAGGCCACCGATCTGGAAGCTGGTTTTGCCTTTGTCGCCGAGGGCGCGCAGTTGGCCGGTCTGGTTGTCGAGGCTGGCAGCCTTGATCGACAGGGTGCTGTCGCTCTCGATGATGCCCAGTCGGTTGTTCAGGGCACCGCTGAGGGTGAGGTCGATCTGTTGACCGGCGATCTGGCCGTCGTTGTCGCCGCTGTTGTCAAAGTTGTTGCCGGTGACGCTGACCTTGCCTTTGGCATAGAGGCCGCCATTGCGGTTGTCGAAGTTACCGGTGGCAATAATCGCGTCGCCGCTTTGCGCAGCGATACGCCCGCCGTAGTTGTCGATACCGGCCAGCGCAGTCAGGTTCAGGCGCTGGGCCTGGGTGACGCCGCTGCGGCGGTTGTTGTTCAGGTCATAGCCGTTTTTCAACACACCCGTCAGGTTGGCCGTGAACGCAGCTTGCAGGCTGGCGAGCACCCCGCCGCGGTTATCGAGATTGCCGGCCTTGATCGACAGGTCACCGTCCTTGGCGACAATGCGGCCGCTCTGGTTGTCGATATCGCCGCCGATGGTGAGGTTCAAAGCCCCCTGGCTTTGCAGAGTGCCCTTGGCGTTGACGAGGCTGGCGGCCTGGATTTGCAGGTCGCCATTCTGGCTGTAGATCTGGCCGTCGGCGCTGTTCTGTAGCGTGCCGCCCGTGGTGATGGTCAGTAGATCATTGGCCGCGATGGTGCCGAGATTGCGGTTGTCCAGGCCACCGGTGAGCAGCGTCATCAAGCCTTGGCTGGCGATTTGACCGCCCTGGTTATTGATTTGCGTGGCGCGTTGCACCAGCAGTGGGCCGGCGCTGGCCAGTTTGCCGTTGGTGTTGGTCAGGGCGCCGAGCAGGTCGAGGGTCACGGCACCGTTGCCGATCAGATTGCCGCCGGTGTTATCCAGTGTGGTGCCGGTGAAACTGAGGTCCTGTTTTGCGTTGACGGTGCCGCCGGCATTACCCAGGGTCATCGCCTGCATCGCCAGGGTTGCGCCGCTGTCGATCAAGCCGCCCTGAGCATTGTTCAGCAGGCCGCTGAGGGTCAGGGTCTGATTGCCGCCGCTGGACAGAATGCCGCCGTTGCTGTTGTCCAGGCTCGACGCGTTGACGCTCAGGGTTTTCCGGCTGACCAGTGCACCTTCGCCGCTGTTGAGAATGGCACCGCTGACGGTGACGGCCACATCGCTGTCATGACTCGACAGCGTACCTTTGTTGCGGTTGTCCAGGCTGTTGCCGGTGAGGCTCAGGCCCTGCCAGCCGGAGATCAGACCGCCCTGGTTGAGTACCGTGTCGGCGTTGACCGTCAGCAGGTTATTGCTGATCAATTTGCCGTTGTTGTTGTTATCCAGTGCACGGGCCGTCAGATCGAGGCTCTGGCTGCTGGAGATTTCGCCGTTCCGGTTATTCAGGTCACGCAGGTGCTTGAGGCTCAGCAAACCCGTGGTGGTGATCAGCCCGGCGCCGTTGTTCAGGTCGCCGGTGGCCGCCCCGAAGTCGATGGCGATGGCGCTGCCCAGCAAAGAACCGTTCTGGTTATTCAGGCCACTGCTATTGACCGTCAGCCCCGTGGTGGCGTTGATCAGTCCCTGGCTCTGGTTTGTCAGCAGCCCGTCGAGGTTCAGGTCGAGGTTGGCGCGGCTGGTCAGCGTGCCGCCACTGTTGTCCAGGCTGGCGGCTTTGACGTCGAGTGCTGCGGCGGCGATCAAGCCTTTGAGGTTGGTCAGCGCCTGATCGATGCGCAGGGTCAGGGGCTGATTGCTCAGCAGTTTGCCGTTGCTGTTATCCAGGCTGCGAGCAGCGATGGTGAAAGCCTCGGCGCTGGAGATTTCGCCGCCGTTGTTATTAACGTCGGTGAGGTTTTTGAGCATCAACAACGGCGCGCTGATCAGACCGTTCTGGTTGTTCAGCTGACCCTTGTTCAGATCCAGTGTCAGAGACGTGTTGCTGAACAGTTGCCCGCCTTGCTGATCCAGGCCGGTGACACTGGCCGTCAGGGCCCCGACACTGGCGATGCGGCCGCCGTCCTGGTTGGTCAGTTGAGTGGTGGTCAGGTCCAGACTGGCGCCGCTGTTCAAGCGACCGGTGTGGCTGTTATCCAGTGCACCAGTGTTGACGATCACCGCCCCCTTGCCACTGATGCTGCCGTTATTGCGGTTGTCGAGGCTGGCACTGTTGAGTGTGATGCCAGCATCCGTGACGATCTCGCCGCCCTGGTTGAGAATGGCTCCGGTGGTGGTCAACGTCAGCGGCCCTGCCGCGGAAACACTGCCCAGGGTGTTGGTCAGGCTGGCGGCCGTGACCCCGAGTGAGCCTTCAGCGCTGAGCAGACCCTGGCTGTTGTTCAGGTCCCCCCTGAGATCGAGCGTCAGGTTTTTCTGACTCAACAGCGAGCCGCCACTGTTATCGAGGTCGCGGCCGGTCAATGACAGGTCGGCCTTGCCCGAGAGCAGGCCTTTGGCGCGGTTGATGATGTTTTCGACCGTCAGGGACAAAGCGCCGCCGGCGAATACCTGGCCACCATCGCTGTTGTCCAGACTATTACCGACCAGGGTCACATCTGACTTGCTCGACAACTCGCCACCACGGTTGTCGACCGATCCAACGTTCAGTTGCAGCGCATTGGTTGCACCAACCAGGCCGCTGTTGCGATTGTCGAGGCTGGTACTGGTCAATGTCAGGCCACCGGCGGCAATCAGTTGACCGCCCTGATTGTTCAGGGTCGCAACGTTGGCCGTGACATCGGCTTTACCGGCGATCTGGCCATGGGTGTTGTCCAGGCTATCGGCGCTGAGATGCACATCACCGTCAGCGATGAAAGTGCCATCCTGATTGACGATCTGACCGTCCACCGTCATCCCGAGGGTGCCATGACTGCTGATCAAGCCGCCGGTGTTGTCCAGGCGCGCGCTGCGCACCTCCAGGGTCTGTGCGGAAATCAGGCCCTTGATGCTGGCGAGCAGTTGATCGATGTGCAGCGTCAGACCCTGATTACTGATCAGCTTGCCGTTACTGTTATCCAGGTTCTGGGCGGCCAGTGTGAAGGCCTGGGCGCTGGAGATTTCACCGTTCCGGTTGTTGACGTCCTTGAGATTTTTCAACATCAGCAACGGTGCATTGATCAGCCCGTTCTGGTTGTTCAGTTGGCCGTGATTCAAGTCCAGGCTCAGGACGGTTTTGCTGAACAGCTGACCGCCCTGCTGATCGAAACCGGTGACACTGGCGGTCAGGGCCTTATCGCTGGCGATTCGGCTGGCAACGCCATTACTGACCTGGGTCGCGGTCAGGTCGAGCGTATCGCCGCTGATCAATTGACCGCCCTGAGTGTTGTCGAACGTACCCGTGGTGACGGCGGTCGCGCTCTTACCACTGATCAGGCCGTTCTGGCTGTTGTTCAGGCTTTGGCTGTTGAGGGTCAAGCCGCTGTCGGTGGTGATCGACCCGCCCTGATTGTTCAGCACTCCTGTCGTCGTCAGCGCCAACGCGCCGGCGCTCGACACGCTGCCACGGGTGCTGTCGAGGCTCGCCGCGTTGACCGTCAGGGTGCCTTCACTGCTGATCAGGCCTTCGATGTTGCTTAGCGCGTTGTCGAGGCGGATATCCAGCCCAAGCTGAGTGACCAGGCTGCCACCGCTGTTGTCCAGACTCTGCCCCGTTACCGTCGTGGCGCCCTTGCCGAACAACAGCCCCTTGGTCTGGTTGATGATCTGCGCCACTTTCAGGCCCAGCTCGGTGCCAGCCAGAATCTTGCCGTTGTCACTGTTGTTCAGGCTTTGGCCTTCAATGGCCACATCAACGGCGCTGGAGATCTCGCCGCCGCGGTTGTCCACCTCATCGACATTGAGTTTCAGCGCTTTTGTCGCGCCTACCAGTCCGCCGTTGCGGTTATCGAGTCCGTTGCCATTGAGGCTCAACGTTCCTTGAGCGACAAGCTCGCCGCCCTGGTTGGTGAATTGCGCAACCTTGGCCGTCAGATCGGTTGTGCCGGAGATACGACCGCCGCTGTTGTCGACGCTGGCCGCCTGCAGTTGCACCGCCCCCGCCGCGCTGAGCAAGCCGCCGCGGTTATCCAGATGAGTGCCATTGAAGTTGATGGCGGCCTGGCTGTTGAGCAGACCTTGCTGGCGGTTATCGAGTTGTCCGACGGTCAGTTGCAGGTCTTTGCCAGCGCGTACTTTGCCGGTGCGGTTATCCAGCGAATCGCTGCGCAGGGTCAGGCGATCCTTGCCGGTCAGGCTGCCATTGCGGTTGTCGAGGCTGCCGGTTTGCAGGTCGACCACGTCTTTGGCACTCAGGTCGCCATTCTGGTTATCGAACAAGCCATTGATGCGTGCGGTGAAGCTGCCATCGCTAACCAGGCTGCCGCCATGACTGTTATCCAGGCTGGCGGCGCTGATGCTCACGCTTTGGCCGGAACCCAGCACGCCGTTCTGGTTATTCAGGGCGCCGATCAAGCCAATGTTCAGGGCAACGTCGCCCGTGACCTGGCCGTCACTGTTGTCCAGTGTTGTTGCGGTGAGGGTGGTGTTGCCAGCGCTGGAAACTTCACCATCGTGGTTGTTCAGGTGGCCGAGATTGGCCGTGAGGTTGCCGTTGCTGGTAATGACGCCCTGGGTGTTGAGGACCTGCGTAGCTTTTAGCTCCAGAGCGCCGCTGCCCAATACTCGGCCCTTGTTCTGGTTATCCAGCGTAGTAGCAGTGATGCTGGTTTTTTTCTGCCCGCTTAAAGTGCCGCCCTGGTTATTCAACGTCTGCGCGGTATTGACCGTCAGATTGCGGCTGGCCACCACGCTCTTGCCAGTGTTGGTGAAATTCTGCGCATTCAGGTTCACATCGCCGCTGGCATTGCGGCTGGTATCGGCGTTGACCCCGGCTTCGATGATGCCGTTGTTGGTCAGCACACCACCGGCCGTCAGCGCGATGCTGTCCCGCGCGGCGAGGGTTTGCTGGTTGCTCAGGTTACCTTGGGTTTGCACGTTGACGACGGTGCCGGCGTAGACCGGGCCGCGCGCATCGAGGCTGGCGGCTTTGACGTTCACGGCCCCCGCCGCCGAGGTCTGCGCCAGGCTGAGATGGCCGTTGGCGTCGAGCTGGATATCGCCACCGCTGGCGGCCAGGTTGCCGTCGAGTTTCACCCCGACCCCGGCTTCGGTGCCGACCAGTTTGATCGCCCCGGCGTACATGCCGCCCAACGCGGAAGAGTCGATCGCCAGTTGTGGTTTGGCACTGCCGTCATCGGCACGGGCGGTGGCGTTGAGGCTGTCGGCGTTGACGTCGTTGCGACCAGCAATGATGGTCAGGTTTTTCGCCTGAATCTCGGCGTTGATCTTCGCGCTGCGGGTGATGATTTCGAAGCGGTCGACGTTGTTGGCGTTCAGCCCGGCGCCGTCGATGGAGACGCTGCCCTGATCGACCTGGAAGCGATCGAGACGACCGTTGTCCAGCACCGGTTTGCCGGTGGTCAGGGTCACGCGCGGGGTGTTGATGAAGCCGCAGCCGTTGCAGCTGATGCCGTAGGGGTTGGCGACGATGACCCGCGCCGACTGCCCCGCCACTTCGGTGTAGCCGCGCAACTGGCTGGGGCTGCCGCCGACCACTTCGTTGAGGATGGTTTGCGCCGCGATCCCGTTGGTCAGGTTCGGGTTGCCGACAATGATCCCACCCAGTTGCGTCGCGCCGGTCTGCGCGGCGACGTTATTGAGGATCACCCCCTGGCTGCCGACGTTGTAATCGTGGAACTGGTTATGCGACAGACCCGTGCCATTGGGCGTGGCGATCTGGATGATCGGCACGCCATTGCCCGCCTGGCCGAGGCTGGTGCCGGGCGTAGCCACCACGATCCCGTCGGCCTGCGCCCACATCGGCTGCCAGAACATGACGTTGGCCAACAGGAACGCCAACCCGCGCTTGGGCATGCCCCAGAAGTGCTCGCGATTTTTGACCGCAGCCGAGGGCTGGCTAGCGAGGAAGGCGTAATGGCGAACGTCCATGTCAGTGTTCTCGAAGAGGCGTAATTAGAGGAAGAAATCCACGCGGAAGTAGATCGGCGCTTCGCGCTCGGTCAGCACGTCAGGGCGTTCCAGGGAATGGGCAAAAGTCACGCTGGCGGCCACATGCTGACCCCGGGCGAACAACTCCACGGAGTCGCTGGACATCCGCCCGTGCTGATCGCCGTTGTAGCGGTCGCCACGGATCACGCCCTGGTCATAACCGAGGCTGGTGCCGTATTCAGCGAACACCGGGCGCAGCCATTCCAGGGTCACCGGACGGCTCCAGCGCAGGTCGTTGCGCCAGTAGCCGCCGCTGTCACCGGACAACGACTGGTCCTTGTAACCGCGAATCGACGACTGCCCGCCGAGGCTGGTGCGCTGCGGGCTGAACAGCACGTCTTCACTGCGCTGGCCGGTCATCAGGCTGCTGAAACTGAAGGACTCGCCCCACAGCTTGAACGGCTGCAGATAACTCGCAGTGGCGGTGTATTTGCGGTAACGCGCGTTCGGCTCGCCGGGGCCCGGATCACCGTTACCCTGGGCGTCGAACGCGCCGATGCCTTGTTGCATGCCCAGGTCGAGGTTGACGAAGGCACTGCCGACCCGCCGACCGTGGTTGATGCCGAACTGCGCTTCGCTGATGCGGTTGCTGCTCAGCTTGAGCTTGCTGTCTTCGATGAAGTTGTTGGTGCGCAGGTACGAGAGACCGGTGCTGAGGGAGGTCTTGCTCAGGGCGTCGCGATGGATCACCCGCTCGGCGCGCAACTGATGGTTTTCGCTGTCGCCGGTCTGCTTGAAATTGAAACCGTTGGCCTGGGCTTGCGAGCGGTATTCGCTCTGGCTGTAGGTGTAACTGAAGTTCCACCAGCCCCACGGCACGCTGTAATTGAGCATCGCGTTATTGGAGGTGTGCTGGTGATCGCTCATCGCATCGTGACCACCACGCAGCATCAACTGATCGGCCAGGCCCAGCGGGCTGTCCCAATCGAACGTCGTGCCCCACTGCTGCTCGCCGGTGCTACGCTGGCCGTCGTTGCTGCGCGACAACCCGGCACGCCACGGCTTCTGCGGCGTGTTCTTGACCAGCACTTCACTGCCACCGACGTTCTTGCCCGGCGACAACTCCATCTGCGCCTGATTCGACGGCAAGCGGTTGAGCTGATCCACCATCTGCTCGATTTCCCGCAGATTGACCAGCTCCCCGCTCTTGCCGGGAAAAGCCATGGCCAGTTCACGGTCCGACAGCTGGCTGCCCTCCGCGCCCTTCAACCCTTCGAGCCGGCCCTCGACCACCAGTACCTTCAAATGCCCGGCGGACAAATCCTGCTGCGGCAAGTAGGCCCGGCTGGTGACCAGGCCCTTCTCGATGTACAGATCGGTGATGACTTTCAGCAACTCGTTGAGCTGCGTAACGCCCAGGCACTGGCCGATGTAAGGCTTGAGCAGGCGATTTTTCTCGCCGTCCGAAAGACTGTCGGCGCCTTTGAGCTCGATGTCCTGAATGGGGAAACAACGGGCGTCGGCCGGGGCCGTCGGAGGCGCGGGTTTGGCTGCCTTGCCGGGTAATTCCTTGAGCTCCTCGAGACGCCGACGCTGCTCGTCGAGCAAGCGATCCTGACGTTCGCGGATCAGATCGGTTTCACCGGGGGTGGGGGCGGCGTGAGCAAGATTCAGCGGAGAAAGGCACAGCAAAGCCAGGCACAACCTCGCCACGAGGGCGGGTGGGTACATGTTCGATCCCTCGAATGGAGACTGATAGCACAATAGTGGCGCGATATTAGATGGCCACTATTTTGACGTCAACAAATGGATCCATTCTGGTGGGGAGGTCGACGAACGGTAGGGTTGGCGATAAGCATTAGTAAATCTCCTATGCCAACCCCGCAAACATGCCTGTGGCTCTCGGAAGCTGAACTTTTCGCCACCCTCGCCGCCACCCTCACCTGCACCCTCCCCATCTGGGCGTGCCCTCCCGAGGAAGCCACCGCCAAGCGTGAACAACTGGCCAAGGAAGTCGCCAAGATCACTGAGCAGAACCCGGCCAAGGCCAAGGAGATCAATGACGAGTTGCAGAAGATGGACCTGGAGACGGCCAGCAAGGATTTGCCGGACAAGTGCCAGGTGATCGATCAGCGTTTGAAGGAGTTGGAATCGGCGAAGAACAAAGCCGGGGGTTAGATGGCAAGATCTTTTGACGTAAAAAAACCCGGACACTGTCCGGGTTTTTATTGAATCGCTACGGTGCTTTATTCAGCCGCCGGCGCTTCCGGCTTACGGCGTTTCAAAGGCGCCATGCCGTCCTTGCTGACCAGCGACAGGGCGTCGGTCTTCGGGCGGTTGGCGATCTTGCGCTTGGTCGGAGCCTTGGCGCCGGTTTTCTTCTTGTCACCCTTGGCGTCGACCTTTTTCTTCTTCACGCCAACGGCTTTGCCCGAGGCCTTGACCTTTTTCGGTCCGCCGTAGGTGCCTTTGACTTCCTTGATGGTACGGCGCTCGAAGCTCTGCTTGAGGTAGCGCTCGATGCTCGACATCAGGTTCCAGTCGCCGTGGCAGATCAGCGAGATGGCCAGGCCATCGTTGCCGGCGCGGCCGGTACGGCCGATGCGGTGAACATATTCGTCGCCGCTGCGCGGCATGTCGAAGTTGATCACCAGGTCCAGGCCTTCCACGTCCAGACCGCGGGCGGCGACGTCGGTGGCGACGAGGATTTTCACCCCGCCCTGCTTCAGGCGGTCGATGGCCAGTTTGCGGTCTTTCTGGTCTTTCTCGCCGTGCAGGACGAACGCTTTGTATTCCTGTGCCACCAGCCGGCCGTAGATACGGTCGGCCATGGCCCGGGTGTTGGTGAAGACGATGGCCTTCTGGTAGGTCTCGTTGGCCAGCAGCCAGTTGACGATCTGTTCTTTGTGCTGGTTGTGGTCAGCGGTAATGATTTGCTGACGAGTGGTGTCGTTCAGCTGGCTGACCGCGTTGAGCTGCAAGTGCTCAGGGTTGTTCAGGACCTTGGCGATCATCTCGCGCAGGCCCGAACCGCCGGTGGTGGCGGAGAACAGCATGGTCTGCTGACGGCTGGTGCACTCGTCCACCAGACGCTGCACGTCTTCGGCAAAACCCATGTCGAGCATGCGGTCGGCTTCGTCGAGCACCAGCACTTCGACTTCCTTGAGGTCGAGGTTGCCGGCGTTCAGTTGCTCGATCATCCGGCCTGGTGTACCGATCAGGATGTCCGGCACCTTGCGCAGCATGGCGGCCTGGACCTTGAAGTCTTCACCGCCGGTGATCAGGCCGGACTTGATGAAAGTGAACTGCGCGAAGCGCTCGACTTCCTTGATGGTTTGCTGGGCCAACTCGCGGGTCGGCAGCAGGATCAGGGTCTTGATGCTGACGCGGACTTTGGCCGGGCCGATCAAGCGGTTGAGGATCGGCAAAACGAAGGCTGCGGTTTTGCCGCTGCCGGTTTGCGCTGTCACCCGCAGGTCACGCCCTTGGAGCGCCAGCGGAATAGCCGCTGCTTGCACAGGCGTTGGCTCGACAAATTTAAGCTCGGCCACGGCTTTGAGCAGGCGTTCGTGCAGGGCGAATTGGGAAAACACGGGTGCTACCTCGAAGAAATACAAAAAAACAGCTGCATAGGGTAACGGTTTCGAGCGCGAAGGCCGAGTTTCTTTATACAAACGGCTGCAAACAGTGGCTTTTTTGTTGCCTGATTTGTCTCAAAACGTCATCCGCAACCTCTTAAATGCTCTAATCGCCCCGTCGCGCCCTACAGAAGAAGCGTTTTCACCCATGGATATCAAACAGCTCTGGCTCAACGCCCAAGACCTCTGGGGTGCCCTCGATCAGCACCCGCTCCTGCATTCCACACTCGCGCTGATGTTGCTGCTGGTGGTGGCGCTGGTGCTCGGACGAGTGGCGCGTTACCTCATTCTTCATGCGACCAAAATGCTCGGTCGCCAGCCGGCGTTGCACTGGGTCAACGACTTTCGCCACAACAAAGTGTTTCATCGCCTGGCGCAAATGACGCCATCGCTGGTGATCCAGTTCGGCCTGCACCTGGTGCCGGAGTTGGGCAAGACCAGCATGAACTTCCTCGGCAACGTGGCGCTGGCGTTCACCATCCTGTTCCTGGTGCTGTCCATCAGCGCGTTGCTCAATGCCCTGCTGGACATCTATGCCCGCACCGAACACGCCCGCACCCGCTCGATCAAAGGCTATGTGCAACTGGCGAAAATGGTGTTGTTCGTGTTTGGCGCGATCATCATCGTCGCCACGTTGATCGACCGTTCGCCGCTGTTGCTGCTGTCGGGTCTGGGCGCCATGTCGGCGGTGATTCTGTTGGTCTACAAGGACACCCTGTTGTCATTCGTCGCCAGCGTGCAACTGACCAGCAACGACATGCTGCGGGTCGGCGACTGGATCGAGATGCCGCAAGTCGGTGCCGACGGTGACGTGGTGGACATCACTTTGCACACGGTCAAGGTGCAGAATTTCGACAAGACAATTGTGTCGATCCCGACCTGGCGCCTGATGTCCGAGTCGTTCAAGAACTGGCGCGGCATGCAGCAGTCCGGCGGACGGCGGATCAAGCGCAGCCTGTTCATCGACGCCAGCGGCGTGCGGTTCATTCGCGATGATGAAGAGCAGAAACTGTCCCAGGTACATTTGCTGACCGACTACATGAGCCGCAAGACAGCCGAGCTCAAGGCCTGGAACGAAGCCCAGGGCAACGTCGCGGCGATGGCGGCCAACCGTCGGCGGATGACCAACATCGGCACCTTCCGCGCCTATGCGCTGGCGTATCTGAAAAGTCACCCGGAGGTTCAGCAGAACATGACCTGCATGGTTCGCCAGATGCAGACCACTGCACAGGGTATTCCGCTGGAAATCTACTGCTTCACCCGCACCACGGTGTGGGCCGATTACGAGCGGATTCAGGGGGATATTTTCGATTATCTGCTGGCGGTACTGCCGGAGTTCGGATTGAGTCTTTATCAGCAGCCGAGTGGCGGGGATTTAAGGGCCGGATTGCTTCCGGCCATGTTAGGCGCGAGCCACATTCCGGAGCCGGAAAAACACATCATGTAAACACCGCCCCTGTGCGAGCGGTGCGGCGATCCGACTTGCCCGCGAAGGCGGAGTATCAGTCAACATAGTTATCGACTGATACTCCGCCTTCGCGGGCAAGCCATGCTTCTACAAGGGTAACGGTGTTATTTGACCTGACGCTGCGGCGCCTTGTGCACCATGGTGTAGGCGTAATCCACGCCCATGCCATACGCGCCGCTGTGCTCCAGCACCAGTTCCATCACCGCCTCGTAAGTGTCTTTGTGTGCCCAGTCACGCTGGTATTCCAGCAGCACTTGTTGCCAGGTGACCGGCACCGCGCCGGCCTGAATCATCCGCTGCACCGACATGTCGTGAGCTTCTTTGGTGGTGCCGCCAGACGCGTCGGTCACGATGTACACCTCGTAGCCTTCAGCCAGGGCTTCCAGCGCCGGGAAGGTCAGGCAGACTTCAGTCCAGAGCGCGGCAATGATCAGCTTCTTGCGGCCGGTGGCTTTCACCGCGTCAACCAGCGCCTTGTCTTCCCAGGAGTTCATCGAGGTGCGCTCGATCGGCTTCTGCTCTGGGTGAACAGCCAGCAACTCCGGCCAGATGAAGCCGCTGAAGCTTTCGGTTTCAACTGAGGTGTAGATCGTCGGCACGTTGAAAATCTTCGCGGCCTTCGCCAGACCCACGGTGTTGTTCTTCAGGGTCTGACGGTCGATCGACTGCACGCCGAACGCCATTTGCGGCTGGTGGTCGATCAGGATCAGGGCGGAGTTGGTTGGGTTGAGCAATTCACGGTTAGACATGGCGCGTTCCTTTTGATGTCGATTTGTTTAATGAGTATTGGGTGAGTCACTTGCCTCAAGCTGTTTGCTTGCTGGCTTGGAAGTAACTTTACGGGCTAGATAAAAAAGGGACAATTCCCTAAAATCGAGAATAATTGATTCTAAAAAAGGGACAATCGTGGATCGGATCGAATGCATGCGCGCCTTTGTCGTGACGGTTGGCGAGAACGGCTTCGCAGCTGCCGCTCGCGCGATGGACGTGCCGCGATCAAAGGTGAGTAAACAGATTCAGGCGTTGGAGGAAGCAATCGGCGTGCAATTGCTGCAGCGCACCACGCGCAGCCTGCACTTGACCGAGGCTGGCGCCGAGTATTTCGAGGCGGCGCGGGAGGTGTTGTCCGCGCTGGACGAGGCCGAGCAGCGCGCTCGAGACGGCATCGGCGAGCTACGCGGGGTGTTGCGGGTGAATGCGCCGATGTCGTTCGGCCTGCATCGCCTTGGACGGTTGATTCCGCTGTTCCATGAGCAGCATCCGAACATCGAGCTTCAACTGGTGCTCAGCGATCAACAGGTCGATCCAGTGCGTGGCGGCTTCGATGTGACGATTCGCATCGCCAGCATGCCAGACTCGACCATGATCGCCCGGCAACTGGCACCGGCACCGCGGATCATGGTGGCCTCCCCCGCCTATCTGGCGCGTGCAGGCATACCGCGGACCCCGCAAGACTTGCGCGCGCATCAATGCCTGAATTACGGGTATCTGCAAAGCGGCGTGAGCCTGCAGTTGTGCAATGGCAAGGAGACGCAACGGGTCAACGTTTCCGGCCCGTTGCACGCCAACAACGGCGACTTGCTCGCTCAGGCCGCCGAAGCCGGGATGGGCATCGCCCTGCTGCCTGATTTCATTGTGGAAGACGCGTTGGCGGCAGGCCGGCTGGTGCCGGTGCTGTGCGAGTGGCAGGCACCAGCGATTACCATCAACGCGGTTTACCCTTCCTCGCGTCGCGTACCGCAAAAGACCCGGGCGTTTATTGAGTTTCTGGTGGCGCAGTTGGCGCCGAATTAACCCGGTTTAGTGTGCAATGACGGGTTGGCGTACACCCAACCGGCTGATCCACACCGCCGCCAGAATGACCGATCCACCCAACAACAACCGCCCCAACTCTTCATGCTGATTCCAGATCAGCAAATTGATCAGCAACCCCACCGGCACATGCAGGTTGTTCATCACCGCCAGCATCCCGCCATTCACCAGGCACGCGCCCTTGTTCCACCAGTACAAACCCAGCGCGGTCGAGACCAGGCCGAGGAACAGCAGCACGCCCCATTGCAGCGGCGCTTCGGGCAGGAAGTTCTGTTTGCCGAACAGCAGAAATGCCGGCAACGCCACCGCCAATGCGCCCAGATAGAAGTAGCCGAATCGCCGATAATGCGGCAGATCGCTCGGATGGCGGGCCACCAGATGTTTATAGAGCACCTGCCCGGCGGCGTAGGTGAAGTTGGCCAGTTGCAGCAACAAAAAGCCCATGAAGAAGTCCGGATTGATCCGGTCGTAGCGAATCACTGCCGCACCCGCCACGGCCACCAATGCCGCAATCAAGGCCCACGGATTGAAGCGCCGGTTCAGCGCGTCTTCGATCAGGGTCACGTGCAGCGGCGTGAGGATGGTGAACAGCAGCACTTCCGGCACCGTCAGCACGCGGAAGCTCAAATACAAACAGACATAGGTCACACCGAACTGCAGCGCGCCGATCAACAACATCCCGCGCATGAATGCCGGCTCGACCGAACGCCAGCGTGTCAGCGGAATGAACACCAGCCCCGCCAGCAGCACTCGCACAAGCACTGCGAAGTAGCTGTCGACATGACCGGCCAGGTATTCGCCGATCAAACTGAAGGAAAACGCCTGGATCAGCGTGACAAAAAGTAGATAGCCCATGCTCGCCTCGTTTTGAATGGCGGCGACGATAGCGTTTTTTGCCCGTTATCGCGAACGGTCAGCCAACACACAAGCCCGCGCCCACAGGTCCATCAGTGCCCATTAAATCCCAGGCAAAAAAAAGCCCGATCTCGCTAAAGCGTTCAATCGGGCTAGAGCACTCAGGAGCAATAAGTGCAAAGGGAGGTTCGATGCGCGTGCAGGCTTGAAGGGTTGCGCCAGGTCACTAGACCATCCAGTGATTATCTGGCGATTAACGGCTTAGGCGACCTGGGCCAGTTTGGCGTTGGCCTGGTTCAGGCCTTTCTCCTGGAAGTCACCGCCCAGGTTCATGCCTTCGGCGTGAATGAACGTGACGTCGTGGATGCCGATAAAGCCCATGACCTGACGCAGGTAAGGTTCCTGATGATCCGCGGTGCTGCCGGCGTAGATCCCGCCGCGAGCGGTCAGCACGTAGGCGCGCTTGCCGCTGAGCAAACCTTGCGGACCGGTCTCGGTGTATTTGAAAGTCACGCCGGCACGCAGCACATGGTCGAGCCAGGCTTTCAAGGTGCTCGGAATCGCGAAGTTGTACATGGGCGCTGCCATCACCAGCACGTCGGCGGCCAGCAGTTCGTCGGTCAATTGGTTGGAGCGTTCCAGCGAGGCCTGTTCGATCTCGTTGCGTTGTTCGACAGGTTTCATCCAGCCGCCCAGCAGGTTGATGTCCAGGTGCGGCACCGGGTTGACGGCCAGGTCACGGACGGTGATCTGGTCGGCTGGGTGTGCGGCTTTCCACTGGCTGATGAAGGTCTGGGTCAGCTGGCGGGAAACCGAGTCTTGCTGACGGGCGCTGCTTTCGATGATCAGAACGCGGGACATGGGATGTAGCCTCCATCTGAGAATGCTGTAGGTCGATGGAGTGAAGGTTAAACAGAGTCATATCGATGAAAAAGCGCAAATAACTGCTATAAAGCATCGATAAATTCGTTTATAAGCGAAGCATGCCCAGGCGACATGCTCCGCTTGAGGTCATTTCGGGGTGCAAGTCAGGTCGATACGCAGCTTGATGATGGTGCGGGTGAACTTGGCCGTGGCGTTTTTGTGTTTGCCGGCGGGTACGTCGATCTTGCGGGTGCGTGGCGCTTCCGGACCGTTATTGAAAACCACTTTGCAAGTGACGTCGGTGTCGCCGTAGTTGTTGACCTGAATGGAGCCGATGTCGGCGTCCGTGTCGTAGGCGTTGTAGTCGACCTTCAAACCGTTGAGCTGTTTATTGACATCGATCGGATAGGCAAACGCAGTCAGAGGCAACATCGCCAACAACGCACACCCTGCCATCACACAACAGATTTTTTTCATTCCGCAGTCTCCAATAAGAACTGCCAGCTTAGGACAAGAGGAGCTCAACATGAAAGCGCCCCGCGTGACCCTTGATCAATGGCGAACATTGCAGGCCGTGGTCGATCACGGCGGTTTCGCCCAGGCCGCCGAAGTGCTGCACCGTTCGCAATCGTCGGTCAGCTACACCGTCGCGCGCATGCAGGACCAGCTCGGCGTGCCGCTGTTGCGCATCGATGGCCGTAAAGCGGTGCTCACCGAGGCCGGCGGCGTGCTGCTGCGCCGCTCCCGGCAACTGGTGAAACAGGCCAGCCAACTGGAAGACCTGGCCCACCACATGGAACAAGGCTGGGAAGCGGAGGTGCGGTTGGTGGTCGACGCCGCGTACCCGAGCGCCCGCCTCGTCCGCGCCTTGACCGCGTTCATGCCGCAAAGTCGTGGCTGCCGGGTGCGGCTGCGCGAAGAAGTGTTATCGGGTGTCGAAGAGGTCCTGCTTGAAGGCGTGGCCGATCTGGCCATCACCGGTCTCAGTATTCCCGGTTACCTTGGCGCGGAATTGAGCGACGTCGAATTCGTCGCGGTCGCCCACCCCGAACACCCGCTGCATCGTCTGAACCGCGAACTGAACTTCCAGGACCTGGAGACTCAGATGCAAGTGGTGATCCGCGACTCAGGCCGTCAGCAACCGCGAGATGTCGGCTGGCTCGGTGCCGAACAGCGCTGGACCGTCGGCAGCCTGGCCACTGCTGCGACCTTCGTCAGCAGCGGTCTGGGCTTCGCCTGGCTACCCCGGCACATGATCGAGCGCGAACTTAAAGAAGGCACGCTCAAAGTGCTACCGTTGGATCAGGGCGGAAGCCGCAACCCGAGTTTCTATCTGTATTCGAACAAGGACAAACCCTTGGGCCCGGCCACGCAGATTCTCATCGAACTGCTGCGCACCTTTGACACCGCGCCGCTGGATGCGCCCTTCGCCGCGCCCGAACAAGCCTGACACGGAGTGTACCCATGGCCTATTTCGAACATGAAGGTTGCAACCTGCACTATGAGGAATATGGTCACGGCACGCCGTTGCTGCTGGTTCACGGGTTGGGCTCCAGCACCCTGGACTGGGAAATGCAGATCCCGGCGCTCGCCGCCCACCATCGGGTGATCGTGCCGGATGTGCGCGGCCACGGGCGCTCCGACAAGCCCCGCGAGCGTTACAGCATCGCCGGGTTCAGCGCCGACCTGATCGCGCTGATCGAACACTTGAACCTTGGCCCTGCTCATCTTGTGGGGCTTTCGATGGGCGGCATGATCGCTTTTCAACTGGCAGTGGACCAGCCGCAACTGCTCAAGAGTCTGTGCATCGTCAACAGCGCGCCCGAGGTCAAACGGCGCAGCCGCAACGACTATTGGCAGTGGTTCAAACGCTGGAGCCTGATGCGCGTGCTGAGCATGGGCACCATCGGCAAGGCCCTGGGCGCCAAACTGTTTCCCAAGCCGGAACAAGCTTCGTTACGACAAAAAATAGCGGCGCGCTGGGCAAGAAACGACAAACATGCTTATCTCGCCAGCTTCGATGCCATCGTTGGCTGGGGGGTTCAGGAACGACTTTCCAGGGTTTCGTGTCCAACCCTCGTCGTCAGCGCCGACCGTGACTACACCCCGGTCGCGCTGAAAGAAACCTATGTAAAACTGCTGCCCGATGCGCGGCTGGTGGTGATCGCCGATTCGCGCCACGCCACCCCGCTGGATCAACCCGAACGTTTCAACCAAACCCTGCTCGAGTTTCTCACCGCAGTCGACATCACCACTCAGGATCACTGACCCATGCTGAAAAAAATCGCCCTCGTCGCCGGCTCCGTTCTGTTTGCCGCCAACCTGATGGCCGCCACGCCGGCCAAGGCACCGCACGTGCTGCTGGAGACCACCAACGGCCAGATCGAAATCGAACTGGACCCGGTCAAGGCGCCGATCAGTACCAAGAATTTCCTTGAGTACGTCGACAGTGGCTTCTACAACAACACGATTTTTCACCGTGTGATTCCAGGTTTCATGGCTCAGGGCGGTGGTTTCACTGCACAGATGCAACAGAAGGAAACCAAGGCATCGATCAAAAACGAAGCCAGCAACGGCCTGCATAACGTGCGTGGCACACTGTCGATGGCGCGTACTTCGAACCCGGATTCGGCCACCAGCCAGTTCTTCATCAACGTGGCCGACAACGCCTTCCTCGATCCGGGTCGCGACGCCGGTTACGCCGTCTTCGCCAAAGTGGTCAAGGGCATGGACGTGGTGGACATCATCGTCAACTCTCAGACCACCACCAAACAAGGCATGCAGAACGTGCCTGTCGACCCGGTGCTGATCAAGTCGGCCAAGCGCATCGACTGAGTACACCGGCAGTCTTGAGCGGTGGCCGGTCGATATCCGGCGCCGCTCATATCGTTTAAAGGAGAGCCCGTACGCGGGCGGAGAACCGATGCTTTATCGCCGTTTCGAAAGACTGATCGACATTTTCCGCGATGCCCCGACGGCGGCTCCACCGAGCCGGGTTCTCTCCTTCTATACCTACTACCTGAAGCAGGTCTGGCCAATCTTCGCCGTTTTGTTGGTCGTCGGCCTGTTCGGCGCGCTGATCGAAGTGGCGCTGTTCAGCTACCTGAGTCGCATCATCGACCTGACCCAGAGCACATCCAACGTCGACTTCTTCAAGGTCCACGGCGTGGAATTGGCCTGGATGGCGGCGGTTGCGCTGATTCTGCGGCCGCTGTTCCTCGCCCTGCATGACATGCTGGTGCACCAGACTTTGAGCCCCGGCATGACCAGCCTGATCCGCTGGCAGAACCACAGTTACGTGCTCAAACAGAGCCTGAATTTCTTCCAGAACGACTTCGCCGGGCGCATCGCCCAACGCATCATGCAAACCGGCAACTCCCTGCGCGACTCTGCCGTGCAAGCGGTGGATGCGCTGTGGCACGTGCTGATCTACGCGATCAGCTCGCTGGTGCTGTTCGCCGAAGCCGACTGGCGCTTGATGATCCCGCTGCTGATCTGGATCGCTGCCTACATCGGCGCGCTCTACTACTTCGTGCCGCGGGTGAAAGAGCGTTCGGTGGTGTCCTCCGATGCACGCTCCAAACTCATGGGGCGGATCGTCGACGGCTACACCAACATCACTACCCTCAAGCTGTTCGCCCACACCAACTTCGAACAGCAGTACGCCCGCGAAGCCATCGCGGAACAGACCGAAAAAGCCCAACTGGCCGGCCGTGTGGTCACCAGCATGGACGTGGTCATCACCAGCATGAACGGCCTCTTGATCGTCGGCACCACCGGGCTGGCCCTGTGGCTGTGGACGCAGTCGCTGATCAGCGTGGGCGCGATTGCCTTGGCCACCGGGCTGGTGATCCGCATCGTCAACATGTCCGGCTGGATCATGTGGGTGGTCAACGGCATTTTCGAAAACATCGGCATGGTCCAGGACGGTTTGCAGACCATCGCCCAACCAGTCAGCGTCACCGACCGCGAACAGGCAAAACCCTTGGCGGTGGCCCGTGGCGAGGTGCGTTTCGAACACGTCGATTTCCACTACGGCAAGAAGAGCGGGATCATCGGCGGCCTCAACCTGACCATTAAGCCCGGCGAAAAAATCGGCCTGATCGGCCCCTCCGGCGCCGGCAAATCGACGTTGGTCAACCTGCTGCTGCGCCTGTATGACGTGCAGGGCGGGCGGATCCTCATCGACGGCCAGAACATCGCCGAAGTCGGGCAGGAAAGCCTGCGCGAACGCATCGGCATGATCACCCAGGACACCTCGCTGCTGCACCGTTCGATCCGCGACAATTTGCTGTACGGCAAACCCGACGCCACCGACGCCGAACTCTGGGAAGCGGTGCACAAGGCCCGTGCCGACGAGTTCATCCCGCTGCTGTCGGACTCCGAAGGCCGCACCGGTTTCGATGCTCATGTGGGTGAGCGCGGGGTGAAACTCTCCGGCGGCCAGCGTCAGCGGATTGCCATCGCCCGGGTGCTGCTCAAGGACGCGCCGATCCTGATCATGGACGAAGCCACCTCGGCGCTGGACTCGGAAGTCGAAGCAGCGATCCAGGAAAGCCTCGAAACCCTGATGCAGGGCAAAACCGTGATCGCCATCGCTCACCGTCTCTCGACCATTGCCCGGATGGACCGGTTGGTGGTGCTGGAAAACGGCAAGATCGCCGAAACCGGCAGCCACGCCGAACTGCTGGCCCATGGCGGTTTGTATGCGCGGTTGTGGCAGCACCAGACCGGCGGGTTTGTCGGGATCGATTGAGCCCGCGAAGATCAAAAGATCAAAAGATCAAAAGATCAAAAGATCAAAAGATCTTGGCGCCATCAACCACACAGCAGAACACCAGAAACCGCCAGAACCCGCCAACCACGGGCTCTGGCGGTTTTTTATGGTCACTGGAGTTCCGTAAAAATCCTGCTGTACTCAGCCAAGGTACTGGAGGTTCCGAAGTCCATCTGCTGGATGCACAACGACAGTGTTATCTCGATAGGGAAACTCGCTATGTCTTTGTTCAAACGTTCGGCTACAGAATTGGTAGGTACGTTCTGGCTGGTATTGGGGGGTTGCGGCAGTGCGGTTCTGGCGGCAGCGTTTCCAAACGTGGGGATCGGTTTACTGGGGGTGTCCCTGGCATTCGGTTTGACGGTACTGACGATGGCCTTCGCCATCGGCCACATCTCGGGTTGTCATCTAAACCCTGCGGTTTCGGTCGGACTGGTCGTCGGCGGACGCTTCCCTGCCAAAGAACTGCCCGCCTACATCATCGCCCAGGTGATTGGCGGGATCATCGCAGCGGCCTTGCTGTACTTCATTGCCAGTGGCAAACCCGGCTTCGAACTGGCCAGCGGCCTGGCGTCCAATGGCTACGGCGAACACTCGCCAGGTGGCTACTCGATGGCGGCGGGGTTTGTCAGTGAACTGGTGATGACCGCCATGTTCATCCTGATCATTCTCGGCGCCACCGATAAACGCGCCCCGGCCGGGCTGGCACCCATCGCCATCGGCCTGGCGCTGACCCTGATCCATCTGATCTCGATTCCGGTCACCAACACCTCGGTCAACCCGGCCCGCAGTACGGGTCCGGCGCTGATTGTCGGCGGATGGGCGATTCAACAACTGTGGCTGTTCTGGCTGGCGCCGATTCTGGGGGCGGTCATCGGTGGTGTGATGTATCGCTGGCTGGGCAAAGAAGACAGTTAATCTGCGCGACTGAGCCTGCAATCAACGGCGAAGCTCAGCCTTGTCGATAAGGCAAGGCGGTCTTCGCCTCTTCTGCATACCCCAGCACCCCGACGCGTTCGCGCTCGAGGAAGTCTTTCACCGCCGACTTCAAGCCCGGATGGCGTAGGTAATGCCAGGAATGGGTGATCACCGGTTCAAAGCCACGAATCAGTTTGTGTTCGCCCTGAGCGCCGGCGTCGAAACGCTGAAAGCCGTTGGCAATGGCGTAATCCATACCCTGATAGAAACAGGTCTCGAAGTGCAGGCGATCGAACTCCGCCAGGCAACCCCAGTAACGACCATAAAAGCTGTCGCCGCCGACCAGGCTGAAGGCCATGGCCACCGGCCGTGAACCTTGTTTGGCCAGCACCACGCGAATCGACTCCGGCATGCGCTCGGCCAACAGACTGAAAAATTCCCGCGTCAGGTAAGGCGTCTGCCGACGCACCGCGTAGGTATTGGCGTAGCAGGCGTACACGAAGTCCCACTGCGCCTGGGTCAGCTGCCGGCCTTCCAGCCATTCGAAGTCGATGCCCTGCCCTGCCACTTGCTCACGCTCCTTGCGCATTTGCTTGCGCTTACGCGAACTGAGGGCGTCGAGAAAGTCCTGAAAATCCCGGTAATCACGATTCTGCCAGTGGTACTGACAGCCAATGCGCTGCAACCAGCCTGGCTGTTCGGCCAATGCAGCGTCGGTGAACGGATCGGTGAAATTGATGTGGGCGCTGGAAAGTTTTTCTATCTCCAGATAACCCGGCAGGCTCTGCAAGAGTTCGAAACCGTCCTCGATCGTCGCCGCCAGCAATCGCGGCCCGCTGACCGGACTGAACGGCACCGCCGTCAACAGTTTGGGGTAGTAGTCGATGCCCGCACGCTCACAGGCATCGGCCCAGGCATGGTCGAACACGTATTCGCCGTAGGAATGCCATTTGCGGTAACTGGGCAGCGCGGCGATCAGGCGCTCGCCTTCGACATGCAGCAGATGCTCGGGCTGCCAGCCGGAATGCGGGCCCAGACTGCCGCTGTCTTCCAGTGAACCGAGGAACGCATGGCGCAGAAACGGCTGATTCTCCGGCACCAGGGCATCCCAGGTACAGGGTGCGATTTGCGACAGTGTATGCAGACATTGCAGCGGCATTTTCCTCTCCACATCTTGGCGTGACAGCTCCACGAGTATCGCCGATCGCAGGGCGATCCACACGCGTCAATCCGATACAAGGCTCTGAATCGGGCATTTCAGAAACGTTTGTATCGTCATCGACCTGCCATCACTTCGCCACTGACCTGTCATAAACCATCGCGATACTGGCGCCTGTTTTTAGAGCGTCGGGTTCTACCCGGCCACTGTTTTCCGACCTTCAACTGTCGGTTGTGTCCAGGATGGTTCAGCCATCCCTCTCATCTTCGGAGATTGCTATGCGTCTTGCTTCCACGAAAACTGCGGCGGCCTTGTGTGGTGGCCTGTTGCTGGCCATGAGTGTTCCGGCCAGTGCCGCAGTCGACGCCAAACTGCTCGACATGCTCAAGGCTAACGGTTCTATTTCCCAGGCGCAGTACGTTGAACTGCAAGCCGAACTTGCCAAGGATCAGAAGGCTCAGCAAATCGCGCAGCAGGCGCAGCAAGAGACCAACGAACAAATAGCGGTCGCCGCGAAGAAAGCCAACGAGTTGAGCGCCTTCGACCAGAAACTGGCCTGGGCCGCCAAGACCCAGTTCAAGGGCGACGTTCGCGTACGCCAGGAAACGGTCAAGATCGACGGCGAACCCAACAACGGTGGCCGTGACAAGGATCGTCAACGCATCCGCGCCCGTCTGGGTGCCTACAGCGAAATCAACCCGCAAGTGGACACCGGCATCCGCATTGCCACCGGCGGCGGTGACGATGCTCGCTCGACCAACCAGGACATGGACAACTACTTCGACAAGAAGCAGATCTGGCTGGATCTGGGCTACATCGACTACCACCCGGACGCCATCAAAAACCTGCATGTGATCGGCGGCAAGATGCTGCAACCATGGGTCAGCATGGGTGATGTGATCTGGGACAGCGACATCAACCCGGAAGGTCTGGCAGTGACCTACAAATACCCACTGGGCAGCAGTGCCGAACTGTTCGGTAGCCTGGGCAACTACAACCTCAAGGACAACGTCGACGGCGAAGGCGTGCAATTTCGTCACGACCTGCGTCTGACCGCCGGCCAGTTGGGCAGCCGTTTCGCCATCACCGACAACCTGAAACTGACCGTCGGCGGCAGCGTCTATGCCTACCAGAACGACGAAGACAGCCGTTGCACCGGCACGTCCACGCCGTGCGCCCTGGCCGTCAACGGCAACTCCGCCAACAACGAGTTCCGTCTGTACGAAGGTTTCAGCCAGATCGATATCGGCGGCCTGCCGATGCCACTGTCGTTCTACGGCCAGTATGTGAAGAACAACGATGCCGTGACCGATCAGGACACTGCCTGGCTGGTCGGTGCCAAGTCGAAAGTCTTCGGTTTCAACCTCGACTACAACTACCGCGACGTGCAGCGTAACGCCGTGGTCGGTGCCTTCACCGACTCGGACTTCGCCAACGGCACCACCGGTTCTCGCGGTCACAAGTTCAAAGTCGGTTACGACATCGACAAGAACTTCGCCCTCGGTGCCACTTACTTCCTGACCAAAGCCGACTTCTCCAGCCGTACCCAGCGTGATGCCAACACCAACACGCTGCAACTGGACGCAGAAGCGAAGTTCTAAGCTGCGAAGCAATACACTTCAAACGATGCGGTTTACATACGGTCGTGTCGTTTGAAGAGGTTCAACAGTCTGGCGCGGGGCAACGATCCCCATCATCCGTTCGTTTCACCCGCGCCGGCCTGTGCTTTCCTTCAGGAACGATCTTTACGCCGCTGCGCCGCCAGCCGCTCGGCCAGTGCCTCCACATCCTCGACCGGTTTCTGCGGCATCACCCGCAAGGTCGCCTGCATCAACCGCATCTGCCGAATGAATCGCCGACAATTGGGGCAAAACATCAAGTGATGCCGCATCATCAGACGCTCGCGAAAACTCAACTGGCCATCGAGATAATCACTGGAGCGCGCCACTTGTTCCTTACAGGTCAGCATTCGCCGGTTTCCTCAAAATGTTCTACGGTCGCAAAGACCTTCAACCGTGCCCGATGCAGCAGCACACGAACATTGGAGAGTGAGATTTCCAGAAGATTACAGATCTCTTCCAACTCCAGCCCCTGTCGCTCGCGCAACAGCAAGACACTGCTTTGCAGTTCCGACAGGCTGAGCAATGTGTGTTCCAGGCATTCGCGCAGTTCGTTTTCAGTCAACAGCGCCTCTGGCGTGTCCTGATGCCAGGCGAACGGCGCCACCAGCCAATGACCATCACTCGATGAAAAACGATCGTCATCGATCGTACCGTGAGGCGACGGCAGGTCATCGAGCAACACTTCCCGGCGGTTTTGCTTGTAGCGACTCTTGGCCGAGTTGGCGGTGATGGTCAGCAGCCAGGTCTTGAGACTCGAACGCCCCTCGAACCCGCCCAGATTACGCACTACTGACAGCCATGCGTCCTGCACCACTTCGTCGGCATGCCGGTTACCGACGATCGCATAAGCCACCGCACGCATGGCGCTCTGGTAAGTACTGACCAGTTCCTTGAAAGCCTTCTGCTCGCCCGTCAGCAGGCGTTCGAGCAATAGGGTGTCGTCAGCAGCAGCCATTGATGCCTCTTGTCCGAATCAGTGGGGACACAAAAAAAGATCGCAGCCTTCGGCAGCTCCTACAGTTCGATCGTATCCAACCACGATACCGGGTTGAAATCCAATGCTGTAGGAGCTGCCGCAGGCTGCGATCTTTTCAGGCTATATCAGCGCTTGCGCAGAATCACGCTGCCAATCGAGTAACCAGCGCCGAACGAGCTCAGTACGGCCAGCGAACCACTGACCAGATCGTCCTGATTCTTGTGGAACGAAATCACCGAACCGGCAGAGCTGGTGTTGGCGTAAGTATCGAGAATCACCGGGGCTTCTGCTTCGGTAGCTTCGCGGCCCAGCAGCTTCTTGACGATCAGGTGGTTCATGCTGAGATTGGCCTGGTGCAGCCAGAAACGCTTCACGTCACTGACGTTGAGCTGGTTTTCTTCCAGGTGCGTGGCGATCAGCTCGGCGACCATCGGGCAGACATCGCGGAACACCTTGCGGCCTTCCTGGACGAACAGCTTGTCGGGGGCACCGATGCCCTCTTCCGCGGCGCGGTTGAGGAAGCCGAAGTTGTTGCGGATGTTGTTGGAGAACTTGGTCAGCAGTTTGGTGCTGACCACGTCGAACTGGTACTTGGACGTCGCCAGGTCGGCGCGCTCGATGATCACCGCAGTGGCGGCGTCGCCGAAGATGAAGTGGCTGTCGCGGTCACGGAAATTCAGGTGACCGGTGCAGACTTCCGGGTTAACCATCAGGATCGCCCGGGCCTGGCCCAGTTGCACACTGTTGGCGGCGGCCTGGATGCCGAAGGTTGCCGAGGAGCACGCCACGTTCATGTCGTAACCGAAACCCTGGATACCCAGTGCTTCCTGAACTTCGATGGCGATGGCCGGGTAGGCGCGCTGCAGGTTGGAGCAGGCGACGATTACACCGTCGATGTCAGCGGCGGTCTTGCCGGCACGCTGCAAGGCTTGCTCGGCCGCGCCAATGGCCATCTGGCACAGCACCGACCACTCGTCGTTGGAGCGCTCGGGCAAGCGTGGCGCCATGCGTTGCGGGTCGAGGATGCCCTCTTTGTCCATGACAAAGCGGCTTTTGATGCCGGAGGCTTTTTCGATAAACGCTGCGCTGGATTCGGTCAATGCCTGGATTTCGCCGCGCTCAATGGCCTCGGCGTTGTCGGCGTTGAACTGCGCGACGTAAGCGTTGAAAGACTGCACCAGCTCTTCGTTGGAGATGCTGTTGGCCGGGGTGTATAGGCCGGTGCCGCTGATGACGACGTTATGCATGGTCGTTTCTCTAATCCGTTCAGGCAGAAAGCGCTGGCACCGACGTACCAACACACAAAGGGTCTATTCCAGGTTCCAGACGCAAACCTGGCATCGCTTTATTCCGATCCGCCCAGGCCCGGAAGGCTCAAAACCGCGGGGCCGGCGTTTATAGGCGCGAAGTTTGCCATAAACGCTGGCTTTTGGCCCCTTTTGCCAAGCGATGTAATGCAATACCTACAGTAGACCGCAGAGGCTCAAGGAGATCGGGTTTATGCCTCGACCTGGCTCCATTGCTTGCTCAAGCGCTTGTCGGAGATCGGCACCTTGGTTCCCAATTGCTGCGCGAACAGCGAAACCCGGTACTCCTCCAGCCACCAGCGATACAGCTCCAGCTGCGGATCGCGTTTGCCTTCCTGAGCGTGTTTGTTGGCACGGGTCTGGTATTGGGTCCAGAGCCCGGACAATTCTCCGCTCCAGACCCGGTCCTTCTGCACCTGTGCGCCGAGTTTCTCGAAACGCTGCTCGACGGCCTTGAGATAACGCGGCAGTTCCTTGAGCCACAGCATCGGCGTTTCCCGCACGAATCCCGGGTACACCAGATGGCTGAGCTGCTGCTTGATGTCGTTCAAGGCCACGGCTTGTGCCAGGTCGATCTTGCCCTTGAAGCGTTTTTGCAGGCCGTGCCAGTGCTTGAGAATCTCCAAAGTCAGCCTGGCCAGACGTTCGGCGTGCTCGGTCCAGGCGCCACGTTTGCGCTCGGCCAGGGATGCCAATCCAGCGCCATCGCGTGGCAACGGCTCTTCACCGTCGAGGATGCAACTGTCCAGACTGGCCAGCAGAATGTCTTCCACCAGGCTGTCGATGCGCCCCAGTTCGCGGTACATCAGGCCCAACTCGGTCAGCCCCGGCAACTTGCCGCGCAAGAACTTCGCCGGCTCCGCCAGTTGTTGCATCAGCAAGCGCTGCAAGGCCCGGCGATGCTGGAACTCGGCTTCGGCCGGGGTCGAGAAACGTCCTTCCTTGACTGTACCGCCCTCTTCCACCAGCGCCGGATACACCGTCATCGACAGCCCGGCAATCTTCTGTTGGGTTTTCTCGGCGACGGCGGCAAAGACCTTCGCCTCCACCGGTTGCTGACTTTTCGCGGTTTGCGGCACGGCCAAGGCGGCCTGACTGGCCTCGGCAAAGCGTGCGGTCAACTCCGCCAGATCACGCCCTTCGCCAAGGAACTTGCCCTGGCCGTCGACGATTTCCAGGTTCATTCGCAAATGGCTTTCGACCTGCTGCGACGCTTCGGCCCAGGCCTCATCGCTGACCCGCGCGCCGGTCATGCGCAATAACTCGCGGCCCAGCGCCAGAGGCAATGAGCCCTCGCCAAAAGTCATGCGCTGCATCGCGGCTTTGACGAAATCCGGCACCGGCACGAAATTCTTGCGCAGGGCCTTGGGCAGGTTGCGCACCAGCGCAATGCACTTGGCCTCGATCACGCCCGGCACCAGCCATTCCAGGCGTTCCGGCGGCAGCATCGGCAACAGCGGTGCGGGTACGCGCAAGGTCACGCCGTCACGCGGATGGTTGGGCTCGAAGTGATAACTCAGCGCCAGTTCCAGGTCGCCGATGTGCAGGGTGTCGGGGTAATGCGCGGCGGTGACTTCACTGGCTTCGCGGGCCAGCACGTCTTCTTCGCGCATGATCAGCAGCTGCGGGTCTTTCTGGCTGTTGATCCGATACCAACTGTCGAAGGTCGCGGTCTGATGGATCTCCGCCGGCAGGCGCGCATCGTAGAAGGCGAACAGGGTTTCTTCGTCGGCCAGAATGTCCCGGCGGCGCGCCTTGGCTTCCAGTTCGTCTAGCTGTTCCAGCAGTTGCTTGTTGGCTGTCAGGCACTTGGCTTTGGATTGAATCTCGCCGCGCACCAAGGCTTCGCGGATAAACAATTCGCGGGACACCACCGGGTCGACCGGGCCGTAATGCACCGGCCGGCGTCCGACCACGATCAGCCCGAACAGGGTGATTTGCTCGAAGGCCACCACCTGTCCACGCCTCTTCTCCCAATGGGGTTCGAAGTGATTTTTCTTGATCAGGTGCCCGGCTAGCGGCTCGATCCAGTCGGCGTCGATCTTGGCGACCATCCGCGCGTAAAGCTTGGTGGTTTCCACCAGCTCGGCGGTCATCAGCCATTGCGGGCGCTTCTTGCCCAGGCCTGAGGATGGGTGAATCCAGAAGCGTCGCTGACGGGCGCCGAGGTAATCGCCGTCTTCGGTTTTCTGGCCGATCTGGCTGAGCAAACCCGAAAGCACGGCTTTGTGCAGTTTCGGGTAATCCGCCGGCTCTTTGTTGAGGCTCAGCTGCATATCGCGGCAGATCAGGCTCAACTGGCGATGGGAGTCGCGCCACTCGCGCAGGCGCAGGTAATTGAGGAAATTCTTGCGGCACCAGTTGCGCAGCGGACTGGCCGTCAGGGCTTGGCGTTGTTCTTCAAAACCTCGCCACAGATTGACCAGCCCGGCGAAGTCCGAGTCCACGTCTTTCCACTGGGCGTGGGCCTGATCGGCGGCTTGCTGACGCTCCGGCGGGCGCTCGCGCGGGTCCTGGATCGACATGGCGCTGGCGACAATCAGCACTTCCTGCAAGCTGCCGAGTTTCGCCGCTTCCAGCAGCATGCGGCCCATGCGTGGGTCCACTGGCAGTCGCGCCAGTTGCCGACCGAGCGGGGTCAGCTGGCTGTTGCGATCCACCGCCGAGAGTTCTTGCAACAGGTTGAAACCGTCGCTGATGGCCTTGCCATCCGGCGGTTCGATAAACGGGAAATCAGTGATCTCGCCGAGACGCAGATGGAGCATCTGCAAAATCACCGCCGCGAGGTTGGTCCGCAGGATCTCCGGGTCGGTGAATTCCGGCCGACCGATGAAATCTTCTTCGCTGTACAAGCGCACGCAGATACCCGGCTCGACCCGCCCGCAGCGACCTTTACGCTGGTTGGCACTGGCCTGGGAAATCGCTTCGATCGGCAAACGCTGGACCTTGGCGCGGTAGCTGTAGCGACTGATGCGCGCGGTGCCGCTGTCGATCACGTAACGAATGCCCGGCACCGTCAGCGAGGTTTCCGCAACGTTGGTCGCCAGAACCACTCGACGCCCCGGATGCGACTGGAAAATCCGCTGCTGCTCGGCCGGCGACAGCCGTGCGTACAACGGCAGAATCTCGGTGTGCTTGAGCTGAGCCTTGCGCAGCATGTCCGCCGCGTCACGAATCTCGCGCTCGCCGGGCAGGAACACCAGCACGTCGCCGGGGCTCTTGCGCTCACTGCGTTCGAACGCGGCGATTTCGTCGAGGGTCGCGAGGATCGCCTGATCCACGGTCAGGTCATCCTCGACACGGTTGCCCTCCTCGTCCTGCTCCAGGGTCAGCGGGCGATACCAGGTTTCCACCGGGAAGGTGCGGCCGGAGACTTCGACAATCGGCGCATCGTCGAAGTGCTTGGAGAAGCGCTCCAGGTCGATGGTGGCCGAGGTGATGATGACCTTCAGGTCCGGACGACGGGGCAGCAGGGTTTTCAGGTAACCGAGCAGGAAGTCGATGTTCAGGCTGCGTTCGTGGGCTTCGTCGACGATGATCGTGTCGTAGCGTTCGAGGTAGCGGTCGTTCTGGGTTTCCGCCAGCAGGATGCCGTCGGTCATCAGTTTGATCAGGGTGTTGGCATCGCTCTGATCCTCGAACCGCACCTGATAGCCGACCAGCGCACCCAAAGGTGTCGCCAACTCTTCAGCGACCCGGCTCGCCACGCTGCGGGCGGCGATTCGACGCGGCTGGGTGTGGCCGATCAGGCCGTGCTGGCCGCGACCGATTTCCAGGCAAATCTTCGGCAACTGGGTGGTTTTACCCGAACCGGTTTCGCCGGCAATGATCAGCACCTGATGTTTGAGCAACGCCGCTTTGATTTCGTCGCGCTTGGCGGCGATCGGCAGGCTGTCGTCGTAACGAATCACCGGCAGGCTGGCGCGCCGCGCCAACACCTGATCACAGGACGCCTGCGTGCGCGTCACCCACTGGGCCAGCTTGGCCTCGTCAGGTTTCTTGCGCAGCTCAAGCAACTGCCGCCGCAGCCGGTGGCGGTCGGCGAGCATGGCGTGATCGAGGTTTTTCAGCAGTTTGTCGATGGAAGGCGATTCGTCAGTCATCAGGTACGCAAAAGTCGTCTAGTGGCGCAGGAGGCGGATTGTCGCAGATTTGGCAGGGATTGCGGGTGGTTCTACTGTAGGAGCTGTCGAGTGAAACGAGGCTGCGATCTTTTGATTTTGATTTTGATTTTGATTTTTAAAGACAAGATCAAAGGATCGCAGCCTCGTTTCACTCGACAGCTCCTACAGGGGAGTAATGTTATTCGTTATCCAGGCCCTTGCGCCGATACGGAAACACATCAATCACCTTCCCCGCCCGAATCGCTTCCTGCAGCCCCTTCCAGTAATCGGCGTTGTACAGCTCGCCGTGCAACTGATCGAACAACTTTCGCTGCCCGGAATCGGCAAACAGGAACGGTGGAAACTCCTCGGGGAACACATCCAGTGGCCCGATCGAGTACCACGGTTCGGAGGCCATTTCGTCTTCCGGTGTGCGCGGTTGCGGGATGTGGCGGAAGTTGGCTTCGGTCAGGAAGCAAATTTCGTCGTAGTCATAAAACACCACGCGACCATGACGGGTGACGCCAAAGTTTTTCAGCAGCATGTCGCCGGGGAAAATGTTCGCCGCCGCCAGTTGCTTGATCGCCAGGCCATAATCTTCCAGCGCCTCGCGCACCTGCGCTTCGTTGGCGTGTTCCAGATAAAGGTTCAACGGCGTCATCCGGCGTTCGGTCCAGCAGTGACGAATCAGCACCGTATCGCCTTC
This sequence comes from Pseudomonas sp. Pseusp18, assembly GCF_059506005.1. NCBI lineage: Bacteria > Pseudomonadati > Pseudomonadota > Gammaproteobacteria > Pseudomonadales > Pseudomonadaceae > Pseudomonas > Pseudomonas sp. Pseusp18. The sequence goes on from NZ_CP169240.1 coordinate 5,032,235, forward strand.
CACCGACACCGTGGACGGCGCCACTTCAAGCAGTTCTTCCAGGCATGCCGGCTCAAACTTGCTCAGGGGGAAACGGAAGTCGGCGAACTCCTGGGTGTCGGCCATGCGCCCGACCCGGTCGACGCTTTTCACCAGGCGATACTTTTCGATCACCGTGGCACGGTCAACGTTTTTCGACGGCGAGAAGCGGTCCTTGATGATTTTGAATACGGTGTTGAAGCCCGGCAGGGTAAACACGCTCATGACCATCCCGCGCACGCCGGGGGCCATGATGAACTGGTCGTCGGTGTTGGCCAGGTGATTGATCAGCGCCCGGTAGAACTCGGACTTGCCATGCTTGTAGAAGCCGATCGAGGTGTACAGCTCGGCGATGTGTTTGCCTGGCAGGATGCGTTTGAGAAAGCCGATGAACTCCGCCGGTACCGGCACATCGACCATGAAGTACGAACGGGTGAAGGAGAAGATGATCGACACCTCCGCCTCGTCGGTGATCAAGGCATCGATCTGGATGCCCCGGCCTTCGCGATGCAGCAGCGGAATCACCAGTGGCCATTGATCGTCCTGAGTATAAATGCGCCCCACCAGATAGGCGCCCTTGTTGCGGTAGAGCACCGAGGAAAACAGCTCGACACTCAGTTCCGGGTCCTTGCAGACCCAGTCCGGCAGGTTCTCGCGCAGTTGCGCTTCGAGGCGGCGCAGGTCGCCGGGCAAATCGGCGTAGTCCTCGCTGAAGCGGAAGTCGGTAAAGATGCTCGCGAGCATGCCCGACAACTGGCCATGGGGCTTGTAAGTGCGGGTTTGTGCCGCCCGGGCGCGGCGCAAACTCGGCCGCGTAGTGTGGATGAACATGCAGCCATCGCTGATCAGGTCGTGGCTGAACAGCCCGCAGAAAATCGAGTTGTACCAGGTCTCGGACAGTTCATCGTCGAAGCGCAGGTCGATCAGGCTGATATAGGCGCTTTTGACCAACGGCCAGCTGCTGACGTCCATCAGCACATCGGCGGCGAACGACTGATGCAGGCGCCCGACCGTTTCGCCGACTTTCTCTTCGTAGAGGTTGATCCGCGCCGCCGACGCGACTTGTGTCGCCTGCCACTGGGCTTGCTCGAAGCGGCCTCGGGCACCGTCGGTGATCTGACGGAAATGCTCGCGGTAATCGTCAAAGCCATCGAGGATCATTCGGGCGATGTCGGCGGCTGGCCATTGCTGCGGCATGATGGAACCTCTGCGGATATTCCGGAAGGCTGAGCTTATCCAGTGAACCGGGTGCAGGAAAAGCCTAATTTTCGAGCCAGACCCGCGCTGTCGCGACCGGCGAATTCAATGCTCGTTTTTCGGTTGCCATCGATAAGGCACTCGGCAACACTCTCGTCCCCATCAAGAGGAGTGCACCGTGAGCCCTGTCGATATTTTTCGTTTGCTGTCGTTGGCGGCTATCTGGGGTGCGAGCTTCTTGTTCATGCGCATTATCGCCCCAGTGATTGGCACAATCCCCACTGCCTTTTTCCGTGTATCGATCGCCGCTGTCGGGCTGCTGGTGATCGTCGGGCTGCTGCGTATCAGCTGGGATTTCAAAGGCAAACTCAAGACGGTGATGCTGCTCGGAGTAATCAACTCCGGGGTTCCGGCGACGCTCTATTCCGTGGCCGCGCAAGTGCTGCCGGCCGGCTATTCGGCGATTTTCAACGCCACCACGCCGTTGATGGGCGTGTTGATCGGCGGGTTGTTCTTCAGTGAAAAACTCACCGGAGCGAAGGTCTGCGGGGTGTTTCTCGGCCTGTTCGGCGTCGGCATCCTCACCCGCGCAGGTCCGGTGGCGTTCGATATGCAACTGCTGATGGGCGCACTGGCGTGCCTGATGGCCACCACCTGCTATGGCTTTGCCGGCTTCCTCGCCCGCCGCTGGCTCGACCAGGCCGGCGGCCTCGACAGTCGCCTGTCGGCCCTGGGCAGCATGCTCGGCGCCACCTTGTTTTTGCTGCCGCTGTTCGGCTACAGCGTGATCAACCAGCCACCGGCGAGCTGGGGCGGCTGGAGTGTCTGGTTGTCGTTGCTGGGATTGGGCTTGGGCTGCACCGCGTTTGCCTACATCGTTTACTTCCGTTTGCTCAGCTCGATCGGCCCGGTGAAGTCGATGACCGTGACCTTCATGATTCCACCGTTCGGGGTGTTGTGGGGCGCGCTGTTGCTGGATGAGCCACTGTCGATGGCGCACCTCTATGGCGGAGTGTTGATTGCGGCGGCGTTGTGGCTGGTGTTGAAGCCGGCGGTAGTGAAGCCGGTTGAGGTGGTTGCCCGATAAAACCGCCTTCGCAGGCAAGTCGGATCACCTACAAGGCCCGGAGCTCATGCCCCGGGCCTTGTTTGTTTCAAGCAGTCTTACGGAACACAAACACCAGACCGACAATGATCAGCCCCATGCCCAGCAGGCTCAACGCCGCCAGCCGGTTGCCGAATATCAGGTAATCCATCACCGCAGTCACCGCCGGTACCAGATAAAACAGACTGGTGACATTCACCAAATTGCCCCGGGCAATCAGCCGATACAGCAGCAGCGTCGCCAGCACCGATACCACCAACCCCATCCACAACACCGGCACAATGAACCCTGTGCTGCGTTCGACGTGAAACGGCTGGAACGGCACAAACACCCCGCACAGCAACAGCCCGGCCAGGTACTGCACCGGCAGTGTGCCGAGAGGATTGTCGGTGATGCGTTTCTGCATGATCGAACCGAACGTCATGCTCGCCAGTGCTAACAGTCCGCAGAGCATCCCGGCCAACGACATGCCTGCCAACCCAATGCCCTGATAGACCACCATGATCAACCCGGCCAAGCCCAGCGCCAGGCCGAACATTCGGCTTATTGATCGGTGCCGCTCCATGATCACTACGGTGAGAATCGGTTGAACGCCCATGATGGTTGCCATCACCCCCGGCGTGACGTTCGAGTCGAGGGCCAGCAAGTAGAAAATCTGATAAGCCCCCAGCAACACCACGCCCGTTGCCATCGCATACAACATCGGCTTGCCGCCCTTGGGCTGCTTCAGCTTGAGCAACGGCACCAGCAGCACCAACCCGCATAAGGCGATGGCGAAGCGAACCAGCAGAAAGGCAAAGGGTGAGGCGTGGGCCAGCCCCCATTTGGAGAAAATCGCCCCGCTGCTCCACAGCAGAACGAACAGGCACGTGGACGCCGCCGCAAGCGCGGACTTTTTCGAAAGGACAAACATGAATACCACCTGTAGTCAGGCAAAAAGCCAACTCAGCCGAAGCTGAAATTCAGTCGTTTTCAGACGGGCACAGGGGGACAGCGGAAAAAGCTGATCAGCCCGAGAAGCCAACGCCTGGCGGTGATACGACGACGCACACCGGCGTGCTACTGACAGGTGGAGGGTAATGACTGATCTGCGCAGGCTGCTGATTCCCGCACGGCACGACGCCAGCGTTGACCGCTGAATCGACTACCGCGTTGATAAGGGAAGCTGGCATGGGCTGATCTTTTTTGATGGGTGGAACGGTGGCTCAGAAAACCACCGAGCGCCGACTATAACCAGCGCGTGACATGGATTGCAATGACTTGACCAAATGGCCAGTAACGACAGCCAGGGAAGTGCTGCTTACTCTGGGAGAAATGGAATCGCCCGCTATGGGGGTCATGGAATGCAAGAGATCAAATGCCAAGGGAACGGACTCATCTTCGGTATCAGTTGTATCGGTCAAGGGCTAGAAAGCTTGCCACCGCTACCATCGCTCGGCTGCACCATGAGTTGGGTCAGGCAGGACCAATCGACGTGGATTTATCCAGGGTTCGCTTCGAAGCGATTAGCGCGCAGGCACTGGATGCATACGATCACTGGAACGATCCACATTTTTCATGGAGTGAAGTCGTTGGATGGAAGACCAGAGAGCCGATGGGTTTCGACCTGGCGATCTGGTTTGACCTTGAGTTATGTGGGCTTTGCTTTGCGAATCCAAACCAGAGCCGGTTGAGGGTAAAAATCGTGCGACTGGAAGGTAAACCAGATAAAGATCATCCCCTGAAGAGCCGGATTGCAACGCTGACATTGACCGCAGTTACCCACTATGCGCGAATCATTGGCAGCAAACAGATCGAAATTCAGGAGCCCTTAGAAGGTGCTATCGCGATATACCAAAAACTTGGTTTCGAATTCAACGTAGAGGGTCGGCTTGTGATGCTCGTAGAGTGCGACTAGTATCGGACCAATTGTTCATTTAACGATCAACGCTGGAGGTTCAATGAAAGCTCTCGTTGAAAGCAATGCTTCAGACAGACAATCAATCAAGACAAGTCGGAAACGTCCTTCCATGGAGCTACCCGAAAGTCATTTGCGTCGTATCAAAGAGGCGCTGGCTAACCCCATAGTTGAAGAGCCTGTCGGTGTTCTCGCCGGGGCATCTCTCAGCTTGTCCTCATAAAAAACCGCTCCCCAGGAGCGGTTTTTTCATTCCATGGTCAGCCTCAACCAAACAACCAGTACCCCAACAACGTCAACACCACCACCGCCAGCACCGGTCGCAGCACGCGATAGGCCTTGGGGTTGCGGCGCTTCCACTGCTTGACCACACCGCTGAATTTGTCGCTGAAGCTCTTGCTCCAGGCATAGGCCTGGTTGATCCCGCCAACGCGTTCATCGTCAAGGTTCTGTGGCGCTGTAGCGCGCCCCAGCCAGCCGCTGATCCAGCGGTTGATGCGGGTCATCAGGCGGTTGCTCAAGGGGCGTTCGATGTCGCAGAACAGGATGACGCGGGTTTGCTCGGTTTCGTTCTTGACCCAATGCACGTAGGTTTCATCGAACATCACGTCTTCGCCATCACGCCAGGCGTAGACCTGACCGTCGACGAAGATGCGGCAATCGTCGGAGTTCGGCGTCGACAACCCCAGGTGATAACGCAGGGAACCGGCGAACGGGTCACGATGCGGATTGAGGTGACTGCCACCGGGAAGCAGCGCGAACATGGCACCTTTGACATTCGGGATGCCGCTGACCAAGGCCACGGTTTTCGGGCACAAGGCTTCGGCCGACGGCAACGGTTTGTCGTACCACTTGAGGTAGAAACGCTTCCAGCCCTTCTTGAAGAACGAACCGAAACCGGCATCGTTGTTCTTCTCGGCGGCGCGAATGTAGCCCTCGTCGAACAGGTGCATGGCTTCGTCGCGGATAACTTCCCAGTTGTCCCTGAGCACGTCGAGTTCCGGAAACTTGCTGCGGTCCAGATAGGGCTTGGACGGCACACCGGAGAACAGGTACATCAAGGCGTTATAGGGCGCGAACAGGGCCGAGTGATTGACGAACTGACGCAAGACCGGCAAACGCGCCTTGCCACGCAAATGCACATAGAGCGTGCTGCCGAGGAACAGCAGCAACACCGACGCCTTCGCGACAAAGGAAAAGCTCATCTACGACTCCTTGAGAATAGGAAACTCCGCACAACGTCATTTACCCGACGTGGCAGTCGGCCATGATAAACACTACCGGCCTCGGGAAAAACCCGCATAACTCAACATTCAGTGTTAAGGATTGTGCAATAAAGCACTTCTTAACATAAGGTTCCTGAACGGGGGCTGACCTGAATCAACCCCCGTTCGGCTGCAAAGCAGTCATAAAACGTTATTGCTGATTTTCCTGCTCGGTAAACAAATCGCTGAACAGCATGCTCGACAGGTAGCGTTCGCCGGAGTCGGGCAGGATCACCACGATGGTCTTGCCCTGCATTTCCGGGGTTTCGGCCAGGCGTACGGCCACCGCCATGGCGGCGCCGCAAGAGATGCCGCTCAAAATCCCTTCTTCTTGCATCAGGCGCAGGGCCATCGCCTTGGATTCGTCGTCGCTGACCAATTCCACCCGATCGACCATCGACAGGTCCAGGTTCTTCGGCACAAAACCAGCGCCGATGCCCTGGATCTTGTGGGGGCTCGGTTTGATCTCTTCCCCGGCGATCGCCTGGGTGATAACCGGCGACACCACCGGCTCCACCGCCACCGAGAGAATCGGTTTGCCCTGGGTATTCTTGATATACCGCGAAACCCCGGTAATGGTTCCACCCGTCCCGACGCCCGCTACCAGCACGTCGACTGCACCGTCGGTATCGTTCCAGATTTCCGGCCCGGTGGTTTTTTCGTGAATGGCCGGGTTGGCCGGGTTTTCGAACTGCCCCGGCATGAAGTAGGTGGATGGGTCACTGGCGAGGATTTCGGCGGCCTTCTCGATCGCGCCTTTCATGCCTTTGGCCGGCTCCGTCAATACCAGTTCGGCGCCAAGGGCCTTGAGCACCTTGCGTCGCTCGATACTCATGGACGCGGGCATGGTCAACATCAGCCGATAACCACGGGCGGCGGCAACGAATGCCAGGCCGATACCGGTATTGCCCGAGGTCGGTTCGATGATAGTCATGCCGGGCTTGAGTTTACCGCTGCTTTCAGCGTCCCAGATCATGTTCGCGCCGATTCGGCACTTGACCGAATAACCGGGGTTGCGTCCTTCGATCTTGGCCAGAATGGTGACACCGCGCGGGGCGATACGGTTGATCTGCACCAGCGGCGTATTGCCGATGGAGTGGGCGTTGTCAGCATAGATACGGCTCATGGCTGGGTCCTTATACCGCGTTGAATTAGCCCACCAAGGTATGCCTGTTGCTCGTGGTCGTCCAGTCAGTCGAACGTCCGGCTGCCACAGCAGTCAACCGCTTTACACCGCCAGAGATTTGCCGCCATGAAGCGTCGATACAGTTGGCCCCTGGTGACCCTCGCGGGCCTCCTCATGCTGCTGGTTGCCGTGCACATCGCCCTGCCCTACATCGTGCGTGATTACCTGAACGACCGATTGGCGAATATGGGTGATTATCGCGGGCAGATTACCGACGTGGACCTGGCCCTGTGGCGCGGTGCCTACAAAATCAATGGGCTGAAAGTCGTCAAGGTCGAGGGCAAGGTCCCGGTGCCTTTCGTTAACGCGCCATTGATCGACCTCTCCGTCAGTTGGCATTCGCTCTGGTACGACCATGCCGTGGTGGGCGAGGCCGAGTTCGACAAACCCGAAGTGAACTTCGTCGATGGTGGCGCCAACAAGAAAAACTCCCAGACCGGTGAAGGCACCGATTGGCGAGCACAATTGGAGAAATTGCTGCCGATCACCCTGAACGAAGTGCGGATCAACGATGGCCGGATCACCTTTCGTAACTTCAATTCAAAACCGCCTGTCAATATGAATGCCACCCAGGTCAATGCCACCATTTACAACCTGACCAACGTGGTCGACAAAAAAGGCAAACGCGACGCACGTTTCGACGGCAAGGCCCTGTTGCTCGGGGATGCGCCGCTGGAAACCACGGCAACTTTTGATCCATTGAGCGACTTCCAAAACTTCCAATTCCGCCTGCGCGTCAAGGACCTCGAACTCAAACGCATGAACGACTTCGCCGCGGCCTACGGCAAGTTCGACTTCAATGCCGGCCATGGTGACCTGGTCATCGAAGCCGAGGCCAAAAAGGGTCAACTCACCGGCTACATCAAACCGCTGTTGCACGACGTCGATGTATTCAATTGGCAACAGGACGTGGAAAACAAAGACAAAGGGATTTTCCGTTCCATCTGGGAAGCGCTCGTCGGCGGCACCGAGAACGTGCTGAAGAACCAGCAGAAAAACCAGTTCGCCACTCGCGTCGAGCTCAAGGGCAACGTGCATCAGCGAGATATCAGCGCGTTCGAGGCTTTTTTGCAGATTTTACGTAATGGTTTCATTGAAGCATTCAATGCCCAGTACGAACGATCCAAGCCGGATTCTGGCTAAGATTTTCGTGTAACGGTGTAACGACCGGTTTCTTCCGCCGCCCGCGCCGGGTTCGATTGCTGCTGCAAAAAGTCCCAACCCAGACAAGCCAACGCCAGCGACCGAGGCACTGCTTCACGACCGCTGCTGTAGCGACTAATACTGCGGGCACTGACTCCCAGCGCCTCGGCCGCCTGATTCAGCGGCAACCCGGTGCGAGCACGCCAATCGATAAAAATACGAGTGTTTTCATCCGTTGCATTCTGCGCGAGCGCATCCAGGTACAGCGTGTCCGCGCCGATCTGGATATCCAGCTCGGGCCACTCCACGCTCCAGCCATCGTCACCCAGGGTTGCGCCTTCAAAAGCACCGCTCTCCAGCAATGGCTGCAACCCCGGGTATGAGCGCAGGTCGCGACTTAAATCGAGGCTCAGTTGCTGGCCATCGATAAAAGTCAGCGCCAGACGGTGATCCGGCAACGCCAGCACGGCCGACAGCCGTGGTCGTTTCATGGGTAACATCGTTTCCAATCCTCCAACAATTGCACCTGATGAGTTCTGACCCACTCCAGCGCTTCCTTGATAATCAGCGGCGGCGCCTTGCCCCTCATCACTTCGACAGTTTCGAGGCTAAGCATCACGTCCAACCCGCCACCGGTCAGGTGGACATGGGGTGGCGGATGATCCTTCTCGCGCAATTGAATGCGGTACGTATCGCGAAATCGATATTTAGTAGACATGCCCCGCAAGCTATCGCCAAAATGGCGATATCTCAATACTGGCCAGCAGCCGAGACTGAGTCAAGATGTGACGCCCCATTCAGAGACTGAATAAGCCGTCTGCGTTCACAGTCGACCGACCTGCGCGTTATAGTCGAGCCTGACAATTTATTGCGCCCCGCCCTGCCTCGTTCAGGTCGGCGTTACCGTTCGAGGATTAGCAGATGAAGTTCGAAGGCACCCAGGCCTACGTCGCCACCGATGACCTGAAGCTGGCGGTCAACGCCGCCATCACCCTGGAGCGGCCACTGCTGGTCAAGGGCGAGCCAGGCACCGGCAAGACCATGCTCGCCGAGCAACTGGCCGAGTCCTTCGGCGCCAAGTTGATCACCTGGCACATCAAGTCCACCACCAAAGCGCATCAAGGCCTGTACGAGTACGACGCGGTCAGCCGCCTGCGGGACTCGCAACTGGGCGTGGACAAGGTTCACGACGTCCGCAACTACCTGAAAAAGGGCAAGCTCTGGGAGGCTTTCGAGTCCGAAGAGCGGGTGATTCTGCTGATCGACGAAATCGACAAGGCCGACATCGAGTTCCCCAACGACTTGCTGCAAGAACTCGACAAGATGGAGTTCTACGTTTACGAGATCGACGAGACCATCAAGGCCAAGAAGCGTCCGATCATCATCATTACCTCCAACAACGAGAAAGAGCTGCCGGACGCTTTCCTGCGCCGCTGCTTCTTCCATTACATCGCGTTCCCCGATCGCGTGACGCTGCAAAAGATCGTCGACGTGCACTACCCGGACATCAAGAAAGACCTGGTCAGCGAAGCGCTGGATGTGTTCTTCGACGTGCGCAAAGTGCCGGGCCTGAAGAAAAAGCCCTCGACCTCCGAACTGGTGGACTGGCTGAAACTGTTGATGGCCGACAACATCGGCGAAGCGGTGCTGCGCGAACGCGATCCGACCAAGGCCATTCCGCCGCTGGCAGGCGCCCTGGTGAAGAACGAACAGGACGTGCAATTGCTTGAGCGTCTGGCGTTCATGAGCCGTCGCGGCACTCGCTAAGTACCAATAAGGGCGATCGCCATGCTGCTCAATCTGTTCAACGAAATGCGCGCAGCCAAGGTGCCGGTCTCGGTGCGTGAGCTGCTGGACCTGATCAACGCGCTGAAGCAGCGCGTGACCTTCGCCGACATGGACGAGTTTTATTACCTGTCCCGGGCGATTCTAGTGAAGGACGAAAAGCATTTCGACAAGTTCGACCGGGCGTTCGGTGCCTACTTCAACGGTCTGGAAAAGCTCGACGATCACCTTCAGGCGTTGATCCCCGAAGACTGGCTGCGCAAGGAATTCGAACGTTCCCTGACTGACGAAGAGCGGGCCGCGATCCAGTCCCTCGGCGGCCTGGACAAGCTGATCGAAGAGTTCAAGAAACGCCTGGAAGAACAGAAAGAACGCCATGCCGGCGGCAACAAATGGATCGGCACCGGCGGCACCAGCCCGTTCGGTTCCGGCGGTTTCAACCCGGAAGGCATTCGGGTCGGCGATGCCGGTAAGCGCCAGGGCAAAGCGGTGAAAGTCTGGGATCAGCGCGAGTACAAGAACCTCGACGATTCGGTGGAGCTGGGCACGCGCAACATCAAGGTCGCCCTGCGTCGCTTGCGTAAATTCGCCCGTCAGGGCGCGGCGGAAGAACTGGACATCGACGGCACCATCGACCACACCGCGCGCGATGCCGGGTTGTTGAACATCCAGATGCGTCCGGAGCGGCGCAACACCGTCAAGTTGCTGCTGCTGTTCGACATCGGCGGCTCGATGGATGCCCACGTGAAGATATGCGAAGAGTTGTTCTCGGCCTGCAAGACCGAGTTCAAGCATCTGGAGTACTTCTACTTCCACAACTTCATTTATGAATCGGTGTGGAAGAACAACATGCGCCGCACCTCCGAGCGCACCGCCACCCAGGACTTGCTGCACAAGTACGGCGCCGACTACAAAGTGATCTTCATCGGCGACGCCGCCATGGCGCCCTATGAAATCACCCAGGCCGGCGGCAGCGTCGAGCACTGGAACGAAGAAGCCGGTTACGTGTGGATGCAGCGCTTCAAGGAAAAATACAAGAAGCTCATCTGGATCAACCCGTACCCGAAAGACACCTGGGGCTACACCTCGTCGACCAACATCGTGCGGGACTTGATCGATGATCAGATGTATCCGCTGACGTTGCGGGGGTTGGAGGAAGGGATGCGGTTTCTTTCCAAATAACCGCCTAAAAAGATCGCAGCCTGCGGCAGCTCCTACAGGAGATTTGCGTACACCCGTGAAACATCGGGCGGACACAACTCTGTAGGAGCTGCCGCAGGCTGCGATCTTTTGATCCTCAAATAAACCGGCGCAAATACTCGACTTGTTCGCGATGCGCGACATCCTGCACCACCGGTTTCAACCGCACCTTCGCCCCCGGCAAACACTGCGCCAATCGCGCCAATGCCAACGGTGTCAATGCTCCCAACCGTGGATAACCGCCAATGGTCTGCCGGTCATTGAGCAGCACAATCGGCTGCCCATCCGGCGGCACCTGGACCGCCCCCAGCGGGATGCCTTCGGAAATCATCGGCTTGCCCTGATACTGCAAAGCCGTTCCCAACAGACGAATGCCCATGCGATCGGCGCGACTGTCGAGGGTCCAGACGCTGTTGAATGTGTCAAACAGACTCTGCCCGCTGAATTCACCGATTTGCGCACCAAGCACCAGGTCCAGCGGCGTATCGAGGTTGAAATCCGGAACGTGCTCGCGAGGCAGTTCCCGTACCAGCAGCGGCGCCTCGGTGGAGTACTTCAACGACGATCCCTTGGCCAACGCCCGGCCCATGCCGTCGAGGCCGCCGAGTTCCTCACGCACCACAGTCGCAGTGCTGCCCAGCACCTTCGGCGCATCAAACCCGCCTGGTGCCGCGAGGTACGCCCGAGCGCCAAGCAACGGTTGCGTGAATTGCAATCGTTGACCTTTGCCCAGTTTGAAACTGCGCCACGGCGCCAGGGGCTGGCCATCAATCTGCGCCCCAAGATCGGCACCCGCCAATGCCAGCAAGCAATCGTCCTCGGCCACCACACTGAACCCGCCGAGGGTGATTTCGATCACCGATGCATCCAGCCCATTGCCCAGCAACCAGTTGGCCCACGACATCGACCGCCAATCCAGCCCGCCGCCCTGGGTCACGCCCAGATGCCGCACACCAAATCGCCCGGCGTCCTGCAACAGGCAAAGCGGTGTACTTGCTTCAATCGTCAGTCGGCTCATGCCAAGGTCTCCAACGGCGTGTCGTCACCGCCCAGGTTGATGAACTCGGCATGACTGACCGCCTCGAAGCGCACCGTGTCGCCCGGTTGCATCAAGCTGTAGCCGTCGCGTTCACGGTCGAACAATTTGGCCGGGGTGCGACCGATCAGGTTCCAGCCGCCGGGGGACACTACCGGATAAGCCGCCGTCTGGCGTTCGGCGATGCCGACACTGCCGGCGGCGACTTTTTTGCGCGGGGTACTCAGACGCGGTGCGGCCAACACTTCTTCCACCAACCCCATGAACGCGAACCCCGGCGCAAAGCCCAACGCGAACACCTGATACTCGTGTTCGCTGTGACGGCGGATCACTTCATTCACCGCCAAGCCGCTACGCTGGGACAACAGGTTCAACTCCGGCCCAACGCTCAAGTCATACCAGACCGGCAGCACATGGCATTTCCCCTTGGCCCGAGCGTTGGGCGTCAGATCGATCAGGGCTTGAGCGATCAACTCCCGGGCCTGGGCCGGGGTCAATGCCATCAGATCGTAATGCACCATCAGCGTCGTGTAGGACGGCACCAGATCGATCAAATGGCTGGCGAATGCTTCTCGCAAACGCTCACTGGCAGCCAGCATCCACGGCATGTTGGCCTCGGCAATTTCATCGAACAGGCGCACCATCAGGCAATCGAGCGCCACCACTTCCACCCGTGGTTTCATGATGCGCTCTGCTGATTCAAGGCCTCGCGAATGCGTTGCACAGCGGCCACCGAACTGGCGTTGTCGCCGTGTACGCACAAGGTATTGGCCTGCAAGTGCAAGGCGCTGCCATCGCTGGCCGTGAGGTTGTCACCGCGGGCAATGATCAGCGCCTGCTCAATGATTTTCTCGGGATCGTGATGCACGGCCCCCGGTAGTTGCCGCGAGACCAGCATTCCGGCGCTGTCGTAAGCGCGATCGGCGAAGGCTTCAAACCACAGGGTCACGCCGTATTCGTCGCCCAACTGCTGGGCGGCGCTGTTGTCGCGAGTGGCCATCAGCATCAGCGGCAGTGTCCGGTCATAGGCCGCCACGGCCTGGATCACCGCACGCAATTGCGCCGGGTTGGCCATCATGTCGTTGTACATCGCGCCGTGGGGTTTGACGTAACTCACCCGCCCGCCCTGAGCCCGGCAAATGCCGTCGAGGGCACCGATCTGGTAGTGCAACAGGTCCTGCAGTTCCTGGGCGGTATACACCATGGAGCGGCGGCCGAAACCGACCAGATCCTGATAGGCCGGATGCGCGCCGATCTGCACGCCGTTGCTCAGGGCCAGGCTGACGGTCTTGCGCATGATGCTCGGGTCGCCGGCATGAAAGCCGCAGGCGATGTTGGCGCAGTCGATGAAGGGCATGACCTCGGCGTCCAGACCCATGGTCCAGTTGCCGAAACTCTCGCCGATGTCGCAGTTCAATAGCAGGCGGTTCACGGTGAACACTCCTGTAGGCTTTTATCTTTTTAGCTGAAGGGCATCTGCCCCTCAGATTATCAGTTACCGGACATTCGGTTATTCGGCGTCGAGTTGTTTACCACGGGTTTCCGGCAAGCTGAGCGCCGCCAGGATCACCACCCCGTAGGACACCGCCGCGAAAGCCCCGATTCCCACGCTCAACGGCACCTTCTGACTGAGCAAGCCGATCAGCAGCGGAAACAACGCCGCCAGTGCCCGACCGATGTTGTAGCAAAAACCCTGGCCCGAGCCGCGAATCCGCGTTGGAAACAACTCGGTCAGAAACGACCCCATGCCACTGAAAATCCCCGAAGCGAAGAAGCCCAAGGGGAAGCCCAGCCAGAGCATCACGCCGTTGCTGACCGGCAATTGGGTGTACAGCAAAACAATGGTGAACGAGCCGACGGCAAACAGAATGAAGTTCTTTTTACGACCAAGGATGTCAGTCAGATACGCGCTGATTACATAACCGACGTAAGACCCGATGATCACCATCGCCAGATAACCGCCCGTGCCGAGTACGCTCAAGCCCCGCTCGTTCTTCAGAAACGTCGGCAGCCAGGAGGTGATCGCGTAGTAACCGCCGAGTGCGCCGGTGGTCAGTATCGATGCGCGAATCGTGGTGAAGAGGATGCCAGGGGCGAAAATCTCGTAAAACTTCGCCGGGTTGCTTGGCTCTTGCCTGGCTTTGGCTTCGCGGTAAATCTCCGGATCCTTGACCAGGCGACGGACGAAGATCACGAAAATCGCCGGCACGATGCCAAGGATGAACAGCGCACGCCAGGCGTCTTCCGGCGGCAACACCGAGAACAGCAGCGCATACAGAATGGCTGTCAGCCCCCAACCCAATGCCCAACCCGACTGCACCATGCCGACGGCTTTGCCACGGTCCTTGGCGCGAATCACCTCACCGATCAGCACTGCGCCGGCCGTCCACTCACCGCCAAAACCAAAGCCCATCAAGGTGCGCGCAATCAGCAGTTGCTCGTAGTTCTGCGCGAAGCCGCAGAGGAAAGTGAAGAACGCAAACCACAGCACCGTCAGTTGCAGAGTGCGCACCCGACCGATGCGGTCGGAGAGAATCCCCGCCACCCAACCACCGATGGCCGAGGCGATCAGGGTGCTGGTGTGGATCAGCCCGGCCTGGCCGGTGGTGATGCCCCACATGGCAATCAGGGTCGGCACGACGAAGCTGAGCATCTGGGTGTCCATGCCATCCAGGCCATAGCCGATCTTGCAGCTCCAGAACGTGCGACGCTCCTGTTTGTTGATGTTGCGGTACCAGTCAAAAGGTCCCGGGCGAGCCGTGGACTTGGGGATATCGAGGGTGTCGGGCGCACTCATGGCAAAATCTCCGTGCATATTTTATTGGTATTGTTCTGAGCCCCGACGACGCCTATCGTGGGAACCGGATGGCCTGATTTTTGGGCGGTTGGCCCCGCTGCGTCCAACTAATAAAACCCCGCCCTAGACATAAGAAAAACTTTATCCACGAGCTGCCCCCATGAACCTGAAGTTTCTCGAGACGTTTGTCTGGGTCGCCCGACTCAAGAGTTTTCGCCTGACGGCAGACAAGCTCTTCACCACCCAGGCGTCGATTTCCAGCCGCATCGCCGTGCTCGAGAGCGAGCTCGGGGTGAAGCTGTTTCTGCGCGACTCCCGCGGTGTGAGCCTGACCCCCGAAGGCCTGAAAGTGCTCGAGTATGCCGAGCAGATGATGGACACGATGCAGGCGCTCAAGCAGGCGATCGAGACGCGTTCGAGCAAGGCCGGACGGGTGCGGATCGGTGTCATGGACACGGTGATCCACACTTGGCTCAGCCCGTTGGTGGCACAGATGATGGATCACTACCCGCTGGTGGAAATCGAGCTGGTGGCCGATACCGCGCTCAACCTCTGCGATCAGCTGCAAAAAGGCTTTCTCGATCTGATTCTGCAAACCGACCTGTTACGCCAGGAAAGCGTGCGCAGCCTGGAGCTGGCCAGTCATCCGATGGGCTGGATCGTGGCCAGCAATTCCATCTACAACCGTGAGTATTCAGGTGTCGCCGACCTGGCGCGGGAGCGGATCATTACCTATTCGAAAAACTCCCGTCCGCACCAGGACATCGTGAGCCTGATGCAAGCCAACGGGGTCATGGCGCCACGACTGAACTGCGTGAACTCAGTGTCGGCGATTACCCGTTTACTGCGGGACGGCTTCGGTATAGGCGCCCTGCCACCGGTGCTGGTGGCCGAGGAACTGGCCCGAGGAGAGTTGACCTTGCTGGCCATCGATCAACGGCCGCCGAATTTGCAGGTGGTGGTGTCATGGCGGGTTGGCGTGGAGTGGGTCGAGGAGATTGTTGCACTGTGCCAGCAGGTGCTGGAGCGGTATGCGCGGCAGATGGGTGAGGATTACATTGTTTTGAGTCGTTGATGATCAATATCAAAATCAAAAGATCGCAGCCTTCGGCAGCTCCTACGCGCCTGTGGGCACTACCGAAGGCTGCAATCTTTTGATCTTTTTCTTACAACCCGCGCAAATCCCGCTCTTCGATCGGTCGGCTCTGGCGCAGGCGTTTGCCGCCCAGCACCACCCAGTCGATCAGTCGGAACAGGCATTCAATGCCGAACGACAGCAGCAACGCGCCGCTCATGCCCCAGATCATCGCTTCCGGCGTCAGCAGAATCTGGTAGCTGTAGCCATTCCAGGTTTCCTTGCGAATGTCCGGGTCGGCCGCCAGCACCACTTGCAGGAAGCGGATGTACCACGGGCCCTGCATGGCCTGGAATTGCTTGTCGAGGGCCAGTTGACGGGTGAGCAAAGCGCTCAGGCTGTCGGCATCACTGCGAAAGATCGGGTCTTCGCTGGCACGGTAATGGGCCACCAGCGCCTGCATATCGCCCTTGAAAAACTGATTGGCAGTGCCCTGAAAACCGCTCAAACCGCTTTGCGCCTCGATCAGATGCGCCTCGACCCGCTTGGCATAGTCACTGATGAAACCAGGCACCTGGACACCGATCAACAGGCCTGCCGCGAACAACACCAGCCGTAGATAACTGAGCAACATGGGGGGGGAGATCCTTATTCGGTCTTGCCCTGGCTGACGCATTCACCGCGTCGCCACAGGCTCCATTGGCCCGGTTCGTAGCGGGTCCAGGTTTCGTTTTCGGTCAAGGGTTCGGTGGCGATCACCGTGACCACATCGTTGGGCGTGGTTTCGGCCTGGAAGTCGACGATCACATCGACGTCCTTCAAGCGTGCCGGGCCGAACGGGGCACGGCGAGTGATTTGCGCCAGTTTGGTCGAGCAGTAGCAGAACAGCCAGTCGCCGTCGCTGAGCAAGCAGTTGAACACGCCTTTGCTGCGGTACTCGGCACAAGCGGCCACCAGGTCCGGCAGCAGTTCTTCGATCTCTACCGGCTCAGGGAACGCAGCACGCACCCGGTTGAGCAAATCGCAGAATGCCGCTTCGCTGTCGGTATCGCCGACGGGGCGGTAGAAACTGGCGGTCGGGTTGAAATCGGCCAACTGCCCGTTATGGGCGAAACACCAGTTGCGTCCCCACAACTCGCGCACAAACGGATGGGTGTTGGACAGGCAGACCTTGCCGACATTGGCCTGGCGGATGTGCCCGATCACCACTTCGCTCTTGATCGGATAGCGCTGTACCAGGTTCGCCACTTCCGACTCGCTGCTCGCCGCCGGGTCCTGAAACAACCGCAGGCCACGGCCTTCATAGAAAGCGATGCCCCAACCGTCACGGTGCGGTCCGGTGCGGCCGCCGCGCTGCATCAGCCCGGTGAAGCTGAACACGATATCGGTCGGGACATTGGCGCTCATGCCCAATAACTCACACATGCTCGGACTCTCGATGAAAGGCAGGGGCACTGTTACAGACGTGGTTCAACCCGCAAACGCTGCGGGTTGCTCGGTACCGGTGGCCGGCCGTAACGATCATCACCGGCACCGCCGAACGGTTGATCGCCTTCAGGCTCGTCGGCCCGCGCCGCAGCCTTGGCGGCCTCCGCCCGCTCCTTGCGAGCCTTGGATGCGCGCTCGATCGGGAAACGGATCGCCACGAGCACCAGGTAAAGGCCGAAGGCAATCATGCCGTACATGAACAGATCGGAAATCGCCCGCCAGGCGTTGTTGCCGACCTTGAACAGCAGATCCAGCGCAGTAATGGCAATGGCAGGGGCGACCTTTTCCTTCACCGGGTCGATGATGGTCGGGCTGAACAGCAACACCGCCATCAGCAGCCGCAGCGGCTCACGCAGCCAGCGCCACATCCAGCGGGTGATGCGCATCCACACCAACAGGCAGCCTAAAGCGGCAAAGGCGTAGAGGCCCCAAGCGATCAGATAGTCGTTCTCGGTCATGGTGTCCATGGCAAGGCAGGCAAAGAGGCGCTTATAGTAACGACTTTTCGCACTTCAGGCTTGTCCCAATGTGGGAGCGGCAGATGTGGCGAGGGGGCTTGTCTGTGGCGAGGGAGCTTGCTCCCGTTGAACTGCGCAGCAGTTCCTTTTTGGGGGCCGCTTCGCAGCCCAACGGGAGCAGGCTCCCTCGCCACACAAGCCCGCTTCCAAAGGTTGCGAAGCCCTATTCCGTACTTTGTTCGAGAGCCATTCATGCCCTTATCCGCCAACGTTTCCGACGCGCCCATTGCCCACAAGGCCGACGGCGATGACCCGTATGCCTGGCTGCAGGAGCGCGACACCGACGCAGTGCTCGATTACTTGAAAGCTGAAAACCGCTATCAGGAGGCGCAAACCGCCGATCAGGCCGGGCTGCGCGAAACCCTGTTCGAAGAGATCAAGGGGCGGATTCTCGAAACCGATCTGTCGCTGCCCTCGCCCTGGGGCCCGTACCTGTATTACACCCGCACCACGGCCGGCGACGAATACGCCCGCCATTACCGCTGCCCACGTCCGACCGATGGCAGCCTGCGCATCGACGAAAGCCAGGAACTCCTGCTGCTCGATCCGAACGTGCTGGCCAAGGGCGGTTTCTTTTCCTTGGGCGCGTTCAGCGTCAGCCCGGACCACCAGCGCCTGGCCTACAGCATCGATTCCAGTGGCGAGGAGGTTTACACGCTGTTCGTGAAGGAATTGTCCAGCGGCCGCGTCAGCGAACTGGAATTCCAGGACTGCGACGGCAGCATGACCTGGGCCAATGACAGCCTGACGCTGTTCTTCGGTGAACTCGACGACACCCATCGCCCGCACAAACTGTTCCGCTATCGACTGGACGGCACCGCCGCCGAAGAAGTGTTCCATGAGCCGGACGGCCGATTCTTCCTGCATTGCTACCGCTCAAGTTCCGAACGGCAATTGCTGCTGTCACTGGGCAGCAAGACCACCAGTGAAGTCTGGGCGCTCGACGCCTCGCTGCCGCACCAGGCCTTTACCTGCCTGGCGCCGCGGGTCGAAGACCATGAATACGACGTCGATCACGGCAAACTCGATGGCGAGTGGACGTGGTTGATCCGCACCAACCGTGACGGCATCAACTTCGCCCTGTACCAGGCCGCCGACACCGGCGTCGCGCCGACCGAAGCCGACTGGCAGAACCTGATCCCCCACAGCGACACGGTGATGATCGATGGCATGAGCCTGAACGCCGAGGCCATGACCCTGAGCCTGCGTGAAGGAGGCCTGCCGATCATCGAAGTCTACCCACGGGACTTGGTGCCGTATCGCGTGCAATTACCGGATGCGGCTTACAGCCTGCATGTGCAGAACAGCCTGGAATTTATCAGCGACAGAATCCGTCTGCGCTACGAGGCCTTGAACCGTCCGGCGCAAATCCGCCAACTGATCCTGGCCACCGGCGAGCAGAAAGTGCTCAAGGAAACCCCGGTACTCGGCCCGTTCGACGCCGACGCGTACGTCAGCCAGCGGCTTTGGGCCACGGCCCCGGACGGTACGCAAGTGCCGATCAGCCTGGTGGTCAAACGCGAATTCCTCGGCAAGCCGACGCCGCTTTATCTGTACGGCTACGGCGCTTACGGCGAAAGCCTCGACCCGTGGTTCTCCCACGCCCGCCTGAGCCTGCTGGATCGCGGCATGGCGTTTGCCATCGCGCATGTGCGCGGTGGCGGTGAATTGGGCGAAGCCTGGTATCGCGCCGGCAAGCAGGAACACAAGCACAACACCTTCAGCGACTTCATCGCCTGCGCCGAACACCTGATCGCCAACGGCTTCACCACCTCATCGCAGCTGGCAATCAGTGGCGGCAGCGCCGGTGGCCTGCTGATCGGCGCGGTGCTCAATCAGCGGCCGGAGCTGTTCGGCGTGGCGATTGCCGAAGTGCCGTTCGTCGACGTACTCAACACCATGCTCGACCCGGAGTTGCCGCTGACCGTCACCGAATACGACGAATGGGGCAACCCGCAAGAACCAGACGTCTATGATCGGATCAAGGCCTACGCCCCGTATGAAAACGTCACCGCGCAAGCCTATCCGGCAACGCTGGTGATCGCCGGCTACAACGACAGTCGCGTGCAGTACTGGGAAGCGGCCAAGTGGGTGGCGAAATTGCGCGCGACCAAAACCGACACCACCCCGCTGCTGCTCAAGACTGAATTGGGCGCCGGGCATGGCGGGATGAGCGGTCGCTACCAGGGATTACGTGACGTAGCCCTCGAATACGCATTTGTTTTGAAGGTTTTGGGCATTGCCTGAGGAACTTGGCCCGGAGTCCCGGTCTTAACACCAGACGCCGGGCGCGCCTGGAACAGCAACAGACACAAGAAAAAGACCGTGACGATATGTCAGAACCGACCTTACTGAACAAAGAAATTCGCGACTGGCTGATGGACTGTGGCCTGTTCGATCAACTGCTGCCGGCGGACTTCGTGGCGGCTTCGGGTTACTTCAGCATCAGCACCATCGCCGAAGGCGAAGAGATCTTCCATGAGGGCGATGCCGGCAGTTTCATGTGCATCATCCACACCGGCCAGGTCGCGGTGCAAAAGACCAACAGCGAAGGGCAACGGGTGACCATGGCGACCTTGCGCAGCGGTCGGGCGTTCGGCGAAATGGCCGTGCTCGACGGCGAACGGCGCTCAGCCAGTTGTGTGGCCGCGAGCAACTGCCAGTTGCTCAACCTGGGCAAGGACTCCCTGGAAAAGATGCTCAACGAGGCACCGAAAATCGCCGCCAAGATCATCCGCGCCCTCGCCGTCTCCCTCTCCAAACGCTTGCGCATGGCCGACGGGCAACTGCTCTCGCAGCAGATTTAGACACTATCCGCCCGGCGTTTTGATTTTCGTCGTGCTCGGCTCAAGGCCCGGCAAGGTCTGGTCCTTGGGCGGGTTGGGCATTTCGATCGGCGGCAACAATGGTGGCCCACCGTTGCCGGTCTTGGGCACAGTGGTCGGGGTAATCTGCGGGTACGGCGTCGGCGTGGCAGTGCCGGGCGAACCGGGTATCGGCGTGGGGCCGGTGGGGATGGTTTGCTGCTCCTGGGCCTGCACTGCAGTTATCGAGAGCGCGGCCAGGGCAATGGCCGTTAGAATGGTGCGCTTCATCAATGGCTCCGTTGGCCTTGTGGTCTTTTGCAGGCTACTCCCAACCGCGTTCGTTTGCCTTCTTCCGTCTGTCCATTTCCCCCCAAGAGAGCCCCATGAAACGTTTCGTTCTGCTCGACACCACCCCCATTCCTGAAAACGGCGGTGCCCTGTGCCTGTTCGAATACGGCGAGGACTTCGTCATCAAGATCCAGGGCGGCGATGGCGGGCAGTTGATGAACACCCGCATGCACGGCTCCGAAGATGCCCTGGCCGAAATCCCTTGCCGCAAGGTCGCCGGCCGGCCGAATTCGCGGGTATTGATCGGCGGCCTGGGCATGGGCTTCACCCTCGCCTCGGCGCTCAAGCATTTGGGCAAGACCGCTGAAGTGGTGGTCGCCGAACTGGTGCCCGGCGTGGTGGAGTGGAACCGTGGGCCGTTGGGCGAAAAAGCCGGCAACCCGCTGCTCGACTCGCGTACGGTGATCCGCATGGAAGACGTGGCCAAGGTGCTGCAAGCCGAGCCGCAGGGTTTCGACGCAATCATGCTCGACGTCGACAACGGCCCCGAAGGCCTGACCCAGAAGGCCAACAGCTGGCTCTACTCCGCCGGTGGCCTGAGCGCCTGCGCCAAGGCCCTGCGACCCAAGGGCGTGCTGGCGGTGTGGTCGGCCAGCGCTGACCGGCAGTTTTCCGACAAGCTGAAAAAGGCCGGCTTCAAGGCCGAAGAAGTGCAGGTCTTCGCCCACGGCAACAAAGGCACCCGCCACACCATCTGGATTGCCGAGAAGCTCAAGGGCTAGGCTAAACTTCAACACATAACCGTCATTAGTCTTTTACAAAGGTGAACCCATGAGTTCGTCCACCCCAACCAACACGTCGAAGCTGGACCGCATCCTTGCCGATAACCAGCGCGACAAGGAAATGGGTTACCGCGACAAGGCCTTGAAGATGTACCCGCACGTGTGCGGCCGCTGCGCCCGTGAGTTCTCCGGTAAACGCCTGAGCGAGCTGACCGTGCACCACCGCGACCACAACCACGACAACAACCCGCAGGACGGTTCGAACTGGGAGCTGTTGTGCCTGTATTGCCATGACAACGAGCATTCGCGTTACACCGATCAGCAGTATTTCGACGAAGGCTCGCTGAGTACGCCGAAGATCGCCAAGGCAACGCATAACCCGTTTGCGGCGTTGGCCGGACTGATGAAGAAAGAAGACTGAAGATCTGCTGATCGTTCCCACGCTCTGCGTGGGAATGCATCCCGTGACGCTCTGCGTCACATTCGAAAGCGGAACGCGGAGCGTCCCTGGCGGCATTCCCACGCAGAGCGTGGGTACGATCATCTCCAAACTGAACACCCCTCCCCCAATCCCCGTATAATCGCGCTTTTTTCCCGAAGGCACCCCGCTCGTGGCAGACAAACGGTACAGCTGCATTGGTTTGTATAACCCCAAATCACCGGAGAACGTCGGTTCGGTGATGCGCGCCGCCGGTTGCTATGGCGTGGCGTCGGTGTTTTACACCGGCAAGCGCTATGAACGCGCCGCTGATTTCGTCACCGACACCAAGAAAGTCCACTACGACATTCCCCTGATCGGCATTGACGACCTGAAGAAAATCCTGCCGCTGGGTTGTGTACCGGTTGCCGTGGAACTGGTCGACGGCGCCCGCTCGCTGCCGGAATACACGCACCCGGATCGCGCCCTCTACATCTTTGGCCCCGAAGACGGTTCGCTGGATAAAGAGATCCGCGACTGGTGCGAAGACGTGGTCTATATCCCGACCACCGGCTGCATGAACCTGGCGGCCACGGTCAACGTGGTGCTGTACGACCGCATGGCCAAGGGCAACAACACCCGCTCAGGCCCGAAATTCCGCTGAATCACCGCACATCCGATGGAACGAGCCGACCGCCTCGGCAGTCAGCTTAATTATCCATTCTTGAAGCCTGGAGACAGATCATGAGCGACCTCAAACGCGTAGAGCGCATCGAATCCACCCCGTTCCAGACTCAGCCCGCGCAGAACGTCCAGGGTTGGGAGCGCATCGGTTCCCTGGCCGGCGGCGTGGTAATGGTCGGCAAAGGCCTGCGGCGCGGTGGTGTGTTCGGGTTGCTTCAAGTGGCCATTGGCGGCGTAGCGATGGCGCGGGGTATTACCGGGCACAGTTCGGCGAAAAGCTTTCTGGAAAAGAGCCGTCAGGACATGGTTAACGCTCGGGCCAGGATTGAGCGTGCCGGGGAAGAGTTGAGTCGGTTGAAGGCCAATGCCGAGGCGGCGACCAAAACTGCGACCGTGACGGGCAATGATTCTTTGAAGTCGCCGAAAGCCGGGGTTTAACCTTTTAAGGTCAAAAGATCGTCCGAACACGGCCCTAGCCTTCGGCAGCTCCTACGCGCCTGTGGGCGCTGCCGAAGGCTGCGATCTTTTGATTTTCTATTGCAACAACCCGGTATCGAGCACCTTGGAAGACTCGCCAATAACGCTCTCACTGAGCTGAACGAATTCCTTGGTATCGACACTCTCCAAACGCATCGCCCCACGCAATACATCATCCAGCGAACGCTTGTTGCGGGTCTTCAGGCGAATCTCGCGATCCAGTTCCTGCAGCAACACCACCGCTTTGGCCACCTGCGCCGGATTGATCTGCTCCCCGCGCAAGGTGGTGACCTTCTGGCTGTCCTTGGTCAATTTGCTCTGCAGGCTCTCATACCGCTCATCACTCATGCCGCCCGCTCGGCGCACCAGTTCGATGGCGTAATACTCGGCAAACCCTTCGCTGATCCAGTCGCTGCGCTGGCTATCGTTGATCCGCCCGAACACCTGAGCCAATTCACGCATCAAGGCACTGGTGCCGCTTTCGCTGACCAGCGGCAGGCGGCTATTGAGATAGATCGATTCCCGCGCGGCGAGGCTGCCACGCCACATCGGGTCATTGGCGCCGACGATCAGCAGTTTGCTGGGGTGACGCGGAAAAACCTCCTGCACTTGCGGCCAGACGAACGTCAGCAGCGTCAGCACATCCATGCGGCGCATCCCCTGGCCTTGGGGCGAGGCCACGGTGACTTCGGTTTCCCCCAGTCGCGTGCGACGGCTGCCGAGGTTACCGGCGAGCATCCAACCGGTAGGACGGTCGAACAGGCGCGAGACGTTATCGATGCGGAACTTGTTTTTGCCGATCCGCGGCCAGCCGGTTTCGACGCTTTTCCAACCCGTGGGCAATTCGAATTCCAGGCGTGACACCAGCTCGATACCGTCCTGCTGATCGAGTTTGGCCGCGGGCACCAGGTCATCACCACGCATCAGCGCCCACGTTGGTGTCATGCGCGTGTCGAAACTGCCGTTCTTGCGCCCATGGCTGATGCGCACGCGGTAGGTCAGGCTGGCCTTGTCGGCGGCCGGGCGCCAGACACCACGGGCCTGCGTGCCCGGTTTGAGCTGCCATTGGCCGTCGGCCTTGAAATCGCTGTAGTGACTGCCATCGCCCAAATCGAAATCCAGACTGCGCACCGCCGAGCCTTGGGCCAGGGTCAGGCGTACTTCGGCCTGATCGCTTTGCGGCAACAGGCGCACGTGATAATCCAGATCGACTTTCTTCGCCGCCCACACGGGCGAACTCAGGGCCAGCAGCCCTACAGCCAACACCCGCAGCACTCCCACCGCCATACACACTCCTATTGTGGCGAGCGAGCTTGCTCGCGCTGGGCTGCGTAGCGGCCCCAATTTCTTGTAATTACCGCCGATTTTGTGTGCGCTGTGCACTAACCCGCGCGAAAAATCAGATGATCTTCCCAATCGTCTTCGGCCACGCTGCCTTCGGCGAGCATGCGCCCGGACTGGGAGATACGTTCGTGATGTACCGCATCACGATCACCGCACACCAGGTGATGCCAGAGCGGCAGGTCCTTGCCTTCGCTGACCAGTCGATAACCGCAGGTCGGCGGCAACCATTTGAACTCATCGGCCTTGCCCGGCGTGAGCTGGATGCAATCGGGGACAAAGTCGCGACGGTTGGGGTAATCGGTACACTGACAGGTTTTGAGGTCCAGCAGTTTGCAGGCGATACGCGTGTAGTAGACGGCGTTGTCGTCTTCGTCCTCGAGCTTTTGCAGGCAGCACAGGCCACAGCCGTCGCACAGCGATTCCCATTCCTCTTGATCGAGTTGATCGAGGGTTTTGCGTATCCAGAACGGTTCGACTTTGGCGGCCATGGCTCAAGCATCAACATCAGGTGGTGAAAAGGCCGCCAGTCTAGTGCCAAGGCACCGGCGGGCCAAGCATTGGCGACTGCCGGTACGACGGCACTTGTCAGTTTCTGCGCCACCCAGTAGCTTTGCCAGTCGCAAGGAACCCTGCCCAAGTGCCATTAACGCTCAACCGCGTTGCATTCAGGTGAACTGCCGGCTCAAAAAAACCTGGCGCTCAACTCAACTGTATCTGCCGGTTTTTACGACAACCCTCACTTTCAAACGTAAAGGAATCTCTTGATGAGTGCTAATCCACGCGTTGCCGACTACGCCATTCACCCTCAGTTCACCGATCGCTGGTCGCCCCGCGCCTTCACCGGCGAAACCATCCCCGAAGAGACCCTGCTGAGCTTCTTCGAAGCCGCCCGCTGGGCGCCATCGGCGTACAACTCGCAGCCTTGGCGGTTTCTCTATGCGCGTCGCGACACGCCGAACTGGGAGCGTTACCTGGGCCTGCTGAACGAGTTCAACCGCAGCTGGGCACAGCACGCCTCGGCGCTGGTGATCGTGATCTCGAAAACTACCTTCGTGGCACCTGGCGCCAGCGAAGAAACCCCGGCGCTGTGGCACACCTTCGACACCGGTTCCGCCTGGGGCCACCTGGCGTTGCAAGCGAGCATCAGCGGCTGGCACACCCACGGCATGGCCGGTTTCGATCAGGAGCTGACCCGCAAGGAGCTGAACATTCCTGAGGGTTATGCGCTGCACGCCGCCGTGGCGATCGGCAAGCTGGGCGACAAGGCGACACTGGCCGAGTACCTGCAAGCACGTGAAGAGCCAAGCCCGCGTCGTCCGCTGAGCGAGTTGGCGGCCGAGGGTGATTTCACCCTGTAAAAGCAAAAGATCGCAGCCTCCGGCAACTCCCACAGGTGTTCACAAAACCCTGTAGGAGCTGCCGAAGGCTGCGATCTTTTCAGCTGCGCCTCAATACCCGCGCGCGAAATCCACTTCCCCACGCAACGCTTCACCCGCCTGATACGCCCGCAGGTTCTCGACAAACAGCTTCACCATCGCCGGTGGCGAGGTCGGTGCCGAGCTGTGGCCGGTCAGCAGCAGGCCCCACGCGGTCCAGAACGGATGACGTTGCGGCAGTGGTTCCTGACGGCAGACGTCGATCACAGCCCCGGCCAGATGCCCTTCCTTCAAGGCTTCCACCAGATCCGCATCGACCACCGCAACGCCGCGCCCGACGTTGATGAACAACCCGGTCGCCTTGAACTGCTTGAACAGGGCAGCGTCATACAGGTCGTGCGTATTGGGGGTATTCGGCAGCAGATTGATCACGTAATCCACCTCACCGACCAGGCGCGGCAAATCGCTCAGCGCGCCGACTTCGACAAAGGGCGCCTGCTCCCGGGCGGTGCTGGCGATGCCGTATAACTCGACGCCAAACGGCAGCAGAAACTGCGCCACTGTCTGACCGATGTCACCGGTGCCGACAATCAGCACCTTGCGTCCAGCCAGGCTTTGACCCTGGCGATTGTCCCATTTGCGCTCGACCTGGCTGACCAGCCGCGCCAACACTTCGCGCTCGTGGCCGAGCATGTAAGTCAGCACATATTCAGCCATGACCTGACCGAAAATCCCTACCGCGCGAGTCAGCCGATAGTGCCGTGGCAAGCCATCGGCCAGCAGCGGCGTGATACCGGCCCAGGTCGACTGCAGCCATGCAGGCGTGTGGCCCTGACGCAACAGCGTCGCCAGCAGGTCCGGCTGACCGAGCCAGACCTGGCAGTCGGCGGCCTGACGGGCCAGTTCGGCGGAGTCGCCGCTGGTCAATACTTCCAGATCAGGCGCTGCCTGACGCAACAGTTGGGCATACACAGGGTGGTCGTGTTCAGCAATCAGAACGCGCATGTTTCAAACCTTTCAAAAACAGTGCAGACGACCGCCGACGGAGGATCACTCCATCGTCACGGCCATCGCCAAAATCATTCCAGTGTTTCATAAGGCTCTGAACAGAGCCTGTCTGCCGATTACATCGGGTCGTTGCGGCGCAGCAATTCTTCCGGCAAGTGTTCGATGTATTCATCCTCGGCCGGTGGCATTTGCAGGTGGTAGCCCTGCTTGTCGAGGTTCTCCAGTACTACAGCAATGTCTTCGCGCGACAGCTTGCGCTCGGGGGTCAACACCAGGTCGAAAGCGTGGATGGCTTTGCCGAAAGCCGCCATCAGGGGTTCAGGCACGCGCTCCAGTGCATCGCTTTTGAGCACATAGAGGTACATCCCGTTTTTCTTCGAGCTTCGATAAATCGAGCAAATACGTTTCAAGGCTGTTCTCCGGCGGTGGCCAGGCTGTCGAGCAGCGCCTGGCCCATCAATTCGCGGCGCCAGCCACGCAGCGAATCAGGCAATTGGTAAGGACCATTGGGGAAGCCGCTCTTGAGCAGCGCTTCCAGGGTTTTCTTGCGCAGCATCAGCTCCGGTGCGATGTTCAGGCGCTCGGCTTCGGCCTGGCCTATGGCACGCAGCTGTTTGACCAGCGCGGCGGCTTCCACCGGCAATGGCTCCGGCACCGCTGGCGGCCACTGATCAGGCGACACACTGCCAGAGCGCTTGATCAGATCAAGCAGAAATTCGCCGTCCTGACGCACGGTGCGCGGGTGCATGTCTTCGATTTTCGCCAGTGCGCCGAGGTTGTCCGGTTGGGTGCGTGCCAACGGCCACAGTGAATGTTCACGGATAATGCGGTTGCGCGGCAGATCACGGGCGCGGGCTTCACGCTCGCGCCAGGCGCAGAGTTCACGCAACACGGCGAGCTGGGCGCGGGACAGCTTCCAGGCCAGTTTGGCGTCGCGATAGACCTCGTACGGGTCGACCTCGCGCCGCAGATTGGCGACCAGCTCGGCACCGTCTTCCAGGACCCACGCGTATTTTTCGTCAGAAAGCTTCGGACGCAGCTGTACGAAAACCTCCGCCAGATGCACGGCATCTTCGGCCGCGTAACTGATCTGAGTCTCGGACAGTGGACGTTGCAGCCAGTCGGAACGGGTCTCGCCCTTCGGCAGGTCGATGCCGAGCACGTCCTGCACCAGCCGCGAATAGCCCATGGAGAAACCCAGGTTCAGGTAAGCAGCGGCCAGTTGGGTGTCGAACAGCGGCGCCGGCAGACTGCCGGTCAGACGCAGCAGGACTTCGAGGTCTTCGCTGCACGCATGCACGACCTTGACCACGGCCGGGTTTTCCAGCAACGCGGCCAGGGGCTGCCAGTTGTCGATGGTCAGTGGGTCAATCAGGTAAGCGCGTACGCCATCGCCGATCTGCAGCAGGCCTGCGATCGGGTAAAAGGTGTCGACCCGCATGAATTCGGTGTCGAGGGCAACGAATGGCAGCTGCTGCCACTCGGTGCAAAACTGACCGAGGCTATCGTTGTCGCGAATCCAGTGAATATCGATGGCCACACGGCTCTCCCTTGAAGAATGGCGCGCAGTATATATCGCCCCCGGCGATTTCCGCGCATTCACTGAACAAGAGCTTTAGCGAAAATACCTGCCGAACAGCAAGAATTGTCTGACAGTTGGAGACTAGCTGTCCTTACGCAACACGTAGACCCGCATCCGCGTGCAACCCGGTACCAAGTCCTGGTGACTGAGCAAGCAGAAACCCGCCTGCCTGAACTCGGCCTCAAGCTCGGCCTTGCTGGCCTGTGGCTGGGCCTGTGCGCCCTCCACGTCCGAACGCTCGAGCTTGAAACGCCCATCAACCCGCACCGCCACAATCACCGTATCGCGACTGACCCGGTGGAACTCGCGCAACATGGCCAATCGATGCTCGGGACAGGCGATGCGTTGAAACAGTTGCAGGCAAAAAATGCAGTCAACCGCATTCGCCGACAAGCCGATGGTGAAGGCTGAACTCTGAAAGGTCTTGATCCGTTTCAGCAGGTTCTGCGGATGGTGGGTGCTAGCATGATCGAGCATGTCCTGAGATGGATCGGTCGCGAGGATCACCCGGTTCGCATGCTCGGCCAGCACCGGCCAGAAACGCCCGACCCCGCAGGCCACATCAAGAATCAATCCCGGTTCGCCAGCGACCTGCAGCGCGTTACGCACCAATTGCTCTTCGCGCCAGAACGTCAAACGCCCCGCCAGGCCGCGCGGTCGCGGCTGTTTACAGACGCGGGCGTGTTCCTGATCGTAGCGCCGGGCGAACTCAAGCTCGAAGGCGGATGGGGGCTGCGCGGACATGTTTAATGGCTCTTGTTGGATGTTCCAGGCGCCGCAGATTAGCGGTCGTTACGTGAAAAAAAGGTCGTGTCGCTCATTTTTTGGCCAGCACACCGTCGCCCATTGCGCCGCGGCATCCGGCGAACATATCCAGCCCCGGGTTGTAGACCGTGCTGTTGACCTCCAGCAGACCGAGCATCGAATGGAACAGGTTGTCCTGGCTCAAGGGCTTTTCACGATTCTGCTGCAGGCAATGGGTGTCCACCGAGAACGACTTTTGATAGCTGTCGGAGAACCACGCCAGCATCGCTACATGCTTCTGTTGTTCCGGTGCGAGCATGTAAGGCGTGCCATGCAGGAACAGGTTGTATTCGCCCAGCGACTCGCCGTGGTCCGACAGATACAGCATCGCGGTATCGACTTTGCCCTGGTTGCTGCGCAACAGATCGATCAGGGTCGACAGCACGTGGTCGGTATACACCAGCGTATTGTCGTAGCCATTGACGATGCTTTCGCGACTGCAATTGTTCAGCGCATTGCTTTCACACACAGGCGTGAAGTGTTCGTACTCTTTCGGGTAGCGCTTGAAGTATTCCGGACCGTGACTGCCCATTTGGTGCAGGACCAGCACGGTGTCTTTATTCAGCGTGTCGATGAAGTGCTGCATGCCTTGCAGGAGAATTTCATCGCGGCACTCACTGTTGGCGCACAGCACCGGGTCTTTCAGGTCACTCACGTCGTCGACAGTGACCCGATCGCAGGTGCCTTTGCAGCCCGACTGGTTATCGCGCCAGATCACCTCGAGACCGGCACGCTTGAGCACGTCCAGCAGGCCTTCCTGGTTCTTCGCCTTGCTGGCGTCGTAATCCTTGCGGCCCATGTTGGAGAACATGCAGGGCACCGACACCGCCGTTTCCGTGCCGCACGAATGCACATCGGTGAAGGCAATCAGGCCGGATTCCTTACTCAGTTTCGGCGTGGTGTCGCGGTCATAACCCAGGATGCCGAAGTTCTCGGCCCGGGCACTTTCGCCCACTACCAGTACCGTCAGGGATTTACGGTCATGGGCCTGCCAGGCCGGTTTTTTCTGGGCATCTTCACCCAGTTTGGCGAATGGTTGCCGTGCAGACACCACTTGCTCACGCAGATAACCGAACGAGGCACCTATGTAGTTGCTCGGCACCACCATCAGACGCAATTCATGGTGATTGCGAAACAACGACGACAGGCCTTGATAGTTGACCAATGCGACACCGCCGATCACCGCAACCGACGCGACACTCACCAGCACTTTACTTAATAACTCACGGTGCCAGCGACGATAATTAACCGGGATTTTCCACAACAACCACGACGGCAAGACGCCGAGCAGCACGATATAAACAAACAGTTTTAGCGAGAGTAAGTCGCGTACTTCCGTGGCATTGGTTTCGGCGAAGTTACGCAACATACCGGCGTCGATCAGCACGCCATATTGGCTCATGAAGTACGCCACACCGGCACTGATCAGAAAGATCAGCGTCAACACGGGTTTCATCACGGGTCGGAATGCCAGCAAGGTCAGCACAATGTTGAAGGCCGCCAGGATCATCAGCCCGAACGCGACACGCATGACGATGCCTTGACCGTCTGCAGCGGTGATATCGAAGAGGTGTTGCCAGAGAACTAAATTGAACCCTGCCAATAGAAAGGCACTGGAAACCAACGTCACCCATTCGGGGCGCACGGCTTTGAACTTCAACATGTGATCGGCTGTTCCTGAAAAGAAGTGCCCGCGGCAAATGTGAAAATTTCATTGACCGAGACGCCACAAATCTTAATCAGTCAACCATCAATATTTCGTGAAAAAGAAGCCAACGAATAGTTGGCTTCTGGCATTAGGCCAAAACTTTCAATACTGGCGACCCGTTTCAAGCCTGATGCAGATACCAGCGCCAATCCTGCTCACCGACTTCGCCCATGAATTGCCGGTATTCGGCTCGTTTCACTGCCAGATAGACGCCAAGAAACTCACTGCCGAATGCTTCCCTGGCCCAATTCGAGCCTTCCAGCGCTCGTAACGTGGTCAACCAGTCGGTCGGCAACAATTGCGCAGCCTGGGCGTAACCGTTGCCCTCCACCGGCGCCCCGGGGTCAAGTTGCTCGCGGATGCCGCGATGAATACCGGCCAGGATCGCCGCCGCCGCCAGATACGGATTGGCGTCGGCACCACAAATACGGTGCTCGATATGCCGGGAGAATGCCGGCCCGCCGGGCACTCGCAAACTCACGGTGCGGTTGTCCACGCCCCAAGTGGCCGCCAGGGGTGCGTAGCTGTTGGTCTGGAAACGACGGTACGAGTTGGCATTCGGACAGAACAACAGCAACGCATCGAGCAATGTGGCGAGCATCCCGCCGACCGCGTGCTTGAGCAGCGGCGTGCCGTCCGAGGCCTCGCTGGCGAACAGGTTATTGCCGTCCTTGTCCGCCAGGCTGACATGCATGTGCATGCCGGTGCCGGCCAGATCATCGAACGGCTTGGCCATGAAACAAGCCGTCATCCCGTGCTTGTGCGCCACGCCCTTGACCAGCCGCTTGTAGCGCACGGCTTCGTCCATCGCCTGCAAAGCGTCGGTGCGGTGTTCGAGAGTGATTTCCACCTGCCCCGGCGCGTATTCGGAAATCGCCGTGCGCGCCGGAATGCCCTGGAGCTTGCAGGCACTGTAGAGGTCGGCCAGAAACGGCTCGATCTGTTCCAGTTCACGCAAGCCGTAGACTTGAGTCCCGCGTGGCCGCCCGCCATCGGCATCCCGCGCCGGTTGCGGCCGACCGTTGCCGTCGCGCTGCTGATCCAGCAGATAGAACTCCAGCTCCGCCGCCATCACCGGGTAATAACCTTCGGCCTGCAAGCCTTCGACGACCTTGGCCAGCAGGTGCCGTGGGTCGGCGATGGTTGCGGGCATGCCCTCTTGCGGATGCATGCTGACCTGCACCGCCGCCGTGGGAATCAATCGCCACGGCATGCGCTGCAAACTGCCGCTGACGGGATAAGCGCGGCAATCGATATCACCGACGTCCCAGACCAGACCGGAGTTTTCCACGTCATCGCCATTGATGGTCAGTCCCAGGATGGTACTCGGCAGTGGCCGACCGCTTTCATACACCGCCAGCAACTCATCGCGATGCAACAATTTGCCGCGTGGCACACCGTTATTGTCGAGGATGAACAGCTCGAACATTTCGATATCCGGGTTCTGTTCAAGAAACGTCAGGGCTTGTTCTTTCGTAGCGAAGGATGTCGTGGCACAGCTCATGGGAATTCTCGTCTATCCGCGTCAGGCAAACGCACAGGCGCCGCCGGGTTGATCCCGGCGCACAGCGCGGGACCTGTCAGAACAATCAGCGGGAGATGCAGGAATCCGGCGGGCGCGCGTGACGGCAGTGCCACAAGGCCCAGAAGGCGAGTTCGGAAGGGAGTGCGACTGGACAACCGTCCATAGAGAAGACCGCAGTAAACAGATGCGCAGCAGCGTCACACGGGCGGTTAAGCCGTTAAATCGGGATTTGAAGAACCTTGGGTGTGGATTGGCTAAACAATTGACTATTCGCGACCGGGGGATTAGGCGGGCGGTACAGTTATTTAATTTCTAAATACTGCTCCGGACTTTCTGATTTGCCGCCTCCAAGGCTCGCGCGCCTAATCGGCTCCTTGTTCCTGAAGGTCCGATTATGGAAAACGTTCGCGCAACCTCCCGCCCTGCCCTCTGGCTGATGTTCAGCATCATTCTTGTCGCCCTGAATCTGCGTCCGTCCATGGCCGCTGTCGGCCCGTTGCTGTCTGCCATTCGCGGTGACATCCCGCTGAATTTCAGCCTGGCCTCGCTGTTGACCATGCTGCCAGTCATGGCCATGGGACTGGCGATGTTCTTTGGTATCGGCATCAGTCAGCGCCTGGGCGAGCAGCGCACCGTAGTGCTGTCGCTGCTGATCATCGGCCTCGCCACGGTGTCGCGGTTGTTCCTTGATTCGGCGGCGGAACTGATCCTGAGCGCCGTACTGGCCGGCGTCGGCATTGCGCTGATTCAAGCGTTGATGCCAGCCCTGATCAAGTCCCGTTTCAGCGACAACGTTTCCGTGTGTATGGGTCTCTATGTGACGTCGATCATGGCTGGCGCGGCAATTGCGGCGTCATTCGCGCCGCTGGTGATGACCCGCACCGACAGTTGGCGAGTGGGGTTGGCGATCTGGGCGGCACTGGCGCTGGCGGCGTTGCTGTTCTGGTGCGTTCAACGCACGGGAATGCCGACATTGGGGGAAAAGTCGTCCCGCAAAGAATCTTTTTTCAGCAATTCCCGCGCCTGGTTACTCGCGATCTTCTTCGGCCTGGGCACGGCGTCCTACACCTGTGTGCTGGCCTGGCTGGCGCCGTACTACGTGGAAAAAGGCTGGAGCGAGCAACAGGCCGGCTTGTTGCTGGGCTTTTTGACGGCCATGGAAGTGTTGTCGGGGTTGCTGACACCCGCCATCGCCAACCGCAGCCGTGACCGGCGCCTGGTGCTGGTGGTGTTGCTGGCACTGATCATGGCCGGTTTTTGCGGGCTGATTCTAAGCCCACGACACCTGAGCCTGCTGTGGCCGTGCCTGCTGGGACTGGGCATCGGCGGGCTGTTCCCGATGAGCCTGATCGTGTCGCTGGATCATCTGGACAATCCCCAACGCGCGGGCGGGTTGACCGCCTTCGTGCAAGGCATCGGTTACCTGATCGCCGGCCTCTCGCCGCTGATCGCCGGGATGATTCGCGATCAACTGGGCAGTTTCGAATGGGCCTGGTGGTCACTGATGGGCGTCATGGCACTGATGATCCTGATGGTTCTGCGTTTCGATCCGCGGCATTACGCCAAACACATTCATTAACCCGGAACCCCCATCATGAAACGCACAGGTTTTGCTGCCGCTCACGTCGGCATGTTGCTATGGGCGCTGTTGATTGCCGTCTCGTTTTCCGCGGCAGCCCAGGTCAGCCAGGCCATCGACCCGATTCTGCTGACCGGGTTGCGCCTGTTGTGTTGCGCCCTGGTGTTTTTGCCCCTGCTGCTGTTCAAGGGCGATACCGCCATGACCGCCCGCGGCCTGCTCGGTCATGCCGTGCTCGGCATGCTGCTGGCGCTGTACTTCGGCTCGTTGTTTGAAGCACTGCGTTACACCTCGGCGGTGAACACCGGGACGATGTTCACTCTGGTGCCGTTGCTGACACTGCTGTTCGAAGCCATCCTGACACCCGACAGCCGCCTGAAACAACGCGTGTTGCCCATGCTGGTTGCCGCGGCCGGCGCCGTGCTGCTGGTATTGAAAGGCGCAGACCCCGGCGAACTGCCGTCGCTGTATGCGGTATTGGTGTATGCGGTCGGTTGCCTGGCAATGGCGCTCTACTCGCCCCTGAGTCAACGGCTCAAGGCCAACAGCCTCAAGGGGCGCGGTCCGGTGGGCATGACCTTCTGGAACATGCTGTTCGGCGCACTGTTTCTATTGGTGTTCTGTGGGTTCAGCGGCGGCTGGCGTTCGGCATTGTTGCTGAGCGCAAGCGATCTCTGGTGGTTGATCTACCTGGCACTGTTCGCCACCCTGGCGACTTTCTGGCTGCTGCATCGAGCCATTGGCGTGATCGCCCCTTCCTCAGTCATTTCCTACATCTACCTGAGCACCCTGTTCATCACACTGTTCCACTGGTTGTGGCTACGCCAGTCGCCACGCGCCCTGGAAATCATCGGTGCGTTGCTGGTGGGCGTCGGCATGTTGGCGCTGTTAATATCCAGCCGCGATGCGATGCCTGCACAGCAATCAGCGCTGAAGGCCTCTGGCCATGTTTCGGGGGATTGAATTCACAGGTCGTGTTCATAACACTATCTGTCCCACAACTGACCATGAAACATCCTACAAGGCATTCTCTTGGTACTATCGTTCCGCTAAGATCATTCGCACACGTTTGCGCACGGTCAGCGCAAGGAGCACAGCGAGACAGAACGGATGCTGAACAGTAACTTGCTTAGAAAGCTCGATATGCAAGACCTCATGGTGTTTGTCGCCGTGTATGAGCAAAGCAGCGTCACCGGTGTGTCGGAGGCACTTTGCGTCAGCCAGTCCACCGTGAGCTACTGCCTGAAAAAACTGCGCACCAGTTTCGAAGACGAGTTATTCATCAATACCCGCACGGGTATGCGCCCCACCTACAAAGCCAGCACCATGTATGCCCATGTGCTGAAGATTCTCGAAAGCATCAACCTGTGTCACGCCGGGACACCGACGTTCGATCCGACCTTGCAACCGGTCACCTTCAATATCTGCGCGCCGGAATACTTCGAGCAACTGGTCCTGCCGCGCCTGTTGAAGAGCTTCGATTTCGCCGACTTGCCAGTGATGGTCAACATGCACAAGTTCGAAACCGACATCCCGGCCGAAGAACTGCGCGACGGCAGCCTCGACCTGGTGATCTGTTTCGGCCCGGACTTTCATCGAAGCCACACCGACTTCAACTCCAGGCGGCTGCTGGAGGACGATCTGGTCTGCGTCTTCGACAAACGCGCCACGCCGCTGGAGCCGCGCTTGAGCCTGCAAGCGTTCACTGAACGTCGGCATGTGTTCCCGACGCCCTGGACGTCCACCACCAACATGGTTGACGGCTGGCTGGCTCAACAGGCCCACAAACGCCAGATTGTCGCGCGCTCCAACAGCTACAGCGCGGCACTGAAGATGATCACCGGCACCGACTTCATCCTGACCTTGCCCCGGCGCATCCAGCAATTGCTGGCCAATGAGGCGATCTTCAATCACTGCGAAGCGCCCAATGGTTTGCCGGGCTTCACCCTGAACATGCAGTGGAGTCAAAGCGTCGACCAGGACAGCGCCAACACCTGGCTGCGTGAGCAAGTGATCAAGGCCTGCGCCGAGCAGGAAATAGCCTGAAATTCAGAGGCCGATAGCAGTCTTGGTGTAGGACTCTCGATCGATGTCGATGATTTCCACACATAGCTGGACCTCAACACCGACCGGCCATTCGCACACATCCTGCACCACCGCCAGCAGGCTGTCTGATAACTGCTTCTTGATCTGCGGCGAGCGACCGCTCAACAACGACAGTTTTACATGCATGAACGCCCGCTCGCCCGGTGCGGTACCCACCCTGAAAGTCTCGACCTTCACCGCACGGGCCTTGATGTCGAACTCTTCAAACTGCCCCGAAGCGACCAGCGCGTTATTGAGTCGCATCAATGCCACATCGGCATTCAGTTCGGACAGGTTGGCGGTGTATTCCATGTGCAGGTGGGGCATGACGGGGTTCCTGAGGATTGGCAGAAAGGTCGTAGATATAACATAGAGCCGCCCTACTCACTGGACAGCGGAAGGATAGGACGCTCACTCATGAACGCCTCCAGACGCGAGCGCAGCCAGCGTTCGGCCGGATCGCTGTCGACATGGCTGAGCCAGACCATGGACAGGTCCAGGGTCGGCGTCTTGAACGGAAATGGCTCCTTGAACAGTTGGCCTGACGCGGCCATCGCCTCCGCCGTGTAATCCGGCAGGCTGGCGATCAAATCGGTGCCGGCGAGCAACGCTGGCAATGAGCTGTATTGCGGAACGGACAGCACTACGTGGCGCGTACGGCCGATCTCTGCCAGCCATTCATCGGCGTATCCACTGACATTGGCGGTGTGGGACACCAGCACGTGCGGCCGCGCGCAATATTCATCGAGGGTCAACGGAGTGTCCGATGCGTCTGCACGCAAAATACTGGGCTGGATATGTCGCAACAATTTGCGCTTGGCGTTGGCCGGCAAGCCACGGGTCTGGCTGATACCAACGGTGATATCGCCAGACGCCAGCAAGTCGGGAATGCGCCAGTAGTCGACATGCTGGACCACGAACACCACCTTCGGCGCTTCCTGGCGCAAAGAACGCAGCAGTGGCGGTAACAGACCGAACTCGACATCGTCCGACAGACCGATGCGAAACGTCATGGTGCTGCTGAGCGGATCGAAATCGTGGGTCAGGCTCAAGGCCACCGACAGCGAATCCAGTGCCGGCGACAGGTGCTGAATGATCTCCTCGGCCCGCGCTGTTGGCTCCATGCGATGGCCGACCCGAATGAACAGCGGATCGTTGAACATCGTCCGCAAGCGGTTCAGCGCCGCACTGATGGTCGGCTGACCGAGGAACAGCTTCTCCGCCACCCGTGTGACGTTGCGTTCGAGCATCAATGTCTCGAACACCACCATCAGGTTGATGTCGGCCTTGCGTAGTTCGTTGCGATTCATCCGTTGCACCCCGGTCCCCAAGACTGGCTGACAGTTTAGGGAGGTGTCGCGATCGGCGTCTATGCAGGTTGGCAAACGACCCGATCCATAAAAACCGAGGGCGCTCACAACTCAAGAGCGCCCGGCTAAAACGAAGCTGCCCTGACTGAGCAGCTTCACCGCCTGGAACCTATATCTCCTTGACCGGTGTCTGCTCTTGAGTCCCTTTGATCAAACCGATGGCATGCACGCAATCAGACTTGTTGACGTAAGCCTCCCCACTGGCAATCGTTTCATGATTCCCCGCCCGCAAACGCCAGCGCCATTGGCCCTTGCCGGTCTGTGAGGTGCCACGGGTTTGCCTGTAAATCTCAAAGTACATTGATCGCTCCTTGCGATGGCTGATTACGACAGATCAGTGACCTGCGAAACCAGAGTAGATGAGGATTTTTTGCGGCAACGTCTTTCAATGTCAGGGGATATTTCGAAGGAAAAACCTTGATTGCCGAAACGATCAATGAATACGGGGGACGGTAATTAGAACGACTTGGTGGAGTTACTTTTCCTGTGGACGGACATATCTTTCTTACATTGTTGTGCTGAATTTTCCGACACCAAAAACCCGGGGAAAAGCAGGACGGATGCGAAAGTGGTCTGATGGAAAAAGCTGTGCAAACGAAAAAGAAGCGACTCAAATCGATACTGATCTTGCCCTAGCTTTTGCGGCACCTGTGCGAGTAAAAATTTTGGAGATAAATTGGAGTTCATAGCCGTGAGCCACCATCCAAAACAAGTCTGATACAGTCAGCCTCGGTAAATTCGTTGACAGGAAGTCACACATGGCAAAGCCCGCCGCACGTATCACCGACCCCACCAGTTGCCCCATGCCCGGGCACGGCCCCAAAGCCATCGCCTCCGGTTCTCCTGATGTGTTCTTCGATGGACTTGCAGCCGCGACCAAAGGCGACACCTGCACCTGCGGCAGTACTTTAGCCTCGGCTGTGTCAGGTACCGTGTTCATCAATGGTAAGAATGCCGCACTGGTCGGCACTGTCGGCACCCATGGCGACGTCGTGATTGGCGGCTCGGGCACGGTGATCATTGGTGACTCCCATACGCCAGCACCGTTCATTCCGCCTACCCCGATGACCATCCACGGGAACTGGATCGGCTTTAAAATTCCCGCAACAGAGAGCTATGAAGGATTTGCCTGCACGGCTCACTTTGACGACGGGTCTTCAATGTCCGGGGTATTCGACTCAAATAACTCAGTCAAATTCTCCAATCCCACCGGAAAGGCTTGCCATACATTGGCATTCGCCCAGCACGAGAACACCTGCACAACCGCAGGTATCGACGGACTACTGAACGACATCTTGGGATAAGGATTTTCTCGTGACGGAACCAAACCTGGTAACCGGAAGCTATATCGTCAAAAGTGAACATACCCTCGATCAATCCCCCCTTGAGATGGCGGTTGCGGGTATGGAGGGAGCTGCAAGTCGTTTTTCCATCGATGCCATCAAAGACGAACGGGTCCGTGCAAGCTATGAGAAAAATATTCGACGAATGTCACAGCAGATATTTGCTGAGGTAAGAGCTGGCAACATCAGTGTTGAAGATGGCACAAAGTTCAGCAATGAGATGCGCAACAAGATCATGTTCGAACACCGAAAGCTTACATCTGCACAGGGCCTGGCCATCGTGCAAAAGAAGAAAAAAGCTGGCAGAACGCACACTGACGTTTTGAACGAAAAATCTCAAACCCAGTTTAATAAGAACTACGAGCAACTTTCAAAAGCACAACAAAAAGAAGTCCTGTACAGAGCACTAGAGCGCTCAGGCAGTGCCAATGCCAAGTTCACCTCCGGCACCAAAATCATGTCTGTCATGGGCAAGGTTGGCATCATCATGACGGCAGTGCTGGCCACCTACCAAATACTGAACGCTGACGACAAAGCCAAAGAAACGGCTCATCAAGCAACCATCTTGGGCGGCGGTGCAGCGGGAGGATTTCTTGCTGGCTTGGGCATTTCGGCTATTTGCGGTCCAGGAGCGCCTGCCTGCGCCATCGCCGTGGTGCTCATTGGAAGCATGGCCGGTGGCATAGCGGGCGGGATCGCTGCCGATACGTTCGACTCAGAGCTAGAGGAGCTGGCCCATTGGGACATATTCTGACCCCGGCAGAAAGAGCGCGCATTCAGATAGCGTTGGCAGAGGCATTTGTAGATAGCACTGTCGATTATGCCTCTATAGCGGAACGAATCCGGGGCTATGACCTGAAAGTCGTGGAGGACATCCTGTATTCAGAGGTAGCGCCTGTCTGTTTCGGCAACCTTGAGACGCCAGTCCCTCCTGTTTGGACAGGTTTCAAGGATGAGTGGCTACTGAGCGAAATAGAGAAGGAAATCAAAGCACGAGAGATCAGTGTGTTGCGACGCACATTCGACCTTCTAAAGGTTACGTGGCTACGTTACAGCTATAGGTACATTTGGAAGGAAATTATGAAATTTCATGATCTTCATATTTGACGTGTGCCTATCAAAACTAGCAGCCGCGCACCTAGGGCCATCGGGCATCATGATCGCTTATGAGCAATATGAGTTACTGGGGAAGGATGCGGCTCCATTTAGCGCATCAGCACTATGTTTGGGCCTTCTCCTTCATCGACGATGTAACCAAGCCAACCAACCTTCGCTCTTGCCCTAAAAATGCCCTAAACCAAAAAACCAGAAACGAAAAAGCCCCGTAGATTTTCATCTACGGGGCTTTTCTATGTATGGCGGAGAGATAGGGATTCGAACCCTAGGTACCGGTGAAGGTACAACGGATTTCGAATCCGTCCCATTCGGCCACTCTGGCATCTCTCCAACGGCGCGCATCATAACAGCACAATCGCCGGAAGCGAACCCCCTTTAGCGATTTTTTTCCGTGCTATCAGATGCTTGCGTCGATTAAAGCGGTACGCCCAGACGGTTGGCGACTTCTTCGTAGGCTTCGATGACGTCACCGAGGCCCTGACGGAAGCGGTCCTTGTCCATTTTCTTCTTGGTGGCCTTGTCCCACAGACGGCAGCCGTCCGGGCTGAACTCGTCACCCAGAACGATGGAGCCATCGGAGAACACGCCAAATTCGAGTTTGAAGTCGACCAGCAGCAGGCCGGCGTCGTCGAACAGTTTGCTCAGTACTTCGTTGACCTTGAGCGACAGTTCTTTCATGCGAACCAGTTGCTCGGCGGTGCCCCAACCGAATGCCACGACGTGGGATTCGTTGATGAACGGGTCGCCCTTGGCGTCGTCCTTCAGGAACAGTTCGAAGGTGTAAGGGTTGAGCTTCATGCCCTCTTCAACGCCCAGGCGCTTGACCAGGCTGCCGGCGGCGTAGTTACGTACGACGCACTCGACCGGGATCATGTCGAGTTTTTTCACCAGGCATTCGTTGTCGCCCAGCAGTTTGTCGAATTGAGTCGGCACGCCGGCTGCTTCGAGTTTCTGCATGATGAAGGCGTTGAACTTGTTGTTCACCATGCCTTTGCGGTCGAGCTGCTCGATACGCTTGCCGTCGAACGCCGAGGTGTCGTTGCGAAACAGCAGGATCAAGCGGTCAGCGTCGTCGGTCTTGTAAACCGATTTGGCTTTGCCGCGGTAGAGTTCTTCACGTTTTTCCATGATGGGCTCCGCTTGCTAAGTAGGTGGGCTAGGCGATGTGTCGCCAGTCGAGCCCTGAATCTTGATCGGCCAGTTGCAGCCAGTCCGGGTCGCACCCGAGGGTGTCGACAAAACATTGCCGGGCCAGCTGCGGCAGGTTGTTCTTGCTGCTCAGATGGGCCAGGACCAGGTGTTGCAGGCCTTGCCAGCCCAACTCGGCCACCAGGAATGCCGCCTGATGGTTGTTCAAATGTCCCAATTCACCGCCCACCCGCTGCTTGAGAAAGTACGGGTAGTGACCGCGAGCCAGCATGTCACGGCAATGGTTGGCCTCGATCATTAACGCATCGAGGTCCCGATAGCCGTCCAGCACCTTGTTGCAGTATGAGCCCAGGTCGGTCAGCAGGCCGAAACGCCGCTGACCGTCGCTGAAGACATACTGCGTCGGCTCCTGTGCATCATGGGCCACGGCAATGACGCCGATGCTCAGAGGGCCGATTTGCAGTTGCTCGCCGCCAGCCAGAAAGCCCGCGGGTTCAATCGGTTTGCGCATCCCGCGCAGGGTCCCGCGACTGAGGTAGACAGGCAGATTGTATCGCCGAGACAGCAAACCCACGCCATGCACGTGATCGGCATGTTCGTGGGTCACAAGTATCGCGCTCAACTGCGCAGGGTTTACCCCAAGGCGCAGCAGGCGTTTTTCGGTTTCCCGCAAGGAGAAACCACAATCCACCAGCACATACGTGTCATCGCTGGCTACCAGCGTGCCGTTCCCTTGGCTACCGCTGCCGAGAACGGCAAAACGCATGTGATCAGCCCAGGTTGTCCTGAATCACGGTCAACACTTTGCGCGCCACGTCTGCTGGCGCCACGGTGTTGATGTTTTTCTCGACGGTAACTTGTACGTTCTCGCCGACCTTGCTCAGGCGAACCTGATAACGCTCGGCGCGGGCTTCAACTTCTTCCTTGTTCGGCTTGCTGCCGAACAGGCTGCCGAAGAAACCTGGCTGCTCATCCTTCTTCTCGGCCTTTTCGGCGAGGTTGATGTAGTACAGGCCCAGGCTGCGGTTGATGTCTTCAACACGCCATTCGCCCTGTTCCAGCGCACGACCGACGCTCGACCAGGCACGATCCAGGTCGGTACCGACGTTGAGCACCGGGTTGCCACTGCCATCCTCGGTCAGGCTGACACGGCTTGGCGTGTCGAAATCACGCGAGGCCAGCATGGAGACCGAACCGCCCTTCTCCGAAGTGCGGCTCATGCTCGCGAGCATGTCGTCGACCAATGCTGCGTCCAGGCCGGTGTTGACCGAACGATTGGTGAAATCGACGTTGGCGGTGCTGCCGGCAGGACGCTCGGCGCTGACCACGTAGACTTCACTGGTGTTGCGCTGCACACCTGGCTCGATACGCACCCGCACGCGGGTTTCGCTGTCGGCGCCGACACCGGCCGCGCTCAGGCGCTTGGCCATGGCTGCGGACAGTTCGTCGGAATGCTGCCAGGTGGTAGTGAACTCACCGGTTTGCGGGCGCTGTTCGTCCAGACGGAAACCGTTGTCCTGGAAGAACTGCACGGCCACTGGCCAGACTTCGGCCGGTGGGTTCTGAGCCATGATCCAACGCGAATCGCCGCTCTTCTGCAAGGAGTAGGCGCTGATATCAGCCGCCGCCGACAGCGGCTGCGGACGAGGCACGACATATTCGCCCTTGGCTGTATCGTCAGCCACATTGCGCGGGATCGGCAACAGTGGATCCAGACGCTTGGAGGTGCTGACGTTTGGTGGCAGTTGCATCGGTGCAGTCTGTTGCGCTTCCAGGTAATCGCTACCACGGTCACGGAAGTAACCTTCCGGGCCCCAGATCCATCCGCAGCCACTGGTGCTGGAGATAATCAAGGCAAGTGCGGAAAGTCCGGCCATTCGCTTCATGCGTAGTACTTCCTCAATTAAACCAGGACGCCGGACTGGCGCATGGCCTGCCGCAGCGGTTCGTGACAGGCAGCACTGAGCCAGGTGAGCGGCAGACGGATACCGTCCGGCATCAGGCCCATTTCATGCAGCGCCCATTTCACGGGGATAGGGTTGGATTCGAT
This sequence comes from Pseudomonas sp. Pseusp18, assembly GCF_059506005.1. Classification (NCBI taxonomy): domain Bacteria; kingdom Pseudomonadati; phylum Pseudomonadota; class Gammaproteobacteria; order Pseudomonadales; family Pseudomonadaceae; genus Pseudomonas; species Pseudomonas sp. Pseusp18. Next base: position 5,075,440 of record NZ_CP169240.1, read on the forward strand.
AAACAAGGTTTTATTGAGCGGCATCAGCTTTTCGTGGATCGCCCGGGCTTTGACGGCATCACCGGCCATCGCAGCGGCGCACAGCTCGCTCATGGCGCGCGGCGCAACGTTGGCGGTCACCGAAATGTTGCCCTTGCCACCGAGCAGCATCAGCTCGACCGCGGTCGCATCGTCACCGGAGTAGACCAGGAAGTCGCTGCTCACGCCGGCCAGGATGTCCTTGGCGCGCTGCAGGTCGCCCGTGGCTTCCTTGATGCCGATGATGTTCTTCACGGTCGACAGGCGGATTACCGTCTCGGCCTGCATGTCGCACGCTGTACGACCCGGCACATTGTAAAGAATCTGCGGGATATCGACCGCTTCGGCGATGGCGCGGAAGTGCAGGTACAGGCCTTCTTGCGTCGGCTTGTTGTAATAAGGGGTTACCAGCAGGCACGCGTCGGCGCCAGCGTTCTTCGCGTTGGTCGTTAGTTCGATCGCTTCACGCGTCGAATTGGCGCCCGTACCGGCGATCACCGGAATACGCCCTGCAACCTGGGCAACCACGCGACGAATCACTTCGATGTGCTCGTTCACGTCAAGCGTGGCCGACTCACCCGTAGTGCCGACCGCCACGATGGCGTTGGTGCCCTCTTGCAGGTGGAAGTCCACCAGTTTGCTCAGGCTGTCCCAGTCGAGACGACCCTGTGCATCCATGGGTGTGACCAGTGCCACCATACTGCCCGCAATCATGCAACCGCTCCTGCCGGAAAAAGAGAGCGGTAATGGTACTGGCGCCAAGATGCTTGTACAAGCGAAGTACTGCGCTGCCGCCATTCCCCTTGGCGCTGCTTTTCGCTACCCTTCAGACTTTGATCGGTACTGATAAGCTCGTACGCCGGGTTCCAGCCTCCATTTTCGGCATCACAAGCCCCGATCCAGCGTTGCCACCCCTCGCTCTTGCCATACTGGAGCACGTTGCAACCTTCGGCTGGGGGTTTGTGAATTCGCATCCGCAGGCTCGTCCCCGGTAAAAATGCCCATAAACAGTATCGACCGCTCATCGCTTTAGGAATGCTGCATGTCCACCCCCACAGTTCGCGAACAATTCCTTGTCATCAGTGCCCTCGGCGCCAACCCCATGGAGCTGACTAACGTCCTGTGCCGCGCCAGCCATGAAAACCGCTGCGCCGTGGTCACCTCTCGCCTGACGCGTCATGGCGAATGCAGCGCGCTGATCCTCGAGATCTCCGGCAGCTGGGACGCCCTGGCGCGCCTCGAAGGCAGCCTGCCAGTGCTGGCCAAACGGCACGCCTTCACCGTCAACGTGGTGCGCAGCGCAGCCCTGGAGAACCGTCCCCAGGCCTTGCCGTACGTCGCCTACGTCAGCTCGGCCTACCGCCCGGACATCATCAACGAGCTGTGCCAATTCTTCATGGACCACAACGTCGAGCTGGAGAATCTGACATGCGACACCTATCAGGCTCCGCAGACCGGCGGCACCATGCTCAACGCCACGTTCACCGTGACCTTGCCGGCCGGCACCCAGATCAGCTGGCTGCGTGACCAGTTCCTGGATTTCGCCGACGCCATGAACCTGGACGCACTGATTGAACCGTGGCGCCCACAAAACCCAATGTAAGGAAGCTTTCATGGCCGTAGCCATCGACCAACCGGTTGCCGACTTCGAAGCACCCGCCACCAGCGGGCAGACCGTCAGCCTCGCGGCCCTCAAAGGCAAGCAAGTGGTGATTTACTTCTACCCGAAGGACAGCACGCCGGGTTGCACCACCGAAGGCCAGGGTTTTCGCGACCAGTATGCGGCGTTCAAGGCGGCCAACACCGAGGTGTTCGGCCTATCTCGCGACAGCCTGAAGTCTCACGAAAACTTCAAGTGCAAGCAGGAGTTCCCCTTCGAGCTGATCAGCGACAAGGACGAAGCCATCTGTCAGCTGTTCGACGTGATCAAGCTTAAAAAGCTCTACGGCAAGGAATATATGGGGGTTGATCGCAGCACGTTCCTGATCGACAAGGATGGCGTGCTGCGTCAGGAATGGCGCGGCGTGAAGGTGCCGGGGCACGTGGATGCGGTTTTGTCGGCTGCTCAGGCGCTGAACAAGGCCTGATTTTTTGGGCGTCTATTCGGACGCCTTCGCGGGAAAGCCCGCTTCCACTGGGATGGTATGAACCCTGTGGGAGCGGGGCTTGCCCGCGAAGAGACCCTCAAGTCGACGATCAAAGCAGCGGCGACACCTCCGGCTCCTTGCGAGGCCAGGCATCCAGCACGGCTTTGAACAACGTCGCCAGGGGAATCGCAAAGAACACGCCCCAGAAGCCCCACAACCCGCCAAACAGCAGCACCGCGCAGATGATCGCTACCGGGTGCAGGTTGACCGCTTCCGAGAACAGCAGCGGCACCAGCACGTTACCGTCCAGCGTCTGAATAATCCCGTAGACCGCCATCAAATAGATGAACTGATCGCTCCAGCCCCATTGGAACAGTGCAATCAGCAGCACCGGCACGGTCACCACCACCGCCCCGACATAGGGCACCACTACCGACACACCCACCAACAACGCCAGCAGCGCCGCATAGTTGAGCCCCAGCGCCACGAAAGCGATGTAGGTCACGCCCCCACAAATGAAGATTTCGATGACCTTGCCACGAATGTAATTGGCAATCTGCCGGTTCATTTCCTGGGCGACCCGAGTGATCAGCGCTCGCTCCCGCGGCAGGTAACCGCGCACCCACTGGCCGATCATTTCCCGGTCCTTGAGGAAGAAGAACACCAGGATCGGAACCAGTACCAGGTAGATCATGATGTTCACCAGCAGCGGCAAGCTCGACAACGAGAACGTCAGCGCCCACTGGCCGAATTTACCGATCTCGCCCCGCGCCACTTCGATGGCCTGTAGTACTTGCTCGTCCGACACCAGATGCGGATAACGCTCGGGCAGCAGCAATAGCAGTGATTGCCACTTGGCGAGCATGCCGGGCAATTCGTTGAACAGCGTGATCAACTGATGCCAGAGCAGTGGCACCACGACGATGATGAATACCAGCAGCCCCCCCATGAACAACGCGAAGACCAGCCCCACCGCCGCGGCACCCGGCAGACGCAGGCGCTCGAGGATCACCACCAACCCCTGCATCAGATACGCCAGCACCATCCCGGCCAGCACTGGCGCAAGCATTCCACCCAGGGTGAGTACGGCGGTAAATGCCAGAAACAGCAGCACCGCCAGCACCACAGCCTCTTCATCCGAGAAGTAGCGCTGAATCCAGTCGCGTAACACTTTGAACATCAATAATCCTTAAGAACGAACACAGCAGGTTTCAGGCTTTTTTCAACCAATAGCGGTAAACGCCCGCTTCATCTTCTTCACGAAGCAGCGTATGACCGGCCAATCGGGCAAAGGTGCGAAAATCGCGCTGAGAGCCCGCATCCGTGGCAATCACCTTGAGCACCGCTCCGCTGGCCAGTCGGTTGAGTTCCATCTTGGCCTTGAGCAACGGCAGCGGACAATTCAGACCGCTGGCGTCCAGCTCGGCGTCGTGGGTTACAGCGTCAGTCATCGAATCACTCCGGGGCTGGGGGTTTAGCCGTCTAGAATATCTGGTCCCAAGCGTAGTGTCCGGCTACAGTAACGTCTTTGTCGACTAAGGCTTTGTGCATGACTTTTTTGCGCCCTACCCTGCTGACGCTCGCTTGCCTGCTCGCCTCACCGGGCTTCGCCGACGACTTGCCGTCACTCGGTGACGCCAGTTCTGCCATCGTCTCGCCGCAACAGGAATACCAACTGGGCCGTGCGTGGCTGGCGATGCTGCGCAGCCAGGTGTCGCAACTCAACGATCCGCAACTCAAGGATTACGTCGAGTCCAGCGTCTATCGGCTGGTGGAAACCAGCCAGGTCAATGACCGGCGCCTGGAGTTCATCCTGATCAACAGCCCACAGCTCAACGCTTTCGCCGCGCCGGGCGGGATCGTCGGCGTCAACGGCGGCTTGTTCCTCAACGCCCAGACCGAAGGCGAATATGCCTCGGTCCTGGCCCACGAACTGGCCCACTTGTCGCAGCGTCACTTCGCCCGTGGTGTCGAAGCCTCGCAACGCATGCAAGTGCCTATGATGGCTGCATTGCTGGCCGGGATCGTGATTGCCGCTGCCGGCGCAGGCGATGCCGGGATCGCAACCATTGCCGGCACCCAGGCGGCGGCGATGCAGGAACAACGACGGTTCTCGCGCCAGAACGAACAGGAAGCCGACCGTATCGGCATCATGAATCTGGAGAAGGCCGGTTACGATCCGCGCTCGATGCCGACCATGTTCGAACGGCTGATGCGCCAGTACCGCTACGATGCCAAGCCGCCGGAATTCCTGCTGACTCACCCGGTGACCGAATCGCGTATCGCCGACACCCGCAACCGTGCCGAACAGGCCAAACCGGGCGGTATCGAAGACAGCATGCGTTATCAGCTGATTCGTGCACGCGTGCAGCTGATCTATGAAGAAACCCCAGGCTTGGGTGCCAAGCGCTTCCGCGCCCAACTCGATGAAAACCCGAAAAACGACGTCGCGCGCTATGGCCTGGCAATCGCCCAGATCAAGGGCGGCCAGCTGAATGAAGCTCGCGAGAACCTCAAGCAGCTGCTGACCAAGTCGCCGAACGAGATCATCTACAACCTGGCGCAGGTCGATCTGGACATCACCAATAATCGTCTGCCCGATGCTCAGTCACGGGTTGACCGGATGCTGACTCAGTATCCGGGCAACTACCCACTGAATCAGGTGCGTGTCGATCTGCTGCTCAAGCAGAATCGAGCAGCCGATGCGGAAAAAGCGCTGGAGAACCTGCTCAAGACCCGCCCCGAAGATCCGGACGTCTGGTACCTGGTGGCCGAGACTCGCGGCCTGTCGGGCAACATCATCGGCCTGCATCAGGCTCGTGCAGAGTACTTCGCACTGATCGGCGATTATCGCCAGGCAATCCAGCAACTGGACTTCGCCAAGCGCAAGGCGGGCAGCAACTTCCCGCTGTCATCGCGGATAGACGCACGGCAACGCGAGCTGATGGAGCAGGAACGCATGGTCAAGGACATGATGGGCTGACTGCTTCGAGGTCAAAATTCAGGCACAAAAAAACCGCCTCTTTCGAGGCGGTTTTTTATTCAGCCAACAACCGGTTTATTCAGCCAGTTTGAAGGTAATGAAGCTGGCGCGACCCTGGCGCAGAACCCGCATCGACACCGAGCGGTTCTTCGGCAACGCCTTGGCAATCTCGGTGAACTCCTTCGTGGAGCCGATCGCCTGGTTATTCAGGTGAGTGATCACATCACCAGGCTGCAAGCCGATCAGGGCAGCAGGACCGTCCTGCACGTCCTTGATTACCACACCACCTTTAAGGTCGTAGGCTTTCTTCTGCTCATCAGTCAATTCGGCCACGGAAACACCCAGGCGATTGCTGCTGCGCTCTGCGCCAGATTTAGGCTGGGCGTCCAGCTCTTTGCCTTCTTCAGGGATAGCGCCGACGGTCAGCTCGACATTCTTGCGTTTGCCTTCGCGGATCACCTCAAGATTGGCTTTCGAGCCGGCTTTCAGCGCACCCACCAAGTGCGGCAGATCGGCGGACATGACGATCGGTTGACCGTTCATGCTCAGGATCACGTCGCCCACTTGCAGGCCACCCTTGGCTGCCGGACCATCATCCTGGATCTGAGCCACCAACGCACCGGCCGGTTTCTCAAGACCGAACGACTCGGCCAGATCCTTGCTCACTTCCTGGATCACCACACCCAACCAGCCACGACTGACTTTACCGCCGCTTTTCAATTGATTGGATACGTCCATCGCCACATCGATAGGGATCGCGAACGACACGCCCATGAAGCCGCCGGAGCGGGTGTAGATCTGCGAGTTGATGCCGACCACTTCACCGGCCAGGTTGAACAGCGGACCACCGGAGTTACCCGGGTTGATCGGCACGTCGGTCTGGATGAACGGAACATAGTTTTCGTTCGGCAGGCTGCGACCGATGGCACTGACGATGCCTTGGGTCACAGTGTGATCAAAGCCGAACGGCGAGCCGATGGCCACGACCCACTGACCGGCTTTCAGATCCTGCGATTTGCCGAGCTTCAGAACCGGCAGGTTCTTGCCTTCGATTTTCAGCAAGGCGACGTCGGAACGCGGATCGGTACCGATCAACTTGGCTTTCAACTCACTGCGATCGGCGAGGCGCACGAGAATCTCGTCGGCATCGGCGATCACATGGTTGTTTGTCAGGATGTAGCCGTCAGGCGAAATGATGAAACCTGACCCCAGGGACTGCGCTTCACGCTGGCGATCGCCACGAGGTGAGCGTGGCTGCTGCGGCATACCACGCTCAAAGAACTCGCGCAGCATCGGCGGCAAGCCTTCAAGGTCCGGCATTTGCTCGCTGGACACTTTGCGTTCCGGCAACTTCTGGGTAGTACTGATATTCACCACCGCGGGCGAGGCCTGCTCGACCAGTTGCGTGAAGTCAGGCAAGTCGGCCGCTTGCGCAGTGACCGCCTGACCGAGCACCAGCACGGTGGCAAAAATGGAGAGATAAGACTTCAAGCGTGGTATCGACATACGGCTCCCGTTACGACGAGCATGGTTAAGCGATATGGAGCAAGGAACACCGGAAAAGATACGCCGGTATTTTTGTTCCGGGAACAACAAACAAGGCCAGAGCCGAGGGGCTCTGACCTATAAAAAATTTTCGGGATATTTGCAAATGAAAATGCTCGGCAAAACATTTCGAGGCCTCAACGACGGGGCAGCATTGCGACCTTGCGCACCATCCGGCCCCGATTGATGAGCATGGCTGATCAGCTCACTGCTTGCTGGTAGCCGCGGCATCGTTGCGCATGGACAGCGCAATCCGTTCGGCGGTGCCAATCGGTATTTCACCGACCACGGTCACCATTATTTCGCCTTGCGGAGTGGTCAAGCGACGGGACACAGCGACTGTTGGCCCCAGCTGAGTACGGGTGTCGGTGACTGTTGCCCCATTCAATGGCTCAAGGAACACCGAGAATCGGGCCAGACCGTCGTCGAACATCAGACTGCTGACCTGGACTTTGGTATCCGGATCCTTGTGAGAGGTACTGCTGGTCAGTTCGAAACCTGGCGGCAACCAGTCCGAATGCCAGACCTGCGCAGTCTTGACGGCGGACGCCTTGTCACTGTCCAGGTTAATGGGCTTGCACTCGGAACCTGCCTGCAAATCGCTGTCGGAAGGCACCTCGGCAGTATCCAGCCGGGTGAACTGGAACCGTTCCAGCAGTTGCCCTTTGTCATTGAGCAACAATGACTTCAACGGCAAGCCGGTTTCCTTGTCCAGATGCAGCTCAAAACCATAGCGGTGCTGATCGCGAGGCGTCAACGAGACGATCACCGCCGAACGCCCGGCCACACGCGACTTGCCGATGACGGCAAGGTCGTACCAATTCTTTAGCTTTTGTGGATCGAGTGCACGAGCGGCGGAGTTGGGTGAGTCCCCCAGCCCTGCTATCAGGGTGCCGCTGACGCATTGAGTATGCCCATCAATGCGCACGACTTCCTGCGCCGAACCGTCGAGCTGAAGTAAACGCTCTTGGACTTTGCCATCCTGGACGCGATGCCAGATGTTATGGGTAGAAAAACTACCGTTACGCTCGTAGACGAAAGTACCGTGAAAGCTCTGCGTTTGCTCCGCCTGTCCCAGACGCTTCAGCCAGTCCTGGGCTTCATCGGCGTGGGCTGGAACAATAAACCAGCCACTGAGCAGAAGCGTAAGTAGAGGTATGGCGCGCATGATCCTCCTTAACGGTTTTCCAGGCTTGCTGCACGAGCGTAAGGCAGAGCGCTCTCAGTACCTTTCAGTGCAGCCTGTTGAGCATGTTGGCGCAAGTAACCTGGCAGACGCTGATCGTGCCAGCCTGGCTGACCTTGCAATACGCCGTTGGCCATTGGGCCAGTGGCGTCCGAACTCTCATTGTAGCCTGCCAATACAGCGGGGCCCTTGACCTGAGGAGTGGTCAGACCTGGCTGATTCGAATGCTGAGCCAGTTCGACACCTGCGATCTCGTCCTGGTTGTACAGACGTACACCTGCCAGCACGGCAATGGTCACCGAAGCAGCGACTGCCAGACGACCCAGGCTGCGCCATGGACCACGAGAGGCTTTTGCCGGTACGGCTTCGTCAGCCAGCGCAGCAGAGACTGCCGCGGCGATGTCCAGACGAGGAAGCAGCAGGTCCTTGTGCATGACCGCTCGAGCGATCTGGTAACGAGCCCAGGTATCGCGGGTTTCAACATCGTCAAAGGCATTCAATACCCGACGTAATTCCAGTTCGTCCGCTTCGTTATCCATCACTGCGGACAGCGATTCCTGCAGGGCTTCACGACTCATGGCGTTCCTCTCTTGGCTGTCGCCGCTGTCTCAGTTTTCCTGCAACAACGGCTGCAGGGCTTTATCGATGGCCTCCCGGGCGCGGAAAATCCGGGAGCGCACGGTACCCACCGGACACTGCATGACACTGGCAATGTCCTCGTAACTCAGACCATCGAATTCACGTAAAGTTAAAGCCGTACGCAAATCTTCTGGCAGTTGCTGAATGGTTCGATGGACGGTGCCTTCGATCTCATCCCGCAGCAATGCACGTTCTGGCGACTCGAGATCCTTGAGGCCATGATCGCCATCGTAGAACTCTGCATCCTCGGAACTGACATCGCTATCCGGCGGCCGACGGCCGCGTGAAACCAGATAGTTTTTCGCCGTGTTGATGGCGATACGGTAAAGCCACGTATAAAACGCGCTGTCTCCGCGAAAATTACCAAGTGCACGGTATGCCTTGATAAAGGCTTCCTGTGCGACATCCTGGGCTTCATGGGTGTCGTGCACGAAACGCACGATCAACCCGAGAATTTTGTGCTGGTATTTCAGCACTAGCAGATCGAAAGCTCGCTTGTCGCCGCGTTGAACGCGCTCGACCAGCTGCTGATCCTCTTCCTGGGTTAGCATGAACACTCCTCGATAAGCTCGAAGGAGGCTTGCATTACTGAACGACCAGACTTGCAAACATAGACTCGGGCTTTTCGCAAAAGTTCTCCCCCTTCAAGCAAGTTTCCTGCGGGCTCTGATTTGGCACGCACGAAAAACGCAGCGCGGGAAACCCAGGCTGCGCGAATAATCTTGTCATCGGATTCGTCAGCAAGGACCTAACCGCAAGTCCCGCACCGAAACCGACACTGTTCCTTGTTTCAGGCAACCTTCTATTGATCTTGAGCCTTTGGCAAAAGTTCCATATTTATAGCCGCCTGACACCGACATTGTGCAACCGTGAAGCGAAAAAGACTGTTAAATCCACGATACAGTCGCCTTGTCGCCAAAGCATGCAAAAAAACTTCCGACGAAGCGTCCAGTCTTTTCCGTCACAGTAGTTTCACAATGCCATGTGGGCTCGACTATTGTGCCGCTCCCCCCCTCTATATACTAGAGGGCTGTGCGGTTGTCTGACCTCGCCTGTCCAGATGTCCAGCGCCACCCCGACCCGGGTCGCTTTGAGCGGAATCCTGAAATGAGCCAACAGTTTCAACACGATGTTCTGGTAATTGGCAGCGGCGCTGCCGGCTTGAGTCTTGCGCTGACCTTGCCCGGTCATTTGCGTATCGCCGTATTGAGCAAAGGCGACCTCGCCAATGGCTCGACCTTCTGGGCCCAGGGCGGTGTCGCCGCCGTTCTGGATGACACCGATACTGTCGAGTCCCACGTCGACGATACCCTCAACGCCGGGGGTGGCCTGTGCCATAAAGACGCCGTGCGCTTTACCGTCGAGCACAGCAGAGAAGCGATTCAATGGCTGATCGACCAAGGCGTACCCTTTACCCGCGACGAACAGTCCGGCACCGAAGACGGCGGTTTCGAGTTTCACCTGACCCGCGAAGGCGGTCACAGCCATCGACGCATCATCCACGCCGCCGATGCGACGGGCGCGGCGATCTTCAGAACCCTGCTCGACCAAGCCATACAGCGACCCAACATCGAACTGCTGGAGCAGCGGGTCGCGATCGATCTGATCACCGAAAAGCGCCTGGGCCTTGAAGGCGACCGCTGCCTTGGCGCCTATGTCCTCAACCGCAGCACTGGTGAAGTCGACACTTACGGCGCGCGCTTCGTGATCCTTGCATCGGGCGGCGCGGCGAAGGTCTACCTCTATACCAGCAACCCTGATGGCGCCTGCGGTGATGGCATCGCCATGGCCTGGCGTTCCGGCTGCCGGGTGGCGAACCTGGAGTTCAACCAGTTCCACCCGACCTGCCTTTATCACCCGCAAGCCAAGAGCTTCCTGATCACCGAAGCCCTGCGCGGCGAAGGCGGACACCTGAAGCTGCCCAACGGCGAACGCTTCATGCAGCGCTTCGATCCACGGGCCGAACTGGCACCACGGGACATCGTCGCCCGCGCCATCGACCATGAGATGAAGCGCCTGGGTATCGACTGCGTTTACCTGGACATCAGCCACAAGCCCGAAGACTTCATCAAGACGCACTTCCCGACGGTCTATGAACGCTGCCTGGAATTCTCCATCGACATCACTAAACAACCGATTCCGGTGGTGCCGGCGGCGCACTACACCTGCGGCGGCGTGATGGTCGATCAGCGGGGCCGCACCGACGTGCCGGGCCTGTATGCGATTGGTGAAACCAGCTTCACCGGCCTGCATGGCGCCAACCGCATGGCCAGCAACTCGCTGCTGGAATGTTTCGTTTATGCCCGTTCGGCGGCGGCGGACATTCTTGAGCAGTTGCCAGAAGTGTCGGTTCCGACCGCCCTGCCCGTCTGGGATGCCAGCCAGGTCACCGACTCCGACGAAGACGTGATCATCGCGCACAACTGGGACGAACTGCGGCGATTCATGTGGGACTACGTGGGCATCGTACGCACCAACAAGCGCCTGCAACGAGCCCAGCACCGAGTGCAGTTGTTGCTGGATGAAATCGACGAGTTCTATAGCAACTATAAAGTGAGCCGAGACCTGATCGAGCTGAGGAACCTGGCTCAGGTAGCCGACCTGATGATCCGGTCGGCCATGGAGCGCAAGGAAAGCCGCGGCCTGCATTACACCCTCGACTACCCGAATCTGCTGCCGGTCGCCCTGGACACTATTCTGGTGCCGCCCACCTACGCCGACTGAACTTGAGCCGAACCCGCAGGCGTCGGTGCACATCCGCCGCCTGCGAATCCCGCGGCACGCATATCGCCCTGATACGTCGCTCGCCCCGCAGACGAAAGCGCAGCACCACAACCAACGGCAGCGCCAGGCTGTCCGGCCGTAGCTGTACGGGTTGCCAACCTTGCGCCTGGCTCCACAACTGCCAGCCATCGGCATCGCGACGCAAGCCGCGAAAGGCCTGTGGGTGTGTCAGCAGAATCTGTCGCGGCAATGCCCACATGCTGTGAGCCACGCACAACGCTACGCCGAACAGGTTGGCCCAGAGCGGTATCGAGAGAAGAAACAGCGAACCCAACGCGAACAGCTGGGCGAGAAGATAAGCCGCCAGCAACTGCCGTGAGGCATGCCAGCGGCATTCGAACGCGTTACTTGGGCTGGACACGATCCAGGATCATGCGAACCATGCGCTGCAGCTCCGGATCTTCCGATTCGGCGCGTTCCATGAACCAGCCGAACATGTCCTGATCCTCACACTCCAGCAGGCGGACATACAGCGCGCGATCTACCTCGTTCAGATTCGCGTAAACCTCTTTCACGAACGGCACCAGAAGCACGTCAAGTTCCAGCATGCCGCGACGGCTGTGCCAAAAGAGGCGGTTCAGTTCAACGTTATCGACCATGGAGCGCTCCTCAAATAGGCCGCAAGTATACAGCCCCGAGGCGAGCCGAACAGTCGGCTTTGGTCGGCACTGACGATCCTTTGTGAACTACCCATTTCAAGGGCGTCCCCTTATGATGTCCCTCAGACTCTTTACCCTGCGATGACCCATGGCCGATTCTGCTTTTTTCTGCACACTGTCTCACGAAGGCGTTCTCGCGGTACGCGGCTCGGATGCCAGCAAATTCCTGCAAGGCCAATTGACTTGCAACCTCAATTACCTGAGCGACACACAGGCCAGCCTTGGTGCGCGCTGCACGCAGAAAGGCCGGATGCAATCGAGCTTCCGCATTCTGCTGGAAGGCGACGGTGTGCTCATGGCGATGGCCAGCGAACTGCTGGAGCCGCAACTGGCGGACCTGAAAAAGTACGCAGTGTTCTCCAAATCGAAACTGACCGACGAAAGTGCCGGCTGGGTTCGTTTTGGCCTTGAGCATGGCGATGCGGCACTGGCCAGCCTGGGCCTGGCGCTACCGGTCGACACCGACAGCGTTGTGCGTAATGACGGCCTGATCGCCCTTCGCGTCTCGCCTGAGCGCGCTGAACTCTGGGTGAACGCCGATCAAGCCGACACCATCAAGGGCAAGCTGTCCGCCCTGCTGGCCGAAGGCGAACTGAATCAATGGCTGCTGGGCCAGATCCGCGCAGGGATCGGCCAGGTCATGCCGAGCACCCGCGAGCTGTTCATCCCGCAGATGCTCAATCTGCAAGCCGTCGGCGGCGTGAGCTTCAAAAAGGGTTGCTACACCGGTCAGGAAATCGTTGCGCGCATGCAATACCTGGGCAAACTCAAGCGTCGCCTGTATCGCTTGCAACTGGAAGGTAGTGAACTGCCTGAACCCGGCACACCACTGTTCTCCCCGACTCACGGCAGTTCGATTGGTGAAGTGGTGATCGCGGCTCGCACCGAGCAAAACATTGAACTCCTGGCCGTGCTGCAAGCCGAAGCTGCAGAAGATGGCAACCTGCACCTTGGCGCACTCGAAGGTCCGGGCCTGCATCTGCTCGACCTGCCTTACCAACTGGATCGTGATCGCGAAATCCAGCGTTAACAGCAGCACTTGTCGCAATACCCTAGAGAAAAGAAATGAGTGAGCTGGCGGATAAGGTCCAACAGGATTTGGTTGAGGCCATCGATAATGATGACCTGGTTCTGCCAACATTACCGGAAGTGGCCCTGCAGATTCGCAAGGCCGCCGAAGACCCGGAAATCAGTGTCAGCACCCTGAGCAAAGTGATCGGCCGCGATACCGCGCTGTCGGCGCGCCTGATCAAAGTGGTCAATAGCCCGTTGCTGCGCGCGACCCAGGAAGTGACTGACTTGCACACGGCCATCACCCGGCTGGGCGTCAATTACAGCAGCAACCTGGCCATCGGCCTGGTGATGGAACAGATTTTCAATGCCCGTTCCGAAGTGGTGGAACAGAAAATGCGCGAGGTCTGGCGCAAAAGCCTGGAAATCGCCGGCGTCAGCTATGCGTTGTGCCGCAGCTACACACAACTCAAGCCTGATCAAGCGGCGCTCGGCGGGCTGGTGCATCAGATTGGCGTGCTGCCGATCCTGACCTACGCCGAAGATCACTATGAATTGCTGTCAGACCCGGTCAGCCTCAACCATGTGATCGAACGCATCCATCCGCTGCTCGGCGATAAATTGCTCAGGGTCTGGGATTTTCCGGAAATGCTGGTGCAATTGCCGGGGCTGTATCTGGATTTCAAGCGGCAATCGGCGCGGGTCGACTATGTCGATCTGGTGCAAGTGGCCAGCCTGTATTGCCACAAGGACACCGATCATCCCCTGGCCCGTATCGACCCGTTCAGTGTGCCAGCCTTCAAGAAGCTGGGAATCGATCCGGAGAACGAGGCGATGTGCAAGGATCTGGAAGAGTCGCGGTCGATGTTTTACTGATTTCTGTGGCGAGGGGGCTTGCCCCCGTTGGACTGCGCAGCAGTCCCTTCTTGGGGCCGCTTCGCAGCCCAACGGGAGCAAGCTCCCTCGCCACAACAAGCCTCTCTCCACAGGTGTGAGTGTGTTCACTCCCCCGCAATAAAACTCACCCGCACTTTCAGTCCCGCCAACTCGCCATCGTGCAGGCTGATCTGCGCCAGGTGGGCGCGGCAGATCTCGCCGACAATCGCCAGCCCCAATCCCGATCCCGCCACCTGCTGGTTACGCCGGTAAAAACGCTCGAACACCCGCTCCCGCTCCTCAAGGGGAATTCCCGGACCATCGTCCTCGACCTCCAGCACCGCCGGCGCCGTGACCCGCAGAATCACATTGCCGCCCGGTGGCGTGTGGGCCAGTGCGTTGTCCACCAGATTGCTCAACAGCTCGTTCAGCAGCGTCGGCTCACCACGCATCCACACCGGCTCGTCAGCCTCCAACGCCAGTGCCACGCCACGTGCATGGGCCAGCGGCGCCATGGCCATGCCCAGTTCACGGGCCAACTGACTGAGGTCGAGCAACTGCGCACCGCCCTCGGCGATGGCCCGGGCGCCGTTCTCGACCCGTGCCAGCGAGAGCAATTGATTGGCCAGATGAGTCAGGCGATCCGTACCCTGGGCGGCGGTTTCCAGGGTGCTGCGCCAGGTTTCGGGTTCGTTCGAGCGCAAGCCCAGTTCGAGTCGTGCCTTGAGCGCTGCCAACGGTGTGCGCAGTTCATGGGCGGCATCGGCGATGAATTGCGCCTGGCGCTCGAACTGCCCGCGCAACCGCTCGGTAAAGTGATTAAGCGCGCGCACCAGCGGCCCCAGTTCGTGCTGCACTTCCACCAGCGGCAAGGGCCGCAAGTCGTCGGGCTGACGCTCTTCCACCGCGGTACGCAAGCGCTCCAGTGGACGCAGCGCCGCACTGACCGCAAACCACACCAGCAACAACGCACCGATCGCCAGCATGCCCAGGCGCAACAAGGTGTCGGCCATCAGGCTGCGCGCCATGCGGACCCGCGCCTCATCGGTTTCCGCCACGCGGATCTCCGCCATGCCGTTCATGTTCGGTTCGCTGACCGCTTTGAGCAGGCTGACCACCCGCACGTTCTGCCCTTGATAGGTAGCATTGTAGAAACGCGCCAGCGCCGGATAGTCATCGGTGCGCGGCGTTCCCGGTGGCGGTGCCGGCAGGTTTTCGTAGCCCGAAATCAGCTTCTGATTGATGTCGTTGACCAGGTAAAAAATCCGCCCGGCGCTGTCGTAGGCGAACGTGTCGAGGGCCACGTAGGGCACGTTGGCGCTGAGGCTGCCGTCGCGCTGGGACAGGCCGGCGGCGATGGTCCGCGCCGAGGCCAGCAAGGTCCGGTCATACGCGGTGTCGGCGGCTTCGCGACCGTTCCAGTACGCACTCAAGCCACTGGCGATCATCAACACCACCAGCAGCAGCGCGAGGTTCCACAGCAACCGCCAACGCAGGCTGCTGAGCTTATGCATCGCGGCTTTCCAGCAAATAGCCAAGGCCACGGAAGGTCACGATGGCCACCGGTTGGCCGTCGAGTTTTTTGCGCAAGCGGTGGACGTAGATCTCGATGGCATCGGGACTGGCCTCCTCGTCCAGGCCGAAGACCTGAGCCGCCAATTGCTCCTTGCTCATCACCCGGCCGGGACGGGCGATCAGGGCTTCGAGCACTGCCTGCTCGCGGGAGGTCAGGGTCAGCAACTCTTCTCCGAGGGTGAAGCGCCGGGTGTCCAGGTCATAGGCCAGCACGCCACAGCGCTGCTGGCGTTCACCGCCGAGCACACTGCGGCGCAGCAAGGCTTTGACCCGGGCTTCGAGTTCGGTCAGTTCGAAAGGTTTGGCCAGGTAATCGTCAGCCCCCAGGTTCAGGCCATGGACCCGGTCCTTGACGTCGCTGCGGGCGGTCAGCATCAGCACCGGCAGGTTCTTGCCCCGGGCCCGCAAGCGCGCCAGCACTTCGAAACCGTCCATGCGCGGCAGGCCGACATCGAGGATCGCCATGGCGTATTCCTCGCTGCTCAAGGCCAGGTCGGCCGCCACACCGTCGTGCAGCACATCCACGGTCAGCCCGGTGCTCTTGAGCGCCTGGGCGACACTTTCGGCAAGCTGCAGATGGTCTTCGACGAGCAGAACACGCATGGATCTTTACCTCATTCAGGGATGGTCGACGCCATTCTTTGGCGCGGAGTTTACAGCCGCATCCGTCGCTGTGAAGCCCGAAAACCGTGAAAGTCAGCTGAAAGGTTAGCGAAAGGTAAGCCGGTTAGAGTCCAGCCACGGACAGTTTCGACTGCCGTCGCTACCGCACATAGCGTACGAAAAACGCCTCGAAGCGTTTTCGCCAAATAAGAACAATAAACGGAGTATGTCACCATGCTGTCCATGCAGCTTCAGGCTCGCCCGCCTGTTCGTTTTTCCCGCCTCAGCCAGACCGCCCTTGTCAGTGCCGCCGCCCTCGCCGGCTTTTCGCCGTTGAGCCAGGCTGCCTTCTTCGAAGACAGTAAGGCAACCTTCGAAACCCGCAACATGTATTTCAATCGCGACTTTCGCGACGGCACCAGCGCCCAGCAATCCAAGCGGGACGAATGGGCCCAGGGGTTCATGCTCAATCTGCAATCGGGTTACACCGACGGCACCGTGGGGTTCGGTGTCGATGCGCTGGGCATGCTGGGGGTAAAACTCGATTCGAGTCCGGACCGCACCGGTACCGGCCTGCTGCCAACCCATGACGACGGGCGCGCGGCGAACGAGTATTCCAAGCTCGGCCTGACCGGCAAAGTGAAGATCTCCGCCACGGAACTGAAAATCGGCAGCCTGATTCCGGAACTGCCGATCCTCAAGCCCAACGACGGCCGCATTCTGCCGCAGACCTTTGAAGGCGGGATGCTGACCTCCAAAGAGATCAAGAACCTGACCTTCACCGGCGGGCGTCTGGAGAAAGCCAAGGACCGCGACAGCACCGACTTCGAGGACATCGCCCTCAACAACAAGAACAGCCGCTTCGCCGGCACCGTGGCAGGCAAGCATTTTGATTTTGGCGGCGTGGACTACAAGTTCACCGACAAGATCACCGGCAGCTACCACTTCGCTCAACTCGATGAAGTCTACAACCAGCACTTCCTCGGTGTTGTCGCTTCGCAACCGTTCGGCCCCGGTACTTTCGGTACCGATCTGCGATTTGCCATCAGCGACGACGAAGGCGCGGCCCGCGGCGGCAAAATCGACAACAAATCCCTGAACGGGCTGGTGAGCTACGCCTTGAACGGGCATAAACTCAGCGCCGGCTATCAGCACATGTCCGGCGACAGTGCCTTCCCCTACGTCGATGGCAGCGATCCGTACCTGGTCAACTTCGTGCAGATCAACGACTTTGCAGGCGCCGAAGAACACTCCTGGCAGGCACGTTACGATTACGACTTCGCCAAACTCGGCATCCCCGGCCTGAGCTTCATGAGTCGTTACGTGAGCGGTGACAACATCAAGCTCAAGAATGGCGACGAAGGCAAAGAGTGGGAACGCAACACCGAGATCAAATACGTCGTACAAAGCGGCGCCCTCAAGGACGTTGCCGTACGCCTGCGCAATGCCACCTACCGTTCCAACTACTCCGCTCGCGATGCCGATGAAGTGCGTCTGCTGGTGAGCTATAGCGTTGCCCTTTGGTAATTCAGTACGTCCATAACAAAAACTTAAGGAGACTTGAATGAACCTATCACTGCGTAAAGTTGCTCTGGCCACCGGCATCATGCTGCTCGCCGGCCAATTGATGGCCGAACCCAAACGCCCGGAATGCATCGCCCCGGCCTCGCCGGGCGGCGGTTTCGACCTCACCTGCAAACTGGCGCAAAGCGCGCTGGTCAACGAAAAACTGCTGACCAAACCGATGCGCGTGACCTACATGCCCGGCGGTGTCGGCGCGGTGGCGTACAACGCTGTGGTCGCTCAGCGCCCGGCCGATGCCGGTACGCTGGTGGCCTGGTCCAGCGGTTCGCTGCTGAACCTGGCGCAAGGCAAATTCGGGCGTTTCGATGAAAGCGCCGTGCGCTGGTTGGCGGCCGTTGGCACCAGTTATGGCGCCATCGCGGTGAAAAGCGATTCGCCCTACAAGACCCTGGACGATCTGGTCAAAGCCCTGAAGAAAGATCCGAGCTCGGTGGTGATCGGTTCCGGCGGTACTGTCGGCAGCCAGGACTGGATGCAAACCGCCCTGATCGCCAAGGCAGCAGGGATCAACCCGCGCGACCTGCGTTACGTCGCCCTCGAAGGCGGCGGTGAAATCGCCACCGCCCTGCTCGGCGGCCACATCCAGGTTGGCAGCACCGATATCTCCGACTCCATGCCACACATCCTGAGCGGTGACATGCGTCTGCTGGCGGTGTTCTCCGAGAAGCGTCTGGACGAGCCGGAAATGAAAGACATTCCGACCGCTAAAGAGCAGGGCTACAACATCGTCTGGCCGGTGGTTCGCGGCTTCTACCTCGGGCCAAAAGTCAGCGACGAAGACTACGCCTGGTGGAAAAACGCCTTCGACAAACTGCTGGCCTCCGAGGATTTCGCCAAGCTGCGCGATCAGCGTGAACTGTTCCCGTTCGCCATGACCGGCCCGGAGCTGGACACCTACGTGAAGAAGCAGGTCGCGGACTACAAAGTGCTGGCCAAAGAGTTCGGCCTGATCCAGTGATCGCCTCTGTCTAGCGGCTACGGCCCCGGTTCTCGGGGTCGTGGCCCAGGAGTTCCCCATGCTCATACAACGCATTTTTGCTTCGGTGCTGTTGCTGGCCTGTGTCGGCCTGGCGCTGATGGCGTGGCCGTATCAAGCGGCTTTTTCCTACGAACCGGTCGGGCCTCGCGCCTTCCCCCTGCTGATGCTCGGCCTGATGGGCCTGGCTTTGCTGTACATGGTGTTTCGGCCGGCACCGATCGTGCACAGCGATGACGACCCGAAACTGGACCGCGAAACCCTGATCAAGATCGGCATCTGCGTGGCGCTGTTGCTGGTGTTCGCCGGGGCCTTCGAACCCCTTGGTTTCATCGTCGCCAGCATTCTGATCGGGGTCCCGATGGCACGCCTGTATGGCGGCCGCTGGCTGCCCAGCGCGGTGATCATCAGCCTGATGGCCATCGGTCTTTATCTGCTGTTCGACAAGTTGATGGACGTGCCACTGCCGTTGGGCGTGCTCGACGTTCTGGAGAACTGATATGGATACTCTTGGCTATTTGGGTCAGGGCTTCGGCGTTGCGCTGAGCCCGTACAACCTGGTGACCGCACTGTGCGGCACCTTGATCGGCACCGTCGTCGGCCTGCTGCCGGGGCTGGGTCCGATCAACGGCGTGGCGTTGCTGATTCCGATTGCGTTCGCCCTCGGCCTGCCACCGGAGTCGGCGTTGATCCTGCTGGCGGCGGTGTACCTGGGTTGCGAATACGGCGGCCGGATCAGCTCGATCCTGCTGAACATTCCGGGCGAAGCCTCCACCGTCATGACCACCCTCGACGGTTACCCGATGGCCCGCAAGGGGCTGGCGGGTGTGGCACTGTCGCTGTCGGCGTGGAGTTCGTTCATCGGTGCCTTCATCGCGACTTGCGGCATGGTGCTGTTCGCCCCGTTGCTGGCGAAATGGGCGATTGCCTTCGGACCGGCGGAGTATTTCGTGCTGATGGTGTTTGCGATTGTCTGTCTCGGTGGCATGGCCGGCGACCGACCGCTCAAGACCTTCATTGCAGCGCTGATCGGTCTGTTTCTGTCGAGCGTCGGGATCGACGCCAACAGCGGCGTATACCGTTTCACCGGGGACAACATTCATCTGACGGACGGCATTCAGTTCGTCGTGCTGGTATTGGGCCTGTTCTCCATCAGCGAAATCCTGTTGCTGCTGGAAAAAACCCACCGTGGCCAGGAAGCGGTGAAAGCCACCGGGCGCATGATGTTCAACTTCAAGGAAGCCTCGGCGGTGTTCGTGGTGAACATCCGTTGCGGTTTGCTGGGCTTCATCATGGGCGTGTTGCCGGGTGCCGGCGCGACGCTGGCCAGCGCGGTGGCCTACATGACCGAGAAACGTATCGCCGGTGCCAAGGGCACTTTCGGCCAAGGCGACATGCGTGGCCTCGCGGCTCCGGAAACCGCCATCGGTGGCGCGGCCTGCGGTGCCCTGGTGCCGATGTTGACTCTTGGTGTTCCGGGTTCGGGTACCACGGCAGTGATGATCGGCGCACTGTCGCTGTACAACATCACCCCGGGTCCCCTGTTGTTCCAGCAGCAACCGGACATCGTCTGGGGCCTGATTGCGTCGTTGTTCATCGCCAACGTGATGTTGGTGATCCTCAATATCCCGATGATCCGCGTCTTCACCCGCATCCTCGCCGTGCCGAACTGGGCACTGGTGCCGGTGATCGCGATCATCACCGGGATCGGCGTCTACGCCGTACACGCTACAACCTTCGACCTGTTCCTGATGATCGGCATCGGCATCTTCGGCTACATCCTGCGCAAGCTGGACTTCCCGTTGTCGCCAGTGCTGCTGGGCTTCATCCTCGGTGGTCTGATGGAGCAGAACCTGCGCCGCGCGCTATCGATTTCCAACGGTGCTCTGGAAATCCTCTGGTCGAGCCCGATCACATTCGGTTGCTGGGTGCTGACTGCAATCATGTTGCTGATGCCACTGCTGCGCATCTGGCGCAAACGTTCGGTCGCCCGGCGCGCTATCGCCGATGTCTGATCGAACACCTTTCAAAGCCTGGTGGGGTACACCGCTGGTCGGTCTGCTGGGCGGTTATCTCGCCAGCCAGATCGGCTGGCCTCTACCGTGGATGGTCGGCTCGTTACTGGCGATTATCCTCGTCCGCTGCCTGACCCCCTGGCAATTGGCGGAAATCCCTGGCGGGCGCAAGTGCGGCCAGTGGGTTGTCGGCATCGGCATCGGCCTGCACTTCACCCCGGTGGTGATGGAGCAGGTGCTGAGCCACTTTGGTCTGATCTTCTTCGGTGCGTTAGTCACCAGCCTGTCCGCGGTGGTCGGGGTCTGGTTGATGCGGCGTACCGGCGAAGATCGCGCCACAGCGTTCTTTTCCAGCATGCCCGGTGGCTCCGGGGAGATGGTCAACCTCGGCGCCCGCAACGGCGCGGTGCTCAGCCGTGTTGCCGCGGGGCAAAGCTTGCGGGTGCTGGTGGTGGTGCTGTGTGTGCCGGCGGCGTTCAAATATCTGTTGGGCGACGGTGCGCCGGTCTTGCATGCTGCGACCGTCAACTGGTGGTGGCTGGCCCTTCTGTTCCCGGCGGGCGCCCTGGCCGCCTGGATCTGGGAGCGCCTGCGGCAACCCAACCCCTGGCTGTTCGGGCCGTTGCTGGTGAGTACGGCAGTGAGCATTGGTTGGGACCTGCACATCGGCCTGCCCAACGGCGGCAGTCAGATCGGCCAGTGGCTGATCGGCAGCGGGTTGGGCTGCCACTTCAATCGACAGTTCTTCCGACGGGCGCCGTCCTTCATGGGCCGGACCCTGATCGGCACGGTCTTGACCATGTTGATCGCCACGCTGGCGGCGCTGGGTTTGAGTGTATTGACCCATCTGGATCTGCGTTCGCTGACGCTGGGCATGATGCCCGGCGGGATTGCCGAGATGAGTTTGACGGCTGAGACCCTGCAATTGTCGGTGCCGCTGGTGACGGCGATGCAGGTGATGCGGCTGTTGTTCGTGTTGTTTTTGGCGGAGCCGTTGTTCAGGTATTGGGCCAAGCAGCCCTGAATGACAAAAAACGGAGGTTCAGCAGAGCATCTCATACTTGCTGCCGTAGAGTTTGCTACCATCTCTAGCTTCGGGAGAGGTTGAACCTATGCATATTCAAACGCTGAAGATACAAAACTTTCGTTGCTTCGAAACCGCAACCGTCGAATTCAATCTGCCCGATACCGAGAACCTGCAATATCCCAATGTGAATGTCTTGTTGGGGGACAACGGCCTGGGGAAGACTAGTGTTCTGCGAGCGGTGGCCTTAGCAGTTTTGAGTCCACTCCTCAGCGGCTCCTCTGGATTCGTCCCCGCAGGATTTATTCGGCAACATCCCCGCCCCCAAAATGCACCACTCCTCGATCTCACGAAGCATGAGCCAACCAGCATTGATGCAGGCATCATTTCAACGGTAGAAGAAAAAAACTCAAAAAAAACATCATGGTCCATGCCTGAACGGTATGCGATAAAAACGTCTATACGCGCTCTTAGCACCTCCGAGCGACTGACGTGGAATATCTCACCAAAAACGTCAATAGATGCCATCGAGCACATGCAGTTCGATGAACAATCCCCTGCATTTTTCATAGTCGGTTACGGGGCAACCCGGCGGGTGGAGAGTTCATCGCGGGTTGATGAGAGTGCTCGGACCAAGTCACGGGCTCGTCGATATGAACGCGTCGCCAGTCTATTTGAAGATCATGTGACGCTCATGCCGCTTTCTTATTGGCTTCCCGCGTTTGCAGAACAAAACAAAGGGCGATACACGCAAGTCATAAACTTGATTAACGATTTGCTTCCCGCAAAGTGCAAAATTCAAAAAACGGCAACCCAGACTCAGTATGGACGAGAACACCTATTCGAAATAAATGGCATTGCATTGCCTTTCGGAGCGTTATCGGATGGTTTCAGAGCCTATATCGGCTGGATCGGCGACATGCTGTTCCATGTCTGCCAAGGTGTAGCATCCGGATTAAAACTACGTGAAATGCGTGGAATAGTCATGGTCGACGAAATCGATCTGCACCTTCATCCCGAATGGCAGCGCAGCGTAGTTCCCACGCTGGCCAAGGCGCTCCCCAACGTTCAGTTCATTCTGACGACCCATAGTCCGCTGGTTGTCGGCTCATTGATGTCGCAAAACCTGTTTGTGCTGGCCGAGGAAAACGGCTCGACTATTGTCAAACGTCTGCCTGAACATGTACGTGGAAAAAGCGCAGAGCAAATTCTGCTGTCGCCTTATTTCGGCCTTGAAAGCACCCGGGCCACCCCCACCGCAACCGCCCTCAGTCAACTGGCGCGCAGTGCTGTTTCCGGAAATACCAAAGCGTCTGTCGACTACCTGAGAATTCTCGCCGAAGGCATGAGTTTCGAAGAAATGGCCGGACCTGATAAACCGAAGGCGACCGCAGCTCGACGCGCGCCCAAAAAGCCGTCGAGGCCGGCAAAATGATTCGTTACGCCATCTCAGAGTCTGACCTGATTGCATTGATCAACAGCGAAAAACCAAGCTGGATGGGTCGCGCCCAGCAACGAATCCAGAGCTATATCGCTGCGGGCGGCTATACCGATGACACGGATTTCTGGGGGGAGATCAAACAGGTCTACATTACGCTACAGCATGAAAAATGCGCGTACTGCGAAACCAAACTTCAAGGGGCGGTACTGGCGAGCAAAGTCCACGAAGTAGAACACTATCGACCCAAAAGTGAAGTCAAGGCGTGGCCCAACCACAACGTTGTTCACTGGAAAGACTTTACGCCTGCCTGGGCCACTGGGACAGCCAGCAACATCGGTTACTACAAGCTTGCGTACCATCCCCAGAACTATGCCATTGCTTGCACCCGCTGCAATTCGACACTTAAATCCAGCTATTTTCCGATTCGCGGTAACCGCGACACTCAGAACGGCAATCCGGCGAACATGCAGGGCGAGTCGGCATTGTTGCTCTATCCAGTTTCATTGACCGACCCCGACGACCCTCAAGACATCATCACCTTTGAAGGGGTGCTAGCAGTTCCAAAACACAGCGCCGGACCAGCCTACGAGCGTGCAGTCACCAATATCGAGTTCTTCCAACTTAACCATGAAGATCTCACTTCACGCAGGGCCGTAGAAATTAGGACACTTTGGTTAGCACTGCAAATGTCCAAAAACAACCCACAAGACAAGCAGATGTATGACGACACAATCTCATTGATGTGCGGTCCCGAAAGTCCGTTCAGTTCGTGCGTGTCAGCCTTTTTTGCACTCAGTCAATCCGACTATCCAGCTGCGGAAACGATGGCAAGATTCATCATAAAAGCGTTGTTAACGAAACAATCGCTAACACCCTGATTCCTGCGACCTGGACAATCAGCCATCAAAGCCGCTCAAACCGGCGGCAAGCGCCACTCAATCGGCGTCTCGCCATTCTGTTCCAGAAACTTGTTCGCCCGACTGAAATGCCCGCAGCCGAGGAAGCCGCGATAAGCGGACAGCGGCGACGGGTGGACCGACGTCAGTACCAGGTGTTTGGTGGCATCGATGAGTTTCTGCTTGCTCTGGGCATGCGCCCCCCACAGCAGGAACACCAGATGTGGCTGGTGCTCGCTGACCACTTCGATAATCCGGTCGGTAAAATACTGCCAGCCCTTGCCTGCATGGGCGTTGGCATTCGCTCGTTCCACGGTCATGGTGGTGTTGAGCATCAACACGCCCTGCTCCGCCCAACTCTGCAGGTAGCCGTGGTTGGGGATGTCGATGTTCAGGTCGCGTTTCAACTCTTTATAGATGTTCACCAGCGACGGCGGCGCCGGTACGCCCGGTTGCACCGAGAAGCACAACCCATGGGCCTGACCGGGGCCGTGGTATGGATCCTGCCCGAGGATGACCACCTTGACCTTGTCCAGCGGCGTGGAATTGAGCGCGTTGAAAATCAACGGTCCCGGCGGATAGATCTCCTTGCCCGCCGCGCGCTCCTGTTGCAGGAATGTGCGCAACTCTGCCATGTAAGGCTGGTCGAATTCGGCACGCAGGGCCTCCTTCCAGCTCGGTTCGAGTTTGATACGGTCGTCAGCAGTCATGGTTACATCCGGCAAAAACAATGGGGCGAACCCTAGGAAAGCCCATCACGCTTGTCAATTGATCTGACGCAGATCCGGCATTTTCCTATAGAGCGATCATACTGAACGCTCAAATTCCCGATCGAGGTCATGATGAATCTGCACTTCGAAGAACTCACCGGCACCGACGGCGCACGCATCGGCATCGCCAGCCTGGATGCCGAAAAGTCCCTCAACGCCCTCTCCTTGCCGATGATCAACGCCTTGCGCGATCAACTGGACGCCTGGGCCAAGGAACCACAGATCGTTTGTGTACTGCTGCGCGGCAATGGCGACAAGGCCTTTTGCGCTGGCGGTGAAGTGCGCAGTCTGGTGGAAGCGTGTCGCGCCCATCCCGGGGAAGTACCGCCCTTGGCTGCGCACTTCTTCGCGGCAGAATATCGCCTCGACTTCAAGTTGCACACCTACCCGAAACCGTTGATCTGCTGGGGTCATGGTTACGTGTTGGGTGGCGGCATGGGGCTGCTGCAAGGGGCGGGCATTCGGGTTGTCACGCCGAGCAGCCGGTTGGCGATGCCGGAGATTGGCATCGGCTTGTACCCGGACGTCGGCGCCAGTTGGTTTCTGTCGCGGCTGCCCGGCAAGCTCGGGTTGTTTCTCGGCCTGACCGGCGCCTGGATGAACGGTCGCGATGCGATCGATCTGGACCTGGCCGATCGCTTTTTGCTCGACGAACAACAGCAAGAGCTGATCGAAGGCTTGCTGCAATTGAACTGGCAGGAACAGACCGCCATGCAGCTCAACAGCCTGCTCAAGGCCTTGCAACAAGAAGCACTCGTAAAAATGCCGGAAGCGCAGTGGCTGCCACGACGCCAGCAGATCGACGAGTTGCTGGATGTCAGCGATGTTCGTTGTGCCTGGAAGGCCATCAGTGCGCTACGCGTTCATAAAGACCCGCTGCTCAGTCGTGCGGCCTGCACCATGATCGAAGGCTCACCCCTGACCGCTCATCTGGTGTGGGAACAGATCGCCCGCGCCCGGCACCTGTCACTGGCTCAAGTCTTTCAGATGGAATACACCATGAGCCTCAATTGCTGCCGTCATCCGGAATTCAGCGAGGGCGTGCGTGCGCGGTTGATCGACAAGGACCAGAAACCTCACTGGCACTGGCCGGATATCAATACGGTGCCGGAAGCTGCGGTGGAAGCGCATTTTCACAAGGTCTGGGAAGGTCGGCATCCGTTGGCGGATCTGTCGGAATACTGATATCCAGGCACAAAAAAGCGGCGCTTCATGCGCCGCTTTCTATTGAGGAGTTAGCGACGGCCGCCTCGGCCATCGTTATCGCCATGATCGCCTCTTCCGCCATGGTGATCCCGTCCACTGTGGCCCCGAGAATCGTCGTTCCAGTTGCCGCGACTATGGCCGCCCCAACCGTCGCGACGACCATCCCAACCACCGCGGTCATGACGGTCCCATCCGCGATTCTGGTTGCCGCGGTAGTCGTAATAGCGCGGTGCCGGTTGATAAACCCGCGGCTGGTAGTAATAACGTGGCGATGGCTGGTAATACCGTGCAGGCGGCGAGTAGTACCTGCGCGGAGCTGTGTAGTAACCACCATCGGAGTAATACGGCGCCGGGGACGTGTAGACATCCGAGCGGTAGTAGCTGTCGCCATCGGAATAGGGCACGCACGCACCAAGAAACAATCCCGATAGAACGATCAGCAGAATATGGCGGAGCTGTTTTCGACAGAGCATGGCGGCCTCCTGGACCGCGAGTGAGCCATACCAGCGACGCTGGCAGGCGACAGTCAATTGTTCGGCGACTGTCGAAAGATCAGACAGTGAAATCGGGATCTGGTGCGTTTCTGCAACACGTAGAAACAAGTAGCCGATGAAAGGTTTTTCATCCTGCGCAAAAGAAAACGGCGCCTCCGCAAGACGGACGCGCCGTTGTATTCATGAGCTGATTAATGGTGCCAGCGATTGTATCCACCGCCGTAATGACCAGGTCCGTGTCCACCGTAGTAATAATAGCGATAGCCACCGTAAACACGCGGCCCGTAATAGCCGCCGTAATAGTAAGGCGAGTAATAGCCGGGGTAGTAATAAGGTGCCGGATAAGCATCGGCAGGACCTACGTAGTAGTAACACCCGGACAGACCCAAACCAAAAAACACACTGAGCAGTATTTGGCGGAGCTTTTTCTGACAGAACATGGAGGCCTCCTGAAAGACCTGCAACGGCAGTCGAGTCACACCTGTTTTGACTTTAAAACAGGCTCCGAGTGCCTGATCGCATCGACCTTCAGATCAGCGGCTAGCCGTCCTTCTACGGTGCATGCCCATGCGCAGCGCACCATGACAAGGCAAAGCGCCCTGTCCCTTTGATCTCCCCCCACCCTTCCATGCCCCAGCCAGAGCGCTCAAGCCAACTTGGCACGGCTCTCGCTTAACCAAAGGCGTGCAGGAGTCATCACAGGTTCGCGGCACCACAATTTGCAATGGCTGACTAGGGTTCCGGCTCGCAATCGCGAGTGACTGGTCCGAGAGTTGGCGACCTCCAGTTGAGGTTACACGGCGGGACAAAAGCCCGGGAGACAAGCCACCGTTCGCGGTGCCGCTGCCTTCCTGTCCGCCCTTGATCAACTGGAGAACCATCCCATGTCCCGACTTCGTTTACCCGCCCTGTTCGCCGCTGCTTTTGCAGCTCTTGTAAGTGTCTCGTCCCAGGCCGCACAGAAAGACCATTTCAGCGTCTGCTGGACTATCTACGCCGGCTGGATGCCCTGGGAATATGCCGGCAGCCAGGGCATCGTCGACAAATGGGCGAAAAAGTACGGCATCAAGATTGATGTGGTGCAGCTCAACGACTACGTCGAATCCATCAACCAATACACCGCCGGCCAATTCGACGGCTGCACCATGACCAACATGGACGCGCTGACCATTCCGGCTGCCGGTGGCGTCGACAGCACGGCGCTGATCGTCAGCGACTTCTCCAATGGCAACGACGGCATCGTGCTTAAAGGCGAAGGCAAGAAAGTCGCTGACCTCAAAGGCATGGACGTCAATCTGGTTGAGCTGTCTGTCTCCCATTACCTGTTGGCCCGTGCTCTGGATTCGGTAGACCTCACCGAGAAAGACCTGAAAGTGGTCAACACCTCCGACGCCGACATCTCCGCCGCGTTCAACACCGAACAGGTCAACGCCGTCACCACCTGGAACCCGATGCTCTCGGACATCAAGGCCAAGCCTGCGGTGACCGAAGTGTTCAATTCCAGCCAGATCCCCGGCGAAATCATGGACATGATGGTGGTCAACAGCGCCACCCTCAAAGACAACCCGGCCCTGGGTAAAGCCCTGACCGGCGCCTGGTTCGAAGTGGTTGAGTTGATGAACGCGAAAAACGCCGCCAGCCAAGCCGCCCTCGAACACATGGCCAAAGCCTCGGGTACTGACCTGGCCGGTTTCCAGGCGCAACTCGACACCACCAAACTGTTCGCCACGCCCAAAGAAGCCCTGGCGTTCTCCACCAGCAAGCAACTGCCCGACACCATGCGCAAGGTCGCCGAGTTCTCGTTCCAGCACGGCTTGCTGGGTGAAGGTGCCAAGGACACCAGCGCCATCGGCATGGCCTTCGCCAATGGCGTGACCAGCGGCGATAAAGGCAACCTCAAGCTGCGCTTCGACCCGACTTACGTGCAGATG
Source organism: Pseudomonas sp. Pseusp18 (assembly GCF_059506005.1). Classification (NCBI taxonomy): domain Bacteria; kingdom Pseudomonadati; phylum Pseudomonadota; class Gammaproteobacteria; order Pseudomonadales; family Pseudomonadaceae; genus Pseudomonas; species Pseudomonas sp. Pseusp18. Next base: position 5,103,743 of record NZ_CP169240.1, read on the forward strand.
GCCGCCGACGCCAAGCTGTAAGACAGGAGGAGCTGGCCATGCGCCTGATCAATCGCCACCCGGATCGCCCGAGTCGCCTGCTGTTGGTGATCCTGCCGTTCGCCCTGGTGCTGTTCGCCTACTTCATGGGCTCGGCCGAACGGCTGATGGACAACCCCAACGACAAACTGCTGCCCAGTGCCGTGCAGATGACCGACGCGGTGAAGCGCCTGGCCTTCACCGCCGACACCCGCACCGGTGAATACCTGCTCTGGCAAGACACCGCCTCCAGCCTGCGGCGGTTGGCCATCGGCCTCGGCATCAGTGCGTTGGCCGGGCTGTGCCTGGGCATCGCCGCCGGTACGCTGCCGCTGTTTGGCGCACCGTTGTCGCCCGTGCTGACGGTGCTGTCGATGGTGCCGCCGCTGGCGATTCTGCCGATTCTGTTCATCGTGTTCGGGTTGGGAGAGTTGTCGAAAGTGATGCTGATCGTGATCGGCATCACTCCGTGCCTGGCCCGTGATCTGGAACAGCGCGCCCGGGAAATTCCTGTGGAATTGCTGATCAAGGCGCAGACCCTCGGTGCTTCAACCTGGACTCTGATGCTGCGTGTGGTGCTGCCGCAATTGCTGCCGCGCCTGCTGATCTCGTTGCGACTGATGCTCGGCTCGGCGTGGTTGTTTTTGATCGCCGCCGAAGCCATCGCCTCCACGGACGGTTTGGGTTACCGGATCTTCCTGGTGCGCCGCTACCTGGCGATGGACGTGATTCTGCCCTACGTGGTGTGGATCACCCTACTCGCCTGGCTGATGGACTGGGGCCTCAAGCGCCTGACCCAACGGGCCTTTCCCTGGCACCAAGGTGCCTCCAAATGAGTTATGAAGGGGCGCGGGCATGAGCTTCATCACAGTGAAAAACGTCTGGCAGCAATACGCCGATCAAGTGGTGCTTGAAGGGCTGAACCTGAGCGTCAACGAAGGTGAGTTTTGCACCTTGGTCGGCGCGTCAGGTTGCGGCAAATCGACCTTCCTGCGGCTATTGCTCGGCCAGGAACGCGCCAGTCGCGGCGAGATTCTGTTGGACGGTCAGGCATTGGCTGGCGAACCGGATTCGAGCCGTGGCGTGGTGTTCCAGCGCTACTCGGTGTTCCCGCACCTGACCGTGCTGGACAACGTCGCCCTCGGCCTCGAACTCCCGCGCTCGCCATTACTGGGGCGGTTGTTCGGCAGCGCTAAAAAAGAGGCACGCGAACACGCCTCAGTGTTGCTGCACAAAGTCGGTCTCGGTCACTCGCTGGACAAGTACCCGGCGCAACTCTCCGGTGGCATGCAACAACGGCTGGCGATTGCCCAGGCATTGATCATGAAGCCGCGGGTCTTGCTCCTCGACGAACCGTTCGGCGCCCTCGATCCGGGCATCCGCAAAGACATGCACAGCCTGCTGCTGGAGCTGTGGCGCGAGACGCAACTGACGGTGTTCATGGTCACCCACGACCTGTCCGAAGGTTTCAGTCTCGGCACCCGTTTGCTGGTGTTCGACAAGGTCCGTGTCGACCCGCACGCCCCCGGCGCCTATGGCGCACGCATCACCTACGACATCCCTTTGAACAGCGACCGCCGCGCCAACCGCGCCGCCGTCGACGCCCTGCCAGCTCAGTTGGCAGGCACGCTTCGTATCGCTTAGAGGAATCTGCATATGACTGATTCGACCCAACTGTTCCCGCCGTTCGCCGAAGAAATGCTCCCCGGCGGCGGCCATCGTTCATTCGTCCTGAAACGCGGCCAATTGCTGCGCCTGACTGACCTGCGCGGCGGTGCCAACGTCAGCCTGACGTTGCTCAACGCCAACGAAAAAACCGAACGCCTGAACCTGCCCGACAGCCTCAAATGCCAACACACCGCCAAGCTCACCAGCGGCCATTGCCTGTACTCGGACATGGGTCGCGTGCTGGCGGCCATCACCGCCGACACCTGTGGCTGGAGCGACAGCCTCGGCGGCGTGCTCTGCGCTGAAGAAGTCGCACAAAAATATGGCCAGGGCCGCTATCAGGAACTGCGCAACGGCTTCTTCCGCAACGGCACCGACAACTTGTTGGTGGAGCTGGGCAAGTGGGGACTGGGCCTGTCCGACCTGCTGATGACGCTCAACCTGTTCAGCCGGGTGAACGTCGATGAGGCTGGCCGCTTCCACTTCGTCGAAGGCAATTCCAAGGCCGGTGATTACATCGAGTTGTACGCGCCGATGGACACCCTGGTGGTACTCACCGCGTTGCAACACCCGATGGATCCGTCGCCGGAATACGCACCGAAACCGCTGAAGCTGAGCTGGATGAACGCCGATGCCAGCGTCGCCGAACACTGCCGCACCTCGCGCCCGGAAAACGAGCGCGGCTTCATCAACACCGACCGTCTGTTCGCCTGAGGATCGCTGCCATGTCACTCGCTATCGCCACCGCCCACAAGCAACCAGAAACAGCGGTCTACCGCGCCACCATCCCGGCCGGTGAACCCTGGCTGATGGAGGTCAAGGCCGGCCAGACCCTGCGTATCCTCGACCTGGAAGGCAATCAGGCGGTCGACACTTTGTTCTACAGCCTTGCCAATCCCAGGGAACGCTATGACGTGCAACGCACGTTGCGTCGGCAGAACAGCGTCTACCTGAGCACTGGCAGCGTGCTCTATTCCAACCTCGGCAAGCCAATGCTGACCATCGTCGAAGACACCTGCGGGCGTCACGACACCCTCGGCGGTGCCTGCGCACAAGAGAGCAACACCGTGCGTTACGCCCTGGAAAAACGCTACATGCACAGCTGCCGCGACAACTACCTGCGCGCCTGCGCCCACGACGGGCGCCTGGGTAAGGGCGACATCGGGCCGAACATCAATTTCTTCATGAATGTGCCGGTGACGGCCGATGGCGGGCTGACGTTTGAAGACGGGATTTCAGCGCCCGGCAAATACGTCGACCTGCGCGCCGAGATGGACGTGATCGTGCTGATCTCCAACTGCCCGCAACTGAACAACCCGTGCAACGCCTACAACCCCACGCCTGCGGAGCTTTTGGTATGGAACTGAAACTTGCGCGTTTGCGGCGGTGGTTGTTTGCCCTGTGTCAGGCCCGCTCCGGCCAGTGCCTCAAACAACGCTGATCCCTGTGGCGAGGGAGCTTGCTCCCGCTGGGTCGCGAAGCGGCCCCAAACCCTGCTATCGCGCTATGTCTGACGGACCACAGCAGCAGGTTTTGCGACTGCTGCGCAGCCGAGCGGGACGGTGCGGCGATCCGACAAGCTCCCTCGCCACAAAAAAGCGTGAATTTTGTTCATCCGGGACGGCCCGGGTGCATCTCGAAAAACTGCGGGACGGCCCGCATCCCAGGTCGAGGCTGATGCGCTATCGCCTCCAGGGGTTATGCCATGTTCAAAAAAGTCCTCATCGCCAACCGTGGCGCCATTGCCTGCCGCATTCTGCGGACCCTGCGAGAGTTGCAGGTCAAGGGCGTCGCGGTTTACTCCGAAGCCGACGCCGCCAGCCTGCATATCCTGCAAGCCGATGAAGCCCACAGCCTGGGCGAAGGCGCGGCGGCCGGCACTTACCTTGCCGTGGACAAAATCCTCGCCATCGCCAAATCCACCGGCGCTACGGCGATCCATCCCGGCTACGGATTCCTCTCGGAAAACGCCGCGTTCGCCGAGGCCTGCGAAGCAGCCAATATCGCCTTCATCGGCCCCACGCCTGAGCAACTGCGCGTGTTTGGCCTCAAACACACCGCCCGCGCCCTGGCCAAACAACACGGCGTGCCGATGCTCGAAGGCACCGAACTGCTCGACAGCCTTGACGCGGCATTGATCGCCGGCGAACAGGTCGGCTACCCGGTGATGCTCAAAAGCACCGCCGGCGGTGGCGGCATCGGTATGCGCGTGTGCCGCAGCGCCGCCGAATTGGGCGAATCCTTCGAAGCGGTCAAACGCCTCGGGCAGAACAACTTCAGCGACGCCGGTGTGTTCATCGAGAAGTACATCCAGCGCGCGCGACATCTGGAAGTGCAGGTGTTCGGCGACGGCCAGGGCGAGGTGATTGCCCTCGGCGTGCGCGACTGCTCGGTACAACGGCGCAACCAGAAAGTCCTTGAAGAAACCCCGGCACCCAACCTGCCCGACGGCATGGCCGAAGCGCTCTGCCTTGCCGCGATCAAACTCGCCAAGGCAGTGAATTACCGCAGCGCCGGCACCGTGGAGTTCGTCTTCGACAGTGACGCCCAGCGTTTCTATTTTCTTGAAGTGAACACCCGTTTGCAGGTGGAGCACGGTGTCACCGAGCAAGTGTGGGGCGTGGATCTGGTGCGCTGGATGGTGGAACTGGCGGCCGGAGATTTACCGCCATTGAACGCATTGAGCCAAGGCTTGAAAGCCGACGGCCACGCGATCCAGGCAAGGCTCTACGCCGAAGATCCGGGGCGGGATTTTCAACCGAGCCCCGGCCTGCTGACGGCGGTAAGTTTCCCCGTCGCCGATGGCAAACACCTGCGCATCGACACGTGGGTCGAGGCCGGTTGCGAGATCCCGCCGTACTTCGACCCGATGATTGCCAAGGTCATCCGCTGGGCGCCGACTCGCGAAGAAGCCCGCGCCGATCTGCTTCAAACCCTGGGCGACAGCCTGCTGTACGGGGTGGAAACCAACCGTGATTACCTGCGGCAAATTCTGCTCGATGTGCCCTTTACCAGCGGCCAGCCGTGGACCCGTTGCCTGGAAGCGCTGGTCTACCAGGCCAACACCTTTGAGGTGATCAGCGCCGGCACCCAGACCAGCGTTCAGGATTATCCGGGGCGTCTCGGTTACTGGGCGGTCGGCGTGCCGCCGTCGGGGCCGATGGACAACCGAGCGTTGCGTTTGGGCAACCTTTTGCTGGGTAACGACGAGGGTGCTGCAGCGCTGGAAATCACCATGAGCGGGCCGATGTTGCGCTTCAATTGTGATGCGGTTGTGGCGGTGACCGGTGCGCAGATTCCATTGACGCTGAACGGCGAAGCGGCGCCGATGAACACCTCGCTGCTGGTTCCGGCCGGTGCCACAGTGCATCTCGGCACAATCACCGGTGCAGGCGCTCGCAGCTATCTGTGCCTGCGCGGCGGCCTGCAAGTGCCGGATTATCTGGGCAGCAAAAGCACCTTCACCCTCGGTCAGTTCGGTGGCCATGGCGGTCGTGCGTTGCGGGCCGGGGACGTGTTGCATGTACCAGCCTTGATCGACCGTAGCGCGGGTATTCAATTGCCTGACGAACAGGTCACCGAGTTACCGGCGGTGCGGCAAATCCGGGTGATCTACGGCCCCCATGGCGCGCCGGAATACTTCACCGAACACTACATCGGCACGTTCTTCGCCACCCAATGGGAAGTGCATTTCAACTCCAGCCGCACCGGTGTGCGCCTGATCGGGCCGAAGCCGGAATGGGTGCGGGCCGATGGGGGTGAGGCGGGACTGCATCCGTCGAATATTCATGACAATCCGTATGCCATTGGCGCGGTGGATTTCACCGGTGATATGCCGGTGATCCTCGGTCCCGATGGTCCGAGCCTCGGTGGGTTTGTCTGCCCGGTGACGGTGATCGAAGCGGATCTTTGGCAGCTCGGGCAACTGAAGGCTGGAGACAAGGTGCAGTTCCAACCGGTCGATCTCGAGACCGCCCGTAACCTCGCCTTGAAATGGGATTCCTGTGGGAGCTGGCTTGCCTGCGATGAGGCCCGATCAGACACCGCATCAGCTTCATCGCAGGCAAGCCAGCTCCCACAGGGGGTTGTGTCGCCTGTGATGCTGGATATCGGCCAGGGAGATACACGGTTGGTCGCCCGGTTGTCGGGGGATACTCACCTGTTACTGGAAATCGGCGCACCTGAACTGGACCTGGTCCTGCGCTTCCGCGCCCACGCGCTGATGCAGGCATTGGAAGGCAAACGCCTGCACGGGGTAATCGACCTGACGCCGGGCATCCGTTCGCTGCAAGTGCACTACCAACCGGAGCAACTGCCGCTCGCCGATCTGCTGGGCATCGTCGCCGGTGAGTGGGACGCCGTGTGCGCCGCCAAAGACTTGCAGGTTCCCTCGCGCATCGTGCACCTGCCGCTGTCCTGGGATGACCCGGCTTGCCAGTTGGCCATCGAGAAATACATGACCACCGTGCGCAAGGACGCCCCATGGTGCCCGAGCAATCTGGAGTTCATCCGGCGCATCAACGACCTGCCGAACCTCGACGAAGTGCAGCGCACGGTGTTCGACGCCAGCTATCTGGTGATGGGGCTGGGCGATGTCTACCTCGGCGCTCCGGTCGCCACCCCGCTCGACCCACGGCATCGTCTGGTCACCACCAAATACAACCCGGCCCGCACCTGGACCGCCGAAAACTCGGTAGGCATCGGTGGCGCCTATATGTGCGTGTACGGCATGGAAGGCCCCGGTGGTTATCAATTCGTCGGCCGGACCTTGCAGATGTGGAATCGCTACCGCGAGGTCGCCGCGTTCGATGGCAAACCGTGGCTGCTGCGGTTCTTCGATCAAATCCGCTTCTACCCGGTAAGCGCCGACGAACTGCTGCGCATTCGACGGGATTTCCCGCTCGGGCACTTCGCGCTGAACATCGAGCACAGTCAGTTGAACCTGGCGGATTACCAGGCGTTTCTGGCGAAGGAAGCCAACAGCATTGCGGCGTTTCGAGATCAGCAAAAAGGTGCGTTCAACGCCGAGCGCGAGCGCTGGATTGCCAGCGGTCAGGCGCATTTCGACAGTGAAGAACCGGCGCCGCAAGTGACCGAAGAGGCACTGTTGGCCGACGGTCAGCAGAGCATCGACAGCCACATCGCCGGCAACCTCTGGCAGGTTCAGGTGGAGGTCGGCAGCCAAGTGGTCGCCGGAGATGTGCTAGTGATTCTGGAGTCGATGAAGATGGAAATCCCGCTGCTCGCGCCCATGGCCGGTGTGGTGCGCGAGATTCGTGTGCAACCAGGCTCGCCAGTGCGCGCCGGACAACGCGTCGTGGTGCTGGAACTCGACTGAAGCCATTTCAACAAGGATCTGAACCATGAACATCAATCTGCAACTCGACGCCCTGCGCAACGCTTACCGTGATGGCCACATCACGCCTCGGCAATTGCTGCCGAGCCTGCGGGAAAAAGCCGCGGCGCTGAACCCGGACTATCACTTGTTCATCCATTTACTCAGCGCGGAGGAACTGGAACCGTACCTCGCCGCCCTCGATGGTCGTGACCCAGGCAGCCTGCCGCTGTACGGCGTGCCGTTCGCGATCAAGGACAATATCGATCTGGCGGGCATTCCGACCACCGCGGCGTGCCCGGCGTTTGCCTACGTGCCGGAGCGTTCGGCGACCATCGTCGAGCAACTGCTGGCGCTGGGCGCGATCCCGCTGGGCAAGACCAATCTCGACCAGTTCGCCACCGGCCTCAACGGCAGCCGCTCGCCGTATGGCGCTTGCCCGAACAGCGTGTTGCCGGAATATCCGTCGGGCGGTTCCAGCGCCGGCTCTTCACTGGCGGTGGCGCTCGGCGTGGCGAGTTTTGCCCTGGGCACCGACACCGCAGGTTCCGGACGCGTACCGGCGGCGCTGAACAATCTGGTCGGTTTGAAAGCCACCAAAGGGCTGATCTCCACGGCCGGGGTGGTTCCGGCCTGTCGCACGCTCGATTGCGTCACGACCTTTACGGCCACGGCTCGGGAAGCCAGTCAGTTGTTGGCACTGACCGCTCATCTCGACCCACGGGATGAATACAGCCGCAGCAATCCGCTGTGGAATGACGGCTCGGCCTTCGGCACGCCGCGCGCGTTTCGTTTCGGTGTGCCCCGTGCGCAGGACCTGGCGTTCTTCGGCTGCCCTGAAGGCCCGTTGTTGTTTGGCGACGCCATCGACCAGCTTAAAGCCCTAGGCGGTGAAGCGGTCGAACTGGATTTGTCGCCCTTCCTTGAAGCGGCGCGGTTGCTCTACGAAGGGCCATGGGTGGCCGAGCGTTACAGCGTGGCCGGCAAATTGATGGAGCAAAATCCTCAAGCCGTATTGCCAGTGATTCGTGCCGTGCTGGCCAAGGCCCCGGCAGTGACCGGCGTGCAAACCTTCCGCGCCCACTACCGACTGCAAGCCTTGAAGGCGCTGTGCGACAGAGTATTGGAGGGCCTCGACTGCGTGCTGACGCCAACCATTGGCCGTCCGGTGACATTGGCGGAACTTGCCGCCGAACCGGTACTGCGCAACTCGGAACTGGGCTACTACACCAACTTCATGAACCTGCTCGATTACGCTGCCGTCGCCGTGCCCAGCGGATTGATGGGCAATGGTTTGCCATGGGGCGTGACCTTGTTTGGTCGCGCGTTTACCGATCAGTATCTGTTGAGCGTGGCAGATGCCCTGCAACGTCAGCAGGGCCTGGCGTCACCCGCACCGGCCGCCATCGCGCACAATGACCGGGCACGACTGGTGGTCTGCGGCGCGCACCTGGAGGGGCTGGCGCTGAACTGGCAACTCAAACAGCGTGGAGCGCGGCTGGTAGAAACAACTCAGAGCTCTCCCGACTATCAGCTGTATGCCTTGGCCGGCGGCCCACCGTATCGCCCCGGCATGGTCCGCGTTAAAGAGGGCGGCGTGGCGATTGCGGTGGAAGTCTGGGAATTGCCGAGCAGTGAATTGGGTTCGTTCCTGACCGGGATTCCGGCACCGCTGGGGCTGGGCAAGGTGCAACTGGCGGATGGGCGTTGGGAGAGCGGGTTTATCTGTGAGCCGTATGGGTTGGACGGGGCGGTGGAAATCAGTCATTTGGGCGGGTGGCGGGCGTATTTGAAAAGCCTGGGTTGATCGCCTGATCACCGGCAAGACTCCTTCAGGAATGTGCGGGCGTTAGCTTGCACATGGCGGCTTGCGGGACGATCATGCGCAGCTCGGGCCAAGCAAACCGGCCATTACCGAATGCCCCTTTCATGAATAAGCCTGATCTCTGCCCGGCCTGCGGCGCCTCCAACGACTGCAGCCTGGCCGACCCACGAACCGTCGATCGTGCCTGCTGGTGCTACGGCGTCAGCATCGACCCGGCGGTGTTCGAAACGCTGCCGGCCGAGCTGCGCGACAAGTCCTGCCTGTGCCCGGCCTGCGCCCGGGTCGAGGCGCAGTTGCAAGCAGCCGCCTGGCCGATCACGTAACATACACAGCCCTTTTCCCACCGATCCCTGGCCATGCGCGTTGACCGTTTCCTCAGCAACCTGCCCCGCTTCAACCGCAAGCAGGTACGCCTGTTGCTGGTGGAAAAGCGCGTCAGGGTCGACGGAAACATCGTCAGCGACCCTCACGCCGAGGTTCTCGAGTTCAGCCGGGTGGAAGTCGACGACGAAGTGCTGCAGGTCGGCAAACCGGCCCGCTACTTCATGCTGCACAAACCGCCCGGTTGCGTCAGTGCCACCCGCGACCCGCAACACTCGACGGTGCTCGACCTGATCCATGAAGCGGACAAGGATGACCTGCACATCGCCGGTCGCCTGGACTTCAACACCACCGGCCTGATGCTGATCACCAACGACGGCACCTGGTCGCGACGCCTGACCCAGCCGCAGACCAAACTGCCCAAGGTCTACTACGTCGAGACGGAGCAGGAGATCACTGCCGACTACGCGATCACATTCGCCAAAGGCCTGTACTTCGCCTTCGAAGACCTCACAACCCAACCTGCCGAACTGGTCTTGCTCGGGGCAAAATCGGCGCGCCTGAGCATCGTCGAGGGCCGTTATCATCAGGTAAAACGGATGTTCGGCCACTTCGACAACAAGGTATTGCGCCTGCACCGCGAACGCATGGGGCCGCTGCTGCTCGACGACGCGCTGAAGCCCGGCGAATACCGGCCGTTGAGCGTCGAAGAGATCCGATTGATCTAAGCCGACGACCGCTCAGCAGAAGTTGTCGAACATTTTTCGAAAGATACTTGCGCGATGACGTGACCCCTGCTTGAATCAGGACGTCGGCGCGAAATGTGACCGACGAGTCACCAAAACTACTCTAAGAAACTTTTTGCCGGCAGAGAACCCTCAGGTTCCGCCTTCCCCCGGCAAACTGCCCGCTTATAACAATACCCGTCGACCGGCCTGCAATGGATCGACATGGGCCTTCAAAAATTCCAGGCGTATGCCTACCTGTCACAAAGCTCGTGCAATCTGATTTGCGCGCATACCCGCTTGCCAGGAGTCTTATGTCATGAGGCCAGAAATCGCTGTGCTGGATATACAGGGTCAGTATCGGGTTTACACGGAGTTCTATCGCGCAGACGCCGCAGAAAAGACCATCATTCTGGTCAACGGCTCGATGTCCACGACTGCGTCGTTTGCCCAAACCGTGAAAAACCTTTATCCGCAGTTCAATGTGGTGTGCTACGACCAGCCCTACGCGGGCAAGTCCAAGGCCCACAACCTGCATGAGAAAATGCTGACCAAGGAAATCGAAGGGCAGATCCTCCTGGAGCTGATCGACCACTTCGCGGCAGAACACGTGCTGTCGTTTTCCTTTGGTGGCGCCGCCACGCTCGTCGCCCTCGCCCACCGGCCACGGCGCATCGAAAAGGCTGTGATCAGTTCGTTCTCGCCGGTGGTCAACGAGCACATGCTCGACTACCTTCAGCGCGGTGTCGATTACCTCGGCAACCGGGACGGTGACCGCGTCGGCCATCTGGTGAACAGCACCATCGGCAAACACCTGCCTTCGCTGTTCAAGCGCTTCAACCACCGTCACGTCAGCTCGTTGGCCGAACACGAATACGGGCAGATGCACTTTCACATCAGCGACGTGCTCAACAGCGACCGCAACTGCTACCTGAACGCGGCAAAGAAAATCAATGTGCCAGTGCTGTTCATGAACGGCGAATGGGACGAGTACACCGCCCCCGCCGATGCCAGGCTGTTCGCCGGCCATGTGCAACACAGCACCTTCAGCACCCTTCAGGCCACCGGCCACTTCCTCGACATGGAACATAAAACTGCCTGCCAAGACAGCCGTAACGCATTGCTGGGCTTCCTGAAGCCGACGCAACACGAAAGCCGGCCGCGTTACCACTACGTCCAGGACCACCATGCATTGGCAATCTGAAACAGAGTCATCGCGAGCAAGCCCCGCCCTACTGTGTTGAACGCACTCCCGTAGGCGCGAGGCTTGCCCGCGAATGACCGCCAAGCGGTCCCTGTTTGTGTTTCACCCGGCGCTAAAGCCATCGCGCATAAAGAAAAACTTCAAATCCGCGCTCACATCTGGTACAAAGTCAGCCGCTCTGAGCGGGTGTCGTATAATGGCATTACTCCAGCTTCCCAAGCTGATAACGAGGGTTCGATTCCCTTCACCCGCTCCAATCAGATTTCAGTCTCACGTCGTTTTTTGACGGGGGATGCAGGTAAAAAAAACCGGCATTGATGGCCGGTTTTTTTGTGCCTGGGGTTTGGTGGAATCGGGCTATGAGGCATCTCCCCTTTGTCGTCCGTTGTTCGCTGATCGATGAGTAAGTGCTCTCGGGGCGTTAGCGACTATCCTGAAATCCGTTAGCGTTTTTTTCGAAAAATACGGATTTATTATCGAATTTCATCAAGCGTTAATATTTTCATATCTACGGAAATTAGCGTTTTCGCATATGATCGACGTTCTGTTAGCGTTTTTCTTGCCCCAGTAAAGGATTTCGTCAATGCAAGTCGGTTTCAAGACCCTCGCAAACCGTTACGACATCGCACTGGCACAGCCTCTACGAGTCGACTCGATGATCGGCACTGTACGTGTCAGTCGCGAAAGTGACGGCAATGTGGAGAACCGGTATCCGGTAAGCTATCGGCCCGCAGACGATTTCGCAGGACATTTCGAATTCGGCCTCAAGTACGAAGAGATCCATCTCGAGTTCTTCGCCCGCCTGTTTGCGACCATAGGTCCGCAGCCTGTCGAAGACTGGTGTCGACGGGAGCCATTCGGTCAGTATGCCCGTCGCACGGGATTCCTCTACGAATGGCTGACAGGGCAACGTCTGGATGTGCCAGACGTAACCAATGGCGGCTATGTTGATGTACTTTCGCCAAAAGATTACCTGACTCGTCGCGAGTCACTGCGAACTCGGCGTTGGCGAGTCAATAACAACCTGCCGGGGACGGCTGAGTTCTGCCCCTTGGTTCGTCGTACGGTGCCAGTGCAGGAGGCCCTGCAATTCGATCTACGCGAGGCATTGGATGAATTGGATCAGGCCTTTGGCCCCGACATCCTGATGCGTACCGCCAGTTGGCTGACGTTCAAGGAATCGCGCGCGAGCTTTCTCATCGAAAAGGAAGCCGACCAGGCCGATCGTATCCAGCGGTTTGCCCATGTCATCGCCCAGTACTGCGGACATATCAAAGACCCGTTGAGCAACGACAGCCTGCGCTCCCTGCAAGCCGGCATTCTGGGGCGTGATGCCATTGGACTGGGCCTGCGGCGCTCTCCGGTGTTTGTGGGACAAGCCACGATGCGCGAGGACATCGTGCATTACATTGCCCCACATTTCGCGGATCTCGCTCAGCTATTGGCAGGACTCAACGAGTTTGAAGTTGCAACGCGTGGCGCGGAATCATTGGCACGTGCCGCTGTGTTGGCCTTTGGCTTCGTGTACATCCATCCCATGCGCGATGGCAATGGCCGGATTCATCGTTTCCTGATCAACGACACCCTGATTCGGGATAAGGCAGTGCCCGACGGCGTGATACTGCCGGTGTCAGCCACAATCACGAGCTCGATCGACTTCAGGGCCGGCTACGACCGTACGCTCGAAGTGTTCTCGCGACCGTTCATGCGACGTTACGCAGCGGCCTATCGGTTCGGCGAACTCGTGACCTACGAGGACGGGACTCGCAGCAACTTCATCTTCGATGAATACGAGGACGCGTGTTTCGCCTGGCGCTATCCCGATCTGACCGAACACGTCCTGTACACCGCACGTGTCGTCGAGCACACGATTCGAAAGGAAATGGCGGATGAAGCCAGAGTACTGGTGATCTTTCAGCGAGCTCAGGAACAGCTGAAAGAGGTACTGGAAATGCCAGACCTGGATGCGAACCGCATCATCCGCTCCATCAAGGAGAACGGCTGGGTGGTGTCCGGCAAGCTAAAGAAAGGGTACCCGCAGCTTGAAGATGAGCGCATGGCGGAACGCGTTGTGGAGGCTGTGCGTTCTGCGTTTGAGGATCGAGAGATGGGTGCAGGCGAAGAAGGTTTTTTCGGCGAATCTGGGTAAGGCGCTGGGTTGATTAGAAAAAACGGCCTTGATAGCCGTTTTTTTGTACCCGGGGGAACAGTACCTTGGGTAGCGCCAACTGTCCATTTAACGAATGGTTAGCGGGATCCTAAACGCAGCATGAGAGCCTTACGCAGATTGCGACCAATGACCACCGCCTGACGAGTAATAACCATCACTAATGAGCAGGCCACGGCATAGGGCAATGATTGCCAGAAGCCCATTGTTTGAACCAGATCAACGGTGGCTTGGAAAACCTCATGCGATTTTTCCACGACCTTATGCAGTACATAGGGCAAAACCAGGAACGCGACGATGCGTTTGGCCAAGGATGTTTGGGTGTAGCTGTACAGCTTCTCAAGCTTGATTCTCAGTGCACTCAAGACAAATTTCCTCTTCGATGGGGAACGCCAATATGTTCCGCTTAGGAATGCTCTCCTAGTCCGGAACTTCGTGCATCCCAAAAAGGGTGTCAGAATTTCCCACACATTTGCCATTGCTGCGTCCGCTGCTTGCACAAAGCTCAAGCCGTCGCCCCTCACTCGCCCTGCGACCTGAGAGAAGGATTCAAACGATGAAACCCTCTGTGGTTTAGCGGCCCTCCAGACCTTGCCACCTCCGGCCCCGCATACTAGCGAATGCTATACTTCCTACGGATTGCATGAAGTGTGCAACGTTCCCCACGGGCGCAGATACCGACTGCAAATCTCAGTTTACGGCTGCGGGACAGAGGAGGCCTACGGCCAACACGAGATGGGAGGTGTGGCATGAACCGACACTATTACATCAGTGACAATCTCGACGATCTCGAAGCCCTTGAAACCGAACTGGAAGCCAACGGCATCAATACCGAACAAATTCATGTGCTCAGTGAACAAGTGGCTGATGTTGAAGAACATCACCTCCACGAGGTCAACTCGTTGATGAAACAGGATGTTGTTCACTCTGGCGAGATTGGTGCAGCGGTTGGAGTGCCACTCGCAGCGCTGATCCTTGGCGGTGCCTATTGGCTGGGCTGGACCGAAACCGCCGCAGGCTGGGTACCTTTTATCTTCCTTGCCATTGTTATATTTGGCTTCTGCATCTGGGAAGGCGGCTTTTTTGGTATTCAGGTACCTAACGCGCACTTCCGCAACTTTAAACAGATGGTGGAAGACGGCAAACATATCTTCTTCGTGGATGTTGATCCGAATCAGGAGCCGGTATTGGATCGGGTCATTGAACATCATCCAAAACTGAAGATCGCCGGCACGGGTACGGCATCCCCTCACTGGACAGTCGCCTGGCTGCACAAATGGCATCAGTTCAAGCGAACGATATAACGCCATTTATTGCTATTGCGGGTTAGCGCCGGAGGCTCAAGGCCATCCGTAAGCTGCTTATTGACCGAAGAAAATGACCCTGCTGAGGAAAACATAATCCGCCTCGGTGGCCATCAGCCCGACGAGCACCAGCAAACACAACGGTGGCACCAGTATGGCGTAGACCATGGCCAACCGTTCCCAGGCCATGTGCATGAAGATGGAGACAATCAAACCTGCCTTCAACAACATGAAAGTGATAATCAGGGCCCACCGAAGGTAGCCATGGAAGTGAAAATAGTCGACCAGATACGACATTGTGCTGAGGACGAATAACAGCCCCCAGATTTTGAGGTACAAACTAATCGGATGTTGTTGACCCTGAGCATGCGCCATCACCCGTGCTCCTCTACCATAAATAGAAGAAAGCAAAAATAAACACCCACACCAAATCCACGAAGTGCCAGTAAAGCCCGGCTATCTCAACGTTCTGATAGTTTCCGGAGCGCTCATAATCTCCTCGCATGACTTTCATCGCCACAATGCTGAGATAGATGGCGCCGATGGACACATGCAGCCCGTGGAAACCGGTAATCATGAAGAAGCTGGCCCCGAATTGCGCCGCCCCCATGGGATTCCCCCAGGGACGCACGCCTTCGGCGATGAGCTTGCTCCATTCAAATGCCTGCATGCTGACGAAGGTCACGCCCAAGGCCGCGGTCGCCAGCATCAGGGCCGTGGTTTTCGCACGATCACGGCGATAGGCGAAGTTAACGGCCATGGCCATGGTGCCGCTGCTGCTGATCAGTACAAAGGTCATGATGGCAATCAGAATAAGCGGGATTTCTCTACCGCCGATCGTCAATGCAAACACTTCACTGGGGTTCGGCCAAGGGGCGGTGATGGTCATGCGGACCGACATGTAGCCGGTTAAAAAGCAGGTGAATATAAACGTATCGCTGAGCAGGAATATCCACATCATCGCCTTGCCCCAGGGGACCTGCCTGAAAGCCTCCCTATCCGAGGCCCAGTCACTGGCGATGCCCTGCCATCCGGGTGCAGGCGGCAAGCCTGGTGGGTTGGATGAACTTGACTCGCTTGGGGCTTCTTGTGGGTGCGATGCCATGGCTTTTCACCTCAGGCCGCAGAATCTGGCGATGGCTTCATAGGTTTGCGGCGTGCTGGTCAGCAGCGCGAAGAGCACGAACCAAAGACCCAATAAGTAGTGCCAATAGGTGGTACAGAGCTCTACGCTGACGCGCAGTTGCGGCAACGGCACGTGACGCAGGAATTTAGCGACGGTTATGCCCCAGGCAATCAGCCCGCCCAGCAGGTGAAGGCCATGCACACCGGTCAACAGGTAGAAGAAACTGTTGGCCGGATTACTGGCGACAAAGTAGCCCCAGGCGACAAACTGCTGCCAGACCCAGACTTGTCCCGTCAGAAAGGCAATTGCAAATACCCCCCCCACGACAAAACCCATGACCGTTGCGTCCAGTCGAGCCTGTCGGGCGGCCATGCGCGACCACTGCAGTGCGATGCAACTCAGTACCAGAAAAGCCGAATTCACCCACAACGGCCATGGGTTGGCTAACGGCGCCAAGGGGTCTGTCAGGGGTAGCCAGTCGGCCATTTGTGAGCGGGCAATGAAGGCGAGCAGGAAGAGAAAGAATAACGAGCTCACCACAGCCAGAAACAAGCGCAGGCCTACCCTTGCGGTTCGGCTTCTATCGGCGTCGGCCTGAATACCTTCAGGATCGCGATTCCAACTGCCGCCGGGGTCAGCGTCGTCGGCATTTCTCAATAGCAGTCTGTTCATGTTTTAACGTCCGCTATCTTGGTTCCGGCACTGAGTTGCCGCATTTGCTCCAGCTCCTCGACAGAGACCGTTTGCGGCACGAAATCCTGCTCTATCCCCGGCACGCTGTAGTCATAGGCCCAGCGATGCACCACCGGCAGTTTCGCTCCCCAGTTACCATGTACCGGTGGGGTGTTCGGCGTTTGCCATTCCAGACTGGCCGCGCCCCAGGGATTACTGCCTGCGGGCTTACCTTTAAATACACTCCAGGCCAGGTTGAACACGAACAGCAACTGGGAAACGCCGACGATCAATGCGACCACCGTAATGAAGGCATTCAACTCTTGCGCCGACTGCGGGATGAACGCGTAGTTTTCATAGGCGTAGTAACGGCGCGGCATACCCTGGAAACCCAAGTAGTGCATGGGGAAGAAAATGGCGTAGGTACCCAGAAAGGTAATCCAGAAATGCAGCTTGCCCAGGGTGTCGTTAAACATGCGCCCGGTGACTTTCGGAAACCAATGATAGATGCCGCCGAATACCACCAGTACCGGTGCGACTCCCATGACCATATGGAAATGGGCGACGACGAAATAGGTGTCCGAGAGCGGAATGTCCACAATCACATTGCCGAGAAACAACCCGGTCAGACCACCCACCAGGAAGGTGACGATAAAGGCCAGGGCAAACAGCATCGGCACGGTCAGATGAATGTCGCCCCGCCACAGGGTCAGCACCCAGTTATAGACTTTCAGTGCGGTCGGCACCGCGATGATCAAGGTGGTGACGGCGAAGAAAAAGCCAAAGTACGGGTTCATTCCGCTGACATACATATGGTGCGCCCAGACCACAAAGCTGAGCACGCCAATCGCAATAATCGCCCACACCATCATTCGGTAGCCGAAGATATTTTTACGCGCATGGGTGCTGATCAAGTCGGAGACCAGGCCAAACGCAGGGAGAGCAACGATGTAGACCTCCGGGTGGCCGAAGAACCAGAACAGGTGCTGGAACAAGATCGGGCTACCGCCCTGATGATTGAGCTGCTGCCCCAGCGAGATCATCGCCGGCATAAAGAAGCTGGTGCCCAACAGCTTGTCGAACAGCATCATGACCGCACTGACAAACAGCGCCGGGAAGGCCAGCAAGGCCATGATCGAGGCCATGAAGATTCCCCATACGGAGAGCGGCATGCGAAACAAGGTCATGCCGTGCGTGCGCGCCTGCAACACCGTGGTGACGTAGTTCAAACCGCCCATGGTGGCGGCGACAATAAAAATCGCCAGTGAGATGAGCATCAGGACAATGCCCCACTCGACCCCCGGTGTCCCCTGAGAAATGGACTGTGGCGGATAGAGCGTCCAGCCCGACCCGGTGGGACCGCCCGGCACAAAGAAACCGGCGAGCAATACCAGTACCGCCACCAGGTAGAACCAGTAGCTCAGCATATTGACGTAGGGGAAGACCATGTCGCGGGCGCCCACCATCAGCGGGATCAGATAGTTACCGAAGCCGCCCAGAAACAGGGCCGTCAGCAAATAAATGACCATGATCATGCCGTGCATGGTCATCGCCTGATAGTAAGTATTGGCGTCCATGAACGCCAAACTGCCGGGGAAGCCTATCTGTAAGCGCATCAAGTCGGACAACACCACAGCGATAAGCCCCACGAACAGAGCCGTCAACGAATATTGAATGGCTATGACCTTGTGGTCCTGACTCCAGACATATTTGGTCAGGAAGCTTTTAGGCTCGTGCAGTGCTTCTGTTTCGGCTTGCTCCGCATAGGCCATCACGTCATCCTCCTGTCGAAGTTTCGGTGTACTGCTGGCTGCTTACGGCTATTTCCCTGGCTGCGCCTTGCTCGTATCAGCGTCGGCATTCGCTTTGGATTTGATAAAAGCGATCAGTGCATTCAACTCCTTATCGCTGGGAGCAAAGACCGGCATGACGGGTGCATAACCCTTGACGATTTTGGCAGCGGGATTAAGAACCGAATCTTTTATATAGCCCTCATCGACCTTGATGCTCGTACCGTCGGCAAGGGTTTCGGTCTTGCCGTACAGACCCTGCCAGCTGGGACCGATGCCCTTGCTGCCATCGACACTGTGGCAGGCCAGGCAGCCGAGCGATTCGGCCAACTGCTGTCCCTGCGCCGCCAGGTCCTCACCTGGGCCCGGCGCTTGGCCGGCAGCAGATTCGTCGCCTTGTCGCGCAGCACCCAGTGATTTGATCAGGGCGACGAGCGCACCCAGTTCATCGTCATTGAGAGTATAGGTCACCATGACCGGCGGGTAGCCTTGTACCAGGCGAGCCTTCGGATCGAGGATCGACTCTTTCAGGTAAGCCTCATCGACCTGCACACTGCTGCCATCGGCAAGCTGTTCAGTGCGGCCATACAAGCCCTTCCATCCCGGGCCGAGACTGGCACTGCCATCCTGGCTATGGCAGGCCCCGCAACCGTATTTTTCGACCAACTGGCGGCCCTTTTCCAGCACGCTGTCCTGACTGGGCCTGGCAGCTGTCGCTAATGTCTGCGCAAACGTCGGCTGGCTGGCCAACCATTGATCGAAGACGTCCTGTTCTTCCACGATCATATGGCCGCGCATGTTGTAATGACCTACGCCACAATATTCAGCGCAAAGAACTTCATACTTACCGGTTTTAGTCGGCGTAAACCAAAAATACGACACCATCCCTGGCACCATGTCCATCTTGCTGCGCATTTGCGGCACATAGAAATCGTGCAATACATCTTTGGATCGCAGTAAAACTTTCACCGGCTTATCGAGCGGAAGACGAACTTCATTGCTTTTTATCAGTACATCGTCCTGCCCGGCAGGATCATTGGGATCAAGGCCGAGGGGGTTGGTGGAATCAACAAACTTGATATCCGACTTACCCAACTTCCCGTCTTGGCCAGGGAAACGAAAGGCCCACTGCCACTGCTGGGCGATCACTTCAAGTTCATAGGCATTTTTCGGTACCCGGATAAAATCATCGTAAACAACCAGGCCTGGCGCCAGCATGGCGGCAATACCTACGGAGGTAACGATAATTAACCATAGTTCCAGTTTTTTACTTTCTGGTTGGTAGTGCGCCCTGGATCCCTCCTTGTGACGATAACGCATCACCGCCACCGCCATAAAAACCGTAATGGCGATGAAGAATATCCCGCTAATGATCAGGGTGATAAACAGGGTGGTATCTATTGATCCCCAGTTGGAAGCTGCCGGTGTTGCATGCCAAGGCGCGAGTATATGGAAGAGTACTGATGCAATAACGATTAGTATCAAGATAATTGCTATTGCCATGTTCTCTTCATCCTGTTCCTGTTGCTCATTGGTTATGCCAAAGCATCGCCACTGACGTCCAAGCAGGGCAGACAACTGCCACCCATCCCGGTGGCAAAGTCAGTAAGAAGTATAGAGCCATCGGGCTGTACCGTGAGGTGGGCAAGCGAGGCCCGGTTGCCAGCTATACTCAATTTCAGATTACGGACGGCAGAGATCGGCCAGAAGCGGCTCAAAAGACCAACCCTGCCCATGCGTAGTAGTCAGAAAAGTGATGGCCTTGAGGGGAGACAAGAGCCACAGAGTCCAGCAGTCCACGACGGAGGTTTCGTCATGAGTACCCTGACGATCGAAGGCTGGTGCAAGCCCAGACCCGACCAGAAGTCCATTCCGATCGGTGAGATCCATTTTTACGTCGACGGCCCCCTCCATCTGCGCCTGGAGGATG
The DNA here is from genome assembly GCF_059506005.1 of Pseudomonas sp. Pseusp18. Classification (NCBI taxonomy): domain Bacteria; kingdom Pseudomonadati; phylum Pseudomonadota; class Gammaproteobacteria; order Pseudomonadales; family Pseudomonadaceae; genus Pseudomonas; species Pseudomonas sp. Pseusp18. The sequence goes on from NZ_CP169240.1 coordinate 5,123,828, forward strand.
CTGAAGAACGCCTGCAGAAGACCCATGAGCGAGAAGCAATGGTCGATGTCGACATGAGCTCAATGGAGTTGATCTTGCCTGAGGGATACGCTCCCTTGTCCGACTGCCAAATGCGCGTCTATTTGCATGACGAGCGCGGTCAGTTCCATTTGGTCGGGCATCGAGCGAGCGATGGCAGCTTGATCTATAGCAATGCGGTTTTGATTGATCAGTTGCTTTAGCAGCGCCCCGAAGTATCCGCCTGGAAATAAAAATGCCAGTCAGCCTGACTGGCATTCCTCTTGAAGGGGAGCGCGTGTTGCTCGCAAGGATGCCTTGAAGATCGGCTAGAGCGTGTAAGAAATACCGACCTGGACGGTTCTCGGCTCACCAGGGTAGGCATAGACATTGCCAAAGGCGCCTTCTTCATAGTCACGGTCGAACAGGTTCTTCACATCGAGATTGAGCCTGACCTTGTCATTGACCTTGTAGAAACCGAGCAGATCGACAACGGTGTAACTGCCCATAGAAAACGCCGTGTTAGCAGTCTGGCCCGCACGCTCATCGACGTACTTACCACCCACGCCCAAGCCTAGCCCTTTGAACGTGCCATCCTGGAATTCATAGACGTTGAGCAGGCTGAAGCTGTTCCGCGGAATGTTCATCAGCCGGGTTCCCGACTGGATCACATTGTCCTTGGTGACCTCGGCATCGACATAGGCATAGCCGCCAATCACTCGCCATTCCGGAGTCAGATTGCCGGCCACGTTCAGATCAAAGCCACGGCTGCGCACCTCGCCGGCCGCTACGCTGAATGTAGAGTCCACAGGATCGGTGGTGAGGACGTTGCGTTTTTCAATCTGGTAGATCGCCGCATCAACACTCAACTGGCGATCCAGGGCTTCCCATTTGATACCCATCTCATAAGACTTGCCCTTTTCCGGGTCAAAACCTCCGCCCTGACGGCTGGCCCCCGTATTGGGCTTGAAGGAGCGCGCTGCATCGGCATACACCGCTACAGTATCGGTAAGATCGTAAATCACCCCAAGACGCGGCGTCACCGCATTGTCGCTCGCCGCCCAGCTCCTGCCACCCGGCACAAAAGTTTCGTAGTCGTGCTCAAAGCGCTCGAAGCGGGCGCCCGCCAAGACTTTTAAACGCTCGGTCAACGCCACCTGATCCTGAACGAAGGCTGCGTATGTCTTGAGGTTTTCCTTGTCGTTGGTCGGGGTACGGGTCAAGGCTGGACGCGGCTGGCCGTACACCGGATTGAAGAGGTCGATCGAATAGGCGCCGACCGCTCCGCTGGAGCGCTGGATGATGGACTTGTAGTCGTAATCCTCGTACTCGACACCGGTCAACAGCGTGTGCTCGAAGCCGCCGGTGGAGAAATGCCCGGTGAGGTTCAGTTGAGTGTCTTTATCCGTCCACTCCAACTTGCGGTAACTGAAGTTACGACCCAGCGTGCGCCCATCAGCGGCAACACCATTGGCTTCAATTGCGTTGCCCTGCAAGGTGCCATCGAGCCATTGAAAACCGCCACCCAATGTCCAGTTATCGCTTAGCAAGTGCTCGAACCGCAGCTGCGCCATGTTGTTGTCGTTGTGTAATTTGCCCGCGTCTTTTTCACCGAAGAAGGTGTCACGGGACGCTGTGCCAATTTGATTCGGATAGCGCGTCAGACCGCGGTCCAGAGGGTGATTGTTGCGCATGAAGTCGCCCTCGAAAATCACCTTGGTGTCGTCGCTGGCCTGCCAGGAAAGAACCGGCGTCACTCCATAACGTTCGGTTTCGACATGATCACGGAAGGTTTCCCCGCCCTCGCCCACCACATTCAGGCGATACGCCAGGCGACCTTCTTCATCGAGCGGGCCTGAGGCATCCAGCGTACCGCGCTGCATACCCTGGTCGTCGAGCTGACTCCCCAGAGTGACGGAGCGCTCAGCCAGCGGCTGTTTGGAGACCACATTAAACGTGCCACCCGGGTCGCCTCGACCGTAGAGCATGGTCGCTGGGCCGCGCAGCACCTCCAGTCGCTCGATGGTGTTTGCGTCAGGCATGTTCGGATAACCACGGTTGATCGGAAAACCGTTGCGATAAAACTCTCCGGTGGTGAATCCACGCACCGTGAAGGTGGTCAGCCCCTGACCACCGAAGTTGTTGGCCCGTCCCACTCCGCCGGCATAATCGAGTGCGTCCTGAAGGCGAGTTGCGCCGATGTCCTCTACAACATCCTTGGACACCACGCTAATGGACTGTGGCGTTTCGTGAATCGCAGTGTCGGTTCGTGTCGCACTGGCCGAGCGCGTTGCGTGATACCCCTTCACCGGCCCTTGTGCCGTTTCATAGTCCGTCGTACCGATGATGTCAGTCGCTTGCAACTCCAGACTGGTGTTTTCCGTAGCGGCTTGCTCTGCCCATATAGACGGAGAAAACGCCTGGAGCACACAGATAGAAAACAGAGTACGACGCATTGATGATGAACCTTGGTGGAGAGGCCAAATGGGACGGCATACGTGCCAATAATTTTCGGCGCATGATATACCGTATCGTTAGCCTTTGATACGTATTCGCATTTGAATGCTTTTACGAAACCCACCAATGGGACAATCGACCAAGCGTGTCCCTTTGTTCGTCAGCGCGTCGCCACCATGAACAACCGCGGAAACGGCAGCAGCACCGAACCATCGCTCAGCGCCGGATAGGCCTGCTCGATTGCCGTCTGATACTGCTTGAGATAGTGCGCCCGCTCCGCATCATCCAGTGGTTCGAGAAAAGGCCGCAAACCGGAGCCCTTGAACCACTCGACCACGCCCGATGCGCCGTCCGCGAGCGGATGATAGTAAGTGGTGCGCCATACATCGACCCGGCGGCAGTGAGCACGCAGCATTGAGTAGTAGCCGCTTGCACCCTCCATTTCCGTTCGCTGGCCAGCAGCCTTTGCCAGCTTGTCGGCCCAAGGGCCGTTCGCTGCGACCTCGCGCATCAACCGGTGCGACGGTTCGTTGAGGTTATCGGGCATCTGGATCGCCAGGCTGCCGCCGGGCGTGAGCCTGTTTACCAGCGATGGCAGCAGCCTGGCGTGATCCGGCACCCACTGCAGCACCGCATTGGCGAAAATCACATCGAACGGGCCGGTCTCGTTCCAGGTATCAATGTCAGCGGTGTCAAAACGTACCTGAGGCAGGCGCTTGCGGGCGGCCTCGATCATATCGGTCGAACTGTCCAACCCACGCACCGCGGCATCGGGAAAACGCTGCACCAGCAACTCGGTCGAATTACCGGGGCCGCAACCGATGTCGATGGCCGAACGGACATCCACCGCAGGGATGGCGGCCAGCAAGTCACGCGCCGGGCGCGTGCGCTCATCTTCGAAAGCTACGTATTGTTTGGCGGACCAACTCATATCGCTCTCCTGTCGGGTGCATTGTTGTCGCCAGGGGCAGACAACCGGTTGGCTACGATACATCGTCCGCGTCAGTTAACCCACGCCCCCACCCGCCAATGCCAGCCATCGTTACGTTGCTCCCAGTGCGGATGCACATAACGATACCCCGGTCGCTCCGGGACCCAATGGCCATGAACCGCGACATAACGCCCGCCTTCCCAACGCCAGTACCCCCTGGACCAGAGGTAACCCGGTCGCCCCGCGGGCTCTACCTCGATAACGCGTTCCGGTGGCGGCTGCGGTGCGATGACCTCAACATATTCACGCTCCACCGGACGCCGGTCATGAACAACCCGTTCCTGCACACAACCCGCTGCGCTAACCACCACTGCCAGCAACACCATGTAACGTAACAACATGCCGCCTCCTCTGGCTTGAAAGCCAAGTTGAGTGAACCAGCAAAAAAACGCCCCCCTTTTTCACCATGCTCCTGCCTGGTTCACTGCTTTTTTAACAGGTCTTATCTGTCTATTGCCTGAACCCGGATCACTTGATGACGGAAAAACACAGGGGATCTGGATGAGCCTTTTTTATCGCCAAATCGTTGGAAGCCATAACCAAAATGACCGTTCGTCGACCGACCGGCAAAGCAGTTTTGACAGTATAAAAATGGCATCTATAGTCCTATCGCGGCCTGTTGGAAGGAACCCGACTCGTCATTTCAAGGCAAGGAGCAAGGCTAGCTCGTCCCCGAGATCGAGTGGGTTCCCCAGTAGTGTGTTCGCAACGGCCACAAGGCAAACAAGCGTTGTCGTGCCTGGTAAGTAGCCAGACAATCACTATGTTAAAAGGAGCTTCACTATGTCTCGAGTCACGGATGTACTTGTTTCCATCGACACTGAAACCATTCTGAAAAACTACCCGAACATCAGCAAAAACCCTGCTTCGCCGACGCTGATCGACTGGAAGCACGTCTACATGGTCACCAATCAGGACAACGTGGTCAGCGGCCAGGCCGGTGGCGAGCTGGACCTCAAGGCCCAGGTTGGCGATCTGATTCGCTGGCGTGAAACCAGCCTGTCCCAGAGCTTCGAAACCGCCGTAATTTTCTACAAGTTCATCGGCAACGCAGGCAACGAGCTGATCTCCCCACCCTCGCCGCGCCGCGCTACCGCGTGCGTTGCAGTCCCCAACACCAGCAATCCGTCAGTGCCTAGCTGCCAGAAAGTCGACAACCATTACTGGTCCTCGGAAACCCTGGCGTGTGGTCGTGTGACCTACCACTTCAACTTCCTGATCGTCGACCGCAACTGCCAGATCATCGGCTGCTGCTCGTGGGACCCATTCATTTCCATCCATAACTGATGATGGAATCGACCCCTCGGCAACGAGGGGTCACCCCAGTTCGTTGCCGCCTCGGCTGGAACAGGATGTCTTGCTTGAAACCGAAGCGGCTACCGTTTTGCGTCAACATCATGAAAGGAATCCATGATGACTTCCGAACCGATTACCCCCCCTTCGGCGAGTACCCTGACCGCCAATAGCGTGCTGCTGGTCGTCGATGCCGAATCGCTGCTTTCGCGCTATCCGCAACCCAGCCTTGACCCGCAAAAGCCGACCGTGATTGAAGATGGTTTCATCTTCGGCATCAGCGCTACATCAGCCACAGAAAACATTAAAAATGACAGCAAAATTACACTGACCACCAACAACGGAAAAGTCTTTCATATTCGCGGCAGGACCGTCAGTTTGCTGGCCGAACACAGCGTGGTATTCCACAACATCACGGTGGACGATACCGGGATCCTTTCTCCGCCCAAGCTGATCGTCCATGGCGACCAGACCGTCCCCGCGCCCGACCCCGCCAACCCGAACCAGCCGGGCAGCCACAAGGCCGATGATCATTATTGGGAGTGCTCGCAACTGAGCACGGGCGTGGCAACCTGCGAACTGAGCTTCATGCTGATCAACCAGCGCTGCGAAGCGCTTGGGTATTTCAGCTGGAAGACCGAGGTGACGCTGTCGGCGTGAATAGAGATTATCGAGTAGGAGGCGGCTTAACAGCCGTCGTCCTCTCACACCACCGTAGGTACGGAGACGAGCAAGTCCAGGCACTTACAGTGGCAAGGTATTGCAGTGCTTGATCTCCTTGAGCGAAAAACCGGTGTACATTTCCTTAATATTGCCGAGCGTACGTACGCGATGCATGGCGAGTTCATGGAATGCCTCCATGTCTTTGACGACTACCTGCAGGAGGTAGTCGTATTTCCCCGACACTTTGTGACAGGCAATAATGTTGGGCAGCGCCAGGACGCCCGCTTCGAAATGTTCCATGGCTTGCTCGGAGTGACTATCGAGGGTGACGCTGATGAAAGCAAAAAGTCCCAGCCCTATGGTCTTCGGGTTCAAGTGCGCGTGATACCCGACAATCACCTCCTCTTCCAGGCGCTTCAGGCGCTTCCAGCAGGCTGGCGCTGACAGGCAAACACGAGCGGCGATCTCGGCGTTCGTCAGGCGACCATTCATTTGCAGAATTTCCAGAATTGAACGATCAACCTTATCCATTTCCGCCATGTGTTCTCTCCGTTTAACAATGAGTACGCGGTAGGGCGATTGGCCCCATCCCGCAGGTCCTTGATCAAGCATCCATTTCCAGAAACTACAAATATTAGAAAGAAAATTACATAAAGAGCACGTTTTGGATAATTAACGACTGAAAAAAAATCAAATACAGAGCCGTTTCGAAAGCTAATTTTCGAGGCGCTGAAATACAATTTCTTGTCGTTTCCGACACCCAAGCCACTGGCTCTGACAATAAAAATAAGTAACAACGGAGGCAATATTGAGCATTTTCAGAACAAAAGACCTGGACGCAATGATTGCTGCTACCCGAGCTCCTGCCGGGTTGAAAAAAGTGCTGGGACCGATGGATCTGGTCCTGATTGGTATCGGTGCAATCGTGGGGACTGGCATCTTTGTATTGACCGGAACCGGCGCATTGACTGCGGGACCAGCCCTCACGGTTTCATTCCTGTTAGCGGCGTTGGCCTGTGCATTTGCAGCGCTCTGTTATGCCGAGTTCGCCTCATCTGTACCGGTAGCAGGCTCTATTTACACCTACAGCTACGCGACGCTGGGAGAGTTGGTGGCCTGGATGATCGGCTGGGATCTGATGCTCGAATACGGACTGGCCAGCTCGGCTGTGTCTGTTGGGTGGTCGGGTTACTTCCAGTCCCTGCTGAGCGGATTCGGGCTGAGTCTTCCGGTTGTACTTACGGCGGCTCCAGGCTCTTTGCCTGGCGTGGAAACCTGGTTCAACCTACCCGCGCTGGTGATTATGCTGGCGATTACCTGGATGCTTTCTATAGGCATCAAGGAATCCGCGCGCGTAAACAACGTGATGGTGATCATCAAAATCGCCGTGGTGCTGCTCTTCATCGCCGTTGGTGCGCGACATGTTCAGCCGGCTAACTGGCAACCTTTCTCTCCCTTCGGCGTCAATGGCATTTTGAGTGCTTCTGCCTTGGTTTTTTTTGCTTTTATTGGTTTCGATGCGGTTTCCTCTGCCGCCGAAGAAGTGAAAAAACCGGCGCGTGACCTCCCCATCGGTATTATCGGTTCCTTGGCCGTTTGTGCGGTGTTGTACGTTGCCGTTTCAATGATCATGACCGGCATCGTGCCCTATGCCCAATTCCTTGGCGTTGATCATCCGGTCTCATTGGCGTTGCAACATGCCGGTGAAAGCTGGGTTGCCGGGTTCGTTGATTTAGGCGCAATCGTTGGCATGACGACTGTCATTCTGGTGATGGCTTACGGTCAAACCAGGATCATCTACGCGATGTCGCGCGACGGACTGCTTCCCCAGCGCCTTTCCAGGGTTCATACACGATTCGGCACCCCATTTTTCGCCACCTGGATGGTCGGAATAGTCTTCGGGCTGATCTCGGCACTGATTCCGCTGAACGTCCTCGCCGAGTTGATCAACATCGGTACGTTGGCCGCATTCAGTCTGATCTCGGTGGCAGTGATCGTCTTGCGCAAGACCCGACCCGATCTCCCTCGCGCATTCAGATGCCCGGGCGTGCCCATTGTTCCATTGCTCGCCATCGCGTTCTGCGTAACCTTGATGACCTTCCTCAAACAGACGACCTGGCTGGCATTTGGGGCGTGGTTGGCAATTGGCCTGGTGATCTACTTCGCCTATGCGAGACGCCGCTCGTTATTGCATTAATCCAGCATTTCGTCAGGTCTCTTTGGAGTGTCAATCAACCTCCAATAGTTTTCAGGTGCGAAACTGCACTCCAGTTGCGCACCTGATTGCATTCGCCAGTCAACCCTCACCTCATTTGTCCTGTTTTTAGACCCAGGAGAGCAGTGGCGCGCATTTGCAGTGGCACGCGAACTCTATTTATTCAGTTACCCCATTTAGCTCATGACCTAGGCCCGCCACGGTGGAAGAGCCCCTTCGAAAAGTGAAAAGGCTCGATGCAGGAAACCGTTGAAGCGAGCGGCATCACGCCGCAGCCCTGCCTGCTGACCACCAATCAGGCACAGATGGGCCACCTGAGCAATCACTTCTGCTTGGCCTGGCATATGGACCAAGCGGCGGCACGTGCGTATCGCGAAGTCCAGTCGTCTTGTATCAACACGCTGCTGAAACTCGCCTACCAACGGATCATGCAGCGACCAGGCTCGGATGGAAATTTCCCGCCCAGGTTGTTTCTCAGCGGCAATACTCAAGTAGCGTTTCAAGGTTTCGCCCGCGCTACGACCCTGCGCCGCATAAGCGAGCATGCGCTCCGTGTAGTCTTCTTCCCAAGCGGCCAGCAAGGTGCGGACAAAGTCTTCGCGATTGCGGAAATGGTGATAGAACGATCCGCGGGTCACATTCAATCGGCGCGATAGACTCTCGGCCGAAACGCCGATATGCCCTATTTGGTCGAGGGCCTCAAAACCAGCCGCGATCCAATGGTTACGAGTTAGTTTTCTCACCCGTTATTTCGCTCCATGTTTAGCGCCATACAGACTGTGTATGGTGCACAACCGATTGATACGCTGCGAACACCAGCAAAGATGGCCGTTGCGTTTTGCACGCCAGCACTTTTCATGGAGCTCGCCTTGAAGAAAATCGTTCTGGTTGCTTTCGACCAATTCACTGATATCGACCTATTCCTGATGTGGGACATCTTAGGCCGCAACACCGAGGACTGGCACGTCCGAATATTGGGTTCCAGCTCTATCGTGAGATCGGCGCACGGCCTGCCTGTTTCGGTGCACGGTCCGCTTTCCGAGGCCAATAGCGCCGACGCGGTATTGTTCGTCAGCGGCAAGGAAGGGATACCCGCTGCACTTGCCGCCCCAGATTTCCTGCCGTCGTTTGAACTTGACTCCAGACGCCAGCGAATCGGCTCAATATGCGCCGGAGCTTTCATTCTCGAACGGCTTGGGCTGCTCAGCGGCCAAGCAACTACACACCCGGATGCACGATCGAACTTGCAAGCTCTGGGACTTGAGTCCATGGACCAGCCTCTTGTCTGCCAGGGGAACGTTGCAACCGCTGGCGGATGCCTTTCGGCGCTCTATCTGGTGGGATGGTTGGTTGAATCCTGGTTCGATGTCGACAAGCGCCGTGCGACGTTGCTCCCTGTTCTGCCAGCCGGGCAGCAAGAGCTCTATGATGCCTTGATCGGGCTCAGTATCCGACAAGGAGAAGTTGGCGCCTCAACAACATCATCGCAACAAGAAACGCGACATGGCATGTCGTCTAATTGGTAGTTAGAACTCAGGAGAGATCCCCGATGCCCCGAGAATTTGAGCTCATTATGTCCGTGCCAGTCCCCTCGACGTCCGGCATCACCCACCTTTACAAGTCGATGAACCTGGCGGACGCTTTTGCGATTCGGCTCCCAGCGGGCACATCTGGCAATCCAGATTTGCTAGCTCGATTCATCCTTTCCCACCAGCCATCCTGGATCGGATGGCTCATGAAAGTCCGAGACACTATCGCTGCCTGTTTTGGTCTCAAGACCGCCAAACATTTGGCATCACTTGCTAATCGGATTGGAATCTTCAAGGTCTACAGCACGAACCAGACTGAAATCGTGTTGGGAGAGGACGACAAACACCTCGACTTCCGGATATCGATCCTATGTTCTGGAGGGGCAGAGCCAGAAGGCCGTCGCCAACTCGTTTTTTCAACCGTGGTCCAGTGCCACAACCGTCTAGGCCGGGCCTACATCTTCGTTATTGCCCCATTTCACCGCTTGGTTGTTAAGGCCAGCCTCCTCCGTGCTGCGCGCATCGGTTGGCCTCTGGCTACCTGCCCCTAAGGCTGAGAGCGCTGTGTGCCCCCCTGAGGTCTAACCCTTCCATCGAAGGCTGTTCTGGCAAGCCTGGCCAAGTCTCTCATGTCAAACGTCAGGCCTCTAAGATGCATTCAATATCTCTACGGCGCACCACAAAGAACCGGCCTCAAAGGCCGGTTCTTTTTATGGTACGCATCCAACAGTGCTAGTCGTAATAGCCAACAGTCTTCTTCAAGTGGTCCGAATAATCGTAAATCTCATCAACCGATCCAATTGGAGATTTGAATCAATGCTGAGCCATGCCCCCGCGAGTGACCAACGTCAATCGCGGGGCATGCAGCTAACGACTGGCTTGCAGCGCCCTGGCCATTTGCAGATGGTTTTGCAGCTTGGGCAGGGTTTCTTCGGCGAACGCTTTGATTTGCGGCACGTCCGTGGTCTGCGCTTGTTGTTGAAGTTGCTCGATGGCTTCTTGGGTGGTTTTTACCTGACTGTCGACGTACGCCTGATCGAAAGAGGTATCGTCCTTAATCTCCGGTATCAAGGCTTTGGCCTTGTCGACCACCTCTTCGCGTGGTGCGACCGGTAAATCGAGTAGCCTGGCAATTTTCGCCAGATGCTGGTTGGCGGTGGTGCGATCGTTGATCACCACGATGGTGTAATCCTTGACCTCCTTGGATGCGGTTTTCTGGTGCGCCAGGCGGCTGGCTTCGATGTCGGCCATGCCTTGGGCCGACGCCTCATTGACGAATTCGGCGGGAGACTGGGCAAAGGCATTGGTGGCGCACAGGCCCAATAACGTGGCAAAACCGGCATTGCGTAAACGGGTGGCCATCCAGCTCATGGTCGCGCCCTCCTTCTTGAAATTCAAACGGGAGCTTGCGCCCCCGTCTATTAAACAAAACCACCTTCACCTGTTACCGAGACTTCTGACCGCCTTTGCGGCCCATGCTTCCTTTCGAAGGGTCTTTATCAACGGTCGTCGTGGTGGTTTTCCCACCTTTGCGACCCGCTTCAGACGCCTTGGTTCGATCGTTGGCGAAGCCTCCCGGGTTCGGATTTTTTGAAGTAGGCATGGTTCTCATCCTCTTGGTGATGATCACAGCGAGCAATCGCCCGCATAGGATATGAATTTCCATGCCCAAAAAGGTTTAGAAAACCTGGCAACGCCGCGACGAACGGTGACGGATTTTCAGACCCCGAGACGTGAATGGTGCTGGCGCTTGGCGGCGTACATTGCCTCATCGGCATGCCTGAACAACTGCTTTTCTTCGGTGCCATGCTCGGGGTATCGCGCGACGCCGATGCTCGGCTGGATCGTCAGGTTGTGCCCGTCCAGACGCAGGGGCTGAACCAGCACCTGGCGGATTTTCCCCGCCACATTCTCGGCATCTTCGGCGGCGTGGATGTTGTGCAACAACACGACAAATTCATCACCGCCAATGCGCGCCACCGTGTCAGTTTCGCGCACGCAGCCCTTGAGTCGATTGGCGACCGCTTGCAGCAGCATGTCGCCGACCGCATGACCGAAGGTGTCATTGACTTGCTTGAAGCGGTCGAGGTCGACATAGAGCAACGCCATTCGACCGGAGTCTGCCCGGGCCAGCGCCAGCGAAGCTTTGAGGCGTTCGCGCAACAATTCGCGATTGGGCAGCTGAGTCAGTTGATCGTACTGGGCCATGCGCTGGAGCCGGGCGTGCAATTGCTTGCGTTCGATCGCGGTCGCGACCTGGGCGCAAACATACTGCAGCAACTCCTTGTCTTGTTCGGTGTAGCGCTCGCCACCCGGCACGCTTTTGACGATCAGCGCGCCAATGGTGCCGTTCTGCGAACTCAATGGCACGCCCAGCCAGCAGGGTGAATCCTGGCCCTCGACCAACGCTGCAAACCCCTCCGGCAGATTGTCCTGATCCGGGGTCAGCAGAATCGGCAAGCCACTGCGAATCACTTCTGCGCACAAACGCCCGGTAACAGTCCCGGGATCCTCGGGTTGCAGCTCATGGTCGTCGACGTGATAGGGGAAATTCAGCTGCGCACAGTGCTCGTCATACAGTGCCACGGAGAAATTCAACGCCGGCAGCCATTCGCCGATGATCGAATGGATGCGTTTGAACAGCGCCAGCAAATCTTCCGCCGCGTGGGCCGCTTCGGAGATCGCATACAGCGCCGCTTGTCGGGACTCGGCCTGTTTGCGCTCGGTGATGTCGCGCGCCACGGCGATACGCAACTGATCGACCTCCGACCAGCGTGCCGACCAGAGAATGTGCGCCACCCGGCCGTCCTTGCGCAGGTAACGATTTTCAAAGTTGAGCTTGGGTTCGCCCCCCATGATCTCTCGCGCGGCATCGAGGGTACGCTGTCGGTCGGCAGGGTGAACCAGGTCGATCATCGACTGGCCGATCAGCTCGTCGGGGGTGTAACCGAAAATGCGCTCGCAGGCCGCGCTGACAAATACGAAGCGACCTTGTTTGTCCACCGCACAGACGGCGTCCAGCAAGAGATCGATGTAACTCGCCAGTGGCGCGGAATTTCTGGTTTCCATGATGCCGAGAGCATGTCCGGATAATGCAACATTGAACAACCCTCCCTGACCGGTCATACGCCCGAGCGATGACTGTGCAGCCGACGCTTCCCTGCGTTCAGCCTCAAGCCTTGTTCGTCACCAGCCCCGGAAGCGCATGCACCAGGGCATTGATGGCGAAACCGATGAACATGACCCCGCACAAGCGGGTGATCGCCAGTTCATGACGCTGATACAACGTGCGCACCTGACGCGCACCGACGATGCCAATGAGAATAGCGTAGGCCAAAAGGCCACCAATGAAGCTCAACATGATCAACCAGGGCAACATGGACCAATGCAGCAACTCTGCTCGACTGGACAACAGCGCAGTAAAGGTCGCCACCGCCACCGGATAAGCCTTGGGATTGGTCAGGCCGAACAGGATGCCGTGCCAGAACGGCTGCCGCGCCGGCCCCTGAGGCGCCTCGGCACTGGCGCGACGAGCGCGAACCGCGCGCAGGCCCAGCCAGAACAAGTAAAGCCCGCTGAGCACACCCAGCACATCGAAGGCAGTGCTGCCGATTTCCCGCGCACCGACAATCGCAATCAGTGCAGTGCTGCACCAGACCACGTCGCCCAGCAAATGCCCGCACAGAAACCCCGCCCCGGCCCGCCGTCCGCGTGCCGCGCCGATGCCGAACACCGCCAACACACCGGGCCCCGGCGTAATGCCATAAATGAAGCCCGAGGCGAGAACGGCCATTAGCAGCGATGGAGTCATGGAAATTCCTGAGGACGCCGGGTGAAGGGGCGCAATTCTATCTCAGGACGCCGAACATCGACTCACTGATCGTCGAAGAACTTCATCCCCGCATAGGGTCGCTGCCGACAAGCCGCCAGCCGCGACGCCAGAGACCCGACATGCGCCTCGAGCTTGTGCCCGTCCGGGTCGAGAAAATAGAACGACGCACCTTCGCTGCGGTTATCCCGCCATTCCCGCACGTTGGCGGATCGCAGGCGTTCGACGAACGGCAGGAAGTCCACAGCTTCGAGGCTGAAGGCGTAATGGGTGTAGTCGGCGGCCGGCGCGGACTCGCGCAGTGGATCGAGAGAAAGGCACAGCCACAGACCGGGTAGCGAGAGATAGGCGCCGGTGTCCCAAGTGGCTTCAAGCTGAAGTTGCAGCAGATCGCGATAGAACGCCACGCTGCGGTTCAGGTCAGTGACGGCGAGGGTCAGGTGGTTGAGGCCGGTCAGCATGGATCCAGTAACCTTGAGTCGCTCTGGGTGGTTGCAAACGGAGAGTACAACTGAAACGCCCTTAAGCGTAGAACCACCAGGGCTTTGTTGGCTGTGAATCAGTCTTCGCGGGCAAGCCCGCTCCCACATTGACCGCGTCAGGCACAGGATCTGTGTCCGACGCCAAACCTTGTGGGAGCGAGCCTGCTCGCGATGGAATACGGCCCAGCACTGCACGTTTCAGAACTTGTCGAGCGTGCGCAGCTTCTGCGGCAACCCCCACAGCAACAATGCAGCGGCAATCAGTGCGGCGACGCCGATGACGTACAGCGCCGGGGTGGTGCTGCCGGTCAGGTCTTTGATCCGCCCGACCATGACCGGGCTGACGATCCCACCGAACTGGCCAAGGGTATTGATCACCGCGATCCCGCCAGCGGCGCCTGCCCCGGCACCGGCCAGGAGTTTCGGTGGCAGGGTCCAGAAGCTCGGGATGGACGCGATGATCCCCGCACCGAGCAAGCCCAGGGCAACAATCAGGAAAGTCGTGTGGTTGGCGAAAATTCCTGCGCAGAAGAAACCCACCGCGCCTGCCGCCACCAGACCTGCGACAAACTTGCGCCGCTCACCGGTGGCGTCGGATAACCGCCCGATCACCACCATGCTGATGGCGCCGCAGATGTAGGGAATGGCGGTCAGCAAGCCGATCATCACCGGGCTCTCGGTGCCGGCACTGCGGATCAGTTGCGGCGCCCAGAAATTCAAGCCGTAGGATGCCACCTGAATCAGAAAGTAGATCAGCCCCAGCATCAGGAAACCCGGAATCCGGAGTGCGGCCAGCAAGGAGCCGCCGCTCTTGTGGGGTTCGTGGTGTGCGATACGGCTGGCGAGCAGTGTCTTCTCCGACGGGGTCAACCAATGGGCATCTTCGATGCGGTCCTTGAGCACGGTCAGCACCAACAAGCCAAGGCCGATGCAAGGAACGCCACCGAGCAGAAACAGCCAATGCCAGCCGCGCATATCGAGGAAGCCATCAAGGTGTTGCAGCACCAACCCGGAGAACGGTGCGCCAACCAGCCCGGCAAATGCCGACGCGAGAAACAGCATCGAGGTGATGCGCCCGCGATAGTGCTGCGGGAACCACAGCGTCAGGTAATACAGCACGCCCGGCGCAAAACCCGCCTCCATCGCACCGATCACGAAACGCAGGGCGTAGAACTGCCATTCGCTGTTGACGAAGACCATGGCCGCCGTCGCGAGCCCCCACGACATCATGATCCGGGCGATCCAGCGCCGGGCACCCACCTTGTAAAGCATCATGTTGCTCGGCACTTCAAAGATCACATAACCGACTACAAACAGCCCGGCGCCGAGGCCGTAAGCGGTATCGCTCAGGCTCAGGTCGGCCTGCAACTGGAACTTGGCGAAGCTGATGTTGATGCGGTCGAAAAATGCGAACAGATAGCAGACCATGATCAGCGGCATCAGTCGCCAGGCGACTTTGCGGACCAGGGCTTTTTCGGCGTCGTGACTAACGGACGGGCTCACGCCCGCCTCCAGAACATTGAGGCTCATCGTGGTTTCTCCAGGCAGACGTCCCGTGGGCGTCCGATTGTTTTTGTTGTCTGGTTCGTTGCGGCTTTTTCAGGAGTTTGTTCGGTGGGTTCAGGACGGTGTCGGGTGCAGGTCGCAGTTACGTCCGGCCTTGGCGAGCTGCCCGGGCACTTCATGGCCCAGCAATGCAGGTAAGCCTCGCGACAATCGCAGCAACAACGGCAAGTCGATGCCGGTGTGAATGCCGACTTCATCGCACAGATTGACCAAATCTTCGGTGCAGATATTGCCCGAGGCACCCGGTGCAAACGGGCAACCGCCAAGGCCTCCGAGGGCTGCGTCAAAGCGCCCGGCTCCGGCCTCGTAAGCTGCCAGGACGTTGCACAGACCGAGGCCGCGCGTGTTGTGGAAATGCAGGGTCAGATCAGCCGGTGAAACCCGTTGCAACACCCGTCGCACCAAGCGATCGACCTGGCGTGGATTGGCCATGCCGGTGGTGTCGGCCAGGGTAATCCCCGTAATGCCGAGCTCCTGATAAGCCTCAACAATTTGCAGCACGCGGTCCTCATCGATCTTGCCTTCGAACGGGCAACCGAAAGTCGTGGCGATGCTGCCGTTGAGCCGCACCGGCGTGCCGCGAACGAACTCGACGATCTCGCCGAACGCAGCCAATGACGCCTCGCAGCGCATCCGCATGTTCGCCAGGTTGTGGGTCTGGCTGGCGGACATCACCAGGTTCAGCTCGTCGGCCCCCGAGTCCAGTGCTCGTTGTGCGCCTTTGAGGTTAGGGATCAACGCGACATAGATCACGCCCGGCTGTCGGGCGATGCCCTTGAACACTTGCTCGCCATCGCGCAGGGCCGGAATCGCCTTGGGAGAAACGAACGAGCCGGCTTCGATGCGGCTGAACCCCGCCAGCGACAACTGATCGATCAGCGCAATCTTGTCGGCGGTTTCGACCCAGGTCGGCTCGATCTGCAAGCCGTCACGCGGGGAGACCTCCTGAACGATCAGGGTCTGGGAATAATCAGTGATCATTGCACCACCCCTTCAGCTTTCAACCGTTCGATGTCCTGGTCAGTCAGGCCCAGCCCCGCGAGGATGCCGTCGGTGTGCTGACCCAGGCTCGGCCCCGACCAGTTCACGCCACCAGGGGTCTCGGACATTTTCGGTACGATGCCCGGCATCTTCACCGAGGCACCGCCGGGCAGTTCGGCGTTGAGCAGCATGCCCCGCGCCTGATAGTGAGGATCGGCAACGATGTCGGCCACCGAATAGATGCGCCCGGCCGGGACTTCAGCAGCTTCCAGAGCCGCCAACACCTCATCAATCGGCAGGCTGCTGGTCCAGTGGGTAATGGCTGCGTCGAGCACATTACTTTTGGCGGCGCGGCCATCGTTATGCGCAAACTCCCGCGCTTCGGCCAGGTCGGCCCGGCCAATCACCGCCATCAGACGCTTGTAGATCGGGTCGCTGTTGCCGGCGATCACCACGTAGGCACCGTCGGCAGTCAGGTAAGTATTGGACGGCGCAATACCCGGCAACGCCCCGCCACTGCGCTCACGCACATGACCGAGCATGTCGTATTCCGGCACCAGGCTTTCCATGACGTTGAACACGCTTTCGGCCAACGACACATCGACCACTTGCCCGCCGCCCTGCCCGGTCTTGACCCGCAGCAGCGACATCAAGGCACCGATGACCGCGTGCAGCGAAGCCAGGGAATCACCGAGGCTGACCCCCACTCGGGCCGGCGGCGAACCGGGAGTACCGGTGGTATAGCGAATCCCGCCCATCGCCTCGCCGATCGCCCCGAAACCCGGACGATCACGGTACGGGCCGGTCTGGCCGTAACCGGAAATGCGCACCAGCGTCAGGTTGGGATTGAGGGCATGCAACACGTCCCAGCCCAGGCCGAGCTTCTCCAGGGCGCCGGGGCGCAGGTTTTCGATCAGCACATCGGCGTCGCTCGCCAGTTGCTTGACCAGTTCGATGCCTTCAGGGGATTTCAGATTCAGCGCCAGGGACTTCTTGTTTCGCGATTGCAGGTACCACCACAACGAAGTGCCTTCGTGCAGCTTGCGCCATTTACGCAGGGGATCGCCCTGGCCCATGGCTTCGATCTTGATCACTTCGGCGCCGAACTCGGCCAGCATGCGCGCAGCAAACGGCGCGGCGATCAGCGTGCCGATCTCGATCACTTTGATTGCACTCAAGGGGGCAGTCATCGCGGGGGTACCTCTTGTTCTTGGAATATGCGCCAAGGCTAGAGGACCGAGTGGCATGGAATCCAACCTTCTGTTGGCAACGACCGTTCGCGAAACGCGAATGCCTGGCTGGAGATTACCGCGACCTCAAGTCAGGCTTGCCCGGGAAGAGGCCCGTCCATGCAATCGAAAACTGTCAGGCCTGGCCGCGCAAATGCTCAAACAACATCCGGCTCACCGGCGACAGCGCCACTTCATCGCGCACCACCAGAATCAACGCACGATCCGACCAGTCATCCGTCAGCGGCACCGCGTGCAACCCCAGCGCCCGGCCAAACAGTTCGTAGGCCTTTAGCGGCAGGATGCCGATGCCCATGTTGGCCTGGACCATCCGGCACATGGCGTCGAACCCCGGCACATGAATCCGCAACCTCAGCACCTTGCCGGCCTTGCGCGCGGCCGCATGTGTGCGCATGTTGATGGAACTGGCCGAATGCAGACCGACGTAATCGCTGTCCAGCGTGTCGGCAAAAGCCAAGGCCGAACGACTCGCCAGCGGATGATCGGCCGGCATCAGGACGACCAGTTTGTCCTGACGATAAACAACACTGTGCAGCCCCTTGACGTCGCTGTCGCTGGAGCAGATCCCGAGGTCCGCCACGCCATCGAGCACGCCTTGGATCACCCCGCTGCTGGGGCGCTCTTCGAGGTCGGTCTTGACCTGCGGATGGCGCGCGGAAAAGTCCCGCAGGTCTTCGGGCAGGAATTGAATGATCGCCGACAGGTTGGCGAGCATCCGCACATAACCGCGTACACCGTGGCTGTGTTCGCCCAGTTCGAGGCCCATTTTCTCGACGTTAAACAGCATCTGCCGGGCATGGTGCAGCAGGGTTTCACCGGCCGGTGTCAGCGTCATGCCCTTGGCCTGGCGCACGAACAGGCTGATGCCCAGCGCCTCCTCCAGCTCCATCAACCGCTTGCTGGCCGCCGACACCGCGATCGCTTCGCGGGCGGCGGCGCGGGTCAAGGTGCCCTCTTCGTGGACGGCCACAAACAGCTGGAGAGTGATCAGGTCGAGGCGGCGGATCAGGCTTTTTTGCAGCATGGCAGGGCTCGATGATTTCGGTTCGACTGAGTCGGCAGGATAGCCCGGATTAGATTCGTGTCCGCCATCCAATTACCCACAGCACTCCGGGGCATCGCCCTACAACTAATTCTCTTACAACTCTCAGTACTACCGGAAACAGCCGATTCAAAGCCCATCGGGACTCTCTGTAAAGTCTGGCAACACACACAAACTGCAACAAACCCACGGATAGATTCACTCAAGGAATGTCACTCACACATGAGCCAGATACCGTACACGGCGCACACTTTCACCAACTACCGCAAACTCGTTTCATTGGCCGATCATGATTGGGAGACCGCCGAAACCGGAAAAATCGCGGGGCTCAACGTTGAGATAAAAAGTGCCAACCGCATGCTCGATCAGTACGGGAGAGCGTTTCATCATTTCTGTACGACGTCATACCTGGGTCTGGATCACCATCCCGATATTCTCGACGGTGCCATGACCACGCTGTGGGAAACCGGCACACTTCGCATCGCCAATTCCAGGAGCCGCTGCAAGCTGGCGATTCTGGACCAATACGAAACCGAACTGTCCGAGTTGTTCGGCACCAGTTGCCTGAGCACTCTGTCGTGCAGCGCGGCGAGTGCCGGGATCCTGCCGCTGCTGGCCAGCGGCGTATTCACGGAAAATCGCCCTCCGGTGATGGCTTTCGACCGGTTGGCGCATTACTCGATGAATCACCTCAAAGCCGCCTGTGCCGATGAAACGAAGGTCGTGACGTGCCCGCATAACGACATGGACTTCCTCGAGACGCTGTGTCAACGACACACCAGGGTCGCGTATGTCGCCGACGGCGCCTACAGCATGGGCGGGGTTGCGGACATGGACAGCCTTTTGTATCTGAAGGACCGCTATGGGCTGTTTCTCTATCTGGACGATTCCCACGCGCTTTCCTCTGTAGGAACATTCGGCGTCGGTCTTGTGCGTCCCAGGCTGCATACCCTGGATGATGACTGCCTCATCGTCGCCTCGCTGGCCAAGTCGTTCGGCGCCAGCGGCGGTCTGGTGATGCTGGGCAGTGAACGGCAGAAGAAGCTCATTGCGCGTTACGGCGGCCCCAACAACTGGTCGCAAAGCCTGAACAGTGCAGCCATTGGCGCGGGCCGGGCATCCATCCAGCTACACCACACCCTGGAATTCGCCGCGCTGCAGGAAAAACTTCAGGTTAATATCCGCCTCTTTGACAGCCTCATACGAACCGCACAACACAACAGCAACATGGCGATTCGACTGGTCAATTGCGGTGAGGCATCGCTGGCCAACAACATCGCCATTGAACTGGCCAATCACGGATTCTTCACCTCGGCAGTCTTTTTCCCGGTGGTTGCACAAGGCAAGGCAGCCATCAGAATCACCCTGCGCGCCGACATGGGGACGACGCTGATCCGCCATTTCTGTGGACTCATCACCGAGCTTTTACGTGCTCACGGCCGGGACATCGGCGGCTGAAAAAACAGGGAAGATTAAATGAAGAGCAGCACCACCCTCCTGATCACCTGCTGTACGGTTTTTCTCGCCCAATTGGGCATGAGCATTTATCTGTCGGCGCTGCCGGATATTGCCCGGGATCTGTCCGCAGATGCTTCACAGGTTTCATGGGGGTTGGCGGTGTATCTGATCGGCATGGCGCTGCCGATGCTGTTCTGGGGCAGCCTGGGCCAGCGCATTGGCCGCAAGCCGGTATTGCTCGCGGCGCTCGGCCTCTATGGGCTGGGCAACCTGGCCCTGCCTCTGGGCCAGACACTTGAATCGTTCCTGGTTTTTCGCCTGATTCAGGGGATTGGCGCCAGCGGGATTTCAGTCATGGCCCGGGTGCTGATCCGCGACAGTTTTCGCGGCGATCTGCTGGCCAAGGCGTTGTCCTGGATATCGATTTCCTTTGTGGTGGCGCTGGGTATCGGTCAATACCTGGGGTCGATCATCCAGGTGACACTGGGCTGGTCAGCGATTTTCTACTTATTGGGTGGTGTGAGCCTGTTGATGGCGCTGGTGGTGGCGCGGGTCACGTTCCCGATGCTGGCAGAAGAGAACACACCATCATCGGCCTGGACGAGCTACGGGTACATTCTGCGTCATCGGGCCTTCCTGTTACCGGCCCTCGCCGGTGGCTTGGGGTATGGGGTGATTGTCGCGTTCAACACCGCTGCACCGCTGATTCTGCAAGGCGCCTTCAACTGGTCGGCAGTGGAATACGGCTTGTTGGGCTGGCCCATCAGCGCGGCGTACTTTCTCGGGGCCGTGGCGGTCAATCGCTTCGTACTGCAAACCGGTCAGCAATGGCTGATGACGGCGGGCGTCGGGCTGATACTGGCCGGCAGCGCAGTCATGTTGCTGGGTAGCCTCGCAGGCACGTCTATCGCGCTGCTGTTCTGGTTGCCCTATTGTTTTTCAGTATTCGGCCAATCGCTGATTTACCCGATCAGCTTGTCCCTGGCCAACCACGGTTCGCCGGTCGGCGGTGCTTATGCGATGGCGTTGAGCGGTTTCATTCATCAACTGATGGCCGCCGTTATCGGCGGTATCGCCAGCCTGATAGCCAGCCAGCAGGCATGGCCGTTGTCGCTGTTATGCACCTTGCTGGCCTTGGGCGCGTTGCTTTGCGTAGCGCTCGCGCCCGGCCGTCGAACCGCTTAGAACGCGCTGCGGAAAATCTCCTCGATCTGCCGCTGATCCGCCGCCCGAGGGTTGGTCAGTCCACAGGCGTCTTTCAGGGCATTGCCGGCAAGGACCGGGATGTCATTGAGCCTGGCACCAAGCTCACGCAAACCGGCGGGAATGTCCACATCCCTGGCCAGGCTGCGAATCGCCGCGATCGCCGCCTGCGCGCCCTCTTCCGGACTGAGCCCGCGAATGTCGGCCCCCATCGCGTGGGCAATATCGGTCAGGCGAGGGGCGCAAACCAGTGCGTTGAAACTCTGCACATGAGGCAGCAGCACCGCGTTGCACACGCCATGGGGCAGGTCGTAGAACCCGCCTAACTGATGGGCCATCGCGTGAACGTAACCAAGGGACGCATTGTTGAACGCCATGCCCGCCATAAATTGCGCGTAGGCCATGTTTTCCCGCGCGATCATGTCACTGCCGTCCTGCACGGCCTGGCGCAGGTTGTCGCTGATCAATGTGATGGCTTTCAGCGCACAGGCATCGGTGATCGGGTTGGCTGCCGTGGAGACGTAGGCTTCGACGGCATGGGTCAATGCGTCCATGCCGGTGGCGGCGGTCAGGCCCTTGGGCATGGCGACCATCAGTTCCGGGTCGTTGACTGACAGCAGCGGCGTAACGTTGCGGTCGACGATGGCCATTTTTACGTGGCGCGATTCATCCGTGATGATGCAAAAACGGGTCATCTCGCTGGCAGTGCCGGCGGTAGTGTTGATCGCGATCAACGGTAGCTGGGGTTTGGCCGACCGATCGACACCTTCGTAGTCACGGATCGTCCCACCGTTTGTGGCGCACAAGGCGATGCCCTTGGCGCAGTCGTGAGGCGAACCGCCGCCCAGAGACACCACGAAATCACAGCGACTTTCCTTGAGCAGGCCCAAGCCGTGCTCGACGTTGGCGATGCTCGGATTCGGCTTGGCGCCGTCGAAGATCACCGAGTCGATGTCCTGCAACGCCAGTTTCTCGGCAATCCTCGATGCCACGCCAGCCTTGGCCAGCCCGGCGTCAGTGACTATCAGCGCCTTGCGAAAACCATACTTGCCAATGGCGTCCATGGCTTCGTCGAGGCAACCGGTGCCCATGATGTTCACGGCGGGGATGAAAAACGTACTGCTCATGCGCGAGTCTCCTGGCTGAAACCAAATCGGCAATGCCGATTCGGCGGGTGCGCACAGGGTCGACCGATCAGTCACGCGGTATGTTGATCTGGCTCAACGCCCGGGCGTGATAAAGTCGCCGTCCATCAGACCTTTTGCTTCGAGACGACAAACGCAATGACCGATTTCCAGGATGTCGATGCCCAACTTGAAGACTGGAACGCCTTGCGCACCACCGCCTCGTTCGGCGGCCTGCTGGTGGGTAACGGCGCCAGCCGCGCCGTGTGGGACGACTTCGGCTACGACTCGCTGTTCGAAAATGCCCGCACCGTCGAAGAAAAACCGCTGAGCCAGTCCGAGCTGAGCGTGTTCGACGCGATGCAGACGCGCAGTTTTGAACAAGTGCTTGGGGCGCTGAAGACCACCAGCCGGGTCAACAAGGCCCTGGCCGTCAGCTCCGCAGCACCGCGCAATCGCTACTACGCGATCAAGGAAGCGCTGATCAACACCGTGCACGCGGTGCATATCCCGTGGCGGCTGGTGAAGCCTTCGACGCTGGCGACGATCAATCAGGAACTGGGCAGCTATCGGACGGTGTTCACCACCAACTACGACTTGCTCAGCTATTGGGCGATCCAGCATCGGCCGGACGTCGTGACCGACCTGTTCCAGGGTGCCGAACCCGGCTTCGATCTGAGCGCCAGCGCCACCGACAAACCGCGTTTGCTGTACCTGCACGGCGGCTTGCATCTGGTGCGCAATCAGGACGGCACCGCGCGCAAGTTGATGTCGACCGAGGGAACGTTGCTCGGCAATTTCGCGATCAACAATACGATCAAGACCCTCGACGACGTGCCGCTGTTCGTCAACGAAGGCCCGGCGCAAGACAAACTCAAGACCATTCGCAGTTCGGATTACCTGTCGTTCTGCTACGACCAGTTACTCGGCCACGGTGACGGGTTGTGCATCTTCGGGCATGCCCTTGGCGAGCAGGACAGT
The DNA here is from genome assembly GCF_059506005.1 of Pseudomonas sp. Pseusp18. Taxonomy (NCBI): domain Bacteria; kingdom Pseudomonadati; phylum Pseudomonadota; class Gammaproteobacteria; order Pseudomonadales; family Pseudomonadaceae; genus Pseudomonas; species Pseudomonas sp. Pseusp18. The sequence continues at coordinate 5,146,889 of NZ_CP169240.1, forward strand.
CACATCGCTCATGCGTTGCGCCAGGCAAAGCCGAAAGTCGTAGCGATCTCGATTTACCCGCGCAGCAAGGCGTTCATCCAGCATCAGAAGCGGCATTACGCGAAGGCGTTCGAGGGGACGGGTGTGGCGTTGCGTTTTTTTGATTCGAAGACGCATGCGCTCGGTAATCCTGAGCTGACCGTGCCGGTCGAGGTCTGACCTGTGGCGAGGGGGCTTGCCCCCTCGCCACAAAGGCCCGATAACCTCATTCCTCGCTGCTATGCACCACCACCAACAACTGCGCCTGCACCTCGCCCACTGACCTGAGGCGATGCGGTTTCTGCGCATTAAAGTGCAGCGCATCTCCACGATTGAGCAGCACCCGCTCGTTCATGAAGTCCACTTCCACCTGCCCTTCATGGACGAACAGAAACTCTTCCCCCAGGTGTTCCTTGAAGGTTTTGTCGGTGAACTCGGTCGGCGGGTAAATGATGAACGGCAACAGGCTGCGCTCACTGACCTGATGGGCCAGTACCGCATAACCCGGGCTCTGGTCGTTGGCGGCCAGGGACTGGCGTTCGTCGCTGCGCACCAGGCTGTAGCTGTCGAGGCTGACGTTGTCTTCGGAAAACAATTCCTCGACCTTCACGTTCAGCGCCCTGGCCAGTTTCAGCGCAGCGGCGATCGAGGGGGTATTCAACCCGCGCTCGACTTTCGACAGATAGCTCTTGGTCATGCCGGATTTTTCGGCCAAGGCCTCCAGCGTCACGCCGAGTTTTTTTCTCAGTAATTTCAAACGGATAGACATGTAGAACGGTTAATCCATCAAGGAGGCAACGATTTGTCCTTGCCAATGACACAAAGTGTCATATAGCCTCTTTAGTGTCATTTGCATGCCCCACCCAAAGGACACCGATATGGCCAAGACATTAGCACTACCCAAAGAGCAACTGGTCAAGCAAGCGCTGACACAGATGCAAAACACCCTGGCGGATAATACGTGGACCGACCGGCAAAAGCTGGCCCTGACCTGCCGCATTCTGTTCGAAAACGGCCACGACTCCGGCCTGGCCGGGCAAATCACCGCTCGCGGCCCGCAGCCGGGTACCTATTACACCCAGCAACTGGGCCTGGGTTTCGACGAGATCACTTCAGGCAATCTGTTGCTGGTCAACGAAGACCTGGAAGTGCTTGAAGGCCATGGCATGCCCAACCCGGCCAACCGCTTCCATAGCTGGGTGTACCGCGCCCGGCCGGACGTGAACTGCATCATTCACACGCACCCGACTCACGTCGCGGCGCTGTCGATGCTGGAAGTACCGCTGCAGATTTCCCACATGGACCTCTGCCCGCTCTACGACGACTGCGCGTTTCTCGAAGGCTGGCCGGGGGTGCCCGTGGGCAATGAAGAAGGCGAACTGATTGCCGGGGCCTTGGGCGACAAGCGGGCGATCCTGCTTTCCCACCATGGCCAGTTGTCCACCGGCGCGACCATCGAAGAGGCCTGTGTCATTGCGCAACTGATCGAACGTGCAGCGAAGTTGCAGTTGCTGGCCATGGCCGCCGGTGCAATCAAACCGATTCTTCCCGAGCTGGGCCGTGAAGCCCACGACTGGATATCCAAGCCCAAGCGCCACGCCGCCGCGTTCAACTACTACGCCCGGCAGAATCTGCGCCAACACGCCGATTGCCTGAACTGACCCCACGCATTCCTGACAGGAGAGACGCTATGTCGACCGCAAACATTCACGGCATCATCGGCTACACCATCACCCCGTTCACCGCCCAGGGCGAAGGCGTTGATCTCGACGCGCTCGGGCGTTCCATCGACCGCCTGATCGATAGCGGTGTCCACGCCATCGCCCCATTGGGCAGCACCGGCGAAGGCGCTTACCTGAGCGACGCGGAATGGGATCAAGTCAGCGAATTCAGCATCCGCCACGTCGCCAAACGCGTCCCGACCATCGTCAGCGTGTCCGACCTGACCACCGCCAAAGCCGTGCGCCGCGCGCGTTTTGCCGAGGCCCACGGCGCCGACGTGGTGATGGTGCTGCCGGCGTCGTACTGGAAACTCAGCGAGGCGGAAATCCTTGCCCACTACCGCGCCATCGGCGAGAACATCGGCGTGCCGATCATGCTCTACAACAACCCGGCCACCAGCGGCACCGACATGTCGGTGGAGTTGATCCTGCGGATTTTCAACGCGGTCGACAATGTCACCATGGTCAAGGAGAGCACCGGCGACATTCAGCGCATGCACAAACTGCAACTGCTGGGCGAAGGCCGGGTGCCGTTCTATAACGGCTGCAATCCCTTGGCGCTGGAAGCGTTTGCGGCCGGCGCCAAAGGCTGGTGCACAGCGGCGCCGAACCTTATCCCGCAGCTCAATCTCGACTTGTACGAAGCGGTATTGGCCAATGATCTGAGCAAGGCTCGCGAACTGTTCTACCGCCAGTTGCCGTTGCTGGACTTCATCCTCAAGGGCGGTCTGCCGGCGACCATCAAGGCTGGTTTGCGCCTGACCGGGCTGGAAGCGGGCGACCCGCGGTTGCCGGTGTTTGCACTCGGCGAGACTGGCCACAGTCAGTTGCAGGGTTTGTTGAACGCGTTGCGCTGATCGTCGGGAACACACAAAACAACAGTGGGAGCGAGCCTGCAGGCTCGCTTCCACATTGGGTATGCGGTGTGTTTAGAACACCGGCAAGGTCTTGTCCTTGATCACCGTGGTCGGGCCGTTGGCCTTGACGCTGGCGATGCCTTTTTCCCTCGCGGCATCGGATGAATAAGACTCGCTGCTGCCGATGATTTGATGGTTGGCGGCCTTGAGGTTGAAGTAAGGATGGCCATCCTTGGTGGCTTTTTTCTCGTAGCGTTCGTCCAGCGGGCTATTGGCCTGGACCGAGGCGATTCCGCTATCGACCGCACCGCGCGTGGTGTACAGCTCACTGACCAGAATGGTTTCGGCGTTGGCCGCTTTCAACACAAACTTGAACTGACCATTGCTGGTTTTGCTCACTTCGTACCATCCAGACATGCTTGTTCTCCTTGGCGATTGAGAGGTTTCGCGCTTCAGAGTAAAGACCAAGCCAGGTTTTCTGTCGCCTGTATCGGCCTCTTCGCGGGCAAGTCGGATCGATACAAAAACCGCCCTACTTCACCACCGCCCGCACCACCGACAACTCAGGTGCCTGCACCCGGCGCTGGCTCAAATAGCGCATGCAGCTGACCCGCAAGAACGAGGCGAAATTCACCACCTCGCCGCGGTAGTCCATCACCTCTTCATACAGTTTGGCGATCAACTGATTGGTGGTCATGCCGTCGACCTCGGCGATTTCGCTGAGGATATCCCAGAACTGATTCTCCAGCCGCAGGGTGGTGACCACCCCGCAGATGCGCAGCGAGCGGGAGCGCGACTCGTAGAGAATCGGATCAGCCTTGACGTAGAGCTCGCACATGGACAGGTCCCTCGTTACAGCGTGATTTTGGTGCCCAGCAACCCGAGAAAACCGGCCAGCCAGCTCGGGTGCGCCGGCCAGGCCGGGGCTGTGGCCAGATTGCCTTGAACGTGGCCTTCCGTCACCGGGATATCGATGTACGTGCCGCCAGCCAGGCGCACTTCCGGGGCACAGGCCGGGTAGGCGCTGCACTCGCGACCTTCAAGAATACCGGCGGCGGCCAGCAATTGCGCACCGTGACATACGGCGGCGATCGGTTTGCCAGCCTTGTCGAACGCTTGCACCAGCGCCAGGACTTTTTCGTTCAGGCGCAGGTACTCCGGCGCACGACCGCCCGGGATCAGCAGCGCGTCGTAGTCCGCCGCATCGACCTTGGTGAAATCAAAGTTCAGGGCAAACAGGTGACCGGGTTTTTCGCTGTAGGTCTGGTCGCCTTCGAAGTCATGGATCGCCGTGCGCACGGTCTGACCGGCGGTTTTGTCCGGGCAAACGGCATGCACCGTGTGGCCGACCATCAGCAGCGCCTGGAAGGGCACCATCACTTCATAGTCTTCGACGTAATCGCCGACCAGCATCAGAATTTTTTTAGCAGCCATGGGGAGGACTCCTCTGGAAAATGCGTGGGCCTGCAGGAGTATTCAAGGTAGTCCTTATCCGGCGGGTCGGGTAATAACCGACTACTACGAACGATATGAACTGGATTGGCTTTTTGTGGCGAGGGAGCTTGCTCCCGCTGGGGCGCGAAGCGGCCCTACCGGCTTCGTCAATCAATCGATGGTCTCTGGTTTTGCGACTGCTGCGCAGCCGAACGGGACGGTGCGGCGATCCGACAAGCTCCCTCGCCACAGGGACCGCGCTTAACTGTACGGATAACTCTGCACCCAGCTGTAACAGCGGAAAGCCTCAGGTTTATGGCTAGATAAAGAAACTTCCCGCCACCCTGAATTCTGGTCATCCATCATGTCCTCGCGCGAAAACACCGGCATGGCCCTCGGCCTGCTCGGCGTCGTTATCTTCAGCCTGACCCTACCCTTCACACGGATCGTCGTGCAGGAACTCCATCCGCTGCTCAACGGCTTGGGCCGGGCGCTGTTCGCGGCGATTCCGGCAGCGCTGTTATTGCTGTGGCGCCGGGAAAAATGGCCCACCTGGAAACAGGTCAAAGGCCTGACACTGGTGATCGCCGGGGTCATCCTCGGCTTCCCGGTGCTGTCGGCCTGGGCCATGCAGACACTGCCCGCCTCCCACGGCGCACTGGTCAACGGTTTGCAACCGCTGTGCGTGGCGCTGTATGCCGCGTGGCTGTCCCATGAGCGCCCGTCGAAAGCCTTCTGGGCCTGCGCTGCGCTGGGCAGTGCGCTGGTGCTCGGTTATGCGCTGATCAGCGGCGCCGGCAGCATTCAGGCCGGTGACTTGCTGATGCTCGGGGCGATTGCCGTGGGCGGGTTGGGTTATGCCGAAGGCGGCCGGTTGGCCAAGGAGATGGGCGGCTGGCAGGTGATCTGCTGGGCGCTGGTGCTGTCGACGCCGCTGCTGATCGGGCCGGTGTTGTACCTGGCACTGCAACATCAGGGCGAGATTTCGGCCAGGACCTGGTGGGCCTTCGGTTATGTCTCGCTGTTTTCGCAGTTCATCGGCTTCTTTGCCTGGTACGCCGGGCTGGCCATGGGCGGCATTGCCCGGGTCAGTCAGATCCAGTTGCTGCAGATCTTCTTCACCATCGCGTTTTCGGCGTTGTTCTTCGGTGAGCACGTCGAGCCGATTACCTGGCTGTTTGCGGCCGGGGTGATCGTGACAGTGATGTTGGGGCGCAAGACCGCAGTGCGCCCGGCGCAACCGGGCACGTTACCGGCGGGGGTTCAGCTCAAGCCTTAGCGACCAGGAACCCGTCAGCCCGCAGCAGGGTTTCCAGGCAATGCTCGCTGATGTGGTAGAAGTCCTTCAGCTCCTGAATCTTCACCAACAACTGAGCCGGGTCCACCGGCTCGGCGCGTTTGACCGCCAGAATCATCTTGTTCTTGTTGGTGTGGTCCAGTGAGATGAACTCGAACACCTTGGTCTCGTAGCCGCAGGCTTCCAGGAACAACGCACGCAAACTGTCGGTGACCATTTCCGCCTGCTGGCCCAGGTGCAGGCCGTATTGCAGCATCGGCTTGAGCAGCGCCGGGCTCTGGATCTGCAGGCGGATCTGCTTGTGGCAGCACGGCGAGCACATGATGATCGCAGCGCCGGAACGGATGCCGGTGTGAATCGCATAGTCGGTGGCGATGTCGCAGGCATGCAACGCGATCATCACATCCAGCTCGCTCGGCGCCACGCTGCGCACGTCACCGCATTTGAACACCAGCCCCGGATGCTCCAGCTTCGCCGCCGCGCTGTTGCACAGTGTGACCATGTCTTCGCGCAGCTCGACGCCGGTCACCTCACCCTCGGCTTTCAGGGTGTTGCGCAGGTAGTCATGGATCGCGAACGTCAGGTAACCCTTGCCCGAGCCGAAATCCGCCACCCGCACCGGTTTGTCCAGCGCCAGCGGCGAGGAGGTCAGCGCATGGCTGAAGACTTCGATGAACTTGTTGATCTGCTTCCACTTGCGCGACATCGCCGGGATCAGCTCATGCTGGGCGTTGGTCACGCCGAGGTCTTTGAGGAACGGCCGGTTCAGGTCGAGGAAGCGGTTCTTCTCGCGGTTGTGCTCGGCGGACGGCACTTCGCGCAATTGCTGTGGTTTGCTCTTAAACAGCGAAGATTTTCCCTTTTTGCTGTATTCGAGCTGGGCTTCGTCGGTCAGTGACAGTAAATGCGCATTTTTGAACGATGCCGGCAACAGCGCGGCAATGGTCGCCACACCTTCGGCAATCGGCAGGTTCTTGGTGATGTCGCGGGTCTTGTAGCGGTAGACGAAGGACAGGCACGGCTGATCCTTGACCGTCAGCTGCTTGATGATCAACCGCTGCAAGTCCGCTTCGCCACCAACGTACTTGGCCAGCACCAGTTTGATGAAGGCGTTGGCGTCGAGGCTGGTTTGCAGCAGGTCGATGAATTGGGCGTGGTGATCCGGCGCGAGGCTGGCGGGAGTGGCGGTGACAGACATGGAAAAACGGCCTCGGGCGGTGCGAATCGGGGAATGGCGGGTATTTTAGGGGGGATGGCCGTTCGGGACACGCAGTTATTTACCAAACGGTGCGATCCGTAGCAGCTGGCGCAGCCTGCGTTCGGCTGCGCAGCAGTCGTAAAATCAAAATACGCGGTGTATCAGATAGACCGTATCCAGGCGAATTAGCGACTGCTTCGTCCGAACGCGGCCCGAGCCGAACGCAGGCTGCGCCAGCTGCTACAAGAACGCGTCATTGCCGGGATCTGGTTTTTAGCTCAACACCACCAACCGATTCGGCAATTCATTGCGCACCTGGGTCACCGGCACGTGCACCTTGAGCAACTCGCCGCACGCCTCGATGCACGTCACAAACCCCTGCAACGTCTGCCCCTGCTTCACCTGCTGGGTAAACGTCGCCACAATCGCGTCCCAATTCTTGTTGTCCAGCCGTTTTGAAATCCCTTCATCCACCAGAATCTCCACATAGCGCTCGGCCTCGGAGACAAAAATCAGCATGCCGGTGCCGCCCACGGTGTGGTGCAGGTTCTGCTCCAGGAACTGCCGACGCGCCAGGTTCGACGCACGCCAGTGACGGACCGAGCGCGGGATCAGGCGCGTGGTGACTTTCGGAATCCGGAACACCAGGCACAACACGATGAAGCTGACCCATTGCACCAGCAACAAACTGTGCATGGTCAGCCAACCGGTCAGGTAATGCACGATACCCGGCACCACCAGCGCCAACAGGCTGGCCCAGAGCAGCGGGATATACGCATAGTCGTCGGCGCGGGCCGCAAGCACCGTCACCAGTTCGGCGTCGGTATCGCGCTCGACCCGGGCAATCGCCTCGGCGACTTTGCGTTGTTCGTGTTCAGTCAGTAATGCCATGTTTATGAATGCCTGCTCGCTATTGTTGTTGTGTTTCCTGCCGTGTCATCACCAGCCGCCCGACGAACCACCGCCGCCGAAACTGCCCCCGCCGCCACTGAAGCCCCCGCCACCGCCACCGCCGCCAAAACCTCCACCGCCGAAACCTCCCGAACGGCCCCGGCCTCCCCCGCCTCCGCTCGGCAGAATACCGAACATCTGGCCGACGAAGATCGTCAGGATAAACAGCAGCACCAGGAACACGAATACCCCCGGATGCCGCGCAACGAAATCGCTCTCCTGATTGCCACGCGGCTCATACACCGTCGACGGCTCGTTCAGCGGATTGCCCCCCAGCACCACCAGCATCGCCGAAACGCCATCGCTGATGCCCTTGCTGAAATTGCCGGCCTTGAATGCCGGCGTGATCACCTGATTGATGATCACCGAACTCTGCGCATCGGTCAGGCGATCTTCCAGGCCATAACCGACTTCGATCCGCAATTTTCGCTCGGCACGCGCGACAATCAGCAGCGCGCCGTTGTTCTTGTCCTTCTGGCCAATGCCCCAGTAGCGTCCCAGTTGATAACCGAAATCCGCGATGTCGGCGCCCTGCAGGTCCGGCAACGTGACCACCACCAACTGCTCGCCGGTGGATTTCTCGTGGGCATTAAGCTGCTGAACCAGCTGCTCGCGGACCGCTGGCTCGATCATTTGGGCGTTGTCCACCACCCGTCCGGTCAGTTCCGGAAACTTCAACCCGGCCTGGGCCGACAGGGCAAAGACCCAGAGCAACAGCATCAGGCCCACTTTCATCACGCGCATTGGCAACCTCATCCTTGGTGGCACTTCAAACCCCGGTCCGGCGCCTACTGGAACTTCACTTCAGGCGCTTTCTCGGCACCGGGGCTGGTGGCCTCGAAAGTTTCGCGGATCGGCAAATCGCTGTACATCACGGTGTGCCACAAGCGACCGGGGAAGGTGCGAAGCTCGGTATTGTATTTCTGCACCGCGAGGATGAAGTCGCGACGCGCCACGGCGATGCGGTTCTCGGTGCCTTCGAGTTGTGATTGCAGCGCCAGGAAGTTCTGGTTGGCCTTGAGGTCCGGATAGCGCTCGGACACCACCATCAACCGACTCAGCGCGCCGGTCAGCTGATCCTGCGCCTGCTGGAACTGTTTGAGTTTTTCCGGATTGTCCAGCGTGCTGGCATCCACCTGAATCGACGTCGCCTTGGCCCGGGCTTCGACCACGGCGGTCAGGGTTTCTTCCTCATGCCGGGCATAACCCTTGACGGTCTCCACCAGATTGGGGATCAAGTCGGCGCGACGCTGGTACTGGTTCTGTACCTGGCCCCAGGCAGCCTTGGCCTGTTCGTCGAGGGTCGGGATCGTGTTGATGCCGCAACCCGCCAGCAGTGTGGTCAGCAACATCAAGGCTGCAACCTGCAGGCTCGACCGATAGGGGTGTCGTACATTCATCTGGTTGATGCTCCCTTGCACACTACGTTGATAAAACAACCGGCGAACTTTGACCCCGGCTCTTGGGGCATAATCTGCGCCGCTACTGGATTGCATCGAGCCAATGGGCTAAAAGATGCCCAGCGGAAAAACAGTAAGAAGTGTGCTGCATTTTTCTAAGCAACACCCAAACAACAATAGTCGCTCCCAAAATTTTGGCTGACCGGCGCGTATTCACTGCCGCTTGGGCCTTTTGAGAAGAACATTCATGAAGAAGCTGTGTTTGCTGGGCCTGTTCGTCAGCCTGGCCAGTCATACTGTATTGGCCGCCACGACGCCCGCACCGATAGAGAACAAGGACGCCTTCATCAGCCACCTGATGAAACAAATGACCCTCGATGAAAAAATCGGCCAGTTGCGCCTGATCAGCATCGGCCCGGAAATGCCTCGGGAGCTGATCCGCAAGGAAATCGCGGCCGGTAATATCGGTGGCACATTCAACTCGATCACCCGCGCCGAAAACCGTCCGATGCAGGACGCGGCCATGCGCAGCCGGTTGAAGATCCCGATGTTCTTCGCCTACGACGTGATCCACGGCCACCGGACCATTTTCCCGATCCCCCTGGCCCTGGCCTCGAGCTGGGACATGGACGCCATTGGCCGCTCCGGGCGCATCGCCGCCCAGGAAGCCGCGGCTGACAGCCTCGACATCACTTTCGCGCCGATGGTCGACATCTCCCGCGACCCACGCTGGGGCCGCACCTCCGAAGGCTTTGGTGAAGACACTTACCTGGTTTCGCGAATCGCCGGTGTGATGGTCAAGGCCTTCCAGGGCAGCGGTGCGAACGCGGCCGACAGCATCATGGCCAGCGTCAAGCATTTTGCCTTGTACGGCGCGGTCGAGGGCGGTCGCGACTACAACGTCGTCGACATGAGCCCGGTCAAGATGTACCAGGATTACCTGCCGCCGTACCGCGCCGCCATCGACGCCGGTGCCGGCGGGGTGATGGTTGCGCTGAACTCGATCAACGGCGTGCCGGCCACCGCCAACACCTGGCTGATGAACGACCTGCTGCGCAAGGAATGGGGCTTCAAGGGCCTGGCGGTCAGCGACCACGGGGCGATTTTCGAGCTGATCAAACACGGCGTCGCCCGCGACGGTCGTGAAGCGGCGAAGCTGGCGATCAAGGCCGGCATCGACATGAGCATGAACGACACGCTCTACGGCAAAGAGCTGCCGGGGCTGCTCAAATCCGGCGAGATCGAACAGAAAGACATCGACAACGCCGTGCGCGAAGTGCTCGCCGCCAAATACGACATGGGCTTGTTCAAAGACCCGTACCTGCGCATCGGCAAGGCCGAGGATGACCCGGCCGACACCTACGCCGAAAGCCGCCTGCACCGCGCCGAGGCCCGTGATGTCGCGCGCCGCAGCCTGGTGCTGCTGAAGAACCAGGGCGACACCCTGCCATTGAAGAAAACCGCAAAAATCGCCCTGGTCGGCCCACTGGCCAAGGCTCCGATCGACATGATGGGCAGCTGGGCCGCCGCTGGCCGTCCTGCGCAATCGGTCACTCTGTTCGACGGCATGACCCACGCACTCGGCGCGCAATCGACGCTGATCTACGCCCGTGGCGCGAACATCACCGACGACAAGAAAATCCTCGATTACCTGAACTTCCTCAACTTCGACGCACCGGAAGTGGTGGATGATCCGCGCCCGGCCAACGTGTTGATCGACGAAGCGGTAAAAGCCGCCAAGGATGCTGATGTGGTAGTGGCTGCGGTGGGCGAATCCCGTGGCATGTCCCACGAATCGTCGAGCCGCACCGATCTGAATATCCCGAGCAACCAGCGCGAGCTGATCAGGGCGTTGAAAGCCACCGGCAAACCGCTGGTGCTGGTATTGATGAACGGCCGTCCGCTGTCGATTCTCGAAGAGAAAGAGCAGGCTGACGCGATTCTGGAAACCTGGTTCAGCGGCACCGAAGGCGGCAACGCCATCGCTGACGTGCTGTTCGGCGACTACAACCCGTCGGGCAAACTGCCGATCACCATTCCGCGTTCGGTGGGTCAGATTCCGACCTACTACAACCACCTGAGCATTGGCCGGCCGTTCACCCCGGGCAAACCGGGCAACTACACCTCGCAGTATTTCGAAGACACCACCGGGCCGCTGTTCCCGTTCGGCTACGGCCTGAGCTACACCCAGTTCAGCCTGACCGACATGGCGCTGTCGTCGACCACGCTGAACAAGACCGGCAAGCTCGATGCCAGCGTCGTGGTGAAGAACACCGGCAAGCGTGATGGTGAAACCGTGGTGCAGTTGTACATCCAGGACGTGACCGGTTCGATGATCCGCCCGGTCAAGGAATTGAAGAACTTCCAGAAAGTGCTGCTCAAGGCCGGCGAACAGAAAGTCGTGCACTTCACCATCACCGAGGATGACCTGAAGTTCTACAACGCCCAGCTCAAGTACGCTGCGGAACCAGGCAAGTTCAACGTGGAGATCGGCCTGGACTCCCAGGACGTGACGCAGCAGAGCTTTGAGTTGCTGTAACCCCGTTTGAAAGCAAAAGATCGCAGCCTTCGGCAGCTAACCTGTGTAGGAGCTGCCGAAGGCTGCGATCTTTTGATCCTGAAGAACCTACCCCCGCCGATCCAGCAGATTCACCACCACCCGATCCACCCATCCCCATACCCTTTGCTTGACCCGCCGCCACAACGGTCGGCGCTTCCACGCCTCAAGACTGACCTCCTGGCTCAAGGCAAAGTCATTCTCGAAACTCGCCGCCACCGCCCGGGTCAGCCCGGGGTCCAGGGCTTCGAGGTTGGCCTCCAGATTGAAGCGCAGATTCCAGTGATCGAAATTACATGAGCCGATGCTCACCCAATCGTCGATCAACACCATTTTCAGGTGCAGGAAACACGGCTGGTATTCGAAGATCTTCACCCCGGCCCTGAGCAGTCGCGGGTAGTAGCGATGCCCGGCGTAGCGCACCGACGGGTGATCGGTACGCGGCCCGGTCAGCAGCAGACGCACATCGACGCCCCGATTCGCCGCCCGACGCAGCGAGCGGCGGACTTTCCAGGTTGGCAGAAAATACGGCGTGGCCAGCCAGATTCGCTGTTTGCCGCTGTTCAGCGCGCGAATCAGCGATTGCAGAATGTCCCGGTGCTGGCGTGCGTCGGCATAAGCGACCCGGCCCATGCCCTCGCCCATCACCGGCACTCGCGGCAGGCGCGGTAAACCGAAGTGCGAAACGGGTTTCCAGGCGCGCCGATAGCGGTTGGCGATCCATTGGCGGTCGAACAGCAATTGCCAGTCGATCACCAGGGGACCGGTGATTTCCACCATCACTTCGTGCCATTCGCAGGTGTCTTCGCCCGGTGACCAGAACTCATCGGTGACCCCGGTGCCACCGACGACCGCCAGGGATTGATCCACCAGCAGCAACTTGCGGTGATCGCGATAGAAGTTGCCCACCCAGCGTCGCCAGCTCAGCCGATTGTAAAAACGCAACTCGACCCCGGCGGCCATCAGGCGCTGACGCAAAGTCAGGGTGAAGGCCAGGCTGCCATAGTCATCGAACAGACAGCGTACCCGCACGCCACGCTCGGCCGCCTGGACCAGCGCCTGAACCATCGCCTCGGCGCAGGCCCCTGCCTCCACCAGGTACAGCTCCAGCTCGACTTGTTCTTCGGCGCGGGCAATCGCCACCAGCATGCGCGGGAAAAACTGCGGGCCGTCGATCAGCAGTTCGAAGCGATTGCCTTCGCGCCACGGAAAAATTGCACCACGCATTTCAGCGCGCCGTGAAAATCAGCACCGCACCCACCGGTACCGACAGACTGATGGCCGACAAACCGGCGAGCTTGCGCAAGCTTTCCAGGCCTGGGGCCAGGTCGAAATCTTCGGCGCTGATCACCAAAGGCTTGAGGGTCACCACTTGAAAGCGCCGGTCATCGAGACGGGTCGCCAGCAGTTCGGCGTTGTATTGGTGTTGCTTGCCATGCAGGTTGACGGTCACCGGCAAGCGCAGTTCCAGTTGCGCACCGGGCGCCAGGTCGTTGATTGGCCGCAAATCGATCTGCGTGGTGATCAGCGCTTCGGGAAACGTCTGGATCTGGAACAGTTCCTTGCGCATGCGTTCGTCACGCAGCGGAATGCCACTATTAACCGACTCCAGCTCGACTTCCACCTCGGCCAGCCCCTTGGGGTCGACCTTGCCATGCAGCACCAGAAAGCGCTGCACTTCGGAGATGTTGGCGTTTTTGGTGCTGACAAACGACAGCCGCGAGGACTCGCCGTCCAGATACCAATTGGCCTGGGCCGACACGGTGACACCGGCCAGCAGCAGGGAAGCGAGGGTTTTGTAGACGAACCGCTTGAACATAGAAACTCGGGGGCAGATAAACCTGAGCGAACCTTAACTGTCCGTGGGCGCATTGCAAACCGCGCAGATCAAAAGATCAAAAGATCGCAGCCTTCGGCAGCTCCTACAGGATCGGGTTTTCACTCGGTCAATGTAGGAGCTGCCGAAGGCTGCGATCTTTTCAAGGGATCAACCGACATCCCTGCCGCTCGCCAACCCAAGCGGCGCTATTGCTGCGCCCCATACCGCCGACCGTCACCCGCTTGCTCGCGGCATCATCGATGAACCCGCTGGTGGGTAAATACTGCTTCACATAACCCTGGCAATACGCCGCCGGATTGTTCATCACATACCGGCACGAGCAGTACTCCTTGGCGGTGTAAGCGCTGATGATGTCGGGAAAAGCCCACAACGCCACACGTTCCTGCCAGCCCCAGCCGAGCAAAGCGATCAGCAGCACCAGCAACAATGCGCTGATCGGCCGACGGCGAATGAAACTGCGACGGCTCATGGCTGCACCTTCATGGCAAACGCCTTGAGCGCGAGTTTGAGCAGTTCGTTATGCCGGTAACTTCCATCGCGATCATCGCCGTAGCGGACGATCACCAGCTTTACGCTGGGAATCACGTACATCGCCTGGCCCCAATGGCCCAGCGCAGCGAAGGTGTCGACGGGTGCATCGGGCCAGGGTTGTGCTGCACCGTCCACCGCTCGATTGAGCCACCAATGGCCGCCGGGCACCGCTTCATCCTGGTTGGCTCGGTAGTGGGCGAACGGCTCACGGCTGAAGTCGACCCACGCCTTGGGCAGCAGCTGCCGCTCGCGCCAGCGACCGTCGCGCGCCATCAACAGGCCGACCCGTGCCAGGTCCCGGGCGGTGAGGTAGGCATAGGACGAAGCGACAAATGTCCCCGTGGCATCCGCTTCCCAAACCGCGCCGCGAATGCCCAGGGGTTCGAACAATGCGGTCCACGGATAATCCGGATAACGGGCGGGACCGACGATGTTTTTCAACGCAGCGGAAAGCAGGTTGCTGTCGCCACTGGAGTAGCGGAAGGCCTGACCGGGTCTGGCGTACGCGTCGTGGTCGGCGGTAAACGCGGCCATGTCGCGATGACCTCGGGTGTAGAGCATGGCCACCACCGAGGACTTCAACGGTGCGTACTCATAGTCTTCCTGCCAATCCAGGCCCGAGGCCCAATGCAGCAAGTCGGCCATGGTCATGGCGGGGTGTTTTTCCAGCGCTGGATAGAACTGCACCACCGGGTCCTGCAAGTTGAACAGACCTTCGCCATAAGCCACGCCGAGCACCGTGGCCATCAGGCTTTTGCTGATCGACCAGGTCAGGTGCGGGGTGTTGGCACGGGTCGGGCCGGCGTAGCGCTCGTAGACGAGTTGGCCGTCATGGATCACCAGCAAGGCATCGGTGCGGATGCCCTCGCGGGTGGTGTCGTTGCGGAGTGGGAAAGCGTAGTTTTCCAGGGCTTGAACGGCCGGGCCGGTGACTGTCGGGCCGGGCAACCATTGCTCGGCCGGCCAGCTTTCGGCCTGGGCCGTGAAGCTGAACAGCAGGATGAACGTCAGGGACAAGCCTTTGAACATGGTGGGGTGCCCGGGAGACAGATCTGCTCACGCTAGTCGAAATACATGACAGTCTCACGCTAAACACGGTCACTGTAGGAGCTGCCGAAGGCTGCGATCTTTTGATCTTCAGCGGTTTCGAAAAGATCAAGATCAAAGGATCGCAGCCTTCGGCAGCTCCTACGGGGGAACGTCAGAATCCGGCGAGGCCCGTCACCCTAACGAAGATCCCATCAACGCCTTGGCCAACCGCTTGCCCCGCGCCCCTGCCGCCAGATCCATCACGGCCTGATCGCGCTGCCACACCGCCGCCCATTGGGGCGGGCCATCGGTCATGGCCTGATTCACTTCAGCCTTGAGCCCATCGAACTGTGCAAACAAACCGCCCAGCAACACATGCCCGGCCGGATTGTTCGGCGCCTGGCGGCTGACTTCCGCGCACCCGGCCAGCAGCGCCAGCAAACGCAGTTGCAAGGTGTGCGGCCAGTCGTTGTCCTGGCCGATGCCGAACAGCCACGCGGTCATCGCACTCAGCACATAAATGTCTTCCAGGGTGCGGAACGGTTTGACGTAAGCATCCCAGCCGTCCCCCGCCAGCAATTCGCACAGCGCGTTGTCGAGAAACAGCCGACCGTGGCTGATCTCGGGCATCAACGGCAACGGCGCGAGTTTCTCCAGACGCACGCCTGGTTCGCCGGGGTAAACCACCGCCAGACTCAGGCGCGGGTCGCTGCCTGGCTCTTCGCTGCGAGCGGCGACCAGCAGCCAGTCGGCGGCATCGCCGGCGGTGACGAAATCCTTGCGTCCGCTCAGACGCAGATCCCGCAGCCGGGTCTGCATGTCCGCCACCCGCAAACTGCGCTGTTCGGTCGCGCACAACGCACCGAGGCTCAGCGGCGCGCTCGGCCAGAGCATGCGCAACGCCGCCTGATACCCCACCAGAAACGCCAACCCCGGAGTCGCCATCAGCCGTCCGCCGTTCACCGCCAATTCGAACGGGGTGACCGTGCCCAAGCGGTGCAACAAGGTCGCGAAGCCTTCGCCAAGGTCGGTATCGGCGGGCAGGCGATCGCTGCGGTTCAACAGGGTTTGCCAGGGCATAAGAGGCTCCTTGTGGGCTGTCATATAAGCATCACCAAAGCTTCATGGCGATGACACCGGGGCTACATAGCCTGACTTTGCACAACACGGCTGCATAAAGAAAGTCGATCGGCTGCAACCCAAGACGGGTGGCCAGCCCGTACGGAGATTCGCAATGACTCAGATCGCCCGCATCAGCGACACCGGCAATGAACGCCGCCTGCAAGCCGAACGCCTGGTGGGCGCCGAGGCACTGCAGGAAGCCCAGGCCTTGCGCTTCAACGTGTTCAGCGGCGAATTCAACGCCAGGCTGAAAGGCGCGGAATTGGGTCTGGACATGGATGACTATGATGTTCACTGCGCCCACATCGGCGTGCGTGACTTGAACACCGGGCGCTTGGTGGCGACCACTCGTTTGCTCGACCACACAGCCGCCAGCAGCCTGGGCAAGTTCTACAGCGAAGAAGAATTCAGCCTGCATGGCCTGATCCATCTGAAAGGCCCGATCCTGGAAATCGGTCGCACCTGTGTCGACCCGGCCTACCGCAACGGCGGCACCATCGCCGTGCTCTGGGGTGAACTGGCCGAAGTGCTGAACCAGGGCGGCTACAGCTATTTGATGGGGTGCGCGAGCATTCCAATGCAGGACGGCGGCATCCAGGCCCACGCGATCATGCAACGCCTGCGCGAACGTTACCTGTGCACCGAACACCTGCGGGCCGAGCCGAAGAAGCCATTGCCGACGCTGGACATTCCATCGAACGTCATCGCCGAAATGCCTCCGCTGCTCAAGGCCTACATGCGCCTGGGCGCGAAAATCTGCGGCGAGCCGTGCTGGGACGAAGACTTCCAGGTGGCCGACGTGTTCATCCTGCTCAAGCGCGACGAGCTCTGCCCGCGTTACGCCAAGCACTTCAAGGCGGCTGTGTAATGAGCCGCTTGCGGGTGTACGCGCGAATTGCGCGAGTGCTGATGGTGGTGGCGCTGGGCTTGAGCATGGCCAGTGTGTTCGGCGCGTTCGAACGACTGGGGATTGCCCATTCGATGGTCCGTCGCCAGCGCTGGTCGCGGTTTTTCATGGCGCGGCTGAGCAATGCCCTGCCCTTTCATGTCACCGTCCATGGTCAATTGCCGAAGGCGCCGATGCTCTGGGTCAGCAACCATGTGTCCTGGACCGACATTCCGCTGCTGGGCATGCTCACGCCGCTGTCGTTCCTGTCCAAGGCTGAAGTGCGCACCTGGCCGGTGGCGGGCTGGTTGGCGGCCAAGGCTGGCAGCCTGTTCATTCGCCGTGGTTCAGGCGACAGTCAGTTGATCCGCAAACAGATGACTCGCCATCTGGAACAGGAACACCCGCTGCTGATGTTCCCGGAAGGCACCACCACCGATGGGCGTTCGCTGCGCACGTTTCATGGTCGTTTGCTGTCAGCGGCGATCGATTCCGAAGTGGCGCTGCAACCGGTGGCGATTCGTTATCTGCGCAACGGCGAGCTGGATACCCTGGCACCGTTCATTGGCGATGATGATTTGCTGTCACACCTGATGCGCCTGTTCGCCAATGATCGGGGTGAGGTGGAGATTCATCTGCTCAAGCCGATCGCTTGCCAGGACCGGGAACGCGCGGCGCTGGCATTCGAAGCACAGCAGGCGGTGCAGAAGGCGTTGTTTGGTGAAGTCGCGAAACCTGCCGAGCCGCGGCGTACCGGTGAGCTGATCGCTGCCTGATAGAAAAAGATCGCAGCCTTCGGCAGCTCCTACATTGGAATGGCGTACCTCTGTAGGAGCTGCCGAAGGCTGCGATCTTTTCTACACTCGACGCGCCACAAAATCCTGAAGCTGCGGATAGAACAACCGGAAATCCTCGCTCAACGGTTCATACAACCGCCGCAACTCTTGCATTGCCGCGGCCAGCTCCTCGGGTCGCGTCAGTCTGCGTGAAATCCCCCGCAGCACCTGCTCAAGCACTTCGAACTCCTGATAAGCCCCCAACCAGTCATTGGCCACCATGTGCGGCGCAATCTTCGCCAGGCGCTCCGGCAACTGCGGCTCGGCCAGCAGCACCCGGTAAACATCCGAGGTGAATTGCCCCAGCGGACGGTCGGCGTACAGCGCCCAGTCCCGCGCCAGGCAGTGGTCGAAAAACACATCGAGCACGATCCCCGCATAACGCCTGCGCGTGATGGAAAACCGTGACAACGAGACATCCACCAACGGATGACGGTCGGTAAAGACATCAATGCTGCGATGCAACTGGATGGCCGCTTCGATCTCTGGATCGAACTGCCCTTGCAGCCGTCCCTTGACGAAATCGCCATACAGACTGCCGAGCATTTGACCGGGGCGTTGGCCACCGAGGTGCAGATGTGCGAGATAGTTCATCCGCGCAGCTTAGCACTGCCCATACTTGTCTTTACATACATCATATCGTTATAACCCGATATACCGATTTACGCAGTCATCAGACCGAAATCATATTGGTATATCGCGAAATACCGATTTAAAGTTCGCCCCATCGCGATATAACGTTTTACTCATCACGAGTCCCAAGCCATGAACCTCGACCTCGACGAAATAATAAAAGCCCTGGCACACCCGGTACGCCGAGACATCCTCATCTGGCTGAAAGACCCCAAGGTCCAGTTCCCGGAACAGATCCACAACCATGAGTACGGCATTTGCGCCGGACAGATCGATCAACGCTGCGGCCTGTCGCAGTCGACCGTCTCCGCCCACCTGGCGACATTGCAACGGGCGGGACTGATCAGCAGCCAGAAAGCCGGTCAATGGCACTTCTTCAAACGCAACGAGGACGTGATTCAGGCGTTCCTCGACGCCATCGTCAAAGAGCTCAGCGCTCCGACAAGGAACTGATAATGCCCCTCTCGCTACTCATTCTGGCCTTGAGCGCCTTCGCCATCGGCACCACCGAGTTCGTCATCATGGGCTTGCTGCCCGATGTGGCGGCGGACCTAGGCGTGTCGATCCCCGGCGCCGGCTGGCTGGTGACCGGTTACGCCCTGGGCGTGGCCATCGGTGCGCCGTTCATGGCACTGGCCACCGCCAGGCTGCCGCGCAAGGCCGCATTGGTAGCGTTGATGGGGATTTTCATCATCGGCAACCTGCTCTGCGCCCTGGCCAGTGACTACAACGTCCTGATGTTTGCCCGTGTAGTCACCGCCTTGTGCCATGGCGCGTTCTTCGGCATCGGCTCGGTGGTGGCGGCAGGCCTGGTGCCGGCCAACAAACGTGCGTCGGCCGTAGCCCTGATGTTCACCGGCCTGACCTTGGCCAACGTCCTCGGCGTACCACTGGGCACCGCGCTCGGTCAGGAAGCTGGCTGGCGTTCGACCTTCTGGGCAGTGACCGTGATCGGTGTGATTGCGCTGATCGGCCTGATCCGCTTCCTGCCAGCCAAGCGCGATGAAGAGAAACTCGATATGCGCGCCGAACTGCGCGCCCTCAAGGGGGCCGGTATCTGGTTGTCGTTGAGCATGACCGCCCTGTTCGCCGCGTCGGTCTTCACCTTGTTCACTTATGTCGCTCCCCTGCTGGGCGAAGTCACCGGTGTTTCCCCGCGTGGAGTGACCTGGACCCTGGTGCTCATCGGCCTGGGCCTGACAGTCGGCAACATCATCGGCGGCAAGCTGGCTGACAAAGGCATGGCGGCGACGCTGATCGGCGTGTTCATCACCATGGCGGTGGTCTCCACCGTGCTGACCTGGACCAGCGTGGCCCTGATCCCGACCGAAATCACCCTGTTCCTCTGGGCCACCGCGTGCTTTGCCGCCGTGCCGGCACTGCAAGTCAACGTGGTGACCTTCGGCAAGGCGGCACCGAACCTGGTATCGACCCTGAACATCGGCGCCTTCAACGTCGGCAACGCACTCGGTGCCTGGGTCGGCGGCAGCGTCATCGCCCATGGCTTCGGCCTGACTCGCGTGCCACTCGCGGCAGCCGCACTGGCGGTGCTCGCCCTGCTGGTGACCCTGATTACTTTCCGTCAGAGCGGCGATGCCGAACTGGCCCCTGTTACTAACTGATTAACTAATCACTCACGAGGGTTGTATTTCATGACGACTATTTTCGATCCGATCAAACTGGGCGACCTCGAGTTGGCCAACCGCATCATCATGGCGCCGCTGACCCGCTGCCGCGCCGATGAAGGCCGTGTGCCGAACGCGCTGATGGCCGAGTACTACGTACAGCGTGCTTCTGCCGGCCTGATCCTCAGCGAGGCCACGTCAGTCACACCGATGGGCGTCGGTTACCCGGACACTCCCGGCATCTGGTCCAACGACCAGGTGCGCGGCTGGAGCAACGTGACCAAAGCGATCCACGGCGCGGGCGGCAAAATCTTCCTGCAACTGTGGCACGTGGGTCGGGTTTCCCACCCTTCGTACCTGAACGGCGAAGCACCGGTCGCACCGAGTGCCATCCAGCCTAAAGGCCATGTCAGCCTGGTTCGTCCATTGGCCGACTACCCAACCCCGCGCGCCCTGGAAACCGCTGAAATCGCCGACATCGTCGACGCTTACCGTGTGGGGGCCGAGAATGCCAAGGCCGCCGGTTTCGACGGCGTGGAAATCCACGGCGCCAACGGTTACCTGCTCGACCAGTTCCTGCAAAGCAGCACCAACCAGCGCACCGATAACTATGGCGGCTCCCTGGAAAACCGTGCGCGCCTGTTGCTGGAGGTGACTGATGCCGCAATCGAAGTCTGGGGCGCTGGCCGCGTCGGCGTGCACCTGTCACCGCGTGCCGATTCCCATGACATGGGCGACGACAACCTGTCCGAGACCTTCACCTACGTCGCTCGTGAACTGGGCAAACGCGGCATCGCGTTCATCTGCTCGCGCGAAAAAGAAGGCGCCGACAGCCTCGGCCCGCAATTGAAAGAAGCCTTCGGCGGCCCGTACATCGCCAACGAGCGTTTTACCAAAGACAGCGCCAACGAGTGGCTGGCCAGTGGCAAGGCCGACGCGGTGGCGTTTGGTGTGCCGTTCATCGCCAACCCGGACCTGCCAGCGCGTTTGAAGGCCGATGCACCGCTGAACGAGCCGCGCCCGGAACTGTTCTACGGCAAGGGCCCGGTCGGTTATATCGACTATCCGACGCTGTAAGCCTCGACCGTTGAAATGCAAAAGCCCCGACTCGAAAGAGCCGGGGCTTTGGCGTATGGAAGATCAAAGGTCACCGAGGCAAATGCGATGCCTTTGGTCGGCTATTCGGCGCCCTTGTAGCCGGGGCGTTCACACTCATTCACATACTCGACACAAAATCCCTACAAAATACGTAGCTCGCTACCTATCAACCTGGCGAACGTACGTATATAAAAGCATCCCATTGCAAAAAGGCGCGCGAAGCAGGGATATTCCCTGCGTCATGCCTTGACATAAACGGATCCAATTACGCATTTTGTTTCAATTGCGCAGGCTGGGACTCAAGCGCAGCATATCCAAACCTGTGTCGACCCAACGCTCGGCTTCGATGTGCAGTTGAAAACTGTCGGGAGCCAACAGCCACTGATACAGGATGCCATCGATGTAGGCATGCAAGCTGATGGCCGCGCGGGCAGCGTCGAGGTTTTCCGGTAACTGCCCACGATTCACCGCATTACTCAGGGCCAGCGCGATTCGCACATTGCAATCGAGACTGACCGTTCGGCGCTGCTGGCGCAGGTCGCACATTTCATCGGTGAATTCGCACTTATGAAACAGAATCTCGTTGATGCGTCGGGTTTTCGGGTCCAGTGCAACTTGATGAAACAAATGAATCAGCAACTTGCGCATGCAGCCCAGCGGGTCGAGTTCGTCTTCGCTTTCACTGGCCTTGGCCATTTCATCCAGCGGCTCATGCAGGGTATCGAGCATCGCCTGCAGCAGATCCGCCTTGTTACTGAAATGCCAGTAGATAGCCCCGCGAGTCACCCCGGCCAGGGTAGCGATATCCGCCAGCGTCGTGCGTGCCACGCCCCGCTCGAAAAAGGCTTTTTCTGCCGCTTCGAGTATCTGGCTTCGGGTTTCTTGAGCTTCCTCTTTGGTGCGACGGACCATGGCAGTAAAACCTCAATCAGGGTGCCTCAGCGATGTCTGAACATCCGCTGAATAGAAGTGAGGCGAGCGCTTTCGGGCTTCGTCCCAGGCCTACAATTCAAATCTTTGGACGGCTTTTGTAACGGTGTGGGTACGCCGCCAAGGTATTTACAAACAAGCATGAATGTAAGTATATTCCTTAGCAAGCTACTTATCCACCCGGTAAAATTTTTTAACCTTCCACCTTTCTTGTGCGCAACTTGCGCGCCTGACCCGAGGATCTTCATGCAATTCAAGCCAGCTGTTACCGCTCTGGTTACTGCCCTCGCCCTGGCATCGCTGCTCAGTGGATGTAAAAAGGAAGAGGCGGCACCTGCCGCACCCACCCCTCAGGTCGGCGTCGTAACCCTGCAACCACAAGCCTTCACCCTGACGTCTGAACTTCCGGGGCGCACCAGTGCGTTCCGCATTGCCGAAGTTCGCCCACAGGTCAACGGCATCATTCTCAAGCGACTGTTCAAGGAAGGCGGCGACGTCAAGGCCGGTCAGCAGCTGTATCAGATCGACCCGTCGGTCTATGACGCGACCCTGAAGAGCGCCGAAGCCAACCTGCGTTCGACCAAGTCGATCTCCGATCGCTACAAGCAACTGGTCGACGAACAGGCCGTCAGCCGTCAGGAATACGACACGGCACTGGCCAACCGCCTGCAATCGGAAGCCTCCCTGCAGACCGCCCAGATCAACGTGCGCTACACCAAGGTTTACGCACCGATCTCCGGTCGCATCGGCCGTTCGTCGGTGACGGAAGGCGCACTGGTCAGCAGCGGCCAGACCGACGCCATGGCGGTCATCCAGCAACTGGACCCGATCTACGTCGACGTGACCCAGTCCTCGGTGGAGCTGCTTGAGCTGCGCCGCGAACTGGAAAGCGGTCGCCTGCAAAAGGCCGGCGACAACGCCGCCGCGGTCAAGCTGACCCTGGAAGACGGCAGCCAGTACGCCGTGGACGGCAAGCTCGAGTTCTCTGAAGTCTCGGTAGACCAGACCACTGGTTCCGTGACCCTGCGCGCGGTGTTCCCGAACCCTGATCACACCCTGCTGCCAGGCATGTTCGTTCACGCTCAGTTGCAATCCGGCGTGAACAGCGCGGCGATTCTGGCGCCGCAACAAGGCGTGACCCGCGACCTCAAAGGCACCCCGACCGCGCTGGTCGTCGGGCCAGACAACAAGGTCGAACTGCGTCAGCTCAAGGCCAGCCGTACTGTCGGCAACCAATGGTTGATTGAAGACGGCTTGAAGGCAGGCGATCGCCTGATCACCGAAGGGCTGCAATTCGTCAGACCTGGTGTTGAAGTCAAGGCCACTGAAGCCACCAACGTCAACGCCAAGAGCCCGGTCCCCGCACAGGCAGCCAAAGTCGCTGTCGGCGGCAAAGGGGAGTAAACCATGTCGAAATTTTTTATCGACCGTCCGATTTTCGCCTGGGTAATTGCCCTGGTGATCATGCTGGTCGGGGCTTTATCGATCCTCAAGCTGCCGATCAACCAATACCCGAGCATTGCGCCTCCGGCCATTGCGATCTCCGTTACTTACCCTGGCGCGTCTGCACAAACCGTGCAGGACACCGTGGTGCAGGTGATCGAGCAACAGCTCAACGGTATCGACAACCTGCGTTATGTCTCGTCGGAAAGTAACTCCGACGGCAGCATGACCATCACCGCGACCTTCGAGCAAGGCACCAGCTCCGATACCGCGCAGGTTCAGGTCCAGAACAAACTGAACCTGGCCACCCCGCTGCTGCCGCAAGAAGTGCAGCAGCAGGGTATCCGCGTGACCAAGTCGGTGAAAAACTTCCTGATGGTCATCGGTGTGGTGTCGCGCGACGGCAGCATGACCAAGGACGACCTGTCCAACTACATCGTGTCGAACATGCAGGACCCGATCTCGCGGACCGCCGGTGTCGGTGACTTCCAGGTCTTCGGTGCCCAGTACGCGATGCGGATCTGGCTCGATCCGGCCAAGTTGAACAACTTCAACCTGACCCCGGTGGACGTGAAAACCGCCATCGCGGCGCAGAACGTCCAGGTCTCGTCCGGTCAACTCGGCGGCTTGCCCGCCCTGCCCGGCCAGCAACTGAACGCTACGATCATCGGCAAGACCCGTCTGCAGACCGCCGAGCAGTTCAAGGAAATCCTGCTCAAGGTCAACAAGGACGGCTCGCAGGTTCGCCTCAAAGACGTCGCCGAAGTAGGCCTGGGTGGCGAGAACTACAGCGTCAGCGCCCAGTTCAACGGCAGCCCGGCTTCCGGTCTGGCAGTGAAGCTGGCCAACGGTGCCAACGCCCTCGACACCGCAAAAGCCTTGCGCAAAACCATCAACGACCTGAAGCCGTTCTTCCCGCAAGGGATGGAAGTGGTGTTCCCGTACGACACCACCCCGGTGGTGACCGAGTCGATCAAGGGTGTGGTTGAAACCCTGGTCGAAGCGATCGTGCTGGTGTTCCTGGTGATGTTCCTGTTCCTGCAAAACTTCCGCGCCACCGTCATCACCACGATGACCGTGCCGGTGGTATTGCTGGGTACATTCGGGATCCTCGCGGCATTCGGCTTCAGCATCAACACCCTGACCATGTTCGGTATGGTGCTGGCCATCGGCTTGCTGGTGGACGATGCCATCGTCGTGGTGGAAAACGTCGAACGGGTCATGAGCGAAGAAGGCCTGTCACCCAAGGAGGCCACCAAGAAATCCATGGGGCAGATCCAGGGTGCTCTGGTCGGTATTGCCCTGGTGTTGTCGGCGGTACTGCTGCCGATGGCGTTCTTCAGTGGCTCCACCGGTGTGATCTACAAGCAGTTCTCGATCACCATCGTTTCGGCCATGGCCTTGTCGGTGCTGGTTGCATTGATCTTCACCCCGGCGCTTTGCGCCACCATGCTCAAGGCGATTCCGAAAGGCGAGCACGGCACGCCGAAACGCGGCTTCTTCGGCTGGTTCAACCGCAACTTCGACCGTGGCGTCAAAAGCTACGAGCGCGGCGTCGGCAACATGCTCGCGTACAAGGCTCCGTACCTGCTGGCGTACCTGATTATCGTGGTCGGCATGATCTGGCTGTTCACCCGCATTCCAACGGCGTTCCTGCCGGAAGAAGACCAGGGCGTACTGTTTGCCCAGGTGCAAACCCCGGCCGGTTCCAGCTCCCAGCGCACGCAGGTGGTCGTGGATGAAATGCGCGAGTTCCTGCTGCGTCCGAGCAAGGATGGCGGCGAAGGCGATGCGGTGGCCTCGGTGTTTACCGTGACCGGCTTCAACTTCGCCGGCCGTGGCCAGAGTTCGGGCATGGCGTTCATCATGCTCAAACCGTGGGACGAACGTAACGCCGACAACAGCGTGTTCAAACTGGCGGCCCGTGCCCAACAGCACTTCTTTACCTTCCGCGACGCCATGGTGTTTGCCTTCGCGCCACCGGCAGTACTGGAATTGGGTAACGCCACCGGTTTCGACGTGTTCCTTCAGGACCGTGCAGGTATCGGTCACGAGAAGCTCATGCAGGCACGCAACCAGTTCCTCGGCATGGCGGCGCAAAGCAAGGTCCTGTCGCAAGTGCGTCCGAACGGTCTGAACGACGAGCCGCAATACCAGCTGGAAATCGACGATGAGAAGGCAAGCGCCTTGGGCGTGACCCTCACCGACATCAACAACACCCTGTCGATTGCCCTGGGCAGTAGCTATGTGAACGACTTCATCGACCGTGGTCGAGTGAAGAAGGTTTATGTGCAAGGCCTGCCTGGCGCTCGCATGAGCCCTGAAGACCTGAAGAAGTGGTACGTGCGCAACAGCGCCGGCACCATGGTTCCGTTCTCGGCCTTCGCCCGGGGTGAATGGATCTACGGTTCGCCGAAACTGGCCCGTTACAACGGCGTGGAGGCGATAGAAATCCTCGGTGCCCCGGCGCCCGGATATTCCACCGGTGAAGCCATGGCCGAAGTCGAAGCCCTGGCCAAGAAACTGCCGGCCGGTGTCGGTATTTCCTGGACCGGTCTGTCGTACGAAGAACGTCTGTCCGGCTCGCAAGCGCCAGCGCTGTACGCCTTGTCGCTGCTGATGGTGTTCCTGTGTCTGGCGGCGTTGTATGAAAGCTGGTCGATCCCGATCGCGGTCATGCTGGTCGTGCCGCTGGGGATCATCGGTGCGCTGATGGCGACCAGCCTGCGCGGCCTGTCCAACGACGTGTATTTCCAGGTGGGGCTGTTGACCACCATCGGTCTGGCGGCGAAAAACGCCATTCTGATCGTCGAGTTCGCCAAGGAACTGCATGAGCAAGGGCGTAGCCTGCGCGATGCAGCGATCGAAGCCTGCCGGATGCGTCTGCGACCGATCATCATGACCTCGCTCGCGTTCGTACTCGGCGTGGTACCGCTGGCCATTTCCACGGGCGCAGGTTCGGGTAGCCAACATGCGATCGGTACCGGGGTGATTGGCGGTATGCTCACGGCCACGATCCTGGCGATCTTCTGGGTCCCATTATTCTTCGTCACCGTGTCGTCCATGGGCCAGCGCAAAGTCGCCGACCAGGATGACGCCATTGAAACTTCTCAAGAGGCTGGCTAATGAGCAAGTCGCTACTCTCCCTGGCAGTCACCGCTTTCGTGCTGAGTGGCTGCTCGCTGATACCCGATTATCAGCGGCCTGAAGCACCGGTGGCGGGCCAATACCCGCAAGGCCCGGCGTATTCGCCGGCCCAGGCGCCCAACCAGGCCGCCGCTGAACAGGGCTGGAAGCAGTTTTTCCACGACCCGGCGCTGCAACAGGTGATTCAGACCGCGCTGGAGAACAACCGTGACCTGCGCGTCGCGGCGCTGAACATCGACGCTTATGCGGCTCAATACCGCATCCAGCGCGCCGACCTGTTCCCGGCGGTTTCGGCCACCGGCAGCGGCAGTCGTCAGCGGGTTCCGGCACGGTCCTCGCAGTCCGGTAATGCGACCATCAGCAGCTCCTACTCGGCCACCGTCGGCATCAGCGCCTATGAACTCGACCTGTTCGGTCGGGTGCGCAGCCTGAGCGAAGAGGCCCTGCAGAAGTACTTCGCCACTGAAGAAGCACGGCGCAGCACGCAGATCAGTCTGGTGGCCAGCGTGGCCAATGCCTATCTGACCTGGCAGGCCGACAAGGAACTGCTGAAACTGACCCAGGAAACCCTCGGTGCCTTCGAGGAGAGCTACAAGCTCACCTCGCGCAGCAACGAAGTGGGCGTAGCCTCGGCGCTGGATCTGGCCCAGTCACGTACCTCGGTGGAAAACGCCCGTGCGCAACAGGCCAAATACACCCGTCAGGTCGCCCAGGATGAAAACAGCCTGGTGTTGCTGCTCGGCACCGGTATCCCGGCCAATCTGCAAGCAGCCAAGCCACTGTCGGACGACCTGCTGAGCGACGTGCCAGCCGGCCTGCCGTCGGACTTGCTGCAACGTCGCCCGGACATCCTCCAGGCCGAATACAACCTCAAGGCCGCCAACGCCAACATCGGCGCGGCACGGGCGGCGTTCTTCCCGAGCATCAGCCTGACCGCCAATGCCGGCTCCCTGAGCCCGGACCTGTCCGGTCTGTTCAAGGGTGGTTCGGGCACCTGGTTGTTCCAGCCGCAAATCAACCTGCCGATCTTCAACGCCGGCAGCCTGCGCGCCAGCCTGGATTACTCCAAGATCCAGAAAGACATCAGCGTGGCGAACTACGAGAAGTCCATTCAAACGGCCTTCCAGGAAGTCGCCGATGGCCTGGCTGCACGCCAGACCTACACCGAGCAGTTGCAGGCTCAGCGTGATTTCGTCAGCGCCAACCAGGACTACTACCGTCTGGCCGAGCGTCGTTATCGCATCGGGGTCGACAGCAACCTGACCTTCCTCGATGCCCAGCGTCAGCTGTTCAGTGCCCAACAGGCGCTGATCACCGACCGCTTGGCGCAGCTGACCAGCGCGGTCAACCTGTACAAGGCGTTGGGCGGTGGCTGGAATGAACAGACGGCGAAGAACGAGCCGTTGAAAGAAGAAGCGCCGAAGATGAAGTTGTTCTGATAGCGCCGTAAACACGAAGCCCACCACTTGGTGGGCTTTTTGTTGGCCGTGAATAAACCAGCCTGTTCACTTCACACCCCGACGCCATTGACCAGAAACACCGGCTCTTCCAGATAATCGAGCCCCAAGCGGTTTTCGAACATTTCGTCGCGTAACGCTGCGGTAGTGAAACTGCCCAGGCCCAGCGCGGTGGCCAGCAGGGAAAAGGTCTGACTCAGACGCCCGGCATCCATCAGCGCCACCCGCAGTGCGCGGCTGAATTCGTATTTCCAGGCCATTCGCTCGACCCGCGCCGTGGAAACGAACACCGCTGCCGCATCCTTGATCCATGTCTGACTGCCACAAGCCTCGCTGATCCAGGCTCGCGGGTCTTCCAAGGAAAGCAGCTCCAGCCCGTGACGACGCACCGAATAATGGTAAAGACCCCGCTCGAAACCTTGCACATTCATCAGCACCGCATACACCTCGGTGCCCTGCAGCGAACCGCCGGCCGGCGAGGTTTTCTTCAGGAAGTAGTCGCCCATGCGGTTGTGCTCCATGACCGTCGCGCCCCAGGTGTAATAGAGCAACAAAGACAGCTGCGCCGAACTCAACGGCTGATCACTGAAGGTTCGCGACGTGCGGCGATTGCACAGCGAGTCCAGCAGCGTCGGCTGAGCGATCGCGCAGGCAGGCAACAGCGGGTTTTCCAGGGCAATGAACGGATGGGACCAATAGTCCTTGAACGCCGACGGCTGGCGTTGCGCCGAAGCCTTTTGCTCCAGCTCCGTTTCCAGCTCGGCAACGCTGATGTAGGGCGTGTGCGAGCCGGTCCGGGTACTCAGGTAAAACTCCAGCGCCGCATCCCAGCGGTTCCAAAGGTTGAGCGGATGTTTATCCTCCTCGGACGGGGCGCTGTCCGATTGATTGGCGACGGGCAACAAAACACCGTGGCTGACCAGCGTTCTCAGGAATGCCAGGTTGTCGTCCTGTGCCGGACTCTGCAAAACCCCCGGCAGCAACAAGGCACTCTCCAGCGTCTGCGGGCTCAGGAAGTGGCGCAGTAACGGCAGCAACGTCACGTCAAACTCCAGGCTCAGGTCCTGCTGCCGGTCCCGGATAAAAAACGACGCCGAGCCAACGCTGAGCCAGGTGCTTTCCCTGAGTTTCAGCAGGGTCTGCGCGCCCTCCGACGGCGTCTGTTGATCGCCCTGTTGATCAAGCCCCTGCCAGAACAGGGCCTTGGGCCTCAAGGACTTGATGGCCTTGATCAAGGTCAACAGTTCCGCGTCATCGGTTTTGCGCGAAATATCCCACTCCAGGGTGATCGCTTTCACCGGGGATGACCTGAACAGTTCACGCAAAATGTCCCAATCCCGCCGCGGATGGCCGGTGTGAATTTCAATCAACCGGTCCAGCGGCAACGAACGCAAATAGTCGTTCAGGTCGTAACCCTGGGTTCTGGCGGTCGTGATCGCGCTGTCGAGATCCAGCAAAAATCCCGAGCCGCTGCGCTCCACCACACTGGAAATGAACTCGCCTTCGGACTGCTCTTGTGCGCCCGACAATGAAAACAACCGCGGTGCGTTTTCCAGCACCAGCAGTGTGGCCGTGAGCTCGCGCAATTCGATGGCATTGGCCACCACCGTGTCAGCCACCTCTTGGGCCAGGGTCGGCAAAATGAAATGCTGCGTGTCGCCACCGTGGAAACGCGACCAGGAAATATGCTCGGCCAGCCACGGCGAGCGGGTTTTGTCGCACAGTCGCCGCGTCATGTGCAGAAACTCGCGATCCATCGCGATGCCTACGCTGCCCAGGGACAAACTGGACGAATGCAGCAGGCTCGGTACTTGAGCGCTGACGTCAAGTAAACGAGGCTGAAGAATGCAGTGCGTCGGCTGAAACTCGACGTAATCGAAATGCGGCAAACCCTCAGCGAGAATTCGCTCGACCGTCGGGTCAAGTCCATCCTCCGACCGGTCATCCTGTGCCCTGCGCCGTGGCAAATGGTATTCCAGCCCTACTCCGGCCTCAGGATAGGACGAGGCATCAAACATCCCCATGTGAGCCTCCCCGGCTTCAGGCGGTCAGACCCAGCAAGCGTTGTTGCTCAGTATCAGTCCCCGATATCGCCAACAGCCCGGCATATTGGTTTTCCTGTGCTCTGACCTCTTTGGCGAGGTTTTCCAGAAGTTGACGTCCTTGTGGGGTGAATTCAGTGCTGGCCTCAAAGTCCGGCAATGCCTTGATCAAGCCTCGCAGAATGTACAAAAGACGGTTTTGCGCCCGTTGCAGCTCTTCGGTCGAACGCGAACGTACCCGCCCCAGGTATTTGACCAATGCGATGTACACGTAAAACGCGTGGAAGTAGCCATAAAAGTCACGCTTCTGTCCCGACCACGGCAAGGTGTACAACGGCTCCCGCGAGGTTTCTTCCTTAACGACCGGGCACGCCTCGACAATGTGATAGAGCAACTGATGGGTGGCCTCATGCACCAGGGACTCTTCCAGATCGAGTATCGAATCATCCCGGCTCGACAACAGGATGATTCCGGTGAAACGGGACGCCGAACAGCTTCGAAATGAACCATCGGGTAAATAAAAAATCGACTTGACCAGTTTTTTGATTTGCTCACGGCAGGCGGGCCATGTGTGCTCTATGCGCAACAGGGCAATATTCACCACGTCGCAAAAAAACCGTACGGAGTAACCGCTACGCTCCAACTGTTTGCGGACGGCTTCATCCTCCGGAAACTCATAGCTGGGCGGCATCACTATCGCCACCAGCGGATCGACATCAAACCGATGCACAGGGGGGCAATAATGATTCACGCGGGAACTATCGGATGCTTTGACACGCACTAACATCTCTGGAAATTCAAACAGCATTTTTTCCAGCTCACTCCTGTCCTCGGTCTTTTTCGTGATGACCAGATTGGCATGATGAGCCGTCAGTACATTCCACACTTGAAACACCGGATCATTAATAATCAAGCGCTGTTCACGGGTCGGAGGAACGATAAGATTAAACGCCTGTTCAAAGAACTCTGCCAGATGTGGAGCGTTGGGAAACAACTGAAAAAGTTCGGTGTACAGCGCAACAAAGCTGGTGTATCGATTTCGACTGACACGCTCCAGCAAGACTTCAAATCGCGAAGGCTCCGAATCCGCAAGGAAGGTCGTGCCCTGAAATAAATCCTCGACCGAGAGCTCACGTTGACCACTGTTACCGATGTCCATTTCTCAACCTTCCCTTAGGTTGGCGGCAACGGCTTCGCCATTGTCAGACTGGCAATGCCATAACCCAGTTGTTCATAAAGACGACGCGCCGCATCGTTGCGACCAAAGACATGCAACCGCACTTCCCTGCATCCCGCCTGGCTCGCCCATGACTCCAGGGCCAGCAGCGATTGTTTTGCATAACCCTGGCGGCGTTCGCCGGGGTCAATGTAAATATCCAGAATGAAGGCGATCCGACCGGCGCCAGCGTGGCGTTCGGCGACCCATAACTCACCGATACGCCGCGCTTGATCCTCGATCACCCAGAGTTGATTCTTTTCAGTCAGTCGCCCTTGCGGCAACAATTGCTCGAAGACACTTCGTGCCCTTTGCGACGCCTCCTCCTGGCCCCACTCGCCGGCGGCGACCATCCCGTCGCCATATTCAGCAAGGGCTCTTTCGGCGAACGTCACAAAGTCCGCGTCATTCATTGGAGCCAAGGTGACAGACATGCGTCATTCACTCCGCGCCCGAGCCGCGCCCGAGCGCTTCAGGTCATGAGTCTGATAAGGCCATTCGGCGTACCACCGTAAAAGCCCACCTTTCGTGGCACGCCAAATGGCATCACCCACCGTTAATCCATGCGCGCTTGTTGCTGCTGGTTCTGTGTATCAAATACCGCGCGTATCCCCAGGTTGTTCCGAATGCTGGAGGAAGCTGCCGTCAGTTTTGCAGCATCAATACCTTTAACCGCCGCGATCTCGTCAGTACTTAAGTGCACGCCAATATTTTTAGCCGCCCCTGCCGGATCACTGTGTAAGGCGCTGGCAAATTTTTCGTCCAGCACGGCCCGTCCCAGAACCGAGGCCAAACGTTCCTGATTGACTTTATTACCCATGGTACTTCTCCTTGTTATTTCGGCATGACGAAAAACATCCCCTGACGAAGCAAGAGAGTTTCTTTTGCCCGCCTGAGGAATTTGAATATAGCAAGACCTCTTTTCTTTTCCAGCCAAGCCCATGGCTCCCTTTAAATCTTTTTACGATAACCGACAACACCAATTCTTAAGTTTAACCGGCGATTATTGATCTACCTTTAATGACAGCCAACACTGTAGGAAACGTCTTACAACTAAAGCAATAAACACTTCCATCTAACATCAACAAAACAACAAGGCGCCATTAATAGAACACATCCGTGGATACCCCTTATCAACCTGAATAACTATGGGATTTTATTAAGAATGCCTCATACCGTCCGCGCCCAGGCTGGCGTCGATTAGTGTTCGTTAATCGCCCAAAACCCCACCCCCCCAATTGAATCCCCCCGCCCATC
This sequence comes from Pseudomonas sp. Pseusp18, assembly GCF_059506005.1. Lineage (NCBI taxonomy): Bacteria > Pseudomonadati > Pseudomonadota > Gammaproteobacteria > Pseudomonadales > Pseudomonadaceae > Pseudomonas > Pseudomonas sp. Pseusp18. The sequence continues at coordinate 5,179,414 of NZ_CP169240.1, forward strand.
CCTCGCACCATTGTCCGCACCTGCAAAAATCAATAACAACAAGGTCCGACACCATGACTACGCGCCCTCTGCGCTCCGGCTGATCTCGCCCGCCCCCTTATCCGAATTCGATTTTTTGTCTGCGACCCCTTGGTTGCGGCTGTGTACTGCCTTATCCCTGACAATTAGAGAGACCCGAGTCCATGACTTCCTCCACCACGCAGTATTTGTTCCCCAGTCTGATCGCCATCGCACTGGCCGGCGCGGCCCTGCCCGCCTTGGCCGAGGAAGCAGGCTTTGTCGAAGGTGCCAAGGTCAACCTGAACCTGCGTAACTTCTACATCAACCGTAACTTCACCAATCCGACCAAGAGCCAGGGCAAGGCTGAAGAGTGGACGCAAAGCTTTATCCTCGACGCCAAATCCGGGTTCACCCAGGGCACCGTCGGGTTCGGCATGGACGTGCTGGGGTTGTATTCGGTCAAGCTCGACGGCGGTAAAGGCACCGGTGGGACGCAGTTGCTGCCGCTGGATCACGATGGTCGCCCGGCGGACAACTTCGGTCGCGCCAACGTGGCGTTCAAGGCGAAGCTGTCCCAGACCGAAGTGAAGGTCGGCGAATGGATGCCGGTGCTGCCGATCCTGCGTTCGGACGACGGTCGCTCGCTGCCGCAGACCTTCCGTGGCGGCCAGATCACTTCGAAGGAAATCGATGGCCTGACGCTCTACGGCGGCCAGTTCCGCGCCAACAGCCCGCGCGACGACAGCAGCATGAGCGATATGTCGATGACCGGCAAAGCGGCCTTCAAGTCAGACCGCTTCAACTTCCAGGGCGGCGAATACGTCTTCAACGACAAGCGCACTCAGATTGGCCTGTGGAATGCTGAACTCAAAGACATCTACAGCCAGCAATACGTCAACCTGATCCACACCCAACCGCTGGGCGACTGGACGCTGGGCGCCAACCTCGGGTTCTTCTACGGTAAGGATGACGGCAGCGCCCGGGCGGGCGAGCTGGACAACAAGACCTGGTCGGGCCTGTTCTCGGCCAAATACGGTGGCAACACCTTCTACGTCGGCCTGCAAAAACTCACCGGCGACAACGCCTGGATGCGGGTCAACGGCACCAGCGGCGGCACCCTGGCCAACGACAGCTACAACTCCAGCTATGACAACGCCAGGGAAAAATCCTGGCAAGTGCGCCACGACTACAACTTCGCCGCTCTGGGCGTGCCGGGCCTGACCCTGATGAACCGCTACATCAGCGGCGACAACGTCCACACCGCCACCACCAGCGACGGCAAGGAATGGGGCCGCGAAAGCGAACTGGGTTACACCGTGCAAAGCGGCGCACTCAAAGACCTCAACGTCAAATGGCGCAACTCCACCATCCGCCGTGACTTCAGCAACAACGAGTTCGACGAGAACCGCTTGATCGTCAGCTATCCGATCAGTTTGTTGTAAACATAAATCAAAAGATCGCAGCCTGCGGCAGCTCCTACAGGGGTTCACCATTCCTCTGTAGGAGCTGCCGCAGGCTGCGATCTTTTTTAGCCGTAACCCTATTCCCGCGACTCAACCCCCAACTCATCCCACACCGACTCGGCCAGGTGGAACGTCGCGTTGGCCGCCGGAATTCCGCAATAGATCGCGCTCTGCATGATCACTTCCTTGATCTCGCTGCGGGTCACGCCGTTGTTGGCGGCGGCGCGCAGGTGCAGTTTGAGTTCTTCGTTGCGGTTCATGCCGATCAGCATGGCGATGGTGATCAGGCTGCGGGTGTGGCGCGGCAGGCCCGGACGGGTCCAGATGTCGCCCCAGGCGTGGCGGGTGATCATCTCCTGGAACTCCGAGTTGAACTCGGTCAGCGCGTTCAGGCTGCGGTCGACGTGGGCGTCACCGAGCACTGCGCGACGGACTTTCATGCCCTCGTCGTAACGTTGTTTCTCGTCCACAAAAAATTCCTCAATGACCTGAAAGAAACGCCAGCACCCGCTCGCTGAACGCAGCGCCGGCCTGGACGTTGGACAGGTGCGCGGCGTAGAACTCGGCGTACTCGGCGCCCCGCACATGTTCCTGAATGAAATGCCCGCCAGACGGCGGTGTGACCGCATCTTCGGTGCCGGCGATCACCAGCAGCGGCGCCTTGATCGAGGACAACTGATCGCGGAAATCGGCATCGCGCACCGCCGCGCAATTGGCCGCGTAACCTTCAGGCGAGGTAGCCGCGAGCATGTCGGTGATCTGCTTCGCCGCTGCCGGATTGGCGGCGGAAAAATCCGGGGTAAACCAGCGTGCAATCGACGCATCACGCAATGCCACCATTGCCGCCGCGCCGTCACGCAGCACGGTTTCGATTCGTGGGTTCCACACCGATGGATCGCCGATTTTCGCCGCGGTGTTGCACACGATCAGTTTGTTCAAACGCTGACCGGCGTTGATCCCCAGCCATTGACCGATCAACCCGCCCATGGACAGACCACAGAAATGCGCGCGCTCGATGTGCAAGGCATCCAGCAGCGCCAGCACGTCGCGGCCCAGTTGCTCGATGCTGTACGGCCCCGGCGTCACCAATGACTTGCCGTGACCACGGGTGTCAAAACGCAGCACCCGGAAATGCTCGGCGAACGCCGGGATCTGCGCGTCCCACATGTGCAGGTCGGTGCCCAGTGAGTTGGACAGCACCAGTACCGGCGCATCCGCCGGTCCGTCGAGTTGCGGCCCTTGAATTTGGTAGTGCAGTTCGCCATCGGCGAGTTGTACGAATGCCACAGCAGTCTCCTTCAGGCAGTCAACGCAAAATGTTCAGCCACCGCTCGCTCGACCCAGGTATGGGCCTGACCGAGGTAATGGGCGGGGTCCAGCAGATGATCGAGTTCAGTGTCCGACAACTCGGCGGTCACTTGCGGCTCGTCGCCGAGTACCGCGCGCAGATGACGTTGCTCGGCCACGGCGCGCTTGCAGCATTGCTCCAGCAGATGGTGCGCGGTGTCGCGACCGACCCGTTGCGCCAGGACGATGCTCACGGCTTCGGCGAGCACCAGGCCCTGGGTCAGGTCGAGGTTGCGGGTCATGCGCATCGCGTCCACTTCCAGTCCGTCGGCCACCAACAGCGCTTGCTGCAGGCTGCCCGACACCAAGCAGCAGATCTCCGGCAGGGTTTCCCATTCGGCATGCCACAGGCCCAGGCTACGTTCGTGTTCCTGGGGCATCGCGCTGAACAAAGTCGAAAGCAAACCCGGCACCCGCGTCGCCGCACTGATCAGTACCGCCGCGCCCACCGGGTTGCGTTTGTGCGGCATGGTCGAGGAACCGCCCTTGCCCGGCGCCGACGGTTCGAACACTTCGCCAGCTTCGGTCTGCATCAACAGGCTGATGTCGCGGCCGAGTTTGCCGAGGCTACCGGCGATCAAGCCCAGCACTGCGCCGAACTCCACCAGACGATCACGCTGGGTGTGCCAGGGTTGTTCCGGCAAGGTCAGTTGCAGCTCCGCGGCCAAGACTTCGGCAATCGGCATCGCCTGCTCACCAAGGGCCGCGAGGGTGCCGGAGGCGCCACCGAATTGCAGCACCAGCAGGCGCGGTTTGAGTTCCAGCAAACGCTGGCGGCTGCGGGTCACCGCGCCCAGCCAACCGGCGATCTTCATGCCAAGGGTGACCGGTGTCGCGTGTTGCAACCAGGTGCGTCCGGCCAGCGGCGTGGCGACGTATCGCTTGGCCTGGGTCGCGAGGGTTTCCCCCAGCTGCGCCAGATCAGCTTCGATCAGCTCCAGCGCGCGGCGCAATTGCAACACCAGGCCAGTGTCCATCACGTCCTGGCTGGTCGCGCCCAGATGCACGTAGCGCTCGGCTTCAGCATCGCTTTTGGCGATCTGCTTGCCCAGCGCCTTGACCAACGGAATCGCCGAATTGCCCGCCGTGGCAATTGCCTCGCCGAGAGCGGCGAAGTCGTAATGCTCGGCCTTACAGGCCGCTTCGATAGACGCGACAGCCGCTTGCGGAATCAGGCCCACCCGCGCCTCGGCCCGGGCCAGTGCGGCTTCGAAATCCAGCATGGCCTGAACCCGGCCCTGATCGCAGAACACCCCACGCATATCGCGTGCCGTGAAGTAGGCATCGAACAATTGATTGCCCGGTCGCTGATTCATAAACAGTCCTTGCAGGCGAGGGCCAGTGAGGCCCCCGCATAAAGATCAAAGGTCGTTTTCCAAATACTTCGGCTGTTTCGGCAGACGCAGGCTGAACAGGAACGCCACCGCCATCATCACCGTCACGTACCAGTAGAACGAGTTTTCCATGCCTCCGGCTTTAAGGCTCAGGGCTACATATTCCGCCGAACCGCCGAAGATCGCGTTGGCCACCGCATACGCCAGGCCTACGCCCAAGGCGCGCACTTCTGGCGGGAACATTTCGGCTTTCACCAGACCGCTGATCGAGGTGTAGAAACTGACGATCGCCAGCGCCACGGTAATCAGCACAAAGGCCAGGAATGGATTGCTGACACTTTTCAGGCTCAGCAGGATCGGTACGGTGCACAGCGTGCCGAGAGCGCCGAACCAGAGCATCGAATTGCGCCGGCCGATCTTGTCGGCGAGCATGCCGAAGAACGGCTGCATGCACATGTAAAGGAACAGCGCGCCGGTCATGATGTAGCTGGCGGTTTTGGCGTGCATGCCGGCGGTGTTCACCAGGTATTTCTGCATGTACGTGGTGAAGGTGTAGAAAATCAGCGAACCGCCGGCGGTGTAACCCAGCACGGTGATGAAGGCGGCCTTATGATCGCGGAACAGCGCACCGATGCTGCCGGCGTCTTTATTTTCACGCATTTCCTTGCTGCTGGTTTCCTTGAGCGCACGACGCAGGAACAACGAAATCAACGCCGCCGCCGCACCGACCACGAACGGAATCCGCCAGCCGTAGGCACGCAATTCATCCTCGTTGAGGAACTGCTGCAGGATCACCACCAGCGACACCGCCAGCAACTGTCCGCCAATCAGCGTCACGTACTGGAACGACGCAAAGAACCCACGCTGGCCCTTGAGGGCGACTTCGCTCATGTAAGTCGCGGTGGTGCCGTATTCGCCGCCCACCGACAAGCCCTGCAGCAAGCGCGCGAACAACAGCAGGATCGGCGCCCAGACACCGATACTGTTGTAGGTCGGCAGGCAAGCGATGAGCAGCGAGCCGAAGCACATCATCAGAATCGAGATCAGCATCGAGTTCTTGCGCCCGTGCTTGTCCGCCAGCCGACCGAAGATCCAGCCGCCGATGGGGCGCATCAGGAACCCGGCGGCAAACACGCCCGCGGTGTTGACCAACTGCACCGTGGGGTTATCGGACGGAAAAAAGGCCGGGGCAAAGTAGATCGCACAGAAGGCGTAGACGTAGAAGTCGAACCACTCGACCAGGTTGCCGGACGAGGCGCCGACAATCGCAAAGATTCTTTTGCTGCGTTCTTCACCGGTGTAGACAGCTGTGGAGGTTGTCATTGTTTTTTCACTCTGTGGGGACCGTGAGAGTCTAGACATATTTCGCAATAGTCCCGTTCCGCAGATGGATGCATAACCTGAGAGCAATGCAATCTCTGTGGCGAGGGAGCTTGCTCCCGCTCGGCTGCGAAGCAGTCGTAAAACCGGTTGGCGCGGTTTGCCTGATACATCATGTCAGCCGGGTTTGGGCTTTCTTAGCAAGCCAGCGGGAGCAAGCTCCCTCGCCAGAGCAACGATCACTCAGTAATCGAAGAACACCGTCTCCGCATCCGTCCCCTGCAGAATCACATTCCACTGATAAACACCCGCAGCATCCTGCTTCGCCAACAAGGTGCCACGACGCTCGGCGGGCACGCATTCGAGCAGTGGGTCCGCCACGTTGGCTGGCTCACCATCAAAGTAAATCCGCGTCAGCAAGTGTTTCACCAACCCGCGAGCAAACACCAGCACCACCAGGTGCGGCGCCTGGGTCGTGCCCTTCAGGCCTTCCACGGTGCCCGGCTTGATCGTGGTAAAGCGAAAGCGCCCTTGCGCATCCACCGGCACCCGGCCAAACCCTTCGAAGTTCGGGTCCAGGGGTTTGTCCTGATCGTCTTCGGGGTGGTCGTACTTGCCAGCGGCGTTGGCTTGCCAGACTTCGAGCATGGCGTCGTTGACGAAGTCACCATTGCCGTCGACGACTTGCCCGGTGATCGCCACACGCTCGCCGAGGGTCTGTTCAACGGTCAGGTCTTCACGGTTCAGCCAGGTCAGGCCGATGTGGTAGTACGGTCCGACGGTGTGGGACGTGGTCGCGTTCAGCGTCATCTTATTTCTCCATCGGCGTGGCGTCGCGGCCGCGCAAAACGATGTCCCAACGATAAGCGAGGGCATAGGACGGGATGGTTTTTTCCAGATCGAAACTGGCGATCAAACGCTCTTTGGCGCTGGTATCGGGCACGCAGTTGTAGATCGGGTCGTAAGCCAGCAACGGGTCGCCCGGGAAATACATCTGGGTCACCAGGCGCGTCAGAATGCTCGGCCCGAACAGGGAGAAATGGATGTGCGCCGGACGCCAGGCATTGTGGTGGTTACCCCACGGGTAGGCGCCAGGCTTGATGGTCTGGAACTGGTACCAGCCATCGGCGTCGGTCACGGTGCGGCCGGTGCCGGTGAAGTTCGGGTCCATCGGTGCGTCGTGCAGATCGCGGGCATGGTTGTAACGACCGGCGGCGTTGGCCTGCCAGATCTCCACCAGAATGCCCGGCACCGGCAGACCGTCTTCATCCAGCACACGGCCGTGGATGATGATCCGTTCACCCAATGGCTCGCCCGAGTGCTGGGCGGTCAGGTCGTTGTCCCGCTCCTGAATACGCTCGGCGCCGATGGTCGGGCCGGTGATTTCCGACAGCGAATGAGGCAAAAACACCAACGGCTTGGACGGCGAGCGAAGGTTGGTGGATTGATAAGGAGGGTGCAGGTATTCCGGCTGAGTGCCCGCCTGCGGGCGACGGTAACCTGGTTTGTCAGTCATTGCGCTTTCCTCAATTCTTATTAGTCGCTTCTGTGCGTCAGACCCGTTCGATCGCCAGGGCCAGGCCCTGACCGACACCGACACACATGGTCGCCAAGCCTTTCTTGCCGCCCGTCTTTTCCAGTTGATGCAGTGCAGTCAGTACCAGACGCGCACCGCTCATGCCCAGCGGATGGCCCAAGGCAATGGCGCCACCGTTCGGGTTGACCTGGGCCGCGTCATCCGCCAGTCCCAGTTCACGCAGCACCGCCAGACCCTGGCTGGCGAAGGCTTCGTTGAGTTCGATCACGTCGAAATCGTTGACCGCCAGGCCCAGGCGCTCAGTCAATTTACGCACCGCCGGCACCGGGCCGATACCCATCACCCGTGGTGCGACGCCGGCGCTGGCCATGCCGAGCACTTTGGCGCGGGCGGTCAGGCCGTGTTTTTTCACGGCTTCGGCCGAAGCCAGGATCAGCGCTGCAGCACCGTCGTTCACACCGGAGGCATTGCCGGCGGTGACGGTTTTGTCGGGGCCGTTGACCGGTTTGAGTTTGGCCAGGGTCTCGAGTGTGGTATCGGCGCGAGGATGTTCGTCCTGGCTGACCACTGTTTCACCCTTCTTGTGGGCAATGCGCACTTCAACGATTTCTTCGGCGAAAAATCCTGCGGCTTGCGCGGCGGCTGTCCGTTGCTGACTGCGCAGTGCGAAAGCGTCCTGATCCTCGCGGGAAACCTGGTAATCGTCGGCCACGTTATCGGCGGTTTGCGGCATTGCATCGACGCCGTACTGGGCTTTCATCAGCGGGTTGATGAATCGCCAGCCGATGGTGGTGTCTTCCAGCTTCATGTTGCGCGAAAACGCCGCGTCCGCCTTGCCCATCACGAATGGCGCGCGGGACATCGATTCGACGCCACCGGCAATCGCCAACTCCATCTCACCGCTGGCGATGGCCCGAAACGCAGTGCCGATAGCGTCCATGCCCGAAGCGCAGAGGCGATTGAGGGTGACGCCAGGAATGGTTTCCGGCAGCCCCGCCAGCAGCAACGCCATGCGTGCCACGTTGCGGTTGTCTTCGCCGGCCTGGTTGGCGCAGCCGAGGAACACCTCGTCCACCGCGTTCCAGTCCACCGACGGGTTGCGCGCCATCAGCGCCTTGATCGGCACGGCGGCCAGGTCATCGGCGCGAACCGCCGACAGGCCACCGCCGAAACGGCCGATGGGGGTACGAATCGCGTCACAGATATAAACGTCACGCATCAGGCTTCTCCGGGTGCTTGGCCGTGGGCCGCCGCAGTGCGGGCTTCCAGATCTCGCAGCGCGGTCAGCTCGACCTCGGTTGGCTCGGCAGTGTTTTCAACCGTGTCGGCAAAACGAATCGGCCAACCGGTGGCCGCGATCACTTGCTCGCGGGTCACGCCTGGGTGCAGCGCGGTGACCACGAATTCATGGGTGCCGGCTTCCGGTTCCATGATGCACAGGTCGGTAATAATGCCGACAGGACCGGCGCCTGGCAGGCCGAGACGTCTGCGCGAATCACCGCCCTCGCCGTGGCCGACCGAGGTAATGAAGTCGAGCTTGTCGACGAACGAACGCGCCGACTGCTTGAGGATGATCAGCACGCTCTTGGCGGAACCGGCGATCTCCGGCGCGCCACCTGCACCCGGCAGGCGAACTTTCGGCTGATGGTAGTCGCCGACCACCGTGGTGTTGATGTTGCCGAAGCGATCGACTTGCGCGGCGCCGAGGAAGCCGACGTCAATGCGCCCGCCCTGCAGCCAGTAGCGAAAAATCTCACCGGTCGGGACGACGGTGTCGGCGGTTTCCGCCAGCTCACCGTCACCGATCGACAATGGCAATACGCTTGGCTTGGCACCGATCGGACCCGATTCGTAGATCAGGACTACATCGGGCGAGGACGTCAGTCGCGCCAGGTTGGCGGCTTTCGACGGCAGGCCGATACCAACGAAGCACACCGAACCGTTTTTCAGGCGGCGGGCGGCGGCGACGGTCATCATTTCATTGGTGGTGTAAGTCATTACTTGGCCTCCGAAGCAGCGGCCAGCTTGGCCTGGAACTCGCTGAAGTCAGCGCAGCCGTGGATGTACTCGTTGATCCACGCGGTGAAGGTTTCACGGTCGCGGGCAATCGGGTCCCAGGCCTGGTAGAAGCGGTTGTCACGCTCGGTGTAACCGTGGGCGTAGGACGGATGCGCGCCGCCCGGTACGTGGCAGACCGCGCTCAGAGCCCAGGTCGGCAGCACGCAAGCGTTCATCGGTGCATTGAGATCGTCGACGATTTCTTCGACGGTGACGATGCAGCGTTTGGCCGCCAGCGCCGCTTCTTTCTGCACCCCGAGAATGCCCCAGAGCAGCACGTTGCCTTGACGGTCGGCTTTCTGCGCGTGAATCACGGTGATGTCCGGACGCACCGACGGCACCGCCGCCAGCACTTCGCCGGTGAACGGGCACGTGACGGTCTTGATCAGCGGGTTGACCTTCGGCAGGTCGGAACCGGCGTAGGCACGCAGCACCGCGAACGGTAAGCCCGAAGCGCCCGCGACGTAGGCATTGGCCAGGTCGGCGTGGCTGTGCTCTTCGATTTCCAGCGCATGCGGCCACTGTCGCTCGACTGCGTCACGCAGACGGTGCAGCGAACCGACGCCGGGGTTGCCGCCCCAGGAGAAAATCAGTTTGCGAGCACAACCGGCACCGATCAACTGGTCGTAGATCAAGTCGGGCGTCATCCGCACCAGGGTCAGGTCTTTCTTGCCCTGACGAATGATTTCGTGACCAGCCGCCGTAGGAATCAGGTGAGTGAAGCCTTCGAGCGCGACGGTATCGCCGTCGTTGACGAACTGCTTCACCGCGTCATGCAGCGAAAGGATTTCAGCCATGGGGCAGGCTCCCGTTTATTATTAACCGACAGTGTGGGAAAAAGGCGCCGATGCGCAGCGCCGGAATGACTGAAGATTAAGCCCCTGAAATGACCCAAACAATCCGATAATCGACTGAGTGTTCGTTTATCGAACAGATTGTTACCTCACTATCGTTCTCTGTCGCCTGCAAAAAGATCGCAGCCTGCGGCAGCTCCTACGGGTGTTCGCTTTCCTTTGTAGGAGCTGCCGCAGGCTGCGATCTTTTCTGCTACCCCGCTATCTCAAACCTGATCAGGTCGCATCCGCATGGCTGACCATGCCCTTGATCACCACCGCCGTGGTCGCCAACGCGGCCGGAATCACCAGCGCCGTCAGCACCTGTTCGAAGTTCCAGCCCAGGCCCAGCAACGTCGCGCCCATCCACGCCCCCAGAATCGCGCCGAAGCGGCCAATCCCAAGCATCCACGACACACCGGTCGCCCGCCCTTGCGTCGGGTAAAAACGCGCCGCCAGCGACGGCATTGCCGATTGCGCGCCGTTGACACACATCCCGGCCACCAGCACCAGGGTCGCCAGCACGGCGATGTTGCCCAGGCTCTGCCCTACCGCGTAGGCAAACACTCCGGCCAACAGGTAGAAAGTGCCGATGACCTTGTGCGGATTGAACCGGTCCATCGCCCAACCCACGCCCACTGCGCTCAACACCCCACCCAGCTGGAACAGCGCACCAATGAATGCGGCCTGCTCCATGCTCGCGCCGCTGTCACGCATCAGCGTCGGCAACCAACTGGTCAGCAGATAAACAATCACCAGCCCCATGAAGTACGTCAGCCACAGCAACAATGTGCCGGTGCTGTAAGTGCCGGAGAAGATCACCGCGAACACATTGCGTGCCTTCACGGTTTTCTGTTCCGGCACGCTGAAGCTCGAAGCCTGGGCCACCACCGCTGGGTCGATCGGTGCCAGGGCCTTGCGCACTTTGTCGGTACCGCGATTGCGCACCACCAGATAGCGCGCCGATTCAGGCAACCACAACAGCAAAACGACGGTGAGTATCAGCGGCAGAATCCCGCCGATCATCAACAGGCTGTGCCAGCCGAAGGCCGGGATCAGTTTGGCCGAGATGAACCCGCCCCCGGCCATACCGAGGTTGAAGCCGCAGAACATGCTGGTCACCAGCAGGGATTTCTTGCGTTCCGGGGTGTATTCGGACAGCAGCGTGGTCGCGTTCGGCATGCCGGCGCCCAGGCCCAGGCCGGTGAGGAAACGCAGCACCAGCAGTTGATCGACATTAGTGCTGTAAGCCGATGCCAGGCTGAACGCACCGAACAACAACACCGCGCCTACCAGTACGACTTTTCGCCCGAAGCGGTCAGCCAACGGCCCGGAACCCAAGGCGCCAAAGACCATGCCGATCAGTGCCGCACTCATCACCGGGCCGAGGCTGGCGCGATCGATGCCCCAGTCCTGGGACAATGCCGGCGCGATAAACCCCATGGCCGCGGTGTCGAGGCCATCGAGGAAGACAATCAGGAAACACAGGATCACCACCCGCCATTGGTAGCGCGAAATGGGTTGAGCGTTGATGAAGGACTGCACGTCGAGGCAGTTCCCTACAGCAGACTGAGGCTGGTTCATTATTTTTATTCCACGCAAAGAACGCAGTCGAACAAGTGCCAGCCGAGGCTGACGCTGTCACAAGAAAAGAAGGTCGGGATCAGGCGATCCGGTTTCGGCAGCTAAGCCGGTGGGAACAGCGACAGTGGGGAAACGTGCACATGACGATGCCTCTTCTCATTATTATTGGGTCGTCGTCCGGCAACCGGCCGAGGGCCAGCAGCGCCGGATGACGCTGCCGCGACATTAATGATCCGAGAGAAACAGCGTCAATTCGATAAACGCGACTCTGTGCGTTTATCGAACAGCTTAGGCGAAGAGCTTAGGCGAACAGCTGCGCACTCAAGTCGCGGCTGGCACTCAACAAACCTGGCAGGAAACGTTGCTCCAACTCGCTGCGGCTGACCCGGCCGGCATGGGTGCTGACGTTCAGCGCCGCCACTACCTGGCCAGAAGCGTCATACACCGGCACGGCAATCGATCGCAGGCCCTGCTCCAGTTCCTGATCGACGATGCACCAGCCTTGTCGCCGTACTTCTTGAAGGCATTCGAGCAAGGCTTCGGGGGTATGCAGGGTGCGACTGGTCTTGGCTTGCAAGTCTGCATGGTCGAGGTATTCGCGCAGCGACGTGTCGTCCAGCGCGGCGAGCAGAATCCGGCCCATGGAGGTGCAATAGGCCGGCAAGCGCCCACCCACCGAGAGGTCGACAGAAATCAGCCGCTGGGTAGTCGCCGAGCGCGCAATGTACAAAATGTCATCGCCCTCCAGCGTGGCCATGTTGCAGGCCTCGTGCAATTGCTCGCTCATGCGGTCCAGGTACGGCTGAGCAGACACCGCCAGTGGAGTCGACGACAGATAGGCATGGCCCAGGGTCAAGACTTTGGGCAGCAGCGAATAGGTGCGCCCGTCGGTGGTGGCGTAGCCGAGCTTGATCAGGGTATGCAGGCAACGTCGCACAGCGGCGCGGGGAATTTCCGTACGGTGGCTGATCTGTGCAATGGTCAGGTGCCGCTTGCGCTCCTGGAACGCTTGCACCACCGCCAGGCCACGGGCCAGGGAAGTCATGAAATCCGGGTCACCGGTCAGGGCCTGGATTCGCTTGGCGGGCGAGGCGACGATCGGCGGCGCCACTGAAGCGAAGGAATTGCGCATTTGATCGTTCATATCAGGTTCCCCACTCGGATCAGCGACTATTACAAGCGGCCCCGGTCTGACACACAAGCCAGCGGCCGCCAGGATTGGGCGATTATCGAACCACAGGCCGATAATCGCAATCGTGCTGCGTACATTCAGCCATCCTGCTTTCACTCACCCACAATACGGTTGTTATTTTCGGTCACTGGTTTAAAGGAGAACGATGTAATAATTTGTCCGGCTTAATGGCGCCAGAAAGTCACCACTGCAACTGGCATCAGTCCACCGTAGTTACCGGCAAGTTGCGAGCAACAAAACAATCACACATGAGGAACTACTTTTAACTGCCAAGAGATAGTGTTCTTCGAATCGACCGCTATAATGCATTTCAGAGGCGACCGGTTTTTTGTACCGATTCCGCCCGCCGGCAGCGCGATATCCATCGCCGCTGTCCGCAGCAAGCGCTTGACGCTCATTTAATATGTTCCGCCAACGCGCTCGCTGAAACAGGAGACTGATGCTGCGTCAGCTGTTTTGCTCTGGTGCCGTGGCCGCCTGCAACATTGAAGTATTGATTGTGCCGTGGGAACGATGTCGTATCAGGCATTGTCCTTTCGACGAGCATGGTCAATAGATCGATGCAGCGCGTTTCACCAGAATTAATCTCAACTCAATCAGGTAGCACTGTGACGAAAGACGAACTGCGCGCGGAACTTGAGCGCCAGGAACAACGTTACAAGGAAGTTTACGGCGGGGAAGTCACCACCTACGCCGCTCAGCCCGAACCCGAACGCAAACCCTGGCGTAAACGCGCCACCGTTCAGGATCAGGCCTTCACCCAGGAATTGCAGAAGATGGAAAAGGAACTCAAAGCCGAAGAGCCATGACCGCCTCGACTTGAATCCTTTCAAGAGCCTGCGTCTGCACCCGTTAAAAGCGGGTTGTATCGATGGTGCTTTTCGCGCCCGCTACAAGCGGGCAGCGGCTTCCTCATCCATTCGATGAGGCAAACGGCTCTTGCCTGACCTTCTTCTCAGATATTTCACACAAGCGTTCAAGCCTCTCGTCCCAACGAGAGAAACCCTTGTGGCAGCTGCCTTTCCAAGCGAATTCAATGACTTGTAGGCCCCTGAAAAACCCTGGGATTCAGGGGATTGCCACCTACTAATTCATTGAAGAATGTAACCGATGAGCAGCAAGTGCATCGATTATCAGTCTTTTCTGGCATAATCGCGCCCCCTTACGAACGGGTCAGAAAACCTTCATGATCGATTTATTCAGCGGACTGGATGCTTGGGTGCTTGTGAGCCTCTTGCTCGCCCTGGCCTTTGTCCTCGCCTTCGAGTTCATCAACGGCTTTCATGACACCGCAAACGCGGTGGCCACTGTTATCTACACCAAAGCCATGCCGCCTCATCTGGCGGTGTTCTTTTCCGGTGTGTTCAACTTCCTCGGCGTGCTGCTGGGCGGTGTGGGGGTGGCGTATGCCATCGTCCATCTGCTGCCGGTAGAACTGTTGATCAATGTGAACACCGGTCACGGGCTGGCCATGGTGTTCTCGTTACTCGCCGCCGCCATCACCTGGAACCTGGGCACCTGGTACTTCGGTATCCCGGCCTCCAGCTCCCATACGCTGATCGGTTCGATCCTCGGTGTCGGCCTGGCCAACGCCCTGATCAACGACATTCCGTTGGCCGACGGCGTGAACTGGCAGAAAGCGATCGACATCGGCGCGTCCCTGGTGTTCTCGCCGATGGCCGGCTTCCTTGTTGCCGCCCTGGTGCTGATCGGCCTTAAATGGTGGCGTCCGCTGTCCAAGATGCACAAGACACCGGAACAGCGCCGCAAGATCGACGACAAGAAACACCCGCCGTTCTGGAACCGTCTGGTACTGGTGATTTCGGCGATGGCGGTCAGCTTCGTGCACGGCTCGAACGATGGCCAGAAAGGTATCGGCCTGATCATGCTGGTGCTGATCGGTATCGTCCCGGCGCAATTCGTACTCGACCTGGGCAGCACCACCTACCAGATCGAACGGACGCGCGATGCAACCCTGCACCTGAGCCAGTTCTACAAGCGCAATGCCGATACGCTGGGTGATTTCCTGGCCCTGGGCAAAAGCGTGGAAGGTGATCTGCCGGAGAAATTCCGTTGCAACCCGCAACAGACCGAACCGACCATCGCCGCCCTGCTCGACACCCTCAAGGGTGTAGCCGACTACCACTCGCTGCCGGCGGAAAGCCGCATCGAAGTGCGTCGTTACCTGCTCTGCCTGGACGACACGGCTAAGAAAGTCAGCAAGCTGCCTGGCCTCGCTGCCCGTGAAAAGGCTGACCTGGACAAACTGCGCAAGGACCTGACCACCACCACTGAATACGCCCCGTTCTGGGTGATTCTGGCGGTCGCACTGGCCCTCGGCCTGGGTACCATGGTCGGCTGGAAGCGCGTGGTACTGACCATCGGCGAGAAAATCGGCAAGCAAGGCATGACCTATGCCCAAGGCATGTCGGCGCAGATCACCACGGCGAGCATGATCGGCCTGGCCAACATCTTCAGCCTGCCCGTCTCCACTACCCACGTCCTGTCCTCAGGCGTGGCCGGCACCATGGTCGCGAACAAAAGCGGCCTGCAAGGCGGCACCGTCAAAACCATCCTGCTGGCCTGGGTCCTGACCCTGCCAGCCACCGTAGGCCTGTCGGCCGGCCTGTTCTGGCTGGCCTCCAAGGCACTGGGTAGCTGATACACCGCTACTGAAAAAGGCGCGTTCCGTGAGGTTCGCGCCTTTTTTATTGCCCGCATTTCGGTATTAGATCGTTCCCACACTCTGCGTGGGAATGCAGCCCGGGACGCTCCGCGTCCCTTTCGATCGCACAAAAAAAAAAGGGCGACCGAAGTCGCCCAAAATGCCTTGCGTGCTCATTGCTCCAGAAAGAACTACGGTTTTCTCCGCTTATGCGAATCCTTCCAGATAAAAAATCCAAACCCTGCAAAAAACAGAACCATGAGGCCGACTGTCAGCACTCCGGCGATCACCACGTTATCGAAAAACATGACTGGCCTCCTGGACTTGCCCTGTTGCGATGGGGCTAAGTTAACCAATCGGGCAGGAGAGAAAATTGACCGGGATCAATGCCGCCCGAGACTGGGCGTAAAGGAAGGGAAATAACTGACCTGCATCAACGGATGCAGGGTGTTTCAACGCTTTTTCGGTTTGTTCTTCGGCTTTTTCTTCGCTTTACCCAACGGCATGGCCTGCTCAAATGCCTGGCGCACTTCGTTCAGGCGCTTTTCATTTAGGTCATGAACCCGTTTGGCACGTTCAGAATTGAGGTCGATCAGCTTGTCATCTTGGCTCATGGCGTTCAGTGCATCGCTTGGAAATGAATTCAGCTGCCGGCTAAAGGCGACAGGATTGCGCCAATAATGCGGTCTGGCGCGGGCGCTGACCAGTCTCCGACACTTCAGATCTCAATATCGACCCACAACCCCTGACGTGGCTGATTCTCCATCAACGGCACCACCGGCACGGTATTGTCGGCATTGAGCTCATTACCGGGGATCGCCAGATGCTCTTCAGGATCCTCATCGGCCTCGCGACGGCGCCGCTCCCGTTCCTGTTGCCGACGCTGCTCCTCGCGCAGCTGCAGGCCCGCCTCTTCCGGGTCGCGGTTTTGCAGGTCGATCGTGCTTTCATTGGAGCTTTCCTGCACCGGCACCACGGGGGGAATATCCGGGCGCTGGCGGATCGGATCCTGCTGTGAAGTGATCGGCACGGCGCTCAAGGGGAGCATCGGTGGCAGCATATTATTAGTCTCCTGTCAGCAGGCTGTCGGCTGCGGGGATGGCGACTTGAGCCATCGGTCGAAAACTTGTAACCCAACGCACAGACAGGAGCTGCCGAAGGCTGCGATCTTTTCAGGGCTTGAAGATCAAAAGATCGCAGCCTTCGGTAGCTCCTACTGAGTAATCCTTTGGCCCTGAAGGCTCATTCCGTTAAGATAGCCCGCTTTTTCAAGGTGGGAGTCAGGCAGCATGGCGCAGCAGTATCAACCGGGGCAACGCTGGATCAGTGACAGCGAAGCCGAGCTGGGTTTAGGCACCGTTCTGGCACAGGACGGCCGCTTGTTGACCGTGCTCTACCCGGCCACTGGCGACACTCGCCAGTACGCGCTACGGAATGCGCCCCTCACCCGCGTGCGGTTTTCGCCGGGTGACTCGATTACTCACTTCGAAGGCTGGAAACTGACCGTACAGGAAGTCGACGACATCGACGGCCTGCTGGTCTACCACGGCCTCAATGGGCAGAACGAAGTGGTCACCCTGCCGGAAACCCAGCTGTCGAACTTCATTCAGTTCCGACTGGCGAGCGACCGTCTGTTCGCCGGCCAGATCGACCCGCTGGCCTGGTTCTCCCTGCGTTATCACACCCTGGAACACACCAGCCGCCAGTTGCAGTCATCGCTCTGGGGCCTGGGCGGCGTGCGCGCGCAACCGATCGCGCACCAGTTGCACATCGCCCGTGAAGTCGCCGACCGTATCGCGCCGCGGGTTCTGCTGGCCGACGAAGTGGGCCTGGGCAAGACCATCGAAGCCGGTCTGGTGATCCATCGCCAACTGCTCTCGGGCCGCGCCAACCGAGTGCTGATCCTGGTGCCGGAAAACCTCCAGCACCAGTGGCTGGTGGAGATGCGCCGCCGCTTCAACCTGCAAGTTGCGCTGTTCGACGAAGAACGCTTCATCGAAAGCGATGCCGCCAACCCGTTCGAAGACACCCAGCTCGCCCTGGTTGCACTCGAATGGTTGGTGGAAGACGAGAAAGCCCAAGACGCGCTGTTCGCCGCCGGCTGGGATTTGCTGGTGGTCGACGAAGCGCACCACCTGGTGTGGCACGAAGACCAGGTTAGCCCTGAGTACTCCCTGGTGGAGCAACTGGCTGAAGTCATTCCCGGCGTATTGCTGCTGACCGCGACCCCGGAACAACTGGGCCAGGACAGCCACTTCGCCCGTCTGCGCCTGCTCGACCCGAACCGTTTCCATGACCTGCACGCCTTCCGCGCCGAGAGCGAAAACTATCGCCCGGTGGCCGAAGCCGTTCAGGAGCTGCTGGATAAAGGGCGCCTGTCGCCTGAAGCGCACAAGACCATTCACGGCTTCCTCGGTAACGAAGGCGAAGCTCTGCTGACCGCCGTTAACGATGGCGATACCGAAGCCAGCGCCCGTCTGGTCCGTGAACTGCTGGACCGCCATGGCACTGGCCGCGTGCTGTTCCGTAATACCCGCGCCGCCGTGCAGGGTTTCCCGGAGCGCAAACTGCACCCATACCCGCTGCCGTGCCCGGCCGAATACCTCGAACTGCCGCTGGGCGATCACATCGAGCTGTACCCGGAAGTCAGCTTCCAGTCCCAGCCGGACGCCAACGAAGAAGAACGCTGGTGGAAATTCGACCCGCGCGTCGAGTGGCTGATCGACACCCTGAAAATGCTCAAGCGCACCAAAGTGCTGGTGATCTGTGCCCACGCCGAAACAGCCATGGACCTGGAAGACGCCCTGCGCGTGCGTTCCGGTATTCCGGCCACGGTGTTCCACGAAGGCATGAACATCCTTGAGCGTGACCGCGCCGCCGCCTACTTCGCGGACGAAGAATTCGGCGCCCAGGTGCTGATCTGCTCGGAAATCGGCAGTGAAGGCCGTAACTTCCAGTTCTCGCACCATCTGGTGCTGTTCGACCTGCCTTCGCACCCGGACCTGCTGGAGCAACGTATCGGTCGTCTCGACCGGATCGGCCAGAAGCACGTCATCGAACTGCACGTGCCGTACCTGGAAACCAGCCCGCAAGAGCGGCTGTTCCAGTGGTACCACGAAGCGCTGAACGCATTCCTCAACACCTGCCCGACCGGCAACGCCTTGCAGCATCAGTTCGGCCCGCGCCTGCTGCCGCTGCTGGAAGAGACCGACGATGGCGAATGGAAAGCGCTGATTGACGAGGCCCGCGCCGAGCGCGAGCGTCTGGAAGACGAACTGCACACCGGTCGCGACCGCTTGCTGGAACTCAACTCCGGCGGAGCGGGTGAAGGCGATGCGCTGGTCGAAGACATCCTTGAACAGGACGATCAGTTCGCCCTGCCGATCTACATGGAAACCCTGTTCGACGCCTTCGGCATCGACAGCGAAGACCATTCGGAAAATGCGCTGATCCTCAAGCCCAGCGAAAAAATGCTCGACGCCAGCTTCCCGCTGGGCGACGACGAAGGCGTGACCATCACCTACGACCGCAACCAGGCGCTGTCTCGTGAAGACATGCAGTTCATCACCTGGGAACACCCGATGGTTCAGGGCGGCATGGACCTGGTGTTGTCCGGCTCGATGGGCAACACCGCCGTGGCGCTGATCAAGAACAAGGCGCTGAAACCGGGCACCGTGTTGCTGGAACTGCTCTACGTCAGCGAAGTGGTTGCCCCGCGTTCGCTGCAACTGGGCCGTTACCTGCCGCCGGCCGCCCTGCGCTGCCTGCTCGACGCCAATGGCAATGACCTGTCGGCCCGGGTGTCGTTCGAAACCCTGAACGATCAACTGGAAAGCGTGCCCCGCGCCAGCGCCAACAAGTTCATCCAGGCCCAGCGCGACCAGCTGACGCCACGGATCAACGCCGGCGAAGAGAAGATCACCCCGCGTCACGCCGAGCGCGTGGCCGAGGCACAACGTCGCCTGGCGGCCGATACCGACGAAGAACTGGCGCGCCTGACCGCCTTGCAAGCGGTCAACCCGACCGTGCGCGACAGCGAACTGGTTGCCCTGCGCAAGCAGCGCGAGCAAGGCCTGGCCATGCTCGACAAAGCGGCATTGCGACTGGAAGCGATTCGGGTGTTGGTAGCGGGCTAAACCGCCCTGCTCCATCGCCAAAAATGAAAAGGCCCGCAGCGATGCGGGCCTTTTTGCTTTCTGAGGATCTGTGGTGAAACAACCGCCGCCAAGATCGCAGCCTTCGGCAACTCCTACAGGGGCCGCGCCGATCACGATGCCCTTGTAGGAGCTGCCGAAGGCTCGGGCCGCGATCGGACGATCTTTTGATCTTAAACCGCGGGCGCCGCTGCAATCCCGGGTTCAACCACCGCCACCAACCCTTCCTTCATCCGCTTGGCATCCCTGACAAAACACCGCGACGCCAAAAACAGAAACACCATGGTGAAAAACAGCGCCACCGGGATCAGGTACATCGCGTCATGCAAGCCAACTGCCTTGAACGCCTCGGTCATCTGCTCGGCACCCGCCGAGAGCATCGCGGTATGGGCGAAGTGATCGGACAGACCGCCCACCACCACCGGCCCCAAACCACCGCCCAACAGATACAACCCGGCAAAGAACAACGCCATCGCCGTCGCCCGCAGGCGTGGTTCGACCACGTCCTGGATCGCCGTGTACACGCAGGTGTAGAAGTTGTAGGCGAACAACCACCCCAGGCTGAACACCGCGACAAATACCCCGATCTCGATCCGCCCGGCATGCAGCGCCCAAGCCGTGCACAACGTCGAAATGATCAGGCTGAACGCGGCGAACAGCAGTCGCCCGTTGGCCACCCGCTGGTGAATCTTGTCGGCAATCCATCCGCCTAATGTCAGGCCGAACAACCCGGTCACTCCGACGATCAGCCCGGTCGCCACCGCCGCGTCCTGTAACGACATCAGAAAATAACGCTGCAGCATCGGCACCAGAAACGAGTTGCAGGCATAGGTGGCGAAGTTGAAACAAAGCCCCGCCATCACCAGCCACAGAAAAGTCGGCACCGCCAGCACTCGACGGATCGGCCGGTCCACGCGCTCCTGTGAAACCTGCACGCTTTCCGCCGCGCCACGTTTCGGCTCTTTGATGAAGAACATGAAGACCGCCAGGATCAACCCCGGCACCGCCGCGATAAAGAACGGCGCACGCCAGCTGTCGAACGCCTTCACCATCGCACCAATGGTGAAGAACGCCAGCAACAGGCCCAGCGGCAAGCCGAGCATGAAAATGCCCATGGCCCGCGCCCGACGATGCGCCGGGAACAAGTCGCCGATCAGCGAGTTGGCAGCCGGCGCGTAACTGGCTTCACCGATGCCGATGCCCATCCGCACGATCAGGAAACTCCAGAAACTGCCCACCAACCCGTTGACCGCGGTCAGCCCGCTCCATGCCGCCAGGCCCCAGCCCATCAGTTTGCTGCGCGAGCCAGTATCGGCCAATCGCCCCAGAGGCAGGCCGGCAATGGCGTAGACGATGGTGAATGCAGTCCCGATGATCCCCAGCTGAAAGTCGCTGAGGTGCCATTCCATGCGGATCGGCTCGATGATGATCGCCGGAATGGTGCGATCGAAGAAGTTGAACAGGTTGGCCAGGAACAACAGGAACAGAATGCGCCAGGCATTCGCCGCTTGGGTCGAGTTCTGCATGGGTCCGTCTCTTTTTATTGTTGTTGGGGCCGTCACTGTCCCCGGAACCTCCAATCTAGTCAGGCCCGTCAGGGCTGTCTGTCATTATTCGCAAGGCTGATATCAGCCCATGGCGCCACGCATAACCTGTGGGATCAGTGCTGTCAGGAAGCCAGTTTTTTCACCATCAGTCGCAGGCTGGAAAAATACCTCTGCGCCCCCCTTCCCAACGGCATGGCGAAGCCTAGAATAGCGGCCTTGTCTGCCCACCCCGTTCCCATTCCTCCTTTGATCATTGCCCATGTCCGAAGCCAGTCCGTGTCTGAATTGCGGTGCCTGCTGTTCTCATTTCCGCGTATCTTTTTTCTGGGGTGAATGCACCTCGGCCGGGGGCACGGTGCCTGACGAACTGGTCGCATCCATCAGCCCCAGCCGGGTGGCCATGCTGGGCACAGACTGCAAACCTGTTCGCTGTGTCGGTCTGGTGGGTGAAGTGGGCAGCACCGTGCAGTGCTCGATTTACGATCAGCGTTCCAGCACTTGTCGGGAGTTCGACGCCTCTTGGGCCAATGGCGAGGCGAACGTGGATTGCGATGCGGCACGGGCCGCGTTCGGGCTACCCGCCCTGCAACCTGAATTCGAAACGCCTTTTGAGCAGATCGCCTAAGGCTTGGCAACGACCGCAATCAAGCCATTCGAAAAATATTTGACATCATTGCGCTATCATCCCTTGCGCTCCGTGTAAGCCCTCTATACTGCCAGCATTCGCCAGCGCGCATGACGCAGGCCAAGATGACTCACAGACGGGACATGCTATGGAGTGGCTTGGTTTGCATTTCATGACCGGGCTGCCGGAAAGCGGGCAGGTCATACTCAATTGCACCCATAACCCGTTTCTGGTGTTGCTGGCCTATCTGGTCGCCTGCACGGCCGGTTTCGCCACGCTGGACATGACCGAGCGGGTGGGTCATGTGGAAAAGTCCGCCTCTCAACGACTCTGGCGCTGGGTCGGCGCCGGGTGTCTGGCGGGCGGTATCTGGTCCATGCACTTCATCAGCATGCTGGCGTTCCAGGTGCCGATCGAAATCCATTACCACCTGCCCACCACCCTGATCTCGCTGTTGTTCGCCCTGACCGCCTCGTGGCTGGCCATGTACACCCTGAGCCATCCCCAACTGAATTTCTGGCAATACCTGCGGGCCGCGGTGTGGATCGGCCTGGGCATCGCGACCATGCACTATGTGGGCATGGCCGCACTGCGATCGAATGCGCTGGTCTATTACCAACCCGCCCTGTTCGTGCTCTCCGTGGTGATCGCCATCGGTGCCAGTCTGGCTGCCCTGTTGATTTCCAGTCACTTGCGCGATGACACCGGTGCGTATCATCTACTGTTCAAATACACCGCCAGCCTGGTGCTCGGGGCCGGCATCGTCAGCATGCATTTCACCGGCATGGCATCGCTCAACCTGGTGCTGCCCGATGACAGCCTTCAACCGCTGCCCGGCGACAACAATCACCTGCAACTGGGGCTGACAGTGGCAGTGATGGCGCTGTTGATCATCGGCAGCAGCATCAGTGCCGCACTGGCGGACAAGAAGCTGCAACACAAGGAGTCCGACCTGCAGCGGGTCAACGCCCTGCTCGGTCAACTGGATCAGGCACGCATGTCGCTGCAACAGGTGGCGCATTACGACCCCTTGACCAACCTGCTCAACCGCCGGGGCTTCAACCAGCTCTTCGCCGAAAAACTCATCGAAAAAACCAACGAAGGCGGCATGCTCGCGGTGATATTCCTCGACATCGATCACTTCAAGCGGATCAACGACAGCCTTGGCCATGACGCCGGCGACGAATTGCTCAAAGTCCTCGCCAGCCATATCAAGGCTTCGGTGCGCAGCCACGAAGACGTGGTGGCGCGTTTCGGAGGCGACGAATTCTGCCTCCTCATCAACTTGTACGACCGTGAAGAAGCGCGGCACATGGCCCAGCGCATCATGCTGAAAATGAAGGACCCCATCGAGTTGTCCGGACGGCGCATGGTCATGACCACCAGCATCGGCATCAGCCTGTTTCCGGAAGACGGCAAAACCTGCGAAGAACTGCTGAAGAACGCTGACCTGGCGCTGTATCAGTCCAAGGGCAGCGGTCGTAACGGGTTGCACTTTTTCAGTTCAAACCTGAAAGCCCGCGCCACCCTGGAGTTGCAACTCGAAGAAGAACTGCGTCACGCCCTGCGCGAAGACTCCGGGTTGATGCTGTATTACCAGCCGATCTATGACCTGAGAATCGGCCGAGTCAGCAAACTTGAAGCGCTGGTCCGCTGGCAACACCCGGTTCACGGATTGTTGACGCCGGACAGGTTCATCGCCATCGCCGAGGCCAACGGCCTGATCGCCGAACTGGACAATTGGGTATTGCGCAAAGCCTGTGCAGACCTGGGCGAACTGTCCCGCCACGATTGCGAAGACCTCAAGATCGCAGTGAATTGCTCGCCCCTGAACCTGGCGCGAGAAGAACTGGCCGATGAAATCGAACACGCCCTGCGCATCTACGGGGTGACGCCCCAGCGACTGGAGCTGGAGGTGACCGAGAATGCATTGATGGGCAATATTTCCAACACCCTGGTGTTGCTGCGGCAGATTCGCGCCCTTGGTGTTTCGTTGTCGATCGACGACTTCGGCACCGGCTATTCATCCCTGGCCTACCTCAGGCGCCTGCCATTAAACACGCTGAAGATCGACCGCTCGTTCATTCAGGACATTCCCATGGCCACCCAGGACATGGAAATCGTCCAGGCCATTATCGTCATGGCCCATACCCTGCATTTGCAGGTCGTCACCGAAGGTGTCGAGACCCTCGAGCAATACGACTTTCTCCAACGCCACGGCTGCGATTTCGTCCAGGGCTACCTGCTTAGCCATCCGGTGCCGCTGGCCGAGTTGCGGCCGGTGCTGGCCGAAATCAACCAGCACACGCATGCCGTCAATCCGTTGAGTCTGGCTCACGGTACAACTGCACTAACGTCGAGGGATCCTTTTCCAGGAACCCCTGCCCCCCATGGAGGCGCATCAGTTGTGCGGCCAATCCGCTGATCGGCGTGGCCGAACCCCGTTCGCGGGAAAACTTCACGGCGGTATCGAGATCCTTAAGCAGCGTGCGTACGTGCCATTTCACGGGTTCGAAACGACTTTCGGCCATTTGCGGCGCGAGAATCTGCAACGGTTTTGAATCAGCGAAACCACCGGCCAGCGCCTCGGCAATCAGGCTGGCATCGACCCCGGAGCGCTCGGCCAGGGCCACCACTTCAGCAATGACCAAGGCATTGCAGGCGACGATCATCTGATTGCAGGCCTTGGTCACCTGCCCCGCGCCGACCGCACCCATGTGGGTCACGCGCTGGCCAAGGGTCAGCAACACCGGCCGCACGCGCGCAAGGTCTGCCGCCTCGCCACCGACCATGATCGCCAGGCTGCCGGCCTCGGCGCCGACCACCCCGCCGGACACTGGCGCATCGAGCCAACCCATCCCGGTTTTATTGGCCAGTGCTGTGGCCATTTCCCGCGTTGCGGTGGGCTCCAGGCTGGAAAAATCCACCAGCAACTGGCCGCTTTTCGCCCCCTCGGCAACGCCAGCCGCGCCAAACACCACCTCACGAACCACCGCGGTATCGGCCAGGCACAACATCACCACGTCGGCGTGCTGACACAGCTCGGCCGGTGTCGCCACTTGCCGCGCACCAGCCTCGACCAGCGCTGCACACTTGGCCGGGTTGCGGTTCCACACCGTCAGTGGATAACCAGCCGCCAACAGGCGTCGGCACATCGGCAAACCCATCAGGCCGATTCCGGCGAACCCCAGCGCAGGCAACGTTGCCATCATTTAGCCTCCCTTTGATTAAAGATCATCGAATATTGGCCGATTCATCATGGTTAAGGAAAGGATTCCCCCGAGCGATGTTCAGGCCAAGGCCCTGACGCTTGGGCCACATTCGCGCTAAAAAAAGACGCGAGATCCCATTCCGTGATGACTCGATGACACTTGTCGCCGAGCCGACCAGTCCAGGTATATGGCGCACAATGACTTCTAAAAACAATCCGGCCACCGCGGTATCCGACCTGACCCTGAGCCCCGCGGCGAACAGCCCCTCATCGTCGAAGCCATTGCCCCCGTCGCGTCCGCTGTCGACTCAGCAATACCTGTACTTCACCGAAACCAATACCGACCGCATCCTCGACAACCTCGACGGCCTGCGCGACCTGGTGTTCCCGCGCCCGCCCCATCTGGAAGGCGACAACGAACAGCACAACGACCAGGAATTCCCCTCGGTGTGCCTGATCGGCCTGGGCCGCTGCGGTTCGAACATCGCGCTGGACGTGGCGGAGCTGGTGTACAACGCCCGCAAGTTCTACCTCAACGAATTCAACAACGAAGACCGTCTGTCGCCGGATAAACGCTACGCCGAAAAGGGCTACAGCCCGGCGCAGTGGATTCGCAACAACCTGCGCCTGGGGCCGAACAAGGCCACCAAACCGGTGTTCCTGGTGGAACCGCTGGTGATGCTCGGCGACCTGGACAAGGACATCGCCGGTCGCATCCGTTTCTCGCGCAAGGGCGAAAAAAGCGGCTTTTTGCGCGACTACAGCAAAATGAAAATCATGGACTTGTCGGAAGTCCACGCTGGTGGCGCCGGTAACGCGCCGATCCTCGGCCAGTACCTGGCCAAGATCATCCTGAACAAGGACACCCAGCGCTTCTCCAGCCCCGACTGGAAGATGATTCACTCGTACCTGATCGACAGCTGCGGGATCAAGGCCAACCAGTCGCGCCTGTACTTCTCGATCTTCAGTGCCGGTGGCGGTACCGGTTCGGGCATGGCCTCGGAATTCGGCCTGGCCCAGCAGCACTCGTACATGAACAAGACGTTCGACACCAAGCCGATGGACGAACACGACGGCAAGAGCGGCCATTCCTTCGTCTTCGAGCCGATCTTCACCAGCGGTATCTGCGTACTGCCGAACATTTCCGATCACCGCAGTGAAATGTCCGAAGCGCTGCACATCAACGCCGGTCGCCTGCTGTGCAAATACCTGTCGGAAGAATGGGACTTCTCATACAACTTCGCCAACGAAGACAGCAGCGAAGCCAGCGTCATGGGCCGTATCCGCCCATGGAACGCGATGATGCTGATCTCCAACGACATCATGCGTTATGCCGAAGAAAGCGATGACGGCAACATCCAGAACATCGACGTCAACGCGATGGAAAAGCACGCCAACCAGTACATCTCACAGCAGATCTTCAACATTCTGACAGCGCAGGCGGTGACCACCGACTACGACCAGAACTATTTCCGTCGTGCCGGCATCGACATCGGCGAAACCATTCGCCTGGACGCCAACGACCTGTTCATGAGCCTGGCCGGCCCGGTGGCCATTGCCTACGCCGAGTCCGTGGTGCCGGAAACGCCGCCGCCAAGCAGCGACAAGTTCAAGGTGTTCGACAAAGAGCCGCAGCGCCTGAACATCGACGACCTGTTCTTCCGCTCCATCGACCTGCCGCACTTCAACAAAGTCACCCAGGCAATCGAAGGCATCAGCCTGTTGCCAATCGAGTCCAAGCGCTACCGCGCCTCGCTCGAGCAGTACAAGAATTCGGGCTATGACGCGGCCGCTCTGCACGACCTGCACTTCTTCAAGAATTGCTCGTCGGTGGTATCGATCGTCTCCCTGCCGAAAGACTACAAGCTGTCCTACATGGACCTGAACCGGTTGAAGACCCACCTCAACAGCCTGTTCCCCAACACCACGCTCAAGCGTTATGCACTGGTGATCGGCGCCTCGGCCAACCTGTCGCTGACCACCCTGATCGCCAAGAGCCCGTGCCTGTCGGACGACTTCCTGACGCTGATCGTGGCGTTCATCAAGCGTTGCTTCGCAAAAAATCCGTATCGCTTCGACGAAACGCTGGATAACTCGATCCTGGACTTCATCATCCATGAAGACTTCGACGAAGACCGGATCGACGACCTGCTCAACGAATTCGAAAACCCGGCGAAGATCCTCGACACCAACTGGTACGCGATCAAACCGATGTACGAGAAGAAGTACCGCGAGCTGATCAACGACAAGGACAAGTTCGTCTCGATCAATGACATTCGTTTGTCGCGCGATTGCGTGAAGAAGGCGATCAAGTACCTACGCGAGATCTACCGTCACCGGATTGGCAAGACCAAGGTTATTTCGCTGAATAACCATACGGGCAAGACGGCTTATTGAGGTCGAGCCTTTAAAGATCGCAGCCTTCGGCAGCTCCTACGGAGTGTACGCAATTCCTCTGTAGGAGCTGCCGCAGGCTGCGATCTTTTGATCTGATTTTTTGATCTTTTTTTTCCAACACCCAGAAACAATTGAGCAGCCCATCGGCTGCTCAATAAACTGTTCCCGTTACGTTTACGTCACCGTTATACCGGCCTTTCTGTGGCCTTTCTCCACGGCAACGTGCCATCACGCTACTCGGCTACACACTTTTGCCCGACAAAACCAAGCACCATATCGGTGCGAGCATTCAAGCCGTCGCCCTTTCCTGGATCATAATCCACGGCGAAACAACCACGGCCCACAGCTCCGGATCACGCTCGAAAATATCCAGCGCCCGCGTTTCAGACAGCTTGGCGACCTTGTCGGCGGCCAGCCAGGCAGCGACTTTCTCGCCTTCATCCGTCGCTACGGCCTCCGCCACCGCGATCAAATCCAGACCAGGATCGACCCACAATAGGGCACCCTTGGCAAAGAACGGCTCCAACTCTTTCCAGGTAATAGATGCGGTTTCACCAAGCAGCTTGGCATAGAGGGTGCTAGGTTCTTGAGTCATGGGTTGCTGTCCGCAAAAGAAATCGATGTGAATGATAACGTCGGTATTGCGCCAGAAAAACCCGGATGCAATTGCGTCACCGATTGAAAAACCCGGGAAAGCCAGGGAATGCTGTCGCTTCAAGTATTAGCCAGCTAACATCCTGCCGCGATTCTGTCTTTTTCTTTCAACAAAGCGACACCCTCAGGGTTTGCCCCCTGGCGCCAGCTTCCCAGGCTAACAATCGGCGCTCTACACTGTACCGGTACAGTTGCCGGGGGCATTTTCCGGAGGATATCGACGATATCTGACCCGGTTCTGCTGCTACGGCGCCAGGACTATAAAAACTACAACAGCAAGAGTGGAGCACTATGACTAAGGCTACTAAGCAGATTTCCAAACTGTTTGCCGCTATGGTTCTGGCCGGGGTTGCCAGCCATTCGTTCGCCGCCGACACCATCAAGATCGGCATCGCCGGCCCTAAAACCGGCCCGGTCACTCAATACGGCGACATGCAGTTCATCGGCGCCAAGATGGCCATCGAGCAGATCAACGCCAAAGGCGGCGTCGACGGCAAGATGCTCGAAGCCAAGGAATACGACGACGCGTGCGACCCTAAACAAGCCGTGGCCGTCGCCAACAAAGTGGTCAACGATGGTGTGAAATTCGTTGTCGGCCACCTGTGCTCCAGCTCCACCCAGCCAGCTTCGGACATCTACGAAGACGAAGGCGTGATCATGATCACCCCGGCCGCCACCAACCCGGACATCACCACCCGTGGTTACAAGCTGGTGTTCCGTACCATCGGCCTGGACAGCGCCCAGGGCCCTGCCGCCGGCAACTACATCGCCGATCACGTGAAACCGAAGATCGTTGCTGTGCTGCACGACAAACAGCAATACGGTGAAGGCATCGCCACCGCCGTGAAACAGACCCTTGAGAAGAAAGGCGTCAAGGTTGCCGTGTTCGAAGGCCTGAACGCCGGTGACAAGGACTTCTCCTCGATCATCCAGAAGCTCAAGCAAGCCAACGTCGACTTCGTCTACTACGGCGGCTACCACCCGGAGCTGGGCCTGATCCTGCGCCAGTCCCAGGAAAAAGGTCTGAAAGCCAAGTTCATGGGGCCTGAAGGCGTCGGCAACGACTCCATCTCGCAAATTGCCCAGAATGCTTCCGAAGGCCTGTTGGTCACCCTGCCGAAATCCTTCGACCAGGACCCGGCCAACAAAGCACTGGTACAAGCCTTTGCCGACAAGAAGCAGGACCCAAGCGGTCCGTTCGTGTTCCCGGCCTACTCGGCTGTCGAAGTGATTGCCGAAGGTATCAAGGCTGCCAAGAGCGAAGACACCGCCAAGGTGGCTGAAGCCATTCACAAAGGCACCTTCAAGACCCCGACCGGTGATCTGTCGTTCGACAGCAAGGGCGACCTGAAAGACTTCAAATTCGTGGTCTATGAGTGGCACTTCGGCAAACCAAAAACCGAAGTTTCCCCTCAGTAAGCTAGCTCCATGATTAATAAAGCCCACTGCGCAAGCAGTGGGCTTTGTTTTACGAGATTAATGAGTCAGAGTCCCGCGATCCGGGAGTTGGCTTACCTGAAAATCTTAAAACCGTCACCAGCGGTTCGCTGGCAAACGCTCGTGCGAAGGTGGCCACAGACCACACAGCCCGGGCCGGAACATGACTCCACCAGTGAAATGCGTATCAGGTTTTTAGGAGCGCTGTAATGCCTGAGATCTATCACTTCTTCCAACAGCTGGTTAATGGGATGACCATTGGCAGCACCTATGCCCTTATAGCCATTGGCTACACAATGGTTTACGGCATTATTGGAATGATTAACTTCGCCCATGGCGAGGTCTACATGATCGGTTCCTACGTGGCCTTCATTGTCCTTGCCGGACTGGCCATGCTGGGTATCCATTCTCTGCCGTTGTTGATGACCGCCGCTTTCCTGGCGACCATCGTAGTGACCAGTGCCTACGGCTACAGTATCGAACGGATCGCCTACCGCCCTCTGCGGGGCAGTAACCGTCTGATCCCGCTGATCTCGGCCATCGGCATGTCGATATTCCTGCAGAACTCCGTACTGCTCTCGCAGGACTCCAAGGACAAATCGATCCCCAACCTGATTCCGGGCAGCTTCAGCTTCGGTCCAGGCGGCGCAGAGGAAGTGCTGATCTCCTACATGCAGATCCTGGTGTTCGTGGTGACCCTGGTGGTGATGCTCTGTCTCACCCAGTTCATCTCGCGTTCACGTCTGGGACGCGCCTGTCGGGCCTGTGCCGAAGACATCAAGATGGCCAACCTGCTGGGCATCAACACCAACAACATCATCGCCCTGACCTTCGTCATCGGTGCCGCCCTGGCGGCCGTGGCGGCAGTACTGCTGAGCATGCAGTACGGCGTGATCAACCCTAACGCCGGATTCCTGGTAGGCCTCAAAGCCTTTACCGCGGCGGTACTGGGTGGCATCGGCAGCATTCCGGGCGCCATGCTCGGTGGTCTGGTGCTGGGGGTAGCCGAAGCATTCGGCGCCGATATATTCGGTGACCAGTACAAGGACGTGGTGGCTTTCGGCCTTCTGGTCCTGGTGCTGTTATTCCGGCCAACCGGCCTGCTGGGTCGTCCGGAGGTTGAGAAAGTATGACTAGGAATCTTAAACAGGCGCTGTTCAGCGCCCTGCTGGTATGGGCCGTGGCCTATCCGGTACTCGGCCTGAAACTGTCCATCGCCGGGATCAACCTCGAAGTGGAAGGCGCCAGCACCTCCACGCTGATCATCATCGCCACCTGCTCGGTGCTGATGTTCCTGCGTGTGCTGTTCGACCGCGAATACTCGGCGGCCATGAGCTCCGTGCCCAAGGGCAAACTGATCCCGGCCAGCGCGAGCCACTTCCTGACCCTGCCGACCACCCAGCGCTGGATCATCATGGCGTTGATCGTCGCGGCACTGGTGTGGCCGTTCTTCGGTTCACGCGGTGCGGTGGACATCGCCACGCTGATCCTGATCTACGTGCTGCTCGGCCTGGGCCTGAACATCGTGGTCGGTCTGGCGGGTCTGCTCGACCTCGGTTACGTCGGTTTCTACGCCGTGGGCGCCTACAGCTATGCGCTGCTGTCGCACTACTACGGCCTGAGCTTCTGGATCTGCCTGCCGATTGCCGGGCTGATGGCGGCCACTTTCGGCTTCCTGCTCGGTTTCCCGGTGCTGCGTTTGCGCGGAGACTATCTGGCGATCGTGACCCTGGGCTTCGGTGAGATCATCCGTCTGTTCCTGCGCAACCTGACGGGCCTCACCGGTGGACCGAACGGCATCAGCAACATTCCCAAACCGTCGCTGTTCGGCCTGACCTTCGAAAGAACGGCCGCCGAAGGCATGCAGACCTTCCACGAGTTCTTCGGCCTGACGTACAACCCGGTCAGCAAGGTGGTTTTCCTCTACCTGGTGGCGCTGTTGCTGGCACTGTTCGCGCTGTTCGTGATCAACCGCCTGCTGCGCATGCCGATCGGCCGTGCCTGGGAAGCCTTGCGCGAAGACGAAATCGCCTGCCGTGCCCTGGGCCTGAACCCGACCGTGATCAAGCTGTCGGCCTTCACCCTGGGTGCCTGCTTCGCCGGTTTCGCCGGTAGCTTCTTCGCCGCGCGTCAAGGGCTGGTCACACCGGAGTCGTTCACCTTCATCGAGTCGGCCACCATCCTCGCCATCGTGGTGTTGGGCGGCATGGGCTCGCAGTTGGGCGTGGTTCTCGCGGCTGTCGTGATGATCCTGTTGCCCGAACTGATGCGTGACTTCAGCGAATACCGCATGTTGATGTTCGGCGCCTTGATGGTGCTGATGATGATCTGGCGTCCTCAAGGTCTGCTGCCCATGCAACGCCCTCACATGGAGCTGCGTAAATGAGCAGAGAGATCCTGAAAGTAGATGGCCTGAGCATGCGCTTCGGCGGCCTGTTGGCGGTCAATGGCGTAGCCTTGAGCGTCAAAGAGAAACAAGTGGTATCGATGATCGGCCCCAACGGCGCCGGCAAGACCACTGTATTCAACTGCCTGACCGGGTTCTACAAACCCACCGCTGGCACTATCCAGCTCAATGGTGAAGCGATCGAAGGCCTGCCCGGCCACAAGATCGCCGGCAAAGGCGTGGTGCGGACTTTCCAGAACGTGCGGCTGTTCAAAGACATGACCGCCGTGGAAAACCTGCTGATCGCCCAGCACCGCCACCTGAACACCAACTTCCTGGCCGGTCTGTTCAAGACCCCGGCGTTTCGCCGCAGCGAACGCGAGGCCATGGAATACGCCGAGTTCTGGCTGGAAAAGGTCAACCTCAAGGAGTTCGCCAACCGTCCGGCCGGCACCCTGGCTTATGGTCAGCAGCGCCGCCTGGAAATCGCCCGCTGCATGATGACCCGTCCAAGCATCCTCATGCTCGACGAACCGGCCGCTGGCCTCAACCCGCGGGAAACCGACGACCTCAAGGCGCTGATCGGCACTCTGCGTGAAGAGCATAATGTGACGGTGCTGTTGATCGAACACGACATGAAACTGGTCATGAGCATTTCCGACCATATCTTCGTGATCAACCAGGGCACACCGTTGGCCAACGGCACGCCTGAGCAGATCCGCGACAATCCTGAAGTGATCAAAGCCTACCTGGGGGAAGCGTAAATGCTGCAGTTCGAAAACGTTTCCACCTTCTACGGCAAGATCCAGGCGCTGCACAGCGTCAACGTCGAAGTCCGCCAGGGCGAGATCGTGACCCTGATCGGCGCCAACGGTGCCGGCAAGTCGACCCTGCTGATGACCCTCTGCGGTTCGCCGCAAGCCCACAGCGGCAGCATCCGCTACATGGGCGAAGAGCTCGTCGGCCAGGACTCGTCGCACATCATGCGTAAAAGCATCGCCGTGGTTCCGGAAGGCCGTCGGGTGTTTGCCCGTCTGACCGTCGAAGAAAACCTCGCCATGGGCGGGTTCTTCACCGACAAGGGCGACTATCAGGAACAGATGGACAAGGTTCTGGGACTTTTCCCACGCCTGAAAGAACGCTTTGCCCAACGCGGCGGCACCATGTCCGGCGGCGAACAGCAAATGCTCGCCATCGGCCGCGCGCTGATGAGCAAGCCCAAGCTGTTGCTGCTCGACGAGCCATCGCTGGGCCTGGCACCGATCATCATCCAGCAGATCTTCGACATCATCGAACAGCTGCGCAAGGACGGTGTGACAGTGTTCCTGGTGGAGCAGAACGCCAACCAGGCCCTGAAAATCGCTGACCGTGCCTACGTGCTGGAAAACGGCCGGGTGGTGATGAGCGGGACCGGTGAAGCGCTGTTGACCGACCCGAAAGTGCGCGAAGCGTACCTCGGCGGTTAAGCCTTTGCGGTAAACAAAAAACGGCCTTCGGGCCGTTTTTTGTGCCTGGCACAAACCTCACCGAAGGCTGCTTCTACGGGGGGCTGTGTATCTTTAGCACAACCTGAATGATAAAGAAGAAGCCCTGTCGGAGGAGCCCCGCCTCATAAACGCCATTGATCTATAGAGTCATCTTGAATATATTTGTATCTACAGACAAACAAGAAGTGATCACCATGACAGCAACCTCCCAGGCACAAGGATTCACCAAAGACCAGTGCGTGACTGGTTTGCGAGCAGCTGTAGGCATACTCGAAAAGTGGCAGGCATCGGGCGATCAGGCCTGTCGTATCCTGCGCATTTCCCGCAGTACGTACTCACGGGCAAAACAGCGCGATCCCGATTGGTCCGTAAACCTGGATTCAGACCAGATGCAGCGCATCAGTTTTATTCTCAACATCCATGCCGCTCTGCGTCTTGTCTTTGATAACCCTGAGAACGTCTATGGTTTTCCGACGATGGCGAACGAAAACGAGTTCTTCAACGGGCGTACCCCGCTCGAAATCATGTCCCAGGGGGATATGATTTCCTTGTACGAGACGTTTCGGCGGATCGACGTGCTGCGAGGCGCACAATGGTAATGGTGAGCCAGTTGCCAGTATTGGCCGGTGAGCAGTTGCAGGCCTACCGATTGATCAATTCAAAGTTTCCGCCCATTGCGTTGTTTGACGACGTGGCGGACGCGAACGAATTTGATGTTCTGTATCAGATACAGGCCCTCACAAATCCGAGGCTGCAAAATGAGGTAGGTCGGCTTGAGCTGATACCGCGTGCGGAAATTCCCTTTGGCATCCCTGGATGCTCTTATGCGACAGCCCCTTTCACCCACGTCAACCCAACTGGCTCGCGTTTCAGCGATGGCAGTTTCGGCGTGTTGTACTTGGCTGCCTCGATGGAAACTGCTCTGGCTGAGGTACAGCATCACCAAAACCAGTATTGGTCGAATGTCCAGAGTCTCAATTACGAGAGGTTTGTTTTCCGGGGGTTATCCTGCACTTTCGTTGACGAAGCAATGAGGGATGCCGTATCCATTCCGATGCACGATCCTATCTACGATCCCGTCGACTACACGCACTCACATCGCTTGGGTAAGGCAGTCAAGGATGCAGGGGGCCTTGGCCTGCGATACAACTCCGTGCGTATGCATGGCAACTACTGCTGGGCGCTGATGACTCCCAGACCAGTCTCATCAGTCATTCAAACAGCCCACTACGAGATGATCTGGAACGGCCAGATCACTAGCGTTAATAAAATCAGCATTGCATGACTGTCTTATCGGCGCGATAGCACGAATCCGTTGTCAGTCAGCATCAATGCTAAATGTCATGACGCTATCGCGCGCCCTCCCACAGGGGATTGATGGTGTTTTGAGGATTTTTGAAAAAAATCTGCAGTCAGCTGTAACACCTCGCCCTGTCGTTTCTCTAGAGCGGTAAGCAAGCACAAACGCTTGCCAACCCAAGCTCAATTTCGGAGAAACATCATGACTGCTACCACCCGCACCCTGTCCGCCACCGCCCTGGTTCTGGCCCTTGGTTCTGCCCTGAGCATCGCCGTTGTCTCCACGGCCCATGCCGCTGACGCCAACATGGAAAAATGCTTCGGCGTGGCCATGAAAGGTCATAACGATTGCGCCGCTGGTGCTGGCACCACTTGCGCTGGCACCGCCAAAACCGACTACCAGGCCAACGCCTGGAAGCTCGTCCCCAAGGGCACCTGCGCCACCACAATGAGCAAGACCTCGCCAACCGGTTTCGGCCAGATGGAAGCCTACAAAGCCAAGTCGTAATCAGTCCCCCAGCCTGAGTGTCGACCATGAACCATTCATTCTCCGGGCTCCCGCCCCGCTCCGGGCTGGGGCTCAAGACCGAGCACTTTCGTGAAGTGCTCGGTGCACAACCGGACATCGGTTTCTTCGAAGTCCACGCCGAAAACTACATGGTGGCCGGCGGCCCGTTTCATCATTTTCTGGGATTGATCCGCGAGCAGTATCCGCTGTCGCTGCACGGTGTTGGCCTGTCCATCGGTGCCGAAGGTCCGCTGGATGGTCGGCACCTGCAAAGGCTGGCCGCGCTGATCGAGCGCTATCAACCCCACTCCTTTTCCGAACACCTGGCCTGGTCCAGCCATGGCCCGGTGTTTCTCAATGACCTGCTGCCCCTGGCCTACGATGCGCCGACGCTGAACCGCGTCTGCGAGCACATCGATCAGGTACAGAACACCCTCAAACGCCCGATGCTGCTGGAAAACCCGGCGACATACCTGGCGTTCCAGCACTCGACAATCGATGAAGCCGACTTCATCGGTGAAGTCATTCACCGCACCGGCTGCGGCCTGCTGCTGGACGTCAACAACGTTTACGTTTCCTGCATCAATCACCAAAAAGATCCGCTGGTCTACATCGACGCCCTGCCGCTGCACGCGGTGGCAGAGATTCATCTGGCGGGGTTTGCCGAAGACACCGACAGCCTTGGTGACCGACTGCTGATCGACGATCACGGCGCGCCCGTCGATAACGCGGTGTGGGCGCTGTACTCGCGGGTGCTGGAGCGGGTCGGCCCGATCGCCACGTTGATCGAACGCGACAACCGGTTACCGGCCTTCAACGTGCTGCACGCCGAAGCCCGGCATGCCGATGAGTTGTTGCACCGCGCCGGGAGCCGGCAATGAGCATTCAAGCCGCTTTTACCGCCGCCCTGCTCGATCCGCAACGGTCCTGCCCCGAGGGTTTGTGCAGCGCCAACGGTGCCGATCCGGCCAGCCGTTTCGCGGTGTATCGCAACAATGTGCAGAGCTCGCTGATCGACGCCTTGGCCGACAGTTATCCGGTGGTTGTGCAGCTGGTCGGTGATGAGTTTTTCCGGGCGATGGCACGGCTGTATGTGCAGAGTTGCCCACCGCAGAGCCCACTCCTCAACGACTACGGCAAGGACTTCGCCGAGTTCATCGACAGTTTTGAACCGGCAGCCAGCGTGCCTTATCTGGCCGATGTGGCGCGGCTGGAGCGCTTGCGCGTTCAGGCCTATCACGCCGCTGATGCGCAGCCTTTGGGCCATGAGCAAATCGCCGCCGTGCTGTCGAACCCACAGGCACTGAGCGAGCTGACGCTTGGGCTTCACCCCTCCCTCAATCTGCTGACTTCAGCCTTCGCCGTGGTCTCGATCTGGGCAGCGCATCAACAGGACGCGACGCTGGCCGGAATCGACCTCGGCCACGGGCAAAACGCGCAGGTGTTGCGCAATGAACTGGAGGTTGAGGTCTTCGCCATCGACCACGGCGCCAGCACCTTCATTCAGAACCTGCGACTCGGCCAGCCCTTGAGCCAAGCGTTGGAAAGCGCGTCTGCCTTCGATCTCAGCCAAACCCTGGCACTGCTGATCAGCCACAACGCCATCACTCATTTACACCACAACCAGGTATCGCTATGAACATTCAGCACAACCCCATCGCCCGCGCCATCGTGCTGCTGGAAAAAATCCCCCACAGCCTGATCGCCTTTATCGCGCGTTTTTCCATTGCCGCGGTGTTCTGGAAGTCCGGGCAAACCAAGGTGGAAGGCCTGGCCATCGACTTGATCGACGGCACCTTTGAACTCGGCGTGCCAAGGCTGGCGGACTCGACCATCCCGTTATTCCAGAGCGAATATCACCTGCCGTTGCTCTCCCCGGAACTGGCGGCGCACCTGGCGGCCTTCGCCGAGCATTTCTTTCCGGTGCTGATCCTGATCGGCTTCGCCACGCGCTTTTCGGCCCTGGCGCTGCTGGGCATGACCCTGACCATTCAGCTGTTCGTGTACCCGGATGCGTATCCGACCCACGGCACCTGGGCGGCGGTGTTGCTGTACTTGATGGCGACTGGACCTGGCAAGTTGTCGATCGATCACCTGATTGCCCGGCGTTACGCCCACTAAACGCTGGATAGAGATCCCCTTGTAGGAGCTGCCGAAGGCTGCGATCTTTTGATCTTGATTTTCAGCGGCTCCGAAAAGAGCAAGATCAAAAGATCGCAGCCTTCGGCAGCTCCTACGCCGATTACCATCAGCCGATCCAAATACATCGATCACCGTCAGCCAAGCCAATTGCACCAATCACGGTTAACCCTACAACCGATCCAACGCCTCACCACTGCGTTTGAACCAACCGATCAAATAGTCCGCCAGCACTTGGGTACGCTTCGGCAGCCCGCCCTGATACGGATGCACCAGATACATCGGCATGCTGCGGGTTTGATAATCACGCAGGAGCCAGCGTAAACGTCCATCAGCCAATTCCTCTTGCAACAGATAGGACGGCAAACGCGCAATGCCCGCACCGGTCAGTGCAGCTTTCTTCAAGAGGTTGTAATGGTTGCTGGCGAACGGACCCGACACTCGCACCCGCGTTAATTCGTGCTGTTGGTGGTAGAGCCATTCTTCGCGACCGCTGTAATGGCTGTTGAGCAGGCAGCGGTGTTCGGCCAGTGCCTGAGGCGTCAGCGGCTCACCGAATCGCTCAAGATACGCGGGGCTGGCACAGGTCATTTCGTGCCAGGCCAACAGCGGTCGGGCGACCAGGCGTTCGTCGTTGGCCACTTCCGAGCGGATCGCCAAGTCAAACCCGTCCCGGGACAAGTCGCGGTAGTGGTTGTTGAGCTC
Organism: Pseudomonas sp. Pseusp18; assembly: GCF_059506005.1. Classification (NCBI taxonomy): domain Bacteria; kingdom Pseudomonadati; phylum Pseudomonadota; class Gammaproteobacteria; order Pseudomonadales; family Pseudomonadaceae; genus Pseudomonas; species Pseudomonas sp. Pseusp18. The sequence goes on from NZ_CP169240.1 coordinate 5,217,296, forward strand.
CAGCTCGATCTGCACCTCGGGGTACTGCCGGGAAAATTCCAGCAGTGCGCCGTCAAAGAACGTTTCCCCCAGTGAAACCGGCACCGTCATCCGCACAGGGCCGGCCATGTCGTCTTTCAGCCGCGCCAACGCCTGACGCGCACGCTCCACTTGCACCACCAGTGCCTGGGCTTGCGGTAACAACGCCGCACCCGCCGCCGTCAGGCTCAAGCGGCGAGTGGTGCGTTGCAGCAATACCACGCCAAAGCGCGTTTCCAGCAGGCTGATGCGCTTGGAGAGTTGCCCCTTGCTGCAACCCAGTTGCTGGGCGGCCAAGGTGAAACTGCCCGCCTCGATCAATACCGCGAACGCTGCCAGATCGTCCATTTCACTCATGGATTGTTTCCATTTGAAAACCAAAGGTTGCCCATTAGCACGCTTATTTATAAAAAAAACCACACTAGACTTAACTTTAAATCCAACCCATTTAAGGAACAGCACGATGAAAATTCTGTTGATTGGCGCCTCTGGCACCGTCGGTTCGGCCATTGACCATGAACTGTCCCAGCGCCACAAAATCATTCGTATCGGCCGTAAAAGCGGTGATTTCCAGGTCGACATCAGTGACAGCGCCTCGATCCGCAAACTGTTCGAACAGACCGGCAACTTCGATGCGCTGATCTGCGCTGCCGGCAGTGTCAACTTCGTGCCGCTGGCCACCATGACCGAACAAGACTTCGAACTCGGCTTGCGCGACAAGCTGATGGGCCAGGTCAACCTGCTGCTGATCGGCCGGGAATTCGCCAATGACGGTGCGTCATTCACCTTCACCACCGGCATCCTCAGTCACGATCCGATTCGTACCGGCAGCTCCGCGTCGCTGGTCAACGGTGCCCTCGACGCCTTTGTTCGTGCGGCGGCGATCGAACTGCCACGCGGTCTGCGCATCAACTCGGTCAGCCCGAACGTGCTGGTCGAAGCCATGGGCAGCTATGCGCCGTACTTCCGTGGTTTCAAACCGGTTCCCGCCGCCGACGTGGCATTGGCCTACGCCAAAAGCGTGGAAGGCCTGCAGACCGGCCAGACCTATCGCGTCGGCTAAACCACCAGAATCAAAAGATCGCAGGCTTCGCCAGCTCCTACAAAAGGCTCGGCGTACACCCAGTAGGAGCTGCCGCAGGCTGCGATCTTTTGATCTTGATTTCGGAAAAGCGAGGGCATCGCAGGGTTGTGATGAACGGTCAGGCTGAGTAACGTGGCGACACTTGTCTGGAGACTCAAAGATGCGTGTTGCCCGATCCCTGGTACTTGTTGCCCTGCTTCCGTTGTTCGCCGCTTGCCAACTGCTCGATGGCCCACGGCAAAGTGCTTCCCATGTGGGCCAGACCCGCATGCAGGGCCAATTGACGGCGGCCGACGGCAAGCTGCTGTTCCAGCCGTGTAATGAGCAGCGCAGTTTCGTGGTCAATGACATCGGTGGCACCAGCATCCTGCAAGAGGCCGCGACCCTGGCCGATGATCAGGGCAAGCTGTTCGCCGATGTGCGCGGCCGGATCGTTACCAGTGGTGCTGACAGCCAACTCGACCTTACGCAGCTGTACCGCGTCGAGCGCTCGGGCACGGCGTGCGACGATCCCAATTTCAAGCAGCTGATCCTGCGCGCCGCCGGCCACGGCCCGGAGTGGAACGTCAAGGTCAGTGGCAAGGGCATGATCATCGACCGCGCTGGTCAGCCGCCCCTGGCCCTGCCGTACGTTGAAGAGCAACTGGGCGATGGCCGCTTCAACCTCAGCACCGAAGCCAATAATCAGCGCATCGAGCTCTGGGTCGCGCCGCAACGTTGCGTCGACAGCAGCACCGGCAGCGTGCAGCACATGAGCGCCGAGTTGCGTATCGACGGCCAGGTGCAACGCGGCTGCGGGTATTTCGGCGGATCGCGTGACGACTGATCGTTTTAGCCTCACGGGAATCATCCTTTGAGGCTTATAATCGCGGGCTTCAAACGCCTTGGCGCAGTTGTGCGCCCCGCGAACCGGATCCCGCCATGTTACGAATCACCGAACTCAAGTTGCCGATCGACCATCCCGAAGAAGACCTGCGCCCTGCCATCGTGCAGCGCCTGGGCATCGCCAGTGATGACCTGCTCGACTTCACCTTGTTCAAGCGCAGCTACGATGCGCGCAAAAAGTCCTCCGAACTGTGTTTCATCTACACCATCGACCTCAACGTTCGCGATGAGGCGGCGGTGCTGCGCACGTTCGCCGATGACCGTAACGTCAACGTGGCGCCGGATGTCAGCTACAAAGTGGTCGGCCAGGCACCGGCCGACCTGAGCCAGCGTCCGATCGTGGTCGGGTTCGGCCCGTGCGGGATCTTCGCCGGCCTGGTGCTGGCGCAGATGGGCTTCAAGCCGATCATCCTCGAACGCGGTACCGAAGTGCGCCAGCGCACCAAAGACACCTGGGGCCTGTGGCGTAAAAGTGTGCTCAACCCCGAATCCAACGTGCAATTCGGTGAAGGCGGCGCGGGAACGTTCTCCGACGGCAAACTCTACAGCCAGATCAAAGACCCGAAATTCCTCGGTCGCAAGGTGCTGCACGAGTTCGTCAAGGCCGGCGCGCCAGAAGAAATCCTCTATGTCAGCAAGCCGCACATCGGGACGTTCCGTCTGACCGGTGTGGTGGAAAACATGCGTGAGCAGATTCGCGCCCTGGGCGGCGAAGTGCGCTTCCAGCAACGGGTGACCGATGTGCTGATCGACGACGGCCAACTGGTGGGCGTCGAACTCCATGGCGGTGAACAGATCCATTCGAAACACGTGATTCTGGCCCTCGGCCACAGCGCCCGGGACACCTTCCGCATGCTGCACGGCCGTGGCGTATACATGGAAGCCAAGCCGTTCTCGGTGGGTTTCCGCATCGAGCACCCGCAGTCGCTGATCGACCGCGCGCGCCTGGGCAAATATGCTGGCCACCCGAAACTCGGCGCTGCCGACTACAAACTGGTGCACCACGCCAAAAACGGTCGATCGGTCTACAGCTTCTGCATGTGCCCGGGCGGCACTGTAGTGGCGGCGACCTCCGAGCCGAATCGCGTGGTTACCAATGGCATGAGCCAATACTCGCGTAACGAGCGCAACGCCAACTCCGGGATCGTCGTCGGCATCACCCCGGAAGTCGATTATCCGGGCGGCCCACTGGCCGGCATCGAGTTGCAGGAACGCCTGGAATCCCACGCCTTTGTGCTGGGCGGCAGCAACTACGAAGCACCGGCGCAGCTGGTCGGCGACTTCATTGCCGGCAAGCCGTCCACCGAATTGGGCAGCGTCGAGCCGTCCTACAAACCGGGCGTTGCCTTGGGTGACTTGGCCCTGGCCCTGCCGGCGTTCGCCATCGAAGCGATTCGCGAAGCCTTGCCGGCATTCGAGAAGCAGATTCGTGGCTACTCGCTGCACGACGCCGTGTTGACCGGGATCGAGACGCGCACCTCTTCGCCACTGCGCATTACCCGTAACGAGTCGATGCAGAGCCTGAACGTGAAGGGCTTGTTCCCGGCCGGTGAAGGCGCGGGTTATGCGGGCGGGATTCTGTCGGCGGGCGTCGACGGGATTCGCATTGCCGAAGCAGTGGCCCGAGACATTCTTGGGCTTGAGGCTTAAGCCTTAACATCAAAAGATCGCAGCCTTCGACAGCTCCTACGTGGGATGGTGAACTCCCTGTAGGAGCTGCCGAAGGCTGCGATCTTTTAGCTTTCCTCAGATATTGGCGCGCAACACGGTCGCTGGCAGCGGCTCGCCGCGTTCGACGCTGGCTGCCACCGCGTCCATCAAACCACTCAACTCATACCCCTGGGCCTTGAGCCAGGCCTGATCGTAATAGGTGTCGGCATAGCGCTCGCCGCCATCGCACAGAATCGCCACGATCGATCCCGACTCCCCCGCCGTCGCCATCTGCTGGGCTGCCATCAAGGCGCCGATCAGGTTAGTCCCGCTCGAACCGCCAACCCGTCGCCCCAAACGTTGCGCCAGATAATGCATGGCCGCCAGCGACAACGCATCCGGCACCTTGACCATTGCATCGATGACTTTGGGCAAGAACGACGCTTCGACACGCGGCCGTCCAATGCCTTCAATCCGTGACCCGTGATCGAGGCGCAGGCTGGCGTCGCCAGTCTTGTAGTAATCGAAAAATACCGAACGCTCGGCATCGGCGCACAGCACACGGGTGCAATGCTGGCGATAGCGCACGTAACGGCCCAGCGTCGCGGTGGTGCCGCCGGTGCCAGGGCTGGAAATCAGCCAGCTCGGCTCCGGGTGCTGCTCGAAGCGCATCTGATGGAAGATCGATTCGGCGATGTTGTTGTTCGCTCGCCAGTCGGTGGCGCGTTCGGCGTAGGTGAACTGGTCGATGAAATGCCCGTCGTGTTCGTGAGCCAGGCGTTCGGACTCAGCGTAAATCTGCGTCGGATCGTCCACCAGATGGCTCTTGCCACCGTAGAAAGCGATTTGCGCGATCTTTTCTTTGGACGTGCTCGCGGGCATCACCGCAATGAACGGCAAACCCAGCAAACGGGCGAAATACGCCTCGGAAATCGCCGTCGAACCGCTGGACGCTTCAATCACCGGCGCACCGGGCTTGAGCCAGCCGTTACACAGCGCATAGAGGAACAACGAGCGCGCCAGCCGATGTTTCAGGCTGCCGGTGGGATGGCTCGACTCATCCTTGAAGTACAACTCGATGCCCGGCAACCCCGGCAGCGGCAAGGGGATCAGGTGGGTGTCGGCGCTGCGCTGGAAGTCGGCTTCGATGATTCGGATGGCTTCGCGGGACCACTGTCGGTTGTCGCTCATGGTGGTTTTCTCGTTGAATCGGGCAAGAGTTGGCCTTGTCGCAAGGCTCAGCCCACAAGCTTAGGAAAAAACCTACACCACGCACAGATACAGCTGGGGTCCAATACGTCCGGCAACTGCTAGGCTCAGGCCTTTGCTGACCGCCCACGTTGTAACGACATATAACAAAAAAGAATATAACTTTTGTTTTAACAACTAACAGTACGGGTTAGGGTGTGTCACCTTTTGAATTCATCGATGGAGAGCGACCTTGCCTCTGCGTAGCACGTTCACGCGTTTCTTTCAGTTGGAAGCTGCCAGCGGTCTGCTATTGATCGCCGCAGCTGTCCTGGCCCTGATCATCAACAATTCATCGCTGTCGTGGCTCTATAACGGCCTGCTGGACACCCCCGTGGTGGCTCAGATCGGCGCGCTGAAGATCGCCAAGCCGCTGCTGCTGTGGATCAACGACGGCCTGATGGCCCTGTTCTTCCTGTTGATCGGCCTGGAAGTGAAGCGCGAAGTCCTCGACGGCCAACTGTCGAAACCATCGCAGATCGTCCTGCCCGGCGCGGCCGCAATTGGCGGCATGGTGGTGCCGGCGCTGATCTACTGGTTCCTCAACCGCGACAACCCGACCGCACTGAGTGGCTGGGCCATCCCGACGGCCACCGACATTGCCTTCGCCCTCGGCGTACTGGCCCTGCTGGGTAAACGCGTGCCGGTGTCGCTGAAACTGTTCCTGATGACCCTGGCGATCATCGATGACCTTGGCGCAATCATCATCATTGCGATCTTCTATTCCGGCGCTCTGTCGACCCTGTCCCTGGCGCTGGCCGCGGCCTGCATCGCGGCCTTGATCGGAATGAACCGACTTGGTGTGGTGAAACTCGGGCCGTACATGATCATCGGGCTGATCCTCTGGGTCTGCGTGCTCAAGAGCGGCGTGCATGCGACGCTGGCGGGTGTGACCTTGGCCTTCTGCATTCCACTGCGCACGAAAAACGCCGAGCCTTCGCCGCTGCTGACCCTGGAGCATGCCCTGCATCCGTGGGTGGCCTACGGCATCCTGCCGCTGTTCGCCTTCGCCAACGCCGGCCTGTCCCTGAGCGGCGTGACCGTCGAAAGCTTCACCCATCACGTACCGATGGGCATCGCCGTCGGCCTGTTGCTGGGCAAGACCGTCGGTGTCTTCGGCCTGACCTGGCTGGCGGTAAAAATCGGCATCGCCGCCCTGCCCCAAGGCGCCAACTGGGGCCAGATCATGGGGGTGGCGATCCTCTGCGGTATCGGCTTCACCATGAGTTTGTTTGTCGGCTCCCTGGCCTTCGTGCCCGGCGCCAGTGAATTCGCCGGGATGGATCGGATGGGGATTTTGACCGGCTCGATCCTGGCGGCATTGATCGGTTATGCAGTGACGGCGGCGGCGAGTCGCAAGAGCGCTGCGCTGCCTTCCTGAGCGATAGAGAACACTCTTAGCGACATTGAGGATTCGTCCTACAGCCACGATTAGCCACGTTCGTTAACGTCGTGCAGCCCCTCTTTGGGGGCTGCCGATGGACGAGCGAAAGGACAATCAGTGGCTGGCCACAAGGACATCCCCCGGGTGCAAAACCCACCGTCAGGTGACGGGCATCACGTCACTCACCGATTCATGACGGCCACCGAATTGGCCGAGCGTGATGCCAGACAAAACGCCTACGACGCCATGCTCGCAAGGCAGCAAACCTTCGAAGACAGCCTTCAAGTCGCAGCGAGAAAGGACAACGTTGCCCGCGCGGGATGCGTATTCGCCAAGTCCTGCAAACTGCCTGATGCAATCATCGACTACACGAACACCTCCGGAGTTGTTCCGACCGACAGCCTGAAAGACTACGGCGAACTGGTTCTGCTCGGCGCCCGCGAGGCTGATGAAACCGGTGTGGTGCCGCTGAAGAAAATCAGTGGCACCGCCATCCCTGCGGGTTTCGGCAGCTTCGCCCTGGGTGGCTCAGCGTTCGCCGCATTACCCACCGTCGCCGCCAGCACCGCTGCGGCTACCTTGGCAGGCCTGGTGGCTCTGGTCATACCGTCAAGCCTTGGCGACAGCTCTCTCTACACCGAAGAACAACTGCGATCCCTCAAACAGGCCCGCACTCGCGTGCGTCTGCGGGTCGAGCAACAGGCTGATGGCAGTCTCAAGGGATACGGTTTCTACACCGGCAAGAACCGTGACTGGGAGATGGTCGACGTCGTGCAATTCAGCTTGCGCGGCAGTCAGCAAGTGGCTGATCTCGGGGACGGCGTTGAGCTGATCTGGACGCCGGCCGAGGACGGTTCAGAAATTCTCGGCATCCCCGCTTTGGAATCTGCGCCACAAGCGCCGCACATCTGGGTTTACCCGCCGACGAAGGCGGCTGACAGCATCATCGTGAACCCGGTGTATCCGCCTGAGTACAAGGATTTCATTCTGGTGTTTCCGGCGGATTCGGGGGTGTTGCCGGTTTATATTGTGGTGAGTGTTCGCCGCAAAGGTACGGCCGAAGCAGGTCATACCTACCACCCGGCTCCCGAAACCAAGGACATCACTGCATTTCCTGACCTAACGAGAGTAAAAAAGAAAACCCCGTACAAGGGAGGCCTCCGAGATCGCTGGATGGATGCAAAGGGTAGAACAATCTACGAGTGGGACTTTCTACACGGCGAGCTTGAGGCGTATCGCTCAAGTGATGGCAGTCACCTAGGCTCATTCGACCATAAAACTGGTGAACAACTAGACCCACCCAAGAAGAACCGCAGCATCAAAAAATATTTATGAGGATTCTATGGGACTAAAAATAAGACTTGAATGGTATGACAAAAAGACTGAAATAGGCCAAGGAGAGGAGTTATCGAAAGACTTTGGTAATGACGGTTCGGTAATTGAAGCATTGGGAATGCCAATTGAAAACAATATAAATATCGGCGGGTTTGATGTGAATTCCAACTGGGTCAGTATTCTTCAGCCCCACTTCCATCACATCATTAACTTATCCTCTTATGATTATCAGGTAGCGTTTGTCTATCGTGACAGCTGGTAGATTTCACACGACCAAGGACTTTCGAACATTGATCCGTCCCCACGCTCCGCGTGGGAATGCCGCCGGGGACGCTCTGCGCTCCGATGGCGACGTTAGGCTTGAATCCTGCGCACTGGTAACGCGGAGCGTCACGAGATGCATTCCCACGCAAAGCGTGGGAACGATCAATAAACAGGCGAGCAAATAGACCCACCTAAAAAAAACCGCAGCATTAAAAAGTATTTGTGAGGGCAAGATGGGACTGAAGGTCAGATTGGACTGGTATGACAAAGAAACGGAAATAGGAGCCGGAAAAGAATACTCCGCTGACCTCGGTGATGACGGATCAATAATCGATGCATTAGGTCTGATGGCGGAAAGCGAAATCTACGACGGCAGATTTGATGTTTTACCGGCTTGGATACCTGAACTCCAGCCTCTGTTCGCGCATAAAATCAATAGTGCCGCTTATGATTACCAGGTTGCATTCCGATATCGGCAAGTATGGTAATTTCCAAAAATACAAAACCCCGACCAGTCACCTGATCGGGGTTTTCTTTTACCCTACATTCCCGCTTAGTGCGAAACGCGGCTGGTCCCACCCACAGTGGAAATCCGCACACGCTCACCCACACGGAACACTTCGTTTGGCTGAACTTCCTGCACGTAGGCGCGCATGCTGCCATCGTCTTCGCGTACGGTGATTTCAACGCCTTGAGTACGGGTCAGGCCTTCTTCGGCAGCCGAGCCCACCAGGCCACCCGCTACAGCGCCGATGACCGCCGCAACGATGCTGCCGCGACCGCCGCCGACGGCGCTACCGCCGACACCACCCACGACTGCGCCCGCAGCGCTGCCGATTGGGGTTTTGGTGCCTTCGATTTTCACCGGACGCAGAGCTTCGATGGTGCCCATGCGAATCGTCTGCACGCGACGCGCTTCGTCACGGGAGTAGGAGTCACCGGTCAGGCTCGATTGGCAACCGGAGAGCAACATCGCCATCGTGGAAAAGGAAGCAACCAGCAAAACAGACTTACGCATAGCATCAAACTCCATAGGACAGGTATCCATTAAAACCCGCAGCTTGACGCCTGTCACGGCATCGCCCGGATAAAATTGGTTTCATTCAGGCCTGGTACAGGCACTTCTCGAACTCACCACAGTAGCGTCAAATTACAAAATCTGCGCCGCTGACCCAAGGATTATCATGGATTACTTCATCATTGTCGTCACGACCATCGCCGGTTTGTATTTCCATTGGTGGTTGTACGTGCGGATAAAACGCTGGGTGGACCGCGATCTGGCGTTGTCACTGGCGGGTAAAGACCAACAAAAAAGAGCCTTCATGCTCCAGCAATTGGCGAACGCTCAAGCGCAGAAGATCAAGCGTCGGGACCTGCCACAGTGGCTTGAGGCCGCTGCGGCAGGGTATCCCGATCGGTAGACCGTTTACGGGGCCAGGCGCTCACGCACCCAGTCCGCACCCTGCAAGCGGTAGTTGAGGCGATCGTGCAGACGGCTCGGACGGCCCTGCCAGAATTCGATGCGTTCCGGTAGCAAGCGATAACCGCCCCAGTGTTCGGGGCAGTGAGGCTGAGTGTCGCTGAAACGCTGCTCGGTGTCCTTGAGCAGCGCTTCCAGTTCGCCGCGATCGGCGATCACCCGGCTCTGGGGCGACGCCCAGGCACCGAGACGACTGCCCAGAGGACGAACCTGATAGTAGGCGTCGGACTCTTCAGGCGTGACCTTCACCACCCGCCCTTCGATGCGCACCTGGCGCTCCAGGGCCGGCCAGAAGAACGTCATGGCCGCAAATGGATTGGCTGCCAATTGCTGACCCTTGTCGCTTTCGTAGTTGGTGAAGAACGTAAAGCCCTGCTCGTCCAGGCCCTTGAGCAGCAGAATGCGGCAATGCGGCCGACCGTCCTGGTCGACGGTGGCCAGCGTCATGGCATTCGCCTCCACCGGTACTTGCTCGGTTTTCACCGCATCGGCAAACCACTGATGGAACAGTGCGAACGGCTCGGCCGGGGCTTGCGCCTCGGTCAAGCCATCTCGGGTGTAATCGCGACGCATATCTGCCAAGGGCCGGGTCATGGCGCATTCCTTTTGGTTAACGAATCACTTCTTTGTGGCATCGGTGGCGGTGGCGCTCTTCGAGTCGACAGCGGCTTTGGCCGGTGCGGCCTTTTTCGCGGGTGCCTTTTTGGCTGGAGCCTTGGCGGCCGCTTTCTTGGCCGGTGCCTTTTTCTTCGACGAGGCAGCCGCTTTTTTCGCAGCCGGTTCCGGGGTCACAGGCTTGGCCACTGGCTTGACGTCTTGCGCGACGACTTTGGTTACCGGTGCCGGAGCCGGCATATTGTACTTGCTCAGCAGCGCGGCCATGGTGTTTTGCGGCGTCAACAACAGCTCGACGCGACGGTTCAAGGCACGACCTTCAGCACTGTCGTTGGCGGCGCGCGGTGCGTCACCGCCCATGCCACGCAACATCAGGCGATCACGCTGCAGACCGCTGAGACGGAAGATCGCTGCCACCGCCTGGGCGCGCTCCTGGCTCAGTTTCACGTTGGCCGGTGCGGCACCCGACGTATCACTGTGACCGAGTACCAGCACGGCAGTCTTTGGATCGGCTTCGAGGATTTTCGCGACACGGGTGAACGGAGCGAGGGTCACCGGCAGCAGCATGGCCGGGCGGTCCGGGTTGAACGAGCCTTCTACCGGAGCTGTGACGACCAGCACGTTTTCACGGCGCTCGAGTTGCAGGTTGCTGCCCTTGACCGCCTCGCGCAGGCGCGGTTCGTAGTCGTCGAGCCAGGCTTGGGTAACTTTCGGATCGGGCATCGGCACGGCTGCTTTGGCGGTGCTGGTGCTCTGCTCCTTGCCGCCGAACGGCCACCACCATTTGCCACCGGTATCGGCTTCAGCCTTGGCGACGGGTGCTGCGGCAGCAGGTTTCAGGGGCGCCGGGGCCGGGGCGGGTTCTTTAGTCGCGACCTTGTCGGAAGAGCCGAACGGCCACCAACTGCTGCCACCTGCGGCATCATTTTGTGGGGTTTGTGCACAACCGGTGATAGCGAAGCACAGGGCCAGGGCGAGGGTTTTATTGGACGACATTGGGTATCCACAAAATGAGGTAATTAAAAGTCAGACCGGGTTGACCCCGGCCAAAACTGACGCTTTGAAACCACAAAGGCTTTCGGGTTCCAGCCCTGGCCCCCTTAAACGTGATTTACAGACAAGTGGCCAGTACTCGCACAAGCTTTTGCGCTCGTGGATCCATCAAGACGTACGGCCCAAGGGTATTTGTCACAAAACCGAAGGCCACATCATGTTCCGGATCAGCAAAACCGATGGAGCCGCCAGCACCCGGGTGACCGAACGCCCGTGGGCCGAGGCCGTAGGTGGCGTTGGGTACGTCCGGTTGATCGAGCATGCAACCCAGACCGAAGCGGGTCCGGGTCAATAAAGTCTTGTCTTCGCCAACGCTGTGTTCGCGGGTCAGCTCGTCGAGCATTTCGCTTTCCAGCAGGCTGCCATCAAGCAGTCCGGCGTAGAAACCGGCCAGGCTGCGGGCGTTGCCGTGGCCATTGGCGGCCGGCTGCTGCATGCGCCGCCATTCCGGCTTGTTGGTGCTGGTCATGATCGACGGCGGGTTGGTGAAGGCCCGAGTGGTCATGGCCGTCGGTTCGCGCATGGTCACCTGCAGCAAGCGCTGGGCCGCGGCATCGCCGACGTTGCCTTTACCACGGGCAATGTGCGCCACACGATGGAACTCTTTGTCGGCAAGGCCGACGTGGAAATCCAGCCCCAAAGGCTTGGCGACCCGCGCCACGATGGACTCGCCCGGCCCACGACCGTCGGCACGACGCAGCAATTCACCGACCAGCCAGCCATAGGTGATCGCCGCATAACCGTGACCTTCGCCCGGCGTCCACCACGGCGCTTCGGCGGCCAGGGCATCGACCATGGTCTGCCAGTCGTAAAGCGCTTCGGGGGGCAGCAACTCGCGCAGGGCCGGCAGTCCGGCCTGATGGCAGAGCAAGTGGCGCAGCGTCACGGATTCTTTACCGGCGGCGGCAAACTCAGGCCAGTAGCGGGCGACCGGGGCATCGAGTTGCAGCTTGCCTTCAGCCACCAATTGCAGCGCCGTCACGGCGGTGAAGGTTTTGGTGCAGGAGAACAGGTTGGCGATGGTATCGCTGTGCCAGGCCTCATGGCCGTCCTTGTCGGCGGTACCGGCCCAAAGGTCGAGGACGGTTTCACCACCGATCCGGATGCACAACGCCGCGCCGCGTTCCTGAGGATCGTCGAACAGCGCTGCAAACGCTTCACGCACCGCTTCGAACTTAAGCTCGTAATGACCCTGAATCTGCACCCGCAACTCTCCCGGATAAACGCTCTACAAAGTGGCCCGCATTGTTCCAGCCCTTGAGGGATTTGGGAACAGGGTTGGGCCGGGTGGTCGCCCGGTTATGGAAATGCCACAGACATCAACAATGCAATCCCCGTGGCGAGGGGGCTTGCCCCCGTTCGACTGCGAAGCGGTCGCAAAAACCTGTATTCGCGGTGCATCTGTAAGCATGGGGGCCGCTTCGCGGCCCAACGGGGGCAAGCCCCCTCGCCACAGGTCGATCAGGAATCAATGGCCATTAGCAGAATGCCCACCCGCATGCCCAGCGCCCTTGCCCGGGCCTTTGCCTGCCTCGCCTTTCCTGCCGCCCTCGACATCGTGACTGGCTTTATCCGCTTCAGCGCTGGCCTTCTCCGCCTCTTTGCCAAGCTGATCGATGATCTGCACATTGCTTTTACGCACACTGTCGACAAAGCCCTGGAACGGCAAATCAGTAATGCCCACCAGACCGAAGTGCCCGTTCTCGCCATCCAGCAGACGACCGGTCACCGGCTGGTCGAGGTACTGGAACCAGTGCACCCCGACAATCGACGGTTCGCTCATCGCTTGTTTGAGGAAGTGAGCGTAAGCCGTGCCGCGGTCTTCCTCCTTCGCCAATTGCGTCACGCCCCCCCAGAACGGGCCACGATCTGTCGAGCCGAAGTTGAATTCGGTGATCAGCACCGGTTTGTCCAGACTGCGCAGTTTGGCGAAGTCGTAACCGTCCTGGGGTTGCAGGGTGTACATGTTGAAGCTCAACACGTCGCAGTATTGTGCACAGGACTCGACTGCCTCCGGGGAACTGACGGCAAAGCGACCACCCAGCAACAACTGGTTCGGCGCGTGCCATTTGAGCGAATCGGAAACGGTCTTGAAGTAGGTGTCGGCGAAGACCTTCTGGAAGTATTTGAAGTCGGCTTCGATTTCCGGGTGTTCGGCGCTCGGCTCCGGCGGCACGAAGCCTGGGTCTTCCATCAACTCCCAGGCCGGCAGATCAATGCCCCAGGCTTTCGACAACCCCGCCTGGTTGCGGTACTTGTCGCGCAGTTGCTTGAGGAAGGCGCGTTTGGCCGGCACGTCGGTGGTCATTTTCAAGGTGCCGTAGGCCAGCGCATAGCGGGCCTTCGGGTCATTGCCGGGACCGGCCCAGGCCAGCTCGTTGTCGGCGAAGTAACCGATCAGCCACGGATCGTCGCGATGGTCGCGGGCGGCGATGGCCACGGCGCGTTCGGTGGCCATGGCGAAACGTGGATCGAACGGGTCAGGCATGCCGCCCCACCAATCGGTGCCAGTGCTGATGCTGGCGTAATCACCGACGATCGACAGCGGCAAGGTGTACGGCACACGGTCAGCGTTACCCAACACCGGTGCGCTCCAGTTGCCTAGGGTGTTGAAACCCCAGGCTTGCAGGCGATCGAGGGTATGACTGGCCCAGCGTTGTTCGTTGAAAGCCACTTTGCAGGGTTCGACGGCGGCCTTATCGACCGTCGCCTCAACCGCATCGGCCTTGGCTGCTTCGGCAACACCAGCCTTGGTGTCGCTGCCCGGCGCGCAAGGGTCGCCATACAGACGTTGCAGGTTGGCGCCATAAAAATCGTACCAACGACCGGCGTTGTAGGCTCGGCCCTGATCAACACCATTGCCGCCACGGTTGTCGCCTTCGCCATAGTGGCTGGCCAAGGCTTCGTCGGGTTTGGGCAGGGACTCGAACATCCACTCGCGCCCGGCGACGTAAGTCTGGTTGACGCTCGGGGTCACGGTGTTGACGCCGAGGGAATAGAACGGATGCCCCTCTGGAGTCACCAGGTACCAGCGACCATCACGCTTTTCGGTGCGGAAAAAGCCGCTGGCCTTGAACACCGGGCCTTTATTCAAGCCGCCGAACTTGTCCAGGGATGCCTTCTCACGCTCGGCCAGCCAGGTTTTCAGCTGTTGCTGTTCTTTGGCGGCGGCGGATTTCAGTTGTTCATCGCTGCTGATCTTCTCTGGCCATTTGGCCCGGGTCGATTGGCCATAAGCGTCCACCAGACCGCCATAAGCGGCTTTGGTCACGGCCTCGCCGTCCTGCACGCCGAAGCGCTCAAGCAGAATGCTTTGGGCGACTTTCGGCTGATCCATCGACAAGGTCACCGACACCACCTGGCTGCGGTCCAGCTCACCGGTACTGCTGGCCAGCAATACACGCTGCCCTTCGAAATTGATCGGCATCGGTGGGCCGGCTTTCATACCCTGGCTCAGCGGTGAACTCGGCTGCAGCGGTACCAACAAGGTCTGCGCCGGGCCGGCCGGCAGATCGACACGGCTGACCAGCGTCTTGCCGTCGTTACTCTGGATTTTCACGTACAGGGTCACGGCCCAGTTCATCGCGCTCTGGATCCGCAGGCTCATGACGCCCGACTGCGACCAATCCCAGGCACCGGTCTGTGGTGTCAGGCGCAAGGTAGGCTGGGCAGCCGGGTTGAAGGTCACGCGACGCAACACTTCGCCTTCGGCCGTTTGCTCCGCATTGGATTGCGGCAGGCTGGCGTCCTGGGTCGCCACCTGAACCACGTCGGCGGGACGCACAAAGTTGAACAGCGTCTGCTGGCCGGCAGGGGCCGCCAGCAAAGGGGCTGCGAACATCAAGGCAAAAACAGCGGGCAACGAACGGCGAATCATAAGAACGTGGTTCTCCCTAACGACCATCAATGGGCCAGTGGAAAGGCAGTGGCAGTGAGGTAGACAACGCGGTGGGCAAATTTGCCCACCGGCGCATCAGGAAATTTCACGACGAAATGGCGGCAACGCATTGAGAATAGCTTTGCCGTAGCGCTGCGTGACCAAACGACGGTCAAGCAAGGTGATGGTGCCGCGGTCTTCTTCGGTTCGCAGCAGGCGACCGCAGGCCTGGACCAGTTTCAGCGAGGCGTCCGGCACGGAGATTTCCATGAACGGATTGCCGCCGCGAGCCTCGATCCACTCAGCCAGCGCGGCTTCGACCGGATCGTCAGGCACCGAGAATGGAATCTTGGCGATCACCACGTGTTCGCAGTAGGCGCCGGGCAAATCCACACCTTCGGCAAAACTCGCCAGGCCGAACAGCACGCTGGAATCCCCGCCATCGACCCGAGCCTTGTGCTTGTTCAGGGTTTCCTGCTTCGACAGGTTGCCTTGAATGAACACTTGCTTGCGCCAGTCGCGATCCAGCCCGTCGAACACGTCCTGCATCTGTTTACGCGAGGAGAACAGCACCAGAGTGCCACGGGAGCCCTCGACCAGTTCCGGCAAGTCGCGAATGATCGCCGCCGTATGAGCTGGTGCATCGCGCGGGTCGGCTTTCAGGTCCGGCACCCGCAGCACACCGGCGTCGGCATGATGGAACGGGCTCGGGACCACTGCGGTCACGGCGGTTTTAGGCAGGCCGGCGCGCATGCGGAAACGGTCGAAGGTGCCGAGAGCGGTCAGGGTCGCCGAGGTCACCAGCGCCCCGTAAGCCACGTTCCACAGGTTGCGCCGGAGCATTTCCGCCGCGAGGATCGGGCTGGCATTGACCTCGATGTCGAACAGCGAACCGCTTTCGGCCAGCGTCAGCCAACGGGCCATGGGCGGGTTGTCTTCCGGGTCTTCGACGGTGAAGGCGGTCCACAACTCCCAGTTGCCCGAAGAACGCGACAGCAGGCTACCGAACAGCGGATACCACTCTTCGGCCTGGTTGCTGGCGATGCCAATGTTGACCTCGCCGTCCATGCCTTCCTTGAGCAGTTCGGTGAGCCGGGTGAACAGATCGGTCAGCCGGGCGAAGCCCTTTTTCAGCTCGATGCCCATTTCGCGCATGTGTTCGGGAATCACCCCGCCGACGAAGCGGTGACGCGGTCGCTCGCGACCTTCGACGTCTTCGCCGGGCTTGAAGTCGGCAACCTGCTCACAGGCACTGAACATGAACTGCTGCTGGGTCTTGATCTCCCGGGCCAGTTCCGGCACTTGCTCGATCAACTTGCCCAGATCCCCCGGCAGCGGGTGTTGGGCGAGCAATTTGGTGAGGTTCTTGGCGGTGCTCTCCAGCCAGTCGGCGGTGGAGCGCAGACGTGTGTAATGGGCGAAGTGGCCGATGGCCTTGTCCGGCAGGTGATGGCCTTCGTCGAACACGTAGATCGTATCGCGCGGGTCCGGCAGAACCGCGCCGCCGCCCAGGGCCAGGTCGGCCAGGACCATGTCGTGGTTGGTGACGATCACATCGACCTTGCCCATGCCTTCGCGGGCCTTGTAGAAGGCACACTGGCCGAAGTTCGGGCAATGACGGTTGGTGCACTGGCTGTGATCGGTGGTCAGGCGCGCCCAGTCGGCGTCTTCGAGCGCGGTGGACCAACTGTCGCGGTCGCCGTCCCACTTATTGCCGGCGAGCTTCTCGATCATGCTGGTGAACAGCTTCTGACTGGCCTCATCGACCTCGATCTTGAAGCCTTCTTCTTCGAACAGCTGCGCGGTGGCGGTTTGCGCGTGACCTTCCTGGAGCAACATGTCGAGCTTGGACAGGCACATGTAGCGCCCCCGGCCCTTGGCCAGGGCGAAGCTGAAATTCAACCCGCTGTTGCGCATCAGGTCGGGCAAATCCTTGTAGACGATCTGCTCTTGCAGGGCCACCGTGGCCGTGGCGATCACCAGACGCTTGCCGGCGGCCTTGGCAGCGGGGATCGCCGCCAGGCTGTAGGCCACGGTTTTGCCGGTACCGGTGCCGGCTTCCACCGCGACAATCGCGGGGTCGCCACTGCGCCGGCCTTCGTCGTCGGTGTCGATGTCACCGAGGACTTTGGCGATTTCGGCGATCATCAGGCGTTGGCCGTAGCGCGGCTTGAGGCTCTTGGCTTCGAGAAAACGCGAGTAGGCGCCCTGGATCGTGGTTTTTAGTTCGGTGCTGATCATGGATTGTCGGGCGCAAAAACGCTGGATAAATTTTCAGTAGTTGGGATCGGCCGCTATCATACCCCGCTAATTAATCCCGCGCAGAACGGAGTACCCCAATGACACCTTTTGGCATCGTTTATACCCTGCATGTCCTGTCCGCCCTGGTATGGGTCGGCGGCATGTTTTTCGCCTGGATGGTCCTGCGCCCCGCGGCGATGAAGGCGCTGGAAGGCCCTGCCCGGTTGAAGCTGTGGGTAGAAGTGTTTCAAGGTTTTTTCCGCTGGGTCTGGGTCGCGGTGGTGCTTTTGCCGATCAGCGGTGTGGGCATGATTCATTTGCAGTTCGCCGGGTTCGAAGCGGCGCCGCGGTATGTGCAGGTGATGATGGGATTGTATGTGGTGATGACCGCGTTGTTTATCCGGATTCAGGCGTTGCTGCTGCCGGAACTGCGCACGGCGGTAACGGCTCAGGATTGGCCGACGGGCGCGGCGACGCTGGGCAAGATTCGCCGGTTGGTGGGGATTAACCTGATGGTCGGGTTGGCGCTGGTGGCGATTGCTGCGGCTCGGCCGATGTTCTGAGCAATGCATAGTCTCTGTGGCGAGGGAGCTTGCTCCCGCTCGGCTGCGCAGCAGTCGTAATCGATCACTGCGCACGTTCTGAAAGAACAGAGTCGCCGGCTTTGGGGCCGCTTCGCGACCCAGCGGGAGCAAGCTCCCTCGCCACAGGGGTTCTCGGTCGCTCTTACAACCGCTGAATGCTCACCGAACCTGCCGCTCCAGCAGGCCCTGGCTGGCCGTCGACACCGGGGCGACCGTTCTTGCCGCCATCGGCTTTATAGACAATGCAGCCCTTGGCCTTGCCGCCCGCCCCCGGTTTGCCACCCGGTCCGGCCGCGCCACCGACTCCGCCCGCCACCTCGACCTTGATCTGCTCCGCCGGATAGTCACGCGGCACTTCCAGCCGAACCAGCGCCCCCGGCGCACCAGGCTGGCCGTCGCTGCCGTCACTGCCATCAAAACCGTGACCGGCCTGACCCCAGGTGCAACCCGGTGCTTGACCGTTGGCCCCGTCGAGGCCGACAAAACCCGGGGCACCCGCGCCACCGCGAGCGTCTACCAACAATTGCGGCGCTTTCAGCGCTTTGATCTGCAAATTCAGATTGCGCCCGGAGCGGGCAGCCTTGAGATAAGTCCCGGGGGCGCCCCGCGCGGTGATCTGGCTGCCTTCAGCCAATTCGGCCCGGCTGACCTTCAACGCCAGAGCCTGTTCGCTCGGCACAATGGCGATCCGCGCTTCGCGTCCCAGGTGCAGCTCGCCGACCGTCACTTCGGTCACGTTCGAGGGAATCAGCAAGGTGCCGTAATCGGCGACTTCCAGTCGTTCCAGTTGCAGGGAACTGGCGGTGTTGGGCAAACGCATCAGCGAGTTGGTTTCAACACTCACCACCTGAGCGCAGGCCAATGGGCTGATGAGTGCGGCGAGCAGACAGAGTTTACGCATGGGAAGCCTTCGCAGTGGCAGGGGCCGGAATGGTTTGCAGGTGGAAAACGCCGAAAAAGACAATTTTCAGGCGATCACGCCAGGGGTGGGCTCGACCTTTGAGGCTGCGATTGCAGAACACCAGCTCCAGAAGATGAGCCAGCGCCAACAGGCTGCCAGCCAGATCGACCAACAGGTGCAGTGGACGAACAAACGGTATGAGCAGATTGACCAGCACCACCAACCAGAACAGCAGGGTCAACAACTTCCCCAGCCCCCAAAACACCTTCATACGCTCCCCCGTCGAGAATTATTATTTGCACGCACAGTAACGGCTTACACGCGGGATAAGCCAGAGGGCAACGGAAAATTCTTCCGAAAGGCATCGAATGGCCGCCGGATCAACCTTGACGATCATCCGACGGCTCTATCACGGGCCTCTTGATCACGGAGCCTAGCGATTGATGTGCAACTCCACACGACGGTTTTTTGCCCGCCCTTCTTCCGTATCATTGTCAGCCACCGGCTGGGTTTCACCCCGTCCTTCGCTGGTGAGTTTGTTCGGCGCCAGCCCCCGGCTCAACAGGTAGGCCGCCACGCTGCTGGCACGACGTTCCGACAGTTTCTGGTTATAGGCGTCCGAACCCTGACTGTCGGTATGGCCGACGACCTTGACGCTCACCACATCGGCACTCTGCAATTTGGGCATCAACGAATCCAGCTCGCTGCGTGCCTCGGGCGTCAGGTCGGATTTGTTGTACGCGAACAACACATTACTGCTCAGCGTGATGACTTCGGATACCGGCGGTTCAGCAGGTTTTACGCTGGCCGGATATTGCGGTAGCGGGCAACCGCGATGATCGACAGGTGTATTGGCAGGCGTATCGGGGCAACGATCGCGCCGATCGAAAACACCGTCACCGTCCTCGTCGCCATCCTGGGCGTAACAGACCAAGCCACCGGTCAAGATACCGAGCGCCGCTCCACCTGCCGCCCAACCGCCACTTTCGATCGCGCCCAGACCGCCGCCAACCAGTCCGCCAATGACACTGCAGATCGGCCAGGTACGTTGATTCAAGGGGGCGGTGCCATCGCTGTGAGTCGCGCAGCCGGTCAGAAGACTGCCAAGCAGTAGAACCGGCAAGACGGTCCTTGTGAGAACGCTCATTGTGAATGCTCCTGTGTCACCGGCCCATACCGGTCACACAGGAGTAAAGACCCGCATCCGCGACTGCACAAGCCGCGGAATACAAGGGGGTTAGCGGTCGATTTTGATTTCCGTACGCCGATTCAGCGCACGGCCTTCAGCGGTTTTGTTATCGGCCACAGGCTGGCTTTCACCTGCACCGGTCACAGACACGAAACTGCTGCGTGGCACGCCTTGGGAAATCAGGTACTCCACCACCGAATGGGCGCGTTTGTCCGACAGTTTCTGGTTGTATTTATCGCTGCCGACGCTGTCGGTATGACCGGTCACGGTCAACCGGGCGCTGGCGGATTCCTGTTTCAGACGCGTGGCGACGGTGTTGAGTACCTCTTTATCGGAAGGGGTGAGCTTGGACGAGTCGAACTGGAAGTGAACATCACGGATAACGATGACTTCTTCCTTGACCACCGCCTTCTCTTCGACCACCGGCGCAGGCGCGGGTGGAGGGCAGCCGTCGGCATCGACTCGCACGCCTCTCGGTGTGTGCGGGCACTTGTCGCGGCTATCCGGCACGCCATCGCCGTCTTCGTCGCCATCGCCATGCACCCAGCAATAAGCCGCTGCCGTGCCGCCGACCAGCAGTGCGCCATACCCCGCCCATGAAGAGCTCTCTGTCGCACCGAGCCCTGCACCGACGACACCACCGACCGCAGCACAGGTCGGCCAGTCGGTTTTCTGCAAACCTGCGCAACCAGTCAACACACTGGTTAGCAGAACCAAAGGTAATGCTGTCCGAACTATGCTCATCTAGTTTTCTCCTGAGGGATCGGCTAATAACCGATTTCAAGGAGTAAAGACCGGACTTTTAATCTCCGCCAGCAATAGGCCATTGCTGTTTTGCCTTATGTTCACGGAAGATCGGCGCTTTTTGCTTAAACACGCTCGACAAGACACGTTAATCTTGGCGTTCTGATTGAGGATCTTCGATGACTGCAAGTATTTCTTCGCGCACGCCCCAGCAGGCGTTGGCCGCATTGCTTGATCGTTACGCCCCGACGCGTCTGTTGCTGATTGGCGCCAGTGAGTTCCCCGCGCTCGAGGCATTCAAACTCGCGCACCCGGATAGCATCGTGGCTTTTGCCGCACCCGGAGCATTGCCGGCCGAACTGGCGGCGCAGCGGTTTGATCTGGCGCTGGTGGTCGATTGCCTCGAACACTTGCCCAAGCGCGACGGCCTGAATCTGCTCGGCGGGATACGCAACCTCAATGCCAGTCGCATTGCGGTGTTGGCCGACTTGCCCGCCAGCGGTTGGCAGGAGACGGATTTTTTCTCCCTGGCCCTGCAAGCCAGCGAACGCTTCCAGCGCGACGATCAAGTGTTGACGTTGTTTACCTACGATCTGCTTGACTACAAACAGGTACCCGACTGGCTCAACTCACGCTTCTGGGCCAATCCGGAAAACTTCGGGAAATACTGGTGGTAACGCAATGAGTACATCCATTTGCCCTTGCGGCAGCGGCACGCTGCTCGATGCCTGCTGCGGTCATTACCATGCCGGCCATCCGGCCCCCAGCGCCGAAGTCCTGATGCGTTCGCGCTACAGCGCCTATGTGCTGGGGCTGGTCGATTATCTGGTAGCGACCACCCTGCCCGCGCAACAGGCCGGCCTGGATCGCCAGTCGATCAGCGACTGGAGCGCTCAGAGCACCTGGCTGGGCCTGGAAGTGGAAGGCGCCGAGGTCTTCGGCGGCCAGCCGGAGCACGCCTTCGTCACCTTCACCGCTCGCTGGCACGACGGCAGCGGCGAACACAGCCACCGCGAACGTTCGTCATTCGTGCAGAACGCCGGCCGCTGGTACTTCATCGACCCTACGGTGCCGCTCAAGGCCGGGCGCAACGATGCGTGCCCGTGCGCCAGCGGGCAGAAGTTCAAGAAGTGCTGCGCGAGTTATTTCGGCGCTTGAGGTGCCCCCTGTAGCAGCTGCCGAAAGCTGCGTTCGGCCGTAGCAACTGCTACAGCGAGGCAGCTGCTACAAAGGGAGAAACACGACCATGATCACTGGACGATTCGCGCTCTATCTGTTCACTTTGCTGCTTCTGTTTTCAGGAGTCGGCGGCTGCGCCTCATGGTTCAGCAACGACTTGCCAGACCCGCAAGTGCATCTGGTCAAGGTCGAGGTGGTCCGGGCCAAGTTGCTGGAGCAGAAATTCCTGCTGCATTTTCGCGTCGACAACCCCAATGACGAAGACCTGACGGTGCGCGCCCTGGAATATCGCATTCATCTGGGGGACGTCCTGCTGACCGAAGGCGAGCACGAACATTGGTTCACCGTCGGCCCCAAGCACAGTGCCTACTTCAAGGTGCCGATCCGAACCAACCTGTGGCCCAGGGTTCGGGATGTGGTGAAACTGCTGAAAAAACCCGAGCAACCGATTCCCTATCGTCTGGAAGGCACACTTGAAACCGGTTTATTCATCGCGCACTACGTGCACCTGGCGCGCAATGGCGTGATAATCGCCGCCGATTTAATTCCGGAGTGACCCCGATGACCCAGCAACCCCACGTCCATGGCCCTGACTGCAACCACGATCATGACCATCACGACCACCATGATCACGACCATGGCCATGTCCACGGCCCAAACTGCGGCCACGCCCACCAGGAACCGGTGCGCAACGCCCTGAAAGACGTCGGTCGCAACGACCCTTGCCCCTGCGGCAACGGCAAGAAATTCAAGAAGTGCCACGGGGCTTGAGGATTCGGGCGAATAACTTCTTCGCCTGTTGAATCGCCAATCCCTGTAGGAGCGAGGCTTGCCCGCGAAAAGGGCGCCACGATCAATCAGAAAAACCGCGTCATCGTTCTTCGCGGGCAAGCCTCGCTCCTACAAGTTGATCTGCACCCCAAAAGTTGGACACCAATCCTAATTTTGGGGTCAGTTCAAGGTTTCAGTCGATCATGAGAATGCTCGCGGCGCTAACGACCGTCGCATATTCCCCATGCAGATTCCCCAGCGACATCGCATGCACTTCTTCAGCTGAATGGGCATTGCCGAAAAAGTCCGCCTTGTCGAAGGTAAAGCACGCATCCTCCACAACCCACGCCTCAAACCCCAGATTCCCAGCCGTTCGCGCCGTGGATTCCACCGAGTTGTGCGTCGCCACGCCAACGATGATCAACTGATCGATCCCCGCCTCGCGCAAACTCGCTTCCAGCCCGGTCGAGCAAAACGCATCCGGCACTTGTTTCTGTATCAGCCACTCACCGATCGATGGCTGGAAGCGCTCCTGAAACTCCACCCCCGATTGCTGCGGCCAGAACACCGAATCCACAGAGCGGGACAGGTGCTGCACATGAATCACCGGCCGCCCGGTGCGACGCCAATGCCCCAATAACTCCAGGATGCGCTCTTCGGCCTGAGGGTTGTTTCGACGGCCCAACTTGGGATGCAGGATGCCTTTTTGTTGATCGATGATGATCAGCGCCGCGTTTGTCTTAAGTTCCATGCCGACTTTTCCCATGCGAGGCTATTGAATTTGCCGCACTTCAGCATCGCCTCTTGCTACCGGCAAGCCATCAAACGCAAACAGGACAACCTGATGCCGGCGATCACCGAAAAGAAATAACCCAGCCGCCGCTTGCGCGTCCACCTCCTGCTCACTAACGTAGCGCCTTCGTCGCGTCACTACCCCCGCAGGAGCTTTGCCATGGCCTCGCCAGCCCTTACACATTTTCTTCCCCGGTTCGGCGTTGCCGCAGCAGTGGCCGGTGTTTTGAGCCTGACCGGTTGTCAGACCTGGAATGCCCAGGACACCCTCCCGCCCACCTCTGGCGTGCAAGCGCTGAAGGGCCTGGCGCAAAACGTTTCAGTCCGCCGCAATGCCATGGGCATGCCGCTGATCGAGAGCAACAGCTTCCACGATGCGCTGTTCACCCTCGGCTACGTGCACGCCAGCGACCGCATCAGCCAAATGGTCACTCTGCGCCTGCTGGCCCAGGGCCGACTGGCGGAGATGTCCGGCGCGGACCTGCTCGATGCCGACCGCTACATGCGTGCGGTCAACCTGAAGAAAAGCGCGGATGAGCTGTATAAGGCCTCGTCGCCACGCCTCAAGCGTTTCTTCGAAGTCTATGCCCGCGGGGTCAACGCCTATCTGTTCCGCTACCGCGACAAGCTGCCGGCGGACCTCGCGGCCACCGGCTACAAGCCTGAGTACTGGAAACCGGAAGATTCGGCGCTGATGTTCTGCCTGCTGAACTTCAGCCAATCGGCGAACCTGCCGGAAGAAATTTCCTCGCTGATGCTGGCCCAGACCGTCAGCACCGACAAACTGGCGTGGCTGACCCCGTCCGCTCCCGACGAAAAACTGCCGGTGGCTGAAGCTGAAAAACTTCAGGGCATCAAACTCACCGGGCAAATCCCGGGGCTGAGCGAAATCAGCAAAGCCACTGGTCAACTGTCGGATCTGAATCTGCTGGGCGCTACCTCCTCGAACAACTGGGCGATCGCCCCGCAACGCAGCCGCAGCGGTAAGAGCCTGCTGGCCAGCGACAGCCACGGACCGCTGGGCGTCCCGTCGTTGTTCAGTTACGTGCAGATTCGCGCGCCGAAATACCAGGCCTCCGGCATAACCATTGCCGGGTTACCGATGGTGCTCGCTGGTTTCAACGGCAAAGTGGCGTGGAGCATGACCACGGTCATGGGCGACAACCAGGACGTGTTCCTGGAAAAAATCAAACGCCAGGGCAATGGCCTTTCCTACGAAGTGGGCGGCAAATGGCAGCCGGCGATCGTGCGCAACGAAACCTATTTCGTCAAAGGCCAGCGGCCGATTCGCGAAGCCGTGTACGAAACCCGCCACGGGCCACTGCTCAACAGCGCCCAAGGCATGGCGCTGGCGAATGGTTTCGGCCTGGCCCTGCAAGCGCCGGACTTCACTGACGACAAAACCCTGGATGCGTTTTTCGACCTGTCCCGGGCACAAAGCACCGAGAGAGCATCGGACGCCAGCCGTGAAATCCGCGCCATCGCCCTGAATCTGGTGTTTGCCGATGCCAGCAATATCGGCTGGCAAGTCACCGGTCGCTACCCGAATCGTCGCGAAGGCGAAGGCTTGCTGCCGTCGCCGGGCTGGGAAGGTCGCTACGACTGGGACGGTTACGCCGACCCGATGCTCCATCCGTATGACCAGGACCCGGCGCAGGGCTGGCTCGGCACCGCCAACCAGCGGGTCATTCCCCATGGCTACGGCATGCAGCTGTCCAATTCCTGGGCGGCGCCGGAGCGTGGCGAACGCATGGCCGAACTGGCGGGCGTGGGCAAACACGACACCCGCAGCCTGATCGCCATGCAATACGACCAGACCACCACTTTCGCCGCCAAACTGAAGAAGATGTTTGAAGCGCCGGGCATGTCCCAGCCGCTCAAACAGGCCATCGAAGCGTTGCCGGTGGCCGATCGCGGCAAGGCTCGCGAGGCGTATACCCGCTTGATGGCCTTCGACGGCAAACTCAGCCCGACTTCCGCCGACGCGGCGATTTACGAGTTGTTCCTGCAGGAAAGCACCAAACAGATTTTCCTCGACGAACTGGGCCCGGAAAGCAGCCCGGCGTGGAAAGCCTTTATCGCCAACGGCAAATTATCCTACGCCGCCCAGGCCGATCACCTGCTTGGGCGTGAGGACAGTCCGTTCTGGGATGACGTGCGCACCACACAGAAAGAAGACAAACCGGCGATCCTGGCCCGTAGCCTGGCGGCGGCGATCAGCGCGGGTGACAGCCAGTTGGGCGGCGATCACAAAGCCTGGCAGTGGGGCAAACTGCACCGCTACGAGTGGAAAAACGCCAGCGGCCAGACCGTGCGCGGCCCGCTGGCGGCCGGCGGCGATCACACCACGCTCAACACCGCCTCGTTCGCCTGGGGTCAGGACTTCAACACCACGCAGGCCCCGGCCATGCGCTTTATTGTCGATTTCGGCCAGGCCGAACCGCTGATGGGTCAGAACGCTACCGGCCAATCCGGCAACCCGGCCAGCCCGCACTATCTCGACAGCGTCGATCCATGGCTCAAGGGTCAATACATGAGCTTGCCGATGCAGCCGCAGAACTTTGACAAGGTGTATGGCAAGACGCGGTTGACGCTGACGCCTGGCAAGTAACAAAGATCGCAGCCTGCGGCAGCGCCTACAGGGCATTCGCCCCCATCTGTAAGCGCTGCCGCAGGCTGCGATCTTTTGTTTTTAATCTCTGTAAAAATAAATAGAACTTCTCGTTTCGGGCAAACCTCCTAGCTAACAGGCCTCTCCATTCTGGTAACAATATGGACCTTGTTATCGCACGTCCTGAAGGTTTGTACTGCCCGCCCGGGGATTTCTATATCGACCCGTGGCGCCCCGTCGAACGTTCAGTCATCACCCACGCTCATAGCGACCATGCTCGCCGTGGTAATCAACATTATCTGGCTGCGGCCCCGGGTGCGGGCATTCTGCGCGCGCAGCTGGGCCAGCACATCAACCTGCAAACGCTGCCTTATGGCGAGCAATTGCTGCACCATGGCGTAAAACTGAGTTTTCACCCCGCAGGCCACATGCTCGGCTCAGCCCAGGTGCGGTTGGAATGCGGCGGTGAGGTCTGGGTCGCCTCCGGTGATTACAAAACAGAGCCCGACGGCACCTGTACACCGTTCGAACCGGTGCGCTGTCACACCTTCATCACAGAATCGACGTTCGGCCTGCCGATTTACCGCTGGCAACCCCAGGCGCAGATCCTTGCCGAGATCAATCAGTGGTGGCGGGCCAACGCCGCAGTCGATAAAACCAGCGTGCTGCTCTGCCATGCCTTCGGCAAGGCTCAGCGGATTCTTCATGGCCTCGATACCAGCCTGGGTCCGATCCTGGTGCATGGCGCGGTTGAACCGATCAATCAGTTTTATCGTCAGAGCGGCATTCATTTACCGCCAACGATTTATGCCAG
Organism: Pseudomonas sp. Pseusp18; assembly: GCF_059506005.1. NCBI lineage: Bacteria > Pseudomonadati > Pseudomonadota > Gammaproteobacteria > Pseudomonadales > Pseudomonadaceae > Pseudomonas > Pseudomonas sp. Pseusp18. The sequence continues at coordinate 5,244,015 of NZ_CP169240.1, forward strand.
CGAAGTAAAAAAGCAGGATCCGATGATACGCAAAGCTCTGGTCCTCGCGCCGCCTGCAACGGGTACCAGCAATTGGGTACGGCGCTTCGGCGACTACAGCGATGCCCTCGCCAGCGGTTGGATGCGTTTGCGCGGCACGCAGCGGCGGCATGGCGTGGATCGTGGTTTCGTGCTGTCCGATCACGCCGATTGGCCCGGCCTGCTCTGGGCCATCGAACAGTCCGGAGCCGAGCAGGTGAAGGTCACCCATGGATCGATCGGAGTGCTGGTGCGGCATCTGCGTGAACAGGGCCTCGATGCCATGGGATTGCGCACCGAATACGGCGACGATGAGAACAATGCAGCCTTCGAACCCGAGAGCGCCGAGGTGCAGGCATGAAAGCCTTCGCCGAGCTGTATGCCGAACTCGATGCCACCACCTCAAGCAACGCCAAACTGGCGGCGATGCAGCATTACTTTGCCCAGGCCACGCCCGAAGATGCCGCCTGGGCGGTGTATTTGCTGGCCGGCGGGAGGTCTCGGCAATGGGTGCCGGTACGGGTGCTGCGCGACATGGCAATCGCGTGTTCCGGGCTCTCGCCCTGGTTGTTCGAGGAAAGCTACCAGGCGGTGGGTGATCTGGCGGAAACCATTTCGCTGGTGCTGCCCGAAACGCCTCACACGTCTACCGACAGACTGACGGTGTGGATTGAAGACAAACTGTTGCCGCTGCGCAGCGCGCCCCCGCGGATCCTCGCCGAACGTCTGCCCGCGCTGTGGGCGCAACTGGATCGCCAGGGCCTGATGCTGTGCATCAAACTGATCACCGGCAGTTTCCGTGTCGGTGTCTCCAAATCGCTGGTCACCCGCGCCGTGGCAGCTATGGCCGGGCTCGACGGCAAACACGTGGCCCAGCGGCTGGTGGGTTACACCGCCCCGTCGCACCGCCCGAACGCCGCCAGTTACCTGAAGCTGATTGCCCCCGAAGCACCCGATGAACACGCCCAACGGGATGGCCAGCCCTACCCGTTTTTCCTTGCCCATGCGTTGTCGCAACCGGTTGAGCAGTTCGAAGTCCTGCTCGGCCCGGCCAGCCAATGGCAAGCGGAGTGGAAATGGGACGGCATCCGCGCCCAGGTGGTCAAGCGCGATGGGCACTTGTGGGTCTGGTCGCGAGGCGAAGAACTGGTAACCGAACGGTTCCCCGAACTGGGCAGCCTGGTTCACGACTTGCCCGACGGCACGGTGCTCGACGGTGAAATCGTCGCCTGGAAAACCGCGCCCTCGGGCTCTGGGAACGCTTCTGACCGGCAATCGCCAACATCGCTGGCGGTGGCGCCTTTCGCCCTGCTACAAAAACGCAGCAGCCGTAACACGCTGGACAAGAAAATCCTCCATGAGGTGCCCGTGGTCCTCCAGGCCTTTGACCTGCTGGAATGGCAGGGCCAGGATTTGCGCAACCAGACTCAGGCCGTGCGCCGCGCTCAGTTGGAAAACCTCGTCACCGCCTGCGCAAACCCGGTGTTACGTGCCTCGCCCATGTTGATCGGCGAAGACTGGTTCGACCTCGCCCGCCAACGAGAAGCGTCTCGCAAACTGGGGGTCGAAGGCATGATGCTCAAGGCCCGCGATGCGCATTATGGCGTCGGGCGGAATAAAGACACGGGCGTGTGGTGGAAATGGAAAGTCGACCCGTTCAGTGTCGATGCAGTGCTGATCCATGCCCAGCAGGGTCATGGCCGCCAGGCCAGTCTCTACACTGATTACACTTTCGCCGTGTGGGACGGCCCACCCTATGCCCGCGAGCGGACACTGGTGCCTTTCGCCAAGGCCTACTCCGGGTTGACCAACGAAGAAATCCGCCAGATCGACAGCATCGTACGCAAGACCACGATTGAAAAATCCGGACCGGTGATCCGTGTGCAACCGAGCCTGGTGTTTGAGCTGGGATTCGAGAGCATTGCCCCGTCGAAACGACACCCGAGCGGGATTGCGGTGCGGTTTCCGCGGATATTGCGCTGGCGGCAGGACAAGTCGGTGGAAGAAGCTGACAGCCTGGCGACGTTGCAGGATTTACTGGCTTGACCCGACTCTTGTGGCCCTGCCTTTGTAGCAGCTGGCGAAGCCTGCGTTCGGCTGCGCAGCAGTCGTGAATCCAGCTGATGCGGTCCGCCTGACTCACCGCAAGTTCTGATTTTTCGACTGCAGCGCAGCCGAACGCAGCCTCGCAGGCTCGACAGCTGCTACATAAATAGCATCAAGATTTAATGGGTATCAGCTTCCCTGTGCACCATCCAGACGCAAGAATCTGGCAATGCCCGTTTTCGTGCACAAATCGAACTTTGCCATTTCTTGTATCACCTTTTAAAACGCTTGTTCGGGACTCTGGTTCGGAAATTGCTACTTTTAATAGGTCTTACGCTTTTCAGTAACAGTACTTCTGCGCCACAAGCGCTCATATTGGTTCTTAGGGATTGAATAATGAAAAAAGCATTGCTGACCCTTTCTGCACTGGCGTTGTGCATGGCTGCCGGCTCCGCGCTGGCAAAGGAATACAAAGAATTGCGTTTTGGCGTTGACCCTTCCTACGCGCCGTTCGAGTCCAAAGCAGCCGACGGCAGCCTGGTGGGCTTCGACATCGACCTGGGCAATGCAATCTGTGCCGAGCTGAAGGTTAAGTGCAAATGGGTCGAAAGCGATTTCGACGGCATGATTCCGGGCCTCAAAGCCAATAAATTCGACGGTGTGATCTCTTCGATGACCGTTACTCCGGCCCGCGAAAAAGTCATCGACTTCTCCAGCGAGCTGTTCTCCGGCCCTACCGCCTACGTGTTCAAGAAAGGCTCCGGCCTGAGCGCAGACGTCGCCTCATTGAAGGGCAAAACCGTCGGTTATGAGCAAGGCACCATTCAGGAAGCCTATGCCAAAGCCGTGCTGGACAAGGCCGGCGTGAAAACCCAGGCCTACGCCAACCAGGATCAGGTGTATTCCGACCTGACTTCCGGTCGTCTCGACGCCGCGATCCAGGACATGCTGCAAGCTGAACTTGGCTTCATCAAATCGCCAAAAGGCGCCGATTACGAAGTCAGCAAGCCCGTCGACAGCGAATTGCTGCCGGCCAAAACAGCAGTCGGTATCTCGAAAGGTAACAAAGAGCTGAAAGCACTTCTGGATAAAGGTATCAAAGCGTTACACGACGATGGCACCTACGCCACCATTCAGAAGAAACACTTTGGCGATCTGAATCTGTACAGCGGCAAATAATGCCCGGCGCCCATCTCGCGGTGGGCGCTTTTTTCATCCGATCAGGTTGCTGATTTATGTTCGAAAACCTATTACAACACTTGGGGCTCTCTGCCTTCAGCCTTCAGGGTTTCGGTCCGTTGCTGATGGAAGGCACCTGGATGACCATCAAATTATCGGTGATGTCGCTGTTGGTGGCCGTGTTGCTCGGCCTGCTGGGCGCCAGTGCCAAGCTGTCAAAAGTCAAACTGCTGCGGATACCGGCCCAGTGCTACACCACGCTGATTCGCGGGGTACCGGACCTGGTGCTGATGCTGCTGATCTTCTACAGCCTGCAAACCTGGCTGACCTCGTTTACCGACTTCATGGAATGGGAATACATCGAGATCAACCCATTCAGCGCCGGGGTCATCACCCTGGGCTTCATTTATGGCGCGTACTTCACCGAAACGTTCCGCGGGGCGATCCTTGCCGTGCCACGGGGCCAGGTCGAAGCCGCCACCGCCTATGGCCTCAAACGCGGCCAGCGTTTTCGATTCGTGGTGTTCCCGCAAATGATGCGCTTCGCCCTGCCGGGCATCGGCAACAACTGGATGGTGATGCTCAAGGCCACCGCGCTGGTCTCGATCATCGGCCTCGCCGACTTGGTCAAGGCTGCGCAGGATGCCGGTAAAAGCACCTATCAACTGTTCTACTTCCTGGTGCTGGCCGCATTGATCTACTTGCTGATCACCAGTGCCTCCAACGTTGTCCTGCGCTGGCTCGAACGTCGCTACGCCGCCGGTGCCCGGGAGGCAGTACGATGATCGAACTCTTGCAGGAATACTGGAAACCCTTCCTTTATACCGACGGCTACAACATCACCGGCCTGGCCATGACCATGTGGCTGCTCAGTGCGTCGATCTGCATCGGTTTTCTGGTGTCGATCCCGCTGTCCATCGCCAGGGTTTCGTCCAGGTTCTACATCCGCTGGCCAGTGCAGTTTTACGTCTACCTGTTCCGGGGTACACCGCTCTACATCCAACTGCTGATTTGCTACACCGGCATCTACAGTCTGGCGGCCGTGCGTGCCCAGCCGGTTCTCGATGCGTTTTTTCGCGACGCGATGAACTGCACGATCCTGGCCTTCGCCCTGAACACCTGCGCCTACACCACGGAAATCTTCGCCGGGGCGATTCGCAGCCTGGCTCACGGTGAAGTCGAAGCGGCCAAGGCCTACGGTCTGTCAGGCTGGAAGCTCTATGCCTACGTGATCATGCCGTCGGCACTGCGTCGCTCGTTGCCTTATTACAGCAACGAAGTGATCCTGATGCTGCACTCGACCACCGTAGCGTTCACCGCGACCATCCCGGATGTCCTGAAAGTTGCTCGCGACGCGAACTCTGCGACCTTTCTGACGTTCCAGTCGTTCGGCATCGCCGCGCTGATCTACCTGACCGTTACCTTTGCGCTGGTCGGCCTGTTCCGCCTCGCCGAACGCCGATGGCTGGCCTTCCTCGGGCCGACTCACTAGGACAATTCGTACATGCGCCACCAGATTCATGACCTGCTGGCCCCACTGCCGGGGACCGTGCGACAGATCCACAGCTTTCACTTCGGCCCCCAGGCGGCCAAAGGCAAGATCTACATCCAGTCCTCCCTGCATGCCGATGAATTACCCGGCATGCTGGTGGCCTGGCACCTCAAGCAGCGTCTGGCGGAGCTGGAAGCCGCCGGCCGGCTGCGCAGCGAAATCGTTCTGGTGCCCGTGGCCAACCCGGTCGGCCTGGAACAAGTGTTGATGGACGTTCCACTGGGCCGTTACGAGCTGGAAAGCGGGCAGAACTTCAATCGCTGGTTCATCGACTTGAGTGAAGAAGTCGGCAATGAGATCGAAGGCCTGCTGGGCGACAATCCACAACGCAACCTCGAACTGATCCGCAGCAGCCTGCGCAACGTATTGGCGCGCCAGACCGCCGGCACGCAACTGCAATCCCAACGCCTGACCCTGCAACGGCTGGCTTGCGATGCGGACATGGTGCTGGACCTGCATTGCGATTTCGAAGCCGTCGCGCACCTCTACACCACGCCCGAGGCCTGGCCTCAGGTCGAGCCTCTGGCGCGTTACATCGGTGCCGAAGCCAGCCTGCTGGCCACCGACTCTGGTGGCCAGTCGTTCGATGAATGCTTCACCCTGCTCTGGTGGCAGTTGAAAGAACGCTTCGGCGAGCATTTCGATATTCCGCCGGGCAGCTTTTCGGTCACCGTCGAGTTACGCGGCCAGGGCGACGTCAATCACCCGTTGGCCAGCCTCGATTGCCAGGCGTTGATCGATTATCTGATTCACTTCGGCGCGATTGCCGGTGAGCCGGCGCCCTTACCGGAACTGCCCTACCCGGCCACGCCGCTGGCCGGCGTCGAGCCGGTAGCGACACCCGTGGGCGGACTGCTGGTGTTTACCGCCCTGCCCGGGGAATACCTGGAGGCCGGGCAACTGATCGCCGAAGTCATCGACCCGATCAATGATCGCGTCACCCCTGTTCATTGCACCGTCGCCGGGCTGATGTACGCCCGTTCGCTGCGGCGCATGGCCACTGCCGGCATGGTAATCGCCCACGTCGCGGGCACCGAAGCCTATCGCAGCGGCTACCTACTTTCGCCTTGAGGATGCATGCCCCATGTACAAACTGACCATCGAAGGCCTGCATAAAAGCTATGGCGATCATCAGGTGCTCAAAGGCGTTTCGCTCAAGGCCAAAACCGGCGACGTCATCAGCCTGATCGGCGCCAGCGGCTCGGGCAAAAGCACCTTTTTACGCTGCATCAACTTTCTCGAACAGCCCAACGACGGCACCATGAGCCTGGACGGCCAGAACATCAGCATGGTCAAGGACCGTCACGGCATCCATGTGGCCGACCCGCATGAACTGCAACGGATCCGCACCCGCCTGGCCATGGTGTTCCAGCACTTCAACCTGTGGAGCCACATGACGGTGCTGGAAAACATCACCATGGCCCCGCGGCGGGTGCTCGGTTGCAGCAAGGCAGAAGCCGAAGACCGTGCCCGACGTTACCTCGACAAGGTTGGCCTGGCGGCGCGTGTGGCGGATCAGTACCCGGCGTTCCTGTCGGGCGGCCAGCAACAACGGGTAGCCATTGCCCGCGCACTGGCCATGGAACCGGAAGTCATGCTGTTCGACGAACCAACCTCGGCACTCGACCCGGAACTGGTAGGCGAAGTACTCAAGGTAATTCAGGGCCTGGCCGAGGAAGGCCGGACCATGATCATGGTCACCCATGAAATGAGCTTCGCCCGCAAAGTGTCGAGCCAGGTGCTGTTCCTGCATCAGGGGCTGGTGGAAGAAGAAGGCGCGCCGGAAGACGTGCTGGGCAATCCGAAGAGTGAGCGGTTGAAGCAGTTTTTGAGCGGCAACCTCAAGTAAAACGCCACCTTCCCGTGGGAGCGAGCGATGCTCGCCCCCACAAAAGCGGGTATCAGACCACAGGCGCGGGAGGTGGCTCATCCGGCAGGGTGGGCTCTCCAGGTTCTGTCGGATCTTCATTGGGGCTGTCGGGATCAGGCTGATGGGGGATGCCCCCTGCCATGCTGACTGGCGGATGCGCCAACAAGGACCAGGCCAGCACGCCAACCTGATTGGGCTCGAGCCTTGCCAGTTCGGCACTTATTCGCGGATCGATCTTCATGAAGCACTCCTGAGCGATGGCCCGATCCGCCTTGCGCGAATCGGAGCAGTACACCCCATAGAGTGTACGCCCGCCCAGGAATTCCAACGGTTTGTCAGACGGTTGACTCAGGTACGCGGCAGGGTCACGCCACGTTGGCCCTGATACTTGCCGCCACGGTCCTTGTAGGACACTTCACATTCCTCGTCGGACTCGAGGAACAGCATCTGCGCCACGCCTTCGTTGGCGTAGATCTTCGCCGGCAGGTTGGTGGTGTTCGAGAACTCCAGGGTCACATGGCCTTCCCACTCGGGCTCGAGCGGGGTCACGTTGACGATGATGCCGCAGCGGGCGTAGGTGCTCTTGCCCAGACAGATGGTCAATACGTTGCGCGGAATGCGGAAGTATTCGACGGTACTGGCCAGGGCGAAGGAGTTTGGCGGGATGATGCACACGTCGCTGTGGATGTCGACGAAGCTGCCAGCGTCGAAGTTTTTCGGATCGACGATGGCCGAATTGATGTTGGTGAACACCTTGAAATGATTGGTGCAACGCACATCGTAGCCGTAGCTCGACACACCATAGGAGATCACACGACTGTCGTCACTGCCGCGCACCTGACGCTCCACGAAGGGCTCGATCATGCCGTGCTCTTGCGCCATGCGGCGAATCCACTTGTCCGATTTGATGCTCATGGCGGGAGTCCTGAATAGCGAGGTGGAAAAATTCTGTCCGGCATCTTACCGGGCAGTCGCTCGGGTTCAAAGTCCGGGAGACAATTCTCGCCGTTTCCCCGTGAATTCCGGGGCCTCACCGCCATGTTATTAACCGTCAGTCATTAAAAAAGAGAAACCTTCGCAAGAACCATTGGCACGTTCCGGAAAAAGGGTTAAGGTGGCGCCACTGTGCTGCTTGTGTCACTGAGAATCTCTACACGATATGTTGAATTTCGATCCAACCATCTACAAGAATTTTTCCTGCTCTTTGCACTCAGTCTCGGCCAGGGTTCTTCCTGAGTCGCAGTTATCTTTGTTCAAGGAGTTACACCATGTCTAATCGCCAAACCGGTACCGTTAAGTGGTTCAACGATGAAAAAGGCTTCGGCTTCATCACTCCACAATCCGGTGACGACCTGTTCGTTCACTTCAAAGCTATCCAATCCGACGGCTTCAAAAGCCTGAAAGAAGGCCAACAGGTTTCTTTCATCGCTACCCGCGGTCAGAAAGGCATGCAAGCTGAAGAAGTTCAAGTTATCTAACTTGTACTTGCTTTAGTAAAAGGCCCCGCCCTTAAAAGCGGGGCTTTTTTGTGCCTGTGTGTTTTGTGTGGCAACAAAAAATCGCAGCCTTCGGCGGCGCCCACAAGTGCGGAGCTGCCGAAAGCTGCGATCTTTTGATCTTCGAGCGTGTTACCAGGCCACGCCAAACCCTGCGGTATATCGGGTCTTGTTCAGGTCCGCATTGTCAGTACCACTGATGATGTCTTTCTCGGCCTTCAGGTTCAGCGACGCCCAGTCGGTGACTTTGTAGCGCAGGCCGGCCTCGGTATCGAGTGCGTAATCGGCGACACCCGACAGCGGCTTGCCCACTTCGCCTTTGGTGAAGAACTCGACCTTCTTGCCAATCAGGTAGCGGTTGTAGTCCCACTTCACGGCCAGGGAATAGAAGTTTTGCTTTCCGCCATCGGAAAATTCGTAGTCCGTACGGTTGAGGAGCGAGCCCAGGGAGAAGGCACCCAGTTCGTCATCCCAGAATTGATAACCAGGGCCGGTACCGACGGTGCGCTGACGGGAGAGCTCTTCGACCTTGTCGCGCTTGTAATTCAAACGCCCCTGCCAGAACCACTTCTCGGTGAGGAAGCGGTCGAGAGAATACTCGGCACGCCAGTTATCAGTGGTAACCACGTCATCCTGAAACTCGCGGTTGTACTCACCTTCCGCCGTATGACGCCACCGACCGTGACGCGCGGTGGTTTTGAAGCCGACGTCGTAATCATCGGTATCTTTTTCTGCACGCTGATAATCCAGCGCCAGGTCGACGTTACCTTTAAACACCAAATCCTCGACCACCGGTTTGGGCTTGAGGATCTGCTGAATACTGGCCAGTTCCACGGTCTTGGGCGTCTCGCCATTGGCCAGCGTGACCTTGCCGTCCTCTGCCGCGTGCAGCGACTTGGCCTTTTCGCCGGTGTAGGCATCCTGCTTGACCAGCAATTGCTGATCGCTTTCCAGGGTTTTGACCTCTTTCCAGTCAATCGGGACCGCACCGGCATACGCGGTCTGGATCAACAGCTTGCCGCCATCGAAGAGGGTGATCTTGCCGCTCAGCTTGTCACCGTTCTTCAACCAGACCGTATCGGCGAGCAAGGGAGTGGAAGCACTGACGACAGCGAGGCACAGCAAGGTTCTGGACAACATAAGCGAATCAAAGGCTCAACTTTGCGAAAAAAAGTCGGCATTATTCTTGGAAATAAGGCCCTGGCAAGGACTGACCCGACTATTTCTATTGAGTTCATTTCTCAACTGACAATCAAGGATTTACTCTACAGACGGTCAATGCGCATTTTTTTCAGGAACCCCGGACGTGACCGACTCAACCGCTGAAACCGAAAGCGCGGCGCAAATCCGACGCACGGCGCTCTACTTGACCCTGGCACAAGTGCCCGAGGGCAAAGTCGTGAGTTACGGTCAGCTCGCCGAGCTGGCGGGACTGGGTCGCGCCGCCCGCTGGGTCGGGCGAACATTGAGCCAACTGCCCGGTGACACTAAATTGCCCTGGCATCGTGTGCTGGGTGCCGGTGGTCGGATCAGTCTGCCCGCAGGCAGCCCTTCGGGAGATGAACAGCGGGCCCGATTGCGCATGGAAGGCATCAGTGTTCTGAACAATCGTGTGGATATTCAGCGCCATGGCTGGCGCCCGGTAGAGCACAGCGGTTAGAGTGCGCGCTTTGTTTCCGTAATTCTTGAGGCAGACTCCAGCCCATGCCCCGTAAAACCTGGCGCGCCGCGCTCGCCGCCTATGCCAGCCCCTCGACGCTCGTGCTGTTGCTGCTTGGTTTCGCCGCCGGCCTGCCCTACATGCTGGTGTTTTCGACGCTTTCAGTCTGGCTGCGCGAGGCCGGTGTTGCCCGCGAAACCATCGGCTATGCAAGCCTGATCGGCCTGGCCTACGCCTTTAAATGGGTCTGGTCCCCGCTGCTCGACCAATGGCGCCTGCCACTGCTCGGCAAACTTGGCCGACGACGCTCCTGGCTGGTGCTGGCTCAGGCACTGGTGATCCTCGGCCTGATCGGCATGGGTTTCTGCGACCCGCAAAAACACCTGTCCTGGCTGATCGCCATCGCGGTGGTAGTCGCCTTTGCTTCGGCAACGCAAGACATTGCCATCGACGCCTATCGCCTGGAAATCGTCGACGATACCCGCCAGGCTGCACTGGCGGCCAGCTACATGGCCGGTTATCGGGTCGCGGCCCTGCTGGCAACGGCGGGTGCGCTGTTTTTTGCCGAAGGCTTCGGCTCCACCGGTTTCAACTACAAACATGCGGCGTGGACTGGCACCTATCTGCTGTTCGGCATCTTGATGATCCCGGCGCTGCTGACCTCCCTCTTCATGCGCGAACCGCCGGTGCCACTGCGCACTCAGCTTCAAGCCGGACGCTACAGCTTCGTGCACCAGCTGGCGTCGGTGTTCGTGCTGATCGTACTGCTGGTGTCCGTACCGGCCATGTTCACCCAGTTCTACAACACCGACTTCGCCAGCGTACTGTTCAACGGTGTCAGCCTGCTCGACCTGTTGCTCGAAGACCGCGCATTCCTGCGGGCAATCCTCTATACCACGCTCACCGCCCTGTGCTTGTCGGCCATGGGCCGCCGTGGCCTGGCGCCGGTGCTGACACCGGTCAACGACTTCATTCTGCGTTACCGCTGGCAAGCCCTGTTGCTGCTCGGGCTGATCGCCACCTACCGGATGTCCGACACGGTCATGGGTGTGATGGCCAACGTGTTCTACATCGACCAAGGGTTCACCAAGGATCAGATCGCCAGCGTCAGCAAGATTTTCGGCCTGATCATGACGCTGGTCGGCGCCGGCATGGGCGGCCTGCTCATCGTGCGCTTCGGCATTCTGCCCATTCTGTTCATCGGCGGTGCCGCATCGGCGGCCACTAACCTGCTGTTCCTGATGCTCACGGACATGGGCGCCAATCTGCAGATGCTGATCGTCACCATTTCCCTGGACAACTTCAGCTCGGGCCTGGCGACTTCGGCGTTCGTCGCTTACCTGTCGAGCCTGACCAACCTCAAATTCTCCGCGACCCAGTACGCCCTGCTCAGCTCGATCATGCTCTTGTTGCCGCGCCTGATCGGCGGCTATTCAGGGGTCATGGTGGAAAAATTCGGCTACCACAACTTCTTCCTGATCACTGCCCTGCTGGGCGTTCCGACGCTGCTGTTGATCGCCTTGCACTGGTTCCAGGAAAACCGCCGTGCCGGTCCGACCCCGACGCCTGAACCGGCTCAGACCCCGGTCACGGAAGAATCGCAGCCTCTTTGATACAGGTCGCAGAGGGCGAGCAGATTCTCGCCCTCCAGCCACACAGCCGGCCGCACGCCTGTACGCCAGCAGATCTCGCCCGTACAATGCCCCATTACTTCTCGTTATCAGCAACCGACAACGGCCAACCATGCGCACCAGTCAATTTTTGCTCGCCACACAGAAAGAAACGCCTTCCGACGCGGTCGTCATCAGCCATCAGCTGATGCTGCGCGCCGGCATGATCCGCAAACTCGCCTCGGGCCTGTACACCTGGCTGCCGATGGGCTTGCGAGTGATGCGCAAGGTCGAAGCCATCGTGCGTGAAGAAATGAACGCCGCCGGTTCTCTCGAAGTGTTGATGCCGAGCACTCAACCGGCTGAGCTGTGGCAGGAATCGGGTCGCTGGGAAGAATACGGCCCTGAATTGCTGCGCTTCAAGGATCGCCACGGTCGCGACTTCTGCGCCGGCCCGACTCACGAAGAGGTCATCACCGACCTGATGCGCAACGAGTTGAGCAGCTACAAACAGCTGCCGATCAACCTGTATCAGATCCAGACCAAATTCCGTGACGAAATCCGCCCACGCTTCGGTTTGATGCGTGGCCGCGAATTCATCATGAAGGACGCCTACTCGTTCCACGCCGACCAGGCATCGCTGCAGGTCACCTACGACCGCATGCACCAGGCGTACTGCAACGTGTTCACCCGCCTGGGCCTGAAATTCCGTCCGGTTGAAGCCGACAACGGCTCCATCGGTGGCGCCGGTTCCCACGAGTTCCACGTGCTGGCTGAATCCGGCGAAGACGACATCGTCTTCAGCAACGGTTCCGACTACGCCGCGAACATCGAGAAAGCCGAAGCCGTACCGCGGGAAACCTCTCGCCCGCTGCCTGCCGAAGAGCTGCGCCTGGTCGACACGCCGAACGCCAAGACCATTGCGCAACTGGTCGAAGGCTTCGACCTGCCGATCGAAAAAACCATCAAGACCCTGGTGGTGCACGCTGAAGAGAAAGGCAAGCTGATTGCCCTGATCATCCGTGGCGACCACGAACTGAACGAAATCAAGGCCGCCAACCAGCCTGGCGTTGCCAGCCCGCTGGTCATGGCTTCCGAAGCCGAACTGCGCGACGCCATTGGCGCCGGTGCCGGTTCCCTCGGCCCGCTGAACCTGCCGCTGCCGATCATCATCGACCGTTCCGTCGAGCTGATGAGCGACTTCGGCATTGGTGCCAACATCGACGACAAGCACTACTTTGGCGTGAACTGGGAGCGCGATCTGCCGGTTCCGACCGTTGCCGACCTGCGCAACGTTGTCGCTGGCGACCCGAGCCCTGACGGCAAAGGCACCCTGGAAATCAAGCGCGGCATCGAAGTCGGGCACATCTTCCAGCTGGGCAACAAGTACAGCAAAGCGATGAAGTGCGAAGTGCTGGGCGAGAACGGTAAACCGGTGACCCTGGAAATGGGCTGCTACGGCATTGGTGTATCCCGCGTAGTAGCTGCCGCCATCGAACAGAACAACGACGAGAACGGGATCATCTGGAGCGATGCTCTGGCCCCGTTCCAGATTGCTCTGGTACCGCTGCGCTACGAAACCGAACAGGTTCGCGAAGCCACCGACAAGCTCTACGCAGAACTGACTGCCGCCGGCTTCGACGTGCTGCTGGACGACCGCGACAAGAAAACCAGCCCGGGCATCAAGTTCGCGGACATGGAGCTGATCGGCATTCCACACCGGATCGTGGTCAGTGACCGCGGCCTCGCCGACGGCAATCTGGAATACAAGAGCCGCACCGAAGCCGAGGCGCAAGCGCTGCCGGTTGCTGACGTGCTGTCTTTCCTCCAGGCCCGTATCCGCCGCTGACACCAGATAGAGACGTCATGTTCAAGCGAAACACCTTAGGCCTCGGTGGTGCCGCCCTGTGCGGCACCCTGTTGGTCAGCGGCTGTGCCAATCACATGTCACAACGCAGCGAACACGAGGAGCGGGTCGAGCGGAAGTTGCTCGATCACAGCCTGCAGATCGATGTCGGCGAACCCAAAGTGCTGGAGCTGCCGCAACGCCGGGTGAAAATCCACGAGCAGAAGACCTTCGAAGTCACCGAATTCGAAGTCACACGCCACTATGACCGTTACACGCCTTACCAACCCTGGAGGGAGATCTATGAGATCCCGCTGGGGGCGGTGGCCGTAGTGGCCGGCGTCGGTGCGAACGTGGTCAACGTGTTCGCCCTCGGTAATCTGCCGGACAGCGTGACGAAGGATTGGCTCAGCTATGGTTTTGCCGGGCTCAACCCGTTCATGAACGTGCAGTCTCACGGTCGCGCGCAGCAGAACCTGGCGGGCATCGACGAAGTCCAGCGTGACAAGCGCACGGAATACTCGAGCCTGCCCTGGAGCGAGCGTCCGGTGCAGGTCAAGGCCGGCAAGGACACGTTCGAGCTGAACACCGACCGCAACGGTGTGTTGCGCCTGAACCTGCTGGACAGCCCGTTCGCCGAACATGACCTCAATCATCTGGGCAAGCTGCAGATCAGTGTCGAGGACAACAAGGACGATGTGCACACCGACTCGTCCCTGGCGATCAGCAACAACTTGCGCGGCAAGCTGCTCGAAGCGCATGAGCTGATTTACGACGACCTCGAAGACGACGAAGTGAGCCAGTGGGTGCACCGGGTCAAACGTCTGTCGGAACTGGGTCTGGAAGAAGAGGCCAGCGAACTGGAACAGAGCCTGATCGAACTGACCCGCAACGATCCCGAGTTGCAGGCTGAGTTCCTCAAGTCACTGACCAAGGATGCCGGGCGACTGGTGGCGGATCCGGGGGCGAATTAAGCCCCATTAAAAGATCGCAGCCTTCGGCAGCGCCCACAGGCGCGTAGGAGCTGCCGAAGGCTGCGATCTTTTGCTTTTAAATCTCACCGATCAAACAACTCCAACTGCTCAAACCCGCCCCGCAAATCTTCCAGCCTCACCCCAATCCCCAACAACCGCACCGGTTTCCCGCCGCGATTGAAGGCCTGGGTCAGCAACAGCTGATAACTCCCCAGATCCCGCCCTGCCCCGGCCTGCTCCAACGTAGTCTGGGTAAAATCGTGGAATTTCACTTTGACGAACGGCTTGCCCGGACGATAACTGCTGTCGATCCGCGCCATGCGGCCATTCAGGGACTCCAGCAATTCGGGCAACTTATCCAGGCAACTCACCAGATCCGGCAGGTCCACGTCATAGGTGTTTTCAACGCTGATCGACTGCCGACGACTGTCGTTGTGCACCAACCGCTCATCGATCCCACGGGCCAGGCTCCAGAGTCGCTCGCCGAAGCTGCCGAATTCACGCACCAACGCCAATTTGTTCCACTCGCGTAATTGCGCGCAATCGACGATGCCGAGCTTGCCCAGTTTGTCAGCGGTCACTTTGCCAACACCGTGCAACTTGCTCACCGGCAAGCCGCTGACAAAGTCTTCCACCTGATCAGGCGTGATCACGAACAAGCCATTGGGCTTCTTCCAGTCGCTGGCGATCTTGGCAAGAAACTTGTTCGGCGCCACGCCGGCCGACACGGTGATGTGCAACTGATTGGACACCCGGCGACGAATGTCCTGGGCGATTCGCGTGGCGCTGCCGCCAAAATGCGCACTGTCCGACACGTCGAGATACGCCTCGTCCAGGGACAGCGGCTCGATCAGGTCGGTGTAATCGCGAAAGATCGTATGAATTTCCTTCGACGCTTCTCTATAGGCTTCCATGCGCGGCTTGACGATGGTCAGGTCCGGACACAGTTTCAAGGCATGTCCGGAAGACATGGCCGAGCGCACGCCATACGCCCGCGCTTCATAGTTACAGGTAGCAATCACCCCACGCCGATCCGCCGAGCCGCCCACCGCCAAAGGCTTACCAGCCAGGCGCGGGTCGTCACGCATCTCGATGGCGGCGTAGAAGCAGTCACAATCGACGTGGATGATTTTTCGCTGCGTCATATAAAAGCGGTGTTCATGGCGAAGAAATGAAGTATCGGCGTGTCGTACCGGCAGTATCTCACTGACACCTGTATATAGCACCAGTAGTCTGAATCTTCTTTTCAAGCGGTAGGAAAAGTACTGGAGGAATTTATTTTCTCAATCGAAAGCCACCTACCGATAGAGCCGAAAGCCTTGCCCTGCCTGCGTTTCAGCCCGATCCACACCCCACTTTTTCACCTAAGCGATTGAACAGGAACAGATTTTACCGAGATTGAAGGTTGACAGCCCGGCGATCCTCTGTAGAATGCCGACACACAGACGCGGGATGGAGCAGTCTGGTAGCTCGTCGGGCTCATAACCCGAAGGTCGTCGGTTCAAATCCGGCTCCCGCAACCAAACATCGAAAAAGGCTACTCGAAAGAGTGGCCTTTTTTGTGCGCGCCTATTTTATAAAAAATCAGCGTTTCATGCCTTACCGAGCAGAAACGAGAAATCCTTCTGATTCCGAAACTTAGCGTTCCTCGGCGACCGTTCAGCGCTGATTCTTGTTTATTTGACCCATACTTGGATTAACGGTTGACACTCCGGCATTCGCCTGTAGAATGCCGCCACACAGACGCGGGATGGAGCAGTCTGGTAGCTCGTCGGGCTCATAACCCGAAGGTCGTCGGTTCAAATCCGGCTCCCGCAACCAAACATCAAAAAAGGCTACTCGAAAGAGTGGCCTTTTTTGTATCTGTTGAAAAAGTCCTTTCGCAACAATGATCTGTCACTGTGCAGTGAGCCGTTCAGGGTCGCCAGACTGTGAGTTCAGACCTAGGCTGAACCGCAAGGAAAACCCTCGACGACTGGTGATGCGCCATCGCCGATACCCGGTGAGACGCGTTAATATTTGTGATTATTTTTTTCTACAGGGATTGGTAACTTGGCTGGATACCCCCATCCTGTCGCGCACAATCCAAGAGGTGATTGATGCGCGCCAACTCGTCTGATCCACAAGACACCGTCACAGCGACACAACCGATCAAAGCCGAGCGTCTGCGCTTGCTGGATCGAATCAGCAAATACCGTCAACCCATCGGTCTGGCGGTCACTTTGCTGCTGTTCGCCATCGCGCTGATTGCCTGTCGTCACCTGCTGAGCGAACTCGATCTGTACGCGCTGCACGACTCGATCCTGGAAGTGCCGAGACCCGCCTTGCTGGGAGCACTGGGCGCGACCGTCGTCGGCTTCATCATTCTGCTGGGTTACGAATGGTCGGCCAGCCGTTATGCCGGCGTGACGCTGGCGCCGCGAGTCGTGGCGCTGGGGGGCTTCACCGCCTTCGCCATCGGCAATGCCATCGGTCTGTCGCTGCTGTCGGGGGGCTCGGTTCGCTACCGTCTATATGCACGGCATGGCGTGGGGGCTTCGGAAGTCGCGCACATGACGCTGTTTGCCAGCCTCTCGCTCGGCTGCGCCCTCCCGCCCCTGGCCGCCCTCGCCACCCTCAGCAACCTGCCCGCCGCCTCGCTGGCCCTGGGTTTCTCCGAGACGTTGCTGGGTGCGATTGCAGTGGCCGTGCTGCTGCTCGCCACGGTACTGGCGATCGGCATCTACCGCCGGCGCTTGCCGGAACAGCCTTACCCGGACAACCTGCTGGTCAAGGTCGGCCGCCGCACCTTGCGCCTGCCGGGCCGCCGCCTGACCTTCCTGCAACTGGTCATCACCGCCCTGGACGTGGCCGCCGCCGCGACAGTGCTCTATCTGTTGCTGCCCGAAGCGCCGCCCTTCGGTGCGTTCCTGCTGGTCTATCTATTGGCCTTGGCCGCTGGCGTGCTCAGCCATGTACCCGGCGGTGTCGGGGTGTTCGAAGCGATTTTGCTGGCGGCCTTCGCCGACAAGCTCGGTGCCGCGCCACTGGCTGCCGCCCTGCTGCTCTACCGCCTGATCTACGTGATCTTGCCGCTGCTGGTGGCTTGCGTACTGCTGCTGATCAACGAAGGCCAGCGCCTGTTTCAGACACGCCAGACGCTACGCGCCGCCTCAGGCCTGGCCGCGCCGATTCTGGCGGTGCTGGTGTTCCTGTCCGGTGTAGTGTTGCTGTTCTCTGGCGTAACGCCGGAGATCGATACGCGCCTTGAACACATCGGTTTTCTGATCCCGCATCGACTGGTCGACGCCTCGCACTTCGGCGCCAGCCTGGTGGGGGTTCTCTGCCTGCTGCTGGCCCAGGGCTTGCGTCGCCGCCTGTCGGCCGCGTGGATGCTGACCACCATTCTGTTGTTGGTCGGCGCCGTGCTCTCTCTGCTCAAAGGCTTCGATTGGGAAGAAGCCAGCCTGATGACCCTGACAGCAAGTTTGCTGGGGGTTTTCCGGCGTTCGTTCTACCGCCCCAGCCGCCTGACCGAGCTGCCGTTTTCGCCGCTGTATCTGGTGTCGAGTCTTTGCGTACTCGGCGCATCAATCTGGTTGCTGCTGTTCGCCTATCAGGACGTTCCGTACAGCCATCAGCTCTGGTGGCAGTTCACCCTCGACGCCGATGCCCCGCGAGGTTTGCGTTCGTTGCTGGGTGCCGCTGTGCTGCTGGTGGTGGTGTCCCTGACGTGGCTGCTGCGCACCGCGCGTCCGATAATCCACCTGCCAACCTCCGATGAGCTGGAGCGCGCGGCTAATATCCTCATGGCCTCCTCCCAACCGGATGGCGGCTTGGCCCTGACCGGTGACAAAGCGCTGCTGTTTCACCCCAACGATGAGGCGTTCCTGATGTACGCCCGCCGTGGCCGCAGCCTGGTAGCGCTGTATGACCCGATCGGCCCGACCCAGCAACGGGCGGAAATGATCTGGCAGTTCCGTGACCTGTGCGATATCCATCACGCTCGCCCTGTGTTTTATCAAGTACGTGCCGAGAACCTGCCGTACTACATGGACATCGGCCTGACCGCGATCAAGCTCGGCGAAGAAGCCCGGGTCGATCTCAAGCGTTTCGATCTCGAAGCCAAAGGCAAAGAGATGAAGGACCTGCGCTACACCTGGAACCGTGGCACCCGTGACGGGCTGTCGCTGGAGATCCATGAGCCGGGGCAAGCGCCGATGGACGAGCTCAAGGTGATTTCCGATGCCTGGCTGACCGGCAAGAATGTGCGCGAGAAAGGCTTCTCGCTCGGGCGTTTCAGCGATGACTACCTCAAGCACTTCCGTGTCGCGGTGATTCGTTTCGAAGGGCGCCCGGTGGCGTTCGCCAACTTGCTCGAGACCTACGGCCATGAACTGGCCAGCCTCGACCTGATGCGCGCGCACCCCGACGCCCCTAAGCTGACCATGGAATTCATGATGGTCGGCCTGATTCAACATTATAAAAATCATGGATACGCGCGCTTCAGCCTGGGCATGGTGCCATTGTCGGGGTTGCAACCCCGGCGCGGCGCACCACTGACCCAGCGCTTGGGCTCGATGGTGTTCCGCCGTGGTGAGCAGCTGTATAACTTCCAAGGTTTGCGCCGCTTCAAAGACAAGTTCCAGCCTGACTGGGAACCCCGTTATATGGCCGTGCCCGCCGGACTCGATCCGCTGGTGGCCCTGGCCGACACTGCCGCCCTGATTGCGGGCGGCTTGACTGGATTGGTGAAACGCTGATGATTCAACGCTCCCTGCGGTACGTACTGGCCACACTGGTAGTGCTGGCCCTGATTGTCGGTGGCGGTTACTGGTACCTCAAACGCCCGGCGCCAGAACCGACCCTTGAACTGCTGACGCCGGCCGATGGCGCCGTGATGACCCGCGTCATCCCCGGCACCACGCCGCGCGCGCAGGTGCTGGTGGCGGTCAATGAAGAGCAGAAGCTCAGCGATAAACAATTGATGACCCTGAGCCGCAGCGGCTCGGCGCAGATCGTCCAGGTGATTCTGCCCAAGGACTGCATCCAGCAAAGTCGTGCCCTGCAAGCAGGCCTCAGAGAACTAAAAGGCCCGGCAACCCTGGTCAGCGGTATCGGCCCTGGCGCAGTGCTGGCGTGGCGCTGGCTGTCCGAGCAGAAGGACGACAAGGCCCAGGCCATTTCGGTTGACCTGGCCCTGGAAAAACCCGGCTGCACCCACCTGTTGCCAAAAAGTGCTGCCCACGGTCACTGGCTGGTGGCCTGGAACGACAACCCGGACGACACCAGCGCCGGCTTCGTGCGTGACCAGCCCAACGCCGAAACCAGCATCAGCGACTACGACATCAACCTGCCGCAAGTGCTGAACAACGAACTGCGCAAAACCCTCGTCGGTGGCGATAAAGCCGCCGGCGGCCTGCAGATCCCGGTGGTCGAAGTGCCGGCCGGTCAGGCCAAGGACACCGTCACCCTGTTCCTCTCCGGCGACGGTGGCTGGCGCGACCTGGACCGCGACGTGGCCGGCGAGATGGCCAAGATCGGCTACCCGGTGGTCGGCATCGACACCCTGCGCTACTACTGGCAGCACAAGAGCCCGGAACAAAGCGCCCTGGACCTGACCGAACTGATGCAGCACTACCGGCAGAAATGGGGCACCAAGCGCTTCATCCTGACCGGCTACTCGTTCGGCGCCGACGTGCTGCCCGCCATCTACAACCGCCTGCCGGAAGCCGAACAGCAGCGGGTCGATGCAATCATCCTGCTGGCCTTCGCCCGCACCGGCAGCTTCGAGATCGAAGTCGAAGGCTGGCTCGGCAACGCCGGCAAAGAAGCCGCCACTGGCCCGGAAATGGCCAAGCTGCCGCCGGCGAAAGTGGTGTGCATCTACGGTGAGGAAGAAGTCGACGAGAGCGGCTGCACCGACAAGACCGCCGTGGGCGAAGCGATGAAACTGCCTGGCGGCCATCACTTCGACGAAAACTACCCGGCGTTGGCCCAGCGGTTGGTGGATGCGATCGTGAAGCGTCAAACGAAGGAGACGGCGGCTCAGGAGTGATCTGAGCTTCCGAACACAAAAAGCCCCCGTAACCTTAAGGTTGCGGGGGCTTTTTTACATGTACAAACATGAAGCGCCACCAGCCGTCATTCAATTTATCAGCCGGGGCTTCAACAATTCCTCAACCATGTTCGAATTCGACTCAGATTCCATCTGTCCAGAAAGATTTTCTTCCTGGGCGTGCAGGCTGGCCATCTTGAACAAAAGCAAAATGTCTTGACTCTTCATGAAGCTAGAAACGCCGAGTGTCCACATTCCATAAAACGTGGACACTTGCCTCATTGAAAATATCGAACCGTCAAGCCCTTTCGATTTATCAGGTTTAACTGGGAAACCCTACGAATCATCTGCTAATTCGCGAACAGCTGGGGGGTAGTGACAACTCCGTTTCATTCGTCTGCCGCAACAACGCAAAAATTCAGTGACTTGTAAAATCGCTCGTCACGTTTAGTTTCGTTTACTCAAGGTATCGCAATATCGGATGACGCCCGCAGACCTTGTAGGCAAACTCCGAATCTCGCTTTTTGGGCACTTTGCCGCCTTGTTGCGTTTTTCTTCGACGGGATACTCTCCGGACGTCGCTGACCATTCAGCGATCGGGCTTGGAAACCCGTCGGATACTAGCCGCAACAGCGCCCTTTCATGATTGCATTCGCTTTTTGTGATCATGAGTTATGGCAGCTGTGCGTGGGACGCCCTCGGGCGTGCCGGTTTCCTAGTTCCCGGTTTCCAACCTGCGTACAGCTGTCACCCATTCGCTTGGAAACGAATGAGTCAGCTCCTCAACTAGGATTTTTGACTATGACTAAAATTGATGTTTCCGCGATTTCAGAACTAAAAACCCTCGGCTTCACCCCTCTCATCTACTGCTCGGATCAGGCGCTATTCAACGTCCGCGCCGGCGTCCCCATCGTTGATGCATTGTCACAAGCCTCCGACCTGCTGTTCCTCGTCAGATCATTTACCGAGGATGCAGCCTACGCAAAAGACACCGACCGCCACGCCTGGGCCGCGCATTACCTGACGGCGATGAGTAAGGCGGTGATTGATGATGTGGTGAAGGTACTGACACCGCGACCCGCCCGAACAAAGACCGAATCTGAAGAAGAGTTGCCTGAAAGCAAGTAAAGGCACAGACACAAAAAAGCCCCCGCTACCTTCATGGCAACGGGGGCTTTCTCATGGGGGCTTACATCTCGACCTGGGTACCCAACTCAATCACCCGGTTCAGCGGCAGATTGAAGAAGCGCAGGTTGCCGTTGGCGTTTTTCAGCATGAAGGCGAACAACGCCTCGCGCCAGCGGGCCATGCCTTCGAGCTTGGAGGCGATAACTGTCTCGCGGCTGAGGAAGTACGTGGTGCGCATCGGGCTGAAGTCCAGGTCATCGAGATGACACAGTTTCAGCGCTTGCGGCACGTCCGGCTCGTCGGTGAAACCGAAGTGCAGGATGACCCGGAAGAAGCCTTCGCCGTAAGAGTCGACCTCGAAACGTCGTTGCGGCGGGACGCGCGGGATGTCTTCGTACACCACTGTCAGCAACACCACTTGCTCGTGCAGCACTTGGTTATGCAGCAGATTGTGCAACAGCGCGTGGGGCACGGCATCCGGGCGAGCGGTAAGGAACACAGCGGTGCCCTGGACCCGATGTGGCGGTTGCACACGGATACTGCTGATGAAGATCGGCAGCGGCAGCCCGCCTTCGTCCAGGCGATCGACCAGCAGTTGCTTGCCGCGTTTCCAGGTAGTCATCAGGACGAACAGTGCGATACCGGCGATCACCGGGAATGCACCACCCTGAACGATTTTTGGCACGTTGGCGGCGAAGTACAGACCGTCTACCAACAAAAAGCCCAGCAACACCGGAACTGCGAGAACCGGTGGCCATTTCCACAGCAGCAGCATCACCGCCGACACCAGAATCGTGGTCATCAGCATGGTCCCGGTCACTGCCACGCCGTAGGCCGAGGCCAGGGCGCCGGAGGACTCGAAGCCAATTACCAGCAGGATCACGCCGACCATCAGCGACCAGTTCACCGCGCCGATATAAATCTGCCCTTGTTCGGCACTCGACGTGTGCTGAATGTGCATGCGCGGAATGTAGCCAAGCTGGATCGCCTGACGAGTCAGGGAGAATGCGCCAGAGATCACCGCTTGCGAGGCAATCACCGTGGCCATGGTCGACAACCCCACCAATGGAATCAGCGCCCAGCTTGGTGCCAGCAGATAGAACGGGTTGCGGGCGGCTTCCGGATCACCGAGCAGCAAGGCGCCCTGGCCGAAGTAGTTCAGCACCAGCGCGGGCAGCACAAGGATGAACCAGGCCCGAGCGATCGGCTTGCGACCGAAGTGGCCCATGTCGGCGTACAGCGCCTCGGCACCGGTCAACGCCAGCACCACGGCACCAAGAATCGTGACGCCCATGCCTGGGTGATCCATGAAGAAGCGTACGCCCCACACCGGGTTTATCGCTTGCAACACTTCTGGATGCTGGCTGATGCCATACACGCCCAACGCGCCGAGCACCAGAAACCAGGTGACCATGATCGGCCCGAACAGAATGCCGATCCGCGCCGTACCGTGGCTCTGAATCAAGAACAGCGCCACCAGCACCACGAGCGACAGCGGCACCACCCAATGGTCGATGCCTTCGAAGGCTAGCCCCAGCCCTTCAATCGCCGAAAGCACGGAAATCGCCGGGGTGATCATGCTGTCGCCGTAGAACAGCGCCGCACCGATCAGCCCGCAGACCACCAGCAGCGTGCGCAATTTTGCATGCCCTCCCGCCGCTCGTCGCGCCAGCGCGGTCAAGGCCATGATCCCGCCTTCGCCCTGGTTGTCGGCACGCAGCACGAACATCATGTATTTGATCGAGACGACCCAGATCAGCGACCAGAAGATCAGCGCCAGAATGCCCAGCACGCCGTCATGGTTGACGGGCACGCCATAGCCACCGGAAAACACTTCTTTGAGGGTGTACAACGGGCTCGTGCCGATATCGCCATAAACCACTCCGACCGCCGCGACCAGCATGCCGATCGGCTTCGCCGCCGAATGTCCGCCGGCTATCGCCTGACTACTTGCCTGCCCCATCCATCACTCCTACTACTCAGACCCGGGCTTCTTCGAAGAAGCACTATGCTTTTATCGTGCAGCATGCACTGTTTTACTTGTTGTTACAGACGTTTTATTGACTGTAAAAAATCGGTAAAGCGTAACGGCGCGAAGCATAGCGCAGCACTCGTCGTATTTCCCTGCATAAAGCTGGTCAAGTGCGCCGCCCATCGTTAGAATTGCGCACTTTTTGACCAGAGGGTGCAACATAGCGCCCGTCTGTCGCCTTGCCGTCATCGGCTGGAGGCGTCACAAATACCGAGGTTAGACATGTCCACCACTCCTGCGCCGGCCAATCCAAAGGTTGGCTTCGTATCCCTGGGTTGCCCGAAAGCACTGGTCGACTCCGAGCGCATCCTTACCCAGCTGCGCATGGAAGGCTATGACGTAGTGTCCACTTATCAGGACGCCGACGTCGTGGTGGTTAACACCTGCGGCTTCATCGACTCGGCCAAGGCTGAGTCTCTGGAAGTGATCGGCGAAGCCATCAAGGAAAACGGCAAGGTCATCGTGACCGGCTGCATGGGCGTGGAAGAAGGCAATATCCGCAACGTGCACCCAAGCGTTCTGGCCGTGACCGGTCCGCAGCAGTATGAGCAAGTGGTCAACGCCGTGCACGACGTCGTACCGCCGCGTCAGGATCACAACCCGCTGATCGACCTGGTGCCGCCGCAAGGGATCAAACTGACCCCGCGTCATTACGCCTACCTGAAGATTTCCGAAGGCTGCAACCACAGCTGCAGCTTCTGCATCATCCCCTCGATGCGCGGCAAACTGGTCAGCCGCCCGGTCGGTGACGTGCTCGACGAGGCCCAGCGCCTGGTCAAGTCCGGCGTCAAAGAGCTGTTGGTGATTTCCCAGGACACCAGCGCCTATGGCGTCGATGTGAAATACCGCACCGGTTTCTGGAACGGCGCGCCGGTGAAAACCCGCATGACCGAACTCTGCGAAGCCCTGAGCACCCTCGGTGTGTGGGTTCGTCTGCACTACGTTTACCCATACCCGCACGTCGATGAGCTGATCCCGCTGATGGCCGCCGGGAAAATCCTGCCGTACCTGGACATTCCGTTCCAGCACGCCAGCCCGAAAGTCCTCAAAGCCATGAAACGCCCGGCCTTCGAAGACAAGACCCTGGCGCGGATCAAGAACTGGCGCGAGATCTGCCCGGACCTGATCATCCGTTCGACCTTCATCGTCGGCTTCCCTGGCGAAACCGAAGAAGACTTCCAGTACCTGCTGAACTGGCTGACCGAAGCCCAGCTGGACCGCGTCGGCTGCTTCCAGTACTCGCCGGTAGAAGGCGCACCGGCCAACGATCTGGACCTGGAGATCGTTCCGGACGAGGTCAAGCAAGACCGTTGGGAGCGTTTCATGGCGCACCAGCAGGCCATCAGCTCGGCACGCCTGCAAATGCGCATCGGCCGTGAGATCGAAGTGTTGGTGGACGAAGTCGACGAGCAAGGCGCGGTCGGCCGTTGCTTCTTCGATGCCCCGGAAATCGACGGCAACGTGTTCATCGACAACGGCAGCAACCTGAAGCCGGGCGACAAGGTCTGGTGCAAAGTCACCGACGCCGACGAATACGACCTGTGGGCTGAACAGATCTAAACGCAAAAAATACGAAAAGCCCCGCTCTCTTGACGAGATGCGGGGCTTTTTTACGTCTATCGTTTTGTGGGAGAAAAAACTCGCAGCCTTACGGGAACGGCTCTTAACAGAAGGAGCAAGCGGCCATGCGCCAACATTCGGTCATTTACACACCGAAACAGAGCGACTACGAAGAGCTCACCCACGTGTGGGAAGCCTCGGTGCGCGCTACCCATGACTTTCTGCCCGACAGCTACATCGACCTGCTGAAGAACCTGGTGCTGACCCGCTACCTCGACGCCGTCATGCTGATCTGCACCAAAGACTCGCGCCAGCGCATCACCGGGTTCGCCGGCGTGGCGGCGGGAAAGATCGAAATGCTGTTCATCGATCCGGATCACCGTGGCCAAGGCCTGGGCAAGCAATTACTGCGCTATGCCCTGGAACACCTGAACGCCGATGAGCTGGACGTCAACGAGCAGAACCCACAGGCCCTGGGTTTTTACTTCAAGCAGGGCTTCGAGGTGATTGGTCGTTCGGAGCATGACGGCATGGGCCAGCCCTATCCGTTGCTGCACATGCGTTTGCGCCAGCAACGTTCACAGCATGGCTGACACAACGCATTAAAAACACATGAGGCAAATGGACCCGCGATTAACCGGCGCCAGGCAGGTACAATGCCCACCCCTTTTTTGTTACGGCCCTGTCATGACTGACCCGATTCGTCTCTCCAAACGCCTCATCGAACTCGTCGGCTGCTCCCGTCGGGAGGCTGAGCTGTTCATCGAGGGCGGCTGGGTCACCGTCGACGGTGAAGTCATCGACGAGCCGCAGTTCAAGGTCGACACCCAGAAAGTCGAGCTCGACCCAGAGGCCAAGGCCACTGCGCCGGAGCCGGTGACCATCCTGATGAACGTTCCGGCAGGCATGGACGCGGACAGCGCCATGGCGACCCTCAGTGCCGCGACCCTGAGCGAAGAACACCGCTACGGCAAACGTCCGCTCAAGGGCCACTTCCTGCGCCTGACCGCCAGCGCCGACCTGCAGGCCAACGCCAGCGGTCTGCTGGTGTTCACCCAGGACTGGAAGATTCTGCGCAAACTCACCGCCGATGCCAGCAAGATCGAGCAGGAATATGTGGTCGAGGTCGAAGGCGACATGGTGGCTCACGGCCTCAACCGCCTGAACCACGGCCTGACGTACAAGGGCAAGGAACTGCCGCCGGTCAAGGCCAGCTGGCAGAACGAAAACCGCCTGCGCTTTGCCATGAAAAATCCACAACCGGGCGTGATCGCCCTGTTCTGCCAGGCCGTCGGCCTCAAGGTCGTCGCCATCCGCCGCATCCGCATCGGCGGCGTGTCCATCGGCAAAGTGCCCGTGGGGCAATGGCGCTACCTGTCCGGCAAAGAGAAGTTCTAAGGCTTTTCCCGCCGCCATACATTTCGGCGCCGCAGCTTCATGCGGCGCCCACAGCGAAATATCAGGACTGCACACATGATTCATAACGACGTACTGCGCAGCGTGCGCTACATGCTCGACATCAGCGACAAGAAAGTCATCGAGATCATCAAGCTCGGCGGCATGGACGTCACGCTGGAAGACCTGGTGACGTACCTCGACAAGAAAGAAGAAGACGAGGAAGGTTTCGTACGCTGCCCGGACGAAGTCATGGCGCATTTCCTCGATGGCCTGGTGATCTTCAAGCGTGGCAAGGACGAAAGCCGTCCGCCGCAGCCGATCGAAGTGCCGGTGACCAACAACATCATCCTGAAGAAATTGCGCGTCGCCTTCGAACTGAAGGAGGACGACATGCACACCATCCTCAAGGCCGCCGAGTTCCCGGTATCCAAGCCTGAGCTGAGTGCGCTGTTCCGCAAATTCGGCCACACCAACTACCGCCCGTGCGGCGATCAATTGCTGCGCAACTTCCTCAAGGGCCTGACCCTGCGCGTGCGCCCGCAGTAACGTGCGAGACGGATCTACTTTGTAGGAGCTGTCGAGAGCAACGAGGCTGCGATCTTTTGATCTTTCGCTTGGAAGAAAAGATCGCAGCCTCGTTTCACTCGACAGCTCCTACACAGCTCCTGCAGGGCTGTATAGCCCCCCATTCCGCGCAAAAATAGTGGCTCCGCTTCCGGCGGCTGAAGACTAGGGTGTATTGACCCTCAGCTCTCAGGACTCGCCATGCATCCCTACTTCTCTCTGCAAGGCCGCACCGCTCTGGTGACCGGCGGCACCCGCGGTATCGGCAAAATGATCGCCAAGGCTTATGTCGAGGCCGGCGCCATCGTGTACGTGTGCGCCCGGGATGCCGAAGCCTGTCAGCAAACTGCCGATGAGCTGAGTGCCTTCGGGATTTGCCACGCCGTGGCCGCCAACCTGGCTCATGAAGAAGGCATTCAACAACTGGCTGCGCAATTGAGCGAACAGATCGGTCAGCTGGATATCCTGGTGAACAACGCCGGTACCACCTGGGGTGCGCCGCTGGAGAGTTACCCGGTCAAGGGCTGGGAAAAGGTCATGCAGCTCAACGTGACCTCGGTGTTCAACTGCATCCAGCAATTTCTACCGCTGCTGCGCAAGGCCGGTTCGGCGGCGAATCCGGCACGGATCATCAACATCGGTTCGGTGGCCGGGATTTCTTCCTTCGGCGAACAGGCGTATGCCTACGGCCCGAGCAAAGCCGCCCTGCACCAACTGTCGCGGATTCTGGCGCGAGAGTTGGTGAGCCAGCACATCAACGTCAACGTAATCGCACCGGGACGTTTCCCGAGCAAGATGACTCAGCACATCGGCAACGATGAGCAGGCGCTGGCCGAGGACACGGCGTTGATTCCGATGAAGCGCTGGGGCCGGGAGGAAGAAATGGCGGCGCTGGCGATTAGCCTGGCGAGTACGGCCGGGGCGTATATGACCGGGAATGTCATTCCTTTGGATGGCGGGTTTAGTCTCTAGATCGGCGGCGCGGCTATCGCGGGCAAGCCACGCTCCCACAGGTTTTATGCCGTACACAACATTTGCGTTCACTCGAGAACCTTGTGGGAGCGTGGCTTGCCCGCGATGACGGAGTAATAGGCAGCACCGATCTCGAGGCCGCTCGGGTTATCATGCCGCCCTAATCCCGGCCTCGACCCCAGACCATGACCTACAGCGTTTCCCCCATCGGCTTCGTGCGCTCCTGCTTCAAGGAGAAGTTCGCCATTCCGCGTCAACCGCAACTGGCCCCGGCCGCTCGGGGCGTACTGGAGCTGGTGGCGCCGTTCGATCAGGGTGATGCGGTGCAGGGGCTGGAGCAGGTCAGCCATGTGTGGCTGCTGTTCCTGTTCCATCAAGCGCTGGAAGAAAAGCCACGCCTCAAAGTCCGCCCTCCGCGTCTGGGCGGTAACAAATCCATGGGCGTGTTCGCCACCCGCGCGACGCATCGTCCTAACGGCATCGGCCTGTCGGTGGTCAAACTGGACAAGGTCGAAGCCAATCGACTGTGGATCTCCGGCATCGACTTGCTGGACGGCACGCCAGTTCTCGACATCAAACCTTACGTGCCCTACGCCGACATCATCGACACGGCGTCCAACGACATCGCCAGCGCCCCGCCGCTGCTGATTCCCGTGCAGTGGACGGACTCGGCCCTGCAACAGGCCCACGGCCACGCTCAACGGCTTGGCGAGCCTCTGGTCGAGTTGATCGAGCAATGCCTGGCACAAGACCCACGCCCGGCGTACCAGATTCCTACGCCTGAGCGCGAATACGGCGCGCAGTTCTGGGATCTGGATGTGCGCTGGCATTACCCCGAAGCCGGGGTTATCCGTGTCCTGGAAGTCATCCCCGCCTCCAACCTGTAGGAGCTGTCGAGTGAAACGAGGCTGCGATCTTTTGATGTTACTTTTAAAAACAAGATCAAAAGATCGCAGCCTCGTTTCACTCGACAGCTCCTACAAGGTTTGTGTCCGGCATAAAAAAGCCCCCATTGCCTGCACAGGCAATGGGGGCTTTTCAGTGATGCGGTGTTCTTACTTCTCGACGAACGCACGCTCGATCAGGTAATCACCCGGCTCGCGCATCCGCGGCGAAACAGTCAGGCCGAAGCTGTTCAACACTTCGCTGGTCTCGTCGAGCATGCTCGGGCTGCCGCACAGCATGGCGCGGTCGTCCTGCGGGTTGATCGGCGGCAGGCCGATGTCGCTGAACAGCTTGCCGCTGCGCATCAGGTCGGTCAGGCGGCCTTCGTTTTCGAACGGCTCGCGGGTCACGGTCGGGTAGTAGATCAACTTGTCACGCAGGGCCTCACCGAAGAACTCGTTCTGCGGCAGGTGCTCGGTGATGAATTCGCGGTAAGCGACTTCGTTGACGTAACGCACGCCGTGGCACAGGATCACCTTTTCGAAACGCTCGTAGGTTTCCGGGTCCTGGATGACGCTCATGAACGGCGCCAGACCGGTACCGGTGCTGAGCAGGTACAAATGCTTGCCAGGCTTCAAGTCATCCAGCACCAGGGTGCCAGTAGGCTTCTTGCTGATGATGATCTCGTCGCCTTCCTTCAGATGCTGCAACTGGGAAGTCAGCGGGCCATCAGGCACTTTGATGCTGAAGAACTCGAGATGCTCTTCCCAGTTCGGGCTGGCAATCGAGTAAGCGCGCATGAGCGGCCGGCCGTTGGGCTGTTGCAGGCCGATCATCACGAACTGACCGTTCTCGAAGCGCAGGCCCGGATCGCGGGTGCACTTGAAGCTGAACAGAGTGTCGTTCCAGTGATGAACACTGAGGACACGCTCGTGGTTCATGTTGCTCATGTACGTGGGACTCCTGGAGATTTTGCCTGCGCCAATGATGTGCACAATTGCATCGCATTCTAATGGCAGCGACAATATCTGTTAAATGGATTATTAAGATAAGGGTTATCGGTTATATCGATATGCGATTTACTCTCCGTCAACTTCAAGTATTCGTCGCCGTCGCCCAGCAGGAAAGCGTATCCCGTGCTGCGGGCCTGCTCAACCTCTCGCAATCGGCGGCGAGCACCTCGATCACCGAGCTAGAGCGCCAGTGCAGCTGTCAGCTGTTCGATCGCGCCGGCAAACGGCTGAGCCTCAACGCCCTCGGCAAACAGCTGTTGCCGCAAGCGGTGGCCCTGCTCGATCAGGCCAAGGAAATCGAAGACTTGCTCAACGGCAAGTCCGGTTTCGGCTCCCTGGCGGTCGGCGCGACGCTGACCATCGGCAATTACCTGGCCACCCTGCTGATCGGCAGCTTCATGCAGCGTCATCCGGAAAGCCAGGTGAAGCTGCATGTGCAGAACACTGCCAACATCGTGCAACAAGTGGCTCACTATGAAATTGATCTGGGTCTAATCGAAGGCGACTGCAGCCATCCGGACATCGAAGTACAGAGCTGGGTCGAAGATGAACTGGTGGTGTTCTGCGCGCCCCAACATCCGCTGGCTCAACGCGGTATTGCCACCATGGAGGAGCTGAGTCATGAGGCGTGGATTCTCCGAGAACAAGGCTCGGGCACGCGGCTGACCTTTGACCAGGCCATGCGTCACCACCGCAGCGCGCTGAACATTCGCCTGGAACTGGAACACACCGAAGCGATCAAGCGCGCGGTGGAGTCAGGGTTGGGGATTGGCTGCATTTCGCGCCTGGCGCTGCGCGATGCGTTCCGTCGTGGCAGCCTGGTGCCGGTGGAGACACCGGATCTGGACCTGGCGCGGCAGTTCTATTTCATCTGGCACAAACAGAAATATCAGACCTCGGCGATGCGCGAGTTCCTCGAACTGTGCCGCGCCTTCACCGCCGGGGTTCAGCGCAGCGACGAGATCGTTCTGCCCGCCATCGCTTAAAGCAGGATCACCGCCCACACCAGCGCGATCATGCTCAACGCTACGAGTTGAGCGGCGCTGCCCATGTCCTTGGCGTTCTTGGACAATGGGTGCAACTCCAGGGAAATGCGGTCGATGGCCGCTTCCACCGCCGAGTTGAGCAATTCGACGATCAGCGCCAACAGGCAGACTGCAATCAGCAGCGCCCGCTCGACACGGCTGACGCTCAGGAAGAACGACAGCGGAATCAGGACCGCATTGAGCAACACCAGTTGCCGAAAAGCCGCTTCACCGGTGAAGGCCGCGCGCAGACCGTCCAGGGAGTAACCGGAGGCGTTGAGGATGCGTTTTAGGCCGGTCTGGCCTTTGAAAGGTGACATAGAGTAAGCAACTGACCAAAAAGGAGTGGGAAAGCTAGATTAAGCAAAGTCAAAAAAGCGTGAATACATAACACCTTAGTGGCTCGAAATTGACTCAAGTTGTTGCAAGAGCAGCGCCGCCTGAGTCCGGGTCCGTACATTCAGCTTACGGAAAATCGCCGTGACGTGGGCCTTGATCGTCGCTTCGGACACGCTCAATTCGTAAGCAATCTGCTTGTTCAGCAAACCCTCACAGACCATGGTCAACACCCGGAACTGCTGGGGCGTCAGGCTGGCAAGGCCTTCACTGGCCGCCTTGGCTTCGTCGGAAACGCTGACCGCTTCGAAGGCCTGGGGCGGCCAGAAAACGTCACCATCGAGCACCGCGCGCACGGCTTTTTGAATGACACTCAAGTCACTGGACTTGGGAATGAAACCGCTGGCGCCGAACTCACGAGACTTCACCATGATCGACGCTTCTTCCTGCGCCGACACCATCACCACCGGAATCTGCGGGTACTGACCACGCAACAGCACCAGCCCGGAAAAACCGTAGGCCCCTGGCATGTTCAGGTCCAGCAACACCAGGTCCCAATCGGCCTTTTCGGTCAGACGGTTTTCCAGCTCGGCAATGCTCGCCACTTCCACCAGCCGGACATCCGGGCCCAGGCCCAGGGTCAATGCTTGATGCAAGGCACTACGAAAAAGAGGGTGGTCATCGGCAATCAGGATTTCGTATGTGGCCATTTTTCAAATGATCCTGTTTTTCAAACAACTCCAGGTGCAGCCACGCAGATGCACCAACAGGGCACGTTCAACGCCAATCACATGGCTATTCACGTAAAAATACGGCGTATCAAACGATGGCCGCGCCCCAATCGGCGCCAAGCATGCCCAGCGAAACCGGGGTGGTCAAGATACATAACCGGTACAGTTCTTTGCAGTATGGGCGACAATCAGAACATGGCGGGGACGTCGTTATGAACAAACGGCATCAGCTCGGCGTGGGCCGGTGTGGCGAGGTTCATGTCCAGCTGGTTTTTCGCGTCCAGATAATGCTGACTGAACACGTCGAAATAAGCGTCCAGCGCTGACGCAGCCTCGGTATCACCAGCCAGATCGAGACACAGTGCAGCCACTTCAGCGGTGCATAAATGTTCGCTACGGGTGGAACGGCGCAGTCGATAACGTGACAGTTTTTCGGGCAGCAGGCTCAAGATCGGCAAGCGATCAAAATACGGGCTCTTGCGAAAAATCTTCCGGGCTTCGGTCCAGGTGGCGTCCAGCAGAATGAACAGCGGGCGCTTGGTGCTATCGACCGCGACACTGTGGGTAACTCGCTCGGGTTCGACGTATTCGCCCGGAAACACCAGGTACGGTTGCCATTGCGGATCGGCCAACAGCGCCAGCAGTTGCTCATCAATCTCGGTACGCGACCAGATGAATGCATGATTGTCACGCACCACATCAGCGATCAGCCAACCGGTGTTACTTGGCTTGAACACTTCTTTGTTGGTCATGATCAGGCACACGCCCGAGCGGGCCTCGACCAATGGGCGCCAGGCACACAGGCAATGACTTTCAATCACGCGGCAATTACGGCATCGCGGCGCCCTCCAGCCACGGGCCTGAATCGGCTTGATGCCCTCCTCCTCTCGCTGATCGCGCAAGCGGGCGACGGCGTTTGCGGCAAAGCGCGGGGTGACAGGGTTCATCGCAGGCAGCACCGTAGTGGATGGAAAATCGACACGAAAAACACTCGCAAGGGCAAAAAGTCGCGGCAGTTTATCAGAGCAGCCGGTGCAAGCCTGTACCGCTCAGACCTCCTCCCCTATAATTCGCCGCCACTGAACGCACAGTCATGTGCCTGGTCGAACCACCAGTCACTGAACCAGGAGAGTTTCATGCTGCGCCTTATCGTTCCCACCGCTGCCATTTTGCTGGCGTCGTCCTTTAGCGCTCAGGCTGCATCCTTGAGTGAGCAGAATCTCAACAGAGAGCTGCGAAACGTCGCCGTACAAAGCAGCGTTGGCACTCCACGGGCGATCAACGAAGACATTCTTGATCAGGGCTACACCGCCGAAGGAAAAGTGCTGATCAACCACTTGAGCGTGCAAAGCAGCCACGCCGAAAAAATGCGCGCCGATCCCAAAGCTGTGTACTTCCAGCTTGGCGCCTCCGTATGCAGAAACCCAGGGTTCCGCAAGCTGATGGCCAAGGGCGCGATCATGCGTTACGACTTCACCGAGGTGAAGACCAACCGTCCGGTCGGCTCCGCCAGCTTCCAGGACTCGGACTGCCCGAAAGAGACTCCCGCGAAGAAGAAATAATTACCTGGCATTGGCGCGCCGCTGTTCATCCTCGGCGCGCAGCTCTGCCAACAGCGCCTGCAAGTAACGCGAACGTCGCTCCCCACCCTCCAGACGTCGGCAGCACTCTTCTTCGAGACTCAAATGATGGGTCTCGGCTGATGCTTTCAGCAATCGATACAGTTGCGCATCGATCTCCAGAGTCACTCTGGGCATGGTTTCCCGCCTCCCTGCATGCATTGATCGCCGTTGATCACGCGATAAATCCCTGAATTGCTTGAATGTTGCGTCCTGCCGTTGACGCAAAGTTGTCGTGTCACGCCTGTAACTTAGTAAATCAGAGCGCGAGACATGCGGCTTGCGTTCAGACGAGCGGTGAAAGCACCTTGCAAATCGTCAATAAGCGGTTGCCAGGAAAGACTTTGCGGCGCAATGATCAAGCCAGCGAAAATCGTTGCGAGGGTCTAAATTCAATGTGTTCACGTTGATTTTTCGAGGGCAGAAAAGGGGCTGCCCATTACGGTGTCTTATTGTGCGAACGTTTCTTTCATTCAAGGGATAAGCAGAGCCCGTATGGATGACTTGATTGCAACCGAGTCAGGTAGAGCGCCCAGGCATGGGCTTGGGCAGACAGCGACACAAGGGGTGTCGCGGCGCCGACGATTGTTTTGTCGGGCCAAGGGTTCTGTGCAGAAGGAGAAGTTGAATGCCTTACCAACCGAATGACCTACTGAGCCGTCATTTTCAAGAAAGCGGCCACGACCTCACCAGCAAGGTCGAAGAACAACTCAACCTGGTTTCACCCAACAGCCCCAACATCCCGATTTACCGCGACATGATCCTGACCGTGCTGCGCATGGCTCAGGAAGATCACAACCGCTGGAATGCCAAGATCACCCTGCAAACCCTGCGCGAACTCGAGCACGCTTTCCGTGTGCTGGAGCAGTTCAAGGGACGGCGTAAAGTTACCGTTTTCGGCTCGGCCCGCACGCCGATAGAACACCCGCTGTATGCTCAGGCCCGAGAACTGGGTGCCGCCCTGGCGCGCTCGGACATGATGGTCATCACCGGCGCCGGTGGCGGCATCATGGCGGCAGCCCATGAAGGTGCCGGCCTGGAGCACAGCCTGGGATTCAATATCACCCTGCCCTTCGAGCAACATGCCAATCCCACGGTCAATGGCACCGCCAACCTGCTGCCCTTCCACTTTTTCTTTACCCGCAAGTTGTTCTTCGTCAAGGAAGCCGATGCGCTGGTCCTGTGCCCAGGCGGTTTCGGTACTCTGGATGAAGCACTAGAGGTGCTGACCCTGATCCAGACCGGCAAAAGCCCGCTGGTGCCCGTGGTGTTACTGGATGCACCAGGCGGCACGTTCTGGCAAGGCGCGCTGGACTTCATTCACCATCAACTGGAGGAAAATCGCTACATCCTGCCGACCGACATGAAGCTGTTGAGCCTGGTCTACAGCGTCGAAGAGGCTGTGGAGCAGATCAACCAGTTCTACAGCAACTTCCACTCCAGCCGCTGGCTCAAGCATCAGTTCGTGATTCGCATGAACCATAAGCTCAGCGACCGAGCGCTTGAACACATGCAGGAGGCATTCGCCGACCTGTGCCTGAGCGATCATTTCCATCAGCATTCCTACAGTGGCGAGGAGCACGACGAAGCGCAGTTCAGCCATCTGGCGCGCTTGTCCTTTACCTTCAACGCTCGTGATCATGGCCGTCTGCGGGAATTGGTGGATTACATCAACCTGCCGGAAAACTGGGTCCAGTCCAGACCCCAGGCGCAGCAACGCACACGGGAACCGTCCAAGGTAACGTGATGCAAAAAAACGGCCCGCTATCGAAATAGCGAGCCGTTTCAGTCAATCGTCCATCCCTCGGCCGCTGAACAAGCGGCTGATCATTTCCATGGAATATCCCCGATAACTCAGGAACCTGCCCTGTTTGGCACGTTCTCGAGCGTCTATCGGTAAATGCCCGGAAAATTTGCGCCGCCAGGTGTCTTCCAGTTGCTCCTGCCAATCGATACCACTCTCGCGCAAGGCGAGCTCAATGTCGGTACGTTGCAGGCCACGCTGGCTCAGCTCTTCGCGAATGCGCAAAGGGCCATAACCGGAACGCGCACGGTAGGAAACGAAGCTTTCGAGGTAACGGGATTCGGACAACAAGCCCTCTTCCGTCAAGCGGTCGAGTGCTGTGTCGATCATTTCAGGGGGGGCGCCGCGCTGACGCAGTTTACGCGTCAGCTCGACTCGACCGTGCTCGCGTCGCGCGAGCAGGTCCATGGCGGTTCGCCGCACCGCGACGAGTGTATCGAGTACGGCGGTCATCGGATCGATCAGATATCAGCGTCAGCCAGGTCGTCTTCGGTCTCTCTGACGGCCGAAGCCTTGACGTCCGGTGCTGGGGTCAGCAGTTTGTCGCGCAGCTGTTTCTCGAGGGCCGCGGCGACTTCCGGGTTGTCTGCCAGGAACTTGGCCGAGTTGGCCTTGCCCTGACCGATCTTGGTGCCGTTATAGGCATACCAGGCACCGGACTTCTCGACGAAACCGTGCAGCACACCCAGGTCGATCATCTCACCGTTGAGGTAGATGCCCTTGCCGTAAAGAATCTGGAACTCGGCCTGACGGAACGGCGAAGCCACCTTGTTCTTCACGACTTTGACGCGGGTTTCACTACCGACGACTTCATCACCTTCTTTCACCGCGCCAGTACGACGGATGTCCAGACGAACCGATGCGTAGAACTTCAGCGCGTTACCACCGGTGGTGGTTTCCGGGCTGCCGAACATCACGCCGATTTTCATGCGGATCTGGTTGATGAAGATCACCAGGCAGTTGGCGTTCTTGATGTTACCGGTGATTTTACGCAGCGCCTGGGACATCAGACGGGCTTGCAGGCCCACGTGCATGTCGCCCATTTCGCCTTCGATTTCAGCCTTTGGCACCAGAGCGGCCACGGAGTCGACGATGATCACGTCAACGGCGTTGGAACGCACCAGCATATCGGTGATTTCCAGGGCCTGCTCGCCGGTGTCCGGCTGGGAAACCAGCAGGTCGTCGACGTTGACGCCCAGTTTGCCGGCGTACTCAGGGTCGAGAGCGTGTTCGGCGTCGACGAATGCGCAGGTCGCGCCGGCTTTTTGAGCCTGGGCGATCACCGACAATGTCAGGGTGGTTTTACCGGAGGATTCAGGACCGTAGATTTCAACGATACGGCCTTTTGGCAGGCCGCCAATGCCGAGCGCGATGTCCAGACCCAGAGAGCCAGTGGAAATGGCCGGGATCGCCTGACGGTCCTGATCGCCCATACGCATTACGGCACCCTTGCCGAATTGACGTTCGATCTGACCCAGGGCCGCAGCCAAGGCTTTCTTCTTGTTGTCGTCCATTAAAGTCCTCACGTAATCAATAAGGCCTGACGGCCAACACCTGTATAAGTAGCCAGTATTATTCCACAGCGTTTCAGGATCGCCTACCCCTGATTTGAGATTTCTCCAGCGGTATGCCGCAGCAGCCCCTCTAGCGCGGCCTTCACCGTTTGTCGGCGGACCTCGTCGCGGTTACCTGCAAAGTGCTGGACCTCGCTGAACACCTGCTCACCGACGCCCCAGGCCAGCCACACCGTGCCCACGGGCTTGTTCGGCGAACCGCCATCCGGCCCCGCCACACCGCTGACCGCCACGGCAAAACGCGCCCGGCTTTTTTCCTGTGCGCCTCGGACCATGGCCTCGACCACCTCGCGACTGACCGCCCCGACGGTTGAAAACAACTCGGCCGGGACATTCAATTGCTGGGTTTTCTGACGGTTTGAGTAGGTGACATAACCGGCCTCGAACCACGCCGAGCTCCCCGGAATGCGGGTGATCGCCTCGCTGATCCCGCCGCCGGTGCAGGACTCGGCGGCAGTGACGTGGGCATTGAGAAGCTGCAAGCGTCTGCCGAGTAGATCGGCCAGATGAGTGATCTCTTTCACGGCTCTCTCCTGATCGAGCGGAATGAGGCCTACCGTACACGAGCGAATCGCACTTGCAAGGTTCAGGATCGATCAAAATGTTAGTGAGCGAGAGCCCTGACATAGGCCTGACAGGCCTGCAAAGGCAAAGTCCGCGGTCGCTGGCGTCGGTGATAGCGATAATTCGTTGAGCATGCGCCACATCATGGGAGGGTTGCTCCGAAAAGAAATCGGGCAGCATGCGGTATCAATTTACAGCCTTGAATGCGGGGTTCATGGCGTAGTTTCCGCCCTTTTACTTCTGCCCGTAGAAAAGGCGCCGATCGGCACTTGAAAATTATAATCTGGTCACGTATCCCGAGACCTAATACC
Source organism: Pseudomonas sp. Pseusp18 (assembly GCF_059506005.1). Lineage (NCBI taxonomy): Bacteria > Pseudomonadati > Pseudomonadota > Gammaproteobacteria > Pseudomonadales > Pseudomonadaceae > Pseudomonas > Pseudomonas sp. Pseusp18. The sequence goes on from NZ_CP169240.1 coordinate 5,281,819, forward strand.
TATCGGAAAACGAAAATCTTCAACCATTTTTGCAATACGCTTTCCTACCGGTGTTGAGGGACGCTCAATTATCAGATGAACAAGAATCGTTAAAACGACAACTGCAAACCCAGACAAAGCAAATGCTGCATAGGTTGAGTGCAAAAATTTGTAGGCCATATAAAAAAGAACATAACCACACGCACCATGCAGCAAATAAAGCGGATAAGAAATTTCTGCGACCTTGTCGATAAACTTGGAGTATGGAAGCTTCGCCCCCAGCAGCATCAAAACTATAAATATAAGAGCCGCATACACATGATTTGCATACATCATCCCGGACGTAGCACTCGAATAATACTGAAGAGTAAAATTATTCATAACCAACAGCGCAAAAGTCACAAACGCAGTCTTGGCAACAGGCCAGTTCCCCGAATGATAATTATACAAAGCCATACCAACAAACATAAGAACAATAAAACACCCATTCAACGCAACAAGATTTATATACTGTCGATAGTATTCAAACTTACCCATATCTTTTGTAAGAGCGATGCTCACCAGCAGAAAAGCCAGAGCCAGTGCCAGTATCACGGAAGCCTTCTTTTGCCCCGAAAAAAACGAGAGAACAAAACAAATTATGTAAAAATGAACCTCAACCTCCAACGTCCATATCGCGGTATCGATATATGGATGACCTAAAATATCGCGAACAAACGTAGCATTCGCAATGATCGTCTTAATTGAAAATGGTGCAACGGTATTCCCCTCCATGTATCGCCCAACGACTATCACACCTGCGGTTAGGATGGTACACGCCACCGCCGTCGGAAGTATTCTCGCAACCCTTCGAATAATATAATTAGCCTTAGTTCCGCGCTCAAGCGATACAGGAATGACAAACCCACTAATCATAAAAAACAGCGCAAGCCCAAGGTAGACTTCCCTAATCTCAAATGGCTTGACTTGATCTACAATGTTTCCGATTACCCCGACCAACGCTGGGGCAACGTAATCTGCGGGCATTCCCGACTGATAAATAAATCCGCTTAACACTCCGGGATTCATCAGAAATGTCTGCCAGTGCACGTACACAATGAGTAGACAGGCCACGCCACGTAGAAACTGCAAAAACCACAACTTATTATTTTCTTGTTCGAGCGCAACACGACTCATACAGCATCCTTTCTTAATAAGGAACGCTCACCTTCAATGTGGTCATTTGGGCGAGATAGGGCATTGTGAATGTATCAATTAGAACACAATACCAAACGGTAGCAAATCAACGTTTGTGCAATCAAAATTCACCTACTGCTTTCATTGTCGGACAGATATGGTCTTCACATACTCCTGACATGCAGCCAGCGCGATCAGTCCACGGTCACCGGCGTCGGTGATGGCGATAATTCGTTGAGCATGCGCCGGGTCAAGTCGGGCTCGTGCGGCGCCATGATCCACGCCGCCGGCACCGGAGGCGGCTGGCACTGCACAGGTTGAGGCAGCGTCATGGGCATCGAGGAGGACTGACAGGCGCACATCAGCAGTGGCAAGACGATCGCGCAGGCGACCTTGATCACGTTCGGCATCGCTAAGCGCTCGATAATGGGTTTGTTCACTGGCTGAAAGACGCTGTTCAAGCGCCAGACGCTTGTCCTGCTCGGCCTGTTGCTGCGTTGCCGCTGCCAGCGCCAGCCGACTCAACGTCTCGGTGTGCACGCGAGCCTGTTCCGCCAATTGCCGGCCATACCGCCAATCCTGGAAGTGCCAGGCCAGCGCCGCCGAGCTTCCGGCCAACATAGCCAGAAACACAACAAGCCCAATTGCCCGGCAAGAAACCGGCATCAGACCGAAGACTGGCATAGCACCGCCCTCGCCCGCGCCCACAACAACAGACGATCTTGCAGGCCGTTAAGCCCACTGTTGATGCGACGAGTGATGCTGTTGAACTGGTCGCGGTCGGCCAGTTCATTCAAACCGTTCAATTCCCAAAACCAGGCCGCAGACAGCGCGGCGTACTGCGGTTGTATCAGGAGATCTGGATTGCCGATAAGGTCGATACCGAGGTCATCACCGCACTCCTGATAGTTTGCTCGGCCGGTGATCTGGATCAGACCGCGACCGCGATATGTCCACCCATCACGGCTCGCGGCATTGCCATTACCCATGCGCGAGGCATAGGCAATGTTCGCGATCTTCTCCGGCTGACGCGCGCGCGCAGCAGCCAAATCAGCCGGGAACCGGCTTGGCCACGTCGCCATCAGACCCGGCGCATCGTAGTTCAAGTTCTCAACGACGCGGGTGAGTTGTCCGGACTCATGTCCTATCTGCGCGATGAAGGCCGCAATACGCCTAGCCGTGATGATCTGAAACCGGACCATGGCTGTATTCAGGACAGGAACAAAAACGCCGGCAACTGGGCCGGCGTTCGGGAGGATCTGCAGCAACTGCTGCTGGGTGATGGGCATACTTTTCTCCGGGAAAAAATAATCCGGCACTTGGCGGGCATCGGAGTTGCGCTCTCGGCTATGGAGAGGTCGGCCACGCAATAGTGGTTGGGTAACCAGGTTGCTGCTCAATCTTTTTCAGCGCTAACTGGTAGGCCGCGTAGGCCTCGAAGGTCGCCGTATCCGCTGCATCGAGCAACCCGGCAATGTAGGCGTCAACCATGCCGGCAGTGACTTGATTGGCCGCCGACATTAGCGCATTGCACTGAGCCTGAGCGACCGCAGCGGCATCAAGCAGCCACGCAGTACCGCTCCAGACGTAGTAAGCACCGGGACAAGGGAGCAACGTATATTCGCTGGGGAGCTCGCCAAGTTCGGACCACTCCTGCGCTGCGCCGGTGGTCACGCTGTACACCGTCCCGCGATGATCGGCGAGTTGAACCGGCGCAGCGTTGACGAGCACCCAAACATTGCCCGGATCAGGCGTCGGCAACAAGTCGGCCAGCTCGACGGCATTGCTCGGCAACTGACAGCCCAAGCCGGGAACTTCGGGAAGAGAAACCGGGCCAACCAAGACACCCAGTGCATCAAACACGTAAATGGACATAAAACACCTCAGATCAATTTAATTCGGCCCGGGTAGGCAATGTTTATCGGGCGAGTCTCAGAACCTCCGGCGTACCCCGAGGCCCCGGCAACCCACTGCGCGTAGTTGTTAGTACCACCACCCATCATTGTCGTGCCAAATGTGCCTGCACCGGGCAGGGAGTGGTTGTGAGATCCGAGTTGGCTGGCCTGCGAGCTACCCGCCGCACGATTCAGGTCAATTCCGAGAGACTCATCAGCGGGGCGCTGGAATCGCCCCCGGGCATCTGGACAACGGAACGTGGTGGCACCGTCGCCAGAAGTCCATCCACCCTCCATGCCGGCGCGAGCGGCTTCCGTGGTCAGCATTCCTGACTGTTGCGCGTGGTCCCACAACCAGGGGAAGGAGGCCCGCGCCAACAGCGCACCGTTCATGGCGCCGTAACCACCGGGATTAAACGAGGACGTGGTTTCAAGTACCGACCGACCCAGCGGAGTACCGTCGTAACGACTTATCGGCCACCAGTTGCCCGCGCCATCACTGCGCAAATGCCAGTAATCGCACGCCCCCATCAGGACCAAGAATGAATATCCAGCCGCATTCAGGTGGGTGTGAAATTTGATTTTGTCGGTCCCTGACGCAGTGACAACAAGAGTATTGGCGGTGTTATCCAAGCGACGAACAATGAAGTCAGTCACGCCAAGTGCCGTGTTGGCGGCAGGCAGCGTGATCGTCCGGTTAGACGCCGTCGCGTCAATAATGACCAACCCCCTCTGCGCGGCGGTCAGCGTGGTATCCGCACTGATACTGGTGACATTGCCGGTTATCTGGCCCAGTTGGGCCGCGTGCTGGCTTTGCGTTGCTGGAGCGATTTGCTCAGCCGCGCCAGTGCAGAACAGCAGGATGTATGAGCCGCCGCCGATAGAGGTGTTCCACTGCACCCATGCGTCACCATTGGCGACCAGCTCGCCACCTCGAAGGGCTGAATGGGCACCCCCAACCATAGCGACGGCCCCCAGGCCGTCGTTGATCATGCAGGCGCCAGTGTTCGCCGTCTTGACCTTGAAGCGCAGGGGCTGGCCTTCGACGCGGGCGGTGATCGCCGGCGTGAAGTTGCAGACGTAGTTATTGGCCGTGCCGGTGTCGATGGCAAAGCTGCTTGCAGCAGATTGGCCAAGGGTACCGATGGCTTTCAGCAACTGCGTCAGGTCAACTTCACTGGGTGCCATTCCCGCCGCTGCAATCACATTCAACACCTCGCTCGTGATTGCGTTGCCCCATGTCGACGGAATCAAAGATCCCGGCGTCCCGGTGACCGGGCTCTCATCCACAAACTGTCCATTCACTAGCCCAACGCCGGGCACACTCTTTGGATAATCCACTTTTCTATCCTCTAGTCATAATTGATGTAAACCAGCGTATGCGCTGGTGCGCTGCGGTGTATCAAGCATTCCAAGGCATTGCCCGGGTTCATGCCAAAACGCTCGCCCCAGTAGCTGGCACCGAAACGCCGCCCAAGCAGCAGGCGGCCGCCGGTGTTGAGGGTCCACATGAACTGCGCCTGCAAGGTACCGAAGTGCGCCGCACCGAAACGCGAGCGCCCAATACGCGGCGCCCTGAGTTCGGTGATGGTGGCGTTCGGGTAGCCTTGGGTGCGGGCAATCTCGACGAAATAGCTGATGGTCTGACTACCGACTGCGAGCAGTCGCCGGCGCACGGCCAGGCGGCGGTCATCGAACAGTGGCGTGGCGCCCAGGCATGGGTCGGGAAGGTTCATTACCCGCTCCCAATCGGGTACCAGTTCGCTGACCCCAGCCGGGTCCATTTCGTTGAGCAGGTCGGCGGCGCGGGCGTCGAGGCGGGCCAGCTCCAGTGCCACACCTTCGAGCACTTCTTCGAGTTCAGGAACTTGTTCAGGGTCCCAGGCCGGCCCGCTGGGCAGCAGGCTGCGCAGTTGGGTGTGGTATTGCGCGGCGGTTCTTATGCCTGCCATACGCAACCTCCAAAGGTCAGCAACTGGTTGTTGGCTGCTGCTACATCGGCGATCGGCGACAAGAGTTTGTGGTCGTTTTCGCCGGTGGCGCTGCTGATGGCTTCGGCGATGTGGGTCAGCAGCAACGTGTCGCCGAGGCCCGCCTCGCGGTTATGCAGATCGCGTAGTTGTGCTTCGACAGTGGCGCGCACAGCGGTGGTGTCCGGGGTCAGGCTCAATCGGTAAGTGACAGGCACTTGCACTGGTGCCAGCACGTGCAACTCGGCAGTAACCGGGCGCAGCGGTTCGATGTAAGCCTGAACTTCGGCCAGTTGCGCGGCGGTCGGGATGGGTTCCGGGTCGTTATCGCGCATGATGAACAGCCCGACGGTGCCAGGACCAAGGTAGCTGCCGAGACACCACGCGCGAGTCACGCCGGGGCATTCCAGCGCCCAGGTTTCATAGTCCTGCGCGGAGCCGCCATGGGGAATGATGCGATAGGAACTGATGACCCGGGAGCGCAGGGATTCCAGGCTTTCCCGCGCAATGCCGCCGGTCAATCCCGGTGCCAGCACCGTGAAACTGTTACCGGCAATGCCCAGGATCGGTTGCACCGGAATCAACGTCATGCCGGCCTCGGCATTGCCCAGGCTACCGGCTTCGAGCGCGGCGATGGTGGTGCTGTTGAGGCCGTTGCTGGTGGTGCGCGCGGCGGTCACTTTGTAGGTGCGACCGTCGCTTGATTGCAGCAGGGTGTCGACATCCAGCACGGCACCGGCGCTGGCGGTAAAGCTGACGCTGCCGCTGGCCGCTTGTGCGGATTTGCGCGGCTGGTTCAAACGCAGTGCGGCGATCCGTTCCAGGGTCGACTCATCCGCCTTGTCCGGGAGGATCTGCTCGGCGATCCAGTCCAGGTAGCCATACAGGCCGTAGGCGGCGCCACCGAGGGTGCGGGCCAGCACTTGCGCATCGGACTGGCGCAGCGAATCGCTGGCCAGGTCGCTTTGGGTGCGCTTGATCAGCACCGGCAGCGAAGGGGTTTCAAACGGCATAGATCACCTGCCAACTGTTATCGGGGTTGATGTCCAGGCGTTCGCCGTCGGCCAGGGTCAGGACCGTGCGCAGGTTCAGGCGCTGGGCGTCGAGGCGTTCGCTGATGATGTCGATGGCGCTGCAGTGGCCGTCGTCGATCAGCCATTGCAGGGCTTCGCGGGCGTAGAACTCGGCGTCCATCTGGGTCTGGCGGGTCAGCTTGACCCGGCGCAACAGCCACAGCCGCGAACCTATGCGGTCGTCGGCCACCGTAGGAAAGCTGTCGCCCCACCAGCCGAAACGCTCTTCGTCGTCGAGGGCATCGTCATCGGCGGCCCGGCGCCAGGTGAACAGGCTGATCAGAACTGCGCGGGTCAGTGCGGCGTGGAGGTTTTGACTGATCAACATCACTGCCCTCCCGCCGGTACGCCGGTCTGGCCGCTGCCCGCTTGCACGCCGACGTGTACGTGTTTGATCTGGCTGATGCCACCGGCAATCTGATCGCCGGTGGAGACGATTTTTCCGGTCTGGTTGATCACCGGGCTGTCGATGTTCACCGCGCTGCTGGCGCGGATGTTCAGGGTGGCGGTTTCGATGTCGATGATCCGCCCGCGCTTGAAGTGGATCTTGTCGCCTTCGTCGGTGTAGATCGCCACTTCGCCCGCGGCCAGGGACTGGAGGCGGTAGCGGCGGTCGGCGACCACCAGCACGATGGCGTGGGAGCGATCACCGCCCAGAAACGTGGCGACACCTTCGGCACCGGCCAGTGGATTGCTGGTGAAACCGTAGGGTTCGAAGTGCTCCATGTCGTCGTTCACTTCGCCGGCGGTGAGGCGCATTTGCAGCGATTGAAGCTTGGTGGCCGAGTTGGCGAGCACGACAGTGCCGCGCGCCAGGAGGCGTGTCAGTAGGCTCATGTTGAATTCCTTGGAGGGGCGAGGCCGAAGGCTGCGACCTTTTAAGGGGCTATCAGGTTTTCTTCGGGGGCTCGGGATTGGCATCGAAGGTGTGCGGCGGTGCGACTTGCAGGGTGGTGACCGAACCTTGCGCCGACAACGAGTAGGTCACCTTGGAAATCAGCATGTCGTCATCGAACCCCAGCACCGGATCCTTGACCCGCACCAGCGTGTTATGCCGCCACAGATCGCCGTTGGATTGCCGCCAACCCTGCACCTGATAGGTGGTGGTTTTGGCCTTGCCGACGCGGGTGGCGCTTTCCCAGTTGGCCCGTTGCAAGGCGAGATCGGGATTGATCTGCATGCCTTCGTTGATCACCGTGACCCGCCGACGCTTGTAGCTCAGGTCGGCAGACACCGCTTCAACCTCACTGACCGCCGCCCCGCTCTTCTTGTCCGTGCCCTTTTGCTGACCGATGACCCGGTATTCGGAAAACACCTGGCTGTAATCCATCGGCGCGTTGGCCGACAGAATATTCTTGCCCAACTCCAGCGCATCGCTGGCTCGGCCACCACTGCCAGGCCGGGCCAACACCAACCGGCCCTGGGCATCATCGGTAGAAAACACCCGGAACAACGTCAGCAATCGGTCGATGGATTGAAACACCGTTTCCCCCGGCACGATGGTGTGACTGCTGAGCCGGGCGGTCTCGGGAATTTCACTGACCACAAAGACCTTGTAGGTAATCGCCAGCGCTTCGACGATGCTCAACAGCGATTGCTCATGCCATTGGTTCGGGCGGTTGGTCGCGGCGCAATCCACCAGGTCCTGAGTACAAGAACTGCCTTCGATGTTCAGGCTGATCTGTCGCCCGTCATAACTGATCGGCGCCTTGAACACATACCCGGTCAGCACCAGATCCTGGCCGATGCGCACTTCACAGGCATCACCGGGCTGGATGCGCTTGTCCACGGTCTGTCCCGGCCATTGCCAGGTGATGTTGAGTTTAAAGGTGCGGAACTGACGCTCCAGATCCGCCGTGATTTCCACGCTTTTCCAGCCACCGTATTCCAGGCCGCCGACCGTCAACGTGACGCGGTTATCCATCTCGTTCATGGTTCACTTCCCGGAGACTTTCACATCGTTCGGCGCGTACCCTGGATGGGCAATCCCGTTGCGCTGAATCACTTCGGTGACCCGCGTTGCGTCGGCAAATTGCTTGTACGCCACGACCAGCGCCGGAAGGCTTTCCTGAAAAGACTTGCTGACCTGTCGTACACCCGACGAAGCCACTGCCTTGAGATGCGCAAGCAGCGCCTGCTTCACATCGTCGATGGCCTGATAATGCGCGGGACTGGCCTTGTCCAGCATCGGGTTGATCGCCTCGACAAGCGCCTTTTGCAGCGCTTTCAAATCGTCGGTGACCGGCACTTCCTGCCGGGTGACCGGCAGGTTCGCCTGCTGCTCCAGCGATGGTGTCGACGACAGTTTCACCGGTGTCGACGCGACCGGCATCGAGGCGACCCATTGCGCCACTTTGACCAGCAGCGTGTCCTGTACCAGATCGGCCATGGCTTGCGCCGCGGCCGTGGTGTCCTTGCCGGTGGTGAGCTTCGGCGCATCGGCCTTGCGGATGGCTTCGAGCTGTTGGGACACGTCGGCAATCACGCCGCGATAACCCTCCTTCGCGAAGTCCTTGAGCGATTTGATATCGCCGAGCAAGCCCTTGAATTCCGCCGCCACTTCCTTGGGCAGCTCCTTGACCGCTTTGACCAGCTCGGTGATCTGCCGGTACTCCTCGATCAACGGTTTGAGCTGTTCCTTGATCACGTCATACACCCCGGTCAGGCTGTTGCGCAGATTGTTGATACCTATCCGCGCAGCCTGGATCCGGATCATGACCTCTTCGAACCGCGCCACCGCCGAACCCAGCAAAGTGTCGGCCTTGGCCAGCAGCACCTTCTGCGTGCTGATCGTGGCCGTCGGAAACGGCAGCGGTTCATCGGGGTAAAACTTCAGCGCGAAGGTCACCAGCCCGCCGTCCTGGCGGGTGTGGGTCATGTCGCATTCGCCGACCTTGACTTGTAGCCGTCCCAGCCACGGGTGGACCAGTTCACCACTGCCCTGCTCCAGCGCCTTGAGCAGCTTGTCGCGTTGCTCCAGGCAATCGGGGCCGACGATGAACGCCGTCAGATCGTGGATCTTCGCCTGCTGGCCAAGGCCCTCGAAAAACGGCAGGTCCCGCTGCGGATACTCGTGCAACTGGCCCTTTTTACCGACCGGGGTTTTCGCCTGATCGACCCAGAAACCGACACCGCGAAAGGACGCCGGCAACAAACGGTCACGCCAACTCATTGGAGCCTCCCAGGGAAAGTGAGCGGTAGCCGATGCGCGAGTTGAGCGACAGCCCCGGTTGATTGGTTTGCGGTTGATCGGTGCGCAGCCCGGCCGGCGCGTTTTCGAAGCGAACCGTCAGGCCGCCTTCGAGTTGCGTGCGATTGTTGGCGGCGCTTTGTTGGATCAAGGCGTTGGAGTTTTGAGTCAGAGAACCGGGCTGCAACAACGACGACTTGAGCGGCAAACTGCCGGGAGTCGCCAGCGCGTTTGAGGGCTGCTCGGAAGCGGCATTGATGAACGCCGCCACCGGCGCAAACTCCCCCTTGCCTTCAGCATTGGTTTTCTTTTGCACCTCGGTGAAGCTTTCGACCTTGCCGGTAATTTGGGCGATAAAACCACCAAAGCTACCGCCAAGCATCTCCTGGATGGGCGCCAGAATGGCCCGGAGCTTTTCCGCTTTTTCACTGAAAAACTGAACCACAGATGCCCATGTTTCGCTCAGTGCATCCAAGGGCGACCAAGTGAACAGCCCGCTGAGGTAGGAAAAGAACGCCTGCGCTCCAAGCTTGATCGACTCCCAGTAGCCCGAGAACATGGCAGGGACCTGATCCCAAGCGGCGGCAATGGCGTCCAGCGGCACCCAGTCGAACAGGCTGCGCAGTTTCTCCTTCACCGGCACAGTCAGTGCCACGAGCAGATCCCAGATCGCCGCAAACAAACCGACAACGGCCCCCCAGTTGTTCAGGATCATTCCGTAGGGCGTCCAGGCAAACCACGCCTTGAGGAAGTCGAATCCCGCACTCACGACTGCTTTGACTTGATCAAAAATTGCCGAGAAAACGCCGCTGATCGGAGCCCAATAACCGACAACCTTTTGCCAGAGCCCGGCGAAAAACGTCGAAATCGGCTCCCAGTTGGCAATGATCACACCGGCCGCCATGGCAATGCCCATGGCAATCAGCATGATCGGATTGGTCTTGAGCACCATGCTCATCAGATCGAACACTTGCGTCGCGCCAGTCACGGCCGTTTGCATTGCCGAAAATGCGATGGCACCTGCCGCCAGCCCTTCGACCAGTTTCGGGTTGTCATCGAGCAGGCTGCCAAATCCAACCAACAACGGTTGAAGACCTGCCGTTACGGTCGCGACAGCAGGCTGCAAGGCCGTGTTGGCCGCGATCGATACCTGCTCCATCGAGCGACTGAACACATTCATGTTTTGCGTAGCGCTTGCCGGCGCCTTCGGTAAATCAACGCCTTCAGCCGATTCGCTGACCTCGGTCAATTTGCCCTTGAACGCGTCGGACACCTTGATTGCATCCACGAACGGCGTGATCACGCTACCGCCCTTGAACAGACCGCTGATGTCCAGTTTGCCGAGGCCGGTCTGCTCCAGGTTTTTCTTGAAGCTCTCGACTTTTTCCCGAAGGGCGCCGAGTTTGGGTGACAGTTCGTCGATGCCCGTGAGCAGCACCGATGTTTTCCCTTTCGTTTGTGTGTCTGCCATCACTGCACCTGCTGCATCGCATTGATCCGTTGCGCGTGCTCCAGCGATTCGCGGAGCACATCCAGTGGCCTGGCCATCATCTGTTCGGGGTCAACCTTCCAGAACCAGGCCAGGTCATAGGCGACTGCGATCAGGTCGGTGATGGCTCCGATGCCGCACTCATGAAAAAACTCGCGACCGCCCAACTCAGCGTGTTGAGATCAGCCAGATCCAGCTGGTTGACTGATGACGGCGGGATGCCGGCGCACACGGCGATGTATTTGGCCGCGACGTCCATGTCGAGGCTGACCTCTTCGCTCTTGTCGATCTTGTACGGCAGCGCCTTGATCGCCCGCACTTCCTGCACCGTCGGGCGGCGCAGGTTGAGCTCGGTCAAGGGCTCGCCGTGGGCTTCGATCGCAACTTGAAGCTTCACGGCGTTGCTCATTGCCAGGTCCCCTTGATGCCTTCGAATTTCAGTTCGATGGTGGCGTCATCGCCTTTGGATACCGGCTCTTCCACCAGGTAGGCGCCGGCCAGTACGTAGACTTTGCCGTTGCTGAATTCGCAGGTGACGGTCATGTCGGAGCCTGCGATCAGTTGCTTGAGCGGGAAGTCTGCGGTGTGCAGCGCCGTCACTTTGAACGACGGCGCGATGTCGGTTTCCTTGTAAAAGCCCGGCACGACGGTTTCCCGTTTAACGGCCATCAATGGTGCTTCGCAGCCACCGTTGATGGTCAGTTGAGCGCCGTCCACTTTGACGTAGCAGGTGCCCGCAATCAGTTGCCCCATGGTGTTTCTCCCTTCAAATAAAAAGCCCACGCGCGGTGGGCCGAATTCACACAGTCAAAGGCAGCGATCAGGCTGCGTCGTCGTACTGCAGACGGAACTGGTTGAGCAGCGCGAACACGCGCAGGCCGTTGATGTAGTCCGGCGGGAACAGCACATTGACCCGGCTCGGGTCCTGGGTGTCGCGCTCGACGATCAGGTATTCGGCAAACAGCTCGGCGTTTTCCACATGGCCTTCCAGTTCGAGCTTGGCGTACTGGGCGATCAGCTCACCGCGAATGGTGCTCGGGGTAACGATTGGCTGGCCGGCGCCGAAACGGGTGCCGTCGGAGGCCAGTTTGTGGCGACCGTATTTGCTGGTGATCACGCTTTGCAGACGACGCACGATGAACGCCGACTGGTGCATGGTTTCGCTGTCCAGGTAGGAGTTGTCTGCCTGGCCGTAGGCGTTCTTCTGATAGGTGGTGATCGAACGCTGAATGCGCACGTAGCCGCCTTCGTAATACGCGGTGGCGATGCCGTAGTTGAGCAGCGACTGACGCTCGGTCAGGGTGAACCGCTCGCTCGCCGGGGCCGGGTCGAGACCTGGCAGGCTGCCGCTTTGGGTCGGACGGCTGGCGTCGGCCGAGATGAACACCGAGGTGCGCGCAGCCAGTGCGGCGGCCTGCACCCAAAACGGTTGCGGTACGCCCGGTTCCAGCGCCTGGATGGTCATGTGCTGGTCGTTACGCGCTTGCCCTGCCGCCACCAGCGTACCGACGGTGCCGCGTTTGGCGCTGTAGACGTGACCGAACAATTGCTTGGCCCAGGACCAACGACCGGTGCTGTCATCCATGACCGCTTGCCAGGTGTTGAGGGTCGACAGATCCGACCACGGCATGCAAATGAACTCGAACGGTTCATCGCCCAGCGCCGCCACGGCAGCCACTTGATCCGGCACACCGGCGCCGCCGGTCATGGCGGTGATCGCCGAGGTCAGGCCGGCCGGGGTTTCTTCGCCGTTGCTCTTGCCCAGGCGATTGAATTGCAGGCTGATGTCGTTGCCACTGTCGCCAGTCCATTTGGCGCTCAGGGTGACCACACCTCCGACCGCCGCCGCAGTGACCGGCAGATCGGCGCTGGCATTGATTTTCAACGCCAGGGCGGTGGCCGCTTGCGCCGCGGTGGCGCCGTTGACGATAGCCGCCTGAACGCGAACGCCGCCGACGTACAGGTTGAGCACGCCGCTTTGGGTCGCCGCACCGGTCAGAGTCAGCACGCCTTTGGCAATGCTGCCTTCGGTGCTGTGCAGCGGCAGGCACCAGATCTCGCCGATCGGGTCGGTCTTGCGCCAGGTTTCGTACATCGAGGCGAGCATCGAGCCCTGGCCGCCAATGCTTTTGGCCAGCGCCACGCTGGACACCAGCACCAGTTTGCCGGCATCGGCCGGCGCAATGTTGTCGTTGACCTGAGCGACGATCAGGCGGCGCATGGCCGACGACGCGCTATTGGCGGCCGAGTTGTCCATTTCGGCATAGAACAGCGGAACACGAATGTCCGCGGGGATGTTGCTGAATCCGATCGCCATTATTTGGCTCCCTGTGGTTTCGCCGCTTTCACGGCTTTGGTAGTGATATCGCCATCGGCCAGACGTCGACGCCACCAGGCGTTGTCCGGCACTTCACGGCCCTCGAGGGGCAACAGATCGCCCGCTTCCGGGTCCGGCACGACACGGCCCGGGGCCGGCAGCACGGTGATGCGTTTGCTCATAGGGTTACGTCTCCAGAGAAAGTCAGTTCCAGGCGCCCGTCGGGGCCCGGGCGTTGCAGATTGGGGTCCGCCGGGTCGATCGCATCGACCCGCACGGTGACCCCGGTAAAGGACGACAAGCCGTCCAGTTCACGCTCGTGCCAGCTCTGCGCCGGTTGCCCCGGCAGATTGCGGCCGAGCTGGAATTCGGCGAAAAAGCGCAGGCGATAGAGCACGCGGCTGCTGTTGATGGAAACCAGTTCGCCGCCGTCGTAGGCGATGGCGCTGTAGTCATTGCCGGGCTTGAAACCCACCAGTGCGCGCCACAGTTCGGCGCGCAGGTCGTGCAGTTGATCCAGCGCTGCGGCGGCGTCCGTGGTGTCGAGCACCAGGGTGACTTCGAAGCGGTCGCGGATCGGTTGCAGCATCAGGTGTTGCGCCACGCTTTTGCTCGCCACATCGGCGATGGGGACGACGTAGGCGCAAGGCGTGGCGAGCGGGTTGTTGGCTTGCAGGGTGGTGAGGTCAATGCCCGCCGCCACACGATTGGCCAGGGTCGGGCATTGCTCACGCAGCTGCGTGAGGATCGGCGTGATCTTCATGAGGGCGCTCCAGAATCGAATGAAATGAGTGAGCAGCGACGCAAATTTTTGTAGCAGCTGCCGAAGGCTGCGTTCGGCTCGGGCCGCGTTCGGACGCAGCAGTCGTGAACCAGGCGACGTGGTGTTTCAGACAAATCCGGGTATCAGGATTTACGACTGCTGCGCAGCCGAACGCAGCCTTCGGCAGCTGCTACGGGGCGGGGGTGATTTTGGGTGTGGGCTATGCCTTGGCGTCCAGGCAGGTCGCGTCAATCTTGCAGCGATAGCTTTTTTCCCGGTCGCCGCTGGCGGTGACTTTGTCGATTGACCAACGCCCGCGCATGAAATCCGGCCAGGTGGGGTCCAGCAAAACGATCCCTTCAGCGGATAACCCCGGATTGCCAGGGCATTCGACCGTCACCTTGAGTGCTTCGCGCATCATCCGGCGGGTCTCGCCTTCGGCGGCGGCCCGGGCATCGTCCGCGCTCTGAAACCGCTGGCGAAGGGTCTTGAACGGCGCGATGCCGCTCTCCTCGACCCGCACTTTACCGGCCGCCGCGTCCCACCAACTGGTCTTGCAGCCCTGGTATTTCGCCCGGGCGGTTTCATCCAGGACGGCGGAGATAAAGGCGTGATCGCCTGGGCGATTGTTGGTCGTCACCGACAGCTTTATGGTCGGCAGAACTTTGCCCGATAACGATTTCGCCTGACCGCGCCGTGCCAGCACATACAGCTCGTTGACCGGTTTGGCGACGGCATCATGCAGGTAGGCCAGTCGCGTCAGAAAACCCATGTCGGTTTCGTTGGACTGGTCGATGTGCGCGATTTTTATCAGCGACAGGTCCGGGGCCACACGAGGGGAAAACCCGTGCCTGGATGTCAACTGGCGGAACAAGGCACCCAAGGTCGTCGGACCATGGCTGACCGATCGGCGCTGTTTGAACCCGGTCTGATCCGTCGCACTGAACGGCGCCGCCGTGGCCACCAGCGTCAGACGCAGGGGAAACAGAGTCGGCGTGCGCCGGGTAATGACGAACTCGCCTTTATCCACCAGCCCCGATTCCAGATAACCGACCCGCAGGCCGATTTTTCCGCCCAGGCTGGGCAACCCTTCAAGCCCATCCAGACTGATCACGAGCGTCAGTTGATCGGATTCAATTCCCGCTGCGTCGATGTGTGTCCAACTGATTAATCGTTCGTTGAGCAGCGCAGCATTCGCGCCGTAAATTTCCACAGCAGGCGTGAAACCCAGTGACATGCTGCCTCCTTAATCCCAGGCCGAAACCGGTGTGGGTGCGACGGGTTTCGAATCCACTTCCGGCAGCACAACCCACAACCCCGCCGGCAATATTGCCCCCCATTCGGCAAGCTCCGGATTAAGACGCCAAAGCGCTTCTTCGGTGGCATCGTCACCACGCTCAAGCTCGCGGTACAGCAACAGATTCACCGAATCACCGGCGATACTTCGAACCCTACGCATTGGCGAACTCCGTCAACTCGATAATCCAATCGACCACCATCGCGGTGCCGTCATCAAGGATGTTGTTTTGGGTTTCCGACACCTTGTTGATCTGCCACAGACCCCAGTTGCGGCCGATGCCGTCAACCAAGGGCAAAGGGATGCGCAGCGCCTGCAAGGCACGCAGCTCATCGAGCCGATCCATGGCGGTCGCGTACATCGACTTGCCTGTTATCGTCAGCCCTTGCAGGCCTTGGCCGACCTGACTGGATTTGGGTTTGCTGGTGAGGATGTCGATGCTCTTCCAGCCGCCGTCCGAGGTGCGCACCAGACTGTGGTAAGCGAAGTTTCTGGACAGGCCGAAAATGAAACTGCCGAGTGCCATTTGCTGACGCATCACGTACCTCCATCAGTCAGGGCCGCATCACTTCGCATGGCGAGTGAGTTGGGCATGGTCATGAGTCCGAATTGACCCGTGATCTGTTGCACAACCAGGTTCGCCAATTGACTGGCGCTGGCCTGATCCTGGCCGTTGATGTAGATGTTCGCGTTAACCGTGTTCTGTTGATTACTCGTCTGGGCGTTGGTCAGGTCTTTGCTGACCTGATCTGGAGCGGCGAGCTTGTCGGCGGGTGTAGCGAGTTTCTCACCCAGCCATTCCCCTCCCCAACTGCCCGCCATTCCCCCCAACAAACCACCGATTACGCCACCGACCGCCGTGCCCAGAACAGGCACCACGCTGCCGATCAGGGCGCCGGCAGCAGCGCCAGCATAAGTACCGGCGAGTCCGCCACCGGCCGAGCCCAGCGCCCCGCCGACCGCTTTGGTATCACCCGCCTGCAAGCCTTTGACGGCATCGTAACCAGCACTGAGCAGCATCAGCGGCGCGACCCGCTTGGTGACTGCCGAGCCCATTCTGGCGGCACCCAGCAAGCGACTCCCGGTCGACATACGTGGCAGTTTGGCTGCGCTTTTTGGGATGGGCTTGATCGCGGCTTTTCCAGGAGCTGCGCTTTTTCCGGCCCTTGCGCCTCGGGATTGCTTTTTGCCCTTACGACCGCGTTCCTTGGCATCGGCTGTCAGATCCCCCGTTTCGGAAATCGGTCGCGCACCTGCCAGAACCAGAAGTTTTGTTGCTGCGGCGGTGATGGCCGAGGCCATCGCGACCTTGATTTCAGCACCACGCGCCAACGCAATGGCTCCCGCGAGCACCAGCAATCCTGCAGTAGCTTTCGGTTGTGCTTCAGCGACCCCGCTCAAGCCATCGGCCAATGCGCCGAGCGACACCATCAAACCATCAGTCAACGGCGCCAGGGCATTGCCGCCCGCCGCGAACATCCGGTTCTTACTCGCATCCAGCGCATTCCAGCGCCCTTGCGAGGTTTCCCCAAGCGCCTCGGCGGATTTCGCTACGGAACCGTTGAACTTCGGCAACGTCCCGTCGGATGTCCGCTCGGACACCAGTAAAAAAGCCTTTTGGACGTCTTCCGGTTTTTTCAACAGTTCAAGAATCGCCGCGTTATCACCAAACAATGTCTTGGTCAGTGACTGCTGTTCTTCTGCAGGTTTTTTCTTCAGTGCTTCAAGCACCAGGTTGATCGTTCCCGGCGCGTCCTTGCGCAGGCCATCAGCCAACATCCCTGGATTGAATTTGCCGTCCAGGTCAGACCAAGCCTTGCGCTGTTCCGGTGAAGCCGCGTCCCCCTTGGCCAAAACCGTGGTGAAACCTTTCAAAGCCTCACCGGCACCGGACTTGTCCGCGCCGCTGTTCAAGAACGCCGCCGCGAGGGCCGCCATCTGTTCCGGCGTCATGCCCGCGGCGATGCCCGCCTCGCCACTGCGTTGCACCACAGAACCGATGTCTGCCGCTTTGACATTCAGACCGCTGTTGCCGAGATGGTTGGTTGCATCCGCCAGACTCAGGCTTTGTCCGCGATCCAGCTTCATCGAATTACGCCAACCCAACAGCATCTCGCTGGCGGCCTTGACGTCGAGATTGAACGCCGACGCCGTCACCGCGCTATCTCGGGTGAAGTTCAGCAGTTCGTCCTGCTTTTTAGCCGGGTCGAGCCCGTCCCCGATACCCGCCTTCGCCGCCGCCAACTCGACCTGAGCCAGTTGAACCGCCGTTGCCCCGCTCGGAGCAACCTGCTTGTCAGTGGCCATTTTCAGGTTGGCCTCCGACAGTTTCTGCAACTGGACGTTGTCCAGTTTCAGCACTTGGTTGAGCTCAACCATCGCCAATTCGGTCGCCATCGCCGACTTGAGCAAATCCGGCGGCGTGCGCTGATCAACCTCAGCCTTTAACTTGGACTTTGGTTCACTGCTTGCCGCGGGCACCGAAGCATTCGCCTTGAGCAGCGACTGCTGCGACGACAGGGCAATGTTCAACAACGCCAGCGCTTCGCGAAGCTTGACCTGTTCAGACACCAGCAGACGGATGTCGAGGCTGGCCGTGGTCAGTGCCAGGTTCAGGCCCGACGTTTCAGAGGCGCTGCCCAGTTGCGGCAATTCGATGCTTGCCGCACCGGACAGCGAATACTTACTGTCTGCCATCCTGCTCTACTCCTGTTTCACGCCAAGGCGAGTGATCGCGATGTCGTAGCGGCGCAATGCCTTGCCGGCGTCCCACTCCAGAATTTCCGCCTCACTTACCGAGTAAATGAGCGGCACCACATCGAGGATTACTTCGATGTCGCGCTCCGAAAGAAGTCCGCCGGTTTGTTTAAAAAATCGTCGATGCGTACCTGAAGCTGTGTCCAGTCGGGCACGGTCAGCAGGTCCAGATCGGGCAGCATCAGCCCGGTGCAATGGGCGGTGATGAACTCGGCGCGTTCCTTGGCCGTCTTCAGTTTTTTCATCGCCTTGGTGGCGCGCAGCACCGGCATTTCCAGGGTCAGCGAGGTCATGCTGCGGCCTGCCACGTTGAGCGGTTGCAGCAGTGACACTTGATCGGGGTCTACCGATTGTTCGCCCTGCGCTTGCTGTTCCAGAAAGTACGAAGCCGGGCGAGTCGACATCTCATGCACGTACTGCGCGATGCTCACGTAGTCCGGGCGTTTGAGCTGGTCCAGTTCCTTGACCGACAACCCCGTGGCCAATATGGCCAGCTCGAAGAACTGATCGTCCTCATCATCGCCGGCACGGGCCAGGGCCTCTTTTTGCGCGGCGTAGTACAACGGTTTGAGTTGGATCTGCTCGATCTCGGATCCGTCATCACCGGTAATTGGTGACAACAGGACATGCTTGGGAGGTATCCAGGACATGTAAGAAATTCCTTGGTGATTCATGAAAGGCTGCTGCGCAGGGATCTGTTTGCCACAATCCTTGTGGGAGCGAGCCTGCCCGCTCCCACAGGTTGTGCGCCTTGGTTGGCCTTCGTGTTACGGCAGCAACACGGCGCGGCGGGCATCACCGAGAATGTCGACGCCGTTGAGCACGAACTTCTGGGTGCGCACGTCGACATCGATCACTGGAACGCCGTTTTCCAGGCGGTTGTAGGTGCGGCAAGAGAGCTCCAGGGTGGTCTTGGGTTTTTCACCCATTTTCACGATGGCTTCCTCGAGGACCTTCAGCTTGCCGCCGACGGTGTGGTAGGTGAACCAGGTGTTACCGTCCTGATCCTGACCGGCTTCACGCACGTTCAGCAGGATGTCGTCGCCCAGCTTCACGCCCAGCGCCAGCATCACTTCGGGACCGGCGCCCTGCAGGATCAACTTGGCGCCCAGGGCCTTGGCGCTCTTGGCCATCTCCTCGACGATGAAGCGGCCGCCGACCATGTTTTCCATGTCGAACTCGATCTTCGGCGGTGTGAACTCTTCCACGGTCGCCGACAACGGCAGGCCTTGCAGGGTGGCCGCGATGGCCTGTCTTACGCGGTTGGTAAACATTAGAGAACGTCCTCCAGGAACTGCTCGATGATTTCATCGCGGGCGTTGAGTTGATAAATCATGTGTTCGTTCGGTGCGTAGCGGCCGTAGTCGATGACCACGTACCAGGTACCGTTTTTGTACTTCTCGACGCTGTTCAATTCCGGGTGCAGGTACACGCTGCCGCCGGGGATGGTTTCGTCGGCGACCAGGGTTTGCAGCCAGTCGTTGATGCGCTTGACCTCCTGATCCATGAACGACTTGGTCAGGTTCTTGGCCATGGCTTTCTGACCGGCCTTCACCAGCTTGCGGCTGATCGCATCTTCAAGGCCGACGTAGCTGATGAACTTGCCGGTGACGGAGCGGTTACCCAGCAGCGAGAAGCCGCCGAGGATGGTCCGGGCGTAGTAGCTGATGCCGTAACGGTTGAGCAGATCGCCTTCGGTGGAGGTGTCGAGGATGTTGTATTCCACGACGCGCGAAACGTCTTCGGCGTAGGTCACTTGGTTGCCCGGGCTCTCCCATTGCTTGACCTTGGCGAGCGCGGCGATGGCCAGGCTCGATGGCGCCAGGAACACGTTTTTCTTCGCCGCCTTGGAGTACACCGACGGCATGTTGTGCACCAGCAGGCAACGGTCGAAACCGAGGTCCGCACCGCCCAGCTCCTGGCTGTAAGTCACTTGATCGGCGACTGCCGCATCCTTGCCGTCGAGTACCACGCGAGCCTTGATACGTTTGCCGAACGAGGCGAACTCACTGGCCACCGCTTTGGTGCCGGTGAAACCCGGTGCACCAATGATCGTCAGGTCTTCAGGCACGCCGCCAAGTGCGGCCAGACCCAGTTTGCGACCGGTCACTGGTTCGATGCCGCCGATCACGTTATTCAGGGTGTCGGCGGGGGTTGCGCCCTCTTCGACGATGACCACGTAGACCGGCACCTTGACCACTTTGAGGATCTGGAATACCGCGTGGAACAACGTGCCCGACTCGGTACCGGTCGGGTCCAATAGTGCCTGGGTGGTGAAGCTGTTGATGCGGAACGGGGCGTTACGCGGAATCAGCAGATCCGCTTTCGGCGCGGTGCCGACCAGACCGATGACGTTGTCGCCCAGGCCACCCATGGCCTCGGGAGATTCAGTGGCATTGACGGTAATGCCGTTGTGCTCGAAGTTCAAAACCTCAGCCATGGTTATTCAGCCTTCTTGGCAGCGGCCTTTTTGGCCGGGGTGGTTGTAGAGGCCGATTCGGCAGCCTCGGTTTTTTTCAGCTCCAGACGACCAGCGCTGCGCAACGCACTGGCCTCCACATCGAGCAGGTCGAGTTCTTGACCGATGCTCGACCAGTGGCCACCCCCGGTGGGGAATGGGACGAGCACGGTGTAGGTTTGGCGTAGTGCCATTTGGGGTTCTCCAGATACGAAAAAGCCCCTTTTGAGGAAGGGGCTGTCAGGGGTTGTTGGGTGCTTGACGGAAAAGAAAACGCCCCGACGGTGCGGGGCGTTACTCGGAAACGGTGAGGGTTTCCCGAGGTGGGTCGTCGAAGCCCTGAGCCACCAGCCAGGCAGCCGCCAAGGCATCGTTCGGGCTGATCGGCCATTCCTGGGGTACCCCTCCAACGGTATCGACACGATTGAGTTCAACGCCGTAGATTTTCCAGGAGCGCAGATCCGCGATCTCGGTTTCAGTGGCAATATCCAAATCCACTGCGTTTTGCAATGTGGCAATCATGTTTGTGCTGAACTGCGTCAGCAGCGCTTTCTTCCTGGCTGCTTTCTTTTTCAGGGCGTCTGTAGTTGCGACCTCATCGACGACCCATTGATCGTCCTGCCACTTATCGAACTGGGTCGCTGGAGCTTCACGTGTATAACCTTCGGGCAAGTCACCCAACGTCTCCCAGACTTGCGCCTCACCGGTCTCGGTGCTGTAGACCGTCGTTCCACGGTAGTCCGCAACAATTTTCCACCCGTCGCCTGAAACCCTGACCGCTGTATGACCAGGCTCCAGCGTTGGCGGCTCACACTGATAAGCATGCGCGGGGATCAACCAGGTGAAAGGTTCCAGAGGACTCGGGTCTGCTACCCCCGCGCCGATGAACTCACCGGTAACGGGGTGCACATTACAGATCGTCGGTGGTGCGACCTCATCGGCGAGCCACCAGGACACCTCGCCTTCAACGGCCATGCGTTCGTCTGACATTCTCAAAAACTCCAATGTGGTTCTGATTAATATTTGATACAGGCGAGAAAAGCCGTGTTGAGTGGCCTGGCTTCAGTGCCACCGGAACTGGCAATGGTGATCGCGTGAGTGTGATCACCGGCGGCACTGGTCGGCGCCCCCGCAGACCCGTAGTAGGGCTCGTCACCCCACACCGCATTGCCGTCGGTGCCCGGCCCACGATCCAGGTTTATCCAAATCGAGTGCGTATGATTCCCGGCTACTGCTGCACTACCCGCATGCACGTGAGCGGCGTTCTGACTCGTCTGAGCACTGCCGAGCACACGACCCGGATCGACGTTTCGCCCGTCATCGAGCCCCCGATCGAAATGAGCACGAGAGTCCGGCAGGTTGAACGTCGTAGAACCATCCCCCGCCCCGTACAGTGTCCCGATCCTGGCAAACAGCGCGGCATAGGTCGTTCGCGATACGGCTGCCCCATTGCGTTTCAAAAAGCCAGCCGGCGGCGTTGCCATGGCGAAGTGCGTGACCTCCCCCACACGATCACCCGCCACGCCAAGTGCAAATGCCTCGACCTGCGCCTTGGTGTAAACATCTGTCAGTCCGTAACCTGCCACCGTGGTCGGGTTGTCCCCCGCAATGGCCCGGCCGTACTTATCAACGGTCAGCCCTCGATAGCTACCCGGCTGAATGCCAGTCCTGCCCGCGAGCATTTCGAAGGTCAGTGCGGTAGTACCCAGCGTGATGGGTCCATTGGTTGTCAGGTGCCACAGAGAGTCGCCGTTGGCTATCCCTTCTTCGACCATGACCGTCAAGCCGGGCGTTACTTTGATACTGCTATTGGCATCGAAAGCCCGAGACCAACCGCTATTGGACACAACCCAGATGCCGCTGTCTTTGGCCGATGTCTGATAGGGCAATAACACACGATCTCCGGCGACCAACGCGACACCGTCAATCTGCTGAGCCCCACTCAACACAACATTGCCCGTAGCCGCCGCGCGAACTGATTGCTTACCATCAAGCTTGGCCAACTCATCAGCGAGATAGCCCATCACCCACGCCCGCGTCGCCTTGACCACCGTGTCGTCAATCAACAACGTCACCAGCGCCGCATTACTGGTCTCGAAAATCGAACGAATGTAGAACTCTTTCCCCGAGCCCGAAGTCGCCAGCACCGGCTTGAACGACTCCGGATATTTGACGATGGCGTAAAGAATCCCGGTATCAGTCCAGATCCCGGCCTCACGTACATACCAACCACCCACTTCAGGCGGGATAGTCACTTCGGCCAGCAACCAGCTCGGATTCTTCTCATCCTGGAACAGTGCATTGAGTGGCCCGCGCCACACTTCGCGCTTGAGCGCCGTGGCGGTTGCGGCCGGGTTGTAAACCGCGCCGCCGCCGTCGCCGACGGAAATCTGCGACAGCTTGATCGGTGTGCCCGCCGCCTTGCAGGCGGTTTCGTAGGCGATCCCCGCATTGGTGAGCAGGGTGTAATAGTCGGCCATTTAGGACCCCTGAGGATAAATTGTGGAGGTTTCGACGGTGTAGAGCCCTGCGGCCATAAAGGCCTGACCCGAGGCTTCAAGCCCTTCGATGACGATCGGATAAACCGTGGTCAGCTCGCCGCATACGGTGGCGGCGCCGATGACATGACTGCCGAATGCGCTCAAGCCGACGGACACCTTCAAGGTGTCGCGTTCGCTTTTGGCATCGGCCAGGCGTCGGTCGAGACGGGCGTCGATTTCTTCGCTGTAGGGCTGTTCGGTGAAGGCCCTGACGGAAAAGCTGTAAGGCGGGCCGGGTGGTGTTTGTTCGTACCAGGCGCGCACCTCAGGCATCAATTGCAAACCCTTGGCCGCATTTTCCAGTGCTTTTCGCGTCCCGGCCTGCCGTGCGGTAGGCCAGGCGAGTTCCACCGTCAGGCGTTTTTCCGCCTCTGTCGCCTCGGAGCTCCATTCGCTGACCCCGCGATCCGCGCCCAGGTACGGCAGGAATGCCAGCGGTGTTTTGGCGGGGTTCATCAGTTCGGGGAACGGCGGGTCGATACGCTCAAGCAATCGGGCAAAACCGAGATCAAGCGCCCTTTCCAGTGGTGAGCTGTTGGCTGGCAACAGGCTCGGGCGAGGTGTGTCGTCACTCATAACGTATCCACCTCGACCTCGACGCCCGTGCAATACGGCGCTTGAAAAGCGCTCGTCACAATCGGCGCTACCGGCTCAAGGATCTGCAGTTGAACCGCCCCGGCGCTGTGCAGCGTGTAGTCGATCCAACTCGGGTCCACTCGCCCTTCCAGGCGATGACAGGCATCGGCATACGCCTGCAGCTGCTGTTGCGCGGCAACCTTGGTCAGCCCTGAATCGGGGCCCGGGTTGATCTTCGCGATCACCCGGATTTTGTAGTTCTTGATTTGCGCGCCCTGCACAGTGACCAGGTCCGTTTCGGGCCGGACATCAGGCCGGGCGAAATGCTGGCGAACATCGTCGAGCAGCGCTTGGGATGGCGTGCCATCGCCCTCTCGGGAAAGCACCGTGACCGTGACTTCGCCGGGCGCGGTCCGGCGCCCGTTGCCGTCCTTGACCTGCGCGACATAGCCGTCCGGGTCGAAGGTGTAAGTGACCGTCACCACTCCCGCCGCGGTGGTTTCCACCTTCACGGCAGGCCGTTCGCCAAGGGTGAAAATCTCGCGCCGATACTGCATCCGCGAGCCCGCCGCCGGGGCATGGGGCGCCAGGTAATAACGCAACCGGGCGTCGTCATCGCTCTCGTAGACCGGATCGATCGGCGGGAATGCCGCCGGATCGCCCGGGTCCAGCAACTGGCGCTCAAGCCCCATGTCCGCGAGGCGGGCGTCGAGGTTGGTGCCGGTGGCCCACCACGCCAGCATCTGCTTGATGCGGGCGTTGTATTTGCGTTCGTGGGTTTGCAGCCGTACACAAAACGCCTCAAGGGCCAGGGTCAGCAACTCGCTTTCGTTTTCCAGGCTGACCGCAAGCTTGGCCGCGCTCTCGGAGGAACGGGCACCGACATACTCGACAACGAAGGTCTTGAACTCTGCGAGCAGATCCTCGAACACTTCGACCGTGACGATTGCCGGTTCGGCCAACTGGTTCTGGCCAGGTATCAACATACTCATGCCACCACCTCGAAGGTCTGTTGGCGGTTTTTCCAGATGCCGGCGAAACGCAATAACAACCCGGCACCGTAGCGGCTGGCCACAATGACCTGCGGCTCGAAATCGTCGATGCCGTTGTACTTGTTGTAAAACGCTTGGGCCGCATGGCTCTGGGCGAGAATCAGCAGGTCGTCGCCGAGGTTCTGCCCCAGCAACTCAGTGAGTGCGCAACCATACAAAGGGCGCTTCTGACGTGTGCCCAACGGCGTGGTCAGCGCCCGGGTGGCGCGCTGCACGAACTGCAGCCAGTCGTCGACCGTTGTGCCGGTGTTTCTATCGATTCCGATCATGGGAAGCTCTTTATGCAGTACTGATGACGCGACCCTGGTGATCCACCAACGGGCCGCTCAGATGCACACCGGAAGCGTCGAGCCGCAGGCCGACGGCGCCCAGTTGCAATTCGATGGCCTCTGGCCTCATCGCCAGCCTCGCCGGGCCGATGTTCAACTCGAGGGATTCACGGGAGCCGGTGAACGCCGCCGGGCCGTTCTTCCAGCGCAAGACATGACTGGCGTGGTCGTAACCGCTTTCCGTGCCGTCTTGATAGAGGCGACGCGTCAGCGATGCCTGTGTCGAGACGGGCGGGAACTGACCGCCGTTGAGACCGAACAACGCCACCGACTGCCCGCCGCCCTCGCCACCGCCGTGGTTCAGCAGCAAACACTGCTCACCCACGGAAGGAATCCGCGACTCGCTCTGTGCCCCGGCGCTTGGGTTGAAAAACCGGATCGCCGGGGTGAGCAGTTCCCCATGACGGACCTTGCAGGTATTGCTGGCCGCATCGACTTCCTGACACACGCCGATGCGACAGAAACTGTCGGCACGCCGGTGCAGGTCTTCGAGCTCGGTTTCCATCTCGGCCAAACGCTCGATGATCGGCCCCAGTTGCATACGTAACAGCGCATCAAACATGGATCAGCCCTCGAGTGCGGTGTATTGATCCGGGTCGTCGATGTTCGACACCTCCCAGGTACGGGCAAATTTCGGGATACCCAACGGGTCTTCGAGCAGCGTCGGGCCGAGGTACAGGGTTTGGGTAAATGAAACGGTCCAGGCGGTGTACTCCCGTGCATCGCTGATAAACGTGGACGGGATGCCATCAATGTTCATCGGCAGATCGCATTGCTCGCCCGGCAGTTTCCAGCGGTTATCGACGACCAGGCTTTTCAACTCACTGGCCAGATCGCACACTGCCAACCCTGCACCGGGCAACACGGCTTGCAAGGAAACCGTCAGGACATGAGCGATACGTCCGTCGTTGGCACGGATGCCCGGCGCATCGCGTTCGATGGCGATCAGCACCCAGGGCAGATCGACAGTGCCGTCGAAGTCTTGATGACTCCCGACCTTCAAGCCGGGAATGGCGGTACGCAACGTCTCGGCAATGGCAGAAAACAGCTGCGACGGTTTTTCGATGACAGCAGGCATCAATGGCCTCCTATTCCTATGGCAATACGAAGATCAGCGACGCCGGTTCACTGTTGATCGGGACGAGAATCGCGCGGTGGCACTTCACAAACGCCAATCCGCTTGGCGGCCCAACGTTCGTAAAGTCCGATGGCCACGTCCGCCCCGGCCATCGCCGTCAGGCAGCCAAAGGCGCCGGCGGCCCAGATCGACAGGCCCGCGGCGTACAACAGCATGATCGCCGAGACGCCGCAGATCATGCAGGCCCCGGACCGCAGGGCCAGGCGCCGCAGCAGTGACCAGCCACGGGCGCCCTCCTTGTCGGCGCGCCACATTTCGCCGGACACCCCGCCCGCCACGGCGAGGAGGATGACCAGCCAGATCGGCATGTCCAGCAACGCTTGTTGCTCGTTTGTCATGTCACGCCTCCTGGGGTGATTGATGAGTGATGTGTGTTGGATTCAATCGATGTCTCTTGAGGTAGGCATTCCAAAAAGCCCGGAGCATTCCGGGCTTTTCAGTAATGCGCTCCGTTTTTACGGCAGCTCAGGCCAAACGATGGTCAGCGGAAAACCTGGCTGTTTGTTGACCTGAGTAAAGGCAACGCAATACTCCTTGAAGGCAGTCAGGTAAGCCTGCTCGGCAGCAGTGGCCACGCCCAGATCAACTTTGAATTGCAATCCCGACGACGCCACGCTGGTCATGACACTGTCGAGCCGCTTGGTTTTTTCATTGCGCATTTGTTCACCTAGCGCAGATTGCGGCCAAGGGAACCCGGAATTGAACGACCAGAGGCCATCGCTGTTGACTGCGTTGTAGCCGTAGTCAACCTGATTGCTCGAACTGCCGGTGACGTCGACCCAGAGTTGATCGACTGGGAACTCGTCAGTGATCGGATTGACCGTCTCGTAGATGTTGTCGACTTTTCCGTTTACTACACGTGCGTATTTCTTCATTTTCATATCCTTATTGATCGCCGGGCATCCCGGCACACGTTGATCTGCCTGCATCAGGTAGGCATTCCAAAAAGCCCGGTGTGAAACCGGGCTTTTCAGTAATGCGCTCCTTCGCCTTCCTTTAATCCCGTGTCAAAAAGGAAGCTGACTTTTCGGCGCTACTGGCGCGGTACGAGTCCATTCAAATTGTTTTTCCGACCGCGGTCCCTGCCCGCCGGATAACTGCTTCTGGTGCTTTACGCTGCACACCCGGGTCAGTTGCCAACCCTCTGAACCGTTGAGGCCGATTCATCGCTGCCTTTGTGGTGGAACTAAAGAGCTTCGTTTCGAGCCGCTTTGTTGAGCGGCTTGAGACAAAGAATATGCATGGATGCATATACAGTCAATGCATAAATGCATTTATTTATGCACAAGAAATGCACAGGCGCATGAAAGTCCCACAGACAAAGGCGTTGGCGGTTTTTGGCAGGCGAAAAAAAACCCGTCGGGCGACGGGTTTTATCTGACAGTGGTGAGGTTAGCGGGCGTACATGCCCCACCAGAAGACGTGACCAAGGATGACGATTTGCTCTTCCTGGATTTCCTGGAAGCTGTAGTCCTCGTCCGGATGCTCATCGCGATTGAAGCTGCGCAGGCGAATCCCGGTCGGCAGGCGATAAAGCTGTTTCACCCGCAACTGGCCGTTGTGGTTGATGGCGTACAGGTCGCCGTCGATGATGTCGCCAATCCCGCATTTACCGGCATTCACCCCCACCGTGGCACCGTCGCGCAGTACCGGCAACATGCTGTTGCCACGCACAGTCACGCATTTGGCCTGGTCGAACTGCACACCGTTATGGCGCAAACTGCGCTTGCCGAAGCGCAGGCTAGAGCGCTCGCTCTCTTCGATGACGAATCTTCCTGATCCAGCAGCCAATTCAACCTCGCGAAGAAAGGGGACCGACACCTCGTCGTCATCGACAGGCGTATCGTCGTCCCACAGGCTTATGTCCTTGAGTTCCGAATGCAATTGATCGCGCCCGGCGCTGGCGGCCGGCGCGACATCCGCGCGGCCCCGCAATTGATCGGTGCTCACAGCAAAGTATTCGGCAATCTTCGAGATATGTTTATCCGAAGGATCGACGATCTTCCCGCTGAGGATGCGCGAGAGAGTGGATTGAGGCACGCCGGTGCGACGGTGAAGCTCCGTGGGGGAGATCCCGTGCTGATCGAGCAGCGCTCTTAAGACGGTAGAAACATTGCGTTTTTGCATAACGCGAATAGTGCTTGATCTTTTTTCGGAAGACAAATGCCAAATTGCATAATTTGTGCATAGACCCACGAAAAATAGCGTTGAGGCTTTCATGCCTGCGTCGGGCGGACCGCCCATGGTAACCTTGCGCCCATCGCGGAAAAGCCGGGCCGATGCCCCTCCTTTGCCCCACACCTTTCAACGAATTTGCCTATATCCGATGAATAAAGCCGTCTCCGATCTGTCCTCCCACACGCCAATGATGCAGCAATACTGGCGCCTGAAGAATCAGCACCCCGACCAGCTGATGTTCTATCGCATGGGCGACTTCTACGAGATCTTCTATGAAGATGCGAAGAAGGCCGCCAAGTTGCTGGACATCACCCTGACAGCTCGTGGGCAATCGGCGGGTCAGGCGATTCCGATGTGTGGGATTCCTTACCACGCTGCGGAAGGTTACCTGGCGAAACTGGTGAAGCTTGGCGAATCGGTGGTGATCTGCGAGCAGGTCGGCGACCCGGCCACCAGCAAAGGCCCGGTGGATCGTCAGGTGGTGCGCATCATCACGCCCGGCACGGTCAGCGATGAAGCGCTGCTGGATGAGCGTCGGGACAACCTGATCGCTGCGGTGCTGGGGGACGAGCGTCTGTTCGGTCTGGCGGTGCTGGACATCACCAGCGGCAACTTCACGGTGCTGGAGATCAAGGGCTGGGAAAACCTGCTGGCGGAACTGGAGCGGGTCAACCCGGTTGAGCTGATGATCCCGGACGACTGGCCGAAGGACTTGCCGGCGGAGAAACGTCGTGGGGTCCGTCGCCGTGCGCCGTGGGATTTCGAGCGCGACTCGGCGCTGAAAAGTCTTTGCCAGCAGTTTTCCACCCAGGACCTGAAGGGTTTCGGCTGCGAGAACCTGACCCTGGCCATCGGCGCTGCTGGCTGCCTGCTCAGCTACGCCAAGGAAACCCAGCGCACTGCCCTGCCGCACTTGCGCAGCCTGCGTCATGAACGCCTGGACGACACCGTGGTGCTCGACGGCGCCAGCCGGCGCAACCTGGAACTGGATACCAACCTGGCCGGTGGTCGCGACAACACGTTGCAATCGGTGGTCGACCGCTGCCAGACCGCCATGGGCAGCCGTTTGCTGACCCGCTGGCTGAACCGTCCGCTGCGGGATTTGACCGTATTGCTGGCACGTCAGACTTCGATCACCTGCCTGCTTGATCGTTATCGCTTCGAGAAACTGCAACCGCAGCTCAAGGAAATCGGTGACATCGAGCGGATTCTGGCGCGGATCGGCCTGCGCAATGCCCGTCCTCGTGACCTGGCGCGTCTGCGCGATGCCCTCGGCGCGCTGCCAGAGTTGCAGGTGGCAATGGCCGAGCTTGAAGCTCCGCACATCATTCAACTGGCAACGACCACCAGCACCTATCCGGAACTGGCGGCGCTGCTGGAGAAAGCCATCATCGACAACCCGCCAGCGGTGATCCGTGACGGCGGCGTGTTGAAAACCGGTTACGACAGCGAACTCGACGAGCTGCAATCGCTCAGCGAAAACGCCGGGCAGTTCCTGATCGATCTGGAAGCCCGGGAGAAGGCCCGCACCGGCCTGGCCAACCTGAAAGTCGGTTACAACCGCATTCACGGTTACTTCATTGAGTTGCCGAGCAAGCAGGCCGAATCGGCACCCGCCGACTATATCCGTCGCCAGACCCTCAAGGGTGCCGAGCGTTTCATTACCCCGGAACTGAAAGCGTTCGAAGACAAGGCGCTGTCGGCCAAGAGCCGTGCCCTGGCGCGCGAGAAGATGCTCTACGAAGCATTGCTCGAAGACCTGATCGCCCAATTGCCGCCCTTGCAGGACACCGCTGCCGCACTGGCCGAACTGGACGTGCTGAGCAACCTCGCCGAGCGTGCACTGAATCTGGACCTGAACTGCCCGCGTTTCGTCAGCGAGCCGTGCATGCGCATCAGCCAGGGCCGTCATCCGGTGGTCGAGCAGGTACTTACCACGCCGTTCGTAGCCAACGACCTGAGCCTCGATGACAGCACCCGTATGTTGGTGATCACCGGTCCGAACATGGGCGGTAAATCCACCTACATGCGCCAGACCGCGTTGATCGTGCTGCTGGCGCATATCGGTAGCTTCGTGCCGGCAGCCAGTTGCGAATTGTCCCTGGTCGACCGGATCTTCACCCGGATCGGTTCCAGCGACGACCTGGCGGGCGGGCGTTCGACCTTCATGGTCGAAATGAGCGAAACCGCGAACATCCTGCACAACGCCACCGAGCGCAGCCTGGTGCTGATGGACGAAGTCGGTCGCGGCACCAGCACCTTCGACGGTCTGTCCCTGGCCTGGGCCGCGGCCGAGCGTCTGGCGCAGCTGCGGGCCTACACACTGTTCGCCACCCACTATTTCGAGCTGACGGTGCTGCCGGAAGCCCAACCGCTAGTAGCCAACGTGCACCTCAATGCCACCGAGCACAACGAACGTATCGTGTTCCTGCACCACGTGCTGCCTGGGCCTGCCAGCCAGAGCTATGGCCTGGCGGTTGCGCAGTTGGCCGGTGTGCCGAGCGAAGTGATCGTGCGTGCCCGTGAACACTTGAGCCGGCTGGAATCCACGGCGCTGCCCCATGAAGTGCCGACGCCGGCCAAAGGCAAATCCGTTGCGCCGCAGCAGAGCGACATGTTCGCCAGCCTGCCGCATCCGGTGCTGGATGAACTGGCCAAACTTGATCTGGATGACCTGACACCACGCAGGGCTTTGGAAATGCTCTATACATTAAAGACACGGATCTAACGCACTTGCCTGCAAGCTGTTAGAATCTCGCGCGGTTTGGGATGCTGCAGGCTCATAGCCTGGCCTGCAGACTATCGCTCCCGAACCTGGCGACCCCGTCCTGAAGGGGCTCCGCTGCCGCCGCCTGAGGAGAAAATTAGAAATGACCTTCGTCGTCACCGACAACTGCATCAAGTGCAAGTACACCGACTGCGTAGAAGTCTGTCCGGTGGACTGCTTTTACGAAGGCCCGAACTTCCTGGTGATTCACCCGGATGAGTGCATCGACTGCGCACTGTGCGAACCAGAATGCCCTGCCGTGGCCATCTTCTCTGAAGATGAAGTTCCCGCCGGCATGGAAAACTTCATTCAGCTGAACATGGAATTGGCCGAGGTATGGCCAAACATCACTGAACGGAAAGATCCATTGCCCGATTCCGCTGAATGGGATGGCAAGCCAGGCAAGATCGAACACCTCGAACGCTGATTTCCCTCGCGTTCCCGAAAAGGCCCCTTGCGGGCCTTTTTGCTTTTCTGCAGGCAAAAAAAAGGGGCGGTTTGACCCGCCCACATTTTTTCCCTATTCCATGTATTCCTTTTCATCGTCCTGATGAATCGCATCCTGCGATGTCCGTTCCCCTCTTCCTTGAAGGGCGTGTCTATCCGTCGACACAGTTCAAATACTAGAGGATTCCCCACCAAGAGCAATCGGCCTCCATGGCTGAAATCATCTGCAATATGCTGTTAACTTAATAAAATAAATATATAAATCAATAACTTATAAATACAGCATCCTTCGAATAGACAACTACCAGGGTGTAAAAATAATGAACACTTACGAAAGAGTAAGCAATGACTTACACCACGAGACTACAAACCTGAGGTGGCGCCAATACCAACGCACCTCTCATCTTCCCGGTAACAAAAAGCCCCGAACCAGTCGGGGCTTTTTGTTACCGGTTGAGCGAATGGCTTATTGGAACAGCGACTCACTCGACAGGCCATTTTTCTCGAGAATCTCCCGAAGACGCTTGAGGCCTTCAACCTGGATTTGCCTGACCCGCTCCCGGGTAAGGCCGATTTCCAGGCCGACATCTTCAAGCGTACTGCTCTCGTGACCTCGCAAGCCGAAGCGGCGTACGACCACCTCGCGTTGCTTGTCGGTCAGCTCCGAGAGCCATTGATCGATGCTCTGCGACAGGTCGTCATCCTGCAACAGTTCACATGGATCGGTCGGGCGGTCGTCGGTCAGGGTGTCCAGCAGGGTTTTATCCGAATCCGGACCCAGCGAGACGTCGACCGAAGAAACCCGCTCGTTCAGGCCAAGCATGCGCTTGACCTCGCCTACCGGTTTCTCCAGCAGGTTGGCAATTTCTTCGGGTGAGGGTTCATGGTCGAGCTTTTGAGTCAGCTCCCGTGCAGCCCGCAAGTACACGTTGAGCTCTTTGACCACATGAATAGGTAGCCGGATGGTCCGGGTCTGATTCATGATCGCGCGTTCGATGGTCTGACGAATCCACCAGGTGGCGTAGGTCGAAAAGCGGAAGCCGCGTTCTGGATCGAACTTTTCCACTGCCCGGATCAGGCCGAGGTTACCCTCTTCGATCAGGTCCAGCAGCGACAGCCCACGATTGACGTAACGCCGGGCGATTTTCACCACCAGCCGCAGGTTGCTTTCAATCATGCGCTTGCGTCCGGCCGGATCACCACTTTGCGACAGGCGCGCAAAATGAACTTCTTCTTCCGGGGAGAGCAATGGGGAAAAGCCGATTTCATTGAGGTACAGCTGCGTGGCATCGAGTGCCCGGGTGTAGTCGATGTACTTGTGTTGCTTTAACGAAGCGGAGTGTCTGGATTTGGCACGAACGGAAGGTGGTGCATCCCCTTCATCATTCGACATCGAATCCATAGCGATGCCGGTCTCCATAAGGAGAACCTCATCGTCGATGTCAAACTCCGGCACTTCTTTACTGAGAGCCATTGTTATAGTCCTTTGGTGAGTTCGACCTCAAGCTCAAGCGGCGCCTTGATCCCTGGCAACGCTGGAGCCTGTTCCCTCTACGTGACGGAACAGGCTTGGCTAACAAATCAACGACGTGGCAGGAACTGCAGCGGATCTACAGGTTTACCTTGTCGGCGAATCTCAAAATGCAGTTTCACCCGGTCTGTACCCGTTGACCCCATTTCGGCAATTGTCTGTCCGACTTTGACCTGCTGCCCCTCCCGAACCAACAGCCTGCGGTTGTGACCGTAGGCACTGACGTAGGTATCGCTGTGTTTGATGATGACTAATTCGCCGTAGCCCCTTAAGCCACTCCCGGCGTATACCACCGTCCCATCAGACGCAGCTAAAACAGGCTGTCCCAAATCTCCGGCGATATCAATTCCTTTATTCAAACTACCGTTTGAAGAGAATTTTCCAATCAGAATGCCATTAGAAGGCCACCCCCAGCCCGTCGGGGCCGGACCGGCAGGAGGCAGTGGAGCGGGTGCCGGTTTGCTGGCGACGGACGGTGCGAGCACCGTTGTACTGGTCGTTGTGCCATTTGCCTGACGCCGAATTACCGTGGTTTTGCTCGACGACGAAGGCGAGGAACTGGACGAACTCACCACCGCTGCCGGCGTTGAATCGTTGCGACCGTCGAAGCGAATCGTCTGACCCGGATGGATCGTGTAAGGCGTAGGAATGTTGTTCCTTGCCGCGAGGGCTTTGTAGTCCCAGCCGTAGCGAAAGGCGATGGAAAACAACGTGTCCTTGGGTCGAACAACGTACTGGCCGGTGGTTACGGCCGGACGCTGGGCGACCGCATTGTTGCGATCGACAACTCCCGCGCTACTCGATTTGGTGCTGGAACAACCGACCAGCAAGGTACTCAAGACAAGACCAGTCACCAGACGCTGAAAGCTCGTTATACCCATTCGCTGCGCAACGACTGTGAGACTCACCCGCCGCTCCCTTTGTGGTGGCTGAAAATATGAATTGCCGTGTTTCGGCACGAAATGTCGCAAGTATAACGGGCCGAACAGGCTTTACCTTTAATGAAGCGGATTCGCTTCACGCACACGTTTGCTGCCTGACGATTAATTCTGTTTAACCCATCGATGCCGCTGTAAGACCCGGGCAATCGAAGAGAATTCAGCGCGCTGAAACAAATGCTCAGGCCAGCGGCCCGTTGAGTAGTGGCACAAAGCGCACTGCCCCCAGAACACGCCTGGAAAAGCCCTGCTCTTCACGGATGATCAGCATCAATTGTTGAACTTCACCAGAGCCGACCGGAATCACCAGTCGCCCGCCCGGTGCCAATTGATCGAGCAGCGCCTGAGGCACGTCGGTGGCCACGGCGGTAACAATGATGCCGTTGTAAGGCGCCAGCGCCGGCCAGCCCTCCCAGCCATCGCCCCAGCGAAATACCACATTGCGCAGGTTCAGCTCCACCAGGCGCTCCTTGGCTCGATCTTGCAGAACCTTGATGCGCTCGACGGAAAAAACCCGCTCGACCAGTTGCGACAGCACCGCCGTCTGGTAACCCGAACCGGTACCGATTTCCAGCACCTTGTCCAACGGGCCGGCTTCCAGCAGCAGCTCGCTCATGCGCGCCACCATATAAGGCTGGGAGATGGTCTGGTTATGGCCAATCGGTAGCGCCGTATCTTCATAAGCGCGGTGGGCCAACGCCTCATCGACGAACAGGTGACGCGGTGTGCGGCGGATGACTTCCAGCACCTTGGCGTTGGACACCCCTTCTTCATAGAGGCGCTGAATCAGACGCTCACGGGTCCGCTGGGAGGTCATCCCGATGCCGCGGTGCAGAATATCGTCTTGTTCACGAGCCATTAGCGCAGCCCCTCCAGCCAGCCATCGAGACTACTGAAGGCATCATTAAAGGTGCGATCCAGTTGCAGTGGCGTGATTGAAACATAGCCTTGCATCACCGCATGGAAATCGGTGCCCGGGCCGCCATCCTCGGCGTCCCCCGCTGCAGCGATCCAGTAACCGGATTTACCACGCGGATCGACCACTTTTATCGGCGCAGCAGCGCGGGCGCGATGGCCCAGGCGGGTCAGCTGGATACCGCGGATATGCTCCAGCGGCAAGTTGGGAATGTTCACGTTCAGTACCGTGCGCGGTGGCAGATCGAGGTCCGCGTGGGCCTCTACCAGTTTGCGCGCAAAATAGGCCGCCGTGGGAAGGTTCTCCACTTGCCGTGAGACAAACGAAAAGGCAAACGAAGGACGTTCCAGGAAACGGCCCTCAAGGGCGGCCGCCACAGTACCGGAATACAGCACGTCGTCCCCCAGGTTCGCACCCAGGTTAATACCGGAAACCACCATGTCCGGCTCAAACTCCAGCAAGCCGTTAAGGCCCAGGTGCACGCAATCGGTGGGTGTGCCATTGAGGCTGATAAAGCCATTGGCCAAGGTATACGGGTGCAACGGACGGTCGAGCGTCAGCGAGCTGCTGGCGCCGCTTTTGTCCTGGTCCGGGGCGATAACCACGCATTCGGTGTAATCCGCCAGCGCAGCATAAAGCGCGGCGAGACCGGGTGCGGTTACCCCATCGTCGTTAGAAATCAGAATACGCATGGGCTGTCCGTCTGCCCCACCGGCACCAGATCGACGAGTTCACGCACCAATACGGTGGCGAAGCATCCGGCCGGGAGGACGAATTCCAGTTGCAGAATGTCAGGCTCGGGATAATGCCACGTCAACCCGCCAATGGGCAGCCGCAGGATGCGACGTTCGTGGCTCATTCCGGCGTTAATCAACCAATCGCGCAGGTCCGCTTCGCGCGCAGCGATTGCCTGCTCCAGTTCATGGACAGCCCCCGACGCCGGCGAGTCACCTTCGCCCCACTGCGGTCCGGTCGGGTGCAGGTCGAGAATCGCCAGGCGCGGGTCGCTGCATTCGGCCTCACCTGCCGGGAAAAAACTGCGGCTATCGGTGAACGCCAGCAGATCGCCGACCTGAGCACGCTGCCAGGTACCATCGGCGACACGCGCCGCCAGCACCTGATTAAACAGAAAACTGCGCGCGGTTGAGAGCAGGCGCGAACGCACATTGCGTTGCTCCGGCAGGGCCTTGCGCACCGCCCAGGCACGGGCGTCGACGACGTTGCCGCCGTCATGCCCGAAACGCTGGGCGCCGAAATAATTGGGAATACCTTGCCTGGCGATCAGTTGCAGACGCTCCTCGATCGCTGCCTTGTCGCCAGCGAATTGAGTCAGGCGCAACGTGAAGCCGTTGGCCGAATGGGCACCGCGTTGCAGCTTGCGTCTGTGCCGACCGGTCTTGAGAATCTTCAGCGTGTCGTTTTCCGCTGCCGACAGATCTGGATCAGCCTTGCCGGGCAGTTGCACGCTAAACCACTGGCGAGTCAACGCCTGACGGTCCTTGAGGCCCGCGTAGCTGACGGTACGCAATGGCACGCCCGCAGCCTTGGCAATCCGCCGTGCCGCTTCTTCGGTATTCAGACCGCGCTTTTCCACCCAGATCCATAGGTGTTCGCCGTCGCCGCTAAGGGGAATATCGAGGACTTCATCGACCTGGAAATCTTCCGCCGTGGCTTTCAGCACCGCGCTGCCGAGAGCGTCACCATAGGCCCGCGGGCCGAGCAATTGCGCCTCGTTCATGCGCGCAGCAACAAGGCAACGGAGTGCACGGCAATACCTTCTTCGCGACCGACAAAGCCAAGCTTCTCGGTGGTGGTAGCTTTCACGTTCACTTGATCCAACTCAACTTGAAGATCCGCGGCAATCAGCGCGCGCATCGATTCGATATGCGGGGCCATTTTCGGGGCCTGGGCGACGATGGTGTTATCGACGTTGCCGACTTTCCAGCCCTTGGCGTGGATCAGTGCGACGACATGACGCAACAGCGCACGGCTGTCGGCGCCCTTGAATTGCGGGTCGGTGTCCGGAAAATGCTTGCCGATATCACCCAGCGCGGCAGCGCCGAGCAACGCATCGCTCAAGGCGTGCAGCAGGACATCACCGTCGGAATGGGCAAGCAGCCCGAAGCTGTGTGCAATCCGCACACCGCCCAGCGTGATGAAATCGCCTTCACCGAAACGGTGCACATCATAGCCGTGGCCAATACGCATAAAAAAACGCCCCGATTTTTGTCAGGGCGTGATTCTACCTGCATTAGAGGCCTAGAGCGCGTCCGTGATGCAGCAAGTGGTCGTCGATAAAACTGGCGATGAAGAAATAGCTGTGGTCGTAGCCCGGTTGCAAACGCAACGTCAGCGGATGATCGGCCAGTTTGGTCGCTTGTTGCAGGGCTTCAGGCTTGAGCTGGGTGGCGAGGAAATCGTCGCGATCACCCTGATCCACCAGCAGCGGCAGCTTCTCGCCGGCCTCGGCGATCAATGCACAGGCATCCCACTCGCGCCATTTCGACCGGTCTTCACCCAAGTAGCGGGAAAAGGCTTTCTGCCCCCATGGGCAATCGATCGGATTGTTGATCGGCGAGAACGCCGACACCGACTGGTAACGCCCCGGATTACGCAAGGCGCAGACCAGCGCACCGTGGCCACCCATGGAGTGGCCGCTGATGCCACGCTTTTCCGAAGCCGGGAAATGCGCCTCGACCAATGTCGGCAATTCCTGCACGACATAGTCATGCATCCGATAGTGCCGCGACCACGGTTCCTGCGTGGCATTCAGATAAAACCCGGCACCGAGACCGAAGTCCCAGGCACCATCCGGATCGCCCGGTACTTCGGGACCGCGTGGGCTGGTGTCCGGTGCGACGATAATCAGCCCCAGCTCGGCGGCCATGCGCATGGCACCGGCCTTCTGCATGAAGTTCTCGTCGGTGCAGGTCAGGCCGGACAACCAGTACAGCACCGGCAGCTTGCCGCCCTGCTCCGCTTGCGGCGGCAGGTACACGGCAAACACCATGTCGCAGCCGAGCACGTCGGAGCGGTGCCGGTAGCGCTTGTGCCAGCCGCCGAAGCTTTTCTGGCAGGAGATATTTTCCAGGCTCATGACCGACCTCAGAAATGGATGACGCTACGGATGCTTTTGCCTTCATGCATCAGGTCAAACGCCTTGTTGATATCTTCCAGGCCCATAGTGTGGGTGATGAAGG
Organism: Pseudomonas sp. Pseusp18; assembly: GCF_059506005.1. Lineage (NCBI taxonomy): Bacteria > Pseudomonadati > Pseudomonadota > Gammaproteobacteria > Pseudomonadales > Pseudomonadaceae > Pseudomonas > Pseudomonas sp. Pseusp18. The sequence goes on from NZ_CP169240.1 coordinate 5,319,795, forward strand.
TATCCAGCGGGATCTCGCCGGTCTGGGCCATTTCGACATAGCTTGGCAACTCGGTACGGCCACGCACGCCACCGAACGCCGAACCGCGCCAGACACGACCGGTGACCAACTGGAATGGACGGGTGGAGATTTCCTGGCCTGCGCCGGCCACACCGATGATGACCGACTCGCCCCAACCTTTGTGGCAGCACTCAAGTGCGGCACGCATCAACTGCACGTTACCGATGCATTCGAACGAGAAGTCGACGCCGCCATCGGTCATGTCGACGATCACTTCCTGAATCGGACGATCGAAGTCTTTCGGGTTCACGCAGTCGGTAGCGCCCAATTGCCTGGCGATTTCGAACTTGGCCGGGTTGATGTCGATGGCGATGATCCGGCCAGCCTTGGCTTTGACCGCGCCGATCACGGCAGACAGTCCGATGCCGCCCAGACCGAAGATGGCGACGGTGTCACCCGGTTTGACCTTGGCAGTGTTGATCACTGCACCGATGCCGGTGGTGACGCCACAGCCCAACAGGCAGACTTTTTCCAGCGGTGCTTCTTTAGGAATTTTGGCGACAGAGATTTCCGGCAGCACGGTGTACTCGGAAAACGTCGAGGTGCCCATGTAGTGGAAAATCGTTTCGCCCTTGTAGGAAAAGCGCGAAGTGCCGTCCGGCATCAGGCCTTTACCCTGGGTTGCACGAATCGCCTGGCAGAGGTTGGTTTTGCCCGACAGACAGAATTTGCACTTGCCACATTCCGGGGTGTACAGCGGGATCACATGATCACCCACAGCAACCGAGGTCACGCCCTCGCCGATCGCTTCGACCACCGCGCCACCTTCGTGGCCCAGGATCGACGGGAAGATACCTTCCGGGTCCGCGCCCGAGAGGGTGTAGGCATCGGTATGGCAGACACCGGAAGCGACGACGCGCAGCAGGACTTCGCCCGCCTTGGGCATGGCGACATCGACTTCAACGATCTCGAGGGGCTTCTTGGCCTCGAAGGCAACGGCGGCGCGCGACTTGATCATGCTGACTCTCCAGTGAATAAAAACGAGACAATGAGTGTAATACAGCGGCATACGATGAATAATCAGGACAAAAGCAAAACATTATTGCCATGCAGGGATAATCCTGATGTCCGAAAACCGCTGGGAAGGCATCGATGAGTTCGTCGCCGTGGCCGAGTGCAGCCAATTCACCGCCGCTGCTGAACGCCTTGGAGTGTCGTCCTCCCACATCAGTCGCCAAATCGTACGACTGGAAGAGCGCCTGCAAACCCGCTTGCTCTATCGCAGCACCCGCCGGGTCACGCTGACCGAAGCCGGGCAAACCTTTCTGCAACATTGCCAACGTTTGCAGGACGGCCGCGAAGAAGCGTTGCGCGCTGTCGGCGACCTGACCAGCGAACCCAAGGGCATGCTGCGCATGACTTGCGCCGTGGCCTACGGCGAACGATTCATCGTGCCGCTGGTGACTCGCTTCATGGGCATGTATCCGCAACTGCGTGTCGACATCGAACTGAGCAACCGCCCGCTCGATCTGGTGCATGAAGGGCTGGACCTGGCCATCCGCCTCGGCCGCCTGCAGGATTCAAGATTGGTCGCGACCCGTTTGGCACCACGGCGCATGTATCTGTGCGCCTCGCCGTCCTACCTGGAACGGTATGGTCGCCCACACAGTTTGTCGGAGCTGAGTCGTCATAACTGCCTTATCGGCAGCTCGGATATCTGGCAACTGGAACAGAACGGCCGGGAATTTTCCCAGCGAGTACAGGGAAACTGGCGCTGCAACAGTGGGCAGGCGGTGCTGGATGCCGCGCTACAAGGGGTTGGGTTGTGTCAGTTACCGGACTACTACGTGCTGGAGCACCTGAAAAACGGCGAATTGATCTCGCTGCTGGAAGCCCACCAACCGCCGAACACAGCGGTTTGGGCGCTTTATCCGCAGCAGCGGCATTTGTCGCCAAAAGTGCGCAAGTTAGTGGATTATTTGAAGGAAGGGTTGGCCGAACGGCCGGAGTATCGGGTTTAAGAGCAAAAGTTCGCAGCCTGCGGCAGTTCCTGCATAGGCTGCGATCTTTTAACGGCGGTTAGCCCAGCGCTGGCGCAACCACTCAAGGTCTTCGGGGCGAGTGACTTTGATGTTATCGGATCGACCTTCGATCAAACGGGGTGCCATACCTGCCCACTCCATCGCCGAGGCTTCATCGGTGATGACCGCATCCGCCACCAGGCTATCCGCCAACGCCCGATGCAATGCTCCAAGGCGGAACATCTGTGGTGTATAAGCCTGCCAGATCACACTGCGATCCACTGTTTCCAACACACGCCCGTGCTTGTCGACCCGTTTGAGGGTGTCGCGCGCAGGCACCGCCAATAGGCCGCCCACCGGATCGTCAGCCAGTTCACTGAGCAATTTATCGAGATCATCGCGCGCCAGATTCGGTCGCGCGGCATCGTGAACCAACACCCAATCCTCATCGTCAGCGCCCTGGGCATGCAGATGCAGCAAGGCGTTGAGCACTGATCCGGAACGCTCGGCGCCGCCTTCAACCCGCTGAATACGCGAATCGGCAGCACAGGCCAGGTTCGGCCAGTAAGGATCGTCGATGGCAAGACTGACCACCAACCCCTTCAGGGCAGGATGGTCGAGGAAACAGCCAAGGCTGTGTTCGAGAATAGTGCGCCCGCCCAGCTGCAAGTATTGCTTGGGACGGTCCGCGGCCATACGGGCACCGACGCCCGCGGCAGGAATCACGGCCCAGAAGGCCGGTAACGACTCAATCATTGGGCCAACTGGTAAAGGGTTTCACCATCCTTGACCATGCCCAACTCATGGCGAGCCCGTTCTTCAACGGTCTCCATGCCCTTTTTCAACTCACTGACTTCGGCGTCCATCACTCGGTTGCGCTCCAGCAACGCCTCGTTCTCGGCGTGTTGATCCGCAATCTGCTGCTTCAGCTCGGCCACTTGCGCCAGACTGCCATTACCCACCCACAGGCGGTACTGCAGGCCGGCCAGCAGCAAGAGCAAGACGAGGAACAACCAATTGGGACTGCGCATCGAATATCAGGTATCCAGTGAAAAAAGACAGCCATGCCAAACTTTGAAGCTTCTGATAGCACGAAGCCTGGAAGAACCAGGCTTGTGCTCTTAAGGCATCAGATTAGTGGCAAATCCGTCGCTGTCGCGATTTTTCCGACACAATCCGGTGTCTTTTTATCGTTTACCACTCAGCCGCGGAATTCGCTACGGCCGTTGTACTTGGCTTTGCCATTCAACTGCTCTTCGATACGCAGCAGTTGGTTGTACTTGGAAACGCGGTCGGAACGGCACAGCGAACCGGTCTTGATCTGGCCAGCCGAGGTGCCCACGGCCAGGTCGGCAATGGTCGAATCTTCGGTTTCGCCGGAGCGGTGCGAGATCACGGCGGTGTAACCAGCGGCCTTGGCCATCTGGATGGCTTCCAGGGTTTCGGTCAGGGTGCCGATCTGGTTGAACTTGATCAGGATCGAGTTGGCGATCTTTTTGTCGATGCCTTCTTTCAGGATCTTGGTGTTGGTCACGAACAGGTCGTCGCCTACCAGCTGAGTCTTCTCGCCGATCTTGTCGGTGAGGATTTTCCAGCCAGCCCAGTCGGACTCGTCCAGACCGTCTTCGATGGAGATGATCGGGTAACGCTCGGTCAGACCTTTCAGGTAGTCGGCGAAACCTTCAGCAGTGAACACCTGGCCTTCGCCGGACAGGTTGTACTTGCCATCTTCGTAGAATTCGCTGGCCGCGCAGTCCAGGGCCAGGGTCACGTCGGTGCCCAGCTTGTAACCGGCGTTGGCCACGGCTTCGGAGATCACTTTCAAAGCGTCTTCGTTGGAAGCCAGGTTCGGCGCGAAACCACCTTCGTCACCAACGGCAGTGCTCAGGCCACGGGCCTTCAGAACGGCTTTGAGGTGATGGAAAATCTCGGTGCCCATGCGCAGACCTTCCGAGAAAGACTTGGCGCCAACCGGCTGAACCATGAATTCCTGGATGTCGACGTTGTTATCGGCGTGCTCGCCACCGTTGATGATGTTCATCATCGGAACCGGCATCGAGTAAACACCCGGGGTACCGTTCAGGTTGGCAATGTGAGCGTACAGCGGCAGGTCCTGGTCCTGTGCTGCTGCCTTGGCTGCGGCCAGGGAAACGGCGAGGATCGCGTTGGCGCCCAGGGTCGCTTTGTTTTCGGTGCCATCAAGCTTGATCATCGCGTGATCCAGCGCTTTCTGGTCGCTTGGGTCTTTGCCCAGCAACAGGTCACGGATCGGACCGTTGATGTTGGCTACGGCCTTGAGCACGCCTTTACCCAGGTAACGGCTCTTGTCGCCATCACGCAGCTCGAGCGCTTCACGCGAGCCAGTGGAAGCACCGGATGGCGCGCAAGCGCTGCCGATGATGCCGTTATCGAGAAGCACGTCTGCTTCCACAGTGGGATTGCCACGGGAGTCGAGAACTTCACGACCTTTGATGTCGACGATTTTTGCCATTGTTGTAAACACTCCAAAGTTGACGAAAACGACGCAGCTGAAGGAAATCTTTTATCGTCGGCAAGCGACAGACAACGGGCAGGCTTGCGGACGATAAGGCTCAAGCCCGAGGGCTTGAGCATTTATACCGTGCGGTACTTTACCGGAGAAATGAGGTTTACGCGGTTTCTACCGTCGGAAAACTCTTCACCAGTTCGTCCAATGCTTTGAGCTGGGCCAGGAAAGGCTCCAGTTTGTCCAGACGCAAGGCGCAAGGGCCGTCGCATTTGGCATTGTCCGGGTCCGGGTGCGCTTCGAGGAACAGCCCGGCCAGCGACTGGCTCATGCCAGCCTTGGCGAGGTCAGTGACCTGGGCACGACGACCGCCGGCGGAATCGGAGCGACCGCCAGGCATTTGCAGCGCGTGGGTCACGTCGAAGAACACCGGGTATTCGAACTGCTTCATGATGCCGAAGCCGAGCATGTCGACCACGAGATTGTTGTAGCCGAAGCTCGAACCACGTTCGCAGAGGATCAACTGATCGTTACCGGCTTCCACGCACTTGTTCAGGATGTGTTTCATTTCCTGAGGCGCGAGAAACTGGGCTTTCTTGATGTTGATCACCGCGCCGGTCTTGGCCATCGCGACCACGAGGTCGGTCTGGCGCGACAGGAAGGCCGGCAACTGGATGATATCGCAGACTTCAGCGACGACCGCGGCCTGATCAGGCTCGTGGACGTCGGTGATGATCGGTACGCCAAAGGCTTGCTTGATGTCCTGGAAAATCCGCATGCCCTCTTCCAGGCCAGGGCCACGGTAAGAGGTCACAGAAGAACGGTTCGCCTTGTCGAAACTGGCCTTGAACACGTAAGGGATACCGAGTTTTTCGGTGACCTTTACGTACTCTTCGCAGACCTGCATCGCCATGTCACGGCTTTCCAGCACGTTCATGCCACCGAACAGCACCATTGGCTTGTCGTTGGCAATCTCGATATCGCCTACGCGGATGATCTTCTGCGCCATCAGGTTTACGCCTTCTTCTGGTGTTGAGCCAAAGCGGCTTTAACGAAACCGCTGAACAACGGGTGACCGTCGCGTGGCGTCGAGGTGAACTCTGGGTGGAACTGGCAAGCGACGAACCATGGGTGATCCGGTGCTTCAACCACTTCAACCAGCGCGCCATCACCGGAACGACCGGAGATTTTCAGGCCGGCCTCAATGATTTGCGGCAGCAGGTTGTTGTTCACTTCGTAGCGATGACGGTGACGCTCGACGATCACATCCTTGGCGTAGCAATCGTGCACCAGGGAACCTGGCTCAAGCAGGCAGTCCTGAGCGCCAAGGCGCATGGTGCCGCCCAGATCGGACGATTCGGTACGGGTTTCGACGGCGCCGGTGGCATCTTCCCACTCGGTGATCAGACCGACCACCGGGTGACCGCTGGTGCGATCGAACTCAGTGGAGTTGGCATCTTTCCAGCCCATGACGTTACGAGCGAACTCGATAACGGCCACTTGCATGCCCAGGCAGATACCCAGGTAAGGAACCTTGTTTTCGCGAGCGTATTGAACGGCAGTGATCTTGCCTTCAACACCACGCAGACCGAAGCCGCCCGGTACCAGAATCGCGTCGACGCCTTCCAGCAGAGCAGTGCCCTGGTTTTCGATGTCTTCGGAATCGATGTAGCGCAGGTTGACCTTGGTGCGGTTGCTGATGCCGGCGTGACTCATCGCTTCGATCAGCGACTTGTAGGCGTCCAGCAGTTCCATGTACTTGCCGACCATGGCGATGGTGACTTCGTGCTCCGGGTTCAGCTTGGCATCAACCACCGCTTCCCACTCGGACAGATCGGCGCTGTCGCATTGCAGGCCGAAACGCTCGACGACGAAATCATCCAGGCCCTGGGAGTGCAGAATGCCCGGGATCTTGTAGATGGTGTCGGCGTCTTCCAGCGCGATCACCGCACGTTCTTCAACGTTGGTGAACTGCGCGATCTTGCGACGCGAAGAAATGTCGATCGGGTGATCGGAGCGGCACACCAGCACGTCAGGCTGCAGGCCGATGGAACGCAGTTCCTTGACCGAGTGCTGGGTTGGCTTGGTTTTGGTTTCGCCGGCAGTGGCGATGTACGGCACCAGTGTCAGGTGCATCAGCATCGCGCGCTTGGCGCCGACTTCGAAACGCAATTGACGGATCGCCTCGAGGAACGGTTGCGACTCAATGTCACCCACGGTGCCACCAATCTCGACCATGGCCACGTCGGCATCGCCGGCGCCCTTGATGATCCGGCGCTTGATTTCGTCGGTGATGTGCGGGATCACCTGAATGGTTGCGCCCAGGTAATCACCACGGCGCTCTTTGCGCAGGACGTGTTCGTAGACACGGCCAGTGGTGAAGTTGTTGTTCTGGGTCATGGTCGTGCGGATGAACCGCTCGTAGTGGCCCAGGTCCAGGTCGGTCTCGGCGCCGTCGTGGGTGACGAACACTTCACCGTGCTGGAACGGGCTCATGGTGCCCGGGTCAACGTTGATGTACGGGTCCAGCTTCAGCATGGTGACCTTAAGTCCCCGCGCCTCCAGGATGGCCGCCAATGAAGCCGAGGCAATGCCTTTCCCCAATGAAGAAACAACACCGCCCGTGACGAATATGTAGCGCGTCATGAAAAACCCTAGAAGTCTGCGTTAAAGCGGTCCGAGCCGCCGGGGAAAGCGAAGGAAGGCCGAAGCCCCCGATCACCTGCATTAATCACAGTGCACCTTTCAAAAAAACCGCCGCGTTGGGACAGACCGGAAGATGAAACACCGGTAGGTTGCTCGCTACACATTTTTTGGAATCGCCCAGCAAAGACTGCTTGGTAATCGGCAACTCCTGCGATTCAGGCGAATCCACAGAAGTTGTATCAAGAAGGGAGCGTAGTCTACCGGAAAGCCCCTTTCAGCTCAAACCTTGATCTTCGATCGGCGGCTGCCAATGCAAATACCAGCCACTGCACTCACTGCCATTCAGCCCCCGCAGGTTCGCCACCGCCAGCAATTGCGGGCCCTTGTAGACCAGCGGCAATCTGCCACGGGCGAAGCCCGGCACACCGCTTTCGTTGAGCAAACGCTTCAAGTCACGGTGACCGCGATCGGGCAAACTCATGACTTCGCCGCCCTGACGATAGCGGATCTGCAACGGGCCATCGGGGATCTGGCCGGTGAGTGTGAGCACGCCATTATCCGGTAACGCCAGCAATACCGCGGGGTCAGCCCAGGACACCGGGGATGGCGGAGTGCGCAACCATCCACCTGACAACCACCAGAGACGCCCACCAGCGCGATGCAGTTCGCCCGCCGCCAATCGCCAGATCGGACGTGCATCGCCGGTCGCATCGCGCAAACTCTCCCAACCCGACCAATGGTCACTGTCTGGCAAAGATGTCAGCGGTTTGAGCCAATGACTCAGGGCATTGCGCTGGCGTGCATCAGAGAGCTTTTCCAGGGGCGCCAGTTCCAGCGACGGCAACCCCAGCCAATCGAAATCACTGACGGTGCCGGCCTGGGCCAGATCAATTTGCGCCAGGTCGTCGAGCAACCCCTGCGCCTCACTCAGATGCGCAGCGCTGCGAGCTATGGTCGCCACTGCTTGCGGCCAGCGCGCGGTCAACACGGGGAACACCTGATGACGCAGGTAATTGCGCGAGAACTGCCGGTCCTGATTCGACGGATCTTCGATCCAGTTCAGCTGATATTCCGTGGCGTAGGCCTCAAGCTCGGCGCGAGTGACATCAAGCAGTGGTCGCAGCAGATGCCCATGCCCCAAAGGACGCTCACTCGGCATCCCCGACAAACCTCTCACCCCTGCCCCGCGCATCAGCCGAAACAACAGGGTTTCCGCTTGATCGTCACGGTGCTGACCTGTGAGCAGCACTTCACCGGCGTGAGTCGCCGCGATGAAGGCGCCGTAACGCGCATCCCGCGCCGCACGCTCAAGGCTCGCGCCGGGTTCAACCTGAACACGCACAACCTCCAGCGGCACACCCAACGCATCACAGACCGACTGACAATGCTCCGGCCACGCATCAGCCGCAGCCTGCAGGCCGTGGTGGACATGTATGGCGGTGAGCGCCGGCAAGGATTCGGTTTTTGCGAGGTACGCGAGAAGGTGCAGCAGGACGGTGGAATCGAGACCACCGGAGAAGGCGATGCGCCAGGTTGTGGCGTTACGCCACGGAACCAGCCCCTGGAGAAGCCTGGCTGGCAAATCAATCGTCTTAGGGCTCATAGACGTCAGTCGCTTCACATAGACCCATTGTGGGAGCGAGCCTGCTCGCGAAGGCTGCTTAACAATCAACATATTTGTTGATTGTTATACCGCAATCGCGAGCAGACGAACGTCGCCCGGCTCTTCCCACAAGGCTATAGCGCGATCAGATCAGAGACCGTAGCTCATCAGACGCTCGTAACGACGGGCCAGCAGCGCGTCGTTGTCGAACTTCTTCAGCATCGCCAGTTGCGAGCTCAGCTCGGCGCGGATCGAGGCAGCGGCAGCGGCCGGATCACGATGAGCGCCGCCCAACGGCTCGCCGATCACTTTATCGACAATGCCCAGACCCTTCAGACGCTCGGCAGTGATGCCCATCGCTTCAGCGGCATCCGGGGCTTTCTCGGAAGTTTTCCACAGAATCGAAGCGCAACCTTCCGGCGAAATCACCGCGTAGGTCGAATATTGCAGCATGTTCAGCTGATCGCAGACGCCGATTGCCAGCGCACCACCGGAACCACCCTCACCGATCACAGTGGCGATGATTGGGGTTTTCAGGCGAGCCATGACGCGCAGGTTCCAGGCAATCGCTTCGCTCTGGTTGCGCTCTTCGGCGTCGATGCCAGGGTAAGCGCCCGGGGTATCGATAAAGGTCAGGATCGGCATTTTGAAACGCTCGGCCATTTCCATCAGGCGGCACGCCTTGCGGTAGCCTTCAGGGCGCGGCATGCCGAAGTTGCGGCGAACCTTCTCACGCACTTCGCGACCTTTCTGGTGACCGATAACCATCACCGGCTGGTCGTCCAGGCGAGCAACACCGCCAACGATGGCAGCGTCGTCGGAGAAGTGACGGTCGCCGTGCAACTCATCGAACTCGGTGAAGATGTGTTCGATGTAGTCCAGGGTGTACGGACGTTTCGGGTGACGCGCCAGACGCGCGATCTGCCAGCTGGTCAGCTTGCCGAAGATGTCTTCGGTCAGCGTGCTGCTCTTGTCCTGTAGGCGGGAGATCTCATCGCCGATATTCAGCGAATTGTCATTACCGACCAAGCGCAACTCTTCGATCTTGGCTTGCAGGTCGGCGATCGGCTGTTCGAAATCTAGAAAATTCGGGTTCATAGGCGTCCGTCTAGGGTCGCGTCCAAGAAAGCTTGGGCCGGCCGGTTGTCTATTCGCGCCCTACCTTAAGGGACAGGCGCGTTCAGGTCGAGATTAAAAATTCGGGTCGGGATCAGGCGTGTTCCCATGGTAAGGAATGGCGCCTGACCGTCAACGGTATTGGAGGAAGACGTTGTCTCGCCCGAACTGGTCACGCAGGGCTTGAATCAAGGCATCCGCCGGGTCGATCCGCCAGGTCTCGCCAAACTGCAACAAGGCCTTCGCATCGGGGCTGGTGTAGTCCATGGTGATCGGGCACGCACCGCGATGACGCTTCAACAACTCGCCCAACCAGCGTAGCTGATCGCCCTTGAGGTCCTTTGCATGCAACTTCAGGCGCAGGCTTTCGGCCAGGTTGGTGCGCGCATCTTCCATGCTCATCACCCGCTTGACCCGCAACCGCAGGCCACCGGAGAAGTCGTCGTTGCTGACTTCGCCTTCGACCACCACCATCGCATCGGTCTGCAACAGTGACTGCGCGGAATGGAACGCATCGGCGAACAACGAGGCTTCGATCCGCCCGGAGCGGTCGTCGAGGGTGATGAAGCCCATCTTGTCGCCCTTTTTGTTCTTCATCACTCGCAGGGCGATGATCATGCCCGCGACCGTTTGCGTGTCGCGAGCCGGCTTCAGGTCGATGATGCGCTGACGGGCGAAGCGACGGATCTCGCCTTCGTACTCGTCGATCGGGTGGCCGGTGAGGTACAGGCCCAAGGTGTCTTTCTCGCCTTTCAGGCGTTCCTTGAGGGTCAGTTCCTTGGCCTTGCGGTGATTGGCGTAGACGTCGGCGTCTTCTTCAACAAACAGACCGCCAAACAGATCGGCATGCCCACTGTCGTGGGTACGAGCGGTTTGTTCGGCAGCCTTGATCGCCTCTTCCATGGCCGTCAACAACACCGCGCGGTTGCGGTCGATGTTGGCCTGATAGGCTTTCTGCTCATCGTGGAAATACGGACCAAGGCGGTCCAGGGCACCACTGCGGATCAAGCCGTCGAGGGTGCGTTTGTTGATACGCTTGAGGTCGACCCGGGCGCAAAAATCAAACAGATCCTTGAACGGCCCGTCTTGCCGCGCCTCGGTAATCGCTTCGACCGGGCCTTCGCCCACGCCCTTGATCGCGCCCAGACCGTAAATGATGCGGCCTTCGTCGTTCACCGTGAACTTGAACTCCGAGGTGTTCACGTCCGGCGCGTCGAGGCGCAGCTTCATGGTCCGCACTTCTTCGATCAAGGTCACGACCTTGTCGGTGTTGTGCATATCCGCCGACAGTACCGCGGCCATGAACGGCGCCGGATAGTGGGCTTTCAGCCACGCGGTCTGGTACGACACCAGGCCGTAGGCAGCGGAGTGGGATTTGTTGAAGCCGTAACCGGCGAATTTTTCTACCAGGTCGAAAATGTTACCGGCAAGGTCAGCGTCGATATTGTTGGTGGCGCAACCTTCAATGAAACCGCCGCGCTGCTTGGCCATTTCTTCGGGTTTTTTCTTACCCATGGCTCGACGCAACATGTCCGCACCGCCAAGGGTGTAACCAGCCATGACCTGGGCAATCTGCATCACCTGTTCCTGATACAGGATGATGCCGTAAGTCGGCGCCAATACCGGCTTGAGGCCTTCGTACTGGTAGTCCGAGTGCGGGTACGCGAGTTCGGCGCGACCGTGCTTACGGTTGATGAAGTCGTCCACCATGCCCGATTGCAGCGGGCCCGGACGGAACAGGGCCACCAGTGCGATCAAGTCTTCCAGGCAGTCGGGCTTGAGCTTTTTGATCAGCTCTTTCATGCCCCGCGACTCGAGCTGGAACACCGCGGTGGTTTCGGCTTTTTGCAGCAGCGTGTAAGTCGGTTTGTCGTCCAGCGGGATGAACGCAATGTCCAGCGGCGGTTCGTTGACCTTGGCGCGGTCGCGGTTGATGGTTTTCAGTGCCCAGTCGATGATCGTCAGGGTCCGAAGCCCCAGGAAGTCGAACTTCACCAGACCGGCAGCCTCGACATCATCCTTGTCGAACTGGGTTACCAGACCGTCGCCCGCTTCGTCGCAATAGATCGGCGAGAAGTCGGTCAGCTTGGTCGGCGCGATGACCACACCACCGGCGTGTTTACCGACGTTACGCACAACGCCTTCGAGCTTGCGCGCCATTTCCCAGATTTCCGCGGCTTCTTCATCGACCTTGATGAAGTCGCGCAGGATTTCTTCCTGTTCGTAGGCTTTTTCCAGGGTCATGCCGACTTCGAACGGAATCATCTTCGACAGACGATCCGCCAGGCCGTAGGACTTGCCCTGCACCCGCGCCACGTCACGGACCACAGCCTTGGCCGCCATGGAACCGAAGGTGATGATCTGGCTTACCGCGTTACGGCCGTACTTCTCGGCCACGTAATCGATCACGCGGTCGCGACCGTCCATGCAGAAGTCGACGTCGAAGTCGGGCATGGAAACCCGTTCCGGGTTAAGGAACCGTTCGAACAGCAGGTCATATTCCAGCGGGTCAAGGTCGGTGATCTTCTGCACATAGGCCACCAGCGACCCGGCACCCGACCCCCGGCCAGGCCCCACCGGCACGCCGTTGTTCTTGGCCCACTGGATAAAGTCCATCACGATCAGGAAGTAACCGGGGAACCCCATCTGGATGATGATATCCAGCTCGAAATTCAGCCGGTCGACATAGACCTGACGCTTGGCTTCGTAGTCTTCGGTGGTGTCTTTGGGCAGCAGAACCGTGAGGCGCTCTTCCAGACCGTCGAAGGAAACCTTGCGGAAGTACTCGTCGATGGTCATGCCATCGGGAATCGGGAAGTTGGGCAGGAAGTGCTTGCCCAACTTCACTTCGATGTTGCAGCGCTTGGCGATCTCGACCGTGTTCTCCAGCGCCTCAGGCAGGTCGCTGAACAGCTCGGCCATTTCCTCGGCGCTTTTGAGGTATTGCTGATCGCTGTAATTCTTCGAACGCCGCGGATCGTCGAGGGCGCGGCCTTCACCGATGCAAACGCGGGTTTCGTGGGCTTCGAAGTCTTCCTGCTTGATGAAGCGCACGTCGTTGGTCGCCACCAGCGGCGCGCCGATTTTCTCGGCCAGGGCCACTGCACCGTGCAGTTGTTCTTCGTCGTTGGGGCGGTTGGTGCGCTGGATTTCCAGGTAGAAACGATCCGGGAACACCGCCATCCACTCGCGAGCCAGGGTTTCGGCTTCGTCCGGGTTGCCGCCGAGCATCGCCAGACCGATTTCACCCTCTTTCGCCGCCGACAGCATGATCAAGCCTTCGCTGGCTTCGGCCACCCACTCGCGCTCGATGATGATCGAACCATTGCGCTGGCCGTCGATGAAACCACGGGAGATCAGTTCGGTGAGGTTGCGATAACCCGTGGCGTTCATCGCCAGCAGGCTGATCCGGCTCAAGGGGTTGTCCGGATCCTTGTTCGACAGCCACAGGTCGGCGCCACAGATCGGCTTGATCCCGGCGCCCATGGCGGCTTTATAGAATTTGACCAGGGAACACATATTGTTCTGGTCAGTGACCGCCACGGCAGGCATGTTCATGCCGACCAGGGTCTTGACCAGCGGTTTGATCCGCACCAGACCGTCGACCAGGGAATATTCAGTGTGCAGGCGTAGATGAACGAATGAAGCCGGCATAGTGATCCTGTCTAGAAACTAGAAACGTGAAGACAACAAGGCCCGGATTGTACCGGGCCTTGAGTAAAACATCAGCCTGCGACTAACCCTCGATCAGGTTTTCCCGCGCTTCATACGCCAGGCGTACCGGGGCGAACGAACGACGGTGAATCGGTGTCGGCCCCAGACGCGTCAGCGCTTCCAGATGAACGGGCGTCGGGTAGCCTTTGTGGCCACCGATACCGTAACCGGGGTAAATCAGTTCGAACGCCGCCATTTCACGGTCACGGCTGACCTTGGCCAGAATTGACGCCGCCGCAATGGCCGGGACCTTGCCATCACCCTGGATCACCGCTTCGGCGCGCATCGAAAGCTTCGGGCACCGGTTGCCATCAATCATCGCCAGTTTCGGCTGAATGTGCAGGCCCTCGACCGCACGCTGCATGGCCAGCATGGTGGCATGAAGAATGTTCAACTCGTCGATTTCTTCGACTTCGGCGCGAGCGATGCACCAGCTCAGGGCTTTTTCGCAAATCTCGTCGTAGAGCTTTTCGCGGCGGGCTTCGGTGAGCTTCTTCGAATCGTTGAGGCCAAGGATCGGCCGGCTCGGGTCGAGGATCACCGCCGCCGTCACCACGGCACCGCATAGCGGGCCGCGACCGACTTCATCAACACCCGCCACCAGATCTTCAACTTCATCGACCAGCATAAAATCCAGGCCCAGCTGCTTGCTTGCTTTGCTCATTATGCTCTGCCAATCAGGTTCAGTACCGCGTCCGCTGCCTGATTGGAGGCGTCCAGTCGCAGGGTTCGGTGGATTTCGTCAAAGCCTCGGGTCTGCTCCTCGCCACCTTCGATCAGCGGCGACAGAGTCTGGGCCAGGGCTTCGACTGTCGCATCGTCCTGCAACAACTCTGGCACCAGCAGGCGCTGGGCCAGCAAATTCGGCAACGAGACGTAGGGACTCTTCACCATCCGTTTGAGAATCCAGAACGTCAGCGGTGCCAGGCGATAAGCGACAACCATCGGCCGCTTGTACAGCAATGCTTCCAGAGTGGCGGTGCCCGAAGCGATCAACACCGCGTCGCACGCCGCCAGCGCCAGATGGGATTTGCCGTCGAGCAAGGTCAGCGGCAGATCGCGACCAGCCAGCAGCTCTTCCAACTGGGCCCGACGCTCCGGACTGGCGCACGGCATGACGAATCGCACGCCCGGACGCATGGCCCGCAGGCGCTGAGCAGTGTCGAGGAACAACGCACCGAGGCGCCCGACTTCACCGCCACGACTGCCCGGCATCAGGGCAACCAACGGCCCGTCCGGCAAACCGAGCTCAGCCCGCGCGGCGGCACGATCGGCCTCAAGCGGGATCGCATCGGCCAGGGAATGCCCGACAAACCGTACCGGCACGCCCTTCTCTTCATAAAATTTAGCTTCGAACGGGAACAGCGTCAGCATCAGGTCGCAACCTTCGCGAATCTTCAGCACCCGCTTCTGTCGCCAGGCCCAGACCGACGGGCTGACGTAATGCACGGTCTTGATCCCGGCCTGACGCAGCTTGAGTTCGATATTGAGGTTGAAGTCCGGGGCATCGATACCGATGAACACGTCCGGCTTCTCGGCGATCAGGTCCGCAACCAGTTTCTTGCGACGGGCCAACAGCTCGCGCAAACGGCCCAGCACTTCCACCAGCCCCATGACAGAAAGGCGTTCCATCGGGAAATACGAGGTCAGGCCTTCGGCCTGCATCAGCGGACCGCCGACACCAATGAACTCGACCGCCGGATGCTGTGCCTTGAGCGCACGCATGAGACCCGCACCCAGAATGTCACCGGAAGCCTCACCCGCCACCAGCGCAATACGCAGATTGGCCATGATTAGCGGGTGATGCCGCGGGTCGAAGACTGGATGGAATCACGGAACACCGCGACTTCCGGGAACTGCAGCGAGGGTTCGGCCAGCTCGGCGAGCGCTTGCTCGACTGTCAGGCCCTGGCGGTAAACCACCTTGTAGGCACGACGCAGCGCGTGGATCGCATCTTCGCTGAAGCCGCGACGGCGCATGCCTTCGAAGTTCATGCTACGAGCTTCAGCGGGGTTGCCGAATACCGTGACGTACGCTGGAACGTCTTTGCCAATGGCAGTGCCCATGCCGGAAAAGCTGTGGGCGCCAATGTGGCAATACTGGTGAACCAGGGTGAAGCCGGACAGGATCGCCCAGTCTTCAACGTGCACATGCCCCGCCAACGCGGTGTTGTTGACCAGGATGCAATGATTGCCGATAACGCTGTCGTGACCGATGTGGGCATAGGCCATGATCAGGTTGTGATCACCCAGGGTCGTTTCCGAACGGTCCTGAATGGTCCCGCGGTGAATCGTCACGCCTTCACGGATGACGTTGTGGTCACCGATGACCAGACGGGTTTCCTCGCCCTTGTATTTCAGATCGGGCGTGTCCTCACCTACCGAAGAAAACTGGTAGATGCGGTTGTGCTTACCGATTCGGGTCGGGCCCTTGAGAATCACATGCGGCCCGATCACTGTCCCCTCGCCGATTTCCACACCTGCGCCGACAATCGACCAAGGGCCGACTTCGACGTCGTCGGCCAGGATGGCCGTCGGATCGATGATTGCGCGAGGGTCAATCAAACTCATAGTTTGCGTTCCGCACAGATGATTTCAGCGGAGCAGACTGGCTTGCCATCGACCGAAGCCTGGCATTCGAACTTCCAGATCTGACGCTTGCAGCTGATGAACTTGGCTTCAAGAATCAATTGATCGCCCGGCAGCACAGGCTGACGGAAGCGCAGCTTGTCGGAGCCGACGAAGTAGTAAAGCGTGCCATCGGCCGGTTTCACGTCGAGCATTTTGAAACCAAGGATCCCGGCAGCCTGAGCCATTGCTTCGATGATCAGTACGCCCGGCATGATTGGATGCGCAGGGAAGTGACCATTGAAGAACGGTTCGTTGATGCTGACATTCTTGTAGGCGCGAATGCGCTTGCCTTCCACATCCAGATCCACGACCCGGTCCACCAGCAGGAACGGGTAACGGTGAGGCAGGTATTCGCGAATCTCGTTGATGTCCATCATTTCGGGGGGAAGCCTATGTAAAGATTGGGAGCGCGCGACTGACGCGCACTCCTCTAGCAAATCAAGGGAGGCAGTCTAGCGGCTGTGCACACTTGATATGGAAATGGTATCAGCCATCTGATGAAGCATTACCGTCAGGGGTCACGTCCCCTACACGCTTTTCCAGCTGTCGCAGACGTCGCGCGATGTCATCGAGCTGACGGATACGTGCCGCGCTTTTGCGCCATTCGGCTGCCGGTTGCATCGCCGTACCGGAAGAATAGGAACCCGGCTCGGTAATCGAGTGAGTCACCATGGTCATCCCGGTCAGGAAAACGTTGTCGCAAATGTCGATATGCCCCACCAGCCCTACGCCACCGGCGAGCATGCAATGCTTGCCGATTTTGGTGCTGCCGGAAATTCCCACGCACGCGGCCATGGCCGTGTGGTCACCAACCTGGACGTTGTGGGCAATCTGAATCTGGTTGTCGAGCTTCACACCATTACCAATGACGGTATCGGCCAGCGCGCCACGATCGATAGCGGTATTTACGCCTATTTCCACGTCGTCTCCAATCGAGACGCCACCGATCTGGGCAATTTTCTGCCAGACACCTTTCTCGTTGGCAAAACCGAAGCCTTCACCACCGAGCACGGCACCGGATTGAATCACCACCCGTTTGCCGATGCGCACGTCGTGATACAGCGTGACGCGCGGGGCCAACCAGCCGCCCTCGCCAATTTCGCAGCGTGCACCGATGAAGCAATGCGCACCAACGGTCACACCGGCGCCAATACGCGCCGCACTTTCGATGACCGCAAAGGCACCGATGCTCGCCGCCGGATCGACCACCGCATCCACTGCCACTACCGCTGTCGGATGAATACCGGCCGGCGCCTTGGGCTTGGGATCGAACAGATGGGAAATGCGCGCATAAGCCAAATATGGATCAGCCACCACCAGCGCATCACCAGCAAAACCTTCAGCGTCAGCGGCCTTCAGCAACACGGCTGCGGCCTGACTGTCAGCCAGGTATTTACGGTATTGAGGATTTGCCAGAAAGCTCAACTGAGCTGGGCCAGCCTCTTGCAAAGTGGCCAGCCCAGTAATTTCTTTCTCCGGGTCGCCACGTAAGGTGGCGCCGAGGAACTCGGCCAGCTGGCCGAGCTTTATAGTCGCTGTCATGGGTTACTTCAGCTGATTCATGCGCTCGATAACCTGGCGAGTGATGTCGTACTGAGGCTTGACATCAATCACTGCGCCACGCTCGAAGACCAGGTCATAAGCACCTTTCTTGATGACTTCTTCCACAGCGCTGTCCAGTTTCGGCTTGAGCTGCTTCAGCATTTCACGGTCGGCAACGGCTTTGGCTTCGTTCAGCTCCTTGGACTGGAACTGGAAATCACGGGCCTTTTGCTTGAACTCGAGCTCCAGACGTTCACGCTCGCCTTGCTGCATCTTGTCGCCACCGGCCATCAGACGGTCCTGGATACCCTTGGCGCTGCTTTCCAGGCTCTTGAGCTTGGTCAGTTGCGGGCCGAATTTTTTCTCGGCATCCACGGCGTATTTCTTCGCCGCATCGGATTCCAGCAGTGCCATCTGATAGTTCAGAACGGCGATTTTCATGTCGGCAAAAGCCGGACCTGCAACCAGCACGGTCGCCAGGAGAACCAATTGAGTCAACTTACGCACGATGCACTCCTACAAAATCCATTGTCATTATCTTGGGTCAGACGCTTAGAACGTCTGGCCGAGGGAGAATTGGAACACTTGAGTCTCTGCATTGCTGTCCGGTTTTTTGACCGGCATCGCCAAGGCGAAGCTCAACGGACCAAGGGCGGTAACCCATGTCACACCGACACCCACCGAACTGGCCATATTGCTCAGGCTGACGTCGTTACACTGAGTATTGGACTTGGAACCATCGGCGTTGGTGCTCTGCTTGCAAGTCGAATCGAACACATTACCCACGTCCCAGAATACCGAAGTGCGCAAGGAACGCTGATCTTTCACGAACGGCATAGGGAATAGAACTTCTACACCACCCTGAATCAGGACGTTACCACCAAACGGCAGTGGATCCTGGTCCGGGTCGGTTGCGGTGCCCGGGTTCACGCCCCGGCTCGGCGTACTACGAGGCCCCAGGGTGCTGTCCTTGAAGCCACGAACCGAGTTGAAACCACCTGCGTAATAGTTTTCATAGAACGGCAAGCCGTCGGTCGAACCATAACCATCGCCATAGCCCAGCTCGGTGTGGAGGCGCATGGTGTAGTTTTCAGACAACGGCTGGAACAATTGACCGCGATAATCGAGCTTGAAGAACGACAAGTCGCTGCCCGGTGTCGTGGCTTCCGCGGTCAAGCTCTGGGAGTGACCACGGGTCGCCAGTACCCCTTTGTTCAAGGTGGATTCAGACCAACCGGCCGATGCCTTGAAGTTGAGGTACTGATCACCTTCCTTGTTAACGAAGTCGAAGATTTCGTCGACGGTGTAAAGACCCGTCTTGATCTTGTCTTGTTGTGCAGACAAACCAAACGTCAGACGCGAAGTCTCGCTGATCGGGTAACCAACGTTGACACCTGCGCCCAGGCTGTCTACGGCGTAGCTGGCTACGTTGACATCGAGGTCTTTGTAGTCGGTCGTACGATAGAAAGCGTTGTAACCCAGGCTCACACCGTCAGCAGTCCAGTAGGGGTCGACATAACCAAAGTTATAACGGCTTTGGTACTGACTGCGAGTCAAGCCGATGCTGACCTTGTTACCGGTACCCAGGAAGTTGTTCTGAGTGATCGAACCACCAAGGATCAGACCGGCGCTCTGGGCGAAACCGACGCTGGCGGTAATCGAACCGGAAGCCTGCTCTTCAACGCTGTAGTTCACGTCAACCTGATCGTCGACACCCGGCACGGCCGGCGTTTCGACGTTGACTTCCTTGAAGAAGCCCAGACGTTCCAGACGGGTCTTGGATTGGTCGATCAGGTAGGTCGAAGCCCAGCCGCCTTCCATCTGACGCATTTCACGGCGCAGCACTTCGTCTTCGGACTTGGTGTTGCCACGGAAGTTGATGCGGTTCACGTAAGCACGCTTGCCCGGATCGACAGCGAACGTGATATCGACCGTGTGATCTTCATCGTGAGGCTGAGGCACGCCGTTGACGTTAGCGAAGGTGTAACCCTCGTTACCCAGGCGGCGGGTGATCAGTTCGGAGGTGGTGGTCATCAGCTTGCGCGAGAACACCTGGCCTTTCTGCACCAGCAGCAGGGACTTGACCTGGTCTTCAGGCACTTTCAGGTCGCCGCTGAGCTTCACGTCACGAACGGTGTACTTCTCGCCTTCGTTGACGTTGACGGTGATATAGACGTGTTTCTTGTCCGGGGTGATGGACACCTGGGTCGAAGCGATATCCATATTGATATAGCCACGGTCCAGGTAATAGGAGCGCAGACGCTCCAGGTCACCGGAGAGCTTTTCACGGGCGTACTTGTCATCGTTCTTGAAGAACGACAGCCAGTTGCTGGTCTTGAGTTCGAACAGGTCGATCAGGTCTTCATCAGGAAAGACCGTGTTGCCCACCACGTTGATGTGCTGGATCGCCGCTACGGTGCCTTCGTTGATGTTGACCTTCAGGGCAACGCGGTTACGCGGCTGCGGTACCACTTCGGTGTCGACGGTAGCCGAGTAGCGGCCCTGAGCGACGTATTGACGCTGCAGTTCGTTACGCACACCTTCGAGGGTCGCGCGCTGGAAGATCTCGCCTTCGGCCAGACCGGACTGTTTGAGGCCCTTCATCAGGTCTTCAGTGGAGATCGCCTTGTTGCCTTCGATCTCGATACTGGCGACCGACGGACGCTCGACTACAGTGATGACCAGGACGTTGCCTTCACGGCCCAGCTGGATATCTTGAAAGAACCCGGTTTTGAACAGCGCACGAGTGGATTCCACCAGGCGACGATCATCCGCCTGCTCGCCGACGTTCAACGGCAAGGCACCAAAGACACTACCCGCGGAGACCCGCTGGAGGCCATTGACGCGAATATCAGAGATAGTGAAGGACTCGGCGTGAACTTCGGCGATCATCAATACGGTGAGAACCGCAGTTAGCAGCAGACGTTTCATGAAGTCCTTTCTTATTCCAACTGGCAATAAAAACTGCCGCAAAATGCGGCAGATTCGCAATTCAGCGAAGCGTTACAGTCGACCCAGATCATTGACCAGAGCAAGCAACATCACCCCGACCACCAAACTGATACCGATCTGTATCCCCCAACCTTGCACCCGATCCGACAAGGGACGACCACGCGCCCACTCGATCAGATAAAACAACAAATGCCCCCCATCCAGTACAGGAATGGGCAGCAAATTCAGAACACCCAGGCTAATACTCAGATAAGCAAGGAAATTCAGGAAATCAGCGACGCCCGACTGGGCAGAAGCGCCCGCCACTTTAGCAATGGTTATCGGTCCACTCAAGTTTTTTACCGAGAGCTCGCCGAACAACATTTTCTTGAGCGAGTCGAGGGTCAGTACGCTCATGGTCCAGGTGCGTCGGGCACCCTCCCCAATCGCGGCCACCGGACCGTAACTGACTTCGCGAATCATCTCTGGTGGCCAATCGACCGCTTTCACCCCTGCGCCCAGATAGCCACTGGGTGCCTTGCTCTCGCCGCGCGTGGCCAGCGTCACAGGGACGTCGATTTGAGCACCGTCGCGCTCAACGCGCAGCATGATTTTGGTATCTGGATGCAAACGGACGATGTCGACTACTTGCTGCCAGTCATCCAGTGCCTTGCCATCAAGGGCCAACAGACGGTCACCGGCCTTCAGTCCCGCAGCCTTCGCAGGCCCTTTCGGATCAATTTCGGCCAGCACCGGCGGCAATGCCGGACGCCAGGGGCGAATACCCAGCGAGTGAATAGGATCCGGCTCGTTAGCACCCTTGAGCCACTTGTCCAGCACCAGCTCACGAGGCGAATCCACGGTGGAGCCTTGTTCGCGGACCAGCACTTGAAGGGAACCGCTCTCGCCCAGGCGGCGGACCAGTTGCAGGTTCACCGCAGCCCAGCCGGAAGTTGGCTCGCCATCGATGGCAATAATTTCCTGCCCCGGGCTCAAACCTGCCCTGGAGGCGATACTGCCGGATTCGACCGCGCCGATAACCGGGCGCACCTGCTCGCTGCCCAGCATTGCCAATGCCCAGAAAAACACCATCGCCAATAGAAAGTTGGCAATCGGACCGGCTGCCACGATAGCAATGCGCTGACGGACGGACTTGCGATTGAAGGCGTGATCGAGCTGATCGGCCGGCACCTCACCCTCGCGCTCGTCGAGCATTTTCACGTAGCCACCCAGCGGGATGGCGGCAACCACGAATTCAGTGCCTTTGCTGTCGTGCCAGCGCAGCAGCGGCATGCCGAAGCCCACGGAGAAACGCAGCACTTTGACCCCACAGCGACGTGCGACCCAGAAATGGCCGAATTCGTGGAAGGTGACCAGCACGCCCAGCGCTACCAGGGTGCCGACAATCATATAGAGCGCGCTCATCTACTTTCTCCGCAATCCTATCGGTGCTGCATGGGCCAACGTATTGCAGCACTTATCGGCCGTGACGACTCAACCATTGCCCGGCCAGTACCCGTGCTTTCGCATCGGCCGTAAACACTGCCTCGAGATCATCAACCGCAACCACAGGCTCGAGGTTCAATACTTCCTCGATAATACTCGCGATTTCCAGATAGCGAACCCGTCCGTCGAGAAAGGCCGCCACAGCCACTTCATTCGCGGCATTGAGCATGGCCGGCGCGCTGTTACCAGCCTCGGCGGCTTGACGCGCAAGGCGCAGGCAAGGGAAACGCTCTTCATCGGGTGCCTGGAAATCCAGGCGAGCGATGGCGAACAGGTCCAACGGAGCAACACCCGAGTCGATCCGCTCTGGCCAGGCCAGGGCATTGGCAATCGGCGTGCGCATATCCGGATTACCCAACTGCGCCAGCACCGAACCATCGATATAGTCGACCAGCGAATGAATCACGCTTTGCGGGTGAATCACCACTTCGACCTGAGAGGGCGTAGCGTCGAACAGCCAGCAGGCCTCGATCAGCTCGAGCCCTTTGTTCATCATGCTGGCCGAATCCACCGAAATCTTGCGCCCCATGGACCAATTCGGGTGAGCACACGCTTGCTCGGGGGTAACATGCGCCAGTTCGGCCAGGGGCGTCTGCCGGAATGGACCACCAGAGGCTGTCAGCAAAATCCGGCGTACACCGACCGCACCCAAACCACGGGAGAAATCCTGCGGCATGCACTGGAAAATCGCGTTGTGTTCGCTGTCGATAGGCAGCAGTACCGAACCGCTTTTACGCACGGCCTGCATGAACAGCGCACCGGACATCACCAGCGCTTCTTTATTGGCCAAAAGAATCTTTTTGCCGGCCTCGACCGCCGCCAGGGTCGGACGCAAACCCGCCGCCCCGACGATCGCCGCCATCACTGCATCGACTTCTGGATCCGAGGCAATCTGACACAAGCCCTCCTCTCCCACCAGAACACGGGTCGACAGGCCAGCCGCATGCAATTCGTCCTGCAAGCCTCGGGCAGCGCCAGATTCCGGCACGACCGCGAAACGTGGCGTATGACGCACGCACAGCGCAAACAGCTCACTCAAACGAGTGAAACCGCTCAAGGCGAATACCTGATAGCGTTCGGGGTGACGGGCGATGACGTCCAGAGTGCTCAGACCAATCGAGCCGGTCGCCCCCAGCACGGTAATCTGTTGTGGGCGACTCACGATGCCGCCATCCACAGCAGCACGGCGAACACCGGAATCGCCGCTGTCAGACTGTCGATGCGGTCCAGCACACCGCCGTGCCCCGGCAGCAGATTACTGCTGTCCTTGATCCCCGACTGGCGCTTGAACATACTTTCAGTGAGGTCGCCCACCACCGAAATGAACACAATGATCGCAGCACCGAACAGGCCCATCAGCATCTGAGCGAAACTCCAGTCCCGCGCAAAACCGACGATTGCCGTGATCACCAGGCTCAGCAGCAAGCCGCCGTACACGCCCTCCCAGCTCTTGCCAGGGCTGACCTGTGGTGCCAGCTTGCGCTTGCCGAAGGCTCGACCGGAAAAGTACGCACCGATATCGGCGCCCCAGACCAGCACCATCACGGCCATGATCAGCCAGTTGCCCAAGGGCTCCTGCTTGATCAGGATCAAACCTTGCCAGGCCGGCAGCAGAATCAACAAACCGATCGCCAGTTTGCAGGCAGCGCTGGCCCAGTGTTCGCTGGACCGTGGATAAGTCAGCACCAGATAGGTGGCCACGCCCCACCAGAGCACCGAGGCGCCCAGCACCCAAGGCGCGAGCCCCGGCAGGATATGCATGACAAACAGCATCAACGCGACCACAGCCGCAAAAGCAACACGGATCGCTTGGCCAGCAAAACCTGCCAGGCGTGCCCATTCCCATGCCCCCAGCGTCACCACCAGCCCGATAAACAGCGCAAAACCGGACCCTTCAAGCAGGAAAAACCCGCACAGGGCAATCGGCAGCAGAATCAGTGCCGTGATGATTCGTTGTTTAAGCATTAAACCCGGGCTCCAGACTCGACCTGCTCGCTCGTTTTACCGAAGCGACGCTGGCGAGAAGCGAAATCAGCCAGCGCATTGCGCATGGCGTCGTGTTTGAAGTCCGGCCAGAACAGGTCGGAGAAGTACAACTCGGCGTAAGCCAGTTGCCACAGCAGGAAGTTACTGATGCGATGCTCGCCACCGGTACGGATGCACAAGTCCGGCAACGGCAGATCGCCGGTCGCCAGACAGGTTTGCAACAGCTCGGGAGTGATGTCTTCAGGGCGCAGATGCCCGGCCTGAACTTCACGCGCGAGACGCTGCGCGGCCTGCGCGATGTCCCACTGACCGCCGTAGTTGGCGGCAATCTGCAGGATAAAACGATTGGCGCCGGCAGTCATCGCCTCGGCTTCACGCATGGCAGCTTGAAGCTCCGGATGAAAACGCGAACGGTCGCCGATGATGCGCAAACTGATGTTGTTGTCGTTCAGGCGCTTGGCCTCGCGACGCAGCGCCCTGAAGAACAGATCCATCAAGGCACTGACCTCATCGGCCGGGCGCTGCCAGTTCTCACTGGAGAATGCAAACAGGGTCAGTACCTCAACCCCGGACTCCGCACACACCTCGATGACCGCACGAACAGCATCCACACCCGCTTTATGCCCGGCGACACCCGGCATAAAGCGCTTTTTCGCCCAACGATTATTACCATCCATGATGATCGCGACATGGCGCGGCACCGCGGACGGCGCAGTCTGCTTGGTCTTGTCCATTTGAAACTCGACCCTTATACGGCCATCAGGTCTTTTTCTTTTTCCGCCAACTTAGCGTCGATTTCAGCCACGAATTTCTTGGTCAGATCGTCGATCTCGCCAGTGGCGCGACGCTCTTCGTCTTCGCTGATTTCCTTTTCCTTGACCAGGTCCTTCAGCGAGCTGTTTGCATCGCGACGGATGTTGCGCACGGCAACACGGGCATCCTCAGCCACATCACGAGCCTGCTTGGTGAAGCCCCGGCGGGTTTCTTCGGTCAGGGCTGGCATGGAGATCAGCAGCAACTCACCCAGGTTGGTCGGGTTGAGGTTCAGGCCAGCGCTACCGATGGCCTTGTCGACCGCGCCCAGCATGTTGCGCTCGAAGGCAACGACCTGCAGGGTACGGGCGTCTTTAACGGTGATGTTCGCCACTTGCTTGATCGGAGTGTCGGCGCCGTAGTACGGAACCATCACGCCTTCCAGAATGCTTGGGTGCGCCTGGCCGGTACGGATACGGCCGAAGTTGTGCGCCAGCGATTCTACGGATTTCTGCATGCGCTCTTTAGCGTCTTTCTTGATTTCGTTGATCATTGTTGAACTTCCTCGATCAGGGTTCCTTCAGCGCCGCCATGTACGATATTCAACAGGGCACCGGGTTTGTTCATATTAAACACGCGCAACGGCATCTTGTGGTCGCGGCACAGGCAAATGGCCGTCAGATCCATCACACCCAGCTTGCGATCCAGCACTTCATCGTAGGTCAGATGATCGAACTTCTCGGCATGCGGGTCTTTGAACGGGTCAGCGGTGTAGACGCCATCAACCTTCGTTGCCTTGAGCACCACATCGGCATCGATTTCGATTGCGCGCAGGCAGGCAGCCGAGTCCGTAGTGAAGAACGGGTTGCCAGTACCGGCCGCGAAAATCACGACTTCCTTGGAGTTCAGGTGGCGCATGGCTTTGCGGCGATCATAGTGATCAGTCACGCCAACCATGGAAATGGCCGACATCACGATGGCCGAGATATTGGCACGTTCCAGCGCATCGCGCATCGCCAGGGCGTTCATCACAGTGGCCAGCATGCCCATGTGGTCGCCAGTGACCCGATCCATGCCGGCTGCGCTGAGCGCTGCGCCGCGGAACAGGTTACCCCCGCCGATCACCAGACCGACCTGAACACCGATGCCAACCAGCTGGCCAACTTCCAGTGCCATGCGATCCAGAACTTTCGGATCGATCCCGAACTCTTCCGAGCCCATCAGGGCCTCGCCGCTAAGCTTGAGTAGAATGCGTTTATAGCGAGCCTGATAACCACTGCCCTGCTGAGCCATTGCGAATCTCTCCTGCGGCGTATTTTAAAAATTCTTTGCGAGCTGTTTACAGCTGGCGTTCACTCTAGCTTGGCGCTGCTTCAGCACCATCGGAACATGGCTTTGTAAGCCAGTTCCAAAAGGAAACCAAATGAAATTGGCAACCCCATCTGAAAAGAGGCTGCGCGCGTAAGCGGGCAGCCTCTTCAGGGCGACAGTTAAAAAACCGTCTTATTGCTTGCTGGCAGCCAGCTGGGCAGCAACTTCTTCTGCGAAGTTGTCTACTGGCTT
This sequence comes from Pseudomonas sp. Pseusp18, assembly GCF_059506005.1. Classification (NCBI taxonomy): domain Bacteria; kingdom Pseudomonadati; phylum Pseudomonadota; class Gammaproteobacteria; order Pseudomonadales; family Pseudomonadaceae; genus Pseudomonas; species Pseudomonas sp. Pseusp18. The sequence goes on from NZ_CP169240.1 coordinate 5,346,291, forward strand.
CTCGATGCCTTCGCCTACTTTGAAGTAGGTGAAAGAAACGATTTCAGCACCGGCTTTCTTGGCCAGGTCGCCGACCTTGATTTCAGGGTTCTTGACGAACGCCTGCTCAACCAGGCTCGCTTCAGCCAGGAACTTGCTGATACGGCCTTTGACCATGTTTTCAACGATGTTTTCTGGCTTGCCAGCGATCTTGTCAGCGTTGAGGGTCAGGAACACGCCCTTCTCGCGCTCGATCGCTTCAGCGGAAACTTCCGACGGCAGCAGGAATTCAGGGTTGGTAGCCGCTACGTGCATAGCGATGTCTTTGGCCAGCTCAACGTCGCCGCCCTTGAGAACAACCGCAACACCGATCTTGTTGCCGTGCAGGTAGCCACCAACAACATCGCCTTCAACGCGAGCCAGGCGACGAATGTTGACGTTTTCGCCAACCTTGCCAACCAGAACCAGACGATCAGCTTCACGCGCTTCGATCAGCGGAGCAGCATCGGTCAGTTTGTCAGCGAACGCTTTTTCAATGCTGGCAGCAACAAATGCCTTGAAGTCGTCCTGCAGAGCCAGGAAGTCGGTCTGCGAGTTCACTTCCAGCAGAACGGCGGATTTACCGTCTTCCTTGAGAGCGATTGCGCCTTCAGCGGCAACGTTGCCGGCTTTCTTGGCAGCCTTGATGGCGCCCGAAGCGCGCATGTCATCAATGGCTTTTTCGATGTCGCCGCCAGCCTTGGTCAAGGCCTTTTTGCAGTCCATCATGCCTTCGCCGGTACGCTCGCGCAGTTCTTTGACCAACGCTGCAGTAATCTCTGCCATTTTCAAATTCCTCTTGGATAGGTTTTCAACCATTCCACCCGATCGAACGGGCGATCAATTCTTCCCGAACCACCCTTGTTAGCTGCCGCACGTTACAGATAAAGCAGTGGGCGCCGACAAATGGTTTTCGAGGTGGCAAAAAGGGGGCCAAGCCCCCTTTTTGCTTACTGAGTCAACGCCAGGGCGTCAATTACTCAGCTGCAGCCTGAGTTTCTTCAGCTACGAACTCTACAGTGCCGCCAGCAACATTGTTGCGACCACGGATAACAGCGTCAGCCATCGAACCCATGTACAGCTGGATAGCGCGGATTGCGTCATCGTTGCCTGGGATGATGTAGTCAACGCCTTCCGGGCTGCTGTTGGTATCGACTACGCCGATAACCGGGATGCCCAGCTTGTTGGCTTCGGTGATCGCGATGCGCTCGTGATCAACGTCGATAACGAACAGAGCGTCTGGCAGACCGCCCATGTCCTTGATACCACCCAGGGAACGATCCAGCTTCTCAAGATCGCGAGTGCGCATCAGCGCTTCTTTCTTGGTCAGCTTGGCGAAAGTACCGTCTTCGGCTTGCACTTCAAGGTCACGCAGACGCTTGATGGAAGCACGGATGGTTTTGAAGTTGGTCAGCATGCCGCCCAACCAGCGGTGATCGACGTACGGCGAACCGCAACGTGCTGCTTCTTCAGCAACGATCTTGCCAGCGGAACGCTTGGTGCCAACGAACAGAATCTTGTTTTTGCCCTGGGCCAGACGCTCTACGAAAGTCAGAGCTTCGTTGAACATTGGCAGGGTTTTTTCAAGGTTGATGATGTGAATCTTGTTACGCGCGCCGAAAATGTACTTACCCATTTTCGGATTCCAGTAACGGGTTTGGTGACCGAAGTGCACACCGGCCTTCAGCATATCGCGCATGTTGACTTGGGACATGATAGTTCCTTAATAAGTCGGGTTTGGCCTCCACGTATCCCAATGACCAACCAGCAGCATCAGCTGAAGGCACCCAGGTCATCGTGTCGACACGTGTGTGGATTTAAGCTTTTCAGGGTATCCCCGGAAAGCGGCGCATTTTATACCACAAGGCCGGAAAAAACGGAACCCGGATTCTGAAAACCTGGCGAATGCTTTTGATCCCGCCCTTGGAATCCCCCAAGAATGCGCCATCCTATAGAGAGAAGCGATGCACAGAAGCTCAGATTTGCCCTGATCGTCTGGTAGAATCGCGTTTTTCAGGGCCGCGACGATCGTTCGCGCAGTGCCCATTTCGTTTTAGAAGGCGCCATTGAGCGCAGAGAGAGCCTGTATGACCGTCACCCTCAAAACCCCAGAGGACATCGCAAAAATGCGGATCGCCGGCAAATTGGCCGCCGATGTGCTGGAAATGATTGCCGATTATGTCAAACCGGGCGTTACCACCGAAGAGCTGGACCGCATCTGCCACGACTACATCGTCAACGAGCAGAAAGCCATTCCTGCCCCGCTCAACTACAAGGGCTTTCCGAAGTCGATCTGTACCTCGATCAACCACGTGGTCTGCCATGGCATCCCGAACGAGAAGCCGTTGAAGGATGGCGACACGCTGAACATCGACGTCACGGTGATCAAGGATGGCTACCACGGCGATACCAGCCGTATGTTCCACGTTGGCACCGTGCCGGTCTGGGCCGAGCGTCTGTCCCAGGTGACTCAGGAATGCATGTACAAGGCCATCGAGCTGGTCAAGCCCGGCTGCCGCCTGGGCGATATCGGTGAAGTGATCCAGAAGCACGCGGAAAAGAACGGTTTCTCGGTGGTTCGCGAGTTCTGCGGCCACGGCATCGGCAAGGTGTTCCACGAAGAACCGCAGATCCTGCACTACGGCCGCGCCGGCACCGGCATGGAACTGAAATCCGGCATGACCTTCACCATCGAGCCGATGATCAACCAGGGCAAGGCCGACACCAAGGTGCTGGGCGATGGCTGGACTGCGATCACCAAGGACCGCAAGTTGTCGGCGCAATGGGAGCACACCCTGCTGGTGACCGATACCGGCTACGAGATCTTCACCCTGCGCAGCGACGACACCATCCCGCGCGTTTCGGCCTGATCCCGCCCGCTCCGTTCCCAGCCTTATAGAAAGGAAAGCTAATCGATGCCGCAGGTGGATCCCGAACTCTTCGACCGCGGCCAGTTCCAGGCTGAACTGGCCCTGAAGGCAAGCCCTATCGCTGCTTTCAAGAAGGCGATCCGTCAGGCCCGCGAAGTGCTCGACGAGCGGTTTCGCGCCGGTCGGGAGATTCGCCGGTTGATCGAGGATCGTGCCTGGTTCGTCGATAACATCCTGCAAAAGGCCTGGGAGCAATTCAACTGGAACTTCGAAGCCGACATCGCGCTGGTCGCGGTCGGCGGCTACGGTCGTGGCGAGTTGCACCCCTACTCCGACATCGACCTGCTGATCCTGCTGGACGGCGCCGATCACGAAATTTTCCGCGATTCCATCGAGCGTTTTCTGACGTTGCTGTGGGACATAGGGCTGGAAGTCGGTCAGAGCGTTCGCTCGGTGGACGAATGCGCCGAGGAAGCCCGCGCCGACCTGACGGTGATCACCAACCTGATGGAAAGCCGCACCATTGCCGGCCCCGAGCGTCTGCGCCAGCGCATGCTGGACGTGACCAGCACCGCGCACATGTGGCCCAGCAAGGAGTTCTTCCTGGCCAAGCGCGCCGAGCAGAAAGCCCGTCACCACAAGTACAACGACACCGAGTACAACCTGGAACCCAACGTCAAGGGCTCGCCCGGTGGCCTGCGGGATATCCAGACGATTCTGTGGGTCGCCCGTCGTGAGTACGGCACCCTGAACCTGCGGGCCCTGGCCGGCGAAGGTTTCCTGGTGGAGAGCGAGAACGCCCTGCTGGCTTCGTCCCAGGAATTTCTGTGGAAAGTGCGTTACGCGCTGCACATGCTCGCCGGCCGCGCCGAAGACCGCCTGCTGTTCGATCACCAGCGCACGATTGCCGGGCTGCTGGGTTTCGTCGGCAACGACGCCAAGCACGCCATCGAAAACTTCATGCAGCAGTACTACCGGGTGGTCATGAGCATTGCCCAGCTCAGCGACTTGATCATCCAGCACTTCGAAGAAGTGATCCTGGCCCCCGAAGACGAAGCACCGCCCCAGCCGATCAACTCGCGATTCCAGCTGCACGATGGCTACATCGAGGCGCGCAACAACAATGTGTTCCGCCGCACACCATTCGCCATGCTCGAAATCTTCGTGCTGATGGCCCAGCAGCCGGAAATCAAAGGCGTACGCGCCGATACCATCCGCCTGCTGCGCGAGAACCGTCATTTGATCGACGACGACTTCCGCAACGATATTCGCAATACCAGCCTGTTCATCGAATTGTTCAAGTGCAAGATCGGCGTCCACCGCAACCTGCGGCGGATGAACCGTTACGGGATTCTTGGGCGTTATCTGCCGGAGTTCGGCTTTATTGTCGGACAGATGCAGCACGACCTGTTTCACATCTATACGGTCGATGCGCACACCCTGAACCTGATCAAGCACCTGCGTAAGTTGCAGTACACCCAGGTGTCGGAAAAATTTCCGCTGGCCAGCAAGCTCATGGCCAAACTGCCCAAGCCGGAGTTGATTTACCTGGCCGGCCTGTACCACGACATCGGCAAGGGCCGGCATGGCGACCACTCGGAAATCGGCGCAGTGGATGCCGAAGCCTTTTGCCAGCGCCATCAGTTGCCGATCTGGGACAGCCGCCTGATCGTCTGGCTGGTGCAAAACCATCTCGTAATGTCGACCACCGCCCAGCGCAAGGACTTGTCCGACCCGCATGTGATCCACGATTTCGCGCAGATTGTCGGCGATGAAACCCGCCTCGATTATCTGTATGTGCTGACCGTTGCCGACATCAACGCGACCAACCCGACGCTGTGGAACTCCTGGCGCGCGAGCCTGTTACGCCAACTCTACACCGAGACCAAGCGCGCCTTGCGTCGCGGCCTGGAAAACCCGGTGGATCGCGAAGAGCAGATCCGCCAGACCCAAAGCGCAGCGCTGGACATTCTGGTGCGCGGCGGCACCGACCCGGACGACGTCGAGCAGTTGTGGGCGCAACTGGGCGATGACTACTTCTTGCGTCACACAGCCGGCGACGTGGCCTGGCACACTGATGCAATCTTGCAGCAGCCGGCCGACGGCGGCCCGCTGGTGCTAATCAAGGAAACCACCCAGCGCGAGTTCGAGGGCGGTACGCAGATCTTCATTTATGCGCCGGACCAGCACGACTTCTTCGCCGTGACCGTGGCGGCGATGGACCAGCTCAACCTGAACATTCACGACGCCCGGGTCATCACCTCCAGCAGCCAATTCACCCTCGACACCTATATCGTGCTCGACACCGATGGCGACTCGATCGGCGACAACCCGGCGCGGGTCAAGCAGATCCGCGAAGGCCTGACCGAAGCTCTGCGCAACCCGGACAACTACCCAACGATTATCCAGCGTCGGGTGCCGCGTCAGCTCAAGCACTTTGCCTTTGCGCCACAGGTGACGATCCACAACGATGCCCAGCGTCCGGTGACCGTGCTGGAACTCAGCGCACCCGACCGTCCTGGGTTGCTGGCGCGGATCGGTACAATTTTCCTCGAGTTCGACCTGTCGCTGCAGAACGCCAAGATCGCCACCTTGGGCGAGCGTGTGGAAGACGTGTTCTTCATCACCGACGCCAACAATCAGCCGCTATCCGACCCGTTGCTGTGCAGCCGTTTGCAGGATGCAATCGTCGAACAGCTGAGCGTCAACCAGGAACCCGATATCAAACATTCGCGCATCAGCATCTGAATTAACCAATTTCCCCCTGTGGGAGCGCCTGTGGCGAGGGGGCTTGTTGTGGCGAGGGGGCTTGCCCCCGCTGGGCTGCGAAGCGGCCCCAAAACCTACACCGCGATGTATCAGATACACCGCATGCAAAGGTTTACGACTGCTGCGCAGCCGAACGGGGGCAAGCCCCCTCGCCACAACAAGCCCCTACACCACATTAGTCCTCCCACATTGAACGAGGCCCCCATGAACAACGCTCTGAACCAGTTGCAGCCCTACCCGTTCGAAAAGCTCCGCGCCCTGCTCGGCAGCGTCACGCCAAACCCGGACAAACGCGCCATCGCGTTGTCCATCGGCGAACCGAAGCACCGCTCGCCAAGCTTTGTCGCCGAAGCCCTGGCAAGCAATCTGGATCAGATGGCCGTGTACCCCACCACCCTCGGCATCCCGGCCCTGCGTGAAGCGATTGCCGCATGGTGCGAACGCCGTTTCAGCGTTCCGAATGGCTGGCTCGACCCGGCGCGCAACGTGCTGCCGGTCAACGGCACCCGCGAAGCGTTGTTCGCATTCACCCAGACCGTGGTCAACCGTGGTGAAGACGCGCTGGTGGTCAGCCCGAACCCGTTCTATCAGATCTATGAAGGTGCGGCGTTCCTGGCAGGAGCCAAGCCACATTACCTGCCATGCCTGGACGAAAACGGCTTCAACCCGGATTTCGACGCTGTTTCGCCAGACATCTGGAAGCGTTGCCAGATCCTGTTCCTGTGCTCGCCGGGTAACCCCACCGGCGCGCTGATCCCGGTTGAAACCCTGAAAAAACTGATCGCCCTGGCCGACGAATACGACTTCGTGATCGCCGCTGACGAGTGCTACAGCGAACTGTACTTCGACGAACAAACCCCGCCACCGGGCCTGCTGAGTGCCTGCGTCGAGCTGGGCCGCAAGGACTTCAAACGCTGCGTGGTGTTCCACAGCCTGTCCAAACGCTCCAACTTGCCGGGCCTGCGCTCAGGCTTTGTGGCCGGCGATGCGGACATCCTCAAGGGCTTCCTGCTGTATCGCACTTACCACGGCTGTGCGATGCCGGTTCAAACGCAACTGGCCAGCGTTGCCGCGTGGAACGACGAAGTGCATGTGCGGGCCAACCGTGCGCTGTACCGTGAGAAGTACGATGCGGTATTGGAAATCCTCAGCCCGGTGATGGATGTGCAGCGCCCGGATGGCGGTTTCTATCTGTGGCCAAGCGTTGAAGGCGACGACGCGGCGTTCTGCCGGGATCTGTTCGAGCAAGAGCATGTGACCGTCGTGCCGGGTTCTTACCTGTCCCGAGAGGTGGATGGCGTCAACCCGGGTGCCGGGCGTGTGCGGATGGCGCTGGTCGCACCACTGGCGGAGTGCGTTGAGGCGGCTGAACGGATTCGCGCCTTCATTACCCGCCACAAGTAACTAAGCAATGTCGCCCCTCTTGCAACAAGAGGGGCGACATTCAAACGAAAACAACAAGCAACAACTCCGCAACAAACACCCCTTCATTAAAAACCCGCCATTGCTTACTATTCGTTCGTCTTCTAAAAGGCACTAACTCATTTAAACCGGAACAAGGAAGTTCCCCATGACGGGCACGCACTACTGCGCAACACTTAAACCTGCAAGTAAAGAAGCATCGTATCTTGCCGCGATAACTGAAAACCCAGACAACGCGCCCAAGAAAAATCCTGACGAGTTCCAGCTACTCGTGGTGGCCGACCATACAAGGCTGTGGAAACAACATCGATGGCTGACCATCAAGTTCATGGATAACCCTCCAGAAGCCTTACAGGACGCTATCGAAAAAGTTATCTGGGAACTGGATCCACACGTCAACCTCCTCTTCGGTTTGTACAAAGGGGACAATGCCGATATCAGGATTTCAACGAATACAACTCATAATGCCTCTGCCGTAGGTACAGATGCACTCCTTGTCGAAGCGGACCAACCGACGATGTACCTCGGAGTAAAACAAGGGGACTCGGCTTTCAGGCAGACGATCCTCCATGAATTCTGTCATGCGCTGGGCCTGGAGCACGAACATCAGCATCCCAAGGCAAATATTCCGTGGAATGAAGCAAAAGTTTATGAATTGGGCAGATCGATGGGGTGGAGCAAAGACAAGACTTATGCAAACTTCTTTGAAACACTGCAGGATGGAAATCTGACCATCACAGAGTATGACCAGACCTCCATCATGCATTATCCGGTCGACAAAGAGCTGACTGACGGCGTTTTTGAAGTGGGCATCAATTCGGAACTCAGCACTACGGATATCTTCGCCATCCAAAGCCTTTACCCTAAATAAAACCCTCACTGACGCTTCTGGCATCCAGCACAGCACAAACTGACTAAGACACCCACAACTTACTGCAACCTTTAATTCAAAAAACAGGGAAATTTATAATGAACAACGGACTGTTTTGCCTCAACGAAAAGCCAACGGACATTAATGCTTCCTACCAAGCCGCCATTGCAGAAAACCCTGCCAATCGCCATGACTCTCATTCCGGCCGGCAAAAAAGAGCGGTGGCCCGACACACTAAATTCTGGGCGCCAGGCCGCACATTGCGCATTGCGTTTTTGAACGGCAATCAAGCGTTCAAAGATGCAGTCAAGAAAGCCGCGGACAACTGGTTGCCCCATGTCAATCTGAAGTTCGATTTTGTAGAAGGGACAGAAGGTGATATCCGCATCCGTAGCGAGCCTGGGGTTTACTGGTCCTACATCGGCACCAACGCTTTACTGGAAACAGAAGGCCCGACGATGTTGCTCTCACCGGATCTGCGCATGCCCGGTTTTTTTGCTGCCAATGTGATGCACGAGTTTGGCCACGCTCTGGGTGCCGAACACGAACACCTGCACCCTGAAATGAACATCCCTTGGAACAAACAAGCTGTCTACGAGCTTCATGGCACTAGCGAAGACGATGATGAGGACAGTTACATACGACGCGAAGTCGATCAACGCTACTTCAATCTACTCGACGCGAGCGAGGTCAATTACTCGCCCTATGATCCGCAGTCAATCATGCACTATGCCATCCACCAGGAATGGACTCACGGCGACTTCAAAATCCACCTCAACTTGGTCCTCAGCGAAAAAGACAAAGCGTTCATGTCCAAGGCTTACCCATATCCCACCGCAGAAAACGAGCAAGCATCTCATTGACGAGCCGCGCTAATTTGACCTGATCCAAGCCTCACTCAAATCCGCGCCCTCAACACTTCGCGCAACACGTCATCACCCATCTGGTGATGATGGCTCAGGCTATACAACTCAAGGCGCTGCGCCCGCAGCGCCTTCAATCGCAGACGCCGCTCCAACAAATCCATCTCAAAGGCCCATGCCTGGGCTTCGGCCGAATCGTTGAACACCTGGCATAAAGCACGGCTCCCAAGCAACCGACAGCATTGAAGTGCCATATTAGCCGCTTAGACTGCCGGCTGACCGTCGCACCAATGTCGCACCTCCGCTCACACAGGGTTTTGGGTTTTAACTGAAGGGTCATGGCATAATCCGTCACCTTTTATTTTCAGCACCTGCAAAGGGGGCAATTCCTTGACCGTTTCAAGCAAAACGTTGCACCTTTTCGGCATCAAAGCCTGCGACACCATGAAAAAAGCGCGCAACTGGCTCGATGAACACGCTGTCGGCTATGACTTCCATGATTACAAAGCGGTCGGAATCGACCGTGAACACCTGACCCAATGGTGCGAGGAGCACGGCTGGCAAGTGGTGTTGAACCGTGCAGGCACGACCTTTCGCAAGCTCGACGACGAACGCAAAGCCGATCTCGACCAGCCGAAAGCCATCGAACTGATGCTCGCACAACCCTCGATGATCAAGCGCCCGGTGCTCGATCTCGGTGACCGAACCCTGATTGGCTTCAAGCCAGATATCTACGCGGCCGCACTCAAGTAAGGCAGCCCGTTCCATTTTGTTAGAGGTATCAACATGTCCACTACCCTGTTCAGCCTGGCCTTTGGTGTCGGCACTCAAAACCGTCAAGGCGCATGGCTGGAAGTGTTTTACGCGCAGCCACTGCTCAACCCTTCGGCCGAACTGGTCGCGGCCATTGCCCCGATCCTGGGCTACACCGAAGGCAATCAGGCCATCGCCTTCAGCACCGCTCAGGCGTCGCAACTGGCTGAAGCGCTCAAAGGCGTCGACGCAGCTCAGGCTGCCTTGCTGACCCGTCTGGCCGAGAGCCACAAGCCGCTGGTTGCCACACTGCTGGCCGAAGACGCGCAACTGACCTCCACGCCTGAGGCCTACCTCAAGCTGCACCTGCTGTCCCACCGTCTGGTCAAGCCGCATGGCCTGAACCTGGCCGGGATCTTCCCGCTGCTGCCGAACGTGGCCTGGACCAGCCAGGGTGCGATCGACCTGTCCGAGCTGGCCGAGCATCAACTGGAAGCCCGCCTGCGTGGCGAGCTGCTGGAAGTGTTCTCGGTGGACAAGTTCCCGAAAATGACCGACTACGTGGTACCGGCCGGCGTGCGTATCGCTGACGCGGCACGTATTCGTCTTGGCGCTTATGTGGGCGAAGGCACCACCGTGATGCACGAAGGCTTCGTCAACTTCAACGCCGGCACCGAAGGCCCGGGCATGATCGAAGGCCGTGTGTCGGCTGGCGTGTTCGTCGGCAAGGGTTCGGACCTGGGCGGCGGTTGCTCGACCATGGGCACCCTGTCGGGCGGCGGCAACATCGTGATCAAGGTTGGCGAAGGCTGCCTGATCGGCGCCAACGCCGGTATCGGCATCCCGTTGGGCGATCGCAACACCGTTGAGTCGGGCCTGTACGTGACGGCCGGTACCAAGGTTGCGCTGCTGGACGAGCACAACAAACTGGTCAAAGTGGTTAAAGCCCGTGAACTGGCCGGTCAACCTGACCTGTTGTTCCGCCGCAATTCGGAAACCGGTGCCGTGGAGTGCAAAACCCACAAATCGGCTATCGAACTGAACGAAGCGCTGCACGCTCACAACTAAGCAGAGCGTCAAACGATCACCTGTGCAGGAGCGAGCTCCGCTCCTACACAGGTCAGGCGTACACCCGCCCATGTCACCAGGGCCGAACAACATGATGATTCCTTCTCCCTGGCGCGCCGATTTTCCGGCCATCGCCGCACTGCAACGGCAAGACCAGACTTATCTGGACAACGCCGCCACCACGCAAAAACCTCAAGCCCTGCTGGATGCCCTGGCGCATTACTACGCCAACGGCGCGGCCAACGTGCATCGGGCGCAACACTTGCCCGGCGCCCATGCCACCCAGGCGTTCGAGGACAGCCGCCGCAAAGTTGCGCAATGGCTCAATGCCGGCGATTGCGGGCAGATTATCTTTACCCACGGTGCGACTTCCGCGCTTAACCTCCTGGCCTATGGCCTGGAACACCTTTTCAATCCGGGTGATGAAATTGTCATCAGCGCTCTGGAGCATCACGCCAACCTGTTGCCGTGGCAGCAACTGGCTCACCGTCGCGACCTGAAGCTGGTGATCCTGCCGCTGAATGTCGACGGTTTGATCGACCTGGATGTCGCCGCGCAGTTGATCGGTCCGCGAACCCGTTTGCTGGCAGTCAGCCAGCTGTCCAACGTGCTGGGCGCCTGGCAACCGTTGCCCGCGCTGTTGGCGATGGCCAAGGCACACAACGCGCTGACCGTGATCGACGGCGCCCAAGGCGTGGTTCATGGTCGGCACGACGTGCAGGCACTGGGCTGCGACTTCTACGTGTTTTCCAGCCACAAACTCTACGGCCCCGATGGCCTGGGCGTGCTGTTCGGGCGCAACGAAGCGCTGCAACAGCTGCGCCCCTGGCAGTTCGGCGGCGAAATGGTGCTGGACGCCAACTACCACGATGCTCGCTTTCGGTCCGCACCGCTGGGGTTCGAGGCCGGTACGCCGCCGATCGCCAGTGTGATCGGCCTGGGCGCAACGCTGGACTACCTGACCGGGCTGGATCAGGACGCCGTGTCCGCCCACGAAGCGGCGCTGCATGACTATTTACTCAAAGGCCTGGAAGCGCGCAACGGCATTCGCCTGCTGGGCAAACCGCAACTGGCCCTGGCCAGTTTTGTCGTCGAGGGTGTGCATAACTCGGATCTGGCGCATTTGCTGACTGAACAAGGCATCGCCGTGCGCGCCGGTCATCATTGCGCCATGCCGTTGCTCAAAAGCTTTGAACTGGCCGGGGCGATTCGGGTGTCGTTGGCGCTGTACAACGACTCCGAAGACCTTGAGCGCTTTTTCGAAGCACTGGATCAGGCCCTGGAGTTGTTGCGATGACCTTGCCCGTCGATGCCGTTACAGCACTGGATACGTTTCAGCAGGCGGCGAGCTGGGAACAGCGGGCGCGGTTGCTGATGCAATGGGGCGACCGTCTGCCAGCGTTGAGCGATATGGATAAAGTCGACGCCAACCGCGTGCATGGCTGTGAAAGCCAGGTCTGGCTGGTCGGCACGTTGCAGGACGGACACTGGCAATTCAGCGCCAGCAGCGATGCGCGATTGATTCGCGGATTGGTGGCGTTGCTGCTGGCGCGGGTCAACGGGTTGTCTGCAGTTGAGTTGCAACAGGTGGATTTGGCGGATTGGTTCAGTCAGCTGGGGCTGGGTCGCCAGTTGTCCCAGTCCCGTAGCAATGGCTTGAATGCGGTGTTGCAGCGGATGCGTGAGCTAGCGCACTGATCGTTCCCACGCTCTGCGTGGGAACGATCGAACCACAACCATTAAACCTGAGGTTTGACCCGATCCGCCGGGCGTCGAACCCCAGCCACAATCTTATCCACAGCCTTGGTCGCCGCGACCATGCCAAACGTCGCCGTCACCATCATCACCGCGCCAAAGCCCCCGGCGCAGTCGAGCTTCACGCCGTCCCCGACAAAACTCTTCTGCAGGCAAATGCTGCCATCGGGTTTTGGATAGCGCAGTTGCTCGGTGGAAAACACGCACGGCACGCTGTAGTGACGGGTCACGGTACGGGAGAAGCCGTAGTCGCGGCGCAATGTAGAGCGCACTTTCGACGCCAGCGGATCGTTGAACGTGCGGTTCAGGTCGCAGACCTGGATCAGCGTCGGGTCGATCTGCCCTCCCGCGCCGCCGGTGGTGATGATCTGGATCTTGCGCCGCTTGCACCAGGCGATCAGCGCCGCCTTGGCGTTGACACTGTCGATGCAGTCGATCACGCAGTCGATGTTCGGCGTAATGTACTCGGCCATGGTTTCGCGGGTGACGAAATCCGCCACCGCATGCACCGTGCAGTCCGGGTTGATTCCGCGCAGGCGCTCGGCCATCACCTCGACCTTGGGCTTGCCGACGGTGCTGTCCAGCGCATGCAGCTGACGGTTGACGTTGCTGACGCAGACGTCGTCGAGGTCGAACAGCGATATCTCGCCAACGCCACACCGGGCAACCGCTTCCGCCGCCCAGGAACCGACACCACCGACGCCGACGATCGCCACATGGGCCGCGCGCAAGCGCTCCATGCCTTCAATGCCATACAAGCGGGCGATACCAGCAAACCGCGGATCTTCTGTACTCATGACCATTACCCCAAAAACCGGCGCGCATTATAGGGCTGTCGGCGGCCAAGAGCATCTTTGCACTATGAACGGCGGTGTCGACTGCTTTAATTGACAAAAAATTGATCGGAATTGGACTACAACGCTCTGGTCAAAGAACTTAAGTCGACCTGGATTGCCCAATGTCGGGCGTTTCCCTGTTCGCTGTACGGTCAGAGAACCTCCAGTGTAGGATGCGCGCCCCTGCCACCTGGCAGCCGGCCGCCAACCGTTCCTTCGTTCCACAGCCTTTGGAACCCGAAAAAGCTATGTCATCGCGTAAATTTGGACTCAACCTGGTAGTGGTTCTAGCAATCGCCGCCTTGTTCACCGGTTTCTGGGCGTTGGTCAATCGCCCGGTCACCGCCCCCAACTGGCCTGAACAGATCTCCGGCTTCTCGTACTCGCCATTTCAACAAGGCCAGTACCCGCAGAAAGACCAGTATCCGACCGACGATGAAATGCGTCGTGACCTGGAGATCATGAGCAAGCTGACGGACAACATCCGGACCTACTCGGTCGACGGCACGCTGGAGGACATTCCCAAACTGGCGGAAGAGTTCGGCCTGCGGGTGACCCTGGGGATCTGGATCAGCCCGGACCAGGAGCGCAACGAGCGCGAGATTCAGCGCGCCATCCAACTGGCCAACACCTCCCGCAGCGTGGTTCGCGTCGTGGTCGGTAACGAGGCGATCTTCCGCAAGGAAATCACTGCTGCCGAGCTGAGCGTGATCCTCGATCGTGTGCGCGCGGCCGTTAAGGTTCCGGTCACCACCTCCGAACAGTGGCACGTCTGGGAAGAAAACCCGAGCCTGGCCAAGCACGTCGACCTGATCGCCGCTCACGTTCTGCCCTACTGGGAGTTCATCCCTGTGGACAAGGCCGGTCAGTTCGTTCTTGACCGCGCCCGCGACCTGAAAAAGATGTTCCCGAAAAAGCCGTTGCTGCTCTCCGAAGTCGGCTGGCCGAGCAACGGCCGCATGCGTGGTGGCGCCGATGCGTCGCCGGCAGACCAGGCGATTTACTTGCGTACCTTGGTCAACAAACTCAACCGTCAGGGTTTCAACTACTTCGTGATCGAAGCGTTTGACCAACCGTGGAAGGCCAGCGACGAAGGTTCGGTGGGTGCGTATTGGGGTGTGTTCAACGCCGCGCGCCAGCAGAAATTCAACTTCGAAGGCCCGGTGGTGGCGATCCCGCAATGGCGCGTACTGGCTATCGGCTCGGTAGTGCTGGCATTGCTGTCCCTGACCCTGCTGATGATCGACGGCTCGGCTCTGCGTCAACGCGGCCGTACCTTCCTGACCTTTATCGCGTTCTTGTGCGGTTCGGTGCTGGTGTGGATCGGTTACGACTACAGCCAGCAATACAGCACCTGGTTCAGTCTGACGGTGGGCTTCCTGCTCGCCCTCGGTGCTCTCGGGGTGTTTATCGTGCTGCTGACCGAAGCCCACGAACTGGCCGAAGCAGTCTGGACCCACAAACGCCGGCGTGAATTCCTGCCCGTGGTGGGCGAATCAGACTACCGACCGAAGGTGTCGATTCACGTACCGTGCTACAACGAGCCGCCGGAGATGGTCAAACAGACCCTCAACGCCCTGGCCAACCTCGACTATCCGGACTTCGAAGTCCTGATCATCGACAACAACACCAAGGACCCGGCGGTCTGGGAACCGGTGCGCGATTATTGCGAAACCCTCGGCCCGCGCTTCAAGTTCTTCCACGTGTCGCCACTGGCCGGTTTCAAGGGCGGTGCGCTGAATTACCTGATTCCGCACACCGCCAAGGATGCCGAAGTGATCGCGGTGATCGACTCGGACTACTGCGTGCACCCGAACTGGCTCAAGCACATGGTGCCGCACTTCGCCGACCCGAAAATCGCCGTGGTGCAGTCGCCACAGGATTACCGCGACCAGAACGAAAGCACCTTCAAGAAGCTCTGCTACGCCGAATACAAAGGTTTCTTCCATATCGGCATGGTCACCCGCAACGACCGTGACGCGATCATCCAGCACGGCACCATGACCATGACCCGTCGCTCGGTGCTCGAGGAACTGGGCTGGGCCGACTGGTGTATCTGTGAAGACGCCGAGCTGGGTCTGCGTGTATTCGAAAAAGGTCTGTCGGCAGCGTATTACCACGACAGCTACGGCAAAGGCCTGATGCCCGATACCTTTATCGACTTCAAGAAACAGCGTTTCCGCTGGGCCTATGGCGCGATTCAGATCATCAAGCGTCACACCGCCAGCCTGCTGCGCGGCAAGGACACCGAGCTGACCCGTGGCCAGCGTTACCACTTCCTCGCGGGCTGGCTGCCGTGGGTGGCGGACGGCATGAACATCTTCTTCACCATCGGCGCATTGTTGTGGTCGGCGGCGATGATCATCGTGCCGCAACGGGTCGATCCGCCGCTGCTGATTTTCGCGATCCCGCCATTGGCGCTGTTCGTGTTCAAGGTAGGCAAGATCATCTTCCTGTACCGCCGCGCGGTCGGGGTCAACCTGAAAGACGCCTTCTGCGCCGCGTTGGCCGGGCTGGCGTTGTCGCACACCATCGCCAAAGCGGTGCTGTACGGTTTCTTCACCAGCAGCATTCCGTTCTTCCGCACACCGAAGAATGCCGATAACCACGGCTTCTGGGTGGCGATTTCGGAGGCTCGCGAAGAGCTGTTCATCATGCTGCTGTTGTGGGGCGCGGCGCTGGGGATCTTCCTGGTGCAGGGTATACCAAGCAACGACATGCGCTTCTGGGTGACCATGTTGCTGGTGCAGTCGCTGCCGTACCTGGCGGCGCTGATCATGGCGTTCCTGTCGTCGCTGCCCAAACCTTCGGTAGAAGCTGCGCCGGTACCGGCGTAATCCGTTATTAGATAACGTCAAACGGCGGCCTTCGGGCCGCCGTTTTGCTTTAGAATGATCGCCTTTTTCAATGCCAACAAACTCGGTAGGAGCTGCTTCGGCAGCCCCTACATGTTTACCGTGCGCACCTCGGAGTTCTTACATGACGGCCCACGCCGACCTTTCGCCGACCCTTCAACTCGCCATCGACCTGATCCGCCGTCCATCCGTGACGCCGATCGACGCCGATTGCCAGAAGCAGATGATGCAGCGCCTGGGCGATGCCGGTTTTATGCTGGAACCGATGCGCATCGAAGATGTGGATAACTTCTGGGCGACCCACGGCAAACACGACGGCCCGGTGCTGTGCTTCGCCGGTCACACCGACGTGGTGCCGACAGGTCCGGTGGCCGCCTGGCAGATCGATCCGTTCAACGCGGTGATCGACGAACACGGCATGCTCTGCGGCCGTGGCGCGGCGGACATGAAAGGCAGCCTTGCGTCCATGACCGTGGCGGCCGAGCGTTTCGTCGCCGACTATCCGGATCACAAGGGCAAGGTCGCGTTCCTGATCACCAGTGACGAAGAAGGCCCGGCCCATCACGGCACCAAGGCCGTAGTCGAGCGCCTTGCCGCCCGCAAGGAGCGTCTGGACTGGTGCATCGTCGGCGAGCCGTCGAGCACCACCCTGGTGGGTGACGTGGTCAAGAACGGCCGTCGCGGTTCCCTCGGCGCCAAATTGACCGTGCGCGGTGTGCAGGGCCACGTGGCGTATCCGCACTTGGCGAAGAACCCGATCCACCTCGCCGCCCCGGCCCTGGCCGAACTTGCCGCCGAGCACTGGGACCACGGCAACGATTTCTTCCCGCCTACCAGTTTCCAGATATCCAACGTCAATTCCGGCACGGGCGCGACCAACGTGATTCCGGGTGATCTGGTGGCGGTGTTCAACTTCCGCTTCTCCACCGAGTCCACCGTCGAAGGCCTGCAAAAGCGCGTCGCCGACATTCTCGACAAGCATGGCCTGGACTGGCACATCGACTGGGCGCTGTCCGGCCTGCCGTTCCTGACCGAGCCAGGCGCGCTGCTCGACGCGGTGTCGGCGAGCATCAAGGACATCACCGGTCGTGACACCAAAGCCTCCACCAGCGGCGGCACTTCAGATGGGCGCTTCATCGCGACCATGGGCACCCAAGTGGTCGAACTGGGCCCGGTCAACGCGACGATCCACCAGGTCAACGAGCGTGTACTGGCGGCCGACCTCGACGTGCTGACCGAAATCTACTACCAAACCCTGATCAAGTTGCTCGCCTGATGCTCGCCTGCCCGATCTGCAGCGAACCGCTGAACGCGGTGGACAACGGCGTGGCCTGCCCCGCCGGGCACCGTTTCGACCGTGCGCGCCAGGGCTACCTGAACCTGCTGCCGGTGCAACACAAGAACAGCCGTGACCCTGGGGATAACCAGGCGATGGTCGAAGCCCGTCGCGACTTTCTGAACGCCGGCCATTACGCGCCGGTGGCCAAGCGTCTGGCGGAACTGGCGGCCGGTTATGCACCCCAGCGCTGGCTGGACATCGGCTGTGGCGAGGGTTATTACACCGCGCAAATCGCCGAAGCCTTGCCCAACGCCGATGGCTATGCCCTGGACATTTCCCGGGAGGCCGTCAAACGCGCCTGCAAACGCAACCCTGCGCTGACCTGGTTGATCGCCAGCATGGCGCGGGTGCCATTGGCCTCGGGCAGCTGCCAGTTTCTGGCCAGCGTGTTCAGCCCGCTGGACTGGGAAGAAGCCAAACGTCTGCTCAGCCCCGGTGGCGGCTTGATGAAAGTCGGGCCGACCAGCGGCCATCTGATGGAACTGCGTGAGCGGCTGTACGATGAAGTGCGCGAGTACACCGACGACAAGCACCTGGCGTTGGTGCCGGAAGGCATGGCGTTGCAACACAGCGAAACCCTGGAGTTCAAACTGATGCTGGTCAATGGTCAGGATCGCGCGAATCTCTTGGCGATGACACCTCACGGCTGGCGCGCCAGTGCCGAACGCCGGGCAGCGGTCATCGAACAAGTGGAACCGTTCGAGGTCACCGTTTCGATGCGCTACGATTATTTCGTTCTGCAGCAGTAGTTAGAGAACAACTTTAATTTTTGGTCTTGAGCAACGGCCCAAGACCGGCTAAATCCGCGAATGGATTTTTCAGACCCGCAGCGAGGACATCCATGCGCCAACCGGACATCGAGATTTACCTGAAAGACGCCGACGTCGATCACAAAGCCATCGCGGCCTGGCTCGGCGCGGCTTTAGGCCCGTGCACCGACTGGGTTCAGAAAGGCCAGACCTACAAGTGCAAGGCTGGTAGCGTGCCAGTGACCTGGCTGCCCAAAGCCGTAGGAAAATGGAACAGCCTGTACCTGGAAAGCGACCAGACCCCATGGGAAGACGACATCGCTTGCGCCCGCGCCGCATTTGCCGCACTGAACGTCGAAGTGCGTTGCGCGCCGGGTAGCTGGGTCGAGGAAGAAGGTGAGGAAACGGCAGATCGCTGGATTCGCATCAGCGTCGATGGTGAAGAAGAGATCACCTGGAAAACCGCGTAAAACGAAAAAGATCGCAGCCTTCGGCGGCGCCCACAGGCGCGTAGGAGCTGCCGAAGGCTGCGATCTTTTGACCTTAAGCTTTACAGACCTACAACATCCTCAGCCTGCAAGCCCTTCTGCCCTTCCACCACCGCATATTCAACCTGCTGACCTTCAGTCAGCGAGCGATGCCCTTCGCCACGGATCGCGCGGTAGTGCACGAACACGTCCACCCCGTCCTGGCGCTGAATGAAGCCATAACCCTTGGCGTCGTTGAACCACTTCACGTTGCCGGTTTCGCGTGTTGCCATCTGTTCATACTCCTTTTTTATTATTGATCGGGCTTTTCGCAGGAAAGCCTCGGGAACATCGCTTGCACTGAGTAGGTGCCACTGTCTGGCCAGTGCGGGCTCGCCGAGTATATGACAGACGCAAAAACTCTCAACTGGAGTTTACTTCGCCGCTTTTTTGCCGATTTTCGATGAATCCGGCACACTATCGACCGCCCGAGCAAACGCTCGGTTTTATTCACTCACGCAGAAGCCGTATGACCCGTTCCCCGTTCCGCCGTCTTGTGTTTGGCACCCTGCGCCGACTGCTGTACCTCTGGGTTCGCTCGGAGACGATCAACCAGTCGTCGTTCACCCTTAACCTCGACCGCAGCCGGCCGGTGTTCTACGTCCTGCAAAATCCTTCGCTGACCGACCTTGCCGTGGTCGATACCGAATGCAGCAAGGCCGGCCTGCCCCGTCCGGTATTGCCTGTATCAGTGGGTGCGCTGGTGGAGCCCGCCGCGTTCTTTTACCTGACACCGGATCCCGACTGGCTTGGTCGTCAGGACAAACGCGGTGCGCCGCCAACCCTGACCCGTCTGGTCAGCGCCCTGAGCCAGAACGCCGCCGAAGACGCGCAGATCATTCCGGTCAGCGTGTTCTGGGGCCAGTCGCCAGACAGCGAAAACAGCCCATGGAAGCTGCTGTTCGCCGACAGCTGGGCGGTCACCGGGCGGTTGCGCCGGTTGCTGAGCATCATCGTACTGGGGCGCAAGACCCGCGTGCAGTTCTCCGCGCCGATCCACCTGCGCGAACTGATCGAACACAACAAGGGCCACGAACGCACTGTGCGCATGGCCCAGCGGATTCTGCGGGTGCACTTTCGCAACCTCAAAGCGGCGGTGATCGGCCCGGACATTTCCCACCGGCGCAACCTGGTCAAAGGCCTGCTCAACCAGCCGCTGGTCAAGCAAGCGATCCTCGACGAAGCCGAGCGCGAAAACATCTCCCCGGAAAAAGCCAAGGCCCAGGCCTTGCGCTACGGAAACGAAATCGCCTCCGACTACACCTACACCGCGATCCGCTTCATGGAAGTGGTGCTGAGCTGGTTCTGGAACAAGATCTACGACGGGATCAAGGTCAACAACATCGAAGGCGTGCAAAAGGTCGCCCCGGGTTACGAAGTGATCTACGTACCCTGCCACCGCAGCCACATCGACTACCTGTTGCTGTCCTATCTGCTGTTCCGCAACGGCCTGACCCCGCCGCACATCGCCGCCGGGATCAACCTCAACATGCCGGGGATCGGCGGCCTGCTACGCCGTGGCGGTGCGTTCTTCATGCGCCGCACCTTCAAGGGCAACCCGCTCTATACCTCGGTGTTCAACGAATACCTGCACACCCTGTTCACCAAAGGCTTCCCGGTCGAGTACTTCGTCGAAGGCGGCCGTTCGCGCACCGGGCGCATGCTGCAACCGAAAACCGGGATGCTCGCGATCACGCTGCGCAGCTTCCTGCGCTCGTCGCGCATGCCGATCGTGTTCGTGCCGGTGTACATCGGTTACGAGCGCGTGCTGGAAGGCCGCACCTACCTCGGCGAATTACGTGGCGCGAGCAAGAAGAAAGAATCGATCTTCGACATCTTCAAAGTCATCGGCGCGCTCAAACAGCGCTTCGGTCAGGTCGCGGTGAACTTCGGTGAGCCGATCAAACTGGCGGAGTTCCTCGACAGCGAACAGCCAGACTGGCGCCAACAGGCACACGGCCCGCAATTCAAACCGGCCTGGCTCAACGAAACCACCAACCGCCTCGGCGAGAAAGTCGCGCAGCATCTGAACGAAGCGGCGGCGATCAACCCGGTGAATCTGGTAGCCCTGGCGCTGCTGTCCACCAGCCGCCTGGCGCTGGACGATCGCGCCATGGCGCGGGTGCTCGATTTGTATCTGGCGCTGTTGCGCAAGGTCCCTTATTCGCCGCACACCACCCTGCCGGACGGTGACGGTCGCGCGCTGATCGAGCATGTGAAAGACATGGACCTGCTGTCCGAGCAGAACGATGCGCTGGGCAAGATTCTGTACCTGGACGAACAAAACGCCGTCCTGATGACCTACTACCGCAACAACGTGTTGCACATATTCGCGTTGCCGTCGCTGCTGGCGAGTTTCTTCCAGAGCGCGTCGCGCATGAGCCGCGAGCAAATCCTGCGCTACACACGCGCACTGTATCCGTACTTGCAATCGGAGCTGTTCATTCGCTGGACGCTGGACGAACTCGATGGCGTGATTGATCAGTGGCTCGAAGCCTTCGTCGAGCAAGGCCTGCTGCGTTTCGAGAAGGACGTGTACCTGCGTCCGGCGCCAAGTTCGCGACATTTCGTGTTGCTGACGCTGCTGTCGAAAAGCATCGCCCAGACCTTGCAGCGCTTCTACATGACCGTTTCCCTGCTGCTCAACAGCGGCCAGAACAGCATCAGCGCCGAAGAACTCGAAGACCTCTGCACGGTCATGGCCCAGCGCCTGTCGATCCTCCACGGCCTGAACGCCCCGGAGTTTTTCGACAAGAGCCTGTTCCGTCACTTTATCCAGACGATGCTCGATCTCGACGTGCTGCGCCGCGACGAAGCCGGCAAGCTGAGCTACCACGAACTGCTGGGTGAACTGGCCGAAGGCGCGGCCAAACGGGTATTGCCGGCGGAGATTCGTTTGTCGATCCGTCAGGTGGCGCTACATCGCAGTGAGGATGCGGCAGAAACGGCGGTCGTGCCTGACGCTTGAAACTTGCTGACAACTAACCGGAACGCGCAGATGTTTTCCGGTTAGTTGATTCGTGAATTAATAGACTCCCTTTAAATAATCGCGATAAGGATATCGAGATGAGTCTATTGAACGAAGAAACCCCAAACATCACTCTGACTTTCAGTTTGCCACCTGACTTTATTGCCCCCCTCGACGGCGACAGTGAAACAATTATCGACATCCAGGTCGCCAATGCCAATCAACCGATAAAAGTCAAAAACTGGCGATACCCTTCGATTACCGATGGCCAGTTCAGTTTTTCATTTGCGCACCACTACCTGGATATCAGCGTCAAGTACCGGATCAACATACAGATGTTCCATAACCAACAACCGTTGCTGCTGGAACAGGATTACTTCGTGATCGTCAATCACGCGCCCTATCACCAGACCCTGCACTTGAGTCCGATCGGGTATTTGTATGTTGAAGCACAAGAACCGAAGGCCGTAGCCGCAGAGCAAGCGGTGACCGTCAGCCTGCATGAAACCGGGAACCCTGAAGTTGAGCTGGTACGCGTCACTCACGATGAACAAACTGCAACTTCGTTTTATTTGAAATATGACCCAGACGATGTCGTCCCCGGCAAGCGCTACGCACTGAGCGGGATTGAAAACAGATATCACCAACGCATCTCGGTCTCTCCGGGCCCTATCGAGCTTTTACCGACACCACAACCAGCAAGTTCACGTCTATTGCTGACGTTCAATCAGTGGTTAGATACGCCCTTACGTTTGTTCACTGACACTATCGGCAAAATCCGCTAGATTTCCTTGAGCGCCGGCTTTCTTCCTATGCTCAAGTCCTGGAGGTTCCGATGAAAAAAATTGCTCTTCTTGCTGCTGCCACTTTGTTAAGCGCCTGCCAGTCAACGACACCGGCCACCAAAGTCAGCCTTGACGGCGAAATTTTCTACCTGCAACGCATCGCCCTGCCACCGAGCGCGACCCTGAGCATCACTCTGCAGGACGTGTCCCTGGCCGACGCGCCAGCGGTGGTGCTCGATGAACAGAAAGGTCCGGTCAAAGGCCAGGTGCCGTTGCCGTTTCATTTGAGCTACGATCCGGCCCAGGTCAAACCCGGTCATCGTTACTCAGTCAGCGCGCGGATTGAAGTGGACGGCAAATTAATGTTCATCACCACTGAACATCACGCCGTGCAACTGGACGGCAAAGATCCGCAGCCACTGAAAATCCGCGTCGATGCCGTCCGTTAACTGTCTTTTCTGAACTTTTTTTCTGAGCCTTTTTTCTGAATAAGGAAGCCGCCATGTTGCGCCCTACCCTTCGCTTCGCCGGCCTGTGCGCAGGCTTGATGATTTGCGCCAACGCCCTGGCACTGTCACTCAGTGACCTGTCGCAACAAGACGCCACCGGCGGCCTCAAGGACGCCCTGACCCAAGGCGCGCAGCTGGCCGTTAAACAGCTGGGCACACCCGGCGGCTTTAGCAACAACCCGGACGTGAAAATCGAACTGCCGGGAAAACTGGGTAAGGTCGCCAAGAAAATGAAACAGTTCGGCATGGGCGACCAGGTCGATCAACTGGAAACCAGCATGAACAAGGCGGCTGAAGCGGCGGTAACGCAGGCTCAGCCGATTCTGGTGGATGCGGTGAAGAAGATGACCGTGGAAGATGCCAAGGGGATTCTCAGCGGCGGCCAGGATTCGGCCACTCAGTACCTGAGCAAAACCAGCCGCGAACAGATCCGCACCAAGTTCTTGCCGATCGTCAAGCAAGCCACCGACCAGGTTGGTTTGGCTCAGCAATACAACGCGTTCGCCGGGCAAGCCGCGACGCTGGGTGTGCTGGATGCGAAAAATGCCAACATCGAAAGCTACGTTACCGAACAGGCGTTGAACGGATTGTTCGAGATGATTGGCAAACAGGAAGAAACCATTCGCAAGAACCCTGCGGCAGCGGCGACCAGTTTGGCGAAGAAAGTTTTCGGCACACTCTAAACCCGCCGGCAGCGGGCCTGTGGCGTGGGGGCAAGCCCCCTCGCCACAAACCCGCTCCCACATGGACTGCACTGACTGACGGGCATTACCCGCCTCCCGCCCCGATCACCCCTAATGGGCGACCGTCACAATTTGTCTCATCTTCAGTTATGCTCGCCGTTCGTCGTGAACGCCGGAGCCGCTGATCTTATGTCCCCCACTCGCCTGTTTGTCCCCCTCGCCCTTGCTCTGCTGAGTGCTTGCGCCTCGCAACCGAAACAGAACCTGACCGTGGAAAAACAAAGCGAATGCCCGGCGAAACTGCACAACGGGCAAACCCTGATCCTGACGCTGCCAAGCAACCCGACCACGGGCTACCGCTGGGCGATCCAGGATTCAGCCGGTGGTGTGTTGCGCGCGCTCAGCCCCGAGGTTTACAGCAACCCGGAAGACGCCGGGATCGTCGACGATCCCGGCGTCTCGACCTGGCGTTTCCAGGCCTTCGCCACCGGCACTGGTCGCCTGCGGCTGACTTACTCACAACCGTGGGCACCGGAAGTACCGGCGGTGCAAACCTTCGACTGCGCCATCGCGGTTAACTGATCGTGGGCTGGCTGATTCTGGCGCTGATGGGCGCGGTGACCTTTGTGTATGGCCTGAGCGTGCATGCCGCGCTGCTCTGCCTGCTGGTCAAACCGATGCCTGTGCTGGCCCTGCTCGGCTGGTTGCACGATGCACCGCCCAGCGCGTATCGGCGCTGGATCAGCCTGGGTTTGATTTTCTCCTTGGTCGGCGATGTGTTGCTGGCATGGCCGCAAGACTTGTTCGTGTTTGGACTTGGAGCATTTTTGCTCGCGCATCTGGCGTATCTGAAGGCTTATTTGAGCGATTGCCGGCGTCTGGCTGTGTTGCCGCTGATCCTCGCCTTCGGCGTGGGTGCCGTGCTGCTGGGGATTCTGATTTCCAATGGCTTGGGGCCGCTGCTGGTCCCGGTGATCGTCTACGGTCTGGCCATCAGCGCCATGCTCTGGCGCGCCCTGGCCCGACTCGGCACCGATGTGCCCAAACGCTCGGCGCTGCTGGCAGCGGCGGGCGCGGTGGCGTTTGTGTGTTCTGACAGCGTGATTGGCATTAACCGGTTTGTGATGCCATTTCATGCCGCGCCTTACGTAATCATTCTGAGTTACTGGCTGGGGCAATGGGGGATTGCGGCGTCGGCGTTCACCCAGAAACCGCGCTGAATCCTGTGGCGAGGGAGCTTGCTCCCGCTGGGCTGCGAAGCAGCCCCAACCCAGGCGACACCAACTTCCCAGACAAAACCCACTTACCGGATGACGACTGCTGCGCAGCCGAACGGGAGCAAGCTCCCTCGCCACAACAGCATGTCTCTGCGTTAACCGAGGTTAGTCCGGCGGTTTATCAGCAAACCCGCGCATCCCCGCGCCAAGTTGGCTAAAATGCCGGCCTTTTCCACCTACGCCGCTGGAACCGCCGTGAGCAAAGAATCCGATCGCCTTTTCGCCCAGCCTTTGGCCCAGGTGCCTGACTTCGCCTTTAACGAGGACGTGGTGCGGGTGTTCCCGGACATGATCAAGCGCTCGGTGCCGGGTTATCCGACCATCGTTGAAAACCTCGGCGTGCTCGCCGCGCAATTCGCTCAGCCAAACAGCGTGCTCTACGATTTGGGCTCGTCGCTGGGTGCCGTGACCCAGGCCTTGCGCCGCCACGTGCGTACCGACGGCTGCCGCGTCATTGCTGTGGATAATTCCGCGGCCATGGTCGAGCGTTGCCGCGAATACCTCAACGGCCAGGACTCGATGTTCCAGGAGTTGCTGCCGGTGGAAGTGATCGAAGGCGACATCCTCGCCCTGGAATTCCAGCCGGCCTCGGTGGTGGCGCTGAACTTCACCCTGCAATTCATCGCTCCGGACCAGCGCACCGCGTTGCTCGCGCGCATCCGCCAATCGTTGCTGCCCGGTGGCGCGCTGATTTTGTCGGAGAAGCTGCGCTTCAACGACCCCGAAGAACACGCGTTGCTCACTGACCTGCACGTGGCCTTCAAACGCGCCAACGGCTACAGCGAACTGGAAATCGCCCAGAAGCGCAGCGCCATCGAAAATGTCATGAAGCCCGACAGCCTCGAAGAACACCGCGAACGCCTGCTGGCCGCCGGGTTCTCGAAAGTCGTGCCGTGGTTCCAGTGTCTTAACTTTGCCTCGTTGATTGCCTTGCCATGATTGATTTGTCCCCCCTCGCCCGCCGTCTGGCCGGTACGCCGCTGGCCGAATGGGCCAACACCCTGCAAGTGCAACTCGACAAGAAAATGGAAAAAGGTCACGGTGACCTGGAGCGCTGGCAGAGCGCACTGGATGCGTTGCCGAAGATCCAGCCGAGCGAAGTCGACTTGTTGAACGGCCTTAAGCTGGACACCGATTGCGACGATGAAACCCGCGCGCAAATGCGCACCGCGCTGATGGGCTTGTCACCTTGGCGTAAAGGGCCGTTTGACCTGTTTGGCGTGCATGTCGACACCGAATGGCGCTCGGACTGGAAGTGGTCCCGGGTGGCTCCACATCTGGACCTGAAGGGCAAACGCATCCTCGATGTCGGCTGCGGCAATGGCTATTACATGTGGCGCATGCTCGGCGCCGGGGCCGACAGCGTAATCGGCGTCGACCCCAACTGGCTGTTCTTCTGCCAGTTCCAGGCGGTGCAGCGTTACCTGTCCGAACCCAATGCCTGGCACCTGCCCTTCCCTTTCGAAGACCTGCCGCCGAATCTGGAAGGCTTCGACACGGTGTTTTCCATGGGCGTGTTTTACCATCGCCGTTCGCCGATCGAGCATTTGCTGGCGCTGAAGGATTGCCTGGTCAAGGGTGGTGAATTGGTGCTGGAGACGCTGGTAATCGAAGGCGATCAACAGCAGGTATTGGTGCCGGAAGACCGTTACGCGCAGATGCGCAATGTCTGGTTCCTACCGTCGGTGCCGGCGCTGGAACTGTGGTTGCGTCGCGCCGGGTTCAGCGATGTGCGTTGCGTGGATGTGAGCATGACCACGGTCGAGGAACAACGCGGGACGGAGTGGATGAAGTATCAATCGTTGAGCGACTTCCTTGATCCGGATGATCACAGCAAAACGATCGAAGGGCTGCCGGCGCCGATGCGTGCGGTGATTGTTGCCCGCAAGTAAAAGCTTCGCGGGCAAGGCGGCCTACCTGTCGCCGCCTAATCCGCTGGCTTGGCCCTACGGGCCTTGAAGAATTCGCTCAACACTGCCCCGCACTCCTCGGCCAACACCCCGCCTTCGTACAGCACCCGGTGATTCAAAAAGCCCTGGGTAAAAAACTGCCCCTGGCTCTGCACAATTCCGGCCTTGGGCTCCAGCGCGCCATACACCACCCGCGCAATCCGCGAATGCACGATCAGCCCGGCGCACATGCTGCACGGCTCCAGCGTCACGTATAGCGTACTGCCCGGCAGGCGATAGTTGCTGGCGGCCTGGGCGGCGGCGCGGATCGCGACCATCTCGGCGTGGGCGCTGGGGTCATTGCCGCTGATCGGGCAATTGAAACCGCGCCCGATGATTTCACCGTCCTGCACCAGCACCGCGCCCACCGGCACTTCACCCAGCGCCGCGCCTTCGGCGGCGAGGGCCAGGGCTTCGCGCATGAAATCACGATCACGGCTGCGGTCGATAATCGCCGCGGGGCGTATCTGACGCATCAAGCCACCTCGATGGCGGCCATCAGGCCGGTTTCCATGTGGTCGATCACATGGCAGTGGAACATCCAGACGCCCGGGTTATCCGCCACCAGCGCCACTTGCGCGCGCTCGTTCTTGCCCAACAGGTAAGTGTCGGTGAAGTACGGGATGACCTTGTGCCGGTTCGAGGAAATAACCTTGAAGCTCATGCCATGCAAATGGACCGGGTGCTGATACTGAGTCATGTTTTTAAATTCGAAAATATAGCTTTTGCCCTTTTCGAGCCTGGCAATCGGTCGGTCGGCGCAGGTCTTGTCGGTGATGTCCCAAGCCTTGCCGTTGATCTGCCACAGGCTGGGCGGCTTGCCGTTGTCGACGTTGACCGACACCGAGCCCACCCATTCAAAATTGAAGTTGAGTTTCTCGGCATTGGCCAGGTCCGGCTCGGCCACCGGGTTGGCGGGCAGCGCTGGCGGCCATTCGGTCGGCGCGTCGGTATTGGCCACTGAGCGGAAGGTGCCCAGGCGTATCGGGCCATTGCGCAGCGACAGTTCTTCGCCGGCCGGCGGAGCCTTGATTGCCAGGCAAATGCGCATGCCCGGGCCCAGCCAGTATTCCTTGCCCAATGGACGTGGCTCGATGGGATTGCCGTCCAGCGCGTAGATCTGCGCTTCGACGCCGGGGATGTTGAGGCGATAAGTCAGGGTGTTGTCGAGGTTGAGCAGGCGTACGCGGGTGATCTGCCCGGCAGGCAAGTCGATCACTGCTTGCGAGATGCCATTGATGGTCGACAGGCGCCCAGCCGTACCGCCACGGGCCGCTTCACGAGGAATGCTGAACGGCACGAAAGCGCCTTCTTCATCGACATGCCAGCTCTTGAGGCTCAAGGTCTTTTCGTACTTGAAACCGGTGGGCTCGCGCTCTTCGATGATCAGCGGACCGACCAGCCCGCGACCGAGTTCTTCGCTGCTGTTCACGTGCGGGTGATACCAATAGCTGCCGGCGTCGGGCACACGGAACTTGTAGTCGAAGTATTCGCCCGGCAGTACCGGCAATTGCGACACGTAGGGCACGCCGTCCATTTCCAGCGGCAGACGGATGCCGTGCCAGTGAATGGTGGTCGCCACTGGCAAGTGGTTGATGAAGCGCACCCGCAGCCATTCGCCCTGACGCACGCGCAACTCAGTGCCCGGCGCCGAGGGGCCGAACGCCCAGGCCTCGGTCTTGTGCCCGGCCACCAGTTCGACGTCCAGCGGGGCGGCGATCAGCTCATAGTCGTGGCCGGCCTCAGCGTCGGCCATCTTGCCCAGCCAGTAACGCGACGCGCCACCGGCCCCCACGCCAACCACCACAAGACCGGCCAGACCACCGAGTATTTGTCGACGGGTAAAGGACATGAACTCAACTACCTCACGTATCAGCCACAGGCGCGGTGCCTGCAAAAGGCGAATACGATACACCTGCGGATGAGAAACAGTAAGGGCAACGCGTGGGAACGATCACTGCAAACCGGTGAGCAGATGCACCACTCCACCGTCCAGCATCATCACGCCTGGCACTCCAGCCGCCGTCAACGCCTGCCGATCCATCCGCGCCACATCCCGTAACTCCACCCGCATCCGGGTCAGCGCCACGGGCTGATGTGACTTGAGGTTATCCGCACCGCCCAGTGCGGCCACGACATTCGGTGCCAGCCCGGAAACGGCTTGAGCTACCGCTTTCGACTCATCCACCACCAGATCCGGGGTCAACGCTTTCCAGAACGCCCGCTGCATTTTCTCGAACATGCTCAGTTCTCCAGAACCAGTGAAGTATCGACCGTCGCCTCGTGGTGCAGCCGCAATGCCTCGCGCACCTGCCCGGCACTTTCCAGCCCCAGCACTTGCTGGGCGATGGCCTGACAGTCCAGCAGGTCGACTTCGCGAACCGCCGCCTTGATCGCCGGAATCAGCGGCACGCTCACCGACAACTCATCCACGCCAAGCCCCAGCAACAACGGCACCGCCAGATGTTCCGAAGCCAGGGCGCCGCACACACCGACCCATTTGCCATGGGCATGGGCGGCTTTCACAGTACCGGCGATCAAGCGCAGCACCGATGGATGAAAACTGTCGGCCTGACTGGCCAGCCGCGGGTGATCGCGGTCCATGGCCAGGGTGTATTGGGTCAGGTCGTTGGTGCCAATGGAGAAGAAATCCACCTCGGGCGCAAACAGATCCGCCATCAGCGCCGCTGCCGGCACTTCGATCATGATCCCCAGTTTCGGCAGTTCCGTGAGCCCTGCTGCCAGCGCTTCCTCTTCAAGCAGCTGACGGGCCAGCCGCAACTCCGACAATTGCGTGACCATCGGCAACATGATGTGCAGCCGAGCCAACCCGGCGCTGCTCAGGATCGCCTTGAACTGATCGCGCAACAGCTGCGGACGCTCCAGACACAAACGAATGCCGCGCATGCCCAGGAACGGGTTGGTTTCACGGTCCATCGGCACGTAGGCCAATGGTTTATCGCCGCCGACATCCAGGGTCCGCACCACCAGATTGCGCGCAGGCCCCAATGCTCGGGCGATGGCCCTGTAGGTGGACGCTTGCTCGTCATGGCTCGGTGCATGGTTGCGATCCAGATAAAGAAACTCCGAACGCAACAGACCGACGCCCTCGCCGCCCAGTGTCATGGCCTGCTCAGCTTCGGCCAGCGAAGCGATGTTGGCGGTGATTTCAACGTGATGACCATCGCGGGTACAGGCAGCCAGCGCGGCATTTTCCAATTCATATTGCCGGCGTTTCTTTTGTCGCTGACGATTGGCTTGCAACTGCTCGATGGCGGCCAGCTCGGGATCCAGCTGCAACTCGCCCTGGTCGGCATCGAGCAAAACCCGGGTGCCATTGGCCAGTGCCAGCACCTGAACCGGCAAACCGCAGATCGCCGGCAAGCCGAAGGCCCGGGCGAGAATCGCCACGTGGCTGGTGGCACCACCGCCGACCGTCGCGAACCCCAGCACCTTGCGCGTGTCCAGGCCAGCGGTCTGGGAGGGCGTCAGTTGCTCGGCAATCAGAATCGCCCCTTCCGGCAACTCCATCGCTTGATCCTCTACGCCGAGAATCAACTTGAGCACCCGTTGACCAACGTCGGCCAAATCCGCTGCCCGTTCGGCCAGCAAGGCATTGCCCAGTTTTTTGAACAAGGTAGCCGTCGACTCTGTGGCAGCCCGCCAGGCGAAACCGGCGCTTTTGCCAGCGTCGATCAGCGCCAGGGCCTGATCCAGCAGGCTAGGGTCTTCTAGCAGTTCCTGATGCGCCTTGAAGATATCTGCCTGGGCGTCACCCGTGGCCTGGTCACGCAACTGCTGCAGGTCCAGGACCGCCGTCGCCAACGCCTGGGACAGGTGCTCGCGCTCAACTTGCGCGCCCCGACCGGATTCAATGACTTCAAGGGTCTGCTGCGCGATCTGCACCACCTGACCAAACGCCGACCCCGCCGATGCACAGACGCCGTGCAGCACCTTCAGCGATGAAGCATCAGCCGCAACCGTTTCAACCTCTGCCATCACCGTCACGGCTTCTCCGCACCCGGCGGCCAGCAACTCGACCAGGGTCTTGATCGCCACTTCGGCATCCGCGCCCGCCGCGCTGACTTGCACGATGTCGCCGTGAGCGGTCTGCAACGCCATGATCGCCACCAGGGATTTGGCGTTCGCGCTGTCCTGCTGTTTATGCAAACAAATACTCGCCGAAAAACCTTTCGCCGCCTGGGCAAACACCGCCGCAGGGCGGGCGTGCAAGCCATTGAGATTGGGCAGCGTCAGCGGTTTTGAGAACAGTGCCTCGCCTTCCTCCAGCTCATCGGCCGCTACTTCAGACGGACTCAAACTCAGCAGCAACTGACCACTTTCCACTACGCCCGTTTCAGGCGTCAGCCAAGTGAACGGCTCACCGCTGACCACCAACATCAAGGTCAACAAACTGCGGGCGTTCAAGGCAATGTAATCGGCATCGAACTCGATCAGCGCCTGCCCCACCTCAACCCGCTGACCTTCCTCCACCAATCGGGTGAAGCCCTTGCCGGCCAGGTTCACGGTGTCGAGGCCAATGTGCATCAACACCTGCACGCCGTTGTCGTCGGTGATGCTGACGGCATGCCCGCTGGCCTGCACATTGCTGATCACTCCAGCCAGCGGTGCGCACAAGGTGGACGAGGTCGGGTCGATGCACAGACCGTCACCGATCACGCGACTGGAAAACACCTGATCGGGCACCTGGTCCAGCGGCATCAGCACGCCGGACAAGGGTGCCAGCAGTTGCAATTGTTGGGGTGTGGCCATGACGTCACCTGCTGTTTTGTTCTTTGAAGTGCCGATGGAGCGCGAGGCCCCGACAGCATCGCTTATTTCCACCAGTACTCGACCTGCAATCCGACGTTCGAACCATGCCGCGCCGTGCCGAAGGCACCGGTGTCGGATAACGCCGAACCTGCCGCCAGTTCATTGGCCGCCCGTTTGGCCGCCTCGTTCCAGCTGGCATAGGTGTAATACAGACGCACCTCGGGGCGCGCCCAGAATTCCGGGCCCTTGGGTGACCAGGTCGGAGCGATGGTGAACTTGCTCAGTTTGCGCGTGCCGCCTGTGGCCTCGACCTGATCGTGGCCCAGCTCGGTCACGAGTTTGATTTGCTCGGTGATCGCATAGGCCGGGCGAATTCCGAGGGAAATCCAGTTCTGGTCAGCGCCGTCGGGGCGAATGTCCTTCTGATAAACCGCCTCGACCTGCCCGCCGAAGCGCGGCGTCACTTGCCAGTCGAAGAATTCCACCACGCGATAGCTTTTACTGCTGTCGTCCAGCTTCACGTTACCGGTATAGCCCAACCCCGTGCCGGGGCCTTCGCCGTACTGAAAGGCCAGTTTGTTCTTGCCGCCCAGGAAACCTTTCTGCACATGCTGGGTGGTGATCGCCCAGCCACGGTGAGCGTCGCGGCTGTCGGGCTTGTCGATGTAGCTCAAGCCGAACTCCAACTCACCGCCGGGGTTGGTGTTGAAGCCGGCGACGTTGAAATCGTGACGGTTGATGTAGTCCTTCTGGTACAGGTTGTCCTTGCGCGAGAAGGCGTAGCTGTACTTCAGATCACCGATCAGCACGT
This sequence comes from Pseudomonas sp. Pseusp18, assembly GCF_059506005.1. Classification (NCBI taxonomy): domain Bacteria; kingdom Pseudomonadati; phylum Pseudomonadota; class Gammaproteobacteria; order Pseudomonadales; family Pseudomonadaceae; genus Pseudomonas; species Pseudomonas sp. Pseusp18. The sequence goes on from NZ_CP169240.1 coordinate 5,378,741, forward strand.
CTTCGATACCGCCGCCGGTGGCGCTCTGGTTCCAGTAGTAGAAGTCGGAAATATGGATGTCGTTACGTTTGTAGTAACGCCGACCGGCCCACAGCGAACCACCATTGAGGCTGGGCATGTTCGACCATTGCGCATACAGCTGCGGCATGCGCACCGAGCCGTTGTCGCCGTTGAACGTCAGGTCCTTGTCGTACTGGTTATACAGCGATGCCATGCCGTCGACGCTGAGCACCGAACCATCGTCCAGGGTGTACAGATCCTGGCGCAATTCAAGTTCAGCGTACTGCTCACATTCGTTACCCAAGCGATATTTGGTCTGCGCTCCCGGTAGCTGGAAACACTGCTGTTTACCGCTGTTAACCGAGGTCCCGACGCCGCTGCGCAAGTAACCGGCGAATTCCAGCGCCTGGGCTGACAGTGGTAGTGCCAGGCACACGCCCGCCGCTACAAGACTGCGATTTATTGTTGTTTTCAAGAACCACCTCATTATTTTTATTGTGTGATGCAGCAAAACCGGCGCGCAAAACTCCCCCGCGCAGTGTTCTGCGTGTTGTTCGAAACAGTGTTTTTAAATGTTGGTCAGGTGCAGAACGAACGACTCATAGGGCCGTAAAAAGACCTGCCGATGTCGTGGCGGAGAGTCCGGGTAATTGCTGATCACCAGGCGTTGTGCCATCGCTTCGCTGATCACCTCCGGCGGCAGTTCAACTTCGCACGGTGTGCCATAAAAGTTATTCAGCACCAGCAAACGCTCACCATTGCCTTCACGCACGTACGCCCAGATTTGCGTGTGTTCAGGCAACAACTGCCGGTACACGCCATCGGACATCAGCGCTTCACTGCGGCGCAGGGCAATCAGCTGACGGTAGTGATGCAGCACCGAATCCGGGTCGTCGAGTTGGTGGGCGACGTTGATTTGCGTGGCATTGGCCGGCACCCCGATCCACGGTTCGACAGCGCTGAAACCGGCGTTCGGCTCGGCGCTCCAGTGCATCGGCGTGCGACTGTTGTCCCGGGACTTCTGCATGATCGCCGCCATGTTGTCGGCGTCGCTGGCACCGGCCTCGCGCTTGAGCCGGAAGATGTTCAGAGTCTCGACATCGCGGTACTGATCGATGTGATCGAACCCCGGATTGGTCATGCCCAGCTCTTCACCTTGATACACAAACGGCGTTCCCTGGAGGAAATGCAACGCGGTGCCGAGCATCTTCGCCGACACCACCCGATGCTCGCCGTCATCACCAAACCGCGAAACCACCCGCGGCTGGTCGTGGTTACACCAGAACAGCGCGTTCCAGCCACCGCCGGCCTGCATGCCGGTCTGCCAGTCGGAGAGGATGCGCTTGAGTTCGAGGAAATCGAAATCGGCGCGAATCCACTTTTGCAGGTTCGGGTAATCAACCTTCAAGTGATGAAAGTTGAAGGTCATCGACAGCTCTTTCGACTCCGGCCGCGAGTAGCGAATGCAGTGTTCCAGACTGGTGGACGACATCTCGCCGACGTTGATCAGGTCATGACCTTCGAACACTTCGCGGTGCATCTGCTGCAAGTACTCATGGACGTTCGGGCCATCGGTATAAAAGCGTCGACCGTCAGTGTTGTCCTCAGGGAAATCCGCCGGTTTGGAAATCAGGTTGATCACATCCAGACGGAAACCGCCCACGCCTTTGTCGCGCCAGAACCGCATCATCTTGAAGACTTCAGCGCGCACCCTGGGGTTGTCCCAGTTCAGGTCGGCCTGCGTGTGATCGAACAAGTGCAGGTAATACTGGCCGGTCTGGGCTTCGTACTCCCAGGCCGAGCCGCCGAACTTGGATTCCCAGTTATTCGGCTGGTCGCGCCAGATATAGAAGTCGCGGTAAGGGCTATCGAGGCTGCTGCGGGCCTGCTGGAACCAGGTGTGTTCGATCGAGGTGTGGTTGACCACGATGTCGAGCATCAGCTTGATCCCGCGCTTGGCGGCTTCGGCGATCAGCAATTCGCAGTCGGCCATGGTCCCGTAGCTCGGGTCGATGGCGTAGTAATCGCTGATGTCGTAACCGTTGTCACGCTGGGGTGAACGCAGGAACGGCGTGATCCACAGGCAATCGACACCCAGCCAGTGCAGGTAATCGAGCTTGGCCACGACGCCGAGCAAATCCCCCGTGGGGTTGCCGGCGTGGCTGTGAAAACTCTTCGGGTAGATCTGGTAGATCACCGAACGTTGCCAGTCTTGCATGGCGGGTTCCTTTTTGAATATGTACGGGCGAATGCGATCTATCAGGCGACCCGATACCCAGGCCGGACAATCTTCATGCTCAACCCGCAGGTCAGAACAAACGGCACGACCATTGCAATCACCATTCCGATCACGAACATCGGAATGAACTGCGGGATGATCGAGATGAAACCGGGCAAGCCGCCAACGCCGATCGCCGAGGCCTGGACCTTGTTCAGCGACAGGAAGATGCAGCCCAGGGCCGAGCCGGTCAGGGCCGCATAGAACGGAAACTTGTAGCGCAGGTTGACCCCGAACATGGCCGGTTCGGTGATGCCGAAGTAGGCGGAAATTGCCGAGGTCGAGGCCATGCTTTTGTCCCGCACATTGCGGGTCATGTAGAACACTCCCAGTGCCGCGCTGCCCTGGGCGAGGTTGGACATGACGATCATCGGCCAGATGAACGTGCCGCCCTGGGTGGAGATCAGTTGCAGGTCGACTGCGAGAAACATGTGGTGCATGCCGGTGATCACCAGTGGTGCGTAGAGCAGGCCGAAAATCGCCCCGCCAACCATCGGCGCCAGATCGAACAGGGTGACCACACCTTCAGTGATGAGAATCCCCAGATGGCGGGTCACCGGACCAATCACCGCCAGTGCCAGCACACCGGTGACGACGATGGTGGTGATCGGCACCACCAGCAATTGCACCGCGTTAGGCACCCGCGCCCGCAACCATTTTTCGATGACGCTCATCACATAGGCCGCCAGCAGGATCGGCAGGATTTGCCCCTGATAACCGACTTTCTCGATCTGGAACACACCGAGGATGTCGAAGTACGGCAAGCTCTGCCCCTCAAGCCCGGCCACCGCTTTGCCGTAGTTCCAGGCGTTGAGCAGATCCGGGTGCACCAGCATCAGGCCGAGCACAATGCCGAGGATTTCGCTGCCGCCAAAGCGCTTTGCCGCCGACCAGCCCACCAGCGCCGGAAGGAACACGAAGGACGTGTTGGCCATCAGGTTGATCAGGCTCCAGAGCCCGTCAAGCTTCGGATAGGCGTCCAGCAGGGTCTTGCCCTCGATGAACATGCCCTTGGCGCCGAGCAGGTTGTTGATGCCCATCAGCAGGCCGGCAATGATCAGCGCCGGGAGAATCGGCATGAACACGTCGGAAAACACCCGCACCAGTCGCTGCATGGCGTTGATCTTGTCGGCGCTTTTCTGTTTGACGTCGGCGATGGTCGAGACGGCGAGACCGGTCTGTCGGCGCAGCTCTGCGTAGACCTTTTCCACTTCGCCAGGGCCGATCACCACCTGGAACAGGCCGCCGGTATAGAACGAACCCTTGACCAGATCGATCTGGTTCAGCGTGGCGCTGTTGACCAGGCTCGGGTCCTTGAGGGCCAGGCGCAGCCGTGTGACACAGTGCGCGGCCTGCTCGAGGTTGTCGCTGCCACCGAGGCTGTGCAGCAGCTCGGTGACGATGTTCGGATAGTCATGGCTCATGCTTGTTCTTCCGCTGTAGTTTTTTGTTATTGGCAGCACGCCGAAGCGAAAAATACTCGTCTGTACGAGTTAAAGCAACAACTCGTACAGACGAGTTTGATTTTGTTTATCCTGAACCCGACAGGCGGCGATATTTCCTACCTCCGAAGTCAAAGAAACCCAAAGCCGCATGGACAAACCCCTACCCTGCCCTTAAGGTTCAAAACCTTGAGCACAACGCGGCACAGAGCCATCCCCATGAGTAAATACAACCAGATCTACAGCGATCTGCTTGCCAGCATCACCACCGAACGTCTGGAACGCGGCGCCCGATTGCCTTCCGAAACCGAACTGATGGACAGCTATCAGGCCAGTCGCGGCACCGTGCGCAAGGCCATCGAGCAATTGCAGGAGCGTGGCTTCGCCCAGAAAGTCCACGGCAAAGGCACCTTCGTGCTGTCCACCAACCCGATCGAGTTTCAACTCGGTGGCATCGTCAGCTTCCAGGAAACCTACCCGCGACTGGGCAACGACGTCAGCACCGAAGTGGTCGAGTTCACCCAGATTCCCCTCGAAGGCCCGCTGCTCGAACACATCAAGGCCGAAGAGGGTAGCCTGATCACCCGGATCAAACGCGTGCGGCGGATCGACGGCAAACGCGTGATCCTGGACATCAACCATTTCGTCAGCGACGTGATTCCCGGCTTGTCCCGCGACATCGCCGAGCACTCGATCTACGCCTTCATCGAGCAAACCCTGCAACTGCAAATCGCCTACGCCCAGCGCACCATCGAAGCGGTGCCCCGCAGCAAGGACGACCAGCAACACCTGGACCTCGACGGCCAGAGCCATGTGATTGTGGTCAGCAACCAGACCTTCCTGCAGGACGGTCGTCAATTCGAATACACCGAATCGCGGCATACCCTCGACAAGTTCTACTTTTCGGACGTGGCCCGGCGCTGACCCTACCTTCTTATCAATCACGTTTGGGCATAACTATGTAGTGCACTTGCTTTGACTAAATGGGTAATCCTCACAGCCCATTTCTCAAGGAGCGAGAGCATGCCTGTTGATCAGAGTACTGAAGCGTTACCCAATGCTGCCGACAAGGAACAGCTTAAAACGATTGCCCCCGTCATCATCGCTGCCTGCCCGGGCCTGCAAGAAGAAGCCCATGCGGTGGCCAGCGAAATACTGAAAAAACATGGCATCACCGACAGAGACCCGGATCAGGTCTGGTGGCATCGTTTTGGCAATACCTCGGTCAGTAACGACCAGACATTCCTGGGGTGGGAACACTACCCAAAACCCATTGAGTCATTGACCTTGACGCAGCTGGTCATTCACCGATACCGCGTTACCGATCAAGACGACGCCCTCGAGCTGAATGGTAATGGCGGCTTTTACTCCGAAGATGCAAACGCCAGCATTTTCAACAAAACCAATGAAGTGCGGATGTACCCCAGCAAGGTCCTCACGGACCTGTGGGAGATGAGCCTCAGTGACCGCTATCTGAACAAACTGAATGCCTTCTGGACCACTCATTTCGATGACTTCCGGACCTTGGCCAAATGCAATTACCTCACCAAAGCCGTCGAGGCTCGGCAAAACGGCCAACTGGAAGAAGAAGATTTTCAGACTGTCGTCAGGGCCGTCGTCAGTGAACCTGTCTGGCCGATCACCTTGGCAACGCTGCAGGCCGAATCCGCCGCCCCTACAGGTATCACCATGTGCGCCCTGGATGTAGCTGGACATGTCGCCACCGATATTTTGCGCATTGTTACCGGCAACGGTAGGCAGATCACCTACGTTCCCGGCGCGCCGCAAGCCTTTCACGTGCACCCGACACCGACGGATATGCACTGGTGGATGCTGCTTCAAATGAACGAAGAGCAAGCCCGCAGCGAATTCATGACCCATTTCCCGCTGTCGGTACGCAAGGAAGTCCACGACAACATCACCCCGCTGATGAATCAGTTGGTCGGCACCTGGGGTAAATACGATCACCACTTGATCAATCAGAAAAACATCACTATCAGCGGCGATGCGTTCATCTGGCAGAGCCGGGCCGTACAAAGTGCGATGCTGGAAGAGGCCGATCTGACACTCGTGTCCAATGGCCAAATGCGCAAACAGCTTTGGCTGGGTTATCTGACTGTCGGCCTGCACGTTTTCGGTCCATTGGCCATACTCGGCTGGCCCATCGCGTTGCCGGTGATCGGGGCCAGCATCGCGGCAATGGGCTTGAACATCGACAAAGCGGTCAATGGCAATACGGCGGCGGAACGCAAGGCCGGTATCATCGGCGCGGTGCTCGATGGCATTAATACCCTGTTCAACATCCCGCTGCTCAAGGAAGTCAGCGTATTGGAGGAAGCGGGCGCTTCGGTCGACGCGGCCGAAGCGGCTGAGATGGCGGATCTGAGGGCCTCCGCTAATCCTGATAAACCTGTCGGCGCGCAAGCCCCACAAGCGTCCGATGATTCGCAGGGGATAATTCGTCAACTTGAAGAGTTCACTCCCCTGCCGAAGGAGTCCGGGCAATCTGTTGAAGTACCGGAACACTGGCAAAGCAATGAGATTCTGGAAAGTCAGGCCCCTCTCGCCACAAGCGGCAAGTTCCAGGGCATCCACTCGCTGGAATCCAACCCTTCTACCGCCATCCTGATGAATGACCAGGCTTACTACGTGCGGTACGAAGCCGACGTTAACGGCGGCGGCACGTGGGCTATCATCGATCCGGAAAATCCATTCGCCTCGACGGGGTCAATTCCGGTACGCCTGAATGCCGAAGGTGAATGGGAGTTGGCACCAAACGCCGGCTTGAAAGGAGGCGGGAAGGATCTCGTCAAACCCGTTCCAGGAACCTCCCAGGCGACCACTCACTCTGCGCCCGAACTTCGCAGCCCCTTGACGAAATACGATACCTCCAATGGGCAGTCAATGAACTTCCTGGCGTTGGGCAAGCAAGAGACGCATATCAAAATCGTTTATCTTCCCGACGGAAGTATCAAAGGTGTGTCCACTTACGAACGTTTTGTCGCCGAACATCGCGCGGCACTCATAGCGGATGCACGCTCATTCCACTCCCCAAGAGACTTCTTTGCCTCATTGCCTGCACGCCCAGTGCAACCCGTCATCACGCCATCTGTGACCGTCCCGGAACTCATTCAAAAGGTATTCGATAACTCACCTGGCCTGGTCATTGGTGAAAGTCAGGATCGCGTTGCCAGCATGCGGTTTCTCATCGAAAACATGCAGACGCTGGCCCAGCAAGACGTCAAGACGATCTATATGCATCGTCTGCTCAACGACTTTAATCAGGTCGACCTGGATGCCTTCGCTAAAACCGGGAAGATGCACGGCATGCTGGAAAAGTACCTGAACCAGCTGGCAAGCAATTCTTCCGGGCAGTTCACCCCAATTGAAGTCGTAAAAACTGCTCGTCAGTACGGCATTCGAATCCAGGCGACCGATTGCCTTGCCAGTTACAGATACGAAGGCGCCCCCTTGAGCGGTGTCAGGGAGCAAGCTATCAAGAACTACCTTACCCACACCGTTATCCAGACCAATGAAGCCTACAACGGCCCCGGAAAATGGGTGGTGCTGACCGGCCAGGAAAACACCAACACCTTCAGGGGCATTGCCGGCATCAGCGAAATGGAAGGAGGTATCGGAGTGCGAATTGAGGAAGTCAGCCCTGACCAAAGTCAGCACATCGAAATAGACAATGGCATAGAGGTAGGACGTGATGTTCCTCCAACCCAACCGCAAATGCGTGGCGACTTTGACACCTTGTATGCCGACATAAACCTGCAAATGCCAACACCGATCCTTCAACGAACACCCGACGAAATCGATCGGTTCCTGTTTCGCCAAGGCATGTTCACCATCGAAAAATCAAACGAAATCTGGACGTTGATTCATCGCAGCAGGACCAACCAGATTGCGCGGACAATGATTGAGCGAACCGGGGACGGCGGCTTTCTGATCAACCGTCCCGCCTGGGCCGATGTGCATCAGGTCAACTACCCGAATCTGATCAGCCTTGCGCGAGCGCTCAGCCGCATGGGCATGGTGCTCGAGGGGCGACTACCTGTGTAATCAGACAACCACGGAGCCAGATACGCAAAAGGCCCTGTAAACTCGCGTTCACAGGGCCTTTCAGGGACTACCGACGATCAGTCAGACCGGGATCACTCCCACTCGATCGTCGCCGGCGGCTTGCTCGACACGTCGTAGGTAACGCGAGAGATGCCTTCGATTTCATTGATGATACGGCCGCTGACGGTTTCCAGCAGCTCGTAAGGCAGGTGCGCCCAACGCGCGGTCATGAAGTCGATGGTTTCCACGGCACGCAGGGCAACGACCCAGGCGTAACGACGGCCATCGCCGACAACGCCAACCGATTTCACCGGCTGGAACACCACGAACGCCTGGCTGACCTTGTGGTACCAGTCGGCCTTGCGCAGTTCTTCGATGAAGATGTGGTCGGCGCGACGCAGCAGGTCGGCGTATTCCTTCTTCACTTCACCGAGGATCCGCACGCCCAGGCCCGGGCCCGGGAACGGGTGACGGTAGACCATGTCGTACGGCAGGCCCAGTTCCAGGCCCAGACGACGGACTTCGTCCTTGAACAGCTCGCGCAGCGGTTCAACCAGCTTGAGGTTCATTTCTTCCGGCAGGCCACCCACGTTGTGGTGCGACTTGATCACGTGCGCCTTGCCGCTTTTCGCGCCAGCCGACTCGATCACGTCCGGGTAGATGGTGCCCTGGGCCAGGTACTTGATGTTGTCCAGCTTGCAGGATTCGGCATCGAACACGTCGATGAAGGTACGGCCGATGATCTTGCGCTTCTTCTCCGGGTCCGACTCACCCGCCAGGTTACCGAGGAACTGCTCTTCGGCGTTGGCGCGGATCACTTTGACGCCCATGTTCTCGGCGAACATGGCCATCACTTGCTCGCCTTCGTGCAGACGCAGCAGGCCGTTGTCGACGAAGACGCAGGTCAGCTGATCGCCGATGGCTTTGTGCAACAGCGCGGCAACTACCGAGGAGTCCACGCCGCCGGACAGGCCGAGCAGTACGTTGTCGGTGCCGACCTGAGCGCGGACCTGGGCGATGGCGTCTTCAGCAATCTTCGACGGTGTCCACAGCGCTTCGCACTCGCAGATATCGAGGATGAAGCGCGACAGGATGCGACCGCCTTGCTTGGTGTGGGTCACTTCCGGGTGGAACTGCACGCCGTAATAACGACGCTCATCGCTGAACATACCGGCGATCGGGCAGCTCGGGGTGCTGGCCAGGATGTGGAAGTCTTCCGGCATCTTGGTGACCTTGTCACCGTGGCTCATCCATACGTCGAGGCCGAACAGGCCATCGGCGTCGATGTGGTCTTCGATGCCGTCGAGCAGGCGGCTCTTGCCGACCACATCGACACGGGCGTAACCGAACTCACGCAGGTCGGAACCTTCAACCTTGCCGCCCAGTTGCTCGGCCATGGTCTGCATGCCGTAGCAGATACCGAAGACTGGCACGCCCAGGTCAAACACTGCTTGCGGGCAGCGAGGGCTGTCGGCTTCGTGCACGGACTCGGGGCCGCCGGCGAGAATCACGCCTTTTGGAGCGAATTCGCGAATGGCTTCCTCGTCCATGTCGAACGGATGCAGTTCGCAGTAAACACCGATTTCACGCACGCGGCGGGCGATCAGTTGGGTGTACTGGGAACCGAAATCGAGGATCAGGATGCGGTGAGCGTGAATGTCGAGGGCCATGATTCAGTCTCGTCTAAGTAATTCAGAAACAGTCGTGATTCAGAAACAACTCGGGGCTGAATAGAACAGCCCCGGTTGCTTAACGATTTGCTTGAAGCCTCAACCTACGCGGTAGTTTGGCGCTTCTTTGGTGATCTGTACGTCGTGAACGTGGGACTCGGCCATGCCAGCGCCGGTGATCCGCACGAACTCAGGCTTGGTGCGCATTTCTTCGATGTCGGCGCTGCCGGTGTAACCCATCGAGGAACGCAGGCCGCCCATCAGTTGATGGATGATGGCGCTCAGGGTGCCCTTGTAAGGAACACGCCCTTCGATGCCTTCCGGAACCAGCTTCTCGGCACCCGCGGAGGAGTCCTGGAAGTAACGGTCGGAGGAACCTTGAGCCTGGGACATGGCGCCCAGCGAACCCATGCCGCGATAAGCCTTGTACGAACGGCCCTGGAACAGTTCAATCTCGCCCGGCGCTTCTTCGGTACCGGCGAACATCGAGCCCATCATCACGCAGGAGGCACCGGCTACGATGGCCTTGGACAGGTCACCGGAGAAACGGATGCCGCCGTCGGCGATCAACGGAACGCCTGTGCCTTCAAGGGCGGCGGCGACGTTGGCGATGGCACTGATTTGCGGGACGCCGACACCGGCGACGATACGGGTGGTGCAGATCGAGCCTGGGCCGATACCGACCTTGACTGCGTCAGCGCCAGCTTCGGCCAGGGCCTTGGCGGCAGCGCCGGTGGCGATATTGCCGCCGATGACCTGCACTTCAGGGAAGTTCTGCTTGACCCAGCGAACGCGGTCGATCACGCCTTTGGAGTGGCCGTGGGCAGTGTCGACCACCACCACGTCCACGCCGGCGTTGACCAGGGCGGCTACGCGGTCACCGGTGTCTTTACCGGTACCGACTGCAGCGCCAACGCGCAGACGACCTTGATCGTCCTTGCTGGCCAGCGGGTAAGCCTTGGCTTTTTCGATGTCGTTGACGGTCATCATGCCTTTGAGGGCGAATTTGTCGTCGACGATCAGCACGCGCTCAATGCGGTGCTTGTGCAGCAATTCACGCACATCGTTCTTGTTGGCGCCTTCCTTGACCGTGACCAGACGCTCTTTGGGCGTCATCACTTCACGGACACTGATGTCCAGACGGTTTTCGAAGCGCACGTCACGGGAAGTGACGATGCCGACCAGATCGCCATCGTGCAGTACCGGAACGCCGGAGATGTTGTGCAGGCGGGTCAGTTCGAACAGATCACGAACCGTGGCATCAGCCTCGATGGTGATCGGGTCCTTGACGACGCCGGCTTCGAACTTCTTGACCTTGCGCACTTCAGCAGCTTGCTGCTCGATGGTCATGTTCTTGTGGATGATGCCGATGCCACCTTCCTGAGCCATGGCGATTGCCAGACGGGCTTCAGTAACGGTGTCCATAGCGGCGGAAACCAGTGGAATATTCAGCTCGATGCCACGGGTAAGGCGGGTCTTGAGACTGACTTCGTTAGGAAGCACCTCGGAATAACCGGGCACTAGGAGAATGTCGTCGAATGTCAGAGCTTCTTGGCTGATACGCAGCATCGCGGGGGCTCCCGAGCGGGAAAATGGAAGCGCGCCATTATAGTCAGACACCCCCTCGGGTTCAATGTAAAACTCTGTCTATTATTGGCATTACTGACATACGGAGAAACATTGTCCCCCGTAGGGGACCGACGCCGGCATTTAGAGCTCGACTTTGACCCAACTCACGGGCTGATCCAGCCAATCGGCAAACTCATCGATAAAGTCCTGCTTGAACCCGGCCTCGAGCCAATTGTTGAAGATGAACCCCAGGTTGGAAAAGCCGCATTCCTGCAAAAACAGAAAGCCGTTGATGTCGTCTTCATGCCCGCATTCAGGGCAGGTGAAGTTATCGGTGCGCCCCGGCATCCAGTCTTCCAGGCTTTCGAACAGCGCTTCGCCGATTTCCTTGCGGCACTCGGCGCAGCCGGCTTCTTCGAGGAAGCCCTTGGCCGGCGTGTAGATGCAACGCTTGGTGATGATCTCCAGGCCATTGATCGACTCGCCAAACGGCAGCGCTTCAGGGTGCAGGACCACGGAGCGGGCGCCGTCGGCGATGGCGTGGGCCATGTGATTGCCGGTGCGGCCACAGGTGGTCAGCTCTTCTTTAATGATGTTCTTGCGCACCAGCCACCGCACGACCGCCCGGGCCCGGGGTTCGTGTACCGGCAGTGTGGAGATTTTCGGGACAATGATGCTTTGCGAATTCATGGTGCAAGCCTACTGCGTCAAATGGATGTTGCTGCGGTGCGCCGATTGTCAGGGCGGCCGGCAGCTTAATCCCTGACGAAATCCGGTCAAGTACTCAAATAACGCCCGATCAAGGCAATCCCGCTGGCCAGCACCAGCCAGGTCACCAGCCGCACGAAGGCCTCACGGGACAACTTCATGATCAACCGCCGACCGATCCACAGCCCCAGCGCCATCGCCGGCAACAAACACAGCGCCAATACCAACAAGGGTAGCTCGGCATACACACCGGCGACGGCAAACAGGCTCAAACGCACCACGGTGCTGCAACTGATCAGCGCACTCTGGGTGGCTCGGGCCTCGTCCTTGGGTAAGCGACTGTTCAAATAGATCGCATATAGAAAGCCGCCGCTGCCAAACAGCGCCCCGAACATCCCGCCCACCGTGCCCATCGGCACCGCCCAACCCACGGACAATTGCCTCGGACGGGTTTTAATCCACAGGCTGTAAATCGCATAGGCGCTGATAAACAGCCCCATCAACAGCAGCAATACATCGGATTTCAGGTTCAGCAGAAAAATCACCCCCAACGTGCAACCCACCGCCATACACGGCAGCAGTCGCAGCAATTCGGAGCGCTCTACATCTCGGCGCGAGGGCAGCAGATTGCCGAACGCGGCGACGAAATCCAGCAGCACCAGCAGCGGCACGATTTTCGACAGTGGCATGAACAGAATCAGAATCGGCCCCGCCACCAGCGCAGTGCCAAAACCAGCAATGCCGAACACGATATAGGCCAGGGCAACACCCAATCCGATCACCAACCAATCCACCGCACCCCACGGCCATTGGCTCAACAACTCCAGCACATTCATCGACACGGCTTCCTTTTATTCCTGTGATGACTTTAGCCAGCGCCGGGCGTTGCGACTAATATCTTCAAAATTGATCACCCATCTCAAAAAGGCATACCTGGTGCTTTCAATCCGCCAATTGCGTTACTTCGTGGAAATCGCCGAGAGCGGCAGCTTCAGCGCAGCGGCCGAACGGCTGTTTATTGCTCAGTCAGCCTTGAGCCGGCAGATCAAGGACATGGAAACCCGCCTGCAAACGCCGCTGTTCGAACGAACCGCCCGCCAGCCCCGCCTGACGGCAGCGGGTGAAGCCTTTTTGCCTCGGGCCAGAAACCTGCTGAACGAACTGACCAAGGCCAGCGAGATGGCTACTCAAGTGGGCAGCGGTCAACTGGGCGTTTTGCGCCTGAGCCATTCCAGCACCGTGCCGATGAGCGGTCGACTGCTGCGCGGTATCAGTGTTTATCTGGATCAGCATGCCGGTGTGTCGATGGACATCGTCAAGCTGTCCTCCGAAGCGCAACTGGAAGAATTGGCCGAAGGTCGCCTTGATGTGGGTCTGTTGCGCCTGCCGGTGCTGCGTCAGCGTGAAGGGGTGCAGATTGTTCCGCTGTACAGCGAGCGTCTGTTGCTGGCGGTGCCGCCGAATCATCGGCTGGCGGTGGATAAGTCCACGCACGGCATCGATCTGGCACAGTTGAAGGATGAAGCGTTTATTTCCATCCCTCATCCACAGCGTGGCGGCCTGAGCTATCTATCTGCCGAGTTGTGCATGCGCCAAGGGTTCTTTCCCAAGGCGGCGCGGGTGGTGTCGCGCAAAACCACGCAACTGCAATTGATCCAGGCCGGGTTCGGCATCGCGCTGTTACCGGAATCGATGCAGGACATCGCGCCACCGGACATCCATTTTCTCCCCTTGGCCGATCCGGATTGCCACAGCACCGTCGCCCTCGCCTGCCGGCAGAGTCCCACGACGCTGGTTCAGCAATTCATCGAACACTTCACCCGATCGGCGTAGGAGCTGCCGAAGGCTGCGATCTTTTGATCTTGATTTGCGGCGGAACTGGAATTGCTGAAGATCAAAAGATCGCAGGCTGCGCCAGCTCCTACGGGACTTGCGTGCATCCGCTCGATCACCGATGTACTCGGTCAACAGGGGGATCGTGCATTGCGCAGGAGATTGCCTTTATCATGCGCCCCATGATTAAAGATCCCTTTGCAAGACTCGGCCTGGACCGGGAAGTCCTGACCGTCAGCCAGCTCAACGGCCGCGCGCGGGTGTTGCTCGAAGACGTGTTCAGCAACATCTGGGTCGAAGGCGAAATCTCCAACCTCGCCCGCCCGGCGTCCGGCCATGTGTATTTCACCCTTAAGGACAGCGGCGCCCAGGTGCGTTGCGCACTGTTCCGGCAGAACGCCGCGCGGGTTCGCCAGGCGCTGAAGGACGGCCTGGCGGTCAAGGTTCGTGGCAAGGTTTCGCTGTTTGAAGGCCGTGGTGACTACCAACTGATTCTCGACACCGTGGAGCCGGCTGGTGATGGCGCCCTGCGCCTGGCCTTCGATGCTTTGAAGGAAAAACTCAGCGCCGAAGGCCTGTTCAGTGCCGAGCGCAAAGTGCCATTGCCGGCGCACCCGCAACGCATCGGCATCATCAGTTCACCCACCGGTGCGGTGATCCGCGACATCATCAGTGTGTTCCGCCGCCGTGCGCCGCAGGTGCAACTGACGCTGATCCCTACCGCCGTACAAGGTCGCGAAGCCACTGCGCAAATTGTCCGTGCGCTGAAACTGGCGGATGCCCGTGGTTTCGATGCGTTGATCCTGGCCCGTGGCGGCGGCTCGCTGGAAGACCTTTGGTGTTTCAACGAAGAAGCCGTGGCCCGCGCCGTGGACGCCTGCGTGACGCCGATTGTCAGCGCCGTCGGCCATGAAACCGACGTATCGATCAGTGACTTCGTCGCCGACGTTCGCGCGCCGACGCCGTCCGCCGCCGCCGAACTGCTGGCGCCTGACTCCAGCGATCTGGTGCGTCGAGTCGAAAGCCTGCATCGACGACTGGTGATGCGCATGCGTGACCGCTTGATGCGCGATCGGCTGCGTCTGGAAGGCATCTCTCGCCGCTTGCGCCATCCCGGTGAACGCCTGCGTCAGCAAGCGCAACGCCTGGATGATCTGGACATGCGCCTGCGCCGCGCCTTCGAACGCAGCCTCAACACCCGTCGCGAACGCTTGATCCGCTTGGAAACCCGCCTCGCCGGGCAGCATCCGGGGCGGCAACTGGCGATGCTTCGCCAGCGCCTCGACAGCCTCGCCGAGCGCCTGCCCCGGGCCATGCGCGAAGGGCTTAAATCCCGTCGCCTGCAACTGCAAAGTCAGATGCAGACGCTGCATGTGGTCAGCCCGTTGGCGACCCTCGCTCGTGGCTACAGCATTCTGCTGGACGAGCGCGGCAACGCGATCCGCAGCGCCGCGCAAACCCAAACCGGCCAGCGCCTGAAAGCCAAACTCGGCGACGGCGAACTGCAAGTGCGGGTCGAAGACAATCACCTGACGCCTGTCACCCTTTCTTTACTGGATTGATCCATGCCGCGTTTTTTCGCTCCGCTGCTGTTGCTGTGCCTGACCTTCAACGCCCACGCCGACAGTTACATCACCCGCCTGTTGAACAAACCGGTGCCGGGTGGCGTGGCAGTGGTGGATCTGGGCAGCTCCGCCCAAGCACCGAAAGCCAGTTATCAAGGCAAACCCGTATTGGTGGTCAAGGAGCAGAACAACTGGCTGGCCATCGTCGGCGTGCCGCTGACGGTCAAACCGGGCAGCCAGTCGCTTAGCAGCGGTGGCCGCAACCTGAGCTTCACCGTCGGCAACAAGAAATACCCGGAACAGCACATCACCCTGAAGAATACGCAACAGGTCAATCCGAACCCGGAAAATCTCAAGCGCATCGAAGGCGAGTTGGCCGAGCAGATCCGTGCCTACCGCAGCTTCAGCCCGAATACCCCGAGCAACCTGCTGCTGGACAAACCAGTCGATGGGCCGCTGTCGAGCAAGTTCGGCGTGCGCCGTTTTTTCAATGGCGAAGAGCGCAATCCCCACGCGGGCCTCGACTTTGCAGTGCCCGCCGGCACGCCGATCAAAACCCCGGCCGCCGGTAAGGTGATCCTGATCGGTAACTACTTCTTCAACGGCAACACGGTGTTCGTCGACCACGGCCAGGGCTTTATCAGCATGTTCTGCCACATGTCGAAGATCGACGTGAAAGTCGGCCAGCAACTGGCGCGTGGTGACGTGGTCGGGAAAGTCGGCTCAACTGGCCGCGCGACCGGTCCGCACATGCACTGGAACGTCAGCTTGAACGATGCGCGGGTGGACCCGGCGATTTTCATTGGTGCGTTTCAGCCATAAGCAGTGGTTGAGGCTGATGGTCTCTTCGCGGGCAAGCCCGCGAAGGCGGCCTGAGCATCACCGAAACCCGCAGATAAACCGAACACTCCCAACCCACTCAACCCCTCTTCTATCGATTGCGCATGGCTGAGACACTGCGCAAACAACAAAACGATCCAGCTTCCTACGAGCAATAAAATCTCGCAAAATCCTGCTTTTCGAGGATTCCTCTCAAAGTTTTTCGACTGCTTGCCATCCTTTCCCCCCGCGGTTAGGGTTGAAGGCATGAAAACCTCTCACACCCTCATTCAGCTCCGCCAGCACCGCAGCCTGTGCCTCGTCAGTGCACGACTGCCAGGCTGAATCGCGGTGCCTCGTCTGATGCTTTACCAGAACATTTGATCCACCGGCAGGCCGCCTTTTTTCGGCCCACACAATAAGGATTTTCCAATGAGCATGCTCAAAGACCCGTCTTCGAAATACCGTGCGTTCCCGACCATCGACATCCCGGATCGCACCTGGCCATCGAAGACCATTACCGCAGCGCCGATCTGGTGCAGCTCGGACCTTCGTGACGGCAACCAGTCGCTGATCGAGCCTATGGACGCGGTCAAGAAGCTGCGTTTCTGGAAGACCCTGGTGCAAGTCGGTGTGAAAGAAATCGAAGCCTCGTTCCCGGCTGCTTCGCAAACCGACTTCGACTTCGTGCGTACCCTGATCGAAGGCGGCCACATCCCGGACGACACCACCATTCAGGTGCTGACCCAGGGCCGTGAAGACTTGATCGCGCGTACCTTTGAATCCCTGCGCGGTGCCAAGAAGGCCATCGTTCACCTGTATAACGCGACCTCCCCTTCCTTCCGCCGCATTGTCTTCAACCAGGACAAGGACGGGATCAAGGCCATCGCCGTGAACGCCGCCAAGCTGTTCGTCAAATATGCAGCCCAGCAGCCGGACACCGAGTGGACCTTCGAATACTCGCCAGAAACCTTCAGCGCCACCGAACTGGAATTCGCCAAGGAAGTCTGCGACGCGGTGATCGAGGTGTGGAACCCGACGCCTGAGCACAAGGTGATCCTCAACCTGCCCGCCACCGTCGAATGCGCGACCCCGAACATCTATGCCGACCAGATCGAATGGTTCGGTCGTCACATCAACCGTCGTGACAGCGTGATCATCAGCCTGCACACCCACAACGACCGTGGCACCGGCGTGGCCGCCACCGAGTTGGGCCTGATGGCCGGCGCCGACCGTGTCGAAGGCTGCCTGTTCGGTAACGGCGAGCGTACCGGTAACGTCGATCTCGTCACCGTGGCATTGAACCTCTACACCCAGGGCGTCGATCCTGAGCTGGACTTCTCCGACATCGACGGCGTGCGCAAAGTCGTCGAAGAGTGCAACCAGATTGCGGTGCACCCACGTCACCCGTACGTCGGCGACCTGGTTCACACCGCGTTCTCCGGCTCGCACCAGGATGCGATCCGCAAGGGCTTCGCCCAGCAGCAGCCGGACGCCCTGTGGGAAGTGCCGTACCTGCCGATCGACCCGGCCGACATCGGCCGCAGCTACGAGGCGGTGATTCGCGTCAACAGCCAGTCGGGCAAGGGCGGTATCGCTTACCTGCTGGAACAGGAATACGGCATCAGCTTGCCGCGTCGCATGCAGATCGAGTTCAGCCAGGTCGTGCAGCGTGAAACCGATCGCCTGGGCCTGGAGATGACAGCCCAGCAGATCCACGCGCTGCTGCACAGCGAGTACTTGCAGGCCAACACCCCGTACGCGCTGGTCAGCCATCGCTTGCAGGAAGAAAACGGTCACAGCGCCGTGGAGGTCGAAGTTTCCAGCAAAGGCCAGGGCGAAACCAACCTGCACTGGCGCGGCAAGGGCAACGGTGCCCTGGAAGCGCTGGTGGCCGGTCTGCCGATCCCGGTGGAAATCATGGACTACAACGAACACGCCATCGGCGCGGGCACCAATGCCAAGGCCGCGGCCTACATTGAACTGCGGGTGAATGGTGAGCGTGCGGTGCATGGCGTCGGCATCGATGAAAACATCACCACTGCCAGCTTCAAGGCTCTGTTCAGCGCACTGAACCGCTCCCTGAGCCAGCCGGAAGCGAAAGCGGCGTAAGCTTCGCTGCAATGCAAAAGGCCCCGGGGTGAGAACCTCGGGGCCTTTTTTGTGCTATTGGAAGATCAAAAGATCGCAGCCTGCGGCAGCTCCTACAGGATCGGTGTTTATCCGCGATATTTCGGCGAACATCGATCCCTGTAGGAGCTGCCGCAGGCTGCGATCTTTTCGGGAGCACCCGAATTTCAGGTGAACTCGAAGGTATCCGCATCCAGATTCGCCGGGAACCGTGTGCGATATGCCGCCAGTTCTGCCGCGTCGAGCACGACCTTGAATACGCCATCGGCATCGCCTGCACCGAGCAACGTTTCTCCCTGGAAATCCAGGACCTGACTGTCACCGGTATACGCAAAGCCTTTGCCATCGGTACCGATACGGTTCACCGCCGCCACATAGCAGAGGTTTTCGATCGCCCGTGCCGGCAGCAATCGGTTCCAGTGCTGACGCCGTGCTCCCGGCCAGTTGGCGGTGTACAGCAGCAAGTCCGTGTCTTGCGAATCGCGACTCCAGACCGGGAAGCGCAGGTCGTAGCAAATCAGCGGCCGCACTCGCCAGCCCTTCAATTCGAACTGCACCTGACGCTCGCCCGGGGTGTAGTGGTTGTTCTCGCCCGCCATGCGGAACAGATGGCGTTTGTCGTAGTGCCACACCTCCCCGTCCGGCCGTGCCCACAGCAGACGGTTGCGATGGCTGCCGTCAGCCGCCTGGACGATGATGCTGCCGGTCACCACCGCGCCCAGCTTCGCCGCCTGAGCCCGCATCCATTTACTGGTGGGGCCATTTTCCGGCTCGGCGAGGGTTTCCGATTCCATGGAGAAACCGGTGGTGAACATCTCCGGCAGGATGATCAGGTCCGCGCCACGAGCCTGTTCCAGCAACGGCTCGAAATGCTCCAGATTGGCCTGACGATCGTGCCAGGCCAGGGTGGTCTGGATCAGCGCAAGATTCAGATTGGGCAGAGTACTCAGATCACGCATAGTTTTGCCGCTGCTTCACGCAGGGTCTCCTCGCGCTTGGCAAAGCACAGACGCACCAGGCGCTGGCCTTCGGGTGGAGTCTGATAGAAGACCGAAATCGGAATGCTCGCGACGCCATGCTCGCGGGTCATCCACAGCGCCATCTCGACGTCATTGAGGTCCGGGCGAATCTGCGAGTAATCGACCAACTGGAAATAAGTACCGGCCACGCGGGTAAAACTGAAGCGCGACGGCGTCAGCAGATCGCAGAACAGATCGCGCTTGGCCTGATAGAAGCCCGGCAGTTCTTCGACGTGTTCCGGGTGCTCGGCCATGTAATCGGCCAACGCGTACTGCAACGGCGTCACGCCGCAGAAACTGACGTACTGGTGCACCTTGCGCAGCTCCGCGCTAAGGGCCGGCGGCGCCACGACATAGCCGGTTTTCCAACCGGTGACGTGGTACGTCTTGCCGAACGAACTGACCACGAAAGCGCGCTGATACAGCTCTTCATGGGCCAATACGCTGGCGTGAGACACACCGTCGAACACCAGGTGTTCGTAGACTTCGTCGCTGATCACATAGATGTCGCGGTCGCGAATCAACGCCGCCAACTGATCCAGCTCGGCGCGGCTGATCAGCGCACCGCTTGGGTTGTGCGGGGTATTGAGGATGATCATCCGCGTGCGCGGGCTCAGGGCTTCGGCGAGCTTCTGGAAGTCGATGGCGAAGTCCTTCAGGCCGAGTTGCACATGCACACAGCGACCACCGGCCAGCTCGACCGAGGGCTCGTAGCTGTCGTAGCACGGATCGAACACGATCACTTCATCGCCGCTGTGGATTACCGCCTGAATCGCGCAGAAGATCGCCTGGGTGGCGCCAGGGGTGACCGTCACTTCGCTGTCGGCATCAACATGCGCGCCGTAGCTGCGAGCGATCTTCGCCGCGATCTGTTGACGCAACGCCGGCAAACCGGTCATCGGCGAATATTGATTGTGGCCACTGGCGATATGCCGACCGACCGCATCGCGCAGGGCCTGCGGGCCGTCGAAATCGGGAAAACCCTGGGACAGGTTGATCGCCCCGGTTTGCGCCGCGAGCTGAGACATCTGCGTGAAGATAGTGATGCCGACATTCGGCAGCTTACTGGTGATCATCGGTGATTCCCTGGGCTACACCCGGCTCTAACGGCGGCACGGGAGAGCCCGAGGATAGCCCAAACGACGCCCACAAAAAAAGGGCGCCAACCGGCACCCTTCTTCTAATGTTCACCGCAATACCTGTGGCGAGCGGGCTTGCCCGCGTTGGGTCGCGAAGCGGCCCCAAAACCTGTAATCGAGGTGTTCCTGATAAAACACATTGATCGATTTGCGACTGCTTCGCAGCCGAACGGGGGCAAGCCCCCTCGCCACAAATGCGCCCACACCAGCGGCGTGGGCGAGCCTTGAATCAGCGCTTGTCGCGGCGCTTCTTGTCAGCCTTCTTATGGTGCGACATCAAACGACGCTTCTTGTTGACCTGACGGTCGGTGAGCGAGTTCTTGTTGCCTTCGTACGGGTTCTCGCCGCCCTTGAACTCGATGCGGATCGGCGTACCGACCAGCTTGAGCACACGACGGTAAGTGTTTTCCAGGTAACGGACGTAAGACTTCGGCACCTTCTCGATCTGGTTACCGTGGATCACGATGATCGGCGGGTTCGCACCACCCAAGTGGGCATAACGCAGCTTGATCCGGCGGTTGTTGACCATCGGTGGCGCGTGCTCGCCGACAGCATCTTCCAGAATCTGGGTCAGGCGGTTGGTCGGCCAGCGGGTGACCGCGGACTTGAACGAGTTCTGTACCGACGCGTAGAGATTGCCTACGCCAGTGCCGTGCAGGGCCGAGATGAAGTGAATGTCGGCGAAGTCGACGAAGAACAGCCGACGTTGCAGCTCAACCTTCACGAAGTCGCGCTCGCTCGGCGTCATGCCGTCCCACTTGTTGATCGCGATAACCAGCGCACGACCGGCTTCAAGGGCAAAGCCCAGCAGGTTGAGGTCGTGGTCCACCACGCCTTCGCGGGCGTCCATCACGAAGATCACCACGTTGGCGTCTTTGATCGCCTGCAGGGTTTTGACCACGGAGAACTTTTCGACTTCTTCGTGGATCTTGCCGCGCTTGCGCACACCAGCGGTGTCGATCAGCGTGTACTTCTCGTCGTTACGCTCGAACGGGATGTAGATACTGTCGCGGGTGGTACCAGGTTGGTCATACACGATCACCCGGTCTTCACCGAGCATGCGGTTGACCAGGGTCGACTTGCCGACGTTCGGACGGCCGATGATGGCGATCTTGATACCGTCTTTTTCGCTTGGGCCAGGAATGCGCTTGGCTTCCTCACCTTCGGCAACGATCTCTTCCTCTTCGCCTTCTTGCGGTTCTTCCTCGTCTTTCGGGAAGTCGCTCAGGGCGATTTCCAGCATCTGGGTGATGCCACGACCATGGGCACCGGCGATCGGGATCGCGTGGCCCATGCCCAACGGGGCGAATTCGGCGCGGGCCATTTCAGGGTCGATGTTGTCGACCTTGTTGGCGACCACGTAGGAACGCTTGTTACGCTTGCGCAAGTGCTCGGCGATCATCTGGTCGGCGGCGGTAAAACCGGCCTTGGCATCTACCAGGAACAGAACGACATCCGCTTCTTCAATGGCCAGCAGCGACTGCTCGGCCATTTTTTCGTCCATACCGTGCTCGTCACCGGAGATACCGCCAGTGTCGACCAGAATGTAGGAACGCCCTTGCCACTTGGCCTCACCGTATTGGCGATCACGGGTCAGACCGGACAAGTCGCCGACGATGGCGTCGCGAGTCCTGGTCAGGCGGTTGAACAAGGTGGACTTGCCGACGTTCGGTCGGCCCACCAGGGCGATTACGGGAACCATGCGGCTCTCCACTTCGTTATTTCAGAAAATACAAAAGCCGCTGCGAGGCAGCGGCTGGTGCTCGGGGCAGCGCTTGAAAGCGCTGCGAGCCTTGCAGAACAAGGCCGCTTGGGGGTTAAACCCCAAGCATAGTCTTTACTTGATGGTCAGGGCTTCCAGTTTGCCGCTGTTGCCATACACATAAATCGTGTCACCCACCACCAGCGGACGGGCACGCAGGCCGTCGCTGTCGATGCGCTCGCGGCCGACGAAACGACCGTCCACCTGACTCAGCAGGTGCAGGTAACCTTCCAGGTCACCGACTGCAACGTAGCTGGAGAACACTTCCGGAGCCGACAGTTGACGGCGGGCCAGCGAATCGTTGCTCCACAACGCAGTGGTGGAACGTTCGTCGACACCTTCAACAGTGCCCGAAGACAGGCTCACGTAGACGCTGCCAAAACCCTGGGCGACGCCGGCATAGCTGGAAGCATCACGCTGCCAGAGCTGACGACCGCTTTCCAGGTCCAGCGCCGCGACGCGACCCTGGTAGCTGGCGACATACAGTGTACCGCCGGACAGCAGCAAGCCACCGTCGATATCGACCACACGCTCCAGCTCCGAACGACCCTGTGGAATCGCTACACGCTGTTCCCAAACCGGCACGCCGTTGGACACATCAAGAGCAACCACTTTACCGGTCGACAGGCCAGCCACCGCGAGGCGGTTGGTGACGATCGGTGCGCTGGTGCCGCGCAGGGTCAGGACCGCTGGCGTGCTGTCATACAACCAGCGCTGGTTGCCGGTAGAGGCATCCAGACCGATCAGACGGTCATCCTGGGTCTGAACCACAACAACGTCACCGTTGGTGGCCGGTGGTGCGAGAACTTCGCTGGTCACGCGAGCGCGCCATTTCTCTTCACCGCTGCTGGCATCCAGGGCAACGATTTCACCCTTGAGCGTGCCGATCATGACCAGACCGTAACCCACGCCAACGGCGCCGGAGACAGGCAGTTCGAGATCTTTCTTCCACTTGACGTCGCCATTGCTGCGATCCATCGCCATCACCACACCGGTGACGTCGGCGGCATAGATGGTATCGCCATCGATCGCCGGAACCAGCATGTTGTAGGTTTCGCCCTGACCGTTACCGATCGAACGACTCCACTGCTTGTGCAGAACCACTTCTTCTTTGAAGTCGGTCAGCTCGGCCGGTGGCAACTCTTTTTTGCTGTTGCTGCTGCAACCCGCGGCCAGAATGGCCAGAGCCAGCAATGCTGCATGTTTCCAACGGATCACGTCACGCATCCCCTTTGGCCAGGTCGTCCAGCTTGATTTGTAGGCCACCTACCGCCGCTTCATCCGACAGTGCCGCCTTGGCTTTTTGATACGCAGCGTTCGCTTCGTCGGTACGACCCAGTTGCACCAGCAAGTCGCCCTTGAGTTCTTCGCGAGTGGCCAGGAAGGCCTTGTCGGCATCGCCTTCGAGCAGTTTCAGGGCTTCATCGACCTTGTTCTGCGCGGCCAGCACCTGCGCCAGGCGCTGACGGGCGATTTCACCCAGTGCCGGGTTGGCCGGTTTGTCGACAATGGCTTTCAGCTCGCTGGCTGCGTCGTCCAGCTTGCCGCTGTCGACCGCAACTTTCGCCACGAACAGGCTGCCGTATTGCGCGTAAGCAGTGCCGCCGAACTCGCTGTTGAGCTTGCCGGCCAGTTCCGAAACACGTGCAGCATCAGGCTTGCCGTCAGGCGTCAGCGTGGTTTCCAGCAATTGCTGGTAGAGAATCGAGGCGCCTTGCGACTGATTGCTCTGATACTTGTGAAAGGCCTGCCAGCCGAACACGATGACCAGCGCCAACAGACCGCCGGTAACCAGGGGCTTGCCGTTGCGTGTCCACCACTCCTTCAACTCCGCCACATGTTCGTCTTCGGTACTCGACACCCCAATACTCCTTAATCGCTAAATCGGCTGTTTGACAGCTTCAACCCTGCACGACGCAGGTGGCCAGGTGTGCAGCAAGCGCATCCCAGGCAATGCTTTGTTGTTCGCCCTGGCCACGCAGGGGTTTGAAACCTACCACTTGCTGGGCCATTTCGTCGTCACCGAGGATCAATGCGTACAGCGCACCGCTCTTGTCGGCTTTCTTGAACTGGCTTTTGAAGCTGCCGCCCCCGGCATTGATTTGCAGGCGCAGGTTGGGCAGTTGATCACGAACACGCTCGCTCAGGGTCAGACCGGCCAGCTCGGCGGCTTCACCGAAGGCGCAGAGGTAGACGTCGACCTGACGGGAGATCTCTTCGGGGATCTGCTCCAGGGTTTCAAGCAGCAGCACCAGACGCTCGATGCCCATGGCGAAACCGACGCCCGGGGTCGGCTTGCCGCCCATCTGCTCCACCAGACCGTCGTAACGACCACCGGCACATACCGTGCCCTGGGCGCCCAATTGGTCGGTGACCCATTCGAATACGGTCTTGCTGTAGTAATCCAGCCCGCGAACCAGCTTCGGGTTGATCACATAAGGAATGCCGGCGGCGTCCAGGCGAGCCTTGAGGCCCTCGAAGTGCACGCGGGATTCTTCGTCGAGGTAGTCGGCCATTTTCGGCGCGTCGGCCAGCACCGCTTGAGTGTCGGCGTTCTTGGTATCCAGGACCCGCAGCGGGTTGGTCTTCAGACGGCGCTGGCTGTCTTCGTCCAGTTGATCCAGGCGAGCGGTCAGGTACTCGACCAGTGCTTCGCGATAACGACCACGGGATTCGGCAGTGCCCAGGCTGTTGAGTTCGAGCTTGACCGCATCGCGGATACCCAGCTCGCCCCACAGGCGCCAGGTCAGCACGATCAACTCGGCGTCGATGTCCGGACCGTCGAGGTTGAAGACTTCACAACCAATCTGGTGGAACTGGCGATAACGGCCTTTCTGCGGACGTTCGTGGCGGAACATCGGGCCGATGTACCAGAGCTTCTGCACCTGGCCGCCGCCGGTAATACCGTGTTCGAGCACCGCACGCACGCAGGCCGCTGTGCCTTCAGGGCGCAGGGTCAGGGAATCGCCGTTGCGGTCTTCGAAGGTGTACATCTCTTTTTCGACGATGTCGGTCACTTCACCGATGGAGCGCTTGAACAGCTCGGTGAACTCGACGATCGGCATGCGGATCTGCTTGTAACCGTAGTTATCCAGCAAACGCGAAACGGTGCCCTCGAAATGACGCCACAGGGGAGTCTGTTCGGGCAGGATGTCGTTCATGCCACGAATGGCTTGCAGAGACTTGCTCACTTTAAATCCTTAAATTCGTTCGGCTCTTTAGTCAGGCTCAGCCGCGAGCGATTACAGCTGCGTCGGCTTCGACCTTTTCGGCCGCTTTCTGGCGGATCAAGCGTTCAAGCTCATCCACCAGATTGTCATTCGTCAGTTTCTGCGACGGCTTGCCGTCGATGTAAATCAGGTTTGGCGTGCCGCCGGTCAAGCCGATATGGGCTTCCTTGGCTTCGCCCGGCCCGTTGACCACGCAACCGATTACCGCGACATCCAGCGGCACCAGCAAGTCTTCGAGGCGCCCTTCCAGCTCGTTCATGGTTTTGACCACATCGAAGTTCTGCCGCGAGCAACTCGGGCAGGCGATGAAGTTGATGCCACGGGAACGCAGGTGCAGGGATTTGAGAATGTCGTAGCCGACTTTCACTTCCTCGACCGGGTCGGCCGCCAACGAGATGCGAATAGTATCGCCAATCCCTTCGGCGAGCAGCATACCGAGGCCCACGGCGGATTTCACTGTGCCTGAACGCAAACCACCGGCTTCGGTGATGCCCAGGTGCAACGGCTGGACGATTTCCTTGGCCAGCAAACGGTAGGCTTCAACAGCCATGAACACGTCGGAGGCTTTTACGCTGACCTTGAAATCCTGGAAATTCAGGCGTTCGAGGTGTTCGACGTGACGCAGGGCGGACTCGACCAGCGCGGCCGGAGTCGGCTCGCCATATTTCTTTTGCAGGTCTTTTTCCAGGGAACCGGCGTTCACGCCGATACGGATTGGAATCCCGCGATCACGGGCGGCATCGACCACCGCACGTACGCGGTCTTCACGACCGATGTTGCCCGGGTTGATGCGCAGGCAATCGACACCCAGTTCGGCTACGCGCAGAGCGATCCTGTAGTCGAAGTGGATGTCAGCCACCAACGGCACCTTGACCAGTTGCTTGATCTTGCCGAAGGCTTCGGCGGCGTCCATGTCCGGCACCGAAACCCGAACGATATCGACGCCAGCGGCTTCCAGACGATTGATCTGGGCCACGGTGGCGGCCACGTCATTGGTATCGCTGTTGGTCATGCTCTGCACAGCGATGGGCGCATCGCCGCCAACAGGCACGTTACCGACCCAGATTTTCCGGGATTCGCGACGCTTGATTGGAGATTCGCCGTGCATGACTTATTGACCTAACTTCAGGCGAGCAGTCTCGCCACTGGTGAACGGAGCGACATCAACCACCTGCCCGTTGTAGCTGACCTGCGCGCCACGGGCGAAGCCCAGACGCACGGCAAAGGGCGGCTTGCCGCTGACGGAAACACTATCGCCTTTACGCTTGAGACCACTCAACAGCACTTTACCCGTGCCGTCGGTCACTTGCGTCCAGCAATCGGCGGTGAATTGCAGTTGAACCTGGCCCTGACCCGCAACCGGAGCTGCTGCCGGCGCAGAAGCTGGAGCAGGAACTGTCGGCGCAACCGCTGCCGGTACAGCGGCTACAGCCGGGGCTGGCGCTGCCGGTGTCGCGACAACCGGAGCAGTATTGTGGGCCGGAGCCGCAGGTGTTGCTACCGGGGCTGCTGGAGCGGGTGTTGGCGCCGGCGCGCTTGCTTCAGCGTTGACAGGCTCCTCAGCCTGCGGCAACGCCAGAGGCGTTTCACCTTCAGACTCACCTTGCGCAACCGCCTGGTCTTCCGGCTCGTCCAGCGGATGGATCTGGGTGGTGCCATCGGCGCCTTCGACTTCAACGTGTTCCGGAGCCAGGCTGACCAGGTCCTTGGTGCGCAATGAAGTTTGATCCTGCCACCAGACAAAACCACCACCAATCACCGCGATCAGCAACAGCAGACTGACAATTCGCAAAATGGTGTGGGAAACCCGAACCGGCTCTTCGATACGCCCCAGGCTGTGGACGTTGCTGCCCTGGGAGTCGGTGCCGGTGGATTGGTCGAACTGCTGAACCAGAACAGCCTGGTCCATGCCCAGCAATTTGGCGTACGCGCGAATATAGCCACGAGCAAAGGTGTGGCCAGGCAGCTTGTCAAAAGCGCCGGCTTCCAGATTACTCAGGGAATTGACGGTGAGGTTGAGCTTGAGGGCCACTTCGGCCAGCGACCAGCCATTGCTTTCGCGGGCCTGGCGCAAAGTCTCACCGGGGTTAACGCGATTCGCTGCTACAACTTCGGGATGCGCCGCTTTCATCATTGCTCCGACAGGTATTGCTGATATTCCGGCGTACCGGGATAGAGTCGTTTTAATTGCAGGCCATAACTGGCGGCCTTGTCGCGATCTTCAAACACTTTTGCCAGTCGAACGCCGAGCAATAGACTACGTGCATTTTGCTCGGTGAGCAGGCTAAAACGATCGTAATAGTCACGCGCGGGCACATAATGCCTGTCTTCGAATGACAACTCAGCCATTTCCAGCAAGGCACGTGGCTGTTGGCGGTTCAAACGCAGGGCTTTTTCCAGTTGCTGGCGAGCCAGGTCACGCTGGCCCAGCTTTGAAGCGGTCATGCCGAGGTTCTCGAAAACCCGCGAACGCTCAGGATACAGAGTATCGGCGGCGGCCTGTTCAAAGCGCTCGTACGCCTCTTTGTAACGTTTTTCTTCGAACAGAAAACTGCCGTAGTTGTTCAGGATTCGCGCATCGGCGGGACGGGAAGACAGTGCCTTGCGAAAATGCTGATCGGCCAGTTCCGGCTCCATCTCGGCCTGGAACACCAGCCCCAACGCCGCGTTGGCGTCAGCATCCGAGTCATCCAGTTCCAACGCCTTCTTCAGCGGGACCTTGGCGCGCTCGGTCATGCCCTGCTGCAAGTACCCCAGGCCCAGCTGCACGTAGGCGGCACGCGCTTCATCACGGCCCTTGCTGGTCTTCATCGGATTGAAATCGCCCGACAGGACACAACCAGCACACAGGCTGGCCAACAGCACAAGCAGCGCGAAGCGCAGGGACATAGAGATCCTCTCTTAATTATTGTTCGCAGCGTTTTGCGGCATATCGTTGTCGGCGCTCAACTCACGCACGGCGATATAACGTTCGCTGCGACGGGTGCGATCCAGCACCTGCCCTACCAACTGGCCACACGCGGCATCGATGTCTTCACCGCGGGTGGTACGCACGGTGACGTTGAAGCCTGCATGGTGAAGCTGATCCTGGAAACGGCGAATCGCATTGTTGCTCGGACGCTCGTAACCGGAGTGCGGGAACGGGTTGAACGGAATCAGGTTAATCTTGCACGGAACATTCTTGAGCAACTCGATCATTTCGACCGCGTGTTCGACCTTGTCGTTGATGTCCTTGAGCAAGGTGTACTCGATGGTCAGTACGCGCTTTTCGCCCAGGGACGACATGTAGCGCTGACACGATTCCAGCAGCATCTTAAGCGGATACTTCTTGTTGATCGGCACCAATTGGTTACGCAATGCGTCATTCGGTGCGTGCAGGGACAACGCCAGGGAAACATCGATGTGCTTGGACAGCTCATCGATCATCGGCACCACACCCGAAGTCGACAGGGTTACACGGCGCTTGGAGATGCCATAGCCCAGGTCATCCATCATCAGATGCATGGCGGCCACGACGTTGTCGAAGTTCAGCAGCGGCTCACCCATGCCCATCATCACCACGTTGGTGATGGCACGGTCGACGGTTGCCGGGACGCTGCCAAAGGATTTGTTGGCAATCCACACCTGGCCGATGACTTCGGCGGCGGTGAGGTTGCTATTGAAACCTTGCTTGCCGGTGGAGCAGAAACTGCAATCCAGGGCACAGCCTGCCTGGGACGAAACGCACAAGGTGCCGCGTTTGCCCTGGGGAATGTAAACGGTCTCGACGCAGCTGCCGGACGCCACGCGCACCACCCACTTACGGGTGCCGTCGCTGGAGATGTCCTCGCTGACCACTTCCGGACCACGAATTTCAGCAACAGCCTTGAGCTTTTCGCGCAAGGCCTTGCTGACGTTCGTCATGGCGTCGAAATCATCGACGCCAAAGTGGTGAATCCATTTCATTACCTGACCGGCACGGAAACGCTTCTCCCCGATCGAGTCGAAGAATTTTTCCATTTCCTGTTGAGTCAGACCCAGCAGGTTGGTTTTTACAGTCGATGTAGTCATGGATTCACCTTCACTCTTAAGCCAATGCTTAGCGAGTGGTTACTTCAGTAGCTGCGAAGAAGTACGAGATTTCGCGAGCAGCAGCGGCTTCGGAGTCCGAACCGTGTACGGCGTTGGCGTCGATGGAATCAGCGAAGTCAGCGCGGATGGTGCCGGCAGCAGCTTCTTTAGGGTTGGTAGCGCCCATCAGTTCACGGTTCAGAGCGATAGCGTTTTCGCCTTCCAGAACCTGAACGACAACCGGACCGGAAATCATGAAAGCAACCAGGTCGTTGAAGAAACCACGAGCGCTGTGCTCAGCGTAGAAGCCTTCAGCTTCGGCTTTGGACAGTTGCTTCAGTTTCGAAGCTACAACGCGCAGGCCAGCTTTTTCGAAACGAGTGGTGATCTCGCCGATAACGTTTTTTGCAACAGCGTCAGGCTTGATGATGGAGAAAGTACGTTGAACAGCCATGGTGTAACTCCAGAAACGGTAATTTGCGAAAAATTAAACCCGCGAATTATACGCGGGTTCTTTGGTATTGCCTAACTGCGTACGGTGCAGACTCAGTCTGCTTCTTCGATCCAGGCCGCCTGAATGGCTTCAAGCACCTTCTCGCCACCGCGGGTCGGATCATCACTGAACTCCGGCAATGCCAGCACCCACTGGTGCAGATCGACGAAGTTCACGTAACGCGGGTCCACATCCGGCTTTGACTCAGCCAGCTGGATCGCGATTTCCAGCACATCAACCCATTTCAGGCTCATGAAAGTTCCTTGAATCAGTGCGGCGCTTCGGCTGCATGGTTGAGCGAGTATTTCGGAATTTCGACGGTCAGGTCTTCAGTCCCGACTTTTGCCTGACAGGCCAAGCGTGACTGAGCTTCCAGCCCCCAAGCCTTATCAAGATAGTCTTCCTCCAGCTCATCAGCCTCTTCCAGCGAGTCAAAACCCTCACGAACGATGCAGTGGCAAGTGGTGCAAGCGCAGACGCCGCCACAAGCGCTTTCCATCTCGATATGGTGTTCATGGGCCAGTTCGAGGATGGAGATGCCAGGCTCAGCCTCCACGACCATGCCTTCCGGGCAAAACTTCTCATGTGGCAGAAAAATGACCTGCGGCATCAATTATTCCTCGATTTCATTCAGATTGCGCCCCGCCAGAGCGGCTTTCACCGTCGAGTCCAGGCGGCGGGCAGCAAAGGCATCGGTCACTTGCGACAGACGCTTGGTCTGCTGCTCAATGGCGTAACCATCGGTGCCTTTCATCAATTCGGTCAGTTCCTGCATCTGCAATTCGATGACCATGCGTTCTTCGGCGTCGAGCAAGCGTTCGCCGTCGACATCCAGAGCACCCTGCACTGCCTCGATCAGGCGCTGGGCATCGACCTGCTGCTCACGCAATACGCGGGCGACCTTGTCGTCATTGGCGTGCTGGAACGAATCCTTGAGCATTTTGGCGATTTCGCCGTCGGTCAGGCCGTAGGACGGCTTGACCTGAATGCTGGCTTCGACACCCGAACCCAATTCGCGGGCCGAGACACTGAGCAGACCGTCGGCGTCGACCTGGAAAGTCACGCGAATCTTTGCAGCACCCGCGACCATCGCCGGAATACCGCGCAATTCGAAGCGCGCCAGGGAGCGGCAGTCGCTGATCAACTCACGCTCGCCCTGCAATACGTGGATCGCCATGGCCGACTGGCCATCTTTGTACGTGGTGAAGTCTTGGGCCCGGGCAACAGGGATGGTGGTGTTGCGCGGAATCACCTTCTCCATCAGGCCGCCCATGGTTTCCAGCCCCAGGGACAACGGAATCACGTCGAGCAACAGCAGTTCACCGCCGTCACGCTTGTTGCCGGCCAGGGTATCGGCCTGGATCGCGGCACCGATGGCCACAACTTGATCCGGGTCGATTTCGGTCAGCGGTTCGCGACCGAAGGCTTGCGCAACGGCTTCGCGAACGCGCGGCACGCGAGTCGAGCCGCCAACCATGACCACCGCGTGAACGTCTTCCAGCTCAATGCCGGAATCACGCACCGCACGACGGCAGGCTTTCAGGCTGCGAGCAACCATTGGCTCGATCAGCGCATTGAACGCTTCACGGGTCAGCCCGGCCTTCCAGTCGCCATACGCGACTTCGACGGACGAGGAGTTGGTCAGGGCTTCTTTGGCCGCACACGCGGTTTGCAGCAGATTGCGCTGCTCGCCCGGATCGAGGTCGGCCGACAGACCGGCACTCTCGATGATCCAACCAGCAATGGCGTGATCGAAGTCATCGCCACCCAAAGCGCTGTCGCCGCCGGTAGCCAGCACTTCGAACACACCGCCGGTCAGGCGCAGAATCGAAATATCGAAGGTGCCGCCGCCCAGGTCATAAATGGCAACCAGGCCTTCAGCCTGTTGATCCAGACCGTAAGCCACCGCAGCAGCGGTCGGTTCATTGAGCAAGCGCAGCACGTTCAGGCCGGCCAGCTTGGCCGCATCCTTGGTGGCTTGACGCTGAGCATCATCGAAATAGGCCGGAACGGTGATCACTGCGCCGACCAGTTCGCCGCCCAAGGTCGCTTCAGCGCGCTGGCGTAGCACCTTGAGGATATCGGCGGAGACTTCGACCGGGCTTTTCGGGCCTTGCACCGTGTCGATGAACGGCATGTGCGACTCGCCATCGACAAAACGGTACGGCAGTTGATCGCCCAATTGCTTGACGTCGGACAAACCACGTCCCATCAAGCGCTTGACCGACAGCACAGTGTTCAGAGGATCGGTAGCGGCAGCCAGTTTGGCCGATTCGCCGACTTCGACGCGATCGGCGTGATAGCGCACGGCAGACGGCAGGATAACCCGCCCTTGCGCGTCGGCCAGAGGCTCGGAAAGACCACTGCGCAATGCAGCGACCAGCGAATTGGTAGTGCCCAAGTCGATCCCCACAGCCAGACGACGCTGGTGCGGTTGAGGACTTTGGCCGGGTTCGGCGATCTGCAGTAGGGCCATCGTGATCAGGACTTATCTGTATATCAGGCGTGCGACCGGAGCGGCACTGGGTTAATCGTCGAGGCGCTCTTCTAACTGGCGCACTTCGTAGGTGAGCTTGTCGAGGAACTGCATGCGCCGCATCAGGCGTTCGGCCCGTTCACGTTGCGCTGCATCATTCCAGCAAGCTGCGAAGCTTTGGTTCAGTTCATCCTGAGCGGCTTTGAGGCGGCGCTTGAACGTGGCAATACCCGCCATGTCGGCGCTGTCCTGCAGATCCTCAAGCTCTTCACGCAACTCCATCTGCTGCAGAAGAAATTCCGGATCATGCACCGTGACCTCCAGCGGCAACTCGCCACCACTCAATGCGAGCAAGTATCGCGCGCGCTTGGGGGGGCTTTTGAGCGTCTGGTAGGCCTCGTTGAGGCTCGCGGATTGCTCGAGCGCCAGCCGCTGCTCGCGCTCGGAAGCGTCGGCGAAGCGGTCCGGATGAACGCCGCGCGCCAACTCACGGTAGCGCGTAGCCAGCTGATCGAGGTCCAGATTGAAACTCGGTTGCAGCTCAAATAAAGCGAAATGACAAGGAGTACCCACAAGTAGCCTCAGATGTTGAAGCTTTCGCCGCAGCCACATTCACCGCGTACGTTGGGGTTGTTGAACTTGAAGCCTTCGTTCAACCCTTCCTTGACGAAATCAAGCTCGGTGCCGTCCAGGTACGCCAGGCTTTTCGGGTCGATGATCACTTTCTCGCCGTGACTTTCGAACACTTGATCGTCCGCGCCTACCTCGTCGACAAACTCCAGCACATAGGCAAGGCCGGAACAGCCCGTGGTGCGAACACCCAGACGAATCCCATCACCCTTGCCGCGCCCGTTGAGGGAGCGTCGCACGTGTTGAGCAGCCGCTTCTGTCATGCTGATAGCCATCGGTGACTCCTTACTCGTCGCCAAATCTTGAAAGTCAGATCAAGCCTTTCTTCTGCTTGTAGTCGCGAACGGCCGCCTTGATGGCGTCTTCAGCGAGTACGGAGCAGTGAATTTTCACTGGCGGCAGGGCCAGTTCTTCGGCCAGTTGAGTGTTCTTGATGGTCTCTGCTTCATCCAGAGTCTTGCCTTTCATCCACTCGGTCGCCAGGGAGCTGGAGGCGATTGCCGAACCGCAACCGTAGGTCTTGAACTTGGCGTCTTCGATGATGCCTTGCTCGTTGACCTTGATCTGCAGACGCATCACGTCACCGCACGCCGGAGCGCCGACCATGCCGGTGCCGACATCAGGATCTTCTGCATCCATCTTGCCGACGTTGCGCGGGTTCTCGTAGTGGTCGATGACCTTTTCGCTGTAAGCCATGATTCTTAATCCTCACTCATCAGGAGTCGCTCTTGAAGCCCTGCCAATCGTGGATTCGCAGGGCCCGGTTGCGGCGACTTGAATATCAGTGTGCCGCCCACTCGATTTTCGAAATGTCGACGCCGTCTTTGTACATGTCCCACAGCGGCGACAGAGTGCGCAGCTTGGTGACGGCCTCGCAGACTTTCTGCGCGGCGTAGTCGATTTCTTCTTCGGTGGTGAAACGGCCGAAGGTGAAGCGAATCGAGCTGTGTGCCAGTTCGTCGTTGCGGCCCAGGGCGCGCAGCACATACGAAGGCTCAAGCGATGCCGAGGTGCAGGCCGAACCCGACGATACCGCCAGATCCTTGAGCGCCATGATCAGCGACTCGCCTTCGACGTAGTTGAAGCTCAGGTTCAGGTTGTGCGGTACGCGGGCGGTCATGCTGCCGTTGACGTACAACTCTTCCAGGCCTTCAACCTGTTTGAAGAAACGGTCGCTCAGCGCTTTGATGCGTGCATTCTCGGCAGCCATGTCTTCCTTGGCCACACGGAACGCTTCGCCCATGCCGACGATCTGGTGAGTCGCCAGGGTGCCGGAACGCATGCCACGCTCGTGACCGCCGCCGTGCATGGTCGCTTCGATGCGCACACGCGGCTTGCGGCTGACGTACAGCGCGCCGATGCCTTTAGGGCCATAGGTTTTGTGGGCAGAGAACGACATCAGGTCAACTTTCAGTTTCGACAGGTCGATCTCGACCTTGCCGGTGGACTGAGCAGCGTCGACGTGGAACAGGATGCCCCGGGAGCGGGTCAGCTCACCGATGGCAGCGATGTCGTTGATGGTGCCGATTTCGTTGTTCACGTGCATGACCGATACCAGAATGGTGTCGTCACGCAGGGCAGCTTCGACCATTTCCGGAGTGACCAGGCCATCTTCACGAGGATCGAGGTAGGTCACTTCGAAACCTTCACGTTCCAGTTGGCGCATGGTGTCGAGGACAGCCTTGTGCTCAATCTTGGTGGTGATCAGGTGTTTGCCTTTGGTGGAGTAGAAATGCGCCGCACCCTTGATTGCCAGGTTGTCGGACTCGGTGGCACCGGAGGTCCAGACGATTTCACGCGGGTCGGCGTTAACCAGGTCAGCGACCTGACGACGAGCGTTCTCGACGGACTCTTCGGCTTTCCAGCCGAACACGTGGGAACGGGACGCCGGGTTACCGAAGTTTCCGTCGACCAGCAGGCATTCACTCATCTTTTGCGCGACACGCGGATCAACCGGGGTGGTCGCAGAGTAATCAAGGTAAATCGGCAATTTCATGGACTATCTCCTAAATCAGGCTGGCTGGCGTGCCGCTAGCTCTTTGGCTGTCATTCGACGGCGGACGCTTCAATCTTGTCCAGGCGTGGCGCCTTGCTGTTGCAACGACGCTGGTCCTGACGCTGGGCTACTTCTTGCACCTCACGGCGAGTTACAAGGTCAGCCAAGCTGATACCGCTCAGAAATTCGTGAATCTGCAGGCTAAGATCGCACCACAAATGGTGAGTCAGACAGGTGTCGCCGGAATGGCAATCGCCCTGGCCCTGGCACTTGGTTGCATCGACCGATTCGTTGACCGCATCGATTACCTGGGCGACCTGGATGCCCTGCATGTCGCGGGACAATTGGTAGCCACCGCCCGGACCGCGAACACTGGACACCAGATTGCTACGGCGCAATTTGGCGAAAAGCTGCTCGAGGTAGGACAGGGAGATGCCTTGGCGCTCGGAGATATCGGCCAGGGACACCGGCCCGTGCTGCGCGTGTAACGCCAGGTCAAGCATGGCGGTCACGGCGTATCGGCCTTTTGTAGTCAGTCGCATGGACAATTACCACGGAGTTCGGAATGGGGCGAGTATGCAATTCCCGAGTATTTAAGTCAACTATAAGACCTAGTGCTTTACTCAGGTTTACCCGCAAAAGAGCGCGCGCATCATAGCAGGGTCTACGGCGTAATGGCACACCAACCAGCGCGGTGCAAATGCCTGAATGCGACCCTGCTGTGAATCAGCTGGCCTTGCTTTCGTCCTTGCCCTTCACACAGGCAAAGTCTTCTTCGCGCAGTTCAGGCAGATCCTTGGCACAGTAATTACTGCCCAGATCCTTCAGAGCACCGCACATACCCTCCAGACGACCATCGACCGCCTGCAAGTGATCGAGCAATTGGCCGATCGCACGGGCCACCGGGTCCGGCATGTCTTCGCCGACTCCGTAGGCATCGAAACCGATCTTCTCGGCCATGGCCTTGCGCTTGGCATCCTGCTCATCGTCGGACTTGACGATAATCCGCCCCGGAATCCCCACCACCGTTGCCCCCGGCGGAACCGCCTTGGTAACCACGGCATTGGAACCCACCTTGGCCCCGGCACCGACAGTGAATGGGCCGAGCACCTTGGCGCCCGCGCCAACCACCACGCCATCTTCCAGGGTCGGGTGACGCTTGCCCTTGTTCCAGCTGGTGCCACCGAGGGTCACGCCCTGATAAAGGGTGACATCGTTGCCGATCTCGGCGGTCTCACCAATAACGATGCCCATGCCATGATCGATAAAGAAGCGACGACCGACCTTGGCCCCCGGATGAATCTCGATTCCGGTCAACCAGCGACCGAAGTTCGACACCAGCCGCGCCAGCCATTTCAGGTCCGCGCGCCACAGGGCCGCCGACAAACGGTGAATCCAGATGGCATGCATGCCCGGGTAGCACGTCAGGACTTCAAAAGCGTTACGCGCCGCCGGGTCTCGATGGAATACGCTCTGGATATCTTCACGCAAACGCTCAAACATCATTAATCCTTCCGCTTTAGAAGCTCGCCACGGGCCGCCTTCTGGGTTTCCGTGAGGATGCCACGCAATATATTCATTTCCGCCCGGCTGACCGAGCTGCGTCCGTACAACCGGCGCAGGCGCGCCATCAAGTGCCGCGGTTTTTCCGGGTCGAGGAATTCGATGGCCACCAGGGTTTGCTCCAGGTGCTCATAGAATCGCTCCAGCTCATCCATGGTCGCCAACTCACCACTCTTGGTGGACGCCACTTCCTCCTTCTCGACCTTGCTCGGCTGACCTTGGGCCGCCAGCCAGGACATACGCACTTCATAGCTCAATACCTGCACCGCCGCCCC
Source organism: Pseudomonas sp. Pseusp18 (assembly GCF_059506005.1). Lineage (NCBI taxonomy): Bacteria > Pseudomonadati > Pseudomonadota > Gammaproteobacteria > Pseudomonadales > Pseudomonadaceae > Pseudomonas > Pseudomonas sp. Pseusp18. Next base: position 5,415,453 of record NZ_CP169240.1, read on the forward strand.
GAGGTTCAGCGAACTGAACTCGGGGTCTGATGGGATGTGCACGTGATAATGACATCGCTGCAGCTCTTCGTTAGTCAGGCCGGAATCTTCACGACCGAACACCAATGCGATCTCCGCGCCCTGCCCCGCTTCCTCGACCACCCTCACACCGCACTCACGGGGATCGAGCAGCGGCCAGGGAATGCGACGATCACGGGCGCTGGTACCCAGTACCAGATTGCAGCCGACCAAGGCATCTTCCAAGGTGGCGACGACTTGCGCGTTTTCAAGGATGTCCCCGGCGCCGGACGCACGCGCATCGGCCTCGTGGTGCGGGAACAACCGCGGCTCGACCAGCACCAGTCGCGACAGGCCCATGTTCTTCATGGCACGCGCAGCACCGCCGATATTTCCGGGATGACTGGTATTGACCAGGACGACACGAATGTTTTGCAGCAAGGGAGGCGCTCTCGAACACATTATCGGGAGCAGAATCTTACAGCTCCTCCTACCGTTAAGCCATGAAAGCGAACACCGACCTTCTCCTGTAGAAACTTTCTGATAGAATGCCCGGCTTTCTTTAACAACCTTAGGTGACACATCCATGCAGCCCATGCTGAATATCGCGCTGCGCGCCGCCCGCAGCGCCAGTGAATTGATCTTCCGCTCCATCGAGCGCCTGGATACCATCAAGGTCGACGAAAAAGACGCCAAGGATTACGTATCCGAGGTGGATCGCGCCGCCGAACAGAAAATCATCGACGCACTGCGCAAGGCCTACCCGAATCACTCGATCATGGGTGAAGAGACCGGCCTGCACGCCGGCACCGGCATCGAAGGCGAAGAATACCTGTGGATCATCGACCCACTGGACGGCACCACCAACTTCCTGCGCGGCATTCCTCACTTCGCTGTCAGCATCGCCTGCAAATACCGCGGTCGCCTGGAACATGCTGTTGTTCTGGACCCGGTTCGCCAGGAAGAATTCACCGCCAGCCGTGGTCGCGGCGCTCAACTGAACGGTCGTCGCCTGCGCGTCAGCGGCCGTACCAGCCTGGACGGCGCCCTGCTGGGTACCGGCTTCCCGTTCCGTGACGACCAGATGGACAACCTCGACAACTACCTGGGTATGTTCCGCGCCCTGGTTGGCCAGACCGCCGGCATCCGCCGCGCCGGCTCGGCAAGCCTTGACCTGGCCTACGTGGCTGCCGGCCGTTTCGACGCCTTCTGGGAGTCAGGCCTGTCCGAGTGGGACATGGCTGCAGGCGCCCTGCTGATCCAGGAAGCCGGCGGCTTGGTGAGCGACTTCACCGGCGGTCACGACTTCCTGGAGAAAGGTCACGTCGTTGCCGGCAACACCAAGTGCTTCAAGGCAGTACTGACCGCGATCCAGCCGCACCTGCCAGCTTCGCTGAAGCGCTAAGGGCCCAAGCCCAAAAAGCCGCAACACTTAAAGCAAACGCCCCGACTGGTTCGGGGCGTTTGCTTTTGTGCGAACAAAATCCCCAAGTTAAGCCATAACGCGATATGTAGCAGCTGGCGCAGCCTGCGTTCGGCTGCGCAGCAGTCGCAAAATCAGAGATTGCGGTACGCCAGACAGACCGCATTAGCCGGATTCACGACTGCTTCGCAGCCGGACACTGCCTCGCTGGAGCTCGACAGCTGCTACAACCGAACGCAGCCTTCGGCAGCTGCTACAGGAAGCGCGCCGCAGTTTTTTTATATGCAGCCATAACGAAAAATGCCCCGCATCTTTCGATACGGGGCATTTTCTTGAAAAGCCAACCTGAGCAGGCCAGCTTTTCGGCATCGGAAGCTGGACTTAAGCCAGTTTTTCCTTGATGCGAGCTGCTTTACCGGACAGGTCACGCAGGTAGTACAGCTTGGCCTTACGTACATCACCGCGACGCTTGACAGCCATGCTGTCGATTTGCGGGCTGTAGGTCTGGAAAGTACGCTCTACGCCAACACCGTTGGAGATTTTACGAACGGTGAAAGCACTGTTTACGCCGCGGTTACGCTTGGCGATAACTACGCCTTCGAACGCTTGCAGACGCGAACGATCGCCTTCCTTCACTTTCACCTGAACGACAATGGTGTCGCCCGGGGCAAAGGTAGGGATCTCTTTAGTCATCTGCTCTGCTTCGAGTGCAAGGATGATTTTGTTAGTCATGCTGTGCTCCTAAGGTAAATCGTCGGATCTACCATCGATACGTTGTTAACTATCGTCCCGCTCGCGGATGTATTCCTCGAGCAGCTTCTTCTCTTCTCCAGAAAGCGAGCGGCTTTCCAGAAGATCGGCGCGTCGTTCATAGGTCCGACCAAGGGACTGCTGTAAACGCCAACGCCGGATGTGCGCGTGATTGCCACTTAGCAATACGTCGGGAACACGCTGATCCGCATACACCTCCGGTCGGGTGTAGTGCGGGCAATCCAGCAAACCATCCGTAAAGGAATCTTCCTCAGCGGAGTCCGCATGCCCTAAAGCTCCAGGCAGCAGTCGTGTAACCGCATCGATCAGGACCATCGCCGGCAGCTCGCCGCCAGACAGTACATAGTCGCCAATCGACCACTCTTCATCGACATGAGCATCAATAAAACGCTCGTCAATGCCTTCATAGCGGCCGGCAATCAGGATCAATGCATCCAGATTCGCCAACTCGCGCACCGCCGACTGTGTCAGTTGACGGCCTTGGGGGGACAGGTAAATTACCTTCGCCGCCTCCCCGGCTGCTGCCTTGGCCTGAACCAGAGCATCTTCCAGGGGCTTGATCTTCATCACCATGCCCGGACCACCGCCAAATGGGCGATCATCCACAGTGTGATGTCGATCCGTCGTGTAGTCTCGCGGATTCCAACAGGTAAGCTGCAACAACCCCTGTTTCACCGCCCGACTGGTGATGCCGTACTCGCTGATGGCGGAGAACATCTCGGGAAACAAACTGATCACTTCTACGCGCAGGTTAGCCACGTTTAGAAGTCCGCATCCCATTCCACCTTCATCTCGCCCGCTGCCAGATCGACGGCCAACACGCATTGCTCGGTATACGGCAACAGGCGTTCGCGATCATCCAGGCTGCCAGCGCAAGGCTTGACCACCATTACATCATTGGCGCCGGTTTCCAGAAGATGATCGATTTTCCCGAACAATTGCCCGTGAGTATCGATGACCTTCAGACCTTCCAGCTGGTACCAGTAGTACTCGCCATCGGTCAATTCAGGGAACAGGTTGCGCGGCACGCAGATCTCATAACCAGCCAGAAGACGAGCTTCTTCACGATCATCAAGACCCTTGAGCTTTGCGACCAGGAACTTGTCGTTCCCGCGTCCGCTGACCAGCTCGACCTGTTTTACGCTGCCTTCGCGCCTGAGCGTCCAGGTTTTGTAGTCCAACAGGTTTTTAATCGGATCAGTAAAGGAATACACCTTCACTTCGCCGCGAACGCCGTGAACAGAATAAATCTTGCCGATAACGATCAAATCATCAGCAACAGCTGGCGTCGCGTTCATATTGCTCAGGCCGCAGCCTTAGCAGATTCCTTCAACAACTGAGCAACGCGCTCAGAAGGCTGTGCACCAACGCTCAGCCAGTAGGCTACGCGCTCTTGGTTCACGGACAGACGAACTTCTTGACCACGAGCAACAGGGTTGAAGAAACCAACCTGTTCCTTGTGCGAACCGTCACGCGGGTTGCGGCTGTCGGTTACGGTCAAGTGGTAAAACGGGCGCTTTTTGGAGCCGCCAAGGGCAAGACGGATTGTTAGCATGTGAACATCGTTCCTGTAGTCGGTGCTGCAAATCTAAATGCACAGCGGGCATAGGTGCCCGAAAGGCCGCATATTCTAAGGAATATCCGGACTTTTGCAAATGTCTTTTTCCGGCGCCTATCGGCGTGCCATCCAGATTTGCTATAGAGCCATCGTTGAAGATGGCCAGTCAGCTCCCGCCAAGTGCGGGTTTGCTGGAGATCCCACGTCCGTGTGGGTCGGCGCAGGAGCAAGCTCCTGCGCGAATTCTTTACATCTTGGGCATGCCGCCGCCGGGCAACATACCGCCCATGCCGCGCATCATTTTGGCCATTCCGCCTTTCGCGGAGAATTTCTTCATCATCTTCTGCATCTGCTTGTGCTGCTTGATCAAGCGACCGATGTCCTGCACCTGGGTGCCGGAACCCATGGCGATCCGGCGCTTGCGCGAACCACTGATCAGCTCAGGGTCGCGGCGCTCGGCCGGGGTCATGGAATTGATGATGGCTTCCATCTGCTTGAATTGCTTCTCTGCCGCGCCCTGGGCATTGCCCATCTGCGCCAGGTTCACACCGCCGATATTCGGCAGCTTGTCCATGAGGCCGCCGAGACCGCCCATGTTCTTCATCTGCTGCAGCTGATCGCGGAAGTCTTCGAGATCGAAACCCTTGCCCTTCTTCAGCTTCTTGGCCAGTTTGTCGGCCTTGTCCTTGTCGAGGGTCGCTTCGGCCTGTTCGATCAGGCTGAGCACGTCGCCCATGCCGAGGATGCGCGAGGCGATACGCTCAGGATGGAACGGTTCGAGCGCTTCGCTCTTCTCGCCCATACCGATGAACTTGATCGGCTTGCCGGTAATGGCACGTACCGACAGTGCGGCACCGCCACGGGCATCACCGTCGACCTTGGTCAGGATCACACCGGTCAGCGGCAATGCATCACCGAAGGCCTTGGCCGTGTTGGCGGCGTCCTGGCCGGTCATGGCATCGACCACGAACAGGGTTTCGACCGGATTGATCGCGGCGTGCAGCGCCTTGATCTCGCCCATCATCTCTTCGTCGATGTGCAAACGACCGGCGGTGTCGACAATGACCACGTCGATGAATTTCAGCTTGGCTTCTTTAATAGCCGCTTGCGCGATATCGACCGGCTTCTGGCTCAGGTCGGACGGGAAGAACGTCACGCCGATGTCGTTGGCCAGGGTTTCCAGCTGCTTGATCGCCGCCGGACGGTAAACGTCCGCGGACACGACCATGACCGACTTCTTCTTGCGCTCTTTAAGGAAGCGCGCCAGTTTGCCGGCGGTGGTGGTTTTACCCGCACCCTGCAAACCGGCCATCAGAACCACGGCCGGTGGAACGGCGCTCAGGTTCAAATCTTCGTTGGCCGCGCCCATCAGGCTTTCGAGTTCGGCCTGGACGATCTTCACGAAGGCCTGGCCCGGCGTCAGGCTGCGCGACACCTCGGTGCCGACAGCGCGTTCCTTGACCGAATTGACGAAGTCTTTGACCACCGGCAAGGCGACGTCGGCCTCGAGCAACGCCATGCGCACTTCACGCAGGGTGTCTTTGATGTTGTCTTCGGTCAGCTTGGCCTTGCCGGTGACATGGCGCAGCGTCTGCGAGAGACGGTCGGTTAAGTTTTCAAACATTGCGCGATCCTTTCAGGCCCTGTGTAGACCGGGATAATGGCGGCCCAGACCGGAATCAACATGTGCTCGGCGAGCCTGCGGCGTGGGCAGGTCGCGGATTATAGCGAAGACTGCGTCTGGCGGACACCTCGCCGTCAGCTTGCATAGTCTTTCGTGCCGTATGGGTTCTATGCCAAACTCAACGCCTTTCGGGCCTGCCTAACAGGATTTATGCTCCCCTTGTCACCCAGTTTGCTTACTACTCTCGCCGCCGCCTGCTTATATGCCGCTGCGACCTTCTATCAAGGCACTCGTCTGGCCTCCGGCGCCAAGGCGAACAAACGCCTGTTGGTCACGCTCGGCGTACTGGCCGTGCTGGCCCACAGTGCCAGCCTGATCAGCTATCTGCTGACTCCGGTCGGCCTGGCCCTGGACTTTTTCAGCGCCGCCAGCCTGATTGCCGCAGCGGTCATCGCCCTGACCTTGCTGGCCTGTTCACGGATTCCGGTGGAAAACCTGCTTATATTGCTGTTCCCGCTGGGCGCCGCAACCGCGCTGCTGGCACAGTTCGCCCCCGCTGGCACGGTGCAGATCATTGACGAAGAGCCAGGCATTCTCGCCCACATCCTCTTGTCGATTCTCGCTTACGGCATGTTCACCATCGCGGTGTTCCAGGCCTTGCTGCTGCTGGTTCAGGACCATCAGCTCAAGCACAAGCATCCGTCTGGGCTGATCAAGAACTTCCCGCCGCTGCAAACCATGGAAAGCCTGCTGTTCGGTTTCCTCTGGGCCGGCTGGAGCCTGCTGTCGCTGTCGCTGATTTCCGGCTGGCTGTTCGTCGAGAACCTGTTCGCCCAGCACCTGGTGCATAAAACCCTGCTGGCGTGCCTGGCCTGGATCGTGTTCAGCGTGCTGCTCTGGGGGCGCAACCGTCTCGGCTGGCGCGGACACAAAGCCATCCGCTGGACCCTTGCCGGTTTCTGCCTGCTGATGCTGGCGTATTTCGGCAGCAAGCTGGTCCGCGAATACATTCTGCACATCTGACGGGCGGCATTAATGGACGACTTGCCCATAGGGCCGATGCTTGCGGTGCTGGCCCTGCTGATTCTATGGTCGGGGCTGTTTACCGCCATCGAAGTTGCACAACAGCAGTTGCTGGCCCAGCGCACAGCCTCGCGCTCCAGCGACAAACCCGTGGCCAAGCTGAGTTTTCCGCTCAATAGCCTGATCCTCTGCAATACCCTCTGCCGCGCGCTGGTGGTGGTTATCAGCACCCTGCTGGCGATTTTCACCTGGGCACAAAACGGCCCGTGGATTGCCTGCCTCGGTGCCGGCGCAGTGTTGCTGGTGTTCGCCGACTACCTGCCACGCGCCCTCGCCGCCCGCTATCCGGATGCCGTCCTGGCCTTGGGCAACACACTGCTCGGCATACCGTTGAAAATCGTCTATCCCGCCGCATGGCTACTCAATGGCATCAGCCAACTTCTGATGCGGCCATTCGCCCGCAAAATCAACGTGGTGCAGCAAAGCGAAGACGAGGCACCGGCAGATCGGCACGACGATCACGAACACGCGGCCTATCGCCCACTGTCAGGTATCCACGCACTGGATAACATCACGGTCAACGATATTCTGGTGCCACGCAGCGACGTCGACGGGATCAACCTGGACGACCCCCTCGAAGAAATCATCGAGCAACTGCGCCACAACAAACGCACCCGCCTGCCGGTATTCCACAGCGACATCAACCAGGTTGAAGCGGTGCTCAACACCCGACAGATCCGTCATTTGCTGCCGGATTCAAGCCTGACCGTGGAAGCGCTGCTGGCGGCCAGTCACGAACCGTACTTCGTGCCGGAAAGCACGCCGTTGCAGCTGCAATTGCTGAACTTCCACAAGCAGCAGAGGCGCTTGGGCATGGTGGTCGACGAGTACGGGGAAGTACTGGGTATCGTGACCCTGGAAGATATTCTCGAAGAAATCGTCGGAGAGTTCGAAAGCCAGCACACCCTGGATAACCCGCACATTCACCCGCAGGCCGATGGCCGACTGGTAATTGATGGCGCAGCGTCCATCCGCGAACTGAACAAGAGCCTCGGCTGGCATTTGCCCAGCGATGGTCCGAAAACCCTCAACGGTTTGGTGACCGAGGCGTTGGAGACGATTCCGGACAGTGCGGTGTGCCTGAAGATCGGGCGATATCGGCTGGAAATTCTGGAGACGGAAGAGAATCGCGTCACACGCGTGCTGATCTGGCATACCAGTTCGGCTCCTGCGCTTATCCGTTAGTTTGCCAAAAGATCGCAGCCTCGCTTCGCTCGACAGCTCCTACAAGGGAACTCATTCCAAACTGTAGGAGCTGTCGAGCGAAGCGAGGCTGCGATCTTTTTCAATGTCCATGCCCTTGTTCGATCGTTAGCCGCCTTCCTATAATCAAGCCGGCTTACCCAAGCCTCCCGCCGACCCACGTGCTTACCCCGCATGCAGCAGGTTCCGGCCAGTTCTTCGACAACATCCGCACCACTGCGGCGACTATTCCTACCTTGAATAGCGACCGTGTCTCAACCCACATCCCTGGGTATTCGACCATAATAATTCGCTCCACTGGGGCACATGACTGTCAGGGATAACTGCATGACGACCAGCACAACGTTCAGCGACACCACGCCAGCCCAACCGACGAACTCCGCCACCCGCGTGGCTACCGCGAGTTTCATTGGCACGGCTATCGAGTTCTATGACTTCTACGTCTACGCCACTGCCGCGGCGCTAGTGATCGGCCCGGTGTTCTTTCCACAAACCTCCGGCACCGCCCAGATGCTGTCGGCGTTCCTTACCTTCGGTATCGCCTTCCTTGCACGACCATTGGGTTCGGCGCTGTTCGGCCATTTCGGTGACCGCATCGGACGCAAATCGACACTGGTTGCCTCGCTGCTGCTGATGGGTGTGTGCACCACATTGATCGGCGTGCTGCCGGGTTACGACAGCATTGGTGCCTGGGCGCCGATCCTGCTTTGCGTGCTGCGCTTCGGCCAGGGTCTGGGGCTGGGCGGTGAATGGGGCGGCGCCGCATTGCTGGCCACGGAGAACGCGCCCAAAGGCAAGCGAGCCTGGTTCGGCATGTTTCCGCAGCTCGGCCCATCGATCGGGTTTCTGGCGGCCAACGGCCTGTTCCTGACCCTGGCCATGAGCCTGAACGACGAGCAATTCCGTTCGTGGGGCTGGCGGATTCCGTTCCTGCTCAGTGCCGCACTGGTAATGGTGGGCCTGTACGTACGCCTCAAGCTCCACGAAACCCCGGTGTTCGCCAACGCCGTGGCTCGCCAGGAGCGGGTGAAGATTCCGTTGGTCGAGCTGTTCAGCCAATACTGGGCACCGATGCTGCTGGGCGCCGGGTCGATGGTGGTGTGCTATGCGCTGTTTTACATCTCGACAGTGTTTTCGCTGAGTTACGGTGTGTCGACGCTTGGCTACACCCGGGAAACCTTTCTCGCCCTGCTGTGTTTCGCGGTGCTGTTCATGGCGGCCGCAACACCGCTGTCAGCCTGGGCCAGCGACCGTTTCGGGCGTAAACCGGTGCTGATCATTGGCGGCGTGCTGGCGATTCTGTCCGGATTCTTGATGGAACCGCTGCTGACCCATGGCTCGACCTGGGGTGTGGCGCTGTTCCTGTGCATAGAACTGTTTCTGATGGGCGTGACGTTTGCGCCGATGGGCGCGCTGCTGCCGGAGCTGTTTCCGACCCACGTGCGCTATACCGGCGCATCGGCGGCTTACAACCTGGGCGGTATTGTCGGCGCCTCGGCGGCACCGTTCTTTGCGCAAAAACTGGTGGCGATGGGCGGTTTGAGTTATGTCGGCGGGTATGTGTCGGGGGCGGCGGTGCTGAGCTTGATAGCGGTGCTGTGCCTGAAGGAGACGCGCAATAACGATTTGAATCGGGTTGCCTGATAGACCGCCATCGCGGGCTTGCCCGCGATGGCCCCGCCTCGGTTACAGCTCTACGACGACAGCTTGGGACGCGCGGGTCGCCTTGGCACGAGCGGCCTCGATCGACTCATCACGCGCCAACGCCACACCCATCCGCCGCTGACCATTGACCTCAGGCTTGCCGAACAGACGCAACGCAGTATCCGGCTCGCTCAAGGCTGCACCCAGGTTGGCGAAAGCAGTCTGAGTCGACTGCCCTTCCACCAGAATGACCGCCGACGCCGATGGGCCGAACTGACGGATCAATGGAATTGGCAGGCCCAGGATCGCCCGTGCGTGCAGCGCGAACTGCGACAGGTCCTGGGAAATCAGGGTCACCAGACCGGTGTCATGCGGGCGCGGCGAGACTTCGCTGAACCACACCTGATCACCCTTGATGAACAACTCGACGCCAAACAGGCCACGACCGCCCAAGGCTTCGGTGACCGCTTTGGCAACGCGCTCGGATTCGGCCAAGGCAACCGGGCTCATAGCTTGTGGCTGCCAGGATTCCTGGTAGTCGCCCTTCTCCTGACGGTGACCGACAGGCGCGCAGAACGTAGTGCCGCCGACGTGACGCACGGTCAGCAGAGTGATTTCGTAGTCGAAGTCGATGAAGCCTTCGACGATCACGCGACCTTTACCGGCGCGGCCACCCTCTTGAGCGTAATCCCAGGCTTTCTGCACGTCATCGACGCTGCGCAGCAGGCTCTGGCCTTTACCCGAGGAACTCATGACCGGCTTGACCACGCACGGGAAGCCCAGGTCTTCGACTGCCTTGCGGTAATCCTCGAAGGTGTCGGCGAAGTGGTACGGCGATGTCGGCAGGTCCAGCTCTTCAGCGGCCAGGCGGCGGATGCCTTCGCGGTTCATGGTCAGCTGCGCGGCGCGAGCGGTCGGGATCACGGTGAAACCTTCGGATTCCAGCTCCACCAGGGTCGCGGTGGCGATGGCTTCGATTTCCGGCACGATGAAGTGCGGCTTCTCGGCTTCGATCACCGCACGCAGGGCGGCGCCGTCAAGCATGTTGATCACATGGCTGCGATGGGCGACTTGCATGGCCGGCGCATTGGCGTAGCGATCCACGGCAATCACTTCAACGCCCAGGCGTTGCAGCTCGATCACCACTTCCTTGCCCAACTCACCACAGCCACACATCAATACGCGGGTCGCGGTTGGCGACAATGGAGTTCCGATACGGGTCATCTCAGGTCCTCAAAGGAGCGGATCATCGAGGGAAGCGCGCTTCCCATGGGGAGAAAGCGCGGCATTTTACATGAACCTGAGGGTTTGGCTTCAGCTGACGACAGCCTGTTTACGCAGGCGCCATGCCATGGCCAACCAGACCACGGTGACGCCCGCGAACTTCGAACCCAGCGCAGTGAAGATCACGCCCGGTGTGAGCGCATCGATCATGCCGAAGAAGATGAAGGTGTCCAGCGGGATGCTCAGGGCCGAACTTATCCACAGGCGATCGTGCAACGGGCGCTTGGTGAGGCTGAACACCAGCCAGTCGATGCATTCGGACACGGCGAACGCCGTGGCACTGGCGAGAGCAATTGAGGGATCGGAGGTGACGTAAGACAGCCCCAGCGCCACTAGCATCGCCGCGATCGCGCCATGGCCGAAGCGGGTTTGCACCATGTCGCGCAGCACGAACACCAGGCCACCCCAGGCCGACCAGATGATGTCCAGGTGCGGGGCGGTGGAAAAGGCGTAATTGATCAGCACGACGCTGCTGATGTAGGCGATCAGGAAGAGCATGGGACGGGGAATACCTGTCAATTTTGTGCACAGGGTACTTCATCTTCAGCGCACAGATAACCTGTGGCGAGGGAGCTTGCTCCCGCTGGGGCGCGAAGCGGCCCTGAAATCTGGGGTGGGGTGGCCTGTCAGATGGAATGTATTGGTCAATTTTGGGGCTGCTTCGCAGCCCAGCGGGAGCAAGCTCCCTCGCCACAATGCACCAAACGATTCAGGAATCGGATTTGGAAGGCAACATCCAGATCAGCCCACTCGATTTCGCCCGTTCATGACACAACCCCAACACCTTGCGCCGTTCCTCGTTGTCCATCCGGCTCCAGCGGGTGATCTCTTCCACCGTGCGCTGACACCCGGTGCAAATGTCATCCTCATCCAGCGCACAAATGCTCACGCACGGCGACGGGACCGGTCGCTCACGTTCAGGGGTGCTCATTGTTCCTGCTCGACCAGATCGCGGGCATAACGCTGCGAGTTGTGCACATAGTGCGCGGCGCTGGCTTCAAGCATCTTCTTCTGCGGCTCGGTCAGCTCGCGTACCACCTTGCCCGGCGAGCCCATGACCAGCGAGCCGTCCGGAATTTCCTTGCCTTCACCGATCAGCGAGTTGGCGCCGATGATGCAGTTCTTGCCAATTTTCGCGCCGTTGAGGATCACCGCGTTGATGCCGATCAGACTGTAATCGCCCACCGTGCAGCCGTGGAGCATGGCATTGTGACCGATGGTCACGCCGGTACCGATGGTCAGCGGATAGCCCATGTCGGTGTGCATCACGGTGCCGTCCTGCACGTTGCTGTTCTTGCCGATCAGGATCAATTCGTTGTCGCCACGCAACACGGCGTTGAACCAGACGTTGGCGCCCTCTTCCAGTTTGACCTTGCCCACCAGCACGGCATTGGGTGCGACCCAGCTCTGCGGATGGGTCTCGACGCGGGCGTCGCCCAGGCGGTATTTCATCTTGTTGTCCTCACGACCAGGCTGGCTCACTAGCGAAAAGCAGGATTCACGCCATACGAGCGATGGCTTCAGGTGTTGATAAAACTCTTGGGCGGTTGATGCAGGCTGATTTTCGCGTCATAGAGCAGGTTGATCAACTCGACGATCATGATCGCCGTCAACCCCCAGATCTTGTACTCGCCATAACGATAGCTCGGCACGTACCAACTGTGGCCTTGATAGTCGATGCGGTGGGTGTGCTCGCGCGGGTCCTTGCGGAAGAATTCCAGGGGCACGCTGAACACTGCGGCGATCTCGGCATCGTTGGCCAGGTATTCGACGAAATCCGGAATCACGCCGACATAGGGCGTGACCTTGATGCCGTGCAGGGAGATCAGCGGGCTCAGTGGACCGATCACTTCGACCAGCCCCGGCGGCAGGCCGATTTCTTCTTCGGCCTCGCGCAGAGCGGTAAAGATCAGATCAGGGTCTTCAGGGTCGCGTCGACCGCCGGGAAAAGCGACTTCACCGCCATGGGTCGAGAGCCCGCTGGCGCGAAGGGTCAGGACCAGTTCAGGTTCGTCACTGCGCGTGATGGGCACCAATACCGCGGCTTCGGGGAAACGTCGGTCGGTTTCCAGCGTACGCGGTGTGTGATTGCTTACCCGGTGCAGTAGCTCGTCCAGCATGAGTCTTCTCGATCTGTGCCTTACCCTGCATCATGCACCAATCGCACCGGCCGCCCAACCCCCGAACAGCCTCATGTCGCGAAACGACAACTTGCCGACCGACACCGCTGCACGCCAAGATAGGCGCAGCATTCAGGAACCCAAGCATGAAATTTTGCAGTCAATGCGGCAACCCGGTGACCCAGCGCATTCCCGAAGGCGATTCGCGCCTGCGTTTTGTCTGCGACAGCTGTCACACCATTCATTACCAGAACCCCAATATCGTCGCCGGTTGCGTGCCGACCTGGGGTTCGAAGATATTGCTGTGCCGTCGCGCCATCGAGCCACGGCTCGGTTATTGGACCCTGCCCGCCGGTTTCATGGAAAACGGTGAGACCATCGAACAGGCCGCCATTCGCGAGACCGCCGAAGAAGCTTGCGCCCGGGTACGCAACCTGAGCATCTATACGCTGATCGATGTGCCGCACATCAGTCAGGTGCATGTGTTCTTTCGCGCTGAGCTTGTGGATCTGGATTTTCGCGCAGGCCCCGAGAGCCTGGAAGTGCAGCTGTTCGAAGAGGCCGATATTCCTTGGGGCGAACTGGCTTTCCGCACGGTGGGCCGTACATTAGAATGCTTCTTCGCTGACCGGCGGACCGAGGTCTACCCCGTGCGGTCCGAATCGATCCCGCCACTCGCTCAGCCTGCCATCATCTAAGCACTTGTTAGTAAAAAACCATCTATAAATAAAATAGTCGCGACACCTCTTAGGGATATCGTTTCAATGCGCTGGTTGCTTGCCCTGTTTTGCTTATCGTTCGTCGCAGTCTCCCAGGCTTCCGTCGCGGCCGCCCCGGACGGTAAAGTCATCGAAAAAGTTCTGGTCCTCAAATCTGCCCATCAGTTGCAGTTGATCAACGATGGCAAGCCGTTCAAAACCTATCGCATTTCATTGGGCAAACGCCCCATTGGCCCAAAACTGATGGAAGGTGATAAACGCACCCCCGAAGGCCTTTACTGGCTGGACTGGCGCAAGACCAGCGATCGTTACAACCTGGCGATGCACATCTCCTACCCCAACATCAGCGATTCCGCCCGTGCCCGGCGCGAAGGCGTCGAGCCTGGCGGCATGATCATGATCCACGGTACTCCGGACACCGAAGAGAACCCGGAAAACCTGTTCCACACGCTGGACTGGACCGACGGCTGCATCGCCATGCGCAACATGGACATGCGCGAAGTGTGGGGCCTGGTACCGGACGGCACGATGATCGAAATCCGCCCGTAAAGGGCTTTTGCGGTGGGGGAGCCTACCTGTGGCGAGGGGGCTTGCCCCCGTTGCGCTGCGAAGCAGTGCTAAAACCTGAAACTGCATCCTGTCTGGCTCACCGCGCCTGCTGATTTTGCGACTGCTTCGCAGCCGAACGGGGGCAAGCCCCCTCGCCACAGCAGCTGAGTTCGTGTTCTGGCCGCTACCTTCGGTCGGCTTCAAAAAAATAAATCAAAAGATCGCAGCCTTCGGCAGCGCCTACCGGGTAGATACCAATGCTCCCTGTAGGCGCTGCCTCAGGCTGCGATCTTTGCTTTCAAAATCCCCACCTCTAATACCACTTGAAACCAAGTCCTCTGAAGACCACCCACAAGGGCTGGTTTTGCTGCGTCCACAGCAAAGTACTGGCATTGACATGGTATTTAAGTGGTATTAGTTTCGCCGCATTACCGGGCGACAACAATCCTATATCCGCATCGGACCAAACCTACATGAACGACCTACGAGCCCTACGCCCTGACGACACCCAGCCCACGCCGCTGTACTTGCAACTGGCGCGCAATCTGGAAGCGGCAATCCACGCCGGCCAGTGGAAAGCCGAGCAGGCCATGCCGTCGGAACGCAACCTCAGCGAAATGCTGGGCATCTCCCGCGTCACCGCACGCAAAGCGCTGGAAGTGCTGTTCGAGCAAGGCCTAATCCGCCGCAACCAAGGTTCCGGCACGTTCATCACGCCACGCCTGGAACAACCGCTGTCGCGTCTCTCGGGCTTCAGCGAAATGCTCCGCCTCAAGGGTTTCGTCCCCGGCTCGCAATGGCTGGAACGGGAAATCACCCCGCCGACCCACGAAGAACTGATCCGCCTCGGTCTCTCGCCCAACGACAAGGTCGCGCGGCTCAAACGCTTGCGCAAAGCCGACGACACAGTGATGGCAATCGAGATGAGCACCCTGCCCGCGTCGATCATTCCCAAGCCCCAAGCGGTAGGCGATTCCCTCTACGAATACCTCGACGGCATTGGCAAACCGGTGGTCCGCGCCCTGCAACACATTCAGGCGATCAACGCCTCCGACGAATTCGCCGCGCTGGTGGGCATCGCCCCCGGCACCGCCATGCTGCTGATGACCCGGGTCGGCTACCTGGAAGACAACACGCCGATCGAAGTCACCGACACCTATTGCCGCAACGACTACTACGACTTCGTCGCAGAACTTCGCCGCTAGCCAAACTGCTTCGTCGTTAAGTCACGGCGCCGTTAAACCAGAGAGCTGCCCATGTCCGAAGACAACATCCTCACCGCCCACGGCTGGGTTCGTGGCCGGCTGATCCATGAGCACGGCAAGGTCGTGTCCATCGAAGGCCAGCCGTGCGATCCGGCGGACAACGACCTGCCTTACCTGCTGCCGGGTTTCATCGACCTGCACGTTCACGGCGGCGGTGGCAAAGACATCATGGAAGGCGCGCCAGCCTTCGAAACCATCACCAGAACCCACGTGCGCTTCGGCACCACGTCGCTGCTGGCGACCACCATGACCGCGCCGAGCGAAGAGATTTCCAGTGTGCTCAAAGCCGTCGGCGAGTTCTGCGAGCAGCGGCCCAAAGGCAGCGCCCGGGTACTCGGCGTGCATCTGGAGGGCCCCTACATCAACCCCGGCAAACTCGGCGCCCAACCGAATTTCGCCCACACCGCGTTGATGACCGAAGTCGAGGAATACCTGGCACTGGCGCCGATCCGGGTGATCACCATTGCCCCGGAAATCGCCGGCCACGACGGTTTGATCCGCGCCCTCAGCGCTCGCGGCGTGCGCATGCAAATCGGCCACACGCTGGGCAGTTACGAGGAAGGCGTCGCCGCGCTGGCCGCCGGCGCCAGCAGTTTCACCCACCTCTACAACGCCATGAGCCCGCTGCATCACCGCGAACCCGGCATCGTCGGCGCGGCGCTGGCCCACGCCAAATACGCCGAGCTGATTCCGGACTTGCTGCACGTGCACCCCGGTGCGATCCGCGTGGCCCTGCGTTCGATCCCGTGCCTGTATTGCGTCACCGATTCCACCGCCGCCGCCGGCATGCCCGACGGCGAATACAAGCTTGGCAGCCACACCGTGACCAAATGCCTGGGCGGAGTGCGCCTGCCCGACGGCACGCTGGCCGGCAGCACTCTGACCATGGATCAGGCTCTGCGCAATCTGGTGAAGATCGGTCTGCCGATCAGCGAAGCCTCGCAACGTCTTTCGCAATTCCCCGCCGACTACCTCGGCCTTCAAGAACGCGGGCGCCTGCAACCCAGCGCCTGGGCCGACTGCGTGCGGCTGGATCGCTCACTCACACTGACCGCCGTCATGGTCGAAGGAGAAGACATTGACTTCAAAAATGCTTGAAGAGGCGCTGTCCTCGTTCGAGGCCGTGCAAGCCCAATTGCAGCAACTCGACCCGCAGATGATCGAGATCGCCGGACGCCTGCGCCGTCAGCCGCCGCAAGTGGTGATGACCGTGGCTCGTGGCAGCTCCGACCATGCGGCGAGCTACTTCGCCTACCTGACCATGCAGCAACTGGGCATTCCGGTGGCGTCGTTGCCAATGTCGGTGGTGACCATGCAACAAGCGCCGTTGAAGGTCAGCGGCCAGGTCGCGTTCGCCTTCTCGCAGTCGGGGCAGAGCCCGGATCTGGTGAACAGCCTGCGTCTGCTACGCAAGCGCGGCGCCCTGAGCATTTCCATGGTCAATGCCGAGAACTCGCCTTTGGAAGCGGCCTGCGAATTCAGCCTGCCGCTGTGCGCCGGCACCGAAAGCAGCGTCGCCGCGACCAAGAGTTTTATTGCCACCCTCACCGCCAGCGCCCGCCTGATCGCCCACTGGAAAGAAGATGTGGAGTTGCTGGAAGCCGGCTTTGCCCTGCCGGATGGTTTGCGCGAAGCGGCGCAACAGGACTGGAGCCTGGCTATCGATACGTTGCGCAATTGCCAACGCTTGATGGTGATCGGCCGTGGCGCCGGTTTCGCCATCGCCCAAGAAGCGGCACTCAAGTTCAAGGAAACCTCGGCGATCCAGGCCGAAGCCTTCAGCAGCGCCGAAGTGCGGCACGGCCCGATGGCGTTGATCGACGAGAACTACCACCTGCTGATCTTCGCCCCGCGCGGTGCCGAGCAGGCCGGGTTGCTGAGCCTGGCCGCCGACATGCGTCAACGCGGCGCCCGCGTGCTGCTGGCCGCGCCAGATGACGTCGCCGAACGCGACCTGACCCTGACTCGTGCCGAACACCCGGCCCTGGACCCGATTCTGGCGATCCAGAGTTTCTACGTCATGGCCGCCGGCCTGGCCGTCGCCCGCGACATGAACCCGGACCAACCGCGCCATTTGAGCAAAGTGACGCGCACACATTGAAGGCGGGCGAATCCGCCGTAGGAGCTGTCGAGCGGAGCGAGGCTGCGATCTTTTGATCCTGCCTTTGAAAAGCAAAGTCAAAAGATCGCAGGCTTCGCCAGCTCCTACAAAAGCTCGGCGTACACCCTGTAGGAGCTGCCGAGTGAAACGAGGCTGCGATCTTTTGATCCTGCGTTGAACAGATCGCAGCCTCGCTCCGCTCGATAGCTCCTACAGAGGGCGAGTTGATCCGAACCGTAGTTTTATTGATGAGACCGAGCCATGCACAACAACAATAAAGAGCTGACCCTCAGCGCCCCGCTCAGCGGCCCGGTGCTCACACTCGCCAAAGTCCCGGACCCGGTGTTCGCCAGTGGCGCCATGGGCGACGGGATCGCCATCGATCCATTGAACGACACGCTGTATTCACCCTGTGAAGCGGTCGTGATCCACGTCGCCCGCACCGGTCACGCCATCACCTTGCGTGCCGATAACGGTGCCGAGTTACTGCTGCACCTGGGCCTCGATACGGTCGAGTTGCAGGGTGTCGGTTTCTCGATGCTGGTCAAGGAAGGTGCACGAGTCAGCAATGGCCAGCCGCTGCTGCGCTACGACCTGGACCAGGTCGCCCAGCAGTGCAAAAGCCTGGTCAGCCTGATGATCCTGACCAACAGCCAGGACTTTCAAGCACGACCGATTACGCTGAAATCGGTGAAGGTCGGCGATCCGTTGCTGCACGTCGTGCCGAAAGTAACCAACGGCGTGCAGATCGACATCGAGGTCGTTGGCATCGAGGTTCAAGGGCATGTTCATGTCGCCCATCGCGGTGGCTTGCACGCCCGGCCTGCGGCGCTGATCCGCCAGACCGCCCAACAGTTCAAGAGCAAATCCTGGCTGCACTTCGCCGGTAAATCGGCAGCCTGCGACAGTTTGATCGGCCTGATGGGGCTGGCTGTCGGTGAGCAGGATGAAATCCTTGTCAGCTGCCAAGGGCCGGACGCCGAAGCTGCGCTGCAAGCTTTATTGGCCGCGTTATCCACAGCCCTGGCCGAAGACAACCACGCTGCCGCATCAACACCAATAACCCAACGCAATCGCCCCGCCGAAGCGGGCGTGCTGCACGGCGTGTGCGCGGCGCCCGGCCTGGTGGGTGGGCCGTTGTTTCGTCTGAACTCGATCAGCCTGCCAATAGATGCTGGTAATCATGAGCCGAAGCAACAACGTCACGCGCTGGACACCGCGCTGACTCAAGTACGCAGCGAAATCGACGGCACACTGGCCCAAGCGAAGAAGCACAAGAACACCGATGAAGAAGCCATCTTCGCCGCGCATCTGGCGTTGCTCGAAGACCCGGCGCTGCTCGATGCGGCTCATCAATCCATCGACCAAGGCATCGCCGCGACTCACGCCTGGAGTCAATCCATCGACGTGCAATGCGAGGTGCTGCTGCAACTCGGCAGCCCGTTGCTGGCCGAACGCGCCAACGACCTGCGCGACCTCAAGCAACGGGTGCTGCGTGCCCTGCTCGGCGAAGCCTGGCATTACGACGTGCCGGCCGGCGCTATCGTCGCGGCCCATGAACTGACGCCGTCCGATTTGCTGCAACTGAGCCAGCAAGGGGTGGCAGGTTTGTGCATGGCCGAAGGTGGCGCGACGTCCCATGTGGCGATTCTCGCTCGCGGCAAAGGCTTGCCGTGCATGGTTGCACTGGGCTCGACGCTGCTCGATCAGGAGCAAGGTCAAGCGGTGGTGCTGGATGCCGACGGCGGTCGCCTCGAACTGATGCCGACTGCCGAGCGCCTGGCCGAGGTGCATCAGGCGCAACTCGATCATCAGCAACGTCGCGCGCTTCAACAGTCTCAGGCCCACGTCCCGGCAGTGACACTTGATGGTTTGCCAATCGAAGTCGCCGCCAATGTCGCGTCCAGTGCCGAGGCAGCTGATGCCCTGGCCAACGGTGCCGATGGCGTCGGTCTGCTGCGTACCGAATTCCTCTTCGTCGACCGCCAAACCGCACCGGACGAACAGGAGCAGCACGTTGCCTATCAAGCCGTGCTCGACGCCATGGGCGACAAGTCGGTGATCATCCGCACCATCGATGTCGGTGGTGATAAACAGCTCGACTATTTACCGCTCCCTGTCGAAGCGAACCCGGTGCTTGGTTTGCGCGGCATTCGTCTGGCTCAGGTGCGCCCGGAACTGCTGGATCAGCAACTGCGCGCCCTGCTGCAGGTCAGCCCGCTGTCGCGTTGCCGGATCCTGTTGCCGATGGTCACCGAAGTCGATGAGTTGCTGCACATCCGCCAGCGTCTCGACGCATTGTGCATTGAACTCAATGTGAGTGAACGCCCGCAGCTGGGCGTGATGATCGAGGTTCCGGCCGCCGCGCTGCTGGCCGAGCAACTGGCCGAGCATGCGGACTTCCTGTCCATCGGCACCAACGACTTGTCGCAATACACCCTGGCCATGGACCGCGACCACGCTGGTCTCGCCGCCCGCGTCGATGCGATGCACCCGGCGCTGCTGCGGCTGATCGCCCAGACCTGCGCCGGTGCGGCGGTGCATAACCGCTGGGTCGGGGTCTGCGGCGCCCTCGCTTCCGATCCGTTGGCCACACCGGTATTGATTGGCCTGGGGGTCAGCGAGTTGTCGGTCAGCCCGGTGCAAATCGGTGAAATCAAGGACCGCGTGCGCCACCTCGACGCCACCGAATGCCGACGCATCAGCCAGGACCTGCTCAAGCTGAGCAGCGCCGGCGCGGTGCGTCATGCCTGTCACCAGCAATGGCCTCTGAGCTGAACAACAACGATAAGAATCCAGGGAGATCCGCCATGTACCAATACTTCATCGAAGGCCTGCAGCGCCTCGGTCGCGCACTGATGCTGCCGATCGCGATCTTGCCGATTGCCGGGTTACTGCTGCGTCTGGGCGACACTGACCTGCTGGACATCGCGATCATCCACGACGCCGGCCAGGTGATTTTCGCCAACCTGGCGCTGATCTTCGCCATCGGCATCGCGGTCGGCTTTGCCAAGGACAACAACGGCACCGCAGGCCTGGCCGGTGTCATTGGTTATCTGGTGATGATCTCCACCCTCAAGGTGCTCGATTCGAGCATCAACATGGGCATGCTGGCCGGGATCATCAGCGGCCTGATGGCGGGAGCGCTGTACAACCGCTTCAAAGACATCAAGCTGCCGGAATACCTGGCGTTCTTCGGCGGGCGGCGTTTCGTGCCGATTGTCACCGGGTTCGCGGCGGTTGGCCTCGGCGTGGTGTTCGGCTACATCTGGCCGCCAATCCAGCATGGCATCAACGGCTTCGGCACGTTGATGATGGAGAGCGGCAGCTTCGGTGCGTTCATCTTCGGCGTGTTCAACCGCTTGCTGATCGTCACCGGCCTGCACCACATCCTCAACAACATGGCGTGGTTCGTGTTCGGCAACTTCACCGACCCGACCACGGGCGCACTGGTGACCGGCGACCTGTCACGCTACTTTGCCGGCGACCCGAAAGGCGGCCAGTTCATGACCGGCATGTTCCCGATGATGATCTTCGGCCTGCCCGCCGCGTGCCTGGCGATGTACCGCAACGCCCTGCCGGAACGGCGCAAAGTCATGGGCGGGATTTTCCTGTCCATGGCCCTGACCTCGTTTTTGACCGGCGTCACCGAACCGATCGAATTCGCCTTCATGTTCCTCGCACCGCTGCTGTTTTTACTGCACGCGTTGCTGACGGGGCTGTCGATGGCCGTCACCAACCTGCTGAACATTCACCTGGGGTTTACCTTTTCCGGCGGTTTCATCGACATGATTCTGGGCTGGGGTGAATCCACCAACGGCTGGCGCGTACTTCCCGTGGGTCTGGCGTATGCAGTGATCTACTACGTGGTGTTTGATTTCTGTATCCGCCGCTTCAACCTCAAGACGCCGGGGCGTGAGGATGTTCCGGCTGGCGACAAAGTTGTGGTCGCCGAGAATGAGCGCGCCGGTGCATATATCAAGGCGCTGGGCGGTGCGGAGAATTTGATCACGGTGGGTGCGTGTACGACACGGTTGCGGTTGGACATGGTTGATCGCAACAAGGCCTCGGATGCGGACTTGAAAGCATTGGGTGCGATGGCGGTAGTGCGTCCGGGCAAGGGCGGCAGTTTGCAGGTGGTGGTCGGGCCGATGGCGGACAGCATCGCCGATGAGATCCGCTTGGCGCTGCCTGCTTTGGGTCGCGCGGTTATCGCCTCCCCTGCCGTTGATATCGATGAGCCAAAACCTGTGGCAGTAACGAACACTGAAGCCCAGCAATGGTTGAAGGCGCTGGGCGGCGGCGAGAATGTGCTGCAGATGGACTGCATCGCCATGACCCGGATTCGGTTGCAGCTGGCGGATGGCACGGGGTTGTCGGAAGGCCAGTTGAAAACGCTTGGTTGCCAGGGTGTCAGCCAACTTGAGGACGGCATTTGGCATCTGTTGATTGGTGAGAAGGCAGCGAGTTTGAGTGGTGCGTTGGAAGCGTTGGTTAATCGCAGTGAGGTGAGTGCCAGGGTTTAGATCGTTGGTGGCTGCCCGAGAAGAGGCCCGCACTCCCAATGAAAATCTCAAAGCCCGCTGACCGTCACTGGTCCAGCGGGCTTTTTCATTGTGCTACCCCTGCGGATCGATCTGATCCAGCACCCGGTTCACCGACAACTCCGCCAACGAAATCATCTGCTGAATGCCCAAGGCCAGATTGCACGCTGGGCCGGTGAGATCGAACGCCAACTCACTGGCCATGACATTCGCCGAAGCCAGGGTTTCACAGGCATGGGCCAACAGGGTTTCTGAATCTACGTTGGGCGCGACGACGAAGATCGTACTTGGACGCTGCTCGGCTTTGACCTTCTTCTGGGAAGGTGGCGCGAGATAGTGATCGAGTGCACGGATTGCGGCATCGTGGAGTTTTTTGGAATTGAGGCAGGTGTAGGGGGAAACGGATTCGTTTTCCAAGTTTGTTTCTAAATCTGTTTCTAAATCTGTTTCTACGTCTGTTTCTGGAGGATTTGGGCTGTCTTTGATCATTGTGAAACTCCTAACAAAAAGTTGGAGCTACCAGCATCACTTGCAGATGATGGGTGGCAGCTGTGCGCGGGTCTGCAAGACCGAGTCGTTAGGCAACCTCGGCAGACCCGAAGATCTCCCGCACACAGCCACCATAAATCGATGACCGTTGATTTAAGCGCCACGATTATAGGTGCGCTTAAAGGTGCCTAACAAACTATCGGCGGGCTTGCAGTCCCGATCGCTGAATTGGCAGCGACATCCAAAGGTTAGAGAGCCCACTTCCGACGGACAACCTGAAAGACTTGTGGGAAGGTTCTGACGTTTTTACAGATCAATAAACATCATTGCCTGTAAGACCGCCATCGCGGGCAAGCCCGCTCCCACAGTGGAGCGGCGTACACCCACCAAACTACAGGCCGAGCGTTAGCTCGCCTGCCGCTTTTGATCTTGATTCACCCGCCCCTTCGGGAGGCTGAGCGCAGGTGTTCATCTGGGGATTGGCGCGCAGCGCCGTTCGACGCAGTCGAACACATCGCATGTAGGTTGAAGCGAAGCCAACCGTAGGGCGATGCCCCCAGATGGATACCGGAGCGAAGGAACGCCGAGCCTTAGCGAGGGGCCGGACGCTCGGGGCGAAGACCTTTGCTTCCTTTGGGGCGTTTGCCAAAGGGAGTCGCCGTAAGGGCGAAACTATAAGCAGCCGTTACCACAGCAATGGATATGTACTCAATCAACAAGAACCTGGTCGGCTCTAAGGCCGCCACGCCCTAAATCGCAGCCAATAAAAAACCCGCTGAAATCACTTCAGCGGGTTTCTCATTTCAGCGGCCAGGAAGATCAGAAATCCTCCAACCGCCATACCTCATAAGCCGGCGTCTCATAGGGATGACTCTCTTTCAGAGCCACCACCACCGCCCGAATCAACTCATCGCTGACCACCAGCTCAACCTTCCACTCCTCAACCTGCTCGACCTGCCCAGCCTCACCCATGAACGGCTGACTGCCCTCCAGTGGACGAAACTGGCCCAAGCCAAACACTTGCCATGCACAGTGGTCATAAGCCCCGATCCGCCCGCCACCGGCGGCGAATACAGCGCTTTTGACCACTTCGACATGACTGGCCGGAACAAAAAAGCAGAGCTTGTACACGGCAATCAGCTCCCCGCTCTTAGTTAACCCAGACGCGAGCGTTACGGAACATACGCATCCAAGGTGCGTCTTCGTTCCAGTCTTCCGAACGCCACGAGTTCTGCACCGCGCGGAACACACGCTCCGGGTGCGGCATCATGATGGTCACGCGACCGTCGCGGCTGGTCAAACCGGTGATACCGCGCGGCGAGCCGTTCGGGTTGGCCGGGTATTTCTCGGTGACCTTGCCGTGGTTGTCGACGAAACGCATCGCCACGCAACCCGACAGATCGGCTTGCAGCAAGGCTTCTTCGCTGGCGAATTCGGCATGGCCTTCACCGTGGGCGATGGCGATCGGCATGCGCGAACCGGCCATGCCCTGCAGGAAGATCGAGTTCGATTCCTGGATCTGAACCATGGCCACGCGGGCTTCGAACTGCTCGGAACGGTTACGCACGAAGTGCGGCCAGAACTCGCTGCCCGGGATCAGCTCGTGCAGGTTGGACATCATCTGGCAACCGTTGCACACGCCGAGGGTGAAGCTGTCGGTACGTTCGAAGAAGCCCTGGAAGGCATCGCGAGCGCGGCTGTTGAACAGCGCGGACTTGGCCCAGCCTTCACCGGCACCCAGTACGTCGCCGTAGGAGAAACCGCCGCAAGCGACCATGCCCTTGAAGTCGTTCAGGTCGACACGGCCGGCCAGAATGTCGCTCATGTGCACGTCGATCGCGTTGAAACCGGCACGGTCGAACGCGGCCGCCATTTCCACCTGACCGTTGACGCCCTGCTCACGCAGCACGGCAACCTGTGGGCGAATGCCTTTCTTGATGTAAGGCGCGGCGACGTCCTGGTTGACGTCATAGCTGAGCTTGACGCTCAGGCCCGGGTTGTCTTCTTCCAGCAGCACGTCGAACTCTTGTTCGGCGCAGTCGGCGTTATCACGCAGACGCTGGATCTGGTAGCTGGTTTCAGCCCACTGACGTTGCAGCAGACGACGCTGACCTTCGAATACGGTATCGCCGTTAAACGTGATGCTGATCTCGCCGTTGTTCATCGGCTGACCGATCACCGATACGCAGTCGCCCAGGCCAGCAGCGCTGAACTGCGCGAGGATATCCGCGGTGGCGTCCTGGCGAACCTGAATCACGGCGCCCAGTTCTTCGTTGAACAGGATCGCGGCGATATCGGCGGAAGTCTCTGCCAGACCGTCGAGGTTCAGGCTCAGACCGCAGTGGCCGGCAAACGCCATTTCCACCACGCTGGTCAGCAGACCACCGTCGGAACGGTCGTGGTAAGCCAGCAGGTGACCGTCGGCGTTGAGGCCCTGGATCACCGCGAAGAAGGCTTTAAGGTCTTCGGCGTCATCGACGTCCGGGGCTTGTTTGCCGAGCTTGCCGTGAACCTGCGCGAGGATCGAGGCACCCATGCGGTTCTGGCCGCGACCGAGGTCGATCAGGATCAGGTCGGTGGTGCCCTTGTCCATGCGCAGTTGCGGAGTCAGGGTCTGACGGATGTCAGCCACTGGCGCGAAACCGGTCACGATCAGCGACATCGGCGAAGTGACAGCCTTATCGACACCTTCGTCGTTCCAGCGAGTGGCCATGGACATGGAGTCCTTGCCCACCGGAATGGTGATGCCCAGCTCAGGGCACAGTTCCATGCCGACCGCTTTCACGGTGTCATACAGACGTGCGTCTTCACCTGGGTGACCGGCAGCGGACATCCAGTTCGCCGACAGTTTGATGTCGGAGATCTTGGCGATGCGCGAGGCGGCGATGTTGGTCAGGGTTTCGCCGATGGCCATGCGGCCCGACGCCGGAGCGTCCAGCAGGGCCAGCGGAGTGCGCTCGCCCATGGCCATGGCTTCACCGGTATAAACGTCGAAGCTGGTGGCGGTAACGGCAACGTCGGCCACCGGAACCTGCCACGGGCCGACCATCTGGTCACGGGCCACGAGGCCGGTGATGGTGCGGTCGCCGATGGTGATCAGGAAGCTTTTGCTGGCCACGGCCGGGTGATGCAGGACGCGCTCGACGCAGTTGGCGATGTCGAGGGTCGACGGATCGAAATCGTCACCCAGCTCGTTTTCACGAACCACCGAACGGTGCATGCGCGGGGCTTTGCCCAGCAACACTTCGAGCGGCATGTCCACCGGGCTGTTGCCGAAGTGGCTGTCGGTCACGGTCAGTTGCGGCTCGGCAGTGGCTTCGCCAACTACCGCGAATGGGCAACGCTCACGCTCGCAGATCGCCTTGAAGCGCTCGAAGTCCGCCGGGCCGACTGCCAGAACGTAGCGTTCCTGGGATTCGTTACTCCAGATTTCGTGCGGGGCCATGCCCGGCTCGTCGTTTGGAATGTTGCGCAGTTCGAAACGGCCACCGCGGTCGCCATCGTTGACCAGTTCCGGGAAGGCGTTGGACAGACCGCCCGCGCCGACGTCGTGGATGAAGCTGATCGGGTTTTTGTCGCCCAGTTGCCAGCAACGGTCGATGACTTCCTGGCAACGACGCTCCATCTCAGGGTTTTCACGTTGTACGGAAGCGAAATCCAGGTCCGCCGAGCTGGTGCCGGTGGCCATGGAGGAAGCCGCGCCGCCGCCCAGACCGATCAGCATCGCCGGGCCGCCAAGCACGATCAGCTTGGAGCCAACGACGATTTCGCCTTTCTTGACGTGTTCTTCACGGATGTTGCCCATGCCGCCAGCCAGCATGATCGGCTTGTGGTAACCGCGAACTTCGTCACCATGAGGGGTGGTGATCGACTGTTCGAAGGTACGGAAGTAACCGGTCAGCGCCGGACGGCCGAATTCATTGTTGAATGCAGCGCCGCCCAACGGGCCTTCGATCATGATGTCCAGCGCGGTAACGATGCGCTCGGGTTTGCCGTACGGCA
This sequence comes from Pseudomonas sp. Pseusp18, assembly GCF_059506005.1. Taxonomy (NCBI): domain Bacteria; kingdom Pseudomonadati; phylum Pseudomonadota; class Gammaproteobacteria; order Pseudomonadales; family Pseudomonadaceae; genus Pseudomonas; species Pseudomonas sp. Pseusp18. The sequence goes on from NZ_CP169240.1 coordinate 5,441,829, forward strand.
CTTCCCACGGCTGTTCGAAGCCCGGGATCTGCAGGTTCGACACGGTGAAACCGGTCAGGCCAGCCTTTGGCTTGGCGCCGCGACCGGTGGCGCCTTCGTCGCGAATCTCGCCGCCACTACCGGTGGATGCGCCCGGGAACGGGGCAATCGCGGTCGGGTGGTTGTGCGTTTCGACTTTCATCAGGATGTGCACCGGTTCCTGCACCGCGCCGTACTGGCGGGTTTCAGGGTCCGGGAAGAAACGGCCGGCCACGGAGCCAACGATGACCGAGGCGTTGTCCTTATAAGCCGACAGAACACCTTCGCTGTGCATCTGGTAGGTATTCTTGATCATGCCGAACAGGCTTTTTTCCTGGCTCTGACCGTCGATGTCCCAACTGGCGTTGAAGATCTTGTGACGGCAGTGCTCGGAGTTCGCCTGGGCAAACATCATCAGTTCGATGTCGTGCGGGTTGCGCTTCAAACCAAGGAAGGCGTTGACCAGATAGTCGATTTCGTCTTCGGCCAGGGCCAGGCCCAGCTCGGTGTTGGCTTTTTCCAGCGCGGCGCGGCCGCCACCCAGCACGTCGATCGCGGTCAGGGGCTTGGGCTCGGCGTGGCTGAACAGGCCGGAGGCTTGTTCGAGGTTGCCCAGCACGATCTGGGTCATGCGGTCGTGCAGCGCGTCTGCGATCAGCTGCGCGTCAGCGTCGCTGAACTGGCCGGCGACGTAGAACGCGATGCCGCGCTCCAGGCGCTGGATCTTGGTCAGGCCGCAGTTGCGAGCGATGTCGCTGGCTTTACTGGACCATGGAGAAATGGTGCCGAAACGCGGCAACACCAGGAACAGACGACCAGTGGGCTCTTGTACCGGAACGCTAGGGCCGTACTTCAGAAGGCGCGCGAGCACCTGCTGTTCGTCGCCGGTCAGGACGCCGGTAACTTCGGCGAAGTGAGCGAATTCAGCATACAAGCCGCTGACAGCTGGAACCTTCTGGCTCAGTTGCTCAAGGAGTTTGCTGTGGCGAAAGGCAGAAAGGGCAGGAGCGCCGCGCAGGATCAACATCTTCGGGACAGCCTCGGGAAGGGGTGTGCTTTGAGGCCGTGCATTCTAGCCTAAACCGCCCGCGACATCACCCGAAACGGTGCGTGCGGTTGCACCCGAACGTCGGGCCGGGCATTCGGGCCGTAAACAGGTGCGCGCCGGGGGTTATTTTTTCTGTCACAAAATGCTGTTCGGGCCCATTACTGCGGGCTCCAAGCGGGTTTTTGACGCCCTAGCAGACAAGCCCTTCGCTGTCGAGATATGGCGCTCGTGGTCCTTTGCGTATACTGCGCAGATGTTTTCCCCAACGGCTTTGCGTCCGCGGTACGCCAAATGGCTGATCGCAACCGGACTCTTCCTGATGCTCAGTGGCTGTGTTGATAAACCCAACACGCTGGAGCGCGTAAAGGAGGATGGCGTGCTGCGGGTGGTTACCCGGAACAGCCCCGCCACCTACTTTCAGGATCGCAACGGTGAAACCGGCTTCGAATACGAGCTGGTGAAGCGCTTCGCCGACGATCTGGGGGTCGAGCTCAAGATCGAAACCGCCGACAACCTCGACGACCTGTTCAATCAGGTGGGCAAGCCAAATGGCCCGGTGCTGGCTGCTGCCGGCCTGGTCAGCAGCGAGGACCGCAAAAAACAGGTGCGGTTTTCCCATTCCTACCTCGAAGTCACCCCGCAGATCATCTATCGCAACGGCCAGTCGCGGCCGACCGACGCAGGCGATCTGGTCGGCAAGAAGATCATCGTGCTCAAGGGCAGCACCCACGCCGAGCAATTGGCAGAGCTGAAAAAGAAATATCCGGGCATTGAATACGAAGAGTCCGACGCGGTTGAAGTCGTCGACCTGCTGCGCATGGTCGACGAAGGTCAGATCGACCTGACCCTGGTCGACTCCAACGAAGTGGCGATGAACCAGGTCTACTTCCCCAACGTGCGGGTCGCCTTCGACCTCGGTGATGCCAGCAACCAGAGCTGGGCGGTGGCCGCCGGCGATGACAACAGCCTGCTCAACGAAATCAACGCCTACCTCGACAAGGTGAAGAAAAACGGCACCCTGCAACGCCTCAAAGACCGCTACTACGGGCATGTCGACGTACTCGGCTACATGGGCGCCACCACCTTCGCCCAGCATTTGCAGCAGCGGTTGCCCAAGTACGAGAAGCACTTCAAGGCGTCCGCCAAGGAAGAAAAGGTCGACTGGCGTCTATTGGCGGCGATCGGTTATCAGGAATCGCTGTGGCAAGCGGCAGTCACGTCCAAGACCGGCGTGCGCGGATTGATGATGCTGACCCAGAACACGGCGCAAGCCATGGGCGTTTCCAATCGCCTGGACCCCAAGCAGAGCATCATGGGCGGCGCGAAATACCTGGTCTACATGAAGGATCAACTGGATGAGTCGATCCAGGAGCCGGATCGTACGTGGTTCGCGCTGGCAGCCTACAACGTTGGCAGCGGTCACCTGGATGACGCACGCAAACTGGCGGCCAAGGAAGGGTTGAACCCGGACAAGTGGCTGGACGTGAAGAAAATACTGCCGCGCCTTTCGCAGAAGCAGTGGTACAGCAAGACTCGTTATGGCTACGCCCGTGGCGGCGAGCCGGTGCATTTCGTGGCAAACATCCGTCGCTACTACGACATCCTGACGTGGGTCACGCAGCCGCAGCTCGAAGGCACCCAAGTCGCCGAGGGCAACCTGCATGTGCCGGGGGTCGACAAGACCAAGCCGAGCCAGGAAACCCCACCGCTTTAAATCTTCGTAACCTTCAAAGCCCCCATCGCGGGCAAGCCACGCTCCCACAGGTTTTGCGTTGAATGACGACTGTGTATTCGACGCAAAACCTGTGGGAGCGTGGCTTGCCCGCGATGGCAACGCCGCCGATCTAGCCTTTCAACGCAGCAGCCAGAATCAGCGCCTTCATCTCCGACACTGCCGACTTGAACCCGACGAACAACGCATGGGCCACCAGCGCATGGCCGATGTTCAGTTCGTTGATGCCCTTGATCGCCGCAACAGCTTCGACGTTGTGATAGTGCAAACCGTGGCCGGCGTTGACGATCAGGCCTTGGGCCAGACCGAATGCCACGCCGTCGGCCACGCGCTTGAGCTCTTCAGCGACTTCGGTGGGCGTCTCGGCGTCCGCATAACGCCCGGTATGCAATTCAATGGCCGGCGCGCCGACACGGCGGGACGCTTCGATCTGCCGCTCGTCAGCGTCGATAAACAGCGACACTTCACAGCCGATCTTCGCCAGGCGATCCACCGCCGCCTTGATCCGCGCTTCCTGTCCCGCTACGTCCAGACCGCCTTCAGTGGTCAGTTCCTGACGGGTTTCCGGCACCAGGCAAACGTGCGCCGGGCGGATACGCTCGGCGAACGCCATCATTTCTTCGGTGACGCCCATTTCGAAGTTCATGCGGGTTTGCAGCACATCCTTGAGCAGCAATACGTCGCGCTCCTGAATGTGCCGGCGGTCTTCACGCAAGTGCACGGTGATGCCGTCAGCGCCCGCCTCTTCCGCGTCCAGCGCTGCCTTGACCGGATCCGGGTAACGAGTACCCCGGGCCTGACGCAGGGTGGCAACGTGGTCGATGTTCACGCCAAGAAGAATGCGATTGCTGGTGGTCACGGAAGCGCTCCTGAAAGAGGGAAAATTCGGTGCACAGCATACACGGGAGATAGGGTCTGTTGACGCAAGCATCAACAGATCTACGGCTTTCGAAATAACTCGCGACTGACCAATGGACGACCACCCAAATGAACGGCCAGCGCCTGACGCATCAAGCGCTTGGCGGCCGACAGTGCTCCGGGCGCGGTCCAGTCGGCATCGGCCATGGCCAGCAGTTCGGTACCGTTGAACAGGCCGGGTTGCAACAGGTAAACCCGCTCCAGCCCCGCATCCACCTGCAAGCGGTAGAGACCGTCCGGCGCGACGGGATCGCCATGGATGTCGGTATTCAACGCGAAGCCATAACCGAGATCATCAAGCAGTCGCCATTCGAAGGAGCGCAGCAACGGCTCCAGCGGTCGACCTTCGGCCAGGGCAAGCAAGGTCGCGGCGTAGTGATCGAAAACTGCGGGATGAGGATCTTCGGCGGGCAGCAGGCGGATCAGCAATTCGTTGAGGTAGAGACCACTGAACAGCGCTTCGCCATTGAGCCAGGTGGAAACGCCGGCGCTTTCCATGCGGCCGACATTCTTCAGTTCGCCCCGGCCACGGAACTCGACTTCCAGCGGCACGAACGGCCGCGCCAACGTCCCAGCCTTGCCCCGCGCACTGCGCAACACCGCCCGCAGCCGACCTTGCGGCGTGAGGAAATCCACCAGAGCACTGCTTTCGCGGTAGGCGCGGGAATGGAGCACGTAGGCGGGTTGGCCGGTTGGCGGGCTGGATGACATCAGTTTCCGAATCTCTGGAGATCCACTGTGGCGAGGGAGCTTGTCGGAACGCCGCACCGTCCCGCTGGGCTGCGAAGCGGCCCCAAAACCATGCACCACAGTGTTTCAGGTAAAACCGCGATGCCAGGATTTACGACTGCTTCGCAGCCGAACGGGAGCAAGCTCCCTCGCCACAAAAGCTCGCTCCCACAATTGAATCGATGTGCTGGTGGACGATTTACAGGTCGCCGTAACCCAGCGAACGCAAGGCGCGTTCGTCGTCGGACCAGCCGCCTTTCACCTTGACCCACAGGTTAAGCATGATCTTGGAGTCAAACAGCAGCTCCATGTCCTTGCGCGCCTCGGTGCCGATGCGCTTGATGCGCTCGCCCTTATCGCCAATGATGATTTTCTTCTGGCCGTCACGTTCGACGAGGATCAAGGCATGGATGTGCAGGGTTTTGCCCTGCTGCTTGAACTCTTCGATTTCCACGGTGATCTGGTACGGCAGCTCGGCACCCAACTGGCGCATGATTTTTTCGCGAACCAGTTCAGCGGCAAGGAAGCGGCTGCTGCGGTCGGTGATCTGATCTTCCGGGAAGAAGTGATCGTTTTCCGGCAGGTGCTCGGCGATCACTCGCTCCAGCGTGTCGAGGTTGTGCCCGTGCTGGGCCGAGATCGGCATGATCTGCGCGTTCGGCAGCTGTTCCTGCAACCAGGTCAGGTGCGGCATCAGCTCGGATTTGTCTTCGATGCGGTCGGTCTTGTTCAGCGCCACGATCAGAGGACCGGTCACGTACTGAACGCGCTCGAGGACCATCTGGTCTTCGTCGGTCCACTTGGTACGGTCAACCACGAAGATCACCACGTCGACGTCTTTCAACGCCGCCGAAGCGGTCTTGTTCATGTAGCGGTTCAGGGCCTTTTCGCCCCCCTTGTGCATGCCCGGGGTGTCGACGTAGATCGCCTGAACGTCGCCTTCGGTCTTGATGCCGAGCATGTTGTGGCGGGTGGTCTGCGGCTTGCGCGAGGTGATCGCCAGTTTCTGACCCAGAATGTGGTTCAGCAGCGTGGACTTGCCCACGTTGGGACGGCCGACGATGGCAACATAGCCACAGCGAGTTGCGGTTGAATCAGTCATTGCCATTCTCCACACCCAGGGCAATCAGTGCTGCGGCGGCCGCTACCTGTTCGGCAATACGACGACTCACACCCTGACCTCGGCTTTTTTCATTCAGTAAGATGATTTCACATTCGACGAAGAACGTCCGGCAATGCGGCTCACCCTGGATATCCACCACTTCGTAACGCGGCAGCTCACAACCACGGGACTGCAGGAATTCCTGCAGGCGGGTTTTCGGATCTTTGTTGGTGTCGACCAGCGTCAGGCCTTCGAACTCTCCGGCCAGCCAGGCCAGCACGCGCTCGCGCGCCACCTCCATGCCGGCGTCCAGGTAGATCGCACCGATCAGCGCTTCGAGGGCATCGGCCAGAATCGACTCGCGACGGAAACCGCCGCTTTTCAACTCGCCGGAGCCCAGGCGCAGGTATTCGCCCAGGTCGAAACCACGGGCCAGTACGGCCAGGGTCTCACCTTTCACCAGGCGTGCACGCAAACGCGACAACTGGCCTTCGCGGGCCAGCGGGAAGCGATCGAACAGCGCCTCGCCGGCGACGAAGTTGAGGATGGCATCGCCGAGGAATTCCAGGCGTTCGTTGTTGCGCCCGGCAAAACTGCGGTGAGTCAGGGCCAGGACCATCAGCTCCTGATCCTTGAAGGTGTAACCGAGCTGACGCTCGAGACGGCTTAAGGAGACGCTCACGGTTTACCCACGCTGAGTTCGTGGTTGGATTCCACCGCCAGGGCCTTGATGCGGCGCAGGCTTGGGACAATTAACGCTGTGTTCAAAAATAACGTCCTGAATATCGTTGTTTTCATGCTTCTGTCGCCGATTGTGCCGACTCCAGAAATGCATTCGGCGCTGTGTTCAACAGCGCCGTGTGTGATTACTTGATCAGGCCTACCCGCGAGAAATTCGGCAGGTGACTGAGTTTGGGTTCCGGCCAGCTCATCCAGACTGCGAAGGCCTTGCCGACGATATTCTTGTCGGGAACCATGCCCAGCAGATCCTTGGGAATACTCGGGTCATCCCAGTAGCGACTGTCGTTCGAGTTGTCGCGGTTGTCGCCCATCATGAAGTAGTGCCCGGCTGGCACGGTCCACGTATGGTCCGGCGTTGCACGGTAGCGGCTCATTTCCTTGCGGATCAGGTGCTCGGCGACGCCGAGTTTTTCCTTGTAGAGCTCGGCGCTGCCCAACGTGCCCGGCTCGGAGCCGACCAGTTGTTCGGCAATCGACTCACCGTTGACGAACAGGCGCTTGTCGGCGGTGTAGCGAATCTGATCGCCCGGCAGGCCCACCACACGCTTGATGTAGTTGACATTCGGGTCGCTCGGGTAGCGGAACACCATCACATCGCCGCGCTGCGGATCACCGACTTCGATGACTTTCTTGTCGATCACCGGCAGGCGGATCCCGTAAGAAAACTTGTTCACCAGAATGAAGTCGCCGACGTCCAGGGTCGGTTTCATCGAGCCGGAAGGAATCTGGAACGGTTCCACCAGGAACGAACGCAGCACCAGCACGATGAACAACACCGGGAAGAACGACTTGCCGTATTCGACCAGCAGCGGCTCTTTGTTCAGTTTCTCGACCACTACCATGTCAGCCTGGCTGACGCTCCCCTGATAGGAGTTGATGGCAGACCGGCGCCGTGGCGCCAGGAACAGCAGATCGAGCAACGCCAACAGGCCGCAGACGAACACGGCGATGACCAGCAACAGCGGGAAATTTAGTGACATAGGACCTAACTATCCAACCTGAGCACGGCAAGGAAGGCTTCTTGTGGAATTTCCACGTTACCGACCTGCTTCATGCGTTTTTTACCGGCCTTTTGCTTTTCCAGCAGCTTTTTCTTACGGCTGACGTCACCACCGTAGCATTTGGCCAATACGTTCTTTCTGAGTGCCTTGACGGTTGTACGCGCCACAATCTGACCGCCAATGGCGGCCTGGATTGCCACGTCGAACATCTGCCGCGGAATCAGGTCTTTCATCTTCTCGGTCAACTGGCGACCTTTGTAGTGCGAGTTGTCACGGTGCACGATCAGCGCCAGGGCGTCGACCTTGTCGCCGTTGATCAGCACGTCCAGTTTCACCAGGCTAGCCGATTGGTAACGATCGAAATGGTAGTCCAGAGAAGCATAGCCGCGACTGGTGGATTTCAGACGATCAAAGAAGTCCAGCACCACTTCGTTCATCGGCAGGTCGTAGGTCACTTGTACCTGGGAGCCGAGGAACAGCATATCGACCTGTACACCACGTTTTTCGATACACAGGGTAATGACGTTACCCAGGTGCTCTTGCGGCACAAGAATATTGGCGCGCACGATTGGCTCGCGCATGTCTTCGATGGCCGACAGGTCCGGCAGCTTGGACGGGTTATCGACGTAGATCGTCTCGCCGGTCTTGAGCAGCAGCTCGAAGATTACCGTCGGCGCCGTGGTGATCAGGTCCAGGTTGTATTCGCGCTCCAGGCGCTCCTGGATGATTTCCATGTGCAGCATGCCGAGGAAGCCGCAACGGAAGCCGAAGCCCAGTGCGTCTGAGCTTTCCGGTGTGTATTGCAGCGACGAATCGTTGAGGGTGAGCTTTTGCAGCGCCTCGCGGAAGTCTTCGAAGTCGTCGGAGCTGACCGGGAACAGGCCGGCGTACACCTGTGGCTGAATGCGTTTGAAGCCTGGCAGCACATCGACGTCCGGCGTCGAGCTCAAGGTCAGGGTATCGCCCACTGGCGCACCGTGAATGTCCTTGATGCTGGCGATGATGAAGCCCACTTCACCGGCCTTCAGGTCGACGGTAGGGGTGTGTTTGGGGTTGAATACACCGACGCTGTCCACCAGATGGATCTTGCCGGTGGACTTGACCAGAATCTTGTCGCCCTTCTTCACCCGACCGTGGCGCACACGAACCAGGGAAACAACGCCCAGGTAGTTGTCGAACCAGGAGTCGATGATCAACGCTTGCAGCGGATCTTCGATGTTGCCGGTCGGCGCGGGAATGGTGTGAACCAGGCGCTCGAGCACTTCATCGACGCCCAGGCCGGTCTTGGCACTGCACTCGACCGCATCGGTGGCATCGATGCCGATGATTTTTTCGATTTCTTCCTTGACGCGCTCCGGATCGGCCTGTGGCAGGTCGATCTTGTTCAGCACCGGCATGACTTCCAGGCCCTGCTCGATCGCCGTGTAGCAGTTGGCAACCGATTGCGCCTCGACGCCCTGACCGGCATCGACCACCAGCAACGCACCTTCACAGGCCGCCAGCGACCGGCTGACTTCATAGGTGAAGTCGACGTGGCCCGGGGTATCAATGAAGTTCAGCTGGTAGTTAATGCCATCGCGGGCTTTGTAATACAGGGTGACGCTGTGGGCCTTGATGGTGATCCCGCGTTCACGTTCCAGGTCCATGGAGTCCAGCACTTGGGCTTCCATTTCGCGCTCGGCAAGGCCGCCGCACATCTGGATGAAGCGATCGGCCAGCGTCGACTTGCCATGGTCAATGTGGGCGATGATGGAGAAATTGCGGATATGACTCAAATCACTCACGGATCAACACTCAAAAAGGCTGCAGGCATAGCCCGCCGAAAAATAGCCGGGAATTGTACCTGATCCACGGCGCAAGCGTCACGTTTGCAGGTCAGACGGCGCCTACAAAAACGCCCCGGTCTTGCGACAGGGGCGTTTTGAGTGACAAGCAAGACCGGAAAAACCCGCGATCAACCGGCCCGGCGCAGCAACCAGACCCCAGCCAGGGCGCAGACACCGGCCGGCACCAGCACCGCAAAGAGCGGCGAGAAACCGAACACCAGGCTCGAAGGCCCGAGCAGATCCTGGACGATACGGAAGGTGAAGCCCACCAGTACACCAGTGAAGACCCGCTGACCGAGGGTCACCGAACGCAGCGGACCGAAGATGAAGGAAATCGCCATCAATACCAATGCAGCGGTCACCAGCGGCTGCAATACCTTGACCCAAAACGCCAGCCAGTAACGTCCGTTACTCAGGCCCTGGTCAGCCAGGTAGTGGATGTAATTCCACAGACCGCTGATCGACAACGACTCGGGCGCCATCACCACGGTACTCAGCAGCTGCGGGCTCAGGGCAATTTCCCAGCGCTCCACCGGAGCAGTCACCACCTCGGTACTTTTGTCATGGAACAGCGTGGTCGTGACATCGGTCAGTTGCCAGTGATCGGTATCGAATTCCGCACGTTTGGCGAAGCTCGAAGACAGCATGTGGCGCTGATCGTCAAAACGATAACGGGTCACACCGTACAGCAGACCGTTGGGTTGTACGGAGTTGACGTGAATGAACTCATCACCCTGACGGTGCCACAAACCGTGCTTGGCGCTTTGCGCATCGCCACTGCCCTGGGCCAGCGAGCGGTTGGCTTGAGCGGTGATTTCCGTGGCCGGCGCAACGTACTCGCCGATCACCAACCCTACCACCATCAGGATCAGCATCGGCTTCATCACGGCCCAGACGATCCGACCGATGGACACACCGGCGGCACGCATGATGGTCAGCTCGCTGTGACTGGCCAGACTGCCGAGGCCGATCAGGCAACCGATCAGCGCCGCCATCGGCAACATGTCGTACAGGCGGCGCGGCGCGGTCAGCAACACGTAGCTCAGGACATCCATCAGCGTGTAGGTATCGCTGACTTCGCTCATTTCATCGATGAAGGCGAACAGCGTGGCCAAGCCCAGAATGATCCCCAGAACAGCCAGGATCGCGATGAACACGCTGCTACCGATGTAGCGATCGAGCTTATCCACGGGCCACCTCCAGCGCGCTGCGGCGACTCGCCATCTTCAAGCTCAGCGACTCCCAGTACAGCAAGCCCAGACCGATGGCCAGGAAAACTGCATGCACCCACCACAAGCCCAACACCGGCGGGATCTTGCCCTTTTCGAGGGCGCCGCGAGCGGCAATCAGGATGGTCAGGTAAGCCATATAAAGAAGAATCGCCGGCAGCAGCTTGAGGAAACGGCCCTGGCGCGGGTTGACCCGCGACAGCGGCACCGCCATCAGGGTCACGATGAAGACCAGCAACGGCAGGGACAGGCGCCATTGCAGTTCGGTACGCGAGCGGATGTCGTCGCTGGCCAGCAAGGAACTGGTGGTCATCGCATCACGGTCAGTCACTTCATCGCTGACGTCGGGTTTTGGCAGTAATACGCCGTATTCGTCGTACTTGATGGCGCGGTAGTCGGCCTGACCCGGATTACCGTCGTAGCGGTAGCCGTTGTCGAGAATCAGGTAACGGTTGCCATCGGGCCTGATTTCCTGACGGCCCTTCTCGGCTACCAGCACGGAAATCCCCCGATCCTTGTTGTCAGAACTGACATTCTTTTGCGAAATGAACACGCCGCCCAGATTGATGCGGTCATCCGACAGTTGCTCGGTGTAGGTCACCCGAGTGCCGTCGCGCAAGGCCTGGAAGCGACCCGGCTCGAGGGTGTCGAACTCGGTCAGTGCATCCTGTTTGTTCAGCAGCAGCTGGAACTGGTTGGCACCTTGTGGCGCCAGGCTCAGGCTCAGCCACGCCACGACCAGGGCAACCAGGGTGGCCGGAAAAAGAGTCATGGCAAACAGACGCTGCTGGCTCATGCCGGTGGCAGACAACACGGTCATTTCGCTTTCGAGGTACAGACGACCGTAGGCCAGCAGGATCCCGAGAAACAGCCCCAAAGGTAGAATCAGCTGCAGGAAACCCGGCAGACGAAAGCCCATGATCAGGAACAGCGAGCCCGGGTCCAGGAGCCCGGAGGCCGCCTGGGCGAGGTATTTGATGAAGCGTCCGCTCATGATGATGACCAGCAGCACGGCGCTGACGGCGCTCAAGGTCAACAGGACTTCGCGGGATAGATAACGGAAGACAATCAAACCAGACACTCCAGGGTTGTCAGGCTAAGCGGCCAAACAAGCAAACATATCAGCCGGCCCGCAGGGCAGAGCCGCCGAAAAAGATGCGCATTATCCTGTGATTGAGTGCGCCTGTCACTGCACATGCTCAAGCAGGCGCCTGAACCGCTGAAGTTCGCATAACCGAGGGTTGTCAGGCGCAGGCAGCGAGGTTCAAACTGCCGCCTTTGTCGCTGGCAATACACCAGCGTCTTTCTACTTATAAGCAAGCCTCTGCGCGTCGCGCAGTTTGACCATTAATTCAGGGACCCGGACATGGAACTGGTTGTAAAAAGCGTTAGCCCGGAAACGTTGAAGACCGCCACGTTGGTAGTCTCCGTCCGCGAAGGCCGCAAGCTCGGCACCGTTGCCAAACAACTCGACGAACTGAGCGGTGGCGCTATCAGCGCAGTGCTCAAGCGCGGCGACCTGGCCGGCAAAGTCGGCCAAAGCCTGTTGCTGCACAGCCTGCCCAACCTCAAGGCCGAACGCGTACTGCTGGTGGGCGTGGGCAAGGATGAAGAACTGGGCGATCGCCCGTTCCGCAAAATCATCGCCGGCATCCTCAATACCCTGAAAGGCCTGGGCGGCAGCGATGCAGTGCTGGCCCTGGACGAAGTGGTGGTCAAGGGCCGTGACAGCTATGGCAAGACCCGCCTGCTGGCCGAAACACTGGTGGACGGCGAGTACATCTTCGAACAGTTCAAGAGCCAGAAAGCCGACCCGCGCTCCCTGAAGAAAGTCACTCTGGTGACCATCAAGGCGGCACAGGCTGAAGTCGAACGCGCCGTGGCCCACGCCACCGCGATCGCCAACGGCATGGCCTTCACCCGTGACCTGGGCAACCTGCCGCCGAACATCTGCCACCCGACGTTCCTTGGCGAACAAGCCAAGAACCTGGGCAAAGAGTTCAAAAGCCTGAAAGTCGAAGTCCTCGATGAGAAGAAGATCAAGGACCTGGGCATGGGCTCGTTCTACGCCGTCGGCCAGGGCAGCGCCCAGCCACCGCGCCTGATCGTCATGCAATACAACGGCGGCAAGAAATCCGAGAAGCCATACGCCCTCGTCGGCAAAGGCATCACCTTCGACACTGGCGGCATCAGCCTCAAGCCGGGCGCCGGCATGGATGAGATGAAGTACGACATGGGCGGCGCCGCCAGCGTGTTCGGTACGCTGCGCGCAGTGCTTGAGCTGAAACTGCCGATCAACCTGGTGTGCATCCTGGCCTGCGCCGAGAACATGCCGAGCGGCAACGCTTCGCGTCCGGGCGACATCGTTACCACCATGAGCGGCCAGACAGTTGAAATCCTCAACACCGACGCCGAAGGCCGTCTGGTGCTGTGCGATGCCCTGACCTACTCCGAACGCTTCAAGCCGCAAGCGGTGATCGACATCGCCACCCTGACCGGTGCTTGTGTCGTGGCACTGGGCGCCCACACCTCGGGCCTGCTGGGCAACAACGACGAGCTGATCGGCCAACTGCTGAGCGCCGGCCAATCCGCCGACGACCGCGCCTGGCAACTGCCGCTGTTCGATGAGTATCAAGAGCAGCTGGACAGCCCGTTCGCCGACATCGCCAACATCGGCGGCCCGAAAGCCGGCACCATCACCGCCGCTTGCTTCCTGTCGCGCTTCACCAAGAACCTGAACTGGGCGCACCTGGACATCGCCGGCACGGCCTGGACCAGCGGCGGCAAGGACAAGGGCGCCACTGGCCGTCCGGTTCCCCTGCTGACCCAATACCTGCTGGACCGCGCCAAAGCCTGAAACCAATGACCTCGGACGGCGTCACTTTCGAGTGACGCCGTCCGTGGCTCAGGAACCGCAATGACCAAAGTCGACTTCTATATCCTGCCCAGCGCCGATCCTTCGGCGCGGCTGGATTTCGCCTGCAAGCTCACCGAAAAAGCCTGGCGCATGGGCCACCGCATTTACCTGCATTGCAGCGATGCCGCCCAGCGTGATGCGCTCGATGCGCGGTTGTGGGCGTTCAAGGGCGAAAGCTTCGTGCCCCACGGCCCAGCCGAAAGCGAGCCGGACGGTTTGATTGTGCTGGGTCTTGGCGATGACTGCGGTCAGCATCAGGATCTGCTGGTCAATCTCGACCTGAAAGTCCCGGCCTTTGCCAGACAGTTCGCCCGCGTGGCGGAAGTGGTGGTGGAAGACCCGGCGATTCGTGCGGCTGCGCGGGAGAGTTTTCGTTTCTACCGCGAACAGGGCTATCCTCTGCAAGATCACCGTTTACAGCGACTCTGAGCATTCCGATGGACACTCCAAAACCACCGCAAAAGTCCGTGCACCTGCTGGAAGACCTTGAGTCGATCCGCCAACTGCTCGGCGATGACAACCTGCAACCGCCATTGCTGACCGACGCCGTCATTGAAGGCGACCAGGAACAGATTCCCATGCTGTTCGACACCGTCGGCCATGCGCCGCAGGTCGAACCGCCACCACCCGCCCCGGCCGCCCAGCCGGTTCCTGCCGCCAACAAGGGCCCCGATGCCCTGTTGCACCTGGATAGCGAGCTGCGCGCCGCCGCGCAATTGATCATGCAAGACGTGATCGACGACTTCGCCCCGCACATCGAAACCGAAATCAAACGCCGGCTGGATGCGCGGATGGAACGGTTGCTTAGCCAGTACGAGTAACCTTGAGCCGAGCGGGCTTCCGTGGCGAGGGGGTTTACCCCGTTGGGTCGCGAAGCGGCCCCAATATCTGCCATCGTGGTGCATCTGGCGCACCCACACATCGGTTTTACGACTGCTTCGCAGCCGAACGGGGGTAAACCCCCTCGCCACAGTCCGCCCCTGCTCGCCCTACGCCCCGTGCCCCGCTATACTTCCCGGCTTTTCCTGAATAAATGCCAATAGGGTCCCGCCGCGCATGGATAAGACCTACCAGCCGCACGCCATTGAAACTTCCTGGTACAACACCTGGGAGTCTGAGAATTACTTCGCCCCGCAAGGCGCGGGCGAGTCCTACACCATCATGATCCCGCCGCCGAACGTCACCGGCAGCCTGCACATGGGTCACGGCTTCAACAACGCGATCATGGACGCCCTGATCCGTTTCCGCCGCATGCAGGGTCGCAACACCCTGTGGCAGCCGGGCACCGACCACGCCGGTATCGCCACGCAAATGCTGGTGGAGCGTCAACTCGAAGCCCAGGGCCAGAATCGCCACGATCTGGGCCGCGAGAAATTCCTCGAGAAAGTCTGGGAATGGAAGGATCAGTCCGGCGGCAACATCAGCCGTCAGATCCGCCGCCTCGGCTCATCCGTGGACTGGAGCCGCGAGCGCTTCACCATGGACGACGGCCTCTCGGAAGCGGTGAAAGAAGCCTTCGTGCGCCTGCACGAAGACGGTCTGATCTACCGCGGCAAGCGTCTGGTCAACTGGGACACCAAGCTGCACACGGCGATTTCCGACCTTGAAGTGGAAAACCACGACGAGAAAGGTTTCCTGTGGAACCTGAAGTACCCGCTGGCCGATGGCGCCAAAACCGCAGAAGGCAACGACTACCTGATCGTCGCGACCACGCGTCCGGAAACCATGCTCGGCGACGCCGCCGTGGCCGTTAACCCGAACGATGAACGCTACAAAGCCCTGATCGGCAAATTTGTCGAGCTGCCGCTGGTCGGCCGCCGCATCCCGATCATCGCCGACGATTACTGCGACCCTGAATTCGGCACCGGTTGCGTGAAAATCACTCCGGCCCACGACTTCAACGACTACGAAGTCGGCAAGCGCCACAACCTGCCGCTGCTGAACATCTTCGACAAGAATGCCGACGTGTTGCCAGCAGCCCAAGTGTTCAACCTCGATGGCAGCGTTAACGAGCAGATCGACGGCACACTGCCCGCCGATTTCGTCGGCCTCAACCGCGAGCAGGCCCGCAAGGAAATCGTCGCGGCGTTCGAAGCCGCCGGCCTGCTGGTCAGCGTCGATGACCACGCCCTGAAAGTGCCGAAAGGCGACCGCTCCGGCACCATCATCGAGCCGTGGCTGACCGACCAGTGGTACGTGTCCACCAAGCCATTGGCCGAGCCGGCCATTGCTGCGGTTGAAGACGGCCGCATTCAGTTCGTGCCAAAACAGTACGAAAACATGTACTTCTCGTGGATGCGCGACATCCAGGATTGGTGCATCAGCCGTCAGCTGTGGTGGGGCCACCGGATTCCGGCCTGGTACGACGAGTCGGGCAAGGTCTATGTCGGTCGCGACGAAGCCGAAGTGCGTGCCAAGCACAACCTCGGGCCGGACGTTGCGCTGCAACAAGACAACGACGTTCTGGATACCTGGTTCAGTTCGGGCCTGTGGACCTTCTCCACCCTGGGCTGGCCGGAACAGACCGAATTCCTGAAGAAATTCCACTCCACCGACGTGCTGGTGACCGGTTTCGACATCATTTTCTTCTGGGTTGCCCGGATGATCATGCTCACCATGCACCTGGTGAAAAACGAAGACGGCACGCCACAGGTTCCGTTCAAGACTGTTTATGTGCACGGTCTGGTGCGTGATGGCCAGGGCCAGAAGATGTCCAAGTCCAAGGGCAACGTCCTGGACCCGCTGGACATCATCGACGGTATCGAGCTGGAAGATCTGGTGCAGAAACGCACCTCCGGCATGATGCAGCCGAAACTGGCGAAGAAGATCGAGAAGCAGACCCGCGACGAGTTCGCCGACGGCATCGCCAGCTACGGCACCGACGCCCTGCGCTTCACGTTCTGCTCGCTGGCGTCCACCGGTCGCGACATCAAGTTCGACATGGGCCGCGTCGAAGGCTACCGCAACTTCTGCAACAAGATCTGGAACGCCGCGCGCTACGTGCTGGACAAAGGTGAAGACTGCGGCCAGAACGGCGAAGCCTATGAGCTGTCCCTGGCGGATCGCTGGATCATTTCGCAGCTGCAACGCACCGAAGCCGAAGTGACCCGTCAGCTCGATCAGTTCCGTTTCGACCTGGCGGCACAAGCCTTGTACGAGTTCATCTGGAACCAGTATTGCGACTGGTACCTGGAACTGTCCAAGCCTGTGCTGTGGGACGAAAACGCACCGGTCGAACGTCAGCGCGGCACCCGTCGCACTCTGGTTCGAGTGCTGGAAGTCGCTTTGCGCCTGGCTCACCCGTTCATGCCATTCATCACCGAAGAAATCTGGCAGCGCGTTGCGCCGCTGGCCGGTATTCAAGGCAAGACGATCATGTTGCAACCTTGGCCAGTGGCCGTTGAGGCACGCATCGACCAGGCTGCCGAAGACGATATCGAATGGCTCAAGGGTCTGATGCTCGGCACGCGTAACATTCGTGGCGAGATGAACATCGGTCCAGGCAAGCCGCTGAACCTGTTCCTGAAAAACGTCAGCGCCGAAGATCAGCGCCGTCTCACCGAGAACGAAGCCCTGCTGAAGAAGCTGGCTCGCCTGGAATCGATCACTGTTCTGAAGGCTGGCGAAGAAGCACCACTGTCCGCCACCGCACTGGTTGGCGAGATGGAAGTGCTGGTGCCGATGGCCGGCCTGATCGACAAGGACGCCGAACTGGCGCGCCTGGACAAGGAAATCCTGCGTTTGCAGGGCGAAGTTCAGCGCGTCGGCGGCAAGCTGTCCAACGCCGGTTTCGTCGACAAGGCCCCGGCCGAAGTCATCGAGAAGGAACGCGCCAAACTGGCTGAAGCTGAACAGGCTTTGGGCAAGCTGGCGGAGCAACATGCGCGGATTGCCAGTTTGTAACGGCACATCGCAATAAAACAGGGAGGCCCCAGCGGCCTCCCTTTTTTATGCCCGCCACATACTCCCAAACACCCGTTGCCACAGGGACATGCAGCGATCTTCACAATTGGGTGAGCAGCAGCTGGATGTGGGACAATACCCGCCACTTTTAGCCATACCCGAATCGACCTCGCCCATGACCGCCCCCAGCACACCCAAACCTGCGCGCAAAAAGCCTAAACCCGCGACCCCGGCCAAAGCCGTGGAGCCACGCGAGAAGGCCAGCCTGCACCCGCGCAATCGCCATCAGGGTCGTTACGACTTCCCGGCGCTGATCAAGACCACGCCGGAGCTGGCGAAGTTCGTGATCATCAATCCGTACGGCAAGGAGAGCATCGACTTCGCCAGCCCGGACGCGGTGCGAGTGTTCAACCGGGCGCTGCTCAAGGCGTTCTACGGTATCGCCCATTGGGACATCCCGGCCGACTACCTGTGCCCGCCGGTTCCGGGCCGTGCCGACTACGTGCACTTCCTGGCCGACCTGCTGGCCAGCGTCAACGACGGCGAAATCCCTCGCGGCGCGCCAGTCAAGGTGCTCGATATCGGCATGGGCGCCAACTGCGTCTATCCGTTGATCGGCTACAGCGACTACCGCTGGCACTTCCTGGGCTCGGAAATCGACCCGATAGCCGTAGCCTCAGCCAAAGCCATCGTGCAGTCCAACGGGCTGAACAAAGCCATCCAGCTTCGCCAGCAAACTAATCCCAAGCACATTCTGCTGGGCTTGCTCGAACCCGGCGAACGCTTTGACCTGACGATGTGCAACCCGCCGTTCCATGCCTCGATGGACGAGGCGACCAAGGGTAGCGTGCGTAAATGGCGCGCGCTGGGCCGCGCCGACCCAAAACGCAAACTGCCGGTGCTGAACTTTGGCGGGCAATCGGCCGAACTGTGGTGTGAAGGTGGCGAGGCACGGTTTGTGACGCAACTGATCGCCGAGAGCGCGCACTTTCAACACAAAGTGCTTTGGTTCAGTACCCTGGTCTCGAAAGCCTCGAACCTGCCGGCGATCCAGACGGCGCTGAAAAAGGCCGGCGTATTGGAAAGCCAGGTCGTGGAAATGTCCCAAGGGCAGAAGCAAAGCCGTTTCGTCGCCTGGACCTTCCAGACCAAATCCGAGCAACAGGTCTGGCGCGAACGCTGGGCCCGTAAAAGCTGAGTAACAACCGAGACAGCGATTGAGCCTGATCAATCGCTGAATCGCAGACACAAAAAAACCGTGCCCGGATTGCTCCGGAGCACGGTTTTTTTTAACAAGTCTTACTTGTTAACAGCGTCGGTCAGGCCTTTGGCCACAACCAGCTTGATCACTTTCTTGGCAGCGATTTCGATGGCAGCGCCAGTCGAAGGGTTGCGGCCGGTACGGGCAGGACGCTCAGTCACTTTCAGCTTGCCGATACCTGGCAGAGTGATTTCGCCGCCGTTTTCCAGCTGATCGGCAACGATTTGGCCCAGTTGGTCCAGAGCGTTACGCGCGGTGGTTTTTGGCGCGTCGATAGCTTCAGCGATGTCGGCGATCAGTTGGTCTTTAGTAAGAGCCATTGTAGTGTTCCTTCCCTATCAAATTCATATGGATTGCAGAGTGCAGTGTCAGCCATCGAGCCCGATCTTCTGGATCTGGCACCCTCGGCCATAACCACGACGAGTCGGGGTTATAGATACCGAAATCAGGGTTTGGTTCGACCTGACAAATGCTGAATGCACGCTTAACGCAGTGACTTCGCGTAAGACCGGGCAAAACTAGCACAGAGACGGGGAAATATCCGCCTCTAGCTACCCATTTGGTCAGCTTTATTGCTCTAAATCGGGAAAAAATCACATTAGGGTCGCCGCAGAGCTTCGAATTGCCCTTCGGACCACGCCAAAACCAGTGGTTGCGGTACACTGGGCGCTTTTTCGGGGGAGCACGCCCTCCTCTCTTCAATCAGCCGAGAAGCCCATGCCGATCCGTCATTGCATCGTCCACCTGATCGACAAAAAACCCGACGGCACACCCGCAGTTCTTCACGCCCGCGACTCTGAACTGGCTGAGTCCGCGGCCATCGAGAACATGCTCGCCGACCTGAACGAAAGCTATAACGCCAAACAGGGCAAAGCCTGGGGGCTGTTCCATCCGGAGTCCGGCGCGTTTCCATTCAGCGGCTGGCTGAAGGAATACCTCGACGGTGGTCGTGATTTCACAGCCTTCAGCCGGGTGGCGGTCGAGCATCTGCAAAAGCTGATGGAAGAATCCAACCTCTCGGTCGGTGGCCATGTGCTGTTCGCGCATTACCAGCAAGGCATGACCGATTACCTGGCCATCGCCCTGCTGCACCACAGTGAAGGCGTGGCGGTGACCGATCAGCTGGACGTGACCCCTTCACGACATCTGGACCTTGGCCAGTTGCACCTCGCAGCGCGGATCAACGTCTCCGAGTGGCAGAACAACAAGCAGTCCAAGCAGTACATCTCGTTCATCAAAGGCAAGAACGGCAAAAAGGTTTCGGAGTACTTCCGCGACTTCATCGGCTGTCAGGAAGGCGTCGACGGCCCCGGCGAAACCCGCACCCTGCTCAAGGCGTTCAGTGACTTCGTCGAAAGCGAAGACCTGCCGGAAGAGTCCGCGCGCGAGAAGACCAAGACCCTGGTGGATTACGCCAGCAGCCAGGCCAAAATGGGCGAGCCTATGGGCCTGGAAGAATTGTCCGAACTGATCGATGAAGATCGCCCGAAAGCCTTCTACGATCACATCCGCAACAAGGACTACGGCCTGTCCCCGGAGATCCCGGCGGACAAGCGTACCCTGAACCAGTTCCGCCGCTTCACCGGTCGCGCCGAAGGCCTGTCGATCAGCTTCGAAGCGCACCTGTTGGGCTCGAAGATCGAATACGACGAAGAAGCCGGCACGCTGATCATCAAGGGTCTGCCGACCCAACTGACCGACCAGCTCAAGCGACGCAACTGATGCTCGGTGGCGTGTTGAAAAAATTCCTGCTGATTCTGCTGGTGGTTGTGGTTTACCAGAACTGGGGCAAGATCGAGCGGGTACTTCACCCCTCGCAGGTGGTGTCCGAGCAGACCCAGGCCAAGGCCAACGTCGTGCTCTACGCCACTGACTGGTGCGGCTACTGCAAGCTGACCCGGCGCTTCCTCGATCAGAAAGGCATTCCGTACAAGGAATTCGATATCGAGAAGGATGCCGTGGCGCGCAAAGCCTATGAGGCGCTGGGGGGACGCGGGATTCCGCTGATCGATGTGAACGGGACGCTGATTCGCGGGTATGACCCGGACCAGGTGCTTGCGGCGCTGAAGTAACCCTTAAAATCAAAAGATCGCAGCCTTCGGCAGCTCCTACAGAGTTCACACCGATCCTGTGTAGGAGCTGCCGAAGGCTGCGATCTTTTTGCGTTTTCTGTCACCAAAGCATTTCAGAGCAGATCAACGCGCTTCGATACGAAACCCGAACCGCGGAAAGTGCACATGCACCACACCGGCCCGCTCGTCTTCACGGCGCAGAATCAATTCCTCGCTGCCGGCAAACAGCAATTCCCCCGCCACCGGATCAACCCCGTAATCGGTCGCTGCAATCACCACCTGCTGGCCGACCTCAAAGCCGTTCGGCTCATCGAACTGCTCATCCGGCAATGCGGCCGGTGTGGCATTGCGGGCAATTTCCAGCGCTTGCTCGGCCGTCATCTCGCTGAATGCGCCATGACCAAAACCCATCACGCGGCCAAACCACGCCAAAACGGCCGGATAAGCATCCACCAACGGTGACGTCACGTGCGTCGCCTTGAGGAACCACAGCGAATGAGCCAGGGCAAAGTCGGCAATCGACGGTTCACCGAACAGGAAATCCCCCTGCTCGCGCTGAAGCTGTTGCTCCAGACGCGCCATGATCGTTGGCCACTGATGCCGGGCCTGCTCGGCTGACAACCGAGTGGCACTGCCACCGCTGAACAAACCGGCGCGATCGGCCAGGAATGCCTTGATCGCTTCCGGCGACAATTTGCCGAAGCGCACCGCTACCGATTCTGGCTGGAACACCAGGCTGACCGCATGCTGGAACACCACCGAATCGGCCCACGCCGCAAAGGTCGCCGTGACCATTTCCTGGCCTTCCGGGAAAAACGCCGGTGAAGCTTTTTCCTGCTCCAGACGACGAGCGATCAACCCGGTGTCGCAATAGACATCGGCACCAATCTGCAACACCGGCGTCTTGCGGTAGCCGCCGGTCAGGGCCGTCAGATCGGGTTTGGGCATCACCGGCGAGATCATCACAGAGCGCCAGGACAACCCCTTGAAGCCCAGCAGCAAGCGAGCCTTTTCGGCGAAAGGGGACGTCGGGTAATGATGCAGAATCAACTCGGACATGCTCGGCTCCGCCGCTCGGATAAGGAGCCCGCAGCTTAACGCGCAATCGGCAGGCAGCCTACCCATCTGCCTGATGGGCACTTATCAGTCAGATTGATAAGCCCGCGGCCGCACTCGCCACCAGACATTCCTTGGCGCTTTTCTTGAGTTTTTTGATTAAGCGCTCCTGACGCAGCGCTTCGCTTTTGTCGCGGCAAGCTTCGGTATAGACCAGCGCCACGGCCGGGCTGGACAGGAAGAAGCGCGCACCTTTGCCACTTTGGTGGGTGGCGAAGCGGCGAACGGGATCGTCGCTGATCCCGCAGTAGAGCGAACCATTGGCCGCGCGAACGAGGTAGACGAACCAGGGTTTGCTGACGGGCACCGACGGTTCGGCGGCAATGACGGAAGATTCGCTCGAAGTGCTCACGTGACGATCAAGGCTTGATAGGAAACAAGCCGCGATCTTATCAGCGACTGGCCTGGAATGCCTTCAGGCCCTTCAAGGCCTGAGCACGCACGGCGTTTCTCACCACTGGCGTCCAGCCCAACAGCAGCCCTTTGAAACCCAGCGCCTGACGCGACCAGCGCCACAGATCAAAACTGTCGTGGTGCTCGCAGATCTTGCCGTCGCGAAACACGAAACGCGCCTGAATGTCATTGACCACGATATTGCCGGTCTGGCTGAACAGGTACGTCGCCACCCAATGGGCGCCGCCGGTGCGCTCATCGCTGCGTACGTTATCGAAGGTCAGGGAGAAGTCCTTGGCGCGGGTAGTGAGCATGCGCCACATATCGCCGGCATCGCGCCCGCGCAGTTCGCCGAACGCCGGATCACTGAACACCACGTCGTCGGTATAGCAGGCGCTCATGGCCTCGGAATCCAGCCGCTGAAAAGCCTGGTAGAAGCGGGTGATCAAGGCGTCGTGGGCATCACTCATGGACAGTCTCCGGAGAATAGGCAGATTGCCAGCACGATAATCTGCAAACAGACGAAACACCATCAGCATTCGTGACGGGAATACCCTGATGTGCGCCGAAGCCTAATGCGCCATGCCGTTGTCACGAGCATAAGCAAAGAGATCCACATCCGTGGAAATGCCCAGCCTTTGCATGGCCATACTTTTTTGTTTGCTGATCGTTGAAACGCTGCGTTTGAAGTAGCTGGCGATTTCACTGACGGTCATGCCGCTGGCGAGCATTCTCACCACTTCATGTTCTTTGGCCGACAGCGAAGGGGAATGCGACTGAGCAGTGGTGTCTGCCTGAGCGAGCGCCGTACGCAAGGACTCGCTGATGAAACGCCGCCCTTCGCTCACCGATTTGATCGCCAGGGGAAGCTCCGTCGCTGAGGCATCCTTGGCAACGATCGCCATCACGCCTTGAGCGAACGCCACTCTCAGCGTCGCAACGTTGGCAAACATCGTGACCAGAATAATCGGTGTCGAAGCGTAGTGACGTCGAACCGTGCTCAGCATCTTCAATCCATCGGCCTGTTGGTTGCCCGGCATGGAAAAGTCCGTGATCAACAGATCGCAAGGCGTGGTTGAGAGAAGGCTCAACAGGCTGTCCGGACCATCGGCCTCACCCACGACCACACATGTGCGGCTTAGATCGATGAGCATCCGCAATCCAATGCGGACAACAGGATGGTCGTCAGCAATAATTACGCGCATTGTCGGATTTATCCTGTTTGGCGACTGGAATACGCGAAAAATAACGCCGTCCTATTCCAACCACAACGACCAATCCCGACCGCATAACCACCTGCCCCAACGTATCCGGGACTCTGTCCTTTCTCTGATAAAACAAAAGGAACCGCCCTACGTTTTAAAGCTACGTAGCTCACACCAAAAGACTACAGACAACACTTCAGAAAATGAGATCTGTAGCCCTCCATGAACTTTCATACACGCGGCCACCCTTTTTCGTATTAGTTGCATTCCGCCCGGCTACCCCGATCGATAGATTGCGCCCTGTCCGCACAGGGCAACTCCCCAACAATCTTTCATCAAAGAAGAACCGACACATGAACAAGAATGTATCCCTCCTCGCGGCTGCTTTGCTGCTCACCGGCGCATCGTCCGTTATTGCCGCCTCCAGCACGGACCTGACCGTGAAGGGTCTGATCACGCCGAATGCATGCACACCCGTATTGGCCGGGGGCGGCATCGCCGATCACGGCAAGTTTTCCGTACAAGACCTCCATCCCGACAAAACCACTTACTTGTCTGAAATCATCATGCAAATGACAGTGAGCTGCGATGCCGCGACGCCGTTTGCCATCAACCCGATTGATAACCGTGCAGGCACAGGCACTTCGGGTGCTTACTTTGGCCTGGGACTGATCAACACCAACGAAAAGCTGGGCCACTTTCGCGTTGTTCCGCGCAATGTGATGGCGGACGCCACCCACGCTCAAGCCATTCTCTCCACTGATGGCGGCGAGACCTGGCTGAAGGAAGGGTCCACAGCATTCTGGGGGGTCAATAACATCTGGAGTGTCGGAGCCCTGGGGCCCGTCATTGCGCCAATCGCGATGAAGGACCTGAGCCTTGATCTCTATGTGCGTACCGGCATCGCCCCCACCAACAGCCTGACCCTCACTGACGAAGTCACACTCGATGGCTCCGCAACGCTCCAGATCAAGTACCTGTAACCCTCCCTCGTCAACGGGCAACACCTGGTACACGGCGCTGCCCGCTCACTCAAAGGACGACCCATCATGGACAGATGCTCCCTTGCTCTATTGACTCCTCTGGTAATCGCCTGCGCCCCCGTGGCCTTAGCCGCCAGCAGTGCCGACCTGCGCGTCACCGGCCTGATCACACCCAGCGCCTGCACACCCAGCCTGTCCGGCGGCGGCATTGTCGACCACGGCAAAGTCACAGTGAAAGATTTAAAGCCGGACCAGCCCACAGCCCTGAAAAGGGGCACGTTGTACCTGGAGGTGAATTGCGATGCCACCACGCCGTTTACCCTGACCACGATCGACAACCGCGAAGGTTCTTCCGCCATCCACCCCAATAGTCACGGGCTAGGCGTCGTCAACGACGACCAGAATCTGGGCAGTGTCGCTTTCGGCCTGTTCGATACGGTGGCCGATGGGGTTGCGGTGAAAACCATCATCTCCCGCAACGGCGGTGCCTCCTGGCGAGTGTCCTCCTACCTGGGGCACGCCGGCCTGACTGCGTTCGCGGCATTGACCGACCTGAGCACACCCATCGCCATCAAGGATTTGCGCGCGCGGCTCACGGCGTTTACCACCATCGTTCGCGCGAACGACCTGACGCTGACCGACGAAATCCCCATCGACGGGCATGTCACCGTGCAGCTGAACTATTGATCTGCCGGGGCTCCAGCTCCTTTTTTTCGAACATTCAACGAGACACGTCATGACGATGTTTTCCAGTGTCACCCGTCATCTGTTCCATTCCGGCATCGGTGCATTCGCCCTGTTGCTGAGCGCACTGGCTCAGGCCGACGGCATGGTGCCGAACACTTCTGTGGTCATCGTCAACGAGGCCGACGGCGAAGCGTCCGTGTCGGTGACCAACACCGATGCCAACCTGGCGTTGATGCACGTCACCCTCGAAGACATTGCCGAGGACAGCGAATCGCTGGTGTTCGTGACGCCACCGCTGGCGCGTGTCGAAGCGGGCAAAACCCAATTGGTGCGGTTCATTCTGCAATCGGAAAAACCCCTGCTCACCCAGCGTTTGAAACGGGTGATCTTTGAAGGCATCCCCCAAGGCAAAGCCCCCGCCGAGGCGGGGCAGGCACGGGTCGGCGTGACGGTGCGCCAGAACTTGCCGGTGATCCTGCACCCCAAGGGCCTGGCGCCCAATCGCACGCCGTGGACCGACCTGCAATGGTCGCTCAAAGACGGTCAATTGACCGTGCGCAACGACACGCCTTACGTGGTCCGTCTGGGCCAGGAAGTGCAATTGCTGCCGGCGGCGGGCAACGCGATGTTGCCGAAAACCTACGTGCTACCCGGTGAGCACATCAGCATCAAGGTACCCGAAGGCGCCGCCACGCAGGTGCGTTTTCAACCGGCGACGGTCTACGGCTTTGCGGTGCCGCATTACGAGGCGCCTATCCAGTCCTGAACCACCCTGACGGCGTCATTCAGGAACGATGAGCGCCAATGTTTCAAGGCGACGGCCGTCTGGCCGTTGCCACAGGAGTGCCTGTAACCGCACGCCGCAATAACCCAAGTGAACCTGATGACCACAGTATCGATTTACCGTGATGGCGAAGCCGTGCCCGTGATTCGGGTCGGCGCTCGCCCTCATCCATGGCGGCGAACCACGGTGGCGTTGCTACTGAGCAACGCGCTGATGATGCTCGACGCCCACGCAGAGGTGTCGTTGCCGGCGTCGTTCGACAAGGACACGTTGCTGCAGCGAGGCATTGATCCGGCGCTGGCGACGTTGCTGATGCAGGCACCGCGGTTCACGGCCGGCCAGCACCCGGTCACGCTCAGCGTCAACGGCCAGCGCCAGGGCCGGGTCAACGTCACGTTCGATCACGAAGGAGCGTTGTGCTTCGATCGCGCACTGCTCGATGCGGCGAACCTGAAGGTACCCGTTCTTACGCTGGAGGATGGCCAGTGCCACGATTTTCTTGGCACCGCGCCGCAGACCGCCATCGAACCGGACCCCGCGAGCCTTGCCCTGTCGTTGATCGTGCCCAACGATGCGATACGCCCCATTGCCCGGGATTTTTCCGGCTACCAGACCGGTGGTATTGCCGGCTTGCTCAACTACGATGTCACCGGTTTGCACAGTCGTTCAGGCGACAATTCGAGCCGCTACGCCTCGGCCAACACCGAACTCGGATTCAATGCCGGTGACTGGATCGTGCGCAGCCGTCAGGTACAGACCTGGCAGGACGACATCTCCCGCATAACGCACATTGCGGCCTACGCCCAGCGCACCTTCGCCCGTCAGGAAGCGGTGCTGCAGGCGGGTCAGATCAACCTCTACAACCCGGTGCTTGCCGGTGCGCAGATCACCGGCGTGCAAGTGCTGAACGAGCAAGCACTGCAGGTCGAAGGGCAAAGCGCGGTCATCGAAGGAATTGCCAACAGTCAGGCACAGGTCGAGGTCCGCCAGAACGGTTCGCTGATCCATTCCACGGTGGTGCCCGCCGGCCCGTTCGCGCTCACCAACGTGCGGCGGCTCAACACGCGCTCCGACGTTGAGGTCACGATCAAGGAGGCCGATGGCAGCGAGCGCAGCTTTACCGTTCCCGCCGCGATGCTGGGGGTCACTTTGCCAGCGCCCGGTTACTCGTTCGGTGCCGGCCAGGTGCGCAGTGTCGGTGACGCGCAGGGTGGCGATCCCTGGGTGATCAGCGGCGGCTGGAGCGGTGCGCTCACCCAGCAAGTGTTGGTGAGTGCCGGTCTGACCGGCGCCGCCGACTATCGAGCGACGGGCGCCAGCGTCGGCCTGTTGCCCTCACCCGCCACCCAGGTGCAAGCCACACTGACCGGCGCAGACACTGGTGGCAAACAAGCCAGTCAGGGACTTCAGTCTGACCTGAGCCTCTCGCACCGGTTGAGCGAGCAGTGGGCGCTCAATGCCGGCAGCTCTTATCGAACTCTGGGCTACCGGGAACTGGAAGAGGCGGTGTTCGCCACTTCTTCCGACAACAGCAAGTCCCGTTACCGCGATCAGCAAAGCGCGGCCCTGTCGTGGTCGCATCCATGGCTCGGCGCCTTCAGCAGCGGCTTCAGTCGGTCCAGCTCGTTCGATGGCCAAAGCAGCAGCCGCGCCCTCGCCTCCTGGGGGACCAGCCTCGGCGGTGTGTCGGTCTCGGCGACCGCCGAATGGCAGGTCAGTGGCGCGAACCGCAACGATGACAGCGTTTACCTGAACCTCAGCATTCCATTGGGCGAGAACCGACGGGCGCGCACCTGGGTGCGCAGTTCCGCCGGCGAATACCGCAGCGGCGTCGGCCTGAGTGAACAAATCAACGATCAACTGGCATACAGGGTCGGCGTCGAACACGACACGCGCGACAAACAGGTGCAGTCCACGGCCGGCGTTTCGCTGCTGCCGCGCTACACCCAACTGGACCTCAACTACACCCGCGCCGACGCCGAACGCTCCAGCTATCAGGCCAGCGCCCGTGGCGGCGCCGTGCTCCACGGCGGTGGCTTGACGCTGTCGCCGTACCCGGTGAGCGACACCTTTGCGCTGCTATCGGTGGGCGACATGGGTTCCATCAAAGTGTCGACGCCCAGCGGTCCGGTGTGGACCGACTGGCAAGGTCAGGCGGTGATCCCGCAGGTGGCGGCATACGGCAACAGCCCGGTGGAAGTCGACACCAAAACCTTGCCGCGCAACGCCGACATTCACAACGGGTTGGCGGTGATTTCGGCCGGTCGCGGTGCGGTCGACAACGTTGAATTCAGCGTCACGGTGACCCGTCGAGCCTTGCTCAAGGCTACCACCGCCAACGGCGCGCCCCTGCCGCGTGGTGCCGCCGTGAACACCGAGGATGGCCAGTTCGTGACCCTGGTGCAGGACGGTGGATTGGTGTTTCTGCCCAACGTACTCGACCGCCGCGCGCTGTGGATCACCGCACCGGGGCTGGAGCGCTGCGAGCTGCGCTTCAAACTGCCCGCCGACGCGGACACCCACGCGTACTACGAAACCGCCCCCGCCAAGTGCCGAGCCCTCTGAGGATGACTTTATGAACCTGTCGCGCTATCTGCTTTTGACCCTCGCGCCACTGGCACTGAGCGGATTCACGCCACTGGCCTCGGCGTCCACTGACGACTGCCAGTTCAACCTGAGCCAGCTGGTGCTCGATTACGGGTTGATGAACCGGGCGATCCGCCCCGATGCCGCACCGGAACGACACCTCGGCGAGCGCCAGCTCAGCCTGACGTTGAGCTGTTCGCAGCCCATCGACATGAGCCTGTTTTACCGGGCCATGGCCGCGACCGCCGACCGCTTTCACTTTGCCGAACGCGGCAGCTATCAGCTGCGTATTCGAGACGCCGTGCTCGACGGCCAATCGGTGGAGATCGGATTGATTGCCGGGACCAGTCAGCCGCCGGCCGTAACGGCATCGAACCTGATCTGGCGACCGGAGCACGGGGTCGTGCCGGTGCGGGCCGGTGTGCCGGTACAGGGCCGCAGTTTCTCGGCGCAACTTGAGTTGACCGCCTGGGTTCAAGAGCAAGGGATGCAGGTGCGTGACGCTGTGACCTGGGAAGCCTTCGGGGTGTTCGACGCCATCGGCGCAGGACGCACCCGCGAGGCGACCTTGCGCGCCCGCTTCGCCCCGGCGGCCTGTGAGCCGGTGCTGTCCAACGGTGGTGTGGTCGACTTCGGCACACTGTCGAAAAAAAACCTCAACGCAGACAAGAACACACGCCTGCCACCCAAATCGTTGACGTTGATGGTCGGCTGCGACGCGCCGGCGTCCTTCGCCTTGATCATGCATGACAACCGCGCCGGCTCGGCGACAGTCGACAGCGAGATTGACTACGGGCTGGGCAAGGACAGCCGCGGCAACAAGATTGGCCAGTACTCACTGAATGTGAATCCGGCCGACGCCAATGCCGACGGCTTCGCCCGCCTCTATCGAACTGACTCCTCCACCGCCGGCACAGCCTGGAGCATCGGCAGCGCCCACCCGATCCCCATAGGCCAGACCCGTTACCTGGCGTTCACCGACAGCGCCGGCAGCAGCGTCGGCCCGGCGCTGATCCAGAACCTCAGCACCACGGTGACCGTCGACGCCGTTATCGCCCCCACCAACAACCTCGACCTGAGCACCGCCATCGAGCTCGATGGCGCGGGGACGATCGAGATTATTTACCTGTAATACCCAACCCGATCCTGCTGGATCCGGGGTGCACTTGAGCGGTTCGGGGCAGTCAGGACACAACCTTAGAAGTGAGTAAACAATGATTAAAAAGTACTTTGCAGCACTTTCCGCCACCGCGTTGATCGGCGTTGCGCCTTATGCAATGGCGGCTTCGAGCACTGACCTGACTGTCACAGGTATCATCACGCCGAAAGCTTGTGCACCTTCGCTGTCCGACGGAGGAATGGTCGACGTCGGCAAGGTACAGGCAACAGACCTCCTTCCAACCCAGTACACGAGAGTAGGCAGTCATCCGATGCAATTGACGGTCGCGTGTGATGCGTCAACTCTGTTTGCACTTAACGGTATAGATAATAAAGCCGGAACATCATCGTCCAACCAGTATTTCGGATTGGGTTTGACCAGCAATAACGAAAAAATAGGCTATTTCACGCCATCGATCCAAAGCGCTCTTGCGGACGGACAACCTGTGCACTCGATCAGATCAATTGATAACGGCGCGAGTTGGACGCGCTTCTATCAGATCCTTAAGGATAACCTCACATCGACAAGCGCTGTCGGCACTCTCATTCCAATCTCCGTGAAAGACCTCACCATGGAACTGACGATTTACACCTTCATTGCCCGGGCCGACAGCCTCACCTTAGCCGACGATGTCGCTATCGACGGTTAAGCAACATTTGAAATGAAGTACCTGTAAGCCGTGCACCTTGCCCGAGGTCATGCTTCGGGCAAGAACCGATTCCGCTCACCATAAACAGCGCAACGGTGATGCGGTACCGGCACACGGCAAACCCACGAAAAGGATTTTCATGAATGAACAAATACTTCGCAGCCCTCTCCGCAATCCTACTAATCGACACCCCACCCCACGCTCTCGCAACATCTGCGGTTGACCTCACCGTCAAAGGCACCATCACCCCACTCGCTTGCACGCCGATGCTGTCCAACAGCGGTCTCGTCGACTACGGAAAAATCTCCCGGCAGGACCTCAGCGTCGACAAACGCACGCGACTGCGAGACCAGACGCTCGACCTCATCATTCAGTGCAACGCGCCCGCGCGTTTTGCCCTGCTGATGCACGACAACCGCGACGGCTCGGCCATCGTCAACAGTGAGATTTACTACGGCCTGAACCACGACCGCAGCCACAATAAAATCGGCTTGTATTCGCTCAACTTCGATCCGGCCAGCACCGTGGTCGACGACCTGACGCAGGTCTATCGAACCGACTCCACCACGGGCGGCAAAGCCTGGAGTTCGTCGAACAGCCAGGTCATTCCGATTGGCGCCAAAAGCTATCTTGGCTTTACCGACAGCGCAGGCAGCAGCGCCGGCCCGATTGCCATCCGCACTCTGACCAGTCGTGTGACAGTCGAAACGGTCATCGCGCCGACCTCCGAGCTGGACCTGAGCACCGAAGTGCAACTCGACGGTTCAGCGACGCTGGACGTTGTTTACCTATAGTCAGACCTTTTCGCTGACCACCTGAACGTATAGCGAACGTCCAGCACCGAGGCCGGCGATGATCGCGCCGAGGCCGATGACACCGAAGATCCAGCCCAGCGCTGTCCAGCCGCCGGTCCAGTCATGCACCACACCGACCGCGAACGGGCCCATGGAGGCCAGGGTGTAGCCGAAGCCCTGGGCCATGCTCGACAGGTTGGCTGCGACATGAGCATCCCGCGAGCGCAGCACGATCAGGGTCAATGCCAGGCTGAACGTAGCGCCCTGCCCCAACCCCAGCAGGATTGCCCAGCCCCACAGGCCGTCGATCGGCGCATAAAGGCAACCGAACAAGCCGCCGAGGGTCATTGCCATGACGATCACAATCGCCAGCCGCTGATCCTTGCCACGGGTCGCCAGCCACGGCGCCGCCAGCGAGCTGATCAACTGGACAATCACCGAACCCGACAGCACCAGACCGGCCTGGGTTGGCGTCAAACCGCGACCGATCAGAATCGACGGTAGCCAACCGAATACGATGTAGGCCAGAGACGATTGCAGGCCCATGTACAAGGTCACTTGCCAGGCCAGCGGATCGCGCAACAGGCCTCGGACCCGATAGGCAACGTGGTGCGCGCCGTGTTTCTGACCGACTTGCGGCAACCAGAACATGGCCGCGACCAAGGCCGGAACCACCCAGAAGCCGAGGCCCAGGGCCCAGCTGTTGTCGAAGTGTTCGCTCAACGGCACTGTCGCGCCAGCCGCCATGGCCGCGCCCAGGCACAGCGCCATGGTGTAGACGCCGGTCATGGTGCCGGCCTGTTTCGGGAAGTCGCGCTTGACGATGCCGGGCAGCAGCACGCCGATCACCCCGATGCTGGCGCCGGCCAGCACGCTGCCGGCGAACAGGCCGACCTCGCCGAACGAGCTGCGCAAAATGATCCCGCCAGCCAGCATCAGGAGAATCCCCAATACCACCCGCTCGGCACCAAAACGTCGCGCCAGCACCGGCGCCAACGGCGCGAACAGACCGAGGCAAAGTACCGGCAAGGTGGTCAGCAAACCGGCCTGGGCAGCCGATAGCCCCAGTGTTTTCGAGACCTCGCTGAGCATCGGCGCCATGCTCGACAGCGCCGGACGCAGGTTCAGCGCCACCAGAATCAGGCCTAGCAGCAACAGCCACGGTCGCCGCAGGAGTGGGTGACTTTGCTGAACCTCTGCATCATCGGCCTCGGCGTCGATCAACAGCTCTTCGAGCTCCGCCGTACGCTTGAGCTCAGTGATGCGGCTGTGGCTGGCCTGCTGACTGGACATCGGGTTCTCGGTTTCAAGGTTCATTGATCAACTGTCTCGTCAGGGCTTTGGCCCGCTCCGGATCACGTTGTTCGACGGCATCGAGCAGTTCGATATGCAGGTCGAACACCGCCTGGCGTCGGGGGGTGATGTTCAGGGTCTGACGCAACTGTGCGCCGACGATGCTGGAGAAGTAGCGATACAGCTCACTGAGAGTCGGGTTGTGCGCCGCGTCTACCAGACGACGGTGAAACACCAGGTCGCAGGCGATGTAGGTGTCGAGATCGCCGTGGTAGTGACTGCCGCTGACGCCCAGCGCCTCGCGCAACGCCACCAGGTCTTCTTCAGTACGGCGTAACGCAGCCAGACCGATGGCTTCGACTTCCAGAATGTGCCGGGTTTCCCGAGCCTGCTCCTGAGAGCAGCGGGACAGCGCCTTCATCGTATCCAAAGGATCGACTACCGCCCGCAGATAACTACCGTCGCCCTGGCGGATCTCGATCAACCCGGAAAACGCCAACACGCGCATGGCTTCGCGCACGGTGTTGCGACTGATGCCCAGCTCAGTCGCCAATTCCGGCTCGGTGGGCAAACGCTGGCCGACCGTCCAGACACCTTGATTAATGCGCAGGCGCAACTGGTCCAGGGCCTGATCAACCAAGGATCGTTTAATTAATGGAGAAATATCTGACATAGATTCGCCCTTTCATCCAATCATAGGATGAATTTTCTGACATGTTAGTCAGCTTCGTCCGGGGCGACAACCCTTCTACAGAGGCGGGGACAAATCGAGGGCAAAAATAAACCCGGAACCATGTCCGGGTTTATTTCACTGCCTGGCGTCGATCAATGCAGAATCTGACTCAGGAACAGCTTCGTACGCTCGTTCTGCGGGTTGTCAAAGAAGTCGTTCGGCGCGGCCTGTTCGACGATTTCACCCTTGTCCATGAAGATCACGCGGTTGGCCACGGTACGGGCGAAGCCCATTTCGTGGGTCACGCAGAGCATGGTCATGCCGTCTTCGGCCAGGCCGATCATGGTGTCCAGAACCTCTTTCACCATCTCCGGGTCGAGTGCCGACGTCGGTTCGTCGAACAGCATGATTTTCGGTTTCATGCACAGGGCACGGGCAATCGCCACGCGCTGTTGCTGACCACCGGACAGTTGCCCCGGGTATTTATGCGCCTGCTCTGGAATGCGTACGCGTTCCAGGTAATGCATGGCGATTTCTTCGGCCTTGCGCTTGGGCATCTTGCGTACCCACATCGGCGCCAGGGTGCAGTTCTGCAGGATGGTCAGGTGCGGGAACAGGTTGAAGTGCTGGAACACCATGCCGACTTCACGACGGATCGCTTCGATCTGCTTGAGGTCGTTGGTCAGTTCCACGCCATCGACCACGATACGGCCCTGCTGGTGTTCTTCCAGGCGATTGAGGCAACGGATGGTGGTGGATTTGCCGGAACCCGACGGACCGCACAGCACGATACGCTCGCCCTGCTTGACGTTCAGATTGATGTCTTTCAACACGTGGAACTGGCCGTACCACTTGTTTACGCCCTGCATCTGAATAATGCCTTGAGGACTCACAGGCTGTTTGATCGCTTCACTCATAAACTACGCTCCTAACGCTTGTGGCCAGTGTCCAGCTTGCGTTCCAAATGCATGGAATAGCGGGACATACCAAAACAGAAAATCCAGAACACCAGGGCCGCGAACACATAGCCTTCAGTGGCCATGCCCAGCCATTTCGGGTCGGCGGCGGCTTGCTTGACGCTGTTGAGCAAGTCGAACAGGCCGATGATGATCACCAGGCTCGTGTCCTTGAACAGCGCAATGAAGGTGTTGACGATGCCAGGAATTACCAGCTTCAGGGCTTGCGGCAAAATCACCAGGCCCATGCTGCGCCAGTAACCGAGGCCCATCGCCGCAGCCGCTTCGTACTGACCTTTAGGGATCGCTTGCAGACCGCCACGCACCACCTCGGCGATGTACGCCGACTGGAACAGGATCACGCCGATCAACGCCCGCAGCAATTTGTCGAAGTTCATGCCTTCGGGCAGGAACAACGGCAACATCACCGACGACATGAACAGCACCGTGATCAACGGCACACCGCGCCAGAACTCGATGAAGGTCACGCAGACCACCCGAATCGCCGGCATGTTCGAACGACGGCCCAGGGCCAGCACGATACCCAGCGGCAGTGCGCCGACGATACCGACGGTAGCGATCACCAGGGTCAGCATCAGGCCGCCCCACTGGCTGGTCGCCACCTGGCTCAGACCGAATACGCCACCGTGCAGCAGGAGGTAGGCAATGATCGGATAGAGCACCAGAAAGCTCAGGCCGTAGATTGCCTTGTGCGGAACACGTGCAATGAACAACGGCGCTACGCCAATCACCGCCAACCACACGGTCAGGTCCACGCGCCAGCGCAAGTCCACCGGGTAGTAGCCATACATGAACTGGCCGAAGCGCTGCTCAATGAACACCCAGCAGGCGCCGGCCTTGGTGCAATCGGCGCGGGTGGTGCCGACCCAATTGGCGTCGAGGATCGCCCAGCTCACGAGAGGCGGAACTATCAGGTAAATCAGATAGAACGCGAACAGCGTCAGCAGGGTGTTGATCCAGCTGGAAAACATGTGCGCCCGCATCCACGCCACGACACCGATGCTGCTGCTCGGTGGAGGCATGTCGGGTTTGAAAGTATGAGTCGTCATGCGCTCTTCCTTACCGCTCGATCAGCGCAATGCGCTTGTTGTACCAGTTCATCAGCAGGGAAATGCTGATACTGATCGCCAGGTACACGCTCATGGTGATGGCAATGACTTCGATCGCCTGTCCGGTCTGGTTCAGCACCGTACCGGCAAACAACGACACCATCTCCGGATAACCGATACCGGCCGCCAGCGAGGAGTTTTTCGCCAGGTTCAGGTATTGGCTGGTCAGCGGCGGAATGATCACGCGCAGGGCTTGCGGGATGATCACCTTGCGCAGGGTCGGACCGTTGCGCAGCCCCAGCGAGTGAGCCGCTTCGGTCTGGCCGTGGCTGACCGACTTGATGCCCGAACGCACGATTTCGGCGATGAACGCCGCGGTGTACACCGTCAGGGCCAGGGTCAGTGCCAGCAGTTCAGGGATCAGCACCCAGCCGCCTACAAAGTTGAAACCTTGCAACTGTGGCATTTCCCAATGCAGCGGCGCGCCGAAGATCAATGCGCACAACGCAGGGATCACCAGGAACATCGCCAGGCCTACCCAGAATTTGTGGAACGGTACGCCGGTCTCTTCGAAACGCTTGTTGGCCCAGCGGCACATCAGCACGATCGCGACAATGGCCACGACGATACTCGCCACAAACGGCCAGAAACCGTTCGCTATCAACGCTGCCGGCATGTTCAGGCCGCGGCTGCTGACGAAGAAGGTGTCGCCGAAGTTATGGCTATTGCGCGGCCCTGGCATGGTGAGGAACACCGCGAAGTACCAGAACAAGATTTGCAGCAACGGCGGAATGTTACGGAAGACCTCGACATAAACCGTCGCCATCTTGGCAATGATCCAGTTCTTCGACAGCCGTGCCACACCGACGATGAAACCGAGGATCGTCGCCAGGATCACGCCGATGAACGTCACCAGCAAGGTGTTGAGCAGGCCGATGACAAACACCCGGGCATAACTGTCCGATTCGGTGTAGTCGATCAGGTGCTGAGCGATGCCGAAACCGGCGCTGCGCTCAAGAAAACTAAAACCGGAGGTAATGCCCCGGTGTTGCAGGTTGGTTTGAGTGTTGTCGAACAGGTACCAACCCATCCCGACCACGGCGAGAACCGTAATGATCTGAAACAGCCACGCACGCACTCGCGGATCGCTGAGGCTGAACCTCTGCTTTGGTGCGCCGATTGAATTTTGCATGAAGTGCCCCGGAAATAATGGAACAGAACATCACCCGGTGGTTGGCCCACCGGGTGATAGAACCATCAGCGCACTGGTGGTGCGTATTGAATGCCGCCGTTGGTCCACAGGGCGTTCAAGCCACGGTCGATTTCCAGCGGAGTGCCCTTGCCGAGGTTTTTCTCAAAGACTTCGCCGTAGTTACCGACTTGCTTGACGATTTTCACCACCCAGTCTTTCGGCAGCTTCAGATCCTTGCCGTACTCACCGTCGGCGCCCAGCAGACGAGCAACGTCCGGGTTCTTGGTCGACTTGGCTTCTGCCTCGACGTTTTTCGAAGAGATACCGGCCTCTTCGGCGTTGAGCATCGCGTAGCCAACCCAACGAACGATTGCCAGCCACTCATCGTCGCCGTTACGCACGACCGGCCCCAAAGGCTCTTTGGAGATGGTTTCAGGCAGCACGATGTAATCTTTCGGCGAGGCCAGTTTGCTGCGCTGTGCATACAACTGGGACTTGTCGGAGGTCAGCACGTCGCAACGACCGGATTCCAGCGACTTGGCGCTTTCATCGGAAGTGTCGAAGGTGATCGGGGTGTACTTCAGGCCGTTGGCGCGGAAGTAGTCGGACACGTTCAGCTCGGTGGTGGTACCGGCTTGAATACAGATGGTCGCGCCGTCCAGCTCCTTGGCACTTTTCACGCCCAGCTTGCTGTTGGCCAGGAAGCCTACGCCGTCGTAATAGGTAATGAAGCCAGGAAACTTCAGGCCCATGCCCGCGTCACGGGAACTGGTCATGGTGGAGTTGCGCGACAGCATGTCGATTTCGCCGGATTGCAGAGCAGTGAAACGCTCCTTGGCATTCAACTGGCTGAATTTGACCTTGGTCGCATCACCAAACACTGCAGCAGCGACAGCACGGCAGAAGTCAGCATCGATGCCAACGATCTTGCCGGTAGAGTCCGGAACCGAGAAACCCGGCAAACCATCGCTCACACCGCACTGTACAAAACCTTTCTTCTGCACTGCATCCAGGGTTGCACCCGCCTGAGCGAACCCACTGACACCGAGCACTGCAGCTGCAGTCACGATGGCCAGGGTGGATTTCAACATCTTCATTCAAACCTCCAGTTTTGCTCTTGTTGTGTCGGAGCTTGAGCCCTGTCGCACCCTTTTGAGGCGTTGCTGACCCTTGTTGGCTTTTTTTAGGGTCAACCGACGTAAGGACCGTCGCTATGAGTCTAGTAGGAGAAAATCCACATTATGGACAACTCACTTCTCACCAATCGGCCGAACGGGCTGTAGCCCTTTCACGTTCGCGAAGCCCGTAGCGGCCACTGGCGAACATCCATCACCGGATTCTTTGCTATCCCACGACCAGCCATACACTGATAGTGTTACCGCCAGGCATGAGATTGGTTGCACAGGGTTCCCCATAGCAAAGCTCGTACCAGACCGCTCACTAAAGCGATTCAGCGACAGGTCAATAGCAAAACTTTCAACCTTGCGACATCTTCTTAACTGATAAACCGGTTGCGCACTCGAACCTCGCACACAATGAGAGCGCACGCACAACAATGGAGCAGACATGACCGAGCCCCTGATTCTTCAACCCGTCAAGCCCGCAGACGCCTGCGTAATCTGGCTGCACGGGCTGGGTGCCGACCGCTACGATTTTTTGCCGGTAGCTGAAGCGCTACAGGAAAACCTGCTCACTACCCGTTTCGTTTTGCCCCAGGCCCCGACTCGCGCCGTCACCATTAATGGTGGCTACGAGATGCCAAGCTGGTACGACATATTGGCCATGAGCCCGGCACGCGCCATCAGCCGCGAGCAGTTGGAGGAGTCCGCGCAACGGGTCGTGGATTTGATTGAAGTGCAGAAGGCCAGCGGAATAGACGCCTCGCGGATCTTTCTCGCCGGTTTTTCCCAGGGCGGCGCCGTGGTTTTGCACACAGCCTTCCTGAAATGGCAGGGAGCGCTGGGCGGCGTGCTTGCGCTCTCGACTTATGCCCCGACATTCAGCGATGAACTGGAGCTTTCCGCTAGCCAGCAGCGCATTCCCGTGCTGTCGTTGCATGGTCAGTATGATGACGTCGTGCAAAACTCCATGGGCCGGACCGCCTACGAGTATTTAAAGCAGCATGGTGTCACCGTGACATGGCAGGAATACCCAATGGGCCACGAAGTGTTACCCGAAGAAATTCGCGACATCGGCGTCTGGCTCGCCGAGCGTTTGCGCTAAAAGCTACCCTTTGATCCATCGCACTACGCCGCGCCCGATTCTTGCATTACACTGGCCGGCGTACATTCCTTAACCAATTGATGAGATGACCGTGCTCAAAGCACTCAAGAAAATGTTC
This sequence comes from Pseudomonas sp. Pseusp18, assembly GCF_059506005.1. NCBI lineage: Bacteria > Pseudomonadati > Pseudomonadota > Gammaproteobacteria > Pseudomonadales > Pseudomonadaceae > Pseudomonas > Pseudomonas sp. Pseusp18. The sequence goes on from NZ_CP169240.1 coordinate 5,480,207, forward strand.
GGTAAAAGCGAGGCTGAGCAGCTCGCGCCAGGCTCCAGCGCTCCTTCTCATACCCCCAGCCACCGTACCGACGGTAATCAGCCTGGCCGGACCGCAACCGTAGCGGCACCGAAACACGAGCCGGTGACCACACCGACCGCCCCCTCTGCTCCGGCCATTGCCTCTGAACAGCCGCGCAGCGAAGCCCCGAAACCGGCAAAACCACGCCGCGAACCGAAGCCAAAGGCGCCGGTCATCCCCTGGAAACTCGAAGACTTCGTCGTCGAACCCCAGGAAGGCAAAACCCGCTTCCACGATTTCAAACTCGCCCCCGAGCTGATGCACGCCATTCAGGACCTGGGCTTTCCCTATTGCACGCCGATCCAGGCACAGGTGCTTGGCTTCACCCTCGCGGGCAAAGACGCCATCGGTCGTGCCCAGACCGGTACCGGCAAGACCGCCGCGTTCCTGATTTCGATCATCACGCAGCTGCTGCAAACCCCGCCGCCCAAAGAACGCTACATGGGTGAACCGCGAGCACTGATCATCGCCCCGACCCGGGAACTGGTAGTGCAAATCGCCAAGGACGCGGCCGACCTGACCAAGTACACCGGCCTCAACGTCATGACGTTTGTCGGCGGCATGGACTTCGACAAGCAGCTCAAGCACCTCGAAGCCCGTCACTGCGACATCCTCGTGGCCACTCCGGGCCGCTTGCTCGACTTCAACCAGCGCGGCGACGTGCACCTGGACATGGTCGAAGTCATGGTGCTGGACGAAGCCGACCGGATGCTCGACATGGGTTTCATCCCGCAAGTGCGTCAGATCATTCGCCAGACTCCACCGAAGAACGAGCGTCAGACGCTGCTGTTCTCCGCAACCTTCACCGACGACGTGATGAACCTGGCCAAGCAATGGACCACCGACCCGTCGATCGTCGAGATCGAAGCGCAGAACGTGGCCAGCGAAAACGTCGAGCAACACATCTACGCGGTGGCCGGCGCCGACAAATACAAACTGCTCTATAACCTGGTCAACGATAACGGCTGGGAACGGGTGATGGTCTTCGCCAACCGCAAGGACGAAGTGCGGCGCATCGAAGAACGCCTGGTGCGCGATGGCGTCAACGCGGCGCAACTGTCTGGCGATGTGCCGCAGCACAAGCGCATCAAGACCCTGGAAGGTTTCCGCGAAGGCAAGATCCGCGTGCTGGTCGCCACCGATGTGGCCGGTCGCGGCATTCACATCGACGGCATCAGCCACGTGATCAACTTCACCCTGCCGGAAGTCCCGGACGACTACGTGCATCGCATCGGTCGTACCGGTCGTGCCGGCGCCGATGGCGTGTCCATCAGCTTTGCCGGTGAAGACGATTCCTACCAGCTACCGTCCATCGAGGCGCTGCTGGGTCGCAAGATCAGTTGTGAAACGCCACCGACGCATCTGCTGCGGGCGGTTGAGCGCAAGCGCCCGTAACGCGGGCCGCAGAATAAAAGGCGCAGCCGGAAACGGACTGCGCTTTTTTTTCGTCCGGTTTTTTCAACAGGAGCTTGCTCGAGACAACTAAAAGTCCATAATGGACAAATTAGTTTACTTTCAGCACCCGGAGCCGACCATGCCCAGCACGCCTTACGTGATTACCCAACCCCAGGCCCGCGAACTGCTGGCGCAAGTCGACGTGCCGCAGATCCTGCGCAAGCTGTTCCGCGACCTGGCCGCCGGGCAAGCCGTGCAACCGGCGCAGCAGTTAGTGGAGTTCCCGAAAGGTGCCGGGGACTTCATCAACTACTTGGGCGTGCTGGCTGAAGACGGCGTGTATGGCGTCAAGACATCGCCCTACATCGTGCGTGAGCAAGGCCCATTGGTGACCGCCTGGACGCTGTTGATGTCGATGCAGACCGGCCAGCCGCTGCTGCTCTGCGATGCCGGTGAACTGACCACGGCACGCACCGCAGCGACGACGGCGGTGGCGGTCGATGCCCTCGCCCCGCTCAAGGCCCAACGCCTGGCAATCATCGGCAGCGGCAAGGTGGCCCAGGCGCACCTGCACTATGTGAAGAACCTGCGAGACTGGCAAAGCATCAGCCTGTATTCGCCGAGTCTGCGCGGCAAGAACACCGAAGCGTTGGCGCAACTCGAAAGCCTCGATCCACGACTGACCCTCGCCGACAGTTGCGACAACGCGATACAAGACGCCGACGTGATCATGCTTTGTACTTCGTCCGCCGGCCCGGTGATCGACCCGTCCATGTTGAGCAAACCGGCACTGATCACGTCCATCAGCACCAATGCTCCGCGTGCCCATGAAGTGCCGCCGCAGAGCCTCAATGACATGCAGGTATTCTGCGACTATCGCCAGACCACCCCGGGCTCGGCCGGCGAAATGCTGATCGCCGGTGAACAGCATGGCTGGGACAAGCGCTCGATAGTCGGCGACCTGCCCGACTTGCTCAGCGGAAAAGTGCAGCGCCCGGACTACGACCGACCTGTGTTTTTCCGCTCCATCGGCCTGGGCCTGGAAGACATCGCACTGGCCAATGCCATTTACCACTTGCAGCAATAACACCACGCCCTCCGGGTCATCGATAACAATGGCATTTACGCCCCATCAGGAGACGTTCATGAGCCAGGCAGATTTCATCATTATCGGCGGCGGGATTGCCGGTGCTTCCACCGGTTTCTGGCTGTCGCAGCACGGACGGGTGATTGTGCTCGAGCGCGAATCCCATCCGGCCTATCACTCCACCGGACGCTCGGCGGCGCTCTACACCGCCGCCTACGGCACGCCCCAGGTTCGGGCATTGACCCTGGCCAGCCGCGATTTCTTCGATTCACCACCGCCCGGTTTCTGCGAACACCCGTTGCTGACCCCGCGCGGTGAGATGACCGTCGACTTCACTGGCGATCCGGCCGAGCTGAACAATCAATACCTGAGCGCCAAAGCCACCGTGCCGCAGATGCAACTGCTCAGCGCCGACGAAGCCTTTGCGCGTCTGCCGATCCTGCGTCGGGAAAAAGTCCATGGCGCGATCTACGACCCGACCGCCAGCGACATCGATACCGATGCCCTGCACCAAGGCTATCTGCGCGGTATCCGGCGCAATAAAGGCGAGGTGCATACCGACAGTGAAGTTCTGAGCCTGACCCGGGATGCCGAAGGGCTGTGGCAGGTTCAAACCGCCACTCAGACCTTCAGCGCCCCGATCATCATCAATGCCGCCGGCGCCTGGGCCGACAAGGTTGGCGAGCTGGCCGGGGCACGGCCTCTGGGCCTGCAACCCAAGCGTCGGGCAGCCTTTATCTTCGCCGGCCCCGAGGGCCTGGATAGCCATGACTGGCCAATGCTGGTCAGTCTCGATGAATCGTTCTACATGAAACCCGACGCCGGCATGTTCCTCGGCTCACCGGCCAACGCCGACCCGGTGGAGCCGCACGACGTGCAGCCCGAAGAACTGGACATCGCCATGGGCATCTACCAGATCGAAGAGGCCACCACCCTGACCATCCGCCGCCCGACCCGCACCTGGGCCGGCTTGCGCAGTTTCGTGCACGACGGGGATTTGCTGTCCGGCTTCGATCAACGCGTACCGGGCCTGTTCTGGGTGGCGGGACAAGGTGGCTACGGCATCCAGACGTCACCGGCCATGGGCCAGGCCAGTGCTGCACTGGTACGCGGCGAAACCTTGCCCGAACAGCTCACCCGTTTCGGTCTGGACGCCGCGATGCTCTCCCCCGCCCGCCTGGGTTGATCCTGATCCTCAGGTGACGTGCCCACACGATTGCGGCAAACTTCCAGTGCCCCTTTTTAAAGGGGCACTGACGCTGGCCTGGAGTTCCACTGTATGAACGCACCTGAAAAAAACTCGGCCCTGGACAATGTGTCCATGGACAACTTCCGCGCGATTGCCGATGCCATCGCCACGTTGTTCTTCCCTCACGCCGAGGTGGTGCTGCACGACCTGCGCACGCAAAAGGTCGATTACATCGCCAACAACCTGTCCAAACGGGAAATCGGTGACGACTCGTCGCTGGAGGACATGCTCAGCGAAGAGGTCAGTGAACGAAACATCGGGCCGTACGAAAAGCTCAACTGGGACGGCCAGAAGATTCGCAGCCTCAGCAGCGTGCTGCGCGACAGCGAAGGGCAACCGCTGGCAGTGCTGTGCATCAACCTGAATATCTCGTTGTTCGAGAACGCGAAAGCGGCGCTGGATTTGTTCCTGTCGCCGACCAAGCTGATTCCGCAACCGGATTCACTGTTTCGCGATGACTGGCAGGAACGGATCAACACTTTTCTGCATGCCTGGCTGCGCGAGCGCCAGTTGAGCCTGAATGTGCTGACCCGCGACCACAAACGCGAACTGGTGCTGGCGCTGCACGCCGAAGGCGCCTTCAAAGGCAAAAGCGCCTCCAACTACGTGGCCAATGTGCTGAACATGGGCCGGGCGACGGTGTACAAGCATTTGAAGGAATTGAAGGGCTGAAAATCAAAAGATCGCAGGCTGAGCCAGCTCCAGAGAAATGTGGTCCTCTTTAGGAGCTGCCGAAGGCTGCGATCTTTTTCCGATCAATCGCCGTAGATGTCGGACTTGAAGTATTTCTCCGAAATCTTCTGGTATTCGCCACTGGCGCGAATGCCGTCGATGGCCGCGTTCAGCTCACTGACCAACTCGGTGTTGCCCTTGCGCACGGCAATCCCGGCGCCCTCACCCACGAATTTCGGATCCTTGAGTTCCGGCCCGACAAAGGCGTAACCCTTGCCGCGCGGCATGGACAGGAAATCACTCAATGGAATGGTGTCGGCAAAAATGGCATCGAGGCGACCGGCAGCCAGGTCCATGTAGATTTCTTCGTTGTTGCCGTAACGCTTGACGTTGATGCCCTTCGGTTCGAAAACCTCGGTGGCGTAACGGTCGGTAGTGGTTGCGCGTTGTACGCCGACTGTCTTGCCCTTGAGGCTGGCGTACTGGTCATCGACCGCCGCGCCTTCCTTCATCACCAGTCGCGATGAGGTGAAATAGTACTTGTGGGTGAAATCCACCGACTTCTTACGGTCTTCATTGATGGTCATGGACGACAGCGCCATGTCGATTTTCTTCACTTTCAGGGAAGGAATCAGACCGTCGAATTCGCCTTCGACCCACACACACTTGACCTTCATCTGCGCGCACAGGGCGTTGCCGATGTCGTAGTCGAAACCGACAATTTCACCTTTGTCGGTTTTCGATGCGAACGGCGGATAGGCCGCTTCAATACCGATGCGCAGGCTTTTCTCGGCAGCGAACACGCTACTGCACGCCAACAGGCTCAGGGCCAGACCGGTGATGAGGGGGAATTTCTTCATGTTCGTTCTCTCGCGGGTTGTTGTTGGTTTGGCAAGACAGAAGAAAAAGCTGAAACAGGGAACGCCTTTTTTGTACTTATAAATCCATACTGGACTTTTATGTATTAACCGTCAATCGGGCGCATACAGATCTTCCAGCCTCTGGTCGGGAGGGGAATCAGTGGATTTTTGGGTGATGCAGAAGGCCTCTTCGCGGACAAGTCGGACCGCGAAGGCGTATTCGAAAGCACTAGAGGAATTACTGCTTCCAGCGATCCGCCGCCGCATGATCGCTGTCACGCCCTTCAACCCAGCGCGCGCCATCACTGGTGTTTTCTTTCTTCCAGAATGGCGCGCGGGTTTTCAGGTAGTCCATGACAAAGGCGCAGGCATCGAACGCTGCCTGACGGTGCGCGCTGGCGGCACCGACGAAGACGATCGGCTCGCCCGGCTCCAGCGCGCCGATGCGATGCAGCACTTCCAGCTTCAACAGCGGCCAGCGCTGCTCGGCCTCCGCGGCAATCTTGCCCAGGGCTTTTTCGGTCATGCCCGGGTAGTGCTCCAGAAACATCCCGGCGACATCGAGGCCGTCATTGAAGTCGCGTACGTAGCCGACAAAACTCACCACCGCACCGACGCCCACATTGGCCGCATGCATGGCGTTGACTTCAGCGCCCGGATCGAACGGCGTGGGCTGCACACGAATCGCCATGGCTCAGCCCCCGGTCACGGTTGGAAAGAAAGCCACTTCATCGCCATCGCCGACCGGCTCATCGAGCTGGCAGAGGTCTTCATTGCGGGCGCACATCAGGTTCTGCTCGCTCAACACCTCGGCGCCTTCACGTTGGGCCAGCAGTGCACGCACATCGTCGACCGTGGCGAAATCACCTTCTACCTTTACCGAATCCACGCCGAGCGCCTCACGGTAACGGGCAAAAAACTTCACGGTCACGTTCATGGCTGCTCCGCCTGAAAATGGCCGCTCTTGCCGCCGAGTTTTTCCAGCAGCCGCACGCTCTCGATGGTCATGCCGCGGTCCACGGCCTTGCACATGTCATAGATGGTCAACGCCGCGACACTGGCGGCGGTCAGCGCTTCCATCTCGACGCCGGTCTGCCCGGACAACTTGCAGCGCGCCACGATGCGCACGGTGTCGTCGCCTTCGGCAGTGAGTTCGACCTTGACGCCGGTGAGCATCAACGGATGGCACAGAGGAATCAGATCGCTGGTTTTCTTCGCCGCCTGGATACCGGCGATCCGCGCCACGGCGAACACATCACCCTTGGGATGGCCGCCGCTGACGATCAATTGCAGGGTTTCGGGCAGCATGCGCACCAGCGCTTGGGCCGTCGCTTCGCGGAACGTCACGGCTTTTTCGGTGACGTCGACCATATTGGCGCGACCTTGGGAATCGAGATGAGTCAGCACAGCGTTACTCCTGATCAGGAGCATCGATTGTAAACCTGCGGGTCAATTTTCCGCACGCTCGATTATCGAATCACGCTCCCACAGGATTTTTTGTCGAGCACAAAAAAACCGGGCGACTTTGAGGTCGCCCGGTTCTGTGGTGAGGGTTACAGATGCGATTCGGCGTATTCGGCCAGAATCGAACGTGGCACCCCTTGCAGGGTGATGTGTACACCGTTGGGGAAGTCTTTGAAGCGTTCGGTCAGGTACGTCAGCCCGGAGCTGGTCGCGGACAGGTAAGGGGTGTCGATCTGCGCCAGGTTGCCCAGGCACACCACTTTGGAACCGGCGCCAGCACGGGTGATGATGGTTTTCATCTGGTGCGGCGTGAGGTTCTGGCATTCATCGATCAGGATCAGACTCTGCTGGAAGCTACGGCCTCGAATGTAGTTGAGGGATTTGAACTGCAACGGCACTTTGCTGAGGATGTAGTCGACGCTGCCATGGGTGTTTTCGTCATCCATGTGCAAGGCTTCGAGGTTGTCGGTGATGGCGCCCAGCCAAGGCTCCATCTTTTCCGCTTCGGTGCCGGGCAGGAAACCGATTTCCTGATCGAGCCCCTGCACGCTGCGAGTGGCAATGATGCGCCGGTAGCGCTTGCTGACCATGGTCTGCTCGATGGCCGCTGCCAGGGCCAGGATGGTTTTGCCGGAACCGGCCGCGCCGGACAGGTTCACCAGATGAATGTCCGGATCGAGCAAGGCGTACAGCGCCAGGCTTTGATAGATGTCACGTGGTTTCAGGCCCCAGGCTTCCTGGTGCAACAGAGGCTCCTGATGCAGGTCGAGGATCAATAACTTGTCGACCTGGATTTCCTTGATCCAGCCGACAAAGCCCTGTTCGTCGATGATGAACTCGTTAACGTGCACGGCAGGCAGGTTGTCGATCAGCTGCACCTGATGCCAGGTGCGACCATGATCCTGCCGGGTTTCGACTTTACTCACCCGGTCCCAGAAGGAGCCGGTCATGTTGTGGTAACCGTTGGGCAGCAACGAAACGTCGTCGACCAGTTGGTCGGTACTGTAGTCCTCGGCCGCGATCCCACAAGCCCGGGCCTTGAGGCGCATGTTGATATCTTTTGTGACCAGCACCACGGGCAGTTTTGCATCACGCGCGCGCCGGTCGATCAGCTGGTTGATGATGATGTTGTCGTTCAGGTGCTCGGGCAGAATGATGTTCGGCTCGGCACGCTTGCTCATCAGAATTGACAGCAAGCCCTTGGGCCCACCCTTGCCACGCTGGATCGGAACGCCGAGTTCGACGTCTTCGGGGCTGGCATCGCCCAGGGTCTTGTCGATCAGCCGAATGGCCTGACGGCATTCCGCTGCAACGCTATGAGGCCCGCTCTTGAGCTTGTCCAGCTCTTCAAGCACGGTCATCGGGATCGCGACGTGGTGTTCTTCGAAGTTAAGCAGGGCGTTTGGATCGTGAATCAATACGTTGGTATCGAGTACATAAAGGATTGGCTGGTTGGAAGGGCTACGTCCGTGATCATCCATACTCGGTCACCTTTGTGGGAGCCAGTCGACGCAATACCATGACAGTGCTGCGCCTCGAAGTGGCCACCGAAATCACCTGCTCAGACTCAAGTGATTGCAACCCAAACGGAGTCTTGGAAGACGCCACCTGTGTTGCAGGTTTCGGCGGTCTGTCTTCGTAATACTCCAAAACACATGACAGAAAAAAGCACTTTGACGTTTTTTTGAAGTTTATTTTTCAGAATGACCAATAGCACTTGGCGGACTGCCAGCACCCCGCTAAAGTCGGAAGTCCGCCTGCATCGAAATCTCCTCCAAAAACGTCCCTGCCCCAATGTTTACGGGCTTTCCCCGTTTCAGCGAAACGCGTCCTGACAGTTTTCCCAACCGATCCCGCTTGGCGCCGTTTGCGTGATGAGCCAAGGTATCGCGGTTTTCAGCGCGTCCTGCTTCACATTGAAGTTGATCACCCCGTGCCGCCACAGCAGCATCAGGGTCAGCACCCGTTGCGCACTCTGGCTGCCCTTGAGCTTGCCGGCGCCGTCCTGGGCATCGATGTCCCACAATGCCACCTGCAAACCCTGAGACCTGAAGAAGCCTTCAGCATCGGACCGACGCTGGCCATCGGGCGGACGAAACAGCGGCACGTAATTCTCCGGCAGCTTGCCCTTGACCAGCTCGGCGCTGCGCCGCACCGAGTCCTGCCAGTCTTGCCAGTGGCTGTGGGAACGGAACTCCCAACCCTGCACACCAACGCATTGCTGCGAATAGGTCCCTTGCAGGCTGGTCGCCGAACCTTCTGCCAGACGGGCCTGGATGTCCTTGCCGAGGACGAAGAACGTCGCGCTCATGTTCGATTTGCGCAGGTACTCGGTGACCCAGGCAGTGTTATCCGGCACGGCATTGGCGGCGCTGTCGAAAGTCAGCAGGAACAGGCGATCATTCATGGCATCGCCATTGCGCTCATAGTCGCCAAAACGATCGACTTCGCTGCTGGTCTGCGGGAACAGCGCGGCCTTGCGCAATTGCTCATCGAGGTACTGGGCGTGGAACAACCGGCTCGGCTCGGCCCACTTGATGTAGTAGCTGTCGTTGCTGATCTGAAACTTGGCCGCTTGCTCTCGCAAGGTATCCATGTCCTCGACCAGGAAACAGAAAGAGGCATCCTGATCGCAACTCTGCTGGGCGAAGTTGTAGTTGCTCAGCAACCGCTGCCACATGCGCTGGCGCAGCTGGTTGACCGACTCCAGATTGACGGTGCGCAGGCCCAGGCGTTGAGCCAGGCTCGCTTCATCGAGCGATTCGCTGGCGAGCAGGACGCGGGCGAACATGAGGATTTCGGCCCGGGAGGCAACGTCGAACAGGGTCGGGTTGCTGAGCTGCTCAGGCCAGGTGCTTCGATCCAGCGTCGCCACATCGCCCGGCGTCGCCTGGGCGCCGAAGCTCAACAGTGTGGCGAAGAATAGAAAAACGATACGCAATGGGATGTCTCCATAACAAAACCCGCGCGGCACTATATCCCGAGAAGATCAAAAGATCGCAGCCTCGCTTCGCTCGACAGCTCCTACAGATGCCGGTGCACCGTAGGAGCTGTCGAGCGAAGCGAGGCTGCGATCTTGTTCCGTGACACCACCGATCACCTATGACACCCATAGCTGGAGTCAACACAGACAACCCCCTAGAATCGCCCCCACGATTAAAGGAGCCGACTTCATGCTGATGGTGATTTCCCCCGCCAAGACCCTCGATTACGAAACACCGCCGGCGACCCAGCGCTTCACTCAGCCGCAATACCTCGACCACTCCCAGGAACTGATCCTGCAACTGCGCGACCTGACGCCGGCGCAGATCAGCGAGCTGATGCACGTCTCCGACAAGATTGGCGGCCTCAATGCCGCACGTTTCGGCAGCTGGACCCCGGCCTTCACCCCTGCCAACGCCAAGCAGGCCTTGCTGGCATTCAAGGGTGACGTGTACACCGGCCTGAATGCACAAACCTTCAGCGAAGCCGACTTCGATTACGCCCAGCAGCACTTGCGCATGCTCTCCGGCCTGTACGGCTTGCTGCGCCCTCTGGACCTGATGCAACCCTATCGGCTGGAGATGGGCACCAAGCTGGCCAATGCCCGTGGCAAGGATCTGTATGCCTTCTGGGGCACGCGGATCAGCGAATGGCTGAACGAAGCGCTGGCCGATCAAGGCGACGATGTGCTGCTGAACCTGGCCTCCAACGAATACTTCTCGGCGGTCAAACGCAGCGCCTTGAACGCACGCATCATCAATACCGAGTTCAAGGACTTGAAGAACGGCCAGTACAAAATCATCAGCTTCTACGCGAAAAAGGCCCGCGGGATGATGAGCCGCTTCGTCATTGAAGAACGCATCAATGACCCGGTCGCCCTCAAGCAGTTCGATGTTCAGGGTTATCGCTACAGCAGCGAACAGTCTAAACCGGACAATCTGGTGTTCCTGCGCGATCACGCACCGGAGTAACCAGACCCGCACTCAATTCGCGCACGACATCAACAACTTCGTCGTGCGCTACCCCTTCGATCCTCGAACAATCCCCGCCCTTTTCGCCGACTTATTGGCGCCAAAAAACAAGCACTCGATTTTCTAACTTTTGTTTCACTCGACTTTGCTGATTTTTTTCAGTAGTGGCACTGAAATTTTTTGTCAGTAGTGGCAAAAAAGTACCCAAGGCAATAATCACCCTATATATAAAGGGCGAAACGGCAAGTGCTATCAATATGAAAGCAGTGCCATCTTTTTCAATATTTCAAGAAATTTCAGAAATCGCGATGGGCGGACTGGAACTATGTCCAAATGCGCCGCTCATACCACCCGTAACGATTCTCTCGGCGAACGTACGAGATAACTTACACAGAGAAGCGATCCCGATAGCGAAGTTGTCACACTAACTTTAACTTATGGATCACTTGTTTGGGCAACACATGAAGGACAGGAGATAACGTACCATTAATATCCCCTACAAGGCCACGGCTGCGCCCCTATAAACGTGCTCACCCGAGCACCCAACCGCTTGATTTACGGGCTTCTGGCCTGGCATTGAGCGCGCAAGACCTTTGCACGAACGTCCTCTGATTAGAGGGTCGGCTGCATAACAGGGCACGTCATAACAATAAGGCCTGGTTGCGCACATCTTGAGTGCACTTATTTAGACACTCGGAACTTAGTATGCCTGCACCCGGCATTGTGACGCCTTTAAGGCCGCACTTGCGAGTGCACTATGACCGCTGAACACCATTAACTCCGGCCATGTAATGGCTTGTTGAATACAGTCTTGATTAACTGAGAGGTAAATGCGATGCGCATCAGCATATTTGGTTTGGGTTACGTCGGTGCAGTCTGTGCCGGTTGCCTGTCTGCACGGGGCCATGACGTCGTTGGCGTCGATGTTGCCAAAGACAAGATCGATATGATCAACGCCGGTCGTTCGCCGATCGTTGAACCCGGTCTGGGCGAACTTCTGAAACAGGGCATCGAGACTGGCCGTCTGCGCGGCACGACCAACTTCGCCGAGGCGATTCGCGACACCGACCTGTCGATGATCTGCGTCGGCACGCCGAGCAAAAAGAACGGCGACCTGGAACTGAACTACATCGAGGCCGTGTGCCGCGAAATCGGTTTTGTTCTGCGTGACAAATCCACCCGCCACACCATCGTCGTGCGCAGCACCGTGTTGCCGGGCACCGTGGCAAACGTGGTCATCCCGATTCTCGAAGACTGCTCCGGCAAGAAAGCAGGCGTCGACTTCGGCGTTGCCGTGAACCCTGAGTTCCTGCGTGAAAGCACCGCGATCGCCGACTACGACCAGCCGCCAATGACCGTCATCGGCGAGTTCGACAAGGCTTCGGGCGACGTTCTGCAATCGCTGTACGAAGAACTCGACGCACCGATCATCCGCAAGGACATCGCCGTTGCCGAGATGATCAAGTACACCTGCAACGTGTGGCACGCCACCAAGGTGACCTTCGCCAACGAGATCGGCAACATCGCCAAGGCTGTCGGCGTTGACGGTCGTGAAGTGATGGAAGTGGTCTGCCAGGACAAGGCATTGAACCTGTCCCAGTACTACATGCGTCCTGGCTTCGCATTCGGCGGCTCCTGCCTGCCGAAAGACGTGCGCGCCCTGACCTACCGCGCCAGTTCCCTGGACGTCGAAGCACCGCTGCTCAACTCGCTGATGCGCAGTAACGAGTCCCAGGTGCAGAACGCGTTCGACATCGTCTCCAGCCACGACAAACGCAAAGTCGCCCTGCTGGGCCTGAGCTTCAAGGCCGGCACCGACGACCTGCGCGAAAGCCCGCTGGTCGATCTGGCGGAAATGCTGATCGGCAAGGGCTACGACCTGAGCATCTACGACAGCAACGTCGAGTACGCCCGTGTCCACGGTGCGAACAAGGATTACATCGAGTCGAAGATCCCTCACGTCTCGTCCTTGCTCAACTCGGACTTCGACGACGTGATCAACAACTCCGACGTGATCATCCTCGGTAACCGTGACGAGAAATTCCGCGCCCTGGTCAAGGACGTTCCGCACGGCAAGCAAGTGATCGACCTGGTCGGCTTCATGTCTCAAGCCACCAGCGTCAGCGGTCGCGCCGAAGGCATCTGCTGGTAACACGTCTGTAGGAGCTGTCGAGTGCAACGAGGCTGCGATCTTTCCCAGCTCACTTGAATCCCAAGCGAAAGATCAAAAGATCGCAGGCTTCGCCAGCTCCTATAGGGATTCTGGCGTTATCCAAACCGGGTGGCGCCAGTTTTCACAAGCCTGCCTTAACCCAATCGGGCTCCGCCCGAGATCGAGACGGATGCAGATTATGCACAGGCTAAAGCACGGCCTACTTCAGGCCGCCGGTTGGCTGTTTTACCTAAGTTTATTGATGGGCATCGCCATTGCGTTGCCTGTGTCCACGTTCGACTCCGAGTCGAAGGACTTCATTTTCCTGGTCGGTATCGTCGGTATCTGGCGCTACTCGATGGGTGCCACGCACTTTCTGCGCGGCATGCTGTTTCTGTACGTGGTCTACCCGCACCTGCGGCGCAAAGTGCGCAAGCTGGGTAAAGCGGCAGACCCCTCCCATGTGTTCCTGATGGTCACCAGCTTCCGTATCGACGCGCTGACCACCGCGCAGGTCTACAGCTCGGTGATCCGCGAGGCCATCGACTGCGGCCTGCCGACCACCGTGGTGTGCTCCATCGTCGAAATGTCCGATGAGCTGCTGGTCAAGAGCCTCTGGAAACGCATGAACCCACCCGCGAGCGTCAAGCTCGACTTCGTGCGCATTCCCGGCACCGGTAAGCGCGATGGCCTGGCCTACGGTTTCCGCGCCATCTCCCGCCACCTGCCGGACGACCGTGCCGTGGTTGCAGTGATCGATGGCGACACCGTGCTGGCCGAAGGCGTCGTGCTCAAGACCGTGCCGTGGTTCCAGCTGTTCGGCAATGTCGGCGGCCTGACCACCAACGAGTTCTGCGAAGTGCGCGGCGGCTACATCATGAGCGAATGGCACAAACTGCGATTCGCCCAGCGCCACATCAACATGTGCTCCATGGCCTTGTCCAAGCGCGTGTTGACCATGACCGGCCGGATGTCGGTGTTCCGCGCCACTGTGGTGACCAACCCGGACTTCATCGCTGACGTGGAAAGCGACTCGCTGCAACACTGGCGCCTGGGCCGCTTCAAGTTCCTGACCGGTGACGATAAGTCGAGCTGGTTCAGCCTGATGCGCCTGGGTTACGACACGTTCTACGTGCCCGACGCCGCGATCCATACCGTGGAACACCCGCCGGAAAAGAGCTTCATCAAGGCCAGTCGCAAACTGATGTTCCGCTGGTACGGCAACAACCTGCGGCAGAACTCCCGCGCCCTGGGCCTGGGGATGAAACGCCTCGGCCTGTTCACGTCAGTGGTGCTGTTCGATCAGCGCGTGTCGATGTGGACGTCCCTGCTGGGCCTGACCGTGGCGCTCATCGCCACCTTCAAGTACGGCACCGCGTTCATCCTGGTTTACCTGCTGTGGATCGGCATCACCCGTCTGATCCTGACGCTGCTGCTGTCCTGTTCCGGTCACCGGATCGGCCCGGCCTACCCGGCGATTCTCTATTACAACCAGATCGTCGGCGCGCTGGTGAAGATCTACGTGTTCTTCCGCCTCGACAAACAATCCTGGACTCGCCAGCCCACTTCTCTGACCCGTGATCTCGCCAGCTTTCAACGTTGGTTCAACACCTGGTCGTCTCGGACCATGACCTTCTCCGCCGGCAGCATCTTTGTCGCCGTGCTGCTGATGATGGTCTGACCGAACTCGCCTGAATTAACTAGGAAATCGCCCATATGAATACCGCCGTCAACAGCAACGTAGTGCACGAATCCGAAGCCCAGCGCCAACACGCCCGTGTGAAAATTCCGGCCAAGCTGCGTTTCTTCGGCCCTGACCGGACCCCGGTCGAAGCCCGGGTCATCGACCTTTCTGCAGGCGGCCTGGCGTTCAACGCCGGTCAGCTGCCGCTGAAAGTTGGCGATGTGCACAAGGCCCGCCTGCAATTCGTCATCGATAACCTTGGCCTGGCCATGGACGTGGAGTTGCAGATCCGCTCCGTCGACCGCCAGACCGGCCGCGTTGGTTGCCAGTTCCAGAACCTGGAACCACGGGACATTTCCACCCTGCGCCACCTGATCACCTCGCACCTGGCCGGCGACATCGTCAGCATCGGTGAAGTGCTGGCAACCCTGCAGCGCGACAACTTCACCAAGGCGCGCAAGGTCAAGGACGGCGGCCACGGCATGACCGCGCTCGGCCGCCTGAAAGCGGTGACCTTCAGCGCCGGCATCTTCGTGGTCGGCCTGGTAGCGTTCGGTTTCATTTTCAAATCGGTGTACGGCATGTACTTCGTCAGCCACGCCCAGGCCGGTTTGGTCAGCGTGCAAGGCATGAATATCACCATGCCGCGCGACGGCACCGTGCAGAGCCTGATCAAGGCTGACGGCGTTGCCGCCAAAGGCGCACCGCTGGCGACCTTCAGCACCAGCATGCTCGACGTGCTCAAGGGCCATCTGGACGAAAACCAACTGCAACCGTCCAAGGTTGAAGAGCTCTTCGGCAAGCAAATGACCGGCACCCTGACCTCCCCGTGCGATTGCACCGTGGCCCAGCAACTGGTGGCTAACGGTCAATACGCCAACAAAGGTGACGTGATCTTCCAACTGGTGCCACGCAATACCGAAGCCAACGTTGAAGCACGCTTCTCCTATCGCCAGTTCGGCGACGTGCGCCCAGGCACCTCGGTCAGCTTCCAGATCGCCGGCGAAGACCAGACTCGTACCGGCAAGATCGTCAGCAGCACCAGCCTGAAAAGCGAAGACCTGTCATCCGATATCCGCGTGCAGATCAAACCTGACGAGCCGCTGGACAGCGCACTCGCCGGTCGCCCGGCGGAAGTGAACAGCACCCGTGGCCCGAACCTGAACTGGCTGATCAACAAAGCCATGGCCGCCGGTCTTTAAAAGAGGACATGCCCGTGACGACTCCACAAATCCTCAGAACACCGCGCACCCACATAGGATCACTGTGTGCAGTTGCACTGGCCGTAAGCCTGGCCGGTTGCGCCGGCCTGCCCGACCAGCGCCTGGCCAATGAAGCCCTCAAGCGCGGTGATACCACGCTGGCGGCGCAGAACTATCAGCAACTGGCCGACCTGGGCTACAGCGAAGCCCAGGTTGGGCTGGCCGACATTCAGGTCGACAGCCGCGACCCGGCACAGATCAAAAAGGCCGAGGCGACTTACCGCGCCGCAGCCAGCGTCTCGCCGCGGGCTCAGGCTCGCCTGGGTCGCCTGCTGGTGGCCAAACCTGGCGCCACCGAAGCCGAACACCACGAAGCCGAGGCACTGTTGAAGAAAGCCGCGACCAATGGCGAAGGCAACACCCTGATCCCGTTGGCGATGCTGTATCTGCAATTCCCGCACAGCTTCCCCAACGTCAACGCACAGCAGCAGATCAGCCAATGGCGCGCCGAAGGCAAACCGGAAGCAGGTCTGGCCCAGGTGCTGCTCTATCGCACCCAAGGCACTTACGACCAACACCTGGATGACGTGGAAAAGATCTGCAAAGCGGCGTTGAACACCACCGACATCTGCTACGTCGAACTGGCCACGGTTTATCAGAAACGTGGCCAGCCCGAACAACAGGCCGAGCTGATCAAGCAGATGCAGGCCGCTCACAGCCGTGGCACCGTCTCCGCGCAACGGGTCGACAGCGTGGCCCGCGTGCTGGGCGACGCGAGCCTGGGCAAGACCGACGAAAAAACCGCTCAGTCGCTGCTCGAAGGCATCGCTCCGGGCTACCCGGCGTCCTGGGTCAGCCTGGCGCAATTGCTCTACGACTTCCCTGAACTGGGCGACGTCGACACGATGATGAAGTACCTGGACAACGGTCGCGCCGCCGACCAGTCGCGCGCCGAACTGTTGCTGGGCAAGCTCTACTACGAAGGCAAAATGGTGCCGGCCGACGCCAAGGTCGCCGAAGAGCACTTCAAGAAAGCCGTCGGCCGGGAAGTCGCCGCCGATTACTACCTCGGCCAGATTTACCGTCGCGGTTACCTGGGCAAGGTCTATCCGCAGAAAGCCCTGGATCACCTGCTGACCGCTGCACGCAACGGCCAGAACAGCGCCGATTTCGCCATCGCCCAACTGTTCTCCCAAGGCAAGGGCACCCGGCCCGACCCGGTCAACGCTTACGTCTTCAGCCAATTGGCCAAGGCTCAAGACACCCCGCAAGCCACTGAGCTTGCGCAAACACTCGAAGCGCAACTGCCGCCTGACCGGCTGGCCGAGGCCCAACGCCTGCTCAAACAAGAGCAAGCCATTCGTAGCACCGTGAGTCCGGACACGCTGGAACTGCACGCTTTGCAAGAAGAAGACGGCGAGGAATCCCTATGAAACTCAATCCATTCGTGCAGGCCGGTATTGGCCTGACATTCGCCCTGCTGTGGTCGTGCCCGACCCTGGCGGCCCTGACCGAAGACAAGAACTTCGGTCTCGAAGTCAAAGTTACCGGCCAGTCCGAAGACGACAGTGACCTGGGCACCGCCGGTGGCGGCGACGTTAACGGCGTCGGCCTCGACCTGCGCCCATGGGTCTATGGCGAAAGCGGCGCGTGGAGCGCCTACGCGATGGGTCAGGCCGTGACATCCACCGACATCATCGAAACCGACACCCTGCAGCAGTCCGACAACAGCGGCACCCAGACCACCGACAGCGGTGATCGCAAGACCAGGAAAAACTACCTGGCGATGCGCGAGTTCTGGGTCGGCTACAGCGGCCTCACGCCCTACCCTGGCGAGATCCTCAAGTTCGGTCGCCAACGCCTGCGCAACGACGACGGCCAATGGCGCGACACCAACATCGAAGCCCTGAACTGGACCTTCGACACCACCCTGTTGCGCGCCAACGTCGGTATCGCCGAACGTTTCAGCGAATACCGTACCGACCTGAAAGAACTGGCGCCCAAAGACAAGGATCGCCTGCACGCCTACGCCGATGCGGCGTATCAGTGGACACCCGGTAACTGGGTCGGCATTCGCGGTCATCACACCCACGATAACGGCAAGCTCGACTATCCGGAGCCGGGCGTGGCCGGCGATACCCTGGACAAGAAACAGAACGGCGACATCAGCTGGCTCGGCCTCACCGCCGACAGCGATGCCTATAACTGGCGCAACACCAACTCCGTCAATTACTGGGGCAGCATCACCGGCATGAGCGGCGACCGTGACACGGTCAACCCGCTGAATGCCGACGGCACTCGCCCGGCAGAAGCCAAGCGTGGCGAAGACCTGAACGGCTGGGCTACCGACGTGGGTGTGCGTCTGCGTCTCGACCCGCAGTGGCAAGTCGGTGCAGCCTATGCCCGCGCCAGCGCCGAGTACCAACAGAACGGCCTGGAAAGCAACCGCTCGAACTACACCGGTACTCGCTCGCGGGTTCACCGTTTCGGCGAAGCCTTCCGTGGCGAAATGAACAACATGCAGACCGCTACGTTGTTCGGCTCCTGGATGCTCAACGACGAATACGACGCCAGCCTGATCTATCACAAGTTCTGGCGTGTGGACGGCAACAAGCCGGTGGGCAACAACGGCATCAACGCTGTTGAAAACAACACCGACGACGCGACCGGCGCGATCCTCTCCAGCACCTCCCTGCCGCTGGAAGATGGCAACAAGGACCTCGGTCAGGAAATGGACCTGGTGGTCACCAAGTACTTCAAGCAAGGCCTGTTGCCGGCAGCGTTGAGCCAATCGATCGATGAGCCTTCGGCCCTGGTGCGGTTCCGTGGCGGTGTGTTCAAGCCCGGCGATGCCTATGGCAAAGAAGTCGACTCGTACATGCACCGTGCGTTTATCGACGTGATCTGGCGCTTCTGATGCAAACCGCGAAGGGAGTGCCCGACATGAACAGCGCCAAGAAAGGCTCGATCAGCCTGCTGGCCGGCGCGCTGCTGCTGGCCAGCGCAGCCGCCTTCGCCACCGTCGAACCGGCCAAGTCTGTGCACCAGCCTGAACAGCAGAGCAAATCGACGACCGTGGCCAAGGGGCTGCAACAGGCCAAGACCTACACCGTCAGCAGCGCGCCAACCGCGCCCCTGGACTTGGCCAAGCCGAAACTGCCGGACACTTCAGGCTACACCGCCGAAGCCATCGCCGCGAAAATCGTGCGCACCAAGCCCGGTAAGATCAGCGTGCGCCGGATGATGCAGGAAGACGCCTTGAAGGACTTCATCGGTGGCGACAACAAGATGGCCGAGTGGGTGGTGCGTCAGCACGGCATCCCGCAGGCGATCTTCGTCGACGACGGCTACATGAACCTCAAGGATCTGACCAAGAAGCTGCCCAAGCAGTACCTCAGCGAAACGTCGCCAGGTGTGTTCCTGGCGAAGTTGCCGATCGTGGTGGGCAGACACGGCATTCTGGAAATCGACAAACAGACCCAGGAACTGCGCCTGTCCCAGGAGGCCGGCTCGTTCCTGGTCAACGACGGTCAGCTGTTTGTGCGTGATACCAAGATCACCGGTTGGAGCGAGAAGGCCAACGGCCCGGCGGCCTTCTCGTCGCCCAAGGAATTCCGTCCGTTCCTGTTGTCCTGGGGCGGCACCGAGACCTACATCGCCAACAGCAAGATCGCCAGTTTCGGTTACGCCAACAGTAAGTCCTACGGCGTGAGTATTTCCCAGTACACGCCGAACATGGCCAAGGTGCTCAAGCGCCCTGAACCGACCGGCTGGATCGTCGGCTCCGAGTTCTCGGACATGTGGTACGGCTTCTACTGCTACGAAACCCGCGACTTCGTGGTCAAGGGCAACACCTACAAAGACAACATCGTCTACGGCATCGACCCCCATGACCGTTCCCACGGTCTGATCATCGCCGACAACACGGTGTACGGTACCAAGAAGAAGCACGGGATCATTATTTCCCGTGAGGTCAACGACAGCTTCATCTTCAACAACCGCAGCTACGACAACCACCTCTCGGGGCTGGTGATCGACCGTAACAGCGTGAACAACCTGATCGCCTACAACGAGATCTACAAGAACCACACCGACGGCATCACCCTCTACGAGAGTGCCGACAACCTGCTGTGGGGCAACCAGGTGATCAGCAACCGACGCCACGGCATCCGTATTCGTAACAGCGTGAACATTCGCCTGTACGAAAACGTCTCGATGGCCAACGGCCTGACCGGTGTCTACGGGCACATCAAAGACCTGAGCGACACCGACCGGGACATCAAGCTCGACCCGTTCGATGCCGAAGTGTCGCTGATCGTGGTCGGTGGTGAACTGGCTGCCAACGGCAGCGGACCGCTGTCGATCGACTCGCCGCTGAGCGTGGAGTTGTATCGCGTGTCGATGCTCGCACCGACCAAAACCAGCGGCATCAGCTTCTCGGGAATTCTCGGCGAGCGTCAGGATGAAATTCTCGACCTGCTGGTGCGCCAGCAGAAAGCCGTGCTGATCGACCCTGTCGAACGCCAGACCGAAATGCGGGACTGAGGATAATTTTATGCACCCACACTTGATCAAATTACTCAGCCTGTCGGCCCTGACCGCGGGTATTCTCGCGGCCAGCACTGGCGTGCGTGCCGAAGACGCCAAGGCACCGAGCTTCAGCGCCGAGCCGTGCTGCAGCCTGTGCCCGGCAGCCCACGACCCGAAGAACTACACCACCCGCTATCAGCAGAACTTCACCACGCTGGTGCAGGCCCAGGGCGACTGGCTGTTCCGTACCCAAGAAGACTTGCGCACCGAATTCGATACCACGCCCGCCGGTTACAAACGCATGAAGCAGCTGCACGATGCGTTCAAGAGCAAAGGCGTGGAGCTGGTCATCGTTTACCAGCCGACCCGTGGCCTGGTGAACCGCAACAAGCTGAACCCGGAAGAAAAAGCCAAATACGATTTCGACAAGGCCCTGACCAACTACAAAACCATGCTCGGGCGCTTCGCGCAGATGGGCTACGTAGTGCCGGACCTGTCGCCGCTGACCAACGAATCGCTGCCCGATACCCTGCCGGCCCACGATTTCTATTTCCGCGGCGACCAGCACTGGACGCCGTATGGCGCCCAGCGTACCGCGAAGATCGTCGCCGAGAAGGTCAAGCAGTTGCCGGTCTTCGCCGACATTCCCAAGCGTGAATTCGAGACCCATAAGTCGGGTCGCATGGGCAAGACCGGAACGTTGCACAACATGGCGGGTCAACTCTGTGGCACCAGCTACGCGATCCAGTACATGGATCAGTTCACCACCGAGCCCAAGGGCGAAGCGGCGGATGGCGATCTGTTCGGTGAATCCGGCAACCCGCAAATCACCCTGGTCGGCACCAGCCACAGCGGCAAGAACTACAACTTCGCCGGTTTCCTCGAAGAGGCCATCGGCGCCGACATCCTCAACGTGGCATTCCCCGGCGGTGGCCTGGAAGGTTCGATGCTGCAGTACCTGGGCAGCGAAGAGTTCCAGACCAAGCCACCGAAGATTCTCATCTGGGAGTTCTCGCCGCTTTATCGCCTCGACCAGGAAACCATCTACCGCCAGATGATGGCGCTGCTCGACAACGGTTGCGAAGGCAAGGATGCACAGATGAGCGGCAGCGCCGCACTGAAGCCGGGCAAAAACGAACTGATGGTCAACAGCAAGAACCTGGACCTGCGCAACAGCGACCACCAGGTCGACATCCGCTTCGCCGATACGTCGGTGAAAACCTTGCATGCCACCCTCTGGTACATGAATGGGCGTCATGAGGACATCAAGATCGAGAAACCGGAAACCTCCGAGACCGACGGGCGTTTCGCCTTCGAGTTGCGCACGGACGAAGACTGGGCCTCGCAGAATCTGCTGGCCGTAGAAGTCCAGGGGCCTGAAACACCAGGCGCCGCGCCACAGAAAGTCGAAGCGAAAATCTGCAAACGCAACGTGTTCTCCGGCACCGGGCAGCGTACTGCTCAAGCCGGGCAATGAGGCTACCTCTTATGAACTGCATGCAAACCCGAACTTTGAAACAGTTACTCGCGCCCTCTCTACTGGCTCTGGCGATGTTCGCTGGCGCCACCCAGGCCGCCGCGCCACTGCACCCGCCCCAGGGTTACTTCGCGCCTGTGGATAAATTCAAGACCGGCGACAAGAGCGAAGGCTGCGACGCAATGCCGACGCCGTACACCGGCGCCCTGCAGTTTCGCAGCAAATACGAAGGCTCCGACAAGTCCCGTTCGACCCTGAACGAAGCATCGGAAAAAGCCTTCCGCGACACCACCGCCGACATCACCAAGATCGAGCGCGGCACCAGCAAGCGAGTGATGCAGTTCATGCGTGACGGTCGCCCGGAACAACTGGAATGCACCCTCGACTGGTTGACCGCCTGGGCCAAGGCCGATGCGTTGATGTCCAGGGACTTCAACCACACCGGCAAGTCCATGCGCAAATGGGCGCTGGGCAGCATGGCGTCGTCCTATATCCGCCTGAAATTCTCTGACTCGCACCCACTGGCCACCCACCAGGAAGAGGCGCAAGTGATTGAAGCCTGGTTCAGCAAAATGGCCGATCAGGTGGTCAGCGATTGGGACAACCTGCCGCTCGAACAGACCAACAACCACTCGTATTGGGCGGCCTGGTCGGTGATGGCCACGTCGGTCGCCACCAACCGCCGCGACCTGTTCGACTGGGCCGTGAAGGAATTCAAGGTCGGTGCCAATCAAATCGATGCCCAAGGCTTCCTGCCTAACGAACTCAAGCGCCAGCAACGCGCCCTCGCCTACCACAACTATGCCCTGCCGCCGCTGGCGATGATCGCCAGTTTCGCCCAGGCCAACGGTGTGGATTTGCGTCAGGAAAATAACGGCGCCTTGAAACGCCTGGGTGATCGCGTACTCGCGGGTGTGCAAGACCCGGATCAATTCGAGAAGAAGAACGGCAAGGATCAGGACATGACCGATCTCAAGATCGACTCGAAATTCGCCTGGCTCGAACCGTTCTGCTCGCTCTACACCTGCGCGCCGAATGTGCTGGAACTCAAGCACAAGATGCAGCCGTTCAAGTCGTTCCGCCTCGGCGGGGACTTGACCAAGGTCTATGACCCGGCCAATGAAAAAGGCAAAGGTTCTTAAAGCTGACTGTATTCCCCTGTGGCGAGGGAGCTTGCTCCCGCTCGGCTGCGAAGCAGTCGTAACCCAGTGAACGCGGATTGATTGAGACACCGCGTCATCAGGTTTCAGGGGCGCTTCGCACCCCAGCGGGAGCAAGCTCCCTCGCCACAGGTAAGTGCACAGCATGCAATACAACCACCCCGGATTTTCGTGGGGGGTTTGGGGGGGCCGTTGGCCCTTGACTGTTGGTTAAACATGGAGAGATCGGGATGGTATTTTCATCCAACGTGTTCCTGTTTCTGTTCTTGCCGATCTTTCTCGGCTTGTACTACTTGAGCGGGCAACGCTATCGCAACTTGCTGCTGCTGATCGCCAGCTACGTGTTCTACGCCTGGTGGCGTGTGGACTTCCTTGCGCTGTTCGCAGCGGTCACGGTGTGGAACTACTGGATCGGCCTGAAAGTTGGCGCCGCCGGGGTCCGGACCAAACCGGCCCAGCGCTGGCTGCTGCTCGGCGTCGCGGTGGACTTGTGCATCCTGGGCTACTTCAAGTACGCCAACTTCGGCGTGGAGAGCATCAACGCGATGATGACCTCGGTCGGTCTGTCGCCGTTCATCCTGACCCACGTGCTGTTGCCGATCGGGATCTCGTTCTACATCTTCGAGTCCATCAGCTACATCATCGACGTCTACCGCGGCGATACCCCGGCCACCCGCAACCTGATCGACTTTGCCGCATTCGTAGCGATCTTCCCGCACTTGATCGCGGGCCCCGTGCTGCGTTTCCGCGACCTGGCCGACCAGTTCAACAACCGCACCCACACCCTCGACAAGTTCTCCGAAGGTGCCACGCGGTTCATGCAGGGTTTCATCAAGAAGGTGTTCATCGCCGACACCCTGGCTGTGGTCGCCGACCATTGCTTCGCCTTGCAGAACCCGACCACGGGCGATGCCTGGCTCGGCGCCCTGGCCTACACCGCACAGCTGTACTTCGACTTCTCCGGCTACAGCGACATGGCGATTGGCCTGGGCTTGATGATGGGTTTCCGCTTCATGGAAAACTTCAAACAGCCGTACGTCAGCCAGTCGATCACCGAGTTCTGGCGGCGCTGGCACATCAGCCTCTCCACCTGGCTGCGTGACTACCTGTACATCACCCTCGGCGGTAACCGTAAAGGCACGCTGATGACCTATCGCAACCTGTTCCTGACCATGCTGCTCGGTGGTCTGTGGCACGGCGCGAACATCACCTACATCGTCTGGGGCGCCTGGCACGGCATGTGGCTGGCAATCGAAAAAGCCATCGGCCTGAACACCTCGCCGCGCAGCTTCAACCCGATCCGCTGGGTCCTGACCTTCCTGCTGGTGGTGATGGGCTGGGTGATCTTCCGCGCCGAGAACCTGCACGTCGCCGGTCGCATGTACGGCGCAATGTTCAGCTTCGGCGAATGGTCGCTGTCGGAACTCAACCAGGCCAGCCTCACCGGTCTGCAAGTGGCAACCCTGGTGGTGGCTTACGTGACCCTGGCGTTCTTCGGCCTGCGTGATTTCTACACCAACCAGCCGCCAGTCAAGACCAAGCCTGCGGTGAACATCGAAACCGACGGCCCGGCCGCGGCGACACCTGGAATGATCAAAGCCGTACCGGGTGACAACCCGGCCAGCATCCACGAGCCGGGTTACACCGTCGGCGTTGAAGCGACTGTGCAACCGGCCTATTGGACCGCCGACTGGTCCCGTTACGTGATGCGCGCCCTGGTACTGCTGCTGTTCATTGCCTCGATTCTCAAACTCTCGGCGCAAAGCTTTTCGCCGTTCCTTTACTTCCAGTTCTGAGGGATCTGACCATGACCCGCTCATTACGCATCTTCTACATCGCGCTGTTCCTGGTGACCTTGCTGGTCCTGGGCGTGTGGTCGGTACGCAGCTTCTTCGGCTTCAGTACCAACGCCGATGCCACCGTGCTCAACGGGCGCTGGACCAAAGCCGTCGAGACGCACTATGACGACGAGTTCCCGATCAAGCGCCTGGGCACCAACCTTTGGGCCGCGCTGGATTTCAAACTGTTCAACGAAGGTCGTCCGGGCGTGGTGCTCGGTCGCGATCAGTGGCTCTACAGCGATGAAGAGTTCCACCCGATCGTCAACGAAGAGTTGAACCTGCAAGGCAACTACGCGCTGGTCGAAGGCGTGCGCCAGGAACTGAAAAAGCGAGGCGTGCAACTGGTGATGGCGATTGTTCCGGCCAAGACGCGTCTGTACCCGGAACACCTGGGTGAAGTGAAGCCGGCGAGTATCCACGCCAATCTGTACAAGGACTTCCACGCTCGCGTGGCGGCCGACAAGATCCTCGCCCCTGACCTGCTCGGCCCGCTGCAACAAGCCAAGCACGACGGTCAGCAAGTGTTCCTGCGCACCGACACCCACTGGACCCCGGAAGGCGCACAAGTCGCTGCCCAGACCCTGGCCAAAACCATTGCCGACAAGGCTCCGCTCAGCGGCGAACCGCAAAACTTCGTCACTGAACCGGCGGAGAAGGTGACGCACAAGGGCGACCTGCGGTTGTTCCTGCCGCTGGACCCGCTGTTCGAGAACATGATGCCGGCGCCAGAACCTTTGCAGAAGCGCAACACCGTGGCAGCCCAGGATCAACCTGCCGGTGATGATGCGTTGTTTGCCAACACGGAAGTGCCGGTGGCCCTGATCGGCACCAGCTACAGCGCCAACCCAAACTGGAACTTCGTCGGTGCGCTGAAAGAAGCGCTGCACAGCGACGTGGTCAATTACGCCGAAGACGGCCACGGCCCGATTCTGCCGATGCTCAGCTACCTGAAAAGCGATGCCTTCAAGAACAGCCCGCCACAAGTGCTGATCTGGGAATTCCCTGAACGATATCTGCCTGTGAACAACGAAATCGGTGACGCCGACCCGCAGTGGGTCGCAGAGCTTAAACAAGCCGGCGCGCGCCAACAAAACGTAGCTGTAAACACCAAATCCGAGACGCCCGACCGGGCGCAAAACTGAAAGAGAGGTACACCCATGACTTTCACTACTACTCCTCGCCGTCTCGCCGCTCGCTCCTTAAAAGCAGTCGCCCTCGTCGCCGGCATGAGCGTGCTCTCGATGCAGGCCTTCGCCGCGGGTGACGCCGCCCTCTACGGCCCTGTCGCGCCAAAAGGCTCCAGCTTCGTGCGGGTCTACAACGCCGGTAACGCTGAAGTCAGCGCCACAGTCGGCACCACCAACCTGAACGAAGTCGCGCCGCTGTCCAGCACTGACTTCAGCTTCATGCCGGGCGGCGACTACAGCGCCAAGATCGGCAGCCAGACCCTGCCGGTGAAACTGGCCGGTGATCACTATTACACCCTGGTCAACAACGCCAGCGGCGCACCGCAACTGATCGAAGAGCCGCCGTTCAAGAACAAGCAGAAATCCCTGGTGCGCGTGCAGAACCTCAGCGACAAGGCCCTGACCCTGAAAACCGCCGACGGCAAGACCGATGTGGTGCCGAACGTGGCCGCCAAGGGCCGTGGCGAGCGTGAAATCAACCCGGTGAAAGTCAGCCTGGCGCTGTACGAAGGCGACAAGAAAGTCGGCGACGTGAAGCCGGTTGCCCTGGAGCGCGGTGAAGCGGCGGTGCTGTACGTCACCGGCAACGGCAGCAACCTGTCGCCAGTCTGGGTCAAGCGCCCGGTGTCGACGCGCTGATTAATTCATCAGGACGGTGATCACCCTGTAGCAGCTGGCGAAGCCTGCGTCCGACTGCGAAGCAGTCGCAATCCAAGCAACTCGGTCTTTCTGAATGACCGCATTGACGGGATTCACGACGACTACGTCGCCGAACGCAGCCTCGCAGGCTCGGCAGCTGCTACAGAATCGGTGAGCCGATCTGATTACGGAACAAAAACAAGAGTGAAACGACAGAACGTTCGTGGCTCTAACCAATCGATTTTAAAGGAGTAACAACATGATTCCGGTGATCTTGTCAGGTGGTAGCGGCTCACGTCTTTGGCCGCTTTCGCGTAAGCAATTCCCCAAGCAATTCCTCGCCCTGACCGGCGAACACACGCTGTTCCAGCAAACCCTGGAACGCCTGGTGTTCGAAGGCATGGACACTCCGATCGTGGTCTGCAACAAGGAACACCGTTTCATCGTCAACGAGCAGTTGAACGCCCGCAACCTGGATGTGCAGCGCGTGCTGATGGAGCCCTTCGGCCGCAACACCTCGCCAGCCGTGGCCCTGACCGCGATGATGCTGGTCAATGAAGGTCGCGACGAGTTGATGCTGGTGCTGCCGGCCGACCACGTGCTGGAAGACCAGAAAGCCCTGCAACGCGCCCTGGCCCTGGCCACCGTGGCGGCCGAGCGTGGCGAGATGGTGCTGTTCGGCGTGCCGGCGACCAAACCGGAAACCGGTTACGGCTACATCAAGTCCACCAACGATGCCCTGCTGCCGGAAGGCGTCAGCCGTGTCTCGCACTTCGTCGAAAAACCCGACGTGAAACGCGCCACCGAGTTCGTCCAGTCCGGCGGTTATTTCTGGAACAGCGGTATGTTCCTGTTCCGCGCCAGCCGCTTCCTTGAAGAGCTTAAAAAACATGATCCGGACATCTACGACACCTGCGTACTGACGCTGGAACGTAGCGCGCAGGATGCCGACACCGTCGATATCGACCCTGCTACCTTCGCCTGCTGCCCGGACAATTCCATCGACTATTCGGTGATGGAGAAGACCCAGCGCGCCTGCGTCGTGCCTCTGACCGCGGGCTGGAGCGATGTCGGTTGCTGGTCGTCGCTGTGGGAAGTCAATGAAAAAGACGCCAACGGCAACGTCACCAAAGGCGACGTGGTCATCCAGGACAGCAAAAACTGCATGATCCATGGCAACGGCAAACTGGTGTCGGTGATCGGCCTGGAAAACATCGTGGTGGTCGAAACCAAGGACGCCATGATGATTGTCCACAAGGACAAGGTCCAAGGCGTCAAACAGATGGTCAACACCCTTAACGAACAGGGCCGCAGCGAAACCCAGACCCACTGCGAAGTCTATCGTCCGTGGGGCTCCTACGACTCGGTGGACATGGGCGGTCGTTTCCAGGTCAAGCGCATCTCGGTCAAACCGGGTGCGTGCCTGTCGTTGCAGATGCACCACCACCGCGCCGAACACTGGATCGTGGTCAGCGGCACCGCTGAAGTGACCTGCGACGAAAACGTGTTCCTGCTCACTGAAAACCAGTCGACCTACATCCCGATCGCCTCGGTTCACCGTCTGCGCAACCCAGGCAAGATTCCACTCGAGATCATCGAAGTGCAATCGGGCAGCTACCTGGGCGAAGACGATATCGAGCGGTTTGAAGATATCTACGGTCGCTCCACCCCGATCGAGCGCGGCGTGTCGGTGAAAACCATCGCGCAGTGATTGACCGGTAAAACAAAAAGCCCCCGTCCAGCCCGCTGCGTTCCCTATCCGCAGTGGGTTGGGTGGGGGCTTTTCTTTTGTGTCAGTGGAATGCTCCTTGCCGAGCGGGAGCTGACCTGGACGTCCCATTGAGTGATTGTCGTCTTCCGGCGTAAGGCTTGGGCGCGACAAGTTCAATGAAGTCCTGGTTTCGGTTCAGCACCTGAACCACTTCCTGCGTCTGCATCGAGAGCTCAGCGATTGTTTCGAAGGTTTGCGGATCCGAACTACCGGAGTCCGCGAATTCATTTTTGATCGCCTGCATCCTGAACTCCAGCATATCGATCACTGCCGGCGTCACCTCATAAGTCTCACTCAACGATGACGCGTTCACCCCCTTCGATGCCTGGTAAAACTCCTCGCCTGTCTTGATCAGCCCTGGGGCTTGCGATCCCAGCTTCTCACCGACCATTTCGACAATCTTGTCTGTCACCGCGGTGCGAATTTTTTTCCCCAGTCGCGCTCGTCCTTCACTCGTACGCGGATCATTTGCCGCCAGCTCAAGCTTTACCATTGCAAGGCTGAGTTGTTTTTTCGGCTCAACGCTCTCAATCAGCGCCTTGGGGTTCATTTCATTGCCCTTGAAGTTGATCGGGCGATCCAGCTCAAAGGTGTCCACCATTTTGGAAATCAACGCATCCGCAGCCTTCGCGCCGGCTTTCGCTCCTAGCTGGCCTCCCAACGCTGAACCTCCCGGCCCAAGCAACCCACCCAAGGCGGAGCCCCCCGCAGCGCCCACTGCCTGTGCGCCAGCGCTGACAGCATTGCTGCCAAGCTGAGTGACTACCCGCCTGCCCAGGGCTTGAAACCGATGCCGCGCATAAACGTGGTTAAGCATCGAATTTCTGAGATCGGAAGTCGTCGTCGCCACCGATGTCAATAAGGCTCGTTGTTTTTCCAGGCTGCTGTTCAACCCTGCCGCTTCAGTCTTGCCTCCTCCGTCATTGTCGACATATGTCATGGGTGAGTTACCGACCATGCAGTACAGATTCGGTCCGTCGATGAAGCCCTTGGGATCCGGATTCAACCAACGTTGTAACCACGGGATGTAATAGCGATAACCGAAGTAACACAGTCCGGTCGCATCCCGTTCCTTGCCCGAGTAACGAATGGTTTTATAACTGACCTCGATCACATCATCCCCAGCCAGGCAGGCCGTCTCGCCGAACGGGTAAAAGGTTTCCCGGCTGATGATGCGTGCATCAGCAGCCAGCTCCAGGCTGGTCGAGCCCAAATGATCGGTAAAGCCATATCGATACTGGTTGTTTGTTCCCGAAGGCGGGGGGCTCTCCCAGTGCAATACCCGAACGCTGTTGAGTCCGGCCTGGGCAATGATGACCTGCAAGATCTCTCCCGTGCCGTTATCGGTGCGCAGCTCCAGCCCCCGCAAGTAACGCACTTGCGCGACAACGGTCCGCACGCTGGTCTGCAACGAGCGGACTTTACGTACGCGCTGGCCACCGCCATCGCAGTGATACGACTCCCGGTCATGGCGTCCGGAGACGCGCGCCACCGGGCTGACCGATTGCAGCTGGTTGCGCAGATCCCACGTCAGAAAGCGCCCCTGATCCAGTTCCAGCAAATTGCCGCTGG
This sequence comes from Pseudomonas sp. Pseusp18, assembly GCF_059506005.1. NCBI lineage: Bacteria > Pseudomonadati > Pseudomonadota > Gammaproteobacteria > Pseudomonadales > Pseudomonadaceae > Pseudomonas > Pseudomonas sp. Pseusp18. The sequence goes on from NZ_CP169240.1 coordinate 5,510,162, forward strand.
CATCAAATGCAGCGGCGATTTCTCCTTCGGTCGGCGGCACGTCGTTGCGCCAGGGCAAGCAGCGATTGCTGTACCGCGCGGCTTTCAGCTCGCGTCCGTGGTTTTGCGCGCCGACGTGGGTCAGCGTCAGTAGATTGCCGCCCGCGTCATGGCAATAGCTCTGATGGTAATTGCTGACCGCTGCCGGATCAGTACGACCGACTGAATCCGGCCCCTGAGTAGGGCCGCCCGCCTCCCAGCCAAAGGCTTCGATCAACTGGTACAGGCTGTCGTAGATGAAGCGATTGATCGGGTCGATGCGTTGATTGGCGAAGTAGCGCACCGGCAGGGCCTTGTCTTCGATACTCAGCACATTGCCCATTCGGTCATAGATATAGAGCAGGTGTTGCAGCAAACCGACTCGCTCACTGTACGCCCGTCGCTCCATCAGCCGACCATCCTCGGGGCAATACGTGAGCGTTGTTTGCACTGCGTTACCCGCCACTTCTCGTACGGTCTGACCCTCGGCGTTGTAATCGATTTCGCCGACCAGCGTTTGCCATGAGGATTGCCCCGCCAGCTTAAGGGCACTGTGGCGTAACCGGCCATCAAGCGTGAGACTAAAGCTCTGGCAGTTCTGCCTGGCATCGACCGTTTCCAGCACATCCCCCAGCGCCCCGTAACGCCCCGTCGAAACGGCGCCCTCGCCCGGTTCGAGCAGTTTTTGTCGATCGGCTATCGGCTCAGGCCAATTCGGTGCAACGGCTTCCAGCGTGAACTGCTGAACGTGCCTTGTGCAGTGGCCCGTGATTGCAAACGCCGCAAACAACACTGTGCCTCCGGGGCTATCCTGGCGAATCAACCGCCCGCATTGGTTGCGATCCCGATTGCCGTGATCGGCACGACCATATTCCATACGCTCGGCACAATGTGGTGGCTGCGTGGCGAGATGCTCAAACACCGCCACGGGACGAAGCAGGTCGTCGTAATCAACCTCGCGTCGTACAGCGCGACTGTCCCAGCCTTGCAGCATTTCATTGGCCAGACCAAGAAGACTGATCTGTGAGCCGGCATCGACACTGACCGTAAATACCGGATTACCGGACAGAGAATGTACCGCCGTGAGATTGGCAGGGGTCGAAGAGTCGTCCTTTTGCAACGCCCATAGCCGCGGGTCCCACTGTTCTACCGCAAAACCCGCGGCATCGTGGAAGGTGCGATTGATGCGCGCCAGCGCAGTGGCGCTTTCGTCTGTGCGCCAATAATCAACCGAACAAATCGGCAGCCCCCGCGGGTCAATGACGGACAATCGTGGGGTTTTATAGTGCCGTCCCATTGTCGAAGCCTGCATCCGGTTCGTCCCTGTTCGCCTGTGGTTATCTAACCGCTCGTGGTCAGGGCTGGCTACTGTCAGAAATTACAGTACCGACCAGCGGTACAACCCCTTGCTCACCGAATATCCATTCTCGTGTCCCTTCGGTAGGATGGTGGTTATCCGTTCAAGGAGCGTTCAAACATGTTCATCGGCGTCCTGCTGGTCATCACCTGGCTGATCCTGCTGCTGCGCTACCCGGCCAAGGCCGTGCCGGTTTCCGTGGCGGCCGCTGTCGGATTGGGTCTGGTGGCGACATGGGTGTTCTGGATGGACAATCGCGAGATCAAGCAACTGGCACGCCTTGAGCTACGCATCACTTACGCACCCGAGCACTGTCCCGCAGACCGGCCGTTGAAGTTGACGATGAACAACGGTAACGACGTGCCACTGACCGAGTTGCGCTGGCGCATCGCGGCGTATGCGCCGGGCGATACGGTGAACCTGGCCGACAATCAATACGCCGCACCACGTTATCGCGGCCCCGGTGAATTGCAGGCCGGCGGCAATTGGGAAGACTGCTTGCCACTACCGCCCCTGCGCCCCGGTTACCGCCCGCAAACCCTGGAGTTTCGCGCCGAACGGTTGCAGGGTAGTTTCTCCGACTGATCCCCCTTTTTCTTTTGCACAAGGACCGCGCCATGCCTGTTGCGTTGATTACCGGTTGTTCCAGCGGCATTGGCCGTGCCCTCGCCGATGCCTTCAAAAGTGCCGGTTACAAAGTCTGGGCCAGCGCTCGCAAGGCTGAAGACGTGGCGGCGCTGACAGCCGCCGGTTTCACCGCCGTGCAACTGGATGTCAACGATGGCCCGGCACTCGAACAGTTGAGCGAACGAATCAACCAGCAGCATGGCGGCCTCGATGTGCTGATCAACAATGCCGGTTACGGCGCCATGGGGCCACTGCTCGATGGCGGCGTGCCGGCCATGCAGCGCCAGTTCGAAACCAACGTGTTTGCGATTGTCGGCGTCACTCGCGCGATGTTCCCGGTACTGCGTCGCGCCCGGGGGCTGGTGGTAAATATCGGCAGCGTTTCCGGGGTTCTGGTCACGCCGTTTGCCGGTGCCTACTGCGCCTCGAAAGCCGCCGTGCATGCCTTGAGCGATGCGTTACGCATGGAGCTGGCGCCGTTTGGTGTACGAGTCATGGAAGTCCAACCGGGCGCCATCCAATCCAGCTTCGCGAAGAATGCCGGCCACGAAGCCGAGCAACTGATCACCGAACAATCACCGTGGTTTCCACTGCGTGAAGGTATTCGTGCACGGGCCAAGGCCTCTCAAGACAAGCCGACACCGGCCAGTGAATTTGCCGCCGGTTTGCTCAAGGCTGTGCAGCAAAGCAAACCACCGCGTCTGGTGCGTTTGGGTAACGGCAGCCGGGCGTTGCCGTTGATGGCGGGGTTGTTGCCCAAGGGATTGCTGGAGTCGGGGTTGATGAAGCGGTTCGGGTTACGCGGGCAGCTCTGAGACCGCGAAGGCGTCAGAACATACTTTTCAGACTTTCAGGAAACAGCATGACCGACTACACCGAATACTTTGACGAAGTGATCCAGGCCCACGTAGCCATCGAGCAATGGTTGGCCGAGGAGCGAGACGAGGCCGAGCTTGAACAATTGCTGACGCGTTTTTCACCGCAGTTTTCCATGGTCTCGCCGTTGGGCCGGGTACTGGATTTCGAGGCGTTGAATGAATTGTTTCTACTCGCGGGCGGGAAGAAGCTCGGGTTCAGGATTGAGCTCAGCGAGTTGCGAGGTGTCGCGCTGTATGACGGTGGCGCAGTGGTCAGTTACCGCGAACAGCAGACCGATGCGACGGGGCTGCATTCTGATCGACGGTCCTCGGTGGTGTTTGAAAAACAGGCCGACGGCAAGGTGATTTGGCGGCATTTGCATGAGACGTTTTGCCAGGGCTGAAACCGTTCCCTTGTGGCGAGGGGGCTTGCCCCCGTTCGGCGGCGCAGCCGTCGCAAGGCTGATTCCGCGGTGTGTCTGACCGTACCGGTTTGCAGATTTTTGGGGGCTGCTGCGCAGCCCAACGGGGCGGTGCGGCGTTCCGACAAGCCCCCTCGCCACAGGTCATTTGCCAGCCGGGGGGTTCACCACCACCGTACACGTAATCCCCGCCGCCAACAGCACACCCTCCGGCACTTCATCAATGTGAATCCTTACTGGCACCCGCTGCGCCAGACGCACCCAGTTAAAGGTCGGATTCACATCAGCGATCAGCTCGCGGCTTTCCGGGTTATCGCGGTCGTAGATGCCGCGAGAAATACTTTCCACATGGCCCTTGAGCACTTCGCCACTCATCAATTGCATGTCGGCTTTATCGCCCACGCGAACATGCGGCAGTTTGGTTTCTTCGAAGAAGCCATACACCCAGAACGAATTCATGTCGACCACCGCCATTTTCGCTTCGCCGATGCGCGCATAGTCACCGCGATGGACGTTGAGGTTGGTGACGTAGCCGTCCACCGCCGCACGCACTTCGGTGCGTTGGAGGTTCAGTTCGGCGGCTTCCAGTTGCGCTTGTGCGTTCTGGTAATCGGCCAGGGCCGAGTCGGCGATGTTGCTGGCGTCGTCGCGGTTTTCCCTGGAGATCACCAGGTTGTCGAGGTCGGCGCGGCGATGGGCGTTGACCTTGCGCATCTCCCACGTGGCCTTGCGCGAGGCCACCAGGCTCTGCGCCTGTTTCACCGCGAGGCGGTAGTGCTCGGGGTCGATACGCATCAGCAGGTCGCCCTTTTTCACCAACTGGTTGTCGCGCACCGGCACCTCCACCACCTCACCGGTCACGTCGGCGGCGACGTTGATGATGTCGGCGCGCACCCGGCCGTCACGGGTCCAGGGCGTGTTCATGTAATGCACCCACAAGGTCCGGCCGATCCACAGGGCAAGGGCCAGCACCAGCAGGGTCGCGAGCAGGCTGAAAAGCTTTTTCATCAAGGCCTTCTTCAGTGATAGAGAGTCAACGGTAGACAGTCAGCGCCAGGGCGCCGAACAGACAGGTAAACAGGCTCAGGCGCAGCAGCGCCGGGTGCCAGAAGAAACGGTACAGATCGAACCCGGACAAGAATCGGTCAAGGGCCCAGGCCAGCGCCGCCGCAATGAAAAACATCAGGGTCATGGTCGGCACGTACACGCCGTGGAAGGCGATTTCACGAGGCATGTTCAAGTCCTTGGGGCTTGGCAGTGGTGTATGAGGCCAGCGGCGATTGCGGGTCGAGCAACGAGGTGCGGATGAAGTGCAGGTAGCTCTTCACCCGGCGCAAGGCAGAGGTATCGAAGTGTGGCGCGAAGGGTTCGTCGGTGGCCTGCACGCGTCCGATCGCGTGGTCGACGGCGACCAGCGCCCGCTCCAGATTGCTCTGGCCCGGTTGCAGAAACAGCCGCACCAGCGAACGGCCCATCACCCGGATGGACTGGCGCCACGGCTGGGATTCGGCATATGCCGGGTGCACCGGCAGAATCGCTTGTTCCTTACGCAGTTCGATAATCGCGTGGCCGACTTCCAGCACCACCAGCATCCAGCGCAACAAGTCCCGCTGCACCTGCGGCTGCCCTGCGGCGAGGCCATAAGCCTGATGCAGCAAGTCCCGCGTGCGACTTTCAAAACTCGACGCCAGGCCTTTGAGTTTGCCGCTGATGGCGTACACCACTTGCCCGCGCAAGTCCTGCTCCAGCCGCCGCCACAGCCAGCGGCTGTTGGGCGGCAGAATGATTGCCCCGGCCGCCGCGCACACCAGCATGCCCATGACCATGGCGATGTAGTCGTTGATGAAGGCGTAAGGGTTGTAGACCGTAAGGTTGTCCGGCACGGAACCTGTGCTGAAGAAGATCAGCAACCCCAGGCCGACACCGGCGTATTGCGGCCGAGAAGTGAGGAACGAGCCGAGCACGATCACCGGCGCGAGCATCACGCAGAGCAACGGAAAGCCGTCGATCCAGGGGAAGATGAAAAACATCTCGACGAAGCCGATCAGCGCCCCGAGCAAGGTCCCGCAGGCCATCTGAAAGGCCATTCGCTTGGGGTTCGGCGTCGCCGCTGAAAGGCCGACGGTGGCGGCGGCGATCAGGGTCATGGTCGCCCCGCTCGGCCACGCGGTGGCCACCCAATAGCTGCCGAGCACCACAAGGATGAACGCTGCGCGAATCCCCGATGCCGCCGAGGCCAGCCAGTTGGTTTGCGGGGTGAAGGGCTCGTCCCAACGCTCCCGTTCGTGGCTGTGATCGGCCAGGGACGCGTGGGTCTGTGCATAACTGTGCAAGTCGTCGACGAAGCGATAAAGCAGTTCGTAGGCGGTGTGAAAATCCAACTGCTCGGCGTCGCTCGGATCGCTCTCCTGAAAGCTCGCCCGCAGCTTGCGCACCCGCGCCGGCAAGTTGTCCTTATAGGTCGCCAAGGCGCTGGCCAGGCGAGCGGCATCAGGGCTGGTCAACGCACGGCCGCTGAAACCGTCGAGCACTTCGGCCAGGTCCTGCAACCCTGGTTTGATCGCCGCGACAACATGATCGGCGCCGCTGCCGCGCAAGCGTTCGAGCAACTGATGCAGGGCATTGAAGCGTGTGGTGACGCCCATGAACTCGCTGTTCAAACGACTGAGCCGCCCGTTGCGTCGACGCATGTGCGGGTCTTCGAACACCGTGACGCTGCGCAGTCCTTCCAGGCCCACCGCCTCGGCGATGAACCGAACGTTGCTTGCTTCAAACGCTTCGCGCCGACTGCGACCGCGCAAGCCATCAGTGACGAACAACGCGAACACACCGAAGCGCTGATACAACGCATTGCGCATCGCCGCACTGGCGGTTTGCGGCAGGATCGCGGCGCTGACCAGCGTCGAGCAGAGAATCCCCAGGGAGATTTCCAGCACTCGCCAGACCGCAGCCATGAATGCGCCGTCCGGGTGAGCCAGAGCGGGCAGCCCAACCATCGCCGCCGTGTAACCGGCGAGCACAAATCCATAGGCGCGGAAGTTGCGACAACGCGCTGCGCCAGCCGTGCACAGGCCGACCCAGATCGCCAGCGAGCCGAGGAACAGTTCGGTGTTCTGCGCGAACAAGGCAATCAGCGCGACCATCACCGCCGACCCGGCCAACGTGCCGAGGAAGCGATAGAAACTCTTGGCGAACACCTGGCCGCTTTGCGGCTGCATGACGATGAACACGGTAATCATCGCGGTGCGCGGTTGCGGCAATTCAAGACGCATGGCCAGCCACAGCGTGAGGAACGCGGCGATCAGCACCTTGAAAATGTAGACCCAGGTCACGCCGTCGCTGCGCGCCCAGTCGAAGAAACCCCGGCGCCATTCAAGGGAATACAGCCAGCGCAAGGGTGCGGGCAAGGGAGTCATGAAATTTTGCTCAATGGTCTAGGGCTTGAGGAACTGTGGCGAGGGGGCTTGCCCCCGTTGGGCTGCGCAGCAGCCCCAAAACCTGCCATCGCATTTTCTCAGACACACCGCATTCACAGACTTGGCGACTGCTGCGCAGCCGAACGGGGGCAAGCCCCCTCGCCACAGAGCTCCCTCGCCACAAATGTGGGAGTGCCTGAAATGTCGGGCTCACTTCAAAAGGCTCGGGGTTTTCGGGGGCTGGGTTTTCTCGGCACTCGGGACGTCGTCGCCCGCATCGAGTCCGCCGCCGAGCGCCGTCACCAACTCCGCATGAGCACTCAACCGCGCAGCCTGAACCTGCTGCTGCACTTGCTGTTGCTTGAACAGCAAGGTCTGCGCATTGAGTACGTTGAGGTAATCGGTGAGCCCACGTTGATAGGCGATCATCGCGATGTCGTAAGTCTTCTGCGCCGTGGCCACCGATTCGGCGGCGAACGTTTGCTGCTTGTCCATCGACTCGCGGCGGATCAACTGATCGGAGATGTTCTTCAGCGCATTGACCAGCGTCTGGTTGTACTTGGCCACGGCGATGTCATACCCGGCCGAGGCTTCACCCAACTCCGCACGCAAGCGGCCGCCGTCGAAAATCGGCAGCGAGATCGCAGGTCCCACGCTGTAGTTGAGCTTCTTGCCGGTCAGGAACTCCAACGCACCGCCACCGGTGGCCATGTAGCCGAGGCTACCGACCAGATCGACGTTGGGATAGAAGCCTGCGTGAGCGACATCGATGCCCCGCGCCTGGGCCGCCACTTGCCAGCGACTGGCAACCACGTCCGGGCGTTGCCCGAGCAATTGCGCCGGCAACGATGACGGTAACTTCAGCGCCGCCCCCAGCGACAGCGTCGGCCGTTGCAACTGTGCGCCCTCCCCCGGGCCCTTACCGGCCAAGGCCGCGAGCTGGTTACGGCTGAGGGCGATTTCTTCGTCCAGCGCATCGAGTTGGCGATGGGTTTCCGGTAACGGCGTTTCAGCCTGGCTGACTTCGAAATGTGTGCCGATGCCACCGTCCAGACGCTTTTGCGCCAGGTCGAGGATTTGCTGTTGTTGCTTCAAGGTCGCGGCAACGATGTCTCTCTGCGCGTAATGCAACGAGAGTTCGATGTAGGCGCGCACGATGTTGTTCTGCAGTTCGAGCTGGGCCTGCCGTGCTTCGGCGGCGCTCATGTGAGCCATGTCCACCGCTTGCTCGGTGGCGTTGCTTTCGCGGCCCCAGAGGTCGAGGGCATAGCTGAAGCCCAGCGCGGCGTTGTTGTCCCAAGTGGTGGTGTTGGCCAACTCACCGGGGCCGTAGAACTGATCGGTGGGCCAGTTGTGGCGCTTGAGAGTCGATTGGCCATTAATCTGCAACGACTCGGCGGACTCGGCAATACCCGCCATGGACCGGGCCTGACGCACCCGTGCGGCGGCCATGGCCATGTTCGGACTGTCTTGCAGGGCAAGGGAGATCCAGCGGTTCAGTTGCGGGTCGCCGTAGGCTTGCCACCATTGGGCGGTGGGCCAGTGAGCGTCCCGGGCGGCGCTCTGGATGGCTTCGTCGGTGGCCAATGAATTGGCCTCCAGTGCCTTGCCTTGTGGGGCAATACCCGCGGTTGCGATGCAGCCGCTGATTGCCAGGGTTAAAGCCAAAACACTGAGCGTCTTGAGCGCTCTGTTGATGCGACGCGGCACTGCTGCGATTTCCTGAAAGGGAGAAATACAAGATCTGGTAGGAGCGAGGCTTATGTGGCGAGGGGGCTTGCCCCCGTTCGGCTGCAAAGCAGTCGTAAATCGGTCACCCGCATTCTGATTGAAGAACGCGGTGACTGGTTTTAGGGGCGCTTCGCGACCCAACGGGGGCAAGCCCCCTCGCCACACAGACCCGCTCCAACAATGGCGCAATTCTAGGGGGCGGTCTGAATGGCGATAAGTCGGGATTCCTGTGAATCTTTGTTACCGTTAACGAGATAATCCCTTGGTCGGGGTCTCAGTCCCTGAAACTTCGTGTCACAATTTGCCATCCGCCAAGAGAGCACCCCATGGACACTTTGCAAAACATGCGCGCCTTCAGTTACGTGGCCGAGGCCGGCAGCTTCACCGCCGCCGCCGTACAACTGGACACCACCACGGCCAATGTCTCGCGCGCGGTCTCCAACCTGGAAGCCCACCTGCAAACCCGCCTGCTCAACCGCACCACCCGGCGCATTGCCCTGACCGAAGCGGGCAAGCGCTATCTGTTGCGCTGCGAGCAGATCCTGGCCTATGTCGAAGAAGCCGAAGCCGAGGCCAGCGACGCCCACGCGCGCCCGGCCGGGCAACTCAAGGTGCACACCATGACCGGCATCGGTCAGCACTTCGTGATCGACGCCATCGCTCGCTACCGCAAGACCCACCCGGACGTGACCTTTGACCTGACCATGGCCAACCGTGTGCCGGACTTGCTCGACGAGGGCTACGACGTGTCCATCGTGCTCGCCAGCGAACTGCCCGACTCGGGCTTCGTCTCCCAGCGTTTGGGCATCACCTACAGCATCGTTTGCGCATCGCCCGCCTATGTAAAAGCCAACGGCTGCGCGCAGAAGCCCAGCGATTTGCTCAATCACATGTGCTTGCGCCTGGTGAGCCCGGTGATCCCACTGGAAAAGTGGGCTTTCGATGGCCCCGAAGGCCAGGAAATGGTCACCATCAACAGCTCACCGTTCTTGGTGAACTCCGCTGACGCGATGAAGACAGCGATCACCAGTGGCATGGGGGTTGGTGTGTTGCCGGTGTATGCGGCGATTGAAGGCTTGCGCAACGGTACGCTGGTGCGGGTGATGCCAAAGTACCGCTCGCAGGAATTGAACCTGTATGCGATTTACCCGTCGCGGCAGTATCTGGACGCGAAGATCAAGACGTGGGTCGAGTATTTGCGCGGGTCGTTGCCGGAGATTTTGGCGGCGCATCAGGCGGAGTTGGCGGCGTATGAATTGAGCGGCAGCTTGGGTGGGGCTCGGCTGGCGAACTGATTTCACGGTCCTACAGACGCGGTGGTTTTTGGGGAGGTTTCCGACAAGTTCTGGCGGTTGTTGCGTCGGAAGCGAAGTGGGTAGGCTTTGTGGGTCGCTGCAAAATCAGCGATCAGGTCTGGAAAACCTGGCGAACACTGACCACACCCCATGGCATACTGCGGCGCTTTTTACTGCACGCAATCCTTGTTATGGCGGCTGTGCGCGGGAGACCTTCGGGTCTGCCGGGTTTTGGTGGGTGTTCCGGTTTTTCCAGTCCGCGCACAGCTGCCACCCTTTCGTCTGGAAAACGAAAGATGGCAGTTCCACTTCATCTGCCAATGAGTAACTTCCGCATGATTAAAGAAACACCGAACCCTCCGGAAACCGACGACGTTTCCCCCTACGAATCTCTCGATTCGAAAAAACTCCACGACGCCGCCGAGCGCGCGCTCGACCACTACCTCAAGCCACCACCCAAACAACCCGAAGGCCGCAAGCCCAGCAGGATGTTCATGGTCGCGCCGGACATGGATAACGAAAGCCTGCTCCTCGGCCAGCGTCATGACCAGCGACATCGCCGCCTATGTCGACGCCCCGCAGCGGCATACGCTCCTGGCGATCCAGCAAGTCATCATGCTGGCCGAACTGGCGGTGAACCGAGTGCTGGATAACGTCGACGTACCGAAACCTGCACCACACAGCTGATCCATTGTGGGAGCAAGACTGTGGCGAGGGGGCTTGCCCCCGTTGGGCTGCGTAGCAGCCCCAAAATCTCTGATGTACCAAAGATCTTGTGAGTGCTACGCACTCAAACGGGGGCAAGCCCCCTCGCCACAGGTCGCTCCCACAATTTTGAATGGGGTACCCCCCGGGCAATCCGAGCACTCGCATAATGTCCGCGAAGAATGTTAGCTTGCTTGGCAATCTCCACGCCCGACGAGCCCCTCTCCAATGAAAAAAACCGTCCTCGCCTTCAGCCGCATCACCCCGCCCATGATCGAACGCCTGCAACAGGATTTCGATGTGATCGTGCCGAACCCGAAAAACGGCGACATCGCCGCCCAGTTCAACGAAGCCCTGCCCCACGCCCATGGCCTGATCGGCGTTGGTCGCAAACTCGGCCGGGCGCAACTGGAAAACGCCAGCAAACTGGAAGTGGTGTCCAGCGTCTCCGTCGGCTACGACAACTACGACCTCGCCTACTTCAACGAACGCGGGATCATGCTCACCAACACCCCCGACGTGCTCACCGAAAGCACCGCCGACCTGGCCTTCGCCCTGCTCATGAGCAGCGCCCGCCGCGTCGCAGAGCTGGACGCCTGGACCAAGGCCGGGCAATGGCAAGCCACCGTCGGCGCGCCGTTGTTTGGTAGCGATGTGCATGGCAAAACCTTGGGCATCGTCGGCATGGGCAACATCGGCGCGGCCATCGCCCGTCGTGGTCGACTGGGCTTCAACATGCCGGTTATCTACAGCGGCAACAGCCGCAAGACCGCACTGGAACAGGAACTCGGCGCACAGTTCCGCAGCCTGGATCAATTGCTGGCCGAAGCTGATTTCGTCTGCCTGGTGGTGCCACTCAGCGAAAAAACCAAACATCTGATCAGCCATCGCGAACTGGCGTTGATGAAGCCGAGCGCCATTCTGGTGAACATCGCCCGCGGCCCGGTGGTGGACGAACCGGCGCTGATCGAAGCGCTGCAAAACAACCGGATTCGTGGCGCCGGGCTGGATGTTTACGAGAAAGAACCACTGGCTGAATCACCGCTGTTCCAACTGAAAAACGCCGTGACCTTGCCGCATATCGGCTCGGCCACGCACGAAACCCGTGAAGCCATGGCTAACCGTGCATTGGCCAACTTGCGCAGTGCCTTGTTGGGTGAACGACCGCAGGATCTGGTGAATCCACAGGTCTGGCGCAAATAATTAAATCGGGCAAGTGTTGTACAACACTTGCCCGTTAATAGCGGTTCAATACATACCTTGTAAATGAACCTGACACAAAATAAAAAACACTCGCTATAAACTCTCCAAACTTATCGAATCCACGATGAACGCTTTGGAGAACAATCAAATTGAACAGACTGACCACCGACAAACTTATTCGCTACAGCAAAGTCATTCTCATGGCTTACATCAGCTTCTTCGGCTTGCTTGTGATGTTTCACAACTTCACCGACTACTCATCAAATTATGAATATGTCGCCCATATTCTGAGCATGGACACAACGCAGGTAAACGACAACATCCGCTACAGAGCGATCGATTCGCCCATGCTGCACCACCGGATTTACTGGTTCGTTATTACGATGGAAGTAATTTACACGGCGTGCTGCCTGGTTGGGACTTATCACCTGTACCGAAAAATCAACGAATCGGCTGACGTATTCCACGAAGCCAAGAAGCTCTCGATCATCGGACTATTGACCGCCATATTTATCTACTACGTTTGCCTGCAAGTCATCGGTGTTGAATGGTTCGACATGGACACATCGCAGACCTGGAACGCCAAAGACTGGGCTCGGCATATTGTCGACTTCATATTGCCGCTGATGATTTATATCGCGTTAAAAGTCGAGCACTGATGCTCAGCACTCGACATTTTTCCTGCTCAAGCCAACTTGCCGTGGTTTGGCGACAGCACTGCACGCGGCTTACGAAACACCAGCACATTGCCCAACATCACCAGCACCAACCCCACCAATGCCGGCGCCGTCCATTGATACCCCTCGGCAAACGCTGACACGTTCAGCGCCACCACCGGGAACAATACGGTGCAATACGCCGCCCGCTCCGGCCCCATGCGGCCGACCAGCGTCAGGTAGGCGGTGAAGCCGATCACCGAGCCCGGAATCACCAGGTACAGCAACGAGCCGATGTAACGGGCATTCCATTCCATGTCGAACGGGATGCCTTTGACCAGGCACCACACCGACAACATCGCTGCGCCATAAGCCATGCCCCAGGCATTAGTGGTCAGGGGTTTCAGGCCGGCCCTCTGCTGCAGACTCGACAGCATGTTGCCCGCCGAGAAGCACAAGGTTCCGAGCAACGCCAGAGCCAGCCCGAGCAATGTTTCCGGGCTGGCGGTATGACCGGCCAGCTCCGGCCAGAACAACAGACCAAGACCGAGCAAGCCCAACGCGCCGCCCATCAGCACATTGCGGGCGATTTTCTGGCCGAAGAACACCCGCGCATTGAAGGCGTTCCACAACGTTGCGGTGGAAAACACCACGGCGACCAGACCGCTGGGAATCCACTGGCTGGCGGTGAGGAAACACATGAAATTGATACAGAACAGGCACAGCCCCTGCGCCAGGCAAATCAGATGCCCGCGACGGTTCATCACTTGCAGGCGCCGGCTAAGCAACAACATCACGAACAGCACCAGCGCGGCGAGGCCGAAGCGATAGACGATCGACACTGGAATCGCCACCACGCCCAGTTGCCATTTCAAGGCAATCCAGGTGGTGCCCCAGATCAACACGGTCAGCAGGTATAACGAGAGGTTCATGGTGAAGACTCCTGAATAGGCCTTCAGTGTCCGGCGCGCCCCCCTTTTGCACTTGCATAAACTTGCGCTTTTGTCGGTCGGCAGGCTGGCAGGCCAGCGTCTACGGAGTAGGATGCAAGGCGTTGGAGAGAACCGATCATGGCCGCACTGGAAACGTTGCAAGTCTTTCAAGCCCTCAACCGCTCGCCCAATGCTCGCCTGGAGCACAGCGCCGAGCTCGGTGACGGCATGGCTGCGGCTTTGTGGAGCAACCACCATGACGCCCAGGACTACGAAGCGCCGAGCCATCACACTTTGTCGTGCTACATCGCCGGTGGCACCGGCACCTTTCGCCGCGACCAGCCCGGCACCAAGGGCGGCCCGGACAAGCTGTGCATTCTGCCCGCCGACCATCAGTCAGGCTGGGTGATCAACGGCGACATTCGCCTGGCCCACCTGTATTTCAGCCCCGAACAATTTGCCCTTGGCTGCGTCACGCTGCTGGATCGCGAGCCGCGAGAGTTGCAGCTGCGCGAGCGCACGTTCCTCGAAGACCCGCAGCAAGCCCGGCACTTTCGGCAGTTGATCGCCCTCAACTGGGACGAACCCGGCGAACGCCTGCTCACCAGCAGCCTGGCCCACGAGATGCTCAGCCATGCCTTGCTCAGTCAGGTTGGTGTGCGTCAGGGCTTGCGCCTCAAGGGTGGATTGGCGGCGCATCAGCGACGGCAGTTGGTGGAGTTCATCGACAGTCAGTTGGCGGAGGCGATCAGCCTTGGGCAATTGGCGAGCTTATGCGCGCTGTCGGAATATCATTTTGCGCGGATGTTTCGTGTGAGCTTCGGCTTGCCGCCGCATCAGTATGTGTTGGCCCGAAGATTGAGCCGCGCGCGGGAGTTGTTGCGCGCATCGTCGCAGCCGTTGGGGGAGATTGCGCTGGCGTGCGGGTTTGCCAGTGCGAGCCATTTCACCAACCGGTTTCGACAGGCGTTGGGTGGCACGCCCGGCGAGTATCGGCAGGCGTTTTTGCGGTAAAGCAAGATCAAAGGATCGTCCGAACGCGGCCCGAGCCTTCGGCAGCTCCTACGCCGAAGGCTGCGATCTTTTGCGGGTTGACTCAGAACTCCAGGGTGCTGGATAACGAAATCTGCCGCGAATCCCCCATCGACACAAAGAACCGGCTCGCCGCCGAGGTGTAATAGGTGCGGTCAAACAGGTTCTTCACGTTGAGCTGGAACTTGACCTTCTGCCCTTCGACCTTGGTGTCATAGGTGGCGAACGCATCGGCCACGGTGTAGCTCGGCAGGTCGAAATCGTTCACCGCGTTACCCGCTCGCTCACCGACATAACGCGCCCCCGCGCCAACCCGCAACTGATCGCCACCGACGATGGTGCCGAAGTCGTAGACCGCCGACAGCGAGCCGGTGTTCCGGGCGACGTTTTGCAGGCGCTTGCCTTTGTAGTCCGGGTCTTCGGTGACTTCGGCATCGGTGTAGGCATAGCTGCCGATCATGCTCCAGCGGTCACTGAGCTGCCCGGTCATGTCCACTTCCAGACCACGGGAACGCACTTCACCGGCGGCGCTATAGATCGTGGTCGGGCCTTCAGAGTTGGCGACCAGTACGTTGCGCTTCTTGATGTCGAACAGTGCAACGTTGCCGGTGATACGACCCGGCATGTCGAGCTTGGCGCCGATCTCCCAGGACTTGGCTTCTTCCGGTGCCACGCTGCCATCAAGCACGGTGCTGCTGCCGCTGAGCGGCGCGATGGTCGAGTTGGGTTTGAAGGATTCGGTGTAGCTGCCGTAAAACGACAACTCGTCGGTGTAACGGTACACCAGGCCGGCGCGCGGTACCCATTTCTGGCCGTTGCTGTCGGTGTTGGCCTTGAACGGCACGCCTTTGCCGGCGTACTGGTCGTATTCCTGGAAACGCCCGCCGGCCACCAGAATCCACTGGTCGTTGAGGTGGATCGAGTCCTGCAGGAATATCGAATCGCTGCGCAGCTCATCGGTCTGGGCGCTGTCGGGCGCGCTGACGGTGGTGCCCGCCACTTCGCGGCCATACACCGGGTTGACGTAGCTGAAGGTGGTCAGGCTTTTCTGGCGGATCAGGTCTTCGCGGTAGATTTTGCGGTACTCGTCATCGACGCCGAACACCAGGTCATGTTGCATGCCCAGCACATTGACTTTGCCTTCGAGGCTGGCGGTGGTGAAGCGGTCGGTGCTGATGGCGTTCTGCGTGCCGTCCATGCTGCGGGTCAACGTGCCTTTCTTGGTGTCGATGGCGGTGATGCGCACCTGGCTGGCGTCGTAGGTTTCGCGGTTCCAGCTGTAGCCGAAGTGGGCTTTCCAGTTGTCGTTGAGTTCGTGATCGGCCTCGAAGTGATACAGGTCCGAGCGGCCTTCCATGTTGTTGAACGGCTCGTCGAGACGTTCATTGCGCGAGATGTCCAACGGGTGGTTGGTGCGCGGATCGATCACCGTCCCACGGTCGAACGGGGTCAGGAATTCCCGGTGCTCGTAGGAGAACAGCAGCTTGGTGCTTTCACCGAACCAGGCCAGCGACGGCGCTACCAACGTCTCACGATGGGTGCCGAAGTTGCGCCAGTAATCTTCGTCTTCGTGGTCCAGCACCATGCGGTACGCCAGCCCGGAATCGCCGAGGGCGCCGGTACTGTCGAGGCTGCCGCCGCTGCCGTTCTTGCCATCGCCATAGGTCGAGCCGCGCAGGGTCAGTGCGTTGTACTGCTCAAGCTCGGGCTTCTTGCTGACCATGTTGACCACGCCGCCCGGGTCCTGAATGCCGTAGAGCAAGGACGCCGGGCCTTTGAGCACTTCGACCCGGTCGACCGTGGCATTCAGGCCACGGCCCTGGATCACTGGCATGCCGTCGCGCATGATCGAGCCGTTGCGGTTGTCACCGAAACCGCGGGTCATTACCGAATCCTGGGTGCTCGCCAGTGTGTTGCCCTGGGTGATGCCGCTGACGTTGGCCAGCGCATCATCCAGATTGCGCGGCGCCTGATCGCGAATGACCTGGGCCGGGATCACGTTGACGGTCTGCGGGATTTCCTGGAGCAAGGCCGACGAACGCATCACCGAACTGGTGGGTGGCGGTTGATAACTCATGGGTTGTTGCGCCACCGAGGTGATGGTGGTGGCGCCCAGGTTCAATGTCCCTTCGCTGGGCACAGGCTCCAGCGCCAGGGTCTGGGCATCAGTGCGGCGGAAGGTGAAACCCGAACCGCTGAGCAAACGCTGCATCGCCTGTTCGGCGCTCATCTGCCCGCTGACCGCCGGAGCGGTAATGCCGTAAGGCGCTTCGTCGGTATAGACCACGCTGATGCCGGTGATCCGGCTGAAGTCGCTCAGGGCCTGGGGCAGCGGTTTGGCGGCCATTGCAAAGCTGAACGGCGCGCGTTGCTGGGTACTGCTGGCTTCAGCCGCCCATGCCACGCTCAACGGCAGCAACGCCAACGCTGAAAAGCTTAATGCAGATACACCGAACCATTGTTTGACCGAACCCGATTTTGCCCTGGACTTCATTGCTCATGACCTGTGTAGAACGACTACGGATGCGAATGACTCGCAGTTTCAGTCACTACACGGATGGCGATCGGGTTTACCTCATCAGAAAGTTGAAAATATTTTCAGAAGCTCAAAAGATCGCAGCCTTCGGCGGCGCCCACAGGCACGTAGGAGCTGCCGAAGGCTGCAATCTTTTGATCTTCATCTTCAACGCAAAATAATCAAATTCCCCAAAACGTGATGCTGCTCAAACCCCATCACGCCCTGCAACGAACTCAACACCGCCTGCGGATCCTGGCTCGGAAAACTGCCGCTGACCCGCCGCGCCGCCAGTTGCTCATTGAGCAACACAATGCGCCCGGGGTAATAACGCCGCAGGTCTTGCACCACATCGGCCAGTGTCGCCTTGTAGTAATTGAGCCAGCCCTGACGCCAGGCCAACTGCGCTTCGCTGTCGACGGCGTGGAGTTTGTCCGACGAGCCGTCGGCATAAGCCACTTGCTGGCCGGCGCTCAGAATTTGCTGCGCGGCGTTCTTGTCGGCCGTCACTGCAACCCGCCCGGATAACACCGTGACCTGCGCGCCATGGGGTTGCAGGCGCACTTCGAACTGCGTGCCCAAGACCCGCGCCTCGCCCTTTTCCGCCCCCACCACAAAGGGCTCGCCGGTGTGCGTCACGCTGAAAAATCCGGCACCGCGACGCAGCTGGACGTGCCGCTCACCGCGACTGAAATCCACCGCGATTGCGCTGTCGGCATCCAGCGTCACTTGCGACTGATCCGCCAGCGTCACGGTACGAATCTGCCCCGGCGCCGACACGTAGTCCGCACCCAGATCATCAACCCAGCGCGACGGCTGCCAACCAGCGCCGACGCCGATCATCAACACCAGACACGCCGCTATGGCCAACGCACCAGACCAACGCCGGACGCGCCCCCCGCGCGCGCGATTCATCGCATTGAGGTAGCCCTGCAAGGCAAAAGCCTCTTCATCAGCCAAGGTCCGCGCCGGTACTTCGCTCAACTCCCACACCACTTGCGCTTGGGCATAGGCCTCGGCGTGGGCGGGATCAGCCTGCAACCAGCGACTGAACGTGAGTTGATCGCTGCTGCCGGGCTGGTCATGCAATAGACTGAGCCAGGCGAAAGCGTCCCGCTCCTGAGCAGGCGTCGGCGTGGCGCGTTCGGTGTGGTTCACGGTGCGTTCCCTGGCGTGCGCGGTTCGGGTTCCCGCAGGCTGGCCTTGCAAGCCTCGAGGGCGCGCATCATATGTTTTTCCACGGCGCTTTGGGACAGGCCCATGGCCTTGGCGATTTCGGCGTACTTGCGGCCATGGATGCGGTTGAGCAGAAAGATCTGCCGCGTGCGCTCGGGCAATGCGCGCAAGGCCGCTTCGACATGACGCAAATCGTTGCCCGCCTCCAGGGCTGCTTGCGGCTCGCAGCCCTGGCTGTCCGGTTGCTCCGGCATCCAGCCTTCGTTGACCCGCACCCGCGCGCCTTCACTGCGCAAATGGTCGATGGCGATGTTGCCGGCGCAACGCAGCAGATACGTGCTGAGCTCTTCAACCTGCACCAGCGGCCGACGCCAGAAGCGCAGGAACAAATCCTGCACCAGATCCGCCGCCGTCGCCCGACAGCCGACACGACGGCTCACCAGCGCCTCCATTTGCGAACGCTGGGACAAAAACACCTGAAGGAAATGCGCACGGGCGCCGCGATGTTCATCGTGCTCGGCGTCATGGGTTTCGGGAGGGCGGGTGATCATCGGGTCAGAACAAACCGGGTACGGCCTCGTGAATGCCACAAGACCCACAAGCCGGCGATATTAATGATAAATATTCTCATACGCAAAGGAGACGATGAGATAACGGCCAAGCGCCGATTGCCGGATGCAGGCCCGCGCCACTACAATGCGAACAATTCTTGTTCTCTAACGTATCAAAATGCGTCCGGAGCGGTTCCGTTGTCGTCAGCCACTACCGTCGAAGTCCTTTATCACGTCCATCACAACTGGCTCACCGGTTGGCTGCGGCGCAAACTCGGCTGCCCTGACAGCGCCGCGGATCTGGCCCAAGACACCTTCATGCGAGTGCTGACGGCACGGGAAACACCGCAAATCATCGAACCACGGGCGTTCCTCACCACCATCGCCAAGCGCGTGCTGTTCAATCATTACCGCCGCCAGGACCTGGAGCGCGCCTACCTCGATGCGCTGGCGCAGATGCCGGAAATCGTCGCACCGTCGGAGGAAGACCGGGCGATCATCCTGCAAACCCTGTTGGAACTCGACCAGTTGCTCGACGGTTTGCCGCGCCTGGTCAAACGCGCCTTTTTGCTGGCTCAGATTGATGGTTTGACGTACCCGCAGATTGCCGTCGAACTGGGCATTTCCATCGCCACGGTCAAACGGCACCTGAACAAAGCGGCGATGCGCTGCTACTTCGCGCTATGAACAGCCCTGGGGATTTTTCCTCTCAAGTCGCCGAACAGGCCGTGTACTGGTTGATGGAAATCCAGCAAGGTCCGTTGAGCCCGCGCCAGCAAATCGCCTGGCAACAATGGCTCGACGCCCATGGCGAACATCGACGGGCCTGGGAGCACATTCAGCGGGTCAATCAACGCTTGCGCGGCTTGTCTTCACCGCTGGCCCACGCCGCCGTTAACGCACCGAAATCCGCCGGCCGTCGTCAGGCGTTGAAGCTGTTGCTGATTCTCGGCGCGGGGTCGGCAGTCACTTGGGGCCTGCGTGAGCACAATCCGTTGACGCCGTTGCTGGCCGACTTCCGCAGCCCCATTGGCCAGCGACGCAAAGTACCGCTCGGCGATGGCAGTCAATTGCAACTCAACACCGCCAGTGCTGCCGATGTGCGAGTCGAAGGCCAGCAACGGCTGATCCGCCTGCTCGAAGGCGAGATACTGCTGACCGCCACCCAGGCGTTTCAGATACAGACCGCGCAAGGCCTGTTGAAAACCCAGGGTGGGCGACTGAACGTTCGGCAGTTTGCCGAACGCACTCACGTGGCGGTGTTCGAAGGCAGCGTCGAATTGAAGCCCGATGACGGCGCCCCGCTGCTGCTACAAACCGCCCGGCAGTTGAGCTTCGCCGCACGCGGTATCGGCACTCCCCTGCCACTGGACGCCAACAGCGGCGCCTGGGCCGATGGCATGTTGGTGGCCGCACACATGCGCCTGGGGGACTTCCTCGACGAACTCGGCCGCTATCGCCGCGGGCAACTCAATTGCGCCGCAAATGTTGCCGATCTACTGATCTCCGGGACTTATCCACTGGACGACAGCGAGCGGGTTCTTGATCTGCTGGAAATCAGTTTGCCGGTGAAGGTGAAGCGGTTTACGCGGTATTGGGTGACGGTTGAGGCGAGGGTCTGAATCTTGATCAACATACATAACCTGTGGCGAGGGAGCTTGCTCCCGTTGGGTTGCAAAGCAGCCCCAAAATTTGCCACCGGAGTTTTCCAGAAAGAATGCCTGCTTAGTTTACGACTGCTTCGCAGCCGAGCGGGAGCAAGCTCCCTCGCCACAAAAAGCAAAACGGTAAATCTGTAAAAATATTCGCCCAACGTGAGCCGTTTTTCAGATCTGGCGTGACAGAGAAGGAAAGCCCCCTTGATTCAACCTTCTCAGGATCACCCTCCATGCAACCCACCCGTCTCATTCCTCTGGCCCGCACCTTGCGCCAACTCTTGCTGGGCGCCAGCCTGGGCTTGGGCGCTCTGCCCCTGGTGCATGCCGCTGACGCCAAGCCGTACCACATCGCACCGTCTTCGCTGGAAAACGCACTCAACCAGTTTGGCCGTGAAGCCGGCGTGCTGATCTCCTTTGGCTCGCAAGTCACCAGCGGTGTGCAGAGTCGCGGCCTGGAAGGCAACTACACCGCCGAACAAGGCTTGAACGCCTTGCTCGAAGGCACCGGCCTGCAAGCCCGCGCCGAGGGCAACAATGCCTTCAGCCTGCAACCGGTGGGCAATGCGGCGCTGGAGCTGGACACCTCGAAAGTGGTCGGCGACTGGCTCGGCGATGCAGCGCAGACCAACGTCTTCGAACACCCCGGCGCTCGCGACGTGATCCGCCGCGAAGAGTTTGAACGCCAAGGCGCGACTCAAGCCCGGGACGTGCTCAACCGTATCCCGGGGATGAATGCGCCGGACAACAACGGCACCGGCAGCCATGACATGGCCCTGAACTTCGGCATTCGCGGGCTCAACCCACGACTGGCCTCCCGTTCGACGGTATTGATGGATGGCATTCCGGTGCCTTTCGCGCCTTATGGCCAGCCGCAGTTGTCGTTTGCGCCGATCAGCATGGGCAACATGGACGCAGTCGACGTGGTGCGCGGCGGCGGTGCGGTGCGCTACGGCCCGCAAAACGTCGGCGGCGTGGTCAACTTCGTGACCCGCGCCATTCCCGATGAGCCGACGGTCAAGGGCGGTTTCCAGAGCGAAACCAGTCCGTCGTCCAGCCACGATGGCTTCAAGACCACCGGCAACCTGCTGGCCGGCGGCACGGCCGACAACGGCCTGGGCGGCGCGATTCTGTACTCGGGCACCCGCGGTGGCGACTGGCGCGAACACAGCGACACCGAAATCGACGACCTGATCCTCAAAGGCAAATACCAGCTCGATGAGGCCAACAGCTTCAACGCCATGGCCCAGTACTACGAAGGCAAGGCGGACATGCCCGGCGGGCTGAACGTCGCCGATTACGACGCCAACCCTTACCAGTCGACCCGCCCGAAAGACCAGTTCTGGGGTCGCCGCACAATGTTCAACTTCGGCTATCGCTATCAGGAAGATCGCCGCGAGTTCACCGCCAATACGTTCTTCACCAAAACCCTGCGTAGCGGTTATCTGGACCAGGGCACGTTTCTCTCGCTGTCGCCACGCGAGTACTGGGTGCGCGGCCTGGAAACCCGTTTCGCCCAAGGCTTCGATCTCGGCCAAACCAGTCACGAAGTCGGCGTCGGCTATCGCTACATCAACGAGGCCGGCCACGAACTGCGCTACCGCACGCCGATCGCCAGCAACGAGCTCCCGACCACCAACAGCCGCAACGACCGCGACACACGGGGCGGTACCGAAGCCAATGCGTTCTTCGTCGACGACCGGATCGACATCGGCAAGTGGACGATCACACCGGGCATCCGCTACGAAATGATCGAGTCGCAGCAGACCAACAATCTGACCAATGTGAAATACAAGGGCGACTACAACACCGCCCTGCCCGCATTGAACGTGCTCTATCACCTGACCGACAGCTGGAACCTCTACGCCAACACCGAAGGCTCGTTCGGCAGCGTGCAATACAGTCAGATGCCCAACCGGGTGACCAGCGGTGAAGTCAAACCGGAGAAGGCCCGCACCTGGGAGCTGGGTACCCGTTACGACAACGGCGCGTTGCGTGCCGAGATTGGCGCGTTCCTGATCAACTTCGATAACCAGTATGAAAGCAATCAAACCAACGACTCGGTGATCGCCCGTGGCGAAACCCGTCATCAAGGTATCGAGACCAGCGTCAACTATGCCCTCGACGACTTGAGCCCGGCGCTGGCTGGTTTCGATGTGTACGCGACTTACGCCTATGTTGACGCGACCATCCGCGAAGACGGGCCGAACAAGGGCAATCGCGTGCCGTTCTCCTCGAAACACAAAGGCACGATCGGCGTCGGCTATACCGAAGGCGCCTGGAAACTGAATCTGGACAGTAGCTACCAGAGTGACCAGTTCGCCGACAACGCCAACACCTCTACAGAGAGCGCTGATGGCAGCACCGGCAGGATTCCGGGCTACATGTTGTTCAGCAGCCGCGCGGCGTATGACTTCGGGCCGAAACTGTCGGATTTGAATGTGGCGGTGGGGGTGAAGAACATCTTCAATCACCAGTACTTCACCCGCTCGTTCGATGACAACAACAAGGGCAAGTACGTGGGAGAACCGCGGACGGTGTATGTGCAGACGTCGGTGGCGTTTTGATTACTGAGGCCTGAGGTCGGACATTTTTGTGGCGAGGGGGCTTGCCCCCGTTCGGCTGCGCAGCAGTCGCAATATCTGCTATCCGGTTTTGCCTGACACGACTCTTGGGAATGGTTTTGGGACTGCTTCGCAGTCCAACGGGGGCAAGCCCCCTCGCCACAGAAAGCCCCTTCACCACAGCAAGTTCCTTTGCCGCAGGGGACCGGTGGACACTGAAACAAAAACGGGCCTGCAATCGCAGGCCCGTTTTAATCAGGAAGGTAAAAGGTGAATCAGGCCTCAGCCGTTGAGCGCAGCCTGTTCGTTCTCGAGAAACTCATCTTCAAGCAGTGCATCGGCATGGGCGCCCCTATCGAACGGAACCACCGCGGCGCGTGGTTTGCCGCGCAATTTGCCAAACATATGCTCCAGCGCATGTTCAAGTTTTTCGGCTGCCCCGTCGATCGCCAGTTCCAGGGAGGCGGCTTTATGGGTAACGGAAATCGGTTGGTGGCCTTTTGGCCGCGCTTCCAGCTGGCAGCGCATGTCATGGGGACCAGGCTTGTCGCCGTTCTCGTCCCGCAGATGGACCTCGACGCGGGTCAGGTCCTCTTCATAACGTTCGAGCGTGCTCTCAATGGTAGTACGTACCCACTCCTCCAGTCGTTTACTGCTTTGAATATGGTTATCGCTATTGACTTGGATTTGCATAGTTCTTCCCTTATTTCAGCTAGCTCGCAAGAGGCGCATCGGCTGGCCCTTGGGCGTCATCACCGCAACCTCTTGGTTACACAATCGGTGTGTGCGCGGAACATTTCAACCCCTAAAAAAAGATAAATATTCATACGCAAAAAAAGCCGGACAACGAGCAAAAGCACTGTTAATGTCGGGAGTTGGGTTGCCCCTCTCTTCACTCATAATTGCCCACATCTGCCCGTTCCCCCAGTGGGTGCTGGCTGCGAAAAACCCCTGCCTCTTCCACCAGCCAGTCATGCACCGCACGTACGCCCGGATGACTCAGCGCACCCGGCGCATAGAGCAGCACGTAGCGCTTGTGATTGGGCACCGCCAGGCCAAACGGCACGATCAGCGTGCCCCGTTCCAGCTCATCGTTAAGCAGCGTTCGCCGCGCAATCGCCACACCCATCCCGGCAATCGCCGCTTCGATGGTCAGGTGATTGCGGTTGAAGGTGTGCCCGCGCCGCACGTCCGCGCCTTCGAAGCCGATGGCATTGAGGTAAAACTCCCATTCCGCGTATTCGTAACTGCCGCGCCAGGCGGTAATGTCGTGCAACAACGGAAAGTGCATCAAGTCTGCCGGACCGTGCAGCGGCGGCCGCCCTCGCAACAGGCTCGGGGCGCACACCGGGAATATCTGTTCGTCGAGCAAGGTTGTGGATAACAACCCGGGATAGCTGCCGTCATTCAGATCGATCGCCAGGTCGAAATCACCCTCGTGCAGCGGCACGCTGCTGTCCTCCGCCACCAGGCGCAATTGAATGTCCGGGAAGCGCTGCTGCAAACGCGGCAAACGCGGGGTCAGCCATTTGCTCAGGAACGAGGGAATCGAACGCACCCGCAAAATCCCGCTGATCATTCCTGCATCCAGTCGTCGCAATTCTGCGTCGATGCTGCCGTAAGCCTCGTTGACGGTAATGGCCAGGCGCTGGCCTTGCGCACTCAACTCCACCCCACGGGCGCGACGGTGAAACAGGCGAAACCCCAGCCGCTCTTCCAGTTGCCGAATTTGCTGACTGACCGCACCCGGCGTGATGTGCAGTTCTTCGGCGCAACGGGTGAACGACAGGTGCCGCGCGGCACAGGAAAACACGTGCAGCCAGACGTAAGTCTGGGCGTGCAATTGACGACTCATCGTTTAGTCCTGCTAAAGGCTATCTTAGGAAGTTTCGTTGGTCACGTAGGACCGAGATAGGCAGTATCGCCGACATTGCGCTTGGCCTACAAAAATGGCGGCGATTTCTCTTCCATTGCTTGTATAGGCTTTAGCATGGCTATCAGTGTTTTCGATCTCTTCAAAGTCGGCATCGGTCCGTCCAGTTCCCACACAGTCGGCCCGATGCGCGCCGCAGCGACCTTTGCCCAAGCACTGATTGACCAGAATTTGCTGGTCGCCGTACGTCGGGTAGAAATCCGCCTTTATGGCTCGCTTTCCGCCACCGGCGTCGGCCATGCCACCGACCGCGCCTGTGTCATGGGCCTGATGGGCGAATGGCCGGACAGCATCGATCCGACCAGTATCGATTCGCGCATCCAGCACCTGCGGGAAACCGGCAAGCTGTCCCTGGCCGGCAAAGCGACCATCGCCTTCAACTGGCAGCACGATCTCCTGCTGCTCGACGAGAGCCTGCCCTACCACCCTAACGCCATGTCCCTGACAGCCTTCGGCGAAACCGGTGAGCTGTTCGAGCAGACGTACTACTCGGTGGGCGGCGGTTTCATCATCGAAGCGGCCGAAGCCGAGTCCGGCATTGCGCCGGCCAGCGACGTCGTGCTGCCGTACGATTTTTCCAGCGCCGCCGAATTGCTCAAGCTCTGCAAACAGCACGGTCTGCGGGTGTCCGAATTGATGATGGCCAATGAATTGGCCTGGCGCAGCGAAGCCGAAGTCCGTCAGGGCCTGTTGCACATCTGGTCGGTGATGCGCGAGTGCGTCGAGCAAGGCTTACGTCACGAAGGCATCCTGCCCGGCGGACTGAATGTTCCGCGCCGCGCCGCGAAATTGCATCGCAGCCTGTTGGAAATCGGCAAACCGAACGTCATCAGCTCCACCCTGTCGGCCATGGAGTGGGTGAACCTGTTCGCCCTCGCCGTGAACGAAGAAAACGCCGCGGGCGGACGGATGGTCACCGCGCCTACAAACGGGGCGGCGGGGATCATTCCGGCCGTGCTGCACTACTACATGAAATTCAACCCGGACGCGTCGGACGATGACGTCGTGGCGTTCTTTTTGGGTGCCGCCGCCGTAGGCATTCTCTGTAAGAAAAACGCCTCGATCTCCGGCGCCGAAGTCGGCTGCCAGGGTGAAGTCGGCTCGGCCTGTGCCATGGCCGCCGCCGGCTTGGCCGACGTGCTCGGCGCCACCCCGGAACAACTGGAAAACGCCGCTGAAATCGGCCTGGAACACAACCTCGGCCTGACCTGCGACCCGGTCGGCGGCCTGGTGCAAGTACCGTGCATCGAGCGCAACGCGATTGCCGCGGTGAAGGCGATCAACGCCACGCAAATGGCCCTGCGCGGCGACGGCAAACACTTCATTTCCCTGGACCGGGTGATCCGCACCATGCGCGATACCGGCGCCGATATGCACGACAAATACAAAGAAACTTCACGGGGCGGCCTGGCTGTTAGCTGGGTGGAGTGCTGAGGAGCATTTCCTGACCGTCCCGGCAGGCCGTTTGAAACGTAGCGAGCGAAGACAAGACAAGGCAAAAACAGGCGAGGAAGCGGAGTTTACTGGCTGTAAATGAGCATTCCGAGCCTGTTTTTAACGCAGGATTGTCGAGCGCAGTAGTTTCAAACGGTCTGCCCGCCGTGAGCCCGAGCAAAAACAATAACGAGGCGAAAACGATGACCGATGTACGTACACCTGCTGCCGATAATCCCGCTGTAGACCTCACACGCAGTAGCGAAATAACTCACAAAGGCTGGAGTAAACACGACACCACCTGGATGCTTGGCCTCTATGGCACAGCGATTGGCGCCGGCACGCTGTTTTTGCCGATCAACGCCGGTGTGGGTGGTTTCTGGCCGCTGCTGATCCTGGCAGTGCTGGCGTTTCCGATGACATTCTTTGCACACCGCGGTCTGACTCGTTTCGTGTTGTCCGGCCGTTCCGGGGACATCACCGAAGTGGTGGAAGAACACTTCGGCATCGGTGCCGGCAAACTGATCACGCTGCTGTATTTCTTTGCGATTTTCCCGATTCTGCTGGTGTACAGCGTGGCGCTGACCAATACCCTGAGCAGCCTCATGGAGCACCAGTTGCACATGACGCCACCGCCCCGGGCGATCCTGTCACTGGGGCTGATTCTCGGCCTGATGGCCATCGTCCGTTGTGGTCAGGGCGTCATCGTCAAATGCATGAGCGTGCTGGTTTACCCGTTCGTCGCAGCCTTGCTGCTGCTCGGTGTCAGCCTGATCCCGAACTGGAACGGCGCGTTCTTCGCCACCGCCAGCGAGGGCATGCCGCTGCCGCTGTTCTTCAAGACCTTGTGGCTGGCGATCCCGGTGATGGTGTTCTCGTTCAACCATTCGCCAATCATTTCCGCCTTCGCCGTCGATCAGAAGCAGCGTTACGGCAAGCAAGCCGAACGCAAAAGCAGCGGCATTCTGGCGATCGCTCACGCCATGATGGTCGTCACGGTTATGTTCTTTTGCTTCAGCTGCGTGCTGGCGTTGTCCCCGGCTGATTTGGCCGCGGCGAAGGCGCAGAACATTTCGATCCTGTCGTACCTGGCCAACCACTTCCAGACACCGGTCATCGCTTACGCCGCGCCGCTGATTGCGCTGGTGGCAATCACCAAATCCTTCCTGGGCCATTACATCGGCGCCAGCGAAGGCTTTCAGGGCCTGATCGTGAAAAGCCTGCGTGGCCGTGGTCGAGTCGTCTCTGCTGGTTGGCTGAACCGCCTCACTGCGCTGTTCATGATCCTCAGTTGCTGGGCCGTGGCGACCTTCAACCCGAGCATCCTGGGCATGATCGAAACCCTCGGCGGGCCGATCATCGCCTGCCTGTTGTTCCTGATGCCGATGTACGCCATCCGCCGTGTGCCGGCCTTGCGCCAGTACTCGGGCCAGGCCTCGAACGTGTTCGTGGTGTTGGTCGGTCTGATTGCACTGTCTGCGATCATCTATTCATTTATGCCCTGAAACGGGCAGGCAAAAAGAAGGCGGGCCAGAGTGCCCGCCGTTTTTTTGCCGTAAACATTGTCCGACAGTTTTTCCGGCATGCCCCTTGCTATCTCCCTTGTGCGGCACGGAAGAAAGCGCATGAACATGGAAGGCCGGTGGTCTGGTATTGCGAACTAATCCCGATCATGGCCGTCAACAACTGCACGTTCAATCAGGCGGTGACGCATTATGGACAACCCTTTTCAGCTCATTACCGATGCCTTTGCAGCGGATTATCAAATCAACCTGAGCATCCAGGGCCTGGACGGCAGCATCATGCTGACCCTCTCCAACGCTGGCCGCGTGGTGGCCAAACGGATGATCAGCGCCGAACAACGCAATGACCCCAAGCGCCTCAAACGCCTGGTACAAAGCATTCAGTTCGGCATCGCCATCGAACAGGGTGAATGTGCCGTGGCCATCCTCGAAGCCATGACCGACGGCGACAACCGTAAGCTGCCGCCGCCACAGGCCAAAGCCCGGCCCCGACCTGAAATCGGGTTTTAAAGCTCGCCCTTCTCCACTTCAGGATGCTCACCGGAACCCGCACCGATCTTGCGCTGCGGGTGTTCGATCTTCACCGAAGGAAATTGCGACGAAGCGTAACGCACCACCAGAATCGAAAACGCCAGCAGCAGGATCCCGCCGCACAGGTAGATGATCCCCAGATCCGGTGGATTGTGGTGCGAGACGTTGGAGATCAGCAGCCGTGTCAGCGCGGTGATCGCCACGTAGATCAGGAACCGCACCGGCATGTGGTTGGTCTTGAAGTAAATCCCGACCATCGCCCCCAGTTCCAGGTAGATGAACAGCAACAGGATGTCATCGATCTTGATATGCCCCTGTTCCAGCATCCCGATGAACTCCATGACCGCCGCCCAGGCAGTCACCGCACCGATGGCGAACAGCGCCAGGTAGTGGAAGGTCTCGACGAACAGGTTGCCCAGGGACTCGGCCAGTTGGTGCACGTTCTGCCGCAGGTTCTCGGCCCAGTTGATTTTCACGATGATTGTTCCTTAGCTCGGTTCGAGCGGATGATGCGGGTTGGACGTGACGGTTGTTCTGCATGCAGAAAAAAGGCCAGGGGTTGCCTGCCACATGATGGCGAGGTGCTTTAAAACACGCTCCGTGGCGTTTGGTCGCACCCGTCCCGTTCACCTGACAAACCCCGAATCCGGTCTACATTAAAAAGCCACTACCCAAAGCGCAGGGATTCGCTTATCCTTTTCGCTGTATATAGATACAGTAGTCGCAAAGACAACTAAATGTGAAGGCATGTGAGGTGGTGAATGGCCGTCGAAGTGGTATACCGCAGCAGCCGAGATCTGGAGCGCTTGTTCATGGATAAAGCCGAAGCTGACCGTCATGACAAAATGCTCGAACTGGCCGAATTGCTGGCTGAAGTGTTGCAAAAAGCCGTTCCGTCCCTGACCGAGCAGCAAGTGGAAGAAGCCGGGATCTACATGGCGAAAAATCGCGATGTGTTCGCCAAGGCGTTCAAGAGCCAGCCGGACGCACTGTCCGAACTGCTGAATGCGCCAGCTGAAGTCGCTGAAAAAGCTGCACCTGTTGAAGTCGCTGCACCTGTTGAAGTAGCGCCCGCTGAGCCGACCAAGCCAGCCAAAGCCGCCAAGACGCCGAAGTAAGCAATGCCCGAATTGAATAGGCCCTGAGTCCAATGGCTCAGGGCCTTTTTCATGCCCGCAAAACGTCAGGCCTCGGGTTGTTCCAGCGCCGTCACCAGCGCCTTGAAGAACCGCGCCGCCTCGCCGCCCGTCACTACGCGGTGATCGAAGGTCAGGGACAGCGGCAGGATCGGATGCACCGCCACTGCGCCCTCGACCGCCACCGGTTCATCGCGGATCGCCCCGGCGGCAAGGATCGCCACTTGCGGTGGCACCACCACCGGGTTGGCGTAGCGGCCGAACAAGGTGCCGAAATTCGACAGGGTCAGGGTCGCGCCCATCATCTCCTTGGGCGGAATCGAGCGCGCCTGCACATCGGCGCGCAGGCGCATCACACCTTCTTTCAAGTCCGCCGACGAGCGATTGCCGACATCGCGCAGCACCGGCACGAACAAGCCGTCCGGTGTATCCACGGCAATGCCCAGGTCGAGCCGTTCGTGTTGTTTGAGCGACAGGGTTTTACCGTCGAAGGCGCTGTTGAGTACCGGCTCCACCACGCAGGCCGCCGCCATGGCCTTGGCCAGACGAATCAGTGGTTCTCGCGCCTGCCCCCAGCGATGCAGATCGGCATCGCCGAAAATCGTCACCGGCACCACTTCGGCATGGGACCTGGCCATGTTCAACGCCATGCTGCGTCGCACACCGCGCAGCTTCTCACCGCCGAAACGTTCACGTTCCATCTGGGCTGCGCTTTCCACATCGCTGCGGGTGATCTGGCCGTCCTGGCCGGTGCCGACCAAGGCGCTCAGTTCAACGCCCAGTTGCCGCGCCAATTGACGCACCGCCGGCGTGGCGCGGTTCGCCAGGTATTCGCGGGTCGAAGGTGCGGTGCCGATAAAAAACGCATCCTCCTGATTCGTGCCGCCGCCCTCAAGCCATCCGACCACGGTGCCCGCGTCCGCTTCGCCTTCGTAACCGAGCAACGGCTCACCCACATGCAGGATGTCGCCTTCGCCGCCGAAGGTTTTCGCCACCACGCCGTCGTAGGGCGCGGGAATGTCCACCAGCGCCTTGGCGGTTTCCACCGACACCAGCAATTGGTCAGCCTTGACGGTATCGCCGACCTTCACATGCCAACGGACGATTTCCGCTTCCTGCAAGCCTTCGCCCAGATCCGGCAGTTTGAAGTATTTCATCGCAACCTCCTCGGCCTCTGGCGTTTCTTCAAGGGCTTCTTCAGGCGTGGCGCAGCACGGTGTTACAGGCGTGAAGAATGTCCTCGACGCCAGGCATATACAGCGATTCCAGTCGATACAGCGGTGGCGGGATGTCCGGCGCGGTGACTCGCTGGATCGGTGCCTGCAACTCCAGCAACACCCGTTCGTAGAGACTGGCGGCGATTTCCGCGCCGACCCCGCAGGAGCGCGGCGCCTCATGCACGATCACGCAGCGACCGGTCTTGCGCACCGAGGCCTCCATTGTGTCGAGGTCCAACGGTTTGATACTGGCGACATCGATTACTTCCGCCGAGATGCCCTGCTCGGCCAGTTGCGTGGCGGCTTGCAGGGTTTCCATCACACTGGCGCCCCAACTGATCAAGGTGATGTCGCTGCCTTCGCGCAGGGTGAAACAGCTGTCCAGCGGCAGGCGTTTACCGTCGTCCAGCAACGGTTGCGGGTTCATGCGATAGAGTCGGGTCGGTTCGAGAAAGATCACCGGGTCTGGGTCGTCGATGGCCGCGAGCAACAAACCATAGGCCCGGGCCGGCGAGGACGGGATCACCACCCGCAACCCCGGAATGTGCGCGAACAGGGCTTCGGTGCTTTCGCTGTGATGTTCCGGCGCGCGAATCCCTGCGCCCATCGGCGAGCGCAGCACTATCGGGCAAGTGAGCCGCCCGCGCGTGCGATTGCGCATGCGGCTGGCGTGGGACACCAGGTGCTCCATGGTGGCGTAGATAAACCCCATGAACTGGATTTCCACCACCGGTTTCAAGCCTTGGGCCGCCATGCCCACTACCAGCCCGCCGAGCATGGTTTCGGCCAGCGGTGAGTCGATCACCCGCTTGAAACCAAAGCTGTCGCGCAGGCCCAGCGTGGCGCGAAACACACCACCGTTCACCCCGACGTCTTCACCGAGGACGATAACGTTCTCGTCTTCGCGCATGGCCCGATGCAACGCCAGATTCACCGCCTCCAGCAGCGTTACCTTACCGTTACTCATGGCCCGAACCTCCCGTCCGGCGCGCCACCCGTTCGAGGAAGTCTTCACGCTGCTCGGCCAGGGCTTGTGGCCACTGGGCGTAGACATGATCGATCACTGATGCCGGCGCCTGCAGGCCCGCCGCTTCGAAGTTATCCACAGCAACCTGCACCAACCCCTGGCATTCTCTGATCAGCGCCTGCTCGCGGCTTTCATCCCACACGCCCTGCCCGACCATGAAACGCTGCAGACGTTTGATCGGTTCTTCGAGCCAGGCTTGCTTGACCTCGTCCGCCGAGCGGTAGCGTGTGGCATCGTCGGCCGTGGTGTGATCGCCGAGGCGATAGCTCAGGCATTCGAGCAACACCGGGCCTTTGCCGTGGCGCGCCCGTTCGAGGGCCGCTTGCACGCGGTCATACACGGCGAGGATGTCGTTGCCATCGACTTGCTCACCGTGGAACCCGGCGCCAATGGCTTTCTGCGCCAACGTAGGAGCGCCGCACTGAATTCGTCGCGGTACCGAGATCGCCCATTGGTTGTTGTTGACCATGAACACCACCGGCAACTGCCAGGCGCCAGCGACATTGAGGGCCTCGAGAAAATCACCTTTGCTGGTGCCGCCATCGCCGCAAGTGGTGACGGCGACCCGATGCTCGCCACGGATCTTGAATGCGCTGGCGACGCCGCAGGCATGCAGGGCCTGGGTGGCGATCGGCACACAGATCGGGAAATCCTGCGCCACCGCCGGGTCGACAAAGTCGCTGCCACGCTCATCGCCACCCCAATACAACAGGATTTCTTCCATGCGCACGCCACGCATCAGCTGCACGGCGGTGTCGCGGTAATACGGGATCAGCACGTCTTCGGCGTGCATCAGGCTGCCGACCGCAACGCCAATGGCTTCCTGGCCCAGGGTCGGCGCGTAGGTACCGATGCGCCCGGTGCGTTGCAGGGCGACGGCTTTCTGGTCGAAAAGGCGGGTCAGAACCATCTGCCGATACAGGCGCGTCAACAGATTGAAGTCGTCGGCCCAGGCAGGAAGATCGCAGAGCACCTGGCCGTCAGGGGATAAAAAACGGGTGTAGGGCAGCTCAACCTTGTGAAGCATCACAGGGCTCCTGGCACGCGGGGTCGGCGTGCGATTGTCAGGCCCGGCGTTTGTGGCGCAGGGCTTGGGGAGCAAGTTGGCCGGATAAGCACTCACTCCTTTATCGATTCAAACTTTTATCGGTACAGCACTTTCTCCGCCAACTCATCCGCGACCCTGGCCGGAGAGCGTTTTTCCGCCTGGGCATGGGCGAAGACTTCGGTCAGCCGTGAACTGATTTTCGACAGGTGCGCGGTGATGGTCGTCAGCTCTTCCCCACGGTGTTTGAGCGACACGTAGATCAGTCCGCCGGCGTTGATCACGTAATCCGGCGCATACAGAATGCCCCGGCGTTCCAGCTGATCGGCGACTTCCAGATGGGTCAGTTGGTTGTTTGCCGAACCTGCGACCGCCGAGCAGCGCAACTGCGTCACGCTGGTCCTGTTAAGCACACCGCCCAAGCCACAAGGCGCGAGAATGTCGCAAGGGGTGCTGAGCAGCGCTTCGTTGGCGATCGGATGAGCGCCCAACTGCTCCATGGCCAGTTGTACTTTGCCGTGATCGATGTCGCTGACCAGCAGCTCGGCGCCAGCCGCGTGCAGCTGTTCGGCCAGGGCATAACCAACATTGCCCAGGCCTTGAACGGCAATGCGCAGCCCTTCCAGATTATCGCTGCCCAAACGGGCCATGGCGGTGCTGCGAATGCCGGCGAATACGCCCATGGCGGCATGCGGTGCTGGGTCACCCGCAGCGGTGGTGCTGGTGACGAATTGCGTATGTTGGGCGATGCAGTCCATGTCCGCCACCGAGGTGCCGGCGTCGATGGCGGTGATGTAGCGACCGTCGAGCTGATTGATCCAGCGCCCGAACGCTTCGAATACAGCGGCGCGGTTTTCCACATGGGCCGGGCGAATAATCACCGCAACGCCACCACCCTGAGCCAGGCCAGCCAGGGCCGCCTTGTAACTCATGCCTTGGGCGAGGCGCACAGCATCCTCGATCGCGGATTCATCGCTGGGGTAGGCAAGGTAACGACACCCGCCCAAGGCAGGTCCCAGGCGGCTGTTATGGATGGCAATCACCGCCTTCAACCCGGTGACCGGATCGACGCTCAGGTGCAGCGATTCAAGGCGAGTGCTTTGCATGAGAGCGAACATCGTAGGGCTCCCGAATCACTTCTTGTAGTCGCCAGTATAGGCTTGCGCACAAAAATTGCAGAAGCGCACAGGAATAAGCAGCGCCGCTTTAAAGGTTTTCGGACATAACCTGCTACAGCCTGTGTTCAGCACTGGACGAAAGCCTGCGACGGGGCTAAAACGAGGCATTGCCCGGAGATTTTGATGACCCCGCGCCAACGCTTTTTCGACTGTCTGCAACGATCACCGCCCGCGCTGTTCGAGGCGGCGTTGTGGATCGCCGCCGAACACGATAAAGAGCTGAATCCCGAAGCTGTGCTGGCGGACTTCAAGGACTTGCAACAGCGGGTCAGCTACGGATTACCGATGCTGCCGGTAAATGAGTTGGCGCAACCGTTGTTGCGGCGCATGAATGACCTGGGGTTCGCCCAGGACGACTTCACGCCCTTGCGCCCGCAAGTGGCATTGCTCCATAAAGTACTGGAACGCCGGCGCGGTCAGCCGCTGGCGCTGGGCCTGATTGCGCTGGAACTGGCCAGAAGGCTGGAGATTCCCATGGTCGGGGTCAACTTCCCCGGGCATTTCCTGCTGCGGGTGCAAGGCGCCGATCACCTGCTCGACCCGTGCGGCGGGCGCCGGCTGTACCCCAACGATTGCCGTGAACTGCTGCAACGCCAGTACGGCCCGAACATGCAGCTCAGCGCCGAGCATTTGCAGACCGCCGAACCTGCGCAGATGCTGCAACGGCTGTCACGCAACCTGCGCCAGTTGTACCTCACGAACGATGACTACATCGACGCCCTGATCGACGCCGAGCGCGTGCTGGAGCTGGGCAACGCCAACGCCTCCGACTACCTGGCCCGGGCCAGCCTCTATCAACGGCTGGATTGCCCGAATGCCGAGCGTTTTGACCTGGAACACGCGCTGCTGCTCTGCGACGACCCGATCCAGCGGATTCGCCTGACTGAACGGTTGGGGCATTTGCCGCCCAATTCGGTTGTGCATTAAAAGCAAAAGATCAAAAGATCGTCCGAAGGCTCGGGCCGCGTTCGGACGATCTTTTGATCTTGCCTTACGGGGTGTCCGGCTGATTCGCCGGGTGCGCCTTGACGAATGCCGGATGCTGCGCCGCCAACGCTGCCACTCGACGAATTCGCGGGTAAGCGTCCAGAGCAATATTGAAGCGCTCGGCCGCATACAGCTGCGGGATCAAATAAACATCCGCCAGCCCTGGCTGATCGCCGAAGCAATAACCGGCGTCACCGATCAACTGCTCCACCGTCGCCAACCCTTGGCTGATCCAGTGACCGATCCACTCGACCACTTGCGCCTCATCGTGCCCCAACTGCCGCAGCTTATTGAGCACGCTGACGTTATGCAGCGGGTGAACATCGCAGCCGATCACCGCCGCCACGCCACGCTCGTGGGCGCGGGCGGCGAGGTCTTTGGACAGCAGCGGCACCTGTGGATAACGTTCCTCCAGGTACTCGATGATCGCCGGTGACTGAATCAGCAATTCACCTTCGTCGGTGCGCAAGGCCGGCACCCGGCCTTGCGGGTTGATGCCCAGATACGCCGGCTGGCGATGTTCGCCCCCCTGCGGCGCGATCAGGTTGATCGGCAATGCCTGGTAATCCAGCCCCTTCAACGCCAGCGCAATGCGCACCCGGAAAGACGAGGTCGAACGGTAATAGGTATAGAGTTCCATGGGCCGATCCTCTTAGCGCGCCGGCAGCACTTTGCCGCGGCATTCGCCGAAACCGATGGAAGCAAAACCCTCACGGCTGCAACGTGCCCGCAGGATGATTTCGTCGCCATCCTCGAGGAATTTACGCACCTCACCCGAGGCCAGTTCGATCGGTTTTTTACCGCCCTCGGTGATTTCCAGCAGGCTGCCGAACTGACCGCTTTCAGGGCCGGACAGCGTGCCCGAACCGAACAGGTCGCCGGCCTGCAACTGGCAGCCGTTGACGCTGTGATGCGCCACCATCTGCGCAACGGTCCAGTACATGTGTTGGGTATTGCTGAGGGTCAGGCGATGGGCCGGCAGATTCTGTTCTCGCATCGATTCGGTCAGCAGCAGCACTTCGAGTTCGATGTCGAAGGCACCGGCCGCCTGATCGCGTTTGTCGAACAGGTAAGGCAGCGGCTGCGGGTCGCCTTCAGGGCGCGCCGGCTGCGCACGACGGAACGGTTCCAGCGCTTCGGCCGTCACCACCCACGGCGAAATGCTGGTGATGAAACTCTTGGACAGGAACGGCCCCAGCGGCTGGTATTCCCAGGCCTGGATATCCCGCGCCGACCAATCGTTGAGCAGGCAGAAACCGGCGATGTGATCGGCGGCGTCACCGATAGCAATCGAGTCGCCCATTGCGTTGCCCTGGCCGATCCAGATGCCCAATTCCAGCTCGTAGTCCAGACGGGCGCACGGGCCAAACGTCGGCTCGGTCTGGCCGGCCGGCAGGGTCTGGCCTTTCGGTCGACGCACGTCGGTGCCGGACGGACGAATGGTCGAGGCGCGGCCGTGGTAACCGATCGGCACGTACTTGTAGTTCGGCAGCAACGGGTTGTCCGGGCGGAACAGTTTGCCGACATTCTGCGCGTGCTCGATGCCGACGTAGAAGTCGGTGTAGTCGTTGATCTTCGCCGGCAGGTGCATCTGGCAATCCGCCGCCAGTGGCAGCAGTTTTGCGCCTTGGGCTTCGATCTTGCCATGCAGGGTGCTGCCTTCTTTAAACAACTCGATCAAGCGTTCACGCAGGGCGACGCGTGCCTCGCGACCCAGCTCGAAAAACGCATTCAGCTGGCCGCCACGGGTGGCTTCGACGGCGGTCCGCGCGGCACCGTCGTCGAACAGCCCGGCATCGAGTGCCGCGCCCAGATCAAAGATATGGTCGCCGATCGCCACGCCACTGCGCGGCGCGCCGCCCTTCACGCTGAACACGCCCAGCGGCAGGTTTTGCAACGGGAAATCCGCGTGGCCGTTGGCGGAGGCAACCCAGCTACGAGTGATGGAAGTCTGAGTCATGGGTTATCTCCGGGTCGGGTCGAAAGTGGCGGGCAGCGAGGCCCAGCAGGCGTCGTAATTGTTTTGCAGTTGCGGGCAATCCAGGGCGAATCGGCTCGGGCGCAGCACCTGGCTGGTCTCGAACATGAAAGCCATGGTGTTGTCGATTTTAGCCGGCGCCAGTTCAGCGTTGATTGCCTTGGTGCAGGTCTCGCCATCGGGGCCGTGGGCGCTCATGCAGCTGTGCAACGAGGCGCCGCCCGGCACGAAACCTTCGGCCTTGGCGTCGTACTCACCCTTGATCAGGCCCATGTATTCGTTCATCAGGTTGCGGTGGAACCACGGGGGACGGAAGGTTTTCTCGGCCACCATCCAGCGTGGCGGGAAGATCACGAAGTCGAGGTTGGCCAGACCGTGCACGCTGGTCGGGGAGGTCAGGACGGTGAAAATCGACGGATCCGGATGATCGAAGCTCACCGTGCCGATGGTGTTGAAGCGACGCAGGTCATATTTGTACGGCACGTTATTGCCGTGCCAGGCGACCACGTTCAGCGGCGAATGATCAAGCTCGCAGCCCCACAACTGGCCGAGGAATTTCTGCACCAGGGTGGTCGGTTGCTTGAGGTTTTCGTAATGCGCCACCGGGGTCAGGAAATCGCGGGGGTTGGCCAGGCCGTTGCTGCCGATCGGCCCCAGATCCGGCAGGCGCAGTGGAGCGCCATGGTTTTCGGCCACGTAGCCCCGCGCTTGCGGGTCGAGCAGTTCGATGCGGAATTTCAGCCCGCGCGGCAGCACGGCGATTTCCAGCGGTTCCAGCTCCAGCACGCCCAGTTCGGTGGCGATGCGCAGGCGGCCCAGTTCCGGTACCAGCAGCAGTTCGCCGTCGGCGTTGAAGAACACCCGCTCCATGGAACGGTTGGCGCGGTAGTTATAAATGCTGATCCCGGCCGGTTTATCCGCGCCCGAATTGGCGGCCATGCTCACCAGCCCGTCGATGAAATCGGTGGGCTCGGTCGGGATGTCCAAGGGGTTCCAGCGCAGGCGATTGGGGGTCACTTCACCCAACGGACCACCGGCCAGTTGCCGATCCAGTTTGACGAATGCCGGGTGATTGGCCGACGGCTGAATGCGGTACATCCAGGTCCGGCGTGCTTCGCTGCGGGCCATGGTGAACGCGGTGCCGGAGAACAGTTCGGTGTACAGGCCGTAAGGAGCTTTTTGCGGGGAGTTCTGGCCGACAGGCAGTGCGCCGGGCAACGCTTCGCTGCTGAATTCGTTGCCAAAGCCTGACTGATAAGCCAGCGCTGGCGCCGTTGAATCGAGGTTCATGGAGCCTCCTGAACGGGAGTAGGCAATGGCCAATTGCTCTGCGATGAGGTATTGGCACGCCCGGGTTATTTTTATCGTAATCCAATTACGCATAACGTAATTTGATTGGTATTGACCGTCAAGCTATAAAGACGCCCATTCGTCCCGGGATCAGACCGCCTTCATGGAAACGCCGCGCAACAACGATAAACAGAAAGTCCGCTCGGCCGAGGTCGGTACTGACATCCTCAAGGCCCTCGCCGAGCTGTCGCCCTCGACCTCTTTGTCGCGCCTGGCCGAACACGTGCAGATGCCGGCGAGCAAGGTTCACCGTTATCTCCAGGCGCTGATCGCCAGCGGTTTTGCCGAGCAGAACACCGCCACCAACCATTACGGCCTCGGTCGTGAAGCGCTTAGGGTCGGCCTGGCTGCTCTGAACAGTATGGACGTGCTGAAAGTCGCCGCCCTGCCCTTGGCCGAACTGCGCGATGATCTGAACGAAACCTGTTTTTTGGCGGTGTGGGGTAATCAGGGCGCGACGGTCGTGCACATCGAGCCGGCGGTGCGGTCGGTGACGGTGGTCACGCAATTGGGCTCGGTATTGCCGTTGCTCAGTTCATCCACTGGCCTGGTATTTGGCGCTTACCTACCAAAGCGGGAAACCGTGGACTTGCGCGATCAGGAACTTCACGACGCCACTGGACACGTCTTGGCGGACGATCAGACCTATGCGGCCTTATGCGAACAGATCCGCGTACGCGGCCTGCATCATGTGCATGGGTTGCTAATGCCGGGTGTGGATGCGTTGTCGGCACCGGTATTCAACGCAGCAGGGAACGTAGCGGCGGTCATGACCATCGTCGGTCCGACCTCACTGTTTCA
This sequence comes from Pseudomonas sp. Pseusp18, assembly GCF_059506005.1. NCBI lineage: Bacteria > Pseudomonadati > Pseudomonadota > Gammaproteobacteria > Pseudomonadales > Pseudomonadaceae > Pseudomonas > Pseudomonas sp. Pseusp18. Next base: position 5,549,014 of record NZ_CP169240.1, read on the forward strand.
CGCTGACGAAAACGGTCCGGCGGCGCAGCGATTGCTGGCAGCGACGCGGGCCGTGAGTTGGCGGATGGGGTATCAGCCCGCCGATGTCAGTCGCTGAATCAGACGCGATACCTGTGCTCAGCCATTGTCCTTACCCGATCGTGGTTTTGCTCGTGATGCTCTCTGGGTCGTCGAGAACCTCCTGAATGACCTCCAGCGCCCGCTCATGCAATCGAGGCTGCCCGGATATTTCGGCAAACATTTTTTCCACGGTATACACATCACCCAGCAGACCGATCAGGTCTTTCTGCAACTTGGTAACCTGCGACAGTCCTCGAACTCCCTTAGCCAGGGAGGCCAACTCAATCACCGCCTTGACGTAATGCTTCAGGGCCTTGGTCCGATTGCCCTCGGTATAGGCATGAACACCTTGCACCAGATTCTGAGTAAACAAGGCGACGCTCAATGCGATACCGACGGGGGCATAGACAATAGAGATGACACTCACTGCCGAAACGACGGCGCTGTTCACCAGGCTGATGATGATCTCTTCAAGACTTTGCGTTTTCTCGTCGACGTCAGAGATGACCTTGGTCAACACGTCGTAATAGCACCAATACAAATCCGTGACCCGACTGTTCTTCTCCAATATTGGCGCCTCGGTGAAGTTGGCGACCTGCTCGAGATCCGTCAGGTAAGTACCGACCTGCGGCTGGTATTTCCCAAATGCCCGATTATAGAAGTAATCACCGAGGCCACGGGTTTTCACCGCACTCACGAAATCCTTGAACGGCCGCAGCTCACGTCCATCCGGTGCATCCGGGGTATACAGATATTCCTCGATCTTCCCGGCAACGTGCAGCCTGAAAACGAACGCACCGACAATCAGGTGCCCCTTGAGATGGAGTTTGAACAAAGCACTGTGTCGCACGTTGGCAGGCGATTCGCCCACAGGCCAGTCCGGTTGCGGAGAGTCAAACGCCGTGACAACTTTCATCAACTCATCGAAGTGCTCCCGAACCAGACGGCCTGTGAATAGCGCCTGCAGGATTGCCACACTCATCTGGCGCTGCATGATCCCCGTGTATAACCGCTGCTTGAAAAAGCCTTTGGGACGGTCGATGTGCGTTGCACGCAACATGTCGATGTACTTTTCACCCGGGCGCAACGTTCGCGACCAAGCGGCAATGTCGTGAATGGAGAGTTTGGTGAGGGGTGGATGGTCAGTGGCCTCCGTGAAACGCGGGACGCCATCCCGGGCCGCGTTGTCAGAATAAAAATGTACCTCGTCGGCGATCAGTCGGGTCAGGGTTATCTGTTGACCCCGTTCGTATTCCACGAAAATCCGGTCAGGGTTGATAGCGACTTTTTCACCTCTGGACAGCAGAACTTCTTCAATCTGCTGTTTGATCAGTTGATGGCAAAAACGCTCATAACTGATGAACCCGCCTTCACGCACTTCAATGGTTTTCATTGCCCGCAGTTCACAGTTCATCCGGGTGAGGTGCTGGCGCTGCTGCTGTGTAGCGGTCCGATAACCATAGGGGGTGTGGCTTTCTTCCTGGGCCACGAGCCAGGCCCGATGATTGAAAACAACGGAGTTCAGCACTTCGGCCCCAGTGTAAGGGGTAGGCGCAAGAGCCACGCCACGCCACAGATTGGGCAGTTTGGAAATCTGGTTCATGTAACCGCTGATGGCCTCACGATCCAGCGCGTGGGAATGCCATAGCAGATAGTCGCTCCCCTCGGACGTTGCCGTCCAACCACCGATTTCAAAGCTCAATTGCCTAAGGGAGGGCAATTGATACCAATCCTGACCGCCAGGCGAATCGGGAGCATACAGCAGCCAGTCGTCCAGGCTGGGGCTGCGGCTGCCAATGGCAACCAGTTCCAGGAGTGGGCGAGTATCGTCACGCAGCTGTAAGGGCGCGATCACCAGGTTCGCATTCCCGTCCACCGCCTGTTGCACCCGTTGGAGACTGGTGTCGTCGAGATGCCCCTGTAGCTTCGCGCCAAAGGCACTCAGCAACAATTGATCCCGGGTGATACGGACCATGGTGGTGACCACCTCACTGCGCTGGAACACAGACCGGTATGCAGCACCGTAGGCGGCACGCACGTCTTCGTTCATCACTTCCTCCAACCATTGCTGGTTTAATCCGGAAGGAAGACTTTCACCTTCAAACGTGATCGATCCCCGCCGCCCCTCCTCGTGCAGGCCACACAGCAGCAAATCCGTCAGAGAACGCCTGTCTTCTTGCGTGATTCGCTTCCCGGCCACATCGAAGACGTAACGGCTGATGGTCATCAGGTTGTCGGGGTCCAGCGTGCTGCCAAGCTCCAACTGCAACAGTTGGCTGGCCACATTTTTTGCGTAAGCCTGCACACTGGCATGACTTCCCAGTTGTTTGTCCAGATCGGCTTGACTTGCGATTAACTGTTGTTCCAGCTCGCCAAAGTGCAGTTGTTCATTAACGCTGGCACGCTCAAGCCATTGCGGACGACTGCCGACATCAATAGGCAGATATTTATTCATCATATTCATTTTGTTGCCCTTGGTGTTTTGAATAACGTAGAAAAATTTACGTCAGCAAAAGTAGTCCAAGACAACAACACACCAAAGCAGTTAAGCAATACCAACTATTTACAACTTAAACCCAATGTAACACCGAAACTTCCATAGCAATTTTACTGACCACCTTATTTTCAGATTCAATCCCACAACCCTAACAGCTTGGCCTTAGCCACCGCCTGCGTCCTGCGTTCGACCCGCAATTTTCCGTGTATGCGCCGAGTGTGGGTTTTAACGGTATGTAATGAAATAAACAATGAGTCGGCAATTTCTTGATTGGAATGACCGAGTGCAATCAGCTTCAGCACTTGCAGTTCACGCTGGCTTAATATTTCTGTTGCATCCGCACGATTGCAAAGTTGATCACAAGACAAGAGGGAAGCCTGCGCGTCGTGTAACAATGACGGCTGACGCTGGCGCAACTCACTTAGCACTTGAAGTGCCTCATACCGCGCAACGTTGCGAAGGCCCTCCTGCAACACATCAATGGCCTTCGTAGTGTGACCCTCACACCACAGCACTTCGGCCAGGGCCAGTTGTAATTCGGTGGCGAGCGCGAACATTCCGCGCGCCTGCACCTGTTTTATCAACGACTCAAGTTGTGGTGCAGCATCGATGGCATCCGGCTCTGCCCGGTGCCTGGCAATGATCAACAAATATTCAATGCGCGGAATCAGCTCCAGAGTGGCCGGGGGGGCCTGTCGCGCTTGCGGCCCGCGATAGTGATTGAGCACTCGGCTCAAGGCCTCGCATGCCAGTTCGGCACGCCCCTGTTGCAACCAGAAATGACTGCTGACTTGTAACAGTACGCCACGGTAAACAGTGTCTGGAATCTGCCGCTGTTGCATCAATCGCTCGGCATCGCGCAGCCGGACAAAGGCTTGCCCATAGTCCCCCTGATTGGCCGCCAGTTGTGCTTGACCGAGAAACCCGTAAAGCACACGTTTGTCATGGCTGCGCAGGCAATCCTCCAGCCCGGCCTGGAAGAATTCGGCGGCACGCTCATCTTGCCCCCGGCAAAGGGCCAGCCGACCCCGACGCAACGCGATTCGCCCCAGCAACGGGACCGGCCGCTCAGAACGCTGACACAGCAGCTCATGGATATTGGCGAGCAGGCTTTCCGCGCGCAGGGGAGCTCCGCGCTGCTCCAGCAATTGCGCATGATCAAGCTCCAGCAGCCCTTCTAGCACCAGCGAGCCTTGTGCTCGCGCCAGACACAGCGCCTCACGGTTCAGCGACTGCGCGACATCAAGCTCGCCCCGGAGCAGTGCCTGTTGAGTCAAACCCGACAGGCACATCAAGCGTACGGTCCAGAAGTCAGGACCGAGCTCGCTCAGGGCGTCGAGAAAATGCGCGCGCGAGCTCTCCATACGCCCTTGCAAGTGCAGTAACCAGCCTTGCTGAGCCTGCCAGCGGGCAATCAGTTGCCGCTGCAAGAACGCCGACGGTTGAGGGGTAAAGCGCGACAGGTGTTCGATGCAATCGGCCGCTTGCTCAAACCGCCCCGCAAACAACGATGCCGCCGTGATCAACCCGATCAATTGCGGCGAGCCGAGCATCAGCTCCTCGCCTTGTTGCTCATGCAGACGCAACAACAGCACCACTGTCTGCTCCTCGAACAGATGCTCGAAACTGAAGTGCTGCAACAGGCTGACCGCCACTTCGTATTCCTCGGCAAGCAATGCCTGTTCGAAGGCTGACTTCCAGTCCTGCTCGGCGCAGAACCACTGGCAGGCCCGCCGATGCCAGGAGCGTCCGGCCGGCCATTGCTCATCGCGCAGCAATTGGGTGAACGGGGTGAACACCTGCAGCCAGTCGGTGGAGTCGCGCCAGGGTTCGATAAAACAACCCAGTACTTGCAAGGTCTTCAGGTACTGCGCGCCCTCCCCGGCCCCAAACAGGTGATCACACAGTCGGGCATTGAAACGTGGCAAGTGGGCCAGCACGCGCCAGGCCTCACTCAACTCAGGCGTCAGCGAGCTGAACAACTCGTGCTCCAGATAATCGAGCAAGGTGTCCGCCCGTCCCTGGAGGTTGTCCTGACGCGACCAGTCGCACTTCTGCAACAGCGCGATCCGCACACCGGCACACCAGCCGCCGGTGCGCTGGATGACCCGACTGGCCACCTTGTTGGCCTGATCCGGCACCCAGGGACGCAACAGCTGCTCCACTTCACCTGTAGTAAAAGCCAGCGAAGCGCTCTCGCACTCATACAACTCATCATCGAGCAGCAACCTTGGCCAGTTGCATTGCGGCCGGCGGCGAGTGCCGAGCCACCAGGTCAGCATCGGGCTGCCGATCGCCAACATGCGATCCAGCAACGAGTCCAGCTCCGGGCTCGGCAGACGGCAGTAGTCATCGAGGAACAGCCAGGTCGGCGTCTGCAATCGCGCCAGATTGCTCAGCAATTCGGTTTCGCCCGACGAGGCCAACCCCAGCGCCTCAGCCAGACGATGACGAAAATCGGCCACGCTCGACACCCCACCAGACAAGGGCAGCCAATGCACCCGGCACTGGGATGGCGCCCGCAACAGGCACTCGGCGAGCAGCGCACTCTTGCCGCTGCCGGCGGGGGCGCAGAGTAATTTCACCCGGGCCGTTGAGGTCAGTAGCGGCTCGGTCAAGCGAGCCCGCGACAGGTGATGAGAGGACAGGCGGGGCAGGAATCCAGAACGGTCCAGACACAGGGTCATGGCGGTCATTGCAGCGTGCCTTTTTATAATTGTCCGACAACCCTAACCCTCTCCAACCCGCTTGTTGAGAGGTATTCAGCGCGCTGATTGGCGCCCATAAAAAAGGCGACCCACCGGTCGCCTTTTGTGATGCCAATGTATCAAAACCCTTACCGAACGCCCTCGGCGCGCAGAGCCGACGGTGTGTAGTCGGCAGCCTTGGCGTCAAAGCCAAATATGAAACTGTGCTTCTCTTCGTTCTTCATTCCCAGGGCAATGTATCGGCCAGCAATGATGTCGTAGAGCGCCTCGAGGGTGTAGGCCGGAGTCTGGTGATCGTAGTAGTACTGGGCGTGACCTTCGGCCACTCGCCACAGTTGGCCGCGACCGTCGTAGTGGTCCACCAGCGCCACTTGCCAGCTGTCTTCGTCGAGATACATGTGGCGTTTGGCGTAGATGTGCCGCTCACTTGGCTTGACCGTACCGACCACTTCCCAGACCCGGTGCAACTCGTAGCGGGTCAGGTCCTGGTTGATGTGCCCGGCTTTCACCACGTCATCGTACTTGAGGCTCGGCGAGTCGAGTTTGTAGCTGTTGTAGGGAATGTACATTTCCTTTTTGCCGATCAGTTTCCAGTCGTAGCGATCTGGCGCACCGGAGAACATGTCGAAGTTATCCGAAGTCCGCAGGCCGTCAGCGGCGGTGCCCGGTCCGTCGTAGGCCACTTGCGGTGCACGGCGCACGCGACGTTGACCGGCGTTGTAGATCCACGCCAGTCGCGGCTCTTTCACCTGGTCGAGGGTTTCATGCACCAGCAGCACGTTACCCGCCAGCCGTGCCGGCGCGGTCACCGACTGCTTGAAGAACGTCAGCACGTTAGCGGCTTTTTCCGGGTCCAGGTCCTTCATCAATTGCGGTACGGCGATCTCTTCCTCAAAGCGGATCGGTGTGTAGCTGCCGTTGGTCTGCGGCGTCACCTGGGTGATGATCCGTCGCAGATTTCCGCCGTGGTAACGGGTGATGTGGTTCCACAGCACCTCGACGCCATTCTTCGGAATCGGGAACGCGTAGTAGCGATTGCCGGTGAAATTGGCCAGACCGTTACCGTCGTTGATGCTGGTTACGTTCAGCGCGCTGCGCTTGGCCGACTCGTAGATTTCCGGCGGCACGGCCACAGTACGGTGGGTTGGGTAGACCGGAATCTTGTAGGTTTCCGGGTAGCGCTTGAACATCGCCACCTGCCCGTCCGAAAGCTTGTCCTTGTACTTGTCGACCGTTGCAGCGGTGATGGTGAACAGCGGCTTTTCACTGGCGAACGGGTCAGCCAGGAAGCCTTTGCTGTCGACCGCGCCAGCGTTTTTCGGGATGCCACCGGTCCAGGCCGGGATCGAACCATCGGCGTTGCCGGCCTTCTCGGCGCCCAGCGGCGTGAGGGTGGTGCCGAGCTTATTGGCCTCTTCCGGCGAGACCGCAGCCATCACGTTGGCGGCCAACAGACTCAGTGCCAGGGCGCCGCATTGCAGAATCATCTTGCGCATTAACATCATCCTTCTCAGCCAGATCAGAAGTTCACGCCGAAGCTCAGCGCCAGGAAGTCGCGGTCGGTCAGGGTGTTGTAATTCCCGCCGAAAAAGTCGGTGTAACTCAAGCTTGCGGTATAGGTGTTGCGGTAGTCGGCATCGACACCGACGCTAATCGCCTTGGCGCCTTCGTTGAACAGCCCGTTGGGGCCGTAGCCGGCGACATCATGGGACCAGGACAGGTTGGGCTTGAGGTTGATCCCGCCGATCACGTTGGCGTAATCGAGGATCGCCCGGGCACGGTAGCCCCAGGAGGTCGAGGTGACGAAGCCGTCGGTATCGCCACCGAAACCGTACTGGCCGTAGACCGAATCACGGCCGTAACGCAGCTTGCTCCGCGGCTCCAGACCACCGACATGGACCATCGCCGCTTCACCGACCAGGGTCAGCCGTTGGGCGCCCAGCACTTGATCGAAGAAATGCGTCAGGGTGCTTTGCACCTGGGTCACTTCCTTGCGGCGGTAACCGGTATTGTCGGCGCCAGGCCGGGTCGCTACAGGCGATGCCGCGCCGCCGGCGATCGGGTTGAGCAACGCCAGGGTCAGGTCGTTGGTGTTGACCTGCACCGGAGCGTTAGGCCGATAGCTGATTTCGCCAGTCCAGGCAGTACCGGTGGGCAACGTGGTGGAGAAACTCGCACCGTACAGGCGAATGTCTTCCGGGTATTCGAGGTAATACTGGCCGCGCCCGAGCATCACGCTTTGGGCCAGGCCCGCACCGCTGCCCGGAGCCAGACGGTTGGCGGCGCTGACCATGCCCGGCAGTCTGGCCAGTGTCGACAGCCCGGCGGTGGTGGTGCCGACGGTCGGTGTGCGACTGTGGTAGTTCATGAAGTAGAGGCCGTATTCGGTGTCGTCACCGAGCCAGCGCAAAGCCGCGCCCCACTGCCCCGAATCCCGTGCGTCACGGTCACCGCCACGGGGCACGATCACGCCCTCACGGGTGACCTGGATAGGTTGGCCAAAGGCTGCCGCCAGCGGTGCCAACGGAGCAATCGCCGGGCTGCCGACGGTGTAGTTGTTGTTGCAACCGTCCGCCACCACGTCGTTACCGAAGAAGGTGCCACAGTTGTCGAGAACCGTCTGATCCCACTCCAGTTGGTAGAAACCTTCCACCGTGAGTTGATCGGTCAAGCCCTGGGAAGCGAACAGCATGTTGACCGGAATCAGGCCTTCCTTGATCTCCGCGCCGGGACGCCGGAACGCCGAAACGTCGACCGGGTTGATGCTGTTGATCGAATTGCCGATGAAAGTGCTTTCACCCCAGCTGACCACCTGTTTACCGGCACGTACGGTGCCCGGCAGATCGGCGATGGAATAGTTGTGATAAACGAAGGCATCGAGAAGCTCCGCCCCGGAAGACTTGGCGCCTTCCTTGCGACCGCTGTCGCTGATCTGCTTGAACTCGCGGTCTTCATCCTTCAGCTCGAAGTCGTACCAGTACTTGCCACGGACGAACACGCCGGTGTCGCCGTACTTCAATTCGAGGTCGTGGATGCCCTTGAAGATCTTGGAGAAGGTTTCACCTTTCTTGAAGTTCAGGCGTCCGTCATCACCGGTCGAGGATTGGCCTGTCCCACCATTGACGGTACCCACCAGCGACTTGTCGGCATCGCGCATGCCCCAGCTCGCGCCGACGGACAACGAGGAATCGAACTGCCCCTCGATTTCGCCGATGTTGAATGAAACGGCCTGCGCCTGGGCACAGCAGCCCAAGGCCACCGCAGCGGCCAGCGCTTGCGGCTTGAAGATGGCGCGCATTGTTGTTTTTGTCATGCGTCTTCCCCGGTGAGTGACAGAAGGCCCCACCCTACTGCCGCTCGCCGGGAGCGATAAGCGCACCAAGGAGGTATTCGCGATGTACCTCCAAAGGATGAAGCCCCGCATGGGGCGGGGTTTTGCGCGGGGTATGGATGGGCTGGATGGAGGGTTATCAGTGCAGTGCATGGGACATGATTGAAGTTGGATGTGTAACAGCTGGCGCAGCTAACGGCAGCTGTTACAAAAGGTCAGCCGAAGACTGTTGCCAAGACTGTAACAGTGCATGTCTGAAATCGCTATTTTTCCTTTGTGATCAATATCTTATTCTTGTCCGGCTTTCACGGAAAACGGCCCGAAAGCACAAAGAACGGGGATGATAGACCACCCCGTTGGCGACAGAATCCAGATGATTTGAAGCGTATTTTTTCGACTCATCGCCCTGTGTTCACTGACGTTGATTTGTAGCTCCTGGATCCACGTCTTACTTTGGCCGCTGCGTTTGCAGCGGCCTTTTTTATGGGCGAAAGGTTTTCAGGCAGGAAGCAATCGGGGGGAGATGACGGGACTCAGGCAAGCCCCGCCAGATGTCGCGCAATCAGAGGGAATGCTTCTGCAAGTTCTCCATCATTTCCTTCAGCGCCTCAATGTTGTCCTTCGGATGCGCCGCGCCTTCGAAATCGCAGATCTGCTGCCAATGCGCCGCCACATCCTCCGGCGAGAAACCGACCCGCGGATCGAACCCGGCCCCCAGGCTGCGCTCCCAGCGCACCTTGCCCATCCAGCCGCCACCGACCTCGAACAGCCCCGACGTTTCCTGGCATTGCTCGCTGGCCAGGTACACCACCAATGGGCTGACCAGTTCCGGTTTGAGTTGCTCGAATACTTGCGGCGGGATCAGGCCTTCAGTCATGCGGGTGCCGCCGGTAGGGGCGATGGCGTTGACCAGGATGTTGTTCTTGCGGCCCTCGATAGCCAGTGTGCGGGTCAGGCCGTAGAGGCCGAGTTTGGCCATGCCATAGTTGGACTGGCCGAAGTTGCCATAGATGCCCGAGGTCGACGCGGTGAAGATCACGCGGCCATAGTTTTGCTCACGCATGTGTGGCCAGGCGGCGCGAGTGACCTTGTAGGCGCCTTCGACGTGAACGCGGTAAACCAGGTCCCAATCGCTGTCGTCCATTTTGTGAAAGGTCTTGTCGCGCAGGATGCCGGCGTTGTTCACCACGACATCGATACGACCGAACGTATCGAGGGCGTGCTGGACGATTTTGTCACCGTCGGTGACGGAGTCATGGTTTGCCTCGGCAATGCCGCCCGCTTCACGAATTTCCGCCACCACCCGATCGGCCGCCGATGCATTGGCGCCTTCACCCTGAGCCGAGCCGCCGAGATCATTGACCAGCACTTTGGCGCCCTGCTTTGCGAACAGCAATGCATGCGCTCGCCCCAAGCCGCCGCCCGCACCGGTGACGATCACGACTTTATCTTCGAAGCGCACAGACTCATTCATGGGGAACTCCAGCAGGCCAGGGACTATTAGTGTGAGTGTCAGGCACAGAGCTGCCGGTCACAATGAACACGGGGGCGGCTGAATGGTGCGCGATAAGGCAGCGGGATAGTCAGGAACACGCCAACTTGAGCGGCGGTGAAATCAACTGATCGCGAAATTCCAGATAGTGCTTGAGCACCTGCGCCGGCGCTTCGATCTGTGGGTAATGGCCGATCTCGGACAGCAGGACAGTGTCCGGGGCGGGAATCAGTTGCCGATAGCGCGCCACCATGTGCGCGCCGGAAACCGGGTCGACCTCGCCATTGATAAATCGCAGCGGTATCTCGCCACGCTGCATGGCGCTGACCCAACGCTCACGCTGGACCCGTCGCTGCGGGATATAACCGATCAGTTTATGCATGATCCGCTGCCCGTGATTGCTGTCGACCAGGCTCCAGAAATCATCCAGCTCACTTTCGGTGGGCCGGGTCTGCGGACCGAAAATCTGCTTGAAACTCTTCACCAGAGCGTCACGGGTAAAAGCTAGCCCGATCATCCAGCCCAAGGGGCTTAGCAGGAGTTTTTGCATCAACACCGGGCGATGGGTTTCGGGAAACAATCCACCATTGAGGAACACGCAACTGGCGATATGAGCGCGTGCTTCGTAGTGCCGGGCCAAGAGCTCCTGGGCAACGCTGTCGCCATAATCGTGTGCCAACACGTGAACAGGTTGCTCGACGTTCAAGTGCGCCAGTAACGCCTGTTGCAGATCGGCCTGTTCCAGCAGGCTGTAATGGTGGTTCACCGGTTTGGCCGAATCGCCGAAGCCGAGCATGTCGCAGGCAATCACCCGATAGCGCTGCGCCAGCGGCTGCCACAGGTAATGCCAGTCCCAGCTGGCGGTCGGGAAGCCATGGATCAGCAACAGCGGCTCGCCCTGTCCCGCTGCCCAATAGCGGATAGTCTGACCGCGGAAGACGAACGTCTGGCCGCGTTTACGCCAGACACACAGAGGAATTTCGGCGAGTGCCATTTAGAGTTTATAACCCGGGTCTTGTTTATCGAGTTTGCGCAGCAGCGCCGGCCAGGCCAGCGCGCCACCCATCCCTTGAGCACTTTTGGTGACGCCGGCGATCATCGCCTTGGCGCCCGCCAGAATCTGCGGTTCGATGGCGATCAGCTCCGCGCCACCGTTCTGCGCCAGCACCTGAATCTCGCAGGCGCGCTGAAAGGTAAACATCATCAGGAACGTGTCGGCGATGGTGCCGCCACAGGTCAGCAGACCGTGGTTGTGCAGCATCAGAAAATTGTTTTCACCCAGGTCGGCTTGCAGCCGCGCCTTCTCCTCATGGTTCAGTGCCACGCCTTCGTAGGCGTGATAAGCCAGGCTGGACAGGACGAACAATGACTGCTGACTGATCGGCAAAATGCCCTGTTTCTGAGCCGATACCGCCACGCCCGCCGCCGTGTGGGTATGCAGTACACTCACGACGTCATGCCGGACTTCATGCACCGCGCTGTGGATGGTGTAACCCGCCGGGTTGATCTCGTAGGGGCTGTCCATCAATTTGTTGCCGGCCTGATCGACCTTGACCAGGCTCGACGCGGTGATTTCATGGAACATCATCCCGAACGGGTTGATCAGGAAGTCTTCAGTGCCTGGCACCTTGGCTGAAATGTGCGTGAAGATCAGATCGTCCCAGCCGTGGAGGGCGACCAGACGATAACAGGCCGCCAGGTCGACGCGGGTCTGCCACTCGGCGGCACTGACTTTATCCTGGAGACTGTGTAGCGACTGGAAGGGAGTTACGCTCACGGCAAGGATCTCTTTTTATTGTTCTGGGTTCTTAATGTTCACTGACGTTACAGCAGTCTAGTCAGCCCCCGGAGATCGGCTAGTTGCATTGGCAGCCAGCTTGGTGGCCGAGCGAGTCAGTGCGCGGGGGAGCCTGGATCCATGTCAGAACACTGCCGCCAATAAAAGCCGGTCAGCCCCGCAGAGCGCTGACCAGGTCCGCCAGCCAAGGCTCGGCGTCGGTTTCCGGCGTTACCGTTTCACTGGCGTCCAGACGCAACATCGGCAGCACTTCATGCACGCCCAGTTCGCCGAACAACTCACGCATTTGCTCACCGCCACCGCAGAACGTATCGCCGTAACTCGAGTCGCCCAACCCGATAACGGCACCCGGCAAGCCACGCCAGGCGGCGGGCAATTGATCGCGAATCGTCGAATACAACGGTTGCAGGTTGTCCGGCAACTCACCCATGCCGGTGGTCGAAGTCACCGCCAGAAATGCTTCCGGGCCAAAAGCCTGAACATCGGCAAGTGTCGCGCGCGGGTTGTGCCAGGTTTCAAAACCGGCGGCGTTCAATAGGCTTGCGGCGTGGCGGGCGACTTCTTCGGCCGTGCCGTACACCGAGCCGGAAAGGATGGCGACTTTCATCAATCTGATCCTGAAGCTGAGTAAAAGGCCGAGATATTAACAGCACAGCCCTCATTGATCTTTTAGAATGCAGCGTACCCATCAATACGCAAAGGACTCTGCGATGATCAATGCCTCACTGCTGCAAATGGTGATCGACGCGTCCAACGACGGCATCGTGATTGCCGAAAAGGAAGGCGAGCAGGACAACATCCTGATTTACGTAAACCCGGCGTTCGAACGCCTGACGGGCTATACGAGCGAAGAAATCCTCTATCAGGATTGCCGTTTTTTGCAGGCAGGAGACCGGGATCAGCCCGCCCTCGCATTGATTCGCCAAGCGCTGGACAATGGCGCTTCCTGCCGGGAAATTCTCAGGAATTACCGCAAGGACGGCACCCCGTTCTGGAACGAACTGTCGCTTTCCACGGTAAAAAACCCGCACGACGGACAAACCTATTTTGTCGGGGTGCAGAAAGACGTCACGGTTCAGGTCAAGGCACAGCAGCGAGTTGCACAGCTGGAAGCGCAATTGGCTGAGGTACAGGCAGAACTTGCTGATCTCAAGTCGACGAACGGATCAAACCAATCTGAGAATTAGTGGTCATTTACTACAATCACCGATGACTTTGTAATTATTTCTTTCGAGCAAATCATGCAGCGCGACGCACTCCTGACCCAGGATGAGCTGGACTTTATCCAGACCATGCAACACAACCCGCAACTCAATGTGCGGGATGCGACGTCGAGTTTGCTGGTCAACGGCGGCTCGCAGATCCGTGATTTGCTCACACGCCTGGCCGCCCATGAGCAAGTCACCATCCAGGCCACTTTCGAAAATCAGCAAATGACCTTCCCGCTGCACCTGGTGGAAGATGAGTTTCACGCAATGCATCTACGCCTCGGTGTCCCCAGCATTTATGAAGACGGGCCAATGATTCGGCCATGGCGCCTGGCGCTCGAAGAGCCAGTGGCGCTGGAAAATGCCAAGGGGCAACCCGGCACGATGTGGGTGCACGAAATATCGTTCAAAGGGGTTTTGCTGGAAGTTCGCAACAAGACCAAGGCGCCAAAGCACTTCGCGCTGTGGTTCAGCCCGTCAGGCTATGAGCGGATTGCATTGCGCGGCACCCTGGAGCGTGAGACCGAGCAAGGTTTCTACGCCTACGAGTTGAGCCAGAGTGACAAGGACGAAACCGAGCGTCTGCGTCAGTACATCCTTCAGCAACATCGCCTGACCCATCCTGCTTTGCATATTTGAATCTCAGGTATCCAGGTTTCCCGCCAGGAACTGTTTCAGACGCTGGCGCATCACCCCCCCTTCGTTTCCAAGGCAACCCACCGACGACCCGGCCAGACTCTCTTGCGCCAGGTCGGACGCATCCCCGGCCAGAAACAGCTGACATTCCAGCCCCATGGCCAGACGGTTCAAACGTCGAGGCAGTTCGGCAGTCGGCGCGTGATTGGAAATCAACACCAGCGCCCTGGGCTTGATCTTCTCACAGACCAGGATCAACTCGTCGAAGGGCTGCCCGATCGCCAACAACTGAATAGCCGAATCGATGCTGCTCAGATACAGCGCCGTGACCAACACTTCGAGTTCACGACATTGGTCGGCCAAGGCGCAGACAATCACTCGTCGCGGTTGCATGACACGCACCAGCAGCAGGCGTTGCAATACTCGAGAACGCAGAAAGCCATCCAGAAAAAGCCACTCGCTGGTCTGACCGAACGCATCTTGGCGTTGTAGCAATAGCTTCCAGATCGGAATCAGAATGTCCTGGAATACAACTGTCAGCGGATAACTGGAAAAAATCTGACCGTAGATGTGTTCCAGCTGAACTTCGTCAAAAACACTCACCGCCGCCTTGACCTGCTGCTGCCATTGGCCGTAGTCGGCTTGAACGAGCTCGTCGGGAATGATCCGCTCCAGCGCCTGGAGCGGTTCGGTCTTGGCCAGTATCTTGCCAACCTTGCTGACCGCGACACCGCGCTCGATCCAGCCGAGGATGCTGCGGACACGCTCGATATCGATCATCGAATACAAACGGTGCCCGCTTTCGGTGCGGGTGGGCTGTATCAGCCCGTAGCGTCGCTCCCAGGCTCGAAGCGTGACCGGGTTGACTCCTGTCATGCGCGCGACCTCACGAATCGGGAACAGCTCTTCTCGAATCAGGGAGATACCAGAGGACAAGCCAGGCGTAACGTCGGTCAGCGCAGGCATCTTTGGATTTACGTCCATGTAAAATATTGGATCCCATTCTAACTCTCCTGCCCCGGTAGCTTTCAACACGTAGTTGAAAGAAGTTGGTACTGACGTCCATGACGTAATCAGGAATAATCCTTGCTTGTCCCGAGACGCAGCCCACCACCCCGGCGCTGTGTCTGGCGAAGCTCTTATCCGGAGCGACGCGTTTGTCATATGGAGATACACAATGTCTACTTCCCCCGTCACGCTGATGGTTGCGCGTCGCGTCGCCGACGGGCGTTATCAGGACCTGATGGCCTGGTTGCGCGAAGGCGAACAATTGGCCACCGACTTCCCCGGTTACCTCGGCTCTGGCGTGCTCGCTCCGCCACCCGACGATGACGAATTCCAGATTATTTTCCGCTTCGCCGACGAGCAGACCCTGCATGCCTGGGAGCATTCCGCCTCGCGTACTGCCTGGCTGGGACGCGGCAGCAATCTGTTTGCCCATCCTTCGGAGCATCGGGTCAGTGGCATCGATGGCTGGTTCGGTGCGGTAGGGCAACGCCCGCCACGCTGGAAGCAGGCCGTGGCGATCTGGCTGGCGTTCTTTCCCGTGTCCCTGCTGTTCAACTTTGTACTGGGACCGTTATTGGCCGAAACAGGATTACTGGCCCGGGTGTTCGTCAGCACCCTGTGCCTGACGCCGCTGATGGTCTATTTCTTCATTCCATTGTCGACCCATCTGTTGGCCGGCTGGCTGAACACCGCACCGCAACAACCGTTGCCCGCAACGCCTACTACCCAAAATCAGTAACTCTTGCAGGAGCGTAGGTGCACGACTCCCGTCGCTGGTATAGTTTTGCTCTAACCGCGACGCGAGCCGTTCATGACCTCTTCCGCAGCCCCCATCCTCATCACCGGTGCCGGCCAGCGTGTCGGCTTGCACTGCGCGCAGCGTTTGCTCGAAGACGGCCATCCGGTCATTTTCAGTTACCGCAGCGAACGCCCCGGCGTAAAGACCCTGCGCGATCTGGGAGCGACCGCGGTGTTCGCGGACTTTTCCAGCGAGGCCGGAATTCTCGCGTTCATCGGTGAACTGAAGAACCACACCGACAGCCTGCGGGCGATAGTCCACAACGCCTCCGAATGGCTGGCCGAAACCCCGGGCGCCGAAGTCGAAGCCTTCACCCGCATGTTCAGCGTGCACATGCTGGCGCCCTACCTGATCAACCTGCACTGTGCCGATTTACTCAGACGCTCAAGCCCCGCCGACATCGTGCACATCAGCGATGACGTGACCCGCAAGGGCAGCAGCAAGCACATCGGCTACTGCGCCAGCAAAGCCGGGCTCGACAGCCTGACCCTGTCCTTTGCCGCCAAGTACGCGCCAGACATCAAGGTCAACGGTATCGCGCCAGCCCTGCTACTGTTCAATCCCGACGACGACGCGGCGTACCGCGCCAGGGTCCTGGCCAAATCCGCACTGGGCATCGAACCCGGCAGCGAAGTGATCTACCAGAGCCTGCGCTATTTGCTCGACAACCCTTATGTCACCGGCACGACCCTGACCGTCAATGGCGGACGGCACGTCAAATAAGCCGCCCCCGCGAGGATGTCCCCATGACGTTATCCCTGCCCCACAACGCCCTGTCCCAGAGCTATCGCGAGATCCTCATCGGCCTCGGTGAAAACCCCGACCGCGAAGGGCTGCAAGACACCCCGTTGCGCGCCGCCAAGGCCATGCAATACCTGTGTCACGGTTACGAACAGAGTGTCGAAGAGATCGTCAACGGCGCACTGTTCGCCTCTGACAACGATGAAATGATCATTGTCGACAACATCGAGTTGTACTCGCTGTGTGAACATCACATGCTGCCCTTCATCGGCAAGGCGCATGTGGCTTATATTCCAACGGGCAAGGTGCTGGGCCTGTCGAAGATTGCACGGCTTGTGGATATGTTCGCCCGCCGCCTGCAAATCCAGGAAAACCTCACCCGGCAAATCGCCGAAGCCGTGCAGCAAGTGACCGATGCCGCCGGTGTCGCGGTGGTCATCGAAGCCCAGCACATGTGCATGATGATGCGCGGCGTCGAGAAACAGAATTCGACCATGAACACCTCGGTGATGCTCGGCGCCTTCCGCGAGTCGAGCAACACCCGCCAGGAGTTCCTGCAATTGATTGGACGGAGCAAGTAGCAATGCCACAACTTCAACCAGGAATGGCACGCATCCGGGTCAAGGACCTGTGTTTGCGAACTTTCATCGGGATCAACGAGGACGAAATCCTCAACAAGCAGGATGTGCTGATCAACCTGACCATCCTGTATGCCGCCCAGGACGCCGTGCGTGACAACGACATCGATCACGCGCTGAACTACCGCACCATCACCAAGGCGATCATTGCCCACGTGGAAGGCAATCGCTTTGCCCTGCTCGAGCGCCTGACCCAGGAGCTGCTGGACCTGATCATGGCCAATGAGTCGGTGCTGTATGCCGAAGTCGAAGTCGACAAGCCCCACGCCCTGCGCTTCGCCGAGTCGGTGTCGATTACCCTGGCCGCAAGCCGCTGACCGCGTCTGGCGCATCGCTCGCCAGGCTTTTATCATCCGCGCCACGATTTGATTGCACAGAGCCCATCATGAACGATCAACAACGCCTGGAACTTGAAGCCGCCGCCTTTCGCCGGCTGGTTGCCCACCTGGACAGCCGCAAGGACGTGCAGAACATCGACCTGATGAACCTCTCGGGTTTCTGCCGCAACTGCCTGTCCAAGTGGTACAAGGCCGCGGCCGACGAACGCCAGATCGACGTCAGCCTCGATGAAGCCCGCGAAGTGGTTTACGGCATGCCGTACGCCGAGTGGAAAGCCCAATACCAGAAAGAAGCCAGCGCCGACCAACAAGCGGCGTTCGCCAAAGGAAAACCCAATGAGTGATTTGAACACCCTGCGCGCCAGCCTCAACAGCGGCGAACACGTTTTCGCCGACACCCTGGCGTTCATTGCCGCCGTTTATGACTACCAGCCCCAGGCTTTCAACAACGGTGGCGTGGAAAACGCAGCCGGGCAGAACGAAGGCTCGTGCAAGACCCTGGGCCTGGCGCTGCTGGAAGGTCTGAGCAATGAAGAAGCGTTGTTGGCGTTTGGCGAGCATTATCGTTCGGTGGTGGCCACGCCCGAAGGCAGCGACCACGGTAACATTCGGGCTCTGATTGCCCATGGCCTGGCCGGTGTGAAGTTCGCTCAGCAGCCACTGACACGCCGCTGATTCGCGAAAGATCAACATCAAAAGATCGCAGCCTTCGGCAGCTCCTACGGTATTTGCGCAAATCTTGAATAACGCGCAATCCCTGTAGGAGCTGCCGAAGGCTGCGATCTTTTGATCTTTTGCCATTCATCTCTTACCGCACATCCCGACTTTTAAGATTGACCCGGCAACTTTATTTCGTTTGCCGGGCACCTCTGCTCGCGGCTTAGATAAAAAGAAGTATCCCTTCTTCAGAGTCAGCCATCCATGCGCCGCGAAACCATCAGTCAATCGATTTCCATTGTTCACCCCATCAGTCTCAGCCACGGCAAAAATGCCGAAGTCTGGGACACCGATGGCAAGCGCTACATCGACTTCGTCGGGGGAATCGGCGTACTGAACCTCGGCCATTGCCATCCGCGCATCGTCGAGGCCATTCGTGAACAAGCCACCCGCCTGACCCACTACGCGTTCAATGCGGCTCCCCATGTGCCTTACATCGAACTGATGGATCGCCTGGCTGCGTTTATTCCGGTGGATTACCCGGTCAGTGGCATGCTCACCAACAGCGGCGCGGAAGCGGCGGAAAACGCCCTGAAGATCGTCCGTGGCGCCACCGGCCGCACCGCGATCATTGCCTTTGACGGCGCCTTCCACGGCCGCACGCTGGCCACCCTCAACCTCAACGGCAAGGTCGCGCCCTACAAGCAGAAAGTCGGCGTGCTGCCGGGGCCGGTGTACCACCTGCCCTTCCCCAGCAAAGACAATGACGTGACCTGCGCCGAGGCCCTGAAGGCAATGGATCGGCTGTTCAGCGTCGAGATCGACGTGAATGACGTGGCCTGTTTTATCGTCGAGCCGGTGCAGGGCGAAGGCGGTTTTCTGGCGATGGATGTGGAATTCGCCCAGGCGCTGCGGCGTTTCTGTGATGACAAAGGCATTCTGCTGATCGCCGATGAAATCCAGTCCGGCTTCGGCCGCACCGGCCAGCGGTTTGCGTTTTCGCGACTGGGCATTGAGCCGGACCTGATCCTGCTGGGCAAAAGCATTGCCGGCGGCGTGCCGCTGGGTGCGGTTGTCGGGCGCAAGTCGCTAGTCGACAACTTGCCCAAGGGCGGACTGGGCGGCACCTACTCAGGAAATCCCATCGCCTGCGCCGCCGCGTTGGCGACCCTGGATGAAATGAGTGATGCACATCTGCACGCTTGGGGCTCGCAGCAGGAAGAAGCGATTGTCAGCCGCTACGAAGCCTGGCGAGCACGCGGACTGTCACCGTATCTGGGCCGTTTGACCGGCGTGGGTGCGATGCGCGGCATTGAGTTGATCAATGCCGACGGCACACCGGCTTCGGCGCAACTGACACAACTGCTGGCCTTGGCGCGAGAGTCGGGCTTGCTGCTGATGCCCAGCGGCAAGTCGCGCCACATCATTCGGCTGCTCGCGCCATTGACCACTGAGGCCGCCGTGCTGGAAGAAGGGCTGGATATTCTTGAGGCGTGTCTACAGAAACTGGCTTGAGCATTTAAGCCCGCTCCCACAGGTTTACTGCATTTTTCTGAAGGCGCAAAAAAACCGGCCGAGGCCGGTTTTTTGCGTCCTGCGGAATCAGAACGAAGCGTTCTGAAGGCCGTCGAGGTAACGCTCGGTGTCCAGTGCCGCCATGCAGCCGGCGCCGGCCGAGGTGATGGCTTGACGATAAACGTGGTCGGCCACGTCACCGGCAGCAAAGATACCTTCGACGCTGGTGGCAGTGGCGTTGCCGTCACGGCCGCCCTGTACAACCAGGTAGCCGTCTTTCAACGTCAGCTGACCTTCGAACAACGACGTGTTCGGGGTGTGGCCGATGGCGATGAACACGCCGTCGACTTTGATTTCGTCGAAGCTGCCATCGTTGTTCTTCAGGCGAGCACCGGTCACACCCATGTTGTCGCCCAGCACTTCGTCCAGGGTCGCGTTCAGCTTCAGGATGATCTTGCCTTCGGCAACCCGGGCATTGAGCTTGTCGATCAGGATCTTCTCGGCGCGGAACGTTTCGCGACGGTGAATCAGGGTCACGGTGCTGGCGATGTTGGCCAGGTACAGCGCTTCTTCGACAGCGGTATTACCGCCACCGACCACAGCCACTGGCTTGTTGCGATAGAAGAAACCGTCACAGGTCGCGCAGGCCGAAACGCCTTTGCCCATGAACGTTTCTTCCGACGGCAGGCCCAGGTAACGAGCGCTGGCACCGGTAGCGATGATCAGTGCATCGCAAGTGTAAGTCGCGCTGTCGCCAATCAGGGTGTACGGCTTGGCAGCGAAGTCCACGGCATTGATATGATCAAACACGATCTCGGTTTCAAAGCGCTCGGCGTGCTCTTTCATCCGTTCCATCAGCGCCGGGCCGGTCAGGCCGTGGACGTCGCCTGGCCAGTTGTCGACTTCGGTGGTGGTGGTCAGTTGACCGCCTGCCTGCATGCCGGTGATCAGCAGAGGCTTGAGGTTGGCACGGGCGGCGTAGACCGCGGCGCTGTAACCGGCAGGGCCGGAACCGAGAATAATCACTCGCGAATGACGGACTTCAGACATGACCTGCTCCTGTTGACCGGCCCGAAACACTGGGCGCGGAACGCCGGATTGCCGGCGGGAATAAAAAAGGACCGTTGAAAGCACTTGGGGAAGGCTTGGGCTCGACAGTCCTGTAAAAGAATGGGTGCAGCGTATCGAGGGGGCGAAGATTAAGGAAATACGGTTTAACAATCCAGCTCATAGGCGGTCTCTATTCCGTTGCAGTGAATGTATAGACGCCTTTGTTACAGTTAATGTCGATGCCGCTACCGCGCTTTCACCCACCAGGCAAAGCCGGTAAGGTCGGCGCGTTTACCCCTTGCTCGGAGCACGTTATGCCCGCCCCTGTTCTGTCCGGCCCACAATATTTGCGCGAGGGCCTCAAATTGGTCCTGAGCCCGAGTCTGCGTCTGTTCGTGTTGTTGCCGCTGGCGATCAACCTGGTGCTGTTCGTCGGATTGATCTATCTGGCCGGCCATCAGTTCAGCCTATGGGTCGATACGCTGATGCCGTCCCTGCCCGATTGGCTGAGCTTCCTCAGCTATATCCTCTGGCCGATATTCGTGGTGTTGGTGGTGTTGATGGTGTTCTTCACCTTCACCCTGCTCGCCAACGTCATCGCCGCGCCATTCAACGGCTTCCTCGCGGAGAAAGTCGAAGTGGTGGTGCGCGGCACCGACGATTTCCCGACCTTCAGCTGGGGCGAACTGATCGCCATGATCCCCCGTACCCTGACCCGGGAAATGCGCAAGCTCGGCTACTTCCTGCCAAGGGCCATCGGGCTGTTCATCCTGTCGTTCATCCCGGTGGTCAACATTATTGCCGCACCGCTGTGGCTGCTGTTCGGGGTGTGGATGATGGCGATCCAGTACATCGACTACCCGGCGGACAACCACAAGCTGGGCTGGAACGAGATGCTCGCCTGGCTGCGCAAGAAGCGCTGGCAGAGCATGAGCTTCGGCGGGATCGTTTATCTGGTGCTGCTGATTCCGGTGGTGAATATCCTGATGATGCCGGCGGCGGTGGCCGGAGCGACGTTGTTCTGGGTGCGTGAGCGTGGCGCGGAGAATCTGGTGGCAGAGCGCCGTTAATCGCGTCACATATCCATCATCCCACCGTCACAATGACGACATGGCCTCAGCCGACACTGAGGTCATGACGACAGCTCTGCATATCACCCTGATCACCGAAACCTTCCCCCCGGAAATCAACGGCGTGGCCAATACCCTTGGCCGATTGTTCGACGGTTTGCGTGCGCGCGGGCATCAGGTCGAGTTGGTGCGGCCACGTCAGGGCGGCGACCCGCTGATGGGCAGCAATGATGAGTTGCTGCTGTGTCGGGGCTGGCCGCTGCCGGGTTATCCCGGCCTGCAATGGGGGCAGTCGTCGATGCACAAGTTGCTGCGGCGCTGGAAGCGCCATCGCCCGGATGTGCTGTACATCGCCACCGAAGGACCGCTGGGGTTGTCGGCGTTGCGCGCGGCACGGCGTTTGGGGATTTCGGTGGTCAGCGGCTTTCATACCAATTTTCAGCAGTACTCCAACCAGTACGGGCTCGGGTTGCTGACGCGTTTGCTGACCCACTACCTGCGCTGGTTTCACAATCGCTCGACCCTGACCCTGGTGCCCAGCGCCAGCCAGCGACTGGAGCTGGAGCGCCGCAGTTTCGAGCGCCTGGCGCTGCTCTCTCGAGGCGTCGACAGCCAGTTGTTCCATCCGGCCAGACGACTGAAATCACTGCGTGAGCAATGGGGACTGGCCGAGGATGACATCGCCTTCATCCACGTAGGACGTTTGGCCCAGGAGAAGAATCTTGGTCTGCTCAAGCGCAGTTTCGACACGCTGAAAACCACTTATCCACAGCGGAACATGAAATTGATTGTGGTCGGCGACGGTCCGCAACGAGCGACGCTGGAAAAGGAATTGCCCGAGGCGATTTTTTGCGGCTCACAACGCGGCGAAGCGCTGGCCAGTCACTATGCCTCGGGGGATGTGTTTCTGTTTCCGAGCCTGACCGAAACCTTCGGCAATGTGGTGCTTGAGGCATTGGCCTCAGGGCTGGGGGTGGTGGCGTACGATCAGGCTGCGGCGGCTCAGCATATTCGCCATGGCTACAACGGCGTATTGGCCATGCCCGGGGATGAACAGGCGTTCTGCGATGCGGCACGTTGGCTGCTGGAGGAGCGCGAAACCTTGCGCTGCGTGCGGCTCAATGCCCGCCAGCATGCAAGCCGTCAGGGCTGGGCGGCGATTATCGAGCAGTTCGAGGGGCAGTTGCGCGGGGCTTGCCGCGATCCTCGTGGCGAGGGGGCTTGTCGGAACGCCGCATCGCCCCGTTCGGCTGCGAAGCAGTCGTAAACCCAGCGCACGCTGGTGTATCTGATGAAAAACATTTTCAGGTTTCAGGGCCGCTTCGCGGCCCAACGGGGCGGTGCGGCGTTCCGACGAGCCCCCTCGCCACATTAAACCAGCGTCATCAACGCATCACGGCTGAACGGCAGGATGTCCTGCTCACGACCGTCACGCACTTTCTGCGCCCAGTCCGGGTCCACCAACAACGCACGACCCACCGCCACCAGGTCGAACTCATCGTTATTCAAACGTTCCAGCAGTTTTTCCAGGCTGGCCGGCTGTGCGATCTTGTCGGTGTTGACCATGAATTGCAGGAACTCGCCATCCAGACCGACGCTGCCAACGGTGATGGTCGGCTTGCCGGTGAGCTTGCGGGTCCAGCCGGCCAGGTTCAGTTCGGAACCGTCGAACTCCGGCTCCCAGAAACGGCGTGTCGAGCAGTGGAAAATATCCACGCCGGCGTCGGACAACGGCTTGAGAAATTCGCTCAACGCCTCTGGCGTCTGCACCAGACGCGCGGTGTAGTCCTGCTGCTTCCACTGGGAGAAACGGAAGATGATCGGGAAGCCCTCGCCAACCGCTGCGCGCACCGCCTGAATCAGTTCGATGGCAAAGCGCGAACGGTTGGCCACGCTGCCACCGTATTCGTCGGTGCGCTGGTTGCTGCCTTCCCAGAAGAACTGGTCCACCAGATAACCATGGGCACCGTGGATTTCCACGCCGTCCATGCCGATGCTCTGGGCGTCTTTGGCGGCTTGGGCGAACGCAGCGATCACCTCCTGGATATCCTGCTGGGTCATGCCGTGAACCACGACCTGTCCGTCTTTCAGTTTTTCCGACGGACCATAACCCGGCACGCTGGCATCCGGCTCGGTGCCGATGCGGCGCACGCTGCCCACATGCCACAGCTGCGGAACGATCTTGCCGCCCTCGGCATGCACTGCATCGACGACTTTTTTCCAGCCGGCCAGTGCGGCTTCACCGTAGAAGTGCGGCACGTTCGGGTAACCGTTGGAGGCCTTGTGACCGACAGTGGTGCCTTCGGTGATGATCAGGCCAACTCCGGCGGCAGCGCGGCGACGGTAGTATTCAATCACTTTGGAGTTGGGCACGCCGCCCGGCGAAAACGAGCGGGTCATCGGCGCCATGACGACGCGGGTCGGCAGTTCGAGAGCGCCGAGGTGAAAAGGCTTGAACAGGGCTTTGACAGGCATTGGACGCTCCACGGAACATAGACTTTATGACGGCGATAATATGGGGAGAGCCAAGTATTGAACAGCACTATTGATTTAAGTGATTAAGGATTAGAAACGAAAAGATCGCAGCCTTCGGCAGCTCCTACGGAGGAATGTGAACACCTGTAGGAGCTGCCGAAGGCTGCGATCTTTTGATCTTTATTTCAGCTCAACGCTTTTTCGATAGCCTGGATAACAGAAGGATCATCCGGCGCCGTACGCGGCGAGAATCGCGCCAATACGCGACCGTCCTTGCCCAACAGGAATTTTTCGAAGTTCCAGGTGATGTCGCCCGGAAACTCCGCGCCCTCGCCCGCCAGCAGGCGGTACAGCTGATGACGTTCGTGACCGTTGACTTCCAGCTTGCTGGACAACGGAAAGGTCACGCCATAGTTGAGGCTGCAGAACGCCTGGATCTCCTGCTCGGTACCCGGTTCCTGCCCGGCAAACTGGTTGCACGGCAAGCCCAGCACGCTGAAACCCTTGCCCTTGTATTGCTGGTAGAGGTTTTCCAGAGCAGCGTACTGTGGGGTCAAGCCACATTTGGAGGCGACGTTGACCACCAGCACGACGTGCCCTTTGAAGGGCGCCAGAGGTAACTCCTGGCCATCCAAAGTTTTCAATGTAAGGTCGTGAAAAGCACTCATGACGGACTCCAAATTTCCCGTGTTCTTCTCGAAACAGCCACTTGGTCATGTCGCCAAGGACAGCCGCGGACTAAAAAGGCGCCCTCGGGCGCCTCTCCAGTTCTCGAAAGCTTAGCGCAGAAAATCAGTGGTGATGGCCACCTTCGCCATGGACGTGACCATGAGCGATTTCTTCCTGGCTGGCATCACGGATGGCAACGATCTTGACCTGGAAATTCAGGCGCTGACCGGCCAGCGGGTGGTTGCCGTCGACGGTGACATCGTCGCCGTCCAGATCGCGAATGGTGACGATCTGCATCTGGCCGTCCGGAGCGGAAGCGTGGAACTGCATGCCCACTTCCAGTTCGTCGACGCCTTCGAACATGCTGCGGCTCAGGGTGCTGACCAGTTCGGCAGCGTATTCGCCGTAGGCATCTTCAGGTTCTACGGCAACGGTCAGTTCGTCACCGACTGCTTTGCCTTCCAGCGCCTTTTCCAGGCCCGGAATGATGTTACCTGCGCCTTGCAGGTAGACCAGCGGCGCGCCGCCGGCGGAGCTGTCGATGACCTCACCAGCGTCGTTGGTCAGGGTATAGTCGATGGAGACAGCCTTATTGGCGGCGATCAGCATGGGGCGAGACCTTTTGCATAAGAATGATGAATGTCCAAGTTTAGCGAAGCAATCGCCCGAAAGCGAACACAACCCGGACAAACGGGGTGCGATGAAAGCCTCGACCATTACAGGTTTCCATCGGGACGAGGACGGGCACTGGGTGGCCGAGCTGTCCTGCGGCCATACCCAACACCTGCGGCACCAGCCGCCGTGGCAATCCCGGGCCTGGGTGCTGGACCCTGTGCTGCGCAATGAAAAAATAGGCCTGCCCTTTGATTGCGGTTGGTGCGCACAAGGCTCGGTTAGCGATAACCTTGACCACTGAATATCGGTAGAACGCCAGCCATAGGCGTTCACCATTGCCATGCACCCTTAGAGAATCCGCATGCAAACTTTTTTTATCGCGCCCACCGATTTTGGTGTGGGTCTGACCTCCATCAGCCTCGGGCTGGTGCGTACCCTTGAGCGGGCCGGCCTCAAAGTCGGCTTTTTCAAACCGATTGCCCAACCGCACCCGGGCGACACCGGCCCTGAACGCTCCACCGAACTGGTGGCCCGCACCCACGGCTTGAAACCGCCTCAGCCGCTGGGCCTGGCCCATGTCGAGCGGATGCTCGGCGACGGTCAGCTGGACGAGTTGCTCGAAGAAATCATCACCCTTTACCAGCAAGCCGCTATCGGCAAGGACGTGCTGATTGTCGAAGGCATGGTCCCGACCCGCAGCGCCAGCTACGCCGCGCGGGTCAACCTGCACTTGGCCAAGAGCCTCGACGCCGACGTGATTCTGGTTTCGGCGCCGGAAAACGAAGTGCTGACCGAATTGTCCGGCCGGGTGGAATTGCAGGCGCAATTGTTCGGCGGGCCGAAAGACCCGAAAGTGCTGGGCGTGATCCTCAACAAGGTCAAGACCGACGAAAGCATGGACGTCTTCGCCTCGCGCCTGAGAGAGCACTCGCCGTTGCTGCGCAGTGGCGACTTCCGTCTGCTCGGCTGCATCCCGTTTCAACCGGAGCTGAACGCGCCGCGCACCCGTGACGTGGCCGAGCTGATGGGCGCTCAGGTGCTCAATGCCGGTGACTACGAAACCCGGCGCATGACCAAAATCATCATTTGCGCCCGCACCGTGCGCAACACCGTGGAGCTGCTCAAGCCCGGCGTGCTGGTGGTGACCCCCGGCGATCGCGACGACATCATCCTCGCGGTCAGCCTCGCGGCGATGAACGGTGTGCCTCTGGCCGGTCTGCTGCTGACCAGCGACACCCTGCCCGACCCGCGCATCATGGAGCTGTGCCGTGGCGCCTTGCAGGCCGGCCTGCCGGTGTTGTCGGTGAGTACCGGCTCCTACGACACCGCCAACCAGTTGAACGGTTTGAACAAGGAAATCCCGATCGACGACCGCGAGCGCGCGGAGATCATCACCGATTTCGTCGCCAGCCACCTCGACGCCAACTGGCTGCACCAGCGCTGCGGCACGCCACGGGAAATGCGCCTGTCGCCTGCGGTGTTCCGCTATCAACTGATCCAGCGCGCCCAGATCGCCAACAAGCGCATCGTGTTGCCCGAGGGCAGCGAGCCGTTGACCGTGCAGGCCGCCGCGATCTGCCAGGCACGGGGCATCGCCCGTTGCGTGTTGCTGGCCAAGCCGGCAGACGTCGAGGCGGTCGCCCGCGCCCAAGGCATCGAGTTGCCACCGGGGCTGGAAATCCTCGACCCGGACCTGATCCGCGAGCGTTATGTCGAGCCGATGGTTGCGCTGCGCAAGACCAAAAGCCTCAACGCGCCGATGGCCGAGCAGCAACTGGAAGACACCGTGGTGATCGGCACCATGATGCTGGCGCTGGATGAAGTCGACGGGCTGGTGTCCGGGGTCATTCACTCCACCGCCAACACCATCCGCCCGGCCCTGCAACTGATCAAGACCGCGCCGGGTTGCACCCTGGTGTCGTCGGTGTTCTTCATGCTGTTCCCCGAAGAAGTGCTGGTCTATGGCGACTGCGTGATGAACCCGCACCCAAGCGCCAGCGAACTGGCCGAGATTGCCTTGCAAAGCGCCGATTCGGCAGCGGCGTTCGGCATCACTCCGCGAGTGGCGATGATCAGCTACTCCAGCGGAGAATCGGCCAGTGGCGAAGAAGTCGAGAAGGTTCGCGAGGCCACCTTGCTCGCCCACGAACAGCAACACTCACTGTTGATCGACGGCCCGTTGCAATACGACGCCGCCGCCAACGAAACCGTGGCCCGGCAACTGGCGCCGAACAGTCAGGTGGCCGGTCGTGCCACGGTGTTTGTGTTCCCCGACCTGAACACCGGCAACACCACCCACAAAGCCGTGCAACGCAGCGCCGACTGCGTCAGCCTCGGGCCGATGCTGCAAGGCCTGCGCAAACCGGTGAACGACCTGCCGCGTGGCGCGCAAGTCGACGACATCGTGTACACCATCGCGTTGACCGCGATTCAAGCGGCCAACCGACCTATGGATATTTAAATGCTGGATTTTCTACCTGCACCCGTGCGCGGCGTGATCGCCTCGCTGCTGTTGGCGCTGAATACGATTCTGCTCTGCTCGTTTCTGTTCTGTGTGGCGCTGTTCAAAGTGTTGCCGTTCACCCTCACCCAACGTTTCGCGCGCTGGCTGATGAGTCATACCCACGAAGCGTGGATCAGTAACAACAAGGGCTGGATGAATCTGGTTTGCCGCACACGCTGGCACCTCAGCGGCTTGCAAGACCTGGACTATCGGCACTCCTATCTGATCACCAGCAACCACCAGAGCTGGGTCGACATCATGGTGTTGCAGTACGTGCTCAACCGTCGCATCCGCCCGCTGAAGTTCTTCCTCAAACAGGAACTGATCTGGGTACCGGTGATTGGCCTGGCGTGGTGGGCGTTGGGTTTTCCGTTCATGAAGCGTTACTCCAAGGCCTATCTGGAAAAGCATCCGCAGAAGAAGGGCAAAGACCTGGAGACCACCCGCAAGACCTGCGACAAGTTCCGCAATAACCCGGTGGGGATTTTCAACTTCGTCGAAGGCACGCGCTTCACCGAGGGCAAGCACACCCAGCAGGGCTCACCGTTCCGCTACCTTCTCAAACCGAAAGCGGGCGGCATTGCATTCGTGCTGGATGCCATGGGCGACCAGCTGGAAGCCATCGTCAACGTGACCATCCACTACCCGGCCGGGCGTCCGGGTTACTGGGATTTGCTCTGCGGTAATGTGAAGGACGTGGTGGTGCACTTTCAGGAGCTGAAGATTCCACCGCAGTTCGTTGGCAAGAACTACGACCAGGACGGGGTGTATCGCCTGGAGTTTCAGGGCTGGATCAATCAATTGTGGCAGGACAAGGATGCGTTGCTGGGGCAGATGCACCGTGAGTATCCAGTGACCTAAGATCAAAAGATCGCAGCCTTCGGCAGCTCCTACACAGACCGAGTACAACCGCGATTAATCGGGTGTGCATCTTCCCTGTAGGAGCTGCCGCAGGCTGCGATCTTGACGATCAAAAGTACACAAAAAAGCCCGCAGATGATCACTCATCTGCGGGCTTTTTGTTTTCAGCTAACGCTTAGATCGCGCCACGCTTGCGCAGCAGATCCAGCACTTGCTTGACGCTTTCTTCCAGCGACAGCGACTGGGTGTCGATCACCAGATCGGCATCCAGCGGCACGTCGTACGGGAAGGATTCGCCCGGGATGTTGTCGCCACCCGCCGCGTACAGACCTTGCGGATCACGCTCGGCGCAGACCGTCGGCGAGGCCTGGACGTAGACCGTCAGCAGACGCTCCTTGCCGATCAGGTCCTTGGCCTGCTCACGACCTTCGGCACTCGGGGCAACGAACGCCGCCAGTGTCAGCAGGCCGGCTTCGTTGAACTGACGCGCAACGTGCGCCGCACGACGCCAATTCTCGGTGCGCCCGGCGCGATCCTGCGGCAGACCTTTGTTCAGGTCATGACGCAGGTTCTGGCCATCGAGTACAAACACCGCGCGCCCCATGTCGAACAGCTTGCGTTCAACCGCATACGCCAGGGTGCTTTTGCCAGCGCCCGACAGGCCGCTGAACAACACGGTGGCCGGTTGCTGACCGAAGCGCTGAGCGCGTTCTTCGGTGGCTACATGGGCCAGTTTGCCGTGGTGGGAGCTGCTGCCATGCGCCAGCGGCTGAGCGATGATCATGCCGGCCGCGACCGTGCCGTTGGTCAAACGGTCGATGACGATGAACGAACCCGTGGTGCGGTTGCTGTCGTAACCGTCCAGCGCAATGGCCGCGTCGAGGCTGATCTTGACCCGACCGATCTCGTTCAGCTGCAACGAGCTGGCAGGGCCTTCGGCCAAGGTGTTCACGTCCACGCGATTGACGATGCTGGTGATCGAGCCCGGCACGTAAGTCGTGGCGCGCTTGATGTCGTACTTCTTGCCCGGCAGCATCGGCTCTTCGGCCATCCACACCAGCATGGCGTCGAAGGCGTCGGTCACTTGCGGCTGGTTATCGGCGTGCACCAGCAAGTCGCCACGGGAAATGTCGATCTCGTCTTCCATGGTCAGCGTCACCGCTTGACCAGGGCCTGCATGCTCCAGCTCACCTTCGAAGGTGACAATGGATTTCACGCGGCTGCTCTTGCCCGACGGCAACACGACGACTTCGTCGCCCTTGTGCACGATGCCGCTGGCCAGGGTGCCGGCGAAACCACGGAAGTTCAGGTTCGGACGGTTGACGTACTGCACCGGGAAACGCAGGTCGGTGTAGTTGCGGTCGCTGGCGATTTCGACGGTTTCGAGGATTTCCATCAGCGACTGGCCGGTGTACCACGGCGAGCGCTCGGACTTGTTCACCACGTTGTCGCCCTTGAGCGCGGACATCGGCACGAATGCCATGGTGCTCGGCTTGAACGCGATGCCTTCGGCGAACTTCAGGTAATCGGCCTTGATCGACTCAAATACGCTTTCGTCGAAGCCGTTGAGGTCCATCTTGTTGATGGCGACCACGATGTGCTTGATGCCCAGCAACGAGGCGATAAAGCTGTGGCGACGGGTCTGGGTCTGCACGCCGTAACGGGCGTCGACCAGGATGATCGCCAGGTCACAGGTGGATGCACCGGTGGCCATGTTGCGGGTGTACTGCTCATGGCCGGGGGTATCGGCGATGATGAATTTGCGCTTGGCGGTAGAGAAATAGCGGTAGGCGACATCGATGGTGATGCCCTGCTCACGCTCGGCCTGCAAGCCGTCGACCAGCAACGCCAGGTCGATGTCTTCGCCGGTGGTGCCGACTTTTTTCGAGTCGCGGGTAATGGCTTCCAGATGATCTTCGTAGATCATTTTGGAGTCGTGCAGCAGGCGCCCGATCAGGGTGCTCTTGCCGTCGTCGACGTTGCCACAAGTCAGAAAGCGCAGCATTTCCTTGCGTTCATGCTGGCCCAGGTAGGCGAGGATGTCCTCGCTGATCAAATCAGATGCGTGCGACATGACAACCCCTTAGAAATAACCCTGACGTTTCTTTTCTTCCATGGAACCGGCGCCATCGTGATCGATGACTCGGCCCTGGCGTTCGGAAGTTCGCGTCAGGAGCATTTCCTGAATGATGTCGGTCAGGCTGGTGGCCTCAGACTCGACAGCACCGGTCAACGGGTAGTCGCCCAGTGTACGGAAACGGACCTTCTTCTTGACGATGCGCGCCTTGTCTTCGTCGCTCAGGTGATTGAGCAGGCGTTCGTCGTCGATCATGATCCAGGTGCCGTTCATCTCGATGACATCACGTTCGGCTGCGAAATACAGCGGCACGATCGGGATGCCTTCCAGGTAGATGTACTGCCAGATGTCCAGTTCGGTCCAGTTCGACAACGGGAATACGCGGATCGATTCACCCTTGTTGACCTTGCCGTTGTAGACGTTCCACAGCTCCGGGCGCTGGTTTTTCGGGTCCCAGCGGTGCTTGCTGTCACGGAACGAATACACGCGCTCTTTGGCACGGGACTTCTCTTCGTCGCGACGGGCGCCACCGAATGCGGCGTCGAAGCCGTACTTGTCGAGGGCCTGCTTGAGGCCTTCGGTCTTCATGATGTCGGTGTGCTTGGCACTGCCGTGGGTCAGCGGGTTGATACCCTGCGCAACACCCTCGGGGTTGACGTGTACCAGCAGGTCCAGGCCGAGCTCTTCGACCATGCGGTCGCGGAACGCGTACATTTCCTTGAACTTCCACTGGGTGTCGACGTGCATCACCGGAAACGGAAGTTTGCCCGGGAAGAATGCCTTGCGCGCAAGGTGCAGCATCACGGCGGAGTCTTTACCGACGGAGTACAGCATCACCGGGTTATCGAACTCGGCGGCGACCTCGCGGATGATGTGGATGCTTTCGGCCTCCAGCTGTTTCAGATGCGTCAGTTTGTCGACCATGGCTACTCACGAAAACGATCTTATGGACGGCCTGCGGGCCGTGTTCGAGCGGGGAATCCTAGCACAGCGCCCTCTTCTAATCAGGACGGCGGCTAGATCGAAAGGGTATATGAATATACCCCCTCGTTTGGGCTCCAGCCCTGTAGTCAAATCGGGTTCGGGCAATCGATGAAGATGTGCTCGAGGGCGAAACGTCGCGCCAGGTAATCACCCAAAGCCTGCACACCGTAACGCTCGGTGGCATGGTGGCCGGCGGCGATGAAACTGATATCGTTTTCCCGGGCGCTGTGGAACGTCTGCTCGGAGGCCTCGCCGCTGAGGTACAGATCGACACCGGCCAACACCGCCTGGTCAATGTAACCCTGCCCGCCACCGGTGCACCAGCCGACCCGACGAATCATCTCGCTGCCTTCGATCAGCAGCGGCTCGCGCCCCATGACTTCCTGTACCCGACGGGCAAAATCGCGGGGAGTCATCGGTTCGCTCAACGAGCCGACCAACCCGACGATTTTCAGGTTATCCGGATCCAGTGGGCCTTCGACGGTGATGTCCAATTGTCGGGCAAGCTGTACGTTGTTGCCGACTTCCGGGTGCAGGTCCAGCGGCAAGTGATAAGACAGCAGGCTGATGTCGTGCTTGAGCAGGGTTTTCAACCGGCGCTGCTTCATGCCGGTGATGCACGGGTTCTCGCCTTTCCAGAAATAGCCGTGATGCACCAGCACCAGATCGGCCTGGGCCTCCACCGCGGCGTCCAGCAACGCCTGGCTGGCGGTGACACCGCTGACGATGCGCATTACTTGCGGCCGGCCTTCGACCTGCAAGCCGTTGGGGCAGTAATCGGCGATCTTCGCACTTGCCAGGTAACGGTCGGCTTCTTCGACCAGGGTGCTCAGGGCGACGGCCATAAAAGACTCCTAAATATCCCGTTCAGAGGCGCGCGCGGCCTCGTATAATGCGCGACATTATGGGCGGTCTCATACCGCCTGCAACCTCTCAGGACGTGCTTAATGCTCAAGGCGCTGCGTTTTTCCGGCTGGCCGCTGTTGGCCGGCGTGCTTGTCGCTCTACTGATTATTCAGCGTTACCCGCAGTGGGTCGGGCTGCCAAGCCTCGACGTCAATCTGCAACAAGCCCCGCAAACCCTTGGTGTGCAGCAGGGCCCGGTGTCCTATGCCGATGCGGTGACCACGGCTGCGCCGTCGGTGGTCAACCTTTACACCACCAAAGTGGTCAACAAACCGAGCCATCCGCTGTTTGAAGACCCGCAGTTCCGCCGCTTCTTCGGCGACAACTCGCCCAAGCAGAAGCGCATGGAGTCGAGCCTCGGTTCGGGCGTGATCATGAGCCCGGAAGGTTACCTGCTGACCAACAACCACGTGACCAGCGGTGCCGACCAGATCGTGGTGGCGCTCAAGGATGGTCGTGAAACCCTGGCCCGGGTCATCGGCAGCGACCCGGAAACCGACCTCGCGGTATTGAAGATCGACCTGAAAAACCTGCCGTCGATCACCGTCGGCCGTTCCGACAACCTGCGCATCGGCGACGTGGCCCTGGCCATCGGCAACCCGTTCGGCGTCGGCCAGACCGTGACCATGGGGATCATCAGTGCCACCGGGCGCAATCAGTTGGGCCTGAACAACTACGAAGACTTCATCCAGACCGACGCCGCGATCAACCCCGGCAACTCCGGTGGTGCGCTGGTGGACGCCAACGGCAACCTGACCGGCATCAACACGGCGATCTTCTCCAAGTCCGGCGGCTCGCAAGGCATCGGCTTCGCGATCCCGGTCAAACTGGCGATGGAAGTGATGAAGTCGATCATCGAACACGGCCAGGTGATTCGCGGCTGGCTCGGCATCGAAGTGCAACCGTTGAGTCAGGAACTGGCGGAGTCGTTTGGCCTGTCGGGACGCCCGGGCATTGTGGTCGCGGGGATTTTCCGTGACGGCCCAGCGCAGAAGGCCGGCCTGCAACTGGGCGACGTGATCCTCAGCATCGATGGTGAACCGGCTGGCGATGGTCGCAAGTCAATGAACCAGGTGGCGCGCATCAAGCCAACCGACAAGGTCACGATCCAGGTCATGCGCAACGGCAAAGAGCTCAAGCTCACCGCAGAAATCGGTCTGCGTCCGCCACCGGCACCGGTCCAGGAAAAAGAAGAACAGTAAGCCGTAGGAGCTGCCGAAGGTTCGGGCCGCGTTCGGACGATCTTTTACGCCCTCGAAAGCTCCACCGCTCCAAAGCCGTTAACGGCAGACATTCTCATTAGGCATGTTATATTGTTTCAATATCACTATTGGAACAACATAACATGTCGTCTCGAACAATGGCTTCCCTCGCAGGCCTGGCCCTCGGTCTGCTGGGAGATCCGGTCTTCGCCGAAGAACCCCAAACCGTTGAACTGGACGCCATCAGCGTCACCTCCGACTACGAATCCCCCACCGGCTCGGTCAAGGGCTATCGCGCGACACGTTCTTCCAGCGCGACCAAAACCGACACCGCCCTTCGCGACATCCCGCAATCGATCAGCGTGATTCCTGTCAGTGTGCTCAAGGATTTGGGCAGCACCAGCGTCGAGCGCGCCCTGGATTTTGCCGGCGGGGTGTCGAAGCAGAACAACTTTGGCGGCCTGACGCTTTACGAATACAGCGTGCGCGGCTTCACCACCTCGGAGTTCTACAAGGACGGTTTCAGCGCCAACCGCGGCTATCCGAGCACGCCGGACGTGGCCAACATCGAACGCATCGAAGTGCTCAAAGGCCCGGCCGCCAGCCTCTATGGGCGTGGCGATCCGGGCGGCACGGTGAACATTGTCACCAAGAAACCCCAGCCCGAAGCCTTCACCACCCTGCAGACCAGCGCCGGCAGCTGGGATCGTTATCGCACCGCCGTGGACGTCAACACGCCGCTGGATGATGCCGGCAACGTTCTGTCCCGGGTGAACCTGGCCGTCGAGGACAACCACAGCTTTCGCGATCACGTCGACAGCCAGCGTGTGTTCGTTGCTCCGTCGTTCAGCTGGCAGCTGAATCCGGACACCAGCCTGTTGGTGGAGAGCGAGTTGGTCCGCCACAGTTCGACATTCGATCGCGGCGTCGTCGCGCCGAACAATAAGTGGAGCGGCGTCTCCCGCTCGACCTTCCTCGGCGAACCCAACGACGGCAACATCGACAACCACAACAACCTGCTGCAAGCCACCCTCGAACACCAACTCAACGACCGCTGGAAACTGCGCCTGGCCAGCCATTACAAGGAAGGCAAGCTCTGGGGCTTCGCCTCCGAAAATCGGCCATTGAACGCCGACGGCCATACCATCAACCGTCGCTACCGCGAGCGCGACACCAACTGGCACGACAGCATCACCCAACTCGAACTGCGCGGCCTGTTCGACATCGGCAGTTGGCAACACGAACTGCTGATCGGCAGCGAGTACGAAAACTTCCGCAAGAACGAACGGGTCACGACCATTGCCGGCGGCCCCTACGCCATCGATATCTATCGGCCGATCTACGGCCAGCCGAAACCCGATGGTGCGCGCTCCGGGACCGACTTCTTCGAGCACGTCGAAAGCCAGGCGCTGAACCTGCAGGACCAGATCGTCTTCACCGACAAACTGCGCGGCATGCTCGGTGTGCGCTTCGAACATTTCGAACAGCGCATCGACGATCACAGCCGCGGCACGACCAGCCACCAGCGCCACGACGCGCTGACTCAACGGGCTGGCCTGCTCTACCAACTGACGCCCGAAGTGGGACTGTTCGCCAACGCCTCCACTTCGTTCAAACCGAACAATGGCCTGGACGCTGCCGGTAAGTCCTTCGACCCGGAAGAAGGTGTCGGCTACGAAGTCGGGATCAAGAGCGAGCTGTTTGACGATCGCTTGAGCAGCACCCTCGCCGCCTTTCATATCGACAAGGAAAACGTCCTGGCCCTCGACCCGAGCACCGACTCCAGCCGGGCCATGGGCAAGGCCCGCAGTCAGGGTGTCGACCTGCAAGTCACCGGGCAAGTCACCGACGCCGTGAGAGTGATTGGTGCCTTTGCTTACATCGATGCCGAAGTCACCCAAGGCGACAAGGTGACTCCCACCGGCAGCCGAATTCTCGGCGTAGCCAAACGCAGCGGCAGTTTGCTGGGGGTTTATGAGTTTCAGGATGGCCATCTGCGCGGCTCGGACCTCGGCGCCGCGTTCACCTATGTCGGTGATCGCTCGGGTGAAGCCGGCAGCGATTTCGAACTGCCCGCCTACCACACCGTCGACCTGCTGGCCCATTACAAGGCCAGCGAAAACGTCACCGTGGGCCTGAACCTGAACAACCTTTTCGACGAGAAATACTTCGAGCGCTCCTACAGCAACTACTGGGTCAACCCCGGCGAGCCGCGCAATTTCACTGTCAGCCTGACACTCAATCTGTAAAGGGAAAAATCACCATGCAACACGCTAAATCACTGGTTCTGCTGGGTCTGTTCGGCGCGATGTTCGCCTCTCACGTCTCGGCCCACGGCCTGTGGACCGAACAACGTCGCGGCAACATCGAAGTCATCTACGGCCACGGCGCCGAAGACAACGCCTTCAAGGCGCAGAAAATCAGCGGCGCCTGGGCCTATGACGCCAGCGGCAAAATGATCCCGGTGAGCGTGCTACGCCTGGCCGACCACGCCCGCCTGCAACCGTTGAAATCGCCGGCGGTGATGGCCGTGGCGCTGAACAATGGCATGTGGTCGCAGACCGCCGATAAAAAATGGATCAACGAAGGACGCAGCAAAGTGCCTGGGGCGATCGAGTCGACCCAGACCTTCAAATACAGCCTGGCGATTTACCAGCCGGGGGCGAAGCTGCCGAAGCTCGATCAGATAAAACTGCTGATTCTGCCGGAGGTTGATCCGCTGACCGTCGGGCCGGGGAAATCGTTGCCGGTTCGAGTGCTACTCGATGGCAAACCAGCGGCGGGTGTGAAGTTGGTGGGCGACTATCGCAGCGCGCCGGATACCTTGAGCACCGAGACCGACGCAGATGGCCGGGCGCAAGTATTGGTGCGTAATGAAGGGTTGAATGTGATTGCGGCGCAGGTGGAAATCCCGCTAAAGGACAATGCTGATGTGGCGACGCGTGGGCTCTTCAGCTCGTTGACGTTCCTCGGCGAACCGCATCACGAGTAACACACCAAACCCAGTAGGAGCGAGCGTTGCTCGCTCCTACTGGATCAGTTTAGAGATCGCCGAGGCCGTCGATCAGTGCCTGATTCTGCTCCGGCGCGCCGATGGAAATCCGCAGGAACTGGGCAATCCGCTCCTGCTTGAAGTGCCGAACGATCACGCCCTGCTCACGCAACTTCGCCGCCAGCCCCGCCGCATCGTGCTTCGGGTGACGGGCGAAAATGAAGTTCGCCGCCGACGGCAACACTTCAAACCCCTTCGCCTCCAGTTGCGCGACCACTTGCTCGCGACTCTCGATGACCAACCGGCAAGTCTTGTCGAAATACTCGCGATCTTCGAACGCCGCCGCAGCCCCCACAATCGCCAGGCGATCCAGCGGGTAGGAGTTGAAGCTGTTCTTGATCCGCTCCAGTGCCTCGATCAGGTCCGGGTGCCCCACGGCCAGGCCAACCCGCAGGCCGGCCAGGGAACGGGATTTGGACAGGGTCTGCGTCACCAACAGGTTCGGATAACGGTCCACCAGCGTGATCGCCGTTTCACCGCCGAAGTCGATGTAAGCCTCATCCACCACGACCACCGAATCCGGGCTGGCCTTGAGGATTCGCTCAACAGCGTCCAGCGCCAACAGGCAACCGGTCGGCGCATTCGGGTTCGGGAAGATGATCCCGCCGTTCGGCTTGGCATAGTCCGCCGGGTTGATCTGGAACTGCTCGTCCAGCGCAACCGCATCGAACTTGATGCCATACAACCCGCAGTAAACCGGGTAGAAGCTGTAGCTGATGTCCGGGAACAGCAGCGGTTTATCGTGCTGCAGCAAACCGTGAAAGATGTGCGCCAGGACTTCATCGGAACCGTTACCGAGGAACACCTGATTGCCCTGCACGCCGTAGTACTTGGCAACAGCTTGCTTGAGCAGGTCGCTGTTCGGGTCCGGGTACAGACGCAGGTTGTCGTTCAGTTCGGTCTGCATCGCCGCCAGGGCTTTTGGCGATGGACCGTACGGGTTTTCGTTGGTGTTGAGCTTCACCAGCTTTGCCAGTTTCGGCTGTTCGCCCGGCACATAAGGCACCAGATTCTTGACGAACGGGCTCCAGAATTTACTCATGCTCAGTTCCCCTGCTTGTCATCAAGAATGCGGTATTCAGCACTGCGGGCGTGAGCGCTCAGCGATTCGCCACGGGCCAGTACGGAGGCGGTCTTGCCCAGTTCGGAGGCACCCTGCTCGGAGCAGAAGATGATCGACGAACGTTTCTGGAAGTCGTAAACACCCAGCGGCGAGGAGAAGCGCGCAGTGCCGGAGGTCGGCAATACGTGGTTCGGACCTGCGCAGTAGTCGCCCAGGGCCTCGGAAGTGTGGCGGCCCATGAAGATCGCGCCGGCGTGACGGATCTGCGGCAGCCAGGCCTGCGGATCGGCGACCGACAGCTCCAGGTGCTCCGGGGCAATGCGGTTGGCCACTTCGATGGCCTGTTCCATGTCGCGAACCTTGATCAGCGCACCACGGCCATTGATCGAGGTTTCGATGATCTCGGCGCGTTCCATGGTTGGCAGCAGTTTGGCGATGCTTGCCGCGACCTTGTCGAGGAACTCGGCGTCCGGGCTGACCAGAATCGCCTGGGCATCTTCGTCGTGCTCGGCCTGGGAGAACAGGTCCATGGCGATCCAGTCCGGATCGGTCTGACCGTCGCACACCACCAGAATCTCCGACGGGCCAGCGATCATGTCGATGCCGACCTGGCCGAACACGTGGCGCTTGGCGGTGGCGACATAGATGTTGCCCGGGCCAACCACTTTGTCGACCTTCGGCACGCTTTCGGTGCCGTAAGCCAGCGCCGCAACCGCCTGGGCGCCGCCGATGGTGAACACCCGGTCGACGCCGGCGATGCAGGCTGCGGCCAGCACCAGTTCGTTGACTTCACCGCGCGGAGTCGGCACGACCATGACCACTTCGGTCACGCCCGCCACCTTGGCCGGAATCGCGTTCATCAGCACCGAGGACGGGTAGGACGCCTTGCCGCCCGGCACGTACAGACCGGCGCGATCCAGTGGCGTGACCTTCTGGCCCAGCACCGTGCCATCGGCTTCGGTGTAGCTCCAGGAGTCCTGTTTCTGCTTTTCGTGGTAGCTGCGCACACGGGTCGCGGCTTTTTCCAGGGCTTCGCGCTGAGGCACGGTGATGCGGGTCAATGCCAGTTCCAGGCGTTCACGCGGCAGAATCAAGTCCGCCATGGACGCCACTTGCAGGCCGTCGAACTTCTGGGTGAACTCGACCACCGCCGCATCGCCGCGATCACGCACGGCCTTGATGATATCCAGCACCCGCTGATTGACCGAGTCGTCAGACACACTTTCCCAGCTCAGCAGATGATCCAGATGATGTGCGAAATCCGGGTCAGCAGCGTTGAGTCGGCGAATTGCAGTCGGTGCGGTCATAGCGAGAGCCTCATAGGAATGGCAAAAACTCGGGCGCCCTAAGCTAGCCGTTGATCCGCTTGGGCACCCGAGAATTCTGGCTATGAGGCGGATAGACGGGCGCGACTCAAGGTCGCGCAGGTGAATCAGCCGCGGTGTCGAGACTCCACTGCCTTGCGCAGGGTGTCGATCAACGCCTGGATACGGGCATGCTGCATTTTCATCGACGCCTTGTTGACGATCAGACGGGAGCTGATGGCAGCGATGAAATCCTGTGGTTCCAGGCCATTGGCCCGGAGCGTGTTACCGGTGTCGACCACGTCGATGATCTTGTCCGCCAGACCGATCAGCGGCGCCAGTTCCATCGAGCCGTAGAGCTTGATGATGTCGACCTGACGACCCTGTTCGGCATAGTAGCGCTTGGCGACGTTGACGAACTTGGTGGCAATGCGCAGACGGCCCTTGGGCTCGACTGCGCCGACTTTACCGGCCGTCATCAGTTTGCACTGGGCGATTTGCAGGTCCAGTGGCTCGTACAGACCCTGGCCGCCGTATTCCATCAGCACGTCTTTACCGGCGACGCCCAGGTCGGCGGCACCATGCTCGACATAGGTCGGCACATCGGTGGCACGCACGATCAGCAAGCGCACATCGGCCTGGGTCGTGGGGATGATCAGCTTGCGGCTCTTGTCCGGATTCTCGGTCGGCACGATGCCCGCTTCAGCCAGAAGCGGCAAGGTGTCGTCAAGGATGCGGCCCTTGGACAGTGCGATAGTCAACATGGGAAACGTCAGTCCTTATCAAGGTACTCATGCCCGGACGCAAATGGCGCCGGACACACATCGAGCCTGAAACAGACTCGACTTCAACAAATCAACGGGCACGTCCCTGCGCCCATGCAGCAGAAACTAGCCCGGTACGCGGCGGATCTTGGCGCCGAGCATCTGCAGTTTCTCTTCGATGCACTCGTAACCACGGTCGATGTGGTAGATGCGGTCGATCAGGGTATCGCCTTCGGCGATCAGCGCCGAGATCACCAGGCTGGCCGAAGCACGCAGGTCGGTGGCCATGACTGGCGCGCCCTTGAGCTTTTCGATGCCGGTGACGATGGCGGTGTTGCCCTCGACCTGGATATGCGCGCCCATGCGGTGCAGTTCGTAAACGTGCATGAAACGGTTTTCGAAGATCGTCTCGATCACCGCACCGGTGCCTTCGGCAATGGCGTTGAGGGAGATGAACTGCGCCTGCATGTCGGTCGGGAACGCCGGGTAAGGAGCGGTCCGCACGTTGACGGCTTTCGGCCGCTTGCCGTGCATGTTCAGCTCGATCCAGTCTTCACCGGTGGTGATTTCGGCGCCGGATTCACGAAGTTTTTCCAGAACAGCTTCGAGGATGGTCGGATCGGTGTCCTTGACCTTCACACGCCCGCCGGTGACCGCTGCCGCCACCAGATAGGTGCCGGTCTCGATACGGTCAGGCATCACTTTGTAAGTGGTCGTGTGCAGACGCTCGACGCCATCGATGGTGATGGTGTCGGTGCCGGCGCCGGAAACCTTCGCGCCCATGGCGTTCAGGAAGTTCGCCAGGTCGACGACTTCAGGCTCGCGAGCGGCGTTGGCCAGAACGCTGCGGCCCTTGGCCAGAGCGGCCGCCATCATGATGTTCTCGGTACCGGTCACGCTGACGGTGTCGAAGAAGAAGTGCGCACCGCGCAGGCCGCCTTCAGGGGCCTTGGCCTTGATGTAGCCGCCTTCGACGTCGATGACCGCGCCCATGGCTTCAAGACCACGGATGTGCAGGTCAACCGGACGCGAACCGATGGCGCAACCGCCAGGCAGTGCAACTTCGGCTTCACCGAAACGGGCAACCATCGGGCCCAGCACCAGGATCGAGGCGCGCATGGTTTTAACCAGTTCGTACGGCGCGATCAAGGTCTTGATGGTGCGTGGGTCGATTTCGACGCTGAGTTTCTCGTCGATCACAGGTTCAATGCCCATGCGACCGAACAGCTCGATCATGGTGGTGATGTCGTGCAGGTGCGGCAGGTTGGCCACGGTCACCGGGCCATCGCACAGCAAGGTGGCAGCCAGGATCGGCAGGGCAGAGTTCTTTGCCCCGGAAATGCGGATCTCGCCATCAAGACGAGCGCCACCGGTAATAATCAATTTATCCATAAGAATCTCGACGCCCTTGGGCTCAGGTGCGCTCGGCCCAGGCCGCGCTGCTGAAAAATTTCATAGTGACCGCATGGATGCTGCCATCGACAATCCACGGGTTCAAATGGGCATAGATGCTCTGCTGACGCTTCACCGGGCTCAACGCCGCCAGTTCATCGCTAATCACGTTCAGCTGAAAGTTGCAGCCTTCGCCCTCAACTTCTACCTGAGCTCCGGGCAGCTTTCCTTCAAGAAAGCTCTTCACTTCGTTGGCCTGCATGCTCAACCTCAATCGGCGCCCTGTGCGCGCGGGTCGGACATCATACAAAAAAGCCCCGCGCCTGCGAACCCCGCGAAGCAGGACTCTGACGGGGGGCTTCTTTATAGATGCGGTTCAGGGGTGCGCCAACAGCTCGGTCAACTCACTGACCTGAGCGATTTTGCGCATGTCTTCGGGCATCGCGCGAATGCTCACGGCCTTGCCGGCCACCTGAGCATCGCGCATGAAGCACAGCAGCAGCGACAAGCCGACACTGCTGGACTTCTCCACTGCGGAGCAATCGACCACCAGCGCAGGCGCCTTGCTGGATTTGATCAGTACCTGCCCCTGCTTGCGCAAGTTCGGGCCGGTCCGGTAATCCAGCACACCGCTGAGCAGCAGCTCGCCGGTTTCGCTCATGCGAATGGCCGACTCACTCATTGGGCTTTCTTCTCGACAGCTTTTTCGGTGTTTTCCTTGGCTTTGGCGACTTCCCCGGCCCAACCATTGATGGTCTTGTCCAGGTCGTTGCCATTGCGCTGCATCGCATCAGCGAACTGATCGCGGAACAGCTTGCCGATATTGATGCCGTTGAT
Organism: Pseudomonas sp. Pseusp18; assembly: GCF_059506005.1. Lineage (NCBI taxonomy): Bacteria > Pseudomonadati > Pseudomonadota > Gammaproteobacteria > Pseudomonadales > Pseudomonadaceae > Pseudomonas > Pseudomonas sp. Pseusp18. Next base: position 5,591,264 of record NZ_CP169240.1, read on the forward strand.
GATGACGTTACGCAGCTTCCATTCGCCGTTGATCTTTTCGAGTGTGTAAGACACAGGATAGATCGCGCCGCTGCTGCCTTTGACCGTCATGCCAACGCTGGTACGGTCTCCCGATTCATCCTTGGCAGGCTCAACAGTGATGCCCTGGTTGTTGTATTCGAGCAATGCGTTGCCATAAAACTGGAACAGGCCCTTTTTGAAGTTTTCTTCAAACGTCTTCATTTGCTCGGGCGTTGCTTTGCGCGAGTATTTGACGGTCATGATGCTTTTGGAAATGCCCTCGGCATCCACCACGGGGCCGACGATGGTATTCAACGCCGTATAAAAGTCTTGTGGATCCTGCTTGTACTTCTCTTTATTGGCCGACAGGTCGGCGAGCATCCGGGTCGTGGTGTCCTGAACCAGATCGTGCGCCGACTGCGCCGCCACAGCGTTAGCCATCAACGGCAAGGCCGCGAGCAATATCAACAGGCCACGTCGCAAGATAGAGATCATTGAAAAGCTCCTCATTTGGCGTCTTTGCTAACGGTATTGAGCAGAAATTTACCAATCAGGTCCTCGAGCACCAGCGACGACTGCGTGTCGTGGATGGTTCCACCATCCTTGAGCAGGGTTTGTTCCCCGCCCACGCTGATACCGATGTATTTCTCACCCAACAGGCCAGCGGTCAGGATAGATGCAGTGGAGTCAGTCGGCAGGTTATCTACGCGCTTTTCCAGTTGCATGGTCACCCGACCGGTGAAGCTGTCGCGATCCAGATCGATCGCCGTGACCTTGCCGATGGTCACACCAGCCATGGTCACTTTAGCTCTGACCGTCAAACCGGCGATATTATCGAAATATGCATAAAGTTTATAAGTGTCGGTGCTCGGGCTCGGGGACAGGCCACTGACCCGCAACGCAAGCAACAGCAAAGCCAGGATGCCAGCCAGCAAGAAAAGGCCGACACCGATTTCCAGGGTGCGGTTTTGCATCAGAAATCTCCAAACATCAAGGCGGTCAGAATAAAGTCCAGGCCGAGTACCGCCAAAGAGGCGTACACCACGGTCTTGGTAGTGGCACGACTGATCCCCTCGGAAGTGGGCTCGCAGTCATAGCCTTGGAATACGGCGATCCAGGTCACGACGAAGGCAAAAACGATGCTTTTGATAATGCCGTTAAGCACATCGTCGACAAACGTCACGCTGTTTTGCATGTTCGACCAGTAGGAACCTTCATAGACACCCAGCCAGTCGACGGCCACCCACGAACCACCCCAGATACCCACCACGCTGAAAATCATTGCCAGCACCGGCAGGGAAATGAAGCCGGCCCACAGGCGCGGGGCAATGATGTATTTGAGCGGGTCAACCCCGATCATTTCCAGACTGGACAGTTGCTCGGTGGACTTCATGTTGCCGATTTCGGCGGTCAGCGCCGAACCCGCACGCCCGGCGAACAGCAAGGCCGTGACGACCGGCCCCAGTTCACGCAGCAGCGTCAGCGCAACCATCTGCCCGACAGCCTGCTCCGAGCCATAGCTGGACAGGATGTTGAAGCCCTGCAGCGCCAGCACCATGCCGATGAACACCCCGGAGACCACGATGATCACCAGGGACATCACGCCAACCGAATGCAGTTGCTTGACCAGCAGGCCAAAACTGCCGCCGATGCCACCGCGACCGAGCAAGGCATGAAACAGGAACAGCGCCGAACGCCCGAACACCGCCAGCACATCGATGCCGGCGTGGCCGAAACGGCGCACTCTTTCTATTAATGAAATCTTGCGCATCAGCGCTTCCCCAGAAGATCTGCGCGGTAATCCGTCGCTGGAAAGTGGTATGCGACCGGGCCGTCGGGTTCGCCAGTCATGAACTGGCGAATCCGTGGTTCCTGCGAATTCATCAATTCCTTGGGTGTGCCCTGCCCCAACACTTGCCCGTCGCCCACCACAATGATGTAGTCGGCGATGCTCGCGGTCTCGGCCAGATCATGGGAGACCACGATGCTGGTGATGCCCAGCGCATCGTTGAGCAGGCGGATCAGGCGCACCAGCACGCCCATGGCGATCGGATCCTGGCCGACAAAAGGCTCGTCATACATGAGAATCTGCGGATCGAGGGCAATCGCCCGGGCCAGAGCGACTCGACGCTTCATGCCGCCGGACAGTTCGTCAGGCATCAGGTCAATGGCGCCACGCAAGCCCACGGCCTGCAATTTGAGCAGGACAATATCGCGAATCATCTCTTCCGGCAGCGTGGTATGAACACGCAGCGGAAAGGCGACGTTCTCGAATACATCGAGATCGGTAAACAGCGCGCCGCTCTGAAACAGCACGCCCATGTGCTTGCGCGCATCGAACAAATCGCTGCGCGACAACGTTGGCAGGTTCTGGCCATTGACCCAGACTTCGCCGCTGGTGGGGCGCAATTGGGCCCCCATCAACCGCAACAGCGTGGTCTTGCCACACCCGGAAGGCCCCATGATGCCGGTGACCTTGCCGCGTGGTATGCGGATATCGATGTTATTGAAAATGCTGCGCGCACCGCGCTTGAAGGTCAGTCCCTTCAGCTCGACCGCGTAGGCGTTATCGGCACTCATCTAAACTCCTTGCGATGCAGCCTCTCACTCGGACGCCTGGCCTTCTGACGAAAGCACATACCTCCCCGGGCAGGCCGAACTGGCGGCGAACTATATCACTGCAAAGGCCAAGCGCCCAAGGCCCAAGCCGGGCACGTTCAGCAACGTGACCACCTGAAATCATCTATTTAGAGGGTTTCGGTAACAAGGAATGACAAACCGCGACGAACTTGCGTGAGGGTTTTGATCATTACCGTTATAATCGCCGCCTTTTCATCAGGCTATACGATTTCTGACATGAGCCAATCCAGCGACCTGATTCAATCTGCACAACGCACCATCCGTCTCGAACTGGAAGCCGTGCAAGGCTTGTTACCCCATATCGACGCAGATTTCGTACGCGCTTGCGAGATGATTCTGGCCAGCAAAGGCCGCGTAGTCGTGGTCGGCATGGGCAAATCGGGGCACATCGGCAACAAGATCGCCGCCACCCTGGCCAGCACCGGCACCACGGCGTTCTTCGTGCATCCAGCCGAAGCCAGCCACGGCGACATGGGCATGATCACGCGTGACGACATCATCCTGGCACTGTCGAACTCCGGCTCCACCAATGAAATCGTTACCCTGCTGCCACTGATCAAGCGCCTGGGCATCAAATTGATCAGCGTCACCGGCAATCCCGACTCGGCACTGGCCAAGGCTGCCGAGGTCAACCTCAACGTTCACGTCGAGCACGAAGCCTGCCCGCTGAACCTGGCGCCAACCTCATCGACCACCGCCGCTCTGGTGATGGGCGATGCCCTGGCGGTGGCGCTGCTGGAAGCCCGCGGTTTTACCGCTGAAGATTTCGCTTTTTCCCACCCAGGCGGCGCACTTGGCCGACGCTTGCTTCTGAAAGTGGAAAACGTCATGCACGCCGGGCAAGAGCTGCCGCAGGTTCAGCGCGGCACCCTGCTCAAGGACGCATTGATGGAAATGACCCGCAAGGGCCTGGGCATGACCGTGATTCTGGAAGCCAACGGTAAACTTGCCGGGATCTTCACCGACGGCGATCTGCGTCGCACCCTGGACCGCAGCATCGACATCCACAGCGCCACCATCGAGCAGGTGATGACCGCCCACGGCAAGACCGCACGTGCCGAGATGCTGGCTGCCGAGGCGTTGAAAATCATGGAAGACCACAAGATCAATGCACTGGTCGTGGTCGACAGCGAAGACCGCCCGGTCGGCGCCCTGAACATGCACGATTTGCTGCGCGCTGGAGTAATGTAATGAGCACGGACCTGCTGCAACGCGGCAAACAGATCAAACTGGCGGTATTCGACGTCGACGGCGTACTGACCGACGGGCGCCTGTACTTCCTCGAAGACGGCAGCGAATTCAAGACTTTCAACACCCTCGACGGCCAAGGCATCAAGATGTTGATGGCAGCCGGCGTGCAGACCGCTATCATCAGCGGACGCAAGACCCCGGTGGTCGAACGACGAGCCAGGAACCTCGGCATTCCACACCTGTACCAGGGTCGCGAAGACAAACTGGTGGTGCTCGACGAGCTCCTTGCCCAACTCAACCTGAACTATGAACAAGTGGCCTACCTCGGCGACGACCTGCCGGACCTGCCGGTGATTCGCCGCGTCGGTCTGGGCATGGCCGTGGCCAACGCCGCCAGCTTCGTGCGCGAACACGCCCACGGCATCACCCAGGCCCGTGGCGGCGAGGGTGCCGCGCGCGAATTCTGCGAATTGATCCTGCGCGCCCAGGGCCGCCTCGATGCGGCCAACGCCGCGTACCTGTGAGCCCATCATGCTGAGCAAAAAGATTCGCAACATCCTGATATTCGGTTGCATCGCGGCGCTATTCGCAGCGGTCGGCTACTGGAACATCAGCCCGGAACGCTTCCTCGATAAGCCAGTGGTCAAGGTCGATGAAAGCGCGATCGACTATTACGCCATCAACGCCCACAGCGTGCAGTACCTGCCGGACGGCAAATTGCAGTACGAAATGACGTCCGACAAGGTCGAACACCTGAAGGCGACGGAAGTGACGTTGCTGTCCAACCCTGACCTGAACATGTTTCGTGGCACCGAATTCCCTTGGCACGTCCAGAGCGAACGCGGCGAAGTCAACGCGGACGGCACCCAGGTCGAGCTGATCGACTCGGTACGTATCACGCGTTTCGACGAAAAAAACCGTAAAACCCTGATTACCACCACCCGTATGACAGTGTTCCCGCAGCAGCAATATGCGCAGACCGATCAACCCGTTAGAATCGACGGCGCCGGCGGTGTATCGACAGGCAACGGAATGAAAGCGTACTTGAAAGAAAGCAGGATACACCTGCTATCGAACGTAAGAGGACAGTATGAGGCTCGTTAAAACCCTCCCTATTTTGCTCAGTCTGAGCGCAGCACTGGGAAGCGTGAGCGCCTGGGCTCTGCCGACCGATCAAGCGCAGCCTATCCGCATTCAGGCCGACGACGCCCAACTGGACGACAAGAACGGTGTTGCCACCTATAAAGGTGATGTGATCATCACTCAGGGCTCGATGAAGGTCACCGGCAACACCGTGACCATCACTCGCACCCCGACTGGCGACATCGACGTGGTGACCTCGGTGGGCAACCTGGCGTACTTCGAGCAGTTGCAAACAGCTGGCGACACCAAGCCTGTTCAGGGTTGGGGCGTGACCATCCAATATCACGCCGCGCAAAACCGCGTCGTACTGATCGACAAGGCCAAAGTTGTCGACAAGGACAACAACGTCACCCAGGGCGAAAAAATCGTCTATGACACGGTGAAAAAACTCGCCAGCGCCGGTCGCGCCACGGGCAGCAAGGTCACCGAGACACGTCCGCGTATCGACATGGTGATCCAGCCGAAGAAGAAAACCGACGAGAAAACCCAGTAATGGCAACTCTGAAAGCTCAGCATCTGGCCAAGAGCTACAAGAGCCGCCAGGTCGTGCGTGACGTCAGCCTGTCCATCGACAGCGGCCAGATCGTCGGCCTGCTTGGCCCCAACGGCGCCGGCAAAACCACCTGTTTCTACATGATCGTGGGTCTGGTACAAGCCGATCAGGGTCGCGTACTGATCGACGACCTGGACGTCAGCCACCAGCCGATGCACGGTCGTGCGAAGGCCGGTATCGGCTATCTTCCGCAAGAAGCGTCGATCTTCCGCAAACTGTCAGTGACCGACAACATCATGGCCATCCTCGAGACCCGCAAGGAACTCGACAAGGCCGGTCGCCGCAAAGAGCTGGAAAGCCTGCTGCAGGAGTTTCACATCCACCACATCCGTGACAGCCTTGGCATGAGCCTGTCCGGTGGTGAACGCCGTCGAGTGGAAATCGCCCGGGCACTGGCCACCAACCCGAAATTCATCCTCCTCGACGAACCCTTCGCCGGCGTGGATCCGATCTCGGTGGGCGACATCAAGCAGATCATCCATCACCTCAAGGCCAAAGGCATTGGCGTGCTGATCACTGACCACAACGTCCGTGAAACCCTGGACATCTGCGAAACCGCCTACATCGTCAACGATGGCCAGCTGATCGCCGAAGGCGACTCCGCCACCATCCTGGCCAACGAACTGGTCAAGGAAGTGTATCTGGGCCATGAGTTCCGCCTGTAAGCGCTGAGGTGCCTGGCCAGTCGCCTCGGTGCTCATCTCAATAAAAAATCAATAGTTTTTTATTGTTACAGCGCTCTAGGCAAACACTTCAGTTTCAGGCATATAATTTGCTTATGTTTGGCGCTTCGGCGCCCTGTAGTGGATGGCGCATGTGCGCCGGCGAATAAGGTGTTAAGCCCCTGCCATGAAACCATCGCTAGTCTTGAGAATGGGCCAGCAGCTGACGATGACACCGCAGCTGCAACAGGCCATCCGCCTGCTCCAATTGTCGACCCTGGACCTGCAACAGGAAATCCAGGAGGCCCTGGAGTCCAATCCGATGCTCGAACGCCAGGAAGAAGGCGACGACTTCGATAACGCCGACCCCTTGGCCGACAAAGCCGAACAGCAACCCAACGCCGACATTCAGGAACCCTCCTACCAGGAAACCGCCCCGACGGTGGATAACCTTGAGGAAGGCGACTGGAACGAGCGCATTCCCAACGAATTGCCTGTCGATACTGCTTGGGAAGACGTCTACCAGACCAGCGCCAGCAGCCTGCCGAGCAACGATGACGACGAGTGGGATTTCACCACCCGTACTTCGGCCGGTGAAAGCCTGCAAAGCCATTTGCTCTGGCAACTGAACCTGGCACCGATGTCCGACACCGATCGCCTGATCGCCGTGACCCTGATCGACTGCATCAACAATCAGGGCTATCTGGATGAAACCCTCGAGGAAATCCTTGAGGCCTTCGATCCGGAACTGGACATCGAACTGGACGAAATCGAAGCCGTCCTGCACCGCATCCAGCAATTCGAGCCCGCCGGTATCGGCGCCCGCAACCTCGGTGAATGCCTGCTGCTGCAACTGCGTCAACTGCCCGCCAAGACCCCTTGGCTGACCGAGGCCAAGCGCCTGGTCACCGATTACATCGACCTGCTCGGCAGCCGCGACTACAGCCAGCTGATGCGCCGCATGAAGCTCAAGGAAGACGAACTGCGCCAAGTGATCGAACTGGTCCAGAGCCTCAACCCGCGCCCGGGTTCGCAAATCGAGTCCACCGAAGCCGAATACGTCGTTCCCGACGTGATCGTGCGCAAGGACAACGAGCGCTGGCTGGTGGAACTGAACCAGGAGTCGGTGCCACGCCTGCGGGTCAACGCCCAATACGCCGGCTTCGTACGCCGCGCCGATACCAGCGCTGATAACACCTTCATGCGTAATCAGCTGCAGGAGGCTCGCTGGTTCATCAAGAGCCTGCAAAGCCGCAACGAAACCCTGATGAAAGTGGCCACCCAGATCGTCGAGCATCAACGCGGCTTCCTGGAGTACGGCGACGAGGCCATGAAACCGTTGGTGCTGCATGACATCGCCGAAGCGGTGGGCATGCACGAATCGACGATTTCACGGGTGACCACGCAAAAATTCATGCATACCCCACGGGGCATCTATGAACTGAAATACTTTTTTTCCAGCCACGTCAGCACCTCCGAAGGCGGTGAATGCTCGTCCACGGCGATCCGCGCGATCATCAAAAAACTGGTTGCCGCGGAAAATCAGAAAAAGCCGTTGAGTGACAGCAAGATCGCTGGTTTACTGGAGGCACAAGGCATTCAGGTGGCTCGCCGCACCGTCGCCAAGTACCGCGAATCCCTAGGAATCGCGCCTTCGAGCGAACGCAAGCGGTTGATGTAGAGCCACGCCACAGCGTTCCAGTGGTAGATCATCGGATCTACCGCTTTATGCACTGGCAACGAAGGAGAAGCTGTATGCAAGTCAACATCAGTGGACACCAACTGGAAGTGACCGAACCTCTTCGCACCTACATCGGCGAAAAACTCGAACGATTAGAGAGGCATTTCGACAAGATCACCAACGTGCAGGTCACGATGACGGTCGAGAAGCTCAAGCAGAAAATCGAAGCCACGCTGCATATTCCCGGCAATGAGGTGGTCGCTAACGCGGAACATACCGATATGTACGCAGCGATCGACGCACTGACCGACAAGCTGGATAAACAACTCAAAAAGCATAAGGAAAAGACCCAGAGCCTCCTCCAGGGCGCGACCGGTCGTTAACACTCCCAACCCATGATCCGACTTGAAAGCATCCTGACCCCCGGCCGTTCCCTGGTGAACGTGCCGGGCGGCAGTAAAAAGAAAGCCCTCGAGCAAATTGCCAACCTCATCCATCGCGAAGTGCCGGATCTGGCCATGCAGGATGTCTTCGAGAGTCTGGTCGCCCGTGAAAAACTCGGTTCCACCGGTTTTGGCAACGGTATCGCCATCCCCCACTGCCGTCTCAAGGGCTGCGGATCGCCCATCAGTGCCTTGATGCACCTGGATGCACCCATCGATTTCGACGCCATCGACGGTGCCCCGGTTGACCTGCTGTTTGTACTGCTGGTCCCGGAAGCCGCCACCGATGCGCACCTGGAGTTGCTGCGCCAGATCGCCAGCATGCTTGATCGCAAGGAAGTGCGTGAAAAACTGCGCAGCGCCCCGAGCAACGAAGCCTTGTATCAGGTTGTCCTGGACGAGCAAAACGGTCACTAATCATGCGCCTGATCATCGTCAGCGGCCGCTCCGGCTCAGGTAAAAGCACTGCCCTCGATGTTCTCGAGGACAACGGCTACTACTGCATCGACAACCTGCCCGCCGGACTGTTGCCGGAACTGGCCGAACGCGCGCTGATTCATACCGAACTGGCACAACCGCTGGTGGCCGTGTCCATCGATGCACGCAACTTGCCGAGCCACCTGTCACGGTTTCCCGAATTGCTGGAAGAAGTCCGCAGCCGGCATATCCAGTGCGATGTGCTGTATCTGGACGCCGATGAAGAGACCCTGCTCAAACGTTTTTCGGAAACCCGCCGCCGTCACCCGCTGAGCAGTGCCAATCGCTCGCTGGCGGAGGCGATAGAGGACGAAACCAATCTGCTGGGGCCGATCGCCGATCTGGCCGACCTCAAGGTCAACACCACCAATCTGAACCTGTATCAGCTGCGCGATACCATCAAGCTGCGCCTGCTGAATCAGCCGGAGCCCGGCACTGCGTTCCTGGTGGAGTCTTTCGGGTTCAAGCGTGGCATGCCGGTGGACGCCGATCTGGTGTTCGACGTGCGCTGCCTGCCTAACCCTTACTGGAAACCGGAGCTGCGGGCACAGTCCGGGCTCGATCAACCGGTGGCCGACTACCTGGCGGCGCAGCCGGATGTCGAAGAGATGTTCCAGGACATTTCCTCCTACCTGCTCAAGTGGCTGCCCCGCTTTGCCGCCAGCAACCGCGCCTATGTCACCATTGCCATTGGCTGCACCGGCGGGCATCACCGCTCTGTCTACCTGACCGAACGTCTGGGCCAGGTACTGCAACAATCCCTGAAGAACGTCCAGGTTCGCCACCGCGACCTCAGCTAAAGGATTCACATCGCGATGCCTGCTCTGGAAATCGAAATCATCAACAAGCTGGGCCTGCATGCCCGCGCGTCTGCAAAATTCGTTGGCGTCGCCGGGCAGTACCCTTGTCAGATCAGGGCTGGCCGTACACCGGAAACGATGGTCGACGGCAAAAGCATCATGGCCATGATGATGCTGGCCGCGGGAAAAGGCACCACAATCCACCTGAGTACCGAAGGCGAACAAGAGCAGGAAGCGCTGGATGCGCTGGTGGCGCTGATCAACAACTTCTTCGACGAAGGCGAATAAACGTCAAAAGATCGCAGCCCCTGTAGGAGCTGCCGAAGGCTGCGATCTTTTGATCCACAAAAAAACGCCACCCTATTGGGTGGCGCGTTTTTTTGTGCAGCAACCGCAGCTTAACTACCCGCCACCGTCATCCGCTCGATCAACACCGAACCTGTGCGAATGTTGCTGCGCAATTCCAGGTCATTACCGACCGCAATGATCTGCTTGAACATGTCACGCATGTTGCCGGCAATAGTCACTTCCTGGACCGCGAACTGGATTTCGCCGTTCTCGACCCAGAAACCCGCTGCGCCACGGGAGTAATCGCCAGTGACCATGTTCAGGCCCTGCCCCATCAATTCAGTGACCAGTAGGCCACGACCCATGCGGCGCAACAGGGCCGCCTGATCTTCGTCGCCATGGGTGACGAACAGGTTGTGCACGCCGCCGGCATTGGCGGTGCTCGGCATACCCAGCTTGCGGCCGGAATAGGTGCCAAGCACGTAGGACACCAGCTCGCCGTTTTCCACGAACGGCTTGGCGTAGGTCGCCAGGCCATCGCCGTCGAAGGCAGAGCTGCCCAAAGCGCGCATCAAGTGCGGACGCTCATCGATGGTCAGCCATTCCGGGAACAGTTTCTGCCCCAGCGTGCCTTCGAGGAACGAAGACTTGCGATATAGACTGCCGCCGGAAATCGCCGAGAGGAAACTGCCGAACAAACCGCCGGCCAGTTCCGCAGAAAACAGCACCGGCACTTCGCAGGTCGGTACCGGGCGTGCGCCCAAGCGGCTCGCCGCCCGTTGCGCGGCACGCTGGCCGATGCTCTCCGGGCTGGCCAACAAATTGCCCTGCCGGTTCACGTCGTACCAGTAATCACGCTGCATCTGGCCATCGGCCTCGGCGATCATCACGCAGCTGAGGCTGTGACGGGTCGAGGCGTAACCGCCGATAAAACCGTGGCTGTTGCCGTACACACGGCAACCCTGATGAGTGCTGAGGGTGGTGCCGTCGGCGTTCTTGATCCGACTGTCGGCGGCAAACGCCGCCGCTTCACAGGCCAGGGCCTGCTCGATGGCTTGCTCCGGGGTGATGCTCCATTGGTGGAACAGGTCGAAATCCTGCAGGTCCTTGGCCATCAGCGCGGCATCCGCCAGGCCTGCGGCTTCGTCTTCAGACGTGTGCCTGGCAATCGCCAGCGCAGCAGCGACGGTTTCGCGAATCGCTTCCGAACCGCTGGCCGAGGTGCTGGCCGAGCCTTTGCGCTGCCCTACATACAGGGTAATACCGAAGCCCTGGTCGCGATTGAACTCAACGGTTTCGACTTCCCGCTGACGGACCGTGGTCGACAGGCCCTGCTCCAGCGACACCGCCACTTCACAGGCACTGGCGCCCTGGCGCTTGGCTTCAGCAATGATCTGCTCGACTTGCTCTTGCAGTGCCGGCAACGCTTGTGGGCCGACGCTTTCAACTGCACTCATGCTGTTCTCCACTCAAATTCTGCTTTCGGTAACGGTCATCGAGCGACCGGGCCGGACAAGCGGCCCCCGACTGGTTATCATGGCGGCGTTTCTTTGCGGACGGCCACCATGGTTGATTCTTACGACGACTCCCTCGATACGGGAGAAAAAAGCAAATCCCAGGTCAAACGCGAGCTGCATGCTCTGGTTGACCTCGGCGAGCGCCTTACAACACTCAAGCCTGACCTGCTGGCAAAACTGCCGTTGACCGACGCTTTGCGCCGGGCTCTGGCCGATGCGCCCAAGCACACCGCGAACATCGCGCGTAAACGGCACCTTCAGTTTATCGGCAAGCTGATGCGCGATCAGGACACTGGCGCCATTCTCACTCTGCTCGATCAACTCGATGCCTCCACCCGGCAGTACAACGAACGTTTCCACGGCCTGGAACGCTGGCGCGATCGCTTGATCGCAGGCGACGACGCCGTCCTGGAGAAGTTCGTCGTCGATTACCCGGAGGCCGATCGTCAACAATTGCGCTCCCTGATCCGTCAGGCCCAGCACGAACTGGCGACCAACAAGCCACCGGCTTCGAGCCGTAAAATCTTCAAGTACATCCGTGAGCTGGACGAGACTCAACGCGGTTTGCGTTAAATAAAGCCGACGGCATCCTTCGTGTAGGAGCTGCCGAAGGCTGCGATCTTTTGATCTTTCTTTTGAAAATCCAAAGTCAAAAGATCGCAGCCTGCGGCAGCTCCTACATGAATCTTGTGCATCCTTACGCGCCCGTGCCACCCACGGTGATCGCATCGATTTTCAGCGTTGGCTGGCCGACACCCACCGGCACCGACTGCCCATCCTTGCCACACGTTCCCACACCGCTGTCCAGCGCCAGATCGTTACCGACCATCGACACCCGGCTCATGGCTTCCGGCCCGTTGCCGATCAACGTCGCGCCTTTGACCGGGGCGGTAATCTTGCCGTCTTCGATCAGGTACGCCTCGCTGGTGGAGAACACGAACTTGCCACTGGTGATGTCCACCTGACCGCCGCCGAGGTTGGCGCAGTAGATGCCTTTTTTCACCGAGGCGATGATTTCCGCCGGGTCGCTTTCGCCACCGAGCATGTAAGTGTTGGTCATGCGCGGCATCGGCAGGTGCGCGTAGGATTCGCGACGACCGTTGCCAGTGCGGGCCACGCCCATCAGGCGCGCATTGAGCTTGTCCTGCATATACCCTTTGAGCACGCCTTTTTCGATCAGCGTGGTGCACTCGGTCGGCGTGCCTTCGTCGTCGACACTCAGCGAACCTCGGCGGCCGGCGAGGGTGCCGTCATCGACGATGGTGCAAAGCTTCGATGCAACCATCTCGCCCATGCGCCCGCTGTAGGCCGAACTGCCCTTGCGGTTGAAATCGCCTTCCAGACCGTGCCCGACGGCTTCGTGCAGCAACACGCCGGACCAACCCGAACCCAACACCACCGGCAACGTACCGGCCGGCGCCGGGATGGCTTCCAGATTCACCAGTGCCTGACGCAACGCTTCACGGGCATAACCCATGGCGCGGTCTTCGCTGAGGAAATAGCGGTAGTCGGTACGACCGCCACCGCCATGGCCGCCGCGCTCACGACGACCGTTCTGCTCGACGATCACGCTGACGTTGAAACGCACCAACGGCCGCACATCTGCCGCCAGGCCGCCATCGGTGGAGGCGATCAGAATCCGCTCCCAGACCCCGGCCATGCTCACGGTGACTTGCTGAATACGCGGGTCGAGGGCGCGGGTCGCCACGTCGATGCGCTTGAGCAGCTCGACTTTCTCGGCGCGGGTCATTACTTCCAGCGGGTTGTCCGGCCCGTACAACTGAGCGACATCCTGGGTGGTGAACGCCTGCACGGTGCCATTCTGCCCGGCCCGGGAGATCGAACGGGCCGCGCGGGCCGCCGCGCCCAGCGCTTCGAGGGTGATCGCATTGCTGTAGGCGAAACCGGTTTTTTCACCCGATTGCGCACGCACGCCGACGCCCTGGTCGAGGTTGAAGCTGCCTTCCTTGACGATCCCGTCTTCCAGCGCCCAGGACTCGGAAATCTGCCCCTGGAAATACAGGTCGGCGGCATCGATGCCCGGGCCGGCCAGATCGCCGAGCACACCTTGCAGGCTCTCGATCGTTACGCCGCCGGGCGCCAGGAGGTGTTCACTGACAGAGGACAACAACTCGCTCATATGCTTTACGCCTTAAATTCGTCGTTCTGATGCAGGTCGCTGAGCGCCCTGCGAGAAAAAGCGCCGGTGAGTGGACACCGGCATCCGCGCCCTGATGGACGCCTGTTCGCTGCTGTCGCGTTCGGCCAGCAGCACGGCCTCGCCCTGATCCTGTTGTGCCAGCACGCGCCCCCATGGGTCGATAATCGCGGCATGACCAAAGGTTTCTCGCGGTCCCGGATGAGTGCCACCCTGGGCGGCCGCGAGCACGTAACATTGAGTCTCGATGGCGCGCGCGCGAATCAGCACGTCCCAATGGGCCGCGCCGGTCACCGCGGTAAAGGCCGACGGGGCGGTAATCAATTCCGCGCCGGCTGCACGCAATTCGCTGTACAGCTCCGGAAAGCGCAAGTCGTAACACACTGTCAGGCCGACTCGACCGACCGGCGTATCGGCAACCACCACGCCACTGCCATAAGCATAGTCATCGGATTCGCGATAACGCCCGCGATTGTCCGCCACGTCCACGTCGAACAGGTGCAGCTTGTCGTACCGCGCCACGGTCTCGCCTTGATCATCGACCAGTAACGAGCACGCATGCGCTTTGGCCGTCGGTTGATCCGCCGGCGGCAACGGCAACGTGCCAGCCACTATCCATAACTTGAGGTCGTGGGCGGTCTGTTTCAACCACGGCAGGATCGGGCCTTCGCCCAGCGCTTCGGCGCGACCAATGTCGGCAATGTCGCGACGACCCATGGCTGCGAAGTTTTCCGGCAGCACGGCAAGCCGCGCGCCACCGGACGCTGCCTGCTCAAGCAGACGACGGGCCTGGGCCAGATTGGCCAGCACGTCGCTCTGGCTGACCATTTGAATGACTGCTACAGACACGGCCATTTCCTTATCTGGAATCAACACATACCTATAGGAACCGCCTGCGGCAGCTCCTACAGGGGACTTACGGCCATGCTACTCCATAGGCTTGGAAAGTGGCTTTTCAAAAAGGCTTGTCGAAGGTGATTTTCGGCTCTTTCCACGGACCTTTGACCGTGTATCTGACGCTGGCAAAGCGCGCCACGCGGTCACCGATCAGCTTATCGATCAGGAACAGCGCCCCACCTACGGCTGGCGCACCGACGATCAGCGCGGCAATCGGCAGATTGTTGGTCACCGGCAAGGTCACCAGCAACTTGGCATCGACCTGATCAGCCACCAGGTCCAGGGTGCCGTTAAGCTCCAGGTTGCTCGACGGGCCGGTCAGCAGGATCGGCTCACGGGTCACGTAGACCCCGTTGCTCGCGACCAACAGCCCTTTGACCCGGTCATAGCTCAAGCCTTTGCCGAACAGGTCGGAAAAGTCCAGGCGCAAGCGGCGGCCAATGGAGTTGAAGTTGAGCAGGCCAAATACCCGTAGAGCCTGGGCGCTGCCCTCGACTTCAACAAACTGACCTTTATTGAGCGACGCATCAAGGCTGCCGGAGAAGCGCTTGGTGGCCAGCCACGCCGGTGAGCCAGGCCAGCGACCGTCGACATCCATGTGAAACTCTTCGCTGGTGACGCTCGGCGCAAAGCCCCAGCCCTTGAGCACGTCGGCGAGGTTCTTGCCACTGACCCGGCCCTTGTACCAACTGCTGGAATTGCCAGGTGTGCCTTCCCAACCGCCGTTGCCCTGCAGGAAGATGCCCTTGAGGCCCATATCCAGGGAGTTGAGGGCAACGCCCTTACCGGTCGGGCGAACTTTCAATAGCCAGGCACCCACCAGGTCCTGCCCCTGGAACAGTTGATTGATGGTGATATCCAGCGCCGGGATTTTCGTCGGGTCCACGGTGGCCAGCGGATCCGGCGAATTCTCGTCGGCCAGCACCGTCGGGTCTGGGGCCGGCAAACGTACGTATTGCAGATTGATCGCAATCGGTGTGGCTTTGGCATCGGGAATACCGACGGTGCCCTTGGCCTGCTGACTGTCGAGTTGCAGCGCCCAGGCGGCCGGCTTGCGCGTCAACTGCACCGACGCCTGATCAAGGGTGGTGCCGAAACCGCTGAGCTTGCCAACCTTGAAATCCGCGCCGCTGAGCAATTGCTTGGCGCTGCCGCCTGGATCCTGGCCAGCATACTTGCTGACAAGATCCTGCCAGGGAGACACATCCAGCTCGGACAGTACACCGCGCACGCGCAGGCCTTTGTTGCCGGGCAGCACAGCATCACCACCGCCGAGAAACAACTCACCGCGACCGTCGACGAAATTGCCGGTCGGTGCCGCAAACGTGAAGTTCGCCAGCTCACCATAGTTGACCCAGTAACGCCGCTCCGGTCCTTGCAGGGTCATGCGGAACACGGTGTCGCGGCCGACATCGGCCGCCATGCCGAACGGCGCCGGCAAATCCACCGCCACGCCTTTGAGATTGGAGCTGACTATCAATTGGCTGTCGGCGCCATCAAGGTTCAGTTGCAGCTGATAAGGGACCACACCGGACACCGGCAACGGCTGAGTGACATTCAGCCATTCGCTGAGCTTCTTGACCTCGACCTGACCCGCTGCGGTGACCCGAGTGTTGAGCTTGCCCGCACTGCCATCGGCAAAAATCTGCGCAGTCACGGGCTTGTCGAACGCTCGCGCGGTGATTTTTTGCCCGCTCAAACCCTTGGCGCTGTCGAAGCGGAAGTCGCCCTTGAGTTGTGTCAGTTCCAGGGTGGGCTCGCGAAGTTTCAAACGGGCCTTGTCGGTCTTGAAGTCGACGAGGATTTTCGGTTGCTCACCTTTGACCAGCGGGATATCCAGGTTGACCTTGCCTTGCAGATCGCCCTCGCCCTCCCAGCCGGCGAAGGTGTCGGCGGTGCCGATCGGTGCTTCCTGCAGAATCTTCAGGCCATCGCCCAACCCACCGGCGAACCCGCCATCGAGGAACAGGTGAGGGCTCTGTCCGGCAGGCACATGAGGAATATTGACGTAGACGTCGCTGACCTGGGTGTCGAGCAATTGCCCCTTGCTCGCGAGAATCCGCACGCCGCTGTCTTCGATGAACACATCGCCGCTGACCTTGCTGACATGCGGCCAGCCCGGCTGAAACGCCAGCTCGGCATCGTGAACCTTGAAAAACAGGCTGATGCTGCGAGCTGTTTCCGGGGCGCCGTGGTTCAGCGATCCCTGGTACTGGAAGAAACCTTCATCCACCGCGCCTTTGAGAATCGCCGTACGCAGCCATTCGTCCAGCGCCGGGCTCAACACGACCGGCAGGTACTTGGCGGTGTAGCGACCGTCGCCGTCGACCAGGCCGACCCGCAGGTCCATGTAGTCTTCCTGGGTGTGATCGAAATGCAGGCGAATCAGGAAGTCGCCGGCAATCTTGCCCTCTTCGCCCAGCACCTTCAGGTACGGCGCGATCAGGGTGAAACCTTCTTTATCGAGCTTCCAGGTCAACCGCGCATTGGCTTGAATGTACTGCCATGGCTTGGCGAAAATCGGGTCCAGGTGCAGGGAAAAATCCTTGCTGTCCATGCGCAACTCGCCCTGCCCGAGATTGCCGCTGATGCTGCCGCTGACGTTTCGCGCCGCCGGTGCGCCGTGATAGGCGTCGAAGCCGACCCGCTCAAGATTGGCGGCAAAGCTGAATTTGCTGTCATCGGTCGCCGCGGGGCGCAAGTCAATCAGCACGTTGCGCAATACCCCGGTGACCTTGAGCCGCTCGACGGCCGTAGCGACACCTTCCGGAAGCGGCCCCAACGCGTTCAGCAACGGGGTGAGCGGCGTGAGGTCGATGCGGTCGGCTTGCAGATGCAAGAGCTCTGGCGTTGTGTCGGTCGCCGCCGTTTGTTGAAATTGCAGTTTCGATTCCCAGCGGGTTTCGTCCAGGCTCATCGCCAGAGAATCCAGGGTGACCTGGACGCCTGTGGAGCTGCGCTGGAAATACCCGTTAAGCGCCAGATTGTTGATCTGGATCGGCTTGCGCTCGGCGTAGGCGCCCTTGAGTTGCGGTGCGTTCAAACGGATCGCGGCGCTTTGCAGGGCGCCCTCGCTCCAGTTCACCCAAAGCTCGCCACCGGCCTTTATCTCGGAGAAATTCCATTGTTGGGTCAGGCGCTCGGGCAACCATTTCGACCAATCGCTTTGTGGCAGGCTCAAGTAAGCCTCAACCTCGCCGTCCTGCCACTGGCTGGCGCGGATACGGGTGCGCAGGCTCATCGCAACCGGCTGGCCGTCGGGCAGGGTCAAACGGGCGTCGATGCGCTGACGCGAGACACCGGTTCTCAGATTGAGGCCAACGTAGGTCAGAGTCAGTGGCGGCTGATCCAGTGGCTGCAAGGTCACCTGGCTGTCGAGCACCGACAATTGCTGGACCATCTGCATACGATTGAACAACTGCTCCGGGTCCAGCGGCTGATCCTGCCGCACCGGCAACCCTTCCAGCGCCCAATGACCGTCCTCGCCTTCCTTGAGGCTGATCTTCAGGCCGTTGAGTTCGAGATGTGCGATGCGTATTTCGCGCGCCAGCAGGCTGGCCCAGATATCCGGCACCGCGCGCACCTGGTCCAGGCGCAAGGCATTGGAACCCTCGCCGACCATCACGTCATGGGCCAGCAGAACCGGGGCGAGGCCACTCCAGTTGCCCTCCAGTTCGCCGATGTGCAGTGGCATGCCCACGGCGGCGCTGGCTTTGGCTTCGACGTCGGCACGGTATTCGGCCACCAGCGGTGTCAGCTCCCGGCCGAGACTGACGAACAGCGCCATCAACACCAAAACCAACGCGCACAGGCCCAGACCCCAGCGGGTCAATGCGGCCAAAATGCGTGTCAGACCGTCCATGTCAGTTGGCTCCCATGGCAAAAATACTGCAAAAAGCTGAGGCCAGCCGTTCTAGTGGTATTGAAATACAACGCTTCAGAGCAGCACCACGTCGTATTGTTCCTGGGAATACATGGTTTCTACCTGAAACCGAATGGTGCGCCCGATAAACCCTTCGAGCTCGGCGACGTTGCCCGACTCTTCATCGAGCAAGCGGTCGACCACTTTCTGGTTCGCCAGCACGCGATAACCTTCGGCCTGATAGGCACGGGCCTCACGCAGGATTTCGCGGAAAATCTCGTAGCACACGGTTTCCGGAGTCTTGAGCTTGCCGCGCCCCTGGCAGCTGCTGCACGGTTCGCACAGCACTTGCTCGAGACTTTCGCGGGTGCGCTTGCGGGTCATCTGCACCAGGCCCAACTCGGTGATGCCGATGATGTTGGTCTTGGCGTGATCGCGCTCCAGTTGCTTCTCGAGGGTGCGCAGCACCTGACGCTGATGCTCTTCATCTTCCATGTCGATGAAGTCGATGATGATGATCCCGCCCAGGTTGCGCAGACGCAGTTGACGGGCAATGGCGGTGGCGGCTTCGAGGTTGGTCTTGAAGATGGTTTCTTCGAGATTGCGATGACCGACGAAGGCTCCGGTGTTGACGTCGATAGTGCTCATGGCTTCCGCCGGGTCGACCACCAGATAGCCACCGGATTTGAGCGGCACCTTGCGCTCCAGGGCTTTCTGGATTTCGTCTTCGACGCCATACAAGTCGAAAATCGGCCGTTCGCCCGGATAATGCTCCAGACGGTCGGCGATTTCCGGCATCAGTTCGGCGACGAACTGCGTGGTTTTCTGGAAGGTTTCCCGGGAGTCGATGCGGATCTTTTCGATCTTCGGGCTCACCAGATCGCGCAAGGTGCGCAACGCCAGGCCGAGGTCTTCGTAGATCACGCTCGGCGCGTTGATGGTTTTGATCTGGGCATTGATCTGGTCCCAAAGCCTGCGCAGGTAGCGGATGTCCATGAGGATTTCATCGGCCCCGGCCCCTTCGGCAGCGGTACGCAGAATGAAACCGCCGGCCTCCTTGATACCTTCTTTCTCCACGCAGTCGGTGACCACTTGCTTGAGGCGTTCGCGCTCGGCTTCGTCTTCGATCTTCAGGGAAATACCGACGTGGGCAGTGCGCGGCATGTACACCAGATAGCGCGACGGGATCGACAGTTGCGTGGTCAGGCGTGCGCCTTTGGAGCCGATCGGGTCCTTGGTGACTTGCACCACCAGGCTTTGGCCTTCGTGAACCAGCGAGCTGATGCTCTCCACCGCCGGGCCTTCGCGCAGGGAAATTTCCGAGGCGTGAATGAATGCGGCGCGGTCCAGCCCGATGTCGACGAAGGCGGCCTGCATGCCCGGCAATACCCGCACGACCTTGCCTTTGTAGATGTTGCCGACGATCCCGCGCTTTTGCGTGCGTTCGACATGGACCTCTTGCAGAACACCGTTTTCGACCACCGCCACGCGTGATTCCATCGGCGTGATGTTGATCAGGATCTCTTCACTCATGGCAGGGTCTCGTTCAGGCATGTTCACGATAATGGCCGCATCTTGTCAGTACGACGCTCAGTGCGCGTTAAGGGTTTGCCAACAGGGTATGCCGAAATGGCCGAGTAGTTCTGCGGTTTCGCACAGCGGCAAACCGACCACCGCCGAGTAGCTGCCATTGAGCCCGGCGACGAACACCGCGCCCAGCCCTTGAATCCCGTAGCCGCCCGCCTTGTCCCGGGGTTCGCCGCTGGCCCAGTAGGTCGCCGCTTCGTCGCGGCCGATGGTGCGAAAACGCACCAGACTGCGCACCACCAGAGACTCGCAACGTTCACCATCGTGCACCGCAATCGCCGTCAGCACTTCATGCTCACACCCGGACAACAGCATAAGCATGGCGCATGCTTCGGCTTCATCCACCGGTTTGCCGAGAATTTTCCCGTCCAGCACCACGGCAGTGTCGGCGCCCAGCACGCAGAAATCCACGTCGGACACGATCGCTCCGCGCCCGACCTCGGCCTTGCCGCGCGCCAAACGCTCGACATAGGCCGATGGGGATTCTTCAGGGAAAGGGGTTTCGTCGATGTCCGCGCTGATGGCGGTGAACGGCACGCCGATCTGCGTGAGCAGTTCACGCCGACGCGGCGAGCCTGAGGCGAGGTACAGCTGTTTCATCAAGACATCTCCCTGTCGAGGTGCGGGCACATGCCTGACCGAATTAATTGATTTTGTAGCGTCGACGCAAACCGCGCAAACCGAAGCTGATCCAAGGCCAGAGCAACGCACTGACCAGTGCCGGCAACACCAGCGCCAGGGTCGGCTGACGATTACCGGTCAGGGCGCTCAGCCACAACTGAACCAGTTGGGCGAGGCCGAAGATCACCAGGATCACCAGGCTCTGTTGCCACATCGGGAACATGCGCAGGCGCTGTTGCAGCGACAGCACCAGGAACGTAATGAGCGTGAGGATCAACGCGTTCTGGCCCAGCAACGTGCCATACAGCACGTCTTCGGCCAACCCCAGGCACCAGGCGGTGACCATGCCGACTTTATGCGGCAGGGCCAACGCCCAGAAGGCCAACAGCAAGGCAAGCCACAAAGGACGCAGGATTTCCATGAATTGCGGCAGCGGTGAAACGCTGAGCAACAGGCCGATGGCGAACGTCAGCCAGACCATCCAGCCGTTTCGGGAGGAAGTTGCACCGCCCATTATTCTGTTCCCCCAGTGGTGGCCGGCGCGGCGACAGGCGGTTTGGCAGCAGGCTTCACGGCAGCGGGTTTGGGTTTGGCGGCCGTCGGTGTCGTCGCGGGTGGCTTGGCGGCAGCAGGATGGGACGCGGCAGGTTTGACCGGGGTCGCGGCAGCAGGTGCAGCCGCCGGAGTAGCCGGAGTTGCAGCGGCAGCCGGTATCATCGACGCGGCCGGTTTCGGTACGGTTGCAGGAATGATCGGCCCGCCACCCTGCCGGTCCAGAGCCTCTTGAGCCTGGGCGGCTTCGTTGGCGCGCTCCTCGGCTGTGCGACCATCACTGAACACCAACAGCAAGTAACGGCTGCGGTTCAGCGCGGCAGTCGGCACCGCACGCACGATGGCAAACGGTTGACCGGAATCGTGGATCACTTCCTTGACCGTCGCCACCGGGTAACCCGCCGGGAAACGCTGACCGAGGCCGGAGCTGACCAGCAGATCGCCTTCTTTAATATCGGCGGTATCGGCCACATGACGCAGCTCAAGGCGCTCCGGGTTGCCGGTGCCGCTGGCAATCGCCCGCAGACCGTTACGGTTCACCTGCACCGGAATGCTGTGGGTGGTGTCGGTCAGCAACAGTACGCGCGAGGTGTACGGCATCAGCTCGACCACCTGCCCCATCAGGCCACGGGCATCGAGCACCGGCTGACCGAGGATCACACCGTCGCGCTCACCTTTATTGATGATGATGCGATGGGTGAAGGGGTTGGGGTCCATGCCGATCAACTCGGCCACTTCGACCTTCTCGTTGACCAGTGCGGAAGAGTTGAGCAACTCGCGCAGCCGAACGTTCTGCTCGGTGAGGGCGGCAAGCTTTTGCATGCGCCCCTGCAACAGCAGGTTTTCGGTTTTGAGTTTTTCGTTTTCGGCGACCAGCTCGGTCCGGCTGCCGAATTGGCTGGCCACACCTTGCCATAGCCGCTGCGGCAGGTCGGTGATCCAGTAAGACTGCATCAGCACCAGCGACATTTGGCTACGCACTGGCTTGAGCAGTGTGAAGCGGGCATCGACCACCATCAGCGCGACCGATAGCACGACCAGCACCAACAAGCGCACGCCCAGTGAGGGGCCTTTGGTGAAAAGCGGTTTAATAAGCCGCTCCTCCCAGGCAAATGTTCTCTTTATTCATACGGCATCAAACCGGCCTGGATGCAGACTGACAGAAGATAAACGCCAACAGGCAGCACTGCAAAGTGCTGCCTGCGGGCTCACCAGCATAGATGCATCGGGCGAGATCACTCGCTCGACAGCAGGTCCATGGTGTGTTTATCCATCATTTCCAATGCACGGCCACCGCCGCGAGCAACGCAGGTCAGCGGGTCTTCGGCGACGATCACCGGCAGACCGGTTTCCTGGGCCAGCAACTTGTCGAGGTCGCGCAGCAAAGCGCCACCACCGGTCAGTACCAGACCACGCTCGGCGATATCGGAAGCCAGTTCCGGAGGCGATTGCTCCAGCGCACTTTTCACTGCTTGAACGATGGTGGCCAGCGACTCTTGCAGAGCTTCCAGCACTTCGTTGGAGTTCAGGGTGAATGCGCGTGGAACGCCTTCGGCCAGGTTACGGCCACGAACGTCGACTTCACGAACTTCGCCGCCCGGGTAGGCCGTACCGATTTCCTGTTTGATGCGCTCGGCGGTGGATTCGCCGATCAGGCTGCCGTAGTTGCGACGCACGTAGGTGATGATCGCTTCGTCGAAGCGGTCGCCGCCAACCCGTACGGATTCGGCATAGACCACACCGTTGAGGGAGATCAGCGCGATTTCAGTGGTACCGCCACCGATATCGACAACCATCGAGCCGCGAGCTTCTTCAACCGGCAGGCCGGCACCGATCGCAGCAGCCATTGGCTCTTCGATCAGGAACACTTCACGGGCGCCGGCACCGAGGGCCGACTCACGGATGGCACGACGCTCAACCTGGGTGGATTTGCATGGAACGCAGATCAGCACACGAGGGCTAGGCTGCAAAAAGCTGTTCTCGTGAACCTTGTTGATAAAGTACTGCAGCATTTTTTCGCAAACGCTGAAGTCGGCGATCACGCCGTCCTTCATCGGACGAATGGCTGCAATATTGCCCGGCGTACGACCGAGCATGCGCTTGGCCTCGGTGCCGACAGCAACGACACTTTTCTGGTTACCGTGTGTCCGAATAGCCACAACCGATGGCTCATTCAGGACGATACCGCGCTCGCGCACGTAAATAAGGGTGTTGGCAGTGCCCAGGTCAATGGAAAGATCGCTGGAAAACATGCCACGCAGTTTCTTGAACATGGGAAAGGGACCCTAGGCAACGCGTGGGTAAAAAAGTGCGGCAAACTCTAACAACGACAGGGATTTTGGGCAAGGCGCCAATATGTTAAATTGGCTGCTTTTCTGTGCACCAAGCACCACAATCGCGGCCTTGAGACCGTAGATATGCGGTAGTGTTCCGACAATCTAACACACGGACGCGGTCCGTTTTGTTTTCCACTGGAGAATCCCATGGCGCTTGAACGCTCCGACGTGGAAAAAATCGCTCATTTGGCCTGCCTTGGCCTCAATGATGCCGATCTTCCACACATCACTTCGGCCCTGAACAGCATTCTCGGGCTGGTCGACGAAATGCAAGCGGTCAATACCGACGGTATCGAGCCGCTGGCCCACCCACTGGAAGCCAGCCAGCGCCTGCGTGCAGACGTCGTGACCGAGACCAATCATCGCGAGGCCTATCAGTCCATCGCACCAGCGGTCGAAAACGGCCTGTACCTGGTTCCGAAAGTCATCGACTAAAGGGAAAGAGCCTGCAATGCATCAATTGACTCTGGCCGAGATCGCCCGCGGACTCGCCGATAAAAAGTTTTCCTCCGAAGAGCTGACCAAAGTCCTGCTGGCGCGCATCGCCCAGCTCGACCCGCAGCTCAACAGTTTCATCAGCCTCACCGAAGACCTGGCACTGCAGCAGGCGAAAGCCGCTGACGCACGTCGGGCCAACGGTGAGAGCGGCGCCCTGCTCGGCGCGCCGATCGCCCACAAAGACCTGTTCTGCACCCAGGGCATCCGCACCAGCTGCGGCTCGAAGATGCTCGACAACTTCAAGGCGCCGTACGACGCCACCGTGGTCGCCAAACTGGCCACTGCCGGGGCCGTGACTCTGGGCAAGACCAACATGGACGAATTCGCCATGGGGTCGGCCAACGAGTCGAGCTACTACGGCGCGGTGAAAAACCCGTGGAACCTGGAATATGTTCCGGGCGGTTCGTCCGGCGGTTCGGCGGCGGCGGTGGCCGCTCGTCTGTTGCCGGCGGCAACGGGCACCGACACCGGCGGCTCCATTCGTCAGCCCGCTGCGCTGACCAACCTAACCGGCCTGAAACCGACGTACGGTCGTGTTTCGCGCTGGGGCATGATCGCCTACGCATCCAGCCTCGATCAGGGCGGCCCGCTGGCCCGTACCGCCGAAGACTGCGCGATCCTGCTGCAAGGCATGGCCGGCTTCGACCCGCAGGACTCCACCAGCATCGACGAGCCCGTGCCTGATTACAGCGCCGGCCTCAACGGTTCGCTGCAAGGCCTGCGCATCGGCGTGCCGAAGGAATACTTCAGCGCAGGCCTGGACCCGCGCATCGCCGACCTGATCATGGCCAGCGTTGAAGAGCTGAAAAAACTCGGCGCCGTGATCAAGGAAATCAGCCTGCCGAACATGCAGCACGCGATTCCTGCGTACTACGTGATCGCCCCGGCGGAAGCGTCCTCCAACCTGTCGCGTTTCGACGGCGTACGTTTCGGCTATCGCTGCGAGGACCCGAAAAACCTGGAAGACCTGTACAAGCGTTCCCGTGGCGAAGGTTTCGGCCCGGAAGTGCAGCGCCGGATCATGGTCGGTGCCTATGCGTTGTCGGCCGGTTACTACGACGCCTACTACCTGAAGGCGCAGAAGATCCGTCGCTTGATCAAGAACGACTTCATGGCTGCCTTCAATGAGGTCGACATCATCCTCGGCCCAACCACGCCGAACCCGGCCTGGAAGCTCGGCGCCAAGAACAACGACCCGGTCGCCGCGTATCTGGAAGACGTCTACACCATCACCGCCAACCTCGCCGGTCTGCCGGGCTTGTCCATGCCTGCAGGTTTTGTCGATGGCCTGCCGGTCGGCGTGCAACTGCTCGCCCCGTATTTCCAGGAAGGTCGCCTGTTGAACGTTGCCCATCAGTATCAGCAAAACACTGACTGGCACACCCGCACCCCAACCGGCTTCTGAGGAGAAACACATGCAATGGGAAGTCGTGATCGGGCTGGAGATTCATACCCAGCTCACCACCCGGTCGAAAATCTTTTCCGGTAGTTCCACCACCTTCGGTTCCGAGCCGAACACCCAGGCCAGCCTGGTTGACCTCGGCATGCCCGGCGTATTGCCGGTGCTGAACCAGGAAGCGGTGCGCATGGCGGTGATGTTCGGCCTGGCCATCGATGCCGAGATCGGTCAGCACAACGTGTTCGCCCGCAAAAACTACTTCTACCCGGACCTGCCCAAGGGCTACCAGATCAGCCAGATGGAATTGCCGATCGTCGGCAAGGGCCACCTGGACATCGCCCTCGAAGACGGCACGGTCAAACGCGTCGGCATCACTCGCGCGCACCTGGAAGAAGACGCCGGTAAAAGCCTGCACGAAGAATTCAGCGGCGCCACCGGCATCGACCTGAACCGTGCCGGCACGCCGCTGCTGGAAATCGTTTCCGAGCCGGACATGCGCAGCGCCAAGGAAGCCGTGGCTTACGTCAAGGCGATCCACGCGCTGGTACGCTACCTGGGCATCTGCGACGGCAACATGGCCGAAGGCTCGCTGCGTTGCGACTGCAACGTGTCGATCCGTCCGAAAGGCCAGGCCGAGTTCGGTACTCGCTGCGAGATCAAGAACGTTAACTCGTTCCGTTTCATCGAGAAGGCGATCAACAGCGAAGTACAGCGCCAGATCGAGCTGATCGAAGACGGCGGCAAAGTGATCCAGCAGACTCGCCTGTACGATCCGAACAAGGACGAAACCCGTCCGATGCGCAGCAAAGAGGAAGCCAACGACTACCGTTACTTCCCCGACCCGGACCTGCTGCCGGTGGTCATCGAGGACTCGTTCCTCAATGACGTACGCGCCACCCTGCCAGAGCTGCCACCGCAGAAACGCGAGCGCTTCCAGGCGCAGTTCGGGCTGTCGGTGTATGACGCCAGCGTCCTGGCTACCAGCCGTGAGCAAGCCGATTACTTCGAGAAAGTCGTGAGCATCAGTGGCGACGCCAAACTGGCAGCCAACTGGGTCATGGTTGAACTGGGCAGCCTGCTGAACAAGCAAGGCCTGGACATCGACCAGTCGCCGGTTTCGGCCGAGCAACTGGGCGGCATGCTGCTGCGCATCAAGGACAACACCATCTCCGGCAAGATTGCCAAAGTGGTGTTTGAAGCCATGGCCAACGGCGAAGGCAGCGCGGACGAAATCATCGACAAGCGCGGCCTCAAGCAAGTGACCGACACCGGCGCAATCTCGGCGGTACTGGACGAGATGCTCGCGGCCAATGCTGAACAGGTCGAACAGTACCGCGCGGCAGACGAAGCCAAACGCGGCAAGATGTTCGGCTTCTTCGTCGGCCAGGCCATGAAAGCCTCCAAAGGCAAGGCCAACCCGCAACAGGTCAACGAACTGCTTAAAAGCAAGCTCGAAGGCTGATGAGAATGGAGCCAGCTCTCAATATTGGCTCCATTCCTTGTGGCGAGGGAGCTTGCTCCCGCTGGTCTGCGAAGCAGGCCCAAATCGGCAACCGCACTCTTTCAGCGAGAATGCATCAGCCGATTTTGCGACTGCTTCGCGGTCGAGCGGGAGCAAGTTCCCTCGCCACATTTATTTTGGGAGCCCTCCAAATGAAACGTCTGCTAAGCGCCTGCGCCCTGCTCTCCCTGCTGGCCGGTTGTGCCAGTACGGATACCATCGATCCACACGGCTACGACAAGACCGGTACGGCTTCGTATTACGGCGCCAAGCATCATGGCAAACGCACCGCCAGCGGTGAGCGTTTCAACCAGCATGGCCTGACCGCCGCCCATCGCCAGTTGCCGTTCGGCACCCGAGTGAAGATTACCAACCTGAATAACGACAGATCCTGCGTGGTGCGTATCAACGACCGCGGGCCATATTCCCGTGGACGCCTGATCGACGTGTCCCGTGAAGCGGCCGAACAGTTGGGCATGCTGCGCAGTGGCACCGCGAAGGTTCGCGTGCAAGCCCTCGACGACTGATAGATGGAGCGCTGACTATTTTCGGACTGGCCGATTTACCCCTGATCAGCGTGATTGAATTGCTCTGCGGTCTGTTTTTACTGATCGCCGGCGCCGAACTGATGGTGCGCGCCGCCGTACGCCTGGCCGCGCGCCTGCATGTGCGGCCACTGATCATCGGCCTGACCATCGTGGCCCTCGGCAGCAGCGCGCCGCAGATGGCGGTCAGCCTGCAAGCCACCCTGGCGCAAAACGCCGACATCGCCGTCGGCAGCGTGATCGGCAGCAGCATCTTCAACATCCTCGTCACCCTCGGGCTCTCCGCACTGATTATTCCGCTACGGGTTTCGCGGCAATTGGTGCGCCTGGATATTCCACTGATGATCGGCGCCAGCCTGCTGGTGTCCGTACTGGCGTGGAATGAAGAACTGACTCGGGTCGACGGCGTGATCCTGCTGACAGCGCTGGCGCTGTATCTGGGCTTGCTACTGCGTCAGTCACGGCACTCGTCCCGTCCGCCATCGGGGGCTCATGAAGCGCCGCAGGCACCGTGGTTCAGCAGTCTGCTGATAATTGTCGCCGGGTTGGCAATGCTGGTGTTCGCCGGGCACTTGCTGCTCGGCGCCGCTGTGGCGGTCGCGACCGACCTGGGGTTGTCGGAGCGGATCATCGGCCTGACCATCGTCGCCGTCAGCACGTCCCTGCCGGAACTGGCCACTTCGTTGATCGCCGCGTTGCGTGGCCAACGAGACATCGCGGTGGGCAACGTGATCGGCAGCAACCTGTTCAACCTCTTGGGCGTACTTGGGCTGACCGCGTTGATCGCGCCGTCACCGCTGTCGGTCTCGCCCAACGCGCTGGATTTCGATTTGCCGGTGATGCTCGGAGTCGCGGTGCTGTGCCTGCCGGTGTTCTATTCCGGCTACCGGGTGACCCGCGCCGAAGGCCTGCTGTTTTTGGGCTTGTACCTGGCCTATGGGCTGCACGTGGTG
The DNA here is from genome assembly GCF_059506005.1 of Pseudomonas sp. Pseusp18. Taxonomy (NCBI): domain Bacteria; kingdom Pseudomonadati; phylum Pseudomonadota; class Gammaproteobacteria; order Pseudomonadales; family Pseudomonadaceae; genus Pseudomonas; species Pseudomonas sp. Pseusp18. The sequence continues at coordinate 5,619,568 of NZ_CP169240.1, forward strand.
TCGTTCACCACGGGCATGCCGCTGGCCGGCAAGCTTGAACACCTGATGCTGTTTTTCGTTCTGCCGGCGCTGGTGGCGTTTTTACTGTTCACCTCGCTTCGCGCCTGGCGTCGCCAACACCACAAGAAGGAATTACCATGAGCACTGATAAGAAGCCTGGGGTTGAAATCCGCCGCCAAGTGATGGGCGACGCGTTCGTCGACCGCGCCCTGGGCAACGCCACCGAATTCACCCAGCCGCTGCAGGACTTCGTCAATGAGCATGCTTGGGGCGGCGTGTGGAACCGCGAAGGTTTGCCGCTGAAAACCCGCAGCCTGATCACTCTCGCTGCGCTGACCGCGCTGAAGTGCCCGCAAGAATTGAAAGGCCATGTTCGCGGTGCGTTGAACAACGGTTGCACGGTGGAAGAGATTCGCGAAGCGCTACTGCATTGCGCGGTGTATGCCGGTGTGCCGGCGGCGATCGATGCATTTCGGGCGGCGCAGGAAGTGATCGACACCTATCAGAAGCCGGAGTAGGCGACCTGAAGAACGCCGCAAGTCCCGAGGTTAGATCCACCCACCCCACTGCAACAAAAAGATCCCGATGTTGGTGGTGACCGCCGCCATCAGTGTAGTAATCACGATGATCGCCGCCGCCAGTTCATGATTGCCATTGGCCTGCCGGGCCATGACGAAACTGGCCGCGGCGGTCGGGCTACCGAAGTACAGAAACAGAATCCCCAACTCCGCCCCACGAAAGCCCCAGAGCCAGGCGCCGAGTGTCGCCAGCACCGGCAGGCCGATCATCTTCACCAGACTTGAACTGAGCGCCATCGTGCCGCTTTTGCGCATTGCCGCCAGCGACAACGTGCCTCCGATGCAGATCAATGCCAATGGCAAGGTGGTTTGCGCCAAATATTGACCGGACCTCTCCAGCCATCCCGGCAAGCCGATCTGGAACCAGGCAAATGGTGCGGCCGCAATCACACTGATGACCAGCGGATTGGCCATCACACTTTTGCAGATGCTCCACGGATCAGACTTGATCACCGGGCTGTAGACCGCCAGCACAATGGTTGAGAGCGTGTTGTAAAACAGGATCACCAGCGCCGCGAGAATCGCCCCAAGGGAAATGCCATAGTCGCCGTACATGCTCGCCGCCAGGGCCAGGCCGATTACCCCGTTATTGCCGCGAAACGCGCCTTGAGTGTAAATGCCCCGATCTTCCCGCGGGCATTTCCAGATCGCCCACCCCCAGGCAATTGCAAAGCACATCAGGGTCGCGACCGAGAAATAGATCAGCAGCGCCGGTTGCAACGCAGCGTGCAGGTCGGCATGCAAGATACCCAGAAACAGCAACGCCGGCATGGTGACATTGAACACCAGGGCCGACGCAGTATGGATGAAATTGTCGTTGATCCAGTCGATGCGCTTGAGCAGCACACCCAGAAACAGCATGGCAAACACCGGCGCAGTGATGTTCAGGGTTTCGAGGAAAATAGCCAGCATGCCGGGGGAACCTTGGGTGGGCGTCGTTAGGGGGCTAATGATAAGCCACCGGAGACGTCGGCGTCTGGTAGACCGTCTTCGCGGGCTTGCCCGCGAAGACGTCCTGATAAACGCCAAATTAACCTCGGGTTACTTACCGATAGAAATCTTCGGCGCCCAAGTCAGCCATTCATCTTCAAACTTGTCGAACAGCGGAAACGTTTGCTCGGGCCGCGCCGGGACACCCATGCGGTCGCCATCCGGTGTGGCAAAAGCGATACCGCCCTGGATCAGTGTCTCCAGCGATTCGGTGCGTATGGTTGCGCCTTTGAACAAGCCGTAGTCAAAACCAAAACCACTGGTGTTCCAGAACCGCGTGCCACTGCGTACCAATGGCGCGTATTTCGGCTCGATCAGGATGTGCACCAACACTCGATCCGCCGTCTGGCCCAGTTCATAGCCGGTTACTTTGCCCACCGTGATTTCGCGATAGGTGACGGGCACACCGGTCTTCAGCGAACCTCGACGAGCAGCACTCAATACCAGGCTCAAACCGGCCTCTTCCTTGGCGGTTTCCGGGGGATTGGTCAGGGCTACGAAGTCCTTTTGCGGACCGAGGTTCTTCGGCGCCGGTTGCACTTCGATGTACTGTCCTGTCACCAGTGTCTCAAGGTTGGACGTCTTGATCAGACCCAATTCGGGTTTGACCACCCAGAACTGACTGCCTACCCGAGCGATACGTTCCGGCACCTCAGTGATCCGCGCGGTCAGCAGCACTGATTGCAGGTCGTCACTGAGGTCAACGTCTTCGACCTTGCCGACGTCGAGGCCTTTGAACCGGATCGGCGTGCCCGTGCGCAGACCATCGGCGCGATCGACCTTGATGGTCACCACGGCGCCTTTCTGGTTTGCCTCTTCATGACTGGCGAACAGACGGAAACGTGGAATGCGCTTCCGCAACGGCGCTTTGGCTTCTGGGGTTTCGAAAGCAATGCCGCCAGCCATCAGGCTTTGCAACGACTCACTTTTGACCTGGATGCCACCGGTCAGCCCACCTGTCAGCGTAATGCCGCTGGCATTCCAGAAGCGCGTCGAGGCGTTGACCAGCCCCTCGTACTCCTTCTCGATGTGCACACCGATCACCAGCTGTTTTTTAGTGCGAGAGAACTGGTAGCTCTGCACCGAACCCACCTTGACCTGCTTGTAGAGAATCGGACTGCCGACTTCCAGTGAGCCTAGGTTTTCGGTGAACAGCACCAGATGCAGGCCCGGCGAACGCAGATCCAGCGGCGGCGCCTTGGCCCGCGCTTCGAACTCGCGCTGCGGTGCGCCCCCCTTGTCGCCAGGGCGCACGGCGATGTAGTTACCTTTGACCAATGCTTCCAGACCGGTGATACCAGCCAGCGAAATCGATGGTTTGACCACCCAGAACTGCGTGCCGGTGACCAGGTAATCCTCAGCCAATGGGTCGAGCGTCAGCTCGGCGGTTGCACTGGAGAGGTCCGGGTCAATCTTGAGCGCCTTCAGATTGCCGACCTGAATGCCTTTGTACATCACCGGTGTACGACCGGCCTGCAGGCCTTCGAAATCGCTGAGTTTGACCTTGACCCGAATACCGGCGGCGGCTGCATCGAAGTCTTCATAGAGACGGAACGGCAGGCTCGGGTCGGTGGGCGGGCTGTCCTTGCGGTTTTCCGGTGTAGCAAACGCAATACCACCAGCGACGATGCTGGCGAGGGACTCGCTACGCACTTTCACACCGGACAGGTTGGCATCGATGCTGATGCCGCTGGCATTCCAGAAACGCGTGTGTTTGCGTACCAGGCTGGCATAGGTCGGTTCGATGAAGACTTTGAGTTCAACGGTGTTCTGGTCCGCGGACAGCAAATAGCTTTTGATCTGACCGACCTGGATCTGCTTGTAGAACACCGGGCTGCCGCGATTCAGCGAACCAAGACGATCAGCCTTGATGGTCAGGTGCAGACCAGGCTTGGCGTCCGACAGCGGCGGCTCTTCGGCCAGGGCCTTGAACTTGCGGGTCGGCTCGCCCTCTCCCGGGCTGACAGCCACATAGTTACCCGAGACCAGCGTCTCCAGGCCCGTGATACCGGCCAGGGTTACGCTCGGCTTGACCAGCCAGAAACGCGTGCTGGTTCTGAGGTATTGCTCCACGTCCTTATTCATCTCGATAGTGGCGATCACGCCTTTGGCGCTGCCTTCGTCATCGAGTGTGAGGGCTTTCACCTTACCGACCGACATACCTTTGTAAACGACTTCGGTCTTGTTGGCCTGAATACCTTCGCCGCTTTCGAAGCGCACATGGATCTCAATGCCTGTCTCGCTATAGGCACGCCAGGCGAGCCAACCACCAATGAGCAAGGCGATAAGAGGCAATACCCAGATGGCAGACCAGTTAGAGGCCGGTCGGGTTTTCGCTGTAGGCAAATCAGTCATGGTCGTCGTCCGACTCCGTGTTATCCCAAATCAGTCGGGGATCGAAAGTTACTGCGGCAAGCATCGTCAGAATCACCACACTGGCGAAGGCGATGGCGCCAAGATTGGCTTCGACGCTGGCAAGCCGTCCGAAATTCACAACCGCCACCAGGATGGCGATCACAAAAATATCGAGCATCGACCAGCGGCCGATGAACTCGATAAAGCGGTACATCCATATACGTTGGCGTGCGGAAAGTGGCTGGCGGCGCTGCACCGAAAACAGCAGCAACCCGATGCCCACGAGTTTGAACGTAGGAACCAGAATACTGGCGATAAAAACCACAGCCGCGATGGGAATCATGCCGTGCTGAACCAGTTGGATCACGCCGGACATGATGGTGCTCGGATCGCCCTGCCCCAGGGAACTGACGGTCATGATCGGCAGCACATTGGCCGGGATATAAATAATCGCAGCAGTGACCAGCAGCGCCCAGGTACGCATCAGGCTGTTCGGTCGGCGCGCATGAACCAACGCACCACAGCGGGTGCAGACCTGCTCGTCAGTGCCAGCTTCCTGCTTGTTCAACTCGTGGCATTCGGCACAAATCAGAATGCCCGCATCAATCGCCCGCATGGGCATCTTCTCCTGATAATGCCTGCCAGATCTGGTGCGGCGACATCACCACTTCCAGCCAGACCTGGACCAACAACAAACTGATAAAGCACGCCAAACCAAGACCTACGGTAATCGCCGCCATATCGGCCAATTTGACGATCGCGACCAGCACGCCCATGAGGTAAACCTCAAGCATCCCCCAATCCCGAAGATGGTGATAAATGCGGTAGAGCAGCAAACCGTAACTGCGTCCGATATTGAATCGGATACTCAGCAGCACCACCAATTGGCAGAGCAGCTTGAGCAGCGGAATCCCCATGCTGCAGAGAAATACGACTGCTGCTACGCCCTGCATACCGGTATCGAACAAACCGACAACACCGCTCCAGACGGTGTCATTCGATGACTGCCCGAGTAGATGGAGCTGCATGATGGGTAAAAAGTTCGCGGGGATATACAACAACAGTGCGGCAATGACCAAGGCGAGACTGCGCTGCACGACATTGTGCCGATGGGCATACAGCTCATAACCGCAGCGTGGACAAATGGCCTTCTCACCATGGGCGAGTTCAGGCTTGCGCATCAGCAAGTCGCACTCATGACACGCCACCAAACCGTCCAGTGGTAAATCTGACAGCCCATGGGTGTCAACCGGATCTGGCATAAAGGCTCTGGCTCCAAAAAAGTTGGACCTATTCTAGTGCCCTGACTCGAAAATAACTGTGCAATTTTGTGTTGCCAGAGAAGTAGACTTTTTCTGCGGGCAAAACAAAACCCCTACCTGCATACGCAGATAGGGGTTTCGGAATTTAATCTTGACGATGACCTACTCTCACATGGGGAAACCCCACACTACCATCGGCGATGCATCGTTTCACTTCTGAGTTCGGGATGGGATCAGGTGGTTCCAATGCTCTATGGTCGTCAAGAAATTCGGGTACCGAACCGTCTTTCGACGCTTCAGCAAATTGGGTATGCGATAGTTTGTGCGGCTTTTGTGAATGGTTGCGAACTTTCGGTTCATTGCGTCTTCACACACCGCAATCTGGCCTCTTTCGAGTTCACAAATTGCTTGGGTGTTATATGGTCAAGCCTCACGGGCAATTAGTATTGGTTAGCTCAACGCCTCACAGCGCTTACACACCCAACCTATCAACGTCGTAGTCTTCGACGGCCCTTCAGGGGACTCAAGGTCCCAGTGAGATCTCATCTTGAGGCTAGTTTCCCGCTTAGATGCTTTCAGCGGTTATCTATTCCGAACATAGCTACCCGGCAATGCCACTGGCGTGACAACCGGAACACCAGAGGTTCGTCCACTCCGGTCCTCTCGTACTAGGAGCAGCCCCTCTCAAATCTCAAACGTCCACGGCAGATAGGGACCGAACTGTCTCACGACGTTCTAAACCCAGCTCGCGTACCACTTTAAATGGCGAACAGCCATACCCTTGGGACCGGCTTCAGCCCCAGGATGTGATGAGCCGACATCGAGGTGCCAAACACCGCCGTCGATATGAACTCTTGGGCGGTATCAGCCTGTTATCCCCGGAGTACCTTTTATCCGTTGAGCGATGGCCCTTCCATACAGAACCACCGGATCACTAAGACCTACTTTCGTACCTGCTCGACGTGTCTGTCTCGCAGTCAAGCGCGCTTTTGCCTTTATACTCTACGACCGATTTCCGACCGGTCTGAGCGCACCTTCGTACTCCTCCGTTACTCTTTAGGAGGAGACCGCCCCAGTCAAACTACCCACCATACACTGTCCTCGATCCGGATAACGGACCTGAGTTAGAACCTCAAAGTTGCCAGGGTGGTATTTCAAGGATGGCTCCACGCGAACTGGCGTCCACGCTTCAAAGCCTCCCACCTATCCTACACAAGCAAATTCAAAGTCCAGTGCAAAGCTATAGTAAAGGTTCACGGGGTCTTTCCGTCTAGCCGCGGATACACTGCATCTTCACAGCGATTTCAATTTCACTGAGTCTCGGGTGGAGACAGCGCCGCCATCGTTACGCCATTCGTGCAGGTCGGAACTTACCCGACAAGGAATTTCGCTACCTTAGGACCGTTATAGTTACGGCCGCCGTTTACCGGGGCTTCGATCAAGAGCTTCGCGTTAGCTAACCCCATCAATTAACCTTCCGGCACCGGGCAGGCGTCACACCCTATACGTCCACTTTCGTGTTTGCAGAGTGCTGTGTTTTTAATAAACAGTCGCAGCGGCCTGGTATCTTCGACCGGCGTGGGCTTACGCAGCAAGTGCTTCACCCTCACCGGCGCACCTTCTCCCGAAGTTACGGTGCCATTTTGCCTAGTTCCTTCACCCGAGTTCTCTCAAGCGCCTTGGTATTCTCTACCCAACCACCTGTGTCGGTTTGGGGTACGGTTCCTGGTTACCTGAAGCTTAGAAGCTTTTCTTGGAAGCATGGCATCAACCACTTCGTGTTCTAAAAGAACACTCGTCATCAGCTCTCGGCCTTAAGATCCCGGATTTACCTAAGATCTCAGCCTACCACCTTAAACTTGGACAACCAACGCCAAGCTGGCCTAGCCTTCTCCGTCCCTCCATCGCAATAACCAGAAGTACAGGAATATTAACCTGTTTTCCATCGACTACGCTTTTCAGCCTCGCCTTAGGGACCGACTAACCCTGCGTCGATTAACGTTGCGCAGGAAACCTTGGTCTTTCGGCGTGGGTGTTTTTCACACCCATTGTCGTTACTCATGTCAGCATTCGCACTTCTGATACCTCCAGCAAGCTTCTCAACTCACCTTCACAGGCTTACAGAACGCTCCTCTACCGCATCACCTAAGTGATACCCGTAGCTTCGGTGTATGGTTTGAGCCCCGTTACATCTTCCGCGCAGGCCGACTCGACTAGTGAGCTATTACGCTTTCTTTAAAGGGTGGCTGCTTCTAAGCCAACCTCCTAGCTGTCTAAGCCTTCCCACATCGTTTCCCACTTAACCATAACTTTGGGACCTTAGCTGACGGTCTGGGTTGTTTCCCTTTTCACGACGGACGTTAGCACCCGCCGTGTGTCTCCCATGCTCGGCACTTGTAGGTATTCGGAGTTTGCATCGGTTTGGTAAGTCGGGATGACCCCCTAGCCGAAACAGTGCTCTACCCCCTACAGTGATACATGAGGCGCTACCTAAATAGCTTTCGAGGAGAACCAGCTATCTCCGAGCTTGATTAGCCTTTCACTCCGATCCACAGGTCATCCGCTAACTTTTCAACGGTAGTCGGTTCGGTCCTCCAGTCAGTGTTACCTAACCTTCAACCTGCCCATGGATAGATCGCCCGGTTTCGGGTCTATTCCCAGCGACTAGACGCCCTATTAAGACTCGCTTTCGCTACGCCTCCCCTATTCGGTTAAGCTCGCCACTGAAAATAAGTCGCTGACCCATTATACAAAAGGTACGCAGTCACCCAACAAAGTGGGCTCCCACTGCTTGTACGCATACGGTTTCAGGATCTATTTCACTCCCCTCTCCGGGGTTCTTTTCGCCTTTCCCTCACGGTACTAGTTCACTATCGGTCAGTCAGTAGTATTTAGCCTTGGAGGATGGTCCCCCCATATTCAGACAAAGTTTCTCGTGCTCCGTCCTACTCGATTTCATGGCCAAGAGATTTTCGCGTACAGGGCTATCACCCACTATGGCCGCACTTTCCAGAGCGTTCCGCTAATCTCAAAGCCACTTAAGGGCTAGTCCCCGTTCGCTCGCCACTACTAAGGGAATCTCGGTTGATTTCTTTTCCTCAGGGTACTTAGATGTTTCAGTTCCCCTGGTTCGCCTCTTGCACCTATGTATTCAGTACAAGATAACCATCTTATGATGGCTGGGTTCCCCCATTCAGACATCTCCGGATCAAAGTCTGTTTGCCGACTCCCCGAAGCTTTTCGCAGGCTACCACGTCTTTCATCGCCTCTGACTGCCAAGGCATCCACCGTATGCGCTTCTTCACTTGACCATATAACCCCAAGCAATCTGGTTATACTGTGAAGACGACATTCGCCGAAAATTCGCGCGCTCAATTAAGAGCAACTCACAAATTTTACCTTAGCCTGATCCGTTACCAGTGAAAGTAACGTTCAGTCTATCTTTCTATCACATACCCAAATTTTTAAAGAACGATCTAGCCAAAGACTAGAAATCAACATTCACCATCATCACGATGGAATGCTCATTTCTAAGCTTTCAACAACAGAAGCAGTAGTGGTGGAGCCAAACGGGATCGAACCGTTGACCTCCTGCGTGCAAGGCAGGCGCTCTCCCAGCTGAGCTATGGCCCCGTATTTCTACAGGTATTCCCACACAAAATTGGTGGGTCTGGGCAGATTCGAACTGCCGACCTCACCCTTATCAGGGGTGCGCTCTAACCAACTGAGCTACAGACCCAATTTCGGGCTGCTTCGTATCGTCTTCTTCAATGAATCAAGCAATTCGTGTGGGAACTTATGGAGCAGCTGATGTCGTCGATTAAGGAGGTGATCCAGCCGCAGGTTCCCCTACGGCTACCTTGTTACGACTTCACCCCAGTCATGAATCACACCGTGGTAACCGTCCCCCCGAAGGTTAGACTAGCTACTTCTGGTGCAACCCACTCCCATGGTGTGACGGGCGGTGTGTACAAGGCCCGGGAACGTATTCACCGCGACATTCTGATTCGCGATTACTAGCGATTCCGACTTCACGCAGTCGAGTTGCAGACTGCGATCCGGACTACGATCGGTTTTGTGGGATTAGCTCCACCTCGCGGCTTGGCAACCCTCTGTACCGACCATTGTAGCACGTGTGTAGCCCAGGCCGTAAGGGCCATGATGACTTGACGTCATCCCCACCTTCCTCCGGTTTGTCACCGGCAGTCTCCTTAGAGTGCCCACCATTACGTGCTGGTAACTAAGGACAAGGGTTGCGCTCGTTACGGGACTTAACCCAACATCTCACGACACGAGCTGACGACAGCCATGCAGCACCTGTCTCAATGTTCCCGAAGGCACCAATCCATCTCTGGAAAGTTCATTGGATGTCAAGGCCTGGTAAGGTTCTTCGCGTTGCTTCGAATTAAACCACATGCTCCACCGCTTGTGCGGGCCCCCGTCAATTCATTTGAGTTTTAACCTTGCGGCCGTACTCCCCAGGCGGTCAACTTAATGCGTTAGCTGCGCCACTAAGAGCTCAAGGCTCCCAACGGCTAGTTGACATCGTTTACGGCGTGGACTACCAGGGTATCTAATCCTGTTTGCTCCCCACGCTTTCGCACCTCAGTGTCAGTATCAGTCCAGGTGGTCGCCTTCGCCACTGGTGTTCCTTCCTATATCTACGCATTTCACCGCTACACAGGAAATTCCACCACCCTCTACCATACTCTAGCTCGACAGTTTTGAATGCAGTTCCCAGGTTGAGCCCGGGGATTTCACATCCAACTTAACGAACCACCTACGCGCGCTTTACGCCCAGTAATTCCGATTAACGCTTGCACCCTCTGTATTACCGCGGCTGCTGGCACAGAGTTAGCCGGTGCTTATTCTGTCGGTAACGTCAAAACAATTACGTATTAGGTAACTGCCCTTCCTCCCAACTTAAAGTGCTTTACAATCCGAAGACCTTCTTCACACACGCGGCATGGCTGGATCAGGCTTTCGCCCATTGTCCAATATTCCCCACTGCTGCCTCCCGTAGGAGTCTGGACCGTGTCTCAGTTCCAGTGTGACTGATCATCCTCTCAGACCAGTTACGGATCGTCGCCTTGGTGAGCCATTACCTCACCAACTAGCTAATCCGACCTAGGCTCATCTGATAGCGCAAGGCCCGAAGGTCCCCTGCTTTCTCCCGTAGGACGTATGCGGTATTAGCGTTCGTTTCCGAACGTTATCCCCCACTACCAGGCAGATTCCTAGGCATTACTCACCCGTCCGCCGCTCGCCACCAGGTACAAGTACCCGTGCTGCCGCTCGACTTGCATGTGTTAGGCCTGCCGCCAGCGTTCAATCTGAGCCATGATCAAACTCTTCAGTTCAAACATCTTTGGGTTTTTAAGAAACCCTAAACTTGGCTCAGCAATCGTTGGTTACATCTTTGATTTCTCGCGGAGTAACTTGTGATGCTGATAATCTTGTTGACTATCAGTCTGACTCCACAAGCACCCACACGAATTGCTTGATTCAGTTGTTAAAGAGCGGTTGGTTAAGATCTTTCGTCTCAACCGAGGCGCGCATTCTACAGCAGCCTCTGTTGCTGTCAAGCGGTTATTTTCAGAAGTTTTCAAAGTTTCCTTTGCAACTTCAACCACTTGCGCTTCCGATCTCTCGTTAGCGGGAGGCGAATTCTACAGCGTTAGTCGCTGCTGTCAACACCTCTTTTTCTCCGCTTTCGACCGAGAAGATCGAACCGTCAATAAGGCGACAACACCCTGCCCTACCAACTCCTTCTGGCTTCGATAAACTGAAGCGTAACCGCTGCCTAAAACTGCGTAACTCATTGTTTACCAAGGAGTTTTCCGTTTCGACTGCGCCGGAAGTGGGGCGAATTATAGACGTCCAAAATCTGCCGTCAACCTTTAATTACGCCTTTCTTGCAGAAGGTACCTTTTTAACAATTAAGCGTGGAATTCGGCGGGTTACAGGCGGCAATCTCAAGACTAATAACAACGCGCCTATAGAAGCGTAGATCGCCCACTCCCTCAGATCGGCACGAACAATCCACAACATATGCAGCAGCCCAAGCCCGAGAATCACATAGACCAACCGATGCAATCTTTTCCAGCGAACGCCCAAACGCCGCTGACTGTAACGACTGGAGGTAACCGCCAGCACCAACAAACCGAGAAACCCCAGCACCCCGACGATAATGTACGGCCGCTTGCGCAACTCGATACCCAGTTGTGACCAATCAAAGCCGAGGATGAACGCCGTATAGCCGCTCAAATGCAAAGCCACATAGGCGAAACACCACAACCCCAACTGCCGTCGGACAGCTATCCACCCCGACCAACCGGTGAGCTTCTGCAAAGGCGTCATGCTTAACGTAATGAGCAGCAGGACAAGCGCCCCCAACCCCAGACGATCAACCAGCACCTTTCCCGGATCAGGCCCCAGCACATCCGCCCAGGCTTGATACAACCAAAGCAGCGGCCAAATCGCCGCGGCGATAAAGACACCAATACGCCAGAACAGATATCGCATCAGTAATTCTTCCGCAGATCGAGCCCTGCATATAAAGAAGCGACTTCATCCGAGTAGCCGTTGAACATTTGCGTGTCCCGCACATTGGGCTTGAACAGACCGCTCGGCAAACGTCTTTCCCGTGCCTGCGTCCAGCGCGGGTGGTCGACTGTCGGGTTCACGTTCGCATAAAAACCATACTCATTCGAGGCAATGCTCTGCCAGGTGGTTTTCGGCTGCTCACTGACCAGACTGATTCGCACGATGGACTTGATGCTCTTGAAGCCGTATTTCCACGGCACCACCAGACGTAGCGGTGCACCGTTCTGATTGGGCAACTCACGTCCATACATGCCTACAGCGAGAATCGCCAACGGATTCATCGCCTCATCCAGGCGCAGCCCTTCTACATATGGCCAGTCGATCAAGGCAAAGCCAGAACGCTGTCCAGGCATACTCTTGGGATCTTGCAGGGTTTCAAAGCGAATGAATTTGGCCTTGGACGTCGGTTCTACTTCCTTCAGCAAAGCCGAAATGGGAAAACCTATCCATGGAATGACCATCGACCAGGCCTCCACACAGCGAAGACGATAAATACGCTCTTCCAGCTGATAAGGCTTCATGAAGTCTTCCAGCGCATACCGCCCCGGCTTACCCACCTCCCCGTCTACCACCACGCTCCACGGTTCGGTTTTCAGCCCGCCGGCGTTGGCCGCAGGATCGCCTTTGTCGGTACCGAACTCATAGAAGTTGTTGTAGTGGGTCGCATCCTTGAAAGGCGTGATTGCTTCATCCTTGACGTTGACCGCGCCCCATTTAGTGGAAGGCAGTTTTTCGGCAAACCAGGACGGCGCCTTGCCAGGCTCGACATCGGCATAACGCGCAGCATCGTCGGCACTCGCCCAGCGCGGCAGAGTACTCACAGCCAAACCGGCGACAGCGGCGCCTAATATATTGCGACGGGAAAGGTAGAGAGATTCAGGCGTGACGTCCGACTCATGACAGTCAGACGCTTTGGGGACTTTGATCAGCATGGCAACTCCGCAGCAATGGAGGACAGATGCACCCATAGACTGCGGAGTATGAGGGAAATTACATTACTCGGCTTTTTTGTGCCGACGAAGACGCAGCAGGTACTGCACCGGCCCGGAAGCCGCATAGGCAAGGAAAACCAGCAGCAGGATGCGCGGCGGATCACTGAATACAACGGCAAATACCAGCACCACTGCCAGGATCGCGACAAAGGGAACGCGCCCCTTCAAGTCCAGCTCCTTGAAGCTGTTGTACTTGATGTTACTGACCATCAGCATGCCCGCGGCGGCGACCATCAGCGCAACCAGGAACGACATTTTGGAACCCTGAATGCCGTAATCGCTGAACGCCCAGACAATGCCCGCGACCACACCGGCCGCAGCCGGGCTGGCCAGACCGATGAAGTAGCGCTTGTCAGCGGTGCCGACCTGCGTGTTGAAGCGCGCCAGGCGCAACGCCGCACCCGCCACATAGATGAAGGCGACCATCCAGCCGACTTTGCCCATATCGCCCAAGGCCCAGCCGAATGCCAGCAAAGCCGGCGCGACGCCAAAGGCAACCATGTCCGACAGCGAGTCGTACTCCGCACCGAAGGCGCTTTGGGTGTTGGTCATGCGAGCGACGCGACCGTCGAGGCCGTCGAGCACCATGGCGACGAAAATCGCGATCGCGGCAAACGCAAAATATTTGCTCGCGCCGATTGCATCACCGGCACTCAAGGCGCTTTGGGCGCTCATCGAGTTGATAATGGAATAGAACCCTGCGAACAGGTTCGCAGTGGTGAACAGATTCGGCAGAAGATAGATACCACGATGCCGGACTTTACGGCCTTCAGCGTCATGCCCTTCTTCGATGTGCTCATCGATGGGCAGAAGGCTTTCGGCGTCAGAAGCCTGCTTTGGCTCTTCGGGACGTTCGCTCATGGACATTACCTTGCAACGGGGTGGAAAGTTTCGACAGGTGTCTGGGACGACGGTTCGACCGCAAACGATGCAGCTTTATACCAGAACCGGCGGATCCAAACGAAAAAACGCGGCCTAGGCCGCGTTTTCCGTACAAGCTCGTGACTTAGTTCTTGGCTTTGTCGACGATCTTGTTGGCACCGATCCACGGCATCATGGAGCGCAGTTGCTCACCGATGATTTCGATACCGTGAGCGGCGTTGTTACGACGCTTGGCGGTCATCGAAGGATAGCCGGTGGCGCCTTCGCTGATGAACATCTTGGCGTATTCGCCGTCCTGAATACGTTTCAGGGCGTTGCGCATGGCCTGACGGGATTCGGCGTTGATTACTTCCGGACCTGTCACGTACTCGCCGTACTCAGCGTTGTTAGAGATCGAGTAGTTCATGTTGGCGATACCGCCTTCGTACATGAGGTCAACGATCAGCTTCAGTTCGTGCAGGCATTCGAAGTAGGCCATTTCCGGCGCGTAGCCAGCTTCAACCAGGGTTTCGAAACCGGCTTTTACCAGTTCAACGGTACCGCCGCACAGAACGGCTTGTTCGCCGAACAGGTCGGTTTCGGTCTCGTCCTTGAAGGTGGTTTCGATGATGCCGGTACGACCGCCACCAACGCCGGCAGCGTAGGACAGTGCAACGTTTTTGGCGTTGCCCGAAGCATCCTGGTAGATAGCGATCAGGTCAGGGATACCGCCGCCTTTGACGAACTCGGAACGCACGGTGTGGCCCGGAGCTTTCGGCGCGATCATGATCACGTCGAGGTCAGCGCGCGGCACAACCTGGTTGTAGTGGATCGCGAAGCCGTGGGAGAAGGCCAGGGTGGCGCCTTTCTTGATGTTCGGCTCGATTTCGTTCTTGTACAGGGAGGACTGGAACTCGTCCGGGGTCAGGATCATGACCAGGTCGGCAGCTGCTACGGCGGAAGCAACGTCGGTCACTTTCAGGCCGTGGGCTTCGGCTTTGGCAACGGTGGCCGAACCTTTACGCAGGCCGACGGTAACGTCAACACCGGAGTCTTTCAGGTTGCACGCTTGAGCGTGGCCTTGGGAGCCGTAGCCAATGATGGCAACTTTCTTGCCCTGGATGATCGACAGGTCGCAGTCTTTATCGTAGAAAACTTTCATGAATTTCCCCTTTATATCTGGCCCTCAGGCCATTCGCTAATTTGGTTTAGATGCTCAGTACTTTGTCGCCGCGGGCAATCCCGGTGACGCCACTGCGTACGGTTTCCAGAATCGAGGCAGTGCCGATCGATTGAATGAAGCTGTCGAGCTTGTCGCTGGTACCGGTCAATTGAACGGTATACACGCTGGCGCTGACATCAACGATCTGCCCACGATAAATATCGGTGGTGCGCTTGATCTCGGCGCGCTGGGCGCCGGTGGCCTTGACCTTGACCAGCATCAGTTCGCGCTCGATGTGAGCACTCTCCGACAAGTCGACCAGTTTGACCACTTCGATCAGTTTGTTCAGGTTCTTGGTGATCTGCTCGATGATTTCATCATGGCCGACAGTGGTCAGCGTCAGACGCGACAAAGTCGGGTCTTCGGTTGGCGCCACGGTCAGGCTTTCGATGTTGTAGTTGCGCTGCGAAAACAGGCCGACTACACGAGACAGAGCGCCCGGTTCGTTTTCCAGAAGCAGGGAAATAATGTGCCGCATGATTAAGTACGCTCCGTCTTGCTCAACCACATATCACGCATGGAGCCGTCTTTGATCTGCATCGGGTAGACGTGCTCGCTTGTGTCAACCGAGATATCGATAACCACCAGGCGATCTTTCATGGCGAACGCCTCCTCCATCTTCGACTTCAAATCTTTCGAGTCGGTGATGCGCACGCCAACGTGACCATAGGCCTCTGCCAGTTTGACGAAGTCAGGCAGCGATTCCATGTAGGAGTGCGAGTGACGGCTGCCATAACTCATGTCCTGCCACTGGCGAACCATACCCAGCACGCCATTGTTCAGGATGACGATTTTTACCGGCAAACCGTATTGCAGGCAGGTCGACAGTTCCTGAATGTTCATCTGGATGCTGCCCTCGCCTGTTACACAGGCGACATCGTCATCCGGGAAGCTCAGCTTGATGCCCATGGCCGCCGGAAAACCGAAGCCCATGGTGCCCAGGCCACCGGAGTTGATCCAGCGATTCGGCTTGTTGAACTTGTAGTACTGCGCCGCGAACATCTGATGCTGACCCACGTCGGAGGTCACAAAGGCGTCGCCCTTGGTCACTTCGCACAGGGTTTCGATCACGGTCTGCGGCTTGATCACGCTGCCGTCGCCCTTGTCGTAAGGGAACAGACCGCGGTCACCGCGCCACTCATCAACTTGCTTCCACCAGCTGGCAACGGACTCCTTGTTCGGGGTCTCGCCGATTTCCTTGAGGATCGCGACCATTTCGGTCAGGACGCTCTCGACCGGGCCAACAATAGGCACGTCTGCCTTGATGGTCTTGGAAATCGAAGCCGGGTCGATGTCGATGTGAATGATCTTGGCATTCGGGCAGAACTTGGCCGGGCCGTTGATCACGCGGTCATCGAAACGCGCGCCGACTGCAAGGATCACATCAGCATGGTGCATCGCCAGGTTGGCGGTGTAGCTGCCGTGCATGCCGAGCATGCCGATGAACTGACGGTCGGTGCCAGGGTAGGCACCCAGGCCCATCAGGGTATTGGTCACTGGCAGGTTGAGCATCTTCGCCAGCTCGGTCAGCGGCGCAGAGCCACCACCGAGGATCACGCCGCCGCCCGAATACAACACAGGGCGCTTGGCCGCCAGGAGCATTTCGGCTGCCTTGCGGATTTGCCCGGAGTGACCGCGAACGGCCGGGCTGTAGGAACGCAGCTTGGCTTTTTTCGGGAAGATGTATTCGAACTTCTCGGCCGGGTTGGTCATATCTTTCGGGATATCAACAACGACCGGACCAGGACGACCGGATTGCGCCAGGTAGAACGCCTTCTTCATGACTTCCGGGATTTCCGAGGCGTGCTTGATCATGAAGCTGTGCTTCACGATCGGCCGGGAGATACCGATCATGTCGGTTTCCTGGAACGCATCGGTACCTACCATGGTGCTTGGCACCTGGCCGGAAATGATCACCATCGGAATGGAGTCCATGTAGGCCGTGGCAATACCGGTGATGGCGTTGGTTGCGCCCGGGCCGGACGTCACCAGTACCACGCCGGCTTTACCGGTGGCACGGGCATAGCCGTCAGCCATGTGGGTCGCAGCCTGCTCGTGACGAACCAGGATGTGGGTCACTTCCGGTTCTTTGAACAGGGCATCGTAGACATGAAGAAGAGCACCACCCGGGTACCCGTAGATATATTTGACGCCTTCGTCACGCAAGAAGCGGACGAGCATCTCACCGCCAGATAAAAGCTCCACGTTGTTCACCTCTAAAACGCCAGAATACCGCCCACATACAAGAGGACGGGTCTTAATAGGTTTACTTCTCGGCAGAGCATGAGCGACGGTGGTCGCCGACTACGTCAGCACTGACTGAGCAAGTATTGGGATCGTCCCAAGTGTTGCGGGCCTTTCCCACCCAGCGCGAGGTAACGCGTTGCGGGTGTAACAGGTCGGCGCGGATGTGCGCCTCATGATCTACCGAGTGGGTCTGCTTCTGGCAGTCCCTCTACAGCGGACTTTGGATTCTTCTGTTTCGCCCATCGCAAGTCAAGCCGTCAATGTGCTTTATTGAACTAAGCGCATGAGAACGCAAGAAAAAACCTTTAAACCGCAACTGTGTTAGCTTCAATTGCGCACCCCCGATAAGGAAATGGCATGCGAACGCTCATCTTCACCGCCAGCTTGCTGATCAGCCTGAGCCCTTTGTGCATGGCGGGTCAGATCTATAAATGGGTCGATGCCCAGGGCGTCACCCATTTCGATGCGCAACCACCCCAGGGCCGAGAGGCCACCTTGATGGTCACGCCCTCCCCGCCCGTCGGCAAGCCGAGCGCGCCATCGCGCGGCAACGTCATAGGCGATCAAAAAGCCATCGATAAAAAAGTGAAAAAGCAGGTCGCCGAGCAGCAGGCCCAGCTAAAAGTGTTCTGCGAACAGGCTCGGACGAACCTGGCTCAATTGCAGAACAATCCGAGATTGCGGGAGGAAGTCGACGGCGAGACGCGCCGCCTGACCGACCAACAACGTCAGGAGCGCATCACCGAAGCACAGAAACAGATTACGAAAAACTGCATGTAGGAGCTGTCGAGGGTTCGGGATCAGCGGGAAGCGGTGATCAACACGTCGAACTCTTTGAGCAAGACCTGAAGCTGCCGATCCTTGCCCCGGACGTTGCGGGAGGCGAAGACCATCTCGGCCATCTCCTGAATCCCCGATGCGTTGGGCAATGGCAGGTTCTGCTCCAGGATCGACTTCATCCTTGGCAGGAAGATCCATTGCAGCCACTGCTCGAAATCCAGCGTATCCACCGAAAACGGTTCAACGCTGGAGAGCGCCTCAGCGGACGGCGGCACTTCATCCCACCAACCCTGAACGCGCAGTTCGCGCTCGATCAACAGCAACTGCTCGGCAATCTTCGGAAAGCGCATATCCATCACAGCGAAACCTTGGCCTTCTGACGAGCCAACGCTGCACCGGCCGGGTCACCCTGCTTCTCACGGGCCTGGGCGATCAATTCCCACAGGCTGGCCTGAAGATCCGGACGCCCATTGGCGAACGTCAGGCCACGACGGGCAAACTGCTCGGCCTGCGCCGCATCACCTTGAGCCATACGTACCTGGGCCAGGCGATAAAGCACTTGCGGCTCGCGCGGTGCAACACGCTGGGCACGTTCGAGGCTGGAAGATGCGCCATTAAGGTCGCCACTGGCCTGTTGCTGCTGGGCGGTGGTCAACAATGCCAGGACCGGACCGTCCAGTTGCTCATCGGCGGACAGACCGCCGGAGTTCGCCGAAGGAATCCCGCTGGGCGTCGACGGCATGCTGTAACTGCCCTGATTGATCGGTGCCGACTGAACCGGCGAGGTATCGATCGGCCCTGGAGTAATCGGACCCGGGGTGATCGGCGAAGTGCTGATCGGTGCCGAGGAGACGGCGCCACCACCCGGGACCATCACCACGACCCCGGTGTCACCTTGCGGGATCGCCTGAGTCTGAGCTTGTACAGGACGTTTCACCGTCGACTGACGGAAACCGCCATTCGCCGAAATCCGCTCACTGTTGGAGACAGCAGTCCCGGCGTCCACAACCGGGATCGAACCACGCTGTACAGTGGAGCAGCCGCTGAGCAAAGCCACGGCAGTCACCGCTGGAATCAACCACTTGTTCACTTCAAATCCTCTTTGCTTAATTCATCCAGCCCTTGACCCAATCCATCACCGATTCAGCAGGGCTTTCGCCACCGCAAGCAGCACCGGGAGGCGGTTCGCTGCCGCGAATATACGGCATCTGCACCGCGCCTGGGCAGCTGGCTTCGGAACCTTGCCCGGTACGTGAATCGACCCAGGCCTGAACAATGTTATCCGGCTGCGGCATGTCCAGCGGCAGCGGATCGGCCTTGCGCATGAAACTGGTCCAGACCTGCAACGCACCGGTGGCACCGGTAAACGGTGTCTTGCCATTATCATCGCGCCCCAGCCAGACCACGGCCAGCAGATCCTGACTGAAACCGGCGAACCAGCTGTCCCGCGAATCGTTACTGGTACCGGTCTTGCCGGCCAGGGTCAGGGTTTTCGGCAACACGTTGTAAACCGAACTGCCGGTACCTTCACGCATGACGCGCTGCATGGCGTTCTGGATCAGGTAAATGGACGCCGGATCAAATTGCTGCTGAATCTGGAACGGATAACGCTTGAGCGGCTCGCCCTCGGCAGTCAGTACGCTGCGAATCCCGCGCATCGGCGTATTGAACCCGCCATTGGCCAGCGTCTGGTACATGGTCGCCACTTCGATCGGGGTCATACCGCCGGCACCGAGCAACATCGACGGGAACGCCGGGAACTCGCGACTCACCCCCAGTCGTGCCAGGGTCTTCAAGACATTCGGCACGCCCACCGCCAACCCGAGACGCGCGGTCGACAGGTTGTAGGAATGCGCCAACCCTTGGTACAGGAACACCGTGCCGTGGGAGCGGCGATCATAGTTCTGTGGTTTCCAGATCTGACCATCCGCGCCTTTGACCGAGAAGTAGTCATCCGATAGCCAACTGGTCAGCGTGTACTGGCTCGGCTTTTCAAGAGCGGTCAGATAAACCGCCGGCTTGATCAAAGAGCCGATCGGTCGCACCGCGTCCAACGCACGGTTAAAACCGGCAAAACTCGCCTGACGGCTGCCGATCATGGCCTGGACCTCACCGGTTTCCGGGTTGGTCACGACCATCGCCGCTTCCACGTCATCGGAACCCTTGCGCCCGGCCAAGCGCTTGAACGTGTCGTTGACCGAAGCTTCGGCTTTCATCTGCAGGATCGGGTCGAAACTGGTGAAGATTCGCAGCCCTTCTTCAGTCAAGTCTTCGTCGCGGTAGTCTTCGCGCAACTGACGTTTGACCAGATCGAGGAAGCCCGGGAACGAGCTGTCGGCCAACTTGCCGCGAGTGGTCACACCCAGTGGCATTTTCTTCGCCGCCTCAACCTGCTCGGCGCTGGCAACGCCTTGTTCCTTCAGAACATCGAGTACCAGATTGCGCCGCTCCAGCGCCCGCTCAGGGTTGCGACGCGGGTTGTAATAGGACGGCCCCTTGACCATGCCCACCAACAAAGCGACTTGATGCAGTTTCAGCTCGGACAATGGCTGCCCGAAGAAGAACTGGCTGGCCAGGCCGAAGCCGTGCACCGCGCGCTGACCATCCTGGCCGACGAACACTTCATTGAGGTAAGCCTCAAGAATTTCGCTCTTGTCGTAATGCAGCTCAAGCAACATCGCCATCATGGCTTCGGTGAGCTTACGGGTCAGGCTGCGTTCATTGGTGAGGTAGAAGTTCTTGACCAACTGTTGCGTCAGCGTACTACCGCCCTGGGTCATCTTGCCGCCCGAGGTGTTGACATAGATAGCTCGAGCAATCGACTTCGGCGACACGCCCCAGTGGCTGTAGAAATCCCGGTCTTCTACGGCAACCAGGGTTTCGAGCAGATACGGCGGAACCTGATCGATCTTGATCAGGATGCGGTCTTCAAGGTTTTTCGGGTAAATGCCGCCGATCAGCAGCGGCTCCAGTCGCACCACGGAAAGCTTCGAACCGTTGGTCGCCGAGAGCTCGGCCACGTAATCGCCGGAGAACCGCACGCGCACGGGCTGCGCCTGCTCCATGCCTTCATAGAACTGGAAGCCTCGGGTATTCAAGTCGACGGTATTGCCATTGACCGCCGCCGCGCCGGGGCCGTTGCTGACCGCTTCGCGCCGGTAGCCCAAGGCGTCGAGTTCGGTGAGGAAGTCGTCCTTGCTGAGCTTTTGTCCGACGAACAGCTCAAGCGGGCGCGCGTACACCTTGGCCGGGATGGTCCAGCGCTTGCCGGAGAACTTCTCCTGGACCACGGCATCGAGGTAAACCGCGAACCCGGCAAGCACCACAAGGCCGACCAGGCTGAGTTTAAGGGCCCAGCCCAGCCAGGGGCGCATGCCCTTGGAAGGTGGTTTTTTAGGGGTGCGGGGGGATCGGGATCGAGTCATGGCGGCGGATTATACGCACTTTATTCATCCTCAACAGGAGCCCTCTGAGGTTTGCGTCGGACGGACTTGCAGCCATAATGACGGCCTTGAATTCCCCCCAGACTCTGAAGGATCACCTGTGAGCCAGTCCCTGATCGCTGCCCTGCAAAACCCGGCCCTCTACCCGCATCCTGTAGAAGGGTTCCAGGTCATCGAGACCCATATTTCCTGGGTGATACTCACAGGCCCCTATGCTTATAAAGTGAAGAAGCCGGTGAATTTCGGCTTCCTCGACTTCACCAGCCTTGAGGCTCGCGAGCATTTCTGCGGTGAAGAGCTGCGCCTGAACCAGCGCTTGACCCATGACTTGTACCTTGAAGTGTTGCCGATCACCGGCAGCGCCGAGGCACCACAATTGGGCGGCGATGGTCCGGTTGTCGACTACGCCCTGAAAATGCGTCAGTTCCCACAAAGCCAACTGCTCAGCACCCTGCAAGCCAACGGCGAATTGACCACCGCGCACATCGACGAGATGGCCGCGCAGATCGCTCAATTCCACCTCAGCGCGCCGAAAGTGCCTGCCGAACACGAAGCCGGCACGCCGGACAGCGTCATGGCGCCGGTACGGCAGAACTTCGAACAGATCCGTCCGTTCCTCAGCGACAAGGCCGATCTGTTGCAACTCGAGGCACTGCAAGCCTGGGCCGAAAGCAGCTTCGAGCGCCTCAAGCCGCTGTTCGCCCAGCGCAAGGCCGACGGCTTCATTCGTGAATGCCATGGTGACATTCACCTGGGCAACGCTACCGTGATCGACGGCAAAGTGGTGATCTTCGACTGCATCGAGTTCAACGAACCGTTCCGCTTCACCGACGTTTACGCCGACACCGGTTTCCTGGCAATGGACCTGGAAGACCGCGGCCTGAAGAGCCTGGCGCGCCGTTTCATCAGCCAATACCTGGAACTGACCGGCGACTACCAGGGCCTTGAGCTGCTGAACTTCTATAAAGCCTACCGCGCGCTGGTTCGCGCCAAGGTCAGCCTGTTCAGCATGCCGGCCGAAGCCGACCCGGTGCAGCGCGCTACCACTCTGCGTCAGTACCGCAACTACGCCAACCTGGCGGAAAGCTACAGCACCATTCCTTCGCGTTTCCTGGCGATTACCCACGGTGTTTCCGCCGTCGGCAAAAGCCATGTGGCCATGCGCCTGGTGGAGGCATTGGGCGCCATTCGCCTGCGTTCGGATGTAGAGCGCAAGCGTATGTTCGGCGAACAGACCGTACCGAACGCCCCGCAGGCCGGCATTTATAGCGCCGACGCCAGCGTCGCCACCTATGCCCGTCTGCATGAAGTTGCCAATGTGATTCTGCGTGCCGGCTTCCCGGTGGTGATCGATGCCACTTATCTCAAGCGCGACCAACGCGACAGCGCGGCAAAAATCGCCGAGGCCACCGGCGCGCCGTTCCTGATCCTCGATTGCGACGCACCTCAAGCGGTGATCGAGAGCTGGTTGAAGCAACGCCAGGCGGACAACAACGATCCGTCCGACGCCAACCTGGCTGTTATCGCTGCCCAGCAAGCCAGCCGCGAAGCCCTGACGCCCGCAGAAATCCTCTGCAGCAAACGCGTCCAGACCAATGAAAGTGGCACCCTCGACACCGTCGTAGCGCAAATTCGCCAACGCCTGCCAGGCCTGTAAGAAACTATTTCAACCGTGAAGCCCTCGCCGGCTTCACGGCTGTCAAATAGTGGCACTATACTGGCGTCATAAAACCATCAGGTGATGTGACATGAGCCAGCCGAAACTTCTCGACACCCCGCTTTATGCCTTGCTGCACAAAGACGACATCACAAGCTTCAATAATGAACGCCCGAAAGATGGACCTATCGACATGGTCGGTGGTGACTTCCGCGGGCTCGATCTGCGTGAACTGAACGCCGACGGCATCGACTTCACCGATGCCTATTTCCGCTCTGCCGACTTGCGCGGCATCGACTTTCGCAACTCATCCCTGGAAGGCGCGAGCCTGGCCCACGCGCAGATCTCCGGCGCCTACTTCCCGCCAGAGCTGAGTGCCGATGAGATTCTGATGTCGATGAATTTCGGGACACGCCTGCGTTATCGCACCCGCTAAAAAGCGATGTTTCACTCAGTCCGGCGCCCCCCGCTTTGCGCTGGACTTTGTAGTTTTTTTGCTCGAAAACTCAATTTTCCATACGCCATCGGGTTGCATCAGCCACCTTTTCCCGCCGCTTCTTGAGTTTTCCTCTTAGAAGCTTTTGCGTCGAAACCGACCAAACAATCACGCTTTTCCTACTGATGGCTACACTGCTGAGAGGCTCGCCCACGCACCATTCGGCTGTCGCAAGGAGGCTTGATGAATGATGAACTGCAACACCTGAAGAATCTTGGCAAGACGTCGGCGCAATGGCTGCATGCCGTGGGCATCCACAGTGCCTCGGACTTGCGTCGGCTGGGAGCTGTGGATGCTTATCGGGCCGTGCGCACTCGCGGTTTTCGGGCGTCCAAGGTGTTGTTGTATGCGATTGAAGGCGCGTTGATGGATGTTCACTGGAACGACATTCCCGCCGAGCGCAAGGAAGCCTTGAACAAACAGCTGGATGCTATTTCGTCTCGCCACAAGAATTGAACGGATAATTTCACTCGAACGCACAGCCTGAAACCCAATGATTACGAGGCTTTCCAGCGAAGGAACGACGTAATTCACGGAAACGAGAAATCAGCGGTTGACTTGGTAATGAGAATCGATATGATTATCACAACTGGTCGCGAGACTGGTCGATATTCTGAAAAGCCCTTGGTTCGGACTCTCAGATTATCTCCTCATCAGGCTAATCACGGTTATTTGACCCGGCTCTTGCCGGGTCTTTTTTTGCCTGTGGAAAACTCACCTGATTTTATTGGCCTGACGGCTTGCCGAACTGCTTGCGCATTTGCGCGCAGTAATCCTGTGGCGGCGTGGCTGGCGTATACCAGACGTAATCAGCCATGGCCGGCGTGACCTCAGCGCCCTGCTCCGCCAGCATCAATACCGTTGGAGCCTGCTCACCCAGATCCAGCACATGGATCGGCACCCCGACATCCTTGCGTGCGTGGAACGCGCCGGCAAACAACAGTGAAGGCATCGGTGCCGCCAGTAATCGCTCGGCTATCCGCCGGTCACGCTGCTGCTGGACGGCCAGCATCGCGGGCATCTGTGATTCAGGCAACAAGCCGCAGTGGGAATCGCTGATCTGTGCCAGCAACTCATTCTTGACCGTGGGAGCGTTGGATCGCGTACCGCTCAATGTTGGCGGTTTGGCATAAACCGTACGGACTTCAGGCGTATCCAGATTGGCCGCCAGTAACGGGTATGGCCGAGTCAGGGCAAAACGAACGATCGGCCCGTATAGACTCCAGTCCCATCCCGGCTGCCAGGCCAATGCCCCGGCCAAGTCGGTCGGCAGCGGTGAGGCATGCCGAACGTCATCGACGCGCTGTTGCTGAGCCGGCGTCAGCATTTCCAGCAGCAGACTGCCTTGAGGCCGTCGCTCACCCAGTGCCTGCAATATCCACAATTGCAGTTGATGGTGATCACGATTGTCATGCTGCTCACCGACGATCAGCCGCGAAGGTTCAGCCAGCCGTGCAAGCAGTTCTTGCGCTGTCAGGACCTGACCGCTGCGCAGATCCCGGATTTCGCCGCTGACCGGCGGCGGTACCGCTACATGCTGGCAGGCACTCAGTAACAGCGCAGCCAGAAAAACTATCACGCGTGTTTTCATCCCTAAAACACCTCAGCGGGCGATGATCAGCGGATGCCCACGCTCCGGGTGCGGTTGCACCAATACTTCCAGCCCAAACACAGCCTTGAGCGGTTCCGGGCGCAATACCTGCTCCGGCGTGTCCAGCACCACAGGACGCCCACCTTCGAGCAGTAACAGGCGATCACAATAACGCGCCGCCAGGTTCAGATCATGCAAGATCACCAGCACCGCCGCACCGCGATCGGCGAATTCACGCACCGCTTGCAGAGTGGTGTGCTGATGCAGCGGGTCGAGCATCGACGTCGGCTCATCGAGCAACAACGTCTGCCCCGCCTCGCCCGGCCAAAGCTGCGCCAACACTCGCGCCAAATGCACCCGCTGACGTTCGCCGCCGGACAACGCCAGATAACTGCGACCGCTCAAGTGCCCCGCATCGGCCGCCTGTAGCGCGGCGGCGACAATCTCGTCATCCCGGACCCGACCGCTTTGATAAGGCAGGCGGCCCATGCCGACCACTTCTTCGACGCGAAAGGCAAAGTCCAGGGTCGACACTTGCGGCAACACCGCCAAACGCCGGGCTCGCTGCGCTCCGTTCCAATGACTCAGCTCACGCTCATCGAGCCAGACGCTGCCGTGGTCCGCAGGCAATTCGCCGCACAGGGCGCCGAGCAACGTGCTTTTGCCGGCGCCGTTAGGACCCAATACGCCGAGGACTTCGCCCGGCTTAAGCTCAAGGGTGATGTCCGTCAGGACAATCTTTCGACCGCGGCGGATTTGCAGGTTCTGCGTTCGCAACATCAGGCACGCCCCCTGAGCAATAAATACAGAAAGAACGGCGCGCCGATGAAGGCCGTGACAATCCCGATCGGCAACTCAGCCGGCGCCAGCGCCAGCCGCGCCACCAGATCGGCAAATAATAGGAGACTGGCCCCCGCCAACACCGACGCCGGCAACAACACCCGATGATCGGGGCCGACCAGCAGTCGCACCAGATGCGGCACCACCAGGCCGACAAACCCGATCATCCCCGCCGCTGCTACCGCCGCGCCGACACCCAGCGCCGTGCAGAACACCAATTCGCGCTTGAGTCCTTCGACGTCGATACCCAGGTGGCCGGCCTCCGACTCCCCCAGCAACAATGCGTTCAAGGCCTTGGCCCGACGCGGCAACCACAGCGCCACGCCGGTGCTCACCAGCAGCAACGGCCAGAGTCGCGCATAACTGGCGCCGTTAAGACTGCCCAGGTTCCAGAACGTCAGGGTGCGCAGGGTCGCGTCATCCGCCAGATAGGTGAAGAGCCCGACCGCCGAACCAGCCAGGGCAGTCAATGCAATACCAGCCAGCAGCATGGTCGCGACGTTGGTCTGGCCATCGCGTCGCCCCAGTCGATAGACCAGCGCCGTCACACCCAACCCGCCGAGAAACGCGCACACTGACAACAGATAAGGTCCGATGGATTCAGACAGTCCACCGAATACCGAGCCGCCGACAATCGCGATAGCCGCGCCCAGTGCCGCACCGCTCGACACCCCCACCAGGCCCGGGTCGGCCAGAGGATTGCGAAACAAGCCCTGCATCGCCACGCCGGACAGCGCCAGAACGCCGCCCACCGCCAAGCCCAGCAAGGTTCGCGGCAGGCGGATTTGCCCGAGGATCAGTTCGGCCTGCTCCAACCCGTCGGCAGCAATCGGCAGGCCGACCAAGCGCAGCGACGCGCGCAAGGTGTCGAACAACGGCAAACTCACCGGCCCTAACGCCAGCGACAGCCAGATCGCCAGCAAACACAACAGGCTCAAGCCAATGAACAACGCACGAGGTTTAATCAGAAGGGTCATTGGCCAGTCGTACCGGGATCGAACAGGTGCATAAACAGCCTCCTTTAAAGGTTTCCCAGGCATAGAGATGACAGGCCAAATATTCTCGGCATCCGGTAATCGCCCCGAGGGCGAGCTACCATTTGATAATTGCTTGCATTTGAACGTCAAGCTCGGACATTCCGGGTCACGAGCTGCTGGACTTGAGGATAGACATGAAGTTTCTTTGCACAGGCGCCGAATTGGCTGACGCCAGCAGTCGCGGTTTCGACGTCGACGGCCAGAAGCTCCTGGCCGTGCGCCGGGGCGGTCGGGTGTATGTGTATGAAAATCGCTGCCCGCACCGGGGCGTCGGACTGGAATGGAAACCCGACCAGTTTCTCGACCCCAGCAACAGCCTGATCCAGTGCGCGACCCACGGCGCACTGTTTCTGATCGAGGACGGTGAATGCGTCGCCGGCCCCTGCGCCGGGCAATCCCTGACTACCATCCTCTGCCGCGAGGATGAACAAGGGATCTGGGTTACGCTCTAAAGCAACACATCCAGCCGCCGATCGACCACCATCTCTTCGTGGGTCAAGCGCACGCCATACGCCAGCACTTCGACTCCACACGCCACCGCCTCACGCAACGCAGCTGCGTAGGCCGAATCGATTTCTTCGGCAGGACGTACCGCGTCAATCCCTGTCAGGCTCACGCAATACAACTGCACTGCCCGAATCCCGTCCCTGGCCAAATGCGCCAGTTCGCGCAAATGCTTGGCCCCGCGCTGGGTCACCGCGTCAGGAAATGCCGCCACTGCCGAGCCATCGAAGCCCAGGGTGACGCTTTTGACTTCCACATAAGCCGGGCCGCCCGGGTAATCGAGACGAAAATCGATGCGACTGCTTTCCTGACCGTAGGCCACTTCGCGCTTCAGTTCGGTAAAGCCGTTCAACTCGGTGATGACGCCGGCCTGCAACGCCTCCTCGATCAAGCCGTTGGCGCGCCCGGTGTTCACGCAAAACAGCCGCCCCTGTGGGGTTTCGCCAACTTCCCAAGTGCCGGGCAACTTGCGCTTGGGGTCGGTGGAGCGGCTGAACCAGACTTGCCCGCCCTCGACCTGGCAATTAAGCATCGAGCCAGTGTTCGGGCAGTGAATGGTCAGCAACTCGCCGCCAACGGTTTCGATATCGGCAAGAAAACGCTTGTAACGACGAATCAAGCGACCCTCTTCAAGGGGAGGATGAAAGCGCATCAGCCTTGCCAGCTCTTCAAACCGCGGGCGATCCGCTCGACTGCTTCTTGCAAGCGCGGAAGGCTTTGGGTGTAGGCAAACCGCACATGATGCCCGGCCTGATGACGCCCAAAGTCCAACCCCGGGGTAATCGCAACGTGCTCGGTTTCGAGGAAGTGTCGGCAGAACGCGAAGGCATCGCCGCCGAACTTGCTGATATCGGCGTACAAATAGAACGCGCCTTCCGGTTCAACGGCGATGCCGAAACCCAATTCCCGCAGGGCTGGCAGCAGGAAGTCACGACGTCGACCGAACTCGGCGCGGCGCTCCTCGAAAATGCTGATGGTGGCGGGCTCGAAGCAGGCCAATGCCGCGTGCTGGGCCATGCTCGGTGCACTGATGTAGAGGTTCTGGGCGAGCTTTTCCAGTTCACCGACCGCCGCTTCAGGCGCGACCAGCCAACCAAGGCGCCAACCGGTCATGCCGAAATACTTGGAAAAACTATTGAGGACGAAAGCGCTGTCATCGACTTCCAGCACGCTGACCGCGTCCGTGCCGTAAGTCAGGCCGTGGTAAATCTCGTCGACCACCAAATGACCGTGGCGGGCCTTGATCGCCGCGGACAGCCCGGCCAGCTCATCACGGGTCAGGATGGTCCCGGTGGGGTTGGCCGGCGATGCCACCAAGGCGCCGACGCTGTCGTGATCCCAATGACGCGCGACCAGGTCCGGGGTCAGTTGATAACGCACGTCCGGGCCGACCGGCACCAGTTGCGCCGCGCCTTCCACCAGGCGCAGGAAGTGCCGGTTGCACGGGTAACCCGGGTCGGCCAGCAGCCAGTGCTTGCCCGGATCCACCAGCAAGGCGCTGGCCAACAGCAACGCACCTGAGCCGCCAGGCGTGATCAGGATGCGCTGCGGATCGATGTTCAGCCCGTAGCGCTGCTGATAAAAGCCCGAAATGGCCTCACGCAGCTCGGGAATGCCGCGAGCGGCGGTGTAACGGGTCTTCCCCGCCGTTAGCGCAGCCTGGCCGGCCTGGATGATCGGCTCGGCGGTGGTGAAGTCCGGCTCGCCGATTTCCAGGTGAATCACGTCGTGGCCAGCCGCTTGCAGCTCGTTGGCCCGCGCCAGCAGGGCCATAACGTGGAACGGTTCGATAGCGCGACTACGCGCACTGTAGGACAGAGCCATTAGCCTTCCTTACAACGGGGAAAAGAATTGATTCTACCCAAGCGCAGGAACGAGCGAGAGTCTAAAGCGGTCAGAGCCCATATAATGCGGGCCTCAATTGATTCAAGCGTATGTCTCAGGTTTGGCTAAAATCAATAATTGATCAGGTCTCCTTAGCCACCAGACGAAGCTTTGCAATCTTTTGCAAGCACCACGGGCCGCGGGCTCGACATCCGGGAGTAGCGCGGTCCGATTTGATCTGGTAAGTTCGCCCGCTTGCAGCCGCAGGGCCGGCAGGTGTCGGTGATGGAGCAATCCTGCGCAATGGATTACAAGAGTAGAGGCGGTCCATTTCATGCCCACCCAAGCAAAGCAGCAAAATCAGTCGATCAGCGGCTTCGAACCCTACAAAGAAGTGAAGGGCGAAGAGTACATGGGCAAACCCATGCGTGCTCACTTCACCAAGATCCTGAACAAGTGGAAACAGGACTTGATGCAGGAAGTCGACCGTACTGTTGATCACATGAAAGACGAGGCGGCCAACTTCCCTGACCCGGCAGACCGTGCCAGCCAGGAAGAGGAATTCAGCCTCGAATTGCGCGCCCGCGACCGCGAGCGCAAGTTGATCAAGAAAATCGACAAGACCCTGCAATTGATCGAAGACGAAGAATACGGTTGGTGCGAGTCCTGCGGCGTCGAGATCGGCGTCAAGCGACTGGAAGCCCGCCCTACCGCCGACATGTGCGTCGACTGCAAGACCCTGGCGGAAATCAAGGAAAAGCAAGTCGGCAAGTAATCTCGACTTGAACGAAAGACGGAGCGTGCGAACGCTCCGTTTTTGTTTCTGACGCTTTTAGACGTTAAATAATCGCCATGACTGCCATCTCCTCCCCCACCTACATCGGGCGCTTCGCCCCCACGCCCAGCGGGCATCTGCATTTCGGTTCGCTGGTGGCCGCGCTAGCCTCATACCTCGACGCCCGTTCGGTCGGCGGGCGCTGGCTGGTGCGCATGGAGGATCTCGATCCGCCACGTGAGGAGCCCGGCGCTCAGGCGGCGATTCTCAAGGCATTGGAAAGCTACGGTTTCGAGTGGGATGGCGAGATGGTCCGACAGAGTGACCGGTACGCGGCCTACGCCGAAGTCCTCAATCGCCTGTTCAGCCAGGGCCTGGCCTATGCGTGCACCTGCTCGCGCAAGCAACTGGAGCCGTATCACGGCATCTATCCCGGGTTCTGCCGCAACGCGGGGCACGGCACCGAGAATGCGGCGATCCGCGTGCGCGTACCGGAGCTGGAATACCACTTCATCGACCGGGTGCAGGGCGAATTCCGTCAACACCTGGGCCGCGAGGTGGGTGACTTCGTGATTCGTCGCCGTGACGGGCTCTACGCCTATCAATTGGCGGTGGTGCTGGACGATGCCTGGCAAGGCATCACTGATATCGTGCGCGGCGCCGACCTGCTGGACTCCACGCCACGCCAGCTCTATCTGCAAGAACTGCTCGGCCTGCCGCAACCGCGCTACCTGCACATCCCGCTGATTACCCAGCCGGACGGCCACAAACTCGGCAAGTCCTATCGATCGCCGCCGCTGACCGAGGATCAGGCTACGCCGCTGTTGCTGCGCGCATTGCGGGCGCTGGGGCACACTCCCGTTTCCGAACTGAATGACGCCACACCACGGGAGGTGCTGAATTGGGGCATTGCCCACTGGGATGCGTCGCTGATCCCGCGCACACTGACGTTGCCTGAAGCGCAACTGCAGTGATGCCACTTGCAGTGGCGCACCCATCCGTTACCATCGCCGCACGTTTTCGGGCACGCGCATAAAAGAGAGAGGCCGGGATGTACATCTATCGCTTGGTCCTGCTCCTGGTAGTGGGGATTTATCTGTTCTCCCCGGCCATCATGGATTGGTGGATCGACGCCACTGGCGCCTGGTATCGCCCTTATTTGCTCTGGCTGATTCTGATCGTCGTGACCTTCATCCTGCAGAGCCAAAAAGATGCCGATGAGCTTTAGCCTGACCCAGATGATCCTGATCAGCGCCGCGTACCTGGCGGTGCTGTTCGGTGTGGCCTGGATCAGTGAACGGGGGATGATCCCCCGGGCGATCATTCGCCACCCGCTGACGTACACCCTGTCGCTGGGCGTTTATGCCAGTGCCTGGGCGTTTTACGGCACAGTGGGCCTGGCCTATCAGTACGGCTACGGTTTTCTGTCCAGCTACCTCGGGGTTTCCGGGGCGTTTCTGCTGGCGCCGGTGCTTTTGTACCCGATCCTGAAGATCACCCGCACTTACCAACTCTCGTCGCTGGCCGACCTGTTCGCGTTCCGTTTCCGCAGCACCTGGGCCGGCGCGTTGACGACAATTTTCATGCTGGTCGGCGTGCTGCCGTTGCTGGCATTGCAGATTCAGGCGGTGGCCGACTCCATCGGCATCCTCACCCGTGAGCCAGTTCAGCATCGCGTGGCCCTGAGTTTCTGCGCGCTGATTACGCTGTTCACGATTTTCTTCGGCTCGCGCCACATCGCCACCCGCGAGAAACATGAAGGCCTGGTGTTCGCGATTGCCTTCGAGTCGGTGATCAAGCTGATCGCGATTGGTGGCGTCGGCCTGTATGCGCTGTATGGCGTGTTCGACGGCCCGCAACAGCTGGAACTGTGGCTGCTGCAAAACCAGACCGCCCTCGCCGCCCTGCACACGCCTCTGCAGGAAGGCCCATGGCGCACGCTGCTGCTGGTGTTCTTCGCCTCGGCGATCGTCATGCCGCACATGTACCACATGACCTTTACCGAAAACCTCAACCCGCGCTCTCTGGTCAGTGCGAGCTGGGGCTTACCGCTGTTCCTGCTGCTGATGAGCCTGGCAGTGCCGCTGATTCTCTGGGCCGGGCTGAAACTCGGCGCCACCACCAATCCGGAATATTTCACCCTGGGCATCGGCATCGCCGCCAATAGCAAAGCCCTGGCGCTGTTGGCGTATGTCGGTGGATTGTCGGCGGCCAGCGGGCTGATCATCGTCACTACGCTGGCGCTGTCCGGGATGGCGCTGAACCACCTGGTGCTGCCGCTCTATCAGCCGCCGGCCGAAGGCAATATCTACCGCTGGCTGAAATGGACCCGCCGGGCACTGATCGTCGCGATCATCATGGCCGGCTACGGTTTCTACCTGATGCTGGGCGCGGAACAGGACCTGGCCAACCTCGGCATCGTCGCCTTCGTCGCCACGTTGCAGTTCCTGCCGGGAGTGTTGTCGGTGCTGTACTGGCCGACCGCCAACCGTCGCGGCTTCATCGCAGGCCTCCTGGCGGGGATTCTGGTGTGGCTGGTGACCATGCTGTTGCCGCTGGTCGGCAATCTGCAAGGCTTCTACATTCCGTTGCTGAACATGATTTACGTGCTGGACGACACCAGCTGGCACATGGCGGCAATTGCCTCGCTGGCCGCCAACGTGCTGATGTTCACCCTGATTTCACTGTTCACCAACGCCAGCCCCGAAGAGGCCAGCGCCGCCGAAGCCTGCGCGGTGGACAACGTTCGCCGCCCGCAACGCCGCGAACTGCATGCCGCCTCGCCTCAGGAATTCGCCACGCAACTGGCCAAACCGCTGGGTGCCAAGGCCGCGCAGAAAGAAGTCGAACAAGCACTGCGTGACCTTTATCTGCCGTTCGACGAACGCCGGCCTTACGCCTTGCGTCGTTTGCGTGACCGTATCGAAGCCAACCTCTCCGGCCTGATGGGCCCGAGCGTGGCGCAGGACATGGTCGAAACCTTCCTGCCCTATAAGGCCGGCGGCGAAAACTACGTCACCGAAGACATCCATTTCATCGAAAGTCGCCTCGAGGACTACCACTCGCGCCTCACCGGCCTTGCCGCCGAACTCGATGCCCTGCGCCGCTACCACCGCCAAACCCTGCAGGAACTGCCGATGGGCGTGTGTTCGCTAGCCAAGGATCAGGAAATCCTCATGTGGAACAAAGCCATGGAGGAGCTGACCGGGATTGCCGCGCAGCGCGTGGTCGGTTCGCGCCTGAGTACCATTGCCGATCCATGGAAAGAGCTGCTGCAAGGCTTCATCAATCTGCCGGACGAACACTTGCACAAGCAGCACCTGGCCCTCGATGGCCAGACCCGCTGGCTGAACCTGCACAAAGCGGCAATCGACGAACCGCTGGCACCGGGTAACAGCGGCCTGGTGCTGCTGGTGGAAGACCTGACCGAAACCCAGATGCTCGAAGACAAACTGGTGCACTCCGAGCGTCTGGCCAGCATCGGCCGACTGGCGGCCGGCGTGGCCCATGAAATCGGCAACC
This sequence comes from Pseudomonas sp. Pseusp18, assembly GCF_059506005.1. NCBI lineage: Bacteria > Pseudomonadati > Pseudomonadota > Gammaproteobacteria > Pseudomonadales > Pseudomonadaceae > Pseudomonas > Pseudomonas sp. Pseusp18. The sequence goes on from NZ_CP169240.1 coordinate 5,653,150, forward strand.
CGATCACCGGCATTGCCTGTCTCGCGCAAAACCTGCGCGAAGAACGTGAAGAAGACTCCGAACTCACGGAAATCAGCGGGCAGATCCTCGAGCAGACCAAACGCGTGTCACGCATCGTTCAGTCGCTGATGAGCTTCGCCCACGCGGGCGCTCATCAGCACAGCGACGAGCCCGTTTGTCTGGCGGAAGTGGCCCAGGATGCCATCGGCCTGCTGGCCTTGAACCGGCGCAATTTCGAAGTACAGTTCTACAACCTGTGCGACCCCGATCACTGGGTCGAAGGCGACCCGCAGCGGCTCGCCCAGGTATTGATCAATCTGCTCTCAAACGCCCGTGACGCCTCGCCTCCGGGCAGCGCAGTGCGCGTCAAGAGCGAAGCCGGCGAACACACGGTCGATCTGATCGTCGAAGACGAAGGCAGCGGTATTCCCTCGAGCATCATGGACCGACTGTTCGAACCCTTCTTCACCACCAAGGATCCTGGCGAAGGCACCGGTCTGGGCCTTGCACTGGTCTATTCCATCGTTGAAGAGCATTATGGACAAATCACCATCGACAGCCCGGCTGATGTTCAAAGCCAACGCGGCACCCGTATCCGGGTGACCTTACCGCGTCATGTCGAAGCGACGTCCGCTGTGAACTGAGACCGTCGAGAGTATCGAATCAATGCCGCACATTTTGATCGTCGAAGACGAAACAATTATCCGCTCCGCCTTGCGCCGTCTGCTGGAACGTAACCAGTACCAGGTCAGTGAAGCCGGATCCGTGCAGGAAGCACAAGAGCGTTTCAGCATTCCCACGTTTGACCTGATCGTCAGTGACCTGCGCCTGCCGGGCGCGCCGGGTACCGAGTTGATCAAACTCGGCCAGGGCACTCCGGTGCTGATCATGACCAGTTACGCCAGCCTGCGTTCGGCCGTCGACTCCATGAAAATGGGCGCGGTGGACTACATCGCCAAGCCTTTCGATCACGACGAGATGCTCCAGGCCGTCGCGCGAATCCTGCGTGACCGGCAATCGGCGCAAGCCAGCGGTGAGCCGGTCGTCGGCAAAGCGTCCAATGGTGCCGCAGCCAAAAGCGGTGTCGACAACAGCAACGGCGAAATTGGCATCATCGGCTCTTGCCCGCCGATGCAGGACCTGTACAGCAAAATCCGTAAAGTCGCGCCGACCGATTCCAATGTCCTGATCCAGGGCGAATCCGGTACTGGTAAAGAACTGGTAGCACGTGCCCTGCACAACCTGTCCAAACGCGCCAAGGCACCGATGATTTCGGTGAACTGCGCAGCCATCCCGGAAAGCCTGATCGAGTCCGAACTGTTCGGCCACGAAAAAGGCGCGTTCACCGGCGCCAGCGCCGGGCGTGCCGGGTTGGTGGAAGCGGCGGACGGCGGCACCTTGTTCCTCGATGAAATCGGTGAACTGCCACTGGAAGCCCAGGCCCGCCTGTTGCGCGTATTGCAGGAAGGTGAAATCCGCCGGGTTGGCTCGGTCCAGTCGCAGAAGGTCGATGTACGCCTGATCGCCGCGACCCACCGGGACCTCAAGAGCCTGGCGAAGATCGGCCAGTTCCGTGAAGACTTGTATTACCGCCTCCACGTGATCGCCCTGAAACTGCCGGCCCTGCGCGAGCGCGGTGCGGACGTCAATGAAATTGCCAATGCCTTCCTGGCGCGGCAGAGCGCGCGGGTCAACCGCACCGATCTGAAATTCGCCCTGGATGCCGAGCAAGCAATTCGGCATTACTCCTGGCCGGGTAACGTTCGCGAACTGGAAAACGCGGTCGAGCGCGCGGTGATTCTGTGCGAGAGCCCGGAGATTTCCGCCGAGCTGCTGGGCATCGACATCGAACTCAGCGATCTGGAAGACGACGATTTCATCGGCCTCGCGCCCCAGCAGGGCAACAGCGCCGGTAACACCAGCCACGAACCGACCGAAGATCTGTCCCTGGAAGACTACTTCCAGCACTTCGTACTCGAGCATCAGGACCACATGACCGAAACCGAACTGGCCCGCAAACTCGGGGTCAGTCGCAAATGCTTGTGGGAACGCCGTCAGCGCCTGGGCATCCCGCGGCGCAAGACCGGGGTGGCCAGCGAGAGCTGAACCGCGCCTGTCGGATGCGCGGGTAACACGTGACATTGTGGAAAAACTGTTACCTCAGCTTTTTCACGTAACAGAAGCCGGGGCTTACGGTAACGAAGCCCCGGTTTTTTTTGGCCTCGGAAAGCCCAATTAGCCCGCCTAACCCCTTGTTTTATTGGACTTCACAAAAGTTGGCACGCACCCTGCTATATGTTCAGTACAAGAACAATAACAAGTAATGCACAAGACAATAAAAATAAGACGAATCGACTCACGCACAATAAAAACAAGACGGCGAGAGGCGTAGCTAACTGATTCTTTTGGAGAGGCGTTGCATTTGGGGTTTGCCCCGCAACCAGGCCGAGAATAATAAAAAACTGTCTTAAGACAGTGCCTGAACTGGTTGGATCACACGATCATAGCAACACAGCGACCAAAGCAATCCGTTTGCTCTTGGCTCCCGATTGGGAGGGTCATGAAGGAAAACTTCATGGCGAGGGCGCTCAACAAAAACAAGAAGCCCGAAACCAATAATAAAAATAGAGCACGCAACTACTTCTGGGGGAGCTTCGGCTCCCCTTGTGGTTTCTGCCGTTTGGCATTCTCTGTCTGTAGCAGCTGCCGAGCAGCGCGAGTCTGCGTTCGACTGCGCAGCAGTCGCAAATACGGGCAACCGGTTCCTACTGACACACCGCAATCTCTGGTTTTACGACGGCTTCGCCGCCGAACGCAGCCTCGCGCTGCTCGGCAGCTGCTACAAAACCGCCCCTTTCAAGACATTCCCCTTCAAGCGCTTGCGCAGCTTCCTACACCATCCCCCGACTAAATGCTAGAATCCCGGCCCATCATGCGGTCATTCTTCGTTATGGCCGAACATTCCTTCAAACAGTGCATCCCATGCTGAAGAAGCTGTTCCAGTCATTCCGTTCTCCCCTGCGTCGTACGCAACACATCCGCAGCACGCCTGAAGTGCTCAATAGCGGCCAACATTCGCTGCAAAAGGCGCAATTCAGCCGTTACGCGGTCAACATCGTCGAACGCTTGCAGAACGCCGGTTACCAGGCTTACCTGGTCGGCGGCTGTGTGCGTGACATGCTGCTCGGCATCACGCCGAAAGATTTCGACGTCGCCACCAGTGCCACCCCTGAACAGGTACGGGCCGAATTCCGCAACGCGCGGATCATCGGTCGTCGCTTCAAACTGGTGCATATCCACTTTGGCCGCGAAATCATCGAAGTCGCGACCTTCCGCGCCAATCACCCGCAAAACGACGAGGACGAAGACAGCAACCAGTCTTCCCGCAACGAAAGCGGGCGCATTCTGCGCGATAACGTCTACGGCACCCTGGAAGAAGACGCGCAACGCCGCGACTTCACCATCAACGCCTTGTATTACGATCCGGTCAGCGAGCGCATTCTCGACTACGCCAATGGCGTACACGACATCCGCAATCACCTGATCCGCCTGATCGGCGATCCGAAGCAGCGCTACCAGGAAGACCCGGTGCGGATGCTGCGGGCCGTGCGTTTCGCCGCCAAGCTGAATTTCGGTATCGAGAAGCACAGCGCCCTGCCGATCCGCGATCTGGCACCGATGCTGCGCGAGATTCCATCAGCCCGTCTATTCGAAGAAGTGCTCAAGCTGTTCCTCTCCGGCCACGCCGCGGACACCTTCGAGATGCTGGTCGACCTGCAGCTGTTCGATCCGCTGTTCCCGGCCAGTGCCGAGGCGCTGGAATACAACCCGACGTACACCCACACGCTGATCAGTGAAGCACTGATCAACACGGACTTGCGGATCAAGCAGAACAAACCGGTCACCCCGGCGTTCCTGTTCGCCGCCCTGCTCTGGCCTGCCCTGCCGGCCCGCGTACTGCGCCTGCAAGAACGTGGCATGCCGCCGATTCCGGCGATGCAGGAAGCGGCGCACGAGTTGATTGCCGAACAGTGCCAGCGTATTGCGATTCCGAAACGCTTCACCATGCCGATCCGCGAGATCTGGGACATGCAAGAGCGTCTGCCGCGCCGCAGCGGCAAGCGTGCCGACCTGTTGCTGGACAACCCGCGGTTCCGTGCCGGTTACGACTTCCTGCTGCTGCGCGAAAGCGCTGGCGAACAAACTGATGGCCTGGGCGAATGGTGGACCGACTATCAGGACGCCAACGACAGCGAACGTCGGGACATGATCCGCGAACTCAGCGGCAAGGACGACGGCAGTGGTGCTCCGCGCAAACGTCGCCGCAGTGGCGGAGCCAAACGCAAACGCGCTGCCGGCGCCTCGAGCACGACAGGCGAATAAGCCATGGAACGCATCTACATCGGCATGGGCAGCAATCTGGCTGACCCTGCCGAACAGTTGCGCAGCGCTGTCGAGGCCTTGGCACGCTTGCCGCAGACCGAACTGGTCGGTGTTTCCGGGTTTTATCAAAGCGACTCGCTGCTGCCCGGCCAACCGCGTTATACCAACGCGGTCGCCGCTCTCGACAGCCGCCTCGCGCCGCTGGAGCTGCTCGATGCCCTGCAAGCCATCGAGAACGGACAAGGCCGCCAGCGCCTTGAACGCTGGGGCCCACGCACGCTGGATCTGGACATCGTGTTGTTCGGCGATCGACTGATCGACGAACCGCGCCTCAAAGTCCCTCACTATCACCTGCAGGAACGAGCCTTTGTGCTCTATCCGCTGGCCGAACTGGCACCGGCTGACTTGCGCCTGGCTGACGGCCGCACCCTCGCAGAATTACTCGCCGCCTGCCCGTTCGTCGGCCTGGAACGCCTCCCGGCAGCCTGAGTTGCCGCCAAAAGATCGCAGCCTTCGGCAGCTCCTACATACATCAGTAGGAGCTGCCGAAGGCTGCGATCTTTTGACGAGACAAGCCCATCGCTAATCTGCTGAATCGCATCAGTAACGTCGGTAACACCCCACACGTAACAATGCGGTAACACATGCAATTGACTTCCCGGGTTCTCCTCACGACTATAGGCGTCCCGCTGCCGCCAACGCGGCGCTAAAGGGCGCAGTCCAGGCCTTACAAGCACCACGAAAGAGGGTGCGCCTGTATAAATGACGAATCACGCGCGTTACTCGCAGTAGTTTTCATAGCGCCTGTAATGAGGATTTTTTTCATGCCAGCCATCACCCTGACCACGCTCCAGAGCCTCAAGCAGGCAGGTGAAAAGATCACCATGCTGACCTGCTATGACGCGACCTTCGCCCACGCCTGCAATGAGGCCGGGGTTGAAGTGCTGCTGGTGGGCGACTCCCTCGGCATGGTCTTGCAAGGTCACGACAGCACCCTGCCGGTGACCACTGCTGAAATGGCCTACCATGTGGCAGCCGTCAAACGCGGCAACACCGATGCCCTGATCCTCGCCGACCTGCCCTTCATGGCCTACGCCACCATTGAACAAACCATGACCAACAGCGCGCTGTTGATGCAGGCCGGTGCGCACATGGTCAAGGTTGAAGGGGCATTGTGGCTCGCGGACTCGATCCGTCTGCTGGCCGAACGCGGCATCCCGGTGTGCGCGCACATGGGGCTGACACCGCAATCGGTCAACATCCTCGGCGGCTATAAAGTCCAGGGCCGCAATGAGAACCAGGCACGGCAGATGCGTGCCGACGCGATTTCCCTGGAACAGGCCGGCGCGGCCATGCTGCTGCTCGAATGCGTACCGAGCGAACTGGCCGAAGAAATCAGCCAGGCGGTGAAGATCCCGGTGATTGGCATTGGCGCCGGCAGTGGCACCGACGGTCAGGTCCTGGTTCTGCACGACATGCTGGGCTTGTCCATGACCGGCCGCGTGCCAAAGTTCGTGAAGAACTTCATGACCGGCCAAACCAGCATTCAAGCCGCCTTGAGCGCTTACGTCACTGAAGTCAAAGCGGCGACTTTCCCTGGCATCGAACACGGATTCTCTGCATGAACACCGTAAAAACCGTACGCGAACTGCGGGCCGCGGTGGCCCGCGCCCGTAGCGAAGGCAAGCGCATCGGCTTTGTGCCGACCATGGGCAACCTGCACAGCGGGCATATCGCGCTGATTACCAAAGCCAGCCAACGGGTGGATTTCGTGGTCGCGAGCATTTTCGTCAACCCGCTGCAATTCGGCGCTGGCGAAGACCTCGACAAATACCCGCGGACCCTGGCCGCCGATCAGGAGAAACTGCTCCAGGCCGGTTGCCATCTGCTGTTTGCCCCAACCGTCGAAGAAATGTACCCCGACGGCATGGCCGGCCAGACCCGCGTCAGCGTTCCGCAACTGTCTGAAGGTCTGTGCGGTGCCAGCCGTCCGGGGCATTTCGAAGGGGTGGCGACGGTAGTCAGCAAACTGTTCAACATGGTCCAGCCGGACCTGGCGATCTTTGGCCAGAAAGACTTCCAGCAACTGGCGGTGATTCGCGCCCTGGTGCACGACCTGAACATGCCGATCCAGATCATCGGCGAACCGACCGTACGGGCCGCCGACGGTCTGGCGTTGTCGTCACGCAATGGTTTCCTCAGCGAAGAACAGCGGGCCATCGCACCAGAGGTCTATCGCACACTGACCCGGATCAGCGACGCGATCAAACAGGGCGAGCGCGATTACCCGACGCTGATCAACGAGCAGATCAAGCAACTGGAAGCCGCTGGCCTGCGTCCGGATTACCTGGAAATTCGCCATGCGCTGACCTTGCGTCCGGCGACAGCGCAAGATCGGGATCTGGTGATTCTGGCGGCGGCGTTCCTCGGCACGACGCGGTTGATCGACAACCTGCATCTGAACCTCGACACACCCGCATAAACACTGCAAAACCCTGTGGCGAGGGGGCTTGCCCCCGTTGGGCTGCGAAGCAGCCCCAAAATCTCTGATATATCAAAGATCCTGTGAGTGCTATGCACTCAAACGGGGGCAAGCCCCCTCGCCACAGGCCCGCTCCCACATTAGATCTGCGTCGTTTCCAGACTGTATTGCCGCCCACAAAGCCTTCGGGCAAACTGCCCCCCGTTCGATTCCGACCCGGGGAAACACTCATGCACGCCATCATGCTCAAGGCCAAGCTGCATCGCGCCGAAGTCACCCATGCTGTACTCGATTACGAAGGCTCTTGCGCCATCGACGGCGAATGGCTGGACCTGTCCGGCATCCGTGAGTACGAACAGATCCAGATCTACAACGTCGACAACGGCGAACGCTTCACCACCTACGCGATTCGTGGCGAAGAAGGTTCGCGCATGATCTCGGTCAACGGTGCCGCGGCCCACAAGGCCAAGGTCGGCGACCGCGTGATCATCTGCGCTTACGCTCACTACAGCGAAGCCGAGCTGCTCAACTTCAAGCCGCGCATGCTCTACATGGCGCCGGGTAACGAACTGAGCCACACCAGCAATGCCATTCCAGTTCAGGTCGCCTGACCGAACCGCCCCCCTGCCAGCTTTCCGTTTGTCGGACCGCTCCTGGTTAAATGTTAAAAAAGTACCGGGAGCAGGTCAGACAAAGTCAAGACAGATTGCAGCGCGAGGTTTACTGTATTCGCCCTGCGCCAGAAATCGTGTCGACGCAGTTGACCGGACGCCCACCCACAGCGCTCCGGGATTTTTAGTGTTCAAAAGGCCGTTCAAGTAAAAGGAAAACCGCAGCGATGGCGTATTACCGCACTCCTCACGACGTTACCGCTCTGCCCGCTTGGCAAGCGCTGAATGACCACCGCCAAGCCATGCAGGATTTCAGCATGCGCGAAGCCTTTAATGCCGATCCGCAGCGTTTTAATCAATTCACCCTCAGCAGCTGCGGCCTGTTTCTCGACTACTCGAAGAACCTGATCAACGCCGAGACCCGCAATCTGCTGGTGGGCCTGGCCAACGAAGTCGACCTCAAGGGCGCGATCAAAGCGCTGTTCTCGGGCGAAATCGTCAACGCTTCCGAAGGACGCCCGGCCCTGCACACCGCACTGCGCCGCCCGGTGGGCGACAAGCTGTCGGTCAACGGCGTCAACGTGATGCCCGACGTACACAAAGTGCTGAACCAGATCACCGATCTCGTGGGCCGTATCCACGACGGTCTGTGGCGCGGTTACACCGAGAAGCCGATCACCGACGTTGTGAACATCGGCATCGGTGGCTCGTTCCTCGGCCCCGAGCTGGTGTCCGAAGCGCTGCTGTCCTACGCCCAGAAAGGCGTGCGCTGCCATTACCTGGCGAACATCGACGGCAGTGAATTCCACGAACTGACCATGAAGCTGCGCGCCGAGACCACGCTGTTCATCGTCTCGTCGAAATCCTTCAACACCCTCGAAACCCTGAAAAACGCCCAGGCCGCCCGCGCCTGGTACCTGGCTCAGGGCGGTTCGGAAGCCGAGCTGTACCGTCACTTCATCGCCGTTTCCAGCAACAACGCGGCGGCCGTTGCGTTCGGTATTCGCGAAGAGAACATCTTCCCGATGTGGGACTGGGTCGGCGGCCGTTACTCGCTGTGGTCGGCCATCGGTTTGCCGATTGCCCTGGCCATCGGCATGTCGAACTTCAAGGAACTGCTGTCCGGTGCCTACACCATGGACCAGCATTTCCAGAGCGCGCCATTCGAACAGAACATGCCGGTACTGCTGGCGTTGCTCGGCGTCTGGTATGGCAACTTCTGGGGCGCGCAGAGCCACGCGATCCTGCCGTACGACCACTACCTGCGCAACATCACCAAGCACTTGCAACAGCTGGACATGGAATCCAACGGCAAGAGCGTGCGCCAGGACGGCACGCCAGTGTCCACCGATACCGGCCCGGTAATCTGGGGCGGCGTCGGTTGCAACGGTCAGCATGCTTACCACCAGTTGCTGCACCAGGGCACCCAACTGATCCCGGCCGACTTCATCGTGCCGATCGTCAGTTTCAACCCGGTGTCCGACCACCACCAGTGGCTGTACGCCAACTGCCTGTCGCAAAGCCAGGCATTGATGCTCGGCAAGACCCGCACCGAGGCTGAAGCCGAGCTGCGTGACAAGGGTATGGCCGAGGATGAAGTGCAAAAACTGGCCGCGCACAAGGTGATCCCGGGCAACCGTCCGAGCAACACCTTGGTGCTCGAACGTATCAGCCCGCGGCGTCTTGGCGCACTGGTCGCGTTGTACGAACACAAAGTCTTCGTGCAAAGCGTGGTCTGGGGCATCAATGCCTTCGACCAGTGGGGCGTGGAGTTGGGTAAAGAGCTGGGCAAAGGCGTCTACAACCGCCTGGTCGGCAGCGAAGAAACCCCGGCCGACGATGCTTCCACCCAAGGCCTGATCAACTACTTCCGCGGTCGTCACCGCGGGTGATAGGCTGAAGGGGCGGTTTACCCGCCCCTTCAACTTGCAGCACCGACAGTTCCACGGCACCGGGTTTACTGCAAAATCGGTGGCGTGCGCTATTACTGTGTAGGAGCTGCCGAAGGCTGCGATCTTTTGATCTTGTTTTTACAACCAGGATCAAAAGATCGCAGCCTTCGGCAGCTCCTACACGGGGTCGCGCAGCTCCCCTCTTGTCGCAAAACAAGAATAAGGAACCGTCATGTTCGATATCAGCACGTTCCCCAAAGCCGATGCCGTCCGCCGGGCTGCACAGTTGAGTCAGGACGACTATAAGCGCCTGTACCGTGAATCCATTGAACACCCCAGCACCTTCTGGGCCGAACAGGCCACACGGTTCCTCGACTGGAGCACGCCGTGGCAGACCGTTCAGCGGTACGACCTGAAAACCGGTGACGCAAGCTGGTTTGCCGGCGGAAAGTTAAACGTCAGTTACAACTGCATCGATCGTCATCTGGAAAAGCGTGGCGATCAAACCGCGATCATCTGGGAAGGCGATGACCCCGCCGAATCCATCCAGATCACCTACAAAAAACTCCATCACAACGTCTGTCGACTGGCCAACGTGCTCAAAAGTCGTGGCGTGAAGAAAGGCGACCGCGTGTGCATCTACATGCCGATGATCCCCGAAGCTGCCTACGCCATGCTCGCCTGTGCGCGGATCGGCGCGATTCATTCGGTGGTGTTCGGCGGATTCTCCCCAGACTCACTGCGTGACCGGATCCTCGACGCCGACTGCCGCACCGTAATCACCGCCGATGAAGGCGTGCGCGGCGGTAAATTCGTGCCGCTCAAACAGAACGTCGACAAGGCCCTGCAAAGTTGCCCGCACGTCAGCAGCGTGATCGTGGTCGAGCACACCCAAAACCAGGTGAATTGGGTTGAAGACCGCGACCTCTGGTATCACCAGGCCCTGCGCGATGTCGGTGACGATTGCCCGCCAGAGCCGATGGACGCCGAGGACCCGCTGTTCATCCTCTACACCTCCGGCAGCACCGGTAAACCCAAAGGCGTGCTGCACACCACTGGCGGCTACCTGCTGCAAGCGGCGATGACCTTCAAATACGTGCTCGACTATCGCGACGGTGAAGTCTTCTGGTGCACCGCCGATGTCGGCTGGGTCACCGGCCACAGCTACATTGTCTACGGGCCGCTGGCCAACGGCGCGACCACGCTGATCTTCGAAGGCGTACCGAGCTACCCCAGCACCTCGCGCTTCTGGCAGGTGATCGACAAGCACCACGTGAACATCTTCTACACCGCCCCGACCGCCCTGCGCGCGTTGATGCGTGAAGGTCCCGGGCCGTTGAAGGAAACGTCCCGCGAGAGCCTGCGCTTACTCGGCACTGTCGGCGAGCCGATTAACCCGGAAGCCTGGGAGTGGTATTTCAATACGGTCGGCGAGCAACGCTGCCCGATTGTCGATACCTGGTGGCAGACCGAAACCGGCGGCATCATGCTCAGCCCGCTGGTCAGCACCCAACGGATCAAACCCGGTTGCGCCACCCAACCGATGTTCGGCGTGCAACCGGTGTTGCTCGATGAGCACGGCAAGGAAATCAAAGGCGCCGGCAGCGGCGTGCTGGCCATCAAGTCCAGCTGGCCAGCGCAGATCCGTAGCGTCTACGGCGATCCGAAACGGATGGTCGAAACCTACTTCAAGCCCTACCCCGGCTACTACTTCACCGGCGATGGCGCACGCCGCGATGAGGATGGCGATTACTGGATCACCGGGCGCATCGACGACGTGATCAACGTCTCCGGGCACCGCATCGGCACCGCCGAAGTGGAGAGCGCGCTGGTGCTGCACGACAGCATCGCCGAGGCCGCCGTGGTCGGTTACCCCCATGACATCAAAGGCCAGGGCATCTACGCCTTCGTCACCCCCATGAACGGCATCGACCCCAACGACGATCTGAAGAAAGAACTGCTGGCCCATGTCAGCCTGGAAATCGGCAGCTTCGCCAAACCGGACTTGATCCAGTGGGCCCCGGCCCTGCCGAAAACCCGTTCGGGCAAAATCATGCGACGGATCCTGCGCAAGATCGCCTGCAACGAACTGGACAGCCTCGGCGACACCTCGACCCTCGCCGACCCGAGCGTGGTGCAAGGGCTGATTGATCAACGCCTGAACCAATAATGTTGCGCGCGGCCACCGGCCGCGCTGTGAGGCTTATTGTGGCGAGGGGGCTTGCCCCCGTTGGGCAGCGAAGCGGCCCAAAAAACTTGGCGCTCCCTCGAATTTTTGCCAGTGCTGCGCACTGGAACGGGGGCAAGCCCCCTCGCCACAGTGTTAAACTCCCGCGCCCTCAATACCCTCCAGCAAGGCGCCCAGCATGTCTTCCTTGAATCAGGCGCTGTGCGCCGCCCTTGATCGTCGCCAGGACCTGCTCGCCGAGCTGCATCAGCAAGGCACCGATTGCTATCGCCTGTTCCACGGCAGCCAGGAAGGTGCCGGCGGTTTGACCATCGACCGCTACGGCCCACAACTGTTGGTGCAAAGCTTTCATCAGTCACTGGAGCGCGACGCCCTGCTGCAATTGCACGAGATCGTCAATCAACAGCTGGGCCTCGATACCCTGCTGGTGTACAACGACCGTTCTCGCGGCAACTCGCGCATCGACCGCGAAGACACCGTCTACCGCGCGGACGAAGCAGCCCTGCAAGATTTGATCGGCCACGAATGGGGGCTGAATTATCGGGTTCGCGGGCGCCATGCCGGCCAGGATCCGTTGCTGTTTCTCGACCTGCGCAATGCCCGCGGCTGGGTCAAGGCGCACAGCAAAAACAAAAGTGTGCTGAACCTGTTTGCCTACACCTGTGGCGTCGGTCTCTGCGCTGCGGCCGGTGGTGCCAGCGAGGTGTGCAACCTGGACTTTGCCGAAGGCAACCTGGCGGTCGGCCGCGAGAACGGTCTACTCAACCCGCATTTGCCGACCATGGAATTTATCCAGTCCGATTACTTCCCGGCGATTCGTCAATTGGCCGGCCTGCCGATCAGCCAGCGTCGCGGGCAGAAACTGCCAAGCTATCAACGTCTGGAGCAGCGTCAGTACGATCTGGTGCTGCTCGATCCACCGGCCTGGGCCAAGAGTGCTTTCGGCACGGTCGACCTGCTGCGCGACTACCAGAGCCTGCTCAAACCGGCGCTGCTGACCACTGCTGATAATGGCGTGTTGATCTGCTGCAACAACCTGGCGAAGGTCAGCATGGACGATTGGCGCGAGCAAGTGCTGCGCTGCGCAGAGAAGGCCGGGCGCCCGGTGCGTGAGTGGACAGCGCTGACACCGGGCAGCGACTTTCCGTCGATGGATCAACAACCGCCGCTGAAAACGCTGATCCTGCAGCTCTGAAAATCCACACCCATTATCAGACAAATCCTATAAAGCGTGATTGCTTCGGAACCGCAAACGCATGCCATACTCCAAGGCACTCCGATTCCGACAGATGAAGCCACACATGCCCAAAGGATTGATCCGCGCTATCGGCGCCCTGTTAACAGCCCTGGCCCTTTACAGCCTGCTGGGGTTTCTGATTTTGCCGGGCATCGCGTTGCGGGTTGCCAACCAGCAATTGGCCAACTACGCCACGACGCCCGCGACGATTTCGCGGATCGAACTCAACCCGTTCAGCCTTGAAGTAACCCTTTGGGGCCTGATCATCGGCGAGCCGGGCAAGGAACAAGTGGGCTTCGAACGCCTGTACGCCAACCTGCAGATCGACAGCCTGTGGACCAAGGCGCTGCATCTGTCCGATATCGAACTGGACAAACCCAAGACCGAAATACTCTTCGGCAAGGACGGCCAGCTCAATCTTCTCGGGCTGTTCAAAATCCCCGCCAGCGAACCGACCCCGGTCGACCCGAACGCCAAACCCTTCCCGCTGCGCGTGGAGCGGATCAAACTGGCCGGCGGCTACGTGCACTTCGAAGATGCCCGGCCCAGCGAGCCCATCGAGTTCCTCTACGACAAACTCGATTTCGAGCTGAAGAACCTCAGCACCCTGCCCGACGACAACGCCGACATGACCCTGGTCGCGGTCGGCCCCGCCGGCGGGCAGATCGACTGGACCGGCAATTTCAGCCTGAGCCCGATCGCCTCTGAAGGTAAGCTGAAAATCACCGATGGCAAGATGAAATCCTTCTGGCCCTACGTGCGCGATGCAGTGCCACTGGTCCTGGAAAACGGTGTCCTGAACTTGAGCACCGACTACAAACTCAATCTGAACAAAGGCACCGAACTGCTGCTGGACAACGTCGCCGTCAGCGTTGCGCCTTTCGCCATCAAGGCGCCGGACGGCCGACCGCTGGCGAAGCTCGAACGTCTGGACATCAGCGACACCACCGTGGACCTGGCCAAGCAACAAGTGGTGGTCGGCAAGATCCGCAGCCAGAAACTGGAAACCTGGGCAGCCCTCGAAGCCGATGGGCAACTCGATTGGCAAAAACTGTTCGCCAGCCAGCCGTCCAAACAGGCGGCCAAAGCCAACGCCGAACCCACCAGCACACCCGCGGCAGCCGATTCACCGAAGCCCGAACCGACTGCGCCGAGCAAGCCCTGGCAGGTGCTGCTCAAAGACGTGCAACTGCGTAATTATCAGGTGCACCTGGCCGACCGCAAGGCACAACCCGCCGTAGCGCTGGAGCTCGGCCCGCTGAACCTGGACCTGCAGAATTTCGACAGCCTCAATGGCTCCCCTTTCAACCTCAAGCTCGACACGGGCGTGGGCAAGCAAGGCAAGATCATGGCGGACGGCACGGTCAATCTGGCCCCGATCAGCGCCAAACTGAACGTGCAGACCAGGGATATCGACCTGCGCGTCGCCCAGTCCTACATCAATCCGTTCATTCGCCTCGAACTGCGTAGCGGCATGCTGGGCAGTGATCTGGCGGTCGACTTGAAAAGCACCGAGCCGCTGGCGTTCAGCGTCACAGGTAAAGCCCAGATCGACCAGTTGCATACCCTCGACACTCTGAAAACCCGTGACTTCCTCAAGTGGCAACAGGTGGCGCTCGAAGGCCTGAACTATCAGCACGGCGACAGCCTGTCGATCGACAAGGTCAATCTGTTCCAGCCCTATGCGCGCTTCATGATCAACGATGACCGCACCACCAACATCGATGACCTGCTGATCCCGCAACCGGCCGACTCCGGCGCCAAGACCGCCGCCGCCAAACCGGCAACCGGAAGCGAAAAACCACTGGGCATCCACATTGGCAGCATCGCCATCAATGACGGTTCGGCAAACTTCGCCGACTTCAGCCTGACGCCGAACTTCGCCACCGCCGTCCAACAACTGAACGGCAACATCGGCACCATCGACAGCCGCCACGTAAAACCGGCCAACGTCGACGTCAAAGGCAAGGTCGACCGCTATGCGCCGGTGACCATCAAGGGCTCGGTCAACCCGTTCGACCCGATGGCCAGCCTGGACATCGCCACCAGTTTCAAACGGGTGGAACTGACGACCCTGACGCCCTACTCCGGCAAGTTCGCCGGCTACCGCATCCGCAAGGGCCGGCTCAATCTGGATCTGCATTACAAGATCACCAACGGTCAGCTCCTGGCCGAAAACAAATTGGTGGTCGAGCAGCTGCAACTGGGTGAAAAAGTCGACAGTCCGGATGCAGTAAGCCTGCCGCTGAAACTGGCGATTGCCTTGCTCAAGGATGTCGACGGCAAGATTTCCATCGAATTGCCGGTGAGCGGCGACCTGAACAACCCGCAGTTCAGCATCATGCCGATCATCTGGCAGACCCTGCGCAATCTGATCGTGAAGGCGGCCGCGGCGCCGTTCAAAATGATTGGCGGGCTGGTCAGCGGCGGTGGTTCAGAGGACTTGGGCACTGTGGCGTTTGCACCAGGTTCGAGTGACTTGAGCAAGGAAGCCGAAGCAACACTGATCAAACTGTCCCAGGCGCTCAAGGAGCGTCCGGCCCTGCGCCTGGAAATCGAAGGCACTGCCGCCAAGAGCAGCGACGGCCCGCTGCTCGCCGAGCAACGCCTGGAACGGGAATACCAGTACAACTACTACAAAATGCTCCAGCGCCGCGGCGACAAGGTGCCGGCCCAGGCCTCCATGCTGGAAGTGCCGGAAAGCGAGAAAGGCCCGCTGCTCGAAGGAATCTACCGCACACGCCTCAAGATCCAGCCGCCCGCGGAATGGAAGGATTTGGGCAAGGAAGAACGCAGCAAAAAAATGCGTGAAAGCGTGATCGGTTTCTGGAGCTCCAGCGAGGTTCTGTTGCGTCAGCTGGGCCAGGAACGGGCCAGCAGTATCAAGGACTACCTGGTGGACAAAGGGCAGTTGGCCGATGACCGCGTGTACTTCATCGACGCCAACCTCGGCGAGGCCGAAAGTGATGGCCGCGTGGTGACGGCCTTGCATCTGGATGCCGAGTGATGGGCGCGCAATGGCTTGTGAGCCTGGCCCTGGTATTGGCTGCCGGCCAAGCCGCGGCGGCCGATACCCTGCGCTGCGGCAGTCAATTGATCAGCGTCGGGGACAGGTCCAGCGAAGTGCTGCAAAAATGCGGAGAGCCCGTCGCCCGCGACCTGCTTGGCTACAAGCGCAGCGCCAATCGACGGGAAGAGTTTCAGGTCGAGGAATGGACCTACGGGCCCAACAGCGGGATGTACCAGTACCTGCGCTTTGAAGGAAACCGGTTGGTTCAAATCACCAGCAAACGCGGTAACTGAACCCACTACAAACCAATGTGTGGCGAGGGGGCTTGCCCCCGTTGGGGTGCGGAGCGCCCCTGAAACCCGTCACTGCGATCTTGAATGGGAAAGCGGTAACCGGTTTACGATTGCTTCGCAATCGAACGGGGGCAAGCCCCCTCGCCACAAAGGCTTGCTCCCACAGTTTTTTGCGTTGCTCCCAATAGAACAGGCCCCCGACACGAATGTCGGGGGCCTGTAACGGCCACGTCCATATGGCCTTTCGCATGAACTCTCAAAAAGCGACAGACGTATGACCTGGCCCGCCTGCCGCATCTTCTCCCGGTCCAGGCGAGAAGCCTTGCCTTACTCGGCTTTCAGGCCGTCAGCGGACACCGCTTTGACGCCTTTGATTTTCTTGGCAATGGCCACGGCGGTGGTTTTCTGAGCTTCAGTCACCGCAACAGTGGACGACAGCGACACGACACCTTTGTTGGTTTCGACTTTGATGTCGGTGCCAGGGATGCCTTTTTCAGTCACCAGGTCTGCTTTGACTTTGGTCGTGATCCAGGTATCGGAAGTAGCTTCCTTGGCTTTGGTCACTTCACCGGCGGCCAGCGTCATGGGAGCCTGGGTGGTTTGGGTGGTCTGTGCAAATGCAGCGTTGACCATCGTCAGGGTCAGCGCGGTAGCAGTAGCGGCAGCGATAGCGAACTTCTTCATACGAGTAACTCCTGTTCTTCTGGAAAGTCTGCTGCGTGTCGTCTTGTCAGCAGGGTTACCAGAGAGAGTGCGAACGCTGTGCCAACTAGCGACCTAAAAATAAATACCTATAAATCAACAACTTAATAAAAATGACAACTTTCGAAATCATGCAAAATGCATGAGTGCGACATTATCTACATGCAAGTTGCGGGTTTTAGCGTAGGCCTAAGGGCATGAATTGTCGGGGGTTTTCGTGATCATCCGAATCGCCCCCCGCCCAAATGACCAACAAAAATGCCCCGCGTCGTGAGAAGCGGGGCATTGTTTATGCCGGGTGGTATGGATCAGGTGCCGGTGCAGCCTTTAGGTGCGTACTCTTGTAGAGCCGTGGTGGCGCATGTCCAGCCACCGGCGAGGGTACGCGAAAGCGTAATGGTTTTGCTGAGCACAGGCCCTGGAGCATTGAGGATCGTGCAGGCAATAGTGCCCACACCGGTAGCGGTGGTACCCGATGCCGTAATCGTGCAGTTACCTGTAGTCGCCGTACCGCCGATCAAAGCGAGGGTAGGATCGGTACCCTGATTCATAATGTCTTCGAAAGGCACCTTCAGTGCCGAGATTTCCGCAAGCGCAGCGGTGACCTTCGCCCGTGATTGGTACTTCGAATACTGCGGCAACGCAAACGTCGCCAGAATCCCGATGATCGCCACCACGATCAGCAGTTCGATCAGGGTAAAACCATTTTGATTTTTCATAGACAGGCTCCATGCATGAGTCGAAATCTCATGATCTGTACAGGGTACAGCACAGGTCATGCCAAGTCGTATGCGCCCCTGCAGACTGGGCTCGGGATCACGACAAAGACCTTTCCTACCCCCAGGATCCGCACTTTCTGACACTTTTTGTCACCTCACCTCGGCTGGTTTGGTTCCACTGCTTGACTAGGCTATAAGTCATTAACCGCCTGCGTCCGGAATCCCAATGAATGACATTGCCCTTAGCGGTCTGGCCAAGCAATTGGTACTGGCCGAGCTGATCACTGATCAAAGTGCGCAACAGGCATATCAGCAAGCCCAACGCGATCGAGTCTCACTGGTCAGTTATCTGGTGCAAAACAAACTGCTGAAAAGCTGGCAGGTCGCCGAGGTGGCTTCGGAGCATTTCGGCATGGCCCTGCTGGACCTCAACTGCCTGGAAAAAGACACCCAGCCCAAGGGGCTGGTCAGCGAAAAACTGATCCGCCAGCACCACGCCCTACCCCTCTGGCGGCGCGGCAACAAACTGTTCGTGGGGGTTTCCGATCCGAGCAATCAACAGGTCATCAACGACATCCAGTTCAGTACCGGGCTGAACACCGAAGCCATCCTGGTCGAAGAAGACAAGCTCAGCGACGCCATCGAAAAATTCTTCGACAGCCACGCCACCGGCCTGGAAGAGATGGCCGATGTCGACCTCGACGGTCTGGACATCGAGTCGGTCGATGACCAGAAACAGGACACCATCGCCGGACAGGATACCGATGACGCGCCCGTGGTGCGCTTCGTCCACAAGATGCTGCTCGATGCGATCAAGAGCGGGTCTTCCGACCTGCATTTCGAACCCTACGAAAAAACCTACCGCGTGCGGATGCGCACCGATGGCATCCTGCATGAAGTCGCCAAGCCACCCACGCAACTGGCCAACCGCATTGCTTCCCGGCTCAAAGTCATGGCCAGTCTCGACATCTCCGAGCGGCGCAAACCCCAGGACGGGCGGATCAAGATGCGCCTGTCCAAGAGCAAGTCCATCGACTTCCGGGTCAACACCCTGCCGACCCTGTGGGGCGAAAAAGTGGTGATCCGGATCCTCGATCCGTCCAGCGCGCAAATGGGCATTGATGCCCTCGGCTATGAGCCGGAGCAGAAAGACCTGTACATGGCCGCCCTCAAACAACCACAGGGGATGATCCTGGTGACCGGGCCCACCGGTTCAGGCAAGACCGTGTCGCTCTATACCGGGCTGAACATCCTCAACACCGTCGACATCAACATCTCCACTGCCGAAGACCCGGTGGAAATCAACATGGAGGGCATCAACCAGGTCAACGTCAATCCCAGGCAGGGAATGGATTTCGCCCAAGCGTTGCGCTCGTTTCTGCGCCAGGACCCGGACGTGATCATGGTCGGCGAAATCCGCGACCTCGAAACTGCCGAAATTGCCATCAAAGCCGCCCAGACCGGGCACATGGTGCTTTCAACCCTGCACACCAACAGCGCCGCGCAAACCCTGACCCGCCTGCACAACATGGGGATTCAGGGCTTCAACATTGCGACCTCGGTCAGCCTGATCATTGCCCAGCGCCTGGCGCGCAAGTTGTGCAGCCATTGCAAGAAACCCATCGAGATTCCCCGCGAGACGCTGCTCAAGGAAGGCTTCCCCGAGGAACGCATCGGCTCGTTCACGATCTATGAACCGGTCGGCTGCAATCAATGTAACGCCGGCTACAAAGGGCGAGTGGGGATTTATGAAGTGGTAAAGAACACCCCTGACCTGCAACGGCTGATCATGGCCGAAGGCAATTCACTGGAGATCGACCTCCAGATGCGCAAGGACGGCTTCAACGACCTGCGCACCTCGGGCTTGCTCAAGGCCATGCAAGGCATCACCAGCCTTGAAGAAATCAACCGGGTCACGAAGGACTGAATATGGCGGTCAAAGCAGCGAAAATCAGCGTGTATGCCTGGGAAGGCACGGATCGCAAAGGTGCGAAAATGACCGGCGAGTTGACCGGACAAAATCCTGCGCTGATCAAGGCCCAGTTGCGCAAGCAGGGCATCAACCCGGGCAAGGTGCGGAAAAAGTCCACGTCCATTTTCAGTGCCGGTAAGCGCATCAAACCCTTGGACATTGCCCTGTTTACCCGGCAGATGGCGACCATGATGAAAGCCGGCGTACCGCTGCTGCAATCGTTCGAGATCATCGGCGAAGGCTTTGATAACCCGAACATGCGCAAGCTGGTGGACGAGGTGAAACAGGAAGTCGCGGCCGGTAACAGCTTCGCCGCGGCCCTGCGCAAAAAGCCCCAGTATTTCGACGAGCTGTACTGCAACCTGGTGGACGCCGGCGAGCAGGCCGGTGCCCTGGATACCTTGCTGGAACGGGTGGCGACCTACAAGGAAAAGAGCGAAAGCCTCAAGGCCAAGATCAAGAAAGCCATGACCTACCCGCTGGCGGTGGTGTTCGTTGCAATCATTGTGACCGGCATTCTGCTGGTCAAGGTTGTGCCGCAGTTCCAGTCGGTATTCTCGGGGTTCGGCGCCGAACTGCCGGCGTTCACCGTGATGGTCATCGGCTTGTCGGAGTTCATGCAGGACTGGTGGTGGATGATACTCGGCGTGCTGGCTGGGGGGATCTTCGGCCTGCGCCATGCCTTCAAGAATTCCCCGGGTTTTCGCGACCGGACGGACACCTGGTTGCTGAAACTGCCGCTGGTTGGCGCGCTCATGTACAAGTCCGCCGTGGCCCGATACGCCCGCACCCTGTCGACGACGTTTGCCGCCGGCGTGCCACTGGTCGAAGCCCTGGAGTCAGTGGCGGGCGCGACCGGCAATATCGTGTTCAAGCGAGCGGTGTTGCGCATCAAGCAGGACGTTTCGACCGGCATGCAGCTGAATTTTTCCATGCGTACCTCCGGCATCTTTCCGACCATGGCGATCCAGATGACGGCCATTGGCGAAGAGTCCGGTGCGCTGGACGACATGCTCGACAAGGTCGCGAGTTTCTACGAGGCCGAGGTGGACAACATGGTCGATAACCTGACCAGCCTGATGGAGCCATTCATCATGGTGGTGCTGGGTGTTATCGTCGGCGGGCTGGTGGTTGCAATGTACCTGCCCATCTTCCAACTCGGCTCAGCGGTCTGATATGTCCTTGAACGATTTTCTGAGCCTCAACCCGCTGGCCTTCGTGATTACCGCAGGGGTAATCGGCCTGCTGATCGGCAGTTTTCTCAACGTGGTGGTCTGGCGCCTGCCGAAAATGCTTGAGCGTGAATGGCGCCTGCAGGCCCATGACGTACTGGACTTGCCAGCCGAAGCCCCCGGCCCGACCTACAACCTGATATTGCCCCACTCCGAGTGTCCTCACTGCGGCCATCGGATTCGAGTGTGGGAGAACATTCCAATACTCAGTTATCTGTTTTTACGTGGGCGATGCTCGAGCTGTGCAGCGCCGATCAGTAAACGTTACCCGCTGACCGAACTGGCCTGCGGCCTGCTGTCGGCGTTCGTCGCCTGGCATTTCGGTTTCGGCTGGCAGGCCTGCATGGTGCTGGTCCTGAGTTGGGGCCTGCTGGCGATGAGCCTGATCGATGCCGAACATCAACTGTTGCCGGACGTACTGGTGATGCCATTGATGTGGTTGGGACTGGTCCTCAACAGCTTCGGGCTCTTCGTATCACTGCATGACGCGTTCTGGGGCGCGGTGGCCGGCTACATGGCGCTGTGGACAGTGTTCTGGCTGTTCAAGCTGGTCACCGGCAAGGACGGCATCGGTTACGGTGACTTCAAGCTCCTGGCGATGCTCGGCGCCTGGGGCGGCTGGCAGATCCTGCCCATGACCATTCTGCTGTCATCGCTGGTAGGGGCCATTCTCGGGGTTATTTTGCTGCGCCTGCGGGATGCGAAAACCTCGACGCCCCTACCCTTTGGACCCTATCTGGCCATTGCCGGCTGGATTGCCTTGCTCTGGGGTGGTCAAATAACCGGCTTCTATTGGCAGTTTGTCGGTTTGAAATGAATACCCCTGTGGAAAAACCCTGGATTCTCGGCCTGACCGGCGGCATCGGCAGCGGCAAAAGCGCGGCCGCGCAGCACTTCATCGACCTCGGCGTGCACGTGGTGGACGCCGATCATGCGGCTCGCTGGGTGGTCGAACCCGGTCGCCCGGCACTGGCAAAAATCGCCGAGCACTTTGGCCCCGGCGTGTTGCAAGCCGATGGCCAGCTGGATCGTGCGGCCCTGCGCAAGCTGATCTTCGAGGTGCCGGAAGAACGCCGCTGGCTTGAAGCGCTACTGCATCCGTTGATCGCCGAGGAAATCGCCCATCATCTGGCCAAGGCACAATCGCCTTATGCGATTCTGGTTTCGCCGCTGCTGATCGAGTCCGGGCAGTACGCCATGACCCAACGGGTCCTGGTGATCGATGCCCCGGAACAGTTACAGATCGAACGCACCCTGCAGCGTGACCAGACCAGCGAACAGCAAGTCCAGGCGATCCTCAAGGCTCAGTCCAGCCGACAGGACCGCGTGAGCCATGCCGACGATGTGGTGGTCAACGACCGCGACCTCGCCTGGCTGCACAGCGAGGTCGAACGCCTGCATCACTTTTACCTTACTTTGCGTGGAGGCCAGTCATGAGCCAAACCCCGACCGTCGATTGCCCAACCTGTGGCGCCCCTGTCGAATGGAGCCCCGAGAACAAATTCCGGCCATTCTGTTCGGACCGTTGCAAACTGATCGACTTGGGCGCCTGGGCGTCGGAAGAGCACAAGATCCCGGTGCCCCCCGATGCCGAGGACGAGTTGTTCAGCGGCGACTTCGACCCACGTCACTGATCCCGGCCATCAGGGCCGCATAAAGCCATAGTCCTGGCCCTCGTCGAGGTTCTCGGCGAGAAACCGCAACTCATCGGCCAGGTCTTCGATATTGCGTACTGCCTTGCTCTGCTGCACCACTGCACTGAGCAAGGCGCGCAGGCTCAATCCCGGATCGAAACCCACCTCTTGCGCCACATCCAGACTCTGACGCAGCTCCTGCCTGGCCCACTCGTAGACACTCATTTCGATGCTCCTGAAAGTTTTCCGAAGCATGGATTCGTCAACGTTTTTTGGATTTGATGTGGATCAAGATTCGGGATCGTCATCTTTCCAGGGCGCCGATAGATAGCGCGTGCGATTGAACGTCTCCAGCCATTCGGGGCAGAACACCACCAACGCGCTGACCACCATGCCGTTGATGAACGCTTCCGGAAAAATCAGCAACCACAGGTAACCAACAAAGTCTTCCAGCCAATACGGCATGGCGAATCGCTCGTCGTACCACAGCAGCGTGAGTGTCAGGATCAGGCACAACAAGGCCGACAGCGCAGCGGCAAAAAAACCGGAACAGAAGATGTACACGAAGGGATTACGTGGCTGCGCGCGCTCCACCAGGATGGCGCAGCACTCGGTGACCAGCACCGGCAGCAGAATCAGCAGCGCTCCGTTTACGCCGACAGCGGCCAGGTCCTGACGCCCGAGCAACACCAAGCCCACCTGCGCGACCAACCCGCCGACAATCGCCAACGGCCAATCCAGCAGTAAGGTCACGGCGGTCATGCCGATGAAGTGATAGGACACGCCGGTATCGAAGTCCCGTCGCACCAGCCACAGCATGAACAGCGCGAACACCGTACCGAACAGCAGATGCTGGCGACGGCTGTCGCTGAACAGTTCGACCCATGGCGCTCGCGCAATTGCCCAGATCAGCGCCGGTATATAGATCAGCCAACCCACCGTCAGGGTTTCGGATGACAGTAACTCGGCACCGATCATGGCTGGGCACACTCCCTTGTCTTGCCAGAAGAGAACAGGTCATCAGTCTACACCGCCCTTCGACATTGCTCTGGAGGGGCGTTTTAGGATTAGGGGGCATATGGCGGCTCTTTTCTGATCGTGTACATATCCGTTACTGCGGTAACGGCGACTTATGGTTTCGCTTTTACAGCGAGTCACTTTCGAAAAGCGCGAAAGTAACCAAAGCGCTTTTGCCCCTCCATTCGGTGCCTCGCCTAGGCTCGGCATGCCCTCACTCCGGCATTGCTCCGGGGGCCCGCCGCCATCGGCCATCCATGGCCGGGGGCGGCTACCGCGGCATCCCTGCCGCGGTGCCCCCTACGCAACGCCTGCGTTCGGCCTCTGGGAAAGGGGCGGACAGATCAAGATCAAAAACCAAAGCAACGGCAACGGCAAGATCAAAAGATCGCAGCCTTCGGCAGCTCCTACAGGGGAATGCGTTCACTTGAAGTCAGGCCGGCCGGTAGGCCGCCTCGCTTTGGCTTTTGCGGTGCACGCCCCCTCGAGAGACCGAGTGGAGGTTCTGCGCAGTGGGCAACCCGGCATGGATGCCGGGTTAGCCGCCCCCGGCCATGGATGGCCGATGGCGGCGGGCCCACGGAGCAGGACCGGAGCGAGGGCACCCTGAGCCTAGGCGAAGGGCCGAACGAAAGGGGCAAGAGCCTTTGGTTACTTTGGGCTTTTCAAAGTGACTCGCTGTAAGAGCGAAACCGCCAGCCGGCACTACCGCAGAAACGGATATGCACACGATCAAAGACCCAGCGATTGTTACATTTCCTGCAAGACTGAATCAGACCCAGCCCCCTTTATCCCCCGCAGGCAAAGACTAAAATTCAGACACTGGAACCCACACAGAGCACAGAAAAATGAAAACCCTGACCAGCCTGTTCCTGACCCTCGCCGCCACCTCGGCCCTGGCCGCCAACGAGCCAGCCGCTGCCACCCCGTACAACCCGGCACAGCCACTGGACATCGCCAAGGTCGTTTCAGTGACAGACACCGCAACCGCCTGCGGAGTCGTGCCAGCGACCATGGAATATATCGACCATCAGGGCCAGACCCATCGCGTGACGTACGAAGTCATGGGCAACTGCACCACCGATCTGTGATCGCCCCAGTCATAACAACTTCCATGTGTAGCTGAGAATCAGGCGATTCTCGTCGATATCACTGCGGTAGTTGGAGCGCGCCATGGCGTTGCGCACGCGGATCCCGAGGCCTTTGAGGCTGCCGCTTTGCAACACATAGCCGATGTCCAGATCGCGCTCGCGGTCCTTGCCTTCAAACCCCTTGCCGGTGTCGACGTTATTGCCGGTGATGTAACGCACGGTGCTGGTCAGCCCCGGCACGCCGAGGGCGGCGAAGTCGTAGTCGTAACGCGCCTGCCAGGAACGCTCATCGGTGTAGGCAAACTCATAGGTCGGCACCTCGTTGCCCAGCGGTGAGATGTTGGCAAACACTCGCGGAAAGGCGCTGTCGCCGAACATGCCCTGGTAGCCGACATAAAACGTGTGGCCCCCGCGCTTGGCCGACAGCAGGGAGAAGAACGCCTGGTTGTCGATATTGCCCAGCAACTTTTTGCCGTCTTCGCGCGAATCGTAATAGCCAAGGTTGGCGCCCAGGGTCCAGTCTCCCGCCGGCTCGCTGTGCTTGAAGCCGAGAAAGCGCTGGTTGTAGATATCTTCCAGTTGCCCGAACCAGGCGCTGACCGAACTGCGTTTATCATTGAACGCGTAGTCGGCGCCGGCAAAGTTGAAACCATCGCTGCTGACCTGACGCTGGGGTACATGACCGAGCATGGCTTGCATCTTTTCATCGCCAGCCTCGTTGCGCAGGCTGGTCGAACTCAAATGACCGCCCTGTAAGGTCAAGCCATCGATCTCATTGGAGCTGATGCTTGCGCCCTGATAACTGGGTGGCAGCAGACGGATATCGCTGAAGGCCAGCACCGGCAGGTTGGGTTGCAGTTCCCCCACCTTCAATTCGGTCTTGGAGTAACGCACCTTCAGCGCGCCCCCCAGACGACTGTATTCATTCGCCGCGCGTCCATCATCGTGCACCGGCAACAAACCGGTATTGACCCGATCCGGGCTGCTGTCGAGTTTGAGGCCGAGCAGGCCAATGACATCCACACCAAAACCGACAGGCCCCTGGGTGTAACCGGATTTGACGTTGAGAATGAAGCCCTGTGCCCACTCTTCGGCCTTCGACTGTTTATTGGCGCCGACGATGTCGGAAAAGTCTCGGCTGAAGTAGTAATTGCGCGCTTGCAAGGTGGCGGTGCTGTCTTCGATGATGCCGCCCTCGGCGGCCATCGCACCGGTGGAGAAACTCGAGACGACAGCGATGGACAACACTGAACCGGTTGTTGGAAAAATCTGTTTCATCGTTTTTTCTCTTATTTTTATTGATCGACAGGTTGAAGTGATTCGATTGCGGCGATTTCGCCGCTAGGGACGGGACGACGGGCGCTTAAAAACAAGTGGGTGACCATGCCGAAAATCAGTCCCCAGAAAGCGGCAGACAACCCAAACAGCGACATGCCCGAGGCGGTGGTGAGAAAGGTCACCAACGCGGCTTCACGATCACTCGGCACCGCCATTGCGCCAGCCAGTGCCCCGGCGATCGCGGAGAACAGCGCCAGCCCGGCCAGGGCTGCGATCAACTCCTTGGGAAACGCCGAAAACAACGAAACCAGCGTGGCGCCAAAGATCCCCAGCACCAAATAACAGAGACCGCCCACCACCCCGGCCACATAGCGTTTGCCCGGGTTTTCATGGGCCTCGCGACCGGTACAGATGGCGGCGGTAATCGCCGCCAGATTCAGCCCGTGACAACCGAACGGCGCCAACAGCGCAGTGCCCAACGCACTGCTGGCGATGATCGGGCCGGCGGGCGTTGAGTAGCCGCTGGCGCGCAGCACCGCCATGCCGGGGACAAACTGGCCGGTCAGCGCCACCATCACCAGCGGCAAGGCGATATTCAGCGTCGCGCTCAAACTGAACGCAGGCGTGATCCACACTGGCGTGGCCAAACCGATCACCAGCGCTTCGCGGTGCAAATCACCGGCG
This sequence comes from Pseudomonas sp. Pseusp18, assembly GCF_059506005.1. Lineage (NCBI taxonomy): Bacteria > Pseudomonadati > Pseudomonadota > Gammaproteobacteria > Pseudomonadales > Pseudomonadaceae > Pseudomonas > Pseudomonas sp. Pseusp18. The sequence continues at coordinate 5,679,575 of NZ_CP169240.1, forward strand.
AGAAACGCGATGGAACAGCCCACCAGCAGCACCATCAACACCGCATATCGCGGCATCACCCGTTTGCAGATCAGATACGTTGCAAACATCGCCAGCACCAGCACCAGCAGCGGCTTGCCTTGCAACGAGACGAACAACCCGGTGCCGAAACTGAACAGAATCCCCGCCAGCATCGCCGCCGCAATCGCCGCGGGCAGTTTGCCGATGATCCGGTCAAATGCTCCCGACACCCCGACCAGAAAGATAATCAGGCTGCTGACCAGGTACGCGCCCACCGCTTCGGGCATGGAGATTCCCGGCAACAGCGCCACCAGCAACGCCGAGCCCGGCGCCGACCAAGCGATAATCACCGGCACCCGGTAACGCAGGCTCAAACCGATGCCGAGCACCGCGCTGCCGATGGAAATCGCCCAGACCCACGACGACAGCACTTCTCGCGAGAGGTGCGCGGTTTCGGCGGCTTGAAAGATGATCACCAAGGGGCCCGCGTAGGAAATCACCGTCGCGATAAATCCGGCGACGGCAGCCGACAAGGAAAAATCCCGGACTAACGTTTTCATGAAACGTCGCCGACAGACCCGCCAGGCGAACCATGGCGCAGGCCCGACAGCGCTTGTTTGACACTGCGCTGACTGCTGATCGCGAACACGGTCATGGCAATGGCGGCCACCGCACCGGGCAAGGCAAACGCCATGAAGTTCAGTTGCAGCGGCAGGCTGATCCCCAGCAAGGCACCACCCAGCAGCGGGCCGACGATAGCGCCGTTGCGGCCGATGCCCGACGCCCAGCCCAAACCGGTGGAGCGAATGGCCATGGAGTAGAACTGCGCGGCGCAGGCGTACAGCAGAATCTGCGAGCCGATGGTGGTGGCGCCAGCGATGGCGATCAGCAGGTACAACACCGGCATCGGACTGTTGAAGCCAAGCAAGGTGATCGATACGGCTGCACCGGCGAAGAACATCGCCAACACGCGCGGCAGGTTGAGTTTGTCACCCAGCACACCGCCGCCGACCGCGCCAAAAATGGCGCCGAAGTTGAGCACCAGCAGGAACGACAGGCTCGAGCCCAGGCTGTAACCGGCGTTTGCCATCAGTTTCGGCAGCCAGGAACTCAAGGCGTAGACCATCAGCAAGCAGCAGAAAAAAGCCAGCCACAGCATCAGCGTGCGCAGCGCCCGCCCCTCACGAAACAACTGCAACACCGGGGTGCCGCTGCCCTTCACTTCGCTCATGTGCAGCTGATCGCCGGTTTGCGCGATATACGCCGGATCGACTCGCTGGAGAATGTTGCGCGCCTCTTCATTGCGCCCCTGACGCAGCATGAAACCCACCGATTCAGGCAGGAAGTACATGATCAACGGCAACAGCAGCAACGGCAGCACCGCCACGTAAAACACCGACTGCCAACCGAAACTTGGGATCAGCACGATGCCGAGCCCCGCCGAGAGCATGCCGCCCACCGAGTAGCCGCTGAACATGATCGCCACCAGCGTGCTGCGGATTTTCTTCGGCGCGTATTCGTTCATCAGCGCCACGACGTTGGGCATCACCCCGCCAATGCCCAGCCCGGCAATGAACCGACAGAGGCCAAACTCGGTGGGGTCACTGGCAAAACCGTTGAGTACGGTAAAACCGCTGAACAGCATCACGCACAGGGTGATGGCTTTTTTACGACCGATCTTGTCTGACAGCGGGCCGAAAAACAGCGCGCCAAACATCATTCCAAACAGTGCATAACTTCCCAGTGCGCCGGCTTGCAGAGGACTGAGCCCCCACTCTTTCATCAGCATCGGCAACACCACGCCGTAGATCACCAAATCGTAACCGTCGAAAATGATGATCAGGGCGCACCAGAACAGCACCATCCAGTGAAAGCGGTTGAATCGTGCCTTGTCGATAACCTCATGTACGTCAATCTTGCGCATGGCATCTATCTCTTGTTGTTGTTTTTTTAAGAGTCGGTAACGCGGCTAACGTCCGTACAGCCGAGGGTAAAGTCGCCAGGCACGGGGCAATATCCGCTTTGCGCAGATCGCTATCCGTTTTGTGCACTGCCCGGAACCGGGCGTTGGGTGGGGAAAGAGGGGCTTGAATCAGAGAAACCTGTGGCGAGGAGCACGTCTATGCTGGACTTACACCGCTCATGCCTTTGCTCCTATCTACAGGAGGAAAAATCAATGGTTCCCACGCCCATTTCCGAGAAGGCTTTCTCTCGAGGTCTGCTCGATGTACTGATTCGTGCCGGGTTGATTGCCGTTCTGGTGGTTTTCTGCTTCCAGATATTCAGTCCATTCCTCGATCTGATGCTGTGGTCGATAATCCTGGCAATCACCCTCTACCCATCACAGGTCAGGTTCAAAGGCATGCTGGGAGACAAGGATGGGCTCAGCGCGACGCTGATTGTGCTGATCGCCATCTGCATCCTTATGGTGCCTGCCTATTTGTTGGGAACCTCGATTGCAGACTCCGTGGAACGGGCGATAAGCATGGTCAAAAGTGACAGTTTCCATATCCCCCCGCCGTCCGATGCGGTGGCCGGCTGGCCACTCGTGGGCAAACCCCTTCATGGCTTATGGACACAAGCTGTCACCAACCTGCCCGACCTGCTACAGAAGTTCATACCGCAAATCAAAGGTGTCAGCCTCTCCCTGCTGAGCAAGCTGGCGGGGGCCGGCATGGGGCTCCTGTTATTCATCTTCGCCCTGATGATTGCCGGTATTTTTTTAGCCTATGGTGAAAGTGGCCACCGCAGCGCAGTGCAAATCGCTTCGCGCTTCTGCGGCCCGGTCAAGGGACCGAAAATCACCGAGCTGTGCACCGCGACCATCCGGGCAGTGGCGTTGGGCGTGGTCGGCATCGCCTTCATCCAGATGCTGTTGATCGGCATCGGCTTTGTGTCCATGGGCATCCCCGGCGCAGGTCTTCTCGCCTTGGCGGTGCTGCTTATTGGCATCATGCAATTACCGGCCACCCTGATTACCCTTCCGGTCATCGTCTACGTCTTCGCGAACGAAGGTGCCAGTACGGCGACCATTGTGTTTGCCATCTATGTCTTCGTTGCGGGCCTGGTCGATAACGTCCTCAAACCGTTGCTGCTAGGTCGAGGTGTCGATGTGCCAATGCCGGTGGTGCTGATCGGTGCCTTGGGCGGCATGGTCACGAGCGGTATCCTCGGCCTGTTTATCGGCCCCGTGATACTGGCGGTCGGTTATCGGCTGTTCTGGCAATGGGTGGACGATCAAGCGCAAGAACCCGGGACAGACCACCAGGGACCGACCTGACACGTCTGCCGAGGATATCGCCATGCTGTTGAATCTACTCGCCGGTCTCCCCGTGATGCTGTTCTGCCTGCTGATGCAAGCCGTTTTCATAACTATCTGTTTGCGCCATTACGTGCATTTCAGGCATACCCATCCAAATCGCGAATCGCAATGGCTGAATATCCTGTTGCTGTCGATGGTCATGGTGCTGATGTTGCTCGGCAATTTCGTGCAGATCGTCATCTGGGCCACCCTGTTCATGTTGCTCGACGAATTCGACGAATTCGCCACTGCGCTCTATCACTCGGCAGTCAACTTTGCCACGCTGGGCTATGGCGATATCATCATGTCCCCACGCTGGCGTCTGCTTGGCCCACTGGAAGCCGCCAACGGCATCCTGATGTTTGGTGTCTCTACCTCAGTCATGACCGCTGCGGTGATGGATGTCATCAAACACAGCATGGAAAGGCTACAACAGCGCGAACACCTATAGGTACGTCAGAAAAAGCAGGTAAGGTTCTATCTGAAGAAATCGCGACAGCCTTTTTTCTTTTGCGACAGACTTTATTATTCAGATCACATTTGAACGCTAAGCTTGGGCCTATGGATGACTCAGATTATTTACGCCTGCTGACCATCGCGGCCGAGCAAGCCAACACGTTCCTTTCCAATGCCCGCAAATGGGAGCGTGAGCGTTGGGTTTGCCAGCGCCTGCTGCAAGGTCTGAACATTCCCTATCGCGCCGACGAGTTTGCCCCCGCCGGAGAGCCGCCGGACGTGCTGTTTCGCGACGCGAATTTCGAGGTGTTCTTCGTGCTCGACGAGGGCCGGCGCCTCAATGATGAATGGCGTGATGAGCTGCAACGTCGGCGCAGCGCGTTCTCCCTGAGCCAGCTGGTGCGCCGCGAGGCCAAGCCCCGGCGGATCCCGGCTAATGAATTTCTGCTGAGACTGGCGCCAACCTTGCGCAAAAAAGCCCACAACTACAAAGAGCGCGGCATGGACCTGGGGGATCTGGACATCATCGCCTTCGCCAGCCTCAAGCGCGAAGTGCTGGACCTCAACAGCCACTTCCCGCCCCCCACCGAATACCTGCGTCAAGGCTGGCGTTCGCTGTCGCTGGTCGGCCCGACCTTCGCCCGCGTGCTCTTCGCCCACCCGGACGCCCCGGATTTCCTGCGCAGCAACCTGGGACGCAGCATCGTCTTCGATGTCGGGATCAGCCTGTGAGTCCCGCCACAGATACCGGCAACCCTGCACAGGATGGCGCAATCACTGGCCGAATGTTACAAAGCGCAATCGTTCACCCGAACCACATGCACCGTTCAACGCTTGCAGACAATCTGCTGTAACGTCTGCACATTCAGCAACGTCTACCCGACGAGGCCTTTATGACCAGCCGCCTGAACCCCGACGACCAGAAGCATGTCGAAGAGTACCTGCACCTGTCCCAGCACCAAGTCGAGCGCCGGCCTTTCCGGCCGTGGATGCTCCTGGTGGTGGTGTTGGCAGTGACCATTGGCCTGGGCCTGTTGAGCCGACTTATCAGTTACCTGACGCTATGAGCTGCATCGCGCTCGCTCGGGTAATTGCACCGATTTCTTTTAGCCTTGCGAGATATCCCCATGACTCATCGTATTGTCATCGTTGGCGGCGGCGCCGGCGGTCTGGAGTTGGCTACCCGTCTGGGTAAGACTCTGGGCAAGCGCGGCACGGCCAGTGTGATGCTGGTCGACGCGAACCTGACCCACATCTGGAAACCGCTGTTGCACGAAGTGGCCGCTGGATCGCTCAACTCTTCCGAAGACGAACTCAACTATGTTGCCCAGGCAAAATGGAACCATTTCGAGTTCCAGCTGGGGCGCATGAGCGGGCTCGATCGCGCACAGAAGAGAATCCAGCTGGCCGCCACTTATGACGAAGCTGGTCTGGAACTGGTGCCGGCGCGCGAAGTGCCTTACGACTCGCTGGTGATCGCGGTCGGCAGCACCACCAACGACTTCGGCACTCAAGGCGCGGCGCAACACTGCCTGTTCCTCGACACCCGCAAACAGGCCGAGCGCTTCCATCAGCAACTGCTCAATCACTACCTGCGCGCGCACGCCGGACAGACCGACACCGTGCAACAGATCAGCGTGGCCATCGTCGGCGCCGGTGCCACCGGGGTCGAACTGGCAGCGGAACTGCACAACGCCGCCCATGAACTGGCGGCTTATGGCCTGGACCGGATCAAGCCGGAAAACATGCACATCACCCTGATCGAAGCCGGGCCACGGGTTCTCCCGGCGCTGCCGGAACGGATCGGCGGGCCTGTGCATAAAACCCTGGAGAAACTCGGGGTCAACGTCATGACCAATGCCGCGGTCAGCGAAGTGACCGCCGACAGCCTGATTACCGCCGACGGCCAGGTAATCAACGCCAGCCTCAAAGTCTGGGCCGCCGGGATTCGTGCGCCGGGTTTCCTCAAGGACATCGATGGCCTGGAAACCAACCGCATCAACCAGCTGCAAGTGTTGCCGACCCTGCAAACCACCCGCGACGAGAACATCTTCGCCTTCGGTGACTGCGCGGCCTGCCCGCAACCGGGCAGCGACCGCAATGTGCCGCCGCGCGCCCAGGCGGCCCACCAACAGGCTTCGTTACTGGCCAAATCGCTGAAACTGCGGATCGAAGGCAAGGCCCTGCCGGAATACAAATACACCGACTATGGCTCGCTGATTTCGCTGTCGCGTTTTTCGGCTGTGGGTAACTTGATGGGCAACCTGACCGGTAGCGTGATGCTCGAGGGCTGGCTGGCACGGATGTTTTACGTGTCGCTGTACCGCATGCACCAGATGGCACTGTATGGCGCGTTCCGTACGGCGATGTTGATGCTTGGTAGCAAGATTGGGCGTGGGACCGAGCCACGGCTCAAGCTGCACTAAATTTTCGGCGTCTGTCAGGGCCTCATCGCGGGCATGCCACGCTCCCACAGGATCTGCGTCGTACGCAAATATGCGGCCAACAAAGATTAACTGTGGGAGCGTGGCTTGCCCGCGATGCAGGCGCCTCGGTCTACCCCCGTGAACACTTCTGTGTCTCACTGTATCTCCCCCACGATTTCACCCCTTCGCTTACAAACTCCCTCCTTGCACGACACAGTAGCGATACACCACGCCCGCTAAATGGCCACACCCGAGCAAGGCACCGCCTGCTTCGGTCATCGCCGCACCTACGTGGCGTCCTTTATCGAACGGTTGTGTCGTGCAACCCAGGAGATTTGTAATGTCCCGTACCACTACTCTCAGCAAAAACACCGTTGGCCTGCTCGGCGCTGTCCTGGCCGGCGGCCTGATGTTGTCCGGTTCCGTATTCGCCGCGCAGCCACTGACCCAGGGCTACATGGTCGCCTCCGCCGAAACTTCGGTAAAAACCCCAGAAGGCAAATGTGGCGAAGGCAAGTGCGGCGATGCCTCGATGGCCAAGACCGACACCGATGGCGATGGTCAGGTGTCCCGTGCGGAGTTCCTGAAAGTGGCGCCCAAGGGCGACTTCGACAAGATCGACACTAACCACGATGGTCAAATCTCGGAACAAGAGGCTTTCGACAATGTGAAAGCCAGCTACGAAGCCAATGGCAAACAAATGCCAAAAGGCTTGTTCGAGCACCTGAAAGACAACAGCTAAGCCAATGAAGACCAGGCCCTGCTTCTCCATCGAGGAGCGGGGCTTTTTTTCGTCCGGCGGATTTACAACTGAAACCGCTGCACCATGGTCCGTAACGAATTGGCCAACTGCGACAGCTCATGGCTGGAGGCGCTGGTCTGATCGGCGCCAGCAGCGGAGCGTACCGACAAATCGCGAATGTTCACCAGGTTGCGGTCAACTTCACGCGCCACTTGCGCCTGCTCTTCGGCGGCGCTGGCGATCACCAGGTTGCGTTCGTGGATCTGGTGAACCGAGGCGGTGATGGTCTGCAGCGCCTCACCCGCATGCTCAGCCAACGCCAGGGTGCTGGCTGCCCGCGAGGAGCTGGCTTGCATGGAGTCCAGCGCCTGGGTTGAGCCAGTACGCATGCCCTGAACCATTTGTTCGATTTCCTGAGTCGATTGTTGCGTGCGGTACGCCAGGGCGCGCACTTCGTCGGCAACCACCGCGAAACCTCGACCGCTTTCGCCTGCTCGCGCCGCTTCAATGGCGGCGTTAAGAGCCAACAGGTTGGTCTGTTCGGCAATGGCACGAATCACATCCAGCACCTTGCCGATGTCCTGGGACTGGTTGGCCAACGATTGCACCAAGCCGCCAGTCGTCTGTACGTCGCTGGCAAGGGCGCTGATGGCTCTCACGGTTTCGCTCACTCGCTGCTGACCAACGTGTGCCGACTCACTGGATTGGCGCGTGGCATCGGAGGTAGAAACCGCATTGCGTGCGACCTCCTCCACCGCCGTGGTCATTTCGGTGACGGCCGTCGCCGCTTGTTCTATCTCGTTGTTCTGCTGTTGCAGATTCTGGGTGCTGTCGAGCGTGACCACGTTCAATTCATCGGCTGCCGTCGCCAATTGCGCCGCCGAACCGCTGATGCCCTGCAAGGTTTCACGCAAGTTGTGTTGCATGGTCGCCAGCGCCTTGAGCAAGCGGCTCACTTCGTCGTTGCCATGGGTTTCGATAGGACGGGTCAGATCGCCTCGTGCCACGTTTTCCGCAGCGTTCAACGCCTCTGCCAAGGGTTTGACGATGCTGCGGGTCAACAGCATCGCAAGGCCGACCGTGGCCAACGCCGCGAGGGCAATGAACAGGCTGACGATCATCCGGGAGCTGGCATAGTGCTCTTGGGATTTCTGGCTCTCGGCAGCCACTTGCCGGGTGAACAGTTCCGCCAGATCGTTGAGCTGTTTGCCCGAACCGTCGACAACGGTCTTCATGTCGACCAGCAGCAGTTTGGTCAGCTCGTCACGCTTCCCTTGCTCAGCGAGGGTGAAGGATTGGGCGATGCCGTTGCGGTAGGCGGCGAAGGTTTTTTTGAACTGGTCATACAACTCCTGGCCCTCAGGGGTAGTGACCAATTTGTCATAAGCGGCGATTTTCTCGCTCAACTCCTTGTCGCGCGTGTCCATCTGACTGCGGTAAGTGGCGATGTTCGTCGGATCCTGATCCAGGGCCATGCGCAGGGAAATGGTACGGATGCGCAGCATGAGCTCGCGGATCTCGTCACCGCCGCGAATGCTCGGCAACCATTGGGTCTCCACCGCCACCTCGCTGTCGCGAATGCTCGACATCTGCCCCAGTGCAAATACCCCGAGCAACGCCACCAGTACCGCGATCAAGGCAAAACCCAGCGCGGCGCGAGGGGCAATATTCAGCTGACGAAGAAACATAACGAGCGCCTTTGTTTTTATTGGCTGGAGTGGAGGCCCTGTCCGTGCCCCGTTAGCTCGTTATCGGCAAGTTGTACGATGACTTGAAACGATCTGCTTTTTCGCAGGCAAAAAAAATCCCCGTATCTTTCGATACGAGGATTTTTAATATGGTCGGGGTAAGGGGATTCGAACTCCTGACATCCTGCTCCCAAAGCAGGCGCGCTACCGGACTGCGCTATACCCCGGTAAAAAAAAGGCACCTTTGAAAGGCGCCTTCTGCGAACAGAGCTTTTGGCGTCTGATCTTAAGATTCGATTCCAGCGTTAACTGGTTTCAAAAATGGTGGGTCGTGTGGGATTCGAACCTACGACCAATTGGTTAAAAGCCAACTGCTCTACCAACTGAGCTAACGACCCAAAAATGGTCGGGGTAAGGGGATTCGAACTCCTGACATCCTGCTCCCAAAGCAGGCGCGCTACCGGACTGCGCTATACCCCGGTTTGAAATTGGCTCCGTGACCAGGACTCGAACCTGGGACCCAATGATTAACAGTCATTTGCTCTACCGACTGAGCTATCACGGAACTACATATTTCAATTACAACTGGTATTTCAATTTACAACTGTGAAGCTTGCTTCACCTCTTCGACCCGTTCGCATCGCTGCGTTCGTGTGTCTGAGGCGCGCTATTCTACAATCTTAAGCACCTCTGTCAACCCCCTAAATTGCTTTCAAGTTAATGATTTGCAACTTATTTCAGATTCCTGCTTGGGGAGCAGAAACCCCTTCGGGGTGACTTACTGCGGGGCGCACTTTACAAGCATTTTCCTTTGAGTTCAACAGCCTATCGAAAAAAAGGCCTCGCAATGCGAGGCCTCTTTCATTTTGTTGCCACCGGGGATCAGACAAAGACGATTTCGTCGTTCTCCACCACACCTTTGGCGGTCTCTCCGGGCATGAAACGACCCGATAGAATCAGCTGTGCCAGCGGGTTCTCGATCCAGCGCTGGATCGCCCGTTTGAGCGGCCGTGCGCCATAGACCGGGTCGTAACCGACGGCGATCAGCTTATCCATCGCTTCCGGACTCAGCTCAAGCTTCAGCTCGCGCTCGGTCAGGCGGCTGCGCAGGCGACCCAACTGGATCTCGGTAATGCCGGCGATCTGATCCCGAGCCAGCGGCTCGAAGATCACCACTTCGTCGACCCGATTGATGAACTCCGGCCGGAAGTGCGTGGAAATCGCATCCATCACCGCTGCGCGCTGCGCTTCGCGATCCCCTATCAGTTCCTGGATCTGCACCGAACCGAGGTTGGAGGTCATGACGATCACGGTATTTTTGAAATCCACCGTGCGGCCATGGCTGTCGGTCAAACGGCCATCTTCGAGCACTTGCAGCAAGATGTTGAACACGTCCGGGTGGGCCTTCTCGACCTCATCCAAGAGGATCACCGAGTAAGGCTTGCGACGCACCGCCTCAGTCAGGTAACCGCCCTCTTCATAGCCCACATATCCCGGTGGCGCACCAATCAGGCGAGCCACGGAATGTTTCTCCATGAATTCGGACATGTCGATCCGCACCATCGCCTCTTCAGTGTCAAAGAGGAACTCGGCCAGCGCCTTGCACAACTCGGTTTTACCGACACCGGTCGGGCCGAGGAACATGAACGAACCGCTCGGGCGATTCGGATCGGACAACCCGGCACGGGAACGCCGCACTGCGTTGGAGACGGCGATCACTGCTTCGTCCTGACCAATCACACGTTGGTGCAACAGGCTTTCCATCTTCATCAGTTTTTCGCGCTCGCCCTCGAGCATTTTCGCCACGGGGATGCCGGTCCACTTCGACACGACTTCAGCGATCTCTTCTTCAGTCACCTTGCTGCGCAACAACTGGTTTTCGCTTTTGCCGTGCTGGTCGACCATTTGCAGGCTGCGCTCCAGGTCCGGGATCACCCCGTATTGCAGCTCGGCCATGCGGTTCAGGTCGCCTTTACGGCGTGCGGCTTCCAATTCCTGACGGGACTGTTCGATTTTCTGCTGGATCTGCGCCGAACCATGAACTTCGGCTTTTTCCGAGTTCCAGATTTCTTCGAGGTCCGAATATTCACGCTCGTGACGGGCGATTTCTTCCTGCAGTTTTTCCAGACGTTTCTTCGCCGCGTCGTCGCTTTCTTTCTTCAGCGCCTGGGATTCCACCTTCAACTGAATCAGGCGACGCTCCAGACGGTCCAGCACTTCCGGCTTGGAGTCGATCTCCATGCGGATGCGGCTGGCGGCTTCGTCGATCAGGTCGATGGCCTTGTCCGGCAGCTGGCGGTCAGTGATGTAGCGATGACTGAGCTTGGCCGCGGCGATGATTGCGCCGTCGGTGATCGCCACCTTGTGGTGAACCTCGTAACGCTCTTTAAGGCCACGCAGGATGGCGATGGTGTCTTCTTCGCTCGGCTCGTCCACCAGGACTTTCTGGAAGCGCCGCTCGAGAGCCGCGTCCTTCTCTATATATTGGCGATACTCGTTGAGCGTGGTCGCGCCGACGCAATGCAGCTCACCGCGAGCCAATGCAGGCTTGAGCATGTTGCCGGCGTCCATCGAGCCTTCGCCCTTGCCGGCACCGACCATGGTGTGCAATTCGTCGATGAACAGAATGATCTGCCCTTCCTGCTTCGACAGTTCATTGAGCAGAGACTTGAGGCGCTCTTCGAATTCGCCACGGTATTTGGCACCGGCAATCAGCGCCCCCATGTCCAGAGACAACAGGCGCTTGCCTCTCAGGCCATCGGGCACTTCACCGTTGATGATGCGCTGGGCCAGGCCTTCGGCGATCGCGGTTTTACCCACGCCAGGCTCACCGATCAGCACCGGGTTGTTCTTGGTGCGGCGTTGCAGAACCTGAATGGTGCGGCGAATTTCGTCGTCACGGCCAATCACCGGATCGAGCTTGCCCTCTTCGGCGCGCTTGGTCAGGTCGATGGTGTATTTATCCAGCGCCTGACGCGATTCTTCGTGGTTGGCGTCATTGACTGCGTCACCGCCGCGCAGGTTGTTGATCGCATTTTCCAGGGCTTTCTTGCTCACGCCCTGTCCGAGCAGCAATTTGCCGAGCTTGCTGTTTTCGTCCATCGCGGCGAGCAGCACCAGTTCGCTGGAGATGAATTGGTCGCCCTTCTGCTGGGCCAGGCGATCGGCCTGGTTCAGTAGACGCGCCAGATCCTGCGACATGTTCACGTCGCCGGTCGGGTTCTGGATTTTCGGCAGCTGATCGAGCGCTTTGGTCAGTTCTTTACGCAGGCTGTTGACGTCGAAACCCACCTGCATCAGCAGAGGCTTGATCGAACCACCCTGCTGCTCAAGCATGGCTTGCATCAAGTGCGCCGGTTCAATGGCCGGATGATCGAGGCCGACAGCCAGGGACTGGGCGTCGGACAGGGCTAACTGCAGCTTGCTGGTTAAACGGTCTATACGCATGGGTTCACCTTCCTTTTGAGCAGGCCGGACCTATAAACATCCCGAATAAAGAAACCTGCCAGATACCGCTATAGATGTGGTCGATTCTGGGAGATTCAAGCGTCGTGCAGTTGATGTAGATCAGAGAAGTCTAGCGTTCGAGCCAGATCAGAGAGGCAAACCTGCCGGTGCGTGGACTGCGGCGGTAAGAAAAGAAGCGAGGATCAGTCACGGTACAGAATCCGCCGCCATAAACAGCGGTAACCCCGCGAGCGGCCAGACGTAAACGCGCCAGCTCATAGATGTCGGCCATGAACTTGCCGGCATTCTGGCTCGGCACGAAGGCTTGGGCGGCTTCAGGCAATTGCTGGACGAAGGTTTCGCGCACTTCCGGGCCGACTTCAAAGGCTTGAGGGCCTATGGCCGGGCCGAGCCAGACCAGCACGTCTTCGGGCGGTACAGCCAGACTGTCGAGGGTCGCTTCCAGCACACCCGCCGCCAGCCCGCGCCAACCGGCATGGGCGGCAGCGACGCGGGTGCCGGCACGGTCGCAAAACAGCGCAGGAAGGCAGTCGGCGGTCATAGCTGTGCAAGCAATACCGGGTGTTGCCGTCCAGCTGGCGTCGGCAGTGGCTACCAGGTTTGGGTCCGCTTGGGCCACGACAATGCCGTGAACCTGTTGCAACCAGGCCGGTTGAATCGAGAAACGATCGGTGAGGCGACGGCGGTTTTCGGCGACAGCTTCAGGGCTGTCGTCGACATGATCGCCCAGGTTGAGGCTGTCGAACGGCGCCAGACTGACGCCGCCCGCACGGGTGGTAACGCAGGCTTTGACGCTGGCCGGCGCGGGCCAGTCAGGCGTCAGCCAGGTCATCCGATGAACGCCTCGCGGTCTTGCTTGAGCAGCGACAGCAACCAGACGAAGTCATCCGGCAGTGGCGATTCCCAGCTCATGCGTTTACCGGTGGTCGGATGATCCAGCTCCAGGAACCGCGCATGCAGCGCCTGACGCGGGAAATTCTTCAGGGATTCGACCATGGTCACGCTGGCGGCCGGTGGAATACGGAAACGACCGCCGTAGGCAGGATCTCCGACCAACGGGTAGTTGATGTGCGCCATGTGCACGCGAATCTGGTGCGTACGACCGGTTTCCAGCTTCACCCGCACGTGAGTGTGGGAGCGGAAACGCTCGAGCACGCGGTAGTGACTGACGGCTTGCTTGCCACCTTCCATCACCGCCATGCGCTGGCGCTGTTGGCCGTGACGACCGATCGGTGCGTTGATCTTGCCGCCGGCCGTCACCACACCGATTACGATGCACTCGTAGATCCGGCTGACGCTGCGGCTCTGCAATTGCGTGACCAGCTGTGTCTGCGCCTGAATGGTCTTGGCCACCACCATCAGACCGGTGGTGTCCTTGTCCAGGCGATGCACGATACCGGCGCGGGGCACATTGATGATGTCCGGCACGTGGTGCAGCAAGGCGTTGAGCAAGGTGCCGTCGGCGTGACCGGCGGCCGGATGCACCACCAGGCCAGCGGGCTTGTTGATCACCAGGATGTCGTCGTCTTCATAGACGATGTCCAGCTCAATGTCTTGAGCGATCCATTCGCCCTGAGCTTCCTGCTCGGCAGTCAGTTCAAGAATGGCGCCACCGTGAACGATGTCTCGCGGGCGGATAACCGCCCCATCCACAGTCAGGCGGCCGTCTTTGATCCAGGCGGAAAGGCGCGAGCGCGAGTGCTCAGCGAATAATTGTGCGGCGACTTGATCGAGGCGTTGGCCGCCCAATTCGGACGGCACCTCTGCGCGAAGTTCAATTTTATCGGACATGCTCAGACTAGGCGTCGGCACAGCCTTTGGTTTCGGCTGCGCGCTTGTGGTTAAATACGGCGTCTTTTGCCCCGAGGCTTTTCAACGGGGCACTCATCATAACAGGACGGCCCCGCCCAAGACAGCGGCCGTCATAGGGACGCAAGCCGCCATGCAAGTGAAACACCTGCTGCTGATCGCCATCCTCGCATTGACCGCTGCTTGCTCATCGAAGGAAGTCGTAGACGAAAACCTGAGCGAAGTCGAGCTGTACCAGCAGGCTCAGCACGATCTGGATAACAATAGCTACACCGCCGCCACAGCCAAGCTGAAGGCCCTGGAGTCGCGTTATCCGTTCGGTCGCTATGCCGATCAGGCTCAACTCGAGCTCATCTACGCCAACTACAAGAACTCCGAGCCTGAGGCTGCGAAGTCCGCCGCCGAGCGATTCATTCGTCTGCACCCGCAGCACCCGAACGTCGATTACGCCTACTACCTCAAGGGTCTGACCTCTTTTGACCAGGACGTCGGCCTGCTGGCGCGCTTCCTGCCACTGGACATGACCAAGCGTGACCCGGGCGCTGCCCGCGACTCCTACAACGAGTTCGCCCAGCTGACCAGCCGCTACCCGAACAGCCGCTACGCGCCGGACGCCAAGCAGCGCATGATTTACCTGCGTAACCTGCTGGCGGCCTATGAAATCCACGTTGCCGACTACTACCTGACCCGTCAGGCCTACGTTGCCGCCGCCAACCGTGGCCGTTATGTAGTGGAAAACTTCCAGGAAACCCCATCGGTCGGTGACGGCCTGGCGGTGATGACCGAAGCCTACCAGCGCCTGCACCTGGACGAACTGGCTGCGACCAGCCTCGAAACCCTGAAACTCAACTACCCGAACCACCCAAGCCTGGTGGACGGTCAGTTTGTGCCGAGGGTAGCCGAAGCCGACAACCGTTCGTGGCTGAGCAAGGCCACCCTGGGCCTGATCGAATCCCGTCCGCCACTGCCGCCGGGCGAAACCCGCGCCAACCAGGACGTGCAGAAGCAGTTCCAGGATGCCAAGGACGCGATTCCGAACGAGCTCAAGCCTAAAGATGAAAACGGCGATGTGATCGAAGAACCGGAACCCGAGTCCAGCAACACCGACCGTTCCTGGTTCAGTCACATGACCTTCGGCCTGTTCGACTGACGCGGGGATGTTGTACCGGGAAGGCGCCTTTCGAGGCGCCTTTTTTATTGCCGGACTTTAGGGTGAGCGTATTGCGCTGTGCGCTTGACCCGTCCTTGGCTAAACTGCCAATTCATTAATCAAAAAGCAGCTCACCATGCTTCGTCTATTGTTCTGGATCGCCCTGATTGCCGCTGCCGTATGGTTCTGGCGCAAGTTCAAGGGCCCGACGTCGGTCGCCAATATGCCGCGCGAGCAAGATGCTCCGCCCATGGTTCGCTGTGCTCATTGCGGCGTACACCTGCCCCGCGACCGCGCGTTGAAACTCGAACAACAGTGGTATTGCAGCCAGGCTCACCTTGAGCAAGGCCCGGGCTCCAGTGATCGCTGAGACGCCCAGCCCAGGCAACAAACAGGCCCAGCGACTGCTGCGCCTCTATCACCTCTACCGCTTAAGCGTCGGCATCACCCTGGTGCTGTTGATCTCCAGCAACATGGACAACCAGTTGCTGAAGTTCGCCAATGACGACCTGCTGCGCAACGGCAGCTGGTTGTACCTGGTGCTGAATATCCTGCTGGTGGTCTTTCTGGGGAACACCCGGCGCCCCGCGCAGCTGTTCGGCCTGGCGCTGGTCGATGTCCTGCTGCTGTGCGGCCTGTTCTATGCCGCAGGCGGCATGGCCAGTGCCATCGGCAATTTGCTGATCGTCTCAGTGGCCATCAGCAATACCTTGCTGCGCGGGCGTTTCGGTCTGCTGATCGCAGCGGTCGGTGCCCTTGGCATTGTGGGTTTGAGCTTCATCCTGAGCTTCAACCACCCCGCCAGCCCCAGCGATTACCTGCAAATCGGCACCCTCGGCGCCCTGTGTTTTGCCGCGGCGCTGCTGGTGCAGGGCTTGACCCGACGATTGGAGGTCAGCGAAACCCTGGCCGAACAGCGGGCCAGTGAAGTGCTCGGTCTCGAAGCCCTCAACGCACTGATCCTGCAACGCATGCGCACGGGCATTCTGGTGCTCGACAACCAGCGGCGGGTGCAACTGGCCAATCACAGCGCCTTGACCTTGCTGGGGCAGGAAAAACTGGACGGCCAGTTGATCGACGATTACTCGACACCGTTGGTCGAGCGGCTCCAACTGTGGCTCAACAATCCAACGTTGCGCCCGCAAAGCCTGCAGATCGCCAGCAACGGCCTGGAGCTGCAACCAAGCTTCATTGCCCTGGACCAAAGCCCGCACCACCAGACGCTGGTTTTTCTCGAAGACCTCGCCCAAATCGCCCAACAGGCCCAACAACTGAAACTCGCGGCCTTAGGTCGCCTGACCGCCGGGATTGCCCATGAGATCCGCAATCCACTGGGCGCCATTAGTCATGCCGCGCAGTTACTGCAGGAATCCGAGGAACTGAACGGCGCGGACCGGCGTCTGACGCAGATTATTCAAGACCAATCTCAGCGCATGAATCGGGTAATCGAAAACGTCCTGCAATTGTCCCGTCGCCAGCAAACCGTGCCGCAACGGCTCGATTTGAAGCCGTGGCTGGAGCATTTCGTCGCCGAAACCCGCGAAGGCTCGAAAGAACATCAGCAGATTCACCTGCGCATCGGTTCGGGAGACTTCAAAACCCTGATGGATCCGGATCAGCTGACCCAGATTCTCGATAACCTGTTGCGCAATGCCTGGCGCCATAGCGCCCTCAAGCATGATCGGGCGCAGGCCTGGCTCGAGTTGTTTGTCGACCCGGACAGCCAGTTGCCGACCCTGGAAGTCCTGGACGATGGCCCCGGCGTTGCACCGGACCAGCGTACTCACCTGTTCGAACCGTTCTTCACCACCAGCAGCCAGGGTACTGGCCTGGGGCTTTATCTGTCCCGTGAGCTGTGCGAAAGCAATCAAGCCCGCCTAGACTTCAAATCACGCCAAGGCGGCGGCTGCTTTCGCATCACCTTTGCTCACGGACGGAAACAAAGTTGAACACGAGCCCACGGCAAAAAATCCTCATCGTCGACGACGAGCCGGATATCCGCGAACTCCTGGAAATCACCCTGGGACGGATGAAACTCGACACCTTCAGCGCACGCAACCTCGCAGAAGCGCAGGCGCTACTGGCTCGGGATACGTTCGACCTGTGCCTGACCGACATGCGCCTGCCTGACGGCACCGGTCTGGCGCTGGTGCAGCACATCCAGCAGCGCTATGCACAAGTGCCGGTGGCGATGATCACCGCCTACGGCAGCCTGGAGACAGCAATAAATGCCCTCAAGGCCGGCGCCTTCGACTTCCTGACCAAACCGGTCGACCTCACCCGCCTGCGCGAACTGGTCATCAGCGCCCTGAGCTTGCCAGCGCCAGGCGGCACCAGCAGCGGCATCGACCGTCGACTGCTGGGCGACTCGCTGCCAATGCGCAACCTGCGCAAACAAATCGACAAACTGGCCCGCAGCCAGGCTCCGGTGTACATCAGTGGCGAGTCCGGCAGCGGCAAGGAACTGGTCGCTCGACTGATCCACGACCAAGGCCCGCGCGCCAGCCGACCGTTCGTCCCGGTGAACTGTGGGGCAATCCCGTCAGAACTGATGGAAAGCGAGTTTTTCGGCCATCGCAAAGGCAGTTTCAGCGGCGCCATCGAAGACAAGCCCGGGCTGTTCCAGGCCGCCCATGGCGGTACATTGTTCCTCGACGAAGTGGCTGACCTGCCGCTGGCAATGCAGGTCAAACTGCTGCGGGCGATTCAGGAGAAAGCCGTTCGCAGCATCGGTGGCCAGCAGGAAACCGTGGTCGATGTGCGCATCCTCTGCGCCACACACAAAGACCTCGACGCCGAAGTCGCCGCCGAACGCTTTCGCCAGGACCTGTACTACCGCCTGAACGTGATCGAGCTGCGAGTACCGTCCTTGCGCGAACGCCGCGACGACATTGAGCTTCTGGCCAACAATATGCTCAAGCGACTGGCGGCCAGCACTGGCCAACCCCCAGCAAAACTCCACCCGCAAGCCCTCGAAGCGCTGAAAAACTATCGCTTTCCTGGAAACGTGCGGGAATTGGAGAACATGCTCGAGCGGGCTCACACCTTGTGCGAGAACAAACAGATCGAAGCCAGCGACCTGCGCCTGGCTGAAGGCAACTGCAACCCGGACGGCGGCGTGCCGGACCTGACACAGATCGATAATCTGGAAGCCTATCTGGAAAACGTCGAACGCAAACTCATCCTCCAGGCCCTGGAAGAAACCCGCTGGAACCGCACGGCGGCGGCCCAGCGATTGAATCTGTCGTTTCGGTCGATGCGTTACAGGCTGAAGAAATTGGGGCTGGATTGAACCGTTAACAGCTCTTCTGTCAGATTCGTCCGGCTGGCGCATACGGCGCAGGGTCGATAATCGGCGCCCGCCCCAGCATCACATCGGCAAACAACTGACACGACGCCGGCGCCAGCACCAGCCCGTTACGGTAATGCCCGCAATTGAGCCAGAGCCCGTCATATCCCGGCACCCGACCGATATAGGGGATTCCTTCAGGCGACCCGGGCCGTAACCCCGCCCAATGCCCCACCACCTCGGCATCCGCCAATGCCGGAATCAATTCCACCGCCGATGCCTTCAGGCTTTCCAGCGCGGTGTCGGTTGGCGTCTTGTCGAAGCCCTCATGCTCCAGCGTACTGCCGATCAGGATGTGCCCGTCGCGCCGGGGAATGGCATAACGCCCCTTGGCCAGGACCATGCTCGGAAGGAAGTCCGCTGCGCACTTGTAGAGAATCATCTGTCCCTTGACCGGTTCGACCGGCAGCTCCAGGCCCAGCTTTTTCAGCAAGTCACCGCTCCAGGCCCCCGCCGTCAAAACCACCTCATCACCCCGAATGGCCCCCATCGAGGTTTGTACCCCGACCACCGCAGAACCTTCCCGGATAAATTCGCTGACCTCGCATTGTTCATGGATCGTCACGTTCGGCAACGCCAGCAAGGCGGCCTTGAGGGACTTCACCAGCCGTGGATTACGCACATTGGCCACATCGGCCATGTAGATCGCCCGCGAAAAACCGTCGCCCAATACCGGCACTGCATCGTGGGCCGCAGAGATATCCACAGCCCGCAGCGGACGGTTCTCCCGTTTGGCCCAGGCGAGTGCTTCGGCTTCGTCATCCAGGTCCAGCCAATACAACCCGGTGGTGTGCACTTCAGGATCGACACCGGTGGCAGCGAACAAACGCTGGGCCAGTTGTGGATAAAAATCCTGGGACCAATGAGCCAGTGCAGTGACCGCCGGGCTGTAGCGCCATGGGTAGAGCGGCGAAACGATCCCGCCACCGGCCCAGGAAGACTCCTGACCGACGTTCGAGCGGTCCAGCAGCACCACGCTCTGCACTTCGGACGCGAGATTGAACGCCGTCAGCAGGCCAATCACCCCGCCACCGACAATCACCACTTGCTGTTCACTGCTCATGTTCTGATCCAACCGTTCAATAGACAGAGGGCGCAAAAGGCGCCCGAAAAAGGAACTCAGCGACCCCAGCAATCCTTGGTGGCCAGGCCGGACGCGGCATTGACCATGCTCCTGACACCGGTATTGGTGAGAGTGAAATCACCGCACTTGTCGCTGGCCATGGTCGAACCGGCCTTGCGTGTTGCCGTCAGCAGGAAGGTCTGATCGGTCAGGGTCGGGGTGATGGTGTAGAAATCATTGCCAGCGCTGAGGCCAGTGGCATTGGTGTAGACATTATTCTTCGAATAGAAACGCTCGAGGATCTGCGCCTGCTCGGAAAGCAACCCGGCGACTTCAGTACGGCGGCCCTTTTTTACGTACTCGGTGAGGCTCGGATAGCCAATGGTGATGACGATCCCGATGATCGCAATCACGATCATGATTTCGATCAGGGTAAAACCTCGGTTGGATCTGCGCATGCCTCAACTCTCACTTACTGTATTTGTCGCCACATGATGCGACGGCCGCTGCCGCCACCGGATTTTTCCACCAGAGTGGTCACGCCACCACCGGAGTCGTTCACAATCTTGCGGGTTGCGTCATTGACGACCGCGTTCAGGGTCGGGATACCACCGGTGAAGATCACCCCGCTGGAAATCGTGTCGTTGCTGTCGACCACCCCGTCGGCATTGGTGTCGAGTACCGCGTAATTGAGCATCTTACCGCTGAACGCATCGAGTTCGACCAGTTTGCCGGTACCGAAGCTGGCACAGGGGTCCACGGTATCCACGCTGAGCGTGGTAAAAACTATTCGCCCCGATACCAGGCTGGCCTGATAGATCACCCGCTCCCCCGTCAGCACGTTGTTGTACACCAGGGGCAAGTACCAGCCTTTCTTGGCCGGGTAGGTCACCTCGTTCTGGCTGGTGGTGATGAATTGCCCGGTGCTGCCCGAAAACACGCCGGTCACCGCCTGCGCCTGCAAACTGGAAACGGTGATTTGTCCTGCGCCCCCCTCGGCATCCCATACCGCGTAGAACGCCTGCAGATCCTTGTTGGTCTTGTCGGCAACCTCATTGAATTTGCCGGTGCCGAAAAACACCTCCTTGCCGCCCAACACGTGATCCGCCAGCAACGGTTGCGCGGTAATCGGCTGGGTCGCGCCACCTGCAGTGGTGAACAACGGCTTGCCGGAAAACGCCACGCCCCAGGTGTCAGGGGTGGTGCCACTCAAATCGAACTTCCACAACCGCCCTTTCAGGTCGCCCCCATAGGCAGCCTGCACCACATTCTGCGAGTTGACCCTGAGCTTCACCGACGACAGGCCGTTGGTGGTTTCGGTACTGTCGACCACGATTTTCTTAATCAGCGAGCCGTCGCGAATATCCACCACATACAACGCCGCCACCCCGGAGTTGCTGCCATAGCCATTGGAGATAAACGCAGCCCAGCGCCCATCAGCCAAGCGTGCCACTTCTGGACGTGCATAGGCATAACCCAGATCATTGAAAATGTTCGCTGTACTGGCCGTGGCCGGTGCGCTGACTTCCCACAGTGCCTTAGTCTCGTTACCAGCCGATGCGTCGAACAATTGCAGCGCATAAAAGGTTCTGCCGCCCGCCCCCGTTCCGCCAATCGCCAGGGTTTTCCAGGCGCTGTTGAGCTGGGCATCGAACACGCCGACCTGGCCATCGACCAGAAACTTGTGGCTCACACCGTTGATGTAAGTGGGATCAGCGATGTCGTTCAACGATGGCAGCACGCTGGAGGGCATGTAGGCATAACGCCTGACACCGTTGGCCGAGTTGATGATGTTTACAAAACCGTCGTTGGCATTCACCACCAGGCTGGCATTCATGTTGGCGGCTTTGGTGGTCAGGTAAGTGCTGTAGCTGGTGTCTGCCACCAGATCGGACGCGGTTTTGTCCGTAGGTGAGGCCAGCACGAGTGGCGAATTGATGATGTCACCGAGCAATACACTGCGAACTTTCAGCCCGGTTTTGTTGATGCCCTTGCTCCACTCCACCAGATCGTTGCCGTTGATGCCAGTGGGCAGTCCCTGGTTGAGGGCTGTCTGCTGCGCCGCAGAGAAATTGCTGTAAGCCAGGGTGACCGCCGCGTTGGTTTGCGTGTTCCAGGACTGGTAGGTCGGTGCAGTGGCGCCGGGCACGATGGTGGTGTCGGTCGTCCACAGCGCAGCGGCGGTGTTAACCGCGCCCGCCGACGTGAAGCCGAAGGACTTGATCGTACCCCGCCAGTCCTTGGGATCGTAGCTGGTCTGGAAATAGCTCGAGTTGCTGGTCAGGGTCGTGCCGCTGGCCACACCACTGCCACCTGAGCCGGCCTTGGAAGTGATGTCGCTCAGGGCAGCAGTCAGTGCATTGTTAAGTCCCGCACTGTCGCTCGCCTGGTAGTACTTGCCCTGCCCATAGGTCGCGGCATCCGCCAACATCTGGTTTGCAGCGGTGAAACCCACGGTATAGGTGTTCATGTACTGCCTGGGAAAATCCAGGGCGTTCCAACTTTTGCCAGTGGCATCGGTTCCCGTGGAGCGCATGTCGATGTCGAAGGCGAACTTGGCAATGTCATCCAGGTACAGGGTGTCGCCCTCATCATCGCCTGAGGGGTCGGCACCATCGTTACTGCTGATCCCGTCCCAGTTCGGTAACCGGCTGCCACCCAGCGGATCGTCGGTCGGAAAGGTTCGATCGTAGGTCGGCAGACCATCGCTGATCACCACCCCGTAGTTTTTCTGGCAACGGTACTGAATCGGACTGGTATAGGTGGCGGGCGTCGAGTTGTTGTACGGCGCCATGCCACGGAAATAACGAGTGATCTCGTAATAGGCTTCCGCCAGCGGCGTATTGGCTTGCGCACTCAGCTCGTCGATCCCGGCGATCAGTGAGGTGTAATTGGTATCGGCTTGAGCCTGAGTCACAGTGCCGCTGACCGCCGACAAATCGCTGATCGAGCGGGCGATGTAACCACCGTCATTCTTATGGTTGCCGACCGCCAGGTTGAATGTCGACAGGCCGATGCGTAGCGAACGGTTGTTGGCCACCAACGTCTTGGAAACGTTGCGCGCCACGTTCATCCGGTAATCGTTGGGGATCGAGCCGTCGGTGAAGTCCCGGTCAGTGTTGTTGGCCAGGCTGATCAGGTAGGACAAATAATTCGCCGTATACCGCGTGTCCTCGCTTCCCACCGGATCGGGAAGCTTCAGGCAAAGCGAATCCAGACCGAGAAGGCTGTTTTTATAAAAACCGTACCATCCGGCCTTCGAGCATGTTCCATGATTCAAACTCGACAAGGCGATATTGTTATCGGTCATGTCCAGGTCGCGGCCTTTGTTGCACGAACCATTGGAGAGGCAAATCGTCACCGGGGTGCGTACGACCGTCGGGTCGAAGCCGGCCGCCCAGATAATGTTGTTCATACTCCCCGAGTCATCGAGCAGCAGCATCACATTGGGAGGCACGGCGGCGGCGCTCAACAGCGGCGAATCCGAGGGCATGAAGGCGTAGGTCGGCGCGGCCAGATAAAGGCTCGAGGCCGCGCCGCAGAACAGCTGCAGTAACCAACGGCGCCAGCCTGTGCGGGTCTCAGTACTTCGCATAAATACTCTCCACCACACTGCGCGAGCTGCCCGCGATGCCTACGGCGGTCACTCGGTAAAGTGTTGCCGACGTGTTGCTCGCCACGTTCACGGCAGTCAGGGTAGTGCCGATGTTCTGCACTCCGTAAAAGCCGCTACCGGAAGCGATCCAGGTCACCCCCGAGGTGGAGTTGAACCCGGCGGCGGTGATGACCGACGCCTCGGCCGGCGGCGCGCATTGGCTGGTGCCACTGCAGACCGGCAATGAGTAGGAGTTCAGTTGCACCGCGCTTTCACCAACCCGCAACGCCGCTTCCGCGCCCTGGAACGACTGGTTGCGCAGGATCACGCTGCTGGTCATTTTCTCCTGCAACGTGGCGCTCTGCATCGACGAGAGACCGATCAACGTCAGCACCAGGAGAAACACCAGGCTGACCAACAGCGCCATGCCGCGCTGGGCGTGAGATGTCATGGGTGCACGACTCATCGGCCCTCCCCTCATTGCAACCGGTTGCGCAAGGCGGCAACTACGTTGAAGGTTTGATTGCGGACCCGGTTGTTCGGGTCGGTGAGGGTCAGCGTCAGCCGCACACTGCGGATTCGCGCCGGATCGGACGGATTGCTGCTATAGCTGGAGGCGGCTGTATCCGTAGCTGAGCTGGCGAGCCCGAAGCTCACGCCAAAAGCACTGACGTTATTGATGAGCACCGCCTGAGTCGGCGTGCCGGTGCCGGTGCCCATCAGCAGTTGGTTGTTGCTGAAGCTGTAGATCAGCCGCCTGATCGGAAACGCCAACTGCCCCGATGCCGGCGTGCGTAAACCGGTGTAGGCCGTCGCGGTATTTCGACAGTCGGAAACCACCGTCCAGGTCGGCACTCCGCCACTGCCGCCGACATCTGCGGTGACCAGCGTCAATTTGAGGTTGGCATTATCCCAACTGATCGGCGTGAGCAGGCTTGCATTGAAATCCCCCGCCGAGCTGGCGTCGGTAATCGTACCCAGACAACCGAACATGCCGACCATGCGAATTTCCTGAATCATCTTGCTCAGGACGAACCGTGCATCTTCCTGCATGCCGGCGGCAGTGCTCTGGCTGACGTAGGTGTTTTTGGCCGCGATGAAAATCTGCGCCACGCCCAGGATCACGATCAAGCTCAATGCCAGGGCTATCAGCAATTCGATCAGGCCGAAACCTCTGCTGGTTCTGTTCATGGTGTCGTCGCCGGATCAACGGTGGCGCGGCTGGTGAGGACGAAACTGCGGCGCGAATCGGCGATATTGGCGGCCCGGGAGTCGTCCCAGGTAATGGTGATGGTGTACACCCGCTGGTTGCGGACGATGCTGCCGGTGGCCGTGGCGCCGCCGAAATTGATGATATTGGTAGTGAAGTCGTAGAGGTCCTGATCCCGGGCCACGCTCAGGTTGCCCGAGGTCGGTGGCGTGACGGTGTAATCGGCGCCGGAGTTGGCGCGGATGCGGTCCATCATGTCGTAGGCGATAAAACTCGCCTGACTGGTCATCCGCGAGCTGTCGGTGTACTTCAGCGCATTGAGCTGAATCGCCGCCGCGCCCAACAGACCCACAGCCAGCACCAACAACGCGACCAATACCTCGATCAGCGTCATGCCCTCCTGTGCACGCTTGCTCCAACCCCTCATCCGCAACTTCCACCCAATAGAATTCGTCCGTTCAAACACACATTCAGCGTCCTGCTTTGCGCCCCCAGCACATAACTGATCACCACCGCCGTGGACGGCGCCGCCAAACCGCCGAGATTGTTGAAATCAATCGCGGTCACTCCTGAGGTTAGCGTCAGAGTTGCTCCGCTGCTCATCGCTGGAACAACCCGCAATACATTGGCCGGATTGCCAGTACCGTCATAAACGCTCAGCTCGCCGGTCCAGACACTGCCGCCGGCCGTCGGGCGAACCCGAGTGGTGAGGCCCCGATCAATCGCCTCAAGCCGTGCGTAATTGAGTGCCCGTTGCAAATCGCCGACCTCGGTGTCGGCCTTGTTGCTTTGCACCGAGCGGGTGAACGCCGGAACGGCCAGGGTAATCAGGATCAGAAACACCGCGAGCGTGACCAGCAGCTCGATCAGCGTGAAACCTTTTGTACGATGATCCATCAGTGCCCTCCGTTGCCGTCGGCTATACCTGCTTCTACACGCTAGAACATTCGACCGACAGATGTACGGTTGTTTTGCCATTACTCGCGCAAGGATCGCGCGGGCCGCAGCACTCCATGGAGGGAGATGACATGCATCAGCAAGGTTTCAACCTGATCGGACTGCTCATGGGACTGACAATTGTCGGGATTGTTCTGCACCTGGTCAGCCCGGCATTTGCAGCCCTGACAGAATCAAACCATCGGGAGCAAGCGGCGCAGTCAATTGTCAGTGGTATACGCACAGCCAGAACGGCTGCCATCACCCGCAATCAGAGCGTGGTGATTCACGCTATCAACGGCGACTGGAGCCAAGGCTGGCGGATCATTCTGGATATCAGCGGCAAAGGCCCGGAAGACAACAGCAATCCGCTGCTGGTTGAGCACATGAGTAGCACTCGGGTGCCGATTGTCGGCAATTGGCCGGTCAGGCGCTTCGTGCGTTTCAGCAGTCTGGGCCAACCGCTGATGCCCGAACGGGCATTTCAGGCAGGGACGCTACATATTTGTTCGGCTCGCGAGCCGGTCAGCCAGCTCCAGGTGGTGCTGGCGGCGAGCGGTCGAGTGCGCCTGGCCAACCATAAGGCTGAGCAGGCGCTGTGTCGAAAGGCGAAAAGTATTACAGCAGCGAACGCACGCGCAGCTCTTTAGGCATGGAGAAGGTGATGTTCTCCTCGCGACCGGCCAGTTCATCGGCCCCCGTGGCACCCCAGGCCTGCAATTGCTGGATCACGCCACGTACCAGCACTTCCGGAGCGGAGGCACCGGCCGTGATGCCAATACGCTCGACACCGTCGAACCAGCTCTTTTGCAGGTCTTCGGCACCGTCGATCAGATAGGCCGGGGTGGCCATGCGTTCGGCCAGTTCACGCAGACGATTGGAGTTGGAGCTGTTCGGGCTGCCAACCACCAGCACCACGTCGCACTCGTCCGCCAGTTGCTTGACAGCGTCCTGACGGTTTTGCGTGGCGTAGCAGATGTCGTCCTTGCGCGGACCGCCGATCGCCGGGAAACGTGTACGCAGGGCGTCGATCACGCGACTGGTGTCGTCCATGGACAGGGTGGTCTGGGTAACGAAGGCCAGCTTTTCAGGGTTGTTCACCTGCAACTCGGCGACATCTTTCTCGTCTTCGACCAGATAGATCGCGCCACCATTGCTGCCATCGTACTGGCCCATGGTGCCTTCGACTTCAGGATGGCCAGCATGGCCGATAAGGATGCATTCACGGCCGTCACGACTGTAACGCGCGACTTCGATGTGCACCTTGGTCACCAGCGGGCAGGTCGCGTCGAACACCTTCAGGCCACGACCTGTGGCTTCGGTACGCACGGCCTGGGAAACGCCGTGGGCGCTGAAGATCACGATCACGTCGTCCGGCACCTGATCCAGTTCCTCGACGAAGATCGCCCCACGGGCACGCAGGTCTTCGACGACGAATTTGTTATGGACCACTTCGTGGCGCACATAGATCGGCGGCCCGAAGACTTCCAGGGCGCGGTTGACGATTTCGATCGCCCGGTCCACACCGGCGCAGAAGCCACGGGGGTTGGCGAGTTTGATTTGCATGCTGTGCCTCGTGTCTTGCGCGCAAGAAATAGCGAAAACAGTGAAAAACCTGTGGGAGCGAGCCTGCTGTGGCTCGCTCCCACAACTTTACAGCGCTTTGACGTTGATGATCTCGACGTCAAAGGTCAAGGTCTTACCGGCGAGCGGGTGGTTGAAGTCGATGGTCACTTGCGCGTCATCGAATTCCTTCACCACGCCTGGCAGCTCGGTATTGGCCGCATCATTGAAGATCACCAGCAATCCTGGCGACAGTTCCATGTCCTGGAACTGCGAGCGCGGGATGATCTGCACGTTTTGCGGGTTAGGCTGGCCAAAAGCGTTTTCCGGCTCGATGGCCAGGCTGCGCTTGTCGCCGGCCTTGAAGCCGAACAGCGCGGCCTCGAAGCCTGGCAACAGGTTGCCGTCGCCGACCTTGAAGGTCGCCGGGGCTTTATCGAACGTGCTGTCGACGGTGTCGCCGTTCTCCAGGCGCAATGCAAAGTGCAAGGTGACTTCCGTGTTCTGGCCGATACGCTGTTCAGCCAATACCTGTTCAGTCATGAACGGTTTCTCCGGTCTTCTTACTTTTGAACATATCCAGTGCAAGCATCACGGCACCGACAGAAATAGCACTGTCAGCAAAGTTGAACGCCGGGAAATACCAGCGGTTCTGCCAGTGCACCAGAATGAAATCGATCACATGGCCCAGGGCAATACGATCGTACAGATTGCCCAGCGCGCCACCCAGCACCAGGGCCAGCGCAATCGCCAGCCAGGTTTCGTTGCGCCCCAAGCGCTTGAGCCAGATCACCAGCACCGCACTGACCACCACCGCGATCAAGGCAAACAACCAGCGCTGCCAGCCGGAGCTGTCAGCCAGGAAGCTGAACGCCGCGCCAGTGTTGTAGGCCAGGGTCCAGCTGAATAAATCGGGGATCACCACGATTTGCTGGTACATCTCGAGCTTGCCTTCGAAGTAGAACTTGCTGGCCTGGTCGATGACCAGGACCAGCAAACTCAACCAGAGCCAGCTCAGCCGTCCGAAACGGCCAGCCGCATTAGGCATAGTGACGAACCTCGCCCGCGCCGCTGATGTTGTCGACGCAACGACCGCAGATTTCCGGATGTTCCGGGTTCACGCCGACGTCTTCACGGCAGTGCCAGCAACGGGCGCACTTGGCGTGAGCCGACTTGACGATCTTGAGCTTCAGGCCGCTGACTTCGGTGACCACGGCATCGGCCGGTGCCTGCACCAATGGCGCAACACTGGCGGTCGAAGTGATCAGCACGAAACGCAGTTCGTTGCTCAGCTTGGCCAGGTCGGCGCTCAGCGCGTCTTCGGCGAACAGCGTCACTTCGGCTTGCAGGTTGCCACCGACGGCCTTGGCTGCACGCTGGATTTCCATTTCCTTGTTGACCGCAACCTTGACCGCCATGATCCGGTCCCAGTAAGCGCGATCCAGCTCGAAGCCTTCCGGCAGTTCGCTCAGGCCTTCGTACCAGGTGTTGAGCATCACAGACTCGTTACGCTCGCCCGGCAGGTATTGCCACAGCTCGTCGGCGGTGAACGCCAGGATCGGCGCGATCCAGCGCACCAGCGCTTCGCTGATGTGGAACAGCGCGGTCTGGCACGAACGACGGGCCTTGCTGTCGGCGCCAGTGGTGTACTGGCGGTCCTTGATGATGTCCAGGTAGAAACCGCCCAGCTCCTGCACGCAGAAGTTGTGGATCTTGGAATAGACGTTCCAGAAGCGGTATTCGCCGTAGTGCTCCTGCAGCTCGCGTTGCAGCAACAGCGTGCGATCCACGGCCCAACGGTCCAGGGCGAGCATTTCTTCGGCCGGCAGGAGGTCGGTGGCCGGGTTGAAACCGGTCAGGTTGGAAAGCAGGAAGCGCGCGGTGTTACGGATACGCCGGTAAGCGTCCGCACTGCGTTGCAGGATCTGCTCGGAAACCGCCATTTCACCCGAGTAATCGGTGGAAGCGACCCAAAGACGCATGATGTCGGCGCCCAGGGTGTCGTTGACCTTCTGCGGCGCGATCACGTTGCCCAGGGACTTGGACATTTTGCGACCGGATTCGTCGACGGTGAAACCGTGGGTCAGCAGTTCGCGGTACGGTGCGTGGTCGTCGATGGCGCAACCGGTCAGCAACGACGAGTGGAACCAGCCGCGGTGTTGGTCCGAACCTTCCAGGTACAGGTCGGCGCGTGGGCCGGTCTCGTGACCCATCGGGTGCGAACCGCGCAGGACGTGCCAGTGCGTGGTGCCCGAGTCGAACCAGACGTCCAGGGTGTCGCTGATCTTGTCGTACAGGGGCGCTTCGTCACCGAGCAACTCGGCGGCGTCCATCTTGAACCAGGCTTCGATGCCTTCGACTTCGACGCGCTGGGCGACGATTTCCATCAGTTCGACGGTGCGTGGGTGCAGTTCGCCGCTTTCCTTGTTCAGGAAGAACGGGATCGGCACGCCCCAGTTGCGCTGACGGGAGATGCACCAGTCCGGACGGTTGGCGATCATCGAGTGCAGGCGCGCCTGGCCCCAGGCCGGGACGAATTTGGTGTCTTCGATGGCTTTGATCGCGCGTTTGCGCAGGGTGTCGCCCGCTGCTGGCTCTTTGTCCATGCCGATGAACCACTGCGCGGTGGCGCGGTAGATCAGCGGGGTCTTGTGACGCCAGCAATGCATGTAGCTGTGTTCGATGGTGGTGGTGTGCAGCAGCGCGCCGACTTCGGTCAGTTTATCGACGATGGCCGGATTGGCCTTCCAGATGAACTGGCCGCCGAAGAACTCCAGCGATGGCACATACACGCCATTGCTTTGCACCGGATTGATGATGTCATCGTTGACCATGCCGTACTTCTTGCAGGTCACGAAGTCGTCTACGCCGTAGGCTGGCGAGGAGTGAACCACGCCGGTGCCCGCGCCCAGTTCGACGTAGTCGGCCAGGTAAACCGGCGACAGGCGATCGTAGAACGGGTGACGGAAGTTGATCAGTTCCAGCGCTTTACCGGTAGTGGTGGCGATCACCGAACCTTCCAGGCTGTAGCGGGCCAGGCAGGACTCGACCAGTTCTTCAGCCAGTACCAGCAGCTTGTCGCCGACGTCGACCAGGGCGTAGTTGAACTCCGGGTGAACGTTCAGCGCCTGGTTGGCCGGGATAGTCCACGGAGTGGTGGTCCAGATCACGATCGAAGCAGGTTTGCCCAACGACGGCAGACCGAACGCGGCAGCCAGTTTGGCTTCGTCGGCGATCGGGAAGGCCACGTCGATGGTCGCGGACTTTTTGTTCTCGTACTCGACTTCCGCTTCAGCCAGGGCCGAACCGCAGTCAAAGCACCAGTTCACAGGCTTCAAGCCCTTGAACACGAAGCCACCCTTGACGATTTCCGCCAGGGCGCGGATTTCACCGGCCTCGTTTTTGAAGTCCATAGTTTTGTACGGGTTGGCGAAGTCGCCCAACACACCCAGACGGATGAATTCGGACTTCTGGCCTTCGATCTGCTCGGTGGCGTAGGCACGGCACAGTTCGCGGGTCTTGTCGGCGCCCAGGTTCTTGCCATGGGTCACTTCGACTTTGTGCTCGATCGGCAGACCGTGGCAGTCCCAGCCCGGAACATAAGGTGCGTCGAAACCCGACAGGGTTTTCGAGCGGATGATCATGTCCTTGAGAATCTTGTTCAGCGCATGACCGATGTGAATCGTGCCGTTGGCGTACGGAGGACCGTCGTGCAGTACGAACTTCGGACGATCCTTGCCAATCTCGCGCAACTTACCGTACAGGCCAATGCTGTCCCAGCGCTGCAGAATCTGCGGTTCGCGCTGAGGCAGGCCGGCCTTCATTGGGAAGGCGGTGTCCGGAAGGTTTAGCGTGGCTTTATAGTCGGTCATTTAAGGCTCTTCATTAGCGATTGGCGCTAGGTGCGACAGGGCACGGGCGGCGGCGATATCCGCATTGATCGCCGTCTTAAGCGCCTCCAGAGAGGCGAAACGCTGCTCTTCACGCAGCTTGTGGTGGAAAACCACCGTCAAACGCCGGTCATACAGATCGCCGGCAAAATCTAAAAGGTGCACTTCGAGGTGGGCTTTGCCATCCCCTTCGACCGTTGGCCGCACACCAATATTGGCGACGCCTGGCCAGGTCTTGCCATCGATGTCGACGCTGACCAGGTAAACCCCGCTCAACGGCACACGGCGACGCTTGAGTTGCACGTTGGCCGTGGGCGTACCCAGCTGGCGCGCCAGCTTCTGGCCGTGCAGGACCCGCCCGGCAATCCGGTACGGGCGACCGAGCAGTTGCTCGGCCAAGGCGAAATCGGCAGCCGCCAGAGCATTGCGGACCTGAGTGCTGCTGACACGAATGCCGTCCAGCTCGACGGTCTGCGCTGCTTCGACGGTAAAGCCCTGAAGGACGCCGGCCTGTTGCAAGTAGTCGAAATCCCCCAGCCGGTCGCAGCCAAACCGGAAATCGTCACCGACTTCCAGATGCTGCACGCCGAGGCCGTCCACCAGAATGGTATCGACGAATTCTCTGGCGCTGAGTTTGCTCAGGCGATGGTTGAAAGCCAGGCACAACACCCGGTCGACACCTTCTTCGGCCAACAACTGCAGTTTGTCCCGCAGACGAGCCAGACGGGCCGGGGCGGTTTCCGGAGCGAAGAACTCCCGCGGCTGCGGCTCGAAAATCACCACGCAGCTGGGCACGCCCAACTCGAGCGCACGCTCTCGCAGCCGGACCAGGATAGCCTGGTGGCCACGGTGAACACCGTCAAAGTTGCCAATAGTGGCGACACAGCCCCGATGCTGGGGGCGCAGGTTGTGGAGACCTCGAACCAGCTGCATAACGCGCTTCTTGCTCATAAAGTGGTCGATTATAACCACACCCGGCGGCCGACGACAGGCAACACCGTAACCCAAAGTAATCGAGCCGACAAAACTGCCGGTTCGCCCATGATTATCGAGATAACGTCTTCAGCTCAAGGCCTTGCGATTGAAGTCGCGCAAACGGAAGCCCATCAACAGCAACATGCCGAAATACGCCACGACGCCAGCGATCACCAATGCACCCAGACGCAGCAGCCGCTCAAGCATAGGCCCCTGCCCCCAGGCCGGCATAAAGTGCATCGCACCCAGCAATACTGCAGACATCACCGCTACCGCCACCAGCAATTTGAGCCCGAACTTCGCCCAGCCCGGTTGCGGCTGATACATCTGCTGCTTGCGCAGTTGATAAAAAAGCAAACCGGCGTTGATGCAGGCACCCGCGCTGATGGCCAGGGCCAGGCCGGCGTGCGCCAGCGGACCGATCAGCACCAGGTTGAACAGCTGGGTGACGATCAGGGTGAAAATCGCGATTTTCACCGGCGTGCGGATGTTTTGTTGCGCATAGAAGCCAGGTGCCAGCACTTTAATCACAATAATCCCCAGCAAGCCGACGGAATAAGCGATCAACGCACGCTGGGTCATGGCCGCATCGAAAGCACTGAACTGGCCGTACTGGAACAGTGAGGCCGTCAGCGGCTCAGACAGAATCCCCAGCGCCAGGGCGCACGGCAACACCAGCATGAAGCACAGGCGCAGCCCCCAATCGAGGATTCGCGAGTATTCGTGGCGATCCTGACTGGCATAGGTCTTGGCCAGGGTCGGCAACAAAATCGTGCCCAGCGCCACACCCAGCACGCCGGATGGCAACTCCATCAGGCGGTCGGCGTAATACATCCAGGACACGGAACCGGCCACCAGGAACGAGGCAAAAATAGTATTGATGATCAGCGAAATCTGACTCACAGAAACCCCGATGATCGCGGGCAGCATCTGTTTCATGACCCGCCAGACACCGCTATCGCGCAGATTCAGGCGCGGCAAAACCAGCATGCCGATTTTCTTCAGGTGTGGCAGTTGAAACAGCAACTGCGCCAGCCCGCCCACCAGAACAGCCCAACCCAGCGCCATCACCGGCGGATCGAAGTACGGCGTCAGGAATACCGCAAAGATGATCATGCTGACATTGAGCAGGGTCGGCACGAAGGCTGGCACCGAGAAGCGGTTCCAGGTGTTGAGGATCGCCCCGGCCAGCGATGACAGGGAGATCAGCAATATATAAGGAAAAGTGACCCGCAACAGATCGGTGGTCAGCTGGAATTTTTCCGGAGAATCGACAAAACCCGGTGCCGTGGCCCAGATAACCCAGGGGGCGGCGAGCATGCCCAACGCAGTGACCAGCGCCAGTACCAATGTCAGCAGGCCTGAGACGTAGGCAATGAAGGTCCGCGTCGCCTCCTCGCCCTTCTGGCTTTTGTATTCAGCAAGAATCGGCACAAAGGCCTGGGAAAACGCCCCTTCGGCAAAGATCCGCCGCAGCAGATTGGGCAGTTTGAAGGCGATAAAGAAGGCGTCGGTCGCCATTCCGGCACCAAATGCACGGGCGATTAGAGTGTCACGAACAAACCCCAACACCCGGGAAAGCATCGTGATAGAGCTGACAGCGGCCAACGATTTGAGCAGATTCATTGAAAGAGTTTGTGCCTGTCGATAAACAGCAGGCGAACAACGCGCCCACTTATGCGATACTCCGCGCCGCAACAGCACAGAGCCAAAGCTCGCGAGTTTACAGGTCGCGCGCCGGAAAGAAATATCCAGCGCACCGCCCCCTTGAAAACGTAGCGAGCGAAGGCAAGACAAGGCGAAAGCAGGCGAGAAAGCGGAGTTGACTTTAGTCAATGAGCATTTTGAGTCTGCTTTCAACGCTGTATTGCCGAGCGCAGTAGTTTTCATGGGGCCGGAACCGGCCACTTAGCGGAACGTCTCTTCCGCCCTTGACAAGCCATCAACTCATCGGCATGATTCGCGGCCTATTTTGTTTGCTATTTCCTAAAAAGTCTTTCGAGGAGCTCGACGGTGGCCAACACACCTTCCGCCAAAAAACGTGCAAAACAGGCTGAGAAGCGTCGCAGCCACAACGCCAGCCTGCGTTCCATGGTTCGTACCTACATCAAGAATGTAGTTAAAGCCATCGACGCAAAAGACGCTGCTAAAGCTCAAGCTGCTTACGTTCTGGCCGTGCCAGTTATCGACCGTATGGCCGATAAAGGCATCATCCACAAGAACAAAGCTGCTCGCCATAAGAGCCGTCTGAATGGCCACGTCAAGGCCCTGAACGTTGCCGCTGCTGCCTAAGCGACGCGCTCGTTAAAAAACCGACCTCAGGGTCGGTTTTTTATTGCCTGCGATTTAGCAAATGTGGCGAGGGGGCTTGCCCCCGTTCGATTGCGCAGCAATCGTAAACCGGTCACCACTTTCTGATTCAAGATCGCGGCAACTGATTACAGGGGCGCTTCGCACCCCAACGGGGGCAAGCCCCCTCGCCACACAGACTCCCACACCTGGACCTGCGTCAGATTACTGGGCGTGAGTCCACGGCAGAATCGGAATCGCCGTCACCGCATTCTGCGGACTGCCCTCGATCAAACGATCGCTGTAGACCAGATACACCAGGGTATTGCGTTTCTTGTCGAGGAATCGCACCACCTGCATAGTCTTGAATACCAGCGAGGTGCGCTCCTTGAACACCTCCTCGCCATCCTTGAGCTCACCCTTGAAGTTGATCGGCCCGACCTGGCGACATGCAATAGACGCTTCAGCGCGATCCTCGGCCAATCCCAGACCACCTTTCACGCCACCCGTCTTGGCGCGCGACAAGTAACAGGTCACGCCCTCCACCTTCGGATCATCAAACGCCTCGACAACGATACGGTCGTTCGGGCCGACGAATTTGAACACCGTCGACACCTGGCCAATCTCCTCGGCCGAGGCCAGCAGCGGCATCGCCAACAACAAGCCCAATAATCCTTTTGCCACACGCATTCAGGTATTCCTTCAGACCAGAATCAGGTTATCCCGGTGAACCAGCTCCGGCTCCGCCATGTAACCCAACAGACCGATAATCGCCTCAGACGACTGACCGATGATTTTTTGCGCTTCCAGAGCGCTGTAGTTAGCCAGGCCACGGGCGATTTCACGACCGTCCGGCGCCACACATACCACCATTTCGCCGCGACGGAAGCTGCCCTGGACCAGCTTTACACCTACCGGCAGCAAACTTTTATTGCCTTGGGACAGCGCGGTCACCGCACCCGCGTCCAGCACCAGCGTGCCGCGAGTCTGCAGATGCCCGGCCAGCCACTGTTTGCGGGCCGCCAGCATGCCGCGCTCAGGCGACAGCAAAGTGCCGATGCGCTCGCCAGCCTTGAGGCGATCCAGCACTCGCTCAATACGGCCACCAACGATGATGGTGTGCGCACCGGAGCGCGCCGCCAGACGCGCAGCGCGCAATTTGGTCTGCATGCCGCCACGCCCCAGTGCACCACCAGTGCCACCAGCTACCGCATCGAGCGCCGAATCATCGGCCCGCGCCTCGTAAATCAGCTTGGCGTCGGGATTGTTGCGCGGATCAGCGTCGAACATGCCGTCGCGATCGGTGAGGATCACCAGCAAATCAGCCTCGACCAGATTCGCCACCAGCGCCGCCAACGTGTCGTTATCGCCGAAACGGATTTCGTCAGTGACCACGGTGTCGTTTTCGTTGATCACCGGGATCACTTTCAACTCGACCAGCGCACGCAGGGTGCTACGAGCATTCAGGTAGCGCTTGCGGTCGGACAAATCGTCGTGAGTCAGGAGAATCTGTGCGGTATGCCGACCATGTTCGGCGAAGCTCGACTCCCAGGCCTGCACCAACCCCATCTGACCGATGGCGGCAGCCGCCTGCAACTCGTGCATCGCACTGGGTCGTGAGGTCCAGCCCAGACGGCTCATGCCCGCCGCCACCGCCCCAGAGGACACCAGCACCAGCTCAACGCCCGCCTCATGCAGGGCAACCATCTGCTCGACCCAGACACCCATTGCCGCGCGATCCAGGCCCTTGCCGTCCGCCGTCAGCAAAGCGCTGCCGATCTTCACGACCCAACGCTGCGCACCTGTCACCTTGCTCCGCATCATCTTCAACCTTAGCTTGAGGGCAGCGCGACCTGGCACTGCCCGTGACGTTATTCGTGATTCTTCGTGACCAACAGTCGATTTCCAGACACTAAAACGCCGCTCCTGTGAGCGGCGCTTAAGTTTATCGCAACGAATCAGTCACGCACGTAAATGATTTCCGGACCATCTTCGTCATCCACATCTTCTTCGTCCCAATCGTCGTCACCGATGTCATGGACCGACTTCACGCCGCTGCGGCGCAGGGCACGCTGATCGTCCAGCGCCTGCAACTGGGCGCGAGCTTCATCTTCGATGCGCTGATCGAGCTCAGCCAACTCTTCCTTGTAGGCCGGGTCGTTAGCCAGGCGATCGGCGCGATCTTCCAGGTAACGCATGATGTCGTGGCACAGACGCTCGGTGCCTTGCTTGGCGATCGCCGAGATCACATAGACCGGACCAGTCCACTCCAGACGATCAACGATCTCCTTGACGCGAGCATCGTGCTCTTCCTCAAGGATCTGGTCACACTTGTTCAGCACCAGCCAGCGATCACGCTCAGCCAGGGACGGGCTGAACTTGGTCAGCTCGCTGACGATCACTTCAGCGGCATCCGGCGCACTGGTGTCATCCAGCGGCGCCATGTCGACGAGGTGCAGCAGCAGACGCGTACGCGACAAGTGCTTGAGGAAGCGAATCCCCAGGCCTGCGCCGTCGGAAGCACCTTCGATCAGGCCCGGAATATCCGCAACCACGAAGCTCTTCCAGCGATCGACACTGACCACACCCAGGTTCGGCACCAATGTGGTGAACGGGTAGTCAGCGACTTTCGGCTTGGCGGCCGACACCGAGCGAATGAAAGTACTTTTGCCGGCGTTCGGCAAACCGAGCAGACCGACGTCCGCCAACACCTTCATTTCCAGCTTCAGGTCGCGCTGCTCACCCGGCTTGCCCGGCGTGGTCTGGCGCGGCGCACGGTTGGTACTGGATTTGAAACGAGTGTTACCCAGACCGTGCCAGCCGCCCTGAACCACCATCAGCTTCTGGCCGGCCTTGGTCAGGTCGCCGATAACTTCCTGGGTGGCAGAGTCGATCACCGTGGTACCGACCGGCACCCGCAGGATCAGATCCTCACCTTTTTTGCCGGTGCAGTCGGTGCTGCCACCGTTGGAACCGCGCTCGGCATCGAAGTGCCGGGTGTAACGGTAGTCGACCAGGGTGTTCAGATTTTCGTCGGCCATCATGTAGATGGAACCGCCATCACCACCGTCGCCGCCGTTCGGGCCGCCGTTTTCAATGAATTTCTCTCGACGGAAACTCATGCAACCGTTGCCACCGTCGCCAGCCTTTACTCGAATCGATACTTCATCAACAAACTTCATAACAAAACGCCTCTCGCCATACGGACGAGCCGAAAAACAACCAAGACATAAGACTCTTGCAAAAATGAGCGCAGCGACCTCAATCAACGACCGCCAATACAGCGCTGGAGCCCATCACAAACAGCTTTGCAAGAGACTCACCCCACAAACGAAAAAGCCCCGTCGCAAGACAGGGCTTTTCCAGCGATCGCGCAATTAAGCTGCGACGACGCTCACGTAACGACGACCGAAGGCGCCTTTTACTTCAAACTTGATCACGCCTTCGATTTTCGCGAAGAGGGTGTGATCTTTACCCATGCCAACGCCGTAGCCAGCGTGGAATTGGGTGCCGCGCTGACGCACGATGATGTTACCGGCCTTGATGACCTGGCCGCCATACATCTTCACGCCAAGGCGTTTGGCTTCTGAGTCGCGACCGTTACGGGTACTACCACCAGCTTTTTTGTGTGCCATGAGTTCAATTCTCCTAGTGAGGAATTAGGCTGATTAAGCCTGAATACCGGTGATTTTGATCTCGGTGTACCACTGGCGGTGGCCCATACGCTTCATGTGGTGCTTACGGCGACGGAACTTGATGATGCGGACTTTATCGTGACGACCTTGGGAGATCACTTCAGCCACAACGGTAGCGCCAGGAACAACTGGAGCGCCGATATTCACGTCGTCGCCATTGGCAACCAACAGAACGCGATCAAAAGTTACGGATTCGCCGGTAGCGATTTCCAGTTTTTCGATCTTCAGGTATTCACCTGGAGCAACTTTGTACTGCTTGCCACCAGTAACGATTACTGCATAAGACATGGTATTTCTCCGATAATCCTGCTCACCCAGCTCTTTATAAGAAGAGGTATTGGCTGGCATGGCTGCATAAGGCTGGAAGGCCTGTTTGCATTGCGTAAGGCAGGTGCTGCCCAGGAAGTTCAGGGTGCGCGATTGTACGCAAGCTACTCTGGCGTTGCAAGTGGCCGTCCATCGCGCCTTGACAGGCCCGGACGTGGGTCCTAGCATGCCGCGCAACCCTTCTGGAGCAACTGTCGCTGATGCAACCCCAAGCTTTCTACCGCGCGGTGGCGGACGATTTTAGCGCCGTCGACGGCATCATCAAGAAGCAGCTGACTTCCCGAGTGCCGCTGGT
Source organism: Pseudomonas sp. Pseusp18 (assembly GCF_059506005.1). Classification (NCBI taxonomy): domain Bacteria; kingdom Pseudomonadati; phylum Pseudomonadota; class Gammaproteobacteria; order Pseudomonadales; family Pseudomonadaceae; genus Pseudomonas; species Pseudomonas sp. Pseusp18. Next base: position 5,717,802 of record NZ_CP169240.1, read on the forward strand.
ATCGAAAATCGGCGACTACATTACCTCGGCTGGCGGTAAACGCCTGCGTCCCTTGCTCGTACTGCTATGCGGCAAGGCACTGGGCCGCGAAGGCGATGACCTGCGCCTGCTGGCCGCGACCATCGAGTTCCTGCACACCGCCACCCTGCTGCACGACGACGTCGTCGACATGTCCGGCATGCGCCGTGGCCGTTCGACCGCCAATGCCATGTGGGGCAACGCGCCGAGCGTGCTGGTGGGTGACTTCCTGTATTCGCGCTCTTTCGAAATGATGGTCGAACTGGGCTCCATGCCGGTGATGAAGATCCTTTCGCAAGCCACGCGCATCATCGCTGAAGGCGAAGTGTTGCAGCTGTCGAAGGTCCGCGACGCCAGCACCACCGAAGAAACCTACATGGAAGTCATTCGCGGCAAAACCGCGATGCTCTTCGAGGCTTCGACCCACAGCGCCGCAGCCCTGGCCGGCGCCTCGCTGGAACAGAGCGAAGCGCTGCGCACCTTTGGCGATCACCTGGGCGTAGCCTTCCAACTGGTCGACGACCTGCTGGACTACCGTGGCGATGCCGAGACCCTGGGCAAGAACGTCGGTGACGACCTGGCCGAGGGCAAGCCTACGCTGCCGCTGATCTACACCATGCGCGAAGGCACTCCGGAGCAGGCCGCGCTGGTTCGTCAGGCGATCCAGAAAGGTGGCATCGAAGACCTGGAAAGCATTCGCGAAGCGGTCGAAGCTTCCGGCTCGCTGGATTACACCGCGCAACTGGCCCGCGACTACGTGGCCCGTGCGATCAAGTGCCTCGACGCCCTGCCCGCCAGCGAATACCGCGATGCTCTGGTGGAATTGAGTGAATTTGCGGTCGCTCGCACGCACTGATTTCACAACAAAAGATCGCAGCCTCGTTTCACTCGACAGCTCCTACGGTGACCGCGTTAGTCAACATTCCTGTAGGAGCTGTCGAGCAGAGCGAGGCTGCGATCTTTTGATCTTTTGCTGCTCGCTCCCTCCCGCGATAAAACCCTATATAATGTGCGCTTTTTAGCCATCCTGAATCCAAGGAGCCTTAGTGAGCACGTTGCCACCCTGCCCGAAATGCAATTCCGAATACACCTACGAAGACGGCGCACAGCTGATCTGCCCGGAGTGCGCCCATGAGTGGTCCGCCAACGGCGAAGCCGAAGTAGCGTCCGACGATACCGTGAAAAAGGACTCGGTCGGCAACGTCCTGCAGGACGGCGATACCATCACCGTGATCAAGGACCTCAAGGTCAAAGGCACTTCCCTGGTGGTCAAGGTCGGCACCAAGGTCAAGAACATCCGCCTGTGCGATGGCGACCACGACATCGACTGCAAGATCGACGGCATCGGCCCGATGAAACTCAAATCCGAGTTCGTCAGAAAAGTCTGAGCCCGCTGTATTCCATCCCGCGCCCTGCGTGGGATGGTGCTTTACCCTCCCCGCGTCACCCAGCACTCCTCGCAATAGCCAAACGCCAGCCGTTTTGACCTTACGCAATCCTTACCCGATAAAAAACGCAAACCGCCAATAGGCCCTTGCTATTTAATGAATAGGAATTATTCTCATTGAAACCAATCAATGGAGATGAGACCCATGACTTATTTGATCGATGCCTGGCTGGACCGCCCACATCCCTACCTCAGAATCCTGCATCGGGAAACCGGGGAAGTCTGTGCGGTGCTTGAAGAAGAAGCCTTGAACGAGCTGCAGGATCAGGGTGATCTGGACGTCAATGGCCTGAGTTCCAGTGAGCCGGTGGTACTCAAGGAACTGGTGCGCAATCTATTTCTGTTTTGCTATGCCCGGGCGTTGCGCCCGAGTCATGACCTGAATACCAAGTTCGAGGTATGAAGATCATTTGTAAAAATGCCGGAGCTGGCCCTGCAGGAGCGGGCCAGCTCCAACACCGGGATTACAGAACGTCGAGCAGTTCGACGTCGAATACCAGTACGCTGTGCGGCGGAATACTGCCAACGCCTTGAGCGCCGTAAGCCAGTTCGCTCGGCACGTACAGACGCCATTTGCTGCCCGCGTTCATCAGTTGCAGGGCTTCGGTCCAGCCGGCGATAACGCCGCCCACCGGGAATTCTGCAGGCTGGCCGCGCTCGTAGGAGCTGTCGAACACAGTGCCGTCGATCAGAGTGCCGTGGTAGTGAGTGCGCACTTGATCCTCACGGGTTGGCTTGGCGCCTTCACCTTGGGTCAGCACTTCGAATTGCAGGCCCGAAGCCAGAGTAGTGATGCCTTCACGCTTGGCGTTTTCAGCCAGGAAAGCCAGGCCTTCGCCAGCAGCAGCTTCAGCCTTGGCAGCCGCTTCGGCTTGCATGATCTCGCGGATCACCTTGAAGCTGGCGGACATTTCTTCCTGGCCCACACGGCTTGGCTTACCGGCGAACGCGTCGGTCAGACCCGCCAGGATTGCGTCCAGGCTCACGCCCGGTGGCGGATTGTCACGCAGCTGGTCGCCCAACTGACGGCCAATGCCGTAGCTGACGCGGGTTTCATCGGTGGACAGATTTACTTCGGACATGACACTGCTCCGCTGTGCGGACGGCCCTGGAACTTGCCGTGCGTGCACAGCGCATCCCGGAGCGCCCGGAATCAAAAGGGCGAGCAGACTAGCACAGATGCCGCCACGTTGATGAGCGGCGTCAGCCCTGTTACGCAGTACGGAAGGTGCTCGGTAATTTCGGACTTTCCTCGGCGCTGGTACCGCACATTTCATCATGGGCCGAGGTATATACAACGTTGAATGGCTTGGGACAGGCGTGAAGCACTTCACGCGCATGCTCGACCGAGCGCAGCTGCAATGTCTCGCCATGAGCATCGAGCACTGGATGCGCCGCACCATGCATCCGAGCTTCCAGCACGTAGAACACGCCTTCCATCGAGATCAGGTTCAACTCATCGATCTTTCCGGCGATGGCATACGCATTCAACTCTTGCAGGTTCATGAGCGCACCTCACGCAGTGGAGAGCCAGGGTTCTTACAGGGATATGCCTCGACGCGCCAAAGTACAAGCCACAAACGACACCGCCCGTCTGTTTCGCAACAGACGGGCGGTGCGGTGGAGCAAGTAAGGGTGGATCAGTGCTTGGTCAGCTTGTCCAGATAACCCATGGCAAACGCCGACACCACGAAGGTCATGTGGATGATCACGTACCACTGCAAATGCTCAGGATCGACGTTCTTGGCGTCCATGAAAATCCGCAGCAAGTGGATCGACGAAATTGCCACGATGGAAGCCGCGACCTTCATCTTCAACGAAGACGAATCCATGGTGCCCAACCAGTTGAGCTTCTCCTTGCTGTCGTCGATATCCAGTTCGGAAACGAAGTTCTCGTAACCGGAAATCATCACCATTACCAGCAAGCCGCCTACCAGCGCCATGTCGATCAGCGACAACAACACCAGAATCAGATCCGACTCGGCCATCGAGAACACGTTAGGGATGACGTGGATGACTTCCTGGAAGAATTTCAGTGCCAACGCCAGCAAGCCCAGCGACAAACCGAAATAGATCGGCGCCAGCAACCAGCGGGAGGCGTACATTGTATTTTCGATAAAGCGTTCCATTGAATCTCACACAAGGGGCTGGAAATGGCGGCGAGTATAACAGCCGCCTGTTACACCCAGAAACCGCCGGAAAATCCGCAACCTGCGTGTGTGTGACAAAGTTTTTCTGCTAGTGTCCAGATCAATGACAGGTCAGCGACATCGGACAGGAAAACTGGAAATGGATGTGCGATTGCCCTTAACGAGTGCCGGACTTTGCCTCGCATTGCTGCTCGGTGGTTGTTCACCCAGCGATGAGAAACGCCAGGTCAGCCTCGAAGAAAAGACCGCGCAATTCGAAAAGTCTCTGGAGGCGATCAAGGATCCGAAACTCAAGGACGTCGTGACCGAACTCGGCGGTTCACTGCTGCTGCTTGAGCGTGCGCAACTCAAGCTCGACAGTAAACCGGTGGTCACCGAATACGGCGAAGATGCCCTCGCCGTATTCAAGCACTACCCCACGCCCCAGGCGCTGGTCGACACCTACATCAACGGGCTGTTCGTGCTGCACAAGGAGTCCAGCTCGGATTACCTGACCGATCTGCAACCGGTATTCCCCCTCCACTTCAACACCCCTGGCGCATTCCTTTTCCCTCATGACCTGGAATGGCAATCGGTGACCCTCAGCAACAAGCGCGTCATCGCGTTTCAGCCGGAATGGTCGGAAACCGATCCAGGAATCCAGCTGAGCCCGTCGAGCTCCAACCTGACCAACCCCGATGACTTGACGGTGACCTACCCCTTCATCGAAGGCCTGGGTGTGGACAAGAAGAACCTGCCACAACCGGTGAGTCTGCAAGGCAAGGTGGAGGTCATCGCCCCGCGCCGACTCTACAGCTTCGACCTGACGAAAAAGGACATCGGCCAGACGCGCACCAATGACAACCTCAGTGTCACGCTGCTGAAGCTTGAAAAAAACCATGCCGAAATCGAATTCAGTAACAGCGCACCACCAGCCCCCGAGGTTCGCGATACACCGCCCAACCCGCTGATCGTTCAGGCCAGGGACACCACCGGACAATTCCTCTCGCGCTCGGGCGCGATCAATGAAACCGCCGCGCAAATTGCGTTCTATCAAAAACAACTGGCGCAAATGCAACAGCAGAAAGCCTGGAGCGAAGCGTTCGAAAAACAGCTCGAGGACGACCAGCGCGCCTTTGAAAAACAACAAACCCGACAGTACGCCAAGGTGTACTTCAACGGACCGATCGACACGCTCGAAGTCAGCTTGCTGGACTTCTCGGCGGTCACGGTGACCCGCAAGAACCTAAACCTGCCGGTACGCCGCTTCGACCCGCACACGACGGAAAAAACCATCCAGCCACTGGCCTTGCCCGTGGTGGTATACGACGACCAGGCTGCGACCTGGCTCAAGGGTGCGACGCTGGACGAGAACCAACTGAAAAAAAGCATCAGTATCAGCCAGTCGATCGATGATCCAAGCGCCGCGCGCATCGATTTCGATCACCCCAGAAGCTTCAATGACGAACTGCTCGGCACCTCGTTCAATCCCGGCGAAAGTCCCGTGACGTTTTTTACCCAAGACAGCAATGGCCGGCGCGACGGGCCGATCGAGCTGCCACCGGAGGCGTATCAGGTCGACCCGCTACGCGGCAGCATCACCTACGATCTGAATCTGTTTGCAGAAACTCCGGCCTACGCAGTGGGCTCCATGCCGCTGTTCCTGGCGACTGTCGACAAGCAAACCTACGACGCCCACCAACTGCCCAAGGGCCTGGCGCTCAAAGGGAATGAGTTGGTGGTTGATCTGAAGCTGTTCCCCGACCAGGACTGGCGCTTTTTCGCCAAGGACGACAGTGGCAACTATCTGAAGGAGATTCTTTCGGTCAGTCACGACGCGAATGCGCAAGGTCCGGGGTTATTCGCAGTGCATTACTTCTACGGCCAGCCCACACGTCTGGAAACTTATCAGCGAACCAACCTCACCACCGTGCAATACGGTTTCGAGGTCAAACTCGACAAGACCGAGCCAGGTAACCTGGATCAATAGCCTGGATCAGCCTTCAGGTCGAAACCCGGGACCGGCAAGGTTGTGGAAACGGCCACCGTTGATCTCTCGCAACTGGGCTTGCAGGTGCAGGCACCAGATTTGCGGGTCATCGGCCAACTCGTAGCCATGCAGGGTCAGACTTTCGACGATGGTGTCGAGGATCGATTCAGCCACGACCGGCCCACGGAACGGGCCTTGAGCCTTGATGGCTGAAGGTTGCTCGCCGGCCATTCCGGCGGCAAAAAGCAAGGTCCACATGCCCGTATCTCCCGCCAGCGGGCGGATAGCACATTCGATACGGGTCACAAGGCCCAGGCATTGACGGGTGAGGCAGAGGTTGCGCGACATGGCGGCGACCCTCGGTAGATCCGGTATTCAGCCTCCACGGGAAGGCTGTCTCGATCCAGTGATAACTGTCGATATCCTTGAGCAGAGAATAGAAGAAAAGTTCAGCTCGCACGCGGCCCGCGGCCAGAAGGCGCCGAGTGGTCGCCGTGCAAATATTGACGCCAGACTTGTGGCGAGGGGGCTTGTCGGACCGCCGCACCGCCCCGTTGGGCAGCGAAGCGGCCCCGAAATTTATCAGACAGACCTCATCGCCGATTTGACGACTGCTACGCAGCCGAACGGGGCGGTGCGGCGGTCCGACAAGCCCCCTCGCCACAGGGAGCCTCCTCAGGTTCGAGATTGACTCAGGCTGGTTTGACTTCCAGCAATGCTTCCTGCGCCAACTCCTTTTCGGCCTCCTTGAGGTCTTCCTCGCTGACCATTTCAGCGATCACCCGCAAGCGTTCCACCACCCGCGCGTTGACGCTGCCCTCGGGAAAGTCGCCATTCTCATCCGGCGTACCGGCCGGCTCGCCGACCAACAGGCTCAGGGCTTCGTCGGCCTGGCGCACCGCGTAGACATGGAACTGCCCCGCGCGCACCGCCGCCAGCACCTTCTCGTCAAGCATCAGCGTGGCGACGTTAGCCTGAGGAATGATCGCTCCCTGCTCGCCCGTCAGGCCGCGAGCCTCGCAGAGCCGGAAGAAGCCTTCGATCTTCTCGTTGACCCCGCCTACCGCCTGCACTTCACCGAATTGGTTGATCGAACCGGTAATCGCAAAGCACTGCTTGAGTGGAGTTTTCGACAAGGCCGAGATCAGCGTGCAGGCCTCGCCCAACGATGCGCTGTCGCCGTCGACGTAACCGTAGGACTGCTCCAGGGCGATGCTTGCGGAAATCGCCAACGGGAATTCCTGGGCATAGCGGCTGCCCAGGTACCCGGTGAGGATCATCACGCCTTTGGAGTGAATCGGCTGGCCGAGGTTGACCTCGCGCTCGATGTCGACGATGCCGCTGCCGCCCGGATACACCGTGGCGGAAATCCGCGCCGGTATCCCGAAGGCCGAATCGCCGACTTCCAGTACCGTCAGCCCGTTGCACTTGCCGACCGCCGCGCCATCGGTGTCGATCAGAATGATCCCGGCCAGCATGTCATCGAGAATCCGCGCCGAAACTCGCCCGGTACGGGTAGCCTTGGCCTTGAGCGCACGCTCGATGTGCCCGGCGTCAGTCATCTCGTCACCCGCCAGGTCACGAATGAAATCTGCCTCGCTGACCAGTTGGAACAGATCGCCGATCCGTGCCGACAAACGTCCCTGGTGCTCGGCCAGACGTGCGCTGTAAGTCGCCAGACGCGCCACCGCATCCGCGGTCAGCGGCGCCATGCCTTCTTCCGAGGTACGGGTTTTGAGCAACTGGGCGAACTGCTCCAGGCTTTCGTCGACCATCGGAATGTCTTCATCGAAATCAACCAGGACGCGGAACATCTCCTGGAAGTCCGGATCGAGGTCTTGCAGCGTGTAGTAGAGCTGCCGGGCGCCGATGATCACGACTTTGACCTGCAACGGAATGTGTTGCGGCGTCAGCGTCACGGTGGCAAGACGGCCCAGCTCACCCAGTGGCGATTCCATTTTCAGCTTGCGCGATTGCAAGGCACGCTTGAGCGCATCCCACACGAATGGCTCGCTGAGCATTTTTTCCGCTTCGAGGATCAGGAAACCGCCGTTGGCCCGGTGCAAAGCACCCGGTCGCAGCTGCCGATAGGTGGTGTAGAGCGCACCCTGATCGGTGCTGTATTCGATGCGGCCGAACAGGTTGTCGTAGGTCGGGTGCGGCTCGAACACCACCGGCGCACCGCCGCTGTGCGGATGCCCGACCACCAGGCTCGGGGCGTATTGCTCTTCAAGCAATTTGCGGGCGACGGCGTCGGTCTTGCTGTCGTCCACCAGTTGCTCGACCACCGTTTTAAGCAGGTACACCTGCATCGCTTGCAAGTAACCGCAAACGCCTGCGTTTTCCGCGTACTTTTCCGACAGCGGCGCCAGCAATGGCTGCAAGGCCAGAGTGATGGTTTCTTCGTTGAGCTGGCGCAGCTGATTGCTCGACTCGCGCTTCCATTGCGGCAGGCTGGCGAGTTCTTCGTTCAACCGCTCTTCGAGCCCGGAAATGTCATCATGAAAGCGCTCGCGCTCGGCTTCCGGCAACTGGGCGAATTCCGCCTCATCCAGGGCCTTGCCTTCGCTCATCGGGGTGAAGGCAATGTTGCTGCTGTCGCGGTAGAGCGCGACGTCTTTCTCCAGCGCCAGACGCTCGATCACATCCAGCGCACGGTCATAACGCTGGTTGAAGGCGCGATCGATGGCGCTTTTCTTCTGCTGGTAGGACGGGTGCTCGAACACTGCCGGAAAGGTCGCCAGCAGGTTGTCGATCAAGCCGTTGATGTCACCGATAAAGGCGCCGGCGGTGCCCGACGGCAATTCCAGGGCGCGAGGCTCGCGAGGCTCATCGAAATTATTGACGTAGACCCAGTCGGCCGGGGTCTGCAGGCGTTTGCCTTCGGCCTTGAGGTAGCGTTTGACGAACGAAAACCGGCCGGTGCCGGGCTCGCCCATGACGAACACGTTGTAACCGGGGCGCGGCATGGCCACACCGAACTGCAAGGCTTCGACCGCACGTTCCTGGCCAAGCACACCGCGAAAGGGCTCCAGATCATTGGTGGTAGAGAAGCTGAACTGTTCAGCGGAAAACGGACGGGTCAGCGCTTCAGGCGCTAGACGCAAGCTGGCAGCAACAGGATCAGGCATCGGGCTTCCTTACATCAGGCGGGGCAGATAACGGCATTCTGGCGCTGCCCGTACCCACTGGCAAGGCGCACCTCAAGCCAAAGCTTAGACAAGCCCCCATCCTCGGGCCGCGCGGGTCAAAATCAAGGTTTTCAGGGAATGTTTCGCAAAAAATCACGGAACCCCTGGAACCTGCCTAAACTCCAAACTGCGCGGCTGGAACGAATAACCGGCCCACTGGCACCATTAGGGGCCAGCACCCTGTCCATTGGTATGCACACAAAGAGAACATAGCTATGAAACGGATTCTTCTTGGTACTCTCTTCACCGTTGTATCCATCAACGCCATGGCTCAGGCGCCAGGCGGTCCGGACTGCGGTTGGGGCAACATGCTGTTCGAAGGTCAGCGTGGCACCCCGGCACACTTCCTGGCATCCACCACCAACGGCACCTCAGGTAACGCAACTTTCGGCATGACCTCCGGTACCAACGGTTGCTCGACCAATGCGGCGCTGACCTATGGCGGCAAATCCTGGCTCGCCATGAATGGCATGATGAACGAGCTGTCCGAAGACATGGCTAAAGGTCAGGGTGAAGCGCTGACCACTTACGCCGTGGTACTGGGTGTGGCGCCGGAAGACCGTGCGCACTTCGCCACCGTGACTCATCAACACTTCCAGCAAATTTTCAGCAAAGCTGACGTGACCGCTGAGGATGTGCATACCAACACCCTGGCCGTACTGAAGAACGATCCTCGTCTGGCCAAGTACGCCACTCAAGCTTAAGCTCGACCCGTCCCGCTCTCTTTGGGGAGCGGGTTTTATTTTTTGACCCTGGCTCTTTTTCGCTGCCTCCTTGGGTCTTCGTTTCTTTCGACTTAAGTTGCTCACTATGCTCAAACGCCTTGCCTGGCTGGCGCTCTGTGTCTGCGCCCCGCTGTCCGCCGCGCCCCACATCGACAATCAACGTTTGCAGCAACTGGCCAACGACCCCTTCTGGATTTCGCTGGGTCATTACGAAACCGCCAAGCTCGGTGGCTGGCGCAGCTATGTCAGCGACAAAAAATTCTTTCTCGCCTCCGACGGCAACGAACACCCCGACCGCGAACTGGCGGCGACCGTACAGGCGCTGTATGCCCCGACCAGTGCCGGCGAGCAGCATGCGCAATGCGTCTATCCGGCCCGTACTCGCTGGCTCAAGGCGCAACTTGACCTGACGGATCTGCCGTCGCTGGACTGTGCTGAATTCAAGCAATGGTTCAAGGACGTTTCGCCCCACAGTGCGGTGATGATTTTCCCGGCCGCCTACCTGAACAGCCCGTCGTCGATGTTCGGCCATACCTTGCTGCGCATCGATCAGGCCGATGTGCAGCGCGACAAGACCTCGCTGCTGAGTTACGCGATCAACTTCGGCGCCTACATCGAAGGGTCGGACAACAGCATTTTGTACGCGTGGAAAGGCCTGATGGGTGGTTATCCGGGGCTGTTTGCACTGGTGCCCTATCAGGAAAAACTCTCGGAATACCGTAGCCTCGAAAACCGCGACCTATGGGAATACCGCTTGAACCTGACCCAGCAGGAAACCGAGCGCATGGTCGAGCATGTCTGGGAGCTCAAGCAGATCCAGTTCGACTACTTCTTCTTCGATGAAAACTGCTCCTATCGCCTGCTTGAGCTGCTGCAGGTGGCGCGGCCGGGCCTGAAGCTGACCGATCAGTTCCCGTTGACCGCCATTCCCACCGACACCGTCAAAGCGGTGAAACAGGCCGGACTCGTGGAGTCGATCGAATATCGCCCGTCCCGCGAGCGTGAACTGCTGAGCCGCGCGCAGCCGTTGACCGATGAAGAGCAGCAGTGGGTGCTGAAAGTCAGCGCCGATCAGAAGCAATTGCAGGAACCGGCGTTCAAGGCGCAACCGCGCGCGCGACAGGCGTTGATCATCGATGCGGCCTATCGTCTGGAGCGTTATCGCGCCAACGGCCAGGAACGTGACCCGCAACGAGCTCAGCGCAGTTTTGAATTACTGCGCGCGATCAATCAAAACCCGCCTCCTGAACTGGATATTGCGCGACCTGGCTTGCCCGAGGATGGCCACGAGTCCCGCACCTGGCAGGCCGGCATCGGCACCCGGGGCGACAAAGCCTTCGGCGAATATGGCCTGCGCATGGCCTACCACGACCTCAACGACAACGCTGAAAGTTTCCCCCTTGGCGCGCAGATCGAAATCCTGCAGATGAAGCTGCGCCAATACGAAGGCAATCACTGGCAGTTGCAGCAACTGGACCTGGCGACCATCCGCTCCCTGACCCCGCGCAACGCGCTGTTGCAGCCGCTGTCGTGGCAAGTCACCGGCGGCCTGGAACGTGTACCGGGCAAGCATGATGACGAAACCCTGGTCAGTCATGTCAATGGTGGTGGCGGCGGGACCTGGCAACTGAGCGACGACATGCTCGGGTTCGCCTTGGGCACCGTGCGCGTGGAGCACAACAACGACTTCGCGGGCTTCATTGCCCCGGCAGCGGGCTTCAACAGCGGTTTGCTGTGGAAAAACCCGCTGGGGAATTTCAGCCTGGAAGCCAAGGGCGATTACTTCACCAACGGCGAAGTGCGCCGGAGCATGAGCCTGAATCAGCAGTGGGAGTTGTCGCGCAACCTCGGGCTGCGCCTGAGTGCCCAACGCGAATTCAGCCATCTGGCATCTCCTGAAAACGAAGTGATGCTTGAAGTGAAGTGGTATCACTATTGATCGTTGCTTAACCGCAAAAGATCGCAGCCTTCGGCAGCTCCTACAGGACCGCATGTAACCGCACTTTTTGTAGGAGCTGCCGAAGGCTGCGATCTTTTGACCTTTCTTTCACTCCCATCCGACAAATCCGCTTCTAGACTTCCCCTATAGGCCGTTGAACGGCCCTGGAGTCCGAGATGTGGCGTTGCGTGGGTGTGTTGGGGTTTTTGCTATTGATTACAGGGTGTCAGTCCACCCACGAGGATCTGATCGCCAAAGGGTATCCGCCGGCGTTCGCCGATGGCTTCGATGACGGTTGCAGCAGCGGTCGACAAGCCGCCGGGGCGATTACCGGTGAATTTCGCAAAAACGTCCCGCGCTACCTCAAGGACAAGCAATACGCCGAAGGCTGGACCGATGGCTTCCGTCAGTGCCAGGCCATGCGCGAAAACGAGGATCGAAACGAGTACAGGGAACGCCATTGGGACGAGCGCGAACGGGCCTGGCAACAGCAGAAAGACCGGGACGCCGCGCGAGCCTATCGCTCGCAATAAGTCGTTTACAGACATTTGTCGAAACTTAAAGCCTGCGACCATGGCCCAAACCCTATAACGGGAGAAAAGCATGAGTCGCGCCTTCGTCAATGAAGATAACGCCGCCGCACAAGCCGACCTGCCAGTCGAACGACAGGTCAGCGCGCAGCCCAATTACGTCACGCCCGCCGGGCTCATGCAGCTTCAGGCGAAAGTCGCCGCGCTGCAAAGCCTGCTCGACGAGGAAAGCGCCAAAGGTGACCTGGCCGACAAGCAGCGCCAGGCTGACCTCGATCGCGACTGGCGCTACTTCAAGCAGCGCCTGCAAAGCGCACAGGTGGTCGCACAAGCCTCCTCGACCGACAAAGTGCAGATTGGCAATTGGGTGACCTTTGCCGACGAGCACGATCATGAACAGCGCGTGCAATTGGTCGGAGAAGACCAGGCGGATGCCGCCCATGGGCTGATCAATTGGAGTTCGCCGCTGGGACGGGCGTTGCTGGGCGCGCACAAGGGCGATGAAGTGCTGTGGAAGCGGCCGGCGGGGGATTTGGTGATTGAGGTGCTGGCCATAGAGATCGGGTGATCTTCAGGCCGCCACGATCTTGCTGAACGCCCATAAAAAAACGGAGCCCCCGAAAGGCTCCGTTTTTTTTATGCGACCAACCTGAAATCAGGCCAGTTTCTTGTGCCGTACGCGGTGCGGCTGGGAGGCCGCTTCGCCGAGGCGTTTCTTGCGATCGGCTTCGTACTCGGTGTAGTTGCCTTCGAAGAACACCGCTTGCGAGTCGTCTTCGTACGCCAGGATGTGCGTCGCGACGCGGTCAAGGAACCACCGATCGTGAGAGATCACAATGGCGGCGCCCGGGAAGTCCAGCAAGGCTTCTTCCAGGGAACGCAGGGTTTCAACGTCGAGGTCGTTGGACGGTTCGTCGAGCAGCAGGACGTTGCCGCCCTCTTTCAGGGTCAGGGCCAGGTGCAAGCGACCACGCTCACCGCCGGACAGGTCCTTGACGAACTTCTGCTGATCGCCACCCTTGAAGTTGAAACGACCGACGTAGGTACGCGACGGGATCTCGTAGTTGCCGATGCGAATCTGGTCGGAACCATCGGAGATCTGCTGGAACACAGTCTTGCTGCCATCCAGGTCTTCACGGCTCTGATCGACGCACGCCAGTTGCACGGTTTCGCCGACTTCGATGCTGCCCGAATCCGGAGTTTCCTTGCCCATCAGCATGCGGAACAGGGTCGATTTACCGGCACCGTTACCACCGATCACGCCAACGATGGCGCCTTTAGGCATGGAGAACGACAGGTTGTCGATCAACACGCGATCGCCGTAGCCCTTGGTGACGTTCTTGAATTCGATGACCTTGTCGCCCAGGCGTGGACCGGCCGGGATGTAGATCTCGTTGGTTTCGCTGCGCTTCTGGAATTCCTGCGATTGCATTTCTTCAAAGCGTTGCAGACGAGCCTTGGACTTGGACTGGCGGGCCTTGGCGCCTTTGCGCACCCACTCCAGTTCTTCCTTCATGGCCTTTTCGTGAGCCGATTGCTGCTTGGATTCGGCCGCCAGACGATCGGACTTGGCTTCGAGCCAACCCGAATAGTTGCCCTCGTACGGGATACCGGCGCCGCGGTCGAGTTCGAGGATCCAGCCGGCAACGTTGTCCAGGAAGTAACGGTCGTGCGTGATCGCAACCACGGTGCCCGGGAAATCGTGCAGGAAGTGCTCCAGCCAGGCGACGGAGTCGGCGTCCAGGTGGTTGGTTGGTTCGTCGAGCAGCAGCATGTCCGGGGCGGACAGCAGCAGGCGGCACAGGGCCACACGACGCTTTTCACCACCGGAAAGATGTTCAACCCTGGCATCCCAGGCCGGCAGACGCAGCGCATCGGCAGCGACTTCCAGTTGGCGATCCAGGTTGTGGCCATCGCTGGCCTGCAGGATGGCTTCAAGTTTGGCTTGCTCTGCAGCCAGCTTGTCGAAGTCGGCATCCGGATCGGCGTAGGCCGCGTAGACCTCGTCCAGACGCGCCTGGGCGTCCTTGATCACGCTGACCGCTTCCTCGACCACTTCACGCACGGTCTTGGTCGGGTCCAGGATCGGTTCTTGCGGCAGGTAGCCGATGTTCAGGTCCGGCATCGGACGGGCTTCGCCGTCGAACTCGGTGTCGACGCCTGCCATGATTTTCAGCAGCGTGGACTTACCCGAACCGTTGAGGCCGAGGACGCCGATTTTGGCGCCGGGGAAGAACGACAGCGAAATGTTTTTCAGGATTTCCCGCTTCGGCGGAACAACTTTGCCCAGCCGATGCATGGTGAAGACGTATTGAGCCATGGAGAACCTAGGGTCAGTGACTGATGAATGATTGGAGCGCAGGCGATGCCCGGCCAGGCCATGCGCGTCGTTCGTTTGATGGGTATCAAGGCGGCGCGCTGAAAAAACCTAGGAGCTGGAACGCTCCCGCGTAACCGGCAAAGCTACCTCATTGACAGAAGGCAGTCCAGCCGAGCGGGGCTGGCACTTCGCCACAACTCAAGGCATGCTAGCCGCCCTTCGGGCGTCCGGCTTATAGTGCACGCCGCGCCAGTCCAGCCAAACCGCAGGATTACAGTTTGTCCAATGTCACTCCGCCACCGTCCGCGAGCGTGCTCAACCCTGGGCTCGGCTCGCCCCTGCGCGGAAGCTTGAAGGGCGCGCTGGCGACGCTTGTGCTGTTGCTGCTCGCATTGCTGTTCTGGCAGTTGCTGGATCAACTGCGCGAAACCCAGAAAAACCAGCGCCAGTACACCATCGACTACACCGCCGACCTGGCTTCGCAAGTCAGCCTCAACATGGCGCTCAACGCCCAGATCGCCCTTAATCTGCTACCGATCGTCGAACAACCGCAAAGCGCCGACGAACAGCAGGCATTGCTGCGCAAACTGCAACAGTCGCTGCCCGACCTGCGCAGCCTGGCGCTGCTCAGCCCTTCCGGGAAAGTCCTGAGTGACAGCGCCGTCGACAGCCAGGACGCCAACTACCTGAGCGAACTGGTCCAGCGCAGCCGCGCCCAGGCCCACTATTTCAGCAATGCCGATGACGGCTCGGTGGTGCACCTGCTCCTGCATCAGGCCAGCGGCAGCACTCGCGGCTACTGGGCCCTGCGCCTGACACCGACATTTTTCTCTTCATTGACCAAACAGGGCGACGCCGGCATTCGCCCCCAGTGGCTGGTGGAAAACCGCATCAATCATCAGATCATCAGTCGCGATGACGCCCTGGCTTCAGCCAAACCCGCGGTGCTGACACCCGACGAACTGACCAACAGCGTGTTGACCGTCCCCCTGAGCAGCAGCGACTGGCAACTGCGCGGACTGTTCGACCGGCAACGGGTGATCGAACAACTGCTGCCGGCATTCATCGGCAAATGCCTTCTGGGCCTGGCCTTCTCACTGTTACCGTTCATCGCTTTGCTGAACATTCGTCGCCGCCAACGCCAACTGCATGAAGGCCGCCGACGCTATCAGGACATCTTCGAAGGCACCGGCGTTGCCCTGTGCGTGCTGGACCTGTCCGGGCTCAAAAGTTTTTTCGACAAGGAGCAACTCACCAGCAGCGAGCAGCTGAGAACCTGGCTCGAGATACCGGAGCAACGCCAGCAACTGTTGCAGGAACTGCGCATCACCGAAGTCAACCAGGTCGCCCTGCAACTGCTCAACGTCAATTCCTGCGATCAGGCCTGGAAACTACTGATCAACGGCTGCCCACTGGACTGCACGGCCATCGGCAATCAAGTGCTCGAAGCGGTGCTCCACCAGCAGAAACAGCTTGAGCTGGAAATCAAGCTTCAGGACGCCAATGGCCGCGACCAGCACTTGTGGCTCGTGCTGCGCCTGCCGGAAGATCAGCCCGACTATAGGGCGGTGATCCTGAGCATCAGCGACATCACCAGCCGCAAACTCATTGAGCTTTCGCTGCTGGAGCGCGAAGGATTCTGGTCCGATGTGGTGCGTACCGTGCCGGATCATCTGTATGTGCAAGACGTGATCAGCCAGCGGATGATCTTCAGCAACCATCACCTGGGGCAGACGCTGGGTTACAACCGCACCGAGCTGCACCAGATGGGCGAGTACTTCTGGGAAATCCTCTTGCACCCGGAAGATGCCGACTACTACCACCGCTCTCGCCAGTCTCAGCGTCAGGCGGGTTATACCCAATTGCTGCAGTGCCAGCTGCGCTTCCGTCATCGCGATGGCAAATGGCGGCGTTTCGATATTCGCGAACAGGCCCTGGCGCGGGACAAGCACGATCAGGTCACGCGCATCATCGGCGTGGCCAAGGACATCACCGAGCAGATCGAAGCCAGTGAATCCCTGCGCGACAGCGAGCAGCGCTACCGGATGCTCGCCGAAAGTATCAGCGACGTGATTTTCTCCACTGACAGCAAGATGGCGCTCAATTACGTCAGCCCCTCGGTACAAGCGGTGCTGGGCTTCGACGCCGACTGGATATTCCAGAACGGCTGGCAATCGACCATCGCCAACCCGCAACAACTGAGCGGCATCTACAGCCTGATGGACCGGGTCAGCAAAGCGCTGGATAAACCCGATCAACTGACACTGCTGCGCAGTCAGGTGCAGACCCAACTGTTTTTGTTCGACTGCCTGCGGGCCGACGGACGCAAGATCCCTATCGAGTTGCGTCTGGTGTTGGTCTGGGACGAACACGGCGCCTTCGAAGGTGTGCTCGGGGTCGGTCGCGACATCAGCCAGCAACGCCGGGCCGAGAAAGACCTGCGCATGGCGGCCACGGTATTCGAGCACTCGACCTCGGCGATTCTGATCACTGACCCGGCCGGCTACATCGTCCAGGCCAACGAGGCCTTCAGTCGAGTCAGCGGCTATGCGGTGTCCCAGGTGCTCGATCAGTTGCCGAACATGCTCACCGTCGACGAGCAGCAGGAAACTCATCTGCGCTACGTGCTCAAGCAGTTGCATCAGCACAGCACCTGGGAAGGCGAAGTCTGGCTCAAGCGTCGCAACGGCGAGCACTACCCGGCCTGGGTCGGGATTACGGCGGTGCTCGACGACGAAGGCGATCTGGCCAGTTATGTGTGTTTCTTCAGCGACATCAGCGAACGCAAGGCCAGTGAGCAACGGATTCACCGCCTCGCCTATTACGACGCCCTGACCCACCTGCCCAACCGCACGCTGTTCCAGGATCGCCTGCACACCGCGCTGCAGTCGGCCGAACGGCAGAAGTCCTGGGTGGTGCTGATGTTCCTCGACCTGGACCGCTTCAAGCCGATCAACGACTCCCTGGGCCATGCCGCCGGCGACCGCATGCTCAAGGAAATGGCCACGCGCCTGCTCGGCTGCGTCGACGATGACGACACCGTGGCGCGCATGGGCGGTGATGAGTTCACATTGCTGCTGCAACCCCGGGTCAACCGCGAGATCGCGCTGAACCGGGCGATTCACGTGGCCGAACAGATCCTCGCCAGCCTGGTGAAACCGTTCGTGCTCGAAGGCCGCGAGTTCTTCGTCACCGCCAGTATCGGCATCGCCCTGAGTCCTCAGGACGGTAGCGAACTCAGTCAGCTGATGAAGAACGCCGACACCGCGATGTACCACGCCAAGGAGCGCGGCAAGAACAACTTCCAGTTCTATCAGGCCGACATGAACGCCAGCGCCCTGGAGCGTCTCGAGCTGGAAAGCGACTTGCGCCACGCCCTGGAACAAAACGAATTCGTGCTGTACTACCAGCCGCAATTCAGCGGCGACGGCAAACGCCTGACCGGCGCCGAAGCCCTGCTGCGCTGGCGCCATCCGCGCCGCGGCCTGGTGCCGCCGGGAGATTTCATTCCGGTGCTCGAAGAGCTCGGGCTGGTGGTGGATGTCGGCGACTGGGTGATCGGTGAGGCCTGTCGTCAACTCAAGACCTGGCACCAGGCCAAGGTGCGGGTGCCGAAGGTCTCGGTGAATATTTCGGCCCGGCAGTTCTCCGACGGGCAGCTCGGCACACGGATCGCCACCATCCTCAGGGAAACCGGCCTGCCGCCGGCGTGCCTGGAGCTGGAGCTGACCGAAAGTATCCTGATGCGCGAAGTCAGCGAGGCGATGCAGATCCTCGCCGGTCTGAAAAACCTCGGCCTGAGCATTGCGGTCGACGACTTCGGCACCGGTTATTCATCGCTCAACTACCTCAAGCAATTCCCGATCGATGTGCTGAAAATCGACCGCACCTTCGTTGATGGCCTGCCGTCGGGCGAGCAGGATGCGCAGATTGCCCGGGCGATCATCGCCATGGCCCACAGCCTCAATCTGGCGGTAATCGCCGAGGGCGTGGAAACCCACGAACAGCTCGACTTCCTGCGCGAGCATGGTTGCGATGAGGTTCAGGGCTACCTGTTCGGCCGCCCGATGCCGGCCGGCCGGTTCGAAGCGCAGTTCAGCAATGATGCGTTGTTCATGTTCGACTGAAGAGGAACTTCTGTGGCGAGGGAGCTTGTCGGATCGCCGCACCGTCCCGCTCGAGTGCGTAGCGCTCGCAAGATTTGGGGCCGCTTCGCAGCCCAGCGGGAGCAAGCTCCCTCGCCACAGACATTGAAAATCCTGCGCATGAACACCACTTGTCTGCGACATGATGTCCTTTCATATGCCATCTAAAACCCATTGGGTTAGAATGCCTCCCTTTTCTGCCCCGATCCTTGAGGACCGCCATGTTCAGCCGTGATTTGACTATTGCCAAGTTCGACGCCGACCTTTTTGCCGCCATGGAGCAAGAAGCTCAGCGTCAGGAAGAACACATTGAGCTGATCGCTTCGGAAAACTACACCAGCCCTGCGGTGATGGAAGCTCAAGGCTCGGTACTGACCAACAAGTACGCCGAAGGTTACCCAGGCAAGCGTTACTACGGTGGTTGCGAGTTCGTCGACATCGTCGAGCAGCTTGCAATTGATCGAGCCAAGGAACTGTTCGGCGCCGATTACGCCAACGTTCAGCCGCACGCCGGTTCGCAAGCCAACAGCGCCGTTTACCTGGCCCTGCTGCAAGCGGGCGACACCATTCTGGGCATGAGCCTGGCTCACGGTGGTCACCTGACCCACGGCGCCAGCGTTTCGTCCTCCGGCAAGCTGTACAACGCCGTTCAGTACGGCATCGATGCCAATGGCCTGATCGACTACGACGAAGTCGAGCGTCTGGCCGTTGAGCACAAGCCGAAAATGATCGTGGCCGGTTTCTCTGCCTACTCGCAGGTTCTGGACTTCCCACGCTTCCGCGCTATCGCGGACAAGGTTGGTGCTTACCTGTTCGTCGACATGGCCCACGTGGCCGGTCTGGTCGCCGCTGGCGTCTACCCGAACCCGGTGCCTTTCGCTGACGTGGTGACCACCACCACCCACAAAACCCTGCGCGGTCCACGTGGCGGCCTGATCCTGGCTCGCGCCAACGCCGACATCGAGAAGAAGCTGAACTCCGCAGTATTCCCGGGTGCCCAGGGCGGCCCGCTAGAGCACGTGATCGCTGCCAAGGCGATCTGCTTCAAGGAAGCGCTGCAGCCTGAGTTCAAGGCCTACCAGCAACAAGTGGTGAAAAACGCCCAAGCCATGGCCGGCGTGTTCATCGAGCGCGGTTTCGACGTGGTGTCGGGCGGTACTCAGAACCACCTGTTCCTGCTGTCGCTGATCAAGCAGGAAATCTCCGGTAAAGACGCCGACGCCGCACTGGGCAAAGCGTTCATCACCGTGAACAAGAACTCGGTACCGAACGATCCACGCTCCCCGTTCGTCACCTCCGGCCTGCGTTTCGGTACCCCGGCTGTGACCACTCGCGGCTTCAAGGAAGCAGAGTGCAAAGAGCTGGCCGGCTGGATCTGCGACATCCTGGCTGACCTGAACAACGAGGCGGTGATCGATGCCGTTCGTGAGAAGGTCAAGGCCATCTGCAAGAAACTGCCGGTGTACGGCGCTTAATTGCCCCGCTAAACCGCAGCAATGAAAAAACCGGCCAGTGATGGCCGGTTTTTTTTCGTCCGCCATAAAGATCAATGGGGTTAGCACCACTGGTCAGACCGGTCATGCCAATTTTTAGATTTTCACTTGTAATCCCGAAAAAACTCAGCGTAGACTGCGCCTGCACTGGACATACCGGTAAGACCACAATAATTAAGTCCTGAATCTGATGCGCTTGGCGCACGGCAGCCAGGACACCGACCAGGATTCCTCCCATGCTCAGATGGTGCTCGCGTTCAATCTTCCTTCAAGTGGTTCTCGGACTGGTGCTCGGCATCGTCTGCGGGCTGACCCTTCCCGAATACTCCGCCCAACTCAAACCCCTTGGCGACGGCTTCATCAAACTGATCAAGATGCTTATTGGCCTGATCGTGTTTTGCGTGGTGGTCAGCGGCATCAGCGGTGCCGGTGACCTGAAGAAGGTCGGACGCATCGGCCTCAAATCGGTCATCTACTTCGAAATACTGACCACCATCGCCCTGGTGATCGGCCTGGTGTTCGCCTTCACGACCGGCATCGGCAGCGGCGCGAACATTCATCTTGAGCAGCTCTCCGCCGCCGACATGGGCGACATCGCCCAGCGCGGTCAGCACATGCACACCACCACGCAGTTCCTGATGGACCTGATTCCGACGTCGGTGATCGGCGCCTTCGCCGACAACAACATCCTGCAAGTCCTGCTGTTTTCGGTGCTGTTCGGCAGCGCGCTGAACCTGGTGGGTGAAGCGGCGTCGGGTATTTCCCGGCTGATCAACGAGCTGAGCCATGTGATCTTCCGCATCATGGGCATGATTGTGCGCCTGGCGCCGATCGGCGTCTTCGGCGCCATCGCCTTCACCACCAGTAAATATGGCCTGGACTCGCTGCAACACTTGGGCAGCCTGGTCGGCCTGTTTTACCTGACTTGCGCGGCATTCGTGGCGCTGATTCTCGGCCTGGTGATGCGCCTCTCGGGTCTGCGGATGTGGCCGCTGCTCAAGTACCTGCGCGAAGAACTGCTGATCGTCATGGGCACCGCTTCTTCCGACGCCGTGCTGCCACAAATCATGCGCAAGCTTGAGCATCTGGGCATCGGCAGCTCCACGGTCGGGCTGGTGATTCCGACCGGGTATTCGTTCAACCTTGATGGTTTTTCGATCTACCTGACCCTGGCCATTGTGTTCATCGCCAATGCCACCGGCACGCCGCTGGCCATGACTGACCTGCTGACGATTCTGCTGGTGTCACTGATCACCTCCAAAGGTGCCCACGGGATTCCCGGCTCGGCGCTGGTGATTCTCGCCGCCACCCTGACGGCGATCCCGGCAATTCCGGTGGTGGGCCTGGTGCTGGTGCTGGCGGTGGACTGGTTCATGGGCATCGGCCGGGCACTGACCAATCTGATTGGTAACTGCGTCGCCACGGTGGCCATTGCCCGCTGGGAAAAGGACATCGATATCCAACGGGCAAACAAAGTGCTGTCCGGCCAGGTGGGTTATACCTTCCAGCCGAGAAAACCGGTGGTCCCGGCACATCAGCAGGAATTTTAAACAACGTGTGCCTGCCCACGGGCAGGCACATTTATCGCGATCTGGAGCGAACAGTGATTACCTCGTCAACCGTCGTAAATTCAGTGGTAGAAAAACTTCGGGCCGCGCTGGCCCGCGGTCAGTGGCGCTCCGGCGACATGCTGCCAGGCCAGCGTGAACTGGCCGAACAACTGGGCATCAGCCGCCCAAGCCTGCGCGAAGCGGTGATCGTGCTGGAAACCCTCGGGCTGGTACGCTCGATGCCGGGCAAAGGCGTGGTGGTGCTGGAGGCCAATCTCAGCGACAGCCAAAGCCACGACAGCGCAGTCGCCGGGGCCAGCCTGGAAGACGTGCTGCAACTGCGCTACACCCTCGAACCGTTCATCGTCGGCCTGGTGGCGCAGTCCATCAGCAGCAAGGAAGTCGGGCAACTGCGCCTGACCCTGATGGACATGCGCGAAGCCCTGGAAGCCAATGACAGCGAGGCCGGTGTGAACGCCTACATCGCGTTCCACGAAGAGTTGTTCACCCTGACCTCGAACCCGATTTTCCAGAGTGTGGTGCAGCAGACCAGCAACGCCCTCAAGCAAAGCGCCGACGTGCTGCGCAATTCTCCCGAGCACTTGGCTGAGCGCCTTGAAGAAAGCGAAGCCATGGTACGAGCGATCCGCAGCAAAAACAGCGCCCAGGCCAGCGCCGAAATGCGTCGGCACATCCTTCGGGAAGGTCAACGGATGGGCATCGAATTGAATATCCCGGACGACCACCTCGGCAGTTGACCCCCTCTTCGAACTGGAGACAGGCCATGAACAGCTTCGCCTCACCACAAACGCTTATTGCCCTGCCCTTTCGCCCGCCGGTGGATGATCTCTATTCGCGGATCTTCGACGCGATTCTCGAACAGCGCATCAATGCGGCCAGTCGTTTTACCGAAGATAGCCTGGCGCAGATGTTCGGTGCCAGGCGCAGTGACATTCGTGGTGTGCTGACGCAGTTGTCCCATCAGCAGATCATCATCCTGCGGACTAATCATCGCCCCCGGGTCGCCGCGCCCGATGCCGAGCAGACGAGGCAAACGCTGCATGCCCGACGACTGACCGAAATCACGCTGGCTCGACTGGCCTGCCAGCAACCTCGCCCACAGGACCTGAAACGCCTGCGCGCCTTGATCGACAGCGAACGCCAATGCACGTCGCGTGGTCCGGCCATTCGATTGTCTGGGGAGTTTCATCTGCAACTGGCCGAAATGGCGGGGAACGCACCGTTGGCGCATTTTCTCGGGAGTCTGGTGCCGCTGACTTCGCTGGCGATTGCGCAGTTTGATGCGCAGGCGGAGGGTTATTGCACGTGGCAGGCGCACGAAGGCATTTTGAATGCGGTTGAGTGCGGGGATGTGGCAATGGTAGTGATGTTGATGACCCGGCATCTGGATCATTTGGAAGAGACATTACTGAACTCAGAACCGGTATCTCGCCGAAATCGTGTTGCCGGTTAGATCGCCTTCGCGGGCAAGCCTCGCTCCTACAGTTTTGATCATCTGTAGAAGCGAGGCTTGCCCGCGAAGACGTCATCATCGACGAACACAGTTTCAATCCGCCGCAACCCGCGCAAACCCCTCGCGAATCTTCTCTTCCGGCAACTCATCTGCAATGAACACGATCACGCTTTCGCGTGTGTCATCGTCCGCCCACTCGGTATCCCAATCGAAACCGTACAGTTTCAGCACGCCCTGGAACACCATGCGCCGCGGCTCACCAAGAATGTTCAAAACGCCTTTGTAGCGCAGCAATTGCTTGCCATGGTCTTCCAGCAGTTCGTTCATGAACTCGCTGAGCTTGTCGATATCCAGCGGTTTGTCGGTACGCAGCACCAGGCTGGAAATGCGATCGATGGAGGGCGCCTTGCTCACCGGGCGCAAACTCACGCCACCACCGAGGTCGGCATTGAGGTTGAAGCCACGCACATCGAGCAATTCGGCCAGATCAATCTTGCCGTGGTCGACCACACGAATCGGTGCGCGGCGGTTGATGCGGGTCAGGCGCTCGCTGAGGGCAGTGAAGGTCGGCTCATCCACCAGATCGCGCTTGCTCACCAGCAAGCGGTCGGCAAAACCGATCTGCGCCTGGGCGATGGTCTGGGTCAGGTGCAGGTCGGCATGAGCCGCGTCCACCAGGGTGATGATGCCGTCGAGGATGTAGCGTTCGCGCAGCTCTTCATCGATAAAAAAGGTTTGCGCCACCGGGGCCGGGTCGGCCAGACCGGTGCATTCGATCACCAGGCGGTCAAAGGCGATTTCGCCACTGTCCAGGCGCTCCAGTAGCAGGTACAGCGCTTTGGTCAAATCGGTGTGGATGGTGCAGCAGACGCAGCCGTTGGACAGCGTCATCACTTGCACAGGCTCGTCGCCCAACAGTTGGGTGTCGATGCCGGCGTCACTGAACTCGTTTTCGATCACGGCGATTTTCAGGCCGTGCTCGGCTTTGAGCAGGTGGCGCAACAAAGTGGTTTTACCAGCGCCGAGGAAGCCGCTGAGGATCGTGACAGGGATTGGCGCTAACAAAATAAGATCTCCCGGACGCAAAAAAACTGTAGGAGCCAGGTTTGCCGGCGAAAGCATCTTGAAGATCGCCTTCGCCGACAAGCCCTGCTCCTACAGTGGTGTGTTACCTAAACCGCGTACATCAACAGCACTTCGGTCCACCCTTGCCGCCGTAACGAGCCTCTTGGCGCTCCCGAAAGAACGCCTCGTAACTCATCACCGGTTTGTCCGGGTGTTTGGTTTGCATATGCTCGACGTAGTTGTCGTAGTCGGGCATGCCGACCATCAGGCGCGCGGCCTGACCGAGGTATTTACCGAGGCGGCTCAGGTCATTGAACATGGTGCAATCCTCAGGTTACGCATCCGGCAGAGCCTGGAATGGCGATTCTTTATCCGTGCGTTCTTTGGTGCCCCAGGCGGCAATACCGACCTTGAGCGCATAGAACAGGATGCTGAACACCACGAACAGGAACAGCGCGGTCAGCGTTGCGTTGGTGTAGGCGTTGTAGATCACGTGCTGCATCTGCTCGATGCTCTTGGCCGGAGCGAGGATCTGACCGCTGGCCAGGGCATCACTGTACTTCTTGGCCAGCGACAGGAAGCCGATCGCCGGGTTGGCGTCGAACAGCTTGATGAAGCCTGCAGTGGTGGTGCAGATCAGCAACCAAACGGCTGGCAGCATGGTGACCCAGATATAGCGTTGGCGTTTCATTTTGATCAGCACAACGGTTGCCAGCATCAGCGCGATACCGGCCAGCATCTGGTTGGAGATACCGAACAGCGGCCACAAGGTGTTGATGCCACCCAGTGGATCGATCACGCCTTGGTACAGCAGGTAGCCCCACATCGCCACGCAACCGGCGGTGGCTATCAGGTTGGCGGTCCAGGACTCGGTGCGTCTCAGCGCCGGTACGAATGAGCCGAGCAAGTCCTGCAGCATGAAACGCCCGGCACGGGTACCGGCGTCGACCGCGGTCAGGATGAACAGTGCTTCGAACAGGATCGCGAAGTGGTACCAGAACGCCATGGTGTTTTCGCCCGGCAGCACGCTGTGCAGGATCTGCGCGATACCGACCGCCAGGGTCGGCGCACCGCCGGCACGGGCCAGGACGGTGGTTTCACCGATGTCCTTGGCCACCGCCTGCAACGCTTCCGGCGTGATGGCAAAGCCCCAATTGCTGACCGCTGTCGCTACCGCCACCACATCACCGCCGACAACCGCGGCCGGGCTGTTCATGGCGAAGTACACGCCCGGTTCGATCACCGAAGCGGCCACCATCGCCATGATCGCCACGAAGGACTCCATCAACATGCCGCCGTAACCGATGTAGCGAGCGTTGACTTCATTATCCAGCAGCTTCGGCGTGGTGCCGGAGGAAATCAGCGCGTGGAAACCGGATACCGCACCACAAGCGATGGTGATGAACAGGAACGGGAACAGCCCGCCCTTCCACACCGGTCCGGTGCCGTCGATGAACTGGGTCAATGCCGGCATTTTCAGCACGGGCATGGTGATCAGAATGCCGATCGCCAGCGCAACGATGGTGCCGATCTTGAGGAACGTGGACAGGTAATCACGCGGCGCCAGAATCAGCCACACCGGCAACACGGCTGCCACGAAACCGTAGCCGATCAGCATCCAGGTGATCTGGACCCCGGTAAAGCTGAACGCCTTGGCCCACACCGGGTCAGCGGCGATCTGCCCGCCCAGCCAGATCGAACCCAGCAGCAACGCCACGCCGATCACCGAGATTTCACCGATACGGCCAGGACGGATGTAGCGCATGTAGACGCCCATGAACATCGCGATCGGGATGGTCGCCATCACGGTAAAGATGCCCCACGGGCTTTCGGCCAGGGCCTTGACCACGATCAGCGCCAGCACCGCGAGGATGATGATCATGATCAGGAAGCAGCCAAACAGCGCGATGGTCCCGGGGATGCGGCCCATTTCTTCACGAACCATGTCGCCCAGGGAGCGACCGTTGCGGCGGGTGGACATGAACAGGACCATGAAGTCCTGAACCGCACCGGCCAGCACCACGCCGGCAATCAGCCACAGCGTACCGGGCAGGTAGCCCATCTGCGCCGCCAACACCGGACCGACCAGCGGCCCCGCGCCGGCGATGGCCGCGAAGTGGTGACCGAAAAGGATGTGTTTGTTGGTCGGCACGTAGTCCAGACCATCATTGTTGATTACGGCAGGTGTAGCCCGACGTGAATCGAGTTGCATCACATTGTTAGCGATGAACAGGCTGTAGTAGCGGTATGCGACAAGATAGATAGCGACTGCTGCGACAACGATCCACAAGGCGTTGATCGCCTCGCCTCGGCGCAATGCCACTACGCCCAGGGCGCACGCTCCTACGACTGCCAGCAGCAGCCAGGGTAAGTGGCGTAGCGGGCTATTATTATTTTTCATTTTATGATTCCAGCCAGAGTGGACAAGAAAGACAGCCATCCCGAGTTTAGCGCTACTGGCCTCAAAGGCCACCCCCAACGTTGGTCTAGATAAGGGATTGCGTGGCGGCTGATGCAAAGCCCGGTCTATAGTCAGTGCACCATGCAGAGAGGGTCAGGCCATGAGCGAACAGCATTCCGATCGCCGCCGTTTCAAGCGCATCGCCTTCAGTGCAAAGGCCGAACTGAGCCAGGACGGACAGCGTTGGCCGGTGCAATTACTCGACCTGTCGCTCAAGGGCATGCTGATCCAGCGTCCCGAGCCCTGGTCAGGCGACGCCAGCCAGCCCTTCGCAGCCGATATCCATTTGAACAACGAGGCCGAGATCCGAATGGACGTGCAGCTGACCCACGATGGCAAGGGCCAGTTGGGTTTTGTCTGCCTGAATATCGGGCTGGAATCGATCGAACACCTGAGGCGGCTGGTCGAGCTGAACCTCGGCGATCCCGAAGAGTTGGAGCGGGAGTTGGGAGCGCTGATCGCCCCCTGATTCGCTTCCTACAAGGATTGCGATCACATGCTTATTCGAACAGTGCGTCGAGGGCCTGTTCCAGCCGCGTCACGGCGATAATCTGCAACCCCGGCGGCGGCTCTTTCGGCGCGTTGCCCTTGGGCACGATGGCGCGTTTGAAGCCGTGCTTGGCCGCTTCTTTCAAGCGCTCCTGGCCACTCGGTACCGGGCGTACTTCACCCGACAACCCGACTTCGCCAAACACCAGCAGATCGTGCGGCAGCGGCCGGTTGCGCAAACTGGACATGACCGCCGCCATCAGCGCCAGGTCGGAAGCGGTTTCCAGGACCTTCACACCACCGACCACGTTGAGGAACACGTCCTGATCGTGGGTCGGGATGCCGCCGTGGCGGTGCAAAACCGCCAACAACATGGCCAGGCGATTCTGATCCAGACCGAGCGTCACCCGGCGCGGGTTGGCCAGGTGGCTGTCATCTACCAGCGCCTGGACTTCCACCAGCATCGGCCGGGTGCCTTCCCACGTCGCCATGACCACACTGCCCGGGACTTCTTCCTGAGCGCGTGTCAGGAAAATCGCCGAAGGGTTGGAGACTTCTTTCAGTCCTTTGTCGGTCATGCCGAACACGCCCAGTTCATTCACCGCACCGAACCGGTTTTTCACCGCCCGCAGCAAACGCAGGCGACCATCGGATTCGCCTTCGAAATACAGAACGGTGTCGACCATGTGCTCCAGCACTCGGGGGCCGGCCAGAGCGCCTTCTTTGGTGACATGGCCCACGAGGAAAATCGCCGTGCCGCTTTGCTTGGCATAGCGCACCAGCAATGCCGCACTTTCGCGCACCTGGGAGACACCGCCCGGTGCCGATTGCAGTTGCTCGGTAAAGATCGTCTGAATCGAGTCGATCACCATCACCTTGGGCTTTTCCTGCCGGGCGGTGGCAATGATGGTTTCAATGCAGGTTTCAGTCATTACCCGCAGTTGATCCTGAGGCAAGCCCAGCCGCCGGGCACGCATGGCCACTTGTTGCTGGGACTCTTCGCCGGTGACATACAGCGCCGGCATGCTCTTGGCGAGGTTGCACAAGGTTTGCAACAGAATCGTCGACTTGCCGATACCGGGGTCACCACCGATCAACACCACCGAGCCATCCACCAGGCCGCCGCCCAAAACGCGATCTAGCTCGCTGGACGCCGTGGAGAACCGCGGAATTTCTTCGACGCTGACTTCGGCCAGGGTCTTGATCTGTGCCTGCTGGCCGGTCCAACCGGTGCGACCGCTGGGGGCCGCGGCGCCGCCACTCTCCACCATGGTTTCGGTCAGCGTGTTCCAGGCCCCGCATTCGCCGCACTGGCCGGCCCACTTGGGGAAGGTTGAACCGCACTCGGTGCAGCCGTACATGCGCTTGGCCTTGGCCATCTGAACTCCCGGCAAAAACCGCGATGATAGCTCAGCTGACGCGGATCAGCGCGGCGCCGCCGTGCGGATTTCACCGCTGGCCAGACGCGCGGCACTGTTGCCCAACGGATCCTCGGCGTTCAGGTCCGCCCCTTTGGCCTTGAGTGCGTCGAGCAACTCGACGCGCTTGAACAATCCGGCATACATCGCGGCAGTCTGCCCGGCGCCGTTGCGTTGGTCGGGGCTGCAATTGGCGGCCAGCAGGGTTCGAGCGATCTGCACTTCGCCTTTGAAAATCGCGCCCATCAGCGCGGTATTGCCGCGTTGATCCTGAGCGCAGGCGTCCGCCCCGGCCGCCAACAAACGCTCCACGGCGGCACCCTGACCATGATAGGCGGCCAGTATCAACGCGGTGTAACCCTTGCTGTCGCGGGTGTCGAGGGAATAGCCGGCTTCGATGAAGGTCTCGAGCATCGGCACATCACCCCGTCGAGCGGCATCGAAATAGTAATCCTGTAATTGCGCTTTCAGCGCCTCGGGGTCCTTCGAGATTTGCGGCTCAGCCCCGGCGAGCACACTGAGTGACCAGCACGCCAGAAACACAGACAAATAAAGACGCATGGCAGCGCTCCTTGATCAGACGGGACCTCGCGTGAGGCCCCGCTTCGGACAGATAGATCAATCGACCAGCTTGGCCGCCAGCGTCTTGACCCGGGCCAGATCACCCTTGGCCACTTTGGTTACTCCCGTCCCGTATTCCGGGTCGGCCTTATAGAGGAAGGACAAGATGATGTGCTTGCTCTCGTCATCGGTGGTGGCCAGGGAGCCGCCGAAGCTGTCGATCAGGTCCTGACGCTCCTTCTGTGTGAACGAGCGATACAGATCGCCGGCCTGCTTGAAGTTCTGCTCACGTTGAATCTTCGCCTGCTGCGTGCTGCCCGACAGGGTCGACTGGCTGTAACGCGCAGTTTGCGGCTCCTCACGGGGCAGCAGACGGCTCGGCTGGTAATTCACCCCCGTGCTGCTGGCGCCGATGTTCATCGCACCATCCTGATTACCGTTGTTCACGGCGATTTTCGGTGCGTTGATCGGCAACTGCAGCGCATTGGCCCCCAGGCGATACAGTTGGGTATCGGCATACGAGAACACTCGCCCCTGCAATAAGCGATCTTCCGAAGGCTCGATACCCGGAACCAAGTTGGCCGGGGCCATCGCCACTTGTTCGGTTTCCTGGAATACATTCGCCGGATTACGGTTCAATACCATCTGTCCAACTTTTCGCTCAGGAACACCAGGCCAGATCTTGGTGGCGTCCAATGGATCGAAATCAAACTTGGACAAGTCTTGAGGTTTTAGAACCTGGACGTACAAGTCCCACTTCGGAAAATCACCCTTGTTAATATGAGCGACCAAGTCGTTAGTCATATGACTGTAGTCTTGACCTTGAACATTGGTAACTTCTTTGGGGTCGAGATTTTTTATCCCCTGCAAACTTTTCCAGTGAAACTTTACATAGTGAACTTCGCCCTGGGCGTTAACCAACTTGTAGGCATGTACACCGTTGCCGTCCATCTCCCGATAGCTGGCCGGGGTGCCGGAGTTGGAGTACAACTCGGTCAAGGTGCGAGTGGCTTCCGGAACATGAGAGAAGAAATCGAAACGACGGGAGTCATCGTCAAGATTGGTGCGCGGGTCCGGCTTGAAGGCATGGACCATGTCCGGAAACTTGATGGCGTCCCGGATGAAGAAGGTCGGGAAATTGTTGCCGACCAGGTCCCAGTTACCGTCTGCGGTGTAGAACTTGGTGGCGAACCCCCGTGGGTCACGCAGGGTTTCCGGTGAGTGGTTGCCATGGACCACTGCGGAGAAGCGCACAAATACCGGCGTGCTCTGGCCGCCGGCGAATACCTTGGCCTTGGTCAAGTCACTGAGGTCGTCAGTCACGGTGAACGTGCCATGGGCGCCGGTGCCACGGGCATGCACCACACGCTCAGGAATGCGTTCACGGTCGAAACGCTGCAGCTTCTGAATCAACTGTACATCTTGCAACAGCACCGGCCCGGTCGCGCCGGCGGTTTGCGAGTTCTGGTTGTCGCCGACTGCGGCACCATTATCACGGGTCAACGTCGCAGCGTTGATGGAGAAGGACAGCAGGCTGACGGTCAGAACGCCGAAGGTACGACGGAGGGGAAAAGCCCCGAGGCCAAGGGGAGTTGTCATGGAAGTTTCCTCTGGTTTTATTAAGCGCATCCTGGTGCGCACCACAGAGGCTAGTGACCCAAAGGCCAAAACATAAATAGAAATCCCGTACCGGGCCGATAGCAAAAAGGTTCTGGAAATCCCGGTCTAGAGCGGGTAGACGCGCGCGAAGAGTGGCATTTTGTAAACTAATTGCAGGAAGATGTGTCGATAGACACGGGCATTGTAAGAAGGTGTTTCAAGCAAGGGGCGCTTTGCTGATTTACACTGCGTTCACCAACCTCATCTGTAACAAGGAAATAACCTATGGGCGTGATAAGTGAGTTCAAGGCCTTCGCGGTCAAAGGTAATGTGGTCGACATGGCCGTCGGTATCATCATCGGCGCTGCCTTCGGAAAAATCGTTTCTTCGTTTGTCGGCGATGTGGTGATGCCGCCAATTGGCTTGCTGATCGGTGGGGTGGACTTCAGTGATCTGGCCATTACGCTCAAGGCCGCTAACGGTAGTGTCCCGGCAGTGGTGCTGGCGTACGGCAAGTTCATCCAGAGCATGATCGACTTCATCATCGTTGCCTTCGCGATCTTCATGGGCGTCAAGGCCATCAACCGTCTGAAACGCGAAGAGGCCGTTGCGCCAACCCTGCCGCCGGTTCCGACCAAGGAAGAAGAATTGCTGAGCGAGATCCGCGATCTGCTCAAGGCTCAGAACAATCGGCCCTGATCGCTGATTGCCCAAAGAAACGGCGCCTTCGAGGCGCCGTTTGTTTACCAGTAGGTTTCCACCGCCACTTGGCCAGGTCGGCGACTGAGGCTCAAGTGCATGTCCCGTTGTTTCAATAGCTTGCGCGTCTCATCGATCATCTGTGGGTTACCGCAGAGCATCACCCGTGAATGCTCGGCTGTCAGTGCTACACCAGCCGTCTGTTCCAGTTCGCCATTCTCAATGAGGCTGGTGATCCGCCCGTTCAAGGCACCCGGATGCTGTTCGCGGGTGACGGTGGGAATGAATTGCAGTTTGTGCGCGTACTCGGCCAGGTAGTCACGCTGCGCCAGCTCCGCAATCAATGCCTGGTACGCCAGCTCCCGCGCTTCGCGCACGCTGTAGACCAGGATGATTCGTTCGAATTTCTCCCAAACTTCGAAGTCCTGCAGGATCGACAGAAACGGCGCCACGCCCGTGCCTGTGGATAACAGCCAGAGATCACGGCCATCGACGAAGCGATCCAGCGTCAGATAACCGAAGGCCTGACGGTCGACCAGCAGCGTATCGCCAGCTTCCAGCCGACTCAGTTCACTGGTGAATTCCCCTCCCGGCACAACAATGGAGAAGAATTCGAGGAACTCGTCATAAGGCGAAGAGACCATGGAATAAGCTCGCCACACCGTGCTGCCGTCTGCTTTGGTCACGCCCAAACGGGCGAATTGCCCCGCGCGAAAACGAAAGCCCGGATCCCTGGTAGTGCGCAGGGTAAACAGATTGGGAGTCAATGGCTGGACGTCAAGCAGCGTCTGGCGAGTGAATTTTTCTGCACTGGCAGTCATGGGTCGCTCCATTCAACAGATGACCCCAGTGTCCCGCAAAGCGCTCTGTGTAAACACCGATGAATTGTAATGTCTTTCATCCAGGCAACAAAACAGTACAACAATAAAAATAAATACATGAACGTTGGATTTTGTCTTTCCATAGAAAATAGCTAAGAACCAGTTATGTCGCTGCACGCTTTTTTAAAGAGCAAAATAGTTCAGCATGCTTGTAAGAATTCTCCTACACTCTGGGACGTGCCGGATCTTGGATCCAATCGGCACCCCCGAAGAAAGTCCGCATGGAGTTACCCAATGAAAGTGTGGAAGGAGTCACAGTTAACACAGCTTTCTTGCGCTCAAGAAATAAAGACTGCATATGAGATGTCGCTTAATTTCGTCAAAAATATGGGCTTTAATTTCTGTGCATTTTCAATAACATCCCCAACAACAGGGACACGCCACCATAAGATAAATCTGAATAATTACCCTAGCGGATGGAATGCGAAATATGAAAAAGAACATTTCAGTGAGATTGATCCAGTACTAGCCCATTGCAATCATTCCGAATGGCCGATTCTCTGGCAGGATGAGATCTTTTCAAAGACACAGACGTTGTGGCAAGCCCAAAAAAATCAGGGTTTGCAGTTTGGCTGGTCGCAATCCGTTCATGATAAGAACGGGCTTTGCAGCATGCTGAGCGTGGCCAGAACCCATAGCCCGATTACCGCATATGAACTGTACAAAAATCTGGGCTACGCGACGTTTATTAGCCGTCACCTGCACGGGCTTGTCGCGAAAGACCTGCGTGTCTCCTCGCTGAAGCCGGCTACGGCGCATTTATCATGCAGAGAAGTTGAAGTGCTGAAATATTCAGCCGAAGGCAAGACAGCCTGCGAGATCGCAATCATCCTCAGCCTGAGCGAAAGCACAGTAAATTTCCATATAAAGGGCGCTATCCGCAAATTTGGCGTCAACAACAAGATTGCAGCGGTGATCAGCGCAGCAAGATCGGGGGTTATCTGAAACTGTTCGAATCAGGTAATCCCTGCGAGTAATCCGGACGAAAAAAACGTACCATTGCGATCCGTTCTGAGTGATGCCGTGGAAAGTTCCACGACGCTGTCCGCTCGGATGGTTCCGCCCGCTACAACGCCCCGAAGCGGCGGCCCCCCGTTGATTATCAGAGCCCCGCCTCATGCCCCTGCTCGAAACCCCCTTCGCTCAACTCGACCTGATCCGCCAGCCAGAACAGCAGAACGAACCGCTGCAAGCGTTTGATGCCGCAGACGAATACCTGCTCAATCATCTGGCCGGGCAACAACCGACAGCAGATACTCGCGTACTGGTACTCAACGACAGCTTCGGCGCATTGGCCGCTAGCCTGGCGGGCAAGGTCCGGGTGACCAGCAGCGGCGATTCATTTCTGGCCTTTCAGGGGCTCGAAAAAAACCTCATGCGCAACGGCCAGGCGTTTGATGCGGTGCCGAGCGTACCTGCCAGCGAAGCCTTCGTCGGACCGTTTGACCGGGTATTGATCCGGGTACCGAAAACCCTGGCCCTGCTGGAAGAGCAACTGATCCGGCTACAGGGTCAATTGGCTCCCGGTGCTCAAGTGATTGCCGCCGCGATGGTCAAGCACCTGCCACGTGCCGCGGGCGATCTGCTGGAGCGCTACATCGGCCCGGTGCAAGCCTCGCTGGCCGTGAAGAAGGCTCGGCTGCTGATCGCCACGCCCGAAGCCAAAGCCCCCGCTGTCTCTCCATACCCGACGCGCTATCGACTCGACACGCCTGCAATCGAACTGCTCAATCACGCCAACGTGTTCTGTCGCGAAGGGCTGGATATCGGCACGCGAGCCTTTCTGCCGCATTTGCCGAACAACCTCGGCACAGCGCGGGTCGCCGATCTGGGGTGTGGCAACGGCGTGCTGGCGATCGCCAGCGCCCTGCAAAACCCCGAGGCCCATTACACATTGGTGGACGAGTCATTCATGGCCGTGCAATCGGCCGCTGAAAACTGGCGCGCGGCGCTGGGTGATCGTGACGTGATCGTACGTGCCGGCGATGGGTTGGCGGGGCAGGAACCCCAATCCCTCGACGTGGTGCTGTGCAATCCGCCATTCCACCAACAGCAAGTGGTCGGCGATTTCCTGGCCTGGCGGATGTTCCAGCAAGCGCGCGAAGCGCTGGTGGTGGGCGGCGCACTGTACATCGTCGGCAACCGTCATCTGGGCTATCACAGCAAGCTTGCGCGGTTGTTCCGCGGCGTCGAACAAGTGGCCGCTACCCCCAAGTTCGTGATTCTCAAGGCTCGCAAATAAAAGCAGGCAAAAAAAACCCTCCGTCGCAGGAGGGTTATAAATCCGTGCCGCAAGGCAACGGGATGGGAATTTCAGTGGGTACTCAGGCCCGCGGCATTCATGAACATGCGCATCAGCGTGGCCACGATGAACAGTGCCCCAACGCTGCCTGCCCAGATCAACGCCAGCCAGCCGAGTCGTTGCCAAAGCGGCTTTTTCTCTGCGGCTTCGATTTCCTGCAAATCAGGTTTGCCAGCCATCATCGCGTTCTCCTCTGCAACGGCGCAGGTATCAACCTTGCGCCGTATTCGTATGGGCTAGTGGTAACCGTCTTCGTGGGTGACCTTGCCGCGGAACACGTAGTAGCTCCAGAAGGTGTAACCCAGGATGAACGGGATGATGAACAGCGTGCCCACCAGCATGAAGCCCTGGCTCTGCGGCGGTGCGGCAGCGTCCCAGATCGAAATCGACGGCGGCACGATGTTCGGCCACAGGCTGATACCCAGACCGCTGTAGCCGAGGAAGATCAGCACCAGGGTCAGCAGGAATGGCGTGTAATGCGCATTGCGAGCCACCGCGCGAATCAGACCGTACAGAGTCACCAGTACCAGAATCGGCACTGGCAGGAACCAGAACAGATTCGGCAGGGTGAACCAGCGTGCGGCGATCTCGGCGTGGGCCAACGGTGTCCAGACGCTGACGATGCCAATCACCGCCAGCAACACGAAGGCCAATGGTCGCGCCAGGTCATGCATCTGCTCCTGCAGCTTGCCTTCGGTCTTCATGATCAGCCAGGTGCAACCGAGCAGCGCATAAGCCACGACCAGCGCCGCGCCACAGAACATCGTGAACGGCGTCAGCCAGTCGAGTGAACCACCGGCAAACTGACGATTGACCACCGGCAGCCCATCGATGAACGCACCCAATGCCACGCCCTGGAAGAAGGTCGCGGCGATCGAACCACCGATGAATGCCTTGTCCCACAAGTGGCGCTTGGCGTCCTTGGCCTTGAAGCGAAACTCAAAGGCCACGCCACGGAAAATCAGCCCGATCAGCATGAAAATCAGCGGCAGGTACAACGCCGAGAGCACCACCGAATAGGCCAGCGGGAAGGCGCCGAACAATGCCGCGCCGCCCAATACCAACCAGGTTTCGTTGCCGTCCCAGACCGGGGCGACGGTGTTCATCATCACGTCACGGTCGGTCTTGCCCTTGATGAACGGAAAAAGAATCCCGATCCCCAGGTCGAAGCCGTCCATGACCACGTACATCATGATGCCGAAGATGATGATCACGGCCCAGATCAGCGGAAGATCAATACCCATGATTCAAATCTCCTTGGTCAGGCTGTGGTTGTGATCGCCGTCACCGTTGTCGTCGGCGGCGGACAGCGGACGGGCCGGCGTGCGCTTCTGGCCAGGACCGCCTTCGTTGGTTTCCTTGCCTTCGTCGATCTTCGGCCCTTTGCGCACCAGGCGCATCATGTAGCCAAGACCGGCACCAAACAGCGCGAAATACACCACAACGAACATGATCAAGGTGATGCTCATCTGCACGAAGCTATGCCCGGAGGACGCATCCGCCGTGCGCATCAAGCCGTAGACCACCCACGGCTGACGGCCGATTTCAGTGGTGAACCAGCCGGCGAGAATCGCGATCAGGCCGGATGGGCCCATCCACAGCGCCAGGTACAGGAACGGACGCGAGGTATACAACGTGTCGCGCTTGCGCAGCCACAGACTCCACAAACCGGTGAAGATCATCAGGAACCCCAGGCCGACCATGATCCGGAACGACCAGAACACGATGGTCGAATTCGGCCGGTCTTCAGGCGGGAACTCCTTGAGCGCCGGTACCTGTTTGTCCAGGGTGTGGGTCAGGATCAGGCTGCCCAGGTACGGAATCTCGACCGCGAATTTGGTCTTTTCGGCTTTCATGTCCGGCCAGCCGAACAGGATCAACGGGGTTGGTTCATCGCCGACATTTTCCCAGTGACCTTCAATCGCAGCGATTTTCGCCGGCTGGTGCTCGAGGGTATTGAGGCCGTGGAAGTCACCGATGACGGCTTGGATCGGCGCCACGATCAGCGCCATCCACATGGCCATCGAGAGCATGGTGCGGATGGCCGGGTTGTCCTTGCCGCGCAGCAAATGCCAGGCCGCCGACGAACCGACGAAGAAAGCGGTAGCGACGAATGCCGCCGTGGCCATGTGCATCAGGCGGTAGGGGAACGAAGGGTTGAAAATCACCGCCAGCCAGTCCACCGGGATGACTTGCCCATTGACAATCTCGTAGCCCTGCGGGGTCTGCATCCAGCTGTTGGAGGCGAGAATCCAGAAGGTCGAAATCAAGGTACCGATGGCGACCATGACCGTGGCGAAGAAGTGCAGCTTGCGCCCGACCCTGTTCCAGCCGAACAGCATGACGCCGAGGAAACCGGCTTCCAGGAAGAACGCGGTGAGCACTTCGTAGGTCAGCAACGGCCCGGTCACGGAGCCGGCGAAATCCGAGAAGCGGCTCCAGTTGGTGCCGAACTGATAGGCCATGACCAAGCCGGACACCACACCCATGCCGAAGTTGACGGCAAAGATCTTCGACCAGAAATGGTACAGATCGCGGTAAGTGTCGTTGTGCGTCTTCAGCCACAGGCCTTCGAGTACCGCCAGGTAACTCGCCAGGCCAATGGTGATGGCCGGGAACAGGATGTGGAACGAAATGGTGAACGCGAACTGAATCCGGGCGAGATCAAGTGCCTCCAAACCGAACATAAGTCTTCCTCTGTCAGGTAATACTGGCTGAAGGCTTGCGGCCTGCACCCACTGCCCCCACGGTTATGGAGTGTGGCGAATTTGAACTCGTTCTTTTTCTACCATCATCACAACGTAGGGAATCTGGCCATCTGGCCGCCGGATCATTTCCACGAAGGGTCTTGATCTGGATCAAGCAACGTTGAAAGAGTAGTCGCATTTTTGCCGATGGACGGTGTGGTCTATTGCCGCGTGACAGGTTGCCTCACGGGTTTGGTCATGCGTTGCAATGCATTCCCTGTGGCGAGGGAGCTTGCTCCCGCTCGGCTGCGCAGCAGTCGTAAAATCGGGTAACGCGATGTGCCTGTGGTGTGGGGTAGCAGGTTCGGGGCTGCTTCGCATCCCAGCGGGAGCAAGCTCCCTCGCCACAGGGTATTTGTATGTTCTGTGGGATCGGTGTCTAGCTAACTAAATTTTCCGCGCTCGCAACCTCTGGTTACAGGTTGGTGATAATCTCGCCCTTCCCCTCACCCAGACTTGCCTTCAGATGCCCAGCCAAGCGCCCCTGCTGTTACGTCATCACCGCCCTTTTATTGCGTTCTGGCTGGCTCGGGTATTTACCGCCAGCGGTTTTCAAATGCTGACCGTGGCCATCGGCTGGAATCTGTATCAACTGACCGGCAATGTGCTCGATCTGGGTCTGGTGGGTCTGGTGGAATTTGCCCCGCGGGTGTTGTTCATGCTGCACACCGGGCATGTGGCGGATCGCTATGACCGGCGCAAGGTCGCGGCGATCTGTCAGTCCGTGCAAGCGCTGATCGCCCTGTCGCTGGCCATCGGCAGCGCGACTGACCATGTCACCCGGGAGATGATCTTCATCCTCGCATTCCTGCTCGGCGCCGCCCGCTCCTTCGAGATGCCAACCACCCAGGCCTTGCTGCCGAGCATCGTGCCCAGTGCCTTATTCCCGCGCGCGGTTGCTGCCGCGCAATCTGCGCAGCAATCGGCCACCATCGTTGCCCCGGCGCTGGGCGGTTTGCTTTACGCCTTCGGCAGCGTCTGGGTGTATGGCCCGACGGTGATCCTCTACCTCATCGCCTGTGCGCTGATGCTTAACCTACCGGCTCGGCAGACACCGTTGAACAAGGGCAAGGCAACCCTGGATTCGCTGCTCGCAGGCATCCGCTTCATTCGCAGCCGTCCGGATATTCTCGGGGCGATTTCCCTGGATCTGTTTGCCGTCTTGCTGGGTGGCGCGACTGCGCTGCTGCCGGTGTTCGCCAAAGATATTCTGCTGACCGGCCCTTGGGGTCTGGGCCTGCTGCGTTCGGCCCCGGCGGTGGGCGCACTGCTGATGTCGCTGTTTCTGGCGCGATTTGCCGTGGAACGCAACGTCGGACGGGTGATGTTTACCGCCGTGGGTGTATTCGGCGTGGCGACCATCGCTTTCGGCCTGTCGACTTCGTTCTGGTTCTCTCTCGCTGTGTTGGTGGTTTTAGGCGCGGCAGACATGATCAGCATGGTGATCCGCGCCTCGTTCGTGCAGCTGGAAACCCCGGACGAGATGCGCGGCCGGGTCAGTGCCGTGAATGGCTTGTTCATCGGTGCTTCGAATCAGCTCGGCGAATTCGAGTCTGGCTTGACGGCCCACTGGTTCGGCACCGTACCGGCCGTGGTGATGGGCGGCATCGGCACACTGATAGTGACCGGGGCCTGGGTCAGACTGTTCCCGACCCTGGCCAACCGCGACCGCATGCATGTGCCAGTGGAAGAGGTCAGGGCCTGAAGCAGTCTTCTACACCAGCAATTCCCCCGCCACCGCCGACCGCGTGGCTTTGCCGCAGAGTTGCTCCACCAGCGTCAGCGCAAACTCCAGTGCGGCGCCCGAACCCTGGGCGGTGATGCAGTTGCCATCGACCACCACCGGTTGATCGACGAAGTTGCAGCCCGACAATTGATGGCTGACGGAAGGCAGGCACGTCATGCGCCGCTGACGCAGCACGCCAAAAGTCTGCAGCGCCAGCGCCGGCGCTTCGGCAATGCCGGCGAACAAGCGCCCGGCGGCGACCTGGTCCTTGATCAATTGTTGCAGGGGTTGGTGGGCCGCCAAATGCTGCGCCCCCACGGCGCCGCCGGGCAAAACGATCAAGTCGAAGGGTTGGGCCAGCAAATCGACCAGCATCGCATCGGCGGTCAGGCGGGTGCCGCGAGCGCAGGTCAGCATGCGCCGCGACTCGATACTGGCCACCACCACTTCAACCTTGGCGCGGCGCAGAACATCGATCAGGGTCACGGTTTGCAGATCGTCGATGCCCTCGGCGAGGGTAATCAGGGCTCTAAAGGTCATGGGCGCGGTCCAGAGAATGATCTTTAAAGCGTAGTCAGCTTTCCTGCCCCTTGTTCGAGCCTGGCCGTTACTTGATGTAAAGCTGCGTCGACATCGTGTTGCCCGGCGCGTTGATGGAGGTGTTGCTGAATGTGAAGATGCCGTCCTGCTTGCCTGCCAGGTTGAAGATGTACAGATAGCCGACAGTTTTTTTCCCGGCTGAGCACTCGGTCAGGTTGCCGGTATCAAAAGCACAGACAGGGGTCCGGGTGCCATCCACTTCGAAACCGTCCAGGGCAACATGGGCTTCGCGACCGTAACCGACTTCCAGCACGTACACCTTGATGTTCGGCCCCTGGTGATCGCAACGGGTCTGCTCCTGCTTGTCCGCAATATCTTCAAAGCCACAGTTGGGCGACTCGACCTTGAGCACCTTGACCTGACTCAGTGGTGGAGCCGACGCTGCCGAGGCGGTTTGGGCACCCAGGAACAACGCGATCAACATTGCGAATGCGGCAACCACGCGCGTGCTCATGTACTTCATATTCCGCCCTTCCCCGCCCTAAAAAAACAGCGCGCAGTATGGCGCAGTTCCCTTTTTGGCAAAACATCGACGACGATCGCAGCCATAAGCAGCCATGGCTCCACGCTGCTGGTATGATGCGCGGCTTTTTCCGACCCACAGAAAATTCCCAGGCGCCTACGGCGGTCTGTGCTTTGCTGTTGAGGTCGATACATTCACGGCGCCGGGCGCGCCACGGGGAGCAGACATGCTGGAAAGGCTGTTTCAACTCAAGGCACACAACACCAACGTGCGGACCGAGATTCTGGCGGGCGTCACGACCTTTTTGGCCATGGCCTACATTCTGTTCGTCAACCCGAGCATCCTCGGCGAGACCGGCATGGACAAAGGCGCGGTGTTTGTCGCCACCTGTCTGGCAGCTGCCATCGGCTCGACAACCATGGGCCTGATCGCCAACTACCCGATCGCCCTGGCACCGGGCATGGGCCTGAACGCCTTCTTCACCTATACCGTGGTCCTGCACATGGGCCATACCTGGCAAGTGGCACTCGGCGCGGTGTTCCTCTCGGCGGTGATGTTTTTCCTGCTGTCGATCTTTCGCATCCGTGAATGGATCATCAACAGCATCCCGTTGGCGCTACGTTCGGCGATTGCCGCCGGCATCGGCCTGTTCCTGGCACTGATCGCCCTGCACAACGCCGGCATCGTCGTCAGCAACCCGGCGACCATGGTCGGCCTCGGTGACCTGAAGCAACCGGCGCCGATCCTCGCGACCCTGGGTTTTGCCCTGATCGTCGCGCTTGAAGCCCTGAAAGTCCGCGGTGCGGTGCTGATCGGCATTCTGTCGGTGACCATCGTTTCCATCCTGTTGGGCTTCAGCCCGTTCGGCGGCGTGATGTCGATGCCACCGTCGCTGGCGCCGACCTTCCTGCAACTGGACATCAAAGGCGCACTGGACATCGGTCTGGTCAGCGTGATTTTCGCGTTCCTGTTCGTCGATCTGTTCGACAACTCCGGCACCCTGATCGGCGTCGCCAAGCGCGCCGGCCTGATGGGCAAGGACGGCCACATGCCGAAAATGGGCCGCGCCCTGATCGCCGACAGCACCGCGGCCATGGCCGGTTCGTTGCTGGGCACCTCGACCACCACCAGCTACATCGAATCCGCAGCCGGCGTGAGTGCCGGTGGCCGCACCGGCCTGACGGCCATCGTGGTGGCGATTCTGTTCCTGCTGGCGCTGTTCTTCTCGCCATTGGCGGCCAGCGTTCCAGCCTTCGCCACGGCGCCTGCATTACTGTTCGTCGCCGTATTGATGACATCCGGCCTGGCGGAAATAGACTGGGACGACATCACCGTCGCCGCACCGGTCGTGGTCACCGCCCTGGCCATGCCATTCACGTACTCCATCGCCAACGGCATCGCCTTCGGTTTCATCTCCTGGACCGCCACCAAGTTGTTGTCCGGTCGCGGCCGTGAACTGAATTCGGCGCTGGTGATTCTGTCGATTCTGTTCGTGATCAAGTTGGGTTGGTTCAACGCATGACTTTTGATTCCCAGGCTTATGCCGTTCAGCTCGAAGAAAAGGTCACGCGCCTGCGCGACCTGCTGGCCCCGTTCGATGCGCCCGAACCAGTGGTGTTTGATTCGCCGCTGAAAAACTTCCGCCTGCGTGCCGAATTCCGCCTGTGGCGTGAAGCCGGCGAGCGCCACTACGCAATGTTTTCCCAGGAAGACAAACGCACACCGATCCTGATCGAAGAATTTCCGATCGCAAGCCTGCGCATCAATGAGTTGATGCCGCAGCTCAAGGCGGCGTGGCAAGCGAGTGCAGCCCTGAGCCACAAACTGTTTCAGGTGGAGTTTCTGACCACGCTGGCCGGCGATGCGATGATCACCCTGTGCTACCACCGCCCGCTGGACGAGCACTGGCACACGGCGGCGTCGAAGCTGGCAGCCGACATGAACGTCAGTATCATCGGTCGCTCGAAGGGCAAACGCGAAGTGATCGGTCACGATTACGTGGTCGAGCAACTTGAAGTCGGCGGCCGTACCTTCAGCTATCGCCAGCCGGAAGGCGCGTTCACCCAGCCCAACGGCACGGTGAACCAGAAGATGCTCAACTGGGCGTATGACGCCCTTGGCGATCGTTCCGACGATTTGCTGGAGCTGTATTGCGGCAACGGCAACTTCACTTTGCCGCTCGCTACCCGCGTGCGCAAAGTGCTGGCCACTGAAATCAGCAAGACCTCGGTCAACGCAGCGCTCAGCAACCTGAGCGAAAACGCGGTGGATAACGTCACGTTGGTGCGTTTGTCTGCCGAAGAATTGACCGAAGCCCTGAACGAAGTTCGCCCGTTCCGTCGCCTGCACGGCATCGACCTCAAGAGCTACGAGTTCGGTAGCGTGTTCGTCGATCCGCCCCGCGCCGGAATGGACCCGGATACTTGCGAACTGACCCGGCGCTTCGACAACATCCTCTACATCTCCTGCAACCCGGAAACCCTCGCGGCCAACATCGCCCAACTAAACGACACTCACCGCATTACTCAATGCGCGATGTTCGACCAGTTCCCGTGGACCCATCACATGGAATCCGGAGTGTTGTTGACCCGTCGTTGAATGCAGTCGTTATACAAATCAGCCGTCCTTGGGACGGCTTTTTTGTAGGCGATCAAAGAGCCGCATCGACCTTGCGTGGGCGACCGCCCTTCTTGCCGTTGGCCCGAGCTGCCTCGGCCTTGGCGGCGCTGCTCTGACGACCATTGCGCGAGGCGATCACCGAGGCCGCCATATCCATCAGCGGCTTGCTCGC
Source organism: Pseudomonas sp. Pseusp18 (assembly GCF_059506005.1). Classification (NCBI taxonomy): domain Bacteria; kingdom Pseudomonadati; phylum Pseudomonadota; class Gammaproteobacteria; order Pseudomonadales; family Pseudomonadaceae; genus Pseudomonas; species Pseudomonas sp. Pseusp18. The sequence goes on from NZ_CP169240.1 coordinate 5,760,555, forward strand.
CGAAATCAAACCGGCGATGGACACCTGCAGATCCTTGTCTTCATGAAAAAGCGCGGCGCCGGCGAAACCGACTTTCAGGCCGGCGAAATCATCGGCCTCGAAACCATCGAATTCCGGGTAGTTTTTCACTGGCAACAACACACTGCTGCCATCTTCGAAACCGACGGCGAGGCATGGATCAAGGAAGATCACCGTCGTTGCATTCAATCCACTGCGACGGCGTAACTCGCCACTCTCGATCGCTTCGTCCAAAACGCCTTCGGTCACAGGGTGATCTACCTGCATTTTTGCGCTTATCGTTTTCATAATTCGATCTCCACGCCCTCCGGTGCTCCCATCAGCGTCAATAAGGTCTTGTTTCCTTCAGGCTCATAGCGAGCCGAACCAATCATGTAAGTCGTGCTGGCAACCCTCTTCATCACGACCACTTCATTGCCCTGCCAATCCCATAACTGATTGTCGAGGCAGGCCGTCTGCAATTTGCTCCACCAGATGCCACGGGCTCGCCGCAAATGGGCAGGTTGCCTGAGCGCCTGGCGTAACCCCTCCAGCATGGCCAGAGGAGGTCGATGCGAATGAGGAATGACATCCCAGAGCTCTACGCCGTTGTGCCAGAAGCTGAACCGAAAGCGTGCGCTCCATGTGCCTCCATCGACGTGAACATGTGGCGGGCAATGCTCATCACGCAACATGACTACCAGTGACAACCCCTTGTAGCGGCATACATTCATGCTAACCCATCCGTTAGGTTATAGAATCCGAAGATTCGCCATTCCTTGAAAAATCCGATAACTGGCGCTAACCGTTCGATCAGCTGACCACGTTTGAGCCTAGCGTTTCAGGTCGACCGCCCCCTGCCAATCAGGGCAAAAAAGAGTAAGCAATCCTTTCACTGCCAATATCTGGTCGGTGATGAACTCAACGGCGCTGGTGGTTGAAACGAACCCTGTATTTGTACGTCTGCATTTGATAAATACCACCTCGGGCATCCCATTTGATTCTTGGTGTAATCAATCATGCAGCGACATTTCGACGATCTTCAGCTCGGCAGCATCGAACTGTTTTGCCTGGCCGCCGAAGCCGGCAGCTTTACCGCTGCGGCCCTGGTGGCGGGTGTGACCCCGGCTGCGGTCAGCCGCTCGGTGTCGCGGATGGAAGAACGTCTGGGTGTGCGGCTGTTCGCGCGTACCACCCGCAGCGTCAAGCTGACCGACAGTGGCCGGCGCTATTTCGAGGAGTGTCGCCTGGCCCTTGCGCAATTGGTCGAGGCTCAACGCGAGGTCATGGGCCAACAGCAGGAACCCTCCGGCACCTTGCGTATCAGCATTCCCACCACCTATGCCCACCACCGCATCCTGCCGCTGCTGCCGGCGTTCCGGGCGCGTTTTCCCGCCGTGAAAGTCGAGGCGCACATCAGCAATCGCAACATCGATTTCGTCGGCGAAGGCTATGACATGGCCATCCGTGTGCGGGCGATTCCCGACTCCGGGCTGATTGCCCGGCCACTGGAGGACGCCGCGCTGGTGATGATTGCCAGCCCTGACTATCTGAAGCGTGCCGGCACGCCACAGACCCTCGACGACCTGGCGCACCACGAATGCATCCAGTTCGAGCTACCCAGCAGCGGGCGGCGGATTGCCTGGCTGTTCAACGATAACGGCGTGCCTTTGGAGATTCTGGCCGAGGGCAATTACTGCTGCTCCGATGACGTACTGGGCGGTGTGACGCTGGCGAAACACGGCGCCGGGCTGTTTCAAACCTATCGCTTCATCGTCGAAAACGAACTGGCGGATGGCTCGCTGGTGGAAGTGCTCAAGCCCTATGGCGGGCGCTCCCGCCCCTTCACGTTGCTGTATCCGCAAAGCCGCCATGTGCCGTTGCGGCTCAGGGCGTTTATCGATTTTCTGGTTGAGCGTCTTCCGCGCTGAATGTTCGATCACCGCACAGATAATCCAGGGCCGGCGCCTCTTCAATTGACCTTATTAACCAGTTAGTACAATTTATCTCCACAGGCTGAGACCCTCGGCCAATGCCAAAAATAATAAGTGGAGAGACCCAATGTCCCCTATCGTTCTGGTGCTCAACGGCCCGAACCTGAACCTGCTCGGCACCCGTGAACCGGCGACTTATGGCCACGAAACCCTGGCGGATATTTCAGCGCTGTGCGGTCGCGCCGCTGAAGAGTTCGGCCTGAAGGTGGAGTTTCGCCAGACCAACCATGAAGGCGAACTGCTCGACTGGATTCATGCCGCCCGTGGCCGCTGCGCCGGGATCGTCATCAACCCGGCCGCCTGGACTCACACCTCGGTCGCCATTCGCGATGCGTTGGTCGCCAGCGAACTGCCAGTGATCGAAGTGCACCTGTCCAACGTCCATGCCCGCGAACCCTTCCGGCATCACTCCTTTGTCTCGTCCATCGCCACGGCGGTGATGTGCGGCTTCGGCAGCCACGGCTATCGTTTGGCGCTGGAGCATTTCAGCCAACGTTTGAAAGGTTAAGCGTGATGACACAGAACACCGTGGTATTGGCCGGGCTGATCGGCGCCGGCATTCAGGCTTCCCGCACTCCGGCGCTGCACGAGCACGAAGGTGATGCGCAGGGTCTGCGCTACCTGTATCGACTGATCGATCTGGATCAGCTGAAACTCGACAGCGGCGCCCTGCCCGATCTGCTGATGGCCGCCGAACGGATGAATTTCACCGGGCTGAACATCACCTTCCCGTGCAAGCAGACAATCATCCCGTTGCTCGACGAATTGTCGCCGGAAGCCCGCGGCATTGGCGCGGTGAACACGGTGGTGCTGAAGGACGGCAAACGCATCGGCCACAACACCGATTGCCTGGGCTTCGCCGAAGGGTTTCGTCGTGGCCTGCAAGACGTTGCCCGTGAGCGTGTGGTGCAAATGGGCGCCGGTGGCGCAGGCGCGGCGGTGGCCCACGCGTTATTGAGCGAAGGCGTACAACTGCTGAGCATTTTCGATGTGGATCACAGCCGGGCTCAGTCACTGGCGAACAACCTCAATCAGCATTTCGGTTTTGGCCGCGCCGTGGCCGGTCACGACTTGCCAGGCACGCTGGGTCAGGCTGACGGGCTGGTAAATACCACGCCGATGGGCATGAAAAAACTACCGGGCATGCCGGTGCCGGTAGAGCTGCTTCGGGCGCAGTTGTGGGTAGCGGAGATCGTTTACTTCCCGCTGGAAACCGAACTGCTGCGCAACGCTCGTGCGTTGGGTTGCCGAACCCTGGACGGCGGCAACATGGCGGTGTTTCAGGCGGTGAAGGCGTTTGAATTATTCAGCGGCGTGGCGCCGGATGCCCAGCGGATGCTGGCGCATTTTCAAAGCATGAATGGTTGAAATGCAAAAGATCGCAGCCTCGTTTCACTCGACAGCTCCTACAAGTACCCATACCCCTGTAGGAGCTGTCGAGTGAAACGAGGCTGCGATCTTTTAAGGTCCTGAAAATCAGGCCTGCAGATACCGCAACACCGACTCGCAGATCATCTCCCGATGACGCTGCTTGATACTTTCGTCCGGCAAGTCGATCTGAAAGATCTCACCGAAGGTATGACGGTTCGACACGCGATAGAAGCAAAACGAACTGATCAGCAGGTGCACATCCAGCGGATCGAGGCCGGCGCGGAATACACCCTCTGCGGCCCCGCGACGCAAAATCTCGCCCAGTGAATCGAGGATGGTGTTGTTCATCGCCTTGATCGCATCGGAGCGCTTCACATACTCGGCGTTGTGAATGTTCTCGATGCAGACGATGCGCACGAAATCAACGTTGCGATCATGGTGATCGAAGGTGAATTCCACCAACCGTCGAATCGCCTCCACCGGCGCCAGCTCGGCCAGGTGCAAGCGACTTTCGGTGCTGCGGATATCCCCGTAGAGCTTTTCCAGAACCTCGACGTAGAGCTGTTCCTTACTGCCGAAGTAGTAATAGATCATGCGTTTGGAGGTGTGGATGCGCTCGGCGATCGCATCGACGCGCGCACCGGAAAGCCCCTGCTGGACGAACTCGACAATAGCCTCTTGAAGGATGTTCTCGCGGGTTTTTTCCGGGTTGTTCTTGCGACTCTTGCGAGGCTCGGCAATTGGCTTTTCGGGCGCTACGGAGAGTTCTGAAATTATTGTCATTGCGGGCTCACGGCCATCACTGCACAAGTAGGCGATTATGGGCCGCTGCGCACAGTGAAGGAAGCCACGCGGCAGCGGTTTTGTACCCGTGTTTACGATTTTCCTACAACTTTGTCTGACGTACGCCACCACTTCGGGATTTGGCCATGGCCGCCAGTCGCACGGCTACGTTGGCCGCGCCGTAACCCGCATAGCCGTTTTTGCGCTGGATGATTTCAAAGAAAAACCGCCCTTCGAACGGCTCGGTGTACACGTGAAACAGCTCGCCGCCCTGGGCATCGCGGTCGTAGAGCACGTTGAAATACGCCAGCTCGCTGAGGAACTCGTCATCGAAATCGAAGCGTGCGGCGAGGTCATCGTAGTAGTTGAGCGGGATATCCAGTAGCGGCACGCCCGCCTCCTTGGCGCGGCTGACTTCGGCAAAGATGTCATCACAATCGAAAGCGATGTGATGCACGCCGGAACCGCGATAACTCGACAGTGCGTGTGAGATCGCGGTGTTGCGATTTTCGGAAATGTTCAGCGGCAAGCGGATCGAACTGCAACGGCTGCGCAAGGCACGGCTCTTCACCAGACCATACGGGTCGGGCAGCACCACTTCATCGTCGGCTTCGAAATCCAGCAGGCTCTTATAGAACAGCACCCAACTGTCGAGGCTGTCGGCGGGCAGTGCCATGGCCATGTGGTCGATACGCTTGAGGCCGCCGCTGGCCACGGCTGTGGGTTGCAGATTGAAGTCAGTGCCATAGACGTCGGCATCCTGGTCCACCAGGTAAATCAGACTGCCGTCCGGCGCACGCACGGCTGCCAGTTCAAGTTCATTGGGGCCTACCAGCCCACGATACGGCTGGCCTTTGTAAGCCACGGCTCGGGCCAACGCACTGGCGCTGTCCTTGACCCGCACGGCGGTGGCGCACAGCGATGGCCCATGGGCCTCGAAAAAACTGTGGGCGAAGGAATAAGGTTCGGAGTTGAGGATCAGGTTGATATCGCCCTGACGCAACAGGCTGACACTCTTGGAACGGTGTTGCCCAGCCTTGACGAAACCCAGCCGCTCCAGCCAATGGGACAACTTCGCGCCGAGGCTTTCGTCCACGGCGAACTCAAGAAACTCGATGCCGTTGTATTCGCTGGCGCCTGGGGTGTCGAACAAAATGTCGCGATTGGCCACAGGCGTGGCTTCCTGCTCCAGACGCTCGCGGGTTTTCTCTTCCAGGTACAGCAACGAACGCAAGCCGTCGGCGGCGTTGGCCCGGGGTGGCGCGGCGCGGAAACCGTCGTTGAAGATCTCCAGTGACAGCGGTCCGGTGTAGCCACTCTTGATGATCGGCGCGAGGAACCCCGGCAGATCGAATTCGCCCTGCCCCGGGAAACAACGGAAATGCCGGCTCCACTCCAGCACGTCCATGGCCAGGATCGGCGCGTCGGCCATTTGCACGAAGAAGATCTTGTCACCGGGAATCTCGGCGATCGCCTTCGGGTCGCCCTTGAGCGACAGCGTATGGAAACTGTCCAGCAACACGCCGAGGTTCGGATGGTCGGCCTGGCGAACGATGTTCCACACCTGTTGATATGTGTTCACGTGGCGGCCCCAGGCCAGCGCTTCGTAACCGATCCGCAAACCACGAGCGCCGGCCCGTTCGGCGAGCAGGCGCAAGTCGTCGACCAGGATCTGCTCATCGCCGATGGAGTCGGCCGAGGCGTTGCTGCACACCAGCACCAGGTCGGTGCCCAGCTCTTGCATCAAATCGAACTTGCGCTCGGCCCGCTCCAGATTGCGCGGCAGGCGATCGCGGCGGCAACCTTCGAAATCCCGAAAGGGTTGGAACAGTGTGATCGCGATCCCGAGATCAGCGCACATCTGCCTGATTTCCCGTGGGCTGCCGTCGTAGTAGAGAAGGTCGTTCTCGAAAATTTCCACCCCGTCAAATCCGGCGGCGGCGATGGCTTCTAGTTTTTCCGGCAGGGTACCGCTCAAGGAAACGGTGGCAATGGAACGCAGCATGTGTCGACTCCCGGTGGTGGGGACATTCTTGTTGGGCAAATTATTGGCTTGACGAATCCGCACAGCAATTCAAAGTGTACTACCCGGTTAGTTTTGCGGGCGATTATCGAACACAATGGCGGTTGGCGAATTGACGATTTTTCGTCCACTGCGCACCATCGACACCACATTGAGTCCGGTCACGACCCCATGGACTCGGTTACCAAAGACCCTGAACACCACATAAAAATTTCAAAAAACGGGTACACGCTCATGCGCTCATTCAACGCCTTGTTTGCTTGCTCCACCGATCTCACGCCAGACCTGGTGTCCATCCGAACCTTGCGCCCACTCGGCCGAACTGCGCCGCTCGCTGAATAAAACGTTGTCGTCGCCTGACGAAAACACCTCAGCCGATCAATCTCATCCGCGCCCGTCGCCATCGATTGATCACGCGCCCTTGAAGTCCCGACAAGCCTCGCTTGTCAGTCATTGAACGGATGGCACACACATGTTTCCTTCTCAAAGCTCTCGCGTGGCTTCGGCCCAAAGCGTCGCCACTGGCGGCATCGGCGACAAAATCCGCGGCGCCATGGCCGTCGGCAAAACCCGCTGGGGAATGCTGGCGCTGGTATTTTTCGCCACCACCCTGAACTACATCGACCGCGCCGCCCTGGGCGTCATGCAGCCGATCCTGGCCAAGGAACTGAGCTGGACGGCGATGGACTACGCCAACATCAACTTCTGGTTTCAGGTCGGCTATGCCGTCGGTTTCGTGCTGCAAGGCCGGTTGATCGACCGGGTCGGCGTGAAGCGCGTGTTCTTCTTCGCGGTACTGCTCTGGAGCCTGGCCACCGGCGCTCATGGCCTGGCCACTTCGGCGGCGGGCTTCATGGTCTGCCGGTTCATTCTCGGTCTGACCGAAGCCGCCAACTACCCGGCCTGCGTGAAAACCACCCGGTTGTGGTTCCCGGCTGGCGAGCGCGCCGTGGCCACCGGTATTTTCAACGCCGGGACCAACGTCGGTGCGATGTTCACACCGATGCTGCTGCCACTGATTCTTCACGCTTGGGGCTGGCAAGCCGCGTTCCTGTGCATGGCGGCGCTGGGCGGCATCTGGTTGCTGTTCTGGGGCCTGAAGTACTTCAACCCGGAAGATCACCCGAGCGTTAAACAATCGGAACTGGACTACATCCAGAAGGAAGTCGAACCGGAACAATCCCGCGTACCGTTCTCGCGAATCCTGCGCATGCGTGGCACCTGGGCCTTCGCCCTCGCCTACTCGATCACCGCGCCGGTGTTCTGGTTCTACCTGTACTGGCTGCCGCCGTTCCTCAATCAGCAATACAACCTGGGGATCAACGTGACCCAGATGGGAATTCCGCTGATCATCATCTACCTCACGGCTGACTTCGGCAGCGTCGGCGGCGGGATCCTGTCTTCGTTCCTGATCGGTCGCGGGATCAACCCGATCAAGGCCCGACTGATGTCCATGTTCCTGTTCGCCTGCTGCATCATCGGCGTGGTCATGGCCGCCGGTTCGAGCAGCCTGTGGCTCGCAGTCTTCGCCATCTCCCTGGCCATTGGCGCGCACCAGGCCTGGACCGCGAACATCTGGAGCCTGGTGATGGACTACACGCCTAAACACATGATGAGTACGGTGTTCGGCTTCGGTGGCATGTGCGCGGCGATCGGCGGGATGTTCATGACCCAGTTGGTCGGCCACATTCTGACCATCACCAACAACAACTACACCGTGTTGTTCACCATCATTCCGGCGATGTACTTCATCGCGCTGACCTGGATGTACTTCATGGCACCGCGCAAGATTCCGACCGTAAAAGATTGATACACCACAAACGCAGGCCTGATCCCGGGCCTGCGTTTTTTTATGGCCGCGATTTATCCATTTCACCCTTTTTTTCTCACAGCCACAGAGGCACACCATGTCGCCAGGTAACTTGAGCATCGCCAAACGTGCCGTGATCAGCTTCGGCGTCATCGCCCTGCTGGTCCTGTTGCAGGGGCTGTTCGCCCTTAAACAGGTCGCGCAAGTCCGCGCCACCGGCCAGCACACTGAAAACGTCTCCCTGCCCAGCATTCGCCACCTGGGTGAAATCCGCGACTACATCCTGAGCATTCGCGTGCTCAGCCTGCGCATGGCGCTCAACCGCGATCCAAAGGTGCTCGATGCCACCGTCACACGTCTGCACCAAGTGCAGGGTTGGCTTGCAGAGACGCTGGAAAAATTCACTCCGCTGGTCGGTGATTACAACCGGGGGCCGTACGAAAAGTTCGTCACCACCGTCACCAGTTACCGCCAGGCGCTGGCGCAATACGAAGCGCTGTCGCGGGAAAACCGCAGCGAAGAAATGACCGCGTTGCTCAATGGAAAAATCCAGGACTACTCGACCCAGACCGGTGACCAGTTCGCCGAGTTGATGGCGCTTTCCGCCAACGAAGTCAGCCTCTCGGCCAACCAGGCTGACTCACTCTACAATCAGGTAAAAATCACCGTGATCGGTGCGCTGATAGCCGTCGCGCTCCTGACCCTGTGCCTTGCCTGGCTGTTGATACGCAGCATCGTCATGCCGATCCGTCAGGCGGTCGACGTGGCCGAGCAAGTGGCCGCCGGTGACCTGAGTCAACCGATCCGCAGCCACGGCGCCGATGAAACCGCACGCTTGCTTAAGGCCCTGTCGGCCATGCAGACCAGCCTGCGGGAAACCCTGCAACTAATCAGCGGCACGTCGACTCAACTGGCGGCCGCCGCCCTGCAGATGAATCAAAGCACTCAACAGGATTCCAGTCGGCTGCAACAGCAACACAATGAAATCGAGCAGGCCGCCACGGCCGTCAACGAAATGACCGTCGCGGTGGAAGAAGTGGCACGCAACGCGGTGTCGACTTCCGACAGCACCAGACAGTCCACACAGCAAGCCAATCAGGGCCAGGCCCGGGTGATTGAAACCCTGGATTCGATTCAGGCGATGAGCGGCAATGCGGGCATCGCGCTGCAACAGGTTCAGACCCTGGCCGAGCAGTCCCGGGAAATCGGCAAGGTGCTGGACGTGATCCGCGCCATCGCCGAACAGACCAACCTGCTCGCGCTCAATGCCGCCATCGAGGCTGCGCGGGCCGGTGAAGCCGGACGTGGCTTCGCGGTGGTGGCCGATGAAGTTCGGGCGCTGGCGCATCGCACTCAGCAATCAACCCGGGAGATCGAACAGATCATTGGCCGGGTTCAGGGCGATACCAACGGTGTGGTGATGTCGATGCACGACAACAGTCAGCGTGTCGCCGAAACCTTGTCGATTGCTGAACAGGCCGGGCTGGCACTGGCAGAAATCACCCGGGCGATGGAGCAGATCCATGAACGTAACCTGGTGATCGCCAGCGCCTCGGAAGAACAGGCGCAGGTGGCCCGTGAGGTGGATCGTAATCTGCTGAACATCCGCGACCTGTCGCTGGAAAGCGCCGACGCCGCGACCCGGACCAGCGCCACCAGCCAGGAGTTGTCGCGACTGGCGGCAGGCCTGCAAAACCTGGTGGTGCGTTTCAAATTTTGACCGGGTTCAGCGGCGGCTTTGTTGCCACGCCGCCGCCAACCCGCTGCAGCAAATCACCGCGATCCCGACCACCGTGGTCAGGGTCGGCGTGTGAGAAAACAGCAACCAGCCGAGCAAACCGGCAAAGACAATCTGGCAATAGCCGAACGGTGCCAGCAGCGCGGGGGCGGCATGGCGGAACGCCTGGGTCAAAAACAGGTGCGCCGTCATCCCGCAGGCGCCCAGTGCAACCATCATCAATCCATGCCCAAGGCTTGGCACTTTCCAGAAGAACGGCACCAGAGCACTCATCACCAGGGTGTTGCACAGGCCGGCGAAGAAGTTACTGGTGGTCGGGCTGTCGATTTCACTGAGCTTGCGGGTGAGCAATTGATAGAAGCAGAAAAACAGCGCCGAGCAGAGTGGCAGCAAGACTGCTGGCGTGAACAGATCACCGCCGGGATGGACGATGATCAACACGCCGACAAATCCGCAAATCACTGCGATCCATTGGCCACGAGTGACCCGCTCACGCAGCAGTGGCACCGACAACGCGGTGACCAGAACCGGAGCGAGAAAGTTGACCGCCGTGGCTTCGGCCAATGGGATGTACTGCAAACCGGTGGTGAAGAACAAACTGGTGCCCAACAGGCACAACGCCCTGAACAACTGCAGCAACGGACGTTTGGTGCGCAGGACGCGCAACCCCGATTGCGGCAGGAAAATCCCGGCCATCAGCAAGGTGTGAACCACATAGCGGGCCCAAACCACCATGACGATCGGATAGAAACCCGATAGATATTTCGACAAGGCGTCGTGACTGGAAAACAGGAAGGTCGCGACGACGATCAGCAGAATCCCTTTGAAGGGTTGGTTTACGCCGGAGAGCGGTGTGCTGACGGTCATGAGCGATCCTTTTTTTTACATCGAAAGTCAAAGGCTTCGCCGGCAAGCCTCGCTCCTACATGAACACTGGATAACCTGTGGGAGCGTGGCTTGCCCGCGATAGGTGCGCAGCACCGCTTACCGCCGCGCCAACAATTCCCGGGTTTTATCCAACGCCATCTGCGCCCGCTGCAACCCGCTCACGCCCTGTTCCAGCAACTTCACGGTGGGAATCTCCAGGCTTAACGGGATATCGGCCGGCAAACCCTGCAACAACCCCGCCAGATCACAATCACCATCGCCCGGAAAACGCCGTTCGTTACGCGCCTGACGCAAAATCTCCGCCATGTCCGTTGGCCGTGGTCCCGCAACATCGCACAGCTGTGCATACCGTAACCGTGACGGGGCAACTTTGGCCAGATCTTCCAGCCGCGAACCCGATCGGTCGAAATGGAACGCGTCCACCAACACCGCGCCGTTTTCACGGTCAGCGTTTTCGACGATGCGCACCGCTTGTTCAAGATCGCGCGCATCGGTCCACGGCATGAACTCCAGATGCGGATGCAGCCCATAAGGTGCCGCCAGATCACACAGCCGGGCGAAGTTCTCGGTGAGTCGTTGTTCGTCGGAATCGTTACCGGCCACCAGCAATTCACTGGCACCCAATTGCGCCCCGACCGCCAGAATCTTCTCGAAGTCGGCGACGACGGTTTGCGGTTTAAGACGCAGGATTTCAACATCCAGCACACGAATGCCGGTATCGCGCAGCCGCGCCAGTGTCTCACGCCGTAAACCGACATCGGCTACCAGCGCAAAGTGATGTTCTTCGGGTGTCGCCGGTTCAAGGCGTAATCCGACATGGCTGTAACCGGCACGCGCCGCAACGTCCACCATCTGCGGCGGAGACAACTCCAGCACGGTCAGGCTGGCCAGGGAAAAGATCCGCTCACTCATGTTCATTCCTCGATCAACATCGGGGTGCAGGCACGACCGGTTTCGGCGGCCTCGCGAATCGCTTCAACCAGCGCCAGGGTGCGCGCAGCATCGGCAGCGCTCACCAACGGTTCGACTTCCCGGCGCGCCACGCGCACGAAATGCTGCAACTGCAAACGCAATGCTTCATCGGCGCAGAAGCTTTCCTGCTCCGCCAGCAACGGTTGATGCCATCCGCCATCGACGTCGGCGTAATGCCAGCGCTTGAGCTGCGGAATGCTCAACGCACCGCCCGTCCCGGCCAGCAAGTAACACGGCTGATCGGCCTGGCGCGGATAGACCGGGTTCTCCCCGGAATCCAGCTCCCAACTCCAGGGCGCCGCCACCGCGTCGGAACCGGTCAGGCTGCCCAGTGCGCCATTGTCGAACTGCAGCAACACCGCCGCGCAATCTTCGTTGGCAAACCCGCGCACCGCATTGCTGGTGATCGCCTGCACCTGCCGCACTTCGCCGCAAAGATGACGCAGCAGGTCGAGGTCATGAATCAGGTTGGTCAGCAACATCCCCGCACCGGGCTCGCGGCGCCATGACGTTTCGAAATAGCTGTCGGGTTTGCGCAACTGCCAGAGCGCCGTCACCGTCGTCAGCTGCCCCAAAGCGCCACCCTGCACCAGTTCATGGGCGCGGACGATCAACGGATTGTGCCGGCGATGATGGCCGACCAGCACGGGAACACCGGTGGCTTTCGACGCAGCCACCAGTTCGCGCGCTTCATCCAGGTGCACACCGACCGGTTTTTCCAGTAGCACCGGCACGCCGGCGGCGAGGCAATCGAGCGCCGTGCTGATGTGGAGCGTGTTCGGGTTGGCGACGATCACTGCGTCTGGCTTCGCCTGGTCCAGCATCTGACGGTGATCCGCGAAATACCCCACGCCCCATTCGCCCGCGAGGCCTGCCGCTTGTGGCCCGGGATCGGCCACCGCACACAACGTCGCTTGCGTCAGGGTTTGCAGATGCCGGTAATGCTGCTGGCCCATGTTGCCGGCACCGATCAGGGCGATGCGAAGGGGCGAAGTCATGCTGCGGTCCTCTTGTGATTATTGTCGGAGGGATGAATTCCAATAATTTAGAACCTGGTTCCAGATTCTTACAGGAGTAACGGCAACTTGTGTTCGAACAACGCACAGATTCGCATAGCCCACATATGGGTTTGTGCGGGCAGAATTAGACGAACAACTCCGAAGCCAGGCTTGCGGCAGACAGCTCCTCAGTGAACTTCAACAACAGCGGCGCCAGTTCATGCAACCGTGCCCCCGGCATCCGCGCGCTTGGCCCGGCAATGCTCAGCACACCGATCACTCGACCGTCGCCTGGGTGGCGCACCACCGCCGCAATCGCCGAGGTGCCCACTGCCGAACTCTCTTCGACCCAGGCGTAGCCCTGCTCTCGCGCCAGACGCAGGCGCTCCAGTAACTCAATGTTGGAACGCGGCGCGTTCGGCCCCAGGTCTTTCGGCCGTTCGCTCCCCTGACGCTCCACCAGCGACAACGCTTCGGCATCGCTCATGCACGCCAGCCATGCATGGCCCGACGCGGTGTAGAACAAGGGCGCATCACGGCCCATGTCCGGGTCGTAGCGCAGGCCCGAGCGGGCACCCTGAGACTTGGCGATCCAGACCTGGCGCTCGCCTTCAATAACGCCAAGGCGCACCAGCTCGCCGGTTTCCTCGGCCAGGCGATCGAGCACCGGTTGCACGATATCGGCGCCGCTGCTCGACAGGTAACGGAAACCCATCGCCACCAGTTTGGTCGACAGGTGATAGCGCAGGTTCTCCGGATTCTGTCGCACGTAACCCAGCCGAATCAGCTCGGTGAGCAGACGGTGGGTCGCGCTTTTGGGGATGTCCAGTTGCTCCGCCAACGTCTGCATCGGCAGGCCGCGAGGGTCACTGGTGAGGCTTTCCAGCACGCTGAAAACACGTTCGATCTGACTGCCGGCCATGGGGGGGTTCCACTCGAAATTTTGCCGATTCTAAAAGACAAACCACGTAATGCGAAATCTGGAACCCGCTGTCCGATAACCGCCCTCTTTACGCAGTGAATGGTTGCCGGGATCAATCAAGCCTTTATATTTTCTGGAATCAAATTCCAAAAACAACCTGGAGCTTTTAAACGATGCCTGCCGACTCTCCCCTCCTTGCGGACATCGAATGCGATGTGCTGATCGTCGGCTCCGGTGCGGCCGGATTGTCCGCAGCTGTAACCGCAGCCTGGCATGGCTTGAAAGTGATCGTGGTCGAGAAAGACCCGGTGTTCGGCGGCGCCACGGCGTGGTCCGGCGGATGGGCCTGGGTGCCGTGCAATCCTCTGGCGCGTCGTGCCGGCATCGTTGAAGACGTCGAGCAACCGCGCACTTACCTGAAGCACGAATTGGGTGAGCGTTACGATCCGGCGATGATCGACGCGTTCCTTGAGGCTGGCCCGCGAATGGTCGCGTTCTTCGAGCAACACACTGCCCTGCAATTCGCCGATGGCAACGCCATCGCCGACATTCATGGCGACACGCCGGGCGCCGGCACCGGCGGACGGTCGGTGATCGCTGCGCCTTATGACGGACGAAAAGTCGGCAAGCTACTGAAGCGCCTTCGCAAAACCATGCGGGAAACTTCGTTCATGGGCATGCCGATCATGGCGGGGGCGGACCTGAGCGCATTTCTCAACCTGACGCGCTCTTTGCCCGCTGCATGGCACGTGACCCGGCGCTTCACTCGGCACTTGTTCGACCTCATTGTTCATGGCCGGGCGATGCAACTGGTCAACGGCGTGGCGCTGGTTGCGCGGTTGGCAAAGTCCGCCGAAGACCTGGGCGTCTTGCTCTGGGAATCGGCACCGGTGACCGAGTTGCTTCGCGAAGGCGATCAGGTGCAAGGCGCGATCGTCAGTACCGCCAAAGGCAAAATCCGCATCCATGCACGCAAGGCCGTGGTGCTCGCGACCGGAGGTTTCGCCAATGATATCGAGCGGCGCAAGGCGCTGTTCCCCCGCACACCAACCGGCAACGAACACCTGGCGCTGCCGCCTCTCGGCGTCGCCGGTGATGGTTTGCGATTGGGCGAAAGCGCCGGTGCGCGGGTCAACACCGACATGGCATCGCCCGTGGCCTGGGCGCCGGTTTCGCAAGTGCCGCACAGTGACGGCAGCATCGGCCACTTCCCGCACATCATCGAACGCGGCAAACCGGGGATCATCGGTGTGCTGAGCAACGGCCGGCGCTTCGTCAACGAAGCCGACGGCTACTACGACTACGTGACGGCCATGGTCGCCGCCGCACCGCTGGGCGAAGAAGTCGCCTCCTGGCTGATCTGCACTCATGGTTTTCAACGGCGTTATGGCCTGGGAATTTCTCGGCCGTTTCCGGTGCCGCTGTCATCCTTTATCCGCAGCGGTTATCTGAAAACCGGCAACACTGTCGAGGAATTGGCCCTGGCCTGCGGCATCGACCCAAACGGATTGCGCAGCACGGTGGATGAATACAACCGGTGTGCGCGCAACGGCGAAGATCCGTTGTTCGGTCGTGGCTCGACGCCCTACAACCGCAAACAGGGCGATGCGTTGCAGCAACCCAACCCGTGCGTCGCGCCGATTGAACAAGGCCCGTTCTACGCCGTGAAGGTCCAGCCTGGCTGCTTTGGCACCTTCGCCGGGCTCAAGGTCAATGAACATGCCCAGGTTCTTGGCGAGTCGGGGCAGGCCATCGCCGGGTTGTATGCAGCGGGCGGCGACATGGCCAGTATCATGGGCGGGCACTATCCCGCCGGCGGTATCAATCTCGGCCCGGCGCTGACCTTCGGCTACATCGCTGCCCGGCATATCGCCGATATAGAGTGAGTTTGATCAGTGATTCTCGAGACAAGCATTCGCCCACTCGGTAAAAACCTGTCGCCCTGAAGGAATTCGCTGGGCTATCCGTGTTCAATACAAGTCTGAAATGTTCCGTGCGCAGTAAAAGACAGACGACCGGACTGGCGCCGCTCTCACTGACCAGCAACACTCATCACCATATTCAAACGAGGACTCACCCCCATGCTATGGAAAAAAGGCCGACGCAGCGACAACGTGGTCGATGCCCGTGGCGATGATGTCGGCGGTGGGGGTGGCGGGATGCGCTTCGGCGGGGGCAAGGGCCTGAGCCTGACCGCGATCCTGTTGATCGTCGGGATCGGCTGGATCACCGGCCAGGACCCGATGCAGATCCTCGGTCAATTGACCGGACAAATGAGCGAGCAATCGGCTCCGGCCACCACCCACACCCGCAAGGCACCGCCGGCCAATGATGAAAACGCCGAATTCGTGCGCTCGATCCTCGGCGACACCGAAGACACCTGGGGCCAGATTTTCCAGCAGGCCGGTCGGCAATATAAAGACCCGACCCTGGTGCTGTTCAGCAATCAGGTGAACTCGGCGTGCGGATTGGCGACATCGGCGACTGGTCCGTTCTATTGCCCGGCAGACCAGAAGGTCTACCTGGACATGGGTTTCTTCCAGGAAATGTCCCAGCGTTTTTCCGCCGCAGGTGATTTCGCCCAGGCCTACGTGATCGCTCACGAAGTCGGACACCACGTGCAGACCTTGCTCGGCGTTTCGGCGAAGATTCAGACCGCTAGGCAGCAGGGCCGGCAAATGGAGGGCGACGGTGGTTTGCTGGTGCGTCAGGAACTGCAGGCCGATTGCCTGGCCGGGGTCTGGGCCAACATTGCGCAGAAGCGCCTGAACTGGCTGGAACCCGGTGACATCGAAGAAGCCTTGAACGCCGCCAACGCCATCGGCGATGACCGCTTGCAGCAGCAAGGTCAGGGCCGCGTGGTACCGGACTCATTCACTCATGGTACGTCAGCGCAAAGGGTGCGCTGGTTCAAAGCCGGATTTGCACAAGGCCAGGTTGGCCAGTGCGATACCTTTGCCGCGAAGAATCTGTAATGCACAAGTGGTTGTTAGCTCTGTTGATCACCTGCACAAGCGCCCAGGCTGCCGAGCAGGGGGTCAAGGAGATCAGTTCCGGGCGCCTGCTGTTGAGCGCCGGCGAAATCGCGGTGGGCATCGGCCCGACACCGGCGAAGAACATCGAACGGGTGCTGATCATCATTCATGGTCGTTTGCGCAACGCTGAAACCTACCGCCAGAACGCCGAGCACGCGGCCCAGCAAGCCGGGCAAAGCGATAACACCTTGGTGCTCGCCCCGCAGTTTCTCAATGAAACCGACATCGCGAGCCACCCGGTGCCTGACAGCGTTTTACGCTGGCACGGCAATGACTGGATGGCCGGCGGCTTATCCACCGCGCCATTTACGCTGAGCTCCTACGCGGCGCTCGACGAAATCATCGCTCGCCTGGGTGATCGGCGACAGTTTCCGGACGTGAAGCAAATCGTCATTGCCGGTCACTCGGGCGGCGCTCAGGTGGTTCAGCGTTACGCCATGTTGAGCCACCCTCAGCCAGCCCTCGACACAGCAGGGGTGAAGGTGCGCTATGTGATCGCCAATCCTTCGTCGTATGCCTATTTCAATGAGCAACGGCCGGTGGCGTTCAGTCATGCGGGGTGTCCGAACTTCAATCGCTGGAAGTATGGACTGGCGGACTTGCCCGCCTATGCCGATGGACAAACGCCTGCGCAGCTGGAAGAAAACTACATCAAACGCGACATCGTTTATTTGCTCGGGCAGCAGGACATCGACCCGAATCACCCGGCGCTGGATAAAAGTTGCGAAGCCAAAGCCCAGGGCGCTTCTCGTTTGATTCGCGGGCGCAATTATTTCAATTATCTGAAACGGCGCCATCCTCAAGGGTTGAGTCAGCAGCTGATTGAAGTGCCCGGGGTTGGACACAATGGCGACGGGATGTTTACCTCGCCTGAGGGGCAGAAGGCGTTGTTCGGGCAGTGAGTTTTGGGGCGTCTGATCGGACGCCCAATCTCTCAAGCCGAAAGCAGCTGCCGCAACTCCACGCAATCGCGCGCATGCCAATCGGTCAATTCCGGCCACGGATTATCCGGCAGGTTCACCAGCACCGTCCGCGTCCCCGCCGCCCGGCCGCAATCCAGGTCGAAGCGGTAATCACCGACCATCACCATTTCACTCGCCGGCACCTTCCAGGCTTCGGCCAGTCTCAGTAAACCACCAGGATGCGGTTTGGGCGGCGCTTCATCGCGACCCAGTACATCCTCCACCGCAAAGCAATCGGCCAGGCCAATCGCCTCCAGCGTGACATGCGCCAGCTCACGGGCATTGCGCGTGAGAATACCCAGGCGATAACCGCGCCCGGCCAACTCACGCACCAGTTCCACCGCGCCCGGAGCCGGTTTCGAACCCAGCGCCAGATCCCGCTCGTGTTCCAGCAGCCACGCATGTTTGGCCGACGCTTCTTCGGCCGGCAGCCCAGCGAGGTGAGTGAGGATGTCGTGTTCTGCAGGAATCGCCAACGCCACGCGGATCGCCGCGAAGTCATGCACGGCCACGGTCAGGGTGCCGTCCATGTCGAACACCCAGTGCCGCACCTCGGCCAGGCTCATATCCAGTCCTTGCGATGACGAATCAGGCCTTCCTGAGTGACCGAGGCCACCAGTTGCCCGGCACGGTTGAACACGCTGCCACGGGAGAATCCACGCGAGTTGCCGGCCCACGGGCTGTCCATGGCGTACAGCAACCAGTCATCGGCGCGCAGGTCGGCGTGGAACCACAACGCGTGATCAAGGCTGGCGACCTGCATGTCTTTCTGCCAGACCGATTTGCCATGGGGCAGCATCGAGGTGGTCAGCAGGCCGAAGTCCGACGCATAAGCCAGCAGGTATTTGTGCAGCGCTGGAGTGTCAGCCAACGCACCATCGGCGCGGAACCAGACGTATTTGACCGGATCGGCAGGCTGCGGGTTGTAGGGATCTTTCTCGGTCACCGGGCGGAATTCGATCGGTTTCGGGCACAGCAGCTTTTCGCGCATGTGCTCTGGGATGAGGTGCGCCCGTTGCTGGGTGAGTTCCAATTCTGACGGCAGATTTTCCGGGCCGACCACTTGCGGCATTTCGCTCTGGTGCTGGAAGCCTTCTTCGTCGTACTGGAACGAGGCGCTGCAGGTAAAAATCGGGTTGCCCTTCTGGATCGCCGTCACCCGGCGCGTGCTGAAACTACCGCCATCGCGCACCCGATCGACCTGATACACCACCGGCAACTTCGCATCGCCCGGACGCAGGAAGTAACCGTGCATCGAGTGCACATGGCGCGTCTCTTCGACTGTCTGACTGGCCGCCGACAGGGACTGGCCGAGCACCTGGCCGCCGAACAACTGACGGAAACCCAGGTCCTGGCTGCGGCCACGGAACAGGTTTTCTTCAATCGGTTCCAGGGTCAGCAGGTCTACCAGATCTTCCAACACTTGGCTCATTCAGACTCTCCTCACACAAAGCAATGCCGCGCAGTCTTGGCTGCGGCGGTCGATTCAGTTTATGGCCCGGTTCAACATGAGGGCCATTGTAAACGTCCGTGCCTGCTTATCCATGCAAGGTTTGCAGCCATTGCTCACGGGTGATGCGGTACAACACGTGCGGGCGCAGCAGATGATCCTCTGCAAGCCTTGGGTGCTCGAAGTCATCGGCGGGGGCATGGTGCATGCCGATCGCCTGCATGACTTTTTGCGAAGGCAGGTTGGTTTCGGTGGTGAACGCCACGACCTCTTGCAGCGCCAAGCGATCAAACCCACAGCGCAGAGCGGTCCATGCCGCCTCGCTGGCATAACCCAGGCCCCAGTGCTCGCGCGCCAGGCGCCAGCCGATTTCGATGGCTGGCGTGAACGGTGCGTCAAAGCCGACCACACTCAGCCCGGTAAACCCGATGAACGCTCCGGTGTCCTTGCGCTCCAGTGCCCAGAGGCCGAAACCATGCTCGGCAAAGTGCCCGCGAACCCGCCCGATCAGCGCGGCACTTTCCAGCCGACTCAAGGGCGCCGGAAAATAACGCATCACCTGTGGATCGGCGCACATCGCCGCAAACGCCGGCAAATCCTCATCGCGCCACTGCCGTAATGACAGTCGCGCGCTTTCGAGTTCCAGTATCGGCTCCATCGTGCCCCTCCCCTCTGTTTCCATGCCGCAAGTCTACATCGCTGGTAGGATCGTTCACTCATTCCTACAGGCTTCCCCGATAAATCAGCCATGCCCCTGCCCCTGATCTACCACGAAGACTACAGTCCCGAGTTCCCGGCGGATCACCGCTTCCCCATGGACAAGTTTCGCCTGCTGCGCGATCACCTGGTGGACAGTGGCCTGACCCGTGACATCGACCTGCTGCGCCCGGAGCTGTGCCCGGCGGATATTCTCGCCCTCGCCCATGACCCTGCGTATATCGAACGCTACATGGATGGCGAGTTGTCCCGCGAAGACCAGCGGCGCCTTGGCCTGCCCTGGAGCGAAGCACTGGCCCGGCGCACAGTGCGGGCGGTCGGCGGTTCGCTGCTGGCGGCCGAACAGGCGCTGGAACATGGCTTGGCTTGTCACCTGGCCGGCGGCACACACCACGCGCATTACGATCACCCTGCCGGGTTCTGCATCTTCAATGACCTGGCGGTGATCAGCCATTACCTGCTGGAAAGTGGCCGGGTGAATCGGGTGTTGATCTTCGATTGCGATGTGCATCAGGGCGACGGGACTGCACGAATCCTGCACAACACCCCAGAAGCGGTGACCGTTTCCCTGCACTGCGAAAAGAATTTTCCTGCACGCAAAGCCGAAAGCGACTGGGACATCCCGTTGCCGATGGGCATGGGCGATGCCGATTACCTGAAGGTGGTGGACGATGCGCTCAACTATTTGCTGCCGCTCTATCAACCGGATCTGGTGCTGTACGACGCCGGTGTCGACGTGCACAAGGATGACGCCCTGGGTTATCTGAAGCTGACCGACGAAGGCGTCGCCGCTCGTGATGAAAGCGTGATGCGCCATTGCCTGGGCCGGGATATTCCGGTGGTCGGCGTGATCGGCGGCGGCTACAGCAAGGACCGCAAGGCCCTGGCGCGCCGTCATGGCATCCTCCATCACAGCGCCCAACGGGTGTGGCAGTCATCAGGTTGTCATTGATGTGTGAGTCTTTACCCACAATGCCTGTGGAACCGCCTGTGGATAACCTGAGTGAAAGGGCCTGCAGCCCATGCGGGGTATAGGTTACAGAGCGGTGGTTGTTTTTTAACCAGCCCTCGAATCCTCCCACAGGGAACAGGGCTGGTAGAATGCGCGGCTTATTCCGCCACGCCGCAGCTCTCGCCATGACCCAGCCCTCCACTTCCCTCCCCCCTCAAGTCGCCATCATTGGCGGCGGCCCCGCCGGCTTGATGGCGGCTGAAGTGTTGAGCCAGGCCGGGATCAAGGTCGATCTGTACGACGGCATGCCTTCAGTGGGGCGAAAATTCCTGCTCGCCGGGGTCGGCGGCATGAACATCACCCACTCCGAGGCCTACCCGGCATTTCTCTCACGCTATGCCGAACGGGCGCCGCAGATTGCCCCGCTGTTACGCTCGTTCGGCGCCGAAGCCTTGTGCCAATGGATTCATGACCTGGGTATCGAAACCTTTGTCGGCAGCTCCGGCCGGGTGTTTCCCACCGACATGAAAGCCGCGCCCCTGTTGCGTGCCTGGCTCAAACGCCTGCGCGATGCCGGCGTAGTTATCCACACCCGCCATCGCTGGCTCGGTTGGGATACCAACGGTGATTTGCGCATCGACAGTCCCGAAGGCGAAAAAACCGTTCACGCGGATGCGAGCCTGCTGGCACTCGGCGGCGGCAGCTGGTCGCGTCTCGGCTCGGACGGTGCCTGGATGCTGCCGCTGGAACAGCGCGGTGTAGGGCTGGCGCCGTTGCAACCGAGCAATTGCGGCTTCGAGGTGCAGGCCTGGAGCGAATTGATGGTCAGCAAATTCGCCGGCAGCCCGCTGAAAAACATCGCCATCGGCCTCAATGACGACGTGCCACGACTCGGCGAGTGTGTGATCACTGCCACGGGGATTGAAGGCAGTTTGATCTACGCCCTGTCGGCAGCGATCCGCGAAGCGATCAATCAACACGGCTCGGCAACCCTTCACCTCGATCTGTTACCAGGCAAGCCTGTGGATAAAATCCAGGCGGCGCTGAGCAAACCGCGCGGCTCACGCTCCATGGCCAAACACCTGCACAGTCAGCTTGGGCTTGATGGCGTGAAAGCAGCATTGTTGCGGGAACTGACCCCGGCCGAGTGCTTTACCGATCCGGCGCTGCTGGCCAAAGCGATCAAGGCATTGCCGCTGACGCTGGTGAAAACCCGACCATTGGACGAAGCCATCAGCAGCGCCGGTGGCGTGATGTTCGAGGCGATGGATGAACGTTTGATGCTCAAGCAACTACCCGGCGTGTTCTGCGCAGGGGAAATGCTCGATTGGGAAGCGCCGACCGGCGGCTATCTGCTGACCGCGTGTTTCGCCAGTGGGCGAGCGGCGGGGTTGGGGATGGTGGAGTGGTTGAAGCACCGACGCTGATCGTTCCCACACTGCGTGGGAACGATCTTCAGAGGATCAAGGCTTACGCTTACGCGGCCCGGTATTGAACACTGGCACTTTACGCACCGGCTTGATCGAAGGCTCCGGCGCTGACGCATCACCGCTCTCGACCCATTTACCCAGGTTGCGCTTGCCGCCACCGGAGGTTTTGGGCTTCTTCGGTTTTTTCGGCTTCTTGATCACCTGACCGCTGGCATCGGTATCCGGCACGCGGTGTTCAGGTTCGAAGTCCGGCTCCATCTGGCGAGTCAACGTCTGACGGGTCAACATCTCGATGGCTGACAGCTGATTCACTTCATCGGCGCAGACCAGCGAAATCGCCTGCCCGGTTGCACCCGCACGGCCGGTACGACCAATGCGGTGGATGTAGTCCTCTGCCACGATCGGCAGGTCGAAGTTGACCACCAATGGCAAATCTTCGATATCCAGACCACGGGCAGCGACGTCGGTGGCCACGAGGATCTGCACTTCGCTGGCCTTGAAGCGATCCAGCGCCCGCTGGCGAGTTGCCTGGGGTTTGTCGCCGTGGATGCCGTCGGCATTGACGCCCAGGCCCTGGAGTTTTTCCACCAACGCGTCTACGCCGTTACGGGTCTTGGCGAACACCAGCACCTGCTTCCACTTGCCCTTGCGCATCAAGTGAATGAACAACTCCGGCTTGCGCTTTTTGTCCACCGTCACCACCCATTGCTTGACGGTGTTGGCGGCCACGTTGCGCGGGCTGACTTCGATGCTCAACGGGTCGTTGAGCATTTGCCCGGCCAGCATGCGGATGGCATCGGAGAAGGTCGCGGAGAACAACAACGTCTGGCGTTTCTTCGGCAGCGCCTTGTAAATGTTCCCCAGCTCTTCGGAAAAACCCAGATCGAGCATGCGATCGGCTTCGTCCAGCACCAGGGTTTGCAGCTGGTTGAACTTGAGCGCGTTCTGGCGGAACAGGTCGAGCAAACGGCCCGGGGTCGCCACCAACAGGTCGACGCCTTTGCGCAGCTTCATCATTTGCGGGTTGATGCTGACGCCGCCGTACACCGCGTAGGTGCTCAACGGCAGGTTCTCGGCGTACTGGCGCACGGCTTCGTGAACCTGCTCGGCCAGTTCGCGGGTCGGCACCAGAATCAGCGCGCGCACGGAGTTGGCGCTGACCTTCGGCCCTTCCATGGTCAGCAATTGCAGCAGCGGCAAGGCGAAACCGGCGGTTTTGCCGGTACCGGTCTGGGCCGCAGCCATCAGGTCGCGACCGGCCAGCACCGCCGGAATCGCTTGCGCCTGAACCGGCGTCGGGGTCTGGTAACCAAGCGTCTCGAGGGCGCGCAGCAAGGGTTCGATCAGGCCAAGGGTGGCGAAAGTCATGGGAGTACCGTAGGAAAATTCAGCGCGATTGTGCGAAACAAGTGTGCAATGGCGCGCAGTTTACCCTAATTCGCGCGGGATTCTGTCGGCACCACTACGGCAGGGGCAGGCCGATCTGTGCCACGGCGCCACTGCGGCAACCCGATCAACACCACGGCACTGATGATCACCGCCATGGCCAGCGTTTCCTCGATACCGATGGTCTCGCCGACAAACACGATCCCCAGCAACACCGCCACCGCAGGGTTGACGTAGGCATAACTGGTGGCCGCGGCCGGACGCACGTGTTTCAACAGGTACATGTAGGCGTTGAAGGCGATGATCGAACCGAAGAGGGTCAGGTACGCCAGCGCCGCCCAGCCTTCGATCGGCGGCAGACTTTCCAGACGCTCACCACTCACCGCACTGCCGATCAGCAACACCACGCCACCCACCAGCATCTCCACGGCACTGGCCATCGCGCCCTGAGGCAACGGCAAATGTTTGCTCCACACCGAGCCGAAGGCCCAGGACGCCGCCGCGAACACCAGCAACGCTGCGCCCAACGGGCTCGATTGCAGGTTGGAGCCGAGGTTGAGCATGGCAATGCCGATCAGCCCGAGCACAATCCCGGCCCATTCGAGACGGGTATTACGCGCGCCCCAGAAATATCCGCACAACAAGGTAAACAGCGGCACCGTCGCCACCGCCAACGCGGCCACGCCAGAGGCTACGCCCGTATGCTCGGCGACGCTCACCGCACCGTTACCGCATGTCAGCAGCAAAATCCCGATGATCCCCGCCGCTTTCCACTGTGCCCAGGTCGGTGCCGGTGCTCCACGCCAACGCAGGTAGGCGTACATCAACGTCCCGGCGAGCACGAAGCGGATACCGGCGAGCAGCAACGGCGGCCAGTACTGCACGCCGATGCGAATCACCAGGTAGGTCGACCCCCAAATCACGTACAACGCGAAAAAAGCAGCGATCAGCGGTAAGGAAAAACGGCGTAGACCAGACATGGGCAGCTCGATGAACAAGACAAGGAGAGCCGCTATTCTAGAAAGGCCAACAGCGGAAAATAAGCTACAAAACCTGTTTATAGCGCCGGTACACTTTTCAAAACACGGAGTTCGACGCTATAAACCGTGCTTTCGAAAGTCAGTCACTTTTCAGGTAGGCCACGATGGACAAATACGACCGCATGCTCCTCAGCGCCCTGCTGGAAAACGGTCGTGCGTCCTACGCCGATCTGGCGCGAAAGGTGAACCTGTCCGCTCCGGCGGTGGCCGAACGCGTTGACAAACTTGAAGCCTGCGGGGTGATCACTGGTTACCAGGCGAAAGTCGACATGTCCAAAATCGGCCTGCCGATCCAGTGCGTCATCGAACTGCGCCTGAACCAGCACGGTAAACAGAAAACCTACGACGAACTGATCAAAATCCCACAGCTCACCGAGTGCCATCGCGTCACCGGCGACCCGTGCGTGATCATGCAAGCGGCGGTGGGCTCGATGCCGGAGCTGGAAGAGTTGATCAACCGGATCGCCGCGTTCGGGTTCAGCAAGACCTCGATTGTGTTGTCCAGTGCCATCGAAAAGCGGGTGCCGTTGGGGCAGCTGGAGGGGAATGGCAAATAGTTCTCCTGTAGGAGCTGTCGAGTGAAACGAGGCTGCGATCCTTTGACTTTTAAGATCTAGATCAAAAGATCGCAGCCTCGTTTCACTCGACAGCTCCTACAGAGGTTCAGGGGGCCAGTGATTCAGGGGATCAGGGGTTCAGCAGTGCTTCCGTCAGAACCCGCGATACCGCTTCAAATGCTCATTGATCTTCGCCGCCGGTACTTTCTGCAGGCTGCACAACAGATCATGGGACAACTCGCGCAATCCATGCTTTTGCCGCAGCTCTTGCGCCAGATGCGCCGTCAGGTTGGCGGCCATTTCCGCATCGGCCATGGCCCGGTGAGCCTTGCCGGTATTGGGCAGGCTGGCGAAGGTGGTGAGGGTGCCGAGTTTGTGGTTCGGCGCAGCGGGCATCAGGCGGCGGGCGAGTAACAGCGAGCAGGCAAAGTTCTGCAGACGTGTACGTTTGATTCGCCCGAGCTCGTAGTCCCAGAACTTCTGGTCGAACGCAGCGTTGTGCGCCAGCAGCGGCGTAATGCCGACAAATTCGTTGACCTCGTTCATCACCTGCTCGGCCGAGGGCGCAGTGCGCAGCATGGCGTTGCTGATGCCGGTCAGTTGTTCGATGAACGCCGGCACCCGCACGCCGGCATTCATCAGGCTTTGGTAACGCTCGACGATGCGCCCCTGTTCAAGAATCACCACGGCAATTTCCGTGGCCCGGCAGCTGCTGCTCGGGGAGATCCCGGTGGTTTCAAAGTCGATGACTGCTATGCGTTCCAAACCTGTTTCAACTCCGTAAAAATCAATTCTTGAGCAGCAACGCGCCTTCGATCGGTACGTAACGACTGGCGGCGCGGATCAGCGAGTTGGCCGTCAGGCCCGGCACGCCGTAGGCCACCGCCTGCACACCGTGCTTGGCGATGATGCGCTCCAGCAGCATGTCGAAATCGCCGTCGCCAGAGGCCAGCACCACTTCGTCGACATGGTCGGCGGCGTCCATGATGTCGAGGGTAATGCCCACGTCCCAGTCGCCTTTGGCCGAACCGTCGCTGCGCTGGATGTAAGGCTTGAGCTTCACGACGAAGCCGAGGTTACGCAGGATCTGCTGGAACTGCTGCTGTTTGCTGTCGCCACGATCGATCGCATAGGCATAGGCCTCGACGATCTGCCCCTGCTTGCTGACGTCAGCCCACAAAGCGGCGTAGTTGAAGTGGCAACCATAGGCCTGACGCACGGTGTAGTAGAGATTCTGGACATCGGCGAACACTGCGATTTTTTTCACCGTACATCCTCTCAGCGCGTTGGCGCGCGGGGTCGTGGCGCGTTGGCGCGCGGGCAGGATCAGGCTCCAGGCCCGAAAAGTCGCCCAGTATGCCAGCCCGAAGGATTGTTCCGCGAATAATCGGCCGTGTGGCGAGGGAGCTTGTCGGAACGCCGCAGCGTCCCGCTGGGGTGCGAAGCGGCCCCCTTGCTTTGAAACCCAAGGGGCCTGCTACGCAGTCCAGCGGGAGCAAGCTCCCTCGCCACAGGTGAATCAGATGAAAGAGTCGTCGTCATCGCCACCGAAGAACGATGAACCGTCATCGTCGTAATTCGCGTCGGTGAAACCGCCCTGATCGCTGGAGTTGTCAGCTACGCGCTGATCATTGCCCCAACCGCTGCTATCGCTCTGATCGTTGACCTTGGCCGGTTCTTCCTTGATGACTTCAACCACTTCCGGCTGCTGATTGTGATGGAACAGGCTGCTGATGCCTTGCGCCAGCATCACGCCACCGGCCACGCCCGCTGCCGTTTTCAACGCACCGCCGAGGAAACCGCTGCCGACAGGCTGTTGCGGTGCGTAATTCTGCGAAGGCGGCGCTCCGAAATTCTGCTGAGCAGGCGGTGCACCGAAGTTTTGCTGCGGCTGCGAGTTGAACGACGGCCGTCCTGGTTCACGCCAGCCGCCATTCGAGGGGGCTGCGCTTTGCGTCGGCGCAGGCTGCGGATCACGGGAAGCGCCACCGAAGATGCTCGACAAAAAGCCGCCGCTTGGCGCCGGCGCCGCTGTCTGCGCCTTGGCCTGTTGCAGTTCGGCCTGCAATTGCTGCACTTGCTGGGTGAGTTGCTTGTTCTGTTCGTCGAGGCTCTTGATGGCTGCCTCTTGCACCAGAATCGCCTGGGTCATGAAATAGCCCGCCGCTGGTTGGCGAGTCAGGTGTTCCTTGATCCGCGCCTCAGCCTGGGCGTCGCGCGGGGCTGAGTCCGTTTCGGCCTGTTGCAGCCGGGAAAACAGTCCATCGATCAGGGTTTGTTCTTCGCTGTTCATGGCGACCTCGTAGATTGCCGGGAATATCATTGCCCTCACCCACAGTGGATAAGGTGCTCACCAGTAATGGGGCTGATACAGGATGTTTCAATGACCTTTACCGAACGTTTACGTTTGTGCCCCGAAGGAGTTGATCGGTTAAAGTGAGGCACTGCTTTCAACCTGCGATACCGACTGATGAATTCGTTCGATGTACTGCGTGACTCTCTGTATTTCTTCAAGCGCAATCTGAGCCAGATCGTGCAGCTATGCCTGCCGCTGGTGATTGTCGAGGCGCTGCTGCAACAAGTGGTCGACCGCTCCACCGGGCCGGACAGTTTCGCCGGCATCAGTGTGATTGTCGGCTTGCTGGTGTATCCGCTGTACACCGCCGCGCTGATCCTGTTTCTCGATGCCCGCAGCCGAGGCGAATCGCCGCGTACCCGCGACCTGTTGGCAGCCGCTGCGACCCTGTGGCCGCGCTTCGCCGTGCTGACCGCCCTCAATACGTTGCTGATCCTGATCGGCCTGTCGCTGTATTTCCTGCCGGGCATCTGGCTGATGGTGACGCTGGCGTTCGGCGAGTACCTGTTGGTGCTGCGCGGCTTGGCACCGCTGGCGGCGATGAAGGAAAGCCTGCGCCTGACCCGCGGGCATTTCATCCGCATTCTGGTGTGCATTCTGTGCGTGATGGGCCCGCTGTGGGTGCTCAAGGGAGCGACACTGGCGGTTTACCCTGACCCGCAGAACCCGGTGATCTCGCTGCTGATCGACAGCGCCCACAGCTTCCTGCAGCTGTTCACCAGCGTGGTGCTGTTCCGTTTGTTCATGCTGATCGCCGATGCACCCGAGAAATCTGATGAGCGGCTCTGACCGCTCTACCCTTGGGCTTTGGCGCTGCTCTCGGTTATGCTCGGGGTCAATCTTGTAACGCGATAAGCCGAGCGATGCCCCGTCTACTGCGCTACACCCTGCTGTGCCTGTTGATCGCCATCAGCCTGATTGCATTGCTGATCTACAGCCTGACCTGGCGCCCCGACGCCAAGGAAGCGCTGCCGGTCAGTTGCAACGCCCAGGCGCCGACGCTGGTGCCCGGCCAGGCGCTGAAGGTGATGACCTGGAACGTCCAGTACCTGGCCGGCAAGCGCTATGTGTTCTGGAACGACCTGGCCGCAGGAGACGACGAATCCCCTACACCTGAAGACATGGCCTTCAGCCTCGACGAAGTGGCGCGGGTGATTCGCGACGAGCAACCGGACATCGTGCTGTTGCAGGAACTCGATGACGGCGCCAAGGCCAGCGACTACCAGAACCAGTTCAAATTGCTTCAGGATCGGGTCACCGACCTGTATCCATGCACCGCTCAGGCCTTCGACTGGAAAGCGGACTTCGTGCCTGAACCGCATATTTTCGGCAGCGTTGGCCGGCAATTGGCAACCCTGAGCCGCTACCGGATCGAACACGCCGAACGCCTGCAACTGCCGGTCGCGCCGGCCAACGTCATCAGCCGGCAGTTCAAACCAAAAGACGCCTTGCTGGTCACGTACCTGCCATTGAACGACGGTGGCCAGATGGCCGTGCTCAACACCCATCTGGACCGCGCCACCCAGCTCGACGATTCCTTGCAAACCCAGGTGACCGCCGTGGCCAAGGTGCTCGACAAGTTCGAAAGCCGCGGCACGCCGTGGTTGATCGGCGGAGATTTCAATCTGTTGCCACTGGGCCAGTATCAA
Organism: Pseudomonas sp. Pseusp18; assembly: GCF_059506005.1. Taxonomy (NCBI): domain Bacteria; kingdom Pseudomonadati; phylum Pseudomonadota; class Gammaproteobacteria; order Pseudomonadales; family Pseudomonadaceae; genus Pseudomonas; species Pseudomonas sp. Pseusp18. Next base: position 5,789,585 of record NZ_CP169240.1, read on the forward strand.
CGCCTGCCCGCCGAGCAACGCAGGCTCTACTCCGCCGACAGCGCGCTGCATGTGCTGTGGGACAAATACCCGATGATCCCCACCAACAACGAAGCCAGCGGTATCGACCGGGCGCAATGGTTGACCCATTACCCGAACGATCCCGGCTTGAACGGGCCGGACCGGACCGTCGACTACCTGTTTTACAGCCCGCGCATCAAACGGGTCGAAGCGCGGGTGCGGCAGGACGATACGTTGCGCATTTCCGATCATTTGCCGGTGATTGCGCGGTTTCTGTTGCCGGCTGTGCCGTAGATTGGCGGTGCCAGGGGAAAAGATCGCAGCCTTCGGCAGCTCCTACAGGGATCGCGTGCACATGGGAAATATCGGGTGCACCCGGTCAACGTAGGAGCTGGCGCAGCCTGCGATCTTTTGATCTTCAGCTTTTACGAGGTTTGATCCGCGCCGTCGCCTCGGCCACCAGCGGATCATCCGGCCAATAGTGCTTCGGATACCGCCCCTTCAAATCCTTCTTCACCTCGGCATACGTACTGCGCCAGAAGTTCGCCAAATCCTGAGTCACCTGCACTGGCCGCCGCGCCGGGGACAGCAAATGCAGTTTGACCACCTGCCGGCCACCGGCAATCCGCGGGGTCTCGGCCAGGCCGAACAACTCCTGCAACCGCACCGCCAGAATCGGCGGCTGCTCGCTGTAATCCAGACGAATCGATGAACCCGACGGCACGCTCAAATGATGCGGCGCCAGCTCATCCAGCCGTTGCGGCAACGGCCACGGAAGCAAGTTGTGAACGATGCTCGACAGGTCCAGATTGGCGAAGTGACTGAGCCGCGAGACTTTCCCCAGATAGGGCATCAGCCAGTGTTCGAGGCTTTTGAGCAATGTTGCGTCGCTGACATCCGGCCATTCGCTCTCGCCTTTACCCGCGAGATCCAACTGCCGCAACAACGCCACCCGCGCCTGCCACTGACGCAGCGCTGGCGTCCAGGGCAACAGCTCCAGACCTTTGCGCCGCACCAGATTCACCAACGCCTGGCTGCGAGCACTTTCATCGAGCCCGGTCAGCGGTTCGCGACTGAGGATCAATTCACCGACCTTACGCTGACGCTCGGCCCGCAGCACACCTTCGCGCTCATCCCAATCCAGTTGATCGACGCAGCGCACCTGTTCCGCCAGCACGGAGTCGAACAACGCCGGATCAAAATCCGTCGCCAGATAAATCCGTTCTTCACGCTGGCCCTGACGACTGCCCAGATCGGCGATCACCAACCACGGTTGCTTCATCAGGCTGTCCGCCTCGGCAAACAATGCCGCACGACCGTTGGCCAGGCGATATTCAGCGCCACCGGCCCGCCGCTGTTGGGCGACCCGATCGGGATAAGCCAATGCCAGCAACGCACCGAGCCAACGCGGATGTTCGGGATCGCTGACCGGCTCCGACGCTTTGCCGCGCAAATAACCGCGATACTGCCGCGCCAGTTGCCGGGCCCGTTGAACACCGCCCTGCGCACCGCGAGCGGCCCGCTCTTCGCCGGATAACAGCACCAGTCGGCTGTGCAGGTCTGCGCCAGCACCACGCAAGATATCGCGCTCGCCGAGCAGTGCCGCGACATCACAGGCCATGTCAGCCAGGCCGAGCGCCTGGCCACGCAACAGCAAATGGGCGATCCGAGGATGGGCCGGCAGTTCGGCCATGGCCTGACCATGACGGGTCAGCGCTTCACCCTCCAGCGCACCCAAACGCTCAAGCAGATCCTGAGCCTGTGCATAAGCCGCTGCCGGAGGAACATCCAGCCAAACCAATTGCCCCGGTGTCACGCCCCAACGACCGAGTTGCAAGGCCAGCCCGGCAAGGTCCGCCGAGAGTATTTCCGCACTGGCGTAAGCCGCCAGTTGTTCGTGCTGATCCTGCGACCACAAGCGATAACACACGCCAGGCTCCAAACGCCCGGCCCGGCCCGCGCGCTGCGTGGCACTGGCCTTGGAGATGCGTTGAGTATCCAGGCGGGTCATGCCGCTGCCGGGGTCGAAACGCGGCACGCGCGCCAGCCCGGCATCGATCACCACGCGCACGCCATTGATGGTCAGGCTGGTTTCGGCGATGTTGGTGGCCAGCACCACTTTGCGCTTGCCCGCAGGCGCCGGTTCAATCGCCGCACGCTGCGCCGCCAGGTCCAGTTCGCCGTGCAACGGGCACAGCAACACAGGCGTGCCCTCGCCCAGCGCATCGACCAATTGTTGATGCACCCGCCGAATTTCCGCCTGCCCCGGCAGAAATACCAGAAGGCTGCCGGTCTCATCGTTCAGCGCATCAAGGATGGTCTGCACCACCTTTGGCTCGATGAACTCACCGGGCTGAAACGGCCGGCCCCAGCGCATCGCCACCGGGTACATGCGACCTTCGCTGCGCAGGATTGGCGCGTCATCCAGCAACCCGGCCAGGCGTTCGCCTTCCAGGGTCGCCGACATCAAGAGAATTTTCAGCGGTTGATCGTCGCGGAACAGTTCCCGGCCATTCAGGCTCAGGGCCAAGGCCAGGTCGGCATCGAGGCTGCGTTCGTGGAACTCGTCAAAGATCAGCAAGCCCACGCCTTCCAGTGCCGGGTCATCCTGCAAGCGCCGGGTGAGGATGCCTTCGGTGACCACTTCGATGCGGGTATTGGGGCCGACCTTGCTGTCGAGACGAATGCGATAGCCCACGGTTTCGCCGACCTTCTCGCCCAATTCACTGGCCAAGCGCTCTGCCGCCGCCCGCGCCGCCAACCGGCGCGGTTCGAGCATCAGAATGGTCTGCCCGGCCAGCCACGGCTCATCGAGCAAGGCCAACGGCACCCGGGTGGTTTTACCGGCACCGGGCGGTGCTTCGAGCACGGCTTCGTGGCGTGTAGCGAGGGCTTCACGCAGGGCGGGTAAAACTTCATCAATTGGCAAAGAAATCATGCTGGCTCCCAAACAGAGGGCCGAGTATAACGGCGTTCAGCGCGGTCCTAATTCATATCGACGATGCTTCGTTTCCAGATAACCCAGGAGATTTCAAATGCGTGCTCCCTTTCGCTTGATCGGCGGTGTATTGATCGCGTCCTTGCTGACCCAGGTGACCGCCTGCGGTTCGATTTTCTATCCGGATCGCCGCGGCCAGATCGACGGCAAGATCGACCCGGCCATCGCCGCGCTGGATGCCGTGGGCCTGCTGTTCTATATCATCCCCGGCCTGATCGCCTTTGCAGTGGACTTCGCCACGGGTGCGATTTACTTCGAGCCCGGCCGGACCGCTCAGGTGGCCCCGGAAAAACTCAAGGAAGCCATCGGCGCCGACGGCAAGGTCGATAACCACAAGTTGCAGACTATTCTCGAAAGTGAACTGGGCCGCAGCTTCCCGCTGGACGATCCGCGTCTGATCCAGCACAGGGGCAGCGCCCAGCAACTGGCTATGTTCGGCCTGCAACCGGCTGCATAATTCGTGCATTTGAAGGAACCACAGCACTGATGACTACCCCTACCGACCACGCCCGCCTGCTGCGGCTGGCGACGCGCGCCTCGGTGGCGGTCGCGTGCATATTGATCATCGCCAAAGCCATCGCCTGGTGGCTGAGCGGCTCGGTGAGCATGCTCGCCGGGTTGACCGACTCGGCACTCGACGGCGTCAGCTCGCTGCTCAATCTGCTGGCCGTGCATTACGCCTTGCGCCCGGCCGACAACGATCATCGTTATGGGCACGGCAAGGCCGAATCATTGGCGGGCATGGCTCAGGCGCTGTTCATTGGCGGCAGCGCAGTGCTGATTGCCTTGCAGGCGATCGAACGGTTGAAACATCCGGAGCCGATAGGCGCAGCGTGGCTCAGCATCGGGGTGATTGTGTTCTCCCTCGTCCTGACCGTGGCCCTGCTGATGTTGCAGCACCGGGTAATCAAGGCTACCGGTTCCAACGCGGTGAGCGCCGACTCCTTGCATTACCGCTCGGACCTGCTGCTCAACGGCGGCATTCTCGTGGCGCTGGTGCTGGCCGGGTTTGGCTGGCAGCAAGTCGACCCTTGGTTCGGTCTGGGGATCGCTGCTTACATCCTCTGGAGCGCAATTCAGATCGCCCGGGAAAGTTTTGCAGTGCTGATGGATGAAGAGTTACCGACTGATGTCAGCCAGCACATGCTCGAACTGGCCTGCAGCGTACCGGGGGTTCTGGGTGCCCACGACTTGCGCACGCGGATTTCCGGTAACCAGTGGTTCGTGCAATTGCATCTGGAATTGCCGGGGGACTTGACCCTGTCAGTCGCCCACGGCATCAGCGATCAAGCCGCCGATGCGATTCATGCCGTCTACCCGCGAGCCGAAGTGCTGGTGCACGCCGACCCGCAGGAAGTGGTGAAGGCCGCCAGGGCTCAGTAACTCACTTGATAACCGCGACTGCTCAGGCAGTTGCCCTGGGCCTGTCGGTAAACTTGCACCACCGACGGATCCGGTCGGTAGGTGGCGGTACGTGGATCGAAACCGCTCTGTTGCACGGCCCAGCGATAACATTCATAAGCGTCCCGGCTGACTTCCTCCGGCGACTGGCCGTTGGCCGGATACGCCACCACGTCATAACCATTGCTCACCGGTTGCGGCTGCACGGGCGGTTCGACCACGACGTAATCTTGAGTGCTCTCCTGGTAGGCGTAATACGCGCCGGCCGCCAGGAACAACAGCGTGCCACCGATCCACACCTCACGGGCGTAATCGGGCAAATAGCTGACACGAATCCCTCGAGGCGGCTGAACCACCACATAACGCGGGCCTTGCGGGCGATACCAATACCCACCGGAATAGAAATAATCCTGGCCACGATACGGCACACGGAAGTGACGCTCCTCCGGGAAGCGGTCGATCACGTACCCCGGACGATACTGCGGACCGGGGCCCCAGCCATTACCGTGCCCATCCGGGCGACCGGGCCAGCGACGGTCATCGTGACGCGGCTCCCGCCCCCCGGTCTGCCATGGCTGGTTGTAATTGTTACGCCACCGCTCGTCCTGATAGTAGCCACGCCGCGGTTCCTGGGTCTGGCGCACGGTATCGGGCCGACTCTGGATTGGCAGATTATTACTCGGTTGTTGCGGCGCTCGCTCCTGAACGTTTGGATCGTGTAGCGGACGGTTCTGCCACTGGCCACCCTGAACGCTGGAGTCGTGCGGCGTACGGTTCTGCCACTGGCCGCCCTGATTGTTGGACTCGTGCGGCGCCCGGTTCTGCCACTGGCCACCCTGATTCTGGTCGTGGAGCTCAAACTTGCGACTGTTGTCGCCACGAATGATTTCGGTGTTCTGCGGGCGTGGCTGATTGCTGCCGCCACGGCCCTGGCCCTGTTCATTGCCCCGATGATCAGGCCCATGCTGCCCGCCATCGGGGCCGCGGTTCTGCGGTTCATCGGCAAGCGATTGTGCAGTGACACTCACACACAGCAAACCAACACCGGCCAAACGCCAGATGCGCGATTTCATGCTTTTCCTCACGGCGGGTTAGGGCCTGTACGTAAGACTGGGAAAGCGCAGGCCGGTTCTGCAACAGGTTATCAGTCACGTAACTTTTTTATTGAGCGGCTTTTTATTAAGGGCATGCCAAATTGCGGGCAAGAAAAAAGGGAGACCCGTCGGCCTCCCTTTGAGAACTTCGTCCGTGCTCGACGCTTATGACGTCGGCTCACCTCACGCCGTCTTCTGGACAGTGTGTAGCTCGGGGGCCGACGCATCCCCGGTGGGGGTGGCGACCGCAGCTGGCCTGATTGGGCGAGCCGCACTGGACTGTTTGTCCGAGCAGTGATTCTGGTGATAAGAATAGGCCCGGAGCACCGACAGAGGATTGCGAAGATTGCTCAAATAAACATCACTTGCGCAATTTTTAACTCAGGATAGATAATCTGCCGCAATAGTTATGACAAAGGCCTGATTGATGAGCAAACTCGACCGATACGACCTGAGTATTTTGGCGGAATTACAGCGCGACGCGCGCATCTCCAATCAGGAGCTGGCCGAACGCATCGGCCTGTCGCCTTCGCCTTGCTCGCGGCGGGTCAAGCAACTGGAAGACGACGGCTACATCTCCCGCCAGGTCGCCTTGCTGGACCGCAAGATGCTCGGCCTGAGCCTGACCGCCTACGTGCTGATCGGCATGGACCGCCATACTCCCGAGCGCTTCGAGAACTTCGAAGCCGCCATTCGCACGTTACCGCAAGTGCTGGAATGTAGCCTGGTGACGGGGATGGATGCGGATTATCAGCTCAAGGTGGTGGTGCCGGACATGGATCACTATCAGAAGCTGCTGCTGGGGCATCTGACCCGGATTGAAGGGGTGACGAGTGTACGGTCGAGTTTCGTGTTGAACCAGGTGCTCAATAGCACGGAGTTGCCTTTAACCCATTTGCGCAGCTGAGATACCCCCTTCTGTAGGCTGTAGAAGCTGTGTAGGAGCTGTCGAGTGAAACGAGGCTGCGATCTCTTGATCTTGCTCTTTAAATACAACATCAAAAGATCGCAGCCTCGTTTCACTCGACAGCTCCTACGGCGCCTACACAGTTCATACAAGAGCGGTTCTGGCGTCAGCCAGGGCGACGAATGACTGCGGCACACCGACGCAGGTCAATACCCCGCCAATCCCCCTTGGCGTATACTCCTCCGGCCTTTTTAGCCCCGCCCGCGCTGGAGATATTCGATGGATCCTGCAGTTTTCGAAGAGTGGATGATGACTGGCCTGGTCAGCATCCTGATCATTTTCATGGGCTTCATCGTCTGGGATCTGGCAAAAAAATCCAAAGCCGGGCGCTTCGGCTCGTTCATTCTGTTCTTTGTGCTGGGGTTGGGCGTGGCCGCATTCGTGATCAAAAGCGTGGTCATCGGCCTGATCGAATCCGGCACACTATAAACGCGCCGGCACTTCCTTCCACTGGCCCTGATCGAGCCCTTCGATCGACCAGTCACCGATTTTGACCCGCACCAGGCGCAACGTCGGCAAGCCGACCGCTGCGGTCATGCGTCGCACCTGACGGTTGCGCCCCTCGCGAATCACCAATTCCAGCCAACTCGTCGGCACGCTTTTGCGAAAGCGCACCGGCGGGTTGCGTGGCCACAGTTGCGGCTCATCCAGTTGTCGCGCTTCGGCCGGCAAGGTCATACCGTCGTTCAATTCAACGCCATCGCGCAAACGCTGCAACTGCTCGGCGGTTGGCTCGCCTTCCACTTGCACCCAGTAAGTCTTGGCCAGTTTGTGTTTCGGGTCGGCAATCCGCGCCTGAAGCTGGCCGTCGTTGGTCAGCAGCAACAAGCCTTCGCTGTCACGGTCCAGCCGTCCTGCCGGGTAAATCCCCGGAATCTCGATAAAGTCCTTGAGCGTCGCCCGCCCTTCGCCGTCGCTGAACTGCGTCAGTACATCGAAAGGTTTGTTGAACAGAATCAGCCTCGGCTCGGCCGGTGGCGCTTTGGCGACACGGCGCGGGGCTGATTGCGGTTTGTTCGCGCCTGGGCGGCGAGAGTCGGGACGTTGAGGACGAGACATGAGCAAAGGAACATCTAACGGTCAGGGCCGCTAATGCTAGTGCCCCAACCGTCAAATGACCATGAGAACAATCAGCGGAACGGCGGCTCGTCGAAGCTGCGCAGTTTGCGTGAGTGCAGCGAGTTGAGCTCGGTGCGCAACAGATCCACCGCCTCGATACCGATCTTCAAGTGCTGGCTGACCGCGCGCTCATAGAACGCGTTGGCCGAACCCGGCAGTTTGATTTCGCTGTGCAGCGGTTTATCCGACACGCAGAGCAACGTGCCGTAGGGCACCCGCAAGCGATAACCCTGGGCGGCAATCGTGCCGCTTTCCATGTCCACCGCCACGGCGCGGGACAGGTTGATCAGCGGGCGTTCCTGCGCCCAGCGCAGCTCCCAGTTACGGTCGTCGTAGGTCAACACGGTGCCGGTACGCAGGCGTTTCTTCAGTTCGTCGCCCTTTTCACCGGTGATGTTGGCCGCCGCTTGCTGCAACGCCAACTGCACTTCGGCCAAGGCCGGAATCGGAATGTTCGGTGGCACCACCCGGTCGAGAATCCCGTCGCGACGCATGTAGGCGTGTGCCAGCACGTAATCGCCAATGGTCTGCGACTGACGCAAGCCGCCGCAGTGGCCGATCATCAGCCAGCAATGCGGACGCAACACGGCCAAATGGTCGGTGATGTTCTTGGCGTTGGACGGGCCGACGCCGATGTTCACCAGAGTCACGCCATGGCCGTCGCTGGCGATCAGGTGATAGGCCGGCATCTGGTAACGATGCCAGACCACGCCCGCGGCAATCGCCGAGGCTTCGCCATGGTCCATACCCTTTTCGATGATCACGTTGCCCGGCAACACCATGCGCACAAAACGCGGGTCTTTGCGCAGTTGTTCCAGGCCATGAACGATGAACTGGTCGACGTAACGGTGGTAGTTGGTCAACAGAATCCACGGCTGCACATGCCGCCAGTCGCTGCCGGTGTAGTGCACCAGTCGGCGCAGGGAGAAGTCCACCCGCGCGGCATCGAACAGGGCCAATGGCAGCGGGTCGGTGTTTTCCCAATCGTACAAGCCATCGGCGATGCCATCGGTGGCGGCCGACAGATCCGTACTCGGGAACACCCGCGCCAGTACCGCCGCCGTGACGCCGGAGCCGGCCAGTTCATCGCCCTGCTCGACCACGTACGGATAAGGAATGTTCTGCTGGCTGACGCCGACTTCCACGGTCACGGTGAAGTCGTGCATCAACGGAACGAGTTGTTCCAGCAGGTATTTGCGAAAGGCTGCCGGATGAGTGACGGTGACGCTGTAGGTCCCCGGCAATTGAACCTTGGCATAGGCGCGAGTGGTCTGTGGGACTTCGCCCTGGCAGAGGTAGGTCAGACGCAACTCGGGATAACGAAACAGGGCACGCTGTTCAGCGTCCGGCTCGACGCGATCCTTGAGATAACGCTTGAGCGCTTGATTCAGCGCTGTGGTTGCACGCTCGTGCAAGACAGCAAGCCGGTCAACGGCTTGCTCGGCGGTTTGAACGACAATAAACGCTTCGGTCACGATCAGCTTCCTGTGTTCTGACTTGCAGACCTTCATCTTGCCTGCATCATCGCTTCACGGGAACAGTGAAAAAAGATCGCAGCCTTCGGCAACTCCTACAGAGGGTCGTCGTACACCTGTAAGAGGCTGCCGAAGGCTGCGATCTTTTCGCCCTTCAGAAGCCCTGCGGTGTCGAGCGGGCCACAATCGCTTCCACATCCAGCCCACGTGGCAACGTTCCATACACCCGACCGGCCGAACCGAGCCGGCTGGCGATGAACGCATCACTAACCGCCGCATTGCCAGCCTCCAGCAACAGCCTGGCCTGAAGCCCCAAGGCGATGTCTTCGGTGAGCTGGCGGGCGCGGTATTGAATGTCGTCGGTGTCCTTGAACGCCTTCTGCAACTGGCCGATGTGTGTGGCCAGGCGTTTGTCGCCATGGCCATCGCCCAACTCGTTGAACAGCACATCGAGCACGCCCGGTTCTTTCGACAACGCGCGCAACACGTCGAGGCATTGCACGTTGCCGGAACCTTCCCACGTCGAGTTGACCGGTGCCTCACGGTACAGTCGCGGCAAGATGCTTTCTTCGACGTAACCGGCGCCGCCCATGCATTCGGCCGCTTCGTTGATCATCGCGGGCGCGCGTTTGCAGATCCAGTACTTGCCCACTGCCGTCACCAACCGAGCGAATTTCGCTTCGTGCTCGTCATCCAGATGATCCAGCGCTCGCCCCATTCGCAGGCTCAACGCCAGGGAGGCTTCGCTTTCCAGGGCCAGGTCGGCCAGCACGTTTTGCATCAAGGGTAGTTCGCTGAGCAACTTGCCACCGACCTTGCGGTGGGCGCAGTGATGGCTGGCCTGGGTCAAGGCCTGGCGCATCAGCGCGCTGGAGCCGACCATGCAATCGAAACGGGTCATGGCGACCATTTCGATAATGGTCGGAACGCCCCGGCCCTCTTCGCCGACCATCCAGGCCAGGGCGCCACGGAACTCCACCTCGCTGGAGGCGTTGGACCAGTTGCCGAGTTTGTTTTTCAGCCGCTGTATGTAGAACTGATTGCGCGTGTCATCCGGGCGATGACGCGGCAGCAGGAAACAGGTCAGCCCTTTGTCGGTCTGGGCCAGGGTCAGGAAGGCGTCACACATTGGCGCCGAGCAGAACCATTTGTGGCCCACCAGTTCATACGCCTGGCCCGGCCCTCCGGCACCCACCGGATAGGCCTTGGTGGTGTTGGCCCGCACGTCGGTGCCGCCCTGTTTCTCGGTCATCGCCATGCCGATAGTGACCCCGGCCTTATGGGCCATACCAACATTGCGCGGGTCGTATTCGGTGGCGAGGATTTTCGGCAGCCATTGCCGGGCCAAATCCGCTTGCAGGCGCATCGCCGGGACGCTGGCGAAAGTCATGGTTAATGGGCAACCGCTACCGGCCTCAGCCTGACTGTGCAAATACGTCATGGACGCGCGAGCCACATGGGCGCCCGGTTGCGGATCGGTCCAGGGCAACCCTGTCAGGCCATGCTCCACCGCCGTGCGCATCAACTGGTGATAAGCCGGGTGAAACTCCACCAGGTCGATGCGATGGCCGTAACGGTCATGGCTGACGAACACCGGTTTGTTCTGATTGGCCGCAAACCCGGCCTCCATCAGCGGCCCGCCGGCCAATGCGCCGTAAGCGTCGATCCGCGACTCGGCCCAACCAGCATCGAACCGCCGCGACCACTCCTGCAAAGGCAGGTCGATGCGATAGAGGTTGGTGCCGTCCAGCGACGGTGGCTGGTTGGTGACTTCGTGGGTTTCGGCGAACTGATGCAGGTTCATGACGGGACTCCTTTGGTCAGCCAAGGGATTTTCAGTTAAGCACCGCCCCGAGGCTGAACAAAGTGGCATATCTGCCTAACTGTCGGCGCTTTCGCCTTGTCCAGAACAGAGCACCCGTCGATAGAGCGCGGCCTGCAAGTCCTCGAATTTCACCGGTTTGTTCAGGTAGTCGACCAAGGTGTCACTCGAGCAGTGCACTCGGTCCGCACTCAGGGCAATCATGAACACGGGTAATTCGGCGCAACCCGGCAACGCACGGATCCGGCGGAAGATGGAGGCGCTGTCCACTGGCGGCAACTGGCAATCGAGCACTACCGCGTCAACGGCTTCACACTGCAATTGATCGAGCGCAGCAAGGCCACTGTCAGCGGTGCGTACCCGGAACCCAAGCTTGAGCAACATGCCGCGCATCACCAATTGATTGATGCTGTTGTCATCGACCAGCAATACCGTGCACTCCTGGGGCAAGCGCAGGCCGGTGGTTTGCCGGGTGATCGAGGGGGTGGGATCCACCACCGACAGCTCGAATTCGACGTCGAGCTGGAAGCGGCTTCCACGGCCCAGTTCCGAACGATGGCTCAGGCGGCCGCCGAGCAAGTCGACCAACTGCTGACAAATCGCCAAGCCAACGCCTAGGCCGCCATATTCGCGGGTCATCGAGCCGTCGAGCTGGAAGAAGCGCTGGTACAGCGTCGCCTCCCCCAAATCGGTAAAACCGATGCCGGTGTCGATCACCGCAAAAGACAGCGCCAGACGACCGGGCTCCGCCGCCGGTTTACCCGTCACCCGCAGCGCCAGACCACCGACTCGGGTGAATTTGATTGCGTTGTCCAGCAAGCATTCCAGGCATTGCGCCAGCTTGCCGCTGTCGCCGAACAAACGATCCGGCAACCCGGGCGTTACCTCGACCTTGAAGTCCAGCGACTTGCCCGACGCATTGCCGTCGAACTGCCCGCGCAAAGACTCGACCATACTGCGCAAGCTGAACGTGTCCGGATAGACCTTGAGCTTGCCGGCCTGCAATTCGGTCAGGGTGAGGATGCCGTTGACCATGCGCATCATGTCCCGCGCCGAACCTGCCGCCGTTTGCTGATACTGCTCCAGCTCTGGGTTCATCTCGACGGTCTGCATCAGCTCCAGCGAACCGATCACACCGTTCATGGGCGTGCGCAGTTCGTGGGTCAACGTGGCGAGGAATTCGTCCTTGAGCCTGTTGCTGTGAGCCAGTTGCTGGTTCAGCACCTCAAGTTTCTGGCCGGCGTCGAACAACGTCTGTGCCTGTTGCTCGCGCATGGCGTTGATACGATCGGCCAGGGCCAGGGACAGCAATGCCACTTCAATCGCCGAGCCGATCTGGCTGGCGTACATGGTGAGGAACACGTTGGGCAAATACCCCAACACCATCATCGTGTTGACGACGCCTCCGAGCAAAAATGCCGACCAGGCAATGATGAAGTAGCGCGCCACCCTCAAGCCACGCCACCAGGCGAAAATCCCGGCAGCGAAAATCACCACGGTAAAGACCAGTGCCAACGCCGTCGCCAGACGCAGGGCCAGGGCGTAACTGGTCATCAAAGACAACCCGACCACCAGCCCGCTGAACGCGATCAGCGCCAATAGCACACGGTCCAGCCAGCGGCTGTGGGTGGCCGTCCGCAGGAAGCTGCGGGCAAACTGGCTGCCGAACAACCCCGAACAGCCGATGAAAAACGGCGTCGCGGCATTGGCCCACCACGGATTGTTCGGCCAGAAATACTCCACGGCCGCGCCGTTCACCGACAGCTGATACAAGCCGAACGAGGCGATGTAGACGATGTAATAGAGGTAACTGGTATCGCGCACACTGAGGAAGATGAACAGGTTGTAGACCAGCATCCCCAGCAACACGCCGTAAATCAGCCCCAGCACATAAAGCCGCACCGGCTGCTCTTCAAGGTAAGCAGTGCTCGACCACAAGGTGACGGGCGCCTGGATCGAGCCTTCGCTTTGCAGACGCAGGTACACGGTTTGCGCCTGCCCGGGCGCAAAGCTCAGACCGAACAGATAGTTGTTCTGACGAATTTCGCGAGTGGCGAACGGCAACGCATCGCCCGTCTGTCGGACCAATTGATAGTCGCCGCCAGCATCGGGCAAGTACAAATCAAGGTGATCGAGGGGCGGATAGGCCAGTTCCAACAGCCAGGTTCGTTGCGCCGTCGGATTGGTCGGACGGTATTGCAGGTCGATTTTCAGCCAGAACGCCGAACGCGAATAGCCGGCGTTGAGGGTGGCTTTATCGTGGGGTTTGAAGTGCCCGGCCGCTGCTTGCGCACGGACATCGGCAATGGTCGCTTGACCGCCCGCGTCTTCATAAACCTGCATCGTTCGGCCCAGGGGAAGGCTCTGGGTGAACTCGTCGAACTCGACGGCGCTCGCCAGGAGGGGCAAGCACAACAGCAACATCAACAAATAGCGCATTTAAGCCCCAGCGTGGCCTGTCCGGTTCTGTCAGGAAGCCCCCCATTCCTTTTGAGTAGACGTAAAACCGGTATTACCTGTTATTGGTTTGGATCCACTCTAGCATAGCCGTTAGTGGCCATTGAACACCATTGAAATTTTTCCTACAAAGGCTCTAGAACGGGCGTTCCAGCGCCACGCATTGAGTTAGAGCGGTTGGCTTGATCAGGCCGCGACATTGTCCCGGTGGGTGATGAACCCTGTGGCGAGGGGGCTTGCCCCCGTTGGGGTGCGAAGCGGCCCCCTTTGCCTTCTGCCCGGAACACCGCGTCGGCAGATTTACGACTGCTTCGCAGCCGAACGGGAGCAAGCTCCCTCGCCACAATGTATCGGCCGGACTGGACGTCGCAACACCCGAAAAACATGTTTGGTGGTAAGCTCGCGCACCATGAATATCTACAGCTCTCGCCCCGTTGTCCTCTGTCTCTCCGGCCACGACCCTAGTGGTGGCGCCGGCTTGCAGGCAGATATCGAAGCCCTGCTCGCCCAGGGTTGCCATGCGGCTCCGGCCGTCACCGCCCTGACCGTGCAAGACACGGTCAACGTCACTGACTTCCGCGTGCTCGATCGCGAGTGGGTACTGGCCCAGGCCAATGCCGTGCTCAACGACTCCGAAGTCGCCGCCGTCAAACTGGGTATGCTCGGTTCCCTGGAAATGGTCGACACCGTGGTCGAACTGCTTTCAGCGCACCCGCATTTGCCAGTGGTCTGCGACCCGGTGCTGCGCGCCGGCGGTGGCGGACGACTGGGCAAGGACGAAGTCGGCTACGCCATGCGCGAACGCTTGCTGCCGTTGTCGATCATCGCCACCCCTAACCTTCCCGAAGCCCGCATCCTCGCCGAACTGCCCGAAGGCACCGCCGACGAGTGCGCGGAAAAACTCCTGCCATTCGTCAAACACCTGCTGATCACCGGCGGCCATGGCGACGAACACGAAATCCACAACCGCCTGTACAGCCGCGACGGTCGCCGCGAAACCTTTACCTGCCAGCGCCTGCCCGGCAGTTATCACGGTTCCGGTTGCACGCTGGCCAGCGCCCTCGCCGGTCGCCTGGCCCAGGGTGAACACCTCGCCAGTGCCGTACAGAGCGCGCTTGACTACACTTGGCGCACCCTGCGAGATGCGGAACAGCTGGGCAAAGGCCAGTTCGTGCCCCGCCGTCTGCCGCTGGATTTCTGTTCGTAACTTTCGATGCGTAAAGCGCAGAGGCTTGTCCGATGAAACTACGTGGCCTGTACGCCATTACCGACAGCCAGCTACTGGCCGGTAAATTTCTTTCGTACGTGGAGGCGGCGCTCGAAGGCGGCGTCACCCTGCTGCAATACCGCGACAAAAGCAGCGACGAGGCCCGCCGCCTGCGCGAGGCCGAAGCCCTGCGTGATCTGTGCGATCGCTACAAGACCCAGCTGATCATCAATGACGACGCCGAACTGGCCGCGCGCCTGAATGTCGGCGTGCACCTGGGCCAGACTGATGGCCCACTGATGCCGGTGCGAGCACTGCTCGGGCGTCAGGCGATCATCGGCTCGACCTGCCACGCGCAACTCGAACTCGCCGAACAAGCCGCCAAAGAAGGCGCCAGTTACGTCGCCTTCGGCCGCTTCTTCAATTCCAACACCAAGCCTGGCGCACCGACGTGCAGCCTCGACTTGCTTGACCAGGCCCGCAGCAAACTGCACCTGCCGATCTGTGCGATCGGCGGCATCACCCTGGACAACGCCGCCCCGCTGGTGGCCCACGGCGTCGATCTGTTGGCGGTGGTGCATGGCCTGTTCGGCGCCGAGAGCACGGCTGAAGTGACGCGTCGCGCCCGCGCCTTTAACGAATTGTTCAAATCCTGATTTTGAGAGCCAAATAATGTCTCGTTCCGAAACCCTGTTTGCCAATGCCCAGAAACACATCCCCGGAGGCGTGAACTCGCCGGTTCGTGCGTTCAAGAGCGTTGGCGGCACGCCGTTGTTCTTCAAACACGCCGAAGGCGCCTACGTCACCGACGAAGACGACAAGCGTTATGTGGATTACGTCGGTTCCTGGGGCCCGATGATTCTCGGCCACAGCCACCCGGACGTGCTGGACGCGGTACGCAAACAGTTGGAGCACGGCTTGTCCTACGGCGCCCCGACCGCGATGGAAACCGAGATGGCCGATCTGGTCTGCTCGATCGTGCCGTCGATGGAAATGGTGCGCATGGTCAGCTCCGGCACCGAAGCGACCATGAGTGCGATCCGTCTGGCCCGTGGTTTCACCGGTCGCGACAGCATCATCAAATTCGAAGGCTGCTACCACGGCCACTCCGACAGCCTGCTGGTCAAGGCCGGCTCCGGCGCCCTGACCCAAGGCGTACCGAGCTCGGCCGGTGTACCGGCGGCGTTCGCCAAACACACCCTGACCCTGCCGTTCAACGACATCGACGCGGTCGAAACCATGCTCGCCGAAGTCGGCCAGGACGTGGCGTGCATCATCGTCGAACCGGTGGCCGGCAACATGAACTGCGTACCGCCGGCACCGGGTTTCCTCGAAGGCCTGCGGACCCTGTGCGACAAGCACGGCGTGGTGCTGATTTTCGACGAAGTGATGACCGGTTTCCGTGTCGCCCTCGGCGGTGCCCAAGCCTATTACGGCGTAACACCGGACCTGAGCACCTTCGGCAAGATCATCGGTGGCGGCATGCCCGTGGGCTGCTTCGGCGGCAAACGCAAAATCATGGAACACATCGCGCCACTGGGCCCGGTCTACCAGGCCGGTACGTTGTCGGGTAACCCGCTGGCGATGGCGGCTGGCCTGACCACGCTTCGTCTGATCAGTCGTCCGGGTTTCCACGCCGAGCTGAGCGACTACACCAGCCGCCTGCTCGATGGCCTGCAACAGCGCGCCGATGCCGCCGGCATTCCGTTCGTGACCACTCAGGCCGGCGGCATGTTCGGTCTGTACTTCAGCGGCGCCGACGACATCGTCACCTTCGATGACGTCATGGCCAGCGATGCGAACCTGTTCGGGCGCTTCTTCCACCTGATGCTCGAGGGCGGCGTGTACCTGGCGCCGAGCGCCTTCGAAGCCGGCTTCACCTCGATCGCCCACGGCGAAACCGAGTTGAAACTGACGCTGGACGCCGCCGAACGTGCCTTCGCCGCACTGAAGTAAATCTGCGACGCTGACGTTGGCGATTGCCAGCGTCAGCTTTCACCTACATCCGCAGCCTTTTTCCTGCTCAGCTGCCAATAATCCCCCGCAAAGTGGGTGATATAGTCCCCGCGCAGCAGAAAAACGAGTAAAGACTTTGTAAGGTTGGCCCTGCTTATTTCATAATGCGCGCTTATTGGATCCCTCGACGGGTCCGCGCGCCCCTCAGAGGTAAGTCGATTCCCATGAACCGCACCGGCCGCACCCTTGCATTGGGCTGCCTGTTGCTCCTTCAGCCCCTGCTCGCGCTCGCACAAGCAGGCGGCAACTCGTTGTTGATCCCGGCGATGGGTCGCTGCACCCTCAATACTCAGCCGCAAGACCTGACGCAAGCGCTCGCCGCCTGCCAGAAAGCGTCGGATGAAGGGGATGCGCAAGCGCAATACGAGTTGGGTGAGTTCTACTACGAAGGCAAAAACGCGCCGCGCGACCTCAATAAAGCCCTGAGCTACTTCGAAAAGGCCTCGCTGCAAGGTCATGCCCAGGCGCAATTCAAACTCGGCACCATGTTCTTCCATGGCGAAGGTGTACCGGCCAATAACATTCAGGCGTATATCGTGCTGAAAATGGCCGCGGTCAACGGCGCCGAAGACGCGCTGGACACCGCCGACGAAGTCGCCGAAAAAATGCCCCGCGAAGACCTGGAGGTTGCTACCCAGGTGCTGGGGCAAATTTTCCGTAAATACCTGATGGAATTGCAGAGCGCCGACGGGCGTACGCCGTTTTCGCCACTTCCCTGAATCGACAGAGCCCCCTGTGGCGAGGGAGCTTGCTCCCGCTCGGCTGCGCAGCAGTCGTAAAACCCAAGAACGCGGTGTGCCAGACTTATCGTGATTGCAGATCTCGGGGCCGCTTCGCGCCCCAGCGGGAGCAAGCCCCCTCGCCACAACAAGCTCCTTCAGCCAATCAACCTGCTGCTTACTTCTCAGGCATCGGCATCGGAAACGGCATGACATTACCGACCGCTCCGCGGGCTTCGCTGATTTTCGGCGTGCCGAGGCGCTCGACCTCGTCGATGCGCACGATCGAATGCATCGGCACAAAACTGCGCACAACGCCTTCGAACTGAGCCTTGAGCTTTTCCTCGCTCGGATCGACGACCACTTGTGTGCGCTCGCCAAAGACGAACTCTTCCACTTCCAGAAAGCCCCACAGATCACTTTGATAGATCTGCTTGGCGTACATTTCGAACACCTGGCCCTGATTGAGGAAAATCACCTTGTAGATTGGAGCTTCACGTTTGGTCATGGTGGGCGGGTAACACATCGGGGATAAAAATGAGGGCGCGAACTATAGCATAGCCACCGGACGCGCAGCGGTAGGAACCTTGGGACATGTTCCCTATAATGCGCGGTTCTTTGAATCACGTGATGAATCTTTCCATGGCCAAGAAGCTTTACATCGAAACCCACGGTTGCCAGATGAACGAGTACGACAGCTCGCGCATGGTCGATCTGTTGGGTGAACATCAGGCCCTGGAAGTCACTGCCCGCGCTGAAGACGCCGACGTGATCCTGCTCAATACCTGCTCGATCCGTGAACGCGCCCAGGACCGGGTGTATTCCCAGCTCGGCCGCTGGCGCGAACTGAAACTGGCCAATCCGGAAATGGTCATCGCCGTCGGCGGTTGCGTGGCCAGCCAGGAAGGCGCGGCCATCCGTGATCGCGCTCCGTATGTCGACGTGGTGTTCGGCCCGCAGACCCTGCACCGCCTGCCGGAAATGATCGACGCCGCGCGCGCTACCAAACTGCCGCAAGTCGACGTCTCGTTCCCGGAAATCGAAAAATTCGACCACTTGCCCGAACCGCGCATCGATGGGCCGAGCGCTTACGTGTCGGTCATGGAAGGCTGCAGCAAGTACTGCACCTTCTGCGTGGTGCCTTATACCCGCGGTGAAGAAGTCAGCCGGCCGTTCGACGACGTGATTGCCGAGATCATCCACCTGGCCGAAAACGGCGTGCGCGAAGTGACCCTGCTGGGGCAAAACGTCAACGGTTATCGCGGGACCACTCACGATGGTCGCCTGGCCGACCTGGCGGAATTGATCCGGGTGGTCGCCGCTGTCGATGGCATCGACCGGATTCGCTACACCACTTCGCATCCGCTGGAGTTCTCCGACAGCCTGATCCAGGCCCACGCCGACGTGCCGGAACTGGTAAAACACCTGCACTTGCCGGTGCAATCGGGCTCCGACCGGATCCTCGCGGCGATGAAGCGCAACCACACTGCGCTGGAGTACAAGTCCAAACTGCGCAAATTGCGGGCCGCCGTGCCAGGGATCTGCATCAGCTCGGACTTCATCGTCGGCTTCCCGGGTGAGACCGAGAAAGACTTTGAACAGACCATGAAGCTGATCGAAGACGTCGGTTTCGACTTCTCCTACTCGTTCGTCTACAGCCAGCGCCCGGGTACCCCCGCCGCCGACCTGGCCGACGAAACGCCGGAAGAACTGAAAAAAGAACGCCTGAACGCCCTGCAACATCGCCTGAACCAGCAAGGGTTCGAGATCAGCCGACAAATGGTGGGCTCCATTCAGCGGATTCTGGTCACCGATTATTCGAAAAAAGACCCTGGCGAACTGCAGGGTCGCACCGAGAATAACCGTATCGTCAACTTCCGCTGCGACAATCCGACCCTGATCGGCCAGTTCGCCGACGTGCACATCGACGCCGCGCAACCGCACTCGCTGCGGGGCTCGTTGATCCAATAACAGCAGGCCAGAGAGGCTTTGTGGCGAGGGAGCTTGCTCCCGCTCGGTTGCGAAGCAGCCGCAAACCAGACACCTCGATCATCCTGAAAGATTGAGGCTGGATGATTTGGGAGCGTTTCGCACTCCAGCGGGAGCAAGCTCCCTCGCCACAGTTATCCAGTGAGACTGCTTTAAGAGCTTTCGCACCCAGGCGACTGGCGTTATCCTTTATTTCATCAATATTGCCCCAGGGCGGCTAAATACGACCTTGAACGCACCCATAGAACCACATCGCTTCATCCTCGAGCCTTTTGAAGCTCGCCGCTTCGCCAATCTGTGCGGGCAATTCGACGAGCATCTGCGCTTGATCGAACAGCGCCTGACCATCGAGATCCGCAACCGCGGAAACCAGTTCGAACTGATCGGCGAGCCCAAGCACACCACCTCCGCGGAAAACCTCCTGCGTCGCTTGTACCGGGAAACCAAGGGTACCGAGCTGTCGCCGGACATGGTTCACCTGTTCCTGCAGGAATCGGCCGTCGAGGAACTGGACAACCACTCCCCCGCCGAACCGTCCGTCGCCTTGCGCACCAAAAAAGGCATGATTCGCCCTCGCGGCTTGAATCAACTGCGCTACGTGAAGGAAATCCTCGGTAACGACATCAATTTCGGCATCGGCCCTGCCGGTACCGGCAAGACCTATCTGGCTGTTGCCTGTGCGGTAGACGCACTGGAACGCGAGCAGATTCGTCGCATTCTGTTGGTGCGTCCGGCGGTTGAAGCGGGTGAAAAACTCGGCTTCCTGCCCGGCGACCTGTCGCAAAAAATCGACCCGTACCTGCGCCCGCTCTACGACGCGCTCTACGAAATGCTCGGCTTCGAATATGTCGCCAAGCTAATCGAGCGTCAGGTCATTGAAGTCGCGCCACTGGCCTACATGCGCGGCCGCACGCTGAACAATAGCTTCATCATCCTCGACGAAAGCCAGAACACCACCGTCGAACAGATGAAGATGTTCCTGACCCGGATCGGCTTTGGCTCTACGGCGGTCATCACCGGTGACATCACCCAGGTCGACCTGCCACGCGGCACCAAGTCCGGGTTGCATCATGTGATCGAAGTGCTCAAGGACGTTCCGGGCATCAGCTTCACCCACTTCCAGCCCAAGGACGTGGTGCGCCATCCGCTGGTGCAACGCATTGTCGAGGCGTACGAGCGCTTCGAAAATCGCGCTGCCGATGCCGCGCCAAAGGACACCCCACGCGATGCTTGAGCTTGATCTGCAACTGGCGAGCGACGCACCTGCCCCGAGTGAAGCCGAGTTTCGTCAATGGTGCGAACTGGCCCTGCGCCAGCGCACCGCCGACTCCGAGCTGACCATTCGTCTGGTCGACGAAGAAGAAGGCCGCGAACTCAATCACACCTGGCGGCAGAAGGATTACGCCACCAACGTGCTGTCATTCCCGGCCGACGTGCCGGACGAGTTGCTGGATATCCCGTTACTGGGAGATCTGGTGATCTGCGTGGCCGTGGTCGAGCGCGAAGCCGCCGAACAAGGCAAGGCACTCAACGCCCATTGGGCGCATCTGGTCATTCACGGCTGCTTGCATCTGCTTGGTTACGACCATATAGATGACGACGAAGCCGAAGAAATGGAAGCACTGGAACGAACGTTGCTAGCAGAACTGGGTCATCCGGACCCTTACGCGGACGACGAAACAGACACATCCCCTATCGTTACAACAAAGGATTCAGAGTAATCGCTATGAGCGAAGATCGATCGAGCAACGGGCAGAAGTCTTGGCTGGGTAAGCTCACCCAGGCTTTTGCCCACGAGCCGAAAAACCGCCAGGAGCTGCTGGAGCTGCTGCGCGATGCACACCAAAACAAGTTGCTGGACAGCGAAGCGCTGGCCATCGTCGAAGGCGCCATCCAGGTTGCAGACCTGCAAGTACGGGACATCATGGTCCCGCGCTCGCAGATGATCAGCATCAAGGCGACCCAGACACCTCGCGAGTTCCTGCCTGCCGTGGTCGATTCGGCCCACTCCCGCTACCCGGTGATCGGCGAAAGCCATGATGACGTGATGGGCGTGTTGCTGGCCAAGGACTTGCTGCCGTTGATCCTCAAGGAGAACGGCGACAGCTTCAACATCAAGGACCTGCTGCGCCCGGCCACCTTCGTGCCCGAGTCCAAGCGCCTGAATGTGCTGCTGCGCGAATTCCGCGCCAACCATAACCACATGGCCATCGTCATTGACGAATACGGCGGCGTGGCCGGTCTGGTGACCATCGAAGACGTGCTCGAACAGATCGTCGGCGACATCGAAGACGAGCATGACGTCGAAGAAGACAGCTACATCAAGCCGCTGCCCAGCGGTGACTTCCTGATCAAGGCCCTGACGCCGATCGAGAACTTCAATGAGTTCTTCGACAGTGAATTCTCCGACGACGAATTCGACACCGTCGGCGGTCTGGTGATGAGCGCGTTCGGGCACTTGCCAAAACGCAACGAAATCACCGAAATCGGCGCCTATCGCTTCCGCATCCTGAACGCCGACAGCCGTCGGATTCATTTGCTGCGCTTGACACCAATCGCCCGGTAAAAATTAAGGAAAGAAATGCGCTGGATGACCCGCCCCGGCTGGCCCGGTAACCTGCTGGCCGTGGCGGCCGGTGCACTCACCACCCTGGCCTTGGCGCCATTCGATATCTGGCCGCTGGCATTGCTGGCGGTCGGTTTCTTTTACGCCGGTTTGCGCGAACTGAGCCCCCGTCAGGCCTTGGGCCGTGGCTGGTGTTTCGGTTTCGGCCTGTTTGCCGGCGGAACCAGCTGGATCTACTACAGCATTCACAACTTCGGCGGCGCATCTGTACTGCTGGCCGGGTTCTTGATGCTGCTCTTCACCGCAGCGATTGCCTGGTTCTTCGCCCTGCCCGCCTGGATTTGGGCGCGCTGGCTGCGCCGTAACGAAGCACCGCTGGCCGATGCCCTGGCGTTTGCAGCGTTGTGGGTGGGCCAGGAAGCCTTTCGCGGCTGGTTCCTCACCGGTTTCCCATGGCTCTATTCCGGTTACAGCCAGCTCGACGGCCCATTGGCCGGGCTCGCGCCGGTCGGCGGGATGTGGCTGATTTCCTTCGCGCTGGCCCTGACCGCTGCGCTGATCTACAACGCACCGCGCCTGATTCGCACCGCTCGCAAGGGCTTTATTGTCGCTGGCGTATTACTGCTGGCCGGCCCTTGGGTGATCGGCATGGCGCTCAAGGAACACGCCTGGACCAGCCCTTCGGGTGCGCCGCTGAGCGTCGCGGCGATTCAGGGCAACATCGAACAAAGCATGAAATGGGACCCGTCGCAGATCAACGCGCAGCTGGCGCTGTACCGCGACATGAGCTTCAGCTCCAAACCCGTCGACCTGCTGATCTGGCCGGAAACGGCGGTCCCGGTGCTCAAGGAGTCCGCCGAGGGCTACCTGAACATGATGGGCAGCTTCGCAGCAGAGCGTAAATCCGCGCTGATTACCGGCGTGCCGATTCGCCAGGAAGTCCGTCACGAGAAACGTTACTTCAACGGCATTACCGTGGTCGGTGAAGGTGATGGCACGTACCTGAAGCAGAAACTGGTGCCATTCGGCGAATACGTTCCGTTGCAGGAAGTCTTGCGCGGCCTGATCGCGTTCTTCGACCTGCCGATGTCCGACTTTGCCCGTGGACCGGCCGATCAACCGCTGCTACAGGCCAAGGGCTATCAGATTGCGCCGTACATCTGCTACGAAGTGGTCTACCCGGAATTCGCCGCCGGCCTCGCTGCCCGCAGCGATTTGCTGCTGACCATCAGCAACGACACCTGGTTCGGCACCTCGATCGGCCCATTGCAACACTTGCAGATGGCGCAGATGCGCGCCCTTGAGGCCGGCCGCTGGATGATCCGCGCCACCAATAACGGTGTGACCGGCCTGATCAACCCGTTTGGTCAGATCACTGCCCGGATCCCGCAGTTCGAACGCGGTATTCTGTACGGCGAAGTGGTGCCAATGCATAACCTGACGCCGTATCTGCAATGGCGTTCGTGGCCGTTGATCATCATTTGCGTGCTGTTGTTTGGCTGGGCGTTGATGGCCAACCGGATGGCGAAGACCGTTTAACTCAGGCCTGGTGATCATTCCCATGCACTGGCGTGGGAATGATCACTCCTCAACAGGCTCGCCTCGATAGAACATCCAATACCCGATCTGCCCCACGAGCTCATTCATCAACTGCCCCGATTGCCAGATCGATTTGAATTCCGGCATCCAGCCACCCAGCGGCCGCGCATTGTCCACGCCTAAAAACCCCACCGGCGCCGGCACCACCTCAAATCCGGCCTGCTCAAAGCTCCAGACCGCCCGCGGCATATGCCACGCCTGAGTCACGACCACCACCCGTTTGATCCCCTGCGGCAACAATACCTGGGCGCTGAACTGCGCGTTTTCCCAGGTTGTGCGGCTGCGCCCTTCCTGCCAGCGTACGGTCACGCCAAAATCATCGAGCAACGAATCTGCCATCAGCTGCGCTTCAGTCGGCGGTGTCCCGTAATGCAGGCCGCCACTGGTCAGAATCGGCAAGCCGGAAGCCTTGGCCAGACGTGCGGCATAACGCTCGCGCCCAAGACCTACGCCGGTGGGCTGGTCGACGCCCCAGGCCAGGTCGCCACGCTCACGCCCGGAACCCAGCACCACGATCGCGTCGGCGCGCTGGCCCAGGGTGGCCCATTCCTCGCGTACGAGCGGCGGCTCGCGCTCCAGAACCCTGGCAGTCCACTCCACCATGACTGGCAGGCTCATCAACCAGAAGCCGCCCACACCCATAACGAAGCACGCCCCCGCCAGCCTCGGCCTTGAGCGGCGCCACCACCAGGCGAGTACCAGCAACAGCAAAAGAACGCCGGGCGGCAATAGAAGTTGTTTAATGAAATAACGAAAAGGCATCGGGCATCTCCATAGATGCCCGAAGCCTAAGTGGGTTAACGCAATGCGACAACAAATGCGGAAGGACTTTATTTCAAAAAACCATATGCGATGGTTTCAAGTGTCCTTACTTGAACTGCAGAGACCGGACCTTTACCGCGCCTCCGCCGGGTGTCTTATCCTTGAGCCAGAGGATCTTGGCCGTACGTGGTGCCTCGAGTTGCTTCATTGCTGCTGACAAGCATCCGTGCGTTTCACGTTCACTGCGGTCCAGATAGGCCTTGACCAGTTCAAACTCTGCGGGGGTCAAACCACGCAGTTCCAGCTCCAGGGGACGCTCGTCGCGAAGCCGTCCAGCGGTTTTGGCCGCGTCCAAGGCCATTGCGAGACGGTCGATCAGTCTTTCGTACAACTCCGGTTTTGTAGCTTTTTGCTGTGAATCAACCATCCATCACCTCATTGAAGATAAGACTCACTCCCCTTTTAGAGCTTAGCTTCGCTGAAAAAACCGGCTGAGCGCCGCGACCAACGGCCCTTGGGGCGGGAATTGGCCGCGCCCTTGCGTGTAATCAGGGTTTCCCTCGGTAGAGTGCCGTCATGTATGCTACGGCGCTTCCTGTAACTCCACTTCCAGCTCGGCTGGGCAGCGAAACGCCGATTTGGCGTCATCACCGTCCAGCGTTGCATTGAAGAGGATTAGGCCACCCCTATTCAGTTCAAAAGTAGCCATGCACGAACAATATCAGCCCCGTGAAATCGAAGCCGCCGCCCAGTCGTTCTGGGACGAGCAAAAGTCCTTTGAAGTCAGTGAACAGCCAGGCAAGGAGACTTTCTACTGCCTGTCGATGTTCCCTTACCCCAGCGGCAAGCTACACATGGGGCACGTGCGCAACTACACCATCGGCGACGTGATCTCCCGCTACCAGCGCATGCAAGGCAAGAACGTCCTGCAACCCATGGGTTGGGACGCCTTCGGCATGCCGGCGGAAAACGCCGCGATGAAGAACAACGTAGCGCCCGCCAAGTGGACCTACGAAAACATCGCCTACATGAAAAGCCAGCTGCGCA
The DNA here is from genome assembly GCF_059506005.1 of Pseudomonas sp. Pseusp18. Taxonomy (NCBI): domain Bacteria; kingdom Pseudomonadati; phylum Pseudomonadota; class Gammaproteobacteria; order Pseudomonadales; family Pseudomonadaceae; genus Pseudomonas; species Pseudomonas sp. Pseusp18. The sequence continues at coordinate 5,814,823 of NZ_CP169240.1, forward strand.
GCCTGGGCCTGGCGGTGGACTGGTCGCGCGAAGTGACCACCTGCAAGCCTGATTACTACCGCTGGGAACAATGGCTGTTCACTCGCCTGTTCGAAAAAGGCGTGATCTACAAAAAAAGCGGCACCGTGAACTGGGACCCGGTCGACCAGACCGTTCTGGCCAACGAGCAAGTGATCGACGGTCGCGGCTGGCGTTCCGGCGCGCTGATTGAAAAGCGCGAAATCCCGATGTACTACTTCAAGATCACCGCTTACGCGGATGAGCTGCTGGAGAGCCTCGACGAACTGACTGGCTGGCCTGAACAGGTCAAGACCATGCAGCGCAACTGGATCGGCAAATCCCGCGGCATGGAAGTGCAGTTCCCGTACGACGTCGCTTCCATCGGTGAAGCCGGCGCGTTGAAAGTCTTCACCACCCGTCCGGATACCCTGATGGGCGCAACCTACGTTGCCGTGGCCGCCGAACACCCTCTGGCTGCCCTGGCGGCGCAGAACAATCCTGAACTGCAAGCGTTCATCGCTGAATGCAAGGGCGGCAGCGTTGCTGAAGCCGACGTCGCCACTCAAGAGAAAAAAGGCCTGCCGACCTCGCTGTTCGTCGAGCACCCGCTGACCGGTGAGAAACTCCCGGTATGGGTCGCCAACTACGTGCTGATGCACTACGGCGATGGCGCGGTCATGGCGGTTCCGGCGCACGACGAGCGTGATTTCGAGTTCGCCACCAAGTACAACCTGCCGATCAAATCCGTGGTACGCACCAGCTCCGGTGACACCAACCCGGCCCCGTGGCAGGACGCTTACGGCGAGTACGGCACGCTGATCAACTCCGGTGAGTTCGACGGCCTCGACTTCGCAGGCGCTTTCGACGCCATCGAAGTCGCACTGATCAAGAAAAACCTCGGCGCCTCGCGCACCCAGTTCCGTCTGCGCGACTGGGGCATCAGCCGTCAACGCTACTGGGGCTGCCCGATCCCGATCATCCACTGCGATACTTGCGGTGATGTGCCGGTCCCGGAAGATCAACTGCCCGTGGTGCTGCCGGAAGACGTGGTACCGGACGGCGCTGGTTCGCCGCTGGCGCGCATGCCCGAGTTCTACGAATGCGCTTGCCCGAAATGCGGCGCACCGGCCAAGCGTGAAACCGACACCATGGACACCTTCGTCGAGTCCTCGTGGTACTACGCTCGTTACGCCTCGCCGCACTTTGAAGGTGGCCTGGTAGAAAAATCGGCGGCCGACCACTGGTTGCCGGTGGATCAGTACATCGGCGGTATCGAACACGCGATTCTTCACCTGCTCTATGCGCGCTTCTTCCACAAGCTGATGCGCGATGAAGGCCTGGTGAGCTCCAACGAGCCGTTCAAGAACCTGCTGACCCAGGGCATGGTCATCGCCGAGACTTACTACCGTCGCGAAGCCAATGGTGCCTACACCTGGTTCAACCCGGCGGACGTCGAACTCGAACGCGACAGCAAGGCCAAGGTCATTAGCGCCAAGCTGATCGCCGACGGTCTGCCGGTGGAAATCGGCGGCACCGAGAAGATGGCCAAGTCGAAGAACAACGGCGTCGACCCACAGTCGATGATTGACCAGTTCGGCGCAGACACCTGCCGCCTGTTCATGATGTTCGCCTCGCCACCTGACATGAGCGCGGAATGGTCCGACTCCGGAGTAGAAGGTTCGCACCGCTTCCTCAAGCGCGTCTGGCGCCTGGCTCAAGCGCACGTCACTCAGGGCCTGCCGGGCAAACTGGATGTCGCCAGCCTGAACGACGAGCAGAAAGCCATTCGCCGTTCGATCCACCAGGCCATCAAGCAGGCCAGCCACGACGTCGGCCAGAACCACAAATTCAACACCGCCATCGCCCAGGTGATGACGCTGATGAACGTGCTGGAAAAAGCCCCGCAAGGCACCGAGCAGGATCGCGCGCTGATTCACGAAGGTCTGGAAACCGTGACTCTGCTACTGGCCCCGATCACCCCGCACATCAGCCACGAGCTGTGGCATCGCCTGGGCCACGCTGACCCGGTGATCGACGCCGGTTGGCCGGTGCTGGACGAAAGCGCCCTGGTACAGGACAGCCTGCAACTGGTCATTCAAGTGAATGGCAAGCTGCGCGGCCACATCGAAATGCCAGCCAGCGCCAGCCGCGAAGAAGTTGAAGCCGCCGCACGGGCCAACGAAAACGTCCTGCGCTTCGTCGATGGCCTGACTATTCGCAAAGTGATCGTAGTGCCCGGGAAACTGGTCAATATCGTCGCCAGCTAAAAATTGGATCGGGCGCCAGGTGAGCCTGGCGCCGAGTAAAACCTTTCGGGCCGGTTGACCGGCCCACATGGTTTCAAGGGGAGCAACAAGATGATCAAACGCAATTTGCTGGTGATGGGCCTTGCAGTCCTGCTGAGCGCCTGCGGTTTCCACCTGCGTGGCACCGGCACCACCGAACTGGCGATCAAGGAACTCGATCTGAGCGCCCGTAACGCCTATGGCGAAACCGTGACGCAAATGCGCCAGATGCTGGAAAGCAGCGGCGTCAGGGTCTACAGCGGCGCACCTTACAAACTGGTGCTGACCGATGAGCAGGAAAATCAACGCATCCTCAGCTATGCCGGTGCCGGCCGTACTGGCGAGTACCAGGTGAACAGCGTGCTCAATTACGACATCCGTGGTCAGGGTGACCTGCCTCTGCTGAGTGACAAGCTTGAAGTGCAGAAGGTGTTCATCCACGACGGCAACAACCTGGTAGGTTCCGACCAGGAAGCCAACGATGCCCGCCGCGAGATTCGTCGTGAACTGATTCAACGCATGATGCTGCGTCTGCAACAGCTGACTCCGACTCAGTTGGAACAGCTGCAACAGACCGCCGACGCCCGGGCCAAGGCTGAAGCCGCCGCGCTGGAAGCGGCACAGAAGGCTGAAGCGGAGACTCCGCGTCAGTCGCCTGTCGAACTGCCGCAGCAGTAAGACTTACGGGGCGCTCAGGCGCCCCGTTCGCCTCTTCTTATGAAACTCGCCCCCGCCCAACTCGGCAAACACCTGCAAGGCGCTCTTGCGCCGGTCTACATCATCAGTGGCGATGACCCACTGCTGTGCCAGGAAGCCGCCGACGCCATTCGCGCCGCTGCTCGCCAACAAGGTTTCGATGAACGCCAGGTCTTCGCCGCCGACGCCAGTTTCGACTGGGGTACGCTGCTGCAGGCTGGTGCAAGCATGTCGCTGTTTGCAGAAAAACGTCTTCTGGAACTGCGCCTGCCCTCCGGCAAACCTGGTGACAAAGGCGCCGCCGCGCTCATCGAATACTGCTCGCGCCCGGCCGAAGACACGCTGCTGCTGATCAGCCTGCCCAAGCTTGATGGCAGTGCGCAGAAAACCAAGTGGGGCAAGGCGCTGGTCGAAGGTCCGCAGACCCAGTTCGTGCAGATCTGGCCCGTGGACACCAACCAGTTGCCCAGCTGGATTCGTCAACGACTGTCCCAGGCCGGGCTTTCCGCCAGCCAGGACGCCGTCGAACTGATCGCTGCTCGGGTCGAAGGCAACTTGCTGGCTGCCGCCCAGGAAATCGAAAAGCTCAAGCTGATGGCCGAAGGTGGCCAGATCACCGTCGAAACCGTGCAAGCGGCGGTGGCCGACAGTGCGCGCTTCGATGTCTTCGGCCTGACCGACGCGATCCTCAACGGCGAAGCCGCTCATGCCCTGCGCATGCTCGAAGGGCTGCGCGGCGAAGGCGTCGAACCGCCGGTGATTCTCTGGGCGCTGGCCCGTGAACTGCGCCTGCTGGCCAACCTGTCGCTGCAATACAGCCAGGGCGTGCCGCTGGACAAAGCCTTCAGCCAGGCCCGACCGCCGGTCTGGGACAAGCGCAAACCGCTGATGAGCAAGGCACTGCAACGCTACTCGGCGCAACGCTGGGCGCAGTTGCTGCTCGAAGCACAGCGCATCGACGCGCAGATCAAAGGCCAGGCGGCGGGTTCACCGTGGATGAGTTTGAGCCGGTTGACCTTGTTGATGGCCGGGCAGAGATTGTCGTTGCCTGCCGAGTAAGCACGCTCTCTGTAGCAGCTGGCGAAGCCTGCGTTCGGCTGCGAAGCAGTCGCCAAGTCAGACGACGCAGTGTGTCAGGATGATTCCGGACTCAGGGTTTACGACTGCTGCGCAGCCGAACGCAGGCTTCGCCAGCTGCTACAGGGCGATCGGCGAAAGGTCCTACGCAATGCGGGACTAGACAGAACCCCAACTTCGGCCGATGATTTGTCCCGCAAAATCCACTCACTTGCGAGAAATCATCATGAGTAAAAAGCCATCCAGGCATGGCCCCAACAAGGCCAAATCCATCATCGCCCAGCCACTGTTCCGCAGCCGTCAGGAACGAGCCGGCAAGGGCAAAGGCAGCTACCGCCGCGAAGCCTTCCAGTCTAATAGCTGGGAGGCTTCTTACTTTCTGGCAGCCTGAAAGGCAAGCCATCGCTCAACATGTTAAGGTCTGCACCTGATTCGTATCCTCTGGACCTGTGCATGCCCCTTTGTCTTTCCCGTCGTTGGCACCTTCGCCAATTGATAGCTGCCTCCAGCCTCGTTCTGCTTGTCGCCTGCGCGGAAAAACCCACCGCCGCCGACGCCCAGCCGCTTCAGACCCAAGCCGTTGCCACGGCCCCTGCGGTCATTCCGCCGGTGGTTCCGACCGGTGAGAATCTCGACATCCAACCCACCCAGACCTTTGCCGAATGGCAGGCGGGTTTTCGCAAAGACGCCCTCGCCGCCGGCATTCGCGCCGACCTGTTCGACCGTGCCTTTGCCAATGTCAGCCTGGACGCCAGCGTGATCCGTGCCGACCGCAGCCAGCCGGAGTTTACTCGTCCGGTGTGGGAATACCTCGATGGCGCGCTGTCGCCGCTGCGGGTGCGCAAAGGTCAGGCACTGGTCAGCCAGTACGCCGATATCCTGCAAAGCATCGAACAGCGCTATGGCGTCGACCGTCAGGCACTGGTCGCGGTGTGGGGCATGGAGAGTAACTTCGGTCAGTTCCAGGGCAACAAGTCAGTGATCAACTCCCTGGCAACCCTGGCCTATGAAGGTCGACGCCCAGGCTTTGCTCATGCGCAGCTGATCGCTGCCCTGCAAATCCTGCAACAGGGCGATATTGAACCGGAGAAAATGCTCGGCTCCTGGGCAGGCGCCATGGGCCAGACCCAGTTCATCCCGACCACCTACAACACCCACGCCGTAGACTTCGACGGCGATGGCCGGCGTGACATCTGGAACAGCGCCGCTGATGCACTGGCCTCGACTGCGCATTACCTGCAAAGCTCTGGCTGGCAGAAAGGCCAGCCGTGGGGCTTCGAAGTCCAACTGCCGAGCAGCTTCAATTACGTCCTGGCCGATGGCGCGATTCGCAAAAGCGTCGCCGAGTGGCAGCAACTGGGGATCACCCTGCCCAATGGTGTCCAGGTTCCGGCCGGTTCCGAACACCTGTCGGCCGCCCTGCTCCTGCCGGCAGGCTATCGCGGCCCGGCATTCCTGATCTTCGATAACTTCCGCGCAATCCTCAAGTACAACAACTCTTCGTCCTACGCCTTGGGCGTGAGCCTGTTGTCTGAGCGTTTCAATGGCGGTGGCCTGATCAACGGTCTATGGCCAAAAGATGACTTGCCGCTGAGCCGTACCGAGCGAATCGAGCTGCAAACCCTGCTGAGCGCCCGGAACTATGACGCCGGCACCCCCGACGGCATCATCGGCGCCAATACCCGTAAAGCAATCCGCAGCGCGCAGCAGTCGTTTGGCTGGCCGGCGGATGGGTACCCTACGCACAAGTTGCTCGAAGGTTTGCGTAACCGCTAAAAGCAAAAGATCGCAGCCTTCGACAGCTCCTACAGGGTTTTGTGTACACCTGCAGGAACTGCCGAAGGCTGCGATCTTTTTTTGCGATGTGTTGTTACTTGATCACCACATCCTGCTCCAACACCAACGTCTTGCTCCCCGCATCCAGCCTGACCAGCGCCCCCATCGGTAACGTCAGGTTCGGGTCGCAATGCCCGCTACGCCATCCGGCCAACACAGGTATGCGCAACGACGCGAAGGTCTGCTTGAGCAAGCCCTCCAGCGCGATTGTGTCCACACCCGCCACATCCCCCACCAGAACCCCGCGCAACTTGTGCAGCGTGCCGGCCAGACGCAAATGGGTCAGCAGCCGATCAATGCGATAAAGCGGCTCGTTGATGTCTTCGATGAACAGGATGGCACCCTCGGCGTCGATCTCGTAAGGCGTGCCCATGGTCGCGGCGATCATCGACAGATTGCCCCCCAGCAAACGCCCGTGAGCGATGCCTGGCGAGACGGTCGTCAACGGATAGGCCACCGGGTGCGCCAGCACGCTGTCCGCCGTCACTTGCCCGCGCAACATGTTGAAAAACGAGGACTCGGTGGGTTTCTGCTTGTCACCCAGCAGGTCAGCATTGAGCATCGGGCCGTGAAACGTCACGAAACCCGCATAACGGCTGATTGCCAGGTGCAGTGCAGTAATATCGCTATAGCCGATGAACGGTTTGGCATTGTTGCGCAGTAACTCGAAATCGATGCGATCGAGCAAACGCGGCGTACCGTAACCGCCACGCAAACAGATGATGGCGTCGACCTCGCTGTCGGTAAATGCCGCGTGCAAGTCATTGAGCCGCACATCGTCGCTGCCGGCCAGGTAGCCGTCTTTCTCGTAAACGCCGGGGAACACTCGCAGCGAATAGCCGCGAGCGCGCATCCAGGCAATCGCTTTATCGGTGTCCAGGGCAGCGGGGCCGGCAGGCGCAATGACGCCGATCAGCCCTGCAGGCGGCAAGGCCGGAACAGGGACGTGAGGACAAAGGGTGTGGGTCGGTCGAGCAGTCATCCATGATTCTCCCTGTGTGAATGCTTCAGCACACAGTAGTCAGGAACGGGAATAAACAAAAGAGGGTCAGTCGCACCACGGCTTGCAGGAAAAGCCTGAAGAGGATGTGGGCACCGCCAATGAAAACGCCCGCAAGGACTAACCTTGCGGGCGTGCTCTTTTTTCAGCGCGGAATCAGGACGACATCAATTCGGCCTTGACCAGCTTCGCCTGCTCGTCGGCGTGGTACGAGGAGCGTACCAGCGGGCCGGAAGCGACGTTCTTGAAGCCCATCTTGTAACCTTCCTCGGCAAACCAGGCGAAGGTGTCCGGGTGCACGAAGCGCTGGACCGGCAAGTGGCTGCGGGACGGTTGCAGGTACTGGCCCAGGGTCAGCATGTCGATGTCGTGTTCGCGCATGCGTTTCATGACTTCGATGACTTCTTCGTCGGTTTCGCCCAGACCCAGCATCAGGCCGGACTTGGTCGGAATGTGCGGCATCATCTGCTTGAAGCGTTGCAGCAGGGTCAGCGACCACTGGTAATCCGACCCCGGACGCGCAGCCTTGTACAGGCGCGGCACGGTTTCCAGGTTGTGGTTGAACACATCCGGCGGCTCGGCGGCGGTGATTTCCAGCGCGATGTCCATACGGCCACGGTAGTCCGGAACCAGGGTTTCGAGCTGTACGTTCGGCGACAGTTTGCGGATTTCGCGGATGCAGTCGGCAAAGTGCTGGGCACCGCCGTCACGCAGGTCGTCGCGGTCTACCGAGGTGATGACCACGTATTTCAGTTTCAGGTCGGCGATGGCGATTGCCAGGCTTTCCGGCTCGTTCACGTCCAGAGGCTTTGGACGGCCGTGGCCGACGTCGCAGAACGGGCAACGACGGGTGCAGATGTCGCCCATGATCATGAAGGTCGCGGTGCCGCCGGAGAAGCACTCGCCCAGGTTAGGGCAGGATGCTTCTTCACAAACGCTGTGCAGCTTGTGCTTGCGCAGCAGGGCCTTGATGCGATCGACCTCCGGGGAAACCGGGATGCGCACGCGAATCCAGTCGGGTTTCTTCGGTAGTTCGGTGGTCGGGATGATCTTCACCGGGATGCGTGCAACCTTCTCGGCGCCGCGCAGCTTGACGCCGGCTTCAACCTTGGCACGCGGGGCCGGACGCTCGGTGACATCGAGCGTCGGGATCATGGTTTGCACTGCATCAGTAGTCATATCAATCGATTCCGCCCGTTAGGGTCGTCTGCTCAGCATAGTCGAGGTGTTTGACGAGCTGCGCGCGCAGCCGGGCACTTACCTCGGCAAATTCAATCGGTCCTGCGTGATCGCGCAGCTGGGTCATCGCCAGCCCGGCATAGCCGCAGGGATTAATCCGTCGAAACGGTTCCAGGTTCATATCCACGTTCAGGGCTAGGCCATGAAAGGAACAACCGTGGCGGATCCGCAGACCCAAGGACGCGATTTTCGCGCCATCGACATAGACACCCGGTGCATCCGGCTTGGCGGATGCGGTCACGCCGTAACTGGCCAGCAACTCGATCAGGCACTGCTCCATGCGGCTGACCAGGTCACGCACGCCGAACCCCAGCTTGCGCACATCCAGCAACAGGTAGGCTACCAATTGGCCTGGACCGTGGTAGGTCACCTGACCACCGCGATCGACCTGCACCACCGGAATATCGCCCGGCAGCAACAGGTGCTCAGCCTTGCCGGCCTGGCCCTGGGTGAACACCGGAGGGTGCTCGACCAGCCAGATCTCGTCGGCGGCATCGCTGCCGCGTTCGTTGGTGAAGCGTTGCATGGCATGCCAGACCGGCTCGTAAGCCATCTGGCCGAGTTCGCGAAAGCCCAGCGTGCCAGGCATCACAGCACCATGTGCACGAAGCCGGTAGCCCGCAGTTCGCTGTTGATGTTGTACAGCTGGTCCTGGTCGGTGGCGACGATGTGCAACTGAATCGTGGTGTACTTGCCGTTGGTGCTTTGGCGCTCATCAACGCGGTCATGGTTGATCGTCGCGTGTTTCTTGACGATCTCGATGATCTTGTCTTTGTTGCCTACACCCGTATCGCTGATCACCTTAACCGGGTAATCAATGTTGGGGAATTCGATCTTAGGCGCCTTTACTTCGGTATCGGTCATGGCGTAACGGCCTCGTAAGCGTAAGCCGTGGCGACAGCAAGGCCCCACGCCGGATCAGCGCGGGGCCATGCAGGTGCACACTATCAGTTGAACAAGCCGTAGAAGAATAGACGGATGCTATCCCACATGCGGCGGAAGATACCACCCTCGTCGACCGCGTCCAGAGCGATCAGGTCGGCGCTGTGCACCACTTTGTCGTCCAGTTTCACTTCGACTTTACCGATCACGTCGCCCTTGGCGATTGGCGCAACCAGTTGCGGGTTCATGGTCATGCTGGCAGCAAGCTTCTTCAGCTGGCCTTTGGGCAAGGTCATGGTCAGGTCTTCAGCCAGGCCGGCCTTGACTTGATTGGTGGTGCCTTTCCAGACAGGTGCCTGAGCCAGCTCGGCGCCTTTCTGATAGAAGGTCTGGGTTTCGAAGAAGCGGAAACCGTAAGTCAGCAGCTTCTGGGTTTCGGCAGCACGAGCCACTTCGCTGTTGGTGCCGAACACCACGGCGATCAGGCGCATGCCATCACGTACGGCCGAAGACACCATGCAGTAGCCGGCTTCGTCGGTGTGACCGGTTTTCAGACCGTCGACAGTCTTGTCGCGCCACAGCAGCAGGTTGCGGTTAGGCTGCTTGATGCCGTTCCAGAAGAACTCTTTCTGCGAGTAGATCGCGTAGTGAGCCGGGTCTTCGTGGATGATCGCGCGAGCCAGCACGGCCATGTCGTGAGCAGACGAGTAGTGCTCAGGGTTCGGCAGACCGGTCGGGTTCATGAAGTGGGTGTTGGTCATGCCCAGATCAGCAACGGTTTTGTTCATTAGGTCGGCGAATGCGTCTTCGCTGCCGGCGATGTGCTCGGAGAGCGCAACACTGGCGTCGTTGCCCGACTGAATGATGATGCCGTGCAGCAGGTCGCTGACGGTAACTTGCGAGCCGACCTTGATGAACATCCGCGAACCACCGGTACGCCAAGCGTTCTCGCTGACGGTCACCGGATCGTTTTCGCCGATCTGGCCACGACGGATTTCCAGGGTCGCGATGTACGCGGTCATCAGCTTGGTCAGGCTGGCCGGCGGCAGACGCTGGTCACCGTTGTTCTCTACCAGCACGTTGCCGCTGCTGGCGTCCATGAGTACGTAGGCTTTGGCGGCCAATTGCGGTGGCGACGGCATCATCTCGACCGCGAAAGCCGCGGGTGAGAGGAGCAGCGGGACTAGCAGGCACAGGCGTTTGGCAAAGGTGGTGATGTTCATCCGTCTCTCGAAATCGCTAATGGAAACTGCCCTAAGGCAAAACTAATCAGACAACTTTTCAAAAAGCTGTCACGTGTTCAGTTGCTCACTCTGTAACCCTTGCCGGGCTTTTGTTCTTCAACGAGCCAACAACCCGGTTCGCCCCCCAAAACCGCAAGCGAACCGTCAATCAAGTACTACGTGTTACTCGGCGCTGACCAGGCTCGGTGAACCGAGATTGGCCAGCCGCACGCTGTTCTGCACCTGCTGGATTTCACCCGCAGAGCCGATCGGCCCCATGCGCACCCGATGCAGTGTCTGCTGGTTACGCACGATCGAGCTGATGAACACCGGAGCGCTCACCATCCCGCTGAGCTTCGATCTCAGGAGTTCTGCAGCGTCCGGGTTGGCGAACGCGCCCACCTGCAGATACTGGCCAGAGGCTGGTACAGAAGCGTTTTTTTTTGCATCGATCTGCACAGGCACAACGGCCGCGGCGTGTTGCTGCGGCGGTGGCGTCCATTGCTCGACGGTGCCAGTGGAAGCCGTCACGGTCGGCGCGGCATTTTGCGCCACTTGCGGCTCGTTGAGCATCAACGGTGCCGGACGACCTTTCTGCGCCCACCATTCTTGCGGATCGATGCCTTCGACCTTGACCCGCGCCGTGCCGATTTCAGCGTAGCCAAGCTTCTTGGCGGCCGCGTAGGACAAGTCGATGATCCGGTCTGAATAGAACGGCCCACGGTCATTGACCCGCAGAATCACCGTCTTGTTGTTGTCCAGGTTGGTCACCCGAACGTAACTTGGCAGTGGCAAGGTCTTGTGGGCGGCGCTCATGCCATACAGGTCATACACCTCGCCGTTGGCGGTGTTCTGGCCGTGGAACTTGGTGCCGTACCAGGACGCCGTGCCCGACGCGACGTAGGTCTTGGATTCCTGCAGCGGGAAGTAGGTCTTGCCCAGCACGGTGTACGGGTTGGCTTTATAAGGACCGCTGTGCAGGGTCGGCGTGGCATCCGGGATGCGCGATACGTCGACATCCCACCAGGGTGCGCCATCCTTGTGCGCCCGGTTGATATCCAGGCCGGGGGCCGAACGAACGGCGGTGGAAGACTTCTGAGTCGGCGAGCGGCTGGTCGAACAACTGGCGACCAGCACCGCCAACGCGGCGAATGCCATGAGCTTCAGGGGTTTATTCATAGGCAATGCCCGCATTACTTGACGCCCCGTGCTTGGACCAGCTGTTCAGACAGTTGATGTACGGCCATGGCGTACATCACGCTGCGGTTATAACGCGTGATCGCGTAAAAATTCGTCAGGCCCATCCAGTATTCGGGGCCATTGTCACCTTCCAGGCGGAAAGCCGTGACCGGCATATCATCGCGCAGCGCATCATGACTCGACCAGCCCAGCGCCCGCAACTCCCCGACGGTTTTCGTCGGTTCGATGCCATCGGTCAGCCCGTCGTCCACCTGATCGCCGCGCACATCGGCGCGGCTGACCACAGGTTCGCCGGCGACCCAGCCGTGTTGCTTGAAATAACTGGCGACGCTGCCGATGGCATCGTCCGGGTTGGTCCAGATATTAATGTGGCCGTCACCGTCGAAATCCACCGCATAGGCGCGAAAACTGCTCGGCATGAATTGCGGCAAGCCCATGGCCCCGGCGTAGGAGCCTTTGAGGGTCAACGGGTCGACCTGTTCTTCTCGGGCCAGCAGCAGGAACTCACGCAATTCCTTGCGGAAGAAATCAGCACGGGGAGGATAGTCGAAACCCAGGGTCGACAAGGCGTCGATCACCCGATAATTACCGGTATTGCGACCAAAAAAGGTCTCAACACCGATGATCGAGACGATCACCTGCGCCGGCACACCGTATTCCTGCTCGGCGCGAGCCAGCACCGCCTCGTGCTGACGCCAGAAGTCCACGCCACGGGCGATGCGCGCGTCGGTGATGAACATCGGGCGATATTCTTTCCACTGCTTGACACGTTCGGCGGGTTTGGAGATCGCGTCCAGAATCGTCTGCTTGCGCTCGGCTTCGCGGAACACGCCCATCAGCTGTTCACCGGCAAAGCCGTAGTCACGGGTCATTTCACCAACGAACTCGGCCACCTGGGGTGAACCTTCGTAATCGCCGGCCAATGCTTCCTGCACGGAACCAAGGATGCTCACCAGGCCGACCCACGGTGCGTATCGAGTCGCCCAGCCACGCATTACTTGCATTGAAATCTTCACCTTATTCAAACCTGCGCGATCCACTTGCGATGGGTATGGATCGACATCAAAACCCCAAACGCTGACAGTAGCGTCACCAGCGAAGTTCCTCCGTAGCTAATGAACGGCAACGGCACCCCCACCACCGGCAACAGGCCACTGACCATACCGATGTTGACGAAAACGTAAACAAAAAACGTCATGGTCAGGCTGCCCGCAAGCAATTTGCCAAACAATGTCTGGGCCTGGGCGGTAATCACCAGCCCGCGACCGATCAACAGCAGGTAAATCAGCAACAGCGCGCAGATACCGACCAGGCCGAACTCTTCGCCAAGGACCGCAATAATGAAGTCGGTGTGGCTTTCTGGCAGGAAGTCCAGGTGCGACTGGGTACCGAGCAACCAGCCCTTGCCGAACACGCCACCGGAACCGATGGCCGCTTTCGACTGAATGATGTTCCAGCCCGTGCCCAGCGGATCGCTTTCGGGGTCGAGGAAGGTCAGGATTCGCTGCTTTTGATAGTCGTGCATGATGAAGAACCACATCGCCACGGCCACCGGCACGGCGGCGGCGATCACGCTGAGGATCCAGCGCCAGCGCAGGCCGCCCATGAACAGCACGAATGCGCCACCGGCGAGGATCAGCAACGAAGTACCGAGATCGGGCTGACGCACGATCAGAATGAACGGGACACCGATCAGCACCAGACTGATCCCCACGTGCTTGAGCTGTGGCGGCAAGGAACGCTTGGCCAGGTACCAGGCGATGGTCGCCGGCATCAGGATCTTCATGAATTCCGAGGGCTGGAAGCGGATCACCCCGGGGATATTGATCCAGCGGGTGGCCCCCATGGCGTTGTGGCCCATGACGTCCACCACCACCAGCAAGATCACGCCGACCACATAGCCGAGCGGCACCCAGCGGGCCATGAAGCGCGGTTCGAATTGGGCGATGACGATCATCGATATCAGGCCGATACCGAAGGAAGTGGCTTGCTTGGCCAACAGATCCCAGCTCTTGCCGCTGGCCGAATACAGCACGAACAGGCTGCCGGCGGCGAGGGTCAGCAGCAGGATCAGCAGCGGGCCGTCGATGTGCAGGCGTTGCAACAGCGTCGCACGGCGACGCATCACATCCTCGCTTGAGAGCATGCGATCGAAATTATTCTTCACGGGCCGTAGCCTCCGCACTGATAGGGCTGGCGTATTCGGCTTTCAGTCGGCCGTCCTGGTCGAGGAGCCAGGCGTCCATCACTTGGCGCACCACCGGCGCGGCGACGCCGGAGCCGGACTCGCCGTTCTCGACCATCACCGACACCACGATTTTCGGGTTGTCGGCCGGCGCGAAGCCGACGAACAAGGCGTGGTCGCGGTGGCGCTCCTGCACCTTGGAGCGGTCGTACTTCTCGCCCTGCTTGATCGCGACCACCTGGGCCGTACCACTTTTGCCGGCGATCCGGTATTGCGCGCCGATCGATGCCTTGCGCGCCGTACCCCGGGCACCGTGCATTACCTGCTGCATACCGTGATTGACCTTGGTCCAGTCCGACGGGTCGCGCAGGATAATGTCCGGCATCGGATTTTCATCCTTCGGCTTCTCGCCCTCGATGGTCTTGGCCAGGTGCGGACGATTCCAGACACCCTTGTTGGCCACCAGTGCCGTGGCCTGCGCCAGTTGCAACGGAGTGGACTGCATGTAGCCCTGCCCGATCCCCAGAATCAGCGTCTCGCCCGGGAACCAGGCCTGACGACGGGTCACGCGCTTCCATTCCCGTGTCGGCATCAGCCCCGGCGACTCTTCGAACATGTCCAGGGAGACCTTCTGGCCAATGCCGAATTTGCTCAGGTAGGACGACAACCGATCAATCCCCAGCTTGTGCGCCAGGTCATAGAAGTAGGTGTCGTTGGAGCGCATGATCGCCGTGTCGAGATCGACGAAGCCGTCACCGGTACGGTTCCAGTTGCGGTACTTGTGATCGTAGTTGGGCAGCATGTAGTAGCCCGGGTCGAACACCCGGGTCGACGCCGTGACCACGCCCGCATCCAGGCCGGCAATCGCCACCGCTGGCTTGATGGTCGAACCAGGCGGGTACAGACCGCGCAGCACGCGGTTGAACAGTGGCCGGTCGATGGAGTCACGCAGCTCGGAGTAGGCCTTGAAACTGATGCCGGTGACGAACAGGTTCGGGTCGAAACTCGGCTGGCTGACCATCGCCAGCACTTCGCCGGTCGCCGGATCCAGCGCCACGACCGCGCCACGGCGACCGCCGAGTGCAGCTTCGGCGGCTTCCTGCAATTTGATGTCCAGGCTCAGGACGATGTCCTTGCCGGAAATCGGTTCGGTACGTTTGAGTACCCGCAGCACGCGGCCACGGGCGTTGGTCTCGACTTCTTCGTAACCGACCTGACCGTGCAATTCGGGCTCGTAGAAGCGCTCGATGCCGGTTTTGCCAATTTGATGGGTGCCGCTGTAACTCACCGGGTCCAGAGTCTTGAGCTCTTTCTCGTTGATCCGCCCCATGTAACCCACCGAGTGCGCAAAGTGCGCGCCCTGTGGATAGTGACGAACCAGTTGCGCGACCACTTCCACGCCCGGCAGACGGAACTGGTTCACCGCGATGCGGGCGATCTGCTCTTCGGTCAGCTCGAACAGGATCGGCACCGGCTCGAACGGCCGACGCCCCTGACGCATACGCTTCTCGAAGATCACCCGGTCCTCGGGCGTCAGCTCCAGCACTTCGACGATTACGTCGAGCACTTGCTGCCAGTCGCCGGAGCGTTCGCGGGTCATGCTCAGGCTGAAGCTGGGCCGGTTGTCGGCCACCACCACGCCATTGCGGTCGTAGATCAGCCCGCGAGTCGGCGGAATCGGCTGCACATGGACGCGGTTGTTTTCCGACAGGGTCGAGTGGTACTCGTACTGGATCACCTGCAGGAAATACAGCCGCGCGATCAGCACGCCGATCAGCGTCACTACCGCAATAGCCCCGAACACGACGCGGCCACGCACCAGACGGGCGTCTTTTTCGTGGTCCTTGATGCGGATCGGCTGGGACATGAGGGCAGAACTACTTGTGGTAAGGGTGGCCGGACAGCACTGTCCAGGCACGATACAGCTGTTCGCCGATCAGAATCCGCACCAGCGGGTGCGGCAACGTCAACGGCGACAACGACCAACGTTGATCCGCCCGGGCACAGACTTCCGGCGCCAGCCCCTCGGGGCCGCCGACCATGAAATTCACCGTGCGCGAGTCCAGCCGCCAGCGATCGAGTTCGGCCGCCAGTTGCTCGGTGCTCCAGGGCTTGCCGTGGACTTCGAGGGTGACAACGCGCTCGTTCGGCCCGACCTTGGCCAGCATGGCTTCGCCTTCCTGACGGATAAAGCGCGCCACGTCGGCGTTCTTGCCGCGGGTGTTGAGCGGAATTTCCACCAGTTCCAGCGCCAGCTCGGAAGGAAGACGCTTGGCATATTCATGCCAGCCTTCTTCCACCCACTTGGGCATGCGTGAACCGACGGCGATCAGTCGCAGTCGCACAGCGTTCCCTTATTGCTGGTCTTTGTTGAGCTTGGTGAAATGCTCATGGGTGTTCTCAGGGCTGTGGTGTGCAGCGCTGGCAGAACGGCTTTGCTCGGCACCGGCCCACAGGCGTTCCAGGTCATAGAACTGGCGCGCCGAGGCAGTCATCATGTGCACGATGACGTCGTCCATATCCAGCAGTACCCAGTCGCTGTCGCCCTTGCCTTCTTCACCCAGCGGCTTGACGCCTTGGGCTTTGACGGCTTCGCGGACCTTGTCCAGCATCGCGCCGATCTGGCGGTTGGACGTACCGGTGGCGATGATCATGTAGTCAGTGATGCTCTGCTTTTCACGAACGTCGATCACCTGAATGTCCTGGGCCTTGACGTCTTCCAGGGCCGCTACGGCAACCTTGACCAGCTCTTCGCCGGCCAGTGGTGCGCCAGTTGGCGCTTCTACTGGCAGCGGTGCGCTCTTGAATGTGCCCTTGCGCTTTACTTTGTTTACGTCTTTGTCAGTCATATAAAACTCGTTTTGCTCGTATGTTCGGGCGCTTCGATACACGCATTCACGTGCCTTGAAGCGCGCCCTTTTTCAGTTCGACGCACGGTAAAGTCCGTGCGCATCGATGTAGGCCAGGACCGCGTCGGGCACCAGGAAACGTACCGACTTACCGCTGGCCAGCAGTTGACGGATCTGGGTGGCGGATACCGCGAGCGGTGTCTGCCAGACGAATGCAATCTGTCCGCTCGGCCCTTTGAGGGCCAGCGGGTCGCTCACCGAACGTGCTGCCAGCAGGTTGCGCAAGGCATCCGGCGGTTCGCTGTCGGCATCCGGGCGTTGCAGCACCAGGATGTGGCAATGCTGGAGCAACTCTTCCCAGCGGTGCCAAGTGGGCAGGCCGCAAAATGCGTCCCAGCCCAAAAGTAGAAAAACCTGGTCTGACGCGGCAAGTTCGGCGCGCATCAGTTCCAGGGTGTCGATGGTGTAGGACGGCTTGTCCCGCTGCAATTCGCGGGCATCCACCACCAACGGTGCCACACCGGCCACCGCGCACTTGACCATCGCCAGACGGTCCTTCGCCGATACCTGCGGCTTGTCCCGATGGGGCGGCCTGGCACTGGGTGTCAGACGCAACTCATCGAGCGCCAGCGATTCGGCGACTTCCAGCGCACCGCGCAAATGGCCGATGTGCACCGGGTCGAAGGTCCCGCCCAGTACGCCAATGCGTCGAGGCCGGGGCTCGCTGGCGGTCACAGGGGCTGACGGGTCGAGGTCGCCCAAGTCAGAGCGACTCCTGGCCGCGCAACTGACCATCACCGACCACGATGTACTTCTCGCAGGTCAGACCTTCGAGGCCCACCGGGCCGCGGGCGTGCAGCTTATCAGTAGAAATGCCAATCTCGGCACCCAATCCGTATTCGAAGCCATCGGCGAAGCAGGTCGGGGTGTTGATCATCACCGAGGACGAATCGACTTCAGCCACGAAACGCCGGGTGTCGGCCAGGTTTTCGCTGACGATCGAGTCGGTGTGATGGGAGCCGTACTGGTTGATGTGCTCGATGGCCTGATCCAGCCCGTCGACCACGCGAATCGAGAGGATCGGCGCCAGGTATTCGGTGGTCCAGTCTTCTTCGGTGGCCGCGACGGCCTCGATGATCGCCCGGGTGCGCTCACAACCACGCAGTTCGACGCCTTTTTCGCGGAACTGGGCAGCCATCGCCGGCAGAAACTCTTTGGCGACGGCTTGATCGACCAACAGGGTTTCCATCGCGCCGCAGATGCCGTAACGGTAAGTCTTGGCGTTGAATGCGATGCGCCGGGCTTTCGGCAGATCGGCGTGGGCACTGACGTAGACGTGACAGATGCCGTCCAGGTGCTTGATGACGGGCACGCGGGCATCGCGGCTGACCCGTTCGATCAGGCCACGGCCGCCACGGGGCACGATGACGTCGACGTATTCGGGCATGGTGATCAGCGCGCCGACGGCGGCACGGTCGGTGGTTTCGACCACTTGCACCACCGCGGCCGGCAGATCGGCCTCGGCCAGGCCGCGCTGGATGCAGGCGGCAATGGCGCGGTTGGAGTGAATCGCTTCGGAGCCGCCACGCAGGATGGTCGCGTTACCGGACTTCAGGCACAGGCTGGCAGCATCGATGGTCACGTTCGGCCGGGATTCGTAGATGATCCCGATCACGCCCAACGGCACGCGCATCTTGCCGACCTGAATGCCCGACGGCCGATAACTCATGTCACGGATTGCGCCGACCGGGTCCGGCAGAGCCGCGACCTGACGCAAACCGACGATCATGCCGTCGATGCGCGCCGGGGTCAGCGCCAGGCGTTCCAGCAGGGCCGGCTCAAGACCATTGGCACGGCCGGCGGCCAAATCCAGTTCATTGGCTGCGGTCAGCTCGGTGCGGGAGGCGTCCAGCGCATTGGCAGCCGCCTGCAAGGCGCGGTTTTTCTGCGCGGTGCTGGCACGGCCGATCACGCGGGAAGCTTCGCGGGCGGCGCGACCCAAACGGGTCATGTAGTCAAGAACGGACTCAGTCATGGTCTGCTGTGGTCTTGGTAAAGAGGAAAGCGGCAGATTATAGCTGTCGCGTCTCGGGACTAACAGCGGTGACGGGCGGATGGTCGAAATGGAAGGCAAATTGCCGACGTTCAGCCGTGATTAAGTTGCATATTGTTATCATCACGACTCAATCAGCCCTGATAAACGCTGTTCATCATGACTAACCTGACTGTTCGTGCATCCGAAACGCGCCCACCAAAGGCGCTGCCGGATGCATTTTTCGACCGCGACGCCCAAACGCTGGCCCGGGATCTACTGGGCAAAATCATCCGCCACCGGGTCGACGACCTGTGGCTCAGCGCCCGGATTATCGAGACCGAAGCCTATTACTGCGAAGAAAAGGGTAGCCACGCCTCCCTGGGCTACACAGAAAAGCGTAAGGCTTTGTTTCTGGATGGCGGCCACATCTATATGTATTACGCCCGCGGCGGCGATTCCCTGAACTTCAGTGCCCAAGGTCCGGGCAATGCGGTGCTGATCAAATCCGCCTATCCATGGGTCGACGAACTGAGCGGGCCAGCCAGCCTGGCGCAGATGCTGTTGAACAATCCCGACGCCAAGGGCCGCCCTCGCCCCTCGCAAAAGCTGTGCGCCGGGCAGACCTTGCTGTGCAAGGCGCTGGGGCTGAAGGTGCCGGTCTGGGACGCCAAGCGCTTTGACCATGAAGTGCTGCTGGTGGAAGACATCGGGCCTGCGCCCGGCCACATCATCCAGACCACCCGCCTGGGCATCCCCCAGGGGCGCGACGAACATTTAATGTACCGCTTCGTCGATGCGGCTTACGCGCCGTACTGCACTCGCAATCCGATGCGTCGGGGTCAGGTCGAAGGGCGCGATTATTTTTTGCTGACTTGAAACATGCCCGGGCAAACGGGAATCCCAGTGGAAGCGGTCTTTCAGCATTTGGGAGATTCGTCCCTTTGGGGCCAAGTGAACATTCGATGGAGTTGTTTTTATGGGCCCATGGCTCGATAGCGTGACCGGTTGGCTGACGGTCAATCCGCAGTGGCTGGCCTTGGCAGTGTTCCTAGTGGCGTGTGTGGAGTGCCTGGCGATTGCCGGGCTGATCGTACCCGGTACGGTGTTGTTGTTTGCCGTGGCAGTACTGGCCGGCAGTGGCGCACTGTCGCTGGGTGAAACATTGCTGCTGGGTTTCCTCGGCGGCGTGCTGGGCGACATCGTTTCGTATTTCCTGGGGCGACATTTCCACCAGAACATCCGGCGCCTGCCGGGGTTGCGCCATCATCCGGAATGGATCGCCGGGGCCGAAGCGTATTTTCAGCGTTATGGCATTGCCAGCCTGTTGGTCGGACGCTTTATCGGCCCGTTGCGACCAATGCTGCCGATGGTCGCCGGAATGTTCGACATGCCCTTCCCCCGCTTCGCCGCCGTCAGCCTGTTGGCCGCCGCGGGCTGGAGCGTTGCCTATCTGCTGCCCGGCTGGGCCACCGGCGCGGCGATTCGCTTGCCATTGCCCGAAGGGTTCTGGCCCGAAGCCGGGATCGTTGCCGGCAGCATCGCCGTCATGGTGGGCTTGAGCATTACCAGCAGCATGCGCCGCCATCGCAAGGCGACGATGCTGATCACCGGCATGAGTTTTCTAATTCTGGCGGGACTGTTCATCGGCTATCCGCACCTGACCGCCCTCGACCAAGGGTTGATGACCCTGGTGCAGGAACACCGCAGCCCGATGCTCGATGAAGTAGCCGTGGTGTTCACGCTGATTGGCGAGTTCCGCAACATGTTTATGTTCAGCGCCCTGCTGATTGCCTTGCTGTTGCTGACGCGACAATGGCGGCACGCGATCTTTGCCGGCAGCACATTGCTTTTCACCGCGCTGGGCAACACTGCAACCAAACACTTTTTCGCCCGCATTCGCCCGGAAGTGCTGAGCGATCCACTGACCAGCTACAGCATGCCCAGCGGCCACGCCTCGGGCTCGTTTGCGCTGTTTCTAACCCTCGCGGTGCTGGCCGGTCGCGGGCAGCCGCCGCGGATGCGCCTGACCTGGTTGCTGCTGGGTTGTTTGCCGGCGCTGGCGATTGCCCTGTCGCGGGTGTACCTGGGGGCGCATTGGCCTACCGATGTGCTGGCCGGAGCGATGCTGGCGGCATGCGTGTGTGCGGTGAGCCTGTGGCTGACGCAACGCCAGACGCCGCTCAACACCATGCCACCCAAGGTCTGGTGGCTGGTGTTGCCGTCGCTGGTGGCGTTGTTCGGATTCTTTGTGTTGAGGCATTTGCCGCATGCTTTGTTGCGGTATGCGTATTAGAAGATCAAAAGCGGACGTCAGGCAAACAACTCACCCTGCAACTCATCCAGCAACGCCTGAATCGCATCCAGCCGTTGCTGCGGATCATCGAGTTGCAGCAAGTCGATCTTGTCCACCTCGGAAAACGGCAACAGGTACGCCAACTGATTGGCCAGCGACTGTTGCCCCGTCGCTTCAGTGCCCATGCTCAGCGCTTCGACCATCGGGTGTTCCGCCAAGGCCTTGAGCAGCGCGACCAGGTCGGCGTCTTCATCCTGTAACGGTTGTTCAGGCTCATCTTTGAGCCACTCGACTTCGGCGACGATCAACTGGTCGCGCTGCACCTCGGTGCGCACCACGTGGAAACGCCGCCCGCCCTTTACCCGAATGCCCAACAGGCCGTTGTCCTGCTGATGGAAATCGGTGATCAGCGCCTCGCACCCCACGCGAGCGTAGCCTTCAGGAGCGATGCCGACTTCTTCACCCTCGAGAATGCACACCACGCCGAAGCCACTGCCCTGTTTCATGCAACGACCGATCATGTCCAGGTAGCGCGCCTCGAAAATCTGCAAGTCGAGGATGCAGTCCGGAAACAGCACCGTGTTCAGCGGAAAAAGCGGCAAACTCATAGACATTTCCTTACACCACCATCGACACCGCCAACGGCAGGAATACCGCCGTGGCCACGCCCATCAGACTCATCGCCAGCGCCGCGAAGGCGCCGCACTCTTCACTTTCCTGCAAGGCCACGGAGGTGCCGACCGCATGGGCGGTCATGCCCAGTGCCATACCGCGAGCCTCCGGACTGTGGACACCGAGACGGGTCAAAAGACTCGGCCCGAAGATCGCTCCGATCACCCCGGTAATCAACACGAACACCGCCGCCAGCGCCGCGACGCCACCAATCTGCTCCGCCACCAGCATGGCAATCGGCGAGGTGACCGACTTGGGGGCCATGGTCATCAAGATCATGTGTTCGGCACCGAACCACCAACCCAGCAGCACACCCATGCCCGTGGCGACGACGCCACCTATCACCAGCGTAGTAAATATCGGCCAGAACAACTGTCGAATCCGCCGCAGGTTGAGGTACAGCGGCACCGCCAGCGCAACAGTGGCTGGCCCGAGCAAGATACTGAGGATCTCGGTGCTCTTGCGGTACTCAACGTAACTCAGGCCGCAACTAACCAGCACGCCGATGACCAGCAGCATGGAGACCAGCACAGGTTGCAGAAAAATCCAGCGGGTTTTCTCGAACGCCGCCAGCACCAATTGATACGCGCCCAGCGTAATGCCGATGCCGAACAGCGGATGATGAATCACCGACGCCCAGGCGCCGTGCCAATCGAACATCATTGGCTGTCCTCGGAATGGGCGTGACGCTTGACCATGCGCTGCATCAGCACCCCGGCGAAGGCCATCGACAGCACCAGCGACAACACCAGCGCACCGGTGATCGCCCAGAAATCCGCTGCAATGTCAGTGGCATAAACCATCACCCCCACAGCCGGCGGCACCAGCAGCAACGGCAAGTAGCGCAGCAGGCTGCTGGCCGCAAGGTTCAGCGGCTCGCCGACTTGACCACGGCTGACCAGATACCCCAGCAGCAACAGCAGGCCAATGATCGGCCCCGGCAGCACCGGCAAAAACAGATGATTGAGGGCTGTGCCGAGCAATTGAAACAGCACCAGCCAGGTCAGGCCACGTAACAACATCCATCCTCTCCCGCGCTCTCCCCCACCAAGCAGGGGCCGGACATTATAAGCATGCCCACGCTATGAATCGGCATTCGCCAAAAGCATGGTCAGTTGACCGGAGCAATTTGTCATGTTGATCTAAAGTGGTTCGCAGGGAGGTCAAGTCCCCCACTCGAAAAACTATAAATCCGATGAACCAAGGAGAGTCTCAATGCCCTATGTTCCAGTTGCAGAGCTCAAAGATTATGTCGGCAAGGAACTCGGATGTTCCCAATGGCTCACCATCGACCAGGAACGCATCAACCTGTTCGCAGAAGCCACAGGCGATTATCAGTTCATCCATGTCGACCCGGTCAAAGCCGCGCAAACGCCTTTTGGCAGCACCATCGCCCATGGTTTCCTGTCGTTGTCGCTGATCCCCAAACTGATGGAAGACATCCTCATCCTGCCCGAAGGCGCGAAGATGGTGGTCAACTATGGCCTGGACAGCGTGCGTTTCATCCAGCCTGTGAAGGTTAATTCCAGGGTTCGACTCAAGGTCGACATGAACGACGTCACCGAGAAGAAACCCGGCCAATGGCTGCTCAAGGCCACCGCTACGCTTGAAATCGAAGGATCGGACAAACCGGCCTATATCGCCGAGCCATTGTCCCTCTGCTTCGTCTGACACATGCCTGATTGCGAAGCAGCTCATGCTGTTTCGCGCGGTGTCTGTGCCGTGTCTCTATAAATGCGACACATAGCTGCGGCATACTCCGTCGCCTAATTGCCCGGATCCCGCTATGCGCTCACTTGCACTCCTTGCCCTGACCCTGATGCTCACCGCTTGCGGCGATGGCGAATCGCTGTTGCCCCCCGACGCCCGCCTGCCGGACGGCGGACGCTATCGTGGTGATCTGGTCAACGGCTTGCTGCAAGGCGAGGGTCGCATCGATTACCCGAACGGCAGCTGGTACGCCGGTCACTTCGACAAAGGCCAATGGCATGGCCAGGGCGAATGGCACGGCAGCAACGGCGAGGTCTATCGTGGGCAGTTCCAGCAGGGGCTGTTCGACGGCCAGGGCACGCTGACCACCACCGGCAGCAGCTACACCGGCGGTTTCAAGGCCGGTCGACGGGACGGAGAAGGCACCCTCAAAGAAAACGCCATGACCTATCGCGGCGAATTCAAGGCCGACCAATATTCAGGGCTCGGTCGTCTGGAACTCGAAGACGGCAGCCAGTACCAGGGTCAGTTCGCCCACGGCAAACCCAACGGCGAAGGCCAGCGCAGCGATGGCAGCGGCAATCAGTTCACCGGGCATTTCGTCGATGGCCAACTGGAAGGCAACGGTACTTTCAACAGCGCCGATGGCGATATCTACGTCGGTGGGTTCAAGAACAATCAATTGCATGGCAAGGGCCGCTACGAAAACGCCGATGGCGATGTCTGGATCGGTCAGTTCAAGGAAGGCGTGCTGAACGGCAAGGGCGAGTTGATCGGCGCCGACGGCAGTCACTACATCGGTCAGTTCAGCGACTGGCGCTTCACCGGCCAGGGCCGCCTGAACCTGGCCGATGGCAGTTTCTATATCGGCCAGTTCGACGGCGACAACTATCAGGGCAAAGGCACGTTGGTGCTGACCGATGGCACGGTGCTGAGCGGCACCTGGATCAACAGCCAGCGCGTGCGCGACGCCGACGGCAAGCTGCTGCCCGACACCCTGGAACTCGGCTTGCTGGCCCAGGGCCGCTTGCTCGACGAAGCACTGGCCAACGTGCCGGCCTCGACTCCGGCGGTCGAACTGTACACCTTGACCCTGGGCGGTGACGGCAAGCAGAGCGTGTTCCTGCGCGAATCCGACTACGTCGCCAACATGCTCGCCAGCCGTTTCGGCGCTTTCGGCCAGATTCGCCTGGTCAACCATCGCGACCACCTCGGCGACCGGCCGATGGCCACCCGGGAAAACCTGCGCCGCGCCGCCCAGACCCTGGCCGAACGCAGTGGCCCGGAGGACTTGCTGTTCATTTACCTGACCAGCCATGGCTCCAGTGAACACGAGCTGGTACTCGACCAGCCACGCATGGAACTGGCCGACCTGCCGGCCGACGAACTCGCCGCCGTCCTCGCGCCCCTGAAGAAGCGCGACAAAATCATCGTGATTTCGTCTTGCTATTCCGGCGGCTTCATCCCTGCCCTCAAGGATGAACACACCCTGATCATGACCGCCTCGCGCGCCGACCGGGTGTCCTTCGGGTGTTCGGAAGAAGCCAACTTCACCTATTTCGGCGACGCACTGTTCGCCCAGGCGCTGAACCAGACCGACGATCTGGAGCAAGCCTTCAAACGGGCCAGCGCCACCGTGGCCGAGCGTGAGCTGGCGGACAGCTTCGAAGCTTCCGAACCGCAGATATGGGCACCGAAAGCCGTGCTCGCCCATTGGCAATTGTTACGCAAGCAGCAGGCACGAAAGGCATTGCAAAGTGTCTCTATCAGCAAGGATGAAAAGAGCAACTAAGCTGAACAGTATCAAGGGGGAATTTTTATGTACTTGACGCCTCAGCATGTATTGCTTGCCGGAGCTACCGGGTTAACCGGTGAACATTTGCTTGACCGTCTGCTCAACGAGCCAACGATTGCACGCGTATTAGCCCCCTCACGCCGGCCACTGGCCGAACACCCTCACCTGGAAAACCCGGTTGGTGACCCGACGGTGTTTCTGCCGCAATTGAACGGTCGCGTCGACGTCGCCTACTGCTGCCTCGGCACCACGATCAAGCAAGCCGGCTCCGAGGAAGCGTTTCGCGCGGTGGACCTGGACATGGTCGTGGCCTTCGCCAAACGTGCCCGGGAAATGGGCGCACGGCACCTGATCGTGATCAGTGCCTTGGGGGCCGACCGCAGATCGCCGATTTTCTATAACCGGGTTAAAGGCGAGATGGAACACGCATTGCGCGCGCAGAATTGGCCGCAGCTGACCATCTGCCGGCCTTCGCTGTTGCTGGGCGATCGCGCCGAGCCGCGACTGGCCGAACGGGTTGCCGGTCCGTTGTCGAAATTGATTCCGGGCAAATACCACGGCATCGAAGCCTGCCAACTGGCCCGCGCCATGTGGCGCCTGGCGCTGGAAGAGCAGGATGGCGTACGGATTGTCGAGTCGGATGAGTTGCGCAAGTTAGGCAAGTGATTTCAGATCGATATCGGACCTGTGGCGAGGGGGCTTGCCCCCGTTCGGCTGCGAAGCAGTCGTAAATCCAGGCGATTTGGTGCAACTGAAGAAACGGAGGGCCGCTACGCGACCCAACGGGGACAAGCCCCCTCGCCACAGGGAGCGCAGCTACCCTCACAATCCGCCGGTCGCCTGAAACCCAACGCCTAAAACCGTCAACAACGACAACGGCAACAGCAGTGTGTCGAGCAACGCACTGGCTGGCAGATCGACGCCGGGATAACTCGGCGCCTCTGCGCCAAATCTGTCCATGGCGCAGCACCCGCCGTTCATTGCATACAAATCCAGACGCGTCCCCGAATACACCACCGGCGCCCCGGGCTTGGCGGCATCGAGGGTGCGCGCCGTGGCGCAGCCCGTCAGTTGCACCGCCAGCAGAATGATCAGCAGCTTATTCATCACTGCTCAAATGGTGTTCACCCCAGCGCGGCAGCATGTCTTGCGGAATGTTCAGCAGATTGAGAATTCGCGCCACGACGAAGTCGATCAAGTCATCAATGGTTTGCGGCTGATGATAGAAGCCTGGCGATGCCGGCAGAATCGTCACGCCCATGTTCGACAGCTTGAGCATGTGCTCCAGATGGATGCTCGAATACGGCGCCTCGCGCGGTACCAGAATCAGCTGGCGGCGCTCCTTCAACGTCACGTCGGCCGCCCGCTCGATCAAGTTGTTGCAGGCACCGGTCGCGATAGCCGACAAGGTTCCGGTGGAACACGGCACCACCACCATCGCCGCTGGCGAGCCGGAACCCGATGCCACCGGCGACATCCAGTCTTCCTTGCCGTACACCCGAATCTGCCCGACGGCGGCACCGGTGTATTCAGTAAGGAAGGCTTGCATCATCTGCGGCTTGGACGGCAGCGAGACATCGGTCTCGGTGGCCATCACCAGCTGCGCGGCCTTGGAAATCAGGAAGTGCACCTCGCGGTCTTCACGCACCAGGCAGTCGAGCAGGCGCAAGCCGTACTGGGCGCCCGAAGCGCCGGTCATCGCCAGCGTGATGCGTTCCGGCCCGTTGTTCATTGCAGCGCCTCGGCCAGTTTGCCGTGCAGGCCGCCGAAGCCGCCGTTGCTCATGATCACCACGTGAGTGCCGGGCTGGGCCTGGCTCTTCACGCGCTCGATGATGCCTTCCAGCGAATCGCTGACAATCGACGGCACGGTGCACAATGCCGCCGTGGCACCCAGGTCCCAACCGAGGTTGGCCGGCGAATACCAGATCACCTGATCGGCATCGACCACGCTTTCCGGCAAGCCATCGCGGTGAGCACCGAGCTTCATGGAGTTGGAGCGCGGCTCGATGATCGCGATCAGCGGCGCATCACCGATGCGCTTGCGCAAACCGTCGAGGGTGGTGGCGATGGCGGTCGGGTGGTGGGCGAAGTCGTCGTAGATGGTGATGCCACGGACTTCCGCAACTTTTTCCATCCGGCGCTTCACGCTTTTGAACGCGCTCAGTGCCGCGACGCCCATCGACGGCACGACGCCGACGTGACGCGCAGCGGCCAGGGTGGCCAAGGCGTTGGCGACATTGTGCTGACCGGTCATGTCCCACTCGACCACGCCTTGAGCGACGCCTTCGAACATCACTTCGAACTTCGAGCCATCTTCACTGAGCAGTTTGACCTGCCATTGACCGCCGGCGCCGGTGGTTTGCACTGGGGTCCAGCAGCCCATCTCGATCACGCGCTGCAAGGCCGGCTCTGTGGTCGGATGGATCACCAGGCCTTCGCTCGGAATGGTCCGCACCAAATGGTGGAACTGTCGCTCGATGGCCGCCAGATCAGGGAAGATGTCCGCGTGATCGAACTCCAGATTGTTCAGGATCGCCGTGCGCGGGCGGT
Organism: Pseudomonas sp. Pseusp18; assembly: GCF_059506005.1. Classification (NCBI taxonomy): domain Bacteria; kingdom Pseudomonadati; phylum Pseudomonadota; class Gammaproteobacteria; order Pseudomonadales; family Pseudomonadaceae; genus Pseudomonas; species Pseudomonas sp. Pseusp18. The sequence continues at coordinate 5,842,352 of NZ_CP169240.1, forward strand.
AGTGAACGAACTTGGAGCGCTTGTCGAAGAATGCGCTGTCGTATTCGTCGGCTTCAATCACGAAGAACGGCGTATCGCCCAGACGCGCCGACACCGAGAAATTCTGCGGCACGCCACCGATCAGGAAACCCGGGCTCATGCCGGCGTGTTCCAGGACCCAGGCAAGCATGCTGCTGGTGGTGGTTTTGCCATGCGTGCCGGCAACCGCCAGCACCCAGCGGCCTTGCAGTACGTGATCCGCCAGCCACTGCGGGCCGGAGACGTACGGCAGGCCTTTGTTCAGCACGTACTCGACCGCCGGGTTGCCGCGGGACATGGCATTGCCGATCACCACCAGGTCCGGGGCCGGATCGAGCTGCGCCGGGTCGTAACCTTGGGTCAACTCAATGCCCTGGGCTTGCAGCTGAGTGCTCATCGGCGGGTAGACGTTGGCATCGGAGCCGGTCACGCGATGGCCCAGCTCTTTGGCCAGAACCGCCATCGAACCCATGAAAGTGCCGCAAATACCAAGAATATGAATGTGCATAGTCGACCTCGTAAAACATGGCCGCAGGTTAGCGTAGGGAGGGGAAAATCGCACTCTTTAGCTGAACGTGGCACAACCGCCTGGCTGATCGAGCGCGTTTTTTTGTGGCGAGGGAGCTTGCTCCCGCTGGGTTGCGAAGCAGCCCCAAAACCAGCCAACGCGGTGTGCTAGCTGGATCACGGTTGCCAACTTTACGACTGCTGCGCAGCCGAGCGGGACGGTGCGGCGATCCGACAAGCTCCCTCGCCACAAAAACGCTTATCGGGCGATGCCGTGTTTGCGCAGCTTCCGGTAGAGGGTATTGCGGCTCACGCCCAACTGCTCGGCTGTGTGGGTCATGTGCCAGCGCTGCTGTTCCAGTACGTTGAGCAACGCCAACCGCTCGGCATCGTCCAGCGGATATTCGGACGGCTCTTCAATCGTCGCCACCGTCACCGGCCGGGCCTGACGAATCATCGCCGGCAAATCTTCCAGTCCGATCCGACCGCCGTCACACAACGCCGCCAGAGTCCGCAGCACATTGCGCAACTGCCGCACGTTCCCCGGCCAGGCAAAATCCAGCAAGGCCTGCCGCGCCGCAGCATCAATCAGCACTGTCTCCCCGCCCGCCTCTTCGGCCAGCAGAAAGTCGAGCAACTGTGATTTATCCGTGCGCTCGCGCAACGCCGGCAATGCGACTTCCAGCCCATTGAGCCGGTAATACAAATCCTCGCGGAAACTGCCGTCCTGCACCCTTTCGAGCAGGTTACGGTGAGTGGCGCTGATGATCCGCACATTGACCGATTCCGGCTCGCCGCCAATCGGCACCACCTGACGGTCTTCCAGCACCCTTAATAGCCGGGTTTGCATGCTCAGCGGCATGTCGCCGATTTCATCCAGGAATAATGTCCCGCCATCGGCCTGCTGCAACTTGCCGCGCATGCCTTCCTTGCGGGCACCGGTGAAACTGCCGCCGCGATAGCCGAACAGCTCGCTTTCGATCAGGCTTTCGGGGATCGCCGCGCAATTGAGGGCGACGAACGATTTTTCTGCCCGCTGACTGGCCTGATGCACGGCCTTGGCGAAAGCCTCCTTGCCACAGCCGGTTTCACCGTTGATCAGCAACGGCACATCCCGCTCGAACACCCGCAAGGCCTTGCGGAAGTCTTCCTGCAGCGCGGCGTCACCCAGGCAAATACCTGACAGCCGTGGACGCTCGACCACTGCCGGGCTTTGCACCACGGGTGCCGGAATGCTGCGCGGCTGCCCGCGCAATACAGCAAACAGCCGCCGCCCGTCGCGGGTGCGCAACGGCCAACTGGCGCTGGCATTGGCGCTCGCGCGGCCGAGCAACTCGTCCAGAGAGCAATCGAAGAACGCCTCCACCGGCTGGCCCAACAGCCCGCCGCGAATATGCCCCAGCAAATTCAGCGCACTCTGATTGACCGCACAGATCCGCCCTTCGCCGTCGAACGCCAGCAGCCCTTCGCTGAACAGTCCGACGGATTCGGCTTGCAAGTGAAAACGCAGCAGCCATTGATTGTCGAAGTAACGCAGGAAATAACAGCTCTCGATCATCTTCGCCGACAGATTGACCAGGGCCATGGTGTGAAACTGGCTCTGCCGCGAAACCTCGTGACGCGCCGACGACACGTCGAGCACCGCAAGCAACTCGCCGTGCGGGTCGAACACCGGGCTTGCCGAGCAGGTCAGGCCAGTGTGGCGGCCGCGAAAGTGTTCGTCCTGGTGAATGGTCAGGGACTGGCGCTCCACCAGACAGGTGCCGATGCCGTTGGTACCTTCGCAGGCTTCGCTCCAGTCGGCGCCAAGCCAAAGGCCGGCGCGTTCGAAAATCTTCCGTTCGGCGGGCGCGGTGACGCAGTTGAGGATCACCCCACGGGCGTCGGTCAGCAGCACCGCGTGGCCGGCGCCGGAGAGTTGCTGGTGGAGGCTGGTCATTTCGTTGCCGGCGATCTGCAGCACTTGCTGCAAACGTTCGCGGCTTTCCAGGATGCGGCCATGTTCCAGCACCGTCGGCGCCATGGTCAGGGCCGGGTCGAGGTGATAGTCCTCAAGGCACCGCAGCCAGGAGCGGGCAATGGACGGATCGCTGCCGGGACCGTGCAGGTGGGACTTACCCTGAGTCACGGTCAACACTTGCTGGGCATGGCGACTCAAATGGTTGTCGTGCATTTCTTATTATTCTCCCCGATAGGTGAGTGCCTACCTATAACCACTTCCTGTGGCGAGGGGGCTTGCCCCCGTTCGGCTGCGCAGCAGTCGTAAATCCTGAGCATGCGGTGTATCTGGTAAATCGAGGTGAATGGTTTGGGGGCTGCTTCGCTGCCCAACGGGGGCAAGCCCCCTCGCCACGCAAGCTCCCTCGCCACAGAGGATCACCTGTGTGTCAATTTGAGGCCCAGCATCCTCCAGCCATCGACGCATTGCAATGCTGGCAAGACCCATCGGTCACAGGCTGTGCCACAAGCGGTACAAAGTGTCACACGGGTTGTACCGCAAGCGTCACAAGCACCGCCCAGCCGTCCGACAAAAAATACACAAGCCCTTGATTTAACTGACCTGCAAGGCGGTGGCCCAACCTTTGCTCTACGCTTGTTACCGCGCTCTGGCGCGTCCTCCCTTATAAGCACAAAAGCCAAGGAGAAACCCATCATGCGTTACGCTCACCCCGGTACTGAAGGCGCTATCGTTTCGTTCAAGAGCAAATACGGTAACTACATCGGCGGCGAGTTCGTCGCGCCTGTCAAAGGTCAGTACTTCACCAATACTTCGCCGGTCAACGGCCAGCCTATTGCCGAATTCCCGCGCTCCACTGCCGAAGACATCGAAAAAGCCCTGGACGCCGCCCATGCCGCCGCCGATGCCTGGGGCGCCACGTCCGCCCAGGCACGCTCGCTGGTGCTGCTGAAAATCGCCGATCGCATCGAACAGAACCTGGAACTGCTGGCGATCACCGAGTCCTGGGACAACGGCAAGGCCGTGCGTGAAACCCTCAACGCCGACATCCCGCTGGCCGCCGACCACTTCCGCTACTTCGCCGGTTGCATCCGCGCCCAGGAAGGCAGCGCCGCCGAGATCGACGGCAATACCGTGGCCTATCACATCCATGAACCGCTGGGCGTGGTCGGGCAGATCATCCCGTGGAACTTCCCGATTCTGATGGCCGCCTGGAAACTCGCTCCGGCCCTGGCTGCCGGTAACTGCATCGTTCTCAAACCTGCCGAGCAAACCCCGCTGGGCATTACTGTGCTGATGGAGCTGATCGGCGACCTGCTGCCACCTGGCGTGCTCAACGTGGTGCAAGGCTTCGGCAAAGAAGCCGGTGAAGCCCTGGCCACCAGCAAACGCATCGCCAAGATCGCCTTCACCGGTTCGACTCCAGTCGGCTCGCACATCATGAAATGCGCCGCCGAAAACATCATTCCGTCCACCGTGGAGCTGGGAGGCAAGTCGCCGAACATCTTCTTCGAAGACGTCATGCAGGCCGAACCGTCCTTCATCGAGAAAGCCGCCGAAGGTCTGGTGCTGGCATTCTTCAACCAGGGCGAAGTTTGCACCTGCCCGTCCCGCGCCCTGGTACAGGAGTCGATCTACGACGAGTTCATGGAAGTTGTCATGAAAAAAGTCCTGCAGATCAAGCGTGGCGACCCGCTGGACACCGACACCATGGTCGGCGCCCAGGCGTCCGAGCAGCAATTCGACAAAATCCTTTCGTACCTGGAGATCGCCAAGGGCGAAGGTGCCGAACTGCTGACCGGCGGCAAGGTAGAAAAACTCGAGGGCAGCCTGGCGACCGGGTATTACATCCAGCCGACCCTGCTCAAGGGCACCAACAAAATGCGCGTGTTCCAGGAAGAAATCTTCGGCCCGGTGGTGAGCATCACCACCTTCAAGGACGAAGCCGAGGCCCTGGCCATCGCCAACGACACCGAGTTCGGCCTGGGTGCCGGCCTCTGGACCCGCGACATCAACCGCGCCTACCGCATGGGCCGCGCCATCAAGGCCGGTCGCGTGTGGACCAACTGCTACCACCTGTACCCGGCACACGCCGCGTTCGGTGGCTACAAAAAGTCCGGCGTCGGCCGTGAGACCCACAAAATGATGCTCGATCACTATCAGCAGACCAAAAACCTGCTGGTGAGCTACGACATCAACCCGTTGGGCTTCTTCTGACGCGACGGATCTGAATCTGGCGTAGGAGCTGCCGCAGGCTGCGATCTTTTGATCTTCGCTTGTCGGTAGCTCCCATCGCCTGGTTCAAAAGATCGCAGGCTTCGCCAGCTCCTACAGGATCGCGCATTACCTGCAGGAACATGGCTTGCCAGCGAAGGCGCCTCCATTGACACCACCCACAGCGCCCTGCCGGTCTGGCATGGGCTTTGCGTGCCCGCTCTACACCTGAAAACGCCATACCCGAAAGTCCAACAGATCAAACAATAAAAAAGACAGAGAGGACTTATGACTTCTACTACACAGCTCAAACCCACACTCGGCACCCTGCATCTATGGGGCATTGCCGTCGGCCTGGTGATTTCCGGCGAGTATTTCGGCTGGAGTTATGGCTGGGGCACCGCAGGTACCCTGGGCTTTCTCGTCACCGCATTGATGGTGGCCACGATGTACACCTGCTTCATCTTCAGTTTCACCGAATTGACCACCGCCATTCCCCACGCTGGCGGGCCGTTTGCCTACAGCCGCCGAGCCTTCGGCGAGCGAGGCGGACTGATCGCCGGCATCGCCACCCTGATCGAATTCGTCTTTGCGCCACCGGCAATTGCCATGGCCATCGGCGCCTACCTCAATGTGCAATACCCGGAACTGGACCCGAAGATCGCCGCTGTTGGCGCCTATTTCGTGTTCATGACCCTGAATATCCTCGGCGTCAGCATCGCGGCCACCTTCGAACTGGTGGTCACCGTGCTCGCCGTCGCCGAATTGCTGGTGTTCATGGGTGTGGTCGCACCGGGCTTCAGCTTCAGTAACTTCGTGCTCAACGGCTGGTCGGGCGCCAATGAATTCAGCATGGCCTCGATTCCCGGCATCTTTGCGGCCATCCCGTTCGCGATCTGGTTTTTCCTCGCCATTGAAGGCGCAGCCATGGCCGCCGAAGAAGCCAAGGACCCGAAACGCACGATTCCCAAGGCTTACGTCAGCGGCATTCTGACCCTGGTGTTCCTCGCCATCGGCGTGATGGTCATGGCGGGCGGTGTCGGCGACTGGCGCCAACTGTCGAACATCAACGACCCGCTGCCTCAGGCGATGAAAGCCGTGGTCGGCAACAACTCGAGCTGGATGCACATGTTGGTGTGGATCGGTCTGTTCGGCCTGGTGGCGAGCTTCCACGGAATCATTCTGGGCTATTCGCGGCAGTTCTTCGCCCTGGCTCGCGCCGGTTACCTGCCGGCCTCCCTGGCCAAACTGTCGCGCTTCCAGACCCCGCACCGGGCGATCCTGGCGGGCGGCGTGATCGGCATCGCGGCGATCTACAGTGATGGCCTGGTCAACCTGCAAGGCATGACGCTGACGGCTGCGATGATCACCATGTCGGTATTCGGCGCCATCGTGATGTACATCATCAGTATGCTGAGCCTGTTCAAACTGCGTAAGACCGAGCCAAACCTGGAACGCACCTTCCGTGCGCCGGGCTATCCGATCGTGCCAGGCATTGCGCTGTTTCTGGCGGTGGTGTGCCTGGTGGCGATGGCCTGGTTCAACGCGCTGATCGGCTGTGTGTTCCTCGGTTTCATGGTGGCCGGCTACCTGTACTTCCAACTGACCGCCAAGCAACGTGCCGATGCACCGGCGGATGCGATGCTCGAAGGCGTCTAAGTTGCACCGGCGCCGGGCTGATTCCCGGCGCCTGCCATATTGAAGTGCACCGCCGTCCCACAGGGGTTCGGCGATGCATTTGAGAGATTCATTGAATCAGGAGGACACCGCCCCATGGCCGTATTTGCCCATACCGTCGGCGCCCAGACCTACCGCTTCAACAGCCTCAAGGACGTCATGGCCAAAGCCAGCCCGGCGCGCTCCGGGGACTTTCTGGCCGGCGTTGCCGCCCTCAACGATGGCGAGCGGGTGGCCGCGCAGATGGCCCTGGCCGACACCCCGCTGGCCCACTTCCTGGAGGAAGTGCTGATTCCTTACGAGGCCGATGAGGTCACCCGACTGATCATCGACACTCACGACAAACAGGCTTTTAAAGCGGTCAGCCACCTCACCGTCGGCGGTTTCCGCGACTGGCTGCTCAGCGAAGCCGCCGATGAACAAAGCCTGCGCGCCCTCGCCCCCGGCCTGACCCCGGAAATGGTCGCCGCCGTGTCGAAGATCATGCGCGTGCAGGATCTGGTGCTGGTGGCGCAGAAAATCCGCGTGGTCACCAAGTTCCGCGGCACTCTGGGCCTGCGTGGCCGGCTCTCGACACGCCTGCAACCCAATCACCCCACCGACGAACCGGCCGGCATCGCCGCCAGCATTCTCGACGGCCTGCTGTACGGCAACGGTGACGCGATGATCGGCATCAACCCGGCCACCGACAGCATCGCTTCGATCTGCGCCATTCTGGAAATGCTCGACGCGATCATCCAGCGCTACGACATTCCGACACAGGCCTGCGTGCTGACCCACGTCACCACCTCCATCGAGGCGGTCAATCGCGGGGTTCCGCTGGACCTGGTGTTCCAGTCAATTGCCGGCACCGAAGCGGCCAACGCCAGTTTCGGTATCAACCTCAACGTTTTACAGGAAGGCTACGACGCGGGCTTGAGCCTGAATCGCGGCACATTGGGCCAAAACCTGATGTATTTCGAGACCGGCCAAGGCAGTGCCTTGTCGGCCAACGCCCACCACGGCATCGATCAACAGACCTGTGAAACCCGCGCCTACGCCGTGGCACGGCATTTCAAACCGTTTCTGGTGAACACCGTCGTAGGCTTCATCGGCCCGGAATACCTCTATAACGGTAAACAGATCATCCGCGCCGGCCTCGAAGACCACTTCTGCGGCAAGCTGCTGGGCGTACCCATGGGCTGCGATATCTGTTACACCAACCATGCCGAAGCCGACCAGGACGACATGGACACTCTGCTGACCTTGCTGGGCGTGGCCGGGATCAACTTCATCATGGGCATCCCCGGCTCCGACGACATCATGCTCAACTATCAGACCACCTCGTTCCACGACGCCCTCTACGCCCGGCAAACCCTGGGCCTGAAACCGGCGCCGGAGTTTGAACAGTGGCTGGCGAACATGGGCATCTTCACCCAGGCGGACGGCAAAATTCACTTCGGCAACAGCCTGCCACTGGCGTTCCGCCAGGCATTGGCGCAACTGGGATGAGTGTTTATATGGATAAGCCCCCCGTCGATCCGCAAAATCCGTTGCTGGAACTGCGTCGCCTGACCCCGGCGCGCATTGCGCTGGGTCGCACCGGTACCAGTATGCCGACCAGCGCGCAACTGGATTTCCAGTACGCCCATGCCCAGGCCCGGGATGCGGTGCACCTGCCTTTCGATCACTCGGCGCTCAGTTCGCAACTGACCGAGCGTGGGCGTGAGAGTTTGCTGCTGCACAGTGCCGCCACGGATCGGAACAGCTATCTGCAGCGCCCCGATTTGGGGCGCAAGTTGAGTGATGAGTCAGCGCAGACTCTGCGTGATTACTCGCGAGCCCATCCAGGCGGGGTGGATCTGGCCGTGGTGGTGGCCGATGGTCTCTCGGCACTGGCCGTTCATCGCCACACCTTGCCGTTTCTGGCACGCATGGAAGAACAGACGGCTATCGAAGGCTGGTCCCTGTCGCCGGTTATTCTGGTGGAACAAGGCCGGGTTGCGGTGGCTGACGAGATTGGCGAGCTGCTGGGTGCGAAAATGGTGGTCATACTGATCGGCGAACGTCCTGGATTAAGCTCGCCAGACAGCCTGGGGCTGTACTTCACCTATAATCCCAAGGTCGGACTGACGGATGCCTACCGCAACTGCATCTCGAACGTCCGGCTCGAAGGCTTGAGTTACGGCATGGCGGCACACCGTTTGCTGTATTTGATGCGCGAAGCCTGTCGGCGGCAGTTATCGGGGGTCAGTCTGAAGGACGAAGCCCAGGTTCAGACGCTGGAGTCGGACACAGGAGCAGACTTGAAAGGTAATTTCCTACTCAGCCCGTCGGATGCCTGAACCGTTTCCGCATTGCGTTTCTATTCTGGTTTAAGGCAGGATCGATGCACGGCCGCCAAGGGTTTCCTATCGCCGTCACCATGTAAGACAGCCACTTGAAGACGAGACCTACCATGCGGATTATTCAAGCGACCCTCGAACACCTGGACCTGCTGACCCCGTTGTTCGTCAAATATCGCGAGTTTTACGGTTCCCTGCCGTATCCGGACTCGTCCCGAGCGTTCCTCGAAAAGCGCCTGCGGCGCAAAGAGTCGGTGATCTACCTAGCCCTGGCCGATGACGACAACAACAAACTGTTGGGTTTCTGTCAGTTGTACCCGAGCTTCTCGTCTCTTTCGCTCAAACGCGTATGGATCCTCAACGACATCTACGTCGCCGAAGACGCCCGCCGCCAGTTAGTGGCCGACAACCTGATCCGCACCGCGAAGAAAATGGCCAAGGAAACCAATGCCGTGCGCATGCGCGTTTCCACCAGCAGCAACAACGAAGTCGCGCAGAAAACCTACGAATCCATCGGGTTCAGGGAAGACACTGAGTTCAAGAACTACGTGTTGCCTATCAGTGACGGACTTTAAGGTCACCAAAAAGATCGCAGCCTTCGGCAGCTCTACATTGACCGGGGCGACCTCGAACCTGTAGGCGCTACTGAAGGCTGCGATCTTTTCCGAAAAACCCTGTAACACATCGACATTCCTCGCTACAAACTCGACGCGTTTTTCACTTTTCACCCCGTATAATGCCCACACCTCACGACTCGTAAGAAAAATCACACCCCGCTGTAGTCTTACGCGAAGCTATCCGCACAGGCCTGCTGAGTCGGGCCATCACCACAGGTGCTTTCCATGGATTTCAACCCGATCGACGTTATTCTGCATCTCGATGTTTACCTCGAGATGCTGGTGAACAACTACGGAGCATGGATCTACGCCATCCTGTTCATGGTGATCTTCTGCGAAACCGGGCTGGTGGTGATGCCGTTCCTGCCGGGCGATTCCCTGTTGTTCATCGCGGGCGCCGTGGCGGCCGGTGGCGGCATGGATCCGGTACTGCTGGGCGGCCTGCTGATGCTGGCGGCGATCCTCGGCGACAGCACCAACTACGTGATCGGCCGCACCGTCGGCGAACGGCTGTTCAGTAACCCGAACTCGAAAATCTTCCGCCGCGATTACCTGCAACAAACCCACGATTTCTACGACAAACATGGCGGCAAAACCGTGACCCTGGCGCGTTTCATGCCAATCATCCGTACCTTTGCCCCGTTCGTCGCCGGCGTTGGCAAAATGCCTTACCCGCGTTTCTTTGCCTTCAGCGTTTTCGGCACCATCCTCTGGGTGGGTGGCCTGGTAACCCTCGGTTACTTCTTCGGCAACGTACCGTTCATCAAGAAAAACCTGTCGCTGCTGGTGGTGGGTATCATCCTGGTGTCGCTGCTACCGATGATCATTGGCGTGATCCGCAGCCGTCTCGCTAATGCCGCGTCCAAAGCCGAACCCCGCTGACTGACAATGTGGTCCCTTAGCGCCTGGCGACGCCGGCGCACCCTGGCCAGGCATCCGATTGCCGACGACATGTGGCAACGGGTGCGCCATCACCTGAGCTTCCTCGACGGCATCAGCGCGGCCGAAGACCAGTGGCTGCGCGAAGCCAGCGTGCTGTTCCTGCAAGACAAACACCTGAGCGCCCTGCCCGGCGTCGAACTCCACCAGGAGCAGCGCCTGCTGCTCGCCGCCCAGGCCCAATTACCGCTCATGCATTTGGGTGATCTGAACTGGTATCAGGGCTTTCACGAAGTCATCCTCTACCCCGACGATTTCCTCAGCCCCCAGCGCCATCGCGATGCCAGTGGTGTCGAACACGAATGGGACGGCGAACACAGCGGCGAAGCCTGGCAGCAAGGCCCGATCATCCTCGCCTGGCCCGGCGTGATGGCCAGCGGTGGCTGGGAAGGCTACAACCTGGTGATCCACGAACTCGCACACAAGCTCGACATGCTCAACGGCAACGCCAATGGCCTGCCACCGCTGCACGCCGACATGCGCGTCAGCGACTGGGCCAAGGTCATGCAGGAAGCCTACGACGACCTCGACCGGCAACTGGAGCGCAACCCGGACGCTGAAACCGCCATCGACCCGTACGCGGCGGAAAACCCCGCCGAGTTCTTCGCGGTCACCAGCGAATACTTCTTCAGCGCCCCGGATTTGCTGCACGAGGCTTATCCACAGGTCTACGAGCAGTTGAGGCTGTTTTACCGGCAGGATCCCTTGGCAAGGCTTAGGCAACTTCAGGCCAATGATCCGGTCTATCAAGCTCACGACTAAGGTCTACACGACCTCTGGCACATAGCAACGGTGGCGGAATATGCCTATAATCGCCGCCACTTTTTGGTCAATCCGGCCAAGTGTTTTTGGTCAACTAACGGGGGCACCGCCCAATGAGCTACAGCAAGATTCCGGCTGGCAAAGACCTGCCGAACGACATCTACGTCGCGATCGAGATCCCGGCCAACCACGCGCCGATCAAATACGAAATCGACAAAGACAGCGATTGCCTGTTCGTTGACCGTTTCATGGCCACCCCAATGTTCTACCCGGCCAACTACGGTTACATCCCGAACACCCTGGCTGACGACGGTGATCCCCTCGACGTGCTGGTCGTGACCCCTTACCCGGTTGCTCCAGGTTCGGTGATCCGCGCGCGTCCAGTCGGCATCCTGAACATGACCGACGACGGCGGCGGCGATGCCAAAGTCATCGCAGTCCCACACGACAAGCTGTCCCAGCTGTACGTGGACGTGAAGGAATACACCGACCTGCCAGCCCTGCTGATCCAGCAGATCGAGCACTTCTTCGCGAACTACAAAGACCTCGAAAAAGGCAAATGGGTGAAAATCGAAGGCTGGGACAGCGCAGACGCTGCCCGCGCCGCGATCACCAAGTCGGTTGCCGCCTACAAAGGCTGAGAAGCAACGGTTAGTTTCTAGCCTCACGCTTCAAGGAAAACCCCGGTTGATCCGGGGTTTTTTGTGCCTGCCTGGAACGCTTTTAACAATGAGTTTTGAGCATTTCGGCCTGGGTGTTTGCCTGTTTATTTTTTACGAAAAGCGTCTTACATCCGGTCTTAAATTTCCCTCGAAATTTGAACGGGTCGTTTATTCAAACCCCCATCCTGCGCCCGTAGACTCGTGTTTATGAAAAAGAACACTAGCGGCCCACGGTTCAGAGCGCTCCTCGAAGCAGCCAACATTACAACGACAGGATTTGCCGCTTTCTTCGACACGGAAGCGCAAAACATCCATAACTGGTACACCCGTGGTGTGCCCGCTTATCGCATGGAAGAAGTCTCCCGACTTCTGTCTGTAAACAGTGACTGGCTGAAAACCGGCGAAGGCCCGAAAGAGTCCTCGCGCCTGCGTGTGCTCGACGAGTCCGGCAACACCTTCGACGCCCAGGCCATCCGTGGCATCTACACGGTGATCGAGCCCATCGACGTCGAACTGCCCTTCTTCAAAGAAACCACCACCGCCCCAGGCTCCAATAAAACCCACGTCGTCGAGGACAAGGGTCAATCCATCCGCCTGCCCCACAGCCACCTCGACTCCCTGGAAATCAAACATGCCAATGCCATCTGCACCCATATGATCGGTAACAGCATGGCGGAGAAGATTGAAGACGGTTCTACCCTCGCCATTGATCGCGGGCTTACGCAGATTATCGATGGCGAGATCTATGCGATCGAACATGACGGGATGTTGCGGATCAAATACCTGCACCGAATGCCGGGAAATGCGCTGCGGTTGCGCAGCCACAATCGTGCCGAGTATCCGGATGAGATCTTCAACGCCGAGCAGATCGACAAGCAGAACATCAGGGTATTGGGGTGGGTGTTCTGGTGGTCCACGCTCAACAAACGCAGACCGTCCGTACCGTTCCTGTAAATACGAAGCCCTGTAGCCTCAGCGCAAAGCTCTACCCCACACGCCAAGCTGGGAATTCCTCAAAAAAATCAGTATGCTGCGCCCCACATTTGCGCATCGACCCTTTCCAAGGCTCAGATCGCACCGACAAGGCAGATCACTTTCTCGCCAAGTCCCACAGCCGGACGCAAGATCCGGGTGTACGTTTTGAAGGCTGGCGCGGTTTACCAAAAATAAACCAAGCCAGTCCCCGAGAAGCCGGCCACAAGCCGGCTTTTTAATGCCCGGAATAATCCCGGCTATCGCGCATCGTACAACTCAGTCTGCGACGATTTGCATGCCCCCCTTGCGCGGTACCGCACTGAAAAACAGAACTTTTACCACGATGACCAACACGGCCAGCGCCGCAAACAGCAAACCAGTGTAGAGGGTGCCCTGCAATCCCATCCGCGCCAGGAACCAGCCACCGGTGGTAGAACCAATGGTCACGCCCAGGTTGATGAACGAGATGTAGATGCCGGTGGCGAACTCCGGCGCTTGCGGCGCTTCGGACGTCAGCCAGATTTGCGTGACGATCAACCCGCTGGTATGGGTTGCGCCCCAGATCACCACGATCACCAGCATGGTCATCAGCGACGGGCCAGCGAACAGGTACAGCAACCCATAAGAAGCGGCCAGCAGGATCGGATGCAAAATCGTCGTCCTGACCATGTTCTGACCGATCAGTTTACCGGCATACAGATTGCCGGCGACGCCACCGATGCCGAAGACCACCAGCAGAATACTGATCAGTTGCGCGCTCATGCCAGCTTCTTTGGCCAGGTACTCGGCCGAGTAGCTGTACACGGAAAACATCGCGGCGAAGATCAGGGTCGAAGCAGTGATGTTCAGCCACAGCGGGAATTTACGCAGGATGGCCAACTGCTCTTTATAGGAAATGGCCAGTTTGCCCGGAGCGTCCGGCAGCCTGGCAATGATCCCCAGGCCCGCAATGCAGTTGACCACGGCGCAGAATAGAAACGAGGCTTCGTAGGAGAACTGTGCCGCGATGAGTGTCGTCAGCGGCACGCCCAACACCATGCCCATGCTGGTGCCGACAAAAGCCTTGGCGGCGGCGCGGGTCGATTCCCCTGGCGGGTAAAGCGAAGTAGCCGCGACGAATGCCAGGGAAAAATACACGGGGTGGAACAACGCCGGGATGACGCGCAGCACCATCAGCGATTCAAAGTTGGGCGCATAGGCCGACAGCACGCTGGTCCCGGCGAAAACGAACAGGGCAATCGTGAGCACCTTCTTGCGGTTGAAGCGCGACAACAGCAACACCATGATCGGGCCGAATACCGCAATGATCAGCGCAAACAGCCCCACCAGCTGGCCCGCCTGCGATGCACTGATCGAAAAGCGTTCGATGATCACCGGAAGAATCCCGACCACACCGAATTCGATGGTGTAAACGCCGAACAGCCCCAGCGCCAGGAAGTAAATCGGATGGAGCATTTTCATGACTCAGACTCCAGCCCGTAGACAGCGTTGCAAAGATCCACGGTGAATTGCCCGAACATGCCTTCGAAGGCCGTGTTGGTGAAGGCGACCACGGTCAGTTGCTCTGCCGGGTCGACGAACCACGAATGCCCATAGGCGCCGCCCAGTCGCCAGCTGCCGGCCGACTCGGCGGTTTGTGCCGCTGCCGGGTCCTTGAGTACCGTGAAACCCAGACCGAAGCCTCGGCCGGGCCAGTTGTCCAGCTCCCGTTCGCCGGTCTGGTTGCTGCCCATTTCATCGACCAGTGCCTTGGGCAGTAATGGCTCGCCGCCCTTGCGCAAGGTTTCGAGCAACTGAAGAAACTCACCCGCGGTGCCGACCAGGCCGGAACCGCCGGAGTTATAGGCCTGTGGGTCCAGTGCCCGGGCCGGTTGCAGCCGGATGCCGGCAGTCCCTTCGAACACCGGAATCACTTCCAGCTCATTCATGCGCCGTGGCTGTGGCAGACCGTTCAGGTACGCAAGACTGAGACGACCGACCTCGGAAACACTGAAGCTGGTATCGCGCCACGTCAGTGGTTGGGCAATCAACTCGTCAATCGCTTCGGCGAGGGACGTGCCGTTGACCGCGGCGATCAGTGCGCCCAGCACATCGGTGGCGATCGAATAGCCCCAACCGCTGCCGGGCTTGTACAGCAAGGGGGCTTGGCTCAGACGGCGCAGGTTTTCTTCCAGCGAAATGTCGCTACGATCCAGACCGTCGGACACCCCGGCATAGCGATAAGGGCCGCCTTGATCGCTTTCCAGAAAACCATACGTCAAACCGGCGGTATGACTCAGTAACTGGCGCACGGTGATGGTCGCGGGTTGGCCGTCACCCAGGGTTGGTTTGAAGTAGGGCAACCACTGGCTGATGTCATCGTCCAGTCTGATTTTACCTTTGGCGACCAGTACCAGCGCCGCCACCGAAGTGATTGGCTTGGAGACCGAAGACAGCAGAAACAAGGCATCTTCGCGCATCGGCAATTGCGCTTCACGGTCGGCCAGGCCGGCCGCTCGGTTATAGATAAGCTTGCCCCGGTGAGCCACCAGCACCACGGCACCGACCAGGCGTTGGTCGTGCAGCGTCTGATCGAGCACGGCGTCGACCCGTGAACCTAGCTCGACGGGTTCGAACGAGCGAAGCGATTGTAATGGGCGAAGCGGTTCGTTGACTGACATGTCTGACCCCGAAATGGCTGGAAGAATGACCTGAATGTGGCGATGGTAGAGCCGGCCGTTACGGGGAAACAGAGGTTACACTTCCGAGGTCCACGGACCTTTTTGTCCGCAATCAAAGGAGTGAGGGTTGGATAAGCTCAATGGCATCACGGTGTTCGTGCAGGTCGCCGAAAGCCGCAGTTTTGTAGGGGCCGGCCGCTTGCTCGGCATCTCCTCCTCAGCTGTGGGCAAGAGCATTGCGCGCATGGAAGAGAAACTCGGCGTGCGCCTGTTCCACCGCAATACCCGCAGCATCAACCTGACCAGCGAAGGCTCGTTGTTTCTGGAGCGCTGCCGCAGAGTGCTCAACGAGCTGGAAGCGGCGGAGCAGGAACTCTCCAGCTCCAGCGAGACACCACGCGGCAAACTACGCATCAGCCTGCCGCTGCTCGGCAACGTACTGTTCATGCAACTGTCGCGGTTCATGCAGCGTTATCCGGAGATACAGCTGGAGCTGGACTTCACCGATCGGCTGGTGGATGTGGTCGAGGAAGGCTTCGACGCCGTGGTGCGCACCGGTCAACTGCACGACTCCCGGCTGATGGCCAGGAAACTCGACAGCTTTGGCTTCTATCTCGTCGGCGCCCCGAGCTACTTTGCGAGCAACGGCTATCCGCAGCGTGTCGAGCAACTGCAAGACCATCATTGCCTGCACTACAAGCTGCCCTCCACGGGCAAACTGGAAAAATGGCCATTGTCGGGGCTTGCCGAAGGCACCGAGTTGAAAGTGCCGGCAACGATGGTCTGCAACAATCTGGAAATGCTGATCCACATGGCCAGACAAGGACTGGGCATCGCCTGCGTCCCCGAATTCGCGGTGCGCGAGGCGCTGGACGCCGGTGAACTGGTGTCGATATTGCCCGATCAGGTGCAGCGCACGTTGAACATACAGGTGGTGTGGCCGTCGAGCCGGTACCTCACACCGAAACTTCGGGCGTTTATTGATTTTATTTGTGGTGGCGGGGCGGGAGTGAGGCTGCCGGCGCGGCGCTAGTCCGGCAGTTTGCGTAATCGTTGGCTTACTCGTCAGCATTCAACGCATAAAACTCATGCAACTTGGCCTGCAACAGTTTTTTGTCCGGCAGCTGAGTCTGATACTCCGCGATCAATGCGGGTGATAGTGAACGGTTCAGGGCGTACTCGACGACTTCGTCATCTTTACTGGCGCACAGCAAGACCCCAAACGCCGGGTTTTCATGGGGTTTGCGAACATTGCGATCCAAAGCCTCAAGGTAGAAGTCCAGTTTTCCAAGGTATTCTGGCTCGAAGCGTCCGACCTTGAGCTCAATCGCCACCAGGCAATTGAGCCCACGATGGAAGAACAGCAGGTCTAATGCAAAATCACGACCGCCAACCTGCAATGGATACTGCGAACCGACGAAACAAAAGTCTCGGCCCAGCTCGATCAGAAAATCCTTGAGCCTGCGCAACAACCCGCCATGTAAATCAGCCTCGACATGGCCGTGCGCCAAGTCGAGAAACTCGACCATGTAAGTGTCCTTGAACACACTCATGGCCTCAGGATGCATTTGTCTCACCAGTGGTGAGATTTTTACGGGATTGATGACGCTACGCTCAAACAGCGCAGCTTTGAACTGGCGCTCGAGCTCCCGGCTCGACCACTTCTCCTGAATCGCCATGCGCAGGTAAAACTCACGCTCTTCCGGGCGTTTGCTCTGGTTGAGGATGATCAGATTTTGGGTCCAGGGTAATTGTCTCAGCAGTGCTGAGACTTTTGTATCGTGCCTATATGCCTCGTAAAACTGGCGCATACGGAAAAGGTTCGGTCGGGTAAAACCACGCAATCCCGGCTGAGTACGAGCGAGGTGTGTAGCCAGTTGAGCGACCACTCCATCCCCCCACTCCGCAGCTTCGATCTTCCGGCTGATATAAGCCCCGACCTGCCAATGCAGTTCAATCAACTCGGTATTGACTGCCTGCATCGCTCGCTGCCGGGCAGTGATGATCAGTTGCGTGATTTCGTTAAAATTTGCACCAACGGACGGCGCAGTAGCGCTGAGGTCATTCACGTGAAGGCGCTCCTGCTTAGTAGGTGACGCCCCTTTTTAGTACTCCTCAACTCGAAACAATAAAAATTACGAAGTGTTTCGGCATGAAACGGTGTCATGGAAAACAGACGGAAAAATAAGTTACACAGGAGCGTTCTGTAGTACAAAAACCCACAGCGTCAATATCTTGTTCGCTCGTTGTTGACTCGGTTACTTGCTTCCGCTGGCTCACTAAACGACCCAGCTTGCAGCTATCCATTGAAGGCTTTCTGGCATGAGATAGCGACTGGAAACCGACTCAAGCCGCTGATTGATTGAGCTCTCAACGCACGCAAATAGCACCTTGCTTTGCTCTGGCGTACTTTGAAATTCCAAGCCTATAGCGGGCTCAAGCAGCCAGCGGCTCACAGCTTCCGGATTCAGCAAGGTTTGGCCGTTTCCAACATGACTCATCACAAACTCCTGGCGCATGCGCTTGCCTTGCTGACTCTGCCAACGAAGCATCGCACCAAACACCGCGCCGATACCGAGGCTTGGGTATTCAAAGGCCGCAATGTGGCCACCAAAGTCGTAACTCAGGGCTTCCCGCAATAAGTACTTCATCAATGGCGAGTTTAGATCAAGCAGCTGAACACCTGAGCGGCTCGCCGCCAACTCGCGATTGACAGTTACATCCAATCGCAGGGAGGACTTAAGCGACATCCCAATTTTTGACCTCGCTGCTTCCGGTATACGAATACGTATCAGCTGGTCTTTGAGAATCTGCTCAATGACCTCAATCCCCACCTGATTAAACATCCCTAGCACAAAACTTTGCAGATGATCTTGAGTAACGACTAACTCATGACGCAACTCTGCTGGGTTGCCGCTAGCGGCATGAGCAAACAGCTCCCGTTGTTTTTCCGCTGCAGACTGGGCCTGCCGCAATGCTTCATCTATCCGCTCACGAGTTCGGTCAATACCCTCCTGAGTGGCAGCCAGCAAAATGTCTTCAACGTCAATAAGTTCCGCAACCTCGCCAAGGATTTCGTCCTTGAGCCCTTCATTAAATTCATACTTCTGTACCTGCGCCATGTCATCGACCACGCTGTCGATGCGCTCGTACATAAGATCGATAATCTGCTGATCCAAGGTGTCTGTTTGATGGATGTTAAACACTAAGACCTTTAGTCTTTGCCCATAGCGATACAGTCGACCGATGCGCTGAACAAGTCTCATGGGATTCCAAGGCAAATCATAATTGACCATAATATGGCAATGTCGCTGCAGGTTGATACCTTCACCGCCAGCTTCAGTGGAGATCAAAAACAGCCCCCTATCCTCAAACCGTGCAATCGCTTCGCGACGCTCCGAGTGTTTCATGGAGCCGTTAATAAGTTCCACTGCCGTATCACCGAAACGGCTGTTTAGGGCTTCACGCAGATACTGCTGAGTAGTACGGTACTCCGTAAATATCAACACCTTTTCGCCGGGATGATTCTGTTGAACCTTGCCAATCACGTCGTCAACAAATAGCTGCAACTTCAAATCATTGTCCTTGAGATCCGCAGCTTCTTCGATCAAAGTTTCCAGCAAATGGATCTCTCCATTAAAGAACTCCTTGACGTCCGTGCTCAATTGCTCTTCCCACTCGCCGAAAAACCTCTCATCTGTTGGTTCTTGTGCTGTGAATACTTCATTGCGCTCGTTCACCAGACGTGCAAGGCGATTGCGTAACGCGTTGTGGATAGCTGCCGAACTTGAGGCCGCGAGCTTTCTGTAAACGGTCATCACGAAGCCGATCGGGTTGCCTTTTCGGCCCTGAGCCGCACTAGCCGCATAGCCACGTCGCAGGTAATTCTGAAGAGTCTCATCAAATGCCGACGAATGTGCGCTTGCAGGCACCCTCATGGCGCGCGTGATTTTTCCCTGAAAAATAAAGTTGCCTTCGGCGTCAGTCACATCGGCCTTGTGATTCCGATAGATCATGTCGTGAAGGATTTCCGGTTTAAGGCTGAGCGTCATCAATTCTTGATGACGTTCGGGTCGCAGCAACTCCAATAGTGCGATGAACTTGTCGTGCAAACCTTGGTGCGGCGTTGCACTAAGCAACAATAGATGCTTTGTCTTGCTACGAAGTGCAGCGGCCAGATCATAACGGTCCGAACTGGTTAGTTTTAGACCGTATTGTCTTCGGCTGAGGCGGTGTCCTTCATCGAAGATAATCAAATCCCATTCGTCGGCCTGCATCAGGCTTTCGAGGTGACCTTCCTGTTTAAAGCGGTCGAGTGAGCCAATCACGCGATCATGCATTTTCCAATGGCGTATTTCATGAATATTGAAGTCTTCGCCATAAATCTGAAAATCATCCAAATCGAACCGACATAATTCTTCTTGCCATTGTCGCGTCAGCCCAGCGGGGGTGATTAGAAGCACTCTTTTCGCAGTACCTCGCTGGTTTAAAGCATGCAGCAACATACCTGTTTCGATGGTTTTACCTAAGCCCACGTCATCAGCAATCAGCCAGTTGTAGTTACCGGAGGCGAGTATGTGATGCACCAGATGAATCTGGTGGGGTAGAGGGTCAATGTCGAGATGAGAGAGCGCCCCAGTATTTTCGTTCCAAGTTTCTATGGCGTGGGCTAAAAGCCGAAGGCGTAGACGTTCCGCATCCACAGGTTCAGCTTTCTGGGCATTAAGAAATCGTAACTTTGCCCGACGGACTTGGCGCAAATTCTGATAGGGCAACCAATGCCGCTCTCCACTTTCTGCAAAGTCCACAAGTACTTGCTCACTGCTGGCGAGCACACGCTGTTGCATCACGCCACCAATGCCGAGAGAGGAAACACCAGCACCTGGTGTGACATCCTCCACATCCATGCCATTTGTGAAACCAGATTTAACTTTACTCGCAGCGACACAACTGGTGAAACGTTCTGGAATTAGCCAGTTCACTTCAAGCTCTGCGCCAGTATCCGCTGGCAAAATCCTCTTGACTATGCCCTTCCTATCGCCATTTCCGCTAGGCAATTGCTGGCTGACCCAACAACCGATGACAGGTATCAGTGTGTGCTCAGCCATTAGGATTTTCCTTCAGTGGTTCAATAGAAAAGAGTTGGAGATGTTCCTGTAAGTCAGTCGGGTCTTTGCGAGGTTCGAATGCGGGGTCAGAAGGTGTGAGACCTACGGTTTCCTCCGCCTGGGGCCGTATCGCCTTATCAGCGTCCACCGTAACTACTATCTGATCGTCTTCGGCTTTTGCGGGTAAGTCGCTGAAGTAGCAATAAGGCTCCAATGGATGTCTGTTGCGTATTAGACCATATGCCCTTAAATCGCCCTCACGTTCGACATCCAGCGTATCGTCCAATCCGAGGTCGCTGTACTCCTCTACCGGGAGATCTCTTGGATTACCAAAGCTGAAGGGCATATTGGCGGGTAGACAACCGCGCAGATTAGACATTCGATACCACAGGAATCGATTGAACGAGCGAAACACTTGACGCAAGTGAGCGCTTTCGTACCAGTACTCGAATTGCGAATCGATGAACTGCTCCAGTTCCTCCACTTGGGGCAATGCTTCAAAAGTGCGCACAATCAAAATTGCCGAAGGCCAAGACAGGATGTACTGCGACAAATTACTGCTGCCGTTTTTATCAAAGGCTATCCAGTAGTGATCATTTTCGGCCCATAGTGCTTTTATATGCGCCGCCAAAATCAGCTCGTCGGGTGTCATGCCTTTACTGATTTCCCGCTCCAAAGCAAGCCGAGTCGCACTCCAACCATTGATGATGAAAATTTGGTGCACCATTGCGTGTGCCGATAACGGCCAACCACTTTTATAGATCAGGTCCGTGGCTTTCTGGAAAGCGCGATCTTCCCAGCTAATTTTTTCACTGGAGAGAGGAAGAACTTCGTCGTCATCCCGAAGCTCATAAAACTCTTCAGGGTCAAAGGCATAGGCCGCGTACTCGTCATCAATTCCTTCGACATCAACCTGTACCGGACTATCAATACCCGAGTCATCGAACCATTCGAGACTCTCGTGAGAGTAGATACTGTCCAATTCCGCATCTTCGAAAAAGTCATCAAGCACGTTCTCTTCGATTTCCTCGACTGACGCTATGGGTACGCAAAGTTCGACCGGCCGGAGTAATTCCTGCTGAATTGGTGGATGTTGAACAACGGGGAATTCATCGGCCCTGACTTTTGGCGAGATTGAAGACCGCACTGTGATTTTTAAAGACTTGCTTTCAGTCTTTTTGACATCGACGCCGCGCGGTTTGGGAAGGGACAGCGTCCTTCTAACTGGCAATGCAGGCAACGCATCGTTGGGTGCAAGCTTTACGATCACTGGTTCTTCGAATCGAAGCTCGTCGTACTGCCATAGATTTTCGATCTCCAAGCCATTTAGAGCTTCGGAGTCAGCAGCCAAGGATTGCAGCTCCTGCTCACTGATAGAATCAGTGCTGGCTTCAGGTACCTCAGTGGAGGAGCGATGGGTTGTAGAGGGCATTCAATCTCCCCTTCCACGTTTGCTCCATCTAGGCAGGTTGTAATCCATACGGTCCTCCTCCTTCAGCGGTTCTTCGTCCGCTTGTCCTGTCCTACTGATGCCGACATCACGTTCCACACGGCCGAACTGAGTGGCAAAGTGCCAGAATTTAAATCTAGCGCATTCAAGACAGCACTGCTCGGCTTATCAGACGAAAGACTTAAACTCACTCAGCCCCCGTCTGCATCCAGTGCATAAAGCTCATGCAACAAAATGCAGCACCGCTATCTGAAGATGTGCGGGGCATTTGGCAATTGGTTTCACAAATGCGCCGTTGGATAATCGGCCTATAGAAAGCCGACATCAGCTCAGCCACCGCTAGCCCTGACGACTGTCTCAAACAGGCGAGATGGGAATTGCACAAAGCCACCGCCGCCAACTGACCGCAAACCTGTGTAGGTCACTTCAAATCGATTCGAAGTTATTGCTATAGCCTGGGCACGGCACCAATTGAGATGATCTTCTGTGGATGGCTCCGGGTATGCAGGGATCGACGGCATCATTTCTCTCGACAAATTAGGTCTAGAGAAGGTGTACGTTCAGGCTAAGCGTTGGCAGAACACCATCGTGTCGACCGGAGCTACAAGTCTTCTAAGGTGCACTCGCCGGACAAAAAGCCAAACGGGGAATCTTTATCACGACGTCCGGTTTCACTGCGCACGCCATCGACTTTGCTAAATCAATAGAAGGTATCGTGCTAGTGGATGGAACCCGCTTGGTGAATCTGATGATGGATCATGAAGTGGGAGTAACGTCGCGCTTGCTTAAGATTCCAGCACTGGATCGGAATTATTTCGACGAAGAATGATTGCGAAATTGGTCAGCAGCCTGACCAATTCTGCCCACCTCCTCAGACAATTGGGCAGCAGTTTGCTGCCCAATTTAAATAGTCTCAGCACTGCTGCGACTATTTCCCCTCACGGATAACTAAACCCCTTAACCAACGTCAACTCCCCCACCGCCCGCATCGGCACCAGGAACGTTTCCATTTTTTCATCAGGCGTCCCCTCCTCCGTAATCACCGTCACTTGCGCGGTGGTCAGCGGCTGAACCGCATCCTCCTGCCCTTCGTCATCACTGCGATACCCGCCACCGTAGTAGTTCACATACACCAGGTATTGCCCCTTGATCGGCGCGGGCATGGCGAAGATTTCCGGGCCGTAGCCGGTGGTCACGTCCACATCCAGCGCCGCACCATTGGGCGCGACACGGTCGCCGTACCAGATGTGTGCGCCATCGGGGGTGACGAGGTGCAAGTCCAGATCCGTGCCGTCGCTGTCCCAGGCCAGCAGCACGCGCAATTTGGCTGGGGTGGCGCCGCCGTTGGCATTGAGGAACTGCGTGCGGTGGCGTTGTTGGCCATCGGGGCTGCGGACTTCAACGCTGTTGCTGCCTTTGGGGAATGAGAATGGGCGGTCGAAGCGACCGGCCGGATCGATCTTCAGTGGCATGCTGACGCCGTTGACGATCAGCTTGCCGGGTTCATTGCTCTTGGGGGTGGATTGGATCTGGCCGGTAATGCGCGCCGTGTTGGCCTGGCCCACCGGGGTGTTAACCGACGAAGCCGGGTAATTGACCGTCTGATGAAAGCTTTCGCCTTCGCCTTCAGGGGCGCCGGTACGCCAGCCGCCAATGGGCGTATCAAGTTCGACGGCGGCAAATGTCGCTGGCAGTACGCAAAAAGCGCAAAGCAACAGCAAGATCTGTGGATAACGGAGTTTCATGGCCTATTCCAGCAAGAGGTGACGGGCGAGCCCTTCGATGTAGGTTTCATCCTGGCCGTTAGGGTGTGCTTCGAAGGCCAGGTGCAGGTATTCGTGGGTCAGGTCGAGGCGGTCTTGCAACGACAGCACGCCGCGCACGTAGATGCGCTGACGTTCGCGGTCGACAAACGGACGACCAAAGGCCAGGCGGCAGACCGCAAAGGTGCTGACTTCGTTGTAGCCGACTTCGCTTTCGAGTCGTTGGCGCCAGCCGCGGCGCTGGTTTTGCAGCCAGTCTTGCGCGGCGGGTAGCGCTTCGCAGGAGGCGACCGGGTTGTCCCAGCGACTGAGGCTGGCGCGCGGGTAGGCGTGCAGCAGTATGGCGTCGTAGCGTTGGCCGGCATTGGCTTGTTCGACGGCTTGCTGCCAGGAGAGTTTGTCCGGCCCCGGTTGGTCGGAGTGATAGGTGACGGCGGTGCCGGCGAGAACCAGATCACTGGTCCACGCGGCGATGTTGCG
Source organism: Pseudomonas sp. Pseusp18 (assembly GCF_059506005.1). Classification (NCBI taxonomy): domain Bacteria; kingdom Pseudomonadati; phylum Pseudomonadota; class Gammaproteobacteria; order Pseudomonadales; family Pseudomonadaceae; genus Pseudomonas; species Pseudomonas sp. Pseusp18. Next base: position 5,866,465 of record NZ_CP169240.1, read on the forward strand.
CGACTCAGTGACGGCCGGACGTGGTGCAACGCGTTGTCGACTGCTGCTGTCGTCGATGCTCAAGCAGTCGCCGTTGCGAGTGGCGTTTTGCAGCAGGTAGGTGCGGATCGCGATGGCCAGGGCTTTGGCCGCTTCGACGGGCTCGGGCCTGGCTTCGCGCTGCAGAACGCGGGCGACGTACTCTTCACGATCGAGGCGCGCGACGAGTTTGTCTTTGAGCAAGAACAACTCGCCCTCGCTGTGGATATCGAGTTGATTGCCGTTGGCGAACTCGACGCGGTAGTCGCCTTGCAAAGGGCCGGGCGCTACAACGCGATCCCCCGACAGCACGCGTTTCAGTGGATAACGCGCGAACAGACCGACCTCAACGCACTTCCCTGCCTCGGCTGGCCACGACGAGGGCAGCACCGTCGCCAGCGACTGACCATAATGGCGCAACACCATTTGGCTGGTGCCACGCCCACCGGCCCAGATCGGCGTGCCGTCTAACGTCCAGCCCGCGAATCCGCCTTGGCGCGACGAAGGATCCTGATCCCCCAGCCAGCTCCAGGTTTTCACCCGCAACCGACCGCCGAGTTCACCCAAAACATTGCCATCCGCGGCATTGAGCACCACATCGAGCAACACCCTTCGCGCCTGATCCTGCGCCGGCATCACGGCCAACACCTTCAACAACTCCGCCACCGAAACCCGGGTCTGCGGTTGCAACGACCGCAAATCCAGCAACCATTTCGGCGCTTGTCTGGCCTGCCAATACTCGCGCCACTGTGCGCCGGCAATGCCCAGGCGCGCAGGCTCAAAGTACAAGCCGCAAGACTTCACCAACGCCTGATCGCGCCCGACCTTGCCGCCCGCCGTGCAGCAATAAACTTCTTCCTTCGATTGCCCGCGACACTCATAAGCCGGCTCACGCGCGCCGGTGTCCACCAGCCAGCCGTAGACAAACAGCTTCCACAAGCTGCCCAACGGCGTCTGCAAGTCATCAGGCAATGGCTCACGCGAGATCACCTGAGTCTGGCTCAACGCAAGCAATTCGCCCTTGAAGCCCAGGCGCAACGGCTCGTCCTGCGCTGTCGCCAGCGCAGGAATCAAACACAGCAACCACCAGACCAGACACCGGGTCATGTCAGTTGACCGTGACCTGACCGAGTGCCGGTTTCTGTTCCTGAGCCTGATGCTGTGGCGCGTAGACCTGCGTGAAACGCACCGGCGGCAGGTTGAACTGGCCTTTTTGCGAGAAGCGCACCAGATGACGCAGGCGCAACTCACCGCTCAGCGCATCCACTGGCACCGCATAGGCCATTTGCCCCGGCTCGAAACGGGCTTTCTCCAGCGCGGTCGGCTCGGTGCCGGCCTTGCCCATCAGCTTGATGCCCCACGTGGTGCGCTCGACGTCCGCACCCGGTGGCAGCGGCACTTCGAGCATGCCGTAGCGCAGCGGTTTCGCGGCTTTGCTGGTGATAATCACTTCGTCCAGGTACAGGCTGTCGCTGGACAACGGCTTGGTGCCGACCGCTTCGAGTTTGAATTCGAACGCCTCGTCACCCGGCACCAGACGCGACAGGCGACGGGTGATGGTCACCGCCATCGGATCGATTGCCGGTTGCTTGGTCTGGAAGCTCAACATGGCGCGTAGCGGGCGCTCTTGCGTTCCGCTCAGCGACAATGCCGCCGGCACTGGAGAAGAGCCCTGCCACGTCCAATACATCTCACCGGTATCACTGTAACGTTTCTTCCAGCCTTCACCCGGTGCCAGTGCGATGGTCGGAGAGGCCTGCTCGATGCTGCGTTGCAACCAGGTCAGCGCCAACGCGCGTTCCAGGGTCGATTGCTGCGGCAACAGGCGTTGCAACAACGCTTGTGCATGCGCCTGATCGAAAGCTTGCAGCGACAGGTTCAAGGCTTCGACAAACGGTTGAGCGCTGGCGGCCACTTGTTGTTGCGCAGCGTCCACCTGACGGCTGAACGCCGGCGGCAGATTGACCTTGGCCTGACGCGCCAAAGACGCGGTCAACACCCGAGCACTGGCCAGCCCCAAGGCCGAATCCGGATCGTTCATGACCAGGCTCTCTGCGCCATCGTCCATCACGCTCGCGGCATTGCCTTCGCCGGCTTTCACCAGGTCGTCGATCAAACCGCTGAGCAGCGTGTTCACCGGCAATTGCATCTGTTTGGCAAACGACAGAATCAACGCCCGCTGCAACAACGGCGTGTTCTGCGCCTGTTTCGCGTACACCTCCAGCACCCGCTGCCAGTGCTCCGGCGGCAGGCTCAGTTCCAGCACTTTGCTGGCGTGCCAGTCGGCGTAATAGGCGTAAGCGGTGAGGAACGCATCCGGCTCGCCGTCAAAGCCCCACCAAGTGAAGCAGGCCGACGGCCCGGCCATTTGCACCAGCCGCAGGCGGCTGTTCTGCATGATCAAACGCAAGCGATCACGAATCTGCGGATTCGACGACAGCGTTGGATAGGCGATGCTCAGCGGCAGCAGACGGCTGGCGGTTTGTTCGACGCCGCCATATGGATAGCTCAGAAGATCGTCGAGGGCCGAACGGAACACCGCTTGCGGGCTGTCATCCAGACGCAGGCGAATATCCGTGGCGTCCGCCGGCAAAGTCAACGGCGTGTCGCCGCTGAGCGCGTCCAGGCTTTGGCTCTGGGTCACCTGCCAGCCTTCGCCAGTCGCGGTCAGGCGTACGGCCAAGGCGTCAGCGGTTTTGCCATCCTGCACCAGCTCGGCGGTCCAATCGCCATTGGCCAATGTGAATGCTGGCAATGGGACGTAGTTGACGCCGTTGTTCAGTGTGACCGGCACACGTTGCTCGGCACCCGCGTAATGAATCACCAGCTCGGCCTTGACCGGTTTCTCGGCCTGACTGAAAGCGAATACGCCAAGATCCGGTTTGTCGCCGTTACGGAATTTGGTCGGGCCACTCCACTTCAGGTACAGCGGTTTTTCCGAGCGCACGAATTGCTTCTTCTGCCCGACCTGACCGTCATCGGCGATGGCGCGGGCGGTGATGCGCCAGCGGGTCAAGGAGTCCGGCATCTTGAAGGTGAAGCGGGTCTTGCCGTTGGCATCGGTGATCAATTCCGGCTGCCACGCGGCGGTGTCGACGTCTTCACGACGCGGCCGCTCCAACACTTTCACCCCACGCTCGCTGCGGTTGGCTTTACCCGGCGCGCCCGGGCTGCCCGGCAGTGCCACGTCGTAGCTGATGAACGACAAACTGGCGCTGGTGCGCACGTTGTTGCGGCGCGGGTGATAGAAAAACTGGTCGATGGTCGGCGCCACTTCCGGCTGCAGCGCGTAGATCATTTCGTCGACCACGCTGACCGTCAGGTGCGCCGGAATCGGCTTGCCGGCGAACAGGGTGGTGAGGTCCACGGACACGGTATCGCCGGGCTGATACGCCTCTTTGTCGGTAGTGATCGCCACATCGATCTGTGGCGCGACCACCTTGATACCGGCGTTCTGGAAGCTGTATTGGCCGCCCTTGGTATAGAGCACGGAGAACGTCAGGTTCGGCGCGAAGTTGTCCTTCACCGCGATGCGCGCGCGGTATTGGGTGTCGCTGAGTTTTTCCATCTTCAGCCAGTCGGCGCCCTTGGACAGCAACGCCGTGGCCTCGACCTTGTCGCGCTCGAGCGACAACAACGCATCGCTGACCGGCTCGGGGAAAGTGATCAACGCGAGGGCTTCGTCGCCGGCCTTGTATTCGGGTTTGTCGAGGACGATTTCCACGGTGCCGGGCACGGCTTTGACGCCATCACCCGTGACCGAATGACCGGTCGCGCCAAGCACGCGGCCATGATCATCTTTCAGCGTCAGGTTGTAAGTGCCCGGACGGTCGAAGGCCAGGCTGAAGCCTTTGTCCTTGGCGGCGAGTTTTCCTTCGCCAGTGGTCTGATCTTCGAGTCGCACCCAGCTGTAGCTGCTCGGGTTGACTGCTTTGCTTTGCTCGCTGCCACCTTCGTTGGCATAGCTGAAGGCAACCTTGCCGCCCACCGCGCTGAACCGTTGCGGCGCGCTCAGGCGGAAACTGGCGGCACCACGGTCGATGAGGATTTCCTTGGTGGTCTTGACCCGATACGCCGCGCCATCGCTGGCGAACACGGTGAGCATATAGCGGCTCGGTTTCTCGGCGGCGGGCAGGTCAAGCGTCGCGTTGCCCTTGGCGTCGGTGGTCAGTTCGGCGCTGGTCAGCTCCACCGGGAATTGCCCCAGGTATTGCAGTTCGTTATCGACCATCGACAACTGCTGGGCGCGCAGGCTCAGGCTCACCTTGGCGTCGGCCACTGGTTTACCGTCCGGGTACAACAACACCAGACTGCCCTTGACCGGTTCGCCGGTGCGGTAATCTTGCTTGGCCAGGTTCAGGGAGATCTCGAAGTGCGGCTTGATGTACTCAGCCACGCGGAAGGCGCTGCTGTAGGCCTGATCCTTGTAGCTGAAACGCAGCTCATAACCACCCGCCACCGCATTGTCCGGCAACTGGAAACGGCCCTGGGTGCCGGCCTTGGAATCGAGCTTCAGCGCCAACGATTGCAGCGCTGTGCCGGTAGCGTCGAGTACGGTGACGTTGACGTCGGCAGCGGTCGGTGCCACGGAATCCCGGGCATTCTTGAACTCGCGGCCGACGATTTTCAGCGACACCCAATCGCCCGGTCGATACAGCGGCCGATCGGTGAACGCATAGAGTTTGGTGTCGTAGATTTCGCTGTCGTAGTAGAAGTTCTCGGAGACGAATACCCCGCCCTCTTCGTCCTCGCCGATCACGAACGAACGCTCCGGGCTGACGTGTTTCAAGCGCAGCAAACCATCGGCATCGGTAGCGCCACTGCTCATCACACCCAGGCCATCGGTCCACAACACATTAACCTTCGGCACCGAACTGCCTTCGTGTTTGCGCGCGGCCCACACCAGCAATTCATCACCGGCAATCTTGCTCACGGCCACGGTGTTGGAGACGAACACCATGGTGGTCGCGCGGTACTTGCCGATCAGCGCTTCCACCAGGTACAGGCCCGGTTTCAGGTTGCCCAACGGGATATAAACGTTGCCCGGCGAGACGCTGACGAACTCACTGGAAGAACCAACCAGTTTCACGCCTTCAGGCGGCTGGATCGGTTTGGCTTGCCATAGCGGATAACGGAATTGGCTGACCACCGGCAGACCCGGAATCAACGCGAATTGCGGCTGTGCGTCGTAGGGCGTTGGCGCGGCGATGGCGGTGCCCATCTTCAGTTCCGGCACTTCCTCGGTGACTTGTTTACGCGACTCGTAGGAAAACGCCCGCTGCATCACCCGACGGGATTTGCGGTACCAGTTGTCCCACAGATACGCGAGGGTGTTCGACAGGCCTTCGCCCTTGAACTGGCCGTCGCTGACCACACGGTGCAGGTTCTTCTGGCGCTTGAGGAAATCCAGCGGCTTGTCGATGCGATACACCCGAATGTCCGCACCGCCGTAAGGCTCCATGCGGAACCGGCGATAGTCACGACCCGGCGCTTCGAGGCGTACCACCGCCTGTTCATCGCTGGCGAAACTACTGTCGGCCAACAGGAAAAAGCTTTCACCGGCCACCGGCGTATAGCCGCTCGGCTCGACGGTGTCTTCGGCGTTGACTGCCGACAGCGGCAGAACCAACGCAAGCAAAAGAGGCAGTTTTGAGCAAATGCGCAGCATGCGGGCACCGATCATTGGGAGAGAAAGTTCAGTCGATAGACGCCGATGAAGTTGGGGTTGGCTGCGTCGGGTATCCATCGGGTGTCCTTCCATGTCATGAGTTGCTGCAGGCTTGCGGAGCGCATGCCGTTGTCGGTGGGGGTGGTGGTGCCGGTGTGATAGGCAATGAAGCGGCCCATCCAGATCATCAGGTGCTGGTCATCGCCCTGATCGAAAAACATCAGGTCGCCAGGCCGGGCCAGGGCCAGATCGCGGCCGACCAGATGACTGTTGAACTGAATCAGTTTGATCGCGTTGACGTAAGGCCCGACCTTACCGCCCCCCTGCTGCCATTGCTGGGCGAGGCCGCGCTGGGCGTCACTCAGTTGCAACTCCGGCGGCAGGTAGCGGTTGGACAGGCCATTGCTGCGCAGCCATTTGTCGTCATGGACTTTCAGCGCTTCGTTGGCGGCAAAGCGCACCAGCCCGGCGCAGTCCTGCTGATACCAGCGCGGGCTCGGGCCTTGGGTCAATTGTTCCTGGGCGATGCGCACGAACCAGGCGCGGAATACCTGGGATTGCTGCGGGTCGAGCGCGGCGGCTTCGCTGGCGAATGTGCGAGTCCCCAGCAGCAACGCCAGCAAGCCGAGGCCTCGGATGAGTGCAGTCACAGGGCTTTCCACTCCAGCGGCAGCCATTGCCAGTGGCCGTCGGGCTCGCTGCCTTTGGGCAAGGTCAGGGCGTATTTGCCGTAGCCGCCGAGGGTGCGCAGTTTCGGAATCAGGTAGGTTTGCGCGGCGTTGTAGAACACCGGCTCCATGTCCTGCGGCAGGCTGTCGAGGGTTTCCTGTTGCATCAGTTGCGCCATGGAATCGGGGCCGAAATAGATCGGCATCAGCAGGTCTTTCGGCAGCACGTCAGCCAGCGGCGGGAAGCGTTTGTCGAGGGTGCCCAGCGCTTTGTCGACGAGTTTGTCGTCAAGGGAGAACAGCAGCGTCGAGCCGTGACGGGCCAGGCTGACGCGCATGAAGGCTTTGCCGGTGATTGCGTCTGGCTGCTCGGCATCCTTGGCCTTATAGGGGCCGAAGTTGGAGCTGACCTGGCGCTGCCACTGATGGGTTTTACCGTCCTGTTTCTCGACCACCGGGAATGCGTGCTCGGCAACATTGCCTTCGTAGGCACCGACCATCGAGCCGAACAGGTTGCCCAAGTCACCATCAAGTTTGGCGCTGTCATCGTCATTCAGGCTGGCCACCAGCAGCGGCGTGTACAGCCGGGAATCGGCGTACCAGCACAGACCAGCAGCACCGGCCATGTGTTCGGTCAGGGCCTGGGCCACGGACTCTTCGGCGCCGAGTTTCACCAGCAGCGGTTTCTGTTGTTCGGCGGCCAGCGGCAAGGCCACGCAAGCGCTGGCGCCCATCGGCATGGCTTGCCAGATCGGTTTGAAATCGAAGTCCGGCTGCTTGTCCAGTTCGTCCATGGCGAGGAAGCTGTGCCAGCCCTTGTCGTCCATGTCGAAACGCAGGCCGGCAAAGTTCGGGATGAAGCGCTGATAACCCATGGCCAACACGCTGGAGTTGACCGAGAGGCGTTGTTTTACCTCGGGCGCACGCGGCGGCAGGCCGAAGGCTTCGGGGAACAGTTTGTCGCCGTTGAGCAAGGCGGCGATCGCCTTGGTCGAAACGCCGCCAGTTTCCTCCAAAGCACCGTTTTCCGGATCGTAGAGTTTGGCCGGATTGGACAGCACCACCAATTTGTCGCCATGGGAAGCGAACACCAACGCCTTGCTGGCGTTGTAGTTGAGCTGATAGAGGGTGACGGCGTCGGCACCGACTTTCACTTCGCCGAGCTTGCTCAGCTGCGAATCATCCAGCGCCACTTTCGCCAGCGGCTCCAGCACCTTGGCCAGTCCGCCGCGATCCATCACCAACAGGAAATCCTTGAGACGCCCATCCGCCCCACGCCACAGCGCCACATCCGCCGGTTGGTCGAAGAGCTGCTCGATCAGGCTGTCCTGCAACTTCAGGTCATGCTCGTAAATGATCCGCCGCAGGCTGCCGATCAAACCGAGGCGATCGGCATGGGCTTCGTAATAGAAGACGAAATCTTCGGTCAGGGTTTCCTTGAGGAACGGCACGGCCAGCAAATCCTTGGGCAACTGGCTCAGGGAATGGGTTTCGAGCAGACCGTCCGGGCGGCTCATGCCCAGTTTGTCGCTGGCCAACTGCGCAGGCGGAGCCTTGGGTTTGTGCAGGAACCAGCCTAACCCGCCCGCTACGCCTGCCGCCAGGCACAGCCCGATCAGCAGCGCCGGCCAACGACGTGGAGTTTTGGCTGCTGGTACGTCGGCGGCCGGAGTCACAGTGTTATCGCTCATGTTCACAAAACCCGATTTCATCCGTGGTGCGGGATGTTTAATAGTTGAAAGTCTTGACCAGCAGCAGGTCGCCGATTGCCCGCAAGGGCACGATGAACGTCTCGCGTTTTTCGTCGACGGTGTTTTCATTGAGCACCAGATTGATTTGCGAGGTGATCACCTCGTTCTGGTTGCTGTTCTCATCGAAGTTATAGCCGCCGCTGCCGTAGTTGCCCCAATAGTTCACATAAACCAGATAGGTGCCGTGCATCGGCGCGGTCATGGTGAACATTTCCGGGCCGGGGCCATCGACACCGTCCGGGTCCAGCCCACCACCGTTGCTCATCGCCGGACTGGCCCAGAACGCGTGCTGGCCGTCGGGGGTAATGATGTGCAGGTCGAGTTCGGCCTTGGGATCGTCCCAGCCCAGCACCACGCGAATCCGCGCCGGGGTGCGCAGGTTGTTGGCTTCATAGAATTGAACGCGCTTGAGCGACTTGCCCTCGGAACTGCGCACTTCGACGCTGTTGGAACCGGCGCCGAACGCATACGGGCGGGCAAAACGCCCTTGATCGTCGGTGTACAGATTCAGGGGATTGCCGTTGACCGCCAGGCTGTGGGGCGGACGGAGCGTACCGAGGGCCTTGAGCTGGCCTTCGATCATTGTGCGATTGCGCTGCACACCCCGGTCGATGGGCGGTGTGGGATAGGCGACGCGAGGGTTTTCACTGCGGTCCAGCAAGCCGTGATAGCGCCAGCCGCCCACCGGTTCCGATAGCTCGGCCGTGGGCTCGGCCCACGCAACTTGAGCGCAAACCAGCGTAATCAGCAGTGAAAGAACCCAACGCATGTGACGCCTCCTGCCATGCATAACGAAACCTGGCGCCCGATCCTCGGCGCGTTACAGATCGAAAAAACTGCGTTTCGTCAGAGAGACCCTGAATATAGGGTCGTTGAAGGCGCGAAGATTAGCCATTCGGCAGTTTTTTAACAATCGGATACATCTATATTTGCGGTGGGAATCACGGTGTTTGTTGGGCGTGAGCCGAATACCGATCTTATTCGGCTCATAAAGTGAGCCGAATAAGACTATTATTCGGCTCATTCACCTTGGAGCACCCGAGTTCATGGCACCTCTCTGGATCTGGCAACGGCCTGATTGGCCAAATTTCAACTGGCAAGCCGAGCGCCTGACACCGTTATTACGCGAGTGTGTGCAAGCACAAGGTCGGTTGATGGGCATGGCCAGTTCCGTGGGTAGCTCACTATGCGCGCAGAACGAACTGGATGCGTTATTGCAGAATATCGTGACGTCTTCAGCTATCGAGGGTGAACAGCTTAATGTTGGTTCCGTGCGCTCTTCACTGGCACGACGGTTAGGTTTAAATCTGGTCGACGGCGATAAAGTGAGCCAACGCAGTGAGGGGCTGGCGCAACTAATGCTCGACGCTACGCAGCATTTTGCTGAAGCACTGACGCTTGAGCGACTACTGGATTGGCATAAATGGGTGTTTCCTGATCAGGATACAGACTTCGCCGCCCGGCCAATCCACGTTGGCACGTTACGCGGCGATGAGCCCATGCAAGTGGTTTCGGGGCGACTCGACAGGCCAACCGTTCACTTCGAAGCGCCGCCTCGCCAAGGCCTGGAGCAGCAACTGGACACATTCCTCAGATGGTTTGAAGCCAGCCGAAATCAGGCTGGCCTCGATCCATTGTTGCGGGCCGGTATCGCGCACTTCTGGTTCGTCACTTTGCACCCCTTCGACGACGGCAATGGCCGCCTTACACGAACCATCACCGACCTGGCGCTAGCCCAGGGTGAGGCTCAGGCCATCCGCTTCTATGCCATGTCGGCGAGCATCCTGGAGGATCGCTCCGGCTACTATCGAGTACTCGAAAACAGTCAGAAAGCCACGCTGGATATCACGCATTGGCTGGAATGGTTTCTACAAACGCTCCTGCGTAGTTTGCAACAAGCCATGAACCGGATCGAGTCGGTGCTGGCCAAAGCGCGCTTCTGGCAGGCACATCGGGAGTCTGAGCTGTCAGTTGAGCAGATCAAAGTGTTGAATCGTTTACTCGATGGCGGAGAGCGTGGTTTCGAGGAGGGGATCAGCGCAGCTCAATACCAGGCAGTGGCAAAGGTTTCCAAAGCCACCGCAACCCGTCATCTGACCGAACTGCTGGAGAAGGGCTGCCTGAAACGCCTGCCCGGTGGCGGGCGCAGCACTCGGTACCAGATCCTTCACCCTGAGGGTGAGGCATTCTGAGTTCGGTTTTTCCGACGCCGCGACAGGGGTTTTCAGGCCCGCTCATTTGCCCATACCCCCCATGTCTGCTAGTGTCGCGCCGGTTTAACGTCAACCGGAAATAGCCGCCATGGCCCGCAAAAAAGCTGCACTGGATTTCGAACAATCCCTCGCTGACCTGCAAACGCTGGTGGAGCGTCTGGAGAACGGCGAATTGTCGCTGGAAGACTCGCTGACCGCTTTCGAGCAGGGCATCGGGCTGACCCGTGATTGCCAGGCGGCGCTGGCCCAGGCCGAGCAGAAGGTTCAAGTGCTGCTCGAGCGTGATGGCGAGTTGGCCGAGGAACCCTTCGACGCGGATCAGCCAGAATGATTGCAGCGTATTCGGCAGCCAGCCAGGCCCGCGTCAATGCAGCACTGGAAACCCTGTTCAACCCGCCGAGCCCTGAGCTCGCCCGCCTCTATGAAGCCATGCGCTACAGCGTGATGAATGGCGGCAAGCGTGTACGTCCGCTGCTGGCCTACGCCGCGTGTGAAGCGCTGGGCGGCAAGGCCGAGCAAGCCAACGGCGCAGCCTGCGCGGTTGAGCTGATCCATGCCTATTCGCTGGTGCACGACGATTTGCCGGCCATGGACGATGACGACCTGCGTCGCGGCCAGCCGACCACCCACAAGAAATTCGACGAAGCCTGCGCGATTCTCGCCGGCGACGGTTTACAGAGCCTGGCCTTCAGCGCCCTGCTCGACCCGCGCCTGAGTGCGTCGGATGCCGAAACCCGGCTGCAGATGGTCAGCGCCCTGGCGCTGGCGGCAGGCCCGGCGGGCATGGTCGGCGGGCAAGCCATCGATCTTGGCTCGGTGGGTCTGAAGCTCGATCAAAATGCCCTTGAATACATGCATCGGCACAAGACCGGCGCGTTGATCGAGGTCAGCGTCAAACTCGGTGCCCTGGCCAGTGGCCGTGCCGAGAAGGACGAACTGAAGTCGCTGCAAAGTTATGCACAGGCCATCGGCCTGGCATTTCAGGTCCAGGACGACATTCTCGACGTCGAAAGTGACACCGCCACCCTCGGTAAACGCCAGGGCGCCGACATCGCCCGGGACAAGCCGACCTACCCGGCGCTGCTCGGTCTCGACGCGGCCAAGGCCTACGCTCTGGAACTGCGCGACCAGGCCCTGCACGCACTGCGACCGTTTGACGCTGCAGCCGAGCCCTTGCGTGATCTGGCCCGGTATATCGTTGACCGCCGCAACTGACGGCGTATCCGCCAAAAAAGACCAACGCGTGGGCAGGGGGCGATGCATCAGGTAAACTGCCGCATCTTTTATACCTATAACGATTCGCCTGATGCCCACGACGTTTCATGAGATTCCCCGTAAGCGCCCGACCACGCCCCTGCTCGACCGTGCCAACACGCCGGACGGCCTGCGCCGGTTAGGCGAAGCCGAGCTGGAAACCCTGGCTGATGAGTTGCGCCTGGAATTGCTCTACACGGTCGGCCAGACCGGTGGGCATTTCGGTGCCGGCCTGGGCGTGATCGAGCTGACCATCGCGTTGCACTACGTTTTCGACACCCCGGACGACCGGCTGGTGTGGGACGTGGGTCATCAGGCTTATCCGCACAAAATCCTCACCGGCCGTCGCGGGCGCATGAGCACCCTGCGACAGAAGGACGGCATCGCTGCCTTCCCGCGTCGCTCCGAGAGCGAGTACGACACCTTTGGTGTCGGCCACTCCAGCACCTCGATCAGCGCTGCGCTGGGCATGGCCATTGCCGCCCGCCTGCAACACAGCGATCGCAAGGCGATCGCTGTGATCGGCGACGGCGCACTGACCGCTGGCATGGCCTTCGAGGCGCTGAACCACGCGCCGGAAGTGGACGCCAACATGCTGGTGATCCTCAACGACAACGACATGTCGATCTCGCGCAACGTCGGCGGGCTGTCGAACTATCTGGCGAAAATCCTTTCCAGCCGCACTTACGCGAGCATGCGCGAAGGCAGCAAAAAGGTTCTGTCGCGCCTGCCCGGCGCCTGGGAAATCGCCCGTCGCACCGAAGAATACGCCAAAGGCATGCTGGTCCCCGGCACGCTGTTCGAAGAGCTGGGCTGGAACTACATCGGCCCGATCGATGGCCACGACCTGCCGACCCTGATCGCCACCCTGCGCAACATGCGCGATCTGAAAGGCCCGCAATTCCTGCACGTGGTCACCAAGAAAGGCAAAGGCTTCGCCCCGGCGGAAGTCGACCCGATCGGTTACCACGCCATTACCAAACTTGAACCGCTGGACGCTCCGGCCGCCGCGCCGAAAAAAGCCAGCGGGCCGAAATATTCCGGTGTGTTCGGTGAGTGGCTGTGCGACATGGCGGCGGCCGATCCGCGCCTGGTCGGGATCACCCCGGCGATGAAGGAAGGGTCCGACCTGGTGGCCTTCAGTGAACGCTTCCCGACGCGCTATTTCGACGTGGCGATTGCCGAGCAACACGCCGTGACCCTGGCAGCCGGCATGGCCTGTGAAGGCGCCAAACCGGTAGTGGCGATCTATTCGACCTTCCTGCAACGCGGTTACGACCAGCTGATTCATGACGTCGCGGTGCAAAACCTCGACGTGCTGTTCGCCATCGACCGCGCCGGTCTGGTGGGCGAAGACGGCCCGACGCACGCAGGCAGCTTCGACCTGTCGTTCCTGCGTTGCATCCCCGGCATGCTGGTGATGACCCCGAGCGACGAAAACGAACTGCGCAAAATGCTCAGCACCGGCCACCTGTACAACGGCCCGGCGGCAGTGCGTTACCCGCGTGGCACCGGCCCGAATGCACCGATCGCGAAAGACCTCGAACCGATTGAAATCGGCAAGGGCGTGGTTCGTCGTCAGGGCAGCACAGTCGCCCTGCTGGTGTTCGGCGTGCAACTGGCCGAGGCACTGAAAGTCGCCGAGAAGCTGGATGCGACGGTCGTCGACATGCGTTTCGTCAAACCGCTCGACGAAGCACTGGTTCGCGAAATCGCCGGCAGTCACCAATTGCTGGTGACCGTCGAAGAGAACGCGATCATGGGCGGCGCCGGTGGCGCGGTCAGCGAGTTCCTCGCCCGCGAGAACATCCTCAAGTCGGTGCTGCACCTGGGCTTGCCAGACATCTATGTCGAACACGCCAAGCCTGCGCAAATGCTCGCCGAATGCGGGCTGGATGAAGCCGGGATCGAAGAGGCGGTGCGTCAGCGCCTGCAATTGCTGAATCTCTAATCCTGCCCCCGGTAGGAGCTGCCGAAGGCTGCGATCTTTTGATCCTGATCTTCGGCGGCTCCATATCTGAAAAACAAAATCAAAAGATCGCAGCCTTCGGCAGCTCCTACAGGGGTTACGTCGTATCTGAACTCGTCGTTTTGATCTGACGTCTGTAGTGTTTGAGCAGACCCTTTCGCGCCTCGGTCTTAACGGTCCGGTGCGATCAACTGACAGAGCTTGGCCGTCGCTTCGATCATCTGCCCACTCGGCCGTTCCAGGCCCTTATCCGCTACCAGCAGCAATTGCCCCTGCGCCACCGCCGTCACCTGGGGCCAGGCCTTCCACGCCTCGAGCTGCGCCTGATCGCTGGCCAGAATCACCTCGGGATTGCGCTGCAACACCGCCTCCACACTGACCTGCGGCGCAGGCTGTGGCAGGTCGGCAAACACATTGCGCGCCCCGCAAACCTGTAGCGCATCACTGATGATCTGCCTTCCGCCCACGGTGTACAGCGGCCGATCCCAGACTTGATAAAACACCCGCAGCGGCTCGTCCCTTCGATAGCGCTGGCGCAGGGAGTCGAGTCGCGAACGCAGTTTTTTGGCCAATGCAACGCCCCGCTCCGCTCGCCCGAGTTGCGTGGCTATCGCCTCAACCTGCGCAGTGAGTTGCTCGAGGTCATGCGGCTCGGCGACATAGGTGGGAATGTTCAGCCGCTTGAGCTGTTCACGCTGAGCCGGCCCTACACTGCCCGGCCAGAGCAGCAGTAAATCGGGCTTGAGGCTGAGCAACCGTTCGATGTCCAACTGACCGTAGCGGCCCACCGAAGGAATGTCTTTGAGCTCGGCAGGACGCTCACCGGCATCCAGCACGCCGACCAGCAGGTCTGCCGAACCCAGTTCAATAACGATTTCAGAAAGCGACGGTGCCAGGCTGACAACCCGCTCGGCCGCAGCTGCCGGACCACCGATGGCCAGCAACAGGACTGCCAGCCAGACGCAGCGCATCAGCCGAGTTGACGCGGGATACGGTAGAGGTAGAACAGCACCGCCGTCGACAACGCCAGCAGCATCAGCGGCACGGCTTCCAGACCAACGAAGACTGCCAGTGCGCCGATCCAGGCGGGCAGGCCAGCGACCAGAAACGCAGCACGGCGTTTCGCGGCCAGGGCGATCCAGGCGGCGGGTTCTTCAGGGGTATCGAGGGCTTTTTGGGTCGCGATCAGCGCATGTTTGTAACCGCCAAAGAACTTCAGGCTGACAAACATCGACGCCACACCGGCAATGAAAAACGGCATGGCCAGCACCGGCAGAATCGCCTCGCTTTGGCCGAATAAGCCATTGACCACGAACAGCGGCAGCAAGGCCAACGCCAGATATTGCCACCAGTTGACGGCCAGTCGTCGCCGTACCTGACCGCGGGTCACGCCCGGTCAACCTCGCCCTGATGCTCGTTGCCCATCATGTGGTCGAGCTTGCTGGCCTTGGTGGCCAGGTAGAGTTTGTTGTGCGGGTTGTGCCCGGTGTGCAACGGCACGCGCTCGGCAACCACGATGCCCATGTCGGTCAAGGCTTTGACCTTGCGTGGGTTGTTGGTCATCAGACGCAGGGACTTCACGCCCAGGTGCTCCAGCATCGGCAGGCACATGGCGTAGTCGCGCTGGTCGGCGGCGAAGCCCAGGCGTTCGTTGGCTTCAACAGTGTCAGCACCGCCGTCCTGCAATTCATAGGCGCGGATCTTGTTCAGCAGGCCAATGCCGCGACCTTCCTGACGCAAGTAGAGCAACACGCCACGGCCTTCACGGGCAATCGCCTGCAACGCCGCCTCGAGTTGCGAACCGCAGTCGCAACGCTGGCTGAACAAGGCATCGCCGGTCAGGCATTCGGAGTGCAACCGGCCGAGTACCGGCGCACCGTCGGCGATCTCACCCAGGCTCAGCACCACGTGCTCGCGCCCGTTCTCTTCATCGAGAAAGCCGTGCATGGTGAATTGCGCAAAAGGCGTTGGCAGCTTGGAAGCGGCGACAAAAACGACAGGCACCGGTGTGCTCCTGATCTATAAGTACTGAAGATTCGCAGAGGCGGCATTGTAACAGCACGTTCCTACAGACGCTTAGGCTGAATTATCGGCCATAACGATCAAAAAGTTCGATATCTGCCCCGCTCCCACATAGAACGCTTTCATTTCGAGCCGAACGGATAGGGTTGCTTCCAGCGTTCGAAAATCGGTTTCAACTGGCCGCTTTTTACCAGCAGGTCCATGCGCTGATCGAACAATGCCATCAATTGCCGTGCCCGAGGAGTATCGGCGAAGCACAGGTAAAGCGGCAGATCTGCGATATGCGTGCGGCGAAACTGCGACGGATCCTTGGCTCGGCTGACGATAGAGTTAACCTCGTCCAGCGCGTCAATGTAGTAGTCGACGTGGTTGTGGATCAGCATCGGCAGAATCCCGGTACGCCGCGCGACTTCGTTATAGCGCTGCACATTGGGCAGGTAAGCCTGGTACTTGTAGCCGCGTACCCAGGCCAAACGGTAATTGCCCAGATTTTCCGCGGTCGGCGCCGGATTGGTGGCCAGGCCCAATGCATAGATCGGATCGGTATCGAAACTCCAGCGCGGATAGAGCACGTCACTGACTTCATCCCGATAGGCACCGACACACGCGTCCACTTCGCCACGCTGTGCCAGGCCCGTGGCGCGTGTATAAGGTTCGATTCGAATATCCAGTTTGACGCCCGCAGGCTCGAACACTTCGCGCAACACGTCCCAGCCCAAACCACGGCCATCGGCGGCGGTAAAGTCTTCCCACGCTTCGCTGGCCAGGTGAATCACGGACGGCGTCGTCGGCGCATCCCCCGCCTGGGCGAAGGAGCAAAACGTCGCGAAAACCATCACCATCAACCAGCGAGCCATCTTTTATCCTCGGCTGTATTCTTCAGGCGAAGAACCACACCAGCCCTTGCATCGCCAACCACGCAAACACCCCGGCCAGCACGTCGTCGAGCATGATGCCGACGCCACCGTGCACATGCCGGTCGATCCAGCGAATCGGCCACGGCTTGAGGATGTCGAAGAAGCGGAACATCAGGAACCCCGCCAGCAACCAATACCAACCTTGCGGCACCAGCCACAGGGTGATCCACATCCCGACCATTTCGTCCCAGACGATGCCTTCATGGTCGTGCACGCGCAAATCGTCGGCGACCTTGCCGCACAGCCAGAAGCCGAACAGCATGGTGATGCCGAGCATCAGCCAGTAGCCCCAGTCGGGCAGCATCTGCCACAACGGAATAAAGGGCAGCGCCACCAACGAACCCCAGGTGCCCGGCGCTTTTGGCAGGGTGCCCGAGCCGAAGCCGAACGCCAGGAAATGCCATGGATTACGCCAGACCGACGGCGGTACGAACTCCGACGGAACCTGTTTGGGATGATCTGTCACGGTGTCTCCCGAAAATGTTGGTAACCCCGGATTGGCGGGGTGATGTCGTGTCCGTCGGCGTCCAGCAGAATCACGCCCTGCCCTGCAACCACCTGCCCGAGCACATGGATCGGCCAGCCGTCCGCCAGTAACGATGGCAACTCGGCAGGCGGCAAGGTGAAGGCCAGCACGTAATCGTCACCGCCACTCAGGGCAGCCTGCTCAGCGCCGGATTGACCGAGGAAAGCCAGCAGTGCCTTCGACAACGGTAGCCTGCTGCGCTCTACCTCAATCCCGACTTTCGACGCCAGGGCAATATGCCCGCAGTCGGCGAGCAGGCCGTCGGAGATGTCCAGCGCGGCGGTGGCCTTGCCACGCAAGGCCTGGCCCAACGCCAGTTGCGGTTGCGGCGACCAGTAGTGGGCCAGCAATGGATCGGCGATGGCCGCGTCCGCTGTCCGCTGGCCGAGCACCAGCGGCAATGCGCCCGCGCCGTTACCCAAATCACCGCCCACACAGAGTAAATCGCCCGGCTGTGCGCCACTGCGGGTCAACGCCAGACCGGTCGGCACCCGGCCGAACACGGTCATGGTCAGGCTCAACGGCCCGCGAGTGGTATCGCCGCCCACCAGTGCTACACGGCAATTCTGCGCCATGAGGTTCAAACCACGGGCGAACGCTTCCAGCCAATCGGAAGTCCCGGTCGGCAAGGTCAAGGCAAGGGTAAAGGCAACGGGGGTGGCGCCCATGGCGGCCAGGTCACTGACGGCCACGGCCAGCGAGCGCTGGCCGAGCAGAAACGGGTCGCAGGGGTCGGCGAAATGCACACCGGCCACCAGCGTATCGGTAGAAATCGCCAACTGCTCCCCGGAAGGAACAGCCAGCAAGGCGCAGTCGTCGCCGATCCCGAGGGCAACGCCTTCGCCGCCCTGCGCACAAGGCGCGGCGGCGAAGAAATTGCGGATCAGCTCAAACTCGCCCATGGCAATGGCAGTTCAAGCGCCGATCAGCGCTTGAACGCCTTCACTTCAGCTTCACGCAGACGCGGGGCCAGCTTGTCGAGCACACCGTTGACGAACTTGTGACCGTCGGTGGAACCGAAGACCTTGGCCAGTTCGATACCTTCGTTGATCACAACGCGGTACGGCACGTCGACGCGCTTGAGCAGCTCCCAGGTGGACAGGCGCAGAACCGCCAGTTCAACCGGGTCCAGCTCTTCGATGGTCAAGTCCAGGCAAGGCTTGAGCGCGGTGTCGATTTCGGTCTTGAACTGCGGAACCCCGTGCAGGATTTCGCGGAAGTACGCGCCATCGACATCGGTGAAATCGTTATCGACCCGGAACTGCGCTTCGATCTCGTTCAGCGACTGCTTGGCCATGTGCCATTGGTACAGCGCCTGAGTCGCGAGCTGACGGGCTTCGCGACGCTTGGCGCTTTTCGATGGCTTGCCGGCATCCGCAGGCTTTGGATCGCGCGGGTTGAAACGATCGCTATCGTCGCTAATCACTTGGCCTCCAACTGCGCCAGCAGGCTGACCATTTCCAGAGCGGACAGGGCAGCTTCAGCACCTTTGTTACCGGCCTTGGTGCCGGAACGTTCGATGGCTTGTTCGATGGAATCAACGGTCAGTACGCCGAAAGCGACCGGTACGCCGAACTCCATGGACACCTGGGCCAGGCCCTTGGTGCATTCGCCAGCCACGTATTCGAAGTGCGGAGTACCGCCACGAATGACCGCGCCCAGGGCGATGATTGCCGCAAACTCGCCCTTCTGAGCGACTTTCTGCGCAACCAGCGGGATTTCGAAGGCGCCAGGCGCACGGATGATGGTGATGTCGCTTTCGCTCACGCCATGGCGAACCAGGGCATCAACTGCACCGCTGACCAGGCTTTCAACCACGAAGCTGTTGAAACGGCCCACTACCAGAGCGTAGCGGCCTTTAGGGGCGATGAAGGTACCTTCGATGGTCTTCAGGGTCATTCGTTAGATCTCTTAAAGAGCCGGGACGCGCTTTCTACGCGTCCCTCAGTGATGTGTTAGCCGCGAATCAAGGACTGGAAACAACCGGTCATTATTCGGAGGGCACGTATTCTACAACTTCCAGATCGAAACCGGATATCGCATTAAATTTCATCGGCGCAGACATCAGGCGCATTTTACGCACGCCCAGGTCCCGAAGGATCTGCGAACCGGCACCCACAGTGCTGTAGGTGGTCGGCTTTTTCACCGCCAGGTGGTCGGCGGTTTCGCGGATGTGCGCCAGCAACACGTCGCCATCGAGCGGGTGACCGAGCAACAGCACCACACCACTGCCAGCCTCGGCAACCGCGGCCATGGCGGCGCGCAGGCTCCAGCGGCCCGGTTGCTTGACCATCAGCAGGTCACGCAGCGGGTCCATGTTGTGCACCCGAACCAGGGTCGGTTCTTCGGCGCACACGTTGCCCAGGGTCAGTGCCATGTGCACGTCGCCTTCCACCGAATCACGATAGGTCACCAGGTTGAACTGGCCCAGTTCGCTGTCCAGCGGCTGCTCGGCAATCCGCTGAACGGTACGTTCGTGGATCATCCGGTAGTGAATCAGGTCGGCAATGGTGCCGATCTTGATGTTGTGCTCGGCGGCAAACGCTTCGAGTTCGGCGCGACGGGACATGGTGCCGTCGTCATTCATCACTTCGCAGATCACACCGCTCGGCTCGAAACCGGCCATGCGCGCCAGGTCGCAAGCCGCTTCGGTGTGACCGGCGCGGGCCAGGGTGCCGCCAGCCTGGGCCATCAGTGGGAAGATGTGGCCGGGGCTGACGATGTCTTCAGCCTTGGCGTCTTTGGCGGCAGCGGCTTGCACGGTGCGCGCACGGTCGGCCGCGGAGATACCGGTGGTCACGCCTTCGGCGGCTTCGATGGACACGGTGAACTTGGTGCCGAAGCCGGAACCGTTGCGTGGCGCCATCAATGGCAGCTTGAGCAGTTCGCAGCGCTCGCGGCTCATCGGCATGCAGATCAGGCCACGGGCGTGCTTGGCCATGAAGTTGATGTGTTCAGCCTTGCAGCACTCGGCGGCCATGATCAGGTCGCCTTCGTTCTCGCGGTCTTCGTCATCCATGAGGATGACCATCTTGCCTTGGCGGATGTCTTCAACCAGTTCTTCGATGCTATTGAGCGCCACAAGGCACCCCCTTGAGTCAGGATTTGAGATAGCCGTTTTGGGCCAGAAAGCTTTCAGTAATCGTGCCGCCAGACTTTTGTGAAGAGCCAGGCTCAGCAGCCTTGTCGCCCAGCAGCAGGCGCTCCAGATAACGGGCCAGCAGATCGACCTCCAGGTTCACCCGGCGACCTGGCTTGTAAGAAGCCATGATGGTTTCGCTCAGGGTGTGCGGAATGATCGTCAGCAGGAATTCGGCGCCATCGACCGCGTTCACCGTCAGGCTGGTGCCGTCGACGGTGATCGAACCTTTATGGGCGATGTACTTGGCCAGTTCTTTCGGCGCACGGATGCGAAATTCCACGGCGCGGGCATTGTCGGTGCGCGAGACCACTTCGCCGACACCGTCGACGTGACCGCTGACCAAGTGCCCCCCGAGGCGGGTGGTCGGGGTCAGGGCTTTTTCCAGATTTACTGGGCTACCGCTTTTGAGGTCATTCATGGCGGTGCAGTCGAGGGTTTCGCGACTGACGTCCGCCGCAAAGCCATTGCCCGGCAGTTCAACCGCCGTCAGGCACACGCCGTTGACGGCAATGCTGTCACCCAGTTTGACGTCGCTCAGGTCGAGCTTGCCGGTTTCTACGTAAACTCGCACATCTCCGCCTTTTGGGGTCAATGCACGAATACTGCCGATGGATTCGATGATGCCGGTAAACATGGAGTCCTCCTCGAGAACAGGGCCTTCTGGGCTGCAGCCGGGAATTATACGCTGACCGTTGGGACAGGTATGGCAATGACTCGCCAGTCATCGCCAACCGCGCGGATTTCGGTAATTTTGAGCTCGGGCGCATCTTTCATCTGCGCCAGCGGCCAGTCCAGCAACGGTCGCGCCGTGGAGCCGAGGAACTTGCCGGCAATGAATATCTGGAACTCGTCCACCAACCCTTGCTGAGCAAACGCCCCGGCCAGACGTGGGCCAGCCTCGACCAGCACCTCGTTGACGTCACGGGCAGCCAGTTCAACCAGCAACTTGCGCAAGTCGACCTGGCCATCGTCGCCCGCCACGATCAGGCATTCCGGACCGTTGGCGTATTGCTCTTCGATCGCCATGCACGTCGCGACCAATGCCGGGCCGGCCTTGAAGAACGGCGCGTCCAGCGGCACCCGCAGGCGACCGTCGATCAGCACGCGCAGTGGCGGACGGCTCATGACCAAGGCCGTTTGTTCGGGATCGAGGCCCAATTCATCGGCTCGCACGGTCAAGCGGGCATTGTCCGCCAGCACCGTGTCGGCGCCGGTCAGCACCACGCTGGCCTGAGCGCGCAGCCGTTGTACCGCCGAACGTGCCGCCGGGCCGGTGATCCACTGGCTCTCGCCGCTTTCCATCGCCGTGCGCCCGTCGAGGCTCATGGCCAACTTGACCCGCACGAACGGCAAGCCGTGTTCCATGCGCTTGAGGAAACCTTCATTAAGCTTGCGCGCCTCGCCTTCCAGCACGCCGCTTTCGGTGGCGATACCCGCCTGGGCCAGACGTTGCAGACCGCGACCGGCGACTTCCGGGTTCGGGTCCTGCATCGCCGCAACGACGCGCGCCACACCGGCATTCACCAGCGCATCGGCGCAGGGCGGTGTACGGCCGTGGTGGCTGCACGGTTCCAGGGTCACGTAAGCCGTGGCGCCTCGCGCCTTGTCACCGGCGGCACGCAAGGCGTGGACTTCGGCATGGGGCTCGCCGGCGCGCACATGCCAGCCTTCGCCGACAATCTGCCCATCACGCACCACCACGCAACCAACCCGCGGGTTGGGGTGCGTCGTGTAATGACCTTTGCGCGCCAGTTCCAGGGCACGGGCCATGTAATGGGCGTCGAGGATGGCTTGTTCCGGGGAGGTGGTCATTCTTTCACCGGTTCACGGGCGAGGCGATCGATCTCTTCGCGGAACTCGTTGAGGTCCTGGAAGCGTCGGTACACCGAAGCGAAGCGGATATAGGCGACTTCATCAAGCTTTTTCAGCTCGGCCATCACCAGTTCGCCGACCACGAGGGATTTGACCTCGCGCTCGCCAGTGGCGCGCAGCTTGTGTTTGATGTGCACCAGCGACGATTCCAGGCGCTCGACACTCACCGGGCGCTTCTCCAGCGCTCGCTGCATGCCGGCACGAAGTTTTTCTTCGTCGAACGGCTGGCGACTGCCGTCGGTTTTGATCAGGCGCGGCAACACCAGTTCAGCGGTTTCGAACGTCGTGAAGCGTTCGCCGCAGGCCAGGCATTCACGCCGGCGGCGCACCTGTTCGCCCTCGGCGACCAGACGCGAGTCGATGACCTTGGTGTCGTTGGCACCGCAGAAGGGACAGTGCATGGTGGCAGGCAACAAAAAATGGGAGGGCCATGGTAGCGCATCCCCGTGGCAAGACAAGCCATAGGGTTTGCGGTATACAGACGGGCTATAATGTTTTCACCTTGCCGGAGCCGCCAATGTCGTTACGACCGCTCGTTTTGCTCAGTCTTTTCAGCCTGCTGGTGGCCTGTGGCAGCGATGCACCCAAGCCCCAGCCACCGACGCCCGGCCCGGCGCCGCAACAGGCACAGAAGAAAGCCAAGGCGTCTGCCGAGCTCGGCCCGCTGCCGGCTTACCAACGTGAAATCAGCGGCACCCTGCTGGGCGTGCCGGCCGACGCCGAAGTCGAACTGGCGCTGCTGGTGATCGACGACAAGGGTCGTCCGCAACAATTGCTCGCCAGTGCCAACCTGATCGGCACCAATCAGGTGTTGCCGTTTCGCCTGCGTTTCAACCCTGAATCCTTCCCGGTTGGCGCTCGCGTTGAACTGCGCGGCCGTGCCAGCCAGTCCGGGCAGTTGATACTGCATCTGCCGGCGCAAATCGTCACACAGCCGACAACCCAGGCCCTGGGTCAACTGCAATTCGTCAAAGCGCCATGATTGCACCGCTCGACCTGCAACAGGCGTTGGGTGAACTGCTCGGTGACGCGCAGCTTGTAGCCTGCGAGTTACCGGGCACCGAGCTGAAACTCTGGCTGATCGACGGCGACAACATGGACCGCGCCTTCAGCCCCGAAGAAACCCGGCGGATTCTCCACGAGCCGCCGTACTGGAGTTTCTGTTGGGCCAGTGGGTTGGCCGTGGCCCGCTATCTCGCCGAACACCCGCACTGGGTCGAAGGCAAACGGGTGCTGGATTTCGGCGCCGGTTCCGGGGTGGCCGCGATTGCGGCAGTGAAGGCCGGGGCGCTGGAAGTGGTGGCCTGTGACCTGGACCCGCTGGCGATTGCCGCGTGTCGGGCGAATGCCGAACTCAATGATGTGCAGCTGCGCTACTCGACGGATTTTTTCGCCGAAGCGGATCGATTTGATCTGATTCTGGTGGCCGACGTGTTGTACGACCGGGAAAATCTGCCGCTACTCAACGAGTTTCTCAGCCGTGGCCGGGAAGCGTTGGTGGCGGATTCACGGGTGCGGGATTTTCGCCATCCGCTGTATCGGCGCATCGAGATGCTGGAGGCGATGACCTTGCCGGACCTGGCCGAGCCCGAAGAGTTTCGGCATGTGAGCCTTTACCACGCGCGGCGCGGTTAGCAAAAAGCTTCACGGGCAAGAGTTGGATCACCCCCGCTTTCAGCCGCCCCCCACCAAGCCTTATAGTGGCCTCATCCACGCTTTTACGAGATCCCCCATGAGTCAGGAAACGCCGTACATCTTCGACGCCACGACTGCCGATTTCGACCAGTCGGTGATCGAGAACTCTTTCCACAAACCGGTACTGGTGGATTTCTGGGCCGAATGGTGTGCGCCGTGCAAGGCCTTGATGCCGATGCTGCAAACCATCGCCGAGAGCTATCAGGGTGAGTTGCTGCTGGCCAAGGTCAACTGCGACATCGAGCAGGACATTGTTGCGCGTTTCGGCATTCGCAGCCTGCCGACCGTGGTGCTGTTCAAGGACGGTCAGCCGGTGGACGGTTTTGCCGGTGCGCAACCGGAATCCGCTGTGCGCACGATGCTCGAACCTCATGTACAAATGCCGCCTCCAGCCGCCGCCGATCCGTTCGAACAGGCTCAGGCGCTGTTCGATGACGGCCGTTTCGCCGACGCCGAAGCCACACTCAAGGTCTTGCTGACTGAAGACAACACCAATGCCAAGGCACTGATCCTCTACGCCCGCTGCCTTACCGAGCGCGGCGAGCTGAGTGAAGCGCAAGCCGTGCTCGACGCGGTCAAGACCGATGAGCACAAGGCCGCACTGGCCGGCGCCAAGGCGCAGATCCAGTTTCTCGGTCAGGCCAGGGATTTGCCGGATGCGGCAGACCTGAAAGCACGCCTGGCGAAAAACCCGCAGGACGATGAGGCGGTCTATCAACTGGCGATCCAGCAACTGGCCCGTCAGCAATACGATGCGGCGCTGGATGCGTTGCTGAAACTGTTCATCCGCAACCGCAGCTACAGCGAAGGCTTGCCACACAAGACCTTGCTGCAAGTGTTCGAACTGCTGGGCAACGATCACCCGTTGGTGACCACGTACCGTCGCAAGCTGTTTGCCGCGCTCTATTAAGATTTTTTTGCGGCTTACTCGATCCAGCTGTAGAGCGGCGTATCCCCGCCGCTCACCACTTTGACGTCCGCGCAGTGGCGCAAGCGCACCAACAAGCGCTTGCCCGCCGCTGCGCTGCCGGTCAGCCCTTCCAGTTGCTCCAGCAAATCCGGCCCGCTCAATTGCCCGGCCTTGCGCAGCAATTCTTTGGCGATCTGCCACAGCGCCTCGTCCTGATTCACCGGTTTGGAGGGGGTCACACTCGCCTCGGGTTTGGCTGCCTGCAACTGCGCACCGAGCTGCGCCCAGTCGCCCTCATCCAGCTCCAGGGTCAAATCCACCGGCCAGTCGCCGATGCTTCCGCGTATACGCAACATAAGTCTGCTCCATCACATACCTGACCCGCATGCTCCCATGGGTCTTGCACAACGCCAAGCAGACGGTCAAACTCTCGGCACTTTCGTTATAAGATTACATAACAAATTCTTCATTTTACTTTTCGGAGACCCGCCATGCGCCGTCTGCTGCTCGCTTTGCCGTTTGCCTTGTTGCCGCTGGCTGTCGCCCACGCGGCTGTCGAGCATGATCACGACCATGAGCACGGCAGCCTCGGCGCCCACGAACACGGCGTCGGTCGTTTGAATGCGGCGCTGGACGGCCAGACCCTGGAGCTGGAACTGGAAAGCCCGGCAATGAACCTGGTGGGTTTCGAACACGTCGCCACCACCGACGCCGACAAGGCTAAAGTCGCCGCCGTCCGCGCCCAACTGGAAAAACCACTGACACTGTTCAACCTGCCGAAAGCCGCCGGTTGCGTGGTCGCGACTCAAGAACTGGAAAGCCCGCTGTTCGGTGACAAGCCGGATGCCGACGAAGATGATCACGAGGAGGCCAAGGACGGTCACGAACATCACCATGATCACAGCGAAATCCACGCCCATTACCAATTCAGTTGCTCGGCCCCAGGCGCGCTGAAAACCCTGGATCTGGCGACTGTCTTCAGCACATTCCCGGCTACCCAGAAGATTCAGGTACAACTGATCAGCCCGAGCGGACAGCAAGGGGTTGAAGTGACGGCCAAGGCCGCCGCCCTGAAATTCTGATCCGACACCAATCCCCATGAAATCGGCGCCATGACCCAAGCACTCATCGAACTGTCCGACCTGGGCTTCAGCTGGCCCGGTCACCCGCCGCTGCTGGACATCCCGGCGTTTCGCCTGGAGCCTGGTGAAACCCTGTTCCTCAAAGGCCCCAGCGGCAGCGGCAAGACCACCCTGCTCGGCTTGCTCGGCGGTGTGCAAAAGCCTGATCGCGGCAGCATCCGGTTGCTCGGCCAGGAATTGACCGAACTGTCTGCCGGGGCTCGCGACCACTTCCGGGTCGATCACACCGGCTACATCTTCCAGCAATTCAACTTGCTGCCGTTTCTGTCGGTGCGGGAGAACGTCGAACTGCCCTGTCACTTCTCGAAACTGCGCGCCGAGCGGGCGAAACAGCGCCACGGCAGCGTCGATCAGGCCGCCGCCACCCTGCTCGCCCATCTGGGCCTGAAGGACGAAAACATTCTGGCCCGTCGTGCCGATTCGCTGTCCATCGGCCAGCAGCAACGGGTCGCTGCCGCGCGTGCGCTGATCGGTCAGCCGGAACTGGTGATCGCCGACGAACCGACCTCGGCACTGGATTACGACGCTCGCGAAAACTTCATTCGCCTGCTGTTCGCCGAATGCCGCGAAGCCGGCTCGAGCCTGTTGTTCGTCAGCCACGATCAGAGCCTCGCGCCGCTGTTCGATCGCCACCTGTCGCTGGCCGATCTCAATCGCGCCGCCACCCCGTCCGAGGTTTGAGATGTATTTGTTTCGTCTAGCCATGGCCAGCCTCGCTAACCGTCGCTTCACCGCGATCCTCACCGCGTTCGCCATCGCCCTGTCGGTCTGCCTGCTACTGGCGGTGGAGCGGGTGCGCACCGAGGCCAAGGCCAGTTTCGCCAGCACCATCAGCGGCACCGACCTGATCGTCGGCGCGCGTTCCGGCTCTGTGAACCTGCTGCTGTATTCGGTATTCCGCATCGGCAACGCCACCAACAACATCCGCTGGGACAGCTTCGAGCAGTTCGCCAACAACCCGAAAGTGAAGTGGGCGATCCCGATGTCCCTCGGCGATTCCCATCGTGGTTATCGGGTGATGGGCACCACTGAGGCGTACTTCGAGCATTACCAGTACGGCCATCAACAGCATCTGGAACTGGCCGACGGCCGTGCCTTCGCCAGCGATCCGTTCGAAGTGGTGCTCGGCGCCGAAGTGGCCGACGCGCTGCACTACAAACTCGGCGACAAACTGGTGCTGGCCCATGGCGTGGCGGCGATCAGCCTGGTCAAGCACGACGACAAGCCGTTCACCGTGGTCGGCATCCTCAAACGCACCGGCACCCCGGTGGACCGCACGCTGCACATCAGCCTCGGCGGCATGGAAGCGATCCACATCGACTGGCACAACGGTGTACCGGCGCGGGGTAACGGTCGGGTCAGTGCCGATCAGGCGCGCAACATGGACCTGACGCCGCAAGCGATCACCGCGTTCATGCTCGGCCTTAACAACAAGATTTCGACCTTCGCGCTGCAACGTGAAATCAACGAATTCCGTGGCGAACCGATGCTCGCGATCCTGCCGGGTGTGGCGTTGCAGGAGCTGTGGAGCTTGATGAGCACGGCGGAAAAAGCCTTGTTCGTCGTCTCGCTGTTCGTGGTGCTGACCGGGTTGATCGGCATGCTCACGGCGATTCTCACCAGCCTCAACGAGCGCCGCCGCGAGATGGCGATTCTGCGTTCGGTGGGCGCGCGGCCATGGCATATCGCGACTTTACTGGTGCTGGAAGCGTTTGCCCTGGCGCTGTCGGGAGTGATTGCCGGCGTGGCGCTGCTGTATGTCGGCATCGCCGTGGCGCAGGGTTACGTGCAGTCGAATTACGGTTTGTACCTGCCGCTGGCCTGGCCAAGCGAATATGAATGGACGCTGCTCGGTGGCATCCTGATCGCCGCGCTGCTGATGGGCAGCGTGCCGGCCTGGCGCGCTTATCGCCAATCCTTGGCCGATGGCCTGTCGATCCGCCTGTGAGGACCTTGAACATGCCCCGCGCCCTGCTTGCGTTGTTGATGCTGGTTGCCCTGCCGCTGTGGGCCGCCGAACCGAAAGACCTGACCTGGTCGGAAATGATCCCGCCGGATGCCCCGCCGGAAGTGCCGAACATGACGCCGCTGCACGACCTGTCGAAGATGAGCGACGCGTTGTCCGCGGAGTCGGCGCCGGCAGCCAAACAAGACATGCCGAACGCGCCGGTAGTGAAGAGTCTCGATGGCCAGAACATTCGTTTACCGGGGTACATCGTGCCACTGGAAGTCAGTGAAGAAGGCCGCACCACGGAGTTTCTGCTGGTGCCGTATTTCGGCGCCTGCATCCACGTACCGCCGCCGCCGTCAAACCAGATCGTGCACGTCAGGAGCGAAGTCGGCGTGAAGCTCGATGAGCTGTACCAGCCGTACTGGGTCGAAGGTGCGTTGCAGGTCAAGGCGTCCACCAGCGAATTGGCGGATGCCGGGTATCAGATGGAGGCGCAGAAGATTTATGTGTATGAACTGCCGGAGTGAATCCGGTGGTTATCTGTCGCCTACAAGACTGCCATCGCGGGTTTGCCCGCGATGAGGCCCTCAAAATCAGCCCATCACTGTTTAATTGAGCTGAGTCAAAAGACCGTATCAGTTGGATCCCTACCATTGGACATCAAACATTTTTAACGTCCTTTGGAGCCCCCATGCACAAGTCCCTGCTCAGCGCTTCGCTGCTTGCCCTCGCGCTCGCAGCCCCGCTCACCCATGCCCATGAGGCTGGCAATATCATCGTTCGGGCCGGTGCGATCACCGTCAATCCGACAGCCGACAGCTCCAGCGTCAAAGTCGATCAAGGCCCGCTGAAGGGCGCCGACTTGGGTGGCAAGGCCACCATGAGCAGCGACACGCAACTGGGCCTGAACTTCGCCTACATGATCACCAACCACCTGGGGATCGAACTGCTCGCGGCCTCGCCGTTCGAGCATGACGTGAAGCTCAAAGGCACCGCGCTCGGCGCCGCCAACGGCAAACTCGGCACCCTGAAACACCTGCCGCCGACCCTGAGCCTGGTCTACTATCCGATGGATGCCAAGTCCGCATTCCAGCCGTATGTCGGCGGCGGGATCAACTACACCTGGATCTACGACGAGCACGTCAGCAGCGAAGCCAGCGCCAATGGCTTCAGCAACTTCAACGCGAAAAACTCCTGGGGCCTGGCCTGGGAAGTCGGTGCCGACTACATGCTGACCGACAACGTGATGATCAACGCCCAGGTGCGCTACATCGACATCGACACCCGTGCCACCGTCGAGAACAACGCCGTGGCCCCGGGCACCCGCGCACGGGTGAACGTGGACGTCGATCCGTTCATCTACATGGTCGGTCTGGGTTACAAGTTCTAAAGAACTGTGGCGAGGGGGCTTGCCCCCGTTCGCCTGCGCAGCAGGCGCCATCCAACCGATGAGGACGTCAGGCGAAATGCAGTGGGGCTGCTTCGCAACCCAACGGGGGCAAGCCCCCTCACCACAAAGAACTGCATCGGTCATATTCGACACACAAAAAAGGCGCCTTCAAGGCGCCTTTTTCACGACTGTGTAAAACCTCAGTGCCCCAACAACCGCGCCAGGCCAACGCTCATCGGCGTCTGCTCCGGGTAGGTGAACCGCTCCAGCAAACGCCGGTTATTCGCTCGTGAATGGCGGATGTCACCGGAACGCGCCGGGCCGTAGCTAACGGGCGGCAGCTTGCCGACCACGGCTTCAAGGGCTTCAAGCATCTGCTTGAGAGTCGTCGCCTGATTCCAGCCGACATTCACCGCGCCGACCTCAACCTGCGGTTTCTCGATGGCTTGCACCAGCACGTCCACCAGGTCCTCGACGTAGACAAAATCCCGAGTCTGCTCGCCATCACCGAACACGGTGATCGGCAGGCCTTTCTGCGCGCGCTCGCTGAAAATGCTGATCACCCCGGAGTACGGCGAGGACGGATCCTGGCGCGGGCCGAAGATGTTGAAGAAGCGGAAAATCACCGGTTCCAGACCATGCTGGCGGCGATAGAAATCGAAGTAATGCTCGCTCGCCAACTTGTCCGCCGCATACGGCGTCAACGGTGCCTTGGGCGTGTCTTCATCGATCGACTCGCCTTCACCGTTGTTGCCATAGACCGCTGCGCTGGACGCGTACAACACGCGTTTGACACCGGCCTGACGCATGGCTTCGCAGACGTTCAGCGAGCCGATGAAGTTGCTCTGGTGAGTTTTCACCGGGTTATCCACCGAAGCCTGCACCGAAGCCACCGCGGCCAGATGCGCCACCGCGCTGCAACCGAGCATCGCCTGTGCCACCAGGGCGGCATCAGCGACATCGCCTTCGATCAGTTCGACAAGGGGATTGTCCATCGGCAGGTTGCTGCGTTTGCCGGTGGACAAGTCATCGAGAATTCGCACCGAATGCCCTTTGGCGAGCAAGGCATCGGTCAGGTGCGAACCGATGAAACCGGCGCCGCCGGTGATTAAAACAGGGCCGTCAGCCATGGCGATAAAACCTATCCAGTAAGCCCGGGAGTGCCGCGCGCCAGGCGCGGGGTTTGATCCCGAAAGTGTGCAGAATTTTCTTGCAGGCCAGCACCGCGTGTTGCGGTTCTTCGGCAGCGTCGGGCCGCGCGGCGTGAGCCTGGGCAGTCGGCGCTTCGATGGCCAGCGGGTGCAGGGCGCGTGCTTCAGTGAGAATCGCCTGCCCCAGTGCCAGCGGCGTGGTCGCCTCATGCCCGGCGTAGTGGTAAGTGCCCCACAGCGGCGCCGCGCAATCGAGTTGCTTGAGCACCGAAATGATCACCCGGGCAGCATCGTCCACCGGCGTCGGATTACCGCGACGATCATCCGCCATCAGCAGTTCTTCCGCTTTCTCGGCCCGGGTGAGGAATCGCCCGAGGGTGCCGTCGGGGCTGTCATCGAGCAGCCAGCCGAAACGCAGCAACACGTGCTGCGGACAGGTGGCGCGCACGCTTTGCTCGATGCGCCACAAAGCTTGACCGCGTAGACCCAACGGTACCGGTTCGTCTTTTTCGCTGTAGGCGGTCGCCCGGGAGCCATCGAACACGCGATAACTCGACGGTTGCACCAGCACGATGTTGTGATGCTGGCACAATTCGGCCAGACGCTCGATGGCGCGCTCCTGCCCGGCCAGACGCTGTTCGCTGACGGTCTCGGCCTGGAACCAGTCGAAATAGTAGGCGAGATTGATCAACGCATCCGGACGGGTATCGTCGAGCAGTTGCGTCAGGCTCGCGGCGTCCCAGCCGTCTTGTGGTGGGCGGGGGGCGAGGAAACCGATGTCTTCCTCCGCACCGAGGCGAATCAGCGCCTGCCCAAGGGCATTTCCGCCGCCCAGTAACATAAGGCGCATTCGCATAGAGTCAGCAGGCCCAGTCTGATTGGAACGATGGCTTTATCGACAGCGCCCGCAGGCGATGTCCTCAATAATTGCCGGAATCGTTGCATTTTGCGGGTTTAGTGCGCAACCGTCACCCGTAAAGTGTAGTTCCCGAGGATTTGTGGTGCGGCTACTGGCCTCAGGATCAACACAGAGCCTGAGCGGTACTTGCAACTTCCCGTCCCCACCCGCATAAATTGGTTCATGAACCTGCCCATCCCCGCAGACAGCGCGCTGAACGGTTTCCACCCCGCCGTCAGCGCCTGGTTCAGCAACACCTTCGCGACGGCTACCGCCGCCCAGGCCCGGGCGTGGCCGTTGATCCGCCAGCGCCGTTCAACGCTGATTGCCGCGCCCACCGGCTCCGGCAAAACCCTCACCGCGTTTCTGGCCGTGCTCGACGATCTGGTCCATCGCGGCCTGGAAAACCCGGATGGCCTGCCGGACGAAACCCTGGTGGTCTACGTTTCGCCGCTCAAGGCCCTGTCCAACGACATCCGGATCAACCTGCAAAACCCGCTGGCCGGCATCACCGAGCAGTTACGCCTGATGGGCCTGCCCGACGTGCCGATCAGCACTGCCGTGCGCACCGGCGATACGCCGCAAAAAGACCGCTCGGCCATGCGCAAAACCGCGCCGCACATTCTGGTGACCACTCCGGAATCCTTATACGTGCTGCTCGGCTCCGACTCCGGCCGGAAAATGCTCGGCACCACGCAAACGGTGATCGTCGACGAAATCCACGCCATCGCCGCCAGCAAACGCGGCAGTCACCTGGCCCTGAGCCTGGAGCGCCTGCAAGCGCTTTGCCCGCAACCGCTGGTGCGAATCGGCCTGTCCGCCACGCAAAAACCCATCGAGGCGGTATCGCGTTTTTTGGTTGGCGGTGATCGCGACTGCGAAATCATCGACATCGGCCATGCCCGCCCACGGGATCTCGATATCGAAGTGCCGCCCGTGCCGTTGTCAGCGGTGATGGCCAACGACGTGTGGGAGCTGGTCTATGACCGCCTCGCCGCCCTCGCCCGCGAACACCGGACCACGCTGATTTTCGTCAACACCCGGCGCCTGGCCGAACGCCTGAGCCGACACTTGAGCGAACGCCTCGGCAAAGACGCGGTGGCCGCCCACCATGGCAGCCTGGCCAAGGAGTTTCGCCTGGACGCCGAGCAACGGCTCAAGCGCGGCGAGCTGCAAGTGCTGATCGCCACCGCCTCGCTGGAACTGGGGATTGATATCGGCGACGTCGACCTGGTGTGCCAGATCGCTTCGCCACGCTCGATTGCCGGTTTTCTGCAACGGGTCGGCCGCTCCGGGCACCAGGTCGGCGGCACGCCCAAGGGCCGATTGTTCGCCACCACCCGCGACGACCTGATCGAATGTGCCGCTTTGCTCGATTGCGTGCGCCGTGGCGAACTCGACACCTTGTTGATCCCCGAAGCGCCGCTGGACGTGCTGGCCCAGCAGATCATCGCCGAGGTCAGTTGCCAGGAATGGCACGAGCAGGCGTTGCTGGAGACGCTGCGTAAAGCCTCGCCTTACGCCAAGCTCGACGAAAAACATTATCAGGCGCTGCTGCACATGCTCGCCGAGGGCTACAACGGTCGCCAGGGCATGCGTAGCGCGTACCTGCACCGGGACGCCGTAAGCCGCACCCTGCGCGGCCGTCGGGGCGCCAAGCTGACCGCCGTGACCAGCGGCGGGACGATTCCCGACAACGCCGACTACAGCGTGTTGCTGGAGCCTCAGGGGCTGAACATCGGCAGCGTCAACGAAGACTTCGCGGTGGAAAGCATCTCCGGGGATATCTTTCAGCTGGGCAATACGTCGTATCGAATCCTGCGGGTCGAAACCGGCAAGGTCCGGGTCGAAGATGCTCAGGGCCAGCCGCCGACCATTCCGTTCTGGCTCGGTGAAGCACCCGGTCGCAGCAATGAACTGTCGTTCGCCGTGGCCCGCCTGCAAGCGCAACTCGATGAACTGCTCGCCGCCACACCCGGCGATCTGCAACCGGCCCTCGACTGGCTGACCGACACCCTCGGCCTGAACCTCGCCAGCGCCGAGCAACTGGTCGACTACCTGGCCCGGGCCCGCCTGACCCTCGGCGCCTTGCCGTCCCAGGACACACTGGTGATGGAGCGTTTTTTCGACGAGTCAGGCGGTACGCAACTGATCATCCACTCACCGTTCGGCAGCCGCATCAACCGCGCCTGGGGCCTGGCCCTGCGCAAGCGTTTCTGCCGCACCTTCAACTTCGAATTGCAGGCCGCCGCCAGCGAGGACGCCATCGTGTTGTCGCTGTCCACCAGCCACAGCTTCGAGCTGGACGACGTCTGGCGCTACCTGCACAGCAACAGCGCCGAACATATCCTGACTCAAGCGGTGCTCGAAGCCCCGCTGTTCGGCGTACGCTGGCGCTGGAATGCCGGGGTCGCCCTCGCGCTGCCGCGCTACAGCGGCGGGCGCAAAGTACCGCCGCAGATCCAGCGGATGAAAAGCGAGGACCTGATCGCCAGCGTGTTTCCCGATCAGATCGCCTGCGTGGAAAACCTCGCCGGCGAGCGCGAGATTCCCGACCATCCGCTGGTGGAACAAACCCTCGACGATTGCCTGCACGAGGCCATGGACAGCGAAGGCTGGCTGGCATTGTTGCGGCGCATGGAACAGGGCGATATCCGCCTGATCAGCCGCGACCTGCCGGCGCCTTCGCCACTGGCGGCAGAAATCCTCAGTGCCCGCCCCTACACCTTCCTCGACGACGCGCCGCTGGAAGAACGCCGTACTCAGGCGGTGCTCAACCGCCGCTGGAGCGATCCGCAGTCCACCAACGACCTCGGTGCGCTGGACGCCGAGGCGATTGCCGCGGTGCGCGACGAAGCCTGGCCAACGCCAACCGGCCTCGATGAAATGCATGAGGCCTTGATGAGCCTGGCGTGCATCACCGACGCCGAGGCCCGGGCCAACCCGAATTGGCTCGAATGGCTGAACACCCTGGCCGAGAGTGGCCGCGCCAGCCGTTTGCAGATCAACGCCAAGCAATCGCTGTGGCTGCCACTGGAGCGACTGACCTGCCTGCGGGCGATTTATCCACAGGCCACGTTGTTTCCGTCGTTGGAGGCCTTGCCCGGTTTCAATGAAATCTGGGAGCCGGACGAAGCGGTGCTGGAAGTGGTCCGCGCGCGGCTCAGTGCGTTTGGTCCGTTGCCGCTGAAGGCGATTGCCGAACCGCTTGGTTTACCGGCACTTCAAGTCACTCAGGCCCTGGCCCAACTGGAACGTGAAGGTTACGTGCTGCGCGGGCAGTTCAGCCCGGACGCTTGCGAAGAGGAATGGTGCGAACGGCATCTGCTGGCGCGGATTCATCGCTACACGGTCAAACGGCTGCGCCGGGAAATCGAGCCGGTGGCGTTGCAGGATTTCATGCGTTTTCTGTTCGACTGGCAGCATCTTTCCACCGCGAGCCGAGGCCAGGGCAGCGCAGTGTTGCCGGCGATCATCAGCCAGTTCGAAGGCTACCCCGCCGCCGCTTCGGCATGGGACAGCGACATTCTGCCGGCGCGGCTCAAAGACTATTCGGCGAGCTGGCTGGATGAGTTATGCCGCAGCGGCAAACTGGTCTGGACCCGCCTGACCGCGCGCAACAAGAGCACCGGCACAGCATTGCGCAGCACGCCGATTCTGCTGCTGCCGCGTAATCAGGTCGGATTGTGGAGCAGCTTGACCGAGCAGACGCCGGTCAGCGAACTGTCGCCCAAAACACAAAAGGTCCATGCAGCGCTCAGCCAGCACGGCGCGCTGTTTTTCGATGAGCTGATGCACGAGGCCCATCTGCTGCGCTCGGAACTGGAAATCGCCTTGCAGGAACTGGTCGGCGCCGGACTGGTCAACGCCGACAGTTTCGCCGGGTTGCGGGCGCTGATCACCCCGGCCAGCAAACGCCAGAATCGCAGCAGTCGACGCGGGCGCGGCGCGTTTGTCGGCGGGATGGACGACGCCGGGCGCTGGGCGTTGCTGCGCCGTGGTACTGCCGCGCCGGTTGTGGATAAGCCGGTTGTGGATAAACAACGCCCGACGTCCACACCCACAGAAACCCTGGAACACATCGCCATGACCTTGCTGCGCCGGTACGGCGTTGTGTTCTGGCGCTTGCTGGAGCGCGAGGCGGACTGGTTGCCGAGTTGGCGGGAATTGTTGCGCACGTTCCATCGGCTGGAGGCCCGGGGCGAGATTCGTGGCGGGCGGTTTGTCAGTGGTTTGGCCGGCGAACAGTTTGCCCTGCCCGAGGCGATCCCGTTGCTGCGCGAAGTCAGGCGGCGCCCGCATGACGGGAGTCTGATTGCAGTGTGCGGGGTGGATCCGCTGAACCTCGCCGGCACCCTGTTGCCGGGCGTGAAAGTGCCGGCGCTGGCGAGCAATCGACTGGTGTATCGCGACGGCTTGCCGGCTGCCGCCGAGATCGCCGGCAAGCAGCAGTTCTGGCTGGAGCTGGATCAGCAATCGACTACAGAAGTACGCAACACACTGATCCGCCACTCCCCCTTGTAGGATTCAATCTCCTGTGGCGAGGGAGCTTGCTCCCGCTGGGGTGCGAAGCGCCCCCAAAACCTGCAAACCCATTTCTCCCGAATGCACCACGCGGTGTGGTTTCACGACTGCTCCGCAGCCGAGCGGGACGGTGCGGCGATCCGACAAGCTCCCTCGCCACAAGGTTTAATACCAGCCGTGAGATATTTGACCTGCACGCAAATATCAAATGCCCATCCCTGTATTTTTCTGCCCCCCCCAAACCCCGACACTGCGCTCCATCAAATCAATCCCCCGGAGTTGCAGCCATGCCCATTGCCTTGCTGGCGCTGACCCTCAGCGCTTTCGCCATCGGGACGACGGAGTTCGTCATCGTTGGCCTGTTACCCACCATCGGCGCCGACCTCGGCGTCAGCCTGCCGTCCGCCGGTCTGCTGGTCAGTCTGTATGCGCTCGGGGTGGCCATCGGCGCGCCGGTGCTCACCGCCCTCACCGGCAAAGTCCCGCGTAAATTGCTGCTGTTGTCGCTGATGGTGCTGTTCACCCTCGGCAACTTGTTGGCCTGGAAAGCGCCAAGCTACGAGTCGCTGATCATTGCGCGGATCGTCACCGGCCTGGCCCACGGGGTGTTTTTCTCAATTGGCTCGATCATCGCCACCAGCCTGGTGCCGAAGGAAAAAGCCGCCAGCGCGATCGCCATCATGTTCACCGGCCTGACCGTGGCGCTGGTCACTGGCGTGCCGCTGGGGACGTTTATCGGTCAGCATTTCGGCTGGCGTGAAACTTTCCTCGCGGTGTCTGCACTGGGTGTGATCGCCTTCATCGGCAGCCTGCTCTACGTGCCGAAAAACATCGCCCACAGCAAACCGGCTTCGCTGTTGCAGCAGTTGCAGGTACTGAAACAACCGCGCCTGTTGTTGGTGTATGCCATGACGGCGGTCGGCTACGGCGGCTCGTTCATCGCCTTCACCTTTCTGGCACCGATTCTTCAGGACATTGCGGGCTTCAGCGCCAGCACCGTCAGCCTGGTGCTGCTGGTGTACGGCATCTCGGTGGCCGTCGGCAACATCTGGGGCGGCAAGCTGGCGGACAAGCGCGGCCCGATCGGCGCCCTGAAAATCATCTTCGCCCTGCTCGCCGCCGTACTGTTCGCACTGACCTTCACCGCCGCCAATCCATGGCTGGCCCTGGCCACTGTGCTGGTCTGGGGTGCGGTGGCGTTCGGTAACGTGCCGGGGCTGCAGGTGTATGTGGTGCGTCAGGCCGAACATCACACCCCGCATGCGGTGGACGTGGCGTCGGGCCTGAACATTGCGGCGTTCAACCTCGGCATTGCCGGTGGTGCGTGGGGTGGTGGCTTGATCGTGGCGCATATGGGCCTGATCCATACCGCGTGGATCGGTGGCCTGGTGGTGCTGGTGGCATTGGCACTGACCGCCTGGAGTGGTCGTCTCGATCGATTGGGCCCGGTGTATGCCGAGCCGGCTGAAGGTTCGGCCCGGATCGTCGCCGGGCACTGATAGATCAAATGATCGTCGCTTTCGGCAACTCCTGCGCGCCTGTGGGAAGCTGCCGAAGGCTGCGATCTTTTGCTTTTACCGTCCGTAGCCCCGTCGAAACTTTCTCGCATGCCTGGCAGTCATCAAAAGACAGGGCTGTCCGAGGATGGGAGGCGACATGGCGGCGATTCATATCGGCATTTCAGGCTGGCGCTACACGCCCTGGCGGGGAGGCTTCTACCCGAAGGGGCTGACCCACAAACGCGAATTGCAATTCGCGTCACGGGCAGTCAACAGCATCGAAATCGATGGATCGCTCTACACCCTGCAACGGCCCGAACGTTATGCCCTGTGGTGCGAACCGGTTGCCGAAGGAGCGCTGCCATGAGCACTCCCGAACCGGTCGGTGGGACGGATGAACAGCAACCCATCATCAATGCCGTGAGCCGCTTCACCGTGCTGACGGTCAACACCCACAAGGGGTTCACCGCACTCAATCGGCGCTTCATCCTGCCCGAGTTGCGCGATGCGGTGCGCAGTGTGTCCGCCGATGTGGTGTTTTTGCAGGAGGTCCACGGCACCCACGAACAGCATCCCCAGCGCTACAACAATTGGCCGGCGATGCCCCAGTACGAATTCCTTGCCGATAGCCTGTGGCCGCAATTCGCCTACGGGCGCAACGCGGTCTACCCGGCGGGCGATCACGGCAATGCACTGTTGTCGAAGTTCCAGATCATTCGCCACGACAACCTCGACGTGTCCATCAGCGGCCATGAAAACCGTGGAATCCTGCATTGCGTGTTGCGGATGCCCGGCGATGGCCGGGAAGTGCATGCCGTTTGCGTCCATCTGGGTCTGCGCGAAAGCCACCGGACGGCACAGCTCAAGCTGCTGATCCGACGCCTGGAAGAGTTACCGCAAGATGCCCCGGTGGTCGTCGCCGGCGACTTCAACGACTGGCGCCTGCGCGCCGATGCGTTGCTCAAGCCTTGCGGTTTGCGTGAGGTCTTTGCCGAGCGGCATGGCAAACCGGCGCGCAGTTTCCCCGCGCGTTTGCCGGCGTTACGCCTGGACCGCATCTACGTGCGCCATCTCAAGGCCAGCCATCCGCAAGTACTGGCGGCACGCCCCTGGTCACACCTTTCCGACCATGCGCCCCTGTCGGTGGAGATCGAGTTATGAGCAGCCCGTCGATGGAAAAAACCACGGTCGAACACGTCTCCCCACCTCCCCCCGTGCGCGAGCCTGCGGTGACTGATGTTGAATACGGCTGGCACGGAAACAATCGGGTCGAGTTGCTGGAAAACGGTGAGGCGTACTTTCCACGGGTGTTTGAAGTGCTGCGCCAGGCCCAGAGGGAAATCCTGCTGGAAACCTTCATTGTGTTCGAAGACAAGGTCGGCAATGAGCTTCAACAGATCCTGATTGAAGCGGCGCAACGTGGCGTGCGTATCACGGTCAGTCTCGACGGCTTTGGTTGTGGCGAACTGAGTACGGCGTTCCTCGCCGCCCTGAGCAATGCCGGTGTGCGCCTGCAAATATTCGACCCTGCCCCGCGCCTTCTGGGCATCCGCACCAACTGGTTCCGCCGTCTGCACCGCAAGATTGTGGTGGTCGACGGCACGATTGCGTTCCTCGGCGGGATCAATTTTTCCGCCGACCATCTGGCCGACTTCGGCCCCGAGGCCAAGCAGGATTATTCGGTTGAAGTGCAAGGCCCGGCGGTGGCCGATATTCATCATTTCGCCTTGCTGCAAGGCGGTCGACCGGCCCGGGCCAAATACTGGTGGCAACGCCGCCGGCAGCGGCATGCTGAACTGGCGGTCGACGATCATGACGGTCAGGTGCGACTGGTGTATCGCGACAACGCAGAACACCCAAAAGATATCGAAGAGGTGTATTTACAGGTGCTGCGCAGTGCCCGGCGTCGCGTGGTGATCGCTAATGCCTACTTCTTTCCAGGCTATCGACTGCTGCACGAGATCCGCAATGCGGCACGCCGGGGGGTCGAGGTGCGCCTGATTCTTCAGGGACAACCGGACCTGCGGGTGGCCAGACTCGCCGCGCGCATGACCTACGACTACCTGCTGCGGGCCGGGGTGGTGATCTACGAATATTGCGACCGCCCCCTGCATGGCAAAGTCGCCCTGGTCGACGAGGACTGGAGCACTGTCGGCTCAAGCAACCTCGACCCGCTGAGCCTGTCCCTGAACCTGGAAGCCAACGTGCTGATCCGCGACCGTGCCTTCAACCGCGATCTGTACGAGCGTCTCGACGAGTTGAGCAGCAACCATTGCAAGGTCATGTCGGTGGACACAGCCCCTCGCGGGCGGATCTGGGACATGACCATCGGCTTTCTGGTGTTTCACTTCCTGCGGCATTTCCCCGCATGGGCCGGTTGGTTGCCGGCGCATAAACCGCGCCTGAAGCCCTTCATCCACCCACCCGGGAGCGCCAAGGCATGAGCCATTCCGAAGCGCAGCCTGCGCCGCACTCCGAGACGCCGGGCAAACACCACTGGCACCGCTGGA
Organism: Pseudomonas sp. Pseusp18; assembly: GCF_059506005.1. Classification (NCBI taxonomy): domain Bacteria; kingdom Pseudomonadati; phylum Pseudomonadota; class Gammaproteobacteria; order Pseudomonadales; family Pseudomonadaceae; genus Pseudomonas; species Pseudomonas sp. Pseusp18. Next base: position 5,906,155 of record NZ_CP169240.1, read on the forward strand.
AAAGGCCGCTGACGATGCTGTTTTTCCTGGCGCTGATCGTATTGTTCACGATGCTCGCCCAGCGCATCGAATGGAACGAAGTGTTCGATACCCTGGCTGATTTCAAAGTACGCACGTTGATCATTGCGTCAGGTGTGACCCTGGCAAGCTTTCTGGTCTATGCCTGTTTCGACCTTATCGGGCGCACCTACATCCGGCAGAACCTGACCTGGCGGCAGATCCTCCCGGTGGGGATCATCAGCTATGCCTTCAACCTCAACCTGAGCGCCTGGGTCGGCGGCGTCGCCATGCGTTATCGGCTGTATTCGCGGCTCGGCGTGAGCAAAGGCAACATCGCAAAAATCCTCGGGCTGAGCCTGGCGACCAACTGGTTCGGCTACATGGTAATTGCCGGCGCGGTGTTCAGCAGCGGCCTGATGCGAATGCCGCCGGGCTGGAAAGTGAGCAGCAATGCACTGCAAGACGTGGGGATTTTGTTGCTGCTGTTGAGCACCGGATATCTGGCAGCCTGCCGGTATTCCAGGCGCCGGAAATGGTCGGTTCGCGGCGTGGAAATCATTCTGCCGTCGCTACGCATGGCAATCCTGCAACTGGCCCTCGGCGCACTGAACTGGGCGCTGATGGCGGCGGTGATCTTCACGTTGCTGCCGAGCAAACTGGATTATCCGCTGGTGCTTGGTGTGTTGCTGATCAGCGCCGTTGCCGGGGTCATCACCCATATCCCGGCCGGGCTCGGTGTGTTGGAGGCGGTGTTCGTGGCGCTGCTGCAGCACGAAGTATCGCGGGGCAGCCTGGTGGCGGGGTTGATCGCTTATCGGGCAATCTATTTCATTCTGCCGCTGTTGATAACGGTGTTGATGTATCTGGTGGTGGAAGCCAAGGCCAAGTCGTTGCGGATCTCGAAGAAACCTCGGTGAGCGGTCGCATCCACGAATGATCGCAAGACCACCGCATCTCTCAACTCGATTGAATGATGCTCAACCGCTCACCCACCACCATCTCGGTGATCCAATCCACCAGAATCGAGGTGTACGCCTGTTGCGAAACCGGGTCGCTCAAGGCGTGATCCGCACCATCGATGATCCGGTGAGTCAGCGAGTGAGTCTGCTGACACGCGGCGCGGTAACTCATGATCGTCGCGTGGGGTACATAGGCATCGGTCTCGGACTCCACCAGCAACACATCCCCGGTGAATTGCGAGCAGGCGTGCAACGCGCGATTGCTGTCGGCGCGCACCAGCGTGCCGCGATAGTCGCGCAAGTCGGCTTTGTCCAACTCACGCTTGGGCGTGTGCCACAAGTCGTCGCGATACAATGCCGGCACCCGCAGCGCCAACCAGCGCACCGGACGCAACGTCGTCAGGATCGCTGCCAGATAACCGCCATAACTGGTGCCGACCACCGCGATCGCAGAGGTGTCGAGCGCCGGGTGGGCGAGCAAGCGGTCGTAGGCTGCCAGCAGGTCGCGCAGGTTGTCTTCGCGGGTGACCCTGGACAACGGAATGCCGGTCCCGCCGGTATGGCCACGCAAGTCGAACGTCAGGCACACACAACCCAACCCGGCAATGCCTTTGGCGCGATCCAGGTCGCGCTCCTGGCTACCGCCCCAGCCGTGGACGAAAAGCACCCCCGGGACTTTCGATTTGGGGCTGAGGAAGGTCCCGCTCATCTGTTCATCGTCGATGTCGATCTGAATGGTTTCGCTTCTAGCCGTCATAGGATTTGACCGTTACGTACTTGAGAAGAAAATCACTGCGCTCCGCCGGCCCGCGGTACACCTCGATAGCGTTCGCCGGCAGCGTTTGATCGCTATAGGTTTCGACCGACGACACGCGAATCGCACGCAGGCCGGGGTCGTTGACAAAGCTCTGCAACGCCGCGACCTCGGCGCTGCTGGCACCGCCCAGGCGCCAGGATTGTTCGAGCACGCCGCTGCGTTGTCGGCCGTTGCAATCCAGCCCCTGGGCGATGTCGTAGTTGCGCCGCGAAGCATAGAAACCGGGGTAGGCTTCATCCGCCGCACTGTCGAATACCTGTGCCTGCTGGATCGCCAGCCTCACCTCATCCGGCAGTTCCAGCGCCAGCAGGTCCTCGTAATAACCCTGCACCACCAACAGGTTGGACCCTCCATAAACCTGCTCGCCCTGAGCGTCTTCGGTCATGTATTGATCACCGCAATAACTCAGCACTGTGTCGCCGATGAAGCTTTGGCCGACGCTGTGGGTGATCACCTCGGTCAAGTCCTGCTCCAGCACCACGCCTTCGGTGAACAGTGTCTTGGCCTCGGGGCGAGCGAGGATGGCGTCGAACTGGTCGAGGCTCTTGATCACTTCCTGACCGCGTCCGGCGCAGGCGTGAATAGGCTTGATGCGGATCGGGCCGCTGTAGAGCAGGTGCTCCGCCGCCGGGCGCGCATCGTCCAGGGAGAACACGCTGAGGCCATCGAGCACGACGCTGCGCACCCGTTCGCAAAACAACGGTGCCCAGCCTTCGGGCGCGAACGCATCGCGGTTCAACAGCCCATGACTGATGGCTTTGGTACCGATGAAATCGTGGTCGACGTAACCGCCCCACAAATCCTCCGGCCCTTTGACGCCCAGCTGCCGGGCGGCAGCGGCGCCCACCAGCGTCTGGGTCGGCAACAGATAGCGGCCACGACCGCTGTGCAGTTGCGGGTCGTAACTGCCGCCGTATTCGAGCCCGACGATCTGCGCCAGCCAACGGGCCAGCGCGCGATTGGTTTCGACTTCGTGCAGCGGAGCATCGGCACGCACAGAATGGGCGAGTACCAGTTTCTTGCGACTTGTTGGGGTCATGGGGTCCCCTTCAATCTGCGTTTGATAAATGTAGCTGGAGGGGTGCAGGGATCAGGCCAATGGCGGCTGATGAAGAACGACTTCTAAATCAGCCGGTTGCCCAGACAATAATGGCATTACGCCTGTTTGATTCTGCACGACGCCCTTCTGGACTCCGGCATTTTGCACGACTCAAACCTTCCACATTTTTTGATCTGGCGTGTTCTGGCTATCGGGCCACAGCCGCTGGCGGCGTCACGCCAAACCGCGTCCGGTAATCACTCGGCGCCAGCCCGGTAATCTTTTTGAACGTCGCGCGAAACGCACTCGGGTCCTGATAACCCACGGTCCAGGCAATGTGATCAATGGTGCCGTTGGTGAATTCGAGCATCTCGCGCGCCTTGCCGACGCGCAGGTGCTGGCAGTACTCGGTGGGTTTCAACCCGGTCGCCGCGCGGAATCGCCGCAGGAAGGTGCGCTCTTCCAGCCCCGCCCGTTCGGCCATTGCCGCCAGCGATACATCGACCGCCCCGGTGCTTTGCAGCCAATGCTGGACCTTGAGAATCGAGGCATCGCCATGGCTGAGAATCGGTGAAAAATTACTGCCGCACTCACTCGCGCTGTCGCTGTGCTCCACCACCAGAAACCGTGCCGTGCTAGTGGCAATGCTCGGCCCCAGCAGGCGGTTCACCAGCCGTAACCCCAGCTCTGACCAAGCCATCAACCCGGCGGTGGTAATCAGGTCACCGTCATCGACGATGGGCGTGTCAGCCTTGAGCTTGATCGCCGGGTAACGCTCGGCGAAGGCTTTGGCCGAGGTCCAATGAGTGGTGGCGCTACGGCCGTCGAGCAGGCCGCTTTCAGCCAACAGGATCGACCCCACGCAAACCCCGCCCAACGTCGCGCCGCTGGCGTGTTGCTGACGAATCCAGCGGATCAGCCCTTGCGGTGCCTGGCCCTCGGAAAAGCCGCCAATCGACGGCGGAATCAACACCGCGACCAACGCTTCGGCCGGGCCGGGTTGACTGTCGTAGACCCGTTCTGGCGCCTGATCGCCCTCGACCTGCCAATGACTGACCCTCAGCAACGGCAACTGCGTCGCCTGATGCTCGGCGGCAATCCGGTTGGCCACCCCGAACAGATCCGTCAACCCATGCACCGCCGCCATCTGCGCGCCGGGATAGATCAGCACGCCCAATTCGACGACTGCCCTTTCTACGCCCATTGTCAGTTTTCCCCCTTCTATTGTCGGTGCGGCCAATCCTCGGACGGCCTGCAGAACCTGATACTTGAATCACACCCAACAAGCACTTCGAGGAAACACTCATGACCAAGCAAGCACTCATCGTAGTCGATATCCAGAACGACTACTTCCCCCAGGGCAAGTGGCCTTTGGCGGGCGCCGATGCCGCCGCAGACAACGCTGCACGGCTGATCCAGGCCTTTCGCGAGGCCGGTGACGCGGTGGTACACATCCGCCACGAATTCACCTCCGACGCCGCACCGTTCTTCACCCCAGGCTCCGACGGCGCGAAGTTGCACCCCAAAGTCCTGAACCGCGCCGATGAACCGGTGGTGCTCAAGCACTTCGTCAACGCGTTCCGCGAAACCGAACTCAAGGCCATCCTCGACCAGCAAGGTATCGAACACCTGGTGGTGGTCGGCAGCATGAGCCACATGTGCATCGACGGCGTCACCCGTGCCGCAGCAGACTTCGGCTATACGGTCACGGTGATCCACGACGCCTGTGCCACCCTCGACCTGGAGTTCAACGGCGTCACCGTCCCAGCCGCCCATGTGCATGCCGCGTTCATGTCGGCCTTGGGGTTTGCTTATGCGAGCGTGGTGTCCACCGATGAGTTTCTGGCTGGTTAGATGAGAGGCTCGTTCCACAGGATTACGCTTAACTGACCGGAATCATGCTGCTTCCCTTCTTTTTCATACACCTGCGCAACCGTCGAAAAAATCTCACGCGTGAGCTATTGAGGGCTGCAAAAATAGCCTGTAGTGTTATCACGCGTGAGTTTTTCACAACGGGATCAGCACCATGAAAAGCAGCTCTCCATCAGATCCGCCTACCGGGTCTGTTACCGATTCAGCGAGCCGCAAGGGAGAGCGCTCGAAACCCTCCGCGAAAAAACCATCGAGCTTTTACATGAAGCAGATGCGCGCGGGCCTGGGTGCCGCCGGCTATGTGAAACACGAGACTTGGGTGCTTCCCGAAAATCGAAGCCTGCTCAAGCAGATGGAGAAACAGCTACGCCAACCGATTCTGGCTGGCTCATTCATGTCGGAGAATTACATGAGCGCAGGTAATAACTGGAACATCGATCGCCTCTACAGCGCCCTCCAGGCCCTCGACGAAGTGGTTGCGAACGAAATCACCCTCTCCCTCGTTCAAGGCTCCGAATCCAGCATCAAGCTGGAAATGAACGATTTCGGTGGCTTGCCGATTTACATCGCGGTGGTTGGCGATCAGATAATCGTCGATACGGTCCTGGTCGATGTCGAATCGATCAACAACGTCCCGGCATTCAATGATGCCGTTTTGCGCAGCCGGGAAATGTTCCCGCTGTCCTCGATCGGTATCGAGTCCATGCCCAACGGGCAGGTCGTTTACAACATGTTCGGCGCGCTGAGCTCCGACTCCAGCCTGACCAACGTCGTGACTGAGATCAAAACCCTCGTCGACAACGTCCAGCGCGCCAGCGAAGCCTTTGAACGCTTCTTCAATTAATTATTCGGGAACAGGATATATCCAATGACTCAGTCCATCTGGAGCAAATTGTTCACCGCGCTGCGTGGCGGTGCCAACGAAGTCGGCGAATCGATCGTCGACCAACAGGCCCTGCGCATTCTCGACCAGGAAATTCGCGATGCTGACAGCGCGCTGGCCAACGCCAAGCGTGAACTGGTCACCATCATGGCCAAGCACAAGCTGTCGGCTGACCGCGTCAGCGAGTACAACGCCAAGATCAAGGACCTGGAATCCAAGGCCCTGGCCGCCATCCAGGCCAACCGCGAAGACCTGGCACTGGAAGTGGCCGAAGCCATTTCGACCCTGACCAATGAACTGGATGTCGAGCAAAAGCAGGCCACCGAATTCGGCGGTTACGCCGACAACATGCGCAAAGACATCACCAAGGCCGAAAACCGCATCAAAAGCCTGCGTCAGCAAGTGGACATGGCCAAGGCTCGTGAAAGCGTACAGAAAGCCCAGGTCAGCGCTTCGATCGCCAGTGGCGGCGCCAACGGCAAGCTGGAAACCGCCGTCGGCACACTGAACCGCCTGCAGGCCAAGCAGCAGCAACGCGCCGCTGAACTGCAAGCCCAGGACGAACTGGCCGATGCGTCGACCGGCACCGACCTGGAACGCAAACTGCGCGATGCCGGCATCACACCGGACGAAGGCAGCGCCAATGCGATTCTGGAACGCCTGAAGAAAAAATCGGCCGAGTAACCCGGTCAGCCAGTCAGTCAAGTGCACTGACCCTGTGGCGAGGGAGCTTGCTCCCGCTGGACTGCGCAGCAGTCCCTTCTTTTTGGGGATAAGAGGGGCCGCTTCGCGGCCCAGCGGGAGCAAGCTCCCTCGCCACAATTTTACTCAGTGCTTGTTCTATCTCTTAACTGACAGGCATTAATTGATCGCCCTTCTTTACTGCCGAATCGAGGTCAAGGATGGATGCCCTGAAGGGTTTCAAGACAATTGCCGGCCTGGCCATCTTCATGGTTGCGCTGCAACTGCTCAATGTTGCGACCGGCTACAGCCTTAACGCCTTCGGCCTGGTTCCGAGAACCCTGCACGGACTGGTCGGCATCATCACCTCGCCTTTCTTGCACACATCCTTTGCGCACCTGAGTGCCAACCTGATTGCCTTTTTGATCCTCGGTACCCTGGTCATCGTCGAAGGGCTCAACCGGTTCATGGCCGTCAGCGCTATCATCATTTTGCTGGGCGGTTCGCTGATCTGGCTGTTCGGTTTTGCCGGCGTGCACATCGGTGCCAGCGGCTGGGTGTTCGGGCTGTGGGCGTATCTCCTGTCGCGCGCCTGGTTCCAGAGGAGCTGGAGCAACCTGATAACCGCCAGTGTCGTGGCCCTGCTCTATGGCGGGCTGGTTGTTGGCTTCCTTCCGCGCCGGGGCATTTCCTTCGAAGGGCATATTTTTGCTGCAATCGCCGGGTATATTGCAGCCAAGGTACTGTTATCTACGCCGCGCAGCAGGTTTAATGCCGCCCGGTAACCGCACTCGAGCACTTAGATGCCCGAGCGATTACGTCGCCAGGAATGAGCCCCCAAGGAGTCAGGGATGTAATGTCGATTTTCCTTTTATTGCGCGCGTACGCGGCGTCCTTCTTCCATCGCTTCGGCTGGGCCGGCCTGGCCATTGCGCTGGGCGTACACCTGAGCACGGCCTGGCTCGGCCTGGCGTTTCTGGGCGAACAACACCTCATCGCTCCCGCCACGTTCACCTACTTCTATCTCACCACCACGCTCACCGTCGGCTACGGCGATCTTGCGCCACAGACAGCCGCGGGACGGATTTTCGTGGCCACCTGGGTCATGCTCGGGGGCATTGCGCTGCTGACGGCAGCCATTGGTAAAACCACCAGCAGTGTCATCGATGTATGGAGAAAAGGCATGAAGGGCAAAGGCGATTTCACCGGCAAGGTCGGCCATACCGTTCTCATCGGCTGGGAAGGCGCATCCAGCGAGCGGGTCATTGAGTTGCTGCTGCAGGACGAAACGTCCAATGACAACCTGATCGTCATTTGCGATTGCGACCTCGAAGAAAACCCCATGCCGGGCAAGGCGGCCTTTATCAAAGGTGAAAGCCTGTCATCTGCCGCGCTTTTGCTGCGTGCCGGCGTGCCTGGCGCCGAACGCGTACTGGTGCGTACCCATTCAGATGATCTGACCCTGGCCACCGTTCTGGCGGTCAATCAACTGAGCCCGGTCGGGCATGTGGTCGCCCACTTCAATGAAAGTGAAATCGCCGCGCTCGCCAGTGCCTACGCACCCAGCCTGGAATGCACCTCAAGCATGGCCATCGAGATGTTGGTGCGCGCCTCTCAGGATCCGGGCTCGTCAGTGGTCATCAATGAATTGCTGTGCGTGGGCCAAGGCGCCACCCAATACCTGATGAAACTGCCCGAAACCTTTGAAGCAACGTTCGGCGATCTGTACGCACAGATGAAAGAACGCCATAACGCGACCCTTATCGGCTACCGCGCCAAAGGCGCCCGACAGCCTTCAATCAACCCGCCCGGCGCCACTCGCGTCAAGGGCGGCGAACTCTTCTACATCGCCTCCACTCGCCTCAAGGAAATCTCCAATGGGATGGTTTAAACAGTTGCTGGGGCTTGAGGCCCCGAACGCGAGCACGAATACCGATTCGAAATGGACAGCCAACGATAACCTGCCAGTCAGCGGCCCGCTGGGCCTGGCGTTGGGCAAGGGCGTGATGTTCGACACGACCCTGAAACTGCTGCTCGACGAAAAAACCGCGGTGACCATCCCCGGTTCCCAGCAGATCTGGAGTGCCGGCACCATTGATCTCGGGCAGTCGACCTGGTTGTCGCGCTATTACATGAACGACGAAGACTACTGGCTGCAAGTGCACACCACCGGTGACATCGCCGGGCAGGTCGAGTCAGTGATCCTGTTCAACTACCTCAGCTACGTCACCATCAACAGTGAAGCGGAGCTGCGTCGGCTGGCCGGCCCTCAAAGCCTGATCGGGCTGCCGACCTACACCCTCAACGGGGTCGAATACACCCGCGAATGGGGCACCGAGAACGGCCAGACCGAACTGGTGCCGTTGAGCGAACACCTGAAGAATCCGGATGAGACCTACAGCATCGGGCATCGTTCGATGCTGTACGCCCGCGAAACCGGCCTGACCGATCGCCGGGAATTCCTGCTGTTTTCCGTCGAAGAAGACGCCGAAGGCACCATCAGCTTGAGCACTTCGCTGGGTATTTCGCTGTACACCACCGACCTGAACACTTTTTAAAAAGGAAGAACTCCATGCTTGAAGCGCTCTCCATCTCCCTGAACAAAGCCGCCGTGCTCGGGTTTGTTTTGTACATCCTCGGCGCCGCCGTGCTGTTCGCGCTGTTCCAGTTCATCTACACCCGAATCACACCGCACCGGGAATTCGAACTGATCCGTGCGGGCAACGTTGCGGCCGCCATCGCCCTGGGCGGCGCCGTCATCGGTTTCGCCATTCCGGCCAGCAATGTGATCGCCTACTCGATCAGCATTCTGGACTTCGTCGTCTGGGCGGTGATCGCCGCTTTCGTACAACTGCTGGCGTTCCTGGTGACCAGCCTGGTGCTAAAAGGCGCCTCTGAGCGCATCAAGAACGGCGAAATCGCTGCGGGTATCTATGTCGCGGCAGTGGCCATCAGCGTCGGCATGTTGAATGCCGCGTGCATGACCCCTTCCCAGAACTGATTGCGCCTCGGAGATTGCGATGAAACGAAGCAAGTACGTTCAGCTCTCGCTGGCGGCATCGGTCGCCATGGCCATATCAGGCTGCGGGCCGACGGAAAAAACCTACGAGATACACAAAAAGTACAACTTCCAGTCCGTCCAGCAGTGCGCCGATGAAAAACTCCCGGTCGACATCTGTTCTGACGCCTATATGAAGGCCATGGCCCAGCATCGAAGCATTGCGCCGGTGTACGACAACCAGGCTGATTGCGACGCTGACTTTGTTGCCGACTGGTGCCAGCAGGATTCCGCCGGCAAATTCATCCCCAAGCTCGGCGGTTTCGAACTGAGTGCCGATGGCGAGGTGACGCAGTCCGAAGTGGACGCGGCCAAGGCTAGATTGCCCGCATCGGAAGCGAATGCCGCAGGGTCGGGTTTCTCCGGCAGTAGCCTGCTGACCGGGCTGCTGATCGGCAACATGCTCAGCAGCAACCGCAACAGCTACTACTCCGAACCGGTCTACCGCTATCGCGATGATCGCGGTGACTACTCGTCCTCGACACTCAGTCAGCGGGTATCGTCAGGTTCAACCTTCAACAGGTCCAATCAGGCGCGCTACGGCAGCAGTGGCAGTTACACCGACACCATCACCCGCAGCAAGCCGGTGTCCGTTGCATCGTCCACCTCCCGCGGCGGGTTCGGCAGCCAGGCCAGCGCACGCAGTGGCTGGGGTGGATCAGGCAAGAGCTTTGGCGGTTCGAGTAGCTAAGGGAACAAGGCCATGAAGAAAATCCTCTGCGCAGAGCGTCATGACTGGAAACAGACCGCCGAAAGCCTCGGTTTCCTGTTCCATACCATCGACGACGAACCCTATTGGGACGAGAGCGCGTACTACCAGTTCACGCTCAAGCAGATCGAGAACGACCTCGAAGACCCGACCACCGAAGTTCATGAGATGTGCATGGACCTGGTGGCGCGAGTGGTGCAAAGCGAAGAGTTGCTGGAGCGCTTGAGCATCCCCGCGCCGTTCTTCGACATGATTCGCACTTCATGGCTCGAAGGCCACCCGCACCTGTATGGGCGCATGGACTTCTCCTACAACGGCAGCGGGCCAGCCAAGTTGCTGGAACTCAACTACGACACGCCGACCAGCCTGTATGAGGCCGCGGCGTTTCAGTGGGGCTGGCTGGAGCAATGCATCGAACGCGGCTTGCTGCCCAGGCACGCCGACCAGTTCAACAGCATCGATACCAAGCTGCATCAGGCTTTTGCCCAACTGCAGCTCAAACAGCCCTTCTATTTCGCCTCGATGAAAGACTCGGTCGAAGACAAGGGCACCACTGATTACCTGCGCCTGGTCGCGGAAAAGGTCGGCATCGAATCGCGGCACATCGACATCGAAGACATTGGCCTCACCAGCGACGGACGTTTCGTCGACCTCGAAGATCGCTGGATCCCTCACCTGTTCAAACTGCATGCCTGGGAGTTCATCTTCCACGAACCCTTCGGCGCAGCGATTGCGCAGAGCGACACACAGTTTTTCGAACCGCCCTGGAAATCCATCATCTCCAACAAGGGCATCCTGCCGCTGCTATGGGAGTTCAACCAAGGTCACCCGAACCTGCTCGCGGCGCACCTGGACTCCGATCCGAGTAAAGCGGTGCCCAAAGGTTGGGTGCGCAAGCCGTTCTTCTCACGGGAAGGCGCAAACATTGAGCTGCAAACCGCTGAGGGTCTGATCGTAAAAGAGGACGGCCCCTACACTGATGCGCCGTTTATCCTTCAGGAGTTTGCCCCGCTGCCGAAATTTGGCGACAGCTACACGCTGATCGGCTCCTGGGTGATCGGGGATCAGGCGGCCGGCATCGGCGTGCGTGAGGACAACAGCTTGATTACCAAGGATTCGAGCCGGTTCTTGCCGCATCTGATACTCGACTGAGCCCTTCATTGCCCACTAAAAAAGCTTGGTGTCGACATATCGTCAGACACCCACAAGACTTACTGCGCAAATGCCGGATAATGGCGGCCATTCGTTTAGCCGTTATTCTGGTAATCCCCCATGGAAATCAAGGTCAACTTTCTCGACAACCTGCGACTTGAAGCCAAGTTCGATGACTTCACGGTGGTGGCCGATCAACCTATCCGCTACAAGGGCGATGGCTCGGCACCGGGTCCGTTCGACTACTTCCTGGCTTCGTCGGCGTTGTGTGCGGCGTATTTTGTGAAGTTGTACTGCAACACGCGCAATATCCCCACGGATAACATCCGCCTGTCGCAGAACAATATTGTTGACCCGGAAAACCGCTACAACCAGATTTTCAAGATCCAGGTCGAGTTGCCGGCGGACATCTCCGACAAGGACCGCCAGGGCATCCTGCGCTCCATCGACCGTTGCACCGTGAAGAAAGTGGTGCAAGCCGGGCCTGAATTTGTGATCGAAGAAGTGGACAACCTCGACGCCGATGCCCAGGCGTTGCTGATGCCTGCTTCCAGCTCAGAGGCGAGCACCTATATTGCCGGCAAGGATCTGCCGCTGGAGCAAACCATCGCCAACATGTCGGCCATTCTGGCGGACCTGGGCATGAAGATTGAAATCGCCTCGTGGCGTAATATCGTGCCCAATGTGTGGTCGCTGCATATCCGCGATGCGCACTCGCCGATGTGCTTTACCAACGGCAAGGGTGCGACCAAGGAAGGCGCGTTGGCGTCGGCGTTGGGCGAGTTTATCGAGCGACTCAACTGCAACTTCTTCTACAACGACCAGTTCTGGGGCGAACACATCGCCAACGCAGCGTTTGTGCACTACCCGGACGAGCGCTGGTTCAAGCCTGGCCGTAAGGATGCACTGCCGACCGAAATCCTCGACGAGTACTGCCTGAAGATTTACAACCGCGACGGCGAGCTGCGTGGTTCCCACCTGATCGACACCAACTCAGGCAATGAAGAGCGCGGCATCTGCTCGCTGCCGTACGTGCGCCAGTCCGACGGCGAGGTGGTGTATTTCCCGTCCAACCTGATTGAAAACCTGTTCCTGAGCAACGGCATGAGTGCCGGTAACACGCTGGCCGAAGCCCAGGTGCAGTGCCTGTCGGAGATTTTCGAGCGCGCGGTAAAACGCGAAATCATCGAAGGTGAATTTGCCCTGCCGGATGTGCCGGCTCACGTGCTGGCGAAGTACCCCGGGATACTGGCCGGGATTCAGGCGCTGGAAGAGCAAGGGTTCCCCGTGCTGGTGAAGGATGCGTCCCTGGGAGGTGAATTCCCGGTGATGTGCGTCACGTTGATGAACCCGCGTACCGGCGGTGTGTTCGCCTCGTTCGGCGCGCACCCGAGCCTGGAAGTGGCGCTGGAGCGCAGCCTGACCGAATTGCTGCAGGGCCGCAGCTTCGAAGGCCTCAACGACCTGCCCCAGCCGACGTTTGAAGGTCATGCCGTGACCGAGCCAAATAACTTCGTCGAGCACTTTATCGACTCCAGCGGCGTGGTGTCGTGGCGCTTCTTCAGCTCAAAATCGGATTACGAATTCGTGGAGTGGGACTTCTCCGGCCAGGGTGAAAACTCGAATGCCGAGGAAGCCGCAACCTTGTTCGGCATTCTCGAAGGCATGGGCAAAGAAGTGTACATGGCGGTCTACGAGCATATCGGTGCAACGGCCTGCCGCATCCTGGTGCCAGACTATTCGGAAATTTATCCAGTAGACGATCTGATCTGGGATAACACCAACAAAGCACTGTTCTTCCGCGCCGACATCCTGAACCTGCATCGCCTGGACGAAGAGGAACTGCAAGCGCTGGTTGAGCGTCTGGTGGAAAGTGAGCTGGACGACTACACCGACATCACCACCTTGATCGGCATCGAGTTTGACGACAATACGGCCTGGGGTCAGCTGACGATCCTGGAGTTGAAGCTGCTGATTTATCTCGCCCTACAGCAATTTGAAGAGGCGAAAGAGGCGGTGGAAATGTTCCTGCAGTACAACGACAACACCGTCGAGCGCGGCTTGTTCTATCAGGCGGTCAATGTGGTGCTGGAAATGAAGCTGGACGAAGACCTGGAACTGGAAGACTACGAGGCCAATTTCCGCCGGATGTTTGGCAACGAGCGGATGGATGCAGCGATCGGATCGGTGGACGGCAGCGTGCGCTTCCATGGCTTGACGCCGACCAGCATGAAGCTGGAGGGGCTCGATAGGCATCTGCGCTTGATCGAGAGCTACAAAAAACTGCACATGGCGCGGGCCAACATGACCGCTCTATCCAGTTAACAGCGCCAACAAAAAAGCGAAGCCAGATCAATGGCTTCGCTTTTTTTATTACTGACTGGATAGCAGCTTTATCAGAACGGAATATCGTCATCAAAGCTGTCGAAATCCGGAGCCGGTTGCGGTGCGGCCTGCGGTGGAGCCGGGCGCGACTGTTGCGGTGCCGACTGCTGCGGACGCGGAGCCTGCTGGCGTGGAGCTGGAGCGGATTGCTGGTAGTTATTGCCCCCGCCTTGTTGGTCGCCCTGTTGTGGACGGCCGCCCAGCAGTTGCATGGTGCCTTGCATGTCGACCACGATTTCAGTGGTGTAACGCTTGATACCGTCTTTTTCCCACTCGCGGGTCTGCAGTTTGCCTTCGATGTAGACCTGCGAACCTTTACGCAGGTATTCGCCGGCGATTTCGGCTACTTTGCCGAACATCGAAACACGGTGCCATTCGGTCTTCTCGACCTTCTGACCGGTTTGCTTGTCGGTCCACTGTTCGCTGGTCGCCAGACTCAGGTTGGTCACGGCGTTACCGTTAGGCAAGTAGCGAACTTCGGGATCCTGGCCGCAAGTGCCGACCAATATGACTTTGTTAACCCCACGGGCCATAACGTTCTCCTAGGCTACGCACGCTGCCTCGGCCGGGTTGTTCACCAGGCGCTCAAGGGTCGTGCGATCCAATAGTTCTGTGTCCAATTTGATGTAAATCGCCGCTTCATCAGCAACGATCACCGCATCTGTTACCCCTACGACGGCCTTCAGGCGCTCAACCAGACCCGCTTCGCGGATCGCCTCGGGCGACAACGGCAAGCGCAGGCTCGTGACATAAGGTGGTTCGCGCATGGTAACAGCAAAGGCCAACCAGAGGGCAGCCAGGCCGGCGCATCCAAGGAATACAACCGACAAACCGCCATGCTGGAACAACCAGCCGCCGAGGATCCCGCCCAGTGCCGAACCGAGGAACTGACTGGTGGAATAGACCCCCATCGCCGTGCCCTTGCCACCTGCCGGTGAAACCTTGCTGATCAGCGACGGTAATGAAGCTTCCAGCAGATTGAACGCGGTGAAGAACACCACCGTGCCAATTACCAGAGCCCGCAAGCTGTCGCCGAACTGCCAGAAGAATAGCTCAGTGAGCATCAGCGTCAGCACGGCGCCCAATAAAACTCGTTTCATTTTGCGTTTCTTCTCGCCGTAAATAATGAACGGGATCATGGCGAAGAAGGAAATCAGCAGCGCAGCCAGGTACACCCACCAGTGTTGCTCCTTGGGCAAACCGGCTTTTTCGACCAGCGCCAGGGGCAATGCAACGAAGCTCGACATCAACATCGCGTGCAACACAAAAATGCCCAGGTCCAGGCGCAGCAGGTCCGGGTGTTTGAGCGTCGGTATCAGCGCCTGACGCGCGACGCCGGACTCGCGGTGCTGCAATGGCCCGGTGGCGCGCGGCACCATGAACATCACGATGACGATACCGAGCAGCGCCATGCCGCCGGTGGCGAAGAACAGCCCCGAGAGGCCGAAGGCACGGGTCAGCAATGGCCCTACCACCATGGCAATCGCGAACGACAGACCGATCGTCATGCCGATCATGGCCATGGCTTTGGTCCGATGCTGTTCCCGGGTCAGGTCCGACAGCAACGCCATGACCGCCGCGGAAATCGCCCCGGCGCCTTGCAGGATGCGTCCGGCGATGACGCCCCAGATCGAATCGGCATTGGCCGCCAGCACGCTGCCCAGGGCGAAGACGATCAGCCCCAGGTAAATCACTGGACGACGACCGATGCGGTCGGAAATGAAGCCAAAGGGAATCTGAAAAATCGCCTGGGTCAGGCCGTAAGCGCCAATCGCCAACCCGATGAGGGCCGGGGTCGCGCCCGCCAGGTCCATCCCATAGGTCGCCAGCACCGGCAACACCATGAACATGCCAAGCATACGGAAGGCGAACACCAGGGCCAGACCGCTTGCTGCGCGGGTCTCACTGCCACTCATGCGTTCGCTGTGGGGATCGTGCATGGAAAAACCTCATGTGAACCGGCGGCGATTCTACCAGTCCCATCGATTGACGGGGTATATCGCGACGCTATGACGCGTACAGATGACGCAATCTTCATGCAAGGTTGCGCGCCCCTCATTTGATAGTGTGCATCCATCCAGTATTTGGCCGTATACTCCTACGTTTTCGACGCCCGCCGAGCGAGGCCACTTTGGACAAGATCCTGATTCGTGGGGCCCGAACCCACAACCTGAAGAACATCGACCTGACCCTGCCACGGGACAAACTGATCGTCATCACCGGCCTGTCCGGATCCGGCAAGTCGTCCCTGGCCTTCGACACGCTGTACGCCGAAGGCCAGCGCCGCTATGTCGAATCGCTGTCGGCCTACGCCCGGCAATTCCTGTCGATGATGGAAAAACCTGACGTCGACACCATCGAAGGTCTGTCGCCGGCGATCTCCATCGAACAGAAGTCGACCTCGCACAACCCGCGCTCGACGGTTGGCACCATTACCGAAATCTACGATTACCTGCGCCTGCTCTACGCTCGCGTCGGTATTCCGCGCTGCCCGGACCACGACATTCCGCTGGAAGCCCAGACCGTCAGCCAGATGGTCGACCTGGTGCTGGCGCAACCGGAAGGCAGCAAACTGATGCTGTTGGCTCCGGTAATCCGCGAGCGCAAGGGCGAACACCTCTCGGTCTTCGAAGAACTGCGGGCCCAGGGCTTTGTGCGGGCCCGGGTCAACGGCAAACTCTGTGAGCTGGACGAGTTGCCGAAGCTGGATAAACAGAAGAAGCACTCGATCGACGTCGTGGTCGACCGCTTCAAGGTCCGCGCCGATCTGCAACAACGCCTGGCCGAATCGTTCGAGACCGCGCTGAAACTGGCGGACGGCATCGCTCTGGTGGCGCCAATGGACGACGAGCCCGGCGAAGAAATCATCTTCTCCGCACGCTTTGCCTGTCCGATCTGCGGCCACGCCATCAGCGAGCTGGAACCCAAGCTGTTTTCCTTCAACAACCCGGCCGGCGCCTGCCCGACCTGCGATGGCCTGGGGGTTAAGCAGTTCTTCGACACCAAACGATTGGTGAACGGTGAACTGACCCTGGCCGAAGGCGCGATCCGCGGCTGGGACCGGCGCAACGTCTATTACTTCCAGATGCTTGGCTCGCTGGCTGCCCACTACAAGTTCAGCCTCGAAGTGCCGTTCAACGAACTGCCGGCCGATCAACAGAAATTCATCCTGCATGGTAGCGGCTCGCAGAATGTCGACTTCAAGTACCTGAACGACCGCGGCGATATCGTCAAACGCTCGCACCCGTTCGAAGGCATCGTGCCGAACCTGGAACGCCGCTACCGCGAAACCGAATCAGCTTCGGTCCGCGAAGAGCTGGCCAAGTTCCTCAGCACCCAGCCTTGCCCGGATTGCCGTGGCACCCGTCTGCGTCGCGAGGCGCGACACGTGTGGGTTGGCGAGAAGACCTTGCCAGCGGTGACCAACTTGCCGATCGGCGATGCCTGCGAATACTTCGGCGTGCTGAAGCTGACTGGCCGCCGTGGCGAAATTGCCGACAAGATCCTCAAGGAAATCCGCGAACGCCTGCAGTTTCTGGTCAACGTTGGCCTGGACTATCTGTCACTGGATCGCAGTGCCGACACGCTGTCCGGCGGTGAGGCCCAGCGCATTCGCCTGGCCAGTCAGATTGGCGCCGGTCTGGTGGGGGTTCTGTACATCCTCGATGAACCGTCAATTGGCCTGCACCAGCGGGACAACGACCGATTGCTCGGCACACTCAAGCACCTGCGTGACATCGGCAACACGGTGATCGTGGTCGAGCACGATGAAGACGCGATTCGTCTGGCTGACTATGTGGTGGACATCGGCCCGGGCGCAGGTGTGCACGGCGGGCATATCGTTGCCGAAGGGACGCCGGACGAAGTCATGGCTCACCCTGATTCGCTGACTGGCAAGTATTTGTCGGGCCGAGTAAAGATCGCTGTTCCAGCCAAACGCACACCCCGTAACAAGAAGTTGTCGTTGTCCCTAAAGGGTGCTCGCGGCAACAATTTGCGCAATGTCGATCTGGAGATTCCGATCGGCCTGCTGACCTGCGTGACCGGCGTGTCCGGCTCGGGCAAATCGACGCTGATCAACAACACGCTGTTTCCTTTGAGCGCTACCGCACTCAACGGGGCAACCACCCTGGAAGCGGCGGCTCACGACAGTATCAAGGGCCTTGAGCACCTGGATAAAGTCGTCGACATCGATCAGAGCCCGATCGGTCGCACGCCGCGCTCCAACCCGGCGACCTACACCGGATTGTTCACGCCGATTCGCGAGTTGTTCGCCGGCGTACCGGAGTCCCGCTCCCGCGGTTACGGACCGGGGCGTTTCTCCTTCAACGTGAAGGGCGGACGCTGTGAAGCCTGTCAGGGCGATGGCCTGATCAAAGTGGAAATGCACTTCCTGCCGGACATCTATGTCCCGTGCGACATCTGCAAGAGCAAGCGCTACAACCGCGAAACCCTTGAGATCAAGTACAAGGGCAAGAGCATCCACGAAACCCTCGAGATGACCATCGAGGAAGCCCGGGTGTTCTTCGACGCGGTTCCGGCCTTGGCGCGCAAGCTTCAGACGTTGATGGACGTAGGCCTTTCGTACATCAAACTGGGGCAATCGGCGACGACGCTGTCGGGTGGTGAAGCCCAGCGGGTGAAACTGTCCCGCGAGTTGTCCAAGCGCGATACCGGCAAGACCCTGTACATCCTCGATGAACCGACTACCGGCCTGCACTTCGCGGATATCCAGCAACTGCTCGACGTGTTGCATCGTTTGCGCGACCACGGCAACACCGTGGTGGTAATCGAGCACAACCTGGATGTGATCAAGACCGCCGACTGGCTGGTGGATCTGGGGCCGGAAGGTGGTTCCAAGGGCGGCCAGATCATCGCCGCCGGTACGCCGGAGGATGTGTCGGAGATGAAGCAGTCTCACACTGGCTACTATCTCAAGCCACTGCTGGCTCGCGACAAGGCCTGAATCGGGCCCATGAAAAAGCCCCTGTCACTTTGTTGGTGACAGGGGCTTTTTTTGTGCGTGATCTGCCTGAAGGATCAGAACTGCGATTGCAGGTAATTCTCCAGACCGATCAATTTGATCAAACCCAGCTGTTTCTCCAGCCAGTAGGTGTGATCTTCCTCGGTGTCATTCAGCTGAATGCGCAGGATCTCGCGGCTGACGTAATCCTTGTGCAGCTCGCAAAGCTCAATGCCCTTGCACAGCGCGGCACGAACTTTATATTCCAGACGCAGGTCAGCGGCGAGCATGTCCGGCACGGTGGTGCCGACATCGAGATCGTCTGGACGCATGCGCGGCGTACCTTCGAGCATCAGGATCCGACGCATCAGGGCGTCAGCATGCTGCGCCTCTTCTTCCATCTCGTGGTTGATACGCTCGTAGAGCTCGGTGAACCCCCAGTCCTCGTACATCCGCGAATGGATGAAATATTGATCACGCGCTGCCAGTTCGCCTGTCAGCAACGTGTTGAGGTAATCGATTACGTCTGGGTGACCTTGCATCGCCCTACATCTCCCTGCTTGAAAGTCTGTAGTTTGAACCAAGCTGACCCGAAGGTCACTCGCCTGACGCAATAAAAGCGAAGATATTCTGAGAAAAGCGGTTTAAATAACGCAAAAACCGCCCAAATGAGGGCGGTTCTGCTTATCGTTTAGACTTCGTTAAGCTATTTGCCTAACAGTGCTGCGATTGCGGCTCCGTACGCCGGGTCAGCCTGGTAGAAATGCGTCAATGCCAGATCGATGACGTCACCAGAGACACCGTCCATCGAACCGGCGATGTTGCTGACCAACAGCGCTTGCTGTGCAGGGGTCATCAGCCGGAACAAATCTCCGGCATAGCTGTAATAATCCCGGTCTACACGATGATCATAACGATCAGCAGCGCCATTCAGTGGCAATGGCGGCTCGTCGTAGCCTGGATCCTGCTTCGGTGCATTCGGATAGCTGTTTGGCTCGTAGTTGGGCGCGCCAGTGCCGTAATTGCCATACGCCATGGCACCATCACGCTGATAGGTATTCACCGGGTTGCGCGGTGCGTTCACCGGCAGTTGCTGGTGGTTGGTCCCCACGCGGTACCGATGCGCATCAGCGTAAGCGAAGATCCGACCTTGCAACATGCGATCCGGCGAGAAGCCGACGCCAGGCACGATATTGCTCGGAGCGAGGGCAGCTTGTTCCACCTCAGCGTGGTAATTGACAGGATTGCGGTTCAACTCCAGCACACCGACATCAATCAATGGAAAGTCGTTTTGAGACCAGGTCTTGGTCACATCAAAGGGATTATCAGGATGGTTAGCGGCCTGAGCCTCAGTCATGACCTGCATGCGTACGTGCCATTTCGGAAAATCTCCTCGCTCGATGGCATTGAACAGGTCGCGCTGGGCGTAATCCGGATCAGTACCCGCAAGTTGCGCCGCGACTGCTGGATCGAGGTTTTTGATGCCTTGTTGGGTCTTGTAGTGCCATTTAACCCAGTGACGAACGCCTTGGGCGTTGATCAGGCTGAAGGTGTGGCTGCCGAATCCGTGCATGTGCCGGTAGCCATCGGGAATACCCCGATCGGACATCAGGATAGTGATCTGGTGCAGCGCCTCCGGCGACTGCGACCAGAAGTCCCAAACATTCTGCGAACTTTTCAAATTGGTGTGCGGGTCACGCTTTTGCGTGTGAATGAAGTCGGGAAACTTCAGCGGATCGCGAATGAAGAACACCGGCGTATTGTTGCCAACGACGTCCCAGTTACCTTCTTCGGTATAGAACCGCAGAGCGAAACCACGCGGATCTCGTGCGGTGTCAGCCGAACCGCGCTCACCACCCACGGTGGAAAAACGCAGGAAGGTCGGAGTCTGCTTGCCTACCGTCGAAAACAGGGCTGCCCTGGTGTACTGAGTGATGTCATGGGTGACGGTGAACGTGCCGTAGGCACCGGAGCCCTTGGCGTGTACACGACGCTCCGGGATGTTTTCACGGTTAAAGTGCGCCAGCTTTTCTATCAGGTGAAAATCCTGGAGCAGCAACGGGCCTCGAGGGCCGGCGGAAAGGGAGTTCTGATTATCCGCGACAGGTGCGCCGCTGGCGGTGGTCAACGTCTTGTTTTGGCTCATTTTGATCTTCTTCCTCTATCAATTTTGATATGCCGGCTAATCGGCTTGAGGGGAAGTATTAATCTTCTATATGAACGCTACCAATGCATTAATCTGTAGGCCTCAATAGGAAATAACTAACAATAATTTCCCCCTGTCTATAATGCAGACCTAGACAGCATAGAAGCTTGTATGCATGGCGCATTTTTTATAGGCACAAAAAACCGGGCACTAGGCCCGGTTCTTTGTTTCAGACTGACGTCTTACTCAGCGGATACAGCTTCACCGCCGACAGCACGATCAACCAACTCGACGTACGCCATAGGCGCGTTGTCGCCAGCGCGGAAACCGCACTTGAGGATGCGCAGGTAGCCACCCTCACGGGTAGCGTAACGCTTGCCCAGGTCGTTGAAGAGCTTACCAACGATAGCTTTCGAACGAGTACGGTCGAAAGCCAGACGGCGGTTAGCCAGGCTGTCTGTCTTGGCCAAAGTGATCAGCGGCTCAGCAACGCGGCGCAGTTCTTTGGCTTTTGGCAGTGTAGTTTTGATCAGCTCGTGCTCGAACAGCGACACCGCCATGTTTTGAAACATGGCCTTGCGGTGCGAGCTGGTGCGGCTCAGGTGACGACCACTTTTACGATGACGCATGGTTCATTCCTTACCAAACACAACGTTCGGTGATTACGACGATCAGGCAGTCGCCTTGTCGTCCTTCTTAAGACTTGCAGGCGGCCAGTTGTCGAGGCGCATGCCGAGGGACAGACCGCGGGAGGCCAGAACGTCCTTGATTTCAGTCAAGGATTTCTTGCCAAGGTTCGGAGTCTTCAACAGCTCTACTTCGGTACGCTGAATCAGGTCGCCGATGTAGTAGATGTTTTCCGCCTTAAGGCAGTTAGCCGAACGTACAGTCAGTTCCAGATCGTCAACCGGGCGAAGCAGGATCGGATCGATCTCGTCTTCCTGCTCGACAACCACTGGCTCACTGTCACCTTTGAGATCGACGAACGCAGCCAACTGCTGTTGCAGGATGGTTGCAGCACGGCGGATAGCCTCTTCAGGATCCAGGGTACCGTTGGTTTCCAGATCAATAACCAGCTTGTCCAGGTTAGTACGCTGTTCGACACGGGCGTTTTCCACCACGTATGCGATACGGCGAACCGGGCTGAACGAAGAGTCAAGCTGCAAGCGACCGATGCTGCGGCTTTCGTCTTCATCGCTCTGACGCGAGTCTGCCGGTTCATAACCACGACCACGAGCTACAGTGAGCTTCATGTTCAGGGCGCCGTTAGACGCCAGGTTAGCGATTACGTGATCGGGGTTAACGATCTCGACATCATGATCCAGCTGAATATCGGCAGCGGTAACCACCCCCGAACCCTTCTTCGACAAGGTCAGCGTAACTTCGTCTCGACCGTGCAGCTTGATAGCCAGACCTTTAAGGTTCAACAGGATTTCAATTACGTCTTCCTGTACACCTTCGATGGCGCTGTACTCGTGGAGCACACCGTCAATCTCGGCCTCGACTACTGCACAGCCGGGCATTGAGGACAACAGGATGCGGCGCAGCGCGTTGCCCAGGGTGTGGCCGAAACCACGCTCGAGAGGCTCGAGAGTGATCTTGGCGCGGGTTGGACTGACAACCTGCACATCAATATGGCGGGGTGTCAGGAACTCATTTACCGAAATCTGCATGGATGCACCTATTTTCTAGCCCTTACTTGGAGTAGAGCTCGACAATCAGGCTTTCGTTGATGTCGGCGGACAGATCACTGCGAGCAGGAACGTTCTTGAAAACGCCCGACTTCTTCTCAGTGTCTACTTCTACCCATTCTACGCGGCCACGTTGGGCACACAGATCGAGAGCTTGGACAATGCGAAGTTGGTTCTTTGCTTTCTCGCGAACTGCGACCACGTCACCAGCACGAACCTGGTAGGACGGAACGTTTACGGTCTGACCGTTAACGCTGATCGACTTGTGCGATACCAGCTGACGGGATTCGGCACGAGTAGAGCCAAAACCCATACGGTATACAACGTTGTCCAGACGGCATTCGAGCAGTTGCAACAGGTTTTCGCCAGTTGCGCCTTTCTTGCCAGCAGCTTCTTTGTAGTAGCCGCTGAATTGACGCTCGAGAACGCCGTAGATACGACGGACCTTCTGCTTTTCACGCAGTTGGGTGCCGTAATCGGACTGGCGACCGCGGCGTTGGCCGTGGATACCAGGTGCTGCTTCGATGTTGCACTTCGATTCGATCGCGCGCACGCCGCTCTTCAGAAAGAGATCGGTGCCTTCGCGACGAGCGAGTTTGCATTTTGGACCAATGTAACGAGCCATTCTTTACAATCTCCTGGATTACACGCGGCGCTTCTTCGGCGGACGGCACCCGTTGTGCGGGATTGGCGTCACGTCGGTGATGCTGGCGATCTTGTAGCCACAGCCGTTCAAAGCGCGGACTGCGGATTCACGACCTGGACCTGGACCTTTGACGTTAACGTCGAGGTTTTTCAGGCCGTATTCCAGCGCAGCTTGACCAGCACGTTCAGCAGCTACTTGAGCAGCGAACGGGGTGGACTTGCGGGAACCGCGGAAACCCGAACCACCGGAGGTAGCCCAGGAAAGAGCGTTACCTTGACGGTCGGTAATGGTCACGATGGTGTTGTTAAAAGAAGCATGGATGTGGGCGATGCCATCAACCACTGTCTTTTTAACTTTTTTACGAGGACGAGCAGCAGGTTTTGCCATGATTAATTTCCTGTCGATTCGCTGGGGCGATTACTTGCGGATCGGCTTACGCGGACCTTTACGGGTACGCGCGTTGGTCTTGGTACGCTGACCGCGTACTGGCAGACCACGACGATGACGCAGACCGCGATAGCAACCGAGGTCCATCAAACGCTTGATTTTCATGTTGATTTCGCGACGCAGGTCACCTTCAGTGGTGAACTTCGCCACTTCGCCACGCAGCTGTTCAATCTGCTCGTCGCTCAGATCTTTGATCTTTGCCGCTGGGTTTACCCCAGTCACTGCACAAATTTTCTGTGCAGTAGTGCGACCAACACCATAGATGTAGGTCAGCGAGATAACAGTATGCTTGTTATCTGGAATGTTAACGCCTGCAATACGGGCCATTCAGTGGGACTCCAATTGACAGCTACCTACGCCCCGGAAGCCAAGAAATAGGGCGCGAGATAATATCGCTGTAATAACAAATAATCAACCCGGCAGCGCACTAGCTGCCGGGCTTGAAGCACAATCACACTCAGCCTTGGCGCTGTTTGTGACGCGGTTCCGCGCTGCAAATTACTCGAACAACACCTTCGCGGCGAATAATCTTGCAGTTACGGCACAGCTTTTTCACCGATGCACGAACTTTCATCACCAACTCCTCGAACCTTATGGGTACTCAGCGCAACATGCCGCTGCCGTAACCCTTCAGGTTGGCTTTCTTCATCAGGGATTCGTACTGGTGCGAAACGAGGTGCGATTGTACTTGGGACATGAAGTCCATCACAACCACGACCACGATCAGCAACGAGGTCCCGCCAAGGTAGAACGGTACGTTTGCTGCAACCACCAGGAACTGGGGCAACAGGCAGACGGCCGTCATGTAAAGAGCACCGAACATGGTCAAGCGAGTCAGAACGCCATCAATGTAGCGCGCAGACTGCTCACCTGGACGGATGCCCGGAATAAAGGCACCGGACTTCTTCAGGTTTTCCGCTACGTCTTTCGGATTGAACATCAACGCCGTATAGAAGAAGCAGAAGAAAATAATCCCTGCACTAAACAGCAGAATATTCAACGGCTGACCAGGAGCGATCGACTGCGAGATGTCCTGCAACCAGCCCATACCTTCAGACTGACCGAACCAGGCACCCAACGAAGCCGGGAACAGCAAAATGCTGCTCGCGAAAATAGCCGGAATAACACCGGCCATGTTCACCTTCAGCGGCAAGTGGCTGGTCTGCGCAGCGAAGACCTTACGGCCCTGCTGACGCTTGGCGTAGTGAACAGCAATACGACGCTGGCCACGCTCAATGAACACCACGAAACCGATAATCGCTACTGCCAGCAAACCGATGGCAACCAGGGCGAAGATATTGATATCACCCTGACGTGCAGACTCGAAAGACTGCCCGATCGCTCTCGGAAGACCGGCGACGATACCCGAAAAAATCAACATCGAGATACCGTTGCCAACACCACGCTCAGTAATCTGCTCACCCAGCCACATCATGAACATCGCACCAGCCACAAAAGTGGATACCGCGACGAAATGGAAGCCAAAGTCACCAGTGAACGCAACGCCCTGCCCCGCCAGACCAATGGACATGCCAATAGCCTGGACGAGAGCGAGGACGACAGTGCCGTAGCGGGTGTACTGGCTGATCTTGCGACGGCCAGCTTCACCTTCCTTCTTCAACTGTTCCAGCTGCGGGCTGACGGCGGTCATCAGTTGCATGATGATCGATGCCGAAATGTACGGCATGATCCCCAACGCAAAGATGCTCATCCGTTCCAGCGCGCCGCCGGAAAACATGTTGAACAAGCTAAGAATGGTCCCCTCATTCTGTCGAAACAGGTCCGCGAGTCGGTCCGGGTTGATACCTGGAACCGGGATGTGTGCGCCTATTCGGTAGACGATAATCGCCAGGAACAGAAAACGCAGACGAGCCCAGAGTTCAGACATACCGCCTTTGCCGAGCGCAGAGAGAGCACCTTGCTTAGCCATTTATTCCTCGAACTTGCCGCCAGCTGCTTCGATAGCCGCACGCGCACCTTTGGTGGCGCCGATTCCCTTTCCGATGGTGACAGCGCGAGTAACTTCGCCGGACAGCATGATTTTCACACGCTGAACGTTGACGTTGATCACGTTGGCATCTTTCAGGGACTGCACGGTGACGATGTCGCCTTCCACTTTAGCCAGCTCGGACAGACGCACTTCTGCGCGGTCCATGGCTTTCAGGGAAACGAAACCAAACTTCGGCAGGCGACGATGCAGCGGCTGTTGACCGCCTTCAAAGCCTGGAGCAATGGTGCCACCGGAACGGGAGGTTTGACCTTTGTGACCACGGCCACCAGTCTTACCCAAACCGCTACCGATACCACGGCCCGGACGATGCTTTTCGCGACGGGAACCCGGCGCTGGACTCAGATCATTGAGTTTCATCGATTAACCCTCGACACGCAGCATGTAGTAAGCCTTGTTGATCATCCCGCGATTCTCGGGAGTATCCTGGACTTCTACAGTGTGACCGATGCGACGCAGACCCAGACCCTTAACGCACAGTTTGTGGTTAGGGATGCGGCCGGTCATGCTTTTGATCAGCGTAACTTTAACGGTAGCCATGATCAGAAGATCTCCTTGACGCTTTTGCCACGCTTGGCGGCAATGGATTCAGGAGACTGCATTGCTTTCAAACCCTTGAAAGTGGCGTGAACCACGTTTACCGGGTTAGTCGAGCCGTAGCACTTGGCCAGAACGTTCTGAACGCCAGCAACTTCGAGGACAGCACGCATAGCGCCGCCAGCGATGATACCGGTACCTTCAGAAGCAGGCTGCATGTACACCTTCGAAGCGCCGTGGGCGGACTTCATTGCGTACTGCAGAGTGGTGCCGTTCAGATCAACCTGGATCATGTTGCGGCGAGCAGCTTCCATTGCCTTCTGGATCGCAGCAGGCACTTCACGCGACTTGCCACGGCCGAAGCCAACGCGCCCTTTACCATCACCAACCACGGTCAACGCGGTGAAAGTGAAGATACGGCCGCCTTTAACGGTTTTGGCTACGCGGTTAACTTGAACCAGCTTCTCGATGTAGCCTTCGTCGCGCTTTTGGTCGTTATTTGACATAACTTAGAACTCCAGCCCAGCTTCACGAGCAGCATCAGCCAGCGCCTTGACGCGGCCGTGGTACTTGAAGCCAGAGCGGTCGAAAGCCACCTGCGAGACGCCAGCGGCTTTAGCACGCGTAGCGACCAGCTGGCCAACCTTAGTGGCCGCGTCGATGTTGCCGGTGGCACCATCACGCAGTTCTTTATCCAAAGTCGAGGCACTTGCCAGGACTTTGTTGCCGTCGGCCGAAATGACCTGGGCGTAGATGTGCTGCGACGAGCGGAACACGCAGAGACGCACGACTTCGAGTTCGTGCATTTTCAGGCGTGCTTTGCGAGCGCGACGCAGTCGAGTAACTTTTTTGTCGGTCATTTGCTATGCCCTACTTCTTCTTGGCTTCTTTACGACGGACGACTTCGTCCGCGTAGCGCACACCTTTGCCTTTGTACGGCTCTGGTGGACGGAAGTCGCGGATCTCGGCGGCCACTTGACCTACCAGCTGCTTGTCGATGCCCTTGATCAGGATATCGGTCTGGCTAGGAGTCTCAGCGGTGATGCCTTCCGGCAGTTCATAATCCACTGGGTGCGAGAAGCCAAGAGCCAGGTTCAGCACTGTGCCTTTTGCTTGCGCTTTGTAACCAACACCGACCAGCTGGAGCTTACGCTCGAAGCCTTGGCTTACGCCTTGGACCATGTTGTTTACCAACGCACGAGTGGTACCAGCCATTGCGCGAGTTTGTTGATCGCCATTGCGAGCAGCGAAACGCAGCTCACCAGCTTCTTCAACGATCTCAACGGACGAATGGATGTTCAGTTCGAGAGTGCCCTTGGCACCCTTCACCGAAAGCTGTTGGCCTGCGAATTTGACTTCGACACCGGCTGGCAGCTTAACGGGGTTCTTAGCGACGCGTGACATGCTTATCCCCCCTTAGAACACAGTGCAAAGAACTTCGCCGCCGACACCGGCAGCGCGCGCAGCACGATCCGTCATCACACCTTTGTTGGTGGAGACGATAGACACACCGAGACCGCCACGAACTTTTGGCAGATCATCGACGGACTTGTACTGACGCAGGCCTGGACGGCTAACGCGCTTCACTTCCTCGATGACCGGACGGCCTTCGAAGTACTTCAGCTCGATGGACAGCAGTGGCTTGATTTCGCTGCTGATCTGATAACCCGCAATGTAACCTTCGTCCTTCAGGACTTTGGCAACAGCTACCTTCAAAGTAGAAGATGGCATGCTTACGACGGACTTTTCAGCCATCTGGGCATTACGGATTCGAGTTAGCATGTCCGCTAACGGGTCCTGCATACTCATGGGCTAGACGCTCCTAATACACAAAAAATTAGCCTTGCGGCTACTACGTGTCGCCGAGTACATCCGCGCAAAAAAAGCACGGGCTCAGGCGAGCCGGGTATTCTAGACACACCCCACAAATGAATCAAGCCCCAATAGGGGCTTGATTCAAGTTCAAGGTCACCGATGGTCAGGATCTTGCGACCCCGAACACCGAGACTTTGACAGTGCTTACCAGCTGGCTTTAACCAGACCAGGTACGTCACCACGCATTGCAGCTTCACGCAGCTTGTTACGGCCAAGGCCGAACTTGCGGTAAACGCCGTGTGGACGACCGGTCAGGCGGCAGCGGTTACGCATGCGCGAAGCACTTGCGTCACGTGGCTGCTTCTGCAGAGCTACTGTAGCTTCCCAACGCGCTTCTGGACTTGCGTTCAGATCAACGATGATAGCTTTCAGTGCTGCACGCTTTTTGGCGTACTTGGCAACCGTGAGCTGACGCTTCAGCTCGCGGTTTTTCATGCTCATCTTGGCCATTTTCCTACTCCAATCAGTTGCGGAACGGGAATTTGAAAGCACGCAACAGGGCGCGACCTTCATCATCGTTCTTGGCAGTGGTGGTCAGGGTAATGTCCAGACCGCGGAGAGCATCGATCTTGTCGTAGTCGATTTCCGGGAAGATGATCTGCTCTTTAACGCCCATGCTGTAGTTACCACGACCATCGAAGGACTTGGCATTCAGGCCGCGGAAGTCGCGAACCCGAGGCAGGGAGATCGACAGCAGACGATCCAGGAACTCGTACATACGCTCACGGCGCAGGGTCACTTTGACGCCGATCGGCCAACCTTCACGGACTTTAAAGCCAGCGATGGATTTCCGAGCGTAGGTCACAACGACTTTCTGGCCGGTGATCTTTTCCAGGTCAGCAACAGCGTGCTCGATGACTTTTTTGTCGCCGATCGCTTCGCCCAGACCCATGTTCAGGGTGATTTTGGTAACGCGCGGAACTTCCATCACGTTCGAAAGCTTAAGTTCTTCCTTAAGTTTCGGTGCGATTTCCTTCCGGTAAATCTCTTTTAGTCGTGCCATGGTCTTCTACCTAGCAGTGTTCAAGCATCAACCGCTTTTTGGGTCGACTTGAAGACACGAATTTTCTTACCGTCTTCTACTTTGAAACCAACGCGGTCAGCCTTGTTGGTTTCGCCGTTGAAGATGGCGACGTTGGAAGCGTGCAATGGCGCTTCTTTCTCGACGATACCGCCCTGTACGCCCGACATCGGGTTAGGCTTGGTATGACGCTTGACCAGGTTCAGACCACCAACGACCAGACGGTCATCAGCGAGAACCTTCAGCACCTTACCGCGCTTACCTTTGTCTTTGCCGGCGATCACGATGATCTCGTCGTCACGACGAATCTTTTGCATGTCGGATCTCCTTACAGCACTTCTGGGGCGAGCGAGACGATCTTCATGAACTTCTCAGTACGAAGTTCACGGGTCACTGGCCCAAAGATACGGGTGCCGATCGGCTCTTGCTTGTTGTTCAGAAGAACAGCAGCGTTGCCATCAAAGCGGATAATGGAGCCATCTGCACGGCGAACGCCGTGACGAGTGCGGACTACAACAGCAGTCATCACTTGGCCTTTTTTCACCTTACCGCGAGGAATTGCTTCCTTCACGGTAACTTTGATGATGTCACCGATACCAGCGTAACGACGATGGGAGCCACCCAGCACCTTGATGCACATAACGCGGCGAGCGCCGCTGTTATCGGCCACATCGAGCATGGATTGAGTCTGAATCATATAATTTCTCCGACCCCTAGTCCTTAGACTTCCACAGCGCGTTCGAGAACATCAACCAGCGCCCAAGACTTGGTCTTGGCCAAAGGACGAGTTTCACGAATAGTGACTTTGTCGCCGATGTGGCACTGATTGGTTTCGTCGTGCGCGTGCAGCTTAGTCGAACGCTTAACGTATTTACCGTAGATCGGGTGCTTAACGCGACGCTCGATCAGAACGGTGATGGTTTTGTCCATCTTGTCGCTGACAACACGGCCAGTCAGCGTACGGACAGTTTTTTCGGCTTCAGCCATGATTACTTACCTGCCTGCTGGTTGAGCACAGTCTTCACGCGAGCGATGTCACGCTTAACTTGCGAGAGCAGATGAGACTGCCCCAACTGGCCAGTTGCTTTCTGCATACGCAGATTGAACTGGTCGCGCAGCAGGCCGAGCAGTTGCTCGTTCAGCTGCTGTGCGGATTTTTCACGAAGTTCATTCGCTTTCATCACATCACCGTCCGTTTAACAAAGGAGGTGGCGAGCGGCAGCTTTGCAGCAGCCAGGGCGAAAGCCTCACGCGCCAGCTCTTCAGAAACACCCTCGATTTCATACAGGACTTTGCCTGGCTGAATCTGGGCAACCCAGTATTCCACGTTACCCTTACCTTTACCCATCCGAACTTCGAGTGGCTTTTTGGAAATAGGCTTGTCCGGGAATACACGGATCCAGATCTTGCCGCCACGTTTAACGTGACGGGTCAGAGCACGACGCGCTGACTCGATCTGACGAGCGGTGAGACGACCACGAGCAACAGACTTCAGCGCGAACTCGCCGAAGCTGACTTTGCTACCGCGCAATGCCAGGCCACGGTTGTGACCAGTCATTTGCTTGCGGAACTTCGTACGCTTTGGTTGCAACATTTGGCGTACCCCTTACTTAGCAGCTTTTTTACGAGGCGCTGGTGCTTGTGGTTTCAGTTCTTCTTGGCGACCACCAATTACTTCGCCTTTGAAGATCCAAACCTTTACACCGATCACACCATAAGTGGTGTGAGCTTCGTAGTTGGCATAGTCGATGTCGGCACGCAGGGTGTGCAGAGGCACACGACCTTCGCGATACCATTCAGTACGTGCGATTTCAGCACCGCCGAGACGACCGCTCACTTGGATTTTGATGCCTTTGGCACCAATGCGCATGGCGTTCTGAACAGCGCGCTTCATAGCGCGACGGAACATTACGCGACGCTCCAGCTGCTGAGCTACGCTCTGCGCAACCAGCATACCGTCGAGCTCCGGCTTGCGGATCTCTTCGATATTGATGTGCACAGGCACACCCATTTGCTTGGTCAGGTCCTGACGCAGTTTCTCAACATCTTCACCTTTCTTCCCGATAACGATACCTGGACGAGCGGTGTGGATGGTGATACGTGCAGTTTGGGCCGGACGATGGATATCGATACGGCTTACGGACGCGCTTTTTAGTTTGTCTTGGAGATACTCACGCACCTTCAGATCAGCGAACAAGTAGTCCGCATAAGTCCGACCGTCTGCGTACCAGACGGAGGTGTGCTCCTTGACGATTCCCAGGCGAATGCCAATGGGATGTACTTTCTGACCCATCTCTTCGACTCCGTTACTTGTCAGCAACCTTGACAGTGATATGGCAAGACCGCTTGACGATGCGATCAGCACGGCCTTTGGCACGTGGCATGATGCGCTTCAGCGAACGCCCTTCGTTAACGAAAACGGTGCTGACTTTCAGGTCATCAACGTCTGCGCCTTCGTTATGCTCGGCGTTGGCTACGGCCGACTCCAGCACTTTCTTCATGATCTCGGCGGCTTTCTTACTGCTGAAAGCCAACAGGTTGAGCGCTTCGCCCACCTTCTTCCCGCGGATCTGGTCGGCGACCAAGCGGGCTTTCTGGGCGGAGATTCGAGCGCCCGACAACTTAGCGGCTACTTCCATTTCCTAACCCCTTAACGCTTGGCTTTCTTGTCTGCCACGTGCCCACGATATGTGCGGGTACCGGCGAACTCGCCCAGTTTGTGGCCGACCATGTCTTCGTTAACGAGAACTGGGACGTGTTGACGACCGTTGTGTACTGCGATGGTCAGACCGACCATTTGTGGCAGGATCATCGAGCGACGCGACCAGGTTTTAACTGGTTTGCGATCGTTCTTTTCCGCCGCCACTTCGATCTTCTTCAGTAGGTGAAGATCGATAAAAGGACCTTTTTTCAGAGAACGTGGCACTGTCGTATCCCTCTATTTACTTGCGACGACGGACGATCATTTTGTCGGTACGCTTATTACCACGAGTCTTCGCGCCCTTAGTCGGGAAGCCCCATGGCGATACCGGATGACGACCACCAGAGGTACGACCTTCACCACCACCATGTGGGTGGTCAACCGGGTTCATGGCAACACCACGAACGGTTGGGCGAACGCCACGCCAGCGTTTGGCACCAGCTTTACCCAGCGAACGCAGGCTGTGCTCGGAGTTCGAGACTTCGCCCAGGGTCGCGCGGCACTCAGCCAGCACTTTACGCATCTCACCAGAACGCAGACGCAGGGTCACGTAGACACCTTCACGAGCGATCAGCTGAGCCGAAGCACCAGCGGAACGAGCGATTTGCGCGCCTTTACCTGGCTTCAATTCGATGCCGTGTACGGTGCTACCAACTGGAATGTTACGCAGTTGCAGAGCGTTGCCCGGCTTGATCGGTGCCAGAGCACCTGCGATCAGCTGGTCGCCAGCACTCACGCCTTTAGGCGCAATGATGTAGCGACGCTCGCCATCTGCGTACAGCAGCAGAGCGATGTGAGCAGTACGGTTTGGATCGTATTCGATACGCTCAACAGTGGCAGCGATGCCATCTTTGTCGTTGCGACGGAAATCGACCAGACGATAATGCTGCTTATGGCCACCACCGATGTGACGAGTGGTAATACGACCATTGTTGTTACGACCACCAGTCTTCGATTTTTTCTCGAGCAGCGGTGCGTGAGGAGCGCCTTTATGCAGCTCCTGGTTGACCACCTTGACCACAAAACGGCGGCCAGGGGAAGTCGGTTTGCATTTAACGATTGCCATGATGCACCCCTTCCTTACTCAGCACTGCTGCTGAAATCGAGATCTTGGCCTGGCTGAAGGGAGATAACTGCCTTCTTCCAGTCATTACGCTTGCCCAGACCGCGAGCAGTGCGCTTGCTCTTACCCAGAACATTCAGGGTAGTAACACGCTCTACTTTCACGCTGAACAGGCTTTCGACGGCCTTCTTGATTTCCAGCTTGGTTGCGTCAGTGGCAACCTTGAAAACGAACTGGCCTTTCTTGTCTGCCAGAACCGTAGCCTTCTCGGAAACGTGCGGGCCAAGCAGAACTTTAAATACGCGTTCCTGGTTCATCCCAGCAGCTCCTCGAATTTCTTCACGGCCGACACGGTGATCAACACCTTGTCGTATGCGATCAGACTAACTGGATCGGAACCTTGCACATCACGTACATCAACGTGCGGCAGGTTACGAGCAGCCAGGTACAGGTTCTGATCAACAGCGTCCGACACGATCAGAACGTCGGTCAGGCTCATGTTGTTCAGTTTGCCCAGCAGGTCTTTGGTTTTCGGCGTTTCAACAGCGAAATCCTGAACCACGACCAGACGATCAGTACGCACCAGCTCAGCAAGGATGGAACGCATTGCTGCGCGATACATCTTCTTGTTCAGCTTCTGGGAGTGATCCTGAGGACGAGCTGCGAAAGTGGTACCGCCGCCACGCCAGATTGGGCTACGGATAGTACCGGCACGAGCACGGCCAGTACCTTTCTGACGCCATGGGCGCTTACCGCCACCACGAACGTCGGAACGGGTCTTTTGCTGCTTGCTACCTTGACGGCCGCCGGCCATGTAGGCCACGACTGCTTGGTGAACCAGCGTCTCGTTGAATTCGCCGCCAAATGTCAGTTCGGAAACTTCGATCGCTTGAGCGTCATTTACATTTAATTGCATGTCAGCTTCCCCTTAACCGCGAGCCTTGGCTGCTGGACGTACAACCAAGTTGCCGCCAGTAGCGCCAGGAACAGCGCCCTTGACCAACAACAGATTGCGTTCAGCGTCCACGCGCACTACTTCGAGGGACTGCACGGTCACGCGCTCAGCGCCCATATGACCGGACATTTTTTTGCCCTTGAATACACGACCAGGAGTCTGGCACTGGCCGATAGAGCCTGGAACGCGGTGGGATACGGAGTTACCGTGGGTGTTATCTTGCCCGCGGAAATTCCAACGCTTGATCGTACCCTGGAAGCCTTTACCCTTGGACTGACCGGTTACATCAACCAGTTGACCAGCAGCGAAGATTTCAGCGTTGATCAGATCGCCGGCCTGGTACTCGCCTTCTTCAAGGCGGAATTCCATTACGGTACGACCAGCGGCAACGTTCGCCTTAGCGAAGTGGCCAGCTTGCGCAGCTGTAACACGCGAAGCACGACGCTCGCCTACAGTGACTTGCACTGCACGATAGCCATCGGTCTCTTCAGTTTTGAACTGGGTGACGCGATTCGGCTCGATCTCAATGACCGTGACCGGAATGGAGACACCTTCTTCGGTGAAAATACGGGTCATACCGCATTTACGACCGACTACACCAATAGTCATGTTGTAAACCTCATGAGTGTACGGGGCTTTCACCCGCTATGGCCGCCCATTTCAGAGCGTTACACGACTAAGACCGAGTCTTAGCCGAGGCTGATCTGCACTTCCACACCGGCCGCAAGATCAAGCTTCATAAGAGCATCAACGGTTTTATCCGTTGGCTGGACGATGTCCAGAACGCGCTTATGAGTACGGATCTCGTACTGGTCACGCGCGTCTTTGTTGACGTGCGGGGAGACCAGAACGGTGAACCGCTCTTTACGGGTAGGCAGTGGAATTGGACCACGCACTTGAGCACCAGTACGTTTCGCGGTTTCCACGATTTCCTGGGTGGATTGGTCGATCAGGCGATGGTCAAAAGCCTTCAACCTGATACGGATTTGCTGATTTTGCATTGGATTTCAGACTCCGGCTGCTATTCCCACCGGGCGCAATACGCCCGTTAAAAGGAGGCGCAATTCTATAGACGCCCCCGATAGGTGTCAACCCAATAAAAAAGCCCCCGCTAAGCGGGGGCTTTTTCAAAGCATCGAAGCTATCTCAGAAGAGAAGCTTACTCGATGATTTTAGCTACAACGCCAGCACCAACGGTACGGCCGCCTTCGCGAATAGCGAAACGCAGACCGTCTTCCATTGCGATGGTTTTGATCAGGGTAACAGTCATTTGAATGTTATCGCCTGGCATTACCATTTCAACGCCTTCTGGCAGCTCGCAGTTACCAGTCACGTCAGTAGTACGGAAGTAGAACTGTGGACGGTAGCCTTTGAAGAACGGAGTGTGACGACCGCCTTCTTCTTTGCTCAGAACGTAAACTTCTGCGGTGAACTTGGTGTGCGGCTTAACGGTACCTGGCTTAACCAGAACCTGACCACGCTCCACGTCATCACGCTTGGTGCCGCGCAGCAGCACGCCGCAGTTCTCGCCAGCACGACCTTCGTCGAGCAGCTTGCGGAACATTTCAACACCGGTGCAGGTGGTGACGGTGGTGTCACGCAGACCAACGATTTCCAGTGGATCCTGAACGCGAACGATACCGCGCTCGATACGACCAGTCACAACAGTACCGCGACCCGAGATCGAGAATACGTCTTCGATTGGCATCAGGAACGGCTTGTCAGTCAGACGAACTGGTTCTGGGATGTAGCTGTCCAGAGTTTCAACCAGTTTCTTGACGGCAGTGGTGCCCATCTCGTTATCGTCCAGACCATCCAGCGCCATACGAGCGGAGCCGATGATGATTGGAGTGTCGTCGCCTGGGAAGTCGTAAGTGCTCAGCAGATCGCGCACTTCCATCTCAACCAGTTCCAGCAGCTCAGCGTCGTCTACCAGGTCAGCCTTGTTCAGGAAAACCACGATGTACGGAACGCCTACCTGACGGGACAGCAGGATGTGCTCACGGGTTTGTGGCATCGGACCATCAGCGGCCGAGCAAACCAGGATAGCGCCGTCCATTTGAGCAGCACCGGTGATCATGTTCTTCACATAGTCAGCGTGACCTGGGCAGTCAACGTGAGCGTAGTGACGGATCTTCGAGTTGTACTCAACGTGAGCGGTGTTGATGGTGATACCGCGAGCTTTTTCTTCTGGTGCGCTGTCGATCTTGTCGAAGTCAACACGAGCCGAACCGAAAACTTCGGAGCAGACGCGAGTCAGAGCAGCGGTCAGAGTGGTTTTACCGTGGTCAACGTGACCGATAGTGCC
The DNA here is from genome assembly GCF_059506005.1 of Pseudomonas sp. Pseusp18. Classification (NCBI taxonomy): domain Bacteria; kingdom Pseudomonadati; phylum Pseudomonadota; class Gammaproteobacteria; order Pseudomonadales; family Pseudomonadaceae; genus Pseudomonas; species Pseudomonas sp. Pseusp18. The sequence goes on from NZ_CP169240.1 coordinate 5,942,071, forward strand.
AACGTTGACGTGCGGTAGGGAACGATCAAATTTTTCTTTAGCCACGACAATTAACTCCTTGCCTAAAGGACTGAATCAGCCTTGTTTTTTGGTAACGGTTTCGACGATGTGCGACGGAGCCGTATTGTATTTTTTGAATTCCATAGAGTAGCTTGCGCGACCCTGAGACATGGAACGAACGTCGGTCGCATAACCGAACATCTCGCCCAACGGAACCTCGGCACGAATTACTTTACCGGAAACCGTATCTTCCATACCCAGAATCATGCCGCGACGACGGTTAAGGTCGCCCATCACGTCACCCATATAGTCTTCAGGCGTAACAACCTCTACCGCCATGATCGGCTCAAGCAACTCACCACCACCCTTCTGGGCCAGTTGCTTGGTCGCCATGGAAGCAGCCACCTTAAACGCCATCTCGTTCGAGTCGACGTCGTGGTAAGAACCATCAAACACGGTAGCCTTCAGGCCGATCAGCGGATAGCCGGCAACAACACCGTTCTTCATCTGCTCTTCGATACCCTTCTGGATAGCCGGGATGTATTCCTTAGGAACCACACCACCCACTACTTCGTTCAGGAATTGCAGACCTTCCTGACCTTCGTCAGCAGGTGCAAAACGGATCCAGCAATGACCGAACTGGCCACGACCGCCGGACTGACGAACGAACTTGCCTTCGATTTCGCAGCTCTTCGTGATGCGCTCACGGTACGAAACTTGAGGCTTACCGATGTTGGCTTCGACGTTGAACTCACGGCGCATCCGGTCAACCAGGATGTCCAGGTGCAGCTCGCCCATGCCGGAGATGATCGTTTGACCAGTCTCTTCATCAGTTTTGACGCGGAAAGACGGGTCTTCCTGAGCAAGTTTGCCCAGAGCGATACCCATTTTTTCCTGGTCATCCTTGGTCTTAGGCTCTACGGCAACCGAAATAACCGGCTCCGGGAAGTCCATGCGAACCAGGATGATTGGCTTGTCAGCGTTGCACAAAGTTTCACCAGTGGTGACGTCCTTCATGCCGATCAAGGCCGCGATGTCACCAGCGCGCACTTCCTTGATTTCTTCACGGGCGTTTGCGTGCATTTGCACCATACGACCCACGCGCTCTTTCTTGCCTTTTACCGAGTTGATCACGCCGTCGCCGGAGGCCAACACGCCCGAGTAAACCCGAACAAAGGTCAAGGTACCCACGAATGGGTCGGTAGCGATTTTGAACGCCAGAGCCGCGAAAGGCTCGTCGTCGCTTGCATGACGCTCCATTTCCTCTTCCTCGTTATCCGGGTTGGAACCCTTGATAGCAGGAATGTCGGTTGGAGCAGGCAGGAAGTCGATAACGGCGTCGAGAACCAGGGGAACACCCTTGTTCTTGAAGGAAGAACCGCAAACAGCCAGAACGATCTCACCAGCGATAGTACGCTGACGCAGAGCGGCCTTGATTTCCTCGATGGAGAGCTCTTCCCCTTCGAGATACTTGTTCATCAGCTCTTCGTTGGCTTCGGCCGCAGCCTCGACCATGTTGCTGCGCCACTCTTCAGCCAGCTCTTGCAGCTCAGCAGGAATGTCCTTGCGAACAGGGACCATACCCTTGTCAGAGTCATTCCAGTAGACAGCTTGCATGTTGATCAGATCGATCTGACCCTGGAAGTTGTCTTCGGAACCGATAGCCAACTGGATTGGCACCGGAGTGTGACCCAGACGCTGCTTGATCTGACCGATCACGCGCAGGAAGTTAGCGCCAGCACGGTCCATCTTGTTCACGTAAACAAGACGTGGAACGCCGTACTTGTTGGCCTGACGCCATACGGTTTCCGACTGAGGCTCAACACCCGAAGTACCGCAGAACACAACGACAGCGCCGTCGAGTACGCGCAGGGAGCGTTCAACTTCAATAGTGAAGTCTACGTGGCCCGGGGTATCGATAACGTTGAAACGGTGTTCGTGCGAGTACTGCTTCTCAGAACCTTTCCAGAAGGCGGTGATAGCAGCAGAAGTAATGGTAATACCACGCTCCTGCTCCTGCACCATCCAGTCTGTGGTCGCGGCGCCGTCATGCACCTCGCCCATTTTGTGACTTTTGCCAGTGTAAAAAAGGACGCGCTCGGTGGTGGTGGTTTTACCAGCATCCACGTGAGCAACGATACCGATGTTACGGTAGCGGCTAATCGGAGTAGTACGAGCCATAAAGCCCTCGCAAAATTAGTGAAGCTAAAATTAGAAGCGGTAGTGCGAGAAAGCCTTGTTGGCTTCAGCCATACGGTGCACGTCTTCACGCTTCTTAACAGCAGCACCTTTACCTTCAGCAGCGTCCAACAGTTCGCCAGCCAAACGCAGAGCCATAGACTTCTCGCCGCGCTTACGGGCGAAGTCTACCAACCAGCGCATTGCCAGCGCGTTACGACGGGACGGACGAACTTCGACCGGAACCTGGTAAGTAGCACCGCCTACACGGCGCGACTTTACTTCGACCAGCGGAGCGATGGCGTCGAGAGCTTTCTCGAAGATTTCCAGGGGGTCGCTGTTCTTGCGCTCTTTAACCTTTTCCAGCGCGCCATAAACGATACGCTCGGCAACGGCTTTTTTGCCGCTTTCCATCACGTGGTTCATGAACTTGGCCAGGATTTGGCTTCCGTATTTTGGATCGTCAAGCACTTCGCGCTTGGCTGCTACGCGTCTTCTTGGCATGGATAAGCCCTCAAACGGTCTTCAGGTTCGCTCGGAATCGGTGCCCTTTCGGGACGCCTCCGACCTTACTCTTATCGACTCAGAAAAATAGAAATCGGTTTTTTGCTGCAAGCGACTATTACTTCGGACGCTTGGTACCGTACTTCGAACGACCTTGGTTACGACCTTTAACGCCGGAAGTATCCAAAGAGCCGCGAACGGTGTGGTAACGAACACCTGGCAAGTCTTTTACACGACCGCCGCGGATCAGTACCACGCTGTGCTCTTGCAGGTTGTGGCCTTCACCACCGATGTACGAGGAAACCTCGAAACCGTTGGTCAGACGCACACGGCATACTTTACGCAGTGCCGAGTTAGGTTTTTTCGGCGTAGTGGTATACACACGGGTGCATACGCCACGACGTTGCGGGCAGTTCTGCAGCGCAGGCACGTCGGATTTCTCGACGATACGCTTACGCGGCTGACGTACCAGCTGGTTGATAGTTGCCATCTACTAGCTCCACTGTTGTCTTGCGACGCTATTGTCTTGCAAGAAAAGCAAAATGGCAGGAACGAATCCCCGCCAAATTTAGGGGTACAAGAGTCTAAAGAGGATCTTGTCCCCAGTCAAGGCAAGGCCCCGACCTCTCCCCCCATCCAACCTCGACAAATTGTCTCGACTGGATGAACGGAGCGATCAGGGCCTGCACTCATTTACTACCGCAGAACTCAGTTACCGCTCGAGTTCAGCGCTTCGGTCAGTGCAGCTTCCACTTCACTGGCGCTCACGCGCAACGGTTTGTCAGCATCACGGCGGCGCTTGCGCTCGCTGTGATAAGCCAGACCGGTACCGGCCGGGATCAGACGACCCACGACCACGTTTTCTTTCAGGCCGCGCAGGTAATCGCGCTTGCCGGTTACCGCCGCTTCGGTCAGTACGCGAGTGGTTTCCTGGAAGGAAGCCGCCGAGATGAACGATTCGGTGGACAACGACGCCTTGGTGATACCCAGCAGTACACGAGTGAACTTGGAGACAAATTTGTCTTCAGTGCTCAGACGCTCGTTCTCTACCAGTACGTGAGTCAATTCCATCTGGTCGCCCTTGATGAAACTGGAGTCGCCGGACTCAGCGATCTCAACTTTACGCAGCATCTGACGCAGGATGGTCTCGATGTGCTTGTCGTTGATCTTCACGCCTTGCAGACGGTAAACGTCCTGGATCTCGTTCACGATGTACTTGGCCAGCGCACTCACACCCAGCAGACGCAGGATGTCGTGTGGATCGCTCGGACCGTCGGAGATAACTTCGCCGCGGTTTACCTGTTCGCCTTCGAAGACGTTCAGGTGACGCCACTTCGGAATCAGCTCTTCGTACGGATCGCTACCGTCGTTCGGGGTGATAACCAGACGGCGCTTGCCTTTGGTCTCTTTACCGAACGCGATGGTGCCGCTGACTTCAGCCAGGATCGAGGCTTCTTTCGGACGACGGGCTTCGAACAAGTCGGCAACACGCGGCAGACCACCGGTGATGTCACGGGTCTTCGAAGTCTCTTGCGGAATACGAGCGATAACATCACCGATCGCGATTTTCGCACCGTCCGCTACACCGACCAGGGCGTTAGCAGGCAGGAAGTACTGAGCAATTACGTCGGTACCCGGCAGCAAGAGATCCTTGCCGTTGTCATCAACCATCTTCACAGCAGGACGGATATCTTTACCGGCAGCTGGACGGTCTTTGGCGTCGAGTACTTCAATGTTGGTCATACCGGTCAATTCGTCAGTCTGACGCTTGATCGTGATGCCTTCTTCCATGCCCACGTAGGTCACGGTACCTTTCATTTCGGTAACGATTGGGTGAGTGTGCGGATCCCACTTGGCCACGATTGCGCCAGCGTCGACCTTGTCACCTTCTTTAACCGAAATCACAGCACCGTACGGCAGCTTGTAGCGCTCACGCTCACGACCGAAGTCATCAGCGATTGCCAGCTCACCGGAACGGGACACAGCAACCAGGCAACCATCCACTCGCTCAACGTGCTTCAGGTTATGCAGACGGACGGTACCGCCATTCTTCACCTGAACGCTGTCGGCTGCGGAGGTCCGGCTTGCCGCACCACCGATGTGGAACGTACGCATGGTCAGCTGGGTACCCGGCTCACCGATGGACTGGGCAGCGATAACGCCGACCGCTTCACCGATGTTCACCTGGTGACCACGAGCCAAGTCACGGCCGTAGCACTTGGCGCAAATGCCGTAGCGGGTTTCGCAGCTGATCGGCGAACGCACGATCACTTCGTCGATGCTGTTCAGCTCGATGAACTCGACCCACTTCTCGTCTACCAGAGTGCCGGCAGGAACGATAACTTCCTCGGTACCTGGCTTGAATACGTCACGGGCAATGACACGACCCAATACGCGCTCACCCAACGGCTCAACAACGTCACCGCCTTCAATGTGCGGAGTCATCACCAGGCCATGTTCGGTGCCGCAATCGATCTCGGTCACAACCAGATCCTGCGCCACGTCTACCAGACGACGAGTCAGGTAACCGGAGTTCGCAGTTTTCAACGCGGTATCCGCCAGACCTTTACGAGCACCGTGAGTAGAGATGAAGTACTGAAGTACGCTCAAACCTTCACGGAAGTTCGCAGTAATCGGCGTTTCGATGATGGAACCGTCCGGCTTGGCCATCAGGCCACGCATACCGGCGAGCTGACGGATCTGCGCGGCAGAACCCCGTGCGCCCGAGTCGGCCATCATGTACATCGAGTTGAAGGATTCCTGGTCGACTTCGACGCCATGACGGTCGATGACTTTCTCTTTCGAGAGGTTGGCCATCATCGCCTTGGAAACTTCGTCGTTCGCCTTGGACCAAAGGTCGATCACCTTGTTGTACTTCTCGCCCTGGGTTACCAGGCCGGAGGCGTACTGACTTTCGATCTCTTTCACTTCGTCGGTGGCTGCACCGATGATGCGGGCTTTTTCATCAGGGATAACGAAGTCGTTAACACCGATGGAAACGCCGGAGATGGTCGAATAGGCAAAACCGGTGTACATCAACTGGTCAGCGAAGATCACGGTCTCTTTCAAACCAACCACGCGGTAGCACTGGTTGATCAGTTTGGAGATCGCTTTCTTCTTCATCGGCAGGTTGACGACGTCGAAGGACAGACCTTTTGGCACAACCTGGAACAACAGCGCACGGCCGACGGTAGTGTCGACGATACGAGTGTTGGTCACGCTGCCGCCATCACGATCGTTCACGGTTTCGTTGATCCGCACCTTGACCTTGGCGTGCAGTGCGGCTTCGCCGGCACGGAACACACGGTCAACTTCTTGCAGATCCGCGAACACACGACCTTCGCCTTTGGCGTTGATCGCTTCACGAGTCATGTAGTACAGACCCAATACAACGTCCTGCGAAGGAACGATGATTGGCTCACCGTTGGCTGGCGACAGAATGTTGTTGGTCGACATCATCAACGCACGCGCTTCCAGCTGGGCTTCCAGCGTCAGCGGTACGTGCACGGCCATTTGGTCGCCGTCGAAGTCGGCGTTGTACGCAGCACAGACCAGAGGGTGCAGCTGGATAGCCTTACCTTCGATCAGTACCGGTTCAAACGCCTGGATACCCAGACGGTGAAGGGTCGGTGCACGGTTGAGGAGAACCGGGTGTTCGCGAATCACTTCAGCGAGAACGTCCCAAACCTCTGGCAGCTCACGCTCAACCATCTTCTTGGCCGCTTTGATGGTGGTAGCAAGACCACGCATTTCCAGCTTGCCGAAAATGAACGGCTTGAACAGCTCGAGAGCCATCTTCTTCGGCAGACCGCACTGGTGCAGACGCAGAGTCGGACCTACGGTAATTACCGAACGACCGGAGTAGTCAACACGCTTACCGAGCAAGTTCTGACGGAAACGACCTTGCTTACCCTTGATCATGTCAGCCAGGGATTTCAGAGGACGCTTGTTGGAACCGGTGATAGCGCGGCCACGACGACCGTTGTCGAGCAGTGCGTCGACGGCTTCCTGCAACATACGCTTTTCGTTGCGCACGATGATGTCCGGAGCGGACAGATCAAGCAGGCGCTTCAAACGGTTGTTACGGTTGATCACTCGACGATATAGATCGTTGAGGTCGGAAGTCGCGAAACGACCGCCATCCAATGGGACCAGTGGACGCAGATCTGGCGGCAGAACCGGCAGAACGGTCAGCACCATCCACTCTGGCAGGTTGCCGGAACCCTGGAAGGCTTCCATCAACTTCAGACGCTTGGACAGCTTTTTGATTTTGGTTTCGGAGTTGGTTTGCGGAATCTCTTCACGCAGACGGCCAATCTCGTGTTCCAGGTCGATAGCGTGCAGCAGTTCACGGACAGCTTCGGCACCCATGCGGGCATCGAAATCGTCGCCGAACTCTTCCAGCGCTTCGAAGTACTGCTCGTCGTTGAGCAGCTGACCCTTTTCAAGGGTGGTCATGCCTGGATCGATAACGACATAGCTCTCGAAGTAGAGAACGCGCTCGATATCACGCAGGGTCATGTCCATCAGCAAGCCGATACGGGACGGCAGCGATTTCAGGAACCAGATGTGGGCTACTGGCGAGGCCAGCTCGATGTGCGCCATGCGCTCACGACGAACTTTTGCCAGCGCGACTTCAACGCCGCACTTCTCGCAGATCACACCACGGTGCTTCAAGCGCTTGTACTTACCGCACAGGCACTCGTAATCCTTTACCGGGCCAAAGATCTTGGCGCAGAACAGGCCGTCACGCTCAGGTTTGAACGTACGGTAGTTGATGGTTTCCGGCTTTTTAACTTCACCGAACGACCACGAACGGATCATCTCAGGCGATGCCAATCCAATACGGATGGCGTCGAACTCTTCGACTTGACCCTGGTTTTTCAGCAAATTCAGTAGGTCTTTCAAGGCCTTTCCTCCTGGCGGAGCAGAGAGCGGGCAATCCTGCCCCGCTCTCGATTCGCGTCACGTGTTATTCGGTTTCCAGATCGATATCGATGCCGAGGGAACGAATTTCCTTGATCAACACGTTGAAGGACTCGGGCATGCCCGGCTCCATACGGTGATCGCCGTCCACGATGTTTTTGTACATCTTGGTCCGGCCGTTCACATCGTCCGACTTCACTGTGAGCATTTCTTGCAGAGTGTAAGCAGCACCGTATGCTTCCAGTGCCCAGACCTCCATCTCCCCGAAACGCTGACCACCGAACTGCGCCTTACCACCCAGCGGCTGCTGGGTAACCAGGCTGTACGAACCGGTAGAACGAGCGTGCATCTTGTCGTCTACCAAGTGGTTCAGCTTCAGCATGTACATGTAGCCAACAGTAACCGGGCGCTCGAACTTGTTGCCGGTACGGCCGTCGGTCAGCTGCATCTGGCCGCTTTCTGGCAGGTCTGCCAGTTTCAGCATGGCCTTGATTTCGCTTTCCTTGGCGCCGTCGAACACTGGAGTGGCCATTGGAACGCCGCCACGCAGGTTCTTCGCCAGATCCAGGATTTCCTGGTCGGAGAAGCTATCCAGATCTTCGTTACGACCGCCGATCTGGTTGTAGATCTCGTCCAGGAAGGTGCGAAGTTCAGCAACCTTACGCTGCTCTTCGACCATCCGGTTGATCTTCTCGCCCAGACCTTTGGCCGCGAGGCCCAGGTGGGTTTCAAGGATCTGACCAACGTTCATACGCGAAGGTACGCCCAACGGGTTGAGGACGACGTCGACCGGGGTGCCATTGGCATCGTGCGGCATGTCTTCAACCGGCATGATCACGGAGACCACACCCTTGTTACCGTGACGACCGGCCATCTTGTCGCCCGGCTGGATGCGGCGACGGATTGCCAGGTAAACCTTGACGATTTTCAGCACGCCTGGAGCCAGGTCATCGCCCTGCTGCAGCTTGCGCTTCTTGTCTTCGAACTTGTCGTCCAGCAGACGGCGGCGATCAACGATGTAGGCCTGAGCCTTCTCGAGCTGCTCGTTCAGAGCATCTTCAGCCATGCGCAGCTTGAACCACTGGCCGTGCTCAAGACCGTCGAGAACTTCGTCGGTGATTTCCTGACCTTTCTTCAGACCGGCGCCGCCTTCGGCTTTGTGGCCGACCAGAGCGGAACGCAGACGTTCGAAAGTAGCGCCTTCAACGATACGGAACTCTTCGTTCAGGTCCTTGCGGATCTCGTCGAGTTGAGTCTTCTCGATCGACAGTGCACGAGCATCACGCTCAACGCCGTCACGGGTGAAGACCTGTACGTCGATGACAGTACCCTTGGTGCCGGTAGGCACACGCAGGGAGGTGTCTTTAACGTCGCTGGCTTTTTCACCGAAGATCGCACGCAGCAGTTTTTCTTCCGGAGTCAGTTGGGTCTCGCCTTTCGGAGTGACCTTACCTACCAGGATGTCGCCTGCGCCTACTTCAGCACCTACGTAAACGATACCGGCTTCGTCCAGCTTGTTCAGTGCAGCTTCACCCACGTTCGGGATGTCTGCTGTGATTTCCTCTGGCCCAAGCTTGGTGTCACGCGCCACACAGGTCAGTTCCTGGATGTGGATCGTGGTGAAACGGTCTTCCTGAACAACACGCTCGGACAGGCAGATGGAGTCTTCGAAGTTGAAGCCGTTCCATGCCATGAACGCGATGCGCATGTTCTGACCCAGAGCCAGTTCACCCATATCGGTGGACGGACCGTCGGCCATGATGTCGCTGCGCTGAACCCGATCACCTTTGCTCACCAGCGGACGCTGGTTGATGCAGGTGTTCTGGTTGGAGCGGGTGTACTTGGTCAGGTTGTAGATGTCGACACCAGCTTCGCCGGTTTCAACTTCATCATCAGCAACACGAACCACGATACGGCTGGCATCGACGGAATCGATCACGCCGCCACGACGAGCCACGACGCAAACGCCGGAGTCGCGAGCCACGTTACGTTCCATGCCGGTACCTACCAGCGGCTTGTCAGCACGCAGGGTTGGTACAGCTTGACGCTGCATGTTCGAACCCATCAACGCACGGTTGGCGTCGTCGTGCTCGAGGAACGGGATCAGCGACGCAGCAACCGAAACTACCTGCTTCGGCGACACGTCCATCAAGGTGACATCTTCCGGCGCCTTGACGGTGAACTCGTTCAAGTGACGAACAGCTACCAGCTCGTCGATCAGGACTTTCTTGTCGTTCATCGTGGCCGAAGCCTGAGCGATCACGTGATCAGCTTCTTCGATGGCGGACAGGAAAACGATCTCGTCGGTGACCAGAGCGTCTTTCACCACACGGTACGGGCTCTCGAGGAAGCCGTACTGGTTGGTGCGCGCATAGGCGGCCAGGGAGTTGATCAGACCGATGTTCGGACCTTCCGGCGTTTCAATCGGGCATACACGACCGTAGTGAGTCGGGTGTACGTCACGGACTTCGAAGCCTGCACGTTCGCGAGTCAAACCGCCTGGGCCGAGTGCAGAGACGCGACGCTTGTGGGTGATCTCGGACAGCGGGTTGTTCTGGTCCATGAACTGGGACAGCTGACTGGAACCGAAGAACTCTTTCACCGCCGCAGCCACTGGCTTGGCGTTGATCAGGTCTTGCGGCATCAGGCCTTCGCTTTCCGCCATCGACAGACGCTCTTTGACCGCACGCTCAACACGTACCAGGCCAACGCGGAACTGGTTCTCGGCCATTTCGCCTACGCAGCGAACACGACGGTTACCCAGGTGGTCGATGTCATCGACGATGCCTTTACCGTTACGGATGTCGACCAGAGTCTTCAGAACCGCGACGATGTCTTCTTTGCACAACACGCCCGAACCTTCGATCTCGGTACGACCGATACGACGGTTGAACTTCATCCGGCCGACCGCAGACAGGTCATAGCGCTCAGGACTGAAGAACAGGTTGTTGAACAGTGTCTCGGCAGCGTCCTTGGTTGGCGGCTCGCCTGGACGCATCATGCGATAGATTTCGACCAGCGCTTCCAATTGGTTGCTGGTGGAGTCGATCTTCAGGGTGTCGGAGACGAACGGACCGCAGTCGATATCGTTGGTGTACAGAGTTTCGATGCGAACAACGCCCGCCTTGGCAATTTTTGCCAGGATTTCGGTGTTCAGCTCGGTGTTGCACTCTGCCAGGATTTCGCCGGTAGCCGGATGCACGATGACCTTGGCGGTAGTGCGACCCAGGACGTAGTCCAGAGGCACTTGCAGCTCTTTGATCCCGGCTTTTTCCAGCTGGTTGATGTGGCGAGCGGTGATACGACGACCTTGCTCGACAATAACCTTGCCTTTGTCATCCTGAATATCGAGGACAGCAATTTCACCACGCAGGCGCTGAGGCACCAGTTCCAGGCTGAGGTTTTCACCCTGCACATGGAAGACGTTGGTGGTGTAGAACGCGTCCAGCACTTCTTCAGTGGTATAGCCCAGCGCGCGCAGCAGTACCGATGCAGGCAGCTTGCGGCGACGGTCGATACGCACAAATACGCAATCTTTCGGGTCGAACTCGAAGTCCAACCACGAACCGCGGTAAGGAATGATGCGCGCGGAGTACAGCAGTTTGCCGGAGCTGTGCGTCTTGCCACGGTCGTGGTCGAAGAACACGCCCGGGGAACGGTGCAGCTGGGAAACGATTACACGCTCGGTACCGTTGATTACGAAGGTACCGTTCTCAGTCATCAGGGGGATTTCACCCATGTAGACTTCTTGCTCTTTGATGTCCTTGATCGCTTTGTTCGACGATTCTTTGTCGAAAATGATCAGGCGCACTTTTACCCGCAAAGGTACGGCGTAAGTTACACCGCGCAATACGCATTCTTTGACATCAAATGCCGGTTCGCCCAGGCGATAACCGACGTACTCCAGCGCAGCATTGCCGGAGTAGCTGATGATCGGGAAAACGGATTTGAAGGCCGCATGCAGGCCCACGTCGCGGAACTGATCTTTAGTCGCTCCCGCTTGCAAGAATTCACGATACGAATCCAGCTGGATGGCCAGGAGGTACGGCACATCCATGACGTCCGGCAACTTGCTAAAGTCCTTGCGGATACGTTTTTTCTCAGTATATGAGTAAGCCATCAGCGTTCCCCAGCTTGGTCACCTGCTTGTTTGGCCCCTCCCGACGGGAGCAGCCAGAAAATCGTGCAAACCCCATGGTTTGCGCCACCACATCGGGTGGATACAGCTCGTTACCAGCACCGACCCAGTCGGCTGCCAATAACGGAAAAAGGCCGGTGGCAAGAGCCACCAGCCATCAGCCTTTCGCTTAACGCTCGGGCTGGAGGAGCAAAGTCGATGCTTATTTCAGCTCGACTTTAGCGCCTGCTTCTTCCAGAGCTGCTTTGGCTTTGTCAGCTGCGTCTTTGGCAACAGCTTCCAGAACCATGGCAGGAGCGCCGTCAACTACAGCCTTGGCTTCTTTCAGGCCCAGACCGGTCAGCTCACGTACAGCCTTGATCACGTTAACTTTCTTCTCGCCAGCTTCGGTCAGCATGACGTTGAATTCAGTTTGCTCTTCAACAACAGCGGCAGCAGCAGCTGGACCAGCAGCAGCAACAGCAGCGGTAACGCCGAAGGTTTCTTCCATTGCTTTGATCAGCTCAACAACTTCCAGAACGGTTTTCTGGCCGATTGCTTCGATGATTTGTTCGTTAGTCAGAGACATGACTTGAATCCTGTATTGGGGTGACAGCTTACGCAGCCATCAAATTAAACATATGATTTTGAAAGGTCTCGCTGTGCCTTAGGCAGCAGCAGCTTCTTTCTGGTCGCGAACGGCTGCCAGGGTACGAGCCAGCTTGCTGGTAGCGCCTTGGATCACGCTCATCAGTTTCGCAATAGCTTCGTCGCGGGTCGGCAGGGTAGCCAACACGTCGATCTGGTTAGCGGCAAGGAACTTGCCATCAAACGCAGCTGCCTTGATCTCGAACTTGTCCTGACCCTTGGCGAACTCTTTGAAAATCCGGGCAGCAGCGCCTGGATGTTCTTTGGAGAATGCAATCAGGGTAGGGCCGGTGAACACGTCGTTGAGGACACTGAATTCAGTGTCAGCAACAGCGCGCTTGAGCAGGGTGTTACGTACGACACGTACATAAACGCCAGCTTCACGAGCCTCTTTACGGAGTCCGGTCATCGCGCCTACTGTTACGCCACGGGCATCAGCCACGACAGCGGACAGAGCGACTTTGGCAGCCTCGTTGACTTCAGCGACGATGGCCTTCTTGTCTTCGAGTTTAATTGCCACGGGTTTAACTCCTGCTTGTTACCGTTTCATCCAGTCGAAACCGGATGTCGTTTTGGTGTCTGATTCGGTAAGGAACCGGGAGCACCATCTGCGTAGGCTTGAGGTTTAAGACTTGCGTCGCCTACGGTCTTGGATAGCCCCCGCCAGGCAGGGACCCCAATCTTTCAATTGGCGCAATTACTTGCGCCAACCTGCGTCTTACGCGTCGAGCGAACCCTGGTCGATGACCAGACCTGGACCCATAGTAGTGCTCAGGGTAACGCGCTTGACGTAAATACCTTTCGAGGAAGCTGGCTTGATACGCTTCAGATCAGCGATCAGGGCTTCAACGTTTTCCTTCAGCTTGACGGCATCGAAGCCGACTTTGCCAACGGAAGTGTGGATGATGCCGTTTTTGTCGGTGCGATAACGAACCTGACCAGCCTTGGCGTTTTTAACCGCGGTAGCTACGTCTGGAGTTACTGTGCCGACTTTAGGGTTAGGCATCAGACCACGTGGACCGAGGATCTGACCCAACTGACCTACAACGCGCATTGCATCCGGGGATGCGATCACTACGTCATAGTTCAGGTCGCCGCCTTTCATTTCGGCAGCCAGGTCGTCCATACCTACACGGTCAGCGCCGGCAGCCAGAGCGGCCTCGGCAGCTGGACCCTGAGTGAACACAGCAACGCGAACGGTCTTGCCGGTACCGTGCGGCAGCACGGTAGCGCTACGAACGACCTGGTCGGATTTACGCGGGTCAACACCCAGGTTCACAGCTACGTCGAACGACTCGCTGAACTTGACAGTCGACAGCTCGGACAGCAGAGCAGCAGCGTCTACAAAGTTGTAGGCCTTGCCTGCTTCGATTTTGCCGGCGATAGCCTTTTGACGCTTGGTCAGCTTAGCCATTACACACCCTCCACGTTAAGGCCCATGCTACGAGCAGAACCGGCGATAGTACGCACGGCTGCTTCCATATCAGCTGCAGTCAGATCCGCGTTTTTGGTTTTCGCGATTTCTTCCAGCTGAGCACGAGTCACAGTGCCAACCTTAACGGTGTTCGGACGAGCGGAACCGCTAGTCAGACCAGCAGCCTTCTTCAGCAGAACCGAAGCAGGAGTGGATTTGGTTTCGAACGTGAAGCTACGGTCGCTGTAGACAGTGATGATCACTGGAGTCGGCAGACCTGGCTCAAGACCCTGAGTACGGGCGTTGAAAGCCTTGCAGAATTCCATGATGTTCACGCCGTGCTGACCCAGAGCAGGACCAACAGGTGGGCTTGGGTTAGCCTGAGCGGCCTTCACTTGCAGCTTGATGTAAGCGGTAATCTTCTTGGCCATGAGGCACTCCAATTACGGGTTCAAACGCCTCGAAAGGCTCCCCGGTTACTTGCGCGTTTATCCCAGTGACGACAAAACCCCACAGCCTAGGGCTGCGGGGTTGGGATGCTTGCTCAGCTAGACCTTTTCGACCTGGCTGAACTCCAACTCTACCGGAGTAGAGCGACCGAAAATGAGCACCGCCACTTGGATCCGGCTCTTTTCGTAGTTAACCTCTTCAACCGTGCCGGTAAAATCGGCAAACGGCCCGTCGTTGACACGTACCGACTCACCCGGCTCGAACAACGTCTTCGGCTTCGGCTTGTCGCTACCATCAGCAACGCGACGCAGAATCGCTTCTGCTTCTTTATCTGTGATTGGTGCAGGCTTGTCGGCAGTACCACCGATGAAACCCATCACCCGAGGAGTATCCTTGACCAAGTGCCAAGTACCCTCGTTCATGTCCATCTGAACCAGCACATAACCAGGGAAGAATTTGCGTTCGCTTTTGCGCTTCTGGCCATTACGCATTTCAACCACTTCTTCAGTGGGAACCAGAATTTCGCCGAAGCCATCTTCCATGCCAGCCAGCTTTACGCGCTCGATCAACGAACGCATGACATGCTTCTCGTAACCGGAGTAAGCATGCACAACGTACCAACGCTTAGCCACGGGACACCCTTAGCCGACGATCAAGGAAACAAGCCAACCGAGCAGGGAATCAAGCCCCCACAACAGCAACGCCATAACCAGAACAACAGCCACAACGATCAACGTGGTCTGCGTAGTTTCTTGGCGAGTTGGCCAAACGACTTTACGAATCTCGGTGCGCGCTTCCTTAACCAGTACAAAGAAAGACTTGCCCTTAACCGTCTGCAGGCCTACAAAGGCAGCTACAGCAGCAATGACCAGCAAAGCGAGCACGCGGTACAGGATCGGCGAAGCAGAGTAATACTGATTGCCAACAACGCCAACAATCACCAAAGCAACTACTACCAGCCACTTGAGTAGATCGAAGCGAGAGCCTTGAGCTTCAGCTTTAGGAGTCATCTATGAAGATCCTGTGAAAAGAAAGCCAGACACACCTGGTGAATCTGGCAGGTCAGGAGGGAATCGAACCCCCAACCTACGGTTTTGGAGACCGTCGCTCTGCCAATTGAGCTACTGACCTAAAACAAAATCAGGCCGACCATTATGCCGGCCCGAAAAAGACTTTACAACAATTTACTCATCGATCCTGGCCATGCACACCAGCACCAAAGACGCACAACACCCTCTCAGGCAACAACGCGCATCTACAAGCCATTAAAACAAAGGCAGATATTTTCATATCTGCCTTGTTATATGGAGCTCTTGAGCGGATTTGAACCGCTGACCTCACCCTTACCAAGGGTGTGCTCTACCAACTGAGCTACAAGAGCGTAACACTTTGCAGGACCTGCAAACCTGGAGCGGGTAGCGGGAATCGAACCCGCATCATCAGCTTGGAAGGCTGAGGTTCTACCACTAAACTATACCCGCGGAGCTTGCAGCTCTCGCTAAAAATGGTGGAGGGGGAAGGATTCGAACCTTCGAAGTCGTAGACGTCAGATTTACAGTCTGATCCCTTTGGCCGCTCGGGAACCCCTCCTAAGCGAGCCGGCATTCTATACTATGCCAGCCTTCTGTCAAGCATTTTCTCATTAAAAACCTGAGGTTAGCTGCGTTGACCTCGCTTCGCACCGTCAACCTTTAAAAGGTCTTCACTGCGAAGCGGGCGCCATTCTATGCAAACTATTCGACAGGTGCAACCCCCTCACACGGCATTATTTTATGTTTTAACTCATTGAATTCTTTAGAAAGGCTTTGCAACTGCAAGTCGTCCAGCAAACGCCGGCTTTCCGGCGCCACACGCACCCAGTAACCCGCATATTCAGGGAGATCCTTCGGCAAGGGCTGAAACTTGATGTCCATGCCACTCAATCGATGCTCGACTGCCTGAGCGACTTCCTGCCGGGCAGAACCGCCCAGATAGAGACAACTGCTTTCCGTCTGCGTGGATTTTCCTTTGTCTCGGGTCGTATCAGTCGCCTCGCTCAACAAACGAATGTCCTGCTGAGAGCCCCGATACATACTCAAGGGGGTTACATCCTTCGCGCGAAGCGGAGCCTCCTGTTGGTGCCAGACGTAATAGAACACATTGAGAACAAGCAGCAGCAGGAACAACCAACGCATAAAAACCTCAAGACAAGGGACACGCCATAGCCAACCCTACAAACACCAAATCTGGAACCACCCTGGCCCCAGGCACAACCTCGGAGACCAGATCAGCATCTCCTCCTGTGAGGAATACAGCGAAATCCTCCCCCCAATAGCTGCGCGCCAACTCTAGCTGAGCCTGAACAAAGCCTCTCAACATCAGCAAGCAACCTCGCTCGACCGCCTCGACGGTAGTACGCCCAGGAACAAGACTCTCCAAAGCGCGCTCGGCAGCAAGGTCGCCATAGCGGATTCTACGGGTATGAGTACGCAACTGGTTACGCATTAAGGGCATTCCCGGACAGATGAAGCCTCCAAGATGCTCGCCATCCCTAGCGACAAAATCAGCCGTGACTGCGGTACCGAAGTCGAGCACCAGACAAGCACCTGAAGCCAGGTGAAATCCTCCGAGCATTGCAAGCCAGCGATCAAGCCCTAGCCGCTCGAACTCTTCATAGCCATTACGAACCCCGGACATTTCGCGAGCCGGCGTAGCGCACACTACGGAAACACCGAAAGTCTCTGACAACAAAGAGATCAAGGCTCCGGTTTCTTCAGCGGTTCTGACGCTCACTAACCGACAATGCTTGAGAGCGAGCCCCTTGAGCCCCTTCAAACTCTCAAGCAGCGCGAGATCCGAATCAACGACACCCTCACCAACCACCCGCCCGACATCCACGCCGAGCACACGCCACTTGATGAAACTGTTTCCACAATCGAGCTCAAGAATCATCACGCAACCTCAGGCTGAGCTCACCACCACTAAAGACTTTTTCCACGCCATTCACCTTCAAGCGCAAGGCACCCTGACCATCGATACCCAACACCTCTCCATCTATCTGACTAGCTCCAGCAATCAACGACACGGCGCGCCCCTGCCATAGATGATTTTGCTCCCACTCCGCCCGGATAGCCGGAAATCCGTCGACCTGGTGGCGACTCAAGTAGGCCCGGAGCATCACGCCCAACTTCGCAACCAGGTGATTGCGATCAACCGCCTTGCCCGACTCGAGCCGCATGGACGTCCACTGCTGGTCAACCTCATCAGTCATCTGCATGTTCACATTGATCCCGACACCGATCACTACGTGACACACATCTGCAGGATCGCCCACTAATTCGAGCAATATTCCAGCAATTTTTTTCTGACCAACCAGAACATCATTAGGCCACTTCAACCCCGCGCCTGAAATACCAAGCTCTCGCAAGGCCTGCAGTACGGCGAGCCCAACAACTAGACTCAAGCCTTCCAGCTGCCGCATCCCACCCTCAATGCGCAACACCAGGCTGTAATAGATGTTTTCTGCGAACGGACTCACCCACTTGCGTCCACGCCGTCCGCGACCAGCCGTTTGCCGCTCGGCAAGCACCAGAAATGGCGCGATCTGGCCACGTTCGATAGCGCGCAAGGCTTCAGCATTGGTTGAGTCAATTGAGTCGAGGACCAGGATGGGCCACTCACAGGAAGGCTCACGCGCGCATATCTCGACAGGATCAAGCAGCGTCAATGGCGCAGCCAGCTGATAGCCGCGACCGCGCACTTTATGAATGGATAAGCCGAGCTCAGCCTCCAAATGCTGAAGCTGCTTCCATACAGCGCTACGACTGACGCCCAAGGCTACGCCCAGGGCCTGGCCCGAATGGAATCGGCCATCCTTAAGAAGCTTTAACAACGTCAGCATGCAAGTCTCGCCTCACAATGAGGCCCGCATGATAGCCATACACCGAGCAGTTGCATAGAAACCCTAAACGTCAGTTTTTCTGCGGGCAAAACAAAACCCCTACCTGCATACGCAGATAGGGGTTTCGGAATTTAATCTTGACGATGACCTACTCTCACATGGGGAAACCCCACACTACCATCGGCGATGCATCGTTTCACTTCTGAGTTCGGGATGGGATCAGGTGGTTCCAATGCTCTATGGTCGTCAAGAAATTCGGGTACCGAACCGTCTTTCGACGCTTCAGCAAATTGGGTATGCGATAGTTTGTGCGGCTTTTGTGAATGGTTGCGAACTTTCGGTTCATTGCGTCTTCACACACCGCAATCTGGCTCTTAAGCGCAAATTGCTTGGGTGTTATATGGTCAAGCCTCACGGGCAATTAGTATTGGTTAGCTCAACGCCTCACAGCGCTTACACACCCAACCTATCAACGTCGTAGTCTTCGACGGCCCTTCAGGGGACTCAAGGTCCCAGTGAGATCTCATCTTGAGGCTAGTTTCCCGCTTAGATGCTTTCAGCGGTTATCTATTCCGAACATAGCTACCCGGCAATGCCACTGGCGTGACAACCGGAACACCAGAGGTTCGTCCACTCCGGTCCTCTCGTACTAGGAGCAGCCCCTCTCAAATCTCAAACGTCCACGGCAGATAGGGACCGAACTGTCTCACGACGTTCTAAACCCAGCTCGCGTACCACTTTAAATGGCGAACAGCCATACCCTTGGGACCGGCTTCAGCCCCAGGATGTGATGAGCCGACATCGAGGTGCCAAACACCGCCGTCGATATGAACTCTTGGGCGGTATCAGCCTGTTATCCCCGGAGTACCTTTTATCCGTTGAGCGATGGCCCTTCCATACAGAACCACCGGATCACTAAGACCTACTTTCGTACCTGCTCGACGTGTCTGTCTCGCAGTCAAGCGCGCTTTTGCCTTTATACTCTACGACCGATTTCCGACCGGTCTGAGCGCACCTTCGTACTCCTCCGTTACTCTTTAGGAGGAGACCGCCCCAGTCAAACTACCCACCATACACTGTCCTCGATCCGGATAACGGACCTGAGTTAGAACCTCAAAGTTGCCAGGGTGGTATTTCAAGGATGGCTCCACGCGAACTGGCGTCCACGCTTCAAAGCCTCCCACCTATCCTACACAAGCAAATTCAAAGTCCAGTGCAAAGCTATAGTAAAGGTTCACGGGGTCTTTCCGTCTAGCCGCGGATACACTGCATCTTCACAGCGATTTCAATTTCACTGAGTCTCGGGTGGAGACAGCGCCGCCATCGTTACGCCATTCGTGCAGGTCGGAACTTACCCGACAAGGAATTTCGCTACCTTAGGACCGTTATAGTTACGGCCGCCGTTTACCGGGGCTTCGATCAAGAGCTTCGCGTTAGCTAACCCCATCAATTAACCTTCCGGCACCGGGCAGGCGTCACACCCTATACGTCCACTTTCGTGTTTGCAGAGTGCTGTGTTTTTAATAAACAGTCGCAGCGGCCTGGTATCTTCGACCGGCGTGGGCTTACGCAGCAAGTGCTTCACCCTCACCGGCGCACCTTCTCCCGAAGTTACGGTGCCATTTTGCCTAGTTCCTTCACCCGAGTTCTCTCAAGCGCCTTGGTATTCTCTACCCAACCACCTGTGTCGGTTTGGGGTACGGTTCCTGGTTACCTGAAGCTTAGAAGCTTTTCTTGGAAGCATGGCATCAACCACTTCGTGTTCTAAAAGAACACTCGTCATCAGCTCTCGGCCTTAGGAATCCCGGATTTACCTAAGATTCCAGCCTACCACCTTAAACTTGGACAACCAACGCCAAGCTGGCCTAGCCTTCTCCGTCCCTCCATCGCAATAACCAGAAGTACAGGAATATTAACCTGTTTTCCATCGACTACGCTTTTCAGCCTCGCCTTAGGGACCGACTAACCCTGCGTCGATTAACGTTGCGCAGGAAACCTTGGTCTTTCGGCGTGGGTGTTTTTCACACCCATTGTCGTTACTCATGTCAGCATTCGCACTTCTGATACCTCCAGCAAGCTTCTCAACTCACCTTCACAGGCTTACAGAACGCTCCTCTACCGCATCACCTAAGTGATACCCGTAGCTTCGGTGTATGGTTTGAGCCCCGTTACATCTTCCGCGCAGGCCGACTCGACTAGTGAGCTATTACGCTTTCTTTAAAGGGTGGCTGCTTCTAAGCCAACCTCCTAGCTGTCTAAGCCTTCCCACATCGTTTCCCACTTAACCATAACTTTGGGACCTTAGCTGACGGTCTGGGTTGTTTCCCTTTTCACGACGGACGTTAGCACCCGCCGTGTGTCTCCCATGCTCGGCACTTGTAGGTATTCGGAGTTTGCATCGGTTTGGTAAGTCGGGATGACCCCCTAGCCGAAACAGTGCTCTACCCCCTACAGTGATACATGAGGCGCTACCTAAATAGCTTTCGAGGAGAACCAGCTATCTCCGAGCTTGATTAGCCTTTCACTCCGATCCACAGGTCATCCGCTAACTTTTCAACGGTAGTCGGTTCGGTCCTCCAGTCAGTGTTACCTAACCTTCAACCTGCCCATGGATAGATCGCCCGGTTTCGGGTCTATTCCCAGCGACTAGACGCCCTATTAAGACTCGCTTTCGCTACGCCTCCCCTATTCGGTTAAGCTCGCCACTGAAAATAAGTCGCTGACCCATTATACAAAAGGTACGCAGTCACCCAACAAAGTGGGCTCCCACTGCTTGTACGCATACGGTTTCAGGATCTATTTCACTCCCCTCTCCGGGGTTCTTTTCGCCTTTCCCTCACGGTACTAGTTCACTATCGGTCAGTCAGTAGTATTTAGCCTTGGAGGATGGTCCCCCCATATTCAGACAAAGTTTCTCGTGCTCCGTCCTACTCGATTTCATGACTAAGAGATTTTCGCGTACAGGGCTATCACCCACTATGGCCGCACTTTCCAGAGCGTTCCGCTAATCTCAAAGCCACTTAAGGGCTAGTCCCCGTTCGCTCGCCACTACTAAGGGAATCTCGGTTGATTTCTTTTCCTCAGGGTACTTAGATGTTTCAGTTCCCCTGGTTCGCCTCTTGCACCTATGTATTCAGTACAAGATAACCATCTTATGATGGCTGGGTTCCCCCATTCAGACATCTCCGGATCAAAGTCTGTTTGCCGACTCCCCGAAGCTTTTCGCAGGCTACCACGTCTTTCATCGCCTCTGACTGCCAAGGCATCCACCGTATGCGCTTCTTCACTTGACCATATAACCCCAAGCAATCTGGTTATACTGTGAAGACGACATTCGCCGAAAATTCGCACTTGCTCAATTAAGAGCAACTCACAAATTTTACCTTAGCCTGATCCGTTACCAGTGAAAGTAACGTTCAGTCTATCTTTCTATCACATACCCAAATTTTTAAAGAACGATCTAGCCAAAGACTAGAAATCAACATTCACCATCATCACGATGGAATGCTCATTTCTAAGCTTTCAACAACAGAAGCAGTAGTGGTGGAGCCAAACGGGATCGAACCGTTGACCTCCTGCGTGCAAGGCAGGCGCTCTCCCAGCTGAGCTATGGCCCCGTATTTCTACAGGTATTCCCACACAAAATTGGTGGGTCTGGGCAGATTCGAACTGCCGACCTCACCCTTATCAGGGGTGCGCTCTAACCAACTGAGCTACAGACCCAATTTCGGGCTGCTTCGTATCGTCTTCTTCAATGAATCAAGCAATTCGTGTGGGAACTTATGGAGCAGCTGATGTCGTCGATTAAGGAGGTGATCCAGCCGCAGGTTCCCCTACGGCTACCTTGTTACGACTTCACCCCAGTCATGAATCACACCGTGGTAACCGTCCCCCCGAAGGTTAGACTAGCTACTTCTGGTGCAACCCACTCCCATGGTGTGACGGGCGGTGTGTACAAGGCCCGGGAACGTATTCACCGCGACATTCTGATTCGCGATTACTAGCGATTCCGACTTCACGCAGTCGAGTTGCAGACTGCGATCCGGACTACGATCGGTTTTGTGGGATTAGCTCCACCTCGCGGCTTGGCAACCCTCTGTACCGACCATTGTAGCACGTGTGTAGCCCAGGCCGTAAGGGCCATGATGACTTGACGTCATCCCCACCTTCCTCCGGTTTGTCACCGGCAGTCTCCTTAGAGTGCCCACCATTACGTGCTGGTAACTAAGGACAAGGGTTGCGCTCGTTACGGGACTTAACCCAACATCTCACGACACGAGCTGACGACAGCCATGCAGCACCTGTCTCAATGTTCCCGAAGGCACCAATCCATCTCTGGAAAGTTCATTGGATGTCAAGGCCTGGTAAGGTTCTTCGCGTTGCTTCGAATTAAACCACATGCTCCACCGCTTGTGCGGGCCCCCGTCAATTCATTTGAGTTTTAACCTTGCGGCCGTACTCCCCAGGCGGTCAACTTAATGCGTTAGCTGCGCCACTAAGAGCTCAAGGCTCCCAACGGCTAGTTGACATCGTTTACGGCGTGGACTACCAGGGTATCTAATCCTGTTTGCTCCCCACGCTTTCGCACCTCAGTGTCAGTATCAGTCCAGGTGGTCGCCTTCGCCACTGGTGTTCCTTCCTATATCTACGCATTTCACCGCTACACAGGAAATTCCACCACCCTCTACCATACTCTAGCTCGACAGTTTTGAATGCAGTTCCCAGGTTGAGCCCGGGGATTTCACATCCAACTTAACGAACCACCTACGCGCGCTTTACGCCCAGTAATTCCGATTAACGCTTGCACCCTCTGTATTACCGCGGCTGCTGGCACAGAGTTAGCCGGTGCTTATTCTGTCGGTAACGTCAAAACAATTACGTATTAGGTAACTGCCCTTCCTCCCAACTTAAAGTGCTTTACAATCCGAAGACCTTCTTCACACACGCGGCATGGCTGGATCAGGCTTTCGCCCATTGTCCAATATTCCCCACTGCTGCCTCCCGTAGGAGTCTGGACCGTGTCTCAGTTCCAGTGTGACTGATCATCCTCTCAGACCAGTTACGGATCGTCGCCTTGGTGAGCCATTACCTCACCAACTAGCTAATCCGACCTAGGCTCATCTGATAGCGCAAGGCCCGAAGGTCCCCTGCTTTCTCCCGTAGGACGTATGCGGTATTAGCGTTCGTTTCCGAACGTTATCCCCCACTACCAGGCAGATTCCTAGGCATTACTCACCCGTCCGCCGCTCGCCACCAGGTACAAGTACCCGTGCTGCCGCTCGACTTGCATGTGTTAGGCCTGCCGCCAGCGTTCAATCTGAGCCATGATCAAACTCTTCAGTTCAAACATCTTTGGGTTTTTAAGAAACCCTAAACTTGGCTCAGCAATCGTTGGTTACATCTTTGATTTCTCGCGGAGTAACTTGTGATGCTGATAATCTTGTTGACTATCAGTCTGACTCCACAAGCACCCACACGAATTGCTTGATTCAGTTGTTAAAGAGCGGTTGGTTAAGATCTTTCGTCTCAACCGAGGCGCGCATTCTACAGCAGCCTCTGTTACTGTCAAGCGGTTATTTTCAGAAGTTTTCAAAGTTTCCCTTGCAACTTCAACCACTTGCGCTTCCGATCTCTCGTTAGCGGGAGGCGAATTCTACAGCGTTAGTCGCTGCTGTCAACACCTCTTTTTCTCCGCTTTCGACCGAGAAGATCGAACCGTCAATAAGGCGACAACACCCTGCCCTACCAACTCCTTCTGGCTTCGATGAACTGAAGCGTAACCGCTGTCGAAAACCGCGTAACTCATTGTTTACCAAGGAGTTTTCCGTTTCGACTGCGCCGGAAGTGGGGCGAATTATAGACGCCCAGGATCTGCCGTCAACCCCTGATTTCAGCTTTATTCGGATTTGAGCGTAATACGCGCAAATGCCTTCTTCCCGGCCTGGCAAACGTGGGTCGCGCCCAGTGCGTATATAAAGGTGCGATCGACAACTTCACCATCTATACGCACACCACCGGAACCCAGAAGGTCACGCGCCACGGCAGAGTTCTTCACCAGACCCGCCTTATTAAGAACAGCGGCGATCGGCATATCTTCGGCAGCGGTCAATTCGATCTCTGGCAAATCATCCGGCAGCTCGCCATCTTTCATACGGTTGCCTGCTGCACGGTGAGCATTGGCCGCAGCCTCCTCACCATGGAAACGCGCAACGATCTCTTCGGCCAACTTGATCTTGATGTCACGCGGATTCGCACCCGCCTCGACGTCAGCCCGCAAAGCATCGATCTCTTCCATGGAGCGGAAGCTGAGCAGTTCGAAGTAGCGCCACATCAGCACATCAGGAATAGAGACCAGCTTGCCGTACATGACACCCGGCGCCTCCTGGATACCGACATAGTTGCCCAACGACTTGGACATCTTCTTCACGCCATCCAGCCCTTCGAGCAACGGCATGGTCAGAATGCATTGAGCCTCTTGACCATAACTACGCTGCAGCTCACGCCCCATCAGCAGGTTGAACTTCTGATCGGTACCGCCCAGCTCGACATCCGCGCGCAAAGCGACCGAGTCGTAACCCTGAACCAGCGGATAGAGGAATTCGTGAATGGCGATTGGCTGATTGGTCGTGTAGCGCTTGTCGAAGTCGTCGCGCTCGAGCATGCGTGCCACAGTGTATTGCGAAGTCAGGCGAATGAAGTCAGCCGGCCCCATCTGATCCATCCAGGTGGAGTTGAACGCCACTTCGGTTTTGGCCGGATCAAGAATCTTGAAGACCTGAGTCTTGTAGGTCTCGGCATTCTCGAGAACCTGTTCACGAGTGAGCGGTGGACGTGTCGCGCTCTTGCCACTCGGATCACCGATCATCCCGGTGAAGTCACCGATAAGGAAGATCACCTGATGCCCCAGATCCTGGAACTGGCGCAGCTTATTAATGAGCACGGTGTGACCCAGGTGCAAATCCGGCGCGGTCGGATCGAAGCCTGCCTTAATACGTAGCGGCTGGCCACGCTTGAGCTTTTCGATCAGCTCGGACTCGACCAACAGTTCTTCTGCACCACGCTTGATCAGCGCTAGCTGCTCTTCAACCGACTTCATAACAGACCTGCAAGACTCGAATTCAAAGGGGACCAACCATACAAGATCGGGCGTCAAATACAAGTTTTGCCCGGCGCACGGACGCCAATCCACGGACAGAGCGTCCGCAGGCTTGCTTCAGAGATGATTTGGTTATATTTTATACAGTTATTTCGTCTTCATCATGTCATTCATCTTTTCCAATTCATTTTTTCAAAGTCAAAATTACTTATGACCAAAGAATCGTCTAAAGCGCCACCGCTTTACCCGAAGACCCACCTGCTCGCAGCAAGCGGTATCGCCGCCCTTCTGAGCCTGGCGCTTCTGGTATTTCCTTCCAGTGATGTTGAAGCCAAAAAGACGACCCTGAGTCTTGAACTGGAAAGCCCTGTAGAACAACTGACACAAGATCAAGACGCCGCCGACGTCGTCCAAGCCACAAATGAGCCGGCAGCCTCCCCTTTCGCGCAGATCGAAAACAGCGCCGAAAATACTCAGGAAGCCGCCCAGGCCGCCCCCGCGCCAGTCGTCGAAGAAAAGAAGGCGCCAGGCCACAGGGAAGTGATCGTTGCCAAAGGCGACACTCTCTCGACATTGTTTGAGAAAGTCGGCCTTCCGGCCACTTCGGTGCATGAAGTGCTGGCCAGCGACAAGCAGGCCAAGCAGTTCAGCCAGCTCAAACATGGCCAGAAGCTCGAGTTCGAACTCGGCCCGAACGGCCAACTGACCAATTTGCACAGCAAAGTCAGCGACACGGAAAGCATCAGCCTGACCAAGAACGATAAGGGTTATACATTCAACCGCATTACCGCCAAGCCCACTGTTCGCACCGCCTACGTACATGGCGTGATCAACAGTTCGCTGTCGCAATCCGCAGCCCGTGCCGGTTTGTCCCATAGCCTGACCATGGATATGGCCAGCGTGTTTGGCTATGACGTCGACTTCGCCCAGGATATTCGCCAGGGTGACGAGTTCGATGTGATCTATGAACAGAAAGTCGTCAACGGTAAAGCGGTCGGTAACGGTCCGATTCTTTCCGCACGCTTCACCAACCGTGGCAAGACTTACACCGCTGTGCGCTACACCAACAAACAAGGCAACAGCAGCTACTACACGGCTGACGGCAACAGTATGCGCAAGGCGTTCATCCGGACTCCGGTAGACTTCGCCCGCATCAGCTCGAAATTCTCCATGGGCCGCAAGCACCCGATCCTGAACAAGATCCGCGCCCACAAGGGTGTCGATTACGCAGCACCGCGCGGCACACCGATCAAGGCTGCCGGCGACGGCCAGGTATTGTTGGCCGGTCGCCGTGGCGGTTACGGCAATACCGTGATTATCCAACACGGCAGTACTTACCGTACGCTGTACGGCCACATGCAGGGCTTCGCCAAAGGCATCAAGACTGGCGGCAGCGTCAAGCAAGGTCAGGTGATCGGCTACATCGGCACCACCGGCCTCTCCACCGGCCCGCACCTGCACTACGAGTTCCAGGTCAATGGTGTGCACGTCGATCCACTGGGTCAGAAGGTAGCGATGGCCGATCCGATCTCCAAAGCTGAACGCTCACGCTTCCTTGCGCAAAGCCAACCGCTGATGGCGCGTATGGACCAAGAGAAAGCCACCCTGCTGGCTTCGAGCAAACGCTAAGCCATGGCGCTCTATATAGGTGTGATGTCCGGGACCAGCCTTGATGGCCTGGACATTGCGCTGATCGAGCAAGCCCCGGCGATCAAGCTGATCGCCACGCATTACATCCCCATGCCCGAATCCCTGCGCGCCGAGCTGCTTGGCTTGTGCGCCAGCGGTCCGGACGAGATTGCCCGCTCCGCCATTGCCCAGCAAAACTGGGTGAAACTGGCCGCACAGGGCATTCACACCCTCCTCGACCAACAAAACCTCAAGCCCGACGACATTCGCGCGATTGGCAGCCACGGCCAGACCATTCGCCACGAACCGGCACGCGGGTTCACGGTGCAGATCGGCAACCCTGCGCTGCTCACCGAGCTGACCGGCATCACCGTGGTCAGCGATTTCCGAAGCCGCGACGTAGCCGCTGGCGGACAAGGCGCCCCATTGGTTCCAGCCTTTCACGAAGCCTTGTTTGAACAGCAGCCCGGTAACCGCGCGGTGCTGAACGTCGGTGGGTTCAGTAACCTCAGCCTGATCGAACCCGGCAAGCCTGTCGCGGGTTTTGACTGCGGCCCGGGGAACGTCCTGCTGGATGCCTGGATTCACCGGCAACGCGGCGACAACTTCGATCGCGATGGCCAGTGGGCCGCCAGCGGCAAGGTTGAACCGGCTCTGTTGAATGAGCTGCTCAGTGATCCGTTCTTTGTCACTCAAGGCCCGAAGAGCACTGGCCGCGAAGTGTTCAATCTGCCATGGCTGATGCAGCATCTGTCACAGCTGCCAACCTTCGCAGCCGAAAACGTACAGGCCACACTGCTTGAGCTGACCGCCCTGACCATCGTCGAGTCATTGCAAAGCGCTCAATCGGATACCCGGGAGCTGCTGGTCTGCGGCGGTGGCGCACACAACGCCACATTGATGAAACGGTTGGCCAACCTGTTGCCGAACGCGAAAGTCAGCAGCACTGCCGCTTATGGTGTAGACCCGGACTGGGTTGAAGCCATGGCCTTTGCCTGGCTGGCTCATTGCTGCCTGGAAGGTATCGCGACCAACCGCCCAAGCGTCACCGGCGCGCGTGGCCTGCGCATTCTCGGCGCCATCTACCCCGCCTGAACCTTAACCCCAGACAGCAAAACGCCGCAGAGTCCTGAGACCCTGCGGCGCTTGTTGATGCGGTGAGTTGCGATCAGATCGAGAACGAAGAGCCGCAGCCACACGTGGTGGTGGCATTCGGGTTTTTGATCACGAAACGCGAACCTTCCAGACCTTCCTGGTAATCCACCTCGGCACCTGCCAGGTACTGGAAGCTCATCGGATCGACCACCAGGCTGACGCCTTCGCGCTCGACAATGGTGTCGTCATCGGCCACTTCTTCATCGAAGGTGAAGCCGTACTGAAACCCTGAACAACCGCCGCCCGTAACGAATACGCGCAGCTTCAAGCGATCATTCCCCTCTTCATCGACCAGGCTCTTCACCTTGTGCGCAGCACCGTGGGTGAATTGCAAAGCCGTGGGGGTGAAGGATTCGACGCTCATGCTGACTATCTCCCGGCGTTACGCCGCCATAATGCGTGATGACGCGCATTATCCGCTTCTCCCAGAAAATCGGTCAACTATTGTTACGGTATATCAATCAACCCAATTGTCAGACCAGAATGCAAAAAGGCCCGTTCAACGGGCCTTTTTGCATTGCGGATAAAGCCTTACGGCAGCATGCCCGCATGGGAAAGGCCCAGGCGCTCATCCAGACCGAAGAGGATATTCAGGTTCTGCACAGCCTGACCCGACGCGCCTTTGACCAGATTGTCGATGACCGACAACACCACCACCAGATCACCATCCTGCGGACGATGCACGGCGATACGGCAAACGTTGGCACCACGCACGCTGCGGGTTTCCGGATGGCTGCCGGCTGGCATTACGTCGACGAACGGTTCGTTGGCATAACGCTTTTCGAACAGCGCCTGCAGATCCACCGAGCGGTCCACGACAGTCGCGTAGAGCGTCGAGTGAATACCGCGAATCATCGGCGTCAGGTGCGGAACGAAGGTCAGGCCAACGTCCTTGCCCGCTGCACGGCGCAGCCCCTGACGGATTTCCGGCAAGTGACGGTGACCTTTTACGGCGTAGGCCTTCATGCTTTCCGACGTCTCGGAGTACAGCGAACCTACGGAAGCGCCACGACCGGCACCACTGACACCGGATTTGCAGTCCGCAATCAAGCGTGTGGTATCGGCCAGACCGGCTTCGAGCAATGGCAGGAAACCCAATTGCGTCGCGGTCGGGTAGCAACCCGGTACAGCAATCAGGCGTGCCTGCTTGATCTGCTCGCGATTGACTTCCGGCAAGCCGTAGACCGCCTCATCCAGCAGTTCCGGCGCACCGTGCGGCTGGCCGTACCACTTGGCCCATTCATCGGCGTCTTGCAAACGGAAGTCTGCCGACAGGTCGATAACCTTGGTTCCGGCAGCCAGCAACTCACCCGCCAGGGCATGGGCGACACCGTGCGGCGTGGCGAAGAACACTACATCGCAAGCCCCGAGGGTCTTGATGTCCGGAACGCTGAACGCCAGGCCGTCGTAATGGCCTCGCAGGTTCGGGTACATGTCGGCCACGGCCAGGCCGGCCTCGGATCGGGAAGTGATCACCACCACTTCTGCCTGCGGATGCTGTGCCAACAGACGCAGCAGTTCGACACCGGTGTAACCCGTGCCGCCGACGATACCGACCTTGACCATAAACCTGCCCTCAACGAACCCACTGGAAAGCCGTCGATAATAGGGGCCGCGCGGCCCTGCGACAACCGTCAAGGTGACGTGCGGGCGCTCTACCCCCTACTATCTTCACTACCGTGAACCTGGGAATAACCAAAAATGCTTTATCTGTGGCTCAAAGCGCTTCACATCATCAGCATGGTCTGCTGGTTTGCCGGCCTGTTTTACCTGCCGCGCCTGTTCGTCTATCACGCGCAAAGCGAAGACACCGTCAGCAAGGAACGCTTCAGCATCATGGAGCGCAAGCTGTACCGGGGGATCATGGGGCCAGCGATGATCGCCACCCTGGTGTTCGGTATCTGGCTGATCAGCCTCAACCCGAGCGCCTATTTCGGCCAGGGCGCGTGGATGCACGCCAAGCTGACCCTGGTGGTGATCCTGATCGGCTACCACCACATGTGCGGCGCACAGGTAAAACGTTTTGCCCGTGGCGAAAACACCCGCAGCCATGTCTTTTATCGCTGGTTCAATGAAGTGCCGGTTCTGATATTGCTGGCTATCGTAATTCTGGTCGTCGTCCGGCCGTTTTAAATCCGACAGGCACACTCACCCGGGGTACTTCCAATGTCGCTGCCCGCTTTGCTCGAACAACGCTTGCGTCTGCCCGTGGTGGCGGCGCCGATGTTCCTGATTTCCAACCCTGAGCTGGTGCTCGCCTGCTGCCGTAATGGCGTGGTGGGCAGTTTCCCTGCGCTGAACCAGCGTGAGAGCAGCGGTTTCAAGGCCTGGCTGGAGGAAATCGAAGCAGGGCTGGCGACACTGGAAAACCCCGCGCCTTACGCGGTGAACCTGATCGTCCACCACAGCAATCCGCGATTGCAGGCGGATCTGGCGATCTGCATCGAACACAAAGTACCGATCGTGATCACCAGCCTCGGCGCCGTGAAGGAAGTGGTCGATGCCGTGCACAGCTACGGTGGCCTGGTGTTTCACGACGTGACGACCCGTCGCCACGCAGAAAAAGCCGCCGAAGCCGGTGTCGACGGTTTGATTGCCGTTGCCGCGGGGGCCGGTGGTCACGCCGGGACCTGGAGCCCGTTCTCACTGATCGCCGAGATTCGCCAGTTTTTCGACAAGACCCTGTTGCTGGCTGGCTGCCTGAACCATGGCCACGAGATTCTTGCCGCGCAATTGCTCGGTGCGGATCTGGCCTACTTCGGTACGCGATTTATCGGCACCACCGAAAGTCATGCGCCTGACGCCTACAAGGAGATGCTCCTGACTGCCAGAGCCGCGGACATCGTCCATACTCCAGCGGTGTCCGGGGTTCCGGCAAGCTTCATGCGTCAGAGCCTGGAGGCCGCCGGTTTCGACATGGCGGCGCTGCAAAGCAAGGGCGAGGTGGACTTCGGCTCCAAGCTCAAGCCGTTAAACGATGAAGCCAAAGCCTGGAAAACCGTGTGGTCTGCGGGCCAGGGTGTCGGGGAGATCGAGGATCTGCCGAGTGTCGACCAACTGGTCGAACGTCTCGGCACCGAATACCGCAAGGCGCTGGAACTGGCGGCAGCACTGCCCAAACGCTGGCCGCGCTGACAGGAAAGTTTGGCCAGCCCAACCCGGCCAGCCTTACACTCCCTCTTGTTACACTTTCCATTACAACTCTCGCGACAAGGATGCCTCGGCCATGAGCGAAAACCGTTTCAAGATCGTCTTCGATGGTGCTTTGCTGCCCGGTGTTGATGCCACCACCGCCAAGCTCAATCTCGCCGAGCTGTTCAAAAGCGATGTCGCAGCTATTGAACGCCTGTTCAGTGGCCGGACGGTTGCCCTCAAACGCGACCTGTCACATGCCGATGCGCAAACTTATCTTCAGGCGCTGACGAAAACCGGCATCGATGCCCGAATTGAAGCCGTACCCTCGATCGAGCTGAACCTGTCCGACGTTCACACCAGCCCATCGCCATCGGCAGAGCCTGAGTCCCCCTACGCTCCACCGCGCGCCACCGTCGGCGAAGCGCTGCCGGAGTTCGCCACACTCAAGGCATTCAGTTTCAGTGGCCGCATCGGCCGACTGCGCTTTCTGGCCTGGACAATGGCTCTGACGCTGGTGACGTTGGGCATTGGCTCGGTGCTGGCCATTTTCGGCTTCGGCCTCATCAGCACCAACTCGACTGCCGGCCTGATTGTCGCGGGTCTGCTGGCCGTTATTCTGATCGTGATACTCGCGTTCATCAGCATTCAGTTCAGTGTGCAGCGCCTGCACGATATCGGCTGGTCTGGCTGGCTCTGGCTGTTGAACCTTGTGCCGTTCGTGGGGGGCGCTTTCCCGTTCGTGATAATGATCGTGCCGGGTAACAACACTGCCAATCGATATGGCGCACCGCCGCCGCCCAACAGCAACGCAGTCAGGGTACTGGCTTCATTGTGGCTGGTGTTTATTGCGATCATGTTCGTTGGCGGGCTGACCGGAGGTCTCACGGCAATTCAGGATGAGTATGAAAGCGCCACTGATAGCGCCTATCAAAGTAGCTCTGTGACCACCGATGAAGTCGAAGCTGCGCCTGTCGAAGTCGACTCGGCAGCAGATTCAACCGACGATGCAGCCGAAGCGGCCCAGCCCCCTGTAGACTCTGCAAAAGAATGAACAGCGCTCCCCGCCCGTGACACCTGCGTCGCTGGCGCGGAGCTGTTGCGATGGAGAACTGCATGACCCGTTACGCTCTGATCACTGGCGCTTCCAGCGGCATCGGCCTGGCGATGGCCGAAGCGCTGGCCCGGCGCGGCCGCAGCCTGTTACTGGTGGCCCGACAGCGTGATCAGCTGGAAAGTATTGCGATTGAACTGACTCAACGTTTCGGCGTGGAAGTGTTGTTTCGTGCCTGTGACCTGGGAGAACCGTTGCGCCTGTCCGGTTTTCTACTGGAGCTGGAGGAAGGTGAGCGGCAAATCGATCTGCTGGTCAACTGCGCCGGCATCGGTACCTGTGGACCATTCCTGGCCCAGGACTGGATGACCGAGCAGGATCTGATCGAAGTGAACATCCTGGCCCTCACTCGCTTGTGTCATGCCATCGGTAACAGCATGGCCTTGCAGGGCGGCGGGCAGATTCTGAACGTTGCCTCGGTTGCGGCGTTCCATCCCGGCCCCTGGATGAGCACTTATTACGCCAGCAAGGCTTATGTGCTGAATTTTTCCGAAGGCTTGCGCGTCGAACTGAAAAAATGCGCGGTCAAGGTGTCAGTGCTCTGCCCCGGTCCGACCCGCACGGCGTTTTTCCGCACCGCGCAACTGAACACCGATAAGCTGGGCGAGAGCAAACTGCTGATGAGCCCAGAGGAAGTCGCGCTCTATACCGTGCGCGCCCTGGAGAAAAATCGCGCCATTATCATCCCCGGTCGCCTGAATCGCTGGTTCGCCTTCCTGCCACGGCTCGGCTCGCGCTGGCTGACCCGGACAATCGCGGGCATGGTCAATAAGGCGTACTGCCCGCGCTGACCAGCCTTCAAGGTAAAAAACTGGGCTCAGGCAGGGCCCATGCGTACACTCAAGCCAGCCAAACAACGGAGAAAACAGCTGTGGATACTCTGTTCACCAAGATCATCAACCGGGAAATCCCGGCGAAGATCATTTACGAGGACGACCAGGTACTGGCCTTCCACGACATCGCGCCACAGGCCCCCGTGCATTTCCTGGTGGTCCCGAAGAAACCGGTACGCACCCTTAACGACCTCACCGAGGACGATAAGGCTCTGGCCGGGCATATTCTGTTCACCGCGCAGCGTCTGGCTCTGGAACTGGGCTGTGAAGAAGGTTTCCGGGTGGTCATGAACTGCAATGAATTGGGCGGGCAGACCGTTTATCACATACATATGCACGTTCTGGGTCAACGCCAGATGCACTGGCCTCCGGGCTGATTGCAAGCGGTACCGGTTTATGTGGCGAGGGAGCTTGCTCCCGCTGGGTTGCGAAGCAGCCCCAAATCCACGCATCGAGTTTTTCCAGACAGAACCGATGGGCTGAATTTACGATCGCTTCGCGGTCGAGCGGGAGCAAGCTCCTTCGCCACAGATGACCCAGCGCAAACCCTCCCCGGCCGATTGGGTTAAACTGGCCGCCGAGATTCTTCCCGGAGGTCAGCATGACTACCCAACGTCACTACTCGCCAATTGACCGTCTTCTGCTGCAAGCCGATGCCGCGATGCGTACTTTGCTGCCCTTCAGTGGTCAGCCCTATCGTCCGTCGCCTGCCATCGTGCAGCCGGATGCGCAAATGAACGACGAGGACACCCGGCACGTCGCCGGTTTGATGCGCATCAACCATACCGGCGAAGTCTGTGCCCAGGCGCTGTATCAAGGTCAAGCCCTGACCGCCAAGTTGCCGCAAGTGCGCGCTGCCATGGAACATGCCGCCGAAGAAGAAATCGATCATCTGGTCTGGTGCGAACAGCGCATCCACCAGTTGGGCAGCCACACCAGCATTCTCAATCCGCTGTTCTACGGAATGTCGTTCGGGATTGGCGCGGTGGCCGGGTTGATCAGCGACAAAGTCAGCCTGGGTTTCGTTGCCGCCACCGAGCATCAGGTTTGCAAACACCTGAACGAACACCTTGAACAACTGCCCGCCGAGGACGAAAAATCCCGGGCGATCCTTGAGCAGATGCGCATTGATGAAGAACATCACGCCGAAAGTGCGCTGGATGCTGGAGGGTTCCGTTTTCCTGCGCCGGTGAAGTTCGGGATGAGTCTACTGGCCAAGGTGATGACCAAGAGCACTTATCGGATCTGACGGTTGTGTTGTTTGATCGGGCCTCTTCGCGGACAACAGCAATGAAAAAGGCGACTACCTTGCGGTAGTCGCCTTTTTTTGTACTCGGAACTCTCAGCTCGGCATGTTGCGCGCGTAGAAGATTTCGAGCATTTCGTGTTTCACACGCTCAGTCACCTGGGCACGCTGCTCAGAGGACAGGTTGCTGGTGGCGTCGCCGAACAGGTAGTTATCCAGTTCGAAGTTCTTCAGCAGCATTTTGGTGTGGAACAGGTTTTCCTGGTACACGTTCACGTCGGTCATCTGGTACGCGTCGCGGGTGTCTTCGGAGAGATAGTTCTGGATCGAGTTGATCTCGTGGTCGATGAAGTGCTTCTTGCCTTCAACGTCACGGGTGAAGCCGCGCACGCGGTAATCCACAGTCACGATATCCGAATCGAACTGGTGAATCAGAAAGTTGAGCGCCTTGAGCGGTGAAATGACGCCACAGGTCGACACGTCGATGTCCACACGGAACGTCGCGATACCGTCCACCGGATGGATTTCCGGGTAGGTGTGCACCGTGATGTGGCTCTTGTCGAGGTGGGCCAGGATGATTTCGGGCAACGGGCCCGGAGACTCTTCAATCTGACTGTCGGTGGGGGTTACCGGCTCTTCAGAGATCAGAATCGTGACGCTGGCGCCCTGGGGTTCATAGTCCTGACTGGCGATGTTCAGGATATTGGCACCAATGATATCGACAACTTCTGTGAGGATCTGCGTCAGGCGCTTGGCGTTGTACTCTTTATTGATGTACTCGACGTAAGCCTGCTGGTCTTGCGGGGTTTCCGCGTAGCAGATGTCATAGATGTTGAAGCTCAAGGTCTTTGTCAGGTTATTGAACCCGTGGAGCTTGAGTTTGCTTTTCACCGTTAAAAACTCTCTATGTATTGCGGGCTGGCCGCGTGATCAAGCATGCCCGTCAGATGCGAACGACGCACCTGCGTAGGACGGTTAACACCTCTTCGCGATGGCGATTTTGGTTGTCTGTTCAGGCAAGCGACCTGTCGGGTGACCGATCACTGCCCTGAAAAAAGTGGCGCATTATGCAGACGTCAGCTATGGATCACCAGAGTCTGCACCGCTTTTATGATAGTTGAATGTCGATTCAACCGAGCTCGATAATCTCGTAGTCGTGGGTAATCGCCACGCCAGCCGCGCCGAGCATGATCGAGGCCGAGCAGTACTTCTCGGCCGACAGCTCGATGGCACGCTTGACCTGGGCTTCTTTCAGCCCGCGGCCCTTGACCACGAAGTGCATGTGGATCTTGGTAAACACCTTCGGATCTTCGGTCGCACGCTCGGCTTCCAGGAAGGCTTCGCAGCTTTCGACGGCCTGACGCGACTTCTTGAGGATGCTGACCACATCGAAATTGCTGCAACCGCCAACACCCAGCAGGAGCATTTCCATCGGCCGGACACCCAGGTTACGACCGCCGGCATCGGGCGGACCGTCCATGACCACGACATGACCGCTGCCGGATTCACCGAGGAACATGGCTTCGCCTGCCCATTGGATGCGTGCCTTCATCGCCAAGACTCCACTGTATAAAAAAGGGTCGCCAGCTTAGCACAGGGCCCTTGATTGGCAGCGCTTCGCCTTACTAGGACATAACCGTATGCGTCGTAGGTAAATTCTCGAATCTTGAAGGAATGTGTCTGTTAAGCTGACGCCAATTCACTGGCGCTTAGCCAGCTTTGTAGCAAACAAAAAACCAGGCTTCACCAGCCCCCTACAAAAAACAAACACACCGTGCAGTCTTTTCGGGATACAACCATGGTTGCTATTACCCCCATATCCAAAATCAAGAACCTCGACAAACTGTTGATGCACTGCCAGCGCCGTCGCTATGCCGCCAAGAGCAACATCATTTGTGCCGGCGACCGCTCGGACACGTTGTTCTTCATCATCAAGGGTTCGGTGACCATCCTGATCGAGGATGACGACGGCCGTGAAATGATCATTGCCTACCTCAACTCCGGCGACTTCTTCGGTGAACTGGGTCTGTTCGAGCAAGCCGGGCTGGAACAGGAGCGCAGCGCCTGGGTTCGCGCCAAAGTCGAATGCGAAGTCGCGGAAATCAGCTACGCGAAATTCCGCGAGTTGTCTCAACAGGATCCAGACATTCTTTACGTGCTCAGCGGACAAATCGCACAACGCCTGCGCAATACCACGCGCAAGGTCGGCGACCTGGCGTTCTTCGACGTGACCGGTCGCGTTGCTCGCTGCCTGTTGGAGCTGTGCAAGCAGCCAGACGCCATGACCCACCCGGACGGCATGCAGATCAAGGTGACCCGTCAGGAAATCGGCCGGATTGTCGGTTGCTCCCGTGAGATGGTCGGCCGCGTGCTCAAGGATCTGGAAGAGCGCAACCTGGTCGACGTCAAAGGCAAGACCATGGTGGTCTTCGGTACGCGCTAGGCTCTGAAAACCGACGCCTGGAACACTTAAGCCCCGAGCACTTCTGCCAGCATTTGGCGATACAACGCATCGAGCCGTTCCAGCGCATCAGGAGCGGCAAACTTTTCATGCAGGGCAATGTGGCTTTCTGCGCGAACCCGCTGTTCCAGACCGCAGGCTTCGTTGAAACGATTGACCGCTGCGACCATCGACTCTCGCTCGTTATCGATCAGCATCGCCCCGTGCACCAGCCCGACCGGACGCTGACCGCCCTTGCTCTGCCGCCAGCGCTGAGCGGTTCCGACCATCTTGCGACCATCGAGGTTGACGTTGAAACGGCCGTCGCAGAACGCGCCCTCAATTTCGCCCAGGGACGACACGCCGCCCAACTCGTCAAGAAGCTGGCAAATCGGGTCGCAGAGCCGGCGATAGGCGGTTTCGATCCGATTCTGGTCACCCTCGCTGCGCGGTGGCGCGTAGACCAGCGCGATGTTGAGGGTCGATGCCGATTGCGGCACCGGCTCGCCGCCAGTTTCGCGCAGCAGTACCGGCCAACCGGCAGCGGCTGATATCTCGCACGCCGCCTCGAAACCCGGCAAGCGATTCAAGCGGCGCGGCATGACCAATGCCTGGTCTGTGGGTTGCCAGAATAGCAAGCTGAACTCCGAATCACCGGTGCACACATGGGCCAACAGGTCCTGTTCGGCGAGCAGGCCGGCTTCGATGGTCAGAGAGGTTGGCTGGGACATGGACGACTCCGTAAGACATGAAGTCTTTGGGGGGCTTGATGACCTACTCGCGGGCAAGCCCGCTCCCAGAGGGGATCGGGTTGCCTGCGAAAATGTGTTCAGTCGAGCGTAGAGCCGCTCACTGGAACACCGCGTTCAGGAAAGAACAGGCGCTGAAGTTCAGTACCCGGGCTTTCGGCGCGCATGAACGCTTCGCCGACCAGAAACGCATACACGTCGCTGATTTCCATCAACTCGACATCGGCGCGGTTAAGAATGCCACTCTCGGTGACCACCAGACGATTACGCGGAATACGCGGCAACAGGTCGAGGGTGGTTTCCAGGCTGACCTCGAAGGTGTGCAGGTTGCGGTTGTTCACGCCCACCAGCGGCGTGTCGAGGGTTTTCAAGGCCCGCTCCAGCTCGTCGCCATCGTGGACTTCCACCAGCACATCGAGGCCGACACTTTTGGCCACGGCCGCCAGCTCGGCCATTTTCACGTCATCCAGTGCGGAGACGATCAACAGCACGCAATCAGCGCCCAGGGCGCGGGACTCGATGATCTGGTACGGATCGATCATGAAGTCTTTGCGGATCACCGGCAGCTTGCACGCCTCCCGGGCTTGTTGCAGATACGCATCCGCACCCTGGAAGTAGTCGATGTCGGTGAGCACCGACAGGCAAGTAGCCCCGCCCTTCTCGTAACTCCTGGCAATGTCCGCAGGCACGAAGTTCTCGCGAATCACGCCCTTGCTTGGCGAAGCTTTCTTGATTTCAGCAATCACCGCCGGCTGTTTCTTCTTGGCCTGATCGATCAATGCCTTGGCGAAACCACGGGGTGCATCGGCCGCCTTGGCCAGGTTTTCCAGCTCTGCCAGGCTCACACGAGCGCTACGCTCGGCGACTTCCTGGACTTTGCGGGCCAGAATTTTTTCCAGAACCGTCGGTACACTCATCCCTCATTCTCCACTTTGAATACCGCGGTAAATGCACCCAACTCCTCAAGTTTTTCCCGAGCGAGGCCTGTGTGCAGCGCATCGTGCGCCAGGGCAACGCCTTCTTTCAAACTGCTGGCATGGTCGGCGGCGTACAGCGCGGCGCCGGCATTGAGCACGATCATCTCGGCGGCTTTCTGACCATTCTCGGTCTTGCGCTTGCCCAAGGCATCGCGAATCAGTTCCAGGGAAGCCGCCGGGCTTTCCACCGACAGACCGTGCAGGCTCTGGCTCTTCATGCCGAGGTCTTCGGGCTCGACCCAATACTCGGTGATCTGGTCATTCTTCAACTCCGCGACAAAGGTCGGGGCCGCCAGGCTGAACTCGTCCAGGCCATCCTTGGAGTGCACCACCAGCACGTGCTTACTGCCCAAGCGCTGCAAGACTTCGGCCAATGGCCGGCACAACGCCTGACTGAATACACCCACCACCTGATGTTTCACGCCGGCCGGATTCGTAAGCGGGCCGAGCATGTTGAACAAGGTGCGCAAGCCCAGCTCGCGGCGCGGGCCGGCGGCGTGCTTCATGGCGCTGTGATGGGTCTGGGCAAACATGAAACCGATGCCAACGTTGTCGATGCAGCGTGCAACCTGAACTGGGGTCAGGTTCAGGTAGATACCCGCTGCTTCCAGCAAATCGGCGCTGCCGCTTTTGCCCGACACCGCACGGTTACCGTGCTTGGCCACGGTGCAACCGGCCGCCGCGACCACGAATGAGGAAGCAGTCGAGACGTTGAAGATATTGGCCCCGTCGCCGCCGGTGCCGACCACATCGACCACGCCGTCGAGGGTGTTGAGTTCGACCTTGTCCGCCAACTCGCGCATCGCCGTCACGGCGCCGACGATCTCGTCGATGCTTTCGCTCTTCATGCGCATGGCCATCATGAACGCACCAATCTGTGCGTCCGTGCATTGCCCGGTCATGATTTCGCGCATGACATCACGCATTTCATCGGTACTGAGGTCGAGGTGGCCGACGATACGGCTCAGGGCTGTCTTGATATCCATGGAAAGTCCTTAGCGCGTGCCGCCAGTTTGTTTGAGGAAGTTGGCGAACAGCTCGTGCCCCTGTTCGGTGAGGATAGACTCGGGGTGGAATTGCACACCCTCGATGTTCAGCGTCTTGTGACGCAGGCCCATGATCTCATCCACCGAGCCGTCTTCGAGCTGGGTCCAGGCAGTCAGCTCCAGGCAATCGGGCAGGGTTTCGCGCTTGACGATCAGCGAATGGTAGCGGGTGACCGTCAACGGGCGATTCAGACCTTCGAATACGCCCTTGTCCTCGTGAAATACCGGGCTGGTCTTTCCGTGCATGACCTGACGGGCACGGACCACATCGCCGCCAAACGCCTGGCCGATGGATTGGTGACCCAGGCAAACGCCGAGAATCGGCAGCTTGCCGGCGAAGTATTTGATCGCTTCGATGGAAATACCGGCTTCGGTCGGGGTGCAAGGACCGGGAGACACGACGATGCGCTCAGGCTTGAGGGCTTCGATTTCGGCAATGGTGAGTTCATCGTTGCGCACGACTTTGACCTCGGAGCCTAGCTCGCCGAGGTATTGCACAACGTTGTAAGTAAAAGAGTCGTAGTTATCGATCATCAGCAACATGGCGTTAAGAACCTCTTGAATTCACTGACTTTTAATACGGCCTTCGAATGATTTACCCGCAGTGCGCTGCGCTTTGACGGGTGCTGGAGTGGCGCCAGCAAAGCGGCATTTCGTACAGGTAAAGAAGGCAAAGCGGTACAGGTCCGGCCAGGCCGGCAGAAAAGATTCAGGCGCGCCAACGCCAACGGGCGTGTGCCTTGATGACTTGATCCAGGAGTTTGCTGACGATCAACACGGGAAAGGTCTCATTCATACGTCTGGGCACAGTAACGTAGCTGGGCAGAGCGTGCAATATGGCCGGAGCGACAGCTCGCGAAACAATCGAAGGGTTAGCGACAGATGGCAAAAAGCTGGAAGTTTTTTGGCGGTGTCGAGAGCGGCCGAAGCACAAGATCAAAAGATTAAAAGGGGAATGACAGGCATAAAAAAACGCGGCGCCCTCGCAGGCACCGCGTTTTCTATGTGGATCAGTTTTCCGGGGTTTGTTCGGCCAGGGCCACGGCGCGGAACATCGCGCGACGCTTGTTCAGGGTTTCTTCCCATTCCAGCGCCGGTACCGAGTCGGCGACGATGCCGCCACCGGCCTGCACATGCAGTTCACCGTTCTTGATCACGGCGGTGCGAATCGCAATCGCGGTGTCCATGTTGCCGTTCCAGGCGAAGTAACCGACCGCGCCGCCATAGACGCCCCGCTTGACCGGTTCCAGCTCGTCGATGATTTCCATCGCGCGAATCTTCGGTGCGCCGGACAAGGTGCCGGCCGGCAGGATCGCCCGCAGTGCGTCCATCGCTGTCAGCCCGGCCTTCAATTGGCCGGTGACGTTAGACACGATGTGCATCACGTTGGAATAACGCTCGATGACCATCTTCTCGGTGAGCTTCACCGAGCCGATTTCCGAGACGCGCCCAGTATCGTTGCGGCCCAGATCGATCAGCATCAAGTGCTCGGCGATTTCCTTGTCGTCCGACAGCAGGTCTTTTTCCAGCGCCAGGTCCGCCTCTTCGTTGGCCCCGCGTGGGCGAGTGCCAGCAATCGGGCGCACGGTGATCAGGTTGTCTTCGACCCGCACCAGCACTTCCGGCGAACTGCCGACGACGTGGAAGTCGCCGAAGTTGAAGAAGTACATATACGGCGTCGGGTTGAAGCAACGCAGCGCCCGGTAAAGATCGATAGGCGCAGCCTTGAAGTCGATCGACATGCGCTGGGACGGCACGACCTGCATGCAGTCACCGGCCAGGATGTATTCCTTGATGGTGTCGACGGCTTTCTCGTAATCGTCCTGGGTGAAACTCGAACGAAACACTGGATCGGCCGATTGCTGCTTGCTGAAGTCCAGGCCACGGCGCGGAGTGATTGGCTGACGGAGTTGTTCCAACAGCGCTTGCAGACGCGCCTGACCTTGTTCGAAGGCATCTTCCTGCGACGGATCGGCCAGGACAATCGCATGCATCTTGCCGGCGAGGTTGTCGAACACCACCACCGCATCGGACACCATCAGCAGAATGTCCGGCACGCCCAGCGGATCCGGGTTCGGGCATTTACCCAGACGCTTCTCCACATAACGCACGCAGTCGTAACCGAAGTAACCCACCAGACCGCCGTTGAAGCGCGGCAGACCGGCAATGGTTGGCACGTTGTAGCGCGCCTTGAAGGCTTCGACGAAAGCCAGCGGGTCTTCAACGTCATGGCTTTCGATCTCGACACCGTCGTGGGTCACACTGACGTGGTGATCGTGAACCCGCAATACAGTGCGGCACGGCAGGCCGATGATCGAATAACGGCCCCACTTCTCGCCGCCCTGCACCGACTCCAGCAAATAGGAGTTCGGCTTGTCGGCCAGTTTCAGGTAGATCGACAGCGGCGTGTCGAAGTCGGCCAGGGTTTCGCAGGCAAGCGGGATGCGGTTGTAGCCGGCAGCGGCCAAACGCAGGAATTCTTCGCGGATCATGAGGTGCCTCGTGGCTTGAGGGTCTAACGGTCAGGTATGCAAACGCGCCGGTACGCCGGCCAGGAACAAGTCAGGCGCGCCAACGCCAGCGGGCCAGGGCCTTGATGACTTTCATCCAGAGTTTGCGAGTGACCACCACGATGGCGTTTCCAGCAGGGGGTTGAACAGCGTCGGGCAACGTTATCTCAGCGGCCGGATCCAGGCAACCGGGAATTAGTTTGCGCAGATCATCGATCACCAGCGCCGGCGACTCTTCGGCAATCGGTCGACCGTGGTTATAACCGTAACTGAGGGCCACGCATTTGACCCCCGCCGCTTTCGCCGCCAGCACATCGCTGCGCGAGTCGCCGACGAACAACGATTGCGACGCCGGAATGTTGGCCATTTTCATCACGAAAAACAGCGCGGCCGGGTCGGGTTTCTGTTGTGGCAGGGTGTCGCCGCCGATAATCCATTTGAAGTAACGGCCGATTTTCATCTGATCCAGCAGCGGCGCGACGAAGCGCTCCGGCTTGTTGGTAATCAGCGCCATCGCCACGCCCTGCTTGTTCAGCCATTTCAGGGTGTCGCGCACACCGGGATAGACCACGGTCAGCTCATGCCCCTCACCGTAGGCCTCCATGAAAATCTGCAGTGCACCTTCGGCTTCGCCGTCATCGACCGACGAATGATCGATGCCGCCGGCCAGTGCACGGCGCACCAGCACCGGCGCGCCGTTGCCGACCCACTCACGCACCGGTTCGATGCCGACCGGGTCACGCCCGAGTTTGAGCAGCATGTTATCCACAGCCGCTGCGAGGTCAGGGACCGAATCGACCAGCGTGCCATCCAGATCGAACATCACCAGCCGCGGCAAACGCCCCGGGAACAGCTGCTCAAAACCGCTCATGGGCGAGCCAGCGCCAGTTCGGAGCGCATTTTTTCAATCACTTCCTGGTAGTTCGGCGCATTGAAGATCGCCGAGCCGGCCACGAAAGTATCGGCACCGGCAGCGGCGATTTCGCGAATGTTGTTCACGTTCACCCCACCGTCGATTTCCAGGCGAATGTCACGACCGGAAGCATCGATCAGTGCCCGCGCCTCACGCAGCTTGTCGAGGGTGGCTGGAATGAACTTCTGCCCGCCGAAGCCCGGGTTGACGCTCATCAGCAGGATCATGTCGACCTTGTCCAT
Organism: Pseudomonas sp. Pseusp18; assembly: GCF_059506005.1. Classification (NCBI taxonomy): domain Bacteria; kingdom Pseudomonadati; phylum Pseudomonadota; class Gammaproteobacteria; order Pseudomonadales; family Pseudomonadaceae; genus Pseudomonas; species Pseudomonas sp. Pseusp18. The sequence continues at coordinate 5,985,270 of NZ_CP169240.1, forward strand.
CACGTACTTGAGCACGTCCAGCGGAGTCGCCGGGTTGAACACCAGGCCCGCCTTGCAGCCGCCTTCGCGGATCAGTTGCAGGGAACGGTCGACGTGCAGCGTGGCTTCCGGGTGGAAGGTGATGTAGGTCGCACCGGCTTCGATGAAGTCACCGACGATGCGGTCCACCGGGCTGACCATCAGGTGCGCGTCGATCGGCGCGGTCACACCGTACTTGCGCAGCGCAGAGCAGACCATCGGGCCGATGGTCAGGTTCGGCACGTAGTGGTTGTCCATGACATCGAAGTGCACGAAGTCGGCGCCGGCGGCCAGGACGTTGTCCACTTCCTCGCCCAGGCGGGCGAAGTCGGCGGAGAGAATCGACGGAGCAATAACGAAGGGCTGCATGACGCACCTTTTTTGAGCAGAATCACGATGGCGCGCATTGTATACCTCATGCTTTGACGCGCGCACCGTGCTGCGATGATTGGGGCAAGTCCTAATAGGCCGCTCGGTAGATCTTCTCGATATCGGTGGCGCTCAACTTACGCGGATTGTTGCGCATCAGGCGTTCGGTGCCGGCGGCTTCCACGGCCATGGCGGGGATCGCCTCCTCGGGTACCCCGAAACTGCGCAGACCTCGCGGGATCTCCACGGCGGCGCACAGCTCGGTCATCGCCTCCACGGCTTTATCCGCCGCTTCATAGGCGCTCAGATGAGCGGTCTTCACCCCCATGGCCTCGGCAATATCCTGCATGCGTTCCACGCAGGCCATCTTGTTCCAGGTCATGACATACGGCAGCAGCAAGGCATTGCTGACACCATGGGCAATGTTGAAACGCCCGCCCAGCGGATACGCCAACGCATGCACCGCGCCGACCCCGGCATTGCCGAACGCCATGCCGGCCATCAGGCTGGCGGTGGCCATGTCTTCGCGGGCTTGCAGGTGGGAGGGATTGGCGTAGGCCTTGGGCAGCGCCTTGCTAATCAGCTTGATCGCGCCAATGGCCAAGGCATCGGTGATGGGCGAGGCGTTGAGCGACAGGTAGGACTCGATGGCGTGCACCAGCGCATCGACGCCACTGGCGGCGGTGACACTGCGTGGGCAGGTCAGGGTCATTTGCGGGCTGACCAGTGCCACATCCGGCAACAGGTAATCGCTGATAATGCCCATCTTCAGCTGCGCGACCTTGTCTGAGAGGATGGCCACGTTGGTCACTTCCGAACCGGTGCCGGCGGTGGTCGGGATGGCGATCAGCGGCGGGCCTTTGCGCGGCACCTGATCGATGCCGAACAAATCCTCCAGCGCGCCGTGATAACCGGCATAGGCGGCAACACTCTTGGCGATATCGATGGCACTGCCGCCGCCGAGGCCGATCAGCCCGTCATGCCCACCCTCACGGTAAACCCGCATACAATCTTCGACGATGGCGATTTCCGGGTCCGGCAACACCCGGTCGAAAATCTCATAACTGCGCTCGCCCAGCTGCGCCAGCGCCAGCTCCACCGTGCCGGACTTGACCAGCGCGGCATCGGTGACGATCAGCGGGTTGTCGATGTCCAGACGTGTGAGCTCGGCCGCCAGTTGCTCGATGGCACCTGCGCCGGTGATCAGTTTGTGAGCGATTTTGAAAGAGGAAAGACTCATGTGCGCAGCCTCTTATAGATAGGGGAGCTGGGCACAATAGTAGCTGGGGATTGGGGTTTGTCTGCAGTAGGAGCTGCCGAAGGCTGCGATCTTTTGACTTTGCTTTTGGAAAATCAAAAGATCGCAGCCTTCGGCAGCTCCTACAGAGGACCGCGTCAGGCTTGGGCGGTACGCAGTTTTTCGCTGCGCCCACGCAGCCATTCCAGGGTCAGCAACAGGATCACCGAGAATGCGATCAGCAGCGTCGCGGCAGCGGCGATCGTCGGGCTGAGGTTTTCGCGGATGCCGCTGAACATCTGCCGAGGCAAGGTCGCTTGTTCGGGACCGGCGAGGAACAGCGTCACCACCACTTCATCGAACGAGGTAGCGAAGGCAAACAGCGCACCGGAAATCACCCCCGGCGCAATCAACGGCAAGGTCACCCGGCGGAACGTCGTCAGCGGCGAAGCGCCCAGGCTGGCCGCGGCCCGCACCAGGTTCTGGTTGAACCCCTGCAAGGTCGCCGACACCGTGATGATCACGAACGGCACGCCCAGCACGGCGTGCACCACGATCAACGAGGTATAGCTGTTGCCGAACCCCAGTGGCGCGAAGGTCAGGTAACTGGCCACACCAATGATCACCACCGGCACCACCATCGGCGAAATCACCAGCGCCATCACCAGCGCCTTGCCCGGGAAGTCGCCACGGGTCAGGCCGATCGCCGCCAGCGTACCGAAGATCATCGCCAGCACGGTCGCTGCCGGAGCCACGATCATGCTGTTCTTCAACGAACGCATCCATTCCGCCGAGGCAAAGAAGTCCTGATACCAGTGCAGCGAGAAGCCTTGCAGCGGGTAGACCAGAAAACTCCCCGAGTTGAACGACAGCGGAATGATCACCAGCACCGGCAAGATCAGGAACAACAAAATCAAGCCGCAGAGAATCCGCAAGCTGTAGAACCACACCCGTTCGATGGGCGACATATAAGGACTCAGCATTTCACTCTCTCCTTAGCTCAGGCGCAGGCGACTGGCGCCCACCAGCCAGCTGTAAATCAGATAAAGCACCACGGTCGCCAGCAGCAACAGCCCACCGAGTGCGGTCGCCATGCCCCAGTTGATGCTGGTGTTGGTGTAGAAGGCGACGAAGTAACTGACCATCTGATCGTTCGGGCTGCCCAGCAACGCCGGGGTGATGTAGTAGCCGATGGCGAGGATGAACACCAACAGGCAACCGGCGCCAACACCGGCATAGGTCTGCGGGAAGTACACCCGCCAGAAACTGGCGAACGGGTGGCAGCCCAGGGAAATCGCCGCACGCATGTAAGTCGGCGAGATACCTTTCATCACGCTGTAGATCGGCAGAATCATGAACGGCAGCAGGATGTGCACCATCGAGATGTAGACCCCGGTGCGGTTGAACACCAGCTCCAGCGGCTTATCGATGACGCCCATGGCCATCAGGCCACTGTTGATCAAGCCGCCCGATTGTAGCAACACGATCCACGCCGCGACCCGCACCAGAATCGAGGTCCAGAACGGCAACAGCACCAGAATCATCAGCAGGTTGCTTTGGCGCGAGGGCAGGTTCGCCAGCAGGTAGGCCAGCGGATAGGCAAGCACCAGGCAGATCATGGTGATGATCAGGCCCATCCAGAACGTACGGGCAAAGATGTCGAGGTAGATCGCCTGATCGGGAGTGGCCCGGGCCAGTTCGCCGAGGTCGTCGATACGGTGGTCGACGGCGGCCAGCAGGTAATAAGGCGTCACGCCACTGGTGTTGCGGCGCACCACCTGCCAATAGGCCGGATCGCCCCAGCGCTCGTCGAGTCCTTCCAGCGCTTCTTTATATGAAGCAGGCTCCGTGGCGAACGGCAAGGCGCGCGCGGTTTTGGTCAGCAGGCTGCGGTAGCCGGCCAACTCCATGTTCAAGCGCTTGGACAAATCACCCAAGGTCTGATTCTTGCGGGCTTCGGCGAGGTCTTCGCTGGCGGCCTTGTACACAGGCTCTGCCGGCAGGCCTCGGCCATCCCAACTGGTAATGGCAGCCACGGTGCGCGGCATCACGCCGACCACTTCCGGGTTACCGACGCTTTTGTAGAGCAGCGCCACGATCGGCACCAGGAACACCAGCAACAGAAACAGCACCAACGGCGCGATCAAGGCTTGTGCTTTCCAGCGGTTGATTCGCTCGGCGTGCTTTAGCCGCTGCTTCAAGGTGGGGTCGGTGCCCGCGTTCACGGGAACGGCGATAGCCATGGCGTACTCCGGAAATCTTTGATCAATCGATAAGGGGGAGCGAAATTGTGGCGAGGGGGCTTGCCCCCGTTCGGCTGCGAAGCAGCCGTGAAACCATGCATCCGGTGTACCTGATACATCGCGGTTGCAGGTTTTAGGGCCGCTTCGCGACCCAACGGGGGCAAGCCCCCTCACCACAAAGGCTCGCCCTCACAAGAGGGCTAGCCCTCTGGTTACTTCGCAGCCCAGGAATTGAAGCGCTGCTCCAGTTGCTCGCCGTTGTCAGCCCAGAAGCTGACGTCGATCTGCACCTGGTTGGCGATGTTTTCCGGGGTGGTCGGCATGTCTTTCAGGACATCCTTGGCCAGCAACGGCACAGCCTGGGTGTTGGCCGGGCCGTAGGCGATGTTTTCCGAGTAGGTCTTCTGCTGTTGCGGCTGCACCGAGAAGGCGATGAATTTCTTCGCAGCTTCGGCACGGGTCTTGTCCAGACCTTTTGGAATGGCCCATGCGTCGAAGTCGTAGATGCCGCCGTTCCACACCACTTTCAGGTTGCTTTCTTTTTGTACCGCGGCGATCCGGCCGTTATAGGCCGAGCTCATGACCACGTCACCGGAGGCGAGGTATTGCGGCGGTTGTGCGCCGGCTTCCCACCACTGGATGCTTGGCTTGAGTTCATCGAGTTTCTTGAACGCGCGGTCCTGGCCATCTTTGCCGGCCAGCACTTTGTAGACGTCTTTCGGCGCAACGCCGTCAGCCATCAGTGCGAATTCCAGGGTGTACTTGGCGCCTTTGCGCAGGCCGCGCTTGCCCGGGAATTTCTTGGTGTCCCAGAAATCAGCCCAACTGGTCGGAGCGGTTTTCAGCTTGTCAGCGTTGTAGGCCAGCACGGTCGACCACACGAAGAAGCCCACGCCGCAAGGCTGGATAGCGCCTTTGACGTAGTCTTCAGACTTGCCGAACAGCTTCGGATCGAGTTGCTCGAACATGTCTTCGTCGCAACCACGGGACAGTTCCGGCGATTCAACTTCCACCAGGTCCCAGGACACGCTCTTGGTGTCGACCATGGCTTTGACCTTGGCCATTTCGCCGTTGTATTCGCCAGCGACGATTTTGCCGTGGCCCGCCGCTTCCCATGGTGCGTAGAAGGCTTTGACCTGCGCCGCCTTGTTCGCCCCGCCAAAGGACACCACGGTCAGGTCCGGGCCAGCCGCCATCGCGTGCGCCGCGCCGATCATGCCGACGACCAGGGCGGTGAATTTCAGGGATCTCAACATTTATTGTTCTCTCCACGTGCAGGGTTGGTGTTGGTGAAGCAGGGGGCGATCAATGCGCCTCTAGAAGTGGGTCGAGCGCGCGAACGTGTTCGACCTGCCAGCCAAGCGGTACCACGTCGCCGACAGCCAGCGCAGGATCGAGCTCGGCAATCGGTTGTTTCACGAAGAAGTCGGTCTTGCCGCAGACTTCCAGGCGAACCCGGACGTGGTCGCCCAGATAGATGAATTCCGCCACCCTTCCCGAGAAGCGGTTGACACAGGACTCGCTCGAGCCATTGAGGCTCACGCGCTCCGGACGAATCGACAGCGTGACGGGTTCGCCGGTCTTGCCGACGTTGACCGCCAGTGCTTCAACCTTTTCACCGCGACCGAGCTCGACCACGCAGCGATCACCGGTATGGCTGTGCAAGCGGCCGTTGAGGCGGTTGTTCTCGCCGATGAAGTTGGCGACGAAAGTATTTTTCGGCTCTTCATAGAGCGTGCGCGGTGGCGCGATCTGCTGGATCTCGCCCTGGTGGAACACGGCGACACGGTCGGACATGGTCAGGGCTTCGCCCTGGTCGTGGGTCACGTAGACCACGGTCACGCCGAGGCGCTGGTGCAGGTGTTTGATTTCCATCTGCATGTGTTCACGCAGTTGTTTGTCCAGTGCGCCGAGCGGTTCGTCCATCAGCACCAGTTGCGGTTCGAACACCAGGGCGCGAGCCAGGGCCACACGCTGCTGCTGACCGCCGGACAGTTGTGCCGGATAGCGCTGGGCGAAGGTGTCGAGCTGAACCATGCTCAGCACACGCTTGACCCGGTCACTGACGTCGCTTTTGTTCAAGCCGCGCACGGTCAGCGGGAACGCCAGGTTCTCGGACACGGTCATGTGCGGAAACAACGCGTAGTTCTGGAACACCATGCCGATGTCGCGCTTGTGCGGTGGCACGTTGTTGATGGAACGCCCGGCCAGTTGAATCTCCCCGGCGGTCGGCGTTTCGAAGCCGGCGAGCATCATCAGACTGGTGGTTTTGCCGGAACCGGACGGCCCGAGCAAGGTCAGGAATTCGCCTTTGCGAATTTCCAGGTTGAGGTCTTTGACAATCAGGTTCTCGCCGTCGTAGCTCTTTTGCACTCCACGAAAGCTGACCAGAATATCGCTGGCCCCTGCACTTGAATCAACCTGGCTCATACCCACACCTTTGTTATTGATGACTGCTGTGGACTAAGCCTAGTGGACGCTGGGAGCCGCGCAAATCGGGGCGCAGGAGAGAATCGCCTCAGCCGGATGGAAGGTTGGGGGTAGGGATTGCCCTACAAGGATGGCGGGGATGGATATGTCGATTCTTGATGGCGACAGACGGTGAGCTGCAAGCCGCAAGAACCGGCGAAAACAGTGTTTAAGGCATGTCGCAATTGGGCATGCCGTTACGGTCCCTGTAGGAGCTGCCGCAGGCTGCGATCTTTTGGCGGCTTCAAGATAGCCGAAGATCAAGATCAAAAGATCGCAGCCTGCGGCAGCTCCTACGGGTGATCGCGTACTGCTTCAGAGGAGTTTGTGTTCCATCGCGTACTTCACCAGTTCGGCCAGGGAGGTGATGTTGAGCTTCTGCATCAGCCGCGCCTTGTGGGTACTGATGGTTTTGCTGCTCAAGGCCAGTTGCTGGGCGATGTCGTTGACGTTGGCGCCCTGGGCCAGGCGTTCGAATACCGAGAATTCACGCTCCGACAGCAACGAATGCAACGGCCGTGTATCGGTCAGGCCAACCTCGAAAACCATGCGGTCGGCCAGGTCTGGATCGATGTAGCGCCCGCCCGCCGCGACCTTGCGAATCGCCGTCAGCAACAATGCCGGATCGCTGTCCTTGGTCGCGTAACCCGCAGCGCCGACCTTCAACGCCCGAGCGGCCATCTGCGCTTCGTCGTGCATCGACAGCACCAGAATCGCCGGCGGATTGTTCAAGGCGCGAATCCGCGGGATCGCTTCCAGGCCGTTGACCCCGGGCATGGAGATGTCCAGCAACACCACTTCGCAGGGAACATGGCGCAAGGTATCGAGCAACTGCTCGCCATTGCTCGCCTCCCCGACCACCAGCAAGTCCTTGGCCAGGCCGATCAATTGCTTGATGCCTTCGCGAACGATGGTGTGGTCTTCGGCTACCAATACACGGATCACGTTCTTCTCCATTCTTCTTATGTCAGAACCAGGATCTATCGCGGGCTTGCCTGCAAAGGCGCCAGCTCAAACAACACAAAACCATCAGGCTTCATCCAGCGGCACTCGCACCGTCAGTGTCGTGCCCTCCCCCGGCTCACTCTCAAGCGACAATTGCCCGCCCATGATCAACACCCGCTCACGCATGCCGACCACGCCAAAGGATGTCGGCCTGCCAGGCGCGGCGACAAATCCTACGCCATCATCGCTGACAGTCAGACAAAGCTCATCGCCCTCAAGGGCCAGCGTCAGTTCAACAGTATGCGCCTTGGCGTGACGCATGACATTGGTCAGCGCTTCCTGAAGGATGCGGAACAGGCCGATGGCCTTGGCATCGCTGAGCACCGGCAAGTTATCCGGCACTTGTACCAGACACGGAATATGGGTGCGTGCCTCGAACCGTCGGGCCTGCCACTCGATGGCCGAGGCGATCCCGGCATCGAGAATCGGTGGCCGCAGCGCCGTGGCCACATCACGCACCAGTTGAAACAGCTGCGCGATCAAACGCTTCATGCTGTTCAAGCGCTCGTGCAGGCCAGGGTCGAGCTGCGCATAAGCCAGTTCGCACATGGACGTTTCCAGCTTCAACACAGTCAACATCTGCCCCAGCTCGTCGTGAACTTCCCGGGCAATCCGCGCCTTCTCCTCTTCCCTCACGCTCTCCAGGTGCGCAGACAACTCGCGCAACTGCTCACGGGAGCTGGCCAGCTCCAGCTCGATGCGCTTGCTCTCGGTGATGTCCCAGACAATCCCGTCCCAGACATAGGCGCCGTCTTCCAGTCGGCGGGTAATGGCCTTGATCTCGGCCCAGCGCTGTTCGCCCTGACGAGTCAGAATCCGCCCCTGCCACGACCAGTCGCTGTCGGTGTCCAGCGCATGGTCCTGAGTCTGGTGATAACTGGCCTTGTCATCCGGATGCACCAGGCTGCGCAGGCCTTTGTCCCGATGGGCCAGGGTGGCCGGCGAGTACCCCACCAGGCTCTCGCTGCCTTCACTGATGTAGGCAAAGTCGATCTGCCCGGTTACTGGTGCGCGCTCCAGACGAAAGACCAGTCCGGGGACGTTGGCGGCGATGCCTTGCAGCCGCGCTTCGCTTTCCTGCAAGGCGGCCAGGGCGCGACGACGCTCGGTGACGTCGTTGAGGTAAACCACCAGGTATTCGCCCTCACGAAACCGCAAGAAACTCAACGAAACATCCGCCGGCAGAATACTGCCATCGGCCCGCACGCAATTGGTTTCGAAACTTAGCGGCCCTTCCTCACTGGCCCGGGCGCGCTTCCACAGACTCAGCCAGCGGTCCATGTGCAAACCGGGCTCGAAATCGATCAATGGTCGATCAATGATCCCGCCCGCCGGATAGCCGAGCATACTTTCGGCGGCACGGTTGGCGTAGCGCACATGGCTGTCCCAGTTGACCCAAAGGATGCCGACGGTGCTTTGATCGATGGAGAACTGCGTGAGGCGCAAGGCTTCTTCGCTGGCCTCGCGCAGGGCAATGTCTTCGCGCGCCGCCAGCAAACGTTGCTCCAGACTGTGTTGCTGACGACGCTGCCAGTACACAATGGCCATGCTGCTCAGCAATAACACCAGCAACAGCAGACAGAGGTTTTTCCAGAAAACCGGTGAATCGGACAGCCGCGGGTACTTGGGTTGCAGCCATTGATCGTGCAGTCGCTCGAGGTCTTTGGCCGGTATCGCGCGCAGCGCGTTTTCGACGATGCCGGCCAACTCCGGCCAGTCCCGACGCGTGGCCACTCGCAACAGTTGCGGGAAACCGATGTCGCCCACCACGGCCAGCCCGGCGAACTCAGGCTCTGCAGCCAGACGCCCGAATTGCGCTTCATCGACCACCGCGTAACCGGCTTGCTGACTCAACAACAGTTGCAGCGCCTGGCGCTCCAAAGGCACGCCTTGCAGGTTCAGATGCGGATAGGTGCTACGCAAAAAATCCGCGGTGACGCTGGGCATGCGCACGGCGACGCGGGTCTGACTGTCGAGTTTTTCCAGCTCCACCACACCGGTGCTCTTCTGGTCGCTGACCACCAGTTGCGGCACCCGCATGTACGGATCGGAAAATTGCCAGAGTCGTAAACCGGCGGGAGTCTGGGTCAGTCCCGGCGCGATATCGATATCGCCTTCGCGCGCGGCGGCTTCCAGTTGCGCAAGATCAGGATAATTACGCCAGCTCAGCTCGACCTTGAGCGACTTGGCCAGCCACTTCATCAACTCGATGTTGACCCCGGACAGGCGCTGCAAGCGGCGATCGTATTGGGCATAGGGCGCTTGCAACACCACCCCGACCCGCAACTCTTCATGCTGCGCCAGCCATTGCTGTTGCGCCGAAGACAATGACACGACGTGCGCCGGTGGCGCGGGAGCCGCCCAGCCCATCAAGGGAAACCACAAACAGCCGATAACCCACAGGCAGCGAAAATGCATCATCGAAGTCTCACACACTGACAAATACTGACCAACCCATTAGGCTGCCGGAATAACTTCTGGCCTGGAATATCCGATGCCCCCTGTCTACCGCCTGGCACTGCCAGCATTGTGCCTGTCGTTGATCCTGCCGTGCGCCTTTTCCGTCGAGGCGGCCGACCCGGCATCTGCCACTGCGGAAAAAACCGCCGAAGAAAAACCGGTCGAACGCCAGCCGCTGCTTGAGCGTAGTCAGGAAGAAGCGACGGCACTTGAGCGAAAAATCCCGGCGCAGGAACAGCAACAACTGCAAGCCGGTTCCGACAGCTTTCTCGCCTTGTGGAAACCGGCCAATACCGCCGAGCCCAAAGGTGCGGTGATTATCATCCCGGGTGCCGGTGAAACCGTTGACTGGCCGCAAGCAATCAGCCCATTGCGCCGCCAATTGCCGGACGCCGAGTGGAGCAGCCTGAGTATCACCTTGCCGGATCTGCAAAGCGAAGCCATTGCGCCACGTATCATCGAAGTGGCGCCCGCCCCCAAAGCGCCTGATACCGGCAGCAAAGACTCGACCACCGCGGCGCCCATCGAACAGGCCGCCGGCGGCGAAGCGGAGGTGGCCGACAAGGCTATCGCCGAAACCACCGAAGAACACGCCAAAGCCGACGCCGAGCGAATCTTCGCTCGCATCGACGCGGCCATCGCTTATGCCGAACAGCAAAGCGCTCGAAAAGTCGTCGTGCTGGGGCATGGCACCGGCGCTTACTGGGCCGCGCGCTATCTGAGCGAGAAGCAGCCATCGCAAGTCGAGAAGTTCGTGATGGTCGCCGCCCAGACGCCTGTTACGGCGAAGCCTGAGCTTGCCGAGTTGACACCGACGATCAAGCTGCCGACTGCCGACATCTTCTATATGGACAAACCACTGGATCGCAACGCGGCACTGGAACGCTTGCAGGCCAATAAACGCTTGAAGACATCGGCGTTCAGCCAGGTCTCGCTCAAGGCACTGCCGGGCAATGCCAAGGCTGAGCAAGAGCAGTTGGTTCGCCGGGTGCGGGGATGGTTGAATCCGCAGCCTGCGGCGGACTGATGGATCGCGTCGCCCCATTCGCGGGCGACACAACTCTGCCCTGCTATCGAAAGTCCCGCCGTTCACGAATCAACGTGTAGGCGTTGTGCAATTCACGAGTCTTGTCCGTCGCCTCACGAACCTGCAACGCCGTCGCACCGCTGCCGGCAATCTTGTCCGGATGATGGCGACTGAGCAGGCGTCGATAGGCGCGTTTGATCTGTGCCGGCTCGCTGGTCGCCGACACTCCCAAGAGCCGCAAGGCGTCCTGATACGTAATCGCGCTGCTGACCAATGGTCGCTTCGGCTCATAGTCGCTCGCCAGTGCCTGCACCTGTTGCGGCGTCCAGCCCAACCATTTGCCCCACTGGGCAATCAGTTCGCGCTCGCTGCTACCGGCGCGACCATCGGCCCAGACCATCCGCCAACAGGCACGCAACACGCCTTCCGCGGCATAGGGCTGAGCACTCAAGCGTCGCAGATAACCACGCAACCGATCGTGCCCCGACTTGCCGCGGTTGAACGCCGCTATCGCCCGACGTTGCGCCGACTCGGTCATCTCCAGCGCACGCATTTCCTGCCGTGCCTGCTGGATGTGGCCATCCACTACCCGCCCATCACTCTTGGCCAATCGGCCCAGCAACACGAACAGCAGTTCATCGTTGCGCAGCACCGAGCGGCCACCGAATTTTTCCCATAAATGCGCCCAGCTCTGCAGGTGCAAGCGCCGATCCAACGCCTGTCCCAACAAAGCACCGAGCATGGCCCCCGGAATGCTGGCTATGGCAAAGCCCACTCCGGCTCCAATCAGAGTCCCTGGCCACAACATGTCAGCGTCTCGCTTCTATCAAGGTTTCTACTTCAGCCAGGCGCTCGTGAGTGCCGACATCCACCCAATGTCCATTCAGGCGCTCGCCCGTCACTTGTCCATCGGCCATGGCTTTGCGCAACAATGGCGCAAGCTTGAAGGCCCCGGCCGAGCAACCGTCAAACAGCTGCGGGTGCAGCACGGCGATGCCGCTGTAGGTCAGGGTTGAGGTATCCGGCTGACCGTCCTGCACATGGCCATCGACCAGGGTGAAATCCCCGTTCGGGTGATGTACCGGGTTGTCCGCCAGGATCAAATGGGCGAGCCCGACGATGGGCTGGTGCAACACGCTGAAGTCGTAGTCGGTCCAGATGTCGCCATTGACCACCACAAAAGCCTCATCACCCAACAACGGCAACGCGCGGAAAATACCACCACCGGTTTCCAGCGGTTCACCTTCCGGCGAATACTGAATGCTCACGCCATATTTCGAGCCATCGCCCAGATAATCTTCGATCTGCTGACCGAGCCAGGCATGGTTGATCACGATCTCGGTAAACCCTGCCGCCGCCAGCGCGTGCAGGTGATACTCGATCAAGGGTGCTCCGCCGGCGCGAACCAGCGGTTTTGGCGTGGTCAGGGTCAGCGGACGCATGCGCTCGCCTTTACCCGCCGCCAGAATCATTGCCTTCATGCCTTCACTCCAGCACGCAGACTGGCCAGCAACACATCCAGCTCAGCCAGTTCAGGGCGACGGGCAATGACCGCGTCTATATAAGCAAAGAAACGCGGCACATCGCCGAGATAGCGTGGCTTGCCGTCGCGATGGCAGATGCGGGCGAAGATACCGATGACTTTCAAGTGACGCTGCACGCCCATCAGGTCGCTGGCGCGCAGAAAGTCTTCAAAGTCCGGCTGAACCGGGATGTCGAGCGCACCGGCTTGCTGCCAGTAATCTTCCAGCCAGCCGCGCACGCGTTCTTCAGGCCAGCTGAGGAAGGCGTCCTTGAACAGGCAGGTCACGTCATAAGTCACTGGTCCGTAGACCGCGTCCTGGAAATCCAGCACGCCGGGATTCGGCTCGCTGCGCATCAAATTGCGCGGCATGTAGTCGCGATGTACCAGGACTTTGGGCTGAGCCAGGGCGCTGTCGATCAGCAGGTCGCTGACCTGCTGCCAGAGCACCTGCTGCGCAGCATCGAACTCGATACCCAGTTCGCGCTTCACGTACCACTCGGGGAACAGTTCGAGCTCGCGACGCAGCAACGCGACGTCATAACTCGGTAGCGGCGCCACCATCGGCAACTGCTGGAAAGCCAACAACGCTTGCAGGGCATCCTTGAACAAATCATCGGCGTTTTCGCTGTCGATCACGTCCAGGTACGTCTTGTTGCCCAGGTCATTGAGCAAAAGAAAACCGCGTTCAAGGTCTTCAGCATAAATTTTCGGCACGTTTATGCCGGATTTCGCCAGCAGAAAAGCGATATCCACGAAGGGTTTGCAGTTTTCCTGGGGCGGTGGCGCATCCATCACGACGAAACTTCTGCCTGCGCCTTCCCAGCGGAAATAGCGCCGAAAACTCGCGTCGCTACTGGCCGCGGTCAACGTGGCCGGGGGCACGGCGCCCCAACCTTGTTCTGCAAAGAGGATAGCCAACTGTTCATCGAGCCAAACTTTCAGGTGTTGCAAGCGTACATCTTGGTCAGGCATTGCAAGGGTCTCCGACGGCGCTAGCCGTCAAGCGGGTCATGCTTTATTATCCGACATCTTTTTCAGACCATCGAGAGGCGTGCGGCCCACACCGCGGGCAGATGGCACGCAGGAAGCCCGGACTAATAAGATGGCATTGAAATCCCCCGCGTTTCGTAAAAAATTTCCGTTGTTGGTTACCGGCAGTCTGCTGGCCCTGCAACCCCTGGCCACGTCGTTCGTGGTCGCCGCGGAACAGTATGACTGCTCAGTCTCTGCTTCGGGTGCCTGGGACTGTGCGCCAAAATCACCGGCCGCTGCATTGCCGCCGCGCCCCGTGCATGAGGGCAGCGCAGTCTCCGCCACTGGCGAAGCCCCGGCAGGCACCGCCTCCAGCGAAGACACCGGCGCCAAGCCTGTGCTGGTTACCGAGTCCAAGGGCCGCGGCCTGAAGTCGCGTAGTGAAGACTACAGCCACCTCGACTGGGTTCCGCGCGAGAAGCTCACTGCAGCGCAATTGGCCGAAACCGGTCCTTACTGCTCTGGTTCCTATATCGAACCGATTCGTCCTGGCATGAATGACAAGACGAATAAAAGCGACGCTCCAACCTTTATCGGCGCCAAGGCCTCCCGCTATAAGCAGGAAGAGCAAGTCGCGACCCTGGCCGGTGACGTGGTCATGCGTCAGGGCAGCATGCAGGTCGAAGCCGACGAAGCGAACCTGTACCAGGCCGAGAGCCGTGGCGAACTGGCCGGCAACGTGCGCATTCGCGACAATGGCGCACTGATCGTCGGCGACCACGCCGACGTGCAGCTCGACACCGGTGAAGCCAAGGTCGACAACGCCGAATACGTGATGCACAAGTCGCGCATCCGCGGTAACGCGCTGTACGCCAAACGTGCCGAGAACGCGATCATCCGTCTCAAGGACGGTACGTACACCACATGCGAACCGAACAGCAATGCCTGGCAGCTCAAGGGCAACAACATCACCTTGAACCCGGCCACCGGTTTCGGTACCGCGACCAACGTGACGCTGCGGGTCAAGGACATTCCGGTTCTGTACACGCCGTACATCTATTTCCCGATCGACGACCGTCGCCAGTCCGGCTTCCTGCCGCCGACCATCGGCACAGGCAGCGATACCGGCTTCATGCTGGTCACCCCGTACTACTTCAACCTGGCGCCAAACTACGACGCCACGTTGTACCCGCGCTACATGAGCAAGCGCGGCCTGTTGATGGAAGGCGAATTCCGTTACCTGACCAAGTCCAGCGAAGGTCAGTTCGGCGCCGCGTACCTCAACGACGAAGATACTGAGCGCAGCAAGCAGACCGACTACGAAAAAACCCGCTACATGTACAACTGGCAGCACAAGGGTGGCCTCGACTCGCGCGTCTTTACGCAAGTCGACTACACCAAGATCAGCGATCCGTATTACTTCCAGGATCTGCAGACTGACCAGATTGGCGTGAAAAGCGCTGACTACGTGAACCAGCAGGGCTCTGTCACCTATCGTGGCGACAGCTACACCGCTCGCTTGAACGCCCAGGCCTATCAGCTGGCGACCGTTTCGAACATCACGCCGTATGATCGTTTGCCGCAGATCACCTTTAATGGTCAGCTGCCGTATCATCCGGAAGGTTTGAACTTCGATTACGAGACAGAGATCGTTCGATTTGACCGGGATCTGAAGAGCGGTGACTTCGTAAACCAAGACGGCACGGTTGCATCACGTCTTGATAACAACGTGACCGGCCTGGCACGTGCCAACGGCGACCGCTTGAATCTCAAACCGGCTGTCAGCCTGCCGTTGAACTGGACCTATGGTTTCCTGAAGCCTTCGCTCAAGTACCAATACACCCAGTACCAACTGGATCTGGACGGTACTGGCAAAAGCCAAATCGTAGCCCAGGATCAAGCCGCAGCTGCAGCCGGGACTGAAAACCTCAATGGACATTTCGGCAGCAACCAGAACCGTGGCGTGCCGATTGTCAGTATCGACAGCGGCCTGTATTTCGATCGCGACACCCAATGGTTTGGCAAGAATTATCGCCAGACCCTCGAACCGCGCCTGTTCTACCTCTATGTACCTGAGGAAGACCAGAAGGATATTCCAGTATTCGACACCGGCGAATACACCTTCAACTATGCCTCGCTGTTCCGCGACAACCGCTTCTCCGGCTCCGACCGCGTCGGCGACGAGAACAAACTGTCGCTGGGCGTGACCAACCGCTGGATCGAAGACAATGGTTTCGAACGTCAACGCATCAGCGTTGGCCAAGCCTTGTACTTCAAGGACCGCGAAGTCCAGTTGCCAGGTATCGATGCAAAAACCCGCGCTGATGCTCAAGCCAACGTTTCGCCATATGCACTGGAATACGAATACCGCTGGAACCGCGACTGGCGCACCACGGCAGACTACAACTGGGACCCGGACAGCCGCAGCCCTCGCTCGGGCAGCGCGATGTTCCACTACCAGCCTGAAGACAACCCGAACAAGGTCATCAACGCCGGTTATCGCTATCGCAATGACCAGATCCGTTATGACCAGAACACTGGTAAATGGTCGGTGGGCGGTGGCGATTACGGCACCCCGGGCCAACCTGGCTACGTGAAGGACTACTACAAGATCAAACAGCACGACTTCTCGGTGATCTGGCCGATCGTGCCGCAATGGAACGCCATCAGCCGCTGGCAGTATGACTACAACCGCAACCGTACCCTGGAAGCCTTTGGTGGTTTCGAGTACGACAACTGCTGCTGGAAACTACGCCTGATCAACCGTTACTGGGTTTCCTATGACGAATTCAGTCAGGAAGCTCCACAAAACGAAAAAGGCGACCACGGCGTCTTCCTCCAAATTGTTCTGAAGGGACTCGGCGGCCTCACCGGCGCCAAAGTAGAGAGTTTCCTCGACAAAGGCATCCAAGGTTATCGTGAACGTGAAGACCAAGCTTTCTGATTGTCTGCGCCCGCTGATGCTGGGCGCGCTGTTCCTGGGTACCGCGGCCAACGCCGCGGTACAGTCCATCGATAAAGTGGTGGCTATCGTCGACAATGACGTGGTCATGCAGAGCCAACTGGACCGGCGCGTTCACGAGGTTCAGCAAACCATCGCCAAACGCGGTGCTGCCGTACCGCCTACCGGCGTACTGGATCAGCAAGTGCTCGAGCGTCTGATCGTCGAAAACCTGCAATTGCAGATCGGCGAACGTTCCGGCATTCGCATTACCGATGAAGAACTGAACCAGGCTGTCGGCACCATTGCCCAGCGCAACAACATGTCGATCGAACAATTCCGCGCCGCTTTGGCTCGCGACGGCCTGTCTTATGACGATGCCCGTGACCAGATCCGCCGCGAAATGATCATCAGCCGTGTGCGTCAGCGCCGTGTGGCGGAGCGCATCCAGGTGTCCGAGCAGGAAGTGAAGAACTTCCTGGCGTCCGACCTGGGCAAGATGCAACTGTCCGAAGAGTTCCGTCTGGCCAACATCCTGATTCCTACGCCGGAAAGCGCCAACTCCGACGCAATTCAGAATGCGGCCAAACAAGCCGACGCGGTTTACCAACAGCTCAAGCAAGGCGCTGACTTCGGTCAGTTGGCAATCGCCAAATCCGCCAGCGAAACCGCACTGGAAGGCGGCGACATGGGCTGGCGTAAAGCCGCTCAACTGCCACCTCCGTTCGATCGTTTGCTCGGAACCATGGCCGTTGGCGACGTGACCCAGCCAATGCGCACCCCGGGCGGCTTCATTATCCTGAAGATCCTCGACAAGCGTGGCGGCGAAGCCCAGGTGCGTGACGAAGTACACGTACGGCACATCCTGGTCAAACCGAGCCCGATCCGCGACGAAGAAAAAACCAAGGCCCTGGCTCAGTCGCTCTATACCCGTATCGAAGCGGGCGAAGATTTCGGCGAGCTGGCGAAAAGCTTCTCCGAAGATCCGGGTTCCGCCCTCAACGGTGGTGACCTGAACTGGATCGACCCGAACGCGCTGGTGCCTGAATTCCGCGAAGTGATGGCCAAGACCCCGCAAGGTCAGCTGTCCAAGCCGTTCAAGACCCAATATGGCTGGCACGTACTGGAAGTCCTTGGCCGCCGCGCCACCGACAGCACCGTCCAGGCCCGTGAGCAGCAAGCGATGACCGTACTGCGTAACCGCAAATACGACGAAGAGCTGCAAACCTGGCTGCGTCAGATCCGTGACGAAGCGTACGTAGAAATCAAACTCCCTGGTGCAGACCAGGCAGCGCAGTGAAACCCAAGCGTTTCGCGCTGACCCCCGGCGAACCAGCCGGCATAGGTCCCGACCTGTGCCTGCTGCTCGCCTCGCAAGCTCAGCCACATCCCTTGATTGCCATCACCAGCCGCGACCTGCTCATCGAGCGGGCCGCGCAGCTGGGCGTGGTTGTCGATCTGCTGCCGGTCACACCGGACAGTTGGCCGGATGTTCCTGCACCGGCCAACAGCCTGTATGTGTGGGATACGCCTCTCAACGCCAAGGTCACCGCCGGGCAACTGGACAAGGCCAATGCGGCCTTCGTTCTGGAAACCCTGACCCGCGCCGGGCAAGGCTGCCTTGACGGGCATTTCGCCGGCATGATCACCGCCCCGGTGCACAAGGGCGTGATCAATGAATCCGGGATCGCCTTTTCCGGGCACACGGAATTTCTCGCTGACCTGACCCACACCGCACAAGTGGTGATGATGCTCGCCACCCGCGGCTTGCGCGTGGCGCTGGTCACCACTCACCTGCCCCTTCGCGAAATTGCCGACGCAATCACGCCGGAGCGGCTGGAGCGGGTCACACGGATTCTGCACACCGACCTGAAAGAAAAGTTCGGCATCACCCAGCCACGCATCCTGGTTTGCGGGCTTAACCCGCACGCCGGCGAAGGCGGTCATCTGGGCCACGAAGAAATCGACATCATCGAACCTACATTAGAGCGCCTGCGCGGCGAGGGCATGGACCTTCGCGGCCCCCTGCCCGCCGACACTCTGTTTACCCCCAAATATCTGGAGCACTGCGACGCGGTGCTGGCGATGTACCACGACCAGGGCTTGCCCGTGCTGAAATACAAAGGCTTCGGCGCGGCAGTCAACGTGACCCTCGGCTTGCCGATCATCCGCACATCGGTCGACCACGGCACCGCCCTGGACCTGGCCGGCAGCGGCAACATCGATACCGGCAGCCTGCAAGTCGCCCTGGAAACCGCCTACCAGATGGCCGAGACCCGTTTATGACCGAGCATTACCAACACCGGGCGCGCAAGCGCTTCGGCCAGAACTTCCTGCACGATGCCGGCGTTATCGACCGCATCCTGCGCTCCATTCACGCCAAACCTGAAGACCGCCTGCTGGAAATCGGTCCGGGCCAGGGTGCATTGACCGCGGGCCTGCTCAACAGCGGCGCCCAACTCGACGTCGTGGAGCTGGACAAGGACCTGATCCCGATCCTCAACCAGCAGTTCGCTGGCAAGAGCAACTTCAACCTGCATCAGGGCGACGCGCTGAAGTTTGACTTCAACAGCCTGAACGCCGCGCCAAACAGCCTGCGAGTGGTCGGCAACCTGCCGTACAACATCTCTACGCCGCTGATTTTTCACCTGTTGCACAACGCCAATCTGATTCGCGACATGCACTTCATGCTGCAAAAAGAAGTGGTCGAGCGTCTGGCGGCGGGTCCTGGTGGCGGTGACTGGGGTCGGCTGTCGATCATGGTTCAGTACCATTGCCGGGTCGAGCATCTGTTCAACGTCGGCCCGGGCGCGTTCAATCCTCCGCCGAAAGTCGACTCCGCGATCGTACGCCTGGTGCCCCACGCGGTACTGCCGCACCCGGCCAAGGATCATCGCCTGCTGGAGCGCGTCGTGCGCGAAGCTTTCAACCAGCGCCGCAAGACCCTGCGCAACACACTGAAACTATTGCTGAGCAATGCTGAAATCGAAGCCGCCGGCGTCGATGGCAGCCTGCGCCCCGAGCAGCTCGACCTGGCCGCCTTCGTACGCCTGGCCGACAAGCTCAGCGAACAAGTCCTACAAAAGCCTGCCACCGACTGACAGGCGATGAGCGCTATCGGGTAGGACGCCACTCTGGTTTACTACCCGATACTTGGCCTAGACTGAGTTCTATCAGCTACGCCCCGCGTTCCGCTTCGTTTCTAAGGCCTTTTGCATGTCCGATCCTCGTTATCAGGTCGACGTCAGCGTCGTCACCCGCTATCTGGCAGAACAATCGCAACCCGAGCACGACCGCTTTGCCTTCGCCTACACCATCACCGTGCAAAACAATGGCCTGCTACCCGCCAGACTGCTTTCACGGCATTGGGTCATCACCGACGGTGACGGCCATGTCGAGGAGGTTCGCGGTGCGGGCGTCGTCGGCCAGCAGCCGTTGATCGAAGTGGGCAAGAGCCACACTTACAGCAGCGGCACCGTCATGACGTCCAAGGTCGGCACGATGCAGGGCACCTACCAGATGCTCGCCGAAGACGGTAAGCACTTCGACGCCATCATCGCGCCGTTCCGCCTGGCGGTACCCGGAGCGTTGCACTAATGGCGACGTATGCCGTCGGTGATGTGCAAGGTTGCCTTGAACCGCTCAAATGCCTGCTCAAGCAAGTGGCCTTCGACCCTGCACGGGACCGTCTGTGGCTGGTGGGTGATCTCATCAACCGCGGCCCACAGTCGCTGGAAGCCTTGCGCTTCCTCTATAGCATCCGCGAGTCGCTGGTGTGCGTACTCGGTAACCATGACCTGCACTTGCTGGCCGTCGGGCAAAACATCGAGCGCCTGAAGAAAGCCGATACCTTGCGCGAGATTCTTGAAGCACCCGATCGTGCGGAGCTGCTGGAGTGGGTTCGCCAGCAAAAGCTCATGCACTACGACGACCAGCGCGATATCGCCCTGGTCCATGCCGGCATCCCCCCACAATGGTCGCTGCGCAAAGCCTTGAAATGCGCCGCCGAAGTCGAAGAAGCCCTGCGCGATGACAACCGCTTCGCGCCTTACCTTGACGGCATGTACGGTAACGAGCCGGTGAAATGGGACAACGACCTCAAAGGCGCGGCCCGTCTGCGAGTCATCACCAACTATTTCACCCGGATGCGTTTCTGCACCAGCGACGGCAAACTCGACCTCAAGGGCAAGGAAGGCATCGACACCGCACCGCCGGGTTATGCGCCATGGTTCGCGCACAAGGAACGCAAGACCAAAGGCCTGAAGATCATCTTCGGCCATTGGGCGGCGCTCGAAGGCCAGTGCAACGAACCCGGGCTCTTTGCCCTCGACACCGGTTGTGTCTGGGGTGGCGCCATGACCCTGATGAACGTCGACACCTTCGAGCACCTGCGATGCAAATGCGACGCCCATGGCCACGTTCGACCGGCAGTCGCCACCTCTATTCCCGAACAAACGTCAGCCAGCGCCCCGCGCTAGACTGCGCTTTCAGCCGAGCCACAGGAGCCCGCCATGAGCGAATTCAAACGTATCCCCCCAGAACAGGCCCAGGCCCTGCGCGAACAAGGCGCGGTGGTGGTCGATGTCCGCGACCCGGCAACATTTGCCGCGCTGCACATCAAAGGCTCGAAGCATCTGGATAACCATTCTCTGCATGCTTTCATCCAGGGCGCCGATCTGGATGCGCCGACGGTAGTGGTCTGCTATCACGGAAATTCCAGCCAGGGCGCAGCTGCTTATCTGATCAGCCAGGGCTTTTCCGACGTCTACAGCATGGACGGCGGTTTTGAGCTGTGGCGTACGACCTACCCTTCGGAAACGGCGCAAGGCACTTCCGAATAATTATTTTGTAATGCGCAAGCCCCGGCCCCCGTGGGCTCGCGCGATTACAGACGAACGGTCTGCCACAACTAATTACGTATCTTGCCTTTACCTCCCAAATTCCCAACTATCCTTAAGCGCAGGCCATCCAAAACAGGGGAGAGCCGGTACACCGGCGCACGGGTCATCGGGAGTAGCTTTCGGAGTAGTCAGCTCCGGAAGAGTTCTGGGGGGTAAACAGCAACTGCCTGTTCGGTTGCTGCCAGCATCGACTGAGTGATCCGGCGTCGGCTCCACGTATCGAGCGAGGTGACGTCATGAGTATCTTTAGCCACTTCCAACAACGCTTCGAGTCCACGCGCCAGGAAGAACTCTCGCTGCAAGAGTATCTGGAACTGTGCAAAAAGGACCGCAGCGCCTACGTTTCCGCGGCCGAGCGTCTCTTGCTGGCCATCGGCGAACCGGAACTGCTCGACACCTCAACCAACTCGAGGCTGTCGCGCATCTTTTCCAACAAGGTGATCCGCCGCTATCCGGCCTTTGAAGACTTCCACGGGATGGAAGAATGCATCGACCAGATTGTGTCGTATTTCCGCCATGCCGCTCAGGGTCTGGAAGAAAAGAAACAGATCCTCTACCTGCTGGGCCCAGTCGGTGGCGGTAAGTCATCTTTGGCCGAAAAGCTCAAACAGCTGATCGAGAAAGTGCCCTTTTACGCAATCAAGGGCTCGCCGGTTTTCGAGTCGCCCCTGGGTCTGTTCAACGCCACTGAAGATGGCGCGATCCTCGAGGAAGACTTCGGCATTCCCCGGCGCTACCTCAACACCATCATGTCGCCATGGGCTACCAAGCGCCTGGCCGAATTCGGCGGCGACATCAGCCAGTTCCGCGTGGTGAAACTCTATCCATCGATCCTCAACCAGATTGCAGTTGCGAAAACCGAGCCGGGCGATGAAAACAACCAGGACATCTCGGCACTGGTGGGCAAGGTCGATATTCGCAAACTGGAAGAGTTCCCGCAGAACGACGCCGATGCCTACAGCTATTCGGGCGCGCTGTGCCGGGCCAACCAGGGCCTGATGGAGTTCGTCGAAATGTTCAAGGCACCGATCAAGGTGCTGCACCCATTGCTGACGGCCACTCAGGAAGGCAACTACAACAGCACCGAAGGCTTGGGGGCAATTCCGTTCACCGGGATTCTGCTGGCCCACTCCAACGAATCAGAATGGCACACCTTCCGGAACAACAAGAACAACGAAGCCTTCATCGACCGGATCTATATCGTCAAAGTGCCGTACTGCCTGCGTGTCAGCGACGAGGTGAAGATCTACGACAAGCTGCTGTTCAACAGCTCGCTGGCCAAGGCCCATTGCGCGCCCGACACCCTGAAAATGCTCGCTCAGTTCACCGTGCTCTCGCGCCTTAAAGAGCCGGAAAACTCCAACATCTACTCCAAGATGCGCGTGTATGACGGCGAAAACCTCAAGGACACCGATCCGAAGGCCAAGTCGATACAGGAATACCGCGACGCAGCAGGTGTCGACGAAGGCATGAACGGTCTGTCGACCCGCTTCGCCTTCAAGATCCTGTCGAAAGTCTTCAACTTCGATCCGCACGAAATCGCCGCCAACCCGGTGCATCTGCTCTACGTGCTGGAACAGCAGATCGAACAGGAACAATTCCAGGCCGAGACCCGCGAACGCTATCTGCGCTTCCTGAAAGAGTACCTGGCGCCGCGTTACATCGAATTCATCGGCAAGGAGATCCAGACTGCCTACCTCGAGTCTTACAGCGAGTACGGCCAGAACATCTTCGATCGCTATGTGCTGTACGCCGACTTCTGGATTCAGGATCAGGAATACCGCGATCCGGAAACCGGCGAGATCCTCAACCGCGTAGCCCTGAACGAGGAACTGGAGAAAATCGAGAAACCGGCCGGCATCAGCAATCCGAAGGATTTCCGCAACGAAATCGTCAACTTCGTACTGCGCGCCCGTGCCAACAACAACGGCAAGAACCCAACCTGGCTCAGCTACGAAAAACTGCGGGTGGTCATCGAGAAGAAAATGTTCTCCAACACCGAGGACCTGCTGCCGGTCATCAGCTTCAATGCCAAGGCCAGCAAAGAGGACCAGCAGAAACACAACGACTTCGTCACACGGATGGTCGAGCGGGGCTACACCGACAAACAGGTACGACTGCTGTCCGAGTGGTATCTGCGGGTCAGAAAATCACAGTAACCCGCTGCCGGTCAGACCGGTTGTCGTTAGCCAGAGGCCTGTGTACGCTTTTTCTGTTACACAGACCTCTGGGAGGTGTTCGAAAGTCGGTAACGAGGTTCAGGCAGCATCCAGAAGCGCTTGGGGGAGCGTGAACATCCCTCGGCACAGGTGTCGATGCTGCGTAACCGCTCGCCCCTTTCAGGACAGCTTCTAAGGAGCAGTCATGAGCTATGTGATCGACCGACGTCTCAATGGCAAGAACAAGAGCACGGTAAACCGTCAGCGGTTTCTGCGGCGCTACCGTGATCACATCAAAAAGGCCGTCGAAGAGGCGGTAGGCCGGCGTTCCATTACCGACATGGAACACGGCGAGCAAATCAGCATTCCCGGCCGCGACATCGACGAGCCGGTGCTTCACCATGGCCGGGGCGGCAAGCAGACCATCGTGCACCCGGGCAACAAGGAGTTCACCAGCGGCGAGCACATTGCCCGTCCGCCCGGAGGTGGCGGCGGCAGAGGCCCCGGCAAGGCCGGTAACTCGGGTGAAGGGATGGACGAATTCGTCTTCCAGATCACCCAGGAAGAATTCCTCGAATTCATGTTCGAGGACCTTGAACTGCCTAACCTGGTCAAACGTCACCTGACTGGCACCGACACCTTCAAGACCGTACGCGCGGGCATCAGCAACGAGGGCAACCCGTCACGGATCAACATTATCCGCACGCTGCGTTCGGCCCATGCCCGGCGAATCGCCCTGTCCGGCAGCAGCCGGGCAAAACTGCGCGAAGTCAAAGAGGAGCTCGCCCGGCTTAGACGGGAGGAGCCGGACAACTTCGGCGACATCCAGGAACTCGAAGCGGAAATCGAGAAACTCAGTGCGCGCATTCACCGAGTGCCATTTCTCGACACCTTTGACCTCAAGTACAACCTGCTCATCAAGCAGCCGAACCCCAGCTCCAAAGCAGTGATGTTCTGCCTGATGGACGTGTCCGGCTCCATGACCCAGGCGACCAAGGACATCGCCAAGCGCTTCTTCATCCTGCTGTACCTGTTCCTCAAGCGGAACTACGACAAAATCGACGTCGTGTTCATCCGCCACCACACCAGTGCCCGCGAAGTGGATGAGGAGGAGTTTTTCTACTCCAGGGAAACCGGCGGCACCATCGTCTCCAGCGCCCTTAAACTGATGCAGGAGATCATGGCCGAGCGTTATCCGAGCAATGAGTGGAATATCTATGCCGCCCAGGCGTCCGACGGCGATAACTGGAACGACGACTCGCCGATCTGCCGCGACATTCTGATCAACCAGATCATGCCGTTCGTGCAGTACTACACTTATGTAGAGATTACCCCGCGCGAACACCAGGCCCTGTGGTTCGAGTACGAACGCATCGCCGAAGCCTTCTCTGACACTTTTGCCCAGCAGCAACTGGTCTCGGCCGGAGATATCTATCCGGTCTTCCGTGAACTCTTCCAGCGCAGGTTAGTGACATGACCGCCAAAGAGCAGAAGCGCCAACCCATTTCCACCGGCTCTGAATGGACGTTCGAGCTGATCCAGGCCTACGACCGCGAAATCAGTCGTCTTGCGGCCCGCTATGCGCTCGATACCTACCCCAACCAGATCGAAGTGATCACTGCCGAACAGATGATGGACGCCTACGCCTCTGTGGGCATGCCCCTGGGTTATCACCATTGGTCCTATGGCAAACACTTCCTAAGTACCGAAAAATCCTACAGCCGCGGCCAGATGGGGCTGGCCTACGAGATTGTGATCAACTCGGACCCTTGCATCGCCTATCTGATGGAAGAAAACACCATCTGCATGCAGGCCCTGGTGGTGGCTCACGCCTGCTATGGCCATAACAGCTTCTTCAAGGGTAATTACCTGTTCCGCACCTGGACCGACGCCAGCTCGATCATCGATTACCTGGTGTTCGCCAAGCAGTACATCATGCAGTGCGAAGAACGCCACGGTATCGACGCGGTAGAGGACTTGCTCGATTCCTGCCATGCGCTGATGAATTACGGGGTCGACCGTTACAAACGCCCTTATCCGATTTCCGCCGAAGAAGAACGCCGTCGGCAGAAGGATCGGGAAGAACATCTGCAAAAGCAGATCAACGATTTGTGGCGAACCATTCCAAAAGGCGCGGACAAATTCAGCGACAAGGACAACGCACGCTTCCCCGCCGAGCCCCAGGAAAACATCCTGTATTTCATCGAAAAACACGCCCCGCTGCTGGAGCCATGGCAACGTGAAATCGTGCGGATCGTGCGCAAGATCGCCCAGTATTTTTATCCACAGCGCCAGACGCAGGTGATGAACGAAGGCTGGGCCACCTTCTGGCACTACACCTTGATGAACGACTTGTATGACGAAGGCCTGGTCACCGATGGCTTCATGATGGAGTTCCTGACGTCCCATACCAGCGTGGTGTTCCAGCCGGGCTTCGACAGCCCCTACTACAGCGGAATCAACCCCTACACCCTCGGTTTTGCCATGTATCGCGATATCCGGCGGATATGCGAACAGCCTACCGAAGAGGACTACCGCTGGTTCCCGGAAATCGCCGGCACAGACTGGCTGTCCAGCATCAAATTCGCCATGAGCAGCTTCAAGGACGAGAGCTTCATCCTGCAGTACCTGTCACCGAAGGTAATCCGCGACCTGAAGCTGTTCAGCATTCTCGATGACGATCAGAAGGACGATCTGCTGGTTCCGGCGATCCACGATGAAGAGGGCTATCGAACCATCCGCGAAACCCTGGCGGCGCAATACAATCTGGGCAATCGTGAACCCAACATCCAGATCTATAGCATCGACCGGCGCGGCGACCGCTCGCTGACCTTGCGTCACCAGCAGCACGACCGCAAGCCACTGGGCGATTCCACCGAGGAAGTGCTCAAGCACCTGCACCGGCTGTGGGGCTTCGACATTCACCTGGAAACCCTGCAAGGGGATCAGGTGGTGAAAACCCATCATGTTCCACCCAGAAGCGAGCACGGCGAGGGGGATTACGGCCGGCTAGACCTGGCTGTCATTCATCTTTGATCCTGTTTCGGCCTCCGGAAGTTCGACGCAAAGGTTATTCTGTCGGGCTAACGGAGGTTTTTTATGCAGATTTATAAAGTCGGTGGTGCGGTACGCGATCGCCTGCTGGGCAGGCCTGTCACCGATATCGACTGGGTCGTGGTAGGCGCCACCACCGAAGAAATGCTCGCCAAGGGCTTTCGCCCGGTGGGTGCGGATTTTCCGGTGTTTCTTCACCCCAAAAGCGGTGAGGAATACGCCCTCGCCCGCACCGAGCGCAAAAGCGGGCGCGGTTACGGCGGCTTCACCTTTCACGCCAGCCCCGAAGTCACGCTCGAAGAAGACCTGATACGTCGTGACCTGACGATCAACGCCATGGCCGAAGACGATCAGCAGAACCTGACCGACCCCTACCATGGCCAGCGGGATCTCGAGGCTCGCCTGCTTCGTCACGTTTCCCCCGCGTTCGCCGAAGATCCGCTCCGCGTTCTGCGCGTTGCCCGCTTCGCCGCGCGTTATGCAGGGCTGGGTTTCACCGTCGCCCCCGAGACACTGGCGCTGATGCG
The DNA here is from genome assembly GCF_059506005.1 of Pseudomonas sp. Pseusp18. Taxonomy (NCBI): domain Bacteria; kingdom Pseudomonadati; phylum Pseudomonadota; class Gammaproteobacteria; order Pseudomonadales; family Pseudomonadaceae; genus Pseudomonas; species Pseudomonas sp. Pseusp18. The sequence goes on from NZ_CP169240.1 coordinate 6,012,177, forward strand.
GCAACTCAGCGAATCGGGTGAACTGGAGGCACTGACCGCGGAACGCAGCTGGAAAGAAATCGCCCGCGCGCTGATGGAAGACCAACCCCAGGTGTTCATCCAGGTGCTGCGCGAGTGCGGTGCGCTCAAAGTGCTGATGCCGGAAGTCGATGCGCTGTTCGGTGTACCGCAACCCGAAGCCCATCACCCGGAAATAGACACAGGCGTGCATACCCTGAGCGTGCTGGAGCAAGCGGCACAGCACAAACAACCGCTGACCGTACGCTGGGCCTGCCTGCTGCATGACTTGGGCAAAGGACTGACGCCCGAGGAGGAATGGCCTCGCCACATCGCCCACGAGCACAAGGGCCTGAAGCTGATCAAAGCAGTCAACGAGCGCTTCAAGGCACCGAAGGATTGTCAGGAACTGGCACTGCTGGCGGGCGAGTATCACACCCACGGCCACCGGGCTCTGGAGCTGAAACCGTCGACCTTGCTGGAGTTGCTGCAGAGTTTCGACGTCTATCGTCGACCTCAGCGCTTTGAGGAGTTTATCGCGGCGTGCGAGATGGACGCTCGAGGGCGCAAAGGCCTGGAGCAGCGAAGTTATCCACAGGCGGATTATTTGCGTGGCGCGGCGACTGCGGCGCGAAGCGTGGCGGTTCAGCCATTGCTGGAGAAGGGATTCAAGGGACCGGAATTGGGCGAGGCGATCAAGCGCGAGCGGCTCAAGGCGTTGAAGGCTTACAAAGAACAAGCGTAAGCAAGGGCAAAAGATCGCAGCCTGCGGCAGCTCCTACAGGGCCTGGCATACACTCGCGATGTCGCGGGGTGAACCGGTTCGACGTAGGAGCTGCCGAAGGCTGCGATCTTTTGCTTTACAGCATATCGGAGGGGGTCAACTGCTCACCGCGCCACTCAAAAGCCACCGGCGCCAACACCTGATCGATCCGCGCCTCGCTCCACAAGGTCGCAAAGCTTTTGCCTACACCCGGATGCACTCTGTCCGGCGCAATCAGCGACAACGGCCACAGCACGAAGGCGTTTTTCAGAATCTCTGCCCGCGGCAAGACCAAACCATCGAAATTGCCCACCAGATCGCCGAACAGCAGCACGTCGATATCCAGCGGCAAGCCCTTGCGGTCCGGCGCGTAGCGGCCGTTATCCGCTTCGATGAATTTCAGCCGTCGATCCAGTTCCATCAGCGGCAGATCGGTATAGGCCGAGACCACAAAGTTGAAAAACGGCCCGCTCTTGATCCCCACCGGCTGGCTTTCGAACACCGCCGAGCAACGCATATCCACCAGGAAACCCGCCAGGGCGTCCAGGCCAGCCTGCAAATGGGATTCGCGCTCGATGTTGCTACCGAGCCCGAGATACACCTGAGTCAGCGACATCCGCGCTCGATCTCCACGCCCACGCCCTTGGCCGCCGGAACGGCACCTGGCTTGGTCAGCCTGAGGTGCATCCAGGTGATCTTGAATTCACTCATCAGCACTTCAGCCAGACGTTCGGCAAAGGTTTCGACCAGCTGGAACTGCGCCTGCTCGGCAAAAGCCTGGATGCGTGACGAAACGCTCGCGTAGTCAAGCGCCAGGGTCAGGTCATCACCGGCGGCGGCCGGACGATTGTCCCAGGCGAAGCTCAGATCAAGTCGCAGACACTGTCGGATGCCTCGTTCCCAGTCGTAGGCACCAATCACGGTGTCGACTTCCAGGCCCTCGATAAACACTCTGTCCAAGCACTTCTCTCCGCTGCACGACAAGGGCGCAATGCGCCGTTAGAATCAGGGCGTCCTCGCCCGGAATAGTTAGCATGTTTTGGTCACTGGCGATTTTCGCCTACCTGCTCGGCTCTCTGTCCTTCGCCATTTTGCTCAGCCGCCTGACCGGTAACCCCGATCCGCGAATGAGTGGCTCGGGCAATGCCGGTGCCACCAACATGTTGCGTCTGGCCGGCAAAAAACTCGCCATCCTGACCTTGCTCGGCGACCTATGCAAAGGCCTGCTGCCAGTGCTGGTCGCAGGTGCAATGGGCCTTTCACTACAGGAACAAGCCTGGATCGGCGTCTTCGCCGTCATCGGTCATCTGTTCCCACTGTACTTCCGTTTTCGTGGCGGCAAAGGTGTCGCCACTGCGGCCGGCATGCTGCTGGGGCTCTATCCTCCCGCTGCGCTGCTGGCAGTCTGTGCCTGGCTGTTGACGTTCTACCTGACCCGCACCAGCTCACTCGCCGCCCTGATTGCCACACCCCTGACCCTGCCGCTGCTCGCCTGGCAAGAACCGGCGGCACTGCTGCCCATGAGCGCGCTCACGGGGCTGATCGTCTGGCGTCATCGCGGCAATCTACGCGACCTGTTTGCCGGGCGCGAACGGCATTTTTAAATGCCACACGTGAGCACCGCTCATCACAGCGCCGACAGCTGCTCCATCGGCCAACGCGCCTGCACGCTGATCGCCAGGCTTTCGTGCTGACCAGCCTGCAAGCGCTGGCAGCCGGCAAACGCAATCATCGCACCGTTGTCGGTGCAGAACTCCGGACGGGCATAAAACACATCGCCCTTCATGTCGCCGAGCATTTTTTCCAGTGACGTGCGCAACGCCTTGTTGGCGCTGACGCCGCCAGCGATCACCAGACGCCTCATGCCGGCCTGTTTCAGGGCACGCTTGCACTTGATGGTCAAAGTCTCCACCACGGCCTGCTGGAACGCCAGCGAGATGTCGCAACGGGCTTGCTCGCCGTCGTCCCCGGCGCTGACGCATTGCTGCCAGGTGTTCAAGGCGAAGGTTTTCAAACCGCTGAAGCTAAACGCCAGGCCCGGACGATCACACATCGGACGCGGGAAGACGAAACGTCCGTCAACGCCTTGCGCCGCCAGACGAGCAATCTCCGGACCGCCCGGATAATTGAGGCCCATCATTTTTGCAGTTTTGTCGAACGCTTCGCCGGCGGCATCGTCGAGGGTCTCGCCCAAGAGCGTGTACTGACCGATCCCGTCGACCTGAACCAGCTGCGTATGACCGCCCGAGACCAACAAAGCGACGAACGGGAACTCCGGTGGCTGCGGCTCCAGCATCGGCGCCAGCAAGTGACCTTCCATGTGGTGCACGCCCAGCGCCGGGATACCCCAGGCAAAAGCCAGCGCCTGAGCGCAGGAAGCCCCTACCAGCAAGGCTCCGACCAGGCCGGGGCCGGCGGTATAAGCGATGGCGTCGATCTCGGTCGGCACGCAGTCGGCCTCCGCCAGCACCTGACGGATCAAGGGCAGCATGCGTTTGACGTGATCGCGCGAAGCCAGCTCCGGCACAACGCCGCCATAGGCGCGATGCAGGTCGATCTGACTGAACAGCGCATCGGCCAACAACCCGCGTTCACTGTCGTAAAGTGCGACACCGGTTTCGTCGCAGGAGGTTTCTAATCCCAGTACTAGCATGGGTTTGCGCCTTGTAGAGGCTGAATTCGAAGGCGCGCATAATAGTCGTCGCGTGATGCCCCGACCAGCGGTTTTCGATCAGAGGCTTTGCATTCCGAGCGATGAGGGGTTAACATCCGCAACCCTTAAAAACCGACGTCTTCAAGTGCTCTTTTGCCGCGAGGATGTTGACCCCGGTAATGAATGAAGGTAGCTCTGGATGCCAGCCGTCAAAGTTAAAGAGAACGAACCCTTCGACGTAGCTCTGCGTCGTTTCAAGCGCTCCTGCGAAAAAGCCGGTGTACTGGCTGAAGTTCGTAGCCGCGAATTTTACGAGAAGCCTACTTCTGAGCGTAAGCGTAAAGCAGCAGCCGCTGTTAAGCGTCACGCCAAGAAAGTACAGCGCGAACAGCGCCGCGCCGTTCGTCTGTACTAATACGCAGACGATCGTAGCAAGCTTCTGCCAAGCCCGGCCCTCAGCCGGGCTAATGGCATTTGCGGACAACGCTTGATGCTTCACCGTCAAAGCCGCAGACGCGACCGAGACAAACCTGCTTCACAGCGTCAGACCTGGCTCTTTTGCCAGCGGTGCACGTCTTTTCTGACGAGCCTTTCAAGGCTACTGACGAGCACACCCACTGATTCCTCTCACGACGATCAGCCCAAGGCACCTTCTTGCGTGCCCGCTTATGAGCTATCCGAGGCCATTGACTGGCCGTCGCCGGACTCAGCGAAACACTTTCATATAGTCGAATGCTGATCGGTACTAACGTCAGCGGATTTTCGGCAGATACACTTCCTGACAGCGATTACGCAGACGACACCGGTCGAGCCGCACACCCTGCGCGCCTCAAACAATGACCCGCGTTCGGCCGCACTTCGTTTCGGGTCCATTTCAGCGCAGATGACGAGAACGCCATGGCCGGGCTAATTCCCCAGAGCTTCATTGACGACCTTCTGAACCGCACCGACATCGTCGATGTGGTCAGCTCGCGCCTGCAAATGAAAAAGGCCGGCAAGAACTACACTGCCTGCTGCCCGTTTCACAAAGAAAAAACCCCCTCTTTCAGCGTCAGCCCCGACAAACAGTTCTATTACTGCTTCGGCTGCGGCGCTGGCGGTAACGCCCTCGGCTTCATCATGGACCACGACAACCTGGACTTCCCCCAGGCTGTAGAAGAACTGGCCAAAGCCGCCGGCATGGAAATCCCCCGCGAAGAAAGCGGCCGACCGCACAAACCGCGGCAGCCCACCGACTCGCCTCTGTATCCACTGCTCACTGCCGCCGCCGATTTTTACCGTCAGGCCCTGAAAAGCCATCCATCGCGCAAAGCGGCTGTGGATTACTTGAAAGGTCGTGGATTGACCGGCGAAATCGCCCGGGACTTTGGCCTCGGTTTCGCCCCGCCCGGCTGGGACAATCTGTTCAAGCACTTGAGCAGCGACACCCTGCAGCAAAAGGCCATGATCGATGCCGGCCTGCTGGTGGAGAACGCCGAAACCGGCAAGCGCTACGACCGCTTCCGCGATCGCGTGATGTTCCCGATCCGCGACAGCCGCGGGCGCATCATCGCCTTCGGCGGCCGGGTGCTGGGCGACGACAAGCCGAAATACCTGAACTCGCCGGAAACCCCGGTTTTCCATAAGGGCCAGGAACTCTATGGCCTTTACGAAGCGCGCAAGAACAACCGCAACCTCGACGAAATCATCGTCGTCGAAGGCTACATGGACGTCATCGCCCTCGCCCAGCAAGGCCTGCGCAATGCTGTGGCGACCCTGGGCACCGCCACCAGCGAAGAGCACTTGAAGCGACTGTTTCGCGTCGTACCCAACGTACTGTTCTGCTTCGACGGCGACCAGGCCGGCCGCAACGCTGCCTGGCGTGCACTGGAAGCGACGCTGCCGAGCTTGCAGGACGGACGGCGCGCACGCTTTCTATTCCTGCCCGAAGGCGAAGACCCGGACACGCTGGTCCGCTCCGAAGGCACTGACGCCTTCCGTGCGCGGATCAATCAGCATGCACAGCCATTGGCTGATTATTTTTTCCAACAGCTGACCGAGGAATCGGACCCGCGCTCGCTCGAAGGCAAGGCCCACATGGCCACCCTCGCCGCGCCGCTGATCGACAAAGTCCCGGGCGCCAACCTGCGCATTCTGATGCGCCAGCGCCTGACCGAAATTACCGGGCTCAGCGGTGAAGCTGTGAGCCAACTGGTGCAAAGCGCACCTCAGGAAGCACCACCGGCGTACGACCCGGGCATTGATTACGACGCCATGCCGGATTACAGCGACTACCATCAACCGCAGGCGCAAGAGATGTATGTGCCGCAGCAGGAGTGGACGCCGAAGAAACCGGGTGCCGGCGGCAAGAAGTGGGACAAGAAGCCGTGGGACAAGAACGGCAAACGCGGCGGCGATCGCGATCAACCACGCGCGCCACGGGTACCGGCCGCTGTAGAGCCACCCACCCTGGCCGCCTTGCGCACGCTGCTGCATCACCCGCAACTGGCCGAAAAAGTCGAGGATGCCGGGCACTTTGCGGCCGAAGACCACACTAACACGCAACTGCTGGTCGCCCTGCTCGAAGCCGTACAGAAGAATCCCAAGCTAAACTCATTTCAACTGATTGCGCGTTGGCACGGCACTGAACAGGGCCGACTACTGAAAGCGCTGGCAGAAAAGGAATGGCTGATTGATGGAGATAACCTTGAACAACAGTTTTTCGACACCATTACTAGCTTGTCAGCCCGCCAACGCGAGCGAAATCTGGAACAACTTCTTCGAAAAGCGCGTCAAAGTGAGTTGAGTGCCGAAGAGAAAAATCAACTGCGCGATCTTTTAAGCCGCAATGTTTGCGCATCAAACCCGACCTCAACTGGCGCGTGAGGTCATAGCTCAGGTATAATCCTCGGCTTGTTTTTTGCCCGCCAAGACCTTCAGTGGATAGGGTGTTATGTCCGGAAAAGCGCAACAGCAGTCTCGTATCAAAGAGTTGATCACACTTGGTCGTGAGCAGGGCTACCTGACTTACGCGGAGGTCAACGACCACCTGCCGGAGGATATTTCAGATCCGGAACAGGTGGAAGACATCATCCGCATGATCAATGACATGGGGATCAACGTATTCGAGGTTGCGCCAGATAAGGATTCCCTTATGCTGGCCGACGCCGATACCGACGAAGCCGCGGCCGAAGAGGCAGCTGCAGCGTTGGCAGCGGTCGAGACCGACATTGGTCGCACCACCGACCCAGTGCGCATGTACATGCGTGAAATGGGTACGGTAGAGCTCCTCACACGTGAAGGCGAAATCGAAATCGCCAAGCGTATTGAAGAGGGCATCCGCGAAGTGATGGGCGCAATCGCGCACTTCCCTGGCACGGTTGACCATATTCTCTCCGAGTACACTCGCGTCACCACCGAAGGTGGCCGCCTGTCCGACGTCCTGAGCGGTTATATCGACCCGGACGACGGCATTGCGCCGCCTGCAGCCGAAGTGCCACCGCCTGTCGACCCGAAAGCCGCTCCAGCTGCCGACGACACCGACGACGATGACGCCGAAGCAAGCGATGACGAAGAAGAAGCCGAAAGCGGTCCGGATCCGGTCATCGCCGCACAGCGTTTTGGCGCTGTCGCCGACCAGATGGAAATCACCCGCAAGGCGCTGAAAAAGCACGGTCGCTACAACAAGGCTGCGATTGCCGAGCTGTTGGCCCTGGCTGAGCTGTTCATGCCGATCAAACTGGTGCCGAAGCAATTCGAAGGCCTGGTCGAGCGTGTTCGCAGCGCCCTGGATCGTCTGCGTCAGCAAGAGCGCGCGATCATGCAATTGTGCGTTCGTGATGCCCGCATGCCGCGTGCCGACTTCCTGCGCCAGTTCCCGGGCAACGAAGTCGACGAAAGCTGGAGCGATGCACTGGCCAAAGGCAAAAGCAAATACGCTGAAGCCATTGGTCGCCTGCAACCGGACATCATTCGTTGCCAGCAGAAGCTGACCGCGCTGGAAACCGAAACCGGTTTGACGATCGCCGAGATCAAGGACATCAACCGTCGCATGTCGATCGGTGAGGCCAAGGCCCGCCGCGCGAAGAAAGAGATGGTCGAAGCGAACTTGCGTCTGGTGATCTCCATCGCCAAGAAGTACACCAACCGTGGCCTGCAGTTCCTCGATCTGATCCAGGAAGGCAACATTGGCTTGATGAAAGCGGTAGACAAGTTCGAATACCGCCGTGGCTACAAATTCTCGACTTATGCCACCTGGTGGATCCGTCAGGCGATCACTCGCTCGATCGCCGACCAGGCCCGCACCATCCGTATTCCGGTGCACATGATCGAGACGATCAACAAGCTCAACCGTATTTCCCGGCAGATGTTGCAGGAAATGGGTCGCGAACCGACCCCGGAAGAGCTGGGCGAACGCATGGAAATGCCTGAGGACAAGATTCGCAAGGTATTGAAGATCGCTAAAGAGCCGATCTCCATGGAAACCCCGATCGGTGATGACGAAGACTCCCATCTGGGTGACTTCATCGAAGACTCGACCATGCAGTCGCCAATCGATGTCGCCACCGTTGAGAGCCTTAAAGAAGCGACTCGCGAAGTCCTGTCCGGCCTCACTGCCCGTGAAGCCAAGGTTTTGCGCATGCGTTTCGGTATCGACATGAATACCGACCACACCCTCGAGGAGGTTGGTAAGCAGTTCGACGTGACCCGTGAACGGATTCGTCAGATCGAAGCCAAGGCGCTGCGCAAGCTGCGCCACCCGACGAGAAGCGAGCATTTGCGCTCCTTCCTCGACGAGTGATCACAGAACCCCCGGCCCAGGCCGGGGGTTTTGCTTTATACAGATTAAATGCCCCGCACGTCCCACCCGCCGAATAGCCCGTCTACACTCGAAGCATTCCCCCAAAGCCATAACGAGACCGTTATGCCCAGATGGTCGACCGTGCTTTTTTTGCTGTCGCTGATGACCTGGACCGCAACGGCTGGCGCGCTGACTCTGACCGACGAAGAACGTAGCTGGCTGGCGGCTCACCCGGAATTGCGCCTGGGCGTCGATGCGTCGTGGCCGCCGTTTGAATTTCGCGACGACCATGGGCGTTATCAGGGCCTGGCAGCAGACTATATCAACGTCATCCGGCAACGGCTGGCCATCAAACTCACGCCCATCGAACCGGTCAGCTGGACTGAAGTGCTGCAGCAGGCCAAACAAGGCAAGCTAGACATCTTGCCGGGCATCATGTCGACCCCCGAGCGCCAGACCTATCTGTCGTTCACCCGCCCCTACCTCGACTTTCCGATTGTCATTCTGGCCCACGTCGGAGGCCCCCAACCGCGCAAACTCAAAGACCTGTACGGGCTGAAGATCGCCGTGGTGGAAAACTACGCCCCCCATGAACTGTTGCGCACCCAGCATCCCGACCTGAATCTGGTGGCGATGCCCAATGTCAGCTCGGCATTGCAAGCGCTGGCTACCGACGAAGTGGACGCGGTCGTGGGCGATCTCGCCTCAAGTGTCTGGAGCCTGCGCCAGCTCAAGCTCGAAGGGCTCTACGTCAGCGGTGAGACGCCCTACCGCTACCAATTGGCGATGGCCGTCCCCCCGAACAACAAGCTGCTGGTCAGTATCCTGGACAAAGTCCTGGCAGACATGAGCCCGAGTGAAATCAGTGCCATCCAGGAACATTGGGTCGGTAACGTCCTGGATCATCGGACCTTCTGGTCCGACGTGCTGATTTACGGCCTGCCAGGGCTATTGGCTCTGATGATCGTGCTGGCAGTGGTGATCCGGATCAATCGCCGACTGAGTTCGGAAATAGCCCGCAGGGTCGACCTGGAACAGGAGCTGCGCAGCAGCGAATACCATTACCGCGGGCTGGTGGAGAGTCTTTCAGCCATCGCCTGGGAAGCGCAGATCAGCGATTACACCTACAGTTACGTGTCGCCCCACGCCCAGGACCTCCTCGGTTATCCCCTGTCCCATTGGCTGATTCCGGGCTTCTGGCGCAACATCATCCACCCCGCGGACCTCACCCGGGCCCAGGCCTTCTGCGACCGCGAAGTGGCGGCCGGGCGCGATCACAGCGTCGATTACCGGGTCATCACCGCTGACGGCCGCTGCCTGTGGGTCCGCGATATCGTCAGCCTGATCGAACACGGCCATGAACCGGTCCTGCGCGGGCTGATGATCGACATCAGCGAAGCCAAACGCACCGAAGAGGCGCTGCGCCTGTCGGAGCAGAAGTTCGCCTCAGTGTTCCAGCAATGCCCGGATATTCTGGTGATCGCACGGCTTTCCGATGGCTGCCTGCTGGAAGTCAACGAAGCGTTCGAGGAACAGATCGGCCTCAAGGCCGAAGACGTCATAGGCCAGACGGCCACCGACCTGAACATCTGGGGCGTTCCCGGCGTGGGACCGGGTTTGCTGCAGCGGTTGCAGGCCGGCAGTATCCGCAACCTGGAGATGCCCTTTCGCCGCAACAATGGCCAGGTGTTTACCGGCCTGATTTCCGCCGAGCCTTTCGACCTCGACACGACCCCGGCCCTGGTGGTGGTCGTGCGAGACATCAGTCAGCTCAAGGAAACCCAGCAACAGCTGCAAACCTCCGAAGAGAAATTCGCCAAGGCCTTCCACGCCTCCCCCGACGGCTTGCTGCTGTCCCGGCAGAGCGACGGCCTGCTATTGGAAGTCAACGAAGGTTTCAGCCGTATAACCGGGTTCAACAGTGCGATGTCTGTGGATCGGTCGGCGCTGGACCTGGGGATCTGGGTCAATCTCAACGAGCGCAAACAGATGCTCGAATTGCTGCACCGGGATGGTTTCGTCCGCGACTTCAGTTGCCACATCCGCCGCAAGGACGGGCAGATCCGGCTCTGCGAAGTTTCAAGCCGGCCACTGCCCATCGGCGATGAAGACTGCATGCTGACCATCGCCCGGGACATTACCGAACGGCACCTGATGCAGGAAAAACTGCAACAGGCCGCCACCGTGTTCGAAAGCACCGCCGAGGGTGTCTTGATCACCGATACCCAACAGCACATCAGCGCGGTCAATCGGGCCTTCACCGAAATCACCGGCTACAGCGAGACCGAAGCACTGGGCCACACCCCTCGCCTGCTCGCCTCGGGCCTGCACGACAGCGCCTTCTATGCTGCGATGTGGCATCAACTGACCGCCGAAGGTCATTGGCAAGGCGAGATTTCCAACCGGCGCAAGAACGGCGAGCTCTACCCGAGCTGGCTGACCATCAGCGCCGTGCGCAACCGGGACAAACTCATCACCCACTTTGTCGCGGTGTTCGCGGACATTTCCAGCCTCAAGCATGCGCAAGCCAAACTCGACTACCAGGCGCACCACGATCCACTGACCGGCCTGCCGAATCGCACACTGTTCGAAAGCCGCCTGCTGACCGCGCTGAACAACCAGCAGGAAAACGGTGGCCAGGGCGCCGTACTGTTCCTGGACCTGGACCGTTTCAAACACATCAACGACAGCCTCGGTCACCCGGTCGGCGACCTGCTGCTAAAAGGCATCGCCGTGCGCCTCAAGGAGCAGTTGCGCGATATCGATACCGTGGCGCGACTGGGTGGCGACGAATTCATCATCCTGCTCCCCGGCCTGCAACAGGCCAGCGATGCCGATAACATTGCCACCAAGCTGCTCAATTGCTTCAGCGCCCCTTTCCAGGCGGGCGAGCACGAGTTTTTCATCAGCGCCAGCATCGGCACCAGCCTGTACCCCAAGGACGGCTGCGACGTCGCCACACTGGTCAAGAACGCCGATGCCGCGATGTATCGCTCCAAGGCCAAGGGCCGTAACCGGGTTGAAAGCTACACCCGCGACCTCACCGCCCAGGCCAGCGAACGCGTGGCACTGGAGCATGAACTGCGACGTGCCATCGAGCGCAATGAGCTGTTTTTGTACTACCAGCCCAAAATCAGCCTCAAGGATCATCGGCTGGTCGGCGCCGAAGCGCTGATTCGCTGGCATCACCCGACCTTCGGCGATGTGCCCCCCGAGCACTTCATTCCCCTGGCCGAAGAGAACGGCATGATCCTGCAAATCGGCGATTGGGTACTGGAAACCGCCTGCCGGCAAATGTACGAGTGGAATCAGGTCTATGAGTGCCTCGGCCCGCTCTCGGTCAACCTCGCAGGCGCTCAATTACGCCAACCGAACCTGCTCGGCCGGATCGAGCAGCTGCTCAAGGACAACCGCCTCAAACCCGATTTTCTGCAACTGGAGATTACCGAAAACTTCATCATGAGCCAGGCCGAAGAAGCGCTGGCGGTCCTGCATCAACTCAAACGCCTGGGCGTGCAACTGGCGATCGATGACTTCGGCACCGGCTATTCATCCCTGAGCTACCTCAAGCGCCTGCCGCTGGACATCCTCAAGATCGACCAGTCCTTCGTCCGCGGCTTGCCGGACGACCCCCACGATGCGGCGATTGTCCGCGCAATCATTGCCCTGGGCCGCAGCATGCAATTCACCGTCATCGCCGAAGGCGTCGAAACCCATGCCCAGCAACAATTCCTCACCACCGAAGGCTGCGAACAGATCCAGGGCTACATCGTCAGCCTGCCACTTTCCCCCGACGAATTCGCCGCGACGTTTCTTCGTATAGCCGTATCGGATTTTTCGGATAGCACAGCCGAGAAACCATCGCTATAATCCGCGGCCTACTGAGGGCCTATAGCTCAGTTGGTTAGAGCAGAGGACTCATAATCCTTTGGTCCACGGTTCAAGTCCGTGTGGGCCCACCAAACTCAAAGCCGCGCATTGCGCGGCTTTTGTGTTTCTGGCTGGTCCATCACAGATACCGTCCTATGGTCCAAGGGTACAATTCTGGTTCGCCAGCCGCCAAGGCGCTTCAAGGAGGTGCCTTGGCCTACAGGTCATCCTCTGAATTGCGCAACAGCCGCAACTCACCGCGTGCAACCTCATCCGGCACCGCGAAGGAGTACCGTCCCAGCATAGTGCCCAGCTCCAACGCAGCTGACATCTCCCGAGCACGATCATACTGATCGTAAGCCGAATCCAGGTCGAAGCTATTGTTCTCTTGCTTCAGGTCCCACAGCACACTTTCGGACGCCGAATGAGCCGTCGCTGTTGCCGCTGACCGAAAACTGACCTTGCGGGGGTGCGGTAGCTGACGATGAGACCCGTGCAGACGTCAAACTCCCCGGAGCCTCACAACAAAGACCGTTTGCATCTTAGTCACCGCTTGTTGAAAATCATCGTCTTTTTGCACGAATGGATACGCGCATGAAGTTCGAGAAGACTACGCAGTACAGGTCCGAGGAAGGGATCGTCTTCAATCTGTCTCAAATCACCCTCATGGAAAGCGACCGAGGTCGCCTGCGCGAGCTGCACTTTGGCGAAGCGAAACGCGCCCATTACCAAGTCAACAGCATGGTCGTCGATATGTACGACCGAATGCAGGCTCGAAACCTGCCATGCCTGCTGACAGTCTGCATTTCCAATCCCCTGACCCGGCAGCAGGCCGATGCTATCATCACTATGTGCGGCAACGTCGCCAAGGGAATTGCTGCGGCCTCAGGTGGCGTTGCCGGGAGGGTAGGTGCGTTGGGCGGGCCGCTCATTGGCTGGGCTTCAGGTGCAGTCGTGACGACAGGTGTCAACTGGTACCTCAAAGGGGCCCTGCCGAACCTGCATGCAGGTGACGTGCTGGTCAGCATCGAGGGAGAGGTCCATGGCGGGATTGGCCCACAGCGCTCTGTCGTGACGCTGGTCATCAAGGTCTGAGGAACTGCACATGCCCTACATCATGCAAACTGTCGTCCTTCTGGTGCTGGGCGCGATCCTCGTTCAGTTTCTGAAACCATACCCGCTGCGCAAGTGGCTGGGTTTGGCGCTGCTGGCAACGGGCTTGGTCAGCATCTTCAAGGTTGGTGAGCAGCAGGTGCTGGGCTTTGACCTGGAGCTGCTAGCACTGCTGGCCGTGCCGCTGGGCGTGGTGCTTTTCCTGACGCGGCGGCGGTTCACGGAGGGGGACTGAAGCCCTGGCACGATTTCTCGGTGCCGTCTCTGACCCAAAAGCATATGGGACAACAGTCGATCAACAGCGCGTTGATCGATGATCTTAGCGTTGGACCTTGCCGGCGGATTGGGGGTTACTTTGAACATACTGGTAACTCCTAACGTAGGTTAGATGCCGCCAAAATCACTGCTAAATGATGGGTGGCGGCTGTAACGCAGGCCAGGTGCAGTCGGAAATGTGTAATGCCACATTTGACCAGCCTCGCCAACTCTCCGGGCGCGGCCTAATTCTGATCCTAGACAGCACGGATCTAGCGCACATGAAAGGTCACCAGGGCCAGCGCGGCGCCGAGCCCGAACGGCAGTAGTATCGCTCGGGTCGCGGTGGGGGCCGGGCTACGCATGTCTTCAGCCAAAGCAGCCACGTCTCGGTGCAACTGTTCAATGCTGGCTTGAGTCGTGGGAGGTAAGGACATACAGCGTCTTCCTGTCGGAGCTCGGGTCGCGCCTTGTGCGCTGCTCCGAGGCCGGTCGTGCGTTATTTTTCCTGTCTGCCGTCCAGGTTATATTTTGCGCGGACGGCGGGTTATCGGATGACGTCCGCCAAGGTTGTAGGCAAACTCCGAGAGTTGCGTAATGGGCGCATTTGGGCACTTTGCCGCCTTGTGGGGCTTTTCTTCGACGGGATACTCTCCGGACGTCGCTGCCAATCAGCTTACGCCCAAACACCCAATGAAGGGATCGCCTGCACTGGCCCCAGCCGTTCAAGCATTCCCCCCGTCAACACAACCTCATACGTATCCGCCGGCCGCCCCCACTGCTCCACAATGACCATGCGCTCCACCAGAAGCCCTGCCAATCCAGTAATCGTCTCGGCCAATGCCTCGACGATTTCTTGAGTGCGCAACCACAAGCGATCATTAATGTCTGTCAGCTCAGCAATGATGCTGTCGGACGACGCTGGATCCGTATCGGGATAGGCGATATTTCGAAGCAAGTACCGCAATTCTCTTATTTTTGCGTGATCCTGTTCCGCTCCAAACTCTCCGTTCAGGATGGCTGCCGCTTTCGACTTATCGACGCGTTTCTCGGGCGAATGCTTTGGCGGTAATGTCTGCGCCATGGCGCCGGCGAAGAGGACCATTATCCGGGCTTCCAAATGTTCCTTCATGGCTTCGAGCGACGAAATGGACCGCGTCAAGGTAATGGAGGCCCCGCCATGGTGCGTCAGGCCCATGGTCACTTTCAGGGTCACATCACCCGTTTCAAAACCCAGGGCTCGGGCTACGACGTAATGCCCCATTTCGTGATTGGCAATTTGCAATGCATAGTCGCGCAGAGCCGCAGGCATACCCTTCATTTCATCCCCTCGCTTCACAGCCCCTGGTTGCGCATTCGACTACGAGTGACAATTTGTGTCCATCCAATTAACCCGTTGAGGGCATGGACTGCCTGTAATATGCCTGCCCATTGCTCTATACCGCTGGAGATACCCCTTTGCCTGACACTCGCCCGCCTGTTCTCGACGAAATCGACCGCCAATTGATCGCCGCCCTGCAGATCAATGCCCGTGAAAGTGTGGCCATGCTCGCCCGGCAACTGGGCATCGCCCGCACCACCGTCACTTCGCGCCTGGCACGGTTGGAAAAGGCCAAGGTGATCACCGGTTACGGTGTGCGACTGGGTCAGCGTGTGGTGGATGGCGGATTGCAGGCTTACGTCGGGATTACGGTGCAACCGAGGTCTGGCAAGGAAGTGCTGCGACGACTTAGCGCCATGGCTCAGGTGCAGCAGCTGTGTGCGGTGAGTGGCGAGTTTGATTATGTGGCGTGGTTGCGCACCGATTCGCCGGAGCAGCTGGATCAGTTGCTGGATCAGATTGGCAGTGTGGATGGGGTGGAGAAGACGACGACTTCGATCATCCTGAGCAGCAAGATTGATCGGGGGCAGCCGGTTTGAGGCCTTCGGTGTCTGGTCGGGACTCTTCGCGGGCAAGTCGGATCGCTGCACTGCTCACACCTACAATATGTAGTGATACATCGTCATATTGATAAAACAATTAGCAAAACGACGACACATTGCGTCTTATTAACGTGTTCTACGCTCTCTAGAATGGCTGCCATCTTTTCCTATACTCAGACGCGCATCCTGCGTCGGGTCGCCAGCAAGGTCAGCCATGAACAAGAACAATCGCCATCCTGCAGACGGTAAAAAACCAGTCACTATTTTCGGCCCGGATTTCCCTTTCGCCTTCGACGACTGGATCGAGCACCCAGCCGGCCTGGGGAGCATTCCAGCGCACAATCACGGCGCCGAAGTGGCGATCGTCGGGGCTGGCATTGCCGGTCTGGTGGCCGCCTATGAACTGATGAAACTGGGCCTCAAACCGGTCGTCTACGAAGCCTCGAAAATGGGCGGTCGTCTACGCTCCCAAGCGTTCAATGGTGCCGAAGGCATCATCGCCGAGCTCGGCGGCATGCGCTTCCCGGTGTCGTCCACTGCGTTTTACCACTACGTCGACAAGCTCGGCCTCGAGACCAAGCCCTTCCCGAACCCGCTGACCCCCGCGTCTGGCAGCACAGTGATCGATCTGGAAGGCAAAACCCATTACGCACAGAAACTGGCGGATCTTCCTGCACTGTTCCAAGAAGTCGCTGATGCCTGGGCCGATGCCCTGGAAGACGGTTCGCGCTTCGGCGAGATCCAGCAGGCGATCCGCGATCGCGACGTGCCGCGCCTCAAGGAATTGTGGAACACCCTCGTGCCGTTGTGGGACGACCGCACGTTCTACGATTTCGTCGCCACCTCCAAAGCCTTCGCCAAGCTCTCGTTCCATCACCGTGAAGTGTTCGGCCAGGTTGGTTTCGGCACCGGCGGCTGGGACTCGGACTTCCCCAACTCGATGCTGGAAATTTTCCGCGTGGTGATGACCAACTGCGACGATCACCAACACCTGGTGGTCGGCGGCGTGGAACAAGTGCCGCAGGGTATCTGGCGCCATGTGCCGGAGCGTTGCGTGCACTGGCCGGAAGGCACCAGCCTGAGCTCGCTGCACAACGGCGCGCCACGTACCGGCGTGAAGAAAATTGCCCACGCGGCAGGCGGCCGTTTTGCGGTCACCGACAACTGGGGCGATACCCGCGAATACGCAGCGGTGCTGACCACTTGCCAGAGCTGGCTGCTGACCACCCAGATCGAATGCGACGAGAGCCTGTTCTCGCAAAAAATGTGGATGGCCCTGGACCGTACCCGCTACATGCAGTCGTCGAAAACTTTCGTGATGGTCGACCGCCCGTTCTGGAAGGACAAAGACCCGGAAACCGGCCGCGACCTGATGAGCATGACCCTCACTGATCGCCTGACCCGTGGCACGTACTTGTTCGATAACGGTGACGACAAGCCTGGGGTGATTTGCCTGTCGTACTCGTGGATGAGCGATGCTCTGAAAATGCTTCCACAGCCAGTGGAAAAGCGCGTGAAGCTGGCGCTGGATGCGTTGAAGAAGATCTACCCGAAAGTCGACATCGCCGCGCGGATCATCGGCGATCCGATCACCGTGTCGTGGGAAGCCGACCCACATTTCCTCGGGGCCTTCAAAGGCGCGCTGCCCGGTCACTACCGCTACAACCAGCGCATGTATGCGCACTTCATGCAGGACGACATGCCGCCCGAGCAACGCGGGATTTTCATCGCCGGCGATGACGTTTCGTGGACGCCGGCGTGGGTTGAAGGCGCGGTGCAGACGTCGCTCAACGCGGTGTGGGGCATCATGAAACACTTTGGCGGTGAAACTCACGCCGAAAACCCGGGTCCAGGAGATGTGTTCAACGAGATCGGTCCGATCGCCCTGCCCGAGTAAGAGGAATCCGAAATGCGCGTAGCCCTTTACCAATGTCCACCGCGGCCCCTGGATGTCGCAGGCAACCTGCAACGCCTGCATCAACTGGCGCTGGAGGCCAAGGGCGCGGACTTGCTGGTGCTGCCGGAGATGTTCCTGACCGGCTACAACATCGGCATAGACGCCGTCAGCGTGCTGGCGGAGGTGCACAACGGTGAATCGGCGCAGCAAATCGCGCGCATCGCCAAAGCAACCGGGATCGCCATTCTGTATGGCTACCCGGAGCGTACCGAGGACGGGCAGATCTACAACGCCGTGCAGTTGATCGACGCCAATGGCGAGCGGCTGTGCAACTACCGCAAAACTCATCTGTTCGGTGACCTCGATCACTCGATGTTCAGCCCCGGGCCGGATGAGTTTCCGTTGGTTGAACTCAATGGCTGGAAGCTTGGCTTTTTGATCTGCTACGACCTGGAGTTCCCGGAGAACGCCCGGCGTCTGGCGTTAGCCGGTGCCGAGCTGATCCTGGTGCCGACGGCGAACATGATTCCCTACGATTTCATCGCCGACGTCACCGTCCGCGCCCGGGCCTTCGAAAACCAGTGTTATGTGGCTTACGCCAACTACTGTGGGAGCGAGGGCGAGATCCAGTATTGCGGCCAGAGCAGCATCGCCGCGCCGGATGGCAGCCGTATCGCCCGGGCCGGCCTAGATGAATCGCTGATTGTCGGTGAACTGGATCGCCAACTGATGATCGATTCCCGCGCCGCCAACCGCTACTTCCTCGATCGCCGTCCCGAGCTTTACGGCGCGCTGAACAAGCGCTGATCCACTTAGGGGGCGTTCTCAATCAGTTTCCCCGGCGCAGTGTGGAAACTGATTGAGAACGTCCCCTAATCCGCTAGCATTAGCGCTTCTCTGTTCTGGAAGTGCTCATGCCTGCGCTGAATCACCCCCACCTTCACACTGAAACCCTGGCCAACGGTCTGCGGGTGACGCTGCGTCATGCTCCCGGTTTGAAGCGCGGCGCCGCTGCGTTGCGGGTCGCTGCCGGCAGTCACGACGTGCCATCGGCCTGGCCGGGGCTGGCGCACTTTCTCGAGCATTTGCTGTTCCTGGGTACAGAGCGCTTTCCCGCAGGACAAGGGCTGATGGCCTATGTGCAAGGTCATGGCGGGCAGGTGAATGCGCGCACCAGCGAACGGACGACGGAGTTCTTTTTCGAACTGCCGCCCCAGGCGTTCAGCGCTGGGCTGGAGCATCTGTCAGACATGCTCGCCCATCCGCGTATGAATCCGGACGATCAGCGGCGGGAACGGGAAGTGCTGCACGCCGAATTTGTCGCCTGGTCGCGGGATGCCACAGCCCAACAGCAATTCGCGCTGTTCGACGGGCTCTCGGCGGCTCACCCGTTACGGGCGTTTCATGCTGGCAACCGTTACAGCCTGCCGATTCCGCAGCCCGAGTTTCAGCAAGCGTTGAAGGACTTCCATCAGCAGTTTTATCAGACCGGGCAAATGACGTTGAGCCTGGCCGGCCCGCAGAGTCTCGAAGAATTGAAAGGGATGGCGCAGGCGTTTGCCATTGCCATTCCCGCCGGTAAAAAAGTCCCTCAGGCAAAGCCCAGCCTGTTGATGGATTCATCGGCCAATAGTTATCAACAGGCTGGAGAACGTCGACTGGATCTGCTGTTCACCTTCGAAGGGCTGCCCGACTCATCGCCCGAAGCGCTGGCGTTCCTGTGCCATTGGCTGACCGCCGCAAAGCCCGGCGGCCTGTTGGCGCAGCTGCGAGACAGCGGGCTGGCAGACAACCTGAAAGCCGCGCCGCTCTACCGCTACGCCGGGCAAGCCTTGCTGCACATCGAATTCACGTTGCCCGCGAACGCCACGCAATCGGGCAGCGCGATCCGTGAACGGATTCTGGATTGGCTGGGCTTTTTTGCCTCCCGTCAGGATTGGGCCCCATTGCGCGAAGAATATGCCGCCCTGCAACAGCGCCAACAGCAAGTCAGCAGTGCCTTGCAGCTGGCCCAACGGGACAGCGAGCAACTTGAACCGGGGTTATCCGAACAAGGCGTCGTCGCCCTCAAGGCAATCCTGAAACAAATCGGCGCTGTGGATAACTTCACCGGCCAGTGGCAACTACCGACTCCCAACCCGTTTTTGCGTACCGAGACTCCAGCCCCGAATGCCGGCTTGATTCGCGGCCAGACCAGCGCCCACCGCGGCCTGCGGACCTTTGCCCAGGATCGCTCGCGCAGTCGCCGCGAACGATCGCCGATGCAGTTCAGTCAAGCATTGCCGGACAACACGGATGAAGGTGCGGTTTATCTGCGCTGGCGCCTGGAATCCGCACCTCACAGCCGCCTTCAGGCGAATCTGGAAAACAGCCTGCAGCCGTTGCACGAAGATGCTCGTCAGGCCGGTGTCGACGCTTCCTTCAGCGCATCGGGCAATGAATGGCTGCTGAGACTGACGGGGCTGCAGGAACCGATGCCAACAGTCCTCGAACATGTGCTAAAAGCGCTGACAAAACCTGATGCCCGTTTCTCACAGGAAGCACCGACGGCCATCCCTTTGATGCCGATTCGACAGCTGCTCAAGGCGCTGCCCGATTTATGCGCTGAGCACAAAGCAGCCTCGGATGACTTGCAGCAACTCTGGTCGAGTGCGCGCTGGGATGGCCTGACGACCGGACTGTCGGCCCAGACGCAAGCGGCGATGGGGCTGGTCTTGAGTCGTGTGCCGGGAACGCCGGACCATCAATCGACGTCACCTCTATCGATCGGCTCACAGCATCTCTGGAACGCCGTCGATACCGGCTCCAGCGAACACGCGCTGTTACTCTTTTGTCCGACGGCAACCCACGACATCGCCGACGAAGCTGCCTGGCGCTTGCTCGCACACCTGTGCCAGACACCGTTCTATCAACGCTTGCGGGTAGAGCTGCAACTCGGTTACGCGGTATTCAGCGGGCTGCGCCAGATCAACGGTCAGACCGGGCTGTTGTTCGGCGTGCAATCGCCAAGCGTCGCACCTCTGGACTTGTTGCAGCACATCGAACAATTCCTCGGCGAACTGGAAGGGATGATCGAAAGCATCGATGAGCTGACCTTCATCGCCCAACGCCAAGCCCTGGCCGATCAATTCGACAGCACCACCCTGCCCAACGCCCAGGCCGCCGAACTGCTCTGGCAAGGGAAACTGGCCGGCCACTCGTCGGATTATCTGGGCCTTCTACCTCAAGCGATTCTGATGATCGACCGCAAAGCCTTGCTGGCCGCGGCACAGCGACTGAATAGGGCCGAAGGTGGCTGGCGCTGTCTGGCCAGCGGACCTTGCCCGACTACGCGTTGGCAAGTGGCAAAATGATCATTACCGGCGCTGCAATTAGCTTTCTCAAAGATTCGCAGCCAATCGCTCCGTAATTTTGAGTAACATAGCCACCTAACTATCTGAACATCTCCGACTGGAGGTGGACTATATGTATAGGCCTCAACTGTCCCATCCACCTGAAGGAGCGCTCCTATGTCCTGGTCCAAACCTGCTTACACCGACCTGCGTATCGGCTTCGAAGTCACCATGTACTTCGCAAGCCGCTAAGCTCTGCCGTTTGGTAGAGAATGCAGTGCTACGCCTCGGCTTGCCGGGGCGTTTTTATTTTCAGTTTTCAATGATGGAGCGGCCATGTTTGTCCAGATTCTAGGTTCCGCCGCCGGCGGCGGTTTCCCCCAGTGGAACTGCAACTGCGCGAACTGCGCAGGTTTTCGCGACGGCAGCCTGCGGGCCGAGGCGCGTACCCAGTCGTCCATCGCAATTTCCGATGATGGCGTGAACTGGGTGCTGTGCAATGCTTCGCCGGACATCCGCGCCCAGCTCCAGAGTTTCGCGCCGATGCAGCCGGGACGCGCGCTGCGTGATACCGGCATCAGCGCAATCATCCTGATGGACAGCCAGATCGACCACACCACCGGCCTGCTCAGCCTGCGCGAAGGTTGCCCGCATCAGGTCTGGTGCACTGACATGGTCCACGAAGACCTGAGTACCGGGTTCCCGTTGTTCACCATGCTGACCCACTGGAACGGCGGGTTGAACTGGAACCGTATCGAACTCGATCAGAGCTTCACCGTGCCGGCCTGCCCGAACCTGCGCTTCACCCCGCTGCCCCTGCGTAGCGCCGCCCCTCCGTACTCGCCGCACCGCTTTGACCCGCATCCGGGCGACAACATCGGCCTGATCGTCGAAGACCTGAGCACCGGCGGTAAACTGTTCTATGCACCGGGCTTGGGCAAGGTCGATGCTCCGCTGTTGAAAATCATGGCCAGCAGCGATTGCCTGTTGGTGGACGGTACGATGTGGGACGACGACGAAATGCAGCGCCGTGGTGTCGGCACGCGCACTGGCCGGGAAATGGGCCACCTGGCGCAGAACGGCCCCGGCGGCATGCTCGAAGTGCTGGAACAACTGCCCAAGCAGCGCAAAGTGCTTATCCACATCAACAACACCAACCCGATTCTCGATGAGGATTCGCCAGAGCGTGCGGAGCTGGCCCGTCGTGAAGTTGAAGTTGCTTATGACGGCATGAGTATTGTGCTGTAGCGGATGGCCCCATCGCGGGCAAGTCGGATCGCCGCACCGCTCGCTCCTACAGGGATAGCGCTATCCCTGTATACCCGCGAAGGCGCCCGACCAGACACCAAAGAATCCACCGGTTGTTCCCGGAGAACCGCAATGACTGATACCCCAATGTCCCCCGCCGAATTCGAAGCGGCCCTACGCGCCAAGGGCGCCTATTACCACATCTATCACCCGTATCACGTGGCGATGTATGAAGGCCGGGCGACTCGCGAGCAGATCCAGGGCTGGGTCGCCAACCGCTTTTACTATCAGGTGAACATCCCGCTCAAGGACGCCGCGATCCTGGCCAACTGCCCGGACCGAGAAATCCGTCGCGAGTGGATTCAGCGCCTGCTGGACCATGACGGCGCCCCCGGTGAAGACGGCGGTATCGAAGCCTGGTTGCGTCTTGGGCAAGCGGTCGGCCTTGACCCGGATCAGCTGCGCTCCCAGGAGCTGGTGCTGCCCGGTGTACGTTTCGCCGTGGATGCCTACGTCAACTTCGCCCGCCGGGCCCGTTGGCAGGAAGCCGCCAGCAGCTCATTGACCGAGCTGTTTGCGCCGCAGATCCACCAATCGCGCCTCGACAGTTGGCCGCAGCATTACCCGTGGATCGACCCGGCCGGTTACGAATATTTCCGTACGCGGCTGGGCCAGGCTCGCCGGGATGTGGAGCACGGTCTGGCGATCACTCTGCAGCACTACACCACGCGAGAAAGTCAGGAGCGCATGTTGGAAATTCTCCAGTTCAAACTGGACATTCTTTGGAGCATGCTCGATGCCATGAGCATGGCCTACGAACTGAACCGCCCGCCGTACCACAGCGTGACCGAACAGCGGGTCTGGCATAAAGGAATCACCTTATGAGTTTTGATCGCAGCAAAACCCCGACCTGGCGTCCCGGCTACCGTTTCCAGTACGAACCGGCGCAAAAGGGCCATGTATTGCTCTACCCCGAAGGCATGATCAAACTCAATGAGAGCGCCGCGCTGATCGGCGGCTTGATCGATGGCCAGCGAGATGTCGCGGCCATCATCGCCGAGCTCGACAAACAGTTCCCCGGCGTGCCCGAGCTCGGTGACGACATCGAGCAATTCATGGAGGTCGCCCGTGCTCAGCACTGGATCGAACTTGCCTGAGTCTGCGTCAGGCAAGTTGCCAGCCAAACCCGAAATCGGCCTGCCGCTGTGGCTGCTGGCCGAACTGACTTACCGCTGCCCGCTGCAATGCCCGTACTGCTCCAATCCACTGGATTTCGCCGAGCAAGGCAAAGAATTGACCACCGAGCAGTGGATCAAAGTCTTTCGCGAAGCACGGGAGATGGGCGCGGCGCAGTTGGGCTTTTCCGGTGGTGAGCCGCTGGTGCGCCAGGACCTCGCCGAATTGATCGCCGAAGCACGCAAGCTGGGGTTCTACACCAACCTGATCACTTCCGGCATCGGCCTCACCGAGCAGAAAATCAGCGACTTCAAGAAGGCCGGTCTGGACCATATCCAGATCAGTTTTCAGGCCAGCGACGAGCAGGTGAACAACCTGTTGGCCGGCTCGAAAAAAGCCTTCGCGCAAAAACTCGAAATGGCCCGTGCGGTGAAGGCCCACGGCTATCCGATGGTGCTGAACTTCGTCACCCATCGGCACAACATCGACAAGATCGACCGGATCATCGAGCTGTGCATTGCCCTTGAGGCAGACTTCGTCGAACTCGCGACGTGCCAGTTCTATGGTTGGGCTCAGCTCAATCGGGTCGGCCTGCTACCGACCAAGGAACAATTGGTTCGCGCCGAACGCATCACCAACGAATACCGCGCGAAACTGGAAGCCGAAGGGCATCCGTGCAAGCTGATTTTCGTGACACCGGACTATTACGAAGAACGTCCGAAAGCCTGTATGAACGGCTGGGGCAGTATTTTTCTGACGGTCACACCGGACGGAACCGCACTGCCCTGTCACGGCGCCCGACAGATGCCGGTGCAGTTTCCCAACGTGCGCGACCACAGCATGCAGCACATCTGGTACGACTCGTTTGGCTTCAACCGCTTTCGCGGTTACGACTGGATGCCCGAGCCGTGCCGCTCCTGCGACGAAAAAGAAAAGGACTTCGGCGGCTGCCGTTGCCAGGCGTTCATGCTCACGGGTGACGCGAGCAATGCCGACCCGGTGTGCAGCAAGTCGGAACATCACGGCGTGATCCTCAAGGCCCGCGAAGAAGCCGAGCACGCGACCCAGACCATTGAACAACTGGCCTTTCGCAATGAACGAAACTCACGCCTCATCGCCAAAAGCTGAACCCTTGAGCGCCGCCAGGGCCGTCGCGGCCGGCATCGACTTCGCCGAGTTGCAGGTCGGGCCACATGGCCTGTTCTGGAACGAGTACCGCCCCGAAGATGCCGCCTGCCGGATCTGGCAGTGGCGCGACGGTCAGGCGCATTGTCTGACGCCGCCCACCTTCAGTGTGCGCAGCCGGGTGTATGAATATGGCGGTGGCGCGTTTTGTCTGACCGATGACGGGCTGGTATTCGTCAACGAGGCCGATCAGCAGCTGTATCGGCAATCGCTGTCAGATGAAACACCTGAGGTACTGACTTCAAGTGAATGCCGGTACGGCGATCTGCAGTTCGCCAACGGGCAAGTGCTGGCGGTGGAAGAGAACCGCGATCGACATCGCCTGGTGGCAATCGATCTGGCTGACGGCCAACGCCATCTGCTAGCCGAGGGTGCCGATTTCTACGCGGCACCGACCCTGAGTCCTGACGGTCGGCGTCTGGCCTGGATCGAGTGGAATCGCCCGGATCAGCCCTGGACCGCAACACGCCTGATGGTTGCCGAGCGCCAGCGCGATCACACCTTTGCGCAGCCGCGTTGTGTGGCCGGTGACGGTGCTCAGGAGTCACTGCAACAACCGAGATTCGATGATCGCGGCCGTCTGTATTGTCTGACCGATCGCGGCGGTTTCTGGCAGCCGTGGGTGGAGTCGACAGAAGGACTGAGCCCACTTCCGAGCGCTGCCGCCGACCATGGACCGGCGCCTTGGCAGCTGGGTGGTTGCACTTGGTTACCACTGAGCGAAGACACTTATCTGGCGAGTTGGACCGAAGGTGGGTTTGGCCGATTGGGGCTTTGTCATGGCGATGGCTCCTGTGAGGATTTCATCGGCGACTACAGCCGCTTCCGCCATCTCGCACAGGATGAGCAGTTCATTTACTGCATCGCTGCTTCACCAGTCAGTTCGGCGTCGGTGATTGCCATTGAGCGCAAAAGCCGTCAGGTGAAGACCCTCGCCGGTGGCGTTGTCCCCCTGCCGGCCGATCAGATCAGCCGCCCGCAAACCCTGCGTTATCCGAGCGGTTCGGGCGAGGCCCACGGGTTCTTCTACCCGGCAATGAACGACGATACGAAACCGCCCTTGGTGGTGTTCATTCACGGCGGACCGACTTCAGCCTGCTACCCGATGTTCGACCCGCGAATCCAGTATTGGGCACAACGGGGCTTCGCCGTGGCCGACCTCAACTACCGAGGCAGCAGCGGCTACGGCCGTGCTTATCGCCAGGCGCTGCATTTGAGCTGGGGCGACGTGGACGTGGAAGATGCCTGCGCAGTGGTCGGCTACCTGGCCGAGCGCGGACTGATCGACGGCGATAAAGCGTTTATCCGTGGTGGCAGCGCCGGCGGGTACACCGCATTGTGCGCATTGGCCTTTCACAAGGTCTTTCGTGCGGGCGCCAGCCTGTATGGCGTCAGCGATCCCGTTGCGCTGGGCCGCGTCACCCACAAGTTCGAAGGCGATTATCTGGACTGGTTGATCGGCGACCCGGTAGAGGACGCTGAACGCTACGCCGCGCGCACTCCGTTGCTACACGCGAACAACATCAGCGTTCCGATGATCTTCTTTCAGGGTGAACTGGACGCCGTGGTGGTGCCGCAACAGACCCGCGACATGGTCAAGGCGCTACAGGACAATGGCATTCTGGTCGAAGCGCATTACTACGCCGACGAACGCCATGGCTTTCGCAAGGCCGGTAACCAGGCCCACGCGCTGGAGCAGGAATGGTTGTTTTATCGGCGGGTGATGGAGTAGGTGGGCTGAAATCGTAGCGCCTCATTTAATCAACCTGCGGTGTTCGTCAGGGTTCAGTGCGATGCTTCAGGCCAGTATCTCCAGGCCGTGTTTCTGAACAATGCTCAGCAACTTCAGAGCCATACCGCTGGGGTGTTTGGCTCCCGCCTCCCATTGCTTGACTGTCGAAGCGCTGGTGTTCAAATAACGCGCAAATACTGGCTGGCTGACGTTGTTGCGTTCACGTAGCGCTTTGATCTGCTCAGCCGGGATCGCGTCCGGAACCGTTGCAAGGCATGACTCGTCGAATTCGCGCATGGTTGCCTTACTGATGGCACCGATGGCATACAAAGCACTGGCTGACTCGTGTACCGACTCAAACACGTCACTTTTGAATTTCTTACTCATGGGATATCTCCACAAACTCCTCAATGTCCAGCAAGTGCTGGACCTGCATCTCGGTCAATGTGCCATAAACCTTGGCTAATCCCCGCAGTTGAGTCAGCTCCGCAAGGCTGATATTGCTTCGATCCTTCTTGGCGAACAGCAATTGATAGATCCAATAATGCCCACCCTTTGCCAGAACAATTGAGCGGTGACGGTTGGCATTCAAACGTTTTTTCCAGACCCCGCCGCCGAGATTGTCCGCCTGACCATCGAGCATTTCGGTGAATGCCTCCCGAAGTTCTTCATCGCCGACCCAAGCCTTACCGGCCTGCATCGCAAAACGCTTTGTCTTGAATAACCTCGGTGACATCGGCATCCCTTCCACAAAACATACCACCCAGTGGTATAGAATTCAAAGCCATCGCCACAACCATGTTGTTTCGCTGGCACCGGCACTCCTTGCCGACTCCCTCTAAAAAGCCATTGATCCCGCTATCGCTCAAGCACTGAAATGCCTTCGGCAAAACGCAGAGACAAAAAAACGCCCCACGCGAAAAGAGTCAAACGTGGGGCGATGCGTTATACCGCGAGACGGTTCGGAAATTCGTGTAGGGCGGGTCTGATCAGACCGCAATACCTTTGCGGCACTGCAGTTGCGCGGTGCGTACGCGGGAGAAGGCGCGGGCCAGGCGCAGGAGCATTTCGTCGATGTTGGCCTTGCTGACGGTGAGGGCCGGGGTAAAGCGCAGGCAATCGGGTTGCGGGGCGTTGAGCAGCAAGCCTTCATACAACGCGGCCTTGACTACGGCGTCGGCGGAATCGTCGGACAGATCGAGCCCCCAGAGCAGCCCTTGCCCGCGCAATTCGCCGTGACCATAGCGATGGGCCAGACGACTCAGGCCTTCGCCCAGATGCTGAGCGGTTTCCCGCATATGGTCGAGAAAGCCCTTGTCCTGCACGCTGTCGAGCACGACAAGCCCGGCGGCACTCATCAACGCATTGCCATGATGAGTGCCGCTCATTTCGCCGACTTCGAAACAACAGGCCTTGCCTCGCGCCAACAATGCCGCCAATGGCACGCCACCACCGAGCCCTTTGCCGAGCACCACGATATCTGCCCGTACGCCGTAGGACTGTTCGGCAAGCAATGTGCCGCAGCGACCGACGCCGGTTTGCACTTCGTCGAGTATCAGCAGAATGCCAAGCTCTCGACACAGGCGCTCGACACCCTTGAGGTAGTGCTCGGTGGCGGGAATCACCCCGGCCTCGCTCTGGATCGGTTCGAGCATGATCGCGACTGTCTGGGCATCCACGGCCGCATGCAAGGCCGGCAGGTCATTGAACGGAACAGGACTGAAGCCCGGCAGCTGTGGCTCGAATCGGTTGATCAGATTCGAACTGTCCGACGCCGAAATCGTCCCGAGACTACGGCCATGACAGCCTTTACTGGCTACGATGATCCGCGAAGCGCCACCACGATATTGCTGGCCCCATTTGCGCGCCAGTTTGATCGCCGCTTCACAGGCTTCGCTGCCACTGTTGAGCAGGTACGCCTGGTCACTGCCGGTACTGGCGCAGAGCCTTTCGGCGAGGTTGAGCATGTCGCGGTTGTGCAGTCCGAAACCCGGATTGATCAGCGACTGAGCCTGTTCCGAAATCGCTTTGACCAGTGCTGAAGGGCTGTGTCCGAGGCTATTGGCGCCGCCACCCTGAGAGAAATCCAGGTAAGCGCGGTCATCGCTGTCCCACAGCCAGGAGCCTTGGCCACGCACGAAAATCTGTTTCGGCCGTTCGACACTGGGCATCAGGCACTCTCTGGAAAAGTTGTCGCTTCTGGCCGGCAGGGAAGTGTCCATCGCCAGGTCATCAAGGCTCGGTGGCTTGCGTCGCAGGTT
Organism: Pseudomonas sp. Pseusp18; assembly: GCF_059506005.1. Taxonomy (NCBI): domain Bacteria; kingdom Pseudomonadati; phylum Pseudomonadota; class Gammaproteobacteria; order Pseudomonadales; family Pseudomonadaceae; genus Pseudomonas; species Pseudomonas sp. Pseusp18. The sequence continues at coordinate 6,040,362 of NZ_CP169240.1, forward strand.
GAACAGATTCATCGGATAAAATCTCGTCCGAGGTTTTTTGCCTTGCCTATGTAAACACCATCGCTGTAAACGGTATTCATCGTGCTTTATGGCCCTGTAAGCCTTGTGAATGCAGTTAGACTAGGCGTAGGCAAGGCACTGAGCCATTTCGATTTCTCAGCATTTTCGATAAGTATTACTTATGGATTTCAAACAACTGCGTTATTTCGTCGCGGTCTACGAAGAGGGCCACGTCGGTCGGGCCGCCGAGCGACTTTCAATCTCCCAGCCAGCGTTGTCCCAGCAGATCCGCCAACTCGAACAGAATCTCGATGTGAGCCTGTTCGAACGCAGTAGCAAACGTCTGCTGCCAACCCTGGCGGCCCACACGTTGTACAACCATGCCCTGCCCTTGCTCGATGGCCTGCAACGCGCGCGCGAAGCCTTGGGCAATTTCAAGGGCAAGGCGCTCCGAACCTTGGCCATTGGCGTGCTGCAAACCGTCCACTCCAGCCTGGTGCCGCAAATGCTCGAACGCGTGCGCAAGGCACAGCCGCATTTAGTGGTGCAGATCTATGAACTGACCGGCCTGGAAATCGAGCGGCGACTACTCAATGGTTCGCTGGATATCGGCATCAGTTACCTGCCGCCCCGTCAGCCGGGTTTGCACGGCGTGCAGTTGTATGAAGATGAGCTGACCCTTGTCATCCCGGCCGACCATCCGTTGCGCGAATTCAAGAAGGTCTCCATGAGTCAGGCCGCCGAGCTGCCCATGTTGCTGTTGGGTGAAGAGTTCCAGATACGGCAGATCTGGCAGACACAATTGGCCAACCTGGGACGCCGTCCGCAGGTGCAGGCCGAGTTGAACAACATGACAGGGATTCTCGACAGCCTGCCGCACACGCGGCTGGCGACCGTTCTGCCAGGGCGCTCACAAAAGACCCATGGTGACCAAGAGCTGCTGTGGAAACCACTGAGTGAGCCGCGGGTGCCGCTGAAAGTGGGGTTGGTGTGTCGGGATGTGCAGCGGCAACAGGCTTCGCTGGCGTTGTTGCGAACGCTGCTGGAAGAGGTGATGGATGAGCACTTGCATAGCCCGACGGCCCTGGATGGGTTGAGCTGAACTTTTTTGCGCCCAAAAGAAAACCCCGCCGAAGCGGGGCTTTGCAGACTGTTTCCCTGACATCCATTTCACTCCGCCGTCCTGGCAGAATCCTACGTGTCCGTGTTGTTGCTTTGCGCTTCCTGCGCGACGTCCATGTGAAGTAGATTAGCTCTGGATCCAATCTGCGCATATGGGAAAACAGCAGCACGTCACGTAAGAGAATGCTTACATAACGCTACAGGGTCAGAATTGTCCTGCATCCAACAGGAACAGCGATTCGCTCCCCGCCTTCACCGACGCACTCAACGAGTGAATACGCGGCAGCAAACGGGCGAAATAGAACCGCGCTGTACCGAGTTTGCTCGCGTAGAAATCGTCCTGCGCTTCTTTACCGAAGGCTGCCTTGGCCATCAGTGCCCACATGTAGGCGTAGGCTGTGTAACCGAAAGCTTGTAGATACTCGACCGACGCAGCGCCGATTTCGTTCGGGTTGTTTTTCGCCCGGTCCAGCAGCCATGCGGTCAGATCGTCAAGGGTGTCCACTGCATCGTTCAGCGGTTTGGTGAACTCCGCCAGATCAGCACTGGCCGTCGCGGTGAAATGACGAATCTCGTCAGCGAACAGTTTGTAGAACGCCCCGCCGCTGCCGACGATCTTGCGCCCGACAAGGTCCAGCGCCTGAATACCGTTGGTGCCTTCGTAGATCTGCGTGATGCGCACGTCGCGAACCAACTGCTCCTGGCCCCACTCACGGATGTAGCCGTGGCCGCCAAAAATCTGCTGGCCGTGAACCGTGGTTTCCAGCCCCAGGTCAGTCAGGAATGCCTTGGCCACAGGCGTCAACAGTGCGACCAGGTCTTCTGCACGTTTGCGAGTGGTGGCGTCTTCGCTGAACTTGGCGGTGTCCAGCTGCATCGCCACGTAAGTGGAAAATGCACGGCCGCCTTCGTTCGAGGCTTTCATGGTCAGCAGCATGCGACGCACGTCCGGGTGGACGATGATCGGGTCAGCCACTTTGTCCTTGTTCTGCACGCCGGTCGGCGAACGGCTCTGCAGGCGGTCGCGAGCGTATTCAATAGCGTTCTGATAGGAACGTTCACCCGAGGCCAGGCCCTGGATGCCGACACCCAGACGCTCGTAGTTCATCATGGTGAACATCGCCGCCAGGCCTTTGTTCGGCTCGCCGACCAGGTAACCCACGGCTTCGTCGAAGTTCATCACACAGGTTGCGGATGCCTGGATACCCATCTTGTGTTCGATCGAACCACAGGTCGCCGGGTTGCGCGCACCGAGGCTGCCATCGGCATTGACCATGAACTTCGGCACCAGGAACAGCGAGATACCTTTCGGGCCTGCTGGCGCGTCCGGCAGCTTGGCCAGTACCAGGTGGATGATGTTCTCGGTCAGGTCGTGTTCACCGCCGGTGATGAAGATCTTGGTGCCGCTGACCTTGTAGGAACCGTCAGCCTGAGGTTCGGCCTTGGTGCGGATAATCCCCAGATCAGTACCGGCGTGCGGCTCGGTCAAGCACATGGAACCGGCCCAGACACCGGCGTACATGTTCGGCAGGTACGCGGCTTTCAGCTCTTCGCTGGCGTGGGCGTTGATCGACAGGCAGGCGCCGGCGGTCAGCATCGGGTACAGACCGAACGACAGGCTGGCGGAGTTGACCATTTCTTCGACCTGCGCCGAAACAGCCTTGGGCATGCCCATGCCACCGTAGGTCGGATCGCCACCGACACCGACCCAACCGCCTTCAGCGTAGGTCTGATACGCCTGTGGGAAACCAGCCGGGGTGCTGACGGCACCGTCGGCCCAGTGGCAACCTTCTTCGTCAGCCGCTCGGCTCAGGGGCGCGATGCTTTTGCTGGTGACCTTGCCGGCTTCTTCCAGAATGGCCTCGACAGTTTCAGCATCGACAGTCTCGGCGAGCGCAGGCAGTTCGGCCCAGAGCTTGGCGACCTCGAAAACTTCATTGAGGACGAAGCGCATATCGCGCAGGGGCGCTTTGTAGTCAGCCATGGCAAACCTCGCAAGATCTAAACAGGTGGTTCATAGGAATAGTGATTTCGCTGTGTCCGAGTGTACCTCAACAACTTTTACGACACATAGGGTCAGCCTATGACCATTTTGTTATTTTTAGTCACTGGCTTACTCCCCCATAAAGAAGCCCGCAGCGAGGCGGGCTTCTTTATGGCTGATTTGAATGATTAAAGTGCAAACAACTCCGCCGGCAACTTCATCAAACAGTCGCTACCCGCCTCGATGGCCGCCCGATGAGCAGCCGTACGCGGCAGTAAACGCTTGAAGTAAAACTCGCTGGTCGCCAGTTTTCCTCGGCAGTAATCGGCATCACCGCTGCCCGCCTCCAACTGCGACTGAGCCACCAGCGCCATGCGTAGCCACAGGTAGCCGAGGATGATGTAGCCGCTGTACATCAGGTAATCCACCGAGGCGGCGCCGACCTCATCCGGATTTTTCATCGCGGCCATGCCGATCCTGGAAGTCAACTCGCCCCACTGCTGGTTCAGTCCGTTGAGTTGCGCAAAATAACTGCCGAGTTGCGGATGCTCAGCGTTTGCCGCACAGAACTTGTGGACGATTTTAGTGAAGCCGCGCAGCAGTTTTCCCTGACTGCCAAGGACTTTGCGCCCAAGCAGATCCAGCGCCTGAATGCCGTTGGTGCCTTCGTAGATCGGTGCGATCCGGCAGTCGCGAACCAACTGCTCCATGCCCCACTCACGAATGAAACCGTGGCCGCCAAACACCTGCATGCCGAGGTTGGTCACCTCCAGCCCAGTGTCGGTCATGAAGGCTTTGCAGATCGGTGTGAGGAACGCCAGCAAATCCTCAGCGTCCTGACGCGCCGCTTCATCCGGGCTCAGGTGCGCAGCGTCCAGCAACTGTGCGGTGAAGTAAGTCAGTGCCCGATTGCCCTCGTTGAAGGCCTTCATCGTCAGTAACATCCTGCGCACATCGGGATGAACGATGATCGGGTCGGCGGGTTTTTCCGGCGCTTTCGGACCGGTCAGCGAGCGCATTTGCAGACGGTCGTTGGCGTATTTGATTGCGCCCTGGAAGCTCGCCTCCCCCAGACACAAACCTTGCATGCCGGTGCCGAGCCGCGCGTGGTTCATCATGGTGAACATGCAGTTCAGGCCCTTGTTCGGCTCACCGATCAAGAAACCCTTGGCGTCATCGAAATTCAGCACGCAGGTGGCCGAGGCCTTGATGCCCATTTTGTGTTCGATCGAGCCACAGGAAACGCCATTGCGCTCGCCCGCCTCGCCCTCGGCATTGGGTAGGAATTTGGGCACGATAAACAGCGAAATGCCTTTGGTCCCCGCTGGCGCGTCCGGCAGTTTGGCCAGCACCAGATGAATGATGTTGTCACTCATGTCGTGTTCGCCGGCGGAGATGAATATCTTGCTGCCGGAGATCGCGTAACTTCCGTCGGCCTGCGGTACGGCGCGGGTCTTGATGATGCCCAGATCGGTGCCGCAATGGGCTTCGGTCAGGCACATGGTGCCGGTCCATTGGCCTGCGGTGAGCTTGCTCAGATAGGTCTGTTTCTGTTCTTCAGTGCCATGCGCATGGATGGCCGACATCGCACCGTGGGTCAGGCCGGGGTACATGCCCCAGGACGTGTTGCTGGAGCCGACCATTTCGCTGATGACCAGCCCCAAGGAACTTGGCAAGCCCTGACCGCCGTAAGCAGGATCCGCCGCCAGACCATGCCAGCCGCCTTCCACGTATTGTGCGAATGCTTGCTTGAAGCCTGTAGGCGTTGTGACTACACCGTTGTCGAAATGACAGCCTTCTTCGTCGCCGCTGCGGTTCAGCGGTGCGAGAACGTTCTCGCAGAATTTCGCGCCTTCTTCGAGGATCGCATTGACCATGTCCGGGCTGGCATCGGTGGCCCCCAGCGCGGCGTAGTTGCTGTGAAAATCGAAGACGTGATCGATCAGAAAGCGCATGTCGCGCAGGGGAGCTTTGTACTCGGGCATGGTCATTTCTCCGGCAGCAGATGGCTCAAACCTACTGCCGTGCATCACACCTCACAATCACAGTCCAGACGCTGAATGCGCCATCATCACTCAACCCGCAGCAGCGTCCATGCGCACTGCGCCACGGCGGTTCTGACCGAATGCCATCACACAGTTTCGCCCCGCGCCCTTGGCGCTGTAGAGCGCCTGGTCGGCGGATTTGAGCACTTCTTCAGGGGTGCGTTGTTCCAGCCGTTCGGCGACGCCGATGCTGACGGTGACCGAAACACTCGAGGCGCCCGAACCCGCGCGACGCTGGCGTCCCTGCTGGTCATCCTGGGGACGGCTGTCCTGATTGCGCAGCTGGATATTGTAAGTGGCGATGGATTCGCGGATGACTTCCAGGTGCGGCATGCACTCTTCGAGGGTCTTGCCTGCGAACACCAAGGCAAATTCCTCACCGCCGTAGCGATATGCCCTACCGCCACCACTGATTTTCGACAGTTTGCTGGCGACCAGACGCAACACTTGGTCGCCGACATCGTGGCCGTGGGTGTCGTTGAATTTCTTGAAGTGGTCGACGTCGCTCATCGCCAGCACGTAATTGCGCCCCAGCCGTTGCATGCGTTCGTTCAGGGCGCGGCGCCCCGGCAGGCCGGTGAGTTCGTCGCGGAAGGCCATTTGATAGGCCTCATGCGCAACCGCGGCGGCAATCATCAACATCACCTGGCTGCACATGATGTTCAGGGTGAAGGGCAGGATGAAGGTTTTCGGCAACATCCAGAACAATCCCAACAGCCCCACCAATTGCGCAGCGTGCAAGGGTCTTGGGTTGCGCCAGTATTGCCAGGCAAGCAACAGGAACGAGGCGATGAACACGGGATAAGACAATTGGATCAAGCTCATCCACGCACCATGCAATGCTGGCCAGCGGATCTCCGACAGCCACATCAGCAGCGCCTGTGGGTAACTTTGCTCCAACCCCAGCGCCACACTGCCGAACGCCAGCAACACAGCGAAGCGCGCCACCATGTCCTGGAACAGGTGAGTGCGCTCTTGCCAGGCGGCGAACAAGCCAAACAGCAACGGCAACAACAGACAGCACAGATGGAACACTACGGCGGCGTCTTCACGAACCTTGCCGTTGTCGCGGTAATAGTCGGTCTGGGTGTCGAGCAGGAAGTAGGCAATGTACACCGTGACCATCAGAAACAGTTCACGCTGACGTCGGTAAACCGCGCAATACGCACCGCCGAGCAACAGCACCAGAGTGGGCAGCACGTTGAACAGCGAAGTGAAGAAGACGTTGAGATCCTTGACGTAGGCAGCCGCAAGCCCCGCGAGCAACAACAGCAGCGATGGCAAAAAATGGCTGAAACGTACAGCGGAAGAACGCGGCAAGGGTAAAGCTCCGACCCGGCAAACAAAGATGGCATTGTGCCTGCATTTGGAGCAGCTAAGCACGTGCAATGTGACACGTGTCACATCGCAGCCTCTTTAACGGCAGCAAAGTCGTTCTTCTTAGCGTTTTAGTCAGGAATATTTAAAGACGTGATCGTTTGCGTCAGGCATAAAAAAGCCGCTGCTTCCGAAGAAGCAGCGGCTTTGTGAAGAGACTGCGTAGGGCTTAGTAACCCAGTGCGAAGTCTTCTTCTTTCATGTCCATCAGGTTGTTGGCGCCCGACAGCATGGTTGCAACGTGAGTGCGGGTACGCGGCAGGATGCGCTGGAAGTAGAAGCGCGCAGTCTGCAGCTTGGCGGTGTAGAACGCCTCTTCGGTGGTGCCGGCAGCCAGTTTCTCGGCCGCCAGACGCGCCATGTCAGCCCAGAAGTAGGCCAGGCAGGCGTAACCGGAGTACATCAGGTAGTCCACGGATGCTGCGCCGACTTCTTCGCGATCTTTCATGGCCGCCATACCGACCTTCATGGTCAGCTCGCCCCATTCTTTGTTCAGCGCAGCCAATGGCTCGACGAACTCTTTGACCGCGTCATTGCCTTCGTTGCTCTGGCAGAACTTGTGGACGATCTTGGTGAAGCCCTTGAGCGCTTCGCCTTGAGTCATCAGCACTTTACGGCCCAGCAGGTCGAGTGCCTGAATGCCGGTGGTGCCTTCGTACAGCATCGAAATACGGCTGTCGCGAACGTTCTGCTCCATGCCCCACTCGGCGATGAAGCCGTGGCCACCGTAGATCTGCACGCCGTGGTTGGCGGATTCGAAACCGACTTCAGTCATGAAGGCTTTGGCGATCGGCGTCATGAAGGCCAGCAATGCGTCGGCTTTCTTCTTCTCTTCTTCATCGACGCCGTATTTGACGATGTCGACTTGCTTGGCGGTGAAGTAAACCATCGCACGGTTGCCTTCGGCGAACGCCTTCATGGTCAACAGCATGCGACGTACATCAGGGTGAACGATGATCGGGTCAGCGGCTTTGTCCGGCGCTTTCGGGCCAGTCAGGGAGCGCATTTGCAGACGATCGCGAGCGTATTTCAGGCCGCCCTGAAAGCCGATTTCGGCGTGTGCCAGACCTTGCAGCGCGGTACCCAGACGTGCGGTGTTCATGAAGGTGAACATGCAGTTCAGGCCTTTGTTCGCCGGGCCGATCAGGTAACCGGTGGCCGCGTCGAAGTTCATCACGCAGGTGGCGTTGCCGTGGATGCCCATCTTGTGTTCCAGGGAACCGCAGCTCACAGCGTTGCGCGCGCCGATCGAGCCATCTGCGTTCGGCAGGAATTTCGGCACGATGAACAGCGAGATGCCTTTGGTGCCGGCAGGTGCGTCCGGCAGACGTGCCAGAACGATGTGGACGATGTTGTCGGCCATGTCGTGCTCACCGGCCGAGATGAAGATCTTGGTGCCGGACACTTTGTAGGAGCCGTCGGCCTGAGGTTCGGCCTTGGTGCGCAACATGCCCAAGTCAGTGCCGCAGTGCGGTTCGGTCAGGCACATGGTGCCGGTCCATTCGCCGGAAACCAGTTTGGTCAGGTAAGCCTCTTGCTGCTCAGGCGTGCCGTGCTCGGAAATAGTGTTCATCGCGCCATGGGACAGGCCTGGGTACATGCCCCACGACCAGTTGGCTTCACCCACCATTTCGCTGACAGCCAGGCCCAGAGACTCCGGCAAGCCCTGGCCGCCGTGCTCTACGTCGTGGGCCAGGCTTGGCCAGCCGCCTTCAACGAATTGCTTGTAGGCTTCTTTGAAGCCGGTCGGGGTTTTAACGCCGGACTCGCTCCAGGTGCAGCCTTCGGTGTCACCCACGCGGTTCAGCGGCGCCAGCACCTGCTCACAAAACTTGGCGCCTTCTTCGAGAATGGCGTCAACCATGTCCGGAGTTGCGTCCTGGCAAGCCGGAAGGCTCTGATAGTGCGCTTCGTAGCCGAGCAGTTCGTCACGAACGAAGCGAATATCACGCAAGGGGGCCTTGTAGTCAGGCATAGCGATAAACCTCTGCTGATGTAACCGGGAATGAACGACCGTGGTGATTTGTTGTGACGGTCAAACAGTTGTTTGAAACATACGTTTACGCCCAAATCTTGTCAAGCGCCGATCTTTTGCCGTTCGTCTTCGATCTAGGGAAATCACGGGCGCGCGGTTGCGCAACGTCGTTGATTGAGCAACACGTCATGTAGGAGAGATTAGTTGAGGGAGAAGGACTTACGCAGAAAAACGCCGCGGACAGACGCGGCGCTGGGATAGTGAATTCAGTGAGGAATCAGGCGAAGGTATCGATCAACGTACCGAGCATTTCATCGGAGGCCTTGGCGACTTTGACGCCAAGTTCCACCTGGAACTTGCCTTGAGACATCTCGACCACATTGCTGGCCAGATCCGATTGCTGGCTGCGGTCTACCGAGCGCAGACGATCGACCTGAACCTCGGAGGACTGACTGGTGACCGAACGCTCGATGGTGTTGTTGGCGATCTGCCCCGAAGCCTGATCGACACGGTTCTGCCCTGTCTGAATAGTGCTCAGACCGGCATAAAAAGCGGTGTTTCCTGAGATTTCCATGGGAGAACTCGTCCTACAAAGGATCAACAGCGGCCATTGAACCAGACACGCCGCTAAAAGGCCCGACAAAAACACTAATGGCACAGTGCCTTATCATAGGTAAAACCCACGCCAGAAACGTCAGTCCAGCAGATCCAGCTGTAGATGTTCGGCCACCGCTTCGGCCGTCACCGACTTGAGTTTCGGCACCCGCCCCAGGCACGGCGCGGGAATGCGCTCGGCCAGCGTCGCCAGGTTCTCTTCAAGACGCGAGGTCTTCGGATCGATGATGTTCGCCACCCACCCCGCCAACTGCAAACCATCCCGAGCAATCGCCTCGGCCGTCAGCAGCGCATGGTTGATGCAGCCCAGGCGCACGCCGACCACCAGGATCACCGGCAGATCCAGCGCCATGGCCAGGTCTGACAGATTGTCTTGATCCGCCAACGGCACTCGCCAGCCGCCAGCGCCTTCGATCAAGGTGAAGTCCGCCCGCATATCGAGAATCTGCCGCATCGGTGCCAGCAGCGATTGCACGGTCAACGCCACGCCGGCCTCCCGTGCGGCCAGATGTGGTGCAATCGCCGGCTCGAACGCAACTGGATTGACCTGTTCGTAAGTCAACGGCAATGAACATTCGGTCCACAGTGCCAGCGCATCGGCGTTGCGTAGCCCCTTGGGCGTGAGCTCACACCCGGAGGCTACCGGCTTACCCGCCGCGGTGCTCAAGCCCGCCAATCGCGCGGCATGCAGCAAACCTGCGGCGACGGTGGTCTTGCCGACATCGGTGTCAGTACCGGTGATGAAATAGGCTGCGCTCATAAGGGTTTCTCCAGCACGGCGTAAACCACTTGATAAGTCGCCGGCAGTCCCTGTGCCTGACGAAACTGCTCGTAAGCCTCGATCAAGCCGAGGATTCGCGCCCTGCCGGTCAAACCACCCGGCCGACCGGGGTTCAGGTTATGCGCCCCGAGTGCCTTGAGCTCATGGGTCAGGCTGCGGACATCGGGGTAATGCAACACATGTGGATGTGTTTCAAGACTGATGACCTTCAAGCCACTGTCCGCGCAAAGCTGCTGGTAAACACCGAACTCGCGGAAGCGGTTGACGTGCACCATGCCATCCACCTGACGCCAGCTGTCGCGCAATTCGTACAGAGTCCCTACACACAGACTAGCAAACGCGAAAATACCGCCCGGTTTCAGCACCCGATACGCTTCGTTGAGCACCGAGGCGAAATCCGCGCACCATTGCACCGCCAGGCTGGAGAAGACCAGGTCGCAGGTCGAATCCTGCAACGGCAAGCGTTCGGCATCACCGGCGATGAAATGGTTGGCGCCGCCCAAGGGACGGGCGTGATTGAGCATCCCCTCTGCGATATCAAGGGCCAGCCCGTTGCCGGCGGGAAAACGCTCACCGAGCGCACGGCTGAAATACCCGGTGCCACAACCCATGTCCAGCCATCGACCCGGGACAAAATCCTCCGGCAAGCGACGCAACAATTCATTGCCAACGTCGCGCTGCAATTCGGCCACGCTGTCATAGCTCGCCGCCGCTCGGGAAAAGGACGCCGCGACCTGGCGTTTATCGGGCAAGCCGCCGGGCAGGTTGGGAAGGGACAAATCAGTCATCACCGGACTCATGCAAAAAGGCCTGAATCGCCCCCGCCACACCGTGGGGGTCTTCCAGAAGAAACGCGTGGCTGGCCTGTTCAATCAGACCGATTTCGACATCCGGCAGCAGCGCCAGCAAATCCCCCGCCGCTTCGGCCGGGACCAATCCGTCGAGACCACCGAACAAGTGCAATTGCGGACCGCGAAACGCCTGCAACGCTTGCCGGGTATCCAGCTGTGCAAGCAACTCCAGGCCGCTCATCAGCACCGATGGAGACGAAAGCGGTGCGCCAGCGAGCAACAGCCGCGATAGCCCGCGCGGGTCTGCGGCACCTTGGGTGCACAGCAGCGAGAAACGTTTCAAAGTCATGCCTGGGTCGGCTTTGCAACCGGCCAGAAACGCGTCGAAGGTCTCGCCGGGCATCCCGCTCGACCACTGCTCATGGGCGACAAAAGAAGGATTACTCGCCAGGGTCACCAAACCGCAGCAACGGTCACCACGCTTCGCCGCCAATTCGGACGCCAGCATGCCGCCCAATGACCAGCCACCGAGCCAGGCATCCTGGGGCAGCGTCGAATCCAGTTCATCGAGCCATTCTTCAAGGTCGCTCGATTCCAGTTCCGGCAGTGGTTCGATTTCGACGCGCAGATGCTCATCCAGGCCTTGCAAGGCAGCCGCCAAGGGTTCCAGCGGAGAAATCCCGAGACCCCAGCCCGGCAGCAGAATCAGACGATCACGCATGGCTTGGCTCCGGTCCCAGTTGTTGAAAACAATCGGCCAGTCCATTTAACAATAGCTGCACCTGCGCCTCGCTGTGGGCGGCGGTCAGGGTTACGCGCAAGCGGGCGCTGCCGGCAGGCACGGTCGGTGGACGGATCGCGGTCACCATCAGGCCACGCTCACGCAGCATCTGCGACAGCCGGACCGCGCGCCCGGCATCGCCAATCATGATCGGCTGGATCGGCGTGGAGCTGTCCATCAACTCCAGGCCAATCTGCTCGGCGCCTTGGCGGAACTGGCGAATCAGCGCCTGCAAATGCTCACGTCGCCAATGTTCGCTGCGCAACAATTCCAGGCTTTTAAGCGTCGCGCAGGCCAGTGCCGGCGGCTGGCTGGTGGTGTAGATGTAGGGGCGAGCGAACTGGATCAGGCTCTCGATCAACTCCTCACTGCCAGCCACAAAAGCACCGGCCGTACCGAACGCCTTGCCGAGGGTGCCAACCAACACCGGCACGTCCTCCTGACACAGGCCGAAATGCTCGACGACCCCACCGCCATTGGCGCCCAGCGGACCAAAGCCGTGAGCGTCATCGACCATCAACCAAGCACCTTTGGCCTTGGCTTCCCGCGCCAGCGCCGGCAGATCGGCGATGTCGCCGTCCATGCTGAACACGCCGTCGGTGACCACCAGCGTATTGCCGGTGGCCTTCTCAAGGCGTTTGGCCAGACTGGCCGCGTCGTTATGCAGATAGCGATTGAAACGCGCACCGGACAGCAGCCCGGCATCCAGCAACGACGCGTGATTGAGCCGGTCTTCCAGCACCGTATCACCCTGCCCGACCAATGCGGTAACCGCGCCGAGGTTGGCCATGTAGCCGGTGGTGAACAGCAGTGCGCGCGGGCGGCCGGTGAATTCGGCCAGGGCTTCTTCCAGCGCGTGATGCGGGCCGCTGTGGCCAATCACCAGATGCGAAGCACCACCGCCCACGCCCCAACGCGACGCGCCGGCGCGCCAGGCTTCGATCACTTGCGGGTGATTGGCCAGGCCCAGGTAATCGTTGTTACAGAACGCCAGCAACGGCTGACCATCGACCACCACTTCCGGGCCTTGAGGGCTTTCAAGCAGCGGGCGTTGGCGATAAAGGTTTTCGGCACGACGGGCAGCAAGGCGCGCGCTGAGATCGAAAGACATGCAGACCTCGCGAGTAGAAGAGAGGCACGAACATCTGTAGGAGCTGCCGAAGGCTGCGATCTTTTGATCTTGCCCGTATCAGCGTCGATCCAGAAAAGATCGCAGCTTTCGACAGCTCCTACAGAAAAGCCTGAACGTGGTTAAACAGCAGCGTTATAGAACTGCTCGCTGCTCTTCTGCTCCACCAGTGCCTGTTCGATGGCGGCCTGATGCACTTCGTCGGCGTGCTCTTCGCGGGCTTCCGGCAGGATGCCCAGACGCGAGAACAGTTGCATGTCCTTGTCTGCCTGCGGGTTGGCGGTGGTCAGCAGTTTTTCGCCGTAGAAGATCGAGTTGGCGCCGGCAAAGAACGCCAGGGCCTGCATCTGCTCGTTCATCGCTTCGCGACCGGCGGACAGGCGTACGTGGGATTTCGGCATCAGGATGCGTGCAACGGCGAGCATGCGGATGAAGTCGAACGGGTCGACGTCGTCGGCATTTTCCAGCGGCGTGCCGGCGACTTTCACCAACATGTTGATCGGCACCGACTCTGGATGCTCCGGCAGGTTGGCCAGCTGGATCAGCAGGTTGGCGCGGTCGTCGAGGGACTCGCCCATGCCGAGAATGCCGCCGGAGCAGATCTTCATCCCCGAATCACGCACGTAGGCCAGGGTTTGCAGGCGCTCGCTGTAAGTGCGGGTGGTGATGATGCTGCCGTAGAACTCCGGCGAGGTGTCGAGGTTGTGGTTGTAGTAGTCCAGGCCGGCTTCGGCCAGGGCGACGGTCTGGTCCTGATCGAGACGACCGAGGGTCATGCAGGTTTCCAGGCCCATGGCCTTCACGCCTTTGACCATCTCCAGCACGTAAGGCATGTCTTTGGCCGACGGGTGTTTCCACGCCGCGCCCATGCAGAAACGGGTCGAACCGATGGCCTTGGCGCGAGCAGCCTCTTCGAGGACCTTCTGCACTTCCATCAGTTTTTCTTTTTCCAGGCCAGTGTTGTAGTGACCCGACTGCGGACAATATTTGCAATCTTCAGGGCACGCGCCGGTCTTGATCGACAGCAGGGTGGAAACCTGGACGCGATTGGCGTCGAAATGCGCGCGGTGCACCGTCTGCGCCTGGAACAACAGGTCATTGAATGGCTGAACGAAGAGTGCTTTGACTTCAGCCAAAGACCAGTCGTGACGCAGGGTGGCAGTGGTGCTGGCGCTCATGGGCGATTCCTTGGTTATGCTTGGCAAGCGACTGGGGAATGGAATACCCACAGACGCGACACGGATGTTCGGCATATTTAAGGAAGACTCATGCACTGTCAACCACGATACGAAGGACCGGTTTACATCTGGTTAAAAAACAAACAATCCTGTTTGCTCTGCTCAGAGGTCGCGGACGACACCCTACCGATCTGCATGGCCTGCGAAACCGAGCTGCCCTGGCTGGGCGACCAATGCCATACCTGCGCCCTGCCCTTGCCCGCCACCGGTCTGACGTGCGGCCAATGCCTGAAACAACCGCCAGCTTTCGAGCGAGTCGCCGCTCCCTGGACTTACAGCTTTCCCGTCGACAGTTTGATCACCCGCTTCAAGCACAGCGCAAAATGGCCGTTTGGCCGCCTGCTCGCCGAACTTCTTGCTCAGTTCCTGCAAAATCGCTTCGATGAAGATCTGGATCGGCCCGACGCGCTGATACCGGTACCGCTGGCCCCCAAGCGGCTGCGCCAGCGGGGTTTCAACCAAGCGGCGATGCTCGCCCGCTGGCTCAGCGCCGGCCTCGACATTCTTTGTGATGAAACGCTGTTGGTGAGGACTCAGGACACCAGCGCGCAACAAGACCTTAATGCCGATGCACGTAAAAAGAACCTGCGCCACGCCTTCGCCCTGGCGCCCGAGGCTTCGGTCAAAGGTCGCCACTTCGCACTGGTGGACGATGTGCTGACCACCGGCGCCACCGCACAGGCCCTGGCCCGGCTGTTAATGGCGGCGGGTGCGACGCGGGTCGACGTCTACTGCCTGGCCCGTACCCCCAAACCTGGCGATGGGGCCTGACTTGACTCCCGCACGCCAAGTCGCCAACGTCCCATCCATCGCCACAGCCCAAAGCGCCTTGCCATGTCCTTGCCTACGTTGTTGTCCCAGCACATTGTCCGTCGTCCGCAGCGCATCGCGTTGCTGCAACACATCGCCGAACAGGGCTCGATCACCCGCGCCGCAAAAAGCGCCGGTCTGAGTTACAAGGCCGCGTGGGACGCCATCGACGAGCTGAACAACCTCGCGCAGAAACCACTGGTGGAGCGCAGCGTTGGTGGCAAGGGCGGCGGTGGCGCCAAATTGTCCAGCGAAGGCGAGCGCGTGTTGCGCCTGTATCAAAAGCTGCAAGCGTTGCAGGCTCAGGTTCTGGAAGCCGCCGAAGAGGCCAGCGACCTGGACTTGCTCGGTCGGCTGATGCTCAGAACCAGCGCGCGCAATCAATTGCACGGCAAGGTCGTGGCGATCGATGCACAGGGGCGCAACGACCGGATCCGCCTTGAACTGGCCGAAGGCTTGCTCATTGACGCGCAGATCACTCACGACAGCACCCTGCGCCTGGAGCTGGAAACGGGTACCGAAGTGGTCGCACTGATCAAGGCCGGTTGGCTGGAACTGCTTGGCATCGATCAAGCTGCAACACATGGCAACAATTGCCTGAAGGGCACGATCGAAGAAATCCTCGACGCTGAAGACAGCCCCAGCGAAGTGCGCATCGGCCTGCCCAATGGCCAGACACTTTGCGCCCTGGCCGAGCCGCTGCACCTGAAAAACCTCGGGCTTGCCGCCGGTAAACCGGTGCAGGTGCAGTTCGCGCCATCGAACATCCTGCTGGGTACACCGCTGTAGGAGCTGCCGAAGGCTCGGGCCGCGTTCGGACGATCTTTTGATCTTAAATTCAGGATCAAAAGATCGCAGCCTTTGGCAGCTCCTACGAGGTGACTGCAACAAAAGCTTCATCAACCGCCCTTAAGGTGGCTGCAAAAACCCGCAGGGAGCCTGATGTGAGCCTATTAGAAGACAACCAACCCACCGACCTCGAAAAAATGGTCGGCCTCAGCCGTCGTGGCTTCATCAGCGCCGGCGCCCTCTGCGGTGCGGCGATGTTTCTCGGTGGCAACCTGCTGAGTCGCAGCGTGCTGGCCGCCAGCGTCAGCGCCGGTTCCAGCAAGCTGTTGGGCTTCGACAGCATTGCCGCCGCCACCACCGATACCATCACCCTGCCGCCGGGCTACAAGTCCTCGGTTTTGATTAGCTGGGGTCAGCCTCTGCAAAAGAATGGCCCGGCATTCGACCCTAGCGGTAACGGCACGGCCCAGGCGCAGGAAGTCCAGTTCGGCGACAACAACGACGGCATGAGCCTGTTCGAATTCCCCGGTGACAAAGACCGGGCGCTGATGGCGATCAACAACGAATACACCAATTACCGCTACCTCTACCCCCACGGCGGCATGCCGCAATCGGCGGAAGATGTGCGCAAGGCCCTGGCCTGCGAAGGCGTGTCAGTGATCGAAGTGCAGCGCAAGAACGGCCAGTGGCAGTTCGTCCAGGGCTCGCGCTACAACCGGCGCATTCACGGTAATGCGCCCATCAAACTGAGCGGCCCCGCAGCGGGTCACGACCTGCTGAAAACCAGTGCCGACAAACACGGCAAGAAAGTCCTCGGCACCTTCCAGAATTGCGCCAACGGCAAAACGCCGTGGGGCACTTATCTGACCTGCGAAGAGAACTTCACCGACTGCTTCGGCAGCAGCAATGCCGAGCAAAAATTCGACGCCGCGCAGAAACGCTACGGCGCAGTGGCAACCAGCAAAGACATCAACTGGCATCAACACGATCCACGCTTCGACCTGGCGAAAAATCCCAACGAACTCAACCGCCACGGCTGGGTGGTGGAAATCGACCCGTTCGATCCGCAATCGACGCCGGTCAAACGCACCGCGCTGGGCCGCTTCAAACATGAAAACGCTGCCCTGGCCGAAACCAACGACGGTCGCGCCGTGGTGTACATGGGCGACGACGAACGTGGCGAGTTCATCTATAAATTCGTCAGCCACGACAAGATCAACCACAAAAACCCCAAAGCCAACCGCGATCTGCTGGACCACGGCACCTTGTACGTGGCGCGTTTCGATGCGGGCGACGGCAACGCCGATCATCCGAAAGGCCAGGGTCAGTGGATCGAACTGACCCACGGCAAGAACGGCATCGACGCCAGCAGCGGCTTTGCCGATCAGGCCGAAGTGCTGATTCATGCACGTCTCGCAGCCAGTGTGGTAACCGCCACGCGCATGGACCGCCCGGAATGGATCGTCGTCAGCCCCAAGGACGGCCAGGTTTATTGCACCCTGACCAACAACGCCAAGCGCGGCGAAGAAGGCCAGCCGGTGGGCGGCCCGAACCCGCGCGCGAAGAACGTCTACGGGCAGATCCTGCGCTGGCGCACCGACCGCGACGATCACGGTTCGAATAGCTTTGCCTGGGACCTGTTTGTGGTCGCCGGCAACCCGGGCGTCCACGCCGGCACGCCGAAGGCCGGCTCGTCGAACATCACCCCGCAGAACATGTTCAACAGCCCGGACGGCCTGGGCTTCGACAAGGCCGGGCGCTTGTGGATTCTGACCGACGGCGACTCGAGCAACGCGGGTGACTTCGCGGGCATGGGCAATAACCAGATGCT
This sequence comes from Pseudomonas sp. Pseusp18, assembly GCF_059506005.1. NCBI lineage: Bacteria > Pseudomonadati > Pseudomonadota > Gammaproteobacteria > Pseudomonadales > Pseudomonadaceae > Pseudomonas > Pseudomonas sp. Pseusp18. The sequence goes on from NZ_CP169240.1 coordinate 6,057,630, forward strand.
CTGTGCTGACCCGGTGACTGGCGAGATCCGCCGCTTCATGGTCGGGCCGATAGGTTGTGAGGTGACGGGGATCAGCTTCTCGCCGGATCAGAAGACCTTGTTTGTCGGGATTCAGCATCCGGGGGAAAACGGCGGTTCGACGTTCCCTGAGCATCTGCCCAACGGCAAGCCACGGTCTTCGGTGATGGCGATTACCCGCGAGGATGGCGGGATCGTCGGCGCCTGACAGGGCCTCTTCGCGGCAAGTCTCGCGCCTACTGTAGGAGCAAGGCTTGCCCGCGAAAGCGTCAGCCCAAACAACTCTTACCTCAAGCCCACCCCCTAAAGATGCCCCGTCTGCGCTACCATGCTTGGCCGGACGCGGCAGCCTGCCGCGCGCAGGAGTCAGCATGGCCCACCCGTTTGAAACCCTCACCCCAGACCTCGTGCTCGATGCCGTCGAAAGCATCGGCTTTCTCAGCGACGCGCGCATTCTGGCGCTCAACAGCTACGAGAACCGTGTCTATCAGGTTGGCATCGAAGACTCCGAGCCGCTGATCGCCAAGTTTTACCGTCCGCAGCGCTGGACCAACGAAGCGATTCTCGAAGAACACCAATTCACCTTCGAGCTCGCCGAGTGCGATATACCGGTGGTCGCGCCGATGATCCACAACGATGAAAGCCTGCACGAACACAACGGTTTCCGTTTCACCCTGTTCCCTCGCCGTGGCGGCCGCGCTCCGGAGCCGGGCAACCTTGATCAACTGTATCGCCTGGGCCAACTGCTGGGTCGTCTGCATGCGGTCGGTGCTACAAAACCGTTCGAGCATCGTGAAGCGCTAGGGGTGAAGAATTTTGGTCATGACTCGCTGACCACCTTGCTCGAAGGCAATTTCATCCCGCGCAGCCTGCTGCCCGCCTACGAATCCGTGGCCCGCGACCTGCTCAAGCGCGTGGAAGAGGTCTATCAGGCCACGCCACACCAGAACATCCGCATGCATGGCGATTGCCACCCCGGCAACATGATGTGCCGCGACGAGATGTTCCACATCGTCGACCTCGATGACTGCCGCATGGGTCCGGCGGTGCAGGATATCTGGATGATGCTGGCGGGTGACCGTCAGGAATGTCTGGGGCAGTTGTCGGAACTGATGGATGGCTACAGCGAATTCCACGACTTCAATCCGCGGGAACTGGCGCTGATCGAACCGCTGCGCGCCTTGCGGTTGATGCATTACAGCGCCTGGCTCGCCCGCCGCTGGGACGACCCGGCCTTCCCCCGCAGCTTTCCGTGGTTCGGCACCGAGCGCTATTGGGGTGATCAAGTGTTGGCGTTGCGTGAGCAATTGGCGGCGCTGAATGAAGAGCCATTGAAACTCTTCTAAACACCGCGTCCCTGTAGGAGCGAGCGGTGCGGCGATCCGACTTGCCCGCGAAGAACGATAATGCGGTTTGCCTGACATACCGAGTCATCGTTCTTCGCGGGCAAGCCTCGCTCCTACAAAAAAGGCCACACATCTATACAATCCCTTCTTTGTTAGCTGCCTAAGCAAGGATTCTCATGCAAGCCGCCAACCTGCGTCGCGGGTACATTCTGGGCCTGAGTGCCTACATCATCTGGGGATTGTTCCCGCTCTACTTCAAAGCCATCGCCAGCGTGCCCGCCGTGGAGATCATCATCCACCGAGTGCTTTGGTCCGCGTTGTTCGGCGCCTTGCTGCTGCTCGTCTGGAAGCATCCCGGCTGGTGGCGCGAGCTGCGTGAGAATCCACGGCGGCTGGCGATCCTGGCCCTGAGCGGCACGCTGATCGCGGCCAACTGGCTGACTTACGTCTGGTCGGTGAACAATGGACGCATGCTTGAAGCCAGCCTCGGTTACTACATCAATCCATTGGTAAACGTGTTGCTGGGGATGCTGATCCTCGGCGAACGGCTAAGGCGCATGCAGTGGATTGCGGTGGGGCTGGCAGCGGTCGGTGTCGCGCAGCAAGTGTGGCAAGTCGGCAGTCTGCCGTGGGTGTCGCTGGTGCTGGCATTGACCTTCGGCTTCTACGGCCTGATCCGCAAACAGGCGCCGGTCAAGGCGCTGCCGGGGCTGGTGGTGGAAACCTGGATGCTGGTGCCGATTGCTGTCGCCTGGCTGCTGTTCAACCCGACGGCGACCAGCGCGCAAGCCGCATTCTGGACCAGCTCCGAAGCCTGGTGGCTGGTAGCCGCCGGTCCGGTGACGTTGGTGCCGCTGGTGTGTTTCAACGCCGCCGCACGGCACTTGCCATACACCACCCTCGGATTTCTCCAGTACCTGGCGCCGACGCTGGTGCTGTTGCAAGCCGTACTGCTGTTTGGCGAACACTTGTCGTCCAGCACGCTGGTGGCGTTCATCTTTATCTGGGCAGGTCTGGCGGTTTACAGCATCGACGCGTGGATAAGTCTGCGCCGCCGCAGCTGATCAGAAAACGTACAAACCTCTACAGGCCACGTCTCCCGTGGCCTGCATCCATCCTTCCCAAGGTTATCCACAGCGTGATCCCCGGCGTTTGTGCGCAAGTCACTGAAACTGCTGGTTTTTTGATCAGATCCTGAAGAGCCCCGGCCGGCGCGGGCTGGCGGGGTGTCTCTACAGGTTATCCACAGGCAGGTGCACGTATAACTTGGATAACCTGTTCAAGGTTCGCTGCGCAGCACCAATTCGACCATCAGGTCGTCCGCCAGGGTTTCCAGGCGCGATTGCAGCACCTCCAGCGACAAAGTCAGGGGCACCGCGAGAATTGCTTCGGCATGGAACAACGGCTCGCTGCTCATCGGCGCCGGACGCACTTCGGTCACCAGCCGCTCCAGGCTCACCCCTTGCTCACTCAGCAGACGCGTAATGTCTCGCACAATGCCCGGACGATCATTGCCCACCAGTTCCATGGCAATCGGCTTCCAGGTGCAGGATTGTTCGATGCTGCTTTCGGCGATCATCACGCGGATGCCCTGGGTCGACAGTCCCTGTAGGGCGTCTACCAGTTCATCGTAGGCTTCGGCGGGCACGCCCACCCGAAGAATCCCGGCGAACTGCCCGGCCATGCGCGACATGCGGCTCTCCAGCCAGTTGCCGCCATGCTCGGCAATGCATTGGGCAATGCGCTCGACCTGCCCGGGCTTGTCCGGGGCGAATACCGTGAGTACGAGATGGTCCATGGCGCAGCCCTCTTGTCATGACTTTTGTTATGGAAAGGCAAGTATAGGCAAGGCGCTGGTTGTGGCGAGGGGGCTTGCCCCCGTTGGGTCGCGAAGCGGCCCCTTGAGTTTCTCCAGCGTATTCGCATCAGGCGATCTACGACTGCTTCGCAGCCGAACGGGGGCAAGCCCCCTCGCCACAAAAACCCCCTCTCCATAGCAGGGCATCGAAGATTATGTGTACAAGTTTTTATATTTAGCTGGAACAATCCAATGGTTTTTTGAGAACATCCCGCTCCCCGACATGACTGCAATGCGTCATAGGGTCGCAGAACGACGTAATTAGTCTAATTTTCACAACCGCAATTCATCATGTAGTATGCCGCAGCGCGCACTACATAACGTTGGATCGATGTCTGCCGCAGGCACACTCGCAACCCTGAAAGCCCCGTCAGCAAGGCCGCAATGCCGTTGATCGGAACGAACCCAGCCGCCAGCAATGGCATGTACTGGTAGAAGGGTTTGTGGTTTAAATGGCCAGAGGCTTCATTGTTAAATTGAAGAGCTGAAAAGCGAAATAGCTGAGCAGAGTGAGGCAAGCAATGACTGAACACGTTCAAGTCGGTGGCCTGCAGGTCGCCAAAGTCCTGTTCGACTTCGTGAACAACGAAGCCATTCCCGGTACCGGCCTCACCGCCGACACGTTCTGGGGCGGTGCCGACAAGGTCATCCATGACCTGGCGCCGAAGAACAAAGCCCTACTCGCCAAACGCGATGATTTCCAGGCTCGCATTGATGCCTGGCACCAGGCTCGTGCAGGTGTTGCGCACGATGCGGTGGCCTACAAAGCCTTCCTGCAAGACATCGGTTATCTGCTGCCAGAAGCGGCCGATTTCCAGGCAACGACACAAAACGTCGATGACGAAATCGCCCGCATGGCCGGCCCACAGTTGGTGGTGCCGGTAATGAACGCCCGTTTCGCGCTCAACGCCTCGAACGCCCGCTGGGGTTCGCTGTATGACGCGCTCTACGGCACCGACGCCATCAGCGAAGCGGATGGCGCGGAAAAGGGCAAAGGCTACAACAAGGTACGTGGCGACAAGGTCATTGCTTTCGCCCGCGCCTTTCTCGACGAGGCCGCGCCACTGGCTGCCGGTTCCCACGTCGACTCCACCGGCTACAAAATCGTTGACGGCAAACTGGTCGTCGCCCTCAAAGGCGGCAGCAACACTGGCCTGCGCAACGATGCTCAACTGATCGGTTTCCACGGCGATGCGGCGGCTCCGACCGCGATCCTGCTGAAGAACAACGGCCTGCACTTCGAAATCCAGATCGATGCCAGCACCCCGGTCGGCCAGACCGACGCAGCCGGTGTCAAAGACATCCTGATGGAAGCCGCGCTGACCACCATCATGGACTGCGAAGACTCGGTCGCCGCAGTCGATGCCGATGACAAAGTGGTGATCTATCGCAACTGGCTCGGCCTGATGAAGGGCGACCTGTCGGAAGAAGTCTCCAAGGGCGGTCAGACCTTTACCCGCACCATGAACGCCGACCGCACCTACACCGCTCTCGATGGCAGCGAACTGAGCCTGCACGGTCGCTCGCTGTTGTTCGTGCGCAACGTCGGTCACCTGATGACCATTGACGCGATCCTCGACAAAGACGGCAACGAAGTGCCAGAAGGCATTCTCGACGGTCTGGTGACTTGCCTCGCGGCGATCCATAGCCTCAACGGCAACAGCTCGCGCAAGAACAGCCGTACCGGATCGGTCTACATCGTGAAGCCGAAGATGCACGGCCCGGAAGAAGCCGCGTTCACCAACGAGCTGTTCGGTCGCATCGAAGACGTCCTCGGCCTGCCGCGCAATACGCTGAAAGTCGGGATCATGGACGAGGAGCGCCGTACCACGGTCAACCTCAAGGCCTGCATCAAGGCTGCCAGCGAGCGCGTAGTGTTCATCAACACCGGTTTCCTCGACCGCACGGGCGATGAAATCCACACCTCCATGGAAGCCGGCCCGATGGTGCGCAAGGCCGACATGAAGGCCGAGAAGTGGATCAGTGCCTACGAGAACTGGAACGTCGATATTGGCTTGAGCACCGGCCTGCAAGGTCGTGCCCAAATCGGTAAAGGCATGTGGGCCATGCCGGACCTGATGGCAGCGATGCTGGAACAGAAAATCGCTCACCCATTGGCCGGTGCCAACACCGCCTGGGTTCCATCGCCGACCGCTGCTGCGCTGCACGCGCTGCATTACCACAAGGTCGACGTGTTCGCCCGTCAGGCCGAACTGGCCAAACGTGCGCGTGCTTCGGTGGACGACATCCTGACTATCCCGCTGGCTGTGAATCCGAGCTGGACTGCGGAACAGATCAAGAACGAACTGGACAACAACGCCCAGGGCATTCTCGGTTACGTGGTGCGCTGGATCGACCAGGGCGTAGGTTGCTCGAAAGTGCCGGACATCAACGACGTCGGCCTGATGGAAGACCGTGCGACGCTGCGTATTTCCAGCCAGCACATCGCCAACTGGCTGCGCCACGGCATCGTTACCGAAGCGCAAGTGATGGAAAGCCTCAAGCGCATGGCGCCGGTGGTTGACCGTCAAAACGCCAACGACCCGCTGTACCGCCCGCTGGCACCCAACTTCGACAGCAACATCGCCTTCCAGGCGGCGGTCGAGTTGGTGGTCGAAGGCACTAAACAGCCGAACGGCTACACCGAGCCGGTTCTGCACCGTCGTCGTCGCGAGTTCAAAGCTGCCAATGGCCTTTGAGTAGACGCTGAAGCCGGACGTAAAAAAGCCCTGATCGAGAGATCAGGGCTTTTTCATTTACGCTGTCTAGTCCTGAAATAGGTTCACACCTGTTTCAGGACTAGACATGCAATTCCTGTGGTGAGGGGGCTTGCCCCCGTTGGGTTGCGAAGCAGCCCCATGCACTTTTTCAGTGAGAATCTACGACTGCTGCGCAGCCGAACGGGGCGGTGCGGCGTTCCGACAAGCCCCCTCGCCACAACAGCCCCTCGCCACAAAAGCTGCCAACCTGGAAGTCCGCGCTATACATCCATCCCCAGCTCATGCTTGACCAGTTCAAGCAATTTTTCGCTATCAATGGGCTTGAGCAGAAAGTCCACGACGTGCAAGTGCATCGCTTCGATCGCATCCTTCACATCGGCATCGCCGGAAACGATGATGATCGGCATCGCCGCACGTGCCGATTCCCGCACCTGGCGGATCAATTCCAGGCCATCGACATGCCCCATCCGCAGATCGGTAATCACCAGACCGATCGATGGCTTCTCCGCCAGCATTTTGAGCGCCGTTTCGCCGCTGGCCGCCGTCATGCAGTGAATGCCATCGAGCCCCAGAATTTCCAATAGCAATTCGCGGGCATCCTTATCGTCATCGACGATAAGCACCCGCTGCGGCGGCAAGTCTGGTTCCAGCATGACGGCGCTGAGCGCTTCGCGCTCGGCATCACTCAAAATATCGTGGTCGGACATGGCGTTCTCAACGTTTTCGATGCGATCCCTGACACAGGGCGTCAGACATCGCTCAGCAGACTTCAATGTGCACTTCGTCGGAAACTTTTCCAATAGACAATGTAGGAGGTTTTTCCCACCGTTGTGTCAGACATTTCCCATATTTCGGCCGCTGCACCGCCTACCTAGACTTACGTCCAATGGGCACCCTGCCCGCAGGGGTCGACCATGCCTGGAACGATCTGAAACAACGATCCGACACAACAATCAGAAAAAGACTGCGGTAATGGTTATGAGTAAAGCGGACGCCTTCACCCAGGCAGGGAAAACCGCGGTGTTGCAGAACATCCAGGGCACTTTGCAATTCCTGGGGCGTTTCCCACCCTTCAATCAGATGGAAAACGCCCATCTGGCTTATCTGGTCGAGCAGTGTCAGCTGCGCTTTTATGCCCCCGGCGAAAGCATCATTAAACCCGCCGATGGCCCGATCGAGCATTTCTACATCGTCAAACAGGGCCGGGTCGTGGGCGAACGCCCGCACACGGCCAAGGGTGGCACCGAAACCACCTTCGAAATCACCACCGGCGAGTGTTTTCCCCTGGCCGCGCTGCTGGGCGAACGTGCGACCCGTACCGAACACCTGGCGGCCGAAGATACCTTTTGCCTACAACTGAACAAGCTGGCGTTCATCAAACTGTTCGCACTGTCCAACCCGTTCCGCGACTTTGCCCTACGCGGTGTCAGCAGCTTGCTGGATCAGGTCAATCAGCAAGTCCAGCAAAAAGCCGTGGAAACCCTCGGCACCCAGTACTCGCTCAATACCCGGCTGGGCGAATTGGCCATGCGTCACCCGGTAACCTGCAGCCCGATCACGCCCCTGCGTGAAGCGGTGACGCTGATGCACGATCAGCAAGTCGGCAGCATTGTGGTGGTCGATGAGCAAAAGGCGCCGCTGGGCATTTTCACCCTGCGTGACTTGCGGCATGTGGTGGCCAACGGCACCAGCGATTTCAATGAATCCATCGAGCGGCACATGACCCGGGCGCCGTTTTTCCTGACGCCGGACCACAGTGCCTTCGACGCAGCGATCGCCATGACCGAGCGACACATCGCCCACGTCTGCCTGGTCAAGGACCAGCGCCTGTGTGGCGTGGTTTCGGAGCGTGACCTGTTTTCCCTGCAAAGGGTCGATCTGGTGCACCTGGCGCGGACCATTCGCAGCGCCCAGCGGGTGGAAAACCTGGTGGCGATCCGCGGCGAAATCGGCCAATTGGTCGAGCGGATGCTAGCCCACGGCGCGTCCTCGACGCAGATCACCCATATCATCACCCTGCTCAACGACCACACCGTCTGCCGGGTGATCGAACTGGCCATCGCGGAGAAAGGTGATCCCGGTGTGCCGTTCAGTTGGCTTTGCTTCGGCAGCGAAGGCCGCCGCGAGCAGACGCTGCACACCGATCAGGACAACGGCATTCTGTTCGAAGCTCGCGATGCGGCCCACGCCGCCGAGATTCGCGGCAAGTTGTTGCCCATCGCCCAGCAGGTCAATCAGAGCCTCGCACTGTGCGGCTTTACCTTGTGCAAAGGCAACATCATGGCCGGCAACCCCGAGCTGTGTTTGTCCCGGATCGAGTGGGCACGACGCTTTGCAGCGTTTATCCGCGAGGCAACGCCGGAAAACCTGCTGGGGTCGAGTATCTATTTCGATCTGCGCGTGGTCTGGGGCGATGAGCGGGGCTGCGAGCAACTGCGCCGGGGCATTCTCGATCAGGTCGGCGACAACCGGTTGTTCCAGCGCATGATGGCCGAGAACGCCCTGCGCAACCGTCCGCCCGTAGGACGTTTCCGCGAATTCGTCCTGGCGCGCAAGAATGGCGAGAAAGCCACCCTCGACCTGAAACTCCAGGGCCTGACTCCATTCGTCGACGGCGCGCGAGTGCTGGCCCTGGCCCACGGCATCGATGCCAACAACACCCTGGAGCGCTTTCGCCAATTGGTGGAAAAAGAGGTCATCGATCAGCTGGACGGCGCGGCCTATGAAGAGGCGTATCACTTCATCCAGCAAACCCGCATGCAGCAACATCAGCTACAGACCCGTGAGAACTTGCCCTACTCCAACCGGGTCGATCCCGACAGCCTCAATCATCTGGACCGACGCATCCTGCGTGAATCCCTGCGCCAGGCCCAACGCCTGCAAAGCAGCCTGACCCTGCGGTATCAGTTATGAGCCTGTTTTCATGGCTGCGCCCGGCCAGTCCCGTTTTGCCCGGCGAACTGCAACACCGTCTGGAGCGCTTGCCGGCCGTGACCCAGCTGAGCGACTGCAGCCTGCGCGAGCAACGCTGGGTGGTGCTCGACCTGGAAACCACCGGGCTGAACCTGAACAAGGATCGGCTGCTGTCCATCGGGGCCGTGGTGATCGAGGACGGCGCGATCGATTTCAGCCAGCAGTTCGAGCGCACGCTGCAATGCAACGAACTCAAACTCGGCCCCAGCGTGTTGATTCACGGCCTGGGCCCGAGCGCCATTGCCGCCGGCAGCGACCCCGCGCAGGCCCTGCTCGAATTCATGGAATTTGTCGGCGACAGCCCGGTGCTGGCCTTTCATGCGCCGTTCGACCAGCACATGCTGGGGCGCGCACTGAAAGAACATCTGGGTTACAAGCTGCAGCATCCGTTTCTGGACGTGGCAGACATCGCCCCGCTGCTTTGCCCCCAGGCACACTTTCGCGAGGCCGGGCTGGATGAGTGGATCGACTGGTTCAAGCTGGAGGTCTTCGAACGGCATAACGCCAGTGCCGATGCCTTGGCAACGGCGGAGCTGATGCTGATTTTGTTCAGCCGAGCGCGGCAGCAACAGATTCATAGCCCGTTGAACCTGCAGCAGCGGTTGAGTCAGTGGAAGCGGCGGCGGCAAGCGCCTTCTTTCTGACCTGTGGCGAGGGGGCTTGTCGGACCGCCGCACCGCCCCGTTGGGTCGTGAAGCGGCCCCCTGCATTTCGCCATATAGACCGCATTCGGCGGTTTTACGACTGCTGCGCAGCCGAACGGGGGCAAGCCCCCTCGCCACAAGCTCGCTCCCACACTCAAACACTAAAGCGCTATGCTCCCGACACTGCCCATGATCGAGATGCCGACATGTCCGCCCCCAGCATGACCCTGTTCCACAACCCCGCGTCGCCCTTTGTTCGCAAAGTCATGGTGCTGTTGCACGAGACCGGTCAAACCAACCGCGTGGCGCTGCAAGCCAGCCAGCTCACGCCGGTCAGCCCGGATCCGGCTCTCAACGAAGACAACCCGTTGGGCAAGATTCCTGCGCTGCGCCTGGCCGACGGCAATGTGTTGTACGACAGCCGGGTGATCCTCGATTACCTCGATCACCAGCACGTCGGCAATCCGCTGATTCCTCGTGAAGGCTCGGCGCGCTGGCGGCGCTTGACCCTGGCCTCTCTGGCAGACGGGATCATGGATGCCGCAGTGATGGTTCGCTATGAAGTGGCCCTGCGCTCGCCGGAAAAACATTGGGACGCATGGCTCGACGGTCAGCGCGACAAGATTCGCCGCGCCTTGGCGCTGTTGGAGGCCGATGCGATTGCCGAGCTGACCAGCCATTTCGATGTAGCGGCGATCAGTGTTGCCTGTGCCTTGGGTTATCTGGATTTGCGCCATCCGGATCTGGAATGGCGCACGGAAAATCCAAAGTTGGCCGAGTGGTATTTCGAAGTGAGTCAGCGGCCTTCGATGATCGCGACGATGCCCAAGGTTTGATCGTTGGTCGGCCATGCCGGCCTCAGAAGATCGCAGCCTTCGGCAGCTCCTACGCCGAACGCGTGCTCCTGTGGGAGCTGCCGCAGACTGCGATCTTTTGATCTCTGTGCAAACAACCTGGCAATCCGCGTCGCCAACACCTCACCCACACGCTGATCCTCGCGCAACCCCAACCACCGGCTCATTCCACGGCACCTATATCAAAGTCCAAGGGCTTCGCGGTTTTCTGCCCGATCCCGTACCAGTCCAGCTTGCGGGTCAGCACCATGAACACACCCAGTAGCCCGAACAACAGCAGCGAGCCCATCAACAGCGCGTAATCCTCGGCGCTCAACAAGCCGTAAAGCAGCCCGTATAACGCCGCCAACCCCGCCGAAAAGCTCAAACCGTGACGCACGCTGCGCAGCACATGGCAGACATAAAAACCGATCAACGCCACACAGCTACTCGCCGACAGCAGATACGCCAGGGCAAAGCCGATGTGTTCGGACAGCGACAGCAACAACAGGTAGAAGAACGCCAGCGCCACACCCACCAAGGCGTACTGCACCGGGTGCACCGCCAGGCTTTTCAGCACTTCGAAGAGGAAGAAACCGGCGAAGGTCAGGACGATGAACAGCAATGCGTATTTGATTGCCCGATCGCTTTTCAGGTACTGGTCCACCGGGTCGATGAAACTCACGCCGAAACTGCGACCGCTGAACGCCTCGCAATGACCGCCCGACACGCAACTGTTCAACGCTTCTTGCAGGTTGGTGGAGAAAAACGACGTCTGCCAGTTGGCGGTAAAGCCCTGATCGGTGATTTCCCGCTGGGCCGGCAGGTAATTGCCGATGAAGCTGGGGTGAGGCCAATTGGCGGCCAGTGAAACCTTGCTGGTCTTGCCCACCGGCAGAACTTGTAACTGGCCGGTGCCTTGCAGACGCAAGTCGAAACCGAAGGCCAGTTCCGTGGCCTGTTGGGTGTCCAGCGCCGGCAGCGTCACGTGCACACCCTCGCCCAGCCAGCCCACCTGGCTACCCGGTACAAAATCCAGCTTCTGGCCATTGAGTTCGAGTTTCAGCGCATTCTCGATGCCGCGAATGTCGCTGATGCCAACGGCCAGAAACGGCTGATCGAAGCGGTAATCGGCGAAGTCCTCCTTGATGCCCAGTTGTGCCGGAACCGAAAAATGCCCGCTGATGCGGTTATCGGCATGGAACAGTCGCGCCTCGTAGATACCCCGGGCGCGCAGCTCGGTCTGGACCTGGCCGTCGAGTTCGAAACGCTCCGGCAAGAAATACAAACGCCCGCGCTCCTCGACGACATCCTGATAACGCTGGTTGGTTTTTTCGTTGGTTTTCCAGGTGCGCACTGTTTTGCGATAGGGCACCACCATCAGCGGGCCGCTCAATTGCTGGCTGTAACTGGAACTGCGGGCGATGTCTTCGAGTACACCGTCACGCAGTTGCTGGCGCTCCTGGATCACACCGTTGATCATCAGTAGCGGGATCAGCAGCAACAGAATCAGCAGGGCAATTGCCCCGAGTTTTAGGGTCAGGCTTCGGTTCATGGGACTCTCCCTGTTTGGATGGGGAAAGTCTGGATTGGGTATGTGGGGGTTTTGTGGGAAGAATGTGGAGAGTGTGTGGAATTTGCGCTCGGCGCAGGTGCTGACGAAGGCTGCGATCTTCAGCGGCTTGAAGGCAACCGCAAACGCACTTGAACACCGCCGTCGACGTTGCCGATACTCATCGCACCGCCATGCAGCTTGACCACTTCCTCAACGAAGTTGAGCCCCAAACCGGTGCTCTTGCGTCCACTGTCCGGACGCGGCAGTGAGTAGAAGCGCTCGCTCAAGCGTGGCAACGCATAGTCGGGAATCGCTTCGGCCTGGTTGAACAGCCTGAACTCGATCTGCTCACCGACTCGCTCGGCACACAATCGCAGCACGCCGTGCGCTGGGGTGAAGTCCAAGGCATTCTCCAGCAGATTGCCCAGCGCCTGGCGCAACAGAAACGGCTCGCCAAGCAGATTCAGATCCGCTGCAATTTGCCGTTCCACACGCAATTGCTTGCCTTCGATTCGCGCAGCCTGCGCGTTCAACAGTTCTTCCACCAGGCCCGCCAATGGCACCGCCACCCGCTCCTCCAATCCTTGGCGTTGTTCAACCTGCGCCAGATTCAGCAGTCGCTCGATCAACTGCTGCATGCGCGCACTTTCGCTGTCGATGTTACTGACGAAGCGCTGCTGCTGGGCCGGCGGCATTTCGCCTTGCAGCAGCTCCGCCGCGCCGCGAATCGCCGCCAGCGGGCTTTTCAATTCATGGGTCAGGGTGTGCACATAACGCTCGACGTAGGCTTTGCCCTCGAGTTGGGTACGCATGTGCTCCAGCGCCGTGGCCAGTTGCTCCAGCTCGCCGCCGCGGTAATGCGGCACCTCGACCCGTCGACCTTCGCTGACGGCCTGGGCATAAGCCGTCAACCGCCGCAGTGCCGCGCTCAGCCACCAGGACAACAGCGCACCGAACAACAAACCGAGGCCAATCAATCCGGCGCCATACGTCAGCAATCGCCGTTCGGTGCGATCGACGTAAGGCTGCAGTGAGCTGTTGGGTTTGGCCACGGTCACCACGCCGATGATCTGGCCGTTGTCGCGAATCGGTGCCCCGACGTGCATCACCGACGAGTTCGAGTCATCGGGGTTGCTGCGCGTCGAACGCGCGCCGTACTCGCCACGCAGAGTCAGGTAGACGTCGTTCCAGCGCGAGTAGTCCTGGCCCACCGCAATCCCGCTGGAATCCAGCACCACAATGCCCTTGGCATCGGTGACGTAAATGCGGTGATTGACCTGATTCTTCGACAGGCCCCAGATTTTCGCCTTCGGTTGCCGCTCGCCATAAGCCTTGAGCAACTCGGGCCAGCGGTTCTGGCTGAGGGTGCCGGCCTTGAAGTCGTCGCGCAGGATCTCGGCCATCAGGTTGGCGGTGTCCACCAGGGTTTCTTCAGTGGACTGGCGCACACCGGGGCGGACTTCTTCCATCACGGTGTTGAGCACGAAGTAGCCGGTCAGGCCGATGAACAGCACGTAGACCAGAAAAATCCGGATCCCCAGTGACATCAGCTGTGCCCCGGGCTGTAGCTGTAGCCGAGGCCGCGATGAGTCTGGATCGGCTCGGCGTCGGCCTTCACCAGGCGCAACTTGGCGCGCACGCTCTTGATATGGCTGTCGATGCTGCGCTCGTAACCGGCATCGGCGGACACACCCAGCGCATCGAGCAATTGCTCGCGACTGAAGACTCGCTCAGGTTGTTCCAGCAGGCATTGCAGCAAACGAAACTCATGGCGAGTCAGGCTCAGCGGCTGGTTGCGATAGCTGATCTGCACCCGTTCGCCGTCGATGCGAAACAGCGCTGAAGCCACCTCCGACATCTCCGCCACCGGTCGTGGCGCCATGCGCTTGAGAATCGCCCGGACCCGCGCCGCCACTTCCCGAGGGCTGAACGGCTTGACCACGTAGTCGTCGGCGCCGATTTCCAGGCCCACCACGCGGTCGATCTCGGCGTCACGTGCACTGAGGAACATCACCGGCACTTCGCTGAAACGCCGCAATTGCTTGCAGGTCTCGAAGCCGCTGATATCCGGCAGGCCGATATCGAGAATGATCAGGTCGGCCGGCGTGGCGCGCTGATGTTCGAGCGCCGCCGCGCCAAGGCTCAACCAGGTGGTGGTAAAGCCCTCGCCCTGCAAGGCGAAAATCAGGGTGTCGGCAATCGCCGCTTCGTCTTCGACAATCAGGATATGAGGCATGGCGTCCGAGCCCGCTGGTTAAGTGGACGAACGGTGCCCCAAGGCTGATTCGCCGTCAATCAGCAGTCGGGTTTGTCGGCTGTAAAGCGACGCGCCGGGTTCACTGCCGCGCCAAACTCGCGCAGGGCTTTGGCGCCGATCAGCAACGGGTAATTGAAGCTGCTGCGGTCGGTGAGGTTGACCTCGACGGTGCGCTTGACGTTGCCCAGGCACAGTTCCAGATCGACCACTGGGCGCTTGGTCACTTCGCTCACGGCCTTGTCTTCATCTTCTTCATCGGCACGGTTCTTGATCTTGCTGATACGCGCGACCTTGTGTTCATAGACCTTGTTGCTCGCGCCTTTGGTGGCGAGGCGAAAGCGCACCCACTCGTCGCCGTCGCGGGTGAAGGTTTCGATGTCTTTGGCCGACAGCGATGCGGTCAGGGCACCGGTGTCCATTTTGGCCTTGAGGACTTCACCGCCGATTTCCGGCAGCGCGATGTATTCGTAACGCCCGTAAAGGGTCGGCTCAGCGGCCAGAACCGGCAAGGTCACGAGGGCAAGCAGTGCAAGGAGAGATTTCACGTAAGGGGCTTCCTTGAGGATGTGGACGCATGGCCGAATTCTAGACCGCAAAAAACAACGATAGTTGGACCACTTCCCACTTTTGTGGCGAGGGAGCTTGCTCCCGTTCGGGTGCGCAGCACTCGTAAAACCGTTGCCTGCGGTACACCTGAAAATCGCGGTGCCTGGTTTTGGGGCCGCTACGCAGCCCAGCGGGAGCAAGCTCCCTCGCCACAAAGGCAATTGTCGATACGTCGAGAGCATATCGCCGCAAAGGTGAAACATTCGTCATCGGTGATTTGGCCTGTCACCCGAAGCTGCTTATCATGGCGCGCCCACACGCTTTCAAGAGTTATCTATGCGCCGCCTGCTCACCGGCTGTTTCGTTACCCTGCTGCTATTGCTTAACACGCTGGTCCTGTTCGGGCCTTTGATGGTGTTCGCGCTGCTCAAACTGCTCCTGCCCGGGCGCTTTCGCGATTACGCCTCGGCGGCGGTGATGTGGATTGCCGAGACCTGGGCCGAGATCGACAAGCTGATCTTCCGCCTGTGCATTCCCACCCAATGGGATATTCGCGGCGGCGATGAGCTGCGCGGCGACACCTCGTATCTGGTGATCGGTAACCATCAGTCCTGGGTCGATATCCCGGCGCTGATCCAGGCACTGAACCGGCGCACGCCGTTCTTCAAGTTCTTCCTCAAGAAAGAATTGATCTGGGTGCCGTTCCTGGGCCTGGCCTGGTGGGCGTTGGACTATCCGTTCATGAAGCGCTACAGCAAGGCGTTCCTGGAGAAGCACCCGGAGCTGGCCGGCAAGGACCTGGAGATCACCAAACAAGCCTGCGAGTTGTACAAGCGCCAGCCGGTGACCGTGGTCAACTACCTGGAAGGCACCCGCTACACCGCGGCGAAAAGCGCCCAACAACAGTCACCGTTCACCCACCTGCTCAAGCCCAAGGCGGGCGGCGTGGCGTTCGTGCTGGCGGCGATGGGCGAACAGTTGGACGCCATTCTCGATGTGACGGTGGTGTATGCGCAGCAGAAGATTCCGGGGTTCTGGGATTTGCTCAGCGGCAACGTACCCAAGGTGATCATCGACATCCACACCCGCGAACTGGACCCGGCGCTGTGGCAAGGCGATTACGAAAACGATCCGGAGTTTCGCGAAACAATCCAGAACTGGGTCAACCAGCTCTGGATCGAGAAAGACCGGCGCATCCAGGCACTACGCGCAGAGGGCTGACTCAGCTACCGGCGCCTGTGCCCCAGATCCCGCCGAGGTTTTGCAGCAACGAACCGGCAACGCCTTGCTGACCGAGGTATTGCAGGATCACCGGGGCAAACACGCCGACCATCCCGGTGTCCATGCCCAGGGCGCTGAAGGCGTTGTTCAGGTCCTTGGTGTCCTTGACGTTACCCAGCAAGCCATTGAGCAACGCATTCTTGTCTGAACCCGCACCGAGCAACCCACCCAAGCCAGTCAGGCCACTGATCGCGCTGTTGCCGGCGATCTGAGCGAGGCCCGGCACGGTTTTGCTCAGTTCGGAGAAGTCCTGGCCGCTGAGCTGATTCCTCGCCAGCCCCAGCATCGCACCGGCACCGCCGATGGCCTGCTCCGGGGTAATGTCGAGCTGCGAACCCAGGGTATTAAGCAAACCGGCCGCCTTGGGCGCCGCCGCCACGATGCCGTCGACATCATCGGCCTCGACACCCTCGACATCCTCGTCGTCCTGCATCGATGACACCGCCTTGACCGCATCGCTGAGGCTTAACTGTGCAAAAGCCGGGCTGGCGGCCAGCGTCGTCAACGAAGCGACAACCATGAGCGATGCCAGTGCAAAACCGCGTGAAACGTTCATCCAGACATCCTCTTGTGCCATGAAAAACCGCCCGGTAACGGGAGCGGCAAAACTGCCGATTGGACCGGGTATCCGGAGGCATGTTCCTTGTCTAGTTCGCTTATTTCATATTCGAATAATTAAGCTACTAACGATTCGAAAACAGCATAAAAAACTATCAAATCTGACAGTAGGCACAAAAAGGAAAGCCCACCAGCATTGGCACTCCAATTACGTAATGGAGTACTAAATAATGCAAAGCAAAATTGCGGTGGGTGTGTTTGCAATGATGGCGCTGATGGGCAATGTTTATGCAGCAGACGTCAGCACCTGCCCTAAAGTGGGTGATATCAAATCATCGCCTTATACAAGTGACGACAAGAATATTCCCGCCCCTTTCAATGAAGGTTACAAATACACCGCGACCGCCAATGGCAAAACATGGACTGGCGTCACAATGGCTACCAACGATGATTATCTGGCCAAAAAATACGAACTGAAAGCCGAAAGCTTTGATGGCTCCATCTGCAGCTACGGCGGCAAAACGTTAGTAGAGAATGGCGAGACAGCGGTTCCTTATCTGAAGCTCAAGGCAAGCTAATGCCGGGTACCTTTTACTGAGTACCTTTGATTCATATAAAAAACGGGCGACCCAAGGGCCGCCCGTTTTTTTACTTATGCCGCACTAAACAACTTGTGCGGATCGATCACAAACTTCTTCGGCACGCCGGCATCGAACTCGCCGTAACCCCGTGGCGCATCATCCAGGCTGATGACTTCCACACCGACGATGTCGGCAATCTTGATGCGGTCCCACATGATCGCCTGCATCAGCTGGCGGTTGTACTTCATCACTGGCGTCTGGCCGGTGTGGAAGCTGTGGGATTTGGCCCAGCCCAGGCCGAAGCGGATGCTCAGGCTGCCCATTTTCGCGGCAGCATCCACTGCACCCGGATCTTCGGTGACGTACAGGCCAGGAATACCGATTTTGCCAGCGACGCGAACCACGCCCATCAGCGAGTTGAGCACGGTGGCCGGAGCCTCGTGCTTCACGCCGGCATGGCCGTGACCGCGAGCTTCGAAGCCTACGGCATCGACGGCGCAGTCCACTTCCGGTTCGCCCAACAGTGCAGCGATTTGTTCGTGCAGCGGGGTGTCTGTCGACAGGTCAGCGATTTCGAAGCCCTGAGCCTTGGCATGGGCCAGGCGGATCGGGTTGACGTCACCGATGATCACCACCGCAGCACCCAGCAGGCGAGCGGAAGCGGCAGCTGCCAGGCCAACCGGGCCGGCGCCGGCGACGTACACGGTGCTGCCAGGGCCAACGCCGGCAGTCACTGCGCCGTGGTAACCGGTCGGCAGGATGTCGGAGAGACAGGTCAGGTCACGGATTTTTTCCATGGCCCGGTCGCGATCTGGAAGTTTCAGCAGGTTGAAGTCGGCATACGGCACGAACGCGTATTCAGCCTGGCCACCGGTCCAGTCACCCATGTCGACATAACCATAGGCACCGCCCGGACGCGCCGGGTTAACGCTCAGGCAGACGCCAGTATGTTGCTCTTTGCACGAACGGCAACGGCCACAGGCAACGTTGAAAGGTACCGACACCAAGTCGCCGATCTGCAGGTTCTCGACACCGCTACCCTTCTCGATCACTTCACCCGTGATCTCGTGGCCCAGCACCAGACCGGTCTGAGCGGTGGTACGCCCGCGCACCATGTGCTGATCGGAACCACAGATGTTGGTGGAAACTACGCGCAGGATGACACCGTGCTCGATCTTCCTGCCGCGCGGGTCCTGCATTTTGGGATAGTCGATTTTCTGTACTTCGACCTTGCCTGCGCCGAGATACACCACACCACGATTACCAGACATGCTTTCACCTCGCTGTTGTTTTTATGTAGCGGTCGCGTCGCCAGGAAACGGCGGCGCGTTGATTGCTCGATAAATCAAAAGATCGTCCGAACGCGGCCCGAACCTTCGGCAGCGTCTACAGAGACAGGCGATCTTTTCAGGCAGTAAAAACGCTAGAGAACAACTGTCCTGTTAGCGTTAAGGAACACGCGTCTTTCAATGTGATAACCCACGGCCCGCGCCAACGTCAGCCCTTCGATATCCCGCCCCTTGGCGATCAAGTCTTCGGGATAGTGACTGTGATCAACGGCTTCCACGCCTTGGGCGATGATCGGACCTTCATCCAGATCGTTGTTGATGTAATGCGCCGTGGCGCCGACCAGTTTCACGCCTTTGTTGTAGGCCTGGTGATACGGCTTGGCGCCCTTGAAGCCCGGCAGCAGCGAGTGGTGAATGTTGATCGCCTTGCCGTCGAGTTTGCGGCACAGCTCTGGCGACAGAACCTGCATGTAGCGGGCAAGGATCACCAGCTCGGCGCCGGCTTCTTCGATCACCTGCCAGACCTGGCGCTCTTGCGATGGTTTGTCGTTGGGGTCCAACGGAAAGTGGTAGTACGGAATCTGGTGCCAGTCGGCCAACGGCTTGAGGTCCGGGTGGTTGGAGACCACCGCGACCACGTCCATCGACAACTGGCCGATGCGCTGGCGGTAGAGCAAGTCGTTGAGGCAGTGATCGGCCTTGGAGACCATGATCACCACTTTCGGCCGGTAGTTCGGCGGGGTCAGCTCGAAGACCATCCCGAAGGCGGCACCACGCTCCGCCAGGCCTGCGCGGAAGGCTTGTTCGTCGAAAGCGTCGGGTTGCCGAAACTCCACTCGGATGAAGAAACGGCCTGAGAGCCGGTCATCAAAGGAGTGGTGCTCGGTGACGTAGCAGCCCTGCTCGAACAGAAAGCGGGTCACCGCATCCACGGTGCCGAGGACGCTTGGGCAGTCGGCGGTCAGAATCCATGTGTCTGGGGCGCGGCTCATAGTGCGGTGACTCCTGCTGCAACATCTGTGATCAGAGAGAACTCTGTGGCGAGGGGGCTTGCTCCCGCTGGGTTGCGAAGCGACCCCAAAATCAACATCCGCATTCCTGCAGAAGGAACGCGGAGGCAGGGTTTACGACTGCTGCGCAGCCGAGCGGGAGCAAGCTCCCTCGCCACAAAAGCAGTCACAAACCTAATTACGCCTGGACGCTAAGCCCGTACTCAGCCGCCGCATCCTGCAACCACAACCACCAGTAATCCGAGAAGCTGCGGCGAATCAGCAGTTCCCAGGTGTCTTCGGCGGTATGGCGGATCATCAGTTGCGACTTGGCGAACACTGTGCCAACAGCCTTGCCCACCGGGAAGTTGTTGGGGTGCACGTCGTAGCTGGTGGATTTCATCAGCACTTGACGTACGTTCGGGCCGCTGAGTTCGAGGATCTGCTGGCCACCGCTGACGTTGACGATCTGAATGTGCAGGTCGCCCAGCGCTTCACGGAGTTTTTTCTCGGCGGCGAATTCTTCACCGGTCGGCACGATCAGCAGCCATTCATCCGGCCCCATCCATTGCAGGCTGGTTTCGCCTTTGATGATCACGGTCAGCGCACCTGGCAATTCGATGCCAAGGGCCTTGTGCACACCAGCAGCGAACGCGGCGTCGTGGCCATCGCCACGGATGGTCAGGTGACCGAGGAGTTTTTTCTCACGCACGATCACGCCGGCGTTTTTGCGACCCTTGCCCACCAGGCTGGCGAGGTCGGCGTGATGCAGCGACGACTCGGCCTTGGCCCCAGTGGTTGGGCGTTGTTGGTAAACATTGGCTGCGGTCATAAAGCACCTGTCCTGAATTCTTTGTCGCCCCCCGCGCCTGGCGCGGGGGGTGATCGATTACACGTTCTGGCGATCGCCTTTCGGATCGAAGAACACCGAAGAAACGATTTCCGCCTCGATCACGCTGCCGTCGGCCAGCGGTGCGAACACCCGCTCACCCATGCGCTTCAAGCCGCCTTTCACCACGCCCATGGCAAACGAATAGCCCAGGGAGTTGTGCAGGTAACTGGAAGTCACGTGGCCCACCATGGTCATCGGGATGGCTTGCTTGGTGTTGAACACCAGTTGAGCACCTTCCGGCAACCATTTGGTCGGATCGATCGGCTTCAGGCCAACCAGCTGTTTGCGCTGATCACGCACGCAGTCTTCACGGTTCATGCCACGCCAGCCGATCCACGAGAACGGTTTGGTGCGACCGACACACCAGCCCATGTTCAGGTCGTCCGGGGTCATCGAACTGTCAGTGTCCTGACCGACGATGATGAAGCCCTTCTCGGCCCGCAGTACGTGCATGGTTTCAGTGCCATATGGCGTCAGGTTGTACTTCTTGCCAGCATCGACAATTTTTTCCAGCACGCCCATCGCATAGTCGGCCTGCACGTTGACTTCGTACGACAGCTCACCGGTAAACGAAATCCGGAAAATCCGCGCCGGCACGCCACCGACCAGGGCTTCTTTCCAGGTCATGAACGGGAAGGCTTCGTTGCTCAGGTCGGCGTCGGTGACTTCGCTGAGCAGCTTGCGGCTGTTCGGCCCGGACAGGGTCATGGTTGCCCAGTGATCCGTCACGGAAGTGAAGTACACCTTCAGGTCTGGCCATTCGGTCTGGTGGTAGATTTCCAGCCATTGCAGCACGCGCGCAGCGCCGCCGGTGGTGGTGGTCATCACGAAATGGTTGTCGGCCAGGCATGCAGTCACGCCGTCGTCGAACACCATGCCGTCTTCTTTACACATCAGGCCGTAGCGCGCCTTGCCCACGTCGAGCTTGGTCCAGGCGTTGGTGTAGATACGGTTGAGGAACTCGCGGGAGTCCGGGCCCTGGATGTCGATCTTGCCCAGGGTCGAAGCGTCCAGCAGGCCGACGCTGTCGCGCACGGCTTTGCATTCGCGCTTGACCGCGGCATGCAGGTCTTCACCGTTTTTCGGGAAGTACCAAGGACGTTTCCACTGACCGACGTCTTCGAACTCGGCGCCGTTCTTCACGTGCCAGTGATGCAGCGCGGTGAAGCGAACCGGCTCGAAGATGTGCCCACAGTGACGACCGGCCACGGCGCCGAAAGTCACCGGCGTGTAGTTCGGGCGGAACATGGTGGTGCCCATCTGCGGGATGGTCACGTTCAGCGAACGGGCGGCGATGGCCAAGCCGTTGACGTTGCCGAGCTTGCCCTGATCGGTGCCAAAGCCCAGTGCGGTGTAGCGCTTGACGTGCTCGACCGATTCGAAACCTTCGCGGGTCGCCAGTTCGATGGCGGCTGCGGTGACGTCGTTCTGCAGGTCGACGAATTGCTTCGGCGCACGGGCAGTGGCTTTTTCGTGAGGCACCTGGAACAGCGCCAGCGTCGGCTCTTCGAGTCGGCTCAGGGCTTTGGGCAGTACGCCTTCGACCTTGCCGAAACCAGCTTCGCTGGCAGCGCGAGCACCGCCTTCAAAACCATCGGCCAACGAATCGCCGAGGCTGTAGACGCCGTTGATGCCACCGACGCACACGCGTTTCTGCGGTGCTTCGCCCGGTACGAAACCGAGGATGTCTTCACGCCAGATCGGCTTGCCACCCAGGTGCGAAGCCAGGTGAACCACTGGGCTGTAACCGCCGGAACTGGCGACCAGGTCGCAATCGAGCCATTCGCCCGGGCTGGTCACGGTGTGTGCTTTTACATCAATCGCTGCAACGCGAGCGGCGGTCACGTGCTTGCTGCCACGGGCCTCGATCACGGCGCTGCCGGTCAGGATGCGAATGCCTTTGGCGCGCGCTTCTTCCACCAGCGCACCGCGAGGGTTGCTGCGGGCGTCGGCGATGGCCACCACTTGCAGGCTGGCGTCGAGCCAGTCCAGGGCAACGCGGTAGGCGTGGTCGTTGTTGGTCGACAGCACCAGTTTCTTGCCCGGTGCCACGCCATAGCGACGTACATAAGTCGACACAGCGCCGGCGAGCATGTTGCCCGGCACGTCGTTGTTGCCGTAAACCAGTGGACGCTCGTGGCTACCTGTCGCCAGCACCACGCGCTTGGCGCGAACCCGGTGGATGCGCTGACGCACCTGGCCGATCGGAGCGCGGTCGCCGAGGTGATCGGTGAGGCGCTCGTGAATGGTCAGGAAGTTATGGTCGTGGTAACCGTTGACCGTGGCGCGCGGCAACAGCAGCACGTCAGGGGTGTTTTTCAGCTCGGCGATGACGCTGGCAACCCACTCGGTAGCTGGTTTGCCATCGAGGCTTTCGCGGGAGTCGAGCAGGCTACCACCAAACTCTTCCTGCTCATCGGCCAGGATCACACGGGCGCCGCTGCGGGCAGCCGCCAGTGCAGCCGCCAGACCCGCAGGGCCAGCGCCGACGATCAGCACGTCGCAGTGCTGGTTCATGTAGTCGTAGGTGTCCGGATCGTTCTCGGTCGGCGAACGGCCAAGACCGGCTGCCTTACGAATGTACTTCTCGTAAGTCATCCAGAACGATTGCGGGTACATGAAGGTTTTGTAGTAGAAGCCCGGTGGCATCAGCTTGCCGCCGACCTTGCCGAGAATCCCCATCATGTCGTTGTTCACGCTTGGCCAGCCGTTGGTGCTGGTGGCGACCAGGCCTTGATACAGCGCTTGTTGCGTGGCGCGTACGTTCGGGATCTGCGTGGCTTCGGTCGCACCGATCTGCAGCACGGCGTTCGGCTCTTCGGCACCGGCGGCGAAGATGCCGCGTGGGCGCGAATACTTGAAGCTGCGGCCGACGATATCGACACCGTTGGCCAGCAAGGCTGCGGCCAGCGAGTCGCCTTCAAAACCTTTGTAGACCTGGCCGTTGAAGGTGAAACTCAGCACTTTGTTGCGGTCGATGCGTCCGCCGTTGGACAGGCGATTGATCTGGCTCATACCTTCTCTCCCAGAGCCGTGGCGGCCGCTTTCGGGCTGTCGGTCTTGTCGGTGAACTGCGGCTTGGTGCCGATCTTGTAGGTTTCGAGAATCTCGTAGGTCACGGTGTCACGGGTCACGTTGAAGTACTGACGGCAACCGGCGACGTGATCCCACAGTTCGTGGTGCAGACCGCGAGGGTTATCGCGGAAGAACATGTAGTCGCCCCACTCCTCGTCGGTGCAGCTGTTCGGATCCAGTGGACGCGGGATGTGCGCCTGGCCGGATGCATGGAATTCCTCTTCGGAGCGCAGTTCGCCACAGTGAGGACAGAAGATATGCAACATAGGGATTTCTCCTGTTAGTGGGCGACTGCTGCAGCGCCGTGTTCGTCGATCAACGCACCGCTGTGGAAGCGGTCGATGGAGAAAGGTGCAGCCAATGGGTGCATTTCACCCTTGGCCAGGCTTGCGGCAAACACGTTGCCCGAGCCAGGTGTAGCCTTGAAGCCACCGGTGCCCCAACCGCAGTTGAAGAACATGTTCGGTACCGGAGTCTTCGAGATGATCGGGCACGCATCCGGCGTGGTGTCGACGATGCCGCCCCACTGACGGTTCATGCGTACGCGCGACAGCACCGGGAACATCTCGACGATGGCCTGGATGGTGTGCTCGATCACCGGGTACGAACCACGCTGGCCGTAGCCGTTGTAGCCGTCGATACCGGCGCCGATCACCAGGTCGCCCTTGTCGGACTGGCTGATGTAACCGTGTACGGCGTTGGACATGATCACGCTGTCGATAATCGGCTTGATCGGCTCGGACACCAGCGCTTGCAGCGGGTGCGATTCGATCGGCAGGCGGAAACCGGCAAGTTTGGCCATGTGCCCGGAGTTACCGGCAGTCACCACGCCGACGCGCTTGGCGCCGATGAAGCCCTTGTTGGTTTCAACACCGATGCACACACCGTTTTCCTTACGGAAACCGATCACTTCGGTCTGTTGGATCAGGTCCACGCCCAAGGCGTCGGCGGCACGGGCAAAGCCCCACGCCACGGCATCGTGACGGGCCACGCCGCCGCGACGCTGGACGGTAGCGCCCATCACCGGGTAGCGGGTGTTCTTGGAGCAGTCGAGGTACGGGATCTCGTCTGCCACTTGCTTGGCATCGAGCAGTTCGCCGTCCACGCCGTTGAGGCGGTTGGCGCTGACCCGACGCTCGGAATCACGAATGTCCTGCAGGGTGTGGCACAGGTTGTAGACGCCACGCTGGGAGAACATCACGTTGTAGTTCAGGTCCTGGGACAGGCCTTCCCACAATTTCATCGCGTGTTCGTACAGGTGTGCCGACTCGTCCCACAGGTAGTTGGAGCGCACGATGGTGGTGTTGCGCGCGGTGTTACCGCCGCCCAGCCAGCCCTTCTCGACCACGGCCACGTTGGTGATGCCGTGTTCCTTGGCCAGGTAGTAGGCGGTCGCCAGACCATGCCCGCCACCGCCGACGATGACCACGTCGTAGACCTTTTTCGGGGTCGGCGTACGCCACATGCGCTGCCAGTTTTCATGGTGGCTGAGGGAGTGTTTGAAGAGGCCGAAGCCCGAATAGCGTTGCATAGTCATTTACTCCAAAACCGCGCTCAGCGATAAACCGGGAAGTCCGCGCACAGGGCTGCCACATGCTGCGCGACATTGGCCTCGACATCGGCGTCGCCGAGGTTGTCGAGGATGTCGCAGATCCAGCCAGCCAGTTCAACACACTGGGTAACCTTGAAGCCGCGAGTGGTCACCGCCGGGGTGCCGATACGCAGGCCGGAGGTCACGAACGGCGACTGTGGATCGTTCGGGACAGCGTTCTTGTTCACGGTGATGTGGGCGCGACCGAGTGCTGCGTCCGCCTCTTTACCGGTGAGGCCCTGACGGATCAGGCTGACCAGGAACAGGTGGTTATCGGTACCGCCGGACACTACATCGTAGCCGCGTTTGATAAATACGCCGGCCATTGCCTTGGCGTTGTCGATCACTTGTTGCTGGTAGGCCTTGAAGCCAGGCTCCAGTGCTTCCTTGAAGCACACTGCTTTACCGGCGATGACGTGCATCAACGGGCCGCCCTGGGCACCAGGGAATACCGCGGCGTTGAGCTTCTTCTCGATTTCTTCGTTGGCCTTGGCCAGGATCAGCCCACCACGTGGACCGCGCAGGGTCTTGTGGGTGGTGGTGGTCACTACGTCGGCGTAAGGCAGCGGGTTCGGGTACAGGCCAGCAGCGACCAGACCGGCGACGTGAGCCATGTCGACGAACAGCAGGGCACCGACCTTGTCAGCGATCTGGCGGAAACGTGGGAAGTCGAGGGTCTTGGAGTAGGCCGAGAAACCGGCAACGATCATTTTTGGTTTGTGCTCGACGGCCAGGCGCTCGACTTCGTCGTAGTTGATCAGACCGGTGTCGGTGTCGATGCCGTACTGCACAGCGTTGTACAGCTTGCCCGAGGACGACACTTTGGCGCCGTGGGTCAAGTGACCGCCGTGGGCCAGGCTCATGCCCAGAATGGTGTCGCCGGCTTGCAGCAGGGCCAGATAAACGGCGCTGTTGGCCGAAGAACCGGAGTGCGGCTGCACGTTGGCGTAATCGGCACCGAACAATTGCTTGGCGCGTTCGATGGCCAGGGCTTCAACCTTGTCGACGTGCTCGCAGCCACCGTAGTAGCGCTTGCCCGGATAGCCTTCGGCGTATTTGTTGGTCAGGCCACTGCCTTGCGCTTCCATCACGCGCTTGCTGGTGTAGTTCTCTGACGCGATCAGCTCGATGTGATCTTCCTGGCGTTGCTCCTCGGCATTCATCGCCGCCAGCAGTGCATCGTCGTAACCCTGAATCTGGTCTTGCTTGCTGAACATCGCGTCTCTCCCAGCGGCGGCGGTGCGCCTTTCGTCTCGGTGAGGCACTGGCATTTCGGCAGTGCCCTTTGATAGCGATGGTATGACCGGCGCAGACAGGTCAAATGCCTATGGACGCCACGCAAAGGTGCGTTTACGACATGGGCCGAAATGGGTGAACGGGCGAACACTCCTGTGGCGAGGGAGCTTGCTCCCGCTCGACTGCGAAGCAGTCGTGAAACCGACAAATTCGATCTAACTGACTAACCACATGCGCCGGGTTTGGGTCTGCTGCGCAGCCCAGCGGGAGCAAGCTCCCTCGCCACAGGGGACGGGCGTCAGGCGACGAGTTGGCGCAAGGCCAGAAGCGCGAGGAAATGCCCAGGATAAAGGGCATAGGCCCAGCGGCGCATCGGCGGTGGCTGGATGCCTTGGGCATGTCGCAATAGCAGCAGGCCCGACAATGGCGCAATCAGACAAACGACAATACCCAAAATCGCCGCACCGCTGCCGAACCAGGCAGCGGAGTACAGCACTTGCCATTGATTGGCCGCCAGGCACACCAGCCCCGGCAACAGGCCGAAATACCAGGGCCGCTGGATCACCAGCAACATCGCCAGCGGCAACAGCACGCCGAAGAAACCGAACATCAGTCGCTGCGGGAACAGTGCCGCCAGCACCAAGGCAACGACCGCCAACAGACGCGACTGAACTGGCCCGTGCTGCCAGCCACGGGCCACCAGCAACCCCATGACCAGCGTAGGCAATACATTCAAGGTGTCGTGATCAGGAATGTACATCCGATACGGAATTTCGCTCAGGGCACTGAACAGCAACAACCAACCGAGGTAGCGCCACTGGCCGTCGGTCGTCACTGTACGGACACGCGCCAGGTTCGCCGCCATCGCCAGACAGAACCACGGGAACGCCAGTCTGCCCGGCACATACAGCAGATCGAGGGAATAACCGACATATCGCAGGTGATCGAGCACCATGCTCAACAGCGCCAGCCACTTGAGCAGATCCAGTGCACCGTCCCTCTGCGTCATGTGCATAATTGCCCAAGGTGTTTGTATTTTTCTGACAGACTCATCCCGTGTGCTCCCCGGACGATCTTCGGTAAAGTGCACATCATCATTGACCAACGAAGCGCCACAAGCGCCTCGATCACGGAAGCCGGCCATGACCGACAAGAGCCAACAATTCGCCAGCGACAACTATTCCGGTATTTGCCCTGAAGCCTGGGCTGCCATGGAACAGGCCAACCACGGCCACCAACGCGCTTACGGCGACGATGAGTGGACCGCACGCGCGTCCGATCAATTCCGTAAGCTGTTCGAAACCGACTGCGAAGTGTTCTTCGCTTTCAACGGCACCGCGGCCAACTCGTTGGCCCTGTCGTCGCTGTGCCAGAGTTACCACAGCGTGATCTGCTCGGAAACCGCCCACGTCGAAACCGACGAATGCGGCGCACCGGAGTTTTTCTCCAACGGTTCCAAGCTGCTCATCGCCCGCACCGAAAACGGCAAGCTGACGCCGGAATCGATCCGCGAAATTGCTCTCAAGCGCCAGGACATCCACTATCCCAAACCACGCGTCGTGACCCTGACCCAGGCCACTGAAGTCGGCAGCGTGTACACCCCGGAAGAAATCCGCGCCATCAGCGTCACCTGTAAAGAACTGGGCTTGAACCTGCACATGGACGGTGCTCGTTTCTCCAACGCCTGCGCGTATCTGGGTTGCTCGCCAGCCGACCTGACCTGGAAGGCCGGCGTCGACGTGCTGTGCTTTGGCGGTACGAAAAACGGCATGGCGGTGGGCGAAGCGATTCTGTTCTTCAACCACAAACTGGCCGAAGATTTCGACTACCGCTGCAAGCAGGCTGGGCAACTGGCGTCGAAGATGCGCTTCCTCTCGGCCCCCTGGGTCGGGATTCTGGAAAACGACGCCTGGCTTAAATACGCCCGCCACGCCAACCACTGCGCGCAGTTGCTGGCCGAACTGGTGAGCGACATTCCTGGCGTCGAGCTGATGTTCCCGGTGCAGGCCAACGGTGTGTTCCTGCAACTCTCCGAGCCGGCCATCGCCGCACTGACCGCCAAGGGCTGGCGCTTCTACACCTTCATCGGCAACGGCGGCGCACGGTTCATGTGCTCGTGGGACACCGAAGAAGAACGCGTGCGGGAACTGGCGGCGGATATTCGGCACGTGATGGCGGCCTGACTCCCTCCCTCCCAGCCACAGGCTCTGTGTTCCACCTCAGCTATTTGGTTGAAATGCGACTTTGTGGCGAGGGAGCTTGCTCCCGCTCGGCTGCGCAGCAGTCGTAAAACCAGCCAACGCGGTCCACCTGACAGACCGCATGCTCAGGCTTTGGGGCTGCTTCGCAACCCAACGGGAGCAAGCTCCCTCGCCACAGGTTCTGCGCTCGACCTCAGCTATTTGATTGGCAAGAGATCTTATGGCGAGGGGCTTGCCCCCTTGCCACAGTCCCGCACGAGTTGGTCTACATTGACTGCGAGCCGTTTCGATCCGCTCGGATCACGCCAATCGGGAGCGTCCGCATGTCATTACAAGGCAAAACCCTGTTCATCACCGGCGCCAGTCGCGGGATTGGTCGCGAGATTGCGCTGCGGGCCGCGCGCGACGGGGCCAACATCGTGATTGCCGCGAAAAGCGCCGCCCCTCACCCCAAACTGCCCGGCACCATCTTCAGCGTTGCGGCGGAAGTCGAAGCTGCGGGCGGCAAGGCGCTGGCATTGGAGGTGGATGTGCGCGAGGAAGCCATTGTGCGCCACGCGATGGCTGACGCCAGCGAACATTTCGGCGGCATCGACGCACTGATCAACAATGCAGGAGCGATCAAGCTGACCGGCGTGCAGCACATCGAACTCAAGCGCTTCGACCTGATGCACCAGATCAACACCCGCGCCGTGCTGCTGTGCAGCCAGGCCGCCCTGCCCTATCTGAAAAAATCCAGCGGCCACATCCTCAACCTGTCACCGCCGCTGAACCTGGCCACCAAATGGTTCGCCCAATACAGCCCCTACACCGTCACCAAGTACGGCATGAGCATGCTCACCCTGGGCATGAGCGAGGAATTCGCCGCCTACGGTATCAGCGTCAACTCTCTATGGCCGCAGACCATGATCGCCACCGCGGCAATCGAGTTTCAGCTCGGATCGCGCGAATCATTCAAACATGCCCGCACACCCGCGATCATGGCGGATGCCGCCCACATCATTCTCGACAGCAGCTGTCGCAGCATTACCGGTCGGTTGCTGATCGATGAGGAGATTTTGGGCGAGCATGGGGTGACGGATTTTGAAGGGTATCGGTATGCACCGGACAGCGACGCGCTGCTGATGCCGGATCTGTTCGTTGATTGATGGATCTACACACACCCTGTAGGAGCTGCCGAACGCGGCCCGAGCCTTCGGCAGCTTCTACGGGAGTTATTCAGTGGTCATCTCGACCGATCAATACTCGATCCGCACGTCACCCTTCGGCACGCTGCAGCAAGACAGGATGAACCCTTCGGCTTCGTCTTCCTCGGTAATCCCGCCGTTGTGTTCCATTTCCACTTCGCCGGCAAGCTTCATTACCTTGCAGGTGCCGCAGATGCCCATGCCGCAAGCCTTGGGGATCATCAGGCCCAGTTTGGCGGCAGCGGCGTGAACGGTTTCGCCCGGGGCCACGCGGATGCTTTTGCCGGAGGCGGTGAATTCCACCTGGTTCAGGTCGGCGGCGTCGATTGCGGGGGCGTCGGCCGCTTGTTCAGCGTGTTCCTCTGCATCGGCGATTGCCTCTGGCGGCGTGGCGCCGAAGGACTCTTCGTGGTAGCGCTTCATATTGAAGCCGGCGTTCTCCAGCAAGCGCTTGACCGCGTTCATGTATGGCGTTGGGCCGCAGCAGAACACTTCCCGCTCAAGGAAGTCCGGGACCATCAGTTCGAGCATCTTGTGGTTGAGATAACCGCGGTATCCGGCCCACGGCTCACCAAAACCGTGTTTCTCGCAGATCAGGTGCAGGCTGAAGTTTTCGATCCGCGACGCCATGTGCTCCAGCTCGCGGTGATAAATGATGTCTTTCGGCGAGCGGGCGCTATGGATGAAGGCCATATCGACATTGCCGTTGGTATCGAAGAACCAGCGCGCCATGGACATCACCGGGGTGATGCCCACGCCGCCGCTGAGGTACAGCACTTTCGGGTTCGGAAAGTCGATGGCGTTGAACAGCCCGACCGGGCCGTGCACCGCCAGTTCGTAGCCTTCATGCAGGGTGTCATGCAACCAGTTCGAGACCTTGCCGCCCGGTACGCGCTTGATCGTCACCGAGAAGCTGTATGGCACCGACGGCGAGCTGGAAATGGTGTACGAACGCATGATCTGCTGGCCTTCGATTTCCAGCTCCAGGGTGACGAATTGCCCCGGTTTGAAGAAGAACATGATCGGCTGGTCGGCCATAAAGCAGAAGGTGCGCACATCCCAGGTTTCCTGGATGACTTTGACGCAACGGACAATGTGTCGACCATTGGCCCAGGTCTGGGTGGTTACCGGGTTCAGGAAGTTGTTGGACATGCTGATCTCCACGGCCGACTACCGGCCTTTATGTTGGCGATTCTGCGTATAGAGCAGCCCCGCCATTTACCTATCTGCGACATTGACATACTTATCGCGACCAGCCCCCAATTACCGGGGGTTGCGCGTCGGGAACAGATTGGGCCATGTCGCCCATGGATAAGGTTCCGGGGAGCGCCGGCCCCACACTCGCCCCATACCAAGACACAACCTTTACACCTTGCGTAGCAAACCTGATTAGCCACTTTCGCCGGCCACACAGAATGGCCTTGAGGATTAAACGATGGACGTCACCACTACCCTGAGCCTGGGCGATCCACTGGAACCCGCACGCAAGGCCACTGCGCAGATGCTGCAAGAGCGCGAGCGCACTTTCTCGCTGCCGCAGCCGTTTTACTCTGACGAGCGGCTGTTTGATATCGACATGCAGGAAATCTTCCAGAAAGAGTGGTTGATCGCCGGCATGACCTGCGAGATCCCGACCAAGGGCAACTACCTGACGCTGCAAGTCGGCAAGAACCCGATCATCGTGATTCGCGGCGCCGATGGCGTGGTGCATGCGTTCCACAACGTCTGCCGCCACCGCGGTTCACGGCTGTGCACCAGTGAAAAAGGCAAGGTCGCCAAACTGGTCTGCCACTACCACCAGTGGACGTACGAGCTGGACGGTCGCCTGCTGTTCGCCGGCACCGAAATGGGCGCCGACTTCGACATGAAGCAATACGGCCTCAAACCGGTGAACGTGAAGACCGCCGGCGGTTACATCTTCATCAGCCTGGCAGAAAACCCGCCGGCCATCGATGACTTCCTGTCGACGCTCAGCCATTACATGGAACCGTACGACATGGAGAACACCAAGGTGGCGGTGCAAACCACCTTGATGGAAAAAGCCAACTGGAAACTGGTGCTGGAAAACAACCGCGAGTGCTACCACTGCGGCGGTTCACACCCCGAATTGCTGAAAACCCTGCTGGAATGGGACGACGTCACCGACCCGCGTGCCGACCAGGCCTTCAAGGACCACGTAGCCGCTTCCGCCGCTGCCTGGGAAGCCGAGAAGATCCCTTACGCCCACGCCAGTTTCGGCCTGCGTAACCGTATCGTGCGCATGCCGCTGCTCAAGGGCACCGTATCGATGACCATGGACGGCAAACAGGGCTGCGCCAAACTGATGGGCCGCATCAAGAACCCGGACCTGGGCTCGATGCGCATCCTGCACCTGCCGCACTCGTGGAACCACTGCATGGGCGACCACATCATCGTGTTCACCGTGTGGCCGATCAGCGCCCAGGAAACCATGGTCACCACCAAGTGGATCGTCCACAAGGACGCGGTCGAAGGCGTGGACTACGACGTGGAGCGCATGCGCCAGGTCTGGGATGCGACCAACGACCAGGACCGTCGCCTGGCCGAAGAGAACCAGCGCGGGATCAACTCCACCGCGTACCAGCCAGGGCCTTACTCCAAGACCTATGAGTTTGGTGTGGTGAACTTCGTGGACTGGTACAGCGAGCGCCTGCTGAACAACCTCGGGGCCGAGCCTGCGCCTTACCTCAAAGGCGTGCCGGTTCAGGGTTAATCAAGATCAAAAGATCGCAGCCTGCGGCACCTGTAGGAGCTGCCGCAGGCTGCGATCTTTTCAACGGCAACGCACAATTACTGTAATACCGAAGACCACCGCACCGAACCATCCTCGCCAATAAACGTCTCTTCGATGTTCTCCCCCACCAGCCGCACCTTCACATAACCGTTCAACACCCGATCCGGGTACGCCTCATCCCGCGCATTCTGCGTTTCCGACCACAGCACCCCCGGATGCCCGTTCAGCTCGCTGGCATTGCCATAGGGAATCGCCCCATGCCCTGCGCAACGTGCATGCAAGCCACCTTGAGTGGCATAGCAGATGCCGTTATGCAAATGCCCCCAATACCAGTAATCCGGCTCGCGTCCCAAGGCATCGCACACCGGCTTGTACAACGCGGTCTTGTCACGCCCGGTAATGTCAAAGCCCTGGTGATGACTGAGCACCATGATCTTCTTGCGTTTGGGCAAGTCTTTCATCCAGTCGATCTGCTGCTTGTTCAGCGCGCCGTCCATATACAGGTTGATTGGACTGGAGGCATAAGCCGAGTCGATCCCGACCACCAGCCAGTCATCGTTGTACAACGCAAAATAACTGGTGCCCTGCTGTGCTGGAAAACGCTTGGCCAGTTCCTTGAAGTAGCCATGGGCGCCGCTGTACATCTCGTGGTTGGAGTTGAGGGTGAACGAGCCGTGCTTGCCCATCGGCCAGCCGACCATGTCGACGTCTTCCTGGGAGCGGGTGCCGGCGTAATACACATCCCCCAAATGGATGGTGAAGTCGGCCTGGGCCAGTTGCATCTGATTGGCCACCGCTACCGCCGGGGCATGACTGTCGAACGGCCCGGTGCCCCAGTCGCCGGCGATGGCCAGGGTCACGTCACTGTCCATGCGCATCAACGCCGGATTGGTGGCGAACGGTGCGTGATGCCGCAGGTTCTCGATCCACTTGAGCAGCGCTTCGCTCCACAACAGATCCAGCAGCTCCCATTTGCGACAACCGAGCAGGCTACCGTCCTTGAGCACTCGGGTTTGCAGTTCATCTACCGATTGCGGCAAGGGGCTGGCGTTGCCGATGTGCAAGATCGACAAGCCGTGGGACAACTCCCACGGCACACTCGGTTGATCGTCCGGCATGTCGCCGTGCTTGAGCACGTATTGCGCCTGATCGTGCCCCCGCTGCAGCAGCGCGACGATGGCCTGGTACTCCTCAGGCTCAAGCTCACTGACGAGCTTCTTCCAGGCCATTTCCAGGCGGGTGACCAAACCATGCAAACGTAGCTTGACCTTGACGTACTCATGTTCCCAATGACTGACCAATGACATGTCGACTTCCTCCATCCGTAGTGGAATCACAGGGTTTTCATGAACTCGATGAGCGCCCGCTTATCGAGTTCCGACAATTGCGTGCCGTACAGGTGACCACCGTTGTGGTTGCCCTCCAGGCGCGTGTCGTATTTGAAGTCCGCCGAGGCTTTCACCTGCTCGCCACCGGTGACGAAGCCGACCTTGTCCTTGTCGTAAATGTCGGAGCCGGTGAAGAACACCTGCGGCCGCAGTTCCGGTGGTTGCAGCAAATCCCACAGGGTCGGCACCGAACCGTTGTGCAAGTACGGCGCGCGCAACCAGATGCCGTCGGTGGGCGTGTTGCTGTAGCTCTGGGTCTTGCGGTAAGCGCCAAAGTCGAACGGCGGTTTCTTGAAGCCGTGGAAGGCTGTCACTAAACCGGTGGTGAACGAGTTCAGCCGATGGGGATCGGTGCCCAGTTCATCAATAGTGGTGGTGACCTGACCGGTGTCGGTGCGGCCGAAGTCATGGCAACCGGCGCAATTTTTTTCCCAGACCGGCTTGCCCCGGGCGATTTTGGCCTGATCCAGCGCGAACGGCCAGGCCGGTGCCTTGTGGCCCAGCAGCCAATTGGTCACCCGGTTGAAACTGTCCGGCAGCACCGACTCCGGCGTCGCGCCCACGGCCATGGCCGCCGCGTAGTTGCGCTCATGGATATCGTTGTTGTTGCCGTCCCAGTGCAGGTACAGCGACTCCCGGGGTTTCTGGTTCCAGACTTGCGGCAAGTCGACGGTGCCGATGGTCGAGTCATCCGGGAAGCCGAACACCACCATTTTCGTCGGGTTGAAGGTGTCGGTACGCCCCGGCCCTTGCGGTGCGCGCAGCTTCTGCCAGGCATAGGCCTGCTTTTGTTTGATCAGCGCGCTGGTGGCCATCGGGATGATCAGATAACGGTTGTACAGGCGCTCGAAGAACCCAAGCTGAAACTTGCTGTTGATCGCCGTCATCACCGCGTCAGGCGTGAATTTGGGGTCACTCGCGCAATCGTAGGCGAACCACTGGAAGGCCTGCAGCTGCAGGGTATTGGCCGGCGCGGAGGCCACCGGGGTCGCAACGTCGCTGGCATTGGCGCGGTAGGAGCCGGTGTGGCACAAGGCGCAGTTGGGCTCCACGGTCGGGTAGCCGATCTGCCGCTTGGCCATGCCGATCGGCAGGTCCTTGCCGTTCTCGTAGAGGAAACCGAACACTTCGTAACCGCCGGGCTTCGGCAGTTTCTCCGGGCACATCTGCGGCAACACGGCGAACAGGTAATAGGGAATCCGTGCTTCGATGCCCAGCCCGATGGCGGCGTATTTGTAGTGGTCTTCGTCAGAAGCGTATCGCTCGGCCGGCACCACTCGCAGCATCTGGTACCAGGTTTCGTAGCCGATAAACCCCAGCGCCAGCACCACGACCAGCGTGGCGACCTTGAAGCTGTGCCGCCGCCAGCGTCGCGCCCACGCTGCGCACCACTCACGCCAGCCATCGCGAAGCAGGGCGAACGGCCGATTGGCCGGCGCGCTGCCCAGGTACAGCAGAATCCCGAGGATCAGGAACATGCCCAGGTCGCCCAGCAGCATCGGCACGAACACCTGGGCCTGGTTGCTGGTGTTGATCAGGTAAATCCAGAACGCCACGGCGACCAACCGCGACAATACGCACAGCCACGAATGCACCACGTATTTGGGGGCATTGAAGCCTGACGGCATGTAAAAAAGGCTGATCCCCACCAGCAACATGCCGGCGTTCTCCAGCCAAGGATCGGAGAGTTGTGGAGGCATCCCGAGCATCGAGGTCAGCAACGCCGGTGCAAACAGCGCCGGAATCGCGAAGACCATGTTCATTGCGATGCCTATCCAGATGAAGCGTTGAAACCAGCGGATGTAACTGTCCATGGCATCCATTTCCTTGTAGTCGCCAATCCCAAGTCAGCACACGGCTATTGTGGCGAGGGAGCTTGCTCCCGTTCGGCTGCAAAGCAGTCGTAAAACCAGAAAACGCGGTGTATCTGATCGATCGCATCCTCAGGTTTTGGGGCTGCTGCGCAACCCAGCGGGAGCAAGCTCCCTCGCCACAAAAAGCCCGATCAGCCGAGGGCGGTTTTCTCCAGGTGCTGCAGGATGATCGGGTACACATCGACCACCGCGTTCTTGCCGAACATGCAGTCAATATGCCCGTAACCCGGCACCACATGCCGGCTGTAGCGCTCCGGCCCATGGACTTTGCACACGCGCTCATAGGTCCTGAGCGTGCTTTCGGGCAAGTAGCACTGATTGTCTTCGCCGCTGATGAAGCAGATCGGCATGGTCAGCCGGTCGAAGTGCGGCATGTAGACGTCCTGGCCCTTGAAGTCCACCAGATGGCCTTTGCGCAGGATCAGCGCCAGGTGTTCGAAGGTCTGTATGTTCGACTCACCGAACAGCTCGTGCAGGTTGTCGTGCAGGGTTTCGTTGAGTGTGTCGTGGCGGTACAGCGACGCGTACATGAAGGTGATGCGGTGGCACACCGGGTTGGTGCAGTAACCTTGAGCCTCGATGCGGGCGTAGATGTTGAGGGCCTTGTCATAGAGTTTGTTGAACCAGCTCTCCTTGTTGTCGGCATACGCGGTGAGGGATTTGATGCCGATGGCGTCGAGCATCCCCGGCAAATGCAGACCGGCCTTGAGCCCCGTTGCCGTGGCGACCACCGTGTCCGCGGCGATCTGCGAACAGACCACCGAACGCACGCCCTGCAATCCGGCCAGCAGTGACATGAAGAAGGTCGTCGCGCCGTAGCAATGCACCACGCACTGCACGTCAGCGGCGAGGGTGGCCTGCTGGATATGCTCGATGGCGGCCTTGAAGTCGTACTGGGCAATCTGGTCGCCGTTCCATTCATGTTTGCTGGCCGGCAGCAGGATGCTGACCCGGAAATCCAGGAGCCAGACGTCGTACTCGTGCTTGCACAGGTACTCCAGCAGGTTGGTCTGGATGGTGTCGGTGGAGAAAATATTCGAGCCCACACCCAAACCATGCACCAGCATCACCGGCCCCTTGGTGCCGCCCTGATAACGGGTCAGGCGGAGCTGGACGCTGTCTTCGGTCTGGAAGAACTGCACGCTTGGCGTCGGCGCATCCAGCGGCCGTTTCTGCCGGGGCGGCGCATCGGGGTTGAAGTAGATGTCGCCCGCGAACACCCCGCCGTAGCTCTCCCACAAGATGCCGGCGAAGAACTTGCCGAACCGCGCCAGCCCTTCAATGCGCTCACGTTCGTTGCGCGCGTTGAGCACCTTCATGGTGGTCATCTGCTTGGCAAAATCGGCCGGCTCGATGTGCATCACCCCCGAGCCGATCACCTCGCCTGTCTTGTCTGGCCCGCGATACAGCGTCACATAGAGCGTACTGGTGTCGTGCCAGACGTTCAGCACGCCGTTGTCTTCGGGCACGGTCTTGAATGCGCTGAAGTAATAATCGCTGCCGTCCTCAGCGGTCAGCTTCATGTCGTAATTCATGTGCCGCACGCCAACCTGTTCCTGATATTCCTCGAACAGATTGAACACACCATTGCTGGCGGTCAGTGGTTCCGGCGACAAGCCCGGCGCATCCAGAGAG
This sequence comes from Pseudomonas sp. Pseusp18, assembly GCF_059506005.1. NCBI lineage: Bacteria > Pseudomonadati > Pseudomonadota > Gammaproteobacteria > Pseudomonadales > Pseudomonadaceae > Pseudomonas > Pseudomonas sp. Pseusp18. The sequence goes on from NZ_CP169240.1 coordinate 6,094,909, forward strand.
CCGACCAGTGTCGCGGCGTGTTCTGGCTCCTTGATCATGCGATTGAGGTCGTTGGCGGTGATGGTCAAGGTGAATTCGATCGGCGAGTTATCCGACTTGCCGCGTTTGGCCGCCGCTTCGTAGAGTTTGAGATCGGTGCCCTGGGGCTGGGTGAAATCTTTGGAGAAATAGCCCTTCATGGTTTCGGTGAACTGCACGCCGAGGGTCGGTGCCACCACCGGTTTGCGCGGTGCCGAGGGCAACGTGTAGTCGATGTGCCAACCACGATCGGCCGCCAGCAGCCCCATGTTGCGCTCGCTCACGGCAGAGATGGTCAGCAACGGATTGACCGCCAGTGAGGTCGGGATCACCGCACCGTCGGCCACGTATAGCCCGGCATAGACATCGGTGCCGCTGACGCCGCTAAACACCTGGCCCTTGTGGTTGACCACGCCTTGCGTCGCATCCTCGCCCATCACACAACCGCCCAATGGGTGCACGGAAACGATGCTGTGTTTGAGCAGCTCGGTCCAGATCGGGTTCTCGACCCAGATCCCGCCCAATGCCTTGGTGCTCTGGTGCAAGCGCTCGTTGCCGATCTTGACGTTTTCCTGCTCGCCAACGCCCGGCCAGTCGATGCGCAGCTGATCCTTACTGTCGAGCACCATGCGCCCCTTGCCGTCGTCGTGGCTCATGATCAGGTAGGTCTGCATGTTGTGCAGGGCGCCGTGGTACGGGCCGCGCAGGAAGCTTTCGGCTTCGCGCTCGGCATATTTGAGCTTGCCGGTGAAGCTGTCATCGGTGGGTTTGCCGATCAACCCGGCGAATGTGGCCATGCTCGGCACCATGGGCCGGCCGAGTGCGCCGGGAATCGAGCCTTCTTCGATAACCATGCGGCTGCGCCAGTCGCCTTCGGTGCGCATGTCGATGATCGAGGTGATGCACGGGCCGACCGGTTTCATTTCCGAGGCCGGATGGGCACCGAAACCGATGCCGTTGATCGTTTCATCGCAGTTGTGGCCGAAACCGAGGATGTCGCCATTGCCGCTCATGTTTTCGCCGAGCTGATCGGACGTCGACAGGCCTTTGTCCCGAGAGCGCAGGAGGATTTCGGTGGACCCCAGGGTGCCGGCCGACACCACGACAATGTCCGCCTTGACGAACAGCGTCGGCGCGGAGAATTTCTCACGGCCGCTGTCCAGGTATTGGAAGTGCACGATCCAGCCATCGCCGTCGCGCTCCAGATGCCGCACCTCGGCCTGGCAGAAAATCTCTGCGCCGTGGTTGCAGGCATCCGGCAGGTAATTCATCAACGTGGTGTTCTTGGCCTTGTTGTTACAGCCCGAAACGCAGTCGCCGCAGTGGTTGCACGGCAATTGCTCGACGCCGACGTGGTTGAGGTTGTTCGGCAGTTTGTCGAAGGTCACGTTGATCGGCGGCTTGTAGAAGTGCGCGCCTTGCTTGAGGTAATCGGCGGACTTCTGGTTAGCCTCGAGTTTGGGCAAGGTCGGAGCGGTTTTCGGATAGGGATTGGGCTTGAGCATCTCCCGAGCCCGGGCGTATCCGTCCTTGAGCAGCGTGTCGCGATGTTCACGTACCGCCAGCGGCCAACGCGGATCGTCGAACACACCGGGTTCCGGTTCCAGCGCGACGTTGGCGTTGATCAGCGACGTGCCACCCAGGCCGCAACCGACCACTACGTTCTGCTGGGCGTTGACGTGCAGGTCGAACAGCCCGGTGCGCGAACCGATGTGCCCGTCCGGGTCATGCACTTGCAGCTCTTCAGTGGCCGCCAGCATCGTATTGGGGTATTCGCCGGGCTGGATTTCCCGGCCTCGCTCCAGCAGGCATACCCGCTTGCCGGCCCGGGACAGGCGCGACGCCGCGATCCCGCCGCCGTAGCCGGAGCCAATGACGATCACGTCGTAATGTTCCTTGATATCGCTGATGGGCGTGGCGATCCGTGTCATGGGTCATTTCCTCTCAGGCAGATGGAGCAACTCTGCGGTTGCCTGCAATCGATAGACGAACAAACGCCTGGTCACCGGGCACGGTCGGGCCTCAATGGCAGCGGCGTAATGGCATAAGGGGGCCAGGTGCTATAGACGAGCGCGCTGATTGGCGGCGCGACGATGAATCCGCTTGTGCAACAAGGTGGCGGATGTCGGGACACAGGTCGTGCAGGGGCTTTGGTGCGAATGTGGCTGCGAGCGATGTGGCTGGCTATCCATCACGCGTTCTCCCTGAACCAGATGTGGATAAGTGACAGTTGTCCTTATGCGATGAGAGTGAAGACAGGCGACAGATCGAAGTCAAGGAAGTGCCTTAGAACTGTATGAAATCTGATCTATCGCGTTCCGGCCTATACGGGCCGTGGCTTACAGGGTTCAGCGAACAAGTTATCCACATCTCCACCCACAGCAAATGGGGACAACTGTGGGTGACAGGCTAAATCTATTCACAAAAACCGAAGAAAAACCGTGACTTATCCAGAAGCAGGGTTTTAGCCAGACACTGGTTATTTTTTAATCAGAAGCTTGCAGAGCACGGTTTACATGGCGCGCAGGGGATGGCGAACACCTTATCCACAGAAGCACCAACAGACTTTGGGGGCAACTTTGCTCGTTCTGTGGAAAACCGCTGAAACCCGCGAGAATTCGGGGTTTGCGGGAGGATTAGTGGGGGAAAACGTCGAATTGGACAATATTTGATCAACCTACTGAAAGCCGCGATCTATATGGGCTGTAGCGATGGGCGAACATGTTATCCACAGAAGCGCCAACAGAGATTGGGGGCAAGTGTCGGCCAGTGAGCGAGGTTATGCTGTGGAAAAAGCCCGAAAAAACCGTGGCTTAGGCTGGTTGTTTTTTGTACGGAGGGCTGCAGGGCTTGATTGGCATGGGGTGTAGCGAGGGGCGAACATGTTATCCACAGAAGCGCTAACAGGGATTGTGGGTAATGTTGGGGCCAGGTGTTGGGAGTGCATATCCATTTCTGCGGTAACGGCGGCTTATGGTTCCGCTCTTACAGCGGGTCACTTTGGAAAAGCGCCAAAGTAACCAAAACGCTTTTGCCCCGCCATTCGGTGCCTCGCCTAGGCTCGGCATGCCCTCACTCCGGCATTGCTCCGGGGGCCCGCCGCCATCGGCCATCCATGGCCGGGGGCGGCTACCGCGGCATCCCTGCCGCGGTGCCCCCTGCGCAACGCCTGCGTTCGGCCTCTGGGAAAGGGGCGTACAGATCAAGATCAAAAGCCAAAGCAAAGCAAAGCAAAGCAAAAGCAAAAGCAAGATCAAAAGATCGCAGCCTCGCTTCGCTCGACAGCTCCTACAGGGAAATGCGTGCACGTGAGATCAGGCCGGCCGGTAGGCCGCCTTGCTTTTGATTTTGACGCACCGCCCCCTCGAGAGGCCGAGTGGAGGTTCTGCGTAGTGGGCAACCCGGCATGGATGCCGGGTTAGCCGCCCCCGGCCATGGATGGCCGATGGCGGCGGGCCCACGGAGCAGGACCGGAGCGAGGGCACCCTGAGCCTAGGCGAAGGGCCGAACGAAAGGGGCAAGAGCGCTTTGGTTACTTTCGCGCTTTTCGAAAGTGACTCGCTGTAAGAGCGAAACCGCCAGCCGCCATTACCGCAGTAAAGGATATGTACACAATCAAAACCGGCCTCTTAAGGCCGATGCATGAGATAGGCATCACCCGTCACCCGAATCATCGGATGAGGAACAACCTGGCAGGTTTTAACAATCCCAAAACCGTGGCGTTCATAAAAGCGCCGGGCCCCGATATTCGCCGCATAGTCGATCAGGCTCAGGCCGTTGAGTTCCAGTTGATCGGCACGCTGTTGAGCATGCTCGAGAAAGCGCACACCCAAGCCTTTGTTGCGCCAACCTTCATGCAGGGCCAGGCTCGAAATATAGAGGGTATCGGGGACTTCCATGTCGGCGTAAGGCGCCAGGACCGGATCAGTCACCGGAGCCGCCAACGGATCGTGACGCGTCACGTAACTGTGCATCATGCCGATGACCCGCCCCTGCACCTGCGCGATAACGCAGTTCTGATAGGAGAAATCGACATCTTCACGGGCGTAACGAATGGCCCCCACTTCCAGCAGATCCTGCCCGGGCTCCGCCAACTGGCTCCAGATGTAATCCGAAGCCCCCTCTGACGAAATCTGGAACAAACGGGCAATCTCCCGCGCATCCGTGCGCAATGCCGGACGAAATTCAACTTCCATTATTTCCCCATAAACTTCGGTGAGATGGTTTTCAGGCCTGCGTCTCCAGCACGTCAGGAGCACTTTGTGGCGAGGGGGCTTGCCCCCGTTTGAGTGCGTAGCACTCACAGGATCTTTGGTACATCAGAGATTTCAGGACTGCTGCGCAGCCCAACGGGGGCAAGCCCCCTCGCCACACAGGCTCCCACATCTATGGTGACTACTTGTCAGCGGACTACGCCTTCTTCAATCAGCAACTTGAGAATGGCTTCAGCGCCCGCCTGCGCGGTCACGCCCTTGAGCACTTGCCCGCCGCCGCCACTGGCCTTGGCCGTCGCGGCCTTCATGCGGTCGGCACCGCTCTTGGCCTTGATCACTTTCAAGCGTTTGGGTCGTGGCTTGGCCGGTTGCAGCGTGGCCACAGCCAGCAGTTCATCGTCGACCACTTCCACTTCATCCGCCTGCAACACCCCGCGTCGCGCCGGACCGTAGGCGCTCTGCCGAGGCTTGGGCGCTGCGTTATCCACAGTCGCCAGGAACGGCAGACGCACTTTCAAGCGACGGCGCTGACCGCGAGGCAAGGCCTGCAGCACCAGCGCCGAACCGCCGTCGATGGATTCGACTTGCGCCAAACCCACCACCAGCGGCCAGCCAAGGCTTTCGGCCAGCAGGAACGGCAACATGCCCGAGCCTTCACCGGTTTCCGCCTGGCTACCGGTCAACACCACCTGTGCCCCGGCGTCACGCAAATAAGCGGTCAATGCCGGCAGCGCATCTGCGCCGACCGGTTGTTCCAGCACATGCAACTGTTCCAGGCCCATGCCCAGATAGGCACGTAGCGCCGGTTCCGCAACGTCGCCGGCGTGCAGCACTTGCAGGTTATCCCCAGCCAGTTGCAAACCCAGCTCAACGGCCCGCGCGTCCTGCTCGGCGCGGCGTGGCCGGCCGGAGGTCGGGTGGGCGCCGATGGACACCAGGCTGATGATTTTCGTGCTCATAACCCTTTCCTTCCCTTAAGCCGCATCGCGCTTGGCGTCGTTGCGGTAAGCCTCTACCGCATCGATCAAGGCTTGAAGAATCTCGGCGCTCTCGCCGATCACCGACAGGTCGGCCCGTTTGATCATGTCGCAACCCGGATCGAGGTTGATCGCCACCACCTTGTCACAGGCACCGATGCCTTGCAGGTGCTGGATCGCCCCGGAAATCCCCACCGCCACGTAAACCCGCGCGGTGACCCAGGTGCCGGACGCGCCAACCTGACGGTCGCGCGCCATGAAACCATCGTCCACCGCCACCCGCGACGCACCTTCGGTCGCGCCCAACGCTTCGGCCGTCCTGTGGAAAAGTCCCCAGTCCTTGACCCCGTTGCCGCCCGAGAAGATGAACTCGGCTTCGGCCATCGGAATCGCCGCCGGGTCCACCGCCACCGCGCCCAGATCTTCGATCCGCGACAGGCTGCGAGCGACCGCTGTGGATAACTCCACCGGCAACGCTTCGTGACGGGTTTCGCTGACCGGTTCGGCGCATTCGGCAGCCGCCAGAATCAAGCGTGCCACCGGCCGCGCAAGGTCCTGCAAACCGGCACCGGCACGGCCGATGCACTCTTGATCCTTGACCTGCCAGACCCGTGTGGCCGGACGTTCGCCCAGTGCGGCAGCAAAGCGTCGACCCAGTTCGCCGCCACCGCTGCGGCTGTCCGGCAGCAACCAGTGACGCGGGCTGAACTGGTTATCCACAGCCCGCAGGCCCTGCACGCGTTGTTCCGGTGCATATCCGCTGAATTCGTCGCCTTCCAGTACCAGCAAGCGGTCAACGCCAGCCGTGGCGAAGGCATTTTCCTTGTGCTCACCGAAGACCACCGCCAGTACCGCGCCGTCCTTGCCGGCCAATTGATGGGCCAGGCCGAGCAAATCGCGGTCGTGGCTGCTCAAGCGCCCGCCGACCATGTCTGGCACCACGCTGATGTAGAACGCCGGTGCAGGCACTTGATGCAGCGGCAATTGCACTTCAACCGCGGCCGAGCGTTTAGTCGCCCCGCCCTGCTGAGCGCCACTGCGGTCGATCCGTTTGATCCCGTTGGGACCGATAAAACCGATCCCGTGAGGATTCTTGCGAATGACGCCGTTAGGCCCCATCCAGCTGTGTTGCGCCGGTTGCATGGCCGCGTGCAGCGGGTGCAGACGGTTGCGGGCGATCCATTCAGCGCGAGGGTCGCGGCGGATAATGTCGCTCATCAATGCACCTCCGCAGGTTCACGTTTGGCCGGTGCCGAAGGCTTTCCCGGCGCGGCGTCTTCAAGCAGCGCATCAGCAACCAGTTCGGCGATGTCCTTGATCAACGGCCGTGGTTCGACCACGCCTTCAAGCATCGCGGTGCACTGTGGACAACCCACGGCCACCAGTTCGGCGCCGGTTTCGCGGATGTCTTCCATGCGCATGTCAGGGATCCGTTGCTTGCCCGGAATGTCGGTGATCGGCGCACCGCCACCGCCGCCGCAGCAGCGCGAACGGAAACCGGAACGTTGCATTTCCTTGATCTCGATGCCCAGGGCGCGCAGCACTTCGCGTGGCGCCTCGTATTCGCCGTTGTAGCGGCCGAGGTAGCACGGGTCGTGATAAGTCACGCTGCTGCCTTTGTGCTGACCGAGATTCAGAGCGCCTTCGCCAATGATCTCCGCCATGTAAGTGCTGTGGTGCTGCACGAGGTAGTTGCCATCGAAAGCGCCGTATTCGTTTTTCAGCACATGGAAGCTGTGCGGGTCGCAGGTGACGATGCGGTTGAAGCGGTATTTGGCCAGGGTCTGGATGTTGCGTTTGGCCAACAGCTGGAACGTCGCCTCGTCGCCCAGACGCCGGGCCACGTCACCGCTGTCGCGCTCTTCAAGGCCCAGCACTGCGAAGTCGACCTTGGCCGCTTTCAGCACTTTGACGAAGGCACGCAGGGTGCGCTGGTTGCGCATGTCGAAGGCACCGTCGCCGACCCAGAACAGCACGTCGGTGGTTTTCTTTTCGCTGAGCAGGTTCAGGTTCAGATCCGCCGCCCAGTTCATCCGCCCGCCCGGCGCGAAGCCGCCAGGGTTGTCGGTGGCGATCAGGTTTTCCAGGACCTCGGCGCCCTTGTTCGGGGTCGCGCCTTTTTCCAGGGTCAGATGGCGGCGCATGTCGACGATGGCATCGACGTGCTCGATCATCATCGGGCACTCCTCGACGCAGGCGCGGCAGGTGGTGCAGGACCACAGGGTTTCAGCGTCCACCAGACCGTTGACGATCGGTTGATGCGGATTACCGGCGTGCTCACCGATCGGCTTGCCTGGGTAAGGGCTGCCGGCAAACTTGGCATCCGTACCACCGGCCAGGCCGACGACCATGTCCTGAATCAGTTTTTTCGGGTTCAGCGGCTGGCCGGCGGCGAACGCCGGGCACGCAGCTTCACATTTACCGCACTGCACGCAGGCGTCGAAGCCGAGCAGTTGGTTCCAGGTGAAATCCTTGGGTTTTTCCACGCCCAGTGGCGCGGTCGGGTCGTTCAGATCCAGCGGCTTCAAGCCGGTGGAGCGACCGCCGCCGAAACGTTCTGAGCGACGGTGCCAGGCCAGGTGCAGGGCACCGGCGAAGGCGTGCTTCATCGGCCCGCCCCAGGTCATGCCGAAGAACAGTTCCGACACGCCCCACAGCACACCGACGCCGAGAATCGCCGCCAGCACCCAGCCACCGAAGTTTTCCGGAAGGATGCCCGCCACCGGCAGGGTCAACAGGAAGAACGACGCCGAGAACGCCAGCAGGCTTTTCGGCAGGCGCATCCACGGACCTTTGGACAACCGGGCCGGCGGATTGCGGCGGCGCAGGAAGACAAAGATCGCACCGACGAACATCACTGCCGTCATCAACAGCAGTGCATAACCGAGGATGCGGTTATGCAGGCCGAAACCGTGAACCAGAATCGCCAGCACAATGGACGCCACCGCACCACCGGCCGTGGCGACGTGAGTATTGGCGATGTATTTGTCCCGCGCGACGACGTGGTGCAAATCGACCATGTAACGCTTGGGCATGGCGAACAGACCGCCGATCAGGTCGACTTTCGAAGCCCGGCCCTGACGCCACATAGCCACCCGCCGCAACGCGCCCAGGACAGCCAGGCCCAGGGCAGCAAACAACAGGATTGGAAGAAGGGTGTTCAACATGGTGGAGCTCCCAAAGACCTCGGGGTCATGTGCGTGCCGATGAGAGCGACGCACCTACTTGTGGCGAGGGAGCTTGCTCCCGCTGGAGTGCGAAGCGCTCCCAAAACAGTCTCAGGTGTACACCTGATACACCTCGACTGCAGGTTTTGGGGCTGCTTCGCAGCCCAGCGGGAGCAAGCTCCCTCGCCACAGGTGATGGTGGTAAATCCGTTAGAAATCCTTGCACAACCGCAGCGCGTCGTAGATCGCCGCGTGGGTGTTGCGCTGGGCTACGCAGTCACCGATGCGGAACAGCAAGTAGCCGTCGCCCGCCTGGCTCAGCGAAGGTTGTGGCTTGATCGCGAACAGGGCTTCAATGTCCATCTGGCCTTTGTTGCGCGAGCCTTCCTTCAGTGCGTAGTAGATTTCTTCGTCCGGACGCACGCCGTTCTCGACGACAACCTGGTCCACTACCCGCTCCTCTTTGGCGCCGGTGTATTCGTTTTCCAGCACCGCCACCAGCTTGTCGCCTTCGCGGTAGACCTTTTCCAGCATCATGTCGCCGGTCATGATCACTTCTTTCGGGTACATGCTGCGGTAGTAAGTCGGGAACGACGTACCGCCGATGGCCACGCCCGGCTTGATGTCGTCAGTGACGATCTCGACCTGGCTGCCCTTGTCGGCAAGGAAGTCGGCAACCGACATCCCGGTGAACTCGCAAATGGTGTCGTAGACCAGCACGTTCTTGCCCGGCGCAACCTTGCCGTCGAGCACGTCCCAACTGCTGACCACCAGGCCTTCAGCCGCGCCCCAGTGCTCGTTCTGCTCCAGGAATGGATGGCCGCCAACGGCGAGCACCACTACATCCGGACGCAGGTCGAGAATGGTCGCCGCATCCGCCGCCACGCCCAGGCGCAGGTCGACTTTCAAACGCGCCAGTTCCAGCTGGAACCAACGGGTGATACCGGCGATCTGGTCCCGTTGCGGGGCTTTCGAGGCGGTGGTGATCTGCCCGCCGATGAATTCTTTCTTCTCGAACAGGGTCACGTCGTGGCCACGTTCGGCGGCTACACGAGCGGCTTCCATCCCCGCAGGGCCGGCACCGACCACCACGACTTTGCGTTTCGGCCCGGTGGATTTCTCGATGATGTGCGGCACGCCCATGTATTCACGGGAGGTCGCGGCGTTCTGGATGCACAAGACGTCCAGACCCTGGTACTGACGGTCGATGCAGTAGTTGGCACCCACGCACTGTTTGATCTGGTCGACCTGGCCCATCTTGATCTTGGCGATCAGGTGCGGGTCGGCGATGTGAGCGCGAGTCATGCCGACCATGTCGACGTAACCGCCTTCCAGAATACGGGTTGCCTGGTTCGGGTCCTTGATGTTCTGCGCGTGCAGCACAGGAGCCTTCACCACTTCCTTGATACCGGCGGCCAGGTGCAGGAACGGCTCCGGTGGATAACTCATGTTCGGAATAACGTTGGCCAGGGTGTTGTGAGTGTCGCAACCCGAGCCCACGACACCGATGAAGTCGATCATGCCGGTGTCGTCGTAGTACTTGGCGATCTGCTTCATGTCCTCATGGCTCAGGCCATCAGGGTGGAATTCGTCACCACAGATACGGATACCAACGCAGAAGTCCGGACCGACTTCCTTGCGCACAGCCTTGATCACTTCCAGGCCGAAACGCATGCGGTTCTCGAAGCTGCCGCCCCATTCGTCGGTACGCTTGTTGACTCGCGGGCTCCAGAACTGGTCGATCATGTGCTGGTGCACGGCAGACAGCTCGACGCCATCCAGGCCACCGGCCTTGGCACGCGCAGCGGCGCTGGCGTAGTTGCCGATCACCCGCCAGATTTCTTCCGGCTCGATGGTTTTGCAGGTCGCGCGGTGCACCGGCTCGCGGATGCCCGACGGCGACAGCAGGGTTGGCCAATGCTCACCGTCCCAGCGCGAGCGGCGACCCATGTGGGTAATCTGGATCATGATCTTGGCGCCATGCTTGTGCATGGCATCGGCCAGATTCTGGAAGTGCGGAATAATCCGGTCGTCGGCCAGGTTGACCGACTTCCACCAGCCTTGCGGGCTGTCGATGGCCACGCTGGAGGAACCGCCGCAAATCGCCAGGCCGATCCCGCCCTTGGCTTTCTCTTCGTAATACTTGACGTACCGATCGGTGGTCATGCCGCCGTCGGTGGCGTAGACCTCAGCATGCGCGGTGCTGAGCACGCGGTTGCGGATGGTCAGTTTGCCGATCTGGATCGGCTGGAACATTGCTTCGAAAGCCATGGCGGGTTCCTCGACTTACAACGGCTTGACGGTGAACAAACCGTCGTCGTGGCCTTCTTCGGAGCCACCGTAAACTTGTTCGGCGACGGTGCGGATCTTGCTGCCGCGAGCGGCCAGGATCTGGTCCATGGCGCCGGCGAACCAGCCAGTGAACATGTAGTCGACCTTGCGTCCGACCTTGCCGTACACGTAGACGAATGCGGAGTGTTCGAGCTTGACGCTGGCGGTGCCTTTGTCGAGGTCGATGTCCTGGATCTTGAACAGGCCCCAACCGCGCTGCGACAGGCGCTTCATGTAGTGCTCGAACACCGCGACGCCTTCCAGGCCGTGGCATTCGGCTTCTTTTTCACACCAGTGCCAGGCGGACTTGTAGCCGGCCTTGTAGAGGATTTCGGCGTAGGCGTCGGCGCCCAGCACTTCCTCGATGCCCATGTGGTTGTTGACGAAGAAGTGACGCGGCACATACAGCATCGGCAGGGCATCAGAGGTCCAGATACCGGTTTCGCTGTCGACTTCGATTGGCAATTGCGGGGCGATCTTGGCCATGGAAACTTAACTCCAGAAAATTTGTTGTATTGCCCCCGGCACGGACGGCCGGGGGAAAGGATTCTTCAGGTGCGGCGGCTTATTCGCCCCAAACGTCTTTCAAAACGTTGACCCAGTTTTCGCCCATGATCTTGCGCACCACGCGCTCGGAATGGCCGCGCTTGAGCAGGGTTTCGGTCAGGTTCGGGAACTCGCCCACGGTGCGGATGCCCAGCGGGTTGATGATCTTGCCGAAGCTGGTCAGACGGCGGGCGTAGCCCTTGTCATGGGTCAGGTATTCGAAGAAGTCCTGGCCATGGCCCTGGGTGAAGTCGGTGCCGATGCCGATGGCGTCTTCGCCGACGATGTTCATGGTGTACTCGATGGCTTCGGCGTAATCGTCGATGGTCGAATCGATACCCTTGGCCAGGAACGGCGCGAACATGGTCACGCCGACGAAACCGCCGTGATCGGCGATGAACTTCAGTTCTTCATCGGACTTGTTGCGCGGGTGCACTTTCAGGCCCGACGGCAGGCAATGGGAGTAGCAGACCGGCTTCTTGGATTCGAGGATGACTTCTTCGGAGGTCTTCGAGCCGACGTGGGACAGGTCGCACATGACACCGACGCGGTTCATCTCGGCAACGATTTCACGACCGAAACCCGACAGGCCGCCATCGCGTTCATAGCAACCGGTACCGACCAGGTTCTGGGTGTTGTAGCACATCTGCACAATACCGACGCCCAGTTGCTTGAAGACTTCGACATAGCCGATCTGGTCTTCGAAGGCGTGAGCGTTCTGGAAGCCGAACAGGATGCCGGTCTTGCCCTGCTCCTTGGCTTTGCGGATGTCGGCGGTGGTACGCACCGGGATCACCAGGTCGCTGTTCTCGCGAATCAGCTTCTGGCTGGCAGCGATGTTGTTGACGGTGGCCTGGAAGCCCTCCCACACCGACACGGTGCAGTTGGCCGCGGTCAGACCGCCCTTGCGCATGTCTTCGAACAGCTCACGGTTCCACTTGGCAATAATCAGGCCGTCGATAACGATGCTGTCGGCGTGTAATTCGGCTGGGCTCATCAGGCAGTCCCCTATTAGCGATTCATGCGCCGAATCGTGTGCCGGCGCTTTGGGGCCAGCATATGCCTGAGGGACGGTGCAGCCGGGTGCAAAAACGACAGGGGAATTGCCGAAAGCGTCAATCCGCGACAAAGGGTCGCCAACCGACGTGATTGCCTACCTGTTCAAGCCCGTTCGCATGGGCCAGAATTCGTCGCATCACCAAATGTTTCACTGAATTAAGGGCGGCGACGCAATGAAATCCATCTTCCTGGCTTTGGCACTGATAGCGACCGGCGTACAGGCGGCCGAAGAGGCCGACGACAACCCCTGCGACGCCGTCGCAAACGAAGTCCAGACCCTGGAGTGCTCGGCTTACAGCAGAAACACCGCCGAACAGCTGCTGAGCGACAACTACCAAAACCTGAGCGAACGCATGCAAACGCGCTACGGCAGTAACAAGGCGCAACTGGCCGACATCACCGCCAAAATCAAGACCGCGCAACAGCAGTGGCTGAAAACCCGGGATGCCGATTGCGCGGTGGAAGCGTTTCCGGCGACGAGCGGCAGCAAGGCATTCAATATTGCGCAAAACGATTGCGTGGCGCGGATGAGTGACGAGCGGTCGGAGTTTTTGGAGTCGATTGGGCAGGAGTGATCCTGAATCGTCCGTCGAAAGCTGGTAGCCCTACCAGCTTTTACCCCCCAATAAAGACCTTTCCCACAAGCCTCACTGAGCAAGACTACAACTCCCCGCCGAGCAAGGCTTAACACAGCTTTTTCGAGCAACATGCTGACAAATTTCATTTGTTGGCCACCTGAAAAATATAAGTAAAGATTCGCAAATCTTATAAAAGACTTATATTCTTCCATGAACAGCATTCACTGGACTCGAAAGGCCGTTAAGCAGCTCTTGAAATTGCATTCCGTTCATCAGATCCAGGTTAGGGATGCCATCACGGCGCTAACTGACATGCCTGACGTAGGCAACGTCAAAGCACTGGTTGGCCATGACTATGCCTATCGACTGCGAGTCGGTAGTTATCGGATCATGTTCGACTGGGATGGCGCGATCAAAGTGGTCAGTATCCAAGAGGTCAAAAAACGCGATGAACGCACCTACTGACATTCAAATTATCAATGATGCGGAGGGAAAACCGGCATTCGTGGTCATTCCGTACGCACAGTATGTGGCACAAAAGATCGAGCCCGATCTGATCCCCCATGAAGTGGTCAGTCGCATCGTCGACGGCGCGACACCGATTCGCGCCTGGCGTGAACACCTGAACCTTACGCAGGATGAAGTGGCCAAACGTATGGGCATCTCCCAACCAGCCTTTGCCCAGCAGGAAACTGTCGCCAAGCCCCGCAAGGCCACGCGTGAGAAAATCGCCGCGGCTTTTGGCATCACCGCCAATCAACTAGAGCTGTAAGCTGAACGCCAGCATCAGGAAAAGGGATTCAAATGAAAATCTGCGGTATCGAAATCAAAGGCAGCGAAGCAATCCTTGCCGTGGCCTCCCTCGACGATCAGGGGCTGACCCACGTCGCGCTGGCCACCAAGAAAATCGCCCTCGACGATGACGACGAAGCCGCCAACGTCAAAGTCTTTGCCGCTCAGGCCGCATCGTTTATTCGTGAGAATTCAATCGACCGGATCGCGATCAAGAAGCGCAGCAAGAAAGGCGAGTTCGCCGGCGGGCCGACCACGTTCAAGATCGAAGGGGTTTTCCAGTTGCTGGAAAATTGCGAGGTGACGCTGCTGTCGCCGCAGACGATCAATGCGCAGAACAAGAAGTTCGACTTTGAACTGCCGGCCACGCTGAACAAGTATCAGCATGAGGCTTACAAAGCGGCCTGCTCGGCACTGATGAAGAAGTAAAAACGACACATCTCCTGTAGGAGCGAGGCTTGCCCGCGAAGGCGTCGTGTCAGACAACAATGATTTCGAATGTGCCGGCCTCTTCGCGGGCAAGCCTCGCTCCTACAGGAGGTCGGTATCAGGCCTTCTGGCTTTGCCGGCGATCCTCCCGCGGGCACCGCTCAAACCTCGCCCGATAACTGCGGGTGAAATACGACGGCGATTCAAACCCGCAGGCGATACTCACCTCCAACACACTCATGTCCGTCTGGCGCAGCAGCTGCCGCGCCTTCTCCAGCCGCAGGCGCAAGTAGAAATTGCTCGGTGTGTCGTTCAGGTGCAGGCGAAACAAGCGCTCTAGTTGACGTCGGGTCACTTTGATCGATTCCGCCAGCTCCAAAGTGCTGAGCGGCGGTTCGCTGTGCTGTTCCATCTCCCCAATGACATGCACCAGTTTCTTGTTGCTGATGCCATATCGCGTGGCGACTTCCATGCGTTGGTGGTCTTTGCGCGGGCGGATGCGCCCGAGTACGAATTGTTCGCTGACCTGAATCGCCAGTTGCGGCCCGTGGGCCTGGGCGATGAGGTCGAGCATCAGGTCGATGGACGCGGTGCCGCCCGCCGAGGTGATGCGCCGGCGATCGATCTCGAACAGCTCCTGGGTGACGCTCAGCTGTGGATAGGATTCCTTGAAGGCGTCGATGGCTTCCCAGTGCAGAGTCAGGCGGTGACCGTCGAGAAGGCCGGCTTCGGCGAGGATGAAGCTGCCGGTGTCGATGGCGCCTAGCGTCACGCCTTCGTTGTCCAGACGACGTAACCAGTGTTCCAGGGCCGGGGTGGCGAACTTCAGCGGTTCGAAACCGGCGACTACCAACAAGGTTGCGCCTTTCTTCAGCGGCTCCAGCGCCGCATCGGCGTTGACCGACATGCCATTACTGGCCAGAACCGCCCCGCCATCGGCGCTCAACACATGCCAGCGGTACAACTCGCCGCGAAAGCGATTGGCGACCCGCAGCGGCTCGATTGCCGAGATAAAACCGATCGCCGAAAAACCCGGCATCAACAAGAAGTAGAAATCCTGGGACATGGAGCGCACTCGACTGGCAGGTAACGAGAGGGCGGGAAGCGTGTGGACGTTGATACGCCACTTGCCGGTGGCATTCAAGTGCGCAGGTCGCCGCAGTGCAAGAGCTGGTCGCCGCAGTGCGTTTTCACGGGGGCTTTGCTGCGTAACTTGGGCATCACCGGCGCATCAGACACCGGAACCCACAATAAACGACCTGCCGAGGAACCCCGACATGAAACGACTGATCAGCAGCTGTGTTCTTGCACTCAGCGGTACTGCTTTCTTGAGCGCCAGTGTCATGGCAGCCGAACCCGCGTCGTGCCAGAACGTGCGCATGGGCGTAGTGAACTGGACCGACGTGATCGCCACCAGCGCCATGACCCAGGTCCTGCTCGACGGCCTCGGCTACAGCACCAAACAAACCAGCGCCTCCCAGCAAATCGTCTTTGCCGGCATTCGCGACCAGCGCCTGGATTTGTTCCTGGGCTACTGGAACCCGCTGATGACGCAGACCATCACGCCGTTTGTCGATGCCAAGCAGGTCAAAGTGCTTGAAGCGCCAAGCCTCAAGGACGCCCGCGCCACCCTCGCAGTACCGACTTACCTTGCCGACAAGGGCCTGAAAACCTTCGCCGACATCGCCAAGTTTGAAAAAGAACTGGGCGGCAAGATTTACGGCATCGAACCTGGCTCGGGCGCCAACACCCAGATCAAGGCGATGATCGCCAAGAACCAGTTCGGCCTCGGCAAGTTCCAACTGGTCGAGTCCAGCGAAGCCGGCATGCTGGCGGCAGTGGATCGTGCGGTACGCCGCAAGGAAGCCGTGGTGTTCTTCGGCTGGGCGCCGCACCCGATGAACGTCAACGTGAAGATGACCTACCTCACCGGCAGCGACGACGCCCTCGGCCCGAACGAAGGCATGGCCACGGTCTGGACCGTCACTTCGCCGAGCTACGCGCAGCAATGCCCGAACGTCGGTCGCCTGCTGAGCAACCTGACGTTCACCGCCGAAGACGAGAGCCGGATGATGCAGCCGCTGCTGGATCACAAGGACGCTTTCGAATCGGCCAAACAGTGGCTCAAGGATCACCCGCAAGACAAGCAACGCTGGCTCGAAGGCGTGACCACTTTCGATGGCAAGCCGGCCGCTGAAAACCTGAAGCTGACCAGCAAATAGAACCGAAATGAACCACCGATTCGCAGCCCGATGCGGGCTGCGAGCGGGATCGCCACGCCCAAGCTCCGCCAAAAACTCAAGCCTGAAGGAAACCGCCTCATGAACCACGACGTCATCATCACCTGCGCACTCACCGGTGCTGGCGACACGACCGCCAAGAGCCCACACGTGCCGGTCACCCCGAAACAAATCGCTGCAGCCGCCGTGGAAGCCGCCAAGGCGGGCGCTACCGTGGTCCACTGCCACGTTCGCGACCCACAAACCGGCAAGTTCAGCCGTGACGTGGCGCTGTACCGCGAAGTGATGGAGCGCATCCGCGAGGCGGACGTCGACATCATCGTCAACCTCACTGCCGGCATGGGCGGCGATCTGGAAATCGGCGCGGGCGAGAACCCGATGGAATTCGGCCCGAACACCGATCTGGTCGGCCCACTGACCCGTCTGGCCCACGTTGAAGAATTGCTGCCGGAAATCTGCACCCTGGATTGCGGCACCCTGAACTTCGGCGACGGCGACACCATTTACGTGTCCACCCCTGCCCAGCTGCGTGCTGGCGCCAAACGCATTCAAGAGCTGGGCGTTAAGCCTGAGCTGGAAATTTTCGACACCGGTCACCTGTGGTTCGCCAAGCAGATGATCAAGGAAGGTCTGCTGGATAACCCGTTGTTCCAGCTGTGCCTGGGCATCCCATGGGGCGCGCCGGCTGATACCACCACCATGAAAGCCATGGTCGACAACCTGCCGGCCGACGCGGTCTGGGCCGCGTTCGGCATCGGTCGCATGCAGATGCCAATGGCCGCACAGGCCGTGCTGCTCGGTGGCAACGTGCGGGTCGGTCTGGAAGACAACCTGTGGCTGGACAAGGGCGTACTGGCGACCAACGGCCAACTGGTCGAACGCGCCTCGGAAATCCTCAGCCGCCTCGGCGCCCGCGTTCTGACCCCGGCAGAAGGCCGCAAGAAAATGGGCCTGACCAAGCGCGGCTGACCCCAAATCACCCTTTCCCCCTGTGGGAGCGAGTTTGTGTGGCGAGGGGGCTTGTCGGACCGCCGCACCGCCCCGTTCGGCTGCGAAGCAGTCGTAAAACATTGCATGCAGTGTGGCTGATGCACCGCGGCAACAGGTTTTGGGGCCGCTTCGCGACCCAACGGGGGCAAGCCCCCTCGCCACACAGGCTCGCTCCCACATTTTTTTTGAACCCAATTCAGGAAGTCGCCATGAGCTTTATCACTGATATCAAAACCTTCGCAGCACTGGGCAGCGGTGTCATCGGCAGCGGCTGGGTGTCCCGCGCCCTCGCCCACGGCCTCGATGTGGTGGCCTGGGATCCGGCGCCCGGTGCCGAAGCGGCGCTGCGCAAACGCGTCGCCAATGCCTGGGGCGCGCTGGAGAAACAAGGCCTGGCACCCGGCGCATCGCAGGATCGGCTGCGCTTTGTCGCCACCATCGAGGAATGTGTTCGCGACGCGGATTTCATTCAGGAAAGCGCCCCCGAGCGTCTGGACCTGAAACTGGAACTGCACAGCAAAATCAGCGCGGCGGCCAAGCCCAATGCATTGATCGGTTCCAGCACCTCGGGACTGTTGCCGAGCGAGTTTTACGAGAGTTCGACGCACCCGGAACGCTGCGTGGTCGGGCACCCGTTCAACCCGGTTTATCTGCTGCCATTGGTGGAAGTGGTCGGCGGCAAGAACACCGCGCCAGAAGCGGTGCAAGCGGCGATGAAAGTCTATGAATCCCTGGGGATGCGCCCGCTGCATGTGCGCAAGGAAGTACCGGGATTTATCGCCGACCGTTTGCTCGAAGCCTTGTGGCGTGAGGCGCTGCACCTGGTCAACGACGGCGTGGCGACCACCGGTGAAATCGACGATGCGATTCGTTTTGGCGCAGGCCTGCGCTGGTCGTTCATGGGCACCTTCCTGACCTACACCCTGGCCGGTGGCGATGCCGGGATGCGGCACTTCATGGCGCAGTTCGGGCCAGCGTTGCAGTTGCCGTGGACGTACCTGCCGGCACCGGAGCTGACCGACAAGTTGATTGACGATGTGGTGGATGGCACCAGCGATCAGTTGGGCAAACACAGCATCTCGGCACTGGAACGCTATCGTGACGATTGCTTGCTGGCGGTGCTGGAGGCGGTGAAAACCACCAAAGAGAAGCATGGGATGGCCTTCAGCGAATAAACACACACCCTGTGGCGAGGGAGCTTGCTCCCGCTCGGCCGCGAAGCGGTCGTAAAACCAGCAAACGCGATTCGACTGATACCTCGCATCCACCGGTTTTGGGACTGCTTCGCAGTCCAGCGGGAGCAAGCTCCCTCGCCACACATGTGTACACCAGCGATTATCTGTGGAGTTCCACCATGCCCACCCTCACCACCTACCAAACCAGAATCATCCCCGACTGGGTCGACTACAACGGCCATCTGCGCGATGCCTTCTACCTGCTGATTTTCAGCTACGCCACTGACGCGTTGATGGATCGGCTAGGTATGGACAGCAACAACCGCGAGGCCAGCGGCCACTCGCTGTTTACCCTCGAATTGCACCTCAATTACCTGCACGAAGTGAAACTCGATGCAGACGTCGAAGTGCATACGCAGATCATCGGCCACGACCGCAAGCGCCTGCACCTCTACCACAGCCTGCATCTGGTGGGCGGTGACAAGGAGCTGGCGGGAAATGAACAAATGCTGCTGCACGTCGACCTCGCCGGGCCGCGATCCGCACCGTTCAGCGAAGAAACCTTGAGCAAGCTGCAGGCCATTGTCGCCGAACAGGCCGACTTGCCCGCACCCGCCTGGATCGGCCGAGTGATCGCATTACCCCCAGAGAAATAACAAGGAGCCCAACCATGAACACCGCCGCCGCTTTTGCCGATTTCCGCACCTATCCGTTGATCAGCGCGTTGACCGCCGTGCACACCCTGGCGGACCGAATTCAAGTGAAGTGGGCGGACGGTCGGGTCAGCCCTTTTCATCATCAATGGCTGCGGGACAACTGCCCGTGCCCACTGTGCGTCTACACGGTGACCCGTGAGCAAGTGCTGGAAATCGTCGATGTCGCAGAGCACCTGATGCCTGAAAACGCCACGGTCGATGCCGAAGGTTGTCTGTGCGTCGATTGGCAGGACGGTCACCTCAGCCGCTTCGATCCGGGCTGGCTGCGGGCCCATGCCTATGACGATGAATCTCGCGCCGAACGCCAGGCCGGAAAACCGAAAGCCAGGCTTTGGCACAGCGATTTGCAGCTGCCGGTATTCGAATACCAGGCCCTGATGGAGAACAACGACGCCTTGTTGCAATGGCTGCTGGCCGTGCGCGATATCGGCCTGACTCAAGTGCGCGGCGTCCCCACCGAGCCGGGCTCGCTGAAGCTGATCGCCCAGCGGATTTCGTTCATCCGCGAGAGCAATTTCGGCGTGCTGTTCAACGTGCAATCCAAGGCCGATGCCGACAGCAATGCCTATACCGCCTTCAACCTGCCACTGCACAGCGATTTGCCGACCCGGGAGTTGCAACCGGGGCTGCAATTTCTGCATTGCCTGGTGAATGACGCCGACGGTGGCGAAAGTATTTTCGTCGACGGTTTTGCCATCGCCCAAGCCTTGCGTCAGGAAGATCCAGAGGCGTTTCAAGCCTTGTGTGAAATCCCCGTGGAGTTCCGCAACAAGGACCGCCACAGCGACTACCGCTGCCTGGCGCCGATCATCGCGCTGGATGCGTTCGGGCAAGTGTCGGAAATCCGCATGGCGAACTTTCTGCGTGGGCCATTCGATGCTTCAGTGGAGCAGATGCCCAGGCTGTATCGCGCTTACCGGCGTTTCATTGCGATGACCCGCGAGGCGCGTTTCCGGGTGATGACACGGCTCAACCCCGGCGAGTTGTGGTGCTTCGACAACCGCCGCACCCTTCACGCCCGCAACGCCTTCGACCCCGCCACCGGTGCACGGCATTTCCAGGGTTGTTATGTCGACCGGGATGAATTGCTGTCGCGCATTCTCGTTTTGCAACGCTAGACCGCGTCATCGTTCATCGCGGGCAAGCCACGCTCCCACAGGTTACTCACGACCCCTGTGGGAGCGTGGCTTGTCGGATCGCCGCACCGCCGCGATGGCGTCCGCACAAACAACACAAATTCTGGATTCGCAGGCAAAAAAAACCCCGATCAAGCCGTGACAAGATCGGAGCTGAGGAGGGTACTGTTGAGGAGCTGATGCGCGAGGGTGACCAAACCTTCGTGAAGCCAGCTGAGTCCAGTGTGCCTACTCCCCTCTTTTGCAAGTTAGCCGAAAGCGACCTGTTCATAGGTATTGCGGCCATTGCGACAAATCGTCCTTGCCGACACCCACAGCCCCTACCAGAATCGAACCACGACACCGTTCCCTGAAGAAGGATTGCGTCATGATGTACGCCGATTTGATAGACCAGGAAGACCTGTTGAGCCAGCTGAAAGCGTTGGGGTTTTCAGTGCCCCCCGGCGCAACCGCCGAGCAAGCCTGCGAATGCGCAGTACGGGGCTTGAACAACGAGCGGGCAATGGAACTGCGAACCATGGTCAAGCAGATGTACACCAGCAGCGCGTCAATCCAGCCGGCCGTGCGTCAGGCCATTGACAAGCAACTGTTACCGGCATTGGCGCAATACCAACAGAGCCATAGCGCCTGATTTCCGGGGTGTGAACACTTTGTGGCGAGGGAGCTTGCTCCCGCTCGAGCGCGAAGCGGTCGCAAAACCGGTACATGTGAATGAAGAATGCATGTACCGGTTTTGGGGCTGCTCCGCAGCCCAGCGGGAGCAAGCTCCCTCGCCACTATAGTTTGCCTGGTTTAGAGCCTTACGCTGGCAAACGTCGATTCATTACGCGCCTGGCTCAACGCCGACAGCGGCCCGGACAACGGCGACAGCACCAAGGCTTGCGGCAGCGGCATCATCGCCACTTGTTGCGTGGTATTGGAGCCTACGCGCTCGTCACGCGGTGGAATGCCGAAGTATTCGCGGTAGCACTTGGAGAAGTGCGGCGTGGACACGAACCCACACACCGACGCCACTTCGATGATCGACATCGGCGTTTGCTTGAGCAGTTGCCGAGCACGGATCAGGCGCAGTTTCAGGTAGTAACGCGACGGCGAACAGTGCAGGTATTTCTGGAACAGCCGCTCCAGCTGACGACGCGAAACGGCGACATAAACCGCCAGTTCATCAAGGTCGATCGGCTCTTCGAGGTTAGCCTCCATCAGCGCCACGATTTCCTGCAGTTTCGGCTGGTTGGTGCCGAGCATGTGCTTGAGCGGCACGCGCTGGTGATCCTGCTCGTTGCGGATACGCTCGTAGACGAACATCTCCGAAATCGCGGCCGACAGTTCACGACCGTGATCACGGCTGATCAGGTGCAGCATCATGTCCAGCGGCGCAGTGCCGCCGGAGCTGGTGAACCGGTTACGGTCGAGGGTGAACAGACGGGTACTCATGGCCACACGCGGGAAAGCTTCCTGCATAGCGGCCAGACATTCCCAGTGCACGCTGCAATCGAAACCGTCCAGCAGGCCGGCGCACGCCAGGGCCCAGCTGCCGGTGCAGACCGCGCCGAGACGACGGGACTGACGCGCCTGGCTTTGCAGCCACGACACATGCTCACGGGTTACGGTGCGCTGAATGCCGATGCCGCCGCAGACAATGACGGTGTCCATGGGTGGTGCTTTGTGCATGGAGGCGTCGGGGGTGATCTGCAGGCCGTCACTGGCCCAGACCTGACCGCCATCGACGGTGAGCGTGGTCCAGCGATACAGCTCGCGGCCGGACAATTGGTTGGCCATGCGCAGGGGTTCTACTGCGGAGGCCAGAGAAATCAGCGTGAAATTGTCCAGCAGCAGAAAGCCGATGGATTGAGGCGCACGGTTCTGGGGTTGGGCCCCGGAGTTGAACGTCGTCATCGCGGTATCTCCTCACACAAAGCGGGTGATGGCCTCAGGCGGAGGCTCTTTTTATTGCCATCGTTCTCGCGTGGGAGACGGGCTTTGTAATGACAGAGCAATTGCCATGCCTAAATTGAATGCGCGTTCAATAACTCCTGAAAACGACGTCGCGATGCGTCTAGATATGGCGCGCAGAGATAAGAGGTTAAAAGTGCCATCAAAGGCCCCAAACCCGTGCCCCTGTTGCGTGTGAGCAAATCGGTAGCACTTGTGGGAACAGGTCTGCGACGCGGCGGTCAAGAGTGTCACCGCTGGCACAGGTGACGAACGGTCAGGGTTTGAATTTGATCCCCGACCGGGGAGCCGGGCTTGCCTGTTTGCGACGCGCCAAAAGGTGGCGCGTTTTAGTGCGCGTGTTCACTTGGTGCGCAGTTTTGACTGGTCTGGTGTAGCACATGAGGTCTTTGTGGAGAGCAGGCTTGCCCCCTCTCCACAGGTCAACTCGGTTTCAGCACTCCACCGCGCTAACCGCCAAGCCACCGCGCGATGTCTCTTTATATTTGTCGTGCATGTCGGCACCGGTATCACGCATGGTACGGATCACCCGGTCCAGCGAGATAAAGTGCTGGCCATCACCGCGCAGCGCCATTTGCGCGGCGTTGATCGCTTTCACCGCGGCAATCGCATTGCGCTCGATGCACGGCACCTGCACCAGCCCGCCCACCGGGTCGCAAGTCAGGCCGAGGTTGTGTTCCAGGCCGATTTCCGCCGCGTTGCACAACTGCTCCGGCGTAGCACCGAGAACCTCCGCCAACCCGGCCGCCGCCATGGCGCAAGCCGAACCGACTTCCCCCTGGCAACCGACTTCGGCACCGGAGATCGAGGCGTTCTTTTTGCACAGAATCCCTACCGCCGCGGCACTGAGGAAGTAATCGACCACATTGGCGTCGGTCACTGCCTCGCTGAATTTCATAAAGTAGTGCAACACCGCCGGAATGATCCCCGCCGCACCGTTGGTCGGTGCCGTGACCATGCGCCCGCCGGCAGCGTTTTCTTCGTTGACCGCCAACGCGAACAGGTTGACCCACTCCATCGCGCTCAAGGTCGAGCCGATCACGTTGGGCTTGTTCAGCTCTTGCAAGCTGCGGTGCAACTTGGCCGCGCGACGGCGCACATTAAGACCGCCGGGCAGGATGCCTTCGTGCTTGAGGCCTTGCTCCACACAATCCTGCATGGCGCGCCAGAGCTTCATCAGGCCGCTGCGGATTTCTTCTTCGCTGCGCCAGACTTTCTCGTTGGCCATCATCAATTCGGCCACGCGCAGGTTGTGCTTCTTGCACAGGCTGAGCAATTCGACGGCACTGGAGAAATCGTAAGGCAGCACGGTGTTATCCAGATCCACCACACCGCTGGAAGCTTGCGCCTCGTCGACGACAAAACCGCCGCCGATGGAATAGTAGGTATCGCGATGCAGCTCGCCGTGATCGCCTTCGGCGACCAGGGTCATGGCGTTCGGATGGAACGGCAGGTTCTCGTCGATCAGGCGCATGTCCCGAGCCCAGATGAACGGGACCGACAAGCGGCCGTCGAGCAATAGCGTGTGGGTTTCACGCAAGGCTTCTATACGGATGCCGATTTGCGACGGATCGATCGCGTCGGGCCACTCGCCCATCAACCCCATGATCACCGCGTTGTCGCTGCCGTGGCCGATGCCGGTGGCCGAGAGCGATCCGTATAGCTGAACTTCGATGCGACACACCTGCTCCAGAAGCCCCCGCTCGCGCAAACCTTGCACGAACAGCGCCGCGGCGCGCATAGGCCCCACGGTGTGCGAACTGGAAGGGCCGATGCCGATTTTGAACAGGTCGAAAACGCTGATAGCCATTACTGCTGAACTCCTGGATGTGCCTGCTCCAGGCGCAAAAGCGCCCAGTGACGGAGCTGCTACTCTCAAGCTGCAATCCGTCGAGATGGCCGCATCATCAGGCTTTTACCATGTCGTTCAACGTCTCACACCGACGCACTCATGCCCACTAGCGCCGCAGGTCTCTTACGCAATGTTTTCGCCGCTTTTTTGCGGATCAGCGGGGCAAATCGGGCTGAAAAAAGCTGTAAACGACGTCACCGACACTGGATGCGACCATCCCTGTACTGGTTACGACGCACCCTGTAGGCGTCAGATTTTCACTGGTACATGATCGTATCGACTCGATTGCAAGGCGCTGTGGTAGAGCTGTCTCCAAAACGCCATCCAACCGCAACAGATAAGTGCGGTGGTCCAGTCGGAACACTGCCAAAAAAAACACTTAGGAGTCGCCCCTATGAAAGGTTCCCCGTCGTTGTTGTTGGCCGCCATGCTGAGTCTGCCGTTCCTGGCTCAAGCCGCAGAGCCGGCCCAATGCAGCACCGTAAACTTCTCCGATGTCGGCTGGACGGACATTACCGCGACCACCGCGACCACCAGCGTTGTGCTCAACGCCCTCGGCTACAAGACCAAGACCACGATGATTTCCGTGCCGGTGACCTACAAGTCCCTGGCCGACGGCAAGAACATGGACGTGTTCCTGGGTAACTGGATGCCGACCATGGAAAACGACATCAAGGCCTATCGGGATGCCGGCACCGTGGAAACCGTGCGCACCAACCTCAAAGGTGCCAAATACACCCTCGCCGTACCACAAGCGCTGTACGACAAAGGGCTGCATGACTTTGCCGACATCGCCAAATTCAAGAAAGAACTCGACGGCAAGATCTACGGTATCGAACCAGGCAACGACGGCAACCGTCTGATCCAGAGCATGATCGACAAAGACGCCTTCGGTCTCAAAACCGCCGGTTTCAAAGTCGTCGAGTCCAGCGAAGCGGGCATGCTGTCGCAAGTCGACCGTGCGCAAAAACGCGACACCGCCGTGGTGTTCCTCGGCTGGGCACCGCACCCGATGAACAAACGTTTCAAGATTCAGTACTTGACCGGTGGCGATGACTTCTTCGGCCCGGATTTCGGTGCTGCCACCGTTGCGACCAACACTCGCAAGGGGTATACCCAAGAGTGCAGCAACGTCGGCCAACTGCTGAAAAACCTGGAGTTCACCGTCGACATGGAGAGTACGCTGATGGGCAACATCCTGGACGACAAGATGAAGCCTGAAGCGGCCGCCAAGGCCTGGCTGAAAAAGAACCCACAGGTGCTCGATACCTGGCTCGCTGGCGTGACCACCATTGACGGTAAACCAGGCCTGGAGGCCGTGAAAGCCAAGCTCGCGCAGTAATCGCTTACGCCGGGCAGGCTCGCCTGCCCGGGCTGTTTATTTCCTTGCATGCGGACGTTCACTACCATGCTGATTGATCAGAAAATACCCTTAGGCCAGTACATCGCGAGCTTCGTTGAATGGTTGACGCAACACGGCGCCAGCACCTTCGACGCCATCGCCGTGTCACTGGAAACGATGATCCACGGCGTGACTTTTGCGCTGACCTGGTTCAACCCGCTGGCATTGATCGGCCTCATCGCGCTACTGGCACATTTCATCCAACGCAAATGGGGCCTGACCGTTTTCGTCATCGCCTCCTTCCTGCTGATCCTCAATCTGGGGTACTGGCAGGAAACCATGGAAACCCTCGCCCAGGTGTTGTTCGCCACCCTGGTCTGCGTGGTGATCGGCGTGCCGTTGGGCATCGTCGCCGCGCACAAACCGATGTTCTACACAATGATGCGGCCGGTGCTCGATCTGATGCAGACCGTACCGACGTTCGTGTACCTCATTCCTACCCTGACCCTCTTCGGTCTGGGTGTGGTCCCGGGTCTGATCTCGACGGTGGTGTTCGCGATTGCCGCGCCCATCCGCCTGACCTACCTGGGCATCCGCGATGTTCCGGACGAACTGATGGACGCCGGCAAAGCCTTCGGCTGTTCCCGCCGTCAGTTGCTCTCGCGCATCGAACTGCCCCACGCCATGCCAAGCATCGCGGCCGGTATCACCCAGTGCATCATGCTGTCGTTGTCGATGGTGGTGATTGCGGCACTGGTGGGCGCCGACGGCCTGGGCAAACCCGTGGTCAACGCACTGAACACTGCTGATATCGCACTGGGCTTCGAAGCAGGCCTGGCGATCGTACTGCTGGCGATCATGCTCGACCGTATCTGCAAACAACCCGAAGCCAAAGTAGGGGGTGACGCATGAGCATTATTCGCTTCGAAGACGTGGACGTGATCTTCTCCAAAGATCCACGCGCGGCTCTCAAACTGCTCGACCAGGGCATGACCCGCAACGAGATTCTGAAAAAGACCGGGCAAATCGTCGGTGTCGAAAAGGCCAGCCTGGACATCGAAAAAGGTGAAATCTGTGTGCTGATGGGTTTGTCCGGCTCCGGCAAATCCAGCCTGTTGCGCTGCATCAACGGCCTCAACACCGTTAGCCGTGGCAAGTTGTTCGTCGAACACGAAGGCCGGCAGATCGACATCGCGTCCTGCACCCCGGCGGAACTGAAGATGATGCGCACCAAGCGCATCGCGATGGTGTTCCAGAAGTTCGCCCTGATGCCCTGGCTGACAGTGCGCGAGAACATCAGCTTCGGTCTGGAAATGCAGGGTCGCCCCGAGAAAGAACGCCGCAAACTGGTGGACGAGAAGCTTGAGCTGGTGGGCCTGACCCAGTGGCGCAACAAGAAACCCAATGAGCTCTCCGGCGGCATGCAGCAGCGTGTCGGCCTGGCCCGCGCGCTGGCGATGGACGCCGACATCCTGCTGATGGACGAGCCGTTCTCGGCCCTCGACCCGCTGATTCGCCAAGGCCTGCAAGACGAACTGCTGGAACTGCAAAACAAGCTGAGCAAGACCATCGTCTTCGTGAGCCACGACCTCGATGAAGCCCTGAAGCTGGGCAGCCGTATCGCGATCATGAAAGACGGCCGGATCATCCAGTACAGCGTGCCGGAAGAAATCGTCCTGAACCCTGCGGACGATTACGTGCGCACCTTCGTCGCCCACACCAATCCGCTGAACGTATTGTGTGGTCGCAGCCTGATGCGCACCCTGGACAACTGCAAACGCATCAACGGTTCGGTGTGCCTGGATCCGGGCGGCGATTCTTGGCTGGACCTGGCCGAAGGCAACACCATCAAAGGCGCACGCCAGAACGGCTCGAGCCTGGACCTGCAGAACTGGATACCGGGGCAAGCGGTTGAAGCCCTGGGTCGTCGACCAACGCTGGTGGACTCCAACATCGGTATGCGCGACGCGCTGCAGATTCGTTACCAGACCGGCAACAAGCTGGTGCTGCACGACAACAACAAAGTGGTCGGGATCCTGGGCGACAGCGAGCTGTACCACGCGCTGCTCGGCAAGAACCTGGGGTAAGCAAGACAGCAGACACGAAAACGCCGCGAGATGATCGCGGCGTTTTTGTTTGTGCAGATATTCAGCTGTAAACGCGGACTACTGTGGCGAGGGGGCTTGCCCCCGTTGGGTCGCGGAGCAACCCCACACCCCGACACCCCGACACCCCGACACCACGGTCATTCAGACTGAGCATGCTATCCGGATTTGCGACTGCTGCGCAGTCGAGCGGGAGCAAGCTCCCTCGCCACAATCGATCAGCGAAGCGCAAAAAAGGGGCTCAATTGAGCCCCTTGGCGTTCCCACGCAAAGCGCGGGAACGATCTATCACTACTCAGCTATAAACCCGGCCAAGCAGCTGCCGATGGCTTTCAAACTGATCGAGCACGTCACGGGTGATCTGATCCTGAGTGAAGCCCATCAAGTCATAGTCCTGGCTGCCGTTGTGCAGGTACACCTCAGCGCGGTAGTAACGTGCGCGCGGTTCATCGGCACTTTCGGCCGACACCGTTTCGCTCGCCGCCGCCAGATAACCGTCCAGGCTCACTTCGTAGACAAAAGGATTGCCCTCTTCCATCTCGATCCGCAGGCCCATGCAACGCTTGGCTTTGCCCAGCAACGTTTGCACGTCCAGGCCCTTGCCGCGCAGTTGAACCACGGCCTCTTCCAGCGCCGGGCTGACTTGTTTGTCCATGAAACGCTGAACAATCGACTGATTCGGCTGCAAATCCAGCTGGGTCAGACGCTCGCTGAAACCACGACGACCACGCGCCGCCAGTTCCGCTTGCTCCTGTTCGATCTGCACGTCCTGGCGCATGGCCTTGTGCAAGCCGAACATGAAGAACACCAGCACCACCGAGAACGGCAGCCCTGCCAGCACCACCATGGTTTGCATAGCTTCGAAGTTACCGGCGAACAGCAGACCGATGGTTACCAGGGTGATCACCACCGACCAGAAAATCCGCAGCCAGTGCGGCGCATCTTCGTCGACGTTGCCGCCCTTGCACGAAAGGTTGGCCATCATCACCGCGCCGGAGTCCGCCGGGGTCAGGAACAGCACGAAACCGACAAAAATCGACACGCCAATGACAACTTTCGACGCCGGGTAATGCTCAAGCAACTGGTAGATCGCCATCGATGGCTGTTCCAGCGCCGTCTTCCCGAGCTCCACCGCCCCATGGTTCATCACCAGGTCCAGGGCCGAGTTACCGAAGATCGACAGCCATGCCAGGGTGAAACCCAGCGGGATCAGCAGCACACCGGCGACCAGTTCCCGCACCGTGCGACCACGGGAAATACGCGCGATGAACATGCCGACAAATGGTGCCCAGGAAATCCACCAGGCCCAGTAGAACAGGGTCCACAGACCCAGCCAGCGGTCAGACTTCTCACTGTCGCCTTCATACACGTAGAGGTCGAAGGTCTTTAGCACCACGCCATTCAGGTAGTCACCAATGTTCTGCACAAAGCCGTTGAGCAGGTGCAGGGTCGGGCCGAACAACAGCACGAAAATCAGCAGACCGCTGAACAGCACGATGTTCAGGTTGGACAGACGACGAATGCCGTTTTCCACACCGGACACCGCTGCAATGGTCGCCACGGTGCTCATCACGATGATCACGATCAGCAAGTTGGTGTTGCTGTGCGCCATGCCGAACAGGTTTTCCAGCCCCGACGAGACTTGCAGCGAACCAATCCCCAGGTTCGTCACCAGCCCCAGCAGGGTCACGAACATGCCGAAACCGTCCACCGCATGACCGGCCGCGCCTTTGACCCAACGCTCGCCGACCAACGGATACAGCGCCGAACGCAGCGCCAGCGGCTGGTTATGACGATAAGCAAAGTACGCCACGGCCAGGCCGACCAAAGCGTAGATCGCCCAGCCATGCAGGCCCCAATGCAGGAACGTCAGCTGCACTGCCTGACGTGCGGCAAGGTTGCTGCCGGCCACGCCTTCCGGCGGGTTGAAGTAATGGTCCAGCGGCTCGGACGCACCGAAGTACAACAGCGAGATGCCGATACCCGACGAGAACAGCATCCCCGCCCAGGCGCCATAGCTGAAGTCCGGGGTATCGTCCTTGCTGCCCAGCTTGAGCTTGCCATAGGACGAAAACGCCAGGCCAACCACAAACACCAGGTAGGCGGCGATCACCACCATGTAGTACCAGCCGAAGCTGCGGGACAACCACGCCTGGGCAATGCCGAGCATTCTGCCGGCCTCTTGCGGGGCGATGATCAGAATGGCGGTCAACAACAGAATCAACGCGGTAGAGGTGTAGAACACCCAACCGTTGACCGTCACCTTCTCGGGTGGGGTCTTTATTAGAGAGGCAGAACTCATGGCACAGATGCTCCGGGCAGTGCGAGAGAAGAACACAAGGCAACGCGTTACCCGACCAATCGATTAGTTGGCAGCCGACCGGCGGGTGATATAAAGACACCCCGAAAAAAGCCCGAAACCCATGGAACGCCAGTGCGTGTGGGTTTCGAGCATGTTCAGATGTCGTTTTTCCGCCCACTACACGTAGGAAAAACCTGTAGGCAGCGACGAATTGTCGCAGATCTTATTCTTTGTTGATTGAACGTTCAATCAAAACAAAATAGACTGGCCCTCAATCCGGTAGGCGTATTTCGTCCACCGGAAGGCCTAAGGAGATGTGCAAGATGCCCAAGGTCGGTATGCAACCCATCCGCCGCCAGCAATTGATCGAAGCCACGCTACAGGCCGTCGATCAGGTCGGCATGGGGGACGCCAGCATTGCGCTGATCGCCCGTTTGGCCGGTGTCTCGAATGGCATCATCAGTCACTATTTTCAGGACAAGAATGGCCTGATCGCCGCCACGATGCGGTATCTGATGAGCGTCCTCAGCGAGAACGTCACCGCGCGCCGTCAGGCGATGGCAGATGACAGCCCACGGGCGCATCTGCAGGTGATTATCGAAGGCAACTTCGACGCCAGCCAGGTCAATGGCCCGGCAATGAAAACCTGGTTGGCCTTCTGGGCCACCAGCATGCACCAGCCGTCTTTGCACAGGTTGCAGCGGATCAACGATCACCGTCTGTATTCCAACCTGTGCTGCCAGTTCCGCCGTGCGTTGCCGCTTGATCAAGCGCGCAGCGCCGCCCGGGGCCTGGCAGCCCTCATTGACGGTTTGTGGTTGCGCGGCGCGCTGTCGGGAGATGCTTTCGACACCGAGCAGGCGCAAAGAATCGCTTACGAATACATGGATATCCAATTGGCCAAGCAGGTGAGTTAGAGCACACATAAAACCGCTCAGCCCCTGAACGCCACTGATCAGCGTCGCCAACGCTACACGGCACGTCCCAGTGGTCAACGCCAACCAACTTATGCACTTGCGAGGACTTTATGGCCCGTTTCGAACTGCAAAAACTCTACATCGACGGCGGCTACAGTGACGCCAGCAGCGACGCCACCTTCGAAGCCATCAACCCGGCTAACGGTGAAGTCCTCGCAAAAGTACAACGTGCGACCAAGGAAGACGTCGAGCGTGCAGTGGTCAGTGCCGAAAAGGGCCAGAAAATCTGGGCCGCGATGACCGCCATGGAGCGTTCGCGCATCCTGCGTCGTGCCGTCGACATCCTGCGCGAGCGCAACGATGAACTGGCCGCCCTGGAAACCCTGGACACCGGCAAGGCGTACTCCGAAACCCGTTACGTCGACATCGTCACCGGCGCTGACGTGCTGGAATACTACGCAGGTCTGGTACCGGCCATCGAAGGCGAGCAGATTCCACTGCGCACCACTTCTTTCGTCTACACCCGTCGCGAGCCACTGGGCATCGTGGCCGGTATCGGCGCGTGGAACTACCCGATCCAGATCGCCCTGTGGAAATCCGCTCCAGCCCTGGCGGCCGGTAACGCGATGATCTTCAAGCCAAGCGAAGTCACCTCGCTGACCACCCTGAAACTGGCCGAGATCTACACCGAAGCCGGCCTGCCGGCTGGTGTGTTCAACGTGTTGACCGGCAGCGGCCGTGAAGTCGGCACCTGGCTGACCGAACACCCACGCATCGAAAAAGTCTCCTTCACCGGCGGCACCGACACCGGCAAGAAAGTCATGGCCAGCGCTTCCGCTTCCACGCTGAAAGACGTGACCATGGAACTGGGCGGCAAATCCCCGCTGATCATTTTCGACGACGCCGACCTCGATCGCGCCGCCGACACCGCGATGATGGCCAACTTCTACAGCTCCGGTCAGGTCTGCACCAACGGCACTCGCGTGTTCGTCCCGAGCCACCTGAAAGCCGCGTTCGAAGCCAAGATCGTTGAGCGCGTTGCACGCATCCGCGTTGGCAACCCGGAAGACGAAAACACCAACTTCGGCCCGCTGGTCAGCTTCGCCCACATGGAAAGCGTGCTGGGTTACATCGCCAAAGGTAAGGAAGAAGGTGCTCGCCTGCTGTGCGGCGGCGCTCGTCTGACCGACGGCGAATTCGCCAAAGGCGCATTCGTGGCGCCGACCGTGTTCACCGACTGCACCGACGAAATGACCATCGTGCGCGAAGAAATCTTCGGCCCGGTGATGAGCATCCTGAGCTACGAAACCGAAGAAGAAGTGATCCGTCGCGCCAACGACACCGACTTCGGCCTGGCTGCCGGCGTCGTTACCAAAGACCTGAACCGCGCGCACCGCGTGATTCATCAACTGGAAGCCGGTATCTGCTGGATCAACGCCTGGGGCGAGTCCGACGCCAAGATGCCGGTCGGCGGCTACAAGCAGTCGGGCGTGGGCCGTGAGAACGGCATCAGCTCGCTGAACAACTTCACACGCATCAAATCGGTACAGGTCGAACTGGGCGATTACGCCTCGGTTTTCTAAGGCCTGCGAGGTCTCTGTGGCGAGGGGGCTTGTCGGAACGCCGCATCGCCCCGTTGGGTCGCGAAGCGGCCCCCATCCAGACATCGCAAGTCTTCAGATAGAGCGTGGTCGCTGATTTTACGACTGCTGCGCAGCCGAACGGGGGCAAGCCCCCTCGCCACAGGTCACGCAGCGCATCGGCGACCCGCGACCTGACCAACTTCAAAGAGGGTGCATTCAATGTCCCAAGTATTCGATTACATCATCATCGGTGCCGGCTCCGCCGGTAACACCCTGGCGACCCGTCTGACTGAAGACGAAGGCGTCACCGTCCTGCTGCTCGAAGCGGGCGGCCCGGATTACCGTCTGGATTTCCGCACACAAATGCCAGCGGCTTTGGCGTTCCCGCTGCAAGGTCGTCGCTACAACTGGGCGTACGAAACCGATCCAGAGCCACACATGGACGGTCGCCGGATGGAATGCGGTCGCGGCAAGGGCCTGGGTGGTTCTTCGCTGATCAACGGCATGTGCTACATCCGCGGCAACGCCATGGACTACGACGGCTGGGCAAAACTGCCAGGTCTGGAAGACTGGACTTACCTCGACTGCCTGCCGTATTTCCGCAAGGCGGAAACCCGTGACATCGGCCCGAACGACTACCACGGTGGTGAAGGTCCGGTCAGCGTGACCACGCCTAAAGCCGGCAACAACCCGCTGTTCAGTGCGATGGTTGAAGCAGGCGTACAAGCAGGTTACCCGCGTACCGAAGACTTGAACGGTTACCAGCAGGAAGGCTTCGGCCCGATGGACCGCACCGTGACGCCGAAAGGCCGTCGCTCCAGTACCGCTCGCGGTTACCTGGACATCGCCAAGAAGCGTTCGACCCTGACCATCGTCACCCACGCCCTGACCGACAAGATTCTTTTCGAAGGCAAGCGTGCAGTCGGCGTGCGTTACCTGATCGGCGCGGCTGAAGAGCGCGTTGAAGTCCGTGCCCGCAAGGAAGTGTTGCTGTGCTCCGGCGCCATCGCGTCGCCGCAGATCCTGCAACGCTCCGGTGTCGGCCCGGCCGAACTGCTGAAAAAGCTTGATATTCCGGTGGTCCACGACCTGCCGGGCGTCGGTGAAAACCTGCAGGATCACCTCGAGTTGTACCTGCAATACGCCTGCACCCAACCGGTTTCGCTGTACCCGTCGCTGCTCCTGCACAACCAACCGGCCATCGGTGCCGAGTGGCTGTTCAACGGCACCGGCATCGGCGCCAGCAACCAGTTCGAAGCCGGCGGTTTCATTCGTACCCGCCCGGAATTCGAATGGCCGAACATCCAGTATCACTTCCTGCCGGTAGCGATTAACTACAACGGCAGCAACGGCGTGAAAGAGCACGGCTTCCAGGCGCACATGGGTTCCATGCGTTCGCCAAGCCGCGGTCGTATCCAGGCCAAGTCCAAGGATCCGCGCGAATACCCGAGCATCCTGTTCAACTACATGGCTACCGAGCAGGACTGGCAGGAATTCCGCGATGGCATCCGCCTGACCCGTGAAATCATGCAACAGCCGGCGCTGGATGCCTTCCGTGGTCGCGAAATCAGCCCCGGCATCGACGTGCAAACCGACGAGCAGCTGGACAAGTTCATCCGCGAGCACGCCGAAACCGCGTTCCACCCGTCCTGCTCGTGCAAGATGGGCACCGACGAAATGGCCGTGGTCGATGGCGAAGGTCGTGTACATGGCATGCAAGGCCTGCGCGTGGTCGATGCCTCGATCATGCCGATCATCACCACCGGCAACCTGAACGCACCAACGATCATGATGGCCGAGAAAATCGCCGACAAGATCCGCGGTCGCAAGCCACTGCCACGCAGCAAGGCCAAATACTACGTGGCCGGCGGTGCACCGGTGAAGGGTAAGCCGTTGCGGGATGTGAGCCCTACCGCTCAGTAACGCAGTTACACCGAGGCGCGGCCTTGATCATTCCCACGCTCCGCGTGGGAATGCATCCCGTGACGCTCCGCGTCACACAGCGGACACAGAGCTTCCATGGCGGCATTCCCACGCAGAGCGTGGGAATGATCAGCCTATAAATTCCTGGCTCAGCCAACCTCAACTCTTCCTACACCTCTCTTCACTTGATCCTACCCCCACGCAGGCCTAATCTAGCGCCACGCAAACGTTTCACCCCCCCTCGCAACACCGATTCGCCGCCACTCCATACCAAGGAGGTTCCCGAATGTTCGATTTCCACCCCCAGCTCAAGCAGCGCTTTGCTGCGTTGCGCACGGGCGCTGAATTCTTTTCGCTGCGTTATGTACGCGAATCCGGCCAGTACCTGTCGGTGCGCAAGAACGTCGCCGAACCGCCGAGCCTGAGCCGGGACGAAGGTGCGATGCTGACCGTTCGGGTCAACGGCGTCGAAGCCTATGCCGCGACCAACGACCTGTCCCAGTCCGGGCTACAAGCCGCGCTGGAGAAAGCCGAGCAGCAAGCCCGTCGGCTCAAGCCCCACGCGCTCCTCGACTTGCGTGAGCAAGCGGTTTCCAGCGACCGCGCCGACTATTTCTCGCCGAGCCTCGACCAGCCCTTCCCGTCTCTCAGCGAATGCTACCAAGTGCTTGGCGCTGAATCCGCCGCCGTGCCCAAGGACGAACGCCTGGTGAACTGGCAGGCGAGCATCGGCATCACCAACGTCGAGCAGATCTACCTCAACAGCGCCGGTGCTGAACTGCGCCAGGCCCAGCGCTTCGTCTACCCGAGCATGGACGTCACCGCCTACGACGGTAGCGACAGCCAGACCCGCACCCTCGGCCGCGAAAATTTCGGTCAGCAGGGCGGCTTTGATGTGATCAGCCGCTGCGGCCTGATCGGCGCCGGCCCGAAAGTCGCCGACCAGGCGTTGCAATTGCTGCTGGCACCGAACACCCCGCAAGGTCCGCGCGACCTGTTGCTGATGCCCGACCAGATGATGCTGCAAATCCACGAGTCCATCGGTCACCCGCTGGAACTGGACCGCATCCTCGGCGACGAGCGCAATTACGCCGGCACCAGTTTCGTCAAGGCAGAAGACTTCGGCCGCCTGCAATACGGCTCCGAACTGCTCAACGTGACATTCGACCCGGACATCCCCGAACAGCTCGCCAGCTACGGCCATGACGACGAAGGCACCGCCGCCAGCAAGCAATTTCTGATCAAGGAAGGTTTGCTGCTGCGACCATTGGGCGGCGCGCTCTCGCAGTTCCGGGCCAGCCTCGACGGCGTGGCCAACAGCCGCGCCTGCGGCTGGAACCGCCCGCCGATCGACCGCATGGCCAACCTCAACATCGAGCCTGGCGATCAATCGCTTGAGCAATTGATCGGCAACATCGAGCACGGCATTTTGATGAGCACCAACCGTTCGTGGTCCATCGACGATGCGCGCAACAAGTTCCAGTTCGGCTGCGAATGGGGCCAGTTGATCGAAAACGGCGAACTCAAAGGCGTGGTGAAGAACCCGAATTACCGGGCGATTTCCGCGCAATTCTGGAAGAGCCTGCGCGCCGTCGGTGACGTCAGCACCTTCAAGGTGCTGGGCACGCCGAACTGCGGCAAGGGCGAACCGAACCAGGTGATCCGTGTCGGCCATGCGTCGCCGGCCTGTGTGTTCAGCAATGTTGATGTGTTTGGGGGAGATGCCTGATGAGTACGTCCACGAGCACTTCAAAAAGCCAGGCCGATTCGTTCAAGGCCTTGGTTAACTGGCTGCGCGATGCGTTGCGCACGCCTGAGCAGTTCACCCTCAGCTACGCCGCCGAATCGTCGGCCTTCGTGCGCTTCAACCACGCCAAGGTGCGTCAGGCCGGGCAGGTGCAGCAGGCAAGCATCGGCTTCAAACTGATCGACGATGGGCGCCACGCCGACCTCGATATCACGTTGTCGGGCGATCCGGAAGTCGATCTTCAGCGTCTGGCCGAGGGGCTGCAGCAGTTGCGCGAGACCCTGCCGCTGCTGCCTCAGGACCCGTACCTGCTGCTCAACCATGACGACTGGCAGAGCAACAACGTGCAGGATCATCCGCTGCCGGATACCGAGCAGGTGGTCGCTGAAATCACTCAGGCCGGCGAGGGGCTGGATCTGGTCGGTTTCTATGCCGCCGGGCCGATCAGTCGCGGTTTCGCCAGTTCTTCGGGCGCGTTCGGCTGGCATCAGGCCAACAGCTTCAACTTCGATTTCAGCCTGTTCCATGAAAACGGTCAGGCGGTGAAAGCCAGCTATGCCGGGCACGACTGGAACAGCAAAGGCTTTGCCCGGCGTTTCCAGCAGGCCCGCGAGCAGTTGGCGTTTCTGGGTCGGCCAACGCGCACGCTGGCGCCGGGTCAGTACCGCGCGTACCTCGCGCCGGCAGCCCTGGAAGAAATCATGGGCATGCTCAGTTGGGGCGGGTTCTCGGCGCAGTCGATTGCCAGCAAGAGCAGTCCGCTGCAGAAGCTCTACGGTGGCGACAGCTCGTTCAGCCCGTTGGTGTCCCTGGATGAAAAAGTCAGCGGCTCCCTGAGCCCGGCGTTTTCGGGTGAAGGTTATCCGCGCAGCGATCTGCGGCTGATTGTTGAGGGCAAGGCGGGCGAGCAACTGGTCGGTTCACGCAGCGCCGCCGAATACGGCCTGACCGCCAACGGCGCCGGCGGCGGTGAAGCCCCAAGTGCATTGAACATGGCGGCCGGCGCTTTGCCTGAAGCCGAGATTCTCAAGCAACTGGGCACCGGTCTGTACATCAGCAACCTGTGGTACCTGAACTACTCGGACCAACCGGCAGCGCGCCTGACCGGCATGACACGGTTCGCGACCTTCTGGGTCGAGAACGGCGAGATTCAGGCACCGGTCAGCACCATGCGTTTCGATGACAGCGCCTACAGCCTGCTCGGTTCGCAGCTGGAAGCGTTGACCGAGGAACGCGAGCTGATGTTGTCGGCCAGCACCTACAGTCAGCGGAACACGTCTTCGGCATTGCTGCCAGGAGCGCTCGTCAGCCGATTGACCTTGACCCTGTAAACACAAAAACCTTGTGGTGAGGGGGCTTGCCCCCGTTGGGCTGCGAAGCGGCCCCAGACCGGCAAATGCGCTCTGTCAGACAGACCGCATTCACCGGATTTACGACTGCTACGCAGCCGAACGGGGGCAAGCCCCCTCGCCACAGGGACCGAGCACTACCTGACAAAGAGGTCCCATGCCCAACCGCCCACCTCTCGACGCTGTCACCGCCCGCTGGTTGCCGTGGGTCGTGGCCATTGCCTTCTTCATGCAGTCCCTCGACGGGACAATCCTCAACACCGCCCTCCCCGCCATGGCCCGGGACCTGGCCGAAGACCCGCTGCGCATGCAAGGTGTGATCATCGCCTACATGCTCACCGTCGCCTTGCTGATTCCCGCCTCCGGCTGGATCGCCGACCGTTTCGGCACCAAGAAAATTTTCTTCGGCGCCATCCTGTTGTTCAGCATCGGCTCATTGCTCTGCGCCTTGTCGAGCACCCTGAGCATGCTGATCGGCGCCCGGGTGATCCAGGGCCTGGGCGGCGCCTTGATGTTGCCGGTCGGACGCTTGGTAGTGCTGCGCGCGTATCCGCGCTCGGATCTGGTGCGGATCATGGGGTTCATCACCATTCCCGGCCTGCTCGGCCCGCTGATCGGCCCGACCATGGGCGGCTGGATGGTGCAATACCTGACCTGGCACTGGATCTTCCTGATCAACCTGCCGGTGGGTGTCATCGGCTGCTATGCGGTGTGGAAATTCATTCCCGACCTGCGCGGCAGTGAACGCACCCGCTTCGATAGCCTGGGCTTCTTGCTGTTCGGCGCGGCGATGGTGCTGATCACCATCGCCATGGAAGGCCTCGGCGAACTGCGTCTGCCGCACTTGCGGGTGATGTTGCTGTTGTTTGCCGGCATGGCCTGTCTGGCGGCCTATTGGCTGCGGGCCGGGCACATCGACAATCCACTGTTTGCGCCATCGCTGTTCAAGACCCGGACCTTCGCCGTGGGCATCCTCGGCAACCTGTTCGCCCGGTTGGGCAGCGGCGCATTGCCGTTCCTGGTGCCGTTGCTGCTGCAAGTGGCGCTGGGCTATTCGCCGTCACAGGCCGGGATGAGCATGCTGCCCCTGGCTGCGGCCGCGATGGTCGCCAAATCGGTGGCGCGGCCGTTGATCGAACGTTTTGGCTACCGCATCGTGCTGACCGGCAACACACTGGCGCTGGGGATCATGCTGGCGAGCATGGGCCTGGTCAGCGAGCAGACGCCGTATTGGCTGTTGCTGGGCCAGTTGGCGATTCTGGGGGCGATCAACTCCTTGCAGTTCACCGCGATGAACACCGTCACCCTGATCGACCTCGACGACGCCAGCGCCAGCAGCGGCAACAGTTTGCTATCGGTGGTCGCGCAATTGTCCCTGAGCCTCGGCGTGGCCTGCGCCGGTGCGCTGCTCGGCGGCTTCACGGCGGAGATCGGCAATGACGGCGTGGACACGGTTCTGGGCGCGTTCCAGCTGACGTTTGTGACGGTCGGAATCATGGCGATGCTGGCTGCAACCATCTTCTCGCAGCTTTCACCAAAGGATGGCCGACGGATGGTCAGCCGTGAGCACGATATCGAGCACTGACCCGTAGCAGCTGCCGAGGCACGAGGCTGCGTTGGGCTGCGAAGCGGCCCCCCGGGGCGGTCCTGCGGACACGCAACGCAGCCTCGTACCTCGACAGCTGCTACGGCTATTCGTCCAGAATTTGCAGGTGGAGAGCCTGGGACTGATACACTGCGCGACATTTTGTTTTGCAGGCCAGTCCCGTGACCACCATCGCCACCGCTTTTAATACTTTGCCGCTGTCCGCCGCCATGCTGGCTAACCTCGACTCCCTCGGTTATGCCCAGATGACGCCGATCCAGGCGCAAAGCTTGCCGGTGATCCTCAAGGGGATGGACCTGATCGCCCAGGCCAAGACCGGCAGCGGCAAGACCGCCGCCTTCGGTATCGGCCTGTTGAACCCGATCAATCCGCGCTTCTTCGGTTGCCAGGCACTGGTCATCTGCCCGACCCGTGAGCTGGCCGACCAGGTCGCCAAGGAAATCCGTCGCCTGGCCCGCTCCGAAGACAACATCAAGGTGCTGACCCTGTGCGGCGGCGTGTCTTTCGGCCCGCAGATCGGCTCGCTGGAGCACGGCGCGCACATCATCGTCGGCACTCCGGGGCGCATCCAGCAACACCTGCGCAAGGGTTCGCTGGTGCTTCACGGCCTGAACACGCTGATCCTCGACGAAGCCGACCGCATGCTCGACATGGGTTTCTACGATTCCATCGAAGAAATCATCGCCCAGTGCCCGGAACGTCGCCAGACCCTGCTGTTCTCCGCCACCTATCCGGTAGGCATCAAGCAGTTGGCGTCGAAGTTCATGCGTAATCCGCAGCAAGTGAAGGCCGAGGCATTCCACGACGACACGCAGATCGAGCAGCGTTTCTACGAAATCTCCCCGGAAGAGCGCATGAGCGCGGTGACCAAGGTGCTCGGCCACTTCCGCCCGGCGTCCTGCGTGGCGTTCTGCTTCACCAAGCAGCAAGTTCAGGAAACCGTCGATCACCTGACGTCCAAAGGCATTTCCGCCGTCGGCCTGCACGGCGATCTGGAACAGCGTGACCGCGACCAGGTACTGGCAATGTTCGCCAACCGCAGTACGTCGGTACTGGTTGCCACCGACGTCGCCGCACGCGGCCTGGACATCGATGCGCTGGACATGGTGATCAACGTCGAACTGGCCCGTGACTCGGAAATCCACATTCACCGTGTCGGCCGTACCGGTCGTGCCGGCGAGAAAGGCATCGCGATCAGCCTGGTCGCACCGTCCGAAGCGCATCGCGCCCAAGCCATCGAGCAACTGCAGAAGTCGCCGTTGAATTGGGATCAGGTGGATAACCTCACGTCCCAGGGCGGCGGTCCGCTGCTGCCGCTGATGAGCACGCTGTGCATTGGTGCGGGCCGTAAAGACAAAGTCCGTCCGGGTGACATTCTCGGTGCACTGACCGGCGAGGCGGGCATTCCTGGTGCCCAGGTCGGCAAGATCGCGATTTTCGACTTCCAGGCGTATGTGGCCGTGGAGCGCGGGATCGCCAAGCAAGCCTTGCAGCGCCTGAACGACGGTAAAATCAAAGGCCGTTCGCTGCGCGTGCGCATCCTGTAAACCGCCACACTTCCCCTGTAGGAGCTGCCGAGTGAAACGAGGCTGCGATCTTTTGATCTTGAAAAGCAAAGTCAAAAGATCGCAGCCTGCGGCAGCTCCTACAGGTATTCCATTCTGAGGACACCGTTTTGCGCTCTACCGAAGTCGTGATCATTGGCGCTGGCGCCGCAGGGTTGATGTGTGCGCTGACCGCCGCCGGGCGCGGGCGCAAGGTGATGTTGCTTGACCATGCCAACAAGGCCGGCAAGAAAATCCTCATGTCGGGCGGTGGCCGCTGCAATTTCACCAACATGTACACCGAGCCGAGCAATTTCCTCTCGCAGAACGCACATTTCTGCAAATCTGCGTTGGCACGTTACACCCAGTGGGACTTCATCGGTCTGGTGGCCAAACACGGCGTGCCATACCACGAGAAGAAACTCGGCCAGTTGTTCTGCGATAACAAATCCAGCGACATCCTCGACATGCTGCTCGACGAGTGCAATCAGGTTGGCGTCAGCCTGCACCTGGACACCTCGATCCAGACCATCGAGAAGCTCGAAAGCGGTTATCTGCTGGATACCACGCTGGACCAGATCACTTGCCAATCCCTGGTGATCGCCACCGGCGGCCTGTCGATTCCGACCCTCGGCGCCACCGGTTTCGGCTATCAGGTGGCCAAGCAGTTCGGCCACGACCTGCTGCCGACCCGCGCCGGCCTCGTGCCGTTCACCATCACCGATCAGCTCAAGGAGCTGTGCACCGAACTGTCCGGTACGTCGGTGGATTGCCTGGTGAGCTGCAACGACCAGAGTTTCCGCGAGAACATCCTGTTCACCCACCGCGGTCTCAGCGGCCCGGCGATTTTGCAGATTTCTTCGTTCTGGGAATCCGGCGACACGGTAGAGATCAACCTGATGCCGGATCACGACGTACCGAGCTGGCTGCAACAGCAGCAAGTCGAGCGCCCGAACAGCGAGTTGAAAACCCTGCTCGGTGAGATCTTCACCAAGAAGATGGCCAACTTGCTGGCAGACAACTGGTTCGTCTCCAAACCGATGAAGCAATACACCCACGCAGAAATTGCAGACATCGCTGAAAAACTGGCGAGCTGGAAAGTCGTGCCGGCCGGCACCGAGGGCTACCGCACGGCCGAAGTGACCCTGGGTGGCGTCGACACGCGCGAAGTGTCATCCAAGACCATGGAGTCGCTGAAAAGCCCCGGCCTGTATTTCGTCGGTGAAGTGCTCGACGTCACCGGGCATCTGGGTGGTTTCAACTTCCAATGGGCCTGGGCGTCCGGTTACGCGGCGGCGCAGTACGTCTGACTACACCGCTCCCCTGTAGGGTGATGCTGTTCACTGATGCTGTTCACTTAAGAGCGTCTTGAATCAGAGAAACCTGTGGCGAGGGAGCTTGCTCCCGCTTGAGTGCGTAGCACTCACAAAAATCGGCAATAGTTGTCAGATTTTTGGGGCCGCTACGCAGCCCAGCGTCGGAACGCCGCCCGGAGCAAGCTCGCTCGCCACAAAGGTAGCCATGATTGGAGAGTGCGTTTAAGTGAACAGCATTACCCCTGCAGGGGAGCGTGTTTCGCCAGGAAGGAACAGATTTTGCTGTCTGATGTGATCGGCGCCATTGCGTCGGCGTCATTAGTGGCTCAATTTAGCGTCATCGCCTCGGAAGGCCTTCGCACTTCATGTCATCGACCACATTTCGGCAGTCTCTGCGTCGCCTCTGGGCGCTGGATAAATTCAGTTACAGCGTTCGGGTGTTCATCGCCCTGACCGGCACCATGGCGCTGTGTTGGTATCAGGATGAAATGGGCCTGCTGATCCCGTTGTTCCTGGGGATCATCGCCAGCGCCCTGGCCGAAACCGACGACAGTTGGCAGGGCCGCCTCAACGCGCTGGCCGTGACGCTGGTGTGTTTTATGGTCGCCGCCCTGTCCGTCGAACTGCTTTTCCCCTACCCCGTTCTCTTTATCATCGCCTTTGCCCTGGCCAGCTTTTGTCTGACCATGCTCGGCGCGCTGGGCGAACGTTATGGCGCGATTGCTTCAGCGACGCTGATTCTGTCGGTCTACACCATGATCGGCGTGGACCAGCGCGGCGGTGCAGTCACCGATTTCTGGCACGAGCCGGTGCTGCTGGTGGCCGGTGCAGCGTGGTATGGCTTGCTCTCGGTGCTGTGGCAGGCGCTGTTTTCCAACCAGCCGGTGCAACAGAGCCTGGCGCGGTTATTCCGTGAACTGGGTTATTACCTGAAACTGAAATCGTCGTTGTTCGAACCGATCCGGCAGTTGGACGTGGAAGCGCGCCGCCTGGAACTGGCCCAGCAGAACGGTCGGGTGGTGGCAGCCCTGAACGCCGCCAAGGAAATCATTCTGCACCGGGTCGGCGATGGCAGGCCGGGGGCGAAACTCAGCCGTTACCTGAAGCTGTACTTCCTCGCCCAGGACATCCACGAGCGCGCCAGCTCCTCGCACTACCCTTACAACGCGCTGGCCGAGGCGTTCTTCCACAGCGACGTGCTGTTCCGCTGTCAGCGCCTGCTGCGCCAACAGGGCAAGGTGTGCCGCGCGCTGGCCGAATCGATCCAGATGCGCCAGCCGTTCATCTATGACGCCAGCTTCGCCGAAGCCTTGAGCGACCTGCACGCCTCCCTCGAACACCTGCGCATCCAGAGCAATCCGGCCTGGCGCGGTCTGTTGCGCTCGTTGCGGGCATTGGCCGCCAACCTCGGCACCCTCGACCGTTTGCTCAGCGACGCCAGCAACCCCGATGCGCTTGCAGACGCCACCGACAGCAGCCTGCTCGACCGTTCGCCACGCAGCCTCAAGGATGTGTGGATTCGCTTGCGCACACAGCTGACGCCGACGTCCTTGCTGTTCCGCCACGCCCTGCGCCTGCCCCTGGCGTTGAGCATCGGCTACGCGATGGTGCATTTGATCCACCCCTCGCAAGGTTACTGGATCATCCTCACCACGCTGTTTGTCTGCCAGCCGAACTACGGCGCCACCCGCCGCAAACTTGGCCAGCGGATCATCGGCACCGCCATCGGCCTGACTGCGGCCTGGGCGTTGTTCGATCTGTTTCCGAGCCCGTTGGTGCAGTCGTGCTTCGCGATCGTGGCCGGGGTGGTGTTCTTTACCAACCGCACGACCCGCTACACCCTGGCGACCGCGGCGATCACCTTGATGGTGCTGTTCTGCTTCAACCAGGTCGGGGATGGTTACGGGCTGTTCCTGCCACGACTGCTCGATACCTTGCTCGGCAGCCTGATCGCCGGCCTGGCGGTATTCCTGTTCCTGCCGGACTGGCAGGGCCGACGCCTGAACAAAGTGCTGGCCAATACCCTGACCTGCAACAGCATTTACCTGCGCCAGATCATGCAGCAATACGCCGCCGGTAAAAGCGACGACCTGGCTTATCGCCTGGCCCGACGTAACGCGCACAACGCCGACGCGGCGTTGTCGACGACACT
The DNA here is from genome assembly GCF_059506005.1 of Pseudomonas sp. Pseusp18. Taxonomy (NCBI): domain Bacteria; kingdom Pseudomonadati; phylum Pseudomonadota; class Gammaproteobacteria; order Pseudomonadales; family Pseudomonadaceae; genus Pseudomonas; species Pseudomonas sp. Pseusp18. The sequence goes on from NZ_CP169240.1 coordinate 6,138,968, forward strand.
GGCCAACATGCTGATGGAGCCGGGGCACTTCCGTAAGGAAGCCGATGTCGGGTTCCGATTCCTGGTGCTGTCGCACACCCTGCTTAGCTATTTGTCGGGGCTTGGGGCGCACCGTGAAACCCAACTGCCGTCGGATGTGCGCGAGCACTTGATCGACGGTGCGGGCGTGAGTCTGGCCGCCAGCCTCGACGACATCGCCCAGGGCCTGGCGAGCAAACAGCCGGTGGCAATTCAGAGTGATGAAGAAGAAGCGCTGGCCAATGCGCTTGAGCAGATGCCGGATGAAATCGATGAAGGGCAGCGCCTGGTGCAGACGCAACTGGCGTTGATCTGCCGGCAACTGGGGCCGTTGCGGACGTTGGCGGCGCATTTGATCAAGGACACTGGCGAAGCCTGAGATGTGTAGCGACGAGGCTTGCCCGCGAAGGCGTCAGCCCAGAAACGGCAGGCCTTTCAGATCACATCCCATGTTGCCTGAGCAACTTGTCATAACTCCCATCAGCCTTCATCGCCGCAATTTCGCGGTCGAAACCGGCGACGATCTGTTCATGCTCCGGGTTCTTCAGGCTCACCAGAATATGCAGGCTGTTCTCGCTCAACGGCTTGGGCAGGAACTCCACGGCATTGCGCACTTTGGGTGATTCCCGCGCCAGGTAATACCGGGCGACGAACTCGTCTTCCAAAGTCAGCTTGACCCGATCGGCCGCGACCATGCGCACAGCCATGGCGAAGTTATGCACCGGGACTTTCTGCAACGACACATCCTCATCAAATTCCTGCGAATAGGCATAACCGCGTACCACCGCTATCGGGTAGGTGTGCAGTTGTTGCAGGTTGTTGTATTCGATTGGCGTGTCTTTGCGCTTGAGAAAGCGCACGCGGTTGAGCAAGTACTCGCCGGAAAATTGCCCCAGCTTCGTGCGCTCATCGGCGTACCAGGTGTTGACCAGTACGTCGTAACGTCCCTCGCCCACCCCAAACAAGGCCCGCGCCCACGGCACTTGTTCGAAATCGCTGGCGTAACCGGCCCGGGCCAGCGCGGTACTGACGATGTCCGTGGCCACACCGCCATTGACCAGCGTGGCGTCGGTAAAGGGTGGCCAGGCATCGGCGACCAGACGCAGCTTTTCCGCAGCTTCGGCCTGAGTCAGCAACAGCAATCCGATCAAAGCAAACGCTCGATGAAACCGCGGCATGCCAGAAATCCTTAGCGGGCGAGCTGCCCGACGTGTTTTTCAGCCAAAACTCCAAGGTTCCTCTACCGGCGAACCCAGGTCCTAACATTAGCTCATTGAGGCCATTGCACAGCGCTTCATCGCAGATTACACAAAGAAGACAACTTCGCGAGAAATGAATGATGGCATTTTGGCTTTTATCACAGATTCCTCTGCCATAAAGACATCCCGCCTCAGGGCGCTTAGTATCGGAGCAACGTTGTTCAAGGAATGTGAAGATGACAATCGATTGGGTCTGCAAACACCACAGCGATCTGGGTAAAGAGCAGCTGTATGCCATTTTGCAACTGCGCGCCGAAGTGTTTGTCGTCGAGCAGAAATGCGCTTATCAAGACATCGATGGCCAGGACCTGGAAGGTGACACTTGCCATTTGATGGGCTGGGACGGGGATCGGCTGGTGGCCTACCTGCGATTGCTCGACCCGGAGTTGCAGGGCGGCGATGTGGTGATTGGCCGGGTGATCATTGCACCCCAGGCACGCGGTGCCGGGCTTGGGCATGAGTTGATGAGCCAGGCGTTGAAGCAGGCCGAGAAGCACTGGCCCGAGGTGCCGATCTACCTCTCGGCCCAGGCGCATTTGCAGGGGTACTACGGGCGGTACGGGTTTGTGGCGGTGGGTGAGGAATACCTGGAGGATGAGATTCCGCATATCGGGATGCGTCGCCCGCAATGATCGTTCCCACGCTCTGCGTCCGCTCTTGGGACGCGGAGCGTCCATGGCTGCATTCCCACGCAGAGCGTGGGAACGATCGGGGTCGGTAATTCAGGGATACTCGAGCACCGCTTTAATCTGCCGCAGATTACGCTCGATCCACCCCCGATCAATCGCCCCCCACTCGCGAATCCGATAGCGCCCCGCGTGGTTACGTGCGCCCTCTTCCTGCTCGAATTCACAAACGATATCCAGATCCGCCAACGCCGCGATGGTGTCCTGAGCCGTGCGTCGGGGCATACCGGTCACTTCGGTCAATGCAGGGACGTTACTGGCCAGCCCGCTGTCGATCAGGTACGCCACGTACAATCGGCGGTAGAAGCTGCTCTTGGTCTTGCTCACGTCCATCCATGCGCTCCCGATTAATTAGCAGATTTGTTCAGTGCATATCCCGCCATGTCAGGTATACCCGCAAATCGAACTCCACCTGGTGATACCCCGGCAACATGTGCTCGCACAGCTTGTAGAACGCCTTGTTGTGATCCGACTCTTTGAAGTGCGCCAGCTCATGCACCACGATCATCTTCAGAAACTGCGGCGCCGCGTCCTTGAACAGCGAGGCGATGCGAATTTCTTTCTTGGCCTTGAGCTTGCCACCCTGCACCCGTGAGATCGCGGTGTGCAGACCGAGCGCGCGGTGGGTCAGGTCCAGACGGTTGTCGAACAACACCTTGTCGATGGCCGGGGCGTTACGCAGGTATTCCTGCTTGAGGTCCAGGGCATAGGCGTATAGCGCCTTGTCGCTCTGCACCCCGTGTTTTTCCGGATAGCGCTGGCTCAGGTAATCGCCCAGCCGACCTTCGGCGATCAGTTGGCGCACCTGGTCCTGCAACGCGGCAGGATAAGCCTGGAGGTATTTCAACACAGTCATTGGAGCGGCAACACGCATCACGAAAAGGTCGCCAGTGTAGCGAATTCAACTCGTCAGCGCGCCCCAGTCGAACGGCTCGACAAAGTGACCGGTGTCCTCGGCCATCAACGGCCGCGCCACCAGGAAACCCTGCACATACTGGCAACCGTTGGCTTGCAGCCACTCATATTGCGCCACCGTTTCAACCCCTTCGGCGATCACCAGCAGCCCTAACCGGTTGCACAAATCGATGACACTGCGTGCCAGCGCCGCATCCCGTTCAGACCCCGGCAACCGGGCGATCAAATGCCGGTCGAGCTTGAGCGTGTCCAGTTCCAGGTCGCGCAAATGCGCCAGCGAACAAGCCCCGGAGCCGAAGTCATCCAGCGCCACCCGCACCCCCAGATTGCGCAGTAAACGCAGTTGTTTGCGGGTCTCGTCGGGGTTAGACATCAAGGCCTCTTCCGTGACCTCGACTTCCAGCTGCTGCGGCCTCAGGCCATGGCGCTCCAGCACCTGACGCAGCTCGGTGACCAGGTTGGGCAACCCGAATTGGGTGCTGCTCAAGCTGACGCCCAGCACCAGATCTTCGGCAAACAAGGTTTCCCAGGCTTTGCGCTGTTTGGCCCCGCGATGATAAATCCAGCTACCCAGGCGACTGATCAACCGCGCCTCTTCCAACAACGGCAAAAACAGCCCCGGCGGTACATCGCCGACACTCGGATGCTGCCAGCGCAACAACGCTTCGAACCCGCGGATCTGCCCATCGGCAATCGCCACCTGGGGCTGATACACCAGGTTGAAATCGCGGTTCTCGATGGCCGTGCGCACGCTCTCTTCAAGCATCAGCCGCGAGCGTGCCCGGCCGTTCATTTCGTGATCGTAGAAGCGATATTGCTGACGCCCGGCGCGCTTGGCTTCGTACATGGCAATGTCGGAGGCGCGCATCAGCCCGTCCAGATTAGACCCGCAATCGGGATAAGTGGCGATGCCGATGCTGGCACCCAAGGCGATGTCCATGCCTTCGATCTGCTGACAGATCGACACCCGCTCGATGAGCTTCTCGGCAATCTTTGCCGCCTGCTCGGGGAGCTCAAGATCCAGCAACGCAGTGAACTCATCGCCCCCCATCCGCGCCAGAATATCGAAGGGCCGCAGGCACGCCTTCAACTGCTCGGACACCCAACGCAGCACCCGGTCGCCGGCATCGTGGCCGAGGGAATCATTGACCCGCTTGAAGCCGTCGAGGTCCAGGTACAACAGCACCCAAGTGCTGTCGGAACGTTCGCCGCGCAGCAGCAGGTTTTCAACGGTCTGGTAGAAACCCCGGCGATTGAGCAGCCCGGTCAGCGGGTCGGTCACCGCCTGGAACTCCAACTGCTGATGCAGATGGCGCACCACCGACATGTCCAGCACTGTCACCACCATCGCATGTTGTTCGGCGGGCAAAGGCGCGCAAGACAACGCCACCGGCACTTGCTGGCCGGGCGCGGTACGCAGCAGCGCATCGTGCAAGCGCAGGGTTTCACCGCGTTTGTAACCGGCAAACAACTCGGAATCGGCCCAGATCGGGATGTGCGGTTTTTGCAGGAAATCCAGAAACTCCTTGCCTTGCAGGTCGTTCACCGTGGCATTGAGCAGGCGCGACATCGCCGGGTTGGCAAAGCGAATCAACCCGTCCTCGCCCACCACCAGAATGCCTTCGGCGGCGTTATCCAGCACCGAAGCATTGAAAGCCCGGGCGACTTCCAGATCATGGCTCAACCGCTGCAAGGCACGGCGATTACGCTGGTGCTCGAGCAACGCCTGGACTTTGGGTTTGAGTATTTGCGGGTCGAACGGCTTGAACAGGTAATCCACCGCGCCACTGGCGTAACCCTTGATCACGGCGTCCTGGGACTGTTCGTTGGCGGTAAGAAAAATGATTGGCGTAAGACGGGTTCGCTGGCTGCCGCGCATCAAGCGCGCCACTTCAAAACCGTCCATGCCCGGCATCTGCACATCCAGCAGCACCAGGTCGACATCGTGTTCGAGTAACAGGCCAAGGGCTTCAAAACCGGAAGCCGCGGTCATGACCTGCCAATCCTGGCGCTGTAATAACGCGCGCATGCTGATCAGGTTTTCAGGGTAATCATCAACAATTAACAGGATTGAGTTGCCTTCAGCTGGCTTAGATTGTGCGCATTCCATGCTGCATCTCTTGTTCGGGGCGTCAGGCCGGCCTTTTGTTAAAACCGGTCACCTATTGCGACTTCACTCTAGACCCGGATCCCTTAAAGCAGAAGCTGTCAGTGGGCCAGCATTTAGACAAAGCTTTAGAAGCCGACTAACGGTAAGTCCTACAGCCCCCGGAAACCGGGAAAGATGGCATTTCGACAGGATGTTGGCGTCAACCATTTGCCGAACGGGCATTAACAAAGATCTTTTCTACGCTTATAAAGACCCCCCCCCGAAGGCGCGGGCTAGAGCTTCTGGTACGCGCGTGCAGTAAAAAATGTGGAAGCTTGAATTATGATCGATCTCGCAACCTGGAACCTCAGCGTTCCCGTCGGCAGCCCGCCGTACACCGTCGAAACCACCAAGCTGGTGGACGGCTTCAAGGATCAATACTTCCACTCCGACACCGGCACCTTGTTTTTCTGGACCCCGGTCACCGGCACCCGCACTGAAAACGCGGTCTACCCTCGCACCGAACTGCGCGAAACCTACAGCAACGGCACGCTGAAAAACTGGTATTACCCCGACGCGGACAATTCCCTGCGTGCGACCCTCGCGATCAATAAGGTGCCCAGCTCGGGCAAGATCGTTATTGGCCAGATCCATGCCTACAACAGCCAGAAGCCGATGGTGAAGGTCGAGTATCAATACAAAACCTCCAGCGCGACCGGCAACATCGTCGCCAAAGTCCGCATGCACCCCGACGACGACACCCCCCGGGTCATCACCATCGCCACCGGCGTGAAACTCGATCAGGAATTCTCCTACTTCATCCACCTCAGCCCCGGCGGTGCATTAGGCATCAGCGCGGCGGGCTACCAGTGGGACACCGACATCAGCGCGATGTGGCGTGATAAGCCGCTGTACTTCAAGGCCGGGGCCTATGTGCAAGACAACACCGGGTACACCACTGAAGGCGGGGAAGTGACGTTCAGCAAGCTGGATATCGATCACGATACGTAATCCCTGAAAGACCGCAGGAATCCACCCTTTGTGGCGAGGGAGCTTGCTCCCGTTGGGCTGCGCAGCAGACCCTCTTTTTGGGGGCCGCTTCGCGGCCCAGCGGGAGCAAGCTCCCTCGCCACAGGTTCTTTATGTCCAACTCCATCTCTTCACTGACCGGCATCAGCCCCCACTTAAACGTCCACGTTTAAAGACATTCAGCGTTACTTCATGAGGCCTACAACGGCTTGCGTCACCGCCTACAGGTACGCCAGAATCCGCCGGCTTGTGCGTCTGGGAGGCCATCGGTAACTTGATTCGTGTCACTGATTCGCAGTGATCGGGTTTAGTAGCCCGGCGTGTCCACCAACGTACAAGCGTCATTTAGTCAGGCATTTACCTGTACTTGATGGTGGCTGTGCGCATGGCGCCCTCGGGTGCGCCGGGATTTTGGTGGATTCGCCCGGTCTACTAACTTGCGTACAGCCGCCACCCTTTCGTGTAGTAGCGGATTGGTTGCGGCCCAATTGGGAATACACCAAATGTTCAAAGCTACTCCGAATCCGCCGGTCACAGACCCGGCATCCCCCTACGAATCCCCCGATTCAAAGAAATTCCACGAAGCCGCCGAGCGCGCCCTCGACCATTACCTCAACCCGGCCGCCAAAATCATGGCCACCACCCACGAACCCGAGCCCATGTACCTCGCCAATCCGAAGTACAACACCGAATCCCTGCTGGCCAATGCCAGCGAAACACTCGGCTCGGCCACCGAAATGCTCAACAATTTCGCGGCGTCGCTAGAGACCTCACATCGCAAGACCCTGCTGGGCATCGCCCAGGTGGTCATGCTCGGTGAACTGGCGGTGAACCAGGCGCTGGATCACGTCGAACCGAAGGAGTAATCGCGGCTCGGTTGGTGCTAGGCGAGCTAACTTGCTTCCAATAAGAAACCCGCCTCTTTTCGGCGGGTTTCTTATCTGCGCGGAGCCCGTACGGGTTGATGATCGCCAGCCATCACGAAAATCAACGGTCCGTCTTACCCACAGGTTTGCGCCGTAGCCCCGACGCAACAGTATCGTTCAGCGCAGCCACCCGCCCCGCATCCCATTCACTCTGCATGCCCGCAAGCAATTCACCATCCACACGACTCCGATTGGCCTCTAACGCTTGAGTCATCGCCTCGGCAATACGCTCAATAACCAAGGCCGGCCGCTCCACCGCGCAGTGTTTTCGACCAAACTCAATCAATTGCTGACGATCCGGGTAGCTTTTCACCTTGTTCATCTTGATTGCCAACGTACGGTCAACCAATGAGCGGCCGGATTTGGGGTTGTAGTTTTCGTAGACAGTGGTGCTCGTAACATCGAAGACCGGTGCCAACTGCACCGTTTCAAGCGCGTCTGGATGGGTGTAAATCACTCCGAAATTCTTCAGGTGTGCATCGCCGTTACGCACCATGACCGAAAGGCAGACCGAAGAGAAAAAGCGCTCCAGTTCACGTAACGGATCACCATGCCGGCAGACTTGGCCAATCACGGCGGCAAGGGTTTCATAGCTTTGGGAATACTTGTAGTTGTCATGGGGATCTTTGTTGAGCCCCAAAAGGACGGCCATATCTTCAAACCCGAGCCGACCGGAAGCGGTCAGATCGAATCGCTCCATCACAAACAAATCACCATTCTCCGACAGCCAGAACGGCGGCGTTTCCAGCCCGGCAAGGCGAGCCGCTTCCAGACAGAGAAATTCATTTTGAGCCAGGTGTGCATACTCATCGGCGCCTGACTTAACAATCAGATCGGAGCTGAGCATGGTTTTTCGGTTACCGGTGAGTTTGTCCAGATCAGGCACCAGTACCTTGGGCTGCACACCTGAAATGCCCGATTCGAAGTAGGTATCGACGAGAAAATCGAATACACCTTGCGAGGCATCCGCAGACAGGATTTCTTGCAGCCCGACCTGGGCACGGACGGACACGGGTGCCTCTATCGGATTCTGGTAGGTGATGCGCCCGATTTGATTCCCTCCGATGACCGATAACAGGCGCATTTCATCCACCTGCATGTGCTTGGCCATCCGGCGTTTGATCTGATCGGCCAGAAACCCTTCCGGCACGTTCATATCGAAAATTGGATGCAGCACATTGCTTACCGAAGGCGTCGGGTCATAGGGCATGACCAGCGAGACCTCCCTGGATGCATCGGCAGATTCGTAGGCAAACGAAAACTGTGAGCCCTTGGACAGCTCGCCCGAAAAGCCCTGCGGTGTCATGACGTTGAGCCGTTTGACCTTACTCATCGGGCTCTACCAGATCAGCCAGGGATTTGAGGTCAATCCGGTTATCAACAATTTCAAGCGCCATGCCCAGCGCTGATAACACCCTGAACGCGGTGTAAAGCGCGACATTTTCACCGGCCTCAAGATCAATGATGGTTTTGCGGCTGCATTTTGCTCTGTGCGCCAGTATGGCCTGGCTATAGCCTTTGGCGCGTCGTAACTGGCGGACCCTGTCACCGAACACAGAGGGGTTTTGCAGGAGCATGAATGTCACCTATATCGAACTTTTCTATCTAATAGTTTAATTATGTCCACTATAGGTGACATTTCAAGCGCCTTATGTCAGGCCACGCGTTGGTATTAATTCGCGGGCCAAAAAAAACCGCCTCTCTCGGCGGTTTTTTTATGCGACTCAAACGCTGAAGGTCTTAGTTAACCTTAGCGTTCAACTCACCTTTCAGGTAACGCTGGAACATCGCTTCCAACGAAATCGGCTTGATCTTCGAAGCATTACCGGCAGTACCAAACTGCTCATAACGCGCAATACACACGTCACGCATCGCAGTAACAGTCGCGCCGAAGAATTTACGCGGGTCGAACTCGCTCGGGTTGGTGGCCATCAGGCGACGCATCGCACCGGTGGACGCCAAACGCAGGTCGGTGTCGATGTTGACCTTGCGCACGCCGTGCTTGATGCCTTCGACGATCTCTTCAACCGGTACGCCGTAGGTTTCTTTGATGTCGCCGCCGTACTGGTTGATGATCGCCAGCCACTCTTGCGGAACCGAAGACGAACCGTGCATTACCAAGTGGGTGTTCGGGATGCGTTTGTGGATTTCCTTGATGCGGTCGATGGCCAGCACGTCGCCGGTAGGTGGCTTGGTGAACTTGTAGGCGCCGTGGCTGGTGCCGATGGCGATGGCCAGGGCGTCGACCTGGGTCTTCTTGACGAAGTCCGCGGCTTCTTCCGGGTCGGTCAGCATTTGGCTGTGATCCAGAACGCCTTCGGCGCCGATGCCGTCTTCTTCACCGGCCATGCCGGTTTCCAGCGAACCCAGGCAGCCTAGCTCGCCTTCTACCGAAACGCCGCAGGCGTGAGCCATGGCCACGGTTTGTTGGGTAACGCGAACGTTGTACTCGTAGTCGGTCGGGGTCTTGCCGTCTTCGCCCAGGGAGCCGTCCATCATGACCGAGCTGAAGCCCAGTTGGATGGAGCGCTGGCAGACGTCAGGGCTGGTGCCGTGGTCCTGGTGCATGCACACCGGGATGTGCGGGAATTCTTCGATGGCCGCCAGGATCAGGTGACGCAGGAACGGGGCACCTGCGTATTTGCGAGCACCGGCCGAAGCCTGGACGATCACCGGGGAGTCAGTCTTGTCAGCGGCTTCCATGATGGCGCGCATCTGCTCAAGGTTGTTGACGTTGAAGGCTGGAACGCCGTAGCCGAACTCGGCTGCGTGGTCCAGCATCTGGCGCATGCTGATAAGTGCCATTGTGTGTGTCTCTCCCGGTTGAGGGTCGTTAATCGTGCCAGCCTGCCGTAGCGGCGGCGGCTATTCAAGTTATTGCAGATCGGGGGTTGGCCCGGGCTGCGAATTCGGTACAACAAAAATCCTGTGTCGCTGAAACCCTGTGGCGAGGGGGCTTGCCCCCGTTCGGCTGCGCAGCAGTCGTAAATCGGACAACGCGGTCTAACTTAGCCCCGCGTCCGCTGGCTTCGGGAGCGCTTCGCACTCCAACGGGGGCAAGCCCCCTCGCCACAAAAGCTCGCTCCCACATTAGGTCCGTGGCATGTCAATTACTGCGCTTTACAACCGCGGCCAATCAAATCATTGGTGGCGACCCAGTACACCAGGCCTTCCTCACCTTTTACGTGAAACGCCAGCATGTCGTTGCTGTACAGCGAACCTTCGGCGCCCGGTTCAAGCTTCAGGCGGTAGACCTGATCGGCGCCGCCCAGGCGAACATCGACTGCCTTGCGGCTCACGTCAGTGTAGCGCCAGAGCACTTTGGCCTGGCTGTCGCAGGTCCAGGTGGTCCAGTTGTCCGTTGATTCGGCAGGCTTGAACAGGTCGAAATTCGAACAACCTGCCAGCAATGCCAGCGCCGTAACGGCGATAAAACCTTTCATCCATGTTCCTCGACTGACGGCGCATGCCGCCAGCCCTGAGTAAAGAGTCAGACCCGTCAAGGGCAGCCATGTTCCTTGGCCGGGGTCTGTGTCTCGTATTTGTCCAGGCCATCGGGCCCGGAACGCTTGTTGATCACCGGGTTGGTTTCCGCTTGCCAGTCAGCCTGGTAGCAGCCTTTATCCGACTCGGATGGCGCGGGTTCCGACGTGGCTTTCGGGTTACTCCCGCAAGCCGCCAGCATGCCCGCGGCGATCAACAGCATTAATGTCCTGACCATCTGAACACTCCTTTGCCTGGTCAAATGAGCGGCCTCAGGCCTTGGCCCGGCTTTCCAGGACTTCAACGGCCGGCAGCACTTTGCCTTCGACGAATTCGAGGAACGCGCCGCCGCCGGTAGAAATGTAGGAGATTTGCTCGGCAACGCCATATTTATCGATGGCCGCCAGAGTGTCGCCACCGCCGGCAATGGAGAACGCCGAGCTTTCCGCGATGGCCTGGGCCAGCACTTTGGTGCCGTTACCGAACTGGTCGAATTCGAACACGCCCACCGGGCCGTTCCACAGGATGGTCTTGGACGACTTCAGCAGCTCGGCGAAATTCGCCGCGGTCTGTGGGCCGATGTCCAGGATCATGTCGTCTGCAGCCACGTCGGCGATCAGTTTGACAGTCGCGGTCGCGCTTTCAGCGAATTCCTTGGCGACCACCACGTCCACTGGCAATGGCACGCTGACTTTCGCCGCGATTTCACGGGCGGTGTCCAGCAGGTCCGGCTCGTACAGCGATTTGCCAACCGGGTGACCGGCAGCGGCCAGGAAGGTGTTGGCGATGCCACCACCAACGATCAGCTGGTTGCAGATCTGGCTCAGGCTGTTGAGCACGTCGAGTTTGGTCGACACTTTGGAGCCCGCAACAATGGCGGCCATTGGCTGAGCCGGGGAGCCCAGGGCCTTGCCCAGTGCGTCCAGTTCGGCGGCGAGCAACGGGCCAGCAGCGGCGACTTTGGCGAATTTGGCCACGCCATGGGTCGAGCCCTCGGCGCGGTGAGCGGTGCCGAAGGCGTCCATCACGAACACGTCGCACAGGGCGGCGTATTGCTGGGCCAGTTCATCGGCGTTCTTTTTCTCGCCTTTGTTGAAGCGCACGTTTTCGAACAACACGATGTCGCCGGCTTTCACGTCGACGCCGCCCAGGTAATCGGACACCAGCGGCACTTCACGGCCCAGAGCCTTGCTCAGGTAGTCAGCCACTGGCTTGAGGCTGTTCTCGGCCGAGAACTCGCCTTCGGTCGGACGGCCAAGGTGCGAGCAGACCATCACTGCCGCGCCTTTTTCCAGGGCCAGCTTGATGGTCGGCAGCGAAGCCAGGATTCGCGCATCGCTGGTGACAACACCGTCCTTGACTGGGACGTTGAGGTCTTCGCGGATCAGTACGCGCTTACCTTGCAGATCGAGGTCGGTCATCTTCAACACGGTCATGGGTCGCATTTCCTGGATAGCTGTTTTAGAGAGCAGGTTTTTGAGAAACAGAGAGCGAAGTAGCTGTTTGCAGATAGTGTGTAGCAACGTCCAGCATTCGATTGGCAAAACCCCATTCGTTGTCGAACCAGGCCAGGATGTTCACCAGCCGTGGGCCGGAAACGCGGGTCTGACTGGCATCGACGATGGCCGAATGTGGGTCATGATTGAAATCACAACTGGCGTGAGGCAACTCGGTGTAGGCCAGAAGGCCTTTGAGCGGGCCATGGGTGGCGGCCTCGCGCAGAATCCGGTTGACCTCGGTGGCGTCGGTATCGCTTACGGTCTGCATCGTAATATCGAGGCAGGACACGTTAACCGTCGGCACCCGCACGGCTTTGGCCTGAATTCGCCCGGCAAGTTCCGGCAGCAGGCGTTCAATGCCTCGCGCCAGACCAGTGGACACCGGAATCACCGACTGGAACGCCGAACGGGTGCGGCGCAGGTCTTCGTGGTGATAGGCGTCGATCACCGGCTGATCGTTCATCGCCGAGTGGATGGTGGTGATCGACACGTATTCCAGACCAATGGCCTGATCCAGCAGGCGCAACAGCGGTACGCCGCAGTTGGTGGTGCAGGACGCGTTGGACACCAGCAGCTCGTCGCCGGTCAGGCAATCCTGGTTCACGCCGTAGACGATGGTGGCGTCGACATCCGCCTCGCTGGCCATCGGCTGGGAAAACAGCACCCGTGGCGCACCGGCGTCGAGAAAACGCTGGCCATCCTGACGGGTGTGATAAGCGCCGGAGCACTCCAGCACCAGATCGACGCCCAACGACGCCCAATCGATGCCTTCGGGGGTGGCACTGCGCAGGACCTTCACGCAGTCGCCCTTAATATGCAGACAATCGCCCTCAACCCTCACTTCACCGGGAAACCGCCCGTGAGTGGAGTCGAAGCGTGTCAGGTATTCGATGCTGGCCATATCGGCCAGATCGTTGATCGCGACAATTTCAAACCCGGCCTTATCGCCTCGCTCAAACAACGCACGCAAGACACAACGACCAATCCGGCCGTAGCCGTTGAGTGCAACTTTGTAAGGACGCGGTTGAGGCATGGGGTTCTCGATAGTCGCGGCAGACGAATTCTTGCTAACAACACAAATCCCTGTAGGAGCTGGTAGGAGCTGTCGAGTGAAACAAGGCTGCGATCTTTTAAGATCAAAAGATCGCAGCCTGCGGCAGCTCCTACACAGGGAACGCGGTGGCCATAAAACCACCGCGGCGTGCCTTAGTCTTCCAGCAGCTCTTCAGCCTGACCCAGGATGTTTTCCAGGGTGAAGCCGAACTCTTCGAACAAGGCCGGCGCAGGCGCCGACTCGCCGTAGGTGGTCATGCCGATCACGCGACCTTCCAGGCCCACGTACTTGTACCAGTAGTCCGCGTGGGCGGCTTCGATGGCGATACGCGCGCTGACCTGCAATGGCAGAACCGATTGCTTGTAGCCGGCGTCCTGGGCTTCGAAGACGCTGGTGCATGGCATCGACACCACACGAACCTTGCGGCCTTGCTCGGTCAGTTTGTCGAAGGCTTGAACGGCCAGGCCGACTTCCGAACCGGTGGCGATCAGGATCAGCTCAGGCTCGCCTGCGCAGTCCTTCAACACGTAACCGCCACGGGCGATCTCTTCGATCTGGATCGCATTGCGGGTTTGGTGCTGCAGGTTCTGACGGGAGAAGATCAGCGCCGAAGGACCGTCGTCACGCTCCAGGGCGAACTTCCAGGCCACCGCCGATTCAACGGCATCGGCCGGACGCCAGGTGTCGAGGTTCGGCGTGCAGCGCAGGCTGGCCAGTTGCTCGATCGGCTGGTGAGTCGGGCCGTCTTCGCCCAGACCGATGGAGTCGTGGGTGAACACATAGACGATGCGCTTCTTCATCAGCGCCGACATGCGTACCGCGTTGCGGGCGTATTCCATGAACATCAGGAAGGTCGCGCCGTAAGGCACCAGGCCGCCGTGCAGGGCCACGCCGTTCATGATCGCGCTCATGCCGAACTCGCGAACGCCGTAGTACATGTAGTTGCCGCTGGCGTCTTCGGCGGTGACGCCTTTGCAACCTTTCCACAGGGTCAGGTTGGAACCGGCCAGGTCAGCCGAACCGCCAAGCAGTTCCGGCAGCAGCGGGCCGAACGCGTTCAGGGCGTTCTGGCTGGCTTTACGGCTGGCGATGGATTCGCCCTTGGCCGCGACTTCAGCGATGTAGGCCTGGGCCTTCTCGGCGAAATCGGTCGGCAGGTCGCCGCTCAGGCGACGAACCAGTTCATTGGCCAGCTCAGGGAAGGCGGCGGAGTACGCAGCGAAACGCTGATCCCACTCGGCTTCGGCAGCGCGACCGGCTTCCTTGGCGTCCCACTCGGCATAGATATCAGCCGGGATTTCGAACGGGCCGTAGTTCCACTTCAGCGCTTCACGGGTCAGGGCGATTTCCGCGTCACCCAACGGGGCGCCGTGGCAATCTTCCTTGCCTTGCTTGTTCGGCGAACCGAAGCCGATGGTGGTCTTGCAGCAGATCAGCGTCGGTTGTGCGCTTTTGCGCGCGGTTTCGATCGCGATCTTGATTTCTTCCGGATCGTGACCGTCGACATTGCGGATCACTTGCCAGTTGTAGGATTCGAAACGCTTCGGCGTGTCGTCGGTGAACCAGCCTTCGACTTCGCCGTCGATGGAGATGCCGTTGTCATCGTAGAAGGCGATCAGTTTGCCCAGGCCCAGCGTACCGGCCAGGGAACTGACTTCGTGGGAAATGCCTTCCATCATGCAGCCATCACCCAGGAATACGTAGGTGTGGTGATCGACGACGTTATGGCCAGGACGGTTGAATTGCGCCGCCAGGACTTTTTCCGCCAGGGCGAAACCAACTGCGTTGGCCAGGCCTTGGCCCAGTGGACCGGTGGTGGTTTCAACGCCCGGGGTGTAGCCATATTCCGGGTGACCCGGGGTACGGCTGTGCAGCTGGCGGAAGTTTTTCAGGTCATCGATCGACAGGTCGTAGCCGGTCAGGTGCAGCAGCGAGTAGATCAACATCGAGCCGTGACCGTTGGACAGCACGAAGCGGTCACGGTCGGCGAACGATGGATTGCTCGGGTTGTGCTTCAGGTAGTCACGCCAAAGTACTTCGGCGATATCCGCCATACCCATAGGGGCACCGGGATGGCCGCTGTTGGCTTTTTGCACGGCATCCATGCTGAGGGCACGAATGGCGTTGGCACGCTCACGACGGCTGGGCATCGCTGATCTCCTGCGGATATTGAATCGAGAGTGAATAAAACGAAACGGAAAAAAGGCGAGCATTTTCCCTCACCGACCCGCCTCGGGGCAATGACAGATAGTCATCCAAAGGCGTTTTTCCAATGGATAACGACGTATTCGGCTGATGAAACCTTTCCGCTGTTGGTTTGTGGACTGAAACTAACGTTAAGAAGTGCCATCTATCGACCAATATCAAAACTTTTTGATATTGCTCTTGCGGTGTTTTCTGAGCGTCACTAGACTGCTGGCCTTATGAATCTGCGCGTGCCTTCCATTCAACATGACGATTGCGATGAGCTGGCGGCCCTGTGCAAGGCCGGCGGCGATCCTCTGCGGCTGAATGTATTGCGCGCGCTGGCCAACGATTCGTTCGGCGTACTGGAACTGGCGCAGATCTTCGGCATCGGTCAGTCCGGCATGAGTCATCACCTCAAGGTATTGGCCCAGGCCGACCTGGTGGCGACCCGCCGTGAAGGCAATGCGATTTTCTACCGTCGTGCCCTGCCCCACACCGACCTGCTGGGCGGCAAGCTGCATGCCGCGCTGCTCGAAGAAGTGGATAACCTGACCCTGCCGACTGACGTCCAGGCGCGGATCGGTCAGGTCCACGGGCAACGTGAGGCGGCCAGCCAGGACTTTTTCTCGCGGGTCGCGGAGAAGTTTCGCGCCCAGCAAGACTTGATCGCCGGCCTGCCGCAATACCGCGAAAGCGTGGTGGCACTGCTCGACAAGCTGAGTTTCGGCCCCGGCGCCACGGCCATCGAAGTAGGCCCCGGCGATGGCGCATTTCTGCCGGAGCTGGCGCGTCGTTTCACTCAGGTCACGGCGCTGGACAACAGCCCGGCGATGCTCGAACTGGCCCGTCAGGTCTGCGAACGTGAAACGCTGGCTAACGTCAGCCTGCAATTGGCCGATGCATTGAACGGCGTAAGCCTGCAGGCCGACTGCGTTGTACTGAACATGGTGCTGCACCATTTTGCCGCGCCGGCCGAAGCGCTCAAGCACATGGCCGGCTTGCTGCAACCAGGCGGTAGCCTGTTAGTGACAGAGTTATGTAGCCACAACCAGAGTTGGGCCAGGGAGGCCTGCGGTGATCTCTGGTTGGGGTTTGAACAGGACGATCTGGCCCGTTGGGCCACCGCTGCGGGACTCGTTCCCGGGGAAAGCCTCTATGTAGGCTTACGTAATGGTTTCCAGATTCAGGTCCGCCATTTTCAGCGACCGGCTGGCGACACTCACCATCGGTAAATTCAGGAAAAAATCGAGATGAGCGAATACTCCCTCTTCACCTCCGAGTCCGTGTCTGAAGGACATCCGGACAAAATCGCCGACCAGATTTCCGATGCGGTGCTGGACGCCATCATTGCTGAAGACAAGTTCGCCCGCGTGGCGTGCGAGACTCTGGTGAAAACCGGCGTGGCAATCATCGCAGGTGAAGTCACCACGTCGGCCTGGGTCGATCTGGAAGACATCGTCCGTAACGTGATTCTCGACATCGGCTACAACAGCTCCAATGTCGGCTTCGACGGCGCGACCTGCGGCGTGATGAACATCATCGGCAAGCAGTCCCCCGACATCAACCAGGGTGTTGACCGTGCCAAGCCTGAAGACCAGGGCGCCGGCGACCAGGGCCTGATGTTCGGCTATGCCAGCAACGAAACCGACGTGCTGATGCCAGCACCGATCACCTTCTCGCACCAACTGGTTCAGCGCCAGGCCGAAGCCCGCAAGTCCGGCCTGCTGCCTTGGCTGCGTCCAGACGCCAAGTCGCAAGTGACTTGCCGCTACGAAAACGGCAAGGTTGTCGGTATCGACGCCGTTGTACTGTCGACCCAGCACAACCCGGAAGTGTCCTACAAAGACCTGCGCGAAGGCGTGATGGAACTGATCGTCAAGCACGTACTGCCTGCCGAGCTGCTGTCCAAGGACACCCAGTTCCACATCAACCCGACTGGCCAGTTCATCATCGGTGGCCCGGTGGGCGACTGCGGCCTGACCGGTCGCAAGATCATCGTTGACAGCTACGGCGGCATGGCCCGTCACGGCGGCGGCGCGTTCTCCGGTAAAGATCCATCGAAGGTTGACCGTTCGGCTGCCTACGCCGGTCGTTATGTGGCCAAGAACATCGTAGCTGCCGGCCTGGCCGAGCGTTGCGAGATTCAGGTTTCCTACGCAATCGGCGTCGCTCAACCGACTTCGATTTCGTTGAACACCTTCGGCACCGGCAAGATCAGCGACGACAAGATCGTCAAACTGGTCCGCGAAGTGTTCGACCTGCGTCCATACGCGATTACCACCATGCTCGACCTGCTGCACCCGATGTACCAGGACACCGCGGCGTACGGCCACTTCGGTCGCACCCCGGAAACCAAAACCGTGGGCGACGATACGTTCACCACGTTCACCTGGGAAAAAACCGACCGCGCCGACGCTCTGCGTTCTGCTGCCGGCCTGTAAGACTTCTCCAGTTGTACAAAAAGCCCCGCACGGTTCGCCGTGCGGGGCTTTTTCATGACCCCGAAACACGCAGAATTACACCTCTGCACTCCACACCCGAAACCTGTCTAGCCTTGAAAGCATCCCAACGAGCAAGGACGCTCTCGATGCTGCTCAACCTGCGCCTGTTTTTCGGTTTCCTGCTGACTCTCACCTGCCTGACCGCCAATGCCGCCGACTGCCCTGATTGGCCGCCGGCCCGCGCTCTGGACGAAATCAACGCACTGCAAAAGCGAATCGACCTCTGGGACGACAGCTATCATCGCGAAGGACGCTCTTTGGTCGCCGATGAACTCTATGATCAATCCCGCATACGACTAAGTGAATGGCGCGAGTGTTTTGACTCAGGCCCTTCAGCCGAACCGTTGCGTACTGCCGGTGGCACGATTGCTCACCCCATCGCCCACACCGGCCTGGAAAAACTGCGCGACGAGCACGCCGTCGAAGCCTGGCTGAAAAGTCGGGATGAGGTCTGGATTCAACCCAAGGTCGACGGCGTGGCGGTAACGTTGATCTATCGCAACGGCTGGCTGCACAAGGCGATCAGTCGTGGTGACGGAGTAACCGGCCACGACTGGACTGCCTCGGCGCGCCAGATCGCCGCCATCCCTCAAAAACTTGCGCAACCGCTGGACCTGCTGCTGCAAGGCGAACTCTATTGGCGCCTGACCGAACACGTGCAAGCCGAGGCCGGCAGCCTCAATGCCCGCGCCACAGTGGCCGGATTAATGGCACGCAAAGCGCTGAACCCTGAGCATGCCGCCGGTATCGGCCTGTTTGTCTGGGACTGGCCGCAAGGCCCGAAAAGCCTGCCCACCCGCGTGGCGGCTCTGGATGAGCTGGGGTTCCCGAGTACCGTGCCCTACAGCCTGCCGATCGAGGCATTTGCCGATGCCAAACGCTGGCGCGATCACTGGTATCGCTCGCCTCTACCCTTCGCCAGTGATGGCGTCGTTTTGCGTCAGAGCCAGCGCCCGGCGGCCGAGCGCTGGCAGGCGAAAACGCCTTACTGGAGCGCTGCCTGGAAATACCCCTTCGCCCAGGCATTGGCCGAAGTGCGCAAGGTCCACTTCAAGATTGGACGAACCGGCCGGATCACACCGGTGCTGGATCTGGCACCGGTGATGCTCGATGACCGGCAGATCAAGCGTGTCAGCGTCAGTTCCCTGCAGCGCTGGGAAGCGCTGGACATTCGTCCCGGCGATCAGGTCGCCATCAGCCTGGCCGGGCTGACCATCCCCAGGCTCGACGGTGTGGTATTGCGCAGCACCGAACGGACTGAATTGAACGCACCGCTGGCAGCAGATTTTCATCCGTTGAGTTGCTGGCAGCCGACACCCGGATGCGAAAGCCAGTTTCTCGCACGCCTGGCCTGGCTCAGCGGCAAACAGGGGCTGGCCTTGCCGCATGTCGGGCCGGGCACCTGGGAGAAACTGCTCAAGGCCGAACGTCTCGACAACTTGCTCGATTGGTTGACCCTCGACGAGCAAGAGCTTGCTAACATTGACGGCTTCGGCGAACGCAGTAGTGCTCGTCTTTTGGACAGTTTCAACAGCGCCCGACAACGACCGTTCGCTCGCTGGCTCAAAGCCCTGGGCTTGCCGCCGACCGGCCAGGCACAGCTCGCAGATTCATGGCAGGTGCTGGCGCAACGAAACACCGAACAATGGCAGGCCGAAACCGGCATCGGCCCGGGACGCGCGGCGCAATTGAGCGCATTTTTCCGCGACCCGCAGGTGCTGGCCTTGAGCGAGACATTACGTGTTGCCGGGATTGACGGTTTTTAGCGGCCCGGCGACGCCCGTCAGCCTGGGAACCCATAGGTACCGATGCGCTCAAACAGCCCATCGCTACATCGATTTTTTCACCTGGAGCCTTTATGAAACTTCTTTCACCGCTCGCCGTGTTAACCCTGTGCAGCGTGATGGCCGCTCCATTAATGGCCGACGAAGACGCCCCGGGCCTGACCGGCTGCGCCGCCAAAAAACAAGGCATCATCAACCAGATCGAACTGGCCAAGTCTCACGGCAACGCCGATCAACAGGCTGGCCTGGAAACCGCCCTGAGCGAAGTAACCGCCCATTGCACCGACGCTTCCTTGAAGAAGGAACGGGAAAACAAGGTGCTCGACGCCAAGCACGAAGTCAGCCGGCGTCAGGCCGACCTCGACAAGGCGATGAAAAAAGGCGACGCCGAGAAGATCAACAAACGCAAAGACAAACTGGCTCAATCGCGCAAGGATTTACAGGACGCGCTCGACGAGCTGGATAAGTAATCCGGTTTGAACACGCCGCCTCAATGATCCCGAAACTCTTTATGGCAGGCACTACAGGCGTCTTCGACTTTCTGCACCGCCGGCCCCAGGTTGCTGGCCTTGTAAGGTTGAACCTGGCTGGCGATCACCAGTTCACCGGTGGCGCCTTCAAGGGTGCGGGCCATTTCCTGGAAGCGTGCCTGCTTCTGCCAGACATCGTCCTTGGCGCTGGTGTGATCTTCTTCGCGCACCTGCGGGAAATGCTTCCACGGCTCATGGGACAACGCGTCGAGCTTCACGGCACCGTCGGCGAATTTCGGGCCATCGAACGGAATACGCCCACGCAACATGCCACCCAGGTCTTCGCCGGTCTTGAGCATTTGCTTGAAGATCGCCTTGCGCTGGCCCAGAGGCGAGTTCGGGTCGACACCGCCGCAGGCGGACAAGGTCAGGCAGACCAGCAATACAACAGAGAGTCTTTTAAGAGTCATGGTGGCTTCAGATCACTGGAAACGGCGGCCAGTATCCTCGCGTCACCGGCAAAGACCAATAGCCCTATTATCAATACGGGTTGTTTGAGCGCATGGAGCACTCAGGCAACCGGCAAAGGAATTACTCCATGAACAGCCGTTTCAAGGCGTGGCGTCACAACCTGGCCTGGACCCTTCCGATGGTGGCCGTGCTTGCGGGCTGCACCGGTGGCGACAGCAGCACACCGAAAACCCACGCACTGGCGACCTACTCCAGCGCTACCTGGGAAGCCCTTCCAGCGGTGTCCGACAACGACCTCGTCGCCGGTTTTGGCTCCTGGCGCAGCGCCTGCACCCGACTCAAGGCCGACCCGGTCTGGGGTGGCACCTGTGCCGCTTCCGCCAACGTGCAGCCAACCGCCAGCGACATCCGTGGTTTTCTCAAACAGAACCTCGACGTCTACGGCCTGCGCGCCGCCAATGACAACCCCAACGGCCTGATCACCGGTTACTACGAACCGGTGTATCCCGGCAGCCTGACCCAGACCAAGCAAGCGAACATCCCGGTGTACGGCGTGCCCGAGGACATGATCATCGTCTCGCTGGACAGTATCTACCCGGAGCTCAAAGGCAAACGCCTGCGCGGACGACTCGAAGGTCGCGTGCTCAAGCCTTACGACGATGCGGCAACCATTGAAACCAAAGGCGTGAAGGCGCCGGTGATTGCCTGGCTGACCGACCCGATGAACCTGCAATTCCTGCAAATCCAGGGTTCGGGGCGCATCCAGCTCGATGATGGCCGTCAATTGCGCATTGGTTATGCCGACCAGAACGGCCACCCCTATCGACCTATCGGCCGCTGGCTGGTGGATCAGGGCGAGCTGAAGAAAGAAGAGGTGACCATGAGCGCCATCGATAACTGGGCCAAGGCCAATCCGACGCGCATTCCCGAACTGCTCGGCAGCAACCCCAGCTACGTGTTCTTCAATCGCAACCCGGACAGCAACGAAGGGCCGCGCGGTTCGCTGAATGTGCCATTGACCGCAGGTTATAGCGCGGCAGTGGATCGCAAGGTGATTCCGCTCGGCAGCTTGTTGTGGTTATCGACGACGCGACCGGACGGCAGCGCACTGGTGCGTCCGGTAGCCGCCCAAGATACCGGCGGCGCGATTGCCGGCGAGGTCCGCGCGGATCTGTTCTGGGGTACGGGCGATGCGGCCGGGCAGTTGGCTGGCGACATGAAACAGCAGGGGCAGATCTGGATGCTCTGGCCTAAAGGGGCGGCGTTGCCTCAAGTACCGCAGGTGGCTGACAAACTTTAAACGCAAAAAGATCGCAGGCTCCGCCAGCTTCTACATTGAGCGCGTTCGTCGCAATATCGCAGATGAACACCGATCCCGTAGGAGCTGCCGCAGGCTGCGATCTTTTGATCTTGCTTTCTCAAACAGACACCACAAAGAAACTGACGATCAACCCCATCCCCACAAACCACACCAGCGACCGCAGAATCGCCCAGTCCGCCAGACAGCAAATGATGTACAGCAGCCGACTGGTGATGAACAGCACCGACAGCACATTGATCGTCACCAGTTCGGCATTGCCAGCCAAATGCGCCACGATCACCGCCGCCGCAAACGCCGGGGTCACTTCAAAGCTGTTCAACTGCGCCGAATGCGCACGCCTGGCCACGCCTTCGAGCGAATCCAGAAACGCCCTCGGGTCGTGATTCTGTTTCAGCCCGAACTTGCCACCGCTGAACCTGGCGACGCCTGCGCACAGATACGGTAAGCAGATCGCAATCAAAATGCACCACAGAGCAACCGTCATAACGCAGTCCCTTCTTCAAGTTATAGAGAATCGAATTCCATCAGCGGCGACTAAAACTTCATCACCAACATGCCGATCAATACCAATCCACAGGCTAAGAGCCGTGGCCTGCCAAAAGGTTCTTTGAGGTAGCGCATACCGAACAGCACCACCAGAATCACGCTGATCTCGCGCAGCGCCGCTGCCTCGGCAATCGATCCGAGCTGCATGGCCCACAGCACCAGAGCGTAGCTGAACAATACGCAGAACCCGACCGCCAACCCCAACCGCCACTGCTCACGCCAGAACAGCATGAACGCCGGGCGTTTGCGCACCAGCGCCAGCAATGGGAATGGCCAGGCACTGAGCACTGTGACCCAAACCAGGTAGTCCAGCGGATGGGACCAGCGCCGCAAGGCCTGGCCATCGATGAAGGTGTAGCAACCGATGCACAACCCGATCAGCGCCACCACCGGCAGCATCGACCACGGCAGGCGCACCCCGCCACCGCCCTGCCAGAGCAGGCACACCATGCCGAACGGGATGAGCAAAATCCCGAAGATCTGCTGAGCCGTCAGCACTTCTCCAGCGAAGATCAGCGTCAGTGCCAGCACCACCAGCGGCGACAGGCCACGCATCAACGGATAGACCAGACCGAGATCGCCGACCCGATAGGCCTGGATCAGCAGGTAGCGATAGAGCAACTCGAATGCCGCCGACGCAAGAATCCACGGCCACATATCCAGTGGCGGCAGCGCCACGAAGGGCAGCATCAGCGCGACAAACAGCAACGCCACGCTGTCCATGCAGGCCACCACCAACAGCCGCTCCGCGCTGAACTTGATCAGGGTATTCCACGCCGCATGCAACAGCGCCGCCACCAACACCAGAATCGTCGCAAGCACGGCACACTCCTTGTATTGCCCCCTACATCGCGGGACAGAGATTTGATTCGCCATATGTCCGCAGCTGTTTATACTGCAAGCGACCACGCCGCACTCAGTTGCGCACAGACTAATTCCAATAATTCCTGCCTCTGCCCGCTCTCATCGAGAACGGTCGTCGGCCTGCGTATGCCTGATCAAAGCGTCAAGACTACCGACAGAGACCTTGCGCATGCCACTAGCCTTGCTTGCACTGGCCGTTGCCGCTTTCGGCATCGGCACCACTGAGTTCGTCATCATGGGCTTGCTGCCCGATGTCGCCCGCGACCTCGCCGTGAGCATTCCTCACGCCGGCCTGCTCATCACCGGTTACGCCCTGGGCGTGGTGTTCGGCGCGCCGATTCTCGCGGTCGGCACCGCCAACATGCCGCGCAAAGCCACACTGCTGGGCATGACGCTGATGTTCATTCTCGGCAACATCCTCTGCGCCCTGGCGCCGAACTACGCCACCTTGATGGCTGCACGAGTGATCACCGCGCTGTGCCATGGCGCGTTTTTCGGCATCGGCTCAGTGGTCGCTGCCAGTCTGGTAGCACCGAACAAACGAGCCCAGGCGATTGCCATGATATTCACTGGCCTGACCTTGGCCAATGTGCTGGGCGTGCCCTTAGGCACAGCACTTGGGCAATATGCCGGCTGGCGCTCGACCTTCTGGGCGGTGTCGGTGATTGGCGTGATTGCGGCCATTGCGCAGTGGGTCTGGCTGCCCAAGGAAATCCCCATGGACAAAGCCAACCTGGCCAGCGAATTCAAAGTGCTGGGCAAGGTCAATGTGCTGCTGGCGCTGGGCATGAGCGTGCTGGCGTCCACCAGCCTGTTCAGCGTGTTCACTTACATTGCGCCGATCCTGCAGGACATCACTGGCGTCAGTCCGCATGGCGTAACCATCATGTTGCTGTTGTTCGGGGTCGGCTTGACCGGGGGCAGCATGCTCGGCGGCCGATTGGCGGACAGTCGCTTGCTGCCTTCGCTGGTGGGGATGACATTGGCCGTGGCCATCGTGCTGGCCGCCTTCAGCCAAACCAGCCATTCAGTGATACCGGCGGCGATCACGCTGGTGTTGTGGGGCATCTTCGCGTTTGCGCTGTGCCCGATCCTGCAATTGCTGATCATCGATCAGGCCCATGAAGCGCCGAACCTCGGGTCGACCTTGAATCAAAGCGCATTCAATCTCGGCAACGCCGCCGGGGCGTGGATTGGCGGGCTGGTGGTGGCCAGTGGCGCGGACCTGGCGGACTTGCCGTGGACCGGCGCACTGGTCAGCGTATTCACGCTGCTGACGGCGCTGCTCTTCATCTACCTGCAACGTCGCAGTGCTGCCGCGATCAATGTCTCTGGCTGACATTGATCATTTTTTGACCTTCTGCGGTTCGGATTCCTGAGCCCGCTCCGCAGAGGTCTTCGGCGGCCCGCCTTCACTGCGAATCTGCGCGTGACTGATCAGCGCAAAGATAAAACTGCCGCCAATAATGTTTCCCACCAGCGTGGGACCTGCGAACACCCACCAAAAATCCTTCCACGGCAACTCGCCGGCAAACACCAGGTAAGAAACCTCGACCGATCCGACCACGATGTGGGTGAAATCGCCCAGCGCCATGAAATAGGTGATGAGGATGATGATCCACATCTTGGCGCTTTCCATGGACGGGATCATCCAGACCATGGTGGCGATCATCCAGCCGGAGATGATGCCTTTGGCGAGCATCTTGCCGGCATCGTTCTCCATGACCTTGCGCCCGATCTCAAGGAAGGCCAGATCGGTCTTGCTGTCGAAAATCGGCAGATGCAGCATCACATACGCCACCAGCAAGGTACCGCAGAGATTGCCCACCAGCACCACCGTCCAAAGCCGCAGCAACCGACCGACATTACCCAGCGTCGGCTTGCTCATGATCGGCAGCACGGCGGTCAGGGTGTTTTCGGTGAAGAGTTGCTGACGAGCGAGAATCACCGCGAGAAAACCGGCGCAGTACCCGAAGCTGGCGATCACCTTGAAGCCTTCGCCGTCCGGCAGGCGCGAATTGAGCAGCCCCATGCCCATCAGCGACAGGCCCATGGTCAGGCCAGCCGCCAGGGCCGACCACCACAGCGCCGCAACACTGCGCTCGAGTTCCTGGTCGCCTTGGGTGCGAATGATTTCGTGCAGCACCGCCGCCCGCGGGGGCTGGTTCTTGTCGACCTCGCGCTGTTCCTGTGCCGAGAGCTCCGGGGTCTTGCCGTCTTTGGGCGTGTCCATAAGGCTGCTCCTGAACCGGTGGCGTGTCGTTTACGTACGACACGCGGGGTTCGGAGCTGTTCACTACCAGGGGAACGCAGCAAACCCTGTGGCGAGGGAGCTTGCTCCCGCTGGGGTGCGAAGCAGTCGTAAGCTGACGTGAAGCCTGCCTGAAAGAACCCAATGACAGATTTCAGGGCCGCTTCGCGCTGGAGCGCCAGCCCGGCCCAACGGGAGCAAGCTCCCTAGCCACAGAAACAACAATCACCCGCCGATCACGTCATCCTTGAACTGGTCTTTGACGTACCTGATCTCGGTCCGGCCATGCGCCGCGGGCAAGCCGTCTTCGCCCAGGTTCACGAACACCATCTTCTCTACGGTCAAGATGCTCTTGCGAGTGATCTTGTTGCGCACTTCACAGGTCAGGGTGATCGAGGTGCGACCGAACTCGGTGGCGGTGATGCCCAGCTCGATGATGTCGCCCTGACGCGAGGCGCTGACGAAGTTGATTTCGGAAATGTACTTGGTGACCACGCGCTGATTACCCAGCTGGACGATGGCGTAGATCGCCGCTTCTTCGTCGATCCAGCGCAGCAAGCTGCCGCCGAACAGCGTGCCGTTGGGGTTGAGGTCTTCGGGTTTTACCCATTTGCGGGTGTGGAAATTCATACTCACTCCTGACCGTCTTGCCGATTGATGCCGGCCATCATGGCAGAGCCCGGACTAGAGCTCTATTCAGCATCGACTATGGTCTCGATTACCGTTCGGACATTGACCAACAGAAACGCTTTGGAAGATCAGCATAGCCCGCTATAATCGCCCCCGTTTCAAAACGGTAACGTTCCATTGATACCGTTTTCCCGCCACCTGTCCGAGGGGCGCTGCAGCAGGTTCAACCTGTCAGGCTCGGATGGGGCGTTGACTGGCCACGGCCAGACACTAAACGCACAACGGCGCCCATTCGCATACATTACGAATGGAGGCTCTTCATGAGCGCTGTTATCACGCCTGCAGATTTTAACGATTACAAAGTCGCCGACATGTCCCTGGCTGCCTGGGGCCGTCGCGAAACCATCATCGCCGAATCCGAAATGCCGGCCCTGATGGGTCTGCGCCGCAAGTACTCCGTCGAGCAACCGCTCAAGGGCGCGAAGATTCTCGGCTGCATCCACATGACTATTCAGACTGCCGTGCTGATCGAAACCCTGGTTGCCCTGGGTGCCGAAGTACGCTGGTCGTCCTGCAACATTTTCTCGACTCAGGATCAGGCCGCCGCTTCCATCGCCGCTGCCGGCATCCCGGTGTTCGCCTGGAAAGGCGAGACTGAAGAAGAGTACGAGTGGTGCCTGGAGCAAACCATCCTGAAAGATGGCGCGCCTTGGGATGCCAACATGATCCTCGACGATGGCGGCGACCTGACCGAGCTACTGCACAAGAAGTACCCACAAGTACTGGATCGCGTTCACGGCGTCACCGAAGAAACCACCACCGGCGTTCACCGTCTGCTGGACATGCTGGCCAAGGGCGAGCTGAAAATCCCGGCCATCAACGTCAACGACTCGGTGACCAAGAGCAAGAACGACAACAAGTACGGCTGCCGTCACAGCCTGAACGACGCGATCAAGCGCGGCACCGACCACCTGCTGTCCGGCAAGCAAGCGCTGGTCATCGGTTACGGTGACGTGGGCAAGGGCTCGGCCCAGTCCCTGCGTCAGGAAGGCATGATCGTTAAGGTCTCCGAAGTCGACCCGATCTGCGCCATGCAAGCCTGCATGGACGGTTTCGAACTGGTTTCGCCGTTCATCGACGGCATCAACAACGGTACCGAAGCGAGCATCGACAAAGCGCTGCTGGGCAAGATCGACCTGATCGTAACCACCACCGGTAACGTCAATGTTTGCGACGCGAACATGCTCAAAGCCCTGAAGAAACGCGCTGTTGTCTGCAACATCGGTCACTTCGACAACGAAATCGACACCGCTTTCATGCGCAAGAACTGGGCATGGGAAGAAGTGAAGCCGCAGGTTCACAAGGTTCACCGCACCGGTCCAGGCGCTTTCGACGCCCAGAACGACGACTACCTGATCCTGCTGGCTGAAGGCCGTCTGGTTAACCTGGGTAACGCCACTGGTCACCCAAGCCGCATCATGGACGGTTCGTTCGCCAACCAGGTTCTGGCGCAGATCTTCCTGTTCGGCCAGAAGTACGCCGACCTGTCGCCAGCCCAGAAAGCCGAGCGCCTGACCGTTGAAGTACTGCCGAAAAAACTCGACGAAGAAGTGGCCCTGGAAATGGTCCGCGGTTTCGGCGGCGTGGTCACTCAACTGACCAAGCAACAGGCTGACTACATCGGCGTCACCGTCGAAGGCCCGTTCAAGCCGCACGCTTACCGCTACTGATACGCTGATTGACCGCTCTGCGCAGGAGCTGGCGAAGCCTGCGATCTTTTGATCTTAAAAGATCGCAGCCTAAGGCAGCTCCTACCGGGGCCAGCGTCCGGCTTACGTGTTTCCAAGGATATGACCATGTCCCAAGAACGTCGCTACAGCTTCGAATTCTTCCCGACGAAGACCGATGCTGGGCATGAAAAACTGATCGCCACTGCCCGTCAGCTGGCGACCTACAATCCCGACTTCTTCTCCTGCACCTACGGCGCTGGCGGTTCGACTCGTGATCGCACCCTCAACACCGTGTTGCAGCTGGAAAGTGAAGTCAAAGTCCCTGCCGCTCCGCATCTGTCTTGCGTGGGTGACAGCAAGAACGACCTGCGCGGTCTGCTGACCCAGTACAAGGCAGCCGGCATCCAGCGAATCGTTGCGCTTCGCGGTGACCTGCCCTCGGGCATGGGCATGGCCAGCGGCGAGTTGCGCCACGCCAATGACCTGGTTGAATTCATTCGTGAAGAGACTGGCGATCATTTCCACATCGAAGTCGCCGCTTACCCGGAAATGCATCCGCAAGCGCGCAATTTCGAAGATGATCTCAACAACTTCGTGCGCAAGGCCAACGCCGGTGCCAACAGTGCGATCACCCAGTACTTCTTCAACGCCGACAGTTATTTCTACTTCGTCGAGCGTGTACAGGCGAAGGGTGTGAACATCCCGATCGTGCCGGGGATCATGCCGATCACCAACTACAGCAAGCTGGCGCGCTTCTCCGACGCTTGCGGTGCGGAAATCCCGCGCTGGATCCGCAAGCAACTGGAAGCCTACGGCGACGACACCCAGAGCATTCAAAGCTTTGGTGAGCAAGTCATCACCGAGATGTGCGAACGCCTGTTGCAAGGTGGCGCACCGGGGCTGCACTTCTACACCCTGAACCAGGCTGAACCGAGCCTGGCGGTGTGGAACAACCTGAAGTTGCCGCGCTAATAGCCGTTAACGCAAGATCAAGAGATCGCAGTCTTCGGCAGCGCCTCCAGGGGAATATGTACCTCTGCAGGCGCCGCCGAAGGCTGCGATCTTTTGCTTTTAATGCCCGATCCAGAGCTTCTGGATCCGGTTTCTGGCTCTTTATGATTTCTCGTCGTAATCTCAAGCCATGCCCCTGATCGCCCAGTTACTGACCGTGCTTCTATTCACTTGCCTGAGCTCCACCGCTCGGGGCGAGAAGCTGCGTATTGTCACCGAACCCTGGGCGCCCTACGTCTATGAAGAAGGCGGCAAGAACCTCGGGCTCGACTACGAAACCACGGCCATTGTCTTCAAACGTCTCGGGATTGACGTGGAATGGCAGTTCTTGCCGTGGAAGCGCTGCCTGTCGATGCTTGAGCAAGGCCAGGCGGACGGTGTGCTGGATATTTTCCACAGCGATGAACGCGAAGCGACTCTGCTCTACCCCAGCGAACCGCTCTCGCAAGTCGAATTCGTGATGTTCTACGCCAATGAACGGCCGTTCCCGTTTCGCACCCTGGACGACCTGAAAGGCCTGACCATCGGCACCTCGCCGGGCTACCTGTACAGCAAGGACTTCAGCGAATCGACGTTGTTTACCCGGGAACCGGCGCCTACCCATGAAGCCAACTTCGGCAAACTGGTGCGCGGGCGGATCGACCTGTTGATCACCGATCACCGGGTCGGCCAGCACTTGCTCGATCAACTGGACATCCGCGACAAGATCACCGAGAACCCGACTGTCATCAGCCAGCAAAGCCAGTATCTGGCGGTGCGCCGCAATGCCGGGATGGATTTGTTGGTGCAGCGTTTCGGTGCCGAGCTCAAGCGCTTCAAGCGCGAACCGGCCTATGCCGAACTGAGCTCCCGCTATGGTGCCGGTCCGGCTACCGAAGCCCGGGCCGCCAGCGCCACCGCAACCGGCGGAAAAACCGTTGAGCAGCAGGAAAGCGGCGCGCAGTGATTGCTCTGTTATACTCCGGCCTTCCCGCCAGGCTCACGCCCGGACGCTCGGACTTGTTCAAGGCATCTCGATCCCGCTACAGCGCAGCTTTTCAGCCCGCGCGAGCGCTCCAGACGAGCCTTCGAGGCCCAGCAGGACCGGACGGGATTGCGTCCTCTTAAACGCCATTCGCGCCAGGCAAGACTCCCATTGGGCCAAGCCCTAACTAAAACAGGATTACTCATGTCCTTTGCTTCCCTCGGTCTCTCCGAGGCTTTAGTCCGCGCCATCGAGGCAGCGGGCTATACCGAGCCTACTCCGGTGCAACAGCGGGCCATTCCCGCCGTGTTGCAAGGTCGCGACCTGATGGTTGCGGCTCAGACAGGTACTGGTAAAACCGGTGGCTTCGCCCTTCCGATTCTGGAGCGGTTGTTTCCCAACGGTCACCCGGACAAATCCCAGCGTCACGGCCCGCGCCAACCACGCGTACTGGTCCTGACCCCAACCCGCGAACTCGCAGCTCAGGTGCACGAGAGCTTCAAGGTCTATGCCCGTGACCTGAAGTTCGTCAGCGCCTGCATCTTCGGTGGCGTCGGCATGAACCCGCAGGTTCAAGCCATGTCCCGTGGTGTCGACGTGCTGGTGGCCTGCCCGGGTCGCCTACTCGACCTCGCCGGCCAAGGCAGTGTCGATTTGTCCCACGTGGAAATCCTCGTGCTGGACGAAGCCGACCGCATGCTCGACATGGGCTTTGTCCATGACGTGAAAAAGGTCCTCGCCCGCCTCCCGGCCAAACGGCAGAACCTGTTGTTCTCGGCGACGTTCTCCAAAGACATCACCGACCTCGCCGGCAAGCTGCTGCACAACCCGGAACGCATCGAAGTCACGCCACCGAACACCACGGTCGAGCGGATCGAACAACGCGTATTCCGTCTGGCCGCCAGCCACAAGCGTTCGTTGCTCGCGCACCTGATTACTGCCGGCGCCTGGGAACAGGTGCTGGTATTCACCCGCACCAAGCACGGCGCCAACCGCCTGGCCGAGTACCTGGACAAACACGGCCTCACCGCCGTCGCGATCCACGGCAACAAGAGCCAGAACGCCCGCACCAAAGCCCTGGCCGACTTCAAGGCCGGTGAAGTGCGCATCCTGGTCGCCACCGACATTGCTGCTCGTGGCCTCGACATCGACCAGTTGCCTCATGTGGTCAACTTCGAACTGCCAAACGTCGACGAAGATTACGTGCACCGTATCGGTCGTACCGGCCGTGCCGGTCGTTCGGGCGAGGCGATCTCGTTGGTCGCTCCGGACGAAGAAAAACTGCTGAAAAGCATCGAGCGCATGACCAAGCAGAAAATCGCCGACGGCGACCTGATGGGCTTCGACTCCAGCGCTGTGGAAGCCGAGAAACCGGAAGTTCGCGAGCGTCCGGATGTACGTAACCCACGCGCTCCACGTGGCCCGCGCGGCGACGGCCCGAACGGCAGCGGTGGTGGTGGCGGTCGGAAAGACAAAGGCAAGGACAAGGGCGGCAAGGAAAAGCCTGCCGCTGGCCGTGGCGAGCGCCCGGCCCGTGAACACAAGCCACGCGAAGGCACTCCGGCCCGCGAACAACAGCGCCCGGCTCCTCGCGCCGCCGACCGTGCTCCGGACGAGTTCCTGGACGACGATATCGATAACTTCGGTAACCGCGTCGACTACGTGCCCCAAGCCAAACCGGCTCAGGGCCGTGGCCGCCGTCCGGGCGCACCGGCACAAGGCGCTGGCGCTCCGCGCGCCGGTCAGCCACAAGGTCGCCAGAACGGTCCGCGCAACAGCAGCGGCGCAACCACCGGCACCCCACCGGCCAAGCGCAGTGGCCCACGCAACGGCGCTCCACGTGACGGCCAGGCCCGTCGCGAAGAGTCCCGCAACCGCCGTCCGGCCCGTGACGACCAGTCTCGTTCGGAACCGGCCGTGCAAAACCCGAGGAGCCCGGCACCGAAGATCATTCACAAGGAGTCGAAAAGCGATCGCTTCCCGACCCCTGAGCAACTGGATCAACTGCCAGGCCGTCCGCGCGGCGAAAAACCAGCGTTGCTGACCCGCAACCGCTGAGTTTTTCAAAACCATGAGAAATGCCCCGGATCGAAAGACCGGGGCATTTTTTATGCTCGCGAAGAAACCTGCGGGAGCGGGCTCGGTGCCGTCCGTATGGATTCTGGCAGACCATAAAAAACGCCCCGGATCATGAGATCAGGGGCGTTTTTTATGTCAGGCGCGCAGGTTACTTCGCTTTGACACCTTCAAACGTCACGTACAGATCGACCGCGTCGGACGCTGGGCCCAGGTCTTTCTGCTTGCCGAAATCGGAACGCTTGATGCTGGTGGTGCCTTCGAAGCCGGCACGGTAGCCGCCCCATGGATCCTTGCCTTCACCCAGGAACGTGGCTTTGACCACGATTGGCTTGGTCACGCCCAGCAGGGTCAGGTTGCCGGTCACGTCGGCAGTGTCTTTGCCTGCGGCGTTTTTACCGGTAGGTTTGACGCTGGTGGAGACGAACTTGGCGTCGGCGAATTTGCCCACGTTCAGGAAGTCACCGCTGGCGATGTGCTTGTCGCGTTCGGCGTGGTTGGTGAACACGCTGGCGGTGCGCACATTGAACTCGATCTTGCTGTCTTCAGGCTTGGCAGCGTCGAAGCTGAACTTGCCGTCGATATCCTTGAAGGTACCGATGATGTAGCTGTAACCCAGGTGGCTGATCTTGAAGTCAACAAAGGCGTGCTGGCCTTCTTTGTCGACCACATAGTCGGCCGCCATCACGTTAGCCGACAGCAGAGCAGAACCGATTGCCAGAGCGGCGAGCGTCTTTTTCAACATGCTTTCTATTCCTTTGGAGTCGAGGTAGAACATCAGGCTTTGCGCCCCAGCATTCGCGTCAGGGTCGCATCACGATCGATAAAGTGGTGCTTCAATGCAGCCAACGCATGGAAACCGGAAAAAATTACCAGCAGCCAGGCCAGGTACAAATGAATCACACCCGCGGTGTCTGCCTGGTCCGGTAGTCCGGAAACCAGTGCAGGAATTTCAAACAGGCCAAACACCGGAATTCCGACACCGTCTGCGGTGGAAATCAGATAACCGGCAATCATCACAGCGAACAGACTGAGATAAAGGAACGAATGGCCGAACTTGGCGCCAAGGCGGGTCATGCGGCTATAGCTTGGCAGGAGCGGCGGCGGTGGGCTGATGAAGCGCCACACTACCCGCAGCAACATCACGGCAAATAACACCAGACCAATGCTCTTGTGCAGATCCGGCGCGTCTTTACGCCAGGTGCTGTAGTAATCGAGACCGACCATCCACAACCCCAACGCAAACAGGCCGAAGACGGCCAACGCCACACCCCAGTGCATAAAGATGCTGACCCAACCGTAGCGGGAAGAAGAGTTACGTAGCTGCATTGCCCAAATCCTGTAAGAACTGCGCCCAAGACTATCGAGTTATCTATCGATTTAAAGCGGAAAATTTCGCTCTGAAATATCGAGAAATACGATCAAGACCTTGGGGCCGAGAGGTTAAGAGAGTGTTAACCGGAGGAAAAAACCTTCACGTACCCTCCTTATATTCCTTTGAGGGCCGATACCACTCGTCAGATCTGTCACATTTAACAGTGGCTTTCATTGCAGGTCATTGATGAACTTGAACTTGGACGTGAGTCCAAGCGTCTGAACAGGAGTTCTACCATGAGTCACAATTCGAGTTCATCCCCCGTGATAACACGCAATCAATCCAATTCGATACCCGTAGGGGAAGGACCGCGAGGGATGGCCATCAGCAACGATGGATCGCACTTATTTGTTTGCAATCGCATGTCGGGCAACGTGTCCGTCATCGACACCCGGATCAAAAAGGTAATCCGCACCATCGCCGTGGAGCAGTATCCCCAAAGCATCATTCTCGGCCATAAAGGGAAAAGGGCTTATGTGACCAACTATGGTTCACGCTCGGTTTCGGTTATCGATACCAATACATGCGCGGTTGGGAACGTCACGGTGGGGAGACACCCTTGGGAAATCGTCTTGAGCCGGGATGGAAAGCAGGTTTTCGTCACCGTTCGACAGGATAAAGAGTGGCTGGCAATTATGGATACCCGTACTTATGCGGTAAGCAGAGTCCAAGGTTTACCCTCACCGTCCATCAGTGTGGGTATCAGCCAGTACGATTCGCGTCTTTATATTTCCAGCACCAACTACCCTGGCGGCCCTTATCAGGACGCTCTCACGGTCCTCAGCAGCAAGACTTTCGAAGTCATCAATATCATCAAAACCGAACAATACCCGTCAGCGGTTACTGTCAGCCCCGATGGTAAAAAGGTGTATATCGTGTGTCAGGATGCTCGAAAGTTGACCGTGCTGGACACTGACTCATCGACCATCCAGCATCTCGACTTTGTGACTTGCGAAGGGAAAATAGTGTTCGGCGAAAAGAACGCTTATGCCGTTGATCAAACTGAAAAAGAGGTCGTGGAAGTGAATACCTCCACCCATAAAATTGTTCGCAGGGTTCCCATCCCTGGCGCTTTCGATCCGCGTTACATGGTTGTTGATCGACACAACCGCGCCTATATCAGCGACTACCAAAGCGACCAAGTCCATATCGTCAATCTACCTTAGTACCAAAAAAATCAGCTGCCTCCACGGGAGGACAAAGACATAAAAAAAGCGCGGCATCACTGCCGCGCTTTTTTTTTGATCCCAAAACTTACTGTGTCTTGGTTTCAGTCGCCACCGGGGCCTTCGCAGCGGTACTCGCCACTGGTTTCTTCACTGGCTCAGTCTTTTTCGCCGTTGCCTTGGCCGGAGCCTTTTTGGCCTCGGTTTTGGCAGCAGGCTTTTTCACTGGCGCTTTGGCCGGTGCTTTCTTCACCGGCTCGGCTTGCGCCGGCACCACTGGCTTCGGTGCCTCAACCGGTGCAGGTGCCGGAGCCGGCGCAGCGACTGGTGCGGGTACCGGAGCAACGGGGGCCACGGGTTCTGCCTTGTCGGCCGCTTTATCGGACGAACCACCGAACAGGTTGCTGAAGAAATTGCCTTTCTTCGCCACTACCGCGCCTGCCGCCGCAGCGGTCGCTGCCGGCACAACTTTCACCGGTTCAAACGATTTGCCCGCTGCCAGGTCTTCCAGCTGACTGGCTGCACGCTGACCGGTGCGCAAGGCGCCTTCCAGGGTGCCTGGGTACAAGGTGTCAGTGTGTTCGCCGGCAAACGCTACACGTTGCAACGGACGTTCCCACAGGCGCCAGTATTTGCTGATCTGCCCCGGGCCGAAGGCCAGGTAAGCGCCGCCCATTGATGGGTCGGTGCTGTAGCGGCGGATTTCATAACCGGTGAACGAACCGCGTGCCTGTGGATAAAAGGCGTGCAGACGAATCAGCACCTGATCGGCCATTTGCTTGTCGCCAAAGGCCTGCATCACCCGCGCGTTGTCGCCGGAAATGTTGATCACCACGTTGGCGCCGCCCTTCAAGGCCGGCTCGATCCACAACATGCCCAGACCGGCGTTGCTGTAGATCTCGCCAGACATGCGCGCCTTGCTTTCCCACACTGGCGTCTTGAACTTCAGCATGATCTGGTCACGCCAGCCGTAGTTGGTACCCTTGATGGCGCCCATGTGCTGGGCGTCCAGCGCCGGAGTCATCTGGATTTTGTTCAGTGCGCGCAATGGCACGGCCAGTACGACGTAGTCCGCCTGATAGCCAACGCTGCCGACCTTGACGCTCACACCGTCCTTATCCTGGGTAATGGACGAAACCGGGGAACTGGTCTTGATGGTTTTCAGTTGCTTGACGAAGGCCTGGGCCAACACCGGGCTGCCGCCGGGCAGGCGCGAGGCGCGCAGGTCACGGTCAGCAATGCCACGGTAGACGCGGCTTTGTTGGGCAAAATACAGCAGCGACAGGCGCGAAGGTTCGTCGTAACGGGTACGAATCTCCTGATTCACCAACTGACGCGCAGTGGCTGGCAGATTCAGGCGATCGAGCCAGTTGGCCACGTTGATCTGGTCCAGGGCGAACAGCGTGCTGTTGGCGGCCGGGTTTTGCGGGTCTTCGATCGAACGCGCCAGGTCATCCAGGGTCTTTTCGTAGCGTTTCAGCGCGTCGCTGGTGGCCGGTTGCTTAGTCGCCAGATCGGCGGCGCTAAAGTATTCACCGTCGATCAGGTAACCCGGGGTCCGCACGAACTCGGGGGCTGGCGTGGTGCTCAGCTTGAACGTCGAGATGTACTTGTTCAAAACCGGTTGGGTCTTGTCGTTGCCGATCCACTCGCTGGTGGCCATGCCGGAACGACCGCCCAGGGTCGGTTTGGCTTCCAGCAGGGTGACCTGCCAGCCTTTGCTCTGCAGTTCGTACGCCGCGGTGAGGCCCGAAAGCCCGCCGCCGACCACGATCGCTGTTTTATCCTTGGCCAGCGCCGAAACGCTGAACAGCCCTAACATCACCAGCGCACAGGCGCGCAGCCAACCAGCAGACATTCAGAGAACTCCGGAAATACACGAGGAAATAGCGGTTTTACGAGTCAGACGACTCAAAGAGCCGCGAAGAATACGTCAGCCATCAAAACGCCGCCAGCGACGTCTATCGTCCTATACAAAGTAGCTCAATCGACACAATGGGTTGTCCCCGTGACGCGCATTGCATAGGCTTGCGCGATTGTTTACCCGCCTACGTCACGGGTAGCCTCGAGGAGACAGAAAATGGGCCTGAATAAACAGTGGATGGAACGCGATCTCGCCGTGTTATGGCATCCCTGCACCCAGATGAAAGACCACGAACAGCTGCCGCTGATCCCGATCAAGCGCGGTGAAGGCGTGTGGCTGGAAGACTTCGAAGGCAAACGCTACCTCGACGCCGTCAGCTCCTGGTGGGTCAACGTGTTCGGCCACGCCAACCCGCGGATCAACCAGCGCATCAAGAATCAGGTCGATCAGCTGGAACACGTGATCCTCGCCGGTTTCAGTCATCAGCCGGTGATCGAGCTGTCCGAGCGTCTGGTGAAGATGACGCCCGAAGGCCTGACCCGGTGTTTTTATGCCGATAACGGTTCATCGTGCATCGAAGTCGCGCTGAAAATGAGCTTTCACTACTGGCTCAACCGCGGCCAGCCGAACAAGAAGCGCTTCGTCACCCTCACCAACGGCTACCACGGCGAGACCATGGCGGCGATGGCAGTGGGCGACGTGCCGCTGTTTACCGAAACCTACAAAGCCCTGCTGATGGACACCATCAAGGTGCCGAGCCCCGATTGCTACCTGCGCCCCGAGGGCATGAGCTGGGAAGAACACTCGCGCAACATGTTCGCCGCCATGGAGCAGACCCTGGCCGACAACCACGATACCGTGGCCGCGGTGATTCTGGAGCCGCTGATTCAGGGCGCCGGCGGCATGCGCATGTATCACCCGGTGTACCTCAAGCTGCTGCGCGACGCCTGTGATCGTTATGGCGTGCACCTGATCCACGATGAAATCGCCGTCGGCTTCGGTCGTACCGGCACAATGTTCGCCTGCGAACAGGCCGGTATCCGCCCGGACTTCCTCTGCCTGTCCAAGGCCCTGACTGGCGGTTACCTGCCGTTGGCGGCCTGCCTGACCACCGATGAGGTCTACAGCGCGTTCTACGACGACTACCCGACCCTGCGCGCCTTCCTGCATTCCCACAGCTATACCGGCAATCCGCTGGCCTGCGCGGCGGCATTGGCGACGCTGGATATCTTCGAAGAAGACAACGTCATCGAGAACAACAAGGCCCTGGCCCAGCGCATGGCCTCCTCCACCGCGCACCTGGCCGATCACCCGAACGTCTCTGAAGTGCGCCAGACCGGCATGGTGCTGGCGATCGAGATGGTCAAGGACAAGGCCAGCAAGACCGCTTACCCGTGGCAGGAACGTCGCGGTTTGACCGTGTTCCAGCATGCACTGCAACGAGGTGCTTTACTGAGGCCGTTGGGCAGCGTGGTGTATTTCCTGCCGCCTTACGTGATTACCCCGGAGCAGATCGATTTTCTGGCCGAAGTGGCCAGCGAAGGCATCGACATCGCCACCCGTGACAGCGTCAGCGTGGCGGTGCCGAAGGACTTTCATCCGGGCTATCGCGATCCGGGTTGAAGCCTTGCCCAGATCCCTGTGTGAAAGAGCTTAACTGTGGCGAGGGGGCTTGCCCCCGTTCGGCTGCGAAGCAGTCGTAAATCCGGTTGATACGTTTTCACTGGAATAGCGCAGTTGCAGGTTTTGGGGTCGCTTCGCGGCCCAACGGGGGCAAGCCCCCTCGCCACAAAAGCGACTCGATCCAAATTTCTGATTCAGTAGAGACCCAAGATGAGACTGTCCCGCTTCTTTATCGACGCCCCTTTGAGCACCGGCGAACACGAGTTGCCCGAAGCCCAGGCGCATTACATCAGCCGTGTGCTGCGCATGGCCGAGGGTGATGCGGTGCAACTGTTCGACGGCTCGGGCCACGAGTTTCGCGGCACGCTGGTGGAAGTCGGCAAGAAGCGCGTGGTGGTGCAAATCGATGAAAGCTTTACCGGTCAGGTCGAGTCGTCGCTGGCGGTCCATCTCGGCCAGGGTTTGTCCCGTGGCGAGCGGATGGACTGGGCGATTCAAAAAGCCACCGAACTGGGCGTCACCGAAATCACCCCG
Organism: Pseudomonas sp. Pseusp18; assembly: GCF_059506005.1. Classification (NCBI taxonomy): domain Bacteria; kingdom Pseudomonadati; phylum Pseudomonadota; class Gammaproteobacteria; order Pseudomonadales; family Pseudomonadaceae; genus Pseudomonas; species Pseudomonas sp. Pseusp18. Next base: position 6,177,294 of record NZ_CP169240.1, read on the forward strand.
ATTTTCACCGACCGCTGCGAAGTCCGCCTCAAGGACGAACGCGCCGACAAACGCCTGATGCACTGGCGTCAGGTGGCGATCAGCGCCTGCGAGCAGTGTGGGCGTTCACGGGTGCCGGTGATTCATCCGCCATTGCTGTTGGCTGACTGGTTGAAGCAGACCGCGGCCGAATTGAAACTGGTGCTGCATCCGGTGGCCGAGCCGCTGGTGAGCCACGCCAAACCTGCAAGCCTGGCGTTCCTGATCGGCCCGGAGGGCGGCTTGTCCGACGTCGAAGTCGAACAGGCCAAGGCTGGCGGTTTCCACGCCGCCCGCCTCGGCCCGCGCGTACTGCGCACCGAAACCGCGCCGGTGGTGGCATTGGCGGTTGCCCAACAACTCTGGGGTGACTTCTAGAGCCTTGTGGCGAGGGGGCTTGTCGGAACGCCGCACCGCCCCGTTCGGCTGCGAAGCAGTCGTAAATCCGGTTTATGCGTTGTATCTGAGAAGACGCGTTGCAAGACTGGGGCCGCTTCGCAGCCCAACGGGGGCAAGCCCCCTCGCCACAAAAGCAGTCACAAGACGTAGAACCAAATCGCCACAAAGTGCAGCAAACTCCCGGCGATCACGAACAGATGCCAGATCCCATGGGCGTGGCGCAGACGATGGTCGAGGGCAAAAAAGATAATCCCCACGGTGTACAACACCCCGCCCGACGCCAGCAAGGTAAAGCCGACAGGGCCCAGTGCCGCCAGTAACGGCTTGACCGCCACCAGCACGATCCAGCCCATCACCGCGTAAATCACGACCGACAGAATCCGTGCTTCCGAGCGCGGTTTGATCTCTTGCAGGATGCCAATCAGCGCCAGCCCCCAGACAATCCCGAACAGCGTCCAGCCCCACGGCCCGCGCAGGGTCACCAGGCAGAACGGCGTGTAACTGCCGGCGATCAGCAAGTAGATCGAAAAGTGATCGACCTTCTGCATGATCGCTTTCTTGCGCCCACGCACGCTGTGGTACACGGTCGAGGCGCTGTAGAGCACCAGCAAGGTAAACGCGTAAATCGCCACACTGACGATCTTCCACGGACTGCCATCCATACTGGCGATCACCAGCAGCCACACGCCCCCGACCAATGCCGCCACCGCCCCAACCAAATGCGTCCAGGCGTTCAATCTTTCCCCGTGATACATGTGTTGCTCACCTCAAAATTCATTAACACAAAGCCCCTGCAAGAACTGTGTAGGAGCTGTGTAGGAGCTGTGTAGGAGCTGTGTAGGAGCTGTCGAGTGAAACGAGGCTGCGATCTTTTGATCTTAGGCATCTTCAAGGACACCGAAAATCAAGATCAAAAGATCGCAGCCTTCGGCAGCCCCTACGAAAGCCATCAAGCCAAACGTTAGCCAATTGGGCACAATCAGGTCATTCCAAAAAGAGTTTGGCCCATGCTGATCGATGAAGAGTTGACCCTGAAAAAACTCGAAGTGTTCCTGGCCTTCATGCGCACCGGCAACCTGGCCCGCGCCGCCGTCGAGTTGCAGACCAGCAACGTCAGCGTGCACCGCGCCATCCATTCCCTGGAAAGCGCCTTGCGTTGCCCGCTATTCAAGCACGAAGGCCGCAACCTGACCCCGTTGGAAAGCGCTTATGTGCTGGAAGAGCGGGCGCAGAAGCTGATTCAGGATGTGCTCGAAACCGTGCGCCTGACCCGCGAAGCCGCCGGGTTCTCCGCCGAGCGTTTCAAACTCGGCTCGCTGTATTCGCTGACGGTGAAGACTGTGCCGCAGCTGATCATGGGCCTGAAAATCCGCCGTAGCGAACTCAATATCGACCTGATCCTGGGCTCGAACATCGACCTGTTGTACAAGCTCAAAAACATGGAAGTCGACGCGATCCTGGTGTCGCTGGACGACAGCGTCAACGACCCGGACTGTGAGCAGATCCCGCTGTTTTCCGATGACATCTTCCTCGCCACCCCGGCTGACTCGCCGTTTGCCCAGCGGAGCGAAGTCGATCTGGCCGAGGTGCGCGACGAAACGTTCATCACCCTGACCCAAGGCTTCGCCACGCACCAGGACGGTATTCGGGTGTTCAAGCAGGCGGGGTTCGAGCCGAAGGTGGCGATGCAGGTCAACGACATCTTCACCCTGCTGAGCATGGTCAGCTCGGGGGTGGGTTATGCGCTGCTGCCGGGGCGGATTGCGGCGGTGTATGAGAACCGGGTGAAGCTGATTCCATTGCAGGAAAAGTACCGGTTGCAGCAGCACATTGGCGTGGTATTTCTCAAGGCCAAAGAGCGTGACCCGAATCTGCTGGCACTGTTGGCGGAATGCCGGATGTATGCCAATCGCCAGGCTTGAATGTGGTGAGGGAGCTTGCTCCCTCACCACAAGAAGCAGTCATTCGTTAACCAACAATCCCGCGAACAATGAAGTACAGCAACGAAGGCCCAAGCAAGCACCCCAGCCCGGTGTGGAACGTCGCCGTCAGCGCGCCATACGGCACCAGCCGCCGATCCGTCGCCGCCAACCCGGCGGTCACACCGCTGACAGTCCCGGCCAACCCACCAAACACCATCGCCGAGCGCGGGTTATCCAGGCCCATCCAGCGCGCCGCCACCGGCGTGCCGACCATCACCAGAATCGCCTTGATCAACCCGGTGGCAATCGACAGCGCCATCACATCGGATGAGGCACCAATCGCAGCACCCGTCACCGGCCCGACGATGTACGTCACCGCGCCTGCGCCAATGGTGGTCATGCTGATCGCATCGCGATAACCGAACACCCAGGCAATGCTCGCCCCGACAATGAACGGCAGAATCGTGCCCAGCAGCAGCGCGATGACGCCAATCATCCCGGCCTTTTTCGCTTCGGTGGCCTGCACCTCGAACGCCGTGGCAACGATGGCGAAGTCACGCAGCATGGCGCCGCCCATCAAGCCGATGCCGGAAAACAGTGACAGATCCGCCAGGCCTTTTTGCCCGCCGGTCATGGTGCCGCCAACCCAGGCCAGCACCAGGCCGATGACGATGGCAATCGCCGAGCCGTGAATCCGCCCGAAAGTCAGGCGCTTGGACAGAATCACCGACACCCACATGATTACGCCAACAAACGCGAATGCCGTGACCAGACTGTTATTTACCAGGCCTTTCTCAATGAGTTCCCACATATCAGCGACCTCCTACTGGCGTGCCGACCGGTGTTATGTCCACCGGTTCATCGGGCAAGGGTTCGCCTTTGTGGGTCCGGCTGATCAACGCAATGGTGCAGCCGCAGAGCACCACCGAACCGATCGCCGCCAGCACCGCCACCGGGCCGCCGTGCAGGGCGGTGACGACGTTCTGTTGCGCCGCCATGGCAACCACCACCGGAATGTACATGGCGCCCCAGAAGCCGACGCCCATCTCGCAATCCTTGGTCATGCCGCCGCGTTTTTGCATCCACAACCGCGCGCAAATCAGCAGGATCATCGCGATCCCGACCCCGCCGACGTTGGATTTCACACCCAGCAACACGCCGAGCATGTCACCCATGATCACCCCTGCCAGCGTACAGATCGCCAACAGCGCCACACCGTAAATAATCATTGTTGTAGTCCTCAAAGTGCATCGTCGGAATTGTTGTTTTTGTAGTTCGCAACCTGAGTCGGTGATCTAGGGTTGGCGGCTTCCCTCCTCACGCAACAGCGCCTGCAAGGTATCGAGCCGTGCACCGTCGAAGGCAATCACGGTGCCCTGCTCGAACACCCGGCGCGCCAGCCCGGTCAACACCGCACCGGGCGGCAGTTCGATTTGTAGACGCACGCCGCGCTCGTAAGCGCTTTGCACCGTACCGCGCCAATCGACGACGCGGCACATGTTGAACGCCAAATCATCGCGCAAGGCATCAGTATTGATGACGGGGCGTGCGCGGCTGCCGCTCAGGTAACCCAGGGTCGGCGTTTTCAATTGCACCCTGGCGAACGCTTCGGCCAAGGTCTTTGCGGGAACTTCCAGCAGCGGACAATGGGACGGCACGCTGACCGCCAAGCGCTTGGCCAGACCGGCGCCACGACCTTTCGCCAATTCGGCAACCGCTTTCATCGCAGCATCGCTGCCGGCGATCACCACCTGGTTATCGGCATTGATGTTGGCCAGGTAAACCGGCGTGTCGACGCTGTGAACCTGCGCCAGCAACCCTTCCACCGTCGCCAGTTCCAGCCCGATGATCGCGGTCATGCCATAGCCCTGAGGATAAGCCTGCTGCATCAGCTCACCGCGCAGGCTGACCAGATGCAGCGCATCACTGAAACTCAAGGCGCCCGCAACCACCGCCGCCGGATAGGCACCGATGGACAGTCCCGCCACGTAATCCGGTGCCATTGATAACTGACGCGAAGCGGCGACGCCGGCAATCAGCAGGCACAGCTGAACCGCCCTTGTCGACTGCAACGCCTCGGCAGAATCGAGCAGCAAGACGTCTTCGCCAAGCACCTCGCTCGCCTCGATCAGCGTTTCCCGAGGTAAACGATGAAGCATGCCCGGCTGCTGCGCGCCCTGACCGGGGAACACCAGCAAGCTGCTCACGCTGCTTGCTCCTGCGGGTTCCACGGATCGGACACCAGACACGCTTCATGGGCGTTCTTGAGTAGAACCCGTTGCGACGGGCCAGCCCATTCGCGCAGGGCAACAGCGCCACTTGGCGTCTGCAACTGCACGTCCACCAGACACTCGGCGCTGCCGAGAAGCGTCATCAATGCCCGCGCTTGAGTACGGCTCAACGGCTGCGGTGTACGCAGGATCAAGTCGAGATCGCTGCGCTCATGGAGCGCCGTAAAACCGCTGGCCAATTCGAACCCGGCGCTGCCGCTGACACCCCACACCCAACCGCAGGCGTCGAGCATCGGACGCAGTTGCGCCAGCGCTCGCAGGCTCGGCAGCTTGCGAGTGCTCTCGACATGACAGAGGTCTTCCGGCCGTACCTGATGCGAAATCGCAGCAACGGCCATCGACGTTGCATAACGCTGTTCGCGCAAGCGTCCACGCACCCCGACTGCGACCTGATTCGAAGCGGTTATCGCACGCCGAACCACCACCGGCTGACCCGCGCTGATCGACTCGACCACCCACCCAGGCGCATCCGCCGGCAACTGCTCCGGGGTCATCCCCCAGAGCAGGTCGTGGGCCAGAAACGTGTTCACCACTGCGCTCTCAGCAGTTGGCGAACCTTGCTCGACGCGGCGCGGTTACTCGCGCCCAAGCGGCTGCTCAGATCGCGACCGCTGGTAGCGACATCGCCAATCGCCTGGTGCAGACACTCCGTCACGCGAGCCAGATCCGCCGTCGTCGGCTGCTCGATCTGCTCCACCGACAAGGTTTCCCAGAGCAAACCCAGGCTGGCGAAGCTGTCGATGTCATAGGCCATCGGCGGCACGCTGGCGGCCAGGGCTTCAAGCTCTTCGACACTGCGCAACGTCACCCGCGCCGCCGAAGCCTTGCCCATCGCATGCACCATCACACCCGGATCGCGCAACGCGATCAGCCGGTTGGCCTGATAACCATGAGCGAGAAACGCCCCGGACATCGCCTTGCCCACCAGCAAACCGATCACCGCATGGCCGGCCAGTCGGGCGCGGGCATAACTGTCCGCCGCACCGGCCAACGCCTGATGAATGCCGAGCGCTTCTTCGCGCCGACCGTAAGCCTGGCTCGGCACATCGACGATGGCGATCAACGCCCGTTTGTGCGGTTTATCCCGATCGGCTTCGATCACCTCATCCACCGATTTAGCCAGCCCCCAACCTTCCAGCAGACCCACCTCGCCATTGCGGGCGCGGGCGAAGCGGTTGTCGGGGTCGGCCACCACCGCAATCAATCGCACGGGCTGATCGCCCAGTACACCGTCGGCAACTTTCAACGAAGCCGGCAAACCCTCGACCGATTTCGCGCCAGCGCTCAAGGCGTTGAACCAGTTCAGGCCTCTCAGGGAATACGAACTCATGAGCGCTCTCCTTGATACAGATCGCGAACCGTCGCCGGCTCGATTTGCGGTTCGGCGTCCAGACGGGCCAGCCGTTGCAGGAACCATTCGGCTTGGCGACTACGTTGTTGCTCCGGCAAACCTTGCTTGAGCAATTCGCCGACCTGCTGCTGAATCTGCGCCACGTCGTCCTCGACATAGCGATCCACCAAGCCACTGGCGAACCGTTGCTCACCGCCGGTCAGGCTCCAGATAAACGGGCGATCACGGGAGTCGTATTCCTCAAGCCCGGCTTCCTGCTCGATCACCTGCGGGCCGTTGAGTCCAAGGCGTGCTTCCTGGGTGACCAGTAAGTAGCTGCACAACCCGGCAGCAATCGACATCCCACCAAAACAGCCGACGCTGCCGGCGACCACGCCGATTACCGGTTGGTACTGGCGCAAATCGACGATCGCCGCATGAATATCGGCAATCGCCGCCAGCCCGAGATTGGCTTCCTGCAAACGCACGCCGCCGGTTTCCAGCAGCAACACGGCGCAAGTGGCAATGCCTTTGCGGTTGTCCTCGGCGGCCAGTTCCAGCGCACCGGCAATCTTCGCCCCGCCGACTTCACCCAGGCTGCCGCCCTGAAACGCGCCTTCGATGGCCGCGATCACCACCGGCAAACCGCCAATGCTGCCCTTGGCGATCACCACCCCGTCATCGGCTTGCGGCACCACGCCCTGGCGCGACAGCCATGGCGACATGACGCGCTGAAACGGGTCGAGCAGTTCACGAAAAGTGCCGGCATCGAGCAGCGCTTTTGCCCGTTGCCGGGCACCGAGTTCGACGAAGCTCTGCCTTTCAAGGAATGGGTTGAGAAGTGCTGCGCTGTCAGTCATGGCCAATCTCCTCAAAGCCCTGTTCCAGACGCAAGCGCACCACGCCAGGGGTGGCGCCGAAATCGTGGATATCGATCGCCATCGCGGGCGGTGTCTGGCCATCGAACATCCGTGCGAACAGATGCTGCCAGCGTTGTTCACTGCCATTGACCGAGGTCTGCACCTGGATCGTCAATTTGCCCGCCAGCCCCGGCTCGATCAGCACTTCCAGATCGCCCGAGCCCACACAGCCCACCAGCGCCCTGCCCCGTGGCGGCTGCCCAGCGGGGAATTCAAAGGATAAGGTTTCCATCAAAACGCTCCCTGGAAGATGCCGTCGCACGACTCAATGCGGTCGATGAACAGACAGGCTGCGAGCAAGTCCGCAGCGCCGCCGGGCGAGGCATTCAACGCGATTAATTGTTGGTCCAGCTCATGCAAACGACGGCGACCGGCGAGGCTGGCGCTGCCGCCGGCGTCGAGCACGGCTTGCGCGCCGAATTGCATGGTGTGCAGGCCGGTTTCGCCTGCGCGGTAAAGGACGCAGGTGTCGGCCAGTGTCGTCATGATCGCCAGCAAGGCATCGAGCCGGGCGTTCTGTTCGCCATGGCCGGTAGCGCGGCTGCGTTTGAGTTGCGGCAGTGCGCGTTGAATCACCGCCGGGAAACCGAGCTGTGCCTCTTCACGGGCACCGCGTGCGCCGTAGCGTTGGGCGACCTGGGCACCGTGGCTGAAAGGACGTGGCGAGTAACGGTCGTCGAGCAAGGCCAGGCGTGCAGCGCGCAAAGCGATTGAGCTTGCGGCACAGGATTCAGGTTCCAGCGCGACGACTGTGACCAGAAGCCCCAAGGCCCAGATCGCCCCACGATGGGTGTTCACACCGCCTGTAGTAGCGAGCATCACTTGCTCGCCTTCACGACCAATGCACCCGACAGCTTCACGCAGGGGCAGGCCGACTTCGCCGAACTCGATGGCCGCGTCCGCCATTGCCTTGAACGCCGGCCACAGGGACAACGCCGAAGCGTGCATCAGCCCAAGGTGCAAATCGGTGTGCGCACCATTGCCGCGACGGTCCACTAGCGCCGGTTTCGGCGACAGGTCCGCTTCGTCGATCAGCGCGTCCACCGCCAGGTCCGCCAGCCGTTCGGGCATCGACAAGGGCTGGGTTAACGTTCTCGGTTGCAGGTTGAATGCGTGCATTACCAGCTCCTGAACTTGGCGGGCGGGTTGTAGAGGCCACCGGACCACTCCACCAGATCGGCCACGCTTTTCGCAGCGAGCAGTTCGCGAGTGGCGTCGGTACGGCGGATGCCGAGGTCTTCGGGCAAGGCGATCAGGCCTTCGCGGCGCATGCGCGCGGTGTCTTTGGGGTTGTGGCGCAAGCCGATGGCGGTCACCCCGGCGACAGCAGCGATCATCGCCTGGCGCTCTTCGAGGGAGCGGGCCTTGTACAAGTAGGCGATGCCTTCTTCGGTGAGCAGATGGGTGACGTCGTCGCCATAGATCATGATCGGCGCCAGCGGCATGCCGCTTTTCTTCGCCACCTCCACCGCGTCTAGGGTTTCGACGAAGGTCGGTTTACCGCCCTCCTGGAAGGTCTCGACCATCTGCACCACGAGCTTCTTGCCGCGTTCGAGCATCGGCTCGGCCACGTCGGTGTGGCGCATGTCGAGCCAGGCTGGCGTGCCGTGACGACGCCCGCGCGGGTCGTGCCCCATGTTCGGCGCGCCACCGAAACCGGCCAGGCGACCGCGAGTTACTGTCGAAGAATGACCGTCGCCATCGACTTGCAAGGTCGCGCCGATGAACAGGTCCACCGCGTATTGCCCGGCGAGCTGACTGAACATCCGGTTGGAGCGCAGGGAGCCATCGCGGCCGGTGAAGAACACATCAGGCCGGGCGGCGATGTAGTTTTCCATGCCCAGTTCGGTGCCGAAGCAATGCACGCTTTCGACCCAGCCACTTTCGATGGCCGGAATCAGGGTTGGATGCGGATTGAGCGTCCAGTTGCGGCAGATCTTGCCCTTGAGGCCGAGGGACTCGCCGTAAGTCGGTAGGATCAGTTCGATGGCGGCGGTGTTGAAGCCGATGCCGTGGTTCAGCGACTGGACGTTGTGTTTTTCGTAGATCCCGCGGATCGCCATCATCGCCATCAATACGTGCACAGGCTTGATGTGGCGTGGGTCGCGGGTGAACAGCGGCTCAATGTAAAACGGCTTGTCCGCCACCACCACGAAATCGACCCAGGACGCGGGGATATCCACGCGAGGCAGGTCGCTGACATCGTCCACCAGTTGATTGACCTGGACGATGACAATGCCGTCGCTGAAGGCCGCCGGTTCGATCAACGCCGGGGTGTCTTCGGTACTTGGGCCGGTGTAGATGTTGCCGGCGCGGTCGGCCATGAAACCGGCCGAGAGCACGACGTTGGGAGTCAGGTCCACCACCAGCCGCGCATAGAGCTCGATGTAGGTGTGGATCGCGCCGATTTCCAGCAAACCGTCTTCGAGCAACTGGCTGATGCGCAGGCTTTGGGTACCGGCGAACGAGAAATCGAGCTTGCGCGCGATACCGCGTTCAAACAGATCCAGGTGTTCGGAGCGCCCGACGCTGGGCATGATCATGTGCAAATCATGCAGCTTGCCCGGATCGGCCTTGGCCAGGGAGCGGGACAGGAAATCCGCCTGCTTCTGGTTATTGCCCTCCAGCACCACACGGTCGCCAGGCAGGATCAACGCCTCCAGCGCTGCCACGATCTTGTCGGTGGGCAACACCACACCGTCGGCAAGCCCCTTCACCAATTCGAGACGCCGCTGCTTTTCGCTGCGCCGCCGCGTCCATCGCGAGTCGGGGGATATTGTTGTTGTCATGACCACTCCACGGGTTCGCTGTCGTGGGAGTCACCTTAGGAGTGTTGGGGGCGGGGCATCAATCAAGCGGAGTGTTGGATCGTTACGGTCAGGGTAATGGTTGATCGTTCCCACGCTCTGCGTGGGAATGCCTCAACGGACGCTCCGCGTTCGGCTCTTGGGACGCAGAGCGCCCCGGGCTGCATTCCTTTGCTGCGCGTGGGAACGATCAGGTCCGCGATGAACTGAAGGATGCCATCTGTTCCTGCACTCGAATCAGAAGCTGCCCGGTGCTTTCCAATAGCTGCGCCAATAACGCCGGATCTTCATCCATATAGCCTTCGTATTCCGCCAGGTTTCGTCGCTCATGACACAGGGCGAATAGCCGAACCTGTACTTTGCCAATATCAGCGGTATGAACCAGGCACTGAAACACCAGATAGCGTTTGTCCGAACGGTAGCCGCACAAGCGAAGAGCCGTCAGTGCAAGGGCATGGGCAGCGTTGTAAGCCAGGTCGAAACGACTCGCGAAGGAAAGCGAAGACGTTTGGGCGTCTTTCAATCGATCCACAGCCGAACGCATCAGCCCTTCGCATTCCTTGCGATCCGGCGGCTCAGCTTTCAGTCCACCACTACGTAACAGGTTTTCCAGGTTCTCGTTGCTGCCCATCCTTGGACTCCAAAGGGTTTCCCCCCATCAGATTGATCTTGTCCTGCTGCGCTACCCGCACGACAAAGCTGTTTTCAGCCGCCAGTTTTGCGGCCCAGTCTTCAGGGGTGTAGAGCGTCGGGTTGAGAGTGCGGCCCAGTTGTTCTTCCATAGGCATGAGCCGCTCCATCACTTCACTGTAGTGCAGGCCCTCGCCGATCAGCATGAGATCAATGTCACTGGATGCGTTTGCCTGATCCTTGGCGATAGAGCCGTACACAAATGCCCAAGTGATCTGTGCGACAAAGGGTTGGAGCGCCTGACGCAGAGGCTCGGCAATACCAAAGGTTTTGCGGGCGATGCCCAGCAGTTCGGCATAGATCGGGCAGTCGGGATTGGCTTGATAGTGGGTCTGGTTGCCCTGACGGGTCATGGTCAGCACGCCTGCCCGCTGCAACCGATCCAGCTCGCGCATGAGACTGCCTTTACCCACTTGAGCCCAGCGGGCGATCTCGTTGGCGTAAAAACTTCGGTCGGGTTTACCAAACAGCAGGCCGAGCACTTTTTGCTGGGTGGTGGTGAACAAGGCTTCGCTCAATGACAGGTTTTTCACGGCAACGACCGATAAGTCCCAAAAAAGGAACGATAGGTCCCTTTTTGGGAATCTTCAACCCAATGCAGAAACCTTTGTGGCGAGGTCCGACCGCTTGGGGTTTTGTGTTTAAAAGTTTGTCCGCAGTAACGGTGCGAGGCTACACAACCTTGCGTCGTGACCTACAGCAATGCCGGAACCCGCTGACTGGTGCGGTTTTGCGTTGATCTTTATCGTTTGGGGGTCGCTGCAAACTCAGCGACCGGGATTGGAACCCCGTGGTGTTAACGAGGCAAAAGCGCCTTTCATAACGTATGCTTGCGCACCTTTAATGTGTGCACTCCGTTATGGCGGCTGTGCGCGGGAGACCTTCGGGTCTGTCGGGTTTTGTCCGTTTGCCCGGGTTCCAGCCCGCGTACAGCTGCCACCCCTTCGATTGGAACCCGATGGAGCAGCTGAAACTCATTAAATGGAGCTTCACTATGTTCAAAGCTACTCCCAACCCCCCGGAAACCGGCGTCGATTCCCAAGCTTCCCTCGAAGCCGAGAAACTCAAGGAAGCCGCCGACCGCGCCTTCTCCCATTACTTCCCGCCACCCCACGAAAAACCGGCCAAACGCCGTAAATCCCGCCTCTTCAGCGTCTCCCCCGACATCGACACCGAAGCCCTTCTGGCCAATGCCTCCGAAGACCTGCTGTCTATCAGCGCCATTGCTGCTGACCTCGCGGACGATGTGGAAGGCTCACGTCGCTCTGTAGCCTTGGCGCTCAGCCGTTTGGCAGATGGCGTGCAGTTGTTGGTGGAGCGGGTGCTGGATCATCATGAGTCGTTGCAGATGAAGGCTCGGGCCGGGGTTTAGCGCACACCCCCCTGTGGCGAGGGAGCTTGCTCCCGTTCGGCTGCGAAGCAGTCGTAAAACCATTGTTCTTGGTGTACCTGACACACATCGATGACAGGTTTTGGGGCCGCTTCGCGACCCAGCGGGAGCAAGCTCCCTCGCCACAGGGTCCGGTCAGACCAGACCCGCACTTACAAGCAACTCCTCCAGCGCGAGCAAGTCAGGCACCTTGGCCACTTGCTCCCCCACCTGCACCGCCGCCTTTTCCAGCGAACACAACGGCACATCCACATAGCTCAACTGACTGTCGAGTTTGTAAGAACGTGGAATTCCCTGCACCAGCAGCGCAATGAACTTCAACTCAGGCCGCCCGCCAAGGGCATTGAGGATGACGATCCGCGCCCGTTCCCCGATCACCACTTTGCTGCCACACGCCGACTCGAAACTGAGCAGTGGAATCTGCCGTTCGCGCCAGGTCACCCGCCCCAGGTACCACGGCGGTGTATCGAGATCGAAAGCCCCCGGCTGATAGTCGATGAGTTCAGCGACGGCGACGTTGGGCAGGATCAGGTTGCGGTCGGCCAGGGGCAGCAGCAAGCCGGTAAGGTTGCTGGAGCGGTGTTCATGCATGGATTTTGCTCCAGCGGGCGATGCTGTCGAGCAGCACCGATTCCTGATACGGCTTGCCGAGGTAGTCGTTGACGCCGATGGCCATGGCGCGGTCGCGGTGTTTTTGACCGGTGCGGGAGGTGATCATGATGATCGGCAGATGTTGCAAGCGTTCATCGGCGCGCACCTGGGTCGCCACTTCGAAGCCGTCCATGCGTGGCATTTCGATGTCCAGCAGCATCAGGTCGGGCATGTGCTCTTCGAGCAGCAGCATGGCGTCGACACCGTCCTTGGCGGTCAGTACGTTCATGCCGTGGCGCTCCAGCAGACGGCTGGTGACCTTGCGCACGGTGACCGAATCGTCGACCACCAGCACCAGCAACGGCCGTTGCGCCTCGGGCTCTACGTCCTGCGTCACCGGTCGTTGCGGCACCTGCGCTTGCATCGCGCGGATCGGTGCCAGCAAGTCGAGAATCAGCACCACCCGACCATCGCCGAGAATCGTCGCACCGGACAAACCCTGCACTGCGGCAAATTGCGGGCCGAGGCTTTTGACCACGATTTCCCGGGTGCCGGCCATGGCGTCCACCTGCACCGCAACGTGCCGCTCGTTGCACTGCACCAGCAATACCGGCAACGGCAGGCTCTGGCCCAGCAGTTTCGGGCGGGTGCTGGTTTTCAGCAGATCGCCGAGGTAGCACAGCTCATAGCGTTGCCCGGCGTATTCGTAGCTCGGTGGATCGAGCCGGTAGTGCCCTTCGAGTTCGTTGGGCAGCACGCGAACGATGCCGTCGATGGTGTTCAGCGGGATCGCGTATTGATCCTCCCCGCATTGCACCATCAGCGCGCGGTTGACCGACACCGTGAACGGCAGGCGAATCCGGAAATGCACGCCCTGCCCCAAAGTCGAGTCGATGCTCATGGTCCCGCCGAGCTGCCGGACTTCTTCGTGAACCACGTCCATGCCGACGCCACGCCCGGAAATCTGGGTGATTTTCTCGGCGGTGGAGAACCCCGGTTGCAGGATGAATTGCAGCACGTCGCGGTCGCTGATGTCGCTGTCCGGGGCGAGCAGCCCGCGCTTGATCGCCTTGCGCCGCACGGCGTCCAGCGGCACGCCGGCACCGTCGTCGCAGATGTCGAAAATGATGTCACCGCCCTCTCGCGACAAATCGAGGGTGATCTTGCCTTGAGCCGGTTTACCGGCCGCGATCCGCACCTCGGCCGATTCCAGCCCATGGTCGACGGCGTTGCGCAGCATGTGTTCCAGCGGCGCGGCCATACGTTCGAGGACATTGCGGTCCATCTCGCCTTCGGCGTTGCCGACAACGAAGTCCACGTCCTTGCCCAGTTCGCTGGAAACCTGACGGACGATGCGCTTCAAACGCGGCAGCATTCGCTCGAACGGCACCATGCGCGTGCGCATCAGGCCTTCCTGCAATTCGGTGTTGATGCGGCCCTGCTGTTGCAGCAGGTTTTCCGCATCCTGATTGCGCCGGTCGAGGGTTTCCTTGAGGTCGAGCAGGTCGGAGGCCGATTCGAACAACGCCCGCGACAGCTGTTGCAACTGCGAGTGACGGTCCATCTCCAGCGGGTCGAACTCTTCGTAGCCCAAGCGCTCGGCCTCGACTTGCTGACGACTGAGAATCCGCCCCTGGGTTTCGGTATCGAGGCGGCGCAACTGGTCGCGCATACGCTCGATGGTTGTTTCCATCTCGCTCAGGGCTACTCGTGCATCGTTGACCTGTTGTTCGATACGGCCACGAAAGATCGAAGTCTCCCCGGCGAGGTTGACCAGGTCGTCGAGCAACTCCGCCGAGACCTTGACCGTGTCGGCGCCTTCGGGTTGCAGCGTGGCTGGCTCGGCTTTGGGTGCTGCGGGCATCGCCACCGGTGTCGGTGTTTCGGGCACCGCCGGATGGCTGAAATTCTTGATTGCCTCGATCAGCCGATCGGCCGGTGGCAGTGGCTGACCGGCGCGGGTGGCGTCGAGCATCTGCGCCAGTCGGTCATGGCTGCTCTGCAACAACGTGAACAGCGCCGCAGTCGGTTGCAGCACGCCAGCGGACAAGCCTTCGTAGAGGAATTCCAGCTCATGGGCCAGGTCGCCGATCGGCGCGATTTCGACCATTCGCGCGCCCCCCTTGAGGGTGTGCAGGTCGCGCAGCAGAGTTTCCACTTCCTGACGATTCGAAGGCTCGGCCTGCCAGCGCAACAGCGCCGCGCCGGAGTTTTCAATGATGTCGAAACCTTCTTCGAGGAAGATCTCCAGAAGCTCTGAATCATGGCTCGCTGAATCGTTGCTGGCCGCAGGTTCAATCACGTCCGCACTGCCGGCATTGCCCACGCGAAACTCACGAATGGCCTCGATCAATTCGCCCGGGTCACCCAACGGACGGTTGTGCTGCAACTGCTCGAGGAACTCGGCCAGTCGGTCATGGCTCTGTTGCAGCAACTGCGCCAGCGCTTCGCTGTGGCTGTAACGGCGGTCCACCAGGCCCTCGTAAAGGCTTTCCAGCTCATGGGCCAGATCGCCGACCGGCTCGACCTCGGCCATCCGCGCTCCGCCCTTGAGGGTGTGCAAGTCGCGCTGCAAGGACAATAGCGGTGCGGCGTTATCCGGGTCACCCAACCAGCGCTGCAAGGCCTGGCCGGCGCTGTCGAGGATATCCACCGCCTCCTCAAGAAAGATCGAAACGATTTCGTCGTCCAGATCTACCTGCGTCGCGGCCTGCTCCATTTCGGCCGTGGCGCTGCCCAGTTCCCGAATGCTCAGGGTGCGGCTGCCGTCACTTCGAATCAGGCCCATGGAGGATGGGTCGAGACTCTCATCCAGCAAGTCGCGCAAGGCCCTGACCCGCTGCGGTTGCGCGGTGACTTCCTGGCCGGCGGCCAACTCGTCGAGCATGTTGATCAGCGCTTCGTGGGCACTTTGCGCCTCGTGGAAAAACCTGTCGCTGACCGCCAGGCTGCTTTCTTCCACAGCGCCATAGAGATCGAGCAAGGCTTCACAAAGTTCGTCCACCGGATGCAGGTCGGCCAGGTGCGCACCTTCGCCGAGGGTGGTCAATTCATCCAGCAGCGCGCTGAGTTCCTGGCGCTCGCCGGGATGCTGCTGCCAGCGCTGCAACAGGCTTTCGGCATCCAGCAGGATGTCCATGCCCTGGGCGAGGAAGTTGTTGATCAGTTGCGGATCGCGCTTGATCCGCAACCCCGTATTGGGCGCGCTCGACAGGCTTTGCAGACGTTCGGCCAGCAATGTCCGCGTGCGTTCAATCAACGAACGGGCGCCGGGGATTTCAGCCAGCGGATCGCTCTTGAGCTGTCGCAGCCCCAGGCGGAACAAACCTTCGGCTTCCAGCAGCAATTCGACTTCGTCCAGGTCGAGGGCAATCCGGTGAGCCTTGTATTCCCGGGCCAATTGATCCAGCGACGCCGCCAGCTCGGCAATCGGCAACACGCCGGCCATCGAGGCACTGCCCTTGAGGGTGTGCAAGGCTCGCTGCAACTCGTCACTGGCCTGCAGCGGTACGTGCTCGGCGGCCTGATCGAGGAAGCGATTGAGGCTGTTCAAATGGGTTTCGGCTTCGTTGCGGAAGATCTCCAACAACAGTGGATCGAGCGCCGCGACATCCTGCGCGTCCTCATCGGACAGCGGCTCATCGCCCTTGGCGAGGGCATGGGCACGGGCAGCCAGTTGGTCGACATCGTTGCGCTGGCGCTGGGCATGGGCGGCGAACTCGGCCACCAGTTCCGGCAGCAATTTCAGCGTATCGCCCACCAGTTGCTGCACTGCAGGCCCAGGTGCAACGTTGTGTTCAAGCACGCGGTTGAGCAGGTTTTCCACCGCCCAGGCCAGCTCGCCCAGCACCAGCGCACGGACCATTCGGCCACTGCCTTTGAGGGTGTGGAAGGCGCGGCGTAACTCACTCAAAGCCGATGGGCTGTCGGGATTGGCCGACCAGCGCGGCAGATACTCCTGGAGGATTTCCAGAACCTCATCGGTTTCTTCGAGGAAGACTTCCCGCAGCTCATCGTCCACCGGTTCTTCACCGGCGGGCGGCGGCAATAGACTGCCCGGCATAGTCAGTGCGGGTGGATTGACCGACGACACCGGGCTAGCCAACACATCGGCCAGAGACTGAACGATCTCGGGATCATCCAGCTCCTGCATGTCCTGCATGACCAGGGCTTCATTGGGGCTGAGCACATCCTCAAGCATCGGCACATGCTGTTCGCTGGGGAAGAAGCCGAGTGCGGCCAGGCCTTTTTCCGCGACGTCGAGCAGTTGTTCACCGGGCGCTTCGGGGTCGTCGCTGAGGCGCTCCAGGTAATACTCGATGCTGGTGATGACGTCGGCCAGGCTGTCCAGTTGCTGCCAGCCGGGCTGGCCCGGGTCCACCAATAGATGCTCGCGGATGAAACCGTTACAGGCCTCGACCAGGCTCGCCGCGCGGGCCAACGGAATCATCGCCAGCGCACCGCGCACTTGGGTCAGCAACGCCGGCAACGGTTGCAAATACTGACGGTCCCAGTCGGCTTCGATGTAGTCGACGATCATGTCCTTGGCCTGTTGCAGACAGATGCGCGCTTCCTTGATCACGATCTGGTGGATCTGCGTCAGGTCAGTGGTTGGCAGACGGCTGTCTTCCTGGCTTTCCGGCTCCACGGTACCGACCATGCCGGCCAGGGTCGCTTCGACATAAAGCAAGGCCCCGGCGACGTCCATGAGGGTCGCGTCGTTGGGTTCGCGCTGGCCCTGGGCGAGGCTCAGCACCACCGCCAGTTGATCGATGATGACCTTGCGCGGCTGGCCGAAACCGAGCACCGCCAGGGTGTCGGCGATTTGTCGCAGGGGCGCCAGCAGGCTTTCGAGGTCCGAGGTGTGCTGGCGGTCGCTGCGCACGAACAGGTCCAGGCGCTCCTTGACCCGCACCAGCTCTTCGCACAACGCCGCCAATACCGAGCGCATGGCGTCGCGATCAGGGCCGGCCAGCCTTGCCCGTTCTTCATCGACCATCGCACTGTCGGGTAGCGCGTCGTCCAGTGAGTAGCGATCTTTCATGGTCAGCATCTGCCCGGTGGGGTGTTCGGCCTTGGCAATATAGAACAACAAACTCTTGAGCAGCTCTGGCGGTGCCGGTTGATTGATCGCGGGCATGCCTTGTTCGAGCAAGCGCTTGAGTTCTTTGTCGGCGTCCCTGAACAGGCTGCGCAGCGCGGGGCTGTTGGCGATCGAGCCATTGCGCATGCCTTCGACCAGCGCCGAAGCAACGTGCCATAACGGGCTCAGGGGCGCATTGCCGCACAGCCCTTCAAGGCGTGTAAAAACCCTGGCCAGATAAGCCAAGTGGGTTTCGTCATCCTGCTCACGCAGCAAGCCGACCAGCGCCATCTGCAGCATTTGCCGCAACTTGCGCAGCACATTCGGCAAGTCGGACGGCTCCAGCAGCGCCACGGCTTCTTCGCTCAGGGGCGGCAGTTCAGGAAGTTGTGGGCTGAACAGGCTGGTTTCCGACAACAGGCTTTCGCCACGGGCACTGCGCAGGTCGTTGATCAGCGGCAACACCACCAGCGGCAAGTCACGCCGTGCGCCTTGCACCCGGTCGAGGTAAGTCGGCAATTGCCCCAGGGCATGCAGCAGCAGACGGATGGCTTCGTCACGATGGTTGACACGGTTCTGCTGCAAGGCGCTGGTCAGTTGCTCGATCTCTTCGGCGAGCAGCGCCGCGCCGTAGAACTCGACCATCTGCAAACTGCCGTGCACCTGATGGACACAGGCCAGGCACTCACTCAGCGCGTGCGTCGCCTGCGGGTCGTCGATCAGGGTTTCGATCGCCTGATGAGCCTGCTTCAGCGTTTCGGCAATCTCGCCTTTGACCCATTCGAGGGCCACATAGTCGTGCCGATCACCCATAACTAC
Organism: Pseudomonas sp. Pseusp18; assembly: GCF_059506005.1. Taxonomy (NCBI): domain Bacteria; kingdom Pseudomonadati; phylum Pseudomonadota; class Gammaproteobacteria; order Pseudomonadales; family Pseudomonadaceae; genus Pseudomonas; species Pseudomonas sp. Pseusp18. The sequence continues at coordinate 6,195,554 of NZ_CP169240.1, forward strand.
TCCAATCAAATGCATACGCCCTGAGGCGGTTCAAGCGTTGTCCGCAGCTTGCGCAGGCTTGGCCGGCAAGGTGAAACCGGACACCGAGCGCCGCAGCTGGCTGGCCATTTTCGCCAGGTTGCCAATGCTCTCGGCGGTGGCGGTGGAGCCAGACGAGGTCTGCGTGGTGATCTGCTGGATCACGTTCATCGTCAGGGAAATCTGGCCGGCCGAAGACGTCTGTTGCTGTGCGGCGTTGGAAATACTCTGGATCAGTGCCGCGAGGGTCTTCGATACGCCTTCGATTTCTTCCAGGGCCACTCCGGCATCCTGCGCCAGACGCGCGCCGCGCACCACTTCGGTGGTGGTCTGCTCCATGGAAATCACCGCTTCGTTGGTGTCGGTCTGAATCGCCCGCACCAGCGTTTCGATCTGCCGGGTCGCCGCGGATGAGCGCTCGGCGAGCCGCTGTACTTCGTCGGCCACCACCGCAAAACCGCGCCCGGCGTCACCGGCCATGGACGCCTGAATGGCTGCGTTGAGGGCGAGGATGTTGGTCTGATCGGCAATGTCATCGATCAAGCTGACAATGTCGCCGATTTCCTGAGAAGACTCACCGAGGCGTTTGATGCGCTTGGCGGTGTCCTGAATCTGTTCGCGAATATTGTCCATGCCGTGGATGGTGTTGTGCACCACTTCGTTGCCCTTGTTGGCAATTTCCACCGAACGTTCGGCCACTGCTGAGGACTCGGCGGCGTTGGCCGAGACCTGATCGATGGACTCGGCCATGTCGTTGATCGCCATGGAGGCTTCGGAAATCTGCTGCGCCTGATGTTCCGAGGCCTGGGCCAGGTGCATGGCGGTGGCCTGGGTTTCCTGCACGGCGGCGGCGACCTGGCCGGCGGTGAGGTTGATGGTCGCCACCAGATCGCGCAGTTGGTCGACGGAATAGTTGATCGAGTCGGCGATGGTCCCGGTGAAGTCTTCGGTCACCGAGGCAGTCACGGTCAGGTCACCGTCGGCCAGGTCTTCGATCTCGTCCAGCAGGCGCATGATCGCGTTCTGGTTGCGCTCGTTCTTTTCGGCGGTTTCACGCAGCTGACGGTTGGTTTCGCGCACCATCACCAGACCGATGAGGATGATCGACATCAGAGCGAGCAAACCCAGCACGTAGCCGCCGATGGTATCGGTGTTGCGCCCGCCGGCGAGGTTTTCGAAACGGCTGGCCAGGTGCGAGGCTTCATCGAGCAGGGTTTGTGACAGGGTAAAAATGTTGCTGGCCGATTCGCGGACCTTGAACAGCTCCGGCGAAGTTTCAAGGATTTCGTCCACCGAGCCCGAGACGAATTCAAACAGCTCGGAAATCTCGGTCAAGCGGGCGCGGGCATCACGGTCTTCGACCTGGCTGATTTTCAGGGCCGCATTGCCTTGAAGCATGCCGTTGAGTACCTGGCCGAAACGCGCTGCGTCGCGACCGAACGCGTCGGCGGCTTGCTGCGAGTTTTCGTCGCCGGACAGCACGGTGTTCACCGCACCGAGAATCCGCTCGGCCAGCAGCGACTGACGCTGGGCCATCGCCACCTGAGCGGCCGGGGCGCCACGTTGCAGGAGGGTTTCGACGACTTTTTCATACTCGACCTGCAATTGCGGCACGGTTTCGGCCAGCGTCGCGGCGACTTGATGCAAGGACAATACGGTCTGTTCGCTGGAGAGAATAGCGTCAGTGTTTTTCAGCAACCGCTCCCAATCCAGCTGCACCGCGCGCATTTCCGCGCGCACGGTGGACGGTGCCGGCGGCAGGCCGGTGGAGGGATCGCCTTTTTTCAGATAGCCCCAACGCAGGGCGAAGTCGTTGCGCGCATCACTGAGCAACTTGAACGCCGCAGCCTTGCCGGCGGCGGCTTCGGTGGCATTCTTGGCGATGCGTTGCGACAGCACGCGCAGCTCACCGGCGTGGCCGATGTACTGCTTGTCGTAATTCGCCTGGGTGTTGAGGTACGCGAAGTTGGCGAACAGCAGCATGATGAAGATGATCAGCGCGATGAACAGCACGATGATCTGCGACCGGCTGCGCGACCCTTCCGGCGTACCTGCGTTTGCTTTAATCATCGGTCCTCGCCTGTCCTGCCCAATTCAACCTACTCCCCGGCTACAGCGCTACATTCATGAAACCTTGCGACTGCGCCAACGCAAACGGGCTGAACACCTGCCAATTCTGCTCACGCTGAAAGCGGCCTTTGACGAACGGCGCGATCGGCCCCTGCAGCTCATCCATGGGCACCGGTTCCAGGCTGTCCTGGGCAAAGTGCTGCAAGCCGAAGACCTCATCGACCAGCAACCCGGCGAACACGTCGTTGTGCTCCACCACCAGTATCCGCCGCTGCTTGCGCGAGGCCGACAGTTCATGGCCGGCCTCATAACCATAAAAGAAGCCGTACACATCCATGATCGGCAGCAGCCGCCCACGCAGGTTCGCTACGCCCTTGACCCAGGGCTTGACCCCCGGCATTTGGGTAACGCGCGGTTCGTGCAGGACTTCGCTGACTTCGCCCATGGGCGCGACGTACCCGTGCTCGCCCAAGCGAAAACCGATGCCGCTCCAGCTGTCCTGTCGAGTCGGCTGGGACGGCAGGTCCGCCGCCAGCAGACGACAACGTTGATCAATCTGCAGCAGCAGTTCGAAGGCCGTCAGCGACTCGGTCATGGCCGGACGATCAACCGGCCAGCACGTTGTTCAGCGTCTTGATCAGGGTGTCTTCATCGACCGGTTTGGTCAGGTAGTCCTTGGCGCCCTGGCGCGTGCCCCAGACCTTGTCGGTTTCCTGATCCTTGGTGGTGATGATGATCACCGGGATGTGCCCGGTTTCCGGGTCTTTGGTCAGCTGACGGGTCGCCTGGAAACCATTGAGGCCGGGCATGACGATATCCATCAGCACCGCGTCGGGTTTTTCCTGACGGGCCAGGGCCACGCCGTCGGCGCCGTTTTCGGCTTTCAACACTTCATGACCGTGCTTTTCGAGCATGCCGGTCAGTTTGTACATTTCAGTCGGCGAATCATCGACGATCAGAATACGTGCCATGGTCTTCCCCATTCTTGTCGACGCAAGGCCCACTGGCCGAGCGTCACTGTGCGTGTCCTACTGCGGCGAAACGACGGCAAAGCCCGGTACGTGGGCCTGGATCGCGTTCAGCAGTTCTTCCTTGCTGAAAGGCTTGGTCAAAAACTGGTCGGAGCCGACGATCCGCCCCTTGGCCTTGTCGAACAACCCGTCCCTGGACGACAGCATAATCACTGGCGTGGACTTGAACGCACTGTTGTTCTTGATCAACGCGCAGGTCTGATAACCATCCAGACGCGGCATCATGATGTCGACAAAGATGATGCCCGGGTGATTGTCGGCAATCTTGGCCAGGGCATCGAAACCATCGATTGCGGTGATGACTTCACAGCCCACGTTTTTCAACAGCGTTTCGGCGGTGCGACGAATCGTTTTCGAATCATCGATCACCATGACCTTCAAGGCGCTGGAATGCTGTTCCATAGGGGCTCTACCGTCGCCTTTGTGAATCAATTTGTCCGTTTGCGGCCCGAAACCCTTGATACTCAAGGGCCAGCACCACTTGGCAGCCTTTTTAGCACAGTCTCCCCGTCCAATCTATCGGGTGACCTTTGCGGTGGTTTTTCCTTGACCGGGAACCCACTCAGCGCCACTCTGACGCCACTTTTTCATCACACTTTCCACCCCAATTTCGAGGAAAACCCCATGAGCGTTCGCGTCGGGATTGTCATGGATCCTATCGCCAGCATCTCCTATAAAAAGGATAGCTCGCTGGCCATGCTGCTGGCCGCGCAAAAGCGTGGCTGGGAACTGTTCTATATGGAACAGCGCGATTTGTATCAGGCCGAGGGCCAGGCGCGCGCGCGGATGCGTCCGCTGAAAGTCTTCGCCGACCCGCACAAGTGGTTCGAGCTGGGCGCCGAATCCGACGCACTGCTGAGTGACCTGGACGTGATCCTGATGCGCAAGGATCCGCCGTTCGACATGGAGTTCGTCTACTCCACTTACCTGCTGGAGCAAGCCGAGAACGCTGGCGTGCTGGTGGTCAACAAGCCGCAAAGCCTGCGTGACTGCAACGAGAAGCTGTTCGCCACGCTGTTCCCGCAGTGCACGCCGCCGACCATCGTCAGCCGTCGCCCGGACGTGTTGCGTGAATTCGCCGACCATCACGGTGACGTGATCCTCAAGCCGCTGGACGGCATGGGCGGTTCGTCGATCTTCCGTCATACCGCGGGCCACCCGAACCTGTCGGTGATCCTCGAAACCCTGACCCTGCATGGCAAGCAGCAGATCATGATCCAGGGCTACCTGCCGGCGATCGTTGATGGCGACAAGCGCATCCTGATGATCGACGGCGAGCCTGTGGATTATTGCCTGGCGCGGATTCCGGCAGCAGGCGAAACCCGCGGCAACCTCGCCGCTGGCGGCCGTGGCGAAGCCCGACCGCTGACCGAGAAAGATCGCTGGATCGCCGCGCAAGTCGGCCCGACCCTGCGCGAGAAGGGCTTGCTGTTCGTCGGTCTCGACGTGATCGGTGAGCACCTGACCGAAATCAACGTCACCAGCCCGACCTGCATTCGCGAGATCGATAACGCGTTCGGCACCGACATCGGCGGCCAGTTGATGGATGCCATCGATCAGAAGCTCAAGGCTCGTTGATCGAGAACAGCCAAGAGACAACCAACATTGCGTTATCATCGCCGGCCTGTAAAAAACGCGATGTTGGTTTTCTTGTCATGACACTCCCGTCCGATCTGCCCCCTGAACTCGCCCATCGTGGCGTGCGCCCGGCCGATCGCCTCGGTTTTACCCTGTTTCTCGCGGCGCTGATTCACCTGGCCTTGCTGTTGGGCGTCGGGTTCACCATGGTCGAACCCAAGCAAATCAGCAAAACCCTGGAAATCACCCTCGCCACCTTCAAAAGCGAAACCAAGCCGAAAAAAGCCGATTTCCTCGCTCAAGAGAATCAGCAAGGCAGCGGCACCCTGGATAAAAAGGCCATTCCCAAGACCACCGAGGTCGCGCCCTTCCAGGACAACAAGGTGCAGACGGTCACTCCGCCGCCAACCGCCAAACCCCAAGTGCAGGAAGCCGCGCCCAAGGCCGCCGTGACGACTGTCGCGCCGAAGCCGAAAAAAGCCGCGACCAAGCAGGAAGACGTCAAGACCGAGACCAAGCCCAAGGTCGAAGCACCGACCTTCGACAGCTCACAGCTGTCCAGCGACATCGCCAGCCTGGAAGCAGAACTGGCCAATGAACAACAGCTGTACGCCAAACGCCCGCGCATCCACCGCTTGAGCGCCGCGTCGACCATGCGCGACAAAGGTGCCTGGTACAAGGATGAATGGCGCAAGAAGGTCGAGCGCATCGGCAACCTCAACTACCCCGACGAGGCCCGACGCAAACAGATTTATGGCAATTTGCGCCTGATGGTCTCGATCAACCGCGACGGCTCGCTGTATGAAGTGTTGGTGCTGGAATCGTCCGGCCAACCGCTGCTGGATCAGGCGGCGCAGCGCATCGTGCGGCTGGCCGCGCCGTTCGCACCGTTTACCGGGGATCTGTCGGACATCGACCGTCTGGAAATCATCCGCACCTGGAAGTTTGCGCGTGGGGACCGGTTGTCCAGTAATTAGCCGGAAGATTTGCAGTGATCGAGCCAATGCCTTCGCGGGCAAGCCCGGATCAAAAAGACACCTGCACAGGCATTTCCTGTGCATCCTCAGCTTGTCAGTTCGCCCCTCCAACGCCACACTAGCGCTCATGAAGAACGTCAGCCCCAGCTACCTCAAGCATCACTTCCTGATCGCCATGCCTCACATGGCCGACCCGAACTTTGCGCACACCTTGACCTACATCGTCGAGCACACGGCCAATGGTGCCATGGGGCTGGTGGTCAACCGTCCGCAGGACCTGAACCTGGCCGATATCCTCGAGCAATTGCGCCCCGATATCGAACCGCCAGTGCTCTGCCAGCACGTGCCGATCTTTATCGGCGGCCCGGTGCAAACCGATCGCGGCTTTGTCCTGCACCCGTCGGGAAAAACCTATCAGGCTACCGTTGATCTGGATGGCGAATTGTCGCTGTCGACCTCCCAGGACGTGCTGTTCGCCATCGCCGACGGCGTCGGCCCTGCGAAAAGTGTGATCACCCTCGGCTATGCCGGTTGGGAAGCCGGGCAACTGGAAGCCGAACTGGCCGACAACGCCTGGCTGACTTGCCCGTTCCATGCCGACATCCTGTTCAACACCAGCAGCGAGTTACGTCTCGAAGCGGCGGCCAAGCACCTGGGTATCAACCTCAGCCTGCTCACCAGCCAGGCGGGGCACGCCTGATGGCCCTGCGGCTGATTCTGGGTTTCGACTACGGCACCAAGCAGATCGGCGTTGCGGTCGGCCAGGTGATTACCGGCCAGGCCCGCGAGCTGTGCACCTTGAAGGCACAAAACGGCATTCCCGACTGGAATCAGGTCGAAGCCCTGATCAAGGAGTGGAAACCCGACGCCGTGGTGGTCGGCCTGCCGTTGAACATGGACGGCACGCCCAGCGACATGTGCCTGCGGGCCGAAAAATTCGCCCGGCGCCTGAACGGCCGCTACAACCTGCCCTTCTATACTCACGACGAACGCCTGACCACCTTCGAGGCCAAAGGCGAACGCCTGGTCCGTGGCGGCCAGAAGGGCAGTTACCGCGACAACCCGGTCGATGCCATCGCCGCCGCCCTGCTACTGCAAGGCTGGCTCGACGAAAACACCGCACTGTTCGAATCCTCAAGCACCTGATCCTGACGAGTCGCTGCGCGTCTCTTTTAGCTACAACCCGAGCCCCCACCCAGGCGCTATACCCCAAAAGCAGGGCTCGGGACCAAGAAGGAGCAAACCATGAGCCTGCCTAATCCCGCCGAACTGATCAGCCAGATGGCGATCCGTCTCAAGGCTTACCTGGAAAACCGTGGCATCAGCGAACCGCGTTATATCGGTATTCGGACCGGTGGCATCTGGGTCGCTCAGGCGTTGCTCAAGGAGTTGGGCAGCGACGCGCCGCTGGGCACCCTTGATGTGTCCTTCTACCGCGACGACTTCAGCCAGAGCGGCCTGCACCCGCAAGTACGCCCTTCGGCGCTGCCCTTCGAGATCGAAGGCCAGCATCTGGTGCTGATCGACGACGTACTGATGAGCGGTCGCACCATCCGCGCCGCGATGAACGAACTGTTCGACTACGGCCGCCCGGCCAGCGTGACGCTGGTGTGCCTGCTGGACCTGGACGCCGCTGAGCTGCCGATCCGCCCGAATATAGTCGGAGCGACCCTGTCACTGGCGGCCCACGAACGGGTGAAGTTGTCCGGTCCGGAACTCAAGCTCGAACTGCAAGACCTCGCCCTTTAATTCGCCCTATTGAGAGTCCCCCTCGCGATGACGCCTCTAGAAACCAAGCGCCCGCTGCAGCTCAATGATCAGGGCCAGCTACGCCACTTCCTCTCGCTCGACGGTTTGCGCCGCGAGCTGCTGACGGAAATACTCGACACCGCCGACTCGTTCCTCGAAGTCGGCGCCCGGGCGGTGAAGAAAGTCCCGTTGTTGCGCGGCAAGACCGTGTGCAATGTGTTCTTCGAGAACTCCACCCGCACCCGCACCACCTTCGAACTGGCGGCCCAGCGGCTGTCCGCCGACGTGATCACCCTGAACGTGTCCACGTCATCGGCGAGCAAGGGCGAAACCCTGCTCGACACCCTGCGCAACCTCGAAGCCATGGCCGCCGACATGTTCGTCGTGCGTCACGGTGATTCTGGCGCGGCGCACTTCATTGCCGAACATGTCTGCCCGCAAGTGGCGATCATCAACGGTGGCGACGGCCGTCACGCGCACCCGACCCAGGGCATGCTCGACATGCTCACCATTCGTCGGCACAAGGGTGGCTTCGAAAACCTCTCGGTGGCCATCGTCGGCGACATCCTGCACTCGCGGGTAGCACGCTCGAACATGCTGGCCCTGAAAACCCTCGGCTGCCCGGACATTCGCGTGATCGCGCCGAAAACCCTGCTGCCGATCGGCATCGAGCAATACGGTGTGAAGGTCTACACCGACATGACCGAAGGCCTGAAAGACGTCGACGTGGTGATCATGCTGCGCTTGCAGCGTGAGCGCATGACCGGCGGCCTGCTGCCGAGCGAAGGCGAGTTCTACCGCCTGTTCGGCCTGACCACCGCGCGCCTGGCCGGCGCCAAACCCGATGCCATCGTGATGCACCCTGGGCCGATCAACCGTGGGGTGGAAATTGAGTCGGCGGTGGCCGACGGTCCGCACTCGGTGATCCTCAACCAGGTGACCTACGGCATCGCGATTCGTATGGCCGTGCTGTCCATGGCCATGAGCGGGCAAACAGCCCAGCGCCAATTCGAGCAGGAGAACGCCCAGTGAAGCTCAGCATTCTCGGCGCACGCGTTATCGATCCGGCCAGCGGCCTGGATCAAGTGACTGACATCCATGTTGAAGCCTGCAAGATCGTCGCCCTTGGCGCCGCTCCGGCCGGTTTTGTTGCCGTCGACACCATCGACGCCAAGGGCCTGGTGGCCGCCCCGGGTCTGGTTGACCTGAACGTTGCCCTGCGCGAGCCGGGCTACAGCCGCAAAGGCTCGATCGCCAGCGAAACCCGCGCAGCCGCCGCCGGCGGCGTGACCAGCCTGTGCTGCCCGCCGAAAACCAAACCGGTGCTGGACACCTCGGCCGTGGCCGAACTGATCCTCGACCGTGCTCGTGAGGCCGGCAACACCAAAGTTTTCCCAATCGGCGCCCTGAGCAAAGGCCTGGACGGCGAGCAGCTGGCCGAACTGGTCGCCTTGCGCGATGCCGGCTGCGTGGCTTTCGGCAATGGCCTGGAGAGCTTCCGCAACACCCGCACCCTGTGCCGGGCACTGGAATACGCGGCGACGTTCGACCTGACGGTGATTTTCAACTCGCAGGATCACGACTTGGCCGAAGGTGGCCTGGCCCATGAAGGCCCGACCGCAAGCTTCCTCGGTCTGCCGGGCATTCCGGAAACCGCCGAAACCGTGGCCCTGGCCCGGGATCTGCTGCTGGTCGAGCAAAGCGGCGTACGTGCGCACTTCAGCCAGCTCACCAGCGCGCGCGGCGTAGCGCTGATCGCTCAGGCCCAGGCTCGCGGGCTGAAGGTCACGGCGGATGTGGCGTTGTATCAACTGATCCTCACCGACGAAGCGCTGATCGACTTCAGCAGCCTCTATCACGTCCAGCCGCCACTGCGCACCCGCGCCGACCGCGATGGCCTGCGGGCAGCGGTGAAGTCCGGTGTGGTATCCGCCATCTCCAGCCACCACCAGCCCCATGAGCGCGACGCCAAGCTGGCACCGTTCGGCGCGACCGAACCGGGCATCAGCAGCGTTGAACTGCTGCTGCCGCTGGCGATGACCTTGTTGGAAGACGGTTTGCTCGACCTGCCGACGCTGTTGGCACGCCTGAGTGCCGGCCCTGCCGAGGCGTTGCGCCTGCCGGCAGGGAAATTGGCAGTAGGTGGCGCGGCAGACATCGTGCTGTTTGACCCGACGGCCTCGACCGTGGCCGGTGAAACCTGGCTGTCCAAGGGCGAAAACTGCCCGTTCATTGGCCACAGCCTGCCAGGCGTAGTGCGTTACACCCTGGTGGATGGGCGGATCAGCCACCAGGCGTAGAACCCTGTGATGAGGGAGCTCGCTCCCTCATCACAACTTACTGGAAAGCGCCTCTGTTCTGCGCGTTACGAATCGAAATCTGATCGTTCAGCGTCCAGAAGTCATACAACACCCCCAGAAAGAACAACCCGCCCGTGACCAGGTACAGCAACCCGCTGATCCACTTCCCCTGATACATCCGGTGTACGCCGAATACCCCAAGGAACGTCAGCAGAATCCACGCGACGTTGTATTCGATGGGGCCGGCGGTAAAGCGCAGGTCTGCTTCACGATCCATGGCCGGAATCAGGAACACGTCGATCAACCAGCCAATACCCAGCAAGCCCAAGGTCAAAAACCAGATCGTCCCGGTCACTGGCCTGCCGTAATAGAAGCGGTGAGCCCCGGTAAAACCGAAAATCCACAGCAGGTAACCAATCACTTTGCTGTGCGTGTCTTGTTGTGAAACGGGTTGTCGATAGGTGTTCATGGATGGCCTCGATTCACGCGATAGAGAAATATTCTTGAATTCTTTGTGACTTTTTTACAGGCAGCCGACATACGGCGAATGCTACCTTGGGTCCCGTCAAAGCCTTGTAACACCTGACTTGTGTCCGACAATTGCGCCAAATTGCCGCTTATTTGGTTCCGTTGACCCCAAGGTTGAATCGACCAACGGCCTCGGAAGGGACAAAAAAGCTGTTATAAAGTTGCGCGCTAACCCATACGAGCCTTGCCTAATGCGTCCATTTTTCAAGACATGGCTAACCATTTGCCTATTATTGCCCCTGGCCGCCCACGCCACCAATCGTGAGCAACGTCTTCCGAACGTTAATGGTTACACCCCAAAATCCCATGTTTCTGCTCCTTCGAGCAAAAACCAACAGACAGTAAAACGTTCCACCCAACTGAGCCGCGCCAACGGCAAGCTGGTTCCGCCGATGGCGACCAAGGAAAGCAGCAACGTGTTGAGCCGCGCGGTAAACGTGCTCGGCACACCTTATCGTTGGGGTGGCAGCAGCCCAAGTAAAGGGTTCGATTGCAGCGGCCTGGTAAAATACGCGTTCAACGACGCCACCTTCGACCTGCCACGCACCTCCAATGCCATGGCCAGCGGTCACGGTGAGAAAGTCGATCGCAACGAACTGAAGCCAGGCGACCTGATCTTCTTCAACATCAAGAGTCGCCGGGTCAACCATGTGGCCATCTACCTGGGCAACGACCGCTTCATCCACGCACCACGCCGTGGCAAGTCGGTAAGCATCGACACCCTGAAGAAGCCGTATTGGGATAACCACTACGTGGTTGCCAAGCGGGTTCTGCCGAAAGAACCGAATCAACTGCGCGTCGTACAGCGCTGATTTCAAGCAAGATCAAAAGATCGCAGCCTTCGGCAGCTCCTACGCAGGAATACGCGTTTTCCTGTAGGAGCTGCCGAAGGCTGCGATCTTTTGCTTTTAAGGCACTCAAAAATTATCCGGCGAGCGCGCCTTCTCCCGCGCATGCTCGCGACTGATCACGCCTTTGGTCACCAGCTCCTTCAGGCACATATCCAGCGTCTGCATCCCCAGCGACCCTCCGGTCTGAATCGACGAGTACATCTGCGCCACCTTGTCTTCACGGATCAGGTTACGGATCGCCGAGGTGCCGAGCATGATTTCGTGGGCGGCAATCCGCCCGCCGCCGATTTTCTTGATCAAAGTCTGAGACACCACCGCCAGCAACGACTCGGAGAGCATCGAACGCACCATCGATTTCTCGTCGCCCGGAAACACGTCCACCACCCTGTCGATGGTTTTTGCCGCCGATGTGGTGTGCAGCGTGCCGAACACCAGGTGGCCGGTCTCGGCGGCGGTCAGTGCCAGCCGAATGGTCTCCAGGTCACGCATTTCCCCGACCAGAATCACGTCCGGGTCTTCACGCAGGGCCGAACGCAGGGCCGTGGCAAAGCTGCGGGTGTCGCGATGGACTTCACGCTGATTGATCAGGCATTTGCGCGATTCGTGGACGAACTCGATTGGGTCTTCGATGGTGAGGATGTGGTGATGGCGATGGTTGTTCAGGTAATCGATCATCGCCGCCAGCGTGGTGGACTTGCCGGAACCGGTCGGGCCGGTCACCAGCACCAGGCCTCGGGGGGATTCGGTAATCTTGCGAAACACTTCCCCCATGCCCAGGTCGTCCATGCTCAGGACCTTCGACGGAATGGTCCGGAATACCGCGCCCGCGCCACGGTTCTGGTTGAAGGCATTGACCCGAAAACGTGCCACGCCGGGCACTTCGAAGGAAAAGTCGGTTTCCAGATGCTTCTCGAAGTCCACCCGCTGGAGGTCGTTCATGATGTCGTAGATCAGCTCATGCACCTCCTTGTGGTCCAGGGCCGGCAAGTTGATGCGTCGCACATCGCCATCGACACGGATCATCGGTGGCAGGCCGGCGGACAGGTGCAGGTCGGACGCGCCCTGTTTGGCGCTGAAAGCCAGCAGCTCAGTGATATCCATAGCGCTCCTCAATTCCAGTAGAATGCCGCGAACCTCAGACCCGCTGGCGCCTCTTGAATGTCCACGATAGCAGACAACATTGCTCAGGTTAGTTCACGCATCCACGCTGCGGCCCTAGCCGCAAAGCGTGACGAACACAGCATCCAGCTACTGGCCGTGAGCAAAACCAAGCCCGCCGAGGCCCTGCGTGAGGCCTATGCCGCCGGGATCCGCGACTTTGGCGAAAATTACCTGCAGGAAGCCTTGGGCAAACAGCTCGAATTGGCCGACCTGCCCTTGATCTGGCACTTCATCGGCCCCATTCAATCGAACAAGACTCGTGCTATCGCCGAGCACTTCGACTGGGTGCACTCCGTGGATCGTTTGAAAATCGCACAACGCCTGTCTGAACAGCGCCCTGCCGATTTGCCGCCCTTGAACATCTGCATCCAGGTCAACGTCAGTGGTGAAGCCAGCAAATCCGGCTGCACCCCGGCCGATCTGCCCGCCCTGGCCGATGCCATCAGTGCGCTGCCGCGTTTGAAATTGCGCGGGCTGATGGCGATTCCCGAGCCGACTGAAGATCGCGCCGCCCAGGATGCCGCCTTTGCTGCCGTGCAAAGCCTGCAAGCCAGCCTGAACCTGCCACTCGACACACTTTCCATGGGCATGAGCCACGACCTCGAGTCGGCCATCGCCCAGGGCGCCACTTGGGTCCGCATCGGTACGGCCCTGTTTGGCGCCCGCGATTACAGTCGACCATGAACATGGCTGACTCACCTCTCTATAAGGACCTGACATGAGCAAGACTCGTATTGCCTTTATCGGAGCCGGCAACATGGCCGCCAGCCTGATCGGCGGCCTGCGCGCCAAAGGTCTGGACGCCGCGCAGATCCGCGCCAGCGATCCGGGCGAAGAAACCCGTGCCCGCGTGCACGCCGAACACGGCATCGAAGTGTTTGCCGACAACGCCCAAGCCATTCAGGGCGTGGACGTGGTCGTGCTGGCGGTCAAGCCACAGGCGATGAAAGCCGTTTGCGAAGCCATTCGCCCAAGCCTCAAGCCGAATCAGCTGGTGGTGTCGATTGCGGCCGGCATTACCTGCGCCAGCATGAACAACTGGCTTGGCGCCCAGCCGATCGTGCGCTGCATGCCCAACACCCCGGCTCTGGTGCGTCAGGGCGTGAGTGGCTTGTATGCCACGGCCCAAGTGAGCACCGAGCAACGCCAGCAGGCGCAAGAGCTGCTGTCGGCAGTCGGCATCGCTTTGTGGCTGGACGAAGAACAGCAATTGGACGCGGTCACTGCCGTTTCCGGCTCGGGCCCTGCGTATTTCTTCCTGCTGATCGAAGCCATGACTGCTGCTGGCGTGAAGCTCGGTCTGCCACCCGAAACCGCTGCACAACTGACCCTGCAAACCGCGCTGGGCGCCGCACACATGGCGGTCGCCAGTGATGTCGACGCGGCTGAACTACGTCGCCGCGTGACCTCGCCTGCGGGCACCACGGAAGCGGCGATCAAGTCGTTCCAGGCCGGCGGTTTCGAAGCCCTGGTGGAAAAAGCACTCGGCGCCGCCGCGCACCGCTCGGCCGAGATGGCCGAACAACTGGGCAAATAAGGAGCCTTACATGATTGGATTGAACACTGCAGCGATTTACGTGCTGCAAACCCTCGGCAGTCTGTACCTGCTGATCGTGCTGCTGCGTTTCGTGCTGCAACTGGTGCGTGCAAACTTCTATAACCCGCTGTGCCAGTTCGCCGTAAAAGCCACCCAGCCACTGCTCAAGCCGCTGCGCCGGATCATCCCGAGCCTGTTCGGCCTGGACATGTCCTCGCTGGTGCTGGCGATCCTCGTGCAACTGGCGTTGATGGCGCTGACCCTGCTGCTAACCTTCGGCACCACCGGCAACCCTCTGCAATTGCTGATCTGGTCGCTGATCGGCGTAACGGCGCTGTTCCTGAATATCTTCTTCTATGCCCTGATCATCAGCGTGATCCTGTCCTGGGTCGCACCGGGCAGCCATAACCCCGGCGCCGAGCTGGTGAACCAGATCTGCGAGCCGGCCCTGGCGCCGTTCCGCAAGATTCTGCCAAACCTCGGCGGCCTGGATATCTCGCCGATCCTGGCGTTCATGGTGCTCAAGCTGATCGACATGCTGGTGATCAACAACCTCGCGGCCTTGACCATGATGCCGCAAATCCTGCGCCTGCTGATCTGATCCGGTGAGCTACTTTCGCTGGGACGGTGATGACCTGATTCTGGAATGTCACCTGCAACCTGCGGCCCGCAGCGATGATTTCGCCGGGCTGCACGGTGATCGCCTGAAGATCCGCCTGACGGCACCGCCGGTCGAGGGCAAGGCCAATGCTTACCTGATGGCGTTTCTGGCCAAGGCATTCGGGGTTTCCAAAAGCCAGGTCAGCCTGATCAGCGGCGAGTTGAACCGGCAGAAGCGGGTGCGGATTTGTTCGCCGAAGAAGCTGCCGGATTTGCCGGATCTGGTGCGCCCGGCCTGACCTGCGGGGCTGCACCCTGTAGGAGCTGCCGAAGGCTGCGATCTTTTGATCTGATCTTTGCTTTGGATTCAATTGGCAGGGAAAAGATCGCAGCCTCGTTGCACTCGACAGCTCCTACGGGGGCCGCTTCGCGCCCCAACGGGAGCAAGCTCCCTCGCCACAGGTACGCCAGGGAAAAATCAGGCCCGGCCTTTGCTTGCCGCTAGCCACAGCGGTCTTTAGACTTACGCCTCATTTCAATGAGAGCAGGGTCGATGCCAGCTGCCTTCCCCCCCGATTCTGTTGGTCTGGTGACGCCGCAAGTGGCGCACTTCAGTGAACCGCTGGCCCTGGCCTGCGGCCGTTCGCTGCCAGCTTATGACCTGATCTATGAAACCTATGGCACGCTGAACGCCACGGCGAGCAATGCCGTGCTGATCTGCCACGCCTTGTCCGGTCACCATCACGCCGCCGGCTTCCACAGCCCCGACGACCGCAAACCCGGTTGGTGGGACAGCTGCATCGGCCCCGGCAAACCGATCGACACTCGCAAATTCTTCGTGGTCAGCCTGAACAACCTCGGCGGTTGCAACGGTTCCACCGGCCCCAGCAGCATCAATCCAGAAACCGGCAAGCCGTTCGGCGCCGATTTCCCGGTATTGACCGTGGAAGACTGGGTGCACAGCCAGGCACGCCTCGCCGACCTGCTCGGCATCGGCCAATGGGCAGCGGTGATCGGCGGCAGTCTGGGCGGCATGCAGGCCTTGCAGTGGACCATCACTTATCCTGACCGCGTGCGGCACTGCCTGGCCATCGCCTCGGCGCCGAAACTGTCGGCACAGAACATCGCGTTCAACGAAGTCGCACGCCAGGCGATCCTCACCGACCCGGAGTTCCACGGCGGTTCGTTCCAGGAAGCGGGCGTGATACCCAAGCGCGGACTGATGCTGGCGCGAATGGTCGGGCACATCACGTATCTGTCCGATGACTCCATGGGCGAAAAATTCGGTCGCGGCCTGAAGAGCGAAAAGCTCAACTACGACTTCCACAGTGTCGAGTTCCAGGTCGAAAGCTACCTGCGCTATCAAGGCGAGGAGTTTTCCGGACGTTTCGACGCCAACACCTACCTGTTGATGACCAAGGCGCTGGACTACTTCGACCCGGCGGCGAATTTCGACGATGACCTGGCGAAAACCTTCGCCAATGCCCAGGCCAAGTTCTGCGTGATGTCCTTCACCACCGACTGGCGCTTCTCCCCTGCCCGCTCGCGGGAGCTGGTGGACGCGCTGATGGCGGCCAGGAAAGACGTCTGCTACCTGGAGATCGATGCTCCGCAAGGCCACGATGCCTTTCTGATTCCGATCCCGCGTTACTTGCAGGCCTTCAGCAATTACATGAACCGCATATCGCTTTGAGGAAGACATGAGAGCCGATCTGGAAATCATCCAGGAATGGATCCCCGCCGGCAGCCGCGTGCTCGACCTCGGCTGCGGTGACGGCGAGTTGCTGACCTGGCTGCGCGACCACAAGCAGGTCACCGGCTATGGCCTGGAAAACGACCCGGACAACATTGCCGAGTGCGTGGCCAAGGGCATCAACGTCATCGAGCAGGACCTGGACAAGGGCCTGGGCAACTTTGCCAGCAACAGCTTCGACATCGTGGTCATGACCCAGGCCCTGCAAGCCGTGCATTACCCGGACAAGATCCTCGACGAAATGCTGCGGGTCGGTCGCCAGTGCATCATCACCTTCCCCAACTTCGGTCACTGGCGCTGCCGCTGGTACCTGGCGAGCAAGGGCCGGATGCCTGTTTCGGAGTTTCTGCCGTACACCTGGTACAACACGCCAAACATTCACTTCTGCACCTTCGAAGACTTTGAAGCGCTGTGTCGCGAACGTGAAGCCAAGGTCATTGATCGACTTGCCGTGGATCAACAGCATCGACACGGGTGGGCCAGTAAGCTATGGCCTAATCTGTTAGGTGAGATCGGTATCTATCGCGTCAGCAGCCCCGGTCTGCCGGACCACAAGGTCGCGGTCTGAATCACGACACTTCGAGGAGAACGATCATGGGTCGTCTAGCGCTGTTTTTACTCACTGCCTGCCTGAGCGTCACCGCCATGGCCGCCGACGTCATCAAAGGCGAGCGCAAGGAAACCTTTGGCGACGTGACGGTGCATTACAACACCTTCAATTCGACCTTCCTGACACCGGACATTGCCAAAGCGGCCGAGCTGATCCGCAGCAAAAACCAGGGCGTGATCAATATCTCGGTACTCAAGGACGGCAAACCGCAAACGGCGCAAGTCAGCGGGACGGTCAAAGACCTGACCAGCCAAAGCGTTCCATTGAAATTCAAACAGATTACCGAAACAGGCGCGGTCTACTACATCGCCCAGTATCCGGTGGATCAGCAGGAAGTCCGCACCTTTGAAATCAAGGTGCAAACCGGTGACAAAATCAACACCATCAATTTCAACCAAGAGCTCTTCCCCGGCGAATGATCAATTTCACGCAACTCGTATTGGCCAGCCATAACGCCGGCAAACTCAAGGAACTCCAGGCCATGCTCGGCGAATCGGTGCACTTGCGCTCGATCGGCGAGTTCAGCAGCGTCGAGCCTGAAGAAACCGGCCTGTCGTTCGTCGAAAACGCCATTCTCAAGGCCCGCAACGCCTCGCGCATTTCCGGCCTGCCGGCATTGGCCGACGATTCGGGGTTGGCGGTGGATTTCCTCGGCGGTGCGCCGGGTATCTATTCGGCCCGTTACGCTGACGGCAAGGGCGATGCGGCGAACAACGCCAAACTGCTCGACGTCATGAAAGACGTGCCGCAAGCCGAGCGCGGCGCGCAGTTCGTCTGTGTATTGGCGCTGGTGCGTCATGCCGACGATCCGTTGCCGATCCTCTGCGAAGGCCTGTGGCATGGGCGCATCCTGACCCAGGCCAGCGGTGAGCACGGTTTTGGCTACGATCCGCTGTTCTGGGTGCCTGAACGCGAGTGCTCCAGCGCCGAGCTTAAGCCCAGCGACAAGAACCAGATCAGTCACCGCGCCCGTGCAATGGATCTGCTGCGCCAGCGTCTGGGCTTGAAATGACCATTGAATCATCCGCGTCGCCGCTGATCTTCGGCGGCGCGCAATCGCCTCGGGCCGCTTTGCCTGTGCTGCCGCCCCTGGCGCTGTACATCCACATCCCGTGGTGTGTACGCAAATGCCCTTATTGCGACTTCAACTCCCACACCGCCAGCCCGGTGCTGCCGGAACAAGAGTATGTGGACGCCTTGCTCGCCGACCTCGATCAGGACCTGCATGCGGTCTATGGCCGCGAACTGAGCTCGATCTTCTTTGGTGGCGGTACGCCGAGCCTGTTCAGCGCCGAGGCGTTGGGCCGTTTGCTCAAGGGTGTCGAGCAACGTATTCCGTTTGCCAGCGACATTGAAATCACCCTGGAAGCCAACCCCGGAACGTTCGAGCAGGAGAAATTCCGCGCTTACCGGGCGTTGGGTATCAATCGCCTGTCGATCGGCATCCAGAGTTTTCAGGAAGAGAAACTCAAGGCCCTGGGGCGGATTCACAACGGCGACGAAGCCGTGCGTGCCGCCGGCATGGCCCGTGAGGCCGGCTTTGATAACTTCAATCTGGACCTGATGCACGGCTTGCCCGATCAATCTCTGGACGATGCCCTGAGCGACCTGCGCCAGGCCATCGCCCTGAAGCCGACGCACCTGTCCTGGTACCAGCTGACCCTGGAGCCGAACACGGTGTTCTGGAACCAGCCGCCGACGCTACCGGAAGATGACGCCCTGTGGGACATTCAAGAGGCCGGCCAGGCGCTGTTGGCCGAGCACGGTTACGCGCAATACGAAGTCTCGGCCTATGCCCAGCCCGGCCGTCCGGCGCGGCATAACCTCAATTACTGGAGTTTCGGCGACTTCATCGGTATCGGCGCCGGTGCCCACGGCAAGCTCAGCCATCCGGACGGGCGTATCGTGCGCACCTGGAAGACTCGCCTGCCGAAGGATTACATCAATCCGGCCAAAAGCTTCAAGGCTGGCGAGAAAGCGCTGACCAACGAAGAACTGCCGTTCGAGTTCCTGATGAACGCCTTGCGCCTGACCGAGGGTGTCGAAGCGCGGTTGTATCCGGAGCGCACCGGGCTGCCTCTGGAAAGCCTTGCAGAAGGGCGCCGCGAGGCCGAACAAAGTGGCTTGTTGCAGGTCGAACCGTCACGTCTGGCAGCCACGATGCGCGGACAACTCTTTCTTAATGACTTGCTGCAGACTTTTCTGACATAAGGAAATCGAATGGATCTGGTACTCGACCTGCTCGCCACCGTGTCCCGCTGGAGCCGTAGCAACCTGTCGGAAATCTCTCTGGCGCTGGTGGGCTGCCTGCTGGTGCTGTTTGGCGCCGACCTCAAGGGCTGGGTCGAGCAACGCCTGGGCAGCATCGCCGGCGCCTTGCGCATCCCGCTGATGGCCCTGCTGTGCATGGTCGGCAGCGGCGTAGCGCTGATCTATGCCACGCCATGGATCATCAAAGGCCTGAGCCAGTTCAACAACTACAGCCTGGCGCCGGTGTTGTTGGTGGTGCTGGTGCTGATCGGGGTTGTGGCAGACCGTCGCTGACGTCGAATAACACACAAAACAATGTGGGAGCGGGCTTGCCCGCGATGAGGCCATAACATTCAACCTCTGCGTTGATTGTTAGACCGCTATCGCGGGCAAGCCCGCTCCCACAGTTTTTACAGCGCCGTACTTAAGCCAGTTTTTCGAACTTCAGATCCCACACGCCATGTCCAAGACGTTCGCCGCGACGTTCGAACTTGGTGATCGGACGTTCGGCCGGGCGCGGCACGCATTTGCCGTCTTCGGCGAGGTTGCGATAGCCCGGGGCGACGCTCATCACTTCCAGCATGTACTCGGCGTACGGTTCCCAGTCGGTGGCCATGTGCAACACACCGCCGACCTTCAACTTGCTACGCACCAGCTCAGCGAACGATGCCTGAACGATACGACGCTTGTGGTGACGGCTCTTGTGCCACGGATCCGGGAAAAACAGCATCAGGCGGTCGAGGCTGTTGTCGGCGATGCAACGGTTGAGCACTTCGATCGCATCGCAATCGTAGACACGCAGGTTGGTCAGGCCCTGAGTCAGCACGCCATTGAGCAGCGCGCCGACACCCGGACGGTGAACTTCAACGCCAATGAAATCCTGCTCCGGCGAAGCCGCGGCCATTTCCAGCAGCGAATGGCCCATGCCGAAACCGATTTCCAGCGAGCGCGGCGCCGAACGGCCGAACACCTGATCGAAATCCACCGGCGCATCGGCCAAAGGCAGTACGAACAATGGAGCACCCTGCTCCAGACCGCGTTGCTGGCCTTCGGTCATGCGCCCGGCGCGCATCACGAAACTCTTGATGCGGCGGTGTTGGCGCTCTTCGCCTTCTTCCTGCTGGATAGGCGTGTCGTTTGATTCAGTCATCAATGGCTCTTACTTGATCAGACCATCCAGCGGCGAGGAGGCGCTGGCATAGAGTTTTTTCGGCATGCGCCCGGCGAGGTAGGCCAGACGACCTGCCACGATGGCGTGTTTCATGGCTTCGGCCATCATGATCGGCTGCTGGGCATGGGCGATGGCCGAGTTCATCAGCACCGCTTCACAGCCCAGCTCCATGGCGATGGTGGCGTCGGAGGCAGTACCGACACCGGCATCCACCAGCACCGGAATTTTCGCTTCTTCGAGGATGATCTGCAGGTTGTACGGGTTGCAGATCCCCAGGCCCGAGCCGATCAGACCAGCCAGCGGCATGACCGCGATACAGCCGATTTCCGCCAGTTGACGGGCAATGATCGGATCATCGCTGGTGTACACCATCACGTCGAAGCCTTCCTTGACCAGCACTTCGGCGGCCTTGAGGGTTTCGATCACGTTGGGGAACAGGGTCTTCTGATCCGCCAGCACTTCCAGCTTCACCAGGTTGTGGCCGTCGAGCAGCTCACGGGCCAGGCGGCAGGTGCGCACGGCTTCAATGGCGTCGTAGCAACCGGCAGTGTTCGGCAGGAAGGTGTAGCGATCCGGCGACAGGACTTCGAGCAGGTTCGGTTCGCCCGGGTTCTGGCCGAGGTTGGTCCGGCGCACGGCGAAGGTGACGATCTCGGCACCCGAAGCCTCGATGGCCAGGCGGGTTTCTTCCATGTCACGGTACTTGCCGGTGCCTACCAGCAAACGCGACTGGTAAGTACGACCGGCCAGGACGAAGGGCTTGTCGCTACGAACGATGCTCATGGGAAATCCTCTGTTGGGGTGAGGTTCTTGCACAATGATTCTGTGGCCGCTCGGGCCAGACGGCTAGCCGCCGCCGATGGCGTGTACCACTTCGACCGAGTCGCCGTCGTTCAGCGCGGTTTCAGCGTGCTGGCTGCGCGGGACGATATCCAGATTGAGCTCGACCGCCACCCGGCGCCCGGTCAGTTCCAGACGGGTCAGCAGGGCCGCAACGGTTTCACCGTCGGGCAGTTCAAGGGATTCGCCGTTCAACTGAATGCGCATGCCGAATGCCGCCATCATTTTTAGGGGCTGGCATTCTAGCCCGATCAGTCAGGTCGACCCAAGCCATTCGTCTTGAAACACGATCCTGTAGGAGCTGCCGCAGGCTGCGATCTTTCGACTTACAAAAGAACAAAATCAAAAGATCGCAGCCTGCGGCAGCTCCTACAAGGTCAGCTCAGCCGCCAGGCGGCAAGCCCCAGGCAAACCCAGCCGACCAGAAACGCGAGGCCACCGAACGGTGTAACGATCCCGAGCTTGCTGACGCCGGTCATCGTCAGCAGGTACAGGCTGCCGGAAAACAACACAATGCCAATGGCAAACGAGGCGCCGGCCCAGGTAATCAGACGACCGGGAATCTGCGTGGCCAGCAATGCAACACCCAGCAACGCCAGGGTATGCACCAGTTGATAAGTGACGCCCGTGTGGAAAATCGCCAAATACTCAGGCGTCAGGCGGTTTTTCAGGCCGTGGGCGGCGAATGCGCCCAAGGCAACGCCGGTGAAGCCGAAGAAAGCGGCCAGCATCAGAAAGCCACGCAGCATGAAGAACTCCAGTCAGACTCGATCAACAGGGTCTGTATAATGGCCGGCTCAACGGGTTCGGCCAAGCCATCTCTATGCTGCAGTTAATTTTCCGTCGTTTCATAAAGGCCCTGCTCTGGTTCGCGGTCGGCAGCGTTTTGCTGGTTCTGCTGTTTCGGGTGGTGCCGCCACCGGGAACGGCATTAATGGTCGAGCGCAAGATCGAATCCTGGTTCGACGGCGAGCCCATCGACCTGCAACGCACCTGGAAACCTTGGGATGAAATCTCCGACGACCTGAAAGTCGCGGTAATTGCCGGTGAAGACCAGAAGTTTCCCGAGCATTGGGGCTTTGATTTCAGCGCGATTCAGGCGGCGTTTGCACATAACGAGCGCGGCGGCTCGATTCGCGGCGCCAGCACCCTGAGCCAGCAAGTGTCGAAAAACCTTTTTCTGTGGTCTGGCCGCAGCTGGCTGCGTAAAGGCCTGGAAGCCTGGTTTACCGGGTTGATCGAAGTGTTCTGGCCCAAGCAGCGGATTCTTGAGGTGTACCTCAATAGTGCCGAGTGGGATGAAGGCGTGTTCGGCGCCGAAGCAGCGGCCCGGCATCACTTTGGCGTGGGCGCTGGTTCGCTGTCCCGGCAGCAGGCAAGTTTGCTGGCGGCGGTACTGCCGAACCCGCGAGTGTGGAGTGCCAGCCATCCGACTTCTTACGTTGCAAGGCGGGCGGGGTGGATTCGCCAGCAGATGAATCAGTTGGGCGGTGACAGCTATCTGGTCGGCCTCAACGATTCGCGCCGGGCACCGTGGGCGCAATGATTTGGATTCGAATCGGCAGGTAGAAAAAGATCGCAGCCTTCGGCAGCTCCTACATAGGAATGCGAAACCCTGTAGGAGCTGCCGAAGGCTGCGATCTTTTGATCTTCAAACAAAAACGCCCCGATCAATGATCGGGGCGTTTTTTATTGCCTTCGCGTGGGTTACGCGGCGATCGACAACTTGAGCTTGTTCATCGCGCTCTTCTCGAGCTGACGAATACGCTCGGCCGACACGTTGTACTTCTGCGCCAGGTCGTGCAGCGTGGCTTTTTCTTCTGCCAGCCAGCGCTGGTAGAGGATGTCGCGGCTGCGGTCGTCCAGCACTTCAAGTGCTTCGTGCAGGTTGTGATTGGAGTTGTCGCTCCAGTCGGCGTCTTCCAGTTGACGAGCCGGATCGTACCGGTGGTCTTCCAGGTAGTTGGCCGGCGATTGGAAGGCACTGTCGTCGTCCGCTTCCGCGGCCGGGTCGAAGGCCATGTCATGGCCGGTCAGGCGACTTTCCATCTCGCGTACTTCCCGCGGCTCTACGCCGAGGCTTTCCGCCACACGGTGGACTTCCTCGTTGTTCAGCCAGGCCAGACGTTTCTTCTGGCTGCGCAGGTTGAAGAACAGCTTGCGCTGAGCCTTGGTGGTCGCGACTTTGACGATCCGCCAGTTGCGCAGGATGAACTCGTGGATTTCCGCCTTGATCCAGTGCACCGCAAAGGACACCAGGCGCACACCCATTTCCGGGTTGAAACGCTTGACCGCTTTCATCAGGCCGACGTTGCCTTCCTGGATCAGGTCAGCCTGGGCCAGGCCGTAGCCGGAATAGCTACGGGCAATGTGTACGACAAAACGCAGGTGGGCGAGCACCATCTGCCGAGCCGCCCCCAAATCCTGCTCATAATAGAGACTCTCGGCCAGTTCACGCTCCTGCTCCGGCGTCAGCAATGGAATGCTGTTCACCGTGTGCACATAGGCCTCCAGGTTCGCACCCGGGACCAGAGCATATGCAGGCTGCAAAGAATTGGTCATACGAAAAAACCTCCGACTTACATAACTCGTGCAGTTCAGCACTGCGAAAATTGACCGGAAACCAAAAAACAAGTTCCCATAAACGCTGAAAGGTCAATACGAGCAAAATGATATTACTTTGGCGCAAGCTCCCGCAGGTGGCGTGCGACTGCAATCCATGCACCGATATACCCCAACAGCACCGCGCCAAGCAAGAGCGACAGACCGTCGGCAACTGGCACTCCGGCCAGCGCAAAATCACTGCCGTACAAACCGGCCAGTCCAACCACCGCGTCGTTCAGCCAGTTCAGGCCGAACGCCAATACGCCCCAGGAAAGAATCCCCGCACCGAAGCCATAAAGCGCGCCCATGTACAGAAAGGGCCTGCGCACATAACTGTCCGTGCCGCCGACGAGTTTAATCACTTCTATCTCTGTGCGGCGGTTTTCAATATGAAGACGAATGGTATTGCCTATCACCAAAAGTAATGCAGAAACCAAAAGCACGGTCAGACCGAAGACAAAACGGTCGCCCAGCTTGAGGATGGCCGCCAGACGCTCGACCCAGACTAGATCAAGTTGGGCCTGTTGTACCTTCGGCAACTCGGAAAGTTTTTGTCGTAATGCTTCAAGCCCGGGCTTGTCGACCTCTTTCGGTGTCACCAGAACCACGCCCGGCAGGGGGTTTTCCGGCAGTTCCTTAAGGGCTTCGCCCAGTCCGGACTGCTGCTGGAACTCTTCCAGTGCCTGATCGCGGCCCACGTATTCGGCATCCGCTACGCCCGGCATGCCCTTGATCTGCTCGCGCAACGACTCGCCCTGCTCAGGGCTGGCCTCAAGTTGCAGGTACAGGGAAATCTGCGCCGCACGCTGCCAGGAGCCACCGAGACGCTCGACGTTATTCAGCAAAAGTGACAGGCCCATCGGTAAGCTCAGGGCCACAGCCATCACCATACAGGTGAAAAAGCTGCCGATCGGGTGCTTGCCCAAGCGACGCAAGCTGTCCAGCAGACTGGCGCGATGGCTTTCGATCCAGGCGCGGAACAGCGTGGCGAAATCCGGGCCATCGTCATCGTCGCGTTTTTTCTTCTGCTGTGGTTGCGGATCGGCGGCCTTCGGGGCCACGCGCTCGGAAACCTTGGGGCTACGTGTCGCACTCATACGCCGGCCTCCCCGTCGCCGATCAATCGACCACGCTGCAGGGTCAGCATGCGATGACGCATGCGGGCAATCAGCGCCAGGTCGTGACTGGCGATCAGCACGCTGGTGCCCAGACGGTTGATGTCTTCGAACACGCCCATGATTTCTGCCGCCAGACGCGGGTCTAGGTTACCGGTCGGTTCATCCGCCAGCAGCAAGGCCGGGCGGTGAACGATGGCGCGAGCGATGCCGACGCGCTGTTGCTGGCCGGTAGACAGGTCGCCGGGGTAGAGATCGGTTTTGTCCGAGAGCGCCACGCGCTCCAGGGCCGAGTCCACGCGCTTGACGACCTCGGCCTTGGACAGGCCAAGGATCTGCAACGGCAACGCGACGTTATTGAACACCGTGCGATCGAACAGCAACTGGTGGTTCTGGAACACCACGCCGATCTGTCGGCGCAGGAACGGAATCTGTGCGTTGCTGATGGTGCTCAGGTCTTGCCCGGCCAGCAGCAATTTGCCGGTGGTCGGACGTTCCATGGCCAGCAACAGCCGCAACAAGGTGCTTTTACCGGCGCCGGAATGGCCGGTAACAAACAAGAATTCGCCCCGACGGACTCGAAAGCTCAGCTCATGCA
Organism: Pseudomonas sp. Pseusp18; assembly: GCF_059506005.1. NCBI lineage: Bacteria > Pseudomonadati > Pseudomonadota > Gammaproteobacteria > Pseudomonadales > Pseudomonadaceae > Pseudomonas > Pseudomonas sp. Pseusp18. Next base: position 6,220,895 of record NZ_CP169240.1, read on the forward strand.
AGCCGACGTGACCGTTCGGGTAGCGTTTACCGACCTGTTCGAAACGAATCATGAACGCTCCCGCTCGGCAAACAATGCCTGGACAAAGGGTTCTGCTTCAAAAGTACGCAAATCGTCGATGCCTTCACCAACGCCGATGTAACGGATCGGCAAGCCAAACTGCTTGGCCAGGGCGAAAATCACCCCACCCTTGGCGGTGCCGTCGAGTTTGGTCAGCGCCAGGCCGGTCAGTTCGACGGTCTGATTGAATTGCTTGGCCTGGTTGATGGCGTTCTGGCCGGTACCGGCATCGAGCACCAACAGCACCTCATGAGGCGCGTCGGCGTCGAGCTTGCCGATCACCCGGCGAACCTTCTTCAACTCTTCCATCAAATTGTCTTTGGTGTGCAAGCGACCGGCGGTGTCGGCGATCAACACATCAATGCCACGGGCCTTGGCGGCCTGCACAGCGTCGAAAATTACCGAAGCCGAGTCGGCGCCGGTGTGCTGGGCGATCACCGGGATCTTGTTGCGCTCGCCCCAGACCTGCAGTTGCTCGACCGCTGCGGCGCGGAAGGTGTCACCGGCGGCGAGCATGACTTTCTTGCCTTCCAGTTGCAGCTTTTTCGCCAGCTTGCCGATGGTGGTGGTTTTGCCGGCACCGTTGACGCCGACCACCAGAATCACGAACGGCTTGTTCTGCGAGGTGATTTTCAGCGGCTGCTCGACCGGTTTGAGCATCGCTGCCAATTCGGCTTGCAGGGATTTGTACAGCGCGTCGGCATCGGCCAGCTCCTTGCGGGCGACTTTCTGAGTCAGACGCTGAATGATCACCGACGTCGCTTCGACGCCGACATCGGCGGTCAGCAAACGGGTTTCGATGTCTTCGAGCAGTTCGTCATCGATGATCTTCTTGCCGAGAAACAGGCTGGCCATGCCCTCGCCAATGCTGGCGCTGGTCTTGGACAGGCCTTGCTTGAGACGGGCGAAGAAACCGGCTTTGGTCTCTTCGGTACGCACAGGCTCGACTGGAGTTTCGAGGGGCGCAACCGGTGTGGCGGCAACAGGAGCGATGACCGGTGCAGGTGCAGGTGCAGGTGCAGGTGCAGGTTCTGGCGCTTGAGCAACCGGAGCAACAAATGCTGGCACTGGAGCCACCGGTGCAGGTTCGGCCACGAACACGGGAGCAACAGCTGCCGGTTCAACCACTGGCGCCCGAACCGGCTCCGGAGCAAACGCAGTCGGGGCCGGAATCGGTGGAGTGATGTGCGGCGCTTGCTCATCTTCAACCAGCGCCACCGGCTCTTCCGCTACCGGCAAAGTCAGCCACGGCGTGGCAACTGGCGTCAGCGGCAATGGGGCCGCGACTTCGGTTTCAGGTACGAGCGCGGCCGCAGGTTGCAGCACCGGCTCGGCAATCGGCGCAGGCTTTTGCTCTATAACCGGTGCCGGGGTTGGCTCAGAAAGTGGCTGTGGCTGTTCGATAACGGGTTCCTGCGGCTTTTTGCGCAGCCATCCGAACAGGCTTTTCTTCTCACCAGCCGCAGCTGGGGTCTTCTTGTCGTCGTTGGAACCAAACATGGAGGACGGCTATCTCACGGTAGCGACGCGCCAAAAGGCGCCTCGGCAAATAAATAATTCGATGCTGAACAGACTGCGATTCATCCAGCTTGTTCACGCGCAACATTTTGTCGAGGAGCCAACGGCGCCTCAAAGGTCGACTAATACGAAGGACTGGAACGGCATCGTCGGCGAAAACGCAGAGTTTAGCTGACAAACTCAAAGCTTCTGCCGGTAACCCATACAACCTGCAAGCCGATCAAAGGCTTGATAGGCGTGGCCGCCAGTAAAACGGATCAGTATCCTAGCACCCTCTCGCCCGCCGACGCTAAGACCAAGCGGGCAGCCCAACAGGTTTAAAAACGAATGAATGCTCTAGCCCGCCGCGCTGCAGGCCTGCTGCTCAGCACAGTTTGTCTGCCCCTCTCGGCCCTGGCTGCCGATCCACAACCGACCCACGAATTCACCCTCGACAACGGCCTGAAGGTTGTCGTGCGCGAAGACCATCGTGCGCCGGTCGTCGTTTCCCAGATCTGGTACAAGGTCGGCTCCAGCTACGAGACCCCGGGCCAGACCGGGTTGTCCCACGCACTGGAACACATGATGTTCAAGGGCAGCGAGAAAGTCGGCCCCGGCGAAGCCTCGCTGATCCTGCGCGATCTCGGTGCCGAGGAGAACGCTTTCACCAGCGACGACTTCACCGCGTATTACCAGGTGCTGGCCCGCGACCGTCTGGGCGTAGCCTTCGAACTGGAAGCCGACCGCATGGCCAACCTGCGCCTGCCGGCCGACGAGTTCACCCGCGAAATCGAGGTGATCAAAGAAGAGCGTCGCCTGCGCACCGACGACAAGCCGATGTCCAAGGCCTACGAACGTTTCATGGCCATCGCCTACCCCGCCAGCGGTTACCACACGCCGACCATCGGCTGGATGGCGGACCTCGATCGCATGAAAGTCGAAGAGCTGCGCCATTGGTACCAGTCCTGGTATGTGCCGAACAACGCCACCCTGGTGGTGGTTGGCGATGTGACCCCGGACGAAGTCAAAACCCTGGCCCAGCGTTACTTCGGCCCGATCGCCAAGCGCGACGTGCCACCGGCGAAAATCCCGCTGGAGCTGGCTGAGCCCGGCGAACGCAAGATCACCCTGCATGTGCAGACCCAATTGCCGAGCCTGATGCTGGCCTTCAACGTGCCGAGCATCGCCACAGCCGCAGACAAACAATCGGTGAACGCCCTGCGCCTGATTTCCGCCCTGCTCGACGGTGGCTACAGCGGCCGCATCCCGACGCAACTGGAACGCGGCGAAGAGCTGGTGTCCGGCGGGTCGTCGAGCTACGACGCCTATACCCGTGGCGACAGCCTGTTCACCTTGTCGGCTTCGCCGAACACCCAGAAAAATAAAACCATGGCCCAGGCCGAAGCCGGCCTGTGGAAACTGCTCGAACAACTGAAAACCACCGCGCCATCCGCTGAAGAACTGGAGCGGGTACGAGCGCAGGTCATTGCCGGCCTGGTTTTTGAGCGTGACTCGATCACCAGCCAGGCCACCGCCATCGGCCAACTGGAAACCGTCGGCCTGTCGTGGAAACTGATGGACACCGAACTCGCCGACCTGGAAAGCGTGACCCCGCAAGACATCCAGAAGGCCGCCAAGCTGTATTTCACCCGCGAACGTCTCAGCGTCGCCCATGTACTGCCACAGGAGACGACTCATGAGTGAGCGTAAAAAGTCGCGTCTGGCCCTGATCGGCCTGATCGCTGTTGCACTGATCGGGTCTGCCGCCTTCTATCTGTCAAAACCCGACGAGTCCAACGCCAGCGAAGCCCTCGACAAGGCCAAGTCCAGCCAAAAGCTGCAATCGCTGGCCGAACTCGACGGCAAGGCCCCAAGCCATCGCTCGCTGAACGTGCAGACCTGGAACACCGCCGAAGGCGCCAAGGTGCTGTTCGTCGAAGCCCGTGAGTTGCCGATGTTCGACATGCGCCTGATCTTCGCCGCCGGCAGCAGCCAGGACGGCGATGCACCCGGCCTGGCACTGCTGACCAACGCCATGCTCAACGAAGGTGTAGCCGGCAAAGACGTCGGCGCCATCGCTCAGGGCTTCGAAGGATTGGGCGCCGACTTCAGCAACGGCGCGTACAAGGACATGGCGCTTGCCTCCTTGCGCAGCCTCAGTGCCGTGGACAAACGCGAGCCTGCCTTGAAGCTGTTCGCTGAAGTCGTCGGCAAACCGACCTTCCCCGCCGACTCGTTTGCGCGCATCAAGAACCAGATGCTCGCCGGCTTCGAATTCCAGAAACAGAACCCCGGCAAACTCGCCAGCCTGGAGCTGATGAACCGCTTGTATGGCGATCACCCGTATGCGCACTCCAGCGACGGCACGGCGAAGAGCATTCCACCGATCACCCTGGCGCAGTTGCGAGCCTTCCATCAGAAAGCCTACGCCGCCGGCAACGTGGTGATTGCGCTGGTAGGGGACCTGTCGCGAACCGAAGCCGAGGCGGTCGCCGCCCAAGTGTCCGCCGACCTGCCCAAAGGCCCGGCCCTGGCGAAAGTCGAACAACCGACCGACCCCAAGCCCAGCATCGGCCACATTGAGTTTCCGTCCAAACAGACCAACCTGATGATCGCGCAACTGGGTATCGACCGTGACGATCCGGATTATGCAGCGCTGTCCATGGGCAACCAGATTCTTGGCGGCGGCGGTTTCGGCACCCGGCTGATGAGCGAAGTGCGCGAGAAGCGTGGCTTGTCGTATGGCGTGTATTCGGGTTTCAGCCCGATGCAGGCTCGTGGCCCGTTCATGATCAACCTGCAAACCCGCGCCGAAATGAGCGAAGGCACCCTGAAACTGGTGCAGGATGTGCTCGCCGACTACCTTAAGACCGGCCCCACCGAGAAAGAACTCGACGACGCCAAGCGTGAACTGGCCGGCAGCTTCCCGCTGTCCACCGCCAGCAACGCCGATATCGTCGGTCAGCTCGGCGCCATGGGCTTTTACAACTTGCCGCTGAGCTACCTGGAAGACTTCATGCAACAGTCCCAGAGCCTGACCGTCGAGCAAGTCAAAGCCGCACTGAGCAAACACCTGAGCACGGATAAACTGGTCATCGTCAGCGCTGGCCCGACCGTGCCACAAAAGCCGTTGCCGGCCCCTACTGACAAACCTGCCGAGCAGCCGCTCGGGGTTCCGGAGCATTAATGGCCAGTTCATCCCGTCCAAAGAAACCCGTTCACAACGTGCATAACGGTGTAAACCAACTGCGTATCATCGGTGGCGAATGGCGTAGCCGAAAGCTCAGTTTCCCTGACGCCCCAGGCCTGCGCCCAACGCCGGACCGGGTGCGTGAAACCCTGTTCAACTGGCTCGCGCCTTACGTCGCCGGGGCCAAGGTACTCGATCCGTTTGCCGGCAGCGGCGCGCTGTTCCTGGAAGCCTTGTCCCGTGGCGCGGCCATGGGTCAGGCGCTGGACGCCAGCAACGTTGCGGTGTCCAGCCTGAAAGAACATCTGGGCACCCTGCGCTGCACCAACGGCCAGGTACAGACTGCCGACGCCTTGCGCTATCTGGAAACCCAACCGGCCACGGCGTTCGACCTGGTATTCCTCGACCCGCCGTTCAATCAGAATCTGTTGCCTGTGGTTTGCACTCTGCTCGAAGAACGTCATTGGCTGGCTGACGATGCGTGGGTCTACACTGAAAGCGAAAGCGCACCGTCGATATTGGGTTTGCCAGAAAATTGGCGCCTGCATCGGGAGCAAAAATCGGGACGTGTGTACTACGCGTTGTGGCAACGTATGGCAGGGATCGCCGGCTAGTCCGGCCTGAGAAAACGGTGCGAAGCTCAGTCAGCTAACGCTGCGGGTACGCGCCGCAGCATCGAGAGCAATCGTGTCCCATCTGCCAGAACGTTTCACCCCTGCCTTCACGCCCGCCTACGGCCTGGGTAATCCGCACTTACAAACCTTGTGGGGACCGCTATGGCGCAAAACCACACATATCGAGCGTGAGCGCGAGCGATTGTGGCTTGAAGATGGCGATTTCCTTGACCTGGACTGGCACGGCCCACACAGCGCGAATGCACCGTTGGTGCTGGTATTGCACGGCCTGACCGGCTCGTCGAATTCGCCTTATGTGGCCGGGATGCAGAAGGCGCTGAGCACCCAGGGTTGGGCCAGCGTCGCGTTGAACTGGCGAGGTTGCTCCGGCGAGCCCAATCTGTTGCCGCGCAGCTACCATTCCGGGGCCAGTGAAGACTTGGCCGAAACCATCAGGCACCTGCGCACCCAACGCCCCCTCGCGCCGCTGTATGCGGTCGGTTATTCCATGGGCGGTAACGTGTTGCTCAAGCATCTGGGTGAAACCGGCAGCAACAGCGGTGTACTTGGTGCGGTGGCAGTGTCGGTGCCGTTTCGCCTCGATCACTGTGCCGATCGTATCAGCCAGGGTTTTTCCCAGTTCTACCAAGCGCATTTCATGCGAGAGATGGTCGCCTACATCAAGAACAAACAGCGCAGATTCCAGCATGAGGGCCATGAGGTTGGCCTGGCGGCATTGGAGGCGCTGGGCTCTTTGGAGAACTTGCGTACCTTCTGGGACTTCGACGGCCGGGTCACCGCACCGCTCAATGGTTTCGCCGATGCTGCAGATTACTATCGTCGCGCTTCGAGTCGTTATTTCCTTGGAGAGATTCGCACGCCAACCCTGATTATCCAGGCGGCTGACGACCCGTTTGTGTTTCCGCATAGCCTGCCGCAAGCCGATGAATTGTCCGCCAGCACTCAATTCGAGCTGCAGGCCAAGGGCGGGCATGTCGGTTTCGTCGAGGGTTCGTTCAGACAACCGGGTTACTACCTGGAACGGCGCATTCCCCAATGGCTGGCCGCCACAGGGCGCAAGTAAACAGTGGAAGTCGATCAGGGCGAGTCGATCCACTTCTGGCAAACGGCACCGCTGGCCGGGGTCGAGTTGTTGTCTGCGCGCTACATCGAGCACCGTTTCGCCCCTCATGTGCATGACGGCTATGTGAACGGCATGATCATGGCCGGCGCCCAGCGTTATCGCTATCGCGGTGCCGAGCATCTGGCGGGCAGCGGCACGCTGGTGCTGATCAACCCGGACGAACTGCACACCGGCCACAAAGGTACGGAAGACGGTTGGTTGTACCGGGCGTTTTATCCCGACAGCGGGCAAATTCTCTCGCTGCTGGAAGAGCTTGAACTGCCGAGCGACACCTTGCCGGTGTTTGGCGCCACGCTGTACCGCGACCCGGATCTGGTGAGGGGGTTCTGCCAATTGCATCGGCTGCTGGAAAGTCCATCCTCGGCCCTGCAGCAGCAAACGGTCTGGCGGGAAATGATGCTGTCGTTGTTGCAACGCCACGCAGCCGTCCCGATCGCCGGCAAACCCGGCAAGGAACACCGCGCAGTGACCTTGGCCAAGGAACGGCTGCAATCGCAATTGGCGGCGCCGCCCTCGCTGGAAGAACTGGCGGCGACGGTGAACCTGTCCCCCTTCCACTTCGCCCGGGTGTTCCGCCGCGCCACCGGCATGCCGCCGCACGCCTGGTTGATGCAGCAGCGCATCGCTCGGGCACGGGCGTTGTTACAGGGCGGTTGCCTGCCGCTGGAAGTCGCGACGCAACTGGGTTTTGCCGACCAGAGTCATCTGAGCCGGCAATTCAAGCAGGTTTATGGCGTTGGACCGGGAGCATATCGCAGCGCGCGGCAATTGCCCGACCATAGATGACAACGAAGATCCAAATGTGGGAGCAGGCCCGCTCCCACATCGGCTCTGCGCTTACTCGCCGGTGGCGACGCCTCGCGCGGGATCGTTAATCCACTCGCTCCACGAACCGGCATACAACGACCCCAACGGATAACCCGCCAGGCACAGGGCGAACAGGTTGTGGCAGGCCGTCACGCCGGAACCGCAATACGCGACCAGCTCCGTCGGCGAACGATCACCGAGCTTCGTGGCAAACCGCTGCTTGAGCTGATCGGCGGGCAGAAAACGCCCGTCGCTGCCCAGGTTTTCGGTGAACGCGGCGCATTGTGCGCCGGGGATGTGCCCGGCAATCGGATCGATTGGCTCCACTTCGCCCTTGAAGCGCGGCATGGCGCGGGCGTCGAGTAAGGTCAATGCGGGCTGACCGAGACGTTTCTGGAGCTGTTTGGCGCTGAGCACCAGCGAAGCATCCGGCGTCCCGGTGAAGGTGCCGCGAGTGATCGACGGCGGATCAAGACTCAGGGGCAATCCGGCGGCATGCCAGGCCTTCAGCCCGCCATCGAGAATGAACACACCGTCGCGCTTGCCCAGCCAGGCCAGCAACCACCAGGCCCGCGCCGCGTAGGCGCCAGGACCGTCATCGTACAAAACCACTTCGCTGTCGGCATTGATGCCCCAGGCTTGCAGGCGCTCGATCAGCTTTTCGGGTTCAGGCAACGGATGACGCCCGGTAACCCCCTTGACCACCGCCCCGCTCAGATCACGCTCGAGATCGGCAAAGCTCGACCCGGCAATATGCCCTTCGGCATAGCTGCGCTGACCGTAATCCGGGTCTTCGAGGGCAAAACGACAATCCAGAATCACCAGCCCCGGAGTCTCCTTTTTCAGGTCCAACGCTTGCGGGCTGATCAGTTGCGCAATGGGCATAACGGGCTCCTGTGATGTTGTCAGTCTTGAATCCTAATGCACTTCTTCCAGCGCCTGGGCCAGCGGTACGTAAAATTCGTCGAACAGCGCATTTACCGCGTCGCGCGATTGATCGGTAACGAACCCTGCCTCAAGCACCAACACCTGATACACGCCGCGCTTAATGGCCTGCTCGCTCAAGTGGTTGGAGTTTTCCCGCGTGGTGCACAGAAACCGCACCCACGACGTGAGGATGATCCAGGCGTTCAGCGTCAGGGACTCGATCTGAACCTTATCCATGTTCAGGATGCCAGCGGCTACGAACCCTTCGTAAATGGCGGTGCCCTGGATCAGGCAGCGCTGGGAAAAGCGCCGGTAACGGGCGGCCAGCTCGGGATCGCTGTCGAGCAAGTGCTCGAGGTCGCGATGCAAAAACCGATAGCGCCACATGGCAGCGAGCAATTCCTTGAGGTAGAAGCGCTTGTCTTCGACCGTCGCGGCGCGGCCCTGAGGCGGGCGCAGGAAGCTGTCCACCAGGCTTTCGTACTCACTGAACAGCACAGCGATGATCGCCTGCTTGTTGGGGAAGTGGTAGTACAGGTTGCCCGGAGAAATCTCCATGTGGGCAGCAATGTGGTTGGTGCTGATGCTGCGCTCGCCCTGCTGATTGAACAGCTCCAGGCTGTTCTGCACGATGCGCTCGCTGGTTTTGATCCGAGGGGCCATGGCTTGAGCTTTAATTCAGAGTGCGGTGACGGGCATCTTACGACCTATCCGGGAGTGGATAAAACAAAGCTGCGTCAGGATGTCATTTGACTTTCTAGAGCATAGACTCTAAAAATCCTCTCATTACAATAAATCCGGAGCCGACCATGCCTGCTGACATCGCCTACCTGAAGAACCTGCAGCAGCCTCTGGACGAGCTCCAATCCCTGTTCGATGCTCAACGCGCGGCGTATGCAGGCAACCCGATGCCACCCGCGGCTCAGCGCCAACAATGGCTAAAGGCGTTGCGGGACCTGTTGAGCAATGAGCGCCAGGCCTTGGTCGACGCCATCAGCCAGGATTTCAGCCACCGCAGCGCCGACGAAACCCTGCTCGCCGAATTGATGCCCAGCCTGCATGGTATTCACTACGCCAGCCAACACCTCAAAGGCTGGATGAAAACCTCACGGCGTAAAGTCGGCATCGCTTTTCAACCGGCGTCGGCCAAAGTCGTTTATCAACCGCTGGGCGTAGTCGGGGTGATCGTGCCCTGGAACTACCCGTTGTATCTGGCCATCGGGCCACTGGTGGGGGCGTTGTCGGCGGGCAACCGGGTGATGCTCAAACTCAGCGAATCGACCCCCGCCACCGGTTTGCTGCTCAAGGAATTGCTGGGGCGGATATTCCCTCAAGACCTGGTTTGCGTGGTGCTCGGTGAGGCCGACATCGGCGTGGCGTTCTCCCGGCTGCGCTTCGATCACCTGCTGTTCACCGGCGCCACCAGCATCGGCAAACACGTGATGCGCGCCGCCGCCGAAAACCTGACCCCAGTGACCCTCGAACTGGGCGGCAAGTCCCCGGCCATCGTTTCCCGCGATGTACCGCTAAAGGATGCCGCCGAACGCATCGCTTTCGGCAAGACCCTCAACGCCGGGCAAACCTGTGTCGCCCCGGACTACGTGCTGGTGCCGGAAGACCGCGTCGGCTCTTTCGTCGAAGCCTATCGCCAGGCAGTTCGCGGGTTTTATCCGACCCTGGCCGACAATCCGGACTACACCGCCATCATCAATGAGCGACAACTGGCGCGGCTCAACGGCTACCTCAGCGACGCCACCAGCAAGGGCGCGCTGCTGATTCCGCTGTTCGATCAGGGCCAGGGCCGACGCATGGGGCATAGCCTGCTGCTCAACGTCAGCGACGACATGACGGTGATGCAGGACGAAATCTTCGGCCCGTTGTTGCCGATCGTCCCCTACAAGGATCTCGATGAAGCGTTTGCCTACATCAACCAACGGCCTCGTCCGCTGGCGCTGTATTACTTCGGCTACGACAAGCGCGAGCAAAACCGTGTTCTCCACGAAACCCATTCCGGCGGCGTATGCCTCAATGACACCTTGCTGCACGTTGCCCAGGACGACATGCCGTTCGGCGGCATCGGCGCCTCGGGCATGGGCCACTACCACGGCCATGAGGGTTTCCTGACCTTCAGCAAGGCCAAGGGCGTGCTGATCAAACAGCGTTTCAACGCGGCGAAGCTGATCTATCCGCCGTACGGCAAATCCATTCAGAAACTGATCCAGAAGCTGTTTATCCGCTAACGATCAACACCGCCGGGTAATAACAATAATGAGCCCAAGCCTGTCCGACACACCCGCGCTGTCACGGCGCGGCCTGCTTAAATTCAGCCTGGGCGCCAGCGCCTTTCTGGCCACGGCCGGATTAGGCGCGAGCCTCAGCGGCTGCTCGTCGAGCACGGCGGCCAGCGGTTTCGCGACTTTGCGCAGCGGTGACCTGTTGTTTCTGCGGGCACTGATCCCGGTAATGCTCGACGGTGCCGTGATCGTCGAGAAGATGCCGGCCGCCGTCGAAGGCACCCTCAAAAGCCTGGATTACAGCCTCGATCACCTGTCGCCGGAAATGCTCAAGCTGACCCGGCAATTGTTCGATGTGCTGGGGATGAGCATCACCCGCGGCCCACTGACCGGGATCTGGGGCAGTTGGGAAAATGCCAGCAGCGAAGACATCCGGCACTTTCTCGATCGCTGGGAAAACAGCTCGCTGAGCTTGCTGCGCATGGGCCATAGCTCGTTGCTGCAAATGGTGATGATGGCGTGGTACAGCCGGGCGGAGTCTTGGGTGCATTGTGGGTATCCGGGGCCGCCTACGGTCTGAAACCGTGGCGTCCCTTTCGCGGGCAAGCCGCCTCACCATCGCACCCAAAACATAACAACAAGAGAACCCGAACATGCCCGTACCCGATCCGTTTCGCGAAGGCCTGGCCCGTGGCTGGAAAACCTATAACGGTTCGCAATTGCCCCAGGACCTGACCCTCGAAGCGGATGTGGCGATCATCGGCAGCGGTGCCGGCGGCGGAACCACCGCCGAAATCCTCAGCGCCGCAGGCTACAAGGTCTTGCTCATCGAAGAAGGCCCACTCAAGACCAGCAGCGACTTCAAGATGCTCGAAGATCAGGCCTACACCAGCCTCTATCAGGAAGGCATCGGGCGCATGAGCAAGGACGGTGCGATCACCATCCTCCAGGGCCGGGCGGTGGGCGGTACCACGCTGATCAACTGGACTTCGAGCTTTCGCACCCCGGATCAGACGCTCGAACACTGGGCCAAAGAACATGACGTCGTAGGCCACACACCGGCCGAGATGGCGCCCTGGTTCGAGAACATGGAACAACGCCTGGGCGTCGCCCCGTGGCTAGTGCCGCCCAACGCCAACAACGACGTCATCCGCAAAGGCTGCGAAAAACTCGGCTACGCCTGGCATGTGATCCCGCGCAACGTGCGCGGCTGCTGGAACATCGGCTACTGCGGCATGGGTTGCCCGACTAACGCCAAACAATCGATGCTGGTCACGACCATCCCGGCGACCCTGGAAAAAGGTGGCGAGCTGCTCTATCTGGCCCGCGCTGAAAAGCTGTCGATCAAGGACGGCAGAGTCACTGGCCTGCACTGTGTGGCGATGGATGAGCGTTGCGTTGCCCCTACCGGACGCACAATCACAGTCAAGGCGCGGCATTACGTGCTGGCCGGCGGCGGGATCAACAGCCCGGCGCTGCTATTGCGTTCAGAGGCGCCGGATCCGCATGAGCGACTGGGAAAACGGACGTTCCTGCATTTAGTCAACATGTCCGCCGGGCTGTTCGACGAGGTGATCAACCCGTTCTACGGCGCGCCGCAGTCGATTTATTCCGACCATTTCCAGTGGCAGGACGGCATCACCGGCAAGATGTCCTACAAATTGGAGGTCCCACCGCTGCACCCGGCGCTGGCCACCACCCTGCTCGGTGGCTTCGGCACGGAAAACGCCCGGCACATGGAAAACCTTCCGCATACCCACGCCATGCTGGCATTGCTGCGAGACGGTTTTCACCCGGACAGCCCCGGCGGCAATGTCGAATTGCGCAGTGACGGCACGCCGGTACTCGACTATCAGGTTTCACCGTATGCCTGGGACGGGTTGCGCCGGGCGTTCCATAGCATGGCCGAGATCCAGTTCGCCGGTGGCGCCAACGCTGTGATGCCGATGCATGCCGACGCCCGTTACGTGAAAACCCTCGCCGAAGCGCGTGCATTAATCGACGGGTTGAGCCTTGAGTTGTATCGCACGCGCCTGGGCAGTGCTCATGTGATGGGCGGTTGTGCCATGGGTGAAGACCCGAAAAACGCCGTGACCGACAGCCTCGGCCGACATCACCAACTGCACAATCTATCGATTCACGACGGCTCGCTATTCCCCACCAGCATTGGTGCAAACCCACAATTGTCGGTCTACGGACTGACGGCACAACTGGCGAATTCACTGGCCGAACGTTTGAAAAACCCATGAAAACGCGGAATATTCCTATCGTCTATAGTGCTTTCTTACCCAACAGGCGACTTGGCCGACCGGGAAGGCTGCGATACCATCCGACTCCCCAACGGACTCCCGCCAGGACGACGCGATGAACCGAGTGTTGTACCCAGGTACCTTCGACCCTATTACCAAGGGCCATGGCGATCTGGTCGAACGCGCCTCGCGCCTGTTCGATCACGTGATCATCGCCGTCGCCGCCAGCCCGAAGAAAAACCCGCTGTTTCCCTTGGAACAACGTGTGGAGCTGGCCCGCGAGGTCACCAAACATTTGCCGAACGTTGAAGTCGTCGGCTTCTCGACGCTGCTCGCGCACTTCGCCAAAGAGCAGAACGCCAATGTGTTCCTGCGTGGTTTGCGCGCGGTGTCGGACTTCGAATATGAATTCCAGCTGGCCAACATGAACCGCCAACTGGCACCGGATGTGGAAAGCCTGTTTCTTACCCCGTCCGAGCGTTATTCGTTCATTTCCTCGACACTGGTCCGTGAAATCGCGGCCCTGGGCGGCGATATCACCAAGTTCGTCCACCCGGTGGTGGCCGACGCCCTCACTGAACGCTTCAAAAAGTAGGCGCTGCCGAAGCTGCACTTGATCGCGCCCGCGTGCACTGCGGGCGCCAATGCGGCACAATTGTGCGCATTGGTTTATTGCGCCAGGGCCTGCCGCCCCGGCTGGAGTTAGCATGTCCCTGATCATCACCGACGATTGCATCAACTGCGACGTCTGCGAACCCGAGTGCCCAAACGCCGCCATTTCCCAGGGCGAAGAGATCTACGTGATCGACCCGAACCTGTGCACGCAATGTGTCGGCCACTATGACGAACCGCAGTGCCAGCAGGTCTGCCCGGTGGATTGCATTCCGCTGGACGAAGCCCATCCGGAAACTGAAGAACAGTTGATGGAGAAATACCGGAAGATTACCGGTAAGGCTTGAAAGCCTGGAAAGATCGTCCGAACCGCGTCCGGACGATCTTTTTTATGCCTCACTCCCGCTGCTCAAACCCTTCCCCGATGCACCCCAGACACCGCACAAACGCCGCTTTCGCCGGGTCGACCACCAGCGCCTGCCCTGCATCGCCAATGCCGCCGCCCAGCGCGGTAAATGGCAGCGACACCACAAACGCCCCGGCACCGATCACTGTCGCCACCACCAGCAACGGTCGGGCAATCAGCAGATCGCCAAGCATGGCGTAGGCCGGTGGATTCTGGATGGTGTAACGCGGGTCGCCGCTGCCGTTCTCAGTAGCCAGCGTGGGCGCAGCGATGCTCAGCAGCAGCGTGACGACAAAGGTTCGAAACAGATTCATGGCACGGTCCTTCGGCTAGGCAGTGAGAACACTGACTATAGACCGTAGCCGATATCAGCTCTGACAGCGCGGACAAAAGACGCTGGCGCGCTGCCCGAGTTTGACTTCCCGCAGCCCCGTGCCACAGACCTTGCAGTGTTCACCACCACGGCCGTACACGAACAGCTCCTGCTGGAAGTACCCCGGTTGGCCGTCGCCGCCGATAAAGTCCCGCAACGTGGTACCGCCCCGTTCGATGGCGAGCGCCAGGATGCGCTTGATCTCGATCGCCAGCTTCAAATAACGCCCCCGGGAAATGCTCTTGGCCTCGCGGCGCGGGTCGATGCCGGCAGCAAACAGCGCTTCGGTCGCGTAGATATTGCCGACGCCAACCACCACCGCGTTATCCATGATGAACGGCTTGACCGCCATGGATCGCCCGCGGGACAGCTGGAACAGACGCTCGCCATCGAACAGATCGGTCAACGGCTCCGGCCCCAGGCGAACCAGCAGTTCGTGATTCAGCGGGTCGAGACTCCAGAGCATCGCCCCGAACCGACGCGGGTCGGTGTAACGCAGGGCCAGGCCCGATTCCAGCTCGATGTCCACATGCTCATGCTTGGCCGCCGGCAAGCCAGCTTCCACCAGCCGCAGATTCCCCGACATGCCCAAATGGCTGATCAACGTGCCGACTTCGGCATTGATCAGTAAATACTTGGCCCGCCGTTCCACCAGCACGATGCGCTGGCCCGACAGCCGCACATCCAGGTCTTCGGGGATCGGCCAGCGCAGACGGCGCTCACGCACGATCACCCGGCTGACGCGCTGGCCTTCCAGGTGCGGTGCAATTCCGCGGCGGGTGGTTTCGACTTCCGGCAGTTCTGGCATGGGGCTCTCGAATCAGGCGAGGTTCGACACTCAACGCGTGGCGAGGTCGCGAATTTCTTGTTTCTGGGTTTCGAAATCGTATTCCGATAGACCGATGTAATCGAGCACCAGATGCCCGACATTGTTCCATTCGTGGTCTTCGGCCTGGTTGCCCAACACTCTATAGGAGGCGCAAATGTGCTCGGCCATCTTCAGGATTGCCAGCAGGTTTTTCAGCGGTGTATTGCGGCACGACTCATCGCTGAAAATGGCCAGGGCATTGTGGTGGTTGGCAATGGCCTGGGTGACATGTTCCGGCAGACGCCAGGACTTGGCGGTGTAATACCCGACCACGGCGTGGTTGGTGTTGTATTGCTTGTTCTCGGTATCCACCACGCGGCATTCGGCGCTGGCGTTGGCATAGGCCTGCTCCAGCACTTTCATGTAGTCGGGGAATTTCTTGAGCATCAGCGGGATGCCGCAATCGTGGAACAGGCCCAGCGCATAAGCTTCATCGCCGGCCTGGACACCGACGCGCTTGGCCAGGCTCAGGCAGGTCATCGCCACGTCCTGCGCCGTGTCCCAGAAACGGTTGAGGGTGACGATTGCATCGTCGTTCAGCTCGCCCTTGATCGACTGCGCGTTGATCAGGTTGATGATCGAACGGCTGCCCAACAGGTTTACTGCACGCTGGATCGCGGTGATCTTGTTACTCAAGCCGTAGTACGGCGAATTGACGATTTTCAGCAAGGCGCCGGAAAGGCCAGGGTCCTGGGAGATCAGCTTGGCGATCACCTCCAGGTCCGGGTCGGGCATATATTGCTCCATCTGCAGATCCACCATGATCTGCGGCTGGGCCGGCACACTGATGCCTTGCAGGGACTGTTGAATCTGTTCAGAAGACAGCTCTTGGGACATAAGTACGCACTCCGGGTCAGGCGGGGATTCTACCCCTTAAAAAGATCGATCCGACAGCCAGTCAAACTCAATCCATACGTGTGCGGGCCCGCGATGGCGTCATGCGCGTTTCATCGTCAGTCAAACCCGCCACTCCCTCAACACGCTATACTCCCGCTCTTTTTTCCGGAGCGACGTCATGTCCCTGCCTAGCCTGCGCCTCAAAGCCAACGCCGACCGACGCCTGCGCAACGGTCACTTGTGGGTCTACAGCAACGAAATCGATGTAGCCGCCACCCCATTGCACGGCTTCAAGGCTGGCGATCAGGCGATCCTCGAAGCCGCCGGCGGCAAGCCGCTGGGCATCGTTGCCATGAGCCCGAACAATCTGATCTGCGCCCGCCTGCTGTCGCGCGACATCAAGTTGCCGCTGGACAAGTCGCTGCTGGTGCATCGCCTGAACGTCGCCCTGTCGCTGCGCGATCGCCTGTTCGACAAGCCGTTCTATCGCCTGGTCTACGGCGACTCCGACCTGCTGCCAGGCCTGGTGGTCGACCGTTTCGGCGACATCCTGGTGGTCCAGATCGCTTCGGCGACCATGGAAGCTCACAAAGATGACGTGATCGCGGCGCTGACCCAAGTGCTCAAGCCAAGCGGCATCCTGTTCAAGAACGACTCCGCCGCCCGTGACGCCGAAGGCCTCAACCGTTACGTAGAAACCGTGTTCGGCCTGGTGCCGGAGTGGGTAGCGCTGGAAGAGAACGGCGTGAAGTTCGAAGCGCCGGTCATCCAGGGCCAGAAAACCGGCTGGTTCTATGACCACCGCATGAACCGCGCGCGTCTGGCACCTTATGCCAAAGGCAAACGCGTACTGGACTTGTACAGCTACATCGGCGGCTGGGGCGTGCAAGCGGCCGCCTTCGGCGCCAGTGAAGTGTTCTGCGTCGATGCGTCGGCCTTCGCCCTCGATGGCGTGGAGCGCAACGCCGCACTGAACGGCTTCGCCGAAAAAATGACCTGCATTGAAGGCGACGTGTTCGAAGCCCTCAAAGAGCTGAAAGCCAGCGAAGAGCGTTTCGACGTCATCGTGGCCGACCCTCCTGCATTCATCAAACGCAAGAAAGACATGAAAAATGGTGAAGGCGCCTACCGTCGCCTGAACGAACAAGCCATGCGCCTGCTCAGCAAGGACGGCATCCTGGTCAGCGCGTCGTGCTCGATGCACCTGCCGGAAGACGATCTGCAGAACATCCTGCTGACCAGCGCCCGTCACCTGGACCGTAACATCCAGATGCTGGAGCGCGGCGGACAAGGCCCGGATCACCCGGTTCACCCAGCCATTGCCGAAACCCGCTACATCAAGAGCATTACCTGCCGTCTGCTGCCAAACAGCTGAGTACGCCGGTTTGACGGGGAGCCGACAGGCTCTCCGTCAGCCATTCTGACGCCGCGACATATCCTCTCCCGCCCCATCGTCTTACTCTTGCAGTCCTACAGACTTGCAGGACATTTCCCTGCACATTTGATTTGAAAGAATATAACTTACAAACTTTCTCCAACCCCAAGACCGCTCCGACAAAATTACTGGAATATTCCTACTTGATCTCCCCTTGATAAGAGCCCATTAAAGCCTATGATTGAGTTGTCACCTCGAAGTGACACTCACTACCAAATGACAAGGAGTCAACAACATGAAAGCAATTACTCTGGAAGCTAACAAAATCGCCAACCTGGCTTTTCTGGTTGCTCCAAAAGCCCGCTAAGTAAATGAGACGCTGGGGAGTGCCGGCTACCCAGCGTTTTCTATGGCACTCGTCCAGAGCGAACCACCCACCATGCAGATAAACCCATATCTATTCATACTTCCTCGCACGCCCGGCCAAATAGTCTGGGATTACAAAAATCACAAACAATTTGAACTAAGCCTTGAATACTCAAGCAGACTTACGCAACTTATCAACAACCCTGAACTGTATAACGACAGCAACATAGTTGATACTCAACTCCTGAACGCAGGAATACTGACAACATCAATACAAGGTACTGTTGAATGGGGTTGGGATGAACTGTCGAAGATATTCCATATCGGTACCAAAAACATCCCCTGCGAACATGTCCCTCAGGATATTCATGAATGGTCCAGACACTACCTGGACCATTGCACCGAAGTGCTGGCCACTCCTGCGCCGAGCAACCGGCCCACAGAACGCCAGGCGCGGGAGCTGATTGACCTGCCAAAGCCTTCCTGCCTGCCGGAAGGGTCTCTGGCCAACGTCCTGATCGGCCGAAAAACCTGCCGCACCTTCACGGATGCAGCGGTTTCACTGGAAGCTATTGGCACGCTGCTTTACCTGTCCCTTGGCTACTTGCATGAGCGCGAAAACGATGTCGACGAAACCCTCGTCGAAGGTCTCGATGCCCGGCGCAGCAGCCCATCCGGTGGCGGGCTGAATGCCTGCGAAGGCTTTCTTCACGTACACAACGTCAGCGGCCTGAAACCCGGGCTCTACGCCTATCACCCCACCGACCACGCCTTGAGTTTCGTCAACCCGACACCTGACTCACCACTGGGGCAGTTGCTGTGTGGGCAGCACTTCATCAACAACCTGCCCGTGGGCCTGTTCATCACCAGTCGGTTCGACAAGCTGTGGTGGAAATATGAACACTCGCGAGCCTACCGAATGGCCTTTGTGGAAGCGGGGCATATTTCTCAAACATTCCAACTGGTGGCCACTGCACTGGGGTTGAACACCTGGCTGACGGGGGCGTTGGCCGATGATCAGGTCGAGGTCTTGCTGGGGATCGAGGACAGCGCGGAACAACCGTTGTTTTTTGTCGGCTGTGGCTACAGCGACGGACAGTTGATGTGCCAGGAATTGAAAGATCTTCTGAGCAGTCGGGAGCCGCAACAATGACCACTCCCATCGTTGCCCCGCTGGACCACCCGGTGTCCTGGGCTCATCGTTACACCCTGGGCGACTGGAATACCCGCGCGTCAGTGCGCACCAGCGAACACGACTATCTATTACCGCCAGATCTGGAGCAGCAACTGGAAACGCGCCACTGGTTTCCTCCAGGCTTCCTGGCTTACCTGACTCACCCGGCTATCCAGGCGGCAGGTCAAACCGTCATCCATCGGCTGTCGGCCAATCATCTAGTGTACTTCCTCGACTACACCACCTTGCTTGAGCACCGCATCGTCAACCGCTCCGTGGAAACCATCATCCATGATGAACTGAACGTCCACATTCCCGCACGGATGAAGACCGCCGCGCTTCAGCTTTATACCGACGAGGGTTATCACGCCCTGTTTTCCAACAGCCTTGCCGAACAGGTTGCCAGGTTCTATGGGATCAGCCGGCGTCCGGTCATGCCCCACCGCATCATGCGATTGAACGCCCTGCTTGACGGCGCCCCTGAAAGATACAGGGCGCTGGCCTGGTTTCTCGTCGGGTTCGTGTCGGAGACGATCATTGCCAAGGAACTGCTCGATGTCTGCCGTAACGACCTGGTTTCCAGCGTCCAGGCAATGCTCAGGGATCATCTGGCGGACGAGGCGCGCCATAGTCGCTATTTCTCTGAAGTATTCCATTACCTGTGGCTGACGCTGAACAGCCCTCAACGCACGTTTGTCGCCAAAGCGCTGCTGGACATCATCCGGATGTTCTTCGAGGCCGATGAGCGATGGATGCGCGAAAGCCTGCACAGCGCGGCTCTTGGCGACACAACCGTCACGGAAATTCTCTGCGGACTGACCAACCCCCAAGCCACCCATCAACGGGCGCGATCCGGTGCTGGCGCAACGCTTCAGGCGTTAAAAAAGGCTGGTTTCTTCGACCTGCCCTCCAACCAGCAACTGTTTATGAAGGCAGGGCTTATCGATGGCTGAAGGACAATCCACGGCAACCGTCAAACAACGTCGGGGAGCGGTCAGCCTGTTGTTGGCCATGGTGCTGCTTGGCGTGTTCCCGCTGGATGTCCTGTTGCCCTCTTTCCCGGCGCTCGCCGAACACTTTCGCAGCACGCCCGCCGATATTGCGCTGTCGATCAGTCTGTTTGCCGTCGGCATAGCGGCCTCTCAACTGCTGATCGGGCCGCTGTCGGATGTGATCGGGCGCAAAGGGCTGTTGCTCGCCGGAATAACCATCTCGATGCTGGGTGCGGTGGGCTGCACACTGACCACGGACTATGTCCACTTCCTGCTGTTCCGTGTCGTTCAGGCGCTCGGCTGCGGGTGTTTCGTGCTGTCGCAGGCACTGATTCAGGACCTGTTCGAGGGTGAGGAGCGTGACCGGTTGCGGATCCTGATGGTGACTGCCACCGGCGTTTTCATCTCGGTCTCACCGTTGGCCGGCACGTTCCTGCAAGCCACGCTGGGCTGGCAGGGCAGCTTTGGGGTGTTTACCGCACTGGCTGGAATAGTGCTGCTCAAGGCCTGTTTTTCTCTCGAAAACACTCGGCCAGCGGCAACCGGAGCGCTATCGAATATCTTCCAGCCCTACCGCCGGGTCTTGTGCAATGTCGACTTCCTGTCCTACTGGCTGATTTCCGCCTTTGCTTTCGCCTGCCATTTTTCCTTCATCGTGATTTCGCCGCTGATTTTCATGGATCAACTCCAGCTGTCAGCCTATGACTTCTCGCTGATCCTGCTGGTATATGGCGGCGCCTACATTGTCGGCGGCACGGTTGCGACGTTGTTGGGTAAACGTATCAGTCCCGGTCATCAAGTCATCAGCGGGCTGAGCCTGATCCTGCTGTCCGGCCTGATCATGCTTTATCTCTCAAGCCACTTTACGCTGTCCCCGATCACTGTCCTGGTACCGATGCTCATCTGTACTGCCGGCACCACCATCGCCCGGCCCGCCGCTACGTCCAAAGCCATGAGCCTGTTCCCCGAAAATGCGGGAACCTCGGCGTCGGCCGGCAGCACGGTGATTTTCATCTGCGGAGGGTTGATCAGTGCGCTCATCAGCTTGAGCCCGGCCAACCTGCAATCCACGCTGGGATACAGCTTCGTCATCTTGAGCAGCGTGGCGCTGGTGCTCAACAGTCGTATCCATAGCCGAGCCAAAAGCCCGGGAGCCAGCCCAAGCGTCGAATAATCCTGCCGGTCGTCATCCCACACGCGCCGTCAGCACTGGATCAGCACTTTCCGGCATTCCCTCCTGACGCCAGCGGTGTAGAATCGCGAGATTCATCGCCAGTCATCCCCCGGCGGGTTTATGAGCTCAAGCTGAAGCGCGCGGCGATCCCGCAAAGTTATCGGCAACTTCCGGACACACGGCCATTTCTGAGTGTTCCAGACGTCAATAGAAGCTCACTTCCCTTTTGATACCTGATTTGCCGCCCGGAGTGCTCCATGCCTGATTACCGCTCGAAAACATCCACCCACGGCCGCAACATGGCCGGTGCTCGCGCACTGTGGCGCGCCACGGGGATGAAAGATGACGACTTCAAGAAGCCGATCATCGCCATTGCCAACTCCTTTACCCAGTTCGTACCGGGCCATGTGCACCTGAAGGATCTGGGTCAACTGGTCGCACGTGAAATCGAACGGGCCGGCGGCGTAGCCAAAGAATTCAACACCATCGCCGTGGATGACGGCATCGCCATGGGCCACGACGGCATGCTCTATTCGCTGCCGAGCCGCGAGATCATCGCCGACTCCGTCGAATACATGGTCAACGCCCACTGCGCCGACGCCATTGTCTGCATTTCCAACTGCGACAAGATCACCCCTGGCATGCTGATGGCCGCCTTGCGCCTGAACATCCCGGTAATCTTCGTGTCCGGCGGCCCGATGGAAGCCGGCAAGACCAAACTGGCCAGCCACGGTCTCGACCTGGTCGACGCCATGGTGATCGCCGCCGACTCCAGCGCCTCTGACGAGAAGGTCGCCGAGTACGAGCGTAGCGCCTGCCCTACTTGCGGTTCCTGCTCCGGCATGTTCACCGCCAACTCGATGAACTGCCTGACCGAAGCCCTTGGTCTCGCATTGCCGGGCAACGGTTCGACCCTGGCCACCCACAGCGACCGCGAACAGCTGTTCCTGCAAGCCGGCCGCACCATCGTCGAGCTGTGCAAGCGTTACTACGGCGAGAACGACGAGTCGGTGTTGCCGCGCAACATCGCCAACTTCAAGGCGTTCGAAAACGCCATGACCCTGGACATCGCCATGGGCGGTTCCACCAACACCATCCTGCACTTGCTGGCCGCGGCCCAGGAAGCCGAGATCGATTTCGACCTGCGCGACATCGACCGCCTCTCCCGCCATGTACCGCAACTGTGCAAGGTCGCGCCGAACATCCAGAAGTACCACATGGAAGACGTGCACCGCGCCGGCGGGATCTTCAGCATCCTCGGCTCCCTGGCCCGTGGCGGCCTGTTGCACACCGACCTGCCGACCGTACACAGCAAGACCATGGCCGAAGGTATCGCCAAGTGGGACATCACCCAGACCAACGACGAAGCGGTGCATCACTTCTTCAAGGCTGGCCCTGCGGGCATCCCGACGCAAACCGCGTTCAGCCAGTCGACCCGCTGGGAAACCCTGGACGACGACCGTGAAAACGGCTGCATCCGCAGTGTCGAACACGCTTACTCGAAAGAAGGCGGCCTGGCCGTTCTGTACGGCAACATCGCGCTGGACGGTTGCGTGGTGAAAACCGCCGGTGTCGACGAGTCGATCCACGTCTTCGAAGGCAACGCGAAGATCTTCGAAAGCCAGGACAGCGCCGTACGCGGCATCCTCGCCGACGAAGTGAAGGCTGGCGACATCGTGATCATTCGTTATGAAGGCCCGAAAGGCGGCCCGGGCATGCAGGAAATGCTCTACCCGACCTCTTACCTGAAATCCAAAGGCCTGGGCAAAGCCTGCGCCCTGCTGACCGACGGCCGTTTCTCCGGCGGCACTTCGGGCCTGTCCATCGGCCACGCTTCACCAGAAGCTGCTGCCGGTGGCGCGATCGGTCTGGTGCAGGACGGCGACAAGGTCCTGATCGACATTCCGAACCGCTCGATCAACCTGTTGGTCAGCGACGAAGAACTGGCCGCGCGCCGGGTCGAACAGGACAAGAAAGGCTGGAAGCCGGTGGAGAAGCGTCCACGTAAAGTGACCACCGCTCTGAAAGCCTATGCCCTGTTGGCGACCAGCGCCGACAAGGGTGCCGTGCGTAACAAAGCGATGCTCGACGGGCTGTAATACTTAACCGTCGAACAAAAAAATGCCCCGCCAAGTGCGGGGCATTTTTTTGATCGTTCCCACGCAGAGCGTGGGAACGAGATCACAGCGCTTATTGAATCTCTTCAGGCTTGACGATCACCCAGTTCTTGTCCGCCGTCACCGCCAACCCTTCTTTGGCCTGAGCTGCAGCGTTTTTGGCCATCATGCCGTTAATCTGGGTCATGTACTTGTCTTTGCGGTTAACCCACAAATGGATGCCGCCCTTGGACACGTCGACACTGTGGAACAGCATGTAACCATCGCTGGTCGGGGTATCGCCGCCCACCAGGACCGGTTTTTTCCATTCATCGATGTAGGTCAGGATCGCCGCTTGCTTGCCGGCCATCCAGGTTGCCGGAGTCCACAGGTACGGGGTCAACTCGAGGCCAAGGTTGGCCTTCTCGTCATACTTGCCCGCAGTAATCTGCTTACGCGCCGTGGTCAGCTCGCCAGTCTTGCGGTCCTTGAGCAGCGTGGTCACGCCGATCACGTTCTGCGGTTTGACGTTGTAGCCGTACTTCGGATCGGCAGCGACCATGCGCACCAGCTCTTCGGAGGCAGCGGTCATCACGTAGACCTCAATGCCATTTTCCATCAGCTTGTTGTAGAGCTCGGCCTGGCCGGTGAAGACTTTCGGCGGCTGGACGTCGATGGTCTTGACCACATCGCCGTCGTAATAAGTGCTCGGCACCGGTTTGCCAGACGCCATCAGCTCATCGACGTAGCCCTTGAGCTCTTGAAGCGTGAAGCCGGAAAACACTTGGGCGACCCATGGATAGCAGACCATGTCGTCGATTTCGCAGAGACGATAGTAGTAGCTGAACAGGCTCTCCTTGTGGTCGGCGGTGTCTTTGAACGGGATCAGTTTCAGCGAGGGGTCGAGGCTCTCGCGGGTGATCAGGCCCTTGTTTTCCATGAACGGCAACAATGACTCTTCGAGGTCGTAGCGGTAACTGGTGTTGTCCATGTCGAACACCGCGAAGTTACCCTTGTTGGCATTGGCCGCGATCATCGCGTCCAGCGCCTTGGCCTGATCCGCTGGCCAGTGCTTCAGGTCGGTAGCGAACGCCTGGCCGGCAAGGCCAAGACTCAAACCCAATCCAAGTGCAGCAGCAAGAAATTTCGGTGCAAGCTTCATCGGCGTTTCTCCCCGGTTCAAAGAAATCGACGCTAACAAATAAGTGTGACAGTCCTCGCCTGCCCGCGACCGCTTGCATCCTGATTCCGTCAGCGGCATTCCTTATAGCGGCATTGGCTTATTCCAAAAACGACAGTTGACCGCTGTTTTTGATATTAAATCATTACATATCAAGCTGTTAGGCTCACCGGTTCGCAGTCACACACGAAGGTGGCTGGCACAAGTCTATGGAGCCTCTATGAATCTGCCACTGATCCTCAATCTGCTGGTGTTCCTCGCCTTGCTCTTTGGCCTGGCGCAACCCCGTCACACCACCTGGAGCCTGGCGAAAAAGGTGTTGCTGGCGCTGGTGCTGGGCGTGGTATTCGGTATCGCCCTGCACACGATTTATGGTGCGGGCAACCCGGTGCTGAAAGCCTCGATCGGCTGGTTCGATCTGGTGGGCAACGGTTACGTGCAGTTGCTGCAGATGATCGTGATCCCGCTGGTGTTCGCCTCGATCCTCAGTGCCGTGGCCCGTCTGCACAACGCTTCGTCTCTGGGCAAGATCAGTTTCCTGACCATCGGCACGCTGCTGTTCACCACCGCCATCGCGGCGTTGATCGGTATCGGCCTGACCAACCTGTTCGGCCTCACCGCCGAAGGACTGGTCGCCGGCACCCAGGAAATGGCTCGCCTGCAAACCATCCAGACCGACTACGCGGGCAAGGTCGCCGACCTGAATGTGCCGCAACTGTTGTTGTCGTTCATCCCGCAGAACCCGTTCGCCGACCTCGCTCGCGCCAAACCGACGTCGATCATCAGTGTGGTGATCTTCGCCGCATTCCTTGGGGTCGCGGCGCTGCAACTGCTCAAGGATGATGTCGAGAAAGGTCAGAAAGTGATCAACGCCATCGACACCCTGCAAGCCTGGGTGATGCGCCTGGTGCGCCTGGTGATGAAGCTGACCCCGTACGGCGTGTTGGCGCTGATGACCAAAGTGGTCGCCGGCTCCAATCTGCAAGACATCATCAAGCTCGGCAGTTTCGTGGTGGTGTCCTACATCGGCCTGGGCCTGATGTTTGTGGTCCATGGCGTGCTGGTATCGGCCGCCGGGATCAACCCGTTGCGCTTCTTCCGCAAGATCTGGCCGGTGCTGACGTTCGCCTTCACCAGCCGCTCCAGCGCCGCCACCATTCCATTGAGCATCGAAGCCCAGACCAGCCGTTTGGGTATTCCACAGTCCATCGCCAGTTTCGCCGCCTCGTTTGGCGCGACCATTGGCCAGAACGGCTGTGCCGGTCTGTACCCGGCGATGCTGGCGGTGATGGTTGCACCAACCGTGGGCATCAACCCGCTGGACCCGCTGTGGATCGCGACGTTGGTGGCGATTGTGACGCTGAGTTCGGCCGGGGTGGCCGGGGTTGGTGGGGGCGCGACCTTCGCCGCGCTGATCGTGTTGCCGGCCATGGGCTTGCCGGTGTCACTGGTGGCGTTGCTGATTTCGGTTGAACCGCTGATCGACATGGGTCGTACGGCGTTGAACGTCAGTGGCTCGATCACCGCCGGGGCGATCACCAGCCAACTCATGCAGCAGACGGATAAAGCGCTGTTGGATGCAGATGAGCATTCGGAGTTGGCTCACGCTTAACCCGTACTGATCGTTCCCACGCTCCCGCGTGGGAACGATCTATGTGCGCTCCCAAACCTCGAAGCTGTACGCCGGCTTGTCGCCTTCCGCCGGATTTGGAACATTCGACACCAGCTTCCACTGGTTCAAATCAAACTCCGGAAACCACGCATCCCCTTCCGGGCTCAGCGCCACGCGCGTCAGGTATAGCCGATCGGCCTGCTCCAGACCTTGCGCATACAACTGCGCGCCACCTATCAGCATCAACTCATCGACGCCCTGCTCCAGCGCCCATTCCTCGGCGCGAACCACGGCCGCCTCCAGTGACGGATAAACCTCCGCGCCTTCCAGCTGCAAATCCGCCTGGCGACTGACCACGATGTTCAACCGGCCCGGCAGCGGACGACCGAGGGAATCCCAGGTCTTGCGCCCCATGATGATCGGCTTGCCGAGGGTGGTGGCCTTGAAGTATTTGAAGTCCCCCGGCAAGTGCCAGGGCATGCTGTTGTCGACGCCGATCACACGGTTTTCACCGAGGGCTGCGATCAGGCTGAGGGGGAGTGATTTAGTCATGCCGGCGAGGATACCAGAGCCTCCCTTACCCCGATAAGCGTCACAGCGGTTATGCTCATCGCTCAATGAAGCGACGGGATGCCGCGTGACTGAACTGACGCCCCTGCAAAACCTCTGGCTGAGCGAAACCATCCGCCTGCGTGAAGAACACGCCGGCCCCCTGGATGATCTGGAAGCCAACCGAGTCGCCCGTAGCGCCGGCGGCGACCTGCCGACGCGCATTCAATGCCGCGCCCGGTGGCTGGCCGAGCGCGACGGGCAGACCCGCGCCCTCAAACACTGGCTGCAAGGCGCGCGACTGGCGTTGATCGTGCTCGCCGTGCTGGCCGTGATCAGTGGCGCCGGCCTGGCGTTTGCCGCGCTGGGCGACGGCCAGACCCCGGTCAATGTGTTCTGGGCCTTGGGCAGCCTGCTGGGGCTGAACCTGATTCTGCTATTGAGCTGGGCCCTGGGCCTGGTGTTCGCCGGCGAACAGAGCGCCGCCCTCGGACGCTTGTGGTTGTGGCTCAGTGAAAAACTCGCCCGCGATGCCAACGCCGCGCAACTGGCGCCAGCCCTGCTGCTGTTACTGCAACGGCAGAAACTCAATCGGTGGGCGCTGGGTGTGCTGGTCAACGGCTTGTGGTTGTTGGCGATGCTCAGTGCCTTGGTGATGCTGCTGACGCTGATGGCGACCCGGCGCTATGGCTTCGTCTGGGAGACCACTATTCTCGGCGCCGACACCTTCGTCGCCATGACCCAGGCCCTCGGCGCCCTGCCGGCCTTGCTCGGTTTCAGTGTGCCCAGCGTGGAGATGATCCGCGCCAGCGGCGATACCGCGCTGAACATCGAAAGCGCCCGCCAGGCCTGGGCGGCGTGGCTGGTGGGCGTGCTGCTGGTGTACGGCGTGTTACCGCGCCTGCTGCTCGCATTGTTCTGCCGGTGGCGCTGGAAAACCGGCCAGGCAGCCTTGCATCTGGACTTGAACCTACCCGGTTACGCCCAACTGCGCGAACGGCTGATGCCCACCAGCGAACGCCTGGGTATTAGCGATGCCGCGCCTGAGCAACTTCACCGGGTTGAAAACGCGGCCAGCGATCTGCAAAGCGATGGCGCACTGTTGGTGGCCATCGAGCTGGACGATCAACGCCCCTGGCCACCGCAGCT
This sequence comes from Pseudomonas sp. Pseusp18, assembly GCF_059506005.1. Taxonomy (NCBI): domain Bacteria; kingdom Pseudomonadati; phylum Pseudomonadota; class Gammaproteobacteria; order Pseudomonadales; family Pseudomonadaceae; genus Pseudomonas; species Pseudomonas sp. Pseusp18. The sequence goes on from NZ_CP169240.1 coordinate 6,248,380, forward strand.
GCCGAAAAGCGTCAACGACGCCGGCATCCTCGACAGCCGCGAATCCCGGCACAAACTGCTTGAACAGCTGAGTCGCTTTCCCCCGGCCCGCCTGGCCATCGCCTGCGATCCACGGCGTTCGCCGGACCGTGGCAGCCTCGCGCTGATTGCCGAACTGGCTCGCAGTGCTACGGCTACCCGCGTGTGGCTGCTGCAAGCGCCGCCCGGCGAAGCGCTGGATGCCGAACGCCTGGGCGACTGGCATGTTGCGCTACAACAACTGGACCTGCCATTCGCCGATTGCGCGCCGTTGAACTGGCTGGAGACGGGTCATGACTGATACCTGGAAACAGCCCTTGAAGCTCGCCGTGGTCGGCCACACCAACGTCGGCAAAACCTCGTTGCTGCGCACGCTGACGCGGGATGTCGGCTTCGGCGAAGTGTCCCATCGCCCCAGCACCACGCGCCACGTCGAGGGCGCGCGATTGTCGGTGGACGGCGAGCCTCTGCTCGATCTGTTCGACACGCCGGGCCTGGAAGATGCCATCGCCCTGCTCGACTACCTCGAGCGCCTGGAGCGACCCGGTGAACGCCTCGACGGCCCGGCGCGGCTGGCGCGCTTCCTTGAGGGCAGCGAAGCCCGGCAGCGCTTCGAACAGGAAGCCAAGGTGTTGCGACAATTGCTCGCCTCCGACGCCGGCCTCTATGTGATCGACGCTCGGGAGCCAGTGCTGGCCAAGTACCGCGACGAACTGCAAGTGCTGGCCAGTTGCGGCAAACCGCTGCTGCCGGTGCTGAACTTTGTCAGCAGCGCCCAGCAGCGCGAACCGGATTGGCGTGAAGCCCTGGCGCGGTTGGGCTTGCATGCCTTGGTGCGGTTCGACAGCGTCGCGCCGCCGGAAGATGGCGAACGCCGACTGTATGAAAGCCTCGCGCTACTGCTGGAAAACTCTCGCGGACAACTGGAGCGCCTGATCGCCGATCAGCAGGCCCAACGCTTGGCCCGTCAGCAGAGTGCAGCGCAGCTGATTGCCGATTTATTGATCGATTGCGCCGCCTGCCGCCGCAGTGTCGCCAGCGAAGCGGAGCAGGAACAGCAAGCGATCAGTGAATTGCGCAAAGCGGTGCGTCAGCGCGAACAACGCTGCGTCGAAGCCTTGCTCAAGCTCTACGCCTTCCGCCCACAGGACGCGGCGGCCAGTGACTTGCCGCTGCTCGATGGCCGCTGGGGCGATGACTTGTTCAACCCGGAAACCCTGAAACAGCTCGGTGTACGGGTCGGCGGCGGTATCGCGGCCGGTGCAGCGGCCGGGGCCGGAGTCGATTTGCTGGTGGGCGGCCTGACCCTCGGCGCGGCGGCACTGGCCGGAGCGATCGCCGGCGGCGCCCTGCAAACCGCCCGCAGTTACGGCAGCCGCCTGCTGGGCAAGATCAAGGGCCAGCGAGAACTGACCGTCGACGACAGCGTGCTGCGGCTGTTGGCCTTGCGCCAGCGGCAATTGCTGCAAGCCCTGAACCAGCGTGGGCATGCGGCAATGGACAGCATTCAGGTCGCCACACCGCAGGACAAAACCTGGCGCGAAGGCAAACTGCCGGAAGCGCTGAACAAGGCCCGGGCGCATCCGCAGTGGTCGTCGCTCAATCCTCATTCGAAGCTGAATCAGGCAGAGCGACAGGAGCAGGTTGAGGTGTTGGCTGAAAAGGTGATTGATAGTTAAGTACGCAGCACACGCAACGCCTTTTCCTTCAACACATCCAGATCAATCACCGGCACCCACATCTGCTTGGCCAACTCATCCCACTGGCGCATCCGCAAACTGACGGCACACAACGGATCCTGCTCAAAGGCCTCAGCCTCTTCAGCGCTCATCAGCCCGCCCTGATACTCCAGCGTCCGCCGACTGGCTTCACTCAGACGCTCGTAGTACCCAGGCTCTTTGAGCGTCAGATAACGCTTCGCCTGCACGTGATACTCCACAAGCCGCGCCATGCGTTCGCTGAAGCCGGCCCGACGCAAATAATCAGCGCCCAAACACTCATGGCTGACCACACCAAAGCCGCCCATGCTCTCGACCCCCTCGGCACAGAGATGCCCGATGTCGTGAAAGAACGCCGCCAGTACTACTTCATCATCGAAGCCCTCGGCCATCGCCAGTTCGGCCGCTTGCGACATGTGCTCGATCTGCGACACCGGTTCGCCGATGTAGTCGTTGTCGCCAAACCGCTCGTACAGACCGAACACCTCGACGATCACTTGCTGATGGCGGTCCATCAACCGTCCCCCAATAAGCTGGCGACGTTACGTTCCGCCAACGCCGGCCCGACACTCATGCCGACACCAGTGTGCATCAGCGCCACGCTCACACCCGGCATCGGCCGCAGAAAGGAGAACGGGCCGGGGCCGCGCGAACCGTAAACACCCTGCCAGCGCTCGATCACTTGCACCTTGCAACCCAGGGTTTGTTCGGCCAGTTCGAGCATCCAGTCGTCCACCTGCTCGGCATTGAACGGCGACGGATCGCTGCCGTAATGGTGGGAGTCGCCGATGATTAATTCACCGTATGGTGTCGGGCTGATCAGCAGGTGAATGCCGTTTTCATGCAGATGAGGCGCCTCGCGCAGAATCTGCGCCTGTACCGCCGCAGCTTCCGGCAGATCGGCGAAGGCGCCGTAGTGCACACAACTCAGACCGGTGAGCAGTGCGTGTCGCAGGTTGAGGTTGATCTGCGGCCGGGCGCGGAGCATTTGCAGCCGACAGACTTGCGGGTTGAGTTCGGCAATCGGCTCGGCCAGCAAAGTTTGATAATCGTGGCCGGAGCAAACGATGATCTGCTCGGCGTTGAAGGTGCCGGCGGTGCTGTGCACGCGGCCCGGCTCGATGTCGCGTACCAGGGCAGAGAAGTGAAACTCGACGCCCAACTCACGGCGCAGATAGTCGATCAATGCCGGAATCGCCTCGCGGGAATACAACTGTTGGTCGTCCATGCCGTGCAACGCGGCGCGGTGATGGCTGAACTGACCGCTGTATAAATCCCGCAATGGGTTGCCGCGCAACAGCTCGACACGGTAACCGTGCTCCACGGCACGCCCGGCGCAGAAGGCTTCCAGCAGGTGTTCTTCCGCTTCGGTACGCGCGAACAGGTACGAGCCGTTGCGCTTGAGGTGCAGGCCGGCGAGTTCTGCCCATTGGCCCCAGATTTCTCGACTGGCTCTGGCCAGTTCCAGCATTGGTCCCGGTGGTTGGCCGGTGACCAGTGCCTGGCCGAAGTTGCGTACCGAAGCGCCCAATGGCGTGGCGCTGCGATCGAAGACTTTGACCTTGAGGCCGCGCCTGGCGGCGGCATAGGCGTGGGACAGGCCGAGAATGCCGGCGCCGACGATCAGCATGTCGCTGTGGTGTGTCATGAAGATAATCCCGCTTTTTGTGGCGAGGGAGCTTGCTCCCGCTGGGGCGCGTAGCGGCCCCCCCTCTCTATCTGAAAAGAAGGGGCCTGCTGCGCAGTCCAGCGGGAGCAAGCTCCCTCGCCACAAGGTGTGAGTCAGTTACTTGGCAGCTACTTTCTCGGACTTGCCGTCATAGCGCTTGCGCCATTCAGTCAGGATCTCGTCGCGATTCTTCGAGGCCCAGGCAAAGTCGTTCTTGATCAAGCGCTGCTCATAGTCCGCCGGCAATTCGGTCTGCGGCTTGGCGATACCCGGTTGCGCGAGCACCGCGAAGTTCTCTTTATAAAGTTCCATCGCCGCCGGGCTTGCGGAGAAGTCGGCCAGTTTCTTCGCCGCGTCTTCATTCGGTGTGCCTTTGATCACGGCGGTCGCTTCGATCTCCCAGCCCAGGCCTTCTTTCGGCAGGATGATGTCGAGCGGCGCGCCTTGGCGCTTCAACTGAACAGCCGGGTATTCGAAGGAAATGCCGATCGGGAATTCACCGGCAGCGGCGAGTTTGCACGGCTTGGAACCGGAGTGAACGTACTGGCCGATGTTCTGGTGCAGGTCGTCCATGTACTGCCAGCCCTGCTTCTCGCCGAAGGTTTGCAGCCAGGCGCTGACGTCGAGGAAACCGGTGCCGGACGAGGCCGGGTTGGGCATGACGATCTTGCCTTTGTACTCAGGCTTGGTCAGGTCCTGCCAGCTCACGGGCTTGCTCAAACCCTGCTTTTCGGCTTCGACAGTGTTGAAGCAAATGGTCGCCGCCCACACGTCCATGCCGACCCAGGCCGGTGGGTTGGCAGCATCACGGTAGTTGCCGCCGATCTTGCCCAGGTCCTTCGGCGCGTAGCTTTGCAGCATGCCTTGCTGATCGAGGATCGCCAGGCTCGATGCCGCCAGGCCCCACACCGCATCGGCTTGCGGGCGGGCTTTTTCGGCCAGCAGCTTGGCGGTGATGATGCCGGTGGAGTCGCGCACCCACTTGATCTCGACGTCCGGGTTGGCCTTCTCGAAGGCTTCTTTGTAGGTCTTCAGTTGTTCGGCTTCGAGGGCGGTGTACACCGTCAACTCGGTTTTCGCAGCGAAGGCGTTCAGGCTGAAAGCGGTGAGGACAGCAGCGGCCAGGGCCAAGGGCTTGAACATGGTGCAATTCCTGTGTGAGTTGAAGGTGTGAATCAAAGACCGGGCGCGGTCTGCCGCCAGGCCTGGGAGCGACGCAATAAACCGCGCGAGGCCCAGGCCAGCAGCAGGGACACGCCTGCCGAGGTGAACAGAATCAGGGTCGACATCGCCGCCGCGCCGCCGACGTTGCCGGCGTCGTCCATGTTCAGCACCGCCACCGCCGCGAGAATGGTGTCGGGGCTGTAGAGGAAGATCGCCGCCGAGACGGTGGTCATGGCCGAGACGAACAGGTAGCGCACGATGTCCAACAGCGCCGGCAGGCAGATCGGCACGGTGACCCGCAGGTAGTGCCGATACAGCGGCGCCTTGAGCGACAGCGCGGCGGCTTCGAACTCGGCGTCGAGTTGGCGCAGCGCGGTGGTGGCGGTCATTTGCGCGGTGGTCAAATAGTGAGCAATGGTGCAAACCACCAGCAGGCTCATGCTGCCGTAGAACACATGCAACGGATTGCCGTTGAGGTTGAAGAAGAAGACGTAACCCAGCCCCAGCACCAGGCCCGGCACCGCCATCGGTACGAAACTGAGCATGCGCAACATCAGATTCAGGCCGCGCTGACCACGGGTCTTTTCCATCAGGTACGCGCCGGTGAAGATCAGCACGCTGCCGATCAACGCCGTGCACAGCGCCATCTTCACGCTGTTGCCGTAGGCCAGCCAGCCGCCTCCCGCGGTGTCGTTGAACTGGTAATGGTTGAGCGACAGCGACAGGTTGTACGGCCAGAACTTCACCAGCGACGAGTACACCGCCATGCCGAACACCAGCAGCAATACCGCGCAGATCAGCAGCACGATGGCCAGATAACAACCGTCGCGCAGCTTCGACGGCGCTGGTTGAAACACTTGCGCCCGACCGCTCATGGAGTCGCCGTGACGCCGACGCAGCCAGGCGTCGACACCAAAGCTGAACAGCGCCGGCAGCAGCAGGACCATGCCGATCAGTGCGCCGCGACCGAATTGTTGCTGGCCGACCACCGCTTTGTAGGCTTCCAGCGCCAGCACTTGATAGTCGCCACCGACCACCACGGGCACACCGAAGTCGGTGATGGTCAGGGTGAACACCAAACAGAACGCCGCGAATACCGCCTGACGCGTCGCCGGCCAAGTGATGCTGCGAAAGGCTTTCGCCGGACTGGCGCCCATGCTGGAGGCGGCATCGAACAGTCGCGCATCCGCCAGGGACAACGCCGACAGCAAAATCATCAAGGCGTGTGGGAAGGTATAGATGACCTCGCCGAGCACAATGCCCCAGAAACCGTAGATGTTGTCCGAGAGCAGACCGCGCAACAGGCCCTGATTACCGAACAGATAAACCAGCGCAATCCCCGGCAACATCGACGGCGCCATCAACGGCAGCAGCGACATGCCGCGCCAGATACCTTTGCCGGGAATCATCGTGCGTTGCAGGGCGTAGGCAAACAGGTAGGCCAACGGTACGACAATCGCCGCCACGCTGAGGGAAACCTTCAGGCTGTTACCGAGCAACCAATGGAAATTCGCACTGGTCAGCAATTCACCGGCAGCCACCAGACCACCGCCCTGCCCGGCCTGCGAACTGAGCCCGCGCCAGAAGATCGCCAGCAACGGCATCAACACCGCCACGCCGAGCAACACCAGCAACAGCACCTTGCCGCCGACCACGAACAACCGGTCGCCGATCTCGGCGCGGGAGGTCTGCCGAACCTGCTTGTGCGGTATCGGCAGCGCGACGTTCGCGTTCATCAGGCAAACACCTGCAGGCTGCGCGGCGGCAAGGCGACCATGATCTGTTGCGCACCGAGTCGCGGCATGGCTTCCGGCGCCAGTTCCGCCAGTAGCGCATGGCCCGGCAGCTGATCGAGTTCGAAGCTCATGCGGCAACGATTGCCGAGGAAAGTGATTTCGCGAACCTTGGCCGGGAACAGGTTTTCTTCATGCACCAGCGGATTGACGTTGATCGCTTCGGGGCGGCAGAACAACCGGCCCGACGCGGTTTTCGCACTGCCTTCGGCCAGGCGCATGTGCATCCCGCCGACCTGGGCATGGCTGTCGCTGCTACGGCGGAACGGCAGCCAGTTGCCCTGACCGACAAACTCCGCCACAAACGGTGTGGCCGGACGGTCGTAGATATCCTGCGGCGTGGTGTACTGCTCGACCTTGCCGTTGTTCATCACGGCGATTCGGTCGGCCATCAGCATGGCCTCGTCCTGATTGTGGGTGACCATCAGGGTGGTGATGCCGAGATTGCGCTGCAATTGGCGCAGTTCGGTGCACAGATGCTCGCGGACCCGGGCGTCGAGCGCCGACATCGGTTCGTCCAGCAACAACAATGACGGCGCCGGAGCCAAGGCCCGAGCCAGGGCCACCCGTTGCTGTTGGCCGCCAGATAACTGGCCGGGGTATTTTTTTTCACTGCCGATCAGGCCGACCAGTTCCAGCATCTGACCGACTCGCTGGCGCACTTCCTCGCGACCGCTGCCGGCGAGGCCGTAGGCGATGTTCGCTTCGACGGTGAGATTGGGGAACAACGCGTAGGACTGGAAGAGAATGCCGTAGTCCCGGGCTTGAGGTGCCAGGTGGGAAACGTCGCGATCGCCGAGGTACAACTCGCCGCTGTCCTGGCGCTCAAGGCCGGCGATGCAGCGCAGCAAGGTGGTTTTGCCACAGCCCGACGGCCCCAAGAGGCACACCAGCTCACCCGCTGCCACGTCGAGGGAAACGTTATCCAGCGCGGTGAACGCGCCGAAGCGTTTCTGCACGCCGCGCACTTTCATCGGCGCGCCGGGGTTGGTCAGGGCAGTTGCGATCGAGTGGTTCATGGACAGGCCTCATCAAGCAGATGAGGGCCATCCTAGGTTTGCAATGCGTCTGTCATGTGGCAACGAGGCAAAAACGGCCGATAGTGGTATTCGGGGATTTTAGTTGGATGGAACGAACAGTGAATAACCTGTGGCGAGGGAGCTTGCTCCCGCTGGGTTGCGAAGCGGCCCCAGAAAATGGGCCTGCTGCGCAGTCCAGCGGGAGCAAGCTCCCTCGCCACAGGGATCTACGCCGGGGCCATTTCCTGCGCCAACCCGAGAAACGCCGCCGGCAGCCGGGCGCCTTTTCGTTCCTTGAGGCAGTACAGGTATTCGGGAATCTGCGGCGCATTTTCGAGGGTCAACACCCGCAATTGCGGATCGTGCGGCACTTCCTGCCGGGCGATGATGCTGATGCCGATGTTGCGCAGCACCGCTTCACGAATCGACTCGCGACTACCAATCTCCAGCAACGGCCCGAAACTCACTCCTGCGCTGGCCAGCAACTCTTCGGTCAAGCGCCGAGTGGTCGAGCCCGACTCGCGCATCAACAAGGTATGCCCCGCCAGCGCACTGAGCGGTACATGATCATGCACCGCCAGCGGATGATTGCGATGCACCGCCAACACCAGCGGATCGCTGCCGAGCACCCGGCGAATCAACCGCGCATCGTCGAGCAACTGCGAGGACGCGGCAACATCGACCCGGTAATCCTCCAGCGCTTCGAGCACCTGCTGGGAGTTGCCGATTTCCACCGACACCTCCACCTGCGGCAAGCGCTCGCGAAAGGTCTTCACCAGATCGAGGATGTAATACGGCGCCGTGGCGGCGATGCGCAACGTGCCCTGGACCTGACCACTGTTACGCAGGAAGAACTCGATATCGGCTTCCTGCTGCAACAGTGCCTTGACCATCGGCAACAGCCGCGCGCCTTCGTCGCTGACGCTGAGGCGGCGGCCGCCACGGTAGAACAGCTCAACCGAATACTGGCTTTCCAGATGCCGAATCTGGGTCGTCACCGTCGGTTGGCTCAGGCCGAGCTTTTTCGCCGCCAGGGTAATGCTGCCCAGCCGGGCCACCATGTAAAACGCCTTCAGCTCGGCACTCAGCACACCCGTCCCTCATCGTCTATTTGCGCAACAGGCGCAAACCGTTGAACACCACCAACAGGCTCACGCCCATGTCGGCGAACACCGCCATCCACATGGTGGCGATCCCGGCGAAGGTTACCCCAAGAAAGATCGCTTTGATGACCAATGCCAGGGCAATGTTCTGTTTGAGGATGTTAGAGGTCTGCCGCGACAGGCTGATGAAGGCAGGGATCTTGCGCAGATCATCGTCCATCAGGGCGACATCGGCGGTTTCGATGGCGGTATCGGTACCGGCCGCTGCCATGGCGAAACCGATCTCGGCCCGCGCCAGCGCCGGGGCGTCGTTGATGCCGTCGCCGACCATTCCCACGCGATAACCCTGGGCATACAGCGTTTCGATGGCTTGCAGCTTCTCGGTCGGCAACAGATCGCCCTGCGCCTGATCAATGCCCACATGGGCGGCGATGACCTGGGCGGTGTGAACGTTGTCGCCGGTCAGCATCAGGGTTTTGACGCCCAGCTCATGCAATTGCTGGATCGCTTCGCGGCTGGACGCTTTCACGGTGTCTGCCACGGCGAACAGCGCCAGGGGACCTGACTTGTCGAGCAACAGCACCACCGACTTGCCCTGTTTCTCCAGCGCAAACAGTTTTTCTTCCAGCGCTGGAGAACACAGGCCCAGATCTTCCACCAGTCGATGGTTGCCCAGGTGATAGAGCTCACCATTGATCTCACCGCGTACTCCACGCCCCGCCAAGGCTTCGAAGTTATCCACAGTCAGCGGCGCGCGCTGGTTATCCACAACTGCCGCGTTGGCGATGGCCAGCGACACCGGGTGATCCGAGCGACCAGCCAGCGCCGCCGCAAGGGCCGGGGCTGTTTGATCGGCGGTCGGGTCGAGGGACAAATAGTCGGTCTGCACCGGTTTGCCATGCGTGAGGGTGCCGGTCTTGTCGAGAGCCAGGTAATCGAGTTTGTAGCCGTGCTCCAGGTAGACGCCGCCCTTGACCAGAATCCCTTTGCGCGCCGCTGCCGCGAGGCCGCTGACGATGGTCACCGGAGTGGAAATCACCAAGGCGCATGGGCAGGCGACCACCAGCAACACCAGCGCCCGATAGATCCAGTCGAACCACAGCGCGTCCATGAACAGCGGCGGGATCACCGCCACGGCGAGGGCCAGGATGAACACCGCCGGTGTGTAGATTTTCGAAAAGCTGTCGACGAAACGCTGGGTCGGCGCCCGCGCCCCTTGGGCCTGTTCGACGGCATGAATGATCCGCGCCAGGGTCGAATTGCTCGCTGCGGCAGTCACCACATATTCCAGCGAACCGGACTGGTTGATGGTGCCGGCAAACACCTTGTCGCCAACGGTTTTCTCGACCGGCAGGCTCTCGCCGGTAATCGGCGCCTGATCGATGGTCGAGCTGCCGGACACCACTTCGCCATCCAGACCGATCCGCTCGCCGGGACGCACTCGCACCCGCGCACCCAGCTCGATGTTTTTCACCGGTTGTGCGACCCAACTGCCATCGGCTTGCTGCACCGTGGCTTGCTCGGGCGCCATCTGCATCAGTCCGCCGATGGCGTTGCGCGCCCGGTCCAGGGACCTGGCTTCGATCAACTCGGCGACGGTGAACAGGAACATCACCATCGCCGCTTCCGGCCATTGGCCGATCAGGACCGCACCGGTCACCGCGATGCTCATCAGCGCGTTGATGTTCAGGTTGAGGTTTTTCAGGGCGATCCAGCCCTTTTTATAGGTACCCAGGCCGCCACTGAGGATTGAGATCAGCGCAATCACCGCCACCACCCAATTGGGCGCCGCGTTAGTGAAGTGGATCACTTCAGCCGCCAACGCACCAACGCCGGACAGCGCCAATGGCCACCAAGGTTTTTTCTCTGGCACAGGTATTGGCGCTTCGACGCCTTGTTCCAGCGGCTCGGCGTGCATGCCGAGCGACTTGATCGCCTCGATGATCGGCGCGGTGCCCGGCAGGTCATGGGTCACGCCCAACACCCGGTTGATCAGGTTGAACTCCAGTTGCTGCACACCCGCAAGCTTGCCGAGCTTGTTCTGGATCAGCGTCTGCTCGGTCGGGCAGTCCATGGCCTCGATGCGGAAGCTGCTCAGCCGCGCGCCAGCGGTCGGCGTTTCGCTCAACTTGATCAGCGATGGCGCTGCGGCTTTGGAGGAACAGCAGGAATCGCCGTGGCCGCCATGATCATGGCTACCATGGACATGCTGGGGCACAGGCTGCAGCTTGTGGCTGTGATCGTGATCGTGATCGTGATCAGCCTCGGGTTTGTGGGTGTGAAGAGAATCGCTCATTGGTCGCGTCCATGAAGGTGCCTGTTGCCAAGTAAAGACCCTGTAGCCACTATAGGGTCAAGCACCCTTTTGGAGATTGACGCGATGAAAATAGGAGAACTGGCGAAACTCACCGACTGCGCCGTGGAAACCATCCGCTACTACGAGCGCGAAAACCTGCTGCCGGAACCGGCCCGCAGCGACGGTAATTACCGCGTCTACACCCAGGCCCACGCCGAGCGCCTGACCTTCATCCGCAACTGCCGCACCCTCGACATGACTCTCGAGGAAATCCGCAGCCTGCTGGCCCTGCGCGACAGCCCGCAGGATCAATGCGAAAACGTCAACGCGTTGATCGACGAACATATCCACCATGTGAAGGCACGAATCGACGGTTTGCTGGCGTTGCAGACACAACTGCTCGACCTGCGCCAACGCTGCAGCGAAGGGCCGGATATCGATCAGTGCGGGATTTTGCAGCGGTTGGAGGTGAGTGGCGGGGTTGTGGCGACGGAGGTGGAGCATTCCCATGTTGGCCGCAGTCACGGCCACTAAAAACACCACAACCCCCGTAGGAGCTGCCGAAGGCTGCGATCTTTTGATCCTTAAAGATCAAGATCAAAAGATCGCAGCCTTCGGCAGCTCCTACAGGGGAATCGGCGTGACGCTTTAGACCGCCATCGGCGCGGTCATTGGGGCGTGGTGCTCGTAGCCTTCGAGCGAGAAGTCACTCGGCTCGATCAGCTCCAGCCATTCCGGCTGGTACACGCCGGTCTTGGCGAATTCCGGCACACGGTCGGATATCTTCAGCTTCGGCATAGCGAACGGCTCGCGCTTGAGCTGTTCGTTGAGCATATCCAGGTGGTTTTCGTAGACGTGGGCATCGCCGATGAAATAGGTGAACCAGCGCGGCGTGTAACCGGTCAGGCGGCCGATCAGGCTCAGCAGCGCGGCGCCTTCGGTGAGGTTGAACGGCGTGCCCAGGCCCAGGTCGTTGGAGCGGATGTAGAGGGTCAGGGAGATTTCCCTGGTCTCGACATTCGGGTGGAACTGGTACAGCAAGTGGCACGGCGGCAGGGCCATCTCATCGAGCTGCGCAACGTTCCAGCCGTGGAACAGGATGCGACGGCTGCCCGGGTCCTTGATGATGGTGTCGACGCACTGGCGGATCTGGTCGATCGCCTTGTACAGCACCACATAAGCCTGGCCGTCTTCTTCGCCTTCGGCGATCTGCCGATAACCCTGGCTCAGGGTCTGCTCGATGGCGGCCTGGTTGCTGACCGGAATCTGCTTGTACGCCGGCCATTTGCGCCATTGCACGCCGTAGATCTCGCCGAGGTCGTCTTCGCCCTGACGGAACGGGTTGGCCAGCCACTGGGCGTTTTCGTTGGCATTCTGGTCCCAGACCTTGCAGCCCAACGCACGGAATTCAGCGGCGTTGTTCACCCCGCGCAGAAAACCGCACATCTCGCCGATGGCCGACTTGAACGCCATCTTGCGGGTGGTGATCGCCGGGAAACCTTCCTGCAAATCGAAGCGCAGCATCGCACCCGGAAAGCTGATGGTGTTCACGCCGGTGCGGTTGGCCTGTTTGGTGCCGTTCTTGATGACATGGGCGACCAGTTCGAGATATTGCTTCATGAATTACCTGTGTCCTTGAACCCGGAGCCGTCGCCCCGGGGTTCGAATTTTTTGCGCCGGCTTCTTATGCAGCTGCGGGGGCCGCCGGGGCGCGTCGATAAGCCAGCCAGATCAGGAATAGACCGCCGACGATCATCGGTACGCACAGCACCTGGCCCATGGTCAGCCAGTTCCAGGCCAGATAGCCCAGCTGCGCATCCGGTACGCGAACGAATTCGACGATGAACCGGAAGATGCCGTAGAACAGCGCGAACATCCCGGACACCGCCATGGTCGGCCGTGGCTTGCGCGAGAACAGCCAGAGGATCAGGAACAGCGCCACACCTTCCAGCGCAAACTGGTACAGCTGCGACGGATGACGCGGCAACTGCGCCGGGTCGCTGAACGGCGGGAAGATCATCGCCCACGGCACGTCGGTCGGCTTGCCCCACAACTCGGCGTTGATGAAATTACCAATGCGTCCGGCGCCCAGGCCGATCGGCACCATCGGCGCGACGAAATCCATCAGCTGGAAGAACGACTTGTTGTTCTTTTTACCAAACCACAACGCTGCGAGCATCACACCGATGAAGCCACCGTGGAACGACATGCCGCCCTTCCACACTTCGAAGATCAACATCGGGTTGGCCAGGTAAGCGCTCAGATCATAAAACAGCACATAACCCAGGCGGCCGCCGACGATGACGCCCATCGACATCCAGAACACCATGTCGGAGAGTTTCTCCTTGGTCCAGGTCGGGTCGAAGCGGTTCAGCCGACGGGACGCCAGCAGCCACGCGCCGCCGATGCCGACCAGGTACATCAGGCCGTACCAGTGGATTTTCAGCGGACCGATGGCCAGGGCCACCGGGTCGATCTGCGGGTAAGGCAGCATTGCGACTCCTCGTTAGAGTTGAAACCTTCAAAATTCCCGGGCGACGCTGTCACGCCAGGATTAAGCCAGGATTGCGTTACGTGTCAGAGCAGGAAGTTCAAGCCGACGCAAAACAGCAAAGCGGCAAACAGTCTTTTCAGCAAGCGTGGCGACAGCCTGTGGGCCAGTCGCGCACCGAGGCGGGCGAAGACCATGCTGGTCAGGGCGATCCCCAGCAGCGCCGGCAAATAAACAAAACCGAGACTATGGGCCGGCAGCAGTGGATCGTGCCAGCCCAGAATCATGAAACTTAATGCACTTGCCAAGGCGATGGGCAGGCCACAAGCCGACGACGTCGCCACCGCTTGTTGCATCGGTACGCTGCGCCAGGTCAGGAACGGCACGGTCAGCGAACCGCCGCCGATCCCGAAAATCGCCGAGGCCCAGCCAATCACACTGCCGGCCACGGTCAGGCCGACTTTACCAGGCACCGTTCGGCTGGCCTTGGGTTTGAAGTCCAAAGCGAGTTGAACCGCGATGATCAACGCGAATACGCCGATGATCTTCTGCAGATTCGGCCCGGAGATCGCTTCGGCGGTCAGCGCGCCGAAACCGGCACCGATCAGAATGCCGAGGGTCATCCAGGCAAAAATCGGCCAACGCACGGCGCCGCGGCGATGATGCTCGCGAACCGCATTGACCGACGTAAAAATGATCGTCGCCAGGGAAGTGCCGACTGCAAGATGCGTCAGGATCGACACATCAAATCCCTGCAAGGTGAAGCTGAACACCAGCACCGGAACGATAATGATCCCGCCGCCTACCCCAAACAGCCCGGCCAGCACGCCCGCACAGGCGCCCAGCGCCAGATAGAGCAGAAATTCCATGGCCACATCCCCAAGCATCCCGAAACAGGAGCGGCATGGTAACGGATGCATGGCCTCGGGCTCCACTGCGGATGGCGATGGATCGATGAGCGATGTCTGCGTAGAGTGAGCAAAAAACACACAAGGACCACCTTATGTGCCTGATTGTCTTTGCCTGGCGGCCGGGTCATGCCCAACCGCTGATCGTGGCGGCCAACCGCGACGAATTCTATGCCCGGCCCAGCCTGCCTTTGGCGCAATGGCCGCAAGCTGCGCACGTGTACGCCGGTCGTGACCTTGAGGCCGGCGGTACGTGGCTCGGTGTCGGCGCCCATGGGCGCTTCGCCGCGCTGACCAACATCCGCGATCCACTTCAGCCGCCGGCCGCCAGGTCGCGAGGCGAACTGGTGGCGCAATTTCTCATCGGCGACATGCCGATTGAAGACTATTTAAACGACGTTGTCCGACGTTCGCCTGAATATGCCGGGTTTAATCTGCTGATCGGCAATGCCAGCGAGTTGTGGCACTTCAATGCCCGGGAGACCGAGGCGGTCAGGCTCAAGCCTGGGGTTTATGGGCTATCGAACGCGGGGCTGGATACACCGTGGCCAAAAGTGCTCAAGGCCAAGGCAGCACTGAGCGAAGTACTGGACGACCCGCAGCCGCAGGCGCTATTGGCCTTGCTCAGCGATCCGCAGACGGCGCCGCTTGCCGAGCTGCCGGACACTGGCGTGGGGCAAACCACCGAGACGTTGTTGTCGAGTGTGTTTATCAAGAGCCAGGCTTATGGGACACGGGCGAGCACGGCGTTGATTGTTCAGGCGGATGGGGTGCGGCATATGGTCGAACGGAGCTTCGGGCCGTATGGGGGGCATCTTGGGGAAATAGAGATCAAAATCTAAAAGATCGTCCGAACGCGGCCCGAACCTTCGGCAGCTCCTACAGGGCTTTGCGTACACCTGTAGGAGCTGCCGAAGGCTGCGATCTTTTTGCGTCCACTCGGTTAGAGGGTCTTGACCGAAGCCGGATTGATCATCCGCGCCAACCCAAGGTTCTTCAGCGCCAGTTGCAGTGAGCTGTGGATAACTTGCGGGTTGTCGATGGTCATCAGCTCCGCCAGCAACTCCTTGGCCTTGCTCAGGTTGATCTGACGCAGCATCCACTTCACTTTCGGCAAGTTGGTGGCGTTCATCGACAGGCTGTCGAAGCCCATTGCCATCAACAGCACCGCCGCCGCCGGGTCACCGGCCATTTCGCCGCAGATACTCACCGGTTTGCCTTCGGCATGCGCATCGCGCACCACGCTCTGCAGGGCTTGCAGCACCGCCGGGTGCAGGTAGTCGTAGAGGTCGGCCACCCGTGGGTTGTTTCGGTCCACGGCCAACAGGTACTGGGTCAGGTCGTTGGAGCCGACCGACAGGAAGTCCACTTGCCGCGCCAGTTCCTTGGTCTGGTACACCGCCGCCGGAATCTCGATCATCACGCCAACCGGCGGCATCGGCACGTCGGTGCCTTCGTCGCGGACTTCGCCCCAGGCCCGGTGGATCAGGTGCAAGGCTTCTTCCAGTTCATGGGTGCCGGAAATCATCGGCAACAGAATGCGCAGGTTGTTCAGGCCTTCGCTCGCCTTGAGCATGGCGCGAGTCTGCACCAGGAAGATTTCCGGGTGGTCGAGGGTCACGCGAATGCCGCGCCAGCCGAGGAACGGGTTGTCTTCCTTGATCGGGAAGTACGACAGCGCCTTGTCACCGCCAATGTCCAGGCTGCGCATGGTCACTGGTTGTGGATGGAACGCGGCGAGTTGCTCGCGATAGATCGCCAGTTGTTCCTTTTCACTCGGGAAACGCTGGTTGATCATGAACGGCACTTCGGTCCGGTACAGACCCACGCCCTCGGCACCGCGCTTCTGCGCCCGCGCCACGTCCGCCAGCAGGCCGGTGTTGACCCACAGCGGCATGCGGTGGCCATCGACCGTTACGCACGGCAGGTCGCGCAATGCATCCAGCCCGAGGGCCAGTTGTTTCTCTTCCTCGACCACGTCGGCGAACTGCTTGCGCAGCACGTCACTCGGGTTGGTGTAGACCTCGCCGTGGTAGCCGTCGACGATCATCTGGATGCCGTCGACCTTGGAGTACGGCAGGTCGACCAGGCCCATCACCGTCGGAATACCCATGGCGCGCGCCAGGATCGCCACGTGGGAGTTGCCGGAACCGAGTACCGACACCAGGCCCACCAGCTTGCCTTCCGGCACCTCGCCGAGCATCGCCGGCGTCAGTTCTTCGCTGACCAGAATGGTGTTGTCGGGGTAGACCAGCGTCTGCTGCCGCTCTTCCTGCAAGTAGGCGAGCAAACGGCGACCGAGGTCTTTGACGTCCGAGGCGCGCTCACGCAGGTAGGCGTCGTCCATCAGTTCGAAACGGTTGACGTGATCGGTAACCACCTGACGCAATGCGCCCTGGGCCCACTGACCGGTCTTGATCACGGTGGTGACTTCGCTGCCGAGCGAGGCATCATCGAGCATCATCAGGTAGACGTCGAACAGCGCCCGCTCTTCAGGCCGCAGCTGGGTTGCCAGCTTGGCGGACAAGGCACGCATGTCGGCGCGCACGCCTTCGATGGCCGTCTTGAACAACCCAAGTTCTGCATCGATGTCGGTGATGGTCTTGTCCGGCACCACGTCCAGATCGGCCGGTGGCAGCATGACGACCGCGGTGCCGACCGCCGCGCCCGGCGAACCCGGTACGCCGACGAACTTTGCTTCCTGAATACCTTTGCCCTGACGGCCCAGGCCACGGATCGAACCGGTGGCCTCGGCGTGGGCGATAACGCCGGCGAGCTGCGCGCTCATGGTCACGAGGAAGGCTTCTTCACCCTCATCGAACTGGCGGCGTTCCTTTTGTTGAATGACCAACACGCCGACGACGCGGCGGTGGTGAATGATCGGCGCCCCGAGGAACGACGCGTAGCGCTCTTCACCGGTCTCGGCGAAGTAACGGTAGCGCGGGTGATCCGCGGCGTTTTCGAGGTTCAGGGGTTCTTCACGCGTGCCGACCAGGCCGACCAGACCTTCGTTGGGTGCCATGCTGACTTTGCCGATCGAGCGCTTGTTCAAGCCCTCGGTGGCCATCAGCACGAAGCGGTTGGTCTCTGGATCAAGCAGGTAGACCGAGCAGACCTGGCTGCCCATGGCCTCTTTGACGCGCAACACAATAATCCCCAACGCCGCCTTGAGATCCTTGGCGGAGTTAACTTCCTGGACGATCTTGCGCAGCGTATTGAGCATGGCTCGGGGTCGAACTCCGTCGTCAGTCGCGCGCTAAAAGGCGCGGGGCAAGCTCTTTGAGAGCGCGTCGATACACCTCGCGCTTGAATGTCACCACCTGGCCCAACGGATACCAATAGCTGACCCAGCGCCAGCCATCGAATTCCGGTTTACCGGTCAAATCCATCCGCACCCGCTGCTCGTTGGAGATCAGGCGCAGGAGAAACCATTTCTGCTTCTGGCCGATGCACAGCGGTTGGCTGTGCGTTCTGACCAAACGTTGCGGCAAACGATAACGCAACCAGCCCCGGGTGCAGGCGAGAATTTCAACATCTTCGCGCTCCAGGCCCACTTCTTCGTTCAACTCGCGGTACAAGGCGTCTTCCGGCGTCTCCTGGGGGTTGATCCCGCCCTGTGGAAACTGCCAGGCATCTTGATTGATTCGGCGAGCCCATAGCACCTGGCCAGCATCATTCGTCAGAATGATCCCGACATTGGGGCGGAAACCATCGGGGTCGATCACGGCAACAACCTCGCAAACGCATGTCGCCGCATTGTTCCACAAAGGTTGTGAAAGCAGCAACGAGCCGACCTACCTTATGTGCACTCTTGTGAAAAGTCCGTATTCTGGAGACCTTTCTACAGACTTTTCAGCGAGTAACTGCAATGCGGCTGGCTTTATTCGACTTGGACAACACGCTTCTGGGCGGCGACAGTGACCACGCCTGGGGCGATTATCTGTGCGAACGCGGTTTCCTCGACGCCGTCGCCTACAAGGCACGCAACGACGAGTTCTATCAGGACTACCTGGCCGGCAAGCTGGATCAGGCCGCCTACCTGAACTTCTGCCTGGAAGTCCTTGGTCGCACCGAAATGGCGACACTGGATCAATGGCACCTGGATTACATGCGCGACTGCATCGAACCGCTCGTGCTGCCCAAAGGCCTCGAACTGCTGGCCCAACACCGTGAGGCCGGCGACAAGCTGGTCATCATCACCGCCACCAACCGCTTTGTGACCGGGCCGATCGCCACGCGTTTAGGCGTTGAAACCCTGATCGCCACCGAATGCGAAATGATCGACGGCCGCTACAGCGGGCGCAGCACCGATATCCCGTGCTTCCGTGAAGGCAAGGTGACCCGGTTGAATCGTTGGCTGGAAGAAACCGGCCACAGCCTGGAAGACAGTTATTTCTACAGCGACTCGATGAACGACTTGGCGTTGCTGGAGCAAGTGACGAATCCGATCGCGGTCGATCCGGACCCTAACTTGCGGGCCGAGGCCGAGAAACGTGGCTGGCCGGTGATCAGTCTGCGCGATTGATTACGCCTGTAGCAGCTGCCGAGGTACGAGGCTGCGTTGCGGTCCGCAGGACCGCCCTTCGGGGCCGCTTCGCAGCCCATCGCAGCCTCGTACCTCGGCAGCTGCTACAGATTCCGCGCTATACCGGCTTGGCGCCCATCAACCCCGCAATGGCGATAAAGCAGACAAAACTGAACAACGCCAACGCCAACGTAAACTTCCCATTGCCCGCCGAAGGCGCCTTGCGCAGCCGATTGAGCCGCACCAGCAGCCAGAACCAGCCCAGCGCCGCCACGGTGTACAGCACACTGGACGCCAGCAACCAGGTCTGCCCCAACGGCCAGCCCACCAGATGCACCATCCACCAGCCGGTGAACGGCATGCTCAACAGCGCCAGGCCCATCAACAGCCAGATGAACACCTGCGGTCGCTGCAAGGTACGCGCAGGCGCCGTCGCATCACCGTTACGACGAGTGCGCCAGACCCAGATTGCCAGCCCCAGTGCGCTCAGCAACAGCAGCACCGTCGCCACGCCATGCGCGACTTTGAGGGCGGTTAACGTTTCCATTGTTCGATTTCCTTATAGGCTGCCCATCAGCGTAGCCGCTCAGCCGAGAAACAGCTGATAGGCCGGGTTGTCGCTTTCGTCCCAGTACGGGTAGCCGATTTCTTCCAGCGCCGCCGGTACCAGATGACGTTCGTCGTGGGGCACTTGCAGGCCCGCGACCACACGGCCATCCGCCGCGCCGTGGTTGCGGTAGTGGAACATCGAAATGTTCCAGCGCCCACCGAGTTTGTTGAGAAAGTTGAACAACGCACCCGGACGCTCCGGGAACTCGAAGCGCAGCACCACCTCATCGACCACCTGGGCGGCACGCCCGCCAACCATGTGGCGTATGTGCAACTTGGCCAGTTCGTTGTCGGTCAGGTCGAGTACCGGGAACCCCTGCTCGGTCAGACTGCCGAGCAGCGCACTGCGCGGGTCGTTTTCCGGATGGGTCTGCACGCCGACAAAAATGTGCGCTTCGCTGCCGGTGTTGTAGCGGTAGTTGAATTCGGTGATCTGGCGCTTGCCGATGGCTTCGCAGAACGCCTTGAAACTGCCCGGTTTCTCGGGGATGGTCACGGCGATGATGGCTTCGCGGCCCTCGCCCAGCTCGGCGCGCTCGGCGACGTGTCGCAAGCGGTCGAAATTGACGTTGGCGCCAGAATCAATGGCCACGAAGGTGTGACCGGTGACGCCGCGTTGCTCAACGTACTTCTTGATCCCGGCCACACCCAAGGCGCCGGCAGGTTCAGTGATCGAGCGGGTATCGTCGTAGATATCCTTGATCGCCGCACAGATTTCATCGGTGCTGACGGTGATCACTTCATCAACGTAGTCTTTGCAGATATCGAAGGTGTGCTGGCCGATCTGCGCCACCGCGACGCCATCGGCAAACAGGCCCACGGTCGGCAACACCACGCGCTCGCCGGCCGCCATGGCGGCTTGCAGGCAGTTGGAATCATCCGGTTCGACACCGATGATCTTGATGTCCGGACGCAGGTATTTCACGTACGCCGCAATCCCGGCGATCAATCCGCCGCCGCCCACCGGAACGAAGATCGCATCCAGGCGCCCCGGGTGCTGGCGCAGAATCTCCATGGCCACCGTGCCCTGCCCGGCAATGGTGTGGGGATCGTCGTAGGGGTGAATGTAGACGTAGCCTTTTTCGTCGACCAGTTTCAGCGAGTAGGCCAGGGCTTCCGGGAACGAATCGCCGTGCAGTACCACTTTGCCGCCGCGCGAACGCACGCCTTCGACCTTGATCTCCGGGGTGGTCTTGGGCATCACGATGGTCGCTTTCACGCCCAGCACTTTGGCTGCCAGGGCCAGGCCTTGCGCATGGTTGCCCGCCGAAGCGGTGACCACGCCACGCGCTCGCTCTTCATCGCTCAGTTGCGTCAGCTTGTTGTAAGCGCCGCGAATCTTGAACGAGAACACCGGCTGCAAGTCTTCACGCTTGAGCCAAATCTCGTTGCCCAGCCGCTCGGAGAGCTGGCGAGCAGTCTGCAATGGGGTTTCTACGGCAACGTCATAAACGCGCGAGGTGAGGATCTTTTTGACGTACTGTTCGAGCATCGGAAAGCATCACTGAACGGGTTGGGCAGGGCCAAGGAGTCTAACCCGGCTTTTGGGCGTGCGACCACACGAATCAAGAGGTTTTAGCCTTTGCAGACATCGCGGATCCATTGTGGCGAGGGGGCTTGCCCCCGTTCGGCTGCGAAGTAGTCGTAAAATCTGTTTATGCGGTATGTCTGAAAGAATGCCAGGGGAGCGCTGCGCACTCCAACGGGGGCAAGCCCCCTCGCCACAGGAGTGTTTCCCCCAGCACTATCGCGAGGCCTATAATGCCGGCCTTTCGTCCCCCTCTTCGGCACCTCGGAGCCCGCATGACCCAGGATCAACTCAAACAGGCAGTGGCTCAGGCCGCCGTCGACTTCATCCTCCCGAAACTCGATGACAAGAGCATCGTCGGGGTCGGCACCGGCTCTACCGCCAATTGCTTCATCGACGCCCTGGCCAAGCACAAAGGCGCGTTTGACGGCGCAGTGGCCAGTTCCGAAGCCACCGCCGCGCGCCTCAAGGGCCACGGTATTCCGGTGTATGAGCTCAATACCGTCAGCGATCTGGAGTTCTACGTCGACGGCGCCGATGAAAGCGACGAGCACCTGCACCTGATCAAGGGCGGCGGCGCAGCCCTGACCCGCGAGAAGATCGTGGCGGCCGTGGCCAAGACCTTCATCTGCATCGCCGACGCCAGCAAACTGGTGCCGGTGCTCGGTGCGTTCCCATTGCCGGTGGAAGTGATCCCGATGGCCCGCAGCCACGTGGCCCGCGAACTGGTGAAGCTCGGCGGCGACCCGGTTTACCGTGAAGGCGTGCTAACCGACAACGGCAACATCATCCTCGACGTGTTCAACATGCAGATCACCAACCCGGTGGAGCTGGAAACACAGATCAACGCCATCGTCGGCGTGGTCACCAACGGTTTGTTCGCGGCCCGCCCGGCTGACTTGCTACTGCTGGGCACGAGCGAAGGCGTGAAAACCCTCAAGGCCTGATGCCTTAGCCATCTGTAGGAGCGAAGCTAGCTCGCTCCTACACTTGGTTTTGGGGTGTTGGTCAGGGCTGTGCCGGTTTTTTGAACACGTAGAACAGGTTCGGCTCACTGACCAAGTACAGGGTACCGTCGTCATCCATGGCAATGCCTTCTGCTTGCGGCACAGGCTTGAGCAACCCCTGACGGCCCTTGCTCAGTGACAGCGTACTCAGCGGTCGCCCGTCCACATCCAGCTCGAGAATCAACCGCGACTCATCGGACAGCGCCAGCAAATGCCCGCTGCGCTCGTCGTATTGCAGGCTCGACAAGTCCCGCACGAACATTCCGCCATCGCGCTTGGGATTGTTCACCACGTGCACCGCGTAGGACTTCTCCGGGTTGTAATGGGGAAAGCCCTGCACTTCGTAGATCAGCATCGGGTCGCGCTCCTTGGCGACGAACAAGCGCTTGCCCACCGAGTCATAGGCCAACCCCTCAAATCCCTTGTTGCCGCTCATGTGCACGCCGAGGGCCATCTGCTCGGCGTCCGCGGCATCGAGGAACGTCGTGCCCTTGCGCAGATGAATCTTGATCAGCCGTTGCTCACGCTCATCGGTGATCACGTAAGTGTCAGCGCTAATGAACTCGACTGCTTCCGGGTCGCCGAACCCGACCAGCGCCACACGCCGCAGGATTTTGCCTTCCAGGGACAACTCGATCAGCTCGGCTTTTTTGTGGGTGACAGTGAACAGGCTTTTGCGCACTGGATCGAAGGTCAGCGCTGAAACATCGTCGTCCAGACCGTCAATGACTCGCGCCTCGATCGCCACCTGATACTGGTCCAGGCCAATGGGCTGGGCATTCATCGGCTGCCATAGCGCCTGCACATTGAACCCACTGCGCTCGAACAGGCGCGGGTATTGGCCGACGGCAACCAACACGATCAGGGCAATGACCGACAGGATCAGCATCAGGGGTTTGGGGCGGACAAGTCGACGCATTCAGGCAAACTCGGAAACAGGACGGGCGGATGAAACACCACGGCTGCCTGAATTAAAACCCTAATGGCCCGCGACCTTCTACCGCAACTACCGAACCTGTTGCTTTTCGAAGCGGTAGAACAGGTTCGGCTCGCTCACCATGTACAACGTGCCTGCTTCGTCCATGGTGACGCCTTCGGCACGGGGAATGGTTTTCTTCAGGCCATTGAACCCTCCGAGCAAGGTCATGAAACTGACCTGCTCACCCTTCTCGTCCAGTTCCAGCAACAAGTGAGAGTCGGCGGACAGCACCAGGGTGTGGCCGGTGCGCGGATCGATGGCCAGGGCCGACAGGTTACGGACATCCAGTGCGTCGCTGGAAAGTTTTTGCTTGTCACCCTTGAGGATCTGGCTGCCATCGCTTTTCCAGCTGAACAGCGCCGGTGGACGCTCTTCACCCAGCAGAAGTTGCTGGCGGCGGGCATCCCAGACGACGGCTTCGAAGCCTTTATTCTGGTTTTTCGAGGGACCAAGATCGTATTTCGGGAAATTGGCGATGTTCAGCTCGCGCGTATCGGCATCGACCTTCACGATCGAGAGCAGGTGTTCGCGCTCATCGGTAATCGCCAGCAAACCATTGCCCATTACCGTCACCCCTTCCGGGTTGCTCCAACCCACCAGCGGCATTTTGCGCAACACGTCGCCCTGCAACGTCAGCTCGACCAGGAACGGGTTCTTGCCCATCACGGAGAACAGGGTTTTGGTCTGCGGGTCGTAAGACACGTCCGACGCTTCGTCCTTCTCCATGCCCGGCAGCAGTTTGGCGTCGATCACCGCCCGATAGTCCGGCAGCCAGACACTCTCTTTGCGTTCGGCAGGGCTTTCGAAGCGCTCCTTCACCCAGAGCACACCGCGATCATCCCAATGCATCGCAAACGCAAGGCCATAAGCAGCGACCGCCACCAGTAAAAGCCAGGAATACCAACGCATGACAAAACGCGAGCGGCGTGCAGTTTTCAGCTTGGGCAGCGATTCGATGGCCATTCAGGGATGCGTTCCAGAAATTCAGGCTATGGGTAATAGCACATTGGGACAGGCTCAGATGCCATAAGCCCCGGAATTATCCAGACAAAATGTGAAAAAAACGGGAAATGGCCGGATTGCCCTGTGTGGGCAGCCAAGATCAAAAGATCGCAGCCTGCGGCAGGCTGCGATCTTTTGCCTTTTAGAGAACGCTACTGGTAAAGCGGCTGACACCCGGCAATTCGAGCACCAGTTCGTCACCGACATTCAACGGGCCAACGCCCACCGGCGTGCCAGTGAGGATCACGTCCCCGGCCTGCAGCGAGAAGCAGCCGGCCATGTACTGGATCATCGGCACGATCGGATTGAGCATGTCCTTGCTGTTGCCATCCTGACGGACTTCGCCATTGATGGTCAGGCGGATGCCGATGTCGGTCAGATCAGCAAACGTGCTGCCGGCCACGAATGGCGCAATCACCGCCGCACCGTCGAAGCACTTGGCGATTTCCCACGGCAGGCCCTTGGCTTTAAGCTCGGCCTGCTTGTCGCGCAGGGTCAGGTCCAGGGCCGGGGCGAAGCCGGAGATGGCATCCAGCACTTCTTCGCGGCTCGGCTTGGTCGACAATGGCTTGCCGATCAGCACCGCTATTTCTGCTTCGTAATGCACCGAACCGCGCTCGGTCGGAATGCTGAAGCTGCCTTCCAGTGGCACCACGCAGCTGCCGGGCTTGATGAACAGCAGTGGTTCGGTGGGCACCGGGTTGTCCAGTTCCTTGGCGTGTTCGGCGTAGTTGCGGCCGATGCACACCACTTTCCCCAGCGGGAAATGAATACGCGTTCCGTCGACATACTGGTGCTGATAGCTCATTGACCGACTCCTGCTTCGTGCTCTTAAAGTTCGAAGAATCAAACAGCGAAAATCTTGCCTGGGTTCATGATGCCATTCGGGTCGAACACCGCTTTGACGGCTTTCATGTACTCGATCTCAACCGGTGAGCGGCTATAGGTCAAGTAATCACGCTTGGTCATGCCCACGCCATGTTCGGCGGAAATCGAACCGTTGTACTTCTCGACGGTTTCGAACACCCACTTGTTGACGGTGGCGCACTTGGCGAAGAACTCATCCTTGCTCAGGTTATCCGGCTTGAGGATGTTCAAGTGCAGGTTGCCGTCGCCGATGTGGCCGAACCAGACAATTTCGAAGTCTGGGTAGTGTTCGCCGACGATCGCGTCGATTTCCTTCAGGAACGCTGGGACTTTCGACACAGTGACCGAAATGTCGTTTTTGTACGGCGTCCAGTGGGAAATGGTTTCGGAGATGTACTCGCGCAGCTTCCAGAGGTTCTGCAACTGGGTATCGCTCTGGCTCATCACGCCGTCCAGCACCCAGCCCTGCTCGACGCAGTGCTCGAAGGTTTCCAGGGCGTGGTTGGCCACATCGACGGTGGTCGCTTCGAATTCCAGCAGCGCATAAAACGGGCAGTCGGATTCGAACGGCGCCGGTACATCGCCGCGCGCCATGACCTTGGCCAGGGCTTTGTCGGAGAAGAATTCGAACGCAGTCAGGTCAAGTTTGCCCTGGAACGCGTGCAATACCGGCATGATCGAATCGAAATCGGCAGTGCCGAGGACCATCGCGGTGAGGTTTTTCGGCGCACGGTCCAGACGCATGGTGGCTTCGACGACAAAGCCCAGCGTGCCTTCGGCGCCGATGAACAGCTGACGCAGGTCGTAGCCGGTGGCGTTCTTGATCAGGTCTTTGTTCAGCTCCAGCAGATCGCCCTTGCCGGTGACGACTTTCATGCCGGCCACCCAGTTGCGGGTCATGCCGTAGCGAATCACCTTGATCCCGCCGGCATTGGTGCCGATATTGCCGCCAATCTGGCTGGAACCTGCCGAAGCGAAGTCCACCGGATAGTACAAACCGTGCTCTTCAGCCTTGTTCTGTAATTGTTCGGTAACCACGCCCGGCTGACAAACGGCCGTGCGATCGGTCAGGTTCACATCGAGGATCTGGTTCATGTAGTCGAAGGACACGACCACTTCGCCATTGGCCGCCACTGCTGCGGCAGAAAGCCCGGTACGACCGCCGGACGGCACCAGCGCAACCCTGTGTTCATTGGCCCAACGGACAATGGCCTGGACCTGCTCAATATTCTTGGGAAACACAATGGCCGTCGGGGCCGGGGCGAAATGTTTGGTCCAATCCTTGCCGTAAGCGTTCAGGGAGTCGGCGTCGGTCAGGACCTTGCCAGGCTCAACCAGGGTCTTCAGCTCATCAATCAGCGCAGGATTGGTCATCGACAGAACTCTCGAACAATTCATGGTCATCCTGAGTACGCTTCACGTCGCAGAATGAGTGTTAGCAGGTCGCATATGCTAGCATACCGACCCCGCAGGATAGTGCCCAAAGGCTGTTCTGCGGCGACGGCTTTCCTGCCGTCCGGGTCAGCTCTGGCTGCTCCCTTCCCTGCCATTTTTTCTCCGGGACACAGGTTTACGCAGATGAGCAAGACTTCTCTCGATAAGAGCAAGATCAAGTTCCTTCTTCTCGAAGGCGTCCACCAATCGGCTGTCGACGTCCTCAAGGCGGCGGGCTACACCAGCATCGAGTACCTCACAGGTTCTCTGCCGGACGCCCAGCTGAAGGAAAAGATCGCTGATGCTCACTTCATCGGCATTCGCTCCCGCACTCAATTGACCGAAGAGATCTTCGATCACGCGAAGAAACTGGTGGCTGTCGGCTGTTTCTGCATCGGTACCAACCAGGTCGACCTCAACGCGGCTCGCGAACGCGGTATCGCGGTATTCAACGCGCCGTACTCCAACACTCGCTCCGTTGCGGAACTGGTGCTGGCCGAGGCGATCCTGTTGCTGCGCGGCATCCCTGAGAAGAACGCTTCCTGCCACCGTGGCGGCTGGATCAAAAGCGCAGCCAACTCCTTCGAAATCCGCGGCAAAAAGCTGGGTATCGTCGGTTACGGCTCGATCGGTACTCAACTGTCGGTCCTGGCTGAAGGTCTGGGCATGCAGGTTTACTTCTACGACACCGTGACCAAGCTGCCACTGGGCAACGCCACCCAGGTCGGCAACCTGCACGAGCTGTTGGGCATGTCCGACATCGTCACCCTGCACGTTCCGGAAACCGCTGCCACCCAGTGGATGATCGGCGAGAAGGAAATCCGCGCCATCAAGAAGGGCGGCATCCTGATCAATGCCGCGCGCGGCACCGTGGTCGAATTGGACGCCCTGGCGGACGCGATCAAGGACAAGCACCTGATCGGCGCGGCCATCGACGTATTCCCGGTGGAGCCACGCTCCAACGAAGAAGAGTTCGAAAGCCCGCTGCGTGGCCTGGACAACGTGATCCTGACCCCGCACATCGGTGGTTCTACCGCTGAAGCACAGGCCAACATCGGTCTGGAAGTAGCAGAAAAACTGGTCAAGTACAGCGACAACGGTACGTCGGTATCGTCCGTGAACTTCCCGGAAGTGGCCCTGCCGGCTCACCCTGGCAAGCACCGTCTGCTGCACATCCACGAGAACATTCCGGGTGTGATGAGCGAGATCAACAAGGTCTTCGCCGAAAACGGCATCAACATTTCCGGTCAGTTCCTGCAGACCAACGAGAAAGTCGGCTACGTCGTGATCGACGTCGATGCCGATTACTCGGAAATGGCGCAAGAGAAGCTGCAGCACATCAACGGCACCATTCGTTGCCGCGTGCTGTTCTGATTCAGACTTGAGCGACAAAAAAAGGGAGACCCTCGGGTCTCCCTTTTTTCATGGCAGCTTTTTCATGGCCGCTTTTTCATGGCTGCGGAAAAGTTACTTCACAGTGATGGTGATTTTCTTTGAAACGATCGGCGGATCGAACGGCATGTGACCGCTGTCGCCCAGTTCGAGCTGCAAGGTGTGCTTGCCCGGTGCCAGTTTGATTTCAGCGTGAGTCTGCGCTTTGCCGAAGTGCATATGATTGGCATCGTTTGGAATCGGAGCACCGGCGGCTGGTAGTTTGTCGACATCGATCAGCAAATGGTGATGGCCAGTATTTTTGGTGACATCGCCTGCTGGTGCCAGCGCGATTTCCTTGACGCCGAAATTCACGGTAAAGGTTTGCGCGACCGTGGCTCCGTCCTCAGGAGATACGATGAACACTTCTGCCCCCTTCGGAGCCGGGGTGGCGGCACTGGCCAGCACCGAAACACCCATCAGCACACCAGCCAATGCTGCTCGTGACATAAAGCTTTTCATTCTCTTCTCCAGTTTTTCCGTAAAATTCGCTCAGCCGTGAACAACTTAACGGCCATTCGTTGTCGAAGGCACTCATAACCATAGCAAAGCGAGCCTGAACAGCGCGTCGCGATAAATGAATTCAAAGGAGTGACCATGCGCTTTTTGCCTGGCCTGATCTGCCTGCTACCCCTTTTGAGCCCTTTGGCTCATGCCGAACTGATTGACGATGTAAACGACCGCGGCGAATTGCGCATTGCCCTTGAGGCTAATACACCGCCCTTCAATTTCAAGGACGACGGCAAATTGACCGGGTTCGAGGTCGAGCTGGGTCAATTGCTGGCCAATGAGCTGGATGTACGGGCCGACTTCGTCGTCACCGATTCCGACGACCTGTTGACCGGCGTCGAAAGCGGCAAATACGACGTTGCCATCAATCACATAGCACTGACCCCGGACCTGAAGGATCGTTTCGACTTCAGCGAACCTTACATTCACACCAACGCGCAATTGATCGCGCAGAAAGAAGAACAACCGCGATCAATCCTGTTGGTGCAGTCGCTGACGGAAGAAAAGCCGAAAGCCGCCCCGGCGGTAAGCCTGGCGATTCCGTTTCAGAAGGGTAACCCGGCGTTCCATGCCAGCCTGGAAAACGCCTTGCAGCGAATCAAGGCCGATGGCCGGCTGGAGGCGCTGGAGCAGAAGTGGTTTGGGGCGGATGCGGGTGTGGCGCCGAAACCTTGATTTCGAGCGAATGAGTCACCCTGTGGGCCGTTACTTCAGGGTTGCCAGGGCCTGAGCCGCTTGCGGCAACTCCAGTTCGCTGAAGACTTGCACACCATGGCGCTTGAGCAGCGCGGCGGTCACGCCCTCACCGCTGACCTTCACGCCACTGAACGTCCCGTCATAGGTCAGCAGATTCCCGCAAGACGGGCTGTTGGCCTTGAGCACGGCAATCCGGATGCCGTGCTGTTGCACTAGCTCCAGCGCCTGAGAAGCCCCTGAAAGAAACTCGGCACTAACATCCTCGCCCTCAGTGGTGATGACCGACGCAAGGCCATCAAGCACTTCACCACCCTGCCCGCCGGGAATTTCCGCCGCGGCCCTGGGTGTCGGCAACCCGCCGGCGACTTCCGGACACAACGGCACCACCCGGCCTTCGGCAATCCACTGCTCCAACAGATCGAACGGCCCGCTGGCCCCGCCGTCATAACGGACGCGGTGACCGAGCAAACAGCGGCTTACCAGAATCTTTTGCATGATCAGAACGGCTCGTTGCCACGACGGCGGAACCAGCCCGTCAACGACAGGCGTTCTCGGGTCGCGGGCAGGACTTCGTGAGGGACGTCGCCCGACAGGAACACCACCAGGCATCCACCGGTGGGCACTACATCGTGTTCGACGCCTTCGTCCAGGTACATGCGCAACTGACCGCCATGCTCGGGCAGCCAGGCGTCGTTGAGGTAGATCACCGCCGAGACCATGCGCCGGTCGTCGTCACGGAAACGGTCGACATGCTTGAGGTAGAAAGCACCGGGCGGGTACAGGGCGAAATGGCTTTCGAAATCTTCCAGGCCCAGGAACAAACCACGATTCATCGCCTCACGCAGGCTGTCCATCAACCCCAGGTAGCTGTCGCAGGACTCGGCCTGGCCGGGTTCGAGCCACTGGATATGGTCGCCGCGAATGCCTTCGCGAATCTCCGAAAACGCCCCGCGCCCCACGGCGGCCGGGGCGAGTTCACCCTCAGCGGCACGTTTACGACACTCGGCCGCCAGCGCCCGGGTCAGGTCCAGGGGCAGGAAAATATTCTGCTGCGACCAGCCGTGTTCGGCCAGGTCGTCGACGATTCGTAACAGCAGTGGATGATCAGAGGGTATGTGCATGGCGCGCATAGTATTCCTGTGCCCGCAAATCCGACAGAGCCACGCAGCGGAGGATTGGTCGGATAAGGTACTCAACCTGATACGAATTCTCGACAAGTACGAATGCCGCACGGAGAATAGTCGCCTGCTGACAGGAGTCCCTATGCGTCGCTTGCTTTTCTCACTGTTGATGTTCTGCGTTTTGCCCGCCTGGGCGGACGGCCACGACCAGTTGTACAAGGTCGCCGGTTGGCCAGAACAACGCGCGCATTTCAACGATGCTCTCTCGGCCGCTCAGCAGCGCTATCAGAACAGCTTGCCACCGGCAGTGTTCCAGGCCCTGGTCGACAACAGCAATCTACGGTTCGCCCCCAAGGCCATGGACCAGCGCGCCGAAGCGCAACTGCGCAAGAAGCTCGCCGACCCGAAACCTGCGCTGACCTTCTTTCAATCGCCCCTGGGCAAGAAAATCGTCGCCGCCGAACTGCTGGCGACCCGTCGCGATCAATTGGCGAAAAACGCCAAGGGCTTGCCGAAGATGCAGGCCAGCGATACCCGTCAACTGATCATCGGCCACCTGGCCCAGGCCCTGCCCGCCCGCGAGGCCGGCGCAGAAGTCAGCCTGGCGATCGCAGGCGTGGCGGCCGACAGCCTGAGTTCGATGATCCCCGGCCTGCTCGGCGGCGGTCAGGCTCAGGGCATGTTGAACGGTCAGCGCCAGCGCCTGATGGAGCAGATCGGCGCCGATCTGAACAACACGCTGCTGTATGTCTATCGCGACCTGTCGGATGACGAACTGGAAGAGTTTTCGACCTTTGCCGAGTCCGCTGAAGGCAAGGCTTACTACCAAGCGGCATTGGCGGCGATTCGGGCGGGGTTGGCGGTGGGGCAAAGCACGTCGAGTCTGCAGCCTTGAAATAAGTATCGCGCCGGAAAAGATCGCAGCCTTCGGCAGCTCCTACAGGGATTTGTGAACACCCAAGGAGCTGCCGAAGGCTGCGATCTTTTGATCTTGCCTTATCGATTCTGACGACTCATCCGCTTGGTCAAAAACCCGAAATACTCCTGCCGCAACCCCGGCGACTCATTCGCCAGATGATGCCGCGCCTCAGGCAGCATCAACACCTGAGGCCGATCGAACTTGCCTCGTAACACTTCAAGGTTGTGCTCCCAATCCACGGTCATGTCCGCCTGCCCCTGCACGATCAGCGGCCGCCGCGGGCTGCTCGGTGCCGCTTCGATACGCTTGATCCACCGTCCCAGCGCACCGACCCAGGCCGTCGGCAGGCGTAGCGGCTGCAGCGGATCAGCCTGCAGGAACGCGAGGAAATCAGGGTCGTTGGAGTTCTCGCTGAAGCGCCGTGCGATGCCTTTGACAAACGGCTTGAGCAGGTAATAACTGAGCCGCGACCAACCCCAGGCACGCGGCCGCACCAAGGGCGACAGCAGAATCACTTGCCCCTGGGCCGGGCTGCTCGCACCTTGATTGAGTACATGGTCGATCACAATCGCTCCGCCGGTGCTTTGCCCGCACAAGTGCCAGGGCTGCGGAAGGTCCAACGACTGCGCCTCGGCCAGCAGGCCTTGCAGGGCGCTCTGGTACTCGGCGAAGTCCTTGATACTCGCCCGCTCGCCACTGGACAGGCCATGCCCCGGCAGGTCACAGGCGATTACCGCAAACCCTTGGTCCAGCGCCCACTCGATCACATGCCGGTAGAGCCCGGTGTGATCGTAGAAGCCGTGAAATAGAAACAGCGTCGCCTTCGCCCGCTCGGGCCACCAGAGCTGGCTGACCACTTCATAGCCATCGATCTCGAAACGCCCCAAGCCACGGCGCAGGGTCCGCTGTGGAAAATCCAGCCCGTAAAAACGCTGATAGGCCATGGCCTCCGTCGACAGCGGCTGCCACTCGGCCAATGGCCGCAGGCTGGCACGCAGATGATCGGGGTCGAAAGTGGCAGGCATGAACTATTCCAGAGCGCGAAACAGACTTTATGGACCTGCGATATTCATCTGTCGCGGCAAGCATGGCAAGCTAGCCGACCTTCGAGGATTGAAACCCATGCGCCCGGCCTATCGCACCACACTGCTTGCCAGTCTGCTCGCCCTTGTGTGCGCCGCTGTGCTGTGGGCCGCTTACGACTGGTTTCAGGGACGCTACCTGCGGGCATTCAGTTCGCACACCGCTGTGTTCTCCGGCGACCCGTTGCGCCTGCCGGACGAACTCGCCGGCCCCGGGGCCATTCGCCTGGTGCACTTCTGGGACCCGGCCTGCCCGTGCAATGTCGGCAACCAACAACACCTGAGCGAACTGGTTGAGCAATATGTACCGCAGGGCGTCGAGTTCTATACGGTACAAAAGCCCGGCAGCCACGGTCAGTTGCCCGGCACCTTGAGCCGCCTGAAAACCCTCACGGTCCTGCCTGGCTCCGAACAGATCCCTGCCAGCCCGGCGGTAGCGATCTGGGACCGCAACGGCCAGTTGGCGTATTTCGGTCCGTACAGCGAAGGCCTGACCTGCAATTCGAGCAACAGTTTTATCGAGCCCATTCTGCAAGCACTGAACGCAGGCAGGGCGGTGAACGCCACCCACACGCTGGCGGTGGGTTGCTACTGCCCGTGGCCCGCAGAGGCGAAGTAAGGCATTCCTGACTTTTCCAGGACCGCGATGCCCGGCACAGGAGGTCTGTGCTACACGTTTGCAGCCCGCACGGGTGGCAACCCCCGAAAGAACAAGGAGTCACCATGAAACGCGTCCTGACCGTACTTGCCTTGCTGATCGTCGTACTCGTCGCCGGGGGCGGCTGGTATGTGTACAGCAAACAACCGACGCGCCAGGGCCAGGTGGCGTTGCAACACCTGCAAGGTTCGGTGACCGTGCGCTACGACGAGCGCGGCGTGCCGCATATCCGTGCTGAAAACGAAACCGACCTCTACCGCGCCCTCGGCTACGTGCACGCCCAGGACCGGCTGTTCCAGATGGAAGCCATGCGGCGCCTGGCCCGTGGTGAGCTGGCCGAAGTCCTCGGCCCGAAACTGCTCGACACCGACAAACTGTTTCGCGGCCTGCGCATTCGCGAACGAGCCGAAAGCTACGTGGCCGCGCTGGATCGTCAGTCGCCGGCATGGAAGGCCCTGCAAGCCTATCTGGACGGTATCAATCAATATCAGGACGGCCACGCTGCGCCGGTAGAGTTCGATGTACTGGGAATCCCCAAGCGCCCTTTCACCGCCGAAGACAGCATCAGCATCGCAGGCTACATGGCCTACAGCTTTGCCGCAGCGTTTCGCACCGAACCCTTGCTGACTTACGTGCGCGACCAACTGGGCAGCGAGTACCTGAACATCTTCGATCTCGACTGGCAGCCCAAGGGCGTGCTAGTCAAAGGTCACGCCAACCCTGCGCCAACGCTCGCCGCCAGTGACTGGAAGGATCTGAACGCCCTCGCCCGCCTGAGTGAACAGGCGCTGGCCGACCACGGCCTGCCGCAATTCGAAGGCAGCAACGCCTGGGTGATTTCCGGCAACCGCAGCAAAAGCGGCAAGCCGCTGCTGGCCGGTGACCCGCACATTCGCTTCTCGGTGCCGTCGGTGTGGTACGAGGCGCATCTGTCGGCGCCGGGCTTCGAGCTGTATGGCTACCATCAGGCGCTGGTGCCGTTTGCATTTCTCGGTCACAACCTGGACTTCGGCTGGAGCCTGACGATGTTCCAGAACGACGATCTGGACCTGATCGCCGAGAAGGTCAACCCGGACAACCCGAACCAGGTCTGGTATCGCGGCAAGTGGGTGGACATGGTCAACACCGAACAACAGATCGCGGTGAAAGGTCAGTCACCGGTCACATTGACGCTGCGCCAGTCGCCCCATGGCCCGATCGTCAACGATGCGCTCGGCACCGCCGCCGGCAAGACGCCGGTTGCCATGTGGTGGGCGTTCCTCGAAACCCCGAATCCGATCCTCGACGGCTTCTACCAGCTCAATCGGGCCGACACCCTGGCCAAGGCCCGCGCCGCAGCAGCCAAGGTTCAGGCTCCAGGGTTGAACATCGTCTACGCCAACGCCAAGGGCGACATCGGCTGGTGGGCCTCGGCGCTGCTGCCCAAGCGTCCGGCCGGGGTTAAGCCCGGTTTCATCCTCGATGGCAGCACCCCTCAGGCGGACAAGGAAGGTTTTTACCCGTTCAGCGCCAACCCGCAGGAAGAAAACCCGGCGCGGGGCTACATCGTCTCGGCCAACTTCCAACCGGTGTCGCCGATCGGCATGGAGATTCCCGGCTACTACAACCTCGCCGATCGCGGGCAGCAGCTCAATCGCCAGCTCAGCGACAAGAACGTGAAGTGGGACAACGCCGCCAACCAGAAGCTGCAACTGGGTACCACCACCGCCTACGGGCCGCGCTTGCTGGCACCTTTGCTGCCGGTACTGCGTGAAGTGGTGAGCGATCCGGCCGAACTCAAACTGGTGGAACAACTGGCGCAGTGGAGCGGCGATTACCCGCTGGACTCCATCAGCGCCACCCTGTTCAACCAGTTCCTGTTCAACCTCGCCGACGCGGCGCTGCGCGATGAACTGGGCAATGACTTCTTCGAAACGCTGCTCCCGACCCGGGTGATCGATGCCGCGCTGCCGCGTCTGGCGGCCTCCGCCGATTCGCCGTGGTGGGACAACCGCAACACTCCCGGCAAGGAAACCCGCGCCGATACGGTCAAGTTGGCCTGGCAAGCGAGCATGGCTCATCTCAAAACCACCCTTGGTGCCGACTCCTCGCAATGGCAGTGGGGCAAGGCGCACACCCTGACCCACGGCCATCCGCTGGGGATGCAAAAGCCCCTGGACCAGATTTTCAACGTTGGCCCGTTCGCGGCACCCGGCACCCACGAAGTACCAAACAACCTCTCGGCCAAGATCGGCCCGGCGCCGTGGCCCGTGACCTACGGCCCGTCGACCCGGCGACTGATCGACTTCGCCGACCCGGCCCACAGCCTGACCATCAACCCGGTGGGTCAGAGCGGCGTGCCGTTCGACAGCCACTATGCCGACCAGGCCGAGTCGTACATCGAAGGGGTTTATTACCAGGCGCATTTCAATGATGAAGAAGTGACGGCCAATACCCGTAGTACGTTGAAGCTGTTGCCAGCGCGTTCAGGGCAATAGATTTTTTGTTGGCCCGACTGACGCCTTCGCGAGCAAGCCCGCTCCCACAGTTGACCGAGTTGTTCAGACAGGCACGGTCTAATGTGGGAGCGGGCTTGCTCGCGAAGAGGCCCTGACAAGCAACACCAATTGCCGCTAAACCATCGCCGCAAAATTCAACCTGAACTGCTTCGGCGTCACCCCCAGCCTGCGGTTGAACACACTGCGCATGTGCTGGGCATCGCGAAACCCACACTGGTACGCCACGGTTTTCAGCGGCGCATGGGTGCTTTCGAGCATCACCCGCGCCGCATCCACCCTCGCCCGTTCGACGAATTCCGCCGGGGTGATTTTCGCCTCCTTGGCGAACACCCGGGAAAAGTTGCGCGTGCTCATATTGGCGGCGTTGGCCAGATCAGCAATGGTCAGGTCGCCATTGAGGTTGGCCAACACATAGAGCTGGACCAACGCCACCGCCGAAGTCGGTTCGGCATGGGGCGTGAGGAACGGACTGAACTGCGATTGCCCGCCCGAGCGCTGGGTGAACACCACCAGCCGCTTGGCCACGCTGAGTGCCACGTCCGGCCCGTGATCCCGGGCCAGCAGATACAGCGACAGATCGATTCCCGCCGTGACCCCGGCCGAGGTGTAGAGCTCGCCGTCCTGCACGTACAAGCGATCAGCCTCGACCTGAGTCGACGGGCACAACTGCGCCAGCGCCGCGGCGTCGCCCCAATGAGTGGTGACGGTTCGCCCGTCGAGCAATCCGGCCCGGGCGAGCATGAAGGCACCGTTGCAAATCGAGCCGAAACGTTGCGCACGCGCACACGCATCGCGCAACCAGGCATCGAACACCGCGCCAAAATTCAGGAACGGCAACTGCGGGCCGCCCGCCACCAATAGCAGGTCATACGCTTCCAGCGCTTCACTGAAATGCCGATGGGCATTGAGCGACAACCCGTTGGAGCACGCCATCACACCGCGCTCGACACCGATCACCTCCAGCCGATAGTGATCTTCCTGTGCCAGGAAACGATTGGCCTCGGAAAACACATCCATGGGACCAGTGACGTCCAGCGACTGGACGCCTGGGAATACGACAATGGCGACGGTTTTGTGCATGGCATGAAACGCCTTTTATGGCACTGGGCTGGATGTCAGCTGCTACAGGACTGCATTCTTTCGGGGAACCTGCGCCAACCCTAGCCAATTCGTGCCCGACAAGCGAGGCTTGGCACGATATGTAGGCTGATTGGCCGGGATCGCGGCCATGGATCGATTGTCCGGTGTCTGGTGCGCAGACAGACTAAACCCATCAGCGCCGCCACGGCGTTCGCCATGAGGACAGCACCATGAGCAGCAGCATCGCCGGCATCAAGATCCCCGACAGCGCGTTAGCCAAGACCACCACTGAATATATTCGCGACGCAGAGTCCGACCTGCTGTATCACCACTCACGCCGGGTATTTCTGTTCGGTGCCCTGAGTGGTGAGCGCAAGCAGTTGGCCTACGACCCGGAGCTGCTGTACGTCGGTGCGATGTTTCATGATTTGGGCCTGGTGGAAGGACATCGCAGCGATGACGAACGTTTCGAAGTCGACAGTGCCAACGCTGCCAGAGCCTTCCTCAAACCCTATGGTTTGTCTGACGACGATGTCGAACAAGTGTGGTTGTCGATTGCCCTGCACACCACACCGGGTGTACCGCAACACCTGCGCCCGACCGTGGCGCTGGTGACCGCTGGTGTTGAGATGGATGTGTTGGGCATCGACTATGCGGCGTTTTCGACGGCGCAGCGTGAAGCGGTGGTGCATGCGCATCCACGGGGGGAAGGATTCAAGGAGTGCATCATCTGCGCCTTTGCCGATGGCTTGCGTCATCGCCCTCAGACCACGTTCGGCAACGTGAAGACCGATGTCCTGGCGGATCAGCAACCAGGGTTCAAACCAATGAATTTCGTCGAGGTCATCCGCCAATCACCTTGGGTTGCCTAAAACAACTGTGGGAGCGGGCTTGCTCGCGAAGCGGTATCACAATCAACAAGGATGTTGAATGTCAATCCGTCTTCGCGAGCAAGCCCGCCCCCACATTAAATCCCGGTTGGCCATGACTCCGTAGCCAACCGGGCAAAGCCTACGCCGCTTCCGGTGCCTGCGCCCGACGTACGTCCGGTTGTTTCCAGGAGTCGGCAGCGGCTTCCTCGATGGCTTGCTGGATCGCACGCTTGCGGCTTTCTTCGGCGCGACGGCTGAAGAACCAGACCAGGAAGGTCACCAGCGACACCGCCAGCAGAATCAGGCTGGCCACGGCATTGATCTCAGGCTTCACCCCCAGGCGCACCGCCGAGAACACTTCCATCGGCAGGGTGGTCGACCCTGGCCCGGACACGAAGCTCGCCAACACCAAATCATCCAGCGACAAGGCAAACGACATCATGCCGCCGGCCGCCAGTGACGGCGCGATCATCGGGATGGTGATCAGGAAGAACACCTTCCATGGCCGCGCACCGAGGTCCATGGCGGCTTCTTCGATCGACAAATCCAATTCTCGCAAGCGCGCCGACACCACCACCGCCACATACGCTGCACAGAATGTGGTGTGGGCGATCCAGATGGTGACGATGCCGCGCTCCTGCGGCCAGCCGATCATCTGCGCCATGGCCACGAACAGCAGCAACAGCGACAGACCGGTGATCACTTCCGGCATCACCAGCGGTGCGGTGACCAGCCCACCAAACAGTGTGCGGCCCTTGAAGCGGGTGATGCGGGTCAGCACGAACGCCGCCAGCGTGCCCAACGCCACCGCGGCAATCGCGGTGTAGCAGGCGATCTCCAGGGAGCGCACCACAGAGCCCATCAGTTGCGTGTTGTCGAGCAGGCCGACGTACCACTTGACCGACCAGCCGCCCCACACCGTCACCAGTTTCGAGGCGTTGAACGAGTAGATCACCAGGATCAGCATCGGCGCGTAGATGAACAGCAGACCCAGCACCAGCATCAGGTTCGAGAAACGGAAGCGCTTCATTCTTTACCCTCCATTTCCTTGGCCTGACTACGGTTGAACAGGATGATCGGCACAATCAGGATTGCCAGCATCACCACCGCCAGGGCAGACGCCACCGGCCAGTCGCGGTTGTTGAAGAACTCTTGCCAGAGCACTTTACCGATCATCAGGGTTTCCGGACCGCCGAGCAGTTCCGGGATCACGAACTCCCCCACCACCGGGATGAACACCAGCATGCAACCGGCGATAATGCCGTTTTTCGACAGTGGCACGGTGATCTTCCAGAAGCTGTTGAAGTTGCTCGAACCCAGGTCCGATGCGGCTTCCAGCAGGCTGTGATCGTGTTTCACCAGGTTGGCGTAGAGCGGCAGGATCATGAACGGCAGATAGGAGTAAACCACCCCGATATAAACCGCCAGGTTGGTATTGAGGATCTGCAGCGGTTCGTCGATCCAGCCCATGCTCATCAGAAAACCATTGAGCAGCCCGTTGTTGCTGAGGATGCCCATCCACGCGTACACGCGGATCAGGATCGCGGTCCAGGTCGGCATCATGATCAGCAGCACCAGCACCGTTTGCAGCTCTTTGCGGGCGGTGGCAATGCCATAGGCCATCGGGTAGCCGATCAGCAGGCAGAGGATGGTGCTGAACAGCGCCATCTTCAGCGAGCCCAGGTAAGCGGCGATGTACAACTCGTCATCGCCCAGCATCGCGTAGTTGGCCAGGTTGAGCAGCACCTGCAGTTTCTGGTCAACGAAGGTGTAGATCTCGGTGTACGGCGGAATGGCCACGTCGGCTTCAGCGAAGCTGATCTTCAGGACGATGAAGAACGGCAGCATGAAGAACATGAACAGCCAGATGAACGGAACCCCGATGACCAGCTGACGGCCACCGGGAAGTATTCGATTGAGCCGGCGTTTGAGTTTGCGCATGTTCATGAGCGAAGTACCACGCCGCTGTCGTCTTCCCACCACACGTAAACCTGGTCACCCCAAGTCGGGCGCTGGCCACGGCGCTCGGCGTTGGCGACGAAGGACTGCACCAGCTTGCCGCTCGGCAGTTCGACATAGAACACCGAATGGCCGCCGAGATAGGCGATGTCGTGCACCTTGCCGCTGGACCAGTTGTGTTCGCAGGTCGGCATTTCGGCCGTCACCAGCAGTTTTTCCGGACGGATCGCATAGGTAACGGACTTGTCCTGCACCGAGGTGCTGATGCCGTGACCCACGTAAATGTTGCGGTCCAGATCCTTGCAGGTGATCAGTGCATGGCCCTCGGCGTCGTCCACCACTTCACCTTCGAAGATGTTGACGTTGCCGATGAATTCGCAGACCAGGCGGCTGGTCGGGGTTTCGTAGATGTCGATCGGGCTGCCGATCTGGGCGATCCAGCCCAGGTGCATGATCGCGATGCGCTCGGCCATGGTCATGGCCTCTTCCTGGTCGTGGGTCACCATGACGCAGGTTACGCCGACGCGCTCGATGATCTCGACCAGTTCCAGCTGCATTTGCGAACGCAGCTTCTTGTCCAGCGCGCCCATCGGTTCGTCGAGCAACAACAGCTTCGGCCGCTTGGCCAACGAACGCGCCAGGGCCACGCGCTGACGCTGACCACCGGACAACTGATGCGGTTTGCGCTTGGCGTACTCGCTCATCTGCACCAGCTTGAGCATCTCGGCCACGCGGGCATCGACCTCGGCCGCCGGGATCTTGTCCTGCTTGAGGCCGAAAGCGATGTTCTGCGCCACGGTCATGTGCGGGAACAAGGCGTAGGACTGGAACATCATGTTGATCGGCCGCTCGTACGGCGGCATGTCAGTGATGTCTACGCCATCGAGGAAAATGCGCCCCTCCGTGGGCCGTTCGAAACCTGCCAGCATCCGCAGCAAGGTGGATTTGCCCGAACCCGAGCCGCCGAGCAAGGCGAAGATTTCGCCTTTCTTGATTTCCAGGGACACGTCGTCCACGGCAATCGTCTCGTCGAACTTTTTGGTGACCCGGTCGATTTTGACCAACACCTGTTTAGGTGATTGGTCGCCCTCGAGGGCTTTCTTATAGGCGCCGGAGGCAACTGCCATTTACGAAACTCCCAACAGAATTTGCAGTTCGCTCAATGTGGCGAACCTGGATAGTTTGACGCTATTTGCCCGACTTGACCTTGGTCCAGCTGCGCGTCATCAAACGTTGAATGTTCGGCGGTAACTCGATGGACACGTACATCTTGTCGAGGACCGCTTGCGGCGGATAAACCGACGCGTCAGTGCGTATGGATTGTTCCATCAGTTTGTCCGACCCAGGGTTTGGGTTGGCGTAGCCCACGGCATCGCTGACCTTGGCGATCACCTCAGGCTTGAGCAAATAGTTGATGAAGGCGTGCGCTTCCTTGACGTTGGCTGCGTCCTTGGGGATCGCCAGCATGTCGAACCAGAGCGCGCCGCCCTCTTTTGGAATCGAGTAGGCGATGTTCATGCCTTTGCCGGCTTCAGCCGCGCGGGCCTTGGCCTGGAACATATCGCCGGAAAAACCGATCGCAACGCAGATATCGCCGTTGGCCAGGTCCGCGATGTATTTGGATGAGTGGAAGTACGTCACATAAGGCCGCACCGCCAGCAATTTAGCCTCGGCCTTTTTGTAGTCTTCGGGGTTGGTGCTGTTGGCGTTCAGGCCCATGTAGTTAAGGACCGTAGGCATCATTTCATCGGCGGAGTCGAGGAACGCGACACCGCAGCTGTGCAGCTTCTTGAGGTTCTGCGGCTCGAACACCACATCCCAGGAATCGATCTTGTCGAGGCCCAGCACAGCCTTGATCTTGTCGACGTTGTAACCGATGCCGTTGGTGCCCCACAGATACGGCACGGCATATTGGTTACCCGGATCGTTCTGCTCCAGGCGCTTGAGCAACACCGGGTCGAGGTTGGAATAGTTGGTCAGCTTAGACTTGTCGAGCTTCTGGAAAGCGCCGGCCTTGATTTGCTTGCCAAGGAAGTGGTTGGACGGCACGACCACGTCGTAACCGGTACGCCCGGCCAGCAACTTGCCTTCCAGGGTTTCGTTGGAATCGAATACGTCGTAAATCGGCTTGATACCGGCTTCTTTCTGGAAGTCGGCCAGGGTGGTCTCACCGATGTAGTCCGACCAGTTATAAATATGCACCGTGCCGGTGGCCTGGGCACTGACGGCAAGCGTCAGCCCGGCGCCGACCAGCAGGGCATTGCGCAAAAAAGAAAAAACAGGCAAGTGGAGGTCCTCTAAAATTAGTTGGGCCCAAGTTGCCCCGCGTTACATGACAGCCATGGCTGCCTGACAACAAAACCGGCGCGCAACTTACCCTCGAAAAACCGTTCCAGCAAACTTTATGAAGATCCTGTAGCAGCTGCCGCAGGCTGCGTTCAACTGCGAAGCAGTTGTGCTGTCGAAAAGCGGAGGTCCTTCGGACCTCAACGCAGCCTTCGGCAGCTGCTACAAGGTTTATTACTTATTTACCGGATTTGATCTTGGTCCAGCTGCGGGTCAGTTCACGCTGGGTTGCGGCTGGCAAATCAGCGATCGCATACAGCTTGGCCTGCACTTCAGGAGTCGGATAGATGCCCGGATCCGAAGTGATGTCCTTGCTCACATACTGGGTGGCTTCAGCATTACCGTTAGGGAAACGCACGGCGTTAGTGATGTCAGCCATTACTTTCGGTTGCAGCAGGTAGTTCATGAACTTGTAGGCCCCCTCGACGTTTTCCGCATCCTTGGGGATTGCGACCATGTCGTAGAAGCTGCCAGCGCCTTCTTTTGGAATGGCGTAGCTGACTTTCACCTTGTCACCGGCTTCGGCAGCACGGGACTTGGCTTGCTGGACGTCCCCCGAATAGCCGACGGCTACGCAGATGTTGCCGTTGGCCAGGTCCGAGATGTACTTGGACGAGTGGAAGTAGGTGATCGAAGGACGAATCTTGAGGAACAGTTCCTCGGCTTTCTTGATGTCTTCTTTCTTCTGGCTGTCGGTTGGCAGACCCAGGTAATGCAGGGCGACCGGCAGCATTTCGGTAGGCGAATCCAGGAAGCTCACACCGCAGCCTTTGAGCTTGGCAATGTTTTCAGGCTTGAGCAGGGTGTCCCAGGAATCGATCGTGTCGACGCCCAGTGCTGCCTTGACCTTCTCGGGGTTGTAACCGATCCCGATCGAGCCCCACATGTAAGGGAAGGCGTGTTTGTTGTCCGGGTCACTGACGGAAACCGCTTTAAGCAGTGATTTGTTCAGGTTGCCGTAGTTGGACAGCTTGGACTTGTCCAGCTCCCGGTAAACACCGGCCTTGATTTGCTTGGCGAGGAAGTTGTTCGACGGTACGACAACGTCGTAACCGGACTTGCCTGCCAGCAACTTGGCTTCCAGGGTTTCGTTGCTGTCGAATACGTCGTACACCACCTTGATCCCGGACTCTTTTTCGAAGTTCGCGATGGTGTCCGGTGCGATGTAATCGGACCAGTTGTACACGTGCAGCACTTTATCGTCGGCCTGAACGGCGCCCGCCATCACGCCCATCAGGGACATGGCGAGGAGGGTCTTGCCAGTTATCTTCATACCTAATGCCTTCATGGGTAATGCTCCAGTTTTTCTTTTTAACCACGTGCTCAGCAGCCTGTTACAGGGCATCCGAACAACCGTTAGTCTGGCAAGATCCAAGGCAGGCTTTCAAGGAAAGACCCATCCTTTGTTTGCACTAAGCGAAGTGCAGACATTGCA
Source organism: Pseudomonas sp. Pseusp18 (assembly GCF_059506005.1). NCBI lineage: Bacteria > Pseudomonadati > Pseudomonadota > Gammaproteobacteria > Pseudomonadales > Pseudomonadaceae > Pseudomonas > Pseudomonas sp. Pseusp18. Next base: position 6,291,117 of record NZ_CP169240.1, read on the forward strand.
CCTCGCTCAGAGCCTAGCACTTAGCCCTGCAACGCACTCAGGGTCAGGTCCAGGCACTTGCGCGCCTTGGTCACCAACTCGTCGATTTCAGCCGGTGTAATCACCAGTGGCGGAGCAATGATCATGGTGTCGCCGACCGCACGCATGATCAGGCCGTTGTCGAAGCAGAACTGCCGGCAGATCATGCCGACGCCCTTGCCTTCGTAACGTTTGCGAGTGGCCTTGTCCTGAACCAGCTCGATAGCCCCCAACAGACCGACCCCACGCACTTCCCCCACCAACGGATGATCGTTCAGTTCCCGTAGACGCTTTTGCAAATAAGGTGCCGTTTCTGCCCGCACATGCTCGACAATTTTCTCATCGCGCAGGATGCGGATGTTTTCCAGCGCCACCGCCGCGGCCACCGGGTGCCCGGAATAGGTGAAACCGTGGTTGAAATCACCACCTTCGTTGAGCACCTCGACCACATCGTCATGCACGATCAGGCCACCCATCGGGATGTAGCCGGACGTCAGGCCTTTGGCGATGGTCATCATGTGAGGCTTGAGGTCGTAGAAATCGGTACCGAACCACTCACCGGTACGACCGAAACCGCAGATCACCTCGTCGGCCACGAACAGGATGTCGTACTTGGCGAGGATTTCCTTGATGCGCGGCCAGTAGCTGTCTGGCGGAATGATCACGCCGCCGGCGCCCTGGATCGGCTCGGCAATAAAGGCACCGACGTTGTCGACGCCGATTTCCAGAATCTTCTCTTCCAGCTGATTGGCCGCCCAGATACCGAACTCTTGTGGCGTCATGTCACCGCCTTCACCGAACCAGTACGGTTGGGCGATGTGGACGATGCCCGGGATCGGCAAATCGCCCTGTTCGTGCATGTACGTCATGCCACCCAGGCTCGCGCCGGCCACGGTGGAGCCGTGATAGCCGTTCTTGCGGCTGATGATGACTTTCTTCTTCGGCTGGCCCTTGATCGCCCAGTAGTGGCGAACCATCCGCAGCATGGTGTCGTTGCCTTCAGAACCGGAACCGGTGAAGAACACATGATTCATGCCTTCAGGCGCGATGTCGGCGATGACCTTGGCCAGTTCCAGCACCGGCGGGTGAGCGGTCTGGAAGAACAGGTTGTAATAAGGCAGTTCACGCATTTGCTTGGCGGCGGCATCGGCCAGTTCATCGCGACCATAGCCGATCGCGACGCACCACAGACCGGCCATGCCGTCGAGGATCTTGTTGCCTTCGCTGTCCCAGAGGTAAACACCCTTGGCATTGGTGATGATCCGCGGGCCTTTCTCTTTCAGCTGCTTGAAGTCGCTGAACGGGGCCAGGTGGTGATCATTGCTCAGGGTTTGCCATGCACGGGTTTGCGGGTTGTTGCTGGTCATGCGAATTCTCCTTGGATTGCAGTGACGGCGCGACGTCAGAGGGCAATCACGCCCCTTGTCGCGCCCGGCGCATCAGACGGCGAAGAGCAGGAACTCCCGCTCCCACGAACTGATCACGCGCTTGAAGTTTTCATGCTCGGCCCGCTTGACCGCGACGTAGCCTGTGATGAATTTCTTGCCCAGATACTTTTCGATGGTCTTGCTGTTTTCCATGCGATCCAGCGCATCTTCGATGGTTAACGGCAGGCGCAGATTGCGCCGCTCGTAACCACGCCCCACCACCGGGGCACTCGGGTTATGCCCTTCGAGCATGCCGATCAGGCCGCACAACAGGCTGGCGGCGATGGCCAGGTAAGGGTTGGCGTCGGCACCCGGCAGACGGTTTTCCACCCGACGGTTCTGCGGCCCGGCATCCGGCACCCGCAGGCCCACGGTGCGGTTCTCTTCGCCCCACTCCACGTTCACCGGTGCCGAGGTATCCGGCAGGAAGCGGCGGAACGAATTGACGTTGGGCGCGAACAGCGGCAGCAACTCAGGGATGAATTTCTGCAAACCGCCGATGTGATGGAGGAACAGCTGGCTCATGGTCCCGTCTTCATTGGAGAAGACGTTTTTGCCGGTCTCGATGTCGATGATGCTCTGGTGCAAATGCATGGCACTGCCCGGCTCGCCAGTCATGGGCTTGGCCATGAAGGTCGCCGCCACGTTGTGCTTGAGTGCGGCTTCTCGCATGGTGCGTTTGAACACCAGAATCTGGTCGGCCAGGGACAGGGCATCGCCGTGACGGAAGTTGATTTCCATCTGCGCAGTGCCGTCCTCGTGGATCAACGTGTCGAGGTCCAGCTCCTGCAATTCGCACCAGTCGTAGACGTCTTCGAACAACGGGTCGAATTCGTTCGCCGCTTCAATGGAGAACGACTGGCGACCGGTTTCCGGACGACCGGAACGGCCAATCGGCGGTTGCAACGGGTAGTCCGGGTCATCGCTGCGCTTGGTGAGGTAGAACTCCATCTCCGGCGCCACGATCGGCTGCCAGCCGTGGTCGGCGTAGAGCTTCAGTACCTTCTTGAGCACGTTGCGCGGCGACAGCTCGATCGGGTTGCCCTGCTTGTCGTAGGTGTCGTGGATCACGATGGCGGTGGGTTCGATGGCCCAGGGCACTAGGAACACGGCGTTCTGGTCGGGGCGGCAGACCATGTCGATGTCGGCCGGGTCGAGCAGTTCGTAATAGATGTCGTCTTCGACATAGTCGCCGGTCACGGTCTGTAACAGAACGCTTTCGGGCAGGCGCATGCCTTTTTCGGCGATGAACTTATTGGTCGGCGAGATCTTGCCCCGGGTGATGCCGGTCAGGTCGCCAATCATGCATTCGACTTCTGTGATCTTGTGGTCTTTCAACCAATCGGTGAGCTGGTCGAGGTTGTTACTCATAAATGCCTCTTAGGCTTGAGTTTCCTGACTTTTATAAGTCAGGCGTTGTTTGACGCATCGGCGTCGCGTTGTAATGCGCGCTTGCGGCAGGCATCGCCAAATGCCTGGAAAATCGCAAGGTAGTCAGGATTCAAGCTTACCTGCCATTCGGGATGCCATTGCACGCCTAAAGCAAAAGCCTTGCCTTCGATCACAGAGACCGCTTCGATCAGCCCATCGGGCGCCACAGCTTCCACACGAAGGCCCGGCGCCAGCCGCTCGACGCCCTGACCATGAATCGAGTTGACTTGAATGTCGCTCGCCAGACCCAGCCCCGCAAGTACACCACCCGGCTGGACGTGCACCGGGTGACTGGGGGCGTACTGCCCTTCGAGCGGCAGGCTGTCGTCTTCACGGTGGTCCATGAAGGGACCGGCCTCGTGGACCTTCTGATGCAGGCTGCCACCGAACGCCACATTCATTTCCTGGAAGCCGCGACAAATACCGAGCACGGGAACGCCAGCCTCGACAGCGGCGCGGATCAGCGGGAGAGTGGTGGCATCGCGTGCAGAATCATGAGCAGTGCCTGGCGCGCTGGCCGGGCCGTTGTAGTGAAACGGTTCTATATTAGAAGGAGAGCCTGTAAACAGAATGCCGTCCAGAGCGTCCAGAATATCGGACGGCGCCAGTCGATCTGCCAGGGATGGAAGAATCAACGGCAGGCCTTTGGCAGCTGATGCCACGGCGCGTACGTATTTGTCGCCACTGATGTGATAAGCATGCAGACCGATCTGCTTTGAGCAGGCGGTGACGCCGATTAACGGCAGGCGAGACATGAAGCACCCCGGTATTATTGCTGTTATGGGTTTGAATCGAGCTTAGCCTTGTTCATTTTTTTACACAACACCCCCGTAAAAAATACAACACGGCCCGCTCAAGCCCGCGGGCGCCAAGACGTCAGAAGACAAAAATACGCCCCAAAGTGCCTCAAAAAAGCCTTGCGAGCGCTTTTTTAGGGCAAAAAAGGCCTCGCTTGACTTCGGCATGCCGTTCGGGTTGACTGGAATCTGAAAAGATCAATGATTGATATTTTTAACAACAAAGGTGTTGCATCATGTCGGTACCCCCGCGTGCCGTTCAGCTTAACGAAGCGAACGCGTTCCTTAAGGAACATCCTGAGGTTCTGTACGTTGACCTTCTGATTGCGGATATGAATGGTGTGGTGCGCGGCAAGCGCATCGAACGCACCAGCCTCCACAAGGTTTACGAGAAAGGCATCAACCTGCCGGCCTCTCTATTTGCTCTGGATATCAATGGCTCGACGGTGGAAAGCACCGGCCTGGGCCTGGACATCGGCGATGCTGACCGAATCTGCTATCCAATCCCCGACACCCTGTGCAATGAGCCCTGGCAGAAGCGCCCGACTGCGCAACTGTTAATGACCATGCACGAACTCGAAGGTGAACCTTTCTTCGCCGACCCGCGCGAAGTCCTGCGTCAAGTGGTGACCAAGTTCGATGAGATGGGGCTGACCATCTGCGCCGCGTTCGAACTGGAGTTCTACCTGATCGACCAGGAAAACGTGAACGGTCGCCCGCAACCGCCACGCTCGCCGATCTCCGGCAAACGCCCGCATTCGACCCAGGTCTACCTGATCGACGATCTCGACGAATACGTCGACTGCCTCCAGGACATTCTGGAAGGTGCGAAAGAGCAAGGCATCCCTGCCGATGCAATCGTCAAGGAAAGTGCCCCGGCGCAGTTCGAAGTGAACCTGCACCACGTGGCCGACCCGATCAAGGCCTGCGACTACGCGGTCCTGCTCAAGCGTCTGATCAAAAACATCGCCTACGACCATGAGATGGACACCACCTTCATGGCCAAGCCTTATCCAGGCCAGGCGGGTAATGGTCTGCACGTCCACATCTCGATTCTTGATAAAGATGGCAAAAACATTTTTGCCAGCGAGGATCCCGAGCAGAACGCCGCACTGCGTCACGCGATCGGCGGTGTGCTCGAGACCCTGCCTGCGCAGATGGCTTTCCTCTGCCCGAACGTCAACTCCTACCGTCGTTTCGGCGCGCAGTTCTACGTGCCGAACTCGCCGTGCTGGGGCCTGGACAACCGCACCGTGGCGATTCGCGTACCGACCGGCTCCTCCGATGCCGTGCGCATCGAACACCGTGTGGCGGGCGCCGATGCCAACCCGTACCTGCTGATGGCCTCGGTCCTGGCCGGTGTGCACCACGGTCTGGTCAACAAGATCGAGCCGGGCGCGCCCGTGGAAGGCAACAGCTACGAGCAGAACGAGCAAAGCCTGCCGAACAACCTGCGCGATGCACTGCGCGAGCTGGACGACAGCGAAGTCATGGCCAAGTACATCGATCCGAAATACATCGATATCTTCGTCGCCTGTAAAGAGAGCGAGCTGGAGGAGTTCGAACACTCCATCTCCGACCTCGAATACAACTGGTACCTGCATACCGTGTAAACGGTTGCCGTAAAAACAACGCCGCCGGCTTTACAGCCTGCGGCGTTTTTTTTATGGCCAACCACTAAACATTGTGGCGAGGGGGCTTGCCCCCGTAGGGCTGCGTAGCAGCCCCAGAACAGGCAATCTCGTTGTATCAGGGATACCGCGTTAGCTGGATTGGGGACTGCTGCGCACTCCAACGGGGGCAAGCCCCCTCACCACGGGGTATGGATCATCTCTGCGCTCTGCGTACAATGCCCGCTGCCCTGCAGGAGACTTCAATGACCCGACTCGCCACCCCACGCAAACCCCGCGCACGCAGCCAGGCCCGGATCGATTCGATACTCGATGCCGCCCGCACGCTGCTGGCCGCCGAGGGCGTGGCCAGCCTGTCGATCTACAGTGTCGCCGAACGCGCAGAGATCCCGCCCTCCTCCGTCTACCACTTTTTCGCCAGCGTCCCGGCCCTGCTCGAAGCCCTGACCGCCGACGTCCACGCCGCGTTCCGTGCTTGCCTGCAAGCGCCCATCGACCACCACGCCCTCAACGGCTGGCGCGATTTGTCGCGACTGGTGGAACAACGCATGCTCGACATCTACGACGAAGACGCCGCCGCCCGCCAGTTGATCCTCGCCCAGCACGGCCTGACCGAAGTCACCCAGGCTGACCGCCAGCACGACATCGAACTCGGCGACCTGATGCACAAACTGTTCGACCACCACTTCGAACTGCCGAAACTGCCGACAGACGTCGATGTGTTTGCCCTGGCCATGGAGCTGGGGGATCGAGTGTATGCACGCTCGGTGCAGCAACATGGGCAGATCACGCCGCGCATGGCTGAAGAAGGGATGCGGGTGTTTGATGCTTATCTGGGCCTGTACCTGCCGCCGTACCTGGCCAAGCGCGCAACGCTTTAAAAGATCGCAGCCTTCGAATACAGCATCACTACAACTGCACGCATAAAAAACCCCGAAGGGCTCACACCCTCCGGGGTTGTTGTTGGCGCACGCACTTACAACTTGGCGATCGACACCTCGGTGGATTTCACAAACGCGATCACTTCGCTGCCGACCACCAGTTCCAGCTCTTTCACCGAACGAGTGGTAATCACCGAAGTGACGATGCCGGAGGCAGTCTGCACATCGATTTCCGAGAGGACGTCGCCGAGCACGATTTCCTTGATCGAGCCTTTGAACTGGTTACGAACGTTGATGGCTTTGATAGTCATGATGTTGATTCCTGTCGTTGATGAATCTTTAAGTTATTGAGCCCAGCGCAATTGCGTGGGCAAGGGTGAAACAGGTTCCGGTTCCGGCGGTTGGCCGGGTACCGACAGCACGCGGTTAAGCACTTCGGTTTCCAGCGCCGCTAGCCGATGGGAACCGCGAACCCGAGGGCGCGGCAATTCCACTGCCAGGTCGAGGCCGACTTCGCCCTCTTCAATCAGAATCACCCGATCGGCAATCGCCACCGCCTCACTGACGTCGTGGGTCACCAGCAACACGGTGAAACCGTGCGTCTGCCAGAGCCGTTCAATCAGTTGCTGCATTTCAATACGGGTCAGGGCATCCAGTGCGCCCAGCGGTTCGTCGAGCAACAGCAGGCGCGGTTGATGGATCAGCGCGCGGGCCAAGGCCACGCGTTGCTTCTGGCCACCGGACAGCGCCGCCGGCCATTCGTGGGCGCGGTCCGCCAGGCCGACCGACTCCAACGCGTCCAGCGCTTGCGGCCGCCAGTTGCCCTTGAGCCCGAGACCGACGTTGTCGATGACCTTTTTCCACGGCAGCAGCCGCGCTTCCTGGAACATCAGCCGGGTGTCTTCCCGGGCGTCACTCAGCGGCGCGGAGCCAGCAAACAATTCGCCAGCCGTGGGTTTGTCGAGACCAGCGAGCAAGCGCAGCAAGGTGCTTTTGCCGCAACCGCTACGCCCGACCACCGCCACAAACTGCCCGGCCGGAATGTGCAGGTCGATTTCACGCAGCACCTGCCGCGAACCGAAGATCTTTTGCAGCTTGCGCACTGCCAGCGGAATTCCGCGCAGCAGGCGTGGAGGTTGTTGAGCCGTCATGCGGCACCTCCCTTGGCAACCTGATAGGCCGGATGCCAGCGCAGCCACACACGCTCGAGCCCACGGGCCGCGAGATCAGCGAGTTTGCCGAGCACGGCATACAACAGAATCGCCAGCACCACCACGTCGGTCTGCAAGAACTCCCGGGCATTCATCGCCAGGTAGCCGATGCCGGCGTTGGCGGAGATGGTTTCGGCGACGATCAGGGTCAGCCACATGAAGCCCAGGGCAAAACGCACACCGACCAGAATCGAAGGCAGCGCACCGGGCAGGATCACCTGACGGAATAGGCTGAAACCGGACAGGCCATAACTGCGGGACATTTCCACCAGCGCCGGATCGACGTTGCGGATGCCGTGGTAAGTGTTGAGGTAGATCGGGAACAACGTGCCCAACGCCACCAGGAAAATCTTCGCCGACTCATCGATGCCGAACCACAGGATCACCAGCGGAATCAGCGCCAGGTGCGGTACGTTGCGGATCATCTGCACCGAACTGTCGAGCAGGCGCTCGCCCCACTTCGACAGGCCGGTGATAAAGCCCAGCGCCAGGCCAATGCCGCCGCCGATGGCGAACCCGAGTGCCGCGCGCCAGCCGCTGATAGCCAGGTGAGTCCAGATTTCACCGCTGCGGAACAGGCTCACACCGGCTTCGATCACCGCGATTGGCGCCGGCAGAATCCGCGTCGACAACCAGCCCGCCGACACCGACAACTGCCATACCGCCAGCAACAGAATCGGCAACACCCAGGGTGCGAGGCTGTGGATAGTTTTCTTCATGGCCACGCCTCAGCTCTGGGACGCGGCTTTGGGAAGAATGTCGTTGGCCACCATCTCGCCGAACGGGCTGACGTAACCGGCGCTTTTCGGCAGCTCCGGGCGCTCGATGTCCAGGTGCGGGAACAGCAACTCGGCCACCCGATAGGATTCTTCCAGGTGTGGATAACCGGAGAAGATGAACGTATCGATGCCCAGATCGGCGTATTCCTTCACCCGAGCGGCCACGGTCGGACCATCGCCGACCAGCGCCGTACCGGCCCCGCCGCGCACCAGACCGACACCGGCCCAGAGGTTGGGACTGACTTCCAGGTTGTCGCGACTGCCGCCATGCAAAGCGGCCATCCGTTGCTGGCCGACCGAATCGAAACGCGCCAGAGAAGCCTGGGCGCGGGCAATGGTGTCATCGTCCAGATGAGAGATCAGTCGATCCGCCGCTTGCCACGCCTCGGCATTGGTTTCGCGAACGATCACATGCAGGCGAATACCGAATCGCACGGTGCGGCCGAGCTTCGCGGCTTTGGCGCGAACCTGTGCGATTTTCTCGGCAACGGCGGCCGGCGGCTCGCCCCAAGTCAGGACCATTTCGACCTGCTCTGCCGCCAGATCCTGCGCCGCTTCCGACGAGCCGCCGAAATACAGCGGCGGACGCGGTTGCTGGATCGGCGGATAGAGCAACTTGGCGCCCTTCACGCTGATGTGCTGACCGTCGTAATCAACGGTTTCGCCTTCCAGTACCCGGCGCCAGATGCGGGTGAATTCCACCGAGGCCTGATAGCGCTCTTCGTGACTGAGGAACAGACCGTCGCCGGCCAGTTCTTCCGGATCACCACCGGTGACCAGGTTGAACAGCGCACGGCCGCCGGACAGACGATCCAGGGTCGCGGCCTGACGCGCCGCTACCGTCGGGGAAATGATCCCGGGGCGCAGGGCGACGAGGAATTTCAAACGCTGGGTCACCGGGATCAGGGAGGCTGCCACCAGCCACGAATCTTCGCAGGAGCGACCGGTGGGAATCAGCACCCCGCCGAAACCCAGACGATCCGCCGCTTGCGCGACTTGTTGCAAGTAACCGTGGTCGACGGCGCGAGCGCCTTCGGCGGTACCAAGGTAATGGCCGTCGCCGTGGGTAGGCAGGAACCAGAAGATATTGAGGCTCATGGAGTGGTCTCCTTGGGGAATCGAATTACGGCGCTTTGGCGACGGCTGCCGGTGGCGTCCAGATCACGTCCTTGATACTCAAGGGCTTGGGAATCAGCTTGAGCTGGTAGAAGCTGTCGGCGATTTTCTGTTGGGCGGCGACCACCTCAGGGGTCAGGAACAGCGCGCCGTAACCCTGGCGCTTCACCGAAGTCAGGGTGATGTCCGCCGGCAGGCCGAGCAGTGGCGAAACCTGTCGGGTTACGTCCTCGGGATTGGCCCGGGACCATTCACCGACCGCGCGCACTTCTTCCACCAGGGTTTTGATCACTTGAGGATTTTTCTGCGCGTAAGGCTTGGTCGCCAGATAGAACTGATGGTTGTCGACGATGCCTTTGCCATCGCGCAAGGTGCGCGCTTGCAGTTGCTGTTCGGCGGCAGCCTGGTACGGGTCCCAGATCACCCAGGCATCGACACTGCCGCGCTCGAATGCGGCGCGGGCATCGGCGGGTGGCAGGAACACGGTCTGGATGTCGGTGTATTTGAGGCCGGCGTCTTCCAGCGCACGCACCAGCAGGTAGTGCACGTTGGAGCCTTTGTTGAGCACGACTTTCTTGCCCTTGAGTTCCTGCACCGATTTGATCGGTGAGCCCTTCGGCACCAGGATCGCTTCGCTGTGGGGCGCTGGCGGTTCATAAGCGACGTAGAGCAGATCGGCGCCCGCGGCCTGAGCGAAAACCGGAGGCGTTTCGCCGGTGACGCCGAAGTCGATGGAGCCGACGTTCAGGCCTTCAAGCAGTTGCGGGCCGCCTGGGAATTCCGTCCATTGCACGTCCACGCCTTGGGCGGCGAGGCGTTTTTCCAGAGTGCCTTTGGCTTTGAGCAGCACCAGGGTGCCGTATTTCTGATAGCCGATTCGCAAAGTCTCGGCTTGGGCTTGAGTAATGACGCCGAAGGACACAGCCGCAGCAAACAGAGCGACCAGACCACGACGCAAAATGACAGGGCGCATGGCGCTCTCCTTTTTTGCAGTTGGGTTTTGGCTGCACCTGCTTGCCCGTTGGCGGGCCAGTAAGGTGAGTACTTCAAATTCAGATGTTGCTTGAGGGCTGGCTTAAATGCTCCAGCGAGCACTCAACAAACGTTCGTTCAACAGGTTCGGATCGAGCGGCTTGGGCCGGCGAGCCATGGCGCTGTAGAACAGCTCCAGCGATTCGTTCAACCGTTGCGCAAGCTCGGGGGCCAACTGCGCCTGGGCACTGCCTTCGCCGTAAGCAATCTGACTGTCTACGGCGAAAATCCCGTGGAGCATTTCCTGCGCCTTCAGCGCCGACAACACCGGCTTGAGCGCGTAATCCACCGCCAGCATGTGGGCGATGCTGCCGCCGGTCGCCATTGGCAGAACCACTTTGTGGGCCAGGGCGCGCTCGGGCAGCAAATCAAGTACGGTCTTCAACGCGCCGGAGAACGACGCTTTGTAAACCGGTGTGGCGATGAGCAGGCCGTCGGCGTTATCAATCTGTTGCAACAGATCGATCACCTTCGGGCTGTCGAAGCGGGCATGCAGTAAATCTTCAGCCGGGAAGTCCCGTACCTGGTAACTCACCACTTCCACACCTTGCTCTTGCAACCAGCGTTTGGAGCGCTCCAGCAACACCCCGGAACGGGAGCGTGGGCTGGGGCTGCCACCGAGTGAGACGACCAGCATTCAGACAATTCCTTGAGCGGTGTTGGCGATTCGCAGCTTGCGATCTCGCGTCGATGGAATGACCTTAACAGGTGATTTATATATCTATAAATCATATTTATTCATTTGGTTATATCTTAAGTGAATATGCTGTTTGTCTTTTTCCGGACAAAAAAACAGGCCGTCGAAACGGCCTGAAAATCCCCTGCTTTGGTAGACATGATCGCTCCCACGCTCTGCGTGGGAACGATCTTTTGACGTTAACGATTCGGCTGCGGCGTCAGGCGCAGGTACGGTTTCACCGCGCGGTAACCCTTGGGAAAACGTCGCTGGATTTCATCTTCGTCCTTGAGCGACGGCACGATCACCACCTCATCACCGTCCTGCCAATTGGCCGGGGTGGCCACCTTGTAGTTGTCGGTGAGCTGCAGCGAATCGATTACCCGCAGAATCTCATTGAAGTTACGGCCGGTACTCGCCGGGTAAGTGATGGTCAGCCGAATCTTCTTGTTCGGATCGATCACGAACAACGAGCGCACGGTCAAGGTGTCGTTGGCATTCGGGTGGATCAGGTCGTAAAGGTCGGACACTTTACGGTCCGCATCGGCGAGAATCGGGAAGTTGACGATGGCGTTCTGGGTTTCGTTGATGTCCTCGATCCACTTGTGATGCGAGTCCACCGGGTCCACGGACAGAGCAATGGCTTTGACGCCGCGCTGGGCAAATTCATCCTTGAGCCTGGCGGTGAAGCCCAGCTCGGTGGTGCACACCGGCGTAAAGTCCGCCGGATGGGAAAACAGCACGCCCCAGCTATCGCCCAGCCATTCGTGGAAACGGAGGGTGCCGGCGCTGGAATCCTGTTCGAAATCGGGGGCGATATCGCCAAGTCTGAGACTCATGGTGCTGCTCCTGGTGAGTGCTTGTTGAGCTCAACTGTGCCTGCGTTCCTATTTAATTAAAAAGAATAAATATCAATTTATTTAGATCATAAAGAAATATTAAAGATCTGTTCACTGGACCTGATCCGCCATCGGGACGAACATCGATCCCAAGGTTCGAGAAGGCCTTGAGTTGTTGCAAAAAGGGAACTTCAAGGAGGGTTTACGGGGGTGAGCCCGCCTTGAAAACGCAAAAGCCCCGCCCGGCGTGATGCCGGGCGGGGCTTTTTTTCGTCGGTTACGCGAGCGCTATTACAACAGCGGGATCGAGTAACTGACGATCAGACGGTTTTCGTCCTGGTCGCGCTGACCCGGAACGTCGTTGCGCCACATGGCGTTTTTCCAGGTGAGGCCCAGGTTTTTCAGCGGACCTGATTGTACTACGTACGCCAGGGTCAGGTCGCGTTCCCACTCGGAACGGCCAGAACCGTTCTCGCGACCATTGGTGCCCACGGTGTCAATGTTGTCGCCACGCAGGTAAACGATGCCGGCAGTAGCACCTGGCAGGCCAACCTTGGCGAAGTCATACGAGTAGCGAGCTTGCCAGGTACGTTCGCCGGCACGGGCGAACTTGGCGATCTGGCTGTCGGTGGTCAGGTAAGCCGACGAGCCGTCACCCTGGTTCAGCCAAGGGAAGTCGCTGCTGCCATTGCTGACCTGATAACCGCCGCCGAAGGTGTGACCGGCAACGGAGTACAGGAACAGGCCGCTGTACAGGTTGTTGTCGACTTTACCGCGACCGGAACGGAAGCCCTCGTAGTTACCGGTGCTGAAATAAGCCGAGTCGTGACCGTTGGCACCGTCATCGGAGCTGTTGAAGTAACGCAAGTCAGACTTCAACACACCAGGACCGATCGACCAGTTGTGAACCAGGCCCAGGAAGTGTTGCTTGTAGAAGTCTTCCAGGTTGCCGTAGTAGTACTGGGCAGTCAGGTCTTTGGTGATTTTGTAGTCACCGCCACCGTAGATGAACTTGTTGCTGTCACGGAAGCCAGCACCGCGCGTGTTCGCACCAGCGATCGACAACTCTTCGTTGTTGCTGGAGTTACGCCCCTTGGCGTGCTCGATCTGACCGCCAACCAGTGTCAGGTCTTTGATCTCGTTCGAGGTGATCTGACCGCCCTGGAAGGTTTGCGGCAGCAGACGACCGTCGTTGGTCACGATCACCGGCAGTTTTGGCTGCAGGGTACCCAACTTCAATTCGGTCTGGGAAATCTTGGCTTTGGCAGTCAGGCCCAGGCTGGAGAAGTTATCAACCGCTTTGCCGTTGGACTCACTTGGGAAAACAGTGCCGCCGTAAGAGGTAGGAGTTGCGCCGTTGGTGCCGCCACCCGAATCCAGACGGACGCCCAGCAGGCCGATGGCATCAATACCAAAGCCAACGGTGCCTTGGGTGTAGCCCGAGGTGAAACGCAGATCGAAGCCTTGGCCCCACTCTTCGTTTTTGCTCTGAACATTGGAAGCAGTTCTAGCTGCCGAATCACGGTTATCAGTGTTGATGTAGAAGTTGCGCAGCCCCAATGTAGCCTTGCTGTCTTCGATGAAACCGGCGGCGCCTGCCTGCTGCGCCAAAACCCCTACGGCCACAGCCAGGGCCAAGGTGGACTTGTTCATTGTTTCGCTCCTCTCATTTCTAATTCTGGGTTCCTGGTCCTGGTCGAGTGCCCGGATCCAAAGATGCGCAATGAGCGCCGGGTGGTCAGCCCCCCTTGTTTTTTACCGACATGACAAACCAAAAGACTTATTGCGGTATTTTTTAATGCCATCTAGGCATATATATCCATGCCGGGACACAAGGTATCGGCTCATGAACCAATTCCTTGATCTTCAAAATCGGGGGATGCTGAATCCGATACTCGTGTTGCTGCCAATGAGTACCTGATGAATTCATTTTATAGACTCGGGCAAAAAACAAAAAAGAATAAATAATCAACTGAAGCTATTTTTTTGGAATATAAAAAAACACAAAAAAAAAGCCTCGCCAACAGGCGAGGCTCTTTTTTGAGGGTTATTACAGGAAGCTGTAGGTGTAGTTGAAGATCAGACGGGTCTGGTCTTGGTCAGCGGTGCTGGTATTACCGCTGTAAGTACCGTGACGCAGAGTCGTACCAAACCCTTTGAGTGCACCCGTTTGAATCACGTAGTCGATACGCGCGTCGGTCTCGTGCTCATTCAGGTCTTTACCCACGCCGTTGGTTGCCTTGATGTCTCGGCCATCCAGGTAAGCAATCGAAGCTTTCAAACCTGGCACGCCCAGTGAGGCGAAGTCATAGGAGTACTGACCGTACGTGGTGTTTTCACCGGCACGGATGAAGCTGCCCACGGTGGCATCGGTGAACGAGTAGAAGCTGGCGCCACCGGCACCTTCTTGACGACCTTTGCTATCGATCAGGCTGCCCTGGTTCAAGAAGACAAAGCCGCCGTCATCGCTGACACGCTGATGACCAAGCAGGAACGCGCTGCCACCCAGGGTGTAGGTGAACGTCGCGCTCCAGGTCTTGTTATCGACCTCGCCTATATTCTTGGCGTAGCCATTGTTGTTGTTGAAGCGGTAGCCGACGTCGCCGTTCTTGCCATCGGAGCTGCTGTCGAAATAACGAATATCAGTCTTGAACGACTGGTTCGGGGCGATCGGGTAGACGTGCACCAGACCGAGGAAGTGCTGCTTGTAGTAGTCTTCCAGGTTCGCGTAGTAGTACTGCAGCGTGAGGTCTTTGGTGACTTTCCAGTCAGCACCGGCGTAACGGAACTGGTTGCTGTCCTGAGCACCGCCAGCCACTGCCAGGCCAGTTCTGTTGGAGGAGGCGCGACCCGACGCGTGCTCCAGTTGACCCAAGTTGAAGGTCACATTGTCAATTTCCTTCGAGGTGATGGTGCCACCGTCAAAGGTCTGCGGCAGCACACGGCTGTCGTTCGCGATCAGGATCGGCAAGTTAGGTGCCAGAGCGCCACCCAAGTGGGCCTCGGTCTTCGAGAAGCGCGCCTTGACGTTACCATCCAGACGACTCCACTCGTCGGCGGACCTGTCGCCGTCGCTCGGGAAGAAGGAGTTGCTGTTACCGAGCGGGTGATGTCCCCTGCCGCCATCCAGGTGGATGCCGACCAGTGCCTGGGCGTCGATACCGAAACCAACGGTACCCTGGGTGAACCCGGACAGGTAATCGAACTTGAGACCTTCAGCGGTTTCTCGCTGACGGTTTGCAGCTCTATTGTCGCCTTCACGGACATCGGCGTCGTAATACATGGTCCGGGAACTGACGGAAGCCTTGCTGTCTTCCAGGAAACCCGCTGCGCCTGCCTGCTGCGCCAAAACCCCCACGGCCACAGCCAGGGCTAAGGTGGACTTATTCATGTTTCGCTCCTCTCGTTTTCTAATTTTTGTGTTCTTTGGTCTTGGGTCGAAAGCCCTGGATCCACAGATGCGCGATTAGCGCCAGACCGTGACTACCAAGTCAATCGTAACCATGTATGTCTACGACCAAGGTCTAACGTCGAATATTGAGTCCCTGCCGGCGGCTCATCGAACCGGATATAACGGCATTGGCCCAAAAGCTAATTCCTAAAGGGTATTTACCAGCCTTTTTTTATTCCCATTGGCTTTGGCACATCCCGTACGCGTCAATCCCTATCGAAAAGGCGACGCCATCATGGCTAAACGCGCACTATCTAGTCAATTTGTTACAGTTTGTGTATCGCTAATATTTTCTCTTTCCACTCAGGCGACGACGCTCACGGTCGATTATCAACCCGGCCCCCCACCGAAGGCCTTCGAGCCGACGGCGATTCGAGAAACCATAGGCCATAAAGTCGATTGGCGTCGTTTCAATAACGATCCGGAAATGGTCAGCCCCGCGCAGCAGACCACCGCGCGGCGCGATGACGGCACGGCCACAGCGATTGGCGAGAGGACGAAATTCTTGCTGGAACAAGGGAAGGTAGAGACAGTGCTGCCGGACTATGCGCCGTATGTCAGCGCCAAATACGTCACCGAGTAGCACGCAGACCTGTGGCAAGGGAGCAAGCTCCCTCGCCACAAAAGCCAATATAGACAGCCACTCAGTCAGAGGGCTTTTTCGAAGATCTTCGAATTACGCTGATAGTTGTAAAGCGATGCCCGCGCCGATGGCAGGCGATCGACGCTGCTCGGCACGAAACCCCGCTCGCGGAACCAGTGGGCGGTCCGGGTAGTCAGCACGAACAGGGTTTTCAGGCCCTGAGCCCGGGCGCGGGTTTCGATGCGCTCCAGCAATTCATCACCGCGACCACCATGGCGGTACTCCGGGTTCACCGCCAGACACGCCAGCTCCCCCGCATCCGAATCGGCAATCTGATACAGCGCCGCGCAGGCGATGATCATGCCTTCACGCTCGACCACGCTGAACTGCTCGATTTCGCGCTCCAA
Organism: Pseudomonas sp. Pseusp18; assembly: GCF_059506005.1. Classification (NCBI taxonomy): domain Bacteria; kingdom Pseudomonadati; phylum Pseudomonadota; class Gammaproteobacteria; order Pseudomonadales; family Pseudomonadaceae; genus Pseudomonas; species Pseudomonas sp. Pseusp18. The sequence goes on from NZ_CP169240.1 coordinate 6,307,396, forward strand.
TACCTCGCGGGACCGGCGAACCAGAATGCCCTGTTCTTCCAGCGGGCTGATCAAGTCCAGCAAACCGCCGACGTCCTCGATGGCCGCCTCGCGCACAACTTCGAATTGTTCCTGGGCCACCAGCGTACCGCCACCGTCACGGGTGAACAGTTCGGTCAGCAGCGCGCCGTCTTCGGCGTAGCTGACGATATGGCTGCGCGCCACCCCGCCCCGGCACGCTTCAGCGGCCGCATCCAGCAGTTCGGCCTGATAGTTGCTGCCCAGGCGTTGCAGGTGCGCCGGCACTTGTTGCGGACGCAACTCGCGAACCAGGCGACCATTTTCATCCAGCAGTCCGAGATCGGCGCCAAACAGCAGCAACTTGTCTGCGCCCAGGTCGATGGCCGCGCGGGTCGCGACGTCTTCGCAGGCGAGGTTGAAGATTTCGCCGGTCGGCGAGTAACCCAACGGCGACAACAGCACGATGGAGCGTTCGTCCAACAGGCGATTGATGCCCTTGCGGTCGACCCGGCGCACTTCGCCGGTGTGGTGATAATCGACACCTTCGAGCACGCCGATCGGCCGCGCAGTGACCAGATTGCCGCTGGCCACCCGCAGGCGCGAGCCCTGCATCGGCGACGAGGCCATGTCCATGGACAACCGCGCTTCGATGGCGATGCGCAGTTGACCGACCGCATCAATCACACACTCCAGCGTCGCTGCATCGGTGATGCGCATGCCGTGGTGGTAGTGCGGGGTCAGGCCGCGAGCAGCGAGGCGGGTTTCAATTTGCGGACGCGAACCGTGAACCAGCACCAGTCGCACACCCAGGCTGTGCAGCAGCACCAGGTCGTGGACGATATTGCCGAAGTTCGGGTGCTCCACACCGTCGCCGGGCAGCATGACGACGAAAGTGCAATCGCGGTGGGCGTTGATGTAAGGCGAAGCGTGACGAAGCCAATTGACGTATTCGGGCATGAACCTGGGCCTGTAATAAATAGCAGCCGAAAAAAGAGTAACGCAGTAAACGCACAGCAGGCTGATGGTTATCGTCGGAACAGGCTTGGCGACACGCGCGCTCTCCTCATAAGTACGGGTAGTGACACTGGCAATTTATACGAGCGACGCCGGCGTCAGGCAGTAATGTTCGATCAGTTGACGTAATAGATGCACGGTAGGCTGCAAACGTGACATTTCGAGGTATTCCCCCGGTTGGTGGGCGCAAGCGATGTCGCCGGGGCCCAAGACCAGTGTTTCACAGCCAAGGCGCTGAAGATAAGGCGCTTCTGTGCCGAACGCCACTGCTTCGGCGCGATGGCCGGTGAGCTTTTCAGCGACCCTCACCAATTCCGAGTCCTCGGCCTGCTCGAATGGCGGCACTTCGGGGAACAATGGCGCGTAATCGATCTTCACCTGGTGCCGTGCGGCAATAGGGTTGAGCTTCTGCAAAATCGCCGCGCGCAGGGCACTGGGGTCCATGCCCGGCAGCGGACGCAGGTCAAACTCCAGTGAGCACTGACCGCAGATACGGTTGGGGTTATCGCCACCGTGAATGCAGCCGAAATTCATCGTCGGCTGCGGCACACTGAACTGCGGATTACGAAACTCCCGCTGCCACGCCAGACGCAAGCCGCGCAGTTCGCCGATGGCATCGTGCATGGCTTCAAGGGCGCTATGGCCCAGGCTCGGGTCCGAGGAGTGACCGCTCTGACCGAGGATGTCGATGCGCTCCATCATCACGCCTTTGTGCAGACGGATCGGCTTCAACCCCGTCGGCTCGCCAATCACCGCCGCGCGACCTAGTGGCCGCCCGGCTTCGGCCAAGGCACGCGCACCGGACATCGAGCTTTCTTCATCGCAGGTCGCAAGAATCAGCAAGGGTTGCTTGAATGGCTGGTCGAGCAAGGGTTTGACGGCTTCGATGGCCAGGGCAAAAAAGCCCTTCATGTCGCAACTGCCCAGGCCCACCCAACGGCCGTCCACTTCCGTCAGTTTCAGCGGATCGGTCTGCCACAGCGCCGCGTCGTACGGCACCGTATCGCTGTGACCGGCCAGCACCAGGCCGCCGGGACCGGAACCGAAACTGGCCAGCAGGTTGAACTTGCCGGGGCTGACCTGCTGGATGTCGCAGGCAAAACCCAGCTCCCCGAGCCATGTCGCCAACAAGTCGATGACCGGCCGATTGGTTTGATCCAGGCTGGGTTGGGTACAGCTGACAGACGGCGCGGCGATCAGCGCAGCGAACTGATCTCTCATGGACGGCAAAGGCATCGCTGACTCCCAACTCCCGAATTGAAGTCCATCATAGAGCCATCCGGCGACAGGAATAAACCGCCGCGGCGCGTAGGATGCATCAGTCCTGTACACTGCACGACCTTGGCAGCCACACATTCCCCCGGCTGCGCTCCCGATCCTGGATTTTCCGGCCATGCAGAAAGAAACCGAAATCAAACTCCGCGTCAGCCGCGAAACCCTCGCCGCCCTGCGCGAGCACCCGTTATTGAAAAAACGCAACAAAAGTGGCTGGGAACGCCGTGAGTTGATGAACCAGTACTTCGACACGCCCGAGCGCGACCTGGCCCGCGCCAAGGTTGCCCTGCGCCTGCGCCGCGATGGCGAAGAAGTGATTCAGACCCTCAAGACCCGTGGCCAGAGCGTCGCCGGTCTGTCCGAACGTCACGAGTACGACTGGCACCTGCCCAAAGCCAAACTCGACGTGAAGAAGCTCGACGGCGAATGCTGGCCCGAGCAGTTGGCGGAGCTGGACAAGAAAACCCTGAAAGCCATCTTCACCACCGATTTCGTGCGTGAACGCGCGGAAATCGCCTGGGGCCGTGGCAAGACCAAAGTGGTCATCGAAGCCGCGCTGGACCTGGGCCACGTGGTGGTCGGCAAGCAGAAAGAAGAAATCTGCGAGCTGGAACTGGAACTGCGCGAAGGCGAGCCGGCCGCACTGCTGGAACTGGCCGCCGAACTGGCCGCGACCCTGCCGCTGATGCCATGCGACATCAGCAAGGCCGAACGCGGTTATCGCCTGTTCGACGCCAACAGCTACTCGCTGAGCTTGCCGGCGCCGCAGATCACCGCCGAAATGCCACTGGACGATGCGTTCGCCGCCCTGTGCTGGCATTTGCTGGGCAGCAGCCAGCGCCTGGCCGAGCAATATCGCTTTAATGGCCACTGGCGCTTGCTGCAGGACTGGGTCGAAAACCTCGCTGAAATGCGCGCGCTGATCAGTAGCCTCGGTCAAGCCGCGCCGCGTCAGTCGACTCACGATCTGCGGGTCGCGCTGGATGCCTTGCTGGAGGACTGGCGCCCGCTGGTACAAGCCGGCCTGGACGACGAAGACGTGCGCAAAGCCGCGCCGGAGCAGTTCCTCGAAGAGCTGGAAGACCCGCGCTGGGGCCTGTTCTCGCTGAACACTTCGCGCTGGTTGCTGGCCCGTACCTGGGCTGCCGATCGCAACACCCGTGGCAATCGCCAGGGCGCCGCGCAACTGGGCAGCTGGCTGCCACGCCTTCTGGGCGAAGAAGCCAACTCGCTGCAACTGCAGCGTTACCAGCAACAGCCGGAAGACCTGGCCGAGCAACTGCCGCGCATCGAGCGTATCCAGGCCTGGCTGCACCACGCCCGTAGCGTGCTGGACATCCCGGAAATGGATCGCCTGTACGGTGAGCTGAAACAGCTTGCCCTGCTAGCTAACGAGCCGATCACCGATGAGTCGCTGGATGCGCGTAAGCAGCAGGCGATCGCGGTGTATCAGAATCGTGCGTGGAAGACCCTGCTGCGTCTGTAACACCCTGTGGCGAGGGGGCTTGCCCCCGTTCGGCTGCGAAGCAGTCGCAAAGCTTTTGGGGCCGCTTCGCGACCCAACGGGGGCAAGCCCCCTCGCCACAAAAAACCTCTACCGCAACAATCAACGCAACACCGGCAAACTCGTCGTGGATTTGATTTCCGACAAAGCCACGATCGAGTTGACCTCCTGTATCCCCGGCACCATCGACAGTTTCTCGAAGAAGAAACGCTCATAAGCCTCGATGTCTGCTGTGACGATCCGCAACAAGAAATCCACCGATCCCATCAGCACATAACATTCCAGCACTTCGGGGAAACCGCGAATCGCTTCGGTGAACTCAGTGAAGTTCGAGCGCCCGTGGGCGTTGAGTTTGATCTCGGCGAAGATTTGCGTGTTGAGGCCGATTTTCTTGCGATCAAGCAACGTCACCTGACCGCGAATGATCCCCTCCTCCTTCATCCGCTGAATCCGCCGCCAGCAGGGCGACTGCGAAAGGCCCACCTGCTCGGCGATCTGCGCGCTGGAGAGCGAAGCGTCCTCTTGCAGCAACGCGAGAATCTTGCGGTCGTAGCCATCCAGCTCGCTATGCATAGAAAAACCTGAAATTAATATGATCTTGAATTGATCGATTCGATAAATCGTCAATAAACCCAATCATAGATAAGAAATACCCCACACAGAATGTAAAAATTCCTCCAATGATTTTGGAGCCTGACCATGCCGCCCCTCGAAGCCGTGAACACCCCGCCCGCCCGCGCCGATGTCTGGAACGTCAGCAACGCCCACTGCCGCGTTCAATACCAACTGCTGGCCGAGGCCGAGCCGGATCTGCTGTGCCGCGCGCTCAACCTGTTCGCCTTGCAGTTTCTGACGCCACAGCAGGTCAACGTACAGCGCCTGGACGATCTGCTGTCGATCGACATCGTCATGGACGGCCTGAGCTGGCACCGTGCCCAGGTGATCGCGGAAAAACTGCGTAACCTGATCAGCGTCTGTTCGGTGAATCTGCAAGCGGCTGATTCGGCGTGGCAAGAGCCGGCGCAGGCAGCGGGCTGACCCCCTCCCCTGAAAAAACCCGACACGTGTTGGTCCGGTAGTGGCCCAACGGTCTGCGGGAGCGCAGCTATCCTTTGCGAACGGTTGTTCATAAGGAGCCCGCATGTCCGTTCAACTTGCCACTCAGGACCGCTGGCTGGACCTTAACGATTTGCTGCGTGAACTGGTCGCCCAAGGCTTTGTCAGCCAGGACTCGGCCGAACACGCACTCAACGCCCGCCGCCGTCATGCCACCAATGGTCAGCAACATCCGCTGGAGTTCATCGCCAGCCAACACCTGGACGACCTCAGCCGTCCCGGTAAACACCTCGATCTGGAAAGCCTGACGCTGTGGCTGTCCCAGCAGGCCGGCCAGCCTTACTTGCGCATCGACCCACTGAAAATCAACGTCGCCGCCATTACGCCGCTGATGTCCTATGCCTTCGCCCAACGCCACAAGATTCTGGCGGTGGCCATCGACCGCGATGCCGTCACCGTGGCCAGCGCCCAGCCCTTCGTCAGCGGCTGGGAAGTTGACCTGACCCACGTATTGAAACTGCCGATCAAGCGCGTGGTAGCCAACCCGGTGGATATCCAGCGCTTCAGCGTGGAGTTTTTCCGCTTGGCCAAATCGGTCACCGGCGCGACCAACGCCGATCAGCAGACAAGCAACCTGGGCAACTTCGAACAATTGCTCAACCTCGGCGCCAGCGACCAGGAGCCGGACGCCAACGATGCGCACATCGTCAACATCGTCGATTGGCTGTTCCAGTACGCGTTCCAGCAGCGGGCCAGCGATATCCACATCGAGCCCCGGCGCGAGCAAGGCACGGTGCGCTTTCGCATCGACGGCGTGCTGCACAACGTCTATCAATTCCCGCCGCAAGTGACCATGGCCATCGTCAGCCGCCTGAAAAGCCTGGGGCGGATGAACGTCGCGGAAAAGCGCAAACCCCAGGACGGCCGGGTCAAGACCAAGACCCCGGACGGCGGCGAAGTCGAACTGCGGTTGTCGACATTACCGACAGCGTTCGGCGAGAAAATGGTCATGCGGATCTTCGACCCGGAAGTGCTGCTCAAGGATTTCGACCAACTGGGCTTCTCCGCCGAGGACCTGCGCCGCTGGCAAGACATGATCCGCCAGCCCAACGGCATCATTCTGGTGACCGGGCCAACCGGTTCGGGCAAGACCACCACGCTGTACACCACCCTCAAGAAACTGGCGACGCCGGAGGTCAATCTCTGCACCATCGAAGACCCGATCGAAATGGTCGAGCCGGCGTTCAATCAGATGCAGGTCCAACACAACATCGACCTGACCTTTGCCGCCGGCGTACGCGCGCTGATGCGGCAAGACCCGGACATCATCATGATCGGCGAGATCCGCGACCTCGAAACCGCCGAGATGGCAATTCAGGCGGCACTCACCGGTCACCTGGTGCTGTCGACGTTGCACACCAACGATGCCCCGAGCGCCATCAGCCGCCTGCTGGAACTCGGCGTGCCGCATTACCTGATCAAGGCCACGGTGCTCGGGGTCATGGCCCAGCGTCTGGTGCGTACGTTATGCCCTCACTGCAAGGCCCCCTTAACGTTGGGCGAAGACGACTGGCAAACCCTGACCCGGCCTTGGCAAGCGCCACTGCCGACCAATGCCCAGCGCGCCATCGGTTGCCTGGAATGCCGCGAAACCGGCTATCGCGGTCGCGCCGGGGTTTACGAAATCATGCAGCTGACGGATGGCATCAAAGCGCTGATCAACCCCGACACCGACTTGCTGGCGGTCCGGCGTCAGGCGTTCAAGGAAGGCATGCGCAGTTTGCGGTTGTCGGGGGCGCAGAAAGTGGCGGCGGGGTTGACCACGATTGAAGAGGTGTTGCGGGTGACACCGCAGAGTGAGCAGAAATAGGCCATGACCTCCAATGCCGCACACTTCTTTTTGTAGGATTGCGCTCGGATACTTCCCCAAAGTCGCATACGGGCCTTTTGCCCTACACTCTGGTCATCGCAACTCAATCCAGACTGGACAGGGACCGTTATGAGCATTGCACTGATTCTCTTCGTCGCGCTGGTCGTGGCCATTCTTTTCATGGGCTTCAAAGTGGTGCCCCAAGGGTTTGAATGGACGGTCGAACGCTTCGGCCGTTACACCAACACCCTCAAGCCAGGACTGAGCATCATCATCCCGGTGATGGACCGCATCGGCCGCAAGATCAATGTGATGGAAAGCGTACTGGACATTCCGCCCCAGGAAGTCATCACCGCCGACAACGCCACCGTGCAGATCGACGCCGTATGCTTCTTCCAGGTGGTCAATACCGCCCAGGCCGCCTACGAGGTGAACAACCTCGAACATGCCGTGCGCAATCTGCTGCAAACCAATATCCGCACCGTGCTCGGGTCCATGGAGCTGGACGCGATGCTCAGCCAGCGCGACAACATCAACGAAAAACTGCTGCGCACCGTCGATGAAGCCACGGCGCCGTGGGGCATCAAGATCACCCGGATCGAGATCAAGGACATCAGCCCTCCCGCAGACCTGATGGCCGCCATGTCCGGCCAGATGAAAGCCGAGCGGATCAAACGCGCACAGATTCTGGAAGCCGAAGGTTTGCGCGCCTCGGCGATCCTCACCGCCGAAGGCAAGAAGCAGGCGCAGATTCTCGAAGCCGAGGGCAGTCGTCAGGCAGCGTTCCTCGAAGCCGAGGCCCGGGAGCGTCAGGCCCAGGCCGAAGCCCAGGCCACCAAAGTGGTGTCCGAAGCCATCGCCGGCGGTAACGTGCAGGCGGTCAACTACTTCGTCGCACAGAAGTACATTGATGCCTTGGGCAAGCTGGCCTCGGCCAACAACAGCAAAGTGATCCTGATGCCGCTCGAAGCCGGTTCGATGATCGGTGCAGTCGGTGGCATCGGCGAAATCGTCAAGGCCACCTTCGACGGCAAGAAAGGCTGAGGTCGCTGTCCATGGAACTGTTTTCGTTCTGGAGCTGGCTGGCCCTGGGCACGCTGTTGCTGATCCTCGAGGTGTTCGGTGCTGGCGGTTATCTGCTGTGGATCGGCATGGCAGCCGCCGCCGTCGGCGTGCTGACGTTCCTGATACCGGATTTGCCCTGGGAATGGCAGGTGCTGTTGTTTGCCGTTTTTTCGATCCTCACCGCCCTGTACTGGTGGAGACGTCAGCGCAGAGTGGTGCGGGCCAGCGATCAGCCGAACCTGAACCTGCGAGGGCAAGAGCTGATCGGCAAGGTGTTCGTGGTCACCGAAACGATTGTCAACGGCCGCGGCAAGATCAAGGTCGCCGACGGCGTGTGGATGGCCCGAGGCCCTGACGCTACGGCTGGCAGCCGTGTTCGGGTGATCGGACAGCAAGGGGCGATCTTACTGGTGGAACTAGCCGACTAACGTCACGGAACTCGATTGGGTTATTGGCAATCAAAGGCCGCAGTTAAAACCCAGTGGAGTCACCTTTTATGCGTCTCAAACTTGCTGTCGCTACCGTCGCCGTGTTGTCCCTTCAAGTCGGTTCGGCGATGGCTGATGACAGCTTTTTGCGTAACGTCCTTACTTCCGGTGCCACCACCGGTACGTCCTACCTGACCTCCAGGGATCACAAGCTGATCGTCGCCGCCCAGGACGACGCCGGCAGCTTTGTCGCCAGTGACGGCGCTATTCGCGGCCCCTATCTGGAATCTGCCATGCAGAAAGTCCGCGCTGAAAACCCTGGCCTGCAAGCCACGGACATGGAACTGGCGAACGCCATCCTGGCGAAGAATGCCATCGCCTCGAAATAAGCTTCATTGCTGGTCAAAAATGCCGCTCCCAACAGCGGCATTTTTTATGAGCCAGGTAAATTTCACAGTTATTTCCTACGACGGCTAACGCCAAAACACTGACATGCTGGCGAGTTTTCACCGACCTTCTGAGGAAAGGTCTGGTATGAACCCGTGGCATGTAAACTCAAACTTTGTCGATTCGGATTACCCACACACGCGAATCGACTCACATGAAAAAAACAGCCCTATCTTTACTGCTGCTGACCGCCACCTTCTGCCAGATATCGCAGGCCGATGGTCTGTACGGCTCGATAAAAATCCAGAGCGCTCAACAAGACCTTTCCAGCGCCCTGCTCACCAGCCCTCGAGTGAATAACCGCGTCATCAGCCCCGACAGCAACAAGAACATCACCGGCTCCGTTGCGCTAGGGTATGGGTTCAAGGGTGATTGGCGTCTGGAAGGCGAGTACACGATCAAGCAAGACTCGGAATTCAAGAGTTACTGGGCGCCGTTCAACGCCAACGTCAACAACATGCAAGTTTCGTCCAGCCGACTGATGGTCAATGGCTACAAGGATTTTCCTCTGAACGAATACCTGTCCCTGTACGCGATGGCCGGTGTCGGTGTCGCGCATATCAGTTCCGAGGGCTATCAATCCAACCCTTCGCGACGGTTCGCCAACAACAGCCAGAACAACTTCGCCTATGCCTTTGGTGTCGGGGCTGACCTCAAGCTCAACCAGCAAGTTACCCTCGGCACCGGTTACCGGTACGTCGACATGGGAGATATTGAAACCGGCTACAACACCTTTGCTAACCGCATTAATGCAAGGGACGAACAACTGAAGGGCAAACTCCGGGAGCAGAACCTATACGTCGAGGCACGAATGTCGTTCTGATTCATTGCCCAGAACAATGCCGCTCCACATGAGCGGCATTTTTTTGCCCGACACCAATCAACGGTATTCATCCACCGGCACACACGCGCAAAACAGGTTGCGATCGCCGTAGACATTGTCCACACGGTTCACTACCGGCCAGTACTTATGGGCCTTGGTGTGAGCATCCGGCGTCACCGCCTGCTCGATGCTGTACGGCCGCTCCCAGACACCGGTGATGTCGGCCAAGGTATGCGGCGAACGCTTCAGCGGGTTGTCCTCCGCCGGCCAGTTGCCGTTCTGCACCTCGTTGATTTCCGCGCGAATGCTCAGCATCGCATCGATAAAACGGTCCAGTTCCGCCTTCGATTCACTCTCGGTCGGTTCGACCATCAACGTCCCCGGCACCGGGAATGACATGGTCGGCGCATGGAAGCCGTAGTCCATCAGGCGTTTGGCAACGTCTTCTTCGCTGATCCCGGTCAGCACCTTGAGCGGACGCAAGTCGAGGATGCATTCGTGGGCCACGCGCTCGTTGCGTCCGGTGTAGAGCACCGGGAACGCCCCGGACAAATGCTGCGCCAGGTAATTCGCGGCGAGGATCGCCACCTCACTCGCATCCGCCAACTGCGGCCCCATCATCGCGATGTACATCCAGCTGATCGGCAGAATACTTGCACTGCCCCAAGGGGCTGCGCTCACCGCGCCATTACCCGGCAGCGGGCCATCGATCGGCACCACCGGGTGGTTGGCGACAAACGGCGCCAGGTGCGCCCGGACACCAATCGGGCCCATCCCCGGTCCACCACCGCCGTGGGGAATGCAGAACGTTTTGTGCAGGTTCATGTGCGACACATCGGCACCGATGTCTGCCGGCCGCGCCAACCCGACCTGCGCGTTGAGGTTGGCGCCATCCATGTACACCTGACCGCCATGGCGGTGGATAACTTCACAGATCTCGCTGACGCCTTCCTCGTAGACCCCATGGGTCGAAGGATAAGTCGCCATCAGGCAGGCAAGTTTGTCCCCCGCCTCTATGGCCTTTTCTTTCAGGTCTTCCAGATCGACATTACCCGCCTCGTCGCACTCGACGATCACCACCCGCATCCCGGCCATTTGCGCCGAGGCCGGGTTGGTGCCGTGGGCCGAAGACGGGATCAGGCAGATATCCCGCGCGCCCTGATGACGGCTCTCGTGATATTTGCGGATCGCCAGTAGCCCGGCGTACTCGCCCTGGGCGCCCGAGTTGGGTTGCATGCAGATCGCATCGAAACCGGTGATCGCGCAGAGCCAGCGCTCCAGTTCCTCGATCATCAGGGAATAACCCATCACCTGCTCTTTCGGCACAAACGGGTGCAGGTTGGCGAACTGCGGCCAGGTGATCGGGATCATTTCGCTGGTGGCATTGAGCTTCATGGTGCAGGAGCCCAGCGGGATCATCGATTGATTGAGCGCCAGGTCTTTGTTTTCCAGCTGCTTCAAGTAACGCAACATTTCGGTTTCGCTGTGATGGGCATTGAACACCGGATGACGCAGATAAGGCGTACTGCGCTGCAATCCTGCAGGAATGCCGGACGCCAGGGCCTCAGCATCCAGTTCGTCGACGTTGAGCCCATGATCGGCACCGAGAAACACATCGAACAGTTTCGCCACGGTGGTTTCGTCACTGGTTTCGTCGAGGCTCAGGCCCAACCGCCCGCGACCGAGAATGCGCAAGTTGATCTGCGCCGCCTGGGCACTTTCGATGATCGCGGTCTGAGTGCCACCGACCTCCAGGGTCAGCGTGTCGAAGAACTGTTGGTTCACACGTGTAACGCCATGGCGTTCCAGACCGGCGGCGAGAATGCAGGTCAGCCGATGGACACGCTGGGCAATATTTTTGAGCCCTTCCGGGCCATGGTAGACCGCATAGAAACTGGCGATATTGGCCAGCAGCACCTGGGCGGTGCAGATGTTCGAGTTGGCTTTCTCCCGGCGAATATGTTGCTCGCGAGTTTGCAGGGCCATGCGCAGGGCCACGTTGCCGCGAGCATCTTTTGATACGCCGATGATCCGCCCGGGAATCGCGCGTTTGTACTCGTCGCGGCTGGCAAAAAACGCCGCGTGCGGGCCGCCGTAACCCATGGGCACGCCGAAGCGCTGGGATGAACCGAACACCACATCGGCGCCCAACTCTCCCGGCGGAGTCAGCAGCAACAGGCTGAGCAGGTCGGTGGCGACGCAGGCCAGGGCTTGCTGGGCATGCAGATGATCGATCAGCGGACGCAGGTCGCGAATTTCGCCATGGGTGTCGGGATATTGCAGCAACGCGCCGAACACTTGATGCTGCTTCAAGTTATCCACAGCATCGATGACCAGGTCGAAACCGAACCCTTCGGCCCGGGTCTGCACCACGGAAATCGTCTGCGGGTGGCAGTTTTCGTCGACGAAGAACAGATTGCTTCTGGACTTGGCGACACGCTTGGCCAGCGCCATGGCCTCGGCGGCCGCCGTGGCTTCATCCAGCAGCGAGGCGTTGGCCAGTTCCAGGCCGGTCAGGTCGATGGTCAGCTGTTGGAAATTCAGCAGCGCTTCGAGCCGGCCTTGGGCAATCTCCGGTTGGTAAGGCGTGTAAGCGGTGTACCAACCGGGATTTTCCAGCACGTTGCGCAGGATGACGGCCGGCGTGAGGGTGCCGTGATACCCCATGCCGATCAGGCTGGTCCAGACCTGGTTCTGTTCGGCGTAGCCGCGCAGTTTGGCCAGTGCGGCTACCTCATCGAGGGCGGGCGGCAGGTCCAGCGGTCGGTTGAGGCGGATTCCCGGCGGCACCGTCTGCTCGATCAACTCGACGCGGCTGCCAAGACCGAGGCTGTCGAGCATCGCCTGCTGCTCGGCGGCATCGGGCCCGAGATGGCGGCGCAGGAAGGTATTGGGGTCGCGTAACTGGCTCAAGGACGGCAACTGGGACATGACGGGCTCTCTCATGACTGGCGCTCAGCGTCGATGCAACTCGGTCAAACCAGCATAGCAGTCGATACCGGCACGGATGGCGTGGCGCTGTCGGTCAATCCGGATCATTATGCTCGGCGCCTACAAACGTTCGCTGATCGGGTATCCACATTTATGAGCCAACTGTCTTTCCTGCCCTTCTCCAAACCCACCATCGATGAAGCCACGATTGCCGCTGTCGGCGATGTGCTGCGCTCGGGCTGGATTACCAGCGGCCCCAAGGTGCAGGCTTTTGAAGCGCAACTCTCGGAATATTTCGGCGGGCGCCCGGTGCGTACGTTCAATTCCGGCACCTGCACCATGGAGATCGCATTGCGAATTGCCGGCGTCGGACCGGGTGATGAAGTGATCACCACGCCGATTTCCTGGGTGGCCACCGCCAACGTGATTCTGGAAGTTGGCGCCACGCCGGTGTTTGCCGACATCGACCCAGTCACTCGCAATATAGACCTGACGCAGCTTGAAGCAGCGATTACTCCGCGCACCAAAGCCATCATCCCGGTGTTTCTCGCGGGACTGCCCGTGGACATGACGCGCCTTTACGCGATTGCAAAAAAGCATGGTTTGCGAGTGGTGGAAGATGCCGCCCAAGCATTGGGTTCGAGCTGGAACGGCCAGCGAATCGGTGCGACTGGCGATTTCGTATCCTTCAGTTTTCAGGCGAACAAGAACGTCACCTGTTCAGAGGGCGGTTGCCTGGTACTGAACAATGCCGAGGAAGCGCGGCTGGCGGAAAAGTACCGCTTGCAGGGCGTCACCCGCAGCGGTTTCGACGGGCTGGACGTTGATGTGCTGGGCGGCAAGTTCAACATGACCGATGTCGCGGCAGCCATTGGCCTGGGGCAATTTGCCCACATCGAAGCGATCACCGCTCATCGTCGTGAGCTGGCCAAACATTACTTCGCTTGCTTCGGCGAGGACTTCGAAGCGCAGTACGGTGCTCAACTGCCCCCGGCGGACTTCGAGAACAGCAATTGGCATTTGTTCCAACTGGTGCTCCCGGAACGCCAGGATGGCAAACCGGCACGGGCTACTTTCATGGAGCAGATGCAGGCACTGGGAGTGGGTATCGGCTATCACTACCCGCCGATTCACCTGCTGAGTCTTTACCGCGAACGCGGGTTCAAGGAAGGCATGTTCCCGGTCGCCGAGCGGGTCGGACGACTGATCGTCTCGCTGCCGATGTTTACGGCCATGGATAAAGCGGATGTCGAGCGTTCGGTGACCGCGGTGAAAGCCGTCTTGCGGCCTTGATTCGGCCTTGACCCAACCTTGATACAGCCTTTGTAGGAGCTGCCGCAGGCTGCGATCTTTTGATTTTAGAAACAAGATCAAAAGATCGCAGCCTGCGGCAGCTCCTACGGGGCGAGCATTATTCGCCGATGGCGGCCTTGTAGGCCATCGGGTCGAGCAGCTTGTCCAGCTCGGAGGTATCGCTTGGCTCCAGCTTGAAGAACCAGCTGTCATAAGGCGCGCTGTTGACCAGTTCCGGGCTGTTGGCCAACTCTTCGTTGACCGCAATGACGGTACCGGAGACCGGCGAGTAGATATCCGACGCAGCCTTGACCGACTCGACGACACCCGCCGCCTCGCCGGCAGCGAACACTTTGCCGATTTCCGGCAGCTCGACGAACACCACATCACCCAAGGCTTCCTGAGCATGGTCTGAAATACCCACTTTCACGCCGCCATCATGGTCTAGACGGGCCCATTCGTGACTTTCGGCAAAACGCAGGTCGACAGGGATTTCGCTCATGTTCTGTGTCCTCAAGAAAAATGTCGGCGGTCGTTGCCCGCCAAAAAAGGTTAGATCAAGGTTTTGCCATGGCGTACGAAGGTCGGCTTGACCACTCGAACCGGGTACCACTTGCCACGGATTTCCACTTCAGCGCGGTCGGCGGTGGCCGCCGGCACGCGCGCCAGTGCAATCGACTTGCTAAGCGTAGGAGAGAAACTACCACTGGTGATCTCCCCTTCGCCAACATCGGCGATGCGAACCACCTGATGCGCTCGCAAGACACCACGCTCTTCAAGGACCAGACCGACCAGTTTGTGCTGCACGCCAGCGGCCTGTTCGGCTTCCAGTGCAGTGCGGCCGATGAACTGGCGCGTGGCCGGTTCCCAGGCAATGCTCCAGGCCATGTTGGAGGCCAATGGCGAAACGTCTTGATGAATATCCTGACCGTACAGGTTCATGCCGGCTTCGACCCGCAAGGTATCGCGCGCCCCCAGGCCAATCGGGGAAATGCCCGCGCCCACCAGATCGTTGAAGAAGGCCGGCGCCTGATCGGCCGGCAGCACGATTTCCAGACCGTCCTCACCGGTGTAACCGGTGCGCGCGATGAACCAGTCACCGTCGGCCTGACCTTCGAAAGGTTTGAGTTGCTGGATCAATGTAGCGCGGGACTGGGTCACCAGTTCGGCAATCTTGTGCCGGGCGTGAGGCCCTTGAATGGCCAGCATCGCCAGTTCGGAGCGCTCGTTGAGCCGCACATCGAAGTCGCCGAGATGAGCCTGCATCCAGGCCAGGTCCTGATTGCGGGTGGAGGCGTTGACCACCAGCCGATATCCGTCATCGAGGCGATAGACGATCATGTCGTCGACGATACCGCCGTGCTCGTTGAGCATGGCGCTGTACAAGGCACGGCCGGGGCTGTGCAGGCGCTCGACGTCGTTGGCCAGTAAGTATTGCAGCCAGGCCTTGGCCTGGGGGCCGTCGACATCGATCACGGTCATATGGGATACATCGAAAACCCCGCAATCGCGGCGCACCTGATGGTGTTCCTCGACCTGCGAGCCGTAATGCAGAGGCATATCCCAACCGCCAAAATCGACCATCTTCGCGCCGAGGGCGAGATGAAGGTCATACAGAGGCGTGCGCTGTCCCATGGGTTTCTCCTTCCGGGCGTGGCGAAGGTGCGGACAGCCGCTGTACGGGGTGAAATGCCTTGGAATAAAGGCTTTCAGCCGATTTCAGCAACCCGGTCTGAAAGACGGACCGCACCGAATGCCGCGCATTGTAGCCGCAAGGTGTAGGACTGACACCTAGGTGTTTCGATGCGCCGACCTTCTGATTAATCCGATGACCGGCAACAGCCCGACCAGAACCAGGGTCAGTGCCGGCAACGAGGCCCTGGCCCACTCGCCTTCGCTGGTCATTTCAAAGATCCGCACCGCCAGCGTGTCCCAGCCGAACGGGCGCATCAGCAGGGTCGCGGGCATTTCCTTGAGCACGTCGACGAACACCAGCAACGCAGCGCTCAACGTGCCCGGAAGCAGCAGCGGCAGATACACTTTGAAAAACAGTCGTGGCCCACTGACGCCAAGACTACGTGCTGCTTCGGGCAAAGAGGGCCGTATTCGCGCCAGGCTGCTTTCCAGCGGCCCATAAGCCACGGCGATGAATCGCACCAGATAGGCCAGCAACAACGCCGACAGACTGCCCAGCAGCAACGGTTTGCCCGCGCCGCCAAGCCAGCCCGACAGCGGAATCACCAGTTCGCGATCCAGATAACTGAACGCCAGCATGATCGACACCGCCAATACCGAGCCCGGCAGTGCGTAGCCGAGGTTGGCCAGGCTGATGCCGGAACGGATCGCCCGGGTCGGTGCCAATCGACGGGCAAACGCCAGCAGCAGCGCGACGCTGACGGTGATCAACGCCGCCATGCCGCCCAAGTACAGGGTGTGCACGATCAACCCGGCATAACGTTCGTCCAGATCGAAGCGCCCGCGTTGCCAGAACCACACCAGCAGTTGCAGCACGGGAATGACGAAGGCGCAGGCGAACACCAGACCACACCAGCTCATCGCCGCCAGCGCCTTGACCCCATGCAGGTGATACAGCGCCTTGACCCGCGGCCGTTCGTTGCCCGCCCGGTTGGCTCCCCGAGCCCGGCGCTCGCCATATAACACGACCATCACCACTAACAGCAGCAGGCTGGCCAGTTGCGCGGCGGTGGGGAGACTGAAAAAGCCGTACCAGGTCTTGTAGATAGCGGTGGTGAACGTATCGAAGTTGAACACCGACACCGCACCGAAATCCGCCAGGGTTTCCATCAGCGCCAACGCCACCCCCGCGCCGATCGCCGGACGTGCCATGGGCAACGCCACTCGCCAGAACGCCTGCCACGGGGATTGCCCAAGGACTCGCGCCGCTTCCATCAGGCCTTTGCCCTGAGCCAGAAATGCAGTGCGCGCCAACAGGTAAACGTAGGGATAGAAAACCAGCACCAGCACCAGAATCACGCCGCCGGTGGAACGCACTCGCGGCAGCCTCAGACCACTGCCGAACCATTCGCGCAACAGGGTTTGCACCGGCCCGGCGAAATCCAGCAGGCCGACGAAGACGAAGGCCAGCACGTAGGCAGGAATCGCGAACGGCAGCATCAACGCCCAGTCCAGCCACCGCCGCCCCGGGAACTCACAGAGGCTGGTGAGCCAGGCCAGGCTGACGCCCAACAGCGTTACGCCGATGCCAACGCCAACGACCAGCGCGAGGGTATTGCCCAGCAGCCGCGGCATCTGCGTGTCCCACAGGTGGGACCAGATCTGCTGATCGATGGTTTGCCAGGAAAGAAGCAGGACGCTCATGGGCAGCAGGACCAGCGCAGCAATGGCGAAGACCAGGGGGTACCAGCGGCGTTGGGCGGGGTGGGCCAAGGAAAAGCTCTCGGGTAAATCAACGAAGTGTATGCAAACCGCAAAAAGATCGCAGCCTGCGGCAGCTCCTACGTCAGGATGGTATTCACCCGGTAGGAGCTGCCGCAGGCTGCGATCTTTTGACCTTTAAAACAGCAGACTCAGTTCCAGCCGACCCGATCCATCATCCGGATCGCTTCAGCCTGACGCTTGCCGGCGATTTCCACTGGCAAGGTATCGGCGACAAACTTGCCCCAACTCGCGACTTCAGCCGAAGGCGGAACGGCAGGGTTGGCCGGGAACTCCTGGTTTATGTCAGCGAAAATCTTCTGCGCATCAGGTGTGGTCATCCACTCCACCAGCGCCTTGGCGGCTTCCGGGTGCGGTGCGTGTTTGGTCAGGCCGATACCCGACAGGTTGACGTGCACGCCACGGTCGCCCTGATTCGGCCAGAACAGCTTTACCGGCAAGTCCGGCTTCTGCTTGTGCAGACGGCCGTAGTAGTACGTGTTGACGATGCCGACGTCGCACTGACCGGCGTTGATCGCTTCCAGCACGGCGATGTCGTCGGAGAACACGTCGGTGGACAGGTTATTGACCCAGCCTTTGAGGATCTTCTCGGTTTTCTCGGCGCCATGGACTTCGATCATGGTGGCGGTCAGGGACTGGTTGTAGACCTTCTTCGCCGTGCGCAGGCACAGGCGGCCTTCCCACTGTTTGTCGGCCAGCGCCTCGTAGGTGGTCAGCTCACCGGGTTTCACCCGGTCGGTGGAGTAGGCGATGGTCCGCGCCCGCAGGCTCAAGCCAGTCCAGGCATGGGAGGATGCGCGGTATTGCAGCGGAATGTTGGCGTCGATCACCTTGGAGGTGAACGGCTGGAGGATGCCCATCTGCTCGGCCTGCCAAAGGTTGCCGGCATCGACGGTCAGCAGCAGGTCGGCAGTGGCGTTTTCGCCCTCGGCCTTGATCCGCTGCATCAACGGCGCTTCCTTGTCGGTGATGAACTTCACCTGTACGCCGGTTTTCTGGGTGTAGGCATCGAAGACCGGTTTGATCAGCTCATCGATACGCGAGGAGTAAACCACCACCGCGTCGGCAGCCTGGGCGGCGGTGCTGCCTATCAGGGTCAGGGCCAGTGCGGTCAGTAGACGCTTGGGTGCCAACATGGAAGCGGTCTCTCGAAATGGGGAAGTGAGCCCAAATGATAAGGACTCACATTTCGCTTCTCAATCGAACACTGGGTGGAGGAGTTACCAGATGTTGCATAGCCGAATGAAAGACAAATGTGGCGAGGGGGCTTGCCCCCGTTCGACCGCGCAGCGGTCGCAGACCGGATTGCAGATTTTGTCTGGGATAAATGCCGGGACTGCTTCGCAGCCCAACGGGGGCAAGCCCCCTCGCCACAGGGCCGTGCCCGCTTCAGGCCTTGGCCAACGCCGGCAGATCCCCGATCAACCCAAGCGCTTCGCGCACGAACAACGCCTTGGCCTCGGGCATCTGGTCGACCATCTTCAACCCGGTATTGCGCAACCAGCGCACCGGTAACGGATCGGCCTGGAACAGCCGTTCGAACCCTTCCATCGCCGCCATCAACGCCAGGTTATGGGGCATGCGCCGACGCTCATAGCGACTGAGCACTTTCACATCCGCCAACCGCTCACCGCGCGCGGCCGCTTGCAGCAGCACTTCGGCCAGCACTGCGGCATCGAGGAAACCGAGGTTCACGCCCTGCCCGGCCAGCGGATGGATGGTGTGGGCCGCGTCGCCGATCAGCGCCAGACCTTCTGCCACGTAACGCTTGGCATGACGCTGACGCAGCGGCACGCACAGACGCGGGTCGGCACTGAGCACCGTGCCGAGGCAGCCTTCGAAGGCCCGCTCCAGCTCCTTGCAGAAGCTTTCGTCGTCCAGTGCCATCAGGCGTTCGGCTTCGCTCGGCGTGGTCGACCAGACAATCGAGCACCAATCCTGCTGACCGTCACGTTCCAGCGGTAGAAACGCCAGCGGGCCGTTGTCGGTGAAACGCTGCCACGCGGTCATTTGATGCGGTTTGGAACAGCGCACACTGGTGACGATCGCGTGGTGCATGTAATCCCATTCGCGGGTCGCAACGCCGGTCAGGCGCCGCACCGCCGAGTTGGCGCCATCCGCCGCGATCACCAACGGTGCCCGCAAGGTGCGGCCATCGGCCAGGGTCAGCAGCCAATCGTCACCGGAACGGCGCATCTGCTCCAGACGCGCATTGGCCAGCATCCCGAGGTCGCAGTCGTGCAGCCGGTCGAGCAAGGCGTCCTGAACCACACGGTTCTCGACGATATGCCCAAGCACGTCGGCATGTACGCTGGTCGCCGAGAAATGGATTTTCCCAGTGCCGCTGCCGTCCCAGACGTGCATGTCGGTGTAGGGGCTGCTGCGCCGGTTGGCGATGCCGTCCCACACGCCCAGGCGTTCGAGTATTCGCTGGCTGGCCGCCGACAGGGCACTCACCCGCGGCTCGAACGGCGCTTGGCCATCGAAGGGTTTGACGCTCAAAGGGCTGCCGTCCAGCAGCAGGACTTCAAGCCCGCTGTTTTGTAACGCCAGCGCCAGGGCACTGCCGACCATTCCGGCCCCGACAATCAGCAGATCTGCGCGCATTTCCATGCTTTAGGCCTGTCTCGCTTGCGGCTTGAGCCGCAGGTAAAGGGTTCTCTCGACGCGCGTCACCGAAGTGCTCGCGTCGTCATGAATATTGATGTGCAGGTGCACCCGCTTAAACATCCGGACGCGTACCCAGGCCCATGGCCTGCCGAGCGAACCAGCGCTTGGCCGGCGGCAGCAGATCGAGACCGAGCAGGCCGATGTTGCGCCCCAGGGAAACCAGCGGCTGGGTGCTGCCGAACAACCGGGTGACCTGATCGGAGAAGCCCACGGTCAGGTTCTGGTCCAGACGCTGGCGCTCGCGATAAGCCTGCAAGGTCGCAAAGTCGCCGAGCGCGGTCTCGCTGCTCAATAAGGTGTCAGCCAAAGCCTGGGCATCGCGCAGGGACAGGTTGAAGCCTTGTCCGGCAATCGGGTGCAGGCTGTGCGCGGCGTTGCCGAGGATCGCCAGATGCGGGCGGACTTGCTCCTCGGCTTCGATCAGCGACAGCGGATACAAATTGCGGGCGCCAACCTGTTTCAGCGTGCCGAGGCGATAACCGAACACGCCCTGCAACTCGCTGAGAAAGCTGCGGTCATCAAGGGCCGCCAGCCGTTGCGCGTCCATGCCCAGACGGGTCCAGACCAGGGCGCAGCGGTTTTCCGGCAGCGGCAACAAAGCCATTGGGCCGTCGTCAGTGAAGCGTTCGAAGGCCATGCCGTTGTGCGCTTCGCTCGGAGTGATGTTGGCGATCAGCGCGCTCTGGTTGTACGGGCGCGTCTTGACGCCGATCCCCAGCTGTTCACGCAGGCCCGAACGGCCGCCATCGGCCAACACCGCGAGGTCGCATTCCACCAGGGTTTCATCGTTGAGCGTCAGGCGATAGCCGTCGGTCAGCGGTTCCATGGCGGTGACTTCCGCCGGGCAACGCCAACTGATCACGTCCTTGTCCAGGCTGTGCCAGAGGCATTGGCCGAGCCAGGCGTTTTCCACCACATAACCCAGTGCTGGAACGCCCTCTTCCATCGCCGACAACCGCGCCGTGGAAAAACGCCCACGGTCGGAGACATGAATCTGCTTGATCGGCTCGGCGCGGCGGGAGATTTCCTGCCACACGCCCAGCCGTTGATAAATCTGCCGGGCGCCGAACGACAACGCCGAAGAGCGAGCGTCATAGCTCGGTTGGTACGTATCGCCGGGGGCAAAGGGTTCGATCAGCACGATCTTCCAGCCACGGGCCTTGGCCCCGGCCTGCAACGCCAACGCCAGGCTGGCGCCAACCAGGCCGCCGCCGATGATTGCCAGATTGACTCGACTCATGCCGCTTGTGTCCGTGCGGCGGCCATCAAGTCCTCGATCTCGGCGACCGTTTTCGGCACGCCACTCGTCAGGATTTCACAACCGGTTTTGGTGACCACCACGTCGTCCTCGATGCGCACGCCAATGCCGCGCCATTTCTTCGCCACGTTCTGGTTGTCCGGGGCAATGTAGATGCCCGGCTCGACCGTCAGCGCCATGCCGACTTCCAGCACGCGCCATTCGCCGCCGACCTTGTACTCGCCGACATCATGCACATCCATGCCCAGCCAGTGGCCGGCGCGGTGCATGTAAAACGCCTTGTAGGCTTCGCTGGCGATCAGTTCATCGACCTCGCCCTGCAACAGGCCCAACTTCACAAGGCCCGTGGTAATGACTCGAACCGTGGCTTCGTGCGCCTGATTCCAGTGTTTGTTCGGTGCGATT
This sequence comes from Pseudomonas sp. Pseusp18, assembly GCF_059506005.1. Taxonomy (NCBI): domain Bacteria; kingdom Pseudomonadati; phylum Pseudomonadota; class Gammaproteobacteria; order Pseudomonadales; family Pseudomonadaceae; genus Pseudomonas; species Pseudomonas sp. Pseusp18. Next base: position 6,328,852 of record NZ_CP169240.1, read on the forward strand.
TCGGCAAACGCCGCTTCCTGGGAAGCCAGCACCAGCTCGTAGATCGCCTTCTGTTCCGGTGAATACTTGCCGTTGACCGGCCAGGTGCGGGTGATGTCGCTGGCATAGCAGTCGATCTCGCAACCAGCATCGATCAGCACCAGATCGCCGTCTTTGAGCACCGCGTCATTCTGCTGGTAATGCAGGATGCAGCTGTTGCGCCCGGCGGCGACGATCGAACCGTAGGCCGGCATCTTCGCCCCGCCCTTGCGGAATTCGTAATCGAGCTCGGCTTCGAGGCTGAACTCATGCAAACCGGCACGGCTGGCCTGCATCGCCCGAATATGCGCCTGGGCGGAAATCCGCGCGGCTTCGCGCATCACCTTCACTTCTGCCGCCGATTTATACAGGCGCATGTCGTGCAGCAGATGATCCAGGGCAACGAATTCGTTCGGCGGCTGGGCACCGAGATTCGCCTTGGAGCGGATCACGTTGATCCAGTCCATCAGGTGTCGATCGAATTCCGGGTTGCTGCCCATGGCCGAATACACCCGGTCGCGGCCTTCGATCAGGCCCGGCAGGATGTCGTCGATGTCGGTGATGGGGAAAGCGTCGTCGGCGCCGAAGTCGCGGATCGCGCCTTCCTGACCGGCGCGCAGGCCGTCCCACAGCTCGCGCTCGGCATTGCGCTCACGGCAGAACAGGATGTACTCGCCATGTTCGCGACCGGGAATCAAAACGATAACGGCCTGAGGCTCGGGAAAGCCGCTGAGGTACTGGAAGTCGCTGTCCTGACGGTAAACGTGCTCGACATCACGGTTGCGAATGGCAACCGCGGCGGCGGGCAGAATGGCGATGCTGTTGGGTTCCATCTGCGCCATCAAGGCCTTGCGGCGACGGCTGTATTCCGATTTCGGGATATGAATCATGGGCAGATGGCTTTTCCTGGCTCGCGATTAATGCAACGACGGTTTGGCGGCTGCTTCGTCGGTTTTCTTGGTTTCAGTGAACAGCAGCAACGGTGCGACGCGCAGGTACTCCATGACTTCCATGTAGTCGCTTTCGCCGTCGTCGGACTCTTCCAGGGCGTCTTGCACCTGAGAAATGGCGGCCAGATCCTGCAGTACTTCAGTCGCTTCAGCGCTGAGGGCATATTCGCGACGGGTCAGGCCGAAGCCAGTGAGGAAGCCCTGGCACCACTGGCCCAGCGCGGCTGCGCGCTCGGTGAGCGGCGCGTCGTCGCTCGGCAGCAGCAGAACAACGGTCATGTCGTCGCTGGTAAGCTCGCCCTTGACCATCTCTTGCAGGCCGATCAAGGCGTTGCGAACGTTGTCTTGCGGCTCGCCTTCGAGCAGCTCGGCGGCGTCTGCCAGCCAGCTGTCGGCATCGAAACCGGCACCGGCGCAGCTACGGCCGAGCAGCAGGCCGTGCAACTCGGCAGGCGAGACGGGATGGCCGCTGGTACTCAGCAGGGTGGCGAAGGCTTGGTACGGAGAATTCTGAATGGGCATGGGTAGCTAGGCGCCAGACGGCGCTATGTCTAGAATGAAGGCCTTGTATCCTACATCGACAGACTCGCCAAGACTATTAAAGGCTGTCCGCCAGCTACCTCCCATCAGACGAACACGTGGACACAATGGAAGACACCGACCTGCAAGCGCTGATGGCCAGACTCGAGCTGCTGATTACCCGAGTCGAGCAACTAAAGAGTCAAAACGCACTCTTACTAGCTCAAGAAAAGACCTGGCGCGAGGAACGCGCGCACCTCATTGAAAAAAATGAAATCGCCCGGCGTAAGGTCGAATCGATGATTTCGCGCCTCAAGGCCCTGGAGCAAGACTCATGAGTTCAAGCAATAGCGTTACCGTGCAGATCCTCGACAAAGAATATTCGATCATCTGCCCCCAGGAAGAGCGCAGCAACTTGATCAGCGCCGCCCGCTACCTGGACGGCAAGATGCGCGAAATCCGCAGCAGCGGCAAAGTCATCGGCGCCGACCGCATTGCCGTGATGGCTGCGCTGAACATCACGCACGACCTTCTGCACAAGGAAGAACGTCCGGATGTGCAGGCCAGCGGTTCGACCCGCGAACAGGTTCGCGACCTGCTGGACCGCGTCGACCTGGCGCTGTCGACCGATCCGGATGTCACCAAGGGCTGATTCGCCAGGCCGCTTGAGTTATACTCGCATCACTCCCTGGGGTGCTTGCCAGTTGACCACGTCCCTGAGCCGATTCGCACTACCCTGGAGGTTGCACGTTGGGCTGGTGTGCATGTCCGCTAGACGGAAAGCCTTAAAGCCTACTGCATCTTCCACCTTGAACTTTCGGGTTCAAGGGCTAAGTCAGCAGCGGTTCATCCGGGGAGCCTGATTTCAATCCGATGCCGGTTTTCATACCGGCATCGGCATGTTTACGGGTACGCTTTTAGTACTCGCACTTTCTGAAGCCTGAATCCATGACCGAACCTGCGCTGCTGCCCCGACCGCAACTTCGACGCATGCTGCGCAAGGCCCGCCGCGCACTGACCCCCTGTCAGCAACGCGAAGCCGCTCGCGGGCTGTATAAGCAATTGGCCCAGCACCCACTGTTTCGCCGCGCAAAACACATCTCCCTGTACCTGCCCACCGACGGTGAAATCGACCCGCGCCTGCTGATGCGTGCCGCGCAACGTCGGGGCAAGGCCACGTACCTGCCGGTACTCAGCGCCTGGCCGCGAACCAAAATGGTGTTCCAGCGGATTCGTCCCGGCGAAAAACTCAAACCCAACCGTTTCCGAATTCCCGAACCACGGGCCAATATCGCCCGGCAACGCAAGGTCTGGGCGCTGGATCTGGTGTTGCTGCCGTTGGTGGGGTTTGACGATGTCGGCGGACGCCTGGGTATGGGCGGCGGCTTCTACGACCGAAGCCTGGCGTACCTGGCGCGTCGCAAGAACTGGCGCAAGCCGACGCTGCTGGGCTTGGCCCATGAATGTCAGAAGGTTCAACGATTGGCTCAGGCGAGCTGGGATGTACCGTTGCAGGGCACGGTCACTGACAAGGCGTGGTATTTCGCGGACTAGACGCCACTGATATCAGCGGCGCCTAAAAGACAGGTTCAGCGCTTGAAGGCCGACGGCTGTTGCTGCGCGATCTCGACGGGAGCATCGGGTTTGTTGTTCCACAGGCTTTGGGCATAGCCGGTGGTCACGACACCAAGGCCGAATAAAATAACCAAAATCCATAGTAAATCCGGTTTGCGTTTCATCGACTGCCCCCCAAAGGCACATCAACACGATGACAGCAGCGGTTTCCGTTGTAGGTGTAGGCCGTGCAGCAGCGTCAAGCTAAGAAGGCCGGCATTTTGCGACAACGTGAACCGACACGCAAACGCTGGCGTCAACCGACTGTCGGTTTGTCATAAAATTGCCTGACCACTTGCCCACCCACCTCGCAAGGAGCAAAACCATGGCTTATTGGCTGATGAAATCCGAGCCCGACGAACTCTCCATCAAAGACCTGGAGAAGCTTGGCCGAGCGCGCTGGGACGGGGTTCGCAACTACCAGGCGCGCAACTTTTTACGGGCCATGGCAGTGGACGACGAATTTTTCTTCTATCACTCCAGTTGCCCTGAGCCTGGGATTGCCGGGATCGGAAAGATCGTCGAGGCAGCGTATCCGGACCCGACAGCGCTGGAGCCCGAGAGTCATTACTTCGATCCGAAGGCCACTGCCGAGAAAAACGCCTGGAGCGCGATCGATGTCGCTCACGTCGAGACGTTTTCCAAGGTGCTGAAGCTGGATTATCTGAAACAGCAAACGGCACTGGCCGAGATGCCATTGGTACAGAAAGGCTCGCGCCTGTCGGTGATGCCGGTGACGGCTGAGCAGTGGGCGGCGGTTATGGCTCTGCGTTGAAGATCGCTAAAAGATCGCAGCCTGCGGCAGCTCCTACGGGGAACGCGCTCGGCGTAGGAGCTGCCGAAGGCTGCGATCTCGGCAATCAATCAGACAAGGCAAGAACTCACTGAATGATCAGGTTGTTGAACAACAGATCCTCAACCACCGGCTTGCCGGTTTCGTCGCTCATCACTTGCTGGGTCTGCTTCAAGGCTTCCTGACGCAGCTTTTCCTTGGCCTCGACGTTATTCATGGTTTCGGTGGTCTGCTGGGCAAACAACGCCACCAGCTGATTGCGGATCAGAGGCTCATTGGCCTTCACCGCCTTGGTCGCCTCGTCACCGGTCACCCGTAGCGCCACATCGGCCTTGTAGACCTTGAGCTTCGGCGTACCGTCCAGCCCATAGTTGCCCACAAACGGCGGGCTCAGGGTGATGTAGTTGACCTTCGGGGCTTCACCTTCTTTGGCTTCTTCGGCCATCGCTGCCACAGGCAGAGACAGGGCCACCATCAACATGATCCACGCTTTCACAATTCGCTCCTTATCCGGTTTGCGGCCTAGCATAACGACCCGCCGCTCAAGCACAAGCTTATGGCTGACTATCAGGGCTGGGCATGCTCGTTGACCCGTTAACTCACACACCTACACTTATCGGCCATCACTCCCAAAGGAATAGCCCTGATGAAAGCCGTGCTGTGCAAAGCCTTCGGCCCCGCCGAATCGCTGGTGCTGGAAGACGTCGCCAGCCCCGCCCCGAAGAAGAACGAAATCCTGCTGGACGTGCACGCGGCCGGGGTGAATTTCCCGGACACGCTGATCATCGAGGGCAAATACCAGTTCAAGCCGCCCTTCCCGTTTTCACCGGGTGGCGAAGCGGCTGGCGTGGTCAGCGCTGTGGGGGAAAAGGTCAGCCACCTCAAGGTCGGTGACCGGGTCATGGCCCTGACTGGCTGGGGCAGTTTCGCCGAGCAGGTCGCGGTGCCGGGCTACAACGTGCTGCCGATCCCGCCATCGATGGACTTCAACACCGCCGCCGCTTTCAGCATGACCTACGGCACCTCGATGCACGCCCTCAAGCAACGGGGCAACCTGCAACCCGGCGAAACCTTGCTGGTGCTCGGCGCGTCCGGCGGCGTCGGCCTCGCCGCCGTGGAAATCGGCAAAGCCATGGGCGCCCGAGTGATCGCCGCCGCCAGCAGTGCGGAAAAACTCGCGGTGGCCAAAGCCGCCGGCGCCGATGAGCTGATCAACTACAGCGAAACCAGCCTCAAGGACGAAATCAAACGCCTGACCGACGGCCAGGGCGCCGACGTGATCTACGACCCGGTGGGTGGCGACCTGTTCGACCAGGCCATCCGCGCCATCGCCTGGAACGGTCGTCTTCTGGTGGTCGGTTTCGCCAGTGGACGCATCCCCGAGCTGCCAGTGAACCTGGCACTGCTCAAAGGTGCCGCAGTGGTCGGCGTGTTCTGGGGCTCGTTTGCCCAGCGCCAGCCACAGGACAATGCGGCGAACTTCCAACAGTTGTTCCACTGGTTCGCCGAAGGCAAATTGAAGCCACTGGTGTCGCAGGTGTATCCACTGAGCAATGCGGCGCAGGCGATCAATGATCTTGGCCAGCGCAAGGCGGTCGGGAAGGTGGTCGTGCAGGTTCGCTGATCGTTTTCCAGCCAGGTCGCAACCTGCGACCTGGCTCCGTCATCCCCGTACCGACTCTCATTTATACCTGAGCGACATGTTCATAAAGGAACATGCAATCTCCAACATTTCCGCTGTTTTGCCGATGCGAACCGGTGCTATTTTCGGTAACGAAACTGTAACATTCGCATCCGCAGTCAAAACAAGAAATCTGGAGCTCTTGAATGTTTGCTTTCTTTCGTCCTGCCGCACATCAGGCTCCATTGCCTGAAGAAAAAATAGACAGCACCTACCGACGCCTTCGCTGGCAGATCTTCGCCGGGATTTTCATTGGCTATGCCGGTTACTACCTGCTGCGCAAGAACTTCACCCTGGCGTTCCCGGACCTGATCGCCCAAGGCTATACAAAAGGCCAACTGGGTGTGGCGATGTCGGCGATTGCAATCGCCTACGGCCTGTCCAAGTTTCTGATGGGCATCGTGTCCGACCGCTCCAACCCGCGTTACTTCCTGCCCTTTGGCCTGGTGGTGTCCGCCGCGGTGATGTTCGTTTTCGGTTTCGCACCTTGGGCCACGTCCAGCGTGACCATGATGTTCATCCTGCTGTTCATCAACGGCTGGGCACAAGGCATGGGGTGGCCGCCGAGCGGGCGAACCATGGTGCATTGGTGGTCGCAGAAAGAGCGTGGCAGTGTGGTTTCGGTCTGGAACACCGCGCATAACGTTGGCGGTGGCTTGATCGGCCCGCTGGCGATTCTCGGCATGGGCTGGTTCAACGACTGGCACAGCAAGTTCTACGTACCGGCTGCCGTGGCGCTGTTGGTCGCCGTGTTTGCCTTCATTGTGATGCGCGATACACCGCAGTCGACGGGCCTGCCGCCGATCGAAAAGTACAAGAACGATTACCCGGAAGGCTACGACGCCAGTCACGAAGAGGAATTCAGCGCCAAGGACATCTTCGTCAAATACGTGCTGCGCAACAAAATGCTCTGGTTCATCGCACTGGCTAACGTTTTCGTCTACCTGCTGCGCTACGGCATTCTGGACTGGGCGCCGACCTACCTCAAAGAGGTCAAGCACTTCGACTTCGACAAGACCTCGTGGGCTTACTTCCTGTACGAGTGGGCGGGCATTCCCGGCACCTTGCTGTGCGGCTGGATGTCGGACAAGATCTTCCGTGGCAACCGTGGCCTGACCGGCATGGTCTTCATGGCGTTGGTGACCGTTGCGACGATCGTGTATTGGCTGAATCCACCGGGCAATCCGATGATCGACATGATCTCGCTGTTCGCCATCGGCTTCCTGATCTACGGCCCGGTGATGCTGGTCGGCCTGCAGGCGCTGGAACTGGTGCCGAAGAAGGCCGCGGGTACGGCCGCAGGCTTTACCGGCCTGTTCGGTTACTTGGGTGGTTCCGTCGCGGCCAGCGCCATGATGGGCTACACCGTGGACTACTTCGGCTGGGATGGCGGCTTCATTCTGTTGGTCGTTGCCTGCCTGCTGGCAATGGCGTTCCTGGCCCCTACCCTGGGCCACAAGAACGTCGCCAGTCAGAGCCGCGAAGCGCTCGCTTGATCTGCCTTTGATTTGCAGCGCTTGAGCCGCGCCTCCAGATTCCGGTCTGGCATGGCGTGGCTCCGCAGGGCGTGGGCGGTCTGCTCGACATACTCGCGAGTGGTGCCGTAACGCCCGCAAGCGCTTTCGAACACCTGGCTCAGCACATGATCCGGCAAGTTGCCGGCATAGCTGGGCAGGTGCCGCTCCAATACAAATCCCAATGCCTGAACCTGGTTTCCGTTTTCAAGACGGCAGTTGAGCCAGTGTGGACGATAGGAAGGGAATGGCATCTCGCGCTGCCAGAGTGCATAAAGTGAAGCTTCGAGTTGTTCTTCGGGCAAGCGATAGGCGAACCCGCTGCACGAACCACCGCGATCCAGGCCAAATACCAGCCCCGGCACTTCCGGCGTGCCGCGATGCTCGTGGGACCACAGGTACAAACCGCGATGATAGCCATGCACCCGGCCGCGCACTCGCTCAACCGCCACACATTCAGGCCGCCAGATCAGCGAACCATAAGCGAATAGCCAGACCGGCCCACCCTTGTGGCGCGCCATGGTCGACTGCATCGAGCTGAGCAATTGTTCGTGTGTAAGCTGCGGCCCCAGATCGAGCCGCGGAGGGTAAGCCAGATTCAAAAAAGCAGATTCGATGGCGCTCATGGCAATAAAATTTCGGTCCAGCAATTATTACAAAATATAAACAACTTTCACTTCATAGAACATATAGCAGTAATACTAAAACGAAAAGTACTAAGCGTCCTATGACCTTGCGCCCCCCATAAAAAATCCAATACTGAAGCTGGAGGGCTTGGCGTTATACCCTAATATCATTTAACAGAATTCTTAAATACCAGAACGAAATATACATAAGCATTCGGCGCGTCTAGGATAAAGCTCACTTAGGAGAAAATGCCTACAAACCCTTCGGATTTACCGCCTACCCATTGCAGCTTTACGTCGCGTATAACGGCCACCCAAAGACGCAAACCAAACTGCCTCAAAGGCCTGAATAATGAAAACACCATGGATTTACGGGTTACTTCTAATGCTCACGGCGCAGCACTCGCTGGCCGAGGACACCTCTGCGAAAGACACCGGCTCCTGGTATTTTCAGGCCAGCGTCTATACCAGACACTTCTCCCCCGACTCCGACCACAATAACAATCAGGACCTCATCGGTCTTGAGCGCGAGCAAGCGTCCGGTTGGTTGTTTGGTGGAGCAACTTTTCGCAACTCGTTCAGCCAGCGTTCATATTATGCGTATGCGGGCAAACGCTACGAGAGTGCTGACTATCCCGTGTACATAAAACTCACCGGTGGTCTGTTGCAAGGTTACAGCGGCAAGTCTCAGGACAAGATCCCTCTGAATCACTTCGGGGTCGCGCCGGTGATCATTCCTTCAGTCGGGGCACACTACGGACCATTGGCAGCCGAGCTGGTATTGCTCGGCTTCAATGCCGCCATGGTGACAACCGGGGTGCGCTTCTAGAACGGTTCACGCACCTACGATCGCGGGGCGTAAGCAAATACATCGGCACGCATTTGATGGGCATCCATCCCCGCTTCGACCAAAGCATCGAGCGTGCCATAGACCATGGCTGGAGAGCCGCTGGCATAGACGTGCAGTGCTTTCAGATCAGGGAAATCTTCACACACCGCCTCATGCAACATGCCGCAGCGCCCCTGCCAGCCGCATTGATCGCTGACGACTTTATGCAGGAACAGATTGGGCAGCTTCAGCCATTCATCCCAATGTTCGATCTCATAAAAGTCTTCGGGACGACGTACGCCCCAATACAGGTGCACCGGATGCTTGAAGCCCGTGGCGCGACAGTGTTCGATCAGGCTGTGGATCTGGCCCATGCCGGTACCGGCAGCAATCAATACGAGAGGACCGTTCGGCAGTTCCGCCAGATGGGTGTCGCCGAACGGCATCTCGATCCGCACCATCGGGCTGCGCTGGAGCTGTTCGATCAGGCTCAGCGCGCTGCTTTCGCGCGCCAGCACATGAATTTCCAGGTCGCGGCCGGAATGCGGTGCAGAGGCCAGGGAAAAAGCGGATTTCTCGCCACTCTCACGCTCGATCATCAGGTACTGGCCGGCGTGATAGCGCGGTGGCTTGCCCGCTGGCGCACGCAGACGCACGCGCCAGGTATCGCCGCCGACGTCCCTGCATTCAATGACCTGACACGACACGCTGCGCACCGGCAGTTCTCCCAGCGCGAGCACGCCATCCCACAGCACGATGCAGTCTTCCAGCGGCTCTGCTATGCAAGTGTAGAACTCGCCATGATCGCGCACACCGCCGGCTTGTTCGACTCGTCCTTCCACCAGCAACGCCGCGCACACATGGCAATTGCCGTTGCGGCAGCTTTGCGGGCATTCATAGCCCAGGCGCCGCGCGCCATCGAGAATCCGCTCGCCGGGCAGAATCTCAAGCACTGCTCCGGAGGGCTGCAAGGTTACACGCATCAATCTATTCCTAACTGATTCCAGATGGCATCGATCCGTTGGGTAACGGCTTCATCCTTGACGATGACCCGGCCCCACTCACGGGTGGTTTCGCCTGGCCATTTATGCGTGGCATCGAGCCCCATCTTCGAACCCAGGCCGGAGACCGGCGAGGCGAAGTCCAGGTAGTCGATCGGCGTGTTATCGATCATCACCGTGTCGCGCTTGGGGTCCATGCGCGTGGTAATGGCCCAGATCACGTCGTTCCAGTCCCGTGCGTTGATATCGTCGTCGGTGACGATAACGAACTTGGTGTACATGAACTGTCGCAAAAACGACCAGACACCGAGCATTACCCGCTTGGCGTGGCCGGGATACGACTTCTTCATGGTCACGATGGCCATGCGGTACGAGCAGCCTTCGGGCGGCAAGTAGAAATCAGTGATCTCCGGGAATTGCTTCTGCAGGATCGGCACGAACACTTCGTTCAGCGCCACACCGAGAATCGCCGGCTCATCCGGCGGACGGCCGGTGTAGGTGCTGTGGTAGATCGGCTTGATCCGATGGGTGATGCGCTCGACGGTGAACACCGGGAAGCTGTCGACTTCGTTGTAGTAGCCGGTGTGGTCGCCGTACGGACCTTCATCGGCCATTTCGCCCGGATGGATCACGCCTTCGAGGATGATTTCGGCCGTGGCCGGTACTTGCAGGTCGTTGCCGCGGCATTTCACCAGTTCAGTGCGATTGCCCCGCAGCAGACCGGCGAAAGCGTATTCGGAGAGGCTGTCCGGCACCGGCGTCACGGCGCCAAGAATGGTGGCCGGGTCAGCGCCCAGTGCCACGGATACCGGGAACGGCTGGCCGGGGTGTTTTTCGCACCACTCGCGGTAATCCAGCGCGCCGCCACGGTGGCTCAACCAGCGCATGATCACCTTGTTGCGACCGATCACCTGTTGACGGTAGATGCCGAGGTTCTGGCGATCCTTGTTCGGACCTTTGGTGACAGTCAGGCCCCAAGTGATCAGCGGGCCGACATCGCCTGGCCAGCAGGTTTGCACCGGCAGCATCGCGAGGTCGACATCGTCGCCTTCGATGACCACTTCCTGGCACACTGCGTCTTTGACAACCTTCGGCGCCATCGAGATGATCTTGCGAAAGATCGGCAGCTTGGACCAGGCGTCCTTCAAACCTTTCGGCGGCTCGGGCTCCTTGAGGAACGCCAGTAACTTGCCGATTTCGCGCAACTCGCTGACCGATTCGGCCCCCATGCCCATGGCCACCCGCTCGGGGGTGCCGAACAGGTTGCCGAGCACCGGAATGTCATAGCCGACAGGTTTTTCGAACAGCAGCGCCGGGCCCTTGGCCCGTAGCGTGCGATCGCAGACTTCGGTCATCTCCAGCACTGGAGAGACGGGGATCTGGATGCGTTTCAACTCTCCGCGCTGCTCAAGCTGCTGCACGAAATCCCGAAGATCCTTGAATTTCATTTGACGATGGCACCCCTAAAATAGGCGTACATCCTACCTGCTCTGCCGCCCAAACAGCAGCCTGTCAGTGCGCAGCAGCAATCAATTGTGATTTGCACCCAGCAGCACCGGGGCAAACAACGGGCTCAAGCGGGCACTGCCGGCGTCCGAAAGATGATCCTCGTCCTTGTACTGCGAATGACCATTGACCTCGATACTGCAAATCTGGCCCACACACATCAATGGCGTGGGATCGATGACATGCACACCTGGGTCGGCGGCACTCATCGAGTCGAACAAGGTATTGAGAAAACGCTGGCGCGCCAGATGCTCTTCGAGCGGTCGGCCCAGTCCCTCGGCCGATCGCCCGATGCGGGCCAGGCTCGTCAGTCGGTCAATGGAGCCCTTGCGTTGCAGCGGTACTTCCTTGAACAACCAGACTTGCGCGCCCGCGCCTCTTATCGCCGCCACCCGTGCCTTGAGCGCCATGGCCATGCGTTCCTCGGCCTGAGCCATATTGTCATACTGATTAAGCAGGACCTTTTTATCGCCGTCTTCGCGACCGTAAATGTACAGGTTCCAATTGGATGCCAGCACCACATCCTTGATCTGCAGACTGCGAACCCGCTCCATTGTCTGCTCGTTGAAATCCTTGCAACGCTGGCGCAGGTCATTGCTCAGAACCGGCGGACAGGCACTCATGCTGTAAAGCCATACCGGGCGACCCTCGCGCTTTGCGCTACTTTCGATCGCCGGTAACAGCGCGGCCGCGTGACTGTCGCCCCAGAACATTTGTGTCGCCGGAATCTCTTCGTTACCACCCACCAGACACGCCTTGTCCAGTTCTTTGTCCGAAGTCACCAACATGCATTTCATCTGCCCGGCCCGCCACTCTCGAGACTGCGCATATTCCAGCGCTTTGCCGGTAAGGCGCCCAGGAAAACCATCCGCCGATCGCACCATCGAACCTGTGACAGCCAGCGCGACCATGGCCAGCAAGCCCCCCAGTAACACAGGCTTGCGTCCGGCAAGCAGGCGCCGCTCACGGAATGGAAGTTCGACGAAACGCCAGCTCAACCAAGCAAGCCCGAGCGCCAATAGCATCCAGCCCGTAGCCTCCAAGGGCTGAATGCCGTCGATCGAAGTGGCATTGGCGTAGACATAGACCGGCCAGTGCCACAAATACAAGGAATAGGAGAGCAAGCCGATCCATACCAGCGCGCGAGCACTTAAAACCTGACCGCTCCATGTAGAACCGTGCCCGCCAGACCAGATCAGCGCGGTTGCACCGAGCACAGGCAGCAGTGCCGCCCAGCCTGGGAACACCGTCGCCTTGTCAAAAGTGAAAACTGCCACCAGGACCGCCGTTAACCCGGCCACTCCCACAGACTGATAGAGCCAGGGCCGCACAGCCTGTTTTGAGGCGGGCAAGACCGCGAGCATGGCACCGCACAAAAGCTCCCAGGCGCGTGTCGGCAGCGAGAAGAAAGCGACGTCGGGCTTGCGGTCGATATAGGCAATATTGAGCCCAAAAGACACCAGCAGCATGGCAAACAGCATCCAGCGCCAATGGCGTACATGGCGCATCAACAACACCATCAACAGCGGAAAGAAGATGTAGTACTGCTCTTCAACGGCCAGGGACCAGGTATGCAGCAGCGGCTTCAATTCCGACGCAGGCTGGAAGTAGCCGTCTTCGCGCATGAACAGAATGTTTGAAATGAACAGCGACTGATAACGAACCGTTCTTCCCAACTCGGAGAAGTCCCTGGCCGTCAGCAGCAACCAGCCCAGAGCCAGCGTCGCCAGCAGCACCACACTCAGGGCCGGAATGATCCGTCGTGCACGGCGGGCCCAGAAATCGACGAAGCTGAAACGCTGCGCGTCGATCTCACGGAACAGGATGCTGGTAATCAGGAATCCGGAAATGACAAAGAAGACATCGACACCGACAAAGCCACCGCTGAAAGTGCTGAAGCCAAAATGAAACAGCACGACCGGAATAACGGCCAGAGCCCGCAATCCGTCGATATCACGGCGATTGCCAAATGTGTGCATAACGTTCCTTGTCGTTCCCGATACAAAGCTGATTGAAAAGGGACTCACCGGTAGCGCGACTGCGGAGATTCGACGGAGATCAACTTCTGGAAAGATCTGTCAAAACACTTGACTCAATCGCCAGCCAGATTGAATACAGGGGCAATTGATCTGCTGTTAGCGGGCGGCGGCACCCATTGAATGGGCTCCAGTTTACAGCACGACAAGTATCAATCCAGATACAAAATACCGAGCGCAAAAAAAAGAGCGCCCTTTTGGGGGCGCCCTTCTTTGAAGCATTTGTCCCGTCCTGGACAGGCTTAACCAACTCCAGGACCAGACAGTACTTCGTGTTACTTGCGTTTCATCGACAGGAAGAACTCGTCGTTGGTCTTGGTCTGTTTCAGCTTGTCGACCAGGAACTCGATGGCAGAGACTTCATCCATCGGGTGCAGCAGTTTGCGCAGGATCCACATACGCTGCAGTTCGTCGTCGGCTGTCAGCAACTCTTCGCGGCGAGTACCGGAGCGGTTGATGTTGATGGCCGGGAACACACGTTTTTCGGCGATCTTGCGATCCAGAGGCAGTTCCATGTTGCCGGTGCCTTTGAATTCTTCGTAGATCACTTCGTCCATCTTCGAACCGGTCTCAACCAGCGCGGTAGCGATGATGGTCAGCGAGCCGCCTTCTTCGATGTTCCGTGCAGCACCGAAGAAACGTTTCGGTTTCTCCAGGGCGTGGGCATCGACACCACCGGTCAGCACCTTGCCGGAGCTCGGGATCACGGTGTTGTAGGCACGCGCCAGACGGGTGATGGAGTCGAGCAGAATCACCACGTCCTTCTTGTGCTCGACCAGGCGCTTGGCCTTCTCGATCACCATTTCGGCAACCTGCACGTGGCGGGTTGGCGGCTCGTCGAACGTCGAGGCAACCACTTCGCCGCGCACGGTGCGCTGCATTTCGGTCACTTCTTCCGGACGCTCGTCGATCAACAGCACGATCAGGTGAACTTCAGGATTGTTACGCGCGATGTTTGCCGCGATGTTCTGCAGCATGATCGTTTTACCGGCTTTCGGCGGAGCAACGATCAGGCCGCGCTGGCCTTTGCCGATCGGGGCGCACAGGTCGATGACACGACCGGTCAAGTCTTCGGTGGAACCGTTACCGGCTTCCATCTTCATGCGCACAGTCGGGAACAGCGGGGTCAGGTTCTCGAAGAGAATCTTGTTTTTCGCGTTCTCGGGACGATCGTAGTTGATCGTGTCGACCTTGAGCAGCGCGAAATACCGCTCGCCTTCCTTCGGAGGACGGATCTTGCCAACGATGGTGTCACCGGTGCGCAAGTTGAAGCGACGGATCTGGCTCGGCGAGACGTAGATATCGTCCGGGCCGGCGAGATAGGAAGCGTCAGCGGAGCGCAGGAAGCCGAAGCCGTCCTGGAGAATCTCCAGCACGCCATCACCGGAGATTTCCTCGCCGCTTTTAGCGTGCTTTTTGAGCAGGGAGAAAATCACGTCCTGCTTGCGCGAACGGGCCATATTTTCTATGCCCATCTGTTCGGCCAATTCGAGCAGTTCGGTAATCGGCTTTTGCTTGAGTTCAGTCAGATTCATATAGGAATGACGTAATCATTTATGGAGGGGGGAAATTAAGCTTTTGGCTTAATGAGGCCGCGCCGCAGAGAAGGCGACAGGATCGCGTACTTATTCGAAAAGGAGTGCGTCGGCGACGGCTAGCAGGGGGCAGTGGAGAAACCAGTGCGGGGCCGAATGTACCACCTGAGTTTCGGAGCGTCTAGCCCTCAATAACGAAAAGGCCCCGCATAATGCGGGGCCTTTTCATGACGCTTTATAACAACGCTTAGATGTTGGCGTCGAGGAAAGCGGCCAATTGCGACTTCGACAGCGCGCCGACCTTGGTGGCTTCGACGTTGCCGTTCTTGAACAGCATCAGCGTCGGGATACCACGCACGCCATGCTTGGCCGGGGTTTCCTGGTTCTCGTCGATGTTCAGTTTGGCAACGGTCAGCTTGCCTTTGTAGGTCTCGGCAATTTCGTCCAGGACAGGAGCGATCATTTTGCAAGGGCCGCACCACTCAGCCCAGTAGTCGACCAGTACAGCGCCTTCGGCCTTGAGTACGTCGGCCTCGAAGCTAGCGTCGCTAACGTGTTTGATAAGATCGCTGCTCATGGAAGTCTCCAGGTTGTAAGCAAAAAAACGTGGCCCATCATAGCTGCCCTTCCCCCGTTCAGGAAGCCGCAGATGATTGAGTCTCGCTATGGTGGCCCATGAATTTGGGTATAGCTCAAGTCACGAGGTGGCGGGAGCGACGAAGGCAATCCCGGTGCGCAGGGCGGCGTTGCGCACGTGCTCCTGCATGGCCTTCTGTGCGGCGCCGGACGATCGGCGCGCCAGTGCACGGAGGATTTTACGGTGTTCCTGCCAGGTTTCCATGGCCCGTTCGGCCCGGATGAACGGTAGCTTCTGGCTCTCCAGAAAGATGTCGGCGCTAGCTGTCAGGATGCTCAGCATCGCCTGATTGCCGCTGGCCAGGAGGATGCGCCGGTGAAACTCGAAGTCCAGTCGCGCCGCCGCATCGAAGTTGGCGGCACGCAGCTCGTTGCGCATGGCGGCGACGTTGTCTTCCAGGGCATCGAGATCGTCGGTGCTCAGGGTCACGGCCGCCAAGCCCGAGGCAAAACCCTCCAGCGCATAGCGCAACTGGAAGATGTCCAGCGGCGATGCCTGGGCCGCGAATGGCCAGCCCGGCACCGCATCGCCCCGGGGCAGATCGACCGGTGACTGCACGAACACGCCCTTGCCCGGCTGGATGCTGATCACGCCCAGCGCACTCAGGGACGACAACGCCTCGCGCAACGATGCCCGGCTGACCCCCAACTGCACCGCTAGGTCCCGTTGCGAGGGCAAGGCATCACCCGCCCCGAAACCTTGCTCGGTGATCAGTTTGCGGATGGCTTGCAGCGCCACTTCAGGTACTGCGCGGGAGATCGAGTTCATGGTTTCTTCAGACGAACCAGGCCAATGAGCGGCTAGTTGTAAAGCTATTCGCGACGTCCGGCAAGTCGTGCCCCATGGGGGTTCGGGAGTTTTCACGATTGCGCCATCAAGGTGCGAAATGCCACCCAACTGTTCAGACCAGTAAGACCGAGAAACACCAGCAAAACCGTGGCCTGCAACCCCTGAAACCGAATCTTGGCATGGCCCGTGCTCTGTCGATCCGCAGAAATCACTTCCCGCCGATCCGGAGATTTGCCATGACCATGCGTTACAGCGCCCTCCTCGCCGCCCTGTTTGCCAGCCTGATGCTGAGCCAGGCACCCGCCCACGCCGACGGTCTGGAGGATGTAGTCAAACGCGGCACCCTCAAAGTCGCCGTGCCCCAGGACTTCCCGCCGTTCGGTTCGGTCGGCCCGGACATGAAACCTCGCGGCCTCGACATCGATACCGCCAAACTGCTGGCCGACCAACTCAAGGTCAAACTCGAACTGACCCCGGTCAACAGCACCAACCGCATCCCGTTCCTGACCACCGGCAAGGTCGACCTGGTGATATCCAGCCTCGGCAAGAACCCTGAACGTGAGAAAGTCATCGATTTCTCCCGCGCCTACGCGCCGTTCTACCTCGCCGTATTCGGTCCGCCAGACGCCGCCATCAAGGGTCTGGACGATCTCAAGGGCAAAACCATCAGCGTCACCCGTGGCGCCATCGAAGACATTGAGCTGACCAAAGTCGCCCCCGAAGGCGTGACTATCAAACGCTTCGAAGACAACAACTCGACCATCGCCGCCTACCTTGCCGGGCAAGTCGACCTGATCGCCAGCGGCAACGTGGTGATGGTGGCCATCAGCGAGAAAAGCCCGAAACGCGTACCAGCCCTGAAAGTGAAGCTCAAGGACTCGCCGGTGTACGTCGGCGTGAACAAGAACGAGCCGGCGTTGCTGGACAAGGTCAATCAGATCCTCACCACCGCCAAGGCTGACGGTGCGCTGGAGAAGAACTCGCAAACCTGGCTGAAAGAACCGCTGCCGGCCGATCTCTGATCGTTCGCTCGGGAGACGACTTATGGCTTATCAGTTCGATTTCTTGCCGGTGGTGGAAAACACCGACCTGCTGCTGCGCGGTGCGTTGTTCACCCTTGAGCTGACGGCCGTTGGCGCAGTGTTCGGGGTCGCTCTGGGCATCATCGGCGCACTAGTGCGGGCGTGGAACATCCGCCCGTTCGCCGGCATTTTCGGGGTCTACGTCGAGTTGATCCGCAACACACCCTTTCTGGTGCAGTTGTTTTTCATCTTCTTCGGTTTGCCGTCGCTGGGCCTGCAGATTTCCGAATGGCAAGCGGCGGTGCTGGCGATGGTGATCAACCTGGGCGCCTATTCGACCGAGATCATCCGCGCCGGCATTCAAGCGATCCCCCGCGGACAACTGGAAGCCGCAGCCGCCCTCGCGATGTCGCGTTTCGAAGCCTTCCGCCACGTGGTTCTGCTGCCGGCACTGGGCAAAGTCTGGCCGGCCCTGAGCAGCCAGATCATCATCGTCATGCTCGGCTCGGCGGTCTGTTCGCAGATCGCCACCGAAGAGCTGAGTTTCGCCGCCAACTTCATTCAGTCGCGCAACTTTCGCGCCTTTGAAACCTATGCCCTGACCACGCTGCTCTACCTGTGCATGGCGCTGCTGATCCGCCAATTGCTGAACTGGATCGGCCGCCGCTACCTGTCCAAAAGCAGTGCAAGGAGCAGCCAATGAGCGATTTCACCTTCTGGGACATCCTGCGCAACCTGCTCACAGGCCTGCAATGGACGCTGGCGTTGTCGCTGGTGGCGTTTATCGGCGGTGGGCTGATCGGTTTGCTGATCATGGTGATGCGGATTTCAAAGAAATCCCTGCCCAGCCACTTCGCCCGCACCTACATCGAATTGTTCCAGGGCACGCCGCTATTGATGCAGCTGTTTCTGGTGTTCTTCGGTGTGGCCTTGGCCGGTGTGGAAATTTCACCGTGGATGGCGGCGGCGATTGCCTTGACGCTGTTCACCAGCGCCTACCTGGCGGAGATATGGCGCGGTTGCGTCGACTCGATCCCCAACGGCCAGTGGGAAGCCTCGTCGAGCCTGGCGCTCAACCCGCTGGAGCAATTGCGCTACGTGATTCTGCCACAAGCGCTGCGCATCGCCGTGGCGCCGACCGTGGGCTTCTCGGTGCAAGTGGTCAAGGGCACCGCCGTCACCTCGATCATCGGCTTTACCGAACTGACCAAGACCGGCGGCATGCTCGCCAACGCGACCTTCGAACCGTTCATGGTCTACGGCCTCGTCGCCCTCGGTTACTTCCTGCTCTGCTACCCCTTGTCCCTCAGTGCGCGCTACCTGGAAAGGAGACTGCATGCCTCTGCTTAAAATTTCCGCCCTGCATAAATATTACGGCGACCACCATGTACTCAAAGGCATCGATCTGAGTATCG
This sequence comes from Pseudomonas sp. Pseusp18, assembly GCF_059506005.1. NCBI lineage: Bacteria > Pseudomonadati > Pseudomonadota > Gammaproteobacteria > Pseudomonadales > Pseudomonadaceae > Pseudomonas > Pseudomonas sp. Pseusp18. Next base: position 6,347,337 of record NZ_CP169240.1, read on the forward strand.
AGGAAGGCCAGGTGGTGGCGATCATCGGTCGCAGCGGCTCGGGCAAATCCACCTTGCTGCGCACCCTCAATGGTCTGGAATCTATCAACGACGGCGTGATCGAAGTCGACGGCGAATACCTCGACGCCGCCCGCGCCGACCTGCGCAGCCTGCGGCAGAAAGTCGGGATGGTGTTCCAGCAGTTCAACCTGTTCCCGCACCTGACCGTCGGCGAAAACGTCATGCTTGCGCCACAAGTGGTGCAGAAAGTGCCGAAAGCCAAAGCCGCCGAACGGGCGCGACAGATGCTGGAACGGGTCGGGCTGGGCGAGAAATTCGACGCCTTCCCGGATCGACTCTCTGGCGGCCAGCAACAACGGGTGGCGATCGCCCGGGCGCTGGCCATGTCGCCGAAAGTCTTGCTGTGCGACGAAATCACCTCGGCCCTGGACCCGGAACTGGTCAATGAAGTGTTGAGCGTGGTCCGGCAACTGGCCAGGGAAGGCATGACATTGATCATGGTCACCCATGAGATGCGCTTTGCCCGGGAGGTGGGCGACAAATTGGTATTCATGCACCAGGGCAAGGTGCATGAGGTGGGAGATCCGAAGGTGTTGTTTGCCAACCCGCAGACGGCGGAGCTGGCGAACTTCATTGGGACCGTGGAGGCGGCGGGCTGACACCCCTGTGGTGAGGGGGCTTGCCCCCGTTGGGCTGCGCAGCAGTCGTAAAACCTGCCGACCGGCTTTTCCTGAAGCACTGCGTTGAATGGTTTTGGGGCCGCTACGCTGCCCAGCGGGAGCAAGCTCCCTCGCCACAGGAACCCACGTCGTCCGTGCGCTGGATCAAGGCATTAAACCGTACGCGTTGGCGCGAGCCTTTGATCGTGGCAGGATGTCGAGGTTAACGACCGAGACCCCCTGACCATGCCGCTATCCCAAGTCAAGAATCTGTCCCTGATCGCCGCTATCGACCTAGGCTCCAACAGCTTTCACATGGTCGTGGCCAAGGCCCAGAACGGCGAAATCCGGATTCTCGAGCGTCTCGGGGAGAAGGTTCAGCTGGCCGCCGGCATCGACGAAGAGCGTCAACTCAGCGAAGAATCCATGCAACGCGGGCTCGATTGCCTGAAGCGTTTCGCCCAACTGATCAGCGGTATGCCGCCCGGCACCGTGCGGATCGTCGGCACCAACGCCCTGCGCGAAGCCCGTAACCGCGCTGAATTCATCCACCGCGCCGAAGAAATCCTCGGCCATCCGGTAGAAGTCATCTCCGGTCGTGAAGAAGCGCGCCTGATTTACCTCGGCGTCTCCCACACCCTCGCCGATACCCCGGGCAAACGCCTGGTGGCCGACATCGGCGGCGGCAGTACCGAATTCATCATCGGGCAGAGATTCGAGCCATTGCTGCGCGAAAGCCTGCAAATGGGTTGCGTCAGCTACACCCAACGCTATTTCAAGGACGGCAAGATCACCCCGGCCCGCTACGCCCAGGCGTACACCGCGGCGCGGCTGGAGATCATGAGCATCGAACACGCCCTGCACCGCCTGACCTGGGATGAAGCCATCGGCTCCTCGGGCACCATTCGCGCCATTGGCCTGGCGCTGAAGGCCGGCGGGCATGGCACTGGCGAGGTGAACGCCGAAGGCTTGGCCTGGCTCAAGCGCAAGCTGATCAAACTCGGTGATGTCGAGAAAATCGACTTCGAAGGCATCAAGCCCGACCGCCGGGCGATCTTTCCCGCCGGGCTGGCGATTCTCGAAGCGATCTTCGACGCCCTCGAACTGCAACGCATGGACCACTGTGAAGGCGCCCTTCGCGAAGGCGTGCTCTATGACCTGCTGGGCCGTCATCATCACGAAGATGTCCGTGAGCGCACGCTCAGCTCGCTCATGGAGCGTTACCACGTCGATCTGGAGCAAGCTGCGCGGGTCGAACGCAAGGCGCTGCATGCCTTCGATCAAGTGGCCGCGGACTGGGAGCTGGATGACGGCGTCTGGCGCGAACTGCTGAGCTGGGCAGCCAAGGTCCATGAAGTGGGCCTGGACATCGCCCACTATCAGTATCACAAACACGGCTCGTACCTGATCGAGCATTCGGACCTGGCCGGGTTCTCCCGCGAAGACCAACTGATGCTCGCGCTACTGGTGCGTGGCCACCGTCGCAATATTCCCAAGGACAGGTTTGCCGATTTTGGCGACGACGGCATCAAGCTGATTCGCCTGTGCGTGCTGCTGCGCTTTGCGATTCTGTTCCACCACATCCGTGGCACCCAGGAAATGCCACAAGTCGTGCTGCACGCCAACGGCGACAGCCTGGATGTGTTATTCCCGGAACATTGGCTGGATGACAACCAGTTGACCCAGGCCGACTTCGCCCTGGAAGCAGAATGGCTGACCCGCGTCAGCTTCGTGCTGAACGTTCGCTAACCGAAAGGCTACTGAAAACCCCGTAGGAGCTGCCGCAGGCTGCGATCTTTTGATCTTTCCCACAGACCATCCGTGGGCGACAAGATCAAAAGATCGCAGCCTGCGGCAGCTCCTACAGGGGCATTCGTCAGGATTGGAAAGCCCGGGCAGCCCTTGAATGGCTACCCGGGAGGCTGGCGTTAACGCACCGCCAGAATCGGGCTGCCCAAACGCTCCAGCAAGGTGGCCTGGGCGCTGCGCGGGTTCTGGTTGCCGGTCGGGGTGTTGCGTATGTAGCGACCGTCCGACTGCAGGCTCCAGCTGTGGGTGTTGTCGGTGAGATAAAGCTCCAGCTCTTTCTTGACCCGCAAAATCAGCTTCTTGCCCTCGACCGGGAAGCAAGTCTCGACGCGCTTGTCGAGGTTGCGCTCCATCCAGTCGGCACTGGACAGGAACATCTGCTCTTCACCGCCATTGAGGAAGTAGAAGACCCGGGTGTGCTCCAGGAAACGACCGATGATCGAACGTACGTGGATGTTGTGCGATACCCCGGCGATGCCCGGTCGCAGGCAGCACATGCCGCGCACCACCAGATCGATGCGTACCCCGGACTGGCTGGCCTTGTACAACGCGCGGATGACCTTTGGATCGGTCAGCGAGTTGAACTTGGCAATGATGTGCGCCGGTTTGCCGTCGAGGGCGAATTGCGTCTCCCGGGCAATCATGTCGAGCATGCCCTTCTTCAACGTGAACGGCGCGTGCAGCAGTTTTTTCATGCGCAGGGTTTTACCCATGCCGATCAACTGGCTGAACAGTTTGCCGACGTCTTCGCACAAGGCATCGTCGGAGGTCAGCAGGCTGTAGTCGGTGTACAGACGAGCGTTGGCCGCGTGGTAGTTGCCGGTACCCAAGTGAGCGTAGCGAACAATCTCACCGGCTTCGCGACGCAGAATCAGCATCATCTTGGCGTGGGTCTTGAAGCCGACCACGCCGTAAATCACCACGGCGCCGGCCGCCTGCAGACGGCTGGCCAGCTGCAGGTTGGATTCTTCATCGAACCGCGCGCGCAATTCGATCACCGCCGTCACTTCCTTGCCGTTCCGCGCCGCATCCACCAGCGCATCGACGATCTCCGAGTTGGCGCCGCTGCGATACAACGTCTGGCGAACCGCCAACACGTGTGGATCCTTGGCCGCCTGACGCAGCAAGTCGACCACCGGGGTGAAGGATTCGAACGGGTGCAGCAGCAGGATGTCCTGCTTGCTGATCACGCTGAAAATGTTCTCGCTGTTCTGCAGCAGTTTCGGGATCTGCGGGGTGAACGGCGTGTATTGCAACTCCGGATGACTGTCCAGGCCGGTGATGCTGAACAGCCGCGTCAGGTTGACCGGACCGTTGACCTGATACAGCTCGGTCTCCTGCAGGTTGAACTGCTTGAGCAGGTAATCGGACAGGTGTTTCGGGCAGGTGTCGGCCACTTCCAGCCGCACCGCATCACCGTAGCGACGGGAGAACAACTCGCCGCGCAGGGCGCGGGCCAGGTCTTCCACGTCTTCGGTATCGACCGCGAGGTCGGCATTTCGGGTCAGACGGAACTGGTAGCAACCCTTGACCTTCATGCCCTGGAACAGGTCATCGGCGTGCGCGTGGATCATCGATGACAAGAACACGTAGTTGTCGCCAGGGCCGCCGACTTCTTCCGGCACCTTGATAACCCGCGGCAGCAGACGCGGCGCCGGGATGATCGCCAGGCCGGAATCGCGACCGAAGGCGTCGATGCCTTCGAGCTCGACGATGAAGTTCAGGCTCTTGTTCACCAGCAACGGGAACGGGTGCGTCGGGTCGAGACCGATCGGGGTGATGATCGGCGCGATCTCGTCGCGGAAATAACGGCGGACCCAAGTCTTGAGCTTGGTAGTCCAGTAACGACGACGGATGAAGCGGACCTGATGTTTTTCCAGTTCCGGCAACAGAATGTCGTTGAGAATCGCGTATTGGCGGTCGACGTGACCGTGCACCAATTCGCTGATGCGGGCCAGGGCCTGATGCGGCTGCAGGCCATCGGCGCCGGCCTGTTCACGGGCGAAGGTGATCTGCTTCTTCAGGCCGGCCACACGAATCTCGAAGAACTCGTCCAGGTTGCTGGAGAAGATCAGCAGAAACTTCAGCCGCTCCAGCAATGGGTAGGACTCATCCAGCGCCTGTTCCAGCACGCGGATGTTGAACTGCAGTTGCGAGAGCTCGCGATGGATGTACAGGCTGCTGTCATCCAGACCGGGAATGGCAATCGCTGGCGCCGCCACAACGGGCTCGGCCACCACCGCGGGTGGAGCGGGCTCCAGCTCCGGCGGAGTTTCAGCGATTTGCTCCACCACAGGTTGAGCGTCTTTTACGGCAACTTCAGTGAGTCCTTCGGTATTCATCGAATGTTCCTGGGAGGGCTATTTTTGCTCTCGTAACAATTGAGCAGCACGGACGGCAAAGTAAGTCAGGATGCCATCAGCGCCTGCACGTTTAAAAGCGGTCAGGGATTCGAGGATAACCCCTTCGCTCAACCAGCCATTCTGGATCGCCGCCATGTGCATGGCGTATTCGCCGCTGACCTGATACACAAAGGTCGGCACTTTGAACGCTTCCTTGACCCGATAAAGAATATCCAGATACGGCATGCCTGGCTTGACCATGACCATGTCTGCGCCTTCTGACAAGTCGGCCGCCACTTCGTGCAGGGCTTCGTTGCTGTTGGCCGGGTCCATCTGATAGGAGGCCTTGTTGGCCTTGCCCAGGTTCAACGCCGAACCCACCGCATCACGGAACGGGCCGTAGTAGGCACTGGCGTACTTGGCCGAGTAAGCCATGATCCGCACATTGACGTGACCCGCCAGCTCCAGCGCCTCGCGGATCGCCTGAATGCGGCCGTCCATCATGTCTGACGGAGCCACCACTTGAGCGCCGGCTTCGGCGTGGGACAAAGCCTGTTTAACCAGTGCGTCGACGGTGATGTCGTTCTCTACGTAGCCTTCTTCGTCGAGAATGCCGTCCTGACCGTGGGTGGTGAACGGGTCCAGGGCGACGTCGGTGATCACACCCAGCTCCGGGAACTGCGCACGCAGAGCGCGGGTAGCGCGCTGGGCGATGCCGTTGGGGTTCCAGGCTTCGGCGGCATCCAGTGACTTGAGCTCCGGTGGCGTCACCGGGAACAGTGCCAGCGCAGGAATCCCCAGCTCGACCCACTTGGCAGCCTCTTCCAGCAACAGATCGATGGTCAGGCGTTCGACGCCCGGCATCGACGCCACTGCTTCGCGACGGTTTTCACCGTCCAGAACGAACACCGGCAGGATCAGGTCATCGACGGTCAGTACGTTTTCACGGACCAGACGACGCGAAAAATCATCACGACGGTTGCGACGCAGGCGGGTTGCAGGAAACAAACGGTTGGCGGGGGTAAAGCTCACGGCAGACTCCTGAGCCCGCGCTGGCGGGCGAGCGTGACAGTTATAAGCGGCCATTATGACCAACGCATGACAAAAGTGTCTCGTCTTGAAGTCACTGTTCAGCCGAAGCGGCGGCTTTTGCCGGCAGGCTGCGTTGCCGCTTCTCGCCATAGCGGGCTATGACTCGGCGCGGCGCCTTGCCTGCCAACAAAATCCACTCGCTTCAGCTTGAACGTGACTCCAAGACGAGACACCTGTGCACCCCTGTGACAGGTAGCCGCATTCCATTGTCCTTGTAGGAAATGTTCACGTCGAGACACATTTGGACACTTTCATGAATGTGCACGAAGGGTTAGGCTGCGCGTTCATTTCGCCAGCACCCAGACAATGCTCCAACAATTCCTACATGACTTCGGCTACTTTGCCCTGTTCCTCGGCACGTTTTTCGAAGGCGAAACCATTCTGGTACTCGCAGGCTTCCTCGCGTTCCGCGGATACATGGACATCAACCTGGTGGTGGTCGTGGCGTTCTTCGGCAGTTATGCCGGCGATCAGCTGTGGTACTTCCTGGGGCGCAAGCACGGGCGCAAATTGCTGGCACGTAAACCGCGCTGGCAACTGATGGGCGATCGGGCGCTGGAACATATCCGCAAGCATCCGGACATCTGGGTGCTGAGCTTCCGCTTTGTCTATGGCTTGCGCACTGTGATGCCGGTGGCAATCGGTCTGTCGGGCTATCCGCCGGGACGCTATCTGCTGCTCAACGGCATTGGCGCGGCCATCTGGGCTGCGGCGCTGGCAGCGGCTGCGTATCACTTCGGCGCGGTGCTTGAAGGCATGCTGGGCAGCGTCAAGAAATACGAGCTGTGGGTGCTGGGCGCCCTGCTGGTCCTGGGCTTTGTCCTGTGGCTGCGGCGGCGCTTCAAGAATGCCCGCTTGGCGAAAAAGATCTACGCCGATGAGCAGGCATTGAAAGCCGAACAGGCCAAGTCCAGCGAACCTACGACGCCCATCGAGTGACGCGGTTTCTACAGCAGTAGAGGCCGATGCCGCTGAGCAGGCTGTAACTGAGCAGCACCACCCAGCCCACCGCGCTGGCCGGCCATAGCCCGACCATCGGTGCCAGCCACACCAGCGGCAGGTTCGACGCCAGCCGCAACAGTTCCAGCTTCAACGCCTGCGGGCGATTCTCCAGGGCTGCACCCAACACGAACAACCCCAACGCCACGGCGCCCCAACCCAACACCAGGGCTGCGGTCGGCAGGCTCTGCTCCAAGTTCATCAAGTAACTGCCCAAGGCGATGTAGACGCAGAACTGCAGCGCCACATACCACTGCTGACGTCCGTCCAGCGGCACCTCGAATTTGCGGAACTGAGCCAGGTCCGGCTTGTTCATCGGGTATTTGGCCGCCACGTCCGCCGGCCGCCAACCGGTGCGCATGAACCAGATCCGCAGCTTGTCCCACCAGCGCTCGGCGCGCCGGGCGTCATCCCACAGCTGCGTGTAAAACTGCACGTTTGCCCACACCGGATTCCAGCTCGCCAGCGGCGTGGTCACGCCGAAGATCACCGGTTCGTTGTCGTCCTCTTCCTGGAACGAGCCGAACAGACGGTCCCAAATAATGAACACCCCGCCGTAGTTGCGATCCATGTAAAGAGCGTTCTGTGCATGGTGAGCCCGATGATTGGACGGCGTGACGAAGAACCACTCGAACCAGCCAAGCTTGGGAATATGCCGGGTATGCACCCAGAACTGGTACAGCAGGTTCAACGCCGCAACGCTGACGAACACCAGCAGCGGCACGCCGAGCACGGCCAGGGGCAGGTAGAAAATCCAGCTCAACAGAAACCCGGTGCTGGTCTGGCGCAGGGCCGTGGAGAGGTTGTAGTCCTCGCTCTGGTGATGCACCGAATGCGCGGCCCAGAGGATGTTGCGCTCATGGCCCATCCGGTGCAGCCAGTAGTAGCAGAAGTCGTAGAAGACGAATGCAAACACCCAGACCCAGACACTGTCGGCCGACAGCTCGATCAAGGCCAGATGTTCCAGGGCGAAGGCATAAGTGACCAGGCCGACACCTTTGGTCAACAGGCCCGTGGTAGTCGACAATACGCCGGTGCTGAGGCTGTTGATCGCGTCTGCCACGCGGTAATTGCTCACCCCGCGCCAACGGTCGGCCAACAACTCGACCGCAATCAGCACAAAGAAAAACGGCACCGCATACAGAATGAAGTTCATGACGCGACCTGATCGGAATCGTTCAGCAGAGATTAGGTGTAGCCGCGAATTAACCCTATGGCAACGAGTGACAAATTAGTGGACATTTAACGCCATGAATCTGGAGAAAAGCCCATGAGCAAAAAAATTGCAGTGATCCTTTCCGGCTGTGGCGTGTACGACGGCGCCGAGATCCACGAAAGCGTGATCACCCTGCTGCGTCTGGACCAGCGCGGTGCCCAGGTGCAGTGCTTCGCACCCAACATCGCGCAGTTGCATGTGATCAACCACCTGACTGGCGAAGAAATGCCCGAATCGCGCAACGTGCTGGTGGAATCGGCGCGTATCGCCCGGGGCAACATCAAGGATATCCGTGAAGCGGACGTCGAAGATTTCGATGCGCTGATCGTTCCCGGTGGTTTCGGGGCGGCCAAGAACCTGTCGAACTTTGCCGTCGAAGGCGCCGGCTGCAGCGTTCAACCTGACGTCCTGGCGTTGACCGAAGCGTTCGCCGAGGCTGGCAAACCGGTGGGGCTGATCTGTATCTCGCCGGCCCTGGCGGCAAAAATCTACGGCCCGGGCGTGACCTGCACCATCGGCAACGATGCCGATACCGCCGCCGCGATGAACAAGATGGGCGCCACCCACGCCGAGTGCGCAGTGACCGACATTGTCGAAGACAAGGCGCGCAAGCTGGTGAGCACGCCGGCGTACATGCTCGCGCAATCAATCAGCGAAGCCGCTTCCGGCATCAACAAATTGGTCGACCGCATACTGGAACTGACCCACGAAAACGACGAGTAAAAGAGAGGCAAGATCAAAAGATCGCAGGCTCCTACAGGGACCGGGACCGACGCAGTTTTCGGGTCAATGCAAAACGCTGCAGGAGCTGCCGCAGGCTGCGATCTTTTCAGGTTTTGCGCGACAACCGGGTCAGTATCCGATCCAGCGCATTGGCGAACGCCTGTTTCTCGCGATCGCCGAACGGCGCCGGGCCGCCGCTCATCTGCCCCTGCTCGCGCAAGTCGGTGAACAGGTTACGCACCGCGAGTCGATCGCCCATGTTCTGCGCATCGAACTCCTTGCCCCGCGGATCCAGCGCCGCAACGCCGTTTTTCACCAGCCGATCCGCCAGCGGCACATCGCTGCAAATCACCAACTCCCCCGGCACCGCGTGTTCCACCAGGTAATCGTCGGCGGCATCCGGGCCGCTGGGCACCACAATCAGTTTCACCAGCGCAAGGCCCGGCTTGATCTGCGGCTGACCGGCCACCAGTACCACTTCGAACTGGCGCTTGAGGGCGAACTTCACCACCAGATCCTTGGCTGCCCGAGGGCAGGCGTCGGCATCGATCCATACGCGCATTGGATTTCCTCTATTGAAAAGCATCGCGGGCAAGCCCGCTCCCATAAGGTTAGCGCTGAACCTGTGGGAGCGGGCTTGCCCGCGAATATGAGCGCAGCGAATGCTTTTAAGAAGCCGGCAACTGCCGCTTCTCGGCCATCCGGCTGCGACTGTACAGCACGATGATCGCGATGATCGCCACAGCCTGGGCACTCAGCGAATACGCATCAGCGTGGATCCCCAACCAGTCGAAGTCAAAGAACGGTACCGGGCGCGTGCCGAAGACCCCGGCTTCCTGCAACGCCTTCACGCCATGGCCGGCAAACACCACCGACAACGCGCACAGCAAACCGGCATTGATGCCGAAGAACAGTGCCAGCGGCAGTTTTGCCGAGCCGCGCAGAATCACCCAGGCCAGACCGACCAGCATAACCAGCGCCGTCGCGCCGCCAGCCATTACGGCGTTATGCCCTGCAGGCCCCGCCTGCAACCACAAGGTTTCGTAAAACAGGATCACTTCGAACAGTTCGCGATACACCGAGAAGAACGCCAGGATCGCAAACCCGAAACGCCCACCGCCGCTCACCAGGCTGCTCTTGATGTAATCCTGCCAGGCCGCTGCGTGGCGACGGTCGTGCATCCACACACCGAGCCAGAGCACCATGACACTGGCAAACAGCGCAGTGGCCCCTTCCAGCAGCTCACGCTGGGCCCCGCTGACGTCAATCACATACGCCGCCACCGCCCAGGTCGCCAGCCCGGCCAACAGCGCCAGGCCCCAACCGATGTTGACGCTGCGCACCGCCGATTGCTGGCCGGTATTGCGCAGGAACGCGAGGACCGCCGCAAGCACCAGAATGGCTTCCAGACCTTCTCGCAACAGAATCAACAGACCGGAAATGTAGCTCAGCGACCAGCTCAAGCCATCGCTACCGAGCAGGCCAGCGGATTCTTTCAGCTTGGCCTTGGCCACTTCCAGACGTTGCTCCACCTGGGCCACCGGCAAGCCGTCCTGCAACGACTGACGGTAAGCCATCAGAGACTTTTCAGTGTCTTTGCGCACGTTGGCGTCGACGTTGTCGAGGGAGCTTTCGACCAGTTCGAAGCCTTCCAGGTACGCCGCAACCGACAGGTCGTAGGCCTGATCGTGCTGCCCGGCGCGATAGGCGGCAATACTCTTGTCCAGCGTGGCCGCCGTGTATTCAAGCAATTGCCCCGGGCCACGCTTGACCTGCGGCGGTTGCGCTCGTTGCGCGCGGAAGGTCGCGGCCGCTTGCGGACCTTCGACGGCCTGCACTTCGGCTGGCGTCTGACGCGCCAAGTCGGCGATGTTGTAGGTTTTTTCGGATTTTGCCGCGGCCGGATCGGCGCTGAAGCCGGCGATGTAGGTCGCCAGGTCCCAACGCTGACGATCATCCAGCTGATCGGCGAAGGCCGGCATGTCAGTACCTTCGACGCCCATACCCAGCGTGTTGTAAAGCGCGTAGAGGCTCAGGCGGTCCAGACGCGCGGCATCGCGCAGATTGGTCGGCGGTGGCGTCATGCCGACACCTGCCGGGCCGTCACCGATGCCCGTATCGCCATGGCACACCGAGCATTGCTGGGCATACAGCGGCGCGCCGCGGGTCGGGTCCGGGGTAATGACCGGAGCCTGGCTGACTTCATAGGTCACCGCCAGTTTTGCCCCCAGTTGCCGCGCCTGACGGGTGACGTCCGCGCCGTCCTTGCGAGCGGCGATCGCGGTGCGCAGACCGTTGACGCCCTGCTCCAGTTCGGAACGTTCGGGTTTGGCCGGCAAATCGGCGATCAACCCTTGCAGCTCCCCCAGGAACGTCTGCTGTTCGAGATACTCAGCCTCATCAATAACCTTGCCTCCCTCGACCGCCGTCGGGTAATCGGCGGCAATGTAATCGAGCAAATGCAAGGCCTTGGGCGCACCCTCCGCGGTTTCGGCCAGCGCATTGAAGCTGCAGAACGCGATCATCGGCAGCACGAGCCACGCCAGAAAACGAGAGGAGCCAGTCATGAATAAATCTCAAATGGAAATACGAAGTAACACATTGTTCACTTCCAATGAGTTTCGCTCAAGCTTTGTTGGTATTTCCTGCGTAGCTGCGTATAAATTCAGCGGCCAATTGCCACCCTCCGTCGGTTTCGTTCAGGGAAGAATCAACGTCCATGCATTCACGCCTGTTGTTCTCGTTGCTGTTAAGCCTTGCCCTGCAACTGACTGGTTGCGCCGCTTACCGCAACTACGACCTGGAACTGGAGCAAACGACCGCCCAGTTGAAAGCGGGAAATCCGCAGGGCGCTCTCCAACTGCTGGAGCTGCACAATCCGTCAGAAGAACGGGACCTGCTCTACTACTTCGAAAAAGGTGCAGTCCTGAGTGCCGGTGGGGCGCTGCAGCAAAGCCAGGTTACCTGGCGCAGTGCAGAGCAAATGGTGATCCAGCGCCAGGACACCGTCGAGTCTGCCGGCACACAGCTCTTGTCCGCGATGGGCGATCATTGGGGCAGTATCATCAACGACAAACTGCGTCGCTACGATGGCTACGACTACGAAAAAGTCATGCTGACCACGCAAATGGCCCTGAACCAGTTGGCCGTGAATGACTTCGACGGTGCGCGCGCCGACATCAAGAAAACCCACGAACGTGAAGCTCTGATTGCCCGTCAGCGGGAAAAGGAATACGAGCGACTTGAAGAAGAAGCCAAGGCCCAGGGCGTTCGCGTGCACTACAAGGATCTCCAGGGCTACCCCGTGATGACCCTCGATGCGCCCGCCGTGATCGCGCTGAAAAACGGCTATCAGAGTGCTTTCAGTCACTACCTGGCCGGGTTTACGTATGAAGCGCTGGGTGAGCGTGATCTTGCCGCCCCGGGTTATCGCCAGGCCATCGAGTTGCGACCCGACCTGCCCTTCTTCGAGCAGGCATTGCGCGAACTCGACAAACCGGCCACCAAGGCCAATGAAAGTGATGTGCTGATTATCGTGCAAAGTGGCCTGGCGCCAGCGCGCAGTTCGGTTCGTGTCCCCTACCCGGTGCGGCTGGAAGACAATCAGGTGATCGTCGCCAACGTGTCGTTTCCGGTGATGGTTCCCGACACGTCGACCCCGGCGTTCACGCAGATGACGATCGACGGTCGCAAACAGCAACTGATCCTTGTAAACAGCATCACCGACATGTCTTTACGCACGTTGCGCGACGATATGCCGGGCATCATTCAGCGCACCGCATATCGCGCCTACCTGGCCGCTTCTGTTCAGGCTACGGACAACCGACGCGACCCGAGCAAAGCCTCGTACGTGACGCAGCACGATGGCTTTGAGCACGCGGACACCCGAACCTGGCGTACCTTGCCCAACATCACCCTGGTGGCGCGCCTACGCCTGAAAAAAGGCGAGCACCTGATCAGCCTGCCCAACGCGCCGGGCGCCGCGCCCCTGAAAGTCCGCATCGAGCAAAACCATCAGGTCATAACCCTGCGAGCGCTGGGAGAGCGGATTTACAGCAACGGAGTGGCTTTCGAACCTGCCGTTGCGCCTGAAAGCAGTGTGGTATCAGGCCAGAAATAAGTAATGGCACGCTGTGAAAACATACAATTAAAAAGCCATTACATAGCCAGCATCCCTGTTTATAATGCCGCGCCGTCGTTATCACGATACGGCATTTAAGCTCCTCTTTTTATGAGGAATTGGCAGGACGCCAGTCTCCCTGCCGATAGGTCCCAACAGCCCGACCAGCACGCGCGGCTGCTAATACTCAGGGAAGAAGTACCCCCTATGGCCTCTCGCGCCCTTACCTCGATCGCGCTCAGCGCTGTCACCTTGCTCTCCGGCTGTTCGGCTTTTCGCAACTACGATTCCGAACTGGCACAAACCAACCAGCAACTGGCTGCCGGCAACGTCGACGCCGCCTTGACCTTGTTGGAAAAGAACAACACCGGCGCCGACAAAGACCTGCTCTATTACTTTGAGAAGGGTGAACTGCTGCGCGCCAAGGGCGACTTGTCCGGCAGCCAGAACGCCTGGAGCAGCGCCGATCAGGTGGTGGGCAAGTGGGAAGACTCGGTCAAGCTCGACACCGAAAAGTACCTGGCTCAGTTCGGCAGCTTCCTGGTCAATGACAAAGTCCGTCGCTACGAAGGCTACGACTACGAAAAAGTCATGCTGACCACGCAGATGGCCCTCAACCTGCTGGCGGTGAATGACTTCGACGGCGCGCGCACCGCGATCAAGAAAACTCACGAACGTGAAGCGGTGATCGCCGACCTGCGCGACAAGGAATACCTCAAGAGCGAAGAGCAGGCCGAGAAGGAAGGCGTCAAAACCCAGTACAAGGATCTCCAGGGTTATCCGGTGGCCAGCCTCGACGCGCCGGAAGTGGTCAGCCTGAAAAACAGCTACCAGAGTGCGTTCAGTCATTACCTGGCCGGTTTCGTCTACGAAGCCCTGGGCGAGAAAGACCTGGCCGCGCCGGGCTATCGCAAAGCTGCCGAGCTGCGCCCGAACACGCCGTTGCTGGAACAGGCACTCGTGAACCTGGATAAACCCGCCAAGGACGACGACAGCGACATCCTGATCGTCGTGCAAAGTGGCCTGGCGCCGTCCCGCGACTCGATTCGTATTCCGCTGCCATTGCCGATCAGCAACAACGTGGTGATCACTCCGCTGTCGTTCCCGGTCATCAAGCCAGACACCTCCACCGCCACCTTCGCCCAGATCGGCGTGGACGGTCAGCAGGTGAACCTGACGCAACTCAACAGCACCACCGCCATGTCCCGCCGCGCGCTGCGTGATGACATGCCGGGCATCATCCTGCGCACCACCGTCCGTGCCGTGACCAAAGGCGTGGCGCAGAAGAAGATCAACGAAACCAACCCGCTGGCGGGTCTTGCGGTCGGTATCTCTTCAGCCGTGCTCGAAGGTGCCGATACCCGTACATGGCGCACCCTGCCGGACACCACTCAGGTGGTGCGTCTGCGCTTGAAGAAAGGCGAGCATCACGTCTCGCTGCCGAGTGCCATAGGTGGTTCGGTGGTCAAAATCACCGTCGATCAGCGCTATCAGGTCATCAGCCTGCGCGCCGTGGGCAATCAGGTATTCGCCAGCGGCCAGGCCGCCCATGTGATCCCGAGCGCCAACCCGACCACCGTGGCCAGCCTCAAACAACCTTAAGAACGGAGTCTTTGCATGCGCTTCAAACTCATCACTGTTGTCGCCCTGGCCTTGCTGGCCGGCTGCGCCACCCCGCCACCACCAGAGCCAGGCAGCGCTGCCAGCAAGGTCGTGGCCATGGGCAAGCTCAAGAACATCGTGGTCGGCGCCATGCGCGTGGCGCGGGAAAACGGCTTCATGACGGTCAACGCACAGCTGAGCAACACCAGCTACAACAACAAGACCTTCTACTACCGCTTTGCCTGGCTCGGCCCTGAAGGCTTCCCGGTTGCCGAAGAGGAAACCTGGAAAAGCCAGATGATGTACGGCGAGCAGACCAGTTTCATCCAGGCCATTGCGCCAACCGCCAAAGCCGTGGATTTCCGTCTCGAAATCAAAACGCCTTAAGCCCGACACCCTATTCGTTCAGTTCTAGAGAGCACTCCCATGTTTGCACGCTTTTCGTTCATCGCCGTCATCGCCCTCCTGGCCAGCGGTTGCGCCAACACTTCGCCGACGCTGGGCAGCAAAAACATCAGCTACGGCGACACCAAAGCGGTTGAAACCGTCACCAACGAGTTCGGCTCCACCGACCTGCAGATGATCGCCGAATCCATGACCCGCTCCCTGGCACAGTCCGGAATCCTGCAAGGCCGTCCGGTGGTTCAGGTCTACGACGTGAAGAACAAGACCAGCGAGTACATCGATACCCGCGAAATCACTACCAGCATCAAGACCCAGCTGATGAAGTCCGGCGTCGCCCGTTTCGCCAGCGACAACACCGCAATGCAGAGCCAGGTCGACCAGCTCAAGCTGCAAAACCAGAGCGGCCTGTACAAGAAGAGCACCGTGGCCAAGACCGGCAACATGATTGCCGCCCAATACCGTCTTGAAGGTTCGATCAGCTCGATCGTCAAGCGCAGCAGCGACTACAAGGACGTCTTCTACAAATTCAGCCTGCAATTGATCGACGTTGAAAGCGGTCTGGCCGAGTGGATGGACGAAAAAGAGATCCGCAAAACCACGGAGCGTTAATCGATGCGCACATGGATTGGCATGATGGCCCTGGCTTGCGCGTTCAGCGTGCAAGCGGCCCCGAAAGTTGCAGTAGCGGATCTGGCGTACCAGGAGCGCGTGGAGCAGTACGTCCACACTGTTTCGGCACAGAGTAACCATAGCCAGAGCTATTACGGCGCCAGTGGTTCATCCAGTTACGAAGAGTACGAAGCTTCCAGCAGCTACATCGAGCAAGGCGAGTTGCGCAAATTCACCGGAGACATCAAGGGCGAGATCCTGCGCACCGGCATGTTCCAGCTGGTGCAGGGCACGCCTTACACGGCATCGTCCAAAGGCGACGTGTATGACGTGATCAAGCGCATCAAGGCCGGTAGCTTCAAGGGTGCCGACTATGTGCTGTTTGGCACCGTGTCAGACATCGACTTCACCCGCGACATGAACGAGCTGGCCAATACCGACAGCTATTCGGCGGTGCTGGGGCTGACGCTGGTGGCGGACTTCAGCCTGATCAACACCAAGACCTTCGAGATCACCTCGGCTTTCACGGCGATGGGCGAAGGTCAGGACACCAAACTGGTGAATGGCCGGGACATCCGGGTTTCCCTGAACCGCCCACGGGTGGTGCGTGACGTGTCCAAGGCGTTGGGTGAAGACGTGGCATCGCAACTGAGCCAACAGCTCGGTGGAGGCGGTTACGAGCAGCCGGGTCAGGCACCGTTGCGTAATAACCTGCCGCGGGATACGGCGCCGGTGATTCTGCACTGATATCTGGCTGGCCACCCTGTGATGAGGGGGCTTGCCTGTGGCGAGGGAGCTTGCTCCCGTTGGGCCGCGCAGCGGCCCCAAAACCATTCCTCCGGTCATATCGGCAAACCGCATCAGCCGGTTTTACGACTGCTGCGCAGCCGAGCGGGAGCAAGCTCCCTCGCCACAAAAGCTCCCTCGCCACAAATGAAAAAGGCGACCTCGATAGGTCGCCTTTTTTTGTGCCTGAAGCTTTATGTCGCTGCTTTACGCAAAGTCGCCATGAATGCCGCCGCGCCGATGAACAGACCGGCAAAAGTGCGGTTCATGCGCTTCTGCTGCTTGGGCGTGCGCAACAAACGCAGGACCTTGGCCGCCAGCCCGGTGTAGCCGGCCATGACGATCAGGTCGACACAGATCATGGTCACGCCGAGGATCAGGTACTGGGCCACCAGCGGCGCGTGGGGATCGATGAATTGCGGCAGCACCGCGAGCATGAACACCAAGGCCTTGGGGTTGCTGACGTTCACCAGAAAACCGCGGAACATCAGCGCCATCGGCTTGCCGATCTGCCGAATGGCAGCGTCATCGTTCATCTCATTGGGCCGCGCGCGCCATTGCTTGACCGCGAGGTAGACCAGGTAGGCCACACCGAACCATTTGATCACATAAAAGGCAGTGGCAGAGGCCGCGAGGATCGCACCGACACCGGCAGCGACAATCGCAATCTGCAACGCCAGGCCCAGTTGCAGACCCAGGGCGTTCCAGTAACCGCGCCAGAAACCATAGCGCAGGCCGCTGGACATCGACGCAATGGCGCCGGCACCGGGGGAAAGACTGATCACCCAGCAGGCGGCAAAAAACGCCAGCCATGTTTGAAGCAGCATCGCACACCTCGACTCAGACTCGTGACAAACGTCTAAGCTAATGCGCCTTACAGCCAATGACTACCGATTTTTTGCAGGACAGAGTGACTGCCGACCAGCGTTGACGGTGGTAGCGTCCTATCGAGCCTGTTTTTCGAACCCGTTTGAAGGGAATACATCAGTGCCGCGCCAGCGTCGAACCGAGCGCTGGAAGAACAGGCTGTTGGGCACTTGCACCATGGCACTGCCGGTACCGAGTTCTTCGGCTTCGATCAGCGTGGTGTAGAGCAGATTGATCGCCACCACCCGGCCCTTGACGCCCGGCTTGTCGGTGGTGTCCACCAGCTCGACCACATCGCCGATTCGGAATGGGCCGACGGTGAAGATCAGGATCGCGCACAACAGGTTGGACAGCACGCTCCACATGGCGAAAAACGCCACGGCAGCCACCGCCACGAAGCCGGACAACGCAGTCCAGAGCACCGTGGCCGACACCCCAAGGCGTTCCAGCACGAAGATCAGCGCGCTACCCATGATCAGCCAACGCAAACCACCGCGCAGCGGCATCAAGAACTGCGGCGGGAACGGGTAACGCTCGCCCAGGCGAGTCAGGCCTTTAGCGACGACGCGCTGAGCGACATAGCCGGCCAGCAGGATCAGCAGGATTTGCACGACCAGCCAGAGCGGCTCGACCCACATCGCCGGCAACGGCAGCTTGAAGGCCTCCATCAAGACAGCGCCTCCAGCTCCGCCTGCATGCTTTCGAGCAATTCGAGCGCTTCCATCCAGGCTTCTTCCAGCTCGGCTTCACGCACCTTCAGCCGGGCCTGCTCGGCCAGCAGATCACGCAATTCGTTCTTGCGTGCCGGCTCGTAAATATCGCTGTCGCCGAGGCTGACGTCGATCTTCGCCAGTTTCTCGTGCAGCTTGCCCAACTCGGCTTCGAGCTTGTCGGCCTCGCGCTTGTGCGGTGCCAGTTGCTGACGCAACGCGGCGGCGGCCTGGCGCTGGGCTTTCTTGTCGGTCTTGTCCGGGTTGACCGGGGTGTTGCTGACCGGCACGTTGCGCTGACGGTACTCCACCAGCCAACGGGTGTAGTCTTCCAGGTCGCCGTCGAACTCCTCGACCTTGCCGTCTGCCACCAGATAGAAATTGTCAGTGGTGCTTTTGAGCAAATGACGATCGTGGGAGACAACCAGAACCGCGCCACTGAATTCCTGCAAGGCCATGGTCAGCGCCAGGCGCATTTCCAGGTCCAGGTGGTTGGTCGGTTCGTCGAGCAGCAACAGGTTCGGCCGGCCCCAGGCGATCAGCGCCAAGGCCAGTCGCGCCTTTTCGCCACCGGAGAAATTCAACACCGGCTCATCGATACGTGCACCCCGGAAGTCGAAACCACCGAGGAAGTCACGCAGGGTCTGCTCACGTTCGGTTGGCGCCAGGCGCTGCAAGTGCAGCAACGGGCTGGCCTTGGAATCGAGGGAATCCAGTTGATGCTGGGCGAAGTAACCGACCACGGTGTTCTCGCCCCGGGTCAGTCGGCCCGCCAATGGTTCGAGCTCACCGGAGAGGTTCTTGATCAGGGTCGATTTACCGGCGCCGTTGGGGCCGAGCAAACCGATCCGCGCGCCAGGGGTCAGTTGCAGCTTGACCTTCTCCAGCACGGTTTTTTCGCCGTAACCCAGGCGAGCATCCGATAGATCGATCAGCGGGCTGGAGATTTTCTGCGATTCGCGAAAGACGAAATCGAACGGCGAATCGACGTGCGCGGCGGACAGCTCTTCCATCCGCTCCAGCGCCTTGATCCGGCTCTGGGCCTGACGGGCCTTGGTGGCCTGGGCCTTGAAGCGGGCGATGTAGCTTTCCATGTGCGCACGTTGCGCCTGCTGCTTCTCGTAGGCCTGCTGTTGCTGGGCCAGACGTTCAGCGCGGGCCCGTTCAAACGCTGTATAACCACCGCGATAGAGCGTGATCTTACGTTGGTCGACGTGGGCTACGTGATCGACCACGGCATCGAGGAAGTCCCGGTCGTGGGAGATCAGCAACAGGGTGCCGGGATAGCTTTTAAGCCACTCTTCAAGCCAGATGATGGCGTCGAGGTCCAAGTGGTTGGTCGGTTCGTCGAGCAGCAACAGGTCCGAGGGGCACATCAAAGCCTGCGCCAGATTCAGACGCATCCGCCAGCCACCGGAGAAATCTCCTACTTGCCGGTCCATTTGCTCGTTGGTGAACCCAAGGCCCGCCAACAGCTTGCGAGCCCGGGCATCGGCGGTGTACCCATCGGCGCTGTCGAGTTCCGAGTGCAGGCGGGCCTGAGCGGCACCGTCATGGGCCGCTTCGGCCGCCGCCAGGTCGCGTTGCACCTGGCGCAGGCGCAGGTCGCCATCGAGCACGTAGTCGACCGCCAGGCGTTCGAGGGTGTCGACCTCCTGGCGCATGTGGGCGATGCGCCAGTCGACCGGCAGGAAGCAGTCACCCGAGTCCGGATGCAGTTCGCCCCGAAGCAAGGCGAACAGGCTCGATTTGCCGGCGCCGTTGGCACCGATGAGGCCGGCTTTGTGGCCGGCGTGCAGAGTCAGCTCGGCGTCTTCTAGCAGACGTTGCGGGCCACGCTGTAAAGTCAGGTTCTGAAGTCGAATCATAATGGCGGCGGAGTCTACCAGCTTCGCTCGCAACTGGCGCGAGTAGCACTATGTCCTCTGACCTGTGGAGCTTTTCCCTCGACACCTACGCCCGCCCCGGCGTTGAAGGCGCCTGCCTGCAATTGCAGTCGACGGGGGTGAACGTGTGCCTGCTGCTCTGTGGATTGTGGCTGGGGCAACGTGGAGTCGCCTGCAACGAACAACGCTTGCAGCTGCTACGCGATGTAGCCGGGCCTTGGGACGCGGATGTCGTGCAACCGTTGCGCACCTTGCGCCAGCAATGGAAAGCCGCTGCCAGCGAGGATGCCGGTCTGGATGATTTACGCGAACAAGTGAAGACACTGGAGTTGGAAGCCGAAAGGCATTTGTTGCTGCGACTGGAGCGTTTGGCGCAGAGTTGGCCGCAGTGTGGGGCGACCGATCTAACGGCCTGGCTGGAAGGTATGGCAGCAGGCGCCGCCAACCTGAGCCGCGACGCGCTGCATCAGCTGCGCGTCGCGGTAACCGGCACTTAGGAAGCGCTGGTTGGGGTAGTGCTGGTGCTCGACGATGCGGCTGGCGTTGGCGCAGGCGAAGCTGTCGAGGTAGTGGCTACCGGAGCCGGCGAAGCCGATGCAGCCGGGGCAGGGGCCGGGGTTGCTGGCTTGGCGACAGGTGCGGCAGTCGGCTTCGCAGCAACGACTGGCTTTTTCACGGCCGGTTTTGCTGCTGGCTTGGCGGCAGGTTTTGCAGCCGGCTTGGCAGCGGCAGGTTTGGCTGCTGGTTTCGCTACAGCTGGTTTGGCGGCAGTCGCTGGCTTGGCAGCGACGGCAGGTTTCGCGGCAGCAGTTTTGGCAGCCGGCTTAGCGGCGGGTTTGGCTGCAGCTTTTGCAGCAGGTTTCGCCGCCGGTTTTGCAGCAGGCTTGGCTGCAGCGGTTTTAGCCGCGACAGGTTTGGCAGCTGGTTTGGCGGCGGCAGTTTTGGCTGCTGGTTTTGCAGCAGGTTTAGCGGCCGGTTTGGCAGCTGCAGTTTTCGCCACGGCGGGTTTGGCAGCCGTGGTTTTTGCAGCGGGTTTAGCGGCAGCTGTTTTGGCAGCGACTGGCTTAGTGGCAGGTTTGGCAGCTGTCGTTTTAGCTGCTGGTTTCGCAGCGCTGGCAGCGACTGGTTTTTTCGCCGCAGGTTTTGCGGCTGGTTTCGCTGCAGCTTTTACCGGTGCTTTGGCGGCGGTTTTTTTAACAGGAGCCGCAGCAGGCTTGGCCGGTGCTTTTGCAGCAGTCGGTTTGGCAGCGGCTTTCTTCGCAGGTGCCGCGGCTGGCTTGGCCGAACGCAGGGACAACGCCTTGCCGACAGCCTCTTGGACACGACCGACACCCTGGGCCAGTTTCAGGCTTTCTTGAGCGTCGCGTTTGAGTTGCAGGATGTAGCTGCGAGTTTCGGACTGACGAGCCTTGAGGGCGTCGAGCAGGTCCTCAAGTTCTTTCACCGCATCTTTGGCCTTGGCTTGTGCCTTGGCTTTGCCGGCCGCCGCAGCGTCCTGCAATTTGGTGCGGGATTTATGCAGTTTTTCCTGCGCTTTTCCGCGCTGCTTTTCCAGTTTGGCGAGCAGTTTTTCAGCATCAGCCAAGGCTTGGGAACAAGCGTTTTCCAAGTGCTCGAGCAGGCTGCCCGAGAGTTGTTGGAGTAAGTGCAACGGAGTATTTACTGGCTTCTTGGTGGCCGACATGGTTTACCTCCTGGCTGACGTGAATGCGGCTCATACTAGACCTCTGCTGCAACCGCCGCTAGGGCATGTTGACAGTATCGAAAGCGCTACGTTGCAACGAAGTAAAAATGTTCTGCGCTTACGCAAAACCAGTTCACCTTCGAGAGCATTCACACTGGCATAATCCTGCGCATCTCAGGTCGGAGAGTGCCTATGTCGCGCTACCTTTTTTTATTGCTGTGCATGTTTTTTTCCGTGGTCCAGGCCGCCGAAAAAACCACCACAAATGACGCTCACGATCTCGCTTACAGCTTGGGTGCGAGCCTTGGCGAACGCTTGCGCCAGGAGGTTCCGGACCTGCAACTTCAGGCGCTGCTCGAAGGTTTGCAGCAAGCCTACCAAGGTAAGCCGCTGGCACTGAAAGACGAGCAGATCGAACAGATTCTTGCCGAGCACGAAGCCCAGGTCGCCGAGCAACCCGCCATCGCGCAAAGTGAAGTTGCCCTCGAAAAAGAGCGGCGTTTTCTCGATGAGGAAAAAACCAAACCCGGCGTCCGTCAATTGGCAGATGGAGTATTGCTGACCGAACTGGCTCCCGGAACCGGCGCGAAGGCAGGACCGAACGGCAAAGTCCAGGTGCTGTATATCGGTCGTCTACCTGACGGTACCGTGTTCGATCAGAACAGTCAGCCGCAGTGGTTCAGTCTTGATAGTGTGATCAGCGGCTGGCGTAGCGCGCTGCAAAATATGCCGGTCGGCGCGAAATGGCGCCTGGTGATTCCATCAGCGCAAGCCTATGGCGCCGACGGTGCCGGCGACTTGATCGCGCCGTTCACGCCGCTGGTATTCGAAGTCGAATTGCGTGGCGCTACAAGCTGAATGCCGGAAACGAAAAACGGTGCGCATTGCGCACCGTTTTCAGTGTCCAGCCGGGAAGGGTTCAGGCCTGAACCGAACTCTCTTCCTTGTGGGCGGTGTGCAGCACTTCGATCAGGCAATCTTCCAGTTCGAAGCGTTCACGCAGTTGGCTGCCCAGCTTTTCCAGCGCTTCGGCGAAACGCTCGGTGTCATTGCAGTCACCCTTGTGACAATGATCATTGAACGACAGCGCCATCTCGGTGCTCACGTCGATACGCGGGTTGATCTGCTCCGCCAGTTCAAGGCCGCCATCGTCGCCAAAGGCCTTGGCCTCATTGACCAGATGCTCACTTACTTCGAAGTGCCAGGCAGAAACGTAATCGACAAGAATCTCACAGAACCGACCGTTCAAGGACTTGTCGGCGAAAGCCGGTTTGGCATCTCGTAGATCGCGGAACGCCGTTACCAACTCTTCACGCTCTTGTAGCCAGCGGTCAATGAGCTTATGAACCCCACCCCAGCGTTCCTGAGCATTCTGACAACTATCTAACATGGCGATCTCTCTTCCCTATTGGGTGATGCCGTCCCATGCCTGCCGCTAGACTCGGCACATCCGGTCTGGGTCAGGCAGAACAGCAACGAGCAACATAATTCCAATGATACGTGCGGGCCAGATTATGCCCGCGCGCCTATGGCTTCAAGGTACGCAGGAGATAAAGTTCATACAAGTGTTTAATCGCCCGCCAATACCCGGTGCGACGACTCGTCGCTGAGCGGTCGCTGACACGCGATCCAGACAAGGCGCAGCAATTGATACCCGCCCAGAATTATCATCGCAACGAAGAACAACAGGCTCCATTCCGGGATACTCAGGTCGAACAGCGTCCAGGAAATTTCCGCGCAGTCGGCGGTTCCCTTGAACAACCGTTGCACGGCACACAACCAGGGTGTACTGGCAAACAGATCAGTCAGGCTGGGCGAGCATGCCGAAAGCTGATGCACCGGATCGCTCTGCAACACAACCTGCCGCCACGCCGTGACGGTACCCGCCACACTGCATAGCAGACCCAGTAGCCAATACAGGAATGATCCCAAGCGACCAGGCCCCTGCACCGAAGCCGTCAGGCAGACACCCGTGAGCAGCGCCAGGCAAACCCGCTGCAACAGGCACAACCCGCAAGGCTTGAGGCCGACCGCATATTCCAGGTAATAGGAAACGCCCAAGGCCAGGGCACCTGCAATGAAAACCATGAAAAACAAGGAGCGTGAGCAGGCCAAAGACATGGCTTTTCCGTAACTGTAGAGACAAGCGGTTACGGTAGAGGAAAGCGCAACAGCCTTTCAAGGCAGGCCAGCACGGACACTTCACCAGAAGTGTAGGGAATTCCCGACAGAGTCGAGAGGATAAGATGTAGTCCGCTGTAGGACTTTGCCAGACAAGGACTACAACGCAAAAACAGTGGCAGACTCGGAGCGGTTGGATTGCCCTGACGAACGACTTCCCCTATAGCAGCTGGCGCAGCCGGCGTTCGGCTGCGCAGCAGTCGTAATCGGTTTAACACGACTCACCTGTTCCGACTGCGGCGCCTGATTTTACGACTGCGGCGCAGCCGAACGCAGCCTCCGGCAGCGGCTATAGGCCGGCATCAAGCATGAGCCGGCACCGGCAGCGGAGCCGACAGCAAGCGCTCGTCCAGCAGGCCCAAGCCCTCCTGGAACAACTGATTACTGCGTTCGGTGTCACCCAATTGCGCCAGCAACCGCGCCAGTTCGGCGCAGGCTTCAGGATTACGCTGTACACGCAGACTGTTTTCCAGATAGTCCCGGGCCTTGCCCCACAGACTGCTTTGCAGACACAAACGGCCCAACGTCAGCAACAGACTCGGGTCGGCCGGATGATCCTTGAGCCAACCTTCAGCGGTGTGCAGCTGTCTGGCCGGATCGCTACCGCGAACCAGACCGTACAGGCGTGCCAGATGACTGTCGTATTTGCGCTTGAGAGCCGTACGCAGAACCTCTTCGGCTTCGACCTGCGCGCCCAGTTGCCGCAGTTGCTCGGCATAGGCCAGCACCAGCTGCGGTTCCTGCCGCTGAGCCGCGGTGAGCTGCTGCCAGGCACGAGCGAGCGATTGCAAACCGACCGTTCCGTCCTCTTCCCGGTGCGCCGCCAACGAAAGATTCTCACCCCAGGCGCGTTGCTCCAGTTCAGCCAGCTCGGCTGGCGGCAGCACCTTGTCCTTGCGCAACTCCGGCAGCAAGCGAATCACTGCCGACCAGTCTCCCCGCTGCTGATGCAGGCGTTGCAACTGGCGCAGGGTCTGGACGTTATGAGGATGACGCTCGTGCATGGCTTGCAGGGTGACCAGAGCGCCGTCGGTGTCGCCGCGGTCGGTCTGCAATTGGGCATGACTCAAGGCAATCGCCAGCTCGGCCTGGGGCTGTCGCTCCAAAGCGCGCTCCAGCAAGTTATCGCTTTCCTGGTAGAGACCTTGTTCGTTCGCGGCGCGGGCAGCACCCAGGTAGTAGAGCAGCGGCTGACGTTCGGCTTCTGCCGCGCGATACAGGTGACGCTGCGCACTGGCCCAGCGGCCCTCGGCCAAATCCAGCTGGCCGTGCTCGATCGCCACTTGCACCCGTCGACTGCGATTGCGCCGCGACCATGGGTTGACCACCCCACCGGAAGTTGTCACCAGTTCGACCAGCGCCTTGATGCCCCAGAACACCAGCCACAGCACGGCCACCAAGGCCAGGGTTGCCCACAGGCTCGATTCGTAACGGAAGCTCTTGTAGGCGATCAGCACGTAGCCGGAATGCTCGGCAATCGCCAGCCCCAACGCGGCGGCGGCAGCGATGACCACGAACACGATCACATAGAGACGCTTCATGGTGTGGCCTCCTGCGCAGTGCTCGCGGCAGGTTTGGCCAGAGGTTTCACTGAGTCCTCGGCGTTGACGTTGCGTCGCTCAAGGTAAGCCTGGACGGCGCTCAACGTGCCTGTCAGATCCGGCGTGACCACCGTGACTGGCTGTTTGCTCAACTCGGCCACCTGCTCCAGCATGATCTTGCTCTGAGGGTTGTCCGGATTGAAGTTACCCTTGAGCACGTCCCGCGCCTCGGTCAGCGCCTGAGTGTAAACCGCAGCCTGACCGTTGAGCGCGGCCCACTGCGCCTGTTCCAGCGCCAGGCTCAAGGCCAGACGCACCTGGCTCAGGCTCTGCCCTGCCAGCAATGGACGGACATTCTTGTCGGCGTTGAAATCGATTCGGATGTAACGCGAGATCTGATCCCACCATTGCGCCCAGCGACTGGCGCCGTCGCCATCGGCCGTCAGGCCCAGCAGGGATTCGCCACGGTCCTTGTACTCGGGCGCCAGTTCGGTGAGGCTGATCACTTGATCGCGCAAGGCACCCAGTCGCAGGAACAACCCGGTGCGATCCGGCTGTTCGGTACTGCGCAGGGCCACCAGGGTTTTGGCCACTTGCTCGCGAGCGGCAAAAGCCCCCGGGTCATTCTGTTCACGGAGTATCTCATCGGCCCCCTGCACCAGGGCCTGGGCGCTGCTGATGTCCTGCAGCGCCGACAGACGCAGGCTGGCCAGTCGCAGCAAATGCTCAGCCTCGGCCAGACGCCAATCCTTGCGGCTGGCACCGAGGACGGTTTCCAGGCGTTGATTCAAACGCTGTTGATCGCCCTGAAGTTGAGTGACCAAGCGACTGCGCGCATCGAGCTCTTCGGCGGCAGGCATTTGTTCGAGGCGAGCGGTCAGACGCTGCTCGTTGAGCTTCAGGCTCTGCGCCTGATCGTTCAACGCCTGTACCTGACTCAACTGTTGCAGGTTATCGGCTTGCAGGTGACGCACCTGCCAGACTCCCCAACCGCCCACGGCAACACCGGCAGCGCCCAACAGCAGCGCGACGATTGCCAGCCCATTGCCTCGGCGCGGCTCAGTAGCAGGTGGCCCGGTTACAACCGGTGCTTCTACCGGCGCATCGAGCACCGGCTGGACGTCATCTTTAGGCAAGGCTGTTTTGCTCACGTATCCATCCTTTGCATTAGAAAACGGGTACGGGGTGCTCCCGTAACGCCGTCAGCAAGGCCGCGGCACTGGCGCCACGACAATCCACAACTGTTTGGGCCCCGGCGGCGCGTGCCAGCTCGGCGACCCTGGGGCTTGGAACAAACAACGGCAACCGCGCCATGATCGGCCAGGCATCGCCAGCCAATCGGTGCAGGTGCTCAAAACCCTGTCCACTGCTGACCACCAGCCCGTTCAAGCGTTCCGCCTCGATCCGCTCAGGCAGCGCTGCCGGTGGGTACTGCGGTAAGCCGCGTCGGTACAACTCCAGATACTCGACACTAGCACCAAGCTCGCGCAAACGCTCAGCCAGCAACTCGCGCCCACCCTCCCCACGCACGATCAACACCCGAGGATCGGGATGGGCGATAGCCTCGCGCAATCGTGGAAGTTCAAGCAAGGCTTCGCTATCATCACCGTCGGCCGGGAAACTCACATCCAGCCCGTTGGCCTCAAGGATCTGCGCCGTCGCCGCGCCGACGCTGAACCATGTCAGAACCGGTGGTTGCGGCCAATACTGGTGGAGCAGCTCTACAGCGATTCTGGCGGCCGGCTTGCTGACCACGATCACCGCGCAATAGCGATCCAGGTCCTGAATCACTGCGCGCATTGTGGCAGAGGCCGGCATCGGCTCGATGTCCAAAAGCGGCAAGCTGCTACTGAAAACCCCCGCGTCAGCCAGCACACGGGCAAGCACCGCCGATTCATCCGCAGGGCGCGTCAGCAGCAGGCGCCAGCCAGTCACTCGTGCCCAGCCTCGCCATAGACTGCTTTGAGAATGGCGTCGGCGCCCTGACTCAGCAGGTCTTCGGCCACTTGCACGCCCAAGGCCTCGGCCTCGCTGCGTGGCGCTCGGGCCTCGGCGCAGAGCAGCAGGCCGCCGTTCGGATCGCCCACCAAACCACGCAACCAGATCTGCTCGCCTTCAAGCACGGCGTAGCAGGCGATCGGCACCTGGCAGCCGCCATTCAGATGTTTGTTGAGGGCACGTTCAGCGGTCACGCGGATGGCCGTATCCTGGTGATGCAGCGGCGCGAGCAGTGCATGAATCTCAGTGTCGGCGCTACGGCACTCGATACCGACCGCGCCCTGGCCACCGGCCGGCAGGCTGTCATCGACACTGATGGCCGAGGTGATGCGGTCTTCGAAGCCCAAACGAATCAAACCCGCCGCGGCGAGGATGATGGCGTCGTATTCGCCGGCATCGAGCTTGGCCAGGCGCGTGTTGACGTTGCCGCGCAGGAAGCGGATTTCCAGGTCCGGGCGACGGGTCAGCAACTGAGCCTGGCGGCGCAGGCTGGAGGTGCCGACGATTCTGCCTGGCGGCAACTCATCCAGGCTGGCGAAGGTATTGGAGACAAATGCATCGCGCGGGTCTTCGCGCTCGCAGATGCAGAACAGACCGAGGCCTTCGGGGAAGTCCATCGGCACGTCTTTCATCGAATGCACGGCGATGTCGGCTTCGTTTTCCAGCAGCGCGGTTTCCAGCTCCTTGACGAACAGGCCCTTGCCGCCGATTTTCGACAGGGGCGAATCGAGCAGCTTGTCGCCGCGACTGACCATGGGCACCAGTGTCACGAGCAGGCCCGGATGGGCCTGTTCCAGACGAGCCTTGACGTATTCGGCCTGCCACAGGGCGAGAGCACTTTTGCGGGTGGCGATGCGGATTTCGCGAGAGGACATGGATCAATCCGTACTGAATAGATACGGCAGATAATAACAGCTCAGCCAAATCCACTTTGACTTGTATCAGAAACTGCATGGCCTCCCTGGCCCTCAAGGTCCGAAAACAGGGTAGAAATCCGCCCTGAATGGCGGATTAAAGCTGCTGCATCATTTTGCGCACGCCGGCCACATGGCGTCGGCTGACGATCAGGGCGTCGCCGTTCAGGCCTTTGAGAAACAGCTGGAAATGCCCCAGGGGGGTGCGTTGCAGCCGTTCAATGCGTTCGCGGGCGACCAGTGCGTTGCGGTGGATCCGCACGAAACGGTCGCCGAACTCGTCTTCGAGGGCCTTGAGTGGCTCATCCAGCAGCACTTCGCCACCTTCATGGCGCAAGGTCACGTACTTGTGGTCGGCAATAAAGTAGACCACCTGGCCCAACGGGATCAGTTCAATACCTTTACGGGTGCGGGCGCTGATATGGCTGCGTGGGCCGCTGCCGGTTTCGGCGGCAGGACGAGTCAAGGCTGCGAGCTGGACACGATTGGGGCGCTCGGCTTTTTTCAATGCTTCATGTAACTGTTCTGTGCGCACTGGCTTCACCAGATAGCCCACGGCGCTGGCCTGTAGGGCTTCCACGGCAAATTCATCGGGCCCTGTGCAAAACACCACGGCGGGCGGGGTTTCGCGTTCGCACAATCGTGCCGCCACTTGCAGGCCATCGAGGCCCGGCATGCGAATATCGAGCAGTACGATATCCGGCTTGTGGCTGTCGATCAGTGCCAATGCCTCTTCGCCATTCGTGGCGCTGGGCTCCAGGACGTTGTATCCCTCGAGTTCGCCGACCATTCGGCTCAGGCGCTCGCGGGCCAGGGGTTCGTCATCAACGATCAGGACATTCATATTGCGCTGGATTCCTGCGTGAGTCTCGCACAAAGATAGCGTAGACAGGTGAAGTGACGTCCGTCACCGCGATCCACGCTAAGACTAGCGCGAGGGCCAAAAAGTGCCGCAAGACCGGCGGCTAAATTTTCATCTGCCGGGTGACTGACGGCCCAGGCCCGCGTTGGCGAGGCATCGCCATAGGGTTTGCTGATACACAATATGAACACCCCTCTTCTCTCTATAGTCAGCTGCAGCATCGAGAAGTGCGCTGATCCTACTGTCCAACTGTAGACGGTTGCCGCGACGATATTGCTCAAATGAGAAATATCGTTGCGCAATTTGCGCATCGCTGGCTTCGAGTATGGATCGCCCCATGAGAAAAAAACGTATCGACCAGTGTCAGCGACAGGATTGGCAACCCTGTTATTATCCGCGTCAGCGTTCCACGCCATCTTTCTTCAAGCCGATACGAGCGAATTCATGAGCACTGACAAGACCAATCAGTCCTGGGGCGGCCGCTTCAGTGAACCCGTCGACGCCTTCGTTGCCCGCTTCACCGCCTCCGTCACCTTCGACCAGCGCCTGTATCGCCACGACATCATGGGCTCGATCGCCCACGCCACGATGCTGGCCAAGGTCGGCGTGCTGACCGATGCCGAGCGCGACAGCATCATCGATGGCCTGAAGACCATCCAGGGTGAAATCGAGGCCGGCCAGTTCGACTGGCGCATCGACCTCGAAGACGTGCATATGAACATCGAGGCGCGCCTGACCGACCGCATCGGCGTGACCGGTAAAAAGCTGCACACCGGCCGTAGCCGCAACGACCAGGTCGCCACCGACATTCGTCTGTGGCTGCGTGACGAGATCGACCTGATCCTGGCCGAGATCACCCGCCTGCAAAAAGGCTTGCTGGAGCAGGCCGAGCGCGAAGCCGGCAGCATCATGCCAGGCTTCACCCACCTGCAAACCGCGCAGCCGGTGACTTTCGGGCACCACATGCTGGCCTGGTTCGAAATGCTCAGCCGCGACTACGAGCGCCTGGTGGACTGCCGCAAGCGTACCAACCGCATGCCGCTGGGCAGCGCTGCACTGGCTGGCACCACCTACCCGATCGACCGCGAGTACACCGCACAGTTGCTGGGCTTCGACGCTGTTGGCGGCAACTCCCTGGACAACGTGTCCGATCGCGACTTCGCCATCGAGTTCTGCTCGGCCGCGAGCATCGCGATGATGCACTTGTCGCGGTTCTCCGAAGAGCTCGTGCTGTGGACCAGCGCGCAGTTCCAGTTCATCGATCTGCCGGACCGGTTCTGCACCGGTAGCTCGATCATGCCGCAAAAGAAAAACCCGGACGTGCCGGAGCTGGTTCGCGGCAAGACTGGCCGGGTATTTGGCGCGCTGATGGGCCTGCTGACCCTGATGAAAGGCCAGCCCCTGGCCTACAACAAGGACAACCAGGAAGACAAGGAACCGCTGTTCGACGCCGCCGACACCCTGCGCGACTCGCTGCGGGCCTTTGCCGACATGATCCCGGCGATCAAGCCCAAGCACGCGATGATGCGCGAAGCGGCCCTGCGCGGCTTCTCGACCGCCACCGACCTGGCCGACTACCTGGTACGCCGCGGCTTGCCGTTCCGTGATTGCCACGAGATCGTTGGCCACGCGGTGAAGTACGGCGTAGACAGCGGCAAGGACCTGGCGGAAATGAGCCTGGAAGAACTGCGCAAGTTCAGCGACCAGATCGAGCAGGACGTGTTTGCCGTGCTGACCCTGGAAGGTTCGGTGAATGCCCGTGACCATATCGGCGGAACCGCGCCGGCACAGGTCAAGGCTGCCGTGGCTCGCGGTCAGGCATTGCTCGCCAGCCGTTAAAAGCTTCGCGGGCAAGTCGGATCGCCGCACCGCTCGCGCCTACAGGGGACCGTACCCCTCAGGCGCGAGACTTGCCCGCGAAGGCATTTTCAAGATCGTTACACAATCTATTTCTTCGACGCGATCATCTCCAGAAACGCGGGCATTGATGCGTCCTTGTCTGCCGCAATTCGCTGCACGTTCGGATTCTGCCCCAGACGCTCCAGCAGCGCCTTGGCCGCCGGCATCTCAGCCAACGGATCGATATCGAACAGCTTCTGCGCCACGGCACAAGCCATCGGCACGCTGTACAGGAAATACAAATCCGCAATGCTGAGACGGTCGCCCGCCACGTAAGGGGCGAACTTGCCGTGCCTGCCCAGTGAGGCGAACCCCAGCAGCAACTCGGCCTTGGTCTTGTCCTTGATCGCCTCCGGCACTGACATGCCGAAAAACGCTTCGGGGTAGCAGGCGCGCGCCGGCAGTTCGATGTACAACTCGATTTCCTTGGCCAAAGCCAGCGCCTGCGCTCGCTCGAAGGGCTCGCTCGGCAGCAGCGGTGTGCCTTTCTGGCTCTGCTCGAGGTACTCGAGAATCACGCTGGTTTCGTTGACGAAACCTTGCTCGACGCCCAGTACCGGAACCTTGCCGCGCGGGCTGATGGCCAGCGCCTCGGGGCTGGTGCCTGGGTAAAACGGCACTTCTTCAAACGACAGTCCCTTCTCCAGCAACGCCAGCTTGACCATGTTGTAATAGTTGCTGACGCAAAATCCATAAAGCTTGAGCATTACATAGCCTCCAGGCCGTGCAGGGGGTTGGCAGCGCCAGTTATAGAACGCCCAGGCACTTCTTGCCAGCAGCATCACAATGCTGAATGCAGGTAAACTGGCCGCCTTTCCTTGAGGAGCCTGCCATGAGCGAGCCAAACGACATCGACAACGACGAAGAAGAATTCGCCGAAACGACGCTGATCGAAGCAATCGAAAACCAGATCGAAAGCGACAACCCGCCAGCGGCCAAGGCAACCTTCAACAAGCTGACCCTGGTGGGTTACGAACGTGAAGAAATCCTCAACCTGATGGCCCATGTGCTGGCCTACGAGATCGACGCCATGCTCGATGAGGACCGTGCATTCGACACCGAATGGTATGAAACGGCGCTGCGCGCACTGCCAGAGTTGCCGCCGGAAAAGCAATAACCCCGCCCCCCCTGTAGGAGCGCGCTCGCTCCTACAGAAACCACCCCCGCTGTCCGTATCACCCTCCGGGGAATGCCTCTCGGGGAGAAAAACCCTGTTGCCAGCACTGGACATGCCTCACCGACGGGTTCACCTTAGGGGCGCTATCGTCTAATTCCTAGAAAGTCTGGAGTCCTTATGTCGCTTACCCCTGAGTTGGTTGCCGAACTGGAAATCCTCGCACTCTTCAACCTGGACAGTTCCCAGGAAGGTTTGAAAATTCATCAGACCGCTGCCCCGAAAGCCATTGCCGCCGCACAAAGACTGTTCGACAAAGAATTGATCACCCAGCCCGATGGCGGTTACCTGACCAGCCTGGGGCGTGACGCCGCACAAAATGTGCAGACCGTTCTCACCATTCTGTCCGTGCGGGAAACAGCCTGAGCATCACTGCATAGCCCACGGAAAGCTCTGTCACGGGATTTCCGCGGGCACACTTGATGACTGGCCCTGTTACCTGCCGTCGCCAAACGATAGAAATCTGACGCCAGGAAAACAAAATCAGCTTAAAAGTCCCGGGGCCGAGGCGCTAAACTGCCCCTCACCCTGAGCCCTCCTACGTCCGAGCCCCGCGAGCCGGATTGAGCTGACATGACCCGCACCCATGAAATCCGCCCCGATCTGGACGAGGGAATCGACCGCAAGGTTCTCAGCCAGCTGCGCGCCCGTTTCCTGAAGCTCAACGAGGGCCGCATGGCCCGCGCCATGGAAGGGTTGTCGACCCGCCAGCAAACGGTGCTGACCCTGTTGCCGCTGTTTTTCCACGTCAATCATCCGCTGTTGCCGGGTTACGTTTCGGGTAGCACCCCGGCCGGGTTGTCGAATTACGAACCCGACACCAACACCCTCGCCGAAGCCCAACGCCTGACCCGCTCGTTTTCCTACAAGCCGCGCCATGGCAGCAATCCGCCGCGCCCCATTCACGGCCTGTTCCTGATGGGCAGTCTCGGCACCCTGGCCCAGGCCGATCAGAGCGACATGGACGTGTGGGTCTGTCATGGGCCGGACCTGAGCGAAAGCGAGCTCGCTGAACTGCGCAAGAAATGCCAGTTGCTGGAAGTCTGGGCCGCCAGCCAGGGCGCCGAGGCGCACTTTTTCCTGATCGACCCGGCCCGTTTCGTGCTCGGCGAGCGCGATACGCAGTTGAGCTCGGAAGACTGTGGCACCACCCAGCACTATCTGCTGCTGGACGAGTTCTATCGAACCGCGATCTGGCTGGCCGGACGCACCCCCATCTGGTGGCTGGTGCCGGTCTACGAAGAGGCTGCGTACGACCGTTACACCCACACGTTGCTTTCCAAACGCTTCATCCGTACCGACGAAACACTGGACCTGGGGCATCTGGCGCACATCCCGCCCGGGGAATTCATCGGTGCCGGGCTCTGGCAGTTGTTCAAAGGCATCGAATCGCCCTACAAATCAGTGCTAAAACTGCTGCTGACCGAGGTCTACGCCAGTGAACACCCGAAAGTCCACTGCCTGAGCCTGCGTTTCAAACAGGCGGTGTTTGCCAATCGACTGGACCTCGATGAACTGGACCCGTACATGGTGGTTTACCGGCGCATCGAGGAATACCTCACGGCTCGGGGCGAACCGGAGCGGCTCGAACTGGTACGCCGTGCGCTGTACCTGAAGGTCAATCGCAAGCTCACCGGCAGCAGCGGTCGAACCCAGAGCTGGCAGCGTTCGCTGCTCGAACGCCTGGCCCACGAATGGCATTGGGATCAGCGTCAGTTGGCGTTGCTCGACAGCCGCAGCCAGTGGAAAGTCCGCCAGGTCAGCGCCGAGCGCCGTGCCTTGGTCGGCGAACTGAATTACAGCTACCGCTTCCTGACACAGTTTGCCCGTAACGAGCAGACCGTCAGCCTGATCAACAAGCGCGACCTCAATGTGCTGGGCCGGCGGTTGTACGCGGCCTTCGAGCGCAAGGCCGACAAGGTCGAATGCATCAACCCGGGCATCGCCCCCGATCTGGCCGAAGACACCCTGACGCTGGTGCAGGCCCCGAATAAGAGAGAGCCGGGGCAAACCCAATGGGGTTTGTACAACGGCAGCCTGACCGCTCATGAGTGGGAGCATTTCGCGCCGATCAAGCGCAGCCGCCAGTTACTCGAACTGCTCACCTGGTGTCACCGTAACGGCGTGATCGACAGCAGCACCCGCCTGGCCCTGCACCCCGGCACCAGCGACTTGAGCGAGTTCGAACTGTTCAACCTGCTCGGCAGCCTGCAGCAAAGCATCGCCCTGCCCCTGATCACCGTCGCCGAAGAGCCTTTGCTGCGCGCCAGCGTGCCGAGCGAAATACTGATTCTGGTGAACGTCGGCGTCGATCCGCTCAAGCACCATCGCGACATGAACATCCTGATGACCACCGAGCGCACCGATTCCCTGAGCTACGCCGGCGTGCGGGAAAATCTGGTGCTGACCCTGGATCAGGTCACGCTCAACAGCTGGAACGAAGTGCTGGTCAGCCGCTTTGACGGCCCCCATGCCCTGCTCGACTGCCTGCGCGATTACCTCAACAACCTGCCGGACGGGCCACAGCAGCCCAAGCTGCGGGTGCGTTGCTTCTGCCACAACCGCGCGCAATTCATTGCCCGACGGGTCGAGGAAGTTCTCGATACCGCGCAAAACCTGCTGCTGAGCAAACTCAATCATCGTTACCTGATTCAGGTCCAGCAGCATTACCACGTGCTGGAGCTGGTGCCCGGCCAGGTCAATCACGTTGCCCTCGCCACGCTGCCGGCGCTGCTCGACTACCTCGGCGAAGAGCTGGCGAGCTACAGCCCGCTGCATCTGGACCCGATGGCACTGGAAGACCACGACCTGGCGCTGATCCTGCCCATGGGGCAACCCGACTGCGTTCAGGTGTTCTACCGGATCAACGAACACCAGGCCGATATGTACGTACTGGATGAGTTCAATGCCTTGTGGCAACAACGCTTGCCCTATCACGACGAACAGAGCCTGCTGGTGCCGCTGCAACGTTTCCTGCAGTCGATCCAGTACCGGCGCGACGCCTTGCTACCGATGGACGCCGCCCAGCCGCTGAGCCTGGAAACTTTGTATTACCAGTTGTTGCCTTCAGGCGCCGCGCGGGCGCGTCGGGTCGAAACCCGGCCAGCGCCGCAAACTCCGGTCAACAAACCGTTCTATGACGTGCAGGCGATCGTCGGCAAAGCCGCACCGGGACAGGTGCAAGTCACGTTGTATTGCAATCAGCGGGAATTTTCAGAGCTGGAACATGGCGACCAGCTGTTCAGCGTGGTCGCCCGGGAAATCGTCGAACAGCGCCGCGAGACCGAACGCTATCGCTGCTACATCACCGACCTGGACCTGTCGGGCCTGCTCGGTGATGGTCAGAGCTCAAGCAATTTGTATTTGCGCTACAAGGCCTACCTGGAGCGCGCATTGAACGAGGCGCTCGAGCAGGTCTGAGGGGTTTTATTCCGGGAAAGCGCCGCCATTGGCAGGTTGCGATTCGACTTCCAGCAGGGTCAGTTTGAGGGTCTTGCCACCCGGTGCCGGCCAGTCGATGTGCTGGCCAACCTTCAGGCCGAGCAACGCACTGCCCACCGGCGCCAGAATGGAAATCCTG
This sequence comes from Pseudomonas sp. Pseusp18, assembly GCF_059506005.1. Classification (NCBI taxonomy): domain Bacteria; kingdom Pseudomonadati; phylum Pseudomonadota; class Gammaproteobacteria; order Pseudomonadales; family Pseudomonadaceae; genus Pseudomonas; species Pseudomonas sp. Pseusp18. Next base: position 6,382,995 of record NZ_CP169240.1, read on the forward strand.
CCTTCGTCGGCGTTGGCATCCTTGGGGTAGACCAGGGTCAGGTGGTAGTCCTTGCCACTGCTTTCTTCGCGGCAATGCACTTTAGAATTCATGGTCACGACATCGGCCGGCACCTCTTCGTGACCGACCAGGGTATCGGCGCGATCCAGTTCGGTTTGCAGCGCGATAACGCCCGGCAGCGAGTCATCCAGGCTGTCGATCAGGCGCTCCAGACGTTGCACGTCCAGACGGGTAAGGGTGATGGAAGGTGCGGTCATGATCAGGGCAGACTCCTTTCTTCTGCACGAAAAAAGCAAAACCCCGCCAGAAAAAGGCGGGGTTTTCACGAGCCTCGATGGGTTGAGGCGTATCTGGACACTATCACAGCTCAATAAATAAACAAGCCGGGGGGGGGGCGACCACGGCCCAGCGCTGACATCTGTGGCGAGGGGGCTTGCCCCCGTTGGGTCGCGAAGCGGCCCCAAAAAGCTTACGACTGCCACGCAGCCGAACGGGGGCAAGCCCCCTCGCCACAAAAAGAGCCGTCGCCCCAACAGAGTGATTAGACCGAAGACTTGCGTTGTGCAGCCTGCACGCAAATCACCCGCCGCCGCTCATCATCGGCCGAGCGCCATTCACGGATATCTTCGACATGCCGAAAACACCCCAGGCAAACCTTCTGCTCATCCAGCCGGCACACACCGCTGCACGGCGAAGGCACTGCCGGGCTGACGTTGCTATAGAGCGGTTTGGGCGGGCGAACGGGCGCGGGCTGGGTCACGATCTCACAGACCTTCGAAATCGAGTTCAACGTCGGCTTGCTGCTTGACGATGCGCTCGAGCATCTCGCCCAGTTGCTCGTCGCTCTTGTCGCACATCCAGCGCTTGCTCTCTTCGTCGTAGTCGAAGTGGAAGCCACCCGACACCGCCGCCAACCACAATTGCCGCAACGGCTCCTGACGACTGAAGATCAACTGGCTGCCGTTTTCGAACTTGACGGTGAGCACACCGGCCGAGCTCTCCAGATCGATATCCAGGTCACTCTCATCGAAAATATCCTCCAGCGTCTGCTGGGTGGCATCGACCAGGTCGTGAAAACGGGCTTCAGTCAAACTCATTACGGGAACCTCAAAAAGTGTCTACTCACGCTCAAGCGCCGCAAGATACGGGCGAGCCCCGATGATTGCAAAGAATAACCACCAAGGACGAGGTGCGGTACGAAATATCCCTGCGCAACGCAGGACAAGTTACTGCGCCACAGTCAAAGGCCCGCCGGACGGGAGCCGCGTCACATAGGCAAGCTGCCGGGTGGCCGGTATACTCCGGCGCAATTAACGCATTTTCAAGGATTTCGCCATGAAGCGCCTGATCTCTTCCCTTGCTGCGCTCGTCGCGGTTGCCTGCCTGGTATCGGCCTGTGGTCAAAAAGGCCCGCTGTACCTGCCCGATGACAGCCAGGATCCTGCAGAGCAGGCCAAGTCGTCGCAACAGTCTCCGTCGAAAGCACACAAACACGACGTCTACCAATAAGGGAACGCCATGGACGCTTTTAACTACCGTGACGGTGAGCTGTTCGCGGAAGGTGTTGCCCTGTCCGCCATCGCCGAACGCTTTGGTACACCGACCTACGTCTACTCCCGTGCCCACATCGAAGCCCAGTATCTGGCTTACGCCGATGCGCTGGCCGGCACGTCGCACCTGGTCTGCTTTGCGGTCAAGGCCAACTCCAACCTGGGTGTACTGAATGTCCTGGCCCGTTTGGGTGCCGGTTTCGACATCGTTTCCCGTGGCGAGCTGGAGCGTGTACTGGCCGCTGGCGGCCGCGCCGACAAGATCGTGTTCTCCGGTGTCGGCAAGACCCGTGACGACATGCGTCGCGCCCTGGAAGTCGGCGTGCACTGCTTCAACGTCGAATCCACCGACGAGCTCGAGCGTCTGCAAGTAGTCGCCGCCGAGCTGGGCGTTCGCGCGCCGATCTCGCTGCGCGTCAACCCGGACGTCGATGCCGGCACGCACCCGTACATTTCCACCGGCCTCAAAGAAAACAAGTTCGGCATCGCCATCGCCGACGCCGAAGACGTGTATGTCCGCGCCGCGCAACTGCCTAACCTGGAAGTGGTCGGCGTCGATTGCCACATCGGTTCGCAACTGACCACCCTGCCACCCTTCATCGATGCCCTCGACCGCCTGCTGGGCCTGGTCGACCGCCTCGGCGATTGCGGCATTTACCTGCGCCACATCGATCTGGGTGGCGGTTTGGGCGTGCGTTATCGCGATGAAGAGCCGCCATTGGCTGCCGACTACATCAAGGCCGTGCGCGAACGTCTCGACGGTCGTGACCTGGCGCTGGTGTTCGAGCCAGGCCGCTTCATCGTTGCCAACGCCGGCGTGCTGCTGACCCAGGTCGAGTACCTCAAGCACACCGAACACAAAGACTTCGCCATCGTCGATGCGGCCATGAACGACCTGATCCGCCCGGCGCTGTACCAGGCCTGGATGGACGTTACCGCCGTGCGCCCTCGCGATACCGCCGCGCGTGCCTACGACATCGTCGGCCCGATCTGCGAAACCGGCGACTTCCTGGCCAAGGACCGTCAGCTGGCGCTGGAAGAAGGCGACCTGCTGGCCGTGCATTCGGCCGGTGCCTACGGGTTTGTCATGAGTTCCAACTACAACACTCGCGGCCGCGCCGCTGAAGTGTTGGTGGACGGTGATCAGGCAATCGAAGTGCGTCGCCGCGAGACGGTAGCCGAGTTGTTTGCTGGCGAAAGCCTGCTGCCGGAGTAACCCCATGCTGCTGCGTTTTACCAAGATGCACGGCCTGGGCAATGACTTCATGGTTCTCGACCTGGTCAGCCAGCACGCGCACATTCTGCCCAAGCATGCCAAGCAATGGGGCGACCGGCACACCGGCATCGGGTTCGACCAGTTGCTGATCGTCGAGGCGCCCAGCAACCCGGACGTGGATTTCCGCTATCGGATCTTCAACGCCGACGGCTCCGAAGTGGAACAGTGCGGTAACGGTGCACGCTGCTTCGCCCGCTTCGTGCTCGACAAGCGCCTGACCGCCAAGCGGCAGATTCGCGTCGAGACCAAAAGCGGCATCATCGAACTGGACATCCGCAACGATGGCCAGATCAGCGTCAACATGGGCGCCCCGCGCCTGGTGCCGGCCGAGATTCCGTTCGAAGCCCCGAGCCAGGCCGTGAGCTATCAGGTCGACGTCGATGGCGCCCCGGTTGAACTGGCCGCAGTGTCCATGGGCAACCCCCATGCCGTGTTGCGGGTCAGCGATATCAACAATGCACCGGTGCATGAACTGGGGCCGAAAATCGAACATCACCCGCGCTTCCCGGCGCGGGTCAATGTCGGTTTTCTCCAGGTCATCGACCGGAACCGCGCGCAGTTGCGCGTCTGGGAACGCGGGACCGGGGAAACCCAGGCCTGCGGCACCGGCGCCTGTGCCGCCGCAGTGGCCGCGATCAGCCAGGGGTGGATGGATTCGCCGCTATTGATCGACCTGCCCGGCGGGCGCCTGTCCATTGAATGGGCAGGCCCTGGCCAACCGGTCATGATGACCGGCCCGGCAGTACGCGTATACGAAGGACAAGTGCGTCTTTGAGTGAGCGAAATCCATGACCGACAAGCCCCAGGTTCCCGCCCTACAGCCCGACGAATCCCCTTCCGAAAGCCTTGAGGCGGCGGCGATTGCCGCGTACCTGGAGGCTCATCCGGATTTCTTCATCGAGCACGAAGAACTGCTCCCGGCCCTGCGCATTCCGCACCAGCGTGGCGACACCATTTCGCTGGTCGAACGCCAGATGACGATTCTGCGCGATCGCAACATCGAGTTGCGTCATCGCCTCTCGCACCTGATGGATGTGGCCCGCGACAACGATCGCCTGTTCGACAAGACCCGCCGTCTGATTCTCACATTGATGGACGCAACCAGCCTGGAAGACGTGGTGATCAGCGTCGAAGACAGCCTGCGCCAGGACTTTCAGGTGCCCTTCGTCAGCCTGATCCTGCTGGGCGACAACCCGATGCCGGTAGGCCGCTGGGTCACCCATGCCGACGCACAAACTGCCATCGGCGGCCTGCTCTCGGAAGACAAAAGCGTCTGCGGCAGCCTGCGTGAGCATGAACTGGACTTCCTGTTCGGCGAAGAACAGCGCAAGCAGATCGGCTCCACCGCCGTCGTCGCCATCAGCCACCAGGGCATCCACGGTGTTCTGGCCATCGCCAGCCGCGATCCACAGCACTACAAGAGTTCGGTGGGCACGTTGTTCCTCAGCTACATCGCCGAAGTCATGGGCCGCGTGCTGCCACGGGTCAACAACTCCCTGCGCTCGGTTCGCTGATCGTGGAACGGCAACTGGACGCTTACTGCGAACACCTGCGCAGTGAGCGGCAAGTGTCGCCGCATACGCTGTACGCCTACCGCCGCGACCTCGACAAAGTACTTGGCTGGTGCGTCAAACAGAACATCGGCAGTTGGGCCGCGCTGGACATCCAGCGGCTGCGCAGCCTGATCGCTCGCTTGCATGCACAAGGCCAATCGTCCCGCAGCCTGGCGCGACTGCTCTCGGCGGTGCGCGGGCTCTATCACTATCTGAACCGTGAAGGCCTGTGCGACCACGACCCGGCCAATGGCCTGGCACCGCCCAAGGGCGAACGCCGCCTGCCGAAAACCCTCGACACTGACCGTGCGCTGCAACTGCTGGAAGGCGCGGTAGAGGATGATTTTCTGGCGCGTCGGGATCAGGCGATTCTGGAACTGTTCTATTCCTCCGGCTTGCGCCTTTCCGAACTGACCGGGCTCAACCTCGATCAGCTGGACCTGGCTGACGGCATGGTTCAGGTCCTCGGTAAAGGCAGCAAGACCCGACTGTTGCCGGTCGGCAAAAAGGCTCGCGAAGCATTGGAACTATGGCTGCCGTTGCGGGCCATGACCAACCCGGCAGACGACGCAGTGTTTGTCAGCCAGCAAGGTCGGCGCCTCGGCCCTCGGGCGATTCAGGTGCGGGTCAAGGCCGCCGGCGAGCGCGAACTGGGGCAGAACCTGCACCCGCACATGTTGCGACACTCTTTCGCCAGCCATTTGCTGGAGTCCTCTCAGGACTTGCGCGCCGTGCAGGAGCTGCTCGGCCACTCGGACATCAAGACCACCCAGATCTACACCCACCTGGACTTCCAGCACCTGGCGACGGTCTACGACAGCGCCCATCCACGGGCCAAACGCATTAAAGGCGATGATTCATGACCATCCAACTGATCACTTTCGATCTCGACGACACCCTGTGGAACACCGCACCGGTAATCGCCAGCGCCGAAGCCATATTGCGTGAATGGCTGACCGAGCATGCGCCGAACCTGGGCGCGGTGCCGGTGGAGCATTTGTGGTCGATTCGCGAGCGGGTGTTGAGCAACGAGCCGAGCCTCAAGCACCGTATCAGCGCGCTGCGTCGGCGGGTGCTTTTCCATGCTCTGGAAGAGGCTGGTTACGACCATGGCCAAGCCTCAGACCTGGCTGATCAAAGTTTTGAAGTGTTTCTGCATGCCCGGCATCAGCTGGAAGTATTCCCCGAAGTCGAGCCGACGCTGGAGACGCTGGCCAAGCACTACGCCCTCGGTGTAGTGACCAACGGCAACGCCGATGTGCGCCGACTGGGCCTGGCGGATTACTTCAAGTTTGCCCTGTGCGCCGAAGACATCGGCATCGCCAAACCGGATGCGCGACTGTTTCATGAAGCGCTGCAACGTGGCGGCGCGACCGCTGAAACCGCGGTGCATATCGGCGATCATCCCGGCGATGACATTGCCGGTGCCCAGCAGGCTGGATTGCGAGCGATCTGGTTTAACCCGGCGGGCAAAGTGTGGGAAGCCGAGAAGGCGCCGGATGCCGAGATTCGCAGTTTGACCGAGTTGCCGGGGTTGTTGGCCCGCTGGAACTCAGCCGATATTTGAGGTGCTGCGATTTTTTGATTTTCGCCCATGAAAAAGCCCGCAGCGACGGCGGGCTTTTTCAGCAAGCAGGAAGCAGGCGCTTAGATAGGCCGGCTGCCGTACTTGTTATCAGGCTTCTTGGGAGGATCGGCGACCACATTGGCCTCCACTTCCTGCACCTTGCCACCCCGTGCCAGAAACTCTTCCATGGCCTTGGCCAGGGCATCGCGTTCCTTGTTCTTGGCTTCAACGCTCGGCAGCTCGTCGACCGATACCGCTGCCTTGGCTTTGCCTTTGGCAGTCGGAACCGGCACATCACCGCCGTCGTCTTCAGCGACGTCTTCAGCCGCCGCTTCCAAGCCTTCTTCGGTTTCGTCGTCGTCGCCTACTTCGAGGTCGTCGTTTTCCAGATCATCGTCGCTCATGTTCTACCTCATGACTTGCGAAAAGCAGATTAGTTATAGCCCAGCTTTGCCTCCTGTCGAAGGCTGCCGGAAAAAATTCAACCACCGCTGGTGACCAGCGGTTTATGCCCCTTCACCGTGCACGGTGGCGAGGACTTTACGAGCACCGCCATGATCACGGTGCTCGCCCAGATAAACGCCTTGCCAGGTTCCCAACGCCAGTCGGCCTGCCGAGATTGGCAAACTGAGCTGACAGCCAAGCACGCTGGCCTTGAAGTGCGCCGGGAGGTCGTCCTGGCCTTCGTCGTTATGCTCATAGTCGTCCGTTCCTTGTGGGATCAGACGATTGAAAAATCGTTCGAAGTCGCGACGTACCGCCGGATCGGCGTTTTCGTTGATGGTCAACGACGCCGAGGTATGCTGTAGCCACAAATGCAACAGACCGACCCGACACGCCTTGAGTTCAGGCAAGCCGGCGAGTAACTCGTCCGTTACCAGATGAAAGCCCCGGGGCCGTGCCCGCAGGGTAATCAGAGTCTGTTGCCACATACAGTTCTCCGCACGTTCGGGGCGCATTCTAGCGCGCTCTGGGAAAAAACAAAGGCCCTAATATTCCTTCAATCGTGTAAGCCATTGGCCGCAGAAAAACACCCGTTGTAAACGCCCCTGAACGTGTATGAAAAAACCTTTCAGCCTTTCCTTCACTGACAAAATCAAGACAAAAAAATACCCGGCAAGCCGGGCATTTTTTTATAGGCGTGCTTACAAGTTGTAGCCGCGTTCGTTGTGCAGCGCCAGATCGATGCCGACTGCCTCTTCTTCCTCGGTGATACGCAGACCCATGACAGCGTCCAGCACCTTGAGGATGATGAAGGTGACGATCGCGGTGTAGATCACCGTGAAGCCCACGCCTTTGCACTGAATCCAGACTTGAGCCGCGATGTCGGTGACGGTGCCGAAGCCACCCAGGGACGGTGCCGCGAACACACCCGTCAGGATCGCGCCGAGGATACCGCCGATACCGTGCACGCCGAAGGCGTCGAGGGAGTCGTCGTAACCCATTTTGCGTTTCAGGGTAGTCGCGCAGAAGAAGCACACCACGCCTGCTGCCAGACCGATGATCATCGAGCCCATCGGGCCAACGGTACCCGCCGCAGGAGTGATCGCAACCAGACCGGCCACCACGCCCGAAGCGATACCCAGTGCGCTAGGTTTGCCGTGGGTCAGCCACTCGGCAAACATCCAGCCCAAGGCTGCGGCGGCGGTAGCGATCTGAGTCACCAGCATGGCCATACCGGCTGTGCCGTTGGCTGCGGCAGCGGAACCGGCGTTGAAACCGAACCAGCCAACCCAGAGCATCGCGGCACCCATCAGGGTATAGCCGAGGTTGTGCGGAGCCATCGGGGTGGTTGGGAAGCCTTTACGCTTGCCCAGTACCAGACAGGCGATCAGCCCGGCCACACCGGCGTTGATGTGCACCACGGTGCCGCCTGCGAAGTCGAGCACGCCCCAGTCGCCCAACAGCGAACCCGGACCGCTCCAGACCATGTGCGCAATCGGCGCGTAAACCAGGGTGAACCAGATCCCCATGAACACCAGCATTGCGGAGAACTTCATCCGCTCGGCGAAAGCACCGACGATCAGCGCGGGGGTGATGATGGCGAAGGTCATCTGATAGGTGACAAACACCGCCTCGGGAAACAGCGCCGCGGGGCCGGTAATACTGGCAGGCGTGATGCCGGCGAGGAATGCCTTGGCGAAGCTGCCGACAAACGAATTGAGGTTGACGACGTTAGCTTCCATACCCGTTGTGTCAAACGCCATGCTGTAGCCGTAAAGGAACCACAGGATGGTGACCAGGCCGGTAATGGCGAAGCATTGCATCATCAACGAAAGAACGTTTTTGGAACGAACCATGCCGCCGTAGAACAGCGCGAGGCCGGGGATGGTCATGAACAGCACAAGGGCTGTCGAGGTCATCATCCAGGCGGTATCGCCGGAATTGAGGACTGGAGGCGCCACCGGATCTGCCGCCATGGCCAGGCCAGGCATTACGATGGACAACAGGGCTCCTAGCCCTGCGAATTTACGCAGAGTCATTTTGTTTTCTCCTGGGGCGTTGGGTTTGTGGCGGCTTAGATTGCGTCGGTATCGGTTTCGCCGGTACGGATGCGAATCGCCTGTTCCAGATTGACCACGAAGATCTTGCCGTCACCGATCTTGCCGGTGTTGGCGGCCTTGGTTATCGCCTCGATAACCCGGTCCAGATCCTTGTCGTCAATGGCGACATCGATCTTCACCTTAGGCAGAAAATCGACCACGTACTCCGCGCCGCGATACAGCTCGGTGTGACCCTTCTGCCGACCGAAGCCTTTGACCTCAGTAACGGTAATGCCCTGCACGCCGATCTCGGACAGCGACTCGCGCACGTCGTCCAGTTTGAACGGCTTGATGATGGCAGTGACTAGCTTCATGAAAACTCTCTCCCGAATTGGTGGACTTGCCCCAGGAAAACAAACCCGACTCAAGTCTAAGCGCAGTGCCTGGCTTTGTAACGCATCGTCGGCCTTACCTGCCCATCCGACGCCAGCTAACCACTCCGCACGAAACTTCCCCCGTTCCGCTTGGCGCACTGCATTCGTCACAGCGACTGCATCAGTGCATGGGTCACCAGCGACTAAGCAGAAAGCTTGCCATCTATCCAAAACCCATTGATTTCAAGCCCTTGGCCGCTGCCACAGGCCCTTCCAGTCGATTGACGCAACGGTTACGCACAACAACAGTGCGCGACCGCCCACTCGTATGCGCGAAAAGCGTGCATCCCAGCCGCCGAGATTGACTATAGACACTGCGTGATACACTGCCCGTCATTGTTGACAGGACATTTCCCATGCTCGCGCCAAAAGACTTCCTCGACGCCCTGAGCGGCACCGCCTCCCGCCTCTTCAGCGGCGACACCCCACTGCCGAAAAGCGAAATCGAAAGCCAGTTCAAGGCCCTGCTGCAAAGCGGCTTCAGCAAACTGGATCTGGTAAGCCGTGAAGAATTCGACAGCCAGATGGTCGTGCTCACACGGACACGCGCCCGGTTGGAGAGCCTTGAAGCGAAAGTGGCGGAGCTGGAAGCGAAGCTCAATCCACCCACCGAATAACCCCGCCGGTTCCCTTGGCAATGGGATCTACTGTGGGGGCGAGCCTGCTCGCGATTAGAGTCACCACGGTGTTCCAGCCGCCCCGCGCTGGAACAACCGCCCCGTAGGAGCTGCCGAAGGCTGCGATCTTTTGATCTTAAGCCCCGCAAACATCCCGGCAACTTCCTCCGCCGCCGTCCGCTCAATGCCTCTTGGTGGAAGCGTGCTTCGCGGGTGATGCAAGCACCCGAAGCTCAACCACGCTCGATTTCGGCCCTGCGCTGATCGTAGGTCGATTGCAGGTTTAGCCAGAGTTCGGGCGTGGTGTTCAGGTAAATGGAAAGCCTCTCGGCAAGATCAGGGCCTACATCGCTCTCCTGCATCACAAGGGCACTCACCTCATCTCCAACCTCATTCAACGAGCTAGCCAAACCAGCCGCCGTAATGCCCATTGGCTCAAGAAACTCCTTTTCAAGGATTTCGCCAGGATGAATCGGCCGCATTCCAGAATTGCTCATCTCCCCTCCTGAGGGCTTGATCAACTGTGATCATAAGCAGCCACCCCGATCCGACAAGAGCGTCCGAGCTCTTTCACCGAAGTCCTTCATCTATCCAGGCCCGGTCCTACAAAAAAACTAGCTCCTCAGTTGATTACGCCCAAATACCAGCCGCGACGTAACCTGTGTAGCAGCTGCCGAAGGCTGGTACAGATTGCGTTACGACTTAACTGACTGGAATCAGCTCGCCCAGCAACATCCTGCGAAAGTTTGGTTACTCCGCCACAACGCTAAATCATCTGCCCACGACTACCCTTCAAAAACCCGCAGGAAGCGGTTCCCTGTCAGCTCAAGGAACGACCATGTCCCTATCCATCGTCCACAGCCGCGCCCAAGTCGGCGTGGATGCGCCCGCCGTCACCGTCGAAGTGCATCTGGCTAACGGCTTGCCGTCGCTGACCATGGTCGGGCTGCCCGAGGCGGCGGTGAAGGAAAGCAAGGACCGGGTACGCAGCGCGATCATCAATTCCGGCCTGCAATTTCCGGCACGGCGCATCACCTTGAATCTCGCCCCTGCCGATTTGCCGAAGGATGGCGGGCGATTCGATCTGGCGATTGCCTTGGGGATTCTGTCGGCCAGCGTGCAGGTGCCGACGTTGACGCTGGATGACGTGGAGTGCCTGGGAGAGCTGGCGCTGTCAGGCGCAGTGCGTGCGGTTCGCGGGGTGTTGCCGGCTGCGCTGGCGGCGCGCAAGGCCGGGCGCACGCTGGTAGTCCCACGAGCGAATGCCGAAGAGGCGTGCCTGGCTTCGGGGTTGAAGGTGATTGCGGTGGATCATCTGCTTCAAGCGGTCGCGCATTTCAATGGTCACACGCCCATCGAACCCTACGCTTCCAACGGTTTGCTCTACGCCAGCAAACCCTATCCCGACTTGAATGAAGTTCAGGGACAACTTGCGGCCAAGCGAGCCTTGCTGATTGCGGCGGCGGGGGCTCATAACCTGTTGTTCAGCGGGCCGCCGGGGACGGGAAAAACGTTGTTGGCGAGTCGTCTGCCGGGGCTGTTACCGCCATTGGTCGAGAGCGAAGCACTGGAAGTCGCGGCGATTCAATCGGTCGCCAGTTGTGTGCCGTTGAGTCATTGGCCACAGCGCCCCTTCCGACAGCCCCACCACTCCGCCTCAGGCCCTGCACTGGTAGGCGGCGGCTCGAAACCGCAACCCGGCGAAATCACCCTCGCCCACCATGGCGTGTTGTTCCTCGATGAGCTTCCAGAGTTTGATCGCAAGGTATTGGAGGTGTTGAGAGAGCCATTGGAATCCGGCCACATCGTGATTTCCCGCGCCAAGGACCGCGTACGCTTTCCGGCGCGCTTTCAACTGGTCGCCGCGATGAATCCCTGCCCCTGTGGATATCTTGGCGAGCCAAGTGGCCGTTGCTCCTGTACGCCGGACATGGTGCAGCGCTATCGCAACAAGCTGTCGGGGCCACTGCTGGACCGCATCGATCTGCACCTGACGGTTGCTCGGGAGGCTACGGCGCTGAACCCAGCGTCGAAGCCCGGCGACGACACCGCGACCTCGGCCGCGCTGGTCGCCGATGCACGGGAGCGGCAACAGAAACGCCAGGGCTGCGCCAATGCTTTTCTCGATTTACCGGGCCTGCGCAAGCACTGCAAGTTATCCACAGTTGACGAAACCTGGCTGGAAACGGCGTGTGAGCGACTGACTTTGTCCCTTCGTGCGGCCCATCGACTGCTCAAGGTCTCTCGCACTCTGGCAGACCTTGAACAAGTCGATGGCATCACCCGTGAACACCTGGCCGAAGCGCTGCAATATCGGCCAACAACACTCTAGTCCGTGTCACCCCTTGGTCAGATCAACCAACGGCGTCTGCCGCACTTCAGTCTCCCGACCACCCTGAATCTCGCTCACCCGCTTCAACGCCTTATCCACAGCCGCCTTATCCGCCAACAAGCTGTAGCTGATACGGAACTGCTTCTGTTCCTTCGGCGCAATTGTCGGCACCAGGTTCAGTGGCCGCTGATACCGGCGGTTATAGGAAAAGCTCGTTCCCGGCTCCAGCCCCGTGACATAGCCCTGGCCCTGGGTATCGGTGTTTTTCCACAGGGAGAACACCGGCAGTGTTTGAGTATTGAAGCCGACCGAGACACCCAGGCTGCCGGCCTTGTTATGCAGCACGGTCAACGTATCGCCCTTGGCATCGGCATATGGCACCACGTTGTAAACCGTCTCGTCGTAGTCCTTGGTCGGTGCGCGGTAGGTTTGCCAATCCGGCAGATCGCCCTTGGCTTTGTCGTTGAACGGTGAGACCTGCTTCACCGGCGCGGCGAAGCGGGCGCCCTGCTCCAGGAACGGTGTGCTGAAGTTGCTGTGATACAGCGCCTGGTATTCCTTCGGATAATCACCGTTGTTGGTCAGGGTGTCGTTGAGGGCGAACACGACGCTGCCGGGCTCGGTAACCAGTTCGGTTGCGACGGAGAAATCGACTTTCTTGAATGCCTGCTCTTTCAGTTCACCGCGCAGGCTGATGGCGTATGGCGGTTTTTCATCAATGTGCAGGGTGACTTTGTTGGCCGGGATGTTAGCGGCGCGACCGTGCAGGGTCAGCAGCTCGCCATTGTCCATGCCGGGATGGCCGACCCATTCGTAGCCGCAGCGGGTGACCAGCTCATTGAAACCTTCCAGCCAGCCCAGGCCACCGCGACCGTTGAGTTCGATGAAGGACGGGTTGACCACTTCCTTGACCGGCGAATCCCAGCCCATGCGCACATTGCCGACCGAAGCTTGCAGCACGTTCATACCGCGAGTCGGCACCACCGAGAGTTTCATCGTGCCGTTATCGATGTCGACGATGCTGACACCCTCCTGCCGACCGCCGTGCAAGGTGCGCAGGGTCACGGAGAAGGGTTTGGCGGTTTTTACGCCGAGTTGCTGGCTGGTGATCTGCCAGTTCTGGGCGGCTTTGTCGGTATCGAGCAGGACGTAATCCCAGGCCATGGCGTGGGAAGCAGCGGACAGTGCGCTGAGGGCAACGAAGAGTTTGAGCGGGGTCATGGCAGCAGCCTTTATTGGAGTTGTGCCATTTTTATAAACTTGAAGAAACGTTTCAGCAAGCATAAAAATCGAGATCACGATGGCAAATGCCAAATGATCGTCGATAAGGGGCTTGTGGGTAACGCGGAGAATCGAGTTGATGCCATCGCGAGCCTACTCGCGATGGCGATTTGGGCAGCGCCTCAACGAAACCGATCAACCTCATGCCGCAAGTCCGCCGCGAGCTTCTCCAGCTCTTTGGCAGTCACCGCCAGGTTCGACACCACTTCCCGCTGCTCACTGTTCGCCAGGGCGATGCTTTGCAGGTTGCTGCTGAGCAAGGTCGCGGTGCTGCTTTGTTCCTGGGTCGCGGTGGTGATGGCGGCGAACTGCTGACCGGCCGAGCGGCTTTGCTCATCGATCCGCGCCAGGGCTGAGGCGACGTTGGCGTTGCGCGACAGGCCTTCCTGCATCAGCACGTTACCCTGCTCCATGGTGCTGATCGCGTTGCCGGTTTCCTGCTGGATACTCTGGATCATCCCGGAAATTTCGTCAGTGGCCTGGCGAGTACGTGAGGCCAGGTTACGCACCTCATCGGCCACCACCGCAAACCCACGACCTTGTTCACCGGCACGGGCGGCTTCGATGGCAGCGTTGAGCGCCAACAAATTGGTTTGCTCGGCGATCGCGGTGATCACCCCGACGATGCCACCGATTTCCTGGGAGCGCTGACCCAAGGTGTTGATTACCGTCGCGGTGCTGTTCAGCGCACCGGCGATTTGTTCCAGAGACGAGGACGCTTCGTCCATCGACGTACGACCGATCTGGGTTTGCTGTGCATTTTCCTGCGCCAGGCGCTGGGTGTTGCCCATGTTGTCGGCAATGTTCAACGAGGTGGCGCTGAACTCTTCCACGGCGCCGGCCATGCTGGTGATTTCGCCGGACTGCTGCTCCATCCCTTCATAGGCACCACCGGACAAGCCAGACAACGCTTGGGCGCGGCTGTTGACCTCTTCCGAGGCTCTACGAATGTGCTCGACCATGGTCGACAAAGCCTGGCTCATCTGGTTGAAAGCGCGGGCCAACTGACCGATTTCGTCGTTGCTCGACACATTCAGGCGCACGCTCAAATCACCGGCGCCCAAGGCTTCGGCCTGACGCACCAGATCCCCCAGCGGCGCCAGTTTACTGCGCAACAACCAGACCGCCGAACCCACCGCCAGCAACATCGCCAACAGGCTGCCGATGGCCAGACGAATGCCGACGCTCCAGGTCACCGCGCGGATTTCCGCTTTCGGCATGCTCGCCACCACCGACCACGGCCCGCCTTCGAACGGTACGGCAATGCTGTAGAAGTCTTGCGACTTGTCGCTCCAGAAATCGCCCTTGCCCGGTGTCTTGGCCAGACCGACGATGGCCGGGACGGCCACGTCCAATGCTTGCACACCGGCGATCGGCACCAGCCATTTGTTCTGCTCGTCGAGCAGCGCCAGGGAGCCGGTCTGGCCGATGCGGAAGCGCTTGAGGTTTTCGAACTGGGCGTTCTGGGCGTCGGTGTAATCGAATCCCACGAACAGCACGGCAATCACCTTACCGCCGCTGTCGCGTACGGGGGTGTACTGAGTCATGTAGGACCGTTCGAAGAGCAAGGCGCGGCCGACGTAGCTCTGCCCGGCCATCAAGCGCGCATAAGCCGGGTGAGCGTGATCCAGCAATGTGCCGATGGCCCGGGTGCCGTCCTGTTTGCTCAGGGACGTGCTGACCCGAATGAAATCTTCGCCACTGCGCACGAACAGTGTCGCGACGCCGGCGGTCATTTGCTTGAACTCGTCCACTTCCTTGAAGTTGTTGTTCAACACTTCGCCGCCCAGGTGCAGGCCCGGGGTCTGCACGCCCGCCACGGCCACCGGCTCATCCGGGTGCACGCTCAAACCGGCGCTGAAGCGCTTCTCGAACAGGCCGCTGAGGCGCTGGGTACTCTCACGCAACGTGCCGTGGAACGTGCTCAGCTGATCTGCCAGCAGCCGCGCCTCGCTGGCCAGGTGCTCTTCGCGGGTGGCGAGGTTGGCAGCGTCCAGCGAGCGCAGGGCAAACACGGTGCTGCCGCTGATGACAATCGCCAGTATCACGGCAAGCGCAAGACCCAGCTGTGAGGCAATCCGAGCACGAGGTTGAGACATGACAGCTCCTGACCCAGTGGGCCGGATCATCCTGATCCCGTCGCACTCGGCAAAATTTCTGATAGTGGGAAAACGTGGAGCCTGGTACGAAGGTTCCATCAGCAGATTTTCGGCGGCAAAGCCGAATACTTGAGTGATTAACGGGGATATGGCTCAAGGCCGCCATTGCAGCGGCTCCATCGATTCAGCCCAGTCGTTCGACATCCGGCAATTCCATGGCCCGGACTTCGCCTTGCAGGAAATCGCTGAGCCTACGCAAACGTTCACCTCCGGGACGGGTTTTCGGCCAGACCAGGTAATAATTCTCACCACTGGCAACGGCCGTCGGCCACGGCAAACTCAGACGTCCCTGCGCGACATCCTCCGCGACCATCAGCAAATCACCCATGGACACGCCGTAGCCACGGGCGGCAGCGATCATGCCCAACTCCAGGGTGTCGAACACCTGCCCGCCCTTGAGCGAGACCTGATCGCTCAGGCCCATGCGCTCCAGCCAGTTGCGCCAGTCACGGCGGTCCGGCGTCGGGTGCAGCAGTTCGGTGCTGGCCAGGCGCGCAACGTCCCACGGTTGATCCTTCAGCAGATTCGGCGCGCCCACCGGAATCAACTCTTCGGGGAACAGCAAAGTCGTCTCCCAGTCCGGTGGAAAATGCCCGTTGCTGAGGATGACGGCGCAGTCGAAGGGTTCGTGGTTGAAGTCCACCGTATCGACGTCCATCCAGGCACTGGTCAATTGCACCTCGTTCCCCGGTCGCAGGTGGCGAAAACGGCTGAGCCGCGCCAACAGCCAGCGCATGGTCAGGGTCGACGGGGCTTTCATGCGCAGGATGTCGTCTTCGGCGCGCAAGGTGTTGCAGGCCCGTTCAAGGGCGGTGAAGCCTTCGCGAATGCCCGGCAGGATCAGCCGCGCCGACTCGGTCAGTTGCAGGTTGCGCCCGCTGCGATGAAACAGCCGACAGGCGAAATGCTCTTCGAGCGTACGAATGTGCCGGCTGACCGCACTTTGTGTGATCGACAACTCTTCGGCGGCGCGGGTAAACGAACTATGCCGCGCCGCCGCTTCGAATGCTCGAAGGGCATACAAGGGAGGGAGACGACGAGACATTGGGAAACCTCCTATAGCGCGGTTGCCTCAACTTATCAGAAAGTCCCGAGCATGAGTTTTAATCATGCCACCCATCCTTTTTATCCCTTTGTGGAAACCCCGCAGAGCGCCGAGAATCGACGCTTCCTGTTTTCTCTGACAATCGAGCGTGATGATCATGCAGCATCCAGCGCGTATTGAACTCTGGGCCATCCTACGGCTGGCGGGGCCGTTGATTGCCTCGCAGTTGGCGCACATGTTGATGGTCCTCACCGACACCTTGATGATGGCGCGCCTTAGTCCCGAGGCGCTGGCCGGCGGCGGTCTGGGCGCGGCGACGTATTCGTTCGTGTCGATCTTCTGCATCGGCGTGATCGCGGCGGTCGGCACCCTGGTGGCGATCCGTCAGGGCGCGGGCGACATCATCGGCGCAGCGCGGCTGACCCAGGCCGGTTTGTGGCTGGCCTGGTTGATGGCGCTGGTGGCGGGCCTGCTGCTGTGGAACCTCAAACCGGTGTTGCTGCTGTTCGGCCAGACCGCAACCAACGTCCAGGCCGCCGGCCAGTTCCTGTTGATCCTGCCGTTCGCCCTGCCCGGCTACCTGAGTTTCATGGCACTGCGCGGCTTCACCAGCGCCATCGGCCGGGCGACGCCGGTGATGGTCATCAGCCTCGGCGGCACCGTGGCCAACTTCCTGCTCAACTACGCGTTGATCACCGGCATGTTCGGCCTGCCGAAAATGGGCCTGATGGGCATCGGTCTGGTCACAGCGATCGTGGCCAACCTCATGGCGCTGGCGCTCGCGCTGCACATTCGTCGGCACCCGGCCTATGACGCTTATCCGTTGCGCCAGGGCCTGTCGCGGCCCAATCGTCAGTACTTGAAGGAGTTGTGGCGCCTGGGCCTGCCGATTGGCGGCACCTATGCGGTGGAAGTCGGCCTGTTTGCCTTCGCCGCGCTGTGCATGGGCACCATGGGCAGCACGCAACTGGCGGCGCACCAGATCGCCCTGCAAATCGTCTCGGTGGCGTTCATGGTGCCGGCGGGGCTTTCCTACGCGATCACCATGCGCATCGGCCAGCATTACGGCGCCGGGCAATTGCTGGATGCGCGGCTAGCCGGACGGGTCGGCATCGCCTTCGGGGCGGTGTCGATGCTGGGGTTTGCGATGGTCTTCTGGCTACTGCCGAATCAGTTGATCGGCTTGTTCCTTGACCACAACGACCCAGCCTTTCGCCCGGTCATCGAACTGGCCGTGAGCTTGTTGGCGGTGGCGGCGTGGTTCGAGCTGTTCGACGGCACGCAAACCATTGCCATGGGCTGCATTCGCGGACTCAAGGATGCCAAGACCACGTTCCTGGTGGGTTTGGGCTGCTATTGGCTGATTGGTGCGCCGGCCGCGTGGTGGATGGCCTTCCATCTGAACTGGGGGCCGACGGGCGTCTGGTGGGGGTTGGCGCTGGGGCTGGCGTGTTCGGCGGTGAGCCTGACGCTGGCGTTTGAGTGGAAGATGACGCGGATGATTCGGCGCGAGCCTTCAGCGCAAGACAGCTTTCGGGTGATTCAGCCGGATTAAGATCAAAAGATCGCAGCCTTCGGCAGCTCCTACAGGACCGCGCACAACCGCGCTGTGTAGGAGCTGCCGAAGGCTGCGATCTTTTAAATGGCCTCAACCACAACCTGCTGGCTGGAGCCGAAGGTTAAATACTCAACCAATTCCGCCAACGGCAACGGCTTGCTGATCAGATACCCCTGCACCTGATCGCACCCAAACCCGCGCAACAAATCCAGCTGCTCCGGTGTTTCCACCCCTTCGGCAACCACTTCGAGGTTGAGGTTGTGCGCCAGGTTGATCATGGCGTGCACCAGTTTGCGATTCTCTTCCCGCTCTTCCATGCCGCCGACAAAGCTCTTGTCGACCTTCAACAAGGCGATCGGCAGGCTGTTCAGGTGCACGAACGATGAGAACCCGGTGCCGAAATCGTCCAGCGAGAAGCGCACACCGAGCCGCCCGAGGGCGTCCATGGTCTGCTTGACCAGGTCACTGCGACGCATCACCGCGGTTTCGGTCAGTTCGAATTCCAGCCATTGCGCCTCGACGCCACGCTCGGCAATCAGCCGGCTCAGGGTCGACAGTAACTGGCTGTCCTGAAACTGCCGGAACGACAGGTTGATCGCCATGTGCAGCGCCGGCAGGCCCCGCTCACGCAACGCCTGCATGTCCCGCAGGGCTCGGGAAATCACCCAGTAACCCAGCGGCACGATCAAGCCGCTTTGCTCGGCCAGTGGCACGAATTCGCTGGGGGGCAGCAAACCGCGTTCGCCATGACGCCAGCGCACCAAGGCTTCGAGGCCGACGATCTGGCCGTCCGCAAGGTTCAGGCGTGGCTGGTAATGCAACTCCAGCTCATCGCGACGTAAGGCCCGACGCAGCTCGCTTTCAAGGTCGGCGATGCTGCGGGCATTGCGATTGATCCGCTCGTTGAAGATGTGGAAGGTGCAGCCTTGAGTACTCTTGGCCTGCTGCATGGCGATGTGCGCATGCCACATCAGCGGGTCGGCGCCGGCCTGCGCCCGGGCGTGAGCAATGCCGAGACTGGAACCGATCAACAGGCTTTCGCCGTCGATCCAGTAGGGTTCGGACAAGGCTTCGGTAATCCGTTCGGCCATCCATTCAGCGCGCTGCGGCGCGCGGCGGGTGTCGATCAGCAGGGCGAACTCATCGCTACCCAGCCGCGCCAGTTGATCGCCGGCCTCCAGCTGGCTTTTCAGCCGCGAGACCACTTGCAGGATCAACCGATCACCTGCCTGATGGCCGAGGGCGTCGTTGGCGTGTCGAAAGTTGTCGAGGTCAAGGTGACCGAGGGCCAGGCCGCGGCCGTCGTTGTCCGCCAGACGCGCCGCCAGCAAAGTCTGGAAACCCTGACGGTTGGCGATGCCAGTCAGCGGATCCTGCTCGGCCAGGCGCTGCAAGGTGTTTTCCAGCACCCCGCGCTCACGCACATGACGCAGACAGCGGCGCAACATGCCGGAATCCAGCAGATTGCGCACCAGCCAGTCGCTCACACCGTCGGGCGGCGCCAGCGGCTCGTGTTCGAGCAGCAACACCGTCGGCAGGCTGCAACGGCCGGGTGCCGGCTGCAGAGCAGGAATCGTCAACAACACCGCGCTGCGGTTGTCATCGAACAGGTTGCTGACCGACTCCCAGCTCGGCGCGCTGAGCAGCACTGCCGAACTCCCCATTGGAGCCAGACACTCGCGCAACAACGCTGCCCACGCTGGCTCTTGGGCCAGTAGCAGCAAACGCAAGGGTTCGACAGGCGTAGACAAGCTAGCTCCCTAGACTCTGCAAAGATGTAGGCGGCGCGCATTATGCCGCTCGGGTAACCAATGACCCAATATCATCGGTTATCAAACACGACTTCGAGTCTTGAATACGTACATTAGACGCGAATTCATTGCGCATCCTGCGTGAAAGTATCAAAACCGGCAAATAGAGATCGCGTGTTGCGTCACAAGTCGGAGAGAGCAGCACAATTCTCTGAGCCTGTTAAAATGCCGGCCCATTTCGCTAACGACTCCCTGATTTCGTATGTCCCGACTCAATCCCCGGCAGCAAGAAGCCGTGAGCTACGTCGGCGGCCCTCTTTTGGTGCTCGCCGGCGCAGGCTCCGGCAAGACCAGCGTGATCACCCGCAAAATTGCGCATCTGATCCAGAGCTGCGGCATCCGTGCCCAGTACATCGTCGCCATGACCTTTACCAACAAGGCCGCGCGGGAGATGAAGGAACGGGTCGGCACGCTGCTCAAGGGCGGTGAAGGCCGCGGCCTGACGGTGTGCACCTTTCACAACCTGGGCCTGAACATCATCCGCAAGGAACATGTGCGGCTGGGCTATAAACCGGGCTTCTCGATCTTCGACGAGACCGACGTCAAAGCCCTGATGACCGACATCATGCAGAAGGAATACTCGGGCGACGACGGCGTCGACGAGATCAAGAACATGATCGGCGCCTGGAAAAACGACCTGATCCTGCCGCCCGAAGCCCTGGAAAACGCACGCAACCCCAAGGAACAGACCGCCGCCATCGTCTACACCCACTACCAGCGCACGCTCAAGGCGTTCAACGCGGTGGACTTCGACGACCTGATCCTGCTGCCGGTAAAACTGTTCCAGGAACACGACGACATCCTGGAAAAATGGCAGAACAAGGTCCGCTACCTGCTGGTGGACGAATACCAGGACACCAACGCCAGCC
The DNA here is from genome assembly GCF_059506005.1 of Pseudomonas sp. Pseusp18. Taxonomy (NCBI): domain Bacteria; kingdom Pseudomonadati; phylum Pseudomonadota; class Gammaproteobacteria; order Pseudomonadales; family Pseudomonadaceae; genus Pseudomonas; species Pseudomonas sp. Pseusp18. Next base: position 6,403,530 of record NZ_CP169240.1, read on the forward strand.
AGTATTTGCTGGTGAAACTGCTGATCGGCAAACGCAACCAGTTCACCGTGGTAGGCGACGACGACCAGTCGATCTACGCCTGGCGCGGCGCCCGCCCGGAAAACCTGATGCTGCTCAAGGACGACTACCCGTCCCTGAAAGTGGTGATGCTGGAGCAGAACTACCGCTCCACCAGCCGCATCCTGCGCTGCGCCAACGTGCTGATTTCGAACAACCCGCACGAATTCGAAAAGCAGCTGTGGAGTGAAATGGGTCACGGCGACGAGATCCGCGTGATCCGCTGCCGCAACGAAGACGCCGAAGCCGAGCGCGTGGCCGTGGAAATCCTCAGCCTGCACTTGCGCACCGACCGGCCCTACAGCGATTTCGCGATTCTGTATCGCGGCAACTACCAGGCCAAGCTGATCGAGCTGAAGCTGCAGCATCACCAGGTGCCTTACCGACTGTCCGGCGGCAACAGCTTTTTCGGACGTCAGGAAGTGAAGGACCTGATGGCCTACTTCCGCCTGATCGTGAACCCGGACGACGACAACGCCTTCCTGCGGGTGATCAACGTCCCACGCCGGGAGATCGGTTCGACCACCTTGGAGAAGCTGGGCAACTACGCCACCGAGCGAAAAATCTCGATGTACGCCGCCACCGACGAAATCGGCCTGGGCGAACACCTGGACAGCCGCTTCACCGATCGCCTGTCGCGCTTCAAGCGTTTCATGGACAAGGTCCGCGAGCAGTGCGCCGGCGAAGACCCGATCTCCGCCCTGCGCAGCATGGTCATGGACATCGACTACGAGAACTGGCTGCGCACCAACAGCTCCAGTGACAAGGCCGCCGATTACCGCATGGGTAACGTCTGGTTCCTGATCGAGGCGCTGAAGAACACGCTGGAAAAAGACGAAGACGGCGAGATGACCGTCGAAGACGCCATCGGCAAACTCGTGCTGCGCGACATGCTGGAGCGTCAGCAGGAAGAGGAAGACGGCGCCGAAGGTGTGCAGATGATGACCTTGCACGCCTCCAAGGGCCTGGAATTCCCTTACGTGTTCATCATGGGCATGGAAGAGGAAATCCTCCCGCATCGCTCCAGCATCGAAGCCGACACCATCGAAGAGGAACGCCGCCTGGCCTACGTCGGGATTACCCGAGCGCGTCAGACACTGGCTTTCACCTTCGCCGCCAAGCGTAAGCAATATGGCGAGATCATCGACTGCGCGCCCAGCCGCTTCCTCGATGAACTGCCGCCGGACGACCTGGCCTGGGAAGGTAACGACGACACCCCGACCGAAGTCAAAGCCGTTCGTGGCAACAGCGCATTGGCAGATATACGCGCAATGCTAAAGCGCTAGAATTGACCACATTTATTTAGACCTTCGGCGCAACAGACGCCAACAGAGGACAGCTTCATGGAAGCACTGCACAAGAAAATTCGCGAAGAAGGCATCGTGCTTTCCGACCAGGTCCTGAAAGTCGACGCCTTTCTGAACCACCAGATCGACCCGGCCCTGATGAAGCTGATCGGCGACGAATTCGCCTCGCTGTTCAAGGATTCGGGCATCACCAAGATCGTCACCATCGAAGCCTCGGGTATCGCCCCGGCGATCATGACCGGCCTGAACCTCGGCGTACCGGTGATTTTCGCGCGCAAGCATCAGTCCCTGACCCTGACTGAAAACCTGCTGTCGGCGACCGTTTACTCGTTCACCAAGCAGACCGAAAGCACCGTGGCGATCTCCCCTCGCCACCTGACCAGCAGCGACCGCGTGCTGATCATCGACGACTTCCTGGCCAACGGTAAGGCGTCGCAAGCGCTGATCTCGATCATCAAACAGGCCGGCGCGACCGTGGCCGGTCTGGGCATCGTGATCGAGAAGTCGTTTCAGGGTGGCCGGGCGGAGCTGGATGCTCAGGGTTATCGGGTTGAATCGTTGGCTCGGGTGCAGTCGCTGGCTGGTGGTGTCGTGACTTTTATTGACTAACTAGCCAAACGCAAAGATCGCAGCCTGCGGCAGCTCCTACAGGAACCGAGTACCCCGTTATTTCACAGGTGCACACAACCCCTGTAGGAGCTGCCGAAGGCTGCGATCTTGGCGATCTCTGATTACCGGAGAAATCCCGATCAACCGGCGGTAGCTTTCAGGCCAGTGAGCAACAACCGCTGAAACAAATCCTCTTTCAACCCCTCCGGCTTCGTCAGCTGCATCCGCTCCAGATGCTCGGAAAACTCCGCCGGCTCCGGCGCATCCAGCGCCGCCTTGCCCAATTCCAGAATCTCCGTGAGCTTGAACTTGCTCTTCAACCAGTTCAGCGCCCGCAATAAATCCCGCTCCTGCGCCGTGAAATCGCAGCCCAACGGATATTCCGGAAACAGATTCGAATGCCGCGCCTGAATCGCCTGTAAACGCTGCGGGCTGTTGTCGGCGAAACGCGGATCGAGGCGGAAATGCTTCGGCAATTTGCCAGCGTTCTGCGCCTGCTCGATCAGCCCCGGCTGGAAGCGTGAGTCGCAGATGTTCAGCAACGCCTCGATCACCGTCGCGTCGGTCTTGCCCCGCAGATCGGCGATGCCGTACTCGGTGATGACAATGTCCCGCAGATGCCGTGGGATCGTGCAATGGCCGTACTCCCAGACGATGTTCGAACTGACCTCACCGCCCGACTCACGCCAACTGCGCAGGAGCAGGATCGAACGCGCGCCTTCCAGCGCATGGCCTTGAGCGACGAAGTTGTATTGCCCGCCAACGCCGCTCAGCACCCGCCCGTCTTCAAGTTGATCGGCCACGCCGGCGCCGAGCAGGGTCATGGTGAACACAGTGTTGATGAAGCGCGCATCAAGGCGCTGCAAGCGTTTGAGTTCTTCCTGGCCGTAGAGCTCGTTGATGTAGCTGATGCGGGTCATGTTGAATTCGAGCCGCTTGCTCTGCGGCAACTCGCGCAAGCGCTCGTAGAAACTGCGCGGCCCGAGGAAAAAACCGCCATGTACCGAGATGCCATCGGTTTGCGCGGCTTCGTTCAACGTGCCGGCGTTGGCCTGCTGCTGGGTCGACACATCCGGGTAGACCTTGCGTCGCACGATCCCGGCGTCGGCCAACACCAGCAAGCCGTTGACGAACATTTCGCTGCAACCATAAAGGCCCTTGGCGAACGGTTCGATGCCCCCTTCGCGCTCGATCAGCTGCGTCCACTGGCTGAGATTCAGATCCGCCAGCAACGCCTTGTAACCGTCACTGTCCGCCTGCCGCGCCAGTAACGCCGCCGTCAGGGCATCGCCCATGGCGCCGATGCCGATCTGCAAGGTGCCGCCATCGCGCACCAGCGTGCTGGCGTGCAGCCCGATGAAATGATCCTGGCAACCCACCGGCATGTTCGGTGTGGAGAACAACGTTGTGTTGTCCTTGGCGTCGATCAGCAGGTCGAAGGTGTCGATGCCGACTTCCGCGTCACCGGGCATGTACGGCAAGTCGTTGTGCACCTGGCCCACCATCAGGATCGTCTCCCCCGCCGCCCGGCGCTTGGCGATCATCGGCAACAGGTCGAGGGTGATGTCCGGGTTGCAGCTCAGGCTCAGGCGATCGGGATGTTCGCTGTGGCTGGCGACCAGTTGCGCCACCAGGTTCAATCCGGCGGCGTTGATGTCCCGCGCGGCGTGGCTGTAATTGCTACTGACGTAATCCTGCTGGGCCGGGGCGCTGTTCAACAGGCTGCCCGGCTGCATGAAGAACTGATGAATGCGGATGTTGTTCGGCAGACTGTCGCGACGCAGGTCAGCGAGGAAATCCAGTTCAGGGTAATCGCCGAACACCCGCTCGATAAAGGGTTCGAGGAAGCGCTTTTGCAAACCATCGCCCAAGGGCGGGCGTCCAAGGCACAGGGCGGTGTAGACCGTCAGCTGCCGCTCGGGCAGTTGCGCGATGCGTTGATACAGCGCGTTGACGAAGGGGTTGGGTTTGCCCAGCCCCAGCGGCAGGCCCATGTGGATATGCGCCGGCAATCGTGCCAGGACATCATCGACCGCCTGCTCGATAGAACACAACTGCACCATCTGATCCTCCCGCCCACCCCATGAATTGGGTTGGACCGAGCTTGCCGGGTCTTTGCTGCAAAGAATAGCCTCAGGCAAATCGCAGGCACAAAAAAGCCGCTCGCAAGCGGCTTTTCGTTGAAAACAGGCTTATTTCAGGCCAGACATCTTCTGGATGGCGCCTTCAAGGTCTTTCAGTTCGCAGTCACTGCAGGTGCCTTTTGGCGGCATCGCATTGAGCCCGCTCAACGCTACCTTCGCCAAGCCAGCAGCGGTGCCGCCTTCTTTATCGGCACGTTTTTTCCAGTCTGCGGCATCACCGATCTTGGGTGCGCCCAACAGGCCGGTGCCATGGCAAGCATTGCAGTGTTTGGCAATAATTTCGTCAGGCGTTTTCGACGCACCGCCGCCAACCGAAGCAGCGACTTCCATCCCCTTGCATTCTTTACCCTGCACACAGACTTGGCCGACTGGTTCAAGACGTTTAGCGATATCGTCGTTGGTCGCAGCTTGTGCGCTGACTGCCCAAAGGGCCAATACGGTTGCTGGTGCGGCCAGCATTTTCATAATTAGGTTCACGCGTACACCCTCAATGGTGGCTAGTCACGCCTGCGGCCACGGTTCGCAGGCGGGCGCAAGTATAGCGGTAAGCCCGCCACACTGAAACAACCCCAAAGTCGAAGGGGTCTTATCACAAGGCGGGAATACAGCATGGGCGTCTGTGCAATCCGGGCACGACGCCGTGTCTCTTAGAAATTCGCTGGAGTGGCTGCGCTGATTAGTCGCGCCGGGGCATCGAACGGATTCCGGAAACGGTGCGGCTTGGTACTTTCAAAGTAGTAGCTGTCGCCGGCCTCGAGCACAAATGTTTCGAGCCCTACCACCAGTTCCAGCCGACCTTCCACCAGAATCCCGGTTTCCTCGCCCTCGTGGGTGAGCATCTCCTCACCGGTGTCGGCGCCTGGCGGGTAGATTTCGTTGAGGAACGCGATCGCGCGGCTCGGGTGAGCCCGGCCGACGAGCTTCATGGTCACTGCGCCATCGGAAATATCGATCAGCTCGTGGGCCTTGTAGACGATCTGAGTCGGCTTTTCCTGCAGGATTTCTTCGGAAAAGAACTCGACCATGGACATGGGAATCCCGCCCAGTACCTTCCTCAGCGAACTGATCGAGGGGCTGACGCTGTTCTTCTCGATCATCGATATGGTGCTGTTGGTAACACCCGCGCGTTTGGCGAGCTCACGCTGGGAAAGACCTTTGAGCTTACGGATCGATTGCAGTCGTTCACCGACGTCCAATGCTGGAGCCTCCAGGGATTCAGGTTGCAAGAATATTGAGCGTTATCATGGCGACAGCGTTCAGTATTTACAACACTTGCGCCTGAATCCAGCCTGGCGAAGCGACTTTCGGTCGGGAGCGCTGTTGGTCAGGCCCCGGAATAGAGCAGCGGAACCCGACGCAGGTTGCAGAAGATCTGATAAGGAATCGTGTCGGCGGCCGTCGCGACGTCACTGACGAGAATATTTTTACCCCACAACTCGACGGGCGAACCGAGGCCGGCTTGCGGGACGTCGGTCAGGTCGACGCAGAGCATGTCCATCGATACCCGCCCCAGCAATTGACTGCGCTGCCCGGCCACCAGCACCGGCGTGCCGCTCGGAGCCTGGCGCGGATAGCCGTCGGCATACCCCATCGCCACCACACCCACACGCATCGGTTTGGGGGTGATGAATTTCGCGCCGTAACCAATCGGCTCGCCGGCCGGCAGTTCACGCACGCAAATCACCTTCGATTCCAGAGTCATCACCGGTTGCAGGCGAGACGCCACGGCATTGGCCTCTTCGAACGGCGTCGCGCCGTAGAGCATGATGCCCGGGCGCACCCAATCGCTCGGAATCTGCGGCCAACCAAGCACCGCCGGCGAGTTACGCAGGCTGATTTCGGCCGCCAACCCCTTACGCGCCGCTTCGAATACCGCGACCTGATCGACGCTGGCGTGGCAGTGCAGTTCATCGGCGCGGGCGAAGTGACTCATCAACACGATCTTCGCCACTTGGCCGCTGGCCAGCAGCCGTTGATAGGCTGCCTGGTAATCCGCTGGATGCAGGCCAACCCGATGCATGCCGGAGTCGAGCTTGAGCCACACCGTGATCGGTTTGCTCAGCGTGGCTTTTTCGATGGCTTCGAGTTGCCACAACGAATGCACCACACACCAGAAGTCATGCTCGACGATCAGCGCCAACTCATCGGCTTCGAAAAAACCTTCCAGCAGCAACACCGGCGCACGAATACCGGCGGCGCGCAGCTCCAGGGCCTCTTCGATACACGCCACGGCAAAGCCGTCCGCCTCGGCTTCCAGCGCCTGAGCGCAACGCACCGCGCCATGGCCATAGGCATCTGCCTTGATCACCGCGAGGGCACGGGCACCCGTGACTTCACGGGCAATCCGGTAGTTGTGACGCAGGGCTTGAAGGTCGATCAGGGCACGGGCAGGACGCATGGCGGCAGACTTCTAGGCGGTCATTGGGAAAAAAACCGGCGCTGGCTGACAGCGTTAACCACCAACAGCGCCGGGAGAGGGATCTTTGTGACTTGATTTATGGCAAAGCGTTTATGGCAGCGCGGCAACGACCGACAGCTCGACCAGGATTTGCGGTTCGCACAGCTTCGATTCGACCGTGGCACGGGCCGGCGCGACGCCTTTTGGCAGCCACTGGTCCCACACCGAATTCATGCCTGCGAAGTGCGCGTCGATGTCTTTCAGGTAAATGGTCACCGACAGCAGACGGTTCTTGTCCGTCCCGGCCAGATCCAGCAAACGCTCAATATTGGCGAGGGCTTCACGGGTCTGCTGTTCAATCCCGGCGTCCATGTCGTCGCCGACCTGTCCTGCCAGATACACAGTACCGTTATGGACAACGATCTGGCTCATGCGCTCATTGGTGAGCTGGCGCTGGATTGACATGTTTTGCAGGCTCCTTGAGTTTGTTGCCATAACGAGAAATATCGAGGCCTTCGGCGCTGATCTGCGGCGTTCTCTTGGCCATCAGGTCAGCCAGCAAACGACCGGAACCACAAGCCATGGTCCAGCCGAGCGTACCGTGGCCCGTATTCAAGAACAGGTTTTTGAACGGTGTGGCACCGACAATCGGCGTGCCGTCCGGAGTGGTCGGACGCAGTCCGGTCCAGAAACTCGCTTCGGGCAGATTGCCGCCCTGAGGATAAAGGTCGTTGACGATCATCTCCAGGGTTTCGCGCCGGCGCGGGTTCAACGACAGGTCAAAACCGGCGATTTCAGCCATGCCGCCGACGCGGATGCGGTTGTCGAAGCGGGTGATCGCGACCTTGTAGGTCTCGTCGAGAATGGTCGACGTCGGGGCCATCGCCGGGTTAGTGATCGGCACGGTCAGCGAGTAACCCTTGAGTGGGTACACCGGGGCCTTGATGCCCAGCGGCTTGAGCAACTGCGGCGAGTAACTGCCGAGGGCCAGCACGTAACGGTCGGCGGTTTCCAGCTTGCCGTCGATCCACACACCGTTGATGCGATCACCGGCGAAGTCGAGACGCTGAATGTCCTGGCCGAAACGGAACTCCACACCCAGTTTCACGGCCATTTCGGCCAGGCGGGTGGTGAATATCTGGCAGTCGCCGGTCTGGTCGTTCGGCAGGCGCAAGGCACCGGCGAGGATGTCGGTGACGCTGGCCAGGGCCGGTTCGACCCGGGCAATACCGGCGCGGTCGAGCAGTTCGAACGGCACACCCGACTCTTTCAGCACGGCGATGTCTTTGGCGGCACCATCGAGCTGCGCCTGGGTGCGGAACAGCTGGGTAGTCCCCAGGCTACGGCCTTCGTAGGCAATGCCGGTTTCGGCGCGCAATTCGTCGAGGCAGTCGCGGCTGTACTCGGACAGACGCACCATGCGCTCCTTGTTCACCGCGTAACGGCTGGCGGTGCAGTTGCGCAGCATCTGCGCCATCCACAGGTATTGGTCGATGTCGGCGGTGGCCTTGATCGCCAATGGCGCATGGCGCTGCAACAGCCACTTGATGGCTTTGAGCGGCACGCCCGGTGCGGCCCACGGCGAGGCATAACCCGGCGAAACCTGCCCGGCGTTGGCGAAACTGGTTTCCATGGCCGGCGCTGGCTGACGGTCCACAACCGTCACTTCAAAGCCGGCTCGTGCCAGATAATAGGCACTGGCGGTACCGATGACGCCGCTACCCAAGACCAGAACGCGCATTTTCATATCCCTCATCGCGGCTTACCGCTGACGTTTATTGTGCAGACCGAAGATGTGGGCAGTTTAAAAAAGATTAGCCAGTGCTTTTCACTATATAAGTGCTTATATTTGGCGACAATTCTCGGCAAAAACCCTTTTCACGGAGGCGCATCCCCTATGCGGACCAACACTCAGACCAAACGTGAGCTGGACAAGATCGACCGCAACATCCTGCGGATTCTGCAAGCGGACGGGCGTATCTCCTTCACCGAGCTGGGGGAAAAGGTCGGCCTCTCCACCACCCCCTGCACTGAACGGGTACGGCGCCTGGAGCGCGAAGGGATCATCATGGGCTACAACGCCCGGCTGAATCCGCAGCACCTGAAGGGTAGTCTGTTGGTGTTCGTCGAGATCAGTCTCGACTACAAATCCGGCGATACTTTCGAAGAGTTCCGACGTGCGGTGCTGAAACTGCCCCACGTCCTTGAATGCCATTTGGTGTCAGGGGACTTCGATTACCTGGTGAAAGCGCGGATTTCCGAGATGGCCTCGTACCGCAAATTGCTGGGCGACATCCTGCTCAAGTTGCCGCATGTGCGCGAATCCAAGAGCTATATCGTGATGGAAGAAGTGAAAGAGAGTTTGAGTCTGCCGATTCCGGATTGAAGATCAAAAGATCGCAGCCTTCGGCAGCTCCTACGGGTGTACGCGCTCCTCTGTAGGAGCTGCCGAAGGCTGCGATCTTTTATCTGGCAACACCTAAACCAGGACCTGCCGGTTTGAGGACATGTACTCGAACACCTGCTTCTCGACCCGCGGGTGAATCAGCTCCACCGGCCGCCGTCCGTTGGGGCATGGCAATGTCTTGGTGGTACCGAACAGACGGCAGATCAATGGGCGCTCGTCATACACCGTGCAGCCGTTGGGCCCCAGATGGACGCAATTGAGTTCGTCCATCGCCGCGTCCTGCTCGGCCCGGGTCTTGCGCGGCAGGCGGGACATTTCTTCGGGCGAGGTGGTCACCGGTCCGCAGCAGTCATGGCAGCCGGGCACGCACTCGAAAGTGGGAATCTGCTGGCGTAGCGTGCGAATTTTCTGACTGTTGCAGCTCATCGAAGCGGTGACCGAATGCGGAATAGATGGGGATTCTGACGCAAAAGCCCCGACCCAGACAGCACCAACCGACCAATGTTGCCCGTATCCGAAGGGGCGGCTTATGCTCCGTCAACTTTTTCAAACACACGCATCAGGATGACGTCCATGAACGCCCCCGTTCAGCAACCTGCCCCTAACCACCGGCACGTCGCCTCTTATTACGCCGCCAGCAGCCTGCCGCAACCCGACCTTCCAACACTCACAGGTGAGCTGGTCGCGGACGTGTGCGTGGTGGGCGGCGGGTTCTCGGGGCTGAACACCGCGCTGGAACTGGCTGAACGAGGCTTGCGCGTGGTGCTGCTGGAAGCGCACAAGATCGGTTGGGGCGCCAGCGGACGCAATGGTGGGCAATTGATTCGCGGCGTCGGCCATGGCCTCGATCAGTTCGCCAACGTGATCGGTGCAGACGGCGTGCGTCAGATGAAACTGATGGGACTGGAAGCGGTGGAAATCGTCCGCCAGCGAGTCGAGCGTTTCCAGATCCCTTGCGACCTGACCTGGGGCTACTGCGACCTCGCCAACAAGGTCCATGACCTGGAAGGCTTCGCTGAAGACGCCAGCGAGCTGCGCAGCCTCGGTTACCGTTACGAAACCCGTCTGCTGCAAGCCAACGAAATGCACAGCGTGGTGGGTTCCGATCGCTATGTCGGTGGTTTGATCGACATGGGCTCCGGGCATCTGCACCCACTGAACCTGGCACTGGGCGAAGCGGCCGCAGCCCGGCAATTGGGCGCCAAACTGTTTGAGCAATCGGCTGTAACCCGCATCGATTATGGCCGCGAGGTCAAGGTCCACACCGCCCGGGGCTCGGTCCGCGCCAAGACCCTGGTGCTGGGCTGCAACGCCTACCTCAACGATCTCAACCCGCAACTTGGCGGCAAGGTGCTGCCCGCCGGCAGTTACATCATCGCCACCGAACCCTTGAGTGAAGAGCAGGCTCACGCGCTGCTGCCGCAGAACATGGCGGTCTGCGATCAACGGGTAGCGCTGGATTATTACCGACTCTCGGCGGACCGCCGCCTGCTGTTCGGCGGCGCCTGCCATTATTCAGGACGCGATCCGAACGACATCGCCGCATACATGCGTCCGAAGATGCTGGCGGTGTTCCCGCAACTGGCCGGGGTGAAAATCGACTATCAGTGGGGCGGGATGATCGGCATCGGGGCTAATCGCCTGCCGCAGATCGGCCGGCTCAAGGAGCAACCGAATGTGTATTACGCCCAGGCCTATTCCGGTCATGGCGTAAACGCCACGCACCTGGCAGGCCAGTTGTTGGCTGAGGCCATCAGCGGCCAGCAGAGTGGGGGTTTCGATCTGTTTGCCAAGGTGCCGCACATTACCTTTCCAGGCGGCAAACATTTGCGCTCGCCGTTGTTGGCGTTGGGGATGCTTTGGCATCGCCTTAAAGAACTGGCCTGACCCCTTGCAGGAGCTGCCGAAGGCTGCTCCTGCAAGGGGTCGCGGTTCATCTCACAGACGCCAGAAAGGTTTAAGCCCCTCCTCCCGCGCCTGCTCCCGACTCAACCCGACATCCTTGAGTTGCTCCGGCGTCAGCTCCAACAACGCCTTACGCGTGTGCAGACGATGCCAGAACAGACCCCAGCGACCCAGGCAGGACGGTGCGTTGCGCATAATTGCCTCGCGCGCGCCGTTCTGTTGCCCTGCCGCCAGTTCCTGACTGTGTAACGTCAGCCGCACATCGCTCAAGCCGTTCATTTTCGTCGCTCCTGTTTACTTGGGTAGCCAGAGCTTTCATGATGCGCGGACGGCAAAAAGCATTACAGATTCAACAGAGCAGTATTAATTCCATACAGTTTTTCTGTTTCGGCCTCTGAATCGCTTATTTTTGCCCCATCTGTATTGGTTAACCGAATCACCCACATCGAGACTGCACCATGACCCTTTACGTCAACCTCGCCGAGTTGCTCGGCACACGTATCGAACAGGGCTTCTATCGCCCCGGTGACCGGCTACCCTCGGTGCGGGCGCTGAGTGTCGAGCACGGGGTCAGCCTGAGCACGGTGCAACAGGCCTATCGAGTGCTGGAAGACGTAGGCCTGGCGATGCCCAAACCCAAATCCGGCTATTTCGTACCGGTGAGCCGCGAACTGCCAGAGCTACCCGTGGTCGGCCGCCCAGCCCAACGACCGGTGGATATTTCACAGTGGGATCAGGTGCTGGAACTGATCCGCGCCGTGCCGCGCAAGGATGTCGTGCAGTTGGGCCGCGGTATGCCAGACATCACCTCGCCGACCATGAAACCGCTGCTACGCAACCTGGCACGTATCAGCCGCCAGCAGGACATGCGAGGCCTGTACTACGACAACATCTGCGGCACCCTCGAACTGCGCGAACAAATCGCCCGCCTGATGCTCGATTCCGGCTGCCAATTGAGCGCCAACGATCTGGTGATCACTACCGGTTGCCACGAAGCGCTGTCGACCAGCATCCGCGCCATCTGCGGACCGGGTGACATCGTCGCAGTGGATTCGCCAAGCTTTCACGGCGCCATGCAGACCCTCAAGGGCCTGGGCATGAAGGCGCTGGAAATCCCCACCGACCCGCTCACCGGCATCAGCCTCGATGCTTTGGAACTGGCCTTGGAGCAATGGCCGATCAAGGCCATACAGATAACCCCCAACTGCAACAACCCGCTGGGCTACATCATGCCGGAGTCGCGCAAACGTGCGCTGTTGAACCTCGCACAGCGTTTCGATGTGGCGATTATCGAGGACGATGTGTATGGCGAACTGGCCTACACCTACCCCCGCCCGCGCACGATCAAATCCTTCGACGAAGACGGCCGCGTCCTGCTCTGCAGTTCCTTTTCCAAGACCCTGGCACCGGGCCTGCGCATTGGCTGGGTCGCGCCGGGCCGGTATCTGGAACGGGTGCTGCACATGAAGTACATCAGCACCGGCTCCACCGCGACGCAACCACAGATTGCGATCGCCGAATTTCTCAAGGCTGGGCACTTCGAACCGCATTTACGGCGGATGCGCATGCAATACCAGCGCAATCGCGACGCAATGATCGATTGGGTCACCCGTTATTTCCCGGCCGGCACCCGCGCCAGCCGTCCGCAAGGCAGCTTCATGCTGTGGGTTGAGCTGCCGGAGGGCTTCGACACCCTGAAACTCAATCGTGCACTGCATGATCAAGGCGTACAGATTGCCGTGGGCAGTATCTTTTCCGCCTCGGGCAAATACCGTAATTGCCTGCGGATGAACTACGCTGCCAAGCCAACACCGCAGATCGAAGAAGCGGTGCGCAAGGTCGGCGTGGCGGCGATCAAACTGCTGGCGCAATCCGACTGACCTTTCTTCGGGATCCGGCGTCGATATGCTAACGACGGCCGCCACCGGAACATTCCACGTGAGAATCAGACAGCCCCTGCTTGCTCTGCTGTTACTCGCCTCGTTCCTGGGTGGCTGCACGACGCTCCACGTCCCTCGCGAACCGAGCCAGGCCCTGCCGGCGGCCGACTCTGCTTTCGGCCGTTCGATCCAGGCCCAGGCCGCTCCCCACCAGGGTCAGTCGGGCTTCCGCTTGCTGTCCGATAGCACCGAGGCCTTCACCGCTCGCGCCGAGCTGATTCGAAATGCCCAAAGCAGCCTCGACTTGCAGTACTACATCGTCCATGACGGCATCAGCACACGGATACTGATCAGTGAGCTGCTCAAAGCCGCCGACCGCGGCGTGCGGGTGCGGATTCTGCTCGACGACACCACCAGCGATGGCCTGGACCGGATCATCGCAACTCTTGCCGCGCATCCGCAGATTCAGATCCGCGTGTTCAACCCACTGCACCTGGGCCGCAGCACTGGCGTCACGCGAACCATGGGCCGGTTATTCAACGTGTCACTGCAACACCGGCGCATGCACAACAAACTGTGGGTGGCGGACAACAGCGCGGCAATCGTGGGCGGGCGCAACCTGGGGGATGAGTATTTCGATGCAGAGACCAAACTGAATTTCACCGACATCGACATGCTCAGTGTCGGCCCGGTTGCAGAGCAGTTGGGACACAGCTTCGATCAATACTGGAACAGCGCCCTGAGCAAGCCGATCGAGCAGTTTCTCTCAAGCAGGCCGAGCGCCAGGGACCTGAGAAATACCCGGACCCGCCTGGACGAATCCCTGGAAGAAACGCGCAAACAGAATCACGCGCTCTATCTGCAGTTGATGACCTACACCACTCACCCGCGCCTGGACGTCTGGCGGCGGGAGCTGATCTGGGCCTGGAACCAGGCGCTATGGGACGCACCGAGCAAGGTGTTGTCCGACGGAGAACCTGATCCGCACTTGCTGCTGACCACCCAGTTGGCGCCTGAACTCAACGGGGTCAGCAAAGAGCTGATCATGATCTCGGCCTACGTCGTACCCGGCCAACCAGGACTGGTGTACCTGACCGGTCGCGCCGATGCCGGGGTGTCGGTCAGTTTGCTGACCAACTCACTGGAAGCCACCGATGTTCCCGCCGTGCATGGTGGGTATGCGCCTTATCGCAAAGCCTTGCTGGAGCATGGCGTGCAGCTGTTCGAATTACGCCGCCAGCCCGGGGACAACGGCGGCAGCGGACCGAGCCTGTTTCACAGAGGATCATCCAACCAAAGCTCCGATTCCAGCCTGCACAGCAAGGCCATGATCTTCGACCGACAAAAAGCCTTCATCGGCTCATTCAATTTCGACCCGCGCTCGGTGCTCTGGAACACCGAAGTCGGTGTGCTGGTGGACAACCCGGAACTTGCCGGGCGTGTGCGCGAACTGGCGCTGGAGGGTATGGCCCCGGCCCTCAGCTATCACGCGCGACTGGAAAAGGGTCAGATAGTCTGGGTCACAGAAGACGACGGCAAGCAGCACACATTGACCAAGGAACCGGGGAGCTGGTGGCGGCATTTCAATTCGTGGTTCAGCAGTACGATTGGCCTGGAGAAAATGCTGTAGTCAGGAGTCTGGTGATAAATTGTGGCGAGGGAGCTTGCTCCCGCTCGGCTGCGCAGCAGTCGCAAATCGACGTCCACGCTCTACCTGAGTAAGCGACAGCACATGATTTAGGGCCGCTGCGCGCCCCAGCGGGAGCAAGCTCCCTCGTCACAGGTTTTGTGCAGCGCTCAGGCCGGCTCGGCAACCACTCCAAACGCCCCTTGCCGCGATACCAGAATCACCAACCCCAACGCGCCCGCCGCCATCAGCAACGGCAAGGCATGCCCGCTGATCCACTGGCTCCCGGCACCGGCCGCCAACGGCCCGATCAGGCAACCGATCCCCCACAGCTGCGCGATATGGGCATTGGCTCGCACCAGCGCATCGTCGCGGTAACGCTCACCGATCAGGATCAACGACAAGGTGAACAGACCACCGGCGCTGGCGCCGAACAACACCCACAGCGGCCAGATCAGCAACGTATCGATCAACAATGGAATCGCCAGGCTCGACAGCAGCAAGAGCATCGCGCAGCCGGTAAACAATGTACGCCGCGACAAGCGATCAGCCAGCGCGCCAATCGGCAACTGCAACAAGGCATCCCCCACCACCACCGTGCTGACCATCGCCAGGGCGATTTCCGTGGTGAAGCCCTGACGCAGGCAGTAGACCGGCAACAAGGTCAGGATCATCGCTTCGAACGCAGCAAACAGCGACACCGCCCAGGCAATTGCCGGCAGGCCACGGCAGAAGTTCAGCAAGTCGTTGAGGGTCACGCTGCAGGCTTCGCTGGTAGGTGCGCCGCTACGGCCCAGCAGCAGGAACGGTGACGTCATCAGCAAACCGACGCCCACCCAGAAACCGTAATCGTGCTCGGTGCCCAACGCACCCAACAGTAGCGGCCCGGCCAGCTGACTCAGCGCATAACTGCTGCCATACAGCGCTACCAATCGGCCGCGCCATTGCTCGACCACCAGTTGGTTGATCCAGCTTTCACCAAGGATGAAGACGAGTGTCAGGATCACCCCGATCATCAACCGCAGCACCAGCCAGATCGGGTAGCTCGGCCACAGCGCCAGCAAACCGATGGACACCGCCCCGGCCCACAGGCACAGGCGCATCAGATTGGCCGTGCCAAGACGGGCCGCGAGATGGCTGGAGATCTTCGCCCCCAGCAACACGCCAATGGCCGGCATCGCCGCCATCACGCCAATCGCGAACGAGCCGTAACCCCAGCCTTCCAGGCGCAGCGACACTAACGGCATGCTGACGCCCAAGGCCAGGCCGACACTCAAGACAGACGCCAAGACGGCGAAATAAGTCGCCCAACGCATGTTCCACGCTCCTGTGGATATTTTATGTACAGCACAAAACAGTGTGGGAGCGGGGCTTGGTGGCGAGGGGGCTTGTCGGAACGC
Organism: Pseudomonas sp. Pseusp18; assembly: GCF_059506005.1. Taxonomy (NCBI): domain Bacteria; kingdom Pseudomonadati; phylum Pseudomonadota; class Gammaproteobacteria; order Pseudomonadales; family Pseudomonadaceae; genus Pseudomonas; species Pseudomonas sp. Pseusp18. The sequence goes on from NZ_CP169240.1 coordinate 6,419,264, forward strand.
CGCATCGCCCCGTTGGGTCGCGGAGCGGCCCCAAAACCTGCGTCTGCGGTGTATCAAGTACACCGCATGCAATGGTCTTGCGCCTGCTTCGCAGCCGAACGGGGGCAAGCCCCCTCACCACAAAAGCCCGCCCCCACATGGGATCTATGTCGTTCAGGAGCCCGATTGACTACCGGGCTCCCTCACTTGCTTACAACTTGATCCAGGTCGCCTTCAGCTCGGTGTACTTGTCGAACGCATGCAGCGACTTGTCGCGACCGTTGCCGGACTGCTTGAAGCCACCGAACGGCGCAGTCATGTCGCCGCCGTCGTACTGGTTGACCCACACACTGCCAGCGCGCAAAGCCTTGGCGGTGAGGTGAGCCTTCGAAATATCCGTGGTCCATACAGCAGCCGCGAGGCCGTACGGCGTGTCGTTGGCAATCGCAACGGCTTCTTCGGCGGTATCGAAAGTGATCACCGACAACACCGGGCCAAAGATCTCTTCCTGGGCAATTTTCATCGCGTTGCTGACACCGTCGAAAATCGTCGGCTCGACGTAGGTGCCCCCGGTTTCCTGAAGAATACGCTTGCCGCCAGCCACCAGTTTGGCGCCATCGGTGTGACCGGATTCGATGTAGGACAGCACGGTGTTCATCTGCTGGGTATCCACCAGCGCACCGACGTTGGTCGCCGGGTCCAGCGGATTTCCCGGCTTCCAGGCCTTGAGGGCTTCGATCACCAGTGGCAGGAATTTGTCTTTGATCGAACGCTCGACCAGCAGGCGCGAACCGGCGGTGCAGACTTCGCCCTGGTTGAAGGCAATAGCGCTGGCAGCCGATTCGGCGGCGGCTTGCAGGTCCGGCGCATCGGCGAACACGATGTTCGGGCTCTTGCCACCGGCTTCGAGCCAGACACGCTTCATGTTCGATTCGCCGGAGTAGATCAGCAGTTGCTTGGCGATCTTGGTCGAACCGGTAAACACCAGGGTGTCGACATCATTGTGCAAGGCCAGGGCCTTGCCGACGGTATGACCGTAACCCGGCAGCACGTTCAGCACACCTTTCGGGATGCCGGCTTCAACTGCCAGCGCTGCAATACGAATAGCCGTCAGCGGCGATTTTTCCGAAGGCTTGAGGATCACTGAGTTACCGGTGGACAGCGCCGGGCCGAGTTTCCAGCAGGCCATCATCAACGGGAAGTTCCACGGCACGATCGCACCGACCACACCGACCGGCTCGCGAGTCACCAGCCCCAGCTGATCGTGCGGGGTGGCGGCGACTTCGTCGTAGAGCTTGTCGATGGCCTCGCCACTCCAGCTCAGGGCTTGCGCCGCGCCAGGAACGTCGATGTACAGGGAATCGCTGATCGGCTTGCCCATGTCCAGGGTTTCGAGCAGGGCCAGCTCTTCGGCGTGCTGTTTCAGCAGGCCGGCAAAACGAATCATGGTGGCTTTGCGCTTGGTCGGCGCCAGGCGCGACCAGGCGCCGGAATTGAACGCGGCGCGAGCGTTTTCCACGGCGCGCTGGGCGTCGGCGGCATCACAGCTGGCAATCTTGCCCAGCAGACGGCCATCGACAGGGCTGATGCACTCGAACGTTTCACCGGAGACTGCATCGGTGTATTCGCCATTGATGTAGGCACGGCCTTCGATCTTCAGATCGCGAGCCCGTTGTTCCCAGTCGGCACGAGTCAGGGTGGTCATACGAGTGTCCTCCTCTTATTGAATACGAGCGCCCACGCTCTTCGCGGGTGCTGTCAGGAATTCTGCCCGGCCAGCCTGCTTTTCGGCTCAAGGCAACCGTTACCCTAAACCAGCGGCGGGTGAAGTTTCAATATATTTGACAAAAGGCCGTTAAACGACCTTGCGATGTTCATTTTAATAAACATAGACTTTCAATTTTCCAGCCAGTCGCGCCGCAATCACGGGGGAATACCAGCATGAGCATTCAGGATATCGTCGATTTCAGTCAGGCTACCACCCAGCCCGATCGCTATCGGCCAGACCCGGCGAAAGTCCTCAAGGGCGACCCCGAGCAAACCGTGTACAACCACTACAACAGCCCGTGCGGCCAGATGAGTGCAGGTGTCTGGGAAGGCGAAGTCGGTCAGTGGCGGGTTAACTACACCGAACACGAATACTGCGAAATCGTTCAGGGGGTGTCAGTGCTGCGCGATGACAACGGCGGCGCCAAGACCCTGCGCGTGGGCGATCGCTTCGTGATTCCGGCCGGTTTCAAAGGCACCTGGGAAGTGCTGGAGCCGTGCCGCAAGATTTATGTGGTGTTTGAACAGAAGGCCTGAGGGGTTTTGCTGTCTGGGCTTGCCGCGATGGAGCCCTGACAGACGATGCAAAACGGCAACAAAAAAGGCCCGTATCTCGCGATACGGGCCTTTTTCGTAAGGAGGAAAAATCAATTACTTGATTTTGCCTTCTTTGTAGATCACGTGCTTGCGAACAACCGGATCATATTTCTTGATCTCGATTTTGTCCGGAGTAGTGCGCTTGTTCTTGTCGGTAGTGTAGAAGTGACCAGTACCGGCGCTCGAAATCAAACGAATCAATTCACGCATGATTAGCTCCCTTAGATCTTGCCGGCTTTGCGGATTTCGGCCAGCACGACAGTGATGCCACGCTTGTCGATGATACGCATGCCTTTGGCAGATACGCGCAGACGCACGAAACGTTTCTCTTCTTCAACCCAGAAGCGATGATGCTGCAGGTTCGGCAGGAAACGACGACGGGTTTTGTTGTTTGCGTGGGAAATGTTATTCCCAGTCACCGGACCCTTACCGGTAACTTGACATACTCTCGACATGCCTCAGCCCTCTAAAACCACATGCCCAACCCGGCATGGGTTGGCCGCTTAATCTCTCAGTCATTTGGCGCCAGGCGCCGCGTTTCTTTAGAGGTCTTACCGGCTACACCTACAAGTGAAGGAACCGGGCCCCTAGAAAAGAGCGCTGCTTTATACCAGAAAGACCAGAGAGCAACAACAACCGGTGTGAATTGAGTTGATAAAAACCCGGTTTTTCGGGCGCCGAGTGCCTTGGACAAAGGCTGAGCCCGATAGCGACCGCTCGTCGCAGAGAATCGGCCAACGGGACAATTCAGGGCTTTTCTCAACCATCACTCACCGAAAACAATCGCCCATACTCCCCTGAAAATGAAAAAGGGGATAGTCATTTGCAAAAGAGCCCACTAGGGTAAGCCTTTTCCAGACTGCACTTGCAGATGGGCCTTCGATCTGTAAAGGAATCCGACCATGCGCCTCGCTGCCCTACCACTGTTGCTCGCCCCGCTTCTGCTGAGCCCCCTGGCCCATGCCGCCGCCCTGAGCGTCTGCACGGAGGCCAGCCCGGAAGGGTTCGACGTGGTGCAATACAACTCGCTGACCACCACCAACGCCTCGGCCGACGTGCTGATGAACCGCCTGGTGGACTTCGACACGGCCAGCGGCAAAGTGGTCGCCAGCCTCGCGGACAGCTGGGACGTCACGCCCGACGGCCTGACCTACGTCTTCAAATTGCATCCGCAGGTGAAATTTCACCGCACCGAGTATTTCAGCCCGACGCGCGACCTGACCGCCGAAGACGTGAAATTCAGTTTCGACCGCATGCTCGATCCGGCAAACCCGTGGCACAAAATCGCCCAGAGCGGCTTCCCGCACGCTCAGTCGATGCAGTTACCGACACTGATCAAGAAGATCGACGCCCTGGACCCACTCACCATTCGTTTCACCCTCGATCACCCGGACTCGACATTCCTGCCGACCCTGACCATGGGCTTCGCCTCGATCTATTCGGCCGAGTACGCCGACCAACTGATGAAGGCCGGCACTCCGGAGAAGCTCAATAGCCAGCCGATCGGCAGCGGCCCGTTCATCTTCACGCGCTTCCAGAAAGATGCCTCGATTCGCTACAAGGCCAACCGCGACTACTTCCAGGGCAAGCCATCGGTGGACCCGTTGATCTTCGCGATCACCCCGGACGCCAACGTGCGCTTGCAGAAATTGCGCCGCAACGAGTGCCAGATCGCCCTGTCGCCGAAACCGCTGGACGTACAGGCTGCGAAGCAGGAGCCGACCCTGAAGGTGGAAAAGACTGACGCCTTCATGACCGCATTCGTCGGCATCAACAGCCAGCATCCGCCGCTGGACAAGCCGGAAGTGCGCCAGGCAATCAACCTGGCGTTCGACAAGGCCAACTACCTCAAGGCCGTATTCGAAGACACCGCCGAGCCTGCCAACGGGCCCTACCCGCCCAATACCTGGAGCTATGCCAAAAACTTGCCGGGCTACCCGCATGATATCGAGAAAGCCCGGGCATTGATGGCCAAGGCCGGGCTCAAGAACGGTTTCCAGACCACTATCTGGACTCGCCCTTCCGGCAGCCTGCTGAACCCCAACCCGAGCCTCGGCGCGCAATTGCTTCAATCCGACCTGGCGGAAATCGGCATTCAGGCCGAGATCCGCGTGATCGAATGGGGCGAACTGATTCGCCGCGCCAAGGCCGGCGAGCATGACCTGCTGTTCATGGGCTGGGCCGGCGACAACGGTGACCCGGACAACTTCCTCACGCCTCAGTTTTCCTGCGCGGCGATCAAAGCCGGCACCAACTTCGCCCGTTACTGCAACCAGGATCTGGACAAGCTGATCAGCGCCGGCAAGACCACCGGCGAGCAAGGTGTACGCACCAAGCTCTACGAACAGGCCCAGGCGCAGATCCAGCAACAGGCATTGTGGCTGCCACTGGCCCACCCGACGGCCTTCGCCCTGACGCGCAAAGACGTCGAGGGTTATCGGGTCAGCCCGTTTGGTCGCCAGGATTACTCCAAGGTCAACTTCAAGTAATCAGCGTCGCCAAAAGAAACCTGTGGCGAGGGGGCTTGCCCCCGTCGGGCTGCGAAGCAGCCCCAAAATCTCGGATGCACCAAAGATCTTGTGAGTGCTACGCACTCAAACGGGGCGGCGTTTCGACAAGCTCCCTCGCCACAGGCCCGCGCCTGCATGGTTTTCGCGTAACTCCACCCTTCACATCCACCCGTACTCGGCCATGGACAACGGATCGCCATCACCGACAATGAAATGGTCGAGCACCCGCACATCGATCAGGTCCAGCGCTTCTTGCAGGCGCTTGGTCAGCACTCGGTCGGCTTGACTGGGGTTGGAGTTACCCGACGGATGGTTGTGGCAGAGGATCAACGCTGCGGCGTTGTGGGCCAAAGCGCGTTTAACCACTTGTCTTGGATAGACACTGGTACTGTCGATGGAGCCGCGAAACAGCACTTCAAAGGTCAGCACTTGATGTTTTGAATCCAAAAACAGACACCCGAATACCTCGTGAGGCTCGTGGCGCAGCATCGACTTCAGGTAGTCACGAACCGCCTGCGGATTTTCCAGCGCCGATTTTTGCCGTGCACGTTCGGCTAAATGCCGCCTGCCCATTTCCTGTGCCGCTTGCAACTGAGCGAATTTCGCCGGCCCGAGCCCCAATTGCCTGCTGAACGCAGCTTGATCGGCTTCGAGAAGTGAACGCAGGCTGCCAAACTGATTCAACAGATGTCGAGCCAGATCCACTGCACTTTTACCCGATACACCTGTACGTAAAAAAATCGCTAGCAACTCGGCGTCCGAAAGACTCGTCGAACCCAACTCAAGTAACCTCTCCCGCGGTCGCTCCGCCGCTGGCCAATCGCGAATGCTCATAACACCTCCATGTAAGTGGGCGCCGCTGTTCCGTAGCGGTCGCTGTGATATCGTAGCCCATCTTTTTTGCGGGCGATTTCACCCCTGGGGAGGGGGTATCGCCATGCAGTCATCAACGAAATGAAAGGCAGACCTATGCAGCGGCTGTATCGGAAACGCATCGTTCTGGGCGTCGGCGGCGGCATTGCTGCCTACAAGAGCGCCGAGCTGGTTCGCCGCCTGATCGACCAGGGCGCTGAAGTGCGCGTGGTCATGACCCGTGGCGGCAGCGAATTCATTACCCCGCTGACCATGCAGGCCCTGTCCGGGCACCCGGTCCACCTGGACCTGCTGGACCCGGCGGCCGAAGCCGCCATGGGCCACATCGAACTGGCCAAATGGGCCGATCTGGTATTGATCGCCCCCGCCACCGCGGACCTGATCGCTCGCCTGGCCCAAGGCATTGCCGACGACCTGCTGACCACGCTGGTGCTGGCCACCGACGCGGTAGTCGCCGTGGCGCCGGCGATGAATCAGGCCATGTGGCGCGACCCGGCGACCCAGGCCAACCTGCAAACCCTCGAAAGCCGCGACTTCAAAGTCTTCGGCCCGGCCTCCGGCAGCCAGGCCTGCGGCGACGTCGGCATGGGTCGCATGCTCGAAGCCACCGACCTCGCCCAGTGCGCGGCAGACTGCTTCCAGCGCCAGGCGCTGACCGGCAAACACGTGCTGATCACCGCCGGTCCGACCCAGGAAAACATCGACCCGGTGCGCTACATCACCAACCACAGCTCCGGCAAAATGGGCTTTGCCCTGGCCGAAGCCGCGGTAGAAGCCGGCGCCCGCGTGACCCTGATCACCGGCCCCGTGCACCTGCCGACCCCGGATCGCGTCACGCGCATCGACGTGGTCAGCGCTCGCGACATGCTCGCCGCTTGTGAAGCCGCGATTCCTTGCGACTTGTTCATCGCCTCGGCAGCGGTCGCGGACTACCGTCCGGAAGTCGTGGCCCCACAGAAACTCAAGAAAGACCCTACAAGCGGCGACGGCTTGTTGCTACAGATGGTGCGTAACCCAGACATCCTGGCCACCATCGCCACCCGTCCCGACCGTCCGTTCAGTGTCGGCTTTGCCGCCGAAACCGAACACCTGCTCGACTACGCTGCCCGCAAGTTGAAAGACAAGAACCTCGATCTGATCGTCGCCAACGACGTCGCCAACCCGAGCATTGGCTTCAACAGCGAAGAAAACGCCTGCAGCGTGATCGACCGTGAGCTGCACGCCACTATTTTTGCCCAGACCAGCAAAGGCAAGATTGCCCGCCAGCTGATCACTTTTATCGCCGAACGTCTGAACCAGGTTTAATTTACATGCACGCTTTGCAAGCCAAGATCCTCGACCCACGCATCGGCAGCGAATTTCCGCTTCCGCAGTACGCCACACCAGGCTCCGCCGGCCTCGACCTGCGCGCCATGCTGGAAAAAGACACCGTCATCAAGCCGGGCGAGACCCTGCTGATCCCTACCGGACTGTCGGTGTATATCGGCGATCCGGGCCTGGCGGCCTTGATTCTGCCGCGCTCCGGCCTGGGCCATAAGCACGGCATCGTGCTGGGCAACCTGGTCGGCCTGATCGACTCCGATTACCAGGGCCCACTGATGGTGTCGTGCTGGAACCGTGGCCAGACCGATTTCAACATGGTCGTTGGCGAACGCCTGGCCCAACTGGTGCTGGTACCGGTGGTTCAAGCGCACTTCGAAATGGTCGAAGAGTTCGTCGAAACCCAGCGCGGCACCGGCGGCTTCGGACATTCCGGCAGCCACTGATCATCGGCATTCAGGCTGGGAACAATGCCTGGCCTGACCCGCCCTCTGCATTTTAAGGATGAAAATTGCACAGACGTCATCTGGAAGGTTTACCACTGAAAATCAAGGCATTGGTTGACCCAATACTCGTCGACATTGGTGGCATGGCCTTTTCGCACCACGAACTCTCTGCGGAAAACGCCGTCATACCCTTCAGTTTGAGCCAGCCCACGAGCTTTTCGCCGGCAGGTCCAGCCACTTTAGAGATGGAGCATTCCTACAGATGAGCACCCCAGCCCAAGTCGCACCCAAGTTCCCCGACAGCATCTTCCGCGCCTACGACATTCGTGGCACCGTCCCGGAATTCTTGAACGCTGAAACCGCTTATTGGCTCGGTCGCGCCATCGGTTCCCAGAGCCTGGCCCAGGGCGAACCCAATGTGTCCGTCGGCCGCGACGGTCGCCTGTCCGGCCCGGAACTGGTGGAACAACTGATTCAGGGCCTGGCCGACAGCGGTTGCCACGTCAGCGACGTCGGCCTGGTGCCAACGCCTGCGCTGTACTACGCCGCCAACGTACTGGCCGGCAAATCAGGGGTGATGCTTACCGGCAGCCACAACCCGTCGAACTACAACGGCTTCAAGATCGTCATTGCTGGCGATACCCTGGCCAACGAACAGATCCAGGCCCTGCACGACCGCCTCAAGACCAACAACCTGAGCAGCGGCAAGGGCAGCATCACCAAGGTCGAGATACTCGATCGCTACAACACCGAAATCGTCCAGGACATCAAACTCGCCCGCCGCCTGAAAGTGGTGGTCGACTGCGGTAACGGCGCGGCCGGCGTGATTGCCCCGCAACTGATCGAAGCCCTGAACTGCGAAGTCATCCCGCTGTTCTGCGAAGTCGATGGCAACTTCCCGAACCATCACCCGGATCCGGGCAAGCTGGAAAACCTGGTAGACCTGATCGCCAAGGTCAAGGAAACCAACGCCGACCTGGGCCTGGCCTTCGACGGCGATGGCGACCGCGTGGGCGTGGTCACCAACACCGGCAGCGTCGTGTTCCCGGACCGCCTGCTGATGCTGTTCGCCAAAGATGTGGTAGCACGCAACCCCGACGCGGAAATCATCTTCGACGTCAAATGCACCCGCCGCCTGATCCCGCTGATCAAGGAATATGGCGGTCGTCCGCTGATGTGGAAAACAGGTCACTCGCTGATCAAAAAGAAAATGAAACAATCCGGCGCCCTGTTGGCCGGCGAAATGAGCGGGCACATCTTCTTCAAGGAGCGCTGGTTCGGTTTCGACGACGGTATCTACAGCGCCGCGCGGTTGCTGGAGATCCTCAGCAAGGAAAAATCCACCGCGGAAGAGTTGTTCGCGACCTTCCCGAACGATATTTCTACGCCGGAAATCAATATCCATGTGACCGAAGAGAGCAAATTCAGCATCATTGATGCACTGCACGACGCACAGTGGGGTGAAGGCGCCGACCTGACCACCATTGACGGCGTGCGAGTCGACTATGCCAAAGGCTGGGGCCTGGTTCGCGCCTCCAACACCACACCGGTGCTGGTGCTGCGCTTCGAGGCCGATGACGAGGCTGAATTGCAGCGCATCAAGGATGTATTCCACGTCCAGCTGAAGCGCGTTGCACCTGATCTCCAACTACCGTTTTGATCTATTGAAGCACCCGGAGCCCTGAATGACCCTCGAACGCGAAGCCGCCGCCAACACCGCCAAGGTCCTGTCCGAAGCGCTGCCTTACATTCGCCGCTATGTCGGCAAGACACTGGTGATCAAGTACGGCGGCAACGCGATGGAAAGCGAGGAGCTGAAAACCGGCTTCGCCCGCGACATCGTGCTGATGAAAGCCGTCGGCATCAACCCGGTGGTGGTTCACGGCGGCGGCCCGCAAATCGGCGACCTGCTCAAGCGACTGTCGATCGAGAGCCACTTTGTCGATGGCATGCGCGTCACCGACGCCGCGACCATGGACGTGGTGGAAATGGTCCTCGGCGGCCAGGTCAACAAGGACATCGTCAACCTGATCAACCGTCACGGCGGCAGCGCCATCGGCCTGACTGGTAAAGACGCCGAGCTGATTCGTGCGAAGAAGCTCACCGTCACCCGCCAGACCCCTGAGATGACCCAGCCGGAAATCATCGACATCGGCCACGTCGGCGAAGTGGTCGGGATCAACACCGACCTGCTGAACCTGCTGGTCAAAGGCGATTTCATTCCGGTGATCGCGCCGATCGGCGTCGGTGCCAATGGCGAGTCGTACAACATCAACGCCGACCTGGTGGCCGGTAAAGTGGCCGAGGCCCTGAAAGCTGAGAAGCTGATGCTGCTGACCAACATTGCCGGCCTGATGGACAAGAGCGGCAAGGTCCTGACCGGCCTGAGCACCCAGCAAGTCGACGATCTGATCGCCGATGGCACCATCTACGGCGGCATGCTGCCGAAGATCCGTTGCGCGCTGGAAGCGGTACAGGGTGGCGTGGGCAGCTCGCTGATCATTGATGGTCGGGTGCCAAATGCAATTCTGCTGGAAATCTTCACCGACACCGGTGTGGGCACGCTGATCAGCAATCGCAAGCGTCCCTGATTCAAAACCTTAAAAAGATCGCAGCCTTTCGGCAGCACCTACGGATTTCGGATGTACGAAAAACCTGTAGGAGCTGACGAAGTCTGCGATCTTTTTTATGCGCGCCGGAAATGCCTGACCTGATTGGGCGAAACGTCCGACTTCACCAAGGAAGCAATCTGCATAAGATCTTCACTGAATCCACAGGAGGTCTACCCATGCAAAAAGACTACGTCCCTTACGGCAGCGATGTTTCACCTGGCACCTATGCCTGTGTCGATTGTGGTCACGAATACTCGAATCAGGGCAAAACATCGATGCCGCCCTGCCCGCAACTCCGCAAAACCGCGCACACCCGTCATGGCTGGAGAATTCTGACTGGCCAGGGCGATGCTGTGGCTGATCCGTACCCGGAGAAAACCAATAAACCCAGCGGGATCAAAAAGGCCGAGACATTCAGCAGCACCAGCAAAAAATAAAGCTGGGGGACTGGGCCATACATAAACAAAAGACCCCGCTCAACTTGCTGAGCGGGGTCTTTTGCTGTCTGCAATCCCTGTGGGAGCGTGGTTACACGCCGAACTGGGCGCGGTAGGCTTCAACCGCAGGCAAATGTTGCTTGAGCTGCGGATCGTCAGCCAGGAACTCCAGCACTTGGTTCAGCGAAACGATGCTGATCACCGGAATGCCGAAGTCACGCTCCACTTCCTGAATGGCCGACAACTCACCATTGCCACGCTCCTGACGGTTCAGGGCGATCAGCACACCGGCAGCTTTGGCGCCGTCCTGGGAAGCGATGATCTGCATCACTTCACGGATGGCGGTGCCCGCGGTGATCACGTCGTCGATGATCAGCACGTCGCCAGTCAATGGCGCGCCGACCAGGCTGCCACCTTCGCCGTGGGCCTTGGCTTCCTTGCGATTGAAGCACCATGGCAGGTCACGGTCGTGATGTTCGGCCAGTGCCACGGCGGTGGCTGCCGCCAACGGGATGCCTTTGTAGGCCGGGCCGAACAGTACGTCGAAGGAAATACCGCTCTCGACGATGGCTGCCGCATAGAAACGGCCCAGCTGTGCCAGGGCCTTCCCTGAGTTGAACAGGCCGGCATTGAAGAAGTATGGACTGGTGCGCCCGGACTTCAGGGTGAACTCACCGAAGCGCAAAACGCCGCGATCGATGGCAAAACGAATGAAATCGCGTTGATACGCTTGCATGAAAAAAACCCCAAATACCACGGATTTAGCTAATTAGGTAGACGCCGTGTATCATACCCGCACGCGATTTTTGGGGCCACTTATGCGGATCATCAGTGTGAACGTCAATGGTATTCAGGCTGCAGTCGAGCGTGGTTTGCTCAGTTGGCTGCAAGCACAGAATGCCGACGTCATCTGCCTGCAGGACACCCGCGCCTCCGCCTTTGAACTGGACGATCCAGCCTTCCAACTGGATGGCTACTTCCTTTATGCCTGCGAAGCCGAAGTTCCCGCCCAAGGTGGCGTGGCTTTGTATTCGCGGTTGCAACCGAAGGCTGTCATCAGCGGTCTCGGCTTCGAGACGGCCGACCGCTACGGGCGCTACCTGCAAGCCGATTTCGACAAGGTCAGCATCGCGACCTTGCTGCTCCCTTCGGGGCAGAATGGCGATGAAGACTTGAACCAGAAGTTCAAGCTAATGGACGACTTCGCCCGTTATCTGGATAAACAGCGACGCAAACGTCGCGAGTACATTTATTGTGGCTCGCTGTACGTGGCGCAACAGAAGCTGGATATCAAGAACTGGCGCGACAGCCAGCAATCCCCGGGCTTCCTGGCGCCTGAGCGTGCCTGGATGGACGAGATTGTCGGCAACATGGGTTATGTCGACGCCCTGCGGGAAGTCAGCCGCGAAGGCGACCAGTACAGCTGGTGGCCGGACAACGAACAGGCCGAGATGCTCAACCTGGGCTGGCGTTTCGACTACCAGTTGCTGACCCCTGGCCTGCGCCGCTTCGTACGCAGCGCACGCCTGCCACGTCAGCCACGGTTCTCGCAGCACGCACCGCTGATCGTGGACTACGACTGGACGCTGACGATCTAAGCGTCTTTTCGCAGATGCAAAAAAGCCGACATTGCTGTCGGCTTTTTTGTGCACGCTGATTTTTTCTGGCTGTTATTTGATCAACCGCCAGGTGAAGGGATAGCGGTAAGGCACCCCGTCATTGGCCTTGAGCCCGGCAATGATGCACAGCACCATCGCCCCGATCAGAACCAGCGGCAGCAGCGCAAAACCGATCAACACCAGCATCAGCACGTAACAGATGCCCGAGACCAGGGCCACGGTGATCTGAAAGTTCAGCGCTTCTTTGCCTTGGGCATCGATGAACGGGTCCGCTTCACGCTTCCACTGCCAGAGTATCAGCGGCCCGATCAGGTGACCGAACGGAAACCAGACACCGAGAAACGCCGAGAGGTGACAAAACATCGCCCACTGGCGAGCCTCGGAGCTCGGTGTGGGTAGCAACTGCTGTTCATCACTCATGGCGCTCTCCTTTGCCGGACATCAAAACAATCAGTCAGCCAGTGCAGCCTTCTGCAGTTCGAAAATCTCGATCATGCCTTTCTTCGCCAGTGCCAGCATCGCGTTCAGCTCTTCCGGCTGGAACGGTGCGCCTTCGGCGGTGCCCTGGACTTCGATGAAACCACCAGTGCTGGTCATCACCACGTTGAGGTCAGTCTCGGCAGCCGAGTCTTCCAGGTAGTCGAGGTCAAGCACAGGTTCGCCCTGATACATGCCCACCGAAACGGCAGCGATCATTTGCTTGAGCGGGTCGCCACCTTTGAGGCCGCCGCGCTTCTTGATCACTTTCAAGGCGTCGACCAGTGCAACCATGGCGCCGGTGATGGACGCGGTGCGGGTGCCGCCATCAGCCTGGATCACATCGCAGTCGACGTACAAGGTGACGTCGCCCAGCTTGGACATGTCCAGCGCAGCGCGCAGGGAACGACCGATCAGACGCTGGATTTCCAGAGTGCGGCCGCCTTGCTTGCCGCGGCTCGCCTCACGCTGGTTACGCTCGCCAGTGGCGCGCGGCAGCATGCCGTATTCAGCGGTCAACCAGCCCTGGCCCTGACCCTTGAGGAAACGCGGCACGCCGTTCTCGACGCTGACGGTGCAGATGACCTTGGTATCACCGAACTCGACCAGTACAGATCCCTCGGCGTGTTTGGTGTAGTTGCGGGTAATGCGGATCGAGCGGAGCTGATCGGCAGCGCGACCACTTGGACGTTTCATAGGGATTACCTGTACGGGGGACGGAAAACTGCCGAGCATTATAGAGCCGTGGGCCGCGAGTGGGCACTTCTAAAAAAATCACCCGACGATTGAAGGCTCTGAATAGAGCGTAGCCGACGGCCTGCAGCCCATTGTCACAGCGTGTGATTGGGCGCATCCGCCCCACTGCGCTACAATCCTGCGCCTTTGCTGCCTGTCGGCTTTAATTCACAGATAGCGGGTCCGCGAACCATGGGTTACGCGCCGACCTGCATTGCGAGGTACCTCCATGGTGCACAGCATGACCGCCTTCGCCCGCGTCGAGAAAGCCGGCGTCCAGGGCACCCTGAGCTGGGAGCTGCGCTCGGTCAACAGCCGCTACCTGGAACCCCATCTGCGCCTGCCGGAATCTTTCCGCGACCTCGAGGGCGCCGTCCGCGAAGCCCTGCGCCAGGGAATTTCCCGGGGCAAGCTCGAATGCACCCTGCGTTTCACCGAAGAAAGCACTGGCAAACCGCTGCAAGTGGACCGCGAGCGCGCCGCGCAACTGGTCGCTGCCGCCGAGACCGTCGCCAGCCTGATCAAGAACCCCGCCGCGCTGAACCCGCTGGAAGTCCTGGCCTGGCCCGGCGTGCTGGTGGCCGACGCCGCCGACCCGCAAGCGCTGAATGCCGAAGCCCTGACGCTGTTCAACCAAGGACTGAAAGAACTCAAGGCCGGCCGCGAGCGCGAAGGCGCGGAGCTGGCGCGGTTGATCAACGAGCGCCTGACGTCCATTGAAGAAGATGTGGTGATCCTGCGTGAGCTGGTCCCGCAGATGCTCGCCACCCAGCGTCAGAAAGTCCTCGACCGCTTCACCGACATGAAGGCCGACCTCGACCCGCAGCGCCTGGAGCAGGAAATGGTCATGCTCGCGCAAAAGAGCGACGTCGCCGAAGAACTGGATCGCCTGAGCACTCATATCATCGAAGTTCGCCGGGTGCTCAAATCCGGCGGCGCTGCCGGTCGACGCCTGGATTTCCTGATGCAGGAGCTCAACCGCGAAGCCAACACACTGGGCTCCAAAGCCTTCGACCCGCGCAGCACCCAAGCGGCGGTCAACCTAAAGGTGTTGATCGAGCAGATGCGCGAACAAGTACAGAATATTGAGTAAGGCAAACCTGACATGACCCACAGTACCGGCACCCTGTACATCATTTCCGCACCTTCGGGGGCGGGCAAGAGCAGCCTGGTCAAAGCCCTGACCGACGCTGATCAGGAGATCCGCGTCTCGGTCTCCCACACCACCCGCGCCATGCGCCCTGGTGAAGTGAACGGCGTGAACTATCACTTCGTCGAACGTAGCGAGTTCGTGAAGATGATCGAGCACGGAGATTTCCTCGAGCGCGCCGAAGTGTTCGGCAATCTCTATGGCACTTCGCAAAGCCACCTGCAGCAGACCCTGGATGAAGGTCACGACCTGATTCTGGAAATTGACTGGCAGGGCGCAGAGCAAGTGCGCAAGTTGATGCCCCAGGCCCGTTCGATCTTCATTCTGCCGCCGTCCCTGGAGGCCCTGCACCAGCGCCTGACCAATCGCGGCCAGGACAGTGACGAGATCATCGAAGGCCGGATGCGCGAAGCCGTCAGCGAGATGAGCCATTACGTCGACTACGATTACTTGATCATCAACGACAATTTCGCCCACGCACTGGACGATCTGAAGGCGATTTTCCGCGCCAATCAGCTGCATCAGAAGCGTCAGCAGCAGCGTCATGGCAAATTATTGGCTGAATTGCTCGGCTAATCAGCTCTTCCCAAAACCGCTGCAAGGGCTTTACATTGGTGCTTATAGCGCGTTGAAGAGCCTGGTCAAAAAATCAGCGCTTCCCTAATCGCTGGTGATTTTTTAAACTGTTGAGTCCGCTCGCCCAACCGGGCAGCGCGCATATTGCATTCGCTCCGAGGAATACCATGGCCCGCGTAACCGTTGAAGACTGCCTAGAACACGTGGAAAACCGCTTTGAGCTGGTCATGCTCTCTACCAAGCGTGCCCGTCAACTGGCCACCGGTGGCAAAGAGCCCCTGGTTCAGTGGGAAAACGACAAGCCTACAGTTGTAGCGCTGCGTGAAATCGCTGAGGGCCTGATGAGCTACGAGTTCATCGCCAACGCTGAAATCGTCGAAGACGAACCGCTGTTCGCAGCGTTCGAGGACGAGTCCAACGAGGCAGTATAAGCCATGCCTGGTCGACGTAGCACGGCGCGGGGTCATAGCAAACGGCAGGTGTCATCATGCCGAGCATAGACGCCCTCGCCGATCGCTTATCGACCTACCTCGGCAAGGACCAGGTCAACCTGGTCCGCCGAGCGTACTTCTACGCCGAACAAGCCCACGACGGTCAACGCCGCCGCAGCGGTGAGGCGTACGTCACGCATCCTCTTGCGGTGGCGAATATTCTTGCCGACATGCACATGGACCATCAGAGCCTGATGGCTGCAATGCTGCATGACGTGATCGAAGACACCGGTATTGCCAAGGAAGCGCTGCAAGCGCAGTTCGGCGAAACGGTGGCCGAACTGGTCGACGGGGTCAGCAAACTGACCCAGATGAACTTCGAGACCAAGGCCGAAGCCCAGGCCGAAAACTTCCAGAAAATGGCCATGGCCATGGCGCGCGACATTCGCGTGATCCTGGTCAAGCTGGCCGACCGCCTGCACAACATGCGCACCCTGGAAGTGCTGTCCGGCGAAAAGCGCCGGCGGATCGCCAAGGAAACCCTGGAAATCTATGCGCCCATCGCCAACCGGCTGGGTATGCACGCCATCCGCATAGAATTCGAAGACCTCGGCTTCAAGGCCATGCACCCGATGCGTTCCGCGCGGATCAACCAGGCGGTCAAGCGCGCCCGGGGCAACCGCAAGGAAATCGTCAACAAGATCGAAGAGTCCCTCAGCCACTGCCTGGCCATCGACGGCATCCAGGGTGAGGTCAGCGGTCGTCAGAAACACCTCTACGGCATCTACAAGAAAATGCGCGGCAAGCGTCGGGCCTTCAACGAGATCATGGACGTTTATGCGTTCCGGATCATCGTCGACAAGGTCGATACCTGCTACCGCGTACTGGGTGCCGTGCACAATTTGTACAAACCGTTACCGGGGCGCTTCAAGGATTACATCGCGATCCCCAAGGCCAACGGCTACCAGTCGCTGCACACCACACTGTTTGGCATGCACGGTGTACCGATCGAGATCCAGATCCGCACCCGTGAAATGGAAGAGATGGCCAACAACGGCATCGCCGCCCATTGGCTGTACAAATCCAGCGGCGACGAACAGCCCAAAGGCACTCATGCCCGCGCCCGCCAGTGGGTCAAAGGCGTGCTGGAGATGCAGCAACGGGCCGGCAACTCGCTGGAATTCATCGAGAGCGTGAAGATCGACCTGTTCCCGGACGAGGTCTACGTGTTCACGCCCAAAGGCCGGATCATGGAGCTTCCAAAAGGCTCCACGGCGGTCGACTTCGCTTACGCGGTACACACCGACGTGGGCAACAGCTGCATTGCCTGTCGGATCAACCGTCGTCTCGCGCCGCTGTCCGAACCGCTGCAAAGCGGCTCCACGGTCGAGATCGTCAGCGCCCCCGGCGCACGGCCGAACCCGGCATGGCTCAATTTCGTGGTCACCGGCAAGGCGCGGACCCACATCCGCCATGCACTGAAACTGCAACGCCGCTCCGAATCCATCAGCCTCGGCGAACGCCTGCTAAACAAGGTGCTCAACGGCTTCGACAGCTCGCTGGAAAAAGTCCCGGCCGAGCGCGTGCAGTTGATGCTCCACGAATACCGCCTCGAATTGATCGAAGACCTGCTCGAAGACATCGGCCTGGGCAATCGCATGGCTTACGTGGTCGCCCGCCGCCTGCTCGGCGAAGGCGAACAGCTGCCGAGCCCGGAAGGCCCGCTGGCGATTCGCGGCACCGAAGGCCTGGTCCTCAGCTACGCCAAATGTTGCACGCCGATCCCGGGCGACCCGATTGTCGGCCACCTGTCGGCGGGCAAAGGCATGGTCGTGCACCTGGACAACTGCCGCAACATCAGCGAGATCCGCCACAACCCGGAAAAATGCATCCAGCTCTCATGGGCCAAGGATGTCACCGGCGAATTCAACGTCGAGCTGCGCGTCGAACTGGAACACCAGCGCGGCCTGATCGCCCTGCTGGCCAGCAGCGTCAACGCGGCCGACGGCAATATCGAAAAAATCAGCATGGACGAACGCGACGGTCGTATCAGCGTGGTCCAACTGGTGGTCAGCGTGCACGACCGCGTGCACCTGGCCCGCGTGATCAAGAAACTGCGCGCCCTGACCGGGGTCATCCGCATCACCCGCATGCGCGCGTAGCCCACCCTTCACAAGGAGTCATACATGACCAAGACCGTTATCAACAGCGACAAGGCCCCGGCCGCCATCGGTACTTACTCCCAGGCGATCAAGGCTGGCAACACCGTGTACATGTCGGGTCAGATTCCTCTGGACCCAAAAACCATGGAACTGGTCGAAGGCTTCGAAGCCCAGACCGTCCAGGTGTTCGAGAACCTCAAAGCCGTGGCTGAAGCTGCCGGTGGTTCGTTCAAGGACATCGTCAAACTGAACATTTTCCTCACCGACCTGAGCCACTTCGCCAAGGTCAATGAGATCATGGGCAAGTACTTCGACCAGCCTTACCCAGCCCGCGCCGCCATCGGTGTCGCTGCACTGCCAAAAGGCTCGCAGGTCGAGATGGACGCCATTCTCGTCATCGAGTAACGGGTAACACGTCCTGGCGCAGCCGCCGCGCTGCGCCAATTCCGTTTTTGAAAGGATTCCGTCATGCGCAAAGCGCTTGCTCTCTCTTTGCTTGCCATTTTTCTCGGCGGCTGTGCCAGCGACCCCACCGACCGCGACATCAGTGGCACCTGGATCAACCAGGCGGCAATCGATGCCGCTGCCAAAGGCGGCCCCTTGCGTGAAGCCCTCCAGGCCTACGGTCCAAACCTGGAATGGGATATCAATACCAGAGCCGGTCAGGCGCGATACACCAACGGCTTCGAAAATGTCGATGGCAAGCTGCTGGGTGAAAAATCCGGCGCCTGGAAGGTCGACTTCTATGGCAGCTCCGGCAACGAGTTGAGCCGTGACGGCAAACAACTGTTGCAGGCGGCCACAGACAACGAACCCGAGCAGGTATTCGATCGCGCCCGGGACGCAGTGCCTGAGGGTGCACCGGTTGGCGCCAGTTTCGAGCGTGCCCTGTACTCTGCATATATGGGCGGCAGCTGGAAAATCCTCAGCGGCTCAGGCGAAGGTAGCACCGTGCAGTTTCAACCAGACGGCCGGGTTGACGGCCTCCCGGGTGCTGATCGTTATGCACTCTGCCTGGCGGGAGATTGTGCCAACATGAGTAGCGGTTATGACAGTCTCTGGCTACAGCAAGGTGGCCAAGGAAGTTCGTGGATCTTTGCGCGCAAAGGCAAGCAGCTGGAAATTTTCCAGGCGATCAACACCTCCCTGGCAGACGAACAGCCATCGTTTACCCCAAGCACTCGGCAATGGTTACTGGAAAAACAGTGATCCAGCAAAAAGGAGCCCGAGGGCTCCTTTTTTCTTTTGCCTGACGACAACCCCCTCAGCATCTATACCAAACGCTCACGCCGTGTCCGGGCGCTCAAAATTGGCAACACTGTTTTCTGCGACCAAACTCCACCGCTGCCATAGTATAGAGGGCCCGGTCGAAGACTCTCCCAAGGATGAATTCATGCGCAGGGCGCTGATCGCTTTTTCATTGCTCGCCATATTCCTCGGTGGTTGTGCCAATGCCCCCACAGAAAATGATATCAGCGGCATCTGGATCAACCAGGGGGCCATCGATGCGGCCGCCAAAGGCCAGCCACTGCTTGAAACACTCAGGGGCCATTCGAACCTGGAATGGGACATCGACAGCCGCAGGGACAAGGCGACGTCCAACAGCGGTGCTGAAGTAGGCGGAGGCCGACTACTGAAGAGAAAACCTGGCGTTTGGACGGTTGACTACAACGGCTACGGTAGCGACGAACTGCGATTCAACGGCAAGCAACTGATCCAACTGGCGAAGAGCTACGAACCTGAGCAGGTGTTTGCTCGCCCCAAAGAGTCGGCGGTGAAAGACCCGCGCTGGGCCGGCACTTTCCGGCAAGCCTTGAATTCAGCCTATATGGGCGGCAGTTGGAAAGTCGTCGACGGTACGGGTAACACCGTACGGTTTTACTCTGACGGCCGGGTTGAAGGACTGCCTGGTGCCGACCATTACGAACTCTGCCTCGCCGGAGACTGCAGCAGCGACATGCCCACTGGATACGACAACCTCTTGCTGCGTAACCAAGACACCGGACGGGGGTTCTTTTTTACTCGCAATGGCAAATGGCTCGAAATATTCGGGATAACCGACATCAACCCCGAGCTGAAGGGCTCGGGTAAACCGTCGACTCGCCAGTGGCTGCTGGAAAAACAGTGATCCAAAACAAAGGAGCCCGCAGGTTTCTGCTCTTTAAACACCAGATCAGATCAACCACCACCTTCAAGAATCGCCGCATACCCCTCTCGGTAACCAGGATAACGCGGCGTCCAGCCCAACGCCTTCGCCCGAGCATTGCTGCAACGCTTGCTGCCGGCACGACGCACACTGGCATCATCGGCCCACTCGGTCACGCCCAGGTACTCACGCAACCAGCCCACCACCTCTGCCATTGGCGCAGGCGCATCATCGACACCTATATAGGCATCATCCAGCGCCACTCCACGCCGATCCGCCTCAAGCAGGAACGCCAGCAACCCCGCCGCGTCGTCGACGTGAATCCGATTGGCGTACAGCGGCGGATCGATCGCCACGCGATAACCGCGACGAACCTGAGTCAGCAGCCACTCTCGACCTGGACCATAAATACCGGTCAGACGCACGATGCTGGCCGGGATGCCACTATCACGCGCCACTTGCTCGGCTTCCAGCATCACACGCCCTGAATAGCCAGCCGCCACGGTCGGCGAATTCTCGTCGACCCACTCGCCCTCTTGCTGGCCGTAAACACTGCTGCTGGAAACGAATAGCAGCCGATCGGGCACTTGCCCGTAGTCGCCCAGCCATTCCAGCACGTGCTGCAAACCCTGAACATAAGCGGCGCGGTATCCGGCCTCATCGTGATCGGTAGCCGCCGCGCAATACACCAGGTAATCCACCGCCCCGATTGGCCAGGTCGCCGGGCAGTCTTTATTGAACAAGTCACCGGCAACGCCAATCACCCCTTGGGGTAGGCGTGAGACGTCACGCCGCAAGCCGTGAACCTCCCACCCCGAATTCAACAATTGCGTAGCCAGACGGCTGCCGACATCACCGCAGCCGGCGATCAAAACAGAAGGCGCGGACATCAGAAGACTCCCTCAAGAAAGGTACAGACTAGCGCCCGAAATGGATAAGCAGCTAGCAATGGAAGAAAAAAAGAGACGCTATTACTTTTGTTAACAAGAATTAATTGCAATAATGCCAGCCACTTTTGTTCTCGGCCTTACGAGGCCTGGAAGAACACTTACCGTCTTTTCCTCTCAGGTCCGGCCAGCATGACACGCAATCAACTCTCCGCTTCGCCAACCAAACGACCTCGCGCCTGGAGCGCGGTAGCCGCCCTGCTGCTCAGCCTGATGCTGGCGCCGACCGCCGCATTCGCCGATGCGCAAGCGCCGGCCACACTGCCTGCGGCCACTCAAACACCAGCCGTTCAAGCCGCACCTGCCGCGACCGATCCGGTCCAGGCCGTAAACGCCGCGGACATGCCGCAAGCTCTCGAAGCCGACAACTCCCTGGGAATGGCCCACGACCTGTCGCCATGGGGCATGTACAAGAACGCCGATATTATCGTGAAAATCGTGATGATCGGCCTGGCCATCGCCTCGATCATCACCTGGACCATCTGGATCGCCAAGGGCTTCGAGCTGATGGGCGCCAAGCGCCGTCTGCGCGCTGAAATCGCCCATCTGAAAAAAGCCGCCACCCTTAAAGAAGCCAGCTCGACAGCGGCCAAGGAAGGCACCCTCGCCAACCTGCTGGTCCACGATGCGCTGGAAGAAATGCGCCTGTCGGCCAACAGCCGCGAGAAAGAAGGCATCAAGGAGCGTGTGAGCTTCCGCCTCGAGCGCCTGGTTGCCGCCTGCGGTCGCAACATGAGCAGCGGCACCGGCGTGCTGGCCACCATCGGTTCCACCGCGCCGTTCGTCGGCCTGTTCGGTACCGTATGGGGCATCATGAACAGCTTCATCGGCATCGCCAAAACCCAGACCACCAACCTCGCCGTCGTGGCCCCCGGCATCGCCGAAGCCCTGCTGGCGACCGCTCTGGGTCTGGTTGCAGCGATTCCTGCGGTGGTCATCTACAACGTCTTCGCCCGCTCCATTGCCGGTTACAAGGCGCAAGTGTCCGACGCCTCGGCAGAAGTCCTGCTGCTGGTCAGCCGTGACCTCGACCACCAGCCGCCCGAGCGCAGCTCGCATCCGCACATGGTGAAAGTGGGGTAATCGGCCATGGGCCTGCATTTGAAAGAAGGCGCAGACGACGATCTGGCCGAGAACCACGAAATCAACGTCACGCCGTTCATCGATGTGATGCTGGTGCTGTTGATCATCTTCATGGTGGCGGCGCCGCTGGCCACCGTGGACATCAAGGTCGACCTGCCCGCCTCCACCGCCAAACCGGCGCCGCGGCCAGAGAAGCCGGTGTTCCTCAGCGTAAAAGCTGACCAGCGCCTGTTCCTCGGCGAAGACGAAGTGAAGACCGAAGCCCTCGGCGCCACACTCGACGCCAAGACCCAGGGCAAGAAAGACACGACGATCTTCTTCCAGGCCGACAAAGGCGTGGACTACGGCGACCTGATGAGCGTGATGGACGCCCTGCGCGCCGCCGGCTACCTGAAGGTCGGTCTGGTCGGACTCGAGACGGCAGCCAAAAAATGATCAACACGCGCCAAAAGCTGACGCGTTACGGCGGTAGCCTGGCCGTGGTGCTGGGCGTCCATGCGCTGGCCATTGCGCTGGCACTGAACTGGACCTCGCGCCCGCCAATCGAACTGCCGCCGCAAGCGATGATGGTCGAGCTGGCGCCGATGCCGGCCCCGCCACCGCCCGCACCGCCGAAGGTGATCACGCCGCCACCGGCGCCGGTGGAAGAACTACCGATTCCAAAACTCGCTGAAGCGCCGAAGGCCGAGATTGCCGTGCCCAAGCCGGTCAAACCCAAGCCGAAGCCGCAACCGCCCAAGCCTGTGGAGAAAAAACCGGAGCCACCGAAGGAAAAGCCTTCCGAGGAGAAGCCTAGCGACGCGCAGCCAACCCAGGCGCCGGCGGAGAAGTCCGCTCAGCCGGCTCCCGGTCCATCACCGGCACAGCAAGCAGCTAAAGCTAACTGGCAAGGAACCCTGCTCGCGCACCTGGCCAAGTACAAAAAGTACCCGGCCAGCGCACAGCAACGCGGCAAGGAAGGTTTGAACCGTCTGCGCTTTGTGGTGGATGCCGAAGGTAACGTGCTGTCGTTCGAACTGGTGGGCCGCTCCGGCAACGCCGATCTGGACCGGGCTACCCTGGAAATGATCCGCCGCGCCCAACCGCTGCCCAAGCCACCGGCCGACATGCTGAACAACGGCTCCATCGAAATCGTTGCACCGTTTGTTTACTCGCTGGAACGTCGCCGTTAAAACACCGCCGCTCCCACAGGCTCTTCGGCGGTTACAAAACCTATAAAAGGCACCGAAAGGTGCCTTTTTGCATATCTGGAAACGGCAAACCTGCATTGCCCAGTGTCACTTAGCACACTCAGTCTGATAACGTGCGTCTATCGATTGCAGCCGGTATGCTTGGCCCGCAACTTCATGGACGCTTGCTATGACTCTCACAGAATTACGCTACATCGTTACCCTCGCCCAAGAGCAGCACTTCGGCCACGCGGCCGAGCGTTGCCACGTCAGCCAGCCAACCCTGTCGGTGGGCGTGAAAAAGCTTGAAGACGAACTCGGTGTGCTGATTTTCGAGCGCAGCAAGAGCGCCGTGCGCCTGACCCCGGTTGGCGAAGGCATTGTCGCCCAGGCGCAAAAAGTCCTGGAACAGGCCCAAGGCATCCGCGAACTGGCCCAGGCCGGCAAAAACCAGCTGACTGCACCGCTGAAAGTTGGCGCGATCTACACCGTCGGCCCGTACCTGTTCCCGCACCTGATTCCACAACTGCACCGGGTCGCCCCGCAGATGCCGTTGTACATCGAAGAAAACTTCACCCACGTGCTGCGCGACAAACTGCGCAACGGCGAGCTCGACGCGATCATCATCGCCCTGCCATTCAATGAAGCCGACGTGCTGACCTTGCAGCTCTACGACGAGCCGTTCTACGTCCTGATGCCGGCCCAGCATCCGTGGACACAAAAAGAATCCATCGACGCCGCTCTGCTCAACGACAAGAGCCTGCTGCTGCTCGGTGAAGGCCACTGCTTCCGCGATCAAGTGCTGGAAGCCTGCCCGACCCTGGCCAAAGGCAACGACGGTGCCAAGCACACCACGGTGGAATCCAGCTCGCTGGAAACCATCCGCCACATGGTCGCCTCTGGCCTGGGCATTTCGATCCTGCCGCTGTCGGCGGTGGACAGCCACCACTACGCCCCGGGCGTGATCGAAGTACGTCCATTGAGTGCGCCGGTGCCGTTCCGCACCGTGGCCATCGCCTGGCGCGCGAGCTTCCCGCGGCCCAAGGCGATTGAAATTCTCGCCGACTCCATTCGCCTGTGCTCGGTGGCCAAGCCGCCAGCGCCGGTGGTAGCCGGTTAAGTCGCTGTCATGACCGAGTTGTCGCAAGTGTCGGTGACGGCACTCAAGGGTGTCGGCGAAGCCATGGCCGAGAAACTGGCCAAGGTCGGCCTGGAGAATCTCCAGGACGTGCTGTTCCACCTGCCGTTGCGCTATCAGGACCGCACTCGCGTGGTCCCGATCGGCCATTTGCGACCCGGGCAAGACGCGGTGATCGAAGGCACCGTCAGCGGCGCCGATGTGGTCATGGGCCGGCGCCGTAGCCTGGTTGTCCGTCTGCAGGACGGCACCGGCGGGCTCAGCCTGCGCTTCTATCATTTCAGCAACGCCCAGAAAGAAGGCCTCAAACGCGGCACGCGGATTCGCTGCTACGGCGAAGCCCGGCCCGGAGCCTCGGGGCTGGAAATCTACCACCCGGAATACCGCGCCATCACCGGTGACGAACCGCCGCCGGTGGATGAAACCCTGACCCCGGTCTACCCGCTCACCGAAGGCCTGACCCAGCAGCGTTTGCGCCAGCTGTGCATGCAAACCCTGACCCTGCTCGGCCCCAGCAGCTTGCCCGACTGGCTGCCGACCGAACTGGCCCGGGACTATCAACTGGCGCCGCTGGCCGATGCGATCCGCTACCTGCATCACCCGCCCGCCGATGCCGACGTCGATGAGCTCGCCCTCGGTCATCACTGGGCCCAGCACCGCTTGGCCTTTGAAGAGCTGCTGACCCATCAACTATCCCAGCAACGCCTGCGCGAAAGCATGCGTGCCTTGCGCGCGCCGGCCATGCCCAAAGCCACCAAGCTGCCAGCACAGTATCTGGCCAACCTCGGCTTCACCCCGACCGGCGCCCAACAACGGGTCGGCAACGAAATCGCTTACGACCTCAGCCAGCACGAACCGATGCTGCGGCTGATTCAGGGCGACGTTGGTGCGGGCAAAACCGTGGTCGCCGCCCTGGCTGCGCTGCAAGCGCTGGAAGCGGGTTATCAGGTCGCACTGATGGCGCCCACCGAAATCCTCGCCGAGCAGCACTTCATCACCTTCAAGCGCTGGCTCGAACCGCTGGGCATCGAAGTTGCGTGGCTGGCGGGCAAGCTCAAGGGCAAAAACCGCGTGGCCGCGCTGGAGCAGATCGCGGGCGGCGCACCGATGGTGGTCGGCACCCACGCGCTGTTTCAGGATGAAGTGCAGTTCAAGAACCTGGCGCTGGCGATCATCGACGAACAACACCGCTTCGGCGTGCAGCAGCGCCTGGCATTGCGGCAGAAAGGCGTCGGCGGGCGGATGTGTCCGCACCAGCTGATCATGACCGCCACACCGATTCCCCGGACGCTGGCCATGAGCGCCTACGCCGACCTCGACACCTCGATCCTCGACGAACTGCCCCCCGGCCGCACCCCGGTGAACACGGTGCTGGTCACCGACACCCGGCGCGTCGAAGTGATCGAACGGGTGCGCGGCGCTTGTGCCGAGGGCCGTCAGGCCTATTGGGTGTGCACGCTGATCGAAGAGTCGGAAGAGCTGACCTGCCAGGCCGCCGAAACCACACACGAAGACCTCACCGCCGCCCTCGGCGAGTTGAAGGTCGGCCTGATCCACGGCCGCATGAAGCCCGCCGAAAAAGCTGCCGTCATGGCCGAATTCAAGGCCGGCAACCTGCAACTGCTGGTCGCCACCACCGTGATCGAAGTTGGCGTGGACGTGCCCAACGCCAGCCTGATGATCATCGAAAACCCCGAACGCCTTGGCCTCGCACAATTGCACCAGTTGCGTGGCCGCGTCGGCCGGGGCAGCGCCGTCAGCCATTGCGTGCTGCTCTACCATCCACCGCTGTCGCAGATCGGCCGTCAGCGGCTGGGCATCATGCGCGAAACCAACGACGGTTTTGTCATCGCCGAAAAAGACCTCGAACTGCGCGGCCCCGGCGAAATGCTCGGCACACGCCAGACCGGCCTGCTGCAATTCAAGGTCGCGGACCTGATGCGCGATGCCGATTTACTGCCCGCCGTGCGCGACGCCGCCCAAGCCTTGCTCGAACGCTGGCCGGATCACGTCAGCCCGCTGCTCGACCGCTGGCTACGCCATGGGCAGCAATACGGCCAAGTGTGAGCACTGTCGCAGTTTCTGGACCCTGGCCTTAAACAAGCTGGTTATACTCCTGCAATTGTTTGAAAACGGATACAGACCATGACAGAAGCTGCCCTCGCCCCTGAAACCCCGCACGCTCCGTCTGTTATTCGGCTGCTGCTCGGCAAACTGGGCATCGCCTACCAGGAAGTCCTCGACCATCACGGCCTGAACGCCGCGCGCAAAGTGCAGGCGGTTTTGCTGGACGATGCCGTCGGCGCGCTCATGGTGCTGTTTCCGCAAAGCCAATTGCTGGACCTCAACCGCCTCGCCGAACTCACTGGCCGCCGGTTGACCGCTGTATCCACCGAACGCCTGGTAAAAATGCTCGGCAAACACAGCCTGAGCCTGCTGCCCGGCCTGCCGGCGCTCACCAGCTCACCGTGCCTGTACGAAGAAAGCCTGCTGCGCGAACCGAAGTTGCTGATCAACTCGGGCGAGCCAGGCGTGCTGCTGGAAATCACCAGCGAAGATTTCAAAACCATGCTGACCAAGGCCAGCGCCGGCAACTTCGGCGAAGCCGTGCACAGCATCCGCCCGAACCTCGACCGTCCCGACGATGACCGCGAGGAAATCACCCAGGCCGTGCAAGCGTTCACCGCGCGGCGCATTCAGCAACGCCTGGAAGCGACCATCGAAATTCCGCCACTGGCCGAAACCGCGCAGAAAATCATCAAACTGCGGGTCGACCCCAACGCCACCATCGACGACATCACCGGCGTGGTCGAAACCGACCCAGCCTTGGCCGCCCAAGTCGTCAGCTGGGCGGCGTCGCCGTACTACGCCTCGCCGGGCAAGATTCGTTCAGTGGAAGACGCCATCGTCCGCGTGCTGGGTTTCGACCTGGTGATCAACCTGGCGCTGGGCCTGGCCTTGGGCAAAACCCTGAGCCTGCCCAAAGACCACCCGCAACACACCACGCCGTACTGGCAGCAATCGATCTACACCGCCGCCGTCATCGAAGGCCTGACCCGCGCCATGCCCCGCGCCCAGCGCCCG
The DNA here is from genome assembly GCF_059506005.1 of Pseudomonas sp. Pseusp18. Classification (NCBI taxonomy): domain Bacteria; kingdom Pseudomonadati; phylum Pseudomonadota; class Gammaproteobacteria; order Pseudomonadales; family Pseudomonadaceae; genus Pseudomonas; species Pseudomonas sp. Pseusp18. Next base: position 6,446,522 of record NZ_CP169240.1, read on the forward strand.
GAAGCCGGCCTGACCTACCTCGCCGGCCTGCTGCACAACTTCGGCTACCTGCTGCTGGCCCACGTGTTCCCGCCGCACTTCTCGCTGATCTGCCGCCACCTGGAGGTCAACCCGCACCTGTGCCATAGCTACGTCGAGCAACACCTGCTGGGCATCAGCCGCGAACAGATCGGCTCATGGCTGATGCGCTACTGGGACATGCCCGAAGAACTGGCCACCGCCCTGCGCTTCCAGCACGACCCAAGCTACGACGGCGACTACGCCGAGTACCCGAACCTCGTATGTTTGGCCGTGCGTTTGCTACGTAGTCGCGGGATTGGCTCGGGGCCGGATGAAGACATTCCGGATGCCTTGCTGGAGCGTGTGGGGCTGACTCGCGACAAGGCCAACGACGTGGTCAGCAAAGTGCTTGAGGCTGAAGTGCTGCTGCGTGAACTGGCTTCGCAATTTAGCCAGGCCTGAATGCAGCCATAAAAAATGCCCCACACTTGATCGAGTGTGGGGCATTTTTTTGTGGCGAGGGAGCTTGCTCCCGCTCGACTGCGCAGCAGTCGCAAACCCAGCCACCAAGGTGAGCCTGATTGATCGTTCCCACGCTCCGCGTCACCGCCTCACGCCAAACTCAAGCCTTGGGCTTGGCCTTCTTCGGCTTCAAATACTTGGTCAACCCCTGAAACCAGATCACCAGCGCCGGGTTGCCCTTGATCTGAATCGACTTGTCCTGAATCCCCTGCATAAACGCCAATTGCTTGTTCTTCGCCTGCATCGTGGCAAAGCCATACGCCGCGTCTTTAAAGGCAATCGCAAACGCCGGCTCCGCATACACCCCAGCCTTGCTGGTAATGCGCTGATCCTTCACCACGAAATGCCGCGCCACCTTCCCGTCCAGGGTCTGTAGCTGAAACACCAACGCCTTGTCACCCAACTGCTGCTGAAACGCAGGATTAGTCCGACTGGCCTTACCCATCAACAAACCCAGCATCCACAGAAGAAAACGAAATTTCATGCGCACAGCCTCAAAAGAAAAATGAACGGCCGGCGCAGTGTAGCCGCTCCAAGCCAGAACTCCACCATCGGGTTTCGTTAGAAGAAGATGAACCGTTTTTCCCGCATGATGACCGCCAAGTCACGCTTTGCACTTCATTCTGAGGGATCCGACCTACACCTAAAGAAACACATTCCTGTAGGAGCTGCCGAAGGCTGCGATCTTTTGATCTTGATGCCCTCAAACCACTCGGACATTTCCTTCAAAACGCCGGGCTGCCCATGAACTAGGCACCCTTGGCCTTCACCGATAACCTCTGTTCGTCACCGCAAAATCGGTGACTCGGACGTGCAAGTCCGATTCAGGTGCACAATCGTTGGTGGCAATTCATCGAGCGTTTTCCTATGCTCGCGGATCGTTATGGCGGCTGTGCGTCGGAGACCTTCGGGTCTGCCGGGCACCTGGACCGGTCTTGCACACCAACGCACAGCTGCCACCTCTTTCGAAGTGCAAAGCGAAACGGTGTCAGCCTCTTAACTCCAGGAAGTTAACATCTATGATCAAGCCAACACCGAATCCCCCCGAAAACCCAGCCACATCCCCCTACGAATCCTTAGATTCCAGAAAACTCCACGAAGCCGCCGAACGCGCCCTCGACCACCATTTCGCCCCACCACCCAAAGAAAAACCCAAGCGCAAAGGCAAACTCTTCACCGTCTCCCCCGACATCGACACCGAAGCCCTCCTGGCCAATGCCTCAGAAGACCTGCTGTCCATCAGCGCCATCGCCGCCAGCCTGGCCGACGATGTTGATGGAGAACGGCGCTCCTTAGCCTTGGCGCTAAGCAGATTGGCAGATGGGGTTCGGTTGTTGGTGGAGCGAGCGCTGGATCACATTGATTCGCCGAATCCGGCGGAGCATCGGGCGAAGGCGTAGCGAAATCGCGGAAAGAGAAAGGGGACATTGAGTCCCCTTTCTCGATGGTCTCGACTCACCACTGACAGCCTGTCTCTGGTGACGCCTCCATGCTGATATCCTGATCGAACGAATATTTCTTACCGGATTTGTAATTCGTGTAGTACATCGAGTTTACCCGAGCCCCCTGAGTCGCCCTTTCATACTCCCCCGTCACCACACCGTCAGAAACCTCCACCCAAGTCGTCGTGAACTGATAAGGCCCGTCCTCCGTCATGACTTCTTCCACAGTGTTTCGATAGACGAGAGGAATGGCCTTCTTCGACTTGCTATACCTAACCCCCGCGCCGCTCCATTGGGTGACCGAGTCGTAATAGGTTTTGAATTCGAAATTGATGTTTTTACCTTCCAGCGAACGGAAACACGAGACCTGTGTTGTGATCTCACTGCGGGCCGTCAGCGGCAATACCAACAACAGCATTAAAAATAACTTCTTCACAGATCCCTCTGATCTCATTTTTTTGAAAACGATGACGTGCTCTCAGTAGAGCTTACCGCATGCCTAAAGTGAAAAATCCGAGACCTCTGCAAGCCGCCAACATTGCCCACGAACAAACTGATACTCGAAGACATAATCGGTATCCGGCTTCTGCAGGATCGCCGTGGCGTTGTTACCCCGCTCTTCCTTGACGGTCAACGTAAGACCGTCGGCCTCTCGCTTCACGCGATCCGGGATGATTGGAAACTTGATCTGATCACCACTGACGCTGCGTTTTTCCATCTCAGGCTCGGGATCTCCCGCTACGGTCGTGACCATTTTCAGCGGCTGTCGGACGAACGCTTTTTGCACGTCTGCTCGCTCGGAAAAGGCTGCGAGGAACGCTGAGAACTCGTTCGAGGGACAAGCAACATTGGCCGGGTGCATCTGCTCGATGGTTTGCAGGTTTTTGGCTAACGCTGGTTGTGACGAAAAACCGATGATTGATACAACCACGCATACACAACTAAAAAACCTGGCCATTTCCATTTACTTCCCTGTTGATCCACGAGCTGACCATTCTTCAAAGACTTGCACCGCCGACTTAAGGCCGCTCATAGTCGATCCTTTTAACCGCAGGACTCTCCTGCTGAGGCTGCCTCTTCGTGACGCCATAAGCCTTGATCAGACCTTCCCGACAACAAAGGGGACAGATTTATTTATCGAAAGTTAAATCTACCCCACAAATAAATCGCCCCCCTTTTTGGTCATAACTTACTTCGTTCGTTAACACGCTCAGGAATTTTTTTCTGCTTACCTGATGACACCATCAGATCGACATACTTCTTATAGTTGGCAGATGCCTTCTGCTTATCCCCTTTCGACCAGTACGCATCGGCTATATTAAGATAGGCAACTGTACGATCAGGACTATTCGATATCACCTTCTCGAGCAACCAAATAGCATCCTCATTAAAGCCCGCTTGCTGCCAATAGTATGCGATATCATTGTACGATTGTTGATTATTCACTGAGTACGCATACGCAGCAATGTACTTCTCCACAAACACTCGTTTAGGGAAGTCCTGGAAGCGAACTTTGTCCTTATAAAGTCTCGCAGTAGCGCTCTTAAACTCAATTAGAGTTTCAGCCTTTATAGAGCTGGTGATTTTTTTAACCAGTTCCTCCTTGTCCTTGCATTCCGACGTCGAACAAAGCTCTGATGAAGCCGACTCATCAACCTCATAACAATAAGGATGCTGGGCATCATTCTCGCTTGGAATTTTTTGCAAGCTAACTAGCTTATCTGAATCTGTATGCAGAGTCGTGCAATAAGGAACCAAACCAAACACATCCGGCACACCATTCTTATTTTTTCTTAAGTCGATAGTACTCACTATCTTACTGGTTTCAACCTTTCTCACAGACTCCTTATTGGCGCCAGAAACAAGCCAGAACGTATTCTCCTGTGAAGTGCAATTGCACTCACAACTTAAAATATATTCCCCAGTTCGCATATCCCACTTAGTTTTCGCCGTCTCGCCTGCCCCACAATAATTTTCGGCAACCAAAACTGTGCACACATTACTATCAGAATCACAAACCAAATCTTGGGCACCAGCTAAAGAGGAAGCCGCAAAAACCAGCGCCCCTAGGAAATAAGAAATATTAAATCTCACACACGTCTCCTTCGACTATTAAACCGTAATTTGAATTACTTCTAGTTTTAGTTATACCATTCATCGTCGCAGTGTATGCCTGCCCTTGAATTATTCCCATTCGGCGACTAAAGGCGTCGGACCGCCAGGCAGTTAAGGCTTTTTCTGCACGCTTCTTACATACAAATACAAGAAGCTCTTTCTGAGTTGTAATTTGGGCAGCTGGGAATTCCGCCTGAATTAATTCCTTAGCGCTATTTAGATTATTTTGCTGCACACACAAATCAAACAAAGCACAATACGTCCTCAACTGAACTTTCACCATTAAATGCGGGGCAAGCTCTCGCATTAATGCAAGGCACGATTTAATATTGTCATTGTAATGAGCCGCAAACTTCAACTGTATTTTTCGGAATTCTTCCACTTCACCAACCTTCCTAAAGGCGGACTTCCAGTTAGGATTACTAGCAGCTACACCTGTAGCCCAATTCATCTGAGAAGGGATGCTCGCAGCATTTATCGCATTCAGCAAAGCCTGAAAGTTCATATTGGTGTCAAAACAGCTATCAAATTTGACCTGATTCTCCGACCTCATCGCCAGCAACAATGGCCCAAGTGTACCTTGCCCGAAATTCCACTGAATTATGCCAAAAGACACGCCTTGACCATCAAAGTTACCAGCCACGGCCTCGTAATCCAGCGTGTTTGAGGTTGAGCCCTCATAGCCGGAAGAAACAAGAAGGGCAACCTCTTGCGCCTTTTCCAAAGGAATACATACAGATGATAAAAAATTGTCTACGAAGCTAATCGGATGAAAATGCCAAATCACATCCGAACTCATGACTGCCTTGCCGGCAAGTTTTTCCCAAAAAATGTAATTAGTTATTCTTTCTTTTTCATGCTTCAACATTTTTGGAACTGCTTCAAATATTTTGTCCAACTTACTCCATTTCGCGGAATCTGCTTCGAACTTCCACTCGGTTGGATGATGAGCAATCAGTTTCGCCCACTGACCTCTAGTGTCAGCATTCTTCAACGCGTCAGCGAGCTCTTCTGGATCAACGTCACCATCGTGATTTTTATCGATTTTTTTGAAAAGATCCTTGAAGAACTGTGGCATGTCTTCGGGATCGAGAAAGCCATCCGCCGTGGCGTTGGACTCCTCAACTATCTGAAAGCCCAACTTCGTCCAATCATGCTGAGTGATAATTTCAGCGCCAGCCTTTTTGATCAGTCCAGAAACAGTTTGATCACCCTCAACAACGCTGATGTCATACCAATCTTCGTTGCCCTCCTTGATGATAGGAGCCTTGTTGAAGTCAATCGCATGCTCATTCTTGATTGGATCGCTGGTGCCAGTAGCAGGTAACTTCTTCTTTAATTTGGTTCCAATCGGCAAATACAGGTACTGCTTGCCAAGCTTTAAGCCCGCGAGGTTGTCGAGGAAGTTCTTGATGTCAGCCTCGGCGGTGAATATCTCCACATGAACCTGGAATTTACTGTCTGTCTGACCTTGCTCATTGACAAGGTTTTCAGTTTTACCCAAGTACCCAATTGGGTCGCCAGCCTTGATGCCGATGCTTGTTGATACAACATCAAAATCTGTAGGAGTTACAGTTTCCCACTGCACATACTGACTTTCCGGATCGCTTTCGATAATCGCCCAGAAATTTGACGGTACGCTCCCAGCGCCTTGCCATATGCTAGCTTCCACCGGTGTACATGGGGCCATTCGCCGCAGTTTGTTGTCGAGAACCAAGCTCACAACATCCTTACTATCGAACGCAATGATGCTGTTGACCGTGATCTCTCGATTTTCCTCTATACGCGCACCTGCTGGTTGCCCGCTTGAAGGATTCGCTGGTGCGGCATACATCGCCAAGCGTTGGCACGTCCTAGCTTTTACTTTCCCTTGCCAATAATTTGGCCTGGCACGTTCTGGTACATCGTCCGCGAGCCAAATACGTTTGGGTTGGGAGTTTTGGTAAGGTGCACCATTCTTCAAATAGGCGAACCAAACCTCTCTCCCTGCTTCACGAACTTTGTGTGACCCGTTCTTTACACTGCCGGAAAGGATTTTTCCTTTAGCATAGGTGACGTTACCGACGCTTCTCTGCTCCAGCACCTCAAGCTTGGTGCCCATAGCCAGTTTTCCGGGTGACTGAACGCTGCTTGTTTCGGGAAACTCGTCGTATGCCTTGAAGTCATTTACCTTCATGGTCACTTTGGGTTTCGGTGTTTCTTCCTCAGATAGCGGATAGCGCTTATAAGGCAGCAAATGCATATACAGACTGTAGAAGTTCAGCTTGTTTTGCTTGCCTTTGTTCGGCCCTTCTTCCGGGTTGGGTGCTGATTTGTACTCGTGACGCACTAGACAGAAGGAGTTGGAATACCTCAGCTTTTTCTCGTTGTCGCCGAAGGTCGACTCCAGATAATCCTCGTTAAGGCGATACGCAACGACTTCGCCATCGGCCATACAGCGAACCGGCTCATTCAGCACGCACTGTGGAGCGCTCCTGTCGGAGATGTGGATGCCACCGTGCCAAAATTTGTTGCTGCCCAGCAGGTAATGGCCCGACGCTTCACTTTCGATCGCCTTATAGACTTCTTCAGCGTCAGTGAACTGCTTACCATCTGCTTTTCTGAATGGATATTGAAAGTTCATCAGGGGAGCTGGGCTGGCTGGTGCCGGAGCGGGCGCCGGAGCTGGTGCAGGTGCGGGTGCGGGTGCGGGTGCAGGTGCTGCTCCTGTTCTGAACTCTTCTTTAGCTCGCAGAAATTTAGTAACTACTGGCCAGTAAAAGCTGGGAGGTTTTGGGCCAAATATCGCTTTGGCCGGGCCGGTGCTGTTTTGAGCCCCAAATATATGTCCGACCTTGGTAGCCGGATTGAAGTCTTCAACGATGCCCGTATGGAACAAAGGCGAACCGGGTCTGTTTGGGGCCGCATTGATCCAAAGCGCGATGTCACCTCGTCGCACATCTTGCGGTAGGACCGTTGTGTAGTAAGTGGAATTTTCCATGGTGCGTGTTTCTTCATACGGAATCTGGTAACCAGCTCCGGTGAGTAACAAGTTCACCATATGGGAACAATCAATCAGTTTTTTACCCGCAGCGTTTGTTCTAACACCGTCCCCGCCCATCAGATAAACGTAATCACCGCCGGTGTAGTTGTTCTTTAAATCAAGTGGCTCTGTCATTTCTGCATCCTGCAAATTAGTAGCAATGGCTGCCGGCTCGAGCCGCTTCAGTCGCTTGCGTTTTCAATCGATTTAAATTGTTCAGAGCGGTGCCGTTACCTTTGTCGGCAGCCAAGCGATAGCACGCCAGCGCTCTAGACATATCCTTGGTCACCAACTCCCCTGTTTCAAAGGAGTAACCCAAATAATTCATAGCATCAGCCGAGCCCATCGATGCCGCGCGAATAAGCTCCTTTTCAGCTTGTTCGGGGTGCTGGCAAGGGCCTTCAGCCGCAGGGTTATTTCCGTAGCAATAAAACGTTGATAGAGAGGCGGCACCATCGGCGAGAGTGGTCGCCGCTGCCTTGAAAAGCGCCTCAACCTTCTCCGTCTCAAGCTGTGGAGCCATACCTGAGAGACTCAAACTGGCAGCATTCAAGCTGGCTTGAGGATCCCCCGAAGCTGCAGCGCACAGGTAGTTTTCCAGCGAAGCCTCAAAAAATTCGCCTGTCAACCGGTACTGCTCCACTCCCCCCAGTCCTCCGTAAGCTTCCGCACGCTGAAAGCAGAAATTCTCGGCAGCGCTCATGGTCGGAGTACTCGCCACAACTAGGTCTTTCTCACTAATCGACCAGTCCTCGACCCCCTCTAGCACCCAGCACGCTTGACGGGAAAAGTTAAAAATCTTGATGTTGCTGTTACCCGCGCGCTTATCCACAACGTTGAAGTGCCTGTCGTCCACCGCTTCGACTTCAACACCTTCTGTCTTGTCTGTGGCTACGGGTGCCATCAGTGGAAACGCCAACGTGGAGCTGTTGACTCCCGTCGTTTGCGGCTCAAAATTTCTGCTCTCTCCCGCTGGCTTCAATACCAGCGACTTCACCGTCATCGCGGTCAGACGTTGCTGTGTTTCTGCGTTCGCAGAGAACGCTGGCAGAAATTGAGCGAAGTCTTCTGACGGACATTCATCCGCATAAACGCTGCCATGAAACAGGCTCAGCAGCGACGCGGTGAAAACCGCTACAGCGAAGCCATTGCTCTTCTTCAAAACACCATTCATGTCGATCACTCAGAAAACACAAAAAAAGCCTTCGGCTTAACCTTCTCAGGCACCGCATTCCCCAACGCCTGATCCATCAAACTCCCCGCCTTATCCTTATCCGCAGCCCCCGGCAACACCGGTGGCTTAATCCCAATCCCGGTCCCACTCCCCGCCGATCCACCGGCATTAATCTTCACCACCGGCCCAACCACGGTAACCCCACCCGCATCGAGCTTGATGAAGCTCCCTCCCGCCTTTACGGTCAGCTCCATCCCAGCCTCGATAACAATCTTGTCCCCAGCCTTCAGGTGAATCTCCTTCCCGGCACTGGTCAGCTGCGCAGTCCCCAGCTTGACGTGCTGGTTCTGCCCAATCGTCAGGTGATCATCCATCCGCGCCTCAGTCTTGCGATCCGCAATCGTGGTGCGGTGCTCTTCGGCCTTCAGCTCGGTGTAGGTGTTCTTCACCACGGTGTCGTGGCGTTCATTCCCCACCCGAATCTTCTGGTCGTGCTCGATGTTTTCATCCCAATCCCGTTGGGCATGAATAAAGATCTGCTCCGCCCCTTTCTTGTCTTCGATCCGCAGTTCGTTGTACCCGCCGCCCCCCGGTGAGCTGAGGGTTTTGAAGACGGTGCGGGTTCTGTTCGCTGGCAGGTCGTAGGGAACCTGGTTTTCCTTGTGGTACAGGCAACCGGTTACCAGCGGTTGGTCGGGGTCGCCTTCGAGGAAGGTGACGAGGACTTCCATGCCGATGCGCGGGATGGCGATGGCGCCGTAGCGGTCGCCGGCCCAGCTCGAAGAGACGCGCATCCAGCAGCTGGTTTTGTCGTCGGCCAGGCCTTCGCGGTCCCAGTGGAATTGCACTTTGATGCGGCCGTACTGGTCGCAGTGGATTTCTTCGCCTTTGGGGCCGGTGACCATGGCAGTCTGGCTGCCGAGGACGCGGGGTTTTGGGTGTTCCAGGGCCGGGCGGTAGAACACGTTCCACGGGGTGGCGAGGAAGCGGTTGCGGTAGCCCTGGTGGAAGTCGTCTTTGTTGTCGGTGGTGTCGCTGGTCACCGCCTCTTCGAGCACTTGTGGCTGTTTGCCTTCGTGGACGACTTCGGTGAGTAGCCAGAGGTCGTTCCACTCGGTGCGTGGGTGGTCGGAGATTTCGAGGAAGTGGCCGCTGACGAGGGTGGTCTGGTCGCCACGGCCTTCGGCTTGTTGATAGTCGGCGCGGTGGCGTTCAAGGGCACGTTGGCTGAGGAATTTGCCGCGGGCGCGGTCGAGGAAGCGGCCGGGGTAGTCGTAGTCTTCGAGGTCCGGTTCGGTGCTTTCGGCGTCGGGTTTGTACGCGGCTTCGAGTCGCAGGTTGGGCTTTTCGAAGTCGTAGTCGCGGCGGGTGACGCGGCCGGTGCGGGTTTCCAGGCGCAGTTTGAAGCCTTTGATCACTGGCTCGTCGGCGACCATGCCGCTGCCTTGCACGTAGGCGGTGGGCTGGCCGAGTTTGGGGAACACGGTCTGGTCGTCGCCGAACACCAGCAGGTGGGCTTTTTCGCTGTGCTGGAAGTGGTAGTGAATGCCTTCTTCTTCGCACAGGCGCTGGACGAAGTGCAGGTCGGTTTCGTCGTATTGCACGCAGTAGTCGCGGTCCGGGCACGGGGTGCTCAGCTGGAAGCGGTAGGCGTTGCCCTTGATGCCGTGTTCTTCGAGGATCAGCGCGATGATTTTCGGCGCCGACATCTGCTGGTAGATGCGCTGGTTGGTGCGGTGATGCAGGTATTGCAGGTGCGGCACCAGGGAGATTTTGTAGCGGGTCAGGCGCTTGCCGGCATCGCCTTGGGCGACGCGGTAGATCTGGCCGTGGATGCCAGAACCCTTCGGGTCGAATGCGAGGAATGCCTGCTTGTGCAGGAGCTTTTCCAGGTCCAGATCCGGGTTTTCGCTGACCAGTTCCAGGTCGAAGCGATACGGCTGGCTGATGCCTTCGGTGCCGGTGAACGACAACACTTGCAGGTCGCCGGCATAGTCTTCGACGGTGAGGCTGAAGTGCGTTTCGTTAGCTGAGTTGAACATTGCTTGCTCCCTGTTCGGTAGTCATCCGTTACGCCCGCAGTCGAAGGCGTTGCAGCAAAGACGAAGTGGCGCCCAGGGCGTCACGCAATTGGGCGGCGGTGATGGTGCGCTTGGCCGCATCGAAAGCCAGCGCCGTTCGCAGGGCTGGCCAGCAGTGTTTGGGTAGATTTCGAGGTGCGTGCAGCTCACGGTCGAGGTGGCCGTCGCGGGCCTCGGTCGACGGCAAGCGGCGGAACGGGTGTTTGCCGCCCGCCAATTCATAGAGCACGCAGGCCACGCCGTACACGTCCGCGCTGGCCGAGAGTGGCTGGCCTTCAAGCAGTTCGGGGGCGGCGTAGCCGGGGGTCCAGGCGTTGAAGCGGTCGCGGCTCAGGTGCGGCAGGCCGGGCAAGATGCCCTCTTCGGCCTGGCCGAGGCCGTAGTCGAACAGACGCACGCCCTCTTCGCTGAGCATCACGTTGCTCGGCTTCAGGTCGCCGTGCAGCACGCCGCGAGCGTGGGTGTAGGCCAGCGCATCAAGCAGCGGCAGCGCGATGTCGCGCAGTTCTTTCCACGGCAGGCCCAGGGGCCGCTCGCAGAGTAATTTGTCCAGGGTCAGCCCACGCATGAGTTCCATGGTGATGAAGGCCCGCTGGCAGTCGGTGTCCACTTCGAAGGTGTGCAAACGCAGCACGTTGTTGTGGCGCAGTCGTCGGGTCAGGGTGAACTCGCTGTAGAGCAAAGCACTGGCGTCCGGCGATTCGGCAAATTCTTCGCTGAGGATTTTCAGCGCAATGTAGGGGTCGGGATCGCCGAACTGTTCGCGCAGCAGATCCCGTGCACGGTAAACCGCGCCCATGCCACCGGCACCGAGCAGGCGCTCGATGCGGTAACGGCCCGCAAGCACGTCGGGCATTTCGCCGATGCTGGCCTTGGTTGGCGCCAGCGCGGGCTCGGCCTTGTGCGGCTTGTCGTTCAGAGACTTGGCGAAAGCGAAGTAAGTCAGGTTATTGGCTTCTTCCTCGGTCACCAGCAGGTCGTCGATCGGTGGCATGAATTCAGTCATTGGCGGATCACCACGGCAGTCAGGTTATCCCGGGCCGAGCCACGCAGAGCGCCGTCGAACAGACGCTCCAGCGCAACGTGCGGTGCGGTCAGGCTCAGGGCGTTGCCCAGGGCATCGCTAGTCAGCCCTTGATACAAACCGTCGCTGCACAACAGAAACGCATCGCCGGGATAGACCTCGAGTTCCAACACATCCAGCGTCAGTTGCTCGGCAGCGCCGACCGCACGGGTCAGCGCATGAGCGGCAGGATGTGCGCGAGCGTCTTTGACGCTCATGTTCTGTTCGTCGATCAGTTGCTGTTGCAGCGAATGGTCCTTGGACAGCTGATACAAACGCTGGCCGCGCCACAGGTAGCAACGGCTGTCACCGGCCCAGATGCAGGCCGCGCGATTGCCTTCCACCAGCAGCGCCACCACGGTGCTGCCCATGATGCTGTCGTGACGCCCGGCGGTGACGGTCAACTCCTGACCCAAGCGGCGGTTGAGCCAGTGCAGACACTGGCGAATACCTTTGAGTCGTTCGTCGAAGTCATCCTGCACCGGCAATTCCGCCAGGCTGGCGACGATCAACTGGCTGGCGATGTCGCCACCCTGATGACCGCCCATGCCGTCCGCGACCACCCACAGCCCCTGCTGTGGACAGTCGAGAAAGGCATCTTCGTTGCGCGCCCGAACCTTGCCCGGATCGGTACGCGCAGCGCTGCGCCAGGGGCTGGCAACCAGCATCAGAGCTGCACCGGCATACGGAAGGTACGCAGCACGCCCATGTCGAACGGGTTCGGCGTGCGCTGGCTCGACAGCAAGTAGTTGGCGCGCAGGCCACCCACGTCTGCCTTGAGCACCAGCACGTCGCGACCGGTCAGGTACTCGGTCTGCATCAGGTCGAACAGACGGAACAGCGACCATGGGCCGGTGTTCTTCTCGATACCGATCGGGCGGCCAGCCATTTTGTCGAGGACCAGGCTGGTGCGACCGTCTTCAGCGTCGGTCGGCCATTTGAACGACACCGGCACGATCGGGCCGTGGCGGTATTCGATGGTCTTGTCGCCAAACTTGAACTCGGAACGGCTGACCGCCGGGTCGAGGGTGTACGGCTCCAGTTTGAACTGCACTTGCGGCTCGGCCGGGTTGATGGCGAAGAAGCTCTGGCGGATCACTTGTGCCGCGGCCATCTGGTCGAGGTAGACCTTGGAGATCGGCATGCTGTGACCGTCGATGCTGCGCAGGCGGTAGTTGCCTGGATCGCCACTGACGAATGGACGCATGTAGGTATCAAAGAACCGATCGGCGATGCCCTGGGCCTTGAAGAACTCGCGGAAGTCGCTGATCGCAACGTCGCTGGTGCTGTGGGCGCTGAACGGGTAACGCTTGTTGATCGCTTTGCCGTAGAAGCTGTACAGCTCACTCTGATAACGCTGGTTCAGGTACTGGTAGGAATCGTTGAGCACCAGACGCCAGGTGTCTTCGGCCAGCACGTTGAACCACACACTCACCGGACGCGGCAGACGGTTCGACGCATTGCGCAGGTTGCTCAGCGCATCACGCTGGCCGCTCATGCGGGTCTTGGCCATTTCGAACGCGGCCTGCTCTGGCGAACTGGCGCGGGCCAGGCTTGCCATTTGCATTTGCAGGTCGTTGAGTGCTTGCAGGGCCGGAGTCAAATCAGCGGCCGGGCCGTTGTTGTCATCCAGCAAGCGGTGCAGCGGTTCGAAGCGACGTTGCAGGGATTTCTTCGCGGTGTCCGGCAGGTTTTTGGTCGCGGCCATGTCAGACGCCGCGTCCGCTGCGGCCGACGCCAGTTTGCCCAACTTGCCGAGCTTGCCCTTCTGCTCGCCCAGTTTTGCAGCGGCATCGGCCGCCTCATCAACCGGTTCGGCTTCCGCCGGAAAGCGGGTGTTCTCGCGCACTTCCACCAGCAGTTGCAGCACCGGGGAATTGGCCGACGTCAGGCCCGCCAGTTGCTCGGCACCCTCACTGAAATCGCTGATCGCGGGCAGTGCCACCTGGCCGACCGCCTCGCTCCAGAAGTTGGCGTAGTCGCGGAAGTACAGTTGCTCCAGTTCGACCATCAGGCGACGCAAGTCCATGCCGCTGATGCCCGAGCCTTCGCCCAGCACCCAGTTGTCACGCAGGATATCGGTGACCAGCGCAGCGCCCTGGACCGAGAAATACTGCTGATAGCCTTGCTGGGTGTAGAACCCCGGAATCACGTAATCGGTGCCGACAAACAACGAACCCTGCGGGCCGATGTGTTGGCTCAGGCGGTATTCCGGCAGGTTGCGGGCCTGCTCGCGCAGCATCCGGTAAACCACGTTGGCCAGCGACTCGCTGCGCAGTACCTGACGCGCCTGCGCCACCAGTTGTTCGTTGAGCGGGTAGATAAACGGCTGCTTGAGCAAACGCTCGAAGTGGGCGTTCAAACCGTTCTGCACCGCAGTGTTGCCGGCGTAGCGCAGGGACCAGTCAGTGGCGACCCAATCCTTGAGCCATGCCGCATCGCGGCGATCTTTCATGTTCAGCATCAGGTACGCGCGCAGGCTGTTGAGCAGGCGTTCGCGGTCCTTCATGTTGGCGCGGATCTGCCCTTCCAGCAGCGTCGCAACCCGTGGCAGCAGTTGCGCTTCGAGCTCACGCTCGTAGGCGCTCTTGACCACCGGATTGGCATCTTCGCCCTGATACAGGCCGCCGCGTTCGTGGTACGACACGTCACCCTTGTTCGGGAACACCTGAGTCGCCGCGTAGCTGGTGTCGAGAGTCTTGAGCACCGCCATCGAATCATCGCGCGCAGTCAGGGCCGAGCGTTGCTGGTTCCAGGTTTGCGCCAGGGAGCGCAGGTTTTCCAGACGCTCATAGTTGGCCGAGAAACCGCCCGCCCAGAGCATGCCGAACAGCGCCAATGCCGCCAGTGCGCCCACGTACAGAGCACGTTGACCCCAATGGATGCGGCTGCGCTCGCGCTTGTCCAGACCGGCCAGGTCGGCCTCGGGGAAAATCACCCGGCTGAGCAAATGGTGAATGAACCGCGAACGGCCGCTGCGCAGGGTTGGCAGCATGCCGGCGCTCATGCCCAGGTTGGCGCCGATACTGGCGGTGGTCTGGTCCATCTGTTGAGTCAGGTGCGGTGCGCTGGTCAGGTAGAAACCACGCAACTGGCTGACACGCTGGTAGCGGTTGCCGGTGAACGCCAGGTCGACGAACAGGCACAGGCGCTCGCCGATCTGCCCCAGTTGATGCGGGAAGTCGAGGATGCGGCCACGGCGCTGGGTGTCGCGCTCCTGGTGCATGCGCATGATCACCTGGCTGTTGAGGCGACGCAGCAGCTCTTCGAACTCGGCGCGCAGCACGGCCACATCGGTGCCGCTCTGCTCTTTGCGGAAGCTGGTGCCGAGGACCTGATCGCTTTCTTCGCGGGTCAGTTGATCGAAGAACTCGTCGAAACCGAGCAGGCGATCGGCCTTGCTCAACACCAGATAAATCGGCACATCGACGTGCAGTTTCTGATGCACGTCTTGCAGGCGCGCACGCACCTGGCGGGCCAGGGTTTCGAGGTCCTGCTCGCTGCCGCCCAGCAGGGTTTCCACCGGAATGGTCACCAGCACGCCGTTCAACGGGCGGTTGCGGCGACGCTTACGCAGCAGGTCGAGCAAGGTGCTCCAGGCACTGCCATCGACTTCGGCATCCGGCTGGGTCAGGTAACGCCCGGCGGTGTCGATCAGCACGCCGTGGTCGGCGAAGTACCAGTCGCAATGCCGCGTGCCGAGGGTGTCGCGGGTGAGTTTGCGGTCGATCTTGTTGATCGGAAACTCAAGGCCCGAGAAGTCCAGCAGGCTGGTCTTGCCGCTGCCCTGCGGGCCGATCAGCAAGTACCACGGCAAATCACTGCGCCAGCGTTCACTGCGGCCGCGATACAGGCTCGACGTCTTCAGGGTTTTCAGGGCGTCCTTGAAACGCACCTTCAACTCTTTCTCTTCTTCGTCGATCAGCTCTTCACGGCGAATGCGGTCCTGGCCGTCTTCGGTGGCTTCCACAGCCTTTTTGCGCACACCGGCGCGCCAGCTGACGAAGACCATGGTCAGGCCCCAGATCAGGAACAGCACACTGATGGTCAGCAAACGGGAGGTCGAACCTTCCCAGAATTTGTAGTCATTGACCGCCAGCAGCGGCCCGACGAACCACACCAGCAGCGCAACGAACAGCACCAGCAACAGGGTCCATACCCAGGTCTGGCGCAGGAACGCGCCGACTTTCTTGAAAAACTTTTTCATCACACGTCCCTGTTTACGGCTTCGACTGCGGCTGAGCCGTGGCCGGATCAAGCTGCTGATAAGGTTGCAGAACGGTTTCGCGTTGTTCACCCAGCACCCAGGCAAAGCCCGAATACATCACCACCAGGCACACCACGGTGAACAGCACCACCATCCACGCCGGCACAATGCGCACCAGGCTGCGACGCTGATCGTTCAAGCCTTCCCAGTGCGGCGACAACTCGCGAGGCACGTCGCCGCGCAGTTGGCGAATCTGCCGATACAGGGCGTCGCGGATGCCTTCGAGTTCGAGCATGCCGCGCGCTTGCACCCGGTACTTGCCTTCGAAACCGAGGGACAGGCACAGGTACATCAGCTCCAGCATCGGCAGGTGCTTGACCGGGTTTTTCGACAGGCGATCCAGCAGTTGGAAGAACTTCTCGCCACCGAAGGTTTCGTTGTGGAAGCTGCTGAGCAGGCTCATCTGCGACCACTCGCTTTCGTTGCCCCACGGCGTGGTGACGACGGCTTCGTCGACCACGGTGCAGAGCACGTAACGGGCGGCCATCACCTGGCTGCTTTCAGCACCGTTGTGCAGCGCCCGCACTTCAAACAGTTTCAGCCCGGCAGTCAGCCGCTCGTTGAGCGCGTACAGGTCTTCGCGGGTGTCGCTGTGCTTGAGCCGCACCACTTCCGACAGCAGTTCGGACGCCGCCGCCACCAGCGAATTGAGGCTGATGTTGAACGCTTCGGCCGGGCGCAGGCGCGCGGCATAGATCATCCGTTCTTCCAACTGTTCAAAACGCGGTGGTGCCGCGAAGTCAGTCAGCGGACTCGAGGCCGGGCCGTGGCCCTGGCGGTCGAGCAGGACGGTTTTGTCGTCCTGGGTGTGTTCCATGTCCTTGATCATGTCGGTCAGTTCCTGATGGCCCAGAATTTCAGTTCAAGCTCGGCGAATTCGCCGGACACGTGGAACGCGAAGCCGCCGGAGCGTTCGAGTTGCGCCAGGTCTTCGGAACTGAGTTCGAGGATGAAATAGGTTTTGTTGGAGTGGAACGCGATCTGCCGTGGGGCCACCGGCAACGGTTTGACCTTGATGCCCGGCAGGTGCAGGTTGACCAGTTGGCGGATGCGCTCCACCGGGCCGACCTTGAGGTGCGCCGGCAGGCGATGGCGCAGTTCTTCGGAGTCGCAGTTGGCACTGGCTGCGAGCACGAACGAAGCCGAGCCCAGCAGTTTGTGGTCGTGCAACGGCGACACGATGATCCCGTACTGACGCGCTTGCAGAATCAGCTCGATGGCGTGCTGTTCGAGCACCATCGACAGCACCTGACGAATCGCTTCCATCAGTTTGCGAAAGCTCGCGCCCTGATCGCTGTGCTGGTAACGGCTGTCCAGACGCGGGCGTTTGCTGTCGCTGGAAAACGTCGCCAGATCGCCGAGCATGGTCAGCAGCGTGCGGTACAACTCTTCCGGGTGAACCTGCTCCAGGCCGAGGTAATGGCGCAGCAACAGTTCGGTGCGGTTGATCAGTTGCAGCATCATGAAGTCGCCGACTTCCGCGCCACCGACCTTGCCGTTGGAGCGGATCCGGTCGGCGATGGTGTCGCCCCGGTGGCCGAGCATGCTGATCACTTCTTTGAGGCACGACAGCAGGTAGCTGGACGAGTGCGCCTGAATGTAGGTCGGCACGAAATCCGGGTCGAGGCTGATCACGCCGTCAGGCGTGGTGTCGAGCACTTCGCAGATCTTCAGTTTCACGTAGGCCTGGTCGCTCTGCTGCTCGCCGAGCAATAGCTTGAAGTCCGGACGGGCGCAACTGACCTGGCTGGCGGAGTCGTCGCCGGCATTGGAGTCGGCGACTTCCGCTTCATACGCGGTGTAGCGCGCCAGCACGTCGGATTGCTCCGGGCGGCGGGCTTCGATGTGGTTACCGGTCACCAGCGGCAGCGCCAGATAGATCGGCGTGTTGCCGGTGTTCGGCGGCACGTCCAGGGCCAGCGGCTCGGTGTTGCCGCCCAGTTCGAACAGGCTGCCATCCGGCAGAATCCCCGAGGCCTGGCTGATCACCAGTTTGCCCATGTTGAGGAACTGCAAGTCGATTTCCAGGTTGAGGAAGCCCCAGGTGTAGCTGCCCAGCAACTGGGTGCGGGTCTTCATCTGGTGGTCGTAGTAACGATCGTTGTGCTGGAAGTGCTGCGGACGCAACAGCATGCCTTCCTGCCAAATGACTTTATGGGCATTCATGTTCAGTCATCCGCCTTGGCGAGCGTTTCATGGGTGTTGCGGATGCCGGCCTGATCGAGGGTCAGGTCAGCCGCGGTGACTTGCACCGGAGTGATTTGCACGGTGTAGCGCCACTTGGTTTCCGGCAGGTCGCGGTAGGCGGCGAGCACGCCAACGTAACGGCTGCCCTCTTCCACGCTGAGCTTGAGCTCGACGGTTTCGCCTGGGCGCAGTTCCAGTTCTTCGCTGGCCACCAAGTCCGGGGCCAGGGATTCCTTGGCGCGTTCGTAGAGGCTGAAGAAATCAGCGTTCTCGAAGGCCACCGGGTGCTTGAGCTCGAACAGGCGTACGACGATCGGCGACGGACGACCGTTGAGGTCCGGGTTCAATTGATCGCTGGCGGTCAGCTTCAGGTTGAGCTTGGTCACGGTGGAATACGGCGACAGCGACGAGCAACCGGCCAGCAGCACCAAAGCAGCGAACGCAGTCAGCATCTTGAAAAAAGCGGTGGAACAGCGAGACATGCGCATCATCCTTGGTGGTCGGTGTGTAGGGTGGAAATCAGGCGGATCTGTTCTTCGTAGGCCTGGGCGAAGTCGCGGGCCAACAGACGTTCGCTCCATTCATCGTCCTGACGCAGGGCCTGGTGATAACGCCCATAAGCTCTCCAGCGACTGCCGGAGGTGGCGAGCAATGGCTTGTTGTCTCGCTCGAAACGCAGGGTCAGCTGTTGTGGCGAGAAGTGCTCAAGAGTGCCGCGAACGGCGGCGCGGCTGGCGGTCAGCAAGGCCACCTGATGCGCCTGCAAATCGCGGAACGCACGGGAGATCGCTTGCTCGGCCGGCAATTGGCCCGGCTTGTTGCCCTGCAACAGAATGCCCAACGCTTCACCGGCATCGACGGCGAATTTCAACGGGTTCTTTTGGCTGCCTTGCACGGTGGTCTGGGCCAGGCGCAGTTCGTTTTTCAGCTCGCTGCGGGTGCGCAGGCTCTGCTGCAAACCGCCGACGCTCTGCTTGAGCAGGCGTGCGGCGTTCAGGGCCAGGGCTTCGCGGGCGTCGTGGTCGAGGCCTTTGAGGTCCACGCCCAACGCCGCGCCGAAGTGCTCCCAGAAACCTTCGCTCTGACGCTCAACCGCTTTTGGCGGCGGGGCTGGCGCTGGCTCTGCCGGGGCGGCGATCAGCTCCGGCACCATCAGGCTTTCCATGTCGATGCGCGCGTAGTCGGCGCGCTGACGGGTGTCCTCGATCACCGTGCTCGGGGAAATCAGCTCCTCGATTTCCGAGTACACGCGTTCTTGCTGGTCGAGGGCATTGAGCGGGTCAAGGTCGAGGAATGCGTCGTCCGGGATGATGCTGCCCGCGGCCTGCGGACGGCCGACTTCGACGTCGAACGTCGCCGGGTCGCGCACCAGTCGCGCGCGAATCTCGAAGTCACCCAGCACATACACGCTGCCGTGTTCGATGCGCATCGGCTCGCCCTTGCGCAGGCGTGCGCCGCTTTCGCTGTCCTGGATACCGTTGCTGCTGGTATCGGTCAGGAAAAACATGCCCTCGCGGTAGCTGATCACCGCGTGGTGGTTGGACAGGTGACGCTTGCGGTCGGGGATGATCCAGTCGCAGTCCTCGCCCCGGCCGATCACGCCACCGGCCTGTTTGAAGGTCTTCTGGCACAAATCCGTGGGCACGAACTGCTTGGTGTTCAGCATTTCGAAAACCAGTTCCATGATGATGCTCCTTGCGGTCACTTGCCGCGATTGACCGCCTGCGGATCACCCAACGGGCGATAGGTGTTGTCGTTGTATTTGTAATTGCCGCTACAGCCGCCGAGGCCGCATAGAACGACGAGGGTCAGCAGGACGGCTTGCCAGTGACGAACAGGCATCAGAGGGTCTCCAGAGGTAGACAAAGCACAAAGCGCCGACCCTTTCGGGTGGCGCTATCAGAAGCGAATGAGTTTGATTGGGAGGCTCTAATCCAAGGCTTAGAGCAGATCCCCTGTGGCGAGGGGGCTTGCCCCCGTTGGGTCGCAAAGCGGCCCCAAAACCGGCCATCCTGTTTATTCAGGCAAACCACATTTACCGGACTACGACTGCTTCGCAGCCGAACGGGGGCAAGCCCCCTCGCCACAGAAAGCCTGCTCACCACAGGAAGTCCACTCGCCACAGAAATTTGTTTTGGGTTAACCATCGAAGTCACCCAAATTGATATTCAGCCGCCCGAGGCGGTACAGCAGCGTGCGCCGTGGCAGCCCGAGTTCGCGGGCGGCGAGGGTCTGGTTGCCGTCGTTTTTGCGCAGGCAGTCGAGCAGCAGACTGCGTTCGACCTGCTCCAGGCGTTCGCGCAGGTTCAGGCTGCTGTCTTCCGGCATGGCTTCCATGCGCAGGGAAAAATGCTCGGCTAGCAACTCGCCGCCCTCGCACAGCAGTACTGCGCGCTCGACCAAACCCTTGAGTTCGCGAACGTTGCCGGGGAAGGCATAACCGGACAGGTGATCCAGCGCCGCGTCGGACCAACGCACCGCATCGCGCTGCAGAAACGCGCAAGCCTTGTCGGCGAAGTGCCGCGCCAGGTCGAGGATGTCGCCTTCGCGTTGACGCAGGGCCGGCAGTTCGATCGGGAATTGCGCGAGGCGGTAGTACAAGTCCTCGCGGAACTTGCCTTCGCTGACCAGCACCGACAAATCGCGGTGCGTTGCGGCGATGATCCGCACGTCGATCTTGTGGGTGTCGTTGGAACCCAACGGGCGGATCTCGCCCTCCTGCAATACCCGCAGTAACTTGGCTTGCAGGGACAGCGGCATGTCGCCGATTTCATCGAGCAACAAGGTGCCGCCGTTGGCCGCGTCGAACAGTCCCGCACGGTCGCGATCGGCACCGGTGAAGGCGCCCTTGCGGTAGCCGAACAGCTCGCTTTCCAGCAGGTTCTCGGGGAACGCTGCGCAGTTCTGCACGATGAACGCCTGGGACCGGCGCGGGCCGCAATCGTGAATCGCCCGCGCGACCACTTCCTTGCCGGTGCCGGTCTCACCGCGCAGCAGCACGGTGTAGGGGCTGTGCAGGACTTTGCTGATCAACGAGTAGGTCTGGCGCATCGCCACGCTCTTGCCGATCAGGCCATAACCGCTGGCGCTCGGGACGTTGAGTAGCGCCGGGCGTGTATCACCGGTCGGCTGACGCAAACGTTGCAGCAAGTGCAACTGACCGAGCACGAACGAGCCCAGTTGACCGAGGGAATCGGCAAACCCTTGCAGGTCGATCTGGCGGCGACTGGCGCACAGCAGCAAACCTTCGACAGCCTTCTGCTGATTGACCAGCGGCACGCACAGCAGCGACTGCCAGGGCGTGGCCTGGGGTGGCAGGAAACTGGTTTCGTGCAGGCTGCCGCTCAGCTCGCTGAGGCACACCACGCGGTTCTGGCACAGGGCGAATTGCAGCAGTTGTTCACCGTTGTAATCCGCCGGCAGGCTCGCCCCTTCCCGGGGTTGCAGAACGCCGTTCAGGCACTCGGCGTTCATCCCCAGGCAAGTGTGGGTCGCATCCAGCAGGTACAACTGCGTCAGCTCGCAACCGCTGAGCTCGGCCAGGCCGCGCACGAAGTCACCCAGCAGCACAGCGCTGTCCGCCGCCCGCGACAGGCTGGCGAACTGCGCCAGCAAGGCTTCGGCATAGACCAGCGGTTGCGGCACTTGAGTGAACATCACACCCACCTCAGGCGAACTCGCACGTCACGCTGGCATTGCCGTCGAGCGTCGCATGCACGCGCTTGAGGCTTTCACCGGTGGCCATCGCATCGAGCAAACGGTCGGCCACCAGCGGCAGCACATGCAGGTCGAGCAAGTGGTCGATCAGGCGTGCGCCGCTGTCGCTTTGAGTGCAGCGTTCGGCCAGGTGATCGACGAGGTCCTGGGAGTAAGTGAAATCCAGCTGACGGCGGTTCAGGCGCTCGCCCAGACGACCGAGTTTGATTTCGATCAGCTCGCGCAGCACCGGGCCGCCCACCGGGTAGTAAGGCACCACGCGCATGCGCGCCAGCAACGCCGGTTTGAAGTGTTTGCTGAGCACCGGGCGTATGGTTTCTTCGAGGACTTCGGCGGTCGGCCGCGCGCCGTCTTCGCAGAGTTCGCTGATGCGGTCGCTGCCCAGGTTCGAGGTCATCAGGATCAGCGTGTTGCGGAAATCGATCTCGCGCCCTTCCCCGTCGTTGGCCACGCCTTTGTCGAAGATTTGGTAGAACAGGTTGAGCACGTCCGGGTCGGCTTTTTCGACTTCATCAAGCAACACCACCGAGTACGGTTTCTGCCGCACGGCTTCGGTGAGCATGCCGCCCTCGCCGTAACCGACGTAGCCCGGCGGCGCACCGATCAGACGCGACACGGTGTGCTTCTCCTGGAACTCGGACATGTTGATGGTGGTGATGAAACGATCACCGCCGTACAACAAATCAGCGAGGGCCAGCGCGGTTTCGGTCTTGCCGACGCCGCTCGGGCCGACCAGCAGGAATACACCGACCGGGGCATCAGGCTTGTTCAGGCCAGCGGCAGTGGCGCGCATCGAACGGTCCAGCGCATGAACCGCTTGCTCCTGACCACGAATACGCGTGCGCAGGTCGGTGGCGAAGCTTGCGACCTTGGCGTTGTGTTCGCGAGCCAGTTGCGCCAATGGCACACCGGTCCAGGCGCTGATCACTTCGGCCACCAGACGCGGGCAGACTTCGAAGCTCACCAGGCGTTCTTTGACCTGAAGCTCGGTCAGCGCTTTGTGAGTTTCGTTGAGCGCGGTTTCCAGGGTTTCAACGCTTTGCCCTTCGTCCACCGGCAACGTTTCGATCACGGTGCCTTCGGCGTCTTCCTCGACCGTGATGGTCGGTTCGACAGCGGCGGTCTCACGGGCCTTGGCCAGTTGCTGACGCAGGTCCAGCAGGCGCTCGGCCAGTTCTTTCTGCTCGGTCCACAGCGTTTCGAGGGCGACCTTTTCGTCTTCGGCATCGGCCAGGCGATCTTCCAGAGCGTCCAACGCTTCGTGATCGATCAGCAGACCGGCTTCGGCGTCACGACGCAGGGCCTGACGCTGACGGCCACCTTCGGCCAGTTCGCCACGCAGGCGTTCCAGGCTTTCCGGGGCGGCGGCGAGGCTGATGCGCACCCGGGCGCAGGCGGTGTCGAGCACGTCGACCGCCTTGTCCGGCAGCTGACGACCCGCCAGGTAACGGGCGGACAACTCAGCCGCGGCAACCACCGCGTCATCGCGCAGGTAGATGCCGTGGCTCTTCTCGTAGACCTGAGCCAGGCCACGCAGAATGGTCACCGCTTCGCTGACGGTCGGTTCGTGCAGTTGCACCGGTTGGAAACGACGGGCCAGGGCCGGGTCTTTCTCGAAGTATTTTTTGTACTCCGCCCAGGTGGTGGCGGCGATGGTGCGCAACTCGCCACGGGCCAGGGCTGGTTTCAACAGGTTGGCCGCGTCAGAACCGCCGGCGTTGCCACCCGCGCCGATCAGGGTATGGGCTTCGTCGATGAACAGGATGATTGGCTTCGGCGAGGCTTTGACTTCGTCGATCACGCCTTTGAGGCGACGTTCGAACTCGCCTTTGACGCTGGCGCCGGCCTGCAACAGGCCCATGTCCAGCGACAGCAGCTCAACGCCTTTCAAGACTTGCGGCACTTCACCGGCGGCGATGCGCGAGGCCAGTCCTTCGACGATGGCGGTTTTACCGACGCCCGCTTCACCCACCACAATCGGGTTGTTCTTGCGGCGACGAGCGAGGATGTCGACCATCTGACGGATCGCGCCATCGCGGCACAGCACCGGGTCGAGTTTGCCGTCGCGAGCCTGCTGGGTCAGGTTGTGGGTGAAGCGCTCCAGCAGTGATTCGCCGGGCACCGCCGGTTTGCCGGTGGCCGGTTGTTCTTTCTGCGACAGGGCGAATTCTTTCAGACGCTCGATGTTCAGCTTGGCCAGCAACGACTGATAACGGCTGCCGGCATAGCGCATCGGGTTGCGCAGCAATGCGAGGATCAACGCGGCCTGCTCGACCTGGCTCTGGCCCAGTTCGAGGTTGGCCACCAGCAAGGCGTCCTGCAGCCACTGCACCAGTTCCGGGGCGAACACCGGGTTGCGCGAGGCGCTGTGCTCGACCCGCGATTGCAGCGCGGCGCTCAGCTCGCCAGCGTCCACTTCGGCATCCTGCAACGCCCGGGCGAGCAGGCCTTGCGGACGCTCCAGCAGGCCCAGTAGCAAGTCTTCGACGAGGATCTTGCTGCCGCCACGGGCGACGCAGCGTTCGGCAGAACTTTCCAGGTCACGACGGGTTTCGGCGTCCAGCGCCTGGATAAGTTGTTGCAGGTCTACGTTGATCATGTGTCATCTGTCCTTAATGAATTTTGCTGCCCAGGGTCACCACGCCGTCCGCTTTTTCGCGGCCGAGCCAACTGGTCCATCCCAGGCGACAGGCGTTCTGCTCACCGATGCGAAGTTCGCGGATTTCTTCCTGGCGCAGCACCAGGCGAATGTCGTAATCGAGCGGGTCACGCAGGGTGAACCGCACCAGCGCGCACAGCGGCTGGTAGCCGAAACCGATCGGCAGGAATTCGTGGAAGCGTTGCCAGTCGAGCTCGCGGATGTGAATGCGGAATTTGCCGCTGCGGTCGCGCACGTGTTCGCCCAGCACCAGGTCTTCGCCGAGCATGCTGTTGCCGCGACCGAGGCGATTGCGCTGCTCGTCGAGGATTTCGACGCGGCGCTCGATGCACTGCTCGATGGTCAGCTCGGCGTGCTTGAAGTAGTAGCGCAGCACCGCTTCGATCAACGCCGCCGAGTGCGCCCGCAAGCTGAGCAGGCCGAGGTACGGCAGCAGGCGTTTCCAGTTCAGTTCCTGGGCCTTGCGGATCTCTTCGCCGCCGAGGCCGATCAGGGCAAACAGCTGCGCCGAAAACGGGTCGAGCGCGCCACTCTGGAAACTCGCGCGGTAGCGATACTTTCGCCAGATCGGCAGCATCAGCCGTTGCAGGCGATGGTGAAACAGGTCGAGAAAGTTACGGGTCGGGTTGCCGTCTTCGCTGTCACCCAGCGCCTGTTCGCCGTAAAACGCAGGCAACGGCGAACCGGAGCCGACCAGGCCGATCAGGTTGAAACGCAGACGCGCGCGCCTCATCCCGTGTTCTTCGAAAAACTCCACGCGATCGACGTCGCTGCCAGGGAAACCCAGGCTCGGGTTGGCCTGGAATTCCAGCTGGTCGTACAGGTCGTCTTCGCTCAGGTGCGGGTGTGCATCGCGCAGCCGGTCAATCACCAGCAGCACGGCCTGAAACAGCGAGTACTCGCGTATTACCCGGGTCAGCCCGCTTAAAGCAGGGGCTGCAGGCCCATACGTGGTGTCCATTGGTACACCTCTCCCTGTGTGCTTTTTACCCGCAGCTCGTGGTACGAATTGAGACTGGCGTAAAGCGCGAAAAACTCGTTAAGAACCGAAGCGAACACGAACAGGTCGCCCTCGCCGATATACCCTTCCGGATCGATGGTCAGCTCGGTGCGCAACCCGCGAACCGGCAACCCTCGGTGCAATCTGTCGACATGCTGGTGCTTGATCGACTTGAGCCCGCCCAGCAGGCGTTTGCTGACTTTTTCCGCATGCTGGTCGTAGTAGCGCGGCAGGTCGTAGGTTTCGAGAATCACCTTCAACGCGTTGACGTCGGCCAGCGACAGATAGTTGAGCGACATGTTGCTGATCAGCTTCCAGAGGAAGTCGCGGTTCAGCGGCGGCGCGAAACTCGAGGTAGCCGGGGTGATGTTGCGGAAGCTCAAAAACTCCGGCGTCTCTTCACAGGCCATGCGGATGTCGCCGAGCTTGAGCTTGCGCGGCAGGTTCTGGTTGGTGCACATCAGCTCGATCGACAGGGTTTCGTGGGCTTCGGTATGGCGGATGCCGAAGCTCAAGTAGGTGTCGAGGCCGTCGTGCAGCAACGACGAACGCTGGCGGATGCTGTAATGCGGACGGCTGTTGGGCACGTCGAAACTCGGGTCGTGCTCGAAGGATTCGAATGGCACGTACTCTTGATAACCGAGGCCGCCGGGCTTCCAGCCAGTCACGGTTTCCACCGAAAACACACCGCAGTTTTCCAGGTCGTATTCGGCCGGCAACAGCAGGTATTCGTCCTGTTTGCCGTCGAGGCGAATCGGCAGTGCATCGTGCTCGAACAGGTTGACGATCGGCGTGCAATAGAGCTTCACGTTGTCCAGGGTCGGACGCATCCGCATGATGCCGCTCTTGCGAATATCGAAGCGCAATTCAAGGCCGCGCATTTGCTTGAGGGTGTCTTCCGGCAATGCCTTGAGCAGGTCCAGACCGTTGATATCAACGAACAGGAATTTGTCCTGGAAAGCGAAATACTCCTGCAGGTAGCGATAGCCGCGGAAGGTGTTCAGCGGATACGGGATCAACGCTTCCTCTTCGGCAAAACCCACCGGCTGCACACGGTCGCCGGGCATCTTGAACGCCATCGGTTGACCGCTTACGCCGTTGATGGGCTTGCCGGCGCCGTCCAGCGGGATCAGCTCGATGCCTTCGAGGTTGCGCAACAGGCTCAGGTAAAGCATCTGGCTGATGTAACGCTCACCGGCAAAGTGCAGGCGCAGACGACTCAGCTCCAACTCGCCGAGGTGACCATCCGCGCTCATCTCCAGGCGCAGGCTCAACAGCGAACCGTCACCCTTCACCGAGTAATTCAGCGCAGCCAGATCCAGCGGCAGCACCTCGGTCGGGTAGCACGTACGGAAACGGCAGCGCACATCATCGACCGGCACACTCTCGACCGGCGTATCACGCTCAACCCTCAACGCCGGCCCGGAACGCTTCAACGGATCGAACTGCAAAATGCTGAACGCCGGCAGCGGCCGCATGTAGTTCGGCCACAGCAACTGCATCAGCGAGTGGCTGAGCTCCGGCAACTCGTCGTCGAGCTTTTGGCGCAGACGACCGGTCAGAAAGGCAAAGCCCTCCAGCAACCGCTCCACATCCGGATCCCGCCCGGCCTGACCAAGGAAAGGCGCCAACGCCGGGCTACGCTCGGCGAAACGACGACCTAACTGGCGAAGTGCGGTGAGTTCGCTTTGGTAGTAGTGGTTAAAGGACATGGGTTACCTGTCTGGTAGTGGAACTCATGAAAAAAACGTCCTGTAGAGCGCGACTGTCAGCCCTGAAACCACGTACCCCACGAGGAGCCACAGAGCTGTGAGAAGCAACCGGCGGCGACCTGAACTGATCATGCGATCACCTCCTGAATAGGATTCACAGGTACTGCCTGCCGCATCAGAGCGCGCCTTTCCAAACGCAACTCAATGACCTGCGTTACCAGAATCGCCAGCAATGTCACTCCGCCCTGGGCCACGGTGTAGAAGAGCGCGCGAAGGGGGTTGTCCGGCACCATGGTGTACAGAATGAAACTGACCATCAGCGCCAGGATGCCAAGCTTGACCCACAGGTTCGGGATCAACGCGACCACCAGATTCACCCCGAAAAAAATGTAAATGAACGTGTAGTGAGCGATACCGATACCCACTCCACGTGTGGTAAATCCGCCGTTGAACGCTTTATAGGCAATGACAACTGCGTCGTTCAGGAAAGCGTACGCAACGCATCCAGCGACGTGGAAAGCCAGGCACATGGCAACGCGAACGTAGATGTTCATGCTGGACTCAAATTCGCATAGTAGGATCCGGTGAGCTCCATCAGGACGACGGTCATTAACACTACGAACGTCAGCACGCGATGCAGCAGCGACTCTCGGAATCCACGACGAAGCCCGGTCAGAATCAGCACAAGACTCAGCAATGCCAGAGCGCCAAACAAATTGCTGTCGGCTACAACGGCCAGGTAGCCTTCTATTTCACCGCTCACTAGCATGTCTGTCATTTTTCCAAGTGCATGTAAGGTGTATTAATGATAAATGCATTCAGCCAGTGCCATTCCCACTAGGGTATGACCATATAAAAATCAGACACTGGAGTGCGTCAAATAATAGACACCTATCACAAACATGACTGGAACAGCCATAACACAAATAAAATTCAATACCTTGTGAAGCCTTTTTTCCCTAACGCTTGGTATAAGCCCGGCAACACCAACAAAAAAACAAAAAAACGCCAGCACGCCGAAATAGTCATTATCTACCATACCGGCAAAGTAACCTTCCATAGTCATTCCTTATTAAACCCCATAAAATTCCAGCGGTATAATTCAAAGTACTTAAGAAAATCCTCACCAACAGAGCCTTTCGTCAGATTATGGTAAGTCCAGCCCGTCCCTGACTTAATGAAGTATCCTTTTTGTACCGGAAGCCCTACATATCCTCCACTTTGGGGATCAGCCATATCTTTCCCCTTAAGCTTCTCAAGCCATGTAAAAGGCCAGATAATTGCTGCGTCTGTATTTCCCTGGCGTATATCAATTCGTGAGTCAGTCACAGCCACAGCCATCTGTATGTGATGGGCAGTATTATTCGTTATCGGACGATCAAGTGCCTGCGCAAGGATGTCGCCCGGCATCAAATCCTCCAAGGAGGCTACTGCTACAGTATTGACCCCCGTTTTTTGCATCTCACGGGCGCCGTAAGTCAGCATCACCATTTCAGCGAAACCGTACTTATTCGACCCATATCGATCATGAGCGGACGGACTATAATTTTCCATGTTTCTATAAGCCCTTACGCCAGTAACCAGCTTAACTGGAAGCCCGCGCTTACTAGAAAACTCTACTAAGATCATGATTGCAAAATCTTCGCAGGTAAATCTATAGTTACTTACCGCGCCATTTTTATCCCAATACTGCTCATTGATCAGTCTTTCCGCAATCAATGGTGCTTCGTCGTGATAAGCAGCAATATCTGCATCCGTCCAGAAAGCAGTCGTTTTCCAGAATACTTTATAGGTAACTTTTTTCCCGACGGGATCTGACTTTGGAGTTAACGCAATTGACCGCGCCATCAAGGTAGACAAAATTTCGGCACTCATACCGACGCTCCATCAATTGCGGCGTGAAAGTCAAAAGTTTCACCTTCTTCCCCCCCTACCAACTGGGTTCTGCCCATTGCATCACTTTGCCCGGAGATAACTTCGCCTTTGGCGGTTGTAATCTGATAAGGAATATCCTGAAGTGGATTTCCATCCTGATCTTCCATCACAACATGCTGACAATGGGAAAACAGCATCAATGGAACCGGCGGAATAAACGGAACCGGCGTGTGAGAGTTCCCGATAATCACCGTCGAAGACCCGGCCGTAACTTTATTGCCATGAGCGCCAACGGAGCCCACGGTCGCCGCCGGTTTACCGTTAATCAAAACAGTCGTTGCAAGATCGCCAACCATCGCACCACCACACGCCGAGGCATCGCCTTGGCGGGCGGCCGCGAGGCCGTCGAAGAACACGTCGCCGGAACCGGCGGCGATCGGGTTGGTGCCGTGGCCGGGGAGCGGGCAAGCGGTGGGGTCGGATACGCGTGCTGCGGGTTTGCCGGACATCGGAGTCTCCTTAATTGACCTTTACTTGACCGCTGCCATCCAGGCGCGCGGCGAAACTGACCTGGCGCTTGAAACCATCAACTTCCAGCAGGCCTTCGATGCTGAAGGACAGGCGAAGCTGATCGTTGTCACGCGGCAGGGAGATGACACGCACGTTGCTCAGGCGCGGTTCGTAGGCTTCGATGAAGCTTTCGATGGCCCGGCGGGCCTGACTCAGGGAGTCGTGCAGGCTCAGGCGCATGTCATTGAGATCGGGTAGCCCGTAATCGGACAGCGTTTGCACGCTGCCCGCACGGGTGCTGAGCATCTTGGCCAGATGGGCAGCCACCGACGCCATGGCGGAAACCTCGCGGCTCCAGCCGACGCGTTTGTCCGCGTCGCCACCCAAGCGTTCGAAAAGGCTGCCGTATCCAGTCATGAGTCGCTCCGTTTACTCTTTGTCCAGCTTGCCAACCAGCGACAGGGTGAAATCAGCACCCATGTACTTGAAGTGCGGGCGCACGTTCAGGCTGACGCGGTACCAGCCCGGCTCGCCTTCAACATCGCTGACGATGATTTGGGCTGCGCGCAGTGGACGACGGCCACGAACTTCGGCGCTCGGGTTTTCCTGGTCGGCCACGTACTGGCGGATCCACTTGTTGAGTTCCAGCTCGAGGTCGGTACGTTCTTTCCACGAACCGAGTTGCTCGCGCTGCAGCACTTTCAAGTAGTGAGCCAGGCGGTTGACGATCATCATGTACGGCAGTTGGGTGCCGAGCTTGTAGTTCAGCTCTGCAGCCTTGCCTTCTGCGCTGATGCCGAAGAACTTCGGCTTCTGCACCGAGCTTGCGGAGAAGAACGCTGCGTTGTCGGAGCCTTTGCGCATGGTCAGGGAGATGAAACCTTCCTCGGCCAGTTCGTATTCACGACGGTCGCTAACCAGTACTTCAGTAGGAATCTTGGTTTCGATTTCGCCCATGCTTTCGAAGTGGTGCAACGGCAGGTCTTCAACCGCGCCACCGCTTTGCGGGCCGATGATGTTCGGGCACCAGCGGAATTTGGCGAAGCTGTCGGTCAGCTTGGTGCCGAACGCGTAGGCCGTGTTGCCCCACAGGTAGTGCTCGTGGCTGTTGGCGACGGTTTCTTTGTACACGAACGATTTGACCGGGTTTTCTTCCGGGTCGTACGGGTTACGCAGCAGGAAGCGCGGCACGGTCAGGCCAACGTAACGGGAGTCTTCCGACTGACGGAAGCTCTGCCATTTGGCGAACTGCGGGCCTTCGAAGTGATCCTTCAGATCTTTCAGGTCCGGCAGGCCGGTGAAGCTTTCCAGGCCGAAGAATTTCGGGCCGGCGGCAGCAATAAACGGCGCGTGGGACATGCAGGCTACGCTGGACACGTACTGCATCAGTTTCACGTCCGGCGAGCTTGGGGACATGTAGTAGTTGGCGATGATCGCGCCAACCGGCTGACCACCGAACTGGCCGTATTCAGCGGTGTAGATGTGCTTGTACAGGCCCGACTGCATCACTTCCGGCGAATCTTCGAAGTCATCCAGCAGGTCGTCCTTGGAGACGTTGAGGATTTCGATCTTGATGTTTTCGCGGAAGTTGGTGCGGTCGACCAGCAACTGCAGGCCACGCCACGACGATTCCAGGGACTGGAAATCCGGGTGGTGCAGGATTTCGTCCATCTGACGGCTGAGCTTGGCATCGATCTCGGCGATCATGCGGTCGACCATGGCCTTCTTGACCGGCTCACCGTTGTTCTGCGGCTTGAGCAGCTCTTCGATGAACGCCGACACACCGCGCTTGGCGATGTCGTAGGCTTCGTCATCCGGGGTCAGGCGGGTTTCGGCGATGATGCTGTCGAGAATGCTGTATTCGCCGTTCTCGTTGCTCTTTTGCTGTGCTGCGCTAGTGCTCATTGTGTTGGCTTCCTTGGCTGATGGGGGCTCAGGCGTCCTGGGCTGCGGCGTTCAGGCCCAGCTCACCGAGTACGCGACCGCGGGATTCGTCGTCGGCGAGCACGCCTTCGATGGCTTTGCGGAACGCAGGCGCGTTACCCAGCGGGCCTTTGAGGGCCACCAGCGCGTCGCGCAGCTCCATCAGTTTTTTCAGCTCGGGCACTTGCTCGACCAAGGATGCCGGGTTGAAGTCCTTCATCGAGTTGACGCGCAGTTGCACGGCCAGTTCTTCAGTGTCGCTTTCTTCCTGAAGACGGTTCGGTACGCTCAGCGTCAGGCTCAGCTCTTGCTTGGCCAGCACTTCGTCGAAGGTCATCTTGTCGATGCTGATCGGCTTGCGATCTTCGACTTTGCGTTCGTCCTTGCGGTGGGTGTAGTCACCGATTGCCAGTAGTTTCAGCGGCAGTTCAATCTCTTCCTGAGCACCGCCGGTGGCGGGTTTGAAGGTGACGTTGATGCGTTCCTTGGGGGCTACCGAGCCTTCTTTGGCCATGGCTTTTCTCCTTGCGGTTGTGGCCCTGGGGCCTATTCGAGTACCACTTCGAGATCGAGGTGGCACAGCCTGCGATAAATCTCTTCCTTGCGTTCACGCACTGCATGGTTCTGCGGTAACAACTCGCAGCAGCTATGCAGCAAATGCAGCACTTCCAGCGCAAGATCGGGCTCCCAGGCGTGCAGGCCTGAGTCCTGTAATGTTTGGTCGAGGGTTTCGAGTTGGGTCTTGGCCAGTTCGTATTTCTTGGCCATGAAGCACAGCCGCGCGAGGGCGAACTGCCAGAAGAACCGAACCCGCCCGCCGTGGGCGCTTTGCAGGCCCTGCTTGAGGATCTGCACGGCGGCCTTGAGGCCGTCCTTGCGCAGAATCGGCATGACTTCTTCCAGGGCCAGTTCCCAGGCCGGCTGGGTATCGGCGACTTCGACCTTGCGCGGCGCACTGGCGCTTTGCAGGTGCGGCATGACGTGGGCGCTGATCCAGGCGCGGGTGGCCGGGTCGGCGAACGGCGCGCCGTCGTGGAAACGCAATTCGATAATGCCGGGCAGGCGCTGAACCAAAAGCGCGAAGTGGATTTCCACTTCGCGCATGGCCATCTCGGCGTTCAGCCCCTGAAGGCATTCCCAGACCATTCGCTGGCCATCGAACCAGAACGGCGCCTTCGCCAGGCTCGCCTCCAGCTCTACCAGCAGATCAGCGTATTTCCCTTGGTCGAAGCGGTCCTGATAGGCCTTGAGTTTGTCTGCCGGCACGCCACGCAGGACGGTGATCTGCTCGGCATTGCGCTCGGGCACCGCGTCGATGGGCAGCCACAGCAGCGTACGATTGAGGCGCAGGGCGCGCAGGTCGGTGGCTTTCTGCTTGAGCCACCAGGCGCACAACGGACGGGCGCTTTCCTGCTGGGCGCGCAGGGCCTTATGGGCTTCTTTCTCATTGTCGATCGGCGCGCCGGGGGTGAACAGCTGGGTCGCAGCCTGCTTGACCTGGGCCACTGCGGCGCCCACCACACCGGGCTCCGGCTGGTTATCGGCGGCGCGCTGAACCATGTTTTTCAAGCGGCGGGAGATCGGCAGCAGCAACGGCGCGTCATCGCCCAAGTGCTCGGTGCACGCGGCATCGAGGCCTTCCAGATGCTCGACCAGCCGGCGGAACAGCGGCAGCTGCTCTTTGATCGCAACGTTTTCGTTCAGCACCTGTTCAAGACGCGGCACCAACCAGCTGATGGCGGCGGAGCGGGTGCGGGCCTTGTTCGGGTGAACTTCGGCCCAATGGTTTTCACAGAGATGGTGCAGCAAACCGAGGCCAGCCAGCAGCCCCTGGAAGGATTCGCGCTGGTACAGCGCCCAGGTCAGCCAAGCGCCGACACGCAAATCCTTGGATTGAGTGCGCAGCAGGTTTTCGCTGTTTTCACGGATTTTCAGCCAGTCGATCTGACCACTTTCGTGCATGGACTGGGCTTTGGCCAGTTCGCTTTCCAATGCCTCGTATTCGCTCGAAAAGCGAACATCCTCGCCCGCGAAACTCTCTTGGGAAACAGAGGCTTTTGCGAGTTCAAGGTAATGAGCGGAAAGTTTGCTTGAGTAGGACATCCATGGCCTTTAATTAGGATAACGGTCATGCGGCCATTGCAGTTGCAATGGCGCCGGACAGTATCAAAGAGCTGCGATGAGCCTCATCCAATTGAGTTCGCGCCCTTTCAAGTGCGCGCATCCTAATCACAATGATGGCCATTAGCAAGCACCCAAATAAACAATAAAACGGCGGCTTCTCTATTGCATGTAGGAGAAAGCCCTATATGTGACAGGGGATTCCCTGACGTTGACTTTAACCCTCCCATCTCGACGCATTGCCCCCGAAACCATTGGACCAGAGCGGTTTATCAAACCCGGTGATAATCGCTGAACATTCACGTTCTGAAGCGGAACCCAGCATGACAAAATTAAAAAATGAAAAATGTAGGAGGTTTCCGAAAAGTTACAGTCATCTATGGACATAGAAGTGACGGACAATAAGCAATACAAGGCTCCGTCAAAATGATGGCGCCTTGTATTTGATCCGTTTCTCTCCAGATACATATTCTGTTCGCCTCAAATTTCTTACAAAAGTATCGAAAGCCCTTCGCGCATTGCTGACGCAACATTCTGAAACGCGGAAAACTCTGACGTACTTTCTGGAGGCGTCCGACATCATTCTTTTGTTCGCTTGTAAGCGTGCCGGGTAGTTTGCGCCTGTTCCAACTCGGCATCCCCTATGGAAGCTGGCAGGGATGTAAATTGGCGTTGAGCAGAATGGCGGATAATCCGCAGTTGCTGGTGAAGCGAGCGCTGGATCATTTGCCAGCGCAGGAGATGGCGGCGCATGGCGCCCAGGCGTAGCCAGTACAGATCATTCCCACGCAGTGCGCGGGAATGATCAAAGCCCTACAGAAAGCTCAATCAAACATTCGGGCAAGGTACCGGTGCCCAGTCGCCCAGGTCCGGGTTCTTGCACATGCTGTTGACCTGAGTGGTGCCTGCGCTGGCGACTTGCTTGCTTTCCGCCTGTTTGGCTTGTGCGGTTTGCAGGGTTTTCTCGGTGGTGACCGCTTCTTTCGGCACGGTTGGCAGCACCGGTTTTTTCGCCGGTTTCACCGCTTTTTTGCTCTTGGTCGGGGTCACGACCGGTGTGGTGTCGGCGGTCGCCACGGTGACCACGTCAGTGCGCTGCACGCCTACTTGCTGCAGGTCTTTTTCGTAGGCCTGGGTGTAGTTGTTCAGGTCTTCGCTGGCTTTACCGTTCACCGCGACGATCAGGTCGTTGGACTCTTTGAGGCCGGCGACGATTTCTGCCAGGCGCTTGCGGCCCTCGGTGTCGCTGACGGTCTTGGCCTTGCGGTCGGCGACCAGTTTGGTGAACGCGCTCTGGTAGCACTGTTGCGAAGCCTTGGCGTACGCGGTGCTGCGGTCGATGTCGGCGGCGCTTTTGTTGACGTCGGAGGCGTAGGACGCGATGCGCTGGTTGTCATCGGCGATCTGCTTCTGACGCTCGTTGTAGTAACCGACCGCGCCGCCCGCCAGGGCACCGCCTGCTGCACCGATGGCGGCGTTGCGGCCACGGTTCTCGGAATCGGTCAGGGCGCCCAACAGTGCACCGCCGACAGCGCCGACAGCCGCACCGGTAACCACCGACTTGGTCATGTTCGAATCGGTGGCGCGCAGGTGCTGCACCGGCTCGTAGCAGTTCGGGTAGTACTCGACCTTGGTGCTCGAGGCGACCTTGGACGTCGGCGACGTAGCGCAACCGGTCAGTACGGTGCTGAAGCCAACAGCGATCAGCAGCAAGTGACGCTTGGAAACCGAAGCAAAAGCTTTACGGGAGGAAAGCATAGTTGTGTTCTCGTTTAAGTTTGACCAGCTCAGCACGGCCCATCGCCGCCTGAGTCCCTTCCAAGCTCGCTGTACAACGAACGATCAAGACCGCTGAGCGTTCGATGCGAGCAATTCCTTCAATATCGCCGCCGGGTCGGCTCGTCGTTGCTGACGATAATCACCGACATGGCGAACGAATAACGTCGCGCGCGTCACCAGGCTCTTGCCCAGTACCGGCTTGCGCTCCAACTCTTCCTTGATGCGTTGAAACTGCGCCTGGATCACGGCATCGGTGTAGCGCGTGCCAGTCGCCAGGTTGTCGATGTAGATCGCCACCGCGCCGTCCAGCGCGCTGCGGCCGTTGTCGATGGCCATGGCGAACAGCTTGGCGCTGGCCTCGTCCTTGGCGTCCACGGCCTGCTGGCGACTCTTCTGCAAATTGGTCAGGCGAATGTTGTAGTTGTTGACGGTCTCGGCCACCAGGGCCGCCGACTGGATCAGGTTGCCGGCCGCTTCCTCGCGCTGTTGGGCGATGAGCGAGACGTTGCGCTTGAGCTCTTCGTTGACCAGCCCCAACTCGGCTTGCAAACGCGGATCGACGCTGGCGGCAATGATGCTGTCCAGGCGTTTGGTCGGGTCCTGGGCGTCATCGATGGCATCGGTCAGCGAAGCCAGCCGACCTTCTTTCTGCCATTGGGCAAACAGTTCCTTGTAGCGCGAACGGGGCGCCGACAACGCGCCAACCGCGACCCGGAACCCGGTGGTTTCGTTGTTTTGCTCGGTGCCGTCGGCGGCGAACAGCGGGTACTCGCGGCGCATCCCGGTAAACAAGGTGCCCTCGCCTTCCAGGTAATTGCCGCCCTTGACCACGAAGCCGCCGTAGGTGCCCTGGCGGCGTCCGGCGTGCACCAGCTGGAAGGACTCCTGGACCATTTCGGCGGCGTTGCCGATCACGTCGAACAAGCCAATGGGGTTTGGCAGTTTGGTACCGATCGGCATCAACCGCGCGGCCTGACCGGTGCCGCCGGCGACCTGATTGAAGACCGCCCAATCGGCCAGCGGTCCGTCGCTTTCGCTGCCGTCCAGGCGCCGGGGAAACAGGCGCCCTTCCAGGTCCTGACGGCTGACGGCCTGCCCGCCACGGGCAGCAAATTCCCATTCGACTTCGGTCGGCAAGCGCACAAAACCCAGCCCGCCCTCCTCTGCCGAGGTGCCGCGACCGCTCACCGGCAGCAGGTCCTTGTGGTATTTCATCAGCCAGGCGCTGTACACCGCCGAGAAGCGTTCCGCCTCGAATCGCGACAGCTTCACCTTGGGCAAACGCCCGGCCATGCCTTGCGGAATTTCAGCCTGCAACGCCTCGCAGGCTGGCGCTGGTTCACCGCTGGCCAACGATTGCGCCTGGGCCATGACCTGCGCGTATTGGCGGGCGGTGACTTCGTATTTGCCGATGAAATAGAGCATCGGTTTGAGCGGGGTGTTGGCGTCGGTCTTGGGCATCAACGGGGTGATGCTTTTACTCCAGTCCTTGGGCAGATCCTTGAGGGTGAACTGGCCATTGATGAAGTCCCGGCGATAACCGGAAATGAACGACTGCTGATAGCCGGCCTCGCCTTCGCTGAACGGGTAACCGAGGCTGATCTCGCGGTCGTCCAGACTGCCCTGGGCCAGGATGTAGACGTAACGGAACACCATCTGCCCTTCGCACGGCAGCGGCAGGCTGACGTCATCGGGCAACGGCTTGGGGTTGTCCAGCTTGTCGGTGCCTTCATCAGCCCAGACCATGCCGGCCAGGCTCAGCGCCACGGCGGCGCCCAGTAACTTATACATCTCGGATTCCTTCACACGCCTGGATACGCGCCACTCGCCAGCCACCACAGAGCGCCGCCACGGCACTGACGCCGAGCACTGCCGCCAGGGCCAACGCGTAGTGACGCGCCAGCAGATGGCTGGCGTACTCGCCCGGCATCTGCGCAAATAAATGGTTCAAGCCCGATTGCGCCAGGCCATACAGCCCGGCACTCAACAGGGCGGCAAGGCCGGCGCTGTACAGCGCCTGCACCACCACAAACAACAGCAACGCTGCCGTGGAAAACCCCAGCAAGCGCAGCACCGATAACGCTCGACGCTTGCGCTCGACCGCCGCAAGCGCCCCGGCAAAAATCGCCGCGAACGCTCCCGCCACGGCCAATCCGGCGATGATCCAGAACACGATCGACAGGTTGCGGCTCAGCGATTGCACTTGGGCGATGGCCTGGGCCTGGGTCGAGACCAGCAGGTTCTGCGCAGCGAAGTACTGGCGCAGCGGCTCGACATCCTGGAGGCTGCGGGCGTACAGGCGAAACGCCGGATATACCCGCTGCTCCGTCGCGCCCACCGCATCACCTGGCCAATCGAACGCAGGCACGGCGCGGCCGTCCCGGTAATCTTCAGCCGCTTCCAGTAACGTCAACGGCGCGAACAATCCGTCCCGGGCGAAGGCTTCCAGCGGCAGAACCTGCAGCACCTGAACGCGAGTGCGCTGCGCCTCGCCACGACCGGCCACCTGCCGGCCAAAACCGGCCTCTAACCAATCACCGGCCTTGGCCCCGAGCTTTTCGGCGGCGGTCTGGCTGAGCAGCACCTGATCCAGCCCTTGGGGCACCGGCAGACTGCCGAGCAACGGATCGTTGGCGGTGGTGGGGATCATTTCCACAGTCACCGTCGAAGCGCCTGCGGTCAGATCCGCTGTCGCGGCAATCTGCCGGGTGCGCGGCAAGGCGAACGACACGTCGCTGCGCTGGCTCAACTGCTCGATAAACGCGGCACTGAACCGGCCGCCACCCAGGGGGATGATCTCCCGGGTGGCCGGGTCGTTTTCCAGGCGCTCGGTCAAACTGCTGACCAGACCGAATTTCAAACCGAACAGCACCAGCAGCGGTGCGATCACCGCCACCAGCGCCAATACCGAGCAGGCCGACAGCCAGGCATCGTTGCGGTAATCCTGCCAGGCCAGGGAAGCCACCAGCGCGCCGCGCATCAGCAGGCCTCCCCAAGGGTGGCGGTGACACCGCCATCGACGTCGCGATGACAACTGATGCGTCGCACCTGCAAACCGCTGGCGCGGGCCAGTGACTCGTCGTGGGTGGCAACGACGCAGCACACCCTGTGTTCACGAGCCTGGGTCACCAGTAACTGCATCACGCGTTCCGCGTTCAGCGGATCGAGGGCAGCGGTCGGTTCATCGGCCAACAGCAGGCGCGGCCCATGGGCCAGGGCGCGGGCACAACTCACCCGTTGCCGTTGGCCAACGGACAAGTCGCACGGTCTTTTGCCCAGTTGATCGGTGATATCCAACGCCCCGGCCAGGCGATCGACGCTGCCGTCGTCTTTCAAGCCGAGCAGTTGGCGCGACAGGTCGATGTTGCCGCGCACGTCCAGAAAATCCAGCAGGCCACCGGTTTGCAGCACGTAGCCCAAGTGCCGGCTGCGCAGGTTCGCCAAGGCACTTTGCGCATCTGCGCGCCACAGCCCGGCAATGTCAGTCGTGGTTTGGCCGGACGCAAAATCAAACTGCCCGGCCCGATCCGGCGCCAGCACCAGCGCCAGCAAATCGAGCAACGTGCTTTTGCCGCAGCCACTGGGACCGACCACCGCCAGTTGCTCACCGGCACGCAGTTGCAGCCGTGGAATCACCAGGCTGTAGCGCTGGCTGCCGGCGCCCCGGCTTTTGTGCACTGCGTTCATGTTCAGCATCACGGCAGCGTCGACAATGGAACGCGGTACAAGGCATCACCCGGTTCGGCATCGCCGAAACGCACCCAGTTGGCCAGGTCGTTGTGGAAGGTTTCGTAGAGGCGGATTTTCGAGTCCAGCTCGTCGATAAAGTCCTCCTGCTCGGCCACGCTCAGGGAAAGCCACAAATCCTGGGTCATGTTCAGCGACTTGCTGCGATAAGGCAGTCCTTCCAGGTACTCCCCCAAAACCCCGCCATCGGCCAGATTGCCGCCCTTGCGCAAGGCCGAGGGATCTCGGCTCATATAGGCACTGGCACTGGCGATTTCCTGGAAGAAATTCTTCGGTGAGGTCTGGGTCTTGCGGGCGGCGTCAACGATCAGTTTCAGCGATTGCTGCAAGTCGTTGAGCTGCAGTTTGGTCAGCATCACGCACACTTGGAACGCCGGCAGTGCCGGGTTGGTCAGGTCGCGGTCGGCGGTCCAGGCGCTGACCAGTTGCGGCGCCTGGCTGGCGGCTTTTAGCCCCAGGAAGTCCATGTGCATCGCGTAGCCGACGGCCGCCGATTTGTCGGCCAGGCTCGGCGCAGCGCTCAGCAGCGGCACGGTTTGCGACTTGTTGCTGCGCACCTGATGCACCAGGTCGGCAAACACCGAACCGATCTCGTCCACCCGTTCACCGAACTTGCGCACATCGGCGCCCGGCACCGGGATGTACAGATCGCCGATCTGCGGGTTGGCGTCGGCGGTCAGGGTGCGATACTGGCTTTGCGCACCGCCATGGGTTTTCTTGCCGGCATCGCTGAGCAGGTGCAAGGCGTAGATTTTGATCTGTTTGCCCAACGCGGCCTGACGTACTTCGGCCTCGTTCATTTGCGTGGTGGCATACGGGTCGTTCTTGCGCAACGCACCGGCATCGGTGACCAACAGAATCAAGCGTCCGCCATAACCGGACCAGTCCATGCCCTCGACCGCTTCCATCACGCCGGCAAACGCATCTTCATTGAACGAATGGCTCGAGACCGTGGACGCCTTGACCTGCCGCGCCAGGTCCATGAAGCGCTGTGGGTCGCGGCCCTGGTCCAGAGTGATCAAGGTTTTGGCGACGTATTCCAGGCCCGGGGTTTTCTGGATGCTGTTTCGAAACCCCACCAGGCCAAAGCTGACACTGTCCAGCTCGCCCCGCTCGGCGATGCGGGTTTGCAGTTGATGCACCACGTCACGGACCTGATCGATGTAGGGCTGCATGGACACCGTGGTGTCGACGACCAACACCACGGCGGTGCGAAATGCATCGGCATTGGCGGCGCTGATCGGAGTGTTGCCGACAGTGGCCTTCGGTGCATTGCCGGGGTCGATGGACGCCACGTTCAGCAACTGCACCGGCTGGCCGTTTTCATCGAAGCTCTCGCGCGAATCAAAGATTGGCAACAGATAAAACTGGTTTTGCGGCACCGCGCTGGCGGCCGGTTCCAGGGCCAGTACCTGCTGATTGTCTTCACGGTTCTGCTGGGCCTTGAGCAACAGGTTTTTTGCAGCCGACGGATCGGCCAGCAGCCGCTCCACTTCGCCGGGCTGACGCAGGAACATCACCGGCGCACGACCGGAGCGTTCGGTGAACTTGAGCACCAGGCTTTGCTTCCAGTCGCTGACTTGTTCGGCTGGCAACCAGCCGTCACTGCGCCCGTCGGTGGCGGCGCCGACGCGTAGCCACGGGCTGCCGGCCACCTCTTGGCGCTGATAGACGTACAGCACGGAAAACGCCGGCAAGGCCTTGTCAGGTGCTGCCCCCGGTTCACTGGCGAGTTTCGCTCCCGGCTTGCTGAGCACCCGCTGGAACAAGGTTTTTTTGCCGGCCATCAGCAGCGGGCGCTGACCATTATCGACGTCTGTCGCCACAGGGGGGTTCACCGGTGGCGCCACGGCTGGTGGTGGTGTTTTGACTGGAGGCACTGAAGCCACTGGCACCTTGGCGTCCGCCTCGACGTCACCGGACAGCCACCAATAACCCGCGCCGCCCAAGGCCAGCACCACGGCTACCGCAACAGCGGCAAGCGCGAACACCGGTCCCTTGCGCTGCTCCGAGGCCGGGGATTGCGGCGTCGACTTCGCCGTCGGCGCAACAGGCTTGGCTTGGGGTTGTGGCTGTGCAGGGCTCGTCGGAATGTCGATAGACACCGGCGTCAGTCCCGCCAGGTCATTGCCCACCGGAAGGGGCAACGGCCGGATCGTGGTCGCTTCAACCGATTCCCCGGGCAGATTATCCAGCGCCTGCAACAACGCCTTTGCATCCGGGAAACGCTCGGCCGGATCCTTGGCCAACAGCTTGCGCAGCACCTCTTGATAACGACCGTGGTGCACCGGCAGCTCCGGCAGCGGTTCGGTCAAATGCGCCAGGGCCGTAGAGAGCGCGTCGTTGCCGGTGTACGGCAGTTTGCCGACGAGGATTTCGTAGAGCACCACGCCCAGGGCATAAAGATCGGCCCGGCCGTCAATGTCCTGGCCGCGCGCCTGTTCCGGGCTCATGTAGCTGGGCGTGCCGACGGCGAAACCCGCTTGGGTGAACTGGGTGCGGTCGTCCAGCGACTTGGCGATGCCGAAGTCCGAGAGCACCGCTGTGCCATCGGCGCGGAACAGAATGTTCGCCGGTTTGACGTCGCGATGAACCAGCCCCAGACCATGGGCATAGCCCAGCGCCGAGGCGATCTGGCGGATGTAGATCAGGCCCTGCTCCGGCGTCAGGCCGGCGGCAATGCGCTCCTTGAGCGTACCGTTGGGCAGGTACTCCATGGCCATGTAATACAGCTCACCGACATTGCCGATGTCATGGATAGTGACCGTATGCGGGTGAGACAGGCGCGCCAGGGTTTTGCCTTCGCGCAGGAAGCGCTCGCAGAAACTCGGATCGGCTGCCAGCGCGGCGGCCATGACCTTCAACGCCACCTTGCGCTCCAGCGAGCGTTGGGTCGCCAGGTAAACGCTGGCCATGGCACCCTCACCGATCTCACCGTCGATGTCGTAGCCGGGGATCAGAATGTTCGCGGTGAGGTTCATGAAGGCACCTTCACGACGATGACGGTGATGTTGTCCGGAGCGCCGCGCATCAGGCCCAGGGACACCAGGCTGCTGGCGATTTCCCCTGGCTCGTCGTGGCCCAGCACCTCGCGGATCTCATGATCTTCAACGGTTTTGTTCAGCCCGTCGCTGCACAACAGGTAACTGTCGCCGGGCTTCAACAGCAACTCGACCATCGCCAGCTCCAGCTGTGCCTGGACCCCGATGGCGCGGGTGACAATATTGGACCGCGGGTGCACCCGAGCTTCGGCTTCACTGAGCAGGCCGCTGTCCTGCAGATCCTGGACGTAACTGTGGTCCCGCGAGATGCGTTTGAGCCGGCCGTCACGCAGGCGATACAAGCGGCTGTCACCCGCCCACAAACACACCCCACGCAAGTCACGCGCCGCCATCACCACCACCGTACTGCCCATCATGGTCACGCCGCGGTTGGCGGTTTCTTCACGCACGGCGGCGTTGACCCGCAGCAGGTCGGTTTTCAACGCCGCGACGTATTCATCCAGCGAACGGCCCACAGCAATGCTACGCAGACTGTCGACAATCAGACTGCTGACGTAGTCTCCCGCCGCGTGCCCGCCCATGCCATCGGCGACCACCCACAGGCCTTTTTGCGGCAGGTCCAGGCAAGCGTCTTCGTTAACCTGGCGGACCATGCCGACATGGCTTTTGCTTGCAGACTTGAGGGTCCTTCCCACGTTTGAACACATCTACACAACACCTTCTTGGCCGAGCAAAAATTGCGCAAAGTCAGCGGCGGCCGGCAGGCCCTGGCACCGCAATAAACCGGGGGCAATGCGCTCCGAACCCTGGCCCCACCACATACTGGCCCCTTCGCAGGCCTGTTCGGCGAGGGCGATCATTCGCGCCTGCGGATCAGTGACATCAAAGCGGTGCAGACCGGCAAAACGGCTGCTCGGGGTGCGTCGCAGATAAGCCGGACTGCCCAGCGCCTCCAGTCCTGCACCGAAGGCCTCGAAGCTTGCCTCCACGTTCAAGGTGCTCAACAGCAATTGCTCGACCTGTTCAAACCAGCTATCCGAACCGCCTATCACCGACGCAGGATCAGTGTCGTGATCCAGCAGCACCGCAACGGTCAGCGGAAAATACCGGCCAACCCGATCAATGCTCGGCATCACCACCCCCACGGCGGCCTGCGGCCCACACACACCGGGCGCGACCATAAAGCGCCACAGCGGACTGACCAGATAGGCATTCAGCCAACGGTCGCCAAGGCTCTGGCTGGCGAGCAACCCCGCCGCCAGCCACGAATCCCAGGGGCCGATAAAACTCTGCGGCAAGCCACGGCTGAC
The DNA here is from genome assembly GCF_059506005.1 of Pseudomonas sp. Pseusp18. Lineage (NCBI taxonomy): Bacteria > Pseudomonadati > Pseudomonadota > Gammaproteobacteria > Pseudomonadales > Pseudomonadaceae > Pseudomonas > Pseudomonas sp. Pseusp18. The sequence goes on from NZ_CP169240.1 coordinate 6,489,750, forward strand.
AAAGTCTCCGCGACTGGCCAACTTTCCATAGAAGCCCGGCGTGCTCATAAGCGCTCCGGCAGGCTGAAACCGCTGAGCACACGGCTCTTGAACGGGTTGAAGGCGCTGTTGGCCCGCAGCTCATAAGAGGCGCTGGCGCCATCGACCCGCAACCGCAGGTTGAAGCGGTCCGGCGAGTTGCCGGCGGTCAGGTCCGATTGCTCGAGCAGGCGGAACCAGGCCCAGGGCCCGTCCAGGGTGATGCCGGACCGACCGCTGGCCGTGGGCGGCATGATCGAGATCCGCACCACGCCGATGCTGCCGGGGTTGGGCCATTGCATCGCGGTCGGACGGCTAGGTCCGTGGTCGTAGCTCAATTGCTGGCCGTCGAGGTCGAGCAAAAACTGAGTGATGGTGGAATCCATGGCCACGGGCTTGAGTTCGAAGCGCACCATCGGCTGGGTACCGCCGGAACGGAAAAACGCATCCCGGATGGTCGCTGCCCGCTGGAAGGTTTGCAGCACGCCCGGGGCGATGCCGAGCTTCTGCGCGGCGCCCGGTTGCCAGCGCCAGGCCTGGGTCGAGGTATCCACGTAGGGCTGCAGGTATTTGCGGAAGTAGTTGTCCATCACCCCGCCCACACCGAAGAACTGACCGAAGTCGTCGAGGGTCGCGTCCCGTGCACTGCCTGGCGACATCGGATAACGCCCGGCCAGGGACTGGCGATAGATGTTCACCACTTCGCTGGTCCAGGCCGCGTTCAGTTGATTGCGTACTCCACCCATCATGCTGTTGGTGGTGGAGTTGACCACCGACTTGACCAGGCCCTGCACCAACGCCGGTTGACGCTCGGCGTTGAGGCTGACCCGCGTCGCCGCCGCTGCGGCCTGGTTCTTGGCTTCGCCAAGCAAGGCGTCGCCGCTGGCACCGACCATGGCGCTGACCTGCACATACAGGGCGTTCATGTCGGCCAGCAGGCCGTCGATGGCTGCCGGCTCGCCTTCGTTCTTGCTGACGATGCGGTTGAGTTCGGCAAAATGCGCGGTGACTGGATCGTCACTGGCCTCAGGTGCGTTTTGCGTCGCCTGCTCCTGGCCGAGCAAGGTGCCCAGGCGCTCTTTGAGCTTGTCGACCCCGCCCTCCACCGGCGCGCCCTTGGCGGCCAACAGGCGTTCTTCCTGTTGCAGGTCGGTTTCCTTCGCCACCGCCACCAGCAGTTTTTTCAACGGCGAGGTCGGCCCGGAAATCACCCGCAGCACATCGGCGGCCTGGGCCACGCTGGTGATCGGCACGAAGTCGATATCAGCCAACAAGGCGTCCCACTGGCGCTGGTAATCCTGGAAATACAAACGGCGTACATCGGCAGCCAGGCTGGCGACGTTCTGTTGTTCTGCCTGATCGCGACCGAGCACCCACTGCTCCTCGGCCAGGGTGCCGGTCTGGTTCAGGCTGGTGAGCAAAAACCCTTGGCGGTAACCCTTGGCCGTGAAGAAGCCACTCAAGGGGTCGCCCAGCGGCTTGCCGCTCTTGCGGCTGAACACCAGCGCAGCATCGCGCCCGGCCGCTTCGTTAAGACGAAAGTCCGCAATGCCGTCCGGCAGTTTCTGCCGTTTGATCCGGTCGTAGACACGCTGGGCCACCGGCAGCTGTTGCAACTGCCGGCGCAAATCGTCGATCAGGCGTGGGTCGAGACGCGCAGTGGGCGGATGGCGTTCGAACAGCGCCTGCAAGTGCTCACCGAGGGCTACGCGCTGCTCGGCCGGCAAGTCGCGCGGCAGGCTGCGGTCCCAGTCCAGGGCAATCCACGCCTTGATGAAATCAGCATCGTAATGCTCGCTGTCGGCGAGCATCAGGTAGGCCTTCAAGCCTTCGTAAAGGAAGTCCGAATTGCCGCCGCCGTGCAGTTGCTCCTCGATACGCGTGAGCAAGCGCGGCGCGAAGACCGCGATCAACAGCTTGCGATAAACGCTGCCGGACTCGGCTTCAAGCATGTCGCCCTGATACAGACCCAGGCCTTCGGCCCAGTTCGGCGCATCATCGGCCAAGTGCTTCACTGCGTTGAGCAAGGGCAACACGGCGAGCACGTCCCGCTGGGCCGGGCTGAGGTTCTGCACGGCCTGGCCCAGGGGCACGACTTTCTGATCGACTTGCGCGATATACGCCTGATTGGCGCGGTAGCTGACCCACCACAAGGTCCCGACCACCAGCACCAAGGCTACGGTCGAGGCCAGCACGCCCTGGGCGATCCACTTGCGTCGACGTTCGACTTTCGGGTTGACCCCCACCAGTCCACGCTCGGCAAAGGCCACGGCGCTGAAGAGTTTTTCGATGAAGTAACTGCGCCCGGTGCCGTTCTGGCGCACCAGGTGCTGGCGGTCCAGGTTCATGCTCTGGGCCATGGAGCCGATCAGCCGGTCAATCGGGCTGCCTTCCTGGGTGCCGCTGGTGAAGTACACCCCGCGCAACAGCGCCCGCTCTTCAAAGGCGTTGGGTTTGAACACGCCCTCAAGGAAGCTTTGCAGGCAATCCTTCAACGCGCCGAACTGCTGTGGAAAACCGTAGATCAGATCGCGCCGCGCCGGGTCGCGTTCCTGCTGCAAGCGCTCCACCAGCCGATCGTTCAGGCGTTGCTCCAGACCGGCGAATTCGCTTTGCAGATGGGCCAGCGGGCTGTCATTGCTTTTGCCGTCATCCAGAGCGAAGGTCATGCCCCAGACCTGGGCTCGCTCTTCCTTGCTCAGGGTGTCGAAATACTCCATGAACCCAGGCACCAGATCGAGCTTGGTCAGCATCAGGTAGATCGGGAAACGCACACCCAGTTGGGTGTACAGCTCCTGAATGCGCAGGCGTATCGCAGCGGCATGGGCGGCGCGTTCGGCATCGCTGCCCAGCAACAGGTCGGAGAGGCTGATGGCGATAAATGCACCGTCGATCGGGCGACGGGCCCGCTGTTTTTTCAACAGCCCCAGAAAGCCCAGCCATGCGGCCTTGTCGACCGTCGCGTCGCTGTCCTGAGTGGTGTAGCGGCCTGCGGTGTCGAGCAGCACAGCCTGGTCGGTAAACCACCAATCACAATTGCGCGTACCGCCGACGCCGCGCACCGCACCGGCGCCCAACTGCGCGGCCAACGGAAAATGCAGACCGGAGTTGACCAGCGCCGTGGTCTTGCCCGAACCCGGCGGGCCGATGATCACGTACCACGGCAATTCGTAGAGATTGCGTCGTTCGTCGCCGCCCAGCTTGGCTTTCTTCAACAGCGTCAGGGCTTCGTCCATGCGCTGGCGCAGGGTTTCGAGCTCTTCGGCCGTAGCGATGCTGGTCGGGTCCGGCGGGGTTTGCGCCGCCAGGCTGCGCATGACTTCGGCGGCCTGACGGCGGGCCTGGATGATGCGAAACACTCGATAGGCGATCCACACCGCGAACAGCAGAATGATCAGCGCCCAGCGCCGGCCTTCGGGCACCAGGAGCTCAAGCAGCGGCCCGACAAACCAGATGATCAGGCTCAGGGCGATCAGCCCCAGCAACGGAATGACCCAGCGGGTCATAAAACTGAAAAACGCCTTCACTCGACCCCCTCCGCCAACACTGTGATTTCGACCCGACGATTGCGTGCGCGGCCCTCAGTCGTAGCGTTCGAGGCCAACGGTTCGGTGTCGCTGCGGCCTTCGGCGCTGAAGCGCTCGGGCTGGCCGGTCTTGGCCGAAAGGATTTGCAGCACCGAAGTGGCCCGTGCCTCGGACAACGCCCAGTTCGATGGAAACCTCAAGGTGGCAATCGGGCGATTGTCACTGTGGCCGGTCACCCGGACCTGGCCCTTGACCTTGCGAATGGCATCGGCGATGCGCAGCATCAGCGGCTGGAAATTGTCGACGATACTGGCGCTGCCCGAGGCGAACAGCTCATCGCCACGGATGGTCACCACTGAACGGTCAACGGCATCTTCCACGGCCACCCGGCCAGCCTTGATTTCATCAGCGAGAAAACCGGCCAAGCGTGGCCGCTCGACCAGTTTCGGCTGCACCACCGGACGGTCGATGGCCTGCACCGGGATCTCGCCCAGCGCATGAATGTTTTTAAACACCGGCTCGGCATCGGCGGCCAGTTTCAAGCGCAGGCCGAACACCAGGGCCAGCAGCAACGCCACACCGATGGCCACCGCGATCCATGGCGGCATGAATTGCGCCAGTCGATCGCGCGCCACGGTCACGCCGCGCCAATGGGGCGACAGTTCACGCTCATATTCGCCACGGGCGCTGCGGATAACTGCACTGGTGCGCTCACGCAACGCCTCCAGTTGGCTGCGACCATCATTCATGACCCGATAACGCCCTTCGAAACCCAGGCACATGCACAGGTACAACAGCTCCAACAGATACAAACGTTCGCGGGGGCTTTGCAGGCAATGTTCCAATAGCTGGAACACCTTCTCGCCGCCCCAGGCCTCGTTGTGCACGGTGATCAGCAGGCTCTGCTTGCCCCAGTCGCCGGTGCCACCCCACGGCGTACTCAACACCGCTTCATCCAGGGCGGTGCACAAGGCGTAGCGGGCCAGCAACACATCGTTGCGCACCACGCCGGCGGCCTCGGCGCGTTCCTCGAACTGGCGCAGGTAGGCCAGTAGTTGCGCCCGCAGACTCGCTGGTGCCGGGTGGGCAATGGTGTTGCGCAAACGGGTCAGCAAAGCCAGCAGCGGGCCCGCGGCGCTCTCCAGGGGGTTGAGACCTTCGGCTTTGCCGGTCAACACCGGCGCGGCCGGCATTGACAGCGGCGCGGGCTGGGCGCGGCCAGGGTCCGGGCGGGCCGGCTCGGCGCCACGGCCACCGGGTGTCGGCATGAACTGGGTACGATCGTCGTTATTCATCGCGGTTTATCCTCGGATCGCCCAGAAAGCCAGGTTCAACCCCGGGAACTGACCCGCGATGTGGAACGCAAAACCGCCGGAGTTGGCCAGTTGTTGCCAATGCTCGCTGCCCCGGTCGAGTTCGTAATAGGTGGAGCCGGCGTGATAGGGAATCTGCCGTGGCGCCACCGGCAGCGGCAGCAGACCGATGCCCGGCAATTGCAGGTTGACCATGTCGCGAATGTGTTCCACCGAGCCGATTTTGCTCTGCAGGCCGAAGCGGCTGCGCAGGGTCTCGGCAGGTACATCGGCACGCACCACCAGGATAAAACTGGCGTTGTCGAGCAGGGTCTTGTCAGCCAGCATGGCCACATGAATGCCATAGGCTTTTTCGACGATCGGAATCGGCGTGGCCTTGCTGTCGATCAGCATCGACAGTGCCTCACGCAGGGCTTGCATCACCGGGGCAAAACTCAGCGCGAGGTCATCATGCTGGTACTGCGGGAATTCCTGCGGTCGCCGCCCGGAAGCGGTAAAAGTCGAGAATTCCCCGGCCAGGCTCACCAACTCGCTGTAGAACCGCTCGGGATGCAACGGGCTCAAGTGGCTCAAGTGCTGGATCAACGGCTGGGCACGGTTGACCAGTTGCAGCAGCATGAAGTCGGCAATCTCCGAGGCACCGCCGGCACCGGACGCCACCACCCGCCCGGCGAGCGCTTCGCCACGCTGATGAAGCAGGCCCAATAGCTCGTTGCGAAACGCAGCCAAGGGCGTGGAGGCGACCACATCCAGCAGCGGCGGGATGTAAGTGTCATCGAGCACCAAGGCGCGGTCGGCGCGTTTCTCCTTGATTCGCACCAGGCCGATGGCCGCGTAGTCGCTGATGCCATCCCGGGCGACCAATAATCGCAGTGCCCTCGACCCCACGGCCACCGGGGCCTGGTTTTCGAACGGAGCGTTGTCGTCCCGCACTTCGCGCACCTGACTCACATAGCGCGCAGCACCCAGGGCCTCGCCTTCGTCAACGGTGTCACGCGCACCGGCGCGCTTGAGCGGCAAGGCCAGGTACACCAAACCATCGCGCAGGTTGTCATCGATATTCAGCGGGCTCGGCGCCAGATCATCCTGGGGAATGTTGAATGGCGTGCCGTCTGGCAACAGGCCCCGCGCCGAGATGATCGCCAGTTTGCCCTGGGCCAGCAGGCCCTGGTCGATCAGCAACTCAGAAAACCCCCAGGCACCGGCCGACAATGGGCGACTCCGGGCGTCGATGAGGTTCTCCAGGTAACGGTCATGCTGCTGGAAGTGCTGCGTTCCAATGAACATGCCTTCCGACCAGACCACGCGATTGTTCCAGGACATGGGGGGCTCCGATTGTTTATTGGGCAGGGCTGGATGGGGGAACCGCGACGGCGCTGCGCACGGCTCGCACGTCGAGGCTGATCTGGTATTCGGTGTATTGGCGCGGCGGGACGTTCATCACCGTGCGCCACAGCGACTGATCCAGCTCGCGATACCCCACCAGCACGCCGATATGGCGGGTGGCCGGATCGAGGTCACGCTGCAGACTCAACTGCTGGCCAGGCTGGATCAGCACTTCGTCCTGGTCGATCAGATCCGCACCGAGCGTCGCCTGGGCTCGTTCGGCCAGTGCGAAATAATCGGAACGACCGAAGGTGGCGGCATTTTTCAATTCGAAAATGCGCACCCGGACCGGGGCCGGCTGGCCAGTGGCTCCGGGGTTGAGCCCGGCGATGGCGTGAAAGTGCAACTCGACGGCGGCCGTGTCGGCCTCAGCCTCTTCGGGCTGGGGTTTGGTGGCCTCCTTGGCACACGCGGTCAGCAGAAGCGCGGTGGCGACTGCGAGTAAAAACCTGTGAATCATCCTGCGTCCTCAATGACGTTTCAGCTATCCGTTGTTCCGTTCTTTGCTCTGAATGCCGTTATGCAACGGCCACGCTCAGCGGCGGCGTTGTCTTGCACTGTGTTCTTCGTAGGCACGGCTGAATTCCCGACCGAACAGGTCCTGGAAATCCTCCTGGGCCTCACGGGAAATATTGCTGTAGAGCTCGGTGAACTGCTGCCAGTACTGGGCCTGTCGTGAACCATTGAAAATGCTCGACAGGCCACCGGGCTTGCCCATGCGCTCTTCCAGTTGTGCCGGCTCGAAACGCGCCAACAGGTGCTTGATCGCAGCTTCCACACCGGCCATCACCGCCAACTGGTGGGCACGCAAGTCATCGAAGCTGTCGCGCACCGCCAGGTCCGGCGCCATGAACGCTTGATTGGTGTGGCGCAACAGCAGCAGCAAGGCCTCATCGACGTTGGGAGCGAATTTCAGCGGGTTGTTTTCCACCGGCTGAATCATCGTCTGCTGAATGCGAAACTCGCCCTTGAGGCTGCTGCGGGCGCGCAAGACATCGATCAGGCCTTCGACCATCAATCGATAACTGCGGCCGATGTTTTCCATCTGCGCTTCGGCCTGGGCCTTTTCCAGGCGCACTTGATCCAGCCCGGCGCCGCGCAGAAAGGCTCGTAACAGGTCGGGTTGCGAATGGTCGACCGGGCCGGGCGGATTGACCGGATGCTCGACGATGGCCACGGGTGGTTCGTGCCGTGGTGGCGGCTCGACCGGTGCCTCGACCGGTACGCTGACTTGAGGCGTTGGCGGCGCAACCTCTGCAACAGGCAAGGGGGCGACAGGCAGGGGTGCAACCGCCACCGGCGCGGGCTTGTCGCTGAACAGGTCCCAATCTTCCGGAATCACCGGCGCTGGGGCTGGGGCCGACGCCAGCGGCACAGGCTCGGCCATGGGCGTCGGGTTGGGGATCGGGGTCGGTGGGCGGAAGTCGTGCTGCTCAGCCGGGACATGGTCGGACTGGGTGGCCGGCGGGACGGTGGTCGGTGCCAGAAAGTCGAACAAGTCCGGCAGCGTGTCCATGGCCGACACGCCCTGAAAATGTGCAGGGGGGGTCACGGGCAACGGGGTCGGAGTTTTCACGACGGCGCCCTGGCGCCCCATCAAGGCATCGAAGCTGCTGGATGAATCGGCAAAAGGGTTGCTGTCAGTCACCGGCAGATTGAAATCGATACGCGCCTGGATTTCATAATCACCTATGCGGATAACTTCCCCATCTTGCAACGGCTCGCTGTTTCCTTTGCGCAGACGAATGCCAGCCTTAACCAATTCCACACCATTAGTGCTGTTATCGGTTAAATAATACCGGCCATCTTTATATTGAATAACGCAATGCTTTCCGGAAACCAAGCGCTCTGGATCGGGCAATACCCAGTCATTATCAGAATTACGGCCAATTGCCATCACTCCCTGATCCATGGATTTTTCAGAGCATTGACCAGGGGTAATCTTGTGATAACTAGTGATAGTCAAACACAGCGGCATCTTGCCTCCTTGCTGCACACTTTGCGCGCCGGCGAATGAGGGGATCAATCCCCGCGGAACTCGCCGACAAACCTTGCAAACAACCTCAAAAACAACTTTTTACCAGCATATTTGCTGATCTTAACCGGTTTACGTGACAAAAAACCTGCGTCAGTACCTTCCTGGACCTACCGGTCGCAAGGGTTGTTAAGCACCTCACATCTGTCACACAGGAGAAATAGCTTACCTTGACAAGCCATAAGTACTACACCAAAAATGAACAACTTTCTTGAATACAATGATGGCACTTTAAGATCATAGAGGATCCAAAGGGCCATTACACACAAGGAAACATGCGAAGTTCCACTTGGAACTAACGTGTGAACTGCCCGATTCTGTCTCGGGCGATAGGGAGATCAATTTCAGTGGAAGTGCCTTTGCTGCTCGCCGCCGTTTCCGCGACTTCGCCTTGTGGCGAAGATCTGGAATACGACGCGGACTTTTTGCGCCTGGAACGCGACTCCCAAGGCCAGCCCGAGCGCAGCATGGGCGATTCGATATTGCCTGCCGAACCGCCTGAATGGCGCAGCATCCAGCAGCAAAGCCTGGACTTGTTGCAACGCAGCAAAGACCTGCGTATCACCCATTTCCTTTTGCAAAGCTCCCTTGCCCTGGAAGGTGTCCCCGGCCTGGCCCGCGTCCTGACGCTGATCAGTGAATTGCTCAAGCAATACTGGGCCGACCTGCATCCACGCCTGGATGCCGAAGACGACAACGATCCCACCGTGCGCATCAATGCCCTCGCCGGCCTGGCGTCCGATGCCACCATTCGCCTGCTGCGCGAAAGTATCCTGGCCCGTTCGCGAACCTTTGGCGCTGTCAGCCTGCGCGCCGCCGCCAACGCCAGCGGCCTGCAAAGCTTCCCTGACGAAAACCTCGGCGCCGAACAACTCGCCGGAGCGTTCCTCGACAGCGATCCCGAACAGTTGGACATCATCCGCAAAGCCTTGCACGAGGCCCGTAGCGCCGCCGAGACCATCGAGCAACACGTCAGCGAACAAGTCGGCTCCGCCCAGGGCGTTGACCTTGGCCCGTTGAAGCAGCCGCTCAAAATGGCCTTGCAGATTCTCGGTCAGTTCGCCCCGCAGAGCGGCGACAGCCCCCTGCCCGATGCCATCAGCGACGACAGTGCCGCGCCGGTTGAATACCCCACCGCGCCAAGCGCGCCGCGCAACGCCAGCACCAGCACCAGCACCGGCGAAATCAACAACCGTGACGACGTGCTGCGCAGCCTGGACCGGATTCTTGCTTATTACACCCGTCACGAGCCCTCCAGCCCCCTGCCGGTGCTGTTGAACCGGGCAAAGAATCTGGTGCACGCCGACTTCGCGGCGATCGTGCGCAACCTGATTCCCGACGGCATCAGCCAATTTGAAAACCTGCGCGGACCAGACAGCGAATAAAAGCGTACGGATCACGCAGTCACGTCACCGGCACCGCCGATGACGCCAACACCGTCGCTTGAGCGACCAGGAGCAGCAACGTGGCGAAGCAAAGTTCTCAGAAATTCATCGCGCGCAACCGTGCGCCTCGAGTGCAGATCGAGTACGACGTCGAGCTTTACGGCGCCGAGAAAAAGGTCCAGTTGCCCTTCGTGATGGGGGTTATGGCTGACCTCGCCGGCAAGCCCGCCGAGCCTCTGGCACCTGTGGCCGATCGCAAGTTCCTTGAAGTGGATGTGGACAACTTCGACTCCCGCCTCAAGGCCATGCAGCCACGCGTTGCGTTCCACGTGCCCAACGAGCTGACCGGCGAAGGCAACCTGAGCCTGGACATCACCTTTGAAAGCATGGACGACTTCAGCCCGGCCGCCGTGGCGCGCAAGGTCGACTCGCTGAACAAGCTGCTCGAAGCGCGCACTCAATTGGCCAACCTGCTGACCTACATGGACGGCAAGACCGGTGCCGAAGAAATCATCATGAAGGCCATCAAGGATCCGGCGCTGCTCCAGGCACTTGCCAGTGCGCCCAAGCCCGCCGAGCCTCAGGCTTAATCAGGACGAATGATCATGACCGATCCAGTACGCGCAAGCGCCCAGACACTGGGCACCACCGAAGAAGCCAGCGAGTTCGCCTCCCTGCTGCTGCAAGAATTCAAACCCAAGACCGAACGCGCCCGTGAAGCCGTCGAGACCGCCGTGCGCACCCTGGCCGAACAGGCCCTGGCGCAGACCGACCTGGTGTCCAACGACGCCATCAAGTCGATTGAGTCGATCATCGCCGCCATCGACGCCAAGCTCACCGCCCAGGTCAACCAGGTCATCCATCACCCGGAGTTCCAGCAACTGGAAAGCGCCTGGCGTGGCTTGCACTACCTGGTCAACAACACCGAGAGCGACGAGCAGCTCAAGATCCGCGTGCTCAACATCTCCAAGACCGACCTGCACAAGACCCTGAAGAAATTCAAGGGCACCGCATGGGACCAGAGCCCGATCTTCAAAAAGATGTACGAAGAAGAATACGGCCAGTTCGGCGGCGAACCTTACGGCTGCCTGGTGGGCGATTACTACTTCGACCAGTCGCCGCCGGATGTCGAATTGCTGGGCGAACTGTCGAAAGTCTGCGCCGCCATGCACGCGCCATTCATTGCCGCCGCATCGCCGACCGTGATGGGCATGGGCTCGTGGCAGGAACTGTCGAACCCGCGCGATCTGACCAAAATCTTCACCACCCCGGAATATGCCGGCTGGCGCTCGCTGCGTGAATCGGAAGACTCGCGTTACATCGGCCTGACCATGCCGCGCTTCCTGGCACGCCTGCCGTACGGTGCCAAGACCGACCCGGTGGAAGCCTTCGCCTTCGAAGAAAACACCGACGGCGCCGACAGCTCCAAGTACACCTGGGCCAACGCCGCTTACGCGATGGCGGTGAACATCAACCGCTCGTTCAAACACTTTGGCTGGTGCTCGCGCATTCGTGGCGTGGAGTCTGGTGGTGAAGTGGAGAACCTGCCGGCGCACACCTTCCCGACCGACGACGGTGGCGTGGACATGAAGTGCCCGACCGAAATCGCCATTTCGGACCGCCGTGAAGCGGAACTGGCGAAGAACGGTTTCATGCCGCTGCTGCATAAGAAAAACACCGACTTCGCCGCGTTCATCGGCGCCCAGTCGCTGCAAAAGCCGGCCGAGTACGACGACCCGGATGCTACCGCCAACGCCAACCTGGCCGCGCGCCTGCCCTACCTGTTCGCCACCTGCCGTTTCGCCCATTACTTGAAGTGCATCGTGCGCGACAAGATCGGCTCCTTCAAAGAGAAGGACGAAATGCAGCGCTGGTTGCAGGACTGGATCCTCAACTACGTCGACGGTGACCCAGCGCACTCCACCGAAACCACCAAGGCCCAGCACCCATTGGCGGCGGCCGAAGTGATTGTCGAAGAGGTGGAAGGCAACCCGGGGTATTACAACTCTCGGTTCTACCTGCGCCCGCACTATCAGCTCGAAGGTCTGACGGTGTCGCTGCGCCTGGTATCCAAGCTGCCTTCGGCTAAAGGCGCGTAACACCGCCCTTGATGTGATCGTTCCCACGCTCAGCGTGGGAACGATCAGAAAACACAACGTGGTAGACACCACACAGGGAGAGAACATGGCTGTTGATATTTTCATCAAGATCGGCGACATCAAGGGCGAGTCCATGGACAAGGCCCACAAGGACGAAATCGACGTCTTGAACTGGAGCTGGGGCATGTCTCAGTCCGGCAATATGCACGTGGGGGGCGGCGGCGGAGCCGGCAAGGTGAACGTCCAGGACCTGTCGCTGACCAAGTACGTCGACAAGGCTACACCCAACCTGATGATGCACTGCGCCAGCGGCAAGCACATCGACAAGGTCAAGCTGACCGTGCGCAAGGCCGGCGGCGAAAGCCAGGTCGAGTACATGATCATCAACCTGGAAGAAGTGCTGATCAGTTCCCTGAGCACCGGCGGCTCGGGCAGCGATGATCGTCTGACTGAAAACGTCACCCTGAACTTCGCCAAGGTGCTGGTGGACTACCAGCCACAAAAAGCCGACGGCACCAAGGAAGGCGGGCCGATCAAGTTCGGCTGGAACATCCGCCAGAACGTCAAGGTGTAATCGAACGTGCCCCCGTCGTTATGCGCCGGGGGCATTTTGGTGCTTGCTCGAATCCAATCCTTTCCCATCCGGTGTCTGAGTCATGGCCAAGCCTTCGTTTGTCAATTTGTGGAAAGCCTATTCCGACCTTCTGGTTACGTATCCTGACGCCAAGCCCTGTGAGGGCCCTTGGGAAAACCAGTGTGCTATCCGCATGAGCGCGACACTCAATGCAGAGCTGACCATCAAGGTCAACAAATCCACCTATACCGAACCCAAGTGTGCACATGAGCACGCCCGGGGTGCCGAGTCGCTGGCGAACTGGTTGTGGAAGCATCATCTGGGGCGACCAACCATTCTGGGTAACAGCGCCGAGGAGCGTCGCACGTTGATGGGCAAGACCGGGCTTATCTTCTTCAAGGACTGTTTCCAGCAGTCAGGGGAGTCGGCGGACAATCGTACTGGCGATCATATTGATCTATGGAATCGGGGCCTGACCCAAACCGGCGACCTCTTTTACAGATCCAGAGCTGTCTGGTTCTGGGAGCTCGCATAATGAAAAATCACCGGCTCGCCATGTGCCTGGCGATAAGCCTGACCAGCCTGAGCGCATGCGCCGAACATGCCCAGATGCCAACAACCCAGGCCGTCTTTGTTGGGCAGCAACTCAGCCTGATTGACGACCAGGGTCAATGCACGCTGGTCAAACCTGACCAGAGTCGCATGAAGCTGGACATGGAATGGCCTTGCAGCTTCAGCCTGAATAAACAACAGCAACTGCGCGTAGAAACGTTCAACAACATCCCGATATTTTCGGTCTGGCGCAGCGAGCACATGCCTGCGCCCAGCCGCGACTGCCTCAGCAAAATGCAGGCTATCCGCCAGATCCCGGGAGGGCTGGAGGCGGGAGCGGTCAACACGTTTGCGTCCTGCGGCACGGGAGGGGACCAAAAAATGTATGTAGCGCCATTTACGTGGTAACCGACATCGCCACCCGTGATCGCCTGCAACCGTCCCTGCTGGATCGGTTGACCGACGACGACCCAGGCAACCTCAAGGAAAGCGCCGACAAGCGCGTACTGTCCCTGACCCAACTCAAAGCCTCGGTGCTGCGGGACCTGGCGTGGCTGCTCAACACCACGTCATTGCTCAGCGCCGATGCGACCCTGCACACACCGGCCGGCACTTCGGTGGTCAACTTCGGGCTGCCAGCCCTGGCCGGCAACAGTGCATCGAACGTCGATATCGCGGCGCTTGAAGCACTGATCCACCAGGCCATCGCCACGTTCGAGCCGCGAATTCTGCGCCATACCCTGCGCGTGCGGGCCCGGGCATCCGCCGAGATGAATCACAACGCCCTGAGTTTCGAGATCGAAGGCGACCTCTGGGCCCAGCCAGTGCCGCTGCGCCTGATGCTGCAAACCGACCTGGACCTGGAATCCGGCCATGTGCGAGTGGTCAACGCCGACCAGCGGAGACACTCATGAACCCGCGCCTGCTGGAACTGTACAACCAGGAACTGCACCACGTGCGCGAAAGCGCGGCGGAGTTCGCCCAGGAATACCCGAAAATCGCCAGTCGGTTGACGTTGTCCGGCATGGACTGCGCCGATCCGTACGTCGAACGCTTGCTGGAAGGGTTCGCCTACCTGACGGCGCGGGTACAGCTCAAGCTCGATGCCGAATACCCGACCTTCACCCACAACCTGCTGGAAATCGCGTACCCCCATTACCTGGCGCCGACACCCTCGATGACCGTGGTGCAATTGCAGGCAGACCCCGATGAAGGCTCACTGAGCAGCGGCTTCCCGTTGCCCCGGGATACGGTTCTGCGCGCAGCCCTGGGTCGCGAAAGCCAAACCTGCTGCGAATACCGCACCGCCCATGCGGTGACGTTGTGGCCATTGCAGGTCAGCCAGGCCGAGTACTTCGGCAACCCGTCCGCCGTGCTCGGGCGCCTGGCCGCCAGCGCCCCCAAGGCCAAGGCTGGCCTGCGCCTGACCCTGCGCACCGGTGCCGAACTGCCGTTCAACAGTCTGGCCCTGGACAACCTGCCGCTGTACCTCAACGGCGCCGACGAACAGCCCTTTCGCCTCTACGAACAGTTGCTGGGTAACGCCTGCGCCGTCTTCGCCCGTCAGCCCGGCGGCGATTGGGTAGAACGCCTGCCCCAGGATGCACTGCGCTCCGTGGGGTTCGACGATACCGACGCCGCGTTGCCAGTGGTGTCGCGAGCCTTCCAGGGCTATCGCCTGTTGCAGGAATACTTCGCCCTGCCCCGCCGCTTTCTGTTTGTCGACTTCACCGGGTTGAGCCGGGCGGTCAAACGCTGCCAGGGCCAGGAGCTGGAATTGATTGTGCTGTTCAACCGTCACGATCCGAGCCTGGAAGGCAGCGTCGGTGCCGCGCAGTTCCTGCCGTTCTGCACCCCGGCAATCAACTTGTTTCCCAAGCGCCTGGATCGCATTCACTTGTCGGAACGGGTGAATGAACACCATGTGATCGCCGACCGTACCCGGCCGATGGATTTCGAGATTCATTCCCTGACCGCCCTCACCGGCCATGGCACCGGGTCGGAACAGCCTTTTTTGCCGTTCTACGCCGTCCGCGATCCGTCTCGCTACGGCCGCGATCAGGCGTATTACACAGTGCGGCGCGAACCCCGCATGCTCTCCAGCGACCAGCGGCGCAACGGCCCACGCTCGACTTACATCGGTAGCGAAACCTTCGTCAGTCTGGTGGACAGCCAGCAGGCGCCCTATCGTCACGACCTGCGCCAATTGGGCGTAACGGCGTTGTGCACCAACCGCGACCTGCCGCTGTTCATGAGCATGGGTAACAACAAGACCGACTTCACCCTGGCCGACAGCGCGCCGGTAGCGGCGGTACGCTGCGTGGCAGGCCCGAGCCGCCCACGCGCCAGCCATGCCCACGACGCCAAGGCCTGGCGGTTGATCAGCCAGCTTTCGCTGAACTACTTGTCCCTCAGCGAGCAAGGCCAGGGCGCCGCCGCCCTGCGCGAGCTGCTGCGCCTGTATGGCGACGACAACGATGCAGCCTTGCAATTGCAGATCGAAGGCCTGCGCGAAGTCAGCAGCAAAGCCTGCACCCGACGTTTGCCAATGCCGGGCCCGATCGTGTTTGGCCGCGGTATGGAAATCACCCTGGAATTCGATGAGAACGCGTTTCGTGGCACGGGCGTCTTTTTGCTCGGTGCAGTCTTCGAGCGCTTCCTGGCACGTTACGTGTCGATCAACAGTTTTACCGAGACGGTGATCCGTACCACCGAGCGCGGCGAGATCATGCGATGGAAAGCCAAACCCGGACGCCGTCCGACCCTGTGAATACCCTGGACGCGATGCACCAGCAGCCCTGGGAATACGACTTCTTCCAGGCATTACGGCGCATCGAGTGCGAATCGCCTGAGCTTCCGCGCCTGGGCCATTCGTTGCGCCTGGCCGATGACCCCTTGCGCCTTGGGCAACAGGCCGATTGCACCTTCGCCCCGGCGACCCTGGCCTCGGTACAGCCGGGCATCGACGGTTCGCCAGCGCGTCTGGAACAGTTCTTTTTTGGCCTCGGCGGCCCCAACGGCCCGTTGCCGCTGCACCTCACCGAATATGTGCGTGAACGCCAGCGCAACAACGCCGACAGCACCAGCAAACGCTTTCTGGATGTGTTCCATCATCGCCTGCTGAGCCTGTTTTACCGGGCCTGGGCCGAAGCGCGACCGACAGTCAGCCATGATCGCCCGGACGATGACTACTGGTCGGCACGTCTGGCAGCGCTAAGCGGTCGAGGCATGCCGAGCCTGCTCAAACAAGGCCTGATACCCGACACGGCGAAGCTGCATTACAGCGGTCATCTGTCGGCACAAACCCGCTATCCCGACGGTTTGAAGGCAATCATCGGCGAGTACTTCGGCCTGCCGGTGGAGATCGAAGAATACGTCGGCCAATGGCTGGTGCTGCCGGAGCGCAGCCGCGTGGGCGTCAGCGCCCATCAATTGGGCGTGGATTTTTGCCTGGGCCGCTGCGTCTGGGATCGCCAGCACAAATTCCGCATTCGCCTGGGGCCGCTCAAGCTGGATGACTACATGAGCATGTTGCCCGGCAGCCCATCCTTCAATGAGCTGGTGGCCTGGGTGGCCGAATACCTGGGCCATGAACTGGACTGGGATCTGAACCTGGTTCTGAAACAGCCCGAAGTGCCGACGCTGCAACTCAATGGCCGCTTCCGCCTGGGGTTCAATACCTGGGTGGGCAAGCCCGCAAAAGATGCCAAGGACTTAATACTGGCCCGGCATTACGCCGAGCAAGCCAACACCTCACAGATCTCAAGGAGCCAAGAGCATGGGTGAAATCAGTCGCGCCGCGTTGTTCGGCAAACTCAATAGCGTGGCCTACAAAGCCATCGAAGCCGCCACCGTGTTCTGCAAGTTGCGCGGTAACCCTTATGTGGAACTGGCCCACTGGTTTCATCAGTTGCTGCAATTGCAGGATTCAGACCTGCACCGCCTCATCCGCCAGTTCAATGTCGAGCCGGCGCGCCTGGCCCGGGACCTGACTGAAGCCCTGGATCGTTTGCCACGTGGCTCGACGTCAATCACTGACTTGTCTTCCCATGTGGAAGAAGCCGTGGAGCGTGGCTGGGTCTACGGCAGCCTGATGTTCGGCGAAAGCCAGGTGCGTACCGGTTATCTGGTGCTGGGCATCCTCAAGACCCCGAGCCTGCGCCATGGATTACTGGGACTGTCGGCAGAGTTCGACAAGATCAAGGTCGAGGCCCTGAGCGAGCGTTTTGACGAGTACGTCGGCGACTCGCCGGAAAATGCACTCAGCGCCAGCGATGGTTTCAACGCCGGCAGCGTGCCCGGTGAAGCCAGTGGCGCCATGGCCCCAAGCGCCATGGGCAAGCAGGAAGCGCTCAAGCGCTTTACCGTCGACCTCACCGAACAAGCCCGCAGTGGCAAGCTTGACCCGATCGTCGGCCGTGACGAAGAGATCCGCCAACTGGTGGACATCCTCATGCGCCGTCGGCAGAACAACCCGATTCTGACCGGTGAAGCCGGCGTCGGAAAAACCGCGGTGGTCGAAGGTTTTGCCCTGCGCATCGTCGCCGGCGACGTGCCGCCGGCGCTCAAGGATGTGGAACTGCGCAGCCTGGACGTCGGCCTGTTGCAGGCCGGCGCGAGCATGAAAGGTGAATTCGAACAGCGCCTGCGCCAAGTCATCGAAGACGTCCAGGCCTCACCAAAACCGATCATCCTGTTTATCGACGAAGCCCACACCCTGGTAGGTGCCGGTGGCGCCGCCGGCACCGGGGACGCGGCCAACCTGCTCAAACCGGCCCTGGCCCGGGGCACGTTGCGCACCGTGGCCGCCACGACCTGGGCCGAGTACAAAAAGCATATCGAAAAAGACCCGGCCCTGACCCGCCGCTTCCAGGTGGTGCAAGTCGCCGAACCGTCCGAAGACAAGGCGCTGCTGATGATGCGCGGCGTAGCCTCGACCATGGAAAAACACCATCAGGTGCAGATCCTCGACGAAGCCCTGGAAGCCTCGGTCAAACTGTCCCATCGCTACATCCCCGCGCGCCAGTTGCCGGACAAATCCGTGAGTCTGCTGGACACCGCCTGCGCCCGGGTCGCCATCAGCCTGCACGCCGTGCCGGCCGAAGTGGACGACAGCCGTCGGCGCATCGAGGCGTTGGAAACCGAGCTGCAGATCATCGCCCGCGAGCACGCCATCGGCATCGTCATCGGCGCCCGCCAAACCCAAAGCGAAAACCTGCTGAGTGCCGAACGCGAACGCCTCGCCGAGCTGGAAAGTCGCTGGGCCGAAGAGAAAACCCTGGTAGACGAACTGCTCGCCACCCGCGCCACCCTGCGCGAGCGCGTCGGTGTGGTGGACAGCGAGGACGGCAGCGAGACCAGCCACGCCTTGCGCGAAAAACTGGTGGACCTGCAACAGCGTCTCAGCGCCCTGCAAGGGGAAACGCCGCTGATTCTGCCGACGGTCGATTACCAGGCCGTGGCCTCGGTGGTCGCCGACTGGACCGGGATTCCGGTGGGCCGCATGGCCCGTAACGAACTGGAAACCGTGCTCAACCTCGACCTGCACCTGAAAAAACGCATCATCGGCCAGGACCACGCCTTGCAGATGATCGCCAAACGCATCCAGACCTCCCGTGCCGGCCTCGACAATCCGAGCAAGCCGATCGGGGTATTCATGCTCGCCGGCACCTCCGGTGTGGGCAAGACCGAAACCGCCCTGGCGCTGGCCGAAGCCATGTACGGCGGCGAGCAAAACGTCATCACCATCAACATGAGTGAATTCCAGGAAGCTCACACGGTGTCCACCCTCAAGGGCGCGCCACCGGGCTACATCGGCTATGGCGAAGGCGGCGTGCTGACCGAAGCCGTGCGGCGCAAACCCTACAGCGTGGTACTGCTGGACGAAGTGGAAAAGGCT
The DNA here is from genome assembly GCF_059506005.1 of Pseudomonas sp. Pseusp18. Lineage (NCBI taxonomy): Bacteria > Pseudomonadati > Pseudomonadota > Gammaproteobacteria > Pseudomonadales > Pseudomonadaceae > Pseudomonas > Pseudomonas sp. Pseusp18. The sequence continues at coordinate 6,508,538 of NZ_CP169240.1, forward strand.
CACCCGGATGTGCACGAGATCTTCTTCCAGGTCTTCGACAAAGGTGTGATGGAGGACGGCGAAGGTCGGGTGATCGACTTCAAGAACACCTTGATTCTGCTGACCACCAACGCTGGCACCGAGCTGATTGCCCAGGTCTGCAAAGACCCGCAAAACGTGCCGGAGCCCGAAGAAATCGCCAAGGCCCTGCGCCAACCACTGCTGGAGATTTTCCCGCCGGCATTGCTGGGCCGGCTGGTGACCATTCCGTATTACCCGCTCAGCGACGAGATGCTCAAGGCCATCACCCGCCTGCAACTCAACCGCATCAAGAAGCGCGTGGAAAACACCCACAAGGTGGCTTTCGACTACGACGACGCGGTGATCGACCTGATCGTCTCCCGTTGCACCGAAACCGAAAGCGGCGGGCGGATGATCGACACCATCCTGACCAACAGCCTGCTGCCGGACATGAGCCGCGAATTCCTCACCCGCATGCTCGAAGGCAAGGCACTGGCAGGCGTACGGATCAGCGCCCGGGATAACGAATTGCACTACGACTTCAGCGACGCCGCCTAAGCGGCCACCCCTCTGTAGGAGCTGCCGAAGGCTGCGATCTTTTGATCTTGATCTTTCCCTTGAAACTCAAGCGACATCAAGAGAAAAGATCGCAGCCTTCGGCAGCTCCTACGGAAGGAATCCAGCAGTGACAAGGGATAACTGATGCTATTCAAGCAACTCTCACGCCTGGCAAAGATCACCAGCCCCCTGGGGCCGGATGTGCTGTTGCTCAAGGACATGGGCGGAGACGAAGAATTGGGGCGGCTGTTCAGCTATGAGCTGCAGTTGCACTCGCTGGACAACGCCATCGACCTCAACCAGCTGCTCGGCAAACCCATGTGCCTGAGCCTGCAACTGGACGGCGGTGGCGAGCGTCATTTCCATGGCATCGTTGCCCGTTGCAGCCAGAACGTCGACCAGGGCCAGTTCGCCAGTTACCAGGCCACGCTGCGGCCCTGGCTATGGCTGTTGACCCGCACGTCCGATTGCCGGATTTTCCAGAACCTGACCATCCCGCAGATCATCAAGCAGGTGTTTCGCGACCTGGGTTTCTCGGATTTCGAAGATACCCTGAGCCGGCCCTATCGCGAGTGGGAATACTGCGTGCAGTATCGCGAAACCAGCTTCGACTTCGTCAGCCGCCTGATGGAACAGGAAGGAATCTACTACTTCTTCCGCCATGAACAGGGTCGTCATGTGCTGGTGCTGGCCGATGCCTACGGCGCCCATGCCAACGTGCCCGGCTATGCCTCGGTGCCCTACTACCCCAAGAATGAGCAGCAGCGCGAACGCGATCACATCTACGATTGGCACCTGGCCCAGCAAGTCCAGCCGGGCTCGCTGGAACTCAACGACTATGACTTCCAGCGCCCTGGCGCGCGGATTGACGTTCGCTCGGCCATGCCTCGTCCGCACACCGCCGGCGATTATCCGCTGTACGACTACCCCGGCACCTATGTGCAAAGCGAAGACGGCGAACACTACGCACGTACCCGCATCGAAGCCTTGCAGACCCTGCACGAACAGGTCGAGCTGGCCGGCAACGCCCGAGGCCTGGGGTCGGGTCATTTGTTCAGCCTCACCGGCTTCAGCCGCCAGGACCAGAACCGCGAATACCTGATCGTCGGCGCCCGCTACCACATTGACCAGGAAAGCCTGGAAACCAGCGGTGGCGCGGCCTCGGCGCAGTTCGAAAGCAGCCTGACCTGCATTGATGCACAACAAAGCTATCGCCCGCTGCCCAACACCCACCGCCCAATCGTCAAAGGCCCGCAGACCGCACTGGTGGTCGGCCCCAAGGGCGAGGAAATCTGGACCGACCAGTTCGGCCGGGTGAAGGTGCACTTCTACTGGGACCGTCACGACCAATCCAACGAAAACAGTTCATGCTGGATTCGCGTGTCGCAATCCTGGGCCGGAAAAAACTGGGGCTCGATGCAGATCCCACGAATCGGCCAGGAAGTCATCGTCAGCTTCCTCGAAGGCGACCCGGATCGGCCGATCATCACCGGCCGCGTCTACAACGCCGAACAGACCGTGCCCTACGACTTGCCGGAAAACGCTACCCAGAGCGGCATGAAAAGCCGTTCGAGCAAGGGCGGCTCGCCGGCCAATTTCAACGAAATCCGCATGGAAGACAAAAAAGGCGCCGAGCAGTTGTATATCCATGCCGAGCGCAATCAGGACATCGTGGTCGAGGTGGATGAAAGCCACTCGGTGGGCCACGACCGCAACAAAAGCATCGGGCATAACGAGACGGTGACCATCGGCAACAACCGGCTGCGCATCGTCAAGCAGGAAGACATTCTGTCGGTGGGCCAGCGCAAGACCGACAGCATCAGCCAGAGCTACGTCATCGAAGTGGGCGAAAACCTGCGGCTGGTGTGCGGCGAAAGCATCCTGGAGCTCAATGCCAGCGGCCAGATCAACCTGACCGGCGTGCAAATCAGCTTCTATGCCAGCGGTGACGCCGAGATCAACACCGGCGGCGTGCTGCACCTGAACAACGGCGGCGGCCCTGGCGCTACGCCTGACGGCCAGGGCGTCAAGGCCAGCATCGACGCCAATATCAATGCCGCATTCCCCAAGCCCAAGGGCTAACCACGAGATTCAAGCGCCATGACTTACCGCATCAATGAGCTCCAGTTCCAGCTGCCGGCAGGCGAGCTGCAAGACGCGACGATCAACATCCTCAAGTTCCCCGAACTGGGCACCTCGCTGATTGTCAGCCGCAGCTTGCTGGCCGAGGGCGAAACCCTGCAAAGCAACTTCGACGACCAGCTCAAGCGCCTGGAAAAACAAGTGCAGGACTTGCGTTTTCAACCGGGCGTCGCCGTGCGCCTGGGCGCCAGCCAGGAGGTCGAAGGCATCGAGTTGCGCAGCCAGTTCAACAAGGGCAACGACAAAGTCTTCCAATATCAGTTGGCGCTGGTATTGCCCGGCACCCGCAAAATGCTCGCCTTGAGCTACGTGAAGGCGGAAAAACTCGGCGATGCCGAAGCCGCGCATTGGGCAACCATCAAGAGTTCGCTGTTGTTCGACGTTCCGGCCTGATGAGCACCCTGCATGTCTGACGCACTCTGGGCCGCCCGGCTGGGCGATGCACTCGACCACACCTCGATGATGGCCGACATTCTTGGCGGCGTGCTGGAGGTGGCGGCCAACATCGCGATCACCGCGGTGGCGACGGCTGCCGTGGTGGCGGCCACGGGCATCACCGTCGCCACCGGCGGCCTCGGCTGCTTCCTGCTCGGCGCGGTGGTGGGCACCATCGTCGGCCTTGCCATGAGCAAGACCGGGGCCGACAAGGGCCTGAGCAACCTGTGCGAGAGCTTCAGCAATGCGCTGTTCCCGCCCACGGTGCAGGCGACGATTCTCACCGGTTCCACCAACACCCTGACCAACAACATTCCCGCCGCCCGGGCCGCCGGGGCGATTCCGTCCCATGTCGCGCCGGCCGGCACCGAGCTGGAGGCACCCGAGCCCGAAGCCGAGCCCAGCTATCTGGACATGGCCGAGAGCTTCTTCTCGCAGATGTGGCGCCCCACCGTCGCCACCCCGGCGCCCGGCGCAGTGCCCAAGCCACTGGACCTGGTCACCTGCATGAAGCATCCGCCGATGCCGCCGCAGTTTCTGGCCGAGGGCTCGGACAAAGTCACCATCAACGGCCAGCCCGCCGTGCGCAGCGGCGACCGCACCACCTGCGACGCCAAGGTCGTATCGTCCGGGCTGATCTCATCGAACGTGACCATTGGTGGCGGTTCGGTGGTAGTGCGTGAGATCCGCAGCGGCAAGACCCCGGGCGTGGGGCTGGCGGTCACCGCGTTGCTGATGCTCAAGGGCGGCAAGGGCAAGTTCTTCAGCAAACTGCCGTGCATGCTGATCGGCGGCGCGACGTCGATGGCTGTCAGCAGCGCCATGGGCGCCATGGCCAACGCCGCCATGGGTTCGTCGAACCCGGTGCATGCTGCGACCGGGGCCAAGGTGCTGGGAGGCGATGAAGAGCTGGACTTCGTGCTGCCGGGCATCTTGCCGATCGATTGGCAGCGCTTCTACAACAGCCGCGACGAACGCCGCGACAGCTTGTTCGGCGCGGGTTGGAGCGTGTCCTACGAGGTGCGGGTTGAAATCCTGCCTCACCCGGAGGGTGGAGAAACGCTGGTCTACACCGATGAGCAGGGCCGGCGCATCGATATGGGCTCGATTCCTCTGGGCGGCGCGGTGTTCAGTGCCGGTGAAGGGCTCAGTGTTCGGCGGCATGTGAATGGGCAGCTGCTGATTGAAAGCGATGACGGTGTGTACCGTTTGTTCAATCCGACGCCGGGCAATACAGCGCTGCTGCGCCTTGATCAATTGGGCGACCGCAACGACAACCGTATCCACCTCGACTATGACGAAACCGGACGGTTGGTGCGCCTGCGGGATACTTTCAATCTGGTGCAGGTCGAGCTGATTCAAGAAGGCGGTCGTGTGGCTCGGGTGGAACGTCTGTACCCCGATCAACACCGCGAAATACTCGTCAGCTACGGTTACGACGCAATGGGCAATCTGGCCGAAGTGCGCGATGCCACCGGCCAGGTGCAACGGCGCTTCAGCTACGACGCTGGGCGGCGGATGGTCGAGCATCAGTTGCCCACGGGGCTGCGTTGTTTCTATGAATGGGCGTTGGTTGAAGACCTTGAATGGCGCGTGGTCGGGCACTGGACCGACGAAGGCGACACTTACCAGTTCGACTATGACCTGAAGGCCGGTGTCACGCGCATCACCGATGGTTTGCAGCGCATCAGTACTCGCCACTGGAACACCCAGCACCAGATCACCGAGTACACCGACAACCTCGGCCAGACCTGGCAGTTCGAGTGGAACGACGAACGCCAATTGCTCAGTGCCACCGACCCGCTGGGCGGGCGCTATGAATACAGCTACGACGACGCCGGCAACCTGATCGGCGAAACCGACCCGCTGGGCCGCAGTGACTCGACCCTATGGCTCGAGCACTGGGCCTTGCCGCTGGTGGAAACCGATGCTGCAGGCAACAGCTGGCAATATCGCTACGATCAGCGCGGCAACTGCATCGCCGAAACCGATCCGCTGGACCATGTCACCCGCTACCGCTACGACACCCAAGGCCAGGTCGTCGAGATCATCGACGCCACCGGCAAAAGCAAAAGACTGCGCTGGAACCCGTTCGGCCAACTGGTCGAACACATCGATTGCTCGGGTTATCCGACGCGGTTCATCTACGACAACCGGGGCTATCTGCAAACGATCACCGATGCCCTCGGCGAACGCACCCAATTCAGCTACGACGCCCAGGGGCGGTTGCTCAGCAGCCAATTGCCGGACGGTCGCACCGAACAGTATCAGCGCGACGTCGCCGGCCAGTTGATCGGCTACACCGACCCGGCTGGGCACACCACGCTGTATCAACACAACCGCCGCGGCCAGGTGCGCCAGCGTACCGACGCCCACGGCCGGCAGGTGCAGTTTGGATATGACCGCTATGGGCGGCTGCAGGCGCTGACCAATGAGAATGGCGAAAGTTATCGCTTCGCCTGGGATGCAGGGGATCGGCTGACAGAACAACAGGATCTGGATGGCAGTGCCAAGCGCTACACCTATGACCTGCTGGATAACGTCGCGGCGGTCACGGCTGTTCCGGCGCCTTACGGCAACGGCCTGGCCGTCGTCCCCGAGTCGCCCCCCGCTCCCATCGTTCACCAACTGGAACGCGACGCCGTCGGCCGGCTGATCGCCAAAGTCACCGACGATGGCCGCACCGACTACTCCTACGACCCACTGGACCAGCTCACCGCCGTCACCTTCACCGACCACCAGGGCAACGCACAAACCCTGAGCTTCGCCTACGACGCCCTCGGCCAGTTGCTCGAAGAACAAAGCGCGGCCGGCAACCTGCACTACCACTACGACGAACTCGGCAACCTGATCCAGACCCAACTGCCCGACGGCCGCTGGCTCAATCGCCTGTACTACGGCAGCGGCCACCTGCACCAGATCAACCTCGACGGCCAGGTCATCAGCGACTTCGAACGCGACCGCCTGCACCGCGAAGTGCTGCGCACCCAAGGCCAGATCAGCACTCGTAGCGAATACGACCGCAGCGGGCGCTTACGCTCACGCCAACGCCGACACAGCAGCCAGCCATCGCTGATGCCGGCAGCGGTGCAGAAACATTTCGAGTACGACCCCGCCGACAACCTGATCGGCAAACTCGACCAGCAACCCACCACGCAACACCGCCAACTGCTGCACTACGACGCCACTGGCCGCATCATCGCCAGCCAGGACAGCCTGCACGGCCAGCGCGAAACCTTCGCCTACGACGCCGCCGCCAACCTGCTGGACGGCCCACAACCCGGCGCCGGGCTGGTGGTGCACAACAAACTGCTGACCTATCAGGACAAGCGTTATCGCTATGACGCGTTTGGCCGGATGATCGAAAAACGCAGCGCTCAACGGGGCCTGCAGCGCTTCGGTTACGACGCCGAAAGCCGGTTGATTGAAGTGCGCAATGAAAACGGCAGCGTGGTCAGAATGACCTACGACCCACTGGGCCGGCGCATCGAAAAAACCGTACACGACACCAACGGCTACCCTCTCGGCGAAACCCGCTTCACCTGGGACGGCCTGCGCCTGTTGCAGGAACATCGCCATCAACAGACCAGCCTCTACCTCTACGAAGACGAAGGTTACGAACCCCTGGCCCGCGTCGACGGCACCGGCCCGCTGCAAAAAATCCGCTACTACCACAACGACCTCAACGGCCTGCCGGAACAGCTCACCGAGGCGGACGGCCACAACGTCTGGCAGGCGAGTTATCGGGTGTGGGGCAACACGTTAGAAGAGGTGCGCGAGCCGTATTACATTGAAGAGCAGAACCTGCGGTTTCAGGGGCAGTACCTGGACCGGGAGACAGGGCTGCACTTCAATACGTTCAGGTTTTATGATCCGGATGTGGGGCGGTTTACGACGCCGGATCCGATTGGGTTGGCGGGGGGAATCAATCTTTATCAATACTCACCTAACCCATTCACTTGGATAGACGCTCTGGGCCTAAGTTGCTCGAGCGATGCTAAAGTTCTTGGAAGCCGTTTGGGTAAAGCGCCAAACTCGAACTATCGAGCCCACCATATAGTAATGTCCAATTCGAAGGATGTGCGTATGCGCTGGTTGAGAAGACGTATGGACAGACTTGGCATTGACATAAATCAGAAAGAAAATGGTATATGGCTGCCTGTAAACCCACAGTCCCGTTTACCAAATACAACAGCAACCGCTCATGCTGGGGAAGGAGTACATGGCAATGCGTATAAACAACACGTATGGGAAACCCTAAAAGGGGCGAACACAAAATCTGGATTCGAGTCGGGTTTAAATAAACTCAACTTGGAGCTCAACGGTGGAAAGGTTTTCCCATTAGCAAAGTAGGAGATACCCCATGAAGGACTTTTTATATGCACGACTCAATGAATATAAGGATAAATATTCAGAGCTTATATCGTCTATGGAGAAAAACTACAAAACGACAATCTGGGGCATGGGGATCATGCCTTCCTATTCGCCGGCCCCCTATATGTCGGAGCTCCAGGGATGTAAGCCTGGACGTTTTTTAAAAAAAGATTCCGAGCCAGCCAAAAACAGGCAATGTTATTTCTTGAATAAAGATAACAAAATAATAGGCGAGTTAAAATTTGCAAAATACGTAACAATTAAAAAGCAATGGATTGTTTATAGAAAGTTTTTTTTGCATGAGGCCGATCAAATCCTTGAGCTTACATTCGGCAGTGAGCTAAACGGCAACCTAGAGGCCAACCTTGACTCGGTTTCCCTGATTAAGTTTCTGAATGACAAAGCTACAGGGCATTACTGCTTGAACAACACGGGAGAATACTTCGAAACCCATTATAAATACAACGCCGATAAAATCACTTCGATTACTGAAAAAATATGGCGAAGCACCTTCACGAAAAGGTCTTATGAGATCAATCACGCAGATGATTCCCTAACCATTTTTGAAATACTTACGGACAATAGCAAACTGAAAATTTATCCTGAGGAATGATTGACAAAATCAATCTCTTGAAGAGCAAGTGTTTACCCACACTTGAAGACTCAGAGCATTCGAGAGGCGGTCGTACTCTAGGGTTATTTATTACCATCCAAGATGGCGGTTCCATCCAGCCCAACATTCACGGAAACGATTACTGGAAAGTGTACAAAGCCAATAGATCTGGAGAAGATATTGTATTTGGTAGAATTGGACATGGCGGGTTCAAAAATTACGATCTAATAAAAGACTCTCCAGTCTATGTTAATGGCACCTTAATGAACGGTGGAACTTGAACATGATTGACTTTACAGCAGACATCAATTCCAAGCACTCAGCAGCAGACATACTATTAGGGGAAAACATTTCCAACTATATCGATGAGCTATATAAAAAACACAATATAAAAATAAAAAACTATAATCTACCGGACGGAGCAACGAGGGTGGCCTATGTGGTAAACGACACGATCACCATAGCAACCCTTTCTGACGGAGCTATATTCTCAATTGGCTGCAATGTACATTACAAAGGACTTTACAGAGGTGTGCTTTCTACAGGAATGTCTTTTGATCAAGTAAAAAAACTTACAAAACGTCAACGCATCTTTAATGGCTCAATAATTCTTGATGATGATTTCGGATTTTCCTATGTATTACCCTCCCCTTATGACGAGATAGCCGATAGCATTGAAGATATACCTATAGATTTGATTTTAAATGAAATATATATTTCTGATTTCTCTTCTTGGCTTAGTCCGAGTTAACCGTACCAGCATGAAAAAACAATTATCGGTTGGAAAAACTGAAAAAGTTTGAATTAGGCCCGGCGTCGTCGTCGTAGTATTCGTAGCGCCCGCCCTGCAGGTCGGTGGCGCTGAGCAATTGGCGTTCGTTTCGTGTCGAGAAAAAAGGCCCGAACGGAAAGTGGAAGACATGCGGATAGCGTTAAATGGACATATTCAATCTCCTTTCATACAAGCTTGAGAGTTTCCTGAACATCCGTCCATATCCGAAAGAGCTGGGCGTTGTTTTTTACCAAGAAGACGAGCCTTCACTGCTCTCTGTCGCCGCCAGAAAACACAACGGTTCGACCTTCTATGTGAGCCGCTGGCACGATTTGTTCTCCATAAGCGCCTTCGAAAAATCCATGTCAAAAAACGGCTTCACGGAACCGGACTGCTATGCCCTTCTCCTGATCCTGTCCCGCTTTGGCTATCTACTTGAAATCGACAACCGTCAACGAACCAATAAAGACTATTTTATTTTCTTCTTTCTGATCCAGTTGATCAGTTTGAAAAACAGTTCTCTCGACTCGGATGCACAGTTCAGGAACTATATACTCAGATTCCTGCTTTTCGAATTGAGCATTGACGACGAAGCGTATCGTCGGTTCAGCATCAAGGATAATCAGCTGGTAATGGCTACCGACACCCGGGGGCCTGTAGCTTTTTTGGATGTTATCAACCTGGTTTACAACGCGATAAAATTTGATAGCAGAAAAGAACATGTATTGCTAAGCACGTTGAAAAACTATCAAACAAGCCTCGTCACATTATTGACCGAACCCGGCGACACAAATTACCGTTTCAGGCTAAATGATCGCCATAGCGAATTCATGTATCCCGATGTATTTTTGCAGGCATACGTTAAAGACAAGAGACAGATATTTAATGTTTTAATCGACACGATCAACCCCCTTCAGTCTACGGAAAATCTGTTTGTCTCCAATATTATTTTGATGAACTATTCCTTTTACATCCTGAAAAACAAACCTCGCGAAATTCTAAAGCTTAAAAAACACGTCAATGATGAGGCACTGTTCAGAAACCTGCTGGAAGCAATAATCACTCGTCGAATGGCAATCAATAAATCATCATTCGAAAAAGCATCTATAGACCAGGATCTATCCTCGATAAAAGACAATTCAACCTCATTCTACAATATTTTGTACAGCCTATAGACGCTCTCACAAACGAGAGAGCCGCGCTGATGCGCATGCTGTAACCCACAGGGAAGAACGAACATGAGCGCGTTAGAAAAGGCACTAATAGAGCTGCGCCGTATCCACAAAAAGTTTCAGTTAGAGGGCTGCTTCGAAAAGAATGGCCAAGTCAACGCCACATGGCCGCAAACGCTTGAACGCTCTGTCGAAACTGACTTTTTCTATGACAACTACGAGCCTGTGGGTGTAGAGATAGAGACAGGTTTGACTCCGATACGTTTTTTTGATCTGAACACCCTTGAAGATGACCAAGTGGGCTACAAGTGGGATGGCAATTCAAACAAGTCGCAGCTCAACCCACGCTGGCCAGCCAGTTTTGTAGTATTCATGGATGATATCGGAGGTGGTAAACCTGTCATCGCTGTTACCGACATTGAGGGTACACCTGTATTTGCCAGCTATGACGTGGCTTTGCCTTTCAAAATTGCCGACTCATTGGCTGATTTCTTTTTCGCTCTTGCAAAATTGATTGAGGTTGTCCACGGAAAATTCGAAATATTTGAGATCTATAACGACGATGACGAGCTTTCCAGCAAGTTCGTGAAATTACTCACAAAGGAAGTCAGCCCCCTGCTTGGGAAAGAAAATTTCGAACTATTTTTTAATTATTTTTATGGTTAATCTTCAGGTCATGGATCTGACCCGGCCAATGAGTGCAGAAGATGGAACAACTGGAAGACGAATACCCCGGCGATTCCGATTGGAATATGCTTGTGCGGTTATACGAAGAGGACTATCTCGACGACGACGCCCGCTCCCTAGCGAAACAACTGGATGGCAACCTCGATATGGCGGTCATTCTCTACGGTAAAAGAGGGCTCAAGGAAGGTTTGTGGTGGGTCGAACAGCAGGTGCCGGCCTTGGATAACATGCGGCCGGCCGATTGCCTCAAGGATCCGAAGCTGATCAAACGCCTGAGGACTGCGCTAATGCGCATGCCGTAACCAACAAGGAATCCGATTGGGTTGGCGGGAGGGCTGAACTTTTACAGTTATGCCCCAACCCCCCTGACCTGGATAGATCCGCTTGGGCTATACAATGGTGAAGGATCTCGCGACCTAGGGAAATATCATGTGTTCCATGAGCACTCACTGAACGCGTCCGAATACAAAATGACTGACGCAGAGCACTTTAGCCGCGCAAATGAATCTGTTTACAAACGAATGCAAACAGATCCGGACTTTAAACGTCAAATGCAGACTAAATACCCTGGCGCTGTAGAGCATGTGCAGCCACGGTCGAATGGGACGTTCAGAGGAACATCCCCAGCCAATTTGACTTGGCATCATGGAAACAAACCAGGCTCATTACAGCTAGCCGACTTCAATGATCATAAAACGTATCATAAAATCTACCACCCTGATGGTAAAGGCGGTCGAAATAAATGGGGCGGCGGTACGAAATGTCGAAAATAAGGAGTACTTATGATAACCATTAATGGCTTTGACAAGCTTCTGCAAAAATGTAATGACCTACCCAATGTCGGCTGGTTATATGTGGATACTGATTTTGATTTGGAGTCAAAAAACGACATCCTAAATAAAAAATATTACCTTGCAGAAAATGACGACGAAGAAATGGAGTTCGATGACAAATACGGAACATTCCTTGAGTCTCCAATACTCAAAGCGATCATTGAAAATAAAACAGAACATCATCCGAACTCCAGCAAAGAAGAACTACTGAAAGCAGTTACTTATTATTTGGAAAACGATGACTTTCTAGACTAGATTGGAAAAGGAGCCGGGAGAGCCAAACAACTTCCGGCTCTACTTTTTAGCGAAAACCATAACATGCATGTTTGGATAAAAAACGGGAATAAGTTTTTCTACCGAGAGACCTGACTGCACTACAACACGTTCCGGCTTTATGATCCGGATATGGGGCTCCCAACTCCACCAGGTGGATTGACCCACTTGGGCTGCTAAAAGAAGGTGAGGTGGCCGGTTACGGTGCCAAAGCCCACAAGAACGCGACCGCCTGCACCGCGAAGTGCTGCGCACCCAGGGCCAGATCAGCACCCGAAGCGAATACGACCGCAGCGGGCGCTTACGCTCACGCCAACGCCGACACAGCAGCCAGCCATCGCTGATGCCGGCAGCGGTGCAGAAACATTTCGAGTACGACCCCGCCGACAACCTGATCGGCAAACTCGACCAGCAACCCGCCACGCAACACCGCCAACTGCTGCACTACGACGCCACCGGCCGCATCATCGCCAGCCAGGACAGCCTGCACGGCCAGCGCGAAACCTTCGCCTACGACGCCGCCGCCAACCTGCTGGACGGCCCACAACCCGGCGCCGGGCTGGTGGTGCACAACAAACTGCTGACCTATCAGGACAAGCGTTATCGATATGACGCGTTTGGCCGGATGATCGAAAAACGCAGCGCTCAACGGGGTCTGCAGCGCTTCGGTTACGACGCCGAAAGCCGGTTGATTGAAGTGCGCAACGCAAACGGCAGCGTGGTCAGAATGACCTACGACCCACTGGGCCGGCGCATCGAAAAAACCGTACACGACACCAACGGCTACCCTCTCGGCGAAACCCGCTTCACCTGGGACGGCCTGCGCCTGTTGCAGGAACATCGCCATCAGCAAACCAGCCTCTACCTCTACCTCTACGAAGACGAAGGTTACGAGCCCCTGGCCCGCGTCGACGGCACCGGCCCACTGCAAAAAATCCGCTACTACCACAACGACCTCAACGGCCTGCCGGAACAGCTCACCGAAGCGGACGGCCACAACGTCTGGCAGGCAACTTATCGGGTGTGGGGCAACACGTTAGAAGAGGTACGCGAGCCGTACTACATCGAAGAGCAGAACCTGCGGTTTCAGGGGCAGTACCTGGACCGGGAGACGGGGCTGCATTTCAATACGTTCAGGTTTTATGATCCGGATGTGGGGCGGTTTACTACGCCGGATCCGATTGGGTTGGCGGGGGGATTCAACCTCTATCAATACGCACCGAATCCGATTGGGTGGGTGGATCCGTGGGGGTGGGAAGTTTGTCGACTCAGCGCCTCACAGAAGAGAGCAATGGGGCCTGCACCTAAGGGTATGGTAAAGCCGCATTACCATCATATCGTCCGCGAAAAAGCTCCGAAAAGCTGGAAAGCTCAAAATCAAAAGTACATTACCGACTCGCAAAAAATTCTGGCCAAACACAAAATTGGCCTAAACAACGACCCGCGCAACTTCACCTGGGCCCAAAATGGTGGAGGGAATCACTCGATAGCCAGCGCCAAAAAAGTCTATGAAATACTACAGAAAGCAGACGTCGGCGGGCTGGCCAGTGTCCAAAACGCATTAAAAAACATGGGTGCTCAAATGACAAAAGGTATTTTTTAAATGAACAACCCAGAAGAAATTTATGAAAAGAACATTAAAACTTTATTAGCCATTCACGCAGACATCGCGTCGGGAAATGCAGCCTCACTAAAAAAGTGCCTAGAGAAAAATTCCGTTCTATTGCACTTGCCCATGTATGGTCTTGATGGGCATGAAACCCTGCTGCACATGGCCGCTGAACAGGGGCAAACCGAAATTTGCCGCTTATTGGTGTCTTTAGGTATTGCGCTGGACCAGCCTGCCGCCAGTTCCGGCAATAGCACGCCACTTGCCGCAGCCGCTGGCAATGGACACTTACAAACATGCCAATGGTTTCTTGAGGCCGGTGCTTTGGTGGATGGGTGGCCTAACAGCATAACCACCCCGCTGATTGACGCGATTACCTTTGGGCATCAGGACGTCGTCAATCTTCTTGTAGAACACCATGCCAACATCAATCGACTGCACACCAGGCTGAATACTGCGCCATTGGACATCGCCAACACCTGGGGATTTACAGAGATTGCGTCCACCTTAAGAAAATCCGGGGCGGTCAGTATCATGGACGTTGAAAGCCAGCCTGAGGAATTTGGTGGTTCTATAGTCACTTTCGTGCACAACACCGCTGGCTGGGTTCTACCCGCGCAACTGAGTCCCATCACTAATGAAGAGGGGCTGGAGCTGCGTATCAGCTGTATTGATGGCAAAAGCAAGTTCAAGTTACTCTTCACCATCGGACTTTTTGCCAAAAGTCCTCATACCGAATTATTCGTATGCTTACCTGGCGACTGGCCTCTTACGCAGCATGGTTTTCCCCCCCACAGTCCTTGGGTTTTTCCGGTTGAGTTGCTGTCTCTGCTCGCTCGCCACACGTTCGATAATGGCCCCTTGTCGGAAGGCTTCTTGATTCGTCGTTCCGATGCCATGTATGCCAACCTGGCCTGGCCAGACGAAGTGGATGCTTTCGTGGCCGAGGATAAAGCCTGGGATACGAAAACTGAAAAAGAGATCATCCCCGACGATGAAAAGGTGATGCTCTATGTTTTGGTGCCTGTCAAATTCACGAAAAAAGGCGAACCCGACGCAGCAGCATTGCGTGTTCTGACACAACGCAAACGTACAGCCAGTTGGGCGAGCGTGGTCATTCCGGCTCCGGATCCAGGGATAATGCAGTAGAAAAGTGGAACGGCAAAGAATCAGCCAAATACCTGCTGGCCCCAAACTTGGACGCTGCTCATGACCGGAGATAACGAGTGCTTGAAAACACATTCTCAAATGACGAAGCGACCATTACGCCAGCGGATCTGGATCATCTGGAATCCGCAATTGGTAAGAAGCTACCGACGCCCTTTAGAAACCATTACCTCAAGTACAACGGCGGCGTACCGGAGCGGACCTATTGGGTCAGCGAAGATTTTGACGAGCCACTGGAAGTGGCTGCATTCAAGCCGATTACCGGTGGCGACTCCACGCTGCTGTCCACCTACCAGTTGATGCTAAAAAAACAGGTACTTCCTGCACACCTCCTGCCTTTCGCGAACGACTGGGGTGGCAACTTCTTTTGCTTGAATCTTGATACGGAGGCCGTTAGTTATTTTACGACTGATAGCTTTGATAGCGACCTAAGCCCTGAAGAAAATCAGGCTGAATCCGAAAAGCTGGTCTGCTCGAATTTCCTTCGGTTTGTTCAAGGGCTGATCGATGAGGAAGATCTGGACGAAGAGTGAATGAGCCAATGCCGCACAAGTAGCGGACTTGATTAGAAACGCAGATCCCCTGTGGCGAGGGAGCTTGCTCCCGTTGGGTGGCGCAGCCGCCCCAAAAGGGTTGATACATTCTTACAGGTAGACCGCATCAGCCGGTTTACGACGGCTGCGCCGCCGAGCGGGAGCAAGCTCCCTCGCCACGAACTGCAGGGCAGCCCGAAGCATGGCGCCGGGCTGGTGGTGCACAACAAACTGCTGACCTACCGGGATAAGCATTACCGCTATGACGCGTCTGGCCGGATGATCGAAAAACGCAGCGCTAAACGGGGCCTGTAGCGCTTAGGTTACGACGCCGAGAGTCGATTGATTGAAGTGCGCAACAAAAACGGCAGCGTGGTCAGGATGACCTACGACCCGCTGGGCCGGCGCATCGAAAAAACGAGCACGACACCAACGGCTACTCACTCGGCGAGGTTGAAAACCCCATATATCAGGAAAGGATTGTTATATGAAAGATTTAGCAGATAAAAACCCCACGTTGGCAGATGAGATAATGGCCATCATTGCCTCGGGCAATGAGCTCGATGAGCAAAACAAAAAAAATGAAGCCCAGGCCTTGTACCAAAAAGCATGGGACTTGCTTCCTGAGCCAAAACTTGAATGGACACCTTTGTCGTCATGGGTCACAGGTTCTTTTTTCAACCTGCACTTCGACAACGGTGACTTCGAGGCCGCTAAAGATTGGGCACAAAAGACCCTGGATGGCCGAGAGTCAGATATCGATACAGGTCCGTTGATCAACTTGGGAATGGTCTACTTTGAACTGGAAGATTATTCACAGGCTTATAAATACTTTGACGATGCTTATAGCTTCGGTAAGGCGCGAGCCTTTCAAGAAAGACCAAAAAAATATCTGAAGTTCTATTTAGATAAAAAAGCCTGATCATGGCCGAGGGCTCTAGGGCCGACATGTCGAAGAAACCGAGCAGGATGCCGGTCGAGGTTTGCGGATGAAAAAGATAGCTCAAACTGTGGACCTATTAATCTCCCACAGCCAAATTCAATTCCGCTCACGGCCCTTCGACGAAACCTCAAGTCAATGGGGCAAGACTACCTTGGCACAGGGTGCGGTCCTCCATAGCGACTATGTTGTGTTTGACCCTCTACCCGAAGACGCTTTCGGGGCAAACGTGCACCTGAAACTGGAAGACAGCTTCAACCTTGACCCCACCGCCCAGCGCTGCATCGTCGTGCCGTTTCGTGTCACGGATCCCAGTCATGTGGAAATTGCATCCGCTGCTGAAAAATTCAAGGTCGAGCTCGATCTAGAGAAACGCGACTATGCGTTGTACTTCGAGGTTTGCGAGGGTGAAGAAATCTTTTACAAAATCACTCTGGTCCCATCAGACAGCAAAGTTCCAGCCAAGTACCTGCTGGACGATCCTTGGGGCGGCGAGAAAGACAAGGTACTGGTAGAGGGACTTCGTTAGACATTCATCTCTGCGGCCAACAAAAAATGGGCACCCGATTCAATCGGCGTGCCCATTCTTTTCATTATCGTTTTTCCCTCAGTGTTCGAGGTACTTGCAGCAATTACGGATTAACGCTGTCTTTCAACGACTTGCCTGGCTTGAACGCAACAGTGTTGCTGGCCTTGATCTTCACCGGCTCACCGGTTTGCGGGTTTTTGCCGGTGCGGGCACCGCGGTGGCGTTGCAGGAAGGTGCCGAAGCCCACCAGCGTGACGCTATCCTTGCGATGCAGAGCGCCGGTGATTTCTTCGAGAACGGCGTTGAGAACGCGATTGGCCTGTTCTTTGGTGAGATCTGCTTTTTCCGCGATGGCAGCGGCGAGTTCTGGTTTACGCATGAGTGAAGCCCCTTTGACGGTTTTTTGTTGTTATGTCCGTGCTGTTCTCGTTGGAACAGCGCCCAAGGCGCCGCAGGTGCTCTACTCTGCGGCAGACGGGAATGAGGATGGCATGCGCGCAAGAGCGGCGCCAGTCTCCCCGCGACCTTTGTGGGGGCAAAAACGGGGTGATTCCGACAGAACGACCGGCATTTACGCCAACAGGGCCGGAAGTTCTTTGTTCAGGGCGAGTTTTTCCATCACCGCCGCGCCGGTCAGGGCATAGCCCAGCAATTTGCCGGCGCTGTCGCGGCACAGCACCTTGATTTCCGCGCCCCGCCCTTCGACCGTCCAGACGCCCTCCGCGCCCCGTGGTGGCGGGGAAACCACCAATGGGCAGACCGGGGTTTTCACGGTGATCGGCATCGGGCCGTAACTCACCGCCGTAGGGTTTCCGGCGAGGGTCTGGGCCAGCGCTCTCGCACAGCTCATGAGGGGCATGACGTACAACAGATTCAGCCCATCGACCTCGGCGCAATCGCCCAGGGCGTAGATGTTGGCGTGAGAGGTTTTCAGGTGACGGTCAACCACCACACCACGATTGACCTGCACCCCGGCAGCGGCCGCCAGGTCGATGCGCGGACGCAGACCGATGGCTGACACCACTACGTCGCAAGGGATGACCTGGCCGTCAGACAGATGCGCTTCCAGGCCGTCCGCCACTCGCTGCAGGCGATTGAGCACCGGCCCGAGGTGGAAGCGCGCGCCCAGGCTTTCCAGGCCGGCCTGGACCGCAGCGGCCGCCGCCGGGTGGAGCAAGGTCGGCATGACTTGTTCGCAGGGCGCAACCAGTTGCACTTCGTAGCCACCGAGAATCAGGTCGTTGGCAAATTCGCAGCCAATCAAACCGGCGCCCAGCAGCAGCACCCGACGCTTGCCGGCCGCCGCCGCGCGAAAACGTGCGTAGTCTTCAAGGTCGTTGATTGGGAAAACCGCGTCGGCCGCGTCGCCTTCGATCGGCACCCGCACGGTTTCCGCGCCCCAGGCCAGGATCAGGTCACGGTAGATCACCGATTCTTCGCCGATCCACAGGCGTTTGTGGCCCGGATCGATGCCGCTGATGCGCGTGTGAGTGCGCACTTCGGCCTTCAATTGCTCGGCCATGGCGCCCGGTTCGGCCATGCTCAGGCCATCGGCGTCTTTATTCTTGCCGAAGCCGGTGGAGAGCATCGGCTTGGAGTAGGAGCGTCCGTCATCTGCGGTAATCAACAGCAGCGGGGTTTCGCCATCGAGTTTGCGAAACTCCCGGGCCAGGTTGTAGCCAGCCAGCCCAGTGCCGACGATCACGACAGGTGCGTTCATTCCTAGCTCCTTGGATGCTTAGTTGATTTCAATCATTTCAAAATCCATTTTGCCCACGCCGCAGTCCGGGCACAGCCAGTCTTCCGGCACGTCCTGCCACGGTGTGCCCGCCGCAATACCGTCGTCCGGCCAGCCTTCGGCTTCGTTATAGATCAGGCCGCAGACCACACATTGCCACTTTTTCATTCAGGTACTTCCTCGGGATTCAGGCTTTTGCCGACGCGAACGGTCGATAGATGAAGCGTTGCCGTCCGGCTCAGGGCGTTTTGTACTGATCGGGCCCGGCAGATGCAAGCCTGTTCGGCGCAACGGCAGGCCGGATCAATCAAACTCGCCGCCTGACATGGTAAGCTCGCCGCCTCATTTGCTGCCAATAATGACTCACTGTGCCGCACTCAAAAGCCCCCTCCCCGACGCCGCTCTGGCTTTCTCAAAGCCAACTGATCCCCCGCCCCGACACGTCTACGCTCGATTGGTTGTTCGATGAAGGGTCACTGACCCGACGCCTGACCCGTTTGTCGAATGACGGTTTCAGCGTCACGCCGCTGTTCGAAGGCTGGCAATCGCTGCGCGCCGACGAATGTGCCGCGCTGGAGCTGGCCGAAGGCAGCGAAGGCTGGGTGCGCGAGGTGTATCTGCGCGGCCACGGTGAAGCTTGGGTGTTTGCCCGCAGCGTGGCGGCGCGTAGCGCGCTGCAGGGCGACGGATTGCACATGGATGAGCTGGGTAGCCGTTCTCTGGGTGAATTGCTGTTTTGCGATCGGGCGTTTCAGCGCCGGGCCATCGAGGTTTGTCACTATCCTCAAGCGTGGTTGCCGATGGAGGCTCAGGCGCCTGAACTGTGGGGCCGGCGCTCGCGTTTCGACCGTGGCGCTCTGAGCGTGCTGGTGGCCGAGATTTTCCTGCCGACCCTGTGGAGCGCCGCCCGCGCGCATCCGGAGAACTGCTGATGTACCAGAACCTGCTCAAGTCTCTGAACCGCGTGAATCCTCGGGCCTGGGATTTCATTCAGCTGACCCGCATGGACAAGCCGATCGGCATTTACCTGCTGCTGTGGCCGACATTGTGGGCACTGTGGATTGCCGGTGAAGGTTCGCCATCACTGGCCAATATCGTGATTTTCGTGCTCGGCGTGGTGCTGACCCGTGCCGGCGGTTGTGTGATCAACGATTGGGCGGACCGCAAGGTCGATGGCCATGTGAAACGCACCGAGCAACGGCCGCTGGTGAGCGGCAAGATCAGCTCAAAAGAAGCCCTGGTGTTCTTCGCGGTGCTGATGGGCGTGAGCTTCCTGCTGGTGCTGTGCACCAACGCGGCGACTGTCGGGTTGTCGCTGGGCGGTTTGGCCCTGGCCTTCACGTATCCGTTCATGAAGCGTTACACCTATTACCCGCAAGTGGTGCTGGGCGCGGCGTTCTCCTGGGGCATGCCGATGGCGTTCACTGCCGAGACCGGTGAGTTGCCGGCGACAGCCTGGTTGCTGTGGATCGCCAATTTGCTGTGGACCGTGGGCTACGACACCTATTACGCCATGACCGACCGCGACGATGACCTGAAGATCGGGGTGAAATCCACCGCGATCCTGTTTGGCGATGCCGACCGGGTGATCATTCTGACCTTGCAAGGCCTGGCGCTGGGCTGCCTGTTGCTGGCTGGCTCGAAATTCCATCTCGGTGGCTGGTTCCACCTTGGGTTGCTGGTGGCGGCAGGCTGCTTTGCGTGGGAGTTCTGGTACACCCGCAGCAAGGACCGGATGCGCTGCTTCCAGGCTTTTTTGCATAACCACTGGGCGGGGTTGGCGATTTTCGTGGGGATTGTGCTGGATTACGCGTTGCGTTGACCGTTGGAAAAGATCGCAGCCTGTGCCAGCTCCAACAGGGGGATGGAGCGACTGCAGGCCGCGAACTGTTTACGGCGCAGGCGAATCGCTTATTTATGCTCACGCATGATGTGCCAAACGTTCTTCATATTGTCGCCCGCCATGTCACCGGGTTTTTTGTCCTTCATGAAGGTGTAAAGCGGCTTGCCATCATAGGCCCACTGCATCTTACCGTCGTCACGCTTGATCGTGCTCCACTTACCTTCGGGCTTGGCGCCCGCCGGCGCCATCATTGGCGGCCAGTATTCAGCGCACTCGCCGTTGCACATCGACTTACCGCCTGAGTCCTTGTCGTAGGTGTAAACCGTCATGCCCTTGTGATCGACCATCATCCCGTCTTTCATCATCGCCGGTTCTGCCGCGAAGGCCAGGGACGGCAGCGTTAGCGCAGCAGTGACCAGCAGGACCTTCCAGGATTGAACAATGTGATTCATGGAAACCTTCCTCTTGTGGTTGTCAGGATTCGGAATTAGAGCTTAGTTCAGGATCGCGACAATCGCAGGGCGGCTAAAATACTGTCACACGACTGCAATAATTCCGTTATCTAATGCGGCGCAAGACAGTTAAATGACAAGAGGATTAAGGCATGGTTGGCAGGAGCATTCTGATCGTCGACGACGAAGCGCCCATTCGCGAAATGATCGCCGTTGCGTTGGAAATGGCCGGCTATGACTGCCTGGAGGCGGAGAACTCCCAGCAGGCCCATGCCATTATCGTCGACCGCAAACCGGACCTGATTCTGCTCGACTGGATGCTGCCCGGCACCTCCGGCATCGAGTTGGCCCGCCGCCTCAAGCGCGATGAACTGACCGGGGATATCCCGATCATCATGCTCACCGCCAAGGGCGAGGAAGACAACAAGATCCAGGGCCTGGAAGTCGGCGCCGATGACTACATCACCAAACCGTTTTCCCCCCGTGAGCTGGTTGCGCGCCTCAAAGCCGTGCTGCGCCGCGCCGGCCCGACCGATGGCGAAGCGCCGATCGAAGTCGGCGGCCTGCTGCTGGACCCGATCAGCCACCGCGTGACCATCGACGGCAAACCTGCCGAGATGGGCCCGACCGAATACCGTTTGCTGCAATTCTTCATGACCCACCAGGAACGCGCCTACACCCGCGGCCAGTTGCTGGATCAGGTCTGGGGCGGCAATGTCTACGTCGAAGAGCGCACCGTCGACGTGCACATCCGTCGCCTGCGCAAAGCCCTCGGCGATGCCTACGAAAATCTGGTACAAACCGTGCGCGGCACCGGCTACCGGTTTTCCACCAAGGCCTGAGCCGACCGCCAGACTCGCTGACAAGGACGCATATTTTCCGTGAACCAAAACTGGCATGGCACCCTGATTCGCCACATGCTGTTGCTGGTCACCGCCTGTTTGGTGATCGGCCTGATCTCCGGCTACTACGGCTGGAGCCTCGCCGTGGGCCTGGGTGTTTACCTGGCCTGGACCCTCAAACAGCTGCTGCGCCTGCACGAATGGCTGCGCCTGCACCAACCCGATGAAGCACCGCCCGACGGCTATGGCCTGTGGGGCGAAGTGTTCGACAGCATCTATCACCTGCAACGCCGCGACCAACGGGTACGCGGGCGCCTGCAAGCGGTGATCGACCGCGTCCAGGAATCCACCGCCGCGCTGAAAGACGCGGTGATCATGCTCGACAGCGACGGCAACCTTGAGTGGTGGAACCGCGCGGCTGAAACCTTGCTGGGTCTCAAGACCCCTCAGGACAGCGGCCAGCCGGTGACCAACCTGGTGCGCCATCCGCGCTTCAAGGAATACTTCGAGCAGGACAGCTACGCCGAGCCGTTGGAAATTCCGTCGCCGATCAACGATCGCCTGCGCATTCAGCTATACATCACCCGCTACGGCAACAACGAACACTTGATGCTGGTGCGCGATGTGACGCGTATCCATCAGCTGGAGCAGATGCGCAAAGACTTTATCGCCAACGTGTCCCACGAGCTGCGCACACCCCTGACAGTGATTTGCGGCTACCTGGAAACCCTGCTCGATAACGTCGAGGACGTGAATCCACGCTGGACCCGTGCCCTGCAGCAAATGCAGCAGCAAGGCGGGCGCATGCAGACCTTGCTTAACGATTTGCTGCTGCTGGCCAAACTGGAAGCCACCGATTACCCGTCGGACAACCAACCAGTGTCCATCGACAGCCTGCTGCAATCGATCAAGAGCGATGCTCAGCAGCTGTCGGGTCAGAAAAATCAGCGCATCACCCTCGAAGCCGATCCGACGATTCTGCTCAAGGGCAGCGAAGCCGAACTGCGCAGTGCGTTTTCCAATCTGGTGTTCAACGCGGTGAAATACACCCCGGCCGAGGGCAATATCCGCATTCGCTGGTGGGGTGATGAGCAAGGCGCACACCTGAGCGTGCAGGATTCGGGAATCGGCATCGACAGCAAGCATCTGCCGCGCCTGACCGAACGCTTCTATCGCGTCGATTCCAGCCGCAACTCCAACACCGGCGGCACCGGGCTGGGGCTGGCCATCGTCAAACATGTGCTGCTGCGCCATCGGGCACGCATGGAAATCAGCAGTGTGCCGGGGCATGGCAGCACGTTTACCTGCCATTTCGCGCCGGCCCAGGTCACCAAATCCCGCGTGATCAGCGCCGCGGACTGATACCGACTAGCACTCGCCACTAGGCAATCGATCAGTCAGCCGCTACATTGGCTGACTTGTGCCTGCCCTTCAGGCACTGCATTTCCCCCTTTTTTGAATACACGGAACCCGCAAAACTCCATCATGGACCCTTCCCCTGGCTTGACCCTCGCAACAATATTCGCCGACTTCGGCATGATTCTTTTTGCTCTGATCCTGGTTTTGCTCAACGGCTTTTTCGTTGCGGCAGAATTTGCCATGGTCAAACTGCGCTCGACCCGGGTCGAAGCCATCGCTGAACAGCACGGCTGGCGCGGACATATCCTGCGCACCGTACACAGTCAGCTCGATGCTTACCTGTCAGCGTGCCAATTGGGTATCACCCTCGCTTCTCTCGGCCTGGGTTGGGTCGGTGAACCGGCGTTCGCGCACCTTCTGGAGCCTGTGCTGAGTGCCGTGGGCGTAGATTCCGCTGAAGTGGTCAAGGCGGTTTCGTTCTTCACGGCGTTCTTCATCATTTCGTACCTGCACATCGTGGTCGGTGAGCTGGCGCCGAAATCCTGGGCCATCCGCAAACCCGAGTTGCTGTCGCTGTGGACGGCGGTGCCGCTGTACTTGTTCTACTGGGCCATGTACCCGGCCATCTACCTGCTCAACGCCAGCGCCAACCAGATCCTGCGCATTGCCGGGCAAGGTGAGCCCGGCCCGCACCACGAGCACCATTACAGCCGTGAAGAACTGAAACTGATCCTGCACTCCAGCCGTGGCCAGGACCCGAGCGACCAAGGCATGCGCGTACTGGCCTCGGCGGTGGAAATGGGCGAGCTGGAAGTGGTCGACTGGGCCAACTCCCGGGAAGACCTGGTCACACTTGAGTTCAACGCTCCGCTCAAGGAAATCCTGGCGTTGTTCCGTCGCCACAAGTTCAGCCGCTACCCGGTGTACGACAGCGAGCGCCAGGAGTTCGTCGGCCTGCTGCACATCAAGGATCTGCTGCTGGAACTGGCCGCCCTTGATCACATTCCCGAGTCGTTCAACCTCGCCGAACTGACCCGGCCGCTGGAGCGCGTGTCGCGGCACATGCCGCTGTCGCAACTCCTGGAACAGTTCCGCAAGGGCGGCTCGCACTTCGCCGTGGTCGAGGAAGCCGACGGCAACATCATCGGCTACCTGACCATGGAAGATGTGCTGGAAGTGCTGGTGGGCGACATTCAGGACGAACACCGCAAGGCTGAACGCGGGATCCTCGCGTATCAGCCGGGCAAGCTGCTGGTGCGCGGCGATACGCCGCTGTTCAAGGTGGAACGCCTGCTGGGCATCGACCTGGACCACATCGAAGCCGAAACCCTCGCCGGGCTGGTCTACGAAACCCTGAAACGGGTGCCGGAAGAGGAAGAAGTGCTGGAAGTCGAAGGTTTGCGGATCATCATCAAAAAGATGAAAGGGCCGAAGATCATATTGGCCAAGGTGTTGATGCTCGATTAAGCGTGCTTTCGGTGGTGAGCGGGCTTTTGTGGTGAGGGGGCTTGCCCCCGTTGGGCTGCGGAGCGGCCCCAAAACCGGCTGCCGCGTTTACTCAGGCAGACCGCGTTGGCTGAATGGCGACTGCTGCGCAGCCGAGCGGGAGCAAGCTCCCTCGCCACAGTAGATCTCCATCGCCTTCACTTCTTGCCCAACGCAAAGTTGGGCAACGCCCCCACCGGTTGATTGAACTGGTACGGAATCGACACCAGCCCCAATCCGGTATTGCGCTGCACCACGAAGTGCAGGTGCGGGCCGCTGCTGTTGCCGGTGTTGCCCGACAGCGCCAGCGCACTGCCCACCACCACCCGCTGACCTTCCCGTACGCAGACTGAACCCTTCTTGAGGTGCAGGTACACGCCCATGGTCCCGTCATCGTGCAACACCCGCACGAAATTGCCCGACGGATCGTTGCCGCGCCCAGTCTGGCCATTCTCGGTTTTCACCACCACCCCGCCGCGCGCCGCGATGATCGGCGTGCCTTCGGGCATGGCGATGTCCATCGCGTAACGGTTTTTCGGTCCGTAGTGGCTGTATTGGCCATTGGCGCCCTGACTCAGCCGAAACGGACCGCCACGCCAGGGCAACGGATATCGATAGGCCATGGCAGCCCCTGAGGGGTCGCCCAGGGAGTATTCGAACCTTGGGTTATACACGATCGGCCTTCCAGCCTTCGTCGGCGTGAGCAGGGCCAGACGAAGGTTACTGCGCGCCGGCATCACCCGCCGGATCGGTCGGCTCGGCGCACCGCTTACGTTCTGCAGCCCGTCGAAACTCAGCTCGATCTCGACCGGCGCATACAGGTCATTGCGCACGAACACGCTGTCGATGCCATTCATCCTCTTGATGTCGAGGTACACCTGCCGCTCAAGGTGTTCGACCATTCGGTCGCGAAAAACGAACACCTTCGCACCTTTGGTGGGGCGGTCACTGTAAGAGACCACGCCACTGGCATCAGTGGACCTGTAGATCGTCATGGCCACAGCCGAGGTGGAGGCCATGAAAAGACCACAGAAAAACAGCAGGCGCGCGAGCATGGGCAAAATTCTGTTGAGTAGGCCTGGGAAGGAGCCTAGCAGCAGAAATGGACCTGCGTAGTCGACAGATGTTTCAAATGGGCGGAAAGCAAAAACAAAAGATCGCAGCCTGCGGCAGCTCCTACACAGGCATTGTGTTTCACCTGTAGGAGCTGCCGAAGGCTGCGATCTTTTAGGAGCGAAGATTATGCGCCCGGTACGAAGTGCTTCTGCGCGGTGCCACGGGCGATCAGGCGGGAGATGTAGTCGAGCTTCTGTGCATCCTGGTCGACAAAGCGGAACGTCAGTTGCAGCCACTCGCTGTCCGGCTTCGGCTCGTGGGCGACGATGGCGTGCAAGTAGCCGTTAAGACGGGCAGTTTCGGCGTTGTCGCCCTGCTCCAGGTCGAGTACGGCGTTGTCGAGGACTTGCGGCAAGGTGTCGGTGCGTTTCACCACCAGCAGCGCTTCCTTGATGCTCAAGGCCTTGATCACGCATTGCTGTGTGCCGCTCGACAGGCGCAGTTGGCCTTGGCCACGACCGCCAGCGGAGGCAGCGGCTGGCGCCTTGACCGGTGGATTGTTGAGCAGGCCGCGAGACGGCGCCGCAGCCGGGGCTGGCGCGGCGGCGGCAGGTTTGGCAAACGGGTTGACCGCTGCAGCCGAGGGTGCGACCACCGCCGCTTTGCCACCGGTCAATGCGCTCAGGGAATCGTTGCCGAACGCCGAGTTCATTTTGGTCGGCGCGCTATTCATCAAGGTATCGAGCTTGCCAACCTTGTTCAGGGCCTGCTTGACCTTGGTCAACAGCTGCTCGTTGGTGAATGGCTTGCTGACGTAGCCGGAAACCCCGGCCTGGATCGCCTGGACCACGTTTTCTTTATCGCCACGGCTGGTCACCATCACGAACGGCATGGTCTTGAGGTTGTCCTGCTCACGGCACCAGGTCAGCAACTCCAGACCGGACATTTCCGGCATTTCCCAGTCACACAGGACCAGGTCGAACGCTTCCTTGGCCAGCATGGCCTGGGCCTTTTTACCGTTGACTGCATCTTCGGTCCGGATCCCCGGGAAGTAGTTGCGCAGGCACTTTTTTACCAGGTCACGAATGAACGACGCATCGTCCACGACCAACACACTGATCTTGCTCATCCAACACCCCTTTAAATATCCCGGCAAGCATAACGCTGGCTGATGGCACTTTGCCAAAACTCTTCAGTCACGCCGGGACTTTTCGTTCGCGGGTGCTGCTTTTCAATTCGGCTTTTCAGTTCAAAAGCCACACAAACAAAAACGCCCGGCCAAGGGGCCGGGCGCTTTTTCTTGGGCAACCTTACTTATCGTCAGCTTTGTCCGGAACATTAGCGGTTTCGGCACTTGTGCCTTCCACTTCTTCCTTCATGCGCTTGAGGCCCAGGTGACGCACGTCGGTGCCGCGCACCAGGTAAATCACCAGTTCCGAGATATTGCGCGCGTGGTCGCCGATTCGCTCAAGGGAGCGCAGCACCCAGATAATGCTCAAGACACGCGAGATAGAGCGTGGATCTTCCATCATGTAGGTGGCGAGTTCGCGCAGCGCGGTCTTGTATTCGCGGTCGATGATCTTGTCGTACTGCGCCACCGACAGCGCCAGGTCGGCGTCGAAACGGGCAAATGCGTCCAGGGCATCGCGAACCATGTTGCGCACCTGGTCGCCGATGTGGCGAACCTCGACATAACCGCGCGGCGCTTCGCCTTCTTCACACAACTGAATGGCGCGACGGGCGATCTTGGTGGCTTCGTCGCCGATACGCTCGAGGTCGATCACCGATTTGGAGATGCTGATGATCAGACGCAAGTCCGACGCCGCCGGCTGACGACGAGCCAGAATGCGCAGGCATTCTTCGTCGATATTGCGTTCCATCTGGTTGATCTGGTCGTCGACCTCGCGCACTTGCTGGGCCAAGCCGGAGTCGGCCTCGATCAGCGCAGTGACCGCGTCGTTGACCTGCTTCTCGACCAGCCCGCCCATGGCCAGGAGGTGGCTGCGCACTTCCTCGAGCTCAGCGTTGAACTGCTGGGAGATGTGATGGGTAAGGCCTTCTTTACTAATCATGTTGGCGTCCTTGGAGCGTCCGGTAAGGTGCGGTGGGCCGCAGCGTCAGTTCAGTGAGCAACAACAGCTTCCTAGCCGTAACGACCGGTGATGTAGTCTTCGGTCTGCTTCTTCGCCGGATTGGTGAACAGGGTGTCGGTGTCGCCGAACTCCACCAGTTTGCCCATATACATGAACGCCGTGTAGTCGGAAACCCGCGCGGCCTGTTGCATGTTGTGGGTCACGATAACAATGGTGAACTTGGATTTCAGTTCGTAGATCAGCTCTTCGACTTTCAGCGTGGAGATCGGGTCGAGTGCCGAGCACGGTTCGTCGAGCAGCAGCACTTCCGGCTCCACGGCGATTGTGCGGGCAATCACCAGACGTTGCTGCTGACCGCCGGACAAACCGAGTGCCGACTCGTGCAGACGATCCTTGACTTCATCCCACAGCGCCGCGCCTTTCAACGCCCACTCGACGGCTTCGTCGAGGATGCGCTTTTTGTTGATGCCCTGGATGCGCAAGCCGTAAACCACGTTTTCATAGATGGTTTTCGGGAACGGGTTGGGCTTCTGGAACACCATGCCGACGCGACGACGCAGCTCGGCCACGTCCTCGCCCTTGCGGTAGATGTTGTTGCCGTAGAGGTTGATCGCGCCTTCGACGCGGCAGCCATCCACCAGGTCGTTCATGCGGTTGAAAGTGCGCAACAGCGTGGACTTGCCACAGCCGGACGGCCCGATGAAGGCGGTCACGCGCTGTTTCGGGATGTTCATGCTGACGTCGTACAGCGCTTGTTTTTCGCCGTAGAACAGGCTCAGCCCCGGCACTTCGATGGCCACGGTTTCCTGCTCGAGACTCAGGCTCTGCTTGTCGCGGCCCAGGGCCGACATGTTGATGCCGTGAGTGTGTGCTTCGTGCTGCATGGGAGGCTCCCTGTGCTAACAAATTCGGTTCAGTGAGCCGCTGGCCTCACAAGATGGGCCAGCGGTGTCGCCGCTCTGTAGGAGCGGCGGTAATTAGCTATCCAGCGCCTTGTACTTCTCGCGCAGATGGTTACGGATATAAACGGCCGACAGGTTCAATGTCGCGATCACCAGCACCAGCAGCAGCGCTGTGGCGTACACCAGCGGTCGCGCGGCTTCGACGTTCGGGCTCTGGAAGCCGACGTCATAAATATGGAAGCCCAGGTGCATGATCTTCTGGTCCAGGTGCAGGTACGGGTAGTTGCCATCCACTGGCAGCGACGGCGCCAGTTTCACCACGCCCACCAGCATCAGCGGCGCCACTTCACCGGCGGCGCGGGCCACGGCGAGAATCATGCCGGTCATCATGGCCGGGCTGGCCATTGGCAGCACGATCTTCCACAAGGTCTCGGCCTTGGTCGCGCCGAGGGCCAACGAACCTTCGCGCACGGTGCGAGGAATCCGCGCCAGGCCTTCTTCGGTGGCCACGATCACCACCGGCACAGCCAGTAGCGCCAGGGTCAGGGAAGCCCAGAGCAAACCTGGTGTACCGAAGGTCGGCGCCGGCAGCGCTTCAGGGAAGAACAACCGGTCGACCGAGCCGCCCAGTACATAGACGAAGAAGCCCAGGCCGAACACGCCGTAAACGATCGCCGGTACGCCCGCCAGGTTGTTCACCGCAATACGGATCACTCGGGTCAGAGTGTTCTGCTTGGCGTATTCACGCAGGTAGACCGCCGCCAGCACTCCGAACGGAGTGACGATCATCGCCATGATCAAGGTCATCATCACGGTGCCGAAAATCGCCGGGAAGATCCCGCCTTCGGTGTTGGCTTCGCGCGGGTCATCACTGAGGAATTCCCAGACCTTGCTGAAGTAGAAGCCAACCTTGGTAAAGGTGCTCATGGCGTTCGGCTGATAGGCGTGAACCACTTTGCCGATGCCGATCTCGACCTCTTTACCGTTCGCGTCACGAGCCGTCAGGCTGTCACGGTTGAACTGCTTGTGCAGGTCGTTCAGACGCGCTTCGATTTCCTGATAACGGGCATTCAGCTCGGCGCGCTCAGACTCCAGGTCCGCCTGTGCGGTAGCGTCGAGACGGCCGGCCAATTCCAGCTTGCGACCGTGCAGACGAACACGTTCGAGACCGGCGTTGATCGCGCCGATGTCGGTTTTTTCCAGGCTCTTGAGCTGCCCAGCCAACTGGTTGACGCGATCGACACGGGCCTGCAACTCAGGCCATGCGGCTTCGCCTTCAGCGACGACCTTGCCGTCCTCTTTAACGTTGACCAGATAGCCGTAGAAGTTGCCCCACTCGCGACGCTCGATGGTCATCAGCTCTGGCGGAGTCTTCTGGTTGGTCAGCCACTCGCCGACAGTCCAGGTGAAGTCCGTGCCGTTCAGATCACGGTTGCCGACCTTGATCAGCTCGCGGGTCATGAACTCCGGGCCCTGATCGGGCACCGGCAGGCCAGCGCTTTTCAGACGCTCGCGTGGCACTTCTTCCTTCTGCACCACTTCGCCGATGACCAGGTGATTGGCCTGGCCCGGCACGTCATAACTGGCGTGGACCAGGTCCGCCGGCCAGAAGTGACCCAGACCGCGCACGGCAATCACCGCCAGCAGGCCAATGGTCATGATGACCGCAATGGACACCGCGCCACCGCTGATCCAGACGCCGGGGGCGCCGCTCTTGAACCATCCATTCAGGGAGTTCTGTTTCACAGACTTCTACCTTTCTTAAAGCGACGAGTATTTCTTGCGCAGACGCTGACGAATCAGTTCCGCGAGGGTGTTCATGATGAAGGTGAACAACAGCAGCACCAGCGCCGAGAGGAACAGCACGCGGTAGTGGCTGCCGCCGACTTCCGATTCGGGCATTTCCACCGCGACGTTGGCTGCCAATGTACGCAGGCCTTCGAACAGGTTCATTTCCATGACCGGGGTGTTACCGGTGGCCATCAGCACGATCATGGTTTCACCGACCGCGCGGCCCATGCCGATCATCAGCGCCGAGAAGATGCCCGGGCTGGCGGTGAGGATCACCACGCGAGTCATGGTCTGCCACGGCGTGGCGCCGAGGGCCAGGGAACCAAGAGTCAGGCCGCGCGGCACGCTGAACACGGCGTCTTCGGCAATGGAGTAGATGTTCGGGATGACCGCAAAACCCATGGCCAGGCCGACCACCAGAGCGTTGCGCTGGTCGTAGGTGATGCCCAGGTCGTGGGAGATCCACATGCGCATGTCGCCGCCGAAGAACCAGGTTTCCATGTACGGGCTCATGTACAGCGACAGCCAACCCACGAACAGAATCACTGGAATCAGGATCGCGCTTTCCCAGCCGTCCGGCACTTTCAGGCGGATCGACTCAGGCAGGCGACTGAAAACGAAACCCGCCACCAGAATGCCGATCGGCAGGAGCATCAGCAGGCTGAAGATGCCCGGCAAATGCCCTTCTACATACGGTGCGAGGAACAGGCCGGCGAAGAAGCCGAGGATCACCGTCGGCATCGCTTCCATCAGTTCGATCACCGGCTTGACCTTGCGACGCATGCCCGGTGCCATGAAGTACGCGGTGTAGATCGCTGCGGCGACGGCCAGGGGCGCGGCCAGCAGCATGGCGTAGAACGCGGCTTTCAGGGTACCGAAGGTCAGCGGCGAGAGGCTCAGCTTGGGTTCGAAGTCGGTGTTGGCGGCGGTCGATTGCCAAACGTATTTAGGCTCGTCGTAGTTCTCGTACCAGACCTTGCTCCACAACGCGCTCCAGGAAACTTCCGGGTGCGGGTTGTCGAGCAGCAACGGTTGCAGCTTGCCGCCCTGCTCCACGATCACGCGGTTGGCCCGTGGCGACAGGCCGAACAGGCCTTGGCCGTCGACCACCTGATCCACCAGCAAAGTGCGGTGCGCGGTGCTGTGAAACACGCCGAGCTTGCCGGACGCATCAAGGGCAACGAAGCCTTTTCGACGTTCTTCGGCGGTGATTTCAACAATCGGCGCAGCGCCCATCTGGAAGGTGCGGATTTGCTTCAGGCGCAGTTCGCCATCGTGATCGCGAGCCATGAACCACTGGGCGAGACCGCCCTTGGAGTCGCCGAGAATCAGTGAGATACCGCCCACCAGCTGGGTGCTGGCGGTAATCTCGGCATCGCCGTCTTCGAGCAATTTGTAGCGACCGTTGAGACTCTTGTCGCGCAGGCTGAACACATCGGCTTGAGCGCGACCGTTGACCACGTACAGCCACTGCTGACGCGGGTCGACGAAGATGTTCTTCACCGGCTCGGTCATTTGCGGCAGGTCGATACGTTTCTGCTCGTTGGTGACTTCGCCGGTCATCATGTTTTCTTCGCTGGTCAGCGACATGACATGCAGTTGCGCACCGGTGGAGCCAGCCAGCAGCAGGGTCGAATCGGTGGCATTGAGGCTGACGTGCTCCAGAGCGCCGCCCGCCTCGTTCAGCACGATTGGCGTTTCGCCGTACGGGTATTCGATGGCCGGCGAGATGGTTTTCTTGCCGTCCGGGTAGCTGACTTTATAGGTATGACGGAACACCAGCACCTGACCGTTGGACAACCCCACTGCGACCAATGGATGGCCGGGTTGATCTTCACCGATGGAGGTCACGCTGGTACCGGCCGGGATCGGCAGGTCGACACGACGCAGTTCGGCGCCGCTATCGATATCAAAGAATAGCGCCTGGCCCTTGTCGGAAACCCGCATGGCCACCTGGTTCTGTTCTTCAAGGGAGATCATCAGCGGCTTGCCGGCGTCTTGCATCCAGGCGGGCGTGATGGCGTCTTTGGCGGTCAGGTCGGCACCCTGGAACAGCGGCGCGACAACATAACCAAGGAAGAAGAAGATCAGGGTGATCGCGCCGAGGACGGCGAGGCCGCCGACG
The DNA here is from genome assembly GCF_059506005.1 of Pseudomonas sp. Pseusp18. NCBI lineage: Bacteria > Pseudomonadati > Pseudomonadota > Gammaproteobacteria > Pseudomonadales > Pseudomonadaceae > Pseudomonas > Pseudomonas sp. Pseusp18. The sequence goes on from NZ_CP169240.1 coordinate 6,540,861, forward strand.
AGGACGTACCAGCGGGTCAGGCGATCTTTCAGCGCACGGATGCGGCGCTTGCGGTGCAGCTCAGGCGTATTGAAGTCAATTCGCTTGGGGGGATTTGTAGTCATGGTGGAGTTGGCCAGATCATTCATGCGCACACCCTAGCGATCCTGTATGACAGAAAGATGACAATGCAGTGACGCAACAAATCCGCCGCCGGTGGAAACTGGCAGTGGATCAGAAATTTGGGGAGGGCCGGGTTGCCATCATGGCAACCCTGGGCCTTTGTAGCAGCGAAGCTTGCTCGCGAAGCCTCGCTCCTACAGGTCCGGGTTTACCCCGGACCTAGGGTTTTACTTTTTTGCGACTTCAGCGCCGCCTTCCGCCAGACCCAGGTCAGCCAGTGCTTTTGCAGCAACCTTGGCTGGCAGTGGGATGTAGCCGTCTTTCACTACAACTTCCTGGCCCTGCTTGGACAGAACCAGTTTCACGAACTCGGCTTCCAGCGGGGCCAGAGGCTTGTTCGGGGCCTTGTTGACGTAAACGTAGAGGAAACGCGACAGCGGATACTTACCGTTCAGGGCGTTTTCTTCGGTGTCTTCGATGAATTCAGTGCTGCCTTTCTTGGACAGGGCCACGGTCTTCACGCTGGCGGTCTTGTAGCCGATGCCCGAGTAACCGATGCCGTTCAGCGAGGAGCTGATCGACTGCACAACCGACGCCGAGCCTGGTTGTTCGTTGACGTTTGGCTTGTAGTCGCCTTTGCACAGGGCTTCTTCTTTGAAGTAGCCATAAGTGCCGGATACCGAGTTACGACCGAACAGTTGTACTGGCTTGTTGGCCAGGTCGCCGGTCACACCCAGGTCGCCCCAGGTTTTCACATCAGCTTTGGCGCCGCACAGACGAGTCGAGGAGAAGATCGCGTCGACTTGTTCCATGGTCAGGTGCTGGATCGGGTTGTCTTTGTGTACGAAGACCGCCAGGGCGTCCACGGCCACCGGGATAGCGGTTGGCTTGTAGCCATACTTCTGCTCGAAGGCCGCCAGTTCGGTGTCCTTCATCTTGCGGCTCATCGGGCCCAGGTTGGAGGTGCCTTCAGTCAGCGCAGGTGGCGCGGTGGCGGAGCCAGCGGCCTGAATCTGGATGTTTACGTTCGGGTATTCTTTTTTGTAGTTCTCAGCCCACAGGGTCATGAGGTTGGCCAGGGTATCGGAGCCGACGCTGGACAGGTTGCCCGACACACCAGTGGTCTTGGTGTAGCTCGGGATAGCAGGGTCAACAGCGGCAACCGCGTTGGCAGTCGCAACGCCAGCAGCGACAAAAGTCATTGCCGCCATCAAACGCTTCAGTTTCATGCCTTACTCCTAGCAGATAGGTGTGTTAAGTCGGGGCCAAGTATCAGCAGGCCGTGTGAACACTCTATGGCTGAAATATGACAATTGGATGAAAGGCCAGCATCTAGCGATAGATCGTTCCCACGCTCTGCGTGGGAATGCATCTCGGGACGCTCTGCGCCCCATTCAAAAGCGGACGCAGAGCGTCCATGGCGGCATTCCCACGCAGAGCGTGGGAATGCTCGGTTACAAGGTTAGCGCCCCTTCTTCCAGAGATACCCGCCCACCAGAACCCCGACACCACAAATGATCGCTACGTAATACGCCGGCCCCATCGGGCTTTCCTTGAGCAGCAGAGTGACGACCATCGGGGTCAGGCCGCCGAAGATGGCGTAGGCCAGGTTGTAGGAGAACGACAACCCGCTGAAGCGCACCACCGCCGGGAAGGCTTTGACCATCACATACGGCACTGCACCGATGGTGCCGACCAGCAAACCGGTCAGGGCGTACATCGGGAACAGCCAGTCTGGATGATTGAACAGGCTGTGATAGAAGGTCCACGAGGTCAGCAGCAGCAACGCGCTACCGAACACGAACACCCGCCCGGCGCCAAAACGGTCAGCCAGTGCGCCGGAGGCCACACAGCCCAGGCTCAGGAACACGATGGCCAGGCTGTTGGCCTGCAACGCGGTAGTCGGCGGGAAGTGGTAGACGGTCTGCAGCACAGTCGGGGTCATGAGGATGACCACGATGATCCCCGCGGATAGCAACCAGGTCAGCAGCATGGAAATCAGAATCGCCCCGCGATGGTCACGCAGCACCGCGCGCAGCGGCACTTCTTCGGCCAAGGCTTTACGCAATTGCAGTTCGGCAAACACCGGGGTTTCGTGCAGCCAGCGGCGCAGGTAGACCGAGAACAGGCCAAACACACCGCCCAGCAAGAACGGGATACGCCAGGCGTAATCCGACACTTCCACCGGCGTATAAATGCTGTTGATCGCGGTGGCGACCAATGAGCCCAACAGAATGCCGGCAGTCAGACCGCTGGTCAGCGTGCCGCAGGCATAACCGATGTGCCGCTGCGGTACGTGTTCGGAAACGAATACCCAGGCGCCCGGCACTTCGCCGCCAATCGCTGCGCCCTGGATCACCCGCATCAGCAGCAACAGGATCGGCGCCCACATGCCTATCTGCGCATAAGTCGGCAGCAAGCCCATGATCAGGGTCGGCACCGCCATCATGAAAATGCTCAGGGTGAACATCTTCTTGCGTCCCAGCAGGTCACCGAAGTGCGCCATGACGATGCCGCCCAACGGCCGAGCCAGGTAACCGGCGGCGAAGATGCCGAATGTCTGCATCAGGCGCAGCCACTCGGGCATGTCGGCGGGGAAGAACAGTTTGCCGACCACCGTGGCGAAGAACACAAAAATGATGAAGTCGTAAAATTCCAGCGCGCCGCCCAAGGCAGACAATGACAAGGTCTTGTAGTCGTTGCGGGTCAGCGGACGTGCAGGTTGGGCTGGTTGCGCGATGCTCGAGGGCGCTGTGGTCATGGCAAGGGCTTCTCTTATAGTCGGATCTGCAACCTCAACAACGCTGGCGGAGGCTTGGGCAGGTTCGGCACGATAGCAAATTGTTCGAAAAAGCACATAGAGGTGCGTATTTGACGGTCGAAATGAGAACCGGACGGTCGTCTCGGAGTCTATCGACCGATATACTCACAACGTTGCAACGGTTTGTAAGGGGTTGCTGTGCGAAACCGTCGTTGGCACCCGTCAGCCGATTTCGCAGAGTTTCCCTTTAGGCGCCTTACGAAAAACGTGACGAACGTAGTATGTTCGGGGCTGAATCGTTTTTCCTTGAGACGGCTATTCACCTGAAGTACCAATGAGAGTCACGGGTCAGAGGCACCCCCGGCATGATAGAGCTCGAACAAGAAGATCCAATCCCGCAAGGCGACCTGGCCCTGCAAATTACCGCGCTTCCGCGTGAAACCAACGGCTTTGGCGATATTTTCGGCGGCTGGCTGGTGGCGCAGATGGATTTGGCGGGCACCGCAATGGCCAGCAAGGTTGCCGGTGGTCGCGTGGCCACCGTTGCGATCGATCGCATGGCGTTTCTGGTGCCGGTGGCGGTGGGCGCTCAGCTCTCCTTCTATACCCAGGCCCTGGAAATCGGTCGCAGCTCGATTCAGATGATGGTTGAAGTCTGGAGCGACGATCCACTGTCCAGCGAGTGGCGTAAAGTGACCGAAGCCGTGTTTGTGTTCGTCGCCATCGACGGCAGCGGCCGCACTCGTTCGGTTCCGCCCAGAGCTCGTTAAACAAGGCGCTCGTTAAACGCGGTGACCGTTTTGCGGTCCATAGCAGTCATTGTTCCTGATTGAGAGTCGCCCCATGAGCACGCCCACCGTCGAAGCCGTGAAACTGGATGAACTGAACTGCTGGCGCATCCGCCACGGTCAGGCCGAATTGCTGGTGGCCCAGCAAGGCGCGCACATCCTCAGTTATCAATTGGCCGGCCAACCGCCGCTGATCTGGCTCAACGACGAGGCAGTGTTCAAGACCGGCAAAGCTATTCGTGCCGGTGTGCCGGTGTGCTGGCCGTGGTTCGGCAATCTGTCGCGCAACCCGCAGAGTGTCCAGGCCATGCGCATCAGCCAGGAGCCGCCGACCGCTCACGGGCTGGTGCGAGCGATGGACTGGGAACTGGGCAGCATCGAAACCGAGGGCGAAAGCCTGAAGGTGGAGTTCGTCCTGCCCTACCCCGAAGGCGGCCTGCCAGGCTGGCCGCATCAGGTGGGCTTGAAGCTGAGCATTCGCCTGGATGAGCAGTTGCACATCAGCCTGACGAGCGAAAACAACGGCACTGAACCCGTCACGATCAGCCAGGCGCTGCACAGCTATTTCGCGGTCAGCGATGTGCGCAACGTGCACGTTGAAGGGCTTGATGGCTTGAGTTACATCGAGACGCTGGACGACTGGAAAACCGTCACTCAGACCGGTGATCTGCGTTTTACCGGTGAGACCGACCGCATCTATTTGAATACCCCGCCGACGCTGAGCATCGTTGACCCGCACTGGGAACGACGCATTGAACTGACCAGCAGCGGTTCGCGCTCGGCGGTGATCTGGAACCCATGGATCGACCGCGCCGCGGCGTTCAGCGACATGGCTGACGATGGCTGGCAGCGCATGTTGTGCATTGAAACGGCGAATGTGATGGATGATGTGGTGACGCTAGCGCCGGGTGCTAGCCATACCCTGGGCGTGAGCATCGCCAGCAAACCGCTTTAAGATCAAAAGATCGCAGCCTGCGGCAGCTCCTACGCTGATCTATGTAGGAGCTGCCGCAGGCTGCGATCTTTTTTGCGGTAACCGCGCTTACAAATCCGATTCCTTGACCACCCGTACTTGGGCCGCATCCAGCGCATACGCCGCATCCGCCAGGTCGTTGTTAACCGTCTCGATCTTCAGCGTGCCGGTCACCCACAGCGGTGTGTAGATGTCATTCAGCTTCAGGCCTTTGGGATAACGCACCAGCACCAGTTGGTTAGGCGGCGGTGGTGGCACGTGGATACAAGCGCCTGGGTACGGCACGAGGAAGAACAACGTGCTGCGGCCCTTCGCATCGGATTCCAGCGGTACCGGATAACCGCCGATGCGGATGTGCTTGTCGTTCATCGACGGCACGGTCTTGGTCGAATACATCACCGCCGGCAAGCCCTTGCTCTGCTTCATGCCACCTTTTTGGGTAAAGGTGCCATTGGCTTCCGGTGAATTGTGATCGATTTCGGGCATGGCCTCGAGGGCCTTCTGGTCCGACTTGGGCATCAGTTCGAGCCAGTCGGTTTCCGGCAGTTCGCCGGCATGGGCCAAACCACTGCCCAGGAAGAGAAGAGTCAACAGAAGACGGCGCATGAAGGTGCTCGGCAAAGGAAAGGACGTTGGAACGCCAAGCATTCTAGCCCTCTCCGGTGTTGGCGCAGAGAGGGCTTTGTCGCTTGAATCAGTTCTTTTTGATCAGGCCGTAGATCACCAGCAATATCACCGCGCCCACCAACGCACCGATGAACCCCGCGCCCTGACCCGCATGGTAAATGCCCAGGGCCTGGCCGCCGTAAGTGGCCGCCAGTGAACCGCCGATACCGAGCAGGATGGTCATGATCCAGCCCATGCTGTCATCGCCCGGTTTCAGAAACCGAGCCAGCAGGCCGACGATCAAGCCGATAAAGATGGTTCCGATAATTCCCATGGCATTTCCCTCTGATTAGGTTGGCTATGTCAAAGCCTAGACAGACTTTGGCATCCTGCCATCAGAGAACGGCGGCCTCGGAAGGTTCCGCCGCTGCTACATGAAACTATTCGGCAATCAGCGCTTCGACCTTGAGGATCTGCGCAGCGAGCGTCGCCCGATCAGCACAACGCAGGTTGGCATGACCGACCTTGCGGCCGACCTTGAAGGCCTTGCCGTAGTGATGCAGATGGCAATCGGCAATGGCCAGGACTTTCTCGGTGTCCGGTACTTTACCGATGAAGTTGAGCATCGCGCTCTCGCCGACCTTGGCCGTCGAACCCAGCGGCAAACCGGCAACGGCTCGCAGGTGGTTTTCGAACTGACTGCACTCGGCACCTTCGGTGGTCCAGTGCCCGGAGTTGTGCACACGCGGGGCGATCTCGTTGGCCTTGAGGCCACCGTCGACTTCGAAGAACTCGAACGCCATCACGCCGACGTAGTCCAGCTGCTTGAGTACCCGGCTGGAGTAGTCTTCAGCCAACGCTTGCAACGGGTGATCGGTGCTGGCCACGGACAGCTTGAGGATGCCGCTGTCGTGGGTGTTGTGCACCAGCGGATAGAACTTCGTTTCGCCATCGCGAGCACGCACGGCGATCAGCGAGACTTCGCCGGTGAACGGCACGAAGCCTTCCAGCAGGCACGCAACGCTGCCCAGTTCGGCGAAGGTGCCGACCACGTCTTCAGGCTTGCGCAGGACTTTCTGGCCCTTGCCGTCGTAACCCAGGGTGCGGGTTTTCAGCACGGCCGGCAGGCCGATGGCAGCCACGGCGGCGTCCAGATCGGCTTGGGACTGGATGTCGGCGAACGCAGGGGTCGGAATTCCCAGGTCCTTGAACATGCTCTTCTCGAACCAGCGATCGCGGGCGATGCGCAGCGCTTCGGCGCTCGGGTACACCGGAACGAATTGCGACAGGAAGGCCACGGTTTCGGCCGGGACGCTTTCGAACTCGAAGGTCACCAGATCGACCTCATCGGCCAACTGACGCAGGTGATCCTGATCGCCGTAATCGGCCCGCAGGTGTTCGCCCAACGCGGCTGCGCAAGCATCCGGCGCCGGGTCCAGGAAAGCGAAGTTCATGCCCAGCGGAGTACCCGCCAGCGCCAACATGCGACCCAACTGGCCGCCACCGATTACACCGATCTTCATCGTCAACAACCTCAGGCGATGCGTGGGTCTGGATTGTCCAGGACGCTGTCTGTCTGCTCAGCGCGGAATTTTTTCAGCACGGTATGAAACTGCGGATGCTTGGCGCCCAGGATGCTCGCCGAGAGCAGGGCTGCGTTGATCGCACCGGCCTTGCCGATGGCCAGGGTGGCGACCGGAATGCCGGCTGGCATCTGCACGATAGAAAGCAGCGAATCGACGCCCGAGAGCATCGACGACTGCACCGGCACGCCCAGCACCGGCAGGTGAGTCTTGGCCGCACACATGCCTGGCAGGTGGGCCGCGCCACCGGCACCGGCGATGATCACCTCGATGCCACGGGCCTCAGCCTCTTCGGCATACTGGAACAGCAGGTCCGGGGTGCGGTGGGCAGAGACCACTTTCACCTCGTAAGGGATGCCGAGCTTTTCCAGCATATCGGCGGTGTGGCTAAGGGTGGACCAATCGGACTTGGAGCCCATGATCACGCCAACCAGTGCGCTCATCGTCGTGCCTCTTCTCTCTGGGCGCCCGCAGGCGCGTCAAAAAACAACAAGCCACGCAAAATGCGTGGCTTGATTGTACGAATTATGGCCAGTCAAACCGGCCGAAGGCCGCGCAGTATACCTCAATGAAGCAGATAAACAGCCCCCCAAACGACCATCTGTCATACGGCGCAAAGTGCCGGTTTTATTGACTTCAGGGTCAGCCCGACGCCTACAAAAAATCATTAACCCGCAGGGTTTTGCGCTGTGCCGCCTTCCAGCTTGCGCCAGAGCAACCGCACATTCGCCTTGCGCACCAGCGCGCAGCGATACAGCCGAATCTCCAGCGGCACATGCCATTGCGGGCCACCGCAGATGACCAACTCGCCGCGAGTCAGTTCGGCGCGCACGCTCAAACGCGGCACCCAAGCGATGCCCAGGCCTTCCAGCGCCATGCTTTTCAGGCTGTCGGCCATGGCGGTCTCGTAAATAGTGGTGAACCTCAGGGCGCGCTGGCGCAACAGCATGTTCACTGAGCGCCCGAGAAATGCCCCGGCACTGTAGGCCAGCAAAGGCACGCTGGTCTCGCCTTCCAGGTCGAACAACGGTTTGCCGTCAGCGTCCGCGGCGCACACCGGGAGCATTTCGGTGTCCCCCAGATGCAATGACGGAAAAATCTCCGAGTCCATTTGCATCGCTGCGTCCGGATCATAAAACGCCAACATCAGATCACAACCGCCTTCACGCAACGCGTGCACCGCATCGCCAACGTTTGTGGCCACCAGTCGCGTGGCAATGTTCAACCCTTCGTTGCGCAATTGTGCGATCCAGCGCGGGAAGAAACCCAGCGCCAGGGAGTGCGCGGCGGCGACTTGTATTACCTCGCCCTGCCCGCCTTCCAGGTGATGCAGGTGGCGCAGCACTTCACCCAGCTGTTCGACCACGGTTCGCGCGGTCACAAGAAACAGCTGCCCCGCCGCCGTCAGCTCGACCGGGGTGCGGGAACGGTTGACCAGCGTCAGCCCCAGCGCGGCTTCGAGGCTGCGGATCCGCCGACTGAAGGCAGGCTGAGTCACGAAGCGTCTTTCGGCCGCCTGGGAGAAGCTGCGGGTGGCAGCCAGGGCACTAAAGTCCTCAAGCCATTTGCTTTCCAGATTCATCACGCCCTCCCGGACATGCACCAATTTAGGTCACACGCTCGCCGCGCACGCGGCGTCACACGGGCATTATGCCGAATGTGCATAGGCTAGTGTTTAACAGCATTGGCTCAAAATTCTGCACAAGCCTAGCATTTGCGCTGTTCCGGCATAGACCGGGTCCATATCGAGATGATTTCTATCATGTCCTCCGCTGCATCTTTCCGCACAGAAAAAGACCTGCTTGGCGTACTCGAAGTACCTGCTCAAGCGTATTACGGCATCCAGACCCTGCGAGCGGTGAACAACTTCCGTCTCTCCGGCGTTCCGATTTCGCATTACCCAAAACTGGTTGTTGGTCTGGCGATGGTCAAACAGGCCGCCGCTGACGCCAACCGCGAGCTGGGTCACCTGAGCGAAGCCAAGCACGCTGCCATCAGCGAAGCCTGTGCCCGATTGATCCGCGGCGATTTCCACGAAGAATTCGTGGTGGACATGATTCAAGGCGGCGCTGGCACTTCAACCAACATGAATGCCAACGAAGTCATCGCCAACATCGCGCTGGAGGCCATGGGCCACAGCAAGGGCGAATACCAGTACCTGCACCCGAACAACGACGTGAACATGGCGCAGTCGACCAACGACGCCTACCCGACGGCTATCCGCCTGGGTCTGCTGTTGGGTCACGACGCGCTGCTGGCCAGCCTCGACAGCCTGATCCAGTCGTTCGCCGCCAAAGGTGAAGAATTCAGCCACGTCCTGAAGATGGGCCGTACCCAGCTGCAAGACGCCGTGCCGATGACCCTCGGCCAGGAATTCCGCGCCTTCGCCACCACCCTGAGCGAAGACCTGGCACGCCTCAAATCCCTGGCGCCTGAACTGCTGACCGAAGTGAACCTGGGCGGCACCGCGATCGGTACCGGCATCAACGCCGACCCGCGTTACCAGGCCCTGGCCGTTCAGCGTCTGGCCCTGATCAGCGGTCAACCGCTGGTGCCAGCCGCCGACCTGATCGAAGCCACCTCCGACATGGGCGCCTTCGTGCTGTTCTCCGGCATGCTCAAGCGTACCGCGGTCAAGCTGTCGAAGATCTGCAACGACCTGCGTCTGCTGTCCAGCGGCCCACGCACCGGCATCAACGAAATCAACCTGCCGGCGCGCCAGCCAGGCAGCTCGATCATGCCAGGCAAGGTCAACCCGGTTATCCCTGAAGCCGTGAACCAGGTGGCGTTCCAGATCATCGGCAACGACCTGGCCCTGACCATCGCGGCCGAAGGCGGCCAGCTGCAGCTGAACGTGATGGAGCCGCTGATCGCCTTCAAGATCTTCGACTCGATCCGCCTGCTGCAACGTGCCATGGACATGCTGCGCGAGCACTGCATCGTCGGCATCACCGCCAACGAAGAACGCTGCCGTGAACTGGTCGAACACTCGATCGGCCTGGTTACCGCGCTGAACCCGTACATCGGCTATGAAAACGCCACCCGCATTGCCCGTGTTGCCCTCGAAAGCGGCCGCGGCGTGCTGGAACTGGTGCGCGAGGAACGCTTGCTCGACGAAGAAATGCTCGCCGACATCCTGCGCCCGGAAAACATGATTGCTCCGCGTCTGGTGCCTTTGAAGGCTTAACCAAACGCAGGCTCTTTTGAAGAGCACGCTCACCAGGTCGAGGGACTAGACACCTCTCACCTTTTGAGGGCTTGGGGATTTACTCCCTCAAGCCCTTTTTTTTCCAACACTTTGCGGATTTTACGAACATGTTGAATGTTTTCAGTGCCGCCAAGATCGCAGCCTTCGACAGCTTCTACAGGGTTTGACAGAGACCCGTAGAGGCTGCCGAAGGCTGCGATTTTTTGATTTTGCAGCACTTTCGTTTCGTCGATTGCACCACAACTGTGCAGACGGACGGCACTCTCCTATGTATAGTGCCGGCCCTCTTCGCGTGAGCGGTCGTCGATAACGAGACCCAAGCCCATGCGAAAGCCGAACTAATAACAACCCGCGAAATGGAACAGGGACGAACCTTCGACCCACCTGTTGTGCCACGCACAACCTGGTGTAACGCGATGTGTCGACCACCCAGTATTCGCACACACAAAAAATAGCGAGGAATAATCCATGCTCGAAGTCATCAACGACTTCCTCTCAGGGAAAGTACTGATCGCGCTCATTGTCGGGCTCGGTAGCTACTTCACGATCCGCTCGCGTTTCGTCCAGTTCCGCCATTTCGGCCACATGTTCAGTGTCTTCAAAGAGTCCCTTCACGGCCAGGCAGGCCAGCTGAGCTCGTTCCAGGCCCTGATGCTGAGCCTCGCCGGCCGCGTCGGCGCCGGTAACATCGCCGGTGTCGGCATCGCCGTGACCCTCGGCGGCCCGGGCGCCGTGTTCTGGATGTGGGTCACCGCACTGGTAGGCATGTCCAGCAGCTTCTTCGAATGCACCCTGGCCCAGGTCTACAAGCGCGCCGAAGGCGACGGCCTGTATCGTGGGGGCCCGGCCTACTACATTCAGCACGGCCTGAAGCTGAAAGGCATGGCGGTGGTGTTCTCCATCCTGCTGCTGGTCACCTACGGCTTCGCCTTCATCGGCCTGCAGTCCTACACCGTGACCCACTCGCTGCAGAACGCCTTTGCCTTCGACCCACGCCACACCGGTATCGTCCTGGCGGTGCTGCTGGCCATTACCTTCATCGGCGGCATCAAACGCATCGCCGCGGTGTCCGACCTGCTGGTACCGGTCAAGACCCTGGCCTATATCGGCGTGACCCTGTACGTGATCGGCACCCAGATCGAACACGTGCCAGCCATGCTGGAAACCATCTTCAAGAGCGCCTTCGGCCTCGACCCAGCCTTCGGCGGCCTGCTCGGCAGCGCCATCGTGATGGGCGTGAAGCGTGGCGTGTTCGCCAACGAAGCAGGCCTGGGCAGTGCGCCGAACGTCGCCGCCGTGGCCGCCGTGAAGCACCCGGGCGCCCAGGGCGTGGTCCAGGCCTTCAGCGTGTTCCTCGACACCTTCGTGATCTGCACCTGCACCGCGCTGCTGATCCTGCTGTCGGGCTTCTACACCCCGGGCTTCGAAGGTGACGGCATCGTCCTGACCCAAAACTCGCTGGCCGCCGTGGTCGGTGACTGGGGCCGCGTGTTCGTCAGCGTCGCGCTGTCGCTGTTCGTCTTCACCTGCATCCTCTACAACTACTACCTGGGCGAGAACAGCCTGCAGTTCCTCAGCCGCAACCGCGCCGTGCTGATGGTTTTCCGCGGCCTGGTTCTGGCGCTGGTGGTATGGGGTTCGATGCAGGACCTGTCGACCGTGTTCGCCTTCGCCGACATCACCATGACCTGCCTGGCCTTCGTCAACTTGATGGCCCTGGCCATGTTGTTCAAGGTCGGCCTGCGCGTGATGCGCGACTACGACGAGCAGCGCCGCGCCGGCGTCAAGCAGCCAGTGTTCGACTCCAGCAAATTCACCGATCTGGACCTGGACCTGAAGGCCTGGCCGAGCAGCCCAAGCCAATCGGCTCCACGCGAGCAAGGCGCAGCCCAGGGCACGCCTGCCACGCAACGCTGATCGCCCTGGCGGGTGGCTCCCCGCCACCCGCCGCGACAGACCGCAACGAGTGGCGTCCTGCCACTCGACGTGACACACCTTGCGCACGCAGGCATGCTGCGGCGCAAGGTGCATTCGTCCAGGAGACCCATCAATGAATTCCGCCTCTTACCCTGCCGCGCAGCACGTCATGGTGCTCTACACCGGTGGCACCATCGGCATGCAAGCCAGTGCCCACGGCTTGGCCCCGGCGTCCGGTTTCGAAGCGCGGATGCGCGACTACCTGCACAGCCAGCCTGAGTTGGTGGTGCCGCAGTGGCGCTTTCGCGAGATGTCGCCACTGATCGACAGCGCCAACATGACCCCTGCGTACTGGCAGCAACTGCGTGAAGCGGTGGTCGACGCCGTTGATGCCCAGGGCTGCGACAGCGTGCTGATCCTGCATGGCACCGACACCCTGGCCTACAGTGCCGCGGCCATGAGCTTCCAGTTGCTCGGCCTGAACGCCCGTGTATGTTTCACCGGCTCCATGCTGCCGGCCGGCGTGACCGACAGTGATGCCTGGGAAAACATCAGTGGTGCACTGGGTGCCCTTGGCCAAGGCCTGGCGCCGGGTGTTCATCTGTACTTCCACGGCGAACTGCTCGACCCGACCCGCTGCGCCAAGGTTCGCAGTTTCGGTCGTCATCCGTTCAAGCGACTGGAGCGTCAGGGCGGCGGCGAGAAAGCTTCCTCGATACCTGCCCAACTGAACTACAACCAGCCAAGGCAACTGGCGAAGGTCGCGGTCCTGCCGCTGTTCCCCGGCATCGGCGCCGAGCAACTGGATGGCCTGCTCAACAGTGGTATTCAGGGTCTGGTGCTGGAATGTTATGGCAGCGGCACCGGGCCCAGCGACAACCCCGGGTTTCTCGCCAGCCTGGAACGGGCACGAGACAATGGCGTGGTAGTGGTTGCGGTCACCCAATGTCATGAGGGTGGCGTGAAGCTCGACGTGTATGAGGCGGGCAGCCGCTTGCGCGATGCCGGCCTGTTGTCCGGTGGCGGCATGACTCGCGAGGCGGCGCTCGGCAAGTTGCATGGGCTGCTCGGTGCAGGGCTTGAAACCGCTGAAGTTCGGCGGCTGGTCGAACTCGACCTGTGTGGCGAACTGAGCTGACACAACACATAACCTTGTGGGAGCCCGCTCCCACAAGATCGTTATTGGGCACATAACTTGCTCCCGTTCCAGCATCTCGACGCTGGAAGACTCCATGCTCCACTCCCACCTCACCACCCTCAACGCCGTCTCCCTGGTGCTCAACACCTTCAAGGCCGAAGGCCTGTCCAGCGAGGCGTTATTGGCCGGCAGCGGCATCAGCGTGGCGGATCTGAGCCGGGCGGACACGCGCATCACCACCAATCAAGAGATGCTGGTGTGCGCCAATGCCGTCGCGCTGCGCCGCGATATCGGTCTGGAGTTGGGCCGGCGGATGCACGTTTCGTCCTATGGCATGCTCGGGTACGCCTTACTCACCAGCGCCACTTTAGGTGACGCCTTGCAGTTGGCGCTGCACTACCCGGCGCTATTGGGAACACTGTTCGAGTTGAGCCTGGAGGAGGATGGCGAGCGCATCTGGCTCACCGCTGGCGACTATCGGGAAAACCCCGCGCTGGCACCGTTCAATGTCGAGTTTTGCCTGGTCTCGATGAAAGTCACCTGCGAAGACCTGCTCGGCCACCCTCTGCCTTTGCTCGGCGCTCGCTTCGATTACCCGGCACCGGACTATCAGGCGCGCTACAGCGAGCGTTTCGACTGTCCGTTGCAGTTTGATGCAGCATCCAACGGATTTGCCTTCGACAAGCGCTGGCTCGAACACCCCCTGCCGCTGGCCGACGCCATCACCCACCAGGCCATGGCCGAGCGCTGTCGCAAGCAAAACACCGAGTTCACCGGGCGTCAGGCCTGGCTGGGGCGCATCCGCCAATTGCTCGCCGCGCAACTGAGCGCGGCACCGGGCCTGGACGGGCTGGCCGAACAGTTGAACTGCTCGTCGCGCACCCTGCGCCGACATCTGAAGGACCTGGGATGCAGCTATCAGGAACTGCTCGATGAACTGCGATTTGAACAGGCCAAACGCATGCTCTGCGAGGATCAACTACCGATCTACCAGATTGCCGAAGCATTGGGGTTCAGCGAGACCGCGAGTTTCCGGCATGCGTTTGTGCGCTGGAGTGGGGTGGCGCCGAGCCAGTTCCGGCCTTGAGCCGCCCCAGTGGCGAGGGAGCTTGCTCCCGCTCGGCTGCGCAGCAGTCGTTACCCGGCAACTGCTATCTGAAGGGAGGAATACGGTGTTCGGTTTGGGTCTGCTGCGCAGACCAACGGGAGCAAGCTCCCTCGCCACAGGGGGGCGAATTTCGGTCAAATGTTTTGGCCATATCGATCCCCTTTTGGCCTTTCCTGCCGTTCTCCCAAACGTCGCCTGCCGCAAGACTGTGTTCAAACCGAATCAGCCTGCGGAGAACAAGAATGCTGACGATCTACTCGGACGACCACCACCTGCATCATGGCCGTTGTGAATTGATGGACGGGCAATTGATGCCCTGCTTCGAAATGCCTTCACGGGCTGACCATGTGCTAAAGCGCGTGCAGTACCGCAACCTCGGCCCGGTGGAGGCGCCGCAGGATTTCGGTCTCGGGCCGATCGAACGCATCCACAGCCGCGACTACCTCGACTTCTTCAAAGGTGCCTGGGCGCGCTGGACCGCATTCAATACCGACGGCGACTTGCTGCCCTATACCTGGCCGGCCCGCACCCTGCGCCGAATCATGCCCACCAGCCTGCACGGCCAACTCGGCTATTACAGCTTCGACGGCGGCGCACCGATCACCGCCGGCACCTGGCAAGCGGCGTACAGCGCAGCGCAAGTTGCCCTCACGGCCCAAGCGGCGATCCAGCGCGGCGCCCGCAGTGCCTTCGCCCTGTGCCGTCCACCGGGACACCATGCCGCCAGCGATTTGATGGGCGGTTATTGCTACCTCAACAACGCCGCCATCGCCGCTCAAGCGTTCCTCGATCAAGGCCACAAAAAGGTTGCGATCCTCGATGTCGATTACCACCACGGCAACGGTACTCAATCGATTTTCTACGAACGCAGCGACGTGCTGTTCACCTCGATCCACGGTCATCCAGAAGCCGAGTTTCCGTTCTTCCTCGGCTACGAAGACGAACGCGGTGAAGGCGCAGGCGAAGGGTTCAACTTCAACTACCCGTTGCCCGCCGGCAGCGCTTGGGACCGTTGGAGCGCCGCACTGGAACAAGCCTGCAAAGAGATCGAAACCTACGGCGCCGACATCGTTGTCGTGTCCCTGGGCGTCGATACGTTCAAGGACGACCCCATCTCCCAGTTCAAACTCGACAGCCCGGATTACCTGGCGATGGGCACGCGCATCGCCAGCCTCGGCAAGCCGACACTGTTCGTGATGGAAGGCGGTTACGCAGTAGAAGAAATCGGCATCAATGCCGTGAACGTTCTCGAAGGTTTTGAAAGCGCCCAATGAGGAATTAGAACAATGAACCGACTCAAGCGTCTTATCGCTCCAGCTCTATGCGCCACGCTGCTCAGTGGCGCCGTTCATGCTGAAGAACGTACGTTGCGGGTGTACAACTGGTTCGACTACATCACCCCCAAAGCACTGGAAGATTTCAAGGCTCAGAACACCCAGACCAAACTGGTCTACGACATCTTCGACACCAACGAAGCGCTGGAAGCCAAGCTGCTGACCGGCAACTCCGGCTATGACGTGGTGGTGCCGTCCAACGTGTTCCTCGCCAAGCAGATCGAAGCCGGCGTATTCCAGCCAGTGGATCGCAGCAAACTGCCGAACTGGAACCACCTCGATCCCAAGCTGATGAAGCTGATCGAAGCCAACGACCCGGGCAACAAATTCGCCGTGCCGTACATGTACGGCACCATCCTGATTGGCTTCAACCCGGACAAGGTCAAGGCGGCCTTGGGCGACAACGCACCGGTGAACAGCTGGGACCTGATCTTCAAGGAAGAGAACATCAGCAAGCTCAAGCAATGCGGCGTGGCCCTGCTCGACTCACCGTCGGAGATCCTGCCGCTGGCCCTGCAACACCTGGGCCTGGACCCCAACAGCAAGAAGCCGGCGGACTACGCCAAGGCTGAAGCGCTGCTGATGAAGATCCGCCCGTACGTCACCTACTTCCATTCATCCAAGTACATGGCCGACATCGCCAACGGTGACATCTGCGTCGCGGTCGGGTATTCCGGCAGCTTCTCCCAGGCCGCCAACCGTGCCAAGGAAGCCAAGAACGGTGTGATCGTCGACATGCGCCTGCCCAAAGAAGGCGCGCCGATCTGGTTCGACATGCTCGCGATCCCCAAAGGCGCGAAAAACCCGGAAGACGCCTACACCTTCATCAACTACCTGCTGCAACCCCAGGTCATCGCACCGGTCAGCGACTTCGTCGGCTACCCGAACCCGAACAAGGACGCCACGGAAATGGTCGACCCGGCGATTCGCAACAACCCGAACCTGTACCCGACCGAAACGGCAATGAGCACGCTTTACACCCTGCAACCCTTGCCTCGCGATGCCGAACGGGCGCGGACCCGGGCCTGGACCAAGATTAAGTCCGGGACCTGAAACACCCGGTGAATCAAAGACCCGCGCCATCGCGGGTCTTTTTTGGTCAACTTTGATCTGCGCGGTGGCAGCAATCAGGAACTCATCGCCATTTATCGCGGCGAGATCAGTCGCACACTCGCCGTCCCAGTGTTTTATTCGTAGGTCAGCGGTTCATTAGAAAAAACGGGAGGCCATCGTTCAATCCCGCCAGACCTGTCGCAACCGTGCCAGCGCCGACTCTATCGCTGGCTCTGGCACCGCCGCAAAACCCAATACCAGACCGGCGCGCTGATCGACTGGAGTCCTGGAGTCCGATAGCCAATAGTTGCTCAAGCCATTGATCTCCACACCCACGCTTTCTGCTTGTTCGATCAGCTGCCGTTCGCGGGCCAGGCTGTCCACTGAAACCGTCAGGTGCAGCCCGGCGGAGACGGTGGGCAGGCTACCCACACCGGCAATCCCGGTCGGCCAACCGTCCAGCAAACAATTGCGACGGCTGAGGGCGGCACGCCGCATCCGGCGAATGTGCCGCTGAAAATGCCCGGTAGCCATGAACTCGGCCATCACCGCCTGAGTGCTCACCTCGGAATGGCGCATATCCACCGCCCGACGTTGCGCGAATGCGTCCACCAGGCCCGGCGGCAGCACCAGATAACCCAGGCGCAGCGCCGGAAAAGCGACCTTGCCGAAGGTGCCGACATACAGCACCCGCCCATGGCGATCGAGTGCCGCCAATGGCGCCAGCGGCGCGCCGCTGTAACGATACTCGCCATCGTAGTCGTCCTCGATGATCCAGCCCTGGTTGCGTTCGGCCCAGGCGAGCAGTTCCAGGCGCCGGGCCAGGCTCATGACCACACCGGTCGGGTATTGATGGGAAGGCGTGACGTAAGCCAGCCGACAATCGCTCAACCCCGCCAGCGCGCTGCAGTCGATCCCTTCGTCATCCACCGGCACACCATGCAACCGTGCACCGGCTACCGCAAAGGCATGACCGGCGGCGCGATAACCTGGGTTTTCGATGCCCACCCCATCGCCAGGCCCCACCAGCAACTGTGCACAAAGGCTGATCCCCTGCTGCGCACCACTGGTGATCACAATTTGCTCAGCGGTGCACTGCATGCCGCGCGAACTGCGCAAGTAAGCAGCAATCAGCCCACGCAATCGCGAATCGCCCGCAGGGTCGCCATAACACAGCTGCTGTAAATCCGGCTTACGCCAGAAAGCCGCATTCAGCTTGGCCCAAACCTCGAAAGGGAACAGATCGAACGCCGGCACGCCGACCCTGAATGCGCGCGGCGGACCACTGGGCGGCACGGCCAAATGATTCTTTTCAACGCGCCCCAAAGCGCCGCTGTGGATAACTTTACTGGATGAATCAACAGGCAAATCCAGCCAGTCTGTGGATAAGGCTGTGGGTAACCCTGTTGAAAACCCTGTGGATACTTTTGTGGATAATTTTTTCACCGACAACGCCGCCTGAGGCAATTGCGCAACGTAAGTCCCGTCGCCAACACGCCCCTCGATGAAGCCTTCAGCGTAAAGCTGATCGTAGGCACGGACCACGCTGTTGCGGGAAATCGATAAGGCCGCCGCCAGATCGCGACTGGCCGGCAGTCGTGTGCCGCTGGCCAATCGTCCGTCGAGTACGCGTACCCGCAGCGCTTGATAGAGCTGCCGACTCAGGCCCTGGCGGCGGTCGAGTTCGATACCCGCCGGGTTGAACGACGAGGGAAGCGGCGTATTCGACATGACAATGGACCTATGAAATTGGTCATTAATGGCTCTTACAACAGACCATTAGCCTGCCTAGGATGAGGGCATTCGCCAAGGAAATTTTCCCTGTACCTGCCACTTTGACGCGTTAAGGAATAAACATGAGTCAGATCGACATCCGCCAGGTCACCGCCGACGATCACGCTGCCTGGCTGCCGTTGTGGCAAGCCTACTTGCGCTTCTACAACACCGAACTGCCCGATGTCGTGACCCAAAGCACCTGGCAGCGCCTGCTCGACCCGAGTGAACCGACCCACGGGGCGCTGGCCTGGGCCGATGGCAAAGCGGTGGGCATGGTGCATTTCATCTATCACCGGTCGAATTGGAGCATCGAAAACTCCTGCTACCTGCAAGACTTGCTGGTAACGCCCGAAACCCGTGGCACCGGCGTTGGTCGGCAACTGATCGAATTCGTCTACAGCACGGCAAAGGCCGACGGGTGCTGCAAAGTCCATTGGCTGACCCACGAAACCAACGCCACCGCGATCCAGCTCTATGAACGCATCGCCGAACGCCCCGGTTTCATCCAGTTTCGCAATGCCCTTTAAGGTTTAAGGAGAGCAGCATGTCGACTTCACTCGCGGACTGGAAAGGCGTTCCGCCGCCCTCGGTTCAACTGATCGAAGGGCGTTTCATTCGCCTGGAAAAACTTGATCCGGCGCGTCACGCCAACGGTTTGTGGAAAGCCCTGGAAGGCCCGGGCTCGGATCCGAAACTTTGGGACTATTTGCCTTATGGTCCTTTCCCGGAGCGCAGCGCATTCAACGACTGGCTGAACAATCACGCGGCCAACAGCGATCCGTATTTTTTCACGGTGATCGACCGCGCTAGCGGCGATGTGCAAGGCATCCTCAGCCTGATGTCGATTGTCCCTTCGCAGGGTCGCATCGAGATCGGCCATGTGACCTTCGGCGCACCGATGCAGCGTTCACCGAAAAGCACCGAGGCGGTTTACCTGCTGGCCAGGGAAGCCTTTGCGCTGGGTTACCGGCGTCTGGAATGGAAGTGCAACAACGGCAACGCTCGCTCCAAGTACGCAGCAGAACGGTTGGGGTTCAGTTTTGAGGGGGTGTTCCGCCAGCACATGGTGGTCAAGGGTCAGAACCGTGACACGGCGTGGTATTCGATTCTGGACTCGGAATGGCCGACGATTCAGGCGGGGTTCGAGCGGTGGTTGAGCGATGAAAACCAGACGGAATCGGGGCAGGCGAAAACGTTGGTGGAGTGCCGGAGCTAAAAGCCTTAACGACAAAAGATCGCAGCCTTCGGCAGCGCCCACAGGCGCGTAGGAGCTGCCGAAGGCTGCGATCTTTTGATCTTTCTTTTTTACACCAACGTCTACACCAGCTTTTGCGCCAACACCGCAATATGCTCCGGCCCGATCCCGCAGCATCCGCCCAAATGGCTGGCCCCCCTCTTCCGCCAGTCAGCCGCCCAAACCAGGTAACCCGGCGGGTCGAGATCGTCGCGCAGCGGGTCCAGACCGTCGTTGGCCGTGGCCTCTTTCGGCTGTGGCGGGAAGGCGTTGGCGTACGCGCCGATGTGAATCTTCACCCCCAGGCGCTCGAAGGTTTCCCGCGCCGCATCAATCGCCGCCCCGATCACTTCCGGCTGGCTGCAGTTGAACAGCAAAGTCTCGACACCCAACTCAGCCGCCACCACAGCGGCCTCAGCCACCGGTTCACCAGAGCGCAAACGCGGCACTTCGTCGGTGTCTTCATCCTTCAAGGTAAACGACAGCCACAACGGTTTGCCGTCCTTCGGCAGCCCGGCATGGATCGCCCGTGCTTCGACGATCGAACTCTGGGTTTCGGCCAGCCACAGATCAACATGAGGCGCCAGGCCATTGACCAGAGGGCTCAACAGTTCAGTCACTCGAGCAGCATCGAACAAGTCCGGGCGGTAGGAGCCAAACAACGGCGGCAATGAGCCGGCCACACGCACCGCTTGGCCCGACGCATCGACTGCACGCCGAGCCAGCTCACCGGCCAACGCCGCAAGGGCCTGGCCTTCAGCGGCGAAGCGCTCCTCGCCAATGTGGAACGGCACCACCGCGTAACTGTTGCTGGTGATCACGTTGGCACCGCTTTCGATATAAGCCGCGTGCACTGCCTCCACGGCTTGTGGCGCCTCGCTCAAGGCCAGCGCCGACCACTCGGGTTGCCTGAACGGCGCCCCTCGGCGTTGCAGTTCACGACCCATGCCACCATCCAGAATTACCGTGCTGCCTGCACCCATATGCTTTTCACTCATAAGCTTATGAAAATAACTCACTACCAGAGTCGTTCTTATAACTATTTAATACGCACCACCCGGTTAATAACAACCTCTTTTTTCAGGGATCCAACTGTGAAACTTCAACCGCTGCTGGCCCTGGGCCTGACGATTCTGGCTGCCTCCACCCAAGCCTTTGCGGGCGCCACTCTGGATCGCATCGAACAAAAGAAAGAACTGGTCGGCGTGTTGATGGAAAGCTATCCACCCTTCTCGTTCCTCAACGATCAAAACCAGCTCGACGGTTTCGACGTCGACGTGGCCAAGGCCGTGGCGAACAAACTGGGCGTCAAGCTGCGCCTCGAAACCCCGTCCTGGGATGTGATCGCCGCCGGCCGCTGGAGCGGGCGTTACGACATCTGCATCTGCTCCATGACCCCGAGCAAGGCCCGCGCCGAAGTCTTCGACTTCCCGGTCGAGTACTACGCCTCCCCCGCCGTGATCGTGGTCAATGCCAAGGACGATAGCATTCACAGCGCCAAGGACCTGAGCGGCAAGAAAGTCGGTCTCACCAGCGCCTCCAGCTATGAAAGCTACCTGAACAAAAACCTGGTGATCGAAGGCGCCGAAGACACTCAATTGCAGTACCCGTTCGAGAACGTGCAGATCGCCCCGTATGACACCGACAACGTCGCGTTCCAGGATCTGGGCCTGGGCGCTGGCGTGCGTCTGGACGCGATCCTCACCAACCTCGTCACCGCGCAACCGCGCCTGAACGAAGACAAGCGCTTCAAGCTCGCTGGCCAGCCGCTGTACTCGGAGCCGAACTCGGTGGCCATCGAAAAAGGCGACGCCCAGTGGGACGCCAAAGTGCGTGAAGTGTTCGCTCAGTTGAAACAGGACGGCACCTTGAGCAAGCTGTCGCAAAAATGGATCGGCGCCGACATCAGCAAATGACTTCTTTCCCCAAACCTCCTCAGCCACCGCAACCGGTGGTTGAGTCATTACTGCGACGGGTCTTCGGCTTCCGTACCCGGCTGTACCTGACCTGGGCGGCGATGTTCGGCTTGTTCGCCAGTTTCTTCCTGAGCTTCGACCTGAAGTTCTCGATCATCCTCGACAAACTGCCGAACCTGATCGGCCTGCACCTGGCGCCCAACGGCTTTCTGCAAGGCGCGGCGCTGACGCTGTTCTTGTGCCTGTGCTCGATTGTGGCTTCGTCGCTGCTGGGCTTCATCACGGCCCTGGCTCGACTGTCGAAAAGCGCCGTGGCGTTCGGCATCGCAAGTTTCTATGCCTCGTTCTTTCGCGGCACGCCGCTGCTCATCCAGATATTGCTGATCTACCTCGGCTTGCCGCAATTGGGCGTCGTGCCCGGCGCGATTGCCGCCGGCATCATCGCCCTGTCGCTGAACTACGGCGCCTACCTGAGCGAAATCTTCCGCGCCGGCATCCTTGGCGTCCCCCATGGCCAACGCGAAGCATCGCTGGCCCTGGGCATGCGCGAAACCGTGATCTTCTGGCGCGTCACCCTGCCCCAGGCCATGCGCGCCATCATCCCGCCCACCACCAACCAGTTCATCTCCATGCTCAAGGACTCATCACTGATCTCGGTGATGGGGGTTTGGGAAGTGATGTTCCTGGCGCAATCGTACGGGCGCTCGAGCTATCGCTATATCGAAATGCTGACGACGGCGGCGATTATTTATTGGCTGATGTCGATTGGACTGGAGCTGATTCAGGCGCGGATGGAACGGCATTATGGGAAGGCGTATTTAAGTCGTAGTTAGCAACGAACAGCCTCGCCAATTTCAAGCGTGCCAGCGGCGAGATCGGCAACAACAGCCGTAATCATGGATTGATCGGGCATTGGTAGATGAGTTTCTAAGTTTTCGCCAATAGAAGCTTCCGGGATTGCTGTAAGGAAAAACATCAGATGGTCGAGTGAAAACGGACGTCGTCGAAGACCACCATTGTTTCGGCTACAACCGACGTCTCTACGCCTTTCGATGCGCCGGGAAACGCCCGGCATCCTGAAACCGGATCGACTTTTAGAGTTTGGCCTCCCTTCAAAAGAGGCTGAACCCGATGTCCAGCAGACACACTTTTCGACCGCAATGCATGGCTCTGACGATTTCCCTCACTCTTGCCCATGCAGGTTCCGCACATGCTCAACAGCCAACCGCCATCCTGCCGTCATTCGCTAATCAAATGACACTGTTCGAGGCATTCATCAACGGTTCAGACACGGTTAAAACGCCGGTAACCAAAACAGAAATAGGTGCTGATGGCATCGCATTGAAACTGAGCGATGCCAACGATCTGATAACCGTCAGCCGACGCGGCCGTTTCGACGGGATCGTTGATGGAGGCGGCGGCACCAACGCTCTGCAACTCGATATCGTGAGCGGTGGCGAACTAGGGGAAAGCCGGAATTTTAACTACCTGCACGTCAATCGAGGTGAGTGGACGCTGACAGGGACAGGTGACTTCTCCGAAGGCGCCATAGTGAAGGAAAAAGCTGCGCTAACTAATCGCGGGCACATTGTCGGCCAAGTTTCGGTTGATAAAAAAGCGACCTTTCGCGGCAATGGGCAAGTTGGCCACTTGTTGGTAGCAGGTCGGCTTGAGGTCAATGCGATGCACGGTGCACCGCGGGTAAGCGGTAACCTTGAGCTGCACGACACTGGCGAACTGGCCTATGAGGTAAATGCCGATGGCCGCAGCGAAACCATTCAGGTTGATGGCACCGCCAACCTTGGCAACGCCACGCTGAACATTGTCGCCGTGCCGGGCGACTATGCGTTGAGCAACCAGTACACCGTTATGAACGCCAGCAACGTCGAAGGTGAGTTCGGCAAGGTTCTCAACAACCTGGCTTTCATGACCCCTGCCATTCAGTACAACGAAAAATCTGTTGGCCTGACTTATGCGCGGAATGAGGTGACTATCGAAAGCCTCGCGAGCAGCGACAATGGACGCGAGTTGGCTAACAGCATCGAAGAACCAATAGAGTCCCCCTCTGCTCAGATGCCATCTGACACGACGAACAACACGATCGCCGCCGTGACTCCAACCGCCACCTCCGAACCATCCATCAGCTCACTGACTCCACCTCTTGCCACAAAAAATGAGGCCTTCGAAGTAGCGTCATCGCCCACTCCCCATCCGACGGTCGTCGCTGCGAAGTCATCCACCACAACCAACGCCGCCATCTCCGCCCTGCTCGGCTCCAACAAAGCCACCGCCATCCTGGCGATCGAACAATTGGCCGGAGGCAGTAATGCCAACCTGGCCAATGCAACCTTGAGTAGCGCCAATTCGGTGAACAGCAGCCTACTCTCGACCATGCGTCAGACGGACAATACCGACTTCAACGGGCAGCACAGAACGCCGAGTTTGGCGGCGGACAGCGAAGCCACTGGCAGGGTCTGGCTACAAGCACTGGGCAACGGCGGCACACTCGATCGCGGCCATGCCAGCAGCGCGCTGCAACATTCCACGGAAGGTCTGGTGCTGGGTGCGGATTGGGCGCTCGATGAGCAATGGCGTGTGGGCATCATCGGCGCAAAATCGCAGACACGCCTGGACGGAAATCATCTGGACGGAGATCTGGACAGTTGGCACTTGGGCGCCTATGCCCTGCGCCAAAGCGGCCCGTTGGCGTTACGTCTGGGCGCAAGTTACGGCAACCACGATGGCAGCACCAAACGGCGAGTGGCGTTCAACAGTTTCAGCGATCGCCTGAAAGGCCGCTACGACGCCCACACTCAGCAAGCCTTTGCGGAGCTGGGTTACAACCTCGGCAGCGGTAGTTTCCACGCCGAGCCCTTTGCCAATCTCGGCTATCAGCGCTACCAGCGTGACAGCTATACCGAGAAAGGTGGAGCGGCGGCATTACAGGTCCATGGGCAAACGCAGGGCAATTTCAGCAGCACATTCGGTCTGCGCCTCGCACAGCTCAATACACTGGATAACGGCATGCAACTGACGCCACGATTCGGCGCCGGCTGGAAACACACCTATGGTGATGTCGACAGCAGGACTCATCAACGACTGGTAACCGGCGGCAGGACTTACACCGTCAAAGGCGCTGCGCTGGATCGCAACAGCCTGCTGGTCGATGCGGGACTGGATCTTGGGGTTTCGGCAAACCATACATTGGGTGTTGGCCTCACTGGCGAGATCGCCAGTGATAGCCGCAACCATGGCGTGACGGGGCAGTGGCGGATGGCGTTCTGACGAAATCACCTCGCCCTCACTGATTCAGCACAGTTCCTCCTGGTGGGAGCGAAGGCCCAAACTCCGGACGAAAAAAAAGGGGAGCACATGCCCCCCCGAGGTTTAAAGCGGTATATCGAGGCTGTTAACTCAGCCTTCGATCTCGATCAGGATCTCGCCCGGGTTCACCCGGTCGCCCTTGGCCACGTGGATGGCGGTGACTTTACCGGTGATGGCCGACTGGACTTCGGTTTCCATCTTCATCGCCTCGGTGATCAGCACGGCCTGGCCGGCTTTCACGGTGTCGCCTTCCTTGACCAGCACATCGACGATGTTGCCCGGCATGGTGGTGCTGACGTGGCCCGGTGCAGTGGCTTGCTTGCGCTTGCTGCTGCCGCCGCTGACGAATTCGTTGAGCGGTTCGAACACCACTTCTTCCGGCATGCCGTCGATGGACAGGTAGAAGTGGCGCTTGCCTTCAGCCTTGACGCCCACACCAGTGATGTCGACGCGGTAGGTTTCGCCGTGAACGTCGATGACGAACTCGGTCGGCACGCCTTCACCACCGGCCGAAGCCACACCGCCCGCTTCCGGAATCGGCAGCAGCACTTCTGGCGTCAGGGTGCCGGCTGCGCGTTCTTCGAGGAACTTGCGGCCGATGTCCGGGAACATGGCGTAGGTCAGCACGTCTTCTTCAGACTTGGCCACGGCGCCGATTTCGGCACGCAGCTTGGTCATCTCCGGCTTGAGCAGATCGGCCGGACGCACGTCGATCACCTCTTCGCTGCCGATGGCTTGACGCCGCAGCTTCTCGTTCACAGTGCCCGGCGCCTTGCCGTAGCCGCCTTGCAGGTAAAGCTTCACTTCGTTGGTGATGGTCTTGTAGCGCTCGCCGGCCAGCACGTTGAAGAACGCCTGGGTGCCGACGATTTGCGAGGTCGGGGTCACCAGCGGCGGGAAGCCGAGGTCTTCGCGAACGCGCGGGATTTCCGCCAGCACTTCGCTCATGCGGTTCAGGGCGCCCTGCTCTTTCAACTGGTTGGCCAGGTTGGAAATCATCCCGCCCGGTACCTGGTTGACCTGCACGCGAGTGTCGACGGCAGTGAACGCGCTTTCGAACTGGTGGTACTTCTTGCGCACGGCGTAGAAGTACAGGCCGATCTCTTGCAGCAATTCCAGGTTCAGGCCGGTGTCGAACTCGCTGCCTTTAAGGGCGGCGACCATCGATTCGGTGCCCGGGTGGCTGGTGCCCCAGGCGAAGCTGGAGATCGCGGTGTCGATATGGTCGGCGCCGTTTTCGATAGCCTTGAGTTGGCACATTGCAGCCAGGCCAGCGGTGTCGTGGGAGTGGATGAACACCGGCAGCGATTGCTCGGCCTTCAGAGCCTTGACCAGTTCACCCGTGGCGTACGGGGTCAGCAGACCGGCCATGTCCTTGATCGCCACCGAGTCGCAGCCCATGGCTTCCATTTGCTTGGCTTGCGCCACGAAAGCCTCGATGGTGTGCACCGGGCTGGTGGTGTAGGCGATGGTGCCCTGGGCGTGTTTGCCAGCAGCCTTCACCGCTTCGATGGCGACTCGCAGGTTACGCACATCGTTCATCGCGTCGAAGATGCGGAACACGTCGATGCCGTTGACCGCGGCCTTGGCGACGAAGGCTTTGACCACGTCGTCGCTGTAATGGCGATAGCCCAGCAGGTTCTGGCCACGCAGGAGCATTTGCAGGCGCGTGTTAGGCAACGCGGCGCGCAGTTGGCGCAGACGCTCCCACGGGTCTTCTTTCAGGAAGCGTACGCAGGCGTCGAAGGTCGCGCCGCCCCAGACTTCCAGCGACCAGTAGCCGACTTTGTCGAGCTTGTCGCAGATCGGCAGCATGTCTTCGGTGCGCATGCGGGTGGCGAGCAGCGATTGATGGGCGTCGCGCAGGATTGTGTCAGTTACATGGATCTTCTTGGACATTGTCATATTCCTCACAGGCCTGCGTGGGCGGCGATGGCGGCGGCGATGGCCAGGGCCAGCTCTTCGGGTTTGCGCTTGATCGAGTAGTTGGTCAGTTCAGGGTGGCTTTCAACGAAGCTGGTGTTGAACTGGCCGCTACGGAATTCCGGGTTACGCAGGATTTCCTGGTAGTACGCGGCGGTGGTCTTGACCCCTTGCAGACGCATGTCGTCGAGGGCTCGCAAGCCACGGTCCATCGCCTCTTCCCAGGTCAGCGCCCAGACCACCAGTTTCAGGCACATCGAATCGTAGAACGGCGGAATGGTGTAGCCGGTATAGATCGCTGTGTCGGTGCGCACGCCGGGACCGCCGGGCGCGTAGTAACGGGTGATCTTGCCGAAGCTCGGGAGGAAGTTGTTTTTCGGGTCTTCGGCGTTGATCCGGAACTGCAGCGCGAAACCGCGGTGCTGGATGTCTTCCTGTTTCACCGAGAGCGGCAAACCGGAGGCGATGCGAATCTGCTCGCGAACGATGTCGATGCCGGTGATTTCTTCGGTGATGGTGTGTTCCACCTGCACCCGGGTGTTCATCTCCATGAAGTACACCTCGCCCTCGGCGAGCAGGAACTCCACGGTACCGGCGTTTTCGTAACCCACGGCCTTGGCTGCACGCACCGACAGGTCGCCAATGTAGGCGCGCTGTTCCGGGGTCAGTTGCGGGCTCGGAGCGATCTCGATCAGCTTCTGGTTGCGACGCTGGATCGAGCAGTCACGCTCGAACAGGTGCACCACGTTGCCGAAGCTGTCGCCGAGGATCTGCGCTTCGATGTGTTTCGGGTTTACGATGCATTTTTCCAGGAACACTTCCGCCGAACCGAAAGCCTTGGTGGCTTCGGAAATCACTCGCGGAAAGGCTTGTTCGAGTTCTTCGCGACTGTTGCAACGACGAATGCCGCGGCCGCCACCACCGGAGGTAGCCTTGAGCATCACCGGGTAACCGATGCGATCGCCTTCGGTCAGGGCCTCTTCGATGCCCGACACGTTGCCTTCGGTGCCCGGTGTAACCGGCACGCCGGCCTTGATCATGCTGCGGCGCGCTTCGGTCTTGTCGCCCATGCGGCGAATGACTTCCGCCGACGGGCCGATGAATTTGATTCCGCGTTCGGCGCAGATGTCCGCCAGCTCGGCATTTTCCGAAAGAAAGCCGTAGCCGGGGTGCAACGCATCGCAACCGGTTTCCACCGCCAGGTTCACCAGCTTGCGCGGGTTCAGGTAGCCGGCCAGTGGCTCGGCACCGATGCTGTGGGCCTCGTCCGCACGCTTCACATGCAAAGCATGACGGTCGGCGTCGGAATAGATCGCGACCGAGCGAATGCCCATCTCGGCGCAGGCGCGCACGATTCGTACGGCAATCTCACCACGGTTGGCAATCAGGATCTTTTTTATCACTTGGAGGTTCCCTTGAGCCGGTGGCACCCACGACCCGATTAGACAGGTCGACGCGTGACCAAATGTTTCAATTCAGTCGCAGCTCCACACTAGCGCTCGCAAGGGATTAACAAAAATGAATAATAATTGGGTCAGGCATAAGCAAAGACTTATAGTTGAGTCATCGGCCTTCGCTCAGGATTTATAGAAAATGCGTAAGTCATTGATGCGTATGACATTGCGTCAATTGCAGATCTTCAATGAGGTGTGCGATTTAAGGTCCTACAGCCGCGCTGCCGACGAAATGTCTCTCACACAACCTGCCGTGAGCCTACAGATTCGTCAACTCGAAGAGCTGATCGGTCAGCCCTTGTTCGATTACGTCGGCAAAAAGCTCTACATGACCGAGGCGGCCGAAGCGCTGCAGCGCGCCAGCCGGGACATTTTCGGCCGCCTGGAAAACCTCGATATGCAGCTGTCGGACATGCAAGGCTCATTGCAAGGTCAGTTGAAACTGGCGGTGGAGTCCAGCGCCAAGTACTTCGTGCCGCACCTGTTTGCCGCGTTCAAACGCCAGCACCCGGAAGTGAACCTGCACCTGACGGTGGTCAACCGCGGCCAGGTTATCCGGCGCCTGTCGGATAACCGTGACGATCTGGTGATCATGTCGATGGTCCCACAGGACATGGGGCTGGAATTCCTGCCGTTCCTCAATAACCCGATTGTAGCCGTGGCGCCGCCGGATCATCCGCTGTGCCACATGGGTCCGTTGCGCCTGCAGGATCTGGAACCCTACACGCTGCTGTTGCGCGAACCCGGTTCCGGCACGCGACTGGCCTGTGAGGAGTATTTCAAAGAGAAGCGCGTGCACTTCACCCAGACCCAGGAGGTCGCCTCGGCGGAAGCTCAGCGTGAATGCGTGCTGGCGGGTCTGGGCCTGGCGCTGTTGACGCGCCATGCCCTGAACCTTGAGTTGGCGACCGGTGGCCTGATTGAGCTGCCGGTCGAAGAGCTGCCGCTGCTGCGTAGTTGGTGCCTGGTGCAGGCGAAGGCCAAACGGCTATCGCCGGTGGCTCACGCATTCCTTGCGTTTATTCGCAGCGAACGGGCACAAATCAGCGCGCTGGTTGAGCGTTTCGACGGGAAGTTACCGGCGCTGCCTGCCAGTAGTTGAGTTCGAGGTCGTCGGGAAATTCGCCGATTTCGGCCAGAAGCTGGCGGCGTTCGCAACGATCTTCGATGGCGCGGCGAAATTCCATGCGGCGCTGATCTTCTTGCTGACGACGGGTTTTGACGGCGCTGTTGCGTTCTTCGTAGGGCTGGGCCATTTCGAGTCTCCCAAGGCGAGTACGGGAGTTTCAAGATAGGCGCGAGGGATGACGGTTTGGCGGCGGGAGGGTTACAGAACGATGAAACTCACTGGCTGACCGCGAACCTGTGGCGAGGGAGCTTGCTCCCGCTGGGTCGCAAAGCAGCCCTAAGATTTTGCGACTGCTGCGCAGCCGAGCGGGAGCAAGCTCCCTCGCCACAATTCCAGCCAGAATCAATCGTCCAGCGCTTTTACTGACTTTGGCGACAATCGCAAGCTGCGAAGGCTGCGCTTGACGCTTTTCAAGTGATTGACCAGGCTCGGCCCACGAGCCATGGCCACGCCCATCGCCAACACATCGATCACTACCAGATGCGCAATACGCGACGTCAGTGGCGTGTAGATTTCAGTGTCTTCGTGCACATCGATCGCCAGGTTGACGGTCGACAGCTCGGCCAACGGTGTCTGGCTCGGGCACAGAGTGATCAGCGAGGCGCCGCTTTCGCGCACCAGGTTGGCGGTGATCAACAGGTCTTTTGAACGACCGGACTGGGAAATGCAGATCGCCACATCGGTCGGCTTCAAGGTCACTGCCGACATCGCCTGCATATGCGGGTCGGAATACGCCGCCGCGGTCAGCAGCAAACGGAAGAATTTGTGCTGGGCATCCGCCGCTACCGCACCGGACGCGCCGAAGCCGTAGAACTCGACACGCTGGGCCTGGGACATCGCGGTCACGGCTTTCTGCAACGCTACCGGGTCAAGTTTCTCGCGAACTTCCATCAGGGTGTGCAGGGTAGTGTCGAAGATTTTCAGACTGTAGTCGGCAACCGAATCGTCTTCATGGATCGCGAATTGCCCGAAGCTCGCGCCGGCCGCCAGACTCTGCGCCAGTTTCAGCTTCAGATCCTGGAACCCGGAGCAACCGATGGCGCGGCAAAAACGCACGATGGTCGGCTCGCTGATGCCCACGCTGTGGGCCAGGTCGGCCATGGAACTGTGCATCACCGCCGCAGGATCAAGCAGCACGTGGTCGGCGACCTTGAGCTCCGACTTGCGTAACAGGTGGCGTGACTGGGCGATGTGTTGCAGCAGATTCAAGGGGCTGGACTCTTTGTTATTGGCAGTTGCCGGGGATGTAGCACGCTTGTAGTTATACTACATGAATCGGCTTTTTGCCTGCTCAATGCGTAACTCAATGTCCCCGTTTCACGCGACATATGCTCCATGTAGCACCTACGAGGTTTTTTCGTCTGCGCGTAAAAGCTCGGCCAGGTCCGCGGCCTCAACCGGACGGCTGATCCAATAACCCTGCACTTCATCGCAACGCTCGACCTTCAGAAACTCCAACTGCTCCGGTCGCTCGACCCCTTCAGCCACCACTTTCAACGACAGACCATGGGCCATGGCAATGATCGCCCGGGTGATCGCTGCATCTTCACTGCTCTCCCCCAGCCCGCGGATAAATGCCTGATCGATCTTCACGTAGTCCACCGGAATCCGTTTCAGATAACTCAGAGACGAATAACCTGTACCAAAATCGTCGATCGCCAGCTTCACCCCCAGATCGCGCAATTGCTGGAAGGTCGCGATGATGTGCTCGACGCTGTCCAGCAACTGGCTCTCGGTAAGTTCCAGTTCCAGGTAGTGCGGCGCCAGACCGGTTTCCTCCAGCACCTGGCGCACCAGGCTGACGAGTTTCCCCTGACGCAGTTGATGCACCGACAGATTGACCGACACCCGAATCGGCTCAAGCCCCTGACGCTGCCATTCGCAGGCTTGCCAGCAGGCCTGACGCAATACGAACTCGCCGATAGCGTTGATCAGGCCGGTTTCCTCGGCCAGACCGATGAAATCCCCCGGCGGTACCTGGCCAAGGGTCGGGTGACTCCAGCGCACCAGCGCTTCGGCGGCATTCAACCGGCCGGTGGCGAGGCAGAGTTTCGGTTGATAAAACACCTTCAACTGCTTTTCTTCGATGGCTTTGCGCAATTGGTTCTCAAGCTGCAAACGCTCGAGCGTGCTGGCCTGCAGGCTGTCGGTGTAGAACTGGAAGTTGTTGCCGCCCAAGTGTTTGGCATGCTGCATGGCCATGTTCGACTGGCTGACCAGCGCGGAAATCTCCCGCGAGGTGTCCGGCAACAGGCTGATGCCCATGGACGCGCTCATCACCAGTTCATGCCCCTCGACGGTGATCGGCAAACGCAGCTTGGTCGACAATCGGGTCGCCACTCGCGCCAGGCTCGACAGGTTGCCGTAGGCGTCGAACAGCACCGCAAATTCATCGCCGGACAACCGGGCGATGGTGTCCGCTTCCGGCAACGCATTGACCAACCGCCGGGCCATTTTCTGTAACAGCTGATCGGCGATTTCGTGGCCGAGGCTGTCGTTGAGCAGCTTGAAGCGATCCAGATTGATGTGCAGCAACGCCAGGCTGCGCCGACCGCCCTGGCGCACCCGCTGATGAGCCTCGCTCAGTCGTTCACGGAACAACGAACGGTTGGCCAGCCCCGTGAGCTCGTCGTAATGGGCGAGGTAGCGCATACGCTCTTCGGATTCACGCCGAGCAGAGAGATCGGCGAAGAAGCCGACGATATGACTGACATTTCCCCGCATATCGCGCACGGCATTCAGTTGCAGCCACTGCGGATACAACTCGCCATTCTTGCGGGTCTCGACCAATTCGCCCTGCCAACTACCGTGCTGCTCCAGCGCCTGACGAATCGCCGCGTAATGCCGACGGGCATCGCGGCTGCAGGGTAAATCGACCACGTTGCGCCCAAGCATGTCGCCGATTTCATAGCCAGTTACCCGACTGAAGGCTTGATTGACGGCGATCAGCGCGTAATTCGGGTCGAAAATCACAATGCCTTCGCTGGCCGCCTCGAACACCGTCGCTGCCAGTTGGCGCTGTTCTTCCAGGTGCTTGCTGGCGCTGATATCGCGGCGGGTGCCGACCATGCGGATCACCCGGCCGTTTTCGCTACGCTCGACCGCTCGACCACGGTCCTCGATCCAGACCCAATGGCCATCGCCATGTCGCACCCGGTACTCGATCTGATAATCCTCGGTGCGGCCCTTCAAATGCTCGACCAGCGCCCGCCTCAGCGCTGGCAAGTCGTCGGGGTGCAGCCTCGGCTTGAGGTGGCGGAGCATCGCCGTCACGTATTCCGGCTCCAGCCCGAACAACTCCTGGAGCTGGGTGTGATGGACTTCGTCGGTCTGCAGGTTCCAGTCCCACAAACCGAGTTCGCTCGCCTTCAACGCCAGCGCCAGCCGCGCTTCGCTCTTGCTCAAGGCCTGGTTGGCCGCATCCAGCTCCAGACTGCGTTGGGCGACCCGGTTTTCAAGGTCGACCTGGGTTTCGCGCAACTCGTCTTCGGCGCGACGACGCTGGTCGATTTCCTTGGCCAGTTCGTGATTG
Source organism: Pseudomonas sp. Pseusp18 (assembly GCF_059506005.1). NCBI lineage: Bacteria > Pseudomonadati > Pseudomonadota > Gammaproteobacteria > Pseudomonadales > Pseudomonadaceae > Pseudomonas > Pseudomonas sp. Pseusp18. Next base: position 6,573,720 of record NZ_CP169240.1, read on the forward strand.
AGTTGCTCGCTGCGACTTTGCGCCTGCTGCAAGTGCTCGATCAGCGCCTGATTTTGAAAGCGCCGTAGCAACCCCTGATCGATCAGTCGATTGACCTGCCAAGCGACCACGCTCAACGAGCCCAGCAGAATCAGCCCGAACCAGCCCCAGCCCTGCTCCTGTTCATCGCCACCCCAGAACAGATAGCCGATGGCCGGCAACAGACAGGGCAAGGTAAAGGATAGAAATGCTGGCAGGCTGACCGCATAAGCGACGCTGGCCGAGAGGGCCGCGGCGCCGATCAGGCCGAACACCCAGGCTTGCTGGATGAAATTGTCAGCGGGCACCAGTGCAATGCCGGCACCGGCCAGGGTCAAACCGGTCATCGCCGAACCGAGCAGAAACATGCGACGCCAGATCGGATGGGCCTGACGGTTGGGAATCGCCGAATCGAAGGCCGCGACCTGAATCACTCGCAACGCCACCAGCGACAACAACCAGATCAGCCAGACGCTGACCACGAAGTAACGCTGCGGGCTCCAGAGCAACCCGGCGCACACCAGACCGTTGATCAGCATGAACAGCGTCGGCAATAACGAGCCCTGGTACAGCAGACGCGTGCGTTCGACCGCCATCTCCATGGCGTACTGTTTGCGGATAGCCCGAGGCTCCACGGAGGGGCCCGACAGGTCGGAGCTGAGGGTCATAGGCGATGTTCTTGTTCTTATAGTTGAGCATGCGAGCCCGAATTGTGGACGGAGCATACACAAGCAAATGCCCGGACCAAACTGCCTCAGGTCATAAAATAGACAAAAGTTTTAGTCGCCCGCATCCGGCGTAAAAGCCGCCAGGCGAGCCCCGCCCCTGCTCGCAGCCAGTGACCGACCGGTCGTCATCGGTGCTTCTTTCATCGGCCAATGCAAAGCTCGGTTTGCCCGGTGTGACGTCGCACCCTAGAATGCCCCGATGCGCGATGATCTCTCCCTTCTGCTGAACTCCCTCAACGATGCCCAACGCCAGGCCGTAGCTGCCTCCGTGGGTCGTCAGTTGGTCCTGGCCGGTGCTGGCTCCGGCAAAACCCGAGTGCTGGTGCACCGTATCGCCTGGTTGATCCAGGTCGAAAACGCCTCGCCCCACTCCATTCTGTCGGTGACCTTCACCAACAAGGCCGCTGCCGAGATGCGTCATCGCATCGAGCAGCTGATGGGTATCAACCCGGCCGGCATGTGGGTCGGCACCTTCCACGGCCTGGCGCACCGCTTATTGCGGGCGCACTGGCAAGAGGCAGGCCTGAGCCAGACCTTCCAGATTCTCGACAGCGACGACCAGCAACGGCTGGTCAAGCGGGTGATCCGCGAGTTGGGCCTGGACGAGCAACGCTGGCCGGCCCGGCAGGCCCAGTGGTTCATCAACGGGCAGAAAGACGAAGGTCTGCGTCCACAACATATTCAAGCCAGCGGCGATCTGTTCCTGGCGACCATGCGCAGCATTTATGAAGCCTACGAGGCTGCGTGCCTGCGCGCCGGCGTCATCGACTTCTCCGAACTGCTGCTGCGCGCCCTCGATCTGTGGCGCGACCACCCGGGCCTGCTCGCCCATTACCAGAAGCGCTTCCGGCACATTCTGGTGGACGAGTTCCAGGACACCAACGCCGTGCAGTACGCCTGGCTGCGTCTGCTGGCCAAGGGTGGCGACAGCCTGATGGTGGTCGGCGACGACGACCAGTCGATCTATGGCTGGCGCGGCGCGAAAATCGAGAACATCTATCAGTATTCCGACGACTTCCCGGATGCCGAAATCATTCGTCTGGAGCAGAACTACCGCTCCACCGCCGGGATCCTCAAGGCCGCCAACGCCCTGATCGCCAACAATACCGGGCGCATGGGCAAAGAGCTGTGGACCGATGGTGGCGAAGGCGAAGCGATCAATCTGTATGCCGCGTTCAACGAACACGACGAAGCACGCTACGTGGTTGAAACCATTGAAAGCGCGCTGAAAACCGGCTTGGCTCGCAGTGATATCGCGATTCTGTACCGCTCTAACGCCCAATCGCGCGTTTTGGAAGAAGCCTTGCTGCGCGAGCGCATCCCGTACCGCATTTATGGTGGTCAGCGCTTCTTCGAACGGGCAGAAATCAAGAACGCCATGGCGTATCTGCGTTTGTTGGAAGGCCGTGGCAACGATGCGGCCCTGGAGCGGGTGATCAACGTTCCGGCCCGTGGCATCGGCGAAAAAACCGTCGAAGCGATTCGCGATCATGCGCGCCACAGCGACGTGTCGATGTGGGAAGCCATGCGTCAGCTGGTGGCCAACAAGGGCCTGACCGGGCGCGCTGCCGGTGCACTTGGGGCGTTTATGGAGCTGATAGAGAACCTCGCCGCCAAGTGCATGGAAATGCCGCTGCACCTGATGACCCAGACCGTCATCGAGCAGTCGGGGCTGATCGCCTACCACCAGGCGGAAAAAGGCGAGAAAGGCCAGGCCCGGGTAGAAAACCTTGAGGAACTGGTCAGCGCCGCGCGCAACTTCGAAAACCCGGAAGAGGACGAAGAGCAGTCACCACTGGCGGCGTTCCTCGGCCACGCCTCGCTGGAGGCCGGGGACACCCAGGCCGACGAGCACGAAGACAGCATTCAGTTGATGACCCTGCACAGCGCCAAGGGCCTGGAATTCCCTTACGTGTTCCTGGTGGGCATGGAAGAAGGCCTGTTTCCGCACAAAATGAGCCTGGAAGAACCCGGGCGCCTTGAAGAAGAGCGTCGTCTGGCCTATGTCGGTATCACCCGGGCGATGCAGAACCTGGTGCTGACGTATGCTGAAACCCGACGTTTGTACGGCAGCGAGACCTACAACAAGGTGTCGCGTTTCGTACGTGAAGTGCCGAAAGGCCTGATCCAGGAAGTGCGACTGTCCAACAGTGTCAGCCGTCCGTTCGGCGGAGGCCAGCAGCAGAGTTCCACCAGCCTGTTCGGCGGCAGCGAGATCCCGGACACCGGGTTCAGCCTCGGCCAGACTGTGCGGCATTCGGTGTTCGGCGACGGTGTGATCCTGAATTTCGAAGGCGCCGGTGCTCAGGCGCGGGTGCAGGTGAACTTCAGCGAAGGCAGCAAGTGGCTGATGCTCGGTTACGCCAAGCTGGAAGCGATCTAAAACCTGCCAGTGATTTACTGTGGGGGCGAGTCTGCTCGCTCCCGCAATGTTCTGTGTTTCAGATTGATCTTATGAAAGGCGCGAATACATGGGCTCGGGTTTCTTTTCTTCCTGGACATTCTGGGCCCTGATGTCGGCGGCGTTTGCCGCCATGACCGCGATCTTCGCCAAAATCGGCATCGAAAACGTTAACTCGGACTTCGCCACGCTGCTGCGCACGGTGGTGGTTTTGGTCAGCCTGGCCTTGATTTTGTACGCTACGGGCCAATATCAGTCATTAGGATCGATCTCGGCCAGGAGCTACCTGTTCCTGCTGCTGTCGGGACTGGCCACTGGTGCCTCGTGGATCTGCTACTTCCGCGCGCTGAAACTGGGGCCGGCCTCGCTGGTCGCTCCGGTGGACAAACTCAGCGTGGTGCTGGTGGCGGTGCTCGGCGTAATCCTGCTGGGCGAAAAACTCGACCTGCGCCAATGGGGCGGAATCGGCCTGATTACGGCCGGTGTGGTCATGCTGGCGCTGCGGCGCTAGGCATCCTTCCTACAGAAGCTGTCCACTCGTCCTACAGACTAACGCTAACAGGCCTTATTGCGCTGACTGAAGCTGAACACAACCTGTCAGGCAAAAGCCCGAAACACTCTGCCGCTAGCCAGTGACACTTCAGCTGTGCAACATGGCGCGCGTGCCATCCACAAATGGGAATTCCCTTTATGAAACGTTTTCTTAGCATCGCCATGGCGTTGTGCATCGGCCTGACGATGAGCCTGGACGCCAACGCCAAGCGCTTTGGTGGCGGCAAAAGCGCCGGTGCGGCGCCGACTCACCAGACCAGCCAAATGGCTCCTTCTTCTCCTGGCGTGGGCGGTGCAGCCGCCACTGCCGGCGCGGCCGGTGCCGCTGGCGCTGCCGCCAAGGCCGGCGGTGCTTCGCGCTGGCTCGGCCCACTGGCCGGTATCGCGGCCGGTGGCCTGCTGGCTTCCATGTTCATGGGCGGCGGCTTCCAGGGCATGCAGTTCTTCGACATCCTGATCATGGCGGTCATCGCCTTCCTGATCTTCCGCTTCATCGCCGCTCGTCGTCGCAAGCAGCAGGAGCATCTGGCTCCGGCCGGCGCGCCGATGCAACGTGAAGTGTTCGAGCAGAAGCCAGCCATGGGTTCGATCTTCGGCGGTTCGGCTGCACCTGTTGCCCGTCCGGTGATCAATGCTCCGGCCTGGTTCAACGAACAGCGCTTCGTTGAAGCCGCGCGCAACCATTTCCAGTCCCTGCAACAGCATTGGGACGCCAACGAAATGGACAAGATCGCCGAGTTCGTGACCCCGCAACTGCTGGAGTTCCTCAAGCGCGAACGTGCCGACCTGGGCGACGGCTTCCAGTCGACCTACATCGACAATCTCCAGGTACAACTGGACGGCGTTGATGACCGTGCGGACAAGACTATCGCCACCCTGACCTTCAGCGGCGTGTCGAAAAACTCGCGTTTCGACCAGGGCGAAGTGTTCAGCGAAAGCTGGAACATGGAACGTCCACAGGGCGAAAATCAGCCTTGGCTGGTAGCGGGTATCCGCCAGAACGGCTGATAACTTCGCGCTTTCGCATGCTGTAATGAAAACCCCGGCTCTGCCGGGGTTTTCTATTTCACGGTTGCATCTATAGCGAGCTACTGTATAAACCGCCCCAACTAAACCGCGCCATCAAGCAAGAGGATCCCGGACGTGGAAGAAATCATCGAACAACTGCGTGAAGCCAACGAACCGGTACCGGTCCCCTTGGAGTTGCCCGACGAAGATCTGCTGGTAGAAATCGAAGAACAACTGTTCATCGACATTCCCTTCGTATTCAGAGAATTCCTGCTGACCGTCAGCGATGTAGTCTACGGCAGCCTGGAGCCGGTGACCGTCACCGACCCGCAATCCCACACCTACCTGCCGGACGTTGCCGCCAACGCCTGGGACGCTGGTGTTGATCGCAGCCTGATCCCGATTTGCCAGGACGGTGACAACTACTACTGCGTCGAAGAAGACGGCACCGTGGTGTTGTGGCTGGCCGAAGAAGAGTTACTCGCCGAAGAAACCTGGGAATCGGTCTGGCATTGGGCACGGGACGTCTGGCTGGAAAGCTGATTTACCCCTGCACGACTTTTCGTAGCAGCTGGCGCAGCCTGCGTTCGGCTGCGAAGCAGTCGTAAACCCTGACACTCGGTTAACCTGAATCACCTCGTAGCCTGATTGGCGACTGCTGCGCAGTCGAACGCAGCCTTCGGCAGCTGCTACAGGGATTCGTCACGCTCAATGCTCGGACGAATCCTTGTGGTTATCCAGGGTTTCCAGCAAGGCCACCTGCATCCGCGTATGCACGCGGATGAACCAGCGCCAGAGCAGCGCCGCTACCGCAGCCGCGACCACGACAATCAGCACCAGCAACTTGTTGGTCGGCAGAATACTGGCCGACAAGGCTGCCAGCAGCAGGAAAATCACCAGCAGCGAGAGGATCGGGATCATTTCGGCGATCACCCGCCGCACTCGCTGCGTGTGGCGGCCGGCCATCTCCGGCTTCACCCCCATTTCTGCCAGTAGCATCGACAGCGCCTTGAGCTTGCGATAGGCGGCGATCAGGAACGGCAGCGACAACAGCAACGCCCCACCCCAGATCAACGCTTTCTGCCAGCTCGGGTCGCTGATCCAGTCTTGCAGGTAAACGGACATGCGCTCGGCGAAGAAGGCGCCCGATAAAAAGATCGCAACCACCAGCGCCAGATTGACCCCCACCTGCAACAGAATCCGCCGAATCATCGACGCCAACAGCGCGCCCTCGCCCTGAGGCTGGATGCTGCGCAGCCATTCGCCATACATCCCCAGCACACGAGCCAGGCGCTGCGGCATCACGGTAGCAAGCTTGATCGACAGCGGATCGGCCGCGCGGATCAGATAGGGCGTCAACAGCGTGGTGATCACCGAAACGGCCACAGCCACCGGATAGAGAAAGCTGCTGGTGACCTGCAGCGTCATGCCCAGCGCGGCGATGATGAAAGAGAATTCGCCAATCTGTGAAAGCCCCATTCCCACGCGCAGTGAGGTGCGTCCGTCATTGCCAGCGATAAACGCGCCGAGGCCACAGGACAGCATCTTGCCCAGCACCACGGCGACGGTGATCACCGCGATCGGCCAGGCGTATTGCAACAGGATCATCGGGTCGAGCATCAGGCCAATGGCGACGAAGAAGATCGCACTGAACAGGTCGCGAACCGGCTCGATCAACTGCTCAATCTTCAGCAGTTGGCGTGATTCGGCCATGATCGCACCGATCAGGAACGCGCCGAGAACCATGCTGTATTCAAGCTTGACCACCAGCAGGCAGAAACCGAAACACAGGCCCAGCACGGTAATCAGCAACATCTCATTGCTTTCGAATTTCGCCACATAGGCCAGTAGTCGCGGCACCAGCAGAATGCCGATGACCAGTGCGACAATCATGAACAGTGAAAGCTTGCCGACGGTGGAAAAGACCTCGCCGGAACTGACCGTGCCGCTAACCGCGATGCTCGACAGCAAGGCGATGATGCCGATACCGAGGATGTCCTCGACGATCAGTACGCCGAAGATCAACTGCGCAAAACGCTCGTTCTTCATCTTCAGGTCGTTGAGCGCCTTGACGATGATGGTGGTCGAGGAAATCGCCAGGATCGCGCCGAGGAACAGCGAGTCCATGGTATTCCAGTCGAACCAGCGACCGATTTCGTAGCCGATCCAGATCATCAGGACGATTTCCAGGAAGGCCGCGATAAACGCCGTGGCGCCGACCTTGAACAGCTTGCGCAGGCTGAACTCCAGCCCCAGGCAGAACATCAGGAAAATCACCCCGAGTTCGGCAAGGGTCTTGATGGTTTCTTCGTCGTGAATCAGGCCGAACGGCGGCGTGTGCGGGCCGATGATGAAACCGGCGACGATGTAGCCGAGCACCACCGGCTGTTTGAGACGGTGAAAGAGCACGGTCACCACACCCGCGATCAACATGATCACTGCCAGATCCTGAATGAAACTGATGGCATGCATGGTGTGTGGCTCCTTCGAGGGTGGGCTTTTGAAGGGTAACACCACGACTTCCGGCGCAAAGACGGTGCAATATATGGAAACAGATCGCTTCGGGCGTGACGGCGCCTCCCCGCCCGGCGTCCCGATAACTGTTGGTTTGAAAAACACCGACAAGCACCCACAGAGGTGCAACCCCCAAACCCTGCCTTGAACCCGTGAGTACGTTATGGAACCCGGAAACGCCCAGCTGTCGATGACGGTATTGATGACCCCCGACATGGCCAACTTCTCTGGCAATGTCCACGGCGGCACCCTGCTCAAATACCTCGATGAAGTGGCCTACGCTTGCGCCAGCCGGTATGCCGGTCGTTACGTAGTGACCTTGTCGGTGGATCAGGTGATCTTCCGCGAGCCGATACATGTCGGTGAGCTGGTGACCTTTCTGGCCTCGGTCAACTACACCGGTAATACCTCGATGGAAGTGGGCATCAAGGTCGTGACCGAGAACATTCGCGAGCGCTCGGTGCGCCACACCAACAGCTGCTTCTTCACCATGGTCGCGGTGGATGACCAGCGTAAACCGGCCTCCGTCCCGCCACTGCAACCGCAGAACAGCGAAGACAAGCGTCGGTACATGCAGGCCCAGCAGCGTCGGCAGATACGTCAGGAACTGGAAAAGCGCTATCAGGAAATCAAGGGCGACGCTTAAAGCAAAAGATCGCAGCCTGCGGCAGCGCCCACAGACGCGCGGGAGCTGCCGAAGGCTGCGATCTTTTCTACCGCCACACCATTACAAACTGATCGCGGTCGCCTCGAACCGCACTCGTGGATGGGCGATCCGGTCTTGCGCCCGCACCAGTTCCAGCTCATAGCTGGCACAAGCCTGGGTTTCCAGCAGCACTTCATGCACCGCCGCCGCGGTGAATTCGAAGGCGCTCAGCAGACTGTCACCCAGCAGCACACGCGCCAGGAACAGCCCGGAAGTCAGATCACCAACGCCCACCGGCTGACGCGGGAACGCCAGCAACGGCCGACGCAAGTGCCAGCTGCCTTCAGCGGTCACCAGCAACATCTCGAAGCCATCCGCCAGTTTGCCGGGATAGTCGAGATGCTTGACCAGCACCGCCTTCGGACCGCGCGCCAGCAGCGCCCGCGCCATGGCCAGGCAATCGAACAGTGACTGCGCCTTGCGCCCCGAGAAGCTGTTCAGCTCCAGCTGATTCGGGCACATGAAGTCGGCTATCGCCGCCGCCTCTTCCAGCAGGAAATCGCTGACTTCGGCTGGAACGCTGCAGCCCTTCTCCGGATGGCCCATCACCGGATCGCAGAGGTACAAGGCTTTGGGATTGATCGATTTGATTCGCTCCACTCCCGCCAGAATCGCCCGCCCCTGGGCCGCGCTGCCGAGGTAGCCGGACAACACGGCGTCGCAGTTGCCCAGTTCGCCAATCGCCGCGATGCCTTCCACCAATTCCGGAATCTGATGCGGGGCCAGCACTTCCCCGGCCCACTGGCCATATTGCGTGTGGTTGGAGAACTGCACGGTATTGAGTGGCCAGACGTTCACCCCGACCCGCTGCATCGGGAAAACCGCGGCGCTGTTGCCAGCGTGGCCGAACACCACATGGGACTGGATGGCGAGCAGATGGGGCGTACGTTTCATGCGGTGAGTTTTCCATAAACCGATTGAAATTCGAGCCGCGCAGTATGCGACTAAACGCAGCCTGTACGACAGACCAGAGACGCAGTTAAGCTGACACTATCTTGTTGGAGCACCCTGTTGATGCTGACCCTAGGAAATATCTTCGTGCTGATGCTGCTCGCCACCGGTGGCGCATGGCTGTGGCACAACCACGGCTTGCGCGAACGCGCACTGGAGCGGGTTCAGCAGCATTGCGCCAAGCTGCGGATCGAGCTGCTGGACGGCAACGTAGCCTTGAAGAAGATCGCTTTCATTAAAGACGCCAACGGTCGTCGGCGCCTGGCCCGTGTGTATAACTTCGAATTTACCGTGACCGGCGAAACCCGCCACAACGGCACCATCACTCAGTTCGGCGCCCATAGCGCACAGATCGAGCTCGCGCCCTACCCAATGCCATTCGACGACACACCGCCGGTGGTCGAAGTCGCAAAACCCAGTGCCGAGGTGATTGAATTGAGCCAGTGGCGGCAAGAACACACCAAGTGGCGTCCTTGAAGATCAAAAGATCGCAGCCTGCGATCTTTTGATCTTCACCCCGACCGGCAATCGGCCAGATCTCTTTGCAGCGACTCAACATCCTGCACTTCACTGAAAATCAACTCGATGCGCGAATCCCGTTGCCATTCGCTGGGCTGCCAATCCAGTAGCGAGTTATCCAGTGCGTTGGCCGACACCCAGCCCTCGACACTGTGGATAACCAGCTTCGCCCGCAGCCATTCAAGGCTCTCAAGCCACTTTCCGACAAGCACTGCATCGAACGTCTGACTCGGATGCCAGCGCCAGCCGACGCTCCAGCCACCCTCTTGCGCCTGACTCAAGCAAATCGGCTGGGCGGGGTCAGTCCAGATGGCCGGCATCTGCGCCAATCCCTTGGGCACGATCAAGTTATCCACACCCGCGACAGCCTGAGCCTTGAGGCCCGGTAACTCGCTCAGCGGCAAGACAGCTTGCTGCGTCCAGTACAAAGGACGCGACGGCAACTGTGCGGCGATTCGCTGGCGATCACTGTCGTCGAGGCTTTCTGCCTTGTTCAGCAACAGCAACCCGGCACTGTCCAACGCTTGCAGTTGCGCCGCTGGCAGCGGTTTTCCAGCCGCGAGCGCCTGGGCGTCCAGCACCAGCACGCAAGGCTGCACCGCCAGGACGCCTTGCCACGGCGCCTCGCTCAATTGCCTGAGCAACTGCGCCGGATGCCCCAGCCCGGAGGGCTCGATGAACAGTCGATCCGGTCGTGCCTTGCGCAGCAACCGTCCGAGGCCGATCTGAAACGGCGCACCATTGACGCAACACAAACACCCCCCGGCCACTTCCCCCAGTGCGATACCATCGGCGTCCTGGGTCAGCAGCGCAGCATCCAGGCCGATCTGGCCGAATTCGTTGATCAGCACCGCCCAGCGCTCACCGGCCGGCCGTTGCGCCAGCAGGTGCTTGATCAGGCTGGTCTTGCCGGCACCCAGCGGGCCGGCGATGACGTGGGTGGGAATGTTCTGCAACATGGTCGAAGTTTTCTGAGGAGGTAAAGGATGCGGTTGATGGGATGGTCGTTACTTCTGGCGCTTACGTCGGGTGAAGCGCTGGCCCAGGCCTGCGTGGTACATAGTACGGCTGCGCGGCTCGACGTGAAGGTCTGCCAGCAGAACCGCAACATCCCGGAAAAACTGTTCGCCGACGGCTTCTGCCAGCCGAATCTGGCCGGGCAGAAAGTCGAGGTGCAGTACGTCGACCAATGCCCCGCCGGCGCGTTCGGGGTATGCAGCAACGCTCAAGTCGCCAATATGCCTTACCGGCAGGATATTCACTATTACGGCGTGGCCACCGATGCGGCGTATCTGAAGCCGTTTTGCGAAGCCCAGAGCCAGGGAACCTGGCTCAAACCTTGAGCTGTCAGCCCAGCCAGTCGAGGGTCAGAATCAAACGACGCTCGCCCGGTGCCGGCTGCGGCGAACGGTGTATCAAGCCGAAACCTTCGTTGCCGTGCCACTTCTCTCCTTTGAGCAGCGCCACTTCACCGCTGGCGATTTGCTGGATCAGCGAATCATCCTGGGGTTCGGCTTCAGGCTTGCCTAATTGCCGGCGATCCATTGCCCCTTCTTTCAACCATTGGCTGCCGACCCCTGCGTAGGTGGTGATCAACCGCACCGGCACATGATCGACATGGAAACGCGGGCACATGGCTTTGTCCAGAACCCGCAGACGCAGGCCGATGCGCTGGGCGCCCAATAGGCAGGCGAACGCGCTGACCAGCCAGGAAACGTCGGCGATAAAGCCTTCGAAACCTTCAAGGTCGCTGAAGCCTGAGGCTAGACCGTGGAGATTGGGCTCGGCGTCATCACTGGGCATTTCCAGGGACAGCGACTCGGCCAGCGGCTGGTTCAGGGACAACAGCAAGCGACCGAAATCGGCAATGTGCGCCGGCAGTTGGCGTTGCCAAAGGGCGAGGTTTACGCCGTCGTCCAGAATCCCGGTCAGCACTTTTGGCGTATCGCCTTGAACCTGAGCAATGACCGGTCGCAACTTCAGATTAGGCGCCAACATCAGGCCGCTGCCTCTTCGTGCCAAGGACCGAACGGGTCGGGCAACAACCGCCAATCCTCGACGCCCAAAGCCATTTCTTCATCTGTCAGCAGGCAGTTATCGAGTTCGGCAGTGAGTTGCGCGAAGTCGATGTTCTGGCCGATAAACACCAGTTCCTGCCGGCAATCGCCGGTGGCGGCCGTCCAGTTTTCCATGATCCCGGCGGTGCTTTCTTCGTCCTGCGGCCACTGGTTTTTCGGCACGAAACGCCACCAGCGCCCGGCAAACCCGTGGCGCATCAAGCCACCGGCCTGGGACCAACTGCCGGCATCCATGTGTTTGCTGGCCAGCCAGAAAAAGCCCTTGGAACGCAGCAGCTTGCCGTTCACCCACGGGCGATCGATGAAGCTGAAAAAGCGCTGCGGATGAAACGGTCGCCGCGCCCGATAAGCTGTGGAGGCAATGCCGTACTCCTCGGTTTCCGGTACGTGTTCACCGCGCAGTTCCTGTAACCATCCTGGTGCCTGAGCGGCCTTCTCGAAGTCGAAACGCCCAGTGTTGAGGATCTTCTTGAGTGGCACCTCGCCCATGACCATCGGAATGATTTCGGCCTGGGCATTGAGCCGTTCGAGGATCGCGATCAGCTCCTGGCGTTCGCGGCTGCTGATCAAATCGATCTTGCTGATCAGGATCACGTCGGCGAATTCGATCTGCTCGATCAACAGGTCAGTGATCGAGCGTTCGTCCTCCTCGCCCAGGGTTTCACCACGGGAAGCGAGGCTTTCGGCAGCTTGGTAGTCGAGCAGGAAGTTCATGCCGTCGACCACGGTGACCATGGTGTCGAGCCGCGCAATGTCGGCCAGGCTCTGCCCTTCTTCATCGCGAAAGGTGAAGGTTTCCGCCACGGGCAGTGGCTCGGAAATGCCGGTGGACTCGATCAACAGGTAATCGAAACGACCGTCCTTGGCGAGTTTGCTGACTTCTTCGAGCAAATCTTCACGCAAGGTGCAGCAAATGCAGCCGTTGCTCATTTCCACGAGTTTTTCTTCGGCACGGTTCAGGCTGACATCGCGTTGAACTTCAATGCCATCAATATTGATCTCGCTCATGTCGTTGACGATCACCGCGACCCGCAGATTATCGCGATTACGTAGTACGTAATTAAGCAGTGTACTTTTTCCGGCGCCGAGAAAGCCCGACAGGACGGTCACGGGGAGACGATTGGGCATCAGGTATTCCTCACAGGGATGCCCGGTCGCAATGTCGGGCTTAATTTATGTTATAGTATAACAATACAAACAAGCCACTCCCCCTCTTGCCCACAACGACAAAGGGCACGATGCTTTAACCCGTCCGCCCCTTGAGAAATGCCATGGGAAACGCCCTGAGATTCTCGCTGCTGAGCCTTTCGCTGCTGATCGCGGTCGATGCCTGGGGACAAATCCCCAGCCTGGCCAAATGCACCCGCAGCGCCAATCTGCTGGCCTGCGTGGATGCCGACGGCAATGCCTACAGCGTTAACACCGTCGGTAGCACGATCTACTTGCGCGGCTTTGAAGTGGCCGGTAAACGCTATTGGGCGCAGACCAATAGCCGTTATGGGCAACTGACGTTCTTTACCGGCATCGCGTCCGATGGCGAAGCCTGGGTCGGCTACAACCGCCGGGTTGGCTGGACAACCATCAATCGGTTCTCCAGCTCCGGGGGCAGCAGCGCGAAGTTCACCTGTAGCCGGCTGACTGGCTGTTAGACCTGAGCCTTCTTCTGCTCCTGCTGCCAGGCGATATAGCTGTTCATCGGCGGATTCTTCTGGAAATAACGCTGCAAACCGTCGAACAAACCATCCGCCACCGCTTGCTGATGCCGCGCCGTCACCAGTCGCTGGCTGTCGCGGGCGTTCGAGATGAAGCCGGTTTCCACCAGAATCGATGGCACATCCGGCGACTTCAGCACGGCGAAACCGGCCTGTTCCACACGCTTCTGATGCAGGGTGGTAATGCCCGCCAGACTGCCGAGCACCGTGTTGCCCAACTGCAAACTGGCGGCGATGGTGGCGTTCATCGACATGTCGAGAATCACCCCGGCGAGCATCGGATCCTTGTCCTTGAGATTGAGCAGGCTGGTGGCGCCCAACAGGTCCGCGCCGTTCTCACGTTGCGCCATGAAGCGCGCCGTGGCCGAGGTCGCGCCGCCTTCGGACAGGCAGTACACCGACGCACCTGAAGCAGTGAGACGCGGCGCTGCGTCCGCATGGACCGAGATGAACATGTCGGCCTTGTGCTTGCGGGCGATCTCCACGCGTTTGCGCAGCGGGACGAAGAAGTCATCGTTACGCACCAGTTTCACGTCGAAGCCCTTTTCACGCTTCAGCCTCTTGGCCAACAGCTGGGCGATCGATAGCACCACGTCTTTCTCCCGCTCACCTTTGACGCCGACCGCGCCCGGGTCTTTGCCGCCGTGACCAGGGTCGACCACCACAATGATGTCGCGCTTGGGATGAGCCTTGTCGATGATGGGCTCACGTTTGTCCGACGGCGCCGCCGCGATCTGTAGCGGAGCAATGGCCTTCAGATCGAGCACCAATCGATGCCCCTGCCCATCCTGTGGCGGTAACAGGAAGCTGTTGAGCTGCACCGGACCGCTGAGGTCGAGGACGATCCGTGTATCGCCCTGACCGAAATGCCCGGAACGGATCGCACGAATCACCGAGTTGTCGAGTGCCAGCTGACTGAAGTCGCCACTGAAGTTTGCGCCACTCAGATCGATGATCAGCCGCTCCGGAGCACTCAGGGAAAAAGTTTTGTACTGCACCGGCCCGCTCAGATCGAACACCAGTCGCAGCTTGTCGTCCGAACGCCACAGTCGTGCATTGCGAATTTGCGTGGCCGACACACCAAAAGGTAACGCAAAGGCTGCGCTGGCCAGAATCAGGTTGAGCAAGTGGCGTCTGTGCATGATGAAAACTCGTTCACGAAAAAGGCATCGTCGATTTGATTGTTATAATATAACATGCCAAATCAACTCCCACGATGGACCTGCTCATGAATGCGCTGACTCTTCCGGATATCGCCGCGCAGGCCTCACGCCAAGCCCTGCCACTCGATTGGGTGGGCATGCGCGGCATTGCTCTTCCTGTTTTATTCGATGGCCAGCGACTGAGTGCAAAAGCCGACGCTGGCGTTAGCCTCGACGATGGAGAGGCGCGTGGCATCCATATGTCGCGGCTGTACCTGGCGCTGGAAATGCTTGAGCAGGAAAACCTTTCACCCGCGTTGTTGCGGCGAGTCTTGCTGAGTTTTCTCGAGACTCATGAAGGACTTTCCCACAACGCTTACCTAAAAATTCACACCGAACTTCTGCTCAAAAGACCCGCGCTCGTCAGTCCGTTGGCCGGCTGGAAAACCTATCCGGTGAGCGTCGAGGCGAGTCTGAAAAACGCGATGTTCCACGTGGAACTAAAAATCGATGTGCCTTATTCCTCAACCTGTCCTTGCTCAGCAGCCCTTTCGAGGCAGTTGATTCAGCAGCAATTCGTTGACGACTTCGCCAATCAACCATTGCAACACGAAGACGTTCTGGCTTGGCTCGGTTCCACGAAAGGCATCGTCGCGACGCCGCATAGCCAACGCAGTAATGCGCAATTGCTGCTGCGTCTGGATGACTATCTGGATGACCTGCCGTTGATCGCCGCGATCAACGACGCGGAAGCAGCCCTCGGCACCGCTGTGCAAACCGCCGTGAAACGCGCCGACGAACAAGCTTTCGCCCTCGCCAACGGTCAGAACCTGATGTTCTGCGAAGATGCCGCGCGACGCTTGAACCTGGCACTGAAACGCTCCCCGGGCATCAACGCCTTTCACGTGCGAGTCGTCCATGCCGAAAGCCTTCACGCCCACGATGCGGTCGCCGAAAGCCGCTGGAACTGGGAGGCCGCATGATCCGATGCCAAGCCTTGCGCTGGGGCGCACCCGGTCAGCCGCTCACTCCAGCGGTTGATTTCGAACTGCCCAAGGGGAGTCTGACCGCCGTCATCGGCGCCAACGGATCGGGCAAAAGCAGCCTGCTGAAAGTCATCGCCGGCCTGCAAAAGCCACTGGCCGGCAACGTCGTCATTGATGTTCCACGCAAGGGCAAGGGCGGCCTTTCGTTCCTGCCTCAGCAACAACACCTGGACCGACAATTCCCCATCAGTCTGCAAGAGTTAGTGGCTGCCGGTTTCTGGGGCAACAAACAAGCGCCAGAGATACGCAGCCAGCGCCTCAAGTCTGCACTGGAAGACTGGTGCCTGACCGGTCTGGAGCACCGCCCGTTGATGGCCCTCTCCGGAGGTGAATTACAGCGTGCCCTACTCGCCCGATTGAGCCTCGCCGAAGCGCCCTTGCTGCTGCTCGACGAACCCCACGCCGCACTCGACGAACTCGGCCAGGCGCTGCTCTGGAAACACCTCCACGCCTGGCATGCCGAAGGCCGAACCCTGGTCGTGGTGTGTCATGACTTGGCCGCCGTGCGCCAACAGATTCCACAAGCGCTACTGATCAAAAGCCGCGGCTGCGTCCTCGGTCCCAGTACCGAGCTGATTCGCCAACAACCTCAGACGCAGGTGGCTTGATGATCGCCGCTGCTCACCTTTGGCAACCGTTTCACGAATTCGTATTCATGCGTCGGGCACTGCTGGGTGGCCTTGTTCTGGCCTGCAGCACGGCGCCGCTTGGGGTGTTTCTGATTCTGCGGCGAATGAGTCTGATCGGCGATGCAGTGGCTCACGGCATCTTGCCCGGCGCCGCATTGGGCTTCTGGTACGCAGGGTTGAGCCTGCCCGCGCTGACCATTGGCGGCCTCGGTGCCGGCCTGAGCATGGCCGGACTGGCCGCCTGGATTACCCGCCGCACCGGCTTGCGGGAGGACGCGAGCCTGGCCGCGATTTACCCGATATCGCTGGCCAGCGGCGTGCTGATCCTCGGCATCGCCGGTAAGCGCCTGGACCTGTTGCACCTGTTGTTCGGTTCGGCGCTGGCGGTCGATGGCCCGACCTTGACCGGCATGCTGTGGGTCTCGGGCTTCAGCCTGATCGCCATGGCCCTGATCTACAAACCACTGTTGCTGGACACCCTCGACCCGCTCTTTCTGCAAACCGTCAGCCGTCTCGGGCCGCTGGCTCACGGGGTATTTCTGACGTTGGTGGTGCTGAACCTGGTGATCGGTTTCCAGGCTATCGGCGCGCTGATGGTAGTCGGTTTGATGATGCTGCCGGCTGCGGCTTCTCGCTTCTGGAGTCGTCGTTTGCCGGTGCTGATCATCATCGCCGCGTTGCTCGGCAGCCTCTCGGTCTGGCTCGGATTGTTGCTGTCGTTCTACTACTCGCTGCCCAGCGGCCCGGCAATCGTGCTGGTGGCTGGCGGTTGGTATCTGCTGTCCGTGGTGTTCGGTCCGGTACACGGTTTGCTGCGCCGCCCGCCTTTGCTCACATCCCAATGAGGTGTAACCCGATGCGCGCTTTACTCGTGCTGTTCAGTCTGATGCTGTCGATGTCGCTGTCTGCCGCGGAAAAACTCCAGGTAGTCACCAGCTTCAGCATCCTCGCCGACATGACCCATCAGGTCGGCGGCGACCATATTCAGATCACCAACATGGTCGGCCCGGACACCGATGCCCACACCTACGAGCCGACGCCGGACGATGCAAAGGCACTGCTCAACGCCAGACTGATCATCAAGAACGGGTTGGGTTTCGAGCCATGGCTGGACCGCCTGGTGACCAGCACCGAGACCAAAGCCCCGGTCATCAGTGCCAGCCACGGTGTCATTCCGCGCTCGCTGGATGAAGACGGCGAAACCATTCCCGACCCGCACGCCTGGCACAACCTGGCGAACACTGAGTTGTACATCAGCAACATCACCAAAGCGCTGATCGCCGCCGACCCTGCAAACAAAACCGACTACGAACACAACAGCCAGGCCTATCTGAAAAAGATCTACGCCTTGCTCGCCGAGGCTAAAGCCAAGCTCGGTTCGCTGCCGCCGGGTAATCGCAAAATCGTGACCTCCCATGACGCCTTCGGCTATCTCGGTCAGGCTTACGGCATCGACTTCATGGCGCCGCAAGGTCTGTCCACCGAACGCGAACCTTCGGCCGCCGAAGTCGCTGCGCTGATCACACAGATCCGTCAGGCCAAGGTCAAAGCGGTGTTCATGGAAAACATCAAGGACACGCGCCTGCTCAAGCAAATCGCCGATGAAAGCGGCGCGCATATCGGCGGCACGCTGTACTCCGATGCCCTCGCTGCAACCGGCCCGGCCAGCACCTTCACCGGGCTGTTCGAATACAACCTCAACACCTTGTACGAGGCGTTGAGCAAGCCATGATCCGCAAGAATCCTTCAGGTGATCTGCCGTTGATTGCGGAGTCGGCTTACGTGGATAAAACCGCAATCATCTGCGGCAAAGTGGTGATCGGCGAGAACGTCTTCGTCGGCCCCTACGCAGTGATTCGCGCCGATGAAGTGGACGACTCGGGCGAGATGGAAGCGATCACCATCGGCGCCAATTCGAACATCCAGGACGGCGTGGTGATCCACTCCAAGTCCGGCGCGGCGGTGACCATCGGCGAGTTCAGCTCCATCGCCCACCGCTCCATCGTCCATGGCCCCTGCACCGTCGGCAATCGCGTGTTCATCGGTTTCAACAGCGTGCTGTTCAACTGCGCGGTGGGCGACGGTTGCGTGGTGCGGCACAACTCGGTGGTCGATGGTCGTGACTTGCCTGAAGCCTTCTACGTGCCCTCCACCACACGCATCGGCCCCAACACCGACCTGTCGCAGTTCCCACCCGTCAGCGTCAGCGCCTCGGAGTTTTCCGAAGACGTAGCGCGCACCAACGTCGATTTGGTGCGCGGCTACAAAGCCCTGCAGAACGAGTTCTGACCATGAGCAGCGTGCTGATTCGCAACGCCCGGCTGGTGAACGAAGGTCGGGAATTCGACGGTGATCTGCTGGTAAGCCACGGTCGCATCGTCAAGATCGCCAGCAGCATCGAAGGTGAAAAAGCCGCTGTGGAAATCGACGCAAACGGCCAATGGCTGCTGCCAGGCATGATCGATGACCAGGTGCATTTCCGTGACCCAGGAGCACCGGACAAGGGCAGCTTCCATACTGAATCTCGAGCTGCGGTGGCCGGCGGCATCACCAGCTTCATGGACATGCCCAACACCTCGCCGGCCACCCTGACCCTCGCCGCGCTGGCCGACAAGAAGCGTCGAGCGGCGACCCATTCAGTAGCCAACTACGGTTTTCATTTCGGCGTGAGCAACGACAATCTCGATACCGTCGCCGCGCTCAATCCTTGTGAAGTGGCCGGGGTCAAAGTGTTCATGGGCGCCTCCACGGGCAACATGCTGGTGGACGATCCACGAATTCTCGAACGGCTGTTCGCCGAGGTGCCGACTATTTTGCTGGCCCACTGCGAACACACGCCCAGCATTGAAGCCAACGCGGCCAACCTGCGAGAGCTGTTCGGTGAGCACCTTCCACCCGCTGCTCACCCGCTGATCCGCAATGCCGAAGCGTGCTTTCGATCCTCCTCAATGGCCGTCGATCTGGCCAGGCGACATGGCACCCGTCTGCACGTTTTGCACCTGACTACCGCCCGGGAACTGGCACTGTTTGAAGACAAGCCGCTGGCACAGAAACGCATCACTGCCGAGGTCTGCCTGCATCACTTGCTGTTCGACGACCGCGACTACCCGAGCCTCGGCAACCTGATCAAATGCAACCCGGCGATCAAGACCCAGACCGACCGCGATGCCTTGCGCAAAGCACTGTTGAGTAATCGACTGGACGTGATCGGCAGCGATCACGCGCCTCACACCTGGGCCGAAAAACAGCGACCCTATAGCCAGGCGCCGTCCGGTTTGCCGTTGGTGCAACACGCCCTGCCCGCGTTGTTGGAACTGGTGGCCGATGAGATCCTGCCGATCACCACCCTTGTGGCCAAGACCAGTCACCGGGTCGCCGATCTGTTTGCCATTCCCGACCGCGGCTACCTGCGCGAAGGGTACTGGGCCGACCTGGTGTTGATCAAATCCGAACCCGATGGCATTGCCGTCTCCCGACAACCGGTCCTCTCGCAATGCGGCTGGACCCCCTTCGCCCGGCATCGCTTTCGCCACAGCGTCAGCACCACCGTCGTGTCGGGGCAAATTGCCTGGCACGACAAACGTCTTAATGACAACTGTCAGGGCTTACCACTACGGTTTATGCGCTGACGCACGTTATCGAAAACATTCGAGAACACCGATCATGATCCACATCACCCTGCCTGATGGTTCAATGCGTGAGTACGACCAACCACTGTCCGTGTTTGAGGTTGCCGCGAGTATCAGCCTCGGCCTGGCTAATGCGGCGCTCGCGGGTCGGGTGGATGGCGTGCTGGTGGACTGTGGATTCCTGATCGAGTGTGATGCGCGGGTCAGCATCGTCACGTCCCAGGAGCCCGACGGGCTGGAGATCCTTCGGCGTTCCTGTGCGCTGATGCTGGCCATGGCCGTCAAACAGCTGCATCCGAATGCGCAGTTGCGGGCCGGATCGGTGCTGGGTGACGGTTTCTTTTATGAGTTTGCTTTCCAGCGATCTCTAACCCTGGCCGCGCTGCCAGTGATCGAAGCGCGTATGCGTGCACTGGCGGCGACCAACCATTCGATCCGCCGGCAGGAACTGACCTA
Source organism: Pseudomonas sp. Pseusp18 (assembly GCF_059506005.1). NCBI lineage: Bacteria > Pseudomonadati > Pseudomonadota > Gammaproteobacteria > Pseudomonadales > Pseudomonadaceae > Pseudomonas > Pseudomonas sp. Pseusp18. The sequence continues at coordinate 6,593,809 of NZ_CP169240.1, forward strand.
TCAGGCGACGAGTAGCAAAAGGTTATCGCTGTACAGCCTGGGGGACTTCGAGGGTTTCGCGGCAGGTCCGCATGTTCCCACCACCAAGGTGTTGCAGGCCTTTGCACTGGACCACATCAGCGGCACGTTGCAGCAACGAATCTATGGCACGTGTTGGTCCAGCCAACAGGAACTGGACACCTGGCGAGCGCCACCCCAGGTCGTGGTTGTGAATATCGATGAGCGTCAGAGCGATTATGCGCACTCGGTGACCGAAGCGCTGCGCCGGCGCGGACTGCGCGCCAACTCGGATCTGCGTCACGAGAAAATCAGCCGCAAGATTCGCCAGCACAGCCAGAAAGTGCCATACCTGTTGGTGGTCGGAGAGAAGGAAAAGGACGGTGGATTTGTCAGCATGCGCAGTGGCAGCGGGGAGGATTTCGGGGAGAAAGGGATTGAGGCGGTGTGTGATTTGTTGATCCCGCCCAAGACTGCTGGTGCCTGAGCGGACACCTTCGCGGGCGAGCCCGCTCCCACAGGGATCACATATGACCTGGTGGGAACGAGCCTACCCGCAAAGCTTTTAGGCCCTTGGCTTCACTGTGCCGCAATCCTGACCCAACCACACAGCGCGAGTATCGAGGCTACCCTTCTGCTGAATGCCGGTGGCGTTGAAGGTGCCGTTGACCTTGGTGGTGAACTCACGGTCACTCATAAAAGTGGCCACTCCGCTGCCCTGCGCTTTCGGACAGCTGAAACGGAATTTCCACTGGTTACCGGTACGCTCGGTGATTTCCTGCTTGCAGCCCGATTGCGGGTCCGTCAGCGGAATGTTGTCGCTCTTCACCTGCTCAGGTGTCAGGCACGCCCGAATCCCTTTGCCGCCCATGGTCATACCTTGTTTCTCCAGCATCGCCCGCTGTTGGGGGGTCATCTGGTTTTGTAGCTGGCCGAGGATCAATTGCAGATCGGGCATGTTCTGGTCATCGACCTTCATGTTGCTTGAGGTCAACTCCCACAAGCCCGGTTGCAGCATCTGTGCCTGAGCGGCCACAGGAAGTGCCAAACCAAACGCCATGGCCAAACCCAGCAGACGAACGTTCATCGAGTAACTCCTGATCATTAGTGGCCGTTAGACGTCGGACACGGGCTTCGGTTCATGGGCCAATTAAATAGCGACATTCTGCCCGGAACATGGTCTGTTAAGCATTGAATCTTCAAGGAGCAAGGCTGCCCCATGGATTATTTCGGACCGCATGTATTCGGTTATCTGATCGCACTGTTACACACACTGGGCTCGATCGCCGCCATCCATGCCGTGTTGACCGTTCGGACCGCTCAGGGCTCGATCGCCTGGGCCCTGTCACTGCTGTTCATTCCTTACCTCACGCTTGTCCCTTATCTGGTCTTCGGCCGCAGCACCTTCGATGGTTACATCAAGGCCCGACGGCAAGCCAACGAGGAAATGCGCAAGGCCATCTCCGAACTGAACTGGCGCCCCTGGGTAGAAGAGGCACTGGCTGCGCGTGCCTCCAGCGCTTACGCGTCTTTGCGGGCCATGCCGAAGCTGGGGCGCATGCCATGCCTGGCAAACAACGATGTACGATTGTTGATCGACGGCCAAGCCACGTTCGATGCAATTTTCGACGCCATCAGCAACGCCCGTAAAGCGGTGCTGATCCAGTTTTTCATCATCCACGATGACCGCCTCGGCCAACGCCTGCACACCCTGCTGCTGAAGAAAGCCGCCGAGGGCTTGGCGATTTACTTGCTCTACGACCGCATCGGCAGCCACTCCCTGCCCCACGGTTATGTGCAACCGTTGCGTGATGCCGGCGTCGAGGTCAAAGCCTTCGCCACCCGCAGCGGCTGGCTCAACCGCTTCCAGGTGAATTTCCGCAACCACCGCAAGATCGTAGTGGTCGACGGGCTTGTCGGCTTTGTCGGCGGGCTCAATGTCGGCGACGAGTACATGGGCGAGAAACCACCCCTGGCGCCCTGGCGCGATACCCATGTGCAAGTTCGCGGGCCGGTGGTGGCCTGCATGCAGGAGTCCTTCGCCGAAGACTGGTTCTGGGCAGCCCGCTCGCTGCCCCCGCTGATCCTGCCTGACGTTTATCCAGATGACGGCGTGCTCTGCCAATTACTGGCCAGCGGCCCGGCGGATTCCTACGAAACCTGTTCGCTATTCTTCGTCGAAGCCATCCATGCGGCGACGGAAAGGGTGTGGATCACCAGCCCTTACTTCATCCCCGATGAAGCCGTATTCGCTGCATTGCGGCTGGCAGTGTTGCGCGGCGTGGATGTACGGATCCTGTTGCCGTCGCGGCCGGATCATCGGATCGTCTACGCCGCGTCCAGCCTTTATGCCTTCGAAGCCGTACGCGCCGGGGTGCGCGTGTTCCGTTATCAACCCGGCTTCCTGCATCAGAAAGTGGTACTGATCGACGACGAGATCAGCGCCATCGGCAGTGCCAACATGGACAACCGTTCGTTCCGGCTGAACTTCGAAGTGATGCTGCTGACGGTCGACAGCGGGTTTGCCGCCGAAGTGGAGCAGATGCTCAACAACGATTTCGCCCAGGCTCACGAAATCGCCAAAGAAGAAAGCCGGGAGACCCACCGCCTGCAACAGGTCGGCATGCGGATCGCCCGGCTTATTTCGCCGATTCTCTAGTTGTAGATGTCGTCGCGGGTCCATGGCAGTTCATGGCTGCCATCGGCATGGGCTTTCACCGCGAGGATTTGATGCAGGTTGATCCAGCCCCTGGCGAACGCATAGGCGCACCCCGCCAGGTACAACCGCCAGATCCGTAGCGCCTGCTCCGGCACCAGTTTGGCGGCGGCTTCCAGATTGTCTTCCAGGCGTTCGCTCCAGTGGTCCAGGGTCCGCGCGTAATGCAGGCGCAGGCTCTCGACGTCGACAATCTCCAGCCCCGCTTCGCTGATCTCGGCGGAGATCATCGACAGGTGCGGCAGCTCGCCGTTGGGAAACACATACTTCTCGATGAACTCACCAGCACCGCGCCCGACCGGACGACCGTCGGTGTGTTTGGCGGTAATCCCGTGGTTCATCACCAGCCCGCCCTCTTTCACTGCGCCGAACAAGGTTTGGCAGTATTCGGCCAGATTGGCGTGGCCGACGTGTTCGAACATGCCGACGCTGACCACCTTGTCGAAACGCCCGTCCTGAGGCAGATCGCGGTAGTCGAGCAGTTGCAGTTCGATCTGATCTTCCAGGCCTTCGGCTTTCACCCGCTCACGAGCCAAATCCAATTGCGCTTGACTGAGCGTGATCCCGAACACCTTCGCGCCGAACTCCCGCGCGGCATACCGCGCCAACCCGCCCCAGCCGCAACCGACATCCAGCAGATACTCCCCTGGCTGCAAGCGCAACTTGCGGCACAGGTGGCGAAACTTGGCTTGTTGAGCCTGCTCAAGGGTTTCACTGCCGGTCTCGAAGTAGGCGCAGGAATACGCCATGTCGCTGTCGAGCCACAGCTGATAAAACTCGTTGGAAAGGTCGTAGTGGTAGGAGATGGCTTTGGCGTCGGTTTCCTTGTCGTGAACCAGGCGCACCGGTTGCGCATCGTCGTCTTCGTTGAGCAGCGCCTGACTCCATTCATCGCAGACGCGAATCACGTCGCTGATGGAGCCTTCCAGCTCCAGTTTGCCTTCGACAAACGCCGCCCCCAGCGCGTCCAGGCTCGGATGGGTGAACTGGGTAACCATGTGCGGGTCCTTGACCACAATGGTGACGCTGGGCGTCGGCCCCAGGTTGAACTCATGGCCGTCCCAGAGTCGCAAGCGAAGCGGCAACTGCAGATTCTGTAAGGCCGGTGGAAGTTGCGCGAGCATGGATAATCCCCCTGATTTTCAGACGTCTGATTTGAGGGTAGTCCATCCTTGAAAAATAGCCGGCTATCGATTTAATAGCTGCTCTCTATGATTCGAGGCTGCAACCAACCGTCCTGAACCCACTGTTTCAGCCATGTAACAGCCTGAAGGGATGCATCCTCACCATAGATGACTGCTAATTCGGAGCACAGTTCAGCGAAATCCCAGTCGCCCTGAAACAAGCCGTCTAGAGCTGCCGCCTCCGCAGGTTCCAGGCTGCGGTAATGACAAACCAGCCCCGCTCTCCAGATCACCAATACTTGGGGCGCCCCTAACGCTGCACTACCGGGGAACCCGGTTTCATCCTTCACTGCCCGCCACAACGCAACACTGTTGAAAGCACACTCAAGCCATTGCACAGAGGGGCTGGGGCTGACCCGCAACGTCGGCCAGTCTTCAGGCTTCAGGGCGGCCATGTCCTGTATCGTCAGCGGCGCGCCTTCAGGCGCGTCGAACGCCAGCGTGAATGCCCACTCAAGTGCCGCCAACTCCCCCAGCGCTGCACTTTGCTCTGGCACTAAATGCTGTCGAATAAACGACTCGAACCCTTCACCCAGCCACCTCAGGCTGTAATGAACAGACGGACACTGGCGAATGTAAGCCGCCGCGAGCTGCTCGAATTCATCGTCACCCAGCCAATGCCAAATGACCGGATAGTCGCCGCGCAGAACTTCCTGAAGCCTTGCCTGATAGGCGTTGTGATAGATCGCCAGCCCGGTGCTCACATCCAGTGTCGGCCCCCCCATAAGACTCGCGCCTAGCGCGGTATCGGCTGCTGTCTGCTCACCCAGCAGATACGTTTCAAAGGCCAGCTGCCAGTCGTTCAGGCGCATCTCAATCTCCGGGTCAACACGCTATCACCCAATGCCCGGGCCTTTTGCAACTCGGTAAGTAGCTCTTCAAAAGGCGGGAAATGATCATCGCGTTCCAGCAGTGTCGCGACTGGCCCGAGGTGTTCCAGGGTTTGTTGATAGAGCGCCCAGACCGGATCACTCACCGGCTGGTCATGGGTGTCGATCACGTAATCGCCGTGGTCGCTGTGGCCAGCCAGGTGCAACTGTCGAACCTTTTTGGCCGGCAGCCCTTGAATGAATGTCCACGGATCGAAGCCATGATTGCGGGAGCTGACATAGACGTTGTTGATGTCCAGCAACAGCTCGCAGTCGCTCAACCGGCTGAGCGCATCAAGAAACTCCCATTCGCTGAATTCGTCGCCAGCGCTGCGCACGTAACTGGAGACGTTTTCCAGCACCAGCGGACGCTGCAAGACGTCCTGAACCTGCCGCACTCGGCCGGCCACGTAATAAAGACTTTCTTCGGTGTAGGGCAGCGGCAACAAATCATGGAGTTGATGGGCGTTGCCACGGCTCCAACACAAGTGATCGGAGATCCATGCCGGTTCAACTCGCTCCGCCAGAAGTTTCAGCTGTTGCAGATACTGCGGATCGAGGGCATGAGGACCGCCAATAGACAGCGATACGCCATGCATCACCACGGGATACCGTTCGGCAATGGCGTCCAGGTAGTACAGGGCCTTGCCGCCCTGGACCATGAAATTTTCCGAGACCACTTCAAACCAGTCCACGGCTGGCGACTGTTCAAGAATCTGTTGGTAGTAGGCACTGCGCAAACCCAGGCCGTAGCCCAGACAAGAAAGGGAAGCAGACATTTTGCGGACTCCTCGCAAAGTGCCGCAGTGGCAAGAGAGCCACCGCGACGGCATTCGGCAGTCAGTTATTCGCCGACTTTTCCATCTGCCTTCATGCATTCGGCCTGAGTCATTGCCTTGAAGCCATGCCCTTTGCAGACAGCCTGACCTTTGCAGGCGTTTTCGGCTGTCTTGCAGTCATTCATGCCTTTGCACGATGTCACGCCGTAGCAGTGAACTTGTGCAGCGTCGGCGGCCTGAGCCTGAGTGGCAACACCTGCGAACATTGTTGCAGCGGCGAAGGCGAGAGCGGCACCGGCGGTGGCGTTTTTGAAGTTCATTTGTATATCCTCAGTAATCGTCAGGGGTGTCGGCTGGAAGGTTGTTCAGTCCCGACACAGCACTAGAGAGCGCTGCCCTGACGGCGTTACAGAGGCGATGAAAAAACTTTTCGCCTCGCTCAAACCTCATCTTTGAGCTTGAGCAAAGGCTCCTGAAAACGCAGCAAACGCCCGGCATTACCGAGCACCAATAACGTACTCAAGTTGTGCAACAGCGCGGCAATCATCGCCCCTGCCGCGCCAAGCCAGCCGAATGCGGCGAAGGCGACAATCGCCAGGGTCCAGCCCAGACCGATGATTACGTTCACCTGTAAAGTCTGCCGGCATTGGCGACTCAGGCGCACACAGGTTCCGAGCCGGCGCAGGTCGCTGCCGATCAGTACGATATCGGCCGAGGCCAGCGCGATGTCCGCGCCGCCCGCGCCCATGGCCACGCCGACCACACCGGCCTTCAGCGCCAGGGAATCGTTGATGCCGTCTCCCACCACCATCGGCCGGAAACCGCTGTCGATTTCTTTCAACACGCGATTGAGTTTGTCCTCGGGCAAGGCCTGGGCTTCGACATCGCTGATGCCCACATCCCGGGCCAGCGTATGAGCCACGCTTTGTCGATCCCCGGTCAACAACAACTGACGACCCAGGCCGAGTTCACGCAACTCGCCCAGGGCAAACCGCGCCTCGGGTTTGACGCTGTCGGCGAGCAACAGCCAAGCGAGAAATTCACCGTTGAGTGCCAGCCCAGCAATCGGGCCATCGTGTTCGGGAACAGCTGAGGTGACAATGCCCAATTGCGCGAACAGCTCCGGACGACCGAGGGCCGCTTCGCCCTGCTCGGTCATCGCCACAACACCCAGCCCCTGACGCTCGCGAATGTCAGAGAGCAGCAGGAAATGTTCCTGGGTGACCAACCCGGCCAACGCGCGGCTGACCGGGTGGCTGCTGGCAGAGCCAAGGCTGGCGGCGAGTTTCAGTACGTGACTGCGATCTTCCTGCGGACTGTCGATCGATTGCAGGCGCAAGGTGCCGAACGTCAGGGTCCCGGTCTTGTCGACCACCAACGACGTCAGGTCGGCCAATTCTTCGAGGAAGGCTGAGCTGCGAATCAGAATCCCGTGCCGAGCAGCGACCGCCACCCCGGCAATCGCCGTGGCCGGTGCCGACAACACCAGCGCGCAAGGGCAGGCCGCCACCAACACCGCAAGCATCGCCTGGGCATCGTTGGTGACGAACCAGGTTACGGCCGCCAGCAGCAACACCAGCACCATGTAGCTACCGGCGTAGCGTTCGAGCAAACGCGTGATCGGTGGCTTGGAACGTTCGGCGTTTTGCATCAGCGCGATGACTTTACCCAGTGTCGACTCGTGACCGGTGCGGGTCACTTCAATGCGCAACAGGCCATCGAGGTTGATCGCCCCGCCGAACACCGGCATGCCCACAACGGCCTCTATGGGCACCGACTCACCGGTGATCGATGCCGTGTCGAGGCTTGCCTGACCGGACAACACCCGGCCATCGGCCGGCACGCGATCACCGGCGCGCACCTCCACCAGGTCGCCGGCCTTGAGCGTGCCGTTATCGACTTCAACGATGGCGCCGTCAGCCTGAATCTTGCGCGCATGGCTGCGCGTCAGTTTGCCGAGGGCATGAATCGCTTCCTGGGAGCCGATCACGCTGCGCTCTTCCAGCACATGGCCGAAGATCATGATGATCGGCAGCAGTGCCGCGGTAAGCAGATCGCCAGTAGCCCAAGCGCCGAGCATGGCCAGGGCGATCAACTGATCGGTGATCCCGTGCAGGCTCGGATAACGCAGGCTGTACCACGCCGAGCGCATGACCGGCACGGCCACCAGCAACGAAGCAAAACCCAGCAGCAATTGGCTGACCCCGGTCTGCTCCGGCAACGACCAGCGCCAGATCAGGCCGAGCGCAAGCAAGCCCAGTGCAAGCATGGCCAGGGTCAACTGGCGCGCGGCACTACGTTGTTCAGCCGAGGACAACATGCTCGGCGCGGCGGCGGTTTGGGCAGTCATTGTGCAGCTCCCTGAATGATCAGGCGGGAATCGTCTTTCGGATCGACCGTTGTCACCGAGCCGGCCTGCCCGAGAATCTTCGGCATCCGCTCACGGTAAATACGCAGCAGCATTTGCGGGTCGGTGCCCTGCTGTTGCGCCTTGGCCAAACTCAACACCGTGGCGGTGTCGGTGGAGGCTTTGGCCAGGCGTTCGCTGGCCTGGGCGTGAGCCACTTGCAGCGTGCGGTCGGCTTGTTCGTTGGCGGACTGAGTCAGCTTCTCGGCTTCCGTGCGCGCATTGGCCACGGCCTTGTCAGCTTGCTGGCTGGCAGTTAACACGGCGTTGAACGCGCTCACTGCCGGGCCGGGCAGACTCGATTGCACATCGACCCGCGCCACTTCGATACCCAAGCCCTGCCCGGTCGCCGTCAGTTCGGCCAAGCGTTGATTGATGCCTCGCACCAGATCGCCGCGCAGACGTTCGCGACGTTCGGCAGCCTGATTGTCGGCACCGATCAGTTCCGGTCGAGCCACCAGAATGGTGTCCAGGTCTCGCGCCGCAGTGAGTGCCACGGCACTGCGCGTCACCAGTCGATCCAGCGCCGGCAGCACATGCTCACCCTGAAGCACGAAGGCATAGGGTTCGGTGACTTTGTAGAACACCCGCACATCCAGCTGCACCACGCCCGCGTCACCGGTCAGCAGATAACCGGAGCCGGCGAGCGCATCGCTGATAGGTGTGGCGAAGCTCGCCACCCGGTCGGCCTGCAACGCGGCATCGGTGCGCAGCAGATTTTCCACCCGACGCTCGATCACCCGGTCCGCAGCCGGCAACAAAATCACCTGCTCAAACGGTCGCGGCCACGCCAACAGCAAACCGGCATTTTGAATGCGATCCAGTGCGCCGAAGTGCAGCACCACGGCACGATTCTGCGGGTCGATCTGCCGCACATTGGAAAATCCCCACGCCAAAGCAGCCAGCACGGTCACGGCGTAAAGCGCGAGAAAAGCCAAGCGCCCGGCCTGAATCCAGGGGCTGCTCAATTCATTTGTTCCACGTGGAACCAAATTCATGGCTGCGATCCGGACTTGTTTTCGAGCGTCGGTGGGCCATCAACCAACACCCGGAACGGCGCCGCATCTGTGCGCAAAATCAGTTTGGTGCCCGGTGCAACGATGGTGCCCAAGGTGTCGAGCGAACGCAGCAAATTGTAGAGCTGCGGTGAGCCTGCGTAAGCCCGGCCGTAAATCTGCGCGGCTTCGACGCGGGATTGGGCTTCGATGTCTGCAGCTTTCACCGTCGCATCGGCTTGCACGATTCGCGCGTCACGCTCAGCCGCGGAGCGGATTTGCGCGGCTTCGCGTTTACCGATGGCCGTGCGTTCAGTGGCGATTGTTTCACGCTCGGCGCGCATACGATCGACCGTCGCGGTGAGAGTCACCGACGGCAGGGTCAAACGCTCGATGCCGACTTGCAGCACTCGCACGCCATAGGTGGTGAGCAACTGCTGATCGATCTGCTGACGCAGCTGCGCTTCGAAATCGGCGATGTGCACCTGATTGGCGTCGGTGTTCACCAGGTTGGCCAGGTCGAAACTGCTGGCAGTGGTTTCCAGCGCCGAGCCGACAAAGGTACGAATCTGCCGCGCGGCTTCATCGGGTTGATTCTGTACAGCGCGCATAAAGCGTTGCACGTTGTCCGGGTCGCCCTGTACCTGCCAGGCCACGTAGGCTTGCACGATGATGCGCAGACCGTCGCGCGTGCCCACATCCTGCAAACCGCTGGAGGTGGTACGCAGCCGCAGATCAACCGGAATCGCCGCCTCGAACGGCGCCGGCCAACGCCAGCCAAGCCCCGGCTCCAGCAACACCCGCGATGGATTACCGAAGCGCGTAATCACCGTGGCCTCCCCCGAGCGCACTTGCACCAGGCTTGCCGCCGCAATGGCAAACGCCACCAGCAGAGCCGCCCAGCCCATTCGCCGCCACGGGAACGGGCCAGCTTCGTGTGGATCACCGTGGTGGTGATGGTGATGATGACCGTGGTGATGCCCGCCATGGCCGTGATCGTGGCCGGCGTGGTCATCGTGGTCGTGATGATCGTGAGTAGGCGTCGACTGGCTCAATGGGCGGCTCCTGGCTGAGCGGTATTACGCGGCGGCGCAGGGTCAGCCGGCAGCGTGAATGTACGTAGGTCGATGGTCGGCGCATTGCTGCTGCCGCCCAGGCGATGATCGAGAACCAGCAGCTTGGCATTAGCCAAACCCTGGGTCAGTTGGCTGAGGTATTGCTCCAGTACAAAAGCCTGGCCGGCGCTGGCATAAGCCTTTCGCTCGGCGGCAAATTTCAGGTCGGCGGCCTGAGCGCTCGAGTTGATTTCATGCGCACTGGCCGTGGCTTGATCGCGAGCAATGCTGGCCTGCAATTGCGCCTGGTTGATCGCCTCTGCCGCTGCACCGCGCTCACGGGAGATCAATGCCTGGGCGCCAATCTGCGCTGCTTGCACGCCGTGATAGGCATTGGCCGCCCCTGCTGGCGGATGAATGGCCTCAACCACCGTGGCGAGAATTTCCACGCCGCTGTCGAGTTTTTGCAGATCGGCCTGCACGGCGTGGCCGATTTCTTCGGCGAGCCCTACCCTGTCTTCACCGAGCAAACCGTCGAGGGTACGCGAGGCGAAATCGTGGACCAAAATCCGGCTGGCGGTGCTGCGAATCAGCGTCGGCACGTCGGCGCTGTTGTACGTCGCGGCCAATGCCGCTTGATCGCTCAGGCCGATGCGATAGACGAAGCGCACGTCCATGTTGACGATCTGGAAGCTCTGCTTGTCGGCACGGCTGCTGGCAATAACCTGGGACTTGTCATTCACATGGCTGGCGTCCCACAAGCGATTGGCAATGGCCGGTGCCGGGCCTTCGGCAGGTTCGGCCGCGACCGGAGCAGATGCTTCACCCACGCTGGTGGCCAACTCGTGGACCACGCCGTTCTCGACACTCAGCACCCGACCCAGCGGCCACGGCAAACTGGCGTGCAAACCGGGCCCGAACACTTCCACCGGTTTGCCGAAACGTTCGTAGATGCCCCGCCCCTGTAGCGGTATTTCATGAATGCCAGTGAGCGACCAACCGACGATTGCCACTACCGCCAGCACCGGCAAAAACGCCCGGCGCATGTAGGTGAAGGCCCAGATTTGTCGCAGGTCGATACCGAAGCGGTTGTGCAACTCGTGCTGCAATGCGAGCAGGGGCTGTGGCGGCCAGCGCAACATATCGGAGACGAAGCTTCGCGCCAGCAAGGCCGGTTCAAGCTGTTCACGACGGGGACTGAACAGAGACAACACGGCGCGCAGCAATAACTCGACGGCGACCAGCCCCGGCAGCAAGCCGATCAGCACCGCCAGACGCACCGGCCAGACGGCTGTTTCGCTACCGAACAACAGACACAAGGCGCTGAGCACCAGGCCAATAATCGCAACCCGCGTCAGCTGCGCCAACGACCCGGCTTCAGGCCATTGGGCGACATTTTCCTGCGCCAGTTGCCGCTCCAGCACCAGCAAACCGAACGCCAGCAGCAACGACAACGCCGCGCCGACACTGGCCGATAATCCCAACGCAGCGGGTGGTAAAGCGAGGTTCCAGACCTGCTCGATGCTGTACAAACTCAACAACGCCCAGCCGCCAAGCCAGAGCGTCGGTGCACCGATCTGCCCCAGCAAGCGCAGCCAACGCTGACTGATGCCGTCCAGCAACCGCTCGTACCAGCCTTCGGCGACAACGACTTCTTCGGTGATAGCCACCGGCACCAACTCGGCCGGATTCATCGCTCGTGCACGCCACTGCGTTACCCACCAGGCCGACTGCAGACCGGCGACCAATACCAGCAAACCGGCACTCTGATTGGCCAGCAACGCGGGCCAGAGCGACTGCGGTGCAAACAGCCCGACAAAAAACGCCAGCACCAGCCCTGCGGTCGCCAAGGCACCCAAACCGATTGCCCATTGGCGCAATCGACGTCCTTGAACGACCGCCTGCTGGAAGCGCGGCAGCCCTGCTATCTGTGCTCCATCGCCATCGAGATCGACTTGCATACCACCCCAGCCATTGCTCACATCACAATTCGTTACGATATAACGAAAATGGTGAAATTTTCGTCCTGAATCGTTCTATCTAAAAGCGCTGAACCTGTCGCCAAGCTGAAGCCTTGACCGAAATGGTGAGAAACGCACATATTACGTTCGTAATTTTTTATTGAAGACTACTTTTTATCGATCCCGCCCCTCTCAATCCAGGAGTTGCACCATGAGCACTTATGACGTCGTGATTCTGGGCGCCGGCCCCGGCGGTTATAACGCAGCGATCCGCGCCGGGCAGTTGGGCTTGAAAGCGGCATGCGTGGAAGGCCGCGCCACCCTCGGCGGGACCTGCCTGAATGTCGGTTGCATGCCGTCCAAGGCATTACTGCATGCCTCCGAGCTCTACGACGCGGCCATGGGGGCGGAATTCGCCAACCTCGGGATCGAGGTCAAACCTGTGCTCAACCTGGCTCAGATGATGAAACAGAAGGATGAAAGCGTCACAGGCCTGACCAAGGGCGTCGAGTTTCTGTTTCGCAAAAACAAGGTCGACTGGATCAAGGGATGGGGCCACATCGACGGGCCGGGCAGCGTCACGGTGACCGACGATCAGGGTGGCAAGACCCGGCTGAGCGCCAAAGACATCATCATCGCCACCGGTTCCGAACCCACTCCCCTGCCGGGCGTGGACATCGACAACCAACGCATCCTCGACTCCACGGGCGCGCTGTCGCTGGCTGAAGTACCGAAGCACCTGGTGGTGATCGGCGCTGGGGTGATCGGCCTGGAACTGGGTTCGGTATGGCGGCGCCTGGGTGCTCAGGTGACGGTCGTCGAATTTCTCGACCGGATCTGCCCGGGTGTGGATGCTGAAGCCGGTAAAACCCTTCAGCGCTCATTGAGCAAGCAAGGCATCCGCTTCAAGTTGAGCTCGAAAGTCACCAGCGCCACCTCCTCGGCGAGCGGTGTTCAACTCAGTGTCGAACCGGCCGCAGGTGGCACCGCCGAGCTGCTGGAAGCCGACTACGTGCTGGTGGCTATCGGTCGTCGTCCTTACACCCAAGGCCTGGGCCTGGAGAACGTCGGCCTCGCCACCGACAAACGCGGCATGCTCGCCAACAAGGGCCACCGCACCGAAGCCGCGGGGGTCTGGGTGATCGGTGACGTCACCTCAGGACCGATGCTCGCCCACAAGGCCGAAGACGAAGCCATGGCCTGCATCGAGCAGATCGTCGGCAAGGCTGGCGAGGTCAATTACGAGCTGATCCCCAACGTGATCTACACCAAACCGGAGCTGGCCAGCGTCGGCAAGACCGAAGAACAGCTGAAAGCCGAAGGTCGCGCCTACAAGGTCGGCAAATTCCCCTTCACCGCCAACAGCCGGGCGAAGATCAACCACGAAACCGAAGGCTTCGCCAAGGTACTGGCCGATGAGCGCACCGACGAAGTCCTCGGCGTGCACCTTGTGGGCCCGAGCGTCAGCGAAATGATTGGCGAATATTGCGTAGCCATGGAGTTCAGCGCCTCGGCCGAAGACATCGCCCTGACCTGCCATCCACACCCGACCCGCTCCGAGGCCTTGCGCCAGGCGGCGATGAATGTGGAAGGGATGGCGACGCAGATTTAGAAAGACCAAAGACCAAAGACCAAGATCAAAAGATCGCAGCCTTCGGCAGCTCCTACGCGCCTGTGAGCGCTGCGATCTTTTCGCTTTTTCAATCAGGCAAATGCCCCAACGGCAACGCACCCGGCGTCTTCACCGTGTGAATTGCAAAGTTGCTGCGGATATCACTCACGCCCGGCAATTTCAGCAATCGCCCGGTGAGGAAACGGTCATAGGCGCGCAAGTCCGGCACCACCACTTGCAGTAGAAAGTCCGACTCCCCTGACACCAGAAACGCAGAAATCACCTCAGGCAACGCCGTCACGGCCAGGCGAAATGCTTCGGCTTGTTCATCGTTATGCCGTTCGACCTTGACCCCGACAAACACCGTCAGCCCAAGGCCCACTTCATCTCGATCGAGGTTGGCCTGATAGCCGCGAATCACGCCCGCCTCTTCCAGCATCCGCACCCGGCGCAAACAGGGTGAGGCCGACAAACCGATCTCATCGGCCAGTTGTACGTTGCTCAGGCGTCCGTCCCGTTGCAGCGCCGTGAGGATTTTGCGGTCGTAGGCGTCAAGTTTCATGCTTTGGCAGATCCTGATGGTTCGATCATCATAAACTGGCAGGTTATGCCAAATATCGAAGCTTTAGAAGCCGACTACGCAACCACCTGCCCTGCCCCTCGGCCGTAGACTGACCCCACCAAATCGACAACGAATGGGGGCAACATGACAGAACTCTGGCTGTTTTTCATGGCGTTGGCAGTGGTCTACCTGTTGCCCGGCCCGGATATGATTCTGCTGTTGCAGACCGGCGCTCGTCAGGGCAAAGGCGCGGCGCTGGCCACGGCATTGGGGCTGGGCGTGGCGCGCGGTTGTCATGTGGCATTGGCGGCATTGGGTTTGGCGACGCTGTTCAGGACTGCGCCCTGGACCTTCGACGTGGTGCGCCTGGCCGGCGCCGCGTACCTGCTCTGGATCGGCATTCAGTGCCTGCGCACCACGATGCTGCCGAGCTTGAACGGTGCAGACGCAACGACTGCTAAACCACGGTGGCCGGAGGCGATCCAGCGCGGTTTGCTGACTAACCTGCTCAACCCCAAGGCGCTGCTGTTTTGCTCGGTGCTGCTGCCGCAGTTCATCAACCCTCAAGCCGGACCGGTGCTCGCGCAATTTGCGACCCTGGGCATGATGCTGGTCGGCGTCGGCTTGCTGTTCGACAGCGCCTACGCGCTGGTCGGCGCGGCGCTGGGCCGTTGGCTGCAACGCAGTCCGTCGGCCCAGCGGGTACAGCAGTGGTTGTTTGGCAGCCTGTTGATTGGTTTTGCAGTGCGGCTGACCTTTGTTCAACAAGCCTGATGACTATCGTGCATTGCGCCGGCGTCGGTTGATCAACACCAGCGCAATCGCGGTAAACACCACCACGCTGCCCATCTGCAGCCACTTTTTATATGGTCGCAATGCCGAGCGGACCGGGCTCAACACCTGAGTAACGTAACGCTTATCTGCATTCTGGAAATCCGGATAAGGACATCGGTGACCGAAGTTCACCGCCCAATCCACGTACGGCCCTTCCTTCACATAGCGTTGATAGAAGGCGCTTTCTTCTTCAAGGCTGGTGTTCCACCCCGCCGCCGCACACAGAACGGCCGCAAAAGCCTGACTGGTATGAGGCAAATTATCGGCAGCGCGGCTGGCCAACGCCGTGGCGACATAACGATAGTGGTAACGCTGATCGGGCTGTGCAGCGCTGGCCTGCTGACGTTTTACTTCATCTTCAGCCACTAATGGCCCCACCTTGAGCTCGCTGCTCTCAAGGCTGTAATTACCGCCGAACGTGGCGTAATCCGGCGCCATTTCGTAGCCGAGAATTTCCATCCCCCACTCGCGCGTCAGCCAACCCGCGTTAAATAGAGCAGCAGCACGCTTGGTCGGCCACCAGGCAGCATCCGCCTCCTGACGCAATTGCCCATACGCCTTGGCCTTGTTCTGCAAATCGACGTTGTCGAAGTAAGCCGGAGCCTCATCGTAGCGCTCTTCACGCAACAAACGCCGCCCGAGCAGATTGCGCAGGTTCGCGGCCACCGACAACGGCACATAATTGTCGCGATCCTGCTGGCTGAGCGGCGGCGGTGCCGGCACCTGGGTGTCGACGTACTGCTTGAGTTCATCGAGGGTCAGCACCCGCTCGGCCACGGTGGCCGCGTCGAACCAGTAGATGCCCTGGCTGCGATAGAGCTGATCGAAGGCCTGCAGGTAATCCCCGCGTTGCAGGGCCAGAATCGCGCTTTCACCCTCGACCCGGCACTTGGGCTGGAGTGTTTCGTAATCCCAGTCGGGCGTGCGCCGCTCGCCCCAGGATTCGTTCTGCGGGAAGGCCTGGGCGGCTTTGGCATAGGCCGCTGCGGCGGCGTTTTTGTCGCCATCACGCACCGCCAGCTTCGCCCGCAACCACCACGCAAGGCCACCGTCACCAGCCTGTTCGAGGAAGGCTTTGGCGCTGGCGTAATCGCCCTGTTGATAATTCATCGCCGCCAGGCGATCGGCATTATCCAGACTGCCACGGGTGCTGCTTTGCAGCAGTTTGATCAGTTTCTGTTCGTTCAGCGGTTGATCACCGAATGACCAGCCCAGCCGACTGATCAACGACGCCGTCACCAGTTGCTGCACCGCTTTGCCCTTGAGCAACCCGGCCAGTTGCTCGTCAGGCATAGCGGCCAGATCAGCCATCAACAGCTTCAGCGAGGTGTAGCCCACCGCCGAGCCGTGAAGGTTCTGCGTGGCGTAGAGTTGGATGGCGTTGTCCCAATCACCCGCAGTGCGGGCCACTCGTGCTTCTTCGCCGAGGCTGGCGACACCCAGTTCCAATGGGTCGCTGAAGCCGTCGATGCTCAGTTGACGGGTCTGCTCGAAGGCCTTGCGGGACTGAGCCAACAGGTCAGGGGTCGCGCCTGCTTCTGAACTCATGGCAAACAGCGCCCGGCCCAACGAGTACGCCGCCCAGGTGCTACGCAACGGGCGTTGTTCCGCCGGCAGCGCCAGCACTTTCTGGAAGTAGTCGGCGGCCAGGCCATGATCACCGGCGTTGAACGCCACGGCGCCAGCCAGATAGAGCCTGTGCTCGGGCGGCAGATTCGCGCCTTGCTCTTCAACCTGACGGGCATCGGTCAGGCTGCGCAGCTGTTTCACCAGCGCTTGCTGTTCAGGCGTCAGACCGGCCTGTTCGGCGGTGTCGCGCTGACGAGTGTAATCGGGCGCATCGCCATAACCGTCCCCCGGAATGTTGGTGGCGGCGGTGACATTTTTCAGTCCCGCGATGGCATGCCCGAGGCGGCTGATCTCAAGGTTGAAGTTGCCTTCCGGCAGTTCCGCCAGCGACTGGCCACGGTTGTCCAGCAGGCGCATGGGGAAGTCCGGCCCGCAGGCCAGCGCCGAACCCAATGGCAGGCTGAGGCTCAGGCAAAGCACATGGCGGGGCCAGTTACGGGTAAACATTCGAACCTCCTTGATCAATGTGTGCGCAGCGAGCCCAACCGATAGCGCGCTGCCCGCCGGCCGGGATTCGACCGTCACGCAGGCGGGTGAAGGTAAGCAGATCCGGGCGCTGTTGCAACGCATAACCGGCCAGCGCATCGGCGCCCTCGCAGCCCTGCACCGCCAGCGTCAGGCGTTCGGGCCAGGCGCTGTCGAGGTTGCCTTGGTTGCTGAGGCTGATGTCGTAGAGGCCGTCCTGCGCCGAGAGTTTCAGCCCTACATGACTGTCGAGCGTATCGCCGCGCGCCACAGCGCCCAGCGTCGTCAGGCTCCAGGCCCTGCGATCATTGGCCAGGGGCAGGCGAAACCAGATCAGCCCGGCCAGATGGGCCGGTGGATCGGCGCGCAACTCGGCGCCGAGCTTACTCAGTTGCTGCGGGTCCGCCAGCAACTCCCGACGTTCGCCGCCTCGCTCGATGGGCACTTCGCTTTCCACAACCGGCGCGCCCCCGGCCCCCGGCAACAGCGCCACGCCATAAGCCGGCAGCGCCAGATAAAACGGTTTCGATGTGTTGCGACTCCAGGCCCTGGCCCACTGCCGTGCCTGAGCCGGATCGAACAGCCCACGCCGCGGATCGCTCACCGCGTGCACCTGCAACACGCTGCTGTCGACTGTTGCCAGCAACGCCGGCAATTCAGAACTGTCGAGCCAGGCCGGCAACGCGGTGATGCTCAGTGGCAAGGACGCCGGCAGAACGCCACGCAAATGGGTGAGGAATTCGCGGTAGGCCGGTAACCAGGCGTTGCCCGCATCGTGGTCGATTTCCACACCGGACAGGGTCAGCCCCTGCCCTCGCCAATCGCTGAGCACCTGCTGGATCTGCGCCGTGACCTCGTCCCGGTCCAGCCCATTGAGCTGGCCATCCAGACGAACCACCGCAATCAGCGGTCGGCCATCACGCTTGAGCAGCGCCGGATCGATCCGCGCCCGGCTCCAGCCAGACTGTGGAAATGCCTGCAAGGCCAGCACGCGCAAGGTCGAGAAATCGGTGCGGCTGTCGCGCAGCGCGGCGTCATGGGCCGGCGTCCATTGCCGTTGCCAGACATAGAGTTGCTGATCGAGCGGCGGCGCGTCCGGTTGCTTGCAACCGTTGAGCAACACCGCTGCCAGCAAAACGATCAAGCGTGTGAAAAAGACCATGAACACCAATCCCTGAAATGCAAAAAGGGCCTCCCAAGGCCCTTTGTCACTCTGCTCGTTACCCTACTCAGCTATCGGCTTGCGGGCAATGATCACCTGACTTTTCGGTATCAGTAGTTGGAAGAGGAATCTCTGTCCTACGCATAACTCCGTAGGAACGAACCGTGGCGAGGGGGCTTGCCCCCGCTTGAGTGCGTAGCACTCACAAAATCTTTGGTACATCAGAGATTTTGGGGCTGCTTCGCAGCCCAACGGGGGCAAGCCCCCTCGCCACGGTTCGCTCCTACAAGGGATCAGCTGTGTGGCGCAGGTTTTGGTATGGCGACGTTATCCAGCATCCGGTTCACCGCCAGTTCCGCCAGCATGACGATCTGTTGAATCGCCATCGCCGTATGCCGGTGCGGCCCTTGCAGATACCCCGCAAAATCACTCGCCATCACACTGGCCTGGGCCAACGATTCACAGGTGTGGGCCAACAGGTCTTCGTCTTTGATATCCGGCGCAACCATAAACATCGTGCTCGGCTTGCGGGCGACCGGTGCTTTGAGGGCCGAGGGGTTGAGGTAGTGATCGAGCGCGCGCTCGGCGGCTTCGTTGAGCTTTTTTGAATTGGGGGATTCGTAAGGGGAAGTGCTGTCCGCTTCGGGCGGATTTGGTGTCGGCTTAAACATGGCAAAGATCCTTAAAGAGATGGAGCTGCCATTTTTCGTTTTCCAGACGAAAGGGGTGGCAGCTGTACGCGGACTGGAAAAACCGGTGAAGGATCAAACCCGGCAGACCCGAAGGTCTCCCACGCACAGCCGCCATAACTGCAGAGCTGAAAAAGCGCCGCATTATGTCACCTGCTGTGATCCTATACTTCGGGTTTTCCAGGCCCGATCGCTGGATTGCCAGCGACCCCCAAAGCCTATCCACCCCATTTCCGACCGACAACCGTCAAAACTTGTCGGAAACATTCCCCCCAAAATCATCGTCTGTAGGACTGCCTGAAGATCAAAAGATCGCCGCCTTCGGCAGCACCTACGCAGGATTCGTTTGCACCCTGTAGGAACTGCCGAAGGCAGCGATCTTTTTCTAAAGGTCGAGCACCAACGGCTGCGAACCCTGCGCCGGCACCGCACAACAAATCAGCACCTCACCCGCATCGGGAACCTCCGCCGGAGGCTGTGGATAATTCACCTCTCCGCTGATCAACCGGGTTTTGCAGGTTCCGCAGGAACCGCCGCGGCAACTGAATTCCGGGCGCAAGCCACGGCTCTCCGCCAACTCCAGCAAACTGCCGCCGTCCGGCTGCCAACGCGCTTCTTTGGCAGAGCGCTGGAACACGACGGGCACCGAAACGGTAGCGGCCGGCAATTGCTCGATGACCACCGCGTCCGGGTCCGGCTTGCGACGCAGCGTCGACGGGCCAAAGGTTTCGGCATGAATCCTTGAATCAGGGACATCCAGATCCCGCAGGCTGTCGTACAGCCCCTGGGTAAAACTTCCCGGACCGCACAGGACAAAATCCACTTGGTCGTAGTCCTCCACCTCAAGAGTGGTCCTGAGCAAGTCGGCTTCGATGCGCCCTGTCAGGTCGTAATCTTCACCCTCACGGGCATCGGACTCCGGCTGACTAAGCAAACGCAGCACCCGCACCTCATCACCGAGGCCGTCGAGCAGGCGATCCAGCTCAGGGCGAAACGGTTGATCGGCCAATGTCCGCGAGCTCTGGAAGAACCACACAGGACGGATGCGCCGCGTGCGCAGGCCTTGATAAACCACCTCCCGCAGCATCGACAGCAGCGGCGTGATCCCCACGCCGGCAGCCAATAGCACCAGCGGCCGACGCTCATTCGGCGCCACGGTGAAATGCCCTTGAGGCGAGCGGGCTTCAAGCAAATCGCCGACACGAATCTGCTCATGCAGGTGCGAGGACACCAGGCCTTCACGCTTCACGCTGATGCGGAAAAAGTCATCGGATGGCGCGCTCGACAGGCTGTACGTGCGGATGTGCACATCGCCTGCGATGTTGAACCGCAAGGGCAAATGTTGCCCGGCTTGAAACACCGGCAACCCGGCGCCATCGGCAGGCTCCAGATAGATCGAACGGATGTTGTGGCTCTCCCGCTCGATGCGCGTCACTCGCAGCGGCCGCCAGCGATTCCCCAGCGCCTGGGCTTGCAGGCGTGCATTCGCCTGCGCCCAGGTGCCGGTCAGCAGACTGGTGGGCGACACGCCGTCAAAGCGCCAGCGCAAGGCCAGCGCCGCGGGCCGACGCACCGCGTGCTCCACCTCGAATGTCCACAGCCGCTCAGCCCCTTGAAAGGCTTCGATCTGCGGGCCTTCAAGGATGACTTGCGTGCGACCGCTGAGGTGCAGCAAATCGCCCGAATCGAAATCGATGAACAGCAAACCGGCCCGAGGGTTGATCAGCAGGTTGCCCAAGGTATTGAAGAACAGGTTGCCGGCGAAGTCCGGGATGGTCAGGCGATTGCCTTCTATCTGGACGAAACCGGCCTGGCCACCCCGATGAGAAACGTCCACCGAGCGTTGGCCATCGACGTCCACATAGCTGGCGACAAAGAATGTATCGGCGCTGGTAATCAAGGCTTTGGCCGCGTCATCCAGCCCATTGAGATGCTGCGCGATACGGGTCTCCGGATCCGCCAATGGCACCGAGCGAAACTGGCGCAATTGAATGTATTGCGGGCAATTGCCGAAGGATTGCTCCACCGTCACCTCGAAGCCGCTCGCCGTTACAGCGCCGACTCGACCATTGAGACGATTGCGACGCCGGGTGTGCAGCTCGATACCGAGCAGACCGATCGCCGCCCCGTCTTGCAGTTGTGCAGGGTCGTCGCGACCGGGCAGGCTGCCGATCTGCAACAGCCCGGGCTCGGGGGACTTCGCAAAGCCCGGCGCCCCTTCAAGAATACTCGCCCAAGGGTTGCCGTCGGCATCCACCGCGCCGTACAGCATGAACGGCAGTTGCTGATAGAACGTGCGGTGCTGGTCCGGCATCTCGCCGCGAATCACCCTACGACCCAATGCGTCCATTCGCTCGACGACACCCACATGGGCCTGCAATTTTTTCTCGCCGGCGTGCCAAGGTGAACGTTCCATAACGGCTTCTCCCCTGCGCTCATTGCGCAACAAGAACGGCCCGACTGAATAGGGCCGTGAACATCAGGCAGTTTTTTGCAAACCGGCGATGGTGCGCGGCATGCCGACAAACCCTGGCAAGGCTTCAACGCGCGCCAGCCAGGCCCGGATGTTGGCGTAGTCGTCCAGCGACACATTGCCTTCCGGAGCATGGGCGATGTAGCTGTAGGCGGCGATGTCGGCGATGGTCGGCTCGCTACCGGCCAGATAGGCCGTCGCGCCCAGTTCCTGATCGATCACTTTGAGCCAAGTGTGAGAATAGGCGATCACCTCTTCAGCGTTGTAAGGCGCACCGAATACAGTGATCAGCCTTGCCCTGCCGGGGCCAAAGGCAATCGGCCCGGCGGCGACCGACAACCAGCGCTGAACCTTGGCTGCACCGACCGGATCGGTTGGCAGCCAGCGACCGTTGCCATATTTTTGCGCAAGGTAGACCAGGATCGCGTTGGAGTCGGCCAGCACCATGCCTTGATCCTCAATTACCGGGACCTGGCCAAACGGGTTGAGCGCAAGAAAATCCGCTTGTTTGTGTGCGCCCTTGGCCAGATCGACGAAGATCAGCTCGGTCGGCAGTTGCAACAACGACAGCATCAGCTCTACACGGTGAGCATGGCCGGAACGGGGGAAGTTGTAGAGTTTGATGGCTTGCATGGTCGACTCCGCTGGGTGGTGGCGCCGCTCAGGAAGGATCAGCGCCGATGGAGCGCTATCTTCCATCCACAACCAAAGCAACAGAATAACCAGCAAACGCAATCCATTATTTCAGCCAGCGCAATAACCCTTCAGCCGTGCAGGGCCGGATGTTCGCGCAGCACCTTCACCGCAAAGTCCACAAAACTGCGAACCCGCGTCGGAGCCTTGCGCCCACCCTGGTAGACCACATGAATGGGCAATGGCGGCAGTTCGAAGTCAGCCAGAACGATTTCCAGTTCACCGCCGGCGATCTTGCTCGCCACTTGATACGACAGGACTCGGGTCAGTCCCAGGCCCATGGCGGCGGCAGTGATCGCCGCTTGATTGGCCGAGACCACCAGACGTGGCTCCGGACGAACACTGATCGGCTCTCCCGCTTCAAGGAACGGCCAGCTTCTGGGCTGCCCGATGGACGAGGTGGCGATGATTGGGGCGCGGCTCAAGTCTGCCGGATGCCGAGGCCGACCATGATCAGTCAGGAATCCAGGGGAAGCGCAGATCACTCGCCGCACTTCGCCCACTCGAATTGCGTGCTGATTGCTGTCAGGCAATTCACCGATACGCACGGCCACATCGATGCCCTCCTCGACCATGCTCACCACCCGGTCGACCAGCACAGCGTTGATGCTGACTTCAGGAAATTGAGTCAAGTAACCGACCATGAGCGGCGTGACGAACAAATCGCCGAACAATACCGGTGCCGTGATCGTCAGTTGCCCACGGGGCTGGGCATGGCTCCCGGCGGCCGAATCCTCGGCTTCCTGCACCTCGGCGAGAATTCTCCGACAGTCCTCCAGATAACGCTGGCCCGCCTCGCTCAAATGCACGCTACGGGTGGTGCGCGTCAGCAACTGAGTGCCAATGCGCTGCTCAAGCGCCGCCACTGCCCGGGTGACGCTGGCTGCTGACATCCCCAAACGCCGCGCCGCCGCCGAGAAACCCTGGTCCTGGGCGACAGCGGCGAAGACCTGCATTTCCTGGAATCGGTCCATGGGTTAACTCCTGAGCACTGAATAACGCGAGGCCGACAGTTCCCGATTGGACCTGGATATCGCTGGAAGAGGATGAGCCGTGCAGTTTTACTGGCATTCTGATTATTGTGACGTATAACCCTGATCGTTCACGCTTTCAATTGCTGAGACCGTATCCAGATGCCCTCCATCTACCAACTTAAACCCGCCTTCCAGAATCTGCTGCGACCGTTGGTTCAGCGATTGTTCGATAACGGCACCACCGCCAATCAAATCACCGTGCTGGCCGGCGTCATTTCGGTCGTGACAGGCGTCGGGATTGCCTGTTTCGCCAATCACCTATGGGTATTTCTGCTGATTCCCGTGTGGATGATCCTGCGGATGGCGCTGAACGCCATTGACGGCATGCTGGCCCGGGAATTCGGCCAGCAGTCGCGCCTCGGCGCCTACCTGAATGAACTGTGCGATATCGTTGCCGACAGCGCGCTGATCCTGCCTTTTGCCTTGATTCCCGACGTAAGCGCGTTGATTGTGCTGTTGGTCACGCTGCTGGCGTTGTTCAGCGAGTACAGTGGCGTCCTTGGGCCAATGATCGGCGCGTCGCGGCGTTATGACGGCCCGATGGGCAAGAGCGATCGCGCGTTTGTACTGGGTGTCTTGGCCACCGGCATTGCCATCGGCTGGATCAACGCGTTGTGGATTAGCATTGTGTTTGGGGTGGTCGCCGTCCTGCTGGCTTACACCTTGGTCAACCGGGTCCGTCTGGGCCTGAAAGAAGTGCAGGAAAACGCTCCCTCGGCATAAAGCTCCCAAGCATAAGGAAAGTGCAATGCGTGAAACTCAAAATCAGACCTTCACTACCCACGATGGCGTTGAGCTGTTCTACCGTCATTGGCCGGCCACGGCGGGTAATCCGGGCGAGCCGCGCAAGGCTGTGCTGCTGTTTCATCGCGGCCATGAACACTCAGGGCGTATCGCCCACCTGGTGGATGAACTGGACCTGCCAGCGTTCGACTTCTTTGCCTGGGACGCGCGCGGCCATGGTCAGTCGCCAGGCGCTCGCGGCGACAGCCCGAGTTTCGCCACCAGCGTGCGTGACGTGCAGACCTTTTGCGATCACCTGAACGCGACCCACCAGATCGACGAAGAGAACATGGCCGTGATCGCCCAAAGCGTCGGCGCGGTGATTGCCTCGACCTGGGTCCACGACTATGCACCGCGCATCCGCTCGCTGGTGCTCGCGTCGCCCGCATTTAAGGTCAAGCTCTACGTACCTTTCGCCCGTCCGGGCCTGGCGCTGATGCGCAAGTTTCGCGGCAACTTTTTCGTCAACAGCTACGTCAAGGCCAAGTTCCTCAGCCACGACCCGGAACGCGTCGCCTCCTACGACAGCGATCCGCTGATCACCAAGGCGATTTCGGTGAATGTGCTGCTCGGCTTGTATGAAGCCGCCGACCGTGTGGTGGCCGATGCGCAGGCGATTCAAGTGCCGACCCAACTGCTGATTTCCGGCTCGGATTTTGTGGTCCACCGCAAACCCCAGGAACAGTTTTTCGAACGCCTGGGCAGCCTGAAAAAGGAAAAACACATTCTCCCGGGCTTCTTCCACGACACGTTTGGGGAACGTGATCGCGCCGTGGCCGTAGCCAGCACCAAACGCTTTATCCTGCAAAACTTTGAATACCCGCTGGACCGGGCCTCGTTGCTTGATGCCGACAAGATCGGCCTGACCTGCGCCGAATCCGAATCCCTCGCCGCCCCGCTGCCGCACAACTCGTTGCGCGACCTGTACTGGCGCATGACCCGCGCCAGCATGCGCCTGGGCAGCCAGCTGTCAGACGGGGTGAAGCTGGGCTTCGACACCGGGTTCGATTCCGGCAGCACCCTGGACTATGTGTACCGCAACCAGTCCACCGGCAAGGGCGGGCTCGGGCGGATGATTGATCAGAACTACCTGAATTCCATCGGCTGGCGCGGCATCCGCCAACGCAAACTCAACGTCGAAGAACTGCTGCGCCTGACCATGGCCAAACTGCGCGAAGAAGGCCGACCGGTGCGCATCGTCGACATTGCCGCCGGTCACGGCCGCTACATTCTCGAAGCCTTGCAAGGCGTCAGCCCGCTACCGGAGTCGATACTGTTGCGCGATTACAGCGACATCAATGTGCGTGACGGTGGTGCGCTGATTCGCGATAAAGGCCTTGGAGACATCGCGCAGTTCGTGAAAGGTGACGCGTTCGACCGCGCCGACCTGGCGGCACTGGACCCAAAACCGACACTGGCGGTGGTGTCCGGGTTGTATGAACTGTTTGCCGACAATGCACTGGTCGGCGGCTCTCTGGCGGGCTTGGCCGAGGCCGTGGAGCCCGGTGGTTATCTGGTCTACACCGGTCAGCCCTGGCACCCGCAGCTGGAACTGATCGCCCGCGCCCTCACCAGTCATCGCCAAGGCCAGGCTTGGGTGATGCGTCGGCGCAGCCAGGCGGAAATGGATCAACTGGTGGAAGCAGCAGGTTTTCGCAAAATCACCCAACGAGTGGATGAATGGGGGATCTTCACCGTGTCCCTCGCGCAACGGGTGCAATGATGGGGGCTGTCCCGAGAGAGCCGGGTTTGCTCAAACCCGCCGTGCTCTGGTTGCTGGTGCTGGCGCCGCTGTTTTTCGCCAGCTACGGCTTTGCCACGTGGGTCACGGCCCAGCGAAGCGATGTCGACACCTTCGTTTTCGATTGGGAAACCGCCATGCCCTTCTGGGCCTGGACCATTGTCCCCTACTGGACGATTGACCTGCTGTACGGTTTTTCGCTGCTACTGCCCGATAGTCGCCATGAACTCAAGCGCCACGCCTTGCGCCTGCTGAGTGCACAAGTGATCTCCGTCAGTTGTTTCCTGTTATGGCCACTGCGCTTCACGTTCGAACGGCCTGAACTGGACGGAGTGTTCGGCTGGCTGTTCGCAGTGCTGGCCGGGTTCGACAAACCGTTCAATCAGGCGCCATCGCTACACATCGCCCTGCTGGTGATTTTGTGGGTGATGTACCAACGGCACACGCAAGGCCTGTGGCGCTGGCTAGTGCACGGCTGGTTCGCATTGATCGGAGTTTCAGTGCTGACCACTTATCAACATCACTTTATTGACTTACCCACAGGCGCCCTCGCCGGCTGGCTATGCGTGTGGTTATGGCCGCTGGATCGGCCCAGCCCCTTGATTAGCCTGCGGTTGGCCAAGGACCCGAAACGCTGGCGCCTGGCCCTGCGTTATGGCATCGGTGCGGCAATATTCGCCATTCCAGCCTTTGGCCTGGGCGGCGGATGGCTGTGGCTGATCTGGCCTGCCGTGGCGTTGCTGTTGGTGGCGCTCAACTACACGCTGCTGGACGCCGCCGGGTTTCAGAAACGCGTCGACGGCCGCCTTAGCCCGGCCGCCCGTTGGTTATTCGCGCCTTACGTGGCAGCGGCGTGGATCAATTCACGGCTTTGGACCCGCAAACATCCGCAGCCCAATGAGGTTGTGGATAACGTTTGGCTCGGCAGGCTTCCCGACGCTGATCAGTTGGCGCCGTTCAAAGCTGTGGTTGATCTATGCGCTGAGCTGCCGCTCAACCCGAGAGGCCGCGCCTATCAAAGCATTCCGATACTCGACCTGACCGCGCCCAGCGCTGAGCAATGCCTCGCCGCCGCCCAAGCCATTGAACACCTGCGCCAGCAAGGCCCACTGCTGGTCTGCTGCGCTTTGGGCTATTCGCGCAGCGCCACCGCTATCGCGGCCTGGTTGCTGCACAGCAGTCGAGCGGCCACTGTCGATGCCGCCGTGGCGATGATCCAAGCCGCACGCCCGCAAGTGGTGCTGCATCCGGCCCATCGCCAAGCCCTGGAGAACGCCTATGCCGGTTGATATGGAACTGCACGTGGTCGCCAGCCTGCTGCACCGGGGCCGCACCCTCGATCAGTTATCCACAGGGCTGACCTTGCTGGGTGTGTTGTTCGGCCTGCTGCAACTGCTGCTGATCACCCCGACTGCGCCGTTCTTGATCCTCAGCGCCTGGCTAATCATCCTCGGGCTATGGCAAAAATACTGGGCGCTGCGGGTGGCCTTCGACGCTGACCTGTTTACCCTGATGGCCCGCGACGCCGACGCTTTGTCAGACCGCACTCAAGCCCTCGATCAGGCCCTGCAAAACCTCGGCCTGCAACCGGCCAACCGTGCCGGCCGGCCCTGGGCCGAACGTCAGCGCGGGGGACTTAAACTGCTGCGCAAACAGGCCGTCCTGCTGGCTGCCCAAGTGCTGCCACCCTTGGCTGTCATACTGGCGAGCCCTTGGCTGCCCTTCGCTGGATAAGGAAATCGTTATGTTCGAACCTGTGATCGCCATCCTCATCACCTCCATGGCCCGAACCGTTACTGGCGCCCGCAGCCTGTGGATGGGTTGCGCGCCGGAACCCGTGCAACGCATTTATTTTGCCAACCACAGCAGCCACGGCGACTTCGTGCTGCTGTGGGCCTCGCTTCCTTCCTCCCTGCGCAAACTTACGCGACCGGTGGCCGGCAGCGACTACTGGAACAAGAGCGCCTTGCGCCGTTACATCATCAGCCGAGTGTTCAACGGCGTGCTGATCGACCGCGAGCGCAAGGACCCTGTGGGTAACCCGTTGCAGCCCATGCTCGACGCCCTGGAGAAGGGTAATTCGTTGATCATCTTTCCCGAAGGCACGCGCAATCCGGAAGATGGTTTACTGCCGTTCAAAAGCGGCCTGTATCACTTGGCAAAAAGTTACCCACAGGCCCAGGTGATTCCGGTGTGGATCGCCAACCTCAACCGGGTCATGCCCAAGGGCCGAGTGGTGCCACTGCCGCTGCTGTGTACCACCAGTTTCGGTGCGCCCCTGCAACTGACTGAAGGCGAGAGCAAAGAGCAGTTCCTTTCACGCAGCCGCGAAGCACTGCTGGCCCTCGCCCCGGAGCATTCCTGACATGGATAGACAAACCCTGATGCTGTTCGGCGGGATCGGCATGATCCTGGTGCTGGCCTCACTGATTGGCCTGATCCTCAAACTGCGCACCCGGGGCACGCCCAATGCGGTGGTCGAAAACCTCAACGCCCGCATCAACGCCTGGTGGGTGATGGTGGTGGTGATCGGCGTCGCTTTTTGGCTGGGCACCGGCGCGGTGATCCTGCTGTTTTACGCGGTATCGTTTTATGCGCTACGCGAATTCCTCACCCTCACGCCCACCCGACGCAGCGACTACCCGGCGCTGGTGGCAGCGTTTTACCTGGCATTGCCGCTGCAATACCTGCTGATCTATTCCGATTGGTACGGACTGTTCTCGATCTTCATTCCGGTGTACGTGTTTTTGCTGCTGCCGATCCTTGCGTCTCTGGGCGGCGACAGCACGCACTTTCTCGAGCGGGCGTCGAAAGTGCAATGGGGCTTGATGATCGCGGTGTTCTGCGTATCGTTCGTGCCCGCCCTGCTGACTCTGGACATCGTCGGCTATGAAGGCCGCAACCTGTTACTGATCGCGTATCTGGTGATCGTGGTGCAGCTGTCGGACGTGCTGCAGTACGTATGCGGCAAGTTGTTCGGCAAACACAAAATCGCGCCCAATCTGTCACCGTCGAAAACCGTCGAAGGCTTTGTCGGCGGCGTTCTGCTGTCCTCGCTGATTGGTGCAGCCTTGTGGTGGACCACGCCGTTCAACCCGTGGCAGTCGTTCTTTATTGCACTGCTGATCAACCTGCTGGGGTTTGCCGGTGGCATCGTGATGTCGGCAATCAAGCGTGATCGGGGCGTGAAGGATTGGGGGCATATGATCGAAGGCCACGGCGGGATGCTGGATCGACTGGATTCAGTGTGTTTTGCGGCGCCTATCTTCTTTCATCTTGTGCGGTATTGGTGGACTTGAAATAGCTGACCTTTTTCCAGACAAAAAAAGACCGCAGCCAACACTGCGGTCTTTTCGTTTGGGTGCTTACAACATAGTTTGACACACTGCCGCCCGGAAACGCTGAGCCAAACGGGCATCTCGACTACACCCATCCGCAACATAGATTGACACTATTCAGCTCATGACTGAATACGACGTCCCACCGCTTACAACATAGTTTGACACAACGCTCCCTCCACTCCCTAAGTGATCAGCTAGGATGGCGGAATCATTTCGTATGTTGCATGGATGGAAGCTATGGCTCGGAACTGTGTGGGGAAATGCGATGGCGGATGCCTTAGCGGGATGAGCGCGAACACTTCGGCACTTCTGCCATCAAGCTGCAGCGCCACGCCAATGCTCAATAGCTGGTTAGCCACCATACTTGGAGGCTTCCCTCAATGACTGGTTTGTTTACCAAGCTGAAAGGATGGTTCGCCAGACGACAAGTAGGGTCGTGTGAAGAGCCTTTGATGGATCAGCGGGTGGAAATCGGATCTGAAGCCCCGATTCGCACGAAATCAGAAGACCGTCTGAGAAGGGCAGATTTTGCGGAGCGCATAGCTGCAGTGCTATCCGAACTAAGCCTTCGCGAAGGTCGCGTGTTTGCGATCCGTGGGGGCTGGGGCTTCGGCAAGTCTTCTTTGAAGTACTTGGTGATCGAACGGCTGGAAGCGAAGAGAGATGCCGCTGATTGGCTCGATTTCAATCCCTGGCAATGGGGCGATGGCAATGCAATCGCCCGCGCACTCTTCGGCCAGATCGCTAATCGGTTAGGTGGCGATCATTCCAAGGAAGCAATCGCCCGAGCTGAAGATTTGCGACGCTACGGTGCGATTCTGACAGGAGCCAGCGCACCACTGAAAAAAGCCGGCGGGGCTAGTCAGCAAATTTCTTCAGTTTTGACGAATGCATCGGTGATCTTTGTCGCGTCAGCAATAGGCTTTGATCTGCCTACAGCTGCAACTATTGCTGCCGCTCTCGCCGGTGTATCCGTACTGACATCCCTACTCGGACGCTTATTGACGCACTTTGGGCGTGACCGAACCGGCGAGCCGCTCGATAAAATCCGCGAGGCTTTAGAAGATCGTCTTCGTAAACTTGATCGACCGCTAATCGTCTTCGTCGACGATATTGATAGACTCGAACCCGATCAGATTCGGGTATTGCTTCGACAAGTCAAGGCTAATGCCAACTTGCCCAATATCGTTTTTGTGCTGCTCTTCCAACCCAGCATAGTGGAGCGAGCTCTTGATCCGGTCGCGGACGGTGACGGTCGTGCCTTCCTAGAAAAAATTGTACAGACTAATTTCGACCTCCCCGCCGTCCCAGTGCACACGGTGCATCGTATTTTTGGTGAACAGCTGGGCCAATTGACGTCTTCCTACACCACCGACTCAAACGGGCTCACGGATATTCGGTGGGGAAATGCCTTGTTAGGCTGCATCCTACCGCGATTGCGTAACATGCGAGATGCCCGCCGACTCCTTTCCTCTATTGCAGTTCACATGCCACTACATGCGTCAGGTGACGTATTTGAAGTGAATATCGTGGATTTTTTGGTTTTGGAAGCGTTGCGCGTTTTCGAGCCAGACCTGCACGAGACTCTGTTTCGTGAAAGATCGTTGGTTTTGCAAGAACACCGCTTCCAAGGCGACGGGCGACGAGATGCGATGCAGACTGCAACTCAGAGGTTCCTTGAGACGGTACCGGAGAACCGTCGTGCTCTCGCACAGGCCACTATCAAATTACTTTTCCCGACTCTTGAGTGGGCACTGGGCGGCGCAAACTACGGAGAGGGTTTCCATGCTCAGTGGCTGGCAGCAAAGCAAGTATGCTCACCCCGCTATTTTCCGCAGTACTTCGAGCTTCAAACAACGCTCGGGGAAATGTCTGAACGCCGCTTCGTGGAATTTATCGACGCCAGTTCGACTGAGGAGAGTTTTGCCGCTTCGATTGCCGAAATCGAGGATGACGGGTTGCTCCCTTCCCTCGCCGCTAGACTGGACGAATCCTTCTCGCGTCTACCGATCGAAAACGCTGCAGTAGTGCTTCCGGGCATGTTTCAGATTTCCCAAAAACTCGTACGCTCTAGCAATGACTTTTTCAACTCTCCATATGTCGCGGCATGGCGAGCAACGTCCTGGTTCATAGATCGAATTCCGGAAAATGAACGGGGTGCCTTGGCCTTGGAAGCACTCCGTACTACGGAGGCTCTCTCGATTTCTTCACTGCTCATTCATCTTAGTGACCCTGCCGATCGTGAAGAGGGCGCCACAGGTTTCGAGCCCGCACTTGATCTCGAAACCATAGAGGCAATGAAGGTTGTATGGTTGCATTTCATAAGAAACCGAGCCGCGAACGTTGAAGCTCTGCTTGCCGCCCCCGACCTTGATTACCTGCTTTTCCGATGGAAGAAATACACAGGATCCATTGAAGAGCCTCGTGCTTGGGTGATGGATATCATCCGGACTGAGGAAGGCTTTGCCAGAATCGCCTCCGGCTTCATGAGCACGGGTACAAGCCATACGGCAGGTGACCGTGTATCCAAGGCGCATAACATGTTCAACAAAGACACTATTGCCGAGTTCATCGGACTAGAGGTAGCTAAAGCCAGATGCGATGCCATCGACCCAACAGATTTCCCAGAGCATGAAGTGCCTTTACGCACTCTCCACACACATGTTGAGGCCTGGATTGAAAGAAGGGGCGACTTTCTCTATCTATAACAGCTAGTTACAGCTACTTGAAGGTGCGGGACGCGACCGGATCCGCAGTCGGCGATGAAGCAGCAGCCGCTTGATCCACAACCGGAATGACGCAGCCCGCACGCTGGCGCCCGCCAATGGATAACGCCGAGACGTCAGCTACTCCATCGGGGGCGTTACGCTTCCAGTAGAGTTAACTGCCGCCTGCGCAGCGGTCAAAAGCCCTTCCAACGCCTCTACAAGTTTCGCCACCGCCGGCTCGCACCCCGGAGCAAGGCGCAACAGCTCATCCACCTTCCG
This sequence comes from Pseudomonas sp. Pseusp18, assembly GCF_059506005.1. Taxonomy (NCBI): domain Bacteria; kingdom Pseudomonadati; phylum Pseudomonadota; class Gammaproteobacteria; order Pseudomonadales; family Pseudomonadaceae; genus Pseudomonas; species Pseudomonas sp. Pseusp18. The sequence goes on from NZ_CP169240.1 coordinate 6,625,777, forward strand.
GCCCAAGCTTGTGCTCGCCACCGTGTAAAGGCCAGGGTCTTCATCAACTTGCAAAAATATGCATATTTTTTGCAAATTTTTACCGACACTACTCATCTGTCCCCTTTCGTAACGAGAGATCTGTGAGTGATCTACGCTAACCGCACGGCCCAGTTCTACAAGCGACAAATTTCTATTTAGACGTGCTTGGCGAATCTGGCTTCCGAGGGCGGTGGCGCCTGATGCAGAGTTGAATTTTTTTCCCATAATGTGCAAAATATTTGCACAGTTTTTCACAAAAGGCGAGCAGCATGGCGGTCTACGTCGATTCGGAAGAAATCCTGTGGCGCGGAAAACTCTGGTGCCACTTGGCAGCTGATACGCTGGACGAGCTGCATACGTTCGCGATCAAGCTAGGCCTTCGCAGAAGCTGGTTTCAATCGCACGGGTATCCGCACTACGATGTGACCGTTTCAGTGCGTCAACGCGCACTGAAAATGGGAGCCATTGATGCTGATCGCGAGACCATCGTTAGTCGCTGCAAGCAACTGAAAATGGAGCTACGGCAGCAGTTACTGGCCATCGCGTAAGACGTTATCACCATGATCAGGGAGGATTTATGGCACCAGCACCTCAACCGCGCCCAGAGGCACTCTCAGTAGCCAAGTACATGCTCAAAGCGCGAGAGAGCATGCGCTTCAACGATGACCCCGATAGCCTGCAATACATCCGCTTCGGGTACTTCGGTGAAATCGGAGGGCTTCTTTCCGCGGTGAAGAAGGCTGGACGCGATCGCCTGCAGGCCGCAGATAGCCAGTTGGCCGCCGAAGAGATGGGCGACGCGTTGTGGTACCTGACCATTGCCGCGCACCTTTTGAAAATCCCCGCCGACGCCTTGGGAGAGCACTGCATCCTGGTGCTACGCGAAGAATTCGGTGAAAGCAGGAAGGCCCCGGCGCCGCCAATCACATTCCGTCAGATAGACGGTCTTATCGAATCACAGCGAGATGAGGATACAATCCCCCGCCCAATGCAGCTGGGGAAGCTCGCACTCAGTGCAGGCGTGCTGGCAGAAATGTCCCACGCCAGTCTGAATTCCATGGCAGCGCCCTCCCGAGAAGCCTACTTCGGGAAACTCCTGTCAGAGCTTGCCAAGACATGTGCAAGCTTCAACCTGAGCCTGGAAGACATCGCGCAAGGGAATCTGGAAAAGACGGCCAGTCGATGGCCAAGCAACCAGGAACGCGATTTTCCGCTGTTCGATGAAGGCTTTCCTGAGCACGAGCAGTTCGAGCGTAAATTCACGATCGAATTCATTGAGCGCGGTGAAGGGCAGAACAAGCATGTGGTGCAACGCTTGAACGGTGTCTACATCGGTGATCGGCTGACTGATAACAGCAATGAGTCTGATGACTATCGCTTCCATGACGTCTTCCATCTGGCCTATGTGGCTCATCTGGGGTGGTCGCCTGTGCTGCGGTCCCTGCTCAAGCGGAAGCGAAAATCCAACCCCGCCAAGGATGAGAACGATGACGGCGCTCGCGCGGCAATCATTGAGGAAGGCATTGCGACCTGGATCTTCGACCACGCGAAAAAATACAAATACTACGAAGGGACTCAGCCTGGTCGCCTCGACTACGGTCTTCTCAAGCAAATTGAAGGCATGGTTAAAGGCTACGAGGTTGAGCGATGCAGGCTGTGGCAGTGGGAACTTGCCATTCTCGACGGCTTCAAGATGTTCCGCGAGCTGCGTGAACACCGAGGAGGCTCCGTAGAAGTGAACATCACTGAAGGGTCGCTGACCTTTCACAAGCCCGTTAAAGAGGCCGATACGAAATGACCCCCACTTCCTTTGTGAAGGCCTTGGCTGAATTCAGCCTGGATAACGTGTTCAACCCATACGCAGACACCTGCTCAGTGCATGATCGTGCCGGAGCGGCCGCGTCGCGTCGCAAGAACTTGCGAAGCTACCTGCGAGCCGTTTCCGACCTTGGGGCAGATACCATCTGGATGGGCCGTGATCTGGGCTATCGCGGCGGGCGCCGGACTGGGCTGGCCCTCACCGACGAATACCATCTGCCTGAGATGACCCAGGTCTATCCAGGGTGCGAGTCGCAACAAGCCACCCGTGGCCCCGCCATCGCTGAACGCACGGCTGCTGAGATCTGGGCGATACTGAAAGCTGTGGACGTTCCGCCACTGCTTTGGAATGTTTTTCCATTCCATCCGCACGAGCCAGGCAACCCATTCACCAACCGCAAGTTCACCGCCAAAGAGCTAGCGTTGGTCGATGAACTGAACAACGAGCTCTTTAACTGGCTTAGGATCAAAAGGATCATCGCGATCGGCCAGGACGCCGCTCACTATGCGTCGCGCTTCGGCCTACCAGTGGAAACCATTCGCCATCCGAGCTACGGCGGTGTCCGTGATTTTCGAGCCGGGATGGCCAGGCTCTACAACATACGCCCCCAAACTCCCCAGACAAGCCGCCAAGCTTCGCTGCTCTGACGCCCCCTCTCAACCGGGCAAGGATGCCAAAAGGTCCTTGGTGACGCCTACCTTCCCGAAGGTTTCCGTGTCCAAGTATGCGTGCGTTGCAATGCAGGTTAGCGTCCCGCACTCATACTTGGACTCTTTACCCACAAACGAATGAAGCTGGCTCAACCCGACCAGGTTGCCCAGAGCACGCTGGCAGTACCACTGGGAGCGGTAAACCGCAGTCAAATCCAGCTTGCCGTTCGTAATTTTGAAACTCAGATGACTCAAGCAGGGCACATTGAGGCCCTTAGCGTCCCGGGTCGGGTCATACACTGGCAGCTCATACCCATGCCCCTCTAGCGGCGGAGCCAGATCATCCTCGGCATCGCTAACTCCCAGCTCAAACGCTGCCTGATACTTGGTACCGGTATGCGTCTTGAGCAGACGCTCGATCAGATCGTCTAGTGGGTTGATGGTCCCTGCTCCGTTACGGCGCTGGCGGCTCATCATGCGCTGGGCATAGGTTCCCCACGAACTGGGTTTCTTCCCCTTGGCCAACAAGGCCAGGTAGGTCGTATAGAGCTCAGGTCGTGCGAACCGGCGGGCCAAACCGTTCGGAAAAATAGTGCCCGCAACAGTTTCGACACTCAAATCTTTCCGGCCCTTGCGCAACACTGCGTCCACTGCCCGAATGATCGTCAAATCGTCCTTGGTGAGCTTCTGAGGTTCGCTGATTTCAATAACCAGGTTCCGATCTTTCCGCTGCGTGCATCCATCAAGATGACGCGCCGCCGCCAGCCAGGCCTGCCCCAAACGCTCACTCACGATCAGTTTTGCCATTCTCAACTCCAAAAGCACATTCGGCATGCGCGCTTACATAGGCGCCTGAAATCCAGGCGTGTCCATCTACACCCCATTGAGGGCCCCAGCTATTGCGCACGTAAAACCACGGCGCACTGCTTCCTTCTTCATGACCTAAACCAATGGCGACCACAGCATGCAGCAGCCCCGGCATGACTTGATCACTGAAAAGCACTACATCCCCTGCGGGCTTGAAGAATTCGGGGGTAACTCGCAACCCCAACCCGACCGGCTGACCGACGCTAATGAAACAAGCGATATCAGTAGGGTCAGCTGATACGTGCTGCAGAACCTGCCCATAATGCTGAAGGTCCGCAGGCAGATCTGGAATGGGGTGCGAAGGCTCCTCAGGGCAGTAGGGAAAAGCGGTTTCTTCGGGCTGGCCGGCGAGCGAAGCCCCTTGCATCGCATCGAAGGTGACACCACCCCCTGGCGCCCATGCCGGGGACAAGATTGCGGCCGCTCGGTAAAGGAATTCAGGACTCAAATCGGCAGGAGCCCCTGGACGATTGAGATCGGACAATGCAAAGGCCAAACAGGTCGGACGTCGCCCCTGCGACCTTGCCGGCGAGCCATAACCGTCAAGCATTACCTTGTGGACAATCACGATTGATCGTCCTCAAGTACTTGCTTACGCGATTGAGGTGTCAGCCCACTAGATAAAGACTCGAATTGGGCACTGGATTTGAAAGAATCGGTTGCGGGAGTAGATGCATCCCATGGCGCTCGCTCGGAGAGCTGCACACTCACTGGTGCAGCGCTGCTCGCGCGCCCCTCAGTGAGCAAATAGTCCATCGTGCCTAGCCCACCGAACGTCAAAGAATCATTCGAGGACGGCGTCGAGGGGACCGTCAACGGCTCAAGATGGAAGCCCTCCGTGGCCAGCCCTTCCACTGAATCAGCTTCCCAGAGATAGCCTGACGATGCGCGGCTTGGTAGTCGAACAACGAGCTGATCATCCGGTCGCGGCTCCAAGATCGAGGTCCGGTCATCACTGTCCAGCAGCCAAACGTCCTTTCGGGCATCAGATAGCCGATCCCCGAGCAATGATCTCTTGATCATCGCCGGCGTAGTCCGCAGCATCTGCTGCACTTGATCGGTGCTCATGACGTTGTGGCGGCTGAGCGACCAAGCGGCTGCCTCGTAGCTGACCCCCATGCGCAAGGCCAACTGATACAAAATGGCAGGACTAAACAGCTGCTCTTTCGTCCATTGCTTGCGTTGCATGATCTTGACGATCAGCTTGCGAGGAACGAGAAGGTTGTAGCCGAACTGATCCGCTTCCTGTTCGATAAGGGCGCCTTTGGAGCCGTAATAGATATGCTCGTCGGCAGTACTTCCATGCCCCATGAAGAAGTGACCCAGCTCGTGGGCACAAGTCATGTGAACAAGGCCGGCCGAACGGTCCACATTGACCAAGATGCCGGGTGTTTCATCACCTAGAAATGCACCCAGCAGCTTTTGCATGGGGCGCAGCATGACCATAACCCCAGAATCCGCAGCAATTTGGAAAGGGTCAATCCGCGTATAGCCGTCTTGCTCGATACGCGCCATCGCGCCAGTTTCGTCGATGACCTCGGTCGCACGCTGCACAGCTCGCAAAACAATATCGCGGTAACCCATTCACTATCCCTTGTGCTTGAGGAACTCGGCGAAGCGAGCTACCTCATCAATATCCTGCTGCGAAAGTCCATGCACGGCCCTGGCCAGAAACGCAAGCTGGGTTGGCCCAGAAGGCAATGGATCTTGACCGGTTGTCAGGTACTCCATCGACTTGCGGTACAGCTTGGCCAGCTTGCCCAACTCCACGGCCTCAACCTTGCGGTTGCCCGACTCAATGTTAGTCACGGCCGGGCGAGAAAGTCCCAGTGCATGGGCAACCTCATCTTGGGAGAGTCCGACATATTCGCGAGCATCCCGCAGACGTTCAGCAAGGCGGAGCCGATCTGGATCTTCCACTGACGAACTACTCATGAGTCTTATCCTTCAAGTGCTTGAGGATACCTGAGGTCACCAAGCTGACGAACTGCTCCTTGGTTTCATAGCCGCCGTTTCGGATCACAACCTCAACCGGAATCTTTACCTTGAGTATTTTCCCGATATCGACAAGAGCGTCGACGGCCATAACCGATTCCATAGGCGCGCCCAACTGGTCTACAGACAGCGGGTCTTCAACGATTTCAAGCGCACGCTTATCCCAGAACTGGCCAAGGTGCTTCTCGATTTCGCCTTTCCTATCCATAAATTCACCGTAATAAAATCGTACATTAATGGTTCGAATTTAATTCGGTACTGGAAATTTTGCAAGATCGCCCAAGCGTGACGGCGCGCTAGCCATCTACCCGCCCCCCTTACTCTGCTCCGATAAGCGGTAGCTTGACACCCTTTGGTTCGAAGAATAGTCTACCTACTAGTTGGTAGACAAACGAACAGAGGACATCATCATGCAGTTCAAAGGTCGCAAGCTTTTGGTAGTAGGTGGTACGAGTGGTATCGGTCTCGAAACCGCACAAATGGTCGCCGAGCAAGGCGGTTCGGTGGTGATCGTGGGCAACCGCCCTGAGAAAGCCGAAACTGCACGCCAACAACTGGCTGCCATTGCCGGCGAAGACAAAGTCGCGGCCTACGCGGTTGATCTGACCAATTTTGCCAGCGTCCAAGCGTTAATCGAAAAGCTGGCCGCAAGCCACAAGGACATTGATCTGATGGTCAATTCTGCGGGCATCTACTATCCGAAGGCGTTCATCGAGCACTCGCTTGAGGATTACGACAACTTCCTCAACCTGAACCGTGCCGTCTTCTTCCTGACCCGTCAGGTGGCAGCACAGCTAGTCGCTCAGGGCAAACCTGGTTCGATCGTAAACGTCACCGCCGTGGCAGCGCGTCAGGCTGTTGAAGGTGTTCCGGCTTCGGCCTACTCCATGGCCAAAATGGGTCTGGATGCCCTGACGACTCACGCTGCGGGTGAGCTGGCCCAGCACGGTATTCGAGTTAACTCGGTCAGCCCGGGCATTGTGGAAACCAAAATCTTCGAGCGTTTCATCCCTGGTGACCAGCTGGCGGGTGCGCTGAACGATTTCAACAACTTCCACCCACTGGGTCGCAACGGCACTCCACGTGATGTGGCTGAGTCTATTGTGTTCCTGCTCTCCGATAAGACGTCCTGGGTGACTGGTGCGGTCTGGGATGTGGACGGTGGAGTCATGGCTGCCCGAAAGCAAGGGAAGTAAACTCGCTGCGTAGTGGCCGGAATCGCTCTTTTCTGGTCGGGCGATGAAGGCAGGAGAATGTATGACACTGGCAACACGGGACGCGTTAATTCAAGCCGCTGAAGGACTCATGCGCACGAGAGGCTATGCGGCGTTCAGCTACGCGGATCTTGCAGATGCTGTCGGTATTCGCAAGGCGAGCATTCACTACCACTTCCCGACAAAGGAAGACCTGGGGATCGCGATCGTCGAAGAGTACGTCTCGCGAGTGCAGGCTGAATTCGAGCGCATCGAGATCAATCAGAAAGGTGCAATTGAAAGGCTCAAGGCGTTCTATGTGCTTTTCTATTCCAGCACTGAAGGTGGTCTGTTGCCATTGTGTGGTGCGCTGGCGGCAGAAATGGCCGCATTGCCCGATGGGCTTCAACGTCTGACACAGCGATTCTTCGACGTGCAGTTGTCCTGGTTGACCAGAGTGATGGACGAAGGCATTGCTGCTGGGGAGTTAGCCCAAGGGCGCGGATCCAGAGAGAAGTCTTACCTGTTGCTCAGCATTCTTGAAGGATCGAGCTTCATTAACTGGGCCACGAAGGACGGTGAGACTGTGAATATGGCTGTAATTCGGATGATCGCAGAGTACTGATCTCTGCGTGCAAGGGGCTGATAGCGACCCGCGTCGGCCCATTTTTTGGCAAATCTTACCTATCAACTAGTAGGGTGGTAATCATGTCTAGCATGCCTAACTGGCAACAAACCATCACCGATGTAAGTGCTCGCCTGAAAGAGTTCGGCACTCATTCGCCTGACACCCTGCGGGGCGCGGCAATGCTCGGTAACGCCGGCAACAAAACCAATCACCTCGATGCCAAGACTCGCGAGCTGATCGCTCTGGCTGTCGCTGTCACCACTCGCTGCGATGGCTGCATCGCGTTTCACGCTGCTGAGGCCAAGAAACTCGGCATCACCACCGAGGAAGTCAGTGAAGCCCTGGGTGTGGCAGTGAATCTAAACGCCGGTGCGGCGGTGGTGTACAGCACTCACGTCCTGGATGCCATGGACAGTACCCCCCAGAGCTGAGGGAGCTTTCGCAGCTTATCCAGCAGAGGCAGATGAGAGGAGATTCCATGAAGAAAATTACGGTTGAGGTCTGGTCCGACTTTGTCTGTCCCTGGTGCTGGATAGCAAAGAAGCGCCTGGAAAAGGCCATTGATGCACTCGGGCATGAAGTTGAAATCGTGCCTCACGCTTATCGATTGGCCAATGGCTTGAACCCGATCCCGTTCAGCCAGGCACTGGTACAGAAAACCGGCAGCAAGGCACAAGCGGACGTGTTCATGAAGTCCGTACAAGTAAATGCTTCGCTTGAAGGGTTGGACTACCGGTTTGACCTCATGCGCTTCGGGGACACCTCCGCAGCTCACCGGTACGTAAAGGCCATCTCTGATCCGACACTGCAAGCCCGCTTTATCGAGCGGCTTTACCTGGCTGGAACCACCGAGGGTAAGGACATATTTAACGAACAGATCTTGCGAGATCTGGCGATAGAGGTGGGTGCATCTGATCTCCATGGCTTCGATTCGGCAGAGGCCGCAATTCGCAGTGATGAAGCAGCGGTCAACCGCTTTGGAACTGGCATACCGCTGTTCGTGATCAATGGCAACCGCCACATCTCCGGCGCTCAGGATCCCGCAGTGTTTACCGAAGTGCTCCGGGCAGCAGTTGAAGAACTTTCGAGTGATGAAGAAGCCATCGGTGCAACCAGCTGCTCAATTTCCGGCTGCACGTACTGACAGGGTTATTGCCCTCGGCTGTCTTGAATTTCTGATTATTTACTCATGATTTTAAGAGGATTCGACAATGGACAAGCATCTCAACGGTATTGATATCGCGGCGCTGCAAGCCTTCGCACAGGGCGTCGCTGAAGATCCGTCCAAGCGTCACGCACGCTTCAAGGTCAAAACCAAGTGGGAACATCAAACCCGCACCGTGGCCACCGTCGACCGCTTCCACCTGAGCGGTACCGACTACCCACGTGACATCAAGATCGCGGCCGATGAGCCACTGGAACTGCTGGGTGCCAACTCTGCCCCGAACCCACAGGAACTGCTGATTTCCGCTTTGAACGCATGTCTCTCCGTGGGTTATGTCGTTAATGCCTCGGCCATGGGCATCACCATCCACAACCTTGAAATCGAGACCCATGGTGAGCTTGATCTGCGCGGATTCTTGGGCCTAGACGAAAGCGTTAACCCCGGTTTCGACGAAATCAGCTACGTCGTGCGCATCCACACCGATGCGCCTTCCGAGAAAGTGGAAGAGCTGCACCGCATCGTCACCAAGACGTCCGTGAACCTCGCCAACTTCTCCAAGGCGATCCGTATGGTGCCGAAACTCGAAGTCGTCACCGGTTAAGCAAGCCGTTTGAATCAGGTATTCGTTCGTAGAGGTTGCACATGAAAAAGCTGTTTACTCCATACAATCTGGACAGCCTGGAACTGGCTAACCGGGTAGTCATGGCCCCAATGACCCGTACCCGGACGGAAGACAACGTCCCGACAGAACTGACTGCGCTTTACTACGCGCAGCGGGCCTCAGCCGGTCTGATCATCACTGAAGGTCTGCCGATTTCTGACGAAGGGCGTGGTTACCTGTACACCCCTGGAATCTACACCGATGAGCAGACCCGCGCCTGGCGCGAAGTGACTGATGCCGTGCACGCCAAAGGCGGCAAGATCTTTGCCCAGCTGTGGCATGTTGGCCGAATGTCCCACGTGTCGCTGCAGCCTGGCAACGTGGCACCGGTCTCGGCGAGTGCCGAACCGGCTGTAGGTACTACGGTTTACGCGTGGACCGCACCTGACGTTGCTGGTCCTGTTGCCCCCAGCGTCCCGCGTGCACTGACCATCGATGAGATTCACCGTGTCACCGAAGACTTCGTTGCTGCGGCGTTACGTGCGGTGGAAGCCGGCTTCGATGGCGTCGAGCTGATGGCCGCTAACGCTTTCCTGTTCGACCAGTTCCTGAGCAGCCAGATCAACACACGTACCGACAAATACGGTGGATCAATCGAGAACCGTCAGCGCTTCCTGCTGGAGACTGTCGATGCTATCGCTGATGCCATTGGCGGTTTCCGCGTAGGTGTACGGATCTCACCGTTCGGACGTCTGTACGATCTGCGTCCATATCCAGAGGAAGAGGCTACCTGGAACAGTATCGCCTCGGAGCTTAACGAGCGTGAGCTGGCTTTCGTCCACTTGAACTACCAACCAACGCTGGATGCAGTGCCTTTCCCGAGAGGCTTCTACAGGCACTTCCGCTCACTCTACAAAGGCACAGTCATCGGCGCCGGTGGATTTAACGCACAGCTGGCAGAAGCCGAGCTGCAGAACGGCAACCATGACCTGATCGCCTTCGGCACCTCGTACATTGCCAACCCGGACTTGGTCGAGCGGATGCAGAACGGTTGGCCACTCGCACCGAGCGATCACTCCACCTTCTACGGTGTGATCGGAGCGAAGGGCTACACCGACTATGCGGCATACCAGGAATAAGTATTCGACTGGTTCACAGCATCACTCAACAATTGAAGGAGTCTGGCTATGCCACTGGTAACTGTGAAAGGCATTGAAGGTGTTTTCTCGACCGAACAAAAGGCCGAGCTTATCAGCAAGATCACCGATGCCATGGTCTCGGTCGAAGGCGAGAAAATGCGCGGTGTGACCTGGGTCATCTTTGAGGAAGTGAAGAGCGGCGACTGGGGCATCGGCGGTGAGCCGATCACTACCGAGAAAGTCAGAGCGATTCAGAACAGCTGAAGACGATGATAGCTCAGCCTGCGTAATGTAGGTTGAGCTCATCAGTCACTTGCACCAGCTTTGATCATCACGTTGCGTGGTCATGATTGGCAGAAAATGCGTAATTGTAAGGACTTGACCACCCATTTGCATTGGTCCTGACCAGTCGTTTGCATCAGACTTGACCAGTACAGTGAGTGACCTTGACCGGCAGAAATCAACAACCCAATGCGGACATTCGCAACACACCACCTACCTTCATGAGACTGCGCCTGAGTTAGCCGCATGGTCACGGCTTGGGTGGGAGGTTCGCCACGCCGCGATTGAGCAAGTCGAGCAGGACGATTTCACGGACCTGTTGTGCTTGCGCCAGGCCAACCAGGGCGTTTGCCGCTTCGCGTGCAAGGCGACGTGCCAAGACCCGCTGTTGGGTGGAGATGATGCGACCTTCAGGGCGCCCGTGAACGTAGGTGCATCGCATATCGTATAGGTCCAGATACTCCTTCGCTGCACCCGGCTCGACGATGGCGGCGCTCAGTCTTGCAGCAACCCTGCGTGTCGGCGATTCGTCGTGATTATCGCCTGTCAGTCGCAGCTTGCGTCTGTGGTCTGCCTCGGCGCCAAACGCGGCCTCAATCATGATGAGGTGCGCCATCACTTCATCGATGCTATCGGAAAGGAACGCACGGACCAGGAAGTGCTCCACCGGAGTTGAGAAAAGTTCCGACGCCTGGGTACTCGCTGCCTGCAGCAGCGCCCACCTGGCTTCCAGTGCCTGCCGCACATCCTCGGCGGTTGCCCAGGTTCGCAGCCACATCGGGCGTTCAGATTCCTCCCACTCGTCGTGGTCCACTTGGTAGGAGTACGGCTCCCACGACAGCCGCTCAGGGGGTGGCGGCGGGTGCGGGAAAGCGCACAGGTCATCGTCGACGGTGTAGACCCAAGGCAGCTGGAATCCCCGCCAATCCACCTCGGTCATCTCGGCCCAGTCCTCCCATGGCGCCAGCAGCAGGAAGAAAAGCGCGCGCTCTACCGCCGCGGGGAAGCGCCCGCGGTGGGGAACAATCTCGCCCAGATCCTTTCCGATGGGGAAGTCCAGCCAGGAGAACTGGCGATTGCCCGATTCGCCGCGAACAGACACGTCTTCCTCTACGACCATCCAATGAAACTGGGACAGACGCTGAGCGTCCAGCCGTATGCCTGGATAACAGCGCTCTAAGCGGGGCGCATTGAACAAAACCTCAAGTTCGGCAGCGGTGAATCGACCCATCCGGGCATTGCCAAACTGGAAGGACGGGAGCTCATCGGCCATATCGAGCGGGCAGAGGTAACGCCGCCTAGTGGTGGTCCGTTGAAACTCGTGAGCCAACGCGGCAGCCACCTTACCCATGTCTGGCCTGGGCTGGTTGGGCAGATGGGGGGTGCTGCATGGCAGACCCAGCGACCTAAGCGCATTGCCGATGGAGACCTCCAGCCCGAAGGTGGATTTTCCGCTGCGGTAGCGCTTGGTGAGCAACTCCTTAAGTGCGACGAACTCGCGGCTGCTCCAGAGATTCTGTGGGCCAGGTGGCGGGATGTCCCACAGCGCTTGAAGGGCAGCGACAAGAGATTTATCTGCGGACATGAGTTGCTCGGCCCTCCTTGGAATGTCTGTTCAAATGATCCCTGATGGAGATTACCTTAATGGTGCAGTGCAATCAGCTGCCGCTTTTGGGAGCTACACGGGCGCTGCCAGCTTTGCTAAGTAGATGGCTCCAGCCATATGTATGAGAAAAAGACCCTTCAGGAAGAAGCGATGATTTGTATTGAATGCGTCACTCCGGAACCTCTCAAGAAGCTGTTCGATGCGCACGGGCAGGAAGCTGGCTGCAAGTATTGCCAGCGCCGCGGGAAGGCAATTGAGTCCCAGATTCTATTTGAATACGTCTATGCCCGGGTTCGCGAGAATATTGCCCGTAAGGAGAGTCTCTCGGACTACGAGCTCAGCATGTTGTATGGGGCCAGGATTGAGCTTTTCCCCATTGCAGAGATAGATATTGTTCTCTCGGAATGGTTTGATCTCGGCAACGAACCATATTTCGACGATTTGTGTAGCGGTGTTCCAGATGAATTCAATCTGGATGATGCCGGCGACACTACGCACTTTTATGGCGAGGACGACGCGATGGAAGTAAACCTCTACGAAGGTCTTTGGGACCAGTTCGTTGAGGGTGTGCAGTACACGCACCGCTTCTTCAACGCGAATGCCGGAGAATTTCTCGACTCGATTTTCTCCTTTCTGGTCGCCGATAACGAAAGCCTTAAGTCTGAAGCTATCCGGACCATGGCCAATGGCGACTTGATGTACCGTGCGCGTCTTGCTAAAGGTTTCAGCGATGCGGAGAAGATAATTAATGATCCCGCTGGCCAATTCGGCCCTACTCCGAGATTCCTGGCAAGCAGTCAAAGGATGACGCCGAACGGTATCTCCGCTCTGTACTGCGCGCTGGAGCGAGAGACCTGTCTGAGCGAAATCCGCTCCATCACCGGGGATCATGTGGTGAGCACGGCGCTGACTCCAGTCGCCGAACTGAAGCTCCTTGACCTCACGGCACTGGACCAGGTTGAACCTCCGGATCTGTCGCTCCTGGACGTAGGGTTTCGTGAGGCGCTACATCGCAAGGTATTCCTGGGCTCACTTGTCAAAAAGATGTCCAGGCCAAAGGCTCGTAATGATGAGCTGAGCTATCTGTCGACTCAGGTGGTGTTCGAGTACCTACGGCTGCGCTTTGGCAAGCAGGTCGACGGTCTGGTCTTCCCATCCGTGCAGACGGGTGAGGCGGGTACCAACGTAGTCTTATTCCCCGAGGCCAGCCGCCTTGCCTATGTACCCCCGCCGGAGGCCGACGCTGAAAGACTTGGCGACGAAAAACCCCCCGTTGTGGTCGAGGTCGAATTGGACAATCCGTTTAAGCCGCCTACCAAGGTAATTGTTGTGCACGGCTCAATTCGGTATCACAAGGTTACGGCGATTGAGACCCAAGCCCGCGAGTATCGCCATATCTACGATATCTTCATGAGCGACGAGACACGCAAGCGGCTGAACTTAGACTAGGAAGCAGGGCTTCTCTGCAGAGGCACCGGTGTTGCGACCAGTGCCTTATGGGCGACCTTTTGGCCGATAGCTGCTGTCGCCAACGGCGGCTACGGGGTCGATTCCAGCCGGTCGAGGTCGCGAATTGTGCTTGTCAAATCCGATGAAAACGCTTGGTCAGCTCGAATGCAATTGAGCGGTCAGTGGCAATGCAAATGGGTGGTCAAGTGGAGTGCAATTACGCAGAAAACAACCAAAATCAGACATTCGCAGAAATGTGTTCCTACGCACTAGATCCCCGATACCTAGCTATCTCATCCCGAATAGATTGCAACGCGCGCGATTCGTGACCACAACGCCAGACCAGGTGGGTTCGAACACGTGCAACCTTGGGCGGCAGAGGGAGCGCCCTGACCAGGCTTTCCACCTGAACGGCCTTGAGAACGGACTGCGGCATGATTGCCACCCCCGTACCCGCTGCCACACACGCTGATATCGCATGATAGGAAGCGAGCTCGAGCACTCTGGTGGGCACGATTTCGCAGGTCTCTAGCCAGCTCTCCAGAATGCGCCTGAACGAGCAGCCCTTGGCGAAAGCGATGATCGTCGATCCTTGCAGTGCTCGGGCATTAACGATCGGGCTGTTCTTCGCGACGATGAGAGCCAGCTCCTCGATGAAGACTTCCTGGCTCTCCAGACCAGCAGCGGTGAACGGATCTGAGACGAATGCGGCCTCGATCTGACCGCGATGAACCTGAGCAATTAGCGAATCCGTTGATCCGGATATCAACTCAATCTGAACATCTGGAAAGCGTTCGTGATAGCTGGACAGTAGCGGAGGAAGTCTCGCGGCAGCGGTACTTTCGAGCGTGCCGATTCGAAGTGCACCTTGCAGGGTGCCGCGTTTAAGCGCGGTCTCCGCTTCGATGGAAAGGCGAAGCAATTTTTCAGCATACTGATGCAGCAGCCGCCCCTCATCCGACGGAATCAGCTTTCCACCTTGGCGATGGAAAAGCGCCACGCCCAAGCGCTCCTCCAGGTTTTTCACCCTCGTGGTGATATTCGATTGCACGCGATTGAGCTGGGCTGCCGCATTCGTGATGCTGCCGTAGTCCACCACTGCTTTGAATATTTGCAGTGAGTCTAAATCCAAGTTTCTCATTTTGAGAATCCAGTATGCTGATTATTCATTATTTGTGAATATCTTCGCAGCATACACTCCAGCCGATACGAATGGGCACTCGTCTGCCGTCAATCATCGGGAATCCGGATATAGGAGGTGTGAAGTGCGGAAGATTGGTCTCATTGGTGGCATGAGCTACGAGGGCTCTGCGGTGTATTACCGAGAGTTAAATCGAGGAATCAACCAGCGGTTAGGCGGGCTTCATTCGGCGCAGGTGCTGCTGCATTCGGTGGATTTCCAGACTATTGTCGATAAGCAAAAAGCCGGCGAATGGGATAAGGCCGGGCTTCAGCTTGCTGAAGTGGCTCGAAGCCTAGAAAGCGCAGGCGCTGACTGCGTGATGATTTGCGCGGTGACCATGCACTTGGTGGCAGATGCGGTAATGGCGGCTACACCTCTACCCTTCATCCACATCGTCGATGTCGTGGCGGATCACCTCAAGATCGCAGGTCATAAGAAACCTCTCCTGATCGCGACTCGCTACACAATGGAGAACGGCTTCTACCCAGCCCGTATGCGGGAACATGGTATTGAAGTGCTCGTCCCCGATAGCGCGGGTCGCGGTCAAATCCATGACATCATCTTCAACGAGCTCAGCCTGGGGATTGTTCGTGAGGAATCGCGAGCGGTGCTTTTGTCTTTGATCGAGCAAGGCAAAGCCGAAGGTGCTGACTCTGTCATTTTTGGGTGCACAGAAATATGCCTGATCCTGGAGACAGATAAACTTGCTTTACCAGGCTTCGACTCGACTGCCATTCATATCGAAGCAGGGATCGAATTCGCACTGGGAGATTGATCTGTCCAACTGCATCCCTGATCCATTCCCCCCATATAGGGTATTTACTGTTGGTTTTACCTAAGGTCCTCATTGTTCAAGTCGGCACGCCACCCGATGACATCCGCGATCAACTTGGTGACCTGCCTGCCTGGTTTGGAACAGCCCTTGGTGTCTCATCAGACGAGGTGACCGTAGTACGAGCTTTTGAGGGCGAACGGTTACCTGATCCTTGTGACGATTGCGTCGCTATCATCACCGGCTCTTGGGCAATGGTCACCGACCGAGAGCCCTGGAGCGAATACGTAGCGCAGTGGATTCGCGAAGCCATGACTATTGAGATGCCGCTGTTCGGAGTGTGCTATGGGCATCAGCTCATGGCTCACGCGTTAGGTGGTGTTGTCGACTATCACCCTGATGGGCGCGAAGTGGGCTGCGAAATGATCCAGCTGCTGCCCGTCGCCATGGAAGATGAACTGTTGAAGCAGTGGCCAGCTCGATTCCCAGCTCACCTCACTCATGAACAGACCGTCATCACTCTTCCTGAAGGCGCTATCGCACTGGCTCGCTCGAATCATGACCCGCACCAGATAATTCGATACGGGCGCCATGCAATATCCACTCAATACCATCCGGAGTTCAGTCCGGGTCACCTTGAAGCCTTGATCCGACGTCGCTCTGCCCTGCTGATTGCTGAGCATCGTGACCCGATCAAAATGCTCAATGACCTTCAGGAAACACCTGACGCTCAAGCGGTACTGCGACGCTTCGTGCAAAGCCATTCGAAATGACCGTCAGGTAACCAAGGCATCCGAAATGGAGATTGCATCAGGATGATCTCGCGATCACCCCTCAGCTGCGGTTGGTAGTTAACCTGGTCTCACATCAGCTCCGAGAGCTCGAAGCCAGATCCCCTCCGACGATATGCATGCCCACCCAAAATGACATCAAAACCGGGAGGCCCTTCCCAATTCCGCGATACGCCTGTCGACCTGAGTAGGGTCTCAGGCTCAATACCGTTTTTGGCGAAATGCTCAAGATTCCACTCAAAGAAGCTGAAAAGTATTGGGAAAACTTGAGCAGGTACCGTGGAGACTAACCTGAGACTTCCAGTGTTCAATGGGAGGTTTAGCCTTCGCATTTCCGCAATTGCCCACACCAGGCGCCTTAATCGAAAATGCCAGACAGACTCAAGATGACGCTCAACCATCTGAGTGACTAAAGGAAATTTCTGTTTACGAATTGCTGGTATAGGGTTCATGCGGGTTGGAAGCAATTTCAGGAGATTGCCGATGTTTACACGCTTCTGATCTTTCGTAACTCGATACAAACCATCGACACCTGCTTGAATGATGTCAGCATATGATGGATCTCGTGGGTCGCTAGCCTCCTCTACCGACAGGGGCTCGTGTTTCACCGCGCGGAGTTTCGCCATAAGCCATGAGTTGTCATGTTCCGTGATCCATCGAGTAGCTTGATAAGCATTCGCCCAGAGATGTTCCAAGTTAATGTCCGGACGCAGCGCCATAAGCGTTTCTATTTTTTGCCGATGCTGATCCTTCTTACTAGGCCGCCCCTGCTTAACTTTGGAAGGTATCCCAGAATTAGCAGCGCTAAAAAGAATCAACTCTTTTCTCAAGTACAGCTCAAACTTTTCGACACTACCGAACAGATGAAACGCGATAATCAAATGCCGGGCTAACGGCATATCGATCTGGCCTTTATAAACCCGAAATCTGATCCAGGTCTGAAGCTTCCCTTGGTCAAAAGCCCTGTCCATCTGCGACAGAACCTCATCCCCAAATTTAGCTCTAATACTATCAATCAACTTTGCAGTACTGATTAGTTCGCCGTGAGTGAAACCACGTTTCCTAGTCTGCCGAACAAGGCAGGAGTAAAGAACTTTACTGCACACCGATGGAAGATTACGCTGGAGAACTTCATACGCGAAAATTGCAAACTTCATCTCAACGTCCGATGCCTTCGCCCCTTCTGCAGCGTTTAACGGACTCCAACCGCATACACATTGTTCGGTTAAGCTCGGGAGTAATTTGTACCTCCGATAGAATGGGTGGGAGCACTTTGGGCAGGCATGAATAAGCCGCTCGCCATGACGCCAGCAAGCCATGACACCAGGCATATGGTGTGACCGATGCCAGTAGGCATAGCCAAGCTCCAAGAGATCCTGCTGTACGCAGCTGAGACAGATCCTAGCCTTTCCGTGAACAGTTACTTCTCGACGCGGTACACGCGCCACTTCAGAAACAACGCTCCCGTCAGCTCCTTTTTCCGCATCGTCGCGCATACCCAAAAAAGGCCGATAGGCTGGAAAAGTGGTGTTGTTGCTGATGAGTTCGTTGAGATTGCGCTCTCTATCCCCCGGCAGCTTCGCTGCGAGTACCTCGATCTGTTTAGGAAGCATTCCGACTCCAAATGGAGTCGAGTCGAACAGATCATGAAAGGTCTCTGCTTCGGTTCTGTTACCTGACAGGTAGTGATAACGGGTGATACGAGAATGCAACATCTCGTCCGGCATCGACATTGGGAAAAAAAGCAGATCAGACATCAGTTATCGACTTACAAGGTAGGGCTCGCAAAGGACACATATCCCGGGTTCGGCCCCTTGTAACACACGTCAACCTGTACCAGGGTAAGGATTTTCTTAACACGTGGCGCCCGATCATCACCTGACTAAATCCTAAGCCTGATACTCGCAGTCCTGTAGAGAGACGACTGACTTATGGTCTTTCCCTCCGAACGAAGCTTTTGCCTCGCCCACCACAATCGTCGATTGTGGAACTCTTCAAGAGACTCACAAAACTCGATGAGTGCTGCTGCACAGAGGGGTAGCTTGGAGAGTTGTTTCTCGAAACGGGACAGCACGTGAAGCTCTCGACCGATCCTGGTGCGTGAGATCCGGACAGGTTTTCCCGGCAAAGAGCGAAGAGCTCGGGCACATTGCCCGACTTGCTTGGCAAGTCTCACATCGAGAACGGCGAACATGTCAGCGCTATCCGCTCTGTTTGCATGATCGGCAGCTCGCTTCGCAATGCACTCCGTCAGCCAAGGCCGATCGCAACGATACAGCCAAGCGTACCCCCGGCAGTCATGTGCCTTCTGCAAGCGATACTCAGCATCGAAGACCATTCGTCTTTCGCGGAGCTGGCTGAGAAACCTTGCCTCTTTCCAGGCGTCTGACCCACCTTCCACGCCGCGGATGGTCCGGTAGACGTGGACCAGCGAAACCCCTAGTACTGAAGCGATCTTTCTCGCATCGGCTCCCGCGAGCGCATGTTTCCACACCGCCATCGATATACAGTCCAGCCCCTCAATGTCAAACATCCGTGGAGCGCACTTTGGGAGTTGAGAGACAGCCGTAATAGGGGGCGCTGTCTGTGGCTCGCATAATGTCTCTTTACCCAGCACGCTCTCCATATCGACCCTCAGTGCGCTGGCCAACAGGATGTACTTGAGAGGATGGTGGGAGTCTCTTGGCTTGCGCAGTAGCTTAGTGACCCATGTGGCGGGGACTCCCTCTCGAGCCTCGCTGAGTACCGAATATTCCCAGGTATTCGGAAGTGTTCGGCAAAATGCAGCCATATGCTGCGCAAGACGTCGTAGATGCAAGCGACGGGGCTTGGAAGTAAGGTCGTGTTCCACGGCCCCTTGCAGAAGCGTGGAGCGCACTTTGGAGGTCGACAGCGCATGGACCTCAGATTCGAGCACCAGTAGTGAGCGCAGCGCTATGTCGTGTAGCGCCGGCAGACAGATCAATGGGACATGAAGCGGTATCGAGTGTGCTTGCACACTGTCATCGCCAGGCAGGTTGAGTTGCCGAGAATTGCGACTGAACCAGCGATGATCCACGACGTTGAGCAAGGTGCAATGATAGGGACACACCAACACACCAGGGAGCGTGTGAACCCGATGCCAATAGGCGACTCCGACTCGAACCTGATCCTGGACTACACAGTCTGGGCAAAAACGCATTCTGGAGGCGAACCCGAGACGACTCGCATTGACGCCCAATTTGAGCATCAGCCCTGTTCCATCGCCGGCCATCAAAGCCTGGGCTTGATCCACTTGATCCTGGCTGACAAAGGGGGCGTAGTAGGGCAACAGCGTGTGACGCTTGATGACCTCGGCCACCGACAAGCTCGTACCGCAAGGCAGGGCTTCGACAAGTTCGTCCAAGTGGCTTGGGAACGCCACACTCTGCGAGAAGGCCGCTGGGAATCTCGCTCCGGCGAAAGCGACCTTGACGCTGCGAACACCGCAAAGGCGTGCATAACGAGAAAGCACGCTGTGTAGTGTCTCGTCGGGAAATGCTGTGGGGAAGAAATGGAATTTGAGATCCATTTCACCACCTCCAACTCACTTTTTGCGATACGTCGGTGAAAACTCAAACAGATCGTTATTTATCCAACCTGCGGCCCTTAACGCTTCAAGTGGAGAATCGTGTTCGCTCAGCGCTTTAGCCTCAGAGAACTCTACAGCGACAGCAGCAGGTGCCTGGGGTTTATTCGTGGAAACTGCTGGAGTCGGGTTTGTCGGATGTTCACGCGATACGACACTCCGAAGCAGGGCGAGGCGGTCTGCTCGAACCAGTCCATCGAACGCCATCATGTCGTTCAGTTGCTCTTCGATCGGCAGCAGGTCGTCGAACTGCCGCATCCGCTTTGGATCTCGACTGCGCAGGGCTGACAGTGCTGGCTTCAGGATCTGCATCTTGGAGTTGCTCACCTTTGCAATTATCTCGGCAGTCAAACACTCCAAACCACTTTGAACCGCATAACGCTGACTCAACACCAACAGCTTGACGAGAAAATCTGTAACGCCTTGGGTGTGCTCATACAACACATCGAAAATCTCGCCAGTCAGTTCAGCCGTCTGCTTGCACCACTGATAGCTCCAAAGGTTCCCGACCAGCATTTTCCATTCGTCATCTTCTTTTTCGAAGCGTTTGAACTCCAGCATGCCCACGCCGCAGCAACGACGGGCGTTGCGCATGACATCCGAAAACAAGCTGATCATCGAGTTTGTACCGATGAAAACGACAGGAATTCCGATGTTGTTAACCAAGTTGAGGAAGAAGTTCAGCATGCTCTCCTTGCCACCGGTTTTAGCTAGGTGGAGGTTCTGAAGCTCGTCGATTAGCAACGCACCTATGAAAAATGTGCTGGCGACCTGCTCCATCTGCTGCAGCGCATCATTGATGTTCCGATGCCGGTGACGCTTGTGATAGTCCTTGTCCCCCAGGGCATTTCCAACGGCATAAAAGAACTGCTGGCAAAATCCCGACAAGGAACCATCTCGGGGGCAGTCGAGCTTAAGCCAAGTGATTTGGGTGTGGACGAATTGCTTACCCTCATAACGCTCATGACGAATCGTTTGTGGATAAAGACTCAAGATGGCGTGCAGAGCTGTCGACTTACCAATGCCGCTTAGCCCCACCACACTGAAGGTCTCAGCGGTCGACTTGAAAGCGTCATGGTAACGCTGAGCTCCCGACAAGGAATGCAAATGCCTAACGGTATCAGGTGACGTGGGATTACGACCCACGTACCCCCGGCGGATGAGCAGTGAGAACATGGACTCTAAATCCAGGTGAAGCAAAAAGGGCTGCACCACTGTTCTCAAACGATCTATGCAGTGAATCCGGATTGCCCCATCCAGGGTGAGTTCTTCGGGATCCACTGGCTGAGGAAAATTCGAGATCAACTCCGCAGCTTCTGTATCCGTAAGGATCGGAGGCAATGCTTCGATCAGCGGGTTGCCAGCGTATTCAGGGATGGGCTGTTTGGTGTAGCTCGCAAAAATCTGGGCGCCTTTCATTTGGTGTGTCCTGGGCGGATTCTCTTGAGCATATCGATGATCTCTGCACTGCGTGGGCCGGCATATGACTCATGTGTATTGGGAGTTGATCCAGTCTCCCGATCAGTTGGCTGCGCCCGCACCCCATCAGGAACAGGAGCATTCTCGCGCTCCATAAATCGCTCCGCAGCCCGATTCTCGCGAATGTTTCCTACGGCTTCCGCTTTTGTGGCGGGTACCGGTTCTTGCTTCTGCTCCGCAAGCGCATTGTTGATGATCTTACTGACCACGTCGGTTAGATCCACACGGCTTTCCAACTCGGCGCGCCGGTGTGCAGGTGGTTTTTGTCGATAGGCTTCGATCAAATCATAGATTTCGTCCGAGCGATAACCGGCGTACTTAGTATCCGACTGGCGAAGATCACAACGGATGAACTGCTTACTATCATTGTGAATCCAGATATGAGCAGAGGAATTCGGGTCGTACCAACACTCTACCGACCAGACCCCACGACTGCGGGCCTTGGCAAACCAGTTTTTCTCCACAGCCATTTCACAGACATAGTGCATTCCGCGGAACATCAGCCCACCTTTTTGAACGGTTGCCCGATCACGAGGCAACAGGTGGAGATATACCAGCTCGTCTGGCCGACTATTGGGCTCGATTAGTTCGTTTTCAGAAGCCCATGTCCAAATCCCAATAGGAGTAGGCTCAACACCATCATTCATCATCGCCTGGGTGAGCCGACCGGGCTGCCGATGATGCCGGTTGTAGTGGAGGACACACCTGATGATGATCTGAGTGAACTCTTTCAGGTTCAGCGTTGCGTCGAGCCGGTTATCTCGTTCGCCCCTCTCTTGCTCGCGCGCAGCCACTCCACCGGGAAGCCACCTGATCCCGGTGAGGTCATTCAAAATACCGAACCGGCTCTCCACCATCGGCTTCCAATCTGGTCGAAAAGGCGGTGCAGTCCCCATCTCGATGCCCAGACCTGTCGCAAGTCCCTCTGATGCCATCGACAGCATCTCACCCCTGTCTGAGTAGATGTTGTACGGCAAGTGGTGGCAGTCCCAGTCCTCTGGGTCGATCTCGACATCATTCTGAGCACAGAACTCGACCTTGGAGGTGAAAGCATTGAATAGCGCTTGCCTAGCGCCATTCCAGCTAGGGCCCTCCAGTCCCACATAAAGGCCAACGATCATTCCAGAGAAACTATCGACTACGATGTAAAGTACCGGCCGACCTATCAGCATTCGCCTAGAGTAGCTATTTACCAAATAAATATCGGCAATCGTTGCATCGATTTCGAACTGATGACAGGGGCCACGAAGCCAATCGCGGACAGTACCAGACAGCGGACGACAGTCCTTAAGCCATTTTTTTAATCCTTTACGCCCACGCTCAGTCTCGACCTCATCAAAAAATTTCCTACCCCAATTATAGAACTGGTGATAGTTCGGTATTTCTGAGCTAGGTAACAGACGACACCCCTCACCATCTTTCTTAGACATATCCTTTACTGAATAGAACTTTTTCAGCATTTCGTCATAAGCGCTGACAATAGAGGGTTTTTTATCATTAACGTACAAAGAGTACCCCAACCGGATACAACGTTTGTCAACGGCGTTAATAATTTTGGCAGGTTGGACAAGAACTCCTTGAAACCTTGGCCGCCTCCCCGGCGGTCTACTGGGATCATAGTTTCGTTCTGGAACCCCCACTGCCGTATAATTATTCAGCAATGAGTTTCTCACCTGACCATAAACCCAATACCGGTAGAGCAGTCGATAAATAGTTTTGCGCTGAATTCCAAGCTCCGAAGCTCTGTTCGACACCAATCTCCCTAGTTCACCACGCACAAATAGTTGTCCAGGATAACTAGACTCAATCAGCGGGGCTATGACATCCCATTTATCATCTCTGGCTTGCTTCGCTTTCTCGCTCAGATCGTCTTCAAGCACCATCATGAACTCTGGCGTAGTGATGGTTACTGGCTTGGTATCACCGGAACTCAACGAGCAGCAAAAACCCTCTAGGCCAACAGCATAGGGCTGCCGAAAAGGTTCTGTTAACCCAATGACAAACACCACATCATGTTTTTCATCGAGATGGATAGCCCTAACCATGTCGCTGATAACGGAGAGCTCTGTAACCGGTTCAAATACGCCATTAACGACAACTTTCATGACATATTCTCCTTCAATGATATCTGACCGGCGGCTTGAACAACTTCAAACTCTGGCAAAGCATCAGTCAATAAGAGAGGGGCATTCAACAAATCAATCTTGACGACTTTATTCCAGACAAAATAAAAAAACACTCCTCTGGCGTCGGCATATGATATAGATAACTGAGAGGCAATTTTTCGCAGACACTCAGCCAAACTCCATGGATAGGGTCTGCTGTTCTCTAGGAGCTCGATGAATCTAGCATGCAAGGATGACTTCATTAAGTCCCTCGGCAGCTTTGAGTATTTCCTGAGCATACCAAGATTCTTTATCAAATCCCGAGTGAAATACTCTTCAGTAACGATATTCCAATCAACTCCTTGCTTTTGCCAAAACCGCTTTTCAACTTCAAGCTTTTCAAGCGTTCTCTTCGCCCCTTTACCATCCAAATCCTTTTGATACTTAACCGTTCTAGCAACAGTTTTAAAACCCCCACCTGGCTCTCGAACAGTTAATAGAAAATCTGTTGTCATTACATACGGCACTTTGGTGCCTGGGTACGTCGGATAACGGACACCTATTGAAGCGGCAATAGTTTGCACATGCTCTAGAGGTAACAAGGGGTATTGCTCACGAATATCCACAACGTCTTCAGAAAATTCGCAAACAAGGTGATAAGACCTCTCAAGGTCTGACAGAAGGTGATGTATCCGATCAACCTTCACTCCTGGGATCTTGTGCGAACGCCCCCTTGACGGAACATCCTGCACTCTTAGCCAAGGCACGTAGCTCGCTCCGGCGCCTGCGCCAAATCCGTTTGCAATGTGCCGTTCAATGTCCTGCTGTGATGCAAACCTGCGACCTCGCAACCCCCGCCTCCTCAGCTCGTGCGAACCGCTTCATTTCACGCTGGAAATAGTTGTAGGAAAAGATGCTCGGCCTAGCAGTCATCTCGAAGGCATTCCTAGGCTACTACAGCTAAAAATCGAAGCGATGAATCCAGACCGAAGGATCGATCCAGAAAAGGAAAACCCCCGTAAATACGGGGGTTTAGACCTTGTGTCAATCTATGTTGGCTTGTGTCAATCTTTATTATTTAGTGTCAATCTTTATTTTAAAGAACCATCGTTTTCATTGCCTGTGAAGAACTTATTCCACAGTCACCGACTTCGCCAAGTTACGTGGCTGGTCAACGTCAGTACCTTTCAACACCGCCACGTAGTACGACAACAACTGCAACGGAATGGTGTAGAGGATCGGCGACAGGATGTCGTGGATATGCGGCATGTGCACAACATGGGTGCCTTCACCGTTGGTCATGCCGGCCTGCTCGTCGGCGAAGACGATCAGTTCACCGCCGCGGGCGCGGACTTCCTGGAGGTTGGACTTCAACTTCTCCAGCAACTCGTTGTTCGGTGCCACGGTGACCACTGGCATGTCGTTATCCACAAGCGCCAGCGGGCCATGTTTCAGCTCGCCCGCCGGGTAGGCTTCGGCGTGGATGTAGGAGATTTCCTTGAGCTTGAGCGCCCCTTCCATCGCCACCGGGAATTGCGCACCGCGACCGAGGAACAGGGTGTGGTTCTTCTCGGCGAACAGCTCGGCGATTTTTTCCACAGTGCTGTCCATGGCCAGGGCTTCGCCCAGACGGGTCGGCAGGCGACGCAGTTCTTCCACCAGTGTGGCTTCGACGCCTGCGGCCAATGTGCCGCGAACCTGACCCAGGGCCAGGGTCAGCAACAGCAGGCCCACCAATTGAGTGGTGAAGGCTTTGGTCGAGGCCACGCCAATTTCGCGACCGGCCTGGGTCAGCAGCGTCAGGTCCGATTCACGCACCAGGGAGCTGATGCCGACGTTGCAGATTGCCAGGCTGGAAAGGAAGCCCAGTTCCTTGGCATTGCGCAGCGCAGCCAACGTGTCGGCGGTTTCACCTGACTGGGAGATGCTCACGAACAGGGTGTCGGGCTGCACCACCACCTTGCGATAACGGAATTCGCTGGCGACTTCGACCTGGCACGGGATGCCGGCCAATTCTTCGAGCCAGTAACGGGCAACCATACCGGCGTGATAGCTGGTGCCGCAGGCAACGATCTGTACATTACGCACCTTGGCGAACAGCTCGGCCGCTTGTGGACCAAACGCCTGGACCAGCACCTGATTCTGACTCAGGCGACCTTCAAGCGTGCGTTGCACCACGGCTGGTTGCTCGTGAATTTCCTTGAGCATGTAATGCCGGAACTCGCCTTTGTCAGCGGCTTCGGCACCGTCACGGTACTGAACGCTTTCACGCTCGACGAGCGTGCCGTTGATGTCCCAGATCTGCACGCTGTCGCGGCGAATTTCGGCGATATCGCCTTCTTCCAGGTACATGAAGCGGTCAGTGACCTGGCGCAGGGCCAACTGGTCGGAGGCCAAGAAGTTTTCACCCAGGCCCAGACCGATCACCAATGGGCTGCCACTGCGGGCTGCTACCAAGCGATCCGGTTGCCGAGCACTGATCACTGCCAGACCGTATGCGCCGTGCAGTTCTTTGACGGTCGCTTTCAGGGCCGCGGTCAGGTCGGGCTGCTCTTTGAGCTTTTCGTTGAGCAGATGGGCGATGACTTCAGTGTCTGTGTCCGAGGTGAACACATGGCCAAGGGCCTTGAGTTGCTCGCGCAGGGCTTCGTGGTTCTCGATGATGCCGTTGTGCACCACCGCCAGATCGCCCGAAAAATGCGGGTGAGCGTTGCGTTCGCATGGCGCGCCGTGGGTCGCCCAGCGGGTGTGGGCAATGCCCAGACGACCGACCAGAGGCTCTTCGATCAGCGCCTGTTCCAGTTCGCTGACCTTGCCCGGCCGACGCAGGCGCAAGAGTTTTTCATCGTTGGTGTACACCGCCACACCGGCGCTGTCATAACCACGGTATTCCAGACGCTTGAGGCCTTCGAGCAGGATGGCGGTAATGTTCCGTTCTGCGACTGCACCGACAATTCCACACATGCTATTTCTCCTGACTGACAGCGGCGCAAATCACATTGATGCCGCGGGCCTGAATCTGATCGCGGGCCTCAAGCGGCAGGCGATCATCGGTAATAAGGGTATGGATGCTGCTCCAAGGCAGCTCCAGATTGGGAATCTTGCGGCCGATCTTGTCGGCCTCGACCATCACGATCACTTCACGGGCGACCTCGGCCATGACACGGCTCAGTCCCAGCAATTCATTGAAGGTGGTGGTCCCGCGCACCAGATCGATGCCATCGGCGCCAATAAATAACTGATCGAAGTCATATGAGCGTAGTACCTGCTCTGCCACCTGACCCTGGAAGGATTCGGAATGCGGATCCCAGGTACCACCGGTCATCAACAGCACCGGTTCGTGCTCGAGTTCTGTCAACGCGTTGGCGACATGCAGGGAGTTGGTCATCACCACCAGGCCCGGTTGCTGGCCGAGTTCCGGGATCATCGCGGCGGTGGTGCTGCCGCTGTCGATGATGATGCGCGCATGCTCGCGAATCCGCGTGACGGCGGCGCGGGCAATGGCCTGCTTGTATTTCGAAACCGGTTGGCCGATGTCGGCGACCAGCTCCTGCGGCATGGTGACCGCGCCGCCATAACGACGCAGCAACAGACCGTTGCTTTCAAGCGCGGCCAGATCCTTGCGAATCGTAACTTCCGAGGTTTCGAAGCGTTTGGCCAGTTCATCCACACTGACTTCACCCTGCTCATTGAGCAAGGCGAGGATATTGTGGCGGCGTTGGGGCGTGTTGCGCTTTGACATGGCTTGGTAAGTTTCGATTCGAAAGATAACGTAAGCAATCAAAACCTATCAGCGAAACTTCGTCAAGCCAACGTCAGAAAAAAAGATGTGTGGATAACTCAAAAAAAGATCGCAGCCTCCGGCAGCGCCTACAGAGTGAACACGAATTCCCTGTAGGCGCTGCCGAAGGCTGCGATCTTTTGATCTGTGGATAACTTAACTCTTCTTGATCTTCTCAGGCCGCTTCCAGCCGTCGATGTTCTTCTGTCGAGCCCGGCCTACGGCCAACTGAGCGTTATCCACATTCTGGGTAATGGTCGAACCGGCCGCCGTGGTCGCACCGGAGGAGATATCCACAGGCGCCACCAACGAATTGTTGGAGCCGATGAACACATCTTCACCCAGCACGGTTTTCCACTTGTTGGCACCGTCGTAGTTGCAGGTGATGGTGCCGGCGCCAATGTTGGTGCGCGCACCGATCTCGGCATCGCCCAGATACGTCAAGTGACCGGCCTTGGCACCTTCGCCCATGTGAGCGTTCTTCAGTTCAACAAAGTTACCCACATGCGCGCGGGCTTCCAGCACTGTGCCGGGACGCAAACGAGCGAACGGGCCGGCATCGCTGCCTTCGCCGAGAATCGCGCCTTCGATATGACTGTTGGCCTTGATCGCCACGCCTTTGCGCAGGGTGCTGTCCTTGATCACGCAGTTCGGGCCGATCACCACGTCGTCCTCGATGATCACTTTGCCCTCGAGAATCACGTTGATGTCGATCAGGATATCGCGACCAACGGTAACCTCACCGCGCACATCGAAACGTGTCGGGTCTCGCAGGGTCACGCCTTGAGCCATCAAACGACGAGCGGCGCGCAGTTGATAATGACGCTCCAGCTCGGCCAGTTGTTTGCGATCGTTGGCGCCCTGCACTTCCATGGCGTCATGGGGTTGTTCGGTGGCCACCACCAGACCATCACTGACCGCCATGGCAATCACGTCGGTCAGGTAGTACTCGCCCTGGGCATTGTTGTTGGAGAGGCGGCCCAGCCAATCGCCCAAACGCTGGGAAGGCACCGCCAGAATGCCGGTATTGCCTTCGGTGATCGCACGCTCAGCCGCGTTGGCGTCTTTCTGCTCGACGATGGCAGTCACTTTGCCGGCGGCATCACGGACAATGCGGCCGTAGCCAGTCGGGTCATCCAGCTCGACAGTCAGCAGACCCAATTGCTGCGGTGCAGCCTGCTTGAGCAAACGTTGCAGGGTTTCGACTTCGATCAACGGCACGTCACCGTAGAGAATCAGCACGGTATCGGACTCGATGAACGGCACAGCCTGGGCCACCGCATGACCGGTACCCAGCTGTTGGTCCTGCAGGACGAAATTCAGGTCATCGGCGGCCAGACGCTCGCGCACCGCTTCGGCACCATGGCCGATCACCACGTGGATGCGCTGTGGATCAAGTTGCCGGGCGCTGTGGATAACATGGCCGAGCATTGAATTACCGGCAATCGGATGCAGGACTTTCGGCAAAGCCGAACGCATGCGAGTGCCTTGGCCGGCAGCGAGGATAACGATTTCAAGGGACATGACTGGCTACCAATCCTGGGTGGTCAGCAACTGCGACCAGATGATGAATATCGAAAAAGAAAAAAGGGTAGCCGAGGCTACCCTTTTTAATCAATCGCGCAACAAGTCGATGGCCGATTAGTGGCCGAACTTCTTGCGGATCTGCTGGACGGTGCGCAGCTGAGCTGCAGCCTCGGCCAGACGTGCGGCAGCAGAACCGTAATCGAATTCCGCGCCTCGCTCATGCAAGGCTTTCTCGGCAGCCTTAACGGCTTCCAGAGCTGCGGCTTCGTCCAGGTCGGCAGCGCGTTGCACGGTGTCGGCAAGAACCTTGACCATGTTCGGCTGAACCTCGAGGAAACCACCGGAGATGTAATACACCTCCTCTTCCCCGCCCTGCTTGACCAGGCGGATCGGACCTGGCTTCAGATTAGTGATCAGCGGCGCGTGACCCAGGGCGATACCAAGATCACCCAGTGCACCGTGCGCAATCACCATCTCGACCAGACCGGAAAAGATTTCTCCTTCCGCGCTGACGATATCGCAATGGACTGTCATAGCCATCTGATTGCCTCAACCTAAATTAGCGCCCGTTGCCGGGCGCCGGGATTACAGTTTCTTGGCTTTCTCGATCGCTTCTTCGATGCCGCCAACCATGTAGAACGCTTGTTCTGGCAGGTGGTCGTAGTCACCGTTGAGGATGCCTTTGAAGCCAGCAATGGTGTCTTTCAGGGAAACGTATTTACCCGATGCACCGGTGAAGACTTCAGCCACGAAGAACGGCTGCGACAAGAAGCGCTGGATCTTACGAGCACGGTTTACCAACTGCTTGTCGGCTTCCGACAGCTCGTCCATACCCAGGATCGCAATGATGTCCTTCAGTTCTTTGTAACGCTGCAGCACGTACTGGACGCCGCGAGCGGTGTCGTAGTGGTCCTGGCCGATTACGTTCGGGTCCAGCTGGCGCGAAGTCGAGTCGAGTGGATCGACCGCTGGGTAGATACCCAGGGAAGCGATGTCACGGGACAGAACGACGGTAGCGTCCAAGTGGGCGAAGGTGGTCGCTGGCGACGGGTCGGTCAAGTCATCCGCAGGTACGTATACCGCTTGGATCGAAGTGATCGAACCTTCCTTGGTCGAAGTGATACGTTCTTGCAGAACGCCCATCTCTTCAGCCAGGGTCGGCTGGTAACCTACTGCCGAAGGCATACGGCCCAGCAGTGCGGATACTTCAGTACCGGCCAGGGTGTAACGATAGATGTTGTCGACGAACAGCAGAACGTCGTTACCTTCGTCACGGAACTTCTCGGCCATGGTCAGGCCGGTCAGTGCTACGCGCAGACGGTTACCCGGCGGCTCGTTCATCTGACCGTAAACCAGTGCCACTTTGTCCAGAACGTTGGAATCCTTCATCTCGTGGTAGAAGTCGTTACCCTCACGAGTACGCTCACCCACACCGGCGAACACGGAATAACCGCTGTGCTCGATGGCGATGTTACGGATCAGTTCCATCATGTTTACGGTCTTGCCTACACCGGCACCACCGAACAGACCGACTTTACCGCCTTTGGCAAACGGGCAAACCAGGTCGATAACCTTGATGCCGGTTTCCAGCAGGTCGTTGCCGCCTGCCTGTTCAGCGAACGAAGGTGCTGGGCGGTGAATGCCCCAACGCTCTTCGGTGTCGATCGGACCAGCTTCGTCGATCGGGTTACCGAGGACGTCCATGATCCGGCCCAGGGTCGCTTTACCGACCGGTACGGAGATGGCTGCGCCAGAATCGGTAACTTCCAGACCGCGTTTCAGGCCCTCTGTGGAACCCATCGCAATGGTGCGAACCACGCCGTCGCCCAGCTGTTGCTGAACTTCCAGAGTGGTTTCAGCCGCGCTCACTACTTTCAGCGCGTTGTAGATGCTCGGTACGCTGTCGCGTGGAAATTCCACGTCGATAACGGCGCCGATGATTTGAACGATACGTCCGCTACTCATAGCTGGATCCTCTGAATATTTGAACCGTTAAACCGCGGCAGCGCCGCCGACGATTTCCGAGATCTCTTGGGTGATCGCAGCCTGACGCGCCTTGTTGTAGACCAGCTGCAAATCGCTGATCAAATCACCGGCGTTGTCGGTAGCGTTCTTCATCGCGATCATCCGCGCAGCTTGTTCAGCCGCGTTGTTCTCGACCACCGCCTGGTAGACCTGCGACTCCACGTAACGGACCATCAAGCCGTCAAGCAGCTCTTTGGCGTCCGGTTCGTAGAGATAGTCCCAGTGGTGCTTGAGTTCTTGATCCGGGGTTGCCACCAGTGGAATCAACTGCTCCACGGTAGGCTGTTGCGTCATGGTGTTGATGAACTTGTTGGACACCACGGACAGGCGGTCAATACGGCCGTCCAGATAGGCATCCAGCATCACCTTGACGCTGCCAATCAAATCATTGATCGACGGCTCTTCACCCAGGTGGCTGATAGCTGCAACGACGTTACCGCCGAAGTTGCGGAAAAAGGCCGCACCCTTGCTACCAACGACACACAGATCAATCTCGACGCCGTTTTCGCGGTTTACCGCCATGTCCTTGACCAGGGCCTTGAACAGGTTGGTGTTCAAGCCACCACACAGACCACGGTCACTGCTCACTACGACATAACCAACGCGCTTTACTTCACGGTCGATCATGAACGGGTGGCGATATTCCGGGTTAGCGTTGGCCAGATGGCCAATAACCTGGCGGATGCGCTCCGCATAAGGACGGCTAGCAGCCATGCGCATTTGTGCCTTGCGCATTTTGCTGACCGCCACTTTTTCCATGGCGCTGGTAATCTTTTGCGTGCTTTTGATGCTCGCAATCTTACTGCGAATCTCTTTTGCGCCTGCCATGTAACACCTATCAGGTTAGCAAGCGGGAGCCTTGCGGCTCCCGCTGCGGCTTACCAGGTTTGGGTGGCCTTGAACTTCTCGATACCGGCTTTCATGCCAGCGTCGATTTCGTCATTGAAGTCACCTTTCACGTTGATCTTCGCCATCAAGTCGGCGTGATCGCGGTTGAAGAAAGCAATCAGCGCTTGTTCGAAGCTGCCGATCTTGGCGATTTCAACGTCAGTCAGGAACCCACGCTCAGCGGCATACAGCGACAGCGCCATGTCAGCGATCGACATTGGTGCGTATTGCTTCTGCTTCATCAGCTCGGTAACGCGCTGACCATGCTCAAGTTGCTTACGGGTCGCTTCGTCCAGGTCAGAAGCGAACTGGGCGAATGCCGCCAGTTCACGGTACTGAGCCAGAGCGGTACGGATACCACCGGACAGCTTCTTGATGATCTTGGTCTGAGCGGCACCACCCACACGGGATACCGAAACACCGGCGTTCACTGCAGGACGGATGCCCGAGTTGAACATGGCCGATTCCAGGAAGATCTGACCGTCGGTGATGGAAATCACGTTGGTCGGAACGAACGCGGAAACGTCGCCAGCCTGGGTTTCGATGATCGGCAGTGCGGTCAGGGAACCGGTTTTGCCGGTCACTGCGCCGTTGGTGAACTTCTCTACGTACTCTTCCGAAACGCGGGATGCGCGCTCCAGCAGACGGGAGTGGAGATAGAACACGTCGCCTGGGTAAGCTTCACGGCCTGGTGGACGGCGCAGCAGCAGGGAAATCTGGCGATAAGCCACTGCTTGCTTGGACAGATCGTCATAAACGATCAGCGCATCTTCACCGCGGTCGCGGAAGAATTCACCCATGGTGCAACCGGAGTACGGTGCCAGGAATTGCAGCGCAGGAGATTCCGAAGCACTGGCAGCCACGATGATCGTGTTGGCCAGGGCGCCGTTTTCTTCCAGCTTGCGAACCACGTTGGCGATGGTCGATTGCTTCTGACCGATGGCTACGTAGACGCAGAAAATGCCGCTGTCTTTCTGGTTGATGATCGCGTCGATCGCCAGAGCGGTTTTACCGATCTGACGGTCACCGATGATCAGCTCACGCTGGCCACGGCCGACAGGGATCATGGCATCGACAGCCTTGTAGCCAGTCTGTACAGGCTGGTCTACCGACTTACGCCAGATCACGCCTGGAGCAACTTTCTCGACCGCGTCGGTCTCGGTGTTGCCCAGTGGACCTTTGCCGTCAACAGGGTTACCCAGTGCGTCGACTACGCGACCCAGCAGTTCCTTACCAACCGGAACTTCGAGGATGCGGCCAGTGCACTTGGCGCTCATGCCTTCAGCCAAAGACTGGTATGCGCCCAATACAACGGCACCTACGGAGTCTTGCTCCAGGTTGAGGGCCATACCGAAGACGCCGCCCGGAAACTCGATCATCTCGCCGTACATTACGTCGGCCAGACCGTGAATCCGCACGATACCGTCAGATACGCTGACGACAGTGCCTTCGTTACGGGCTTGGGAGGTCACATCGAGCTTGTCGATGCGGCCCTTGATAATTTCACTTATTTCGGAAGGATTGAGTTGCTGCATTGCTCTGCTGCCCCTTCAAACTCAAGATTTCAATGCTTCGGCAAGTTTCGCGATTTTGCCGCGAATCGAGCCATCGATAACCAGGTCGCCGGCGCGGATGACGACACCACCAATAAGGGCAGCGTCCTCCGCAACTTGCAGGCGCACTTCCCGGTTGAGTCGTGCACTGAGAACCTTGGCGAGTTTGTCTTGCTGTTCTTGGTTCAATGCAAAAGCACTGGTTACTTCCACGTCTACCGATTTCTCTTGTTCGGCCTTGTACAGGTCAAACAGAGCGGCGATCTCCGGCAGAAGCGGGAGACGGTCGTTTTCGGCAACGACGTGAATGAAGTTCTGTGCCTTGGCATCAAACTTGTCGCCGCACACGTCAATAAACGTGGCGGCCTTTTCTGCGCTCGTCAGTCGCGGGGCCTTGAGCACGCGCTGCATGGTGTCGTCTTCCGACACCAGTGCTGCCAGGCCGAGCATGGCTGACCAATTGGCCAGTTGCTGGTGGGCCTGAGCGTGCTCGAAGGCCGCCTTAGCGTAAGGTCGGGCCAACGTGGTCAGTTCTGCCATGATCGCCCTCGCTTAGATTTCAGCAGCCAGTTGGTTAACCAGCTCTGCGTGCGCGTTTTGATCGATTGTGGCACCCAGGATCTTCTCGGCGCCGCCGACTGCCAGCAAGCCCACTTGGGCACGCAGCGCGTCTTTGACACTGTTCAGTTCCTGTTCGATCTCGGCCTGAGCCTGAACCTTCACACGGTCAGCGTCGATACGGGCT
This sequence comes from Pseudomonas sp. Pseusp18, assembly GCF_059506005.1. Lineage (NCBI taxonomy): Bacteria > Pseudomonadati > Pseudomonadota > Gammaproteobacteria > Pseudomonadales > Pseudomonadaceae > Pseudomonas > Pseudomonas sp. Pseusp18. The sequence continues at coordinate 6,659,648 of NZ_CP169240.1, forward strand.
TTTTCAACAGCCTCTTCGACAATCTGATTACCGCGTTTCTTGGCTTGCTCGATGATTTCAGCTGCCTGAGCTTTCGCTTCGCGCAGTTGCTGACCCGCTTTCTCTTGGGCCAACTCCAGGTCGCGAGCTGCTCGGCTGGCAGCGTCCAGACCATCAGCGATCTTCTTTTGACGTTCGTGCAGAGCCGCAATGACCGGAGGCCATACGAACTTCATGCAGAACAGTACAAAAATCAGGAACGCAACGGACTGGCCAATCAGGGTCGCATTAATGTTCACGCCAACACCTCGCAGTTACGTTGTCCATCACACCAAATTACCCGGAAGATCCGAGTAATTAGCCAGCGATCTGACCAACGAACGGGTTCGCAAAGGTGAAGAACAGAGCGATACCAACACCGATCATGGTTACGGCGTCGAGCAGACCGGCAACGATGAACATTTTAACTTGCAGCATTGGAACCATTTCTGGCTGACGCGCTGCGCCTTCCAGGAACTTGCCGCCCAGCAGGCCGAAACCAATTGCGGTACCCAGTGCGCCCAGGCCGATCAACAGTGCAACAGCGATAGCGGTTAGACCAACTACAGTTTCCATCTTTCCTCCCGACTTTTACGTCGTATGGTTTAGGTTTTTTAGATTTTAAAGCGGTAAAACAAATCGTTTCATAGCCCTGTTAGGGCACCCACCCGTTTGACCGGGTGGGACATCAGACCAGTCGAGACTGGTCTTAATGGTTCTCTTCGTGCGCCATCGACAGGTAAACGATGGTCAGCATCATGAAGATAAATGCCTGCAGGGTGATGATCAGGATGTGGAACACAGCCCACGCCCACTGCAGAACTACGCCCAGGCCGCTCAGCCAGAGCAGACCACTGCCGAACATCACAGCGATCAGAATGAACACCAGCTCACCGGCATACATGTTGCCGAACAGACGCAGAGCCAGGGAGATCGGCTTGGCGATCAGGGTCACGAATTCCAGCAGGAAGTTCACCGGAATCAGCAGCGCCTGAACAAAGATGTTCTTGCTGCCGAACGGGTGCAGGGTCAGCTCGCCAATGAAGCCGCCGAGGCCCTTGATCTTGATGCTGTAGAAAATGATCAGCGCAAACACCGTGAAGGCCATGGCCAAAGTAGCGTTCGGGTCGGTGGTCGACACAGCGCGGAACGGGATGTGGTGGTCGCCGGAGATCAGGATGGCCAGCTGAGGAATCCAGTCGACCGGTACCAGGTCGATGGCGTTCATCAGGAACACCCAGACGAAGATGGTCAGTGCCAGTGGTGCAACCACCGGGCTACGGCCATGGAAGCTGTCTTTCACGCTGCCATCGACGAATTCGACCAATACTTCAACGAAGTTCTGCAAAGCACCAGGTACACCGGTAGTCGCCTTCTTTGCCGCCATGCGGAAAAGAAGAACGAAGATCAGACCCAATGCGACCGACCAGCCGAGGGTATCGACGTGGAAAGCCCAGAAGCCCATTTCCTTGGCTTCTGCTGCGGAGTGGGCAAAGCCCCAGCCGCCGTTGGGTAGCTGACCGAAGGTCAGGTTCTGCAAGTGGTGCTGGATATAGCCCGAAGCGGTTGTTTCTGCCATGGTTGCCTCAAACGCCCTAAGGTCTCGAAAGTCTTGTTCTCATAAGCAGGGGAGCGAACCAGCTGACCAGTTGGGTCAGCACGAAGACGCCGAATACTGCTAACGGCGCCAATGGCTTCACACCTGCAAACGTCAATGCAAACAGCACTGCCGTCAAAATCAGTTTGCCCGCCTCGCCAGCATAAAAAGACCGGACGATGGCTTGAGCTGCTCGGGCGCCGGAAAACCGAAATGCCCTGTGAGCGAAATAAATATTGGGAAGCAAGGCTATCAGGCCTCCGCAAAGTCCTGAGTACCCGGCAACGACTCCATACCATCGCCAGAGCGCCAAAGCGGCAATCAGCAAAACGACAAGTTGAGCCATTAACACCGGAAAAACAGCCAATCGATGGAAAGGCAAGCGGTCTGGCGTGCGGTTTTCCATCACTTTTGCTCCCCAATGGTCGGCTGCCGAAATTCAATAACTTGGCATAATTTGTGCCGACAAAATGCGCGCAGAGTATAGGGGCGGTTCTGCCCCTATTCAACTGTCAGGTAGTGATTTCCGACTTCACGCTACAAGAGGAATTGTTTCAGCGGATGTGTGCGAGCACACCTTGAAGTTCATCAAGAGAGTTGTAGCCGATCACCAACTGCCCCTTACCCTTCTTTCCGTGGCGGATCTGCACCGCAGAGCCTAGGCGCTCGGCCAGGCGCTGCTCGAGCCGGGCGATATCCGGATCCGGTTTTGCCGGTTCCACAGGCTCCGGTTTGCCACTCAACCACTGGCGAACCAGTGCTTCAGTCTGGCGCACAGTCAGCCCCCGTGCGACAACATGTCGCGCCCCTTCAACCTGTTGGTTTTCCGGTAAACCCAGCAAGGCACGGGCATGACCCATTTCCAGGTCGCCGTGAGACAGCATGGTCTTGATGACTTCCGGCAACGAAATCAGGCGCAACAGGTTGGCCACGGTGACGCGGGACTTACCCACAGCCTCGGCCACTTGTTGCTGAGTCAGCTGGAATTCCTGCTGCAAACGCTGCAAGGCCACCGCTTCTTCGATTGGATTGAGGTCTTCGCGCTGGATATTCTCGATCAGCGCCATGGCGATGGCGGTTTCATCCGGCACATCGCGAACCATCGCCGGGATGGTTTCCTGGCCAGCCTGCTGGCTGGCGCGCCAGCGGCGTTCGCCGGCGATGATTTCGAAGCGGCCGCTGCCAATCGGGCGAACCACGATCGGCTGCATCACGCCCTGGGCCTTGATCGACTGCGCCAGCTCTTCCAGCGCCTGAGGATCCATGTCCCGACGTGGCTGGTACTTGCCACGCTGGATCAGGTCCAGGGGCAGGTGCTGCAGCTCACGCTGGTCGGCTTGCACCGCTTGTTCTTCCAGCGAGCTGACAGTCGGACCACTCAGCAGTGCATCCAGTCCACGTCCGAGACCTCGTTTCTTGACGGCCATGGGGATTCCTTAAGTTGCCTGGGCAGCGGCGGTGCGTGAATTTTTACGTTGACGGCGAACCATCTCGCCGGCCAATGCCAGATAGGCAATCGCGCCGCGCGATGATTTGTCGTACGCCAGCGCCGGCATGCCATAGCTTGGCGCTTCGGCCAGACGGATGTTGCGCGGAATCACGGTGTCGTAGAGCTGATCGCCAAAGTGTTCCTTGAGCTGCGCCGAAACGTCGTTCATCAGGCTCAGGCGCGGGTCGTACATGGTCCGCAACAGGCCTTCGACTTTCAGGTTCGGGTTCAGCAGTTCGGCAATGCGCTTGATGTTATCCACAAGGTCGCTCAACCCTTCGAGTGCGAAGTACTCACACTGCATGGGGATAATGACCCCGTCGGCGGCAACCAGCGCATTGAGCGTGAGCATCGACAGCGATGGCGGGCAGTCGATCAAAATGTAATCGTAGTTTTCACGGATCGGCGCCAACGCGCTGCGCAGGCGGCTTTCCTTCATCTGCATTTCAAGCAGAACGACTTCGGCCGCGGTCAGATCGCGGTTGGCCGGCAACAACTGGTAACCACCGTGTTCGGAATAGTGCATGGCCTGGGCCAGATCACATTCACCGATCAACAGATCGTAGACCGAGTTTTCCAGGCCGTGTTTATCCACACCGCTACCCATGGTGGCGTTGCCCTGTGGATCAAGATCGATCAACAGCACCCGACGCTTGGTAGCGACCAGGGAAGCTGCGAGGTTGATGCAGGTGGTGGTCTTGCCCACACCACCCTTTTGGTTCGCTATCGCGAATACCTTAGCCATTCTTGCTTGTGTTCCCAATCATGCCGTGCGGCGCAGTATCAGCAGATGGCGTTGGCCTTGGCAACCGGGTACGGCCAGGGCGTGTTCGCTATCGAGGTGGAAGTCTGCCGGCAATGCTACCAGCTCATCGGCGGGATGAACGCCCTTCATTGCCAGCCAGCGTGTATCGGCGTCGCCCAAATGGCGAGTCCAGTTGCTGAAGTTCTCCATGCTGCTGAACGCCCGGGAAATGATCCCGTTGAATGGCAGTTCAGGCTGGAAGGCTTCGACGCGACTGTGGATAACTTGCAGGTTATCCAGTTTGAGTTCGAGTTTGACCTGGGTCAGGAAGCGGGTTTTCTTGCCGTTGCTGTCCAGACAGGTCACCTGGGACTCTGGAAACAGGATCGCCAACGGAATACCCGGCATGCCGCCGCCGCTGCCAACGTCCAGCCAGCGACCGTTTTCGACGAACGACATCACGCTCAAGCTATCGAGCAGGTGACGGGAGACCATTTCATCCGGATCGCGCACGGCGGTCAGGTTGTAAGCCTTGTTCCATTTGATCAACAAGGCCAGATAACCCAGCAGCTGAGCGTGCTGGGCTTCCGTCAGTGTGACACCGAGCTGGCGAGCACCTGTGGATAACTCTTCTGCATGTTGCGAGGTAACCAACGAACTCAAGCGCTTTGCTCCAACTGACGGCCCGCGCCGCGTTTTTTCAAATGAATCATCAACAGCGAAATCGCCGCTGGGGTTACGCCCGGAATACGCGACGCCTGGCCCAAAGTCTCTGGACGGGTCGCACCGAGCTTGCTCTGGATCTCCTTGGAGAGACCGGAGATGTTCGTGTAATCGATATCCACAGGCAGTTTGGTGTCTTCGCTGGCCCGCAGGCGTGCGATTTCATCCTGTTGACGGTCGATGTAACCGGCGTATTTGGTCTTGATTTCGACCTGTTCGGCGACCTGTGGATCTTCTGCGCCCCCGCCAGTCACGGCGATCAGACCAGCGTAGTCGATTTCCGGACGGCTCAGCAGGTTGAGCAAATTGTATTCGTGGGTCAGCGGCGTGCCGAACTTCTCGGCAATCGCATCGCCCTGTTCGGTGCCCGGGCGAACCCAGGTACTTTTCAGGCGTTGTTCTTCCAGATTGATGCTTTCGCGTTTTTTGCAGAAAGCCGCCCAACGCGCGTCATCCACCAGACCCAGTTCGCGACCTTTTTCGGTCAGGCGCAGGTCGGCGTTGTCTTCGCGCAGAATCAAACGGTATTCGGCGCGGGATGTGAACATCCGATACGGTTCCTGGGTACCGAGGGTAATCAGGTCGTCAACCAAAACGCCGATGTACGCTTCATCGCGACGCGGGCACCAGGCTTCTTTGCCCTGGGCTCGCAGCGCGGCGTTGGCTCCGGCCAGCAAACCCTGGGCACCGGCTTCTTCGTAACCGGTGGTGCCGTTGATCTGCCCGGCGAAGAACAGACCGGCGATGACTTTGGTTTCCAGGCTGTACTTCAGGTCACGCGGATCGAAGTAGTCGTACTCGATGGCATAGCCCGGGCGAACAATGTGCGCGTTTTCCATGCCACGGATCGATTGCACGATCTGCAATTGCACGTCAAACGGCAAGGATGTGGATATCCCGTTCGGGTACAGCTCGTGAGTGGTCAACCCTTCCGGTTCGATGAAGACCTGGTGGCTTTCCTTGTCGGCAAAGCGGTGGATCTTGTCTTCGATCGATGGGCAATAACGTGGGCCGATGCCTTCGATCAACCCGGCATCGGAATACATCGGCGAACGGTCGAGGTTGGCGGCAATGATTTCGTGGGTCCGGGCGTTGGTGTGGGTGATCCAGCAGCTGACCTGTTTCGGGTGCTGTTCTTTGGAGCCCATGAACGACATTACCGGGATCGGCGTATCACCGGCTTGCTCGGTCATGACCGAGAAATCCACAGACCGACCGTCGATACGCGGCGGAGTACCGGTTTTCAGGCGACCGACACGCAACGGCAGTTCACGCAGACGATGAGCCAGGGCAATCGAAGGCGGATCACCGGCGCGACCGCCGGAATAATTCTGCATCCCGATGTGGATAAGTCCACCGAGGAAGGTGCCCGTCGTCAGCACCACGGAGTCGGCGAAGAAACGCAGGCCCATTTGCGTGACAACGCCGCGCACTTGTTCCTGTTCGACGATCAGGTCGTCCGCGGCCTGTTGAAATATCCACAGGTTCGGCTGGTTTTCCAAAGCTTCGCGGACAGCGGCCTTGTACAGCACCCGATCTGCCTGGGCGCGAGTTGCACGCACGGCCGGGCCTTTGCGGCTGTTCAATACGCGAAATTGAATACCACCTTTATCGGTAGCCATGGCCATCGCGCCACCCAGGGCATCGATTTCCTTGACCAGATGGCTTTTGCCGATCCCACCAATGGCGGGATTGCAGCTCATGGCACCGAGGGTTTCCACGTTATGCGTCAGCAACAGGGTTTTTGCCCCCATACGTGCTGATGCAAGTGCTGCCTCGGTACCGGCATGACCGCCGCCGATGACGATCACTTCAAAACGGGAAGGGAAATCCACCACGCACCTCGTGCCTGCTTTAGTCAGGTAATCCGGAATAGTTTGAGCTCAGGTTCTTGGACCTGGTCGGCAAGTATAGGGACTTCGCCCTTCCTAAAGAACCCTTTGCACAAAATTTAACCAGCTGTGGAGAAGTCGGGGTTATAGAAATTAAAAAGAGAGAAATTTATTAAATCTTTGTTTTTATGTTTATTTCTACTGACCCACCTTTCTGTGGATAGATTCATACAGGCCTTTATTTTAAATGTGTACAGAGATTCAAAACCCTGTGGTCATGTGCCGAGGAGGCCCTTGGATAACCGGTGTAAGCCTGTGGATGAAAGGGGTGGTTATCCACAGAGGCGGTTATCTTCAGTTTTGAGGCCTTGTTATCAACTGCCCTTAGCGGCAGTTATTCACAGGGCTTAATCCACAGAAAAGGGCTGACCGAACAAATCCCAGGCACGGAAAATCTGCCCGAACAGAAAAATCTGCTCGGGAGCGGAGGGCTATTTCAGAAGAAGGGGAGCAGACAGGCCAGAACGGCCTGTCTGTGGGTAACGCAGAAGGACTATTTACCGATGCAGAAGCTGGAAAAGATCCTGCCCAGCAGATCATCGGAGCTGAATGCCCCGGTGATCTCGCCCAAAGACTGCTGGGCTTGCCGCAAATCTTCGGCCAGCAGTTCACCGGCACCCGCTAACGTCAGCTGTGCGCGGCCGTGTTCGAGGGACGCACTCGCGTGACGCAGTGCCTCCAGGTGACGCCTGCGAGCACTGAAGCTGCTTTCAGAGGTCTGCTCGTAACCCATGCAGGCCTTGAGATGCTCGCGCAACAACTCCAGGCCTTCGCCGGCGGACCTGGCACTGAGGCTGATCGTGACGTGGCCATCGTTACTGACTTCCAGGGCAATTGCTTCGCCCGTCAGGTCTGCCTTGTTACGAATCAGCGTCACTTTTGCCGGATCCGGGCGGGTTTCAAGGAATTCAGGCCACAAGGCAAATGGATCAAGGGCCTCGGGAGCCGTGGCATCGACCACCAGCAACACCCGATCCGCTTCGCCGATAGCTTTCAATGCCCGTTCGACGCCGATTTTCTCGACCTGATCGTCGGTATCCCGCAGCCCGGCAGTGTCGACCACATGCAACGGCATGCCATCGATGTGGATATGTTCGCGAAGAATATCCCGGGTCGTGCCGGCAATCTCGGTCACGATCGCGGCTTCACGTCCGGCCAGGGCATTCAGAAGGCTGGACTTGCCGGCATTCGGCCGGCCGGCAATGACTACCGTCATGCCGTCACGCAGCAAGGCCCCCTGCCCGGCTTCCCGAAGCACTGTGGATAATTCGTCGCGCACTTTATCCAGCATACTCAGTACATGGCCATCGGCGAGGAAGTCGATTTCTTCTTCAGGGAAGTCGATGGCCGCTTCGACGTAAATGCGCAGGCCTATCAGTTGCTCGGTAAGGTTATGCACACGCAGGGAAAACGCCCCTTGCAACGAACGCAGGGCATTTCGTGCTGCCTGTGCAGAACTCGCCTCGATCAGGTCGGCAATGGCTTCGGCCTGAGCCAGGTCAAGCTTGTCATTGAGGAAGGCGCGTTCGCTGAATTCACCCGGCCGGGCCAGACGGCAGCCCAGTTCCAGGCAGCGTTTGAGCAACATATCCAGGACGATTGGTCCGCCGTGGCCCTGCAGCTCCAGCACATCTTCGCCGGTGAACGAATTCGGTCCCGGGAAATACAGCGCGATGCCTTCGTCCAGCACCTCTTCATTTTCACTGAGGAACGGGCCGTAATGGGCGAACCGCGGTTTCAGTTCGCGGCCGCTGATGGCTTTGGCCGCCACACTCGCCAGCGGCCCGGAAATACGGACGATGCCCACACCGCCGCGACCTTGAGCGGTGGCGACGGCTGCGATGGTTTCACGAGGAACGCTCATAAACCGGTATCCAGACAAAAGTGACAGATAGCAAAACGCCCCACTAGGGGGCGTTTTGAGTGGTTATCCACAGTGTAAATCAGGCAGCTGCTTTGGTAGCCGCTTCGATCTTACGAGTGATGTACCACTGTTGGGCGATCGACAGGCAGTTGTTCACTACCCAGTACAGTACCAGACCGGCCGGGAACCACAGGAAGAAGAAGGTGAAGATGATTGGCATCAGCTTCATCACCTTGGCCTGCATCGGATCCGGAGGTGTCGGGTTCAACTGCTGCTGGATGAACATGGTTGCGCCCATGATGATCGGCAGAATGAAGAACGGATCCTTGATCGACAGGTCAGTAATCCACAGCATGAATGGCGCCTGGCGCATTTCCACGCTTTCCAGCAGGACCCAGTACAGCGAAAGGAAAACCGGCATCTGCACCAGGATTGGCAAGCAGCCACCCAGTGGATTGATCTTCTCTTTCTTGTACAGCTCCATCATGGCTTGCGACATTTTCTGCCGGTCTTCGCCATGTTGCTCTTTCAGCGCGGCCAGTTTCGGTGCCACTGCACGCATGCGTGCCATGGATTTGTAGCTGGCGGCCGACAGGGGGAAGAAAATCCCCTTGATCAGCATGGTCAGGAAGATGATCGAGAAGCCCCAATTACCAACCAGTGCGTGGATATGTTGCAGCAACCAGAAGATTGGCTGGGCAATGAACCACAAAATGCCGTAGTCGACGGTCAGTTCCAGGCCTGGGGACAACTGTTTCAGGACAGCCTGGCTTTTTGGACCTGCGTACAGAACGGCGCTGGTTTCAACCTTGGCACCTGGCGCAGCGGTCAGAGAAGGACCGGTGTAGCCAATGATGTAGTTGCCTTTGCTGTCTTTACGGGTCTGGACGACGTTGTTTTCGCCCTTGGCCGGAATCCACGCGGTCACGAAGTAATGCTGCAACCAGGCAACCCAGCCACCGCTGACGGTTTCTTTCAGCTGAGCCTTGTCCATGTCCTTCATCGACACTTTCTTGTACGGCTCGTTACTTGTCCACAGGGCGGCGCCCAGGTAAGTCGCGGTGCCGGTGGCAGTGCTGGAAGAAGGATCGGAACTGGCATCACGCTTCAGTTGCGCGAACATTGCACCGGACCAGGGCTGAGCGCTCTGGTTGTCGATCAGGTAGGAAACGGTTACGTCATACAGGCCACGTTTCAGGGTGAAACGCTTGATGTAGTTGACGCCGTCCTTGCTGAACTTCAGGTCCACGACCAATTGGTCCTGACCGTCAGCCAGTTGATAAATCTTCTTCTCGGAGGAGTAAACCGGACGACCGGCAGGACTTGCGTCCGGACCGTTGGTGCCGATCAGGCCGCTCTGAGCCAGATAAGTCCGCTCGTTGCCGTTATCGAACAGCTGGAATGGAATTTCCGGATGGTCCTGGCGACGTGGATACAGCGGCAGCGTCAACTGGGCAACATCACCACCTTGTGGATCGATAGCCAGGTTGAGCACATCCGTTTTGATCTGGATGAGGTCTTTGCTTGCAGCCACTGGCGTTTCAGCAGGTGCAGTTGCACTGGTATCGCTTGCGGCGCGCGGGATGTCGTCACTGGCGGAAGCATTATTGCCAGTCGCCGTATCCGGTAGACCCGGTGCGGTAGTACTGGAAGCAACATTCTGAGTCGGCAGGGCAGCCTGGCCATAGTCCTGGTTCCATTTAAGAACCATAACGTAGGACACGATTGCCAGGGCGACGATCAGGATCGTGCGTTTGATATCCATGATTACTCGGCCATCGAAGAAGAACGGGAGGTAGGGATAGGTGGAACCGGGTCATAACCACCGGGATTCCACGGATGACAGCGACCTAAACGACGAAAGGTCAGCCAGCCACCGCGCAGAAGGCCATGATTTTCTATGGCTTCTAACGCGTAGCAGGAACAACTGGGGTAGAAACGACAGTGATTGGCCATCAGGGGACTAATGGCATAGCGATAAAACTGGATCGGAACGAGTGCCAGTTTACGCATCGGGACTGTCTACCCCTACAGTTTCGGCTTTGACTGCTGGTACCGGCTTGCTGCGTGCCAGACGTTTCCAGAGTTTGCCGAAATGCTGAATCAATTCGGGGTTTTCTACGTCACCCAAACCTTTGCGCGCGACGATAACAATGTCCCAACCGACCAGTGAATCCTGGTTCAGGCGAAACGATTCGCGCATCAGACGTTTGAGGCGATTGCGCTCGACGGAGAGCTTTACGCTCTTTTTCCCGATAACCAGCCCGAGACGGGGGTGATCAAGATCGTTATTGCGCGCAAGGAGCAGGAGATTTTTCCCCGGAACCTTGCCGGTAGGGGAGTCAAAGACTGCCTTGAAATGCCGGGGAGTAAGCAGACGCTTATCCCGACTGAAGTCCTGACTCACCTCCAGTGCCGGATTATCAAACTGCCAGACGCGCACGACCTTTGGCGCGACGACGCGACAGGACGGCACGACCGTTCTTGGTAGCCATGCGAGCACGGAAACCGTGGGTACGAGCGCGTTTGATAGTGCTTGGTTGGAAAGTACGTTTCATTGTCGTGTTACCTGGTTCGTCCACAACGGGCCGGAATGGCCCCCGTTTTAAGAGACCGGGGATTCTAGAGAAAGCAAGCCTCTAGGTCAATTTCCAACCAACGTTTCCTTATAAATAGATCTCCAGAGGATTTGCTCGTCCGCAGGTCGTTCGCTAGATATAGAAATAAAGAAGGGAATTATTTAAAGCTTTTCTGTAAAGCTTGTAAAAGCTAGGCATGCGATCATCTGTGGATAACTGCCTTAAGCCCTTAAAAACCGTGATGTACAGAGAATGACAACTACAGTGGAAAACGGTGATCAGCCTGTGCTGCGCTATCGGATAAGCTGTGTGTGGAAAGGTCAGTTATCCACAGGCAGGTTATCCACCGAGTTTCGCCCCCACTTGTCCAGTGCCCTCATGGGCGGTTATCCACAGAGCTTATGCACATACCGTTGGTCTTCTTTTTGAGGGTTAACGCGTTGATAATTCATGCCCTGTGCGCAACCTGCATGTGGATAAGTGGGCGTCTGGCCGCTACAATGACCGCTTGTTTTTGCCTCACCGGCTTTCAACTTAGGGGATATCCGTGTCAGTGGAACTTTGGCAGCAGTGCGTGGAGCTTTTGCGCGATGAGCTGCCTGCCCAACAATTCAACACTTGGATCCGCCCGCTACAGGTCGAAGCCGAAGGCGACGAGTTGCGTGTCTACGCACCGAATCGTTTTGTTCTCGACTGGGTCAACGAAAAGTACCTGGGCCGCGTCCTTGAACTGCTGGATGAGCACGGCAATGGCATGGCGCCGGCGCTTTCCTTATTAATAGGCAGCAAACGCAGTTCGGCACCGCGTGCGGCACCCAATGCCCCGTTGGCCGCTGCGGCGTCCCAGGCTCAGGCGGCGGCCGCACCGGTCAGCGCTCCAGCCCCTGCTCCGGCAGCGGCACCGACCAAGCGTTCGACGCAAAAAGTTGCCGAGGTCAGTGAAGAGCCGTCCCGCGACAGCTTCGACCCTATGGCCGGCGCCAGTTCGCAACAGGCCCCGGTTCGTTCCGAGCAGCGCACGGTGCAGGTCGAAGGTGCGCTCAAGCACACCAGCTACCTGAACCGCACATTCACCTTCGAGAACTTCGTCGAAGGTAAGTCCAACCAACTGGCACGGGCTGCGGCCTGGCAGGTGGCGGACAACCCTAAACACGGTTACAACCCGCTCTTCCTTTATGGCGGCGTCGGTTTGGGTAAAACCCACTTGATGCACGCTGTGGGTAACCACCTATTAAAGAAGAACCCGAATGCCAAGGTCGTGTACCTGCATTCGGAGCGTTTCGTGGCCGACATGGTCAAGGCGCTGCAGTTGAACGCGATCAACGAGTTCAAGCGCTTCTACCGTTCGGTGGATGCGTTGCTGATCGATGACATTCAGTTCTTCGCTCGCAAGGAACGTTCGCAGGAAGAGTTTTTCCACACCTTCAACGCCCTGCTCGAAGGTGGCCAGCAGGTCATTCTCACCAGTGACCGCTATCCGAAAGAAATCGAAGGCCTTGAAGAACGCCTCAAATCCCGCTTTGGCTGGGGCCTGACGGTTGCCGTCGAGCCGCCGGAGCTGGAAACCCGCGTAGCGATCCTGATGAAAAAGGCCGACCAGGCCAAAGTCGATCTGCCACACGACGCGGCATTCTTCATCGCCCAGCGTATTCGCTCCAACGTCCGTGAGCTGGAAGGCGCGCTTAAACGCGTGATCGCCCACTCGCACTTCATGGGCCGCGACATCACCATCGAGTTGATTCGCGAATCCCTGAAAGACTTGTTGGCGTTGCAAGATAAACTGGTCTCTGTGGATAACATTCAGCGCACTGTCGCTGAGTATTACAAGATCAAGATCTCCGACCTGCTGTCCAAGCGTCGTTCACGCTCGGTAGCACGTCCGCGTCAGGTCGCTATGGCGTTGTCCAAGGAATTGACCAACCACAGCCTGCCGGAAATCGGCGATGTGTTTGGCGGCCGCGACCACACGACTGTTTTGCACGCCTGCCGCAAGATCAACGAGCTTAAGGAATCCGACGCGGACATCCGCGAGGACTACAAGAACCTGCTGCGTACACTGACCACTTGATGAACACCAGCGCAGCTTATTAAGGCAAGGGACTAGACCATGCATTTCACCATTCAACGCGAAGCCCTGTTGAAACCCCTGCAACTGGTCGCAGGCGTCGTCGAGCGCCGACAGACCTTGCCGGTGCTTTCCAACGTGCTGCTGGTTGTCGAAGGCCAGCAACTGTCGCTGACCGGTACCGACCTGGAAGTCGAGCTGGTCGGTCGTGTGCAACTCGAAGAGCCTGCAGACCCGGGTTCCATCACTGTGCCTGCGCGCAAGCTGATGGACATCTGCAAGAGCTTGCCGAACGATGCGCTGATCGACATCAAGGTCGACGAGCAGAAGCTTGTGGTGAAGGCCGGCCGTAGCCGCTTCACCCTGTCGACCCTGCCGGCCAATGACTTCCCGACGGTGGAAGAAGGCCCGGGTTCGCTGACCTGCAGCCTGGAGCAAAGCAAACTGCGTCGCCTGATCGAACGCACCAGCTTCGCCATGGCGCAGCAGGACGTGCGTTACTACCTCAACGGCATGCTGCTGGAAGTCTCGGCCGGGATCATCCGCGCCGTGGCGACCGACGGTCACCGTCTGGCCATGTGCTCGATGCAGGCCGATATCGGTCAGCCGGATCGTCATCAGGTCATCGTGCCACGCAAAGGTATTCTGGAACTGGCGCGTCTGCTGACCGAACCGGACGGCAACGTCAGCATCGTGCTGGGCCAGCACCACATCCGTGCTACCACCGGCGAGTTCACCTTCACCTCGAAACTGGTCGACGGTAAATTCCCTGACTACGAGCGTGTTCTGCCTAAAGGTGGCGACAAGCTGGTACTCGGCGATCGCCAGGCCCTGCGTGAAGCGTTCAGCCGTACCGCGATTCTGTCCAACGAGAAGTACCGCGGCATCCGTCTGCAGCTGGCCAACGGTCAGCTGAAGATCCAGGCGAACAACCCGGAGCAAGAGGAAGCGGAAGAAGAAGTGGGCGTTGAGTACAACGGCGGCTCTCTGGAAATCGGCTTCAACGTGAGCTATCTGCTCGACGTATTGGGCGTGATGACCACCGAGCAGGTTCGCCTGATCCTGTCCGACTCCAACAGCAGTGCGCTGGTGCAAGAGTCCGACAACGACGACTCGGCTTACGTTGTCATGCCGATGCGTCTGTAATCATGCTCAGCAGAAGCTAGATGTCCTTAAGTCGCGTCTCGGTCACCGCGGTGCGCAATCTGCACCCGGTGACCTTCTCCCCCTCCCCCCGAATCAACATTCTTTACGGCGCCAACGGCAGCGGCAAAACCAGTGTTCTGGAAGCCATTCATCTGCTGGGGCTTGCCCGTTCGTTTCGTAGCACCCGCCTGTTGCCGGTTATTCAGTACGAACAATTGGCGTGCACAGTATTTGGCCAGGTCGAATTGGCCGAGGGTGGGCACAGCGCATTGGGGATATCTCGCGATCGTCAGGGAGAGTTCCAGATCCGTATCGACGGGCAGAACGCCCGTAGTGCGGCACAACTGGCGGAGATCCTGCCGCTGCAGTTGATCAACCCGGACAGCTTCCGCCTGCTGGAAGGCGCGCCGAAGATTCGCCGGCAGTTTCTCGACTGGGGTGTGTTCCACGTGGAACCGCGATTCATGTCTACGTGGCAGCGCTTGCAGAAGGCCTTGCGCCAGAGAAACTCTTGGCTGCGGCATGGTACACTTGACGCCGTTTCGCAAGCGGTTTGGGACAGGGAACTGTGCCAGGCCAGCGATGAAATAGATGAATACCGCCGCGCTTACATCAAAGCCTTGAAACCAGTCTTTGAACAGACCTTGAGCGAACTGGTTGAGCTTGAGGGCTTGACGCTCAGCTATTACCGAGGCTGGGACAAAGACCGTGAGTTGAGTGCAGTGCTCGCTGGATCCCTTCAGCGGGATCAGCAAATGGGTCATACCCAGGCCGGACCACAACGGGCTGATTTGCGTCTCCGATTAGGCGCACATAACGCCGCGGATATTTTGTCCCGTGGTCAGCAGAAGTTGGTGGTCTGTGCATTGCGGATTGCCCAAGGGCACTTGGTCAGCCAGGCCCGACGCGGCCAGTGTATTTATCTGGTGGATGACTTGCCGTCCGAACTGGACGAGCACCACCGTCGCGCGCTTTGCCGCTTGCTGGAAGACTTACGCTGCCAGGTTTTTATCACCTGTGTAGATCACGAATTATTGAGGGAAGGCTGGCAGACGGAAACGCCAGTCGCTTTGTTCCACGTGGAACAGGGCCGTATCACCCAGACCCACGACCATCGGGAGTGAAGGCATTGAGCGAAGAAAATACGTACGACTCAACGAGCATTAAAGTGCTGAAAGGCCTGGATGCCGTACGCAAACGTCCCGGTATGTACATTGGTGACACCGACGATGGCAGCGGTCTGCACCACATGGTGTTCGAGGTGGTCGATAACTCGATCGACGAAGCTTTGGCCGGCCACTGCGACGACATCAGCATCATCATCCACCCGGATGAATCCATCACTGTTCGCGACAACGGTCGTGGCATCCCGGTAGACGTGCATAAAGAAGAAGGCGTTTCGGCGGCCGAGGTCATCATGACCGTGCTGCACGCCGGCGGTAAGTTCGACGACAACTCCTACAAGGTTTCCGGTGGTCTGCACGGTGTAGGTGTATCGGTGGTTAACGCCCTGTCCGAAGAACTGGTCCTGACCGTTCGCCGCAGCGGCAAGATCTGGGAACAGACCTACGTCCACGGTGTTCCGCAAGAACCGATGAAAATCGTTGGCGACAGCGAATCCACCGGTACCCAGATTCACTTCAAGCCTTCGGCTGACACCTTCAAGAACATCCACTTCAGCTGGGACATCCTGGCCAAGCGGATTCGCGAACTGTCCTTCCTCAACTCTGGTGTCGGCATCGTCCTCAAGGACGAGCGCAGCGGCAAGGAAGAGTTGTTCAAGTACGAAGGTGGTCTGCGTGCATTCGTTGAATACCTGAACACCAACAAGACTGCGGTCAACCAGGTGTTCCACTTCAACATCCAGCGTGAAGACGGCATCGGCGTGGAAATCGCCCTGCAGTGGAACGACAGCTTCAACGAGAACCTGTTGTGCTTCACCAACAACATTCCACAGCGCGATGGCGGTACTCACCTGGTGGGTTTCCGTTCGGCACTGACGCGTAACCTGAACACCTACATCGAAGCTGAAGGCCTGGCGAAGAAGCACAAAGTCGCCACCACCGGTGACGATGCCCGCGAAGGCCTGACGGCGATCATTTCGGTGAAAGTGCCGGATCCGAAGTTCAGCTCCCAGACTAAAGACAAGCTGGTGTCTTCCGAAGTGAAGACCGCGGTCGAACAGGAAATGGGCAAGTACTTCTCCGACTTCCTGCTGGAAAACCCGAACGAAGCCAAGCTGGTCGTCGGCAAGATGATCGACGCGGCGCGTGCTCGTGAAGCGGCGCGTAAAGCCCGTGAGATGACCCGTCGTAAAGGCGCGCTGGACATCGCCGGCCTGCCGGGCAAACTGGCGGACTGCCAGGAAAAAGACCCTGCCCTTTCCGAACTGTACCTCGTGGAAGGTGACTCTGCTGGCGGCTCCGCCAAGCAGGGACGTAACCGCAAGACCCAGGCCATCTTGCCATTGAAGGGCAAGATCCTGAACGTCGAGAAGGCGCGCTTCGACAAGATGATCTCTTCGCAAGAAGTGGGCACCTTGATCACCGCGCTAGGCTGCGGCATCGGTCGCGACGAGTACAACATCGACAAGCTGCGTTATCACAACATCATCATCATGACCGATGCTGACGTCGACGGTTCGCACATCCGTACCCTGCTGCTGACCTTCTTCTTCCGTCAGCTGCCGGAGCTGATCGAGCGTGGCTACATCTACATCGCTCAGCCGCCGCTGTACAAAGTGAAGAAAGGCAAGCAAGAGCAATACATCAAAGACGACGACGCCATGGAAGAGTACATGACGCAGTCGGCCCTGGAAGATGCGAGCCTGCACCTGAACGAAGAAGCCCCGGGTATCTCCGGTGAAGCTCTCGAGCGTCTGGTGAATGACTTCCGTCTGGTGATGAAGACCCTCAAGCGCCTGTCGCGCCTGTACCCGCAGGAACTGACCGAGCACTTCATCTACCTGCCAGCCGTGAGCATGGAGCAACTGTCCGATCACGCAGCGATGCAGGATTGGCTGGCTCAGTACGAAGTTCGCCTGCGCACCGTCGAGAAGTCCGGCCTGGTCTACAAGGCCAGCCTGCGCGAAGACCGTGAACGTAACGTCTGGCTGCCAGAGGTCGAACTGATCTCCCACGGCCTGTCGAACTACGTCACCTTCAACCGCGACTTCTTCGGCAGCAACGATTACAAGACCGTCGTTTCCCTGGGCGCTCAACTGAGCACCCTGTTGGACGATGGCGCTTATATCCAGCGTGGCGAACGCAAGAAAGCCGTCACCGAATTCAAGGAAGCCCTGGAATGGTTGATGGCCGAAAGCACCAAGCGTCATACCATCCAGCGATACAAAGGTCTGGGTGAGATGAACCCTGATCAGCTGTGGGAAACCACCATGGATCCGGGCTCGCGCCGCATGCTCAAAGTGACCATCGAAGACGCCATCGGCGCCGACCAGATCTTCAACACCCTGATGGGTGATGCGGTCGAACCTCGCCGTGACTTCATCGAAAGCAACGCCCTGGCGGTGTCCAACCTGGACTTCTGATCCCGCAGGACCGCTACAACGAAAAAGGCCAACGCTAAGCGTTGGCCTTTTTTATTGATCGAAGGAATGTAACAGCTGTTCACTCGCTGGCAGTCGCTACGCTCTCAAGCCGATACCCATACCCGTAAATCGTCAGCAGTTGCCAACCGCGATCAGCCGTCAGCCCCAGTTTGTTGCGCAGGCGATAAATATGAGTATCCAGGGGCCGGGAGGACACGATTTCTTCATGGGTCCAAAAGCGCTCATACAAGTATTCACGGGATAAAGGTCGACCCAGATTGGCGAACAGGCAGCGGGCGAGACGGTATTCCCGTTCGGTCAGGCTGATGGGGGTGGAGGCACGGGTGACAGTGAGTTCGGCGTCGTCGAATTCGAGGTCATTGAATGTGAGTACTTCGGTAGCTGCCGCGCGTTGCAGTCCATGCCGACGAAGCACGGCGCTCACCCGAGCCATCAGCTCGTTAGGACGAAACGGTTTGCTCACGTAATCGTCGGCTCCGGCGTTCAAGGCCTGGACGATATCGCTTTCGGTATCGCGACTGGTGAGCATGATCGCGGCCGGTGGTGAGTCCATGTGTTCCCGGGTCCAGCGCAACAACGACAGACCGCTGATGTCGGGCAATTGCCAGTCGAGGATCAGCAGATCGAAAGTTTCCCGGCGAAGTTGCCGTAACAGGTCCTCTCCCCGCTCGAAACTGTGCAACGTCCACGTCTGCTCCCCCGTGACGGGGATCTGTCGCAGTGTCTGTTCCACCCGGCGGAGTTCGGCGGGTTCGTCATCCAGTATTGCGACACGCATGCCGAGTGCTTCCTTCATCTCGTAAGTGCAACGGTTAAGAAAATCCCTGCGGGAGTTTAGGCTGATTGATTGAATCTGAACAATTGTGGCGAATTGCTGTGAACTTCCCAAGTGTGGATACGCTGATATCACTTAGCCGGTAGGCGATGAATTGTCGGCAGAATGCTCCAGAGGGACTGTGGGAAAAAATGCGTCTAAAGATTATCTTTAACGGGTTTACAAGATTAACAGCGTTGATGTTGGCCGCGGGTCTCGGATTGGGATGCACCACGGTCCAGTCAATATCAGTCATCGAGCAGAATGTTGCACCGCGTTACTTCGGCCCGGCAGAGACGAACACGGTGATGGGCGACTCGCCAGGCTTTGCCCCGGTGCACTCCGCACAGGTGGAAGCCGCCCAGCTCGACATTCGCTCGGCGCAACAACGTTGGGTGTTTTAGGCGCCTTCAGTCAATTCTGAACAAATATTGAGAATGACCGCGCAAGGTCGCTTATGCCGGTAAATTCTTTTTCGCTGAGCGGCACAGGGGCATTGGGATGTGCTCCGACGCAGGGAGCGTCAATGCCAAACTGCAGGACCGTCGATCGCCGGTTTTCGGCGGGTCTGCAGTTCAGGGGAAAAACACATGGAGTGCCTGCTCGGTTCCGACACAGGGATGTGTCATCTCATTTCCTTTGCGCCCATGGCTATCTGCCAGAGCATCCGGTCAGGTATCGTGCGTCAGCGCGGGCGTTTCCCGGCATGATTTGTATAAGAGCATAAAAGCCAATCCATGAACCTCATGACCTTATTGCTCCCACGCCGTTCTGGCGTTTGTCTTTTACTGGTTGCCGGGTTGATGGAATTGTTCACCCAGAGTGCATCGGCGGCTGCCGCCTCGGCAAAACGTCTGCCTTATATCGATGATAATCAACAATGTCGCGGCCAACCGCTGCCCGCGACTGTCGAGCACCTGACCGGCGAAGCCTGGAAGCTGGATGCCAAAGGTAAACAGACGCCACTGCAGGAAGGCATGCCGATCGACGAGCAGGAAGGCATCAAGACCTCGCCCTCGGCGTTTGTCAGCCTTTCCCTGGGCGATGGCTCGCGGGTAGTGCTGCCCTCCAGCTCCCACATCACGCTGCACCTCAATGAAGAACATTCGATCCCTCAGGTTATCCTCGAGCAGGGCCAGGTCGAGTCGTATGTGATCAAGCGTGCCAGCGACCATGATCGTTTTCAGATCGTCACGCCGGTCGGTGTACTGGGCGTACGGGGTACGCACTTCCGAGTGCGCAACGATGATGGTGGCCAGGCATTACTGGAAGTGCTGAACGGGCAAGTGGCGGTCAATCGTGATGAGGAACTGTCGCGCCCCCGCTCTGCCCGCTCCACTGCCAAACGGACTCAGGGCCCTGAGGATGATGAAGTCCAGGTCATGGCCCGTCAGGGTTTGCGTATTCAGAAACAAGGCACGTTGACACCAATCGACTTGTTACCCGCGCCGCGTTTGTTGGGGCAAGCCGGTCAAACGGGTAATGTGCCTGTCTGGCAATTGATCATGAAGCCCATCGAAGGCGCCACGCGTTATCGGGCGCAAGTGGCCACCGACGCGGCCTTTCTGGACATCAAGCAAGAGCAGTTCTCCAGCACGCCCGAGGTCAAATTCAGCGGGCTGAAAGCGTTGTTCTACCATGTTCGCCTGTCGGCGTATGACGCTCAGGGGTTAGAAGGAGAGACCGGGGTGTATGACATTTTCTATTACCCCAGGACCACGCGTGTCCAATAGCGCCCTGGCCGACGACCGATGAAGGGCCGCCCAAGGAAGGATGGTCGCGAGCCGACCCAGGCTCAGCGGCTGTTTCGGCGAATGGTCCGCGAGTGGCTGTGGGTCAGCCTGATCCTGTTGCCGTTGACGGCAGTGCTGTCCATGACCCATGGCCTGGTCTTGAGCAATCTGCTGTACGACAACCTGCGTCGGCTGAGCCCGCTGCCGGTGGACCCACGAATACTCATCGTCACGATCGATGACTATAGCTTGCAGCAGCTAGGCAAATGGCCTTGGTCGCGGGCCATGCACGCGCAGTTGCTTGATCGGCTAGGCGCTGCGAACGCCAAAGGCATTCTGTTCGACGTGATTTTCAGCGAGCCCGATAGCCATCCCGGCAACGATCAGCTTCTGGCCCAGGCGGCCTGCCGTGCCGGAAATGTCTTCGTGCCGTTGCTGCGTGAAGGCGTGGCGCGTTATGGACAGCCTTTGGGGGAAATTGAACCGGTGGCGCCACTGAGCCATTGCGTCAAAGGCATCGGGCACATCAATGCCCAAGCGGATGCCGACGGGATCGTGCGCAGTGTGTACTTAAGCGAAGGACCGGCACAACAAACACGCGCGCAACTGGCCTGGCTGCTGTACGAACAGACCCTTGCCGACAAGGTAAATGTACCGATGCCCGGGACCCCGGCCCTGCCGTCGACGCAAGGCTGGCAGCGAGCCCACAAAATACGGATTCCTTTCATCCGTTCCGATGCGGGTTTTCCCAGTGTGCCCTACGTCAGCGTCTTGCGCGGTGAAGTCCCGCCCGAATTGCTGCGCGATCGCTTGATCCTGATCGGCTCCACCGCTCCAGGTTTGGGGGACCGTTACGTGACACCGCAATCGGCGAGCATGGGCACCACCCCGGGCATCGAAATTCAGGCAAATATCCTCAATGGGTTGCTGCAACAGCGCAACATTGTGGCTCTCGATGAACGTTTGGCGGCGTTGTTATCGGTGGTGATTGTCGGTGAGTTGCTGGGCCTGATGTTGGTGCGTCCGCGTCGCGCGTTATGGCTGACCCTGGGGGCAATGGCGGTCGCGCTGCTGGGTTCGAGCCTGCTGTTACGTCTTGGCTGGTGGTGGTCACCGGCCGCGAGTCTGCTGGGTATGCTGTTGGGTTACCTGATCTGGAATTGGCGAAGGCTGAATGCGGTGCTCGCCTATTTCGGCTGGGAACTGGCGCGTCTGGACAGCGAGCCGAAAGTTTTTCCCGAACGCCGCCGTACCCCGGCCCCGGCTGGCGATGTGCTGCAAGGGCAAATCGTCGCGCTGGAACAGGCCATGAGCCGGACACGTGACACCCGGCGTTTCATTGCCGATGGCCTTGAGTACTTGCCGGTGGCGACGCTGATCAGCGATCCGAACGGGCGCATTCTGTTGGCCAACCGTAAGGCTCGGGAGATATTTTCCAGCAGCCTGGTGGGCGAGGAGATGCTCGAGCAACTGAGCGAGTTGGGTTACCCGGTGCCGTCCGATGGAACGCTGCTGGCGTTGTCGACCCTGGAGCTGCTGGAGTTTCGTGACACTCAGGCACGCAGCCTGCGGCTGGACCTGGCGCCGCTGTTGCCGGCCGAGGGCGACTCGGTGATTGGCTGGTTACTGAGCCTCACTGACTTGAGCGTCGAACGGGACGCCGAGGAGCAGCGGGCCGTGTTGCTGCGTTTTCTGTCTCATGACCTGAGGGCCCCCCACTCGGCGATTCTGGCTTTGCTCGACGTTCAGCGGCATCAGGTGTCTGGCGACACTCAAGTGTTCAGTCAGATCGAGTTGCAAGTGCGCAAGGCGCTGAACCTGACCGAGGCCTTTGTGCAGTTGGCAAAGGCTGAATCCGAGGCCTATCAGTTTCAGCCGAGTATGTTCGCGATGTTGCTGCTCGATACCTTCGACCAGGCCTCGAGCATCGCTCATCTGAAGAACATTCAGTTGCTGCATGACCTCGACGAAGATGCTGAAGCGCTGGTCCTGGCCGATCAGTCGTTACTGACACGGGCACTGTTCAACCTGCTGGAAAACGCCATCAAGTACAGTCCGGCGGGTTCGCGGATCACCGTGCGGGTGAGTTGTACCGAGGGTTGGTTAACGTGCGAGATCGCCGACCAGGGCCGAGGGATTGCCGTCGAAGAGCTTCCCGAGCTGTTCAGTCAGTATCGACGCTTTGCATCGGCTCACGGCAGTGACGGCCTAGGGTTGGGGTTGTCCATGGTCAAGGCGGTGGTGGATCGTCACGGCGGGCGGATTTCCTGTCATAGCGTGGTAGGACAAGGCACGACGTTCAGTGTCCAGCTACCCCTTTTGAGCGAGTGAGCCTGATCATTTTTACAGGCATAAAAAAACCGGCTATATCAGCCGGTTTTTTTACGTCCGAAAAAAACTTATGCACGTTTTCCGAAGTTTTATTTGCTTAAGAAATATGTATAAAAATCAAAAGCTTAAAAACTAAATACAGCGATTTTCAACGAAACGGTACACAGGTTATCCACAGAACTTCAGACAGTCACTTGGTCGGTCGCACTCGGTGCTGCCGGGGCTGCTGGCAGCGAACCCATTTCGCGCTGCATCTGTTCGTTCCAGGCCTGCACCCGGTCATTCAGGTCGGCGATGGCCCGTGGCCCGCTACCCTCGGCGTACATCGGCGCGCCGATGATCACGGTGATCACGCCCTGCTTTTTGGACCAACCGGTTTTTGGCCAGAACTTGCCGGCATTGTGTGCAATTGGCAGCACGGGCAATGACGCATTTACGGCCAACGCGGTGCCGCCTCGGGAGAACTTGCCGATGGTGCCGTAGGGAACGCGAGTCCCCTCCGGGAAAATCAGCACCCAGACATTGTCCTTGAGCAGTTCATCGCCCTTCTTCGCTACATGCTTGAGCGCGGCTTTCGGGTTGTCACGGTCGATGGCGATCGGCCGCAGCATGGCCATGGCCCAGCCGAAGAACGGCACGTAGAGCAGTTCGCGCTTGAGCACCTGGCTCAACGGTTCGAAGTAGGCCGAGAGAAAGAACGTCTCCCAGGTGCTCTGGTGGTTCGACTGAATCACGCAGGGCTGTTCAGGCACATTCTCGGCGCCCTTCACTTCGTATCGAATACCCAGAAAGACTTTGCTCAGCCACAAGGCGCAGCGGCACCAATACACGTTGATAAAGCGATAACGCGCCTTGAACGGCAGAAACGGCGCGATAAAAAAGCTCAGGGTGCACCAGAGCAACGAACTGGTGCCCAGCAGCAGGTAAAAGAGGAAAGTTCTGATGGCCTGCAGTATCGACATGGCGACATTTACCGTTGCGGGCACTGCCCGCCTATTCAAGCGCACTCCCGATCAGTCCTTGGCCAGGATGTCAGAAGAGCCTTAGTTGTGGATAAGTTCTGCGGCAATCGCCGCCAGATCGTCAAAAATCAAGGTGCCTGCCGGTAGGGTCTTGCCCTGAGTCTTTTCGCCTTTCCCGGTCTTTACCAAAACTGGCTGACAGTCGACGGCTTTGGCGGCCTCCAGGTCACCGAGAGTATCGCCGACGAACCATAGATTCGTCAGCGAAACGTTGTAATGTGCGGCGATGGTTTTCAACATCCCGGGTTTTGGCTTGCGGCAATCGCAGCCATCGTCTGGCCCGTGCGGGCAATAGACGATCAGCCCGACTTCGCCGCCCTGCTCCGCCACCAACTCGCGCAAGCGAGCATGCATGGCCTCCAGGGTGGCGATGTCGTAATAGCCGCGAGCGATGCCCGACTGGTTGGTGGCGACCGCCACCGTCCAGCCGGCCTTGCTCAACTGCGCGATCGCTTCGATCGAACCGGGGAGTGGAATCCACTCCTCCACCGACTTGATGTACGCGTCGGAGTCGTAATTGATCACCCCGTCCCGATCGAGAATCAGCAGTTTCAACAGCAGCTCCTCAGCCCAGCAACGAAATATCGGCGACGCCGAGGAACAACCCACGCAGACGCGCCAGCAGCGCATAGCGGTTGGCTCGCACCTTGGCGTCTTCGGCGTTGACCATCACCGCTTCGAAGAACGCATCCACCGGTTCGCGCAATGCGGCCAGACGCGCCAGCGATTCGCTGTACTGACGGGCAGCGGCCATTGGCTGCACAGCCTGGTCCGCCTGCTGGATCGCCGAATACAGCGAGAACTCGTTGGCGTTGTCGAAGTACTTGGCTTCAACGACCGTCGGCACGGAGCCTTCGACCTTGCTCAGCAGGTTCGACACGCGCTTGTTCACGGCGGCCAGAGCAGCGGCTTCCGGCAATTTGCGGAACGCTTCTACCGCTTGTACGCGCTGGTCGAAGTCCAGGGCCGAACCCGGCTTCAGGGCACGTACCGACAGGTAGGTTGCGACATCCACGCCTTCGTCTTCGTAACGGGCACGCAGACGGTCGAAGATGAACTCCAGCACGGCGTCATTAAGGCCGGCAGCCTTGACCTTGGCGCCGAACGCATTCACGGCGAAGGCCACGGCGTCGTTCAGGTCGAGGTCGAGCTTCTTGTCGATCAGGATCCGCAACACACCCAGCGCGGCACGGCGCAGGGCATACGGGTCTTTGCTACCGGTCGGCAGCATGCCGATACCGAAAATGCCTACCAGGGTGTCGAGCTTGTCGGCGATGGCCACGGCCGCACCGGTCAGGGTGGTCGGCAGTTCAGCGCCGGCACCGCGCGGCATGTACTGCTCGTTCAGCGCCAGGGCGACATCTTCCGGCTCGCCGTCATTGAGGGCGTAGTAGTAACCGGCGACACCTTGCATCTCCGGGAACTCACCGACCATTTCGGTCGCCAGGTCGCACTTGGACAGCAGACCGGCACGCGCCGCCCAGGAAGCGTTACCGCCGATGCGAGCGGCAATGTAGGCCGCCAGTTTCGACACGCGCTCGGCTTTGTCGTAGACGCTGCCGAGTTTTTCCTGGAACACCACGTTCTGCAGACGCAGATTGAACTCTTCGAGTTTTTGCTTCTTGTCTTGCTTGAAGAAGAACTCGGCGTCGGTCAGGCGTGGGCGAACCACTTTCTCGTTACCGGCGATGATCTGCTGTGGATCCTTGCTTTCGATGTTGGCCACGGTAATGAAACGAGGCAGCAACTTGCCGTCGGCATCCAGCAGGCAGAAGTACTTCTGGTTGTCCTGCATGGTGGTGATCAGCGCTTCTTGCGGCACGTCGAGGAAACGTTCTTCGAACGAGCACACCAGCGGCACCGGCCATTCAACCAGCGCGGTCACTTCGTCGAGCAAGGCTTGCGGAACGATCGCCGTACCTTCCTGCATGGTCGCCAGTTCATCGGTGCGCTTGCTGATCAGCTCGCGACGCTCGTTGGCATCGGCCAGTACATAAGCAGCACGCAGATCGTTCAGGTAGTTGGCCGGCGAGGTGATACGCACGCTTTCAGGGTGGTGGAAGCGGTGACCACGGGAGTCGCGGCCGGCCTTCTGGGCGAGGATGGTGCAATCGATGACGTGGTCACCGAGCAGCATCACCAACCATTGGGTCGGACGAACGAATTCTTCCTTGCGAGCACCCCAGCGCATGCGTTTGGGGATCGGCAGGTCGTTCAGGGAGTCTTCGACGATGGTCGGCATCAGGCTCGCGGTCGGCTTGCCGGCGATGCTTTGGCTGTAGCGCAGCTTCGGGCCGCTCTGATCGATTTCGCTCAGCTCGACGCCGCACTTCTTGGCGAAGCCCAGGGCTGCTTGAGTCGGGTTGCCTTCGGCATCGAACGCAGCCTGACGTGGCGGGCCGTCGAGGTTGATGCTGCGATCCGGCTGCTGGGTCGCCAGCGCGGTGATCAGCACGGCCAGACGACGCGGCGCGGCGTAGACGGTTTTGCTCTCGTAGCTCAGGCCAGCGGCTTGCAGGCCTTTGTCGATACCGGCCAGGAATGCTTCGGCCAGGGTGTTCAGGGCTTTGGGTGGCAGTTCTTCGGTGCCCAGTTCAACCAGAAAATCTTGAGCACTCATTGTGCAGCCTCCAGCTTGGCCAGTACTTCATCACGCAGGTCCGGGGTCGCCATCGGGAAGCCGAGCTTGGCGCGAGCCAGCAGATAGGCTTGCGCGACGGAACGCGCCAGGGTGCGTACACGCAGAATGTATTGCTGGCGCGCGGTCACCGAGATCGCCCGGCGCGCATCCAGCAGGTTGAAGGTGTGGGAAGCCTTCAACACCATTTCATAGCTCGGCAACGGCAGCGGCTGGTCGAGTTCGATCAGGCGCTTGGCTTCGCTTTCATAGAAGTCGAACAGTTCGAACAGCTTCTCGACGTTGGCGTGTTCGAAGTTGTAGGTCGACTGCTCCACTTCGTTCTGGTGGAACACGTCGCCGTAGGTCACCTTGCCGAACGGACCGTCAGCCCAGACCAGGTCGTAGACCGAGTCCACGCCTTGCAGGTACATGGCCAGACGCTCCAGACCGTAAGTGATCTCCCCGGTCACCGGGTAGCACTCGATGCCGCCCGCTTGCTGGAAGTAAGTGAACTGCGTCACTTCCATGCCGTTGAGCCAGACTTCCCAGCCCAGACCCCAGGCGCCCAGCGTTGGCGACTCCCAGTTGTCTTCGACGAAACGGATGTCATGCACCAGCGGGTCCAGACCCACGTGCTTGAGGGAGCCCAGGTACAGTTCCTGGAAGTTGTCCGGGTTCGGCTTCAGCACTACCTGGAACTGATAGTAGTGCTGCAGACGGTTCGGGTTTTCACCGTAGCGGCCGTCAGTCGGGCGACGACTGGGCTGCACATAAGCGGCGTTCCAGGTTTCCGGGCCGATGGCGCGCAGGAACGTGGCAGTGTGGAAAGTGCCGGCGCCTACTTCCATATCGTAGGGCTGAAGTACCACACAACCTTGCTCGGCCCAGTATTGCTGGAGGGCGAGGATCAAGTCTTGGAAGGTACGCACGGCTGGCGTAGGCTGGCTCACGAAATTCACCTGTTTCTTGGGCTGCGATTTAAAGAGCGGGAGTATACCCGATTCGGTCCTGCGCACGCCCCCTGGAGCCTTATGCCACGCTGCTTTTGGTGTACCGAAGATCCGCTGTACATGGCTTATCACGATCAGGAGTGGGGCACGCCGCTACGCGATGCGCAGGGATTGTTCGAGTTGCTTTTGCTCGAAGGGTTCCAGGCCGGGCTTTCCTGGATCACTGTATTGCGCAAGCGAGAGCGTTATCGCGAGGTGCTGTTCGGCTTCGACGTGCAGCGCGTGGCGCAGATGAGCGATGCGGAAATCGATGAACTGATGCTCGATCCGGGGATCATCCGCAATCGCCTGAAACTCAACGCAGCCCGGCGCAATGCCCAGGCCTGGCTGGAGCTGGAAGACCCGGTGGCGTTTCTCTGGTCGTTCGTCGGCGGCACGCCGGTGATCAATCATTTCAAGGATCGCAGTGAAGTGCCGGCGGTGACACCGGCCGCCATCGAGATGAGCAAAGGCCTGAAAAAAGCCGGCTTCACGTTCGTCGGCCCGACCATTTGTTACGCGCTGATGCAGGCTTCGGGCATGGTCATGGATCACACCCGTGATTGCGATCGCTACGCCACGTTGGCGAACGGCGGTTAGAATAGTCGCCTCGCGCACAGCACAAGATCAGGAGTGACCTGTGGATAAGTTTAAAGGCGCCTTGCTGGTAGGCGCTCTGCGACTGTTTGCCCTACTGCCATGGCGGGCAGTGCAGGCGGTGGGTTCGGCGATTGGCTGGATCATGTGGAAAACCCCCAACCGTTCCCGCGACGTGGTGCGGATCAACCTCGCCAAGTGCTTCCCGCAGATGGACCCGGCCGAGCGTGAGCGTCTGGTGGGTCAAAGCCTGAAAGACATCGGCAAGTCTCTGACTGAAAGCGCCTGCGCGTGGATCTGGCCGGCCCAGCGTTCCATTGAACTGGTGCGCGAAGTCGAAGGCCTCGACGTTTTGAAAGAGGCGTTGGCGTCCGGCAAAGGTGTGGTTGGCATCACCAGCCACCTGGGCAACTGGGAAGTGTTGAACCACTTCTATTGCAGCCAGTGCAAACCGATCATTTTCTACCGCCCGCCAAAACTGAAAGCGGTGGATGAGTTGCTGCGCAAGCAGCGAGTGCAATTGGGGAACCGGGTGGCCGCTTCCACCAAGGAAGGTATCCTCAGCGTGATCAAGGAAGTGCGCAAGGGTGGCGCGGTGGGCATTCCGGCTGACCCGGAACCGGCCGAATCCGCCGGGATCTTCGTGCCGTTCTTCGCCACTCAGGCCCTGACCAGCAAATTCGTGCCGAACATGCTCGCCGGCGGCAAAGCGGTCGGCGTGTTCCTGCATGCCCTGCGCCTGCCGGACGGTTCGGGTTACAAAGTGATTCTCGAAGCCGCGCCAGAGGCCATGTACAGCACCGATACCGAAACCTCCTGCGCGGCCATGAGCCAGGTAGTCGAGCGCTACGTGCGGGCTTATCCGAGCCAGTACATGTGGAGCATGAAGCGCTTCAAGAAGCGTCCACCGGGTGAAGCTCGCTGGTATTGAGGTTGCTGTGGATAACTCCGCAGGCTGCGATCTATTGATCTTGGCCTGCGTTACCGCTGATCAGTGCGCCTGTCGCTCAAGCTTTTTCAGAAACACCGTCATCTCCTTCTCCGCCTGCTTGTCGCCATGGGCGCGGGCAGCTTCCAGGCCCTGTTCCCAGGCCTGCCGCGCCGCCGCGTAATCCGCCAGCGCCAGATGGGCCTTGCCCAAGAGCTTCCAGGCTGCCGAATACTTCGGATCGAACTCGACGCAGCGCTGGAAATGCTCTGCGGCCTTGGCGTTTTCCCCAAGATCCAGATAACCCTTGCCCAGGCCGAAGCGCAGCAATGAGTTATCCACACCCTTGGCGAGCATTTTTTCCAGGGATTCGATCATCGGCGGACTCCTTTAACGCGATTGAAGCGAAGATCAAAATATCGCAGCCTACGGCAGCTCCTACGCCGATCTCTGTAGGAGCTGCCGAAGGCTGCGATCTTGGCGATTGATGCCGCAGCATGTATTGCTGATCAGAAGAAGCTGAGCCCCACATGGAACAGTTTCTCCACATCCCGAATATGCTTCTTATCCACAAGGAACAGAATCACATGGTCGCCGGTTTCGATCACGGTGTCGTCGTGGGCGATGATCACTTCTTCGTCGCGGATGATCGCGCCGATGGTGGTGCCCGGTGGCAGGCCGATGTTTTCGATGGCCTTGCCGATCACTTTGCTCGACTTCGCATCGCCGTGGGCAATCGCCTCGATGGCTTCCGCTGCGCCCCGGCGCAATGAGTGCACGCTGACGATGTCCCCGCGCCGGACGTGGGCCAGCAAGGTGCCGATGGTCGCCAGTTGCGGACTGATGGCGATGTCGATGTCGCCGCCCTGGATAAGGTCGACGTAGGCCGGGTTGTTGATGATCGTCATCACTTTCTTCGCGCCCAGGCGCTTGGCCAGCAGCGAAGACATGATGTTGGCTTCGTCATCGTTGGTCAGGGCCAGGAAAATATCGGCGTCGGCGATGTTCTCTTCCAGCAGCAGATCCCGATCCGAAGCACTGCCCTGCAACACCACGGTGCTGTCGAGGTTGTCCGAGAGGTAGCGGCAGCGGGCCGGGTTCATCTCGATGATCTTCACCTGGTAACGGCTTTCGATGGCCTCGGCCAGGCGTTCACCGATCTGCCCGCCACCGGCGATGACGATGCGTTTATAGCTTTCATCGAGGCGGCGCATTTCGCTCATCACTGCGCGAATGTTCGCTTTGGCGGCGATGAAAAATACTTCGTCGTCAGCCTCGATCACCGTATCGCCCTGGGGCAGGATCGGCCGGTCACGACGGAAAATCGCCGCGACGCGGGTTTCGACATTCGGCATGTGTTCGCGTAACTGGCGCAATTGCTGGCCCACCAGCGGCCCGCCGTAGTACGCCTTGACCGCCACCAGCTGCGCTTTGCCTTCGGCGAAGTCGATCACCTGCAATGCGCCCGGATGCTGGATCAGGCGCTTGATGTAATTGGTGACCACTTGCTCCGGACTGATCAGCACGTCGACCGGAATCGCTTCGTTGTCGAACAGTTCGGTACGGGTCAGGTACGCGGCTTCGCGGACCCGGGCGATCTTGGTGGGGGTGTGGAACAGGGTGTGGGCGACCTGGCAGGCGACCATGTTGGTTTCGTCACTGTTGGTCACGGCCACCAGCATGTCAGCGTCGTCGGCACCAGCCTGCCGCAGCACGGTCGGCAGCGAACCGCGACCCTGCACGGTGCGGATGTCCAGTCGATCGCCGAGGTCGCGCAGGCGTTCGCCATCGGTGTCGACCACGGTGATGTCGTTGGCCTCGCTGGCCAAGTGTTCTGCCAGCGAACCGCCGACCTGCCCTGCGCCGAGGATGATGATCTTCATCCAGTCACTCCCTTAAACCCGGTTAACCGCGCGCGGCGGCAATCTTGATCAGCTTGGCGTAGTAGAACCCGTCGTGGCCGCCTTCCTGGGCCAGCAACTGGCGACCGTGGGGCTGTTTGATACCGGCCGCCGTGGCGAGGTCCAGTTCACGGGCGCCCGGCGTGCGGGCGAGGAACGCTTCGATGACTTCGGTGTTTTCGGTCGGCAGCGTGGAACAGGTGGCGTACAGCAGAATGCCGCCCACTTCCAGAGTTATCCACATGGCGTCGAGCAGTTCGCCCTGAAGCACCGCCAGTGCGGCGATGTCGTCGGGTTGGCGGGTCAGTTTGATATCCGGGTGACGGCGGATCACCCCGGTGGCCGAGCATGGCGCGTCGAGCAGAATGCGCTGGAACGGCTTGCCGTCCCACCAGGTGGCGGTGTCGCGACCGTCGGCGGCAATCAATTCTGCGCTCAGGCCCAGGCGTGCAAGGTTTTCCCGCACCCGCACCAGACGCTTGGCTTCCAGATCCACAGCCACCACGCCGGCCAGTTTGGGCTCGGCCTCAAGGATGTGGCAGGTCTTGCCGCCCGGTGCGCAGCAGGCATCCAGCACCCGTTGGCCTGGCGCGAGGTCCAGCAGATCGGCGGCCAATTGCGCGGCTTCGTCCTGCACGCTGATCCAGCCTTCAGCGAACCCCGGCAGACTGCGCACGTCGGCAGCGGCGTCGAGAATGATGCCGTCGCGACTGTAAACGCACGGTGTGGCAGCGATACCTGCCTCAGTCAGCAAACCGAGGTAGGCATCGCGAGTGTGATGGCGACGGTTAACCCGCAGAATCATCGGCGGGTGCGCGTTGTTTGCTGCGCAAATGGCTTCCCACTGCTCGGGCCAGAAGGCCTTGAGGGATTTTTGCAGCCAGCGCGGGTGGGCGGTGCGCACCACCGGGTCGCGTTCCAGCTCGGCCAGCAGCGCTTCGCTTTCCCGTTGGGCGCGGCGCAGTACGGCGTTGAGCAAGGCTTTGGCCCACGGCTTTTTCAGTTTGTCGGCGCAACCGACGGTTTCGCCGATGGCGGCGTGAGCCGGGACGCGGGTATAGAGCAGTTGATAAAGCCCCACCAGCAACAGCGCCTCGACATCGGCATCAGCCGCCTTGAACGGCTTTTGCAGCAGCTTGGCCGCCAACGCCGACAAGCGCGGCTGCCAGCGAGCCGTGCCGAACGCCAGGTCCTGGGTGAAGCCGCGATCGCGGTCTTCGACCTTGTCCATTTGTGTCGGCAGAGAACTGTTGAGTGAGGCTTTTCCGTTAAGAACTGCAGCAAGTGCCTTGGCGGCGGCCAGACGTGGGTTCATTGAGCGTCTGCCGTTTGACCGAGGACGGTGCCGACGGCGAATTTCTCACGACGGCTGTTGAACAAGTCGCTGAAGTTCAGTGCTTTGCCGCCAGGCAATTGCAGACGGGTCAGGCACAGCGCCTGTTCACCGCAGGCAACGATCAAGCCGTCCTTGCTGGCTCTGAGGATTTCTCCCGGCGCGCCCTGCCCTTCGGCCAGGCTTGCGGCCAACACTTTCAGCGCTTCGCCGTTCAGCGTGCTGTGGCAGATCGGCCATGGATTGAAGGCGCGAACCAGACGCTCCAGCTCAACCGCCGGGCGGTTCCAGTCGATGCGCGCTTCGTCCTTGTTCAATTTGTGTGCGTAGGTGGCGAGGCTGTCGTCCTGCACTTCGCCTTCCAGTGTGCCCGCAGCCAGGCCGGCAATCGCCTGGATCACGGCCGGTGGGCCCATCTCTGCGAGGCGATCGTGGAGGCTGCCGCCGGTGTCTTCGGCGCTGATCGGCGTGGTGACCTTGAGCAGCATCGGCCCGGTATCGAGGCCGGCTTCCATGCGCATCACGGTCACGCCACTTTCGCTGTCGCCGGCTTCAACGGCACGCTGGATCGGCGCCGCACCGCGCCAGCGTGGCAGCAAGGAGGCGTGGCTGTTGATGCAACCCAGGCGCGGAATATCCAGCACCACTTGCGGCAGGATCAGGCCGTAGGCGACCACCACCATCAAATCCGGTTTCAGCGCGGCCAGTTCCGCCTGAGCGTCTTCATTGCGCAGGGTTGGCGGTTGCAACACCTGGATGTTGTGCTCCAGCGCCAGTTGCTTGACCGGGCTCGGCATCAGCTTCTGCCCGCGGCCTGCCGGACGGTCCGGTTGGGTGTAGACCGCAACGATCTCGTAAGGACTGCCCAGCAGGGCCTTGAGGTGTTCGGCGGCGAATTCCGGGGTGCCGGCAAAGACAATGCGCAGTGGCTCAGTCATGGAAGCTCTCAATTGCAAAGCATCTTGAAAAGAAAAAGGCTTGCCGCGGCAAGCCTTTGAAAGAAGGGCATCAAGCGTTCTGGCGGTGGAGCTTTTCCAGTTTCTTCTTGATCCGGTCGCGTTTGAGCGTGGACAGGTAATCGACGAACAACTTGCCGTTGAGGTGGTCGCATTCATGCTGGATGCACACGGCGAGCAGGCCTTCGGCGATCAGTTCGTAAGGCTGGCCGTCGCGGTCCAGGGCCTTGATCTTGACCTTTTGCGGGCGATCGACGTTTTCGTAGAAGCCCGGCACCGAGAGGCAGCCTTCCTGGTACTGGCCCATCTCGTCGGTCAGGGTTTCGAACTCGGGGTTGATGAACACCCGCGGTTCGCTGCGGTCTTCGGAGAGGTCCATCACGACGATACGTTTGTGCACGTTGACCTGGGTAGCGGCGAGGCCGATGCCTGGCGCTTCATACATTGTTTCAAACATGTCATCGACCAACTGACGCACTTCGTCGTCCACTACGGCCACTGGTTTGGCGATAGTGCGCAGGCGCGAATCGGGGAATTCGAGGATGTCTAAAATGGCCATAAGCTTAATTGCTGCACGTGTGAGGTAAAGTCGGGTCGATGGCCTGGCGAGTCCGAAGATGCAGGCTACCGTTGTGAACGTAGCTTCCGGCTTTTCAATAATGAGCCGGAGGCGAGCCACGAGGGCTCTGGCGTTTCACGCGAACGTACATAATAAAGGGATTCACCGCATGAGGAAATCACTACTCGCCTTGCTCCTTCTGGCCTCGGCCGGTTTTGCGCATGGGCAAGTGCAACTCAGGGAAGGTTTTCCACAGCAATACACCGTGGTGGCAGGGGACACACTCTGGGACATTTCTGGCAAATACCTGCGTGAGCCGTGGCAGTGGCCGCAGCTTTGGCAAGCCAATCCACAGATTGAAAACCCTAATCTCATCTATCCCGGCGATACGCTGTCGCTGGTCTACGTCAACGGTCAGCCACGCCTGACCCTCAACCGCGGCGCTTCCCGGGGCACCATCAAGCTGTCGCCACGAGTCCGCAGTTCACCGGTGGCCGACGCCATCCCGAGCATTCCGCTGAAGTCGATCAACAGTTTTCTGTTGAGCAATCGCATCGTCGACAAGGTGGAGGATTTCGACAAGGCGCCCTATATCGTTGCCGGAGATGCCGAACGGGTACTCAGCGGCACCGGCGATCGAATTTTCGCGCGCGGCCATTTCGATCCGGCGCAGTCGGTCTACGGCATCTTTCGTCAGGGCAAGGTCTACACCGATCCGCAGAGCAAGGAGTTTCTGGGGATCAACGCCGACGACATCGGCGGCGGCGAGATCATTGCCACTGAAGGCGACGTCGCCACCCTGGCCCTGCAACGCACCACTCAGGAGGTGCGACTCGGCGACCGGTTGTTCAGTGGCGAAGAACGCTCGATCAATTCGACCTTCATGCCCAGTGCGCCAACCACCGACATCAATGGCCTGATCATCGATGTGCCGCGTGGGGTCACCCAGATTGGCGCGCTGGATGTCGTCACGCTGAACAAAGGGCAGCGCGATGGCCTGGCCGAAGGCAATGTGCTGGTGGTGATGAAAACCGGTGAAACCGTGCGTGACCGGATCACCGGTCAGCCTTTGAAAATCCCCGACGAACGGGCTGGTCTGCTGATGGTATTCCGCACCTACGACAAGCTCAGCTACGGGCTGGTGCTCAACGCATCGCGCTCCTTGGCGGTGATGGACAAGGTGCGAAATCCTTAAGCCTGCTCACAAGTTACCAACAGAGTTATCCACAGCTTATTCCCGATTCGACGGGACCTTATAACGATCAAGGATGATCCATGTCGCTGTCTGCCTGTACGTCCGTTTCCCCTGCGGAACTGGAAGCCCGTTTACGCCTGCACCTTTTGCCCGAGCTCGGTCCGGCACGTTTCAAGAAGTTGCTGGAGGCTTTCGGTTCTGCCTCCAAAGCTATCAGCGCACCGGCCAGCGCCTGGCGCGCGTTGGGCCTGCCCCTCGCTTGCGCGGAGGCCCGGCGCTGCAGTGAAATTCGTGATGGCGCCAGCCACGCATTGGCCTGGCTAGAGCGTTCGGGCCAGCATTTACTGATGTGGGACCAACCTGACTACCCCGCGCTGCTGGCGCAAATCAGTGATGCGCCGCCGCTGTTATTCGTCGCGGGCGATCCGGGCATTCTGGAAAAACCGCAGTTGGCGATGGTTGGCAGTCGTCGCGCGTCACGACCGGGCATGGACACCGCCACCGCGTTTTCCCGCAGTCTGGCCGGCGCCGGTTTTGTCATCACCAGCGGTCTGGCCCTGGGCATTGATGCCGCCGCGCATCAGGCGGCTCTGGACGTTGGCGGGCAAACGGTCGGGGTGCTTGGCACGGGGCTGGAAAATTTTTATCCACAGCGCAATCGTCGACTGGCGGACGCCATGATCGCCTCGGGAAGCGCGGTCCTTTCGGAGTTCCCGCTGAACGCCGGCCCTTTCCCCAGTAATTTCCCACGGCGCAATCGAATCATCAGCGGTTTGTCCCTCGGCGTGCTGGTGGTCGAGGCGAGTATCGCCAGCGGTTCATTGATCACCGCGAGGCTCGCGGCGGAACAGGGGCGTGAGGTGTATGCGATTCCAGGGTCGATCCATCACCCCGGCGCAAAGGGTTGCCATCAACTTATCCGCGACGGTGCGGTGCTGGTGGAAACCATCGAACACATCCTTGAGGCCTTGCGCGGCTGGCAACGGCTGCCGTTATCCACAGAAACGCCGCAAAAGACGGTAACTCATCCACTGCTCATGTTGCTCCACGCGGCGCCTCATACCAGCGAAGCCCTGGCGGTCACCAGCGGCTGGGCCTTGTCGAAAGTGCTGGCAGCGTTGACGGAGCTGGAGATGGATGGCCGGGCGGTCTGTGAGAGCGGTCGATGGTTTGCGCGGGTAAACTAGGTTTTATAAGGAAGATCGGTAAACTGCGCAGAGCCTTATTCCGGAGAGTTTTTTCATGGTTAACAGTTGGCGTGTGCAACAAGCCGCACGAGAAATTCGCGCCGGGGCGGTCATTGCCTACCCAACGGAAGCCGTCTGGGGACTGGGTTGCGACCCGTGGAACGAAGAGGCGGTGGATCGTCTGCTGATGATCAAGGGCCGATCTGTGGATAAGGGCCTGATTCTGGTGGCCGACAATATTCGTCAGTTCGACTTCCTGTTCGAAGACTTCCCGGAGTTGTGGATGGACCGCATGGCCAGCACCTGGCCGGGCCCCAACACCTGGCTGGTGCCGCATCAGAATCTGTTGCCCCAGTGGATTACCGGTGTGCATGAAACGGTGGCGTTGCGGGTCAGCGATCACCCTCTGGTGCGGGACTTGTGTGCGGTGGTCGGCCCGCTGGTGTCGACCTCGGCCAACCCTCAAGGGCGACCGGCGGCACGCACGCGGATTCGCGTGGAGCAGTATTTCCGGGGGCAGGTTGATTATGTGCTCGGTGGCAATCTGGGCGGGCGCAAGAATCCGAGCGTGATTCGCGATCTGGCGACGGGGCATGTGGTGCGCCCGGATTAATGTGGCGAGGGGGCTTGCCCCCGTTCGGGTGCGAAGCGCCCGCCAATGAGCGATTCGTTCTAACTGGCAGACCGCATCATCTGGTTGGGGACTGCTGCGCAGTCCAACGGGGCGGTGCGGCGTTCCGACAAGCCCCCTCGCCACAGTCTGGTGTCAGGGCAACAGAATCGTCGAACCAGTCGTACGCCGCGCCGACAACTCGGTCTGCGCCTTCGCTGCATCAGCCAGTGGATACCGCTGGCTGATGTCCACCTTCAGCTTGCCGCTGATGATCATCTCGAACAGCTCATCAGCCATGCGTTGCAGGTTTTCAGCATTGTTGGCGTAGGTCGCCAGCGTCGGCCGGGTCACGTACAGCGAACCCTTGGCCGCGAGAATCCCCAGATTCACCCCGTCGACTGCGCCTGAAGCGTTACCAAAGCTCACCACCAGCCCTCGCGGCGCAACGCTGTCGAGCGATGTCAGCCAGGTATCTTTGCCTACACCGTCGTACACCACCGGGACTTTTTTACCGTCAGTCAATTCCAGCACGCGTTGTGCGACGTTTTCATGGCTGTAATCGATGGTCGCCCAGGCACCATGGGCTTTCGCCAGGGCGGCTTTTTCCGCTGAACTGACCGTGCCGATCAGCTTCACCCCCAAGGCCTTGGCCCATTGGCAGGCAAGCGATCCGACGCCGCCGGCCGCGGCGTGAAACAGGATGGTTTCGCCACCCTTGAGCTCATATGTCTGACGCAGCAGGTATTGCACGGTCAGGCCTTTGAGCATCACGCCGGCGGCTTGTTCGAAGCTGATGGCGTCCGGCAGCTTCACCAGATTGGCTTCCGGTAATACGTGAACGTCGCTGTAGGCGCCCAACGGGCCACTGCCGTAAGCCACGCGATCGCCCACCTTGAAGCGGGTGACTTCACTACCGACTGCGTCGACCACGCCCGCGCCTTCAGCGCCCAGGCCCGATGGCAGGGCTGGCGGTGCATAAAGGCCGCTGCGGTAATAGGTGTCGATGAAGTTCAGGCCGATGGCCTTGTTGGTCACGCGGACCTGTTGCGGGCCGGGGTCGGCGGGTTGGTAATCCACGTACTCGAGCACTTCGGGGCCGCCATGGGCGCGGAACTGGATACGCTTTGCCATCTGCTCTCTCCTTAGGTCTTGGCTTCTAGAGTTGTAGCGCCAAGCGCCCTATCGAACTCCCAAGCTTGATCTTCGTCAACTGCGGCAGGCTCGTCTGCGATGTTATGCTACGGACCCATTTGCGCCGGCCCCCCGCTCTGATGGAGCGCCGCGTAGCTTTGCCCGATTCAAGGTGATGCCATGACTACCCGCACCGAGGCCGTAAAAGCCTACCTGCTCGACCTGCAAGACCGCATTTGCGCTGCCCTGGAAGCCGAAGACGGTGGCGCGCGTTTCGTTGAAGACGCCTGGACCCGGCCTGCCGGCGGTGGCGGTCGCACCCGGGTGATCGAGAACGGCGCAGTCATCGAAAAGGGCGGCGTCAACTTTTCCCACGTGTTTGGCAGCGGTCTCCCACCGTCTGCCAGCGCTCATCGGCCGGAACTGGCCGGTCGAGGCTTCGAAGCTCTGGGCGTGTCTTTGGTGATTCACCCGCATAACCCGCATGTGCCAACGTCCCACGCCAATGTGCGCTTTTTCATCGCTGAAAAAGAAGGTGAAGAGCCGGTCTGGTGGTTCGGTGGCGGCTTCGACCTGACCCCTTATTACGGCAATGAAGAAGACTGCGTGCATTGGCACCGCGTTGCCGAACAGGCCTGCGCGCCGTTCGGCCCGGACGTTTACCCGCGCTATAAGGCCTGGTGCGACAGTTACTTCCACATCAAGCATCGTCACGAGCCACGGGGCATCGGTGGCCTGTTTTTCGATGACTTGAACGAGTGGGATTTCGACACCAGCTTCGCCTTCATGCGCGCCATCGGCGATGCGTTCATCGACGCGTACCTGCCGATCGTGCAACGCCGCAAAAATGATGCATTCACCGCCAAACAGCGTGAGTTCCAAGAGTTTCGCCGTGGTCGTTACGTTGAATTCAACCTGGTCTATGACCGCGGCACGCTGTTCGGCCTGCAATCGGGCGGGCGTACCGAGTCGATTCTGATGTCGCTGCCGCCGCAAGTACGCTGGGCCTACGACTGGAAGGCCGAGCCGGGCAGCGAAGAAGCACGCCTGACCGAATACTTCCTGCAAGACCGCGATTGGTTGGCCAAGGCCTGAACGAGGAATTCTGATGGACCGTTATGTCGTATTCGGTAACCCGATTGGCCACAGCAAGTCGCCGCTGATCCACCGTCTGTTCGCCGAGCAGACCGGGCAGAAACTGGACTACAGCACCTTGCTGGCGCCCCTCGACGATTTTTCCGGCTGTGCGCTGGAATTTTTCCGCGAAGGCCGTGGGGCGAATGTGACAGTGCCGTTCAAGGAAGACGCCTATCGCCTGGCGAACAGCTTGACCCAGCGGGCGCAGCGGGCCGGCGCGGTGAATACCCTGAGCAAACTGGCCGATGGCAGTCTGCTGGGCGACAACACCGATGGCGCCGGGCTGGTACGGGACCTGACGGTCAACGCCGGATTCAGCCTCGCGGGCAAACGCATCCTGCTGCTGGGGGGCGGTGGCGCGGTGCGCGGCGCGCTGGAGCCGCTGCTGGCGGAGCAACCGGCGTCGTTGATCATTGCCAACCGCACCGTGGAAAAAGCCGAATTGCTGGCGCAATTGTTTGCCGATCTGGGGCCGGTGTCGGCCAGCGGTTTCGATTGGCTGCGCGAGCCAGTGGACCTGATCATCAACGCCACGTCCGCCAGTCTGTCAGGCGATGTACCGCCGATTGCCGGCAGTTTGATCGAACCGGGCAAGACGGTTTGCTACGACATGATGTACGGCAAGGACCCAACCTCGTTCTGCCTTTGGGCCAGTGAGCATGGGGCTGGCGTGTCGATGGATGGCTTGGGCATGTTGGCCGAGCAGGCGGCGGAAGCTTTCTATCTGTGGCGCGGTGTGCGCCCGGATACGGCGCCGGTGCTGGCCGAACTTCGCCGGCAACTGGCGCTGTAGTTCTTTGTGGCGAGGGAGCTTGCTCCCGCTGGGTTGCGAAGCAGCCCCAAAATCTGCGGGCGCTTCGCACCCGAACGGGAGCAAGCTCCCTCGCCACAGGTTATCTGTTTGTCATAACAGTGGCGTTTAGTCCTCAAACCGGATCGGGCATTTCTCCGCGCCTTCCAGCTTTCTCAATTCCTCCACCACTTGCGGCCTTGCCTGCCGCAGAGTCAGGCTGCGATCCTGACGCAGCAGCCGTCGTGCTTCCTGGTGCAGCATTTCCACGCCTGAATAGTCGATGAAGTTGATCTGCTGCGCCTCGATCACCACTCGCGGGCCTTGCATCCGTTGCAGGCGCACTTGCAGGTAATGGCTGGCGCCGAAAAAGATCGAGCCGCCGACCCTCAGGATGTCTTCGTCACCATTGCGCCAGTGCTGCACCCGTGGCTGTGAGGTGCGTTTGAGGTAGAAGAACAGTGACGCCAGCACCCCGGCGTAGATCGCCGTCTGCAACTCGAGCAACAGGGTGGCGACACAGGTCAGCGCCATGACCAGGAATTCGGCATGGCTGACCCGCAACAAGGCACGAATGCCGCGATGATCCACCAATCCCCAAGCGATCAAAAGGATGCTGCCAGCCATGGCCGGGATCGGGATGTGCGCAATCAATGCCGCACCGAAGATCGCGAACAGTGCCACCCACAGCGCCGAAAAAACCCCGGCCAGCGGTGAACAGGCGCCGGCATCGTAGCTCAGGCCCGAGCGAGTGAAGGAACCGGCGGACAGCGAACCGGAAAAAAACGCCCCGACCATGTTCGAGAAACCCTGGGCGCGAACTTCCTGATTGGCATCGAGCAACTGCTGCGAGCGGGCCGACAGGGAGCGGGCAATCGACAGGCTCGTCACCAGCCCGAGCATGCCGACCGCCACCGCACTGGGCAGCAGGCGCAATATCAGGTCCAGATCCAGCGGCAGCGGGCTGAAGGGCGGCAGCCGCCCGACAAACGCGCTGACCAGCTTCACATGACCGAACATCGCTGGCCACAGCCACACCAGCAATCCGCTCAGGGCCAGAGCGATCAACAGCGTCGGCCAGCGCGGTACCAGCAGTTTCAGCACGATGCCAACCGCGACTGTGGCCAGGCCCAGCAGCAGCGAGGGTTTGTCCACTTCGCCGAGATGATTGAGCAGCATCATCAAACTGTTGAGCGCCGTGGCCTGGTTGGGCACATCCAGCCCCAGCAGGTTCGGCAGCTGCCCGATGGCAATCACCACCGCCGCGCCAAGGGTGAAGCCCAGCACCACCGAGTGAGAGACGAAATTTACCAGGGCGCCGAACCGCAGCAAACCCAGCAACCACTGGAAAATGCCCGCAAGGAAAGTCAGAAGCAGGATCAGCGTGACGTAGTCCTGCGACGCAGGGACGGCCAGAGGACTGACACTGGCGTACAGGACGATGGAAATGGCCGCAGTAGGGCCGCAGATCAAATGCCACGACGAACCCCAGAGGCAGGCAATCAGCACCGGGATGATGGCGGCGTACAGGCCATATTCCGGTGGGAGGCCGGCGATCAGGGCGTAGGCAATCGATTGTGGCAACGCGAGAATCGCACCGCTCAGGCCGACGATCAGGTCACGACCGACGCTGGCGCGGGTTTGCCGGGGCAACCAGGTCAGGAAGGGAAAGAGTGAATGGCGGCTGGGGAAGGCCATGGGTCCTCTCGGTACGGGGTAAATCGTCAGGGTAAAGCATTGGCTCGTAGTGGGCAGATCATTGTGGCGAGGGAGCTTGCTCCCGCTCGGCTGCGCAGCAG
Source organism: Pseudomonas sp. Pseusp18 (assembly GCF_059506005.1). NCBI lineage: Bacteria > Pseudomonadati > Pseudomonadota > Gammaproteobacteria > Pseudomonadales > Pseudomonadaceae > Pseudomonas > Pseudomonas sp. Pseusp18. The sequence goes on from NZ_CP169240.1 coordinate 6,700,969, forward strand.
TCGCAAATCCGGACAACTCGGTGAGGCTGATAAACCGGGTTTGCCGAAATGGGAGTGCTACGCCCTCCAGCGGGAGCAAGCTCCCTCGCCACAGGGAAACCTTACAACTTGGCTTTGACCGCCGGCAGAGCATCCTTGCCGTCCACGGTCTTCACGCCCTCCAGCCATTTATCCAGCACCACCGGGTTGGCCTTGATCCACGCTTTGGCCGCGTCGGCATTGCTGACCTTTTTGTTCACCACTTCGGCCATGATGCTGTTCTCCATTTCCTGGGTAAAACTCAGGTTGGTGAGCAGTTTGCCCACGTTCGGGCAGGCCTGTGCATAACCTTTGCGGGTCAGTGTATAAACGCTGCCGGTGTCACCGAAGTACTTCTCGCCGCCCTTCAGATAATGCATTTTCAACTGCACGTTCATCGGGTGTGGCGTCCAGCCGAGGAAGGTCACGAACTTCTGTTTCTTCACCGCGCGGGACACTTCGGCCAGCATCGCCTGCTCGCTGGATTCGATCAGTTTCCATTGACCCATGTCGAAGTCGTTCTTCTTGATGATCTCTTGCAGCGAAATGTTCGCCGGGGCGCCGGAGCCGATGCCATAGATCTTCTTGTCGAACTTGTCAGAGAATTTGTTCAAGTCGTTAAAGTTATGCACACCTGCGTCCCAGACGTAATCCGGGACCGCCAGGGTGAACTCGGTGCCGTCGAGGTTCTTCGCCAGCTGCGTGACATCGCCGTTGGCCACGAACTTGTCGTAAAAGCCTTGCTGCGCCGGCATCCAGTTGCCGAGGAAGACGTCCACCTGGCCATCCTTCAGACCTCCAAAGGTGATCGGCACCGCCAGCGTGTCGACCTTGGCCTTGTAGCCCATGCCGTCCAGCAGAATCCCGGTGATGGCGTTGGTGGCGGCGATGTCGCTCCAGCCAGGGTCGGCCATCTTCACCGTTTCGCAGCTTTGCTCGGCGTAGGCCGAGGTGCTGCCCAGAGCCAGAAGCCCGACTGTCAGTACTGTGGATAACTTTTGCATGGACGTCCCCTTAACATTATTGGTTTTGGCAGGGTTGTGGATAACGGGCTTTACGCTCCAGATCGTCGAGGTCGATGTGGTTGCGCATGTACTGCTGACTGGCATCTACCAGCGGCTGGTGGTCCCAGCTCTTCAGCTTGCCGATGGTCAGGGCGTCGGCGACGAAACGCCGGCGTCGCTGACTGGCGAGCACCTGTTGGTGGATCGCCGGGATATTCCATTTGGCCCGTGCTTCAGCGAGAAAATCCTCGAACAGCTGATGATGTTGCGGCGAATGGCTGAGTTCTTCCTGTTCACTCGGGTCGTTATGCACATCGAAGAGCAGGCAAGGGTCGTCTTCGCTGTAGATGAATTTGTAGGCGCCGCGACGAATCATCATCAACGGGCTGATGGTGCCTTCGGCCATGTATTCGCCGAACACCTCGTCGTGACCGCCCTGCCCTTGCAGGTGCGAAACCAGTGAGCGGCCATCCAGCGGCAGGCCTGGTTCCAATGAGCCGCCGGCCAGTTCCACAAAGGTCGGCAGCAGGTCGGCGGTGGATACTGCAGCACTGACGCGGCCGGCGCCGAATTGCCCCGGCGCACTGATCAGCAGCGGTACACGGGCGGCCATTTCGTACCAGTGCATTTTGTACCAGAGGCCACGCTCGCCGAGCATGTCGCCGTGGTCACCGGAGAACACGATGATGGTGTCATCGATCAGCCCGGTTTCCTCGAGTGTTTGCAGGAGTTTGCCGACGTTGCTGTCGATATAGCTGCACGAACCAAAGTAGGCACGGCGCGCGTCGCGAATCTTATCCACAGGCAGCGGCTTGTCCCACAGGTCATAGACTTTGAGCAGGCGCTGGGAGTGAGGATCGAGTTCATCCTGTGCGGGTGTTTCCGGCAAAGGGATGTCGGCGTCGTCGTACAGATCCCAGAACGCCTTGGGAATCGTGTACGGGTCGTGTGGGTGCGTCATCGACACGGTCAGGCAGAACGGCTGATCGCCATCCTCGCGGATGTGATCGAACAGGTATTGCTGGGCCTTGAACACCACCTCTTCGTCGAAATCCAGCTGATTGGTGCGCACGCAGGGCCCGGCTTGCAGCACCGACGACATGTTGTGGTACCAGGTCGGCCGCACGTCCGGCTCGTCCCAGTTCACCGCCCAACCGTAGTCGGCCGGGTAGATGTCGCTGGTCAGGCGTTCTTCATAGCCGTGCAACTGGTCCGGACCGCAGAAGTGCATCTTGCCCGACAGCGCGGTGCGGTAACCGAGGCGCCGCAGGTAGTGGGCATAGGTCGGAACGTCGGCGGGGAAATCGGCCGCGTTGTCGTAAGCGCCGATCTTGCTCGGCAACTGACCGCTGACCAGGGTGAAACGTGACGGTGCGCAGAGCGGGCTGTTGCAGTACGCGGCGTCGAACACCACACCTTCGGCGGCGAGGCGGCTCAGATTCGGCAGTTTGATGGGCGAAGGGCCGTAGAACGGCAACATTGGCGCGGCCATTTGATCGGCCATGATGAAAAGAATATTTTTGCGCTTCATGTGATCGCGGCATTCCATAGTGGATATTTATGCGAGAGTGCTGTGATCGAGCATGCAACCCCTAAAATTTGTGGTAAAGCCCATGCCAGGCAATGACTAGGATAAGCACAGCTTATGTATGACGCCCTCGGTGATTTGTCTCTGGACCTGCTGCGTGCCTTTGAAGCTGCGGCCCGCCAGCGCAGTTTCACTGCCGCTGCAGTGGAGCTCGGCACCACGCAACCGGCCATCAGTCAGCAGATCAAGCGATTGGAAGAGCAGCTTGCTACACGATTGTTCGACCGCATTTATCGCGGTATCGAACTGACCGAGGCTGGCGCGATTCTGTTTGAGCAAGTTCAGCTAGGTTTACAGAATATCGACGCCGGATTGAGCGCGATCAGTGCACAGCAGCAACACGAAGTGTTGCAGGTGGCCACCGACTTCGCCTTCGCCGCGTACTGGCTGATGCCGCGTCTGCACCGCTTCCATACCGCCAATCCTCAAGTGGACGTCAGCCTGGTCACCAGCGAACGCAGCCACAACATGCTGCGCACTGATATCGATGTGGCGGTGCTGTTCGGCGATGGCCGGTTCAAGCAAGGCGAGAGCCATTGGTTGTTCAGTGAAGAAGTGTTTCCGGTGTGCAGCCCGCTGCTCTTGAAGGATCGTCCCCTGCCCTTGCCGGCTCAGTCATTGCTGGAGTTTCCGCTTTTGCATCTGCGTGGCGAACACAGCAGCAACTGGTTCGACTGGAGCGGCGTGTTTCGCGAACTGGGGATCACGTCGGCGCCAGCGCCGGGGCAACTGCGCTTCGACAATTACACCTTGCTGATTCAAGCGGCGATTGGCGGCCAGGGCGTTGCGATCGGTTGGCGGCACCTTGTGGATAACTTGCTGGCGCAAGGTCTGTTGTGTCGACCGATTGCCGAGACAGTGATTTCCAGGCTGGGTTATTACGTGGTCCTGCCCCAGCGCAAACGGCGCGGGGCGTTGATTCAAACGTTTGTGGACTGGTTGATGGCGGAACAGGCCAGCAGTGCGCAATCGCTCAATGGCCTTCCTTTGCCATCGATTGCGGTATGAGGGCTTTACGGTTCCGAAGTCGCGACAAAATTCACATGCTGACCGACATGCAAATTCAGCCATAACTCATCGGCAATCCCGACGGCAACTCGGTTCAGCCGTTCCAGCGGTTCGGCCAGGCCGGGTTCCAGGCTCGTGCTGACGTGACTGAAATGCTCGATGGACAGTCCCGGTACGCCGCGTGGGGCATTCACCAGGGTCCAGTGCAATGGACTGCTTTGCAGCGCCTCGCGGATTTCTTCAGCGGCGTGGCGTTGCAGTTCGTCTTCTATCTCCGGATCGTCCAGCACCTCGAAATCACCCACCACAAACAACCGCGCGATACCCGCGGCCTGCATGCCGTCGATCAGTGCATCCACCGCCAGCACCTGCTCGACCGGGCCGGGCACGATGGATTTCTCGACATGTTCACTGTTCATCGGCAACCCCGGTGCATCCAGCAGGCAGATCACCGCCGAACAGCCGGCCACGCTCTGCTTGACCCGCTGGGCATCGAACAGGTCGCCGGCCTTGGTGCGCAATCCGGGGCGTGGTGCGAGCGCCGTCAGGTCATCGAGAATCGCGATCACTTCATGTTGGCGCCGCAGCATCTCAGCCATCAGCGCACTGCCCAGGCTACTCATGGCACCATAAAGCACTACCTTCACTACCGGGGTTTCGGCATTTTTCATGGCTGTGCTCCGAACGTCCTGCCTATATAACGTAAGACCTGTGGGGAACGGTGTGGGTTCGACCAGGTTCAAAGGGGTTTCAGATGCAACAGATCAAGGGCTACCACGCCCATGTCTATTTCGACGCCAACACCCTCCCGCAGGCCCGGGCCTTGTGCGAGCAGGCCGCGCAATTGTTTCCGCTGAAGATGGGCCGCGTGCACGAACGCCTGGTCGGCCCGCACCCGGACTGGAGCTGCCAATTGGCCTTCGAGCCGCAATACCTTGGCGAGGTATTGCCGTGGCTGGCGCTCAATCGCAAGGGGTTGGTGGTGTTCCTGCACCCGGAGACCGGCAACGATCTGCTCGACCACACTGAACACGCGATCTGGATGGGGGCAATCCGGCCACTGGATCTGTCTGTTTTCTGATCAGAGTTGTTCTTCGGCCTCGCCAGGCAAATGTTCGTCCAGATGCAGCCAGGGCAACCGACTGTCCGTCCAGATATGCCGCTCGGCCGGCGCCTGCTCAGGGTGGTCGAGGGTGGCGATGGTCACGTCGATGCTTTCGGGGCTGAGCGTTGTCACCAACGCCAGTTGCGCCCCGCAGTTGGGGCAGAAATACCGCGTGCAAGTGGATGAAGAGTCATACCGGGACGGCGTACCCGCCACCCAGGCAAATGCTGAGGCAGGCACGGTGATCCAGGTGGTCACGATCCCGCCGCTGACCCGCCGGCAAATCGAGCAGTGGCAGTGGGCGATATCCTGCAACGGCCCGCCGAATTGATAGCGGATTTGTCCGCAGTGGCAGCCTCCAGTGTGAAGTTCGCCCATGTTTTTCCCTCCTGAGCCCGTGTTTGCTGACTTTCAACCCGGCCGACGACCGGTCATACATTCGGTCAATGCTTTCATCCGCGAAAGCTGGCTGAAAGCTTCCCCGATTAGGATCGCCTCACTGCCGGCAACAGACCGGTTGGCCAACGCGAGTGTTTCATTGCCCGCCCGGCCCATTTAACAACAACAATGGTGATTCTGATGTCCGCTCCTATCCGCCTCTTCGCTGCACCTCCGCCCGTACGTTCCGTGCTTTCCGTTCTGCGCTGACCTCATCGGTTCGCCCATTCCCTAGCCGCGCTACGCCTGGAGTATTCCTATGCTGACTTTCCTTGGCTTTGCCATGGTCATCACGTTCATGTTCCTGATCATGACCAAGCGCCTGTCCGCGCTGATCGCCCTGATTATCATCCCGATCATCTTCGCCCTGTTCGGCGGTTTCTCGCCGAAGATCGGCCCGATGATGCTCGAAGGCATCACCAAGCTCGCGCCGACCGGCGTGATGCTGATGTTCGCCATCCTCTATTTCGCCCTGATGATCGACTCCGGCCTGTTTGACCCGGCCGTGCGCAAGATCCTCAAACTGGTCAAGGGCGACCCGTTGAAAGTGTCGGTCGGTACCGCCGTGCTGGCGCTGATCGTGTCCATGGACGGTGATGGCGCCACCACTTACATGATCTGCGTGGCCGCCATGCTGCCGCTCTACAGCCGCATCGGCATGAGCCCGCGGATCATGGCCGGTCTGATCATCCTCGCCGGTGGCGTGATGAACATGACCCCTTGGGGCGGTCCGACCGCTCGTGCGGCCAGTGCGCTGCATGTGGACCCGTCCGCGATCTTCGTGCCGATGATTCCGGCAATGCTGGCCGGTGTGGTGGCGATTCTGGCGATTGCCTACTTCTACGGTAAACGCGAGCGTGCGCGTCTGGGTGAATTGCATTTGGTCGGTGATGAAATCGACCATAGCGAAATCAGCGTTTCGCAGTTCCCGGACGCCCGTCGTCCAAAGTTGATCTGGTTCAACGGCGCGCTGACCCTGGCACTGATGGGCACCTTGATCGCCGGCCTGTTGCCGCTGCCGGTGCTATTCATGGTGGCGTTCAGTATCGCGATGATCGTCAACTATCCTTGCCTGCAACAGCAGAAGGACCGCGTTGCGGCCCACGCCGGTAGCGTGTTGGCGGTGGTCGGGTTGATCTTTGCCGCGGGTATCTTCACCGGTATCCTGACGGGCACCGGCATGGTCGACGCCATGTCCAAGAGCCTGCTGGCGGTCATCCCGGATTTCCTCGGCCCGTACCTGGCTGTGATCACCGCGCTGGTGAGCATGCCGTTCACGTTCTTCATGTCGAACGACGCATTTTATTACGGCGTGTTACCGGTACTTGCCGAAGCCGCCAGTCATTACGGTATAACCGCGGTAGAAATGGCACGTGCCTCGATCGTCGGTCAGCCCGTCCACTTGCTGAGCCCGCTGGTACCATCGACCTATCTGTTGGTGGCCCTGGCCGGTATCGAATTCGGTGACCATCAGCGGTTCACCCTGAAGTGGGCAGTGCTGGTTTGCCTGTGCATACTGGCGGCAGCCTTGCTGATGGGGATCTTTCCGCTGTTCAGCACGCTATAAGCCCAAGACTCACCATGACGGGTCCAGGCTTTGCTGTTTGAAGCCTGGGCCCTTCGTGGTTTAACACATCCACAAAGGAATACACATGGAATGGCTGACCAACCCTGAAATCTGGGTTGCCTTCTTCACTCTGACTGCCCTGGAGATCGTCCTGGGTATCGACAACATCATCATGATCTCGATCCTGGTCAGCCGCATGCCCAAGCACATGCAGGCGCGCACCCGGATCTTCGGCCTGGCGCTGGCCATGGTCACGCGGATTCTGTTGCTGCTTTCGATCACCTGGGTCATGCGTCTCACCGCGGACCTGTTCGAAGTGTTCGGCCAGGGTATTTCCGGGCGTGACCTGATCCTGTTCTTCGGTGGTCTGTTCCTGCTGTGGAAAAGCTCGCAAGAGATGTATCACGCGCTGGAAGGCGAGGATGAAACCAGCGACGAGCCAAGTGGCAAGGGCGGTAACTTCCTCTACACCATTATCCAGATCGCGATCATCGACATCGTGTTCTCGCTGGACTCCGTCATCACTGCCGTTGGCATGGTGTCCCACGTACCGGTCATGGTCGCGGCAATCATCGTCGCAGTGCTGGTGATGATGTGGGCTTCCGGCACCATCAGCGAGTTCATCGACAGGCACCCGTCGCTGAAAATGCTGGCGCTGTCTTTCCTGTTGATCGTCGGTACCGTGCTGATTGCAGAATCCTTCGATGTGCATGTGCCGAAAGGCTACGTCTACTTCGCCATGGCGTTCTCGCTGGCAGTGGAAGCGATCAACATCAAGATGCGCACCGCGATGATGAAAAAGAAACAGCAGCAAGAGCCAGTGAAACTGCGCAAGGATGTTCCGGGCCAGTAATTTGGCAGTGGAGCTTCTGTGGCGAGGGGGCTTGCCCCCGTTGGGGCGCGTAGCGGCCCTCCAAAACTTGCAACCGTGATGTGCCAGGCACACCGCATGCAATGGTCTTACGACTGCTTCGCAGCCGAACGGGGGCAAGCCCCCTCGCCACAATGATCAAAGGGGCCTTCGGGCCCCTTTGTCATGTCTGCATCAAACTGTTTTCATGACAGTTTTGTTTCAATCGCTTCTTTAGCTATGCGATGCTGGCGTCCAGACCGTTAGCCAACTACAGCTTAAGTACAGAACGTAGAAAAACGCGCGGCACCGTTAACTTGCCCCGCTGGGGCGCTACCACCACAGGGGGCCTGTATGCTCACCCTGCTCAATTTGTTATCGGCCGTGGCCTTGCTGATCTGGGGCACGCACATCGTCCGAACCGGCATCCTGCGGGTTTATGGCTCCAACTTGCGCCATGTGATCGGGCAGAACATGGCCAGGCGCTGGCTGGCGTTTATCGCCGGGATCATGGTGACCGCCATGGTCCAGAGCAGCAACGCCACCGCCATGCTCGTCACTTCGTTTGTCGGTCAGGGCCTGATGGCGCTGACCCCGGCTCTGGCGACCATGCTCGGCGCCGACGTCGGTACCGCGCTGATGGCGCGGGTACTGACCCTCGACTTGTCGTGGCTGTCGCCGCTGCTGATCTTCCTCGGGGTGATTTTCTTTCTGTCGCGCAAGCAGACCCGGGTTGGGCAGATGGGCCGGGTCAGTATCGGTCTGGGGCTGATCATTCTGGCGCTGCAACTGATCGTCGAGGCCGCCGCGCCGATCACGCATGCTCAGGGGGTGAAGGTCATTTTCGCCTCACTGACCGGTGACATCCTGCTCGATGCGTTGGTTGGTGCGCTGTTCGCGATGATTTCATACTCCAGCCTGGCCGCGGTCCTGCTGACTGCGACCCTCGCCGGTGCCAATGTGATCAGTCTGCCAGTGGCGATCGGCCTGGTGATTGGCGCCAACATCGGCAGCGGCATTCTCGCTTTCCTCAGCACCAGCATGCAGAACGCCGCCGGCCGTCAGGTGGCGCTGGGCAGCCTGTTGTACAAACTGATTGGTCTGCTGCTGATTATTCCGGTGCTTGACCCACTGGTGCACTGGATCGACAGCTTCGATTTCAGCGCTCAGGAAATGGTCATCGGCTTCCACCTGCTCTACAACACCACGCGTTGCCTGATCCTGTTGCCCAGCGTCGGGCTGATGGCCAGGCTCTGTGCGTGGCTGCTGCCGGAGCGGCCGGACATCAACGGCACGGCCAAGCCGCGGCACCTTGACCCGACGGCTTTGGTGACCCCTAGCCTGGCGCTGGCCAATGCCGCCCGGGAAACCCTGCGCATCGGTGATCTGGTCGACAGCATGCTCGAAGCCATGCTCGCCGTACTACGCGGCAAACAGACCGCCGTTACCCAGGAAATCCGGCGTCTGACCGATGATGTCGAAGCGCTCTATAGCGCCATCAAACTCTATCTGGCGCAAATGCCTCGGGAAGACCTCAGCGAGCAGGACAGCAAGCGTTGGGCGGAAATCATCGAGCTGGCGATTAACCTGAAACTGGCCAGCGACGTGATCGAACGCATGCTGCGCAAGGTTCAGCAGCAGAAAACCTCGCAGCGCCGGTCGTTTTCCGAGGTCGGTCTGGAGGAGTTGGCGGGTCTGCACAGCCAACTGATTGCCAACCTGCGCCTGGGGTTGTCGGTGTTCCTCAGTTCCGATCCGGAAAGTGCTCGCCAGTTACTGCGTGAGAAACGTCGCTTTCGCGCACAGGAACGCCGCCTGGCCCACGCTCATGTCAGTCGTTTGCACCGTAAGATTGTGCAAAGCATCGAGACCAGTTCGCTGCATCTGGAGCTGATCGCTGACATGCGGCGCCTCAATTCGCTGTTTTGCAGCAGTGCCTATGCGGTGTTGGGCACTTCGGACACCGGTGCTCTGGCGGTCGACGATTTGGCTGACATCACTCATTCACCCTGAACGTCCACAGTTGCCTGAAGTCTGTTGTACTTACGCTGGTCGTACGGAAACTCGTTATGCGTTGTCTGCTATTCGCTTGTCTGTTGCTCGGCGCCCTGCCTTCATTTGCCCTGGATCGCTTTCAGGTCGAGGGCTATACGCTGCCCAACGGTCTGCAATTGGTCCTCAAACCGGGCACCGAGCGCGGGCATGTGGCGATTCGGCTGGTGGTCGGCGTGGGTCTGGATGATTTCAGCTGCGCCGATAAGGAGTTGCCGCATCTGCTCGAACACTTGCTGTTCAGCGGTATCGACGCCACCGGCGAAGGCGGTCTGGAAGAGCGCATGCAGGCCCTGGGTGGTGAGTGGAACGCTTACACCAGCAACGCCGACACCACGTTCGTCATCGAAGTACCGGCGAAAAACCAGCGTAAGGCCCTCGATCTGTTGTTGGCGCTGCTGACCCAGACCCGTATCGACGACAACGCTATCAAGGTCGCCAAGCAGGTGGTCGAGCGCGAAGACGGTGGCCATTATTCGCACCTGCAACGCTGGATGGATCGCCAGGACCTGGGCCACACCGCCAGCAATCAGTTAGCAGTGGAGCTGGGCCTCAAATGCCCTGAGCGTGCGCAGGTCGATCACCTGACCCGCGAGCAACTGGAGAAGGTGCGCAAAGACTGGTACGCGCCCAATAACATGACCCTGATCGTGGTCGGCGAGCTCGACCGCCTGCTGCCGGCCTATCTGGAGCGGGCCTATGGCGCGCTCGTAGCCGTCGAGCCTGCCGATCACCTGCCCTTGCCGACAATCCAGGCCCGCGCGGCCCACGAGCGCACTCTGAGCCACGGTTTTGTCGGTGGCGGCGCCAAGTTGCACTGGCTGGTGCCGGAACCGGTGCAGGAAGACCAGCCCGACGAAACGTTCGATCTGCTCAAGGACTACCTGGACTGGGCGCTCTATCGTCAACTGCGCCTGGCCCATGGGTTGTCCTATGGGCCCTCGGCCGAGCGTGAGGTGTTTGGCGGAGTGGGCTTCATGAGCCTGAACGCCGACCTTGAACGCGGCGATGTGCCGGCAGCTGAACAGGTGCTGGATGAGCTCAAGGCCGATCTGCTCAAGAACGGTCTCGACGCCACCACCTTCGCCCGCCTCAAGCAGGCCGCCATCGCCCGCCAGAGCTGGGCCGTGCAAGGCAACAGCGCTCTGGCGGATTACTACTGGAGCGCCCTTGGGGACTACGAGGACGGCCATTTCACCAACCCGGCCAAGGCACTGCAAGAAGTGACGCTGGCCGAGGCGAACCAGGCGATGCGTGAGTTGCTGCTACAACCGGGGTATTTGCGGATCGAGAAGCCGTTGGTGAGTTATGACCAGTTGATGTGGGCGATTGCCGGGGGATTTGGATTGATGGTGCTTGGGGCAATGGGTTGGCGTGTTCACCGCAGAAAGTAGTTATTTCCCTGTGGCGAGGGAGCTTGCTCCCGCTCGGCTGCGCAGCAGCCGTAATCCGGTATCGGAGATCTACCTGAAATTATGCGGTGGGTGGTTTTAGGGCCGCTTCGCGACCCAGCGGGAGCAAGCTCCCTCGCCACAGGGTTTTGGGTTTGGACAACGTGACCGGAGCCCTCGCCACAGGACCCCTCGGACGGTACCCTGTCGGGGATTTTTCCCACGACTATTGCGAACCGCCGAATGCCGACTCTGACCCTGTACATACAGCGCATCCTGGAATTGATGAAGCGCTATCCCGGGGTCATCGCGCTCGGCGGTTTCATTTCCGGGGTCGGCAGCTTCATATTGGTGGATCGCCAACAAAGCCTGGCGACCTGGATCACCACCATCATGCTGGTCAGCTGGGTCTGGCTGATGCTGGAAAACAGCCTCACCGAGTTGTTCGCCAAGGTCTTCAAGCGCGAAATACCCCAGCCCCTGCTGCGTTACGCGACGCAGATGATCCATCAGGAAAGCCTGTTCTTCGTCCTGCCGTTCTTTTTCATCACCACCACCTGGAACAGCGGCCAGCTGTTCTTCACGGGGTTGTTGGGCATGGCGGCGCTGATTTCGATCATCGACCCGCTCTACTACAAATGGCTGGCGCCGCGCCGCTGGGCGTTCCTGGCGCTGCATACCCTGACCCTGTTCGCCGCCCTGTTGACCGCCCTGCCCGTCATCCTGCACCTGACCACCTCCCAGAGCTTCAAACTGGCGCTGGGCATCGCCATGGTGCTGTCGTTCCCGAGTCTGGCATCGATCTTCCCGATTCGGACCGTGCGCAATGCGTTGGCGATCCTCAGCATCACCGTCGGTATCGGCGCTGTCGGCTGGGTGCTGCGTTCCTGGGTTCCGCCGGCCACCCTGTGGATGACCGATGTGGCGATCAGCACCCAAATGCAGGACCGCACCCCCGGCAAGAGCCTGGAAGAAGTCAACGCCGAGCAGATTCGTGGCGACGGTTTGTACGCCTACACCGCGATCAATGCCCCACGGGGGCTGGACGAGCGGATTTATCACGTCTGGATGTTCAACGGCAAAGAGGTCGACCGCATCCCTCTGGATATCCACGGCGGGCGCAAGGAAGGCTACCGCGCCTGGACCCACAAGCAGAATTTCCCCGGCAATCCCGCGGGTAAATGGCAGGTTCGGGTGCTCACCGAAGACGGCCAGTTGATCGGCGTGCTGCGCTTCAAGGTCATGGACAGCACACCCATCAAAGATAAGTAACGCGGTTCGTGCTATTAATCTGGTCTGCGCAATTGCCGAACAAGCAGGAGCTTATGACCAGCAGCACAACGCCTGGCAGTGTCCGACTGGATACCTCGCACATCCCTGCCCTGCTGCGGGTCACGGGTGACTGGACGCTCGCTCATTACGCCGATCTCAGCCACCTGAGCGAAAAGCTCCGTGGCCAATACGACAATAACACCCCCATCGACCTCAACGGCCTCGGTGCCCTGGATACGGCGGGTGCATCGCTGTTGGTGGAGTTGCTGGGTTCCGAGCGTCTGGGCAAGTCCGCCGAACACCCTGATTGCACCCTTTCCTCCGCCGATCGCGCCTTGCTGCAGACGGTGTATTGTTCGCTGACGGATTTCTGCGTGCCGATCAAAGAGCCGGAAATCAGCGTCGGCATTCAACTGCTGACCCGTATCGGCCGCGCGGTCGATGCAATCTGGCAGGACACCCTGCAGGTGCTGGGTTTTGTCGGCCTGATCCTGCAAACCATCGCGCGCGGGCTGTTTTGTCCCAAGCGCTGGCGCCTCACGCCGATGGTCGCGCACATTGAGCAGACCGGCCTCGACGCCGCCCCCATCGTCGCCCTGCTGACCTTTATGGTGGGCGCTGTGGTAGCGTTTCTCGGCGCGACCGTGCTGGCGAGTTTCGGTGCGAGCATTTTTACCGTGGACCTGGTGGCGTTCTCTTTTCTGCGGGAATTCGGCGTGTTGCTGACTGCGATCCTGATGGCCGGCCGCACCGCCAGCGCGTTTACCGCGCAGATCGGCTCGATGAAGGCCAACGAAGAAATCGACGCGATCCGCACCCTCGGCCTCGACCCGATGGAGTTGCTGGTGGTGCCGCGGGTATTGGCGTTGCTGGTGGCGCTGCCGATGCTGACCTTCCTGGCGATGTTGTCGGGGATTGTCGGCGGTGGCGTGGTGTGTGCGCTGTCGCTGGATATATCGCCGGCGATGTTCCTGTCGCTGCTGCAATCGGACATCGGCGTTCAGCACTTCCTGGTGGGGATCGTCAAAGCGCCGATTTTTGCGTTCCTGATCGCCGCCATCGGCTGTCTTGAAGGCTTCAAGGTCAGCGGCAGCGCCGAGTCCGTCGGCGCGCACACCACGTCGAGTGTGGTGCAGTCGATTTTCGTGGTGATCGTCCTCGATGCCGTGGCCGCATTGTTTTTCATGGAGATGGGCTGGTGAGTCGTCTACCCCGAGCGCCTTCCGAGGCGGTGATCGAAGTCCGTGGGCTGTGCAATCGCTTCGGCCGCCAGAGCGTGCACGAGAACCTCGACCTGGATTTGTACAAAGGCGAAATTCTTGCGGTGGTCGGCGGTTCCGGCAGCGGCAAGTCGGTGCTGTTGCGCAGCATCGTCGGCTTGCGCCAGCCCAGCGAAGGGCTGGTGAAGGTCTTCGGCAAGAACTTGCCGAGCCTGTCGGAGCACGAGCGTTCGCTGGTCGAGCGGCGCTTCGGCGTGTTGTTCCAGAAAGGCGCCCTGTTCTCTTCGCTGACGGTGACCGAGAACGTCGCCCTGCCCCTGATCGAACACGCCGGCCTGAGCCGTACCGATGCCGAGCACCTGGCGGCGGTGAAACTGGCATTGGCCGGATTGCCGTTGTCGGCGGCCGACAAGTACCCTGCTTCACTGTCTGGCGGCATGATCAAGCGCGCCGCCCTGGCCCGGGCGCTGGCACTGGACCCGGACATTCTGTTTCTCGACGAGCCCACCGCTGGTCTCGACCCGATTGGCGCGGCGGCGTTCGATCAGTTAATCCTGACCCTGCGCGACGCGTTGGGTTTGAGTGTGTTTCTGGTCACCCACGACCTCGACACGCTCTACACCATCACCGACCGGGTGGCGGTGCTGGCGCAAAAGAAAGTACTGGTGGCGGATGCCATCGACAAGGTTTCGGAAACCGACGACGCGTGGATTCACGAATACTTCCATGGCCCTCGCGGCCGCGCGGCGCTGACGGCCGCTAACCAGCTCAACGAGGTCTGACATGGAAACCCGAGCCCATCACGTATTGATCGGCCTGTTCACCGTCATAGTGGTGGCAGGCGCCCTGCTCTTCGGTCTGTGGCTGGCCAAGTCCAGCGTCGACACCGAATTCAAGGATTACGAAATCGTCTTCAACGAGGCGGTCAGCGGTTTGTCCAAGGGCAGCGCCGTGCAGTACAGCGGGATCAAGGTCGGCGACGTAGTGACGCTGCGCCTGGACCCGAATGATCCGCGCCGGGTGTTGGCGCGGATCCGCCTGGGTGGCGATACCCCGATCAAGGAAGACACCCAGGCCAAACTGGCGCTGACCGGGATCACTGGCACCTCGATCATTCAGCTCAGCGGTGGTACACCGCAAAGTCCGACGCTCAAGGGCAAGGGCGGCAATTTGCCGACCATCGTGGCATCACCCTCGCCTATCGCCCGTTTGATGAGCGACAGTAACGATCTGATGACCGGTGTGAACGTGTTGATGCAGAACGCCAATCAGATGTTTTCTTCGGAAAACGTCGAGCGCATCAGCAAAACCCTTGAGCATCTGGAGCAAACCACCAGCACCATCGCCGACCAGCGCGGCGACATTGGTCAGGCCATGCAGCAACTGGCGTCGATCGGTAAACAGGCCTCGGCCACACTCGAACAAACCGCAGGGCTGATGCGCAACGCCAACGGCCTGCTCAACGATCAGGGCAAGCAGATGTTTGGCAGTGCCGAGCAAGCCATGAAGTCCCTGGAACAGAGCAGCGCGACCCTCAACTCATTGCTCACCACTAATCAGGATTCCCTCAACAACGGCATGCAGGGCCTCAATGGCCTGGCGCCGGCAGTGCGTGAGTTGCGCGATACCTTGAGCTCGCTGCGCACCATTTCCCAGCGGCTTGAGGCCAATCCCAGCGGTTACCTGCTGGGCAGTGACAAGAACAAGGAGTTCACGCCATGAAGCTGATCCCGTTAGCCTTGGCTGTCGGTTTTGCGCTGACCAGTGCCTGCTCGATTCTGCCCAAGTCCGAGCCATCCGATGTCTACCGGTTGCCCTCGGCCCAGAGCGGCGCACCGGCCAATCACAGCACGGCGCTGCACTGGTCGTTGCGACTGGCCAAGCCGCAGACCAGCGAAGCCTTGAACAACCCGAAGATCGCCGTGATCCCTCAGGGTGACCTGATCAGCAGCTACAAGGCTTCCCGCTGGAGCGACCCGGCGCCGGTGCTGCTGCGCAATCGTCTGCTCGATGGTTTCCAGCGTGACGGTCGGGTGCCGTTGCTCAGCACCGATGACAGCAATCTGCAGGCGGACCTGGAGCTGGGCGGCAACCTGCAGGCGTTCCAGACCGAATACCAGGGCACGACGGCGAGCGTGGTCGTGCGGCTGGATGCATTGCTGGTGCGTGGGTATGACCAGCGCATCCTCGCCAGTCGGCGCTTTGAAGTGCGCCAGCCGTTGAGCGATGTGAAGGTGCCGGCGGTGGTCGCCGGGTTCGGCCAGGCCAGCGACCAGTTGACGGCGCAGGTGGTGGCCTGGACGGTGGAGCAGGGTCAGAAAGTCGTGCCGCCGCTGAGGCCCTGAAGCCACCGCTGAAAGGAGCGGGCTTGCCCGCTCCCACAGGGTTTTCGTTTAGCCGAAGAACCAGTAGCAAACCCCGATGGCCCCCAGCACCCCGCCAAGCTCCGCCAGCAGCGCACAGCCCACCGCATGCCGTGCACGCTGGATGCCCACCGCGCCGAAATACACCGCCAAGACATAGAAGGTCGTTTCGGTACTGCCCTGGATCGTTGCCGCCACCAGAGCCGGGAAGCTGTCCACCCCCTCGGTCTTCATGGTTTCGATCAGCATTGCCCGGGCGGCACTGCCGGAAAAGGGTTTGACCAATGCGGTCGGCAAGGCATCGACAAAGCGCGTGTCCCAACCGGCCCATTCCACCAGGTGACGAATCCCGTCCAGACCGAAATCCAGCGCTCCGGATGCTCGCAGCACACCCACGGCGCAGAGCATCGCCACCAGATACGGCAGCAGGTTCTTGGCGACGTCGAAGCCTTCTTTGGCGCCTTCGACGAATGCCTCGTAGACCTTCACCTTGCGTAATGCGCCGATGATCATAAACAGCATGATCAAGCCGAACAGCGTCACGTTGCCGAGGACCGATGACAGGCTCGCCAGCGCGGTCGCCGAGAGCGTCGCCAGCAGTGCCATGAAGCCGCCAAGGGCGAGGGCGCCGGGAATCAGGTACGCCAGCACCACCGGGTCCCAGATGCGCAGGCGTTGCATGAACGCTACGGTCAGGAAGCCGACGATGGTTGAGCAACTGGTGGCGAGCAGGATCGGCAGGAACACCAGCGTCGGATCGGGCGCGCCTTGCTGGGCGCGGTACATGAAGATCGTCACGGGCAGCAGGGTCAGGGAGGAGGCGTTGAGCACCAGGAAGAGGATCTGCGCGTTGCTGGCGATCGTTGCACTGGGGTTGAGCTCTTGCAGCGCCTTCATGGCTTTGAGGCCGATCGGTGTGGCGGCGTTGTCCAGGCCCAGGCCGTTGGCGGCGAAGTTCAGGGTGATCAGGCCGATGGCGGGATGGCCGGCCGGCACTTCCGGCATCAGACGCAGGAACAATGGCCCCAGCGCCTTGGCCAGCCACTCGACGATCCCGGCCTTCTCGGCGATCCGCAGAAAGCCCAGCCAGAGGGTGAGGGTGCCGAACAACAGGACCATGACCTCGACTGACAGTTTGGCCATGGCGAAAATACTTTCCACCATCGCCGCAAAGATCCCGGCGTTACCACCGATCAGCCACTGCGCCAGCGCCGATACGGCTGCCACGATGAAGAAGCCAAGCCACAGGCCATTAAGCATCAGTCAAATCCCCCGGAAGATGCGGCGAATGATAGCGGGGTAGGCAGAAACGACAAACCCCGGATTTCTCCGGGGTTTGTTTGGGGCTCTTGTGGGAGCGGGTATTAGTTGCTGGAGGTTTCACCAACCGGCAGCTTTTCCTTGCTGCGCCAGTGCGGCAGGGAGTTCCAGTAGCGCTGGCCCTTGGCGTCGTCGTACATGCCTTCCCAGCGCGAGATGACCAGCACGGCCAAGGCGTTGCCGATCACGTTCAGCGCGGTACGGGCCATATCCATGATGCGGTCGACACCGGCGATGAATGCCAAGCCTTCCAGCGGAATACCGACGCTGCCCAGGGTGGCCAGCAGCACCACAAAGGACACACCTGGTACGCCGGCGATGCCTTTGGAGGTGACCATCAGGGTCAGCACCAGCAGCAGTTGCTGGCTGATCGACAGGTCGATGCCGTACAGCTGGGCAATGAAGATCGCCGCGATGCTCTGGTACAGGGTCGAGCCGTCGAGGTTGAACGAGTAGCCGGTCGGCACCACGAAGCTGCAAATGGCTTTCGGCGCACCGTAGGCTTCCATCTTCTCGATCACGCGCGGCAGCACGGTTTCGGAACTGGCGGTGGAGTAGGCCAGGACCAGCTCATCCTTGAAGATACGCATCAGCTTGATCACCGAGAAGCCGAACAGGCGAGCGATCAGGCCCAGCACCACGAAGGCGAAGAAGGCAACGGCGAAGTAAACCAGGACGACCAGCTTGGCCAGCGGCAGCAGGGAGGCGAAGCCGAAGTTGGCCACGGTCACCGCGATCAGTGCGAACACGCCGATCGGGGCGTAGTTCATGATCATGTGGGTGACTTTGAACATGCTTTCCGACACGCCCTGGAACATCTTCACCAGCGGTTCGCGCAGATCCGATTGCAGGCTCGACAGACCGAGACCGAACAACACGGAGAAGAAGATAATCGGCAGCATCTCGCCGCGCATCATGGCCGCAAAGATGTTCGACGGGATCAGGTTGAGGATGGTTTCGATGAACGCGTGTTCATGCTGAACCTCGGCGGCAGTGGCCTGGTACTTGGAAATATCCACGGTACCCAGGGTGCTCATGTCGATGCCGCTGCCCGGATGGACCACGTTGGCCAGCACCAGACCGACCAGAATGGCGATGGTGGTGACGATCTCGAAGTAAATGATGGTCTTCAGACCGATACGCCCGAGTTTTTTCGCGTCCCCAACGCCAGCGATGCCGACGACCAGCGAGGAAATCACGATCGGGATCACGATCATCTTGATCAGACGGATAAAGATATCGCCTGCCGGTTGCAGGACGTTGCTGATCCACCAGGCCTTTTCAGCGCTGAAGTGGTTGAGCAGTGCACCTATTGCTATCCCCAGAACCAGACCGATGAGGATCTGCCAGGCGAGGCTAAGCTTTGCCTTCTTCATATCTTTACCCTTACTTGCGTTTGACTCAGGTCGATGCATGAACTGCAACGCTCAATGGCGAAGCCGTCTTGCACCAACCCCCGTATAAGGTCCCTGCGAGCGAGCATTTACAGCTCTCTGGCAGCGAAAAAGGCGCAACTATTCCGATGCGGGGAAGCGCCGTCTAATGCCGTAAACGCCTACCCTATGCCGAATCGGCATGAGATCTTTTGACTGAAACCCACGTCCCAGCCGGTTCGAATGCGACATTTCGGCAGGCATAAGTGCCGTGAACCGGCCATTTCAGCGCAGGTTGATGTTTTTCGGATCAGTGAAAACTTAGGAAATGACCTACGTTTGAATGCGATTTTTCTTCTCGTGAAAGTCAGAGCTTTCTCGATATACGGTCACGAAGAAATAGCGCGAAACGGTTTTGCGGGGAATATGCAGCAAGAACAGATGAGCAGAATGCTCTAGATCAACGTTTTGCACGTTGAAGCTCTCCGCAAGTCCGTCGAGCCACTCTGGGCCGACGAACTTGCGTCGCAGCTTCACCTGACCCGGCCCTTGCGCGGGTACTCCCTGTACCCGTAGGTCACTCCGACCCTGAAGCAGTCAGAACGTCCCGACCCCTTGGTCATGCGTCTACCGTCCTCGGGTAGCGCAGTGGAAAGAAGCGCCAGGCCTCTTTCGTGTTTCGAACTCGTGTCGCGTGGGTGGCCGCGATCGCCATGGCACTGCCGCCCAGAAGCAGGGCGGCTGCCGATGTCTTTAACGCAATGCCCATATCAACCTCGACCGCGACGGCCAAAGAAGAAGGAAGCAATGAACATCACCAGGAATACGACAAAGAGAATCTTGGCGATACCCGTGGCGGTGCCCGCGATACCACCGAAGCCCAATACTGCAGCGATGATGGCAATGATCAGGAATGTGATTGCCCAGCTCAACATGGTGATTCTCCTTACGCTTCTATTTAAGGATGTTGCTTGTGGTGCTTTTCCCGGCGCGTTGAGCGCGCCAAGTTCGTTTGCTTAAAACACCCAGTGTTCCTGAGAGGGCGTCTCATCCACAGGCCGGGCCTGCTCGACGCCGATCATTCGCATTGAGGCGTTGTCAGTCGGGTTGCTGCTGACGGCGCTGAAGTGGGTTTGGGGGGCATGTGCAATCGACAGGTGCGGCGCCTCTGGCTGCTGGCTCTGCTCCCAACGCATGTACTGCTGGCCGCCAATCAAGGTGATCAACAATGCCAGCAGGGCAAACAAGCCTTGCTGGACATGCAGTGGCGAGAGACGCAATTGGGCGGCACTTTGGCGATTCATCCTGAAGTTCCTCCCATACGGGTAGTGATCTTTGGCGGGCCTGGTTCATTAAATGCCCTGATTACCTAGACCATTGCAGCCTGCATGCCAGCTTTAATAAAGAATAAAAATTATAAAAATCAATAAGTTATTGTGTCTGTAGAAATCGTTTTGGACGCATCCTGCACGATGATCCGTTTGCGCTCGTGCGTAATGCACGATGAGTTCGCGGGCACTTTCAATATTTTTGGAATTGCGGGGAGGGCGTAGATGTCAGAAAGGGACGCAGGCAATCGCTGAAAGAATGGTCTGTTAATAAAAATTCAAATAAATCAGCTGATTAGCTGCGCTTTGAGTAGATAGATAGCCTGTTGTGGCTGGAATCGACCAGAATCAACCATGCAACTTGCCCGATTTTTCCGGGACTAACCAAGAACACCTATTAAAGGAGCGTAGGAACATGGAATCAGCCACTGAGCATCAAGGCCGCATTCTGCTGGTGGACGACGAGTCCGCCATCCTTCGAACCTTTCGCTATTGCCTCGAAGACGAAGGCTACAGCGTGGCCACCGCGACCAGCGCTGCTCAGGCCGAAGCCTTGTTGCAGCGTCAGGTTTTCGATCTGTGCTTCCTCGATTTGCGCCTGGGTGAAGACAACGGCCTAGATGTGCTGGCCCAGATGCGGATTCAGGCGCCCTGGATGCGTGTAGTGATCGTCACCGCTCACTCGGCCGTGGACACTGCCGTGGATGCGATTCAGGCCGGTGCAGCCGACTATCTGGTCAAACCTTGCAGCCCCGATCAGTTACGTCTGGCCACCGCCAAACAGCTGGAAGTGCGGCAACTCTCGGCACGCCTGGAAGCCCTCGAAGGTGAAGTGCGTAAACCCAAGGAGGGGCTGGACTCCCACAGCCCGGCGATGAAAGTGGTGCTTGAAACCGCACGCCAAGTCGCCAGTACCGACGCCAATATTCTGATTCTCGGTGAGTCCGGCACCGGTAAAGGTGAGCTGTCACAGGCCATTCATGGCTGGAGCAAACGCCAGAAGAAATCCTGCATCACCATCAACTGCCCGTCCCTGACAGCGGAATTGATGGACAGTGAACTCTTCGGCCACAGCCGTGGCGCATTCACCGGCGCCAGCGAAAGCACCTTGGGTCGCGTCAATCAGGCTGATGGCGGAACGTTGTTTCTCGACGAGATCGGCGATTTTCCCCTGACCTTGCAGCCAAAGTTGCTGCGTTTCATCCAGGACAAGGAGTACGAGCGCGTGGGCGACCCGGTGACCCGTCGCGCCGACGTGCGAATCCTCGCGGCCACCAACCTCAACCTTGAAGACATGGTCCGCGACGGTCGTTTTCGTGAAGATTTGCTCTATCGGCTGAACGTTATCACCTTGCACCTGCCGCCGCTTCGCGAACGCAGGGAAGACATTCTGAACCTGGCTGACCGTTTCCTGGCGCGCTTCGTCAAGGAGTACTCGCGTCCGGCCCGGTGTTTCAGCGATGAGGCCCGCGAGGCGCTGCTCAGCTACCGCTGGCCCGGCAATATCCGCGAGCTGCGCAACGTGGTGGAACGGGCGAGCATTATTTGTCCACAGGAGCGGGTCGAGATCAGCCACTTGGGCATGGCCGAAGCTCCGACCAACAATACGCCACGCATTGGCGCCGCGTTGAGCCTGGATGAGTTGGAGAAAGCCCACATCGGTGCGGTCCTTGCCACCGCCGATACCCTGGATCAGGCGGCCAAGACCCTGGGTATCGATGCCTCGACCCTGTACCGCAAGCGCAAGCAGTACAACTTGTGAGCCGCACCCGATGAAACTGGCGATGACGTTGCGCACCCGGTTGTTCCTGAGTATTTCAGCCTTGATCACCGTGGCGCTGCTCGGGCTGTTGCTCGGGCTGGTCAGCGTGATGCAGATGGCCGGCACGCAGGAGGCCCTGATCCGTGACAACTTCGTCAGGCTGGATCTGGGATTGAAGCTGCGCCAGACCCTGGGTGATCAACTGATCATCATGCTCGGCGAGAAGCCTGATCCCGCGGCGTTCGAGGCATCCAGACAGCATTACCTCGAATTGCTCGATGAAGCCATTGCTCACGAGCCGTCCAGCGAGGGCGCCCAGTACGGTTTCAAAAAGGCCAAGGCTGATTACCAGAGCTTTCTGCAGGCCTACGATCTTTCCCGCGATACGGCACAGGTGTTCACTGGGGGCGGGGATCTCACGGAAAAATTCAACACGCTGCGCAACGGCTTGATCGCCGAACAGAAGCGCGCGCTGGATAACATCAGTGAAACCGAACGTCAGGCCCGGGACCGCGCGTTGCTGATTGCCGGCCTGCTCGGGTTGATCGGGGTGGGGGTGCTGTTCATCGGGTTCATTACCGCCCATGCGATCGCCCAGCGTTTCGGGGCTCCGATCGAGGCCCTGGCGGCGGCCGCTGACAACATCGGCCAAGGCAATTTCGAAGTAACCCTGCCGATTTCCTCCGCGGTGGAAATGAACCAGTTGACCCGACGCTTCGGAATCATGGCCGAGGCCCTGCGACAGCACCAAGCCACTAATATCGACGAGCTGCTCGCCGGACAGCAGCGTTTACAGGCGGTGCTCGATAGCATTGACGACGGTTTGCTGATCATTGATCGTCAAGGTCAGCTCGAGCACCTCAACCCGGTGGCTCAGCGCCAGTTAGGCTGGGACACCGAGCGTCTCGGCCAAGGGCTGGGCACGGCACTTGAGCGCCCCGAACTGGATGAACAGCTGCACCTGGTGCTGCGCGGCGGCACCCTGGAGCGAGTGCCGGACGACCTGAGCATCGAGGTTGACGGGGAGTCGCGATTGCTGACGTATAGCCTGACGCCGGTCAGCCATACCCAGGGTCATATTCTCGGCGCCGTGATGGTGTTGCATGACGTCACCGAGCAGCGTGCCTTCGAACGGGTGCGCAGCGAGTTCGTCTTGCGTGCATCCCATGAGTTACGCACGCCAGTCACCGGGATGCACATGGCATTCGGCCTGTTCCGCGAGCGGGCGCATTTTGCCGAGGATTCCCGTGAGGCCGACTTGCTGAACACCGTGAATGAAGAAATGCAGCGCTTGATGCAGTTGATCAACGACCTGCTGAATTTCTCTCGCTATCAGAACGGCCTGCAAAAACTCACCCTGGCGCCGTGCTCCATCGAAGATTTGCTGGAGCAGGCCCAGGCACGCTTTGCCGGCCCGGCGCAGGAGAAGGGCATTGAACTGTTGGTGGAAGTGCAGGGAGCTTTGCCGCGGCTGCAAGCCGATCAGGCGCAACTGGAGCGGGTGCTCGATAACCTGATCGACAACGCCTTGCGCCATACCTCCCGCGACGGGCTGATACGTTTGCAGGCTCGACGTCATGGGGAGCGGGTGATTATCAGTGTCGAAGACAACGGCGAAGGCATTGCCTACGGCCAGCAAGGGAGGATATTCGAGCCTTTTGTTCAGGTCGGCCGCAAGAAGGGCGGCGCCGGGCTCGGTCTGGCGCTGTGCAAGGAGATCGTGCAGTTGCACGGTGGGCGGATGGGCGTGTATTCACGGCCAGGGCAGGGTTCGCAGTTCTACATGGCGCTGGCGGTATAAGCCTGAACCCTCTCAGTCTTCGTCATCCAGACGCCGCGTTGCTTGTCGGCGGCCACGGGTAATCAATTCAATGAATTGCACAGCGCTCAATGGGTGCGCGAACAGCCAGCCCTGACCGAACTTCACCCCCTCGCTGCTCAGAAATTCTGCCTGGGCTTCATATTCGATGCCTTCGGCAATCACCTTGAGTTGCAGGGCCTGGGCCATGCGAATGATGTGCGGTGCCACGCCGCTGCTGGCGGCGTCATGACCCAGCGCGTCGATAAACGCCTTGTCGATTTTCAGGCAGTCCACGGGCAGTGTTTGCAGGTAGGCGAGGCTGCAATAGCCAGTGCCGAAGTCATCGATCAGTACCTGATGCCCGACATCGCGCAAGGCCTGCAGGTTTTCTCTGGCCACCACGACATCAACCAATCCGCGCTCGGTCACCTCAAAGGCAATCTGTCTGGCGGCTACACGGTGCAAGGCCAGCAGGCGCGCGATCACCTGACCGATACGCGGCACCATGACGTCGCAGGCCGCCAGGTTGACCGAGATATACAACTGCGGATTGGCGCGCAACAGTTGTCCGAGCTGTTCCAGCAGGCGCTGTAATACGAAATCAGTCATCTGGCGGATCTGGCCGGTGTTTTCCGCCATGGGAATGAACAGCTCGGGGCTGGTCAAGGTGCCGTCCGGCCTTCGCCAGCGCAGCAAGGCTTCGGCTCCGACACAGTTGCGACTGTCGAGGTCGAAGATCGGTTGATACAACACCTGCAATTCGCCTCGCTGTATCGCGCCGTGCAGTTCGGCATCCAGTGATTGACGCTGGCGCACCAGCAGAAACACCAGAATGCCTACGCAGGCACTGAGCGCGAGGCTGGCCGGAAGCAGCCACCACCAAACGGCCGGCACATGCATCCCGGTACGCGGGGTGATCAGCACCAGTTGGTATTCGGGAGTGTTGGTCGGCATTCGGTAAATCAGGCGGGTAGGGGTGACTTGCAGTGCATCGTGATTTTTCGGGGGCCAGGGTTGCGTCGGGGGCCACTCCTGCTCGGCACCGAGCACGGGAATCGCGCGGGTGTCGTGGTCGAGCACCACCAACAGGCTGCTCCCCGGAGACAGATCAACCATGTCGGTCAAATGCCCGCGAGACGTAGCCACCCGGAAATTGCCACGCCCCAGCATCAGTGCGGCGCGGTTCTCATCGGGTTCGGTGGTGGTGTTCAACCAATAGCTGTAGGTGGGGCCCTCGATGTCCGGTGGCCGGATCACCGACAGCCCTTCCTGGCGGGGGCGGTTGGAGCAGATTCCTGAAGCATCCATGTAAGCGGCTTCGTAAACGAAGCGGTAATTGAAGCTGACCTGCTGCAATGTGGCGATCATTTCATCATCGCAGCCCCGCAGCGGTTGAGCTTCAAGGTCGTCGAGGCTTTCGCGCAGTTGCCCGAACAGCTGCTCCAGACGGACCAGAAAGCGCTCCCCCTGGGCGTTCATCTCCTGGCTTTCGTTGTCCTCGACCTGATGCATCGCAATGAACAGACTGCCGGTCATCAGCAGCGTGGCACTCAAGGCAGCCGCCAGCGTCGCCAGAAACCAAGGGCGATAGAACCAGCTACGCAGCCTCTCTCGAGCAGCCGTCATCATGGAATATCCGAAGGATTACCAATGAGTTATAGCTGCTGATTGGGAAAAGGCCCTGACCGTCGGGCGGGCGTCATTATTTTGTCTGATTCAACACCTGGAGAAGCGCTGCGGTTTGCGCGTCCGGCGTGCCGTCGAAACGGGATGGGCGAAAATGCAGCTGAAAAGCCGCCAGCACATTGCGTGTCGCTACATCCAGTTCGCCGGTTTGTGGCGTGGCGTAGCCCAGGCGGGCAAGTTGCGCCTGAAACCAGCTGATGCTTGGCAGCTGCGCGGCGAACTGCGCTTGCTGATGCGCCACAGCCTGCTCGTTCGGCCAGATTCCCAGGCCTTCGGCCGCCAGGCGTTTCCAGGGGAACAGCGGGCCAGGGTCGAGCTTGCGCATGGGGGCGATGTCGCTATGGCCGATGATATGGCGAGGGCTGATGCCCTGGCGCTTGCTGATGTCCTTGAGCAGAAAGATCATCGACTGAACCTGGGCTTCGCTGTAGGGATACCAGAGGCGCCCGGTCGGGGTGTCCTGGAAGCCTGGATTGACGATTTCGATGCCAATGGAACTGGAATTCAGCCAGGTCCGGCCTTGCCATTGGCTTTCGCCGGCGTGCCAGGCCCGAAGATTTTCATCCATCAGCTTATAGATGGTGGCGTGCTCGTCGTCGCCGATCAGGTAATGGCTGCTGACCTCGCCATGGGTCAGCAATTGCAGCGAGTCCTCCAGGGATGCGGAGGTGTAATGCATCACCACGAACTGAATACGGCTGTCGTGATTGACTGAAGGGTGGCTGGTGTCAATCCGGGGACCGCTGGCGCAGCCGGCTAATACGAGCAGCGAAGCAATAAGAGCAAGAAATTTCATGGTGGAGGCAATACACGCGAGACAATAATGCAACAGTGTAACGTATTGCCTTGCGCGCCGACCGCAAAAGCGCGCCTTTAAACAAAATGGAACAATTAACTGTCAGCCCAGTTCTATCCGGTTACGGCCGGTATTTTTTGCGCGATATAGCGCCTGATCGGCTCTTTTAAGCACCAGGTCGCTATGTTCGCCCGGTCTGAAGGCGGTCAGTCCCATGGAAATGGTGATAGTGACTC
Organism: Pseudomonas sp. Pseusp18; assembly: GCF_059506005.1. NCBI lineage: Bacteria > Pseudomonadati > Pseudomonadota > Gammaproteobacteria > Pseudomonadales > Pseudomonadaceae > Pseudomonas > Pseudomonas sp. Pseusp18. The sequence continues at coordinate 6,727,147 of NZ_CP169240.1, forward strand.
GCTCGCCCTTGAAGTGGAACGGGCAAGCTTCGATCGATGCGCGCAACGTTTCCAGCAGTTTCGCGCCGACCATCGGCGCCGTGGCAGGCATCAACAGCACAAACTCCTCACCGCCAAACCTGGCTATGAAGTCCGTCCCGCGCAGACGCTTGCGCAGCACACTGGCGATGATTCTCAGCACCTTGTCGCCCGCCAGATGGCCGTAGTTGTCGTTGATGCGTTTGAAATGGTCGAGGTCGAGCATCGCCAGCAGCAGGGTGTTGCCGTGTTGTTGCCATTGACTGATTTCGTGGTCCAGCCGTTCGCTCCAGGCCGCTCGATTCGGCAGGCCGGTCAACGGATCGATCAAGGCCTTCTGGCGCTGCTCTTCGAGGTGCTCGCGGTAGCCCAGCGCTTCCTGCTCCATGTGGGCCACCCTTTCGGCCAGGCTTTGCAGGCGGGCCGCGACTTCCTGCTCGCGCTCGTCGCGTTGCCTCTGGTGCTGGTCCATGGTGCCGAGCAGACCTTCGAGATGGTCTTCCAGCATGTGCTTGAGGTCATCGAGGTCCGCCGCTTCATGCATGCTGCTTTGCAGGCCGTCGACTTGCTCGCGAATCTGCGTGTCCATCTCCCGCGCGGCAGAGCGGTTGTCGGCGTGGCCTTCGCTGGCGGCTTGCAGGTTGCTCTGAAATGACTCAAGGCGTTCGTTGAGTCGCTGCAGATACGCTTCGAATTCGTGCTGACCGCTGTCGGTAATGGCCAGCATCAATGTTGCCAGATCATCGAGGATTGGCAGCAGTTCATACCAGTTCAAACCGTTTTGAAGACGATTGCGCATCGCTTCGGCTTGCGGTCGATGGCGCTCGGGCAGTGTCAGGTCGTCGAGAAGGCCCAGCAGGGTGTCTTCGATGTGCTTGGCCACAGAGCTGTAGGACGGTTCCGGCGAGTCCGGCAGGGCATACAGAATGTCGTGTTCTGGCGCTTGCGGATCGCTGGCCTCCGGGATCAGTTCATCCGGGTTGATTGCCGACGGAGCCTGGGTGGCCGGTACGGCGATCGATGGAACCGGCTCTTGCGGCTCTTGCGGCTGTTCGATGTTCGGCTGGGTTTGTGGCTCTGGGGCCTGGCTGCTCGTGGCCTCTGGCTCCAGGACGGGCGGGACGAACGCCACGACTTCGGCTATGGGTGCCGTTGTTGCTGTCGGCGCCGGAGTGTCCACGGGTTCAGCGGGCGCAGCGGCGGGCAGGGCAGCTTCAACGGTTGGCATTACCGCTTGCGGTTTGTTGGCGGCTGGCGCGAGATTGACCGTCGCGATTGGGAGCTCGGCCAGTTGTGCGGCAACCGGTTCGACAGGTTGCGGGGCAGGCATGTGCAATTCGGGGGCGGCGATCTGTGGCGCAGCCTCGTCTGCATCCCGGCCACCGAACAGGCGCTGCAGAAAACCCGGACGACCCGGTTCTACAGGGTTCTCCAGCAGGCTCAAGGCTTTGCCTTGCAAGCCGCTCAGTTCGCTGAGCAGCAACGGGATTTCGCGAGCCTGGCCGACACGTCCGTCCAGCTGCTTGGCGAAACTCTTCAGTGGCCGGCTCACTTCCCGTGGCAGCGGCAATGCTTGCAACTGAGAGACCAGCGCCGTCAGTGCGGCGCTGACTTGATCAACCCGGGTTTCCCGGCGCTGCTCGGAGTCGAGCACGGCTTTTTCCAGGCGCGGCAGCAAGGCTGCCAGGCCGGCGTCCATATCGTCTGTGCGTACGACTTCGCGCATTTCCTTCATGCATTGGTCAACGGCGCGATCGGTACCTTCGGCAGCCAGGGTGCTGCGCACCAGCCCGCGACGCAGCAGGTCGAGCCGGGCGTCCCATCGACGTTCGAGCTTTTCCTGTTGTTCGATGCTTTTGAGGTATTTCTCTTTCCAGCGCTGTGCTTCGTCGCTCATTCAGGCAGGACTCAACGCGGGGAATGCATCGGCCGTGAGCGAGCCCGGCAGACGAATTTCTACCGCGACCGGCAGGTGATCGGAAATGGGTTGTGCCAGCACCTCGACCTTTTCAAGCGTCAGGGTGGGGCTGAGCAGAATGTGGTCCAGGCAACGCTGTGGGCGCCAGCTGGGAAAGGTCGCTTCCATCTGCGGCGCGAGCAGGCCTAAATCGCGCAGCGGGGAATGTTGCAGCAAGTCACCGGCGTGGGTATTCATATCGCCCATCAGCACCTGGTGCTTATAACCGCCGATCAACTCGCGGATGTAAGCCAGTTGCATGCTACGGGCGCGAGCGCCCAGCGCCAGGTGCATCATCACCACCACGAGCGCCTCCGGACCTTCGCCGAAGCGCACCAGAATGGCCCCGCGACCCTTGGGCCCCGGCAGCGGATGATCCTCGATCGCCCACGGGCGCAGGCGGCTGAGCACGCCATTGCTGTGCTGGCCGAGATGACCGAGATTGCGATTGAGTTGTTGATACCAATAAGGGAAGGCGCCGAGCTGCGCCAGGTGTTCGACCTGATTGACGTAGCCCGATCGCAGGCTGCCGCCATCGGCTTCCTGCAAGGCGACCAGATCGAAGTCGCCCAACAGATTGCCGATTTTTTGCAGGTTGTCGGCACGCCCGGTGTGCGGCAACAGATGCTGCCAGCCGCGGGTCAGATAGTGCCGATAACGCTCGGTACTGATGCCGACCTGGATATTGAAACTGAGCAAACGCAGACGGCTGTCCACGGGCAACCCCGTCGATTCCAGGTGATGCTCGTTGACCCGCGGGTCGTGCAGGCCAACGATGCGTTCAGTTCCCCAGCGGCGCATGGCAGGTGCCGCGCTTAGTTGGCAACGGCCTTGGTTGCCGCTCGCTCTTTGGCGACCAGTTGGTCAGCCAGTTTCAACGCTTGTTCGGCGCCGCCGGCAGAACCGATGTCAAAGCGATACTTGCCATTGACGATCATGGTAGGCACGCCGGTGATTTCATATTTCTTGGCAAGCTCTTTGGCTTTGTTGATCTGGCCCTTGATGGCGAAGGAGTCGAAGGTGGCCAGGAACTTGTCCTTGTCTACACCTTGGGTCGCCAGGAAGTCCGCCATGTCTTCTTTGTCGGTCAGCTTCTTGTGTTCTTTCTGGATTGCGTTGAACACCGCAGCGTGAACCTTGCTCTCGACACCCATGGCCTCAAGCGTCAGGAACATCTGGCCGTGGGCATCCCAAGGGCCGCCAAACATTGCCGGGATACGCACGAAATTCACGTCGGAGGGCAACTTTTCAACCCATGGGTTGATGACGGGTTCGAAGGCATAGCAGTGCGGGCAGCCGTACCAGAACAGCTCCACGACTTCGATCTTGCCAGGCTCGGCCACCGGGACCGGGTTGCTCAGTTCGACATAGGGCGCTTCAGGTTTTTCGGCGGCTTGGGCAGTCATGCCGAACAGGCTGGCAGCGACGAGTGCGGCGCTGATGATCAGATTACGCATGCTTTACTCCTGGACAATTTGGGCGCCTCGCGCGACCTGTTTTCAGACAGATTCCGGCGGGCTTGAGTTCTGTAGTGTAACGGCAGCGGCCACAAAAAAGGGCAGCCAAAGCTACCCTTTTTATGTTTGCATCGACGGATTAATCGAGAGTTAACGTTGCAAGAGATGTACATCACTCACGACGCTCGATCACAGGCCTTAGTGCAAGCCTTGAATATAGCTGGAGACGGCGGCGATATCTTCGTCGCTCAGCTTTTTAGCGATGCTCTGCATTGGTTTTGTGTCGCCGTCGTTGGTCCGGCCACCTTCTTCTTTTCTGAATTCGGTCAGTTGCTTGCCGACGTACTGAGCATGCTGGCCGCCCAGGTGCGGGAAGCCAGCAGCTGCGTTGCCTGCGCCATTGGGCGAGTGGCAGCCGGTGCAGGCTGGCAGCCCTTTGGCCAGGTCGCCGCCACGGAACAGTGCTTCACCGCGCGCCACGATTTTCGGGTCGGCGGCACCGACGCTGCCTTTCTGGCTGGCGAAGTAGGCGGAGATATCGGCCAAATCCTGATCGCTGAGGTTGGTCAGCAGGCCGGTCATTTCCAGTACCGTGCGTTTGCCGGACTTGATGTCGTGCAGCTGCTTGTTCAGATAACGCTCGCCCTGGCCTGCCAGTTTCGGAAAGTTAGGCGCCATGCTATTGCCATCCGGGCCATGACAGGCGCCACATACTGCGGCTTTCGCCTGACCAGCAGTCGCATCACCTGCAGCATGGGCAATACCGGAGATCCCCACGGTCAACAGCAGACTCACGATCAATTTGTTCATCAGCTAATCCAACTACGGCTAAGGGTTAAAGAGTTATGGACCGGGTTTACTCGCTCATCCACTGGATGATGGCTCGGTAATCCTCGGCACTGCAGTCCATGCACAAACCACGCGGCGGCATCGCCTTGAAACCCTGGGTCACGTGTTGCACCAGCGTCTCCATACCTTTCGCCAACCTCGGCGTCCAAGCTTCCTGATCGCCCCTGCGGGGCGCCATGGGTAGTTGGCCGGAATGACAGGCACCACAAACACGGTTGTACACAGCTTCCGGATCCTGTGTAGCCTGAGCGCTGTAAAGCGGCATCAAGACACCGGCAGCTAGCAGCCATTTCGTCATAAAACGACCTTTTCAGGGTTGAGAGCGTGCTGCGTTCTAATGCGCAATCAAGGTCAATCGCTCTCGTGAACTTCATCCTACGCTGGGACAAAGCGCACACAAAATCTGCGGCATTATATACTGGCGTCACTGAAACGGAAACGACACTGCTTGCCGCGTCCATTCCCGGCGCCGCCCACATCGGAAATCCCATGCAACTCAAGAATCCCATCCTCGGCCTGTGCCAACAGTCCACCTTTATGCTCAGCGCCGCCAAAGTCGACCAATGTCCCGACGACGAAGGCTTTGAAGTGGCCTTCGCCGGGCGTTCCAACGCCGGCAAGTCCAGCGCGTTGAATACTCTGACGCACGCCAGCCTGGCGCGGACCTCGAAAACACCGGGTCGCACACAGCTGTTGAACTTCTTCAAGCTAGACGATGAACGCCGTCTGGTCGACCTGCCAGGTTACGGTTATGCGAAAGTGCCGATCCCGTTGAAGATGCACTGGCAGCGTCACTTGGAAGCCTATCTGGGTGGCCGTGAGAGTTTGAAAGGTTTGATTCTGATGATGGACATCCGTCATCCAATGACCGACTTCGACCTGTTGATGCTCGATTGGGCCGTCGCCAGCGGCATGCCGATGCATATTCTGCTGACCAAGGCCGACAAACTGACCTACGGCGCGGCAAAAAACACGCTGCTCAAGGTTCAATCGGAAATCCGCAAGGGTTGGGGCGATACGATCACTATCCAGCTGTTTTCGGCCCCCAAACGCATGGGGCTGGAAGAAGCCTACACCGTACTGGCGGACTGGATGGAATTGGCGGACAAGGGTGCCGAGGCTGCCGAGTAAGGCTCTCGAGACCAATCGGCAGGCAAAAAAAACCCCGGACTTCGTATGGGGAGGGAGAAGTTCCGGGGTTCAAGTTCCGGACCGCTAGGGCGGGGTCCAGATATCTGCCAACACTTAACACAACATAGGAGCATCGAAGGGCTTCACCAGCCATTCAGTATCTCTGAGTGGCGGTTCGTGGATTTAGTTCAGACTATTTTCAAAATCCTTTGGAAATAATCACTGTCGTTTTTCGCTCTATAGCCCTTCGTCATGTGCTGCGGCGCCAGGCCGCAGTACATACGTCTTTTCAGGCGGCTCAGTGCGCCTCATCCCAGTTGTTGCCTACGCCCACCTCGACCAGAAGCGGTACGTCCAGTTGTGCGGCGTTGCTCATGTGCACGCGAATCTCCTCGCGTACCTGGTCGACCAGGTCCTCGCGCACCTCGAGCACCAATTCATCGTGTACCTGCAGGATGACTTTGGCGTCCAGGCCTGACGATGCCAGCCAGTTGTCCACCGCCACCATGGCTTTCTTGATGATGTCCGCCGCGGTGCCTTGCATCGGGGCGTTGATCGCCGTGCGCTCGGCAGCTTTGCGCAGGGCCTGGTTTTTCGCGTTGATTTCCGGCAAGTACAGGCGACGACCAAAGATGGTTTCGACGAAGCCTTGCTCGGCGGCCTGGGCGCGCGTGCGCTCCATGTATTGCAGCACGCCGGGATAGCGGGCGAAATAACGGTCGATGTAGGCCTGGGACTGTTTGCGGTCAACGCCGATCTGCTTGGCCAGGCCAAACGCGCTCATACCGTAGATCAGGCCGAAGTTGATGGCTTTCGCGCTACGACGCTGATCGTTGGTGACCGCGCCCAACTCAACGCCAAACACTTCTGCGGCCGTGGCCCGGTGCACATCGAGGTTGTTGCGAAAGGCGTGCAGCAAGCCTTCGTCCTTGGCCAGGTGCGCCATGATCCGCAGTTCGATTTGCGAGTAATCCGCGGCCAGCAGTTTGTAGCCTTTCGGCGCGACGAACGCCTGACGAATCCGGCGACCTTCGGCGGTGCGAATCGGAATGTTCTGCAGGTTCGGGTCGATGGATGACAAACGCCCGGTGGCTGCGACAGCTTGCTGGTAAGACGTATGAATGCGCCCGGTGCGTGCGTTGATCTGCTCTGGCAAACGGTCGGTGTAGGTGCTTTTGAGCTTGCTCAGCGAGCGATATTGCATCAGCACCTTGGGCAGCGGGTAGTCCTGTTCGGCCAACTCGGCCAGCACGGCTTCGGCAGTCGACGCCTGCCCCTTGGCGGTTTTGCTGAGTACAGGCAAACCAAGCTTTTCGTAGAGAATCACCCCCAGTTGCTTCGGCGAGCCGAGGTTGAACTCTTCACCGGCAATGGCAAAGGCCTCACGCTCAAGGGCGACCAGTTTTTCGCCCAGCTCGACGCTCTGGATGCCCAGCAGGTTGGCGTCCACGAGCGCGCCCTGGCGCTCGATACGGGCCAGGACTGGCATCAGCGGCATTTCAATCTCGTTGAGCACTTTGACCAGGCTTGGCGTCGCGGCCAGTTTTTCCTGCAATACCAGATGCAGGCGGAAGGTGACATCGGCGTCTTCGGCGGCATAGGGGCCTGCCAGCTCAAGGGAAATCTGGTCGAAGGTCAGCTGTTTGACGCCTTTGCCCGCAATCTCCTGGATGTCGGTCTTGCTTTGGCCCAGGTACTTGAGCGCCAGGCTGTCCATGTCGTGGCGGGTGGCTGTTGAGTCCAGTACGTAGGACTCGAGCATGGTGTCGTAGGTAATACCCCGAACAGTAATCCCGTTGTTCTGATCGCCACCGATGGCGCAATTGGCGAGGATATTGGTGTCGAACTTGGCGTGCTGGCCGACTTTCGGTTTATTCGGGTTTTCCAGCAGCGGTTTCAACGCCAGCAGCACGGTGTCACGATCCAGTTGTTCCGGTACGCCCATGTAGGAATGGGTCAGCGGAATGTAGGCTGCTTCGTTGGCCGCGACAGAGAACGACAGGCCTACCAGTTGCGCGTGTTGGGCATCGCTGCCGTTGGTTTCGGTGACGAAGGCGATCAGCGGCGCCTTGTCGAGTTTGTCCAGCCAGGCCTCGAAGCGCTTCTGATCGAGGATGGTTTCGTATTTCGCTTCGGCGGCACCCGGCTGCTCCTGGGCGACCTCGACGATGTCCTGACCCGAACGCTTGGCGTCGCGCTGGTTCTCTTCGAACCAGCTCTTAAACTCCAGCAGGGAATAGAGTTCGGCAAGCTTGTCGTGATCCGGTGGGCCCATCTGCAGATCGTCGAGGCCGATGTCCAGCGGCACGTCGATCTTGATGGTTGCCAATCGGTAAGAAAGAAAGGCCATTTCCTTATGCTCTTCGAGCTTGGCCGGCAGGGTCTTGGCGCCGCGAATCGGCAGGGTCGGGACGATATCGAGCTGCGCATAGAGCTCGGTCAGGCCGCCATTCACGCCAACCAGCAGGCCGGAAGCGGTCTTCGGACCGATACCCGGAACGCCCGGGATGTTGTCGGACGAATCGCCCATCAACGCCAGATAATCGATGATCTGCTCGGGAGCGACGCCGAATTTCTCCTTCACGCCCTCCACGTCCAGCGCGCTACCGGTCATCGTATTGACCAAGGTAATGTGCCCGTCGACCAGTTGTGCCATATCCTTGTCACCGGTGGAAATCACCACCGGGCGGTTGGCGGCCGCGCTGCTGCGGGCCAGGGTGCCGATCACATCGTCAGCTTCGACGTTGTCCACGCACAGCAATGGAAAGCCCAAGGCCTTGACGCTGGCGTGCAGCGGCTCGATCTGGACCCGCATATCGTCAGGCATGCTCGGACGGTTGGCCTTGTACTCGGCGAACATCGCGTCGCGGAACGTCCCGCCCTTGGCGTCGAACACCACGGCGAACGGGCTGTCCGGGTACTGCTTGCGCAGACTCTTGAGCATGTTCAATACGCCCTTGACCGCACCGGTCGGCAGGCCTTTGGACGTGGTCAGCGGTGGCAGCGCATGAAAAGCGCGGTACAGGTAAGAAGAACCGTCCACCAGGACGAGGGGGGCTTGGCTCATGAGCAGGATCAACCTTTTCGGCGGGTCCGGCGCTAGAATAGCGGGACCGTTGACGACAAAGGGACAAGGTTATCATGCGCACACTAAATCGCTTGTTGCTGGCTGGCTTCTTTGTAATCACCCCATTGGCAGTGATGGCGGCAGATGATTCGCCATCGGCGGAACCGCAAGTCACTATCCGCACGGAAGGCGATAAAACCATTCAGGAGTACCGGCAGAACGGTTTCCTGTATGCCATCAAGGTCACTCCGAAGGGCGGTAAACCGTACTTCCTGGTGCGCGCTGATGGCTCGGAGGGTAACTATATCCGCTCGGATCAGCCGGATATGCTGATCCCTGCGTGGGAAATCTTTAAGTGGTAAGCGGTTCTTAACTTTAATCGGCGCTTGCTATGTAGCGGCGCCCGTACTGGCAGTTTTAACCATGTCTGTGTTCACCCCCCTGGCTCGGCCCGAGCTGGAAACCTTTCTCGCCCCTTACGGGCTCGGCCGCCTGCTTGATTTCCAGGGGATCGCCGCCGGTAGCGAAAACACCAATTTCTTTATCAGCCTGGAGCAGGGCGAGTTTGTCCTGACCCTGGTCGAGCGCGGTCCGGTGCAGGAGATGCCGTTCTTCATCGAACTGCTCGACGTGCTGCACGACGCCAACCTGCCGGTGCCTTATGCCCTGCGCACCACCGACGGCGTTGCGTTGCGCGAGCTGGCCGGTAAACCTGCGCTGTTGCAGCCACGCCTGGCGGGTAAGCACATCAAGGACGCCAACGCCCAGCATTGCGCTCAGGTCGGCGAGCTGCTGGCTCATCTGCACCTGGCGACCCAGGCCAACATGATCAAGCGCAAAACCGATCGCGGCCTGGACTGGATGCTGGAAGAGGGCACGCAGTTTCTCTCGCACCTGAACGCCGAACAAAGCGATTTGCTGCAACGTGCCCTGGAAGAAATCACCCAGCAAAAGACGAAAATTCTGGCGCTGCCGCGGGCCAACATCCATGCGGATCTGTTCCGCGACAACGCGATGTTCGAAGGCACGCACCTGACCGGGTTGATCGACTTCTACAACGCTTGTTCAGGGCCGATGCTCTATGACGTGGCAATTGCCTTGAACGACTGGTGCTCGGATGAGCAAGGGCAGCTCGACGGGGCTCGGGCGCGGGCGTTGCTGGGCGCTTATGCCGCGCTGCGACCGTTCACCGCTGCCGAAGCGGAGCTGTGGCCGACCATGCTGCGCGTGGCGTGCGTGCGGTTCTGGTTGTCGCGGTTGATTGCCGCGGAGTCTTTCGCCGGGCAGGACGTGTTGATTCACGATCCGATGGAGTTTCAGCTGCGGCTGGCGCAGCGGCAGAAGGTCGACACGCCGCTGCCTTTCGCCCTTTAAAATGTGGCGTGGGGGCTTGCCCCCGTTGGACCGGGCTGGCGCTCCAGTGCGAAGCGCTCCCCTGCAATTCATTGTGCAGGCCTGTTTGGGGCTGCTTTGCAGCCCGACGGAAGCCCCCTCGCCACAGGGTCTATGGGATGCTTACAACGACTCCAGGCACCCGGCCAAATCATTTCCCAATTTTTCCAGCACCTGCTCATACCCCTGGGCGGTCGCTGGCGTGTACCCGCCCAGCGCATCCAGCTCTGCCAGTTTTACCGGCAGCCCGGCCACCAGGGTTTCTGCCAGGCGCGGGCGCAGCGGCGGTTCGCTGAACACGCAGGTTTTGCCGACTTCCTGCAACCGCGTGCGCATCGCCGCAACGTGCTGGGCACCGGGCTGGACTTCGGCTGCGACACTGAATACGCCGGCGTGTTTGAGGCCGTAGGCGTCTTCAAAGTAGTCGAAGGCTTCGTGGAACACGAAGTAAGGCTTGTTCGCGATCCCTGCCAGACGAGCCTTCAGGCGCAGGTCCAGGGCATCCAGACGTTCATCGAACGCCTTGAGGTTGCTCTGATAGCGCGCAGCGTTGGCCGGATCGGCGGCGCTCAGATCGGCAGCCATTTTGGCGGCGATTACTCGGGCGTTGATCGGTGACAACCACAAGTGCGCATCCAGGCTGCCGGGGCGATGATCGTGGTCATGCTCGTCGGCTTCTTCAGCGTGGGAGTGGCTGTCTTCGGCGAAACGTCGCAGCTTCAGGCCAGGCAAATCCTGCACCGCGACGCTGGGCAGCGTACGACCTTTCAGTACGCGAGGCAGAAAACCCTCCATGTCCGGACCGATCCAGTAAACCAGGTCCACCGACTGCACCTTCCGTACGTCGGATGGGCGCAAGGCATAGTTATGCGGCGATGCCCCGGGTGGCAGCAACACTTCCGGAATCGCCACACCCTCCTGCACCGCAGCAGCAATCAGCTGCAGCGGCTTGATGCTGGTAAGGACGTTGACTTCGGCCTGGGCTGAACCGATCAGCAGAAAACTTGCGACAAATGCGACAAAGATAGAAAAAAGTCGGGACACGATGACCACTCGAAGAGGCGAGAACGGGTAACATAATAACGTCTCTCACAACACTCGTCGCCGCTCATGCCTAAAACACCGATTGCCAGTCGTCCCCACGACCACTCTCATTGCGTCCATAGCGCATTGTCTGAGGCCGATGCCTTGTGCGCACGTCAGGGGCTACGCCTGACCGCTTTGCGCCGGCGGGTGCTGGAACTGGTCTGGCAAAGCCATAAACCGCTGGGTGCCTACGACATTCTGGCGGTGCTCAGCGAGCAGGACGGCCGCCGAGCTGCGCCGCCGACCGTGTATCGTGCGCTGGATTTTCTGCTGGAAAACGGCCTGGTACACCGCATCTCCTCGCTGAACGCCTTCGTCGGCTGCAATCACCCGGAACACGCTCACCAAGGCCAGTTCCTGATTTGCCGTCAATGCCACGCCGCCATCGAGCTTGAACAGAAGTCCATCAGCGACGCGATCGTCGGCAGCGCCAGGGACGTCGGATTTATCGTCGAGGCCCAGACCGTTGAAGTCATCGGTCTCTGCTCGGGTTGCCAGGGGGCTTAATGAGCAATGCGCTGATCCGTCTTGAGCAGGTGGCCGTCACCTTTGCCGGGCAAAACGTGCTGGATAACATCGAACTGAGCGTCGAGCCGGGGCAGATCGTTACCCTGATCGGCCCCAATGGCGCCGGCAAAACCACGCTGGTGCGCGCGGTGCTCGGTCTGTTGAAGCCGGACAGCGGCAGCGTCTGGCGCAAGCCGAAATTGCGCGTCGGTTACATGCCGCAAAAACTCCATGTCGATCCAACCCTGCCGCTATCAGTGCTGCGTTTCTTGCGTCTGGTCCCTGGCGTGGACCGCGCTCGGGCCTTGGTCGCCCTCAAGGAAGTCGGCGCCGAGCAGGTGATCGACAGCCCGGTGCAAAGTGTTTCCGGTGGCGAAATGCAGCGGGTGCTGCTGGCGCGGGCATTGTTGCGCGAGCCGGAGTTGCTGGTGCTCGATGAGCCGGTGCAAGGCGTCGACGTGGCCGGTCAGGCCGAGCTCTATAGCCTGATCACACGTCTGCGCGACCGTCATGGTTGCGGTGTATTGATGGTCTCTCACGATTTGCATCTGGTGATGAGCACCACCGACCAGGTGGTGTGCCTGAATCGCCACGTCTGCTGCTCCGGGCATCCCGAGCAGGTCAGCGGCGATCCCGCGTTCGTCGAACTGTTCGGAAAGAACGCACAAAGCCTGGCGATTTATCACCACCATCACGACCACGCTCACGACCTGCATGGCTCGGTGGTCATCGCGGCCCCGTCGGCCCATACCCACGTTCATGGAGATAGCTGCAAGCATGGCTGATTTTCTGCTCTTCGCCCTGCTTGCAGGTCTGGCCCTGGCGCTGGTCGCGGGCCCGCTGGGTTCGTTCGTGGTCTGGCGGCGCATGGCATATTTCGGCGACACCCTGTCCCACGCCGCACTGCTTGGCGTGGCGCTAGGCTTTCTGCTGGATGTCAGCCCAACCGTGGCTGTCACCGTAGGCTGCCTGTTGCTGGCAGTGTTGCTGGTGACGCTGCAACAGCGGCAGCCATTGGCGTCTGACACGCTGTTGGGAATTCTCGCACCGAGCACGCTCTCCCTGGGCCTGGTGGTACTAAGCTTCATGCATGAAGTGCGGATCGACCTGATGGCCTATCTGTTCGGCGACCTGTTGGCGATCAGCCCGACCGATCTGGCGTGGATCCTCGGCGGTAGCGCGGCAGTGCTGGCATTGCTTGTCACGCTATGGCGTCCCTTGCTGGCGATCACCGTGCACGAAGAACTGGCCAAGGTTGAAGGTTTGCCGGTAGCGGCGTTGCGTTTGGTCCTGATGTTGCTGATCGCCGTGGTGATCGCGGTGGCGATGAAAATCGTCGGTGTGTTGCTGATTACTTCGTTACTGATTATTCCGGCGGCTGCGGCACAGCGTCACGCCCGCTCGCCGGAGCAGATGGCACTGGGCGCGAGCCTGCTGGGCATGCTCGCGGTGTGTGGCGGGCTGGCGTTGTCCTGGTTCAAGGACACCCCGGCTGGCCCGTCGATAGTGGTGGCGGCCGCCGCGCTGTTTCTGCTGAGTTTTGTCCTGCCCCGTCGAGGGGTGTAGACTTGCTCGTTTTTTGCGCAAATAGAGAGTCGCAGGAATGAAGCCGTTCGCCTCCCGTTATCTGCTCCTTGTCGCATTTTCGCTGCTACTGGGTGCTTGCCAAAGCACGCCACCGGCGGCCACCGAGGTCCCCGATGCGCGGGCCACGGCTATTGCACAACTGGAACAAAGCCTGGCCAGCAGCGAGCTGGCCACCGCCGAGGATCAATTGGCGGCCTTGCAGGCCGAGTCGCCCAACGATCAATCCCTTGAGCAATACCAGCGGCAATTGGCCGAAGCCTATTTGCTGCGCAGCCAGATCGTGTTGCAAAAAGGTGATGTGAATGCTGCGGCCACTGCCCTCAGCCGTGCCCGGGTATTGATGCCCAAGGCCCCGGCGCTGACCGGTGGCGTTAACAATGCCATCGTTCATGCACGCAAGGCTGAACTGGATAAAGCCGAAGCGGCCCTCAAGGCTGCCGAAGCCAAACCGCAGGCCAAAGTGATCGACCCGACGGCTGAAAGCACGACGGTGGCATTGAACCTCACCGATATGAGCAAACTTCGTCGTCAACTCGATGCTATCGCCGCTGATGTGGTGAATTATCAGTGCGACGTGAGCATTCAGGTTCCCCGTACCCAGGATTACCCATGGTTGGCCACCTTGCTGACCAAACGGGTGAAGAAGCTGGATTCGGAGTTTGATCTGAAGCTGGAGAAACAGATTCTGCGCAATATTCCGGCGCAGATGGTTTTGAGTCCTCGCAAGCCATAAAGAAAAGATCGCAGCCTGCAGCAGCTCCGGACCGTGAAGGAGTTACCGCAGGCTGCGATCTTTTGCTTTTCTAGATGCATCAGGCCGCAATTGCCTTGGCCCAGGTTCCTACCTTTGATCGCCTTATTGCCAAATCGCTGGTTGAAGGCGAAATAAATGCTAAGAACCTCTATACGGACAGGCTAAAATGCGCGCCCGGCTAACCGCTGATCCTTTTCTAACGCGCCCCACAAGGTTCGCTACGTGATCGAGTTTCAAAACGTCCACAAAACTTACCGCGTCGCCGGTAAGGATATTCCCGCCCTGCATCCGACCAGTCTGACGATTGAGAACGGTCAGGTCTTTGGCCTGATCGGCCATTCCGGTGCGGGAAAAAGTACCCTGCTGCGCCTGATCAACCGCCTGGAAAACTCCAGTGGCGGCAAGATCATCGTCGATGGCGAAGAAGTTACGGCGCTGGATGCCAATGGCCTGCGGCGTTTCCGTCAGCAGGTCGGGATGATTTTCCAGCACTTCAACCTGCTGGCGTCCAAGACCGTGGCCGATAACGTCGCGCTGCCGCTGACCCTCGCCGGTGAGCTGTCGCGTAGCGAAATCGACCAGCGTGTGGCGCAATTGCTGGCACGGGTTGGCCTGGCCGACCATGCGAAAAAATACCCGGCGCAACTGTCCGGTGGTCAGAAGCAGCGTGTCGGCATCGCCCGTGCCCTGGCAACCAAGCCGAAAATCCTGCTGTGCGATGAAGCCACCAGTGCTCTCGACCCACAGACCACGGCGTCGGTTCTGCAACTGCTGGCCGAGATCAATCGCGAGCTGAAGCTGACCATCGTCCTGATCACCCACGAGATGGACGTGATCCGTCGGGTCTGCGATCAGGTGGCGGTGATGGATGCCGGTGTGATCGTCGAGCAAGGTTCGGTGGCCGAGGTGTTCCTGCATCCCAAGCACCCGACCACCAAGCGCTTCGTCCAGGAAGACGAGCAGATCGACGAGAACGAACAGCGCGACGACTTCGCTCATGTGCCGGGCCGTATCGTGCGTCTGACCTTCCAGGGCGAAGCGACCTACGCACCATTGCTGGGTACCGTCGCCCGGGAAACGGGCGTGGACTACAGCATCCTGGCCGGTCGTATCGATCGCATCAAAGAGGTTCCCTACGGCCAGTTGACCCTGGCCGTCACCGGTGGCGACATGGAAGCGGCGTTTGCTCACTTCACCGCAGCTGATGTCCACATGGAGGTGCTGCGCTGATGGAAGTCCTGATGAGTTTCTTTGCCAATATCGACTGGTACGAAATCTGGCTGGCCGCCGGCGACACCCTGCTGATGCTTGGCGGTTCGCTGTTGTTCACCGTGCTGCTGGGGTTGCCGTTGGGCGTGCTGTTGTTCTTGTGCAGCCCGCGTCAGTTGCTGGAAGCCAAAGGCGTCTACGCGATGCTATCGCTGGTGGTGAACATTCTGCGTTCGCTGCCGTTCATCATTTTGCTGATCGTGATGATTCCGTTCACTGTGTTGATTACCGGCACTTCCCTTGGTGTCGCCGGTGCGATCCCACCGTTGGTGGTGGGCGCCACGCCGTTCTTCGCGCGACTGGTGGAAACCGCCCTGCGTGAAGTGGATCGCGGCATCATCGAAGCGACCCAGTCCATGGGCGCGACGACTCGTCAGATCATCACCAACGCCTTGCTGCCGGAGGCCCGTCCGGGCATCTTCGCGGCGATTACGGTGACAGCGATTACACTGGTGTCCTACACAGCGATGGCCGGTGTGGTCGGCGCTGGCGGCTTGGGCGACCTGGCGATCCGTTTCGGTTACCAGCGTTTCCAGACCGACGTGATGGTGGTCACCGTGGTGTTGCTGCTGGTGCTGGTTCAAGTGCTGCAAACCGTCGGCGACAAGCTGGTGGTTCATTTCTCCCGCAAATAAACAGTTCTCGTCACCAAGACATGAGCCGGCCATTCGCTGGCAGGCGCCGAAGACTGGCGCCTCACAAGGAGTTAGCTGAATGAAAAAACTACTCGTCGCATTCGCTGCCATTGCAGCCTTTTCCGCCCACGCTGCCGACACCCTGACCGTTGCGGCCACCCCGGTGCCCCACGCGGAAATCCTCGAGTTCGTTAAACCAGCCCTGGCCAAAGAGGGCGTGGACCTGAAAGTCAAAGTCTTCACCGACTACGTCCAGCCGAACGTGCAGGTGGCCGAGAAGCGTCTGGACGCCAACTTCTTCCAGCACCAACCGTACCTGGATGAATTTAACAAGGCCAAGGGCACTAACCTCGTCAGCGTTGCCGGTGTGCACCTGGAGCCGCTGGGCGCTTACTCCAGCAAGTACAAGAAACTGGAAGAGCTGCCAGGCGGCGCCAACGTGGTGATCCCGAACGACGCCACCAACGGCGGCCGTGCGCTGTTGCTGCTGGCAAAGGCTGGCCTGATCAAGTTGAAGGATTCGAACAACATCCTGTCGACCGTCAAGGACATCACTGAGAACACCAAGGACCTGAAATTCCGTGAACTGGAAGCCGCGACCATCCCGCGCGTGCTGACTCAGGTCGACCTGGCGCTGATCAACACCAACTACGCGCTGGAAGCCAAGCTCGATCCGTCCAAGGACGCGCTGGTCATCGAAGGCAGCGACTCGCCGTACGTGAACATCCTCGTTGCCCGTCCGGACGACAAGGACAGCGCGGCAATGCAGAAACTGGTTGCTGCCCTGCACAGCCCGGAAGTGAAAGCCTTCATTCTCGAGAAGTACAAAGGCGCGGTATTGCCGGCGTTCTGATCTGAAGCTTTAACGAAAAAAATGGGGCGCATTGAATGCGCCCCATTTTTTTGCCTGAAACACCGCAGCTATGGTGCTTATTGACGGTTGAGCATCACCGGCAACTGCGCCACCAGTTTCTGGTTATTCAGCGGTGCACGAATGAACCCGCGTTGAGTCCCGTCCGGTCCGATCACCGCCAGGTTGCCGCTGTGGTCGACGGTGTAGTTCGGCTTGCTGGTGTCCGCCGGAATGAACGGAATGCTCACCGCGTTGGCCATTTTCTGAAGGTCTTCGACCGAGGCTGCGGTCAGCCCGATGAATTGCGGATCGAAGTAGCCCAGGTACTGCTTGAGTTGCTTGGGCGTATCGCGGTTCGGGTCGACGCTGACCAGGATGACCTGCAACTTGTTCACCGCATCCGCCGGCAGTTCACTCTTGATCTGCCGCAGCTGGGCGAGGGTGGTCGGGCAGATGTCCGGGCAGAAGGTGTAGCCGAAGAACAGCAAACTCCACTTGCCTTTCAGTTCGTTGATCGCCACTGGCTTGCCGTCCTGATCGGTCATCTTCACGTCCGGCAGATTGCGGCTTTGGGGCAGCAAGATGATCCCTGCATCGATCAGCGCCGTCGGGTCGCCCTGGTTTTTCCCGGTCAGTACTTTATTGACGGTCAGGCCCAGGATCAGCGCAATCAGGGCAACGAGGATGAAGACGGTTTTCTGGGTTCGAGTCATAGGATCAACAGTAAGTAGTGGTCTACGAGCAGCGCGATAAACAGCAGGAACAAGTAGTAGATAGAGTACTTGAACGTGTTGATCGCCGCGTGCGGTCGAGTGCCACGGTACAGCACCACGGCCCATTGCAGAAACCTGGCGCCCAGTAAAAGGGCACACATCAGGTAGAGCACGCCGCTCATGTGGATCACGTAGGGCATCAGGCTGACGGCCAGCAACGCAAAGGTATAAAGCAGGATGTGGACTTTGGTGTAGTGCTCGCCATGGGTCACCGGCAGCATCGGAATGTCAGCCTTGGCGTATTCCTCCTTGCGGTGAATCGCCAGCGCCCAGAAGTGCGGCGGGGTCCAGGCGAAGATGATCAGCACCAGCAACAATGGTTCGGCGCCGACATGACCGGTGGCGGCGGTCCAACCGAGCAGTGGCGGGGCAGCTCCGGCGAGGCCACCGATGACGATGTTCTGCGGCGTCGCGCGTTTCAGAAAACCGGTGTAGACCACGGCATAACCGAGCAAGGAGGCGAGGGTCAGCCACGCTGTCAGCGGGTTGGTGAAGGTCAGCAGCAAGGCCTGGCCGAGCATCGCCAGTATCAGGGCGAAGGTCAGCGCGGCGGCTGGAGATACCCGGCCTTCGGCCAGGGGCCGTTTGTGGGTCCGGGCCATGACCGCGTCGATGCGCCGGTCCACCACATGATTGACCGCCGCGGCACCGCCGGCACACAGGGCGATCCCCAGATTGCCGAACACCAGCACCGTCCATGGCACCCCGGCGCGGGTCGCGAGAAACATGCCGACCAGCGAGGTGATGAGCATCAGCACCACCACTTTCGGCTTGGTCAGTTCCAGGTAGTCTCGCCAGATGGCCTGACTGTGACGTTCGCCGATCAGAGTCGCCATGGCATCTCTCCTTTTATTGTTATGGGCCCGGCCGAGTGTTTACGCAGGCGTAGACGCCAGCGCCGAGGGGGCTGATGCTTGACCCGAACCAGGCTGGTTCGCGCGTGATAATTGACCAGCACCATCGTCAGCAACAGCGCCGCACCGCCGGCGTTGTGGGCGACGGCCACCGGCAGCGGCAAGTGGAACACCACGTTGCTGATGCCCAGGGTGATTTGTGCGGCAAGGGCGATCAGCACCATGACGGCCAGGCGCGTCATGCCGACGACCTTCAGTTGCCAGGCCAGACCGAGCAGAACAAAGGTGACCAGTAACGCGCCGATGCGGTGAGTCAGGTGAATCGCGGTGCGGGCATCGCTGTCCAGTTGCCCGCCCAGATAATTCGGACCGATGTGTTGGGTCAGGTGAAAGCCGTTGGCGAAATCAGCCGGTGGCAGCCATTGGCCGTGGCAGGTCGGAAAGTCAATGCAGGCTACTGCTGCGTAATTAGAGCTGACCCAGCCACCGAGGGCGATCTGCCCGATCACCAGCAGCAAGCCGGCGGTTGCCCAGTATTGCAAACGCCGAGGCACAGTCAGCGCCGGCAATACGCCGGACAGGCGCAAGGTCAGCAGAAACAACAGGCTCAAGGTCGCAAAACCACCGAGCAAATGTCCGGTGACCACTTGCGGCCAAAGCTTGAGCGTCACCGTCCACATGCCGAAAGCCGCTTGGCCAATGACCAACGCCAGCAAGAACAGCGGCAACTTCACCGGCTGCCCCGGATGATGACGATGGACCCAGGCGCGGCCCGCCAGCACCGCGATCAGCAGCCCCAGCGTGCCGGCGAAGTAGCGATGGACCATTTCGTTCCAGCCCTTGTGGGCTTCCACCGGGGTGTCTGGAAAATGCAGTTCGGCATGAGCCAGCTGGGCTTCGCTTTGCGGCACGCTGATAAAACCGTAGCAGCCGGGCCAGTCCGGGCAGCCGAGGCCGGCGTGGGTCAGGCGAGTGTAAGCGCCGAGCAACACCACAATCAGTGCCAGCAAGGTGGCAAACAGCGCGAGGCGAAATCCAGGTTTGGCCATGACGATGCCCTTATCCGATGTTCGACAGTTTCAGCAGGTGGCGCAGGTCGTTGAGCAGATCCTTGCCCTTCACCGTCGGGTCGTAACGCAGCACCAGATTGCCGTGAGGGTCGATGATCCACAGGTGCGGCGTGTCATTGCTCTGCGCGCCTTTGATGTAGGACGGCAGGTCCAATGAATAGCGTTGCAACTGTGGGTACTCGCGTTGAAGTTTAGTCTCGTAATCACTGTTCAGCGGCTGCGCGATGGCCAGCGCATGGCTGGCACGGGCGGCATCGCGACCGAGGCCGATCTGGATCTGCCGCGCCAGATAAACCAGCTGCTGGCAATCCACCGAGCAGTCCTTGGGCGCCGTCACCAGCAACTGCCAGCGGTCTTCCTGCACCTGTACGCCAATGTCGGCGCGAGTCTGGCCGTTGCCGATCAGTTCACCGTGATAACTGCGGCCTTCGGGTACCCAGAACTGCAATTTGTACATGCCGGTGGCGAGGATCATCGGACCGATCACCCCCAATAGGATCAGCAGCAACTGCAAGCGTCCGCGCCGCCGATTCACCGGTGTTTTCGCCTCAGACATGCCGGGTGGATTCATGGCCACTCCCATTATTGTTCTCCTTTGCGTTGTGCCATCCGAGATAGAGATAAAGGCCGAACAGCGCGATCGCCAGGGCGAACCACTGCACGGCGTAAGCCAGGTGCTTTTCCGGCCCCATGGCCACCACCGGCCAATCGGCCCGGTAGGTCGCAGGGCCACTTTGCGCGCGTAATTCGTAGGCGAAACCGTCACGTTCAAGCGCCGTCCACAGCCTGGCCGGTTCAACGGCGGTGATCAGTTGTGGCCAGGTCGTGGCGTTGGGGTCAGCGTGCAACTGGAACGTTGCGCCGGGGGAGACATAGACCCAGGCGTCGAGGCTCAACACCTGAGTTGGTGTGGTGAATGACGGCGGTGTGCGCCGATCCGGCCACGGCAGCCAGCCGCGATTGACCAGCAACCAGAGCCCGGTGGCCTGATCCTGAAACGGTTGCAACAGCTCGACCCCGACCTTGCCGTCGCGCTGCCGGTTATCCAGCAGCAGGCTGTGTTCGGCATCGAACTGGCCGTGCAGGCGAACCCGGCGGAAGGCCGGATCTGCGGTGTGTTGCAGTTCGGTGCTGGCCATCGGTTCGGCGGCCCGGCGCTCGGCGTAATTTTGCAGCAGCGCGCTTTTTTCCGCGCCCCGGCTCAACTGCCAGAACCCGAGCGACACCAGCAAGGGCAGCAGCACCGCGACCACCAGAGTCGGCACAAGGCCCAGCCGGAAGCGCTTCATGGCGTCGCCAGAAAGTCGGTCATCGCGATAGCTATACTCACATGCATCGCCTGTCCCCCGGAGTGTCACCATGCTCAAAGCAGCCATCGTCCTGATGCTGATTGCCACGGTTGTCAGCCTGTTCAGCGGCCTGTTTTTTCTGGTCAAGGACGACAGCAGCTCGAATCGCCTGGTCATCGCCTTGAGTATTCGTGTTGCGCTGGCCGCCATTACTGTCGGCTTGATCGCCTGGGGTTTTTTCAGCGGCCAGCTGGTGTCCCACGTGCCTTGGTAGTCATGAGTACCAGGCTCAAAGTACGTAGACGAAAACGAACAACCCGATCCACACCACATCCACAAAGTGCCAGTACCAGGTCGCCGCCTCGAAGCCGAAATGGTGGTCTGCATTGAAGTGCCCGCGCATGATGCGCATCAGCATCACGAACAGAATGATGGTGCCGATGGTCACGTGGGCACCGTGGAAACCGGTGAGCATGAAGAACGTTGCGCCGTAGATACCGGAACCCAGGGTCAGGCCCAGCTCGTGGTAGGCGTGCAGGTATTCTTTGGCTTGAAAGCCCAGGAAGCCGCAACCGAGCAACACGGTCAGTGCCAGCCAGATTTTCAGCGCCCCGCGATGGCCTTTCTTCAAGGCGTGGTGAGCGATGGTCACGGTGACGCTGGAACTCACCAGCAGCACGGTGTTGAGCAGAGGCAGGCCCCAGGGGCTGATGACTTCCTTGGGGGGAGGAAAGAGTTTCGAGTCCGGGTTGTTCAGCAGCGGCCAGGTGAACTCGAACGTCGGCCACAGCATGTGGGCGATGCCTTTGGTGCCTTCACCACCCAGTGCCGGGCCCGCGATGTTGCGCACATAAAACAGCGCACCGAAAAAGGCCAGGAAGAACATCACCTCCGAGAAAATGAACCAGCTCATGCCCCAGCGGAACGAGCGGTCGAGTTGCGGGCTGTACAACCCCGCGCGACTTTCCTTGACCACCGTCCCGAACCAGCCGAACAGCATGTAGGCCAGCAGCAGTCCGCCGACGAAAAAGATCAGCGGGCCATGGGATTCCGGCCGCGCAGCCTTCAGGTCATTGAACCAGGTGCCCAGGCCGAACACCGTGACCAGCATGCCGACCGTGGCGATGATCGGCCATTTGCTCTGGGCTGGAACGTAATAATGTTCATGAGTTGCCATTTATTGTTCTCCTTATCGGGCACGCTTTAACGCCTAGCCACCTGTGCTTGCTGCAACAGCTACAGGCGGATGACGTGCGGTGATATCGAACAGCGTGTAGGACAGCGTCAGGTGCTTCACATCCTTGGGCATGTCGCGGTCAACGATGAACCGTACTGGCATCTCGATGCGTTGACCGGGCTGCAGCACTTGCTGGGTAAAGCAGAAACATTCGGTCTTGTGGAAGTACGCCGCGGCTGCACTCGGCGCGATACTCGGCACCGCCTGGGCGCTCATCGGCCGGTCGGTGGGGTTGTGGGCGATAAAAATCATCTCGTTCACCGCCCCGGGGTGCGCGGTCAGCTCATCCGTCTTGGGATAGAAATCCCAGGGCATGTCAGCGGCGTTGGTCGACAGAAACTGCACGCGAACCTGCCGCGAGGCGTCGACCGTTTGCTCGCCTTCATACTGCCCGGCGGTTTTGCCATTGATGCCGAATGCCTTGCACATCACGTCGTAGATCGGTACCAGGGCAAAGCCGAAGACAAACATCGCCGCCACCACCAGCAACAGGCGGGTGACCAGCTTCTTCATCGAGATCGAGTCAGCCATGGCTTCGAACCTTTACGCATAACCCGCTAGGAGCAGGCCCTTGTGGCGAGGGAGCTTGCTCCCGCTGGGTCGCGAAGCGGCCCCAAAAGTTTTGCGTCTGCTTCGCAGCCGAGCGGGAGCAAGCTCCCTCGCCACAAAAGCTCGCTTCCACAAAGGCCAGGGCGTTCATTTCACTTCCGGCGGTGTGGTGAAGGTGTGATACGGCGCGGGCGATGGAATGCTCCATTCCAGCCCTTCGGCACCATCCCACGGCTTGGCCGGTGCCGGCTCGCCGCCGCGAATGGTCTTGATCACGATGAACAGGAAGAAGATCTGCGTGGCACCAAACATGAACGCGCCGATCGACGACACCATGTTGAAATCGGCGAACTGCAGGTTGTAGTCCGGAATCCGCCGCGGCATGCCCGCCAGGCCCACGAAGTGCATCGGGAAGAACGCCATGTTCATGCCGATGAAAGACAGCCAGAAGTGCAGCTTGCCGAGGGTTTCGTCGTACATGTGGCCGGTCCACTTTGGCAGCCAGAAGTAAGCCGAGGCGAAGATCCCGAAGATCGCCCCCGGCACCAGCACGTAATGGAAGTGCGCGACCACGAAGTAGGTGTCCTGGTACTGGAAGTCCGCCGGGGCGATGGCCAGCATCAACCCGGAGAATCCGCCAATGGAGAACAGGATCACGAACGCCACGGCGAACAGCATCGGCGTCTCGAAGGTCAGCGAGCCTTGCCACATGGTGCTGGCCCAGTTGAACACCTTCACGCCGGTCGGTACCGCGATCAGCAGGGTGGCGTACATGAAGAACAACTCGCCCACCAGCGGAATGCCGACCACGAACATGTGGTGCGCCCAGACGATGAATGACAGGAAGGCAATACTGGCCGTGGCATAGACCATCGAGGTGTAGCCAAACAGCGGCTTGCGCGAGAACGCCGGAATGATCGAGCTGACGGCACCGAAGGCCGGCAGGATCATGATGTACACCTCGGGGTGACCGAAGAACCAGAACACGTGCTGGAACAGCACCGGGTCTCCGCCACCGGCGGCACTGAAGAAACTGGTGCCGAAGTGGATGTCCATCAGCATCATGGTCACGCAGCCGGCCAGTACCGGCATCACCGCGATCAGCAGGAACGCGGTGATCAGCCAGGTCCAGACGAACAGCGGCATTTTCATCAACGTCATGCCGGGGGCGCGCAGGTTGAGGATGGTCGCGATCACGTTGATCGCGCCCATGATCGAACTGATCCCCATCAAGTGGATGGCGAAGATGAAGAACGTCACGCTTTCCGGCGCGTAGGTGGTCGACAGCGGTGCGTAGAAGGTCCAGCCGAAGTTCGGCCCGCCACCGGGGGTGAACAGGGTCGATACCAGCAGCAGGAACGCCGCCGGCAACAGCCAGAAGCTGAAGTTGTTCATTCGCGGCAGGGCCATGTCCGGCGCGCCGATCATCAACGGGATCATCCAGTTGGCGAGGCCGACGAAGGCCGGCATCACCGCGCCGAAGACCATCACCAGACCGTGCATGGTGGTCATCTGGTTGAAGAACGCCGGTTCGACGATTTGCAATCCCGGCTGGAACAGCTCGGCGCGAATCACCATGGCGAACGAGCCGCCGAGCAGAAACATGGTGAATGCAAACCACAGGTACAGCGTGCCGATATCCTTGTGGTTGGTAGTCAACACCCAACGCATCAGGCCTTTGGCAGGGCCGTGGGCGTGGGCGGTATCGGTATGAACATGGTCATCGACTACAACAGTCATGTCCTGTCTCCTGCAAACGGCTGGGCTGGGCGAACCGGGACGTCATGCCCCGACCGATTCCTTGAGTACGCAATAGACCGGGTCATTTGCTTTCCGCCTGTTTCAGCTCCAGCACTTCTTTAGGGGTGACCATGTCGCCTTTGTTGTTGCCCCAGGCGTTACGTTCGTAGGTCACGACCGCCGCGATATCGACTTCCGAGAGCTGCTTGCCGAACGCCGCCATCGCGGTGCCGGGCTTGCCATGGAAAACCAGGCTCAGGTGAGCCTCTTTCGGCCCGGTGGCGATTTTCGAGCCCTTGAGTGCCGGGAACATCGGCGGCAGGCCCTGGCCTTCGGCCTGGTGACAGGCCACGCAAGTGGTGTGATAAATCTTGTCGCCGCGCTCCTTGAGCTCGTCGAGGGTCCATTCCTTGCTGGTCAGCTCTTTGAGTTGCGCGGCTTCCGCCTTGCGCTCGCCCAGCCATTTTTCGTAGTCGGCCTTTTCCTTGACCTCGACCACGATCGGCATGAAGCCGTGGTCCTTGCCGCACAGCTCGGCGCACTGGCCACGGTAGATGCCGGGCTTGTCGACACGGGTCCAGGATTCATTGACGAAGCCCGGAATCGCATCGCGCTTGACTGCGAAGGCCGGCACCCACCAAGAGTGGATGACGTCGGCGGAGGTCACCAGAAAACGCACCTTGGCACCGATCGGCAGCACCAGTGGCTTGTCGACCTCCAGCAGGTAATGTTCGCCCTTGGCTTCCTTGTTGTGGATCTGATCGGCGGGGGTAGTCAGGTTGCTGAAAAATTCGACGTCCTGACCCAGGTATTTGTAATGCCACTTCCACTGATAGCCGGTGACCTGGATATCGATATCCGGCTCAGTGTTGTCGTACATCTTGATCAGTGTGGCGGTTGCGGGGACCGCCATGGCCACCAGAATAAGCAGGGGCACGATGGTCCAGAGGATTTCAACGGTGGTGCTTTCATGAAATTTTGCGGCCACCTGCCCGGTCGAGCGGCGGTGGATCATCATCGACCAGAACATGGCGCCGAAGACGATGATGCCGATCACCACACAGATCCAGAAAATGGTCATGTGCAGATCGAATACTGCGTGACTGATCTCAGTCGCTCCAGGCGCCATATTGACAGTCCAGGCCGCTTGCGCCTGACTGAAAATCGACCACAACAGGAGGCCCATCCAGACATGTGGATGTCGCATCATTGCGGGTTCCCCTTATCGTTCTTGTTATCCCGTAGGCGTAACGCCTGCGGCAAGGGAGCGGCTTTTTCAGACCACGAACTTGAATCGCCGAGCCTTGCTGCATATGCAGTCGGGTGTCATCAGCTAACTCCATTCAGAACCGAGTATAGACAGCGAGTGCCACCTCGCAACGCGATGGGGTAAATCAGCTGAAACAGGTTGGACTTGCGTTCCAGGTCACGAATGGAGAAGGATGCAGACGAGTGGTGGCAAATCGATATAACGCAGGCGTCTCAAGAATGAAATAATTATGACAAATGCGTCTTAGCCTTTTTCCTGAGCCAGCTAAGTTATGTCTTCCCTATTTCATTGCCTTTGTTTCCTGGAGTTTTCATGAACACCGCCGCATTGCGCGAGCAGATCCAAAAAGCCCTGCAACACGAGGCCGAGACCGGCCTGCTGACTCGTCAGCTTGAAACCCAACTGCCGCACCTTCACTCCGCCATCCAATTGCCGGATGTCGACGCCAACGGCGTGATGACGCGTTTTGTGGCCGCGTATATAGAACAAGTGCCAGACCTGCTGGATGCAGCCAATGAAGTCGCCAGGGAAGCGGGCATCGAATCGCAGATCAAGCCGGTGCTGACAATCGCCGAGCAGTTCTTCCTCCAGCCGCCGGCGATCATGGCCGGTCACGTTGGCCTGGACAGCCTGCTGGACGAAGCTTATCTGGCGCACCGCCTGGTCGAAGAGGTCAACGACCTGTACATCAAGCATTTTGGCCAGCCATTGATCCCCTTGGACATGACTGTCGCCAACCTGATTGCCCACCAATTGATTGGCGAGGAATTTGCCAACCAACTGGATGAGGCGGTGCATCACGCCGTGGACGAGATGCTTGACGATGAAAGTTTCGCGCTGGAGTCGGTGGAGGCCTACCGCGAGAAACTCAACAGCCCGGACACCGGCGCCGCGTGGAAGCGCTGGCCGTGCCTGTCGCGCCAATTGGGCGTGGAACTGGAGCTGGATCAGCCAGCGGCTTGATCCAACGGTAAGAACCGAATACCTGTGTGGCGAGCTTGTGGCGAGGGGGCTTGCCCCCGTTGGGCCGCGGAGCGGCCCCAAAAGCTTTGCGACTGCTTCGCAGCCGAACGGGGGCGAGCCCCCTCGCCACAGAAGCTCGCTCCCACACTGTTATCTATCCGGCGGAACCTACGCCCGTCGTGGTCCGCAACCGTCCTTCCAATCTGCGCTTCAACCCCCGCGCTTCAATCAACAGCTTCGAACCCTTGGCCGCATTGGCCCGGCCCCACTCCTCCAGCAACTCAAGGCACGAGTGATCGATGTAGCTCAGGTTATTGAGCGGCACATGCACCGTCGCGCCTGCCGGGATGCTCCCCAGCACCTGGGTCAACGCCGGCACCTTGAGGAAGGTCGCCGCCCCCACCAGTCGAAGTTCCATCTCGCCGTCCGCCGGCAGATCGATCAGGCTGATTTTCAGTCGCGAAGCCTTCCAGGCCAGTTTGGCCAACGTCAGGCCGAAGCCGATCAGCACACCGGTCAGCAGGTCGGTGAAGATGATTGCCAGTGCGGTCGCCGCATAGGTGAACATCGGCATCCGGCCATAACGGCCCAGGCCGCGAAAGGCCTTGAGGTCTACCAGTTTGAAACCGGTGTAAACCAGCACGCCCGCCAGACTCGCCACCGGAATGCTTTGCAGCACGCTCGATAGCAGCAGCACGAAAGCCAGCAGCCACAGGCCATGGAACACTGTCGACAGACGGGTGGTGGCGCCGGCTTGAACGTTGGCCGAGCTGCGTACGATCACCCCGGTCATCGGCAGCGCGCCGAGCAGACCACACAACATGTTGCCCACACCTTGTGCCGACAATTCGCGGTCGAAGTCCGAGCGTTGACCGCTGTGCATGCGATCCACGGCGGCGGCCGAGAGCAGGGTTTCGGCGCTGGCGATAAAGGCCACGGCGAAGGCGGCGATCAGCAGGGTTGGGTCAGCCAGGTTGAGCAGATCCGCCGGACGTAGCCAATCGATGGCCTCCGCGAGGTTAGCCGGGACCTCCACACGTTTGACCTGCAAGGCGAGCGCCAGGCTGACGATCGTTGCCAGGCCGACCCCGAGCAATGCACCGGGAACGAAACGCAGGGAATGCGGGCGGAATTTTTCCCACAGCCACATCACGGCAATGGTCGACAGCCCGAGCAAGCCCGCCTGCCAGCCAAACGAAGGCAAAGCCTGAATCACCGCAGCGGGGAAAGCCGCCAGGTTATCCAGCCCCGAGGGCTTGGGCACGGCATCGAGCATTACGTGCACCTGTGACAGCACGATCAACACACCGATACCGGCGAGCATGCCGTACACCACAGCCGGCGCCGTGACCCGAAACCAGCAACCCAGTTTCAAACGCCCGGCCACCAATTGCAGAAAACCCGCCAGCAGCAGGATCGGCCCGAGCATGGCGATACCATGCTGGCGCACCAGTTCGAACACCAATACCGCCAGACCCGCCGCCGGGCCGCTGACTTGCAACGGTGAACCGGCAAGCCAGCCAACTACCAGCCCACCGATGATGCCGGTGATCAGGCCTTTGGCCGGTGGCAGCCCGGAGGCGATGGCGATGCCCATGCACAAAGGCAGGGCAACCAGAAACACAACCACCGAAGCCAGCAGCTCCCGTGGCAGAACAGCTTTTAATTGAGCGGCACGCATGGTGACTCTCCCGAAGTTTTCTTCAGGCATGGCAAAGCCGGGCTGCCTGATCAGCAGCCTCGGCTAAACCACACAGGGATCTGTTGACCTGTCTCGCAAACGTTGTTGTGAGACAGGCTACGAAGAGGATTTAGAAGCGCGCTTTGGGCGTCGCCACCGGAATCGGATGGCTGCCATCGAGCGGCAGGAAACAACCCTGATCCGCGTCGTAAGCCTGGATTTCGCTGGTTTCGATGTTGTACACCCAACCATGGATAAACAGCTGACCGTTGGCCATGCGCGAGGCCACCGACGGGTGCGTGCGCAAATGTTGCAACTGAGCGATCACATTCTCTTCGGTAAGGATGTGCATGCTCTCGCTTTCATTCGAGCAATGGCAGTTGTCCTGAACCATGGTTTTCGCCACTTCCGCATGGCGCAGCCAGGCTTTGACCGTAGGCATCTTTTCCAGGCTCTGCGGGTTGAGTACTGCGCGCATGGCGCCACAGTCGGAGTGGCCGCAGATGATGATGTGCTGCACGCCGAGCGCCAGCACTGCGTATTCGATGGCTGTGGAAACACCACCGTTCATTTGCCCATAAGGCGGCACGACGTTGCCGACGTTACGGGTGACGAACAGGTCGCCGGGGGCGCTTTGGGTGATCAGCTCGGGAACAATGCGCGAATCGGCGCACGCGATGAACATCGCCCGAGGCCGCTGGGCCGTGGCGAGTTTTTTGAAGAGTTCTTCCTGCTGCGGAAAGATCTCGTGATGAAAATGCAAAAAGCCGTCAACGATATGCTGCAGCGCTGCATCGGCGGTTTCCGCCTCGGGTTGGGCTGAAGCCGACGCAGCCAAAGGCTGTTTATCCTTGTCACTCATGATTCATCCTCTTTGGCGGAGTAAGGGAATTTTCCCGTTTTGTCCGATGTGAAGCCAGTGGCTGTATAAAAAACATCCAGGTCGAAAAGCAGACCCATCAGTCACTCGATGAACAAGGTAGCGGCCGAAGCTTAACTCAAACTGAATCAAGCGCTCTAGAACGTGCGTTCCAGGTCATAAGAAATATGACCAGCTTGAACGCGACGTACTTTTTTCACTACTCCACCATAGGTCCAATGGTCCTTAAATCAATGACATCTGGCGACCCGGCGGACAAAAGGCTTTGCAGTCCAGATCGAAACCTTCCCGACGGTTGAGCCCCAGGCGCTTGATGGTTTTGGCAAAACGCTGCGCCAGCATATCGGCAAATGGTCCTTCACCGCGCATACGGGCGCCAAACCGACTGTCGTAAAGCTCCCCACCACGGCTCTGGCGGATCAGGCTCAACACATGAGCTGCACGCTGAGGATAGTGGGCGGCCAGCCACTCTTCGAACAGCGGCGCCACTTCCAGCGGCAGGCGCAACATCATGTAAGCCGCAGTTTGCGCTCCGGCCGCATGGGCTTCAGTCAGCAGGCTTTCGAGTTCGCTGTCGTTGATCATCGGAATCATCGGTGAACACAAGACACCCACCGGAATCCCCGCTTCACGCATTACCCGGATCGCCCGCAGTCGTGCCTTGGGCGCAGCCGTACGGGGTTCGAGGATGCGTTTGAGCTCATCGTCCAGAGTGGTGAGGCTGATCATTACCGCCACCAGTCGTTGTTCGGCGAGTTCGGTCAGCAAGTCCAGATCGCGCAGAATCAGCGAGCCCTTGGTGATGATGGTCACCGGATGACGATAGCGCAGCAGCACCTCGAGGGTCCTGCGGGTGATTTTGTATTCACGCTCGATCGGCTGATAAGGATCGGTGTTGGAGCCCAGGTTGATCGGCGCGCATTGATAGCCGCGTTTGGACAGTTGCTCTTCCAGCACATCGGCGGCGTTGGTCTTGGCGATCAGTCTGGTTTCGAAATCCAGCCCTGGCGACATGTCCCAGTAGGCGTGGCTGGGCCGAGCGTAGCAATAGATACAGCCATGCTCGCAGCCACGATAGGGATTGATCGAGCGGTCGAAGGGCAAGTCCGGCGAGTTGTTGCGGGTAATGATGGTCTTCGCCGTCTCGATGCGCACCTCGGTGCCTTGGGTGATCGGCGCTTCCTGATACCAGCCGTCATCCTCGGCCACCGAACGGTTCGGTGCGAAACGGTTGTGCGGGTTGGTGGCGGTGCCGCGACCGCGGGGTGGCAGAGGCGTGTTCATCGATAAAAACCCATTGACTGTATGTGC
Organism: Pseudomonas sp. Pseusp18; assembly: GCF_059506005.1. Lineage (NCBI taxonomy): Bacteria > Pseudomonadati > Pseudomonadota > Gammaproteobacteria > Pseudomonadales > Pseudomonadaceae > Pseudomonas > Pseudomonas sp. Pseusp18. The sequence goes on from NZ_CP169240.1 coordinate 6,757,326, forward strand.
ATACAGTATCAAGGGGGCAAGCGACAAGCCAGTGCCGTTCGGCGAGTGAATGTCGGAGATTATATAAAGGAACTAACAAGACAAGTTTATGGATCAAGCGCATCGCGCAACTGTCATCACCGGAAATATATATCAAGTAGCGCAATTACAAAGGCTGTTAGTACTATCCTCGTCACACGAAGTTGTCGTGAATTATTAATTAAAAGGATTTAGTCATGTCGTTTTTTAATCAGCGTGGTATTTTTTTGCAACTGTTGGCGCCCAGCATAACCAATCCTCGCGAAGCACAAGTATCGATGCAGCTTGCCCGTAAAGAGCTGGGATGGGATGCGGTAAATGAAGTGCAGACAGAGGCACTGGTCGATTCCGTTTATGTGACAGCGGTTTCCAGCGATGGTGGTCAGTCCTTCACGATCAAGACCATTAACAGCGATGTGGACGGTGATGGCGATATCGATGGTGACGACAAGGCAAAACTGCTGGCCTTGGCCAAGGCTTATTCCAGTATCGTAAATCCCTGAAGTTGATAGTTGTTGCCAGGCCTGCATGAGACTCCATGCAGGCCTGGTTTTATCGGTGTCTATTAACTCAAGGTCTTGCCGGATAGTGTCTCTCAGTCAACTAGCGATGTCGGACAGTCCGGCTGATCTGAATGACAACCAGCCTCGGGCATTTGCTGTTCTATTCACGATTCTTTGACAGTGCCCTCACAGGTCTTTGACTGTCCCGAGTTCAGGCTGTCGATCACTTATCCATCACTTCACGGTCGCCTGAGCATGTCCCTACTGCGCCTTCTACCTGCGACGTTTCTTTTGTCGCTGGCCGCACTTTTCAACCTGACGCTGGCCCACGCTGATGACGCTGCTCTATCCCGGCCTGCGGACTGGGCTCAATCGGTGGAGGTTCAGTACAACCTTTATCAGATGTCCCCGACTCTCTATCGCAGTGCGTTGCCGGACAAGGGGGCGGTGCCGTTGCTGGAAAAACTCAAGGTCGCTACCGTCATCAACTTCCTGCCTGAACCGGACTCAAGCTGGTTGTCCAACCCCGGAATCACCCAGATACAGCTGCCCTACCGCACCAATCACGTAGATGACAGTGATGTGCTCAAGGCCATTCGCGCGATTCAGACCGCCGAGGCCAAAGGCCCTGTGCTTATGCACTGCAAACACGGCTCGGATCGCACCGGCCTGATGGCGGCGATGTACCGGGTGGTGGTGCAGGGCTGGAGTAAGGAAGATGCGCTGAGTGAAATGACTCAGGGCGGTTTTGGCGATAGCACCCACTTCAAGGACGGCATTCGCTACATGATGCAGGCCGATGTCGACAAACTTCGTACGGCGCTGGCCAATGGTGAGTGCAGCACAAGTCCGTTTGCCATGTGTTCGATGAAGAGTTGGTTCAACTCGGCTCACATCGAGTAATCGCGCCTCAGCTACCTACTGCGACTGGGAAAAGATCCTCGGCAAGTGGCCGTTCCAGAAACGCCTCTAGAGATAACAGCAGAGAGTGTGAATCCCCAGGTGAAAAAATGGCTTCGCGAAAGGCCTTACCTGTTTGGATATTGAAAACCCAATCTCGCTCAAAGCGTTTGAAGGCTTCGGTGGCTAGTACATCTGACCAGTTGTAGGCGTAAACCGAGGCGCCGTAACCGGTCACCATATAATCGAAACTGTTGGCGAGCCGGCTATAGGAAGACAGTTTCAAGTGAGGAATTTCCCGCTGTACGTCTTCGAATACCCGCTGAACGCTACGGCCATCACCCTGAGAGCGGTGCAATTGGAAATCAAATAAGCCAGCCATCAGCAATCGGGCTGTCTGCCAGCTGCTATGGGCTTGAAGCGATGTCAGTGCTTTATCGATTTGAGCCTCGGTCAAGCGTTCACCGGTGCGGTGGTGGGCCGCCAGCCACTGTAGAAACTCTCGTGAGAAACACCAGCGTTCGAATAGTTGGCCGGCAAATTCCGCCGTGTCGCGTCCCAGCTGGGAGATGCCTGAAAGGGTGTAATGCGGTGAACGAGTCAGGGTGTGGTGCAGGCAGTGGCCAAATTCATGGAAAAGTACCCGCAGATCCAGATGGGTCAGCAAACAAGGTTGATCAGCCAAGACCTCCGTGAAGTTGGCGTGAATAACGGCAATTGGCAGGGTCAACCGGCCTTCGGCGTCCACTCGCCGGTTGCGCGGTGTTGCGGTCCATGGAAAGTCAGGAGCCTCCTTGCGATGGAACGGGTCGAGGTAAATATGCCCGACCACCTGCCCGTGCTCGCTGACTTCAAACAGACGGACACTGTCATGCCAGCGGCTGAACGTTGTTTGTTCAACGATCCGAATTCCGAACATGCGCTCGCTGAACAGGCAGATTCGGCGCAGGGTTGCGTCCAGGGGAAAATAATCGCGCAGGCTTTTCAGGGGCGTATCGAGGTATTGCTGACGCAGCTTTTCGGCGAGAAACTCGTGGTCCCAGGGCTGTACCTCAGCGATACCCTGGCTGGCTGCGAAAGTCTTGAGCATTTGCGCATCCTCCTCGAAACTCGATGTTTTCAGCGCCACTTGTCGACGCAGGAATCCGCTGACCTGTGCGGTTGAGTCCGCCATCCGGTTCGCCAGGCTCAATTGGGCAAAGTTTTCATACCCTAGCAGTTGGGCTTTGCGATGACGCTGAACCAACAGCGATTTCAATACCGGTCCATTATCGAATTGTCCGGCGTGCGGGCCCTGATCGGAGGCTCGAGTGTTGAAGGCAACGAAATACTCTTCACGCAGGGGGCGGTCTTCGGCATAGGCCATGACTTGATTGCAGGTGTCCTGATCCAGGGTTATCAGCCAGCACTCATGCCCAGCCTGCCGTGCGTTGAGTGCCAGACGATCTTTGGTCGCCAGGGGTAAACCGTTGAGTTGAGCGACATTGTCGATACGCTTGCTCCAGGCCGAACTTGCATTCTCCAGGTTCTTTAGAAACAGGCTCTCGAGCGCGCTGATTTCGCGATTCAGGTGAGCAAGTTGTTGCTGTTGATCGAGGGGCAACTCGATTCCAGAGAAACGAAACCTGCGCAGAATCTTGTTCAGCACGGCTTTGCGAGACTCATCGAAACTTGCGGCGATCGGGCTTTGTGCAAGCTTTTGATAGGCTCGGAACAGCGCCTGATTGCTCATTTTTTCGGTTTTGTACTGCGCCATGGCATCACGACATGCATCGATTGCCAGCTCCCAGGTGTCACCTTCGTGCTTCACCATGGCGAGGGTTTCGATGATGCCCATGGCTTCAGCCAAGCGTGCATCGGTGTCATCGACCGCCAGCACAAGGTCGTCCCAGGTCGGGAATGTTGATTGGGTGGCGATGATGTCGGGAATGGCCTGACGGTTGTCGCTGATGATTCTTTCGATGGCCGGCACGAGATGCTCGGCGCGAACGTGCGAATAGGGCGGCAGGTCCCAGTGCTGCAGAAGCGGATTGGTATCTGGCATGGTGTCTTCCTTGACTGGAGGCTGAATGTGCTCAGCCTAAAAGGAAGCGCAGGGGAAAGGTGGTAGATAGATACCACCTTCCACGGGAGTGAAAGGTGGTGTTCCAGTCAGTTTTGCTCGTCAGGCTTTTTCTTCAGCTTCGGGTTCGGGAAAAACTGTACGGCCTGAACCTTGGCGTCCGGCACCTTGAGTGCCGAGGTGTTAACCCGGGTGCCCAATTCCTTGGGCACCGACAGACCTTGTTCATTCAGCGTGTCGGAATAACCGCAGGCTACGCATTCGCGATGCGGAACGGTGTCTTCGTTCCACATCATCAATTTGTCCGGCTCGCTGCAGGCCGGGCAGACCGCCCCGGCGATAAAGCGTTTTTTGGTAATCACAGGTCCCTCACTCATGCTGCCGCGTCCTCGGTCAGGCCGCTGTGGCGCAAGAGTGCGTCAATCGATGGCGCACGGCCACGGAAGTCGACGAACAGCACCATCGGTTCCTGGGAACCACCTCGTGCCAGGATCGCTTCGCGGAAGGCACGACCGGTCTGGGCATTGAGCACGCCGTCTTCTTCGAACTTCGAGAAGGCATCGGCCGACAACACTTCAGCCCACTTGTAGCTGTAGTAACCCGCTGCGTAACCACCGGCGAAGATGTGAGCGAAGCTGTTGGGGAAACGGTTGTAGGCCGGTGGACGCATGACCGAAACCTCATCACGCACGCCTTCGAGCACTTGCAGCACGCTGCGGCCGTCGCCGTGGGTGGCGTGCAGCTCGAAGTCGAACAGCGAGAACTCCAGTTGGCGGACCATCATCAGGCCGGACTGGAAGTTCTTCGCCGCGAGCATTTTCTCCAGCAGATCCTGAGGCAACGGTTTGCCGGTTTCGTAGTGACCGGAAATCAGTGCCAGACCTTCCGGCTCCCAGCACCAGTTTTCCATGAACTGGCTTGGCAGCTCGACCGCATCCCAGGCCACGCCGTTGATGCCGGATACGCCAGCGTGCTCGACACGGGTCAGCAGGTGATGCAGGCCGTGACCGAATTCATGGAACAGGGTGGTCACTTCGTCGTGGGTCAGCAGGGCTGGTTTACCGCTGTCGGCTGGGGTGAAGTTGCACACCAGGTTCGCCACCGGGCTTTGCAGCACACCATTGATTGTGCGGCGGTGATCGCGGGCGCCGTCCATCCAGGCACCGCCACGCTTGTTGGCGCGGGCATAGAGGTCGAAGAAGAAGCGGCCGACGTGCTGGCCGTTTTCCTTGATTTCGAACAGGCGAACATCCGGGTGCCAGGTATCGAAGCCTTTCAGCTCGGCGATCTCGATGCCGTACAGGCGCTGGACGATGGCGAACAGCCCACCCAGAACCTTGTCGATCGGGAAGTACGCGCGAAGGGTTTCCTGGGCGACGCTGTAGCGTTGCTCGCGAAGTTTTTCACCGTAGAAACCGCTGTCCCAGCTTTGCAGGTCCGGGCAACCCTGTTCGGCGGCGTAGGCCTTGAGCTGCTCCAGATCTCGGACGGCGAACGGCTTGCTGCGCTTGGCCAGGTCGCGCAGGAAACTGAGTACCTGATCGCTGGATTCGGCCATTTTGGTCGCCAGGCTCAGCTCCGAGAAGCTGGTGAAGCCCAACAGTTTTGCCAGTTCCTGACGCAGGTCGAGGATTTCTTCCATAACCGGGCCGTTATCGTTCTGACCGGCATTCGGGCCTTGGTCCGACGCACGGGTGCAGTAGGCGGCGTAGACTTCTTCGCGCAGGGCACGGTCCTGGGCGTAGGTCATCACCGCGTAGTAACTCGGGAATTCCAGGGTGATCAGCCAGCCGTCGAGGTCTTTGGCTTGCGCGGCGGCGGCCATTTGCGCCTTGGCCGAATCGGTCAGGCCGGCGAGGGCGGCCTCGTCAGTGATGTGCTTGGTCCAGGCCTGGGTGGCGTCGAGCAACTGGTTGGAGAAGCGACTGCCCAGCTCCGACAGTTTGCTCTGCACGTCGGCGTAACGTTTTTGTTCGGCTTCAGGCAAGTCGATACCCGACAGGCGGAAGTCACGCAGGGCATGCTCCAGGATGGTTTTCTGCGCCACGTCGAAACCGGCGGCCTCAGGACTGTTCGCCAGCGCTTCATAGGCCTGAAACAGTTCACGGTTCTGGCCCAGCTCGGTGGCGTAGGCGCTCAGGGCCGGCAGGCAGGACTCGTAAGCCTCGCGCAACTCAGCGCTGTTGCACACGGCATTGAGGTGGCTGACCGGGCTCCAGGCGGCGCCCAGACGATCGTTGAGTTCGTCCATCGCCAGCACCAAGCCGGCCCAGGTCGGTTGTTTGGCCTGAGTCTTGAGGATTTCGACAATGGCGGCGCGGTTGTCAGCCAGGATTTTTTCAATGGCCGGTTGCACGTGTTCGGCACGGATCGCCGAGAACGGCGGCAGGTCGTAGGACTGCAGAAGAGGGTTGTTCACGCTCACGGTTGGCACCTTGGCTGGAAAACATGCGGGAAGAAACATGCGCCCATCTTAATTACAATCGACGCTCACCGCAGCTATCGGCAACAGAGAGAAACCCTATCGTGACCCTTCGCAAGTATCAGAACTACACGCCGCTGCTGGGCAAAGGCGCTTTTGTCGACGGCTCGGCAGTGGTGATCGGCGACGTCGAAATCGGCGAAGACAGCTCCGTCTGGCCGCTGACGGTGATCCGCGGCGACATGCATCGCATCCGGATCGGTGCGCGTACCAGCGTGCAGGACGGCTGTGTGTTGCACATCACCCATGCAGGGCCATTCAACCCCGATGGCTTTCCGTTACTGATCGGTGACGATGTAACCATCGCGCATAAAGTCATGCTTCATGGTTGCGCCGTGGGCAACCGGATTCTGATCGGCATGGGCAGCATCGTCATGGACGGTGCGGTGGTCGAGGACGATGTGATCATCGGCGCCGGTAGCCTGGTGCCACCGGGTAAGCGCCTGGAAAGCGGTTTTCTTTATGTCGGGAGCCCGGTGAAGCAGATCCGGCCGCTGACGGACAAGGAAAAAGCCTTTTTCACCTACAGCGCGGCGAATTACGTGAAGCTCAAGGACCTGCATCTGGCCGAAGGCTACGACCAGCTCTAAGCCTCTTGATAACGGAAAGCGTCTCGCTATTGCTCAGGAATTTCCATGCATTACCAAACCGTATTGTTCGACCTCGATGGCACGCTGACCGACCCGCGCGAAGGCATCACCCGCTCCATCCAGTTCGCCCTGAGCAAACTGGGTATCGATGAACCGGACCTGACCAGGCTCGAACATTTCATTGGCCCGCCATTGTTGCAGGCGTTCATGCAGTTCTATGACTTCGACGAACCCAAGGCCTGGGAGGCAGTGAACTTCTATCGTGAACGCTTCAAGGTCACCGGCCTGTATGAAAACCGCGTGTTCGACGGCGTCACGCCTCTACTGGAAACCCTCGGTGGCCAAGGGCGGCAGCTGTACATCGCGACCTCCAAGCCATGGGTTTTCGCCCGGGAAATTGCCCGGCACTTCGACTTCGCCAAGCATTTCAAGATGATTTATGGCAGTGAGCTGGATGGCACGCGGACCAACAAGGTCGAGCTGATTGCACACTTGATGGCCGAAGAAGGTCTCGACCCGGCCAATACGCTGATGATCGGCGACCGTAAGCACGACCTGATCGGTGCCCGCAGCAATGGGCTGGACGCGGCAGCGGTGGGTTATGGGTTTGGCAGCCGGGAAGAATTGAGCGCCGAAGCACCGGCGTATCACTTCGAGACGCTGGGTGAGTTGCATCAGGCGTTTCTGCAGCGCTGATCAAATCCCTTCGCGGGCAAGTCGGATCGCCGCACCGCCTGCGAAGGGGCCCGTTCAGCCACCGGAATTCGCTGATCCTGCCAACGCCCTCAACGCCGCCTTGCGCTCCCCAACCGGCAACGTGCCCACCTTCTCCACTGCCGCATAAAACCTCACCCAATCACCATCGACCTGCCTGAACAGTGTGGTAAACGCTGGCACCCACTGGTCATACAAACCAAACGGCAATAATCGGGCGTTGTTCATCGGGGCGTTGATCCATGCATCGTAGCGATTGTTGCCAGCCCATTGGCTGTCACGCAGGGTCCTGTACTCACGGCGCAATTGTTCGAACTCGGCCGCTTTTCGCTCACGCATTTGGTCGGCCGGCAGCGGCAGGGCGTAAAGCCGTTCAAGCCGGGTGCGGGTGTCCAGAATCAATTGGATGAACTGGTCGCGTTGGCGTACCAACGCTCCATTATCCGGCGGCATGTCTCGGAATGCGCGCCATTGGCGAGTGCCTTCCTGTTCGACGAACGTGGCGAAGGACTCGTTGAACTCGGTGTCGTCTTTCACATAAAAACGTTGGTGCGCGAGTTCGTGAAAAATCAGCGTGGCCAACCGTTCGTCGCCCCACGCCATCATCGAGCTAATAATCGGATCGTTGAACCAACCGAGCGTCGAATAGGCCTCGACGCCGCCGATCGACACGTCCATACCTTGCAGGCGTTGCAAGGCGGCCTCGCCGCGAGCAGCGCTCTGACTGTAAAAACCGCGATAAGCGACGCAGCCGGCAACGGGGAAGCAATGGTTCTGTGGCTTCAGCGAAAACTCCGGCGTGGCGAAGACATTCCAGACCACATATGGCCGGCCGATGTCGGCGTACAAGCGGTAGCTCTGGTTGTCCGGCAGATGCAGGTGTTGGCTGGCGAACGTTCGGGCCTTTTGTGACTGGGCCAGATGCGCACGCAATTGCCGATCGCGGGCGGGATCGGCAATCACATTGGCAACCGGCTCCCGAGCCCGCAGCAAGTGCAGCTGACCACTGGCCAATTGGCCGTAATAGCTGACGCTCGCGCAGCCGTTGAGCAACAAAAGAATCACACCCGGAAACAAAATGCGTAAAACGCGATCAAGTAACCCAAGGCTTGGACGCGGCCTGATCAAAATAAAAAAATCCCTGGAAAGTCTGCCCGCAAGACTATCCCGCCTATTGGAGCTCCGCTATGCGCAAATTGATGCTGACGGGAGGCCTGCTGATGCTGGCCGGCTGTGCCGGATTGCCTACCCCTGATCCTTCCCAGGCTTGGATCGATCTGGACTCACGGCAGGAAGATACCGCGCTGCAAGCGCTGGAAGTCGATAACAAGACTTCCATCGACAAGCGCTACTTCCAGGTGCAGCCCGGCAGCCATGAGCTGAAGGTTCGCTACTTGTTCGCGGTCCAGCCGACCAACATTGGCCCCGACGCAGAGCCGCTGTGGCGCGACTGCCAGTTGAATGTGAAATTCAAGGACTTCAACGCCGGGCAGCGGTATCAGCTGCAAGCGGGGAATATCGGCTTTCGGCCGTGGGCAAAGCTCTATGACCAGCAGCGAAAAGTGATTGGGCAGGGTAAGCCAGCGGGCTGCCAACGCACCTGATCGGCGCTATGCTGAATGACCAGTCCTTGGGATATTCATCATGCGCAGGTTGTTGCTGTTGCTCGCTGCAGGTGCCTTTGTTGGCTGTGCGAGCCCGTTGCCGGCGGTCAATCCGCAAATGGCCTGGGTCGACTTCGCCACGCCAAGCCCCGGCGGGAAACTACTGATGGCCGAACGGCTGGACAACCAGCGGTTGCGCGATGGTCGTTACTTCCAGGTCACCCCGGGTAGCCATGAGCTGATAGTGCGTTTCGATTTTGAAGTATTTAGCGGGGGCTTGGGCTTGATGAACGCTCCGCTCGAGCGGTTGTGCTACCTGACCATCAATTACGACCATTTCGAGGCCGGCCAGCGTTATTTGCTGGAAGCTCGCTCCATAGCGCTCACCCCCAGCGCCCGGCTGTATAACGCCAAGCGGGAGATTGTCGCCGAAGATCGCGAGAGCTACTGCCTCATGTGAGGCGAATCAACTGTCATTTTTTTGGTAGATGACTTTCTTCGTGCCGCTTTCGCACGTGCCGACCACCATATTCTGATCGTGCACTTCGTCGTTGGTGACGATTTCCAGGGTGTAGGACGAAACGTTATTGGCCTGGATCTTGGCTTCGATCTCGGCCTTGAGTTCTTCACAGGATTTCGGTGCCGCGAGAGCCGATGTGGCCAGCGTGCAACAGATAACCGCCAAGGCAAAACGTTTCATGGTTGAAGCTCCCTTGAGGCAGCGCGCACGGTGATGCGCTAAAGCTGCTGTCATTTATTCGACCACAATTACGCCAGCCAGGTTTTGTTTCAACGCAAAAAAGATCGCAGTTTTCGACAGCGCCTACCGATCAATCAATAATCCAGGCGCTGCCGACGGCTGCGATCTTTTATCGGTTTAGCTGACCAACGTCGCATCCAGGCTGATTTTCGCATTCAGTACCTTGGACACCGGGCAGCCCTCTTTGGCCTTGTTGCTCAGTTCTTCGAATTGCGCCTGGGTCGCCCCGGGGATTTTCGCCTTGAGGATCAGTTTCACCGCGGTGATTGCAAAGCCGCCGTCCACCTGGTCCAGGGTGACTTCGGCATTGGTGTCAATGCTGTCGGCCTTGAGGCCAGCCTCACCGAGAATCATTGAAAACGCCATGGAGAAACAGCCAGCGTGGGCCGCGCCGATCAACTCCTCGGGATTGGTGCCTTTACCGCCTTCGAAACGGGCCTTGAAGCCGTAGGGCGCTTCTCTGAGTACACCGGTTTCCGTGGAAATCGAGCCGATGCCGGTCTTCAGATCACCTTCCCAATGAGCCGATGCTTTCTTTGTAATAGCCATGTCTGCCTCCTCAAGATCCGGCGCTAAACGTCGCGCCTTCGTGGTTTTTCGGTTGCCAGGGTTCTGAGGATAGACCGTCGGGCAAAGTTCACCTCATCTGATCAGTCCTCTAATTGCACAGGAATTTTGTCTCTCCTATTGAAACTCGGGTATATGCCCTCATTGCAGAGAACACGCTTATAGACTCGGCAGGTTTTCGTTCCTGAAAGAACCTGCTTACCCATTGGAGAAGCAGGTTATGAAACAACTGTCTGAGATCAAGTTTTCGACCCTCGATCTGGTGCCCGTGCGCGAGAACGGCAGTGCGGCCCAGTCTCTGCGCAATTCCCTGGACCTGGCGCAGCACGTCGAAAAATTCGGCTACAACCGCTTTTGGGTCGCCGAACACCACAATATGGACGGGATAGCCAGTTCGGCGACCTCGGTCCTGCTGGGCTATCTGGCCGGTGGCACTTCGACCATCCGTGTCGGTTCGGGTGGCGTGATGCTGCCCAACCACGCGCCGCTGGTGATCGCCGAGCAGTTCGGCACTCTGGAAAGCCTGTATCCAGGCCGGATTGACCTGGGCCTGGGGCGCGCGCCCGGCTCCGATCAAATGACCGCCCGCGCTTTGCGTCGCGAGCGTTCCGGCAGCGCCGACGATTTCCCGGAAGACGTGGCCGAGTTGATGCGCTACCTCGGCCCACGCACGCCGGATCAGCGGATCATTGCCATGCCGGGTACCGGCACCAACGTCCCGGTCTGGTTGCTGGGTTCGAGCCTGTTCAGTGCGCAGCTGGCCGGTGAGCGCGGTTTGCCCTACGCCTTCGCTTCACATTTCGCACCGCGCTTCATGCATGAAGCGATTCGCGTCTACCGCAACCACTTCAAGCCTTCAGCGGTGTTGGATAAGCCTTACGTGATGCTCGGCGTGCCGCTGGTGGCGGCAGACACCGATGAGCAGGCCGATTACCTGGCCACTTCGGTGTACCAGCGGATTCTTGCGTTGATGCGTGGCCAGAGCCTGGTGCAACGCCCACCCGTGAAGACCATGGACGGCTTATGGCTACCCCATGAGAAAGAAGCGGTCGGTGATTTCCTGGGGCTGGCCATGGTCGGCAGCCCGCAGAAAATCCGCGCCAAGCTTGAGGTGCTGATCGAACAGACTCAGGCGGATGAACTGATTTTCACCTGTGACCTGTATGAACATGCCGATCGCGTGCACTCCTATGAACTGTTGGCGCAGGTCATGAAGGGCTGACACTTGAACGGCATCCACAAAAAGCCGACGCCCTGGCGTCGGCTTTTCGTTATTGAGGGAAGTCAGCCCTGTTTGTAGACGATTACCTTGGAGCCCTTCTCACATTTTCCGACGACTTTCCCACCGGCAGCAGTGCCTTTGTCGACGATCTCCAGCGTGTAATTGGAAACACCCTTGGCGTCCAGTTTTGCAGCGATTTCGGCTTTCAGCTCTTCACACGACTTGACCTGGGCAAAGGCTGTTCCCGCAAGGCTCAACAAACCTACCGCCAGAATAAACTTCTTCATGGGTGCACTCCTTGGTCGGATCAATAGAGGGAGGGCATCCAGCTATCGACTGGATGCGCTCTCCCTGTAGCGCTTTGCTGTTTCCTATGGCATGCGGTCGGCGTGCAAGTTCAGACGGCTGGCTCAAACTCAGCTGCTGGCAATCCGGAAACCGACTTTGAGTGTCACCTGGAAGTGTGCAGCTTTGCCGTCCTTGATATGCCCGCGAGTTTCGGTCACTTCAAACCATTCCATGTACTTGAGGCTTTTGTTGGCTTCGGCCAGGGCGTTGTTGATGGCGTCTTCAATGCTGCTGGTGGACGAGCCAACCAGTTCGACTTTCTTGTAGGTGTGATGGTCAGACATGGCGTTCTCCTTGAGGTGTGAAATACAGCCTAGCAGTGATTTTTCTTATTTCTTCTGTCGACCAATCCGTAGCGACGTTCAGATTTACTGCACTTTCTCGAACCCCTGAAGTCCCAACCAACACACGTCACTCATCAACAATGCAGGAGAGCCATCATGGCCAACACGTCGTTACGCAACGCCTCATTGCAAAGCATGGAAGCCGAGATCGAGAGTCTGTTGAAATCGTTGGAAAACCTGAAGGACGACGCCTCGGACGAGTCGCGTAAAACCCTTAAAACGCTGAAAAGCAACGCCGAGAACGCGCTGAAACACTCACGCCATCTGCTCGCCGATGCCTATGAAGAGGTCAAGGTCAAAACCCGTGAGACCGGGATCGCGACTCGTGACTACGCCCAGGAACACCCTTGGACTACAGCCGGTGTTGCCGTTGGTGCGCTGGGATTGCTCGCGGCCTATTTATTGTTCAAGCGCGGTCATTAAGGTGTCTGGCGCAGTTCGTTTTTAAGCCACTGCGCCAACTGCCGGGCGCGCCCGTCCGCGGCGCGCTTGGGGAGCCACAACGCCAGTTGCGCCGGGGTTTCACGGAAGCCCCATGGCGCAACCAGGCGACCGGCCTTCACGTCTTCGGCCACCAGCGGCTCGGGCGCGATGGCGACGCCCAACCCGGCCACTGCTGCTTCCAGCAAATAATACAAATGCTCGAATCCCTGACCGTACTTCAGCGCCTTGTCATCGAGGCCGCTTTGCTGTGCCCAGCTCGGCCAGGCTTGCGGGCGTGAGGTGGTGTGCAGCAATGGTTCGCTCAACAGTGTGCTTGCCGGTGCGTCTCGTAGCCTTTCGTAACCGGCAAATCGAGGGCTCATGACCGGACCGATTCGTTCGCTGGCCAATTCGTAGACCTGCATATCCGCCGGCCACGGCGGCTCCGCAAATACCAATAAAGCATCCAGGCCGGGCCGTCGTGGATCAAGATCGCCTTCGCCAGCCGACAGGTGCAAACGCAGATCCGGCAGGTCCGCATTCAGGCGCCCCAAACGCGGAATGAACCAGCGCGCCAAAAGACTGCCCGAGCAGCCGAGCACGAACGGCGCATCGGCGGTGCTTTGGGTCAGCTCGGCGCAAACGCTGCGCAAACGCTCGAAGGCTTCGCCGCTGGCATCGCGCAAACGAACGCCGGCATCTGTGAGTTTAAGGCCGCGTCCATCCTTGATGAACAGGCTCACGCCGAGGTGTTCTTCCAGCACCTTGAGTTGCCGGCTGACCGCACCATGGGTGACGTGCAGCTGTTCGGCAGCCTGACTGACGCTGTTCAGGCGGGCAGTGGCTTCGAAGGCGCGAAGCGCGTTCAGCGGGGGGAGGTCATGGCTCATGGGATCTGTGAGTTTTCCTGACAGGTTGCGGCGATCTTATCGGTTTTCAGCGTGGGATGTCAGGGGTAGAGTGAACCCCATCGTCACCTCTCGAATACAACTGGAGCGACCCATGACCCAGACTAATCTGCGCAACGGCCCCGACGCCAACGGCCTGTTTGGCGCGTTCGGTGGCCGTTACGTCGCCGAAACCCTGATGCCGTTGATCCTCGATCTGGCCCGCGAATACGAAGCGGCCAAGGAAGATCCGGCATTCAAAGAAGAATTGGCCTACTTCCAGCGTGATTACGTCGGACGTCCAAGCCCACTGTATTTTGCCGAGCGCCTGACAGAGTTCTGCGGCGGCGCGAAGATTTACCTCAAGCGCGAAGAGCTGAACCACACCGGCGCGCACAAGATCAACAACTGCATCGGCCAGATCCTGCTGGCGCGGCGCATGGGCAAGAAACGCATCATCGCCGAGACCGGCGCCGGCATGCACGGCGTGGCGACCGCTACCGTGGCCGCGCGTTTCGGCCTCGATTGCGTGATCTACATGGGCACCACTGACATCGAACGTCAGCAAGCCAACGTGTTTCGCATGAAGCTGCTGGGCGCCGAAGTGATCCCGGTAGTCGCGGGCACCGGCACCCTCAAAGACGCAATGAACGAAGCCCTGCGTGACTGGGTGACCAACGTCGACAGCACCTTCTACCTGATCGGCACCGTGGCCGGTCCGCACCCGTACCCAGCCATGGTTCGCGACTTCCAGGCCGTCATCGGCAAGGAAACCCGCGAGCAGTTGCAAGCCCAGGAAGGTCGTCTGCCAGACAGCCTGGTGGCGTGCATCGGCGGTGGTTCCAATGCCATGGGCCTGTTCCACCCGTTCCTCGATGACAAGAGCGTCGAGATCATCGGCGTCGAAGCGGCCGGTTACGGCATCGAAACCGGCAAGCACGCGGCCAGCCTGAACGGCGGCGTACCGGGCGTGCTGCACGGTAACCGTACGTTCCTGTTGCAGGACGATGATGGCCAGATCATTGACGCGCACTCGATTTCAGCCGGTCTCGACTATCCAGGCATCGGCCCTGAACACGCCTGGTTGCATGACATCGGCCGCGTCCAGTACACCTCGGTGACCGACGACGAAGCCCTCGACGCATTCCATAAGTGCTGCCGCCTGGAAGGGATTATTCCTGCACTGGAAAGCGCCCATGCCCTGGCCGAAGTGTTCAAGCGCGCACCGACCCTGCCGAAAGATCACCTGATGGTGGTCAACCTGTCCGGCCGTGGCGACAAAGACATGCAAACCGTGATGCACCACATGGAAAACTCTCAACAAGTGCAGTCCAAGCAGGAGAAACACTGATGAGCCGCCTGCAAACGCGTTTTGCCGAACTCAAGGAACAGAACCGCGCCGCCCTGGTGACCTTTGTGACCGCCGGTGACCCAAGCTATGACACGTCCTTGGCGATCCTTAAAGGTTTGCCCGGTGCTGGTGCTGATGTGATCGAGTTGGGCATGCCCTTCACCGATCCGATGGCCGACGGCCCGGCGATCCAGCTGGCCAATATCCGTGCTCTGGGCGCCAAACAGAACCTGGCGAAAACCCTGCAAATGGTCCGCGAGTTCCGCGAAGGCAACAGCGAGACTCCGCTGGTGTTGATGGGTTACTTCAACCCGATTCACATGTACGGCGTGCCGCGTTTCATCGCTGAAGCCAAAGAAGCCGGTGTCGATGGCCTGATCGTGGTCGACATGCCGCCAGAACATAACGCTGAATTGTGCGACCCGGCACAGGCGGCGGGCCTGGACTTCATCCGTCTGACCACTCCGACGACTGACGATGGGCGTCTGCCGACCGTACTGAATGGCAGTTCCGGATTTGTTTACTACGTGTCGGTGGCGGGTGTGACCGGTGCGGGCGCGGCGACTCTGGAACATGTCGAAGAGGCCGTCACCCGTCTGCGTCGCCATACCGATCTGCCGATCAGCATCGGCTTCGGTATTCGCACACCGGAACAGGCAGCGGCCATCGCGCGTCTGGCTGATGGTGTGGTGGTGGGGTCGGCGCTGATCGATCACATCGCCAACGCCTCGACCCCGGATCAGGCTGTGGAGGGCGTACTCAGCCTGTGCGCGGCCTTGTCCGAGGGCGTGCGTAAGGCGCGGGTCAGCTGAAGGTAAGTTCCTGATACAGAGGAATTAGCGCTTCGCGGCACAGACTAAACAGCAAGACCGAGGGCTTCAGGACTACGTTCTGAAGCCCTTTTTGCTGTATGTGCTGCGATCTTTTGCTTTCAGGGCAACTCCAACCCACCTGCAGCCTTGTGCAATTTCCTCAAATGTTCGCCAACCTGTTTCAGGTTCTCTTCGTTGGCGGCCATTTCAGCAGCGCGGCTCGGCTCGAGCAGCGCTCGCACTTCCTTGTCGAGGTCCCCGGTCAGCACCTGAAGCTGCTTCTGGCGCAGGCTGCTTTCCGACTCCAGGCGTTTCCATTCGTTCGGCTGCGGCAAACCATAGCCACCGGTGGCGAGCAGTTCGGCCGGACGGCTGAGGAAGCCGCTATTGGCGAGAATCTGCTGCAAGGTCGCGTTGGCTTTATCCATGCCGCCGTTGTTCAATTCCCGAGCACCCAGATAGCGCTGTTTGACTTCGTCCTGAGCCAACACTAATTGTTGGCGGAAGCTCGCCTGCTCCAGTAACAGCAATGCCGCGCTGGTGCGCAGGTCCGCCTGGTCAATCCATTTGCGGCGCTCATCAGCTTTCAATGCCAGCCAGTCTTCGACCTTTTCCTGCTTGATCGGCAAGTGCTTTTTCAGCACCTCGAACATCGCTTGATATCGCTCGCGGAAGGAGTCGAAGCGATAGCCCAGGCGTAACGCTTCGCGAGGGTCGTCGAGCACGCTGGTATCCGCCAGTCCGCGGCTCTTGAGTACTTCCAGCAAGCCGTTGGGCATGATGCTGTCGAGCCCTGTCAGCTGGGCATTATTGCTGCCGCTGCGCAGCAGTTTCAGGCTTTCCACGGCGCAGTTGTTGGACAGGAAGAAGTAATTGCCGTCGTAACTCCAGTGCATCTCGGCGGCGTGCTCCACCACGTCTTCGATCTCGCTGCGCGACAGGTTCAGCGGTACCGAGGCCAGGCTGCGCAGTTCGGTCTTGGTGTATTCGTCGATCACCTGGGCCAGCGGCAACACAAACAGGCGCGATGGGTATTTGCCCACCAGCCCATCCCAACTCGACAACTGTACGTCGCCGACGAAGGCGCGGTAGGACAGCACCAGATGTTGATCCAGATCGAGGCGGCAATCCGGCCCGCGAGGCCGACCGGGCGCGCAGATCACCAGTCGCAGCATGCTGTGACCCCAGCGGCTGACCCAGTTCTGGTTGGCTTCTGCCAGCAGATAGTCGACGGCATACACCCGTTCCGGATCGACCTGGCCCAAGGGCTGTTTGGCGAAATCGTTACCCGCATTGAGGAAGGCGAATGATCGGGCGCAGGTGTCTTTGGCGGCTGGCGCCCAGCCGAAGTGTTCTTTGTAGTAGCGATACAGCGCAGGGCGACGGCAGGCATAGCTTGGGTCGAGGAGGAAGTACTCCATGTTGACCGCGACGAACTCCTTCGGGCTGCTCGTCTCGTAGATGTCCGGGCTGCGGGCAATCTGCCGGTTGTGCTGTTCGCGCTCACCGCGCCGACCGACGTATTGCGGCCAGCCGGCCAGATCGAGCAGGCGAGGGTCGTCGCTGAGGGTCCAGCGTCGGTCGGTCTGTCCGCGGCACTGATCCGGGATGCCGATCAGTCCAGAGCTGCTGTTACGTTGTGTGCAGCGCTGGATCAGTGTGCGCTCGGCGTCCGGCCACAGGCGTGCGCGGTCGTAGATGTGGGTGAGTTCGTGCAACACCGTGGCGAGCATTTCCTGGCGCACGGTGCCGTGGGGACGATAGGTTTTTTTGGTCGCGGCGCTGCCGTCGGTGAGGCTGGCGAGCAGGTTGCGATTCAGGTCGAGCTCAGACACCAGCGATGCCTGGCCATAGGCATTGCTCGGCATGTTGTCGGTCCAGCCGACATCGATGTGCCGGTCCAGCTGCTCGATGAAGCGTGGCGGTAACGCCTGCATGGCTTCATCGAGCAGTGCCTGACTGGCCTGCTGTTGCGCGGGGCTCAGGCCGTCGGTCTTGAGCCGTAATTGCAGGCCGGCCTGGGCCGTGTTGCCAAGTAGCAACACAACCCCGGCCAGCAGCCAGGCGCTTAGTGATTTCACAGTGCGAGGATGGCTTCGGCGAGAACCTGATCACTGGCGTCGCGGGCTTCCGGTACGCGGGTGCGCAAGGTGTCGAAGGCCGCCTCCAGGTGTGCACCACGGATTTCACCGTCGCTGGCGACGAAACTGGCCGCATCGTCGTGGGCTTCACGGACGATCTTCGAATCGCGGATGGACGTGGTGGTATCGGAAGTGAAATCAAGCGTGCGCTGGGAGGCACGAATGATCATGTTACTGGTGGCTACCAGGGTGTGGGCCTGGGCCACGTCGGCCAACAACAGCAGGCCAAGGGTGGCAGCAATCAGCGGGCTACGCATGGAGTGACTCCGGAGAAACAAGGATAACTATTGGACGAGAATTGCCTGCGCCAGTTCAAGGTCGCTGGCATGAAGTTTTGGCTGGGTCCGGCGCAGGTAGATCAAGGCCGATTCCAGTTGTGCTCCTCGCAGTTGGCCGTCACTGGCGATGAACGCTGCAGCGTCATCCCGGGCGGCGATCAGCATTTTATGGTCGAAGGGCGCGGAGGTCACCATGCTGGTGGCGTAACCACTGGCTACGGTGCCTTGTGTAGACAGGTTGAAAGCGTCGAAGGCATGGGCCGAACCCGACCAGCAGGCCGCGAGAAAAACCGGAGTGATCAACAGACTTGAAAGAAAACGCATGAGGCTCGATAGCTGAAAGCGAGCCCCAAGGCTAGCGCAATGCCCGGGCTAGAGCCAGCGCCGAAACATTGGGACACGACGGGCGTGTCCCGGTTCAGCGCAGTGGCCTAGATCGTCAGGATGGCCTGGGCCAGCTGTGCGTCGGTCGCATTCAGTTGTGGAGCCTGTTGGCGGATATGGTTGAGCGCGCTTTCCAGTTTCACGCCACGGATGGCACCATCACTGGCAACGAAGCTGGCGGCATCGTCACGGGCAGCGCGGACGATTTTGTTGTCGCGAAAGGAGGACGAGACATCCGAAGTCGCGTCGGAGGAAGCCTTCAGGCCATTAACGATGGAGTCGGTGGTCACGATAAAACTGGAGGCGTGGGCATTGGCAGCCATGGCAAGCAGGGCTGCAGCGCTGAGCAGGCGAAGGGGGGACATGAGGTAGCTCCTTTGGATAGACCGATAGAGAGGTGGCACAGGATCAGACGCCTGTCGTCTTAAAGCGTTCGCCACGGTTTATACAGATATTAGGCCTGCGTACATCGGTTAGAACAGTCCCGCTTGTTCATGCAGGCGAGCGCAGACACACTTAGAATAAACTGTACTGGTTGTTTTTATATATTTAAAAACTGTCACTGTCGGTGATTTTCTCTTCTGTACGCCCCCAATATGAAGCCCTAAAACGACAAAACCCGTCGTGGTTTCCCACGACGGGTTTTGTTTGTTCAATTCGGGTTGCTGGCGGTGGACCCGGTGGGTCAGAGCCAGCGACGCTAACTTAGCGCCAGAACGGCTTGCTCAGCTCTTCGTAGCGTTGTGCTTCGCTAATCCCGGCGTCAGCCAGCAGACGCGAATCCAGACGAGCCAGTTGATGGCGGCTGGAGATGCGGCGCTGCCACAGCATCAGGTTGGCGATAACGCGCAAAGGCAGGGAAGCCTGGGTTTTTGCAGCAGTGTCTTCGAAGAACAGCTCGGAACTGAGTGTACGTTCCATGGTTGACATCCTTCCGCTTATGGCGGGATTAGGTAGTGGTTTAACTTTGACTGATGCCAATGATCCTCTCGTTTGGCCAGTCTCTGTAGATACAGTTCACCTGTATTGTGAGAGACCAGTTAACTGTTAAACGGTGGTGTACTGGTCTAAATTGAGGCAACTGTACCTATCGGCACCAATATGGTGCATTTCATGGCGCTTGACTGGAAAATGTAGGCAATTACGGTAGGAAAAGACCGGTACAGCAGTACAGTTTTTGATTGAAAAGAATGCTGCAATAGCAAGCTGACGAAACTGTGTTTGCGTCAGCTGCTATCTGTATCAATTACACCGCCAGCATGCGCCCGGTTTCTTCCAGGTTCATGTGCCAGCTCAGTGCGTCACGCAGGATATGCGGGGTATGCCCGCCGACTGCGCAAGCAGCAGTGAAGTAGTCATTCAGGGCCGGGCGATAGTCCGGGTGAACACAGTTATCGATAATGACGCGGGCCCGCTCGCGCGGGGCCAGGCCACGGAGGTCGGCCAGGCCGATCTCGGTCACGAGAATATCGACGTCATGTTCTGTGTGGTCGACGTGGCTGACCATGGGGACCACGCTGGAAATCGCCCCGCCCTTGGCGATCGACTTGGTGACAAAAATCGCCAGGTGCGCATTGCGCGCGAAGTCGCCCGAGCCGCCGATGCCATTCATCATCCGCGTGCCGCAGACGTGAGTGGAGTTGACGTTGCCGTACAGGTCGAACTCCAGCGCGGTGTTGATACCGATGATGCCCAGGCGCCGCACCACTTCGGGGTGATTGGAGATTTCCTGGGGGCGCAGCACAAGCTTGTCCTTATAGTGCTCCAGATTCCCGAATACATCGGCATTGCGCCGGCTCGACAGGGTGATCGAACTGCCCGAAGCGAAGCTCAACTTGCCGGCGTCGATCAAATCGAAAGTCGAATCCTGCAGCACTTCGGAGTACATGGTCAGGTCTTCGAATGGCGAGTCGATCAAGCCGCACATCACCGCGTTGGCGATACTGCCAATACCGGCTTGCAGCGGGCCGAGTTTGTTGGTCATGCGACCGGCAGCCACTTCTTGCTTGAAGAAGTCGATCAGGTGGTCGGCGATGGCCTGGGTGTCTGCGTCCGGCGGCAGCACAGTAGAGGGCGAGTCGGATTGATTAGTGATCACGATCGCGACGATTTTTTCCGGCGGTATCGGGATGGCAGTGCTGCCGATACGGTCATCGACCTTCACCAGTGGAATAGGTGTGCGGGTAGGCCGGTAGGTAGGGATATAGATGTCGTGCAAGCCTTCGAGATTCGGGTTGTGCGCCAGATTGATCTCGACGATCACGTGTTTGGCGAAAATCGCGAAGCTGGCCGAGTTGCCCACCGAGGTGGTCGGCACGATATGGCCCTGCTCGGTGATCGCCACGGCTTCGATCACCGCGATGTCCGGCAGCTTGAGTTGCTGGTTACGCAGCTGCTCTACGGTTTCCGACAGGTGCTGGTCGATGAACATGACTTCGCCGGCATTGATCGCCTTGCGCAGAGTGCTGTCCACCTGGAACGGCATGCGTCGCGACAGTACGCCGGCTTCAGTCAGCTGTTTGTCGAGGTCGTTGCCCAGGCTGGCGCCGGTCATCAAGCTTATTTTCAGCGGCGTGACCTTGGCGCGCTCGGCCAGTGCATGAGGCACGGCCTTGGCTTCGCCGGCTCGGGTAAAGCCGCTCATGCCGACGGTCATGCCGTCCTGAATCAGAGCGGCAGCGTCGGCGGCGCTCATTACCTTGTCCAACAATGAAGGCAAGCGAATACGGTCACGGTACATGATTGTTATCTCGGGCAACGGAAGCAAGGTGCGCAGTCTAGTGAATTCGAGCGGCGCCCGTCCCGCTACCAAGGTCGCATTCGGGGCGTCTATTCCGGTGCTTTCAGGCAAAACACCTTTGCAGGATCGGTAACAGACGCAAACAAAAACGCCCCGACGAGTCGGGGCGTTCAGGTTGCCGAAGGTTTTTACTCGACGGCTTTAACCATGTCTTCGATGACTTTCTTGGCGTCGCCGAAAACCATCATGGTCTTGTCCAGATAGAACAACTCGTTGTCCAGGCCGGCATAGCCGCTGGCCATCGAGCGCTTGTTGACGATGATGGTCTTGGCCTTGAACGCTTCGAGAATCGGCATGCCGGCAATCGGCGATTTCGGGTCGTTCTTGGCTGCCGGGTTCACCACGTCGTTGGCGCCGAGCACCAGCACCACGTCGGCCTGGCCGAACTCGGAGTTGATGTCTTCCATCTCGAACACCTGGTCGTAAGGCACTTCGGCCTCGGCCAGCAATACGTTCATGTGGCCAGGCATCCGGCCGGCAACCGGGTGAATCGCATACTTCACGGTTACGCCGCGGTGGCTCAGTTTCTCGGTCAGCTCTTTCAAGGCGTGCTGCGCCCGTGCTACCGCCAGGCCATAGCCTGGAACGATGATCACGGTGTCGGCGTTGGTCAGCAGGAAGGTGGCGTCATCAGCCGAACCGGATTTCACCGGACGGGCTTCTTTGGAGCCCGCCGGGCCAGCATCCGCGGTGTTGCCGAAACCGCCGAGCAGCACGTTGAAGAACGAACGGTTCATCGCCTTGCACATGATGTACGAAAGGATCGCACCGGACGAGCCCACCAGCGAGCCGGCAATGATCAGCATCGAGTTGTTCAGCGAGAAGCCGATACCCGCTGCTGCCCAGCCGGAGTAGCTGTTGAGCATCGACACCACGACGGGCATGTCGGCGCCGCCGATCGGGATGATGATCAGCACGCCCATCACGAAGGCCAGGATCAGCATCAGGGCAAAGGCGCTGAAGTTGCCGGTCAGCATGAACGTGACACCCAGTGCCAGCGTCGCCAGACCCAGCAGCAGGTTCAGTTTGTGCTGACCGCTGAACTGTACTGGTGCGCCCTGGAACAGGCGGAACTTGTACTTGCCCGACAGCTTGCCAAACGCGATCACCGAACCGGAGAAGGTGATTGCACCGATGGCCGCGCCGAGGAACAGCTCCAGACGATTACCCGCCGGAATCGAATCGCCCAGATGTTTGACGATGCCCAACGACTGCGGCTCGACGACGGCTGCAATGGCGATGAACACCGCCGCCAGACCGATCATGCTGTGCATGAAGGCGACCAGCTCCGGCATTTTGGTCATTTCAACGCGCTTGGCCATGATCGAACCGGCGGTACCGCCGGCCAGCAGACCGACGATGACGTAGCCGATGCCGGCGGTAGCACCGCCTTGCTCAATGGAGAGCGCCGCCAGCTTATAGATGAGACCGATGGTGGTGAGGATCGCCAAGGCCATGCCGAGCATGCCGTACACGTTGCCGCGCCGCGACGTGGTCGGGTGCGACAGGCCTTTGAGGGCCTGGATGAAGCAGATCGACGCGATCAGGTACAGCGTCGTTACCAGGTTCATGCTCATTACTTGGGCGCCTCTTCTTGTACGGCTTTCGGGGCTTTTTTCTTGAACATCTCAAGCATGCGACGGGTGACCAGGAAACCACCGAACACGTTCACGGCCGCCAGAGCCACCGCCAGGGTGCCCATGGTTTTACCCAATGGTGTTACGGTCAAAGCGGCCGCCAGCATCGCGCCGACGATCACAATCGCCGAAATGGCGTTGGTCACCGCCATCAATGGCGTGTGCAGTGCAGGTGTAACGTTCCAGACCACGTGATAACCGACATAAATCGCCAGCACGAAGATGATCAGGTTGTAGATACCGGGGGAGATAAGCTCTTCCATCGTCTGAATCCCTGCTTAGGCGTTTTTGCGGATGACTTGGCCGTCGCGGCACATCAGGCACGCGGCGACGATGTCGTCTTCTAGGTTCACTTCGAACTGGCCTTCCTTGTTGAAGACCAGCTTCAGGAAGTCCAGCAGGTTGCGTGCGTACAGCGCCGAAGCGTCTGCCGCCACCGCACCGGCCAGATTGGTCGGGCCGACAATGGTCACGCCATTCGAGACCACGACCTGGTCCGCCACGGTCAGCGGGCAGTTGCCGCCCTGGGCTGCAGCGAGGTCGACAACCACCGAGCCTGGCTTCATCTGCGCCACAGTTTCGGCGCTGAGCAGTGTCGGCGCCTTGCGGCCCGGGATCAGTGCCGTGGTGATGACGATATCAGCCTGCTTGGCGCGTTCGTGTACGGCCAGGGCCTGACGCTGCATCCAGCTGGCCGGCATGGGGCGCGCATAACCGCCGACACCGACGGCGCATTCGCGCTCTTCATCGGTTTCGTACGGCACGTCGACGAATTTCGCACCCAGGGATTCAATCTGCTCCTTCACCGCAGGACGCACATCGGACGCTTCGATCACGGCACCCAGACGTTTTGCAGTGGCAATCGCCTGCAAACCGGCCACACCGGCACCGAGAATCAGCACGCGCGCCGCTTTCACGGTACCCGCGGCGGTCATCAGCATCGGCATGAAGCGTGGGTAGTAGTGAGCGGCCAGCAGCACGGACTTATAACCGGCGATGTTCGCTTGGGAGGACAGCACATCCAGGCTCTGGGCGCGGGAGGTGCGTGGCGCAGCTTCCAGCGCAAACGCGGTAATGCCGCATTCGGCCAGTTTGGCGATGGTTTCATTGCTGAACGGGTTGAGCATGCCCACCACGACGGTGCCGCTCTTGATCAGCGTCAGTTCGCTGTCGCTGGGGGCGACCACCTTGAGAATCAGCTCGGCACCAAACGCATCGTTGGCGCTGCCAATGGTTGCGCCTGCAGCTTCATAAGCACTGTCGACAACGCTGGCGTTAATGCCGGCGCCGCTTTGTACAGTGACCTTATGACCCTGGCCGATCAGCTTCTTGATGGTTTCCGGGGTTGCAGCAACCCGTGTTTCACCCGTCTGGGTTTCGAGAGGAACACCAATGTGCACGTCAAATCTCCTGCGTGATCTTATTGAGTAAACCCAGGCACTTCGGATGGTGCGGCTGGGGCGGCCGATCAGCACGGTCCCGCCAAATCAGGGCGGGGCGCGGCATTTTGCAGGCGAACTTTGTGCCCTTCAAGGGATTATGACGGGTGACGGAAAATTAACTACAAGTCACCCCGTGACCGAATGTCGCACCTCTCTGATAAATCCCTTGCAGGCCGTGGCTTCTAAGGTTTTTTGCCAAAATTCAAGAATTTACACATCCGCACGGTGAATAGGTTGTCATTGCTTGCCAATAGAGGCTCAAAGCCACGTACTCAAACGCTTGTGGGACGTTTGTACTGTTTTCAGTACAGTCTGTCGATATGCGACAAATACTTATATCTGTAGTACTTTTGTTTTATTGACTACGTGGTCAGCTAATCAGTGTGAGCCTTTATCCTTCTAGGTTGTAGCTATGTGCCTGATTTACCAGCCAGTCGCGAAATGCCTTCAAAGAGGCTGATTCGACCTTTCGATCAGGAATCATCAGGTAGTAGGCCTTGATGCTCGATAGTGCTTGGGCATTGGCAATGACCAGGCGCTTCTCCACCAATTCGCGCTGAATCAGGAATGGCGGAATCAGCGCGATCCCCATGTCATGCATCGCCGCTTGGGCGAGCATGGAGAATAGCTCGTAACGCGGCCCTGTCATGTCTCGCGGGATATTCAGGTTCTGTGAGTTGAACCATTGGCGCCAGGCATAAGGGCGAGTGGTCTGCTGCAGCAAGGGCAACTCGGCGATTTCACCGGGGCTCAGGTTGGTTTTTTGGCCCAGCAGCGTGGGGCTGCACACCGGCATCGGGTTCTCACCCATTAATCTGTGGGATTCGGTACCTGGCCAGTCGGCGTCGCCGAAATAAATGGCGGCATCGAAATCGGTATCGGCAAACAGGAAGGGGCGTGTACGGTTGGTGAGGTTGACTGTCACCTCCGGATGTTTGTGCTGGAAATCCTTGAGTCGTGGCAGCAGCCATTGAGTGCCGAAGGTCGGAACCACCGCCAGTTCGATCGAGTTGGCGCCTTGTTGGCCCATCACTGACAAGGTGTCCCGTTCAACCGCGTCGAGTTGGGTGGCCACCCTGCGGCTGTAGGAAAGCCCGGCTTCTGTCAGCTTCACTCCGCGCCGTGAACGTCGGAACAGTTCGACATTGAGGAACTCCTCGAGGCTGGCGATCTGCCGGCAAATCGCTCCCTGAGTGAGAGAAAGCTCCTGGGCAGCCTTGGTAAAGCTCTCGTGGCGCGCTGCCGCTTCAAAGCTGATCAGGGCTGTTGTGCTGGGGATCTTCCTGCGCATGTACGTCAACCTCACTAATGCATTGCATAAAGGCGATTTTGCAACGTTTCGGAGTGAGAAATTAGCACAACAGTATGCGAAAACCTCGTTTGCCGGGACGCCGAACCCGGCCTAGGATCAATCCACGTTATTTGACCCGATTCGAGAGGACTCACTCATGGGCGGTAAAGCTAGCTTCAACTGGATCGATCCCCTGTTGCTGGATCAACAGCTCACTGAAGAAGAACGCATGATTCGCGACACGGCCGAGCAGTTTGCTCAGCAGAAGCTCGCACCGCGTGTTCTCGAAGCTTTCCGTCATGAGAAGACTGACCCGGCGATTTTCCGTGAGATGGGTGAAGTGGGTCTGCTGGGTGCGACCATCCCTGAACAATACGGTGGCAGTGGCTTGAACTACGTCAGCTACGGCCTGATTGCCCGTGAGGTCGAGCGTGTCGACTCCGGCTATCGCTCGATGATGAGTGTGCAGTCTTCGCTGGTCATGGTTCCGATCAATGAATTCGGTACCGAAGCACAGAAGCAGAAATACCTGCCGAAGCTGGCCACGGGTGAATGGATTGGTTGCTTTGGTCTGACCGAGCCCAACCACGGTTCCGACCCGGGCGCGATGATTACGCGTGCACGCAAAGTGGAAGGTGGCTACAGCCTCACCGGCAGCAAGATGTGGATCACCAACAGTCCGATCGCTGATGTATTCGTGGTTTGGGCCAAGGACGACGCGGGCGACATTCGTGGCTTTGTGCTGGAGAAGGGCTGGAAAGGTCTGAGCGCTCCGGCGATTCACGGCAAGGTCGGCTTGCGTGCGTCCATCACCGGCGAGATCGTCATGGACAACGTGTTTGTTCCTGAAGAGAACATCTTCCCGGATGTCCGTGGTTTGAAGGGCCCTTTTACCTGCCTTAACTCGGCGCGTTACGGCATTTCCTGGGGCGCACTGGGCGCTGCCGAGTTCTGCTGGCACACCGCTCGTCAGTACACCCTGGATCGTCAGCAGTTTGGTCGTCCATTGGCGGCCACTCAGTTGATCCAGAAGAAGCTGGCCGACATGCAGACCGAAATCACTCTGGCGTTGCAAGGCTGCCTGCGTCTGGGACGTATGAAAGATGAAGGTACTGCCGCGGTCGAGATCACTTCGATGATGAAGCGCAACTCTTGCGGCAAGTCCCTCGACATCGCTCGCATGGCTCGCGACATGCTGGGTGGCAACGGTATCTCCGATGAGTTCGGTGTGGCTCGCCACTTGGTCAACCTGGAAGTGGTGAATACCTATGAAGGTACGCATGACGTCCACGCGCTGATCCTCGGTCGCGCGCAGACCGGCATCCAGGCGTTCTATTAATAGGAGAACGGCCATGGGCGCGCTTTCGCATCTACGGGTACTGGATTTGTCGCGGGTGCTCGCCGGGCCTTGGGCCGGGCAGATCCTTGCGGACCTTGGCGCTGACGTCATCAAGGTCGAGCGTCCGGGTAATGGCGATGACACGCGCGCCTGGGGACCTCCGTTCCTTAAAGACGCCTATGGCGAGAACACCAGCGAGGCGGCCTATTACTTGTCCGCCAACCGCAACAAGCAATCGGTAACCATCGACTTCACGCGGCCAGAGGGTCAGCAACTGGTGCGTGAGTTGGCGGCGAAGTCGGACATCCTCATCGAGAACTTCAAGGTCGGTGGTCTTGCGGCATATGGGCTGGACTACGAGTCGCTAAAGGTGGCCAATCCGAAGCTGATCTATTGCTCGATCACTGGGTTCGGTCAGACCGGCCCGTATGCCAAGCGTGCGGGTTATGACTTCATGATCCAGGGCTTGGGCGGTCTGATGAGTTTGACCGGTCGCCCCGAAGGAGATGAAGGTGCAGGCCCGGTGAAAGTTGGCGTGGCGCTGACAGACATTCTGACTGGGCTCTATTCAACGGTAGCGATCCTGGCTGCGCTGGCTCATCGGGATCATGGTGGCGGCGGTCAGCACATTGATATGGCATTGCTGGACGTTCAGGTGGCGTGTCTGGCGAACCAGGCGATGAACTACCTGACTACGGGCATTGCGCCTAAGCGCCTGGGCAACGCCCATCCGAACATCGTGCCTTATCAGGACTTTCCTACAGCCGATGGCGACTTCATCCTCACCGTGGGTAATGATGGGCAGTTCCGCAAATTTGCGGAGGTGGCCGGGCAGCCGCAGTGGGCGGATGATCCGCGTTTTGCGACCAATAAGTTAAGGGTGGCAAATCGGGCGGTGCTGATCCCGCTGATCCGCCAGGCGACCGTGTTCAAGACCACTGCTGAATGGGTGATGCGGTTGGAGCAGGCAGGCGTGCCGTGTGGGCCGATCAATGATCTGGCTCAGGTGTTTGCCGACCCTCAGGTTCAGGCTCGTGGGTTGGCTATTGAGCTGCCTCATGCTTTGGCCGGGATCGTACCCCAAGTTGCGAGCCCGATACGCCTGTCCGAGACGCCAGTGGAGTACCGTAGCGCACCTCCTTTATTGGGTGAGCATACGCTGGAGGTTTTGCAGCGGGTATTGGGTCTGAATGCCGACGCAGTCGCTGCTTTCAAAGAGGCGGGGGTGCTCTGAAGTCCTCTTCTATATAGAGGGAGTGGTTTTGCTCTCCTTTATAGAAGGAAAGCGGGCGGTTTTCCGGCTTTCTGCAAGCTATTGATAGATAAAGCCAAATTAGAGGTTGACGGCAGATTC